>CAVSHR010000015.1:0-8705 GCA_963727625.1 uncultured delta proteobacterium | reverse complement strand
ACTCGCTACGTTCCTAGGTATGAGGGTTATATCAGACTCCAAGGCCGTCCTAAGCGACCTTATGCGTCAGCGTAATGGGTAAAGGATTGTGGCCGGGGAGAGGCGAAAGGTTTCTTCGGGTGAGCGTTTCAATCCCAAAAAGCAGTTTCTAAGCCTCCGAATGGAGCGTATTTTAGAAACTTATCTTGAGTAATCATGACCTTGACCTGCCTGCTAATGGGCGACCCGGTAAGATCCGCAAAACCTCACGCGTGCCACGTGTTCGCTTCACCCGGAACGACGTACCGCTGCCATGGCGACGTTTGTCCATCCCTCGGACCACACGGAACTTCTCTGCAATTGCCGGTTCGACTTCGGCTTCTGCCTATTCATGGCGGTGCGCCGCGGGAAATCCGGACCTGTCACGCAAGAGTTGTTGGAACTGCCCGCTTTCATTCAGCGCTTGGCCGAAACGCTCGCCGATGATTCTGTTTGCCGCCGGTGTGCATGGCTGCTGTCCAAATACTCTCTCGTCGCAGGGAGCGCCCCAGCCACGCTCAACGAGCACGGCACCGCTCTGCGAAGCGATTTCACGACAAACCCGATTGAACTCGTCCTTCACGTCGAGCAGGGCGGAAATCGACATGTAGGGCTGGTAGTACAGCCTCGAGCCGGCGGACCAGATTTGAATGCAACCTCCGCCGATCCCGCCGTATCCTCGATTCCCGCGTCAAGAGGACGACGATAGATCCGCCGTTCTGGATTTCGTCGATAAGGTCGTGCAGCTCGCGTTGGAAATCTTTCGAAAGCTCTCTGAGTTCGTGCGGCTCAAATATCAGTTTTCCGCGGTCGCTCAACGCCCGGACTTGACGGAGATGAATGACGAGGTTCTTCTCGATGAGGACCCAGCAAGGGCGACCATTGACCGAGCCGGCTCAAAACATAGTGGACCCCGGAATAACCAATCTTCCTCCGCGCCCAGTCGGCAGAACTACCGCCCGTGCCCCAAGGACAAGCGACGACGTCGGGTTGGAACTTCGAAATCGATTCGCGATACTGGACTCCCACCTGGGTAATGCCGTTTCCTGGTATCGCCGCATTGATGTAGTCGCAGGAAAACCCGCCATGTGCTCGGCGCAGCGTTTCGATCGCATGGAACGGCCAAGTCGTCTCGTTACCGCCACTCCAGGAACCGAATGTCAGCGAATCACCCAGGAACGCGAACCGAATTGTTCCCGCAGACTTTTTGCAAGGAAATATCGGGACTTCGGTATCCGTGCGAGTTCGCTACGACGGAACCAGACCCGGCACCGGGTCTCATTCGGCGCAGGCCGGTATCCTTGTCCAGCGCAAATAAATCAAACACCTCCTTTTCAGACGCCGTCGATTTTCTATTAAACTTCTTCTTGCCGGATTGGCTGTTGCCGCGGTGGCGTGGAACTCGATCGTCGATCGTGAGCAACGGCAGGTCCGGGCTTCGCCCGGTTCGGGCCTTGCCTTCGAGCCCTTCGATTTTGGCGGCCATCGTCCGCAGCGTGCTTGCGTCACTGAATACAGCTTCAAGGCCTAATTCAACATGAAACAGATCATTGACGGTCAAAACGAGCTTCGTCGCCATGAGCGAATCGCCACCGATGAGGAAAAAATCATCGTTCGATCCGATCTGGTCTTTCTGCAATAGTGCCTTCCAGAGCGTCTCAAGTTTGGCCTCAGTCGGGCTGGCCGCCCCATCGGCAAGCAAGCCCTGATGGTCGAGAAACCGATGCGGCCGCGGATTCAACGTCTCGAAGAGCTGGACAACCTGTTGCCTTCGTATCTTGCCCGAAGGTCCCCTCAGGGATTTGCTCGACGAACACAAATGCCCGGGGCCATTTGAATGGATCGAGCCGATTGCGAAGATACCCTGATAAGCCCTGTTCTGTCACGTGCGAATTCGGCGTGACAACGATCGCCGCGCCAACGACCTCGCCCAGCGTCGGATGCGGGACGGCAAATGCCGCCGCATCGGAAATTTCCGGATCGGCAAGAAGCGCTTCGTCCACCTCGACGGGCGCGATCTTTGTCCGCCCCGATTTATCATCTCCTTGGTTCGGCCGACGAGCGTCAGGTAGCCATCCTCGTCGAAGAAGCCCACGTCGCCGGTTCGGTACCACTCGCCGGAAAAGGCCGACTCGATCGCCGATGCACTGTGATCGTACCCATCGAACACGTTGGCGCCGCGAACGATACCTTCCCCGCTCGCCATTTACCATAGGACTTCCATCGTCATCGACGATCAAGACATTGCTGTGGAGGGTCGGCGGGCCGACGGTTCCATGCTTACGGCGCCTCGGCGGCAACGGATTCCCGCAAATGCGTCCCGACTCGGTCGACGAGTAGGCTTCGATCACGGGCACGCCGAAGATCTTTTCCAGTCCGGCCGAGATATTCGGGTCGAGATAGCCGGACGTCGCACAACAAAGCGCAAGCTATGACCGGCGACCGGCGATGCATCGGCCTTGAGCGAATTGTAAATCCCGATGTTGAAGTTGTAGCTCGCGACGTACCAAGTCGGGCGTAGCGTTCTCAGGCTATCGATGAAGGCATCGAGATTGAATCGCCCGTATTCATCCGGGTGGGCAACACAGCCTCCGGCGTAGAGCGCGCAACACGCATTGGAAATTCCGCTGCACAGAAACAACCGGTTCTGATTGAAACACCGGTCGCTCGCGGTGAGTTCATGCAGAACTGCCGTCGATTCAGAACGCGACACCAAATGGCGATGGCGCAGGGGAACTAGTTTTGCGGCGCTGGTCGTGCCCGATGTGCCGAAGATAAAAGCAATATCGTTCGAGCACGTGACCGTGGCAGCAGCGTCATCCGCCGGAGACGGTAGGTCAAGCTCAACATGGCCCGCTGCGTCACCGGCCTGTCCGGATCGAACGTCGATGACCCTCAGTCCGGTGGCGCGCGCGATTTCGCGAACGGGTGTGTCGAGCCGCGCGTCGACCAGGACACCATCGATCCGGCTTGCAACGAGGTAACTGGCAAGGTCGGTTACCGGAACCTCGTCGCTCAGTGGCATCGCAATCGCGCGGTTCACGACACCAAGAAGTGTTGTGATCATCTCCGGGCCGCCTCGATGGACAAGCGCGAGGCGGCTGTCGGGACCGTAGCCCTGGTCTTGCAGCTGGCGCGCGATGCGATCTGTGAGCACCGCGAGATCGCGGTAGCTCATGTCCCGCTTGTTCTTGGCTGCGATTGCCGCGGCGTCCGGCACGGCGATCGCCCAATCACGGATCAGGTCGCCGATGGTACGCCCTACAGCGACGTTCTCATGACCCTTGTACTGACGCGTATACACAGTAAATTTAAACCACTCTTTTTCTGACCGGAGCTATATCGCCGCACCGGCGAACCGTCAATCGTACGAGTGTTTGGTTGAGATTACACTCTTGCCGGTTTGCTCTTAAATCCGAGTCGCATGTTCATAGAAGTTCTATCTAACATTCACAGCGACGGTCCACATTGAGCGGTTGTCAAATCGAGTGTAAAAGGAACTAGTGTGTAGTGTCTCATGCTGTTTGTAGTTTATCCAAGACAGACTTAGCGCGGCGATATTTGGCGATGATATCTTCGGCCTTGGCGGTCCAAACAAAGGGTTGGGGATTTTGGTTGTGATGGTGAATATAAGCTTGGATGGCCGCAATCAAATCAGCGACCGACTTAAAAACCCCGCGTCGAATTTGTTTGTCGGTCAGTTCGCGAAACCAACGCTCGACCATGTTGAGCCAGGAGCTGGAAGTCGGCACAAAGTGCATATGGAATCGCGGGTGACGTTTGAGCCACGCTTTAACCTTGGGGTTTGTGGGTGGAGTAATTGTCCACGATCAAATGCAGGTCCAATGCGGGCGCGGTCTTCAGATCGATCAGCTTCAAAAACTTGATCCACTCCTGATGGCGGTGACGATCCATGCAGGTTCCAATGACGCTTGCTTCGGTTATCTCCAGAGCGGCAAACAGAGTCGTGGTGCCGTTGCGTTTGTAATCGTGGGTCATGGTTCCCAGTCCTCCCTTGACCAAGGGCAATCCGGGTTGGGTTCTGTCCAATGCTTGAACCGATGTTTCCTCATCGGCGCACAACACCAGCGCATGTTCGGGAGGGTTCAAATACAAGCCTACCACATCGATGACTTTCTCGGCGAACTTTTTGTCCCGGCTCACTTTGACCTCTTGGCCAAATGCGGCTTAAGTCCGCTGGCTTGCCAGACCCGGTGAACCATCGATTTGTCGATCCCAAGACTCTCGGCCAACGTCCTCACGCTCCAGTGCGTGGCGTCAGACGGCTTACTTTGAGTGGTCCTCTCGATAATCAAAGGAGCCATTCGTTCTCGCTTCCTGGCCTTGCGCCCACCCCGTGGAAGATCCTTTTCAATCCCCGCCAACCGTTGCTCGATAAACCGTCGGCGCCAGCGCGACGCTTGCCGTGGGTCAATTCCCGAAAGCTCGGCAATCGTTTTGTCTTGCTGTCCCTCGGCTGCCATCAGAACAATCTTGGCTCGCTTTATCAAGCGCGTGGGCGTGCGACGCCTTCGAGACCAGCTCGTCAACGTCTTGGTTTCTTTTTCACTCAACTCAACCCGTTGCGCTACTCGCATGGAACTCTCCTCCTCCGAGTTAGACGAAGGATAAGTCCCGTTAATTCAGAGACACT
Organism: uncultured delta proteobacterium; assembly: GCA_963727625.1. GTDB lineage: Bacteria > Desulfobacterota > Binatia > UBA9968 > UBA9968 > DP-20. The sequence goes on along the minus strand of CAVSHR010000015.1, from coordinate 4,033 downwards.
ACACTAGTATGCGCATCAGACTCTTCGTCGACTTTTTCGTCACACTCGCCAGTTTGTCGAATCCGACCGTTGCATTGATGTAATCGCGCAGCACCGTCTTGCCGGTTTCCACGTCTCCAGAGAGCAGAGCATCGACGGCCTCTTTCAATAGGGCCTCGCGGAACGCCGCGTCACGGCGCGCGCGCTCCTGAATGGTTTCTTGGACTTCTCTGGTCAACGCCATATCACCGCTGCTCTCTCTTGGTCGGGGATTGGGGTTAGACATCCCAGCCTCTACAATCTTTTCTCTAGCGAAGCACTCTCCCGAGCACCTGCATCATGTTGCCGCCGAGAATCTTGCCGATGCTTTCGGCCGAATAGTTTCGTCCAGCGAGTTCGGTCTGCAGGTTTGCCCGATCAAGGAGTTTGGCGCCGATGTTGTCGCGGCGGTAGATGCGGTCCTCGCTCCAGTCGCGTTTTTCGAATTCCGCCGCGAACGACGGCAGGTCCGGCGCAATGCGTTTCATGTCTTTGTACGAGCGGGGCCAATCGTCCTGGGCCGATACTCCGACATGGTCGATGCCGACGAGTTTCACGCAATAGTAGATCCAGTCCGCATACTCGCTGACGCTCGTGTTCGCGCGCACGTCCTGGCAAATCACCCCGCCTTTTTTCGCCGCGGCGACGATCAACGAATCCGGCGCGCTGCGGCCTCGTAGGAACAGGTTTCGGCTTGTCGAATGGCTGAAGATCACCGGCTGCTCGGAGGTTTCCAATGCTTCCATCGCCATCCGGTCGCCGGCATAGGACAAATCAATGACGATACCGAGTTGGTTCATCCGTCGGATCGCTTTCTTGCCAAGAGAAGTGAGGCCGGTATCGACTTCACTCGCATAGCCGCAGCCGTAGTAGCTGTTTTCATTGAAGGCCAGCGCGAGACAGCGCAGGCCGAGATCGAAGAAGGCGTCGAGCAGGCGCAGGCTATCGCTCAGCGCTTTGGGATTTTGCAGGCCGAGTAGCACGCCGACCTTGTCTCGATTCTCCTGCCGATCGAGATCGGCGGCGCTCCAGAATGTAGGCGTGGGGATGGTCGCGCACGACCGATTTGACCATCTCGAAATTTTCGATGCTTTCGAGCGCATCGTCCCAGGTGAGATTGGCGGTGCAGCCGACGACACGAACACACTGCTCGTGCAATTGATCGAGAAACGCCGGCGAGAGATCCTCCGGCCAGGGCGCGCCGAGGCAATTGACGATCTGTTCCTGTGTGCCGACGGAACTCATCTTGTTGGCCTCTATTTGATTCGATACGCCCGCGTTGCGGTGTCGTGAAACGACGCGGCGCGCTCGGCAGCGGAAAAGTTTTTGCTGATTCGTTTGAAGGCGTTCCACACGACGACGTAAGAATTCGAACGCTTTTCGACAGGGAAATTGCTTTCGAACATGCAGCGCTCGACGCCGAACTTCTCGATGCAGTATTCGAAGTAGGGCTTTAATATACCGGCGATCTCTTCCGATGACGGCGGCACCGCGCGCTGATGCCAGTCGTAGCCCGACCGCGCCGAGCCGACGCCGCCGAGTTTGACGACGATGTTGGGACACCGCGACCTCGGCGATCCCTCGGCGCCACAATTGAAAGACTTCATCGCGCCCGCCAGCGTCGGCCTACGCCCAGGGGCGCGCCGATGTGATTGAGAATGATCGTAACATCGGGAAACGCTCGCGCCAAAGCGGTGAGCTCCGGGAGCTGGGGATGATAGAGCCAGGCGTCGAAGGTCAATTTGAATCTTTTGAGCCATGCAAATCCGCTGCGGAATTTGCCATCCGCCAACATTCCCGGTGGCGCTTCGCTGCGCAGCGCGGCGCTGGCGTCCCAGGTGGTCGAGTGGCGGATGCCACGGAAACGGTTCGGGCTTGCCGTCATGTGCGCTTCGAGCGCCAGCGCGACGGCATCGCCCAAGGGTGGAGTGAGCAAAGCCGACGATGCCGCCGGCGATACGCGTCGTGATGAACAGCTGGGATTGAACACGGCCAGCTATTTCATCAAGAAATGTAACTTCGCCGATCGGCTTGATCTGCTCGGGTCCATTTTTGTGGTAACCGTAGCCGCATTCGACGGCTACCGTCGAACTGATGCGATGGCCGCTGCGAAGATCGACGAGCAAGTCGTTCAATAGGTAACGCTCGCGCGGCCGCTGCCAAAGATGGTGGTGTGCGTCGCAGATCGGCATGTCGGCTCTGACGCGGCTCCGCTGACTGCTCCAGGGTTGCGATTTTCCGTCCCCATTCTACGGTATCTCCAACTGTAGGGCGGACCCGGCCGGTCGCCCCTACGATGCTATCGTGGTGGTGAGATTGCTGTGCATGTAAATTGAACATCGCCATTGATGGTCACATGTAGAGGCGGGTTTCAAACCCGCCTCTACACCCATATTTTCGGTTCGTAATTGCGCCGCTAGCGGATCCGCCATGCACGCGGCAGAACGAGGTGGACGGCCAACATGGCGGCGGCACCCGCCGCCCCCATCAGCGCCACCGCCCATTGCGTGCCGCACAGCACAGCCAACCAGCCGATCGCCATGCTGCCTGCGGTCATCACGACTTGCCCCATGTGAAACAACGCGATCGCCCGGCCGCGAAATTCCGGCGGCGAGTAGGTTTGAATCACCGTCTGCACCAGCGCGTGAGAGCAAACGTTGGCGAAACCGACCACGATCATCAACGCCATCGACAGCTGAAACCACGGCGAACCGGCAAAAGCGACCACGCTCAAGCCATAGAGCACGACACCGCCGAGCATGAACAATCCTCTCGGCATCCTATCGCCAAAAGTGGTGATAATCGCGGCGCTGCCCAGAGCTCCGATGCCCATGGCGGTGAGCAGAAAACCTTGACCGGTGGCGCCGACGTTAAAAATGTCCCGGGCGAATACCGGCAAGAGCGCCGTGAACGGCACGATTAACAATGAGGCAAACATGGTGATCAGCAGACCGGCGCGCACGGTTTCGTTGCGCCAGCTGAACATCCAGCCTTCGATAATACTCCGACCGAAAGAAACCGCGTGCGCAGACTGTTTGCCGCCGCCCTGAGCCGTTTGCTCGGTGGCCTGGAGTCGCAGCGTCCAATAGGTCGCGAGCAGATAAAAAATCGCCTGGGTCCCGTAGGCTCCGCCGGTGCCGAATAAAGCGATGAGCACGCCCGCTAGCGCTGGACCGGTGCTTCTCGCCACGTTGAAGATAACCGAATTCAGGCCGATCGCATTGGTCAAACTTTTCAGCGGCACCACATCGCTGATAATCGCGGCGCGCGACGGCTGCTGAAAGGTCTGCACGCTCGCCATGCCGAAGGCGGTGACGTAAACATGCCAGGGTTCGATGCGTCCGGCGAAAATCAACAACGCCAACGCGGCGAACATTGCGCCATTGATGATCTGGGCGATTAAAATCTGCGTCTTGCGCGAATAGCGGTCGGCGGCGCTGCCGGCGATCGGCGACAGCAGGAGAATCGGGATGGCCTGAACGCCGCGCACCAAACCCAACTGCACGGTGGAATCGGTCAGCTCATAAATCAGCCAGCCGCGCGACACCTGGTCCATCCAGAAACCCATGGAAGTAAAGACATGGCCGAACCAGAGCAGCCGGAAGTTTCGATGCTGCAGCGATGTAAGCGCGCGCCATCGCAGCAGCGCGTTGAGCGGCGACCATGATCCCGGAGCCGCTTCGGCGACGCCCGCCACAGCCTCCGCGTCAGGCGCATTGTTATCGATGGGCGGGCGGGGCATCGCCAACTCCGGTGCTATATCGACGAAGAAAATATTTCATTTTCGTCGGCTATAACACGCGGCCTCGACCGCCGTCCAGCCATGCGGTGATGGTTGAAAAAAATTGTTGTTTACCGCGTTTTGCTTAATTGCCGGCCGTGAAAATAGTTGACCGATCTGGCGATCGCCGGGAGCGCCGGTTCATCCGCCTCTGGAGACTGATTCACAAAGCTCTTGGGCGCCATGATCTGGAACTATAGACGGGCGAAGCTACTTTCGGTCATTGGATCTGGC
>CAVSHR010000014.1:0-96888 GCA_963727625.1 uncultured delta proteobacterium | reverse complement strand
ACTAGTGAGTTCCTGAATTTGCGGTTTTGGATCGGTCCGACATGTCACAAAAAAAGGGGAAGGTTGCATTCCCTTCCCCTTTCTGGACGCCTAACCCAGATATCGCAATTAAAATCTTACCTGCCTCTTTGTCCCTCAGCTCCAGTCGCGCCCTCCGCTCCGGTTGCTCCAGCCGCTCCGGTTGCTCCGGTTGCTCCGGTTGCTCCGGTCGCTCCGTCTTGCCCTGGCTTGGCTTTTTCTCCTTCCGCTCCGGTCGCACCAGTCGCTCCGGCCACTCCTTCTTGTCCTGCTGGCCCTGCTGGTCCCGCTGGCCCGGCTTCAGCCGGTGGCGGCGGTGGTGCCGCTGGCGGAGCCGGATTCTGCTGGCAGGCCGCAAGAGCGAGAGTTCCAACAAAAAGGGCTACACTCGACCAAATAACGAGTTTGTTTTCCATTCTAATTCACCTCCTTTCCCACAGCTCAAGCAAACTCTGCGCTTGAGTATCGATCGTTCCATTCGTATTTCCGATTTCGATGAGTTTGGATCGAATAGTGCTCTGTATCAGATGGGATTGCTGTCTACTTTTAGACAATTTTAAAACAAATATCGCGCAGTCCATAAGCCGGCGCAGCCGCGCTGGGCAATTTGTACTAGGCAAGCAGTGTGCTTCCGGAAGATCGAACGTTTTACCGACCTACCAGAATCAATGCGCCGGCAACGATAGCAAGCAGAGCCAGTATCGTACCAATGGCTGGAATTTGAACGGTAATGACTTGCAGTAAGCCTGTCAGGATGAGCCAGATGCCCAACAAGAGCATCCCCAAGTTTTTTGTCAGGTTCAATTGTTCATCTCCTTATGTGAGCAGTGTGGTCGGTAATACCGCACGCACCAACCGTCACATCGCCTGTTCATAATCTCACGGTAGGACGCGTACAGATCGGACAGCCGATCCGGGGCAGTCGCAACACCGCGAGCAAAGCATTGCAGCCGGGCGCGAAATTACTACTTGGCGCGGCCACGGGATTTGTTGCTTGTCAAAGCGTCTTTCATCTTATCCACAGCCTTCTCCGCCGTCTCCTTCACTTTCCCCACCACCTGATCGAGCTTTCCCTTTCGTTTCAGGCGCTCGTTATCCGTTAATACACCCGCCGTCTCTTTGATCCGCCCTTTGATCTGGTCGGTTTTTCCACTCATTGCCGTTCCTCCTTTTGTCTACCGAGGCGACCGCCCATGCGGTCGCCTCGGCGTGATTTTGCAGCGTCGTGGCGCGCGTTGCCTTAGCGCTTGGCGGTTTCGATGCGCAGATCGTCCTTGACCGCGCGCACACCCTGGATCGAGCGCGCCAGCACCGCTGCATCGAGGCGCCGCGCCCCGGTGGGGACCGTCCCCATTAGCCGCACGACGCCGTTCTTCACCTCGACACGGATGTCCTTGAAGTCAGCCTTCTCCAAGGCCTTCTTCACATCGCGCTCGATATCCTCGTCGCGCACCTTCACCGTCGCCTCTTTCGCTCTTGTCATCACCTGCAAGTCGTTGATGACGCGCTTGACGCCGCTCACCCTGCGGGTATCGGCCCCGGCAGCGTCCTTCGCCTGCTGCGAGGGGACAATCCCAAAGAGCGTAACGACCCCCGCCCGCGTCTCCACATTGATGTCGAGCGCCGGCGTCCGGCTGTCGGTCAGCAAGGTCATCTTGGTTACCGAGGTAATCCATATATCGCTGGCAGCATCCCAAATGTTGGATTCCCCCCGACTGGACCGTTTCGGCGTAGGGTCATGCCAGATCTCCGCATCGGCCAGCGCATCGGGGCTCTTGATCTCGCTGGCGATCCGCGCCACGCCTGGCACCCAGGCCGCAGTCTCGACGGCGCGCAGGTGAGCGCTCAAGGTCTTCGCCGTGCCGGACAGCAGCACTACGCCCCTGTTGACGGACTTTACCGAGATGCTGCTCTTCTTAAGTGAAGCATCGGCCTGCAATGCCTTCTCAACCCGCTGCTTCAGTGCGTCATCGGACACCTGAACAGCCTTCTTGCGCTCCGGGGTAACGACCTGGAGCAGATTGCGCACTTCCAGCACGCCGTCGATGTTCTTGGCTAGGCTCTCTGCTTTCGCCTTTTCGTCGGCTGAGGGCACCTTGCCGTGCAGGGTGACCTTGCCGAGTATCGTGTCCACGTGGATGGCCGTCCCGCTGACGCCCTCCGTGGTTAGCAGACTCAGCTTGATCTTGGTGGTGATCCAAGCGTCCGGTGTGGCCGCCCCGGCCGGCGCGGCCAATGCAACAGCCACGACCACAGCGAGCACACTGCGCTTTACCCAATATGTTCCGGTCATGTTTTCATCTCCTGTACCTCTCTGAGCCTCTTTGGAGTTTTAAGTCGACTTAAATTAGTCGGCTCGCGATTCTGCCTCGGGTCTATTCGCTCAAACCTCTTCTGTAGCTCCGAGCGCAACTTCTTTTTCCTTCGCCCATAAGCAACGATCGAGCGCGGGCTGCTCGACCAGGTGCGCCCTTCGTCTGGACTGTAAAGCTCGAAGCGCTGACTGTGGATCTCGATTTGTTTGATCATGTATTCTACCTACCTTCGGACGCTCCGATACGGAAACGACATTTATAACCTGGTCTATCGGGGCGTGCCAAAGAGCGCGATCTGGGTAAAAGCGTAGTCCCCGCCGCCATTGATAACGGTGAACCCATCGAAGGGTTCCCCGGATGCGCGGTCAGAGGCCCGGATGATCTCTTTGTCATCCAGCAGCACTACCATCTCGCCGTCTGTGCCACGGCGCCATTCGAGGCCATGAGGGCGCCCGTCTTCCAAATTCACTGATTGGTCATAAACCTCGATAACCGATGAGCGTCCCGCCGCGACTCGTAACAACGCAAAAGCTGGCTTGTTCCCGGAAGTATAGACCAGCCGATAGCCTTGGTTACGCTCACTTCCCTGATAGGGACCAAACTCAAGGCGGGCACCGTCCGCGGATCTCCCCCTGGAAGTCATCTGAAGCTTCACGGCGAAGGAGTTGGTGATACGGAGCGCCGTGTAGATCTCGGCCGCAGATGGCAGGGGTGGCGGGGGCGCAGCAGCTTCTTCCCGTCGCGTCATCTCTCCCAACAACCCACCTAAACGCTCTAGCGTGGACTTTTCGCCTCTCTTTTCCGATGAGACGGGAGTTGGGCTCGCCGGCTGGGTAAAAACGGTACCAAGCCCAAATTGGCTCACCCGGAAGTCACCTTTGTCAACAACCCAAGACGGATTTGCCGTGTAATCACCGTCATGAAAATCGTCGTATAAAAGTGCAACTCTCCAGGGCCAATCGTAGCGACGCACGAGGTCGCGCAGTTGCTGCATCAACGAGGGGTCGGTGCGAGTCTTCTCCGCTTTTTGAATCACATCTTTGAGCTGATCGACCAGCTCAAGCGTTCGAGTCTCCCCTACCGGCTTACGGTCAACCTGCGCCCCGGCAGAAAAAAACGGGAGTAGAGTCAAACCTATGGCGACGAGAAGAAAACGACTGAAATACACTTAAGGCACCTCCTTTGGGGCAATCACGCCTGACGTGTTGCCCGTAGCTGTCTCTTGGTGAATCAAAGTGCGGGTAAGCCGTCAGGCTGTTTATTTAAACGAGCATTCAGCGCTCAGATTCGTCCCCTCAGAACCTGCACTGCCATCCAAGCCGCGACGATTGCGATCGCTAGTGTCCAAAGTAAATTTTCCACGTCGATCACCTCGTGTACAACTCATCGCAGGTTCATCCAAGGCTCATTGCGGGCACGACCTTGAACCCCAAGTCGAACTACGATTTCTTGGCTCCGACAATGACCAAGACGACCCCGCCTGCCTTCTCAATGATCAGCTCAATGCCACGGGTAAAGCAGCTACCGATTGTCCCGGAGAAAAGTCTCCAACTCGAAGCGTTCCCGATCGATGAATCGCCCCTCGACCCTGACGTAATCGCCAACCCGAAGCCCCTGGAAACGATCGACATCCGATCTCCTCGCGTTGTACGGGAGAGAAACGAATATCCTCTTCTCCCGACTGGCCGCGCATTTCGAAGGAGCCGCGCTGGAAGTCCACCTGCTCTACTCTCCCATCGACCGTCTGGATCCCGGTTCCTGGCCTGGTGGTAATACCGCCCCGATCCCGGACACTTTCTTGGACGCGGATCAAATTCGTATAGGAGTTGCCACGAGAGTCCTCTTTCACTTCCACGGTTACGATATCCCCGGCCTCTAATTGGGTGACCGGATATTCACGCCCGCGATAAACCACCCGGGTGTCGGAATAATAAGTGACCACTCTGGTGCGACCACTGCTCTCTCGTATACGGATCTCCCAAGGCGAAGTATCTACCCGCTCCACCGTCCCATCGACCGTCTGGATTCCGGCTCCTGGCCTGGTAGTAATACCGCCCCGATCCCGAATTTTTTCTTGGACGCGGATCAAATTCGCATAAGATTTCCCCAGAAGGCCCCGTTTCAGTTCCACGGTCACGATATCCCCGGCCTCTAGTTGGTTGACTGAATATTCACGCCCACGATAAATTACCCGGGTGCTGGCATCATAACCTACCATACTGGTGCGACCACTATTCTCTCGTAAATGGATCTCCTGAGGCGAAGTATCTACCCGCTCCACCTCTGCCACGAGATCGCGTTGGTCAGGTTGACCTGTGACCAAGTCTTCCCAGAGTGCGCTGTTACACCCCCATTGACCCAGAGCCACAATCACCATTAACGCCAATATTAATTTTCTCATCTCCAATCTCCATTGGTTGGACCGGTTAAACGTTAAGTCAGGCTTACTTGAAGAATTTCAAGTAAGCTCAGGAATGAAACTCTATGCCTTAAATCGCTCTAACCGCCGTCCGTGGATCTCTATTTGTTTGATCACGGCATGCACCGGCCCTTTGCCAACGATTTTTGCGGCAGCGTGAATGTAGCTGTCGCAAACAAGCACCCCAAAGGCCCTGAGCCTCCTAGATCCGCCCCATCAGGAACAGAATCAGGACGATAACCAGTATCACCCCGACGATGCCCGAGGGACCGTAACCATAGGAGTGATAACCCCAGTTGGGCAGACCGCCAAACAGCAGCAGAATCAAGACAATCAGCAATATCAGTCCCACAATAAGTTACCTCCCGATTGATTTGACATGACGTTGGCATGTTTGGCGATCTTGACGGTACGAGAATTTAACGTCTCGCGCTGCAATGACTCGCGCAATTGTTCCTTGAATGGGTCAGATTGAAGAACCGGTGGAATCATCAGTATCTATCCTTGTGCTCACAACTTAGTGGGCAATGCCCCAAGTCGAACTACGCCTTCTTGGCTCCGACCACCACCAACACAATCCCACCCACAAGCGCCAACCCGCCCAATAGTGGTGAAAGTGGGATGGTCTTCTGGGTCTCGGCAGTAGCTTGGAAGGGGCCAATGTCGATAACCTTCTCGCGGCTTGTATAGGTGATGCCCTGGTATGCAAAGGCCACGATTCCCAGCACGACCAGAGCGATCCCAACAAGCGTTAATGGATTGCGCATAAAATTCCGTCCTTTTTAAAACCGAAATGGCTGTTAGACTCTTCGCCCCTGAACGAGATTGATCACTAGCATCACCACGGCAATGACCAAGAGAATATGAATGAATCCACCCATCGTGTACGAAGTGACCAATCCAAGCGCCCACAGAATCAAAAGAATCACAAAAATCGTCCAAAGCATGTGCAACTCCTTTCCCTAAAAAACCTGCCCTCTCGGGCTTCCTAGCCGCCCGTAGGCTCTCGCCGTTCTTACTGGTAAATCTCCCCGTTCAATTTTATGGTCGTTGCAACCTTCTTGGTTTGTTTCTCGTTTACTGACTAATCGCAAGTTGTGTGCAAACTACTTCATGATGGCAACTATTCAGCTTTGCTACGCTTTGCTTTTTAGGAATGTTATTTTTGACAATTAAACGAGAGCTGTTTTGCAAGAATGCAAAACCCATGAAAGCCGAACCGCCATCACTATCCCTTTTCTTTACCATCCGCGGCTTGTGAGGTGGCGCGAGGTGGCACTCTTCCCCGTGCGGCCAAACGTCCATCCGCTTTGAATCAAAACTGCTATGGTTGCAGGCCTTTCAGATTCCGGGAAAACCACGTTGCTCAATATCAGTGGCGGACTCGACCGTGCGGACGCCGGGGAAGCGAGCGTGGAAGGAAACAATCTTCAGCTCTTATCTTCAGGGGAGCTCGCTCGTATGCGGGAGCTAATCGGGTAATTCAATCGGGCCGAGATCTACGGGAAAAAATGGCTTTGATGCCGGCGGATTGAACAGCCCACTACTCGCTAATGCCGCGCCTTCAATCCTAACCAACGAAAGGGCCTAAGCTGTCCGCTGCGACAATACCAGTCGTAAGTCGCCTTCAGAACCCCGGGAAGAGGCTCTTGAGGCTCCCAACCGAACGAACGGCAAAACTCCTCCGACGAAACCACCCAGCGATCGGGCAAGATTTCGTGAACTCGCTCCCGGCAAAGCGACGGAATGGTCATCCGAAAGCAGGGCACACGATCCACGACGTGGGACATGAGCCGCAATAGTAGCTCCGGAACGGGAACAATCACGCCCCAACTTTGGCTCGCTTTGGCGGTGCCGGAAAGAAGCTCCTTATCAGAAATTGGATATCTTGAAGCCGCATAGAAACAGCGACGAGCAAGGCTCTTGTAGTCGGCACGATGTTCGAGCACTTTGGAGATGGCTGAAACCACATCGTTGACCGATAGATAGCTGTAATACTTCTCACGAATCCCCGGCTTAAAATGCAACGGTCCTTGAACCATCTTAAACAGCGGCAGCGTTGAACTGTCGCGGGGGCCTAAAATCATGGGAGGACGAAGAATCAAATAGTTGAGATCGGAAAACTCGCGGACGATTCGTCGTTCCATCTCGAGCTTTGACTGTCCGTACCAGGTCAGGGGTCTATCCCCGTCGGACTCGGTGCGAGCGTGCATTCCCTTCTCACACGGTCCCCCCGCCGCCTGGGAAGAAAGAATCACATATCGACTTGCCCCCCGAGTGGATTCCAGAATCCGCACCGTCCCCTCAACGTTCGTCTCGAAGTATTCCTGACGACAATTGGCAAACAGAGCTCCCGCGGTATGAACTACGTGATCCACCTTTCCAATCGTCTGTATATTCCAGTCGTCAGCAGAGCCCTCCAAGGGTGTTACGCCTTTGGGTACTGCCTCAAACCCATCTCCCAAGAGTTGAGCATTCAGTTTTTTCTTGCTTCGAACCGGCAAAAAGATTTGGTCGTAGCGCCCGCTCCGAATCGCGGAGATTAGGAAGCTACGACCCACGAATCCGGTGCTGCCGGTGAGAAGTAATTTCATGGGGAGAGCACTCTTTCGTAAACACGATAATTCTTATAACGGCGCGCACCCATGACCGTCATTGCTTTGATGATCTCTTTGTTCGTCTCGTCCACCCAAGAAAGCTCCCCGCCAATATACGACCGTTTACCCCGCATCAGGGTTTCATAATAAAAAAGCGCCGCAATGCCCTGTTGCCGATATTCGGGCGCTACCCCCAATGCCATCAATCTTCCTTCTTTTGGCGGTTTCATCTTAAGAAACCAAAGAAACCGCAAAACTCTCATGAGAGCGGAACGGGAACCCTTCACACGCCACATCAGTTCATTGACATTCGGAAGGGCGAGCGAAAAACCCGCAGCCTCTCCATTCCGCTCAGCTATCAACACCAGTTCTGGATCGACGATGGCTTTTAACTCCTTAGCGGTTGCTTCGAGATCTTCTAAAGTGATCGGAACAAAGCCCCAATTCCGATCGAGAGTGACGTTGTAAAGACGATGGAGAATCGGTAATTCTTTGTCCAGGTGTTTTAGGTCCACAGTCCGCAATTTTAATCCGCTTTGACGACGGACTCGCTCCACCATCTTTGTAATTCGCTCTGGCGCCTCTACCGCCGAGGGAAGATAGTATGCATGCAGGTCACGCGCCTTGCCCAATCCCAGCGCTTCGTAGATTTTGGCATAGTAAGGAGGATTGTAAGGCATCATGATAAAGGGGCTCGAGTCATAACCCTCGATCAAGACTCCGCATTCTTCATTAATGCTAGGGTTAAACGGCCCCCGAATACTCGTCATCCCGAGTTGGCTCATTTTCTGGCAAGCAGCCTGAAAGAGTTTCCTGGCTACCTCTATATCGTCAATGAAATCAAAAAAGCCGAAGAATCCGATCTTATCTTTGTAGTAGTCGTTGTGCGCTCGATTATGAATGGCAGCAATTCTCCCCACCGCCTGCGCATTCCGGTACGCAATAAACGGAAATAGGTCGCCATGTTTCCTAAAGGAGGACTTCGCCCCAAAAAATCTAGAGACGCTTCCCGGAAACGGTGGCACGAAGTGAGGGTTGTTCTTGTGGATTTTCTCCGGAAGTTCCTCGAATCGCTTGAGACTCCTCCTGTCCGGGCACGCCAAAATCGTATCCACTTACAACTCCTCTCTTCGTTTCCCCGGTATATGCCGCGTCATCAAAAATTCCGAGTTCTTCCGCCACTCGCTCGCAGGTTTCAAGCACATAGTTAAGCTCCTCGTCGGTATGGGTCGACATGTAACTTGTACGCACAATCGCCTGTCCATACCGAACAGCGGGATAAATTGCCGGAGTGGTAAATATGCCGGCGTCATAAAGTTTTTGACTGAAAAGGAAAGCCTTGGCTTCGCTTCCGATAAGGATGGGGATGATAGGCGTCGAAGTCCCAACATTTAAACCAATAGTACGGAATCCCTCGTGCATTTTCCGGGCATTTTTCCAAAGCTGATCAATTCGCTCAGGCTCCTCTCGGAGGATCTGCAAGGCCTTCAATACTCCTCCCGTAACTGCGGGCGCAAGCGAAGCGGTAAAAAGAAAACAACGCGCCTTATGTTTGAGATACTCGATGACATATTTCGGCCCAGCGACAAAACCTCCCATTGAACCCAGGGACTTGGAAAATGTCCCCATGACAAGATCAATCTCGTTGTTCATCCCAAAATGATGAGCCGTCCCCTCCCCTTTTTTCCCCAATACTCCCAATGCGTGAGCTTCATCTACGTACAAACGAGATCCATATTCCCGTGCGACTTTGGCAAGCTCGGGAAGGTCGGCGATGTCTCCCGACATGCTAAACACGCCATCCACAATCACGAGTTTTCCGGAATCAGGCGGGAGATGTTTCAAACGATGCCTGAGTGCCTCAGCGGAATTATGGGCGAATGGGACGGTCTTCGCTTTTGACATCCGGCATCCGTCTATGATGCTGGCGTGATTTTCGCGATCGCATAGAATAAAATCCCCTTCAGCCAGCAATGTTTGAAGTGTTCCAATGTTCGCAAAAAAACCAGTGGAAAAAAGCAGCACCGCTTCGCGCTGCAAGAAGACCGCAAGTTCCTCTTCCAACTGCTCATGAAGACGAATGTTGCCATTGAGGATGCGGGAACCCGTGCAACCCGATCCATATTTTCGTGCCGCCAGTTGGGCTGCGTCGATCACCCGTTCATCCTGTGCAAGTCCCAAATAGTTATTGGACCCGATCATGATCTTCGGACGCCCACCGCATACGACTTGATTCCCAAGGGTTGCTTCGATCGTGCGAAAATAAGGATACAACCCTTGAGCCTTGACATTATCTGGCTCAGTCAGCTCGTGGCACTTGGCGAAGATGTCGGCCGTTCGTTTGGAGTGTGTTTGGCTTCCGCTTCCATATCCATTCTTACGGCCGTTGGGGTGGTTGCAGTCCATCGGCGGCGTAACTTTGGCAACTTTGTCCATCTTGACTCCCTTCCATAACGGTCAGCCCGCATCACTCTTCGGCTTGTCTGGCCTACTTTCATTTTGATGTATCCAAAGAACCCTTTGAATTGAGCACTTTAACAAAATGTTTTTTATCGGCGTTTATGGTTTTCGACAGTATTCGCGCTATTTTTGCGAAAGGGTTTCCTCGATCCACTTCCGCATCGCCCTGACTGTCGTCGGAAGATTCCCGCCCGTGAGCAAGCGAGCAATCCAGTCGGGAACGCCTGCCACGTCGGTGATTGTATCGTAGACCAGAAGCTGATGATCGGGGTTGAGAGTGATCATCCTCCACGAACCGATATTGAGCTTCGTGTCTCCGCTTACGCGCTCCCATGTATACTTTTTTTTAGGATACTGCTTGCACTCTTCGATGATCTTGATCGTCTGAGAGATTGGACCGAAGGAGAACTTGAGTTCGTTGTATGTCCATCGTTCGTTCGAGCCGAGAGGCCTTTCCGCTTTGATGGGGTGGCAGTCAACCATGCTCGGCATGAACTTCGGGAGATTCTCGCATTCGGTCATCCCCTCCCACGTCGTATCGACATTCGCGTTGACGATGCCGAAACCTGCGACGTGGACACCCGTCTTGTCGGGCGGGGTGACGCGTTCCTGGACGACGATCGTACGTTTGACGAGCTTGCTGTAGATCTCTTCCGAGATATTCTCCGACGCGATTTCTTTCGCCGCATCGGCAGGAATATTCATCCATGCCGGCGGTTCTGACGCGAAGACCCTAGCTGACAGGATAGCGATCGTACTTGCCGAGAGTAAGAATCGTTTATTTCCCTTTATCCGATGGCATCTAGCGGTAAAATGCAACATATCGCCTTCGCATCGAGAGTTAAGCGGATTGTCGGCCCGCGAGGTGCCTAGGCCGTCCACTTTATGAGCGTGGGCTAAACGATAGGAACTCGCTTTTACGATAGGACAACTGAGAACTCAAAAGTCGCCCCTTCGAAGGAATCCCATCGCCTTTCGGTCATCCGCTCAAGCAACGCCCATGGTAATCCGGCTAACGGTTGTCCCGAAGAAAATTCTCCAACTCAAAACGCTCCCGATCGAGGAATCGCCCCTCGACTCTGACGTAATCGCCCTCCCGAAGGCCCCGTAAACGATCGACGTCCGAACTCCGTGCGTCGGCGCGGAGAGAAACGATGACCCGCTTGCCAAACTGATCGCGCACTTCGAAGGTGCTGCGCTGGACATCCACCCGCTCCACCCTGCCATCGACGGTCTGGAGTCTGGCTCCCGACCGACTGGTGGCGCCGTCTCCCCAGGAAAAGGAACCGCTACATCCCCATTGACCGAGACCGGCAAAAATTGCCAAGACCAAGAATAATATTTTCATTGCAACCTCCATGGACCAGCAGAATTTTCCGGACGATAGAAAGTCCAAGTCCGGACCCATCACTCCACCACTCCATCAATCCAGGCGTTCGAACTCGGCCTTCAAGCCGAGAGCCGATCTTCACGGTGACCTGGAATTCCTTGACTTTGTCCTTTTCAACCAACCCGCGCATTTCCGGTCACCTCGAACCAGTCCACATGGCGCAGCGACTGGCAGGCCTTGGCTATGGCATTTTGAGTGGCGTCGCCAAAGCTGGTCTCTGAACTGCCGACGATTTCAACTTTTTTGTAAGTTCGGTCCATCTTGTTTTCCTCCTCGGTATCCTTATCTTGATCATCGCGCCGCGATGCGCTTCTCTGCGACGATCTCTTGTTTCGGCTCTCTTACCTCGAGCAGCTCATCGAAAAGGGCGCGGTAATGCACAACCGCTTTGCGCAACTCCTCGGTGTCCGCCGATCCACCTTGATCGCGCTCCGCAATCGCCTGCGCCGCCCGGTAATTTGCCACAACCTCCGGGTGATCGACCGAAATGTCCCCCGCACGCCGCTCGAAATCACCCATCGGGTAACCCCGCTTTTCCATCAATTCACGAACCAGCTGTTCGGCTTGGACCACCACCCCCTTGGGGTTGTCGACGAATCGGGCTTGTAACTCTTGCCAGGCCTGAGCGAATCTCGCCGCTTCCGGCGCCGGCAGCGGGAGAAGTTCGAGCCGCTCGACGCGCTTCTCGCGCGCCTTGAGTTCCGATTCGGCCTTGGTGCGACTCCCCAACTCAACCACGGTTCGATCATATTCAGCGCCGTAATGTTTTTGCAGCGTATGGGACTGCTTACGCCGGTAGAAAAAGGCTCCCACCGCCGTCAAAGCAACGGCCACAACCACTGCAAGGATTATCCATGTTTGGCTATCTATCGTTTCCATCTGTACCTCAGAATGCAATCAGTTTGCTTTACATCCTGCGCCGTCCTTGATCGGATTACTGTCTAATTTTAGACCACTTTGAAAAGAAACTGTACGAGGGTCGCAACCGCGATTAATTGGCTTGGCAAAAGGCGCGCGGCAATAATCGCGGGATTTCGATTGATTTATCAGGCAACTCGGTCGCGAAGCGTTGCGGCGACCTCCGTCGGTGGTCGCCGACAATGAAAAACCCAAGGACTGCGACACCAAGTTAGATTGTTCCTTCGTTTGCTTGAACGGCTTCGCGCTTGCGCCCGGTTTGTATGACATGGCTCCGAGAATGGACCGATGAGAGGCTCGTCAAACGCGTCGAGAGCTTCGACCAAAAGGTCGGACTAGACTAGTCCTCAAATAAGCGCTGTGGACAGGAAAATTTGTTGAGGTGGATTTAAAAACGGGAAAAGCCCTCTGAAATGAGGTATACGAAGAGTTGCCACACAGCAACGTAACCCCAAAAAGCAGAGGGCTCCCAAGTGAAAATATCTATCGCATTTGGACGTGCAAGTCACGTCAATTCCGGTACGAGCATCGATCCTGCCGAACTTCCGTGGCCCGAGACTCAAGGGCGGGTGATGCGCCATCCGCTGCTCCATCTTGAGAGCGATCCACGAGGTAACATTACGCATTATGGAGGTTTGGTCTTGGCGCAGCAGTTTGTCCGGCGGTTTCGGGTTGCGCAGCGGTTGGACCAGGCCCTGGTGTTGTTTAGCAGCCCGTGGTGAAAGTCGAGAATGAAGTGGGAGAGTGATGGAGAGTAGTCGACAGGAACGATAGATCGTGTAGAATTTTTTGCATGGCGATGGGACAACGAAAACACGAAGAGCAGAGAGCGATGTGGGTGGGAGTGAGCGAGCTGCCGAAGTCTGTGAGCCACCCGTTCTACGAGAAGCTCAACGGGTTATTGGCCAAGCATGGGTTCGACGAGTTTGTCGAAGCGCAGTGCCGGGCGTTCTATGCCGAGAAGATGGGGCGGCCCAGTCTGGCGCCTGGACGATATTTCCGTTTTCTATTACTTGGCTACTTCGAATGCCTGGACTCTGAACGCGCCATGGCGTGGCGCGCGGCGGACTCCTCGGGAGTGCGATCGTTCCTTGAGCTGGGGCTGACCGAGTGTGCACCGGATCATTCGACGATATCGCGGACTCGGCGATTGATCGATTTGGAAACCCATCGGACGGTGTTCACATGGGTACTTCAGTGTCTGGGCATCGCCGGACTCATCAAAGGGAAAACGCTGGCGATCGATGCTACCACGCTCGAAGCGAACGCGGCCTTGCGCAGCATCGTGCGCCGCGACACCGGGGAGAGCTATAACGAGTTTTTGACCAAGCTGGCTGAGGAATCCGGCATTGAGACCCCAACGCGAGCCGATCTGGCGAAGTTGGATCGCAAACGTAAGAAGAAAGGATCTAACCAGGACTGGGAACATCCGCATGACCCCGACGCACGGATCGCCAAGATGAAGGACGGACGGACCCATTTAGCGCACAAAGCCGAGCATGCCGTGGACCTGGAGACCGGTGCCATCGTGGCGGTCACGCTGCAGGAAGCCGATCAAGGCGACACGACCACGATCCAGACGACGCTGCCTGAGGCAATCGAGCAATTAGAAGCGGTGGCTGCGATCATCGACGACAAGGTGAAGATAGGCAAGGAAGTGGTCACCGACAAGGGCTATCACAGTAAGCAAACCGTGCTCGATATGCAGAACCTAGGACTGCGCACCTACATCAGTGAACCGGATCGCGGCCGGCAGCACTGGAAGGGTCAGCAGGCTGAGCGTGACGCGGTGTATGCCAATCGGCGGCGCATTCGAGGCGAGCGTGGGCAGCTATTGATGCGGCAACGAGGTGAGTTGTTAGAGCGACCCAATGCGCATCTCTACGAGACCGGCGGCATGCGCCGGACTCATCTGCGCGGGCACGGCAATATTCTCAAACGGCTACTCGTGCACGTAGCGGCCTGCAATCTGGGCCTGTGGATGCGCACGTTGACGGGAATTGGAACGCCACGCGGTCTACAGGGCCGTTTTGCCGCCGTACTGGCTATCTGTTTTACTCTGTGGGTGCTACTGCGCGACCAACTAACCGCTCATCGGCGCCGAGGACTCGACCTGAGACTATTTGCGCTCCCAAGTCACCGCTTCGCCGCGATCCCATGCGTTTTGTAAAAATCGGACTTCTACCACGGGCTGTTAGGCGTCATGCCCCCTACTTTGAGTCGGACCATGTGCTGGCGCTGATGTACACGCTTTATGCCGATGGGACATGTCTGGAGGACCAGGCGGTGCTGCAAGGGAGCGAGGCGATTCGAAGACTGGTGGGAGCGTGTCGGATTCCGGACCCGACGACGGCGGGAGATTTTCTGCGTCGGTTTAAGAGCGCACAAGATTTGGAGCAGTTGAGTGGGGTGGGCGACGAGGTGCAAGAGGCGGTGTGGTCGAAGTTGCCCGCCCCGGTACGTCGTCACAGGAAGAAGCACGAGATGGCGCTGGTGGATCTCGATGGTCACATCAAGCCCCTGTACGGGGTGCAGAAAGAGGGGCGGATTTTAGCTACGACGGGCGTTGGTCGTATCAGCCGTTGGTGGTGACGCTGGGTGGCAGTGGGGAGTGCCTCAAGGTGGTCAATCAGCCAGGCAGCGGGCATGCTGCGGACGGCGCCGCCGAGGCTCTCAAGGAAGTTTTGCCACGGGTGAAGCGCCATTTCAAAAGCGCCATTGTGCGGGGCGATACCGACTTTGATCGGGCCGACGTGTACCAGGCGGTGATCGAGCAGGGGGCGTACTTTGCCATTGGGGCCAAGCTGCATCCCAATCGCGCCGCGCTGGCCGAGGCGATTGCGGAGAAGCGTTGGCAGCGATTTTGTCCGCGCGCCGAGCGCAACAAGCCAGCCGGGTCTAGTCGTGAGGGGCGCACCCCCAACTACCGCAAAACCAAAGCCCAACAGCGAGGGTACCGCACGTTGAGCACGCTTCAGCAGTGGATCAGCGAGATCGACTATCAGCCCGCCGGGGTGCCCTTTCCGTGTCGCCTGATCGTGCGGCGGATTTTGATTGAAGAGTGCGATGGTCAGGGAGTGCTCTTTCGCCATTTCCGCTACCGGTTGGTGCTGAGCGATCTGCCGCGTTCTTACACGGCTCAGCGGGTCGTCGATCTGACCTATCAGCGCTGCGACCAGGAAAACCTCATCGAGCAATTCGGTCACGGCATTGCGGGGTGGCGCATGCCGGTGGCGGAGTTTATGGGCAACTCGGCGTGGCTGGAAATAGCTCGGCTGGCGTGGAATCTGGGCAAGTGGATCGCCCAACTGGTCTTGCCCGAGGAGGTAGTGCGCTGGGAGTGGAAGCGCTTTCGCCGCCACTTTGTCTACATTGCGGCCAAGGTTCTCAAGCTCGGCAGAAGCTTGGTGGTGCGGCTGGCCGGATCGCATCGGTATTTGCCCGACATCCTCGCCGCTCATGCTCGATTGCAGACCTAACAGACGGTTGCGACGCGACCTCATCCGGCTGCTCCCGCGGGCCGACGCACGCCGCGCTGCGCTCAAAATCACTCTCGACCTCGGTTCATCGTCCAACAACATCCGACTGGCTCCGATTTGTGATATAAACGCATGCTCATGATGGGCTTACGAACCGTCAAGGATCTCCCTATGAACCGACCATGCATACTTTTAGACGCTTGGCGCTTATTTCAGGACTAGTGAGTTCCTGAATTTGCGGTTTTGGATCGGTCCGACATGTCACAAAAAAAGGGGAAGGTTGCATTCCCTTCCCCTTTCTGGACGCCTAACCCAGATATCGCAATTAAAATCTTACCTGCCTCTTTGTCCCTCAGCTCCAGTCGCGCCCTCCGCTCCGGTTGCTCCGGTTGCTCCGGTCGCTCCGGTCGCTCCGTCTTGCCCTGGCTTGGCTTTTTCTCCTTCCGCTCCGGTCGCACCAGTCGCTCCGGCCACTCCTTCTTGTCCTGCTGGCCCTGCTGGTCCCGCTGGCCCGGCTTCAGCCGGTGGCGGCGGTGGTGCCGCTGGCGGAGCCGGATTCTGCTGGCAGGCCGCAAGAGCGAGAGTTCCAACAAAAAGGGCTACACTCGACCAAATAACGAGTTTGTTTTCCATTCTAATTCACCTCCTTTCCCACAGCTCAAGCAAACTCTGCGCTTGAGTATCGATCGTTCCATTCGTATTTCCGATTTCGATGAGTTTGGATCGAATAGTGCTCTATTTCAGGCGGGAATGCTGTCCAATATTGAACGATTTTAAAACAAATATCGCGCAGTCCATAAGCCAGCGCAGCCGCTAGGCGCAATTTGTACTAGGCAAGCAGTGCTCTGCTCTCCTGTTATGACAAGAAATAAATCTCGGTTTCTCTCGATCAATCCGGGGTTTCTGAATCTTTACATCATAATGTTCATCCTAGCCCTCGTTGAGCCAACGCTCTCGCGCAACTCCTCTTACATATCTCCTGCTCGGCAGATAGATGACGGGAAAGCATTCGCAAGTGCGCGACGAGCGCACTGTCCGCGAACCGCACGATGAAAGTTCGGGGAGTCTCATTGCCTCGCCCGACGAGTCGGTCAGCCGAGGGACAGGGCGACCGCGTTGCCGGGTAAGTTCTTTGAAAGGGCGCTAAGCGAACTCACGCAAACCGCTTCGCAGGGTTGAGCGAACGGACAAGGACGAGACCGCCGTGACGATTGCTGATGAAAGTTAAAACTTGGGCAAAACGGCAGGAGAGGCAGAAGAACAGACAGCGAAATCGAGAGAAAGAAGATTTTTGCTCACCGGGCCGGTGAACTGAACTCTTTTGCTCGGCAAGGGGCTGACGTTGAGTCTTGAGTCCCTTCCCCTTGTCAAGTGCGGTGAAAGAGCCATATTTCAGGTTGGTAATTTTCGAATCAAGTGTAAGACTGAACCGCGCTAGCGGGAGAGGATCTATACAGATGACGAATAATATATTTTCCCCGTTACAAAGATTCGTAGTCCGCGGTGTGTTTCTCAAGCAGTCGTGCCTAGTCGTGATGTGTTTCAGCCTTCTGCTATTTCAAGGCTGCGCTTTGCTGCAAGGTCCAGAAGATATTGCTGCGCCATCGGAAACTTTGGCGCCAACTGCGATTCCGAAGACGTCAACCGCTGGCCAACCTGCGTCCAGCCAGCATGTACCCGCTCAGCCGATGGCTGAGATAGACGCCGCAGAAGCTGTCAAGCTGCCACAGACCGGTGAAGCATCATGGTATGGATCCGACCACCAAGGAAAGCAGACAGCGAGCGGAGCCAGTTTTGACCAATCGGGATTGACCGCCGCACATCCAACCCTCCCCTTCGGAAGCAAGATCAAGGTGACTAATCTCGCCAACGGAAAATCAGTGGAAGTCGAGATTACCGATCGCGGACCCGCTTCAGGAAATCGGATCATCGATCTTTCGCAGGCTGCGGCCAAAGCTTTGGGGATGATCGAGTCGGGCACCGCCAAGGTTCGCCTCGAACTGCCATAAGGACAATCTAAGATGACGCATGCACTTCCTGACCGTGCCATTTAACGTGCGCTGTGCCGCGCACGACGCTTTGCTATTACGACAGCGTATGGCGCGGAATTGCAGACGGAGACAGGTCTGTGGTTTTAAGTCGCGCCGTTTCGGCCTCTAGTTCGTTGACCCGCTGTTGCAGCTCGGCTACTGTGTGTTCGGATTTTTTCATTGCGCGATCTTTTCCATAGATGGTCAGCGTTGACGAAACCGACCTGGCAAAATAGAGAATCCATGCCATGAAGAGTCCGACAAACAACGACCCTCCTATAACCAGATACAGGGGCACATCATTCCAGACATATTCATTGAGACGAATTGTCACTGGGCTGACGTTTTGCATGCCAAAGTAAGCTATCGCGACCCCAAAAATCACCATAAAAAGTAATGCGAACATAGATTTATGACCCTCTCTCTTTTGCCCCACCGGTTATCAGCGGTCCGATGTCCGGGGCGTCTTCGTCGAAACCGCGAGGCCGACATTCCGCTATTCGTGTCCAAGCCCGACTCGGAATGCGAGCCCTATCAATGTGGATCCTTTTGTCGAGTCGCCGTCACACCATGGACGATTCCGATGCCGACCAAACAGACAACCCCAACGCCGATCCACTGCATCGGCACGTGGAGCAAATTGGCGCCAAACGAAAGTCCGGCGATTAGTATGATGTATCCTGCAAGGTATATTCCAAAAGACATCGTTACTCTCCTTGACCGCTACGGCGATCGAATTTTTTCCGAAAGACTCTTTCCCACCCCTTAAATATATAGCGCATCGATGGGAATTGCTGTTCAATAAGAGACCATCAAAAACAAATTCGCTCTGTGTGCGGCTGGTAAATTCCCCAAGGTTAAAGTTTTCTCTGCTCCTCGAAAGACCGCAATGCGTTTGCGATCTCACGACTCAGATCGCCGACCGTTTCACTCAATGCCTTGACAGAATCTTCGGTGGATAGGGATCCGGCGCGGCGCTTCAGCTGTGAGCTTTGGCTGACTAAAATTTTTTGGTGGCGGTCGCTCACGGTCCAATGCGCCGTTAGCCGAGCCTCCTGATTGCTATTGCCCTCGAATTGGAGCACTTCGATTTTCACCTGGTAATCCGGTGCGCTGTTACTCTGCCAGGGAAACCGGCTCATTCGCACAGGATTGAGCAGATGGGAA
The DNA here is from genome assembly GCA_963727625.1 of uncultured delta proteobacterium. Classification (GTDB taxonomy): domain Bacteria; phylum Desulfobacterota; class Binatia; order UBA9968; family UBA9968; genus DP-20. The sequence continues at coordinate 78,095 of CAVSHR010000014.1, read as the reverse complement.
ATATTTTGTTCCAAAACGCGACTGAAACTTTCGGCCAACGGCGCTGCCCAGCGGTCATTCTCGGAATAGCTCAATCGATTCGTCGAGGTGCGTGTGACAATCTGTTGGCGGTCGAGGTAAGCGGGTAATTCAATGGGGCCAAGGCCGACGGAAAAATCGGCTTTGATCCCGGCTGTGGTCTTGTCTGCCGCCAAGTCTACCTCGGGGAGAGTGCCAAGGATATAGAAACTTGACGGATCGGCTCTGGCTGCAAAGGCGGCACAACCGCCGAACAAAACCGACATGGCGATGATCGCCAGAATATTTTTCATCCAATCGCTCATGGTTTGCTCTCGCTTTCCGGCCTACCGAACAAGAGTGCCCTGGGATTCCGGTCCAGAGAATCGGCCATCAATCTGAGCGAACGTGCCGCCCCGGAAAGCTCTTTCAAAACCTTTGTCAATTCATAAGAGGTTGGCGAGTTAGGGTCGACGAAGCCGTCCAGGTTCGCCACAGTGACTTGGATCTGCTTGACCGCATCACGCACGCCGGTCAGCGTCACTTGTAAATCCGCCGAGAGCGTCGCCACATTGCGATCCAGACTGCCGGAGACTTTTTGAACACCGTCCGCCGCTTGAGCAATTTTCAGCACCGTTTGATCGAGAGAGCGAATCGCCTCGTGCAACTCCGGCTTATTGACTAAACGATTGACCCCGGCAAAGGCTCCCTGCAGGTCCTTATTGTTCGCCAATCCCTCTATATTCTTGACGGCTTCAGCAAGGGAGTTGAGCAGCGCTTTGAAATCAATGTCATCGAGCTTGGTGAGAAGCTGTCCGAGGATATCCTGGGCTTTTTGCAGCGTCGTCGGGATGGTAGGAATTTCCTGGTACCGCGAGCCCGGCGGTTGAAACAACTTTACCGGGCTATTGGGAACGAGATCCAGCGCGACGAACAGCACGCCGGTAACGATACTTTCCGTCTGCAATTGGCCGCGCAGACCCCGATCAATTGCTGCTTTGAGCCCGGCCGGGTCTGCCAGACTGCCGCCGACTCCTCTGCCGCTGATCTTATTGGCATCGAGTTTGATAATTACCGGAATTCGGTTGACATCTGCACCCTCATCGAGTTGCAGTAGGATCTTGGTAATGGAGCCGATTTCGACGCCCTTGTACTTTACCGGAGCGCCTTCTCTCAGGCCGCTTACCGAACCTTCGAAGTAGAGCACAAACTCGTAGGTTTTTCGGAACAGCCGCCCCGAGCCAATGATAGTAACCGCGCCAATCACTAAAACGATGGCGCCGACCACGAAGACTCCGATGAGCGTCGGATTAGCCTTTTTACTCACTAGGCCGCCTTTCACCGCGGGTGAGAAATTCCTGCACCTTGGGGTTCTGACAATGTGCGAGCAGCTCTTTCGGGTCACCGCTCGCAATCGCGGTTTTGCTTTCGGCATCAAGAAAAATACTGTTATTACCGATGGCAAAAATACTCGGCAACTCGTGCGTTACCGCAACCACCGTCGCGCCCAAGCTATCGCGCAATGCCAAGATCAGGTCGTCGAGCCGGCGCGAACTGATGGGATCGAGCCCTGCCGAGGGTTCATCGAAGAAAAGCACCTCGGGGTCGAGCGCGATGGCGCGCGCCAAACCCAAACGCTTCTGCATGCCGCCGCTGATCTGCGACGGGTAATAGTCTTCAAAGCCGTTAAGGCCGACCAAAGCGAGCTTCAAAGAAGCGATCTCGCGGATCTCGACCGGGCTCAGATCGGTGTATTCTTCCAGCGGCAGCGCGACGTTTTCGGCGAGAGTCATGGAGCTCCACAGACCACCGCTCTGATACAGGACACCGAAGCGGCGAAAAAAACCGCGCCGCTCCTCCGCATCCGAGTGGGTAAAGTTCGCCTTTTCGTAAAAGACCTCTCCCGCGGTCGGTTCGATCAAACCGATCATGTTGCGCAGCAACGTGCTCTTGCCGCAGCCACTGCCGCCCATGATGATAAACACATCGCCCCGCTTGACCGTAAAGTTGAGATCGCGCATCAAGACGAAGGAGCCGTAGGCCAGGGTCAGATTGCGCACGGTAATTTGCGCTTCCGGTTCGATTCCGTTTGTACTTTCACTGTTCATGTCAAACCCCAATGATATAAAATATCACGGACAAGGCACCGCATGCGGCGACGATAAAAACGATGCTCGTGACCACGGCGGAGGTCGCCGCCTCTCCAACAGCCGAAGCGCTGCCGCCGCACTGCATGCCGCGCAGGCATCCTGAAAGAGCGATCAGCACGCCATAAGTTACGCTTTTAAAGATTCCGCCGAACAGTGCCGTCAAGGTGATCGCATTGATGGTCTGGTGGTAGTAAGTGGTCCAGGAGAGGTCGAGCATCCACAACCCCACCGCTGCGCCGCCCAGAACACCCATGAGGTCGGAGTACAGACACAATAATGGCATCATCAGGCAAAGCGCGATCATGCGCGGCAACACCAAAAATTCCAGCGGCGAGAATCCGAGCGTGATCAACGCGTCGATTTCCTGAGTCACCTTCATCGTGCCGAGCTTTGCGGCGAAGGCGGCGCCGGTCCGGCCCGCCATGATGATCCCGGTCATCATCGCGCCCATGTCGCGAACGACGGCGATCCCCACCAGGTCCGCCACATAGATCTGGGCGCCGAATTGCTGCAGCTGAACGGCGCCGACAAACGCCATGATCACACCCACTAAAAAGCTGATGAGCGTGACGATGGGCAGCGCTTGCGGGCCGCTTTCTTGGATAATCAGAAACAGATCGGCTGACCGGTAGCGCGCGCGCATTTTGACCATCTGCGCGAACGCCAACGCCACTTCGCCGAGAAAGTGCAGCATCTCCGATAAAGAGAGATAAGAATCGGAGGCGGTGCTGCCGACCCGCGCCAAAAAGGACAGCCGATCGGTCGCCTGTCTGGCTCCTTCTTGCTCCGGCACTTCTTCAGCGAGCTCAAGCAGTTGCCGAATCCCGTTCGGCAACCCCTCGCGGTCGGTGTCGATGTTCTTCTGCCGGCAGAGCTCAGTCACTTTGGCTAAAAAAATCAGGATGCTGCTGTCCCAAGATGAGAGCGCTTCGGCATCGAAGCGAACGCGGCGAATAGGAGAAGCCTCGATTGCTTCCTGCACCACGCTGGCAGAAACAGCGTTTTTTTGCAGTCGCCAGCCGCCGGAAAGTTGCACGACGAGCGTGGTATCACCTACGGTTTCGAGTGATACTCTTGGCGTGCCGCCGCTGTGGGTCTGTAATTGGTCCACGGCCAATGTCTAGAAAGTTCTGTCGCGCAGCTGCGGTCATATGCCTGCGTGCTTTTCCGAACTACTCGACCTGATTTTTCCTAAGCTACATTGGTTTAACTCTGTGGCAACCTTGCCGCAAGTCGTGTCGGCCTGAGCTCGATCCGCCCGGCGCTTACCGTGAAAAATTGCCGTCCCTAGTGCTCTCTCTAAATCCACCCCGATCATTTCGGTCATAGCGAGTCTGGTCGCTGTCATACCCATGGCGATCCCAGTGGCTCCACTCGTGACACCCGCTCGAAGCCAACAAAAATCCGACCATGAAAATCCCGTACACGGCTATTTTTAAGCTATTCATAGAACCTTCCCAAAAGGCACCCTCTGCCTTCAATCCAAATGCTTTCTGCACCTTATTTATGACTCCCCATTTTTCTTTCACTAGTTAAGTAGAGCACTATCTGTGCCACACCTTGTCACGCGAGAACGCTGCTTTTCTTGTTAGATTACTGGCGCGCCGCGATAAACATCGTGAGAAAGTCCGGCGGAATCGTCGAGACTTTCGACCAAAACAACAGACTGGATTCAGGCGAGCGGGCGGGCCATATCTTCCGGAATTCGATTCCGGCTGACTGTCACTGGCTATGGGGCCGTACGTCACGTCACTATTGAGGGAGACGCGAAGAAACAATTAGAAAGATTTGGCAGTCTGCAATCGGGAAACCCTACTTAGCCGGGGACCCGCGGTGACGGCTGGCTCTGTGCAGCTGCTCTAGGCGATCTGCGCAAGGTAATCGGTGAGCTTGCTTTCCTTGATGATGAGAAAACGATCGCTGTTGGTTTCGATCAATCCGAGGTTGCGAAATCGCTGCATGAAGACGCTGATCCGAGGCCGCGTCGTGCCGACCATCTCCGACAATTCCTCATGGGAGATCTTCAGTTCGATGCGGATACTGCGCGGGTCCTTTTTGCCCATGGTGCGGGCCAACTGCAACAAGGTTTGGCCCAGCCGCTGTTCGCTGTCCACCGTGACAAGATTCGCGATCACCTGCTGTTGGTCCGCAATGCGCACCGCCAGATAGCGCACGAATCCCTCGGACAACCGGTCATGGCTTAAGCGCGCAAAGAACTGTGCGCAAGGTATTTGCTTTAACTTGGTTGCTTTCATCGCCGTCGCGGTTTCGTGCCGCGCGCCCAACCCGGCCAAGCACAACTCGCCGAAAACATCGCCGCCACCATGAATGGCGAGCAAACATTCCTTACCTTCGGGAGAAAGCAGCAGCAGCTTGATCTGGCCGCTTTCGATGAAGTAAACCATCTCGTCCTGGTCGCCGCAGGTGTATACATTCCCGTGCCGCGGAATCGTTACGGCGCGAGAGTTTAACGTCTCGCGCCGCAAGGAATCGCGCATTTGCAGCTTGAAGCGTTCCGCTTCGGGAGTCTCTTGAATCATGGGTCGCGGTTCAGGCTAATTTTGGCGCTGAGCCCAATCTCCAGTGCTCTTTTGCAGGTCGATCAGGTGCGTATGGGGATTGCCGCGAGAGTCCTTTTCCATTTGCATGGCCACGACATCGCCAAATCGCAATTGGCTGACCGGATAGACCCGCCCAAGATACATCACCCGGGTCTCCGCGCTATACGTAACCATTCCCGGATGACCGGCACTGGCTCGAAGGTGTATCTCGCTCGTACCCGTATCGATTCGCTCCACTGTCCCGACCATTTCGTTCTGCGCCGGTTGACTGGCCCTGGCGGGCAGGGTCTCTCGCCCGATCAGCGCCGTGTTGCCGCTGCAGCCTGCGAGTGCAGTCGCGGCCACTGTCACTGCCAGGGCGATGATCGGGACTGTATGATTGAGTGACTTCATGACGCCTCCTAATAAATGATCGAGCCTTTTTCTAGCTGCGACTTACGGCTCAAGTATTCTGCGCGCGAGATTCGCTCGCTTTTGTAATCCGCCTCCAGGTCTTCCATTTTGCTATGGGCGTTAATTTCATATCCCGCACTTGTGCCCAGGGCTCCCACCACCGCTCCGCCCAGGAACGCGCAACCGCTTTGACTGACACCGACCAGAAGCACCAACGCCAACATTAATTTTTTCATCTCAACCTCCCTTGGTTGACTTGTTAGAGGGTCACGTCAGGCTTGCTGGAACAATTTCGAGTAACCTAAGACGGAACACTATGCGTAGAATTGCTAAAAGTTTACACCCCTGTTTGCAAAGCCATCAAAGCCGCCCGGTCAAGAGCAGAACCACAACAAACAGTAGCACCACACCGGCAACACCCGAGGGAGCAAACCCAAAGCTGTGAAAACCCCAGTTGGGCAAACCGCCAACCAGAAACAGAATCAAAACGATCAACAGTATCAGGCCCATAGTGCGTTACCTTCTTTCAATTCGCGTCCATCACTGAGTATATTAGCAGCTAACGTGCCAGTGCCCGCGCTCGGGGACAGGCTGAATATTGCGAGAGATTGTTGATCGCGCCGGAAGGAAATGGGGAAATGGTTCGGCGGAACAGTCGAAGCCGTCGACCAAAGGGTCGACCGAAAAAGAACGATTTGTACTATCAAGCAATCCCGATCGGCGGCCAGCAGAAGTCCGGTGTCGCGATCTCTCAAAGGCTAGCGGACCGATCAAGCACCGGGAACGGAGCGACGGTTTGCCGCACAGGAGATGGGATGTCGCTCCGGCATTTTCCGCCGGCCGCGCATTGACAATCCGCACGGGATCTTCTGTTTATTGTCGCCCGATCGTGTAAAGCGGCGCTGTAGAAATTATTTTAGGGATTGTTCAATATTGGACAGCACCGGTCGCCGAGAAAGCGCATCATGAAGAAAAGTGGAGGGAAGTCATCTTGTGTTTTTTAGAACTACCAACAAATCGGCGTAAAAAGGAGTAACAATCATGAGCAAAGGCAAGGACACTAAAAGGCAAGACAAGAAGAAACCGCTGAAGACCCTGATGGAAAAAAGAGCCGCGAAACGGGCCAAAAAAGAGAACAAAACTTTTTCGCTCGTCGTGAAATGATCCGATCACCTCGAGAGAGCTCGTAGCAAAACATTCCCAGATCCTCTCTCTCGATGAGCGATGCATCGATGGTTAGGGTGCTGTCTCAAAGGGTTGTTCCATAATACCTTCGGCAATTCGGCGGCGGCAGCGAACGCAGGCATCCGGATGTCTGAGAAATTTTTGACATCCGGCGCGCGTCGGCTGCCCAGAGTGCCAGCCGATTTGGGTGCCTCGGTATGCCCCGTTGCCTCAGTAGCCATAGAGTGTGGATGAACCCTCCCATCGTGTACGAAGTGAGCAGTCCCAGTGTTGACTGCGCCGCAGCAACGATCAAGCAAAACGACTTATTCCGTCTGCCCGACCCCACGCCTCGGGCGTTGCCAGTCAATCCGACCAAACTGTAGTGTCCGATGGAGCAGCGCCCGGCTCCGCTCACGTTTCTCGTAAGTGGCCGGGCGCCGCTTGTTCAGGGCGATCCTCTCGGGCGTCAGCGAATAGCCCGGAAATTGAGGATTTGTGACAAAATGGTATCCAAGATGGAATAGTTGCCGTTAGAGTGGCGCCCATATCGATACCGGCTATTGTAACCATCTTCATAACCGCGTCGGAAACCCTCGCGGAAGTAGTGGTTGTAGTCGCTCCGGTCTAGGTAATAGCCACTGTAGCCGTAGTTTGCGTCCCTATAGGCATAAGAGTCTTTGTAGTTGCCACGCCATCGGTCGTCCCGGTCTGCCTTTCCGGCGCGGAAGCCTTGTTCATAACCATAGTTCACTGCCTGTCGTAGCATTTTCGCGCCGTATTCGTTGGTCTCGTAATACCTGCCGCCACGATTGTAACGATAGATCGGAGCCGAATGGAAATACGGGTCATGATCGTAATCAAACCGCTCGTTTCGAAGACGTATCTGCTGCTGGCGCAGGTGCTCTAAATACTCTTCCTGATAACGGTACTGTGCCCTGCGCTTTTGTTGCTGTAGCTGTGTTGCACGCTCTCGTGCGAGACGCTCCTCCTGTTCCAGATGCTGACGGTACTGCGCCACGCGTTGTTGCTGTTGATGAATAAGTTTTTGTTGCTGTTGCTGTGACAGACGCTGTTGTCTCTGTTGGCGGCTTTGCTCTTGCCTCCGCTGTTCCTGCGCACGCTCTTGTTTCTGGTTTTTGTCTGATTGACGCTGAATCCGTTCTTGCTGCTGTCGTTGATTTTGTTGCTGCTGTTGCTGGGCGCGCTGTTCATTCCTGTCCTGGTCCGATTGTCGCTGTGCCCGCTCGCGCTGCTGCTTGTTTTGTTTTTGCTCTTGCTGCTTCTGTTCCTGCTGAACGCGATGTTGCTGTTGTTTCTCTTCTTGCTCTGATTTTCGTTGAAACCGCTTTTGTTCTTGCTGCTTTTCATGCTGATCGCGCTCTTGCGCTTCCTGCGCTTCTCGCTGGCTGTCGGCGGCTATGCTGATCGCGGGTAGTGACAGGGTGCCGATGACCATCGCCATCGCCATCCGATCTAAGATATTAATTTTCATGGTACTTCTCCTGGTTACTTGGGCACGTAAATTTTCCATAACGCCTACTCATGATCAGTTATACGACTCGCTAAACCTGAATCTTCGCTCGTTGTTAGAATAAATGACTCGCTAATCTCTTTGTATCGTTAAGTTTTTTTTGGCCTCACCAGGTTTCTCAAGTTGAGACACGGGAAGATCGAACCGGTAATCGCCGGCTAACCCGAGGCGTCGATTGTTCCAGACCGCATGCCCGGTCGAAGCTTTGCAGGTAGCGGCGCGCGACCGCGGGCCAGACCATGTTGCGCCCGTGAGCGGCGGCCCGGGCGCAGAGGGCCAGGCGTTTGGCATCATCGCCCAGGAGATCCACTACCGCGCGTCCGATGGTCTCTGAGTCTCGCCATGGCACCATCATGCCGCGCCCGTCAGCGAGGAGTTCGCGCGCATAAAGATAAGGCGTCGAGATGACCGCTTTGCCCGCGCCCACCGCATAGGCCAACGTCCCGGACGTGCTTTGTTCCGGGTTGAGATAGGGTGTTACATAGATGTCAGCGGCGGAGAGAAACTTGACGAGTTCGCCGTGGCTGACGAAACGATCGTCAAAGATCATGCTGGATTCCACGCCGAGATCTTGAGCGCGGCGCTGGAGGCTTTCGCGGTAGCTCTCGCCGTAGCGCTCTCTTACATGGGGATGGGTGGCTCCAAGCACGATGTAAACCGTGTCGGGGTAGCGCGCAAGAATCGCCGGCAGCGCCTCGATGACATACTCGATCCCTTTATCCGGCGTTAACAGGCCAAATGTTAGAATCACCGAGTTGCCTTCGATCCCGAGTTCTTTCTTGTTGATTGAAGCGTTCGGCACGCTCGGTATACCGTGCGGGATGATGTCGATCTTGTCCTCGGGTACGCCGTGAACATTATGGAGGAGAGCGGCGCCGCGTGCGCTCATGACGACCAGCCGCTCCGACAGCCGGGCAATCTCGTTCATCGCTCGACGCTGCATGGAATCCGGCTTGCCGAGGATGGTGTGAAGGGTGGTCACGATCGGCATGCGCAACTTGCGCAGGAGCGTGAGCAGGTAGCGACCGGCCTTGCCGCCGAAGATACCGTACTCATGCTGCACGGACACGACATCGATCTTGCTGGCGTTCAAAAAATCCGCGGCGACCCGGTACGAAGCGATATCGCTCTCTGGCACCTCGAAGCGAACCTGCGGCGGATACGCATAACTTTTACCGGCATCGTTCATCGCGACCACAAAGCAATCGGCACTCGAGACCTCCTGGTGGATGGCGCCGCTGAGATCGGTGGTGAAAGTAGCGATGCCGCACTGGCGCGGCAAGTAGTTACCGAGGATCGCGATTCGATGAATTGTTCGAGCGCCGGTTCTTGGGTTCATCTGTCCTTTCATAGGAAATGCCTCCGCCCAATTCATCCCCTGAGCGTCTGAATACCCAGCCCAATCGCCAGGAGCATGACCCCGAGCATGACAAACACGCTGACCATCTCAATTTCCACTCAAACACCTTCTTAGAAACTGATTCGCCTTCATTTTCACTTCGACATTGCCGGCCTGCGCGAACCTCAATTGCCGCTAAGACGACTTCTTGGCTCCGATCATTACCAGCACGGCCCCGCTTGCAAGTGCCAAAGCTATCAAGAGCGGTGACATGGGGATGGTCTTCCTGGTGTCAGCACTGGCCTGGCCCGGGCTGATATCGATCACCTTTTCGCGGCTTGTATACGGGATTCCGCGGTAGGCGAAAGCGACGATTCCAAGAACGATAAGAGCGATTCCAATAAGTGCCAGCGGGCTGGTACGCATATGGTTTTCCCTTGTTAACCGGCGCGCAAATAATTAAATGCCTTGATACCGCCGCATGCGCTTCGATATCGCAAGTATGCGATAGATCCCGATCCAGACAAATATGCCAGCCGCAACGATTTGGATGACGCTTCCAACCACCGTGTAGGGAACGAATAATGCCACTACGCCCAAAACTAAAAGCATCGCGAAGATAAGCCAGATCATGATTAGCTCCCGATTCTTCTTGAAGACCGGTAAGCGAGAATCTTAGCCCCCCAAGTTTTCTCGCCGGTCTTCATGATAGGCCTGCTGATCGGCCTCCGTAGATTGGCGGACCGAGTCGGAGTCCTTGCAAGCGATGAGCTTCTTTCCCTGTTGCACGATCACGTCGGCCGTCTCGCGCAGCTTGCCCACCTGCTGATTCAGGGAGTCTAGGCTTCTACCGCCGCGATCGCGGAGCGTCTCGCGCGTCTCTTTGTGGGCCAAGATCGCAGCCATCAGCCCGCCGATGGCTCCCAGACCGAGACCGATTAGTAAGTATGAGAATTTCGATTCGCCGTTCGTTGTCATAATTTTTTCCTGTTTTTAAATGTCCTTGTTGGATCTGTACGTCTCTAACGCCTGATGACTTGCAGATTGTTGACGACTTGCCTGACGCCCTTGACTTCGAACGCGAGAGCGCCGCTGCGGGACTTCTGCTCCGAGGTCTCGACTTCGCCGGTTAGATAAACGACGCCGTTGTTGGTCTCGACGCCCACGCGGGTCAGACTGTTGATTTTATCCGACGCCAGTTTGGTCTTGACGTAGGAAGTAAGAGTTCCGTCATCGATGTTCTGCCCCATGGTCTCGCCGGTCATGGCTTGGCAGCCGGTCATGAAAAATAAAACCACCAATGCCACTGACAACGATTTGACTGCGCGGATCATAAATCACCTCCATGCCTTAATTTTGAAATGCAGTTTTTTCGTCCTGTTTCTTTTGCCATTCAGCGTGCTCGTCGACGAGAAATGAAATCGCTATATTTCGAAGCAACCGCGTCGCGTTTCCATCCTCGACGCACAAGAAGGCTGACGAGCAATCGGCTAACGGTTCTCCCGTAGGAAACTGTCCAACTCAAAACGTTCACGATTGAGGAATCTTCCCTCGACTCTGACGTAATCTCCATTTCGCAGCGCGCGGAAACGATCCATATCCGATCTCTGGGCGTTGGATGAAAGAGAAACGATCACCCGGTCTCGGGACGGATCGCTGATTTCGAAAGATCTGCGTTGGAAATCCAGCCGCTCCACCCGCCCGTCGACCATCTGGAGCCTGGAATCTGAACTGGCATCACCGCGCCGGCTCTGATTCCGATCCTGGATGCTTTCCTGGACGCGGATCAAATTCGTATAGGCGTTGCCGCGAGAGTCCTGTTTCAGTTGCATGGAGACCTTATCTCCTTTTTCCAATTGGGCGATCGAGTATTCTCGACCCTGATAAAGCACACGGGCATCGGTGCTATAACCGACCACCCGGTCGCGGCTATTTTCCGGTCGCAAATGAATCTGGCGGGACGAAATATCGACCCGGTCGATCTCTGCGAAGATCTCCTCTGGGTCCAATTGTAGCGCGGGTCTGCCGATCAGGGCGATGTTGTCGCTGCAACCGGCACTGACCGTCAACGCCAAACCAAGAACGGCACAGGAGGCGGCGCGATTGAATGGATTCATAAATTTACTCCTAACCAAACATCTATCCTTCCCTTCGGCTTTACTGATTCGCGAGTATAGCCAGACTTAGCGGAAGGATTTCCACTAATCTCAGGGCGGACCGCCATGTTTAAACTTCCTGAAAAATACCCGGTCGAGTTAAATAGTTCTGTCCAATAAGAGACCAATCGAAAAAAAAACTTCACCGGTCCTGGACTCCCCTAACGGGGCTCTTTTACCTAAATATCTTTGGACCTATTGAGCATCGGCATTACAATTTCTTTTTCACGGCATCCGCCGCGTCCTGAGTCTTCTCGCCGGCCCGTTCGACGTCTTGGCCGATACCGTGAACCGTGTTGCAAGCGATGTTGGTGGCCAGCAGACCCAACATCATGAGTGTCGCGAAGATTATTGGTCGCATTGTATAACTCCTAGTTTTGGATTTAGTTTTCTGACGCCGATTATACGGAGCACTAACCGTGCCTAAACCCGCGTCGAGGAAAGCGTTGCGTTTCCGAAGGGTTATTGAAGCTGTCAGAGGAAAACGAAAAAACCGCTCGTTAAAAGCGTCGAAATTGTCGACCAAACGGTCGGCTTAGATTCCGACAGGCCGCGCGGGAGGATGAACGTGAGAGCTTTACCAGAGCTTGGTCGTATCGATCACATAGGCCTTGCCAGAGGCCTGAACGACGGCATCATGCAAATGCTTCGTTCCACCCGGCCCGTCACCGGCTCGGCGGTCCCACAGACAAATGAAGCTGACTTTGGCGGCTCCGTAAGCGAGCGCTTGATCGAGCATCCATAGATTGACGCAGGCAAAGGAGTCTTCTCCAGCGGGCGTAGGGCCCAGGTCATGCGGCATTATGTGCCAACCCTGGCTGCGCTCCTTAACCGCAAAAAACTTCTGCCGCCAATGCTCGCCGGCGAAATCGACGGACTCTTTGAGGAAGTCATCTTCCATGAATGGCAAGTAGATTTCCACTGGCATTTTGCGTTTTAAACAGGCTTCGGCAAAGAGTAGATCTCCGCCGCAGGCAGCGCTTGAGATCCCCACCACATCAGCCGCGTTGGCGCTTAATTCGTCGAGCAGCGCGCCGATCGCCGCCGCCGCGAGCGGCTCCTTATCGGCCGGAAAGCGCGCTGTGGAACGGTCGGGGCCGTCGACCATATGACCGCTGAAAAGAAAAACCTGACGGGGTGTGGTATCTCCCTTTTGTTCGATGACCACAGTCGCCGCCGGCTCTGTAAACGGGTTCATTGGCGTCCTCTCCTCCTTGCAACCACTGCCTCATTTCCTGTTGGGAACGGCTCGCCGTCACACTTGGTCGTGTGTGTAGGAATGCTCGGCACCGCGGCGCGGCCTTGCCGGATTATTTGATGGCGCGTGCCCCGGTAAGATCTCCGGTGTCCGGGAGACGAAGGCGGGATTGACAAGCGCCCTATTCGAGCGTTGCCAGCAAGCGTATTGGAGTGGCTTTTTTGTCATTCGCCACGCTCCCGGACTATCTCAGTCCGAGATAACCGGCAACGAAGAGCACCACAACAACGACACCCACGATGTAAAAAATATTGTTCATGTTAGTTTCTCCTTTCTTTTGCGGAATCGGACGACCGTCGATCCGGGCGCGCACAACATTACGAGAAAAGGAGCAGTCTGACCAAGGGTCTTCGCCTCAACGTCCGACAAAGTTCAAGGGTATGTTTAGAACGCCAATACGATCCGAATTGGGCTGCTCCGCCTCATCTATACGTTTAAAACTTTTTTGTACTTCCAAGCGCAGCGCCGTTTTCCGGTGTCCATAGGCAACGATCGATTGCGGGCTGCTCGACCAGGTACGGCCTGCGTCCAAGCTATAGAGTTTGACGAGCTGACCGTGAATTTCGATTTGCTTCGTCATAAATCCCTCTAAACTTTCATCTTGATTTGTCGGCGACCGGGTTATTGTACAATGTGGGTTATCCCTGAAAGTTGGGTCGATCAGCTATCCTGCAAGTAGCCGGTCATCGAACACTCTGACCATGCGGTTTCGCAGCGAAATACTGGTCACGAATCCCAAGCGATCCAAATTCCGCCAAGTTCCCCATGGCCCATGGCCGCTACCGGCGCCAACGAGAATATCCCCAGCCCCCACCACCGACCAAAAACAACACTAAAATAACGATCAATACAGTGTCCATAATCTCTCCTTTAATTGACTTGTCTACTCTTAACTCTATAGATGCAGGTTGTGTGCCAGAACTTGTGTTTCAAAAAGGCTATGATTTCCTACCATTTCATTCAGTTTTTGGATCAACCAGTATGAAGGAATCGTCGTGGGAGTCGAATCGCTCGACCAAAAGGTCGAATGGTTCGGTTAACGGCCGTTAGCCGAAACTTGTGACCTAGTCCGGTTTGACTTCCGGGGTGCCGGTATCCAATTCGCCACGACGCAACACTTCGCGTGCCATGCGTGCGAGCTCTTCATAGCGAGCGCGAAACTGCTCCAGAGGTCTGTGTCTTCAAGGCCTTCGAGATCGAGCAAGGCATTGTGCGCGCCGCTCACCGCGCGAATCAGTTCGTCGAGTTTCAGTTGGACCGCGTGGCTGTCGCGATTCTGGGTATTTTGAATCAAGAATACCATTAAGAATGTCACGATCGTCGTGCCGGTGTTGATGACCAATTGCCACGTGTCGCTAAACTTGAAGATCGGTCCTGTGACGCCCCAGACCACGATGATCAAAGCGGCGCTGATGAATGCCGCCGGATGGCCCGTCGCTCGTGCGGTCCATTTCGCGAAGCGGGAAAACGGCGATGAAGAATAGATTATGGCCTTACCTGCTTTGCAGCATGAGATCCTCACCACATTTCCCGGCGGCAGAGAGTTCCATGAAAATCGCCTCCTCTCTGTTGCCGCCAGGAATTGTCATTGACCGATGACGTGAGACTCCCTAACTATAGTTTTCCGGCGATCGCCTTGCCGGCCTTTTTAATCGCTTCACCGGTTTTTCGGCGCGCTTCGCCGGTTTTCTCCTGAATCTTACCTGCGACACGTTCAGCTTCCCCCTTGGCTTCGAATTTGGGATCCTTGATCAATTCCCCGACTTTATTCTTTGCCGCGCCGGAAATTTGCTTGCCCTTGCCTTTGATTTCATCTTTGTTCCACATTTCTACCTCCTCTAGAGTTCGGCTCTTTTATGAGGATCGGGTTATTTATGTCGATCATCAACCCACATACTCGCTCAAGTTAAGTTGGTTTGCTGTCCAATACTGGACGATATCTAGGAAGAATCTTTGCTTTCCCCTACTTTCACGTGCGATGGGGCGAACCGTTTGGAATCGTTTCGCGTGAGTGGTCCGTTCAGTTCTCGATTCGCGGCGACCTACTTAACTTGCTGTTGATTCCCAATCCTGTCCTCTGCCGCCGACGACGCCAGTCTAATTGATTTTGATTATGGCGAAGCCATCTTAATCAGCAGATAAAGTCAGGGGGCGCGTCTCTCTGCTGGTAGGACAAGCAGGAACCGTTGCAACCGACGGCTCTTCTGACTGGGCGCCGAATTGGCACAATTGAATCAACTGCTCGCGCGTTTCGATCATGGTCGTCCCAACCCTGTCGGCACCCGCGAGCAGAATGCCATTTTTATCCTCGCTTCCCATACCCCATCGTCCGACCGCGATCTTGAGATTGGGACATCGCGCCCGTAACCGCTTGCAGAGATAACGTGTCTGCGCCAGTCCTCCGGGTGATACGGTGGCGATAAAAATCATCGCTGGGGTTTTTTCTTCGATCCGGGCAACAACTTCGGAAGCCAGCACCGCATCGGATACGACCTCGAATTCAAATTTGCTGGAATCCAGTAGCTGACTGAACATGAGGAGCGCCAGCTCGTCTGCTTCGTCGCGGGCGGGACACCCTAAGACGCGAACTTTCGGGGAAAGGGTGACCTGGGAGCCTTCGACAATCGACTCTGCTTTGGCAGAGTCGGGAGCCTCCGGCAAACTCTTGGGCGTCAAACGGTCAAGGTCCTCCAAAATCTCCCGTGTCGCGCGGAAAACAAATTGTTCGCCATCGTCCGTCAGCCTTCCGAGCTCTCGGTCCCTCCGGGCGTAGTTCAGCGCCGGCACCAGCACCGCATCGAAGAGCTGTTCCTGCGGATGGGTCTTGAGATGTTCTTCGACGATTTCGGCCGCTTCGGCTTGGTCCATGGCCAACAGTCTCTGGTAGTAGCTTATGTTTGATTCCAGCGCCGGCTGATCGCTGATCAGCACTCCGATAAAATCCATCCCGGGCACGTACTTGCTCAGCACGACAACACAGACCGTGAGCGGGGTGGCGAGGACCAGTCCGACCGGCCCCCAAAGCCATGTCCAGAACGCCAGTGCAACGAGGAGCCCGACTCCCGAGACGCCCGCGCTCTCGCCATAGAGCAGCGGCTCCAGAACCATATTATTGAGGAGTTCCAGCGCCAAAAAGAGTCCGGCAACGACGATCGGCCACAGCCAGCCGTCGAAAACCGCCAGGCTGAGCGCACTGGGCAAGATCGCCGCTACGAAGAATCCAATATACGGAATGAATCGCAACACGGCGGCAAGAAAACCCCAGAGGATGGCATAGGGAACACCGATCAGATAAAGCGCGCAACCCACCGCTAGCCCGAAGGAGCAATTGATGATCGTCTGCATCAACAGGTAACGGCTAATGCGCTGACCCGCTTCTTCCAGCGCCAGAGTCGTAATCGTCAAACGGCCATAACCCGCGAGCCGGATGAAGCGATTGCGCAGATCTTCGCGCTGAATCAGCATAAAGATGACCAACACAATCACGAGGCCGGCGCTGGCAAGGCGTTCCAACATCGGCCCAACGGCCTGTGGAACAGGCCAAAACGTGAAAGACTCAGGCTGCACGATGACTGGTAGGCCTTGACCACTCACCCCTGCGGACTCGTCGCCTTTCTGAATTTCGCTTTTTACATCCTCGACGGTTTTTTGCACTTTCTCAAAGGCACCGCCCTTGCCCGCCCCGCGGACGTCGGCAATTTTTTGCCGGATGTTGCGTGTGTATTTAGGCAGCTCGTTCGCCAGGCTGCCGAGTTGAAGCGTGACGATCCAGCCGATTCCTCCCAGGAGAGAAAATGTCAGAACTACGACCAGGATCACTGAAGGAAGTCGTCTACGAGTGATCCGTTCCAGGGCGCCCGCAACCGGAGTCAACAAAAAGGTCAACAAGATCGCCAAAGCGACGGGGATCAGGACAGCTTGCGCCCAATAGAGCGACGCAATGATCAGAACGAAAGTCGCGACGGCGATCACATATGGCAGTGTTCCGGTGCCGGGACCGCCATGGCCCTGGAGACTAAGTCGCTCGGATGGATTTTTCATGGAACTTTCTTACTATTGCCGAAATGCCGCTGCCTCAGATAATCGCGATTCGATCTACGCGCTGCGAATCGGAGAAGTTGAGATCCGGTCAACATGACCGGTCTGGATGGCGACCCAACGACCGGCCGATGCTACGGCCGTTCTTGAGACGGCTCGCTACGATCCGTGAAGCCCACCGAAAGCGGTAGCAATGCATTTGATGGGTTTTCGGTTGCGCTCACGGATTCTCCGTTCGCCACCGAGCCGCCCGCGAGGTACTCATCGATATTCTCCTCCATTTGCGCCGGAAACTTCGGCGCAGCGCCGACCAGCTTTTCGCGGTAAACTCTGAGCATGAGGTCCTTGAACACCGGCAGCGCAACCCGACCACCGGTTTCCTGGGGCCCGAGCGAACGGTTGTCGTCGAAGCCTATACGAACGGCGATGGTTATTCCTTCGGGGCCGTAGGTCGACCCCACAAACAGCGCGTCTCTGAACTCGTTTGTCGTCCCTGTCTTGCCCATGACCGCGATCGGGAAAACGCTGGAGTCAAGCGCATGAGCCGTGCCGCTGGGAATGCGCACGACACTGCGCAGGCCTTCCTGAATAAGCGCGAGCGCGGAGTCATTGACATCCACCGCAGGTCGCCCCATCTCGTTCTCGGCCTTCACCTCGGCCGAATCTCGGACGATTTTTCGAATCACGGTCGGCTCGACCAAAATCCCCGAGGCCATGGTACGGTACGCATTGGCCAGCTCCAGCAAATTCACTTCAGAGGCGCCCAATGCCGTCGTCGCGTAGGGTTGCAACCGCGACTGGATCCCTAAAGCATGCGAAGTCCGTAGAACGCTGCCAATCCCAATCTGCCCGGTGAGCCAGACCGCGACGGCGTTTCTCGATTCTGCGAGCGCCTCGCGCAGCGGAATCATGCCTTTGAATTGATCATCGTAGTTCGAGATCCATTTCGTGCTCTGCTGCGCTCCGTCCGGAACGCCGATCGGTTCGTCGGGAACGACCGTTTCAAGGTCAAAATTTCCCTGCCGAAAGGCAGCGAGATAGACCATCGGTTTCATCGTTGACCCAGGTTGTCGCACCGACTTGGTGACACGGTTAAAGTCGCTATATGCCGCTGAGCGGTCCTGGTAGAACTGGCGACCGCCCGTCTCGGCGAGGATACCGGCGTCACGGTTCCGCAGCACGACGACAGAACCCTGGACAATTCCTTTGGCGCTCGGGTGTCGCTGCTCGTAAAGTTCAAGTCCATGTTCCAGCGCCGAGTTGGCAAGTTGCTGCACTCTGGCTTCCACCGTGGAGTAAACCTGGACTCGTCCCTGCCGAAAGTCGTCAAGGCTTAGGTTGCCGCGTCGCTTCAGCTCCTGAACAATGGTTCCAAGGACCGCGGGCGCCTGAATCATTTTGTCTTTGCCGCCCGCGATCACTTGAATCGGACGCTGCTCGGCTGAATTCACATTGTCCCGGGAAATGAACCCGTTCGCCGCCATAAGCGCCAGAGTTTGATTTCTCCGACGCAGAACTCTCGCCGTTGCCGTCGCGTTGGGCGCGTAGGTGCGCGGTGCCTTGGCAATGCCTGCGAGGAGCGCCGCCTTGTCCGCATCATCGACGGTGAAGCTGGCGAGCGGCCGGCCAAAATAATATTCCGCTGCCGTTGCAAACCCGTACCGGCTGTTTCCCATGTAAATGAAGCTGGCGTAAAGGGCGAGAATTTTTTCCTTGGCTTTGCGTTTCGAGCCGAAGCGCTTTCGCATCTCGCTTTCGAGCCACAACGAGAGGCGAATCTCCTCGAGCTTGCGCACCAGCATGTTGACGCTGCGCGCTCCGATTAGGTAAGACAGCGCGCTAGATAAAATTCCGCCATGCTGGAGCCGGCTGCTGTTTTCTCGAGCCGTCAAGTTCTTGAGAAAATACCCTCGCACGAGCTGTTGGGTGATCGTCGATCCGCCTTGCGGAAACAGCACCGGGTCTTGATCCCCCAATCCGATCAGACGCGACGCCAGAGCTCGAATTCTGACTTTCCCCAGCACCCGAGGAATGACCGCATAATTGACGCCGCCATGGACGAAGAAATCCTTGTCTTCAGCCGCGATGATTGCATCGCGAACAATCGGCGGGATGTCCTCATACTTGACAATCTTCCGGTACTCTTTCGCCAGTTCGATGAGCGGCTCGTCCTTGGCATCGTAGACCGTGCCAATGGTAGGCAACTCAAAGCGAACCAACGCTTCTATGTCGGGCAAATCGCTTCGGTCAAAATAGACGTGATAAAATCCGATCGACAGAAATGCAGCGATCATCGGCGGCGCGACAATCACCAGGTTAAAGATGCCTCTTCGCCAACGCAGCCTCCCTAATCGGTCACTGTGGAAGCTTTGAGCGACTGCCAGGGCTTTCTCGCGCATCGATCTGAACCATATTGGAATAGAAGTCGCCCAGTCCCAGCGGGCGTGCGGAGCGAGCCATGGCAAAATTTTTCGCGCGCCGGTTGCGGTGAGCGCAACGACCAGCAGCCCGGCGCTTAGAGCAACCAGAAGAAACATCAACGACCAATACAACATCCCTGCACTCATGATCTCAAATTATGGGATACTCATCGGGTCAGTTGGAAACCCATTGCGACTCCTTATTACTGCAACTAAGCGCCGATCCCACCGAGCCAAGACAATTTGCCCACATGGATTGCGGAGAGGGAGCTGAAAAGTCCAAAAACATTCAGTAGCCACAGAACTACGCCGATCACCACAACGCCGTTCAAAATCGACTTAATGGATCCTGCCATCGGTATGTAGCGATTAACCATGCCGAGGAGAACCCCGACTACGATCAAGACCACCACGAGTTGAACTAAAGGCATAAAGCACCTCCCAATTTCGGAGTTCGGCGCCTTTGGGGCCGTTCCCAGATTTGATTTGTTAGTAAGCCGGTTTGCGATTCCATCTCCCCGCGGCGGGAGTAATCCAACGACCGACCGCGAGGCCGGATGACAATCCGCCCATCGTCAGTAGAATCATGACGCCGATCAAAATAGTTGGGCGCATATCGCTTCACTGAAACAACTATCTAAGCCCAGTAGGCGCAAGCCTTGTGCCACAACTGTTCGTGAGGAAGACAGCTAATTGTTCGGATACTTTTCTTCCCGTCGGGCTAAGCAGCGGGAGAAACCTCGTCGAAAGTGACGGAACTTTCGACCAAACGGTCGACTAGGTGAAGCCCGTTCTGTAAGCAATTAATGCAGATAGTCGACCTTGGGAAAGTGCCTGCCAGCGTTCTGACGCCTGAGCGCTGCGTCTTTTAGAATCTCTGCCAAAACCATACAGGCAAGATGGTAAGCCTCGTCTGAGTCATCGGAGTATTCAAAGGCAACATCGCTGATCGTTGCTATGAGCTCTCCCAAGGTGGTATCGATTCTGTTTCTGTTATGACTGAATTTCATGCTGCTGCCTTTCACTTAAAGGAACAGGAACGATATTTGGTCTTTCTCCGGACACTAGATTTGCAAGACTCGCTTGGAGCGCGGCAAACGAGAAAGGCTTAGAAATGAAATCATTGCAGCCGGCCGCAAGACACTGCCGCCTGGCGATGTGGTCGGGAAACGCGGTGGCAGCAAGTATCGGTATGTTCCTGTAAACACGATGTGTTTTTAGGATTCTCGCGAGCTCGAAGCCGTTCATTTCCGGCATCCGCATGTCCAGGAGAATAATTTTCGGCGTTTCGTGCTCGAGTTTCTCCAACGCTTTCCGGCCGCTCTCGGCAAGGATGGGATCCCATCCCAAGGATGCAAAAAGTTTTCCGAGAATCTCGCGAAGATCAAAAGAATCTTCGACAACCAGTATTTTTTCTGATCTCAACGGCTCTCCTCTGAACCAGGCATTACCCATCGTGATGATGAGGTCGGAGCCGGTCTTTTCATTCCAAAATACGCGGGCGCTGAGATAGTTTCAGTCTAATATTGAACGGTTTTTGAAAAATTCTGGGCTTCACGCACGCCGGCACCGGTTTTGAGTGCGTGGACTGCCGTGGAGATCGAACTGGGTCAAAATCTGACCAATTTTGGTGGCAAGAAACCGAAGAGATGGCAAATAAGCCATTGCATCTGTTTTTGCGCCATGATGCCTTGGCCGGCTAGGCAAGAACTCGACCGCCGCTAGAGCGCAATGTCTTTGTTCTGGTAGAATATGGCGGCGACCTTGGCCTTGATCATGGCTAAGCTCAGCTCCTTGCCATCGCCCGATTGAACTCTAAAAAAGGGAGCGGCGGAACCTATTAAGCCGCTTGCTGCCAGAGAAAAACTTTGCAACACCGGAAGGCTGAACAGAGCGACCAAAAGGATGAGAGTCTTTGGGAAGATTTTCTGCTTGACCATAGCTCTTCAAATAATACCTCGGATCGCCTTCCTTGGCTGTCTCAAGGCGCTTCCCGCAGCATCCCGTTCGCAGAGCTGCTTCAGAAGGGCGGCAGCAATTCATTGACACCGTATTCAATCTTGTCGTTTGAGATAATCGGACCTCTCTGCTGCTTCGATCATTGCGAAAAAATCAGCACGCTGTACGGACCAACGGAAAGCTCGGCGTGGCAGGGTAAGCCGTCATACTCGCCCGGTTCGGCGATCACGTTGCCGCTCCAATGGCCTTCGAAGTTGTCGCTGTAACCCTGCCAATCGCTGTTGAAGCGTAGCTTCCAGCTCCCTGCAGCCGGAAAGCCGATGACGTACTGATCCTGCGGCTCATTAAGAAAGTTAGCGACGACCACGACGTCGTCCGTCGGGCCGCCCTTGTCCCAACGGTGGTAGGCGAGAAGCTTGCGTTCGTCATTCAAATGATAGACCTGGGTGAACTGCCCGCAGAGACCACGGGTAAAGCCGTCGCGGTTGAGCCGCAGCCGGATGAGGTCGCGGTACAGCCTTACGATGCCGTGGAACTCGTCGCGTTGGTCCCAATCGACCGGGACCGTGTCGCGGAAATAATTTCCTTCGAGGAATTCCTGGCCCTGGAAGAGCATGGGGATGCCCGGCGCGGTGAACACCATGGCCGCAGCCAGCGTCGAGCGCTTCTGAGAATACCATCCTTTGGCATGCTCGGGGCTCACCTCCTGAGGCACGCGCGCCCTGCCGTTTGCCACCTCGTCGTGCGATTCGCTGTAGATGACCCTTTCAAAGACATCGTCGTTATAGCGATAGCAGAGCGCATCGCGAATGGCGCTCAAGGAGCGTTGTCCATCCTCGGAGGTGATCACCGCTTGGCGGATGGGGTGGACGAAGTTGGCATCCCACTGCGCGTCGAACCCAGCTCCGCCGGCCCCCACGTCCTTGGTAATCCAGTTGTTGTTCAACAGGTCCTCGGCGATTGTGATCCGACCGGGAAATTTCTCGGCGACCCTGCTGTTGATCCATTGGAGTAGGCCCCACCCCTCGGGCAGATCTCGACCGCCTGGTCCGGGGAAAGAATGAATGTAGCCGACGCCGTCGAAGCGCAGACCGTCGACATGGTATTCATCGAGCCACATAAAAATGTTGTCGAAGATATATTGTCGAACCTCGCTGCGTCCGTAATCGGGACGGGTCTCTCCCCACGGTGTCTTCGCCCGGTCGTCGTTATAAAAGTAAATCCCGCCGCGATCGTTCTCGCACCAGCCGTCGAACTGCCAAAGATCGAGATCCCCCGGGCCAAAGTGGTTGTAGACGACGTCGAGGATCACCGCGATACCATTCCGGTGCGCGCGCTTGACGAACTTCTTGAACGCCAAAGGGCCGCCGTAAGCAAGCTCAACCGAAAAGATATGCGCGGGGTTGTAACCCCATGAGCGAAGTCCGGCGAACTGGGCTATCGGCATGATCTCGATGGCATTGACGCCGAGCTTTTTCAGATGTCGCAGACGGGCCGACACCGAGGCGAACTTGCCGGGTAACTTGTCGTCCTCCTCGTCGTTGAAGGTGCCGACATGCAGTTCGTAGATAACCAGCTCGCTGCGCGCCGCGATATGGAAGTCGTCGTCCTCCCAGTCGAAGCTCGGGTCGTGCACGATGGCGTTGCCGACCGAACTCGTTACCTCGCGGGCATAGGGGTCGATGCGCTTGAACGGGCCCGTTGCCGTGGTCAGCAGATAACGGTACGGATCGTCGACATTAGCCTCGGCTACATCGACGTACCAGTGGCCGTTCTCCTCAGCCTGCATGGGATGCTTGGTGCCGTCCCAGTCGTTGAACGAACCGATGACGGAAACCCGCTGAGCATTGGGTGCCCATACCCGAAAGGCGACTCCCTTTGAGTGAGGAATGGCTCCCATGCTCTTGAGCTTGGTGTCGCCGCTCATATTTGGTTCCAAACAGGGGAGGGATCTTCCGGATCGCGATTCGCCGCGCTATGCTTAATGACACCCCGGCCGTTTCCGCATCGAAGGATTATCGGAGTCACGATGATATTCCAGAGGGCCGAGCGGCGCGCCCTGCCAGTTCCGCACACGGGAACCTCCACGGCTTTCTATCTTCTCTCGATCTTCTCTTCTTTTGTCTCGTCGGATTTTCCCTTGCCTTCCAGCCCATCTTTGGTGGCCTTCTTTTCTTCCCTTGATTGATTCTTTTCTGCGACAGTCTGCTTGCCGCCCTTTACTTCACCCTTGGCCTCAGCGGCCTTGGCCGGAGCCGCCGCTGCCTTTGCCTTTTCTACAGGGCCTGATGGCCTTTCGGCTTTCCTATCGATCATCGCGGGCGCTTTGCTTGGCGCTCCTCCAGGCTTTTGTTTTGCCTCTGCGGCTTTCCTGGCCCTTGGTTCCACTCTGGACTCGGGCTTTGCTTGAGGTGCTTTTGGTTTTTGCTTGTCCTCGGCTTTCACCGGCTTTTCGACCCTTGTCTCGGGCTTTGCTCTGGGGCTTTCCACGGCTTTTTGGGTCTTACCCTTCTCCGGCTGAGGCTGGCGCTCTGGCGGTTTTGCACGAGCGCCGGCCGGTTGCTTTACCGCCGGCTCTCGGCTTGACTGTCCGCGGCCTGTAGTCTCCTTTGTCTCAGTGGCTGCGCTGGGGCTTGCAGACTTTTCATCGCCCTTCACGCGGGGGCGTTCCCCTGGTGCGGCACTCGTGCCCCTCTGTTTGCGCTCCTGCACTTTTTCCGTTGGGCTCTTCGGTTGCTCCACGGTCTTTACGGCCAAGGCTTTTACCGGCTGACCCTTATGGATCACGGACCGATTCTGCTCTTTCACCAACTGCCGTTCTTGCTTTAGTTCTTTCACCGCTATCCTGTTGACTTCCTGCGGCGGCCGCTTGGCAGGCTCGATCGTCCTTACCACCGGGGCATAGCTCGCTCTTTCTGGTTTTATATCGGGCCGGCCGATGTTTACTTTCTCGGTCACGAAGGGGTTCTCTCTCACATTGACCGCTTCGCGCCGTCCGGTCACGAAGGTATTATGGTTGATGACCGTCACGCTATTGGTCACCCGGACATTTCGATAAGTGATTTTTGTTATGTTGATCTCCCTGACATTGCGCTTTCTTAGGTCCACGCTGTTTGGGCCGTAATTGCCATAGCCATAGTAGATCTCCCGCGGTGCAAGCGGCACCCACGCGACGTAGTTAGCCGTCCTGACCCACCCGACATATCCCGGCCCCCAGTAGACCTGGCCCCGCCGCGGCGGCACCCAAAACCATCCGATACGGGGATCATGGGACCACCTGCCGTAATGATAGGGTGTCCAGCCCCAGGACTCATAGGATATCCAGACATAATCTCCGCCTCGCCACATCCATCTCCCCGTCCGATAGGGCGCCCAGTCCGCTGCAACCGCTCTGAGAATCCATACGTAACCGTATTCCGGTACTTGCACCCACCTTCCATTATCATCCAAATCGCTGGCGTAGACCCGCAGTT
Source organism: uncultured delta proteobacterium (assembly GCA_963727625.1). Classification (GTDB taxonomy): domain Bacteria; phylum Desulfobacterota; class Binatia; order UBA9968; family UBA9968; genus DP-20. The sequence goes on along the minus strand of CAVSHR010000014.1, from coordinate 53,653 downwards.
CATCGGGGAGGTAGCGGTAACTGTCTCCTCGTGAGGCAAATCGCGTATCCCGTTGCCTGTTCCAGTTTTCCCACTCATCGGCTCGGCCGTTCAGCGCGAGTTCCGCGTCTCTGTCGTCTCCGAGCGTCAGGGTCCGTCCCGCGCTCACCCGCGTCCTGCCATACCTTCCTTCGGCGTCCACCGAACCGGAGAACACCGAGACATCGGTATATTGGTCAGGGACATCTACTCTAAAAATTGATCTGTCATAGGCGCGCAGGGACGCCACCGGCGTGTCGATCTGGATCAGGTTGCCGCGCGGCGAGTTGTGGTCCACGTAGGCATGTCCTTCGGTCAGATAAAACTGCGAAGAAGCCCTGTCCAGTGTCAGGATCTGCAATGCAGAATTCTGGTCCAGCCTTACGGCGGTCCCGGTCTCGAGCTGGAATTCAAGCCTTCCTCCCTCCGGCACCCATAACTCGTCCCCTTCTATCAGAGGCGTGTTTACAGCAGCAGGAACCCAGTCATCCCCCGTCTCGGCTGTCCTCATCTGGACTTCGCCGTCCAAATAGCTGATGCGCACGGAACCGAGATCCAATGCATGGGCGTATCTGGGCAGTAGAAATACCGCCAGCGCCACTAAAATGAGCTTTAATGTCTTCATCTGAGTCTCCCAGTTGAAATGCCACACCTCCGCTACTACCTGAACCGATTTTTCCTCTTGCCGTTGAAAGCTATACCTCGCTGTCCATGGATTTCGATTTGTTTGAACAAGCCTTCGGTTCACCCTTCGTAGAGGTTTGCGGCGATGTTTTGTGGGTATCGCCACTAGACCCTACGAGACCCCGAGCACCCTTAAATTCGGCCCAACAAGAACAGAATCAGGACGATAATCAGTATCGTCCCCAGGATGCCCGAGGGAGCGTAACCATAGGAGTGATATCCCCAGTTGGGCAGACCGCCAAACACCAGGAGAAGTAAGACGATCAACAATATCAGTCCCATAGGAAGTTACCGCCTTATTCAATTTAACTTACCCTGACTCCCAAGAGATCTCTGTCCAATTCTGAACGATTCTGAATAGAAGTATTGCGACGGGCGCAGACCCGCCCGGGGGCGATGGCAATCCGAGCCAGATAATCGGTGAGCTTCTTTTCATCAACAACCAGAAAGCGATCCAGGTTGCTCGCCATCAACCCGAGGTTGCGAAAGCGTTGCATAAACAAACTGATCCGCGGCCGCGTCGTGCCGACCATCTCGGACAACTCTTCATGGGATATCTTCAGCTCGATGCGCGTGCTCCGTTGGTCTCTCTTGCCCAGCGTGCGCGCCAACTGCAACAGCGTCTTACCCAAGCGCTGCTCGCTGTCCACCGTCACCAGATTGGCGATCACCTGCTGTTGCTCGGCGATGCGCAGGGCCAGGTATCTGACAAACCCCTCAAGCAGCCCGTCCCGGCTCAAGCGTTCGAAAAACTGGCCGTATGGCATTTTCTTTAAAACCGTTTCTTCCATCGCGGTGGCGGTTTCCGGTCGCGAGCCCGAGCCGGATAGACATAACTCGCCGAAAATATCTCCCGCGCTGTGGATGGCGAGCAGGCATTCTTTACCCTCGGGCGAGAGCATGAGCAGTTTGATCTGGCCGCTCTCAATGAAGTAGACCGTCTGGTCTTGGTCGCCGCAGCTGTAGACGTTGGCGTGCCGGGCAATCGTGACGGCGCGGGAATTTACCGCCTCGCGCTGCAAGGACTCACGCAGTTGCTCTTTGAACGGGTCGGCTCCAGGAGTCCGTTGAATCATCAGCATGTATCCTTGTCGCCAATTGGGTGGACAATCCCCCAAGTTCAACTACGCCTTCTTGGCTCCGACCACGACCAACACGATTCCACCGACCAGCGCCAACCCGCCCAACAGAGGTGAAAGCGGGATGGTCTTCTGGGTCTCGGCGGTGGCGTGAAACGGACCAATGTCGATAACCTTCTCGCGGCTGGTGTAGGTGATGCCCTGGTACGCGAAAGCTACGATCCCCAGTACGATCAGAACGATCCCCACAAGCGTTATCGGTTTGAGACTCATACATTCCCTTCCTTGGTCACGAAGCCAAAACGGCTACCAGACCCTTCGCCCCTGAACCAGATTGATCACCAGCATCAACACGGCGAGGACCAATAAAATATGAATGAATCCTCCCATCGTGTACGAAGTGACCAGTCCCAGCGCCCACATGATCAATAAAATCACAAAAATCGTCCACACCATGTTCCAACTCCTTTCCGACAAATCCACCCTCTACGGTCTCCTCCAACCCTTCTCTTCCCCCCACGCCTCTTCAGCAGTCTCCTCTCCGGCTCGCGGGCGATTTCATGCCAGATCCTATCGGTCCCGCCGTGGGTATCCACTGTCTCGGTCGCCATCCCTATCCCTGGTCCAATCCCGATCTCGGTCTTGGTCCCGATCTCGATCCCGATCATATCTGTCGGAGCGAGTGTCACCCCTGTCATACCAACGGTCACCGTCGCGATACCCCCACGGACAGCCGCTGGATACCAACATGAAACCCAGGATTGCCGCCCCACAGACGACCCTTCTGAATTTGTTCATAAAGCCTCCCCGTAAAAAATCCGGCCGGCCTACCCTCCCGATGTTTCTCGCTTGTCTTCCTGGTGGGCCTGTGTTTCGGCATCCATATCCACGTCATCCGAGCAGCAGCGATGAGTCACGAGTTCCTTGCCTTTTTCGACGATTCCTTCGGCGGTCTCGCGCAGCTTCTTCCCCTGCTGATTCAGATAATCGAGAGTCTTACTGCTGCGTTCGTGCAGCAGATCCCGCGTTTCTTGGCGCGCGAGCAGCGCAGCCATCAGCCCGCCGATGGCCCCTAGTCCCAGACCGATAAGCAAGTAGGAGAATTTCGATTCACCGTTGGTTCTCATGCCTTCACCCTCTCTCTTGTTACGCTCACGCTGATCCAGTCTGCTCTAACGGTTGATGACTTGCAGGTTATTGACGACCCGTTTGACGCCCTTTACCTGGCGCGCAAGCGACCCAATGTGGGACCTCTCTTCGGCGGTCCGGACTTGGCCGGTCAGATAGACAGTCCCATTATTGGTTTCAACTTCCACGCGCGTCAGGGTGGCAATTTTGTCTGTTGCGAGTTGGGTCTTCACCGAGCTCGTAATAACCGAATCGTCCATGCTCTCGCCCACGGTCTGACCGGTCATGGCTTGGCAGCCGGTCATAAAGAACAGAACGGCCAACGCAACTGCCAACCTCTTGAGTGCCCGCACCATAAATTACCTCCTTTTGTTTTAGCGTCGCTCGTTCTTGGTTACCTGTTGCTTCGAATAAACCAGTCAACAAGTAACGAATATGCGAGCAACGAAGCCCCGCGAGCGGTTAATAAATGATCGATCCTGCCTCAATCTGTTTTTTCCGCGCGTCGTATTCTGCGCGAGAAATTCTCTCGGCTTTATAATCCGCGTCCAGCTTCTCCATCTGCTGATGGGCGTTATATTCGTAAGCGCCTCCTGTGCCGGCGGCGCCTAATGCCGCTCCCCCCAAGAACATGCAACCGCTTTGACCAAGACCAACTAGCATCACCAACCCCAACATTAATTTTTTCATTTTGACCTCCTCCTTGGTATGGCTACCCCTTTGTCTACCTACGTAGAGCAATTTCGATGCAAGGTTCCTGCTGTTTGGAATTGCGTGATTCTTCCGACGTTTACGTTCTCAGACTTCTCACTGTTGACAATATGGGAGGGCGAGAAATCGCAAGGTTGACAAAATTCAGAGATCAAGCAATCGCGATCGGGGAGAAGACTTGTGGTCGATACTTGTACGCCAAATAGTAGACTCTGATTCTCCTGCCTGTGGATGAGCTCAATAACCCGCGACCTACACTCGCTCTGAATCTGATCGAAGATACTGTCGCGCGCTTTCTGCATGGTGTCGCCCTGGCCGAATACTTGAAACAGCGTCACGCCGCTAAGCACCAGCCAGAAGGCCGGGCGTACTGTTTGCGCCGGCTTGAACCCAATACTCGTTCCGGGCTGTGTTTCAGTAGTCGTTGTTCATCCTAAAATATAAAGCTAAATTCCACACCAATACGCAAAGCTCGAAATCAACCAGATCGAGCCCACGCCACCCTATGCGGACTTGGCGATGATTGCTGTCCAATAGTGGACGGCTTTACAAACAATGACTGCCTAATAATTTTATCCTGGAGGCGTTTTAGCCAGATAGAATCGGGAACTATAAAACAACGACGCCCCATCGCTTATGCTCTAGTGGCTGCGGGAGTATTGCTAGTGCAAGGGTCGTTAAGTTGTCCTTGTTTCCAGCTGAGCTTAGTCGACCGATCGCCGAGTTGCCGTCTCATATTGAATCGATTGAAAAAGAATTATCACAGACAATGTTGGGCCAATCTGCCGTCAGAGCCGTGGCCTCTTAACCGCGCGATAACTCAGAGTAACCGCTTGAGGTCCAAAATTTGGCTCTCTTGAGCGGAGGGACGCTCTTTCATGCACGCGAATAAAAGCGCACACTCGATGAATCTAATGACAATCGATCGTGAGGAGGTAAGCTATGCTCAAAAGGATCATCGGTCAGGACACTCAAGATGCATCACCCTCGAATCAGCAGTGGTTGAACATGGAAGCTTTAGCTCAGGTGGAAGTGACCTCGGAGGACGCAGCGCATCCCATCGAATCGGGATTGCTGCCCGGAAGCGAATCGGGTTGGCGAGCAGCGCAACCGGGACCGCAAACCGTGCGTCTGGTATTTAACCAGCCACAGAGAATCAAGCGTCTGCATTTGGAGTTTCACGAAGATGAGTTGGAGCGCACTCAACAGTTTGTCCTGCGCTGGTCGTCAAACGGCGGGCAGTCCTATCGGGAAATCGTGCGTCAGCAATATAATTTCAGCCCTGCCGGCACGACCCGCGAGCGCGAGGATTATCCTGTGGATCTTGACGGGGTGACCACACTCGAACTAAACATCGTTCCAAATATCGGCGGCGGACCGGCCCGCGCATCGCTCGCGCAGTTACGCCTTGCGTAAGTGCGCGGGCAACTTTAAAGGACATAAAATAAGTCTAGGTGGATCTAGCCGGGTGGGTCGTAAGCACGGCAGGGTCCCAGGACCGTCATCGCGACAATGACCCGCCGCACATCGCGCCGGGTTCTGAATAGCGTCTTCCTCGACCAGCGGCTTCGCGGTGACGCGACTATGGGGTCGGGTGGCGCCGCCTGTGTTCGTTCGCGAGGGGCGGCGGATGCGGGCGTGGCCACCCGCGCCGCCTGCCTGCGGACGCCCATATCCGGCATCGGTTGCCGCGCCGGACCGGGCTGTTCGAATCGCCGTTGCATTCGCTTCAGGACATAATTAGCCAGCGGTATCAAAATGAACAGCATCAGGAGGATGATCAGTCCGACACTAAAATTGTTCATTACAATCCCCTAAAGCGACTTGAGCCTAGCGTTTCTGGCCCGTCGACGGATCGTCGTCGCTCTCCGCGATGGCATCGCGCATCGACGTGTCGGCTTGAACGTTTTTCATGCGGTAATAATCCATGATGCCGAGATTGCCTTGGCGAAAAGCTTCGGCCATGGCGCGCGGGACTTCGGCTTCCGCCTCGACCACGCGCGCCCGCATCTCTTGTTCCAAAGCCACGGCCATGGCGCGCCGCTCTTCGGCCTTGGCTTGAGCGATTTGCTTATCGGCGTTGGCCTGATCGATTTGCAGCTTGGCGCCGATGTTGTCGCCCACGTCGACGTCCGCGATATCGATCGAAAGAATCTCATAGGCGGTCCCGGCGTCCAATCCTTTGCCAAGCACATGCTTAGAAATATGATCGGGGTTTTCGAGAACGTCCTTGTGCGATTCGGCGGAGCCGATGGTGCTCACCATGCCTTCTCCAACCCGGGCAATGATGGTCTCCTCGCCGGCGCCGCCCACCAGCCGGTCAATGTTCGTGCGGACCGTGACACGAGAAACTGCGATGAGCTGGATGCCGTTTTTGGCGATGGCGGCGATCTTCGGGGTTTCGATAACTTTGGGAATGACCGACATCTTCACCGCTTCCAAGACATCGCGCCCTGCCAGGTCGATGGCGGCGGCCCGCTTAAACACCAAGGGAATATTCGCCTTGTCCGCGGAGATCATGGCGTTCACGACCCTGACAACGTTGCCGCCGGCCAAATAATGGGCTTCGAGATCGTTGAGGGGAATGTCCAAACCGGCTTTCACCGAGCTTATCCGCGCCGTGATCACGGTGCCGGGCGGCACTCGGCGCAGGCGCATGCCGATGAGCGTGAAGAGCCCGACGTATGCCCCCGATGCCCAAGCGGCAATCCAGAGCGGGATGGGGACCAGGTACAAGACAAAAACCAACCCCACGATCAGCATCAATAGCAGCGCGAAACCGCCGGTTAATCCGGTTTCGAGACCACCCATTTCAACTCCCTTCTGTTAAGCTGCGGTGTCGCCGCACGACGATCCGATTGCCATCGACGCGGGTCACCACAATCGCCATTCCGGCATCGATGAATTCGCCGTCGGAGACGACATCCACACGCTCACCGTCAATCTCCGCGATCCCCGCCGGTCGCAGCGGCGAGAACGCCGTGCCGTTTTTGCCAAGCCATTTGTTATCGCTCTCTGGCGCCGAAGCATACCCCTTGCCCGCGGCAAGGCCGGTTTGCAGGATCAGCTGCCTCCCAAATGGCAGGCGCGGTAAGAAACGCAGCACCAAGAGGCTCGCCGCGAGGGCCAAAAAGACTGAAATTAACACTTGCCCCATCGCCAGGGCGACGAACTCCCAGGTGGCGCCGCCGCCGATCAGGCTCAGGCCAAGGCCGGCGAGGAGCGCGCCGATCCCAAAGATTCCGGCGAGACCAAAGCCTGGAATAACAAAAATTTCTAGGACCAGAAGCATAAACCCAGACGCCACCAGCAACAGCTCTTCCCAGCCCGCAAGCTGAACCAGCCAATGGCCCCAAAAGAAAAGCCCGAGGCTTGCGATACCGAGCGCACCCGGCAAGCCAAAGCCGGGCGTGCGGATTTCCAGAAAGATGCCGATCATTCCGACGGTCATGAGTAGCGAACTGACAATGGGATCGGTTAGGAAGCGGACAAGGCCCTCCGCCCAGTTGGGCGCCACCCGCCTGGCCTGTGCTCCCGCAAGACCTAGCTGTTCCAATACACTATCGATAGTCTCGGCGCGAAAATCCGCAACCTTATGCTTCAAAGCTTCCTCGGTGGTGAGCGTCAGCAGCTTGCCTTTTTGAATGAGGCCGGGAATTTCCACATCCGCATCCACCATCGCCTCGGCGATAAGCGGAGGACGCTTTCGCGCCTCGGCGGTGGCGCGAAACTCCTTTCGTACATAGGAAACCGTCTTCTCTGCCACTGGCTGCGCGGGTGCGCCCGGCTGCCCCATTTGCACCGGCGTTGCGGCGCCGATGGTTCCGCCGTTGGCGATCGCGATTTTCTCGGCGGCCAAACTGATCAGCGCCCCGGCAGAAATGGCTCTTTTGTTGACGAAGACCACGGTCAGCACCCGGGCGTTCAGCAAAGCGTCACGAATAAGCACAGCCGCATCGACGCGGCCGCCGAAGGTATTGATCTCGAGAATGACCGCCGCGGCGCCTGCTCGTGTTGCTTCGTTTAAAACCCGCTGAACGAAAGGCGCGAGCCCGAGATCGATCATCCCCTCAATCGGCGCGACGTAAACCACCACGGTGGGCTTCTGCGCAAAGACCAACCCGCTCGATCCCAGCATGGCCATCAAGCCGAGTCCGACGATCGACAGTAATCCGGCCCATCTGCTTTGATTTTGAATCACACGCATGAAGCACGCTTCTGCCGCGGCGCAAGCGTCGGCTCGGATCAAGATACCACCGGCTCTTTACCGTCCCGCTCTTAAATAGCACATCCTGCCGCCCCTTCTTATAATTTCACTACCCATAAATCAAAATATAGATAGGGAAAGCTCAGCCGGAGGCCGATTGGTCCGAGCAAACCACGCCCGCATGATCCGTTATTTCCCTTCAGAGCGACCCTAGCCTGCCGCGGTGGTGATTACGGTCTAATTTTGAACGCTTTTGTAAATAATAAGTGAGATTGGCGTGAAAATTCTTTTTCAAGAATGTCCAATATTAGACAGCAACCGCCGCTGAGTCGGCGCATCATAGATTTTTGAATAGACTCCAGACCAACGATCGCGTGGATGAAAGAAGGTGCCATGCCTTTTTGCGATTATTGCCGCCATCAGCATTGCGGCGATTGCGATGAATGTTCCGCCGCAAAACAGTCTTCCGACTATTGGATCTGTCACTGCTGCGGAGAATTAAACCTGCGTGTTCAAAACCCGGGTTTTAGGGAGGTGTCTCATGGATTGGGAAAAAATTAAGCTGGGTTCGTGGAGTGCCATCGGTGGCGCGGCCGTATTAGCTCTTGTCGGATTCAAGTATGGCGGATGGGTTACGAGCGGCACTGCCGCGGCAATGGCCAAAGAGACCGCTGCCGATGCGGTCGCCGACCGCCTCGGAGCAATTTGTGTCGCGCAGCTCAACCGAGACGCGGAGAAGGTCCAGAAGCTCCAGGAAATGAAGGGAAAAGATTCTTGGGACAAGGGCCGCTATATAGAGACCCAGAGCTGGGCGATCATGCCGGGTGAAGATAAACCCGAGAGTCAAGTTGCCGCGGCTTGCGCCAAGCATCTAACCGACAAAACCCCATAAAACGCGGGTGTGACTGCCCGTGGATCAGGGTCAGGGTAGAATCGTTAAACAAGTCATTGCTTCGTCGTCATGTTCGCGCACGCGGGCATGACAACGCGATGGTAAGGCCGGCGAAGCTCTATTTAACTTGTCTTTCGTTTTTCACTCTTGGAGAAACATCGATCGAGGAAGACTCCCAGTGGACCGCGCGCCTGCTGTCGCAAAATCAAGGCGAGCTCGCCTTTGTTAAGCCAGATCCCTTCACAGTTTTCGCAGCGATCCAAATCGAACCCCAGAAACTTGTATTTTGCGAATTTTCCAGAACACTTGGGGCAAGTGGCCATCTGCGCCTCTCGCCGGGCCGCTTCGTCTCTTCGATACTCGGCTTTCATATCATCGACCAGCTCATGTTCTTTCGCGGCGAAATAGTTATCCTCACTGGCGCGTTCGTCGAACTGCGGTTTTTCGCCAGGCCGGTTCGTTTCGCGCGTCATATTGCTTCCACCTGATTTGATCGGATCCCTACTGCGCAACGCCCCCGATTCATCTCCCGACCCCATGGCTATTCCTGATCAGCGTTGGTCTGATTGCGTTCCTTACCGGATGGCTCCCCAGACCGCTTTTTTTCTTTCAGGCTATCGATGCTCCGCACTTTGAGAATCGCTTGCAAAGCCGGCCTGTCGACAACTTCTTTTTCCAGCAGCAGCTTGGCCAATTCCTCCAGCGCGGGGCGGTGCGCAAGCAGCAGCTCCCGCGCCTTGATATGCGCTTCGGACAGTATTTGATTAACTTCTGCATCGATAAGCCGAGCGGTTTCCTCGCTGTACTCTTTGGGACTTTGAGTGGGCATCATCAGGAACGTGGCATGGCGCGGTCCTTCGAGAGAAGCCAGGCCGAGCTTCTCACTCATGCCGAATTGGGTGATCATGGTCCGGGCAATTTCGGTGGCTCGCTGCAGGTCGTTCTGCGCGCCGGTCGAGACATCGCCGAAGACGATCTCCTCCGCAACTCTCCCGCCCAAAAGAACATCGATGCGTGCAAGCAGTTCAGAACGTGTCATGAGATAGCGGTCTTCCGTCGGCAGCTGCGTTGTATAACCTAGGGCGGCGATTCCTCGGGGGATAATAGAAATCTTGGAAACCGGATCAGCGCCCGGCACGAGCTCGGCCAAGAGTGCGTGACCCGACTCGTGATAGGCGACAGTTTTCTTCTCCTTGGGATTGATGACATGGCTCTTCTTCTGGAGTCCCGCGACCACCCGTTCGATCGCCTCGTCAAATTCCGTCATATCGATCGACTCTTTGTCCTGGCGCGCCGCCAGCAAGGCCGCTTCGTTGACGATGTTGGCGAGATCCGCGCCGACAAAGCCTGGAGTCTTGGCTGCCACGACGGCGAGATCAAGATCAGCCGAGAGCTTCACCTTCTTCGCGTGCAATTGAAGGATTTTCGTGCGCCCTTTGATGTCGGGACGATCCACCAGGATCTGCCGGTCGAAGCGGCCGGGACGGAGCAGCGCCGCGTCGAGGATCTCCGGCCGGTTGGTAGCGGCCATGATGATGACCCCTTGATTCGGATCGAACCCGTCCATCTCCGTCAAGAGCTGATTGAGAGTTTGTTCGCGCTCGTCGTTACCCGTGAGCATATTCACTCCCCGTGCTTTTCCTATGGCATCGAGCTCGTCGATGAAGACGATGCTTGGGGCATTCTTTACCGCTTGCATAAAAAGATCCCTGACCCGCGCCGCGCCGACCCCGACAAACATTTCGACAAAGTCAGAACCGGAGAGGCTGAAAAATGGAACACCGGCCTCGCCCGCGACAGCGCGGGCGAGCAGGGTTTTCCCGGTCCCCGGAGGCCCCACGATCAAAACACCCTTTGGAATACGCCCGCCCAATCTTTGATATTTATCCGGATCCTTCAGAAACCCTACGACTTCGGCCACTTCTTCTTCGGCTTCATCGATGCCCGCTACGTCGGCAAAGGTGACGCCGGTTTTTTTCTCGATGTAGACTTTCGCTTTGCTCTTGCCGATTTGCATTAGACCGCCGCTTGCCGACCCCATCTTCTTGCCAAGATAGCTCCACAGCAGAAAAAACAAACCCACGGGGACCAACCAGGATAAGATGGTCGGCAGCCAATTGCTGGTGAGCTCTCCCCGAAACGGTATTTTGGCCGCCTCAAGTTCGGTCGTGAGGCCCGAATCTTCGACTCTTACCGTTTCGAATCGGAAAACTTTCTTGCTCGCCAGAACCTCCGGAGATATTTCTTTTAGTTTCTCCGGCTTGAAAATCTCCTTAGCGGCGCCGCCTTTCAAGTTGCCGTCGATGGTCGTCTCGCGAATAATCAAATCGCTGATCAAATCTTTTTTGAGCAGAGACTTGAATTGGCTATAGCTGATAATCTCGACAGGTGAGCGGCCAAGGAAATTTTGCATCATTAGCACAAGAAAAATTGTGACGAAGAAATACCACATCGGTGACGGTCGGTAATTTTTCTCAGGCGAGGCATTTTTCTTTTTCTCATCGTAACGCGCGCGGACTCCGGCAATGAAATTCGCCAGAGGGTTTCGCGCCTCGGGCTCGCGCGGCGGTTTGGCGAACTGCCGGTCGGAAATAAGTGGCAAGCTCATATTTAACCCTACTTTCGAGTCGGAGAACTCAAGGGATCCGGGTAGGGAGCCCTTTCCTCCGAATATTGGGCCTGCCTTCGGCTTGACAAGTTTTCACCAAACCGAAAGCATGCAGAATATAGATGCTAAAATTCCGCGAAAAGCGGTGCCCGGCTACGGCAAGGCCGCGGGCAATCTCGAGGAAATAGAACCGTTCCCAGAGCGACATGTGTTCAATGCGTTTCATCCCTGCCTTTCAAGAAAACGCGCAACCGGGCATGGTAAGACCGCTTTCGCGATCGGTAGTCATTCGCTCCTTGCATGGAGTTCCATTTGCCGCTCTTCGAGCCGGCGCGTTGCCGCGTCGTTGGTCACGTAGAGGTCGCTGCTCGAATCGATTGCTCGGTCTTGGCGGAGATATCCCGCGACTTCCACTCCGTTACGGCGTTCGTCGATCTTGCGAGCATCCCCGCGACGGAGATTCTCATCGGCCGGATGCGAGAATGCAGTACCGAACAGCTCTAGCTGAAGATTCTTCAGCCCCCTTGTATCTTCACGCAGTCGCACGGAGCTCCTATCGTAATTTTCGTCCACGATCGTAACCCGCGGCGCTCTCGATTTTTGCTCAGTTGCTGAAAGACGTGCCGTTTCCAGTAATTGATTCAACAAGGACGTAAAAACCTCCTGATTCCCGTACTAACTCTGTAGCTGAGAGTTCTCATCGATCCAACGCATGGCGTCCTGCAGGGCAAAGTTGTCGGCTTCGTTTTCGCTCCTGAAAACCAGGTCGAGTCGATCGTGATGCGAGGGATTGGTGTTCCACTGATTCCTGAAGTCCGAGCGGGTCAAAGTATATCGAGGAATCCAGCCGCAGCTTTGCGCGAGCTGAAACGAATCGCCGCGAATCAGACAGTTCTTGTAGGAAATACTGTTCTTCATCGGTCACTCCCATGCGTCATAAGCACGGCAACCGGTCGCTTAGTTCGCAATTCTCAGAGCGATGCCCAGAGGCTCCGTAGCATCGCCGACATTGATTGCCGTTCCCGCCCTCGCCAGTTGCCAGTTATGTACGATTTCTGCAGGGCGCACATCTCGCTTGGGTACATACGCAGAATAGGGTTCCGATGCTTTGACGACATATTTCACGTTACTGCCATCGCTAAGCGTGAGCGACAGTACCGCTTCTTCGCTGTCGGCTTGCGCGGAGGTTTGGATCGAGCGGACTTGCTTTGACGCCGTAGGAGCCTTGACAGCGTCGGAGTAAAGAAACCATGAAGATGCGACGAATCGCGCTAGGATTTAACCAGCCATACTGACCGATTCTTTCTTGGCGTTGCAAAATTCGCACTCTCTGCAAGAAGAAGTACCGAGAGTCCGCTTGCCGTTCGGACGCGAGTTTGTCGACCGGATTCGTTTCCAGCGAAAATTGCGGCTGGTCATGGACAACATGAAAACTGTTCAACATGATGCCGATGATCGTTAACGCGATGGGATTAGCAATAGCCAGTAGCGGACTCACTCTCTTGCTCCTTCCGGTCGATATTACCGACCGTACTATTGGAGGGCTGAGGAAAGAAGGCTTACTTGAAGGATTTCAAGCAACCACGGAGGGGAACCCTACGGCCGTAGTTACCTCTTAAGCGTAGGTGAATTCAGTGGTGATAGCAAGCCAGGCGGTGACGCTACCCAATCATCTCAAAGTAGTTCCTCGGTCCACCCCATCCGCACTCCAGCGACTCGGGAACACAGGCGCCGAAATATGGGTCGGCACAGTAGATCAAGTCCCGCCCAACCGCCTAAGCGGCCGTCGCCAAGGAACGAAAGGTCACAAGTTTTTTTTGCGTCTCGTCATACAGACCGAGCCTCAGCGATCGGATACTGGTCTCGAAGGTAATCGCGTGGACCGCCGCTAGAGCCGGCACTTCATCGTGGCATCGTTGCAGGTTGTAATTGGGAATGCTCGGTCGAACATGGTGTACGTGATGCAGACCGATATTGCCGGTAAACCACTGGAGAATTTTCGGCAGTTTGAAATACGAGCTGCCCTCCAGCGCCACTCTCATCGGATCCCAGGATTCTTGGCGCACCCAATAGGCATTCTCAAATTGATGCTGGACGTAGAACAACCAGAGTCCGACTCCGCCGCCAATCAGCAGGACGGGCAGCTGAATTAATAGATAGGTCCAAAATCCGATCGTCCAGATTGCCGCGGCGACAACGAGCGATAGCGCCGCGTTGGTAGCAACGACGCTCATCCGCTCTCTCCTAGCCGCGCCTCGCTTGGAAAATCGCTGCAGGACCAGAAACAGAACCAGCGACCCTGGACCGAACAATACAAACGGATTCCGATAAAACCGGTAGGCGACTTTTTTTCCCGTCGACGACGCCGCATATTCCTTCGTTGTCATCGTCCAGATATCGCCAATTCCCCGCCGGTCCAAATTTCCCGCCGTAGCATGATGGCGGTTATGCGCATGCCGCCAGTCGTCAAACGGCGTGAACGTTAGAATACCGGTGACATAGCCCAGGATTGCGTTTGCACGGCGCGACGCAAAGAAAGAACCATGACAGCAATCGTGGAACAGAATGAAAATCCGTACCAGGATGCCGCCTGCCACTAAGGCAAGGCTCAGAGTGATCCAATAGGAAAATCCCTCTCGAATCGTATAGACCATTAACGCCCATAGCGCGAAATAAGGAACAAACGTGTCGAAGAGTTGCCAGCGCGATTTGCGCAGATTCGAACGACCATACTTGGCGGTGGTCCGATACCAAGCGGATTTAACCATCTCCGGTTCCGCCGAATTCGTGTCAGAAACTATATCGTTGATCATCCAATACCTTAGTTCTCTCAAAATTAATGCGGCGTTGGCTAAGCCGCATACGAAGCGATCTCGTGTAATGTCCGGGGCTCTTGGCTAACCCAGAAGCTAATGGCGATCACCCTCCGGCAATCGTGAATTGACGACGCTTACGGCTTCCATCGACTTAAGAATGATTCGCTGTAACCCTGTCTTCCTTCGGGTCGCCCAAGCCCTGCCTTTGCAGTCCGAGAGCCTTGTCTACGTATTCTTCCGCCGTACTTCTGGCCTCTCCCATCGCTTCGGCGATCTCGCAAATCAGGAACTTTCTCGCCTTATCCAGTGTTTGTCGGTCGCGCGGCGTCAGCGCTTTGGTCTTGTTCAACTCAGTGAGGGACTCAACGATTTCGGCCAGGTCGAACGCCGACCCTGAGCTGAGCAGTTTGGCATTGTCGATGGCCCGCTGCTTCCAGTTCTTAGCCGTTGTCATCGAATTTTCTAATTGGCTCAGCAGCTTCGGAACTTCCGCTTTGGTCAGTAACTGCCGGATACGCAGGGCCCTGACCTTGTCTACCGGGACAAAAACTGCGTCGCCGCTATCGTCCAACAACGTCAATCGGTAAAAGCTCGTCGGCCGACCGCTCACGACTTTATTTTCCACCCCGCCGATCAAGCAGGGCCCTTGAGACGGATAAACAACTTTTTCTCCGATACCGAACGTCATTCGAGCCTCCTCTGAACCTTCCCAGCCTAAACATTTCGGACGTTTTCTTCAGCTACTTTTCTCCAACCGCTCGAGCATTCCGCGGATGCTGCCCGTCGCCATCGCGATGCTCGTGTCTGCCGCGCCGTAATAGAGACGAAGGGTGTCGCCGTCGGGAGCGATGGTCGTGCCGCAGGGGAAGACAACGTTGTCGACATCACCGCGCTGCTCATAGGGTGTTTGCGGCGCGAAGACCCACTCGTTGCTTCGTTTGAGGCAAACTTCCGGCTTAAGCAAATCAAAGAGCGCCAGTCCCAACCGGTAAATCGCGCCGGCGGCCGTCTGACGCACGCCGTGATAAATCACCAACCATCCTTGAGCTGTTTCTATGGGCGGCGGCGACAAGCCGATTTTGTTCGCGTCCCACCAGGCGCCGCGGCGCGCCTCGAGCATCAGCTTATGGCGACCCCAGTGACATAGGTTCTCGGAAAAGGAGATCCACATATGCGCGCGCGGCGCACTGACCGGACGATGGATCAAAGCCCACTGACCGCCGATGCGATGAGGAAGTAGGGCCGCGTCTTTGTCTTCCGGGGGCATAATCACGCCATAGCGCTCGAAGTTGCAAAAATCCTCCGTGAGCGCCAGCGATACGCCAGGGCCGTCCCGCGTGTACGCTGTATAGACGACGGCATATTTCTTGAGTTCGTCGATATACGTGATGCGCGGATCTTCGATTCCCCACAATTCTTCCGGGAAATGTTCGGGATCGGCCGGCAGCGTCGGCCGGGAATCAATTTGCCAATCATCCACGCCGTTGACCGAGCGAGCGACGGAAAAATGAGAATGTCCGCGGTGATCTTCTACACGGCATAACAGAAGGGTTGTTCCGTCCGCCAGCAATGTCGCGCCAGGGTTGAAAACGCTATTGACCCGATACGGCCAATCGGCCGCGGTTAAAATGGGATTGAGCTGGCAACGCTCGAAGAGTTCGCCATGTTGAGCGGTCATTAAGATCCCGCCTCCACGGTCAAGAGCGTATTCTCGGCCAGTCGCAGTTCCAGCGCGGCCTGGAGAAAGGCCAGGCAAGACTCTGCGCCTTGATTTTCGTTAGGGCGGTCGGCATGCAAACCATCGCGACAACCGCCCGTCGTTGGGTCGTAGATGGGAAGATTGAGATCGTTGCGCCCGAGGAACCAGTCGAAAGCGCGGCGCGCCTCTTTATACCAGTTCTTGTCACCCGTTATCCGAAGCGCTTCGAGACAAGCGGATACCATGCCTTGAGCCTCGACCGGCTGTTGATCGAAGCGGGCTCGGTCACCGCCGCGCTGATAAAAACCGTTGGAGCCGATCGGCACAAAATGACCGCCGTTCGTCTTGTCTCGCTGAATAGCAGCGAGCCAGCTGAGGGACTCGAGCGCGGCGTCGTTCATGGTGCTGTTCGGTATCGATTGACCGCACATCAGCAAGGCATGGGGCAGCGCGGCGTTGCAATAACTCAGGCTTTCTTCAAACCAGCACCATTTGTCCGACCGATTCGCTTGATACAACGTGAGCAGCCGCCCGGCCAATTCCTCGCGCACGTGGCCGGCCCTGCGGTCGCCGCCAAACCGACGCAGATATTCGTGAATACCGATGAGGGCGAAAGCCCAAGCCCGCGGGCTCGTCGTGTCGATAATCGCCGGCAAGGCCTGCTCAAAAAGCCCGCCAGCCATACTATTGAGCGCCGGCACTTTGGAACGGCCCAATTGTGTGCCCAATGACCATAAGGTGCGGCCGTGGCTATCGTCTGAGCCGCGGTCTTCCAGCCAGTGGCGCTGGAAGTCCATGAAATTACGAAACCGCTTGGTTTCGGAGTTGAAAGCGTAGCCAATAAAAGCCAGATAGCGAGACGTCAGCTCGTAAAAATCCGAGTGCCCCAGATCTTCCAGCAGAGCGCTCACCAGCAGAGCGCGCGCGTTATCATCGACGGTGTACCCTTCACGGTAGTTCGGCACAGTAAAGAGAGCGTGTTGCAACATGCCGGTATCATCGGTCATGCGCCGCAAGTGATCCAGTTTAAGCGGAGGAAGTTCCGCCGGCCGCTGGTCGAGCGGCTTAACGGCGAAACTATTGGGAGTGAAATGGCGTTTTTCGGCGCGGGCTCGCGCAAAACTCTCCAGATAGCGGCGCGCTACCTGCGGCCAGATCATTGCCCGTCCGAACATATAAGCGCGCTTGCGCATGGCGTGGCGCTTAGCCTCGTTGTCCAATAGGTCAATGACTTGCGCCGCCAACGCCGCGGGATCGCGGAACGGCACCAGCACGCCCCGTTCGTCGGCCAGCATTTCTTCGGCGTACCAATAGGGCGTCGAGATGACGGCCTTGCCCGCGCCGAGAGTATAGGCCAGCGTACCCGAAACGATTTGTGCCGGGTTCTGATAGGGCGTGATATAAATATCGGCCGCGCCGATGAACTCGACCAGTTCTTCCAACGTGACAAACTGATTGTAAAAAATGACTTGGCCCTCGACGCCTTTTTCCTGGGCGAGCCACTGCAAGGATAAACGATAGGTTTCACCGTCCTGCTGCTTCACCTGCGGGTGGGTAGCGCCGACGATGAAATACACCACGTTGGGGTGCTTGGCGAGAATCGCCGGCAGGGCCGCGATAACATTTTCGATGCCTTTGTTGGCCGACAGCAAGCCGAAACTGAGCAAGACGACTTTGCCTTCGACGCCGAAGAGGTCTTTATGAAAGCCAGGATCAACGAAGGGTAGATCGGGAATTCCATGCGGGATCAGATCGATCTTCTCTGGTGAAACGCGATAAATCTCGCGCAAGAACGTTGCGCCGCATTCGCTCATGACGACCAAGCGATCCGACAGCGCCGCCACCTCTTCCAGGACCCGGCGCTGCTGCGTATCCGGTTCACGCAGAATCGTGTGAAACGTCGTGACGATGGGCATGCGCAACTCGCGTAGCAATGCCAAAATATGACTGCCCGCCCGGCCGCCGAATATGCCGTATTCGAACTGCAGGGACACGACATCTACGCTATTGATATTCAAAAAATCGGCGGCGCGGAGATAAGAGTCTATGTCTCTTTCCACCAGCTCGAAACGAACCCGTGACGGGTAGGCATAGCCGCCTTCGATGTCGTTTACCGGCAGGGCAATGCAGGTTGCGGCTGGCTGTTCGGCGGCGATCGCCTCACATAGGTCTGTCGTAAACGTGGCAATGCCGCATTGGCGCGGCAAGTAGTTACCAATAAAGGCAATTCGATCGTTATCTGAATGCTTCGCATACCGGTTCATGAGTAACCTCTCGTTGATCGCATGGGTTCCAGCTCCCGCGCTGATTTCCGGGCTCTAAACGCAAAAAGGCGGTACCCATAGGGACCGCCTCGTTGAAACCCGGTCAAGATTGGACCGAGCATGCTCTGATTGGACTTCGGGACGCCAATAGTTACATCTTTTGTAAGTATAGCATAAGCGATTGGTAATGATAGCCCGTCAGCCCCGTCAAACATGCTTCACGAACCCACCGCTCAGAGCTCGGAGTCGGTGATTCGCGACACCTACCCTTACAACGCCGCGTCCCTTCCCTGCGAGGTTGACTTAGCCGTACTTCGTTGAATATTGTGTGAGAAACAACGCAATCGAGCGGGATCTTTTTTCAGACAAAAAAGGGCATCATGAAGGCGGCTTCGTGAAAAAAGTATTGGCGATCATTTTGGGCGGTGGCGCCGGGACTCGTCTGTATCCGTTGACAAAGTTACGCGCCAAGCCGGCGGTGCCCCTGGCCGGCAAGTATCGCTTGATCGATATTCCCATCAGTAACTGCATCAACTCTGAAATCCATCGTATTTATGTTCTAACGCAATTTAACTCGGCGTCTCTCAACCGGCATATCGCTCGCACTTACGCCATGGCCAGCACAGGCTTCTCTCCGGGTTTTGTCGAGGTGCTCGCAGCTCAGCAGACACAGGAAAGCCCGAGTTGGTTTGAAGGGACCGCCGACGCGGTGCGCAAGTATCTGTGGCTATTCGCGGAGTGGGACGTCGATCAGTATTTGATTCTATCCGGCGACCATTTGTACCGGATGAATTACGCCGATTTTATCCACCGTCATCGAGAAACGAAAGCCGACATCACGATATCGGTAGTCCCAGTGGATGAGGGTCGGGCTTCCGACTTCGGATTGATGAAGATCGACAATACAGGGCGCGTGACGGAGTTTAGCGAAAAGCCCAAAGGCCAAGCGCTCAGGTCCATGCGCGTGGACACGAGCGTTCTCGGCCTGCCTGCTGAAGATGCAAAGAATTCACCTTATATCGCTTCCATGGGCATCTACGTTTTTGAAAAGCAGGTGTTGCACGATTTATTGAGCCACGATCCCAATCGAACGGATTTTGGCAGGGAGATTCTGCCTGCGGCGTTAAGCGGCCACAATGTGCAGGCCTATCTTTTCAACGACTACTGGGAAGATATTGGGACTGTCGAAGCGTTTTACCACGCCAATCTCGCCCTCACCGAGCAGCCCGTTCCGCCTTTCAGCTTTTACGACGAAAAGGCGCCCATCTACACGCGCTCACGCTATCTGCCGCCGACGAAGTTGCTCGACAGTAAAGTCATTGAATCGATGGTTGGTGAAGGCTGCATTCTGAAGGAGTGCACCGTCAAGCGATCGGTCATAGGCATTCGCTCGCGCATTGAAACCGGCTGTGTCATCGATAACACGCTTTTAATGGGATCGGACTTTTACGAGTCGCCAGCCGAACGATTGCAATGCCTGGAAAGCGGTAACGTCCCTTTAGGCGTCGGCGCCAATACGACGATCCGCAAAGCGATCGTCGACAAAAACGCGCGCATCGGCCGCAACGTTCAGATTGTAAATAAAGAGGAAGTCATGGAAGGCAGCCGGGAAGATCTCGGCTTTGTCATCCAGAACGGCATCGTCGTCATCATCAAGAACGCAACCATTCCGGATGGGACGATCATCTAGGAATTCAAGACGCGAGAATCGATCAATACGTTCAACGCGTTTCAATGGGAACAAGCAACAACGCGACAAGCATCAGAGAACAGCTCACTGTTTAACTTTGTTCTTCCGCATTTCACCCTCTACCAGCTTGTACTCGAACAGGCGGCATTCCAGCGCCCCGTTGAAGAGCGGCGTGCGCTTGGAGGCGGCGAGGCGAATGAGTTTCGGCAGGCGCATGTCGGCGCTCAGCAGATAGGCGCGCCAGCCGCTGAATTGCTGCTTCAATAGGTCGCCGAGCTTGGGATAAAACTCGGCCAGTTGCTGCTGTTCACCCAGGCGCACGCCGTAGGGCGGATTGGTGACGATGATGCCTTCCTTCGCCGGCGCAGTGAGGTCCAGGACGTCGGCCCGTTTGAGTTTGACCACGTCCTCCAAACCGGCCGCCCTGAAATTGGCATGTGCCGTTTTGAGCACATCGCCGGATAGATCACTGCCATAAATCGGCAGCGGCGCTCCGGGCTTCTGCCGCGCGGCTCTTCGCTGCAACAACTCGCGCCAGCGCCACCCGTCAAAATTTTTATATTTTTCGAACGCAAAGTGGCGCCCTAAACCGGGCGCAACATCCAGCGCCATAAGCGCCGCTTCGCGCAGGATCGTACCGCTCCCGCACATGGGATCGAGGAGCGGCGTGCCGGGCGTCCAAGCGGCGAGACGTAGAATCCCCGCGGCGAGATTTTCCCTGAGCGGCGCCTCGCCGGTGGCCAGGCGCTGGCCGCGCTTGAAGAGCGGCTCGCCGGTTGTATCGAGATAGAGGGTAAATTCGCGATCGGTCAAGTGGCCCTGAATCGGAATGTCGGGCGCGCGGGTATCGACGCCGGGACGGCGACCCGAAAGCCGGCGGATCTTGTCGCATATCGCGTCTTTGATTTTAAGCGTAACAAAATTGAGGCTGGCGAGCGGGCTCTTGGTCGCCGAGACGTCGATGCGAATCGTGCGCGCCGAATCGAACCAATCACTCCAGCGCGGCGCATAAGCGACGCGGTATATATCCTCTTCATTGCGATAGCCGCCGGCGGCCACTTGCCAGAGGATCCGGCTGGCCAGGCGGCTTTCGAGATTGGCCCGGTAACAGAGTAAAAAATCGCCTGTGAACTGCACGCCACCGCCGACGGCGTGAACCTTCTCTGCGTTAAGTTCCCGCAGTTCATCGGCCAGCAGCAGCTCGAGACCGCGCGGGCAAGTGGTAAAAAACCTTTCCATGGCTTTCTGTTCTAGCCGTATAAAATTAAAATCCAGCTGCCAACTTCATGCTGCGACAAACCTTATTATTACTAAAACGGAAAACTCACACCCTCTTACCCTGTCCGTGATAGCCCGTGGCCCGTTGATCCCTGGCTACCAACTCTCCGGGGTAAAAAAAAGGGCAACCCGAAGGGCTGCCCTTTTGCAATTTATTCGCTAGCGAAAAACTACCAGCGGTTACGGCTGCCGCCGTCGCGGTTGCCGCGCGCTCCACCGCCGAAGTTGTCGCGCTTAGCCATTGGTTTGGCTTCGTTGACCGTCAACGTGCGGCCGTCGAGCTGCGTTCCGTTCAAGCTATCGATCGCCTTTTGCGCCTCGCCGCTGGAGCCCATCTCTACGAAGCCGAAACCCCTCGATTGGCCGGTGAATTTATCGGCGATGACGCTGGCCGACTCCACGGTGCCATGCTCCGCAAAGATTTCCTGCAATCGGTCGCCGGTCACCGAATAGGGCAAGCCGCCGACATATAATTTACTACCCATGTTCTCCTCCTATCAGAGAATGTTATTGTCTTTGACCCTGAGAAACTAACTGCTAACGGGAACCGAACATGGGAGGTCTAAATTGCTGAACCGCACGCTGGTCGGGTTATCCTTTAGATTTCTGCTCGCAAGGAAAGAGACTGACAGGGGCCTTCAACTTTTTAATGTCCTCTATCAGAAGGCCGTATACTGATGAAGATAGGAGATACTACTCCGCCCGGTCGGCAAAGTCAACCTAACTTTAGAAATAACCCAACGCTAAATTTTCCCCCCGACGGAGTCGCACGAACTTCGCTGGCGTTTTATCGAAGGCGAATCCACATTAAACGCCGCCAACCTTGTGCTCGTTTCGAACCTTGGAACCGTGGCCAAAGGCAAAATCGGCTTGCAACTTTTCATAGACCTAAACCATAATGCGGGCGGTAAACGGTACAGCGTGAATACGGAGGTGCCATGAAACGAATGAAGTTCCTAGCCTTGTCAGCGCTCGTTCTATCGCTTTGCATCTTTCTGCCCGCCACCGGTTTCGGGCGAGACCGGGTGCGCATCGGCGTGCCGTTGTTTCCCACGGTTTCTTACCCGGTATTTATCGCGCACGAGAAAGGTTTCTTCGAGAAGAACGGCATCAAGGACGAGATCATCCGGATCAACAGCGAACCGACCACCTATCAAGCGCTCATCTCCGGCGATATCGATGCTACCTCCGGCGCGCCCACCGGTCTGGTGCAATCGAATATCCAGGGGGTGCCGGTGGTCTCTCTCGGCAGCTGGGACAATCTCGTCTCCTACACCATGATCAGCCGCGAAAAGATCGACAATCTGTCGCAATTGCGCGGCAAAAAAATCGGTATCAATCGCCTCGGGGGTAAATCGTCCTTGATTCTCCGCGTCATGCTCGAAGACGCCGGTCTTAACCCTTCGAAGGATGTGATCCTGCTGCAGCTTGGCGGCTCTCAAGAAAGATTGGCCGCGCTGATTCGCGGCGGCATTGACGCGGCGCCAGTGGATTTCGCCTTCGAGCCCAAGATGAAAAAGATGGGCTTCCACCTGGTCGCCGGACGAAAAACTCCGTTCATGAACGGCCCGATCACGGTCACAGTGGCATCGCTCAAAGCGAACCGCGGCAAATGGGTGCGATTCGTCAAAGCCTACTTGGAAGCCACCCATTACATGATGACGAATAAGGAAGGTTCAGTGCAAGTCTTGAAGCGAATCATCCAAACCGACGACAAAGAAACCCTCGATCACGCCTACGAGCAGATGCGCCAGCGCGCCACCGTCGATCTGCTGCCGCCCGACGCCGCCGTCGAAAACCTGGTCAAGATGATGACCTACATCGATAAACGGGCCGCGACGCTTGACCGCAGCAAACTAGCGGACTATTCGATCTTAAAAGAGCTGCTGGCAAGTAAATCCGTACCGACGACGAAATAGCAGATTGGAGTGTTGGAGGAGTGGCATGATGGAGGGATGGAATCCAAACCCAATACTCCACTACGCCAGCATTCCAACCATTGAACCGCCCCATGCCTGACATCCATTTCATCGATACCACCCTGCGCGACGGTCAACAGAGCCTCTGGGCGCTGGGCATGAAAACGGCAGCGATGCTGCCGATCGCGGCGCAAATGGATCGCATCGGCTTCGAGTCGATGGAATTTTTTGTCTCGATCATGATCAAGAAATATGTCCGCGAACATAAAGAAAACCCCTGGATCTGGCTGCGCGAGGGAGTCAAACGATTCCACCGCACGCGCTTGCGCAATCACGGCGGCCTGCACGGCTCCGGCGCCATGGAGAAGCTGCCCCAGGCCGCCATGAAGCTGCTCGCCGAGCGCGTCGTGTCTTATGGGATCACGCAGACGCGCACCTCCAACTGCTGGAATGATTTTGAAGAGATGCGCGGCGAACTGCGCGACCTCAGAAACTTGGGCATGGACACGATCGTCAATCTGATCTACACCGTTTCGCCGCGCCACACCGACGCCTATTACGCGCGAAAAGCGCGCGAAGCGGCGGCGATCCGGCCCTACCGCATCTGCTTCAAGGACGTGGGCGGGCTGCTCACGCCGGGGCGGGCGCGAACTTTGCTGCCGGCCATCTTGCAAAACGCCGGCAATGTCCCGGTCGAGTACCACGCGCACTGTAATAACGGTTTGGCGCCGATCTGTTATCTCGAGGCCGTCAAGCTTGGTATCACCGCGCTGCACACCGCGGTACCGCCGCTCGCCAACGGCTCGTCGCAGCCTTCGGTATTGAATGTCGCGAGAAATCTCCGCGCCCTCGGCTACACGCCGATGGTGAATGATCAAGCGGTGCAGCCCGTCGAGGAACACTTTACCGCCGTTGCCAAAGCCCAGGGCCTCGCTATCGGCAAACCCTTCGCCTACGACGAGTCGCAGTATTTGCACCAGGTTCCCGGCGGCGTGATTTCCAATCTACACCATCAGCTCAAAGTGATCGGCCAAGAACACAAACTGGCGGCGACCCTGGAAGAAGCCGCGCGTGTGCGCGC
The DNA here is from genome assembly GCA_963727625.1 of uncultured delta proteobacterium. Taxonomy (GTDB): domain Bacteria; phylum Desulfobacterota; class Binatia; order UBA9968; family UBA9968; genus DP-20. Next base: position 29,579 of record CAVSHR010000014.1, on the reverse strand, counting down.
CGACTTCGGCTACCCGATCATGGTCACGCCGCTGTCGCAGTTCGTCGTCAGCCAGGCGGCGATCAACGTCATGGTCGGCGAGCGCTACAAAGAAGTCACCGATCAAGTGATCCAATACGCTTTGGGCATCTGGGGTAAAGAGGCGCCCGAAATCATGGCGCCGGATGTCAAAGACAAGATTTTGGGCCGACGCCGGGCAAAAGAATGGGAGACCTGGACGGCGCCGGATCCGAGCTTGTATGAAGTTCGGCAAAAATACGGTGCGGCGATATCGGACGAGGAGTTGTTGCTCCGGCTTTACGCCGGCCCGGAGGCGGTCGATGCGCTCTCGACCGCCAGTGCTCCCAAGCCGCAACTCGACGGCAAAGAATCGCTCTTACAGCTGATCGAACAACTGAGCACGAAGAAAGACTATAATCAGATCTCTATTCGCAGAGACGGAATCTCGCTCACGCTTGCGAAATCAGCGGTTGCCGCGCCTCCCGCTTAGATCAATTTCAACGAAACGATCGCGGGAGCGGGACACGGCATGCCCTGCCGTTACTTTGCGACGTTTGGGATCTCCGCGTTAAAATTCGGCGAAGGAGCGACGATGACCAACTACCAAGGCCTGCGCGACTGGTTGGCGCAAATTGACCAACGAGGCGAGCTTACGATGATCGAGGACGTCGACTGGAACCTCGAGATGGGCGCCATCGTCGACGTGCTCTACCGCGAGCATCCGCCCTATGCGCCGGCGCTGATTTTCGACCGGATCAAAGATCACAAACCCGGTTATCGCGCGCTATTCGGCCATTTTGCCTCGCCGCAGCGCATCGCGCTGACGCTCGGCATCACCGAACCTTTCGAGCACGTTTTGCAATTCACCCGAATGTACCATGAGACGATGAAGCGATGTGTGCCGCTGCCGCGGCGGGACGTCCATACCGGCCCGGTGCATGAAAACGCGCGGGAAGACGATGACGTGAACCTGCTCGATTTCCCCGCGCCGCTGCTGCACGAAAAGGATGGTGGCCGTTATCTCGGCACCGGCCATCTGGTCATCACCAAGGATCCTGACTCCGATTGGGTCAACGTCGGCACCTACCGGATCATGGCGCAGGATCGAAACACGGCGAGTATTTATATAGGCCCGGGAAAACACGGCTACATCCACAAGCAAAAATATTTCGAAAAAAAATTGCCGATGCCGGTCAACGTCGTCCTCGGCGGTGACCCGCTCGATTGGTTCGCCGCCTCCTGTCCCGTGCCGGCTGGCGTGAGCGAGTTCGATTTCGCCGGCGGCTTGCGCGGCGCCCCCACACAGGTCATTCGCAGCGACATCACCGGCCTGCCCTATCCCTCCGATGCAGAAATCGTTCTCGAAGGAGAAATCAGACCGGGCGAACTCAAGGAGGAAGGGCCCTTCGGCGAATGGCCCGGCTACTATGCGAGCCCCAAAAGCATGGAGCCGTTCATCCGCGTCAAACGCGTGCTGCAGCGCAACGATCCGATTCTCTCCTGTGCCAATCCGGCGCGCCCGCCGCACACTTTGACTTTGCTGCGCGCAATCACGCGCTCGGCGCATGTTTGGGAGGAGCTCGAAAGGGCCGGCGTGCCGGACATTCGCGGCGTCTGGTCGCACGAGCCGGGGCCGCGGCAATTTACTGTCGTCGCGATCAAGCAACGCTACCCCGGTCACATGAAGCAAGCCGGCATGATCGCGTCACAGTGTTTTTCCGGCGGCTATCAAAATCGCTTCACCATCGTCGTCGACGAGGACATCGATCCGACGCGCATGGACGACGTGGTCTGGGCGTTATCGACGCGCTGCGATCCGGCGCAGGACATCGATATTCAGCGCCGTTGCTGGTCGAGCTCTCTCGATCCGATGATTCATCCGGATTCGAAAATCTTCTTGAACTCGCGCGCGGTGATCGACGCCTGTCGGCCCTATGAATGGATGGCTAAATTCCCCGAAGTCGCCGAAACCAGCCCCGAGCTGAGGAAGCAAGTTCTCGGCAAGTTCGGCCGCACTTTCTTTGGCCTGAGGTAAATATTCACTCCGCGCAATCCGCGAATCTGCGCATGCGAGGAGAACCGCCGATTTTTCCATCGCGTAAAAATTACCCGCTCTTCGTGTAGGAAGTTCTCTTGCTCCGGTCCGGCGAGGAATCCGTAAAACCCGCAATTCCCGCGACTTCCGGCTGGCCTGCGCTTTGCAGTTTTAATGCGCGGGGGGAAAACTATGCAATACGGCCTTTTCATATTTGCGCTGTTTTTTAGCCTCAAGACTATCCCGGTTTCGCCGTTTGAATTGAAAAATTTTGAGCGCGACGAGCGTCGTTTACGCATCGAGCTGGACCCGGTTCCTTCTCAAGCGCAGCAAGACTTCGATAAGTACGTCCAGGAGCTCGCGGCAGCGGCGCAAAAGGACGCGACGCCTGAAGAGAAGGCTCGTAAAGATGACGCCGCCAGGAAACGGCAGGCAAAAGTGCTGAACCCGATCGTTCTCTTTCGTTGGTGACGAGATCTTCCAATCGCGCCGTACGGTTGCGCAAGCGTTCAACGTAAAAAGATTTTGCCGAACCCTTGCTTTTTCTCCCCGAACGCTTTCGTCTGCAATACTTCTATTCGCACGTCCTGAAATTTTTCCGGTCTCCGCAAGCGGCGGCAGCCGCCCTTCTCGGTTGGCAAATTCGCCGCTCAGGGTGAGGATCTCCATGCTGTCAGCTTAATCCTCCGTTCCGCGCAACAGCCCCTCACACGATGCGACTTTTTCGGTGATCGCGAGACATCGATACGAGGCGCTAGACGATCCGATCATTGACAGCCCTGAAGCGCCCTTGTTATAGCCGTCTCAGTCAATCGTGAAAGGAAGTTACCGCATGCAGATCATCGATGCCGACGGCCATGTTAACGACCGGCCTTGCATGGAAGAAATTTCCGGGTACATGCCACCGGGCAACCGCACGGAAGTGTTCCCGGCCTTCGATCACATCCACTTCCATTTTTTAGAAGGCGGCGAGAAACGCTCGCGTACCGGCAACGTCGGACCGAAGGAGTGGGTGAATTTCTTGGACGAAACGGGAATCGACTGGACGGTGGTGTATCCGACGGCGGGTCTAGCCGTGGGCAGAATCATCTCCGAGGATTGGGCCATTGCCGCCTGCCGCGCTTATAATAATTGGCTCTACGAGAAATTCACCAGGGTCAGCCCGCGCATCAAAGGTATGGCGCTGATCCCGATTCAAGATGCCGACGCCGCGGTGGCGGAGCTTAACCGCGCAGTAAAACAACTCGGCATGGCCGGCGCTATGCTACCGTCCAACGGCGAAGGCATCAAAGGCCACTACGGCTCGAAGATCTATTGGCCGATTTATGCCGAGGCCGAAAAACTCAATGTGCCGTTGGCCGTCCACGTCGGCGCGCTGCATCATCTCGGCATGGACAGCATCGGCGTTTACTATCCGGTCCACGCGCTCGGCCATCCGTTCGGCATCATGGCTCAAGCCGCCGCGATGCTGTCTTACGGCGTGTTCGATCGATTTCCCAAATTGCGCGTCGGTTTTCTCGAAGGCGGCGCGACCTGGGTGCCGTTTTTCATGGATCGTCTCGACCGCTCCTATCCGCACCATCTGCAGGTCGACATCAATGGTGAGTTTTTATCGAGCGCGCAGCCGGACGTGGCGGCCAGCGAATATTGCAGGCGCCACATGAAAGCCGGCAGGATCTTCGTCGGTTTTGACGGCGACGACCACGGACTCGGTTATGCCGTCAAAGAAGCGGGCAACGAGTCCTTTGTCTTCGCCACGGATTTTCCCCATGAAAGCTTCGACGCAAAATCCTGTCGCGGCGAAATCGAGCATGTGCTCCGCCGCGAAGACCTCAGCCAAGCCGACAAACAAGCGATCCTCGGCCAAAACGCCAAGCGGTTCTATGGCATCAACTGAAAAACAGCTGGGAGACCTCAGGCATCGGTAAGCGAAGCAGGATCGCGATGAAACTCTCATCGAAGGGCTAGAACAAGCCCTAATTATATAATCACGGCGCCAGGCTGGGCGCTTCGGCTTTTTTTCAGCGCAGCCTTTGCCGAATCGGTTACGGTGAACAGTTCCAGGGACTCGGCATTGGTCTCTTCCACTGGCGCCAGAGCGACGTCTCTATAGGCGCGGCGATTGGGATCGGCTTTGATCTCTTTGCGCACCCGGTTAAAGCGGCGCAGCAGGGAAATGATTCCCCAATTCGCGCGCCAGAGATGTCTTACGTATTTCGCGTGAAACAGCACCGGCCATTCCCTCGGTAATCCCGGACGGCGGTCGCGTCGGTACATGCGCCTGAGGTAACCGCCTTCCAGAGGATGGATGCCTTCGAGTGTTTTGCAGCCATAGAACCACAGACAGTAAAACATCACGTAACCTGGGCTCATACCGCAGGCGGCGGCACGCCGCATAATTCGATTGATATGCTCCGGCGTATAGTAAGCCTCCCAGGCGCGGTGATAGATACCCTGCCATTCTTCATGAGACATTTGGGCGTGACCCGTCGTGACATGTTCCAGGTCATACTTGTTCATGTCTGGGTCCATCCAGCTGCCTAGGGCCGAGAGTTTCTTGTGATCCTCGGAACCCGGGAGCGGCGTCAGGCAAAAGAACTCCAAGAGGTCGACCGGCAGTTCATTTTTTATGATCTCGATGTCACGCAGGATTCGATCGGGCCGGTCCGCCGGAAAACCGAGAATGTAACCACAATAGGTCACCACGCGCACCGCCTTCCAGCGTTGCAGCATGGTGCGGTACTCGGTGATGCGATTCTGCTTTTTCTTCGCTGCTAGCAAATTATCCGGATTGATATTTTCCAGACCGATGAAGACCCTGTGGCAGCCTGCCTTGGCTGCCTTCTCAATGAAGTTCGGAATCTTATGACACATCGTATCGACCTGCATTATGAAAGTGAAAACAAGTCCTTTCCGAATGCGCAGCTCTATCATGCGGTCGAATATCGCTTCCCAATTGCGATTGCGCGCAAAGTTGTCGTCGGTAATGAAAAAACTATTCACGCCATTGGCCAAGTTGGCGCGTATAATCCGCTCCACGTCATCCGCGGCACGGTGCCGTGTTTTGCGGCCCTGTACGTTGATAATCGTGCAAAAGGAACACTGAAATGGGCAGCCCCGTCCGGCGTCGAAGCTCGTAACGGAACCTGCCGTCCGCGCCACTGCCCGAGACGGCAAAATTGGATAGACAGAGCCTTCTAAAGCCGGCAGGTCGTCCATATGATTGTAAATCGGTTTTAGTTGATTCGCCCAGGCATCTTTCAACAGGTTATCGAGCCGGCCCTCCGCCTCGCCGGCGAAAATCGTAATGCCCATGGCCGTTGCGTCCTTAATGTCGGCGGGGAGCTCGGGAAGCATGACCAGACAGCCGCTAACGTGGAAACCACCGATAACCACAGGAATGCCTGCGGCTCGAAGCGGCCGGGCGATGTCGACGGCGCGCGGGAATTGGTTCGATTGCACTCCGACCAAACCCACCATGCCCCCATCAGCCGCGAGTACGCGCCGGGCGATGCGCGAAGACCTAATACGAGTATTGGTCTCGTCATAGGCCTCAATCTCGATGTCAACGTCCGGGCCCAACACCTTACGCGCCGCGCAATTTGCAGCAAGTGCGTATAATGACGCGAGGGAATTGGAGGGAATCGCTGACCGCACCCACTGGATCACGTAGCCGTTATTATCGTAGTGCGACGGCTTGATCAGAACAAGACGGAAAATCTTGCGCTGCGCCATGCTATTCCTCTTCAAGAAGCAGAGATTTTTTGATTACTACTAAATTCCGGTTTTCTGTCAACAGGCGCCGCTGTCGCCGTGAAATGGGTTCCAGCCGTTCAAGTCAGCCATTCATCAGCTGGAGACGAATTCTCGCGCTGTTTTCCCCTTGACCCGAACTCATCATTCGCTCTATTTAGACCCCAACGATGGGGATCATTAAAAAGTCGGAGCAGGAACTGAGTACGAGGTCCGTCAGGTCAAATTTGTCTTAGTCAATACGGGCCGTCTTTGGCCTGCAGTTTCAACCTTGAACTACATAAAGCGGGAGCGATAATGGCACGCAAACTCGAAATAGATCAGAACGGGCCGGGGCCGGTAACGCAGCGCCTCAAAGGCCCCTTGGTCTGGCTCGACATGGATCAGAAAGAGCTCGACGACGCCTACGACCAGAGCGTCTATGCGCCCAACCAACAATTGGTCGGCAATCGGCGCCGGCTCGCCAGCGAGGCGGCGCTGAAGCGGCTCGGCCCGCCCCAACGCGCCGCCTACGGCCCCACCGAAGTCGAAAAGCTCGATATTTATAAGACCCGTCGCGCCAATGCGCCGATCCTCATTTTTATCCACGGCGGCGCCTGGCGTAACGGTCTCGCCAAGGAGTTTGCCTTTCCCGCGGAAATGATTCTCGACGCCGGCGCGCACTTCGTTGTCCCGGATTTTATTCAGGTGCAAAACGCGGACGGCAGTCTGATGCCGATGGTCGAGCAGGTGCGCCGCGCGGTAGCCTGGGTGTGTAAAAACGCCGCGGGCTTCGGCGGCGACTCCGAGCGCATCTATATTTCCGGTCATTCCTCGGGCGCTCATCTCGCCGGTTGCACTCTGGTGACCGACTGGAAAGACTTCGGCCTGGCGCCAAACGCCATCAAAGGCGGCTTATTGGTCAGCGGCATGTACGATTTGAAACCGGTCAGACTTTCCAAGCGCAGTGAGTATGTAAAATTCACCGACGAGATCGAGCAAGTGCTCAGCGCGCAGCGCCGCCTTGATAAGTTGAACGCGCCGATCATCGTCGCCTATGGCACGCAAGAGACACCCGAGTTTCAGAGGCAGAGCCGCGATTTCGCGGCGGCTGTAAAAGCCGCGGGCAAGCCGGTGGACCTGATCATCGGCGAAGGCTTCAACCACTTCGAGATGCAGGAAACTTTTGGCAACCCTTACGGCATCGCCGGCCGCGCCGCGCTGAAGCTGATGGGCCTATCGATCAAAGCGAGCTGAGGAGGAACTATGAGCCGAATTCCGCGCGCCAGACGCGAAGATCTCTCGCCCGAGCATCAAGAGATTTGGGACCATATCAACGCCGCGCGCAGCGGCGGTGGCGGCCCTTATTCGATGTTGCTGCATTCGCCGGCCATGGCGCAGCACTTCGCGGCGACCGAGGACTACTTTCGCACCAGCTCTTTGCTGCCCGACGCCGACCGCGAGATCATCATTTTGACCGCTGCGCGGGAAGTCGACGCGCGCTACGCCTGGTCGCGCCACGAGATCCGCGCCCATAACATCGGCATCGCGCCGGAAGTCATCGAGGCCTTGCGCGCGAAAGCCCCGGCCGACAAATTCACCGGCCGAGAGCGGTTGCTCGTCGAGTTCACTCGCACGCTGATGCATGACCATACGCTCCCGGATGAGTTGTTCGCGCGCATGGAGAGCGAATTCGGCCGGGCAAGGCTTGTCGAAGCCGTCGGCCTGCTCGGCCACTACATCACTATTGGTACCGTCATCAGGCTGTTCGATGTCAGGCCGCCAGAAGGAGTCAAAACATTTTAAACAGACAAACCCAGCGTCGGAAAGCGTCTCAAACATTCGAAACCAGAAAGCGAGTTGTAATTTTAAACGAACGAGAGGAATGTAAAAACAATTTTTGTCAAATGCCTGGTGATCACGTCCCCGCTTCATCCCATCAGGTAATCGATACCATTCCGTGCTCGCGCGGAAATAAATTCTCGCAGCCTTGCTCGCTCACCAACACCGGGCCGCCGAAACTAAATTGAATTTTTCCATCGGCCGACAACGCGGACGGCCTCCAGATAAAAGCGTTGCCTGGTTCAATCCGGAGATCGCCGAGCCGTCCGGCGCGCGACGGAAGCAGCGGGCCATCGTCGCCATAACCGCAGCCTTGCAGCCGAGCGACCGTCTTCATGCCGCGCTTGGCGCCGAAGCCGTTGACGAAATCGCTCAAAACGCGAAAACTGGTTCCCGGCTTGATCATCGCCAGCCCGGCCTCATAAACCGCACGATGCAGCTCGATCACCGGCTTCCATGAGTCGGGAATTTTCCCGAGTAGGATCGGCTGGCTGACCTGAGTGAGCTGGGCGCCCAGGATGGCGTTTATTTCACTGGCGATCAGCGCGTCGGTCTCCAACCGCCGTCCAAGCGGCGGATTGCCGTGCCGTTTTGGTTTCTCCGTGCCAATCGGATCGATGGTGAGATTCAGCGGAAAATATTCGCTGCGCAGCTCGAGCAGGCGCGCCAGCACGTCTGCGTATAACTTGCCCCCATCCGCACCCGGCCGTGCCAGCTTGATCAACTCATCGAGACCGGCGGCCGCGACCTGCGCCGAGCGGCGCACGAAGGCAATTTCCTCCCCGCTTTTGACGAAACGGGCGAAGCCAACCGCGTCGGTAGCGTCTTCGAAGGCCGCATCGGGCAATTTGCTCATGACATGCACGAGCGCGGTGTGATTCACCACGCCGTCGATGGAGCTGCAGTGCGTCACCGCGCCGCCCTTCAAGCCGGCGACGCCGACCCGCGCCCGCGCCATGCCGAGATCAAGCAGCGCTTCAGCCATCGGCTCGGCCCATTCGCGGCCGGTCTGCCAGGGCTCGGGCACCCAGGCATTGCTCGACCGCCGGTCGGCGATCACGATCGGCGCCCGCCCGTCGGTCGGCAACACCATCGCCGAACAGCGCAGCTGCGTCATGTAGCGACCGTCGATACCGTTACCGAGCGGGACCAAAATGCAGTTGACGCCAGCTCTGGCGGCATGGGCGCGAACCGCCTGCCAGCGCCGCTCGCGCTCCGCCAGCGAATAGCCGTTCCAGATATGAACCGTCGCGCCGGCTCCCGGCGGTGTCGTCCAAGGCATCGAAATGTCTCCTTCGTCTCGCCCCCAGAGTCCAGGGTTTAGAACTTATTTGAAGAATCTGCAGCTGCTACCGATTTTGTGAGCTCGAGACCCGAGACGCTAGACTCTAAGCGTGATCTACGAAATAATCGCAACCATTCCCGGCGTACGCTTGACCAGCGGTTCGCCGCCCGATTCGGTCACCAGCACGCAGCCACCCCAACTGGTGTCGAATGTTCCGTCCGCGCTGTGCGCGATCGGTTTGACGATGAAGACGCAATCTTTTTCGATCAGCAACTCGCGGTTGCGCGCGCCTTGATTCTGCGGCGTGAACAGCGGCCCGTCGTCGCCGTAACCGCGCCCATGCATGAGTAGCTGGCTTTTCATGCCGCGCTTGGCGCCGAAACCGTTAATCAGATCCATGAATTCGCCGAACGGCCGGCCGGGCGTCAATTGCTCCAAGGCGGCGTAATACATCTCGCGCTGCAGCTCGATGGCCTGCTTCCACGCATCGGGAATGGCGCCGAGATAAATCGGCTGCTGTTCCTGCGCGATCAAGCCGCCGAACACGGCGTCGACTTCGTTGGCGATCCGGTACATCGGTTGCAGCGTGCGGTCTTCGGTCGGATCTTCGAAGCGCGGCAACCTTCCGCCGCCGTGTAATCCGCTGTAAAACGCCATCGGATAGTACTCGCTGCCGAGCCCGACCATGCGCTGCATGACGCGTGTATAGAGCAGCCCTTCGTCCACGCCCGGACGCGCCAGCTCGACCATCTTGTCGATGCCGGCGGCGGCGATCGCCGCACCGCGGCGCAGACAGGCGATCTGCTCGGCGCTCTTGACATAGCGGGCGCGACCGATGACTTCCGTGGCGTTTTCGAAGCGGGCATTGGGCAAACGGCGCAGCACTTCGACGTAGGAGCTGTGATTGACCACACCATGGAAAGCCCGGCCATGGGTGTAAAATCCGCGCCGGATACCCGACACGCCGATGCGCCCGCGCTCCAGCCCGGCATCGATCAACGATTGCGCCATGCTTTCGCCCCAGGAATTTTCCACCGGGCGAAGCTCCGTCACCCAGTCGTTACCCGACTCTTGATCCGAAACGATGATCGGCTCGCGCCCGTCGGTGGGCAGGATCACCGCGGCGTTTTCCAGCTGGGTTAAAAAGCGGCAATCCGAGCGCGTGCCGCGCGCCTGTTCCAGCGACAGATGTAAATTTCGTCCATCGACGCAGAGCGGCACGAAGATGGCGTCGAAACCGGCTTTGGCTGCGTTGTCGCGCACGCGTTGCCAGCGCCAGTCGCGCTCGCGCCGCGAGTACCCGTTCCAATGAATTTCCGCCGGTGCTTCCATAATCGCCCAACCTAACCGTTCACGAAATAAATATCTTGAGTTTCCTTTTAATTCACGATACGGCGTTTCGGATTGAAGCCATACCTACTACGCTATGCAAAATAGTTCCACCGCCGGGTCCGAGCGTGGACAGCCGCGAGCACAACACTCCCGGCGCTTTGATTTCGCAATTTCTAAATACGAGTTTAGTGGCTTAACGCCCGTCCGAGAGCGGGCATGTGCGCGGCCAGGAAACCCTATGTTCAGCGAAAAATTGAAACTTCTGTTATCCCGGCTGGGATTGCTTTGCCTCCTTTATACCTTTTCCCGTCTGCTCTTCCTCGCATTTAATTTTCACAGCTATCAGCAAATACCGCTGCAGCAGATTTTGCTCGCCTTCGGCGTCGGGCTCCGATTTGATATCGCGGCACTCTTCCGGATCAACAGCCCTTTATCGTTTTGTCGATGCTGCCGCTCGCTTTCATCGAGAAAAATCCGTTTCAGCGTTTTCTCAAGTTTATTTTCTTGCTGACCAACGTGCCGTTTTTGATCTTTGACATCGCCGGTTACGAGTATCTTAAATTTACCGGTCAGCGTTCGTCACTGAGCTTGCTCGATCTGGGCGCGGATATTCCGATCCAGATCGGCCAGTTGACCTTTATTGGTACCTTGCGGCAATCTCAGTCCTGTTCGCTTTGACAATCTATAAATTCTTCCAAAACCGCAATGCGATCCCTGTAACGCCGAAGCCACAGCGACAAGCGGCCGTCTGGATTCGCGAGAGCGTAATTTTACTCGTCGTGGTAGCGCTCGCGGTCATCGGCGGCCGGGGCGGCTGGCAGCGCCGGCGTCTCACCGCCGCGTTCGCCCAAGTGAGCGATAAGGAATGCCTCGCCCAACTGGCGTTGAACTCCACTTACACGCTGATCAACAGTCAACCCAAATGCAACGCCTCCAGCCTGACGCCGCTCCGCTACTTTCCAACCGATGATGAGCTCAAGCGACAATTGCCGCCCCAGCCTTGCCCTTCGGTCACACCATTTTCGATGCGTCGTACCCGGGTATCGCCTTGGGACAAAAAGCGGGCAATTTCTGGATTACTGCGGATCGGTATTACCTGGAATCACGCATGAACGAACCGGGCCGTTTGTTTTGGATGGGCGACCTCGGCGCAGCGCCAACCGACAACCCGGCGGTTCAAGCGCGATTGGAAAACAAGCTTCACGCCTACCTTCAATGGTTCAACAACGGCCTGGCTCGCGATAACCTTTACCGCTAAACCGGCGCCCGCTCCGCCCGGCGATTTACTCTTCTTCTTCACCGAGCATGGTGCCGCGGCAGCGGCGCGCGCCGCAGAAGCAGGCGTGTTCCCGCTTGGCCGCTTTGGTATGGCGCTCGCCGATCTGCAGGTTGTAATCGTACGCCAACTCATCTCCCGGTTGGATATTGCGGCGCGCTTCGATGAAGATACGCGCGCCCTCCTCTTCGATTTCACAGTTGGGCGCGCAGGAATGATTGATCCAGCGCGCCGAGTTGCCGCGCCGGGTGGCGTCGATGACCAGGCCGCCGTCCACCGAGAACAGCATCGTGTGCGGCGAATTCTCATGAATGCGGCTGTAACGCCGGTCCGCTTCGGCGTCGGAAATCAGCTCGCCCTTGTATTCGATGATGCGCGTGCCCTTGGGGATACGTGTGAGTGCAAAAACGCCGCGGCCATGGATCGGCGAATTGCGCACGGCGATACGCCGCAGTTTTTTCTTAACCCTCTTAGCCATAAATACTCCGGGAAAAATACAAATTACTTTAGTCTCTACCGACGGTCAGCGTCGAGCCCCTTGACGAATCTGAGCATGCGCTCGGCCGGCGCGGGATCTTTGTACTGCGCGTAGAGCCGCTGGCGCATGCGGTCGACCTCGCCGCTCTGCAGCCGTTCGTAGAGCTGGCTGCGTTTGCCGAACCGGCTCATGACCATGTCAGCGGCCACCGCCATTAAGCGCAAATGCTCCTTGGTGTTCGGCGCGCCGCCACGAAAGTAGCGTTCGACGAAGGGACCGATCTCGCCGTTAGCCAGATCGGATGCTCCGCCGCTCAACATCAGCGTGCTGGTCAACAAACCTTCCAGGGTGCGTTCGGCGCGATCCGAAGCTTCGATACTATGAACGCGATAAGCAGCGCTCAAGAGCGGCGCCCAAGTGCCACCCGGGCTCACGTAGCCGCGCAACTCACCGTCCCGAAGACACGAGCGTAAGATCTCAATATCCTGCATCAAAGATGACAACAATAGCTGCGACGCGGCGGTACTCTGCCGCTTAGCATACTGCGTCAACAACTGGGCCACCCCCAAGAAGCCTTCTAACTTCGTGACCAACCTAAGCATCGTCGAGTACTGGCCCCAGGTGTGAATGTAGCGAATGCCGCTGAGCAGCTTCGGATCTTTGTAGACGAAGAGCCGCTCCCACGGCACCACGACATCGTCGAAGATCAACGCCGCGTCGACTTCATCGAAACGCGTCGTCAACGGGTAGCGCTCGGGATCGGCATTGTCAGCGTAAAGATCGCGGCAGAGGATTTTCAGACCGGGCGTGTTCATAGGGATCGCAAAGGCGATGGCGTAGTCCGGCTCATCGGGGTCGCGCGGCCGGTTGGGATAGACCAAAACTTCATCGGATATCGGAGCGAGAGTCGCCAGCGTGCGTAACCCGCGTAGGACCGGTCCGGCTTTGCTCTCGCCGACGACGTGCAATATCAGATCGGGATCTTCCTGCTCGCTGACGCGCTTGGTCCGGTCATAATACTGATCGGTCAAGGCGTGGGTCAGACAGAGATCGTTTTGGCTCACGTAGCGGTAATAGGCGCGAACGTTTTCCGCCCACTGTTTGTTGGTCTGTTCGATCACGTGGGTCCAGTCGAGCAACCCGATCACCAGCTCAGCGACGAATTCGGGATATCGCCCCATCTGGCCGAAGGTCTGCTCCGCCCAGAACTCGATGTTGCGGCGCTTGAGCGCCAACTGCTCGGCGTTGCGCGGCGGCAGATAGCTGTACGAAATGCGCTCGCCGTCGCGTGCGAACGTCATGATGTCTTGGTACTCGGACTCATGTTGCTTGTCGTACAGGTCGGCCAGGGTTTTGATCGTGCCGGTAAAGCCGGAATGAGCGGTCACGTCGGCGATGCGCCGCCCGGCGTGCCAGACCTCGCGGCCGTCGCGCAACGCCCGTATGTAGTCAGCCCCTTTTCTAATGGGCATACGGAATAAACCTCCGCTCCAAATATTCGTCTTGAAGGGTTGAGCCCCGAGGGATAGCGCGGAACCGATAACCCGTCGGAGCAAGCGCCAGGTATGCTTATAGCTTCAATTGCGATTTGCTGGCAAACAGGCTCGACCATTCGGTAAACACATAAATATCACAAAGGAAAAATAATTGCTGGCCGGCTTCGCCCGCGCGGCTGACTGAGCCGGAGAATTCCTCAAAAGGGGTAGACTTAGAAAAAGCCCGCCGTCTGATTTCGATTTCAAGGCGGTTCGACAAAAGTCTAAACCTTGCCAGCAAATTTCATAACACTGGCCTCCAGGCGGTCCATCATGATGCGCCGAAAACTTTGCTCGCTGATTTTGCTCGGCGGTTTATTGTTGCCTTTGCCGAGCGCCTTCGCTCTCGAAACCATCACGGGGGGCTTTGCCGTCGAAGTCGTTCCAATTCGCGATCTTCCCCATCGCCAAGGAACTCGGCTACATGAGCGAGGAAGGCATCGACCTCAACGTCGCCTTTATGCAATCGACCGCAGGCATCCAATCGATGTTGGCCGGCGGCTCGCAGTTTACCGGCTCCGGCAGCGGCGCCTTGATCGCGGTCACCAAAGGCAATGCGCCGCTCAAGACAGTGATGGCGGTCAATGACAAAGTTTTGCAGTGGCTCATGGTGCGGCCGGAGTACAGCAGCCTTAAGGAGCTAACGGGCAAAAGATCTTGGCATCCGTAACCCCTTGCGGCCTGCTAACCTCGGATCAGTTCGCAAAGCGGGCGGACGTCATCGAGAGTTTCTAATTTTTGGATATGATCCAACGCGTTCTGGGCGGTTTCCGCCGGGATCGCGTGCCGGGCGCACTCGAAGAATTTTGCGTTCAGCTCCGCTTCGGTCAGCGGAAACTCCGGGCCGCCTTTGGCATGTTGCGCCTCGCGGGAGAAAGTCTTTCCACCTTTCAAACGAATCGTCACCCGGCAGGGGCGCCCCGCCGCGTCGGACTTCTTCAAGTTCGGCTCGAGCCGCATCTCAACTCTTGCGGCGAGCTTTAGGACATCGGCATCGCGCACCGCCTGGTCGGTGAACGCGTCGATGCCGACTTTGCCGTCAATGATCGCCCGCGCGACCAAATAGGGCATGCAGAATTTCCCCTGGATGCCGGTTTGCGGCACGCGGAAGACGATGCGATCGAAGGTGTGTTTGACCACGTCGACGTCGACCGCTTCGATCATCTCGGCCGTGAGGCCATGTTTGGCTCTGAACTCGAGCACCGAATCGATCACTTGATGGGTGAGACCGCCGCAAGGATAGGGCTTGATTCTCAGGCCATCGGTCAGGAGCGCGAAGGACTGACCGAGCTCATCGATCGCCGCCTCGTTGATCGCCGTGCCCGGATGATAGATCTGATAAAAGCCGCCGTTGGCTTCGATGGCTTTGGCGTTGGCCGTGAAACCGCCCTGCGCCAGTTTGGCCGCCAGCACGCCGTTGCGGGCGCCGAGGCCGGTATGGAGTGGCTTGGTCATGGTGCCGAAGTTGGCCACGACCCCGCTCGCCATCGAAGCGGCGATGCCGAGCGCCATTTCGGTTTGCGCCGCGCTCAAGCCAAGCAGCTTGCCGCAGGCCGCGGCGGCGCCAAAGGAACCCAAAGTGCTCGGCGCGTGCCAGCCGTCATGGGCGCTATCGCGCAGGGAATGCGCCAGCTTGGCGGTCACCTCGTACCCGACGACGTAGGCTTCGATCAACCGCCGCCCGCCGGCGCCGAGCGCTTCGCCGAGGGCGAAGACCGCGGGCACGATGGGCGCGGTGGGCTGGCCCATCAAAGTAAAGCTATGGTCGAAATCGAGCGCGTGCGCCGCCGCGCCGTTGGCGAGCGCGGCGTTCAACGCGGAAGTTTTGAAACCTTGACCGATCACGGTGGTTTCCGCTTTGGCATTTTCCTGGCGGGCGATGGCGGCGCAGATTTTGGCGTCCTCTTCCCGGCTGCCGGCAAGTGCCACGCCGAGGCAATCGCGCACGGCGGTCCTGGTCGTTTGCACCGCCGCTGCCGGAACGCTGTCGAACTTCAACTCGGTTGCGAAACGGGCGATCTTTGCCGTCACGTCCATAATCCCTCCTAAAAGAACTGTCGATAAGTATTGCTCCCAATTCTTCTAACAAAGCCTCGCGGCTCTGGCCAGGACAAAAGCGATCTCGCAGCCGGGTGCGCGTCGACGGCCAATGTTTTTCGTGCTACGGGTTATCCACTGACGCCGCAAGCTATGGACGAAAACACGACGCAACAGGCGCGCGCAAACGTGGCGCGCAACGCGGGGATTATCAGTCTTGCCGTCATGGCCAGCCGGGTCCTCGGCCTGGTGCGCGACCAGGTATTCGCCGCGCTTTTCGGCGCCGGGTTGCAGTACGACGCCTTTCTGACAGCGTTTAGAATTCCCAATTTGCTCCGTGACCTGTTTGCCGAAGGCGCGCTGTCCGCCGCCTTCGTCACCACGTTTTCGCAAACGCTGCAAAGCAAAGGCAAAGAGGCGGCGATTCGACTGTCGAACCGCGTTGCCACCTTGATCATGATCAGCATCAGCGTCATTGCCGTCTTGGCTTGGCTCTATGCGCCGGCGATCGTGCGTCTGCTCGCGCCGGGATTTTTCGACATTCCCGGCAAAGCGGAGCTGACCATCAGTTTGACCCGAATCATGATCCCGTTTCTGTTGCTGATCGCGCTGGCGGCGCAGGCGATGGGCATGTTGAATACGTTTAATGTTTTCGGCCTGCCCGCCCTGGCCTCGGCATTTTTTAACGTCGGCTCGATCCTCGGCGGCCTGCTTCTCGGCTTTTCCTTCGGTCCGATGATCGGACTCACGCCCATCGCCGGAATGGCTTACGGCACGCTGGTCGGCGGCTGCTTGCAGCTGGCGGTCCAGTGGCCAAGCTTGTGGCACCGCGGCGTTCGTTATCGACCGGATTTTAATTTGAGCGATCCCGGTGTGCGCCAGATCTTGCGGCTGATGGGACCGGCGATCATCGGCACCGCCGCCGTGCAGATCAATGTTTTTGTAAATACTAACTTTGCCTCGGCAATCATCGACCCGGCGACCGGCACCGTACTCAATGGTCCGGTTTCGTGGCTGAGCTTCGCCTTTCGTTTCATGCAATTTCCCATCGGCGTCTTCGGCGTCGCCATCGCCACGGCGACGCTGCCATCGTTATCGCGCAGCACGGCGAATCCCAATTATGACGAATTTCGCCAAACGCTGACCCACTCCCTGGCGCTGGTGTTTCTCCTGTGCATTCCGTCGGCGATCGGGCTGGCGGTCATGGGCCGGCCGATTGTCGCGCTCGTGTTCGAGCATGGCAAATTCACCAGCTTCGACACGGTGCAGACGGCCAACGCCTTGGCCGCCTATGCGATCGGCCTGGCCGGCTACGCTGCTGTCAAAGTGCTCTCGCCGGCGTTTTACGCGCTCAACGACGCGCGCACGCCAATGCTGATCAGCCTGGGCTCCATCGCGGTCAATTACGTCATGAACACCCTGCTGGTCGGCCCCTTCGGCCATGTGGGCTTGGCTTTTTCTACCTCCACGGTGGCGCTGGTCAATTTCTTACTGCTGGCGCTTTTGATGCGCCGCCGGCTGCAACGGCTCGAAGGTCGAAGGCTCGGGAAAACCGTCCTGCGCATTTGCGCCGCATCTTTGCCGATGGCAGCGACAGCGTGGTTCACCAGTGAATTGGCCGGCGTGCTGCCGCTGCGCGGCCTGTGGGTTCATCTCGTCCAAGTGATCGCCTCCATCGGTTTGGCGGCGATCGTCTTTTACTTTGGTTGCCGATTCTTTAGAATCGAAGAATTGCCCGAGGCGGTCAACGCCGTCGCCGGCAGATTCGCACGCGTGCTGCGCCGTTAAGCGCTCACCGCTCGGCCCTTGAGTTTGCCTGGATTCGAGCAGCAAAATGTCTAACGACGCAAGCATTGACAGCGCCGCTGCAAAAATTTAACAATCCGCCCGTCCGAAGGAGGTCCTATGCCGAAAGTCAGTTCGCTGGGTCACGTAGGCGTTTACGTTCGCGACATCGAGCGCTCGGTTGCCTTTTACCGCGACATCCTCGGCTTGCAAGTTAGCGACCGCAGCCCGCGCGGCGGAGTTTTCATGACCGCGCAGGAGCGCACGCTGGAACATCATGAGCTTCTACTCGCGCCGGGGCGCAATGACGAAGGCGATGTAAACGTGATTCAACAGATATCGTTTCGCTGCGCAACCCTCAAAGACGTGAAAGATTTCTACACAATCTTCGTCAATAACCATGTCCCGATCAACCGCGTGGTCAGCCACGGCAACACGGTCAGCGTTTACGCCCAGGACCCCGACGGCAATTCCGTCGAAGTTTACTGGCCGAGCGGCGTCGACGTGCCCCAGCCCTTCGGCAAACCGATGGATGTGACTAAAAGCGAAGTTGAGATCCGCGAGCAGCTGAACCAAATACTGAAGGACTGGCAGCAGTCAGCTCACCATTAAAAAAGCTGGCGACGAGCGCAGAGTCAAAATCAAAACTCCAGTACCGGCGGAGACCTTAAAATCTTTCTCCAACAGTGTCGCCGGCAAACACCAGTTTGCCCAAATCATCGATGACGAAAATCGCCAGCGCTTCGCGGCGAGTTCGCACCGTGGTCGCGTGCCGCGGCAAGCCGGTCACTCGCAGTCCCGCCCGAATGGCGACTTCTTCCGATATGACCAACGGACAAGCGTATTCCTTAGTCAAATCTTGCAGCCGGCTTGCCACGTTCACCGTATCGCCGATGGCGGTGAGATGAACCGTTGCGCCGTAGCCCATTCGGCCCACCACCACCGGCCCACGGTGAATCCCGATGCCGATCTTGAGCGGTTCGGCGAGCTCGTCGGCGAGCGCTAGGCTGAGTCCTTTGACTTGCTCGACCATGCCCCATCGCAGCGGCCAACGCTTCCCTGCAGCCCGCTTGGAGCCCGCTCTCGACGCCGAATAGCGCCATGACGCCGTCACCGATGAATTTATCGACCACGCCGCCGGCCCTGGTTATGCTTTCACCCACCGTCGAACGATTGGAACGACTGGAACGGAGCGCAGCGGTGGAACGTTTGGAACGGGCTTCGTTTATAGCTGAGCGCAGCGGTGGAACGGCTTGAATGTTTTGAACGCGTAAACTCTAGCGTCAATCCGCATTCGCTTTTCGCTTCATTGCTTCCGCGGTATGGCGCTGCGCGCTGGTTTCTCCCCACGCAACCTGCATCAGCTTGCGAGGTCGTAGCGCCGCAAGCCGCTCCAGATTCGGACAATCGAGGCGGTGAATCGAGATGCCGCCTCCCTGGGCGGTGACGTAGCCGCCGATGGGGTCGCCCGGCACGGGCCTGCAACAACCGGCAATCTTGGTCAGAACGTCGCTGGCACCGTGCACCAGCAAGTTGCCCCGCGCCGCCGGCAATGATGCCGCCGTGCTCGGCGCTTGAGCGGGCAACTCGACGCCGAGCGCCTGGCCGAGCCGCGCCGTGCCGATGTCGCCGCGCCCGAGCGCCGCCAGCAGCTCCTCGGGCCGCCGCATTTTGAAGCGTTTGGCGAGTTCGGCAATGTTGATCTCGCCGAGACCCAGGCGCCGGTGCTCACGCTCCAGGACTGCCCGGCCCTGGGCGACATGAGCTTCATGATCCAGCTGCTTGAGCCAGCGACGGACCTTCGCGCGCGCAGAGGCGGTTTTGAGGTAGCCCAGGCTAGGATTCAGCCAGTCGCGGCTCGGGTGGCCCTCCCGCGCCGTCAGGATCTCGACTTGTTGGCCGCTCGCGAGGGGTTTCGTAAGCGGGACCATAACCCCGTCGAGCTTGGCGCCGCGGCAGCGGTGCCCCACCTGGGTATGAACCGCATAGGCGAAGTCGAGCGGCGTGGCCTCGGCCGGGAGATCTATGATCTGACCCTGCGGCGTGAGCACGTAGATCCGATCGTGGAAAGCCGCTTGCTTGAAGCGCTCGATAAGATCGGAGTCGTCCGTCGCGCTCTTCGCGCTTTCGAGAAAGCTGCGCGACCATGCGATGCGCGTCTGCAGACCTTCCTTGTACTGCCAGTGGGCCGCCACCCCCAGGTCGGCGTGGCGGTGCATGTCGAAGGTGCGGATTTGCACCTCCATGGTTACTCCCTCCGGACCGATCACCGCCGAGTGCAGCGACTGGTAGCCATTGGGTTTGGGTTTGGCGATGTAGTCGTCGAACGCATCCAGGATCGGCTCCCACAGCCCGTGCACCACGCCCAGCGCCGCGTAACAGCCGCTTACGTCGTTTACCAGGATGCGAAAACCGAGGACATCGAAGACCTTGCTCAAGTCGAGGCTCTTCTCGCGCATCTTGTTCCAGACGCTGTAAACATGCTTGGGGCGGCCGCTGATCTCGGCGCTGATACCGGCGCGATTCAATTCTTCGCGCAAGCGCGCGACCACCTGCGCGATGTAACGCCCGCGGTCCGCGTGCCGCTGGTCGAGGCCGTCGGCGATGCGCCGATAGATGTCCGGCTCCAAGTAACGAAAAGCGAGGTCTTCGAGCTCCTGTTTGAGCTGCCACACGCCCAACCGGTTTGCGAGCGGCGCGAAGACCTCGAGGGCTTCCTGGCTGGCGGTGCGTCGCGTCTGTTCCTCGGCGTTCCCGGCGGCGCGCAGAGCACAGACCTGGTGCGCCAGGCTCACCAGCACAACCCGTGGGTCCTCCGCGATCGTCAAAAGCATCTGTCGCAGACGATGGGCCTGGAGAGTCTCGGTTGCGGTTTTGCGCAGATCTTTAAGGCTGGTGATGCGAAGAGCCCCTCGGATCAGGCGGGCCACTTGAACGCCGATGCCTTTCTCAATCGCCGCCGGATCGAGCGCGCCCTCGTCGACCAGGGGAAGCAGCAGGGCGACTGCGCGGGTCTCGGCATCCATTCCGAGTTTACCGAGGAGCTCAGCCGCTTCCGCGCCGCGTTCCATCGAGCCGCGGGCGCGTTCATCCTCGGAAAACTTGGTAGAGACCAGCAGCCGGGCCTTTTCCAAACTGCTCAGATCAGCGGACATCGTCTGACTCGGGCAGGGCTTTTCCCTGCAAAGTAACGCGGTCGGAATTCATCTCTAGAACTCACCGAGAATCACATCATACACTAGCAGTCAGTTCACGAACCGCAAATCTCTGCCGCGGCTGCAGCGCACTCTAGCCGGATGTGCGAATGTCGGCTATTAAAGGTGAAACCTGAGCGGAGATCGAAAAAATGAAGAAAAGTACCGATGGCCTTCGATGAACGGCGGAAAAGCAGAGCTCGCCAATATCGGGCCGAAGGAGATCCGTAAGCGTTTGCTCATGGGTGTCGCCATGCTCGCCGTGGGCGTCGTCCTGGCGGTCGTCTTCGCGCATGCAGATGTAAGCCACGGATGGTATGCGGCGCTATTTCTGCCGTTCTGGATAGGAACTCTCGCTCTCTCCCAGGCGCGCAAAAAGACCTGAGTCGCTTTGGCCGCGCGCGGCGCGCGCAAGATGAACGGCACCGAAGAGCCGGTCGGCGACGAAGGCGCCGAGAAACGGCTCCGCTCCCAGGCTCGTCGGATCTATGTCGAATCGGCGCTTGCGGCGCTGATATTGACTGTCCTTAGTTTCTTTTTTGCGAGCGTTTTGCCCGAGGCGGCCAGTTCCTTGAGTCTGGACCAAGCGGCCGATTTCCTGATCAGGCACGGCTACACTGTCTTGTTCGGCTGGGTGCTGCTCGAACAGCTGGGTCTGCCTATCCCGGCTGGTCCTCTGTTGATCGCGGCCGGCGCGCTGGCCCGTGCCGGTAAAATGAATTTGACGTTCGCGCTGGCGTTGCCGTTCGTCGCGGTTATTTTGGCCGACCTGTTCTGGTACTTCCTAGGCCGTTACCGCGGCGGCCGCATACTGAAGCTACTGTGCCGCATTTCCCTCGAACCTGACTCCTGCGTGCGGCGGACCGAGAACCTTTTCATCCGGCATGGCGCCCGTTCTTTGCTCGTCGCCAAATTTATACCCGGCCTGAATACCGCGGCATCGTCTCTAGCGGGAGTCTTTCGCATGCCCGTGCGACGTTTCCTGATCTTCGCTTCCCTGGGCGCATTGTTCTGGGTCGTCAGCGTCACGAGCTTGGGCTTGATTCTCGGCGATCAACTCGAGCGGATCGCACTGCGCTGGGGCGGTTGGCTGGTCGCGGTCCTAGCCGGTGGTTTGGCAGCTTATGTTTTGTGGAAGTTCATCCAGCGCCAACGCTTTCTTCGCCGGCTGCGGATTGCGCGCATCACGCCGAAGGAACTCATGGACAAGCTCACCGCCGGAGAAAACCTCTCCATCGTGGACTTGCGCCAGACCATGGATATCGAGGCGTTCCCTCAGATGATCCCCGGTGCGCTTCGTATAGCTATGGAAGAGATCGAAGAGCGCCACGCAGAGATTCCCCGGGATCGCGACGTCGTTCTCTACTGTTCGTGACCCAACGAAGCGACCAGCGCCCGTGTGGCGCTGCTGCTGCGAGCCAAAGGAATCACCAGGGTTCGCCCGCTCGAAGGCGGGATCGACGCCTGGCTCGCGTACAATTTTCCTTTCGTTACCGAAAGCCTCGTCAAGAAACCCGTTGTTCTCTGAGAGAAGGTATTTTTCGCAGGTTCCGCAATTTCTCAGGATAGTCGAGTCGTAGAAGCCTGACCCCGATGCTTCGCCCTAGCTGTTTCCATCGCGCGAAAATTTTCAGAGAAAAGCTCGCGCTCAGTGGCCGCCGCTGTGGATAGGAATCTCCACAACGTGGAACAACTCGTCTACAGACTTGTCCAGTTCCTGTGCCACATCAGGCGAAACTGTCGGTGGATAGGTGGTAATTACTGATCCAGGTAGTGGGACGCTTTCGCTTCCTGTGGTGAGACGGCTAAGAGAGGACGTGCTGTCTTTCCACCGGCGCCAAAGAGGGCGAGCCACCGGTTTTTGGGTTGGACCTGGGATAATGTAAATAACGGAACCAAACCTGTTTTGGCAATTAGCTTAAATGCTATATCCATCTCACTTTTTTTTTGGAACGCGCCAGAAGCATCCGCGAGATCAAACTCCTTTATTGCGTTTGAACTAGCTTCAAATTCTATTTGCGCTCCCGCCGAGCTAGCGATAAGAACTGATGTTCCTTCAGACTTAAAAAGGCTATGTACAAACGCGGACTGGCCGTTCCATTTTCTATTTGAGAACTGCTTCATGATTGCGGTGTTAACTTTTTCCAAGTTGTCGATATACGATTGCTGCAATTTTACCGAGCGAAAATAGCATCCATTTTCATTTGCGAACTTCACTGTCACGCCCGCCCTAACGGCTACGGGAGCAACACCCAACGCTCGGATTCACGGCTGCCTGGGAGTGAATCCGAAATTCCCTGGGTACCTAACGACTTAAACTCAAAAAACACTGGCCGAGGATAATCCTTTACCTTGACAGGAATTCGGTAGGTCTTAGCAATGTTTCCTTCTTTAATGAAAAGATAATTTTCAAGCCGCCCGAAGTCACCTAATTCGAGTTCTGTCCCGATCGGCCATGTGGCGTATAACCTCAATCCTTCATGAATCGACGTGGTATAAACCTCAGGTATCATTCGGGGCATGACTTCCTCTCTTTCGGCCGCTTGCTAATGCTAAGTTCTCTTTGCCAGATATGCGCGATGACTTGAAGCGTCCTTGACAGGATCAGCTCCAAACGAATCGAAAAGATCAATACCAGCTGCATGCCGCAACAGGTTGATCCGAAGATGCATAGTGAACTCTAAATGGACCATTAAGCACTTCACCAACCACCTCCAGTGTACTGAGGCTGCTCAACATTAGTCAGCAGCCCATCCTCCACTATTTCCATTGTTGTGATTGAATTACCACCAACGTAAAACGTAATTGGCGTGGAAATTGTACCACCGCTATTTATTAATGATACTTTAGAATACGGAAGCGCACTAAACGGTGCGCCTGTGTCGGCAATGAGTGATGTTATATCGGAACTCGACGCTGCAGTATTGAGAATACGAATGTCTGCCGCAATGCGACCATCAGACGGATACCCGTGCCACCATGTAGTCCTACAAGATTTGTTCAATATAGGCGTAACGAAAATTCTGTCGATCCCGTAGCTGAGCACGAAGATCATTGAAGTCCTTCGAGTTGTATAGCTTGAGTTCTAAAGCGGCCACCCACTGATGAGGATATAATCTTTGAATATTCGATCGCTGCTGATCGAAGAACCTGTAATTATATATAAATTGATCGAAGTCGCGAGAGGTGATGGCTTGCTTCTGCATCAAGTCATACAGAATGTCTGGAAATGATGGACCTGCCATCTGCGAAAATCCTTAAGGGAAGATTTTATCTCTACCGTGTTAACCTACACCTTATCATACCAAATTCTCCGTGAAAAGTGTAACGCGAAAACGATGAGCGCTTAGACTAGGGCCTGACATAACAAGCCAACCGACAAACGCCTGCTCATGGGTGTCGCCATGATCTTCGCTTCCCTGGGCGCATTGTTCTGGGTCGTCAGCGTCACGAGCTTGGGCTTGATATTCAGCGAACAACTCGAGCGGATCGCACTGCGCTGGGGCGGTTGGCTGGTCGCGGTCCTAGCGGGAGGTTTGGCCGCTTATGTTTTGTGGAAGTTCATTCAGCGCCGACGCTTTCTTCGCCGGCTGCGGATTGCGCGCATCACTCCGAAGGAACTCATGGACAAAATTAACGCCGGAGAAAATATTTCAATCGTGGACTTGCGCCAGCCCATGGATATCGAGGCGTTCCCTCAGATGATCCCGGGTGCGCTTCGTATCCCCATGGAAGAGATCGAGGAGCGCCACGGAGAGATTCCCCGGGTCGCGACGTCGTTCTCTACTGTTCGTGACCCAATGAAGCGACCAGCGCCCGGGTGGCGCTGTTCCTACGACCCAAAGGAATCACCAGGGTTCGCCCGCTCGAAGGCGGGATCGACGCCTGGCTAGCGGACAATTTCCCATTCGTTACCGAAAGCCTCGTCAAAAAACCCGTTATCGGTTGAGAGAAGGTATTTTTCGCAGCCGCGTGGTGACGACAAAAATCCACAAGTCAAGATACAAGATCTGACTCTCTATCCCGTGCTCTTGTGCTTCGATAGTAGGCCTGACCCTCAGATTTTTCCCTTGACGAGCCCGTGGATTTACTTGTCAGCCGTGATGTAACGCCGGACAGCATCGCGGTCGCCAGCGTCGTGGACCGTCTTACAGTAGTAGCAACCCTGACGAGCGTCAGTGCGCACGCGAACCGTACCCGACGCACCATAGTATGTGAGAAGCGGCCACGGCGCGCGGATACCGGTGACGCCAACCATGAACTCAGTCGCCGCCAGTGATGCAATGATGCCGTTCAAGGAGACGACAGACGGAGTTGCCTCGCCTTGGACAAGTGATAGGCCGTAGACGACTGCTCGGTCTCTCCTAACATTAGCATCCCGAGACTCCTCCGGGTCGAGCTCGTCCATGCAGCAGAGACACGACGTTCCGGACCATGCGACGCACACACGTCCACCAAACTCGGGCGGGTGTCCCGGAAGAATCTCGGACGCGGCATCGACGTACGGCAATCGATACGCAGCAGTGATCTCGGTCAGAACGAGACGTAGAGCGTCGTGGTCAAGGCACCGAACACATGTGTGACGCTTTCGAGGGCATCGAGAGCCTCGCTGCTCATCAACGAGAAAGGTACCTTCGTCACGATAACCTGGGGGTTGATGCTGGCGACGAGACGCTCCGCAATGTCTACCTTCAGCGTCCCCGGAACAAGGTCATCATGCCGTGCGCTGACGTAGCGATTGCGGTTAGTGTCGTCGAGTTCCTCCGGGTCGACCACGATGAGGGCGCCGACGCCGAGAAGCGCGAGCTGTTGTAAAACGTGGGTCCCGAGCCCGCCGGCGCCGACCACGCCTATGCGCGTAGCCTGCAGCCGCTGCTGTCCTTCATGACCAAAGAACCGGATGCTGCGGTCGAACCGCTTATCGTCGTGCACTGAGAGCCTCCCAATCGTGAATCGTGGCGCCGGTCGGTCGCATTTGGATTCCGCCGACGATGAGAGTGTCGAGCACGACCGGCGTCTCTCCATCGGAGAACATAATTCCGTCGAAGCTCCCGGGGCGACTACGATGCCAACATATGGGCGCCTCGCGAGACGCCAGCGGACGTGAGGAACCAGTCGAGGAGTCCGAGAACGTCGGTGTCTGAGAAGCACGCCGGCGCGGGAACGGATGCGAGTGCGCTTCAACGAGGCAACACTCACGAGCGTGCGCTTCCTTGATCATCTCGCGTTGGACGTCGTCGCACAGCTCGAAGTGATAGGCAGACCGGAGGACAAACCGGTCGGGCGGCACTAAGAAGTGGTTCTCTACCGAGAGCACGAGCGTCCTCTCCGAAGAAGATACGCGAGCGTAGAAAAAGGCTGCGTGCTCCGTCTCCATGTTTGAGAACAGGTGGCCAAGCACCTTCTGGTACGTCATCGCGGGAACGTGCAGTTCGCTGCGCATCATGCACCCCTTCGCGGAAGCGCCGCGTGAAGCTCTGGCCCACGTGAACAGGTTCGAGCCGCCGGCGATGTCGGCGTGCGGTTGCCAGTCTTCCGGCGACCAGGAAAAGGGCCCCCACGGCCCGGGAAAAGGGGGTTGCGTTGGCGCAGGGTCCTGGTAGTTCGTCGGAACTTTGCCGTTGTAGAGCAGCCCCTTCAACGTCAGGAAGCCGTGACCAGGAGCCGCGCCTGGATGGTTAACCTGAATCTGGAAGACGATGTCGGTCACGGGTCGGTTCCAGCCGGCGGGCAGCGGGTACCCTGGTAGGAAGACCCACCGGTCCCCGGAGTCGTACTTGAGCTCCGCCCACCTAGTGCGGAGAAGCCGGAGTTCCTGCTCGATCCGTGCCTCCATGGTGGTTCATCCGCGACGGAAGCGGCGCTTCTTCGCGAATCCCATGCCAGGCTTGAGCTCGATGGTCTCGCCCGGACGAAGCTGTCGTTCCTCGTTCGTGGTAAGGTCGATTTCGAGCACGCCTAGGGCAGGATCAAAGCCGCCGAGCGCGGCAACCTGCTCCGTTGTGATGGTCGGTGACGACCACTCGTGGATGATGCCCTCGACGTTCACTTCGAACTTCGGGCCCTTGCCCGGATGCTCGGATACTATTGACTCTTGGTGTTGTTCCATCTGATACCTCCATCGCCGGACAACTTGGGGGCTCCAGATTTTGTCTTTTGAATAGGTATGTCCATGACGGCGTTCGATTTACCACTGCGGGCCGGTGTCGCGGTGTCCGTCCTCGGTGAGGTAGTATCCGCTTGGACTGACGGATTGCCGCGACGGGCCACGAGAAGTTCGAGGGCAGGCCGCAGAAAATAGCAAGGCGGCGGCAAATTGGAATGAGTCGTGGACAGAACGAAGCAAGGTGACGCGGTTTGGATAAAGACGACGAAAAAGAGCGGCCGCCGGGGCCGGAGGTCCTGGCGGCCATCCAGGCTGCGCTCGCAGAGCCGCGAACGCTGAAGGTGGTATTCGGCTACGCGCGAAGGCGGGCGTTCCTCCTCCGAAAGTTTGGCGTCGGTATAGACCTGAATCAGGACGACCTCGTGAACCAAGTCATCGTCGATACGGTGCGTGGCCGCCTGACTTGGAATCCCGAGACCGTTGCTCTCTCGACGCATCTGCGGTGCGATTTCCGCGCGGACGTCGAAGCTCCTGAGCCGGCGCAAGCCTGCGGCGTCGGAGACGGTGATCGACAAGGTGATGGCGAAGCGTGGGGCCAACGCCTACCAACCGGAGAATTGGTAGCGCTGCGGGACGTGGTGCGGAAGGTCAAGGATTACCTCTTCCGGGCGGCCACTGTAAAGGGAGACGAGGGTGTTCAGTTCCTCTTGATGGCTTATGAGGAGGGCATCGAAGGGCGCAGCGCCATCGGGGATGCGACGGGACTTTCGCCGAGTGATGTGACAAACGCACGCAAGCGGCTCGACCGGCTCATTGCGGAACTCCCGCCGGAGCTCGTCGAGGCGGCTCGCAAAGTGATAAACTGAGGTTCTATGAGCGGAGGAGATCGAGACGAGCTGAAGTTTCTGGAGACTCTGTCGCACTGACCTTGCGTCGGAGGTCTTCGCTGAAGATGAAGCGGCCTGCGAAGAGGCACTTCGGCTGGGACCAGATGCGAATGCGGCAATTGCGCAGGCTCGCGAGTGGCGAACGCAGCTATCGCAGAGCAGCGGCGCGCGCGTATCGCGGCGCTAGGCCGTGCGCTGCCTGCGGCCCGGACCGTGGGCCGGTATCGTGGGATGCCCCGGGCAGAACTATTGAAGCTGATTGGAGAACGGCAAGCCGCCGTCGAGCACCGCGAGTTGACCGATGTACCGGATGACGATTTACGTTCGTTGCTCGAAGACCTCGATTCGGTGAAGACGGACAAAAGCGGCAGCGAGGAGTAGTTTTGAGCCGTCGAGAACTATCATTCCCTGAGAGACGAGCGAAAGCAGCGGCCAGAGATATCCTTGATCGCTACGCCATTGAGGAGCCGAAACACCTCGTGCTCGAAGGTCTTGCGGCTGACCTAGGTGTTACTGTCGTGCGAGGCGAGTTAGATGGCGCGGTCGCTCGCCTGGTGCGAGTCGGCGAACGCGGGCGCATACGAGTCGCAAGCTGGATCTCGAACGTGGGGACGGCAACGATTCAGCGTTGCGCATGAGCTGGGGCACTTTCGCTCAAGCACGACGGGTCTGCGCTTGCAGGTTGCCAAGAACGGTCCATGCTGGACTACAAGGGCGAGTCTGAAGAATCCGAGGCGAATATCTTCGCCGTCGAACTTCTGCTGCCTGAAAAGTTGGTACGTCGTCGCTGTGAGGTATCCCCGGTCGACCTGCGACCGATTCAGAAGCTTGCGAACGACTTCGAAACGTCAATTACGGCAACCGCGATTCGCTTCGTTGAGTTCTCGCCCGAGATGTGTGCCCTTGTTTACTCGGAGAAGGGTTGCGTCCGATGGACGCGAAAGAGTGACAGCTTTTGGTTCCCGGCTTATCGGCTGGGGACAGCCACTCGAACCGGCGTCTCTCGCGATTGACTTCTTCCAGAAGGGTGCCGTGCCTGAGGAGCCGGAAGAGGTTAGAGGTGATGCGTGGATAGAGTCTAGTAGTGGACGCGCACCCGAGGTCGTGGAACACTCGATGGCGATTCCCTCGATTGGGCTGTCGTGAGCCTACTTTGGCTCCCGAGCTGACTCCTGCGTTGGATGGCCGTATGTCCGGTCCGCCGGCGATTGCGAGGCAACCGCCGCGTAAAGACTATGTACTCTGAATAAGCTCGATCGTGGCCGCGAAAGTGGAATACTATTGTATAGAATGCGCTAAAAAACGCGGTTGGATCACCCCCGAGGTCCCCGCCGACCTTTTTGACACGCACTATAAGCTAGAAAAATTTATAAAACATACAACTCCGTCCACGAGCAGCTTTAATTCAGTGTTCTCAGACCCTTCAACTGTTGCTTATAGGGATTACATCGTAAGCGCCGTGTCGTCGGGCCATGTTCAGATTGACAATCGCGGGTAGGGTCAACGTGATTTGGGTCGCTTCAGAAAACATTGGAATTTCATACCGCGATGGGAAATTTCACGCGCCTGCAAATGCAGTCAAGGTTGCACTTCACAATGATGAGTTTAAGATTCACGCATTCCCCAGCCAATTTTCAGAGCTATTAGGTCACACGTGTAAAGCGTGTAGAAAAGTAATTCCCTGAGAGAGAAAATAGAGGGGACGCGATGAGCTAATGGAGCCCATGAGGGTCAGGGCTTTACTTTGATTCTGCTGAAAAACCCTCATGTAAATTGTTTTTGACTAGCGAAGAAACGAATAAGTGCCTTTGAAAAAGTGAGTGGCAGTCTTTAATTTGCATATATGAGCGTACAACGCATGGATTCACAGCGGAGTTTTTATCACACGAGTTTTGTTTGCGGCCAGCTGTTTGGTGCGGCTGACCGATACCGGCTGTTTCGGGAAAATGGCAAGGTTAGGGTCAAGTCTTTACTCTTGACATTCAGCGTTTGTGTACGAGGTGCTAACTCGCCTTGCGCATCTCGCTGGCGAGATTTTGTTGACTGGGAAGAAAT
>CAVSHR010000013.1:0-18442 GCA_963727625.1 uncultured delta proteobacterium | reverse complement strand
GGCCGGGCCGGCGAATATTTTTGCCGTGATTGCTGGGCGAAGATCGATCTCATCGGCCACCCCCTGTGCTACACTTGTGGCCGGCCGTTTCCCGGTACCGGCGGCGACGACCACAGCTGCGGCGTCTGTCTGGCGCGCCCGCCGCAATTTTTTCAGGCGCGCTCCTGGGCCTGCTACCCGCGCCAAGAACGGGAAGACCATCCACTGCGCCAGGCCGTGCAAAAATTTAAATACGGCCGCAGAGTTTCGCTGGGCAAGCCGCTGGGGCGCGTCATGGCGCGCGGTTGCCGGGAATTTCTCGACGCTTGGCAGGCCGATCTGATCGTTCCCGTGCCGCTCCACCCCAGACGGCTGCGCTGGCGTGGCTTCAATCAATCGGTGTTGTTAGCGCGGCAGCTGGGCCGCTCTTATGGGATTCCCATGGATCCGTTGCTGCTCCGGCGCGTCAAGGAGACGCCGCCGCAAACCCAACTGAGCGAAGAAGATCGTTGGCGCAACGTTCGCGGCGCATTCGCACTCGCGCCCGGCGGGTCCGTCCAAGACAAGAGGATCTTGTTGGTCGACGATGTTTACACTTCCGGCGCAACTGTGAACGAGTGTAGCCGCACGCTCAATAAGAGCGGCGCTAAAATTGTTTACGTTTTGACGCTGGCGCGGGCGGTGTCGTGAACGCGGAGTCAAATCGATCGGAGTCGACTCATGATGTCACTGGATGATCGTATTCGATGGGATAGACAACATGCTGAGTCTTCCGGTCCGGAGGACGCATCGAGCCTGTTGCGGGAAATGTTCGACGGCGAACACTGGCAAATCCCAGCCGGGCGGGCGCTCGAAATCGCATGCGGCAATGGGCGCAACGCGCTGTTTCTCGCGGCGCGGGGGTTCGCCGTGACTGCGCTCGATGTTTCGTTTGTGGCGTTGAGCGAAGCCCGCCGCCGCGCCGATGAGCGAAATCTGCAAGTCACTTGGCTGGAAATCGATCTGAATCAGAATTCACTCCCCGGCTCCGGCTACGATCTCGTCGTGAACATTAATTATCTGCAGCGCGCTCTCGTGCCACAGATCAAAACAGCGGTGAAGCCCGGCGGCTTCGTGGTCTTCGAGACCTATTTGATCGACCAGCAAAGGATCGGCCATCCGAAGAACCCCGACTATTTGCTCGCCCACAACGAGCTACTCGACAACTTCCGCGAATTTCGCGTGCTATTTTATCGCGAGGGGAAATTTGTCGATGCCCGCGACCCGTCTTTTCGCGCCGGGATTTTGGCCCAAAAACTCGCATGATACGCCGCCGACGTTGACGAAGATGAAGCGAGACGAAAGACCGCTGATGCCGAACTGCGGCGGCCTTGATCGCAAAACGAATCGCGTCGCCTGTCATGTGTGCCGGCGTCCGACGGCGAGTTGCTATTGCGCGCTCATCGAACCGTTCGATTCGACTCCTCGTTTCATCATCCTGACCCAGCCGCGCGAGGCCAAGCATCGCTTCGGCACCGGGCGGATGGTGCATCTCTGCTTGCGCAACTCAGTGTTGCTCCAAGGAGTGGACTTTTCCTGCGACCGGTGGGTCAACGATGAAATTGCCAGGCCGGGGGTGTTTCCCTTTTTGCTTTATCCCGGCGCGGGAGCGTTGAGCCTTACGCAGCAGTCCCCCGAAGAAAGGTCGGCCTTGATCTCGGCCGGCCCGCGCCTGGTGATCTTCGTCCTCGACGGCACTTGGAAAAGCGTGCGCAAGATGCTTCGCGCCAGTCCCAACCTGGGCGCGTTGCCCAAACTTTGCTTCGAACCGAATTCACCGTCCACTTACCGGATTCGCCGCCAGCCCAAACCGCACTGTTATTCGACCATCGAAGCGATCCATTTCGTTCTCGATTGGTTCGCGCCGCGCGAAAACGGCAGTATGGCGGGCGCGCCGGCGCATGACAATCTCCTCGCCGTGTTTCATGCGGTGATTGAGCGGCAGCTCGCTTATACTCCCTGAAAACCTTCTTCGCGCCGAATTGCGGCATCGCGAAGTGCGCGTCCATTGCGGTCTTCTCGATCGGGCACGACCAGGGAGGGAGTTTCTTGCAATCGTTGAAACGATGTCGCGGCGCGGCTGCAGGGCAATCTTCAGGCTCCCGGGACCGTCAGTCGCGGTTGTAAATATCACAATATGTAAATATAATGATCCAATACTGGTGGAATTATGGAATTCGTTCGCACCCTCAAAGCTTTGGCGGATCCTTTGCGCTTGCGCATTCTGGCGGCGGTTTGCGAGGAGGAGCTGACAGTGGGCGAGGTCCAGGAAGTGGTGCAATCGGTGCAATCGTCGGTGTCGCGCAATCTCGCCATACTGCGAGGCGCCGGTTTTATTCAGGATCGCAAAGAGGGTACGAATGTCTATTTTTCGGCGCGCCAGGATATGGCGGAGCCGACGCGGGAACTCTTCAAGGCGCTGCAGGCGCGCGTCGCCGAGCTCCCCGAAGTCCGGCGCGACCAGGCGCGCTTGGCCGCCTGCCGGCGCCGCCGTTTGCAGCGCTCGCAAAGCTATTTTGAGTCGGTGGCAGGTGACTGGGAACGGATTCGCAAAAGCTATTTCGACGACCGGGTCGCGTCCCTGGCGATTGAGAAACTGCTGCCGCGCGATCTGACTCTAGCCGATATTGGCTGCGGCACCGGCAGTCTGACTTTCGAGTTAGCGCGTTTTGCGGGCAAGGTGATCGGCGTCGATCTTTCCAGCGAGATGCTGCGGCGCGCCCGCGCCCTCGCCAAAGAGCAGGAGATCGGCAACGTCGAATTCCGTCAGGGCGACGCGCTCAAATTGCCGCTGGCTACTCACAGCGTGGATGCGGCGTTTTGCGTGATGGTACTGCATTTTCTGCCGGACCCGGCGCGCGCCGTGGCCGGACTTTGCCGCATCACCCGACCCGGCGGTACGGTGATCGTGGTCGATCTGGTGGAGCATAAGCAAGAATGGATGCGCGAGCAGATGGCGCACCGCTGGCTTGGCTTCGGCCGCAAGGAGATCGAAAAATGGTTCGGCCGGGCCGGCGCCCACTCCGTCGACTACGATTTAACCGGTTCCTTCGCTGGCGAGAAACTGGCGCGCAACGGCAACCAGCCGGTGGAAATCTTCGTCGCGAGAGCGATCATGCCCGCGAATCTAAAAAGAAAGACTGAGTAGCAAATCGATGACCGAACAGGAAAAACCACTTCGCGAAATTTTGTCCCGGCGTATCGTCATTCTCGACGGCGCCATGGGAACCATGATCCAGGCGCATAAGCTCGACGAAAAAGCGTTTCGCGGCGACCGCTTCGACGGCCATTCGCGCGATCTCAAAGGCTGCAACGACGTCTTGTGCATTACGCGGCCCGACCTGATCACCGACCTGCACGTCCAGTATCTGGAAGCCGGAGCCGATATCGTCGAAACCAACACCTTCAACTCCACTTCGGTGTCGATGGCTGACTACAAGCTCGACCCCTACGTATACGAGATGAACGTTGCCGGCGCTCGAGCGGCGCGCCGGGCGGTGGAGATCGTCAGCGCGAAAGATCCGTCGCGCCCGCGCTTCGTCGCCGGCGCCATGGGCCCGACCAACCGGACCTGTTCGATTTCGACTGACGTTCACAGCGCGGCCACCCGCGGGGTCAGTTACGATGAGCTCGTCGACGCCTACTACGAGCAGGCACGCGGCTTGATCGACGGTGGCGCCGACATTCTCCTGGTCGAAACGATCTTTGACACGCTCAATTCCAAGGCGGCATTTTTCGCCATCGCCAAATTATTTGATGAAAAACAAATTCAAGTGCCGCTGATGGCCTCCGTGACCTTTATCCAACCGGGCAGCAATCGCGGCGTCACCGGTCAAACCGTCGAAGCGTTTTGGAACTCGATTTCCCATGTGCCGCTGCTGAGCGTCGGTATGAATTGCGCGCTTGGGCCCAAGGAAATGCGCCCGCTGATCGAGGAGCTGTCGGGTATCGCGCCGGTTTACATGAGCAGTCATCCCAACGCCGGACTGCCCGATCCGCTCTTGCCCACGGGCTTTCCGGAAACACCGGAGTCCCTCGCGCCGCAGCTCAGCGAGTGGGTCGATAACGGCTGGCTCAACATCGTCGGCGGCTGCTGCGGCACCACGCCGGCGCATATCCGGGCAATCGTCGAAGCGGTCAAAGGCAAACCGCCGCGGGGTGTGCCGACAGTCGAACCCTGTCTACGCTTGAGTGGTCTGGAGAGCGTCACGGTGCGGCCGGAGTCCAACTTCGTCAACGTCGGCGAGCGCACCAACGTGACCGGTTCACCAGTGTTCGCCAAGCTGATCCTCGCCGACGATCTCGAAAAAGCCGTGAGCGTAGCGCGCCAGCAGGTCGAGGGTGGTGCGCAGATCATCGACGTCAACATGGACGAGGGCATGCTCGATTCCAAAGCGGCGATGGAAAAATTCCTGCGCCTGATCGCCGGCGAGTCTGACATCGCGCGGGTGCCGGTGATGGTCGACAGCTCCAAATGGGAGGTCATCGAGGCGGGATTGAAATGCCTGCAAGGCAAGGGCGTGGTCAATTCGATCAGTCTCAAAGAAGGCGAAGAGAAATTCATCCATCAAGCGCAGCTCATCCGCCGCTACGGCGCCGCAGTGATCGTCATGGCTTTCGACGAGCGCGGCCAAGCCGATACTCTCGATCGCAAGCTCGAGGTCTGCGCGCGCACCTACAAGATTCTTACCGAGCAAGTTGGCTTCCCACCGCAGGATATCATTTTCGACCCGAACATTCTGACAGTTGGCACGGGCATCGAGGAGCACAATAACTACGCCGTCAATTTCATCGAAGCGACGCGCTGGATCAAGCAGAATTTGCCGCGGGCCAAGGTCAGCGGCGGCGTCAGCAACATTTCTTTTTCCTTTCGCGGCAACAACCCGGTCCGCGAAGCGATGCATTCGGCGTTTCTCTACCACGCCATCAAAGCGGGCATGGACATGGGCATCGTCAATCCGGGCATGCTGGCGGTGTACGAAGAGATTCCCAAAGATTTGCTGGAATTGGTGGAAGATCTCCTGCTCAATCGCCGGCCCGATGCCACCGAGCGGCTGGTGAGCTTCGCCGAGACCGTCAAAAAAACTGACAAAACGGTGGTCAAGGACGATAGCTGGCGCACCGGCGAGGTCGAAAAGCGGCTGTCCCACGCGCTGGTGAAGGGGCTCACGGACTTTATCGATCAGGATGTCGAAGAGGCGCGGCTCAAGTACGGTAAGCCGCTGGCCGTGATCGAAGGGCCGTTGATGGACGGCATGAACGTGGTCGGCGACCTGTTCGGCTCGGGGAAAATGTTTTTGCCGCAGGTGGTAAAGTCCGCTCGAGTCATGAAAAAGGCGGTGGCCTATTTAACGCCGTTCCTGGAAGCGGAAAAGCAAGCAGCGCAAGACCAAAGCAAGCGCACCAAGTTGGTTTTTGCCACGGTGAAAGGCGACGTGCACGACATCGGCAAGAATATCGTCGGCGTGGTGCTAAGCTGCAACAATTACGATGTCATCGATCTCGGAGTCATGGTGCCGGCGGACAAAATCATCGATACCGCGATTCAAGAGAATGCCGATATCATCGGTTTGAGCGGGCTGATCACGCCGTCGCTGGACGAGATGACCCATGTCGCCACCGAGATGACCCGGCGCGGTTTGAATGTGCCGCTGCTGATCGGCGGAGCGACCACGAGCAAGCGCCATACCGCGGTCAAGATCGCGCCGGCGTATAACTATGAAACGATTCACGTGATCGACGCTTCGCGCGCCGTGCCGGTGGTCGGCGCCTTGATGAAGCCCGACACACGCAAGGCGCTGGACTTAAAAAATCGCAAAGACCAGGAGGAGATCCGCGAACAATTCGAGAATCGAGTGGGCACCCAGCTGCTGTCCTACGCCGAGGCCGCGCGCCACAAGCTGCACACCGAGTGGGACGAGCATCCTATCGCCGTGCCCGAATTCATCGGGCGCCGCGAGTTGAGCGATCTGCCCCTCGGCGAGCTGGTGCCGTATATCGATTGGTCGCCGTTTTTTCACACCTGGGAGATGCGCGGGCGTTATCCCGACCTGCTAAACGATCCGGCGCGCGGCCCGGCGGCGCGGGAGCTTTTCGCCAACGCCCAAGAGCTGCTCAAAGAAATCGTCGACAAGCGGCTGCTCAAGGCCCAAGGGGTCTACGGCTTTTATCCGGCCAACAGCGACGGCGACGATATCATCGTCTATGCCGACGTCACGCGCACCAAAGTGCTGGCGCGGCTGCACACCTTGCGCCAGCAGAAAGACAACTCGCGCGGCAAGCCGCAGCTCGCCCTCGCCGACTATATCGCGCCGGCCGAGAGCGGCCATTTGGATTACATCGGCGCCTTTGCGGTCACTACGGGACACGGCGCGCAGGAGCTGGCGGAGCGTTACGAGACGGATCTCGACCAGTACAATTCGATCATGGTCAAGGCCTTGGCCGATCGGTTCGCCGAAGCCTTCGCCGAGTACCTGCATAAACTGGTTCGCGTGCAATGGGGTTACGGAAAGCAGGAGCGGTTGAGCCCTGAGGATCTGATCGCGGAGAAATACCGCGGCATTCGCCCCGCGCCGGGCTATCCTTCCCAGCCCGACCACACCGAGAAGCCGATCATCTTTGACTTGCTCGGCGTCCCGGAATCGACCGGCATCAAGCTGACGGAAAATTTTGCCATGGTTCCGGCGGCATCGGTGTGCGGCCTCTATTTCGCTTACGCCGAAGCGCGCTACTTCGCCGTCAGCGCCATCGGCCGCGACCAGGTGGAGTCCTACGCCGAGCGCAAGGGCATGACCGTCGCGGAAGTCGAGCGCTGGCTGTCGCCCATACTCGGCTACGATCCGGCGAAGAAGTGATCGCCGCAGTTCAGTCTTAGGTGGCAGATTTTTTCCGCCAAGCTTTCAAGCTCTGCTCAGGCGATCGCTTTGCCTGGTTTGAGTTGCGCCAGATCTCACCTCACCTTGGGTTGTAAACGCGCCCGGTCATGTGTAAATTTATGGGGTATCAAATACGTAACTATTTAGGTTAAATCGAATGGCGAAGCGAAAAGGCAAGAAAATCATCCAAGTGCCGATCGAGGACGATCTGTTAAAGCGGATTGATGCCAGCGCAGGCGTTGTTGCGGAGAGCCGCGCGGCGTTTATTCGTGAAGCGTGTCAACAACGCTTAAACAGCTTGCAGGCTAAAGAGTTGGACCGCGTGTATATGGAAGGGCATCGAAGCCAACCGGAAGATCTCGACTGGGCGACGAGCGCCGCTCGGTTGCTTTCCAAACGATTGCCGAAAGAAAAGTGGTAGATGAAGCGCGGTGAGGTTTGGTGGGTTGACATGCCCCCGCCCGCCGGCAGACGCCCAGCCGTGCTCTTAAGCCGCGACGCGGCGTACCGCGTGCGCGCGGCGATCACGGTCGCGCCTGTCACTCGGACCATACGGAATATTCCTGTCGAAGTGTCTCTCGATCGAAGCGACGGCATGCCTGCTCGTTGCGTGGTCAATTTGGACGATATCACAACTCTCCCTAAGGTTCTGATCAAGCAACGAATCACGGCTCTGTCACCGGAAAAAATCCACCATATCGATGAGGCAATACGATTTGCTTTGGATCTGGACTAGCAGCTTGCTGAGAATAGCTTCGGAATGCTTCGAGACCCTCAGCATGAACGGAAAATCATCAACCCATTCAAATATTCTCTGTTCGTCTCTTCGTGAGACTCAGGGCCGGCTCTGAGCCAAGTCAAAGGACTCCGATGGAGTTTTTCAGCAGCTCGCTACGGCGCTGATTTTCAAGCAAACTGAATTTGGAAAATACAAATACCAGGTCTTGCAATTAGATCTGTTGTAATGAAAGACGCGGCCTCCCGCTCTTACGTAATGGAAAAGCGACTCGTGGAGGAACGGTGATGAATCAGACTCGCATGTACGATCCGATGGTTCCCGTACCGATTCCCGAACAGGTCCCGGCCACGGAGGGAATCGCCGAACTTCCCGGCACTCGTCTCGGCTATTGGGACACGGGCGGCAGCGGCGAGCCGGTCGTGTTGCTTCACCCGGCGTCGGGTAGCGCACTGGTCTGGCTATACCAGCAGCCGGTGTTTGCCCGGGCAGGCTACCGCGTGATCGCTTATTCGCGCCGCAACTATTACAACTCGGACCCGGCGCCGGAAGATAATCCCGGGACAGCGTCGGGAGATCTGGAGAACCTCGTTAAATTTTTCGGCTTGGAAAAATTTCATCTGGTCAGCTCGGCCGCCGGCGGCAGTGTCGCCGCGGACTACGCGCTGTCGCATCCCGAGCGATTGCTGAGCCTGACGGTATCGAGCAACAATCTCGCCGCGGCCAAGGGCTACATCGCCGACGCTGCGGCGAGCCTTAGAACCAAGGAGTGGGACGAGCTGCCGCGCTGGTTGCGCGAGCTCGGCCCTTCCTATCGCGCGGCCAATCCCGAAGGCATCAAAAAATGGAACGAGCTCAACGAGAAATCCGAGCTCGGCAAGGGCGCCCGGCAGAAGTTGGCCAATGTCGTCACGCCGGACAAATTGGCGACACTGAAGACAAGGACGCTGCTGATGACAGGCGCGGCGGATATGTTCACCCCTCCGTCGATCATGCGGTTGATCGCGCGCCATATCCCCGACAACGAGGTCGTGATCGCGCCGGAGTGCGGCCATGCGATCTACTGGGAGCAGCCCGTGTTCTTCAATCGCACCGTACTCGAATTCATCGGTCGGCGCGTCAAATAGTCTCGCTGTGCCGGTGACAGTTGCGGCGCTGAACAGCGCTTCAGCTACTGCTCAATCGGGCAAAGGTTTTTTTCAGTATTTCAATTTGCGTGAGATAGCGCTGCAAGCTATGAGTCCCGCAAAGCTCGCCCGGCCTGACTCGAAAGCCGTGGGCGGCGAAGCTCGCGCCTCGCCGCAAGCCGCACAGGTGAATCACGGTGGCGAGTTTTTGTTTTTGCGCCAAACTGATCTTGGCCGTTCGACGAGCCGCGAGAGTTTCGACCACGCTCTGGTGCAGATAAGCAGCGGTCAATTCCACCGCATGGCTCGGCAGGGTCCTGGTATAGAGAGCGTTGAACCAGCAGGAGTTGAGGTCGTGCCAAGAACTCTCGGTCGCAACGGTGTGATCGCGGATGCAATATCTCCGGGCTTGAGCGAAAGTCCCATCGGTGACTTGAAACATGCCGAGCGCGCTCGAGGCCGGACGATAGATTTCAAAAGGGTTCCAAGACCATTGCCAGCGCCAATAGGTGCGCGCGACGGGATTGCCGTCGCTCTCCAGTTGAGCCAGCGCAGCGAGCAGCTCAGCGGAGATAATGGCGGTCGAATACTTTTCGAAAAGCGCGCCGTAGCTCTGCCAGGTAGACGCCGGATTCTTCGCCAGCGAGCCGCTGATCGGCGCGAACAGCTCACCCGGCTTGCGGACCACTTGATAGATCAAGTTGACCGCGAAGAAAACCACGATTCCAAGTGCGCACCACCCGACCAGCGCACCTTTGCGGTGGCGCCTGGCGAGCCGCTTGGACTTTCGCCTAATGTATCGAACACCGCTGGATAGGATCGTGGCCGTCACGTGAAAAATTCCACCCTGATTTTGCTCAAGGCTCGATTGTACTATTTTTCATCTAAGTTGGCAGCAAGATCATGGCCCGACGACAACGCTTTCTCGTAGTAGGAGAGATCGACATATTTTTCCACGGGCGGCACAGGACGCGGCAAATAACCCAGCTTGGCGCGCAATTCGAGGGCTGCCGCGACGCCGGAAAGATTCACGGCCGCTTTCGGGTAAACGCCGTGTTTCGGATCGAGCAGGCTGTCCAGCGTATGCTCGGCGGCGGACAGGTCGATGTCATTGTGCCGCGCGAGGATGTCGAGGCAAGCTCGGCGGTTCCGTCTGTCGAAACACCACCGCGTGGCTTCGACGTAGCCCCGGATGTAACGGATCAATCGCTCCGGATGCTTCTCGGCCCACCGCCGGCTCGCCGCGCCGCATGTGCCATGGTATGACGCCATCATCTCGAAGTCTCGCGCCAGCAGGTTGCAGCCCGCGCCGAGAGCATTGCTCACAAAAGGCTCGGTCAATAGTGTCGCGCTGATCTTTCCTTCCGATAATGCGCGGTGGCGGCTCTCCCAGCCGCCGACTTCGACCGGCCGGTAATCGTCTCGGGCAAAGCCTTTGGCGCGGAGCATGGATTCCAGCACCAGGGCAAAGCCGCTGCTCTTGGCATCGACACCGATGGATCGGCCGGCGAGCGCATCAATCGATGGGCAATCCCGCGCCCCCACCAGACTGAACAGGCCACTGTGCAGACCCATGAAGATAAAAAGATCGGAACCGCCATCCGCTTCGACATCGGCGAGGATGTCATCGGCGCCGGTATGGCCGATATCGCATTCATTCTCTTTAAGAGCTCGGCTGAGGTACAAGGAGCCGGGCGTGTATGCGATCTCAAGCGCAAGCCCGTGGCGCGCAAAAATTCCCGTCACCATTCCCGTGTGGACGGGCAGATTGTAAGCGGCGCGAAATTGAATCAGCCTAAGCGTCTCGATCATGGGGATACATCCTCGACTCCTCCTATCACGCCGCAGGAGAATAACAATCCGACAATTTGCCCGGCGTCAAGAACGGTTCCCCGCTCTGCGCAGAATGGCGATGGGTAAATTTGTGCCTCAAACCCTTCGAGTCTTGATGGACTTCGTGCGCTATGTCTCGCGGGTCGTCGCTTGACAAGCGGACTGAGTTTCAACTAGTCCTCGCCTTGTTAGAAAGAAAGAAGGCGAAAAACTGGAGGTGACTTTATGCCGGTGAAGGTGATGCGCATTGAAGACGCGCCGGTGCGAGTGATGCGGTGGGACCGCGGCAAGGCGCTCCGCTTAGTGGATCAAGCCGACGGCGCAAAAAACGTCGATGTCCATATCAATCTGATCAACGTCGATTCCGGGCCGGGTCCGACCCACTACCATGAGAAAGCGGAGAATGTTTACGTGGTGTTGGAAGGGACCGTCGAGGCCATCGTGCAGGGAAAAAAGATTCGCCTGGGTCCGGGAGAAGTGGCCTTTATCCCGCCCGGAGTGCGCCACCAGGCCGGCAACTGCGGCGACAAGGTGGCGCGCGTCCTCGAGATCTACGCTCCCGCCGGCGAAGATTTTCACATCGTCGATGATTCGGAAAATAAATAGCCGGCCCGGCGAATTCATTACAAAGAACCCAGCGCGGCGGAGCCGCAAACGAATCTCGGAGTATTTCTCGCAAAGCATGTCCTGAGCGGAGTCGAAGGGACGCAAAGGCCGCAAAGTTCGGAGATTGCAGGTAAGGTCATTCGGGGGGCTCTTTGTCTTTTCGCGCTAAACTTGGCGACTTTGCGCCTTGGCGAGAGCAAGATCCGAGTCGGAGATATTTCATGTGTAGGAAGATTTGCGCGAGCCGTGGAAATTTCGAAGCATAGTAGTACGGTGGCCGCGGCGGGGTGGCTTATCTGACGCGCTAGGATCAGGAACCATGGCAAAAATGCAGTTCGGCGTGCTGTTGCCCCACTTCGGCAAAGAGACCTCGCCGTCGCGGATCATCGACGGCTCCAAACTGTGCGAGGAGCTGGGATTCCATTCCGTATGGGTGCGCGATCATCTGATCTGGCAGCCCCACGGCATGGAAAAGTCGGCGCTTACATTTGTCGAACCCTTTGTCACCCTATCCGCGGTTGCGGCGGTGACGAAAAAAATCCTTTTGGGCATGGCCGTGCTGGTCCCGGTGCGTTGGCCGCTCAAAGTCAGCCAGGATCTCGCGAGTCTTTCTTACATCGCCGGCGGCCGGGTGATCGCCGGCATGGGTTTGGGATTCAACCCCGCCGAGCTTGCCACCGTCGGCATGCGCATCGAAGATCGCGTCGACATCCTGCGCGAAACCATCGAGATTGCCCGGCTGATCTGGAAAGAGGATAACGTCTCGTACAAGGGCAAAGTCTTCTCGTTCGAAAACGTGACCCTCGAGCCCAAACCCGTGGAGCCGATTCCGATCTTCTGCGGCGGCAGCACCCGCGCGGCGATCAGACGGGCGGCGGCATACTGCGACGGCTGGATTCCCGGCCGGGTTCCGATGGCGACCTTCGACGACCGGATAGGCTATTTGCGCCAACTGACCGACCGGAAAATCACTCTTGGGCAACATCCCGATCACGCGTATCGACAAGGACCGGAACAAGGCGCGGGCGAGCATCAACGTCGAGGCGCTCGCAGAGAGCTCGGAAGGCGCGAGCCACTGGATCAAGCCGCCTTCGGGAAAGTTTCAGACGATCGAGGACCTGGAAGGCCTCTTGATCGTCGGCAACCCGGACGACTGCGCCGCCGAGATCGAGAAATTTCGCAGGCGAGGCGTCGAACACCTGGTGTTCGATCTGAGACTTCAATACGACCGCTATGAAGAAAGTCTGGAGCTGATCGGCAAGGAGCTCCTACCGCGGTTCCAGTGACTGCCTTCCACGAACCTGCCCGCCACTCTGTTTCCGGCGCCCGTATCTTCCAACTGGATATCTTTTTATCTATTTACTCAGTTTCCAGCCTGGCCTATAGTTCCTCAAAAAAATGAATCCGCTAGACTGGATCATAAAAGTTTTCGAAGTCTGCGTAGCACCAGTGCTCCGCTTTTTTGGTAGGCCCCAAATGGAGGTTCAGGATGGTTGGTTTGGATGGTCCGATAAGGAAAAACAGCACCTTGTACTTTTGCTTTGGGTGAAATTCATAAATACCAGTGAAAAGCCGTTCCTTTTGCGATCGCTAGAAATACAACATCGCGATGTAAGGTATGATGCTATTGCCAAGCAAGGACGTGTAAGCATACTCGGTCCAACTGGCTGGCGCGTTAGAACGTTGCATCCACAAGACAGCGTCGTAGCTTGTCCGCAAATTCCCGCTCTCAATGTCGTTACGAGGCACGGCTTCTTTGCCCTTCCTAAAGAGCTTTCCCTTGAAAGCGGTCCATTCGTATTTCAAGTCACGGCTAAATTTCATGGTAGCCAATCTCGAACAGACGAGTTTGTAACGTCGACAACCTTGAAACACATGTGCCAATTCCCCGGAAAGCGACGCGGCAGGTGCGGTTTCGCTTCAGGACATAGGCTCAAACGCCGCTACGCGCTATTCTATCCAACGCGAGAAAGAGGTCTGAACTTCGACTTCGTTTCGCCTGGATTACAAATGGTGCAATGACGAATTGCAGCAGCAGGATTAGGGGTAGATCTATGCAATCATACATTATCCCGGTGCAAGACCCCGACCCTATTAGTTTTCCAGCTTGTCAATTTGTGACTCTGGATATGCATTCGTGTCTGTATATCTTTAATCTTGGAGGTGTTTTATGCGGGTCGCCAAATGGGGCAATAGCCTGGCGGTTAGATTGCCCGCCGTAGTGGTGGAGGCGTTGGACCTGAAGGAAGGCGACGAAATCGAAATCGCCGTTGCCGGCGCCCGCCACTTCGAGATCAAAAAAGCGCCCGGCGCGCGGGAATTGCTGGCGCGTTTGAGAAAATTGCGCGGCCGCCTGCCCGCCGATTTCAAGTTCGACCGTCTTGACGCTAATGCCCGACGTTAAGCCGTTTTTCGACACGACGATTGTGGCATCAGCGCTAAACGCTGGGTGCAAGATTCTTTATTCCGAAGACCTTCAGCATAATAAATTGATCGCCAATCAACTGCGG
Organism: uncultured delta proteobacterium; assembly: GCA_963727625.1. GTDB lineage: Bacteria > Desulfobacterota > Binatia > UBA9968 > UBA9968 > DP-20. Next base: position 4,737 of record CAVSHR010000013.1, on the reverse strand, counting down.
ACCCGTAATCCGTTCACCTCTTGAGCGATCCGAAAGCCTCTTCGGGCAATGCATAGCATTCCAGAGAGCAGAAAAGGGGATAAGAGCAGAAAAGGGGATAAGTCCAATTTTCTCTACCGCTCCTTGCGAGGTCGGCCCCGCAAGCGCAATGTGGACTCCAATCCTAAACGTTCCGCGATCCATGATTGCCAACGTTCGTTCCCGAACGGACGACCTCTCTGAGCCGATAACCTGAGCGTTTCCAATTCTTGATCTTCGGCTGTCTCGTTTACCAAAGTGAGCCAGTCGGCGGGTCTGGGAATCGGCCATTCGGATAACACCAGTCCGGTTGTCTCCGCAGTTTTAGTAGCCCGCAAACCGAGACTCGACCATCGCCAATCTTCTGCTCGGTCTACTAATTTGGCTCTAAGTGGATTTTGCTCCACGTATCGGCAGACCGCAAGAAAATGGTTGTCGTCCTGGACTGGGAAACTCTTATAGGTGCCTTGATAAAGGTGCCCGTTGCCGACACTATGCCGGTTTAAGTGCCAGCGTCGCACATGGGTTGTGGTTAGCCGTTGGACAAACCTTCCTAATTCTCCATCTCGCATCGGCCACAGAACCAAGTGCCAGTGATTCGGCATAATGCAATAGGCCAAAATTCTAACCGATGTTGTTCTTGCTGTCTCAACGAGAATCCGCTCAAAAGCGTTGTAGTCCTGATTCTTTTCAAAGATCTGTGATCGTGCGTTGCCTCGATTGAGTACGTGGAAGATGACATCGCCCGGGGCAACCCTAGCGGTACGAGGCATGCGCCTAGACTAGTCCATGCAGTTACAAAATTGCAATAATTGGACTTATCCCCTTTTCTCTCTTCAAGACGAAGGGTCAAACCAAGATTGGGAGCATCCCTACGACCCCGACGCGCGCATCGCTAAGATGAAAGACGGACGCACCCATTTAGCGCACAAAGCCGAGCATGCGGTAGACTTGGAGACCGGTGCCATCGTAGCCGTCACACTGCAACAAGCCCATCTGGGAGACACCACCACGATTCAGACGACCCTGCCCGAAGCGATCGAGCAGTTAGAAGCGGTGGCTGCGATCATCGACGACAAGGCGAAGACCGGAGACGAACTGGTCACCGACAAGGGATATCACAGTAAGCAAACTGTGCTCGATATGCAGAGCCTGGGACTGCGTAGCTACATCAGTGAACCCGATCGCGGTCGGCAACATTGGATTGATCAGCGCGCCGAGCGCGACGCGGTGTACGCTAATCGGCGGCGCATTGGGGCGAGCGCGGGCAGCTATTTGATGCGGCAACGGGGTGAGTTGTTAGAGCGACCCAATGCTCACCTCTACGAGACGGGCGGCATGCGTCGGACTCATCTGCGCGGGCACGGCAATATTCTCAAACGGCTGCTCGTCCATGTGGCGGCCTGCAATCTAGGTTTGTGGATGCGCACGTTGACGGGTATTGGAACGCCACGCGGCCTACAGGGCCGTTTTGCCGCCGTACTGGCTTTTTATTTTACTCTCTGGATGCTACTGCGCGACCAACTGACCGCTCATCGGCGCCGAGGACTCGACCTGAGACTATTTGCGATCCCAAGTCACCGCTTCGCGCTGATTTCGTGCGTTTTGTAAAAATCGGCCTTCTACCCGGGCTGCTAGTCCATGCAGTTACAAAATTGCAATAATTGGACTTATCCCCTTTTCTCTCTTTATCCCCTTTTCTCTCTTTAAGCTTCTTGCGCGTGGATAGGCCCAGATCGGGGATTTTGAATATTCCGAAATCGTGCCCAAAAACGTAAGGGGCCAGAGTAAGAATTAACGCTAAAGTGAGCAAAACCGCTCCAAATTGTTGAGGAAGGTATTGTGGGACAATTTGCATATTATTATCCTCGTTAGCTCCCGACTTTTAGCCGTGCTTCAAGCGGGGTTTCCTGATGCACGAGATTGCCTCCAGCGTTTCGACTGCTGCTGACACAGCGACCGAGTCCGGCGCCTTTTCTCCCCATTCCTGCCAGAAGTTCTTGGTCTGGCTCAGTGGTTCGATGGCGGGAAACTTTAGTTTGATTCTTGCCGGGAGCAGTATCGCGTCGCCAAGCAACAATCCTTCTCCGGTATCGAGCAATGGCAGCTCGTCGAGGACGCCTGCAAGTGAATCTGGCATGAGGCGACGCACGACGTTTTGATCTTGATCGTTTGTCAGACGAAGGATGAGAAAGTTGTTGCACTGGCTTAGGATGGTGCGACTGACATCCGAGGGGCGTTGGCTAACAACAAGCAAAGAGACGCCGTACTTCCTGCCTTCCTTAGCTATACGCTCGAAGGAGTATAAAGCTTGTTTTTCGACGGCGTCCGCATCATCGCGAACGGGCAAATAGAGATGGGCTTCATCACACACGAACACGAATGGCGTTCGCTTCTCAGGCTGCATCCAGAATTGGACATCGTAGAGTCAGTCAGCGCCGAATACGCCGGTGACCACAGGCAGCACATCCGACGGTACTTCAGAGAAGTCCACTACCTTTATGCCGTGCTTCCCAGCGCCTGGTGCAAGCAACTTTATCATTTGCCCTGCGAGCCAGTCATACTTTTGAGCGGGTATGGGCAGTTTGAACATAAAACCGTACCGGCGGTCCTCCGCCTTGGCTTCGAAGCGAGAAATAAAACGCGTCAATTCCCGTTCCAATCTCCCTTAATCTCCGCTTTTTTTGCCCCAGGTTTCATTCCCGTGTCGTCTTCTCGCAGCTTATCGAGGAGGTCAGTGAGTTTATAAGGCACGGGCGAGTCCACGGTGAATGTTGCACGGACTATTTCCTGTTTTTCATTCTCCAGCGTCGCATCCTTCAAATCTCGTACGTGGGTTGTAAATCGGGCTGCCTGGTTCGGTGCATTCTGGATCGCTACGGTCCAAGATCATCGAGAGCATCTCTTCACGGTTCAAGAGCCAATATGGCAAAAAGAGTGCGTTGTCTGGCGGCTTGTCGAGATCGGCCGGGCCTGCAATCTTGAACGCAGCGGCAATTGGCGGCGGAACAGTACCGTTTTCGTGGGCAGGCGGGTTCGCTAGCGAGGTGTACTCACCATGCATGTCGAACACCACTATATTCGCATACGTGCGGGCGTGTGCCCGTTCCAAGATCAATGACACTGCGCAACTTTTGCCTGAGCCGGTGCTGCCAAGGATCGCCGCGTGCCGCTGAAAGAATCGATCGCCGTTGGCGATCGCAGCGGCCGATCGGTCGATAACGAAGTGACCAAGTTCGAGTCGTTGTTTCTCATCCAAGTCCTTACCCAGTAATCCCATAAACCGCTGAAGGTTGCCGCCCTCAATGAGAAAACAATTACGATCGATTTGCGGAAATGAATCAGCCCCCCGCTTGAACCGATTGCGCAAGGTTCCCTCAATCGTGCGGTACATGCCACAAACGACCCGAAGAGCGTCGTCTGGCACAACTTCCATTGCGAGCGTTGTGGGTGCCATGGGATCAGGCTGCGACGTCTGTTCGCGGAGTTGCCGGGTCACCCGTTCCGTCATGCCAATCAGGAACTCCTGAGCGGTTACCCCCTGAATGGCGACGAGGCTTCCAACCGCAGCACGCGGCAAGAGCGCAGCGTTTTCGACCGCGATGAGAACACGGCTGGTGTCTACGGAGGCGACTTTACCGAGTTTGGTCGGTGCGTCGAACATCAGAATAGGTTCATCGCTCATGCCAATAACTCCTTTGCTAAAACGCCGAGATCCCACAATTCCGGTCCCTGAAGCTCGAACTGATGCCCCTTCGTCACCACTACAATAATTCCCGCCGTTGTGGGCGATTTCGATACGCAAACACAACACGGTGATTCCTCCGCTAGTTTAGTGACATTCGCGCTTGCTGATCGATTCAGAATCAACGTTGGAGTGCCATCTTGAACTCTCTTTATGAGGTGGTTTTGTAGATGGTCGTCGTTGAACCCGTACCCAACGACGAGCAGGCGACTAGCCTGTTTAATGTAGTCGTTTGCTAGCTCGCGATGCTTATCGAACGGCGAATTGTAGCCAGCTCGGTATTTATTGAGTCCCGGTGTGATGATGAGTCGCTCTGCATCGACATCTAAACTGCAGCGCCGCGCATCGTTGCCAAATTTGAACCAGTCTAAGCTGCCATGCGGCTTTAGCACGATTGCACGTGGAAAATGATCGAGGACGACGGTTTTGCCACGTGTTGTGATATTTCGGCATGAGCCCATGCAACTTCGGTTGTGGTCAAACCCGCCCGCAATGTGACCGACGGCCGTAGTATCCACATGGAAACCTGCAATCTCACAAGCAACTTCAATCAGACGGTCGTAGTTAGTGGTCAAAATGGGCAATCCATTCGTCGGCTTCAAAACTTTGCCTAGGAATTTTGTTAGACGTAGTGTGCGTTCTCTGCGAAGTACCGACCCGATCGCTTCTCGTTCTTTGGGTAGTAAAAGTGCGGCCGTTTCACACGCGATCCAGACTTCAAGCGCGTCACTTGGCGGATACTTCAACAACGCGGCCTCCAGCCCGTCACCCGATGCAAGGACTGCGTTGATCTCTGCCCAAAGTGTCGCATCTGCTCCGGTCAACGAACTTGCGCGACTGCTAAGATGCGCGGCAAGTGCCGGCATACCAGGAATACCTTCAGCTGACGACAATCCTGATCCAACCACCAATGCTAAGCCGTCGGTGAAATGCTCCTGGATATACGTGACTAAAGAATTGTAATCCAAGGTTCG
>CAVSHR010000012.1:0-661602 GCA_963727625.1 uncultured delta proteobacterium | reverse complement strand
CCAAGGAAAGAATCAATCCCACGGGTTTTGACTTCATGTTCACAGCCCGAAGGCTGCCGCCGGGAGGTTTAATCCGCCGCGCCGCGCTTGCTTAAAGTTTCAGCCTCATAAAAGATTTTGCCGCGAAGAGCGGAAGCGACACTGCTTAACTGTCGCCGTTATCCTGTCCGTTCTTGTGCGTCCAACTCGCTTGCCGCTTTTTGCGGCGATGGCAATACCAGTCGATTGGGCGATCCTCAAGTTGCTCCTGCGGCGGAGACTCGCGCCGGAGGGGGCACATCAACCAATGAGGCGTCGAAATGGTTTGAGACGTCGATGGTGCCACCGCTCTGGCAGCCGATTTTCACCGCAATTGAAAGGACCCGATGAAATATTTCCGATCGAAAACGCCGATTTTCGACCAACCGGTCCCGTGTCGCGAAATACAGTCGACCTGTCTGCAACAAGAGCCGGAGCAACTCAAAGCCGACAGCGGTGCGCGGGTCGGGCCCGGAAAGGGCTATCAATTCCGCGAGAGCTACAGGGCCGGCCACCGGCAGGCCTTTTAAGAAATTGATAATTCTCGTGGTGACGAAGAGCGTGTAGATGCCGTCGCGAGTGAAATGTTCGCTCTCGATCGCCAGGGCGGTAAGCCGGGCCTTGACGAAATCCGCTTCATTCAATTGGAGCCCGCGGGCGATCGGCGAATTGGGCGTGCGATAAAACGGCGAAACGCCAAGCAGGATGGGCAGGCCCGCGTTGAAAGCGAGGGTTTGGATCATGCTGTCCAAGCTCTCATTGGGCAGACCGAGGATCTGATAGGACACGATCTTGAAGCCGAGTCGATGCGCTTTGTTGACCACTCTGACGTAGGCTTCGAGCGTGTGCGGCCGCTTGGTCGTCTCGCGCACGGTTTTGTCCGAACTCACCAGCGCCAAATTCAATTGCGAAAACCCGGCTTGGAACATGAGCTCGAGCAGCTCGTCGTCAAGACTCAGGTAGCTGACACCGTTCATCGCGACAAATTCCATCTCGCGGTTTGGAAAGCGGGCGATCAGCCGGCGGCAAAGCTCTTTGAACGTCTGCTTGTAGTAAGTCAGGTTGTCGTCTTCGAAATCGATCACGCGGTAGCCTTGCCGGTGGCGCAGCTCGATTTCTTCGAGAACGTTTTCCAGTGCGCGGCGCCGGTAATTGGTCCCGAACGTGGTATGCACGGAGCAGAAGGAGCACTTGTGCGGGCAGCTGCGCGAGGTGATCATAAAGGTCATCGGTTTGCCCGCGAGCGTGTACGTAAAAGGGTCGAAGTCGCTCAGGTCCGGCAAGGGTAATTCGTCGAGCGGATAATTGTCCGCGATTGGATTTAAAATAAATTTCCCATTGCGTCGGTAGGCGAGATTGGCGATGCCATCTCCGGGCTGCCCCTGCCGCAGAGCGCGCAACAATTCAACGAACGGCTTCTCGCCCTCGCCGCGAATGACATAATCTACGTCGGGCGAAGCCAGCAACGACTCGGGCACCGCCGAGGCGTGGGAGCCGCCGATGACGACGATGGCGCGGGATTGTTTTTTCACCCGTGCGGCGACTTCGAGCGCTTCGCGATAGTAGGGCGTGAACAGCGCCGAAATGCCGACGAGGTCCGGCTTCAGATCGGCGATTTCCTGCTCGATCTCGTCAAAGGATTTGCCGAAGTGATAGAACCGATGGAAGGTTGAGAACGGCGATTTATCCGCTACCGGGTAGTAGTCGGCAAGATAGCGCAGTTCTTTTGGCACCGGAACGGTTCGCCGGCCATGGCCGGCGTGGCAATCTTTGATTTCGACATCGACCTCGGGTAAATGTTTTTTGACCGCGGCTTTGAGATAGGCGAGACCGATGGGTTGCAAGCGCACGTCGGTGTCGTAAAAGTCTTGGACCGGAGGTTGGATGAGCAAAACTTTCATTGGGTGGTTTCTTATAACCTAAGGCCCGGCGTTGGGGAAGCGGTGGAATCACCGCCGAATTCCGCGCCGGCATCGTCGCTCCATGACGGCGAGCTACAACGAAAATAACATAGCCATCTTTGCTTACGGATCGTTATTGAGCGACCCGGGAGAAAAGCTCGGACCGCGGATCATCACCCGACTGCCCCGGCCGAGCCCTTGGCCGATCGAGTACGCGCGCCGGGCCAAGCTGCGCGGCGACGGGCCGACCCTGGTGATTCACAAATCCGGCGCCACCGTGCAAGGTCAGCTACTGGTTATGGATGCGCGGAGCGACGCCATCGACGAAGTCGAAGAGTGGCTGTGGGAACGCGAGGGCAAGCCGGCGCGCTCCGGCGTCAAGCGCATGGCATGGGAGGGTTTCCGGATTGCGCTTTACTGTGACCTCGAAGCCAACCTCGGCGATGTAACTTTGAGTGGCGAATTGCTCGCCGGTTTCGCCATCGACAGTGTCGGCAAAAATCCCGCGCGCAATGCCGTCCGCTACTTGGCGCAGAACATCGAGCAAGGCGTCATCACGCCATTAACCTTCGCTTACCGCGACGCAATTCTTCACGCGACGGGCGCGCGCGATCTCATGCAAGCCGAAAAATTCCTTTTGCGTGCCATTGGATAGCCCAGTGTGGCGCAGCCGCAACCAAAGATCGGAATATCTCCCGCAAAGACACAAAGGCTGCAAAGAAAAAAACTATTCCGAACTTGGCGTTCCTGGCGCCTTGGCGCGAGTCAATCCCCATATTCCCCCTTCTCCAGGCCGCCAAAAAAATTTGCGCGGATGGAAAAAATTCCGAAGCATAGTAATGCCTCACAAATGGGCGGCACGGAAACCGGGAGCCGGCTTAGCGCATACCCGTTTCGATGATTCCCACCGCTGCGCGGGTGGCGGGTCGCAGTTCATTTATGCTAAGCATCATCCAGGCTGACGAAAAAAGCGACAGGAACGGATTTTATGAAAATCGGCAAAATCGCCAAAGTTGAAACCACTGTTTTGGAAATGCCGTACAGCAAACCGCTGGTTACCGCGACGAATAATTTTACCATGGCGCGCGGCCTGCTCGTCAAAGTCGTAACCGAAGGCGGTATCGAGGGCTACGGTTACTCGGATCTTTTTCCGCGCACCGGCGAGACGCCGCAGACGGCGCAGCATGTTATCGAATCGGTGCTTAAGACGAAAGTGATCGGCAGAGAGCTCGAAGAGCTGGCACGCATCCGTGCCGACATCGATCATGCTTTGACCGGAAATCCACGCGCCAAGGCCGCTTTGGAAACCGCGATGTACGACGCGCTGGCGCGGAGCTACCGCATGCCGCTCGCCGTGATGCTCGGCGGCCGCTATCGAAGCGAGGTTCGAGTGATCAAAATGGTCAGCGTCGGCGATCCCGAGGCGATGGCGGCCGAAGCCAAGCAGCTGGTGAGCGAAGGTCTTTCGTTAAAGCTCAAGGTCAGCGGCAGGATCGAAAAGGATTTGCCGCGCGTCGCCGCCGTGCGCAAAGCGGTCGGTGACGAAGTCTTCATCAAGATCGACGCCAATGAAGCCTACGACGCCAAGACTGCGATTCGTCTCGCCAAGGGGTTGGCTGATCATGGCGTGGAGGTTTTCGAGCAACCGGTGCCGCGCGATCAATTCGACGCTTTATGGGAAGTGAAAAAGCAATCACCGATCAAGATCGAAGCCGACCAGTCGGTGCGCAGCTTCGCCGACGCGCAGATGTTGATCAAAAATCGCATGGTCGACTCAATCAACACCGGCATCGCCAAGATCGGCAGCATCGGCGAAGTGCGCCGGATCGCCGAGCTGTGCGAAGCGAACGGCGTGCGCTGCGCCCTGTCGAACACCGCGGGCAGCATGGTGGGCGACGCCGCAGCGGTGCATCTTGCCGCCGCCACGCCCGGGATCGCGCCGCTCTGCGAGCTCGGCGAGTTCGAAGTGATCACCGGCGATCCGTTCTTCGGGTTGTCGGTGCAGAACGGCGCGATCACCGTGCCGGAAGGCGAAGGGTTAGGAGTGAGCCTGAGAGGCTTTTGAATATGATAAGGGCAAAAGGATAAAGGAAAAATGATCCTGGTTTCGGAGATGTTGTCATGAGTCAGTCGGAGTTCGCCGCGGCCATGGACAAGATCGTGGCGGATTGCGATCGGCGCCTCGAATGGGTGCCGTTTTCCAAAGATCGGTTGACGAAAGAAGCAGCGCAGGTGCTCGTCGAGCAGTGGTCGAGTTTTACCCGTCACAGCCGGCAATGCTGGGCCTTCGTCGCCGGCAATTGCCCGATCATCGAAGTGCGCAAGTTTATTGTGACGGAAAATCTTTACGAAGAAGAGGCCCAGGAAGGCCACTCGCACTTTGAGATTCTCGTTCGCATGGGAGTGGCGTTGGGGCTGACGCGCGAACAGATCGTCAACGCGAAGCCGTTGCCGACCACCGTGGTTGCCATGCACGCCTGGGAGACATTGACCAAGAACCGCACCTGGTACGAGGGGTTGGCGGCGAAATCGGTGCTGGAGCGAACCAACAATCCTAACTGCGGCAACTTTTCCCATCATCAAGCGGAACATTGGGTACGCCAGCTCGGTCTGACAAAAGAAGCTACCGAGTTTTGGTGGATGCACGATTCCGTCGATCAGATTCACGGCGACGGATCGCTCAAGTTGCTTGAATGCCATTTAACGACCGATGTGGAAAAACAGGCTGCGCTGCGCGCGGCAAAAGAGTCGATGATGGCGTGGCAGGTTTATTTCGACGGCTTTTATTATGAAGGGCTCAAGCGATCGGCGGAATGCTGAAGCATGCGCCGCCGAGTTCCAACCGTTGGAACGGAGCGCAGCGGAGGAACCATTGAAACGATTGGAACTCCGAGCTGACCGAATTTTATAGGAGTTTAAGATGGCGAAGCCGCAGACGAAAAAATCGCTGGAGATGTTTAACGAGGAGCTGGCGCAGGTGCACATGAGCGGCCAGTGGATCTATGAAGATCTGCTGAACCGCGCCATCGGCGGGCCGCGGCCGCGCGGCGATGCTTACCTGTGGCCTTGGCCGATGGTGCACGGCAAGCTGCTCGAGGCCTGCGACGTGCTCGAAGAAAGCTTCACCGCGCGGCGCAGCGTGCTGTTTGGCAACCCCGGTTTGAACGATAACGCGACGACACACACGCTCTTGATGGGCATCCAGATGATCAAGCCCGGCGAGATCGCCTGGGCGCACCGGCACACACTGGCGGCGGTTCGCTTCGTGATCAAAGGAGACGGCAAAGTCTTCACCGTGGTCGACGGCGAGAAGTGCCCGATGGAACCGTACGATCTAATTCTCACGCCGCAGTGGACCTGGCACGATCACCGCAATCCGACCAACGAAACTGCGATCTGGGTGGACGCTCTCGACGTGCCCTTTCTTCTCGGCCTGAACCAGCCGTTTTACCAGCCCTATCCCGGCAACAAGGTGCAAACTATGCGCGAGAAACCTGGCGATCATCTGGAGCGCCGCGCGGGTGCCGTGCGGCCCACTTGGGAGAACACCAAAAAAGAAAATTTGCCGATGCGCTACCCCTGGAAGAATATCGAGCCGCAGCTGCGCGCACTGGCGGACCAGCCGGGCAGTCCCTACGACGGCGTGGCTTTGGAGTACGTCAATCCGATGACCGGCGGGCGCACGCTCAGGACGCTTAGCTGCTGGATTCAGCTGCTGCGGCCGGGCCAACACACCAAGAAGCATCGGCACACTTCGAGCGCGGCCTATTTTGTCGTCGGCGGAGAGGGCGCGACCATCGTCGGCGACAAGGCGCTGGAATGGACCAAGCATGATTGCTTCGCGGTGCCCAACTGGGCGTGGCATGAGCATATCAATCGTTCTAAGACACAGGAGGCGATTTTATTTTCCGTCAACGATATTCCAATCGTCGAGGCCTTTAACCTTTACCGCGAGGAGCCGGAAAATTCTCTTCACACGGCGCAAACGCCGCAAGTGCCGGCGGCAGGTGGTAAATAAACTCGTTCAAGCCGTTTAAGTCGTTCAAGTCGATCAAGCCCTCTCCTTTATCCTCCCTCGCGTCGCGGGGGAGGACGAGGTAGGGGATTGAACGGAGCGTAGCGGTTGAACGGCTTGAACCATTTGAATTCTTAAACGGAAAGAAGATTACCCATGGCAGACTTAAGAACTTGGCTTGACGAAGTCGACAAGCTCGGCCAATTGATGACGGTCGAAAACGCCCACTGGGATCTTGAGCTTTCGACCCTCACTGAGATCATCAACGAGCGCTCGAAGACCCGGCCGGCGATCTTGTTCGACCGGATCAAAGATTATCCCCAGGGCCATCGAGTGGCGGCCAATCTGGTTTCGTCGGTCGAAAGATTGGCGCTCACGCTCGGCATGAAAGCCGGTATGACTGATTTGGACTTCGTCCAGGCGTGGCGCGAGCAGGTCAAGAAGATTGCTCCGGTGAGCGCCGAGACGGTTCGCACAGGACCGCTGTTCGAAAATATCAAGAAGGGCAAAGACATCGACGTACTTAAATTCCCCGTGCCGCGCTGGCATGAGCTCGACGGCGGGCGCTATATCGGCACAGACGATCTCGTCATCACGCGCGACCCCGAAGAGGGTTGGGTCAATGTTGGCACCTATCGAATTATGGTGCACGGCCCCGACCGCCTGGCGCTGCATATGTCGCCGGGAAAACATGGCCGGGTGCACAAGGACAAATATCACGCGCAGGGTAAAGCGATGCCGATCGCCGTTTCTTTCGGCCATCACCCGATCAATTTCGTCGTGGCGTCCACCGACGTCCCCAATCGCGTGAATGAATACGACTACGCCGGCGGCATTCTCGGCAAGCCGCTGCAAGTCATAAAGGGTCCGCTCACCGGTTTGCCGATTCCCGCCGACGCCGAGATCGCCATTGAGGGTGAAGTAGCGGTGGAAGACGTCATGCCGGAAGGTCCCTTCGGCGAGTGGACCGGTTATTACGCGAGCAATCAACCCGCGGTGCCGGTGATCCAAGTGAAAGCGCTCTACTTTCGCAATGACCCGATCCTGTGCGGCTTCCCGTTATTGAAACCTTCGAGCGGCGACAATCTGCATTTCTCGCTGATGCGCTCCTCGCTCATCTGGAATGCGCTCGACGAAGCCGGCGTGCCCGACGTCAAAGGCGTGTGGTGTCATCCTGCGGGCGGCAGGTTTTTGACCGTGCTCGCGATCAAGCAGCGCTACCCCGGTCATGCGCGCCAGGCCGGCATGATCGCCAGCCAGTGCCGCTCGGGAGCCTACCTCGGCCGCTATGTCGTCGTGGTCGACGACGACGTCGACATCACCAATTCCGAAGAATTCCTCTGGGCGCTTAGCAGCCGCTCCGATCCTACAGAGTCGATCGAGATTCTCCGCCGCGCCTGGAGCGGTCCGCTCGACCCGCGCATCGCGCGCGAAAAGGTCGGTCACAGCTCGCGCGCCGTGATCGACGCTACCCGTCCGTACGAGTGGCAGGATAAATTTCCCAAAGTCAGCGGCGCCAGCCGCGAATTGAAAGATAGAGTCGCCGGCGAATGGCGCGGTTTTCTCGATCAAAAAGTCGGCGGAAGATAGTCATCACCACCGCTCTTTCGGAAATTGGCGAGGGCGGCGAGCAGCGCGACCACCGCCGGCCGGCGCGGCTCCGGGTCGAGAGGCTTGTCGAACTCTTCCGCACGCGGATGCGTTCCTCGTATGTCCCTCAACATAACGGCACTCGTTCCCCGGCGCTAATCGTAATTGATCTGCCGCGGAATAAAGCAGTGGCCTTGCAGCTTCACGCGAATTGAACCGTGACAAACCCGGAGGATCGGCCATAAACGAAAGCATTGTTGTTGACGGCGCCGGCTCTGTTCAATTAGGCTCCGGGTCTCATGGAATGAATAGGAGGCGAACGAGATGAGCCATTCGAATACCGTTCATAAGATCGATGTGCCGGGCGAGCATTGGGATAGGTTGTTTGCGCCGAGCGCTTGCTTGGTGATGATTACCACGGTGGACGGCGAAGGGCGCATCAACGCGGCGTCCTTCGGCACCTGCGTGCGGGTGTGCCACGATCCGGTTTTTATCGCTTTTACCGTCGGCGCGCCGAAGGACACCTGCAAGAATATACTGGCGACCGGCGAATTCGTCGTCAACGTGCCGCCCTATGAAAGGGAAATTCTCGAAAAGGTGAGAGTCGTGGGGTTGGAATTTCCACCGCGGGTCAATGAATTGGAAAAAGCCGGGCTCACGGCGTTGCCGTCGAAAGTCGTCAAGCCGCCGCGTATCGAGGAGTGCCGCAGTCACTTCGAATGCAAAGTGGAGTGGACCAAGCAATGGCTGCACCGTGTCATGATCGTCGGCAAAGTGGTGGCGGCGTCCGTGGACGAGGGCTGCGTCGATGCGAACGGTTACGTCGTCTGGGACAAGCTCAAGCCGGCGCATTACTCCGGCCACGAGTACAAGAACGGCTTTGTCGCCGCTTACCAAAAGATGGACGTCGATATGATCTATAAGGAGCCGATTCCGCCGCGCAATGGGTGATCGTCGCGGACTACTGGATAAGAGCCTTCTAACTTTTGTTGCGTTTTACCGGGCGCAGGGAATCTTGCGCGTGGAACGTGATCGTGCTCGTTCGCGGACACGAAGCACGAAAACGATCCATGGGCTTTGACGGCACAATCTTGCACCACACTCAATCGCAGCCGGGCTAATAGCTCCGTTACCGCAACAGGTTCGGCAGGCGGTCCCTGATAATTTCCTCCGCTTCGGCGATGGTGTCTTGGACCACTTGCTGGACGGTCTTGATCGAATCGATCAGGCCGGCATCCTGGCCGTAGGAGATCGACGCGTTGTCGACGTCGCCGGCGGCGCGCGCGGCAGCGGTTTGCTTGCCGACTTCGCCGGCGTCCTGGCGCAGCGCCCACTCACGGCCGGCCCAGCATTCGATGAATTTATTGCGCTTGGCGCGCGACATTGCGCCCGGCCAAACCCGTTGCGTGGCGAGATCGGGAATCTCCGTCAACACCGTATCGTGTCCGTCAGTTCTGACGATCGCTTGCTTGAAGTTCGGATGGATCGGCGCTTCCAACGTCGCCATAAACCTTGTGCCGAGCAACACGCCGTCGGCGCCGAGTGCCAGCGCGGCGGCGAGGCCGCGGCCGTCGGCGATGCCGCCGGCGCAGAGCACCGGCAACGGCGCGACCGCTTTGACCATCATCGGCAGCAGCGGCAGCGACGCCATCCAGCCGACATGGCCGCCGGCTTCGGTGCCCTGCGCCACGAGGACGTCGGCCCCCGCCTCGGCGGCGCGCAGTGCCTCGGAAACTTCGCCGGCCATGTGCATGACTCTGGCGCCGACATCATGGGCTCGGTTGAAAAATTCACGCAGATTCTGATCTTTGCGCGCCCAGGCAAAGGCAACCACCGCCGGGCGCGCGCGCAGCGTGACCGCGTACATCTCCTCCCTGACCTGAAATAGTAAATGGTTGACGCCGAAGGGCTTGTCGGTGCGTTCGCGGATCGCGGCGATTTCGCTATCGAGCGTCTTTGCGTTGAAAGCCGAGGTGCCAAGCGTGCCGAAGCCGCCCGCGTTGGACACCGCGGCGACCAGCGGCGCAGTGGTCGCCGTGCCCATACCGCCGAGAACGATCGGGTGATCGATGCCGAGCAAGTCGCAAATACGCGTGTGAATCATGACGCCTCCCATTCCGAGCCTACTGGCCAGTCTACTAGCGGAAACAAGCCGACATGTAAATCAAAGATACGGCAGCCCATCGATTGGCGAGCTGTCAAGATTTCTACTCTACGATTGAAGACCTTGGTCTCGCTAATTTTTGGAGATTAGGTCGAGCGGTGTCCGAATTTGCCTTAATTTCATGGTGGCGGACATCACGTTGGCAGCCAAATGATTGATTAACGATAATTTCGGCAAGCTTCGAATCGCCAATCTGAATTCGGGACAGGATGACAAACGGTGGAAGACGCGGCGCGTTGACGGCGGCTTCGAGGTTCTGCTAAACCCAAGCAAGTTCTTGCGGGGTTATGAGGGTCATTGGGAATGAGGGAATGAACAATGCACCGGACAATGAAAGCCATTTTGTGCTGCTATGTGTCGCTGATTTGCTTCTCAGCGACGGCTGGGGCGTCGGCAAGAGCACTGCGAGGACGGGCGTGCGCAGCAAGTTCAAAGATTTTCAGTCCAAGCCGGACTTCGTCGTCAGCCCCAAGCTCGGCGCGAGTCTGAAAACCTATATCCAGGACTTTAAGAAGATCATGGGAGCGCGGTAAAAAAGAATAAGCGTTCAAAACGTTCAAGCAGTTCAAATCGTTCAACGCGTCGTAAGAGAAAACTGTGAAGCTTGAGATTGCGGAATTTCCCGTCGGCCAGATTCGCTTGGGGCAGCGCTTTGCCTACGAGAACGAAGTCCTCGAGGTCGACGAGGCGGCGTTGATTGCGCTCGTTTTGGAAGATCGGCGCATCACCGAGGTGACTCTGGGCATTGCTGCACCGGGGGACACGACGCGCATCACGGGGATTCGCGACATCGTCGAGCCGCGCTATAAAGTTTCGGGCGGCGGCCAGGTTTTTCCCGGCGTCTTGGGTGCCGTCGAAAATGTCGGCGCGGGACGGACGCACCGTCTTTCGGGGATGACGGTGATCGCCGCCGCTGAGTACGAGGGCACGATCCGCGCCGGGACCACGGTGCAGAGGAGTGCGATCCTCGACATGTCCGGTCCGGGGGCGGAAGTTTCGCGGTTCAGCGCTTACTCGCACCTGATCGTGAGCTTTAAAATCGTTCCCGGCCTGGGCGAGCTCGATGCCCATGGCGCGATTCAGATGGCCGAGCTCAAAGTCGCGCAACAGTTGGCACGGATCACCGAAGGCTTGGCTCCGGCGCGACTGCACAGCTACGACTTGAGCGAAAGCGATCCAGAACTGCCCAACGTGATGCTGATCCAAGGCTGCATCACCGACCCCCAGCACGTCCACTCGGGCGTCGGTTATTACGGCCTCTCCCTGCGCAATTCCCTGGCGACCTTCGTTCATCCCAACGAGATCTTCGACGGCGCGGTGACCGTCGATACGACGCGCTCCGGGCGCGGCTATTATCCCACCACTTGGGATTGGCAAAATCATCCGCTGGTGCTGGAGCTCTACGCCGCCCACGGCAAGACGTTGAATTTCGGCGGCGTGATCTTGCAGCGCATTCGCTTCGAGAACAATCACGGCAAGGAAGTCGGCGCGCTCAACGCGGCGCGCATGGCGAAATCCCTCGGTGCCGACGGCGCGCTGGTGACCTGGATCGGTGGCGGCAACGCCTTTGTCGACGTCATGTTTACCGTGCGCGCCTGCGAGCGCGCCGGCGTCAAAACCACGCTGGTCACCTATGAAAACGGCGGCAAAGAAGGCAAGGACAGCCCGGTGCTGTTTTATCTCGCCGAAGCGGACGCGGTGATGAGCACGGGCGCGCTCGACCGGCCGTTGCAACTGCCGCCGATGGAAAAAGTCATCGGTCCCTACGATGAGATAAAAATTTTTCCTTATCCCGGAGCCGCTCCGGTGCCGGCGCGTGGTCCTTTGGCGCTGGAAGCTCGCGACGTGATGATCGGCGGCGCGGATATTTGGGGCGAGGGTAGATTCAGATGCGCGGAGTGTTAGTCGTTCAATTAGTTCAAGCCGTTCAAATCGATCAAACCCCCACCTTCCGTCGATGTCATACGAGGGAGACTTTCCTCCCCCGCGACGCGGGGGAGGATGAAGGAGGGGGATTGAGCGGAGCGAAGCGGTTGAACGGCTTGAACATTTTGAACTCTTCCGGAGTTTAAGGAGAGCTTGCGATGATTAAAATCGTTCACGTGTTAAATCAGTTTTTCGCCGGTCTCGGCGGTGAAAAAAAAGCCGGCGTGCCGGTTGGCGTCATCGACGGTGGCGCCGGCGCGGCGCGAGCGTTGGAGGCCAAGCTTGGCGACGCGGCGAAGATCGTTTGCACGGTCTACGTCGGCGACAACTATTTTCACGAGCACAAGGACGAAGCGCTCAAAACGATTCTCGACGCAGTGCGCGCGGCGGCGCCGGATGTCGTCGTCGCCGGGCCGGCGTTCAATTCCGGCCGTTACGGATTGAGCTGCGTCGAGATCTGCGACGCGGTGGCCAATCAGATTGCGATTCCCTGTGTGACTGCCATGCACGAGGAAAATCCCGGCGTCGGCACCTACCGCGATTTGGCTAACGCGGGAATCTATTGCCTGCCGACCGCGGAAACCACCGTGGGCATGACCGATGCCATGACGCGACTCGCCGCATTCGCCCTGCGCTTGGCCAGCGGTGCAGAAATCGGTGCGGCAGCGAAGGAAGGCTATATCAGCCGCGGCATCAGAAGGATTGTGAAAAGCCAACGGCGCGGCGCGGAGCGCGCAATCGAAATGCTGCTCAAGAAGATTCATAACGAGCCGTTCGAAACCGAGCTGCCCATGGAAATCTGGGACGATGCCAAGCCGGCGCCGCCCTTGGACCAGGTCAAGGCGCGCAACATCGCCGTGGTGACCACCAGCGGCGTGGTGCCCTGGGGCAACCCGGACAAGTTCAAGACCTATCGCAATACCTACTGGCGCAAGTACAATATCGCCGAACTGAAGACGCTCGAGCCGGGTAAATGGGAAGCGGTGCACGGCGGCTACAACGTCGCCTACATGAATCAGAACCCGCACTACGGCGTGCCGCTCGACGCGCTGCGCGCGCTCGAACAAGAAGGCACGATCGGCGCGGGCAAACTCTATCCAGCTTACTACGTTATACCGGGAAACCAGGGCTCGCCGACGGTGATGCGGCGCATGGGACAGGAGATCGCCGCAGACTTGAAAAAAGACAACGTCGAGGGTGTGCTCTTCGTCGCCACGTGAGGAACCTGCAGTCGCAGCGGCGCTGTGATGAGCAAAGAACTCGAACGAGCAGGGTTGCCGGTGGCGTTGGTGAGCGCGATGTTTCCCGTGGCACAACAGGTGCGCGCCAACCGTATCGTCAAGGGCGTGAGCATTCCGCATCCCTGCGGCGATCCGAGCCTGCCGAAGGAGCTCGACGCCAACTTGCGCCGGGAAATCATTCGCACCGCGCTCAAAGCGCTCGAGACCGAAGTCGAAGGGCCGACGCTGTTTTCGCCGCCGATCGCGACGGGAGGCTAGAGCCTTTTCGATCGCGCGACTCATCTCTGGCAGTTAAAAGAGGAGTGCCAAATGTTGCCTGTCGGGGCGGTTTAAAGCCGTCCCGACATTTTCTTTTGTCGCGGCATTCGGTCCGTGCGCGCGCAGCGAGCGGCGGGCGAACTGCGCGCCGTTGACTCCGCCGAAGCCGCAACCTATATCTAATTGGACAAATTTTCCGGAGGCGTTCGATATCGATGGCAAGCAAGACGCTCAAGTTCGGCGCGCATTATTTACCGACTTACGTTCCCGACCTGGACGGACCGGTGACGGAATTTTATCAGAAGATGTTCGTCCAGATGGAAGAGATGGACCGTCTCGGTTACGATCATATCTGGGTCACCGAGCATCATTTCGCCATGTACGGCGGCACGCTGCCGCATCCGCCCACGTTCATGGCGGCGCTGGCGCGCACGACCAAACAAATCCGCCTCGGCGTCGCCATCAACGTGCTGCCGCTGCACAACCCGATCGACATCGCGGAGTCCTACGCCATGGTCGACGTGATCTCCAACGGCCGCTTGGAATTCGGCGTCGGCAAGGGCAGCGAAGGCCACGAGTACAAAAAATTCGGCATCGACCAGAGCGAATCCACCGGCCGGATGTACGAGGGCGTGGAAGTTATTCGGCAGGCGTGGTCCGAACAACCGGTAACCGTCAGCGGGAAATTTTATAACTATCAAAGCGTGCCGGTATATCCCAAGCCGGTGCAGCGGCCGCATCCGCCGATCTGGGTGGGCTGCGCGCGCTCGGAAGATTCATTTCGCTGGGCCGGCGAGCAAGGGTTCAACTTGATGACCCTGCCTTATCTTTACCGCGAGCCGCATATGCTCCCGGGCTTCATTAAAACCTATCGCGACGGATTGGTAAGAAACGGCCATGATCCGATGGCCAAAGAAATCCTCGGCAAATTCCACATCTATGTATCGAGCAGTCTCGACAAGGCGGTAGAAGAAGCCGGGCCGTACATCACGTCTTATTACGACGTGCATAAGGCGGCCGATCCCGCGCGCAAGGAAATGGGGTTGTTGACGCAGCGGGATACCAAAACGCAGCTCGAGCAGGGATTCGCCATCGCCGGCGACCCCAAACGGGTGGCCGATTCGATCCGTAAGTGGAGCGAGGAAGTGGGGCTGACGACCATCTCCGGGACGTTCTACTTCGGCGGCATGCCGCAGGAGATGGCGATGAAAAACATTCGTCTGTTCGCGGAAAAAGTCCTGCCGGAATTTAGATAAAAACTCTGCAGCCGGTTCAAATCGTTCAAGCCGTTCAAAACGCTCAATCCGTAGCACGGGTTGGGGCGTTGCACCGAAACCCATCGTTCCGCGGTCCAATCAATTTCACATCACTCAATGGCGTAAGAGAAAAAACGATGGGTATTGCTTTGCCTGTCCTGAGCAAAGCCGAAGGGCTCCGCCCATCCTACGAAGATTCGATTGTAAAAGTGTAAATCGTGAAAAACTGTAAGCCGAGTTTGCAGTTTTGGTGAAACCGCTAAAGTTCCGTTTTTTTTACTTTTGGGGGGTTCGACGGGAGCTGAAGAAAAAATTGTTCAGAATCTTTACAGATACGCAGGCTATACGAATTCGCAATACGTAAAGATAATCAGTGATGTACACTGTCGGCATGGATAGTGCGTCAGAATTGCCATGAATATTTTTATTTGTGCAGCAGTGGAGAGCTAACCAATGAAGAAAACCATACTGGCGCTTGGATTGATGGCAGGGTTGTTGATGGCGGGCAAGGCTCAGGCGACGCTGATCGACCGGGGAAGCGGATTGATCTACGACGACGTGCTGAACATCACCTGGGTGGCGGATGCCAATCTCTGCGTGGCGCTGAACAACTGCGTCAACTCCGCAACCGGGGCAATGACTTGGGACGATGCCAACACCTGGGCGGCGAATCTGGATTATCAGGGTTTTGACGACTGGCGGCTGCCGTATGCGAGCGTGACAGCGGGGGCGGGGCCGATTACCACGCTGACGATCTGATTTCCCATGCGACGGCTCTGGAGGTGCCGATGAGACGGCCTGCCGCGACAATGAGATGGCGTATAATTACTATTACAACCTTGGCGGAAGTCCGGTTGACAACCTGACGGGCAGTCAAGGACCGTTTACCAACATTCAGTCCTTCTACTGGTCGGGTACGGAGTTCAATACCAACTTCGCGTGGTACTTCGGCTTCTTCAATGGCCTCCAGGGCCCCGTCCTCAAGGACTTCAACTTCTACGGTTGGGCCGTCCGCCCTGGGGATGTGGCGAGCGTGCCGGAGCCGGGGTCGGTGGTGTTGTTGGGAATGGGGCTGTTGGGGTTGCGGTTGGCACGCCGGTGGCGGGGTAGGTGATTGGGTTATTCGGGTGATTCGATAATTTTCTTCGGGGGTGCAGGGGGAAACCCCCTGCTGAGTTAAGTTTCTTAAAGGGGACGGCTCTGGTCGTCCCCAACTTTTTTATGGCCCGTTACGAGCATTTGCCGATCTACAAGCAGGCAATGGACACGGCGGTGCACTTCGAGAAGGTGGTGGCGGGATTTTCGCGTTATCACAAGTACACGCTCGGCACTGAGCTGCGCAATAAAAGCCGCGAAGTCGTCGGTTTGATCGTCAAGGCCAACTCCATGCGCGATAAGTCGGCGTCGCTAATAAAACTCAGCGAGCAGCTTGAGGAGCTAATGATTCTGGTGCGTCTGGCCAAGGAAGTGCGAGCGTTTAAGAGTTTCAAGTCCTATCAATTCGTGGTCCAGGAAATCGTTTCAATAAGCAGACAGAACGAGGGGTGGATACGGAGTGTCGGTGGTCGTGCGCAGGGGGGCCAGAATCACCCGGCGACGCCAGGCGCTTAACGTCTGGTCCGGATGAGCGAGCCAATTCGAATCATTGTGCGTCTACCCCGCCCGGCGGCGGTGCGAGCCGCGGGCATGGCGATGCAGGACGCGATACCCGACACGGGATTTGCGCCCGGTGGCGCAAAGGCGCGGGCTTTTGCGGACAAAGTGGGTAGACAATCCGTTCAGTCCGACTACTGGTCGGGTACGGAGTTCAATACCAACAACGCGTGGGACTTCAACTTCGACAATGGCAACCAGGACAACGACAACAAGGACAACAACAACTACGGTTGGGCCGTCCGCCCTGGATAATGATCGCCCTTGCTATTTTCGTTTGAGAATCTCTACCGGCAATATCATCTTTGCCGGCGCAACAAACGAAATACCTTAAACGCCCTGCGCTTCGAGGCGCGCCAGGAGGAAAACCTGCTCGCCTTACGCGAAGCGCTTGTCAACCACACTTATATCCCCTCTCGTTCCGTCTGCTTTTTCGCGCCGGGTCCCAAGCTCCGGGAAATCTTCGCCGCCGACTTCCGCGACCGTGTCGTTCATCACGTACTGGTCGATTACCTGGAGCGCATCTGGGAGCCGCTGTTCATCCACGACTCCTACGCCTGCCGCCACGGTCGAGGCGTACACGCGGCGGTGCGGAGACTGCAAACGTTCATCCGCCAGGTCAGCGTCAACGGCACGCGCCGGGCTTGGTATCTCCAGCTCGATATTCAGAACTACTTCATGAGCATCGACCGGGATATTCTCTTCGCGCAAGTGGAGGTGAGATGCGCCGATACGGACGCGCTCTGGCTTGCGAAAGTGCTGATCTACCACGACTGCACCGAGGACTATGTCTACAAAGGACCGGCGGGCATGCGCGCCCAGGTACCGCCGCACAAAACCCTGTTCGGCGCGCCGAAGAACAAGGGACTGCCGATCGGTAATCTCAACAGCCAGTTCTTTGCCAACGTGTATCTCACCGGCTTCGATCATTTCGTCAAGCACACCCTCAAATGCCGCCACTATCTGCGTTACTGCGACGACTTTGTGCTGCTGGCGGCGGAGCGAGAAAAGCTAGTCGACTGGCAGGGCCGGATCGCCGAGTATCTGCGGGAGAATCTCCGGCTCGAACTCAACGCCAAGCGCACGCGGCTCAGGCCGGTGAGCGACGGGGTGGACTTCGTTGGTTACATCGCGCGGCGGGATTACCTCTTGCGGCGCCGGCGCGTGGTCAGCAACATCAAACTCAGACTAAGGCAATACAAAGCAGAGCTGGTTCGCGAGGGCCGCTACTGGCGGCGCTACCGCTTCGATGAAGAACTACTCGATAGGCTGTTTGCGACGCTTTGCTCTTATCTCGGCCATTCGAAGATGGCCAACACTTACGACCTCTGGCGCTCGCTCTGGGAGCGAGAAACTTGGCTCGGCCAGTACTTCAAGTTTGATCTCGACGAACGTAAACTCACGCGCACCTACAAAGCGCCCCGCTGGTTGCGCCGCACGGCGCAGCAATATCGCTATTACCGCTGGCGCTTTCGCGGCGACGTGGTGTTATTTCAGGTGGGATGCTTCTTCGAATTCTACGACGAGCGCGATGACGACGCCGCGCACCTGCTTGACCTCGCGCCGATCGGAGCGAACCCGAGGGGTGGCCGCTACGGCTTCCCGGTCCGCCTGAGGGCTCGCTATCTTCGAAAGTTGCTCAGGGCCGGACGGTCCGTTGCCGCAATCCTGGAGAGCAAATCCTATCTCACGGGTGTCCAGATGCGGTTGCCAGCCTGGCGGTTGGAAACGGCGAATGGCCGCATTCCTCCCAGTCGATTGGGCAAGCCGGGGAGAGAGTGACGGAAGCGATTTCGGAGAAAGATGACTGGCATCGGATTGATGGGTATCGCTGCGCTCCACCGATCCTACGGGGACTACGGGGAGCGAAGAGACATCGTGACCGGTGTAGGATGGGTAGAGGCGCAGCGCCGAAACCCATCGTTCCGCTCCGCGTCAATCGCACACAAGTCAAAGGCGCAAGAAAAAATACGATGGGGTGTCGCGAAGCCCGTCCTGCGCAAAGCCGAAGGGCTCCACCCCTCCTACCGGGCTAACGCGGCGGCAAGTAGGAAAAATCGAAGACCTGATTGATCGGGATTTCTTTGGTGACGCCTTGGGTTTGACGCGCGTCGCGGATCGTGTCGGCGGCTAATTTGGCGTCGATTCGGCCGTCGAGCGTTTCAACTTTTTTATGCTGGTCGTAGATTTTCGATAGCAGTTCTTCATCGTCGATGCGCAGCGCGCGCTTGAGAGTGGGAAAAACTTTTGCCTTGTTGTCTTTGGCGAAGGCGCGAGCACGAGCGACGGCGCGGAGCAAACGGCGCACCTGGTCGGGTGAGCGTTTGAGGGTTTCTTCCAGCGTCGCGATGCCAGTGCTCGGCAGGCGCACGAAGTTTCCGGAAAAGCCGAGATTGTTCAATCCCTCGCGATAGGCCAGAAAATTATACGGCGGATTGAGCAGGGCGGCGGCGACACGTCCGGTTTTAAGCGCGGTGATCAGAGCGCTTTGTCCCGTGATCGTGACGAGCGTAACTTGGTTGTGATCGATTTTCGCCTGGGTGAGGATGCGCCGCATGATGATATCTTGCAATCCGCCGCGCGACGAGATCGCTAGCACTTTGCCCCTTAGATCTGCGATCTTATTAATGCCCGATGCGCCGACGAGATCCTGCAGCGGCCGGTCGACGAATAACATGACGGTCCTCACATTGACGCCGCGAATCGCCGCGGCGACGGCGGAGCCGATGGTCGCGGCGTACTGAATTTCGCCGGCCAAGAGCACTTTGATATTAAGCGAGGCGGGCATGACCACCATCTCTGCGTTCAGACCTTCCTGTTGAAAGAAGCCGTGCTCTTTCGCGACGAAGAACGGCATGGCGGTTATCGTGACCGAAGGCAGGCCAATCTTGATGGTCTCGGCGCGGGCGGGCGGCAGCGCAAATAGAGTCGATAAGAGCAATACGCCGAGACCACTCATATATAGGCGAGTTTTCGAAAACATGAGATCTCCTTTAGTCCAACGGATAGAGCCGGCGCGCGTTGTCGTTCAAAATCTTGCGCTTCGACGAATCGCCGAGCTTGGGATGATTGACGATCGGTTCCGAGGCGCCGGGAAAGCGGCTATCAAAGTGGCTGTAGTCGGAGGCGAAGACGATCCAATCGTCACCGATGCACTCGACGACGTGGGCGAGTTCTTTCTCGTCCGGCTCGCAGGAAAAATAGAGTTGGCCGCGCTCGAGAAGTTTGCTCGGCGCGGTTTTGAGCGCAGGCAACTGGACGCCGAGAACTTCGTAGTGCTCGTCCATTCTTTCGAGCCAGTAGGGGATCCAGCCGCAGCCCGATTCCAAAAAAACGAAACGTAGCTTGGGAAAACGCTCGAGCACGCCTTCACCGATGATCACCGAGAGTGCGATCATTTGCTCGAAAGGGTGGCCGACGAGATGCGAATAGAAAAACTTATCGACGCGCTCGGTGCCGGTGGCGTCGGAGCCGTAACGGCCCAAAAACATATGGACACAAATGGGTACATTTAAACGCTCCGCTTCGGCATAGAGAGGAAAGTAAAACGGATCGCCGAGGTGGCGGCCTTTGACATTGGGAAAAAGCGAGGCGCCGACGAAGCCTAGTTCAGTCACGCTGCGGCGGAGTTCCGCGACACAGGCATCGCTATCTTGCTGCGCCAGAGCCGCGGTGCCTTTGATCCGCTTCGCATCCGCGGCGCAGTATTCCGCGACCCAGGTATTGCGCGCGGTGGCGAGGGCGGCGGCGAGGCCGGCGTCGTCGAGAGCGGGCAGCGTGCCGGCGAGGCCGGCACCGAATAGAACGGCGACGTCGATGCCTTCACTGTCCATGTCAGCGAGGCGCGCTTTGGGATCGGTCATCCCGGGCCGGCGCGGATGGGGACGGCTATACGGTCCGCCGACGCCGATGCCCAAACCGCCCGGACGCGGCCAGGCTTTGCCCTCGATGATCGTGCGCAGCTGGCCGTTGCCGCTTGGCCGGCGCTCCGGCGCCTGGTCCTTGTATTGGTCCGGTAATCGGTCTTTCCAATCAATATGGTTTTCTTCGAGATGGCCGTCGGCGTCGACGGTGGGAAATCGGACGGTCATGGGCTCTCCTTTATCTATTTTAGCTATCTTGTAACGAGGGCTCGAAGACTTCGTCGATTCTTGCCAGATTCTGCGTCAACCCTTCGGCATGAGAGTTCCGGAAAAGCATTTCCAGCATCGAACGGTTCTTGGCAATACCGAACGGGAATGGATCGTCGCCGACCATGGCTTCTTGCGCCGCGCGATCCATGGCGTCGAAATAAAGATAGGATGGCGCGCCAAAGTTACTTCTCTCATATGCAATGCGCTTACTTTCGCTAAACAGCCGCATCAACTCGGCGCCGAGCCAGGGGTTGGCTTGAAGCACGCGGCGCTGCGCGACAATCACGTGGTTTGCCGGCACGACGCCGGTTTTTTGAAAGAAGGCTTTGACGGCGGCGCAGCCGCCGTCGGCAAAAAGTTTTCCCAGGCGCGGGTTGCCGTCGAGCGGCGTGCCGCCGTAACGGTCGATGTTAAGCGTGAACAATTTCGGATCATGGCGCGGCGCGAAACCGTAGGCGGCGTCGAGCTCGCCGCGGTCGAGCATGACGTCGAAGGTTTGCGCGGAAGTCAGCCAGGTCAATGAAACACCCGGCGGCGGCTTGGCCACGACGTCAAGCACGCCGCCGTGGCTTAGGTCCTGGGTGCGGCCGATGAACCAGGAGATCTCCCGGGATTCGATGCCGTGGAGCTCGCGCAAAAAAACCCGGAACCACAGCGCGGCGGTCATGACGTAATCGGGAACGCCGACGCGCTTGCCGCTCAGATCCGCCAGGGTGTTGATGCCGGCGGCGGTGTTGATGAAAAGGCCGAGCCAGACGAACGCTTTGGCGGGAAAGATCGGCAAGGCGCGCCACTGCCAATGCTCGCCTTTGGCGCGCTCGCGGGCGATGAGATATTCGGAAAGCGACATCTCGAACACATCGAACTCGTCGTTTTTGAGGTTGCGGTAAAATAGTTCCGGCGGCGTGGTGACGACGATGTCGAGATTGACCTCCGGCGACTTGACGGTGCCGTCGACCATAGGCTCGAAGCGGGGATTTTTGGTCAATCCGACTTTGAGATTCAACATGCGTGCGCGATTCCTGTTTTGCAGCGTTGTTGACTTCTACATATGCTGAGGAGGCGTGGAACGTCAAACTGCGCGAGCGATTCCGCGGAGGGTGTTTCGAGGACGAGTGAAAGCCAGAAGCCTGCCGCCCGGTTAACGGCCGGATGCCGACTCATTTTGTCGTCGCAATCGCCGGTGGCAACGCGGCCGGCTCGAATCCCTGCGAATCGACCGCGGCGTCAGGATGCGCCTTAGGCTAGGCTTGACTACGAACCACGAAGTGCTGTTCCGGGACCGGGTAACCCGCGGCGCCGCAGGTTTCGCGAATCACTTTGTTGGTGTCAAAGTAAACTTGCCAGTAATGATCCGTGTGACAGTAGGGGCGGACGGCGAGCATGGGGCCGGCAAGGTTGAACTCAAGGATCTCAACGTCCGGCGCGGGATTCGTTGTCACATTGGGAATATTACTCAGCTGTTCTTTTAATCTACGGATCGCATCGTTATGGTCCACGGAGTGCGACAGCTGCGCTTTAAGATCAACGCGGCGGTACGGATTGGCCGAAAAGTTTTGAATGACGTCGGAAAAGATCTTGTTGTTTCCGACCAACGTCACAACGTTCTCCAGGGTGACGATCGCCGTGACGAACAATCCGATTTCCTTAACCGTTCCCGTTGTTCCCCCTGCGGTCACAAAGTCGCCGACTTTAAACGGCCGGAGAACGATCATGAACGCACCGGCGGCGAAATTGGCCAAGAGCCCGCTCCAGGCCATTCCGATGGCGACGCCGGCGGCCACCAAGATCGCGGCAAAACTGGTTGTCTCGACGCCAAAATAGCCGAGTATCGCGACGACCAAGATGATATTCAGAGTGACCGAGATCACCGTGCCGATATAACGCAGGAGGGTGGGATCGACTTTTTGCTTTTCCAGTGCGGCCGAGACCAGGCGAATGGCGAAGCTGATAAGCCACCGGCCCACCAAATAAAAGACAATCGCGCCGACGACCCTGAAACCGACGACGATCCCGATATCCATAACTGTTTGCATGGTTTTGCTTAGTTCCATGGATGTAACCTTCTCAACGGCTGAAATTCGTTATTTCTCCGATTGCGACACCGCTCGATGATTTAAATTGAACGTGAGGATCAATAGACTACAAGCCTTGTGCCTGTCAGCGGAAATTCATCGATGATCGATTTCTGAAAGTTGACGGTTTTGCCGCGCTGATTGCTTGGCAAATCACGGCATCAACGATGCGTTGGACATCGGCCGAGCCATCGGGTATTAGAAAAAAGTCCGCCATCTCGGTATTTTGGAGGTTCTCGATGAAGGTTTGTCATTATAACAATAATCAAGCGGGCGTCGTGGTTGGCAATAAGGTTGTCAATATCGGCGACAGCATGATCAAGGCCGGTCTGGCGCGCCAGGGTTATACCATGCTGGAAATCATCGACGCGCTGGCGAACAATCCGGCGGCGATGCAAATCGCCCGGGACGCGGCGAACAGCTCGGGCGGCGAGGATTTACTTTCGGTGAAGCTCCTGGCGCCGATCACCAATCCGGGCTCGTTGTGGGCGGCGGCGGCCAATTATTACGCTCACCGGGCGGAAATGGTCGACCGCATGGGCAGCGCCAACAAGGAAATTAAGAACAAAGACGACTTGATGGCGGAATTTTTCCTCAAGACCACGTCGTCGATCATCGGTCCGGGCGACACGATTGTCTTGCCGAAGATTTCCAAGCTGGTGGATTTCGAGTGCGAGCTGTGCGCCGTCATCGGCAAGCGCGCGCGCAAAGTCAGCGAAGCGCAATCCCTCGACCATGTGTTCGGTTACACGATCTGCTGGGACATCAGCCAGCGCGATCCCTGGGGCAAGGGCATGCATAACACGCGCAATATTCGCAAAGGCTTCGACACTTTCAGCGCGCTGGGGCCGTGGATCGTGACGCGCGATGAAATCGACGAGCCGCAGAATCTTTCGATCAAGGTATTGCAGAACGGCAAGGAGGCCATGGTCGCGCATACGAGCGACATGATCTGTGGGTTGCGCGAGCATATCCGCTTCCTGTCGAGCTGTCTGACGTTGCGCCCGGGCGACCTGATCACCACCGGCACGCCGGCGGGGGTGAGCAAGCTCAACGACGGCGATCATCTGCATGGCACGATTGAAAAGATCGGCAGCATGGAGCTGCACGTCAAGGCCGAGAGATAGAATGTAAATTTTTTGCGAGGAATCGTTATGTCAGCAGCACCCAAAGCCAATCCGCCGATTCGCACGTTGCTCGGACCGGGACCCAGCCCGGTCAATCCGCGCGTGCTCGAAGCGCTTTCCCTGCCCGTGGTTGGGCATCTCGATCCGAAGTTTTTGGAAATCATGGATCAGAGCATGGCCATGCTGCGTGAGGTGTTTCAGACCAGAAATCGTTTGGCGCTGCCGATGTCCGGCACCGGCAGCGCCGGCATGGAGACCTGTTTCGTCAATTTGCTCGAGCCCGGCGACAGTGTATTGATCGGCGTCAACGGCGTCTTTGGCACGCGCATGGTCGATGTGGCGCAGCGCTGCGGCGCGGTGGCCGATACCGTGGAAGCGGAGTGGGGCACGGCGCTCGACGCGCAACAATTCAAAGCCGCTTTGGCCAAGAAAAAGTACAAGGCCGCCGCCATCGTTCATGCCGAAACTTCGACGGGCGTGCTCCAACCGCTCGATGAAATCGCCAAGGTTGTGCGCGAAAGCGGCGCTTTGCTTCTGGTCGATGCGGTGACTTCGCTGGGCGGCGCGCCGGTCCGAGTCGACGAGCTGGGGATCGACGCCTGTTACAGCGGCACACAGAAATGTTTGGGCTGCCCGCCGGGCTTGTCGCCGGTGACTTTCAGCGACCGCGCGGTCGAAGTCGTGCGCCGGCGAAAGACGAAAGTGCGGAGTTGGTATCTTGACTTGTCGATGATCGAAAAATACTGGAGCAGCGAGCGGGTCTATCACCACACCGCGCCGATCTCGATGAACTACGCTTTGCACGAAGCGCTGCGCATCGTGCTTGAAGAAGGCTTGGAGAAAGCTTGGCAGCGCCACCGCCAGGTGCACGAGACCTTCGTGCGCGAAATGCATAAGCTCGAGCTCGAGCCGGCGGTTGCCGAAGCGATCCGCGCGCCGATGATCAACGCGGTGAAAATCCCCGACGGCGTTGATGACGCCAAGGTGCGCCGGCGCCTCTACGATGACTTCAATATTGAAATCGGCGCCGGCCTGGGGCCGCTTAAAGGGAAAATCTGGCGCGTCGGCCTGATGGGCCACGGCGCGCGCGTCCAAAGCGTCGAAATTCTTTCCAAGGCACTGAAGCAGCTGATTTGAAAAAGATCCGAGGCACGATTGCATGCGGTCTTCGTCTAGGGTCCAAGTGTCCAGGATCTAGGGTTAAATCTGAGACTCAAAACGCGAGACCCTAGCCGCCTTTTTTGTAGAGCCTCGCAACCCATTCGCCGTAGCCATTAAAAGGCAGGGTGGCCCGGCGCTCGCCGGTGTCGATCAATCTTTCCGTTGCTTGAGACCAGCGCGGGTGCGGCGTGGCGGGATCGACGTTGGCGATAAAACCATATTCTCGGGGCCGGTTGCTGTTCCAGAACGTGCGCGGCTGCGCCGCGGTAAATTCGATCTTGACGATGGACTTGATGCTTTTGAAACCGTATTTCCACGGCGTCACCAAGCGCAGCGGCGCGCCATGCTGTTTAGGCAGGGGATGACCGTAAATGCCGGTCGCAAGCAGGGTCAATTCATTCCTCGCTTCCGCCATCGTCAGCCCTTCCGTGTAGGGCCAGGGACCATAAGACGGACTCTGGTTTGGCGCCTCCTCCGGCTTCATAAACGTCACGAAGCGGACGTACTTGGCCGACGCCAGCGGCCGGACGAATTTAATCAATTCGACCATGGTAAAACCGGTCCAGGGCACGGCCATCGCCCAGGCTTCGACGCAACGAAAACGGTAAAGCCGTTCTTCGAGGGACATCGCGCGGACCAATTCGTCGATATCGAAGAGCCGCGTTTTTTCGACCAGACCGCCGACTTCGACTTGCCAGGGTGAGGTGCGGAGACGCGCAGCCTTTTTGTAGACGCTGCCCTTGAGCGTGCTGAACTCGTAGAAATTGTTATAAGACGCGGCGTAGGCTTCCTCGGTCAGCGGGCGATCTAACCCAAAGCGGGAATTACGCGGCGCGGGGTAGAACTCCGGCGCGGCAGGATTTTCCTGGGCACCGATGAGCGCGGCATCTTTCGCCGGACCACAGCCTGCTGGCAACATTCCAGCCAATCCCAATCCGACGAACCCGGCGGCTTTGAGCAAACGGCGGCGCTCGAGAAAGATCGATTCGGGCGTGGTTTCGCGTTCGAGAACTGCCCACGGACGGCGGTTTATGAAATGCGGCATGGACGATTGCGACCGCTCTGCGAGTCGCCTCATTGTATCGGTCAGACGCAGCCGCCACAAACGACGCGGTTAGGCGGGTCGGCCGGGGAAAAGTTAACGCTTGCGCAGCCGGCTCCGGTGGTGCCGTGCGGGAAGCGGTGCGTGATGAGAAGAAGAATATATTGCGTCGAGAAGATGCTACTTTCGGGCGACGCCGGCGGGCATGACGAATTCTTTGCGAATGTAACCCGTGGTGTTGTTGTCGGAGGAGCGAACTTGCAGCCAGTCGCCTTGTTTGCCGAGCACGGTCACCTTGGTGCCGATGGTGAACCTGGCAAGTGAAACTGCCGAGAAATCTGGTTCCCTGCGCAGTGAGGTGGCGTATTTGATCTGAAATTTTCTACCCGCCGGCTTTGCGAGCGGCGCAGTTATCGGTTTAGCCAAGGCGGGGGCCGACACCTGTCCCGCGCCATCGATGCTTCGGGCCAGCGCCGGTTTATCGGTCGGATTGCCGAGAGATTTTTCCCAGTGCACGAGCGTTGTGATGTCCATGCCTTCATGGACGAATAGCAGCGGGCAAGTGACCTTCAAATTTTCCCCGACGATTTCTGCGAACGACCATTTCGACATCTCGGCGGCAACCGCTCGTTTGAATTCACCGTCGTTGAGGCGTGAAGAGATTTCGCGAACTTGGCTCACTTCGCCGGTTGGGCCGACGTTAAAGGACAAAGTGAGGCTTCCCGCGAGCGCTGGGTTTTTGCCGATCTCCTGGCGGTACAACTCCCTGATTCCCAGCAGCCGGCTTTCAATGCGCGCCGCTATCTTCGTTACGTTCACAGCAGCGCCTTTGGCGTTCTTGACCAGGAAACCCAGATCTTGGGCAAAGTAAACCATATTTCCCAATGCCAAGTTCATCGCGCGAACGGGTCTTCGGCGATCCGGCTGAGCCGCCGGGACCGGCTCGGCGGCAGCATTCTTCTTGGGCGACTCCGTGCCGATTCCATAACCAAAATAGATGACGCCCAGTCCGATTACGCAGCTGACGATTCCCACGAAACCATTGATGCCCACGGGCCAATCATTTTTGCGGTTCATGACTAAAGTGTTCGTCTCTCCAATGGCGCGATTTGCGGACCGATAAAAGCAAGTTTTGTTCCTTTGGGAATGCCGGCGTTGAGCAAAGTGAAATCGCTCATGGTATCCTAGTCGTCGGTGATATCTGCGCGAACTTTTAGGAGCAAAGCGGTCCGTTACGGCCCAATGCCGTGGCGATGATGCCGGCAAATGTCCGGACGGGTTTACGGCGCACTGCGAGGGTTAAGTAGAATATTGAACAGTTTTTGGCGACGCGAACGAATTTTGCGTTCGGTCGGATCGGGGTAGTAGAGTTGCGGTCATGGAGAGCTTGGATGCCCTCGGAGGTCAAGCATGAGACTTATTCATCTGCGCCGAGCCATGAGCCCGGTGTTGCTGCTTTGCATTGTTGCGGCGGCGCCGCTGTTGGCGGCCGATTCCTCTACCCCGGTTGCCAGGGTCGACGGTGAAGCCATCGGGCTCGAAGAAGTAGAGGCGCCGATCGGCGCCCGCATCGGCCTTTTGCGGGAGCAAATCTATCGATTGCAACGACAACGGCTTGACGCGCTGATCGCCGACCGATTGATGACTAAGGAGGCGGCGCGGCGCGGCGTCAGCGTCGGCGAGTTGCTCGCCTCCGAGGTGACTTCTAAAGTACCCCCGGTGAGCGACGACGAAGTCGCGGTGTTTTACCGCGCTCACAAAGACCGCTTGCCGCCGGACGGTCCGAAATTGCGCGAGCGCATCCGCAGCCATCTGGAGGGTCAGAAGCTGATTGCGCAACGCAGTCTGTTTCTCGACCGGCTACGGGCCAAAGCCGACATCACGATTCTTCTCAAAGCGCCGCCGATCTATCGCACCAAGCTCAATATCGACGGCGCGCCGGTCAAGGGTGCTCCGAACGCGCCGGTGACCATTGTCAAATTCGAGGATTTTCAATGTCCCTTTTGCAAAGACGCGCAACATATCTTCGAGCAATTGCTGCTCCGCTATAGAGGCCGGATCAGGGTGATACACAAAGACTTCCCTATCGATGAACTTCATCCGCAGGCGCGCCGGGAGCATTTAGCGGCCCGCTGCGCCGGCGAACAAGGTCAATTCTGGCCCTATCACGACGCCCTCTATGCCAACGCGCCGCATGGCAATCCGGACGATCTACGCAAGTACGCCGCCGCCGTAAATTTGAATCTAGCGGCGTTTGAGAGCTGTCTCGCCAGTGCCAAATACGCCGCCGCGGTGCAGCAAGATTTTGACGAAGGAAAACAGGCGGGGGTCAGCGGTACACCGGCGTTTTTTATCAACGGCCGGTTTTTACCCGGCGCCCAGCCGCTGGAACGCTTCGTTCAAATCATCGACGAAGAGCTGGCGCTGCGCCCCTAGCGAGTTTTGCCGGCCGTTCGTTACGGCCCGGCGGCCAAAGCAGAGCCGTGGGCGTGCGCGAGATCAAAAGAACGAGGAATAAATAATGATTCCGCAATTCTCCATCCAAGAGCAAGACCGGCGCTATCAAATCGTGCGCGCCGAGATGGCCAAGCGCGAATTAAAATTGATCGTAAAGTGAGGTTTGACAGCTAAGATCGTAAAGGGCGAAGTAAGAGTTCTTCCACCGGTCGAAATGACAAGCTGGCATTACGATCTGTTTTCGTATCTGATTGTCTTCTCCCTGGGCTCCGAGGGATTGTCATTTCGAGCGTCGCGAGAAATCTTTTCCTTGCCAGCCGTTCGATGTCGAGCTTTTTTAATTGCTTTGGGTAGCTTCAAAGAATTTTTGGTGATAGGAAAACCTCCGTCTGGTAACTGACCATGGCTGAGCTCTATCCCTATCCGCGTTTTTCGCTTGCCGAGCGGGACCGGCGCTGGAAGGCCGTTCGCACGCTTATGCGTGAGCATAGCCTCGACGTCATCGTCACGCCGCAAAACAGCGGTCATTCGGCGGACTATCAGGCCAACACCCGATACCTGACCCATTGCGGCGGTGGCGAGCCCGACCTTGCGGCGGTGTTTCCGCTGGAAGGCGAAGTCACGGCGATCGCGACATCGGCGGCGCCGCGCTGGCCGACGGTGCAGGACTGGGTTACCGACGTGCGCGAAGCGCGGCGCAACTACGGGCGCGCGATTGTCGCGCGGCTCCAAGAGTTGAACGTCGCGCGCGGCCGCATCGGCATCACCGGCCTCGGCGAAGTCGAGGGCACGCGCACGCCGGAGGGAACGATTTTCTACGGTACCTGGAAGCAGATTCGCGAGGCGTTCCCGCATGCCGAGCTCGTCGATGCGACGGAGATTCTCGACGAAGTGCGCTATGTCAAAAGCCAGGAAGAGATCAACGCGCTCGCCAAGTCGATGGAGATCAACGAATTGGCCGTTGAGGCGGAGATCCAAGCCGCAAAAGTCGGCGTCAAAGACTGGGAGGTTTGGGCCGCGGTACATTACGCGATGACGCGAAATGGTTCGGAATTGCCGATTCATTGCTTCTGGGTATCGGGCAAGAATCCCAAGCGCACGCTGACCCGGCCGAGCATGCGTCTGCTCGAACGCGGCGATTCGATCATCAATGAATTGGAAGCGTCTTGGATCGGCTACCGGGCGCAGGCGGTGCAGCCGGTCTACGTCGAAGTGATCGATCCGAATCAGGCGGAGCTGATCAAAGTCCAACGAGAGATTTTCAATCGTGTGCTGGAAAGCCTCAAACCGGGTGTTACGGTCGGCGAGTTAGCCGAGCTGACCAAGAGAACGGCTCAAAGCGCGGCGCCGAAGAACGGTCCGGCGGCGGACGCGCGGGGCGACCTGAACCTGCACGGGCGCGGGCAAGGCGACGACGGGCCGATCATCACGCCGCACGCCAAGAGCCCCAAACAACTCGCGGTGGCGATGCGCGAGAACATGGTTTTTATTTGCAAACCCGCGGCGGTTTCCGCCGACGGCGAAACTATTTGCCAGTGGGGCGACACCGTCGTGGTGACGAAAAACGGCGGGCGGCGGCTGGGCAAGCGGCCCCATGAGTTGGCGGTGGCCGGTAAATAAAAGCCGTTCCAATGGTTCCAATCGTTCAAGACGTTTTAATCGTTGCTCGGAAAAAGGTTCATGCCATTACTTCTTAGTCGCGATGAGTTGAAGCCGCTGCTCGATCTCAAACAAGCGATCGAGCTGATCGAAGAGGCGCACCGGCAGCAGGCCGGCGGTCAAATCGTGCCGCACGCGCCCTATCATATTCCGGTCGGCGAGCGCAGCGGCCTGCGGGTGGTCTCGGGCGCCTCGCTCGGCGCGCGGCGGGTCGGTGTCCGGCTCGGTCCGAACAGCGGCCTGGGCGGCGGCAATAAAATGTACGCGCTGCTTTTTGACGCCGACAGCGGCGAGCTGCTCGCCTTCATGGGTTTCCCTTTTGGAACTTTGAGAACCGCCGCCGTGGTCGCGATCGCCGCCAAACACATGGCGCGGGAGGATGCCCGGCGGCTGGGCCTGTTCGGCGTGGGGCGCAACGCCTTCGGCATTCTCAAAGGGCTGCTTTCCGTGCGGCCGATCAAAGAAATATTTGTTTCGAGCCGCGATCCGCAGCGGCGCAAAACGTTTTGCGCGGAAGGTGAAAAGCTGCTCGGTATCAAGGTAGAGGGGGTGGATAAACCGGAAGCGGCTGTGCGCGGCATGGATGTCATTCTCACCGCGACCAATTCCCTTGCGCCGATTTTTCCCGAGGAATGGGTGGATCCCGGAACTCACGTGAGCAGCATGGGCAAGCCGACGGAGTTGAGCCGAGGTTTGCATTTAAAAGCCGGTCGCATCGTCGTCGGCAGCCAGGAGCAGGAGCGCAATTACAATGATCGCTCCGCTGCGTTGCCGTTAGTCGAGCTGACGGCGGAAGGAAAACTCTCCTGGAGCCGGATTCCAGAATTGGGCGAATTGGTAACCGGCCAAATTTCCGGCCGTGCGAGCCGCGACGAAATCAATATTTTTCGCGAATCGCAGGGCGGTTACGGCGACGTATCCTTTGCAGCATGGCTATACGAGGAGGCGGTGCGGCGCGGGCTGGGTAAGCGGATGGAACTCTAGGTTTGTTCAAGCAGTCAAGGCGTTCAAATGGTTCAAGTCGCGTTCGTACGCTCGAAAGTTCAAGGGTTCAAGGTTCAAAGTTTGGGGGTGAAGTCATGAAGCTAGTGAAATGTTTTTGGCTCAACATTTACTTGTTAACCGGGCTGATCGTTGTTCCGGCCGTCGCCAGTGCTCAGTCCAGAGCGCAGCTCGTCGAAGGCGCCAAGAAAGAGGGCCAGCTCGTGCTCAGCTGGGGCACGGGCACGATGGGCGGCATCGACGGCGTGCAGGCGATGGAGAAGGGGTTCAACAAAACCTATGGCCTCAACGTGCAGTTCAAGTACAGCCCCGGACCGTCCATGCCGCAGATGGCGAGCCGGATCATTCAAGAAGGAAAAGCGGGACAGCCGGCGACCAGCGATCTTTTTATCGGATCGGAAAACCACGTGGTGCGCATGTCGTTGAAACAGTTCGACTGGACGAAAAATTTTCCGCATATCACTAAACCGATGGTGGACTGGGACGGGCGGGTTCTGATCGTTGTTTCGCGCACGCCTGGCTTTACTTACAACACCAACATGGTTTCCCCTAACGACGTGCCGCAAAAAGTGGAGGATTTGCTCAATCCCAAGTGGAAGGGAAAACTCGCTTCGACGCCCTATGCGGCTTCCTTCGATCGCCTGGCGCTGATCTGGGGCGAAGAAAAGACCACCGCCTTTCTGCAAAAGTACGCGAAGCAGGTTGCCGGCCTGATTCGCTGCGGCGAGGAGGAGCGGGTAGCCAACGGCGAGTTTGCCATGTTGGCGTTCAATTGCGATCTGGCGGACGCCAACGATATGCATGAAAAGGGCGCGCCGGTGAGCGGCAGGATTTTCAAAGATGCGGGCATTTTATCCTACTGGTATCTCGCCGTGCCGAGCAATTCCGCTCATCCCAACGCAGCGGCTCTTCTCTCGGCGTTTCTGTTGACCAAAGAGGGACAAGATATTCTTTGGAAGACCGAGAAGACCGGTTCGCATCTGGTCGAGGGCACCCATATGTTCAAATTCGTCAAGGAGCAGGAGAAGCAAGGCGTGAAGTTCTTTGACAATCCGGTTTCCGAGGTGGTGAAGAATCGGAAGAATCAAAGTCGCGTGCGAAAGAAGTTTCAGGGTATTTTAGCGGGAAAATAGTTGTGAAGGGCCGTTGGTTAGTCGTCGGGATATCCGCGGCAGCCTTGCTCCCCGTGCTCGGTCTCCTGTTGCTCGTGCTCTGGATGGGCTTTTGGCAAAACGGGCCGGGTGAGCCGATCGTTTACACGCTAGATCACTATCGGAATATTTTCACCGACACGTTCACCTATAAAACTTTTCTCAACACCGTTGGTTTTAGCGCGACCGCCGTGCTGGTTTCGCTTTTGTTCTCCGTGCCGACGGCCTGGTTGGTCGAGCGGACGGATCTGCCGGGGAAAAATCTCATTTATATGCTGGTGACGCTCGGCGCTCTGCTGCCGACGTTTTTCACCGCCATGGGCTGGGTGTTTTTGCTGCATCCGCGTATCGGCATCGTAAACAAGTTTGTCGTCGATCTTCTCAACCTTCAGCAAGCGCCGTTCAGTATCGCCTCGGTCGTCGGCATGGGTTGGGTCGAAGGGCTGGGGTTGTCTTCCATCGCATTTATCATGGTGGTCGCCACCTACCGCACCATGGACCCCGCACTGGAAGAAGCGGCTCGGGTGCATGGCCTGGGAATCTTTCGAACGCTCGTCTATGTGACCCTGCCGCTCACGGTTCCCGGCATACTCGCGGCCTCGATCTATGTTTTCACGATTGCCTTATCGGCCTTTGAAGTGCCGGCGATCATCGGCATGTCGAATAAGATTTTTACCTTCTCGACCTACATCTTTTACAAAATCCAGCCGCTCGAGGAGTTGCCGAACTACGGCGTCGCCGGCGCGGTGAGCAGCCTGCTGGTTGTGCTGGCGCTGCTGTTGAGCTGGAGCTACTTTCACGTGCTGCGGTTTTCCCATCGCTACGCCGTTGTGACCGGCAAAGGTTACCGGCCGCGATTGGTCGAGTTGGGTCGGAGGGGATGGTGTGTCGCCTGGGCGTTTCTCGGCGCTTACTTCGCCATGGCCAAGTTGCTGCCCCTCCTGCTCCTGGTGTGGGCGTCGCTGCTGCGCTATTTCCAGCCGCCGTCATGGGCCGCGTTGAAGCAGGTGTCCCTCGGCAATTTTTACGGCTTGCCTTGGGAGCTGTTATTGCACGGCGCGCGCAACACCGTGATTCTCATGATCGTGGTGCCGACCTTGGCGGTGATTTTTTGCCTGGCGATTTCCTGGACGGTGCTGCGGTCGGGGCTCAGGTGGCGGCTGAGTTTCGACGCGGTGGCGTTTCTGCCCCACGCCGTGCCGCACTTGATTCTTGCCATCGCCGCGCTGTTCGCCTCGCTGTTTCTGCTGCACAATATACTGTCCCTTTACGGCAGCTTGACGATTCTCATTCTAGTTTACACGATTAGCCGTATCAGCTTCGCGACCCGGATTTTCAACAATTCTTTAGCGCAGATTCACCCGGAGCTGGAAGAAGCGGCATTCGTCGGCGGTTTGCCGCTCATCCAGGTGATTCGCAAAATTTTGCTGCCGCTCTTGAAGCCGGCGGTGGTTTACGCCTGGTTATGGATGGCGCTGCTGTCCTATCGCGAGTTGACCATGGCGTCGGTGCTGGTCACCAGCCGGGAAAACGTCACCCTGCCGATGATCGTGTGGGGGCTCTGGCTTGGCGGCAGCCTCAATCAAGCCGCCGCCGCCAATCTGGTCGTGCTCGCCTTCATGTTGCCGGCGCTGCTGCTCTATTTTATTTTCGGCCGGCGCAGCCGCTTTACGGAGGCGCTGTGATTTCGATCGCCGGCTTGAGCAAGAACTTTCAAAGCGGCGACCAGGTTGTGGCGGCGCTGCGCGCCATCGATTTAAAGGTCGACAGGGGCGAATTTTTCGTGCTTCTGGGGCCTAGCGGTTCCGGTAAAACGACCTTGCTGCGCAGTGTGGCTGGTTTGGAAAAACCCGACGGCGGAGAAATTGTGCTTGACCATAAGACTGTTTATTCCGGCGTCAAGCGCGTCTTCGTGCCGCCCGAGCGGCGCCAGGTCGGCATGGTGTTTCAATCCTATGCGATCTGGCCGCACCTGACGGTGGCGGAAAATATCGGTTTGGTTTTGACCCACGGGCGTTTGCGACTCGGAAAAAGCGCCGCGGCGGAACGAATTCGTCACAGCCTTGCGCTGGTCCAGTTGGACGACTTCCAGGATCGGCCGGCGCGCCTGCTAAGCGGCGGTCAGCAACAACGGGTCGCGCTCGCCCGGGCGCTGGCGGTCAATCCGGCGTTGTTGCTGATGGACGAGCCGCTGAGCAATTTGGACGCCCGGCTGCGCGAAGAAGTGCGCGCGAATATTAAAAAACTGGCGACCCAGTTGGGCAGCACCGTCTTGTACGTGACCCATGATCAGGTCGAGGCCATGGTGCTGGCCGACCGGATCGCCGTCATGTCGCGGGGACAAATCTTGCAGATCGGCAATCCCTTCGAGCTTTACCGGACGCCGGCAAGCGCGCTGGTCGCAGAATTCTTCGGTTCGATCAATTGGGTTAGCGGCAAGATGCTTGCGGGCGGGATTGTCGAGAGCGAAATCGGCAGGCTTGTAACCGCCGTGGGGCGGCGTTATGACGGAAGCGTGGTCGTGGGAATCCGGCCGGAGGACGTAAGGTTGGACGGCGGCGCGTCCGGCATGGAGAATAGCCTCGATGGCAGCATCGTCAGCTCGAATTTTTTGGGCGATCAAGTGGTTGCCGAAGTGAAGATCAACAACAAAATCCTGGTCGCCAAAGCGTTGCCCGATTGTGAAAAGCTCGCGGGTAGCGTGGTCATTCACTTGCCCAAGGAGCGAATGGTCGTGTTTCCCGGGGCGGCGGCCTGAGGGTCGTCGCCATTAATAAAATGATGATAAAAGGCTTACTCAAGAAAGGAGAAGACGTTATGGGCGTTGAAGCAAAAGCAAACGGAGGCGTGCGCCATTTGGATCATTTCGTCGTCGCGGTGATGGACCCGGACCGAGCGGAGAAATTCTACACGGAGGTGCTCGGCGCGAGAACGCTCAAGACGGAAAACTCGCCGAACATGACGCGCATCTTCATGAAGCTCGGCGAAAACCACGTAGGGCTGTTTTCCCAAGGGAAAACGACCCTGCCCAAGCGGGAGAGCGCGAACTCTTTTCCGCGCCACTCTTTTCAGGTGCCGGCAAACGAATACGAGCAGATGGCCGAGAAGATCCGGCGCGCGAGCCCGTTTGTCAAAGAGATTAAAAACGAAAGCAGCCTGGGCTGTTGCTGGAACGACGGCCTAATTTTTCAGGACAGCGAAGGCAATTTTTTCGAGATGACCAAGGCCGAGGGGATCGCCAAGACGCGCCTGCATCATCTCCACTTCGACACCACCGACTTAAACGCCAGCATCGAGTTCTACAAACGGTTCTTGAGCGCCACCGTGCAAGAACAGAAAAACAACATGGCGGCGCTGGCCGTGCCCTCCGGGCAGGTTGTGATTCTCAATCAAGCAAGCGAGTTGAGCGAAGTGACCAAGACAACCTACCGCGGGCGCCACTTCGCATTTTCCGTGACCGACGATAACTTCCACGCCATCGTCGAGAAGCTCCACGCCGCGGGCATCGAAGAGCGCGACGAGCATGGCGAGCGCGAGGGGCGCCGGCCCGGGCAGCTGGGAACCTATTTCAAAGAACCGAGCGGTTTCCGCCTGCAGATCACCAACGAGGATTCGGCGGAGTTTGCCCGGCACGCCAACGACTAGACGAGCGACGCAAACAATTCACTCGCCGGTTCACTCCAACAGCTAAGCCACAAACCTCGGCGCTGCGAACCCATGAGGCTCGGCCTTGAGGCGGGATTTTTTCGTTGAGAAGGAGCTCTCTGTGCAATCGTTGTTTCCGTGCAAGGAAAGAAATTAGGGGATCGCGCGCGACCTCCCTCTAGCGATTCGCCCCCTTAGTAAGGGGGCTTCCTCTACGTATGGAAAACGGTCGGGCCAAAACCGAAGTAGAGTAAAGCAAGAGAACGATCATGATCGAGCTTAAGCCGGTCGATAAAGTTGAAATTCTCAGCGTGATGGATAACTCCATCGACGTCCTGATGGGCAGCACGCCGGTCGCCAAACGGTTTAAGCGTGGGCGCGATGCCCATAGCAAGCCGCAGCTGCGCGCCGAGCACGGCGTCTCGATGCTGGTGACGACTCACCAGGGCGGCAACAAGGATTCGTTTTTGTTCGACACCGGCGTGACCGTCGACGGCGTGCTTCACAACATGGATGTCCTCGAAATCAGGGGGAACGAGCTGCACGCGGTGGTTTTGAGCCACGGCCACACCGACCACACGCGCGGCTTGATGGGATTCATCAAACGCTACGGCCGGCCGCGGATACCGATCGTGCTCCATCCCGACGCCTATCTAAAGAGAAAGAATATTCAGCCGGATGGCCACGAGTCTGAGCATATTCCGCCGAGCAAAAAAGACCTGGAAGCGGAAGACGTCGAGATCATCGAGGAGCGCGGGCCGACCATGCTGATCGGCGATCGGGCGCTGGTCACCGGGCAAATCCCGCGCACGACGCCGTTCGAAAAAGGCAGCCCGCGTCAGGTCGCGTTGATCGATGGCCGATGGCAACCCGATCCGTGGATTCACGACGATCAGGCGATCGTCATCAACGTCAAGGACAAAGGCCTGGTGGTCTTGACCGGGTGCGGCCACGCAGGGGTTATCAATACGTTGAAATGCGCCCGCGAGATAACGGGCGTCGATCAAATTCACGCGGTCATCGGCGGATTCCATCTCACCGGGCCGATTTTCGAGCCGATCGTGCAGCCGACGATTTTAGCATTGAAGGAATTCAACCCGAGCGTCATCGTGCCGCAGCATTGCACGGGGTGGAAGGCGACGCACCTGATCGCCCGGGAGTTCGCCGAAGCGTTTGTGCCTAATAGCGTCGGAACAACGATGGTGATTGGGATTTAAAAAACCGTTCCAATCGTTCAAGCCGTTCAAAACGTTCAATTCGTTCGGAGAGAAGATGAAAGTTGGGTTGTTCACGGAGTTTTCTTATCCCGGTAAATCGGAGCAGCAGACTTACGATGAAGTTTTCGAGCAGATCCTGCTTGCCGACGAGCTGGGTTACGACTTCTTCTCGATCACCGAAAGCTACGGCAAAGATTTATTTTCCTGCTCACCGTTTCCCTTGGGACTGTATGTCGCCGCGGCGCAACGGACACGGCGGATTCGCTTTCTCACCGGCATCATCAGCATGCCGATTCACCATCCGGCAATGTTGGCGAGCGAAGTTGCCGCCGCGGATCTATTGACCAAAGGCAGAATCATGCTCGGCCTCGGCCGCGGCCATCCGTGGGTGATCGGCCGGATGAATGTCGACGCCGCCACCAGCGCCGCGCGCTTCGAGGAAGGCATCCGCATGCTGGTGGAGATCTTCAAGGGCGACTATATCGAAAAGCTCGACGGTGAGTTCTGGCAGATCCGCGACTTCAAACTGAGCCCACCGCCCGTGCAGCTGCCGCATCCGCCGATCTACACGGCAGCGGCGACCACGCCGGAGAGCGCGAGCTTCGCCGGCAAGATTGGCCAGGGCTTGGTGCAGCCGGGTTATCTCGGTATTCCTTTCGACTTAGTTCGTGGTTTGACCGAGACTTACCGAATGAATCTGCCGACTGGAAGTAAGAGCGATGTGGTACTCGGAATTCACCTGCATGTCGCCAAAGATCGTAACGAAGCGATCGAAAACGGCGCTCTCGCACTATCCAGCCAAGCTGATGTATTTCTGCGTGGCAGACTGA
This sequence comes from uncultured delta proteobacterium, assembly GCA_963727625.1. GTDB lineage: Bacteria > Desulfobacterota > Binatia > UBA9968 > UBA9968 > DP-20. Next base: position 624,081 of record CAVSHR010000012.1, on the reverse strand, counting down.
GCCGTCCGGTGGAAACCGAAACGATTAAAACATACTCCACCAAGAGCGCTTCCCGCGAAGCTTTCGAAAAACTCTGCACGCCGGAAAAAGCGCGCCAAGCGGTCGAGGCGGAATGGCCCAACGTGATGGCGGTTTGGGGAACGCCGGAAGAATGCAACGAGAAGATCAAATTCTACGTCGATACGATGCGCCCGGAGCAGCTTATGTTCAACATCGCCTCGGGCAGCTTGGCGCAGGATAAAGTGCTCAAGTCGATGCGGCTGTTTGCCGAAGAAGTGATGCAGGCCGTGCACAAGCTTTAAAATTGTCTGCCTCACGGATTTTCGCTCGAGCCTCGTCCCGCTTGCGGATGCCGGAGAGTCCCTGCGGCTCGTGCTTTGAAAAAATTTGACATACTCCTTTCGACTGCGATAACTCTCTGGGCTGAAGGGAGGAATAGATGGAATACGTACAGTTTGGCACCACGGAATTTAAAGTTTCACGCCTGGCACTCGGCTGCATGAGCATGTCCGGAACCTACGGGCCGGCGGATGACAACGAATCCATCGCGACGCTGCATGAGGCTTTCGACCTCGGCATCAACTTTATCGACACCTCGGCGAGCTACGGTAGCGGCCATAATCACGAGCTGATCGCCAGGGCGCTCAAGGGCAGGCGCGAGCGGATCATCATTCATTCCAAGTCGGGCAGCCCCCGGGCGCCGGACGCCACCGGCATGCGCAGCGGCAGCACCCCAGAATACCTGACGCAAAACTGCGAGCAGAGTGTCAAGCGGCTCGGCGTCGATGCCCTGGATTTTTTTTGCATGTCGCGGGTGGATCCGAACATCCCCGTGGAAGAATCGGTGGGCGCGATGGCGCGATTGGTCGAGCGCGGTCTCACCCGCTATATAGGGTTATCCGAAGCGAGCGCCAACTCGATCCGGCGCGCGCGCAAGGTGCATCCGATCGCTTCGTTGCAGATGGAGTACTCGCTTTGGTCGCGCGATCCCGAGGGCGGCAATATCGCCGCCTGCCGTGAATTCAACATGGGCTTCATGGCGTACTCGCCGCTCGGGCGCGGCTTTTTCGCGGGCGCGGTTCATGACACGAAGGATATGTCGGAAGGCGACGGGCGGAGCAATCATCCGCGCTTTCAGGCCGAGAATTTGGAACGCAATCTGAAACTGCTGGCTCAGTTCGAAGCGATCGCCAAGGAAAAGGGCGCGACGCCGGCGCAATTGGCGCTGGCCTGGCTCATGGCTCAGGGCTACGACATTATCCCGATTCCCAGCAACAAAACGCGCAAGCACCTGGAGGAGAATATCAAGTCCACGGAGGTCCAATTGACAAAAGAGGATCTAGTTCGTCTGGATGCTATCTTTCGGCCTGAAGCAGTCGCTGGGCCGCGCAGCCGGGACATGCATAGGGTGAATATCTAGGCGTGAAGCGCGAGGCGACAGGCGTGAGAAAGATTTGAACTCGATAGACATGTCATGAAGTTCAAAACGTTGGAACGATGGGAGGCGCTATGAAAGACGTAACGATTGTCGTCGGTACCATCGGGCAGAGCATCATGCGCAGCGAGGACAACGGCCAGACCTGGGCGCGCGTCGGGCCGCGTCGGGGATTTGCCTATGAAGCTTCTGTGCGCTGCATCGCGATGCATCCGAAGGAGCACAAGATTCTTTTTGCCAGCACGGAAAAGGGCCTCTATCGCAGCGAAGATCGGGGGGCGAACTGGCAATATGTCGACTCGGCGCTCAACGGTCTTTACGTCTGGGTGATCGCCTTCGATCCGGTAAATCCGGACCATATGTTCGTCGGCACCGGCACGCCGACCCCGGCGATGCTGTTTCGCTCCAAGGACGGCGGCCGGAGCTGGGAGAAGCGGCAGGTGGAAGTAGCCGCGGAATGCGAGGCCGTCGGCACGCCGCGGTTTACCGGGATCGCGGTCGATCCGGTGGAGCCCAATCATGTCTGGGCGGGGCTTGAAGTGGACGGCGCGCGCCACAGCAGCGACGGCGGCGATAGCTGGAGCATCGTGGAGGTCACCGGCCGTCGCGACATTCACAACGTTGCCGTGACCGCCGGTCCGCCGAAGACGGTCTTCATCGTCGCCAATCGCGAGATCTACGCGAGCACGGACAACGGCCAGAGCTGGGAGCCGCGCGATATGCAGAAAAGTTTGCCGTGGGAATATCCGCGCAAGGAAAATTATCTGCGCGGCATCGCCGTGGACCCGGGCAATCCAAAACGAGTGCTTTTGAGCTTCGGCGATTTTACGCCGGGTACTTCGGGCGCCATCGCGCAAACGGAAGACTTCTGCAAGAGCTGGAAGCTCCTGCCGCTGCCGGTGGAACCGAATTCGACCATGTGGACATTCGGTGCGAACTCCGACGACCCAAACATCCTGTTTGCCGCCAGTCGCTACGGTTATCTCTACCGCAGCGACGACGGCGGCATGTTGTGGACGAAGCTGCGGCGGGAGCTCAGCGAAATCGCCGCAGTGTGCTGGCTGCCGAATTAGTTCGCGGGTCTCGGGTTTTGGGTTTTCGGCCTAGGGTTGATCGAGGGGACACGCGAAGAGTATGCATTACAGTTGAGCGACGGGTTTTTAGTTGAATCGGATCAATTCCATGCCAAACATCAAATTACCCACTGGCGTCGATCTCTATTACGAAAGCCACGGTCACGGCGAGCCGCTGATCTTCGTGCCGTCGACGGCGTACTCAGGCGAAGTCTGGAAGCCGTCGCAGATGCCGCTTGCGAACGCGTTGAATCTGATTTTTCACGATCCGCGCGGCTGCGGGCGATCGGTGGCAACGCAGCAGGTCTACACCATCGAGCAGATGGCGCTGGATATCGTCGCGCTGATGGATCATTTGGGTCTCACCTCGGCGCATTTGATCGGTCACTCGATGGGCGGGCGCATCGCGCTCTCGCTGGCGCAGAACTTTCCGGGTCGGGTCAAGAGCTTGATCATGGCGGCCAGCGGCTCGGGCCCGGCGGCGCGGCCGGGCTCCGATTGCATTCCGGGTTTACCGCATCGGCTGGTATTGGATCTTGTCGAGATGGGCTTCGAAAAGTTCATCTATGACGAGATCGTTAAGTCCGATACTTTTTTCACCAAGGATTATCGCGAACGCCACCACGACAAGGTCGAAGAATTCTATAACCGCGCGTGGGCAACCCACGCCAAGTTGTCCGAGTTCATCCATCTCTGCATCGCTCGCCACAACTTCGAGGGGACGCACCGGTTAGGCGACGTGGTGGCGCCGACTCTGGTTTTGATCGGCGAGGCCGACACCATCGGCAGCAATCACATCGCGCAATCGAAAGTGCTCGCGGAGCGTATTCCCGGCGCGGAGATGAAAGTCTTAAAAGGCCAGTCGCACGGGTTTTTCTGGCAGGCGCCGGAGGCCACGAATAAAATTATTCATGATTGGGTGAAACGGTGTGCCTGATTGTCCCGTAGCAATTCTCGCTCGCGAGCGACTCCGCGCGCCGACCCGTGGTTCACGGTTTCCATGTCCGCGCTAGCTTTTGTGGTCGATGTCTTCGCCGAAAGTCTGGAATAATCGAATCGCTGCTCTCGCGCTGGGGTTGGGTCTCGCAATGAGCGCAGTCATCGGTCCTTGCTGGTGGACTATCGTTCGCTATCACAGTCCGTCTTGCAGCGCTTACAAACCTGACTTCATGAGTCTTTACACGGCGGCAAAGCTCACGTGGACCGACCGAGGGTCGCTGTACGATCTCGAAAAGCAGCGCTTGGTTCAGGAGCCGATAGACCCGTCGCGCGGCAGTTGGGTCTTGCCATTTTTTTACCCGCCGTTTTTTGCCGCGGTTTTGGTGCCGTTGGCCTGGTTGCCGTTTTCGGCAGCCTTCGTAATGATGAGCGTTGTCAATTTGGTCCTGCTGTTCGCCGCAATAAAGATTCTCATACAGCATCTAGAATTGAACCGGCATCAGGTAAACTGGCTGATCCTGGCAACGTTTTGCAACTACGGCGTTCATTACGCGTTGCTCGAAGCCCAAACGTCCTTTATCGCGCTTTTGTTGCTGGTTCTCTTCGTGAGGGCTTTGCGCGGCTCCACGCGGCGCGAGTGCGGGATTTGGTCCGGCCTGCTGTTTTTTAAACCGCAGCTCGCGGCTGCTCCGCTTTTGATATTGCTTGTTAGAAAACGGTGGCGCCAAGTGAGCCTCGCTCTAATTGTGATGGCATCCCTGGGGCTCGTGTCTTTGCTCGTCGTCGGGCTGGATGGGATGCAGGCTTACTGGGAGCTTTCGCGCCGGGCCGCGTCCGGAGAAGATACCTTGCATATCCAACCCGAGGGAATGCAAAATTTGCGAGCGCTCGCAGATTATTTCTTGGGCGCGCCGTGGCGAGACTATGTTTGGTGGTTGGGCACGCTTGCGGTGATGGCCGTGATTGTCATTCACAGTTGGCCGCGCCATGGGTCCGGGGGGATGACTCTCTATGACTGGGCGGTTATTCTTATCGGGTTGATCCTGGTGGCGCCTCATCTGCACAGTCACGACCTTGTGTTGCTCATCGTGCCTGCTGCGTTTCTTGTGAAATCCGCTGGCGAGCCCGTGCCGCCCGTGATTTCTTTAGCGCTGGTCCTAGTCGGGATTTTTCCCTTGGTGAACACGGTCGCCTTTCCTCATTTGCCGCCTTTGGTGCCGCTCGCATCGCTGGTATTTTTGGCCACAGATTTGCGGCGCGGTACAAAACTTTCAATGACGGCGGGATAAAGCGGCGGCATCGGCGCCCTTCACTCTATAAACATTGTTGCCGTTGACAGCGGCCTCTGTCGGGTGGTACCGAACACGGTACTTGGGAATTGGGTGATTTTAGGAGAGCATATCTTGCTATGGGATTACTCGATGGAAAAGTCATCGTCGTAACCGGCGGCGGGCATGGCATCGGTAAAGCCTATTGCCTGGGCATTGCCGGTGAAGGCGGAGCGGCGGTCGTCGCCGATGTAGATGAAAAAGCGGCGGACGGGCTCGCTAAAGCTATCAAGGACAGCGGCGGCAAGGCGCTGGCGACCAAAGTCGACGTGGTCAATTTAGCGAGCTGCCAGGAGATGGCGAAAAAAGCGCTCGACGCTTACGGCAGGATCGACGGCTTGATCAACAACGCAGCGATTTTCATGAGCGTGCCGGCGGAGAAGGGGAGCTGGCAGGAGATCACCGAAGAGGCTTGGGATCGGATCATGGCGGTCAACGTGAAGGGTCTCTGGCTCTGCAGCCGAGCGGTGGTGCCGGCCATGCAAAAACGCAAGCAGGGGAGCGTGGTCAATATTTCTTCGAACATGGCGTTTAACGGCGGCCTGACGATGATGCACTACGTTACCTCAAAGGCTGCGGTGGTCGGATTTAGCCGTGTGCTGGCGCGCGAGCTCGGTCCGGATAATATTCGCGTGAATACGTTGGCGCCGGGTTCGACCATGAGCGAGGATAAAGCGACGGATGAGGCACTCAAGAGTTACCAGCGCTCCGCTTCGACGAGAATTCTCAAACGGATCGAGCAGCCGGAAGACTTGGTCGGCACGGCGCTATATTTGTTGTCCGATTTGAGCACCTTCGTGACCGGACAAACGATACTTGTGAATGGCGGGGCGGTGCTTCATTGAGAAGGCAATAGGCAACAGGCATTATGCAATAGTCAGAGCGGAACGTGCCGTAAACATTTTTCGCTATTCCGATAATCCAAAATCCAAAACCTGTCCTGAGCCAAGCCGAAGGATTGGCAATCCAAAATCGTTCCGCGGAGGGTATCATGGGATGGATAGACGCTGATGCTCATGTGGTCGAAAGCCCGCATACTTGGGATTATCTGACGCCGTCGGAAGAGAAGTTTCGCCCCCTCCTGTTCAAGCCCGAAGGCGAGACCCAAAGGGCCCATTGGGTGATCGACGGGAAGATCCGCGGCCTGTTCCGTTTTACCTTCAGCAAGGAGGACGTGGACAAGAAATCGGCCGAGTTCGGACGCGACATGAGCACAACGATGGCGGCGCGCGATCTCGCCGACGTGTCGGGCCGCATCAAGCACATGGACGAACTGGGAATTGACATCCAAGTTCTTTACCCGAGCATCTTCCTCGATCAGTGCACCGAGCGGGCCGATACCGACGTGGCCTTGTGCGGCGCGTACAACCGTTGGCTGGCGGATGTTTGGAAAGAAAGCAACGGCCGGCTGCGCTGGATGGCAACGCTGCCTTTGCTGTGCATGCCCGATGCGCTAGATCAATTAAAATTCGCCAAGGAGCACGGCGGCTGCGGCATTTTCATGCGTCCGCTGGAAGGTGCGCGGCAGATTTCCGATCCCTATTTCTTCCCGCTTTACGAGCAGGCGCAGAAGCTGGATTTTTGCATTGGACTACACCAATCCAACGGCAGCGCCGCGGCCGTCGACCTGATGGTCAACCCGGACGGCAGCCGGGACTTTTTCAACCAGTATCGGATCTTCAACGTCGGCGCGTTATTCCGCATCATCAATTGCGGCATTCCAAAGCTATTTCCCAAACTCCGCTTCGGCTTCATCGAGACCGCAGCGACATGGGTGCCGTGGGTCGTTTACGAGCTGCGCCGGCGATTGGACAAGGTCGATAGCCGGCTGCCTGACGATTTACTCGAACGCTGCGGCATCTTCGTCACTTGCCAGATCGGCGACGACGTGCCCTATTTGATCAAAAGCTGCATGGGTGAAAACACCCTGATGATCGGCACCGACTACGGCCACGCCGACTCATCGACGGAACTGGATGCGCTGACGACGTTGAAAAACAGCGGCGGCATTTCCGCCGAGCAGCACAGGAAGATCGTCGAGGATAACCCCCGGGTGTTTTATGGGTTGGAGTGATTCGGAGTGAGTGACAAACCACGCGGCTCGCAAAGCTTGTGGCGGCGACCGGCCGGTCGCTGAGATCGTATTCCCCAATTCCCACGGGTACTTGGTTTGGCCACTTGATTACCAATCAAGCGGGCGACCAAGTGTAGGCATCCAAAGTGACATATCCGATAGGTATTAACCTGGATGGGAGCGCAGAACGATCGGGCGAGAGTAGTGAGGATAGGACGCAGCAAGGATAAAACCTATCCGTAAAGTTCAATCCCTGGACAACCCGGAGACGAGAAAATCAAAAAGCGCACCATTCTTCTTCGGTCTACAGTGCCCAAAGCCGAATTTCTATCCATTCGTCCTTCAGTAATTTTGCTTGTGTTGACGCAACAGAGTGAGGAACTCCTAACTTCTTATTAAGATATGTTGCGGTTTGGATTCCAAAATAACCACCGGAGGGTCACTCTGAGCATAGCAATGGCAGCACTGATACTCCCGGCGATTGTGCCGGAGACTTTTGATTTTCCGCCGGTGCGGGGGCGATAAGTTACAGGAACCTCGAGGACCCGGTATCCGAACTTGGCTGACTTAATGATCATCTCACAGGGCCAGCCGTGCGTGCGCTCCTGCATATTTAGGTTTTCTAAACTCTTGCAACCGATGGCCCGGAAAGGTCCCAGGTCCGAGATTCGAGTTGCCGAGATAAAACCGATAATAGTGGCAACGAGGCTGTTCCCCAAACGAGCGTGGAGAGGAATTGCCCCTGCATCTGTGGCCCCTAGGGCTCGGCTCCCTAGCACCAGATCCGCAGTGCCACTCGCGATAGGCTCGGTGAGTCGAGGGATCTCGCCTGCCTGGAAACTTCCATCGCCGTCCATAAACACCAAAATATCAGCGTCTTCGGCGGCCTTAAAACCGGACCAGCAGGCCGCGCCATAACCCTTTCTCGGTTCTATGACCACCAGTGCTCCAGCACGACAAGCGACAGCCGCGGTGCCGTCCGTGCTCCCGTTATCCACCACGATAATTTCATCAACTGCGCCCGGCGGAACCGATGCCAACACGTCAGGCAGAGGTTCTTCCTCGTCAAGAGCGGGAATGATGAGTGAAATTTTCATTGGGAAGGTCGTGGTGTCTATGTTCAGCGAGCATGACCCACAGTTTACCTTTTCAAGCTATTGCGCATCGTGAGCTTACCGCCTACGATTTTTCCTCCGCATTGATCAATCCGGACATCGACGCGGATTCGATTCCCGTCCCTTTGACCCTCGCCGCGAACAGTTCCCCGACAGCGGGCCGTTTTTATGGGCAGTGAAAATATCAGACGGTTGTCCAGGGCAGTTGCCTGTCCCTCTCCGCGCCCTACTCCCTCAAGGAACCAAGCGGACCAAACCTGTGTGCCTTCTTGTCGAAGGACAGCTCTCACCTGCCCAGAGATTAGCTGGCTTTCATAGGTTCCATACCAGGTTCCTGAGAAAGGACCCTCGGCGCCGGGCTTTGCGGCCCCAGACTTAAAGGCATAGAGTTTCCCGTCCATGGAACCTTCGTAGAGCGTTCCGTCAGCAGCAAGAGCAGGGGAAGAGATCAATGTTCCCTTTGTGGAAAATTTCCACAAGGTTGTTCCCGCTTCTCCGGAAGCAGGCGGTCTGATGGCGTGCAAGGTGCCACGCTCGTCACCAAGATAAACGGTTCCGTCAGCCGCGAGGAGCGGAGAAGATTGAATCCCTGCTCCCAGTTTGTACCGCCAGAGGACTTGCGGGCCTGAGCGAAAGAAAGCCTGCTGCTGGCGAATTACGTAAAGATCGCCGTTCTTCCCACCAAAGTATACTGTCCGATCCGGGCCGATCGCGGCAGAAGAAAAGATCGCGTAGGTTCGATAACCCGAACGCGCGACGCCATCGAACGTCCACTTGACTTTGCCTGTCTTGCTGTCCAGAGCGTAAAAAATTCCGTCATTTCCGCCCATGTAAAGAGTCCCTTGCTTGTCGACGGCGGGCGCGTTTTCAAAGCCTCCCCGATCGTCGCGCGCGCCCGAAGAAAAGCTCCAGCGGACTTTGACCGGCTGCTGGCTCGCATCCTTTGGCGGCTCCAGAGCATAAATTTTTCCATCCATCGACGCCACGAAAATCGTCCCGTCAGAGTCGACGGCCGGCGACGTAATCAATGTACCCTGCGTTTGGAAGCGCCACTTTATCCTGGGGCCAGTCCCGTCCCGGGGAGGTGCGATCCCATAGTAAGCCCAGTCGTCGGCACCAATCACGAGAGTTCCGTCCGGTGTAAAAGCCGGTGAAGTCTGTATTGTAGTGCCGAGGTTGAGAGACCAGACCAATTCCCCCATGATTCCGCGTTTTGGCGCCCTCAGCGCATAAACGTTGCCATCTTTGGCGCCGAAGTAGACGAGTCCCTGCTGGTCGACGCTCGGACTGGAATAGATCGCGAAGGTGTCAAAAGCCGTGGGAAAAACCCAGCGTATCGAGCCGTCTTCAGGGTTCAACGCGTAAATAATTCCGTTGTTGGCGCCGATGTAAACGGTTCCGTCAGGACCGATGACGGGATCTGTCTCGATGCCTCCACGCTTCTCGGCGAGCCCAGTCGAGAAAACCCAGCGGAGCTGATTGGTCGTTGGACCTTTATAATCGCTTCGCCCTGTGCGCTTGAGATCGCCGCGGTAGGTCGGCCACGGGCTTGGCAAAAGTTTCTGCCCCAGGACCACAGCGAGCGGCGTCAGGGTCGCAAGCAGAAACAGAAGGGCCGCCGCTCGTATCAGGCAGTTGGCGCGGAAGGACATTTTTAAGAATCTCATATCGAAGGAGTCTTCTCAGGTGCCATCGTGTTGCTCGATCACAGTGGATGCGGTGGGCGGTGGTGGGGGTCGGTACTTGCCGATCTTCCAGTCCAGCGATTCGCCGATTCCCTTGAGCGCGATATAGAAAAAACCACACGTGTACATCAGCAGGAATGGGCTGATCAGTATGCCCGGAGTTTTAATGGCTTGAGTCAGTGCAAATAGCGCATAAACTCCGATAGCCAACTCGAGCCATGGCAGCATACCCATCTTGAGACCATAGCCTATTATCCGTCCGCGCAAATCGTCGCCAGGAAAGACGCCGAACTTCGGAGTGCGCACGAAGTTTCCGCCGGAAAGGAACAGCCCTTCCAAAATCGCTCGCGCGTTGTTTAACGAGAGGCCCGTGCCGATCAGTGTCATAAGCGAGATCCAACGTATCCGGGTGCGCCAGTCCGGGTAGAGAAATCTTTGCGACGCAAGATACAAAGTCGAGGGGGCCAACGTCGCCGATAGAAATAAAATGAAAGCGCCGGCCAACAGCCAGGGGCTTGACTCAGTATCCTGGATAAGGATTACCGGATAGGAAAGCAAAATAGTGACCAGCATCAGCGGATGGATGACGTAGTGAGTCATGTGGAGCATGGCCTGCCACTTGGCGAAATTTGAGCAGGGCGCCCTAAGCAGAGCGGGCATTATTTTGCGTGCCGTTTGGATGGAGCCTTTTGCCCAACGAAACTGTTGCGATTTAAATGCAGCCACCTGCACCGGCAGTTCTGCCGGGCACGCCACTTCCAAGAGATACTTCATCCGCCAACCCGCTAGTTGAGCTCGATAGCTTAGGTCCATGTCCTCGGTGAGAGTATCGGCTTGCCAGCCTCCAGCTTCAACGATGGCTTGCCGTCTCCATACACCTGCGGTGCCGTTGAAGTTGAGAAAAAGGCCCGACCAGGCTCGGGCGCCTTGCTCGATGGAAAAATGCGAGTCGATTCCAATCGACTGCGCGCGTGTCAGAAGCGAATAGTTGGGATTGATGTGACTCCACCGCGCCTGCACCATACCGACTTTGGCATTCAAGAAGTAAGGAATGGTTTTGCGCAGAAAGTCAGGCGGGGGAACGAAGTCGGCATCGAAAATGGCGAAAAATTCTCCACGCGCTGTCTCCATGCCTTCCCTAAGCGCGCCTGCTTTAAAGCCCTGTCGGGTTGCTCGCTGGAGATGGACGATAGGGAAGCCCTCTTTCCGATAATCCGCGACCAGCCGGCTGATGATCTCCACGGAATCATCGGTGGAGTCGTCGAGGAGCTGAATCTCCAATCGGTCGCGCGGGTAATCCAGGGCGCTGACAGCTTTCATGAGCCGAGCGACAACATAGCGCTCGTTGTAGATCGGCAGTTGTACCGTGATCTGAGGGAGGTCGTTTTTCCAGGGGGAGTTCTCAAAGTTATCGAGAGCGTCGCGATACTCCTTCTCGCCTTTGCTGCGGTTTCGGCGAAAGAGCAGGAGCAGAACATAGCAGTTGGTGCCGTAGAGAAAGAGCCCGCTCAGGCACAGAAGGTAGAGCGCGCCGAGGCTGTAGTAAAAAATTGATTCTAAAATGCCGGTTGCCACTGAGCTATTCCCTTCTTTTACGGCTTCGCCTGACTGTGGCTAAGGCGGTTATCGCCGACATGCAAGGCAGTAATTCTCCGGTCTGATCGTCTAAGAGGAGGCGCTCTTTTAGTTCGCGGCTTGGAATTTCTTTGCCGTCGCATTTCTCGTTTATAGCGCCGCTGGACGCCTGGCGCTTTCTTAGCCAAATTGGAAACCGGCCGTGTTCCCGGACCAGGAGCAGATACAAAGGGGCAAATTCTGCGAGCGTAATCCACAATGGCATCGTTCCGTCTGGCGTGAGGTATTTAAAGTAAGACAGAGGGAGCAGCAAGGAGAAGCAGATCCAAGCTCGCGACGGGACGAAGCATAACAAGGGCACAAGCGCACAAAAGTACCAGGGATGAAAAGCGGGATAGATGAGCAAGAGATAGGCGCTAAAGGTCGCGTAGCTTCTCCCGATAATGTCCGCAGGGGAATTGGGGGCGCGCCGTGAGATCATCATTAGGATCGCAAGCAGGAGGGCGAGAAGAATGTTACGAACCCAAGAGACGGGAAATGAAAATGACTGCACCACCCGTAACAAACCTAGTTGGACGATGCCGAGATTGAAAATCTCGTATGGGTCAGAGAAATAGGTTGGAAGAAAGCCCAGGATCCTCGTCCCCGCTGCGGCGTAAAAGATATAAGCAAGCCCCAGAACAAAGACAAAAGGGATTACTGTCCTAATCCTCTTGCCCGGAGGCACGGTTGCCAGAAGAAACAGGGGGACTAGTTTAATCGCTGTCGCGAGGCCGAGGGCGACACCGGCAGCTAGCACCCAACCCCGAAGGGTAAAATAGATAAAGCCCAGCAGGGGAGGCAACATGAAGCTTTCCAGGTGGCCGCTCCAAAAGAACTCATAGATAAGGAGAGGATTCCACGCGTAGATGATAACGCGGTCAAGCGGCAAATGGAGTCGCTTAAGGATTAAAAGCAGGAGAAGCAGCGATAGAGCATCGGCAACAAGGGACAGAGCTTTGAATGCCTGGGGGCTTTCGACGCCGGCCTTGTGTAGTAGGGCGAAAAGGAGCTGCGCGCCTGCAGGATAGATCGTCGGCGCCTCCTTGCGATTGATGTGAGGATAAATCGCTTGATCCCGTAGAGAGGCAAGGCGGTCGTCCGCCGGCGGCACGACGTAGGGATTCATTCCGGCAACAATTTGCACTTTCCCTTCCCAAAGGTAGCGATAGACGTCACTGGAGAGGGCGGGCTCTAAAAGGATCAGAGGCAGTCGGAACAACAGCGCAAACAGGATAATGGGCGTCAAAGTCTTCTTGGCGTATTGCGCACGTGCCGTCATCCACACGGCCAGAAAATAGATTAGACTCAGAGGCGCGATTTGGATCAAGTAAGACGCTATGGGGTCCGGTGCAGAATCGAGGATCTCAAGGCGGACCAGCACGTCAGCCATGCGCAAATTCATGCCGTAGATGGCTGCGGAGAGCAGTCCTAATACCCAGACTTTGTTTCTGGTAATGAATCGGATCATCCTGCTATAGCCCGACTGCGCGAATGCAACTACACGACATAGGTCAAGAATCGTCTCAACTTGCCTCCTGTATCAGGGGAGTGCTCAAGAGAGCTTGAAAGGAGGCCATCCAATCCGAGACGGCGGCCGGCTCTACCCATCATGAAGATGACGTGACTGCCGATCAGCATGGGCCAAAGCCAAAACCACTCGCTCGGAATGCTGTAACTGCCGAGCATGATATTGGTTTGCATGAGGGCGCCGCCGAGACCGCCGATCAGAGGAACTAAAAAACCCAGCACCAGTGACACCCCGATTGCGATCTCAACGACGAAGGTCAACAAACCAAAATAGTAAAAATTGGGAAGCACTATATTTTTCAGAAACTCGGTGTAAAAAGTAAAGGTCGGATTATTGATTTCCTTCCAGATGTAACCGTAGAGCCAACCGTAGGGCCTTCCCTCGGGCCCCATGATCCAGGGCGCTTTTTGTAAGGCCATTTGCAGCCACATAATCCCGAGCGCAATTCGATAAAGACCAGCCCAAAGAGCCAGGTCTCGAATCCCGACGGAACTAACGGCTGCGGCCATTCTGAGCCTCCTAATCGATTTCGGTTAAAGCACGAACCTGCAAAGATCCGGCGCCGAGGACATTGTTCAGGTAGTCATAGGTTCTCGGGGCTAGCGCCCGGAGGTGCTTGAGAGCCAAAAAATCATTCCACAGTCTCCTGAGGTCATCCTCTATGTCGATGTCATAGGCAGGAGGGAGAAGCCCCGCGCTTAACCCCAGCTCAGCCGCCCTCTTAAAGGTGGTATCGAGCACTCTATGGGTACTCCACGGGATATCGTAAAAAATCCGTTCCGTGGCACGCTTGAGGCCTATGAGGTAATAACCGCCGTCGTCCGATGGTCCCAGGACCAGATCACATTCTTGTTCGTTGAGTTGTTGATAGGCTTGATCGATAGACGAAAGCGGCACCGTGGGACTGTCGCTATCGGCGATGACGACTTCGCTGTAACCCCTGCGGAAGAGATCCACAAAAACGTGATGGAGCCGCTCGCCGAGATCTTTGCCGCGCTGAGCGAGCAGTCTCATCGCCGAGTAATTTCGGCGGAAATAGTCTTCACCTCCCGGCGCAAAGGCAAGCCAAAATTCGCTCTTTTCGTAGCTCTCCAACTTGGAGACGATATCGCCGAGCAAACACTCGTAGAGGCCGGCGGCGTCTACAGGACTGAGGTAGGAATAAAGCCGCGTTTTGACAAGACCCTGTAACGGCGCTTTGGCAACGACCACCAGAGCTCGACTTTTGTTCTTGCCGCCGCTTTCGATCTTCATGCGATCACAAACTCCAACAGGCGCCACAACCTTTGCAGCATTCAGGCGGTTCAGCGCTCAGGAGCCGGCGGCGGAATTCTTGATAACGCTTTCCATTCCATATGGAGGCCAGATCCTGTGTGAACGCGTTCCCGAGAGAGAGATGGCTTAGATCTGCCGTCGAGAAAGGGGCAATGCAACAGGGAAATGCGCTTCCCCGGGCGCTAATGTACATGAGTGTCCAGGGACGCATGCAGGCTGACCAGGGTTGGTCGAAGTTTTCACCCACAAGGCTAGTCGAAGGAGTGGTTGCTCCGGATGCTTCAAAAGAGATCCCCAGCGAACGGGCCAATTCCTCCGCCGACTTGATCACCTGATCGCCTTCTTCTCGCAGGGAATTGAACAGAGATTGCTCTGGACGGGCCAGCCGATCATTGCCGTTGCCGTCCCAATAAACTAGCCGTTGGAGGTATACCCGGTCGATCCCCAGAGAATGGCCCAACCGGACGAAATCCGAGAGCTCCTTCAGAGTCTCTCTCAACCCCGTCAGCCAGAGTGAAACGAGCGGTGTGCGCAGTCCTGTCTCTGCCTTGAGGGCCATCAGGCCTTGGATATTCCTGACGACAACGGCAAAGAGCCGTTTGCCGCGCACCCGCGCGAAAGTCTCCGGCGTTGCTGCGTCAAGGGAGAGCCGGATTTCATCGAGTCCCGATCCGACGAGCGCTTCACGCCAGCGCTTATTGATCAATGTGCCGTTCGAATTGAAAAGAACGTAGATCCCCTTGCCCTTGAGCCAGAGAATAATTTTGGCCAGTTCCCTATTGAGAAGCGGCTCTCCAACACCATGGAGCACCACGCGCTCGACCGTGGGGAATTGGGCGACCAAGCGCTTGATCTGATCAAAGCTCAACGAGGCGGGTTCCTCCACTTTGCCGTAGGTAATGGGACAGGTCTTGCATAACAGGTTGCACTGGTTGCTGACCTCGAGGTAGAGGCAGACCGGATCGAGAGTCGCCATCGCGCTACGACTTTGGCCATCGATGGTCTTGAAATAGGCGATTCGAGTCTTGGGGTCGGTTGAATTCATTGCCTGTCCGATTTAACGCCTACCGTTCCGGATGTGTTTTTATCGTTCTCTTTTGCGCTCCTACGGAGCGCTTGCCTACGCTCACGTGGAGCCTTTAAGGCAAACCTGACAGGCAGCGTGCGTTTCCTGCAACCCGGTCACTTTACGGCGTGACTCCGGACTCAAGGCCTGCTCTAAACTATCGCCTAATTTCGTCTGCGGCTCCTTGACCAGCACGGGACACGGGTAGAAGGCTCCCTCGGAATAGGCGACCCCTTTGTCACACATCAGTTCTCTGTCCCTTTGACCGTTGTCGGTTGGAATTTGCTGCGCCGGTTTCAAGCCGTTTTCTTTGGCTGCGCCGAGCTCGTACAAAAGTATCTGTTTCAATTCCACTCCCTGGGCGTCGGCCAACTCTTCGATGGCGGAGAGACCGTGCTCGTTGATCTCCATGGCTGTTGCCGCCAGTGTCACCGGGACATTTTTTTCTTTGAGAACTTTCACTGCCTTGAGGACCCTGCCGTACAGTCCGGCGCCGTAAATGGAATCGTTGATTTTCGCGTCCGCCGATTCCAGTGATACTTGCACCTTGATCAGATGAGACAGCTTCGCTAAACGCTCGGCACTTTCTTCCTGGATCCGAGTTCCATTGGTCATGAGCTGGAACGAGTAGCCCTCTCGATCAAAAGTTTGTAGAAAATCGTAGAGTTCAGAGTGCAGCGTCGGCTCCCCGCCGGTAAACAAAAAATGCGGTTTCGCACCGACGGATTTTACCTGCGCCAGTAATTCGCCCAGCTCGCCGGACGTGACACGGTAAGGATTGCGCGATCGTGGCGAAGCGCCATAAAGACAATGGGTGCACGCCAGATTGCAGGTCTCCGGCGCGACCGGAAAAACCCAACATTCCTTCAAGACTTCGGCTGCGTTTTCCCGATTCAGGACGGGTTTGGTTTTTTGCTCAAGAGGCGCCCGTAACGCCGCGGGCGCCTTCTGCGCGGCTAGAGTAACCACGTAGGCGTTGCGGTTTGGCGTTCGTTTATTCTCGGAATTCTCCAGGATCTCTATGCGGGTGAACCCAGCCTCGATGAATTTGGTCAGAAAAGACTTTTCCGACATTGCGCCGGCAATTCACTTGAACCAGTCGTCTTCATTGAGACGCTCCTCCGGAGTGGGCTCCTGATAGAGAACGATCTCGGAACAGAGCACGTGACCCTTGGGTTTTAGGACCCGATGAATCTCGGACAGGATTCTCTCCTTCTCCGGGGAGAGATTGAAGATCCCGTTGCTGACAACCCAGTCCACTGAATTATCACGGACGGGAAGCTCCTCCGCCACAGCCTGGGTATAATTAACCTGGCAAAGCTCCAGCGCGCCGAGAGATCGCGCTGCCCTTTGAATCATGTCGAGAGAAAAATCGACTCCAATGACCTTTGTCGCAGCGCCGAATCGTTTGGCGAGTAATGCGCTGTCGAATCCTCCACCGGATCCAAGCTCGAGGACGACATCTCCTGGAGCGAAATCCTCGAAACGGGCCATGAACGAAGAGACGCCGGTAAAGGCCTCAGCCAATTTCTCCGGAAGCGCTTGAACCTTTTGAGGGGGATAGCCGAGCTCGATCGCATACTCGCGACCGACCCTGAACTTGTATTTTGAGCCCGGCTTGAGCGCGACTTCAGAATACTTGTCGCGAACCAATTGCCTGATTTCTGCTGCAGAATGGTCGCCGATCGCTTTAGCAGTCGCTTGCATCTGATACTTTTCTGCGATTACGGCTTATCCGTAAGAGGTTAGCCGTTCTCTCGATACCGATTTTTTCTAATAACGTTCCACCCCCCGCTAAAGTTCCTTGCTCAAGCGCTTTCGTCTCTACTTTGATCTATCCGGAACATCCGGAACATAATGCCTTCGACCCCCCGCAAAAGGCCTGAAAGCGATGCGAAGACCGGTCGTGCTATCGGGCAGGAGCGTCCGAAAGCAGTGGCCGGTAGGATTTTCCCGCCGCTTTTTTTAGATAGCCCATCAGCTCTCTTTCCATCTCAGCCGCAAGTTGGCGATTTTCTTGCCAAAGATTTCTTCTCTCCTGGGGATCTTCCACGATATTGTAGAGCTGGATCAGATCGAAATCGGCGGAATAGATCAATTTCCATGGATGATGGTGTAGGCAAACATCGCCGTGGCTGAGAAGGAAAGACCGATGATCCAGAGCCAGCCGCTGCGGCGGTCGCCAATTAAGCGTCGGGGCAGCCATAGCATCGGAAAAATCAAGACAGCAGCCATGGCCAGGCACTGCATTCCGATCATGTTTCCTTCGGGCACTCGCCAGAGATACGCAATCCTTCTGTATGACATCGCGCTCAGAGCGCCTAGGCTGCCTGTGAGTAGAATAAATAACGGCGCTCCGGCGCCTTTGAGATTGAACCGCTCAAGCTCCCAGTCAATCACAAAAATCAGCGATACTAGAAAGATGCCTGCATGGAGACCGGAGACATTCAAAGGGCTCTCCCCTAGGGTGGGCGGTCTTCCCAATTCGCTATTGATGGCGCTATAAAGCAAGGTCACAAAAAAATCCAGAAATGCGCCGATCAGTTTGGGCCATGGAACTAGGACACAAAAAACGAGGTAGCACTGGAGCGTCGGGAAGGAGAGATTCTGATAAGTGGTGGGCGCCTTTCATAAAGATTCGACCCTTTCCGAGATACCGTAAATAGAAAACACCCTATCCATGCAAAAGTTTCAACAAATGCTGACCCCGCGCCCATTTCGGAAACTTTTTGCTCTCCAAAACAGTTAATTGATAGTTATGATCAAGGTCGAATCTAATTGACGTTAGAGCAGGGAGGATTGATGGGCCGGAAACGAATTAGGCAGCAAGTCGCGCGTCACAAGCCAGGCGCTATTGATCCGCGGGTGCTTGTAATAGATTTTCGAAGACAGCGACGTCGGGTAGGTGCGCGATGTTTTCGTTTGCCTATTGCACAGATCAAAGGTGATTTAGAGTTTACTTGGATCACCTGAACTTTTTAGGAGAGAGGATTTCCAGCGAGCATGCTGTGCGTCCATCGCTATCTCATCCCGACGTTGGGGGCTATCGGTCTGTTATGGGCCGGCGATGCGCTGCTGCAGGTTCGGCTGGTCTTTCCGAGACCCGATCGGCCGGTGGCGGCGATTGTTGCGCCGGCATATTCGGATGAGAAGACACGAGACAAAACCGGAGAGGCCGAGCGGGTCATGGACCATCTCGGCCTCGCACCGGGCCCAAGGATCGCCGACATCGGTGCGGGCGCAGGTTATTATACGGTTCGGCTCGCGCGGCGTCTGGGTCCTTCAGCCACTATATATGCGCAGGATGTCAGACCGGATTACCTCAAACGGCTCGCCGCGCGGCTTGAGCAGGAAGAGATGGTTGGCGTCAAATTGGTGCTCGGACAGCCCAATGATCCCAAGTTGATGCCCGGTTCCGTTGATGTCGCCCTCCTATCGCACGTCTACCACGAGATCGAAAATCCTTATGAATTCTTCTACCGGCTGAAACCCGCCCTTGTGACCGCTGGGCGGGTTGCCATCGTCGACGTCGATCGGCCGACCCAGCATCATGGAACCCCGCCCGCCCTTTTGCGTTGTGAGCTCGAGGCCGTGGGTTACCGGCAGATCGAATTCATGCCGCTTGATCCAGCCGAAAGTTACCTCGCGATCTTCTTGCCACCTCATGAGTTGCCGCCGGTTTCATCGATCCAGCCCTGCAGCACCAAAGGGATAGAAGATATAAGAGAAAGGGACAAATGATGAAGAAACTCTTCGCGTTTGAGATGTTTAAAATGGTGGTGGCCACCAACTTATTGTTTTTCATTCTGGTCTTTGCTGCAAAAACGAGCTGGGCTGATCATGGGGCCGGAGTGCCGATCGCCCAATACAGCTCGCGCAACCAAGACGAAGCAGAAATCGTGCGCCTGATCATGACTGTTGGGCAGGGCTGGGAACGGAGGGATATCAACGTGGTCATGTCGGCCTATGCTGCCGACGCGCTACAGCGGGCTTGGGACAAGCCGAAAGTCATGATCGATTATGCCGGCATCCGCGCCGAGGCCCTTGGTGCCTTTCGCGATCGTAAAATTGGACAGATCCGTTTTGAGGATCGGATCCATCGGATCTACATTGTCAATAATTCGGCGGTCGTGGAGATCAATCAGAAGTTTCATGGGTGGGGAGGCGACCATTACTACCGCGACTTCTGGATGTTCGCGCGCCGCAGCGGACACTGGTGGCTGGTGCGCTACGACTACGAGCCGCAGGCTCCATTCGACCGTCATTGAGTTACGGCGCTAAATTCCTTTCATGCGGGCAGCATGAGGAATGGCTATAACTGTCATGCTGTCCAGAATCTCGCTCGCAAGAACCATTTGAACAACTTTTTTGAAGGAACTGGTTGCGCCTCGATGAACTCGGGTTCGTCAGAATCGAGCCTAAGCTCCGCCAGGTCTTCTCCAAAAGAGGTGCGCGGTTTCATCCATAACGCTTTTGCTGGCGTGATAGGTTGAGACCCATTTGAGGCGACCTGCTTGGTAACCAACCTCTTCTCCTAATTCTCGCTGCGCGGCATCCTCGACGCTTTCCCCGGAATGAACCCCTCCAGTGGGCATCTCCCAAGTGACCCGCTTCGCCACGTAGCGATCCTGTTTGCGGACAGAGACAACGGCGCCAAGCCAGATGGCGTCTGGAACGCGCGGACTAGAGCGCCGGCGCAATTAGACTGTCAATCGTATTTTGTAGTCGAAGGAAATGATCAAGCGAGATGGCGCGAAAGATTGACGATAACTTCTTCGATGTCGTCGAGGGAGTTCCAGCGCGGCGAACCGCCGAGATGGGGTGTGACGATCACGTTGGGAAACTTGATCAACGGGTCGTTGGCATCGCCCGGTTCATCATAGAAGGTGTCGAGCCCAAATCCGCCCAGCCGGCCTGACGCGAGCGCGTGCCGCAAGGCATCGCGCTCGACCTGATTGGGTTGGGAGACGTTGATCAAAAAGGCTCCAGGCTTGATGACCGACAATTCCTGGCGGCCGATGAAGCCCGCGGTTGCGGGACTGCGCGGCAGATGGACGCTCACGACATCCGAACCGGCGAGCAGCTCTTCCAGCGAACAATAGTTCGCACGATATTGTCGTTCGACCTCAACCGGCAAGCGCGTGCGTTGGGTGTAAGCGATGCGCATGCCGAGCGCAAGAGCGCGGAGCGCCAGTTCCCGGCCGATCTCACCTAAACCGATAACACCGAGTTGCCTTTGATACAGCGTAATCATCCCCGGAATGCGCGCCCAGTTGCCGTTGGGCGTATGTGAACGGTCGTAAGTCGTCGGTTCGTAGCCGGCATCTTTTAACTGTTTGACGCTGATCAGGTTGGCGTTGCGCGCCACCTGGCGCGCCAGCGCGAGCATAAGCATTAAAGCCTGCTCCGCCGTGGAGATGTTGGCGCGGCGGCGGATCGTCAGCACTTTTACGCGGGCGTTCGCGCAGGCGTCGGCGTCGATGTTACGCGTGGTGAAACCGTATTTTTGCACGAACTTAAGCTGGGTTCCGGCCGCGACGAATTCTTCATTGCCGATCTGCAGTTCCTCGACCACTGCGACGGTTGCCCCCGAAAGGTTTGCCTTAAGCTCGCTTTGGCTATCGACAAGACATACGTTGGTCGGATAGATATTCCGCGCTCGGGCGCGGATTTTATCGCACCAGCCGACAAAATCCGGCGTGTCGTGCTTGCAGAAATGAGCGAAAGCGTCGATGCGTTCTTTCGGCGCAGCCGGATCGAGGACGACTTGGATCAGCCGGAGAAAACTGTCGTTTTCGACGACGAATTTGATCCTGGGCGTTGGTGTCATAGAAAGCTTTCGTTCAAGGTTCAAGCGTTCAAACGTTCAAGGTCGGAATTGAATTCTTGAACCTTTGAACTTTAAACTAATCCGCTAGGGTTCCGGATCGACCTCGAGGGCCTGCAAAAATCTGGTCAGCATGTTGTAGGCACCGATGAGCATGGTGAGCTCGACGGTTTGGCGTTCGCTGAAATGCTTGCGCAGTTCGTCGAAAACGTCACCGGACACTTCGATGGTCCGAGTCATCGCGTCGGTGTAAGCGAGCAGGGCGCGCTGCTGGTCGCTGAAAAGCTTCGAGTCGCGCCAGTTTGCCAGCGCCGTCACTTGCTCGGGCGTCAAGCCTTCTTTGAGCGCGTAGGCGGGGCCGTGGGCGCGCTGGACATATTCGACGTTGTTTAAGATCGCCACGCGGATCACCGCCAGCTCGCGGCTCTGGCCGTCGATCTCGGTGCCGTAGCGCACAGCCTGGTTCAAATCGAACCAGGCGTTGGCCAGGGCCGGGCTGTGCAGCATCAAACGATAGATATTGATGAGCCGGCCGCCGCGTGCGCCCTTAATTTTGGCGATAGAATCGGCAAGCTCCGGGTGGTCGGCTTCTTCGATCAAGGGCACGCGTGCCATGATGTCCTCCCAAAAAACGCCGCGATCATTCAAACGGTGCGGCGTCTTTCCAATCGCAGAGAGAAATTCGGCCGCCGAATATATACGCTGCTGCGTTCATTTTGTTTGCTGAGCTCCTCGACCAGATTGAGCAGCGGATTGCCGTTGGTCGTGTAAGCGCGCGGCGGGCCGGCCGCGCGCATGCGTTCGACGTCTTCCTTGCTGGAAAAAAAGCGCAGCAACACGTCTTCGTCGCTAACTCCAGCGCCGCCGTATTTGCGGCGCAGCTCTTGCAGCGAATCGGTCGGATGGGGCCGCTCGGCGATTTCCTTGGCGCGCCGGCGGTTGAGAATCTTTTCTTTTACTTTGGGGTCCATGAGCACGGCGCCTTCCTTGCCCCAGATACCCATGGCGTATTCAATGGTCTGATCGGTGACTTGCTTATAGCGCTCGCCGACGATTACGTTGATCGCCGCCTGGCTGCCGACGAACTGGGACAGTGGCGTCACCATAATCGGGTAGCCGAAGTCCGCCCTCACTTGCGCGGCTTCTTCGAGAGTCTGATCCATCTTGTGTTCCATGCCGACGCGGCGCAGTTGATAGCGCAGATTCGAAATCATGCCGCCGGGAATTTGATGCACATATTGGGCGTAGTCGTACTCCGGAGTTCTGCCGATCGGCAAACCGTCCTGCTTGGCGCAGTCGGTAAAATGACTCGCGACCCGGCGCAGCGGCGCTTCGTCGATCAATGTCTTGAAGCCCAGCGCGCGCGCGTTCATGGCGACGTTGAATAGCGACGGATTCGATGAGCCGTCGGCCAACGGCGGAATTGCGGTGTTGATATTCGTTATTCCAGCCTTGATCGCCTCCAGGCAGCAGAGCGTCCCGAGTCCGGTCGTGCAGTGGGTATGCAACTCGACGGTGGTGTTGCCCGCGGCTTTGAGAACTGCCGGCGCAAGCGTCTTCGTTCGTTCGGGCGTCAAGATGCCGCCGGGGTCTTTAAGAATGATGCGGTAGACATCGAGGGCGTTCGCGTCGCGAATCTTTTGCGCAAAATATGAATCGGTATGACGCGGCGAGACGGTGTAGATCAGATTGATAATCGGTTTCAGGCCGGCGTTTTTCGCTTGTTGGACGCGCCACGCCCAATCGCTAGGATCATTCCACGAGTCCGAAATCCGCACCTCCGTCACCCCGGCGTTCGCCATGCAGGTGTCGTAGAGCTGATGCAGGGCGTCGGGAAAAATCGCAAAGCCGCTGCGCGTGCCGTGAATGAGCCGTAGCGGGGTCTTTTTGAATTTAGGAATGACCAGCCGGTAGCGCTCCCAGGGATCTTCACGCAGCTCTTTGATGCACTTCGGGAGCTCCACCGGGCCGCCGAGCTCGATCGCTTCAAAGCCGGCCTGGTCCATCAGTTCGGCGACGGGGAGCATCATGCCGGTTCTCATGTTGTAAGCCCAGAGACTCTGTTGGCCGTCGCGCAGTGTGGTGTCGACAAAACGAACTTCGGTCATAAGTTTTCTTATAACCCAAAGATGATTGCGAATGAAAGGTTGAGCGGAATGGTGAGACCGTCGAACTTAGCGAAATTTCGGCATCACTTCTTTCGACATCCGCTCCAAGGTGCGTCGTGTCTCCGGCATCGGCACCCCGCCGAAATTGACCAGGCCGATAACGTGGGTGACGCCGATCCTTTCGTACTCGCGCAAAATTGCAACGGCAGTTTCGGGATCGGTGAAGAGCCCGAGGCGCTCCGCCTTGAGGTTGTCCAACTGGGGAATTTTGGAGCCGGGACGGCGGTGCGTCTTATGGAAGGCGATGGCGCGCTCAAAGTAAGGACGGGCGCGGTTCACGGCGGCTTGTTCATTTTCATCGAGAAATATATGCAGGGCGACCATGATCTCCGGCGGCGCCTTGTGACCAGCCCTGCGGTACGAGTTTAGATAAAGATCATTTTTTGCCTTGACGTCGGCGAGATCACTCGAGCGCGCAAAGGGTATGCCCATCATTGGCCAGCCGAGCTCACCGGCCTTGACGAGGGTTTCATCGCTTGACGCGGCAAGCCAAGTCGGAGGCAATGGTTTTTGCAGCGGCTTGACATACAGCGAAATATTTTTGAAGTCGTAGTATTTGCCCCGGTGCGAGAACTCTTCTTGAGTCCACGCCTTAATGATGACGTCGGTGCCTTCCCAGAAACGTTCCCTGGCTTCTTCCATGGTCATGCCGAATTGCTGGAACTCCACCGGCGAGAAGCCGCTGCCGAGGGCGAATTCCAACCTGCCGTTACAGAGATTGTCGGCCAAGGCGTATTCTTCGGCGACAATCAGCGGATTATGAAAGGATGGCACGGCGACCGCCGGCCCCAAGCGGATTCTTTTTGTGCGCTGGCCCAAGGCCGCGATGATCATCGGCGGCGAGACGCAGGTGCCGTACCAGTAGAGATGGTGCTCGCCGAGCCAGAAGGAGTCGAAGCCCAGCTCTTCGGCCCACTCGCCGAGAGTCAAGATTTCCTCAAAAAATGTTTGATTGGACCGGCCGAGCTCGGGATGATTGTCGCCAAAGATGAAAATGCCGAATTTCATAGGTCAACCATAGCTACGAAGTTGTCTATTTGATCTGCATAACTACTTCAGGAGAAACAATATCGCAACATTTGAGACTTCAGTTCGTTAACCCGAGCGGGTTTGCCAGCGTGTCGGCAATTCTTTCATTGAATAATCGGGGCCGAGCTCGTCGCCGGCTATTTTGCGGCCGAGAAAAGACCGTAACGCATGCTGCCGGTCTGATAGGCGAGCCAGATGCGGAACACGGTTTTGGCGAAGACGCGGTTGGAGAATTGTCGATTGGCCAGTTGACGGCGGAATGTCGCATCGGTCATAAACTGGCCGGCGACGCGCTGGGCGCAGACGGTCCAGGTTTTTCTCACCTGGCGCGTCAAATCCAAATAATTTATCTCGTGGAAACCGGCGTTGGCGAGCATGCTGCGGCATTCCGCCGCCGATGCCATGCTCGCCAGCCGGCCTTCGACGCAAATCGGCTCAAGCAGATATTTTTTCTCCCAAGCACCCGGTTGCTCGCGGGAGAGCCAAGCGGCCACGACGCAGCGCCCTCCCGGCCGCAGGAGCCGCGCGGCTTCGGCGAAAAACTTGGGTTTGTCTCCGACATGCTCCGAGCTCTCGATGGCGGTGACGGCGTCGTAGGTGCCGCCGGATAAGCCGTTATTGAGCGCGTCGCGCAGGAAAAATTCAATCCGCTCGCTGCCTGCCGCCAGCGCTTGTGCGCACGCGAATTGTTTTGCCGAAACCGTGAGACCGGTGACATCCGCGCCGAAATCCCGCTTTAAGGCGAGCGCTACCGCGCCGTAGCCGCAGCCGAGGTCGCAGATCCGGTCGCCCGGACGAATCGCAGCTCGCTCCGCGACCAGCCGAGTCAGGTTGCTGACTGCCTCGCCCGGGGATTCCTTTCCGGTGATCCAGTAGCCGTGATGCAGACTGGTTCCCCAGAGGCTGCGGTAGAGCTCATCGAGATCATCGTAATGCGCCGCGACGGCGGCAACGTCGGCGACTTCTGCGCGTGGCGTGATCATCGGCGAAAATCCACGAACTCCTTACGACTCACCCCTGATCCGGTGCGTGACGGGTGAGAAGGATTGGGTAATATTACTTACGGCCGTAAAGTTTGTCGACAAAACCCGACTTTCTCATCTCGTCGACGAATCGCAACTCGACAAAATCTTCGGGCTTGAGCTTCTTCGCGCGCGGATCGGTCAACGCCTGAACGTCGAGGGTCGTCTTCAAGCCTTCAAGCGTCGGATAGGTGTTTTCAACTAGCAGCTCGGAATTCGCCGCGTAGGCGCCTTCGAGGATATCGCGCGGCAGACCGCGGGTATATTTTTGCATGACTTTGATCGAAACGTCCTTATGGGTCTTGAAGTAGTGAATCGACTCCGCCATCGACAAAACCACCCGGCGCACCTCATTCGATAGCCTCCTTGGTTACCGATCCAACGGTCTAAGTTGGTCTCAAATCATCTCGCGGGGACAATAAGGGGTAACCGCAGGCGCGTCAAGGGGCGATTATTTAAGCTTCGACCATTGTTTCCAGGTCAGCGCAAGACCGAAGGAGCATGGAATGGCCGCGATGATGTACATCCAGCGGTAGCCAGCGAGGTCGACGACCAAGCCGCTCAACAAAGCGCCGGCGCCATTGCTCAACGGGAAGGCTACGGAAAAACTCGCCATGGCGCGGCCGCGCCGTTCGGCGCGAGCTTGTTCCATCGCCAGAGCGAGAATACGCGCGCCGCCGATGGCCGAGCCGATATACCAAAGCGACCCTGCGATGATTATTCCGGGAAGAGTCGTGACCAGCGGCATGACGAGCAAGGCGACGGTTTCCAAGCCGAACGCAGCGATGAGCGACCGGCCGCAGCCGATTTTGTCCGAGAGCCGGCCGAGGATCGGCCGCGCTACGGTGCTGGTCAGGCCAATCGAGACGTAGTACCAGCCGAAATGGCTGACGCCGAGTTGGCGGGAGTAAAGCACGACAAAACTTGAAATACAGGGCAGCGAAAGGTGCAAGGTAAAGAGCAGCGTCGCCGCCAACAGAATGTGGCGGTCAAAAATGCTGATGATTTCGCGCCACCAGGATTGGTTGGACTCGACTTCGATTGGGCGTGGCCGCGGCGGAGTTTCCCGAGACAGGATGTAAGCCGCGATCGCGCCGAGAAACACCAGGCTCATGGCGACGAAAAAAACCGCGTTGAAGCCGCCGAAAGGCGCGTCGATAATCCACAGCGCGATGGCCGGGAACAGGATCGTCGCGGTGGATTGAACGCCGCCGTAATAGCCGGAGGCCTCGCCGCGCCGATCCGCCGGCGCCGCGGTGGCGAGCAGGGTGTAACCGCCGGTGTTCATGCCGGACCAGCCGACGCCTCTGAAACCGTTGGCAATCATGGTTGCGCCGGCATGAGGAATGAAACAGAGCAGATTGCTCAAGGTTTGCGTGATCAAGCCCAAGATCATCACGCCGGTGACGCTCCACCGGTCGGCCCAATAACCGATGATCGGCCGCGAGACAACGCTCATCACGCCGAACGAGGCGATCACCAATCCGACGATAAACGGCGAACCGCCGAGATGAGTGATGTAAAGCGGAAACGTCGGCTGGAGCACGAAATGCTGCGCGTAGCCGAGGAACTCGGCGAAACAGAGCAGCGCGAAGGCGCGAGTCCAAAGCGATGGCGGTTTATTCTCGGTCATCGATGAGCGGGGTTAGGCCGTGTGCGAGCGCAATTGCGGCGCCTTGATCAGCGCGAAGATCAAGCCGACCGCTTGCAGACCGGCCAAAATAAAAAACATACCGTTATAACCGGCGATCTGGATGGCGCTGCCGGTGAGCAACGAACCGACACCGTAACTGAGCGGGTAGGCGATCGAGAAAGTCGCCATCTGCTTGCCGCGCCGCTGCGGATTGGCGCGCTCCACGGCGAGCGCCAGGGTGGTGGAGCTGGCGATGGCGTTGCCGAGCATGTAGAGCGTGCCGCAGATAATCATGCCGATGAGGCTTGTTACGGTCGTCATCAACAACAAGCCCGCCAGCTGCAGGCCGAACCCGGCCGCCACCGAGCGATCGCGGCCGATTTTGTCCGAGAGCCGGCCGAGCATCGGCCGTCCGACGAAGCTGGTCATGCCGACGACGATAAAAAAGGCGCCGAAATCTCCGATGCCCAGCTCGCGCGCGTACAGCACGCTGAAATTGGTGATCGATGGCAGAGAGATATTGAGCCAGAGCAGCATGAGCGACGGCAGCAAGATGTCATGCTCGATGAAGTGAAAAATCTCACGCCACCAGCGCGGCGAAAGTTCCGCCGGGGCGATCGGCCGCTCGGCGCGGAGAACGTCGCGCGCCATCACCGCGCCGAGCGCCGCGCCGGTCCACGAGAACAGCGCTGTCGCCAAGAACACCGCGCCGAAGCCGCCGAAGGAAGCTTGCAGCAGCCAAAGCGCGAAGGCGGGGAAAAGAATCGACGAGGCGCTTTGCACGCCGCTGTACAGCCCGGATGCTTCGCCGCGCCGCGATTGCGGCGCGATATGCGCCAAGAGCGAGTAGCCGCCGGTGTTCAGCCCGCCCCAACCGATACCGCGCAGGCCGTTGGCGAGCATGGTTGTGCCGACGAAGGGAGGGAAGCAAAGAAAAATGCTCGCGCCCTGAAAAACCAGGCCGGAGATCATCACCTTGGCTTCGCTCCAGCGGTCGGCCCAGTGGCCGACCAGCGGGCGAACGATCACGCTGCTGGCGGCGAAGCAGGCGAGTACCATGCCGACAATGAACGGCGAGCCGCCCAACCGGATGACGTAAAGCGGCAAGACCGGCGCGAGCATGGAGTGCTGCGCGTAGCCCAAGAATTGCGCCGCGCACAGAAGCAAAAATGTCCTCGTCCAGATGGATTCTGGTTTGTCCCTGGCCATCTAATTTTTAAACACAATATGGATTTCTTCGCGCGGGCCTGTCGAATTCTAGACGAGACGA
This sequence comes from uncultured delta proteobacterium, assembly GCA_963727625.1. Lineage (GTDB taxonomy): Bacteria > Desulfobacterota > Binatia > UBA9968 > UBA9968 > DP-20. The sequence continues at coordinate 595,997 of CAVSHR010000012.1, read as the reverse complement.
GGACGGCAAAGCGGCCTCAACCTAACACGAAGCCACGGTGGAAGCGAGTTTACATTTGGACGAACATGTCTTGTCAACATGATCACGATGGGCCGAAGAAAAGATGATCTCCCACGATTTGATTGCCCGCTAGCGGTTTACTTTGGGCATCGCTTCGGCCCCATGACGGCGTGATGATGTCGCTGATTTCGGTCGATGATGAACGGAAGCAGTCTTCGCCAAGCCATGCATAGGCTTAAGCCAAACGTCGACGCCCGCCAGGAAACGATCAGAGGGAATCAGCAGGCGCTTGACGATATGGAAAAATCAGCGGCTGCAAAAAAACCGGTCACTGCAGGACTCCAATGACACTTGAGCTCGTTAATGCCAGTGTCTTAAAAGCTTGAATCGGCGGCAGGCTGCGCTGTCATGATAATCGTTGTTTGGATATTAGGGTCTGCCGTTGCGCCCGATCCTCGTTTTTTTTCTTAACATCGCGAACTATTACCAGTCCCTTCGAGCCGACCGGCAAAATAGTAAACTCCAGCGCTTTAATCGGTGAGACGTAATGACACACCCGTCGCGCAGTTTTGCCTCAGTCTTTTTCTGTTTGCTATCAAACGATCGTATGGGTGGTCTGAAGTTGCTGAGGATTAAGGCGATGGATCCACTGCAACGCGAAGTTTTTTCTCTGGCGTGAAACTTGCGCCAAGCCTATTCCAGAGCCCGGTGTCGAATGATGGACGCGGCTTACCGCCGGCGCCAAGTCGAAGCCGAGGTTTATTTACGGCTGCAGCAGGGCAGCAATTATTATCGCGGCTCCGGGACCGGCGAAATACCGAAGGGGAGAAGAAGTATGACAAATAAAGCAAAAATCAAAATCGTAAGTACCGGTGCCGGCGTGGCTTTGGTCGTTGGCATCGGCTGGGTGTGGGCTGTTGGGGCAAACAGATCGCCACAAGCCGATTTGAAAGCGGCCGCGATCTCAGAGTCTGCGGTCGCCCCGGCCTTACAATTGGAAAAAGCCTTTGCCGCGGTGGCGGCCCATGTGAAGCCCTCGGTTGTCAGTGTGTACTCGGAAAAGACAGTTAAATTTGACACGCCGGACTTTCCCTTTCCGTTCGGCGATGATTTTTTCCGCCAATTCTTCGGTCAACACTTTTCAAACCCGCACTCACAGCCGAGGGAACATAAAGTCCCTCAGCGCGGCATGGGATCGGGAATGATCATCGACAATCAGGGTCATATTCTTACGAACTATCACGTCGTGAAGGACGTCGATAAGCTCAACGTTCGCCTCGCCGATCAGCGGCGGTTCGAGGCCGAGGTCGTCGGCACCGATCCGAGAAGCGATGTGGCGATCATCAAGATCAAAGGCGAAGTGCCCGACGATCTGCCCGCGGTGGATCTGGGCGACTCGGACGCGTTGCAAGTCGGCGATCTCGTGATGGCCGTCGGAGCGCCGTTTGGCCTTATCCAAACCGTAACCCAGGGGATCATCAGCGCCACCGGCCGCCAAGACGTGGGCATCTCGGACTACGAGGATTTCTTGCAAACCGACGCGGCGATCAATCCCGGCAATTCCGGCGGCCCGCTGGTCAACATGCGCGGTCAGGTGATCGGCATGAACACCGCCATCGCCACCAGTATCGGGCAGTTTGCCGGCGTCGGTTTTGCCATCCCGGTTAACATGATCAAGACCATGCTGCCGACGCTGATTAAGGGCGGGAAGATTACCCGCGGCTTGCTCGGGGTAGTGATCCAAGAGGTCAACGAAGATTTGGCCAAACAGTTCCACTTGTCCGAAGCCAAGGGAGCGCTAGTTTCTCAAGTCCAACCGAATTCGCCGGCAGCGAAAGCGGGCTTTAAAGTGGGCGACGTCATCGTCGGTTACGATGGAAAGAAAATAGAAGACACGCGTCAACTACGCAATCTCGTGGCCGGGACCAAGCCCGGCACCGGCGTTAACATCGATGTCGTTCGCGATGGCAAGCAGGATGCTCTAAGCGCGACCATCGGAACCCTTACCGAGGAAACGGTCCAAGCCGGCACAGGGCCAGCCGAAGGCGGGGACCAATTGGCTGAGCTCGGATTGCGAGTTGAAACGCTAACGCCCCAACTCGCCCGGCAGTATGGAGTTGAAAATGAAACAGGCGTGCTGATTACCGGGGTGCAGGGAGGCAGTTTGGCAGCCATGGCCGGACTCCAGGCCGGGGACTTGATTGCCGAAGCGGACCGTCAACCGGTGACCAACGCCCATGAGTTGTCCGATGCGTTGGCTAAGGCGAAGAACAAGGACAGGGTTCTACTCCTGATCAAGCGCAAAGGCGGCAGTCTCTTTGTGGTTTTGCAGACGAAGTAAAAATTAATTCCCGGTGAGCCAGGCTTGCCAATGCAGGTAATCTCACCGGGAAGCGAATTGAGCCGAGGAATTCTTATAAGCGAGTCATGCGGGAATCACCGCGGCGGGCCATGCCTGGAGGTCATGATAAACTTGTTTAGAAACCCAGACTCGGCCCCGCTGCTACGCGGCTCTCAATCAAATTACCGGTGAGTTGTGTCTCGCACACCACGATCACGGGTAAAAGTCAATTTTTTCCAGTGACGATCAGTGGCGTGGTCGTGCGGGAGAAATGCGGTGAAGAAATAGATGATTCCAAACTAAGTCAATCGGGGAAAGGGTTACGCTCAAGGTGATGTTTGCCGCGGCGAATTATCCGCAAGTTTTTGGCATAGACCAACCAGATTCTACGCTCGCAGGTGGGTCGAGTCGAACAAAGAAACTTAATCTCAGGTCTGATCATCCCGCTCGAGAAATCCAGCGCCTGATAACGTCCCATCAGTCTCCGGCTTCAGCGATTTCCGATGGGCTCCAAGCCGCTCTTCGTGATGGCGTCCGCCGCCTCGGGCGACGATAGGAAGCCAAGAATCGCGTGAGCGGCGTCCGAATCTCTCGTACTCACTGCGACTCCAGCCGAGAATATAGACACCTTCTGCACTTCCGGCGGCAGCGGTGTGACATGATCTATGCCGGGGACGGGAAGCAGCTCGCTTAGCTGCTGAAATCCGATTTCCGCTTCTCCCCGCGCGACCACGGCGCCGACTCTCTCACCCCCTTCGATGCGCCGGCATTTGCTTAGCACCTGGTCGGCTATACCCAAGCGCTGAAGCAGCTCGGTGGAGAGGTAGTCGCCGCTCACACTGGCGGAGTACGCGATGGACTTTGCCTGCAGAAGCGCGCGCGTCAGCGCGTCGACCGAGCCGATGTCGGGCTTAGGGGCTCCTGCCCGTACCGCCATACCGATGGCAGAGCGTGCGACGGGGGTATGGCTTTCGGCCATGATCAGCCCGTCCTTGATTAATCCGACAAGCACGGCGTCCGCGACAATGACAACGTCGACGGCTTCACCGCGTCGAAGCCGGTTCGGGATGGAGTTCTCCCCCGTTCCGATGGACGTGGCGGCGGTCACGAGTTTTTTCTTGGTAAGGAGTTCGAGCCGGGGAATGAGCTCAAGATAGGCCGCGGTAAAAGCGCCCGAGGTCATGACCCGGATTTCATCGGTCGTCGTATTCATGGGTTAATCGGCTCAGTTACCTTCTGGAAGTCATCGTTGCGATTGCCTGTCTCACAACCTTCTTATCCCTAAAGGCCGCGGGCGATCAAGCAATGCGACAGGTGACTCCAGACTCAGGGGTGTTTAAAAATCCGAACGAGGGAATTATATTGAAGCCTAACAATTATAGGTAGGTCGCTTGTTGAGAGGAGTAATTTCTATTTAAGTCAGCGGAAGAGGAGATCATCCCATGCCCGTGATCGATGCCGATACTCACGTCGACGAATGCGAAGAGACCTGGAAAAAGTTGGAGGGCACGCCGTACGCGAAGTATATTCCCGTGACCATTTCGATGCCTGCCGAGGAGGCCAAACGCGCGGGCTATAACCCGACGAACAGCCGCTGTTGGGTGGTGGAGGGCAGGCTGCAGAACCGTGCCATCCGTGACGAAGTCAACCATCCTCCCCGGGTGTTTCGCGAGCTTCAAGACGTGCCGGGCCGCCTCGCGCACATGGACAAGATGGGCGTCGACATACAAGTCATCTTCCCGACCTTCTTTATCCGCTACAACACCGGCAACGGGGAAGCCGAATGGGCGCTGACCACGACCTACAATCGCTGGATGGCCGAGAAATGCGCGAACACCGACGGGCGCTTGCGTTGGGCCGCGGTGCTGCCGCTGCTCCAGCCCGAGAAAGCGGTCGAGGAGCTGCGCTGGGCGAAGGAGCACGGCGCCTGCGGCATCTACAAGCGCGGTTTCGATCTCGACCGGAAAGTCACTGATCCACACTTCTTTCCGGTCTATGAGGAGGCCGCCGCGCTCGACATTCCTCTGTGTATTCACACCGGACACCCGCTGCCCGCCCACGAATGGGACCGGGGCTTTCCGATCATGTACTCGTTCACCGCGCTGGTGAGCTCCGGAGTTCCAAAGAAGTTCCCGAAGCTTCGCTTCGGACTCATCGAGTCCGGGGCCTCGTGGATTCCCTACGCCATCTCGCAGTTGGGCGCGGTGAAACGCCAGTCGCTGCGCGGCCAGCAGACTCGATTACCGCGGCTGTTCGAGCTGGAGCCGGAAATTTTCCGCGCCAACCGGATGTTCATCACCATCGACCCGATCGACGACGTTGATTCCCTGCTGCAGTTCGGCACCGAAGACAGCTTGATGATCGGCACCGACTACAGCCACACCGACATCTCCGCCAACCTGAGTGGGATCGACGAGGTGCGGAGCTGGGTCGACGAGGGCAGGATCACCAGCGCCCAAGGCAAGAAAATTCTGGAGACCAACTCCCAGGCGTTCTACGGACTTTAAGAGTTGTTCAAGGTTCCAGGTTCAAAGTTCAACGCTGAATCGAACGGCGGCGGGCTATGCACTATGTCAGCCAATAGGGACGCTTTCACACAGCCCGAACATGTCCGTCGAACGTTTTGAACGACTTGAACGGAGCGAAGCGGTTGCACGGTTTGAACGTTCTGGGATCTAAAGTTTAATCCACCGGAGGTGCGGTTTTTTGCGTCGACGCTCGCCAATGAAAATAAGGTAACTGCAACACAAGTGAGACGCCGACGAGGAGGGTGCCGACAATCAGGGTGCGCCAGCCCGGCAGAATCAGCAGCGTCCCTCCTACGATCAAGAGCGCGCGCTCGAGCCATCCTAGATCGCGAAGTCCGTAACCGATCGTTCCCGCGGAGACACATACCGCGCCGGCGAAGGCCGAGGTGACACCCATGACGATCGCATCCACGGGACCGCGCAGCAACAGCGCCGGATTGAGCGCGAAAGAAAATGGCAACAGATATTTACCGATGGCCAGCCGCACCGCGTCGCGGCCGGTCTCCCAAATGCCGGCGCCGCTGATGCTGCAGGTGACGTAGACCGTAATGCAAACCGGCGGCGTGAGGTGCGAGGCAAGCCCCCAGTAGACGACGAACAGATGCGCCGCCATGTCGGGCACGCCCATGAGAATCAAAGCGGGAGCGGAAAGAGTCGCCACGGTAATGTAAGCGGGCAAGGAGTCCATGCTCATGCCCAGGATCAAGCTGCTGATTCCAACCAGGGCCAGAGCGGCAAGCAGATTGCCGCCACTCAGATCGACGAGAAAGCGCGAAAACTTGACGCCCAATCCACTCAGCCCCAGGGCGGCAACCAGCATGCCGACCGCTCCGGTGAGGATTGCCAATAACAGCCAGGTATTCACCGCATCCACCAGGGCGCGATAGATCGCGCGCGGGTAGAGCCGCCGTTCTTTGTCGCGGGAGAAAAAGCTCACCGCGACCAGCACCGGCAAGCTGAAGATACCGGCCATATCCGGGTCGAATTGCTTGACCAGCATCAGGTAAATCAATACTCCAATCGGCAATAGGAAATACCAGCCGTCCTTTAGAGTCTTAGACAACGACGGCAATTCCGCGCGCGGCAGGGGGCGCAGATTTCTTTTCACCGCCTCAAAGTGCACCCCCATAAACACAATCATGAAATAGAGCACTGCGGGCAGAAGCGCGGCCTTGGCGACCTCGACGTACGGCACCCCCAAGAAGTCTGCCATGACAAAGGCGATGGCGCCCATGACCGGCGGTAGAATCTGACCGCCGACCGAAGCGGCTGCCTCGACCGCGCCGGCAAACGCCGGGCTGTAGCCGGTCCGCTTCATCAGAGGGATGGTAAACGCGCCGGTGGTCGCCGCGTTGGCCGACGGAGAACCGGAGATCGTACCGAAAAACGCCGATGCCAAAACCGCGGTCTTTGCCGGTCCACCCCTCGTCCAACCGGCGAGCGAGAGCGCAAGGCGGCTGAACCACTCGCCGACCCCGGCGGTCTGCAAAAACGCCGCGAAGATGAGAAAGACGATGACGATGGTCGATGCCACCCCGAGGGGCACGCCGAAGACGCCTTCCCCTGGAACATAGATGGCATAGCCGAGCCGGTCCCAGGAATAGCCTTTGCCGAACAGCAAACCCGGCAGAACATTCTGGAAGCGCGCCGCCGCCAGGAAGAGGACGATCAGCGAAGGTAAGATCCAGCCGGTGAGCCGCCGCAGCGCTTCCAAAACCGAGATGGCCAGTCCGAACGCCAGTGCGATGCCGATCGTATCGAGAAAGCCGTAGGCCTCGTAGTCGCTCGCCCGTTCATAGAAGACGATCACGAAACCGAGTCCGGCAACTCCCAAGACCAGCATCAGCGCATCGAACCAGGAGATCCCGCGCTTGCGCTCGCCGCGAACCGAATAGCTGAGATAAACGATCACCAGCGCGAAGAGCAGGCTGACAGCTCGGTGGCGCGCGCTGGGAAAGAAAAAACCGAAATAGGTAGGAATACGACTGACGATAACCAGGTGGTAGAGAGCGGCTACGAAGGCCAACACCTCCACCACCCTGGCGTAGATCGCCTCTGTACGCGTGGCGGTCATCGAGAATATGCTGGGGGCCGGCTTACTTCATAAGCTTGGCCTGGAGCTTTGCCATCGCGTCGTTCCAACGCCCGGTCTCTTTGTAATAGCGAATCGCGCCGGGATGAAAAGGAATTTTCGGAGCGTCTAAACTCCCCTCCAGGTCGTATTCCTTGGCCGAGGCATGCACCGCGTGAAAGTCCTTCACGTTGGTGAAGAAAGTTTTCGTGAACTGATAGACGACCTCGTCGGAGAGATCCGCCCTGCCCACTAGATATTCGCCGAGTGCGAGCGAGGTGACGTCTTTGTCCAAGCCCTTGATCGCGCCTTTGTGAATGGTGGCGGCCGCGTAACCCGCGAGGTCGGGATTTTCCAGGATCGCTGGAATCTTGTCGCGGCCGAAGTCGACGACGACCAGCGGCACGGTCTCGGCTAAGCGGCGTATCGGCGGCGATGAAGTCTTCGGGCTGCCGAAGGGCATCATCGCGGCGTCAGCCGTGCCGAGTCTCAGGGTCTCGACCTGCTCATTGGTGTCCGAATGAGCGTAGATGGTGACCGAGCTTTCGGGTACGCCATAAACTTTCAATAGCTGTTTGAGCACCACTTCCAAATCGGCGAGCGCGCGGCGCCGTCCTTGAACCTTCTTGCCCTTGAGATCGGCGGGCGTATTGATGCCGCGGTCCGCTCTCGCCACCAGAGCTCGGGCGGCAAGCCCGCCTTGGAGGATCAATCGGACCGGGGCTTTCCCTTCCTTTTTAAACGAGCCGATGCCGCGAAAACCGTGGGTGGCGGCGAGCGAGTTCGTCAGCGCAAAGTCGATTCGCTTCGCCTTCAACGCGCGGATATTAGCGTCGCTGCCGCCGATCGGCTCGACGGTGACGTTGAGCTTGGAATGACGGCTGACCACGTCCCCCATGCCCACAGCTAAAATGTGAAAGCGCGCGCCAACACTGGACGTTCCCAGAGAGACCGCGGTTTGCGCCATGCTTGCCGCAGGTAGTGCGCATATCATCAGCCCAGCCAGGACAGAAACTAATGAATAAAAACCAATCGGTAATAATTTCCGCATGGTATACCTCCTCAATACGGTTGCTTGCGGGCCAAGGTCACGACAACACCTTTATATAAGGGTGCAGATACGGTCAACCTGTTCCATTAATTCCTTAAGCGCGTCCGGGCGACAAAATTCGCGAGCGTTTGCGATCAAGGAGGTGAAATTTCAATGTTCCATGTTCAAAGTTCAAGGTTAAAATGCGAAAACGTAAAACCAACGATGTCCTAGCCATAGGGCAGGGTTAAAGAAGCGGAAAGTCGCTGCCGCGACCGGCCCCGATGGGCTATTGCAGGTGCAATCGAGGTGAGTAGAATAAATCCAAACGTAAGTAAATATGACCGTGGCTGCTTCTCCTGATGCGAGGTGCTCCATCGGTCGAGCGCGGTTCTAAGGCAGAAAAGGTAGAAATGAGACGAGCGCCAAGTGCATTGAAAAGGTGCCGGCGACCGGCTCGCATAAGACGATAAGTCAGGAGGTTTAAAGAAGATGGACGTTGCTTTGAAAGCGAATACTCTCGATGAAAATGGCTCCGTTGCGAGCAGCGAAGACAAAAACGGGCTGGCGGTGCGAATCGCGCAATTGGAAAAAGAGGTCGAGGAACTCAAGGTCCGCATGCCGGAAGATCGCGCCACCATCGTCGTGTTCAGCAGCGACCTGGACAAAGTCTTGGCCTCCTTCGTGATTGCGACCGGCGCCGCCGCGGCCGGCCTGGAGACCTCGATGTTTTTCACCTTCTGGGGACTTTGCGCGCTCAAGAAAGCGGGAGCCGCGGCGCCGGGAACACGCACGCTCAAAGAAAGGATGTTCGCAATGATGACGCCGGCGGGGTCGCAGGCGCTGGGCGTGTCGCGGATGAATTTCTTCGGCATCGGCGCCAAGATGCTGCGCGCGATGATGAAGGAGAAAGGCATCGCCAGCCTGGAAGAGCTGATGGAGATCGCCAAGGATCTCGGCGTCAAGATCATCGCCTGCACCATGTCCATGGACGCCATGGGCGTTTCCAAAGAAGAACTCGCCGACAATCTGGAGTACGGCGGCGTCGCCACCTACATGGCCGACGCCTGCCGGTCGAAGGTCACGCTTTTCATCTAAAGATCGCGATATGGCAACGGAGCACGAGGTCGAAGTAGGCGAGCTGCTGGCGAAAGTGGACGCCGGCGAGCCGCTGATGGTGCTCGACGTCAGGAACGACGACGAGTACGAGAGCTGGAAAATCGAGGGACGGCGTCATTTCGAAGTCGCGCACATTCCCTACTTCGACTTCATTGAAGACGAACAGTCTGCGCTGGCGCGCCTGCCGCAGCATCAGGGCGAGGTCATCGCCGTCTGTGCCAAAGGCGGCTCGTCCGAAATGGTCGCGGAGATCCTGCGCGGCGCGGGCGTGCCGACGCGCAATCTGGTCGGCGGCATGATCGCTTACGGGGAATATCTCGCACCGGTCAAAGTGCCGGTGCGGCAATCGGAGCAGGAAGCTTTCGCGATCTGGCAGTTCAATCGGCGCGGCAAAGGCTGCCTGTCCTACGCCATCGTCTCGGGCGGCGAAGCGGTCGTCGTCGATCCATCGCGCGCCGCGGAAGCCTACGAGTCGTTTCTCGCTCGGTCGGGTGCACGGCTCGCCCACGTGCTCGACACCCATGTTCATGCCGACCACATCAGCGGCGGACCAGCACTTGCCGCCAAGCTGGGCGCGGACTATTTTGTCAGCGCCGGCGCCGGCTTCGATCTCATGCAAAAAACCAGTTCTCTGAAAGACGGTGACAAAATTCGGTTTGGCAAAACTTCGATTCGCATACTCGCATCGCCTGGCCATACGCCCGGCTCGGTGTGTTACCTCGTTGCCGATCGTTACCTGTTGAGCGGCGATACGCTCTTCAAAAAATCCGTCGGACGGCCGGACCTGGGTGGACACGTGGTCGAATGGTCGCGCGAACTCTTCCGAACATTGAACGAGCGCATCGCCCGGCTCGACGAATCGACCACCGTCCTGCCGGCCCACTATACCGATATCTCCGAGATCGGTTCCGATGGCGTCGTGTCGGCGACCCTCGGCGACCTGCGCCGCAATTTGCCCGAGCTCAAAGTCTCGGACCCCGCGGCGTTCACCGAAGCGATGAAACAGGCGGTCCGCACGCCGCCGCCGGAATATGCCGAGATCATCGACGTGAATCTGGGCAAGAGCAATACTGAACCCGAGCGCGCGGTCGAGTGGGAGTTGGGCAAGAACCAATGCGCCGCCAGTGCGGGCTACGCAGAAGCTTAGGAGGTAAACATCATATGAAAAAACTGGACGTCAGAGGCGCGAAGTGCCCCATCCCGATCGTGAAGGCGAAAAAGGAAGTCGACCAAATGCAGCCCGGCGAACTCCTCGAAGTAACCTCCACCGATCCAGGTTCCATGCCGGATTTCAAAGGTTGGGCCCAGACCAGCAAGACCGCCATCCTCAAAGAGCAGCGCACAGAAAAAGAAGGCGCCGCGGATCTCTATATTCACGTTCTCGAACGCAAGTGAACCACGGGAAATCGCTGCGATAGAATCACGCGAGACACTCTGCGGAACTTTTGTTAATAGCGATGGGTGGTGTCCGGCGTCATCGCGAACCTGTCACGGTAAAACAGCAAAAGTAATGACGCGACCCTATTGGTGTCCCGCATGCGTAAAAATCTTCAGCAGCGATTTCGCCCAACAAATCCGGCGAACAATTAGGTTGTGTGATTCAAACATGTCAGAAGCCGGAGAGTGTTCACTGTTCAAGCCGTTATACGCAAGAATAGGAGAATATCAAAGCGGCCCGGCTCGCCCGCCTATGGAAGGGTCATACCAAAACCGGGTGGCACCCCGATGCTTTGACAAGGTAAAACGCCCTGTGAAATACTCGCCGACAACCGATGTAAGAAAGGATTGGCAAATGGAAAACGGAACCAAGATCAACTTGCATCCCGAGTCGACGGGCTTGATCATTATTGACATGCAGGTGGAAGGGTGCGAACGGCATGGCCCCGGCGTCAAGCCCGTAATTACCAATATCCGTCGCCTGCTCGATCGCTTTCGGGAGATCAACGGAAAGATCATTCACGTGCAATCCGTCCGTACCAAGGACCATCCTGAGTTTAGCGTCTTTGGGCGGCCTTTTGGCTTGTTGCTTGGCAGTCCGGGCGCTGATTTCGTCGAGGAGCTAAAGCCGGTGCCAGGGGAGAACATTGTTCAGAAATCCTCGCACGATTGCTTTTACAAGACGTCGATGGAGGCGACTTTGCAAAGGCTGGATCTTCGCCCTTGTCGAGATAAGATCATCGTTACCGGTATAGGTTCGAGCAACTGTGTCTATCATGCGGTGATCGGGTTTCACATCAGAAATTACTACAGCATCGTGCCGGAAGATTGCATCCACGGCGTTCACCCGCAGTCCCAACCATTTGCCCTGCATCAGTTCCGCTCCAACGCGTATAATTTCAATGTGACGGTGTCCCGCTCCGAAGATCTCCGGCTGGTTTCGGAAGATATCGCGTTGCAACGGGCGTCGGGCAGCTGAACAAAGGACCCGAGAATGTTTAGGTCGAAACTCAAAACGGTATTAGTCTTTATTTGTTTCTTTTACAGTGCAGTCCCCGGCTCTGCGCAGAGCCTCAGAGTTCCGTTCGCTGCGTTGTCACCTACCTATGCGCCACTCTGGATCGCCGATCAGGCCGGCTTTTTCAAGAAATATGGACTGGACGTACAACTGATTTATATTTCGGCGGGCTCCGTAATTATCCCGGCGATTTTGTCAGGGCAGGTCGACGTCGCCAACATGAGCTCGGCTCCGGCACTAGCTGCGTGGGCTCGCGGCGCAGAGCTGGTTACGGTCGGCGTGACATCGAATCGATTGCTGCACGTCGTCATGACTCGTGGTTCAATAAAAAAGCCCGAGGATCTGAAAGGAAAAAAGATCGGCAGCGACCGTTATGGTTCGCTCTCGGATTTGGTATTGCGCGAAGCATTGCGGTACTACAATCTCGTACCTGATCGCGACGTTGCGGTTATTCAAACCGGCGGATTGCCGCAGCGGCTCGGCGCTCTTAAGGTCGGCGCCGTCGATGGTGCGATCGTGGCAGGCGACACTGCTTTTGAAGCCGAAAAGCTCGGCTTTCACAAGGTGATCGATCTCAGCCAGCTGCCGATTCGGTATCCCGGAAGCACTATCGTTGTCAGTCGACCGTTTCTTTCCGCTAAGAGAGACATCGTTAAGAGATTTCTTCGGGGCTGGATCGAAGGCATCAAAACGGCAAAGACCGATAAGGAATTCACTATTAAAGTGATGCGAAAATTTCTCAAAACCAGTGATCGATCAATCCTCGACAAGACCTTCGAGGTTTACAAATCAGTCCACGAAACAATTCCCTCGCCAAATCCAAAAGTCTTGGGTGTCGCCCTTAAGCGGCTCTCGGCAACCGTGCCCCAGGCCGGTCACTTAAAGATTGAAGATTTCATTGACCGAAGTCTTGTCTCCGAGCTGGAAAGCGAGGGTTTCATCTCCAAGGTTTACGAAGGGCGGTGAAGCAAGCTTGGCGCGCTGAAGGAGCGAGGTGTAACAAAGATCGACTCTTAGCGTAATGCATTCCCGAAGTCCTTCATGGTTTTAAAATTAGGCTTGTCTAGTTACGTATGTCTGAACCGGGCGCTCGAAATTGGACTTATCCCCTTTTCTTGCTCTCCCTTTTCTTGCTCATGAAAAAGCTGGACGTCCGGGGCGCCAAATGCCCCATCCCGATTGTAAAAGCCAAAAAAGAAGTCGACCTGATGCAGCCCGGCGAACTGCTGGAGGTGATTTCGACCGACCCTGGCTCGATGCCGGACTTCAAAGGTTGGGCGCAGAGCAGCAAAACCGCCATCCTCAAAGAGCAGCGCACGGAAAAAGAAGGCACGACCGATCTCTATATTCACGTCCTTGAACGGAAGTGATTGCTGCGATAGCGATTCCCGAAGCAATCTGTCGAATCTTTGCTAATGACGTGGTCCGGTCCTGCGTCTGTACCAATCTGGGATCTCGGGGGGTCTGACTTTTACATCCCGACTTTCTGTCGGAACAGTCACCAGCCTCAGGCATGGAAAAAACAAAAACGAAAATCATGTTTTCGGGCGGGAACCGCATTGATGATCAACCAAGAAGATTGAGACCAGGCTTGTGATCGAGAATGTAGCAATTCAACACGCGACACGACAAACCAGCTCGCGCGTATCCCGGAGTCCAACGTGACAGCGAGCACGAGGACGATCACGGTGGTTTTCCTCCCACAATCTCCCTCCACGCTTACGCGCAGGTTTCACGATCACGATTTTGCCGCTATCTATGAAAAAACTCCCTTGTTCACAAAGTGCCAGGCCCGTATACTGCGGACAAATTTATAACCGTCAATTCTATCACTCTCTACCCTGGTCGTTTGGAGAGCGAAACCGCCATGGCATTTACTCCGCCAAATGGTGGCGTTGCTTCGCGTCAAGTTAACCGCTTGTTCGCAGTTTAGCTGGTGAGCAGGCGCGGAATGTACGGGGGGATAGCAGCCCATGATCGATACAATCATCGTTGCCGTTTACCTGGGGTTTATACTTTTGATTGGCCTCTGGGGAGGGCGAGGGCCGGAAAATCTTGAAGAATACGCGGTCGTCGGACGGTCCTACGGCGCGTGGGTCATATTCGCGACCTTATCGGCATCCTTCATCGGCGGCGGCTTTTCCACCGGCAACGCCGAGAAGGTCTTTCGCTTCGGCATCGTCAACATCATCGGCCTGTGGGGCTTCAGCCTGAAAGAGCTTCTAGTGGCGCGCTACATTGCGCCGAAATTCGTCCATTTCCCCAGCGCCATATCGGTCGGCGACGTCATGGCGACCGCCTACGGCAAGGTCGGGCGCGTGATCACCGGCTTGTGCGCGCTGTTCCTTTGCGCAGGCATCGTCGGCGCCCAAGTCGGAGCCATGGGGATCGTATTCAACGTCTTCTATGGAATGGATAGGATTTGGGGCATCGGGCTCGGCTGCGGCATCGTCATACTCTACACGACGTTCGGTGGCATGCGGGCGGTGGTGGTCACCGACCTGTTTCAATTCGCGATCCTGGCCATCGGGATGCCGCTCGTCCTAATTTTCGGCGTGAGCTACGTGGGCGGCCTCGATGCGTTGATTGCCGCAGTGCCGCCCGACCGATTAACGGTTCCGAGCGGGAACTTTACCTGGATCGAAATGCTCGCGCTCTTCCTGGTGTTCATGTTCGGTGAAACCCTGGTGCCGCCCTATGTTCAGCGGCTGTGTATTGGCAAGTCCGCGAATGAGGCGGCGCGCGGCACGTTCTATTCCGGGCTGTTTTCCATCCCGTTTTTCGCCGTTACCGGTCTGATCGGGCTGGTGGCGCTCGCCATGGATCCGACCCAAAACCCCAACCTCGCGATGGCGCAGGTCGTTGTTACGGTTATGCCCCCGGTGCTCAAGGGTCTGGTCATCGCCGCGGTCATATCGATCGTCATGTCGTCGGCGGATTCCTTTCTCAACTCGGCGTCGATCGCGTTCATCAACGATGTAGTTCAGCCGTTGAGTTCCGAGCCCCTCGCCGCGCGGCGCTCGCTGCTGCTAGCCAAAGCCGTCACCTTCACGGTCGGGGTTCTTTCGATCATCTTCGCCCTGGCGATCGAGAGCATCCTCGACATCCTCATCTACGCCTACACCTATTGGGCGCCGGTGGTCCTGGTGCCGTTGATCGCGGCGATCTACGGCTACCGCAAGGGAGTTTCCGGGTTCGTCGCCGGTGGCTTGGCCGGCATCTGCGCCGCGCTGATATGGGATAATATGCTGGGCCAACCGGGACACATCGCCGGGCTGGTCATCGGTGTATTCGCCAACCTCCTGGTGTTCTCGCTGATACCGGGAGGGCGCGGCTCCACCGTTGATTAAATATGTTCCGAAGTTCTGTCCGGCGCGCAGGGATTGGCGCGAAAGAAAGAATCGGGGTCTTGCGCCGCAACATTGAGGAACTATCAGCGGTTGCGGGATCTGGTCTAACAATCGCATCAACCCGCGGTTGTGATCACAAGCTGTCCTCATGCAACAGCGCCCTTGTCCGCTCGAAATCGATGCTGGCCTGGAAAGAAACGGCCCCATCCAGCGCCCCTTGACTCAATTGCGACAAGAGGAAAGCCTCCCGATGGTCCAAGGCGTGTGGATAGCCGTCCAATTCCTCCCAGGCCTGGATTCTTTCCTCCGAGAATTCATCGGGGATATTCAAAGGTTGGGTTCGTTGGACGATCCGAGAAGGAGCCGCTTATAGATCAAAAAATCTCTCAAGGATGATGCCGCCGTATAGGCGAATTTCAAACAAGCGAACGAAGAGAAGGTCCACGAACAACCAAGTTGCTCCCGCGCAAAGGGCTGATTTGAACCATGTCTGCTCAGCCTGATAACGCAGATAGCAAAGAATGTAGATGGGAATGAACACCAGAAAGCCCAGCAGCACTAGACCGACAAGGAGGAACGCGAGCCAAAAAAAGGCGATAACTTCCAAGCGGCTTTCTGCCTCGCCGGTGGAACGCGCCTCGCGGACTTGTTCGTCGATAGAAAAGAATTGGTTTGATCGCAAGCGATCCCGTCGTGCCGCCAGCTGAGGTGAGCTGTCCAGGACGAGCTGGATGATGAGACAAATCAGCGAAAACCAGCCCACGACTTCAGGCACTTGCCGTGCCCGTGGCGGGTAACTTGCTGAAAGCCATAACACGAGCGCGACAAATAGAAGCGCGGCAAAGGTAAATAATGTTCGGCCTGTAATCTGAAACAACACTGACCTCGAACCCGCGACGCTAAGTTTTACCGGCAAGGTGGGGGCGGACATCTGTTCTGCCTTTGCGCCGCCATGCTCGATAAACGGGATAAAGCAAGCTTAGTATAGTAAACGCAACCAATCCAAGAAAGATTGGCCGGTCGAAGAAATCCAGCCGGCCGAATTCATGGAGCCTCATGGCTTGGCGGAAGTTGACCTCAAAGAGTTCTCCAAGAATAAGGGCGATGACCAAAGAGACTCGTGGATATTCGTATTTCTTCATCAGATATCCGACTACGCCGAAGATGAAAGTGAGCAATACGTCACCGATCGCCTTGCGTTCGGCATAAGCGCCAATCACGGCCAATACAAAGATAAAAGGCACCAAGAGCTGCGTCCGGATGATCGTGGCCCGGACCACTTGATTAATCATCATCACGCCGAGAATCGAGGTGAGCTGGTTCGAGAGAAAAAGCCCCCAGATCAAGAGAAAGGCGAGATGGAGATTCTTGGTCATCAGTTCCTGGCCGGGAATCAGCCCGTGGAGAATCAGCGCAACCAGGACCAAAGCGGCCCCCTCGCTTCCGGGAATACCAAAAGCTAAAACCGGCACTAAGGAGCCTCCGTCTTTCGCGTCATTGCAGGCTTCAGGGGCAATGACGCCTCTAATGTCTCCCTTGCCGAATTGTCCGGAGTCTTTCGCGCTTTGGACCGCGTGGCCGTAGGCAACAAAACTAGCGACGGTCCCTCCAATGCCCGGGATCATTCCGATAATAGTTCCTATAATGGAGCTGCGAATAAAGAGGCCGAAGTGATGAAAGATTGAGAAAACTCCTTCCCAGAGGTTTCCGGTGAGCTGTTCAACTCGCTCCATCCCGGAAATGGTTTTGCGACTGCTCGCGGCTAAACTGATCATTTCAGTGACGGCAAAGATACCGAGAAACAGCGGAATCAAGCGTATCCCGTCATGCAGGTAGAGTGAACCAAAAGTAAATCGCAGTGTTCCGGTGACAGGGTCGCGTCCGGCAAATGCCAGGAGTAGACCAATGCCACCTGCCGCCAGACCCTTGATCATGTTCCCTTCCGAAACGACGGCAATGACCGCGAGACCCAAGATGGCAAGCATAAAAAACTCGGCCGGCCCGAACGCCAGGACGGTCGCCCGCATGACCGGTAGCATGGCGATTAAGACGAATACCCCGAAGGCAGCCCCGACTGCGGAAGCCGAAGCTGAAGCCCCGAGGGCCGTCTTGGCTTGACCTTTACGAGCCATGGGATAGCCGTCAAGGCAAGTCGCGGCATTCGGTGCAGTTCCGGGAATGTTTACCAGGATCGCTGTGATTGAGCCGCAATAGGTTCCGCCTCCATAGATGGAGCCGAAGAGCAAGATCGTTGGAATCAGATCCCAGGAAAACGTAAATGGGATGAGCAGAGCCATTGCCGTGATCCCGCTGACACCGGGAAGGATGCCGAAAAACATTCCAATGAGGGTGCCAAGAAGCGGAATGAGAAAATTCGGCAGCGTCAGAAAGCCGAGGGTTGAATACCCTAAAAAGAGGATGCTCGAGCTTGTTAAGAATGCGTCAAACAAGGCTTTCCTTTCCGTGCCGCGCTGCTCTCGGGGATTCGGCAGTCGGAATACGCAGCGAATCTCTGTGACGGAATGGTCTGTGATGCTGAGTGAGCCGCCACCTGGTTACGTGCCAAGCTCCTTGACCGCTTGTTCCCATATACCCTTGTACTTTCGCGCGGCCTTCGCGGCTCTTTGCATGGCCTTTCGAGCCTCGTCGGCGCCGATCGGATCGATTGGGCGCCGTGCCCCTTTCGCGATCGCCTTGAAACCGGGGTGAGTCATCGCCCGGTAGGCGCCTTTGGCAAAGCAGTCGGCGATCCTTGAGGGGATGTTTGGCGGCCCGGCGATGACCCTTCCTGCGGCCGTGACCTCTGCCGCTCCTAACGCATCCTCGGGGTCGGCTCCAACCATTTTGGCGACTTCCATGACTGTAGGAATCTTCTTCTCCTTGAAGATCCGATGATCGGGAACTTTTTGGCCTACGACCGCCAGGACAATAACATCGCCGGCCTCCACTGCCGATTGAATGGACGAGAATGTAAACTCGATAAGGTCTATTTCTCCTTTGGTGGCGGCGAGGGTCACCTCGGTGCTCCCGGGGTAACCGGAAACAAATTTCCGGTTGATGCCCAGAATATGGCCTAAGACAGCGGCGCCAAAAAATCCGTTGCTGCTCGGGCCCGTGGCTCCCCAGAGGAGTGGCTGTTTTGTTTTGATCGCATCCTTGATGGTTCGAAGACCCTTTTCATAAGTGGGTTTCCCGACGCAGATCACTTGCCGGGTGTCTACGATGCGCCCAAAAATCGTGTACTGGTCGATGGTGAAATTCAATTCTCCGGAGATTCCCGCCATGACGATTCCGCCCGCATTAAGAATGCCGACCGTGCGACCGTTGGGCTTTGCCTGGAAAATCTGCGTGCTGCCGATGCCCCCTCCTGCACCGGAAATATTTTCGACGACGAATTCGGCGCCGATTTCGTCTTCTAAAAATGGCTCGAGCATCCGCGAGTAGACATTGTATCCTCCTCCGGGTGAGAAGGGGACAATCCATCGAACGTTGGTTCCGCTCGGATAACATCCCTTGGCGGCGAACGCCTTCCCCATGAAGGGTTCACAAACGGTAACCGCCAACGCGGCTGTGCCGGCCTGCTTCAAGAATCTCCGTCTTGATAGTTCTCGTGACATTTGAATTCCTCCATTCTGGAATGAACGTTGATCGGTTTTTGCGTCTAACCGGCACAGGGAGCTAACCAGCCATTGCCGTCTAGATCTTGCGTTAAGTATTCGGCAGGTTTGAGCTTAGCTCCCTTGTAAGCCATGGCAATTCGTTTGGGAGAAAGCGTTTTCGTTAAAAAAGTCTTGAGGAAGCCTCGACACGATTCAACCGACGAGGAGGTGAAAGTAAGTATCTCGCTGGATTCCAGATAACTCGGGCGGAGGAGAAATATAACATCGAAAGGCTGGCCGGGATTTTTCCCCTGCGGTATCCGAGTTGTGACCTTGACCTCCGCATCCGTCTGATTACGCTTAACCGTGCGGGCGCGATCGACAACGACCCCGGCAAACGTGTACGCCTTTTCGAGCCCATCTTTCGTAGCATTTTCATTGACGATCAGAATTTTGAAAACGTCGATTTTTGGTTGTTGCTTTTCCTTCCGGTCTTGGGCCGCGGCTCGTGGAAGGGAAGAAAGAAGTCCCATATTTAGACCGATGAGCGCAATCACCAATCCTAGCGTAAAAAGATGGATATTTTTTCGTTCCGGCTCTGTAACCATTCAGCACCTCCTTGGTAAGAAATTAGGATCAACCCAAAACCGCCGACAAAAACTCAACTCCAAGAAAGATTGATGTAAGACGTAAAATGAATCCGAACGTTGTATGCGAAAGAAACAAGCACGCCTCCTGTTGGGCAAGGGCGTTACTCGCAAACAAGTTCATGTGCGTCGGGCGACGGGGGAAAGCAACAGCCCTTTAGGTGCAGCAGTGAAAGGAACAATTTGTTGTTCTAATCACACGCATATCAAAGCGGTAAAGTTAAAGTCAAGGTAAAGGGCAGAGAAATCATTGACGCAGTCTCGGTTCAGTTTGATCGGAATATTTGCCGATTGGGGAAAAGCTGGGGACTCTGATTGATTTTGCTGAAAAACCCCCTTTCTCGGAAAATTTGGGACGTCAAAAATGATTCACTAAGCTCCGATGGTTCGTTATACGGCATCTGTGTGCGAAATCTTTTTTTCTGATTTTTGGAAAAAGACTTTTCAGCAGAATCTATATCTCGATTTTTTGCCGGAACGGTCACCGACTTCAGGCATGGAAAAATCAAAAAGGATAATCATGTCCTCAAGCCAGGAACCGCGCAATGATGATCAACCGAGGACCATCGATACCTGACCGTGTTTTTTGCGATTCGGCCGGACGGTGATCTCGCCGTCCGGGCCTAGCGCAATTAAAAAGTCTAGCAATCGTTCGACTCAAAAAATTGCCGGAACAGTTGCGCGTCAGGACCCAAACGTGGGGGCTGCTTAAATGCCGGGAAATGCGCTCGCTTCCGCATGCTGTATACGGGGTCTGACAAAAAATGATTACGATCTTTGTCATGATGCCTCGTTCACTCGATTGTGCTTTCCGTAAAAGCAAGGCGGGTGCAGTAATGATGTCCGAAAACATCCGGGATTCAAGATTTCCGAAAGTGGAACCTCGTGGGCGCCAATTAATGGTCGCGTGAATTCCGAGTTTCGGCGGACTTGCCGATGATCAACAGCAGGATTGAATTGCAGTCGGTGGCGGGGTTTTTCAGTTTACTTGGCGGATCTGCCGCGCATCGCCGGACGGCACGTATCCCGGAGGGTTGCCGTGCTTCGACCGCACTTCCAGCCAAGCGCCGGCGGAACTTACGACGTTGATCCTGGTTCCTCTGCCGATTTGCGTGATGACGCGCGAAGACGATGACGGACCTTCATAGACCGACGTCGTTTGAGTCGTCTCGTAGACTCCCGGGTTGGCTGAGCGTCTTGCCGTGGCCGGCGCAGAGTAAGAGGCGTTCGCGTAGGGCGCCCGTGATGCGGATCTGGCGACCGCTACGGAGCGGGTCGAAGGCAGACGATTGACTTTGCGGGTGGCGGCGCTTAACCGCTGTTGTGCCGCCGCAAGTTCTTTCCGGCCTTCCTCAAATTTAGTCTTCATTTCTGCGAGCTGGGTGGATCTCTCGTTCAATTGTTGCTTGGTCTGGGCAAGCTGGGCTTCCTGGCTTTGAATCATCTGATCTTTGGCTTGAATCTCTTTTAAGTGCTTCTGGGTTGCGAGCGATAGCTCGCCGCGTTGCATGTATCCGCCGGCAAAAAAGGCGGTCAAAGCCACAATAACCATGGCGGCCGGCCAGATAAACTTTGAAGGGATAGAGGATCTCTTATCATGATTCGAGCCTGGTCGGGGTTCCGACGATAGTTCGTCACGGTTTAGCCACTGAGGAGCAGGCCCCGATGAGAGGTCGGCCTTGCAATAAGGACAATTTGCGGCCTCTTCTTGGACACTGTTGGCACAGTTTGGGCAAAGCCGCGTCCGCATAGTGGATTTTCCAATCATGACTTTTCGTCCTAGGCCCAGTAATTAGCCGTATCCTTGGATTCGGCGAGGCACCGCGGGCATTCGTTCTCAACGCCTCTATGCGGCATCAAGCGCCATTTCGTTGGACGTTTGGAAAACTCAATTGTGAATTGTCTTGGGCTTCACCAGGGTCGGAGGATTGGGGTCACGCTTTGGCAGGCGGTGGCCAGAGGCAAAGACTTTCCCGATTCGGGGCTTCCGTCCTCCGGCATAACACGCATATTAATCCTGAACTTAGATTCGTATGGAAAAAACGTCTAAAGCCCGGCGTTGCCTTACGCCTGCTGCCACCTGGCTAAGGCCGCGATATGACAACTCACATCAAAACCCGTCGTAAAAAAGTTCGTTTAATCCGGGCTTGCGGGAAATCAATTTCTCTCTCTCCAGATAACCGACGAACGTTTCCAAGGTTGTCTTCTCCACTTCGCCCAAACGATACGCGAAGGGATCATAACCCAACTTCGCCGTTTCTCTCTCGAATCCCTGCCGCTCGCCCAGCGACTGATAATTCTTCCACAATCCGCGCGCTTCCCTAAAGGTGGACAACAATGACGCAGTGATGGCCGGGGACTTGTGGACGACGTCTGTTTTGACCACGAAGAGGTGATTGATCGGGTAAATTTGTGAATTTAGCGGATGGGACCACAGGCTGTCCTCATGCAACAGCGGCCTCATCCGCTCGCAGTCGATCCTGGCCTGGAAAGAAACGACAGCGTCCAGCGCCCCTTGGTTCAGCAGCGAGAGGAGGAAGGTCTCCCGGCGGTCCAGTGCGTGAGGATAACCGTCCAATTCCTCCCAGGCCTGTATCCCTTCCTCCGAAAATTCATCCGGGATATTCAGAGACTGGGCAGCATCGGACGAGCCGCTGACGGTAAACCACTGGACGCTCGAGCAATCGAATCCATAGCCGTCGCTTAAAATCCCGCGCATCCATACTGCCATGCTGGAAGTGTAACTCACCAATCCCACTCTTTTGCCAACCAGTTGATCGGGGGAAGTCAGCGGGGAGCCTACGGGACAAGCAAGACTCCGCTGCACCAGGCCGCGTTTCAAAAAGATCGGCAACGCCACCAGCGGCGCGCCTCGAGATTTCGCCTGGACAAACGATGAGATGCTCATCTCGCCGCCGTCCAACTCGCCCGAGGCGAGATCCCGGTGTTTCTCGTGCGGCGGCAGCGCCCAGCCCAGCGGGTCGGACACGGCCAGCCATCGGGCGGAGAGCCCGGCCGGCTTTACGGTGCCGTCGAGAAGGGCTTGAGTTCGGGGCCGGCGAAGAATTGCAAAATTCATTTGAACGGATCAACCCCATCGTCTTCCGGTCGCGCTAGAGGGTTTTTTAGTCGCCGTCGTTGTCCTGTCGCCAGCCTTCGCCGAATGCCTCTGCTTCCTTAACGCCCTCGGCGCGCCACTCATCGATCAATTCCCTAACACTGGTCTTACGGCGCATGAGGCCTTTCATCAATGGTTTGTAAAGCGGGCCGGATTCCGTCTGGGCATTGACGGGGCAGACGGTGAGACAAACCTTGCAGCCCTCGTAATCTTCGAAGAAGGGCCGGCACGCCGGCGTATCGACGTGCCAGCGAACCGTGCCGAAAACCTCTTGCTTGCGTGGCACGATGGCGTCGCCGGGGCAGAAATTCGTGCAGGCGTTGCAGCGCAGGCACAGATCGTCAAAGCCGTAGTTGGCCGGAGCGCTTTCCGCGATCAGCGGCATCTCGGTCGTCACCACGCCGAGCCGAACGCTCGGGCCGTATTTCTTGGTGATCAGCGAACCGTGGCGGCCGAGTTCGCCCAGTCCCGCCTTCCACGCCAGTGGAATAAACAGCGCGGTTTCCTCGTTGGAATAACCCACGGCGTGATAGCCGAAGGAGCGGATGAATTGCGCCAGCCGGACCGAGACGTCCGACAACTGATAATAGACTCGATGAACCTCCATCTGCGCCAGCGGCCCGAGCCGCTTCATCTCATTGAAGTCCATGTGGATCGCGAAGGCGACGGCGCGCGTATGGCCGGCCGGAGGTTGACTGCCGCGGACAAAATCAAATTGATCCACGGGCGCAACGCCAACGAGGTCGGCTCCCATCTGCAGCGCGGTTTGCTTAATATAATGGGTGGCACCCTCCCAGTTCTCAGTGTCCATGCGCTCGGGGTTCACCGGACCGTCGTGTAAATCCCGTTCGCTATGATCGGCGCGCATGAACATAAAGCGGCGGGTCTGAGGATGGCGCTTGGCCTTGGTCTCGGCGGCGCGCTTTTTATCGGTGAAAGGATGCTGCTTGACCGCCTGCTCGCGTTGGGGCGTGAAAACGATTCCTCGCGGTTCCATAACCTGTGCCCTCCTGTAGTCCGGATGGCTCGAAACTATTGCATGCCAGGACTCAATTCAACGTTGTTTTTTGGATCGTGGATCGACTACTCCGACAGGAGTGTTCCTCAGCAGTGGGGGACGGACTTGCATAGCGTCCTGTTGCGGCGGTAGATTGCCGCCATGGAAAATAAACCTAGATACGAAGTCGAGGAACGGGACATCGAATATCAGAGCATCAACGGCAAGCCGTGGCTGCTTAGAATTTACCAGCCCAAAGGCACCGGACCGTTCCCGAGCATCATCGACGTGCATGGCGGCGCGTGGCATAACGGCGACCGGTTGAATAACGCCGGCATCGATCGGGAATTGGCCGCCCGGGGCATTTTAGTTGCCGCGGTGGAATTTCGCCAGCCGCCGGAAGTGGGTTATCCGGCTTCGATCTGCGACGTGAATCTCGCGACCCGCTGGCTCAAAGCTCATGCCGGCGAGGTGAACGGCACAACCCATGTGGGAGCCTTCGGCAACTCCAGCGGTGGCCACCAAGTCGTGCTGAGCGCGCTTCGCCCGCGCCACGCGGCTTATGCCGCGTTGCCGCTGCCCAGCCATCCGAAGATCAATGCCAGTTTGGCATACGTGATCGCCGGCTGGCCGGTGATCTGTCCGCTCTATCGCTTCCGCTACGCGCAAGAGATCAACAACCAGGAGCATATCAAGGCCCATAACGATTACTGGGGCACGGAAGCGGCCATGGCCGAGGGCAGCCCGCAGACCATCCTCGACAAGGGTGAGTCGGTCGAGCTATCACCGCTTCTCATGTTGTTGAAGGCGAACGACCAAAACCATCCGCTGGAAATGCAGGAACGTTTCATCGCGTCCTACCGCAAACGCGGCGGTGAGATCGAGGTCCACACGTTCGATGATTTGGCCGAACACCGTATGGTCCCGTCGTCCGACAAGCCGGAAACCATGCGGTTCATCGACACCGTCAACGATTTCATCCGCCGGCAACCGATATAAGACCCGAGTACGGGAGTCTAAATGTTACGCCGCGAGCCCAACGTTTCGCCTCCAGCGCGCATGTTCGCGGCGCTTTCAAGGAGGGTTGGGTAAGCACGTTTTTCGATGTACTTGATGGTAGAAGCCGGACAAATAGCTTAGGCACGAGATGTAAAGCATGCCCACCGTCAGCGTCATTATTCCAGCTTACAACAGTGAAAATTTTATTTGCCAGGCGATCCAGAGCGCACTAGACCAATCCTATCGTGATATCGAAATCATCGTCGTCGACGATGGTTCCACAGACGGTACGGAAAAAATCGTACGGGGTTTTTGCGGTCCGATCACCTACCATCGCCAAAAAAATCATGGCGCCGGAATGGCCAGAACCACAGGGGTGAACCACGCAAGCGGGGAGTGGATCGCTTTTTTGGATTCAGATGATGTTTGGCATCCGGATAAACTGGCTCTCCAATTGCGCGAGGCGGGCGGGTATCGCGCGTGCCCGTTTGTTTACTCGGACATGGACGCCATCGACGCAAATGGAAACGTGATTGCAAAGCAAATTCTAAAAACGCAGATCGAGCGACGCACAAGTAAGAACAAATCATCGATCAACACCCTGGTCTTCAACAAGTTGCCTTTTCCCTATCCGTCAACCGTGTTGCTGAAACGGGATATTTTCTTGAGCGCGGGCGGATTCAGTCCATCATTTAAAGGCCACTATCACGAAGATTTCGAGTTGTTCGGACGCCTTGCCCAAGAGTATAAATTTCATTTCATGTCGCAAAGCCTCGTTCAATATCGGATCTTGCCATCCCAGGCTAAAGACGAATTCAAGAACAGAAACTGGTTGGTGCTGCTGGGGCACTTGTGGCAGCTGTGGGCCGGTTGCCCGGAGAAACAAGCGAGCCTCCTCCCTCACTATAACAAGTATTATTCGGATCAAGGAAAAGTCCTGCTGCGTTTGGGAAAATACCAAGAAGCGCGAAGATATTTTCGCATTGGGTTTGGTTATTGTCCCTGGGGTTGGAAAAATTTGTCGCGTTGGGCGCTCTCTTATCTTCCGCTGGTTCGAAAGTTTTATCGTTTTTGGAAGAGAAGAAAATTCGCTCGGGTCGCTCAATCTGACGGGGCTTCGACATGAATATCACCATCGTTATCGAAACCTTCAACTACCTCGAAGGATCGAGTCTGCAAGAATTAAGAACGGCGATCCTTGCGGCTGCCGCATATTGCCGTCCCGAGCGAGAGATCGAAATACTCTTGGTTGAGGCCAGCGGAGACCCCAAAATAGGACAAATGATAGACACGGATTTTCCCTTTGTACGTTGCCTTGACGCCCATGGCTTGGGTTACGATCAAGCAAAGATGCTTGCCGCTAGGGAAGCACGGGGGCAGATTGTCGCCTATCTGGATGGTGACTGTATTCCGCTCGCGGGTTGGCTTGAAAAACTAACCGAGCCGATACGAAAGGGATGTGCAGAAGCGAGCGGCGGTTTTTCCAGATATCCGCGGGGCTTTTTTTCTTCGATTCTTTCGATTATGGATTTTGGCTTTCTTTTGCCTCGATCGGTGCGTTCCCTTGGTTGCTACGCGTTTAACAACGCAGCCTTTCTTCGCGAATTGTTGATTCGGCTTCCGGTGCCTGAAGGTCCGCTGCGTTGCGCGTGTTACCTGCATGCTCAAAAGCTCTGCCGGACTCGGACGCCCGTCATAATGGCGCCAGAGGCCGTCGTGATTCATGGTTTACCGCCCACGTTGCGCGAACGATTGCGACGGGGCTACGACGCCGTTGCTGTCTGCTGGGTGGATGCCGGTCTAAAGGAAACGAGGAAGCTAACGATGGGTATTTTTGCGGCGCCGCGATTATACGCAGACGCAATCAACCTGGATTGGAAGCGCCTTCGTGCAGGATATAAGGAGTATGGCCTTTTCCGCTGGCAGATGTTACTGGCGCTGCCGATATTTCCTGCGCTCAGACTGATTGATCTAGTGGGGATGTCGGGGGCTCTTCTTTTTGGCCCGAGGAGCCGAAAGTGGTTGGATTGGGGTTCCCGTCGCTATGTAATTACTTAAAGCCAGCCGCGGATCGGGCAAAAACAGCGACGACAATGTCGCACCGCGAATTGGAAAGATTTCGGTTTCCAATTTCCTTTGAGAGTATGTTGGCTCGCGTCTCTTGTGATACGTAGCGGCTTCATTTGAAGGAATATTTCGGCCGCGGAAATATTGTCAAATCCGTCAGAGTTCGCATATCTTGCCATGCCCGGCGCGGCGGTGATTGTTATAACTAGCTGAATTGCATAGATTTTTGGTTGGTACCGATGTTGCATTTAGACATGATCATCATGCTGGAAACCGTCACCATTCCATTGTTGCTTTTAGTTGTCGCACCGCTGGCGGGCCTTGCAGTTTTTCGCTTCATGGCGAAGACCAAGAGAGTCCGGAGAAATGTTAGGGCTTTCCGCTGTTAACTTCGATGAGCCAATCGACACGGCAGTTGTGTGACGTTTCCGGGCAACCAGCACCTCTAATCGACATTCTGAGACAGCGCCGCAAATTTCCGCTCGGCGAAATTGCGAAAGGCTTTGTGGTTTCACTCAAGTGAAATTTGCTCTTCGATTGGATTCTTAGGTCGGCGGAAACTCGGGTTTCTGTCGTTTGTCTTTATATCCCTGCCACGAAGGTTCTTCGATCCTCTCCTTGCCGTCAGGCCTCATTATAAACATCGAGCCACGCATCGATCGCGGGGTTTACGTACCTTGCCCGCGCCGTCCGTAGTTCGAATCCTTTTTGAGAAATTTCTCGGTGCGAAGCGCCCCCGGTAGCGCGCGGATTTGGCTTGACTGTAGCCCGCCGCGTGCCTACAAGTCCGGGGTAGGTGATCGAGAATGAAAAGATGGGCTCGGTGATGGCTATTCCGAATTCGATAAGCAGAGGAGGAAGCGGGAGACGGGAAGATAAGATGGGGTTCTTTAAGCCGGGGTTGAAAAGCGATTTCGTGATCGCTTTTGCCAGGAGGGTCTCATGCGTATCACAAAAATATTCAAGCTGGTAATCAGCATCGGTGTTCTGTGCGGGTTTGGCGCCGTCGCGTCTGCGGAAGAAGCGGTGCTGAAGACGCAGACGGCGTTGCCGAAAAATCACGACTTGGCGAAGAGTTTTCAAGAGATTTTCGTTGCCAAGCTCAATGCCGCGGGCAAAGGAGTCGTGCGGGTCGATTTTTTAGGCGGCCCGGAAGTCAACCCGCCGGACCGCGCAGCTCCGGCGGTGCAACGCGGCGCAATCGATTTGCTGCACACGCCGACGGCCTACCACGCCGGGATTATTCCCCAGGGCACGACGCTAATCGCAACCAATCTCACCCCGGCCGAATATCGCGCCAACGGGGCCTTCGATCTTCTGGAGCCAAACTGGGAGAAAAAGCTCAACGCCAAAATTATCGCCATTGGCGAAACCTCGGCACAGTTCCATCTTTACGTGGTTAAGAAGCCCAAGTTGAAGGACGGCGTGATCGATCTCACCGGCGAAAAGATCCGCACCACGGGAGCGTACCGGCCACTCGTCCTCGCCCTGCACGCGACGCCCGTACAGATCGTCAATGCCGCCGAAGTTTATACCGCGCTGGAACGCGGCGTCGTCGAGGGATTCGGCTGGCCCACCGTCGGTCTCGCCTCGCAGGGTCTCGGCAAATTGGTGAAGTATCGCGTCGACCCGCCGTTCTATCACCTCGCCAATGTGGTGCTGATCAACCTCGACAGGTGGAAAGCGCTGCCGAAGCCGGCGCAGGAGATCTTGCTCAAGGTGGGCGCGGAATATGAAAAAGAGTCCATCGACTTCACGCTCAAGGCTGCCAAGGCGGACGCCGACGCGCTCGCGAAACAGGGCGTCCAAATTTTCGAGATGCCGCCGGAGGGAGCGAAGAAGTATCTCAATATCGCCTATGAAGCGATGTGGAAACGCGTCGCCTCGCTGCTCAGCAAAGATGAAGTCGCGGTTCTTCGCGCCAAGATGTACAAGGAATAGCTCGCGCGGGATCGTTCGCTTCCAACCGGACCTCGCGCATTGAAGGCCGTCGCATCCGCATACAATTTTCTGGTCATGGCGCTGGCGGTTGTCGCCGGCGCCATGATCGGTCTTGCCTTTGTTCTCATCGTCGTCGACGTCGGCGTCCGCGCGGTCGGGTTGCAGCCGCCGGCGTTCACCAGCGCGGTGGTCGAATACATTCTGCTGTATTTTACGCTTTTCGCCGCGCCGTTTCTGACCCGCAGAAAAGCCCATGTCTGCGTCGACGCCCTGATTTCGCACCTGCGCGGACGGGTTCGTTGGTTGGTCGAGAAATTCGTTTACATCGTGTGCATCGCCACGTGCCTGATTTTCGCCTATATCGGTTTAGGTCTGACCCTCGACGCAATCCGCTCCGGCGGCTTTGAGGAGCGCTCGGTCGACGTTCCTTTGTGGATCAATTATGCGCCGATGGCGCCGGCTTTTCTGCTCGTCGCCATCGAGTTCGGCCGTTACCTGGTGGGCATCGACACCCTGTACGTCGACCGCACTGAGGTTCAGGAGAGCGTGTGATCCATGGAATGGTACGTTGCCGGAGCGCTACTTCTCGGTCTGATCGTCGGCGCAATGGTGTTGGGCATTCCTGTCGCCATCGCGTTCATGGTGACGAACATCATTGCGACGCTGGTATTCATCGGCGGCGAGCGCGGGCTGACCCAGGTGGTGGACAACTCCACCGCCCTGATCACCACTTTTCAGTTGGTTCCCATCCCGCTGTTTATCCTAATGGGAGCGCTGTTCTTCCATTCGGGTCTCGCC
Organism: uncultured delta proteobacterium; assembly: GCA_963727625.1. GTDB lineage: Bacteria > Desulfobacterota > Binatia > UBA9968 > UBA9968 > DP-20. The sequence continues at coordinate 566,937 of CAVSHR010000012.1, read as the reverse complement.
GTCCGCGTTTTTGACGCGCTCGACAAACTGTTCGGCCGGCTTCCGGGCCGGCTCTGTTTTCTCACTGTCGCGGGCGGCGCCACCTTCTCGACGATGACCGGTTCGAGCATGGCGAATACGGCGATGCTCGGGTCGCTGATGGTACCGGAGATGCGCCGGCGCGGTTACAATTGGCGCATGTCGCTCGGCCCGATTCTGGGCACCGGCGGCCTAGCCATGATCATTCCGCCATCGAACCTCGCCGTACTCCTGGCGAGTGTCGCCAGCATAGACGTTGGGCGGCTGCTCGTCAGCGGCGTCATTCCTGGCTTCCTGCTGGCGTTTCTCTATTGCGGCATGATCGCGCTCCAGTTGTTCCTCGATCCGAGCGGCGCCCCCGGTTACGAGGTCAAGCGCGCGACTCGGCGCGAAAAGTTCCATTCCGTCTGCGTCAACGTCCTGCCCATGAGCGTCGTGGTGTTCTTGGTCGTAGGCTTCATCATCCTGGGGATTGCGACGCCGTCGGAGGCGGCCGCCTTCGGCGTCCTGGGCGTTCTCATTTTGGCTGCCGCATTCCGGCTGCTGACCTGGAACGCCATCTGGGTGTCCTTGGAGTCTACGGTGAAGGTCGCCGGAATGGTGTTCTTCATCATCATCTCGTCCAGCGTGTTCAGCCAGCTGGTGGCCTATTCGGGCGCCAGCGTCGGATTGCTCAACTGGTTGAAGTCCTTCGACTTGTCGGTCACGGTGATGCTGCTGTGCATGTTCGCGGTGCTGCTGCTGCTCGGCATGTTCATGGACCCGGTCTCGATGATCCTGATTTCCGTGCCGATTTTAATGCCGCTGATCGGAGTCATGAAAATCGACCCGGTCTGGTTCGGGCTGTTAGTGCTCCTGTGCCTGGAGATGAGCCAAACCACGCCGCCCTTTGGATTACTGCTCTACATTATGTTGGGCGTCGCCCCCCAAGGAACGACGCTCTTTCAGGTCGCCTCGGCGGCCTTTCCTTTTCTGGTGTGCGACGCCACTTTGCTCGCGCTCTTGATGCTGTTTCCAATGCTCGCGCAGTATCTGCCGAGCCTGATGAGATGACCTCGGCCGCCGGAATCAAGCCCTTGTGAATCCCCACCGCATCGGGATTTCTACCGTAGAAGCGTCAAGGGTGAAGAAATAAAGGCGCGCACTTACCGTTGCCTCGCCATCGCAAGGTCGGGCGTGCCGATGGAATCCGTTCTCTCAACGGTTGTGAAAACTTTCGATGAAAATTGAATTCTTCGCGCGGCTGGTTCGTAAGACGACGAGGCGAGGACCGTAAAGCAGGATCAAGGTAACTTCCACTCATGCGAGTGTGGCCGATTCTTTCGGTTTCGCTCAACGCGGAAATCCTGCTTTTGGCAGTGGTGGATAGGTCGATAATCTGCTATCGGACAGAGAGAACGGTCGGCAACGTAATTTACTGATTGGACGAAATTACAGGATGAGCAAAGTCGCCAAGGATGTTCAGTTCGCGGTCAATGAAAAGGCCGGTGTGGTTTCGGGGCTATTGATAAACCCCGTCGAGGCGCGCGCGATGCTCCTGCTGGCGCACGGCGCGGGCGCGGGGATGCGCCACAGATTTATGGAGGACGCGGCAGTGAAACTTGGGGAGCGCGGTGTCGCCACACTGCGCTATCAGTTTCCCTATATGGAAAAACGCACGAAGCGGCCGGACACGGAAGCCGTGCTTACCGACACCGTGCGCGCTGCGGTTGCCGCCGCGAAAAAAGTCGCGGGCGATTTGCCGCTGTTCGCCGGTGGGAAATCGATGGGCGGGCGCATGACTTCGCTGGCGGCGGCGAAACAACCCCTCGACGGCGTGCGCGGCTTGATTTTCTTCGGGTTTCCTTTGCATGCGGCGGGAAGGCCGGCTGCGGAGCGCGGCCAGCATTTAATCGACGTCCAGATTCCCGTGCTCTTTCTGCAAGGCTCGCGCGACGCGCTCGCGGAGCTCAAACTGCTCAAGCCGCTGTGCGCTAAAGTAGGCAAGCGCGCCGAGTTATTCGTCGTCGAAGGCGGCGATCATTCGTTTCATATGTTGAAGAGCGCCAAGCGCTCGGATGAGGAAGCCCTCGACGCGCTGGTCGAAAAGGCGGCAGGGTGGATTAGAAAAAATGCATGAATCGTTCAAGGTTCCAGGTCCAACGTTTAAAGCCAGACGGTTTGGGTCCAAGCTTTGAAACTAAGGAGTACGGTTGGGTAAGCCGAGGGAGCTCACAGGCGCGTTTCTTGGACCGGACCTTGAACTTTAAACGTTGAACTTGGAACGGGTTTCATCAACAAATGTATCCTACCAACGAGAAAGAAGCGCTTGAAGCATTGAAAGGCGACGATCCCGAGCTTGCCGCGACGGCGGAGGCGATTCTCTGGAGCGGCTGGTACCGTTCGGGGGATCCTGAGACCGATCGGTTGTTTCGCGCCGGGGTCGAGGCGCTGCAGAATCGCCGGCTCGAAGAGTCGGAAGAGTTTTTTACCCGCGTGATCGAGGGGCAACCGGAGTTCGCCGAAGGCTGGAACAAGCGCGCGACCGTGCGTTACCTGCGCCGGGACTTTCGCGGCTCGATCGCCGACTGCCGGCAAACGCTGGCGCGCAATCTCAATCACTTCGGCGCGGCGTCGGGCCAGGGGCTTTGCCATATGACGTTAAACGAAACCCGCGAAGCGGCGGTCTGTTTTCGCCGCGCGCTGGAAATTCATCCGCATCTCGATGCAGTGCGGCACAATCTCGCGCTGGCAGAAGCCGAAGGCGGCGGCAGCGGGTATCTCAATTAGGAAGAAAGTTCAAATCGTTCCATTGGTCTAAGACTTTGATTCGTTCAAGGTTCAAGAGTTCAAAGGTTCAACCGGAAAAATCCCAGTGGTGCGCGTCGGGTCGTTCGAGATCCCTCGCTTTGTTACGGGCTACGGGCGCAATACTTCATTATTGTGAGCCTAATTGCGATGCTCGCCGTGGCTTCCGCGAGAAATCTTGCCCGATTCGCCTGCCGTTTCAGGAATGAGTCATAGGGTGCGCTCGCCGCCTACGACGGGAGGTGGCGCTTTGCGACGATACTCATCGTTGTAACGGTGGATGGGAGAAAATGGGCACCGGGGCGCTCAACCCATCCCACGGGTCTACTGGCCTAAGATCCGACCTTGAACCTTGAAGCCTTGAACTTTCTTACGAATCATTTTCGACCCTGCTTGACGTCGCCGCCATCCGCACCTTATAAAATCTCAACTAACATTTTTTATTGGAGGTTTGATGGCGATTCGAGTTGCGGCGATTGCGGGCAGTTTGAGAGAAGGTTCGCTCAACAAGGGCTTGTTGCGGGCGGCGGTGGAGCTGGCGCCGGCGGGGATGGAGATTGCGATTTACACTCGGTTGGGCGAAATCCCGCCGTACAACGACGATGTTTTTCAGAAAGGCGATCCGACGCCGGTGGCGGATATGAAAGCCTTCATCGGCGGCGCTGACGCCATGTTGATCGTCACGCCGGAATATAATTACGGCGTGCCAGGGGTTTTGAAAAACGCCATCGACTGGGCATCGCGGCCGAGCGGCAAGTGCGTGCTCAACCGCAGGCCGGCGGCGCTGATGGGCTGCTCGCCGGGTCTCGGCGGCACGATTCGCGCGCAACACGCGCTGCGCCAGTCCTTTGTCTTTACCGACACCTATGTGATGTCCCAACCGGAGATCAAGATTCCCTCGGCGGCGCCGCTGTTCGATGGGTCGGCGAAGTTGACCGACGAAAACACCCGCCAGCATGTCAAGAGGTTCCTCGACGCTTTCGCCAGATGGGTCGAGCGGTTCAAAGACTAGCAACGCACCCGGTAGTTGTTCAGTTCGGTTCCAAGGCGATCTTGCGCAAGAAGAAAGATTCCTCGCGGAGTCAACCCTGAGCGTCCCCGAAGAGCTCGAAATGATAGCTTGCCAGTTTGTCATCCTGATCAAACCGAGAACGTTTAGCGAAAATGAACCAGCCCACTATGGGACCAGCTCTTGCCGCCGGCACCATGTCCGTTTTAAGATGGCCGGACTTTTATGCGTGAAGAGCGAAGACGGAGGGAATTATGTCGTACGATAATTATTCGGTCGTCGATTGCGACGGCCATATCGTCGAGTCGGTGCCGGAAATGGCGGCGTTCATGAGCACGCGGATCAAGCCGCAAGACGAACTGAGGTAAGAGATTCGATGGCCGACATCAAATGTCCCAACTGCGTGCGGGATTTCATCCGGCGCGTGCCGAGAGCGGGCTTGCCCGAAATGCTTTTTAGTCTGTTCTATGTTTATCCTTTCAAATGCCAACTCTGCGGCGAACGCTTCCGCGATTTTCAATGGGGCGTACGCTACACCAGAGTCGAGGAAGACCGGCGCGACTATGACCGTATGGAAGTGCAATTCCCGGTTTCATTCCATGGTCAGGATGTTGCCGGCGAAGGCTTGCTGCTCAACGTTTCGATGGGCGGCTGCAGATTCAAAACCGATGCCGATCTCGGACTCGGCACGGTTTTACAGATCGATCTGAAAATCTCGGCTGACTTGCCGCCGGTGACTGTCGACGCCGCCGTTGTGCGCAACCTGAGCCGCGGCAGTGCCGGCGTGGAGTTTCTTCGGTGGCAGGAAAGCGAACGGGAACGTTTGCAGCTTTTTGTCAGGGGCATGCTGATCGGTCGCGGGCCGCAATCCAACGTCACGAGGAAGGCCTCGTGAGCTTTCACGCGTGATGCTTGTCTCAAGACGCTTGAGCGAGGCTGCCGATTTCTTTCGCAAGAAGATTGTCAATCGTCTGTCGAGGACGCTGGCCCGATGAGACGTTCAAAATTAGCCGGTCCCAATTGTCTCATCAACCGCGGAACGGACAAAAATGTATCGATGGTCGATCCCATTGGCCATCCATGGCCGTTTCATGGGTTAGGCCGAGACCGGTAAAGCGCTCATTCCGCATCAAGCCACAGTCCCAAAATTACGTTTCTTTGCTTATTAAGACCATTCTATAGCGTGATGTGCTAAGGCACTTGAAGCGGTCGTTAACCTCGTGCCGATCGGTATATCCTTTGCGTAAAGACGTGGATGTTGTCGGTTCGGCATCACGCCGAGTCGGGTGACAAAAATAAAAAACATAGGGGGGATAACAAATGAATAAAGTGCTGAGAGGCTTCTATGCAGCGGCCTTGGTTGGGGGGCTGTTGCTTTCCAGCGCCAGCGTCGACACCGCGCTGGCCAAGAAACGGGGTAAGTCCGGTTTACCAGATGGGCCCGGAAATCCGCTGGCATCGTTGCAGAGCCAAATTAACCAATTAAATACGACTGTCGGTGAATTACAATCGCAAATCGACCAGCTCGCGCCGCAGGCTAACCTTCTATGGATCAACCATCTTGGACTGATGGCAGATCCCGCGGATCTAGTGACTGCGTCGCAGGCGACCGCACCGCTGGCGGGAGCGAGCGGCTTGCTCATTCAGACGACCGCGCTCGTACCCATTGCCGACAAGGGCTTAGAGATGGGGCTTCAGGTGCCCCCCGGTTACAAAATTGCCAAGGTCAATGTTTGTTACCAGTCGTCGGCCATAGGGACTTTCATTAGCTCCATCAACCTATCGCAGTTGACGGCTCCAGGGATCGCCACCCCCGTCTTGACCGATCCCACAGATCAGACGAGCACAATCGCCGTCTGTGTGGACAGCACGCCCGCAGCAACGGCTGTAGATCCGCTCAACGGGCCTGTGCGTCTCAATATCGGAGTAACCTTTGGCAATATCATCGATCAGATTGTGATCCGTGCCATCGGTTTGTATCTCGAACCGCTTTGAGACTTTTAAAATAACCCGAAGCGATTAAAGCAAATAGTTGACCCAAGACGTCGAGGCTCGGCATAGTAAGGCCGGGCCTCGACGTATTTCTCCTCCCACCACTTGTTTCAAGCCAAAGCTACCGGTTCCATAATTTTTTCCACCAAGCGCTTTTGCCGTGGTCGGCCGGGTTCCGCCCGCTCAGTTTCATCTCGGCGCGGATTTGATCGATTTCCCAGCCGGTCAGATTGGCGAGCTGGCGCGCTTCGTTTTCCTGGCGCCGTAAAACCTGGCGGCGGTATTCCTCCGTCGCCGGGCAAGCCGAATCCGCGCCTTTCCACGGATGGCGCAAGACGTAGCGGGCCTGAAAATTATTTCGATCCGCGGTCTCCTGGAGAATCAAATCTTCAGGGAAATGCTGCGCGTCGTAGCGCACGTGCAGGCGCGTGACAAAGACGTCGCGGGCAGCGCCCGCCGGAGGCAGGATGGGACGGCGCCCGCGACCCGGTACGGCTTCCGGCCGCGTTTCGTTGAGCCAGAAGACGCCAAGGCCGCGAAGTTCTTCATGAGAGAGCGGTTCGGCCGCGCAGGGATCGCACCAGTTCATGTCCCAGGCGTATTCGGTGAAGACCGCGCGCATGTCGGCGCGCTCGACCTGCTGCTCGAACATGTCGCGATAAAAATCTTTGAAGCGCGTCTTGATGTAGATCGGCAAACCCATCCCCGTCGGCAATTTGATCGCGCGATAGTTGGTCGGCTCGACGCGTCCTCTTCGGGTTAGCGTATAAATGAAAAGCTCCTGGTAGCCGTCGGCGTTGAGCGTGCCCAGGCGCAGCGGCAACATGAACTTGGGCGATTCATAAGCGACCTGGATGGGTCGCAGCGAATGGAAGCCGAGGCGCGACTGTTCTTTCAAATTCACCTTGGCGATGAAGAAGTGCATCTTTTGTTTGATGTAACTGCCGAGCACTTCCGACGCGCCCTTGGGGAGACGATAACCGTTCTCCTTGAGCCAGGTTTCCAGACCTCGGCCCTGTTTGGCGGAGAGAATGACGATGTCGTATTCGCCGACGGTATATTGCGCTTGAACGGTGACGCCGAGAGCGTCGGCTCGAGCGCGATCCGCCGCTTTGGACGACGGCATCGCCGCGCCCAGCTTCATCTGCTCGCGCAAGACCCGCAGCTCGCAAGGACTGCCGTCGAAATACTCCACTAGACGCGGCGAGGTGTAGGCGTCGAGATGATCGATTACCTTCTTTTCGCCGACGTGGATCTGCGCTCGTTCGACAAGCGTCGGCACCGGAATGACGACGGCGAATTCCTTCGGGTCACCCTTGAAATCGTTGACCATCGTAATCACAGTTTTGTCGTCCTGGCGCACGAGCACGACTTGCGACGCCTTGTTAAAAATCTTGGTGTCGGCCTTGGCGACGTAAAAGCCGCAGAAGCTAAACGCCGGTTGCGCTTTAACCGACAGGGCGAACAGCAGGGTGAGCGATAAAACGATCTTCTTCATGAGCATCTCCTTTTGCCGTCAACGATGGCTCAGACACACTCCACCGATATTTTGTTCCGGGCAGAAAGAAGTCGAGCAGCGGCGTTGCCAGCGAACAAAGCGCCAGCGACCAGAGCAGGCCGTTGGTGTGGAACAGGCCGAACTGCACGTAGGCGGCGCCGGCGGCGACGAGCGAGGCGAACAGAATTCTCCCGGCGCGCGAATCGGGCGTGGTTTTGGGGTCGGAAATCATAAAAAACGTGAAGAGAAGCAGGGCGCCGCTTTGCAGCTGTTTGAGCGGAATCGTCCAGGGATCGCCGAGCCACCAGGCTCTGCCGAACAAGATCGCGCTGAAAAAAAACAGAAAGGCATAGCTCACGTCGCTGCGCAGGGCGCGATGGATCACCATGCCGCCCAGGCAGGCCAGGAGGAAAGCAAAATAAAATTTACTGCCCCATTGCCCCGGAGAAACCCAAACGTCGGCGCCGAGGGCGAGCATGACGACGATGCCGAAATTGGTCGGATTGAAAAGATGCTTGCCGTTGCACTGGAAAATGAATTTACTGCCGATGGTCACGATGGCCGTTATCATCAGCAGCAAGGGATGGTTGGCCCGCAGCAACAAGCAAAGCGAAAGACCGGAAATCAGCGGACTCTTGGGATCGAACTTTTTTGCGCCCGTCAGCGCGGTGCAGGCAAATTGGGCGAGCAGCGCCGAAATCAACAGAATAAAGATTTGCCAACCATTCGCGTCGAAGCCGAGCCAGCCGACGCTGAAGATCACCAGCGAGGATAGGACGGCGATCTGGTAGTAGCGCGGATCTTGGGGAAAAGGCTGTAAGAAACTATGTGAAGCGAGCTTTGACATCGCCGGGATTACGCTCCGTTACCGCGTATGATGCACACTTGGCTGGATTAGACGGAGCCCGGCGAGAAAGGTTCCCGCAACAACGAACGTCCCCCCCAGGCTCACCGCCGGCGGGTCGACAAAATCAGAGTCACCCGCGACCATCTTGACGAGCCAGTCAATGGTTAAGTAGAGTAATCCTCCAGCGCAGTATCGAAGGACTTCATCAAAGAAACACGGGCGTTTTTAACCAGGAAAGGAGGCGAGGCCATGTTTATATGTTTGTCCCCCGGAGGGCAGTCGCTCACTCAGGGCGAGACTGCAAAAGATAAATTGCTCGTCGGTACCGTCGGCGGCATCTTCGCATTTCAAAAACGCAACGGCTCCTGGGAGGGCCAGGGAACCATGGTCCCGGGAAAACATTTCAGCTCGATTATCTTCGAGCCCACGACCAAGACGTTGTTCGGCGGAACCTATAGTTGTGAGATTTACGCCAGTTCGGATCTCGGCAAGACCTGGGAGCGGCGCGATAACGGCATCGGCGACAAGGAGATTTATTCGCTGGCCACTCAAGTTGTAAACGGCAAGCCGCGCGTCTACGCCGGCACCCAGCCGGCGCACTTGTTTTACAGCGACGATCTCGGCAAGAGTTGGACCGAGTTGCCGGGGTTGCGCCAGGTGCCGGGGGTGGAAAAATGGACCTTCCCCGGCCCGCCGCATCAGGCGCACGCGAAGAGCATCACTTTCCATCCGAAAGATCCAAACATCATTCACGTCGCCGTCGAAGTCGGCGGTTTTTTGCGCAGCACCGACGGCGGCAAATCCTGGACGACCATCGATAGCATCAACCCCGACGCCCACCGCGTATTAATTCCCACCAACGATCCGAGCAAGCTTTACGGCACCGCGCCGACGACCAACTGCGGGCCGGAAACGCCGGCGGGATTCTGCGTCAGCAGCGACGGCGGCGCAACTTGGCAGAGCATGACGCCGCGCGATTTCCGTATCGGCTACGTCGATCCGTTCTTCGTTCATCCCGGCGATCCGAATTTGCTTTACGTCGCCGGCGCCAAGACCGGTCCAGGCACGTGGCGAAAGCTCCACACCGCCGACGCGCGCATCGCGCGCAGCCGCGACGGCGGCAAGAGTTGGGATATTTTGACCGGGGGACTACCGGAACACATCCGCGCCAACATCGAAGGCATGGCGATGGATGTGTGGAATGGCGGTTATGCGATTTTCGCCGGCACCACCGACGGCGATGTTTTTTACAGCGAGGATGAGGGCGAGCACTGGCAGACAATCGTCAAAGGCATCGGCGCGGTCTCGAAGTCACACCATTACGTCAATCTGTCTTTGGACGAACAGGCCGCACATCACTAAAAGAAATCGTTAACCCTAAACCGACAATAATTTGGCAATTGCATGGAACTTTACCATTGGTATTTTAACAATTCTCCGGTCCATCGAGTTGCTCACAATCAGTGAAGTTTTGAACTGCTCACGCATTGATTCATTCAGGATGATGGACTTCCGTTTTTATTGTCGGTTTTGGGTTAATTCCTACCTTGGCGTCTTTGCGCCCTGGCGGGAGATCATCTGAATCCGGGAAAAGAATATTCTGCCGCGAAGACGCCAAGGCGCAAAGTTTCGGTACGATTCACACTATGATCGGTGGCAATCCCCCATCCTTGAGTCCGTAACGCTCGAACACCCGGTCGTGAGAAACCACTCGCAGTTCCTCGATACTGGCCTGAGCAACGAGCATCCGATCGAAGGGATCACGGTGTATATTGGGCAGACGACCGGCAGTTACGGCATGGCGCAACCCGATCGGTAGCGGCCGAAAACCGTTTTTTAAGATTGCATCTTCCAGGTCATCCAATTCAATTTCGAGCCGACCTAGCGCCGCTTTGATCGATATTTCCCAAGCCGACGCCGCGCTCACGAGCACGTCGTTGTCGGGATTGGCAATGATAGCCCGCGCGTCCTTCGCAAGCTTGCGGTCGTCGGAGAACCACCAGAGGAGGACGTGAGTGTCGAGCAGCACGCGCACCGCTTACGACTTTCCTTCGAACGAAGCCAACAGCTCTTTCGGAAGTGTTTCGTCGAAATTTCTCTTGATCCGAATCTTGCCGCGCAGGCTTCCCGGCCGGCGCACTGCGCCTTTCTGCTTGTAGGGGACTAACCGAGCCACGGGTTTACCAGATTTTGCGATAACAATTTCCTCTCCGCTCGCGGCCAGGTCGACCAGCCGGGAAAATTGTGTCTTCGCCTGATGGATATTCACCTTAGTCATAGTGGACTAAGGTTAGTCCATCTGTCCGGAGCAGTCAAACCTCGCGGTCCATATACCCTGCATCTTTGCACGAGAATTTTTTCTCTAGGATTCGGATTTTCTCCCGCAAAGTCGCCAAGGTGCAAAGTAGGGTATCGGTGTCGAGCAGATCGACCCAATGAGCGCTTGGGTAAACCGACCAGAGCAGAGTAGTTTTCCTGGTTTGCCGCGGCCCCCAGAGAAAAAAAGAATGTTTTGGGCGCGCAGGGAGTGAACGGGACCGCTGAACCATCGGTTCCTTTTATCATGATTATCGGAAGCGCCACTGCCGATCTGCAGAGCTCATCAGACTCGACTCCGAGTCTAATGAAATAAGTTCTTTGTTCCGTGGGCTTTGTTAACTTGGCGTCTTTGCGCCTTTGCGGGGGAATCAACCTCTCCAGATATAAATGTCCGCGCCCGAAGTAGGCGAAGGTCGCAAAGGAGCAGCCACCGTACCTGTAAATCGTGTTTCCTTAACGTCCTTAGCACTCTTTGCGCGAGTGATGTTTTCCGGCTTGCCTAACCCCTAACCTTTGACGCCTCACAACCTCCGAAACCATTCCTTGACGCCCGGCAACCGACTGGCGTAAAAGAAACTCAACCCCCGAGCGCGCCTCTCATAACGCCACAATTGCACCTCTTCCTTGCTTTCGTGCGCCCGCGGCTTTTTCTCATCCCGGTCTTTTTCTATGGCGACGACCAGCAAAAAAGGCTCCCGGAATACCAAGCCAAAACCGCGCCGCGCTGTGGCGAAAAAATCTCTACCAAAAAAGCCAGCGCAGTCAGTTCAGGTGTTGCGCCGCGAGCGCGACGAGTCGCTCGCGCGGGAAGCGGCGACCAGCGACATCCTGCGGATGATTGCCCGCTCGCCGACGGAGCTTCAGCCAGTGCTCGATGCGATCGCCGAGCGAGCCGCGAAGCTGGGCGACGCGGAGGATGCTGCGATCTATCGCGTCGATGGCAATCTATTGCGCCACGCCGCCCACTTTGGACCGATCCCCATGGTAAGTGCTTTCGGCGAGGGCCGCTTCTTTGATCGTGGCATGGTGCCGGGCCGAGCGGTCACTGATCGACAGACGATTCATGTCCACGACCTTTCAGCAGCCGAAACGGAATTTCCAGGTGCCAAGACCCGAGGGATCGCTTTGGGGGTTCGCACAGTACTCTCGACGCCGTTGATTCGCGAAGGTGTAGCCATGGGAGCTTTTCATATTCGCCGACGCGAGGTACGCCCGTTTTCCGACAAGCAGATCAAATTGCTTGAAACCTTCGCCGATCAAGCGGTGATCGCGATTGAGAACGCACGTCTTTTTCAGGAGCTTGCGCAGAGAACCGGAGATCTCAAAAACACCAACACAGAACTTCGCGAGTCTCTAGAGCAGCAGACCGCGACGAGCGAGATCTTACGCGTGATCGCGAGTTCGCCGACGGACATCCAACCGGTGTTGGATGCTGTCGCCGAAAGTGCAGCTCGGCTATGCGAAGCAACAGACGCCCATATCCTTCGTATCGAAGGTGATGTCCTTCGTCGAGTGGCTTCTTATGGATCAATGCCTGCTGCCTTCCCCATGGGTGAGGCGAGGGTTATCACTCGAAGTACTGTGCCTGGCCGAGCTGTAATCGACCGCCAGACGATTCATATCCACGATCTCACGACCGAGTTTTGTCCTGATCCGGAGTCCAAGGCTCGTCGCGAGCGCACTGGCACCCGAACTCTCGTTGTCACGCCATTGCTACGAGAGGGTGATCCCATTGGTGCGATTGCGATTCGTCGAACGGAGGTTCGCCCTTTCACAGACAAGCAAATCAAACTACTAGAAACATTTGCCTCCCAGGCTGTCATCGCCATCGAGAATGTCCGGCTGTTCAAGGAACTCGGCGAGCGCAACGCAGAATTGCGCGAGGCCCTGGAGCATCAGACGGCGACGGCCGAGGTGCTCGGCATCATCAGCCGCTCGCCTACGGATGTACAGCCGGTGCTCGACGCCATCGTCGAGAGCGCCGCGCGGGTTTGTGGGATTGATGATGTAATGCTCAGACTACACGAAGCGAAGAGCAAACAGATCGAGGCTGCTAACCGGCATAAATCGGAATTTCTCGCCAACATGTCGCACGAGCTGCGCACGCCGCTCAACGCCATCATCGGTTTTTCGGAGGTCTTGCAGGAAAGGTTGTTCGGCGACCTGAACGAAAAGCAGGCTGAGTATACCGACGACATTCTTACCTCCGGCCGTCATCTGCTCTCGCTCATCAACGAGATTCTCGATCTCTCCAAGGTTGAAGCCGGGCGGATGGAGCTGGAGACCGCTACGTTCGATCTCCCCTTGGCAATAGATAACGCCCGCACCTTTGTGCGCGAGCGCGCCGCCACGCACGGCATCACGCTCGACGTCACAATAGACGACCGCCTCGGTGACATCATTGGCGACGAGCGTAAGATCAAGCAGATCCTTCTCAACCTGCTATCCAACGCGGTCAAGTTCACCCCGGAGGGAGGCCGGATCGCCATCAACGCCAGACAGGCTGACGGTTCGGTGGAGATCTCCGTGACTGACACTGGAGTCGGCATTGCCCCGGAGGACCAGCCCAAGATTTTCGAGGAGTTTCGCCAGGTGGGCTCCGACTATGCGCACAAGGTCGAGGGAACGGGACTGGGGTTAACGCTGGCCAAGAAGTTCGTGGAACTCCATGGGGGAAGGATCTGGGTGGAGAGCGAAGTGGGGAAAGGGAGTAAGTTCACGTTCGCGCTGCCGCTTCATTCAGGGTAGGGGGTGAAAGGTAAGCAACTCGGGAAAATTTCGAAGCACGAATTTCGAAATCCGAAACAATTTCAAAACATGAAATACAAAACAATTAGAATGTGCCAAGCGTTATCGACCAGATCGAGTTTTGATATTTGAATTTAGGATTCAGTTGATTTTAGTTTGTTTCGGATTTCGTGCTTCGAATTTCGGATTTAGCATCTGTGGGTTTGTTTCAGATTTTCACGCGGGGAGGTTGGTAGCTTTTAGAGGTTAGGAGAGTAGCTGGCATGCCGATCATCACAATCTATCAGGGTGCTTCCGGCGAAGGTCAGGAATTGGCCGGGACTGTGGCCCAAGCTCTCGGTTATCGTTGCGTTGGGCGCGAGTTGCTCGTGGAAGCGAGCCGTCGCTATGGTATTCCCCAAGCAAAACTCAACGAGATCCTCGAAAAAGGCCCGCACTGGTGGGAGCGTCTCCTGCTCGATCTGCGGCCCTACCGGATAGCTCTCCAAGCCGCGCTGTGCGAGCTGGCCCATGACGGAAAGTTGATTTACCACGGCCATGTGGGTCATGAGCTTTTGGCCGGTATCGGCCACGTGCTGAAGGTACTTTTAACTGCGCCAATCGAATTTCGCATTGGACAAGTCCGGTCACGACAAAATCTGACTGACGTCGCGGCGCGCCACTATATAGAAGAGGTCGATAAAGCCCGCAGTCGCCGGCTTATGGCGATGTTTGGCGCGGATTGGCGCGATCCTAGTCGTTATGATCTGATTCTCAATATGAGCACGATGCGCCGAGAAGGGGCGAAACATCTGATTCTGGAGGCCGCGAAGCTCGAAGAGTATCAGCTCACTGTCCCACTCTGGGAGGGTTGAAGCCCTCGCCTTTAGGCGACGGCTTTAGCAAGTTTTTGTGACACTGTGGTAGTGTGTGCGGATGAAGGAGTATCGACGCGGAGCACACACGGTATTCGAGATACATTTGCATCTGGTATGGACGACCAAATACCATCGGGCAGCGTTGACGGGGGAAGTGGCGACGCGAGTAAGAGACATAATCCGTGAGATCTGCGGGCAACACGAAGTAACGATCCTGAAGGGACATGTGGCGAAGGACCATCTGCATCTGTTCGTGTCGATACCGCCGCAAGTGACAATCAGTCGGTTGATCCAATGGTTGAAGGGGAAGAGTTCGTACAAGTTGATGGGAGAATTTCCGCATTTGCAGAAGCAGTTTTGGGGTCGGCATCTGTGGGCACGGGGATACTTCTGCTGCAGTAGCGGGAATGTGACCGACGAGGTGATCGCGGAATATATATCGAATCAGAATCATGATCGTGACGATGATTTCAAAGTAGACGGTTAAGACCGTCTACAGCCGCCCATTGGGGGCGGGAACTTTAAGCCGGCTTGTAGCCGGAACCCAGGACTTTCAGTCCGTTATTCGATGCCACCGCCTTTAAGGCGGTGGTTATTCACTCCCGAGTCCAACCAGGCTTTCCATGACTTCGCGCTTGGGTCTCGGGTCCATGCCATGTTATTTGCAGCGCCCAACGTAGGAGGATTGGCACTCGAAGTTCGCGCCGAAGGTGGCCACATTTACGTCAAGGGCAGAGTCGATCGTGGCTTGGAAGACAAAGTCGTAAGGCTAGTAAAAAGTGTGCCGGGTGTGACCAATGTGACATCCGACCTTTATTCCGCTCCGCCGGAAGGTTTTCTAGAACCCTGAGTGAAGTCAAATCCGAAACTCGAAATCCGCAACAAATTCAAAATGATGAAAAACAAAGCGACGACGATGCTCCAAACGGGAAGGTTAGAAGGCAGCGTTTTGGATTTTCTGGATTTGAGGTTTATTTGGCTCTGCTTTATTTCCGATTTCGATATTCGGATTTCGGATTTTTACATTGTATATAGCTGGTTTAGTCTTATGTGTCCGAATGGCTAAGAAGATCTCAAAGACCACCAAATCAAAACCGCGCGCGGCGTCCCCGGCGAATTCGATCTCGAAGCTGAAGAAGACCATCGCCGCGCAAGCGCAAGAAATTCGCGACGGTGAGGAGCAGCGCGCGGCAATGAGTGAGATCCTGCGCGTGATCGCACGCACGCCAACCGACCTTCAGTCCGTGATGGATACGATTGCGGAAAATGCTGCTCGGTTGTGTGATGCTGCCGATGCTCTGATTTTTCGCGTTGAGGGTGATGTTCAGCAACGTATGGCGGTATATGGGTCAATGCCGACGACAGCCATTGGAATGCGGAGCATTACTCGCGGGACTCCGGTGGGCCGAGCTGTCATCGATCGGGAAACGGTTCACATACATGACATCGCGGAAGAAATTGAAACGGAGTTTCCAGAATACCGGACTGTCCAAAATGCTACCGGCATTAGAACCGCGCTTGCCACGCCGCTTATGTGCGACGGTGTGCCTCTCGGTGTGATTAACATCCGGCGCACGGAAGTCCGCCCTTTCACAGACAAACAAATAAAACTGCTCGAGAGTTTTGCCGACGAAGCGGTCATCGCCATCGAGAACGTGCGGCTGTTCAACGAGCTGAAGGAATCATTGGAGCAACAGACGGCGACGAGCGAGATTTTAAGCGTCATCGCCAGTTCGCCGACGGATATTCAGCCGGTGCTGGATGCTGTCGTCGAAAATGCCAGGCGATTGTGTGATGCCGACGAAGCGACTATTCACCGGGTTACCGGGAATATCATCAGACGCGCGGCCTCGACCGGTCTGATTCCGACGGCGCGTATCGGCGAGGAATCGATCGCGGATCGGCGCAACCTTTCCGGCCGCGTCGTGCTCGACCGCCAGACTATCCATGTTCCTGACGTGCAAGCGCCCGAAGTGGATTTTTCCCTGGGACCGGTGACCATAGGCATTCGAAGTGTGCTTGGCGTGCCTTTATTGCGCGCAGGCGATCCGATCGGGGTGATCATTGTCCGACGCAAGGAAGTGCGTCCATTTTCGGAGAAGCAAATCGCGCTCGTCAAGATCTTCGCCGATCAAGCCGTTATCGCCATAGAAAACGTGCGCTTGTTCAAAGAACTCGGTGACCGTAACGCGGAGTTGCGCGAGGCGCTGGAGCATCAGACAGCGACGGCCGAGGTGCTCGGCATCATCAGCCGCTCACCCACCGATGTGCAGCCGGTGCTCGACGCCGTTGCGGAAAGCGCGGCGCGGCTGTGCGAGTCATTCGATGCGCAGATTTTTCGCCTTGAGAACGATCTCGCGCACCGGGCGGCATCCTACGGACCGCTAATACCGGCGGGCCATATACCTATGAACCGCCAATCTCCCGCGGCTCGGGCGATGATCGACCGTCAAACCATTCACGTCCACGATCTGGCCGCGGAAGTTGACGGCGAATATCCGGAAATCAAGGGTTACCAGCAACAGACGGGTCACCGCACGACCCTGGCGACGCCGCTGCTGCGCGAGGGCGCGCCGATCGGCGCGATTTTGATCCGACGCTTGGAGGTCCGCCCCTTTTCCGACAAGCAGATTGCCTTGCTGAAAACCTTCGCCGACCAGGCTGTCATCGCCATCGAGAACGTGCGGCTGTTCAAAGAATTGCAGGAACGCAACCGCGATTTGACCGAGGCCTTAGAGCAACAGACCGCGACGGGCGAGATTCTACGCGTCATCACCAGTTCGCCGACGGATATTCAGCCGGTCTTGGACGAAGTAGCAGCCAGCGCGGCGCGAGTATGCGGTGCGGATGATGCGGTTATTCGACTCATTGAAGGCGACGTCTTAGCCATGCGTGCGCATTACGGGCCATTCGAGCCTGACGTTTCACCCCGGCCAATCGACCGTCGTTCAGTAGTCGGGCGTGCCGTGATTGATCGCCGGGTCGTTCACATTGACGATTTGATGGCTCTGAACGCAACCGAGTTCCCCGAGTCTCAAGCCAGCACCGAACGAGGCGGCATTCGAACGGTGCTTGCCGCGCCGCTGCAGCGCGAAGGGATGGCAATTGGTGTGATCTTTATGCGTCGTACGGTGGTCAATCCATTCACCGAGAAACAGATAGATCTCCTCAAAACCTTCGCTGATCAAGCGGTGATCGCCATCGAGAACGTACGGTTGTTCAACGAGCTCAAGGAGTCGTTGGAGCAGCAGACAGCGACGAGCGAGATTTTAGGCGTCATCGCCAGTTCGCCGACGGATATTCAGCCGGTCCTGGACACCGTCGCTAGAAATGCGGCGCAAATTTGTGGAGCGAATGACGCCAATATCTTCATGATCGTGGACAGTTCTCGCCTTCGAAAGGTCGCCACCTACGGGTCGGTTCCGGGGAGTCCGATTGGATTTGAAACGCCTCTCTCGCGCGACTCGTTGAACGGACGAGCGGTTGCCGACGGCCAGACGATTCATGTTGTCGACATTGTCGCGCTTCCCGGCGAATATCCAGAGGAACAAGATCGCGCAAAGCAGCGAGGTATTCACACCATGCTCGGCACACCGCTGCTGCGCGAAGGTGTGGCGATTGGCGCGATCGGTATTCGCCGCACGGAGGTCCGGCCTTTCACCGAGAAGCAGATAGCTCTTCTAAAGACCTTCGCCGATCAAGCGGTCATCGCCATCGAGAACGTGCGCTTGTTCCGTGAGCTTGGGGATCGTAACGCCGAACTTCGCGAAGCCCTGGAGCATCAGACCGCGACATCTGAAGTGCTCGGCATCATCAGCCGTTCGCCGACGGACGTGCAGCCGGTGCTCGACGCCATCGTCGAGAGCGCCGCGCGGGTTTGTGGGATAGATGATACGATGCTGCGGTTACGCGAGGGGAACGCTTTGATCTCCCGGGCCCATTATGGTTCCGTACCCGTACCCGGTATCGAGATCACTATTGATTCCCCACCGGCCCGATGGGTCCGGGAGCATGGCACGCTTCACATCCCTGATATTCGCACGAAAAGCGATATCCCATTTTTAGTTCCGGGGCCGAAACGCGTGTTTTTGTCCGTTCCCCTTCGCCTACATGGGGAACTCATTGGAGTCCTGGTTGCACGGCGCATTGAGGTGCGTCCCTTCACCCCAGCGCAGATCAAACTTCTTGAAACCTTCGCTGACCAGGCGGTCATCGCGATCGAAAACGTGCGGCTGTTCCAAGAGCTAAAGGAATCGTTGGAGCAGCAGACTGCGACGAGCGAGATTTTAGGCGTTATCGCCAGCTCGCCGACTGATATTCAGCCGGTGTTGGATGTCGTCGCAGAGAATGCCGCCCGACTTTGTGAGGCAACGGACGCGCAGATTCGTCTGGTCGAGGGAGACGGCCATCGACGGGTGGCATCCTTCGGACCTGCACCAGCGCCCGAGTTTGTGCGCACGACCTTAGGACACCCTGCAGGCCGAGCAATTCTTACCGGAAAAACGATCCTAGTGAACGATATCGTCGAAGCCGTGAAGAGTGAATTTCCTGATATGGCAGGGTCCTCGGGAGCACGGACATTCTTAAGCACGCCGATGCTCAGAGAGGGTACACCTATAGGCTTGATTAACATCAGGCGAACCGAGGTTCGTCCATTTTCTGATCGACAAATTAAACTGCTCGAAACCTTTGCGGCCCAGGCTGTAATTGCCATTGAAAACGTCCGGCTGTTCAAAGAAATTCAGGAGCGTAACGCAGATCTTAGGGAAGCGCTGGAGCACCAGACGGCGACATCCGAGGTGCTCGGCATCATCAGCCGCTCGCCGACGGACGTGCAGCCGGTGCTTGATGCTATCGTCGAGAGCGCGGCGCGCGTGTGTGGGATCGATGATACGGTGCTGCGGTTACGCGAGGGCGACGCTTTGGTCCCCCGGGCTCATTATGGCTCCGTACCCGTACCCGGTATCGAGATCACTATTGATTCACCACCGGCTCGCTGGGTCCGGGAGCATGGCACGCTTCATATCCCAGATATTCGCACGCAAAACGATATCCCATTGGCAGTTCCGGGGCCGAAGCGCGTGTTTTTGGCTGTTCCTCTTCGCCTACATGGGGACCTAATTGGACTCCTGATCTCACGGCGCACCGAGGTGCGCCCGTTTACCCCGGCGCAAATCAAGCTGCTCGAAACTTTCGCCGATCAAGCTGTGATCGCGATCGAGAACGTGCGGCTGTTTCAAGAACTCAAAGAGTCTTTGGAACAGCAGACGGCGATGAGCGAAATCTTGGGTGTCATTGCCAATTCACCGACAAACATCCAGCCGGTGCTCGACACTGTGGCTAAAAACGCGCTGCGAGTTTGTGGAGCAGAAGACGCGCTGGTCTGGCGTCTAGACGGAAGCTCTCTCAGGCTTGTCGCCAACTGCGGTTCACTGCCGGCACGGCCAATTGGTTCAGAGCGCCTGGTAGACCACGGCTCAATCACCGGGCGAGCGGTGATCGAGCGGCAGACCGTTCATGTGCAGGACGTCGCTGCAGCCGTGACTGAATTCCCAAGTATCCGCGGCCTAATTGGGGCGGGTACCGCGCTTGCCACGCCACTGCTGCGGGAAGGCGTACCAATCGGGGTGATTCACATCCGCCGCGGGGAGGTCAATCCATTCACTGACAAGCAAATCAGTCTTCTAAAGACTTTCGCCGACCAAGCGGTTATCGCCATCGAGAACGTGCGGTTGTTCCAAGAGTTGAAGGAGTCGCTTGAGCAGCAGACGGCGACCAGTGAAATCTTGGGCGTCATTGCCAGCTCGCCGACTGATATTCAGCCGGTGTTGGACACTGTGGCCGAGAACGCGGCGCGGGTTTGTGAGGCGACGGATGCGGCGATTTTTATGCGGGTTGAAGGCGATCGCCTGCGGAAGGTCGCCAACCATGGATCGGCTCCGAGCAGCCCGCTTGGGACGGAGACGCCGCTCAATCGCAACTCGCACCAGGGGCGAGCGATTGTCGATTGCGAAACGATTCACATTCGCGACTTCCAAGAGGTCGCGGCGGATTATCCGGAAAGCCGGGGAACCCGGTTGGGTTATCGAACCCTGCTTGCCACCCCGTTGCTCCGCGAGAGTGTCGCAATCGGCGTGATTGGAACTCGCCGGATGGAGGTGCGGCCGTTTACCGAGAAACAGATCGCACTTCTCAAGACCTTCGCATCACAGGCCGTGATCGCCATCGAAAACGTGCGGCTGTTCAAAGAATTAGAAGAACGCAATCGCCAAATCACCGAGGCGCTGGAGCAGCAGACAGCGACCAGCGAGATCCTGCGCGTGATCAGTAGTTCACCCACCAACCTTGAGCCGGTCTTTCAAACGATCCTCATCAATGCCACACGGCTGTGCAATGCGGATTTGGGTCTCCTATTCCTATATGAAGCTGAGGAATTCAAACCTGTGGGCCTTGTTGGGGCAACTCCGGCCTATAACGAATTCTTGAGGCAGGGTCCAATTAGGCCCGGCCCGAGTTCGGGGCTTGGACAACTCATACATCAGCGAAGCCCGATTCATATCCCTGACATATCAATCGAGAGAGCGTATCAGGAGCGTCAACCCGGCACGGTTGCAGCGGTAGAGCTTGGAGGTGCGCGTACAACCCTACATGTGCCCATGCTCCGAGAGAGCATGCTGATCGGAGCGGTCACGATCTACCGCCGAGAGGTTCAGCCATTCAGCGAAAAACAGATCGCTCTTCTGAAAACCTTCGCCGACCAGGCTGTGATCGCTATCGAAAATGTGCGGCTGTTCAAGGAATTGCAAGAACGCACGCGCGAGTTGGTCGAATCCGTCGAGGAGATGAAAGCGCTGAGCGAGGTCGGCCAAGCGGTGAGTTCGACGCTCGATCTTGAAACGGTGCTGGAAACCATCGTCGCGCGGGCGGTCGAACTGTCGGGCACCGATTGCGGGGTTATTTACGAATATGATGAAGCGGCGCAAGAGTTCAATTTGCGGGCGAGCCACAATATGGAAAGCGAAGCGGTCGAGGCGCTTAGAGCAGCTCGGATAAGGGCCGGCGAGGGCGCCACGGGGCAAGCGGCGATCACTCGCGCGCCGGTGCAGATCCCCGATACTTTTGATCAGCAAGAGCGCTCGACTTCGAGGTTGAGACCGTTGCTGAACCGCCTCGGATACCGCTCGCTTTTGACGGTGCCGATCCTGCGCGAGCAGCAAATTATGGGCGGGTTGACGGTGTGGCGCCGCCAGGTCGGAGAGTTCGATCCAGAGGTGGTGAACCTGATGCAAACCTTCGCGACGCAGTCGGCCTTGGCGATCCACAACGCGCGGCTGTTCCGCGAGATCGAAGAGAAGGGCAAGCAACTCGCAGCCGCCAGCCAGCACAAGTCGGAATTTCTCGCCAACATGTCGCACGAACTGCGCACGCCGCTCAACGCCATCATCGGTTTTTCCGAGGTCTTGCAGGAAAAACTCTTTGGCGAGTTGAACGAAAAACAAGCCGAATACACCGACGATATTCTAACTTCCGGGCGCCATCTGCTCTCGCTTATCAACGACATCCTCGATCTTTCCAAGGTCGAAGCGGGGCGGATGGAGTTGGAGATCACGACGTTTCACCTGCCAGATACGATCGAGAACGCGCTCTTGCTCATCCGTGAGCGGGCCAGCCGGCATGGGATCAAACTCGATCGCGTGATCGACGATCGGCTCGGCGATTTCACTGGCGACGAGCGCAAGATCAAACAAATCCTCGTCAACCTTTTGACCAACGCGGTAAAGTTCACGCCGGAGGGAGGAGATGTCAAAGTCGAGGCGAGAGTGGGGGACAGCGCGGCGATTATTTCGGTGACGGATACCGGAATAGGCATCGCCAAGGAAGACCAGGAAGCGATCTTCGAAGAATTTCGGCAAGTCGGATCGAATTACGCGCAAAAGCGCGAAGGCACAGGGCTGGGCTTGGCATTGACTAAACGGTTCGTCGAACTGCACGGCGGCAAGATCTGGGTGGAAAGCGAAGTCGGCAAAGGCAGCACGTTCACATTCACTCTGCCGATCGGATAAGAATATTCTCTCGCAAAGGCGCAAAGACGCCAAGTTATGACAGAGAATGAAATTGGGACAATTATTATCGATGTGGCTGTTGCGGTACATCGGGAGCTTGGGCCGAGGTTGCTGGAAAGCGTATATGAAGTCATTCTGGCCTACGAATTAGGACAACGTGGGCTTTCGGTGATACGGCAAGTTCCGATTTCGATCCATTACAAGGAGATGACTTTCGAAGAGGCGTTTCGCGCTGATTTAGTTGTCGAAGACAAGGTTATCATAGAGTTAAAATCTGTTGAGCAAGTCAGCCAAGCTCACAAGAAACAGCTTCTGACATATCTGCGGTTAACCGGTTACAAGCTGGGATTTCCGCTAAACTTTGGTGAAGCGTTGATGAAACGAGGTATAACCCGCGCGGTGAACGGAATCGAGGATTCCTAAAACTTTGCGCCTTAGCGCCTTTGCGAGAGGAAAAATCGGAAGTCCTATGGCTAACGAACTAATTTTGATTATCGAGGACAACGAGAAGAACCGCAAGCTCTGCCGCGACGTGCTGCAGGTGAAGGGGTACAAGACCATCGAGAGCGAAGCTGCGGAGGACGGGCTTGAGTTGGCGCGGAGCCAATCTCCGGCGCTGATCCTCATGGACATCCAGCTTCCCGGTATGGACGGCATCACGGCGATGAAGCAGCTCAAGTCCGATCCCAAGACGCAGAGCATCCCGATTGTCGCTATTACCGCATCGGCGATGACGAACAACCGGCAAGCCATGCTCGCCGAGGGCTTCGACGGCTACCAGACAAAGCCCATTACCTTGAAGGATTTTCTCGGCGAAGTTGAAAGAGTACTCGCCACAAGGAGATAAATCCGAAGCACGAATTCCGAAATTCGAAACAAATTCAAATGACCAAATAGAATCCGGGCTCCGAGATCAATAATGCAAAACACCAGACATGAAAGCCGAATTGGGGTTCAGACAATACGATCTCGAAGACCGACCCTTCGATTTTGCGGAAATCGTTCGCCTTTTTGTCAAAACAATTCCAAAGGCGTTGGCAAATACTGAGGATACAAAACGGGTAATGCGAGCGTCTGGTTCGGTCGGAGCTAACTATATCGAGGCCAATGAATCGCTAAGCAAGAAAGATTTTCTTATGAGAATCAGAATATGTCGTAAAGAGGCCGAGGAAAGCCGCTATTGGTTGCGGTTGATCGACATCGGTGGTGAGTTGGCCCTTGAGAAATTGCGCGTTGATCTTGTCGGAGAGTCAACGGAGTTGACCGGTATATTTGGTGCGATTCTGCGAAAGAGTGAATAAATTAAATAAACTAGCTTGAAGCACGCGGTTAATGGATTTCCAGTCTATTTCGGATTTCGTGCTTCGAATTTCGGATTTGACCTCAGAGGGTTTGTTTCGGATTTCGATATTCGGATTACGAGTTTGTTCGAATGAATACTCCTCCAAAGATTCTTGTCGTCGATGACACGCCCCGGAACGTAAAGCTGCTCGCAGACCTGCTGGAGGTCAAGGGCTACCACGTCGTGACGGCTTCATCGGGTCGCGAGGCATTGGCTCAGATGGGAGCTGAGAGTCCTGATTTGGTGCTCCTGGACGTCGTCATGCCGGAGATGAGCGGCTACGAGGTCTGCCGGAAGATCCGCGACAGTTCCGCCACGGCGATGCTTCCGGTGATCATGGTGACCGCCCTGGACCCGGCGGAGGAACGGGTGAAGGGTATCGACGCCGGCGCAGATGATTTTCTCACCAAGCCGATCAATCAAGCCGAGCTGCTCGCGCGCGTGCGGTCGTTGCTCCGGATAAAAGAGCTGCACGATCGGGTTCAGAGTCAATCCGCCGAGCTTGCTGAGTGGAACAAAATGTTGGAGCAGCGCGTCCGGGATCAGCTGGCCCAGCTCGAGCGGCTCGGGCGTCTCAAACGCTTTTTCGCGCCGCAACTCGCCGAACTGATCGTGAGCGGCGAAGCCGACGATCCGCTGAAGACCCATCGCCGTGAGCTCACCGTGGTTTATCTGGATCTGCGTGGTTTCACGGCTTTCGCGGAATCCGCCGAGCCCGAAGAGGTCATGAATATCTTGCATGAATACCATGCGGCGATGGGAACGCTGATTCTCGAGTACGAAGGAACATTGGAACACTTCGCGGGCGACGGCATGATGATCTTTTTTAACGACCCGGTGCCGGTGCCCAATTCACCCGAGCGCGCGATCCGCATGACTCTGGCAATGCGTGAGCGAGTGAAAGAACTGACCGTGAAATGGCGCAAACTCGGTTACGACCTCGACTTCGGCGTCGGCATCGCGCAAGGTTACGCCACCATCGGCGCAATCGGTTATGAGGGACGTTGGGAGTACGGCGCGATCGGCAGTGTGCCAAACCTGGCGGCGCGCCTGTGCGGCGAAGCAAAGCCGGGGGAAATTCTGGCCTCCCAGCGTTTGCTCGGCAGCATCGAAGAATTGGTCGAGGCCGAGGCGGCCGGCGAGCTTTCGCTCAAGGGTTTTCACCGTCCTATTGCCGCATATAATATTATTCGCTTCAAAGAATAGATTGCGATCAACCCGGGCCGCCCTTCGAATCGTCACGGAAAAGCATAACTAAAATTGGAAATAACCGCGCTCAATCCCGCCCGGTGAAAGCGTTCCTCTGTTGCAAACAGGACCGTCGGTTGTTTTACTCCTTCCGACAATGATAAAAATTTCTCATATTCTATTGCCAAGCAAGGAGAGACAGCAATGAGCATTTTGCTATTGATGATGGCTGTTGCGCTGAATTGGATATCCCCGGTATGGTCCCAAGAAAAACCCATGTCGATGGCCGAGCTGGCCGCGTACAACAAACCCGACCGCGAAAAGATGCTTTATGAGGGAGCGAAGAAAGAAGGGATGTTGATGTGGTACACCTCGCTAACCGGCGGACCTAACAAGCAAGCACCGAAGGTTTTCGCGGCGAAGTACCCCGGCGTCAAGCTCGAAGTCTACCGCGGCAACAGCGACGCAATCATTCAGCGGGTTTTGCAGGAAGCTCAGGCCAAGCGCTTTCTGGTCGACACGATCGAAACGACTTTTCCGGCTCTGAAACTGATGCAGGAATATAAACTGCTGACGCCGTACTATTCTCCCTATTCGGCCCACTATCCGGACGAAGCCAAGGAAAAAGCCGACAAGGGTTTGGTCTACTGGATGACCGACCGCGAGTCCTACATCGGGCTTGCGTACAACACAAACTCGGTGAAGGGAAGCGCGGTGCCGAAGGGCTACGAAGATCTGCTCAAACCCGAGCTCAAGGACAGGATCGGCTTCTCCACGACCGACACCGGCAAGCGCGTGATCGCCGCCATGCTCGCCAGCAAAGGCGCTGAGTTTGTCAAGAAACTCAAGGAGCAACAGGTCAGCTTGCATTCGGTGTCGGGTCGGGCGCTGCTCGATATGGTGATCTCCGGCGAGGTGGGCGTGTCGCCGACGGTGTTTCTCAGCCATTCGCGCGTGTCGATCGCAAAAGGCGCGCCGATCAAGTGGGTGCCGATGGACGTCGTGCCGACCAACGCGGGCGGTGTTGCCGTGCCGGCCAATCGACCGCACCCGTATGCGGCCTTGCTGTTCGCCGACTTTCTTGTAAGCCCTGAGGGACAAAAATTCCTCGGCAAGTTCGGTCTCGACAGCGCCACCAATAAACCGGACTTCAAGCGTTACTATCCCGAGGCGGGAATGTCCGCGACCCAGTACGATAAGGAAAATGAGAAGTGGGAGAAGCTGTTGCGCGAGTTAGGGAGAATGTAGGAGGAAGGCAACCGTTACTCAAAATCCGAATTTCGAAACTCGAAACCAATTCAAATGTCCAACGAATTAATTTTCCAAACTAACTCAACTGAAATTGGTTTTACGGGTTTTCGCAGGTTGAGATTTCTCTAAGTTCAACTTTGTTTCGAGTTTCGGATTTCGGAATTCTTTACCGATGGTAATTCCCCGCTACGCTTCCACCGTCGTGCTCGTGCGACCGGATGAGCGGGGCGGTTTCGAGCTTCTCTTAACGCGCCGGCCGCCGGAGATGCGTTTTCTCGGCGGCTTTTATGTCTTTCCCGGTGGCACGGTGCACGAGTCCGACTATTCGCCTTCCATGTTGCGCCGTTGCCGCGGCCTTTCCGGCGAGGAAGCACGCGGCATTCTGGACAACCGCCGCGAACCGAACGAAGCGCTCGGCCATTGGGTGGCGGTGGTGCGCGAGCTGTTCGAAGAAGTCGGCGTTTTGCTCTGCGTAAATGAAGCGGGAGAGGAAGTCGCGGTCAGCGATCAGGCCGCCAAACAGCGTATTGAGAATAAGCGCCAGGCTATCGTGCGCAAGGAACTCGATTTCAGCGCGTTTTTAGAATCGGAAAATCTTTTTTGCGACCTGACGCGGGCGGTTTATTTCGATCATTGGGTGACCCCCGACATTTATTCGATGCGCTTCGATACGCGCTTTTATATCGCTGCTCAACCGTCCAAGCAGAGGGCGCTGCGCCGCTCCGAAGAAGTCACCCACAGTCTATGGATAAACGCGGCAGAGGCGATTAGCCGCGTCGATCGCCGCGACTTTCCCATTTTACCGCCGACCACGACCGTCCTGCAGCGGCTCGCGAGGTTATCCTCATTGGAGCGGCTGCGGGCCGAATTCAAGTTGCCGTAAGCGACGGGCGCGCCGCTGGCTCGGCTTTTTCAATCAATAATCAGAAAATCTTAAAATTAATCGTCGGTCCATCACGCGGCAAAGTTGAATATCGCGTCTTAGCGTTTATACTTAAAGTTGAGCGTTCCTGCGGACGCTCAACTTTTTTAGAAGGAGTGAACAACATGATTGAGATCGGTAAAACAGCGCCGGACTTCGAACTGGCCAGCCATTTGGCGGGAACCAAGTTTTCCCTCGGCCAGTTCAAGGGGCAAAAAAACGTCATGTTGGTGTTCTATCCCCTGGATTGGACGCCGACTTGAAGCAAGGAAGTGCCTGGTCTCGAAGCCCTCAGGGACGAGTTCAAGGCCTGTGACACCCAAGTTTTGGGTGTGAGTGTGGACAGCAGATTCTCCCACGACAATTGGGCGAAATCGCTGGGCGGCATATCGTTTCCGCTGCTGCAGGATTTCCACCCCAAGGGGGATGTGGCAAAAAAGTATGGCGTGTATATCGAGGATAAGGGGATCACGGACCGTGCTACGGTCATCATCGACAAGCAAGGCGTAGTGCGCTACGCGGCCTCGGTGACTCCGGCGGGGGAACGCAACCCCAAGGACCTCTTGGCCGAATGCCAGAAGGTCAACAAGGGGTAAAGAAATAGGCCAAGAAATATCTCCCGCAAAGACGCTAAGGAAAGAATAAAAGCTTTAGAGCATAGATCTTTTCATTGACTTAGCGACTTGGCGGGAGAAATCTTTTCTCCGATTCTGTTGGATTCAAAAATGGCGATGGAACTTTACTTCTACAACGAATGCGGTTTCTCCCAGAGCGTGCTCAATTGCATGACCAATCTTCATTGCGAAGAAAAAATCATCAAAAAAAATATTCGGGAAAATCCCGAATACGAGCAACAGCTCATCGTGCTCACGGGCACGAAGACCGTTCCGGTTCTGGTGGTCGACGGCAAGCCGTTGAAAGGCTCCGAGGAGATCAACCAATTTCTTGTGGGAAAATTTTTGTAACACGGCGTCGTCAAGGGATGCGACCGGTGAGGGGCGGAAGGAACTTCCCCCCCTTTTTTTTACCGATCCGATGTGAGCGGCGGCTTGACGCGGTTTTGCCTGCTGGCATAAGTTGTGGGTTCAGATACCAATTAGACAGGAGTCTCGATTCAATGATTAATCGCCGCTACGATTATTCGCCGATAATTCGCCGGCCTAAAATCGAATGGCCGAATCACGGCCGCATCGCGCTTTGGGTGGCGCCGAATATCGAGTATTTTCACTTTGACATGCCGGTTCGCGGCTCGGGCAGCAACCATACGCCCGATGTGCCCGGCTACACGCTCCGCGATTACGGCTCCCGCGTGGGCGTATTTCGGATCATGGACGTGCTGGACAAATACAATATCCGCGCCAGCGTGCTGCTGAACGCCGAAGTCTGCGAGCAACACCCGCCGATCATCGAAGCCGGCAACAAACGCAAGTGGGAGTGGCTCGGCCACGGCATGACCAACAGCGTCTCGATGCTCGATTACAAACCCGAAGAAGAGCGCTCGATCATCCGCAAAGTGAAAGAGATCATCACCGCGGCGACGGGCAAAGCGCCGAAGGGCTGGCTCGGGCCCGGTCTGGGCGAAACGGCCGACACGCCGGATCATTTAGCAGCAGAGGGATTTGAGTATGTCTGCGACTGGGGCAATGACGAGCAGCCGACACCGATGCGCGTCAAAAGCGGCCGCATGATCGTCGTGCCTTATGAGTTGGGCGTCAACGACATCCGCGTGTTTATCCGCGAAGGTCACACACCGGAGCAATACTATCGGATGGTTCGCGACCATTTCGACACGCTTTACAAAGACAGTGAATCAGGCGGACGGGTATTATGTTTGCCACTTCATCCTTTCGTGATCGGCATGCCGTTTCGGATCAAGTATCTCGACAAGGCGCTCGATTACATGTGTTCGCACGACGGCGTGTGGCGCGCGACGGGCTGGGAGATCGCCGAGTGGTACTACAAACACTATTACAAAGATCCGGGGAAATTTGAGGGG
Organism: uncultured delta proteobacterium; assembly: GCA_963727625.1. GTDB lineage: Bacteria > Desulfobacterota > Binatia > UBA9968 > UBA9968 > DP-20. Next base: position 538,100 of record CAVSHR010000012.1, on the reverse strand, counting down.
TAAGAATCATTGAAAGAATAAGGATGCGCTGGACGCGGTGGTGTTGATGGACATCGGTTGGGACAAGCTGCGCGAGCATCTGGAGCCGAGCCATTGCAGTCATCGCGCGATCACCAACGGCGGCGATCAGCCCAATGTCATTCCCAATAAATCATCGGTCGGCTGGTTCTTCTGCGGGGCCACGGCGGAAAAAATCCGCGCCCTGTTCGAGAAAGCCCAGCGCGTCGCCGAAGGCGCGGCGAACATGACCGACACGAGCTATTCCGTCAGCGTGCTGAGGGCCGTTTGGCCGACGCGGGCCAATCGGACGCTGGCGGAAGTGATTAAGAGAAACGTCGGGCCAATCGGCATGCCGCCTCAAAGAGCGACCCCGGGTTTAGCGAAGCGCGAAATAGGACTTATCCACAGAAGCTTCGTGTTTACTTTTCACTCACCTCCACGGTCATCGACAGCGTCGAGCGGATTTCAACCGTTCCCGGTTCTACCGGAGTCCGCGCTGGCGCTGCATCGGCGCGCGCCGCCAGCGCTTGGCGGTAGATCGGTCGAACGACCCGCTCGCCTTCATTAACCGACGCGATGCGGACAATTTTTAGCCCGAGTGCTGCGGCGATAGCCTCAGCTTTGGCTTTCGCTTTGGCCGAAGCCGCGCGCAGCGCTTCGAGCTGGACGGCTTGCTCGTCCTTCAGCGTAAAGACCAGACGATGAACGTTGTTGGCGCCCGCTTGCATGGCGCTGTCGATCAGGCGGCCGACGAGGTCCAAATTGGTTGTCTCGATGCGTACGGTGTTGCTGGCGGTGTAGCCGACGATCTCGGGTTTGCCGCCCTGGGGGTAGCGATAGTTAGGCGTGAGAGAGTAGCCGCTGGTTTTGACTTCGTCGCCTTTGCCCAAACGCTTTCTGATCTCGGCCAATACGCGGGTCAGCCGTTCGGCGTTTTCCTTCGACGCTTCCGGCGCGCTGCGGGCTTGAGTGACGACGCCGATGTCGATTTGCGCCTGATCGGGCTCAGCCGAAATCGTCGCATCGCCGCTTACCGTAACCGTGGACGGTCTCGGGCGATTATTGTTTTGCTGTGCTTGAGCCGTCGAACCGACCAGAAGTAAAATGCCCAATATGGACAGAAAAGCTTTCATATAAGATCCTTTCGGCAAGAATGCTCGCACAAGTGAAGCTAACGCAAATCGTCGCGCGCGGCTAGGGTCCGCTCGCGGGCGCGATAAAATCGCTTAGATGCAACGGGAATGAAAAAGCTCATTTTATTGATCATCGCCGTGAATTTCGCCGGATGCGCGATGCAGCGGCAAAAATACTACTGGCGCGTCAAAGATGTCGTGCTGGAACGGGGCCCTGTGCTCGAACTCCACACGCCAAACCATCGAATCGCTCTGGCGGTCTCGACCCAAACGATCCAGGAAATGATGCTCGCCCACCTGCGCATCAACCGGTCCGCGGGGGTGCAAAGCGAACTTTACATTGTCGACGGAGAAGGGCCCAACGCTTTTGCCGGCATCATTAACAACGGGCAGAGAGTGATTGGCATCAATCTCGGCATGGTGCGATTGATCGGCGGCGACGTCGATGAGTACGCCGCGTTGATCGGCCATGAGGCTGCGCACTGGGCCAAGGGGCACGTGGATGCCGGACAGACGCGCATGAGCACCCTCAATGCTCTCGGCACCATGGTCGGAGTCGGCTTGAGCGCCGCGGGAGTGCCGGTGGCCGGGCTCGTCAGCGGACTCGGCGTCAATCTGATCGACTCCTCGTACAACCGCGAGCAAGAGCGGGAAGCCGACGCCGCCAGCCTCGCTTACATGCGCGCCAACCATTACAAACTGCGGGCGGCGATCACGCTGCAAGAGAAATTTCTGAAAATCGACCGAGGATTGCGCTTGCCGTTTCTGTCAAGCCATCCAAGCGGTGACGAACGGATTCAAAATCTCAAGGCGCTTATCGAAAGTAAAAAGGACAGGAGCTAATGATTAGGAATATCCGGCCGTACTGCTCTCATTTACGGTTTCAAGAAAAATCTTCAATCGCTGTGCTTGAATTGCGCGCGCCGCTGTTTTCCTGCTAAAGCGTGGGTGTGAAAGGAGCGTTGCGCGAGGAGCGGGAGCGGAAGAGTCGGGGTATTTTCTACGGTTGGTATATCGTCGGAGTAGGTTTTCTCGCCAACGTCGCTTCTTCGTTCGCGCTCGCCAGCACGCTCAGTATTTTTCTCAAACCCCTGACCGCCGAGATGGGCATTTCCCGCGGCGTGTTTTCCTTGCTGCGCTCGGGCGAAGCCATGATCGGCGCCGGTCTGGCGCCGCTGGTCGGCACGCTGGTGGACCGCCACGGCGGTCGCGTGCTGATGGCGCTCGGCGCGGTGATCGTCGGCTTGGGCTATCTGATTCTCGGCCATGTGGAGAGCTTCGGTCAATTCGCCGCCATTCGTCTGACGTTGGTGACCTTCGGCGATGCGCTGATGGGCTCCATGGTCGTCAACGTGGTCGTTTCCCAGTGGTTTGTGCGCCGGCGCGGCCGTGCAATGGCATTCACGAGCATGGGCGTGGGCTTCGCCAAGGTCTGCATGCCGGTGGTCGCGGCCTGGCTTCTGTTGACCCTCGGTTGGCGCCAAACTTGGGTGGTCTTCGGCGTTCTGACGGCGGCCTTGTTGGTGTTGCCGGCGCTTTTTGTGGTGCGGCGGACCCCCGAGGATATGGGGCTTCGTCCGGATGGAGATGCTGAACCGACGATCCAAGATAAATCGATCCCAACAAGTAAAAAAAGTTGGGAAGAGGACTTGGTTAAGGCTTCGAACACTGTCTGGACGCGCGCCGAGGCGGTGCGCACGAAAACCTTTTGGCTACTGGTGGTGACCTTCGGCATTTCCAGCATTGGCGTGACCGGCCTCAACCTGCATGTGTATCCGTACGTAACGGACCTCGGCCATTCGCCGGTGATTGCCGCCACCGTGATGAGCGTGATTGCCTCCATGCAGTTGGCTTCGCCGCTTGTCTGGGGATTTCTTGTCGAGCGACTGGACGCCCGCATCGCGGCCATGCTGCGATTTGTCATTCAAGGCATCGGTCTGGCGCTGGCGATCTCCACGAGCAACCTCGCTTGCCTTTATATCGGATTTTTTCTCTACGGCATCGGCCTCGGCGGCAATATGGTCTTGCCCGATTTCTTATGGGCCAATTACTTCGGGCGCCGCTCGCTCGGAAGAATTCGCGGCATGGGTTTGCTGATTTCTCAGGTGCTCGCTGCCATGGGGCCGCCGTTTTTCGGCTTTCTCTTCGACGCCACCGGCGGCTACGGAGTTTCCTTTGCGCTGTTCGGTTGCGCGCTGATCACCTCGGCGTTTTTGAGTTTGTTGCTACGGCCGCCACGGAGAGTGGAACGGAATGATGGAGCGTTGGAGTAATCGAGTGTTGGGAAGTGTTTCTGAACCCATCCCTCCGGTACTCCATTACTCCATAGCTCCGGTTTCATCCCGTCTTGCCGCCGGTCGCCGGTCTCTGATAGGTAAGATGCAATTTTGTTGGAAAGGACTTTGTCATGATTATCGACATTCACAACCATATCGTTGCCGGCGAGCAGCTCCAGACCTTTCAAGCCGGTTTGATCAACAGCGCCGGGTTTCATCGCCCGCGCAGCACCAGCGTGGTAACGGAGAAGCATATTCAAGAGGCAAAGTGGCACGGCCATAAACATTCCGAAGTCTTGGACGAGGTTGGCACGGATTTCGCGTTTATCTCGCCGCGACCTTACACGATGATGCATTCGGCGAAACCGGAGAAGATCGTGCACTGGTACTGCCAGGCGGTGAATGATGCGTTGGCATTGCAGGTCAAAATGGAACCGAAGAAATTTCGCGCCATCGGCGGCCTGCCCCAGAACGCCGGGGTGCCGGTGACAAACACGTTCGAAGAAATCGATCGCTGCATCAATGATCTAGGCTTCGTCGGCATCATGATCAACCCCGATCCCGGCGAGGGCGACGGGCAAACGCCGGCGATGGGCAACGAATACTGGTATCCTCTTTACGAGAAGATGGTGAAGATGGACGTACCCGGCCTCGTGCACGGGGCGAGCTGCAAAAATCCGCGCGAGTCGTTCCACGGCCACTTCATCACCGAAGAGAGCATTGCGATCCTGTCCCTGGTCGACTCCAAAGTGTTTCAAGATTTTCCCAAGCTGAAGCTGATCATCTCGCATGGCGGCGGCTCGGTGCCCTATCAAGTCGGCCGCTGGCGCTCCCAGCTGCGCGGTCCCAACGACACGGAGACTTTCGACCAAAGACTGAAGCAGCTCTATTTCGACAGCGCGCTCTACAACGTCGAGTCATTGAAGCTGCTCTTCCGCATCTGCGGCCCCGAACGTTGTCTTTTCGGCACGGAACGGCCGGGGGCGGGCTCGAAGACCGATCCGCGCACCGGCAAATGGTACGACGATGTGCGGCCTAACATTGAAAGTATCCCGTGGCTTACGGCGGAGGACAAGGCGAAAGTCTTTCACAAAAACGCCGAGCAGGTGTTCACGAGGTTCAAGCAATAGGAAAAAAATTGGAGTGATGGAGTCCGGAGTCATGGGAGGATGGGTAGGCTCCGACACTCCAAAAATTTATCGCTCCAGTCCGCCAACGGGTCTCCCCCATGTCTTCGCAAACCGTTCATCTCGATCTTGGCGCACTCGCGCCTGACCAACAGGTCGCTCGACTGCAAGAACAATATGTTGCGTTGCGCGGCCAAAACGCCATTGTCCGGGCGCGGGTCGGCGCTCTTCCTGTGCGCCAGTATATCTCGATGCTTGAACGCGGTTATCGGGTGATGCTCGAACGCGGCGACGATTCTTTTGCTCTAGTGCTTTATCCGGACGGTTCAACGCCGCGGTTGGGTTTGCGCGGGGCTCATTCCGTCGTGAGTCATCGCGATGGGCGCGTCTACTCGAATACGACGGACAATCGTGTCGCGGTGATCGACGGCGCATCGCGCAAGGTAATCAAGCATATTGCCGCGGGCGACGATCCGTCGCATTTGGAATTGTCGCACGACGGCGAACGCCTGTACGTCGCCAACAGCGGCTCCAACGATGTCACGATCATCGACACGACGAGCGATACCGTGATCACGACGGCAACGACGGGCTCGCGCCCATTGCTGCCTTGTGTAGCGCCGGATGGAGATTGCGTTTACCTGCCGAGCGGGCCGGGTAGCAGCGTGACGGTGATCGGCAGCGGCGGAGATCTTCGCGGGACCGTGCCGGTCGGCAAGGCGCCGCACGACATCGCGGTTTCTCCGGGCGGTCGCTGGGCTTACCAGCCCAACTCCGCTTCGCATACAGTGACCGTGATCGATGGGCGGGATTATTCCGTAACCGGCGAAGTCAAAGTCGGATTGGGACCTGGGCACATCGCGTTCGACCCGGAGAGCCGCTTCGCCTACGTGGCCAATTCTGTTTCGGATGATGTGACGGTCGTCAACACCAGCGATCACGAAGTCGTGGCGAGAATTCCGGCGGGCAAAGGCGCGCATTTGCCTGCGCTCAGCCCGGATGGGCGCTGCGGTTACGTGGCTAATTTTGCGTCCGACGATCTGACGGTGTGGGATTGCATGAATCATCGCGTTATCGGGACCATCCCGGTCGGCATTTATCCGCATTTTTTCGCCCCGAGTCCGGACGGCAAGTGGATTGTCGTGTCGCACACCGGCGAAGCAAGCGTCGGTATTATCGACGCCCACGCCCACGAAACACGAGCACGTCTCGCCGTCGGCGGCGCGCCGGCGCATATTTCATTCAGCCCTGACGGCGAGTTGGCCTTTGTCGGTTGTGAGCGATCGGATGAAGTGGCGGTGGTTGACCTGCGCCGAGCCGCGGTCGTGGAGATGGTCCGCGCCGGCGCTGCTGTCGCGCCGCAGTGATCGATGGGGGGCGCTGGCGCGTTCGGCGGCTGGAGCGCGGCTTCGGACTGGAGCGCCATTTTTTTCCTGATCGCTCCTCGCCCCGTTGAAAACCGCGTCGTTTCCGTTCACTTTCATCGGCAAGAGACTCACCGATGAAAAAAACCGCTGCGCTCGAACTGCGCGACGTTTCCTACGTCGCCGACGGCAAAAAAATTCTCGATGCCATTGATTGGACGGTCGCAGGCGGCGAGCATTGGGCGATTCTCGGTCCCAACGGCTCGGGCAAGACGACGCTTTTGAAATTGGCGTGCGGCTATCTGTGGCCGAACGCCGGCGGGGTGGTTCTGCGCAAGGGAAAGGATCTGACTTACTTACCTGAGCTGCGCAAAAGCATCGGTTGGGTGACGGCGACTTTAGCGAGCGAAATCCCGCCGCGAGAAAAAGCGCTCAACACGGTGGTGTCGGGCAGGTTTGCGCAGGTCGGTTACCTGGGTGGTTTCTGGGGACAGGCGAATCGTCGAGATTACGCCTGCGCGCGGCGCTATTTGAGCGAACTCGGCGGCGCGCAGTTAAGCGAACAAGAGTTTGGCACTCTGTCACAAGGCGAGCAGCAAAAAATTCTAATCGCGCGGGCGCGCATGACGAAACCCTATCTGATCATTCTCGACGAGCCCTGCGCCGGCATGGATCCGGGTGCGCGGGAAAAATTCCTTGCCTCGCTGGCCCGGCTCGGCCGGCAAAAAAACCTTCCGGCGCTGATTTACGTCACGCACCATATCGAAGAGATCCTGCCGCTGTTCGGCCATACACTGGTGCTGCGGGACGGCAAGGTGCTGCATGCCGGACCAACGAGCAAAGTGCTCAAGCCGGGGGTGTTGAAAGATCTTTACGGAGTTTCACTCACGGTTATGAAGCGGCGGGGACGCTATTGGCCGGTGGTTCGATAATTGCGCCGGGCTTTTAGGTTCGACTCGCATCGTTCCTTATTCTTCCAAATTCTCCATGGCCGCACAGAACCTGACTTCTCCGCCGCGCAACCGCTGGTGGTCTCTGCTGGTCGCGTCGCTAGCGACGTTGATTGTCACCGCCGACTCGGGACAGCTGAGTATCGCGTTGCCGCTGATTGTCAAAGACTTGAACGCAGACCTGACGCTGGCGAGCTGGATCGCGCTGGCATACGCCCTCATCACGGCGTCGCTTTATCTCCCTTGCGGCAGATTGTCCGATCTGCTCGGCGTGGGAAACTTATTTCTCGCCGGTTTTGCGTTGTATTCAATCAGCTCGTTCGCAGCCGGCAACTCGCAGAGCGCGGGCCAACTCGTTTGCTTTCGCGCCCTGCAAGCCGCGGGCAGCGCGTTGATTATGGCCAATAACTTCGCTTTGGTCACAGCATTGTTTCCTATGGAGGAGCGCGGTCGGGCGATGGGTATCGCCGGTGGCACGGTTTCGGCTCTTGGATATACGTTAGGACCCGTGCTCGGCGGCCTGCTGACTTACTCTCTGGGCTGGCGCTCCAATTTTTATTTATCCGGACTCCTCGCCCTAGCGGGTTTTGTCGCGGCACGCATGCTTCTCCCGCAAGAGAGCTTCAAAGGCACCGGGGATAAAAAAGAGCCGTTCGATCTCACCGGCGCGGCCACATTCGCCGTGGGCATCTCGGCGCTCTTGTTCGCCTTGACCCTGGCGCAGAAAGGCCGATGGTTAGACCCCGTCGTCGGCGTGATGGCGTTAGCCGGCACCGGAGCACTCAGCTTTTTTATTCGATGGGAGAAGCGCGCAAATTTTCCTTTGCTCGACTTGAAAATATTTCGCATCGCGGCTTTCACGATCGGGAATATCGCCAGGTGGTTCAGCTTCATCATCATGAGCATCAGTAATTTATTGATGCCGTTTTTTCTGCAGCTCGCGATGGGCTTGGACCCGTTGCGCGCCGGGTTCTTGGTAGCGCCGACGCCCTTCGCCATGGCGCTGTTGGCGCCGCTCACTGGTTGGCTGTCGGAACGCTTCGCACCGCAGTTCCTCTGCGCCCTCGGGCTCGGCGTCAACGGGATCGCGTTGCTGTTTCTGAGCTTTCTTGCGCCCGGCGCCAGTGCGTTCCAAATCATCTTTGGATTGGCGTTGCTCGGCATCGGCATGGGAATTTTTCAGACGCCGAACAATAACTTGCTGATGAGCTCGGTGCCGCGCCACCGCTTGGGCGTTGGCTCTTCGGTTTTGTCGATCGTGCGCAGCCTCGGCTATTCGATCGGTGCGACGCTGGCGACCAGTATCGTCAGTTTTTTCCTGTTAACCTCCACCGGCAAAACATCGCTACAGGAACTCGGCGCCGGCTCCGGCGCGCCGGTTCTAGCGGCGTTTTTGCAAGGTTACCGCTTCGCTTATTGGATTGCCGCGGCGATCGCCATCGCTGGCGCCGTTATTAGCCTTTGGCCGACGGGCCGGGGTTCAATTGATTAATTCGTCAATATGCCCAGCCGGAGACCCCCCGTCTCGGACTGAGAACACGCGATTTTCATCGCACTACGCGCGCACGGACGTTCGAATCTGATTCCACTGCAATAGCAACACGACGAACAGCGCCAGCAAGTTCAATTCCAGGATAAGCGGTAGGATTTTTTGTTCGGTGAACGCGAGCAAGATGGGCAAAAACGCGCTGACGATTATCCATCCGCTCACCGCGACGAAGCGAGAACTTATTTGCCGCGCAAAGGGTCCTTGTTTTGCAATTAAAAGAGTTCCCGCGGGTAAAAGCACGCATAGGTCGTAGTAAAGTAGGTGCGGCGATGTAAGGGAGGCGAGGATGAGTCCAGTCACGAATGTGATTGAGATTTGCGTTGGAGCTTCCAAGCGAGGTTTATTAAATAGGGAACAGAACCAAATGCCGAAAAGCCACATCGCGGCGGCGCCCGAATAGAGTGGCAACTTTAGGCTACTGCGCTGATCAACTGGAAGCAGAACCAAAATATTGGCGGGTAACCCGGTCAATAAATGGGCGGGGATGACTTGCAGTCCAGCAAAGAAATAGGCGTCGCTTACGCGGTGGCTCGCGAGCCATTGAAACGTTACCGGAAGTGAAAACATCGCAATCGTCAGAGCCATGAGGGAGACGATGCCTAAGACTAGACCGATCAGCATTCGGTAATGTTGGAGCAAGGCACTCACCAGCGCGACAAAGGCACCCACAAGGAGATACTGAGGTTTCAAAATAAGCAAAGACCAAACCAGGCCGGCGGCTAACGGCATTTGCTTGAGCAGAAGCAAATAGCCGAAACATAACGGCAACAGTCCGAACACTAGACCGAGCTGTCCGGCCCACAAAGTTAAAAAGACCGGAAGGTACGTAAACGACAAAAAAAACAATTCGCTGGCTTTCGTCCCGGTGGTCCGGGACAACATAAAACTACACAGGCACAACGCCAGAACGGACAACGCCTGCCAGAGAAACAGCGCCAAGTTAGGATCGAGATGGCTAAACGGTGCAAAAAAAGCGGCGACGAGCGGGATGTTCATATACGCGCCGGTGATGTTTTTCGGAAGATGGGGCAAAAGTGCGTGAGCGGCCTTGTCAAACGGCGTGCCTGCGAACGATTGCAGGTCGGCTTGGGGGTAAAGCTCGGTGGACCGGTCGTGCGCCACTAGATGACCGGCGACGTAGAAAGTCATGATAAAATCAGATTCCTGAAATCTTTCACGATGGGAAAAAAGATTGTTGTCGAGGAGGAAAAGCCAGGACGTCAGCGTCCAGGCGGTCGCCAAAAAAACCAAGGCCCGGTAAAGGATCGCAGAAGATGGGCGTTTCGCCATTCGCAAAATCTGAGCGGGATAGCACTAAAAGAATAATATTCAGCGTTCGCCGATGCCGATTCGGCCGATAAAAGGCAACTTAAGCGCAGGCTTAGAGAAATCGACACCGAAATTTAAACCAAGTAAGTTCAATTCAAAGCCCTCTTCTCGCGCCACGCTCACGCCCAAGACGCCGAGCATGTTGATTTGATAGCCGGTGCCGCTCGGAGTGCGATCGACCAGCGAACCGTTGATCGGATAATCCTTGCCGATCGCCGTTGCCGGGAGGTCCATCCGCAGCTCGGGCACTTGGCGTCCGATATAAGCTATAAACGTATTGCTGTTCGGGCCCGGCCAGACTTTGTACTCGTCGGGATAAGGATAGCTCGCCACGGCGTCAAGAATCTTCGGAATCGCCTGCTCAGCCTCGCTGCCTCGTAAGTCGGCGATCAGCGTCGGTTCATTGCCGAACCAGCGAGCGTCGGGTGTGCCCGGTGTCGAGACCACCGCGGGCAAGCCGCGAATCAGGCGCCAACCGATCACTTGATGAACAGTATAGGCGGCGGTGTTCTCGGGTTTGGTTGCGATCCAGGTATGGACGCCGAAGATGCCGCGCCAATTGAGCGCGCGTGCGTAATACACCTGCACCACGGCTTCCGGAGTCGCCTCGGCGCGTGGCGCGATTTCGGCGCTGGAGCGGTCAGCCGTGCGGAAGTCGCGGTTCAACGGTGCTTGTCCGGACAGGACCATGTACAGAGGCAACGCGAAAAATAGCAACAAGAAGAGCAAAAACATTCGCGATCGCATGGGTTTTGACTTGTTGGGAATTATAGCCCAGGGCGCCAATCAACACCAGAAGCCCGCAGTCCGTCGCTTCATTGCGATCCCCGTTTTGCCGCGCAGTTGAATGTTGCGTTGGTTCGGGTGATTATGCGGAAACAGCTGGGGACAAGTTTTCGGGTCATGGCCAAAGAGTTTCGCATCGGACACGGATTCGACGTGCATCGCCTGCGCCGCGGGCGAAAACTCATTTTAGCCGGCGTGGAGGTTCCGCATGATCGCGGCCTGGCCGGCCATTCCGACGCCGACGCGGTGCTGCATGCGCTGATCAATGCGATTCTCGGCGCGCTGGGCGACGGTGACATCGGTTCGCACTTTCCCGACAGCGACCGCCGTTATAAAGACATTGCCAGCGCCAAGCTTTTGCTTATCGTGCTGGGGAGGATGCGCCGCAAGCGTTTCCAACTCGTCAATGCCGATGTTACCGTAGTGGCGCAGCAGCCGAAGTTGTCGCCCCATTACGAGCGCATGCGGAAGAGCGTGGCGGGCCTGTGCAAGATCGTTGAAAGCCGGATTAACATCAAGTCGACGACTACGGAAAGACTCGGATGGGCTGGAGCCGGGAAGGGGATTGCGGTCACCGCGGTCGTCTTGTTGAGCCGCTAAGCGAAGTTTTAGGCAATTGGTTGACAAAGAAAAAATTCTATAATAATCAACAACTCTAATCTCAGGTGACATCAGATCCTGCCAATCTTGCGCCCGAAGCGCGTGAACAAGAGATCGAAAGGTTAGCTCAAGAGCTTGGCCGGCTGATTCAAGGCGTCGACTCTGAGCGGCGCGAGGATCTCAAAGAGCTGGCGTTCGCCCTTATCCGCGAGGAATTTATTCATAAAGCTGATGCGGAGACGAGCAAGGCAGGATCAACTACGGCACCGTTCAACCCGCTGGGGACCGGTGTATTAATATTTGTTTTAGGAGCGGGACTATCTTTCATTTTTGGGCCCGTCGGTTTGGTTTTAATGCTCGGCGGCGTGATTTTTATAGTTTGGGGCGCCATGATCAGCTGGATTAAAGGATAGGTCGGATATGGCTGAACGGGAGAAGAAGGAAAAACGCGGAATCTGGTCGCGCAGAGATTTTTTTACTCGGTTGGGTTGGGGCGGATTTGGCATCTTCGGCGGGTTGAGCCTTTTGGGATTTCTCCGCTCGGCTTTTCCGCGCGTGTTGTTCCAGCCTCCTTCGACTTTTAAAGCCGGGGTTCCTTCCGATTACGCGATAGGTGAAGTCAGCGAAAAATACAAGCAGGACGAGCGAGTCTGGATCATCCGGGAGAATGCGGGGATTTACGCTATTTTTGCGAAATGCACTCACCTGGGCTGCACTCCGCGCTGGCTCGCCACCGAGGAAAAATTTAAGTGTCCCTGTCACGGCAGCGGCTATTATAAAAGCGGACTCAATTTTGAGGGCCCTGCGCCAAGGCCAATGGACCGGTTTGAAGTTGAAATCGGCGAAGATGGCCAATTGGTCGTGGATAAGAGCAAAGTTTTTAAAATGGCTCCGGGAACGGAGCCGGATGAGCAATATCCTGGGAGCATCCTAAAAGTCTAACGGATAAGATCATGAACCTTTTGGATAAGATCAAGAACGATATTGTCGAAAGCCATGTCTGGAAGGCGATCTTTCGCCACGGCTACGAGGACACACCGCGTAACCGCGTCATGATGGTGACGTCCAACGTTTTTCTCCACCTTCATCCCGCTAAGGTTAGGCGCCATGCTGTCAGAATGCGATTTACCTGGTGCATGGGGGGGCTCACGTTCTTTATGTTTCTGATGACGGTGATAACCGGGATCTATCTCATGTTCTACTACCGCCCCGTCGCGGAGTACGCATACGCCGATATGAAATATCTCGAATTCGATATGCCTTTCGGCATGCTGATGCGCAACATGCATCGTTGGGCGGCCCATGCGATGATTGTCTTCGTCTGGCTGCATATGTTCCGGGTCTTTCTAACCGGCTCTTATAAACCGCCGCGCGAGTTCAACTGGATCGTCGGCGTGCTTCTGCTGGTTTTTACGCTTCTATTGAGCTTTACAGGTTATCTGTTGCCTTGGGACCAGCTTTCCATTTGGGCAGTAACGGTCGGCTCGAACATGGCACGGGCGACTCCCTTGCTTGGTAATGAGGGCCCGTTCGCCGAGTTTGTCGGGGCTAATCCTATTTACGATGCAAGGGCATTTCTGTTTGGCGGAGGGGAAATTGGGCCGCACACACTCCTGCGTTTCTATATCCTCCATTGTATTTTCATTCCCATGGTCGCTAGTATTCTCATGGCAGTGCATTTCTGGCGCATCCGCAGAGACGGCTTCTCCGGTCCCTCTCTATAAAAAAAAACCAATTCGAAGATTGACGAGTTAAGAGGATCAAGATGGCTGAGGTCACTCAAGAAAAGAAGAAACCTTTACAGGTCGACGATAAAATCCATACCTGGCCTCATCTAACACGCAATGAGTTTCTCTGTGCGCTGTTTGTTCTGGTCGTCCTCACGCTCTGGGCGTTACTGATCGACGCACCTCTGGAGTCCCCGGCAAACCCTACGCGCACGCCGAACCCGTCAAAGGCGCCGTGGTACTTTCTTGGCTTGCAAGAGATGCTGGTTTATTTCGATCCGTGGAACGCGGGTGTAGTTATGCCCAGCCTCATCATCGTGGGACTTATGGTGATCCCTTTTATCGATATTAATCCTAAAGGCAACGGGTATTACTGCTTCAAAGACAGAAAGTATGAGATTCTGACTTTTTTTCTGGGTTTCCATGTCCTGTGGGTCTCGATGATCCTGATCGGAACATTTTTTCGCGGCCCGGGCTGGAATCTCTTTTGGCCGTGGCAGCGATGGGATCCGCATAAAGTGGTTGCGCTTACCAACGTAGATCTGCCGTACTTACTCGGTTTCAGGGATTACTTCTGGTCTGCGGTATTTGGGTTAGTTGTTGTCTTCGGCTACTTCGTGGTTGCGATTACCTCCTTCTATTTCTGGATCTTGCGCGTCAAGGGGAGGGAATTTTTAGATAGATGGGGGATGGCACGCTTCAGTATCACGGCCTTTCTGGTTGTCACGATGTTAGCTCTTCCCTGTAAGATGTTTCTGCGGCTTGCCTTCAATGTGAAATACATCTTGGTGACGCCTTGGATTAACATCTGATGTTCTATGTCGCTAAGTTCTTTGAAGCTTTGGGTATTGCGGACGTGGGTTACGCTGTTTACGTCGGCATCATCCAACACGCGTCGATGGCGGAGGAGATCGTGTTAACCTTGATCGGCTTCGGGATCTTTTCGCTGGGTCGGACGCTGGAAAATAAATGAGTTTGAGAGGGCGCGGATGGCGGTTAGAGGAATAGACGATCGCGAAGAGAAGAAATCCTACGGTAGTGCTTTCGTATTGGGTAGCGCCATTCTCGTGGTTGTTACCCTTTGGGCTTATTGGGATGACAACTTTACGCGGCGTCCATGGAAACAGTACCAAGCGCAATTCTATCACCTTGATTACCAGAAATCCCAGGCAGCCTACGACGAAGAAGACAAGAAACTTCAGGCCGATCCGGCGTATCAAGATCTCGTTAAGAAACTCGAGGCGGCACGGCGTAGCCTCGCCAAAGGGGAGCTGAGAAACAAGATTGACGCCCTGACTCGAAGCGAGACGAGTGCTAAAGTTCGATTCAACGAGATTGATCAGCAGATCAAAAATCTCAAGAGTGAGCTCGAGGAGGCATGGTACGATCACGACTACGCAGTTCAGACAGGGGGGAATCCGAAGCCGGCTTTGGCAAGGATCGATGAGCTCAATGTAGAGAAGGAGAAATTAGATAAACCCTTCGAAGAGGCGAGGACAAAGCGCGATCAACTCAAAGGCGAAATCGAGAAGCTCAACAGCGGAGTTAAAGATCTCGAAACCCAACTCACAAAGATAACGGCGGAACGCGACAAGTGGCTCCGCGTCATGGAAAATGCCACCTCGTCGGTTAAAATCGGCGAGTTCAAGCTTTTTTCCTTCAGTAAGATTCCTAGCATTAAACAGGTAGTGCTCCCCGAGTTTGACCGCAACAACTTCAACGAGCCTGTGGCGCGGGTAGACCGTTGTCAATCCTGTCACCTCGCCATTAACCGGCCCGGCTTTGAGAACGAACCGCAGCCTTTTCGCACTCACCCGAACCGGAAAGTTTTGCTCGCCGATAATGCCCATGCGCCGGATAAGTTTGGCTGTACCTCTTGTCACGAGGGCCAAGGGCCGGCTGTAAACAGTGTCAAACAGGCGCACGGTGAAGTGCCGTATTGGGAGGAGCCGCTTCTGCGCGGCGCCAAGGTGCAGAGCAACTGCGTGTCTTGTCACTTGGACGTGCAACCACTCAAGGATGCGCCGCTAATGGCGCAAGGGCAACGTTTGTTCGAACAGGTTGGCTGTACCGGTTGTCACCTCGTCAAGGGATACGAAGACATTCCCAAAATCGGCCCTAGCCTGCGGCGTATTAGCGCTAAGGTTGACCCCAATTGGATGGTCCGTTGGATCGAAAATCCTCATCTTTTCCGTCCACGCACGCGGATGCCGAATTTTGCTTTCAAAGAAGATGAAGCGGTCGCCATCGCGTCGTATCTCTGGTCGAATTCGAAACAAGAGAGCGAAAAATGGCTCGCCGATCATCCCGCCCCCACCGGCGTTCGTGAGGGTGATACGAGTCTGATCGCGCAGGGCAAAGAACTGACAGAGACTATCGGTTGCAAGGGATGCCACGGTTTTGCCGATGGCGAATTTTCTACGGTCTTAGGTCAAGGGAAGGATATAGTTCCCAATCTCCACAATATCGCCGCCAAGGTGAGTCCGCAGTGGATTTACAACTGGATTAAGAATCCCCGAGGATATAACGCCGAAACCCGCATGCCTAGTCTTCGACTGACGGACCAGGAGGCTCTCGCTATCACCGCTTATTTGTCGACCCTCGGAGCCAAAGCTGCGCCGATCGCCAATCTCGAAGGGCGGCTCCAAGACACTAAAAATATTTCGCGCGGTGAATCCCTCGTCCGTAAATACGGTTGTTTCGGTTGCCACGATATTCCGGGAATGGAAAAGGAATCCCGCATCGGAGTTGAACTCACGACTTTTGGGGGTAAATCACTCGAAGAGCTTTTCTTCGGCAACCACACCGATATCCCGGAAACCTGGGATGATTGGACTTACAACAAACTAAAAACTCCGCGAACTTATGCGACTGAGCGTGTCGAGCAGTTGATGCCGCAATTCGACTTGACGGACGCGGATATCAAGGCTTTGCGTGTTGTTCTCGCTGGGTTCCGCGATAGAAAAATTCCGTCGCGCTATTTGGCCGACCATAGCAGTCGGACAATGCAAGTCGTCGAGGGACGCCGACTCATGCACCAGTACAACTGTATCGGCTGCCACGAAATCGAAGGCCAAGGAGGATTCATCCGAAAATACTATCAAGAGCGCCCGACCCTTGCGCCGCCGGTACTTAACGGCGAAGGGGAGAAGGCCCAACCCCCCTGGCTGTTTAGCTTCCTCAAATCCCCTGTCCCCATCCGTCCGTGGCTCAAGCTCCGCATGCCTACGTTTGGTTTTTCCGATCAGGAGGACGCCAAGTTGGTTGATTTCTTCACCGGGCTGTCGAAAGTCCAGATTCCTTACACCTATTTCGACGACTCAAAAGTCCCAAGAGAGAATTTAGAGGCAGCGCGGCAATTGGTGTCCAAAGATTATTTCAATTGTTTCAGTTGTCATCAACAAGGTGACAAAAAGCCGGAGGGATCCGTGGACGGTTGGGCTCCGGATCTGACCCTAGCGCGCCAGCGACTCAATCCCAACTGGATCATCAAGTGGTTGAAGGACCCGCAAAAGGTTCAACCGGGGACCAAAATGCCGTCATTTTATCCCGGCGGTCCTGACGATATTCTCGGGGGCAAGGAAGATTTACAAATCGAAGCGCTGCGGGATTATTTAATGAGTATTGGCCGCGGTGTTTCCGCGCCCGCGGCGGCAGCAGTGACAGCGAAGGCCCAGCCGACGAAATAGTGAATAAACGGGCGTGTAGATTCGTCGAAATAAGTGTTAGTCTTTAATCCGAAGGAGGAAAGTATGAGAAAGTTGGGCTCAGTTCTCTTGTCAGCGGCGCTATTGGCTTTGCCGGTCAGTAGTATGGCGGCTTATCAAGGCGGCGAGGTAAAAGACGGCGGAAGCATCTCTGGGACGGTAAAATTCAAAGGCACCGCTCCCACGCCGAAAAAACTAGACGTCGGCAAAGACAAGGATGTTTGCGGCAAAACCCCGAAGGTGGATCAATCGTTGATGGTCAATGGCGGCAATTTGGTCAATGCCGTTGTCACCATTACGGATATTCAAAAGGGCAAAAAAATCGATTCCAAAAAAATCGTCTTAGACCAGAGGGGCTGCGAATATCATCCGCATGTGCTGGCGTTCACGGCCGGTACGCCGGTTGAAATCTTGAACCCGGATGGAATTCTCCACAATGTCCATTCCTACAGCAAGGTCAACAGCCCGTTTAACCATGCTCAACCAAAGTTCAAAAAGAGCCTCCAGGTCAAGGTCGAGAAGCCTGAAGCCGTCGAGATCAAGTGCGACGTGCATGGCTGGATGCACGGCTGGTTGGTGGCCGCGCCGAATCCTTATTTTGCGGTTACCGATAGTTCCGGCAGCTTCAAGTTGACGGACGTGCCGCCGGGAACTTACACGGTGGAAGTGTGGCATGAAAAGCTCGGCAAGAGCACGCAGAAAGTCACTGTTAAGGCTAAACAAGACGCCAAGGTTAACTTGGAAATGGCCGGGAAGTAAGCACCCTCCGAGCCTGTGAGAGCGCGGCGCTCCGTGACTGGGCGCCGCGCTCTTTTTATCAAACTTGCGCCTTGTTGAAAATTTACCAAGCTGCGCGACGATCGCTTCAAGCTAGCGCTCGACAACCTTAGATTTGAAGAAATTCCACGCCCGTTCCATGTCAATCGGGGGCAACGCCTCAAGCTGGCGTTGCTTCGATTCATCCAAGGTCAGCGGCACCGGTGTGCCGATCTGCAGCGCGCCGTGCAATACCTCGGCGGCTTCCTCCAAATAGATCGCCATCATCACGGCTTCGGGAATGGTTCTGCCCACCGTCACTTGGCCGTTGCCGCGCAAAAGGATGGCCGGCTTGTCGCCCAGCGCCGCAGCCACCTCCTGTCCCAATTTCTCCGTCGAAATTAGATCTGGAGTGGAAAACACCGGCACCCCTCCGGTAAAAAAGCTGCCGTGATTGTGCACTGGCTCAAGCTTACGGTCGGTGATGGAGAATATGTTCGCCATCCGGGCGTGAATCCTGGTGATCGCGTTGACCTGAGGCTTCGATCGCATGATGGCAATATGCAATCTGGCCTCGAAGGGCGCGGGATTGCCGCCCTCGACCACCTTGCCCTCAAGGTTCATGGTTAAAAGGTTGGATTCCTCAACCAGGGCGAGGCCGATTCTGGGCGTTATTAAAAAAAGCTCGCTTTCCGGGATCCGTGCGCTGACATGGCCGAAGCCCTCGACTAGTTTCTGATGAGATAGGATCCGGCAGGCGCTGATCATATCCTGTTTCAAGCGGCTGATGGTGTCCATGGCGCTCCTTTTCAATTGGAGAATTTTACGTTATATTACGTTGTTCGCTTCGCCGGACAAGCGAGTCACCGATGAAAATTAAAGTTGAATCTGAATCTGACTCGAAGGGGCAAGAAACTCCTACCCGGTTTACCCTTGGAACACGAACGATCGAAGTGGAAGCATGCGTCGATCGCTGGCATGGCGAGCAAGCATGTTATTTCCGCGTGCTCGGAAGGGATGAGAATTCCTACATCCTGAAGGGCCCTTTGGAAGACGGCTCGTGGGAGTTGGTTTCCTTTACTCACAAAGATTCCCGAGGCACGGAATTGGAATACGAAGGTAAAAGGGAACTTCAGTAAATCCCTGCTTTTCCTTTTCTGCCCGTTTACAACTGGAACCCTCTCAACGGCGAGAGAATTTTAATCCGATTATCGAGGTTAGGAAAATGTCGAAACAACATTTGGTTGCGGTTGTCGGCGCTGGTCCAGCAGGGCTTTATGGTGCTCGCAAGCTGGCCGAGGCGGGACATCGCGTTGTCTTGCTTAACCGCGACATCAAGCCGGGAGGTTTGGCGGAATATGGAATATTCGTCGACAAAGAGAAGATGAAGACTGGCTTGCGCAAACAATTTAAGAAAATCCTCGCCGATCCGAAAGTGTTCTACCTCGGCCACGTAACCGTCGGGCAGAACAAAGCGCTGAATTTGGATGAGCTTAAAAACATGGGATTCGGCGCGATCGTTGTCACCGCCGGCGCCCAAGGGACTAAAAAATTGGGCATCGAAGGCGAGGATTGCGTCGGCGTTTATCATGCGAAGGACGTCGTTTATCACTTTAATTCGTTGCCACCCTTCAGCGAGCGTAATTTCGAAATTGGCCGGCGCGTCGCCATCATCGGGATGGGCAACGTCATGGTCGATATCGCCAATTGGTTGCTAAATCACAAAAAGATCGACCAGGTGGTGGTCGTGGCACGGCGCGGGCCGCTCGAAAAGGCCTACGACGACAGTGAATTCGAGGTGATCGAGCAATACCTCGACAACGCCGACATGAAGCAAGAGATTGACCGCATCGCGCCGCAACTCTTGGCGGTTGGGCAAAACGTGGAAGAAATTAAGCAAAAGTTTGTCAAACAAGGCGAGCCTGCTGAAGGGCGCCGGCTGACTTTCCGCTACCTATGCTCACCGACAAAAGTGATTGCCAACGCGCAGGGCCGGGCGGCCGCACTTGAAGCTGAAGAAAACGAAATGGTTCTGCGGGACGGCCGGACCGTGGCCAAAGGCACTGGAAAAAAGCGGCGGATCGAGGTCGATTGCGTGATCTACGCCATCGGTGATCAGGTCGATGCGTCGCTCGGCTTGCCGTTTTCGCGCGGCGCATTTGTGACCAACCCGGAGAAACTCCCCGGCGATCCGAATCCTGCGGCGTATCAGTCTTACGATCCGGAAACCAAAAAAGCACTCGACAGTATTTTTGTCGCGGGTTGGTCGCGCAATGCCAGCGTTGGTCTGGTCGGCGTGGCCAAGCAGGACGCCGAGCGCGGCATGAAAGTCGTCAACGGATACCTTTCATCCAAAGAAGGCCTCTCGAGCGGCGAGATGGAAGCGAGAATCGAAGCCTTGATCGACGGGCTTAAGAAAAAAGGCGTGTCGGTCGTGACCAAGGAAGATATCGAGCTCCTGGAAAGCGCCGAGCACGAACAGGCGCGCGCTAGAAAAACCTGGGATTTCAAATACACCAGCGACGAGAAAATGCTCGAAGTCATCGCGGCGCGCAAAGCGGCGCGATAGAACTTGCCAGTCAAAATAGATTTCGTTGAATCCCAAACCGGAAGTGCGATCATCTACGCTTCCGTCTTTTTTTGCCGCGAACGATAGCTCAATATCAGAAGCGAAGAATTTAATTTCTCAAAAGACGGATAACTAGCTCATCATCCGGCCGCCGTTTACATGGAGCGTCTGTCCGGTCATGTGCCTGCTGGCATCGCCGGCGAGGTAGGTGACGGCCTCCGCGACGTCTTCCGGAGTGCCGGCGTGACCGAGGGGAATTTTTTTGGCCGCGGCTTCCCATTCCGCGTCGGTATAATTCGCTCTCACCCTCTGCGTGGCGATACGCCCCGGCGCTACGGCGTTGGCGCGCACGCCGAACGGGGCCAGTTCGAGGGCGAGCGTCCTGGTTAAGCCGAGTATGCCGGCTTTAGCGGCCGCGTAGGCGGACCGGCCGGCGTCGCCGCTGAAGCCGATATCCGAAGAGATGTTCACGATTGCGCCGCGTTTTTGACTTTTCATGCGTGCCGCTACGGCGCGACAGCAGAGAAAAGTCGAAGTGAGATTGGCGTCGATGACCTCGCGCCAGTGCGCCAAGGGGAAATCTTCCAGAGGATGGCGGTGCAGACTTCCTCCGGCTACGTTGACCAGGATGTCCACGCGACCCTGAGCGGCGATGATTTTCTCGAAGACGGCTTTGACGTCGGCTTCTTGAGTGAGATTTGCCGGTAGAAACATTGTTGCCGCGCCGCGCTTGCTCAATTTGGCCGCCATCGTCTGACCCGCTTCATCGTTCAAGTCTAGCAACACCAGGGCATACTTTTCCTTGAAGAATCTTTCGGCGACAGCTTGACCGATGCCGCCTGCGCCCCCGGTAACCACGGCGATCTTGTCCATTGGCAACTCCTTGTGGATGGATCAGTTCCTCCCATAGCGCGGGCGATGGGTTGTCGTCAATCGACCCCGAACTGTTTGGACTCTCGGCACTCACGTCTCCAAACGCCAGATCCGGGGCCAATGACCGCGAGGCTCTTGCCAAGCCCGTGAGCGTCAAATAGAATCCGAGGCGTTTTCTTTGATTGGTCCGATTATTTTTCGAGGAGGCTGCGCTATGGCCGATAAGGCTATCGAGGTTTTGCTAAACGAGAAAAGAAATTTTCCGCCGCCCAAGGAATTCAAAAAACACGCCAACGTTAAAAGCGCGAGCATTTTCAACACGGCGCGTAAAAACCCGCAGGCATTTTGGGCCAGAGCCGCCAAAGAACTGTATTGGTTCAAACCGTGGAAAAAAGTTCTGGAATGGAATACGCCTTGGGCGAAGTGGTTCATCGGCGGAAAAATCAACGCGTCATACAACTGTCTCGATCGCCATGTTCATGGCGGACGTAAAAACAAGGCGGCGATCATCTGGGAGGGCGAGCCGGGCGACGAGCGCGTGCTGACCTACCGCGATGTTTGGCGGGAGGTCAATAAATTCGCCAATGTGCTCAAAAAGCTCGGGATAAAAAGGGGCGACCGTGTCTGTCTCTACATGGGCATGGTGCCCGAACTGGTGATCGCCATGCACGCCTGTAACCGCATCGGCGCGCCGCACAGCGTGGTCTTCGGCGGCTTTAGCGCGGAATCGCTGCGCGACCGTATCAACGACGCGCAAGCGAAGGTGCTGGTGGCCGCGGACGGCGGCTACCGCCGTGGTGCCGTGGTGCCGTTGAAAACCAACGTCGATGAAGCGCTGACCGATGCGCCGTCCATCGAACATGTCGTCGTGGTCAAGCGCGTCGGCGCGGAGTCCGGCGCGCAAATGAAAGAGAATCGAGATCATTGGTGGGACGATCTGATGGCCGATGCGCCCTTATGGTGCGAGCCGGAAAAAATGGACAGTGAGGACACGCTCTTTATCCTCTATACGAGCGGCACGACCGGCAAACCCAAAGGCATTGTGCACACGACGGGGGGCTATCTGACCGGCGTGCACCTGGTCAATAAGTGGGTCTTCGATATGAAAGAAGACGACGTCTTCTGGTGCGCCGCCGATATCGGCTGGGTGACCGGGCATACGCATATTGTCTACGGCCCGATGGCCAACGGCGTCACCCAGGTGATGTACGAGGGCACGCCGGACTGGCCCGACAAAGATCGGCTGTGGCGCATCGTGGAAAAATACGGCGTGACGATCTTTCACACCGCGCCCACGGCGATCCGCACGTTCATGCGCTGGGGAGCGGAATTTCCCGGCAAGCATAACTTAAAAAGCCTGCGGCTGCTGGGCACTGTCGGTGAACCGATCAATCCCGAGGCTTGGATGTGGTACCACAAAAACATTGGCGGCGGACGCTGTCCTGTGCTGGACACCTGGTGGCAGACCGAAACCGGTCATCCGCTGATCACGCCGCTGCCCGGCTTAACGAAGCTCAAGCCTGGATCGGCGACCATGCCGTTTCCAGGAATCGAAGCCGACGTCGTCGACGAGCAGGGAAAGTCGGTTCCCAAAGGCGGTGGCGGATACTTGGTACTTACCAAACCCTGGCCGGCGATGATGCGCACGATTTACGGCGACCCGGACCGGTTCGTGCAAACTTACTGGAGCCGTTTTCCAGGAAAATATTTCGCTGGCGACGGCTGCAAGCGGGACAAAGACGGATATTTTTGGCTCCTGGGCCGGGTCGACGACGTGATGAACGTGGCCGGTCATCGAATCAGCACGATGGAAGTTGAGAGCGCCCTGGTCGATCACCAAAACGTCGCGGAAGCCGCAGTGATAGGCAAAGAACACGAGATCAAAGGCCAGGCGATCTGCGCCTTTGTATCGCTGAAGGCGGGTATCGAAGGCAGCAACGCGCTCGTCGACGAGTTGAAGGGCCACGTGGCGAAAAAAATCGGACCGATTGCCCGGCCGGATGAAATACTTTTTACCGCGGAACTGCCGAAGACCCGCAGCGGAAAGATCATGCGCCGCTTGCTGCGCGACATCGCCGACAGCCGCGCGCTGGGCGACACGACGACGCTGGCGGACCCGGCCGTGGTGGCGAAGTTAAAGGAACAATACGAAGAGGATTAACAGTGCTCGCCAACCGGCAGGCGACCACAAGAAAAACAAAGAGAGGAAAGCATCACTGTGATACGTTTTAAGTTTTTATTCGCATTCGTTTTATTTCTATTGCCGCAGATCGCCGCGGCGCAGCATGGCGAAAAAGTTCGCGTTGCGCTGGGCGCGATCTCGGTGAACACGAGCGTTATTCCCGTCGGTGCTCAGTATGGATTGTTCGCTAAATACGGCGTCGATGTCGAACCGATCTACATGGGCGGAGGAATGAATTCCATCGCGGCCGTTACCTCCAATTCCGTGCAGTTTCTGTCCGCCGGTTCCACCGCTACGATCGGCGCGCATCTGGGCGGCATCGACATCGTGATGCTCACGGTGCAGTCGAACAAGCTCGATTACACGGTCTTTGCTGCTCCGACGATAAAATCGGCTAAGGATTTGAAAGGTAAAATCGTCACCGGTACCCGGCCGGGCGCGTCCGCGGACAGCGCCTTGCGTCTGTACTTGCGCCGCAACGGTTTGTCGCCGGACAAGGACGTGATTTTTATTTCGGTCGCGGAAAGCCAGCAGGGGCGGCTGAATTCGCTGCACCGCGGCGCGGTCGCGGCCACGGTTCTCGCTCCGCCTTATAGCGCTATCGCGAAGCAGCTCGGTTTTAACGAGCTCGCCGACTTGAGAAAGACCGACATCGAATATTCGGGCAGCTCGATCGCGGGCATGGGACCCTATATTCGAAGTCATACTCGGCTGGTGGAAAATTTTCTAAAGGGCTATATCGATTCGCTGCATTTCTTCAGGACAGAAAAGGAAAAGACCTTGGCGGGTGTTATGAAATTCCTCAGGATGAAAGACCGAGCGCGCGCCGAAGAAGGCTACGAGTATTATGTCGCTCTCATGCCGGTGATGCCTTACGCTAGCCCGAAGGCGGTACAAACCGTGCTGGAGTTTCTGGCCGAAAAGCAGCCGAAGGCGGCGACCGCCAAACCTGAGGATTTTTATGACATGAGCTATTTAAAGAAGATCGAGGCGAGCGGCTTTATCAAGAATCTTGGCAATCGGCGATAGCCAGCGCGAGCGAAGAATCCTTGAGAGGAGAAAACGCGTGAAGGACAAATTATCACGGAAAACCACTTTCTTTATTTTTGCGATAAGTGTTCTCGGGTGGCTAGCACCGGCGCAGGCCCAAGACAAGCCGCTGAAGCAAATCCGCTGGGGCGTGACGTCACTTTCCGCCTCGAATTGGATTCCGTGGCTGGCGAAGGACGCCAAAATCTACGAGAAGAACGGCCTCGATGTCGAGTTGATCTTGCTTAAAGGCTCGGGTCAAACGTCGGCGGCAATATTGGGCGGCAGCCTCTTTGCGGCGCCCGTGGCTCTTCCGACGGTGATGTTGGCGGATCTCAGCGGGGCGGATTTAACAAATATTGCCCATACGGTTCCCGGTGTCCAGAGTAAATTGTTGGTGAAAAAAAATATCACCAAGGCGGAAGACCTCAAGGGAAAGAAAATCGCGACCTCAAGCCTGGGCTCTCTGGGGGATTTTCTCTTTCGCTACATTCTGCGCAAACATGGATTGAACCCCGACCGGGACGTGACCTGGCTTTCCATCGGCAGCCCGCCTGAGCGGTTGCAGGCGCTCGCATCGGGTAATGTCGATGCCGCGGACCTCTCCTATCCGACCGATGCGCGGGCCCTGCGTCTGGGATACCACGTGTTGTTCAATGCTCGGAAAGAAGTCGTTTATCCCTCGATGTCCGTCGTGACCCGCCGAAAAAGCATCGTCGAAGATCGCGATACCGTGATGCGGATGTTGAAATCCCACATCGAAGGCATCGCGTATTTCAAAACTCACAAAGATTTCAGCCTAAAAGTCTTGAGCAAATATCTTCGAACCAATGATCGGGACCTTCTGGAAGGCTCTTACGAGATTTTTAAGGCGGATTTTATTTCGGTCCCCTATCCGATCATGCACGGCCTGGAGGCCACCTACGATTACGTGGCAAGCCGGAGACCGGAAATCCGAAGTCACAAGCCTGAGGAGTTCATGGACCCGAGCTTTGTCCGCGAGCTTGACAAGAGCGGATTCATCAAGAATCTCTACGAACAAAAATAGCCAAGAGGCTTGAGACGCGAGTAGCAAGCCTTCCCTCTTGAGTATTATGCCAAGGAGCAGAGCGACGAAGAATCAGCCTGCATTCTTGTACTATTCAAAAACGGTTCTCTACTATTTTTTTGCCCGGGCAGGCTGGTTCTTCGCGGCCTCGGCGATCATCCGTTCGGCGTCTTCGGCCAGCAGATAGCGTTTTTCGACGAGTTGCCGCGCCGCGCGACTGATTTGCTTCACGTAATCGTTCCGGTTCTTAAAGCGTTCTTCGATTGACCGGCGTGGGTCGCCGATCTTGTTCCGTGCGGCTTCGGTTTTGGCGAAGGGAATGAACGAACCGAGCAGGCCCGCTAATTCGTTCTCGGCCAAGCCGTGCGGGCGCAAATTCCAGCCGGTATAGCTACCAACGGGAACTTGCACGGCGGGCAGGCGAATGCCAGCCAGGTCGTTTCCATCGGCGTCGACCTTGGGGACGAGAACCTTGTACGTGCCGTTGCCAATCGACTGAGGCGGATGAATCGTCACCTTGCCGCGCAAAATTTTAGGGCCGTAGTCGAGAAAGAGTTGACGGTTGTGCAGAGCTGCAAAGCGGACGCAGGGGATATTTGGAAATCCGGTGTATCTTCGATTCGGCTGAACCAGCGTGCCGTCTTTGACGCGTGGAAATTGGCTTGGCGGTGGTGGAATTCCTTGTGTCGCCCATTGATCAAGCGCGACTATGAGCGCGCGCAAGACGTCGCCGGCAGGCAGTGGATTGACTGGCAATTGACTATTGTCCTTCACCGGCTCGGAGCCGAATGGGCTATTGTGCTGGGCGCTGGCGATGACGTACAGGCGCAGGTTTTCCGGGAGGTCGATGTCGTTGCCTTTGCCGTCCGTGTGCGCCAGGCAGCCGCGTTTTTGCCAATACTCCGTCGAAGTCTGGGTGTGAAAAACCCGCGGGTCGAATTTGTCACGCTTCAATATTCCGTCGCGCCGGCCGGTGTGAGCATCCTCTAAAATATTATAAGCATGGGGGAAGAGCTCCGGATCGAGCTGGTTGGTGTGTTGCTGCGACGAAGTGACCGGACGGGCAAATTCGTAATTCAAATACAATCTGCCGCCGCCGGCGACATGGGGCGCGGCCGCGTCGAACACTTTTCGATGCGCTTCGTCTTCATTGAAACCATGGTAAATGAAATCTCTAAGGTATCGCCCGCTTTGCGAGCGTCCCCAGGCATACGCGTGTGTGATGCCGCTCAACCTTTTGCCTGATGTCAAGGGATTCGGTTTCCCGGCGCGATCTTTAGCCGCATAGCGCAGGAATGAAATCAGATCGCGCGCGACCGCGAAGCCCAGCCCGAGCACGAGCGGATTTTTCGCCGAATAAATAAATTCATAAATATACCCCGGCTTAAAACCGGAGCGGAGGTAGAGTTGATTCGCGTTCGGTTTGACGGTCTCCTCGCCGCTTCGCTCCTTCTTGGCGCAGACGGCAAATTCCCACTCGGAGGGCGGAACTGAAACGCGCGCGCCGTAGGACTTCTCGCGCACGGTGAGGCTCGCTAGCGACTTGTCGCGCGACGCGGCGGCGTAACTCTTAACGCGATCGTCGCCGCTGAGCGGCTGCGATTTGACACCGGGCTCATCGACGACGATTTCAGTTCGGACTCGACTGATGATCGGTTTACCATGGTTCGTTGCCGTTGGGACGTGCATCACCAGCCAGTTTTTGATCGGCATCAAATCGCCCTGCCAGCCGCACCAGACTATGGTATAGCCACGGCGCATGAGAAAGCCGTTGCCGGCGTGTGCCAACGTGCTCGGGTCGTTCGTAGCAGGCGCGTCGTTGAGAAAACTCAGAATCCGTTTACTCCCGCGATTGGGCGCGTCGAAAAAAAGCTTGCCGTTGCCGCGTGCCATGTCCACGGGTTTCAAAACGCAAAAGTCACTCGAATATTCGACTCTGCGGCGCCGGTTACGCCGCGCCTTGTCGAGATTCACGATGATTTTATTCAGCCGGTTCGTCGGATCGACTTCACCGTAAATCTTGCCGATCAGCTTCTCATAGGCTCCGGTAATCGGAAACTCATGACCGTCGGCGAATGGCTCTCGGTGTTGGACGACAAGGCGTGTAATCATCGATCGATTTCTCAACCGATGCTCTATCTGCGGCGACAGTGCCTGTCAAGTCGACGGCAGCGGCGATTCGACGTTTGCGTCAGCCTCGCTAAGTTGTTAAGAGAGCAGGCGTTCTCAGGTTATCGCTGAGGAGCTTATGACGGTGAGGAGGTTCGCATGGTTATCCGGCGAATTCATTTTTTAGTATGGGTGCTGCTGTTTGGCTTGGGCGTCGTTCAACTGCCGAGAGCCCGAGCGGTGTCGGCGGGTTTAACCAAGATCCGCGTCGGTTATCCGTCGCCGAGCGCGAGCATGTATCCGCTCTTCGTAACCAAAGAAGCGGGGCTATTCGAGAAGTACGGACTGGACGCCGAGCTGATTTACGTGCAAGGCGTGCAGATGGTGAAGGTGCATACCGCCGGGCAGCTGGATTTTACCAGCACGTCTGGAATCGTTACCCTACAATCCTCGGTGAACGGGTCGGATCTGATCCTGTTGGCAAATTCCATCGAAAGCCATCTGATGAAAGTCATCGCCCATCCAAGCATCTCCGGACCCGCGGACCTCAAGGATAAGTCGATCGGCGTGACTCGCTTCGGCTCGCTCACGGACCTGGCGCTTCGGCCGGTCCTGGAGCACTGGAAGCTGGAGCCGAATAAAGACGTGACCATCGTGCAGATTGGCCGGCTTTCCGATATTGTCCCGGCGATTCAGCAAAAGCGGATCGCTGCCGGCATGCTGTCCTTTCCGTCGTCGTTTTTTGCCGAGAAATTGGGTCTTAAATCGCTTTACGATTTGTCCGAGTCGGGCATCGAAGTGCCGACGACGACCATTGCGGTAAGTCGCGCTTACGCCAGCGCGCATCACGATCTGGTGCTGCGCTACATGAAAGCTTACCTTGAAGGGACGTACCGGCTGCTCACCGACCGGGCAATGGGGATCAGGGCGCTAAAAAAATACGGCGGGATTCAAGATCAGGAGCTGCTCGCCGCAACTTACGATCTGTTCGTCTCCAAGTATATCAAGAAAGTACCCACGCTCACCGTCAAAGCCGCGCAGAATGCGCTTCAGCTTATCGGTGAGAGCAACCCGAAGGCCAGGGGCCGGCGGCCGGGCGAATTCATGGACACGAGCTACATGAATGAGCTGGAAAAGAGCGGTTTCATCAAAAAACTTTGGCAGTGAAGCCGGCGGCCTTGTGATTCGAAACGATCGATCCATAAGAAAGAAACATTTGGCACAAATTTATTCGAAGGATTCGCGCTGACAAGGGGCGATACGCGCCACGGTTTTGCCTTGACAAGCCAAGGGGTCTCAGAATAACTTTCGATTAGCAGCGCAGGGTCATTTCAATACCTAAGGAGACGATTTTATGACGATGCTCAATCGCTGGGGAGTTTTGCGTTTCGCTGTGGTTGTTGCGGTGGCGGCTACGATGGGGTTAAGTCAGTTCGCCGGCGCTGCGAGCGTCGAAGAGATTGCACTCATGAACCGTGCCGATCGCCAGAAACTCCTCGTCGAAGGCGCCAAGAAAGAAGGTAAAGTTTCTTGGTACACTACACTCATCGTCAATCAGGTGGTGCGTCCTGTCAAAGCGGCGTTCGAGAAGGAATACCCGTTCCTTCAAGTCGAGTTTTTCCGCGGCAATTCTTCGCGCGTCGTGCAGAAAATGCTCTCTGAATATCAGGCCAAACGATACGATGTCGATATCATCGATGGCACCGTATCGCCGACCATGGTTCGGCGCGCGGGTTATCTGCAGCGGTTTTATTCGCCGTTTTTGGCTGAATACCCTGCCAAGCTTAAGGATCCGAAAGGGTTCTGGGGCTCGACGAACTTGTACTTTTTCGCCACCGGTTATAACACCGGGATGGTAAAGCCCAACGAAGTGCCGAAAACCTACGAAGATCTTCTCAACCCGCGCTGGAAGGGACAGATGATTTGGTCCACCAGCCGCGGTTCCGGAGCGCCGATCTTTATCGGCACGATTCTTCATGCGATGGGCGAAGAAGCGGGCAAAGCCTATTTGCAGAAATTAAAGACGCAAAACATTGCCAAAAGTACGGCCAGCAACCGGCAGATCTTGGACATGACGATTGCCGGCGAGTATCCGCTCGCGCTGCATATTTTCAATCATCACGCTTATATCAGCCAATCCGCCGGCGCTCCGGTGGATTGGCAGCCTCAGGAACCGGTGACCGCGACAATTCAAACCATCGCCCTGGCGAAGTATTCGCCGCATCCGCACGCGGCGATGTTGCTGCTCGATTTCGTTATGTCCGAGAAGGGACAGAAAGTTTTCCAACAATCGAACTATTTGCCGGCTCATCCGAAGGTGCCCGCCAAGCAGGCCGACCTGAAACCCGGTGGCGGCCGTTTCAAACGCGCCGACTATATCAACCCGGACATCCAGTACGACAAGGGCAACGAGTGGGTAGACTACTTCAACAAAGTCTTTGTGAAATAGTGGCGGTCGACCGCCGTGGCCAAACAAACGTCATCGCAGACCTACGGCTTTTCACCAAAGTCGGGCGCCGCAAGTGCGGCGCGCGGGTTGCTCGGCGTTTCCTGGCTGCGCCGATTCGACAGCGCAACGGGTCTGATGGTCGGAGTCTCGCTCGTCACCGCCTATCTGGTGCTGCCGCCGCTCTATTCGGTCATTCAAACCAGCCTGTTTACGACCAAGCTCACCGGCGAGATCGATCAGTTTACTTTTCGTTACTATAGAGATCTCCTAACCGAGCTGCGGGTCCTTGGCCCCTTTCTCAACACGGTTTACTTTTCGATCGGCAGCGCCCTGCTGGCAACCGCGCTCGGCGGCGCCATCGCGTGGATCGTCACGCGCACGAACGCGCCGCTGCGCGGCCTGGGTTATTTTACCGCCTTCGCTTCCTTCGGCACGCCGTTCATCCTTTATACGATCGGTTGGCTCTTGCTTCTCGGCCGGGCCGGACCGGTCAACTACTGGCTCAAGATATGGCTCAATCAATCCACTCCGGTCATCAACGTATATTCATTATTCGGAATGATTCTCATCGAGTCGCTACTATGGTCGCCGTTCGTCTTTCTGATGCTGGCCGCGGCGTTTCGCTCGATGGATCCATCGCTCGAGGAAGCGTCGTCGGCGTGCGGCGCGCGGCTCTGGCAGACCATGCGCCGGGTGTCGCTCCGTTTGATGCTGCCCGCATTCTTCTCGGTGGTGCTGTTGATTTTTATTCGTTCTTTCGAGTCCTTCGAGATTCCCGCCTTGGTGGGACTTCCGGGCGACGTGCGCGTGCTTACGACGTCGATTTACATCGATGCGCAAAAAATGCCGGCACAATACGGCAGTGCTGGAGCGTTTTCCGTGCTGCTCATGTTCGTGGTGGCCGGCACGTTGTATTTTTATTTTCGCGTGACTCGCGAAGGGGAGCGGTTTCAAACCGTCACGGGCAAGGGTTATCGACCGACGGTGATTTCTCTCGGCCGCTGGCGCTACCTGGCAACTTTAGCTTTGCTGATCTATGCCACGGTGCTCTTGGTGCTACCCTTTCTAATCATTCTCTGGGCGTCGTTGTTGCCATTTTATATCCAGCCGTCCTTCGAGGCGCTCTCTCGCTTTACCTTAAAAAATTACATTACGGCACTGTATTATCCGAAGATTACCGATTCCATTAAGAACAGCATTCTTCTCGGCCTTGGCAGTGCCAGCGCGGTGATGCTGCTGACCCTATTCGCATCCTGGCTTTTGGTGCGGACGAAGCTGCGCGGCCGCTGGTTGCTCGATTTGCTGACGACGCTGCCGTTGCTGTTTCCCGGCATCGTCATGGGGCTGGCGATCCTGCGCTTCTATCTGTTCGTGCCGATTCCGGTTTACGGCACGTTGTGGATTTTGCTCATCGCCTTTGTGACGCGTTACATTCCTTACGGTATCCGCTACACCCATTCCGGTTTGTTGCAGCTCCATAAGGAGTTGGAAGAAGCGGCTTACACCTCGGGGGCGTCATGGTCGAACTGCATGCGCCGGATCATCGTGCCGCTCATCACACCGTCGTTTATCGGCGGCTGGGTGTTTATTTTTCTTTTGTCCGCCAAAGAACTCTCCATGTCGGTCTTGCTGGTCAGCCCGAAGACACCGGTCGTCTCCGTGGCAATTTTCGAGCTCTGGGAGAACGCTCAAATCGGCGAGCTGGCCGCTTTTGGCGTGCTCTGGACGGCGATCTTGGTTTCTATCGCGCTGGTTTATTATCTCTTCGCGCGCCGTTACGGTATCCAACAGAACTGATTGCGCCCGCTCGAATTTACCGTCTTTAAAATGTTGAGCTTACCAACTTCGTCCGACTTGCAATGATTGGCTCTAAAGCCTTAAACGATCACCAGTCGCGGTCAAATTCGTCATTGAAATCGTCGCTGCGCGCCGGTTTATTCTTCGTTCAGTTTGCTTCCTTGGCAGTCGCCGAAGCGGGTGTCGCCCCAGGCGCGCAGCGAGGTAATAATTTCTTCGGCTATTGGACGGTAATCAGATTGCTGCTTACCGGAGAAAACCCCGCGACTGCATTGTTAGACCGGCAACACTCTTTGGGTGTAGATTCCGGTAGGGCGTTTGTAACGTTTAGTCCGCCTCGGATTCTCACCTGTGCATGCCCGGAGCAAAATCATATTCTATGACATGAGTTCCTCTTTGGCATCGCTTGGCTGTTGCTTTCCGGGTGGAGGCATAAGTTCACGTGATATTGGTCCGAAAAGTTGCCGGGGGTGACTTTGTTATCGTTAACCACTCGAGCCGGACAATTTTATACCGTCATTAATCTGTTTCGTCTGAGAATGCGATTTATCGTAACCCGTGAGTTCGGTATTTCTGGATGGAGGCGGCATCACGGTCTAAAGAACCTGTGTTTACCCCTTCGTTCCGGTTGCCATAGCCGGCACGGCAGGCCGCTTCCAAGGGTGGCAGCCCGATTCGGCCGTAAATTCCATACTTTGGTAAAAATCTTACGCCGCTCCTCGTCAAAGACCTTCTGATCCGTATAGATTCGTGTATCGATGTAGCAACCTGTAGATAAGTTTGGTGGCTTCTCCGATTCTAAACCGCTGGCTCAGTGTTTCATGTCCATTTCCACTCCAAATACCTTGGAGTTAACGGTTAAGTTCGACGTTTACGCTGCGGCGCCCCTGTGCACTACCGTAGTCTCAAATAATGGCCGTTTTTAGATATAGCCGGTATTCCTTTAACAATTGTCGACCATTTATCGCCCTCGTCATCGCTATACAGGATTTCTCCGTCCGTCGTTGCGCGAATAAAGAAAAAGAGTTTTCGCACACTTCCATAGCCATGGCTTCGATATTGCCCCGCAGGTGTCCCGGAAGCGCCTCCTCTAGGGACTCCCAGCTTTTTCCCCGGTCTCTGCTTCGGGCGATTGTTGAATCCGCGTCGTGGGTCGTACGCCAAGCGCGAGGATTCTCCCGTGCACCGGCGGCAAACATAAGGGAAGGCCGGCGTGGATGCAGTAGCAGCGCATCGGGATAGCCAATTCTCGTTTGCGGCGTTGTGAGATGCTCCCAACTTTTTCCTTGGTTCGGACTGCAACAGAGTCCAATACCGCTGGAAATATAGGTAAAGCTCGGATCGGTTGGAGGAATGAGAACCCGATGAATATCGTCGGCAAATGCGCCTTCCGGGAGATCGAACTTTAAATCCGTATCAAAACCATGGAGCTCTTCCCAAGTGGAACCGCCGTCGTCGCTTGTCAATAGACCGCCTTGTTCAATGCATACATATATCTTTTGGGTATTCCCCGGATGGAGGGCGATATTTTTGACGTGCGCAATATGAGGAGGTGCCGGAAAAGTCCATTTGGACACGCTAGGAACGGAGCGCAGCGATTTAATTTCATTCCAGCTCTCACCCAAATCGTCACTTTGATAGAAATGAGCCGGTTCGGTACCTGCGTAAAGCCTCCCTTTGCCATCGACGATGGCAGTCGCGAGGCAATAGATATCGTTCTGGGCTATTCCGTTATCCTGCTTCCCCCAGGTCAGGCCCTGGTCTTTACTAACATAGACAGATCCTTTGTGAATACCGGCAAAGATAAATCCGCTCGTCGGCTCAATGACAAGCGCATGAACATGCATGCCCTCCAGAGCTTTTGCGTGACAACTCCAGCGCCCGTCACTGCCTTTTCGCAGCATCATTACCCCATTGACTGTTCCGACGAATAACTCGGACGATGGCGCCTGCGACGAGTAAGTAGTGGTGCCGCCGTGCGATACACAAATAGCCATTGTCAGTCTCCTTTCGAATGCAGATCAGACTTTACGAAATTTGGGCAAAGTTATCTCATCGGTCACATCCTCGTAGCTGATCGCGACATGATCGCCGATATTGACATCTTGAGCGGGAGAGCCGATGACATTGCTCCAGACCCTTACTCCCTCGTCCAGATCAATTAAGGAAATATTGTACGGCACATCGTGCTCCCATGCGGGCCCATAGCTGCGGCACATCAGGAGCGCCACATAGACTTGGCCCCTGCCAGTGATGGGAGTCCATTGCGCCTCCGGCGAGTGACACTGAGGGCATAGGGGTCGCGGCGGATAGCGGAATTGTTTACACGAGAGGCATTGCTGTAGCGCCATTTGATGCTTCTTGCAACTTTCCCAGAAAAGCCGACTGTCGATATCGAGCGCCGGCAGTGGCTTTAGGTAATCACCCATAGATCACGAGTTCTTTAAATCCTTCGTCTCAGTTAAACTGCCGGCTCAGGATCAATGTTGCATGTGCGCCGAGATTCGCTCCGTGCCCGCTGACAATACCTAACTTTGCGTCCTTCACTTGCCGCTCAATTTCCACGAAGTCGCCGCGAAGCTGCTTGACCGCCTCTGTGATATGCAGCATTCCTTCAATATGGGCCTGCGATAGTAGACCGCCGTGCGTATTCACCGGCAATTCGCCACCGATCTCGATCCGCCCGTTCTCGACCCAGGGGCCGCCCTCTCCTTTAGCGCAAAAACCATAATCCTCAAGTGTCACGATCGTAATCGCCGTAAAGCAGTCATAGAGCTCCGCAAAATCTATGTCTTTTGGGCCAACCTCGGCCATCCTGTAGGCTACTGTCGAAGAGTGCTTACCACCGAGGGTTGTCAACGTCGGTGATTCCAGCGGCCCCTGTGTATGTCCCTCGCCGAAACCTCGAATGTAGACCGGGCGCTGCGGGAAGTCGCCAGCACGTTCGCTTGATGTGACAACAACCGCGCCACCGCCGTCAGAAACCAAGCAGCAGTCCAGAAGATGAAATGGCTTAACGATCCAGCGCGATTCAAGAACGTCCTTGACCGTGATCGGCTGGCGCATGGAAGCGTTAGCATTCACACTGGCATGGCGGCGGGCCGCCACAGCCACCGCCGCCAGTTGTTCGCTCGTGGTCCCATACTCATGCATGTGGCGAGCGGCCACCGCGGCATGTATCGCGGGAGCTCCCAACAGCCCAAACGGCTCTTCAAAGTCTTCCAGTCCATCACGGAGTCGTCCCCGTCTGTCCCCCAGACGTCCGGTGGCTTGCTTATGGCCCAAAACACACACGACGGTTTTACAGAGACCGGCCACAATCGCCATCACCGCATGCGCGACCATCGCAACTGGAGTCGCGCCGCCCAACGCAAGATCGGTCGCGTAATTAGGACGAATGCCCGCCGCCTGTGCGATCGACAGCGCGTACGAGCGGCGTGGATCGTCAGCCGGTTGGATTGCGAGGAGACCGTCGACGTCCACCGGCCGAAGCTGGGCATCTTTAAGCGCCCAACGAATGGCCTCGAGTTGAATGCCCATGCTGCTCGTCGCGGGAAGCTTTCCCACGGCAGTCTCGCCAATTCCGACGATGGCGCACTTGTTTTTCAGATCGGTCA
The DNA here is from genome assembly GCA_963727625.1 of uncultured delta proteobacterium. Classification (GTDB taxonomy): domain Bacteria; phylum Desulfobacterota; class Binatia; order UBA9968; family UBA9968; genus DP-20. The sequence goes on along the minus strand of CAVSHR010000012.1, from coordinate 503,123 downwards.
TGTGTTTTTTATCGCTATGCTAAACTCGTACGCCATGATTTCCTCGGGGAATAGTAATACCGCGCCGAAGGCAAGAGCCGGACAAACACAACGCTATTCACAGCGCGACCCTATACTAGGACGGACTATCGCGACAAATTGATAATTTTTATCGCTCATATAGTTAATACTCTATGCGATTCAAGAAACTCTGAGTATTTGTAACACCCGGAATTCGCTTCAAAGCCGGGGAAAATACTTACCAAAAATGAATCACGAAGACAGTCGAGATTTTTCTTTGTGAGCGGAATACGAAAGGTGCGCCTCGCGTAATCTTATGCTTTGTTTTCTCAGAATCTCCAGAAATGTCCTGGCGTAAATCGAGAGCTGCTTGTCTCGATGATAGACGATGTTCATTGGATAGGTGACGTCGAAATCGCGAATTTTTTTCATCTTGAGTGTTCCGGCCTTTAATTCGATCTCGATCACCGTCTTTGGCAACAACGAGACTCCGTATCCCGCCGCGATTCCTGCTTTAACGGCTTCTCTAGAGCCGAGTGTAACCGGCTTTTTGATCGTAATCCCCTTTTGGGCGAATACCCTTTCGATAAATGTCGGCTGCCCCCACGGAGCTTGAAGCAGGAAGGGCTCCTCGACCACTTCTTTCAATGTCAATTGGTGTTTCTTGAGCAAATGCGATCGTCGCGACAAAACCAAGACAAGTTCATCCTCATACCAGGGTTCCTTCAATACAAGTGAAGAAGAGGGGTCTCCTTCAGTGACGCCGAAATCAACAGCGTTGGACAAAATCCATTGCTCGATCTCGTAAGGACGGCCGGTCTTGATCGAGATTTCCGTTTGGGGATAGTGCTCTTTAAACTCCGCCACCGCCAATGGAACCAGCGTTGCGCTCGGAACTCTGCTGCATCCTGCCGAAAGCTGCCCTTGTCCAATGCCTTTGAGGTCTTTAAGGTCGCCCTCGAGATTGGAGATAATATCGGCTAATTGCGTCACATGGCTGAGAACTGCTGCTCCCTCGCGTGTCAAATAAATCTGTCGTCCCAACCGCTCGAAGAGTTTTACCTGTAGGGAATCCTCAAGTTTCTTGATTTGTATGGATACCGACGGTTGACTTATATGTAAATACGCCGCTGCTTTCGAGAAGCTCCGCTCGCGCGCAACACAGAGAAAAATTTCCAACTGATGAAGATTAAGATCCATTGACCCCTATCTATCGTCGCCATCAAAATAATATATTTGACTACGCAAACCAAATAACTTATTTACGACATAGACTTCGATTTCAGGATTCTACTTGTGATGGTCTCGTGGCTATTGCTGAAGTCAAAAAGCCATGACAGCGCATAAGATAAGAGGCTTGAACCCCCCTCATCAAGTTTTTACAGGCGAATCCAGAGATGATGTTCCGTGGCACGCGGCCAGCCGCAATTTGCTCCTACAAGCACAGAAGGAGTTAAAGGTTCGTTACCCCCATGTCCACCGACGCCGAAGCAACCTTTTCCGCACCACTAGCGGGAATTCGAATCTTGGATTTTACGCACGTACTCGCCGGTCCTTTCTGCACTCGACTGCTGGCTGATCTGGGCGCCGATGTTGTCCGCGTCGAGAGCAGCAAACATCCAGACCATCCGTGGCAGTCGTCGTTTGTGAGCGAAGACCATCGCCACGCCTCCTATTTGAATACGAATCGGAACAAGCGCTCTATCGCCATCGACTTGAAGAAGGAAACCGGCCAACGGGTTGCCGCGCGTTTGGCGGCAATCGCCGATGTGGTGATCGAAAACTTCAGTGCCGGGGTAATGGACCGGCTTAAACTCGGTTATGAGCAAATAGAAGCGACCAATCCGAAGATCATTTACGTCAGCATGTCCGGCTACGGCCATAACGGCCCGCGCCGTGATTGGACCAGCATGAACATGAACTTGCAAGGCTACAGCGGCTTGATGATGGTCTCTGGAGCCGAAAGTGATCCGCCGACTGCGATCTCCAACTCATGGAATGATTACATCGGCGGTCTGCATGCATGTTTCGCCATTCTGCAGGCGATAGATAAGCGCATCACCACCGGTCAGGGAAGCCTGATCGATTTGAGCCAGTTCGAATGCAGCGCTTCGATGATCGGCTCTTTGTTACTGAGCAGCGTAATTCTCGGCAAGGAGCCGATCCGAGCGGGCAACCGCTCGGACCACTTTGCTCCGCAAGGCGTTTATCCTTGCGCCGGCACCGACAACTGGTGCGCCGTATGTACCTCAACCGAAACCCAATGGCAAACCCTGGCGAAACTGATCGGGCGGGAACAGTGGGGCGCAGAACCGCGCTTTGCAACCGTGGCCGGCCGCATGCAGCATCATGATGAGATCGACCGAGCGATTTCCAACTGGAGCAAACAATACTCCAGCAAAGAAGTGGAAGAGCGCTTGAGAGCGGTGGGCATCGCTGCCGAACGCGTGCGACGCATCAATGACGTTATCGATTCCCCGGACGCTCCGACGGTCTTCTCGAAGATGGCCGAGCGGCGGAGCGGTTCCATGCTGACGACCACCCTACCGTTTTCGTTGTCCCTCGTCGAGCTTCCCGCGCCCCAGAGTGCGCCGAGTTTGGGCGAACATAGCGTCTATGTGTTGCGCGCCTGGCTGAATTGTTCCGCGACGGAGATCGAGGAGATCCAACAACAAGGGGTCCTGCAATGACTGGTCTATCGAAACTATCGTCACGCCGGAGCTGGGTGGCTGGATCGGTCGCAGAACACCTTTGCGATCCCTCGAAGTCATCAGTGCATCGGACATTCGCCGCTACGTCGACGCCACCGACGATGCCAACCCATTGTGGTTGGACACTGACTACGCACGCCGCGCCGGCTATCGCGGCCGCATACTGCCGCCGCTCCTCGTCGGCTGGGTGCCATTTAGTTTTAAAGAAGGTACCGAGCGAGCAAGCACAGACCCAACAGACCTGCGGCGTCAACTCCCCCTTACCCGCCGGATACACCAACGTACGTAACGCTGGCTCCGAAACTAAATAGCTGCAGCCAGCCTACCTTGGCGACCCATTGTCCACGCAAAGCTCCATCACGGACATCGTCGCGCGCCAGGGTAAGGCGGGCTTGGGAATATACATCGACCAGGAGGAACAGGTGTTGAATTTTAAGCAACAAATCGTACTCCGTCGCCGGCATACGCTCGCTGTCTTTCCAGAAAAAAAGCTGTCTGGTGTAGTCCAGGATCGAAACTAGATGCTCCGTGTTATCGATTTAACTTCGCTTACCGGAGCTTACGCAGCCCGGCTTTTCGCCGAAGAAGGGCACGAAGTGATTCGCGTCGAACCACCAGAAGGTGACGAGCTTAGGCGACTCCCGCCGTTTTTTACGCGACAAGCAAAATCTGGAGCACAGCGCGTATCATCAGTTCTTAAACTCCGGTAAGAAGGGTGTGACTGTCGATATCGAGTCAGATGCCGGAAAAAGATCTTGCACAATCTACTCGGCCATGCCGACGTGTTGCTGGCCAACACGCCTTTCGACGAACAATTCTGTCATGCAGCCAATCCAAATCTCGTTCTGACCAAGATCGTCGATGACGCGCCGGAGCTGTGTGCGGTGGCGCGCTCGGGGCTAATGTCGCTTACCGGTCATCCCGATCGCGCGCCGGTGACATTGGGTGGTCACGTTCCTCATCTTGCGGTCGGGATCTATGCCGCCGTTGCCACTGCTGCCGCTCTGCTGGTGCGCAAAGGTTCGGGCCGCGGTTTAGTCGCCACTGTTTCGGTGCGGGACTCCCTAGCCTCTTTCGTCGAGCAAGCGATGGTTGAGTATAGTTTCTCCGGAACGATCACCGAGCGGCGCGGCAGCCGAGGTGCAATCACCGCGGTCTCCGGTGCGATGCCGTGTAAAGACGGCCACTGGGTGATCAGTCAAATTCACCGGCCAGGCCGCTGGGCGAAATTCGTCGAGTGGGTGCAGGACCCCGAGCTAAGGAACGATCCATCGCTGGCCGAAGAAGAAAATCAGCATAAGCGCCGCGATTTCATCATGCAGCGGCTGGATAACTGGGCCAAGCGCTTCACGAAAACGGAGTTGGTCGAGCAGGGTCAGCGCCTACACTTTCCCGCTTCCCCTGTCTCCACGCCGCTCGACCTTGTCAGCGATCCGCAACTCATTGCGCGCGGTTTTTTAAGCGAGATGGATCATCCCGAGTATGGCAAGATACTTTTTCCTCAAGGAGCGATTGCCAGCGTCACGGGAACTCGGCTGAGCCCGGCGCCTAGGCTCGGAGAGCACAACGAGCAAATTCTAAAGAAATACTTTTTAGCTCCCTGGTACCAAGGTACCCAATGCAGCTGACAGCCAATAAAATAGAGAGATATCCTTTGTGAATCAATCCGTTTATTTAGACGATGTTGCCGTCGGCGACTCCATCCCGGCGCGCGAACATGGCCGACTTACAATTTGACGCTGTGCGCTGGGCAAGTTTACGGAGAACTGGCAGCGCCTTCACTATGATAGAGACCATGTCCGCGAGCATAACGGGCTAAAGACATTAACATCGCAAGCGAGAGCTTACCAGCAGGCCCTACTGATTCGATGTTGACCGATTCGATCCGTCCGCGAATGGTTGAGAAAAATTAGCGTTCGGCACACCTACTCCACGTTTGAAGGAGATATGATGCGCTTTAGTGCGCGGATCGCGGAAAAGTCGCCCAACATCGCGGATCCATGGGTCATTTGTGAACTTCAAGGAGGGAACCAAGACGATAAAAAAATTCTTACTGGTCGCTGTACGTTGATACTTCCCATGCGCTCTTCTCGGGATCATTCAGTTTGAAATATCGACGTGATTCAGTAGGTCAAGACGCCTCAATTTGTGGATGGCGCCAATCTCGGCCTGCTTGAAATATGTAAAGTTACAGGAGCAGGTGAATGATATGCGGCGGAATCTCAACCATGACGTCTGGCCCACCTCTACCACCCGAGTTTTGGAAACCTCCCCATGAATTCTGTGCGTATTAATAGATACTTGGCATTGAAATCGACTACCCACGAACAGCGCGTCCTCTACAGTGGCGGGGAATAAATTGTTGCCGCTGCGTGACGAGTCGCCGCCAATGATAACGTCCTCGGGCCGAAACATAACAGTCACGGTCTGTCCGACAGACAGTGAAGCAGGCAGATGACTTCAGCTTTCCTAAAGCCTAGTCAATGTGCCGTCTTTCTCATCCAACGGTAGTCGTTCGACCCTCGCCTGCAGCAGATTGGCCGTACCTATAAACCCGGCGACCACGTCACTTTTCGGATTGATATAGATCTCGCGTGGAGTTCCGATTTGCCGGATTTGTCCCGCATGCATGACCGCAACGCGGTCTGATAATACCAGCGCCTCCTCTTGGTCATGGGTTACGTAAATGGCGGTGATCTTTAGTCTTTTTGTCGAAAGCCCTGAGTTCCACGCGCATTTCTGTGCGCAGCTTGGCATCAAGATTACTGAGGGGCTCATCCAGCAGCAATACTTTCGGCTCATAGACTAGAGCCCGGGCCAACGAGACTCGCTGCTGCTGGCCCCCGCTGAGCAAGGGCGCTAAAAACAATCTTCAAATTCGTTTAAACCGACCGAGGCAGAGCTTTTCGTACAGTTCTCTACTTGCCCCTTCGAGACCTTGTTGATTCCATAAACCAGAGGATACGCTACGTTTTCAATACCGTCAAATGCGGCCAGATAGCATACGATTGGAACACCATTCCTACGCCGCGTCTATAAACCGGAACGATAATTTGACCTTGGTTCGCGAAGACTAGTTTGTCATCGATCCAGATTTCTCCGTCGTCGGGAGTCTCCAGGCCGGCAATACAACGTAGGGTCGTGGTTTTGCCGCAGCCGGAGGGTCCCAAGAGCATGAAAATTTCGCCCTCATTGACTTCAAAATTAACGTCCCGGACCGCCGCTTGGCTTGCATTTCGGGTGAAAAAATCCTTGTGGAGGTTGATGACTCGAATCATCGCGCTTCAGACGAACGCAGCACGGCGGCACCTCGGCTGATGAGCCCCGTTGCTGCACGCCCCGCAATCTTCAGAACACCGAACATCAACACTCCCATGATAGACACCATCGCAACGGCTGCGGCGGCAGCCGTCCCCAGGCTGCCGGCTTCCCATAAGTGACCAGATACTTACCGAAAGTACGGTATTGTGCGGCCCTGAAAGAAAAAGCGCCATCGTCACCTCCTGGAAGCTTAGCATGGCCGTCCAAACAGCCAGATAGACTACCGAAGGTTTGACCAGCGGCAAGACCACCCTTCTCATGATCGTCGGCGTCTTCGTGCCGCAAACTTGGGCAATCTCTTCCAAATCGCGATGCACCTGGCCCAGAGCGGAATTCATTACGCGCGTCCCATAGGGCACCCTGTTGATGAGATGGGCGATCACGATGATGCCAAGGGTTCCGTAGAGCGGCAACCAGGGAAGCCATCGGGAGGCCAGAACCGCAATCATCGCCAGTGCGAACGCAAACGCTAGGCCCGGAATCGCGTAGGCAACATCGCCAGCAAATCAACCGTCTTGCGTGACCGGGCTCGGCTCCGCACCACGACCCATGAAATCATGAAGCTGAAGAAAATGACGAGCAGAGATACGCAGACCACTACCAGGACAGTATTCCAAACGACGTCTACTCCTGCCAACCCTTCCAGCAGGCCATGATAGTTTTCGAAACTAAGTTTTTCGAGCGCTTCCCGAGAAGGCATTTGCAACACTGGCATGAGCGATGCCCATACCCGGATCAGTATGGGTAGTCCCACGGCCAAGCTCAAGTAAAGAACAACAAATACGACTCCAACCCAGGCGAAACGACCAAGATCGATTTCTCGAGCTCGGTAGCCCTTTCCGGTGATCACCTGATAACGCTCCGCCCGATGAAGAGCTCGAAGATAAAGATATAACGCTACAAGACTCGGTATAGCCAGCAACATTCCGTAAACCCCGGCCGTCCCGTATGCGAATGTGGCCGTCATTGGCCCCCCCGGCCTGACCGAGTAAAAGATCTCGCTTGCAAGGACCGGGACCCTTCCACTCGCAGCGCCTAACAGCGCTGGAATTTCGAAGATCGACACCGCTGTCAGAAACGTGTATATGATCCCGCCGAGAATTTCCAGGCGATACCAAGGGCAAAGTCACGCGCCGAAGGATCGTGAGATGTCTCATGCGGTAGCGCTTCGCCGCCTCTTCTAGAGAGGGGTCGATGCGGCTCAAAGGACCGGCGACCAAAAAGAAGATCGGCGGGGGTCAATATCGACCCTAATACCCATGCGATTCCCCAAGGGCTGTCTTTAACGCTCAACGCGATGCTCGAAGGTCGAGCACTCGCGGCAACATTGTTGATCAGGCCGATCCGCTCGTCCAAGAGCATGATCCACCCCATGGCCAGTATGAAGCCCGGAATGACAGGCACAATGCCTATTATGGTCGTAAAGATTGTACGAAATGGGAGAGTCGTCCGGTTGAGCAGCGAAGCCAGCGGCAAAGCGAAAAACGCGCCGATGAAAATGGTGCCGAAACCCACAATGACTGTATTCGGAATAACCCTGGTGAGCAGACGCGAACTGAACACGTTGGACCAGTGCCGCAACGTAAAGCCTGGCTCGGTGGGCAGGCCCGGCACGAAGGTCATGTACAGAACAAACGCGACGAGGGCAATGATGACCGAAAGAATCGACCACGAGCATATAAGCGGAATAGCATCCATGCCGCCCGTGCGCTCCCTTTGCTTAAAGAGTAAACTCACGGCTCGGCGTACCCAGGTCGCCGCACCAGCATAAGGCTCTTCAACGCCGACTATTCCGCTCTAATAGCCCGAGCCATGGCGTCTAAATATTTGCGTCCCTCGTCCGTCCGATACCAATTCAGCAGCTCGATGGTCTTCTTGTTGTCCAAAAACCCTACCACGTTCGCTTTTGACTTCTCTATACTCTGTCTGAACTCATGATCGAGTTGGCTATCACCATAGGGTACGGATTGCAGATCGCTCGGCTGCCAGATCTTCTCCGACTCAGGCGTGGTCATCCACAGCGCCCATAGAGTGCCTGCGGCGGGATGGCGCGCCCGGGTGCGGACGGAATAATACACCCTTGATTGAGTTCATTGTAGTCGTCAAAAAACCGCGAGGAGATCGGCGCCTTCGGATCTTTGGCGAGAATCTGCCGTACGTATCGATCCTGCGCTAGAGCAAAGGCGAACTCTCCGAGGACCACCCGCTGCACCGCGGAAGACTCACCGAGCACTGCTCCGGTGTTTTTGCCGGCTTTTCGCACCACCTCCAGCCACTGCTTCTTGTCGAAATTATCAAACGCGGCGGGCGCAATTTCCCAATGAGAGGTCCACGGCGGCTGCGCAAACTTGCCCTTGTACTTGGGATTAGCAAGGTCCCTATGCGTTCTTGGCAGATTTTTTTGAGAGATCAGTCTCGTGTTGTAGATAAGCTGCTTAACGTTGGCCATGAACATGAATGAATGGTCTCTAAACGGTCCGTGACTGATCTCGTCCGGTCTACGCTTGCCGAGATCGCACCAAAGGATTGATCTCGGCGAGCAGTGTCACCCAGTTCTCGACTTTATGAGTCGCGCCAGCTCCTACGATTTGCATGGTCTCGGCATCGTCCCCCTGCACAACATCGTAAGTTGCCGGGGCACCCGCCTAATCTCGGCAATCGCCACTGGGAAATGCCGGGCCGAATTGACATTTGAGACTGTTACCTTAATATCCAACCCGAAGCGCTTTCTGAATGCGTCAGTGAGGGGCTGAATCAACCCCTTGTTCCAGCTCGACTGTATGGTGGCAACAAGCTCTCCTTCTTGTTTCGCCTTTGCAACCAACTCATCGACGGCCCGTTTCCCCTTAGAAGGAGTCTCTGCTGCAGCGGCCGCCTCCCCCGCAAACAGCGTCGGTGCGCCCAAGCCAAGATACACCATGGCATGAGAAAAAATACCAAGAAAAACACTAGAACTTGCCACGTAACAAGGCCAATACTGGCCTGTCTGACCTCACGCAAGATTCCCATCATTCCCTCCCTTTGTTTTAATCTTGTGGCGTGATTAAGTCTGCTGCTCCGACGCGCCGCTGACAGTCGGTTCTTCCGCGCGGATGGCCCACACCGCCGCATCCATATATTTCCGCCGTCGTTCCGCTGGTGCCACTTGAGCGACCACTGACTTGCTGTTGTTTTCGCACGCAGTTTTGCAAAAACTGCTCGTACCACCTGACGAGTCGAGTTTCATTGTTTCTTTATGGACGCACGCCTTCGCCGTTGTCAATCTTATCATCTGCGCCGGCTTATTTCGCTCCTGGCATAACGGCGATCGCGTTAATCTCAATCAGCATCTCCGGCTCGGCAAGCTGAACCCCCATGATCAACGTGCTAGGAGGGGTCTGTGGCAAGTACTTGACGCGGGCCTCTTGATAGTTCGCCCGGTCTCGCGGATCTTTCAGGTAGACGGTCGTCTTAATGACGCTGGTGAGCGAGCTCCCAAGGCTTTCAAGAGTAGTCTTCATATTGCGAAATAGATATTCTGCCTGCTCGGCAACGGTGTTTCCCTGCACCTTCTGCGTCGTCGGATCTTTGGAATCTTCACCGGCGAGAAAGTTGAATTCACCGTAGACGCAAGCTTTGGAATAACGCCTCGGTGGCTCATGAAAAACAAATTTGGGTTCCATACGGTTCTCCTCGTGACGAATTACAGAATGTCTGGACTTATGCTTTATTGCACATGCGCCCTTACCTTAACAAGCGTTTGATATTCTCAGCGTCGTATTTACGCAGGTTGCCAGATCTTGCCTTCGAAAAACTCGCATTATTGGATGCGAGTTGAGAAAGTTCAGTTACCGGCTAGAACGCATATTTGATCCGGTGGAATGTGCACGCTTACTGCCTGGCGCTCCTTGATGTCACGAGACGACGGGACCTCGGCCAAAATCTTTGTGGACGCGACTTCAACTTCACAGCGTAGTCGGCTACCAAGGTAAACAGTCCGTTTGACGAATCCTTGGTACATGTTCGTCTCAGGGCCGGCTTCTTCTCTTTCCAACCTGACGTCATTTGGGCGAAACATAACAGTAACCACCGCTCCGACTCCTATGGATCCTGGAATCCGACATGACATCAGGCCAAGTGCACTGTTAACCAGTCGGTATCCGTCTCCTTCTCGCTCAGATTGTACCGTGACCGATAACAGGTTCGATTCCCCAATAAAACACGCGACTGCGTCGTTTGCCGGCGTCGTGTAAATCTCCCGTGGCGTGCCGATTTGTAGTATGATACCCTTTTCCATCACAGCAATCCGATCGGAAAGCGCCAAGGCCTCATCTTGGTCATGCGTCACGTACACCGACGTCATGTTCAGCGTTTCCACGAGCTCACGCAATTCTAATCGCATATCAGCTCTCAAACGCGCGTCGAGGTTGCTCAAAGGCTCGTCCAACAGTAAAAGTTTTGGCCTATAAACTAATGCCCGCGCTAAAGCAACGCGCTGTTGCTGACCACCGCTGAGCAATGTGGCCGGTCGTTCCCCCAATCCTTCCAACATCACCAAGGACAGCGCTTGACTGACTCTAGACTTAACTTCCGACTTTGGGATCCTGAATGTCCCCTCCAGGAGTGGCAAAGCAACATTCTGAAACACACTCATGTGCGGCCAGATTGCGTAGGACTGAAACACCATGCCGACACCCCGCCCATACGCAGGAACCATCACGTTAGCATCCGCGTCAAAAACGACTTCCCCATCAATGGTGATTTTTCCTGTATCCGCTTTCTCCAACCCGGCGATACACCGAAGGATGGTGGTTTTCCCACACCCTGACGGGCCGAGCATCGTAAATATCTCCCCTTCTTTGACTTCCAAGTCGACCCCTCTTAGAGCAGGGACTTCACCAGTTCGCATCCGGAAATTTTTTCGCAGCTGATAGATCCCGACCATCTTAATAAATTATTCAAGTTTTAAGTAGGGGAATTTAGCGAACGCAAGCCGCCACGACAGCTCTAATCGAAATGGCCACATCAGTAAAAGACTTACGGGCTCGGGGACAGTTGTTCACATTTCCCAACGGGTGCATTAGATTCGCGACACGCTTAAACCCGCACGTCCCTGATCGCCGAACTGGCGACCGCTAAATGACAGGATGATTAGCATCAGGGCTCCCGCGACAACCACCATCAGTACAGACCCGGCTGCAGCAATTCCAAGATTCCCATTTTGCCAAAGGTACCAGATGTTGACGGACAGCACTCTGTTGCGGCTTTCGGAAAGAAACAATGCCATGGTCACCTCACGAAACGTCAGAAGGGCCGTCCATAAACCGGTAAAGAGAAGAGTCGGCATCGCCAAGGGAATAATAATCTTCCGTATAATCGAAAGATTGCGAAGCCCGCAGACTCGAGCACACTCCTCCAGATCCACCTGGATTTGGATTAAGGCCGCGTTCGTCGCCCGAGTGCCATACGACAATCGGTTTATTAGTCCCGCGATCACGATTATCCCCAGGGTTCCGCTAAACGGCAGCCATGGAAACCAACGTGACAAAAGTAGCGCCAACATCATCAGTGCGAACGCGAACGCCAGTCCCGGAATTGCGTGTGGCACCATGGCGATTAAATCAATTAAGCTGTGGAATCTGACCCGCGCGCGGACGACGACCCAAGAAATCATCACGCTAAAAAACAGGACCAGAACCGACACCCATCCCATCAATAAGATTGTATTCCAAACAACCGATGCGCCACCGAGAGCGGGAATCAGATCGTTGTAGTTCGAGAAGTTGATCTTAGAAAAGGCTGCGGCCGAGGGCATCTGGAGGATCGGCAATAACGACGCCCAGATTAACACAAGCAACGGTAAGATAGCTGCAAGGAAGAGATAAAGTACGACAAACGTCAGCGCCACCCATTTAAATCGCCCTAAGTCAAACGCTTGCGGCCTATAACCTTTGCCAGTAATCACTTCGTGCGCCCTGGCTCGGCTCAACAGCCGCAGGTACCAGTAAAGAGCGACCACGCTTGGAACGGCGATCAGCGTGCCGTACACCCCAGCCGCACCATAGGCGGGTTCAATCATCTCGATGCCGCTTGGCCTCACCGCATAAAAGAGTTCCGTCGCCAACACGGGAACCTTTCCGCTCGCCGCACCCAGGAGCGCAGGTACTTCAAAGGTGGAGATGGACGTCATAAAAATATATATGATTCCCGCGAGCGTCCCCGGCCAAACAAGAGGAAAGCTGATTCGACGAATCAATCGCCACCGATTGAGCCCGCACACCATTGCAGCTTCTTCCAAAGACGGATCCAACGCACGCATGGGACCCGAAATCAAGAAGAACATCGTTGGGGTAAGCATCAATCCCATGACCCATGCCATACCGAAAGGATTATTGACAACTGTCAAAGGGACGGTTTTCAAACCCAATAAGTTGGCTACGGCTTTATTCACGAGGCCAATCCGGTCGTTGACGAGCAGAATCCAGCCCATGGCCTTGATAAAACCGGGTATAACCACCACCAAAGCCATCAAAGTGATAAAGACGTTTCGGAAGGGCAAAGAGGTGCGATTGAGCAGCCACGCCAGAGGCAAGGCGAAGAATGTCACCACAAGTATCGTGCCGAACCCAACGATTAACGTATTCGGCAGAACTTCCGTCAGCATGCGTGGCGTGGCAATACTTGCCCAGTGTTTCAATGTCCACCCTGCCTCAGTCGGCAGTCCGGGGACAAACGTCATATAAAACACAAATGTCATTAGAGCCAGCACAAGTGATGAAATGAACCAGGAACATGCCAGAGGTAACCCATTCACGAGAGTGTCGGAATCGAGCCTCGGTCTCCACCATGCGCGAATCCGGTCGACTTTGTCTCTGGCCGTAGTCTGCTCGACTCCATGCATGTCAGTGCTCTTGTGTTCGAACATTAAAATACCGATTAACAGACCGCTGGCCGAGCCAGCGGAAGGCCAAAACCAGCGTGGGTTTCCACTTCTCTACTGTCCCCTTATAGCTTGGGCCAGGGCTTTGCTATATTTTCTCCCTTCTCCAGTGCCGTACCACTTTAACAGCGCCAAACTTTCGTCACTCTCCAGATAATCAACGATACGGGCCCCGCTCTTTTTGATCAGCTCTCTGACGGTACGATCCAGCTTACTTTCACCCCACAAAAACTGTGTGCCATAGGTCACCGGTTGCCAGATGCTTTTGGCTTCGGGCGTTCCCATCCACAAAGCAAAAAGGGTCCCGGCCGCAGGGTGCCGAGCCCCTTTCCGAACGACGTAATAGCCCGAATTGGTTTGGTTGTAATCCGCAAAATAGGCAACTGCGATCGGGGAGTCCGAATCTCGATCCTGCGCTCGTAGCCCCTCGTAAGTGTTAGCCAACCCGAAGGCGAACTCACCCAAAAGGACTCGCTGAACACCTTTCGACGCTGACTGCACGGCGCGGGCGTTTTTCCCAGCTTTCCGTACCACGTCCACCCATTTTTCCTTGCCTAAATCGGGAAAAATCAGGGGGCCGACCTCCCAATGGGACGTCCACGGAGGCTGCGTCCACATACCTTTATATTTTGGATTGCCGAGGTCAGCATGCGTCTTAGGCAATTCGGATTCAGAGATAAGTTTGGGATTGTATAATAATGCCTTCACCCGCGACATGTACTTGAAACCGTGACCGGTAAATGGCTTTGGGCTGATCTGTTGAGGGCGAACCTTTCCCGAGTGCACCAGCGGGTTGATTCCGGCCAATAAGGACTGCCAATTTTCAATTGTCTGCGTACCGCCAATCCCGATGAGCTGAATATTGCTGAGCTCAGATCCTTCAATTGTATCATAGGTCGGCACCGCACCAGCCCGAGTTGCAGCCGCAGCTCTGCCGTAGTGCGTCGAGCTTGTTACGTTTGTAATCGTTAGGTCAATATCATCAAGCCCGAAGCGCTTCTTGAAAGCCGCGGCAAGTTTTGGGTGAGCTTTGCCATGTAAGCTCGAGACAACAGCGGCATTTAAGGCGCCCTCTCCTTTAGCAGCCGCTACGAGATCCGCTAGAGGATTCGCCGCTCCGCACGTTGGCGAGTAGACCGCCATCGAGATCGCCAGGGCGAGTGCGAACACAAAGAAAGAAACTGTACGGTCAGCCATTGAAATCATTGGAGACACTCCTTTCTGTCTGTTGGATCAATGTATACGTTACAGCACCTACGTTACAACTTAGCTTCCGGCGTGACAGATTGAAACCTGTATTTTTTACACTAGCTGCGATAGACTTTTCTAAGAGATGGCGCGCGGCTTCTTGCAAAATTGCGTCGACGGCGCCTTGTCTCTTCAATCGTTAGTAATCAATGACGTAAGCGATCGTGCGCACGCTTTCGTTCCGAAGACTTCTAGGGCCCGGTATTTTCGGCGTTTGCCCGAGTGGCGATATCCGAGTCGCCCATGAGCGCATGACCGAGATCATGTATAAAGGGTTCTAGCTGCTGTTGAACGCTCACAAACGAGATCATTTTACAGTTTCTTAGAAACCGTATTTTTTCACGGCCCCCATGGCGGTGTCGAAGGCAGGCTTAAGATTCATCCGGCTGCTGACGTCGCGGTAAGCATCCTGTACCGCTGTGTCTCTGAAAACTTCCTCTACAGGAAGCGGGCTCTCCAGCCTGCCTCTCTTGACCATCTCTTGAATGATTCTACCGAGCGCCTGGCGTTCTATGCATCCGTCGACAGGCAATGCCCAACTTTCAAGTCTATCAGGCGCTGAAGCAATAAAGAGGCTACGCTCGTCTTCGTTATGCGTGAGCTTCCTTAGCCGCGCTTCGAGATCGTGGAGATATTCGAAGCTATTTGGATCCCGCATGAACCAAAAAGCCCGAATGATCGCTCGGAAATAAGCCTTAAGCTCCTCACCCCGTTTTTCGATTGTTCTTAGCGGCGCCACGGTAACCTTACCCGGGCGCCGTGGAAATACCTTGTTGGGGTCGAGGATGACAGGATAACCTTCTTTTTCGAGTTGATCGGAGAACGGGGGCGAAGACGTGATCGCATTGACTTTTCCGGACCGAAGCATTTCGATATGAGCCGGGTTATTGCGGTAACCGAACACGCGGTTTCGGACCTTTTCCACTTCTGTTTGGGGGTTGACGCCAGCTTCTTTCAAGGCCTCCTCGATAAAGAACTCAACGAGTCCTCCACCCTCGGCTGAGCTCTCCCTGACGCCGATTTTACCGCCGCGGAGCTTAGCCATATCAGTGATATGTTTGGAACCATACCACTTGAGTAATGGCGTGTAGCGCCAACCGCCGACAATATACACATCGGCACCTCGGGCCCTCTGCAAGATGGCCGATTCCGTGTCCACCGCTGTTGCGATATCAACCCCATGCTCTTTGATTGCCAGACCGAGACCCAGGCCTTCCCACGGCCCAGGTAGGAGTCCACCACGCTCATACTCATAATGTTCGAGACCTTCCTGCTTGAAAAAGCCCTGTTCCTCGGCGAGGTAAATGGCTACCCAATGGCCGACGTGGTAGTTCACATTGGCGATTAAAATAGGTTGATCCAAAATGCTCATTGTGAATCTCCTTTTTCTAACAATTTGTTTGCCGCACGCACAAGGATGAAGTCATGCATGCTTTGCGCTGTGATCTGGTAGCGTAGCTGGAGAACCTTTTTTAGGATGGAAATTATTTGTTTTGGACGCTTTTGTACTTTGCCGTCGATAAGAAGCCGCGAAAAGCGGGTGTCAAATTCGAAAACGATTTTGAACCGATTTTTTAGGGCAGCCTCGCTGCATTGTCCGAATCTGTAGCTCGAATCGAAGTGATGAGCGGCGTCTCGAAAAAAGCCACGAGATAATTGGTTCGGCCGTCAACGTTGTGACTAGATTTCCCTTACCGCGTAACCCGGTTACTGTCAAACTGATTTATCTTTCAT
This sequence comes from uncultured delta proteobacterium, assembly GCA_963727625.1. GTDB lineage: Bacteria > Desulfobacterota > Binatia > UBA9968 > UBA9968 > DP-20. Next base: position 487,190 of record CAVSHR010000012.1, on the reverse strand, counting down.
CAGTTCAAAAACGATTTTTGCCGGTCAGTCGCCACGATATCAATGGGAATTAAAGTGAAAGAGCGGCGCCGATTCTCAATCAAGTGTCTCGGGGGTAAAAATTTCTTTGACGTCGAGGCGCCGCTCAGTGAGTCCCTGCTCAAACGCGTAGTCCAGCAGCGTCTCAATGGCAACTCGGTTCTTCTCGATCGAGTAGGGCCACGGATCGGCCCCGAATAGGGCCCTTTCTTCTTCCTGTTCGGCCCCGTACCAGGCAAGATACGAGCGGCGGTGGTCGGCCCAATAACGGTAGGCGCGCTGTTTGGCATCTTCGAATGCGCGCACCAGCAGTACCGCCACCTCGGGATCGCGCTGAAGCACTTCGTCCTTGACGGCAACAACTTCGCGAATCGGGAAAATTCCAGTGCGGCGATAGTAGTCCGCCTCCACCTCGCGATAGTTGGGCCATAGCCTTCGCACGACCTTGTTCATGGCCAAGGCGTCGGCTCCGCTATCGGAAAGTATTTGGACATCCAGCTTGCCGGTTGCCACTAAACTTTGCATTTTCTTCCCGGCCGGTGCGCGCTCGATGCGTAACCAGGAAGGGGGTGACCAGGCTGGCACAAGATCGACGCCATCAGCGACCCATTGGATCGAGCTTGGTGGTACCCCGAATTCATGCTGCAACACGCCCCGTGTCCAAAGTGCGATTGGATTGAAGTGTCCATGGATACCGACACGGCGCCCGCGGAGATCTTCAGGACGCCTGATGTCGGAGTCCAGACGGACCATGACACAGCTATGATTGAATCGGCGATGAGGGAAAACCGGGATCGCTGTGATCGGCACCCCGCGGCTCTTTAGACCCAAAAACAGGGCAATTTGCAGCTCGCAAGCGTCAAACTCAAAATTGGTGACGAACCGAGCGTGACGCTCGGATGACGACACCGGCATGACCTTGAGATCCAAGCCGGGTGTAGGAACTGTGTGATCAATGAGTGGGCGCGTGCGATCATAGTCCCCACAGGAAAGCGTTAAGGCTATATCGGCCATACATCAAATCGAAGCGCGTGCTACGACGTCTGTGCCAATGGCTTCTATCCAAAAAAATGCAACGCGCATCACTAAAACATCTATTGTGCAAGTGATAAATAATGTCAAGCGACTATGGTTTCTGGTTTCAAACCCAAGCCCGAGACAGAAACCGATGAACAGAATGAGAAAGTACAAGGTCCCGTCCACAGCTCCTCTCTTGAGCCCGACCTCTGAAACTTCTCTCCTCGGTCGCATAATCCTCATTACCGATAATTTTCTTGATCTTCTAAAAACACAGAGCAAAATTAGCGGTCAAATCAAGTTGACCGGTAATCGGCAGGGTGATATGAGGACGGCAATTGCATATTGGCTCGAGCGTAGCGTTGAATAGTTGGTTCGAGTCGATATTATGTTTGTCATTTTTTCATTTTGGGCGCTAGCGTTTTGCATGGCTTGTCTCGTTTTGAGCAATCAACGACGTAAAAAGATAACGATACACTTGCGAACTGCGGATTTTGACGTGTTCATGTCTAGGGTTTCCGTCGCTATACACCACGCGGAAAGAGGGCGATGGTAATTAGCAACAAACTGGATGGGTCATAAGGTAACAGCTTCTAGGGAGTATCTTGAGTAACCGTGATCAGGCACTTTTAGTCGCAAACAGCAACTACCATGTCGGGCAACAAATAGCGGTTCGGGTTGCCGAGGAGCAAGGCTATTTTCGCGAGGAAGGGTTTTTAAATTACGAATATGAATGTCGCGGACTCGTTCCTGGGCTTCTTGAATCTGAAGGATTAGAAGCGGCCGTGAAGGATCACGGGCTAGATATTGTTACGGCCGTTAATATCGACTCGATCATTTGCCAGCGCGCCAGAGGAGTTGACCTCTATTTGGTTGCTGGTTGGCGGTACGAGAGCAATCCGGACCTGAAGTGGTACGCTCGCAAAGGTATTCGAGAACTAAGTCAGCTGCGCGGTTGTAAAATCGGTGTTCGAGAGCCAGGCGATCTCATGCAGTACTCTCTATCGAAGGCATTGCGCGCGGCAGGGCTGAACCCAGAAAAGGATGTTTCCTGGATTTACGATCCAGCATTTGCTTACCGAAGTAATCCCGCGCACGTCGAGATGCTTAAATCGGGAAAAGTGGACATGGTGTCGTCGGCGCCACCTTTCTCGGAACAGCTTGAGGCGGAGGGCTATTCTACGATTCTGGACCCCAAGACAAACCGGTCGCGGGGGCGGCTTGGCAAAGTTATCGTCGCAACAAAGCAGACAATAGAGGAGCGCGAAACCGAACTCTCTGCTTTTCTTCGCGCAATCATTCGCTCATTCTGGTTTATGCGGGACCGTGACCACTTTGAATATCTCCGAGATCTCGAGCTCAGGTTACGCGAGAGTAGCCACAATGATGAAGAACGAGTCGTGCAGCTTCTCAGTAGTCCGGAAAAAGTCGAGGGTTGGACGTTACCCATCGACCTCGCTGTTTCCCGGACTGACGTTGTCGAAACGATCCAAGAGATGCTTCACCTCAAGCAACTGGATCTACCGATTGATCCCGAAGAGGTGGTGCGCGGCGCCTTGGTCACGGCCGCCTATCAGGAAGTCCGTGGACGACCGGAATTGCAACCTGCATTGAAGAAAGCGGAGGCCGCAGTGAGGAAATGGGGTTTCTGACCTGTAAGGCACATTTTTGATATTTCATTCCAATGATTGGCGTCGTGCAATGCTTCAACCAGTGTGATTTGTGAGATGATTCAATAGTGCGGCCCTGATAATGCATCGCGACTTTGAAGATTTTTTGGAACCGGGCGTGATTGCAGCAGATGGTGAAGGAAGTCGCCGGATCGATCCTCGGGCTGCCTCGATTTAGGCTCAGACGCTACCGAACTTCAAAGACTGCAATTTCATCAAGAGCAAATAGGCTTCCAAAAACTCATGTGAGGCGTTAATACTGTAAGCGATCTTAATCTTGGAGGAATACCATGAGCCTTTACCAAGTCCAAAGGCTATTCTTTGACATCCATAACGATCTCGATCTCCGGGAAAATTATCTTGCTAAGCCAGAATCAATCGCGAAGCCTTATGACTTGAGTCATACTGAGCGCTTGGCCATATTATCAAAAGATATAAAGAGCCTTTACCAAATGGGGGTGAACCCGTGGCTCCTCTTCCAATTCGCCCACATGGTGGGAATTCGAACTGATGAGTATTTGAAGCAGATACGGGAGGTCTAAATGGGTAAGATAGTTCTCGGTCTTGCAGCTCCTCACAATCCAAACATCACATCCCGCCCGGAGGGTATATCCGATGACGACCGGCACCGGTTGTTGCAGGGCTTCGACTATCTGCACAAATGCTTGGTCGAGGCGTCACCGGATTGTCTTATTGTTCTGACTACAGATCACATGACCAACTTTTTCTACCATAACAATCCGATGTTCTGCCTCGCGGTCTCGGACACGTGCGCAGGACCGGCACCAAAAGAAATCCAAAATTTGCGGGTGCCAAAGGCCACGCTTAAAGTCGATACGAGATTGGCGCGTGGACTGCTCCACTATGGAATCGAGAACGAGATCGATTTTTCGTATTCTGAAGACTTTATATTGGATCACGCGTTTATGGTACCCCTAAATTTCGTCACCCCGCACATGGATCTTCCGATAGTGCCGGTACATATCGGTGGAATGCTGCAACCAGGGCCGACGGCTCGGAGGTGCTATAAATTGGGTCAGCATATTCGCCAGTTCATCAACGACAGTTATACCGGCAAAGTGGCGGTCCTGGTTAGCGGAAGTATCTATGGTGACGTCGGAGGTCCGACGATGGGCAGTGTAGACACAGCCTTCGAAATGGAGTTCCTGGGATTGCTAAAGGAGGGAAACATCGAGGAGTTTGTACGCAGGGTTACGCCCGAGAACATTAAAAAAGCCGGAGTGTCCAACGAACTTTTAGCCTGGGTGGCTCTCCAAGGTGTTCTAGGGCCAGCGATACCGTCGTCCGTCGAATATATTTGGGCGAAGGGTTGGTCCTCGGGCGCTGCATCTCTCGTAACATGGCAATTTTCGAACCAGGGGCAACATAGCGTCTCCCAAATTTAGCAACTCTATCCGTACCGAATCACCCATAATATACAGCTGCCAAGAGCCGTTCACGATCCTTGGTTTCTACCCGACCATCATCGAAAAAAGTTTATTCGATTGGGTCCAAAAGAAACGTGAAGGGGTTCCTTTGTCCTGGTACAACTCTTATGCTCACCGCACAAACTATCTTCTCAGCCAACTCGTCGTATATGATCGGTGGTCACACCATTACGTTGGAACCGCCGCCAAAAGCAGTCGCTTCCACTATTATAGCTGCCAAACATATTTGCAAAAGGGCAAAAGCGCTTGTGACGCGCCGCTCTTAAACAAAAACAAATTAGAGAATGCTGTCTTAGATAGGATCCACAAGCGCATTCTAAGTACCGACAACGTGCGAAGATTTATCGCGTTGGCCACAGCCGCGATGGCACAAAAGCAAAAGCCCACTGCGGAGGGAAAGACGATCGCAGCGGCCATTACAGATGCCGATGCTAAACTCCGCCGATGGGCGGAAGCACTGGAGCGAGGGCTGTTATGGCTGGAGGATGCCGCCCAACACATTAGAGACTACGCCAGGAAAAAGCCGCTCTGTTGAAGACGCAAACCACGTTGGAGCGACAATCACATTCTAGCGGCGAAACCCGACCAATTCCTAGCGCTCTGATGACTACTAATATCACAGGAAATATTGCGAAAAAGGGCGATAGGGGGGGCGGTTCTTTACAATGTCAAAGACGGTGGCGCCGGTCTTCCCGATCAACTATCAACTTTTTCAGCGGGACCGGGTAATGGATCGGTCGTAATACCCGCGTAAAGTCGTCTCAATCCGCGTGCGCATATCGAAAAATTCTTGTGTTTTCGGCAACGATTCGTTGCCGGTGCATTGAGGTCGGACGAAGTTTAATTATGCTCTTGCGGTTGAATGCCGAGGAACTCGAAGTTTAGGGTAACCGGAGCGGTGATTTTCAGACACGCTAAGAATTTGTTCGACTCGCACCTTTTGAGCTGGCAGCGAATTTATCTCTATTGTCCGGTGATCCTGCTCGTCGGATTGTTGGGGCTTATGGGCGCGGGACAGGTTTTTGCGCAGGGCGCGGAAATTCCTAAGCAGGCCGGGATCCGGGATTTTGTCGAGTACTGGGCCGCCGCCCGGCTACTTGCAAATGGCGGAAACCCCTACTCGCCCGACGAGCTTCTCACCATTCAACGCAGCGTTGGATGGGGCGGCGCAGCGCCTCTAGTCATGTGGAATCCGCCTTGGTCGTTTGTGTTTACATTGCCGTTTGGCCTTTTTGATTTTACTGTCAGCCAATTTTTTTGGCTGCTGTTCCATGTTTGCTTGATTCTGATTTCGGCTCGACAACTCTGGCGACTCTACGGAGGCTCGGCGCAAGGTTCCCGGTTGTCGTGGGTTCTGGCATTAACATTTGTGCCGGCGGTTTTTGTTTTAATCATCGGCCAAATTACTCCGCTGGTTTTGGCTGGACTGACCGCTTTTCTGCATTCCGAACGCAAGCGGAATAGCATGGTGATGGGGGCAGCGCTGGTGATCTTGTCGATCAAGCCCCATGTCTTGTATTTGTTTTGGATCTTCTTCTTTCTGTGGATCCTGGACCAAGGGTCCTGGCGGCTGGTCTTGGGGGCTTTGCTGCCCGGTGTCGTCGCAGTGTTGCTGCCGTTGCTCTTCAATTCGAATGTGTATTCCGAATATTTCACGCTATACGGAATTGCTGATGTTCGGAAGCCGTTGGAATGGCCCGCCCCGACGCTAAGGAACTCGCTGGCCATCCTTCTTGGCTTTGACAATCGTTGGTTGGAGCTTACGCCCACGGTGATCGCCGTTATCTGGGCTCTCTATTATTGGCGGCGTCACAAGGATGCATGGAGTTGGCTGGATCAGTTGCCGCTCATTAGCGTTGTCTCGGTCGTAAGCAGTATTTTTATTTGGACTTACGATCAGGTCGTGCTTCTCCCGGCGATCTTGGAAGGGGCGGTCTGGGTACGCCAACGGCCCCGGTCATGGCTTAGATCCTGGACGGCTCGTGTCTATATTATGATCAATGTCGCTCATTTGCTTTTGAGATTTTCGTTGGCGGAGGAGTTGTGGTACTCCTGGTTAGCGCCGGCGTTCTTGGCCAATTACCTTTTGTTTTGTTGGGAGCGAAGGAAAAATAGTTAAAGCCATGCGAATGCCGTCCAAAAGAACCGGATCAGAAATGAGATCGAATCGAAGGGTGGCCGCGTCCTATCAATTCAATGGAGTCCGTTTGCGCACGGCTGGTTTTTTGAGAAAAACGAGCGGCACGACAGGGTGAGTTACACGGACCGTTCAGGCGTTACGGAGACGGTGACCTGCAAAACCAGTCTGTTCACCGGCATCTATTGGGCCGAAGGGCCGCGAAGTTGGACGAACCCAAGCTGCGCTTCATGCCGCGACATCGTTGCGCGGGGTGCGGTTTTGCGATTAATGCCGATTGGCGTGCGTGTCCGAATTGCGGGAAGACGGCGAAGTTCGTCTGATTCATTCTAGTTCCCAAATTAATGCCGCTATCGATGATTCTCGTGAGAATATTACGGCTCGGCTCTAATGGAATGCTACCGATAATCGTTTTGGCCGCGGCTTTGTTCGGTTGAGCTGCCCGTACCAAGCCTGGCAGACCCGAGGGGAGGGTTTCAACCCGTCATGTCTTCTTGGTCCTACACATGGAGCGCGTGTGGAAAGGCGAAGATCCGCCCCTGACCGCCGAGGGTGAAGCGCGGGCGCGATCACTCCCGGCGACCTTGAGCGATGCCGGTGTCACGACGATCATCACGACTCAATGGCGCCGGACCCGCGACACGGCGGCGCCGTTAGCCAAGTTACTAAAGGGCGAGCCCAAAATTATTCCGGTCTATGAAGGAAAATCGCGCGAAAACATCCAGGCCGTCGCCGCGGCGGTGCGGCGTCATCAAGACGAGACGGTGCTGGTCGTGGGCCATATCACCGTCACCGGAGTCCCTGCTCGAATTCAGGCCTCGATGAGATTGCCATGAGCCCAGCCGCCCAACAGCGAAATCGGTCGATCAGAACAATGAAGCAGAGAGTCTTCGATCAACTGCTTACGAGCGATGTATCGGAAGTCAGCCGCTTCACACGATTGATCCGTTTGGTGCTGAAAATCGTCGTCATGGTCGCGCACGATTTCATTCAAAACTTGGTGAAGCTCCAGGCGATGGCGCTGGCTTTCAAGACGCTCTTGTCCCTCGCGCCCTTGTTGGCGGTGGTGTTTTCACTTCTCAAAGCATTCGGTGTGCACAATCGCATGGAGCCGGCTCTGCTCGAAGCGCTGTCGCCGCTCGGCGAAAAGGGTCAAGAAATTACCGCCCACTTGATCGGCTTCGTCAACAAAATGAGCGCCGGGGCGTTGGGCAGCGTCGGTTTAGTGACTTTATTCATTACCGTTCTGTCGCTGATGGGCACCATCGAGGAGGCGTTCAATCACATCTGGCGCGTCAAGGCGCCGCGCAAGCTGGCGCGCCGCTTCAGCGATTACTTGAGCGCTATTCTCGTCGGTCCGGTGCTGGTGTTCGCCGCAGTGACGATTACCGCGACGTTGCAGAACACCGCCATCGTCCAAGCCCTCTTGTCACTGCAGGCGCTCGGTACGGTGATCCTCATTCTGCTCCAGTTGGTTCCTTATCTGACGCTTTGGGCCGCTTTCACGTTCGTTTACATGTTCATACCGAACACGCGGGTCCGCTTGCGTTCGGCATTGGTGGGCGGCTTGGTGGCGGCGATTCTTTGGCAAACTGTCGGTTGGGGTTTCGCCGTGTTCGTGGCTTCATCGACGCGCTATTACGTCATCTATTCTAGCTTCGCCATTCTATTGCTCTTTCTACTTTGGCTCCACGTCGGGTGGGTGATCGTCTTATTGGGCGCGCAGGTAAGTTATGCGCACCAGCATATCAATTACTTTCTCGGCGACCGGGAGCTCTTGGCGCAGAGTCCGGCGGGGCGCGAGAAGTTGGCACTGCACATGATGCTGCTGATCGGGCGCAATTTTTATCACGGACTCGATCCCATGGGCGTTGCTGAGATCGGCGCGCGACTGCGCCTGCCCGCCGGCATCGTTCAAGAGTTTATGGTCATGTTCGCGCAGTCTAAACTCGTGCTGCCCTTGGCCCATGAAGACACCTACGTCTTGGGCCGCGATCCGGAGACCATCGGCATTAAAGATATTTTAAATTGCGTGAAAAACGCCGGCAAAGGCGTCCGCATCGAAGGTGAGCGCAGTAAGGAAGAAGACGCCATCGATGAGTTGTTAGCCGACGTGGATCAGAGCGCTGCGCAAGCGCTCGAAGGGAAAAATTTGCAAGCCTTGATCGTGAGCCTCAGCCCGCCTGAACGGCGCCGTTGATCGCGTTCGGGAGTTTCCCATCAACGGCTGCGGAACAGCCGTTTGAAGAAGGAGCTGAATCCCTGCTCGATATTTTGAGGTACTCCCGACTCGGCGAGCTTGCCGGTGTTCAAGTTGACCGACGGGTTTTCCACCAGACCGGTGACTTTCAACGGCACGACGATTCGTCCTTGCTTGTCCTTGAAAAAATTTGTCATCCGGCCGCGCCCCGCGCGCGCCGAAGCCTGCGGCGCGAGCGCCGTGCTGATCGCCATGTCCAGGGTCGGCTGTTCGATGGTCATCGTGCCGTTGCCGGTGACTTCCATCTGCGGATTGACCAGGTAAAGGCGAGTAAATTCGGCATAGCCGCCGCCGATCAGAAAATCCGCTTCCAGCGTTTTGAACGTGGTGGCTTGGCGCCGCTCGTCTTTCGACAAGCCGATCATGCCGGTGACCCGCTCGATCTTTTTGATCAGATTGACGTTGGTGAGCTCGCCGTCGCGCGCGGTCAATTTTCCGTTGCCCCGCAGTCGCCCGCTCACGGGTCCGCTTCCCAAGGGCAGGGTGATCAAAACTTCGCCGCTGAGGTTGCCTTTTAAGGCGCGCTTGCCGTCGACTTTGACATCCTTGAATCGGCCGCGAACCTGAGTCACCAAACCGGTCGAAGGACCGGCGACGTTCACGGACAAACCCATGGGGCCGGAAATCTCGGTGTCACGCGGCGCCAGACCGAAAACCGACAGAATCTGAAAGACCGGCTTGGCGTCAACATCACCCGTGTTGAGATTGAGGTTGACCCGCGGCGTACCCGATAGATTGCTCACGCTGCCCTGCACGGGCAGAGTCAGGTCCTGAATTTTAATCCGACTATTCTTGAGATCGAGAAGTGCTTTGTCTTCCTGATAATTCAGCTCGCCTTCCAAGGTTACGGTCCTGAGCCCGGGATAGCTGAACGAAGCGCGAAACGGAAACGGCGCGTCACTGGAAAACTCGCGGAGCGACAGATCGATGCCTTTGATTTTGACCGGTGCTTGCCCTTTGGTGACCACGTTGAGCTCGCCGTCGCGGACCCTCATTTTGCCGGGAATCAACAGCGGCGGGGCGGCGGTTTCGACCGCGCGCGGCGCCACGGTCCGTCTTCTCACGTCGCGCCGGCTGACCGGCGCCGTATTCTTGCCCGCGATATCGGAATAATGGATCGTGCCGTCCGGCTTCTTTAATAAATTGAAAATCGGCTTGTCGAGCACCAGCTCGGAAACTTCGAAGCGGCCATGCAAGAGCGGCCAGAGCCTGAGACGCAATTGGACTTGCTGCGCCGAGAAGAAGGTGTTGTTCGCAAAAGCCGGGCCGTCGAATACTTTTAAGTTAGACAAGCGGATCGACGGCGAGGGCACGAGGCTCAGCCGAACCTCGCCGATGTCGAGATGGCGATTAAGTGCCTCCTCGACGCGTGGCAGATAAGTGCTCTTGAATAATCCAAGGTCGACGAAATGGGGCACGATCAAGATGACCGCGAATATGAAGGTGAGGACCCCGAGCGCAATCCACGCCACTCGTTTGATCTTGTAGCTCCACGACGGCAAAGCTAGGGTCGGCGATGAAACTGCGTCCGGCATATTACAATTCTTTGTTGCGCTTATTATACGCGATCGGCCCTTGTTTCCAAAGAATCGCCGGCAAGTTTATCCGTCGTTCCGCCGCGGGCTCGGTTGGATTCGCAAAAGCATTTGGCCGTGCCGGCGTCGACTGTCAGCCGTGAATCATTAGGCTTGCGTCATTGTCGTTGCCCATCAGACGGCGATTTGCGAAATGCGCCGGCGTAATAGTGGCGACGGCGGCGACTATTTGTTAGCATGACGGCCTTTGAAGGGTCAACAGCGCTTTGGAACTCGCACTGGAAATTCTGCCTCAAGTTCTCCTGGACGGCGTCGTCTTGGGCTTCATGTACGCGCTGATCGCCTTGGGCTATACCATGGTGTACGGCGTCTTGGAGTTTATTAACTTCGCCCATAGCGAGATCTTTGTGCTCGGCGCCTTTGTCGGCGTCGAAGTGATGTTGTCGCTGCAGAGCTCGGGCTACCTCGGCACGCTCCATCCGGCGGTCGTATTGTTTCTCGTCATCGTTACCGCGATGGTGATCAGCGGCGTCGCGGCGATGGCCCTAGAGCGCGTCGCCTACCGCCCCCTCCTCGGCGGCCCGCGTCTGGTGGCATTGATTTCGGCGATCGGTGCGTCATTTTTTTTGCAAGATAGTCTGCGCCTTTTCGAAAGTCTGTGGCGCAACACATTTTATCTGAACTATCCCAGTCTGGAGTTTCTCGACCGGACTCTGCCGATCACTGCGAGTCTGGTGATTCCGGTAAAATCGATGCTTGTGATCGTCATGGCGTTGTTGACGCTGGCGGGGCTGTCTTACTTCGTCAACCGGACCAAAATGGGCATGGCGATTCGCGCCGTGGCGCAAGATCCAGACACCGCTTCGCTGATGGGCGTGCCGGTTCATCGGGTCATCGCGCTGACGTTTTTTGTCGGCGGTGCCTTGGGCGGGTTGGCCGGCGTGCTTTTTGGCATCCACTATAGCCTGGTCAATCCTTACACCGGTTTCATCCCCGGCATGAAAGCCTTCACCGCGGCGGTGCTCGGCGGCATCGGCAACATCCCAGGCGCCATGGTGGGCGGCATGATGCTCGGTTTGTTGGAGGCGTTCGCAGCTTCTTATCTTTCCTTATTGACGAACGGTGCTTTTGGCGCCGAGTATAAAGACGTCGTTGCTTTCTTGGTCTTGATACTCATCCTGATCTTTCGTCCCAAAGGGCTGCTCGGAGAGACGGTACGGGAGAGCAAGGCGTGAACCGTTTTCTCACTGTGTTGTCTCTGTGCGGCTATATTGTTGCCAGTTGCCTGCTCGCGTTTTTCTTTCCCCAATCGGTTCTCGCTTTCCTGGCCGTCGAAGCCTCGCTGCTCTTGATTTACTACGTCGCGGCGCCGCGCAAGGTTAAATATATCCTCGGCGCGCTCTTGCTCGGGGTGTTGCTGCCAGTGCTCGGCTGGTTGAACGGCTACTATCTCGAAGTGGCGATCCAGATCGGCATCTATGTCGCGCTGGCGCTAGGTCTCAACATCGTTGTCGGCTTCGTCGGCCTGCTCAATTTGGGCTTTGTCGCCTTCTACGCCATCGGCGCCTATCTCTGGGCGATCTTCGGCTCGCCGCAGGCCAACGAATTTATCGCCGGCGGTTTATTCCCGCTCTCAGCCAATTGGTTTTTTCCATTCTTGCTCCTGAGCGTCGCCATTGGCGCCGTGACCGGGTTTCTGTTGGGCCTGCCGGTGATGCGCGTGCGCGGCGACTATCTCGCCATCGTCACCCTTGGTTTCGCCGAAGTGGTGCGCGCGCTGGTGAACAATCTCGACAAGCCGGTCAATCTCACCAACGGCCCGCGCGGCATCTCGCCGATTTCCAAGCCGCCGTTATTTTTTCAACCGCTGCTGGAATTCTTCAACGTGCAAGTCCCCGAGGCGAAGCTCTATCCGCTGTATTTTTATTTTTTGATTTTGATCATCGTTTGCGTAATCGTCGTGGCTACGCGGCGGCTGGAAAATTCCCGCATCGGCCGGGCCTGGAAGGCAATCCGCGAAGACGAGGTCGCCGCCTCGGCGATGGGCGTGCCGGTGGTGCGCATGAAGTTGCTCGGTTGTGCCGTCGGCGCGTCCTTAGCCTCCGCCGTCGGCGTGTTGTTCGCCGCCAAGCAGGTCTTCATCAATCCGGAGAGCTTTACATTCATGGAATCCATCGGTGTCCTGGCGATGGTCATTCTCGGCGGCATGGGTTCCATCCCGGGCGCCGTGCTCGGCGCCACCGGTGTCACAATTCTCAATTTGCAGTTGCTCAAAGGGATGTCGCTCTGGCTTAACGGCCTGCGCCAGTCGGGGGCGGTGCTGACGATTCCGTTGCTCGGCAGCTACCCGCTCAGCCAGCTGCCGGTCCAGTTCGAGCCGGCGAAATACGAGCGCATGGTGTTCGGTTTGATATTGATTTTGATGATGATCTTTCGCCCGCAGGGAGTTTTGCCGCCGGGCCGGGAGCGCAAGGATTAGTATGGCACTGCTGGAAGTTCGCGGCGTATCTAAGCGCTTTGGCGGTTTGCAGGCGGTTGCGGGGGTGAGCCTCACTTTGGACGATGGCATGATCGCGTCGCTCATCGGTCCCAACGGCGCCGGCAAGACCACCTTGTTCAACACCTTAACGGGTCTCTACCGCCCCGACGAGGGGCAAATTCTTTTTCAAGGTCGTTCCCTTGTCGGTCTGAAACCCGACAAGATCAGCGCTTCCGGGATCAGTCGGACTTTTCAAAATATTCGTCTGTTCTCGCACATGACAGTTCTGGAAAACGTTCTGGTCGGCATGCACGCACAACTGAAAACCGGCTTGCCGGCGATTCTTTTGAGCTCCAAGGGATTTCATTTGCAAGAGAACGCGGCGCGCCTTAAGGCGATGGAGTTGATCGAGCTGGCCGGACTCAGCGGCCGCGAAGATGAGTGGGCGCAGCAACTTTCCTATGGCGAGCAGCGCCGCTTAGAAATCGCCCGGGCGTTGGCCGCCGCGCCGCAGCTTTTACTCCTCGACGAGCCGTCTGCAGGAATGAACAGCGCTGAAGCGCGCACGCTGATGGCGCTCTTTAAAGAGCTCATCGGCAAGTACGTCAAGGCGATCCTGCTGATCGAGCACAACATGCGCGTCGTCATGGGCATCTCGCACCGGGTGCATGTGCTGGACTACGGTGAAAAGATCGCCGAGGGCGATCCTGAGCAAGTGCGCCAGGATCCGCGCGTGATTGAGGCTTATCTCGGCCGGGGATCGTGGGCGGAGCATGCTCCAAGTTAACGATATCCACGTCTGCTACGGCGCGATCCACGCTCTGAAAGGGGTGTCGTTCGCCGTCCAGCAGGGCGAATTGGTGACGTTGCTTGGCGCCAACGGCGCGGGCAAAACCACCACGCTAAAAACCCTGTCCGGTTTGTTGCGGCCGGTCCGCGGTTCGGTGCAGCTCGAAAACGAAGCGTTGCACAAGATCGATAGCCACGAGATCGTGCGGCGGGGCATCGCCCATGTGCCGGAGGGCCGCAAGGTTTTCCCGCGCTTTACCGTGTTGGAAAATCTCAAGATTGGCGGCTACGCGCGTCATCAAAGCGCACTCGGGCCGGAGTTGGATTTCGTTTTCCAAATGTTTCCTCGCTTGAGGGAGCGCCAGAAGCAATACGCGGGCACCCTCTCCGGCGGTGAACAGCAAATGCTCGCCATCGGTCGGGCACTGATGGCCAAACCTAAGCTCCTCCTCCTCGACGAGCCGTCCATGGGACTGGCGCCGAAGATCGTCGAGCAAATTCTCGAGGACATCCGCGCGATCAACGACAGCGGCGTAACCGTTTTGCTGGTAGAACAAAACGCCGCCATGGCGCTGGCGATATCGCACCGCGGCTATGTCCTGGAAACCGGCAACGTGATTCTTGAAGGTACGGCCAGCGAATTGGCTGGTAACGATCTTGTCCGCCAGGCCTACTTGGGTGGATAAATTCATCGTCGCCGTCTTTAATCGGCGCCGCCGAACGGTTAAACTCAAACCCAGTGCAATACCAGACCCGACAGATGATCTTCGGCCCGGGCGCGGTGACGCCCGCGATCAAGTTTCTCCTCATCGCCAATACCGCGGTCTTCATTTTACAGACCATCGTTGGTACGAATCTCGATTACGAATTCAGTCGCTACTTCGGTCTAGTGCCGCAGCGGGTCATAGGGGATCTTTACATCTGGCAGCTATTTACTTACCAATTCTTGCACGGGGGAATATTTCACATACTCTTTAATATGCTCGCGGTGTGGATGTTTGGCTGCGATCTAGAACGGCGCTGGGGAAGCAATTTTTTTCTGCGTTACTACTTCGTTTCGGTCATCGGCGGCGGCATTCTCAACACCATTTTTGCTCCGGGTCAAATGGGACCGAGTATCGGCGCCTCGGCCGGCGTCTATGGCATTTTACTCGCCTATGGCTTGATCTATCCGAACCGCATCGTTTATTTCTATTTTTTGATTCCCATAAAGATAAAATATTTTGTAATGATCATCGGAGCCATTGCGCTCTATTCTGCGATGCAATCAGGCCACAGCGGGATCGCCCACCTGGCCCATCTCGGCGGCATGGTGTTCGGTTATATTTATTTGCGCGGGTTCAATCCCTGGGATCGCTTCAAAGACTATCTCGATCGCCGCCGGCTCGATCGGCTCAAGCGTCGCTTCAAAATTGTCCCTGGAGGCAAGGATGACGACTCCGGTGGTCCGACGTTTCACTGAGTTTGATGGCCCGTTGGCTTCGGTGGCTGTAGGGAGCCGCATAGCCGTAAGGACGATCGATGCGGCTCATGATCGTCACGGGTGTCCTGTCGCACTGACATGCGCGCAAAGCCGTTAGAGTTTTTCCCACGCGATCAAAAATACTCCGAGAATCACCAAAGGCACCGCGCCGATTTTTCTCGGCGTGAGCTGTTCGACGCCTTTTAGAAAGAACGCCGAGAGCGGCACGACGAACAGGGATGAGGCGTTGACCAAGGGCGAGAGGATGGACACCCGCTCCATGCTAAGTGCTGTGAAGATAAACGCGTAAGAAAGAAAGTTCATGAAGCCGGCGGCGCTGAACAATTTCAGCCCCTGCAATGCCGATGCTGCGAGTGGTTTCTTCTTCTCAAAAGCCAAGTACATGAGCAGCATGGTGGCGAACGACGTGGTGGCGGCAATGGCTGCGCCGAGGATCGGCGAGTTGATGTGGACCACGCCGACGCGGACGACGTTATCGCGGGCGGCGAACAGGAAGGCCGCTGTGAGCGGAAAGAGCAAGTCTTTGGTGCGCCACGTCTTGTTCGATCCGCGCCAGGAGAGCGAGGCGATACCGGAGACGATGGAAAGTGTCCCCAGGAGATTGGTTACGCTCGGGTGCTCCTGGAGAAAGGCCACCGCGAAAATCGTGGCAAACAGCGGGCTGCTGTTAGTCAAGCACGATGAGATGGACGCACCGAGTCTGTCCATGCCTTTGAAAATGAAATAGCGCGCGACGCCGGGAACGAAGATGCCGATCAGCACGAACAGCAGATTGGCCGGCGCCCAGAGGTCGATCCGCTCGGTGAACAACAAAACGTAAATCCAAAGAAAAAGAGCATTGACGCCGAGATTGGCGAGCAGGCCGCGGAAATAGTCTACGGACAGCAGGCCGCGGTTGATCAAAATCATCGAAACCGCGAACCAGAAGGAACCGAAGAGACCGAGAAGGATGGCAAGCATGCTGTTTAGGAGCGACCTTAACCCGCTCCCAATGCCGTATCAAATGGGCTGGCTGTTTAGATCCGTAGGCGCTAACCGGATGCGGCGATTGGTAACGAATCTGAGCCATGTCGGCCTGCTCGATCACCTGTGGAGGCACCCATGATGTTTCGCGAGATACCGCGTCGGCGATTTGACTGAACGGCACGGCGTCCCGCTATTTTCCATGACACTAAAAACAAATCCTCTGGTGCCTTTCGCTAAGGTTGTGCCCATCTTCGTTCATTAAACCCCCGCCGGTTTGCGCCATCTTTGCGATATGTTACCTATGTGAGGTCTTCGGTTGTGTCGGGGGGTTTACAGCAATGGCAGAGCGAAATTTTTCACCTGCGGAGCTCTATGAGGCCTGGCCGGTGCTCTCGTTGCCAGAGCGCGTCGAGGGGTTTGAATATCTCGGGCGCAACGACGCTGACAGTTTTTTCCTGCAGCTGAGCGCGCGCGATCGTGCCCAACTCTTGTCGACACTTCCGACCGGTGAGCAGCGCTTGTGGATGCGTCTACTCGCGCCTGACGATGCCGCCGACGTCATTCAAGAAGCGCTCGCAGAAGAACGCGAGAATTTTCTTTCGCTCCTCGAGGATCCCATGAAGCGGGAGGTCAAGGGGCTGCTCGACTACGCCGAAGACGAAGCCGGCGGGTTGATGAACACGCGTTACTCCCGCCTGCGCGCCACGATGACGGTGGACGAGGCGATTAGCTACCTGCGTAGGGACGCGCGAACCCGGGAAAAAACCGTCTATTACGTTTTTGTTGTCGATGCCGAGGAACATCTGCTCGGTGTGGCTTCGTTTCGCGATTTGCTGGTGTCGCCCGGAGATAAGCTGGTGCGCGACGTCATGCGTACGGAGGTCATTTCTGTCCCAGAAGATCTCGACCAGGAAGCGCTCAGCAAATTGTTCATGCGCCATCATCTCCTCATGATGCCGGTGGTCGACGCCGAGGGGTGCATCAAAGGCGTCGTCAACGTCGACGATATCGTCGACGTCGTCCAAGAGGAAGCGACCGAGGACATTCAAAAACTCGGCGGCGTGGAAACGCTGGGGGAACCCTATCTCCAGGTGCCTTTGTTGCGCATGATTCGCAAGCGTGCCGGTTGGCTGGCCGCATTGTTTTTGGGTGAAATGCTGACCGCGACTGCTATGGGACAATTCCAAGCTGAGATCGCCCGCGCCGTGGTGTTGGCGTTGTTCGTTCCGCTGATCATCAGCAGCGGCGGCAACTCCGGCTCGCAGGCGACGACGCTGGTCATTCGCGCTATGGCTCTGGGCGAAGTTCGACTGCGCGACTGGTGGCGGGTGATCCGGCGTGAGGTGATCACCGGCTTCGGCTTGGGTACCATCCTTGCTTCGATCGGTCTCGTCCGCATTCTTCTCTGGCAATATATGTTCAACGCTTACGGCGATCATTATTTTCTGGTCGCCTTGACGGTTGCCCTGAGTCTGATCGGCGTGGTCCTGTGGGGCTCGGTGGTGGGATCGATCCTGCCGTTTATTCTGCGTAGTCTGGGCTTCGACCCTGCCAGTGCATCAGCACCGTTCGTCGCCACGTTGGTCGACGTGACCGGTTTAGTTATTTATTTCACTATCGCCGCGGTGATCCTGGAAGGCACGTTGCTTTAAATTGGCTCCGTGGTGCGCGAGTTCCAATCGGCAAGTTCCAAGCCTTCGTGTGACAGCATTGTGCTTTCTCGACCCGAGAGATTGCGCTATGATTTCCGACGCCCCAGGGAAAAAATCGCCATGAGTATTTCTGCGGACGCAATTATCGATAGACTTTCTAGTTGGATCGATCCGGCGCATATTTCGCGCGATCCAGATCTGCTCGACGAGCTGTCGTGGGATGCTTTGAGCGAGGGGCGGATCCACCCGGCGCATGATCCCAAAGTGCGCGCACCGCTCTGCGCCGTGCGGCCGCATAACGCCGACGAGGTTCAACGCATCGTACGGTTTGCCAATCAGGAAAAAATTGCCCTGGTCCCCTTCGGTGGCGGCTCGGGGCTGATGGGCGGGGTGCTGTCGATTCACCCTTGCGTGACCGTCGATTTGCGCGGCATGAACCGGATTCTGGAAATCGATACATTGGCGCGCGCGGCGCGGGTCGAGGCCGGCGTTGTTTTGGAATCTTTGGACCAGAAATTGAACGAGGTGGGTTTCATTCTCGGCCACGACCCTTGGACGGTACCCGTGGCGACGGTCGCCGGCGCGATCTCGACTAACAGTGTCGGCTATCGCGCGGCCATTTACGGATCCATGGGCGAGCAGGTTTTGGGATTGCAAGCGGTGCTGCCCAACGGCGAGTTGTTATGCACGCGTGCGGTGTCGAAACATTCGGCCGGCTTGAATCTCAACGGTCTTCTAATCGGCGGCGAAGGCTGTTTCGGCATCATCACGGAGGCGACGATTCGAATCTTTCCCAAGCCTGCGGCACGGGGGTTTCTGGGCTTCATGTTTTCCTCCTTCGAAGCGGGATACGAGGCGATTCAGCAGCTGTTCGAAGCGCGCCTGCGGCCGGCGATGCTCGACTTCGGCGACGACGTGGACAAGCATGCCCCGGGATCGATGTTGTATCTGGTTTTAGAGGGCACCGAAGAGATGGTATCGGCTGAGCAGGTGTTAGCCGAGCGGATATGTACAGCCGGTGGCGGCGCAGCTTTAGCTCGAGAGGGACCTGAACAATTTTGGCTCGCACGCCATGACATCGCGCGCCGCTTCATGCGCAACCGCCGCCAGCGCCGCGAGCGCGGCCGGGACGGCGTCTATCGTGATTGGATCCACGTCGCGCTGCCAGGGTCTAAGGTGCTTGAATACAAACGCGCGGCGCAGGGGGTCGTACGCCGGCATGGCGTGCGCTTGCACGAGAACGGTTTGTGGGTGCAGCCGGAATTATTTTCCATGCGGCTCGGCGCCGAGGAGAGCGCGGCTACGCCCAACGCGCGGCTTGCCTTGCAAGAAACCGTGGAGGAATTGCTTCGTCTCGCCCAGCAAATGGGCGGCTCGATGGAATACACCCATGGCGTTGGCATAAAGCTCGCGCCTCTAATGGCCGAGGAACATGGTTATGGCTTGGAAGTGATGCGCCACATCAAGCAGACCCTCGACCCCAACAACATTTTGAATCCCGGCAAATTAGGGCTGTGATTAGCTTTGTCCTTGCGCCTTCGTCGATCATGCGATCAACAGCGCGGCGGTTTGTTGCAGTGTAATAAATCACCAGTTAATATCCCTTCGAAGCTGGCTGAAATTGAGAGCAGAGCTACTCGCACGCACCGGCCGGCGACAAGATTATGAAAAAAAACTCGTCATTGATTTTGGCTCTCTGTTTCGTCATAGGCTGCGCGACTGCGCCTTATACGGGCCGTCGCCAAGTGATTTTGGTTTCCGAGGGCCAGGAAGCGGCTCTTGGCAATGACGCCTACAGGCATGTGTTGCGGGATAGTGTCCTAACCCATGCCGGCGAGGCTGAACGAATCGTTAGAAAAGTCGGCGAGCGCATCGCGCGGGTCGCCGACAGGCCGGCTTACAATTGGGAGTTTTCGGTCATCAACGATCCTGAAATGGTCAACGCTTTCGCCGTGCCCGGCGGCAAGGTCGCCGTCTATACGGGAATCTTTGGGCCGGCGCGGGACGAGGCTGGTCTGGCCGTCGTTTTGGGCCATGAAGTCGCCCATGCGCTAGCGCGTCATCCGGCGGAAAGGATGAGCCAAGGGCTTATACTGCAGGCGGTCGGCGCCGGACTCGGCGTCGCATTGAGCAAGAATCCAGCTGTGGCAAACCAAGTGCTGCAGGTTTACGGTATCGGCGCGGGCATCGGCGTGGCGCTGCCGTTCAGCCGCTCGCAAGAAACCGAGGCGGATCGGATCGGTCTGATCCTGATGGCCAAAGCGGGTTACGATCCGCGGGTCGCCCTCGATCTTTGGCAACGGATGGAAAAAAAAGAAGGTGGCAGGGATGCGCCGCCAGAAATTCTCTCGACCCATCCCGGGTACGAAACCCGCATCGAGCAATTGCGCGCATTTCTCCCCGGGGCTTTGCGCTATTATCAACCGAGCTATGTGAAAATTGAACGGCTCCCGTCGGCGGCATCTTTGGATAGCCCGGCGGCCAAAGCGGAACGGGAGCTGCTGAAGCGTATCGAGGCGATCAATCAGTTTGTCGAAGAGCAAAACGGTGAGCGTGCGGTTGTTGAGGCCCTGGCCTATGAACTGCGAACCAGCGCACGGGGCCTGTTTCAAGAACGACAGCAACTGCAAGTCGGTTACGGACAATACGCGGCGCTCCGCGGAGTTTGGTATTTAGGACGCGGTTCGATCAATCGGATTGCCGATGATTATCGGCGTGGCCGGCCGTGGTCCGAGATCACTTCAAACGGCGGCAGCCGGCTCGGTGAGTTGATGGTTTGGCTCGGCAACGTAATGCGCACCACCGGCAATATCGGTCGTCGGCTTAGACGTCAGCAACTTCGCCCGAACTATCGCTTCCGGCCGTGATTGGATCGCGTTTCTAACCGGCCCGGCGCCTGTGTTTGAGTGGTGATCCGGCGCACTCGAAGGACGGCTTAGACGGCTTTGACAAAGGGGATCAATCGAGATAAATATTAAACAAGGGTTTGAGACTGGAGTGAATGACCAAGGACAAAATTATTTTTCATCGACAACATTTTGTTTAGAATAATGCACCCAAATGGGTGCATTTTTTTTCTTTATGGGGGAAGTGAAGTTGCAAGCACAAATTGAATTTTTAGCGTCATTACAAACCATCGATCGTGAGATAAAGGAGCACACCGGGCGAAAGCAGGACCTGTTGAGCGAGCTCGAAGCCAGAGAGAAGGAAATCCGGGCCAAGAAAGGCGAGATCGACGCCTTGGGGACCGCCTTTGCTGAAAAAGAAAAATTGCGCTTGGAAAAAGAGCGTCTGTTTCAAGACGAGGGCAAGAAGGCGGTGGATAAGCGGATGCGCATGAACCGCATCAAAAATGCCAAAGAGCTGCAAGCTTTGCAACGGGAGATCGAACTGTTGCGGCAGGGAAACGGCGAGCTTGAGGAAGCGCTCATTGGGATCATGCAGGAGACGGACAATCTAAAAGGCCAAATTCAAAGCAAAGAAGCGGAAATGGCTGCGTTGCAAGATGAGTGGCAAAAAAAGCAAAAAGAGCTAGAGCAGCAAGTTAAAGGCATAGACGCGGCGGTCTCCGAGGCGCTCGCGCGCCGCCAGCGCATCGCCGCTCAAGTGAACGGCGATTTGATTTCGCGTTACGAGTTGATTTTTTCGCGCCGCGGCGGGATTGCGGTCGTGGAAGTGACTGCCGGCATTTGCCAAGGCTGCTTTATGAACGTTCCGCCGCAACTCTGGAACGAAATCATCCGAAACGAAAAGCTCCATCTATGCCCAAGCTGCCAGAGAATTGTTTACGTCAAGCCGATCGGTGAGGAAGCGCTTAAGTCGGCTTAGTCTGACGGGTTTTACCCGGCCATTGTATTTCGTCTTTTCTCGCTTATTGGGCCTCTTTCCGGGGTCATGACCTACATAGCCGCACCAACAAGGCGGCGATCACTTGCCCGTTGTTTCTAGCTCCTTTTCCTTGTGACTGACAATGGCGGCGAAATTTCATGCCGGAATCAAAAAAGCAGTGGCTTTTGATGGTGGACGGAGCCGCGCGCGGCAATCCGGGCGAGGCCGGATGCGGTGCGGCGATTTTTGACGACAAATGGTGTGCGGGTTAAAGAGCTGGGCCGTTATCTAGGTCGGACGACCAATAACGTGGCCGAATACGAAGGGCTTTTGCTGGGGCTCAAAGCGCTACAACAGCTTGGCCAAAAAAACTTACCGTGCAAAGCGATTCACAGCTTAGGGTGCGGCAGTTGAACGGCGAATATCGGTCAAGGATGAAAAGCTCAAAATCCTGTTTCAGCACGCCATGGAATTGTTGCGCCGGTTCGGCTCATATCGTATTGTTCACGTGCGTCGCGAGATGAACAAAGTCGCCGATCGGTTGGCCAATCGAGGCGTCGATCAAGCTGGCAAACGCACAACTGCGGGCTAAAGTGGATCAAGCGGTCGCTCTCCGTGATCAATCATGGAGGGAGGAAAGTCCGGACTCCGAAGGACAGGGTGGCCGTTAACAACGGCCCCGCGTGATCGGGGGAAAGTACCACAGAAAACATACCGCCTGCCGTTTCCCGGCAGGTAAGGTTGAAAAGGCGAGGTAAGAGCTCACCGGTTCGCCAGTAATGGCGAGCGCATGGCAAACCCCACCCGGAGCAAGGCCAAATAGGAGGGTTGGGTGGTCCGCCCATAGCCCTCGGGTACGGTCGCTCGACCCCGTGAGCAATCTCGGGGCAAGATGAATGATCGCTGTGGCTCATATTACGAGTCATCACAGAAACCGGCTTACCGATCCACTTTAGCCCACTCGGCCCTGCATTATCTGCAATTCATCGCGGTCGACTTCCCCATCACGTGCAACGACGCATAGCGATACGAATCCTTTCCAACGATTTTTGATTCGAGTTCGGTTTGCATGTCAGCACGTCTTTTCGCAGGTCAATTTTGCAGTGTGCATACGTCGATGTTCTACCCCTAGTAGAGGGTAAGAAGCAAAGCTTCGATATGTTGATTCGACCGCCTCAAAATTCCAAAAAAACCTTGTAATTTCCAATCTTTTTTATTGACAGGCTAGAGAGAGCAAGTTATAAGTGTGCGATAGTGGGAATAGGTGGGATGATTTGGTACAGCAGGACATCGGTAGCGGTTGGAAACTATGTTTCGTGGCAGCTTTGAGCATACTCTTGATGCAAAGGGGCGGCTGAGCATTCCGGCGAAGTTTCGCGACGTCCTGCTCGGTGCAGGTGATGCGCGAATCATCA
Organism: uncultured delta proteobacterium; assembly: GCA_963727625.1. GTDB lineage: Bacteria > Desulfobacterota > Binatia > UBA9968 > UBA9968 > DP-20. The sequence continues at coordinate 464,493 of CAVSHR010000012.1, read as the reverse complement.
TGACCAATTTCGTCATCGACGGCCAGCGTTGTCTCGATGTTTATCCCATCGACGCGTGGCTGACGTTCGAAGAAGAAATTCGCAAGAAACCCAAGTTCGATCCGCGCATGGTGAAGTTCCAAAATTACTATCTCGGGTCCGCTTGTGAATGCAGCTTGGACACGCACGGGCGCATTCTCATTCCACCGGGGCTCAGAAAGTACGCCGATCTCAAGCGCGACGTGGTGCTGGTTTCGGCGCTGGAAAAATTTCGCGTGTTGGACCGCGAGGCCTGGAAGAAAATCTTCGGCGAGGCCGAAGACAAAATTATGCAGGATCCAGATTTTCTCGGGGACTTGGGGCTCTAGGAGCTCAACGGCGCGGCGGCTGAGTCGGGGAAAGGAGCAAAACGAATGCTGGCACGAAAACCCATTCAAGATATTTCGGTGATTGATATCGCCGGCGATATCGATTTTCGTGAGATGATTCGCATCAAAGATGTAATCGGTTCGCTGATCGAGCGAGAGCAAACGAAGGTCGTTCTCAATCTAAAATCTGTGGATCATATCAATTATCTTAGCATCGGCGTGCTGCTGGAGCGGCTGAAGCTTTTGCGCAACCTGAACGGAGATTTAAAGCTCGCGGGAATGAGTCCGTTCCTGCGCGATATATTCAAAGTGGTCGGCATGGATCGTTTCTTCGAAGACTACACGTCCCTCGAAGACGCTATCGAAAGCTTTGATGACGATTGGGAGGGTGACGGCACAAGTCACTGAGCGGTGTTTGCGCATGCTTCCGTGCTGGTTTCTGAGGTGGTCGAAATGCTTCGTCCCGCGCCGGGCAAGCGTTTTCTCGACGGCACGGTGGGAGCGGGGGGCCACAGCGAGGCAATTCTTGTCGCGAGCAGTCCGGATGGTCGGGTTTTAGGATTGGATCGGGATGTTGAAGCAATCGCCGCGGCGCGCCAGCGATTGCAGCGATTTGATCAACGCTTTGTCGCGCGTCAAGCGAGCTTCGCAAATGCGAAGGAGATTCTGGCCGAGTTCGGCTGGAACGGGGTCGACGGAGTTGTCTTGGACTTGGGCGTTTCCTCACACCAGATCAATTCTCCAGAGCGAGGCTTCAGTTTTCGCTCGCAAGCTCGACTCGACATGCGCATGGATCGTCGCCAAACGCTCGACGCGGAAGGGCTCCTGCGCTCGCGATCCGTCGCCGAGCTCGAACGAATTTTTCGTGACTATGGCGAAGAGCCCAGGGCGCGCCGGATCGCCCAAGCGATCGTCGCCGCGCGAAAAGAAAGGCCGATCGAAACGACGATGGAGCTCGCCGCCGTCGTCGAGCATGTCAAGGGTCGCGGGCGGCGCGACTATCATCCGGCAACGCAGGTCTTTCAAGCGCTGCGCATCGCGGTCAATCAGGAGCTGCAGCAACTCGATAGTTTTTTCGAGAGCGGATATGAGGCTCTGCTGCCCCGCGGGCGCATGGCGGTCATCTCGTTTCACTCTCTTGAGGATCGCATCGTGAAGTCGGCTTTTCGCAAATGGAGCCGTTCCTGCCTTTGCCCGCCGCGCGTGCTGTGTTGTCAATGCGGCTGGAGCCAAAAGGCGCGGCTGTTGACAAAAAAACCGATCGTTCCATCGGCCGGTGAGATCGCGGCAAATCCGCGAGCCCGTTCGGCGAAGCTGCGCGCAGTGGAGCGAGTTTAGAGATTTTAAATGGCCTCAGCTGTCAGCGCGCAATCGCGCAAAATCACGGTGGCAAAACGGGAAATCCCGGCGCGAAGCGCTCGAACGCGCCGGCGCCGGGCCTTTGTTTGGACCGCTTTTTTGACAGCGGCTTTGATCGGTCTGGTTTTGGTTCATGTGTGGCTGCGTTTGCAGGTGGTGAACCTGGGGTACGGGCTATCGACCAGCAGCAAGCTGCAAAACCGCTTGGAGCATGAAAATCGCGAATTGAAAATTGAATTGGCTACCATGACGTCCCCAGATCGCCTGGAGGCGCTCGCGCGCCGACGCTTAGGGCTCAGACCACCGGAGAAAGGCCAGGTCATCGTTCTACCATGAGACGGCCGCTTCGGTGTAATCAGCGCCGCGTCACCGTCGCCAAGTTGGTATTCTTGCTTATGTTCCTGATCGTGGGCGGGCGCGCCATGCAACTGCAGTTGTTGCAAGGCGACAAGCTCATGCGGTTGGGTCAGCGGCAGCATCTCAAAGAATGGATCGTCCTGCCCAAACGCGGCGCTTTATTCGACCGCACCAACGAGCCGTTGGCCTTGAGCATGGAGTCGCAGTCGGTTTACGCGCGACCGCATCGGATTGAGGGTGCCGACGAGCTGAGCCGAAGCCTGGCGCAGATTCTTAAGCTGCGACCGGCCGACGTCAGAGCAAGGATCACCGCGGCAAAACCCTTCGTTTGGGTCAAGCGGCAAATCTCTTCGGCTGAAGCGGAAAAAATTCAAGCGCTCAACGCGGACGGGATCGGCATGTTCTATGAGCCCGACCGCTACTATCCTCAGGGTCAGCTGGCCGGCCAGTTGATCGGTTTCGTCGGACGCGACTCCGAGGGACTCGAAGGCTTGGAGCTTAAGTACAACGATGATATTCGCGGCGAAACCGGTTCGTCAGTGATCGAGCGTGATGCGTTGGGACGGCGGGTCTTGGTCCAGGGCATCGAGGGACTGCATGTCCCGCCCGGTAGTGACATCCACCTGACCCTCGATACCTCGATCCAGCATATAGCGGAAAAGGAATTGGCGGCTTCGATTCTCAAATACCGCGCCAAAGCGGGGGTCGCAATTGTCGTCGAGCCGTTTACCGGCGAAGTGCTCGCAATGGCGAATTACCCTTCGTTCGATCCCAACCATTATTCAAAAGAGTCAGCCGAGCAGCGGCGCAATCGTGCCGTGACGGATAGTTTCGAACCCGGGTCTATCTTCAAAACGATCACCGCCGCCGCCGCCCTCGAAGAGGGGGTTGTCGGTAAGGACGATCTCTTCTATTGCGAAATGGGCAAATATCCTTATGCCGGTAGAATCATCCACGATACCCATCCACATGGCTGGTTGTCATTCGCCAAAATCCTTCAGGTGTCGAGTAATATCGGCTTTACCAAGGTCGCCGAGAAGCTAAAGAAGGAACGTTTTTTTAAGTATATCGAAAAATTCGGCTTCGGCGAACCGACAGGAATTGACGTGCCGGGAGAAGCTTCGGGCCTTTTGCGCAAGCCCGATCGATGGTCGGGTATTGATCTGGCCACCCACTCCTTCGGCCAGGGACTTTCGACGACCCCGCTGCAAATGGCGATGGCCTATGCCGCTATCGCGAACGGCGGTTTTCTTATGCGTCCATTCGTCATGCGCCGCGTCGTCGGACCGAAGGGAGAGGTGCTCCGGCAAAACCAGCCCCATGTGGTGCGTCGAGTCATCTCGGAACGAACAGCGACTTTGCTGGCATCTATGCTGCAAGATGTCACTAGCGAAGGCGGCACCGGCGTCATGGCGAACCTCGACGGCTTCGACGTAGCGGGAAAAACCGGCACGGCGCAAAAGGCGGACCCGATCCACGGCGGCTATGCGGCAAAGAAGCGGGTTGCTTCCTTTGTCGGCTTCGTACCGGCAAACAATCCCCGGCTGGTTGCCTTGGTGCTGATCGACGAGCCCGAAGTGAATGTTTATGGCGGTGTCGTTGCTGCACCGGTTTTTCGCAACATCGCTCAAGGCGCTTTGCGCCACCTCGCCGTAGCGCCGCAAAAGGCCGCGCCTATTCCCGCCGCGCCGAGCTTGTCCGAGCAGCCGGTGCGCCAACTCGTTAAATGGCCGGGTCGTACGGCGCCCGTGGGAGCGGCCGACGCGGCGCCTGACTTTGTCGGCTTGAGTTTGCGCGAAGCATTAGAAAAAGCCCAATTGTTGAAAGTGAAAGTGCGATTACAGGGCAGCGGCTATGTCGTGAAACAATCTCCGGCGCCGGGAAACCGCCGGAGCGATGACGGATACTTGGTGCTGAACTTGCAAGGCTAGCGGCGATGCAAATCAAGGAACTCCTAGAGATAGGCGAAGTGGAGCAAGCCGACGGCGATTTCGATCAGACGGTAAGCGGCCTTGTTTATGACTCGCGCAAGGTCGGCACGGGCCACATCTTTTTTGCCGTGGCGGGGGAAAAAGCCGACGGTCATGACTTTATCGCCGAGGCCGTGCGACGCGGCGCCGTGGCGGTGGTGTTTTCGCAACAGGGCGATTGGCCGCGAACGGCGGCGTCGGTGCGGGTAAAAGATGTCAGGCGCACGATGGGACTATGGGCGGCGCATTTCTATGGGCGGCCGAGCCAAAATCTCCGGCTCGTCGGCGTCACCGGTACCAACGGCAAGACCACGCTCAGCTATTTGATCGAGTCGGTGCTCGACGCGGCGGCGCTGGCCCCCGGCGTGATCGGCACGATCAGCTATCGCTACCCGGGGCATGAAGTCCCTTCGCATCAAACCACGCCGGAGTCCCTCGATTTGCAGGAGATGCTGGCTCAAATGATAGGCGCAGGCGTCAAGTCTGTTGCCATGGAAGTTTCATCCCACGCGCTGGTCCAGGATCGAGTGCGCGGGCTGGAATTCGACGTCGGCGTTTTTACCAATTTGTCGCGCGATCATCTCGACTATCACCGCGACATGGACGAATATTTTTTGGCCAAGTCAAAACTCTTTACCGACTACTTGAAGGCTAGTCCAAAGCCGCACAAAAGCGCGGTGATCTTTGGCGAAGATCGGCGCGGTAATGAGTTGATTGAAAAGGTTCGCGCCGTCGATCTGGAGGTGTGGAGTTACGGCGAGGGGCAACAATGGGACGTCCATCCGATCCGCGTCGAGAAAGATGTCGCTGGGTTGCGCGGCACGATTCAAGCTAGAGAGCAAGCCGTAGAGTTTGATTCCGCGCTCATCGGCTCGGCGAATCTGCAAAATATTCTTGGTGCGATCGGCGTCGGGCGTGCTTTAGGGATCGACACCGAAGCGATGACTCGAGGGATCCGGCAACTTAAAGCCGTGCCCGGTCGGCTGGAGAAAGTTGCCAACGACCGCGGCATCGCAATCTTGGTTGATTATGCTCATTCGCCTGATGCGCTGGAAAAAGTTCTTGGCGCTGTCCGTTCGTTGACTCGAGGAAAGCTGATTACGGTTTTCGGCTGCGGCGGCGATCGCGACCGCGGCAAGCGCCCGCTGATGGGCGAGATCGCGGCGCGGCTGAGCGACATCGTGGTGCTCACTTCGGATAATCCGCGCACCGAAGACCCGGCGGCGATCATCGATGAAGTGGAAGCCGGCGTCAAAAGGGCGAGGCAAGAAAAAATCAGTGCTGCCGTTTCGGGAGCTTCGCTGGATCAGGGAGGAATTAGCCGCGGCTATTTTGTCGAAGCCGATCGGCGCCAGGCGATTGGGATTGCGATCGGTGCGGCAGCGGCCGGAGACTTGGTGTTGATCGCCGGCAAAGGTCATGAAGATTACCAAATTTTGGGCACCAAAAAGATACATTTTGACGACCGTGAAGTCGCGCGCGAGGCGGCGGCACGTGCCGCGGGCGCGTAAGCGGGCGAGGGATGGGATGGAGCAAAGCGGAAATTCTCGCAGCGACGGGCGGCAAGCTCTGGCGTGATAGCAGACCCAAACAGTTCGGGGAAGTTGTGACCGACTCGACTAAGGTTAGAGCTGGCTCGGTGTTCGTCGCCTTGAAGGGCGAGCGCCACGACGGTCATCGCTTCATCGGCGACGCACTGCGGAGCGGCGCCGCCTGCATCATCGCTCATCGGGCGGCTTCTCGATTAAATTACGGGTGCGCGACCGTCGTCAAAGTGCGCGATACGCTGACGGCGTTGGGCGATCTCGCCCACTTTCGCCGCGAGCAGCTTGGGCCGAAAGTCTTGGCGATCACCGGCTCCAACGGCAAGACCACGACGAAAGAAATGGTTGCGGCGATTCTCGAAGAGGCTGTGCTCGGCGGCGCGCGCTTGCGCGGCCGAGTACTAAAGACCGAGGGGAATTTCAATAATCTCGTCGGCCTGCCTTTGACTCTCTTGCGCCTGCGCAAACGGCACAAATTCGCCGTGGTCGAACTTGGCACGAACCGCCCCGGCGAAATCCGCCGCTTGGCGGAGATCGCTGATCCGGACTGCGGCATCATTACCTCCGTCGCCGCCGCCCATCTCGAGGGGCTGAATAGCTTGGCCGGCGTCGCTCGGGAAAAGGGCGCGCTGTACCAAAACATTCGCTCAGGCGGGATGATCGCCGTCAACGTCGACGACCCGCGAGTCAAAAAGCTTGCGGCCAAGTTCAAAGGAAAAAAAATCACCTACGGCGAACGCGGCCGGCTACGAACGCGCTCATGGCGCATGAGCGGCAAGGGCAGGCTGGAATTTATCCTGCAAGCCGGTGCCGAACGCTGCAAAGTCCGGCTCAATTACATCGGCCAGCACAACGTTGCCAACGCTCTAGGCGCGGCAGCGCTGGCGCTGGGCGCCGGCGTAACACTGTCCGCCGTTCGCCGCGGTCTAGGCAAGGCAAAGCCGTTTTCGATGCGCATGCAGATCGAAGAGTGGAACGGCATCGGCATCATCAACGACGCTTACAACGCCAATCCGGCTTCGATGAAAGCGGCGTTGCAAACCCTGGTCGAAGTTCAATGCCGCGGCAAACGCATCGCCGTGCTCGGCGACATGTTCGAGCTTGGCCGGCACAGCGACAGCGAGCATCGCGCGTTGGGAAAAGCCGCGGCCAGCGCGGCGCTCGATGGTCTATATCTTCTCGGCGCTCAAGCGGCGTTGGTCGGCAAGGGCGCGCGCGCTGGTGGCATGGAGCCGGCGAAAATTATTATCGGCAAGGATCCCGGCGACCTTGGCGGCAAACTGCGCGAGCATTTGCGCCCGGGTGATTGGCTGCTCTTCAAAGGTTCCCGCGGTATGAAAATGGAGCGAGTTTTAGAGGCGCTGAAACGCGGAAGGGCATAGGAGTTTGGACTTGCTTTATTACCTCTCGTTTCCACTGTCGATGACGTACTCCGGATTCAACGTCTTTCGCTACATCACTTTTCGCGCCGCGATGGCGGCGTTGCTCGCCCTGCTCATCTCGTTTTTGCTCGGGCCGTGGTTGATCCGCACCTTGACGCAAAAACAGATCGGCCAGCAGATCCGCGACGACGGTCCAGCATCGCACGCGGTCAAGGCCGGCACGCCGACCATGGGCGGCGCACTGATTATTCTGGCACTATTGTTGTCGACGCTGATGATGGCCGATATCGCCAATCGTTACGTCTTGCTCGCGCTCGTGGCTACCGTAGGCACGGGTGTGGTCGGATTTGCCGACGACTACTTGAAGTTGACGCGCAAAAACAGCAAGGGGCTTTCGCCTCGCGGCAAGTTGCTCGGCCAATTGGTGGTCGCGTTGGTGGTTGCCGTGGCGCTTTATTTCCAGCCGCGCTTCAGTACCGAAATTGCCGTGCCGTTCATCAAGACATTTCGTCTCGACCTCGGGATTTTCTACGTTCCCTTCGCGATGTTGGTGATCGTCTGCACGTCCAACGCGGTGAATCTAACCGACGGCTTGGACGGTCTGGCGATCGGCCCGGTGATGATTGCCGCCGGTACTTACGCCGTGATCGCCTATGTTACCGGTCATTTAAAGCTCGCCGAATATTTGCAAATTCCTTACGTGGCCGGTGTTGGCGAGCTCAGCGTATTTTGCGCGTCGGTGGTGGCCGCCGGTTTGGGTTTCCTCTGGTACAACGCCTATCCGGCGCAGATGTTCATGGGTGACGTGGGCTCGCTGTCTCTGGGCGCGGCGCTCGGAGTGGTTGCGGTGATGACGAAAAATGAAATTCTTTTAATCATCGTCGGCGGCGTATTCGTCATGGAAGCGATGTCGGTGATTTTTCAGGTCGTGTCGTACAAAGTCCGGCGCAAACGAGTTTTTCTCATGGCGCCGATTCATCATCATTATGAACTCAAGGGCTGGAAGGAGCCCCAGATCATCGTGCGCTTCTGGATCATTTCGTTTATTTGCGCGGTGGTTGGCTTGAGCACCTTGAAGCTTAGATGAAGTTGCCGATGATCGATGGAGCTTGCAGGCAAAAAGTTTTTGGTGATCGGGCTGGCGCGCACCGGCAGGGAGTGCGCCGGCTTTTTGGCCCAACGAGGCGCGCGGGTGTTGATTAGCGATCTGCGTGGAGAAGCCGAGCTCAAGGCGGAGATCGAAGCTCTCGCCGGGCTTGACGTCGGCTACCGTCTGGGCGGCGAAGATCCGGCCTGGCTCGACGGCGTCGACTATGTCGTGCCAAGCCCCGGGGTGCCGCGGGAGAATCTGCTGCTCAAGCAGGCGGGCGCGCGCAACGTTGCGGTGTTGAGCGAGATCGAGCTGGCCTATCGCTTTTTCGGCGCGCCGCTGGCGGCGATTACCGGCACCAACGGCAAAAGCACTACGACCACCTTGATCGGCGAGATGATTAAAGCGGGCGGCCAAAAAGTTTTTCTCGGCGGCAATTTGGGCACGCCCTTCGTGGGTTCGCTGGGACGGGAGTGGGATTGGGGTGTGGTCGAGATCAGCAGTTTTCAGCTCGAGTGGATCGCCGAGTTCCACCCGCGCATTGCCGTGCTGCTCAATTTGACCGAGGACCACTTGGACCGGTACTCGAGTTTCGCCGATTACTGCGCTGTCAAAGAGCGGATTTTCGCGGCGCAGGATGGCGAGGATGTCGCGGTCCTGAATCGCGACGATCCGCTGGTCTGGGCGCTCCGCGAGCGAGTCCGCTCGCGGGTAGTCTCTTTCGGCTTTTCCGAAGTGCCAGTGGGCGTGTTCGCGGCCGGCGGCGAGATCGTTTGGCGTGACGGTAAAGTTGAGGAGCGTTTTTCGCTTGAGCGCGTGAAAATTCATGGCGTGCATAACTTGGAAAACATGATGGCGGCGATCGCGGCGGCCAAATGCGCCGGCGTGGCCGCCGACCCTATTGAAGAGGTTCTGACGAGCTTTCCCGGGCTCGAGCACCGGCTTGAATTCGTCCGGGAGAAAGACGGCGTGCGCTACTACAACGATTCCAAGGGCACCAACGTCGGCGCGGTGGTGAAATCACTGGCGAGCTTTCCCGGGCCGGTGATTTTGTTGGCCGGGGGCGTGGACAAGGGCGGCGATTACGCGCCTCTGGCGCAAGGGATCAGACAAAAAGTGCGCCGCCTGGTGCTGTTCGGCGCCGCGAAAGAAATCATCGCGGGCGCCCTGGGCGGGCTCACTGAAACGGCGGTGGTCGAAGACCTGCGAGCGGCGGTGAACGACGCGGCGGCGCATGCGCGCGCCGGCGACGTGGTGCTGCTCTCGCCGGCCTGTTCGAGCTTCGACCAGTTTCGCAACTACGCCGCGCGCGGCAAAGTTTTCAAAGATTTGGCGCAGGAACTATGAAAGACGGTCTGGCAGTCGATAAGTGGATGCTGCTTGCGGTGGCTGCGCTGCTGGCGCTGGGGATGACGATGGTGCTGAGCACCAGCTATTTGCACTCCCAGGAGCGTTACGGCGACGGCACCTATTTTTTCCGCAAGCAATTGCTCGCCATGGGTGCCGGCGTGATCGTGCTGGTCGCCTGCTCGTTGGCGCCGACCGCGCTTTATCGGCGATTTTCCTATCCGTTGTTGGCCGCAACTTTCATCACTCTTGTCATGGTCTTGATCCCGGGCATCGGCGTGAGCCGCGGTGGCGCGCGACGCTGGATCATGTTTCCGGGCTTCGGGTTTCAGCCTTCCGAGCTGGCTAAGCTGGCGATCGTCGTGTATCTGGCTCACTCCATGGCGAAGAAGGAAGAATTGATTCGAACTTTTGCCGTCGGCGTCTTGCCCCATCTCATCGTCAGCGGCGCGTTCGCCGGCCTGCTTCTGTTGGAACCGGACTTCGGCACCGCGCTGATCTTGACCATGCTGCTCTATTTCATGCTCTTCATTGGCGGCGTGCGAATGCGCCATCTGTTCGGCACCGCGCTGTTAGCTGTACCGGCGTTGGTCTACGTCATGACGACGGCCGAGTATCGTTTGCGCCGTCTGCTGTCTTTTTTAGATCCCTGGAGCGATCCGACGGGCAGCGGCTTTCACGTCATCCAATCGTTGATCGCGTTCGGCTCGGGCCAATGGTTGGGTCGTGGTCTTGGCGAAAGCCGGCAGAAGCTCTTGTATCTGCCCGAGGCCCACACCGACTTTATCTATTCGGTGATCGGCGAAGAACTCGGCTTGGTGGGCGCGTTGGCGGTGCTGGCCCTGTTCGGCGTGATCATCGTGCGCGGCCTTCAATTAACCGCAAAAATCGAAGAACCTTTCGATCAGTATTTAGCCTTCGGCCTGACGGTGCTGCTCGGCCTGCAGGCATTGATTCACATGGGCGTGGTGATGGGGCTGATGCCGACGAAGGGGTTGGTTTTGCCGTTTATCAGCTACGGTGGTTCGGCGATGGTGATCAACTTGATGGAGGCGGGAATTTTATTGGGTCTCTCGCGGCGGAGACTCTAGGATGCGGGTGATTCTCGCCGGTGGGGGAACGGGCGGTCATCTCTTCCCCGGGCTGGCGGTGGCGCGGGAATTTCAGCGGCGCGACGCAACCACGGAAATCTTGTTCGTCGGCACAGCACAGGGAATCGAGTTTCGCGTGTTACCGAGGGAAGGATTCAAACTGGAAACTTTGGCGGTTAAAGGAATAAAAGGACGAGGTCTGCGCGGATGGCTCGACGCGATCTATGGCGTACCGGCAAGTTTGTTGCGATCGTTGGCGATCATCAAAACTTTTCGCCCGCATTGCGTCATCGGCCTCGGCGGCTATGCTTCCGGTCCGGTGCTGCTGGCGGCGAAATTATTCGGCGTTCACTGCGCAATCATGGAACAAAATCTTCGCCCCGGATTTACCAATAAGCTTTTAGGCCGCTGGGTGGCTCGGGTGTTCACCGCCTATGCGCGCAGCGCCGAGTTTTTTCCAGGCGCGCGCGTGATCGAGACCGGCAACCCGGTGCGTTGGCAAAGACTTCCCGAAACGGCCAAGCGGAGAAAATTTTCTCTTTTGATTTTCGGCGGAAGCGCGGGCGCGCGGCGCGTCAACTACGCAGTCGTGGAAGCGCTCAAGCAGTTAAGCGATCTCAAAGCCGACTTGTTTATCACCCATCAGACCGGCGCGCTGGATTATGCGGCGATCGAAAAAGCTTACCGGGAATTGCCCTTCGAGGCGGCGGTGACCCCGTTTATCGACGCCATGGACGAGGCCTACGCGCAGGCGGATTTGGTGCTTTGCCGCGCCGGCGCGACGACGGTTGCGGAGCTCACCGGGTTTGGTAAGGCGGCGATTCTGGTGCCCTACCCCTACGCTATTTACGACCATCAGCGTGGCAATGCCGAGGCGCTGCAGGAGCAGGGCGCGGCGGAAATGATTTTGGACCAGGAATTGAACGGGCAAATTTTGGCGCAAAAGATCCGCGGCTATCTCGCAGATCGCGAGCGGATCAAAAAAATGGCGGCGGCGGCGCGCGCTCTCGGACGCCCCGATGCGGCGGCGCGTATCGTCGATGAGTGTTATGGGTTGGCGCGGACCTAGCGATCGAGCCGTGACTGAAGTTTCATGTTGCAAAAGAAGCATAAAATTCATTTCGTCGGCATCGGCGGCATCGGCATGAGCGGAATTGCCGAAGTCTTGCTCAATTCGGGCTACGTGGTGAGCGGCTCCGATCTCCAGGAAAGCGAGGCGACGCGGCGCCTGCGCGCGCTCGGCGCGCGCGTCTATGTCGGCCATCAGGAGGAAAATCTGGCCGGCGAACCCTCGGTGGTCGTGATTTCCACGGCGGTCAAATACTCCAACCCGGAAGTGCTCGAAGCGCGCCGCCGGCATATTCCGGTAATCCCGCGCGCTGAAATGCTCGCCGAGTTGATGCGTATGAAACAGGGCATCTCGGTGGCCGGCAGCCATGGCAAGACCACGACCACGTCGATGATCGCCGCGGTGCTCAGCACGGCGGGGCTCGATCCGACGATGGTCATCGGCGGCCGGGTGCATATGTTCGGCGCCAACGCCAGAAAGGGACAGGGCGAAATACTGGTCGCGGAGGCTGATGAAAGCGACGGCAGCTTTTTGCTCTTATCGCCGATCATCGCCGTGGTCACCAATATCGATAAGGAGCACATGGATTTCCATCAGACCATGGAACGGCTCGACGAGAGCTTTCTCGCTTTCATTAACAAGATTCCGTTTTACGGTCTTGCCGTGCTCTGCCTCGATGATCCGCGCGTGCACGGACTGTTGCCCAAGGTGCGCAAACGCTTCACGACCTATGGTTTGTCGTCGGAGGCGGATTTTTCGGCGCATGACTTGAATACCGCGGCCGTCGGCGTCGAATGCACGGTTACGCACCGGGGCAAAACTCTGGGCAAACTGCGCCTCAATCTGCCGGGGCGGCACAGCGCGACGAACGCGTTAGCGGTGGTGGCGGTTGCCCACGAATTGGAAATTCCCTTCAAGCAGGCGGCCGAAGCCCTCGGCGCGTTCACCGGCATTCATCGCCGCTTCGAAGTCAAGGGCGAGCCCAGGGGAATTTTGGTGATCGACGACTACGGTCATCATCCGACGGAAATCCGCGCCACCATCAGCGCCATCCGCGACAGCTGGAAACGGCCATTGACAGTGATCTTCCAGCCGCACCGCTTCACCCGGACCCGAGACTTGTTCGATGAATTTTTAACCGCCTTCGAAGGCGCGGATCGGCTGATCCTAACGGAAATTTACGCCGCCGGAGAAGATCCGATCGCCGGCGCCAACGGCGAGGCGCTCTACCAGGCGATCAAGCGCAAGGGACATCTGGACGTCGAATTCATGCCCGACAAAGACGCCATCGCCGGGCAACTTGCCAGCGGGCTTGAAAGCGGCGAGGTCGTGTTAACCCTCGGTGCGGGCGACATTTACAAAGTGGGTGAAGCGCTGGTCGAGGCGCTCCAATGAAAAGCGGCCGGGATGGAGCGCTGGAGTGAAATGATGGGTGGGGCGCGGAGTTTCAACACTCCATCACTCCATGACTCCAAACCTTTTGCGATGTTTGCGATGGCTCAAACGAGTGAGGAAACGCCGTTGATCGGTGAGCTAAACCTGATCGCCGGGCTCACGGTCAAGACTGCCGAGCCCTTGGCACGCTACACGTCGATGAAGATCGGCGGGCCGGCAGATTACTATATCGAAGCGGCCAGCGAGGCGGCGCTGGCGGGCCTGCTCCAGCTTCTTCAACGCCGTCACGCAAGTCACTTCTTGCTTGGCAACGGCAGCAATGTGTTGATCAGCGATCATGGCGTACGCGGCGCGGTGATTCGTTTAACCGGTGAATTCAAGCGGCTGGAATGGCTTGAAGAAGCTGACACGGTGCGCGTGAGTGTGGGCGCGGCCTACGCCGTGACTCAATTAGTCCGAGAAGCGGCGCGCAAAGGTTACACGGGCTTGGAATTTGCCGAGGGAATTCCCGGCAGCGTCGGCGGCGCTCTGTACATGAACGCGGGCGCCTATGGTTCGGAGTTTGAAAAAGTGGTCGATGCCGTCGAGGCGATGACGCCGGAGGGAGAACCATGGCGGTTGTCGCGGCAGGAAATGACGTTCAGTTACCGCGATTCGCATTTGCCAGCCGGCACGGTCGTGACGCGGGTCGTCATGGGCCTGCAAAAGGGCGAAGCGGCGAGCGCCGGCTCGCGACTCCGCGAGCTCGTCGGCAGAAGAAAAAGCAGCCAGCCTTCCGGCTTCCCCAACTCCGGCTCGATGTTTCGTAATCCGCAGGGAGATTACGCCGGGCGGCTCATCGAAGCCGCCGGTCTCAAGGGCAAGCGCATCGGTCAGTGCCAAATCTCGCCGCGCCATGCCAATTTTATCGTTAACCTCGGCGGCGCCAGAGCGGGCGAGGTGCGCCAATTAATGGCGTGGGCGCAGTCCGAAGTGCGCCGCCAGTTCGGCGTCGAGTTGACGCCGGAAGTAAAATTTTTCGGCGAGTGGCCGGCTGAGTGAGCAAGGCGATATGCAATTAAAAGTTTACCGCAGGGATAACCGAAAAAAGGACCGGCGGCGCTGGCGTCGCAGCTTGTTGCGCGCCGGCACCGCCGCGGGCCTGGTGTTTGCCGCTGTGCTCCTTTATCGACTCAGCGGGCCGTTGGCGGTGGCTGCGCTTTCCCTGCGCGAGTTCGTCGTAGAAAATACCTATTTCTCGCTGCGCGAAATTCAAGTGCGCGGTGGCGACAAGGTCAGCGGCAACGAGATCGTCGCCCTCGCTGGGTTGCGCCGTGGCATGAGCATCTGGAGTCTCGACCTGCCAAAAATTGAAAAACAAATCGCCAAGCATCCCTGGGTGCGCCGGGTGCTCGTGCGCCGTGAATTTCCCCGGCGCGTGGTGATCGACGTCGAAGAACGCACGCCCAAGGCGCTCGTGGCGCTGCGCAAGCTTTACTACGTCGACGCCGACGGCGTCGTATTCAAGGAAGTCAGCCCGGGGGAGAATGTTCAATTTCCCTTGCTCACCGGCCTGGGCGCCGAACAGCTGATGTCGTCGGACCCGTCCACGCGCAAACGCATTCGGGAAGCGATTCGTCTCGGCGAGATGATGGTGCAGCGCTCGCACTCGCTCTCGGAGATTCATTTCGCCAAGGCCGACCGCCTAGTGGTCTATACGACCGAGTATCCGATCGCCCTCCATATGGGCTGGGGCCATTGGAACGAGAAGCTGAGCCGGATGGAGCGTCTGCTCACTCTGTGGAAAGGCAACGAACAGCGCCTCGGCGCCTTGGATATGAGCTTTCGGGATCAAGTGGTCGCGCGTTTACGCGGAGCGCAAAGATAAGCAGCAAAGAGAGAAGTTGTGACGGAGCCATGTTGAAGAAAAGCAGCATCGTAGTCGGATTGGATATCGGAACCACAAAAGTTTGCGTCGTGATCGGCGAGATGACCGAGCAGGGCGTCGAAATCATCGGTGTGGGCTCGCACGCTTCGCAGGGGCTGCGCAAGGGCGTGGTGATCAACATCGAAGCCACGGTGAGTTCGGTCAAGCGCGCCGTCGAAGAGGCCGGGCTGATGGCCGGCTGCGAGATTCACACCGTGTTCACGAGCATTTCCGGAGGGCATATCAAGGCTTTTAACAGCCATGGCATCGTCGCGGTCAAAAGCAAGGAAGTTACCCAGCGCGATCTGGATCGGGTCATCGATGCGGCCCGGGCAGTGGCCATCCCGATGGATCGCGACGTGCTGCATGTCTTGCCGCAAGATTACATCATCGACGAGCAGGACGGCATCCGCGAGCCCTTGGGCATGTCGGGCGTGCGTCTCGAAGCGAAGGTTCACATCGTCACCGGCGCAGCGACGTCAACACAGAATATCGTCAAGTGCTGCAACCGCACCGGTCTCAATGTTGCCGAAATCGTCCTGGCGCCCTTGGCGGAGGCCGAAGCCGTACTGACCGACGAAGAGCGCGAACTGGGCGTCGCGCTCATCGACATCGGCGGCGGTACCACCGACGTTGCCGTCTATCACGACGGCGCGGTCAAACACACCGGGGTGATCGGCATCGGCGGCAACCATGTCACCAACGATATCGCGGCCGGCTTGCGCACACCGTTCAACGATGCCGAACGAATCAAGCAGCGCTTTGGCTACGCTAAAGCGTCGATGGTGGACGGCGATGAACGAGTCGATGTGCCGGGAGTGGCGGGCAAGGGCCCGAACAGTGTCTCCCGGCAAATTCTTTGTGAAATCATCGAGCCGCGTTTAGACGAGATCTACGAGCTGGTCCAAAAAGAGATCGCCAAGACGGGGTTTGAAGGCTCCTTGGCGTCGGGACTGGTGGTCACCGGCGGGTCGATGCTCTTGCCCGGCGCCGTTGAAATGGCCGAGCGTTGTTTCGGTTTGCCGGTGCGACTGGGCGTGCCCGCTCATGTCGGTGGTTTGGTCGATATCGTTAGCAACCCGACCTACGCCACCGGCGTCGGATTGGTTCTCTACGGCATGAAACGTGCCGAGCGCGGTACTTATCGTGTCCGCGACGACAAGATTCTCTCTAAGGTCAAGCATCGAATGTCGGATTGGCTCAGCGATTTTTTTTGATCGGATAACCAAATTTAACGACTTTTTCCGGAGGAGGAATAATTATGTTTGAGATAGTGGAACAAAATAGCATGACCGCGCGCATCAAGGTCATCGGCATCGGTGGGGGCGGCGGCAACGCGGTCAATACCATGATCGGCGCCAAGTTGTCGGGAGTCGACTTCATGGTGGCGAACACCGACGCGCAATCGTTGGAAGCGAGCGAAGCCCCGGTGCGGATTCAACTCGGCGGCATGGTGACCAAAGGGTTGGGCGCGGGGGCCAATCCGGAAATCGGCCGGCGCGCCGCCCTCGAAGATCAAGAGAAGATCAAAGAATATCTCGAAGGCTCCGACATGATCTTCATCACCGCGGGCATGGGAGGCGGCACTGGCACGGGTGGCGCGCCGATCCTGGCGCGGGTGGCCCGCGAAGTTGGCGCGTTGACCGTCGGTGTGGTGACCAAGCCTTTTATCTTCGAGGGCAAGAAGCGCATGCGCCAGGCCGAAGACGGCATCGAAGAATTGAAAGCGAGCGTCGACACGCTGATCGTGATTCCCAATCAGCGCTTGTTGAGCATCGCGGCCAAGACCACCACCATGCTCGAAGCATTTCACAAAGCCGACGACGTGCTGCTGCAAGCGGTGCGCGGCATCTCCGATCTCATCATCACACCGGGCTTGATCAATCTCGATTTTGCCGACGTCCGCACGGTCATGGCGGAGATGGGCTTGGCCCTGATGGGCGCTTCGTCGGCCTGCGGAGAGAACCGTGCCATCGAAGCGGCGCAAAAAGCGATTTCCAGCCCGCTGCTCGAAGATATTTCGATCCAGGGCGCACGCGGGGTATTGATCAATATCACCGGTGGCCCCGACCTGTGCTTGCATGAAGTGAACGAAGCGGCCTCGATGATTCAGGAAGAAGCCCATGACGACGCCAACATCATATTCGGCGCGGTGATCGACGAGAACTTGACCGACGAGATCCGTATCACGGTCATCGCCACCGGCTTCGGCGCCGCACGCGAGGAAAAGAAGCCGGCTCCGGCGCCGACCGTCAGCGTCGCAAACCTTGCCGCCGCGGCACAGAAAAATCGCAAGGTGGTGCACTTGGGCACGATCGTCGATGACCTCGACACACCGACCTGGCAGCGCAAGAAGAGCGGCAGTGACGAAGTCGAGACGGTAACTTTGAATAAAAATAGTATCGAGTTCAGCGCCAGTCAGGAAGACGACGACAAGTACGATATCCCGACATTCCTGCGCCGGCAGATGGACTGAGCGAATCAGAATCAAGTCGTCCATGGCCGGGTCGACGCGAGCCACGGAAATCAATGTTGCGGCAGGGGAAGCCGGGACTTCCAAGCCATCGGGCGCTCATTTTTGTGGCGCATGGGAGTGACGTGGTTGGCGGAGAGGAGGACTTCGTCCGCACTCGGTTCGGTGGGAAACAAGACGCCGGAAATTTTTGCGCTCTGGATGCCGGCGCCGGCAAGCCGAGCTTTAGAAAAGTCTGCGCCCGGTAAATCACTGGCGCGGAAATAACAGATACTGAAACCAGTTCCGGCGGCGTCGAATCCGCGCAAATTAAGGCGGCGGAAATCGCCGGAGGTTCATTGGCATTTCTCCCCCCGCGTCTTGCACCGGTTGAACTCTTGGACGTTTCCGTGGCGCAAGAGTTGATACAGTGGGTCCTCGTAAGGCACCGGTTTAAGCGTCATACTTTTTCCGAGTCCATTGGCGAGCCAGCCGTCCAATGCCCCCGAGTTAGGTTATCCGCGCTATTTTGAAGTTCTTAAACGTCGCTCGTTTCGTGATCGTTCCAGTGCCAGAGCGATCAGCCGGTCGATCAGCCGTGAGTAGCTCAAACCGCTGGCTTGCCACATCTTGGGGTACATGCTGATTTTAGTGAAGCCTGGAATCGTGTTGATCTCGTTGACAAGCACCTGCCCGTTCGGGCGCAAGAAGAAATCCACCCGCGCCATTCCTTCGCAGCACAGCGTCCGGTAGGCGCGCACCGCGGTCTGCTGGATTATTTTAACGGTTTTTTTCGGCAGCGGTGCGGGTATTTCCAGCCGCGCGCCCTGATCGTCGAGATATTTTGCGTCGTAGGAATAAAACTCCCGCGCCACGACGATCTCGCCGGGCAGCGAGGCGATCGGTACTTGGTTGCCAAGCACCGAACATTCGATCTCGCGGCCACGAATCGCTTCCTCGATGATGATTTTGTTGTCGTAACAAAAAGCTTCTCTCAGCGCGGCGGCAAATTCGCTCCGCTTCACCACCTTGCTAATGCCCACCGAAGAGCCCAGGTTGGCCGGCTTGACGAACAGCGGCAGTCCGAGAGCTTTTTTGACTCTGGCAAATCCGATGGCGTTGCGCTCGCGCCGCTCGAACACCAGGAATTTGGGGACGGCGATACTGGCGTCGCGCAGCAGCCGCTTCATGACGTCTTTATCCATGCCCACTGCGGAGCCCAACACGCCGGCGCCGACGAAAGGCAGGTTGGCGAGCTTGAGCAAGCCTTGAATCGTGCCATCTTCGCCGAGCGGGCCATGCAAAACCGGAATGACGACATCCACGGCGCCGAAATGCTTTCCGGACAGCGGCTCGATGATCGGCGTAGGCGTCTCGCCGGGTACGATCGCCGCGGTCTTGTTCATGCCGGCGAATTCAACTTTGGATAAGTGCCTGTCGCGCAGCAGGCGCGCGCTCTCGTCGACGTACCAGCGGCCACGTTTATCGATGCCGACGGCGATGATCTGATATTTTTTCTTGTCCAGCGTCTGAAAAATATTTCGCGCTGAAATCAGCGAGATCTCATGCTCAGCGGATTTTCCGCCGAAGAGTATGGCTACTCGGAGTTTCTTTTTCATGGGGTGATAACTTTGGAGCGCGGCGGGCCGCTCACTTGGCGCCCGCCGCATGGAAGTTGGCAAGGTTATTTGAATAGTTTGTCAGGATTTCTTCGCAGCCGGGGCCTGCTGCTCGATGACTTTGACGACTTTGCCCGGATAAACTTGTTTGTCGAATCGCAAGACGAAATATTTAGCCTTGACCGGGTCGCCTTTATTGTCGAACTCGATGGCGCCGGTGACGCCTTTAAAATTTTTCAGCTTGCGCACGGCTGTGGAGACTTCGGCGCGGCTGGGCTTCTTGCCGCCGTGGGCTTTGATCCATTGCGCCGTCGACTTGATGCCGACCAGAGTCGCGTCGAAACCGTACATACCGAAGGACTCGACTTCCTTGCCGAAGCGCTGTTTGAATTTTTTCGCAAATGCGGCGGTCTCGGGATAGGCCGCCGGCGGGCCCGCGACGCTCGTGTAGTAAGCGCCGATCACCGAGCGGCCGGCGATCTTGACCATCTCGGCCGAGTCCAATCCGTCCGGTCCCATGAATTTCGCGTTGACGCGTTTCTCGCGCAGTTGCCTTAACAAGAGGCCGCCTTGATGGTAAATGCCGCCGAAGTACACAAGGTCGGGATTTTTCGCTTTGAGCGGAATGATCATCGGCGAAAAGTTGGCTCGTTCTTCGGTGCCGTCGAAGCCGAGCAGGTTCATGCCGAGCCGCTTGGCTTCGTTGCGAAAATT
The DNA here is from genome assembly GCA_963727625.1 of uncultured delta proteobacterium. Classification (GTDB taxonomy): domain Bacteria; phylum Desulfobacterota; class Binatia; order UBA9968; family UBA9968; genus DP-20. Next base: position 444,851 of record CAVSHR010000012.1, on the reverse strand, counting down.
TTCCGCCACGCCCTGGCCGTAAAGGGTTTTATCATGGATGATATAAACCGATTTTAGCTTCAGGTCCTGCGCCGCGAAGCGGGCGCCGACCGGTCCTTGCACGTCGTCGCGGCCGCAAACCCGATTGATGTTGAGATAGCCGCGATCGGTGATCTCCGTGGCGGTGTTGGCCGGCGAGATCATCACCAGATTGGCGTCTTTATAGACTTCCGAAGCGGGCAGGGCGACGCCGGAATTGAAATGGCCGATCATGACCAGCACATCGGGATCGGCGACCAAATTGCGCGCGTTGGCGACGCCGACCTCGGGCTTGGCCTGGTCGTCGTAGGGAACCAGGATCAAATCGTAGCCGAGCGCCTTGAAAGCCTGAGTCGATTCTTCGACCGCCAGCTGCGCGCCCAATTTGATATGCTCGCCGAGCGCGGCTTGTTCGCCCGAAAGCGGCACCTGCACGGCGATTTTGATCGTGCCTTTTTGCGCCCAGGCCGGTGTTGACAGGCCGATCGATGCAAAGGCCAAGGACAGAACCAAGAGCCGAGGAAAACGATTTGGCACGGCAGAATTTCCTTTCGCGAAATGATGCCCATGCTAGCAAATCCCCTGGAGCAACGCGAGCGCCGACTGTGTAAGTCGTCCACGCGGCGCCCGGCTGTTCAGTAGGCACCCGACGGTGCTATAATCTTCTGAGAGTAACTTGAAGAGCGGCAATGAAAGCCCGGGAATCGAATCGCCCCGCCGAGTTCACGCTGGCGCTGATCGGTGGCCGTTGGAAGATGCCGCTGATTTTTTATTTGACGAACGGCGCGAGACGCTATTCCGAGTTGTCCCGGCATTGACCGGGATTTCGCGAAAGGTGTTGACCCAACAACTTAGACAATTGGAGCGGCACGGGTGGGTCGAGGGAAAAGTCTGCGCGCAGGGAACGCCCAGCATAGAATACGCGTCCCCGCCTTTGGGTAGAACTCCGAAGTCGGCGGTCGACGCGATGTGGCGGTGGGGCAAGTTGCCGAAGCCGGGCGCGGTGGGTCGGGAGGCGCGGTCATGATCATCGGCACAGGCGTCGACTTGGCGGAAGTGGAGCGCATCCAAGCGGCGCTCGAAGACCCGCGCATCGGCGAGCGATTCCGCGCCCGCGTCTTCACCGAAAACGAGATCGCCTATTGCGAGAAAAAACAGCGCGGTAAATACGAAAGCTACGCCGCCCGCTTCGCCGCCAAGGAGGCGGTGATGAAAGCGCTCGGCCGCGGTTGGGGCGCCAAGGTGCGCTGGCTCGATATCGAAGTAGTGCGGGCGCGCAGCGGCAAGCCCGATATCGCTTTGCGTGACAAGACCGCGCGCCTCGCCGCTGAGTTGGGCATCCGCCGCTGGGCGCTGTCGATCACCCATACCAAAGAACACGGACTGGCGTTCGTCATCGCCCAGGATGAGTAGAAGAAAGACTTGCAGCAAGAAGAAAAACCGTTCGCCGACAAACCACCGGTCATCCACTACCGTGCGATGATTTTTTTGCCGGCATCAAAAACAGTACTCCCAACGCCCATATGCCGCCGATGGCGCCGATCATCGTCCAAATGGTTTTGTTACGTCCGCTGTAATTGGCGATGACGCAGCACAGGATCGCATCGAGCAGATGCACCAAAGCGGCGGTGCGCCACAACGAAGTCGGGTCCATTTCAGGTCTGATGAAAAGGAGCCCGGTGAAGTATCCGAGGAATTGATAGAAATCCACGAGCGGCCCTTGACGCTTCCTTTGACCCGCTAATATACTCGGTCTCCGCTCAATTAGGAATATTTATGGCGGTTAAAACTATCGAATGGAAAAACAATCGGGTGATCATGCTCGATCAACGGCTGCTGCCGCACCGTGAGGTGTATCGCGTTTGCCGCGATTACAAGCAGGTTGCCGACGCGATCCGCGGCATGGTGATTCGCGGCGCGCCGGCGATCGGCGTCGCGGCCGCCATGGGCGTGGCGCTGGGCGCGCTCAAGGCGCCGCGCAATGCTTTCGATCGCGCCTTCGATCGCATCCTCGAGGTGCTGGGCAAGACTCGCCCCACGGCCGTGAATCTCTTCTGGGCGCTCGAGCGCATGCGGCGAGTTTATTCGGCCGAGCGCAGCCAAGGCATCGAAGCGGTGCGGCGCGCGCTTAAAACGGAAGCGCAAAAGATTTACAAACAAGACATCGCCGCCAATCGACAGTTGGGCAAGCACGGCGCGGCGCTGTTAGGCAACGCCAAGCAAATCATGACCCACTGCAACGCCGGCGCGTTGGCGACGGCCGGTTACGGCACGGCCCTGGGGGTGTTGCGCGCGCTCAAGGAGTCGGGCAAGCAGTTTGAAGTTTTCGTCAACGAAACACGGCCGTTTTTGCAAGGTGCTAGATTGACCGCGTGGGAACTTAAAAAGGAAAAGATCCCGGCGACGCTGATCACCGACAACATGGCCGGCTATCTCATGCAAAAAGGCAGGATCGATGCCGTCGTGGTCGGTTGCGATCGGGTCGCGGCCAACGGCGACGTGGCCAACAAGATCGGCACCTACACGCTCGCAGTGCTGGCGCAGCGCCACGGCATTCCCTTTTATGTCGCCGGGCCAACTTCTTCCATCGACATGAATTGCCGCACCGGCGAGGATATCCCGATCGAACAGCGCGATCCACGCGAGGTGTCGCATATCTTCGGCAAAGCGCTGGCGCCCAAGGGGACTAAAGTTTTCAATCCTGCGTTCGACGTGACCGCTCAGGAGCTGATCGCTGCGATCATCACGGAAGCGGGCGTGATCCGTCCGCCCTACAAGAAAAATCTTCGCACCCATGTCCATCATTGAAAAGCACGACGAGCTGGAAGCCTATTTTCACAACGCCGGCAAACCGCGCGCCGAGTGGCGCGTCGGCACCGAGTATGAAAAGGTCGGCATCGACCGCAACACCGGTAAAGCGATTCCCTATTCAGGCCCGCGCGGCGTGGACCGGATTTTGCGCGAGCTGATCGATCGCTACGGCTGGGAGCCCGAGGAACAAGACGGCAACATCATCGCGCTGAGCCGTGACAAGGCACAGATCACCCTCGAGCCCGGCGGTCAGATCGAGTTGAGCGGTGAACCGTGCGACAGCATCCACTGCACCTACGGCGAATTCACCCAACATATCCGCGAGTTGCTCGAAGTCGCGGAACCCCTCGATATCGTTTTTCTCGGCCTCGGCATGCAGCCGATCAGTCGCATCGACGAGATCGAGTGGGTGCCGAAAAAGCGCTACCGGATCATGGGGCCCTACATGCTCAAAGTCGGCACCCTCGGCCAGCGCATGATGAAGCAGACCGCCACCGTGCAGGCCAATATCGACTTCCTCGATGAAAACGACGCCATGGCGAAGTTCCGCACCGGCATGGGGATCGCTCCCATCTTGGTCGCCATGTTCGCCAACTCGCCGATCTGCGACGGCCAATTAAACGGCTACCGAAGCTTTCGCGAGCACATCTGGACCGACACCGATCGCAACCGTTCCGGCTTGCTCAAGTTCGCCTTCGAGCGCGATGTCTCATTTGCGCACTACGTCGAGTATGCCCTCGACGTGCCGATGTATTTCATCATTCGCCACCATGATTACATCGATATGACCGAAGTCACGTTTCGCCAGTTTCTACAATTTGGCTACAAGGGCGAGCGCGCGACGGTCGAGGACTGGGCGGACCATCTGACCACGTTGTTTCCCGAGACCAGGATCAAGCGCTACATCGAGGTGCGCTCGGTGGACAGCCAACCGCCGGAGTTGATGCCGGCGCTCTCCGCCTTGATCAAGGGGGTCTTCTACGACTCGGACTGCCTCGCGGCGGCTTGGGATTTGGTCAAGGGTTGGAGCTGGGACGAACGCATGGCGACCTACCTCGATTCCCACGAGAATGCGCTGGCGGCGCCCTGGCGGCGCCACACGCTTTTGGATCTGGCCAAAGAGCTGTTTCAGATCGGCTGGGAAGGGCTGCGCCGGCAAAGATCGCTCAACGCCAACGGCGAAGACGAAACAATTTATCTCAATCCGCTCAAAAACTTGTTGTTTCAGGGCAAGTGCCCGGCGGACGTTGTGGTGGAAAAGTGGGAAGGGGAGCTGCGTCAGGATATTAAGAAATTGATCGCCTACAGCGCCTACAAGCTGCCGTAGAACGCCTCGACCGTTTGCCGATGGTCCAGCCGTCTTAAGCGCTCCTCTAATTCATCATCTGCGGCGCCGCGGAATTCTTTCAACCATCGCCCCTTCAGTTCGTTGATCCGTCGCTCACTGTTTTCGATCCGGGAGCGTAGCGCTGGCGTGCGCTCGACTTCGCAGCAAAGAAATTCGACCACCTCGGCTGCTTGCGCTAGATCATGACAGCACAGCAACATGTCGACGCCAGCGTAAAGCGCCAGGGCTGCCGCCGCGCCGGCTTCGAAATGATCGCTGATCGCCTGCATCGCCAAGTCGTCGCTAAACACCACGCCGTCGTAGCCGAGGTGATGGCGCAACAGGCCGGTGACGATGGGTTCGGACAGGGTGGCGGGAAAGTTCGGATCGAGAGCTGTGAATTTGACGTGGGCGGTCATGAGCGCCTCGATACGGTCGCGGCAAGCGGCGACGAACGGCGGCAGTTCGAGGGCTTGCAGCTCGGCCAATGATTTCTCGACCACCGGCAGGGCGAGGTGTGAATCCTGCTCCGCGTCGCCATGGCCGGGAAAGTGCTTGCCGCAGGGAATCACGCCGCCGTCCCTCAAGCCGCGCGCCCAGGTCGCGCCAATCTTGATCACCCGCTCGGGCTCGGCGCCGAAGGCGCGGGCGCCGATGATGGGATTCCGCGGATTGGAATTTACATCGAGCACCGGAGCGAAATTCAAATTGATGCCAACGAGCGCTAGCTCGACGCCCGTAGCGCGTCCCAGCCGATAGGCCAGACCCGGGTCGTTACGCGCACCGATGCTCGCCGCGGCGGGAAAGTGTGTGAACGGTCCCGGCAACCGATGGACGGTGCCGCCTTCCTGGTCGATGGCGATAAACGGCGGGTGGCTCGCCGCGCCGTCCCACAAGCTGCGGCAGAGCGACAGAATCTGGCGCGGCTCGGCGCAATTGCGCTGAAACAGGATAAATCCGCCAAAGCGATATTTCTCAAACAGCAAGCGCTCGTCACGGCTCAGGCTGTCACCCCGGCAGCCGACCATGATCAGCTTGCCGAGTCTGTCGCGCAACCTCGCCATCGCGCCCGAGTATAGCACAAACTAGACAAGTTTTTGGTCAACGTGTAGATTCAAGGTGGTGCGATGGCAAAAGCAAAATATATAGTTGTCGAAGGGCCCATCGGCGTCGGCAAGACCAGCCTGGCAAAAATTCTAGCCAATGAATTCCAGGCCCGGATGGTCTTCGAGCGCGTTGAAGACAACCCGTTTTTGCCCAAATTCTATAAATCGCGCGAGACCTACGCCTTCCAAAACCAGACCTTTTTTCTGCTCAACCGCTACCAGCAGCAAATGGAGCTGGGGCAACAGGACCTGTTCAATCAGAACACCGTGGCCGACTACCTCTTCGCCAAGGATCAGATCTTTGCCACCTTGACCCTGAGTGCCGAGGAGCTCAGTCTCTACCAGCAAATTTACGTTCTTCTAAACGCCCGGGTGCCGAAACCGGACCTGGTCGTCTATCTGCAGGCTCGCCCCGAGGTGCTTTACAAACGGGTTAAAAAAAGGGATAAAAAATTTGAGCGAGGTGTGACCTTCGAATATCTGAGCGAAGTGGCCAAGGCGTACAACCAGTTTTTCTTCCACTACGACGAGACGCCGCTTTTGGTGGTCAATACTTCGCAGATTGATTTCGTTTCAAGCAGCGAGCAACTAGCTGACTTGATCAAGGAAATCAATAACATGGGTTCGGGGACGCAGCATTATATACCGCTTGGATCCAGCTAGCCTGGACCGAGACGGATGCCTAAAGGCGCTTTCGCGCGGAAAGAGCAAAGTGGTTCTTGCCGCCCCGTTGGCCTTCCGGATCCGTCCGGAAGGCTTTTTTATTCGGGAGGTGCGCCATGGGCGACAAGATTACCGTGCCCCATATTCTCAAGATGAAGCAGGGCGGCGAGTTGATCACCTGCTTGACCGCGTATGATTATTCTCTCGCGCGCATCCTCGACGAAGCCGGCGTCGAAATGCTCTTGGTCGGTGATTCTTTGGGCTGCGTGGTCCAGGGCAATCACAACACCTTGGCTGTGACCATGGACGAGATGGTTTATCACACCCGTCTGGTGGCGCGCGGGCGCAAGCGGGCGCTGCTGATCGGTGACATGCCTTTTCTCTCCTATCAGGTGAGCAAGGAACAGGCATTAGGCAACGCCGGACGGTTTTTACAGGAAGGCGGCGCCGAGGCGGTCAAGCTCGAAGGCGGTGTCAGCATCCGGGAGACGATTGCCGCCATCGTCGACGCAGGGATTCCGGTGATGGGCCATATCGGCCTGACGCCGCAATCGGTGCACCGTTTCGGCGGTTACAAGATTCAGGGGCGGGAGAAGGAGCGGCGCGACGCGGTGCTGTACGACGCTCTGGCGGTCGAGGAAGCCGGCGCGTTCTCGGTGGTCCTGGAAGGTATGCCGCTAGACCTGGCGCGGGAAATTACCGATCGTTTGACCATTCCCACTATCGGTATCGGCGCCGGCGTGCACTGCGATGGACAGGTGCTGGTCCTGCATGACATGCTTGGCTTGTTCGATGACTTCAAACCGAAGTTCGTCAAACAATACGTCAATCTGAAAGCGAGCGTGACCGGCGCGGTGAAAGATTTTATCGGCGAAGTGAAAGAGCGAAAGTTTCCGGCGGAGGAACACTCGTTCAAGTAAGAATGGGGACTTGGAGTGATGGCGTCGTGGAGTAATGGGACGGAACCCCGACACTCCATCACTCCAGTTTTCACTTATGCAAATCATCGAAAATATTTCGGAGATGCGCGCCTGGAGCGAGGCGGAGCGCTGTGCCGGCCACCGGATCGCGCTGGTGCCGACCATGGGTTTTTTGCACCAGGGCCATCTCAGTCTGGTACGTGGCGCCCGCGGCCGCGCCGATCGGCTCGTGGTATCGATCTTCGTAAATCCGAGCCAGTTCAGCCCCGGCGAAGATTTTGCCGCCTATCCGCGCGACTTCGAGCGCGACCGTGTTCTTTTGCAAGAAGCGGGCGTCGACGTGCTATTCCATCCTTCGGAGTCGGCCGTATACCCGGAGGGGGCGGAGACCCATGTCGAGGTCGAGCGGCTGAGCTTGCCGCTCTGCGGCGCCACGCGCCCGGGCCATTTTCGCGGCGTGGCCACGGTGGTCACCAAGTTGTTCAATATCGTTTTGCCCCATCTGGCGGTCTTCGGCGAGAAAGATTATCAGCAGCTGCAAGTGATCCGGCGCCTGGTACGGGATATGTCCATGGGCGTCGAGATCATCGGCCACCCGATCGTGCGCGAAGACAGCGGCCTGGCGATGAGCTCGCGCAACGGTTATCTAAATAACGCTGAACGGCGCGCTGCGGTCTGTTTGTCCCGGGCGCTGTGCAAAGCCGAGCGGCTGTTCCGGCGCGGTGAACGTTCCGCGCCGGCGCTGCTGCGTTCGGTGCGGTCGGATTTGTCGGCGGAGCCGCTGGCCAACGTCGAATATGTCAAACTCTGCGACGCCGAGACGCTCGCGGAGATCGACCGCATCGAGCAGCCGGCGCTGCTCGCTTTGGCGGTGCGCATCGGCCGGGCGCGGCTGATCGACAACCGGGTGCTCGCCCGTCAGTAAGGAGATTGGCGGCGGTGCCGGACGAGGTTACACCAAAAATCAAGACGCGCTGGACCGATAGCCTGCGGCGCTACTTTCTCGCCGGGCTGCTGGTGTTTTTGCCGGTGGCGATCACCTTGTGGTTTATCGGCTGGGTCATCGGCCTGCTCGACAGCGTGCTCGCCGTGCTCCCCGACGCTCTCCATCCCAATACCTATTTGCCCTTTCCGGTGCCCCGCCTCGGCGCGGTGGTGACGCTGGTCTTGATTTTGTTTCTCGGCGTGTTGACCAGCGGCGTGGCGACGCGCCGTTTTCTCGCCGTCTGGGAAAATATCTTTATCAAGATTCCGGTGTTTCGCGGCGTCTACACCGCCGTGCAGAAGCTGGTGCAGACCTTTCTCGGCCAGACCAACGCGCAGCGCCAGGTGGTGATGATCGAGTATCCGCGCGCCGGCATCTTTACGGTCGGCTTCGCCATGGGCAGGGCCTGGGCCCCGCTGGAGGACAAAAAAAATCTCCAGCTGGTCAACGTGTTCGTGCCGACAACGCCAAACCCAACTTCGGGATTCTTTTTGCTGGTACCGACGACCGACGTCACGCCGCTCAACATGACCATGGAAGAGGCGCTTAAGCTGATCACCTCGAGCGGCTTGATCACGCCTGACGACAAGAACAAGAACAATGGCAAGTAAAAAGCCCGCGGCATCTGGCGAGCAAGTGGTTTGCGTCAACCGCCAGGCGCGGCACAACTATTTTATCGACGAGACCTACGAAGCGGGCATGGTTTTGGTCGGCAGCGAAGTGAAGTCGCTGCGCGACGGCAAGGCCAATCTGGTGGACAGCTACGCGCGCATTCAAAAAGGCGAAGCGTTTTTGGTCAACTTCCATATCAGCCCCTATGCTGGCGCCAACCAGTTCAACCACGAGCCGACGCGTACGCGCAAGCTCTTGCTCCACGCGCGCGAGATCGAGCGCCTGACCGGCAAGACCAAAGAGCGCGGGCTCACGCTGATTCCGCTCAAGATTTACTTCAAAAACGGCCAGGCCAAAGTGGAATTAGGCCTGGCGCGCGGCAAGAAACTCTACGACAAACGGGAAACCCTGCGCCGCAAAGTCGCCCAGCGTGAAGTCGAACGCTCGCTCAAGGCGCGGCACTAGCCTCAGCCAGTGCCGGTTCAAAGTTTAAAATTCATGGTTCAATGTATCCGGACCGACGTCGAACGGCCGAGGTGTTTGTTCACCTAAGGTCAAATTGCAAAGCGGACATCGGTTTTCCGGTGCGTCTCGAGGGCGGCTTTCGCGGATCGGCCGGAATGAATTGGCGGGAGGACACAACCACGGCAAACGTGTCACCCCAAATGGGGAGCTCCGGTCAAGCAGACCGTGGCCGATGTGGGCCAAAGAGTAAAAGCCATAGTTTATCGTCAGAGCGATTGACTGTGTGGTCACCAACATTGACACGGACTGGCAGAGAACAACTGGCAAGCATGAATCGCAATATTCCCTCTGGGGTAAAGAACGACATGAATTCTCCCGCTTGCTCACTTGCCAATTGAGTGGCTGCGACCGAAAAACACCCAACTTCGCCCGGCATGATTCCTGCTCAACCCAATCGGCATGGGTAGCAAGAAGGTTCTCATTGTTGAAGACCACCCTGATTGTCGCGAACTGCTAGCTCTTGTACTCGGACGGTCGGGTTACGTGGTCGTTAAAGCGGCAACAGCGTTAGAGGCCATAGATCGAGCACGCGTGACGAGTCCGGATTTAATCCTCATGGATTTCGGATTGCCCGGTATGACTGGGGATCAAGCAATTGTGCGCCTTCGAGCCGATCCATCCACAGAGAAAATTCCTGTGATTCTTACCACTGGATATATGGATGCAATGGTTGCCAAGCGCGCAATCGCCGTCGGCGCAGCGAAGGTCATGATCAAGCCTTTCGAGCTAAAAGAATTGATGGATGCGATGCAGCGATGTCTTTCATCGGAGCCCGCCAAAGACCCAGTGCCCTCTAAGCCAGCGATTCTCAGGGATCAGCTAAACGCAGAATAAACGCGAGTGCATCTGAGGCCCGTCGCTCACTGCGGGTGCATCTGGACTGTGCCCCTTCAGCTGGAGAGTTTTCACCGGGAATTGAGGTAGGCGCGATCGGTGGTTTGGGTTGATTGAATGCAATCGTTTCAGGAATTTCTGGTGGATTGCACGCGGGTCCGTCTTTGAGTGCGTGCCGCTGCTGGAACTTTGTAAACGAGAGAAATTGAAAACTGCAAAAATTTTGGGGTGGGGGAAATCGTATTTAAGCTATAACTTATTGATAATTTAGCAATTAAAAAAGCGTCGATATTGCTGTTGCCCCCAGGCTAGTACTTCTGCTCAATCTCTATTTGCGGTCCCAATTCCTCCGGGAATCAGCTTCGGATTCGCAATGTACCCCGTTTCGAGATCACCGAACATCTCATTCTGAGCTACTCCCCAATACCAGAAGTAATATGCGAGATAGGCGCAGAAGAGTGCATCCAACCGATCTTCGTGAGCTTTGAGATCCCGACCACGTAGAGAGTCGAGATCGCGCGACAAGAGATTGGTCAGGCAGGCATTTGCCCGCAAGATTGGCACCGCGTGCCGGAGCCGACCGAGGTGCTGGCCCAAAGCCCTTAGCCCCGCGCGCTTCTGAGCCAATCTCCCCTTCTTGTACTTCAATGATTTAGGAAGATCGAAAAGCGCGACGAGACCCGCGTGGGGATACACCTCCAAGATCACATTTGCGAAATCACCGCCCAACGCCGGTGCGTGGACGTAACCGGCGGCTACCAACTCACGAGCCAATGCGACACTCGTGGCGCTCGGGTAGAGTCGCAGGTTCGATGTATGACAGCTCGCCTCTCTACCGCCGTATTTTTTGCCGACTGCAGTCTCGCACGGTCGCTGGCCCGTTTCATTCTCAATGATAAGAGGTGCGTCAATAGCAATGACCGTCGAGGCACCCGTGTGATCGTTAACGAAACGGCGGACCTCTGCGATACTCCGGATGGAATCGGAAAGCGTCGTCAGTTCGGCGCCACCGCGATCGCCTCGCAGCACAGCGCCGCCTGTGTGATTGCGATCGCTTCGCCACGCGAGATCGATACCGATGAAAGTGAAAGGACCCATGCTGATGCGGAACTAATAAAATATGTGCTGGCGTTTATCGCCGTAGGGCTTAGATTTCAAGCGGATTCACGCGCGGGGCCGGCGATCAGCCATCGAAGCATAATCAGACGAGCCAGCTATGGCTTCGACCAGCGGATTCGCTCTGACTTGTTAGTCTACGCACCATGGCCTCAGCAATTGCTTCTGCGCTCGGAAAACTTCCGGATGCTCCGGGGGCCTTGCTTGCATTCATGCTTTAGCGATAAAAGGCTTTTGCGTCTTGAATTACAACTTACTGCTCCCTTGGAGATTGACCTTGGACTCGCTTACTCGGGCTTGGCAAGCCGCTAAGCGGCGGAGGCGACTGCCGCTTGGGCCTGTCGCCCTTTACTACCGCGTGGGCCGAAATATTCGTGTGTCTAGCAACCTGCGAAGGCGCTTTGTTCGCAATTTTGCGAAAGTGCTTAGTCTTGCGATGCCAGTTTCGCATCTAGTTTCACCGATCGCGATCAAGAACACGCCCGAACATAAGACGGATCCTGACAGATCCTCCCCAACGTCCGAGACAGCATTACTTGTTGGAGTTGGGCCAGGATTTGGTTTTGCATTAGCCCGCAAATTGGCTGCTTCGGGCCTACGAGTGGCGCTGGCTTCACGCAGCGCCGAACGACTTGACCAACTGGTTGACGAATTGAATCGCGCTGGTGGGGCTGTTTGTGCCTACGGCTGCGATGCGACTGATGAAAAGTCAGTTATGCAATTAATTTCTCTAGTCAGTGGCGATTTGGGAGTTCCCAATTTAGTGGTTTACTCAGTTCAAGGTTTCAGCAGTGGTCGCGTAATTGACCTCGATTTGTCATCTTTTGAAAATAGTTGGAGGCAAAATTGCCTTGGGGGTTTTATCGTTGCGCGCGAAACTTCAAAACAAATGATATCTCTTGGACGCGGCACCATTACCTTGATTGGCTCGACATCCTCCCTGATTGGTCGCGCCAACAATCTCAACCTTGCTGTGGGTAAGTTCGGACTCCGTGCCCTCGCACAGGTTTTAGCCCGCGAACTGTGGCCGAGTGGCGTCATGCGACCGAATTTACGATACGCACACCGCCTTCAATCGGAGGTTGCATGATCCAGCAAACTGACCCCCAGTCAACCGCTTCGCGTAACAGTGAGACACCCCGTCGCGTACTCATTGTCGGGGGTGTCGCGGGCGGCGCCTCCTGCGCGGCACGGCTGAGGCGGCTCGACGAGTCCAGCGAGATCATCTTGATCGACCGCGGTCCGTACGTCTCGTTCGCGAACTGCGGGCTGCCGTACTACGTCGGCAACGTCATTTCTGATGAGAGCAGCCTGCTGGTGGCGTCGCGAGAAATGTTTCATGAGCGTTTCAATATCGAGGTGCATACCGATACCGAGGCCACTGGCATCGACCGCAGCGCCGGCACGATTAACGTGCGCGATCTCCGCACAGGCCACAGGCGCACGGAGCACTACGATGCGCTTGTCCTGTCGCCCGGCGCCGCGCCGATTCGACCCCAGCTCCCGGGCGTAGATTTGCCCGGCGTATTCGCCGTGCGCACGATCCCGGACTCCCGCCGCATCCGTTCGTGGATTACGGATCATAGCGCCAAGACCGCCGTTGTGGTCGGCGGCGGGTTCATCGGCTTGGAGATGGTCGAAAATTTGATCCATCGCGAGCTGGCCGTCACGGTATTGGAGAAGCTGCCCCAGGTCATGCCGCCGCTCGACCCCGAGATGGCGGCGCCGCTGATGGAACACCTTGCTGTTAAGGGCGTGCAGCTCTGTTTGGGCGACGGGCTTGCGCGCATCGAAGAGCACGACGGCGCCGGCTTGGTTGTCGTCGCAGAGAGCGGCGCACGCTTGCCGGCAGATCTCGTCATTCTGGCCATCGGGGTGCGGCCCGAGACCGCGCTTGCCAAGGACGCCGGTTTAGAGATCGGCCCGCGCGGCGGGATAGTCGTCGATGCGCAGATGCGCACGACCGACCCCCGTATCTGGGCGGTGGGCGACGTCGTTGAAGTGCAAGACGTGCTTACGGGTCAAGAAACGGTGCTGCCTCTCGCGGGACCGGCAAATCGGCAAGGACGAGTAGCCGCCGAGTCGATCGCCGGGCGCACGACGCAGTTCCGCGGCGTGCAGGCGACCGCCGTGGTAGGCGTGTTGGGTCTGACCGTCGCGTCGACCGGCGCGAGCGAGAAAGGACTGCGACGCGCCGGCGTCACGGGCTTCGAGAAAGTCTACCTTCACCCGGGGCATCACGCCGGCTACTATCCCGGCGCGCGGCAGATCCATCTCAAACTCGTATTCTCCGTGCCCGACGGCCGTATCCTCGGCGCACAAGCGGTGGGGTTTGAAGGCGTGGAGAAGCGCATCGATGTCATCGCCACGGCAATTCAATTCCACGGCACGGTGCACGATCTGGCTGAGGCCGAGCTATGCTACTCGCCGCAGTTTGGCGCCGCCAAGGACCCGGTCAACCTCGCCGGCATGCTTGCCGAGAACGTTCTGAATGGCGACATGCCCGTGGCAGATTGGCTGGAGCTTGACCGCACCGACGCATTATTGCTCGACGTGCGCGAAGGCGACGAGTTTAGCCGCGGGCACATACCCAAGGCGATCAACCTGCCGCTCTCCCAACTGCGCTCCCGTTACGCCGAGCTGCCAAAAGATCGCGACATCTGGGTGTGTTGCGCGGTCGGACAGCGTGCGTATTTCGCCAGCCGTTTTCTAACCCAGCACGGGTATCACTCAAAGAACCTGTCCGGAGGTTATACGATCTACAAAGCCCTGAAGGCTGCAGGGCTTGTGCCGTGAGCTAACGCGTCAGCGGTCTTTACGATCGAAAGTGTTTGCCGGAATGAACCACCAAAAGTCACACGATTGCAACGGCAATATCACAGGGAGAAAAACGCGGTCAAGGCTCGCATTCGTCAATCAAACTGGGCTTAGACCCGCAGTCCGCCACCCCCTCTTTGGATCACGACCAAACCAGTCTCAAGCGATTCGGCAGATGTTGTCTATCGCCACGTTGCGCTCACCTCGTTCCACTTAACCCATGTACGTCCTGTGAATCCCTGCTCGGGCTGCAGGAGCTTCTTGCGATCAGCCACGTTCCAAGCGAACGCGTCGAATATTTGAAGCGATAGCTTTTCGACCGTTTTCCGGCTTTCCTGCTGGCGGTCTGAGGTCGCATGGACGCGGCTTTTTGCGCTTCACGCCCCATGAAAAGCCTTCTTGAATCCTTTAAGTCTACACACTATGAGTAGCATCTAATCGGCGCCTGCCCGAGGATTGACTTCGATTTATTAACGGGCCGAGAGTAGAAATGATGCATCCGCAAAATTCTCAAGCGAGAGCGGCTTTGAACGCTTCCCCTTACAACGGATTTTAGACAGAAGGTTTTTCAATCGTTCTCATGTGTGGCCGATTCACAGCAACATTTAGCTTCCGTGAGATTAAGCTTCAGTGGAATCTTCAGGGGGATCTTTCCTTCGGCCCGCGCTACAACATCGCGCCGTCACAAGAGGTGCCGGTAATCCTGCGCAATGAAGACCGAAATGAAGCGAAGCTCATGAAATGGGGATTGGTCCCGTCATGGGCGCAAGATCCGAGCATAGGAAACGCTATGATCAATGCGCGAGCCGAAACGCTGACTGAAAAGCCATCATTCAAACGCTTGATAGGGTCTCGTCGTTGTCTCGTTCCAGCCGATGGCTTTTACGAGTGGCGCCGGGAGGGTAAACGCAAAATTCCGGTATGGATTCACGCGAAGGACCGACAACCATTCGCCTTCGCCGGCCTATGGGATTCCTGGCGAAACGTCGCGCTGGGCGATGTGCTCCATACCTTCACGATAATCACCACGGAACCGAACGCCTTACTACGCCCCATTCACAACCGAATGCCGGTGATCTATGACGCAGATATGGCGCGACATTGGCTGGACCCCCGGTGCCCCACCAATTCCGCAAAGGCTCTGGCGGCAATCCTCCAGCCGTTTCCGTCAGAGCTAATCGAAGCGCAGGAGGTTTCGACGCTGGTTAACTCACCGATGAACGACACACCAGAGTGCATACGGCCAGCGTGAAACGTTGGAGGGACGCGGACAATTCACGGACAGGCTAGAAAAAGCCCTTGTGAGATAAAAAGTTACTGTGGACCGCTTGGTTACCAATCAAGTGGGCTGACTTGATCACCGGCTCGTACGTCATTGACAGGTGTCTGAACAATATTGGAGCGAATTTGCTAGAGGTTCGTATGTCCCTGTGAGAAAATTGGTCTACCGGTTTTTGTCGCGAACAGCGGGCAATCGATTCTGGCCGCCGGGTGGATGATGGAAGTCATTTCACGTCTAGATAATCGCATTATTATAAACGGTGAATTTGGCATCGCCCACTTTCATCGATTTCTGGCAACATTGCATACCGCGATCGAAAAACTCGGTTACGAAGACCTCATAGTCGACTTTTCGCAGTGTATTGCAGCGTTTCCCGGACCAATGCTTGCCATCTGTTCACAGGTAATCGAGGCACGCGATCGGGGTATTGCCGTCCATCTTGTACTTCCAGTTGCTGGCAAATTGGCCAACCTGTTCAGAAATGCTAATTGGGCTTATCTCATTAACCCCGAATCTTACAGACGCTCGACATTTCAGGGATACACGCACGTCCCTGCCACGACATTTGCCGCGCCAGCGGAGCAAGCAGGGGCGGTTTCCTCAATCATTGACGTGATCCTCGGGGCGCTTGATGGGGTTAGCCGCGCAGACTTTGCAGCGATTGAATGGTCACTTAACGAGATCACTGACAATGTGCTCACTCATTCGACGGCCAAGCACGGGGGCATCGTGCAGGTGGCTACCTTTCAAAAGTCCCGCAGACGGGGGGAATTTGTTGTTTGTGATGCAGGAATAGGGATTCCGCGTACCCTCCGCGAGACGCGAACAGATATAACCTCTGACGCTCACGCTCTCGAACGCGCCGTACGTGAAGGTGTTACGCGCGACAAATCAATTGGTCAAGGAAACGGTTTGTACGGCAGTTTTGAAATCTGTCGGGTAAGTGGCGGGTATTTCCAGGTTAACTCTGGTAACGCGCACCTGGCCTACGATCCGAAAAGGGGACTTGTTGTTCGCAATGAAGCCATTCCCTATCACGGTGCTCTTATAGTCTCTTGTGTTGACTGCTCACGCCCAGGGGTTCTTGGTGAAGCGTTGAAATTCGCCGGAGAGATCCATCATCCCATCGACCATGTTGAATTAAGGTACGAGGGGGACGACGGTGGAGGTTGTTTCCGCATGCGCGATGAATCTGAGTCGACGGGAAGCCGCGCGGCAGGAACACCTGTTCGTATTAAGCTGACTAACTTGCTTGGGATGCTGAAAAACAATCGAATCCTTATCGACTTCGATGGAGTGCCTATTGTATCGAGTAGCTTTGCAGATGAAGTATTCGCTAAGCTGTTTGTGGAGTTAGGACCTATGGCGTTTATGCGCTCGTTTGAATTTGTCATCGCCTCTGCAACCGTTCAAGCGCTCATCGATCGTGCAATTGAGCAGCGTACCAAAGCGGGCACTTAAGCGACCTTAATACGGGTCTGACGAAGAAGCGGACCGGACCTTACTGCAGGGTTCTGGCCTTAGTTTGTTGGTCTTTGAAGGCGCGTCTGGGAAAAGACCAAACAACGTCTCACTTTTACTGATCGTTACTTTGTTGTAGGTGACGCTTGCTTAAACCGCTCGGCGGTTGGTCCTACAAAAAGAGCACTTTCCTGACAGATTGTATCCGAATTGGCAGTTGTGCGTATTCCGTGTCTCGTTCAAACGCCGATTTTGCAGACATTTTACACATCGGCACGGGCTCATGGGACGGCATAGTTGTTGCGTAAAACTAAATTATTGACAGATTCGTCTAATCTACAGTATGAGAAGGCCATTCCCTAGGAAAGTATTTGATCATCTTTCGTGCAGACTGTTATCAATTCGGGGCTCCTCGATAGAGCAGATTACAATCCAGCCAGGGTTTATCGATTGATGACGCCAAGCATTAATGGCCAAGCGACAAATTTCGCAACCGTTGCTCTATCAGCGGTTGGCCAAGTCGTTCCTAACGCGAGTCCGCTCGTATCGCCGACCATGTGGGCGCGAAATTCAAGATTTCTCGGGGTTACATCGCGAGAAGTGATACCGCCAAATCCGCCAGATGGAAGCGAAATAAAACCAGGCGACGAGGGACAGGACGGCGGCGGGATGTCTATTCTTCCGGTAATGCATGTTGCTCTCTTGCCGAACAGCCGGATCCCTAAGAGAAATGGCGGAACCGGGTCAGATGTTGACTGTTGGTTCTTTCTTGATAGGAAGAGAGTCGAAGATGCAACGAGGCTGAGGTTACATTTTGATTTGGGAGACACGGCTAATCGTATTAGTCATGGAGTAATCGAACCGGCCTCAACTATGAAAATATTGGTTTTCGCGAACGCGTTAGTAGCTACAGCGCCGGATTGGGTTTGTCTTAACCATTGAGGGAGGTCTTATGCAATTTTTAACGAGGCGCCAGAGTGCTTATCAGGAATATATGGCTCTGTTAGCAACGCTAAAGGACCTCATTCAACGCAGTCAAGATGAATCTGAAGAAGGTGAGGAACTTCGAGCCAGGATGGATAAACTCTGGTTTGCTATCCCTGAAGACAAGAGGCGAGAAATAAACAAAGACGTCCGCCTCCCAAACGTTGATGTCGAATAATTTGAATCGCGACACCTGAAGCCTATCTTCACTTCAAGGCATTGTCCGCCTTTTGTCCGTATATCTGAAACGACAAGCCCCAAGAACTACCGGTTACGGTAGCGCTCGGGGCTTGGTTTTGTTGGGCTTTGACGGTCGCTTCAGAATTTAGCGACGCTTGTTATTTGAATGGCATTCAAGAGGTCGAGGGTGCCTACGCCTTCTTGAACAGCGGAATCACCTCCGCGCCGGCTTTCAGACTGTCCAAATAATCCGCCCAAGCTTGCATCATCTTGCGCCGCTCCGGCAGATGCTCGGCGAAATTGTAAGCCGCGCTCACGGCATTTCGCTCGGCATGGGCTAGCTGGCGCTCGATGGCTTGATGGTTCCAGCCTTGCTCGTGAAGCAGTGTGGACGCCATGCTCCGGAAGCCGTGGCCGGTCATCTCTTCTTTGCTGTAACCCATGCGCCGCAGCGCTGCGAGGACAGCGTTTTCGCTCATGGGCCGCTCCCGCGTGCGCGCGCTTGGGAAGACGTAGCACGGCACATTGGGCCTGGAGGGGATTGAGCGGTTCGTCAGCGGGTTCCAGCTCACGCAAGATTTCGACGGCTTGACGGGACAGCGGGACGATGTGTTGCTCGCGCATCTTCATGCGCTCGGCAGGGATGCGCCACTCGCCCTTTTCCAGATCGATCTCCGGCCACTGCCCCCTGCGCAATTCTCCAGGCCGCACGAACACCAACGGTGCGAGCCGTAGTGCGCACTTCGTGGCAAAAAATCCTTCATAGCCATCGATCGCACGCAGTAGTGCGCCGACACGCTTTGGTTCGATGATCGAGGCATGGTGCTTTTCTTGCGGTAAGGGCAACGCGCCGCGTAGATCGGCCGTCGGATCGCGCTCGGCCCTGCCGGTCGCCACGGCATAGCGGAAAACCTGCCAGCAGTTCTGCTTGGCGCGGTGGGTGGTTTCCAGCGCACCCCGGCTCTCGATCCTGCGCAGCATGGCCAATAGCTCGGCCGCTTTGATCTCGACAATGGCCCGCTTGCCGATCCACGGGAATACATCCCTTTCAAGCCGCCGCAAGATACGGTCGCCGTGGCTCGTCTCCCAGCCCTGCGAAAACTTGCCATGCCATTCGCGTGCGATAGCTTCAAAGCTCTCCGCGCCTGCCTGCGCTTGCTTTTCCGCCTTGCGCGCTTCCCCAGGATCGATGCCCGCCGCAAGCTGCTGCCGGGACGCATCGCGCTTGTCCCGTGCCGCTTTCAATTTCACATCGGGATAGACCCCGAGTGAAAGCCGCTTCTCCTTGCCGGCGAAGCGATACTTCCAGCGCCACCATCTGGAAGGGATATTGGTGGAGGCGGGGGGAATCGAACCCCCGTCCGAAAGCCCCAAACGACGAATCACCGGATGACAGCGAATGCTAAGGCGTCAAGAAATCACGCTTCACCCCGCGTGCAGTAATCACTGGCTGCTACCGTTTGTCACCCGAAGTTGGCACAAAACCGGAACGTTTTCTGGAACGTTTTTTTCAGGCCCCAGGGGGGGAGGGGTTCGAGTCCGGTTAGCTTGTCGGCGTGCCGTGACGGGAGGTAGAAAGGGCGCTGGCCAATAACTACGCGAGCGATTTAAAAGAGCGACTGATGTCGACCGAATGTGATATCCTTACCGAAACTAGGGGCACTCTACACAGATTCACGGATCGGTTGAGATTGCTTATGCCACTTGCGGCCTACATAGATGAAAGCGCTGACGGAAAGGGTAATATACTTTTTGTGCTTGGTGGTTGGATAGCGCCGCTAGATGCCTGGCAAACTTTTGATGAAAGCTGGCGAGAAATAACCAACCGCTACGGTCTTTCTGAATATCACGCGCATGATTGCACCCAGTGTGAAAAGGAGTTCAAGGGCTGGCCCAGCGAGCGTATTACGGAGCTACAGGGCGAGTTGTTAACTGTGCTTGAAACGACGACACCGACCGGGATTGGCGTATCGTTGAATATCGAGGACTACGGGCAGCATCCAAAGTCGAAATTTCTACCGCACTATCACGCCTGCTGGCAATATCTTTTGATCGAAGCAACAAGGAAGGTACCAGACGGAATGCAGGTTTCTTTTGTCTTGGATAAAAGAGACAAGATAATTGGGAAGGCCGACAGAATCAGGCTGCTAATGAAAGAAAACGTCAGTTTTGAGGACCGAGAGAAAATCGGGACAGTTGTAACCCAATCAAGCCACGCGTTTCCACCTTTGCAGGCCGCCGATTGGTTAGTTTATGAAATCCTCAGACATGCGACGGGCAAGAAGACAACCGAAGAAGGGGAGAAATTGCGAAACGGGTTCTTAGTGACCTATCAAGAATTTTGCGAGGGCAATATCAACACTCTGTTCGATGAACTTACGTCAGCCGGCTTTTTCAACGAGCGGCGTTAGTCTCATTTTTGCTGCGCTTTCCACCACAAGTCATAGGGCATGCAGCGAATTAAAAATTCCTGTCGCCATAGTCGGAAATCAGGTTTATAAATATCGATTTCCACCCTACGCTGTTCTTCACACTGGGCCGCAGTGTCAAACGCGGCAAGCTGCGTCCACGAACCGTTAACCGGCACGTTGCGGAGATAGTTTCCCTTCTCATCTCGCGGTGGCGCGACCAACACCCATCCGGCAGCGCCAGCCAAAGCCGGTATGCTCAAAAGACCGACGAGCAACACGGCAACGCGAATTGACGAAGCGCTATTCAATGCCATACTTTTCCTTCATGGACTTCACGATGAACGCCGCGTTATATACGAACCCCTGCGGCCTTTCCTTGAAGCAAACGATGGTATTGGACGCGGTCGGGCGTCGGATGAAAAAGGTTTGCCCGCCATAGTTGGTGGTTGTCGCGGTGCCGTAAGTGTTGCCGGTATAGGTTCCGGTGCTTCCGTAGCTGGACACGGTTCCGTAGGTAGTCGCATTCAGGTTTGTGGTTGAGGTGCGCGGCGTTGTGTACGCGGTCTGCTCGGCGTAGCGGTGGCCATCGACAATGGCGAAATATGGGTAGCTGTGCTCTAACGCGACTTCGGCGCTTCTAAGCAAGGCGAAATCTCCGGCTCTTGCCTGCCGTGTATCCATTTCCCTGGAACGATACCTGAAAAACATTTTCGTCGAGCTGCGTCGAGGAAAATCCGCCAGTAAGGCCGACCGGTTGGTAGGCCGTAGAACACGACGCCAAAAACACCGCTACAAAGACGATCAGCCAGATTTTCATTGTGCCTCCGCACCGAGAACGACGCGTCCAACCGCCGCTCGAAACCAATCCATAGAGCAAGATTATACATGAATACCCAATACGCCGGGTAGGCTTTTGGCCGAGCACGACGAGCGAAAGTTCCGTGTGTCGCTGTTTGCCGACTTAGAGGGGCGAAAGCGTCATTTGTCACGTTTTGCCAGAATTGGTCACCTCTGACCCTCAGTCTGTATTTGGTAAACCTGGCAACTACACGATTCCACTACACTTAAGTGACTGGCACAGGGCTTGCGCCTCGACTAGCCATGCTCTTAGGACTACTGCTCCTAGCAGCGCTATCGGTTGTTCCCACCGCGTTACATGCCAGCGAATACGACCCGCCCGGCCTCTACGACGTGGATTATTTCAAGCTGTCTAACGGCTTCGATGTCGTGCTTAAGAAGCGCACTCTAGCCCATAGCGTGTCGGTTCGTTTGGCCGTCAACGTGGGTAATAGAAACTTTCCGTGTCCCAAGCGCGAAACGCCGCACTTCTTGGAGCACCTGCTATTCATGGGCACGTCCAAGCACAGCGAGGCGGGGCTTCAACGATTGATTCAAGATCATGGCGGAGCTTGGAACGGTTATACGTCCGCAACGCAGACGGGTTACCAAATCGATATTTTCGACAAGCACCTTTTCGTAGCTATTGACACACTTTACGAGATGATGACCGATACGGTGATCACGCCGAAAACCATCGAATCGGCCCGCGCCGTCATCCATCGGGAACGCTCGGGTAAGCTATCAAATCTGGTTCAATGGCTTTATGAAATGGGAATCATGAAACCGGCTGTCTCTAAGGCGTCCGACGCCCTACTGCCTGGCGATGGGGCAGGTTGCCCGGGCTTCATCTCGCCCGAAGGAATCGAGGAAACCGACGTTCGCAACGCGCTTAAATCGTACTACGTACCGTCGAATATGACTCTAGTTGTGGTGGGAAGCTTCGACCGCGATTCCTTGGTCGCAAAGATCAAGACCACGTTTGGCAAGTTGCCACCTAGAGCGAGCAACGGAGACCGGATTGTTACACCGCCGTATCCCACGGAGGCAAAAAGTTTTACCGGAACATTGTCCCCCCTTGTCGGAAACGATGCGACCATCGGGCTTTCGTATCGCACCGATGGGTCAACCTCGCCAGATTATTATGCGCTTTGGGTCGCGTGGAGATACCTCAACCGCCAGCTCTATGAAAATATTCGCGTTGATAAAGCCCTCTCGTATTCCCCCGCTTCGGCCTATGGCGCGGGCGCAGACTACGGCATCTTTTTGATCGCCACGGATGTGAATCTCGATAAGATTGAGACAGCAAAAGCGCTGCTAGAGCAACAGATCGAGAATATTAAAGAGGGTCACATCAAAGCCGAAGACATTGAAGCGGCCAAACAGCGAATCCTATTAGAACGTGTGCAAGGATACGAGGCGAACCGCGATATTGCAGCCTACTATGTCGGAAGCCTGCCTGAGTTAAAGACCAATGGTAAATTGTCTAACCATGAAGATTCGATAGCGAGGATAACTCTCAATGACGTTCAACGAGCCGCGCAAAAGTATCTGCGAGCGGATCGCCAAATTGCTTTTGTGACCACCCCAACCTTGACCTTTACCCAGTTTTTTATGGTCTTGGGATTTTTGATTTTGGCGCTAACCGCAGGCAGCGTCTATCTTGTTCGATCGATAGCTAGAAGGCGTTATAAGCGGGCTCAAGAGACAATTTAACTTTGTGAGTTGCAAGGTTGGTCGCCAGCGGAAAGATACCGCGGAAAATTATAGCACGCTTGCCTGAAGCCACGAAAAACATGCCTGCGAACTTTTCCGGTGACACGCCGACGAGTCCGGCTTATAATGCCCGATGGAGGACTCGGGATGGAGAAGTTCATTCGACTGATTTGGATAGTAGCATTAATCTTCTTGCAAGCCTGTGCCGGTGCGATGGCTCGCCGCGAAGAGGCGCAGTTTGAGCAGGAGCTAAAACTTAAGGACGAAGCGTGGATTGCGGCACGCCTGCGGCTTAATTCAATGTGCCCCAAACAACCGACCGGCATCACCGAATATAAGAAGGGAGTGCAAGTAAGGCATACTGGGTCGGACCCTTTTCAGGGCTGCGATTATCGCCTATGGAAGTTCACAAACAGCCCTTATACAGACGATTGGACGTGGCGCTGGCTCCCGGCACACGCGGTAATTGTTCAAGTGCACGAGGAGGAAGCAAGGAAACGTTTCACACTGAAAATTTATGAGGAATACATGCTTGCGGCGGCTCGCCATCTGGCGAACGCCATTGATGCGGGGGAGATTACGCCAGAGGAGCATAGGGCGCTGTTTAATTATGCGTGGACATGGATGATAGACCAAACCAAGAATGAAGCAGTATTGCTGAGGGCGAACACTATCAAAGCCGATGAGCAGGATGCGCGAATTGAGCGTGCGCTGCGGTCAACCGGGTTAGCGCTGGCGGCGGGATTACAGGCGTATGCGCTTGCCAATGCACGAGCGTACCGTCCACCGACGAACTGCTATGGTCAAATACTCCAAAGCTTCTACACAGTCTCGTGTTATTAACCGTGATTTTCTCCTCATAAGTGGAGCCAGCTTGCTTGCTTTAACATCGACTGGCGCCGCACGCAGGAGTGAATAGCAATTGGGAGCGGATATGTTGCTGAAACCTTGGTCATTCGGCTCGCTCATAGTGGCATATATTTGTGCAACTATTTTTCTCACTTGCATTCTAGGTTGGGCAGTAATGCCAGCCGAAGCACAGTTAGGTGATTTGACCGAGAATCGTATAGCTTTAAAGAATTTATCAGCCATATCGGTTTCAGTCGATTCAAACTGCGAGAAGTGGGGTAATGTTGTAGCGCGGTCCGAAGGAAAGATCGCCCTGGAGGTTCCAGCGGATCTTGATCTGGCGGAAATTGAACGTAGCTGTGAAGCGACCACACATGACAACCTCATACAGTGGCGGTTAGCAAATGCAACGTTGCGGCGATAAGAGAAGCGCTTCCGGGCATATGACCGTGGATGGTGATGACCAGTTATAACCGTTCAGGCCCTATAGGTCCCCAATCCATACGCCGCCATTTGTTTTCCACTATGCGATTGACCCAAGCGGCAACTGCAACTGATACACCTGCGATAGTCCAGGTAACCCAAGTCACCGACGCCGGCTCTTGAAACGAGCGATACAAATAAACGAGTGCCCACCCAACCAAAACACATAGCACAGCGAAACCTTGAATCTCTGCTTTGAAATCAAAAATGCTAGCCTCGTCACTCCGCATACGCTCGTAGGTCTTAATCACAGTCAGAATGAAATCCCAAATAAGATTGGAAAAAAGCCAGATCGTAAACAAAGCGAAAACTATCGGTCTGATCCATTCAAGCTGAAGTTCCATAAGTCCTCCTTGTCGGCAATCACGGCTTAAGCTTGCTTCTTCTCTAGCTGCGGTTGTCGCACCTTGAGGTGAGGGCGCGGCCTCTAATTTTCTGTTTCGTCATATTTTGCTTTTTAGCAACGAAAGAAAAGAGTAAATTAGAAAAAAAACTTGCTTTTGCTGTGGGTTTATCGTGTTAGATATTTCTTCAAAGCAGAAAAGAATAGCCGCGCCGATCAAATTGTCATTGAACCTTGCCGAGTGCGGTATCACAGTGAGCGTGGCCATTAAGAGGCACGACCTGCCAAAGCAGGGAGAAGATTGCATCAATTGGGCGACGATTATCACGGGAGCCTTACACTGGAGCCTGAATTACCCCCCTCCGCTTCGACGGAATCAATTCATTGTCAATCTACGTAAACCTTGCACGTCGTGGATTTCTCCCGGTGCCGCAAAGAAGATTAGGGCCCTCCAAAAGAAAACAAAGAGTAACGTTCCGACGATTGAAGCTCAAGCCATAACCTTTTCCAGCAGCAAGCCACAATGGGAAAAAGCGATCGCGCTCTTACAAGCCTCGACGCTGGCGCTTCACTCTAAACTACCGGCGAAAGTCACAGTAAAGTTGGGCAGCAAGATTCAAACATTGCCCCATGAAAATTTAGAAACAGTATTGGCCGACTTCGCGCAACGGTTAAGTGGAATGCTGGCCATGGCTTGTCATTACGCGAAGCGGCAGCCGGGCGGAGCGACGCCGGACCGCCCGCTTACGTATTGGGTCGGTGTTGCCGCTGCGGTTGCGAACCAAATCGTAATGGATGAGTTGGCAGAGGGGCGTGAATCCTCCCAAGAATTGAAATGCATTCTTGACGAAGCTTCCCAGATCGAGGGATTTCATTGGATTCAGCGACAGCACGATCGCCGACGATTCTACACCGCGTTTATTGTGAGTCGCGCGCTTAAAGGCATCTCCGGCTTGCGCCGCTTGAGTGCGCTTGGTCCGCTGATGCGCAGCAAGCTTGATTCGGACAATATCGTCTCAGAGATTGAGTCATTTCATTACACTTACGTCCAGCCAAACACGCGAAAGCTACGATCCAATCCCGTCCTTTCCGAAATACTGGCTACGTACCTTCGCCCTCGCCTTTTGGGCGAACCGGGTACCCTTGCTCAAGATTTGGGCCTGCCAAAAAGCGCGTTTTGACCCTTCCTGGTTTTTTCGCAGTTAGAGCCTTTGTTCGTTAAAATTCGGTTTATGTGGAGGTGAGGTTCTAGCGCTGAGAACAGCACCCAAAAAAGTCATTTACCTTAAGAAGAGGGAGCAAAATGGCCAAAGCGAACAATGTTGCCATCCTAAATAGCAACCAGGGCGAACCGGAAAATTTTCTACTCGCGGACTATGTTAACAGGCCCGCTCAAGAGCCCGACATGATCATCGATGATTTATGGCATGCCCGTACGATGGCACTTATCACTGCTGACGGGGGCACTGGTAAGACGCATTTTGCTTTACAAATGCTCTATGCCATTGCAACTGGCCAAGACATGCCTGGAGCGCCATTCCAAATCAGCATCCCAAGAACGGTAGTCTACATATCGCAGGAAGACGAAGCCGGATATATCGTCGATGAGCTGTTTCGGCAATTCCCTGCGCTTAAATCGCAACCTGAGGTGATGAGCCGTTTTAGGGTGATTTCAACCGCAATCGAAGGTTCGCACCTTTTTCTTAGCGAGCTTAAATCAGCTCGATATCTGATTAGTCAGATTCCCGATGGTGCAGTATTCGCGCTCGACTCGTGGAGTACGTTCTTAATGTCGAATGAAAACGACGCCATTGAATTAATGAAAAACGAAATTAGCATGCTTCGAGCCATCATGAAGCAAACAAGGGCTACTCCTTTGATGATTCACCATCGGCCCAAGAAGAATGCTCAAACCGGTCATCAAAGTTCTTCACGCGGCTCCACTGCACTCCCGCAGCATTGCCGATTTCACATTATGCTTGAAAGTGTAGAGCCCGCAGTGAAACTGTCATTCGAGAAAGTTTCGAGGGGACTGAGGCCCGACCCCGTCAAATTCATCTTTGATGAGGATCGCAGGTTGTTCGTTCCTGGGGAGCTTGATCGCTATGTCACCATTTTTGCCCTCGACGAGGAGTTGACAACGTCCGAGATCATCAAGCGGCTTGGGTTTGAAGGCGACGAGGACAAGGTACGCGCCAACATTTTAGACGCTCTGCGGCGACGCTCAAAACGGGGGGGGCCTTTGACTAAGGTCAGCGCTGGAACGAAAGGGCACGAAGCGATATGGAAGCGCGAATTGCGACAACCTGATTCAGATATTTGAGGTCCTGTGAGAGATGCAGCGGGGGGCAATCATGCCCCCGCGCCTCACGTCTCCAAATCGGTCAGAAATATATATCTTATATAGCGCGTCTGACCTTCTGAGGTATTTGAAACAATGGCTGAACGGGGCAACACGATTTCGGGCTCATGGCTTGCAGAGAGGACACGGGGTCGCGTCACTTCCCTTTTTGTACCCGATCCGAAGGATCGGAATCCCCGCGAAGGCGAGTCGGTACATTCGATGGACCGATCTCGCCGGAGCGGGGTGGAGCAAGAAGCGCGTTGAGTAGGAGCTAACTAACGATGGCTGAATTTAGAACGCTAAGACTGATCGCCAAAAGGATGGCTTGGAAGTCGCCCGCAACCGTTTTGCGGCGGCACAAGCTGGACGACTTTCCCCTATATCCCGACTGGACCAAGCGGGGGCTGATATGGGCCACAAGCGACGATCTGATATTACTCTGGGAAGAACGGAAGGTGGCCGTCAACCGGGGAGCGCGGCTTAGAAATCCCCCGCGACGACGCCACCGACCGGATTATAAGCCCTATAACTGGCGGCTGAGGGACAAGAATCGAACAATGACTGAAACGGCGGTAGTAAGCGCGGCGCCGGAAACTGCGCCAACCTTACGCGAGGCGCTAGCACCGGCAGCACCACAAAACCGGGTTGTAACCCGCATCCGTGGTTGTACCTGCGGCACGTCAACGCCTTGCACTGCGCATTAGGACGCCAATGGATATCGGCAAAGCTAACGGTCAAAACTCCCCTCTTGCCGTGACTCTCACGGTGACGCAACTGCGGGAAGTTATCCGCCAAGAGGTTTTATCGGTTGTTGCCAGCCACGCTGGCGCGCCGACCGAACCGACCAAGCCTTATTTGACCGTGAAGGAAGCCGCCGACGTTGCCCGTATCGCGCCGTCTACAGTCCGTCTGTACATCCGTAAGCGGGAGCTGCGAGCGCAGAGGGTCGGGCGGCGGGTAATCATAGCGGCCCCGGACCTTGAAAGTTTTCTTGCGCGCAATTGCTTGGAAGCACGCCAATTATACCCTTGACGTGATCAGCCGTTTCGGCTATAGTCGATTCGACTATGACACCGCGAGAATTTGCAAAGCTGCGGAAATCCATCGGCTACAGCCAATCGCAGCTTGCGAGGGAAATGGACCTTTATGTGCGGTCAATCTCCCGTTGGGAAACCGGGGAAATTCCCTTGCCCAAGCTGGCGGAACTGGCGTTGCTCTATCTCGCGGGGCAGCGCAAGAAGCTACAGACGGCACCGAAACGGAGGGGCTAGGCATGGCCAAGGGCATCTACGAACGCAAGGGCAAAAACGGCGACGTGACCTATTACATCCGCTATCAGTTCAAGACCGTGGGGGCGGACGGCGGCGAATTTATCAAGGACCTCAAGGAAAAGGTCGGGCGCAAGTCGCGGGGTTTTACGTGAGAGCTGGCGCGGGAAGCGCTGAGAGCTAGAGAAGGCGAGATTGCGCAAGGTAGGTTCAATCTTGAGAAGGTCAGGAAACCGCACCCCGTATCGGAATTGATCGAGCGCTACCACAAGCACGCGGAGAGCTATAAAGCGTCATATAGCCGCGAGCGCTACGCGCTGGAAGGCTTCAAGAAGTATTTCTCCGGGCGCTATCTGGCCGACATTACGCCGTGGGTAATCGAGAAGTGGAAGCGGGAACGGGAAAAGCAGGTAGAGAAATCGACCGTCAACCGCGAGCTGACCGTGCTAAAGCATATGCTCAAGATGGCCGTGAAGTGGGGCTTGGCGCAGTCAAATCCTGCGGCTGGCGTGTCGCCGTTCCCGGTGCAGGAAGGCCGCATTCGCTATTTATCGGAAACGGAAATCCCGGCGCTGCTGAAGGCTTGCGAAAAGCAAGTCACGTCGCCTTGGCTCTATCCACTGGTAGCGCTGGCGCTCAACACGGGCGCGCGGCAAGGCGAGCTGCTTCAGCTGCGGTGGGAAGACCTGGATCTTGAGCGCGGGCTGATTTACTTCGGCAGAACCAAGAACCGTAAACTCAAGACTATTCCGATGAACCGCGCCGTGAGAGAGGCGATAGAGTGGCTCTCAAAGCATCGCTACGGGGAATACCTGTTTATGTGGCCGTGGGGCGAAGAGATAGGGCGCACGACGATCTATGACGCTTTTAAGAAGGTTTGCCAGGCGGCGGAAATCCAGGCCTTCCGGTTTCATGACCTGCGCCACACGGCGGCGAGCTATCTGGTTATGGGCGGCGTGGATTTGGCCACGGTAAAAGAAATCCTTGGCCATAGGGAAATCGAAATGACGCTGCGGTACTCTCACCTAGCCCCGGCGCATAAAGCGAGCGCAATGGACAAGCTGGGCGAAGCGTTGGAAGCCGCCGTCAAGGACCGTGAAACCGGCGTGAAGGAAACTCAAGAACCGCCTGCTTTGGCCGCGAACCTGGCACAAAACAGGAACATTTTCCTGGTAAGGAGCGGTCGCGGCCTATCGGTGATCGACCCGAAAGCCTCGGAAAGACAAGGCGTTAGCGGTGAAACTGATTGGTGGAGGCGGGGGGAATCGAACCCCCGTCCGAAGGTCTTCCATCAAATATGACTACATGCTTAGCCGCTGTTTTGATCTCGCTCGTCGAGCCCCCAACGGCTGGGTCTCTCGGAGCTATCCGGTTTGGATCTCGGCCTCATCCCCTCCGGCAGGAGAATCGGCCCATCCCACTGAATGACGTCTTATCCAACCCCGTGGGAGAAAGCCGGTAAGACGCTAACTGCGATTAGGCAGCTAGGGCGTATTCAAAATTATCTGCGTTTAAGTTTGCAGTCTGTTTGTTTAACGGGATAACAGAACCCCGGCATGCCACTTTGACTTCCTACCCCCGTCGAACCCATTTCGCCCCCATGTCCTACAGTCTAACGCTTTAGGTCCCTTGATTCTACCTGCCTCAGTGAATACGCCGCGCGCCGCTCTCAAGTCTTACAACCCAGCCATTGCTCCCGCCTTTCAGGAAGTCTCGCAACCCACTGCTTTCCATCCCGGACCTAACCTGATGGAAGTCCCACTCTCCGAAGGTGTCCTTGAACCCTTGAATATCAAGCCGAAAAGCTTGGAATTTTTGCCATCCCACAGAGCATCCATCAGGCTTAAGTCTGCGTCGACCTCGGCTTGTCGGACATCGAATCTTGACAAACTTCCAAATCATTCCCTATGATCCAATTCACCACGGATCGGTTGGTGGCACAATTGAACAGCGGGGCGTGACGAGACAGTACGCACCCTTCGCATGCTGCGAACTTGCCGCCACGGGAGATTAAAATCATGGCCAAGATTTCGAAAGTCGATGTGCCGTATGAACATTGGGATAGGCTGTATTCCCCGGTAGCGTGCGCCGTCATGATCACAACGGTCGATGAGCAGGGGCGAGTCAATGCGGCTTCATTCGCGACCTGCGTCCGGCAGAATCATGAGCCCACCTGTATCTCGTTCACCGTCGAAATAGGCAAGGATACGTACCACAACGTGTTGGCGACCGAAGAGTTCGTCGTAAACATCCCATCCTTTGACAGGGAAATTCTCGAGAAAGTGAGAGTCGTGGGCCTCCCGTTTGCCCGAGGAGTCAACGAACTCGAGAAGGCCGGCCTGACGGCGATCCCGGCAAGGGCTTTAAATCCGCCGCGCATCGAAGAATGCAAAGCCCATTACGAGTGCAAAGTCATCTGGACCAAAGAGTGGCTGCATCGGCTCACCGTGATGGGAGAAGTTGTCGCCGCCTCCGTCAATGCGGACTGCATCGATCAACATGGCTACGCGATTCTCGAGAACCTTCGGCCTACCCACTATTGCGGACGGGCTTTTGATAACAAATTCGTCGCCTCCTATGAAGTGATGGAGGTCGACATGGTCTACAAGGGACCCGAGGCGCAGCACAAAACTAAGTGAGCCATGGATCGGATCTTCGTCAAGCAAGATCACAACGGGCAATGGGCAACCGGCAAAAGTAAATCGCCGACGGTTCCAAGCCTTTCAGACGTTCCAAGGGTTCCATCGCCTCGCTAGGTTCCCGTCGTTAACGAGTCACGCTCGTTCAAAAGAAATAAAAGTGTCGCGCGGAATGCTTGGGGTGCTTTATTAATTGAGAGAAGCGTTGGGGTCAGGTTTGCAAGTGTACTCTTGTCATACGCAAGTGAGTCTAAAGGGTCGCGGGTTTACTTTTGATGTTCAAATTTCGCGAGCCGGATTGTGACGGTTTCATTCGCAAATGTTGTGACGGGACTGTGTTCATTCTGCTCGTAAGCATCGCAAGGTGACTCGTCCTCAAACTTCCCGCTGCGACAGTCAAAGCTAACGCACGGGAGTCCGGCCAGATCAGCAAATCGAACATTTTCAAAGCAGGCGGTAGCCGCCGTAAGCCAGCCGGCCTTTAAATCACTTGAAGCGCGACGCCTTGCGCTGAGGAATCTTCCTTGTCACTCAAATCCCTTGGTACTCCAACATAATTGAAAAGGACATTTTCGTACGCGGTTGTACGAGCGGATACGATTGTCGCTGTCCGTCTGTCGTCTGATGCGCCGTTTGCGGCTCTTTGGGGCCTTGTTGCAACCGCTGTCACATGGCGTTTTGAGGGCATGGTCATTGCTGAAGATAAGCTTCGCGGTGACCCATGCAATCTTTATTTCGAAGATCATCGTCACTTCTCCAACTGGCGGCCTCAGGGTGGCGGGTAAACGCCTGGATCCTGATGGCGGCGCTAATCTCCTCTCAAGGTTGCGGCATCGTCTCGGATGCGCCTAACCGTGCGCTGTCGACACGCGGAGTCTTGCCTTCGGAGTCCCAAGCCGGCAGTCCCTTCAACGACAATCGTCCGATCCCTCTCTCGCCGCGTGAGGCTCCGCCGGTAGTCGAAGTTCCTTCCCCGCCGGAAACCGGACACGCCCCGCCGATCGCAAAGATTCCCGCCCCTGCGCAGCCAACGCTGAGGGAGACGGGTCTGGCCTCGTGGTACGGGCCTAAATTTCACAACAAGCGCACCGCGAGCGGAGAAGTTTTTAAGCAGGAGAAATTCACCGCTGCTCATCGAAATCTCCCCTGGGGTAGTCGAGTGAAAGTCACCAATCTAGCCAATGGGAAATCGGTTGACGTGCGGATTAATGATCGCGGCCCGTTTGTGAAGGGTCGTATTATCGACGTCTCCCTGGCCGCGGCAAGGGCGTTAGGCATGGTGGAGCAGGGAATAACCACCGTCCGGCTCGAATACCTTGCTGATTCTGAGAACCCAAACGAATTGGCCGCGCGAGATCAGTCGACGCCGTGAGCTGAGCGGTCTGAGCGCTAGCGCGGCCGGTTGCAAACGTTCGAGTCGTTCCATCGCTTCGCTCTCATGTAGGCATGAGCCCTTAGGCGACAGTCGGAACCCGGTCGTTCCAATCGCTACGGTCAAGCAGTTCAACCGCTGCTCTCTGTTCAATGCCTTGCGGCGGTTCAAACGTTCAAGGGGTCAAGGTCAGATGCGGAGGGGGACGTCCACGTTTCGAGAATTCTCTAAATGTCGAAACGTTCTAACATGAGAAAATGTACCGGGAGACTTTTTCTTGCTCCATCGGCTTGACGAGAGCTGCGACCATTATCGGCGCCTTCGTTTTCGGTGTGCCCTCGATCATTGCCGTCGTCGTCAACTACGTAAAGGGGGGAGAAGCGAGAGACAGCTTCCTCGAGTCCCACTTTCGCCGGCAAATCCGGACGTTCTGGTTCTCGCTCCTGTGGTGCGTAATCGCCGGCATGCTGTTCGTTACTTTAGTGGGGATTCCTTTTTCGTTGGGGATTTTTTTTGCGGCCGGCGTCTGGGCGATCTACCGGATCGCTCGCGGTTGGCTGGCGCTGAGAGATCGAAGGCCCATGTATCACTAGTCTGCTTGAATCTTAATTTCGGATTTTCGTTCGCGGAGTCAACTCAAAGGAGAGGAAACGGGGATATCTCTAAAAGGGGATGAAAAGGGAATCATGACGTTGCCACTCC
The DNA here is from genome assembly GCA_963727625.1 of uncultured delta proteobacterium. Taxonomy (GTDB): domain Bacteria; phylum Desulfobacterota; class Binatia; order UBA9968; family UBA9968; genus DP-20. The sequence continues at coordinate 412,246 of CAVSHR010000012.1, read as the reverse complement.
CATCCATTGCTGAACTTCTGATCCAACTAGCCATGATCACCCCTGCGGTCAATGAATCCATCGACAATTTTCGGAAATGAATCGGCGACACTTTGAAAACCTGGGGCCGGGTCTCAGAATCAACTGGATGATTTAAAAAAGGCGATAGAATTACAGGTCACAGCCAATCCGGAAAAATAAACGACAAGCTGAACCTCACCGAAACGGTTCTTCAAACCGTGCAAAAATCGCTGACGATCTCGGCCGTGACCGGTGCGGGCGTAGGACTCATCGCAGTCGTTGTCCGGGTCGTTGCGTTCCTGAAATGAGGCGAAGGCAGCAAAATCATCGGGGGCAAGTGCTTCATCTTGATTTTGTCGTAAGCCCGGCGGTTATTGGCAGCCGATGCGATCGTACCCCCTTCTCGCGCCGGCGGGGGTTGACGAAGTTCTTGTAAACTGGACTCGGCCCTTGCTTGCGGTGAGGCCGTGAATCAAGCCGCACGTGACACCGGCAACCGCCCCGCCGACCGCGCCCCCGGCTGCTCCGGCCGCGGCGCCGATGGCCGCTCCCGGGTCGGCTGTAAACGGAGATATCTAGCCCGTCGCTTTTGTCGCTATTTTATTCCCCCGTTTTTTAAGTAGCGCGGCGTTATCTCCTGGCCGGTCTTCGGTCATCGTTCCCGTCGTTTCTCCTGTCATCTCTCCGTTCACCTCTGTCATCTCGATCATGACGGCCCGGCGGGTAAGACTTCCTGTATTTGTCGTGATCCCTGTACGGTTCATGGTCTGAATCGATTCGCACCCTGTCGCGATCTCTGAGCACGAAGCGCGGCGGCGGCTTGGGACCGTTTCTCCACGCGCCGCGGTCATACCAATAATATCTTGTCACGCGCGGATAGTAGTAGATTTCGGCGTCGGGATAGTAATAGTAGGTTTCCAAACGCCGGCCTCCCGGTCTTTCCGCAACGACGCAGCTCGAAGAGAACAGTATAAGTGCGCCCACTATCACGGAGAGCATCTCTCTTCTTCTCATGGTTTTCAGTCTCCTTGTGCCGGCATCGAACTGAATGGCTCACGTACCCGCCAAAACCAAATAAGCAAATGTTGCGCCATATTGCAGCGTCGAAAAAAACAGTCATTTACCGTCGTGAACGACGGCCATTTCGCAGTCGCGGGAATTTCGCTGTATGTGCAACGCCAGTTTCGCTAATGGCGGAAGAAAAAGAAGGTGTTGACTCGGCTGCCCAACCAACGGCGTGATCCGGACGCTCTGGATCGCGCCACTCAGCCTTGGCGGTTAACAGTTTAGCGATTAACGGCTTAAATGAAATGGTTTCTTCTCCGATTTGACGAGCAACCGAGCACCGCTATTCGACATGAAATTCAATTGCAAGACTTCAAAAAACGACAGCAAAGCCCCCGACCTTTCCGAGTGGTTAGCATGGGCTCATCGCTCCGCCGATTTCATCGACCCGATTGTGCTAACGTTTCACTCGACTATGCAGCCGGAGAACGATGACGAGAGCTAGGCGCTCAAGAGATCCGGTTCGGCGCGGGTGGGCGCACAACGGTGCTAGCGTCCGTGCAAGGGCGCCGATTCGAAACGAGCTTAGCCCGATAATATTTACCGGCCGGTAACCGCAAAGACGCTTTGGGTTTTCCATCCAAGCTGAAAACGCGAGGAAGCTGAATTTTGGCTGCGGCTGATGACCGAGATCAAAAAAAGGGTGTCTGACATTCCGATCGCGGTCGTCGATGGGTTCAAGGATTTCCCGAGGCTCTTACCGCTGTCTTTCCTCCCACCCGGATTTAGACCTGAATCGTTCATTCTCTTTCGGCGGGAACCAATTTGCGCTTTTTCCCGCACTATTCGATCAATACGAATCCCGGAAAAACCGGGCAGGTCGAAGAGCGGCTCAAAAAGTTATGCGAACTTGTAACAGCGGCCGGCGGCTCTCAGCCAAGAATTTTACATAGTCATTTTGCTTCGCTAGGCGCACCGGATGTGATTTTTGAGCAAGAAGCAAAATCCCTTGGCGAGGTCCAAGGCCAGATCACTCAACTGACCGAAAGTCCCGATGATCAGCTCTGGACCAAGAGCATGTCCGGATTGCTCACGCAGTCTCCAAAACGAGAGGTCTATTTGGTCGCCCACGAGTAAGTCAACGGGGGCTGAGGTTGAATTGAAATCAAGGAGATTGGGAGTTTACGACAAAGTTATGATCCCGCTCGACGGATCGCGAGATTCGGGAATGACTCTGCCCGACACGCGACGCGTAGCACGCCAAGTTCGGAGAATTAGGGTCATTTTTTTCTTAGCGCTCTTGGCGTCTTGGCGCGATAAGATAAAATGTTTTGAAGTGATTCCGCTATTTTTGATACCCCGTAGCTTGCTGCGGGGTAGTTCATATGATATCGCCGCACAGTTCTCGCCGAGCGACTGAAGTACGATCATACACGGCTAAATAAAAAATTTTGATGAGCAAAATTACCACATTATTCTGGAACGTCGGAGAAGGTTGTTCTAACCAACGCGTGGGACCACGAATCACGAAGCCGTGCGCCTCGATACTTTGGTCTCGATTGGAATGAATTCCAGAAGCGACATACTTTGCTCGCCGCTGCTTTCGAGAGGGGAGAGGTCGACCTTGCGGAGTATTTACGAGCCGCGGTATTTCACGTGTTCCGACAATTCACGGTAGAAGAATTCCAGAAATTGATGTTTGATCAATCTCGGCCCAAACCGAAGTTTTAACCCTACTTAACCGCATAGCAGAGACCGGAAGGTATTTGCTGTGCACTATTAACAATGAATCGCTGGAACTCAGTCGCTATCGCATCGAGCACTACCATTTGCACCTCTATTTTACGGCGTTTTTCAGCTCCTGCTTTCTCGGGTTGCGCAAGCCGGACCCCAGAATTTATCGGCTGCCCTCAACGTGACTCAGCGCGGAACCAACGAATCTCTCTTTATTGACGACCGTGCCGGCAATCTTGAACTGGCGAGCCGGCTGGGGATGGCACCATTCGATATCTCCATCCCAAGCAGTTAGTACGGGAATCAGCAAACTTCGGCTTAACGTTTGCTCTTTAGGCGTTTACCATGGGTAATTTCCCGGCTCGTAACTGCCATCCTTGTTGGGATGGCGGTCAAGAGTTGTACCGATTGGATGCTCAACTTGATCAGCTAGAAAATTTTCAAAAGGGCTAAATCAGTGGCCACAAACCCTGATTCGCTCACCGCCGTGGTACTTAAAGCTTCTCGCCGCGGGATCGTAACCACGCCTAGTCATGTTCCGCCGCGATCGATAAGTTGGGAAAATCGTTCTCCGAGCGCTATGTCCATGGAGATATGGGTTTTTGACTTCTGCGCTGCTCCTGGTTTGACGGGCATTTAATTAAGCAACACTATTGATCGTGTCGTACTTCGGCGCCGTTTGATAATCTGACTATCGGCAGAATTGCAGGGCGCTCTTTGATGTTCACAAGTTAGTCGTAAATAAAAGTAAAAGCGCACATGATACCTCTGGTTAAACGAAAACCGCCAACAGGTGGTTTGCGCTTGCTCTTGCGTCTTCCCATCTTTCTCTATCACGCACATCTCGGTTGGCTCCTGGGTTCCCGCTTCTTGCTCCTGACCCATTGCGGCAGGAGAAGCGGCCTTGACCGGCAGACCGTCGTTGAGGTCGTCCTGTATGATCCGGCGAGCGGGACTTACTTCATCGCTTCGGGATGGGGCGAGAAATCGGATTGGTTGCGCAACGTCCAAAAGACACCCGAGGTGATTGTGCAGATCGGCAGACAAGAATTTGCGGCGACCGCGGAGAGGCTGACACTCCATGCGGCGCAGCGGGTGCTGTTTGCCTATGGGCAGGAGCATCCCATGGCATTCAGAACACTGGCGAAGGTAATGACCGGGTGGTGGCTGGAAGGCACGGAGGAAGATTGCGGCAAACTGGCGCAGGCTGTGCCGGTAGTAGCTCTGAGACCGCGTCCGGGGACGGGTCTCTGATCCGCAAATGCCAAGTAGGCAGGCTGACAATAGCATGCAACCGAGGTACGGCAAGGCGCGCGGCCGATGCCTGAGCTAGTTCTGAAGCGGATGGTTTGCGCCTTTCTATGCCACCGGGCGCATAGTTCGTTGGGCGTGGCTTGAACCTCCTCGGTTTAGAATTGTCTCTAACACCGCTTGATTTACACCCGCTTTAAATGTTAACTAGCGTCATGAAGTTACATGACCTTACCATTACCCAGCTTAAACGGGCTGTCACGATTAAAGAACAAATCGAGGATCTGAACAAAGAGCTCCGCAGTATCCTCGGTGCCTCAGGCGATTCCGCTGCTGCGCTGACGGGAAAGCGGAATATGAGCGCTTCTGTAAAAAAGAAAATCGCCGCCGCTCAAAAAGCGAGATGGGCGAACCTTCGACGAGCTAAAAGCGCGGCGCGTTCAGTCAAACCCGCTGCGAAGGCGAAGAAGAAGACAATGAGTCCGGCAGCTAGAGCGAAGTTGTCGGCTAAGTTGAAGGCCTACTGGGCCGCGAAGAAAGCCGGCAAAAAATAATCCTCGGCTGTTTCTAGTCTAGCTAAGTGGCCAAGTCCCGCGAAGGCGGCCGCGGAATTTTGTCACGACCGATTGTTTCCAAGGGTGGTGTGCTTGGACTGAATTCCCTAGCATGCCACCGCTTTATTTTCTCAACCCCCCAACCGTTGTCATTACATTCAATGAGCCGCGGGCCATGGTCGGGTGAGATCTGGAAATCCCAGGCGGTGAAGAAGCCAATTTCTGAGCGGGAGGGTTGCGCGATTCGCGGCGACCCTAAGCCATTACTGGTTTTCCTCTTCGCTTGAAAATGATCGCAAAATTTTTTTAGTACTCCTGGACCATTTCAAGCTCGATCCCCTCGTTCATTAAGCCTGCCAGCGCCCGGTTAACCAGCGTGAGAAGATCGCAGGGTTAAACCGATGATGATTACCGGCGACGATCCAACCACGGCAGTGGCGGTGGACCGAGCGCTTGGACTGCTCAGGAAAGGGCGGGTGGTAACTGGTGGGTGCGCTGAGGATTTAAGAAATATTGTGCTTGAGCGAGTAGAAAGCAAGTATGAAAATTCCGGTCATCGTTAGCGCCGCGCGCAAGCCGATTGGCAGCTTTCGGGGTCTACTGACGAAGTTCAATGGCCGACACTCAATTGGGCGGCCTGGCCGTCGCAGGGGCGATCAAAAAGGCAAATCTCGTCGGACAACCGATCCATGAAGTGATCATGGGTAACGTCCTGTCAGCAGGGTTGGGACAAGCTCCGGCGCGACAAGCCAGTCTCGGGGCGGGGCTGCCGCAATCGGTCGGTTCTACGGCGGTCAATAAAATGTGAAGTTTCGGCCCAAAGGCTATCATGCTAACTGCGCAGGCGATCGCGACAGGAGATGCCGTCTCTAAGGAAGCGGAGATGGCCAAGCTTTTCTCCCCAGGGGCAGCGAACCGAGCGGCTTACAAAGCAATGCAAATATTCGGCGGCTATGGCTATATGAAAGACTTTCACATCGTGCGATTGTTTCGCGACACTCGGATTACGACGATCTACGAAGGGACCTCAGAAATTCAGCATAGGGTGATCGCCCGGCAACTGCTACGAGCCAGCGGGCTTGAATAATAGTGGTCAAATTGCATCGCAACTGGCGCGATGGGGATGACGTGCCAACCCGACAGGCAAATCAGCAACGGGCTACCTGCGCCGATCGAAGCTCCAATTGTAAAGGAAATGCCGCAGTAATGTTCGTTTGTTAGGGCCGGCAGCGTCTAAGGTAGGGTTGAAAACAGGTTCTTTACGCTTTCCCGCCACCTCTACCAATGAAAAAGCCGTCCAGGCGGCAGCGGTTACGGTAGAGTGAAAGCTCTCTCTGTCGCCCATGTATGGCCGGAGCGGCTTGTCCCATCTCGCGTTGATCGGCGGACCCAGCACAACCATCCAAGATTTTATGACACATTTAACCGCAGCCAGTTGGGGTTGATGGTTGGAGATAGTTTCGCCATTATCGTTACCGCACGACTCCAGCAGCCAAACCTGGCCGCACCGCAACACAAAAACTACGACGTTATGCTCTTGCCTGCTCGGTAGTGAATATTCCAATCTCGCTTTCGCCGCGTCAAAGTTTCAGTGCAACACGCAACTGGATTTCGCGTGTCAACGATGAGAACGAAGTCACCCGGAGTTCCGCCGGAAGATGGATAAGAGATCACCTGAACTCACCGCCATCCAAGGACTCCGCTCTATGAGCCAGGAGCAAGAGACACTCGACCTTTCACCATCGGCGGGACAAGAGGATCAGTTGCTTACGCAGCCGTCAGTTCTTCTCTACTGTTCTGGCACTCGGCGCAGAAAGCCGCTTCGGGGGCGGTCTCGAGACGATCCGGCGCAATCGGCTCGCGGCAACCGAGGCAAACACCGTATAGGCCTTCGGCAATTCGGCTGAGGGCGCCGTCGATGCGCGCCGCCTCTTTGACGTACCAGTCGGTCAGGTTGTCGAGCAATTCGACCCGGCTTCGGTAGGCGGCGTGATCGATCCAGTCTTTATTATCGTTGACCGTGCGCTGCTCTTTCCGCACATGTTCGAGCGTCAGCAAAATTTCGTCTCGACGTTTTCTCAAGCGCTTATCGTAGACTTCATTATCTTATTCTTATAATTCTTCATCGTAACCTCCCCCAAGGTTTTGATCATCTTGGTTGACCTGCCTTCGCGCGGGCCGCTCCGTTCGTTGCGTTTGCGCCGCCGGCGCCCTGACCGTCGATTTTTACATTTTTTGTTCAGCCGCGCCGTTATGGTGTGGCTGCACCGCGAATTCTTTGAGTCCGACGGCCAATTCCTTGAGCCGGCGCGCCGCCGCTTCGGCGACCGATTCGGTCCCCGGGACGCCCGCGGCCGGAATGCCGGTGAGAATCTCGAGCCCTTCGTCGATAGTCCGCACCGGATAGATATGAAATCGTCCTTGCGCCACGGCTTCGATGACGTCGCGGCGCAGCACGAGGTGGCGCACGTTGGCTTCGGGAATCATCACGCCCTGGCTGCCGGTGAGGCCGACCACGCCGCAGACGTCGTAAAAACCCTCGATTTTTTCATTGACGCCGCCGATGGCTTGGATTTCGCCCCACTGATTCACCGAGCCGGTGACGGCGATCTCCTGGCGCAGCGGCGTGTCGGCCAGGCGCGACAGCAGGGCGTAGAGTTCGGTGGAGGACGCGCTATCGCCTTCCACGCCGCCGTAGGACTGCTCGAAGCAGAGAGCAGCGGAAAGCGCCAGGGGCTGGGCTTGGCCAAAGCGGTTACGCAGATAACCCGCCAAGATCAGGACCCCTTTTTCGTGGATGCTGCCGCTCAAGTGCGACTCGCGTTCGATGTCGATGATCCCGGCCTGGCCCATGCCGACGCTGGCGGTGACCCGGCTCGGCCGGCCGAAGGCGTAGCCGCCGATTTCCATCACCGAGAGGCCGTTGACCTGGCCGACTTTTTCGCCGGTGATGTCGACCAGGATGGTGCCGTTGGCGATCAGCTCGCGAATGTTCTCTTCGATCCGATTCGAGCGGAACACCCGGTTATCGAGCGCTTTTTCGACATGGCGCGCCGACGCCAACTGGCGGTCTTCCTTGCGCGCCCAAAACGCCGCTTCACGCACCAGGTCGGCGATCGCCGCGTAGGACGCCAGCACCTTGTCGCGGTCGCCGGCTTGACGCACGCCGAACTCGATCAGTCGCTCGATGCCGCTGCGATCGAAGTGCGGCAGCCCTTCGTCGTTGCAAAGATTACCGACCCATTGCGCGTAGGCGAGTTGGTGCTCCTGATCACGCCGCATTACCGGATTGAAGTCGGCGCGAATCTTGAACATCTCGTGAAACTCATCGTCCCAGGAGTAGAGCAGGTGATACAGCAGCGGGCTGCCGACGACGATGAGCTTGGTGCTCACCTTGACCGGCTCCGGCTTGAGTCCGGAAGCGGAAAACAGCGCAAACGGTTCGTAGGTTTCCATTTCGATGCGACCGCTGCGCAGCGTCCGTTTCAAGACTTTCCAAACCGCCGGCTCGGTGATCGCGTCCTCCAAGCTGAAAATCAGATAGCCGCCGTGGGCGCGCAAAAACGAGCCGGACTTGATGCGCGTGAAGTTCGTCACGACGCGTCCGAAACGATCGACGACCCGTTCGATGGTGCCGAACAGGTTGAGATAGGTCGGCGCGCTTTCGACGATGATCGGCGCGCCTTTGCTTTGCGCGTTGTCGACAACGACGTTCACCTCGTATTCGAGATAGGGATCGCGCTCGCGCGGCATCGGCAAAAACGGCATGGCAAAGGGCGCCGCCGGCGCTTCCTTGAAATCGTCGAGATTGTTCAACACATGCTTTCTCACTTCTGCGAGATACAAATTGACCTCATCGTTGCCCAGCTCGTATTCAATCCGCTGCAGGATCGGCGCGAGCAGACTCTCGCAGAAACGCCGTTCAATCTTATGAATGTCCTCTTCCATCTCCCGCATAATTTCCTGTTGTTTGCGCGCCAGCCGCTCCATCTCGACCGAGAGCTCCTGCTGGCGTCTTTCGACTCCGCGGCGCTCTTCCTCGGATAGCGCTGCGAAATCTTGCGGCCGCTGCAACGGCTTGCCGTCGAGCAGCGGGACGAAATAAATATGCCCCCGGTTGCTCGTCTGCATCTGGAAGCCGCGCTCGCGGGCGAGGGTGGCAAATTGCCCGTTGAGCTCCTGAGCGCGATTGTTGTACTTCTCGGTGAGGGAAGATTTCTCCTTGTCAAAGGCTTCCTGGCGAAAGGCCTTGGGCAACTCCTCGCGCAGGGTCTTGACCAGATCTTGCATCATCTGTCTGAGCCGCTGACCTTCGCCCGGCTTTAAAGGAATCGCCCCCGGCGCGTCCGGCTGTTTAAAATTGTGCACGTACACCCAGTCGCCCGGTGTCGCGCTTGAAGCCGCCCGCTCGGCGACCCAACGCCGAACGGTTTCCAACTTCTCGGCGCCGGTCAATCCGGAAACAAAAATATTGTAGCCGTTGCCGCCGACGCCCAAGCCCAACTCCAACGCCGCCAGCGCGCGCTCCTGCCCGACGAATTCGGTCGCGCGGCTCAAATCACGCGTCGATATGAAATCGCCGGCGAGCTTGCTGGCGAAGCGTAAATCCGCGGCGCTGAGTTCGCGCCCGGGCGCGGCCGTTTTTGTTGCGGCGTGGTCGGTCGCCAGCCTTGTGTGCCCGATCATTTTGTTTCTCCTCTCCGCGCCTTGGATTTCGGAATGATGACGCGCAACACGCCGTCGTGAAACTCAGCTTCAATCGCTTCTTTCTCGACCGACTCGGGAAGTTTCATGCGCCGCAGAAATTGGCCGGATGAGCGCTCCATGGTGCGAAACTGGCCTTGGTCATCGCGTTGTTCCAGAGAGCGCCAGCCCTGCAAGACCAGATCATCGTCTTGGACTTCGACCTTGACGTCGTTGCGGTTCACGCCGGGAAGATCGGCTTCAAGAATATAGGCTTCGGCAGTCTCGTAGAGATCCACAGAAGGATTCCAACCGCGAATATCGCGGCAAAATCCCCAGGGGCGATGAATGATTTCATCAAACAGCCGTTCCACCTCGCGCGGCAGATGCATCGGAAACGAGATCAAGTCATTTTGTTTCTTTGCCATCGGCGTAATCTTTCCGTTTAAAAGCCCGATCGCCGGGGCATGTGGCGCGAACTGCGCATGTTTCAGGAATTATGAAACGCAATGCCTATGCCACCTAAGTTTCTGAATATCCTTTAGTATTTAAGCTTGCATCGCGAGCGGAATTCGCAATCGCAAGAAGTCGAGGGGGAAATCCTTGCAAGCTTGCGAACAAAACCGGATTAACCGCTGCAATTTGCCTGGCACATCGGTTGCGTTTTCTAATTCCAGGGTGACATGCCGGCGCGCGGGAAAAGGAAGGAAGGTGCTCCATGATGAGAGAAAACACAGTGACAAACCTGGGCAAAGACAGCTCACTGGCGCAGCAATATTTCGACACGATGCGTCGCGGCGAGCATCTGGAGCCGGAAAAGGCTCTGTTGATCGCGTTGCTCGAAGACGCAATTCAAAGCTATCGGAAGTTCAGCGGGGCGCAGGACCGGGAGGGCAAAAAACAATTTCACGAGGCCGAAGCGTGGATTATGGCGAACGACAGTGAGTGGATGTTCTCATTCAACAACGTCTGTGATTTGTTGAATCTCGACCCGAGTTACATCCGCCGCGGGTTTCGGGAACTGTCCGGAAGCGCTCCCGATGAGGCGGGCACTCGCCGCCGTCGCTCCAGCCATAGGCAGGCGGCATGATCATCGGCAAGCCGGTCGAAACCTTCCCTGGCGAGCGGCGCGGCGCCTTGGCGCCCGAAACCGTCGAACCGTTGACCCGCAAGGGGATTGCAGCCTACGCCCCGGCGAGCGCGGGTGTTGAAAGCACAAGGATGAAGTTGAGGCTCGATGGCCGTCGCTCGGATGGTTTCATCCCTCATGCTTTCGTCTTCATCCGTTTTTAATGATGCGGCCAGTGGAGTAGCAGCGGCACGCTGGCGTGGCGTAAGCAGGAGCCGGCGACGCTGCCGAGCACGGTCCGCTCTATGGCGCTGCGCGCGTGGGTGGTCATTGCCAAAAGAGTGTCCGGCATACCCTTGAGATAGCCGCAGATGGCCTCGGCGGGATTACCGTGCAGGACTTCCCACTGAACCTCTATGCGGTTGGCTGCTTCGATCTTGCCGGCTTTGCGATGAAGATAGGATGCTTCATGGACGTCGAGCCTTTTTTGTTTGGCTAAGTCCGCCGGCACGGCCACGACCGGCGATACTTGGAGCAATTGTAGCCGCGCTGATAAACACTGCGCGGCGGTCACGGCGTGCGGGAGAATCTTTTCCGCAAACCGGCTGCCGTCCAGCGCGACCGCGATGAGATCGATTTTTTCCGGCGCTTCGCGGTCTTCGTCCAGCGGCCGAAAAATCACCACCGGGCGCTTGGCTTCACGGATCACGCGCAGCGCGACACCGCCCAAAATCGCTTCGACCCAAGCGCTGTGTCCGTGGGTGGTGAGCGCGGCGATCCTTTGCGGGCCACGCTCGAGCTCGGCGCCGATGGCCGCCGCCGGATCGGCGGAAACCACCCAGCGCAGCTCCGCGCCGTACCGGCGCGCGCTGGCGCGCAAGGATTCCTCCTCGGCGGAAAGTTCGGCACTGTCCGCGACGACGCGCAGCAGGACCAATTTGCCTCCCTTCGACGCGCTCAGCGCGCGCGCCAAGGGCAGGATTTTTTCCGCCAGCGCCGAGCCGTCGAGGCAAGCTAAGACTTCCTGAAACATGGCGAGACTGCTTACTCCAGTTTAGCGGGCGACCGCGCGCACGGTGCTCGCCTGCGGCCCTTTTTCACCGAGCTCCTCGGCATAATAGACCTCCGCGCCGACTTCCAAGCGTTCGAAGCCGGGATGCAGCACGCTGTTTTTGTGGAAGTACAGCTCCCGTCCATCCGGCGTTTCAATAAATCCGTAATCTTCAACGGGAAAAAGCCTGACCACCCGCGCCAGCGGCGCGGCTTCGTGGGTTTTTGTTTTGCCGCGGCGGCGCCGTGCATAATCCTGCAATTTCCGGCCGGCAGCGTTAAAGGCGTCGCGGATGGTGACATAGACATCTTCATGCGCGGCGTGCTTGCTCGGCTCATGGCTTTCGGTCAAAACCTTTTCCAGTTCTTCGGGACTCACAGATTTCGCGGCGTCGAGGCGCTTGGGCGCGCGGTTGACCACCAGCTCGCCGCCCGGCACGGTCATATCAATGCGCACCTCGTAGGCTTTGCCCTTATGGTGGTGGCGGTGCGGCGCCTCGACGATGACTCGACAGCTCATGATGCCGTCAAAGAGCGAATCGAGTTTGGCCGCTTTCTCGCGGATGTTTTCTTCGATCGCATTGGAAGGCGGCATGTTGCGAAAGGTGATCTGCAGAGGAATTTTCATAGACTTCCCTCCTTCGTTGCTCTGGGCGCCCTGCGCCAGCTACAAAACGCGGCAAGAGACGTGCCACGGCGGGTTTGTTCAACGAGTCACAACCCATCAATATTCTGCAAACTTTGACCAGCTGTAAATTTTCCGTCAGTGCCTCGTTGCAAGCGTGGGAAAATCGTTTGTTGGCATTCTCAGCGGTGAGAAGCGCCGACTTTATGCGTTGTTCCGTGGAACGCTAGGCCTCGGTTAATCAGGAAATTACGCGTGCCTTTGATTGTTGGAGGCGGCATGGTTCTTGCCCTTAAACAGAAACAGGGGTTTTTGATTCCCTTAATTGGCGGCAGTGGCCGGTCTTTTTTCGTCTCGATGAAAACGTTGCAGTGAAAAGGAGGAAAAAACCATGGCGATTCAAAAAAAATTAACGGAGCTGCTTGAAGAAGCAAGGGTACCATACGAAGTCTTCACCCACTCATTAGTTTACACCGCGCAGGAAATTGCTGCCAGCCAACATATACCGGGCAACGAGCTGGCCAAGGTCGTCATGCTCGAAGTGGACGGGACGTTGGTGATGGCGGTCATTGACGGCAATCACAAAATCAATCTGGATACGGCGCGCGCGAGTCTGGGCGCGAGCCGCGTGCGTTGTGCCAGAGAGGATGAATTCACGGCGGTTTTTCCCGGCTGCGAGCCCGGCGCTATGCCTCCCTTTGGAAACCTTTTCGGACTTAGGGTGATCGTCGATCCGGCGCTGGCAAGGGATGAATTTATCTATTTCAATGCTGGCGATCACGTGCAGACCATGCGGCTGCGTTACAAAGATTTCCTGGCGCTGGTCAAACCCCAGGTCGTCCAGCTCGTCGACCTGCCCAAGCGCAGGGCGGCATGAATCAGTCCGTCGCTCGGAGCGCAGATGTATTGCCGAGTCATCGCCTGCGATTTTGACGGGACGGGCGCCACCAACGGCCATCCCGCGCCCGAATTGTACGCCGCTTTGGCGGCGGCGCGTGCGCAAGGTATCGTCACCTTGCTGGTGACCGGGCGAGTCCTCGAAGATGTCCAGCGGGCTTGTGAAGAGCTCGCGCCTTTTGACGGCGTGGTCGCCGAAAACGGCGCGGTGATCCATCTTTGCGAGCTTGGCCGGACCATCCAGATCGGCACGCCGCCGCCGGAACGTTTTCTCGGCGAACTGCGCGCCCACGGGGTGCCTTTTCACACCGGTGCAGTGATCGTCGGGACCTGGGAACAACACGCAGGCAAGCTGCTCGAACTGATCCGCCGTTTCGGCATCGACGGACAGATGATTTTCAATCGCGCCGCGTTGATGCTCCTGCCGAGCGGCATCAACAAGGCGGTGGGCGTGCGCCGTGCGCTCGACGAGCTCGGCCGCTCGGAACGCAATATGGTTGCCTTCGGCGACGCCGAAAATGATATTCCAATGCTGATCGGCGCCGAGATCGGCGTCGCCGCTCGGGACGCGACACTGGCGGTGTCAGCGTTGGCCGATGATCGGGTTTCGCAACCCGGCGGCGCCGGGGTGGCGCACTTTATTCGTCGCTTGATCGAACGCGGCGGAATCTCGGCGAATCCGCCGCGACGGGTGGTCACCTTGGGCCGGAGCCAAGCCGGCGCCCCCGTAACCCTGCCCAACTCCGGCACCAACCTCATGATCAGCGGCGATCCGCGCTCGGGAAAGTCTTGGATTGCCGGCCTGCTCGCCGAACAACTCATCGAGGTAGGTTACCGAATCTGCATCATCGACCCGGAAGGCGACTATGCGCAAATGGGAGAACGCAGCAAAATCGTCACCTTCGGCTATGATCTCGCACTGCCTCCACCGGCCGCGGCGGTGCGCTTACTCAGGACCGAACCGCTCAGCATTGTGTTCACCCTGGCGGCGCTTAAAACCGGCGATCAGGTCAACTATGTCGACCAGCTGCTTGCCGCCCTGGAAGAAATCCGCGCGGCCAGCGGGATGCCCCATTGGATCCTGGTCGATGAGGCGCACTATTTTTTTTACGAGCAAAGCCCATGTCTGCGTCATCTCGGCAGTGTGACCGGAAATATCGGCTTGGCTACTTATCGGCCGAGCCTCCTCGCCGGCGAGGCTTACAATTCCATCGGCGCCCATGTGCTCACCAGTACCAGAGTGGAGGAAGAGCGTTACTTCGTGACCAAGATTCTCCAGGCCCATGCCGGGCCCGGGGTTGACGCGCACGCGGCGCTCGATGATTTGAAATCGCCCTGGGCTGGACTGCTGATGGCAAATGGCGCCGCCCAGCCATGGCAGTTATTCATCCCGGGCGAGCGTATCACGCGCCATGCTCATCATGCGCACAAATATGCCGACGTGCGCTTGGCCGAGGGAAGAGCATTTCGCTTCCAGCTCACGGAGGAACCGTTGACGGCCTATAACATGAACGAGTTTTACCGGGCGATCCAAGCGGCGCCAGCCGCTTCGTTGCAGTACCATCTCAGGGCCGGGGATTTTTCGCGCTGGGTCCGAGACGTGATCGGCGATCAACAGCTCGCCAGGGGCCTGCGCAAGCTAGAGCGAACTATTCCCATCGGTGCGATGCCCGACCGATCGGAGATCCTCGCGCATGTCGCGGATCATTACCTCATCGAGCAGGCATTCGATTGATGCGCGCGCGGACTGTGCGATCCGCGAGCCCGCCTATGGATTCGATCACCTCGTTTGCGGAATAACCTCGGTAAAACCGGAGATGGCCACCGACGTCTCGAAGCGACCGCCCGTCATCTTGGCTAACGGCGGCGAGGGTTTAAAAGTAAAAGGCAAGCGACCGCCCGCTGGGATCTCCTGCGACAAAGTATCATAGGCCGATGTCCCCGGGTCATTTTTGCCGGGTTTCATTTCGTTGTCCCATAGCCAGGTGTAACGAATGAAAAGCTGAACATCGCGCATGGCGTGGGATGAGCGATTGACGACCTCGCCGGATACCACGCCGTCGGCGGCGCGAATCTTGTCGAGCGTTAGTAGCCTGCCAATATCCTGGCGCTCGCGCACCATTTGCGCATGCGCGGCGACGGTGAGCAAAAGCATCAGACCGATCGATGCTGATAGCGGCACCTGGAACAAGCGACTTTGAAAGCTGCGCGTAATCATCAAAAACCTCCTTTCACTCGCTGATAAGACTAACGTTTAATATAACGGCTACTTTCGGTGTTCGCCAGTAGCCAGACGATTTCTGCAATCGGTTTACCATCGGGCGGCGCTGCGTAAAACTTTCGGTGATGTTCTAGCCGGGTATAGCCGCTGCCACCCTTCTTGGCAGTCTACGCTCGATGAATTTTTCCCTGGATTGCCAGGCGTTTATTTCTCATCTTTGACATGATTATTGTAGTATTTATTCATTTATGACGAAGGGCCGAACCGATAGCGCCGGGAAACCCGGATCAGATTCGATTTTACGCAAAGATTATCGAGCCGTTGGGGCTCGATCGATGGCTTGACTGGGCACGGCCTTTGCCTCTCAAGGTGGCGGACGCCCGATGACAATGCCGGCGCTCGGCGCCGTTTGGTTAAACGTTAAATTCGCCAATCAAGGAGGGACCGATGAGCCTAGACTTCAAAAAAATTCTCTGCCCGGTGGATCTGTCGGGGTTCTCGCTCGATGCTTTAAGGCTGGCGGTGAAAGTCGCCGAGAGCAGCGACGCGGATCTAGATATTTTGCACGTGATTCACAACCCATTCGATGACATCTACATGGGTGAAATCACCCAGACCAACCCGGCGCTGATCGACGCCTACGCCGGCGAACCGCAGCGGCGCGCGAAAGCTCTACGCGCCACCGAAGAGCACTCGGAAGTCCTGCTCAAACAGTTCTGTCGCGATGTCGCCCAACATTATTCCAAGGTTCATTATCATGTCCGCCGCGGCGATCCATTCGAGGGGATCCTCGACACCGCGGAGGACCTCCGTACCGATCTGATCGTCCTGGCAACCCACGGGCGCACCGGTCTCAAACGGCTGGTGATCGGCAACGTTGCCGAAAAAGTCGTGCGCCACGCGCCTTGCCCGGTGCTGACAGTGAAGCCCACGACGGAGAGTTGATTATGCCGGGCGGGCAAAAGGAGACGGTGATGCAGAATCGAGCCAAAGCCGAAAGCGGGCCGCTCCTGCGCATTGTCCATCCATCGGATTTTTCTCAGAGCAGCAGGGTCGCCTTCGCGCACGCGCTCAAGATCGCGCTCCAGTCCAAGGCCGAGTTGGAGATTGTCCATGTCGAGCGCCATCGCATCGGCAACGAGACGGACATCCACTGGACCGATTTCCCCGGGGTGCGCGCGACCCTGGCGCGCTGGAACATTTTGCCGGCGGGTGCCAAGGCAGAGGAGGTCGCCAAAACCGGTCTGCGGGTGAAGAAGATTCTCAATGCGGAAAACGATCCGCTGGAGTCGTTGGTGCGCTATTGCGAGAACCATCCGCCCGACCTACTGGTGCTCGCCACCCGCCAACGCGAAGGGCTCAACCGTTGGCTGCATAAACCGATTGCCGAGCCTCTGGCGCGCCGTTCGCGCGCCATGACCTTGTTTGTCCCGGCGCAAGGCAGAGGGTTTATCTCTCCGGCTAACGGCGCGGTGAAGCTGCGGCGAATTCTGATTCCGGTGGATCACCAGCCCAGTGCGCAGGCCGCCCTGGAGGAAGCCTATTTTCTCGCCGCCGGTTTCGATTGTCAGGGCGTGGAGTTCAAGCTTCTTCATGTGGGCAGGGCTCAAGGTATGCCGACGCTCTATCTGCCGCACCGGCCGGATTGGACCTGGGAAGAGCGCTTGGTGCCGGGAGATCCGTTTGAATCCATCCTCAAAGAAGCCGCCGATTGGACGCCGGACTTGATCGTGATGGCCACCCAGGGCCATCTCGATTTTCTCGACGCTCTGCGCGGCAGCACCGCCGAGCGAGTCCTGCGTGCCGCGCACTGCGCAGTGCTCGCCGTTCCGGAAAAGGCCGCCTGACCGCGCTAAAGTGCGCGCGTTGATTTCACCGACGCCGAGACTTGGAATTCTCGTGTGAAAGCATCGGCCATGGCTAAACCTAAAAACGGCAGTCGAGGTGTCCAAGCGAAAGATCAAAGGATCAACCTCTCCTTCGGATGCAGCTTCGTGGTAAAGCGACGAGCTTCGGTCGGTTGCACCACGCAACTGCCAGGCAATGGCCGGGGCCTAGGCTAAACGGGTTCATGACCATTTCCGGAGCAGTGGAGATCATCAATTGCCGCTCCTGGTTTGACCCGGGCAACGATTAAAAACGCGGTGTTGAGTCCATGAAAAAATCTGTAATCCTGCTGAGCGGCTGTTTGCTCGCACTGCAAGCTTTATCCTGTGCCGATTTCGCCGCATGGATGCGCCGATACACTTATCCGCCGACGTTCCATTACATTAGCGACGAACAACTTCGCTCGACGATGTGGCGGTTAGCTTATCATGCGCGTGAACTTCGGGGGCTGATGATATCGCCGGAAGAGACCGCAGCCCATCGTGTTGAAGTATTACAGCATCTTCGAATGATGGAGCAGGCGACGCTCGAGTTGAACCGAACCGGGTGGCCGACCAATCACCCGCTCGTCGATGCCAATCGGTCAAGCTTCTTGCAGGATATTAGAACCGCGCAGGAGGCAGTCAGCCGCGATCCACCGAATTTTTTGCTCGCAGGAGCAGTCTCGGGAGCCTGCGTTTATTGTCACCGTAGCCGGTGAGCAAAGCCGTTAGCCGCGCCGGGTGGTGAAGCTGCCGACGACGATCGAGTCACCAGCCGAACTCACGCCCAGGCGGCGGCCGGCTCGAATCAGATGCTCCAGGATCAGTCCTGGCCGCAGCAATGAAGCACCATAGGGATTCAAACGGCGCAATCGCGGCAATCGGCAAGAGCCTGGTCGCCGATCAGCGATAGGGCTTGTCCCGCCCGCGAACCGTAGCGGTAGACGGTGATGCCTTTCAGACGAAGCTCGCGCGCGCGCGCGAAGATTTCCCCCACGGCGTCCACCGGCGCGTCCGCTGCCAAGTTGACGGTTTTCGAAACTGCCGCGTCCGTATGCGCTTGAAAGGCCGCCTGCATGCCCAGGTGGAAAGCCGGCGCGATTTCCAGCGCAATCGGAAAGCGGCGCCGCAAGTGCTCCGGTAGGTCGGTCACGCGGCGCGCCGAGCCCTGCTCTCTGATGAGCTTTAACGCTTGCGTGCCGGCGGCGCCGAGTGCGGCGAGTTCTTGTTCGATCAGGCCGTTGACCTCGACGAGGCGCCGGCCGTCGAGCATCCGGCGCGCGAATGCCAGCGCAAAGAACGGCTCGATTGAGGCAGAAGCCCCGGCAATCAAGCTGATCGTGCCGGTGGGCGCGATGCAGGTCAGGGCGGCGTTGCGCAGAGCGCTGAAGCCCCGCGCCGGCCAAACGCTTTGGTGAAACGCGGGAAATGAGCCGCGATGTTCGCCGAGCTCCACCGAGGCGGCGCGCGCTTTTTCGGTCATGAATCGGGCGATTTTCCCGGCGAGGGTCAGGGCTTGCGCCGAGTCATACGGGACACCGGCGCGTGCCAATAAATCCGCCAGCCCCATGACGCCCAGACCGATCTTTCGAGTCCGGCGGCTGGCGTCCTCGATCTCGGCGAACGGATAATGATTGGCCTCGATGACGTTATCGAGAAACACCACCGCATCGTAAACAACATCGGCCAAGCGCTGCCAGGCGACATCCCGGGCTGCGGCGAAGGCGGCTAAATTGATGGACCCCAGGGTGCAGGACTCATAGGCGAGCAGGGGCTGTTCGCCGCAGGGGTTGGTCGCCTCGATGGCGCCCAATGCCGGAGTCGGGTTGGTGCGGTTGATTTCATCGATGAACAACAGCCCCGGATCGCCGGTCGCCCAAGCGGCGGCAACGATGGCGTCGAATAGCGCGCGCGGATCGACGCTGCGCGCAGTTTTTCCAGTGCGCGGATTGACCAGGGCAAAGGGTTTTCTATTTGCCATGGTCTCGCAGAATTCGTCGGTTACCGCCACCGACAGATTGAAATTCTCAAGCTTCCCGGGCTCTCGTTTGGCGCCGATGAATTGTTCGATGTCGGGATGATCGATGCGTAAGACCGCCATATTGGCGCCCCGGCGCCGCCCGCCTTGGCGGATTACGGCGGTGGCGTGGTCGAAAAGTTCTATGAACGGCAATGGGCCGGAAGTGATTCCGCCAGTGGAGCAGACACGGTTGGCGCGCGGCCGCAGGCGGCTGAAAGAAAAACCTGTGCCGCCGCCGGTCTGGTGGATTCGCGCCATGCGGTTGAGCGCGGCAAATATCGACTCAAGATCGTCGGCGATCGGCAGCACAAAGCAGG
Organism: uncultured delta proteobacterium; assembly: GCA_963727625.1. Lineage (GTDB taxonomy): Bacteria > Desulfobacterota > Binatia > UBA9968 > UBA9968 > DP-20. Next base: position 392,952 of record CAVSHR010000012.1, on the reverse strand, counting down.
CCGCCAATTGACCCTTGGGCAATCCGCCGTTCATCAACGTCGGTGAGTTCGGCAGGAACTCGAGACGGCTCATCCTTTCGTAAAAACGTGCTTCCCAGAGCGCCCTATCTTCGCCAAACGATCGCGCCGGCAAAGCGATCGCGCCGGCGACGCGTTCGAACATGCGTTGCGGCGTCTCGATCAAAGCGCCGGCTTCATCGCGCCGCAAGTAGCGCTCGCGCAGCACTTGCATGGCGGTATCCGAGAAGGTCGGGTGCGGCAGAGTCATGATCATGTCACTCAGCGCCATTTCCGGCGCGTTTAGTGAGTCCCAAATCGGCGCGACGGCAGAGCGCCCCCCCATAAGTCTGCCCGACGCAATTTCAATTTTCTCTTTTTCGTCCGAGATAACGCTTGAACCAGGCCGCAGCCAAGCGCGCCACTTCTTGCAGGGTTCCCGGCTCCTCAAACAAATGGCTCGCGCCCGGGACGATCGCCAGCCGTTTTTCGGCTTTGAGTTTTTCATAAGCCTGCCGATTGAGATCGATCACCACGCCGTCCAGAGCGCCGACGATCAAGAGGACCGGCGCCGATACTTGTGGAATCGCCGCCATCGCCAGGTCGGGCCGGCCGCCGCGGGATACCACCGCGCCGATGGCCGGCCCCAAAGTCGCGGCAGCGCTCAGCGCCGCAGCGGCACCCGTGCTGGCGCCGAAGTAACCGATATCAAGGGACTGGGCGGCGGGTTGCTCGGTCAGCCATTGGGTCGCGCGCTCGAGCCGCCAGGTGAGCAGATCGATATCGAAGCGATTCTCATAAACCATGTCTTCTTGCCGCGTCAGCAAATCCATTAACAACGTGCCGATGCCCGAGTCGTGCAGTTTTTGGGCGACGAAGTTGTTTCGCGGACTGTGGCGACTGCTGCCGCTGCCGTGAGCGAAAAGCACGACGCCTTTAGCGCGCGCAGGAATTGCGAGCGCTCCTTCCAATTCGACACCGTCGGCGGGGAACTTGACCAGCTCCCCGTCGAGTTCCCGTTCTGTTGCGGTTACGCTCATCATTTTTGCCTCTTAGGTTTAAAGTCGCCCGGTTGTGAATGCCCGGCCGCGAGAGTTTTTAATGATCCGAACGGGCGCCGACCCGGTGCGCAATGTCTGCCATCTTGTGCAGCAGCCTATGGGCTTCTTGCTCGCTCAGATGCTCGTCGAGCAACGGCAAATAAACTTCTTCTTCCTTGGCGAGGTGGGTTTTCGTCAGAACGTAAAGACCGTAAAGCACGCGGCGTAAATCGTTGGCGCTCTCGGTGACGAGGGCGCCAACGGCAAGCTGCCCCCGCAACTTCCTGAGTTGCTCGGCGAGGCGGCTGATTTCGGCGTGGTCCAAGCTCATGGGCGTCGTGGCGCGCGGCGTGCCAAATATTTTTGCGACCACGGCATAGAGCACTTCCTCTTCGGCGAAGGCGTGGGGCAGCAACTGATGCAGGAGAAAGTCGTCGATCTTATCGATGTCGCGGGCCAGGGTTTCGGGCGCTGCGGCGTTGACGGCATCCGCCGTGACGCGCATTAGCTCGATCTTTTTGGCGATCTCGCCGTGCTCTTCTCTGAGCGATTCACTGATGTTACTCATGGCCCGGCCCCCGTGAAAATGCCCATAGCGATCCCGGCACAGACACGCGGCTTACGCATTGCCCTGCGGAAATTCTTCCGAAATGGCCTTGCCGATGTCCGACATCTCATCGCCCAACTGGGCGATGAGATCGTCGAAAGTGACAATGCCCAAAGTCGTGTCGAAACCGTTGACGATCGGCACTCGGCGCACGTGGTAAGCGTGCATCAGCGCGGTGAGCTGGCGCAGGTCTTTGTCCACCGAGATCCGCACCGGATCAGGAGTCATAATCTCCTTGACCAATGTTGACTGGGGATCTCGCTGCGCGCCGGCGACCCGCAGCGCAATGTCCCGATCGGTAATGATGCCGCAGAGCTTGCCTTCTTTTTCGGCGATTAGACAGCCGACGTTGTTCTGCTCCATCAGGTGACAAGCTTCGGCGATGTTGGTATCGAGCGAAATTCGCACCAGTGGCTTGCGGCAGAAATTTTGCAACGACATGGCGCACCTCCTGAAAGGATTAGTCCATTGCCTTGGCACCACCACCGATTCGATGTACGCCCAGGACATCGTACCCGCTGGATCGGAGCGCCTGGGCGATCTTATCGGCGTCGCCAGCGATCAAGCGGAGATAGCAAATCGAATTATCCCCCAGTTTGTCGCGATAGGTGCCGATTCCTAAGACTTCGCCACCCTCGCGGGCAATGACGCGGGAGGCCTCCACAAATCCATGTTCTTCGCCTTCCAAGACGAAATCGATGCGCGTGCTGCCGCCCTTCGAGGCACCCATCATTTCGAGAAAAGCGTTCATGACATCGGTGACAGTGATAATGCCGACCAACCGGCCGTCTTCGATAACCGGCAACCCGCCGATTTGGTGTTCCATCATGATCCGGGCGGCCTCTTCCACCGTCGTTCCTGGGCTAACAGTGAGCGGATTTTCGGTCACCACGCCATTCACCTTGACATGCTCCAAGTCGCCGCGGTGCTCACGCAGGTCCCGTTCGGAGACGATGCCGATGAGCTTGCCGCCCCTGACCACGGGAAGGCGGCGAAAGCCACCCGAACGCATCTTATGCGACGCGCGGATCAGCAATTCGTCTGCCTCGATCGTGACCGGCTCTTTGGTCATACGGTTTTCTACAAGCATAAAATTTCCTCCGTTGGTTTTTCCACCGCCCGCAAGCGCGTTCTACAGGCTTTAGCCGCGGGCCATGGCACGCAGCAAGTCGGTGCGGCTCACCAAGCCGACAAGCTTTTGATCCTTTAACACCAGCAGGCAATCGGCGCCGCGATCGACCATGATTCGCGCGGCGTCGTTGAGCGAGGTGTCGGCGGCGACGGTCGTTGCTGGCTTCATCACGTCTCTAACCGCAACTGCGCCCAACGCCGCGCGCGGCGAGTCGTTGGGACGGTGGATCAGCGAAGCCATCGAAGCGTGGAGCAAGTCGCTTTGGTTGATAATCCCGGCCAGGCGATCGCCGTCCAAGACCGGAAAATGGCGGATATCCGCCAAATTCATCAAATCGTCGGCGAGCCGAAGCGTGTCGTTCAGTTTCAAGCTCACCAGCTCGGTGGTCATAATGGCCGCGACGGTTGATTCCGGTTTGGTTGTTGCAGCGGCATTTTTCATCGATGGGTGCTCCAGGCAAACTTCCGATCAAACTGTCTACTAACTCTTCTTCGCGGTATTCACCTGCACTAGAGAAACCATCTTGACTACTCTCGTGCTACCGCACTTTGGGCATTTATTTTTTTCTTTGATCCGTTTGTTATATTCTGCGAGCGACCAGCTCAGCTCAAAAGTTCTATTGCATCGGGCGCAGCGAAAATCGTATTTGGGCATAAAATTTGTGCTCCCTGATCTTGCCGTAGGCCGAAATTAGACTGCCGTGTGTTGACATCCTGCCACGGCATCCCGCGCCGACAAATGTGCAGAAGCCGTGCCACTCAAGCGTCTCCGGGAGCCCAATATAAATGAGGTTTAGTTGCCAAGGGTGACCGTTGTTTTTCAGAAGTAAGAATAAAGCCGACAAGACTTTGCGAGAGTGCGAAGTGCCTTGGGTCCGAACAATGAGAGGGATATAGTTATCCCATGGGGAAGTATCAACTGGTCGATTTTGCCGCGCACTTTCAAAGAGGCTTCCGCAATCACATCGTCGCCATTGGCGATGTTCCCGGGCTGGTCGATACCTTTAAGAGCTATGGGTGTTACTGCACTTACTTTTTCTATTCCGATGAAGTGCTGACCCATATGAGCGCTCAGCCGGACGGCTCGGCGCCGAGCATTTCCGGCTATGGCGGCAAAGTCTGGGCGCCATTCTTGCCCTTGGATCTGGACCATCCCGAGTTGGTGCCGGCTTTGGAGGCGGCCAAGCGGCTCAGCGCTTTCTTGCTCGAAAGCTGGGCGCTCGACCCCGCCGCTTTGCAGGTTTATTTTAGCGGCGCCAAAGGTTTTCACTTCATGCTCGATACCCGCAGCTTCGGCCGCATTGCGCCGTCGCTGGGCTTGCCAACGATTTTCGATTCCCTGCGGCGCCACCTGGCCCAGGCGCTGCCCGAAGCCTTGCGCGGGACCGTCGATCTGTCGATCAAGGATCGGGTTCGGCTGCTGCGGTTGCCGAACACGATCCACGAGAAAACCAAGCTCTACAAGGTTATCGTCAGCAGCGCGGAGCTAAAATCTCTTTCAGCGGCGGCGACCCGCGAAATGGCGCGTGCCGCCAAGCCATTAAAGCTGACCGATTCGACCGGTTTTCTTTCCAGCGCCCCGGTGAAGGCCAATCCCAACGCGGCGGAACTGTACCGGCGCATCAGCCGCCAAGTGGCAAGGCTCACCCGGAAACCGTTTGCTTATCGGTTTCGTCGGCCGGCGGACATCGCCCATCCCGAATTCCGTTGCGCCGGCGCGCAGGCGGTATGGCAGAATCACATCGAACCCGGTTACCGAAATAATTGCGCGATTCGACTGGCCTCGGAATTTCGCTTGATGGGATTGACGAGCGATGAAACGGTAGAGAGATTATTGGAATGGAACCGGCGCAACGATATCGGCCTCTCGATCGAGGAATTGCGCAACGTCGCTTCCTCTGCCTATCAGCATCGCTTTCCCTATCGATATAGCTGTAGCGACGCCGTTCTTAGAAGATTCTGTCCGCTAACGAATTTGGCAGCCTGCCGTCGATACACGGCCGAGCGCACAACGGCTTAGTAACTCGCTGCTCGGCTGAGCAGCCGTTCCCCAGTGCCTGATTGTCACCATTTGCCGCCACGCTCAAGCGTGGGAATCCTTGTCATGGCGGCGGTGTTTCGTCGAAAGAATCAAGTGAACAAGCAGAGTCAATAGTGTAAGCAACACCAAGTAAAAGAGTTCAGCCTCACTTGCCATAACGACCTCCCGTGAAAAGCCTCAACGCTCCGGGTTATGTTTCCCCACCGCTCTGGTATCATGAGCAAGCATCATGCCGTCGATCGTCGTTGCTTCTCCTTGAGTCGCATAGAGCAATGTTGTTTATTCTCAGAGAGTTAGCATTGACAACGCTTTCGACCCGAGGACAAAAACTAACAGTTTTCTCGACTTTAGGATAATCTTCCCATGGACCGGAATCCGGGTGAGTCGGATGGGCAGGCGATTGCGGCAAAGTGTGATCGTCGAGCGCTGCTATTTTGCTAATCAAAAGAAAGGCTGAGGCTGCCGTGGCTGGAAATGACCCAATTGATGACATCCGCGACCCAAAGGTGCGCGAAAGGATCAGAACCCTGATTCTTGAAAAAACCGCGGAATTGGCAAAATCCAAACAAGCGCTTGCGGTTGAAATCAACACGCGCCAACGCGCCGAAGAAGAGCTTTGGCTCGTGCTGGAGAAGTTACAACTTGGAACCGCCGGGCGTGATTTTGACTCGGCGTTTCGGATGACGCTCGAACAACTATGCCTCGTTATCGGATGGGATCTCAGCGTCCTGTGGGTTCCAACAGCCGATGGTGAACGGCTTGAGGCCAGGGATTGCTATTATCCGGACGCAGAGTCCAGAAAGCGCTTCGGGAGTTTCAGCGGATTCATTGCCGTGGAGATAGCAACGGGCATCCCCGGCAAAGTTTGGCAGTCCCGCCAGACGGAATGGTTCGAAGAACTGGGGAACTTGCCTCTGGAACAATTTCCGACGGCCCAAGTCGCCCGAGCTGCTGGTTTGAAATCCGCTCTGGCGGCGCCCGTAGTTGCGCAGGATCGAATCTACGGCGTCATTGTCTTGCAATCGTCGGAAAAACGGCTCGCCGACCCGCGCACGACCGCATTGGTTTCTAACGTCGCCCGTTATTTAGGTTCTTTGTGGTACCATCGCCTGCGCGACGACGAGTTGTATCGGAGTGAAACTTTGCTTCGGTCGATCATCGATAGCTCAACGAGAGTCATCTTCCTCAAAGATCCAGATGGTCGATACCTCACGGTCAACCACCAGTTTGAGAAGCTTTTTCGTGTCAGTCTGGAAGATGTGACGGGTAAAAGCGACGCGGAAATTTTTCCAACAGAAATTGCCGCGGTGTTTCGCGCCAATGATCTTAAAGTGATCGAGACCGGCGCACCGATGGAATTCGAAGAAGTCGCACCGCATGAGAATGGGCCGCACTTCTATTTGTCCAATAAATATCCGATGTTCGATTCTGCGGGAAAGCTCTACGCCATTTGCGGCATATCGACGGACATTACCGAACAAAAGCGCTTAGAGGATAGCTTGCGTCGATCCCAAGAGACACTCACGGGCGAAGTTGAGCGACGGGCCCATGAGCTCATAGGCATCAACCAAGCGCTCTTGTTAGCCAATACCCAAAAAGCCCACGCGTTGCAGGCGTTGCAGCGAGAAAAGCAATTTTCCACCAGTCTTCTCGATACCGCCCAAGCGATCGTCTTATTGCTCGACCCCGAGGGGAGGGTTGTTTATTACAATGGCTATTTCGAAAAGCTGTCGGGTTATTTGCTCGAAGAGACGCAGGGGAGGGATTGGTTCCCGAGGTTTATTCCCGAACGCGATCGGTCGCGGATCCGCAAGTTGTTCGAGAACGCGATCGCCGGACTTCAAGTTAACTGGAATATTAACGCAATTTTGACCAAGGATGGCCGTGAACGTGAGATCGAGTGGTCGGGGGTTATCCTTCGAGCGCCCGATGGGCGGTTGGAGGGGTTGCTTTGTAGCGGCGCCGATATCACCGAGCGGCTTAAAGCCGAGACCTGGTCTCGGCGTTTGATCGAAACCACTCAGGACGCGGTCATCGGGATCGACAGGCTGGCACGGATCGTTGTCTTTAATCCGGCTGCGGAACGCATCTTTGGCTGTTCGATCGATGAAGTCGTCGGCCGCAAAGTGAAAATGCTCATGGCCGAGCCCTACGCTTCGGAACATGACGGCTATATCGCGCGCTACGAACGAACCCGCGAGCCCCATGCGATCGGGCGCATTCGGACGGTGACGGCGAAGAGGAAAAACGGCGAAGAATTTCCGATCGAGCTCTCGGTGATCGAGATCGAAGCGGACGAGGAAGTCCACTACGCGGCATTCATAAGAGACGTCTCGGTAACCGCCGAGCTGCAGGCCCGTGCGGTGGAGAACGAACGGTTGGCGGCGATTGGCGGCACGGCGTCGCGGATCGGCCATGAAATAGCCAATCCGCTGAATGGAATCTTTCTCACGTTGCAGCTTGTCGAGCAGCGGCTCATGCGGCAGCCGTCGCCGGATGAGCGGGTCACAGCCGATATTGCTAACGTCAAAAAAGAGATCGGCAGGCTCAATCAATTGGTGCAAGAGTTCCGCGGCTTATCGCGCAAGCAAGAATTTACTTTTCGCCCGACTCATCTACCGGTGGTCATCGATGAAGTTCTTGATCTGCAAAAGTCGGTTTGCGAGTCGCGCGGAATCGTCATTACGCGCCGTGACTCGGTTGAGTTACCCGTGGTCGACGTCGACGAAGACAAGCTCAAGCAAGCACTGCTCAACCTGGTGAAAAACGCCATCGAAGCGATGGCCCTGGGCGGCGAGTTGACGGTCGGGACCGTCCAGAAGGACAAAGGTGTCCTCGTCACGATTTCCGACACGGGTGCCGGAGTTCCACCGGGAACCGATATTTTCGCGCCATTTTCTACCAGCAAGAAGGACGGCAGCGGTTTAGGTTTGGTCATCGTCCGGCAAATCGTGTCCGCCCATGGCGGGACAATTTCCTACGAAAGCCAGCCGGGCGAAGGCACCCAATTCCGCCTCTTTTTGCCGCGCTCGATGAGCCGAAAATCTTAAGCCTACGATCATAGCAAATACTGAAAACAGGGATTTGTGCACCGGGTTTCAGCCCTTCCCCGGTTGGCTTCGCAATTGCTTGCTTATTCTTTTCACGAAAAATGACTTGGGGTTTGTGGTCGCGGATTTGCGTTCTCGGGAAACTTGGAATGACCTATTCCCACAATTGAAAAGGACGGTATAAATTCAAGTGCCCGGCACTATTCTAGTCGTCGAAGACCAAGACACCGCGCGGGCGAGTTTGGCGGAGCTTTTGAGAGGCGAGGGCTATGAGGTCCATGAGGCCGAAAACGGCAACGTGGCCAAGGAGTTGATCAGCAAGCTCGACCTGGATGTGATTCTCACCGATCTGATGATGCCGCAAGCCGGTGGCATCGAGGTTCTCAAGCACGCCCGGGAAGTCTCACCGCAAACTCTCATCATGCTGATGACGGCTCACGCCTCCGTGGAGACGGCGATCGAAGCGCTACGCTTGGGCGCGCAGGATTATCTACTCAAGCCGCTGATTTTCGAAGACGTGCAGCGCAAGGTCCAGCGGATGATCTCACACCGCAAGCTGGCCTGGGAAAACCAAATCCTGCGGCGCGAGATCGACGGCCAGTTTAGTCCGGACCGGCCGCTCGGGCGCAGCGCGGCGATGCAAGAAATCATCAACATGATTAAGAAGGTGGCGCCGACCCCGACGACAGTATTGATCAGCGGAGAGAGCGGCGTTGGCAAGGAGGTCGTGGCGCGCACGATTCACGCCAACAGCCTGTCGAAGGACAGTGTCTTTCTGCCGGTCAATTGCAGCGCGATTCCGGAAAATCTGCTGGAAAGCCAGCTCTTCGGTCATGTGAAAGGATCGTTCACCGGAGCGGTGAATTCGCAAGAGGGGCTGTTCCAGCGCGCCCGCGGCGGCACGATCTTTCTCGACGAGATCGGTGAGGTGCCCTTGAGCCTCCAGCCGAAGCTGTTGCGCGTGCTCGAAGAGAAAACTGTTTTGCCGGTGGGCTCAACGATGCCGGTCAAAGTGAACGTGCGCATCATCGCGGCCTCCAACCGGGACCTGAAAACGGAAGTCGAAGCGGCCCGCTTCCGCGAAGATCTCTACTACCGATTGAACGTCTTTGAGATTGACATACCGCCGCTGCGCAAACGGCTCGAGGATTTGCCCGGCCTGGTCGAGTATCTAATTCACCGGCACAACCTGGAAATGAAGACCAGCTACAAAGGGGTTGACAGCGCAACCATGAGAATCCTCATGTCGCTGCCCTGGAAGGGCAACATCCGCGAACTGGACAACGTCTTGGAACGGGCAATGATTCTCGGCAACGGCGAATGGATATCTCCCGGCGACTTGCCGGGACATCAGTCGGCGGCGGACAGCGAAATCAACAGCGACGATAATCTGAGCAAAGCCATCGAGCTCTATGAGAAGAGCCATATCGAGCGTACTTTAGGAAAAACGGCGGGCGACAAAGTGCGCGCCGCGGAATTATTGGGCCTCAGCCTGTCGACGCTTTACCGTAAACTCGAAAAGCTCAGTATCGATGTTTAAAACAAGTTTGTCTCTACTCGCGCTCCTGAACCATCGAAAAGTGATCTTGCCCGGGTACTCTCGCCGGATCCAGCGTGCTCGCTTTATGGGCGCATAGCACGGCCTCCTGAATCGCCGCGGACCCATTCCATGGCCCGCTCCGCCCCAGCGACACCTGTCCTGCGATCGCTTCTTGCAACGATGAAAATTTATTGGAGCGAATTTTGCGCGCGCGGGAATCTGCGCCGCCGAGAAGCGAATTTAGCGCCAAGTTTCAGGTTGAACTTAAGCCGTTTCATGGCATGCCGTTTGCCACTCCAAGAGCGTAATCGCCGAGTGTCGATTTTTCGCTGTTGGTCCTCAACGATGGCAGGTGTTGGGTGCGCTGGCATGACCAGCTTGCATTCTCGGCGCTGCGGCGGGCCGAAAGCGAGGCGCGCGACGACCTCTTGGACGCAGGTGGACCCGGATGGGCTGAGGCGGTTCAAGGCATAGGAAAGCGCAATGAATATCGAGCGAAACGTTCTATCGAGCGCGCTGCTGACCGATCTATACCAGCTCACGATGCTCCAGGGCTACTTCGATCAGCACATGGAAGAAACCGCGGTTTTTGAATTTTTCGTTCGCAAGCTGCCGCGCTCGCGCAATTTTCTCGTCGCCGCCGGCCTTGAACAGGGGCTCGGGTTTTTGGCAAACCTGCGCTTTACCGCAGCGGAGCTCGAATGGATCGGCAAGCATGGCGAGTTTCATCCAAAGTTCGTGCGCTATCTGAAAAATCTCCGCTTTACCGGCGATGTCCACGCCATGGCTGAAGGAACGATTTTTTTCCCCAACGAACCGATCCTGCGCGTCACGGCGCCGATCGACCAGGCGCAGCTGGTGGAAAGCCGGCTGATTAACTTGTTTCATTTTGAAACCTTGATCGCTTCAAAGGCGGCGCGTTCGGTGCTGATGGCACCAGGCAAACTGCTGGTGGATTTTGGCTTGCGCCGCGCCCATGGGGCCGAAGCCGGACTGCTGGCGGCGCGAGCGAGTTATTTGGCCGGTTTCGCCGGCAGCGCCACGGTGCTGGCGGCGCCGCTCTACGACATCCCGGTATTTGGCACGATGGCCCACTCATTCGTGCAGGCACACGATGACGAAAGCGCGGCGTTTGAGCACTTTGCCCGGGCGCTGCCAAATAATGTGATTCTCCTGATCGATACCTATGACACTGAAGCGGCGGCCCAAAAGGTCGTCGAGCTGGCGCCCAAGCTTGGCCACGACGGGATTAAAATCAAAGGCGTGCGGCTGGACAGCGGCGATCTGGCCGATCATGCATTCAAAGTGCGGCGCATTCTTGACGCCGGCGGCCTCAATGAGGTCACCATCTTTGCCAGCGGCAGCGTCGATGAATATCTGCTCCAACAGCTACGCGAGAAAGGCGCCCCCATCGACGGCTTCGGCATCGGCACGCATATGGATACTTCCGCCGATGCGCCCTACTTGGACTGCGCCTACAAGCTCGTCGAGTATGCCGGCCGTGCCCGCCGCAAGCGCTCGGAAGGCAAGGTGCTGTGGCCGGGCAGAAAGCAGGTGTTTCGGACCTACGATTCCGCAGGACTGATGGCTGGAGATCTCTTGACCTTGGAAGGCGACGAAAACAGCGGGGCCGCGCTCATCGCGCCGGTCATGCAGCAGGGACGGCGGCTTACAGCGCCCGTGTCCCTGAAGCAATCGCGGGCGTGGGCACTGGAGCAATTCAAGAAACTGCCCGATGGGTTGAAAAAGCTCGAGCCTGCGCCGGATTATCCCGTGCGCGTTGCCGAAGCGATTCAACTTCTGGCCAAAGAAGTCGACGCGCGGCAAAGACAACCGGGCAATCGAAAATCACCGGAGACGAGGGTTTGACACCATGCAGACTCCGGGAGCTAAGCGAGGTGAGCCATGCGATTTAGAAATCGAGAACATGCCGCGGCGCTTTTGGTCGAGCGCTTGAGTCCTCAGTACAAAAACAAGAATCCTTTAGTGCTCGGCATACCGCGCGGCGCAGTGCCGATGGCCAAGATCATCGCCGGTGCCCTCGGCGGCGAGCTGGATGTCGTGCTCGTGCACAAGCTCAGCCATCCCGAGTCGCCTGAGCTCGCCATCGGCGCCATCGATGAAACCGGCAAAGCGTTTGTTTCCGAGTGGGCTTTGGATCTCGACTTCGAGTATGTGCAAGCGGAAAAAAAACGCCAACTGCAGGTCCTGCGCCGCCGCCGAGCCGTATACACGCCGCATCAGGCGCCGATCGATCCGCGAGACCGCATGGTCATCGTGGTTGACGACGGCATCGCCACCGGATCAACGATGAGGGCGGCGTTGCGCGCGGTGCGCGCCCAGGGGCCCAAAAAGCTGATTGCCGCCGTCGCCGTGGCTTCCCCGGAAGCGGCTCAAGCGATGTCGCGCGAGTGCGATGAGGTGGTCTGTTTGGATGTCCCGGGTGAATTCTACGCCGTGGGCCAATTTTTTGACGAGTTCGGCCAGGTTGCCGATGAAGACGTGGTCGAAATCCTTAAACGGGATAAGTCGAAAGTCTCGGCGGTGGGATAAGCGCCGTCGTTTGCGCAGCGCCGCGGATTCTGTCGCGCGGTCTAGCTCTTCTTCGAGGTTTTCACCTCAAAGAGGGAAATCCGCCGGATTACCCGAGTGCTATTGCAGTTGGGACATCGCACGGGATTGACCTTCCTTTGGTACTTGCCAAACGAAAACATCAGCTCGAAGTTCAGATCGCATTTCTGGCAATGAAACGCGTAAGTCGCCATTCTCCCTCCCCGGTGATAAGCGTGAGCGCATCATTTACCGCCGGCTTTCATGCCGCGCCGCGAATCGAATTTCGCGCCCTGTGCTCAAGAACCTGCTGCGTGTGGACCTCAACCTGTCTGATAAATGACGGCGAGACGGCGTATCCATCGCTCTCATAGGAGAGGATCGGCATGCCGCGTCGAATGCTGAGCGGCTTGAGAATCGCTTCGGCGATGCGGAACGGCAAGCAGTTAAACGGGCCGATAATGATGATGCCGTCGTAGCCTTCGACATCCGCCCGTACGCTGTCGCCGACGGTCGGAATGACCTCGCCGTAAATCTTCGGCGAGATATGTTCCGAGGCGTCTAAAAAGGTAGCCGAGGCGTCTCCTTGCGGTGTTAGCAGATAGCCGCTCTTGTGAAAGATCCTGCGGTAGTATGCTTCGGATCGCTTCTCAGTCTGATAGGCGAGCCAACGGCGCAAGTACTCTCGCCCGTCGGGCTGGAAAATTCTTGTGCAAGCTTTCGCTAGCGCTACGCCGCCCGGTTTGAGTCCCCAACCGCCGGCCGCTTCAGCGACCATGTTGTAAGCCCCGTAGAGCAACAGGCCGTTCAGATCGACCGGTTTGAGAATGATGCCGCGATCATTATAGATTTCGCTCACGCCTTCCATGAAAAATGGACTGAAGCGCGTGAAAAAATCGCCGGTAACCAGTACCCGCGGGGAATCGAGCGGGTTTCGTTTACACGGGATGGACGCCAAGCGGTCGACGAACCCAGGAAGTTGCGCATGGAACTGCTCCAATGAGTTTGCGCTTGCAATGAAGCGCTGCCATTCCTGTTTCAGCTGTGCGTTGGCGTGGGCATCGCCGACGACGTGAAGGACTTGTTCGATCTCGACCATGATGTCCGCTACCAGAAGTGCCGGCAGGGTATACTTTGCCAAGATCACTGGGTCATAACCGCAGTGATCGTTGTCAGCGCCGGGGACGAGCAAGAAAAGATCCTCCAAGCTCTGTTCGCCGATGAACCGTTCCAGATAGCCCATGTAGGCGTCGATGACGCAGGGCGCTCCGCCCTCCAGCATATAGTAGCCGGCGATTTCACCGGGCACGCGCCGTTCGTGAATCTCGAGCAGCTGGCCGATGCAAATCGGCAACGGCAGGCATTCTCGTCCCGACGTGTGTTGCAGGCCTCTGCCAAGATGGTTGCGGTCGAGCGCAGTCACTGTGCCGGCGTGCAGTCCTAGCCAGCCAACCGACATCGCCAGTGATTCCGCGTGATATTGCGAGAAGTTGGGAAAATAGAGCTTGACCCGCGGGTCCGTGAGCGCTACTCGCTCGCCATTGCCGCGAAGCACTTGACCGCCGCCGATCAGTTTAGCCGGGTTGAATTCGCTGCGGCGGCTGATCTCGCCTTCATGATAATTCTTGACGATATCGAGAAACGCTTCCAAGCGGGTTTGCACGCCTGCGTCGGCGGTATGGGCATCGATCTCCAGGATGAGATAGGGCTTCGAACCCATCTCTGCGGCGAGCATCGATTGGGTGAAAGCGTCGATGGTGCAACTGAAATTGCTCACGCAAAGGAGAAACAGATTGGCCTGCTGTTTGACCGCCTTCACCGCATTCATCACCTGGTTGGCGAAATGCCACGAGGTGGGACCGGTGCCCGCTGGTGAAAGGCAGTCGGCGGGAATTGCCGCCACTCCCATACTCGATAATTTCTTGCCGACCGACTGTGACCCTTCCGGTGTGAAAGCGTTGTAGCTGTGGCCCGCAAGAATGACCGCAGGTTTGCCGTCGGCGATCGCTTGCGCCAGCGCCCTGCGACCCAACTGCAAAAGATCGCGCTCCGCTTCAATTTGGGCCGTTACTGCCGCCGCCCACTGCCGCTCGGCGAGATCGCGCGGCTGACCAAGCTCGTTGATCGCCATGTCGACCAGCGTGGAGCTCGCGGCATAACCGTCGCTAAAATCGAGCAATGGCGAGAGCAGATGAATTTGCGGATAAGCCTTGGCCAGGAAATAAGGGCTGGCCTGCGTGATCGGACATAAATAGGATTCCTTCCACGCCTCCTGCCGCGGCATGCGCATCACATGAGGCAAAAAGATCAGCTCCACGCCGCGCTGAACCAGGTCCAGTACCGCGCCGTGGGCGATCTGCGCGGGAAAGCAAAATCCCGCATTCGATTTGAGTTCGCCGCGCGGGTCGACTGCCGATAAAACGACCTCCATGCTCATGCCGGCGAAAAAGGTCGAATAGAGCGGGTAGAGCGAGTGCGTCGTCAACGCCTTGGGAATTCCGATTCGTTTTCCGTTGCCCGAGCTCTCGCCCTTGGGACGGTCAAATAGCAGCTTGCTCCTTTGCTCGACTAGATCTGGCGCCGCTGCGCTGCGGTTTTTTCGTTTCCAGACGTTTTCATAGAGGCTGCAGCGGCCGCCAAAGGGAAAGCGCCGTCCGGCGACTTCGAAATGATCGATGCTGCAATACAGGCCACAGGCGCCGCAGGTAAATCCACCGGTGCGCTTCATCTCCGGCGCGGCCAGAGTCAAGAGCTCCGTCGCGGTTCCTAACGAGCCGTCCGCCCGTTGCAGGGCCAGCAACGCCACCCCCAACGCTCCGAGCAATTCCGGGCTGGGCGGAATGACGACCTGGCGCCCGACACTGTGCGCAAATGCGTGACCGACCGCTTGATTCAGCGCGACGCCGCCTTGCAAGAAGACTTTCTTGCCGACGTAGCGCGATCCCTTGACGCGGTTCAGGTAGTTGCCGGCGATGGCATAAACCAAACCGGCGACGATGTTCTCGCGTGAGTGATCTTCTTGCAGGGCGATGCGGATATCGGAGTTGATAAACGCCGCGCAGGTCGCCTTGAATTGCACCGGCGCGGGAGCGGCCAACGCGAGCTCGGCGATCTCCGAGACGTCCATGCCGAGATCGCCGTGGGCGCTTTCCTCGAGAAAAGAACCGGTGCCCGCCGAGCAGGCGTTATTCATCGCGTAGTCGATGGGCACGCCGTTGCGAAGATAGATATATTTGGAATCCTGGCCGCCGATCTCAAAGATCGTATCGACGTCCGCGTCAAAATGCGCGGCGCCGGCGGCATGGGCTGAGATTTCATTGTAGACATGCTCGGTGCCGAGGTAGGCGCCGGCGAGCTCGCGCGCTGAACCCGTGGAGCCCACCAAGCCGATGCACCGGTTGCCGATCTGTTCGACCAGTGCTCTCAAACATTCGCGCGTCGCGGCGACCGGATCGCCCCGGGTTCGCGTGTAATTCGTCGCCACCACCGCCTTGGTCGCGGCGTCGACAAGCACGGCTTTAGTGGTTGTCGATCCCGCGTCCACACCAAGCACCATCGGGCCGTCAGGCGCCGGTTGCTGCGGCGGCACGGGAATGACTTCGACCCGATCGCTATAGAGCTTGAGCGCCGGCAGGTGGCCGAGAGTCGCCTGGGTCGATGTTTTTGGTGCAGGATACAGCGGCAGGTCGCGCGTGAGCAATGCGCTGCCCCAGGCTTCGAACCAGGGACTCTCGGGTAACACGACGAACTCAGTAGATAGAAGCTTCTCGCGCAGCGCCGCCAGCATCGCCGCGTTTCGGGTAACCCCGCCGATCAAAAGCACGCGCCGGAGATCGCTCTGACCTTTTTCGAGCAGGGCAACGACTTTGCTCGCCATGCTGTCATGGAGCGTATGGAGAATGTCTTTGGCGGTCGCCTCGTTGCGGTTGAGCTTGTGGGTGATGTCGGATTTACAGTGCACCGAGCAGCGCGCCGCCAACGGCACGACCTTGCCCTCGAACGAATTGCGGATGGCCTCTTCCATGCCGAGCCCCATGCGGCCGATCTGCTGCACGAAGAACTCGCCGCTGCCGGCGGCGCACTTGTTATGGGACAGGACGTTGCTGATCCGGCCTTTCGCAACGATGTAAACCAGGAACGACTCGCCGCCCAGCGATACCACCGCATCAAAATCGCTTTTTACCTCGCCCAGAGCGCGTTGAATGGCCGCGGCCTCCGAGAGGTGGCCAAGATGGCCCGACACGCCGTAATAATCGGCACCGGCGAAATCTTTCTCAGCGAGGAGCTTTTCGAGAACCGCGAGCGGGCGGCCCAGATGGGGTACCACCGCCGCAAAGGTTTGAGCCCCATCCAAGACCGCGAGCTTGACCGTCAGGGCACCGATATTTATGCCGATATATTTCACCGCTGCACCAAGGAGCCCTTCTGACAGATACGCCAGTTACCAGTGACGCAATCGGTGCGCCACTGTCGGGGCGGTCCATTGTGAGCGAGAAGTCTTTAAACTAAAGGCACAGGCGAGAAGAGAAAAAAGTAATTCGCATAAGCCGGAAATAACCTCGACACGGTTGTCACGATTGAAAGAATCGACAGTGAGGCGGAGTGCCGATTACGCTCTACTCGGCATTAACGGTGGATCGTAATCGTCGCGTTTACGCTGTTCATAGATCCGCGCTTCGGATGAGAATTGTGCCGTCGGCTTCGAAGCGACGCTCGGTGATCAGTCTCGACGCTGCTTCGCGGATGCGTTCTCGGTGGGCTCGAAACGCGGGCAAGGGGTCATCCTGAAATGCGCCGAAATGGCCGGCGAGGGCTTCGATGGAAATGCCGCAGTCGATGCATTTGTCGTCGACTATGGCGCTGAACCACACGACCTGGCGCCGATGCGGGTCGTGCCATTCGTCGGCGTTGAATTCGATATTCAACCAATGCTCCGTTTTGTCTCGACGCAAGCTACCCGGTGGGCTCTTCCGGCTTTAACATCGCAAGCGCTCGGGTGACGACATCGACGGGAATCGGGACCACGACGGTGTGGTTTTTTTCCGACGACACCTCGACCAGGCTTTGCAGGAAGCGCAGGTGCATGGCGTTGGGCTGCTTGGCGATGATCTCCGCCGCTTCGGCCAGCTTTTGCGAGGCTTGAAACTCGCCTTCGGCATGAATGATCTTGGCGCGCCGCTCCCGTTCGGCTTCGGCCTGCTTGGCCATGGCGCGGCGCATCTCCTGGGGTAGATCGATATCCTTGAGCTCGACGACCACGACCTTGATTCCCCAAGGGTCGGTTGCGGCGTCGAGGATCTCCTGCAGCTTGATGTTGAGTTTTTCTCTTTCCGCGAGCAGCTCGTCGAGCTCGGCCTGGCCGCAAACGCTGCGCAACGTCACCTGGGCGAGCTGTGCGGTGGCGAAAAGATAGTTCTCGACCTCGAGAATCGCCAGGTTCGCGTCCATGACGCGAAAGTAAACCACCGCGTTGACCTTGACCGAAACGTTGTCTTTGGTAATGACATCCTGCGGCGGCACGTCCATGGTCACGGTGCGCAGTTGCACCCGGACGATTTTTTCGATCAGTGGAATGACGTAGATGATGCCGGGGCCGCGCGGCGCGACCAGCCGCCCGAGGCGAAAGATGACGCCGCGCTCATATTCGCGGAGGATTTTGATGCCGCTGATCAGAATTATCGCCGCGATAACCACGACGGTGCCGAGCAGACCGACAAACTCGCCGAGTAGCTGGAACATGATCGCCTCCGCGCTGGTTGTTCAAATCGTTCAAGCCGTTCAAATCGCCGGCGTTCCCAACATTTCAATCAGGATGCCGTTTGATTATCCCTTAACACAGATCACCGGTTCAAGCCGAGCGACGGTGCGGGCCAAGCCGGCGCGATCGGCGGCATCGACGACTTCAGTAACGTCCTTATACGCTCCCGGCGCCTCCTCGGCGATCCCGCGCATGGAACGGCTGCGGATAAGCACGCCGCGGAATGCGAGCTTCTCGATGACCTCCCGGCCGCGCCATTGACGCAGCGCTTGATGCCGGCTCATGCTGCGCCCCGCGCCGTGACAGGCGGAGCCGAACGCCAACTCCATTCCCTGGCGGGTCCCGGCCAGAATATAAGAAGCGGTGCCCATGGTGCCGCCGATCAAGACCGGCTGGCCGGCTTCGCTGAGCGATCCGGGAACCGTCGGATGGCCCGGACCGAAAGCGCGGGTGGCGCCTTTTCGATGCACGAATAACCGGATCGTTTTGCCGTCGACGACATGCTCTTCGATCTTACAGGTGTTGTGGGAGACGTCATAGAGCAGCGGCAGCTCCGCTTTGGGAAAGATATGATTAAACGCTCGGCGCGCCAGGTGGGTGATGATCTGCCGATTGGCCAGCGCACAGTTGGTTGCCGCGCGCATGGCGCCGAGGTAGGCTTGTCCGACGGGCGAATGGATCGGCGCGCAGGCCAATTCCCGGTCGGGAAGGTCGATGCCGGATTGCGCCGCGGTGGCTGCCATGCGGCTGAGAAATTCGGTGCCGATCTGGTGGCCGAGGCCGCGCGAGCCGCAGTGGATGCTGAGCACAATGTCGCCCTGGCGTACGCCAAAGGCCGCGGCGATCGCGGCATCGCAAATCTTGGCGACCTGCTGGACTTCCAAATAGTGGTTGCCCGAGCCCAGCGTGCCCATCTCATCGCGCTGGCGTTTCTTGGCGCGGTCGGAAACCTGGTCAGGTTGCGCGTCGGAGATGGACCCGGCCTCTTCGACGCGATCGAGGTCCGTTTTGGTGCCGTAGCCGCGCTCGACCGCCCAACGCGCGCCGCCGAGCAGCATGGCGTCCATTTCTTTCTGATTGAGGCTTAGCTTGCCGGTGCTGCCGACGCCGGCGGGAATTTCTCGAAAAAGCACATCGGCCAGTCGCTCCTTGACCGGCTCGATCTCTTCGAGGATGAGCCCGGTATGCAGCGTGCGCACGCCGCAGGAGATGTCGAAGCCGACGCCGCCGGCGGAAATCACCCCGCCCCTTTCCGGGTCGAAAGCGGCCACGCCGCCGATCGGAAAGCCGTAACCCCAGTGAGCATCCGGCATGGCATAGGAGGCTTTGACGATCCCCGGCAAGGTGGCGACGTTGGTGACCTGTTCGTAAACTTTTTCGTCCATGTCGCGCATTAAATTTTCGCTCGCGAAGATAATCGCGGGGACACGCATCTTGCCGTGGGGCGCGATCCACCACTGGATTTCCGCCTTCCGTCGCAATCGCGTCAACTCCATAACAGCTCCTCAGACATCGACCACGCATTGGGCGCGCCATAGCCCGGACTCTTCTCGAGTCACCTTTAAGTCGGTGCAAGTCGCGCCCTTGACCTCGACCCCTAGATCATGGCGGTCGACGTCGATCGCTTCGCCCCAGGCTTTGCCCGCCAATTGATGATCATCGATATGAACCGCAAAGCGCGCGAAGAGCATCTTTCGCGTGGCCATCTCGTAGATCAAAACATTGAGCCACTCGACCAGCAGCAGCTCATCATCGGGTGCGTCACAGCTTACCTCGACGGCATCTTTAGCGGCAACCGACTCGGGATCGGCAACGATGGCTGTCAATGCCACAGCCGCCTGTTCGAACGCTTCGGCCTTGGAGCGGCCGATGCCGCAGACGCCGACATCGGCGCCATGGGGTCGATGTTCCCAGCGCGCCTCCTCCATGGTTAAAGCCTATCGATAAGGACTTTCTTCGCGCAATGGCTGTGCCAGATAAATTTGCCGAAAAGCCTGTGGTTACCAGAACGGTCGGTGTCGACGGCGGCCTAGAGATTCGCAGTGCCGCGAAAATTCATCCGGTAAATTTTTAAAATTGCGATGGAAAATTCGTTATTCGAACGATTTGCCGCGCTCAAGAGCCGGTTACCACGGTATGACCCTTGCTCATTCATCTCATCCGAGTTGCTGGTTTGACTCATTGATTGTGCAAGCAGAGGTCGAGATGCCCGTCACCGCCATCCACGTAGAACAGTCCGTCGCGCCAACTCCCGAACAAAATCAAATCGAGATTGTCGAGCGCAAGGGGTTGGGCCATCCCGATACGATTTGCGATCTCGTAATGGAGCGCATCTCGCAAGCTTTAGCCAAAGCGTACCGGGAACAGTTCGGCCGGATTCTTCATCACAATTGCGACAAAGGTTTGCTGGTTGCCGGACAGGCGGAGCACCGTCTCGGCGGCGGCCGGATCATCGAGCCGATGCGCCTGGTGATCGGCGACCGGGCGACGCTCGTGCAAGCGTTCGACGTCGGCGCCCTCGCCATAGAAACCGCCAAGAGCTGGTTTCGAGAAAATCTCCCCGAGATCGATCCGGAGCGACATCTGGTTTTCCAAATGGAGCTCAAAGGCGGGTCAGAGGAGTTGACCGGCATATTCAGCGAGAACTCGACTGTCTCCTTGGCGAACGATACTTCGGCGGCAGTCGGCTATGCCCCTCTCACTGAAACCGAACAGACGGTTTTGGAGGCGGAAAAATTCTTGAACGGCGGCGAGTTCAAGCGGCGATTTCCGGTAAGCGGTCAGGATGTAAAGGTTATGGGAGTGCGCCATGGCAGCCGGCTCGATCTCACGGTGGCGATTCCATTGTTGGACCGCTACGTCGAAAGCGAGGTCGGCTATTTTCTCCAGAAAGAAGCGATGCGCCAGGCGCTGATCGCGCACTTGAGCCGGCGTCTAGTCGCGCTCCGCGAAGTCGTCGCCGGCGTAAACACGCTGGATCGGCCGGGCCGCGGGCTCGCCGGCATGTATCTTTCGGTCTTGGGAACTTCCGCGGAAGACGCCGATTCCGGCGAAGTGGGACGGGGCAATCAGGTCAACGGCATCATCGCGCTCAACCGGCCGCGCGGCTCGGAAGCCGCCGCGGGAAAAAATCCCGTTAGCCACGTGGGCAAGATTTACAGCGTCTTGACGCACGTGCTGGCCGAGCGCATCTATCGAGAAATCTCGGGTTTAGATCAAGTCATCGTCTGGCTCTGCAGCCGGATCGGCATGCCGATCAACGAGCCGCAGGTTGCCGCCGTGCAGGTGAAGCTCAAAGCCGGATCGAAGCTCACCGGTGTCGCCGAGCCGGTGCGCCGGATTCTGAGAGAGGAGTTGGATGGAATGGCGCGGTTCTGCACCGAACTGGCGCAAGGAAAATATCCGATCTGTTAATCGAGATTGCATCCGCCCTCGCTGTGTCTGAGGTTGAACGCTTGAGCTGGACCGAAAATGGTCTGGCAATTAATCTTGGATATACTGCAAATAGAAAACCAGGCCGATCAACCGCCCGGCGGCTTGTGCCCGCGAGCCGCTATCGTTCCCGCCCGCCTGGGTTCTGAAGCGATCGCCCCAAATCGGCATTTCACGCGAGCCGTGGCCGCGCACTTCTTCTCGTCCGTCGACGACGCGATAAGTTTGCCAAAACGGAAAAGCGCCGCCGTTCTTCTTGGCCAGTTGGGTCAAATCCGCCGGTCGAACGGTTAAGAACCTGCTCATCAGCCCTTGACCTTTGGCGTCGACGCCGTGACAGACGGCGCAATAATTTTGATATTCGATTTCGCCGCCGGCGATGACTTCCATTTCTTGGGCTATCGCCCGTTCGCCGCCAAGCGCGAAGCCGAGGCCGGCTGACAAGAGCAGAGCGAGAATCAAGTTAACGGCTCGTCGCATAAGACCTCCCTACGATGGTTACCCTCATCTAGTTTCCAATCGGCTCCATTGAGCAACCGCTCATGTTCGGAGCAATTGGCGTACCATGTAATCGTCGCTCTGTTTGCAGAACTGGAAACTTGCAAGCAGGAAGTTTTCAATCTTGCGAACTGCCCCTAGAGCGCGGCAAACATGGGATTTCGTCTATTGTTTAAAGATGCCGGAGTTATCTCAGAAAAAAACGACTATTCTCAATCGCCGGCTCGACTTTATCTAGCGGCGAAATGATCGCTCTTCTGGCGGCACAATTATTGCCAACTGAGGTAATCACGGGGGAGTATTTGCCATGAAACATCGCTTGACGGTTGTGACGATGTCTTTGATTTTCCTCGGCGCTGTTGGTTGCAGCGAACCGCTGACGACGCGAGAAAAGGGCGCCGCCATCGGTACGGTCGGCGGCGCCGCGGTCGGCGGCATCGTCGGCAGCGCGGTCGGTCATCCGGGCGCGGGCGCCGCAGTCGGCGGCGCGCTTGGGCTCGGCACCGGAGCATTGGTCGGCGATCGGATTCAGGCGCTGGAAAAGAAGCAGACCGACCTCGATCAACAGATCAAACAAAACGAGTTGGAACTGCGGCGCCAGCGCGAAGAGCTGGAAAGACTAAAAAAAGGAACGAAAGAGCGTTAGGAGGCCGATGATGCAATGGCATTGGAGTCACAAGGCGCGTTGGACTGCGGCGCTTATTTTGGCCCTATCGCTGCAACCCATGCGTTGCAGTCTCCCGACGACGGACGCTGAAGCCGCGCAATTTCCGCCGGCGATCATGATGACCGAGGGCAAAACGACACAGGGCTATGCCTATCTTTTCGGCGGTGTGAGCAGCGACGAACGCGAGGCGATGGCGCAACGGGCCAAGGAGTTTAACGTCAAGCTCGTGTTCGCGGCCAAGAGCGGAGCCTTTGTCTCAGGCGTGAGTCTGGTGATCGCTGACGCCAAAGGCGCGCAGATCGCAAAACTTCGGACCGAAGGGCCCTGGTTTTATATCAAACTACCGCCGGGGAGTTATTTCATAGGCGCGACTTTCAAAGGGCAATCAAAGCAGGTCAAGGCGCTGCGAGTGCCGAAGAACAAAACGGTGCAGCGTAGCTTGCTTTGGGATGTCGGCGAAACAGCCGAGCCGTGACGAAAATTGATGAGATGGCCGGCGACATTCTTAAGGAGGGGGCTCTTAGCACGCGCAGCGATCGATGATTTTAGCGGAGGCGTAAAATGGCCAAGATAATCGGCATAGATTTGGGCACGTCCAACTCCGCAGCCGCGGTTATCGAAAGCGGCAGACCGGTGATCATCCCTTCGGCTGAGGGCGCCGGGGTCGCCTCGGGCAAAGCTTTTCCTTCCTACGTGGCTTTTACCAAGGACGGTCAACGACTGGTCGGCGAGCCGGCAAGGCGCCAGGCGGCGATCAATGCCATAGGCACCATCCAGGCGGCAAAACGAAAGATGGGGTCGGATTTCAAGTTCAAAGTTTTCGATAAAGAATACACGCCACAACAGATCTCCGCGTTCATCTTACAAAAGATCAAACAGGACGCCGAAGCGCACCTCGGCGATAAAGTCGAAGAGGCGGTGATCACCTGTCCGGCCTATTTTGACGACAACCAGCGCACCGCGACCAGGGACGCGGGTGAGATCGCCGGTCTGAAAGTTTTGCGGATCGTCAACGAGCCGACGGCCGCCTGCCTCGCCTACGGCCTGGAGAAAGCCGGCAAGGAATTAAAAATCCTGGTTTTTGATTTCGGCGGCGGCACTCTCGACGTCACCATCATGGAGATGTGGAAAGAAGGCGGATTCAAGGTGGTGGCGACCAGTGGGGATACCCAGTTGGGCGGCACCGACATGGACCGCGTGCTGATCGATCATATCGCCAAGGAATTCAGACGGGAGACGGGTATTGATCTCACCAACGACAGTATGGCCGTGCAACGGCTGCGCGAAGCGGCGGAAAAAGCCAAAGTCGAACTATCCAGCGCGCTGACCACCGATATTAACCTGCCTTTTATCACCGCGGATGCGAGCGGGCCGAAACATCTAACGCTATCGATCAATCGAGCCAAACTTGATGAAATGGTCGGTCCAATCATTGAAAAGTGTCGGGGTCCTCTCGAACAGGCGTTGAAAGACGCTCAGGATGCCTTCGTCAAAGAGGGAACAAGATTTACCGGCCAGGATATCGACAAGATCATCATGGTCGGCGGTCCGACGCGCATGCCGATCGTGCAAAAATTTGTCGAGGATTATTTCGGCAAGAAGATCGAGCGCGGCATCGACCCGATGGACTGCGTCGCCATGGGCGCGGCGATCCAGGCGGCGATCATCAAGGGCGAAGTCAAAGATATTTTGTTGCTCGACGTGACGCCGCTGTCCTTGGGGATAGAAACCCTGGGCGGGGTGAGCACCGCGCTGATCGCAAGAAACACCACGGTGCCGACGCGAAAAAGCCAGATTTTTTCGACCGCCGCCGATAACCAGACGGCAGTGACGATCCGCGTCCTGCAAGGTGAGCGACCCATGGCCAACGACAATGTCGAGCTCGGCAGATTCGACTTGATCGGCATTCCTCTGGCGCCGCGCGGCATGCCCCAGATCGAAGTCGGTTTCGATATCGACGCCGACGGTATCGTCCATGTTGCAGCCAAGGACCTGGGCACCGGCAAAGAGCAGTCGATTCGTATCACCGCGCCGAAGAAGCTCGGCAAGGAAGAAATCGACCGCATGGTCCAAGACGCGGAAAAGTTCGCCGCAGAAGATGCCAAGAAAAAAGCGGAGGTGGGAATCATCAATCTTGCCGATAATTTGATTTACGCTACGGAAAAGTCACTACGGGACTACGGCGACAAAATCAGCCAGAAGGAGCGCGGCGACATCGAGGCCGCTGTCAATAACTTGAGACAGGCGATCAAGGACAAGAATCTCGACCGGATCAAAAAATCGACCGAAGAGCTGACTCAAGCGTCCCACAAGCTCGCCGAAGCGATCTATCGGCAAACCTCACGAACCGAAGCAGCGGAAAAGGGCAACGCCGGGGATGGCGCGAAGGAAAAGGTCGTCGACGCCGAGTATGAGGAAAGTCAGGGTCGAAGCTAGGTTGGAGCATCATGCGCTTCCCACAGAACGAACGGCGCATGATGACGAGAGTGTCAGTATCGTCGATGAGCGCCGATGAACCTAATGCTCGTGATATCGCCGAGGTTTTGGGCCTCGACGAGGCGCCGCGCGGTCGCAGGCGCGCGCGGATTGCCCTTGTGA
The DNA here is from genome assembly GCA_963727625.1 of uncultured delta proteobacterium. Lineage (GTDB taxonomy): Bacteria > Desulfobacterota > Binatia > UBA9968 > UBA9968 > DP-20. The sequence goes on along the minus strand of CAVSHR010000012.1, from coordinate 368,043 downwards.
CGACGGCGCTGCTGGGCGTGATCGCTGCGTCGGTTTGGTATTTCACGACACGCGATAGCGCGACGGTTCAGTATAGGACCGCTCGGGTCACACGCGGCGATCTCACCGTGGCAGTGACGGCGACCGGCACGGTGCAGCCGGTCAATCAAGTCGACGTCGGCACCGAGATTTCCGGCACCATCAGGACGGTTGAAGCGGATTACAATGATCGGGTGAAAGTCGGCCAAGTGCTGGCGCGGATCGACACCGAAAAGTTGCAAGCTCAAGTTTTCCAGTCTCAGTCGACGTTGGAATCGACGCAAGCCAAGTTGGCCGATGCCCAGGCGACCGTCGTCGAGGCGCGCGACATTTTGGAACGGTTCAAGCGCGTGCGCGAGATGAGCGGCGGACAGGTTCCATCGCAAAAAGAATTTGACGGTGCGGAAGCGGTGCTCAAGCGCGCGGTGTCGAACGAAGCCACGCTCAAGGCGTTGATCTCCGAGGCCAAATGGAAGCTCAGTATCGATCAAACTAATTTATCCAAGGCAGTGATCCGCTCGCCGATCAACGGCGTCGTGCTCAAGCGGCAAGTCGAGCCCGGTCAAACGGTGGCGGCGTCACTGCAAACGCCGGTGCTTTTTACCATCGCCGAGAATCTCGCGCAGATGGAAGTGCAAGTTGACGTCGACGAAGCCGACGTGGCTCAGGTCAAAGTAGGGCAGCCGGCAAGTTTTACGGTGGATGGCTATCCCGGGCGAACGTTTAACGCCGTGGTCACACAAGTGCGCTATGGCCCCGAGACCGTTCAGGGGGTAGTCACCTACAAGACCTTATTGGCGGTCGACAACTCCGATCTCGCCTTGCGCCCCGGCATGACCGCCACCGCCAATATCACGGTGAATCGGGCCACCGATGTGACATTGGCGCCGAATGCAGCGCTCCGTTTCTCGCCGCCGGTCACGGCGGAAACCGCGCAAACCGGCGGTAGCTTGTTAAGCCGCCTGTTCCCGCGTCCGCCGCAGACTTCAAGGCCAGCGGACTCGGGTGGTGCCAAAGGCAAGCAACAGCGCGTTTGGGTGTTGCGCGATGGCAAGCCGGTCGCCGTCGCCATTGCCACGGGCTCAACGGATGGCGTCATGACTGAAGTCACCGGCGGCGACATCGCGGTGGGAAGCGAAGTGATCACGGACATGATTGCGGCGAACCCATGACGGAAAAGGCTTTCGCCGAAAATGCCGGGCCGCCGCAGATCCTGCTTCGCGGCGTGACCAAGGTTTACGGCGCCGGCGCGGCTGCCATGGAGGCGCTGCGGGGCGTGGAGCTGGCTATCGACAGGGGTGAGTTTGTCGCGGTCATGGGGCCGAGCGGCTCAGGAAAATCCACCTGTCTGAACATTCTCGGCTGCTTGGATATGCCAACTTCGGGTTCCTATCGGTTCGAGGGGGTGGAGGTGGAAAGATTGTCGCGCCTACAGAGGGCGCGGCTGCGCCGCTATTATCTCGGCTTTGTTTTCCAAGGGTACAATTTACTCAATCGCACCTCGGCTCTGGAAAACGTCGAGCTGCCGTTGATTTATCGCAAGAAGCCGATTGCCGAGCGGCACACGCTCGCGCGCCAAGCGTTAGGCGCGGTGGGATTGGCCGGCTGGGAAAGTCACACCCCCGGTGAGCTTTCCGGCGGGCAGCAGCAACGGGTGGCGATCGCCCGCGCTATCGTGACCTCGCCGCATGTTCTGTTCGCCGACGAGCCGACCGGCAATCTCGATACGGCGCGCAGCCGCGAAATCATGGAGTTGTTAACCAGGCTCAATCAAAATCGCGGCATTACCATCGTCATGGTCACCCACGAGCCGGACATGGCCGCCTATGCCAGGCGCATCGTGCGCTTTGTCGATGGACGAGTGGAGGCCGATGAGCGCAATGATAAAGAGGCCGCCTGATGATCTGGAATGCGTTTTTGCTCGCCCTGCGGGAGCTGCGCCGCAACGTGCTGCGCTCCTTCCTGACGATCCTCGGCATCGTCATCGGTGTGGCTGCGGTGATCGTCATGGTCACGCTTGGAAGCGGCGCCACGGTTCAGGTGTCCCAACAAATCGCCAGCCTCGGCAGCAATGTGGTGATTCTCATTCCCGGTCAGATGGGACCGGGACGAAGTTCAAGCGTCGCGCAGTTCAGTGACGGCGACGCGGACGCGATCGCGCGTGATATCGGCGATCTCAAAGCTGTCGCGCCGACGGCGACAAAATCAGTGACCGCTGTCTTCGCCAACAAGAACTGGTCCACCGCCATCACGGGGACGACCAATGACTACTTTACGGCGGCCAACTGGGTGATTGCCCAGGGCCGAACCTTTACCGAAAGCGAGCTGCGCGCCGGCAAAGCGGTCTGCGTCGTCGGCGCTACCGTGGCTAAAGAGCTCTTCGGCGCCCAAGACTCGCTCGGCAACAATATCCGTTTGAAGAACGTCTCTTGCGACGTGATCGGGCGGTTGGAGGCGAAAGGGCAGTCGGTGATGGGCAGGGACCAAGACGATCTCATCGTCATTCCGCTGCGAACTTTTCAGCGCCGTATTTCCGGCAATCGAGATATCTCGCAGATTCAACTTTCGGTGCGTGACGCCGGCGCTCTCGAGGGAGTCAAATCGGCCATCGAGCGCTTGATGCGCGAGCGCCGCCATCTCGCGCCCAACGAAGAAAATGATTTCTCGGTCATGGATACGCGCCAGATCGCCCAGATACTGACCGGCACCACCCGCATCCTCACACTGCTGTTGAGCGCGGTGGCGGCAGTGAGCCTGCTCGTCGGCGGTATCGGCATCATGAACATCATGCTGGTGTCGGTGACCGAGCGCACCCGGGAAATCGGCATTCGCCTGGCGATCGGCGCCTATGAGCGCGACGTGCTCACGCAATTTCTGGTGGAAGCCATGGTGCTGGCCTCCTTTGGCGGGCTTTTCGGTGTCCTGCTCGCGCTCGCCGCGTCCGCGGTGCTTGCGCAAGTTCTCCAGGTGCCGTTGGTCTTCAATCCAGGCATCATGGTGCTCGCCTTTCTTTTCTCCGGCGCCGTGGGGGTGATATTCGGTTACGTTCCGGCGCGACGCGCCGCCCAGCTCGATCCGATCGAAGCGCTGCGCCATGAGTGAATGGAAAATCTCATGCGATTGTTGCTGATCCGTCTAGGTCGTTGCCCTATACCGCCGCTGGTTACCAGCGTCGTCGCGGGAATACTCTCCGGCTGTGTCGCCGTCGGGCCCGATTACAAATCTCCGGACATTGCGGCGCCGCGCGAGTGGAGTCAGAGCTTGCATGGCGGCGTGACTGCCGCAACGCCCGACGCACCGGCGCTCGCGCAATGGTGGAGCGTGCTCGGCGATACGGACCTGTCCGATCTGATCGAGCGCGCGAGCGCCGGCAACTTGGATCTGAAAACCGCTCAAGCCAGGGTGCGCGAGACGCGGGCGCGCCGCGGCGTGGCGCAGGCAGGTTTGTTGCCGACACTCAGCGCCGGCGGCTCGGCAACCCGAAGCCGCGGCAGTGAACAAACCAGCAGCGGCGAGATTCGAGATCTTTACCGGCTCGGCTTCGATGCAAGCTGGGAAATCGATATCTTCGGTCGCTTGCGCCGCTCGGTGGAAGCGGCGCAGGGCGATCTCGAAGCAAGCGAGGCCGATTACCATGACGTGCTGGTGAGTCTCGTGGCGGAAGTGGCGCTTAACTACGTCGAGGCGCGGACGCTTCAGACCCAGCTCACGGCGGCGGAAGCAAATCTAAAGGCCCAGCAGGAAACGCTGCAGCTCACGCAGTGGCGCTATGAAGCGGGTTTGGTCAGTCGGCTCGATGTCGAGCAGGCGCGCGGCAACCTGGAAAGCACGCGCGCGCAGTTGCCCAAGCTGCGCTCAGCCATCGAAGAGGCGAAGAACCGCCTTGCCATGTTACTCGGTGCGTTCCCCGGCGCTTTAGAGGCGCAGCTCGGTCCAAGAGGGCCGATACCGGAAGCGCCGATGGAGTTGGCGATCGGTGTCCCGGCCGAAACCTTGCGCCGCCGTCCGGATGTTAGGCGCGCCGAGCGGCAACTGGCGGCTCAGACTGCCCGGGTCGGCGTTGCCACGGCGGATCTCTATCCGACATTTTCGCTGCCGGGCTCGATTGGACTCGAATCGCTGACGACCAACCACTTTTTCAATACCGCCAATCGCGTCTGGAGCATCGCGGGGAGTTTCGCCTGGCCGCTTTTCAAAGGCGGCGCCATTCGTCAGAACATCGAAGTACAAAACGCGCTGCAGGAGCAGGCACTGAATCACTACGAGGGAACGATTCGCACGGCGCTCGAAGATGTGGAAAATGCGCTTGTGGCCTATGGTGAGGAGCAGAACCGCAAGCAGGCGCTGGCAGAAGCGACGGATGCCGCGCAAAAAGCCGCGGAGCTGGCGCGCAATCAATACGCCTCGGGGCTCATCGACTTTCAAAGCGTGCTCGACGCCGAGCGCGCCTTACTGACGTTTCAAGACCAACTCGCCCAGAGCCGCGGGCAGGTGACGTCGAATCTCATCAGCCTGTATAAAGCCTTAGGCGGGGGTTGGACACCCCTGGCAGGGATGCCGCCCTAAGGACGAAACCCAGTGGGCTACTGAAAAAAATTTTGAATGCTTCGATGAGCTCAGGTTGAACGGAAACATATCAATGGCATCAACCCGCTCCCGTTCGTCCAGAGCATCGTCGAAGGACTCTAGGGTTTTTCAGCAGTCTGCTGGCTCAAACTGGCAAGATCTTGATCAACGACGTTGAAGAGCGGGTTAGAGCACTGGCTACTTTTCACGGCATAACGCAAAACCCATGCGACAAGCCGGCACTTCTTCGATCCGGCAACCTCGACAGAGCTATCCCGTGCGAGTCATTTTTTGTCTCTCGTATTCCGACAACAAGGCTGCAGCCTCTTTGTGTAGGTTCTCGTTGGCCGTGAACCTGCAAATGGCATCGGACAGCCGACGGATATGCTCTTCATGCGCCGGCAGCCATGCCTGCTGCAGATTTGCTAAATCCGGCTGGAACCCTTTCAACCAGGCGTTATCGAGCTGGTTCAGTTCCGAGCTCTCGAGGGCGAGGGAATGGCCCAAAACTTCGTCGGCCGCCGAGTCCGGCTTATCGCCGACCCGCTCCGCCATTGAGATTTGCGCTTCGACTTTCTCCATCTGCGCGGTCGCTGAGTGCGGCGGCGCTGCGGCAAGATTTAGCAGACCGGCAGAGCGTTCCAGGATGGCAAGGTGCTGCTTTTCTTCTTCGGCCATGGCTCTAAAGAACGAACGGAGGTCGGCCGAGAAGGTATCATTTGCGGTCCATTTCTGGTAAACGCGGCAGACTCGCCGCTCAATCGCGATCAGCCGATCAACAAAAGTATGTTTGGCTTGCATAGCGAAACCCCCTCCCTTGTGGCGAATGATCTATTGAACAATTCAAAGATCAACACCCGTAGCATGCCGGCTGCCCCGGAGACTGCTTGGCAGCGGAATCTAGCGTCCGCAAACGCCTGCTCCGAATGCGGCAGGAATTGGCGCATCACGGATTGCACTTCGACCATCGCTCTTTCAGGGTCAAGCGCCGTATATCCCAGCGCTGAAATCATCAGCAGGATTAGCAGCACGAAATAGAGCAGCAGATTATAAGCCAAGCCCATGTCCAGAAAGTAGCCTTTTGTCTTGATAAAAAGCCTGGCCAGTTGTTTTAACGACGGCCCACGCGCGGTTGACGCATTTACATAAGATCATACCGTGGCTCAGGCGGGATCATCCGAGATGAAAGAACAGTATCCTCTCGGTCTTTGCCTGTGTTGCTGTTTTCTAGATGGTATCCTTGATCGCTTTATGACTTAAAAGGCAAAAGCGGCCGTGCCAGTCTGGTGAAGCTCGGTATCGTCCCAACCCACTCCGCGCCTACTCGTTTGATCAATCGTTGGAACGCCATCGGGTCTTCCATTACGGTTTGTCTATGCCGCGTTTGCTGCCACCGGTTTTGGTTTTACCGGCCCGAGTTTTGATGGGTTGCGCCGCAGCCGTATTTTTCCGTCTTGGTTTCGATTTTGCCGGCCGAGGGGCCTCCGGCTGTTTTGCCTCTTGCTGTTCACGCCAGAGGGACTCCGCCTTGAACCAATGATCCAGATGCCGGCCGTGGGGACAACCTTCGTCTAGCCAAAGTTGATAGGCAATCTGGCGAATCTCATCCTCACGGCTTGGAGGCTCTATTGCTTCGCGCACTTTTGCCATAGTCTTTCTTGCTGTGCGGGTAACCTCGCTCCAGCCTTGTTCAATGCCCGACTTGATCTCGTCCCAGGCGTCCTGGCTCGTGGCGGAGAGTTCTTCGAGCAGCTTTTCCGCTCCGGCTCGTTTGTCATGCAACCTGTCAAGTTGTGCATGAAGCTTGGCCTTGCCGGCGACTTCAGCCTGCTCGATCTTCGTTTTTAGGCCGTCAATTGTGGTTTTCCACTTGGTTAACTGGGATTCAATTTTTTTTTGATAAGTCGTTTTGCTTTTCATGCAATCTCCTCGCCCTGGGCGACTGATTAGGAAACTCAGGTTGCTAGGCTAGTTTTCGCGGCTGCAATTGAACCGTACCATGCTGAATACGATCGTTGATTTCAGCGAGGGAGGCTGCCAGAGCGTTTTGACACTGCTCTACAGTTTGGCGGAGGTCAGTTTCCAGACAGTCTAGCCGCGCCGTCAATTCCGACTGCGAGCGCTCGGTTTGTTTTCCCAAAGTCTGTAGCTGGGTTTCCAAGCTGGAACGTAACTCGTGGATACGCGAGATTTCAGCATGCTCGGCAAGCTCGCGCTGGGCTTGGAGCTCGCGGCCGCGGCGACGGGTTTCAAACAACACCGACGATTGCAAATAAGCGATGTAGATCAGAAACAAAGCCGTGAGCAGAACAACGACGCCAAGCAGCATGAGCCCTAGGGGCGCCTCAACGGTGGCGATGATGAGAGAAAGCTTCGTGGGCGTTGTAAAGGCGTGCCAGTTAGCCACCGTAAACAGCGACAAAGCGCCGAGCACAAGCATGATCAAGAAGGTGCGCAGAGACATAGAGTCCTCCCGTCAAACCCACCCGCGTTACTGAAGCTTGTGTCGCGGATCATTTGCACCAACTCATTGAACGAACACTTGTCGACGATGCGATGAAACTGCGAGCGATCGATGGGCGTTACCGATACCGATGTTCTACACAAGACCATCGTAAACCTTCCCTTGGCATCTCTCAAGATTGACCGGAAAATCGATCTCTGATTCCTGCCATCGCGACGACTTCATGTACCTGAAGGCTTCCTTATCCTAATCGGCGCTGGCGGACCGCAACGTCCGGAGCGGCCGGCCGACCTGATTGGGACCCGGGCGTGACCGTCGGCGGTTGTAGCGTAGGCGATGGCACATGGGGGCGCAGATCGAGGGATTTTTTGCTTTCCAATAGCCGCTGCGGCGATCCCCAGTCGCTCCAGGTCACCCCCAAAACGGGCAGCACCGAAATCGATGCCGGGAAGCGAGCTGCGATGCTTTCGAGAATATCCTTGGAAAAGTTTAGCGGTCGTAGATGGCGATAAATTTCTTGTATCTTGCGGTCTTCCGCTGCTGTGCCGATCAAGTCCGAAAGCGCGCGGAAGAGACTCGCGACTTCGGGATAGAGTGTTTGGACGTGGCGCAATAGCGTTTCGACTTTGAACACCATGATCATGGTGTTCCATAGCGCGCCCGCAGCAACCAGCAAACGTGCCTCCGCTGGATCCGGCTTCTCTACGAAATGGGCTGCCTTTCGGCATCCGCACAAATCGATATGGCCGTTGTAACCGGCGGCAACCACGTAGCCGTATTCTGTTTCCGCCCGCTGAGCTTCTATAGCCAGAAGCAGGATCTGGGAGGAATCATGATGCACGGCGCGGGCTGCCAGGCGGACATGGTCAAGGAAGCGATCTTCCTCGAGAATAAAATGGTCCGATGGGAAAAGAGCGATGGTGGCGTCGGGACAGCCCTTGTAAAGGTACGTGAGCGGAAGAAGTATTCCCGGTCCGGTGTCTTTGTTTTCCGGTTGAACGATCACCGTGGCCGGCGCGCGATCCGACAATTGCCGGCGCACCGTGGGGGCCCAAAGATGGTGTTCGGTAACGACGGTCAAAATCTTTCGCCGAGGGATCAAGCGCTCGGCACGATCCAAGGTGTGTTGAAGCATGGAGCGGGTACCGACGAAATTGACGTATTGCTTGGGCAAAGACTCGCCGCGCAGTTGGTGTACGAATTCTTGCAGACGCTTGCCTTCGCCGCCCGCTAATACAAGCCCCCAAAGGTCAGCCTGGCTCGGAGTCGTTCGATCGTTCATGGGAAGCGCTCCTTTTATTATAAATGCAGTTGGCGCTTTATGATCGTTTGGCCTGGAAGCGAAGCGCTTGATTGGTTAAATAACAAGTGTTGCAACAAGCTTGCCGTTGCAGACGAGAGACAAAAGGATGCTGGACGAGTGAAGGGCGGCCGTTTGTGTTTTTGCGGTTGCGAGAATTTTCCGTGCTTTTCTTTTCAGGTTTGGCAACCTCCAAATGCTTAGATTCCTGCCGATCTCATTCCCGACAAATCTACAGACATGAGGTCGTATCTCGCGGCAATTGGAAGCCGAAAAATAGCTGCGGCGTGTCCGGCGTTCGGCTGATAAAACGCAATTATTTGCAGTCATGCAGGCAATCTGCAGCGTTTGTTGTCACAATCACGAAGTTGCGGGTGCTTTCATGTGTGGATTTGGAGGTTTGACAGAACACCGATTGTGGGCATGAATCATGCAGACGCTCCTGGCGATTTCAATGAGTCTCGCGGATGCGCGGGTTGTGTGGTCGAACAGATTGCTGCGGCGTCCGGCAGCTCGACTAGCGAACCTGCTTTAGCGCCGCAGCGCCGGATAGGTTGGGTTTGCGAAGGGCGCTCAGCGCGAGGCTTGCAGCGGGGGTTGAGCACTTGAAAACGGCTTGAAAGGGAGGTTGGTCATGAGCGAGGTCACGACGGAAAAATTACTCGAAGACTGCAAGATTCTTATCGATGACGCGGAGGAGTTGATCAAGGCCACTGCAGATAATGTCGGCGGGCAGATCGCCGAGCTCCGTCAACGTCTGGTCGAGCGGGTCGAGAAGGGAAAAGCCGCATTGGCACAGCGCAAGAATGAGTTGCGCGAGCAGGCTGAGCAGGCGAAAGCACGTGCCGTCGATCTCGCGCAAGACAAGGGCTGGCGGCGGTTTGCTCTTGCTGCCGGTCTCGGCATTCTGGTCGGCTTGGCGCTGCGTTGCCAAAGACGGAAATCTGCAAGGTCGGACCCGTGATGCGAAACTCGGTTCGATCGATGCCTTGCGGCCGTGCCAGTTAACTTGCATCCGTCAACGGTAACGGACAAAGGAGGAGATAATCATATGCCGCCCTATACCAACGATAAAACGATGCAGGTTTCCCTCGGGTATTTGATCGCCGCGGTCATGGATGCGGTGCTGGAAGCTACCGGGCTACTATAACCAAAGCTTTTCGCTGTGCTGAGATCCTCGGCTCGGTTCCTTTATCGAATTTGAGAATCGCGTGGCGCGACCCTCGGTAAATCAACCCATAGGATGCTGGCATATCTCTTGCGGCCTCCAAAGTAAGTAAGTTCTTATTGGACGAAAGTCTTATGCACACTTCAATCCAGGGGAAATTTCGCATGCGCTTTGCCGACAACCTAAGATATGCCCTGTGTCGCTTTCGGTTGATGCAACGCCGCAAGGTCGTCGTGCGGACGCTTGATCACCTCGACGCTGAGCGGGAGATCGTCGACACCAACCGGCAGTGGAAAAGTCCCTCTACACAGCGAAAGCGAAGGCGGCTGCTCGACGAAATCCATGGTTGGTACGGCAAAGAACTGAAGAAAATAGACATGGTCCTCGAGCGCCTGGATCACTCGTCGAATCGTGTCGAGAAAAAGCTCAGCTGAGTCACTCGCGGCGAGTTGCCTGGATCGCCGCGATTGCGACCGGGGTGATCGTCTTTAACGCAGCTCATGTGCGACAAACTCGCCAAGCACCGGCATTACATCAGCCATTATGGGGAGAACGTGCCGGAGATACGCAACTGGATGTGGCCGGGTTAGGATCACGCCATTGGAATCATGAAGGAGGGCAACATGGCAAAAAACTGGGTCGTGGTCGCCAACAATACCGGAGCGAGAATTTTCATGCCGGCGCCGCCGGCGCCGCGTGTGAAAGATCCGCAAACATTCCAGTCCTCCCCGGCGGAATCGCCGCCGTCAAGGCTGGTCGAATTGGAAAAGCTCGAACATTCGGAAGGACGATTGAAATCCCAGGCGATCGATGCGGATCGCCCCGGCAGGTCTTTCGAAAGCACAGGCATGACACGCCATGCCATGAGCCGGGAAGTCGACCCAAAGAAACAAGGAGCGATCGCATTCGCCAAGCAGGTTACCGATCGTTTGGAAAGCGGCCGGCGCCAGGGCGAGGTGGAACGATTGATTCTAGTTGCCGCACCCGAGTTTCTCGGACTGTTGCGCGACCACCTGACCTCTGAACTTCGCCGGATGATAGAAGAGGAATTTAGTCTGGATCTTGTTCAGATGACGCCGCACGAGATTCGCGCGCATCTCCCGGAAACTTTCTTCCGGGTGCCGGCAAAATAAGATCCGCGGGAGCGTCCATATAAGAATTACGCCAGGACGCGGACCGTGGTATCAGCCAGGGCGAATAGAGTGAAAGGAGTCGGGGATGAAATTGAACGTGAAAGCTTTCGCGCTTACATGCGCGTTACTCTGGGGCATTGGTCTTTTTGTTCTTACCTGGTGGATCATCGCTTTTGACGGGAGCACGGGCGAGGTTCCCTTTATCGGCCATGTTTACCGCGGCTACAGCATAAGCCCTTCGGGTAGTGTTATGGGTCTGCTTTGGGGTTTTGTCGATGCGTTGATCGGCGGTGCAATATTCGCGTGGCTTTATAATTTACTGAGCACTCGTTAGCGTACAGTCTTTCCGGGCTCAGGGTCAGTTGTTCTCTCGTTGGCGGTTCGGATGATTCGAACGCGGGTTTTTAAAATCTTTCTACGGGATTTCAGCTCCGCCTCCTCTGAGAAGAGTGGGAGGGTTGGCTCCCAGGCGCTCGATTAATTGCGTAATGATCGATTCCTTCTCCTTGAGCTTGTCACGGAAGCTCTTCAGATCGGTGCCGGCAATCTCCATCCTCAGGTCGCCCAGGTCGCTCTCAAGGATTTCCTTCAATAAATTCGCTTCAACCGTCGTAAGTTCTATCATCGGCATGGCCATCCCCCTCTCACGGTTCTGAGTTCGCTACAGCGGGTAGGCAATTTGGCCAACCGAATGAAGCGAATCCAGATTTTCAGCCCTTTCGGAGCCGATTTACCTGCTTCGGTGCGACTCCCCCGGTTTCCAAGGGCGATCCACAACCAATTCCGGGTAACGGTGGCGAAACCTCTCGACGATGTGACAGTTCCAGCAGACCGGCTTGTGACTGGCCAGGACTTCAGGAACTTGCTCCGGAGGGACTTCACTCCATTCTACGGTCAATCGCTCAGGGCTCATCAAAGCCGGTTTATGATCGAGCCAATTAATCGCACCGAACGCGCTGCCGCAAATAACACACTTTTTCCCCGCGTACCCCTTCGTCAAGATGGTCCGAACAAGGCAGTCCTCCGGCGCAGCTTCGATCTGCGCTAAGCATTGTTGGCCACAGTCTTTGCGCTCCGGCCATCGGTTGCAGTCCTTCAAGCGAAGACCGAGCTCACCGGTCGGGGCCGAGAACCCGGCATGCATTGCATCCACGTCAACCGCCGCAGGTTCGCTTGTCTCGGGACAGGTGACTAGCCTCTTCCCGCGGAACTTGAAGTACTCACGAACCGCGCTCCAAGCGACGATAAATACAGCGCTCAACGCAACGATCGCGCCTCCTATCCAAATTATCGCAATCATACGGACCTCTCGACGTTTGCGATCTGCAGTTGTTTAGATTAATGAGCATTTTCTATGCCAGACTACAGCCTTATTTTATGGGATGTTAATTCGATTTTTTTGGTCTCATAAACCCTTTACTTTTGTTTGGGGTCCAAGCGGAGGGATCAGGAATGGTCGGAAAAATAACCGCTGCTTATCAGATTTGAAAAAATATCAACTTATGTCCTAGCAATGCTGGCAAACGTAGTTACGAGACGCTTCCGGAAAACATAGTACTACTATACTTCGAAATTTTCGCGGCCCGCGCAAATTTTCTACACATGAGACGTTTCCGATTCGGATTTTCTTCCCGCGAAGGCGCAAAGTCGCCAAGTTTACGAGGAAATGACGAAAACGCTTGCGAATGACCTTGCCTTTAATTTCCGAGCTTTGCGCCCTTTGCGTCTTTGCGAGAAATACTCCGAGATTCGGTTGCGGCTTCGCCGCGCTGGACAATTTGTGGTATTTTTTTTGCTCTACCTTGGCAAGATAGAAGCAAAGTCGCGGAGGAAAAGAGGAAGGCACGAATGTACAGCCGCATACTGATTCCGCTCGACGGCTCAAAGACGGCCGAGCAGGCGCTGCCTTACGGCCGCTGCCTGGCCGACAAGCTGAGAATTCCTGTCGAGCTTCTAACCGTAATCGACACGGCAGGCTTCGGCGCTCATGCATCGGCCAACAGAGCGCGCCTCTTAAGCATCTTGCGAGAAGACCAGATAGGACGGGGCAAGAGTTACTTAGAGTTTATTTCCGGAAGTTTTCCCGGCCTACACGTGAAGTGCACGTTGAACCATGGAAACGCGGCGGAGGTCATCATCGACCGGGCGGCAGAGGACAAAAACACTTTGATTGCCCTGGCCACGCACGGGAGGTCGGGGCTTCAGCGTTGGTTGTTGGGGAGCATTGCCGAAAAAGTCGTCCGGGGATCAGGTAATCCGGTGCTGCTCGTGCGCGCGAAAGAAAAGGCTGAGAATCGAGGCGTGGTAACGTTAAAAACCGTCATCGTGCCGCTCGACGGCTCGGAACTGGCGGAGAGCGTATTTCCGATGGTTGCCGAAGTGGCGAAGAAATTAGACCTCAAGGTTGTCTTATTCCGCGCTTACGATGTCCCGTACGCCCGCTACGCAACCAATGAGAGCTACTATAATATCGGTCTCAACTCCCGCGAGTTAATCGCCATTGCGCGGGATGGCGCCAACGAATATCTTGAGAAGAAGGCTGCGGCAGTCACAAAACTGGGCGTCAACAAGGTCAGGCACATATCTAAAGAAGGCATGGCCAGTGACGAGATCATCGCTCTGGCACGCGAGACCTCGGATAGCTTGATTGCCATGTGTACACATGGTCGTTCCGGTATCACCCGATGGGCGATGGGCAGCGTCACAGAGAACGTGGTGCGCCATGCGAGCGCGCCGGTGCTGATCCGCAGAGCATCGTGAAGGAGATGTTGTCATAGCCTATGCTAGAAAGTCTCGGGCTTTGGCTGAGCTACGGGCACGTCACGACGCTATGCCGTCGTCATCACTCTCGCCCACTGATTTCAAGCCCCGGCGATGAAGCGCTTCTCCGAGTCGTTTTATTATTTAATGTGGTCTCGTCTTGCCGACGCTGAGATAGTGGCCACACCGCGGCGTTTCGGCATATCTGACAGAAGAGAGGCGCTGTATTTGCAACTTTGCGAAGCAAGCGGGGACAAATATACGAAAAGTAGTAATTCCTAGCGGCATGTTATTTGCGGCCTTCGCTCGATCGGAGGGTTATCATGAAGACCACGCGCATAGAAACCTTCGATGATTGGAAAGATGTTTTTCAGCAATGGCAGAAGGACATCAACTACGATTCCAAGCTGTTCTCCTCGGTGCTCCAGGGCTATGAATTTTCAGAGAAATTTGCCGAATCGCCGAATGGAGAAATAGGCTTCGGTGAATTTAGCGGCACAGGGAGATGGCAGGACGTCAATGACATTCCCCGACCCGAGATCCGCGATCTGCTTTTAAAATTGATCACGATTCAGGGCGACACGGAGTTCGCGTCGGTGGAATTGCAGCGCAAGTTGCTCGACTCGGCGCCGACGGAGCGCGATCTGCGCAGCATCGTGCGGATCAATGCCGAGGAGATGCGCCATGGCTGGCAGATGAGCTATCTCTTGGTGCGCCACTTCGGCGACGCGGGAAAGGCCGAAGCGCGCAAGCTTTTGGAACGGCGCGCGGACAAGAAGGAGAGAATCCTTGGCGCCTTTAACGAACCGGTCGAAGATTGGCTCGACTTCTTCACCTTCACTGCGTTCGTCGATCGCGACGGCATGTACCAACTCAAGATGCTCAGTCACTCGGGGTTCGGCCCGCTCGGCAGCAGCATGGGGCCGATGTTGAATGAAGAATCGTTTCACCTTTTGACCGGCCTCACCGGTTTGCAGCGAATCCTGCGCGCTGGAAAGGTGCCGGTGGAGATTGTCCAAAAAATACTCAACCGCTGGTTGCCGGTTTGCTTTGACCTGTTCGGCCATGAGCGTTCCAAAGGGGGGGGCAAGGCGTACCGGTGGGGCTTAAAAGGGCGCTTCAACGAAAACGAAGCCGGTGCTTTGGCTGATCCCGACGCCGTGAACGAGCTCGCCCGAAATCTCTACCATAAGGAAGTGCAAGGGCTGGTCGAGATTCTCAACAAAGACATCGGCCCCGACAAACCGCAGCTCTATACCCCGGATCTCAAGTTCCATCGAAGCATCGGGGACAGCCAGGGGAAGCGTTTTAGCGCGACCGGCGAGCCACTCGATGAGAACGCCTACGCGCTTCACCTCAAAGAAGCGCTGCCGAGCGCGGAAGAGCGGGCGCAACTCAAAACAATTACCCGGGAACCGGACTGGATCGTAGCGAGCTAAGCTAGGGAGGATGAACGATGGGAAGCAAAGGCATCGAAATTGTCGGCATGGATGTGAAGCAGCTGTTGGATCTACTGAACAAGGCCTTTGCGGATGAATGGTTTGCCTATTATCAGTATTGGCTTGGCGCCAAGGTGGTGAAGGGGCCGATGAAAGAGGGAGTTATCGCCGAACTCTTGCAGCATGCCGCCGACGAGCTGCGCCACGCGGACATGGTCGCAACCCGGATCATTCAGCTTGGCGGCACGCCGGTGACCGAGCCGAAAAAGTGGTACGAGGTGACCAGTTGCGGCTATGACGCACCCGACGATCCGTTCGTCGAGACCATCCTCAAACAGAATATCCAAGGCGAACGCTGCGCCATCGGCTTTTACAAACGATTGCTCGACGCTACCCAAGGAAAAGATCCGGTGACTTACAACATGGTGTTGCAAATTCTTCAGGATGAGGTGGCGCACGAGGAGGATCTCCAATCACTCGCTGAGGACTTGGACTTCATGTTGAAGAAATAGCCGATACCAGACAACCGCGCCTAGACCCAGTGTGGACGTGGCGCGCCGCGCGAGCGTCCGCGTGATAATCCGCAGAGCATCGTGAAAGAAATGGTGATCATCCTCGCATACGTCAGGGAATCTCGGGCTTCGGCTGTGCTCCGGGCACTTCGTGGCAAGGCCGGCGGCAAATGGATCTCAATTCTGGCGGAGGGAAGATATTTTTATGGCTGAAATTGTTTTCAAGCCCATTGGGCGGGTCAAAGCGCAATTTACCGAAGGCGAGGTTCGCGGTGAGGGCAAGGATCTGGTTGGAGAATTGGAAATCTATGCCGAGTTTGAGCCCGCACTGGAGGGGCTCGACGGTTATTCGCATCTCTTTGTGCTTGGATATTTTGACCGGCTCAGAGCCGATCAGATCGGCCCGCTGCAGGTGAAACCGCGAAGGCTAGTCAAAAGAGGGTTCAAACTCGAGGAACTGCCGCTGCTCGGCGTCTTCGCCCTGGATTCGCCGACGCGGCCCAATCCGATCGGGCTCACGTTGGTTCGCCTGCTCGGCCGGCAGGGCCGCTTTCTCAAAGTCAGCGGGCTCGACTACTTCGACGGCACACCGATCCTCGATATCAAAGGCTACCGCCCGACCTACCGGGTCGATGAATTCACGGTCCCCGATTGGTACAAGAAATTGCAAGACGCCCGCGGGCATATTTAGATCTTCGGTTCCCAAAGAAGGGGCTACCGGTGAAACGTTGATTCTCTTTTAGCGCCTTCAGCTATGAAGATTCGTATTGCGAATGATTTTTAACCGGGATTTGAAATGAACATTCAACACTTTTTCGATCCGGCAATTTCGACGTTAACCTATGTCGTTCATGACACAAAAGCCGGGGTCGTGATCGACCCAGTGCTGGATTACGACCCGAAGAGTGCGCGCACATCCCTCGTGTCCGCGGAAGCGGTGGCACAGTATATAGATGACCGGAATCTTGCCATCGGCTACGTGATCGACACCCATGCGCATGCGGACCACTTGACCGCCATGTCTTTCATTAAAAAACGATTCGGCGCCCGCACGGTGACCGGCAGCCGGGTAGGCGAAGTCCAACGCGCTTTTCGTGACATTTACAATCTCGGCGCGGATTTTCCGGTGGATGGGCGGCAGTTCGATCTGTTGCTCGACGAAGGACAGGAGCTCGAAGTCGGTTCGTTCCGAGTGCGAGCCATGCACACGCCCGGACACACACCGGCGCATATGTGCTGGCAGATCGACGAGGCGCTGTTCGTCGGCGATACGCTTTTCATGCCGGACTACGGCACGGCGCGCTGCGACTTTCCCGGCGGATCGGCAGATCAGCTCTTCGATTCGATTCAGCGAATCTATGCGTTGCCGGAAAGCACCAGGCTTTTCATGTGCCACGATTACCAGCCCGGCGGCCGCGCGCTGCGTTTCGTCACGACCGTGGCTGAACAAAAGCGATCCAATATTCAACTGCGCGAAGGGACAACAAAACTGGAATATATGACCCTCAGAAAAGCGCGCGACGTCCAGCTCGACATGCCGGCGCTGATTTTGCCCGCGATCCAGATCAACATCCGCGCCGGAGAGTTTCCCGAGCCGGAAGCGAACGGAACCGCCTATCTAAAAATCCCGTTGAACCGGTTTTGAGGCCGAATGTCCTCAATTGATCCACAAGGAATTCTCTCGGTTTGTCCACGCTGCGGCCAGAAAAACCGCACGCCTTTTAGGCATGCCGATCGACGCGGGCGCTGCGGTAAATGCAAGGCACCGCTCCCCACGCTATCGAGTCCAGTTGAAATTGATACTGAGGAGCACTTCAACGCCGTTATTGCGAACTGCCCGGTGCCGGTGCTGATCGATTTTTGGGCGCCGTGGTGCGGACCCTGTCGAACCGTGGCGCCGGAGATGGAAAAGGTGGCTATCGCTGAAGCCGGTCGACTCTTGGTCGTTAAAGTGAACACCGAGAATCTCCTGGCCGTGTCGCAAAGGTTCCAGATTAGCTCAATACCGACGATGATGGTCTTTTCCCATGGAAGAGCGATCGGACGCACAGCCGGAGCTCGGCCGGCCGCTGCGATTCGTGAGTTCGTCGCGCAGTCTGTCGGTCGCGGGGGCGATTAATGTGCCAGCTTTTCGGGATGTCGAGCAGACTTCCAACCAATGTGAGGTTTTCGCTCAAGGCGTTTGGAGAAAGAGGCGGCGGGAATGAACCCCACGGAGACGGTTGGGGCATTGCGTTTCACGAAGGGCGAGATTTTCGCATCATCAAGGAAGCGTCGCCGGCTTTCGACAGCGCTTGTCTCGGCTTCATTGAGACCCACGATTTTAACAGCGAAATCGTAATTTCTCATATTCGTCAGGCCTCCGCTCCGAAAGCTTTGTCGTATGCGAACACGCATCCGTTTGCACGGGAGCTGTATGGCTATGCGCATGTTTTTGCGCACAACGGCGACATTCCGGGTGTGCTGGATGAATCCCGTCGCAAACCGAGTTTTTATTTGCCGCTCGGGGAGACCGACTCGGAAAGAGCCTTCTGCCTGCTGATGGATCGGCTCCGCTGCGAGTTGACCCAAGAAACGATTCTCGATCTCTCTCGGAAATTGTCTGTCATTCAATCCTGGGCGAAAGAAGTGTCGACATTCGGTATCTTCAATTTTCTCCTTTCGGACACAGAATTCTTGTATGCGCATCGATCCACCCAGCTCTTTTATGTATCTAGGGAGTGTCGATCTGCGAGTGAATGCCTCCAAGGTGCGGAGTTGACGATTCGCATGTCACAGCCACGGAGTGAAAACCAGAGGCTTGCGCTTGTGGCCACCGAACCTCTTACGGTTAACGAGGAATGGGTTTTACTTCCTGAGGGAGAGGTCATCGTTTTCCGTAAGGGTTCGAGAACAGAATGATGTTGGGCATCCCAAAAGTCGTCAATCTTCGAATACGAATCGTACGATCAAGAGAAGGACAATACCAATCAGGAAC
Source organism: uncultured delta proteobacterium (assembly GCA_963727625.1). GTDB lineage: Bacteria > Desulfobacterota > Binatia > UBA9968 > UBA9968 > DP-20. The sequence goes on along the minus strand of CAVSHR010000012.1, from coordinate 349,706 downwards.
GATACCAAATGTAGGACATTGAGCCTCGCGCTTTCCTCATGTTTGATTTCTGGTATCAGATCCGCCGCGGCGATGTAGATGAAGTTGCCGGCAGCGAACGGAAGCAGAAAAGTCACATCAAAAGTGAAAGACGCGCCGTAGGCGACGATACCGCCGACCAGGAAGGTGAGCGCTGATAGAAAGTTGTAGAACAATGCCGGACCTTTTTTCCAGCCGCCGTGGATGAGAATGCCAAAGTCTCCCAGTTCTTGCGGTACCTCATGGGCGGCCGCTGCCAGCCAAGTACTGACGCCGACTCTCACGTCGATGAGAAAGGCTCCGGCCACGGCGAGGCCGCCGATGAAATTATGCACCCCGTCGGCGATCAGAATTAAATAGGTCAACGGGCGGTGTTCGCTCGGCGCCCGGTGACAGTGATGCCAGTGGAGAAACTGTTCGAGCGCCAGGAAGAGGGTGAAGCCGAGCAAAATCCAGATGTAAACCGACAGTTGGTTGCCGCTCTTTTCGATGGCGGCGGGTATCATGTGGAATAGCGCGCCGCCGAGCAGTGTGCCTGCCGCCATGGCGACCAGCGGTAACAATAATTTTTTTAGCGTTGCTTCGCTGAGAAACAGAGTGACGCTGCCGATGAGCGCGATCGCGCTCATCAATATTCCACTGGAAAAGATCCAAAAAAACGTAGTCACCGTTTTTACCCCTTGTTGGTTTCAGATCAGTCATCCACATACCAGATCGTCTCTATCTCGGCCAATGGAGTGCGATGTTATCGTATTAGAGTTGACGCTTTCCCGTTTGCGAGATTTTTACGCGCTATTTTTTTATGAGTGAGAATAGACAAACTCGAAGTCGCAGCGATTCCTGACCTCGCGTACCGTCCTTGTTGGCATGGCTCCTGCGTAGCTTTTATTTCGTCAGCTGTTCTTGAATCTGCGCGGGAGCGCGACAAAGTCGAGCCATAAGAAAGTAAATCAAATGTACAATAAAATTATTGTCCCGCTTGATGGGTCGAAACTGGCCGAAGCCGTCTTGCCCTACGCCGGATTTTTTGCCGGGGCTCTGCAACTGCCCGTGGACCTGATCCACGTCAGCGATCCGCAGTCGGTTTCTTCATCGCTGCATCCGACTCGGGCAACGGATTACCTGAGCCAAGTGGCGACCTCGTTCTCAAGCAATTTGACCGTGAGTTGCGCTGTGAAAACCGGTTCGGCGTCTGAGGTCATTCTTGATACCGCCTCGGCGGATGCCGACAGCCTTATCGCGATGGCCACCCACGGGCAAACCGGCGGCCAACGCTGGCTGCTGGGGCGTGTGGCCCAGAAGGTGCTGCAGGCATCGAAGAATCCTCTCCTGCTCATTCGCCCCCAAGGCGGCGCTTCTCCCAACGCTGATGTGCGGCTGGAAACCGTTATCGTTCCCCTAGATGGTTCACACTTGGCGGAGCAGATATTCCCGCAGGTCATTTTCTTTGCGACCAAGTTGGGATTGCAGGTGGCGCTGATCCGAACTTATAGTCTGCCAAGCGCCGGGTACTTCTTGGCCGCCCGCGTTTCTCCACCTGACATGGCTGAGCTCCGAGAAAAGACCAAGAGAGAGATCGGGGACTATTTGCAAGCCAAGGCCGGAGAGTTGAGGGCGGCAGGAATACAAAAAATAACCACCCTGGTTGAGGAAGGCAGGGGAGCGGAAGAAATCATCGAATTGGCGCGCAAGAGTTCCGGCAATATGGTAGCGATGTCGACTCATGGAAGATCAGGCATGGGCCGCTGGGTTCTTGGTAGCGTCACCGATCGTGTCGTATCCAATTGCGGTGATCCTGTCTTAGTGATCCGTCCCGCGCCGTTTCGAACCTAGCGCTTGGCACTTTGTAGGCGCCGGTGTCAGGACGGACAATAAAAATGACATCAACGGCCAGGATTGACAGCTCACGGCTTAGTCAGAGAGCCGCCTTAACTTGCTGCTACGGTTTTAGATCCAACACCGGGGTGCCGGAAAAGGCATCTATATATTTTGAGCCCGCCTGCGGCTTCCGGGAGGCTCGGCCGAACAGCTCTTCGACTCCATTCGGCGAATCTACGGGCTGCCGGAAAGCATCGGCTTCTTATGTGCCATGATGATTAAACCCGGCGGCCACGAGCTGCGTTTTACTACGACTGTCGCCGAACGAAGCGATCCAACATTCAACTCTGCGAATGGACGACTGAACAAGGATATATACCCTCAGAAAAAGGCGCGAAGCTCTGCTCGAAATGACCAAGTTGATTTTGCCCGCCGCGCCGGTCAATATCTGTGCCTGAGAATGTCCTGAGCCCGCGCTTGGGGACGGAAAGCGTAAAAACCAAGGTTACGGTATTATCCAACGGAGGCGAAGATGAGGAAGATTGAATACTTGCTGGGCGTCCTACCTTTGTTAACGGGTCTGGCCTGCAGCGCTGCACCAAGATCGGGTGCTGAAGGGGTTATTTACAAAGTAGCGGATACTTCCGGCAGTTACTGCCATCTGAAGTTTCCGGCAATCAGGAAAGAGACCCTCTACTTGGAGCCGGTTCTTACAGCGCCTAGCGAAGGGGATATCATCGACTTCTACGGACCCTGTGATCACGATCCTCTGGGGAAAGAGGAAGTCTTGCGCCAGAGACGTGATCTCCAGGTCGAGCGCCATTTGGGTTTTGACGATGAATGAGCGGGCTTTTTCATCGATTGTGTCTTAGCTAGGTTTGGCTGTGTCGGTGTGCGTGTAGCCGAAGCGGCGCGGCGGCTGAAGCGATTCTAGATACCGCCTTGGCGGATGCCGGCATCCTATTGCAAGCCAAGGCCGGAGAGTTGAGGGCGGCAGGAATACAAAAAATAACCACCCTGGTTGAGGAAGGCAGAGGAGCGGAAGAAATCATCGAATTGGCGCGCAAGAGTTCCGGCAATATGGTAGCGATGTCGACTCATGGAAGATCAGGCATGGGCCGCTGGGTTCTTGGTAGCGTCACCGATCGTGTCGTATCCAATTGCGGTGATCCTGTCTTAGTGATCCGTCCCGCGCCGTTTCGAACCTAGCGCTTGGCACTTTGCAGGCGCCGGTGTCAGGACGGACAATAAGAATGACATCAACGGCCAGGATTGACAGCTCACGGCTTAGTCAGAGAGCCGCCTTAACTTGCTGCTACGGTTTTAGATCCAACACCGGGGTGCCGGGAAAAGCATCGATCGAGTCGATCTCGATAATATTTTTCTTCACGGAGAGAATCTTGCAGCGGCTCAGCGCAATCAGATTGGGCCGCATCGGCGACCGCGTCGCAAACACGCCGGTCAAGGGATTTGCCGGGTCGCCCTTCGGATGGACCTTGAGGGTGGCGCGTCGTTCCGGCGTATCGTTGCGGTTAAACCACCAAAGCACCCAGATCTCTGACTTCGACTCGATGCCCGCGAGTCCGGCCTGAAATTTTTTGTACAGCACGATCCGAGTCTTGGTTTTGGTCTTGCGTATCCATCCAATCGGCCGAAGTTCAAATTTCATCCGTCGCTCCGAGGATAAGGGGTGGGGCTCTTTTGACGGCGATTCACGAAGCAGCTAAACGAGCCTGGTGATAGGTTACAAATCTTGAAGTTTTAAGTTTGCGGGCGACTGCTTGTTCATTTCGCGAAAGGACTTCAACGTTTCTCCGAGCTTCTGCACTTCGGGAGAGTCGGCAATGGGAACCGCGGTGACGCCCTGCTGGTCCAACCGTTCGATTACGCCGGCCACACTCAGTCGGTGAATATCACACGCCGGTTGATAGGCGACGTCGCCGGCAGGGTCGAAACTAACCTCGGAAAGGAGTCTCGCCTCCGTCAATTCAGAGAGAACTGAACGAACCAGGCGGATGGGCATCTCCAGCTCACGGCAAACATCTCCGGCAGTCGGGGGATTTTCGCCTTTCAGAAACTTTTTCACACAGAGCGAGGTCACCGCGAGAGCGACTGTTCTCTTGAAAGAGTGGCTCGCGCTCAGACAATCCTGCTCAAATTCGTAGGTCGTGACATTTTGATGAGCGAACGAAACTTCCGCGCCCAGGAGCACGATCAGCCAGCTCAATTGCAACCATACCAAGAACAACGGCAACGCGGCAAAGCTGCCGTAAATAGCGCCGTATTTGGAGACGCCGATCTGGAATGTTATATAAGCCAATTGGACAAGCTGATAGATGGTTCCCGCAAGGATCCCTCCCCAGAGAGCTGATTTCATCGCGACCTTTGTATTCGGCATGAAAACGTAGATAAACGTAAAGACCAACCAGATGACGCCGTAGGGTAAGATTTGCAGCAGCCAGATCAGTGCGTCGGCGAGATAGCCCAGGAAAGACAGCCGCTCCAACATCGATGAAACCCGAGTCGTGAGCAACACCGTGACGCTGCTGGCGAGGATCAATAATACCGGACAGATCATCATGACCGATAAATAGTCGGCGAGCCTGCGACCCATGGCCCTTGGGGTTTTCACACCCCAGATATCGTTAAAAGATTTCTCGATGTTGCCCAAGACCTTGATGACCGTCCAAAACAAAAAAATGATGCCGACTCCCGCGATGGCGCCGCCTCTGGTGTTCTCCAAAAAAGATTGCGCAAAGCCGATGATCCTCTCTGCCACCTCTTCTTGACCTTGCATCTTTGCCATGAGCTGTTCGCTAAGGATTTTATCGACACCGAACCCCTTCGCGATCGCGAAAGCCAGCGCAACCACCGGCACAATCGACAGCAGCGAATAATACGTTAGCGCCGAAGCGCGCAGCTCGCATTTGTCTAAATTAAAGCGGCGAAGGGCTAAGAGAAAAATCCTCAGCTGGGTGATCCAAAACGACCGGCGAGGCGGTAGTTTATGGGTTTGTAAACGCCAAATACCGGTGTTTAAGAATCGGACGGTATCGGAAAGTTTTTTTAAAAACCGCTCTTTTAATCGCATAGGCCGTCTCCCGCGCCGCGCATCGAATAATAATTTTTTCGGACCGATGCCGATCCTATAGGTCTATTAGCGGCGATGTCGAAGCAGCAAGGCCACGGCGAGCGAGCTCATTGCCGCGTCTCACTTGCCGAACAGGCCCTTTATACCACTGACCGCGCCTTTCGTCTTCTCTTCGATTCCGGGGCTCGCGGCACCGAATTGTTTCTTGGCCTCGCCCAGCACCTTGCTCGTATCCACGCTGGCAACGGTCGTGTTTACGCTCTTCCTGAGGGCGTCGATGATTTTTTCGGCGACTTCGCCCGGTGTGGCGCCGTTTTTCTGCTTGCCGATGTCGGTGAGGTGAATGTCCGGTAAAGCCGCCCTCATGGTTTTATCCGAATGACTGGAACCGACATTGACTCTACCGTTGCGGCTATAGACATTTTCGATCGGCCACCTTAGACCACGCGGTTTTTCCTCGGGGCACGCGCTACCGGGCTCCTTTGTGCTTCGACCGGCTTTGGTGTAGGCGTCCACGCTCCGTCTGATCGCATCCATATTGCTCCCCGGATGGCGATTCTCTGTCGCGGACTCCATTTAACGCATTGGCAATTGTTGTGCCAACGGGCTCTTTCGGTACATGCCCAGAATTGTCGTCCAGTTGATCCGCGGTTTGGAAAACGGTTTCGAGCTTCTTGGGTGTTGCCCGATGGGGGAACTAAATCAGCGGGTCCATCGATCTTTTTCATCACTGAGAATCGGGGCTCGAGGACCGTCTCGCCGGCTAGATATAGTCTATGGCTCGCCACAGCCAGCGCCAAGCGATTGCACGCCAATGTTTGTTTGCGGCTATGACAAGAAGATTTGGGGATAATCGCAAATTTGAAAATTCACAGCAGGCTTTTATTCGAAACTCAGAGAAAAAATCTTTTATTTTAGCGTTTAGATCCGCAATCTCGTTGGCACTGCGCTTGCGGATGGCTAAAAACCAAGCCCAAAAATTGGCACAGCCAAGTCGGGGCATGATTTTCGCTTGAATTTAGAATTATTGAAATTTGAGGGAGGACATTTCTATGAACGCTTGGGAGTCGATCTTTTTACAGAGTCCGGTCAACGACGGCTGCTACGAAGAGGATGAGCTGCCGCAATTAAACTGGCATTGGCCAAGAGAGACTTGGTTTCAAATCCGGTTGGATTATGTTCGTGAACACGAGCCGCTGTTGAGCCTGAAATCTTATCGAAAGCTTGGTTACCCGGTGGAATTACGAACGGCGTAGTTGGCACGGAAGTTAAGCGCGCTGGAAGTTGATGGGACGATCATTTCATGATTTTCGCAATCGTCTCTAACCATGCGGCGAGCTAGAAATGTCTCCTTAATTTTTCCGAAGTCTTTTTTCAGCGTAAGGACGCAATAGTAGAGACCGGCAGGGACGATGTTTTTGTAAATTTGGTTTGTCCTTGGCTTCCGGCAAGCCGTTTGTTGGCGCGCGCCCAGTCTGAGGAGGGATAGGACTGTTCCGAGAAAACGAGCCCTCGGCATAAGTAATTCCCGCCGAGATATGCCTAGTGCCACTCGGGCGAAGTTACCAATCCCGGTGAATCGAACTCAGGTCGAACGGGTAGATACCCGGACCCCGGATAAGAGCGGAATGGAAATCGTCGAACGCCAAGGGTTGGGGTATGCCGATATCATCTGCGATCCGGTAGATGTGCCGGGTCTTGTCAGAAATGATAGTGAGCAAAACTCAACTTCGCACGGATGAGCAAAATCCACGGCTGCCGCGTGAATTGAATGGAAATTCTTAGGCACGCCGATTGCTTTCTAATCGGTCGCGGCGTCGGAATCATCGATACCGCTCCCGCCGGTTTAAAGGCGAGGGAGGTTTGCTCGGCGACCATCGACCGTCTTTGGAGTGGTATCGTCCGCGTAATCGAGCGTGATCAACGGTAGGCGGCGCGGCGAGAAAGAGTCACGATTGGAGTTTCAAAAGCATTCGGCGATTTCAGTGCTCGTGGCTGAAAATACAGCTTCGGCTCGATCCAGCCTGTCGGATCTGCTGCGTTACGAAGGTTACCGCGTGTTCGAAGCGGAAGATGGGGACGAAGCGGTCGCATGCATCGAAGCGAACCTTGATCTGAGCGTCTTGCTCGTCGATTTATATCTGCCCGACTGCGCCTCGATCATCCAACATGCGCAGCTCAAGCTGCCGCAAGTGTTTGTCGTCGGGATGGGTGGCTGGGATTTCGCTCCAACTCCATCGATATCCGCCACAGTTGATCTTTGTCTATCCAAGCCCCTGGCGTTCGACGGCGTACGCACGGCGATCCATGACTACTTGGCGGGTAGCAAACTGGATCACACCGAGTACCGACCTTGAGGCAATGTCTCAATCTTCGCTCCGCCTGGGAGTGGAGCGCGACGGGCGGGCATGGCGTGGAAGGGGGCAGCAACAGCAAAAAAGGCCACTGAGCTTGTACGCGAGAAAATAATAGAGGTCAACGCGGAGAATGTCGCCCCGCTACATCAGCCGCGCTCGGCGAAAGTACGGCGATCAAGTCCTGTCCCATGACGGTTTATAGGGATCTCGTCTTTCCTTCTCCTCCTCAAATGTGATCGTGTGCGGAGAAAAGCCGTGGTCGTGTCAGGAAAGTTACCGTGTCCGTGAACCGTGAGTGGCTGGCCGCTATGTTTTCATTTTTTCACGGTGTCTCTTACTACTTGGTCTAACCACTGGGCGACCTCAGTGATCAGTTTCGCGGACGCGTGATTGGCGGCCAATACCCCGCCGTAGGGATCGTCGCTCGGGGCGGCTTCGAAGAGTTCGAAATATCGGGTGGCGAGAACCGACTGTGTTTTCGTATCGACGATTTGCGCGCGGATTGCCAGACGCACGCGGCTGGGGCGGGAGAAGAACTGTTGTTGCAAAACCAGATTGTCGCAATCGAGCCGATATCGAGCCGCCACTGCGCCCGGCGTTTGCAGTACCGCGCTCCACAGGCCGGTTTTGTCCAGATTCTCAACCATGACGCGTTGTAACATGCGCGCCGGCGTATCGGCCCACTGATTGAGAGCATAATAGTTAACCTCGTACGGACGCAACAGGTAGGCCATGCGGGCGGTGTCGAAGCCGGCTTGTGATCCGGGTTGCGTGATCAGGAGAACCGAGGTGCCGACGCGCTCGCCATATGCGTACGGATTTTTCCACGAGATCTCAGGGTTGAGGAAATAGGTTCGCGGCGCGCTGGTTTCGACGGGACCCAGAGCGCAGGCGCTCAAAAAGAAAAACAGCGCCAATTTGAGGATTCGCATCATCTCACGCGAGCCAGGCATGATGTCATTCCCCTGGACCCCGTGCCGGGGGGCCGCGGCCGAAAATCAGCGCGTTCGGTTGGCGCTCCAGACCGCTCGCCAGTCGCTGCAACGTTGCGGTCAACTGCCGCAGCTCCGCGACCAAAAGCCCCGTCTCGGCTAACGTCTGGCCGGTAAACTGGGTGATATCGGCGCGGCTGCCGTCTACCATCGAACCCACTGCCGAGCTGGTGCGCGCGACTGCATCCGTCATGTTTTGCATGGCGAGCAGGTTTGCGGAAGTTTGCTGTAACAATTGCGGCATCCGCTCATCGAGTTTTTTGCCCATGGCGGCGAAGCGCTCGAAGGCAGCGTCGGATTGGGCGAGACTGTCAGCGAGCTCGGCCCGGTGCGCCGCCAAGGTATGGGTTACCTGAGCCAGGTCGGCAAGAATTCGCTTTAAATCCACCCGGCTTTGGGCATCGACCAGGCCGCGCGCTTCCTGGGCCAGGCTATTAAGATTGGCCAGAAGCGCCGGAATCTGCTCATTGGTCATCAGCCGCGACAGTGTATTGTCGAGCTGGGCGTAAAATGACCGTCGGCTTTTAATCACTGGATAAGTTTCGCCGGGTCGGGCCCTCAAAGGCGCTGAAACACGGCTGCCGCCCCGTAGATTCACGGTTGCTATGCCCGTCAGCCCCTGGGTTTGCAGCACCGCCACGGTATCCTCTTTAATCGGAGTACCTCGCCGCAGATCGAGGGCAAGGCGCACCTGCTCGGGATTGTCCGGGTTCAAGGCAATCTCCTTGACCCGGCCGACATCGACGCCGTGGTATTTGACTGACGAGTCGGTGCTCAAACCCGCGACCGATTCATCCATGAAGGTGTAGTAGCGGTCGTAGACGCCGCGATAATCCGTTCGGCTCAGCCACAGAACTCCGGCGAGCGCTGCGGCGCCCAAGAGCGCGATGAAAAGACCGACCAGCGTGTAGTTTACCTTCGGTTCCATGCTTGCTCCCTGGCGGCGCGGCCGCGCGGCCCGTAGAAATATTCGTGAATCAGAGGATCCTTTGATTGGGAAAGTTCGCTCATGCTGCCGATTCCAAGGACCTTGCCATTGCCTAACACCGCAACCCGATCGGCAATGCGCCAGAGCGAATCCAAATCATGGGTGATGATGACGATGGTGAGCCGAAACCATTCGCGCAGTTGCTGGATCAGCTCGTCGAAACCGGCGGCACTGATCGGGTCGAGCCCCGAGGTGGGCTCATCGAGAAACAGCAGTTCAGGATCCAACGCCATGGCGCGCGCCAGGCCGGCGCGCCGGCGCATACCGCCGCTCAGTTCATTGGGATACTTGGTCACGCTCGCCATCGGAAAGCCGGTGCTGGCGATCTTTAGCAGGGCCAGCTCTTCGATTAATCGTTTGCTGATGGCCGTATGCTCACGCAAGGGAACAGCGACGTTTTCCTTCACGGTCTGCGAGCTGAACAACGCGCCATGTTGGAACAGCACGCCGCAACGCCGGCGCAACGCCGCCACGTCGGCTTCACTCATCGTTCGGACATTTTGGTCGAAGATTTGAATGTCGCCGGCCGTTGGTTTTTGCAGAAGGATCATTTCCCGCATCAAGACCGATTTCCCGCTGCCGTTGCCGCCGGCGATAGCGAACACTTCGCCCTTGTTGATGGTCAGGCTGACGTCCTCATGCACGACGGCGGCGCCGAAGCGTGTGTGGATATGCCGCACTTGGATCACCGGGTGGCGCGGCTCGATGGAATTGCGCGGCGCATTCATATGCCCCACCAGCTGAAAAGAATCGAAAAGAAGGCATCGGTGACGATGACTAAAAAGATCGCTTGAACGACACTGATGGTGGTGTGGCGGCCGACGCTGTCGACGCCGCCCGACACCTGAAAGCCCTGATAACAGCCCACCAGCGCGATAATGGCGGCAAAGACCGGCGTCTTGCCGATCCCGATCAGGTAATGGCGCAACACGATCGCGTATTCGAAGCGGTTGAGAAACTCCGTAAAGGTCACGCCGAGCTGGCTTAACGCGACCAACATGCCGCCGAATACCCCGACTGCATCGGCAAAGACGGTGAGCAACGGCAGGGCGATGACCAAGGCGAGTGCCCTCGGTATTACCAACAAGCTCATGGGAGATATGCCCAACGAGCGCAAGGCATCCAACTCTTCGGTGACCGTCATCGTGCCGATCTGCGCGGTGTAGGCTGACCCGGAGCGGCCGGCGACGAGGATCGCCGTCAGGAGCGGCGCGATCTCGCGCAGGAGCGAGATGCCGACCAAGTCGACGATGAAAATATTGGCGCCGAAGGTTTTGAGCTGCTCGGAGCCTTGATAGGCGATGACGATGCCCATCAGAAATGACAGCAGACCGATGATGGGCAAGGCGTTAAGACCGTCAACCTGGAGATTGTAAAGCAAAACGCGCCAACGCATCCGATTGGCATGGGCGAGCAGGGAGCAGGAAGCGGACGCGGTCTCACCGATAAAGGCAAGGGCCTGGAAAAAATTTGCCCCGGAAGCCCAGACAAATCGGCCCATGCGATTGAACCGACCGAAATGGGGCAAGGGTTGGATCTGGTCGGTTTGCGACCAGCCCCGCGCCACGGTTCGCATCAGTGTGGCAAAATCGGCGGAGAGCCCGTTCAATGAGATGCTGCAACCGCTCTGCTCTAACTGGTTCAAGGTTCGCTGCAGCAGCCACGCTCCGCCGGTGTCCATGGCTTCGATGGCTCCGACATCGCAGCTGATGCGTCCGCCAGATGTCTTCGCTAGAGACAGGATTTGAGCTTCCAGCTCCGCCGCGTGCGCTAGCGTCCAAACGCCGCCACAGCAAAGTGTGCCGTCGGCGGCAAAGGAAATCCAAGCCGGTTGATGTTTTATCTGCGCTTGCGGGTTCTCAGGTCGATTCATGTTTATGCCGTGTCGGTCGTCGCCGCCGCTGGGCGCCATCGCCATGCGCGGCATTTTTCAATTTTGATGCCGAATCAGAGTCGCCTCGTAACTTGGGCAAAAAGCGCGGCATGTTACGGCAGTAGGCCTGATAAATGTCGCCGAAGTGATCGCGCAGTTCCTTTTCCTCGATCAGCGCGATCAGGTAGATTCCCGGCACCCACAGGGCGATGACTAAATAGCCGGCGAGATAATTGGCGATCAGAGCGTAGCCGCTCAGCGCCATGAGAAACTGCACATAACGAGGGTGGCGCATGCGCGCGTAAATGCCGTCGGTGATCAGCCTGCGGGGAAATCGGTCCGGGGCGATTTCCGGCAGGCCCAACAAGACTTTGATGGTAAGCTTCCTCTGGATCGCCAAACGCATGATGGCCGCTAGCGTTAAACAGAGGGCCCCCAGGGCGAGCAGGAGATAGCTCGTTCCGTAGTCGATGCGGAGCAAAAAATGGCGCATGGAAAATAGACCGACCATGCCGGCGGCGATGATCGTTAGCAGGCTGCCGTAGGTCACGCCGATCCCCCGGCTGCGCCAGAACCTTACAAAGGGGTGGAGCAGCAGCCAGTAAAAAAACAGTGGCGGCAGAGTGACCACCAAAAGCAACGCGAGAAAATATCTTAGGGAGTTCAAATCAAATCCCATCTCGGCGATTTCTACGCCGATTAGCTTCGATCACAGTGCGACCAAAGGCGTGTCATGTGTGCGCCGCTGATCTTTTCACGGCCTCCAATTTGAATTCTTTAAGCAGCTCGCGCTGACGCGGGCTCAAGTTAGTGGGCGTCCGGACCTCGACCACGATGTATAGATCTCCTTTGCCTCTGCCATGCAGGCGCGGCATGCCTTTGCCCCGGAGTCTTAATGCCGTGCCGCTTTGGATGCCCGGAGGAATCGTGACTTTTACCGTTTCTCGGTCCAGACAAGGAATATCGACCTTGGTGCCAAGCGCAGCGCTCGCGAAGTCGAGCGCCGTCCCGGTGTAGAGATCCTCGCCCTCGCGCTTGAGAAGCGGATGCGGTTCGATCTGGATGCGTACAAGCAGATCGCCTGCTAATCCTCCCGGCGGCGCGGCTTCGCCTTGGCCGGCCAAGCGAAGCATCATGCCATCGTCGATACCCGGCGGGATTTGTACCTTGATCTGGTGCGGCACCGATTCATAACCGCTGCCGTGGCAGGTGAGACATGGCGACTCGATCAATGTCCCTCGGCCGAGACAGCGGGTACAGCCGGTAATGGATACCAGTTTCATGCCTTTCTCGGACCGTGTTTGCTGCTTCTGGCCGCTGCCCTGACACTCGGGGCAGGTGACCGGTTGCGTGCCCGGCTTGGCGCCGTTGCCGCCGCAGGTTTTACAACGATCGGATCTGGTAATCGAGATCACACGCTCGCCCCCTGTCGCAGCGCCGTCAAGGGTCAGCTTGAGATCGTAATGCAGGTTGGCGCCCTGCGGCTTGATCGGGCCTCGGCGCGAACGTCCGCCGAACAGATCGCCGAAAATACCGCCCAGGTCGGCGAAACGGCCGCCAAAAAAGTCACCGAATTCAAAGTCGCGGAAAAGATCTTCGGTCGACCAGCGCTCGCTCACGCCGGCGTGGCCGGTTTTGTCGTACTGGGCGCGCTTGGTGGGATCGGAAAGCACCGCGTAAGCTTCCGCGACCTCTTTGAATCTGTCGGTCGCTTCGGGCGCCGGGTTGCGATCAGGGTGCCATTTCAGCGCGAGCTGGCGGTAGGCTTGCTTGATCTGCTCCCGAGTGGCGGTACGGTCGACACCGAGGGCTTCGTAGTAATCGCGCTTGTGTTGCTCTAGCGCCAATGCCGCACTCCCTTAGGCAAGTCGTCGCGCCACGCATGATACTCTCCGCCAGCTAAGCGAGCTTGACCGAATCGGGGATAGCTTGCGCCAGATCATTTTTCCGGCCAGAGCCCATGCAACGCCTTGGGAAGAATCTTCTTGACGTCGTCGATCTCGCCTTTGCTGGTGTGGCGCGCCAGAATTTTAAAGACTGCCCGCACGATGCTTTCCGGCCTCACGGTCACATCGTTCTTGAATGCATCCTTGATGTGCGCGAGGAAAGCTTCTTTGTGCCGTTCTTTGTGCGGCTTTCCCTTAAGGGTCCAGCCTTCGTAGTAAAAGCCGCGGATGAGCATCGGCAACTGCGCGCCTAATTGCACGGCTTCCTCGATCGTCAGGCGGTCCCGGAGCGCATGCAGGACCGTACGCAGGGCAAAATAAGTTTTTTCCGGCTTGCCCTCCCATCCCAGCTCGAACGTCAGATCATTCAACCAGATTTGAGTTTTTTGCAGCGTGCCGTCAAAGAGGTCGTGGCTGGTTTTTCGCCGCGGCGCGCTACCCACTAGCTTGTAACGATAAGCCGGACCGGTTTTCATGGCGATTCCTCCTCGCAGCCGATTCGTTTTCGATGGGCTCCCTTAACCATCTGAACTGAGCAATTTCAATGCCGCGGCGCCGCGGAGCAACGGCTTGGGTAACACCGAAAGTGCGCAGGTTTATCGCGACCTCGCGAAGCAGGTTCTTCAAGCTTGATAAAAACTCGGGAGTCTCTTCGCAGCTTTGAAAAAATTGACGGTGAAACCGACCCTTTGTTCATGTCGGCTATTGGCGCATTTCTTGCGGAAGTCAGGGGCTGAGAAGGAGCGGGCAATGAACAAATCGGCGATGGTGAGGTTGAAAACAATTGAACAGGGAGCGGTGAAGAAGACGCTGACCCCAGCGCAACTCATCGAAAGCGCCAACGGTTTGATTCGCCGCGCGCAACGGGAAACCGAGACTTTGATCGCGCCCGCGTCCTAAAGAGCTACCGATAAGCGGAGAAACTGATGAGTTTTGCCACGATTAAAAAGAGTCCGCAACTGTGGAAAGTAGCGCCGAACCTTGCCGACTACGAACGGACCTGCGCGGAGTTTTCTTGGCAGAAGGCGGAACAAAACCTTTCTAAATTGCCGGACGGCCGCGCTCTCAATATCGCCTACGAATGCGTCGACCGTCACGCGCAAGGCGCGCGGCGCGACCATATCGCGCTGCGATGGTTGAGTAAATCGGGCGAAGCGCGAAAGGTCGCCTACGGCGAACTCCACCGCCTGACCAACCGCTTTGCCAACGTGCTAAAGGGTCTTGGTATCGGCAAAGGTGACCGGGTCTTCGCCTTGGCCGGGCGTATCCCCGAGCTCTACACTACGGCGCTCGGCACTCTCAAAAACGGCAGCGTGTTCTGCCCGCTGTTTTCCGCTTTCGGGCCCGAACCGATTCATCAGCGACTCGCCATCGGCGAAGGCAATGTGCTGGTGACCACGAAGGCTCTGTACGCGAGACGCAAGGTAGCCGAGTGGCGAGCGTCGTTGCCGCATTTGAAGCATATCTTGGTAATCGAAGAATCGAGAAACTCGCCGCCGAGTGGAACTCACGACTTTCACCAGGCGATGAAAAGTGCCTCGGACGATTTCGAAATCGTGTCCACGGCTCCGGAAGACATGGCGCTGATTCATTTCACCTCAGGCACGACCGGAAAACCCAAGGGTGCGGTGCACGTGCACCAAGCGGTGATTACTCATCACATGACCGGCCAATACGCTCTGGATTTTCATCCCGACGATATCTTTTGGTGCACCGCCGATCCGGGTTGGGTGACCGGCACTTCCTACGGAATTATTTCTCCTTTGACTCACGGTATCACCAGCATCATCGACGAAGCCGAGTTCGACGCCGAGCGCTGGTATCGGACCATCCAGGAGCAGAAAGTCACGATCTGGTACACCGCGCCGACGGCGGTGCGCATGATGATGAAAGCCGGGACGGAGATCATTCGCAAGTTCGATCTCAGCAGCCTGCGCTTTATATCGAGCGTCGGCGAACCCTTGAATCCCGAAGCGGTGGTCTGGGGCCAGGAGGCTTTTGGTATGCCGATTCACGACAACTGGTGGCAGACCGAGACCGGCGGCATCATGATCGCCAATTATCTTGCCATGGAAATTCGCCCCGGTTCGATGGGGAAGCCACTGCCGGGAATCGAGGCTGCCATCGTGCGACGACACAAAGACGGTGCGGTGGAGCAACTCAAAGCCGCAGAAGTCGGCGAGCTGGCGCTGTGGCCGGGATGGCCGTCGATGTTTCGCGGTTATCTGCACGAAGAAGAGCGCTACCGCAAATGCTTCGCCGGGGGATGGTACTTGACCGGCGATCTCGCCAAGCAAGACGCGGACGGTTATTTCTGGTTTATCGGCCGCGCTGACGACGTCATCAAATCCGCCGGCCATCTGATCGGTCCCTTCGAAGTCGAAAGCGCGCTCTTGGAGCACCCGGCGATTGCCGAAGCGGGCGTCATCGGTATTCCCGATGCGATGATCGGCGAAGTGGTCAAGGCTTTCGTCTCGCTGAAAAAAGGTTATGAGCCCGGCGATGCGCTGCGCAAAGAATTACTCGGCCATGCGCGCTCGCGTTTGGGTCCTGCGGTGGCGCCGAGAGAAATCGAGTTTCGCGACAGCGTGCCGAAGACGCGCAGCGGAAAAATCATGCGCCGCCTGCTCAAGGCCCGGGAGCTGGGGTTGCCCGAGGGAGATCTATCAACTTTGGAGAATGATTAATGGCACAAAGAAATAAACGAAAACAGCCACCCATCGAGCGCGAGCATGCCCTGCACCTGCTCCAAGAGATGCTGCGCATTCGCCGTCTGGAGGAAAAATGCGTGGAGCTCTACGCCGCGAGCAAGATCCGCGGCTTCGTCCATCTTTACATCGGCGAAGAAGCGGTAGCCGTGGGCACCATGCAAGCTCTGCAGCCCGAAGACGCCATCGTGGCGACTTACCGTGAGCATGGCCACGCGCTGGCGCGCGGCGTGTCGGCCAACGCGATCATGGCGGAGATGTACGGCAAAGTCGAAGGTTGCAGTCGCGGCCGCGGCGGCTCCATGCATCTCTTCGATGCCGCCACAGGTTTCTACGGCGGCAATGCCATTGTCGGCGGCGGGCTGCCGCTGGCGGTGGGTCTTGCTCTCGCCGACAAGCTCGCCGGACGGCGACAGCTCACGGCCTGTTTTTTCGGTGAAGGCGCGGTGGCCGAAGGCGAGTTTCATGAGTCGTTGAATCTCGCCGCGCTATGGAAACTGCCCGTGCTGTTTTGCTGCGAGAACAATCTTTACGCCATGGGCACGGCGTTGTCTCGTTCCGAATCGGAAACTGACATCTGTCTCAAAGCCGCGGCGTTCGAGATTCCCGCTTGGCCGGTGGATGGCATGGATGTTCTAGCGGTCGAAGATGCCAGCAAACGCGCCGCGTCGGCTGTGCGCGGGGGCGGCGGGCCGCATTTTATCGAGTACCGCACTTACCGCTTTCGCGCCCATTCGATGTACGACCCCGAGCTCTACCGCGACAAACAAGAAGTCGAAGAGTGGAAGAAGCGCGACCCGATTGCAAATTTCATCGAGCGATTGAAGCAACAGAAATTCTGGCGGGATGAAGACTGGACGCAGTTGGAAGCGGAAGTGACCGATGAAATCGAAAAATCCGTCGAGTTCGCCGAGGCCGGCCAGTGGGAGCCGGTGGAGGAACTGACGCGGTTTGTTTACTCGGAGGCGCACCAGGATCATCCCTCATAGGGTGGTGCATCGTTCAAAAGTTCAACGTTCAAAGCCCCCGCCCGACATCTTGAACTTTGAACCTTGAACAAAGAGAGAGACTTCAATGA
Source organism: uncultured delta proteobacterium (assembly GCA_963727625.1). Classification (GTDB taxonomy): domain Bacteria; phylum Desulfobacterota; class Binatia; order UBA9968; family UBA9968; genus DP-20. The sequence continues at coordinate 332,837 of CAVSHR010000012.1, read as the reverse complement.
ATAGGAGCGCAGAGAAAATCAAGACCACCTATCGCGAAGCCATGCGCGCGGCGATCCGCGACGCGCTTCTCCGCGATGAGCGGGTGTTTCTGATGGGCGAAGATGTCGGCCGCTACGGCGGCTGCTTCGCGGTGACCAAGGGATTGCTCGACGAGTTCGGCCCGGAGCGGATTCGCGACACGCCGCTCTCCGAGTCGGCCTTCGTCGGCGCCGGTATCGGCGCGGCGATGGGCGGCGCGCGACCGATCGTGGAAATCATGACGGTGAACTTCAGTCTGTTGGCCCTAGATCAGATCGTCAACAACGCGGCGACGATCCTGCATATGTCCGGCGGGCAGTTCAATATTCCGCTAGTCATTCGCACGACCACCGGCGCGGGGCGTCAATTAGCCGCGCAGCACTCGCATAGCTTGGAAGGCTGGTACGCGCATATTCCCGGCATCAAAATCTTGACGCCGGCGACCCTCGAAGATGCGCGCGGCATGCTTTGGACCGCATTGGAAGATCCCGATCCGGTGCTGATCTTCGAGAATGGTCTGCTCTACAATATGGAAGGCGAGCTGGCGGCCGACGCCGGCCCGGTGGATATTTCCAAGGCGGCGATCCGCCGGCCGGGAAAGGCCATCAGCCTGATCACTTACGGCGGCACTCTGTTCAAAACTTTGCAAGCGGCCGAGGATCTGGCGCGCGAGAGCATCGACGCTGAAGTCGTCGACCTGCGCACGCTCAGACCGCTGGATACGGCGGCTATCGTCGACTCCGTGAGCCGCACGCATCGCGCCATGATCATCGATGAAGGCTGGAAAACCGGCAGTATCTCGGCGGAGATCATGGCGCAGATTATGGAAAACGCCTTTTACGAACTCGACGCTCCGGTGGCGCGGCTGTGCAGCGCGGAAGTGCCGATGCCTTATCCCAAGCATCTCGAGGATGCGGCGATTCCGCAAGTGCCGGGTATCGTCGCCGCGGCGCGGCGGATAGTGACCGGCCATGAGTGAATTTCGCATGCCCTCGCTCGGCGCCGACATGCAATTCGGCACCGTCGTCGAATGGCGCGTCAAGCCGGGCGACGCCGTCAAGCACGGCGACGTGGTGGCGGCGGTCGAGACCGAAAAGGGCGTGATCGAAGTCGAAATCTTCGAAAGCGGCGTGATTGAAACCCTCGTGGTGCAGGCGGGGCAGAAAGTTCCGGTCGGTGCAACGCTGGCAGTGTTGAGCGGCGACGGTAAAAGGGTCGAGGCAGAGCCGGCAAGGCCGGCGGCGATTTCACCGGCGCCGATCGCGCCGGTGAAAGAGGATACGGCGCCGTCGAAGATATCCATCGCACCGCCCGGCGAACAGCCTGCTCGTCTGCGTGTTTCGCCGCTGGCGCGTAAACGGGCGCGGGAGCTCGGTGTTGATTTGTCCGGCATGGTCGGCACCGCAGGAGATGGCTCAATTTCGCTCGCGGATGTCGAACGGGCGGCAGAGCGCGTGAGTTCGGAGGTAGCGCCGACGATATCCGCGCCGCCTCTGACACCCAGGGGTTTGGATCTCGTGGCCATGCGCCGCGTCATCGCCGTCGCCATGGCGCGCTCAAAGCGGGAAATTCCCCATTACTATCTGGCGACGACGATCGACATGCGCCGAGCTTTAGACTGGCTCGGCGCGGAGAACGACAAGCGGCCGGTGACCAAGCGGTTGCTCTATTCGGCGCTGTTGATTCGCGCCGTGGCTTTGGCATTGCGCACGACGCCGGAGCTCAACGGCTTCTGGATCGATGACGCGTTTAAAGCGGGCGACGGCATCCATGTCGGCGTGGCGATTTCATTGCGCCAAGGCGGCTTGGTCAATCCGGCGATCCACGATGTGGACAAGAAAAATTTAGATGAAGTGATGGAAAGCATGCTCGATCTGGTCAACCGCGCGCGCACCGGCCATCTGCGCAGCTCGGAGCTATCCGACGGCACGATGACCGTCACCAATCTCGGCGAGCAGGGAGTCCAAAGCGTCTTCGGCGTTATTTATCCGCCGCAAGTGGCGCTCGTGGGCTTCGGTAAGATCACGGAACGGCCCGTCGCTGCGAACGGCATAGTCGGCGTGCGATCCGTTCTCGATGCCACGCTTTCCGCCGATCATCGCGTCAGCGACGGCCACCGCGGCGGGCGTTTTTTGATTACCGTCGATCGATTGCTTCAGGAGCCGGAAAAGCTGTGAACGAATTGAAAATTAACGGATGCCGAGAATAGCCTTGGAGCAAGGCGAATGACTGAAGTTGAAATCAAACAGGCGGTTCGCGACGCGCTGAGCCATGTGGCGCCGGAGGTTGAATTGGATGCGATCGATCCGGCAAAAGATCTGCGCGATCAGATCGATATCGATTCCGTCGACTTTCTCAATTTCGTCATCGGCCTGCACAAGGAATTCAATATCGAGATTCCCGACGCCGATGTTGCCAAGCTCTCCACGCTCAACGGCTGTGTGGCTTACTTGACCGCCAAGACCGGCGGCTCTTGAGATCGGCATCATGTCCGAAGATTGAGTTCTAGCCGTTTCAACCGTTCCAGTCGTTCAAAACATTGGATCGGAGCATCACTTTCGGTACGCCAGCGCTTTTCTTACGCGCGTTTCCGCCAACTCGACCGCGGCTTGGCGCGGTAGCGAACCGCTCTTATTTGCGTTGGCGAGCACCTCTTCGGTATTCGCGCGGATCTTTTCTTCGATGGTTTGCAAGGCTTGAGCTTGGGTGCCGCCATGGTATTCCACCGAGGCGCAGATCACGCCGCCGGCGTTGGCGCATTGAGGCACGAGCTTGGTCTTTGAACGAGGTACTTTCTCCGAGCCTATCCTCTTGGGACGAGCGGCGCGAAACCCAATCTCGGATTTCCGCGCACGCGCGAAATTCCTAACTTTGCCTAAAAGGCGAACCCATATCGGTCCTCGAGGTAAGCACGTAGAGGTTTCTCTTGAATTCGAATTTGCTTCCGACTTCCGATGAGGAGACCTTGACGTTGTAGTTGCTTCAACGCAAGTGACACCCGCGGCCTGGAGGCGCCTACCATTGCAGCAAGTTCGTCGTGAGTGAGGGCAGTCGGCAAAAGCTCTTTCGATCGTCTAATATCGAAACCGTGTGAATACTCCCAGAGGGCTAGGGCTAACCTGTCAGGTAGATTTTCCACTAAAAACACTGCCCGCTGTAAGGACACCTTTAAAACCGGTGTTATTAGCGTGTGAATTAACCCGTCAAAAGGCTCCCAAGGCACGCCACAAACCTCGGTGACAAAAATGCGGGGCTTGATCCTTGCCACACGTGAATCTTGCATGGCTGTGGCCACGCTCACCCGTCGCCATCTGCGCATAAGCGCGTCGATTCCAAAAAAGTCTCCTCTCCCGGATAACATCAGGCGCACAAAGCGATCCTCACTGCCGAGTAGTGAGAGACCAATGACGCCTTCCAGCACACAATAGAGGTACTTAGCCGGTTGTCCCGGACGATAGATCGCTTCGCCCCGACTCACACGCAGTTCTTCCATATTGCTGGCTAAGCGATCGAGGCACTTTTCAGAGAACCCCTCGAAAGTCCCCATTTTACGAAGCTCTGAAGTCTGGATGACAGACTTTTTCATTGTTCCCCCCCTTGTGAAACGCACGATGCAGAATTTCGCCGCCTTTAAAATAACTTTCATAGTCAATAAAAAAGAACGCGTCCGTAACCCAGGTAACGGATAGGCGCATCCGAATTGGATTAATGAAGTTATGCCGAGGCTGGGGAAGAAGCACGGCGAATTTAGAGAAATATCGGCCCAAGCTTTGGCACGCTAGCAAAAGAGTCAAATTAGAGGCGGTCATCATGAGTCCGACATTGGACGATCCAGCTCCTTCTGGAATTCGCTGCGGGATTGTCTTATCGGCCGGTAACGGTACGCGAATGCGGGATTTTGTGTATCGCTTTCGGGGCCATGACTTCCCCAAACAATACGTCAACTTCGTTGGCAAACGGTCCATGCTGGAGCATACTTTTCACCGCGCAGAAAAGCTAATTCCACCCAAGCGGCTTTACGTCGTCATCGCCAAGGAACATTTACAATTTAGTGAAGTTGGCCGCCAAATCCGATCCAGACCTCCGGAAACCGTGGTGATTCAACCCGAGAACAAAGATACTGTGCCCGGACTTCTTCTCCCCTTGATCTATCTTCTCCGACGCCATCCGGATGCGATTGTGGCAGTTTTTCCGTCGGATCATTTCATCCTGGAAGAGGACCTTTTTATTAGGCATGTGGACCGAGCATTTCGAGTCGTGGAGCAGGACAGCTCGCGGATTGTACTTTTAGGAGTAGAGCCCCACGCGCCCGAACCGGAATATGGTTACATTGTTCCAGGAGAGGAAATCAAATGGCTCGACGGCGCTTCTGCTAGAGAGGTCGAGTTGTTTGTGGAAAAACCCGCGGTAGAGGCGGCAAAGAAAATCATTAACATAGGGGCCTTGTGGAACACATTGGTGATGGTCTTCAAGGCTACGACCCTGATAAATGTATTTCGGAGTGCCACGCCGAAAATTTACCGCTCTTTTGAACCTTTCCTGAAGGCTATCGGCACGCCTGACGAACAGCGCGCGCTCGAGGCGGTTTATCATGAGTTAAGTCCGATCAATTTTTCCACATCGGTTCTCGAATTTCTTCCTTTCGAATATCGGCAAGCGCTTTTGGTTCTGCCCGTGCGCGATGTGACTTGGAGCGACTGGGGATCACCGGATCGCTTACTATCGGGCATTAAAAAAATTGGCCAGGTGAAAAATAAATGAGGAAGCCATGAAATCGTGCCGGAAGGATTGTTTGAGTTGGCGCGCGCGGCACGTGCTTTTCAGGTTGCAGGCCCGGAATCAGCGAGGGATGTCCGCCATCGAATGGTTAGCGTGGGGTGTCGGAGCCAATCCATTGAACAGCAATGCATAGGTACGACTAACGTCGGTACGCCATTGCTTTTTTCACCCTCGTTTCCGCCAATTTCACCGCAGCCTGACGCGGTAGCGAACCGCTCTTTTTTGCGTTGGCGAGCACCTCTTCGGTATTCGCGCGGATCTTTTCTTCGATGGTTTGCAAGGCTTGAGCTTGGGTGCCGCCATGGTATTCCACCGAGGCGCAGATCACGCCGCCGGCGTTGGCGATGAAATCCGGCAGCACGAGGATGCCTTTTTCGTGCAGGATGCGTTCGGCTTCCGGGGTGAAGGGGATGTTCGCGCCTTGAGGAACCAGCTTGGTTTTCAATCGATCGACATTTTCCTTGCGGATCACATCCGGGCGGGCGGCGGGGATCCAGATCTCGCAGTCGATATCGATGACCGCGTCGACGCTGAGTTTCTCTCCCTCCGGATAGTCCCTTACGTTCTTGCCGGCGTCTTTAAGCGCGATTAACCGCACGAGGTCGATGCCTCTGGAATTGTAAATCGTTCCGTGCGAGTCGCAGGCGGCGACCAGGACCGTGCCTTGCTCGCCGAGAAAGCGGGCGGCGTGTTTTCCCACCGAGCCGAAGCCCTGAACCACCACGCGCGCGCCTTTGAGATCGAAGCTGCAATATTTAAGCGCCGCTTCGACGCTGGCTCTCAGGCCCAAGCCGGTGGCGCCGATTTCGTCGAGCGGGATGCCGCCGATCTCCGGCGGCAGGCCGACAGCGCGTCCGATCTCGTCTTGGATCCATGCCATGCAGCGCTCGTCGGTGCCCATGTCCGGGCCTGGAATATATTCCACCAGGTCGCGGATGGCGCGGGCGAAGGCACGGATCAACGGCTCCTTGCTCGCCAAATCGATTTTCGGGTTGCCGAAGATCACCGATTTGCCGCCGCCGTGGGGCAAATTAGCAGCGGAGTTTTTCATCGTCATGGCGCGCGCCAAGCGAAAGGCTTCCTCGGCGCTCACGTCGGGCGCCATGCGGACCCCGCCGATGGACGGGCCGCGCGCCACGTTGTCGACGGCGACCACGGCTTTCAAACCGTATTTCGGATCGTAGACGTGGACGATTTTGCTCGGGCCTAATTCGTCGGCGAAGTCAAAAACGTTTTCCATCGTCATCTCCTAGTCGTTTGCATTCAACCGAACATTGTCGCCCATGAACCTCAACAAAGAATAAACTTTCACCGCGAAGGGCTCCCTCCTTCATCCTCCCCCGCGTGCGGGGGAGGAAAGAGGCGGGGGTGAGCTTCGTGGTGCGTCCCTTTAACGTCGCGCTGGGCAGCCTGCCAGTAACTATTTACGGTCGCTTGAATATGCGCGATGGCTGCTTCGTCGCGCTTCGGTTCGAAGAGGTGGCGGAAGCGGCCCTGGCGCTTTAAGTAATTTTCCACCGGTTCGAACTTGCGCGGGACCCGCGTGTGTGCGACCTCGCCATGGACCGCCTCTTTGAGCGGCCAGATGCCGGTGTTCACCGCCAGACGCGCGGCCGCGACGGACCATTCCGGGTCGAAATCCCAGCCGGGCGGGCAGGGCGCCAGAGCTAAGAACAGCTTGGGCCCGGGATGCTTCGAAGCGCGATAAACTTTTTCGGAAAGATCGAGCGGATCGGCCGCCGAGATCGTCGCCAGGTAGGGCGGTCTCTGTACCCGCCAGATTTCAAACAGATCGCGCCGCTCATGCAAACTGCCGTGCGGCGAGGTGGGCGTCACCGGTTCGGTCGAGGTGCACGAGCCGTACGGAGTGCTCGCCGAAGTTTGAAATCCGGTGTTGCCGTAGGCTTCGTTGTCGTAGCAGAGATAATAGAAATCCAAGCCGCGATAGATCGCCGCCATGGTCGACTGCAAGCCGATGTCCTGGGCTGCGCCGTCGCCGGTGAGGACGACGACTTTGCGATCTTGCTCCGGCGGCAGCTTGCCTTTGGCTTTGAGAATGTCGAGCGCATCGCGGACCCCCTGGGCGCCCGCCGGAGCGCAACCCATCGCGGTATAGATCCACGACGAGTTGAGCGGCGTGAAAGGATAGGTGGCTAGCAGCGTCGAGCAGCCCGCCGCGTTGACGAAAATCACGTTTTCACCCAGCGCCTTGTGAAACAGCCGCAGGCTCAACTGGCCGCCGCAACCGGCGCACAGCGGGCCGCCCGGTCCGAGCGGGTCTTGGCGCGAGATCGTGCGCAGGCTCTTGTAGAGTTCACGTTTCATGGCTGGCTTCTCCTTTCCCGGCGATCGAGAAGAACCGGCCGACCTCGCGGCATTCTTCACCGGTGAAAAGCAGGTGTGGCCGCGCCATCTGGGCGGCGGTTTCCGTCGGATTTTCCAATTTCCGAAGCATGGTATCGAATTCGCCGGCGCGAAACCGTCGTCCGCCGAGCCCGCCGATAAACGAAAGCAAGATGGGCGGCCGGTCGGCGAGCGCATAGAGCGCGCTGGCGATCTCGCTGAATAAAATACCGCCTTTGCCGACGGAAATATTCTGATCGATGACCGCGACGCCTCTGCGGCCATGGAGCACGCGCTGCAGCGCCGCGTGCGGGAACGGCCGAATCATGCGCAAGCGCGCCAGGCCGATTTTCTTTCCCTGTTGGCGCAGTCGCTTGACTTCTGCTTTGCCCATGGAGGCGAACGAGTTGGTCATGACGATGACGTACTCGGCATCGTCGAGCATGAACTCTTCGATGGCGCTGTAGCGCCGGCCAAATCTTTCGGCGAAGTCGGCGGCGATCCGCGGATAGATTTCCAAGGCGGCTTCAGCGGCGTGGTGCATCTGATGTTTGAAGTAGCTGTACAAACTCGAGTCTAGCACCGCAGCCCCCAGGGCGACCGGTTCTTTATCGGAAAGGACCGGAGACGCAGGAGTAAAAACGGGCAGAAAGTCTTTCACTTTTTCCAATTCCGGAATTTCGACCGGCTCGCGTGTAAAGGACAAGTAAAAACCGTCGAGGTTGACGATCACCGGTAGAAGAACCTTTTGATGTTCGGCCAAACGGTAGGCCATCAAGATAGAATCAAGCACTTCCTGGCTGGTCTCGCAGTGAAACTGGAGGAATCCGGTATCGCGCCCTGAAAGCACGTCATTGTGATCGGGTTCGAGAGTGATTGGATGGGCGAGCGCGCGCGATACGTTGACCAAAACCAGCGGCAGTCGCAGCCCGGCGATCGCGTAGAGCATTTCGAAACCGTAGAGGAAACCCTGGCTCGAAGTGGCGGTGAAGACCCGAACGCCGGCGGCGGCTGCGCCGGCCGCCGCCGCAAGCATGGAGTGTTCCGAATCCATCATCACCCATTTTGCCGCCATCTCGCCGTTCCGGCACCAGCGCGCCAGCATTTCGATGATCTCGGTCTGCGGCGTGATTGGGAACGCCGGAATGTAATCGACTTCGGCAAGCCGGGCGCCCCAGGCTGCCGCCACGTTGCCGGTGAGCATCGTGCGGGTCATGTCACACCTCGGGCGCAATGAATTGCGCCCCCGCGATTTTTGGCACCGTCGCAATACTTTTCCCGGCACACCTTATACCTCCAACCTCCGGCTGATCGCATCGGTCGGGCACTCTTCGTAGCAAATCATGCAGCCCTTGCAGTGATCGTAGTCGACATGGGGAAAATTCTCCGCGTCCAAGCGCATCGCCGCTTCCGGACAGTAGAGGTAGCAAAGAAAGCAGCGCTTGCATTTATCCAGCTCGATGACCGGCTGTTCGATGCGCCAGTTGCCGGTTTGGCGCAAGGCCGCGCTGCCCTGGTGGCGGATCGTCGGACCGGCAAACTGAGAAGTGCCGAGATAGGGAACGGCCTGCCATGACGGCGCGGAAACTCTCTCGGCTTTGACTACCGGAACGAGATCGACGGCCGGCGTCCGTTGGTACGCTGCCCCGGCCGCGGCCAGGTTCCTTTCGACCAAGTTCGGCGCCAGCCTAAATTCGCCGAGTTCGATTTTAACGGCATTTTCGAGCGCCGACAGACTGATGGACGGAACGCATTTGGCGGCGATGGCGGCCGCGGCGGCGCTTACCACAGGAGCGCCGATCAGTTTCCGTGCAATCGCCGACAGGTCGACGAACAGGAACTTTGCCGCAGGCAAATCCTTCAGATCAATTGCGAAGCGATCAGGATCGGCGTTCACGAAGAGCGGTGTTTTATCGTCAACGCCATGAAAGACTTGTCCAGGCGCTTCCTTCAGCAGCGAATCGTCCATGACGACGACCAGATCCGGATGTTCCACGTAGCCGCGCTGATCGATCGCTTCGTCGCTCAAGCGGGTGAAAGAAACCACCGGCGCGCCCCTGCGCTCGGCGCCGAACAAGGCGAAGTCTTGAGCTTGAAGTCCGGACAAAAACCCGGCGCACCCGAATATCCGGCTCGCGAGCTTTGCGCCCTGGCCACCGCGGCCGTGAAAGCGAACTTCAATCATGGCAATCTCCATGCTCTGGTTAATAGAAAGCGCAAGATAGGTGCCAGCCGACGCGGTCATTCGACGCCGTTGACAGCAGCGCTTTTGTTTGAAGTTCTGAAACTCGAAAATCTTAGATCGCAAATTTGACAGAACAGAGGGAAAATTTTTTCAAGAATGCGAAACGGATCAGTGTGAAAAAAGAAAAAACGACACAAAATATTGGCACACTGATTGCGGAGTCATTCGGTGGGGGATTGAAAACTATTCATTACGAAGGAGGAATTAGCCATGGCAGACAAAGCTAAAGAAAAGGAAACAAAGGCGATTGAGCCGCGACGGCCCGTTATGGATCTCGGCCGCTGGGAACGGGACATGGACCGAATGATGGAAGATTTCTTCGGCCGAAGAATGCGACCGTGGTGGCCAGACAGGTGGTTTAGAGCCGACGAGACGGAGGCAGGGGTACCGGCGGTCGATCTATTCGAAGAGAAAGATGATATCGTCGTCAAGGCGGAACTGCCGGGGATGGAGAAAGAGAATATCGAAGTCAACCTGACCGACCACACGCTGACCATCAAAGGTGAAAAGAAAAAAGAGGAAGAGGTTAAGGAGAAAAATTATTACCGTTCAGAGCGTTCCTACGGATCGTTCATGAGAGCGATCGAACTGCCGAGAGACGTCCACGGCGACAAGGTTAAAGCGTCGTTCAAGAATGGCGTGCTGGAAGTTCGGGTGCCGAAGACTGAAGAGGCTAAGGCCAAGGAAATCAAGGTAAAGGTCGATTAGGAACAGCGACCGGGTAAGACGTAGGGCAAGCAAGGGGGTCGCACAGGAGACCAGGAGAAAACAATGTATAGCAAAATTTTGATTCCGCTCGACGGCTCCAAGACGGCCGAAAAAGTCCTGCCCTACGCTCGCCACCTGGCAGGCAAATTCAATCTCCCGGTGGAGTTGGTGGCGGTTGTCGATATCGCCGAGATGGCGACCCATATTTCCGCCGAAAACGCGCGTTTCCTCGATACCATGATTGAAAACGGCATGCGCAGCAGTGAGACCTATTTGCGCGCCATTGCCGGCACGTTTCGTGGCGCCAAGGTTGAGTGCACGGTCGAAAAGGGGCGGGCCGAAGACACCATCATCGAAAATGGTGAAGCGGACAAGTCCAGGTTGATTGCCATGGCAACCCATGGCCGCTCTGGGCTTAACCGGTTCTTGTTGGGCAGCGTGGCGGAAAAAGTGCTGCGTGGCGCGGCCAATCCCTTGTTGCTGGTCCGGGCCACCGAGCAAGCCAAAGCGGAAGGAGAGGCGGCGTTCAAATCCGTGATCGTGCCGCTGGACGGTTCGGAGCTGGCTGAAAGCGTGCTGCCGGTCGTGGCCGCGATGGCGCAGAAGCTCGGCCTCGAAGTCTTGCTGTTCCGCTCCTACCATATTCCCTATAACGCCTATGCCGGCGATGACGGTTACTACGCGGTGAATTATGACGAACTGATCACCAGCGTGCGCGACGAAGCCAACGAATACCTCGCGAAGAAAGTGGCCGAGGTCAAAAAGCTCGGTGTCGAAAAAGTGACTTCGGTGAGCGCGGAAGGTTTCGCCGGCGACGAGATCATTGCGCTCGGACGAAAGACGCCGGACGGCTTGATCGCCATGTGCTCTCATGGCCGGTCCGGCGTAAAGCGCTGGGTGCTCGGCAGCGTGACGGAAACCGTGGTGCGCCACACTGTCGATCCGGTGCTGGTGGTGCGCGCCGGCTGAGCGCACCGGATGCGGAGGACGAGAGGTTATGTACCGGAAGATTTTAGTTCCGCTCGATGGTTCGCCAGCCGCCGAGCATGTTCTGCCGCTCGCCCGCACCCTTGCCGGGGGCTTGAGCGCGGCGGTGGAATTGATCTCCGTGATCGACCTGGTCGAGTTGGCCCACAATGTCTCGGCTGCGGAGAATATTTTCCTCGACACGCTCGCCGAAGATGAGACGCGCCGCCGCCGGGAATATTTGGCCGAAGTCGCCAAGAGCTTTTCGGGGGCGGCGGTTCACCGGCGCGTCGAAAAGGGTAAAGCGGAAAACGCCATCATTGAGGCTGCGGCGGTCGGGGAGGATACCTTGATCGCCATGGCCACGCACGGCCGTTCCGGACTGAACCGCTGGCTGCTCGGCAGCGTGGCCGAGAAGATTCTCCGCGGCACGAGCAATCCGTTGCTGCTGGTGCGGGCGTCGGCAAATGCGCCGGGCCCGGAGCATGGCCCGCTCAAGTCGATCGTGGTGCCCCTGGACGGCTCGCCGCTCGCGGAAACGGTGCTGCCCAGCGTCGTCGATCTCGCCAAAAAGCTCGACCTCGAAGTTACTCTGCTTCGGGTCTTCCATATTCCCTACGGCATTTACGATGGCGGCGGCTCCTACGGTGCCGATCTGGAACGCGTGGTCGCCGGGATCGAAGCGGCGGTGCGGCAATATCTCGAAGAAAAGCGCGCTGCTCTCGAGACCGCGGGGCTGGAAAGAGTTGTCATTGCATCGAAGCAAGGAATGAGCGCGGACGAGATCATCGAGTTCGGCCGGACGAGCCCGAATATTTTGATTGCGATGTGTTCGCACGGTCGCTCGGGATTAAAACGGTGGGTGCTTGGCAGCGTGGCGGAAACCGTTGCGCGCCACGCGGCCAATCCGGTCTTGATAGTTCGGGCGACTGCTTGAGGCGGCGCCTGGGGGGGAGAGCATAGAAAGATGTTTAGCAAGATATCGGTGCCACTGGATGGTTCCAAGTTAGCGGAGCAAATTCTGCCATTGGTGCAAGCCTTCGCCGCCGCGCACAACATTCCGGTCGATCTGTTCACGGTGACCGATCCGGAGGCGCGTCCGCCGTTCTGGCCGCCTCAGGCGGACAAACGGTATTTGCAGGAAGTTCGTGAAAAATATTTTCCGACCGCCCCTCGCGCCACATCGAACGTCGAGATCGGCGAACCGGCGGAAATCATCGTCGAGCGCAATCGAACCGATCCGAGCTGCCTCATCGCGATGGCGACCCATGGCATGTCGGGTTTGCGCCGGTGGTTGCTCGGCAGCGTGACGAGCAAGGTGGTTCAAAGAGCGGTCAATCCGTTGTTGCTGGCTCGCCCGGTGGAAGGCATCGATCCGGCGACTCCGGTCAAATTCACGACGGTGATCGTGCCCCTGGATGGCTCGGGGCTCGCTGAAAAGGTTTTGCCTCAGGTCGTAACCTTAGCCAAGTCGATGAAATTGGAAGTTCAGCTCATTCGGATCTACGAGCTGCCGCCCAACGCCTATGTCGTCGCCGACGGCGTGATCGCGCAGGGCTCGGCGCCTTACCGCGAGGAAATGCAAAAAGAAGCGGAGCTCTACCTCGCCGGCAAGGTCGACCAACTGCGCGCCGAAGGGCTCGACAATGTCGTCGCCACCGCCATGGAGGGCGACCCCGCCGGCGAGATCGTCGATATCGCCCGCAGAACCGAGCATAATTTGATCGCCATGTGCAGTCACGGCCGGTCGGGGATCGGCCGCTGGCTGCTCGGCAGCGTAACCGAGAAGGTCGTTCAGCACTCGCAGGATCCGGTGCTCGTCATCCGAGCCACGTGAGTTATTCCTGGAGTCTTTGGGGCGGTGAAAACGGCACTGCGGTCATGCTTCGGTCCCCCCGCGGAATCATGAACTCGCCGTTCGACGCCGATCCCTTCGAAAACGTTTTCGTGCAATACAACTTTGTCATGGGGATCGAATTCAGTGCTCCCGCCGCGCGCATGGAAGGAATGGTGCCATGGAATTGACAACGGTTAAAATCGACAAGCCCAACGACATCAACTTCATTCTCGGCCAGAGCCACTTCATCAAGACCGTCGAAGACATCCACGAAGCCCTGGTTCAAGCAATTCCCGGGATCAAGTTCGGCCTGGCCTTCTGCGAGTCCTCCGGTGAAATGCTCGTGCGCTGGACCGGCACGGACGATGCCATGATCGCGCTGGCCAAGCGCAATGCGCTGGCCTTGTCGGCGGGTCATAGTTTTATCTTGTTTCTCGGCCCGGGATTCTTCCCGGTAAGCATCCTCAACAATATCAAGATGGTCCCCGAAGTCTGCCGGGTTTTTTGCGCGACGGCCAATCCGGTCGAAGTGATCGTCGCCGAAACCGAGCAAGGGCGCGCCATCCTGGGCGTCATCGACGGCGGCAAGAGCAAGGGCGTTGAAGATGCAAAGGGTATCGCTTGGCGCAAAGAGCTGCTGCGCAAGATCGGTTATAAGCTGTAGCGGCTATACTTGTCTTCTGCCCGCGCGCCGGGACCCGAAATGCCCGGAGTGACCCTCGCTGACGCCTTTTTCTATGGACGCCATCGCTAACGAACCGCGATCCATCGGCACTATCGCCCAAGTTCACGGGCCGGTGGTCGATATTGCGTGCGACGTCTTGCCGCCGCTGCATCAGGCAGTGGTGAGCCGGGTCGATCACGAGACCTACACTTTCGAGGTGCACCAGCACCTCGATGAAACCCATGTGCGGGCGATCACGTTGCACCGCACCGCTGGGCTGCGCCGCGGCATGGCGGTTTTTGACACCGGCTCCTCGCTGCATGTGCCGGTCGCTCCTGAATGTCTCGGCCGCTTGGTGAATTTGTTTGGCGAACCGCTCGACGGCAAGCCGCCCTTTGCTCCGGAAGCTTATCGAAACATCATGGCGCGTCCGGGGCCGTTGCATGCCGCCAAAGTGGTATCGGAGGTGCTCGAAACCGGGATCAAGGTCATCGACCTTCTATGCCCCTTCATTCGCGGCGGCAAGACCGGACTGTTCGGCGGGGCCGGCGTGGGCAAGACGGTTCTCATTATGGAGTTCATGCATGCGGTCGAGAAATTGCACAAAGGGGTCTCGGTTTTCGCCGGTGTCGGCGAACGGATTCGCGAGGGCCATGAGCTCTGGCGCGAAATGCAAAATGCCGGGGTCATGGCGCACGCCCTGATGATTTTCGGCCAGATGGACGAATCGCCGGGAGTGCGCTTTCGCGTCGGCATGGCGGCGCTTACCTACGCCGAATATCTTCGCGATACCACCGGCAGAGAAGTGCTTTTCCTGATGGATAACGCCTACCGTTTCGTTCAAGCCGGCAGCGAAATCTCCGGTCTGTTGGGGCGCATGCCGGCAACGGTAGGTTATCAGCCCACCTTGGTCAGCGAAGTGGGAGAGCTCGAGGACCGGATTATGTCGACCACCAGCGGCGACATTACCGCGGTGCAAGCGGTCTACGTGCCGGCCGACGACATGACCGACCCGGCGGTGAGCGCGATTCTCAACCATCTCGATACCCGGGTGATTTTATCGCGGGCGCAAGCGGCCAAGGGCATTTATCCCGCCGTCGACCCGTTGCAGTCGTCGAGCAAGCTCATGGACCGGCACGTGCTCGGCGAACGACACTACCATGTCGCGGAGAAAGTGCGCGAGCATCTGGCGCGCTATCGCGAGCTCGAGGACATCATCGCCATGCTCGGCATTGAGGAATTATCGCCCGCCGACCGGCGGATCGTTTTGCGCGCGCGCAAATTGCAGCGCTATCTCACCCAGCCGTTTTACGTGGTTGCCGAGCACACCGGCCTGCCGGGCATCTCGGTGTCTTTAGAGGATACCGTGCGCGATTGCGAAGCCTTTGTCAGCGGCGCTTACGATGAGCTGAGCGAGGAGCAGTGTTACATGCGCGGCAGCGTGCAGGGGAAAAAGCCATGAACAGCTTCGTCATGCATCTGCAGAGCGCCACCCAATACGAGCGTATCGACGATGTCACGAGCTTTGTCGGCGAGGACGATTCGGGAAGCTTCGGTATTCTCGCGGGACATGCGCGCGCCATGACCTTGCTTTCTTTCGGTCTGGCCCGCTTTCGCGCCGGCAATCGCCCGTGGGAGTATCTGGCTCTGCCCGGCGGCCTCGCCTATTTTGTCGACAGCCAACTTTACTTGAGCACCCGACGCTATTTGCGCGGTTTAGATTATGCCAGCTTGAGCGCCGCTCTGCGCCGGGAGCTCCGAGCCGAAGAAGAGGCATTGCGCGAGATGAAGCAGAGCATGCGCCGACTCGAAGAAGAAATGTTCAAGCGGTTGTGGAAAATCGGCAGGAGCGGAGAAGCACCTGAATGACATCGTCCGACGACAGCCGCTCGGCTCAGGAAAAACTCGAAGAGCAGGTGGAAAAACAGGCGCGGCGGATCAAGCAGGCCGAAAAAGAAAGGCGAACCCTGATCGGCCAAACCGTTTACCTCGGCACCCTGGGGCTCATGTTTGTCCTGCCGGTCGTCGGCGGCGCATACCTCGGCCAGTGGCTCGATAGCTTGTCGACCGGCTATGAAGTGCACTGGACCGTCAGCATGATCGTGCTCGGCGTCGTGGTTGGCGGGATGAACGTCTATCTCTTTGTTCGCGAATGACCATGGCAGGCAACGATCGTTTCCATACCGTACTCTTTTACCTCGGGCCGCTGCCGCTCAGCGAAACGGTCGTCACCACCTGGGCGGTGATGCTTTGCTTGTTGCTGATCTCCTGGCTTTCCACACGCCGGCTCAGAGTCGACCCCGGACCCTGGCAAGCGGCGCTCGAAGGCGTCGTCGGGGCCATTCAAGATGCTATCGAAGCGGTGTTGCCGGAGCACGCGCTGATCGTGCTTCCGTTTGTCGCCTCGCTATGGATTTTTGCGCTGTTCGCGAATTTAATTGGAATCATTCCCGGTTTGCACGGTCCGACCGCCGATCTGGCGACCACCTCTGCGCTGGCGCTCTTGGTTTTTCTATCGGTGCACTGGTACGGCGTTCGGATCCATGGGCTGAGACATTACGTGCGCCATTACATTGAGCCCAATCCCATTCTTCTGCCCTTTCATATCGTCAGTGAGATCTCGCGCACGATCGCGCTGGCGGTGCGTTTGTTCGGTAACATTTTCAGCTTGGAGATGGCGGCGTTGCTGATATTGCTGGTGGCCGGCTTCCTGGTGCCGGTGCCGGTGCTGCTGTTGCACATCGTTGAAGCGCTGGTGCAGGCCTACATCTTCGGCATGCTGGCGCTGATTTACATCGCCGGCGGAATTCAATCGTTAGAGATGAAGAAAAGGGAAGGATAAGGAGCGACCCCATGCAGGACATGACTTGGTTCACCCTGGCCTCAACCGTGGCCGCGGCCGTGGCCATCGCCCTCGGCGCGATGTTCCCGGCGCTGGCGATGGGCCGGGCCATCGTGCAAGCTCTTGACGCGCTGGCGCGCCAGCCGGAGGCGGAGAAGTCGATCACCCGCACCCTATTTATCGGCCTGGCCATGATCGAGTCGTTGGCCATCTACGTGCTGGTCATCGTGTTAATTATCCTGTTTCGCAATCCGCTGCTGCAATATTTGGTCAAGTAGGGGACGCGGTGGAACTCAGCTGGCCGACATTCTTTCTCGAGATCGTCAATTTTCTGGTTCTCGTCTGGATCCTCAAACGATTCTTGTACAAACCGATCTTGCAGGCGATCGGGCAAAGAAAAGCGCTGATTGAAAAGAACCTGGCGGATGCCAAGGCGCGCCAGGGCGAGGCCGAGGCGCTCAAACAGCAATTTCAAAAACGCCTCGCCGATTGGGAAAATGAAAAGGCGAAACTGCGCATCGGGGTGACCGAGGAGGTCGCGGCGCGGCGCGCGCAGCTGCTGTCGGCGCTCGACGACTCGCTCAAGCAGGAGCGCGGCAAAGCGCGGGTGCTCGAAGAGCGGCGCTTGAACGAGCTGCGCAACAACGCCGAAGCGACCGGTATCGCCGCCGGCGTAAAATTCACCGCCCGCCTTCTCGATCGTGCGGCCGGTCCGGAGCTCGAAGCCCGACTGATCAGCCTGGCGTTGGAAGATTTGCAGTCTCTGCCGGCGGACCAAATTGAAAATCTGCGCTCCGCCTGCCGGCGCGCCGGTCTGCAGATCAAAGTGGCAAGCGCTTTTGCAATCGGCCCGGCGCAGCGCGGCGCCATCGAGCAAGAGCTTAAAAAATTGACCCAGGACGGCGTCACTCTGCAGTTCGACGAAGAAAGCGGCTTGCGCGCCGGGCTGCGGATCAGCATCGGCCCGTGGGTGTTGCGCGCGAATCTCGCCGATGAGCTGGAATTTTTCGCCCGTGAGAGTGCCCGTGGCCGAGACGATTGATCGTCTTTCCGCCGCGCCGGAGCGCCCGCGCTGGCTGGAGTCCTATCGCTTTGCTTTGCGCATCACCGAGCAGGGCAGCATCGTTTCCATCGGCGACGGCATTGCGCGCGTCAAGGGGCTGCCGTCGGCAGCGATGGAAGATATTTTGGAATTCGAAGACGGCAGCCGTGCCGTGGTGTTTGCGCTGGAGCCGGATACTCTGAGCGCGATTCTATTGGCCCAAGGCGAGCAGCTTACGGCCGGAGCCGTCGCCACTCTCTCGGGCCGGCGCTTGAGCATTCCCGTGGGTGACGCGCTGCTCGGCCGGGTGATCGATCCCTTGGGCGTTCCCCTTGACGGCGCCGCCACGCCGGAATGCATTGGCCGCCGCGAGCTGGAAACTTTATCGCCGCCGATCATCCACCGTGAATTTGTCAAGGACCCGCTTTATACGGGGAATAAGATCGTCGATACGATGATTCCGATCGGCAAAGGACAGCGCCAGCTGCTGATCGGCGACAACGGTCTGGGGAAAAGCTCTCTGGCGATCGATACGGTGATCAACCAAAAAGACAAGAATGTCCTGTGTGTCTATGTGTTGATCGGTCAAAAGCGCTCATCGGTCGTCAGTACCATAGCGACCCTGCGGGAGGCCGGTGCGCTCGGACATACTTCGATCGTCGTGGCAGAGGCCACGGCAACCCCCGGTCTGCAATATCTCGCGCCTTTTGCCGGCTGTGCGGTCGCCGAGGCCTGGATGGCGCAGGGCAAAGACACCCTGATTGTCTATGACGATCTGACCGCCCACGCGCAGGCCTATCGCGAACTGTCCTTGCTGTTGCGTCGGCCGCCGGGCCGGGAAGCCTTTCCCGGCGATATTTTTTATCTGCACTCCCGTCTGCTCGAACGCTCGACTCATTTGGTGGCGGAGCAGGGGGGCGGCAGCATGACGGCGCTGCCGATCGTCGAGACCCGCGAAGGCGAGATTGCCGCCTACATCCCGACCAACCTGATTTCGATTA
Source organism: uncultured delta proteobacterium (assembly GCA_963727625.1). Lineage (GTDB taxonomy): Bacteria > Desulfobacterota > Binatia > UBA9968 > UBA9968 > DP-20. Next base: position 314,391 of record CAVSHR010000012.1, on the reverse strand, counting down.
CCGACGGCCAGATCTATTTCGACGCGGGGTTGTTCGCGATCGGCTTTCTGCCGGCGATCGACGTCACAAAATCGGTGTCGCGCATCGGCGGCAAGGCGCAGGACCGGCGCATTTCCCAGGAAACCGGTCACATGAAGCTCGACTATTTGCAATTTCTCGAACTGGAAGTCTTCACCCGCTTCGGCGCGCGCCTGGAAGCTTCCGTCGAAGCCAAGATCAAACGGGGCCGTATTTTGCGCGAGGCGCTCAAGCAAGATCGCCTTGCGCCGGTGACCGGCGCGTTTCATCTGGCATGGATGGTCGCCTACAACGAGGGGCTTCTCAATCGCCTGGCGAGCGACGAGATTGCGCCGGCGCTGCGCCGCCTCGAAGAGTCGGTGCGCAGTTCAGGGTTGACGCTGGAGAGCAAGCGCGACGAGTGGAAGCATCTCGTCGCCCAGGGTCTGGGAACCGCCGCCGAAGAGGAAGCGGCGTGAGATTTGCCAAGCACTCAAGCGCCGACACCGCGGCACGCGGCATCGGGCATCGTCGTGAGGCGGGCAGCGGTCGATGAGCAAGCGGCACGACATTGAAACTCAGCTGGGCAGCCTCAATGAGATCAAGGAGATTATGAACGCCATGAAAAATCTCTCCTTGATGGAAGTGCATAAACTTGCCCGCTTTCTCGAAAGCCAGCGCAAGGTGGTCGGCAGTATTGAAGCGGCCGCCGCCGATTTCCTGCAATTTCATCGCGCGCTGTTTTCCGGCGTCGAAAAATTTCGCGAACTTTACCTGTTAGTCGGAAGCGAGCGCGGCTTTTGCGGCGACTTTAACGAAGCGCTGATCAGAGCTTTTGAGGGTCGAAGCGCCGCGGCTCGGGAAATATCCTTGGTCACGGTGGGCGCCAAGTTGGCGGCCAAACTGGGCAACGATGCGCGGCTGCGCGCCGCGATTGACGGAGCCAGCGCGGTGGAAGAGGTCGACGCAGTCCTGGTCAAGTTGATGCAGGCTGTGACGGGACCGAGGGTGCCCGGCGGTTTCGACGGACCGCTGCGATTGACGGTGCTGCACCAACAACCGGAAAATGAGCATGTCGCCGTCACGGTCTTGCAGCCGCTGCAACCTGCTTCGCTCAAAAGTAAACCGTACGCTCATGCGCCGCTGCTTTATCTGCAGCCGCGATCGTTTCTCAGCGGATTGCTCGATCAGTATCTATTCGCTGCGCTGCATGAACTGCTTTACAGCTCGCTGATGGCCGAAAATCAGCGCCGCTTGCAGCATATGGACTCGGCGGTGCGCCGGCTCGAGAAAACCGCCACCGAGCTTCTGCGCAAACGCAACAGTCTGCGCCAAGAGGAAATCACCGAGGAAATCGAAGTGATTATGTTGAGCGTGGAGGCGTTTAGATAGGCGCTGCGAACGATCGCCATCCAGTTTCGCCGGCGGCGTCGGAAAAACGCCGCGCTTGATCGCGGCTCCTGGGCGCGCGTCTTCTCAAACCGCAGGTTTTTTTTCATGCCGACGATCTCGAAGCCCTCGGCGAATCCCGTCGGAGTAATCATCGGCAAAACCGAGCAAGGGGGCGGCAGCACAGACACCATCGACGGCGGCAAACGCAAAGGCATCGAAGACGACCCGGTTATCGCCCGGCGCAAAGAGCTGTTGCGCAAGATCGGTTATAAATTATAGATATCGTTTCGGTGCCCGAAAACGATCAAATCACCTGTCAACGGCATTTACTGCGGCAACCGGGAGGCAAGCCAGGGCGAACTATTCTCCAGCGCGCGAAGATAGATCCGGCTATGTGAGAAGAATTCATGTCACGGACTAAACCCGTTTCGAGAGCGATCAAGCTACTATCAATCATTGAACGAAATGCGAACGGGTTGCGGGTGCGTGATATGGCCGAACAGCTTCACGCCAATACGCGGGCGGTATACCGCGACCTACAAATTCTGGAAGAACTCCGGATACCGCTTTATCCCGACAAGAACGGGCGGGAGAGCTTTTGGAAGATCGATCCGGATTATCGGAACCGGCTTTCAATTCCTTTTTCACTTTCAGAACTGCTTTCTCTTTATCTAGCGCAGGACTCGATCCGACCGTTGGACGGAACCGTTTTTGCCGAGTCGTTGCAGTCGCTTTTCGAAAAAGTGTGGGCGGTTCTGCCCAGGCCGCTCTTCCGACAGATGGTTGACCTGCGCAAGAGCTTTATCTCGGGGATGCCCGCGCAGAAGAACTACGGAGACTACGGCGAGTTCATCAAAGTGATTCAGGAAGCCATCGAAGGCCGGAAGGTCTTGCAGCTTGTCTATCAACCGCGCGATCAATCGCCGAGCGAGCGACGGGTCACTCCTTACGCCATCCATCTTCACAACGGGTCTCTCTATCTGATCGGTCACTGCCACATGCGCAAGGATACCAGAACCTTCGTCGTGGACCGGATGCAAAAGATAAAGTTAACCGACGAGACCTTTGCGGCGCCCGTTGGCTTCTCTCTGGAAAATTATCTACGCCACAGCTTCGGCATGTTCACCGAAGAGTTGGTGCGGGTGAAAGTCCGCTTCCATAAGTCTCTCACTCGTTATCTCTTGGAGCGCCGCTGGCATCCGAGCCAGAAAAACAAGAAGCTCAAAGACGGCTCCCTGGAGCTTGCCTTCGAAGTCGCCGGAACCAAAGAGATCAAGACCTGGATCATGGGCTTCGGCTCGCTCGCCAAAGTCCTCGAACCGGCGTCCATGGTCAAAGAAATCAAGGACGACCTGGTAAAGGCGTTGAAATCCTATGCAAACTCTAGAGCACGCAGGTAGAGTACGAACACTTGACGCGATACGATAAGCCATGGCGTCGCAATGAACGTGGGAATGGCTCAAGTCTTTATTTCACGACGGCAATCGAAAAATGACGAAACGGAGAACTAGCAGTGAGTGTGGTTGGTCGTAATAACCCCTGTCCGTGCGGCAGCGGGCGCAAATTCAAAAAATGCTGCTTGAACAAGAGCGCTATGGTCGCGCAGACCTACCGTTCAGAAGAGCGAAGCAGCGCGCTGGCAAAGCTCATGCGCTTCGCGGCTCGGTCCAAATTCAAGGAGATCCACCAAGCGGCGCTCGCGCTTTTTTGGGGCGACTGGCTGTCGGACGAGCCGGATCAGCAGTTTAAAAAAGTGATGACTTCGGAGACGGTGGAGATCGCCTACAATAGCTGGCTTGCGTTCGATTTCGACTGCGGCGACGGCCGGACGATGTTGGAAGTTTTTCTCGAAAGCGAAGGGAAGCAATTAAGCTCCGGCGAATTGAATTATTTGAACGGACTGGGCGCAAGCCATCTGCGGTTGTATGAGATCCTCGAAGTAAAACCGGATCAAGGATTCGAAGTGCGCGACTTGTGGGACGATCGGCGATTGTTTGTGCGCGAGCGCGCCGCGACACGGCAGGTCGTCGCGTGGGACTTGGTTGTCGCGCGGCTCGGGCCGGGAGGCGACGGCGAGACGGTTTTTGAAACCATCCCGTATTTATTCAGGGCGGCGGACAAGGACGATCTGCTGAAGGGCCTGAGAAAGGCGTATCAAGTCTTCACGCACGACTTTCCGGATGAAGACCTGTGCGGTTTCTTCAGAAGGATGGCGCCGGTCTTCCATAATCTCTGGTTGGAACGCGTCGCGCTGCCGCCCCGTCCCAAGATCGTCACCGGCGATGGCGAACCGTTTATCTTCGCCAAAGTGATCTTCGACCTTGTCGATCGGGAAGCGGCGATTCGTTCCCTGGCGGATCGCGACGATATTGTCGATCACGGCGACGGCAGCTACGCCTGGCTCGAGCCGGCAGGCAGTTTCCAGCGCAGCGTCGGCACGATGGGCTTCGACGAAAAACGCGTCGTGTTCGAAACCACTTCTCAAAAGCGGGCCGAGAAGGCCCGGGACGAGTTGCCAAATCTGTTCGGCGGCGCCGTACGATTTCGCGCCATCAGCTACGAAGACGTCGAGCAAGCGATGAAGCGCGCGCCGCAAACGACCAAACAGAAGGAGCCGGATATTCCCATCGAAACGCAGCGCGAAATCCTCGGGGAGTATTACGACAATCATTACCGCAAATGGCTCGACGAGCCGGTGCCGGCTCTTGGCAACCGCACGCCGCGCCATGCCGCGCGATTGAAGACGGTGCGTCCCAAGGTGGTCGCCCTCCTAAAAGATTTCGAGAGTCACTCGGAGCGCCAGCGCCGATCTGGAGAGATCGCCTACGATTTCCGTTGGATGTGGGAAGAATTGGGATTGACCCGGAAGTGAGTGAGACCGCCGGCAAGGGAATTTTCATGGATGAGCGAAGCCATTGAAATGGCCGGAATTAAAGAGATCAAGACCTGGATCATGGGCTTCGGCGCGCTAGCCAAGGTCCTCGAACCGGCTTCCTTGGTGAAAGAAATCAAAGACGACCTGGGGAAATCGCTGCGATCCTACGCGAAACCCTAATCCAGTCTGCCTGAAAATATTTTAAAAACATGTGACACGATTCGACAAACGTCTGTGGTATGAAAAGCGCTTCCATTCACTGCGATGCGAACGATTTGAACGATTCGACCAAATGAAGGATATGTAACCCACGCGAAGTGTTTATGGCGTCCCGGAAATCCAATTCAATCTACGATCGCATTCGCCGGTTTCTCGAATCGGCTCGTGCCAGTGTCGCCCGTTCGGTCAAGACGACTCAGGTGATGGCTAACTGGCTGGTTGGAAGGGAGGTCTTGAGGCATGGCAGGCATAATCCCAACCGAGCAGATTGAGCGACTCATACTATTGGTCCGCGGTCATAAAGTTATGCTGGACACCGATCTAGCAGTTCTCTACGGGGTTGAAACCCGTGTTCTAGTACAAGCCGTAAAGCGAAACTCTAATCGATTTCCATCGGATTTTATGTTCCAACTGTCGGATGAAGAAGCTAACCTTTTGAGATCACAAATTGTGATCTCAAAGAATCGGCGCGGCGGGCGGCGGTACCTGCCTTACGTTTTCACCGAGCAGGGAGTCGCCATGTTATCGAGCGTGCTGAAGAGTGAGCGGGCTGTTGCAATCAATATCGAAATCATGCGTGCCTTCGTCCGGCTAAGGGACATGATTTTGTCGAACAAGGACTTGGCTCACAAGCTCGAGGCCCTGGAGCGCAAGTTCGAAAGCCATGACATGCACATTAGGTCCCTATTCGAGGCCATACGCCAGCTCATGACGCCGCCGGAGCCTAAGAAAAAGAAGATCGGATTCCTGGTCGAGGAAAAACCGGCGCGTTATGGCAAACGCTAGCCGGCGTTCATCTCCACGTTTCCGGAATTCCGGAAACGTGGAAGTCACCCGAACAATCGGAACCGGAGGAACCAGTCGAACGTTTGGAACGATTGGGACTGTTGGAACCGCTGGAACGGACCGATCCCCATGATGAAATCAAAGACGACCTGGGGAAGTCGCTGAAATCCTACGCGAAACCCTAATCCAGTCTGCCTGAAAATATTTTAAAAACATGTGACACGATTCGACAAACGTCTGTGGTATAGGGTGGTACATGAAAGTGATCAGATTGACGCCGGCAGAACGAGCGGCGATTACTAGGAAGTGGCGCCGGGCGAGCGCAAAGGCTCATGCTACGGCTCGAAACGCCAAGTCGTTTGCGAAGTATGCTCTTGGTAAGGCGGGATGAAAGTTGCTTCCTTCGATAGCCGAATGGGTTTCGAATACAAAGGTGTCGTTGACCTTGTCGCGGTCAAGCGCGACAACCGATCTCCCGATGAGCTTACGATTATGCTGGTTCAAGTTAAAGGAGGGAGTGCAAGAGTTACAAAGGATGAACTTTCCAGGCTCCATAAAGCTGCAAGTCGCCTGGAAGGTTACTTGGAACGTGGCAGCAAAGCCGGCTAAGACCGTCCGGTTTAAAAAGTCCTTACGTTAAGCAGCCTTTTCTTGGGTGTGGAAAATGGATCGACAGGAAATCATGACTAAAGCGGCAGCGTGGATGCAGGCGCGTGGCTGGAAAGAGAAACTCGCCAAGCGCCGTGGCTACGAACAGAGCCTCTTTGAGCACAGCCTGATTGAGCTTGACGTTCTCCTTGAGCTTCTGCCGATCCTGGGAAGCCCGCGACACTATAGCCTAAGTGAAAACGAAGAAGCAGTCCTGGTAATCGCCGTGCTCGCCCACGATATCGGTAAAGAAACTGACGCTTGGCAGGTCTACATCCGGGACCCCCGGCCGGACCGTTGGGTGCCGGACATTCTTCCCGAGTTGACCAGAGCAGTGATACCGGAGGTTTGTGCGACATTAGGATTTTCGAAACAAGGTGAAGCGGTTGAGCGGATCATGGCGCACTGCGTGAACTCTACTACAACCGGCCAGGAAGAAGTGACGGGGAGATCTTCGAAGCGATGCTTAGTGGCGGGTCGGATCGCTTTCTCACACTGGCCTATTTGGTCAAAGCTATTGACCAGTTCTGTTCCGCTGCTACGGTTGCCGATGCCGAGGACGTGTTGAAAAATGATCCCGCGCTGGGTCGACATCTCATCGTAGCAGCTCACGAAACCATAGTGCGGGGCGTCTCGACGGCATTCCTTCACCACGCCGCCCGAAGCACTTTCCAGCAACAAGGGTGGAAGCCTCTCCCTCTATTTCTCCAACGCCACTTTATATGCAGCCGACCCCAGCGATCACCATAATATGCCCACGGCGGAGGAGATTGGGGACAGCCTCAAGATGGTAATTGACCGGGCCATCAGAAGGGATATGTCCCCACTGATGGTTCGAAGCCCTACGGGCAACATCCTACCAAAGCCGGATCTCTTCGCTTTCAGCGAATCCCGGCAGTACCTCCGCAGTGCCGCAAGCAAAATCAGTCCGCAAAGCTTCGCCAAGAAGAAGCTGCCGGCAAAACGCAAAGTGGTTGAGGACTACTGGAAACTCCAGGGTCGAACCACCAAATCCACGGATGCACAGGTTGAGGAAGAAGCGGCTCGTATCTCCGTAGCCCAGCCCGAGATGCTCGTCTTCAAGTTTTTCAAGGCCATGTTGACCCGGACAAGGTCGAGGTTGTTGGTGAGGATGGCGCTGTCCTAGCCAAGAAGCTCTACGAGGAAAACTTCGGGTCTGGCAGTTGGGCTGCGCTCCAGTCCACATCCACCATCATGCCAGCCAAGGACATGCGAAAGACTATCGACTACTTCTGGGCGCTGCCAGGTGCGGCGGTAGGCCACTCTCAAGTTACGAAGGTCGCAGAGCTTCCAAACGAGATTCGCGTGCAGGTATTGATTGAGCTACTCGATGCTATCGTCCAGAAGGTCTATTTAGCAATTAACCGACCATCGCCGAGAGATAAGTTATCTCAGGACATGGCCACAGCATTCATCCAAGGATCTCCTCAAGCCCACAGACGGTGGTAATGTTCAAGCTATTGCTCAACAGCAACTAAGCCACTACACAGAGTCAAAGCCCTTTGCTGGAAAAGAGAGCGCGAAGGGAATTTACCTGTGTCCGATCTGTAACGCTTCTTTCGATCATAATGATGGAATCAAAGCCTCGGCCGACTTCATCGAGAATCCACAGACGCACACTAACCGCGGATAGCGCATGGCTCCTTCGGTTACATCATGGTCTGTGTCACTTGCTACTACGAGCGGCTCCTCCTCCAGATACTTCTCGGGAGTCGTCCGGCGGAAATGATCACGCTTTTACCCCGACTCAACCTGGGGCCAGGGAAAGGGGAGCAGTTGGTCAGCAAAGTCCAGGGATGGGTGGAGGCAGCCAAAGGGCAGATGCGAGGTGAAACCGGCAACCTGGAGTTCGGATTTTCGCTCGGTTTCACTGATCAAGCAGCCCGTCACTTAAAGGAGCGTGACCCCTTTTCTTTAAAGCCCGAGGAACTGCTCTCGCTCTTCAGTTACCGGTTTACCGCCGACACCCAGCAGAAAAGACGACGAGAGGCGATGAGACGGCTTAAAGAGGAGTTCGATAACGACTTCGAAGCCCTTAATCTTGCTACTGGTCAATCCTTCGGGACATGGGACGATGCTGTTGAGGCCCTCATCGCAAATCGAATTAATCAGCAGGAGTTCAGGGCGATTCGTCGGGAGGTCTTCCGCCTCTATGAAACGATACATCTAATTTGCGAGACTCCTAACTTGATCTTCATCCCGCTTAGTTACGAAATCGCGTCCGGTAACGACGAATCGGAACGAGCCGAGGGCTGCGGCGGCTCCATGTCGCCTTGCTCCTGAGCCTTGTCTTTGACGCCTCTGTGGCGATTCACAAGACGGATGAACCAGTGGACTTCCGAGGCGGACTAGGGGCAGCCTACGTGCCTCCGATCCCGGCGGTCCGCTCTCTTGTGGGCTACGACTGGCTGCCCATCGGTGAGGCAAAACGTTGGCTCTCCGCGATCGGCGCGGCAAGCCTGTTGGTGCGAGATACCGGTCTGCCCGCTCGCTCCGCTCTTTATCAGATTCTTACGATGGACCCTCCGGAAAAGCTCGCCCGTCGTATTGAGGAAAAAGGCGACACATCACTTACGCCGCGTTAGATTAGTTTAATCGAGCAGTTGCCAGCCTTTCACAGAGCCCGGGAAAAGGAGGTGCGCCCGTGAGAGTTCCCATTACCGTCCAGACCAAGCCTTTTGATATCGAGACCGTCCAACCCAAAATCGACTCAGCGCGAGAGGCGTTGACTCGCTACCTCGATGAAGTGCCTCGGAAGTCAACTGCTCGAAGCATGGCCTTATGGGACCGGTTGGAAAGATCCTGAGTGAAGTGAAGAGGCGGCGCGATCCCGCCTCTCTCAAAGGTTACGCCGTCCGTGTCCACGAAGCGACAACAGGGCCCGACTCCGGCAGGACTTCAAGCACTCGAAGAGGGAATCGACCGGATAGTCAATTTACTCACCGAAGTTCCCATCACGGCGCATGATCGCCTGCTCGACCGGCTTGACTACGGGCTCTATTACGACCTTCGTAAACGGAGCTCGAATCAAAGGAGATGCGACGCCAGGCATGGATAGGATTTGTTCGTAACAAGTACGATACCGAGGCGAAGCTTTCGGAGACCTGGGGGGGGGAGCAAATCGTTGCTTTTGATGACCTTTACCTTCCGCGGAAAGCTGAGGGATCGAAGAGCAAGAAGGCTACGGCGAAGCAGCAGGACGTTACTGTGTTCTGGGAGTCACAGGGTGTCACTACTGACGAGGAGGACTAAATGACCATTGTGGCAGAGAAGCTGAAGAATTACTTGATCGACAGGCCACGGCCGCTGATTGGAGCTGAAACCGTCCAGCTTATTCTCTTATGGGAATCCTCGACTATACCGTGCTGAGGACGGAAGAAACGCGGAGCTGAATTCTGTCAACACGCCCCTTTCCGAGGCGGATCGGGGTACGACAGCGAAGCGGGTTGCTTTTCTTGGCTCCAAACAGAAAGCCGCCGAATCCCGCGAAATGGAATACCTGCTTCGGTCCGCCACGGCTGCTACTGGGAAGGAGATTCCATCCGGAAAGAACGGCGAAGGGTGCTATCTGAAGGACAATCTTTGTCTCCGGTGTCCGCGCTGCGGACTGTACGGCGCGACCGCGCTTAGCCAAGAAGCGAACATCAAACACAGGATCGAATATTCGACCGCCTTCTCTCTCCTTCCATTCGATCAGATCTCGGAAGAGATTACCTTTAACGCTGTCAGCGAATTGGACCAGACAACCGGTCAGGCGTTGGGTAGTCGAAATGTCGTCAAACCCGCAAGCCTTTTTCCTTCCATTGTGACCCTGAAGGGGGTAACGCAAGAAGAATTGGTTCTTACGGTGAAAACCCTGCTGGCTTGCAAGAGCTATGGTGCCGAATCACGCATCGGCGGCGACTGCCGGAATACATTTTTTGGTGTTATTGCCGGATGGGAGGAAATGATCACGCCTCTGGAATTAACGCTTGAACTTTACGACCAGAAAGACGGTTTGGACTCCGCAGCTCTGAAGAAGCTTCTAGAGCAAAAATACAAAGAGCTCGCCGGGAATCCGATCGCCTTTTGGTACTCGAACCTGCCGAAGTAGACACTCTAGTCCATGAGTGCGCTCAAACGCCTCTTGATCGGGCTTTCCTCGACAAGGCATACAACGACATTACCGAGTATCGTAGAGCCCAAGGGGAGAAAGTTTTGAGTGCATCATGAGCGATACTGTTGACCTCAGCGCTCAGGGAATTCGGCTCTACGCGGGCCGTCTTTATAACCACGATTACCTGTGGTTTTCGTCATTTGAGATCTCAAAGACCGCCGCCACCCTGCCGTTGATTCACAACTACGCCCTGAGTTACGCACTCTGCGGTTATTCGTATGGAATCTATACAGGGAGTACGCCGCGTTACGCAGAGGACCTTAATGCCATGCAAGCCTACGCCACTCCGGCTCGGCCGCAAACGCTATCGGCTCGAACCCGTCTCACCCAAAACGCCATTAACTCACGCACTCTTAGAACTGACGACGCTCCCCGCGGGAGCAATAGCCCGGCGCTGGGATGGCGCCTCGTTCTCGATCCTGTGTGGCACGACGGTGCGGCCGCTGGTGACCTGCCCGGTTTTAGCTTCTACCTCTTTACCCGAGGCTCATTCCGGCCACCTTCCGTCGTGAGACTTGGTAAGAAAGGCTGCCCGATCCGCCTCGACTGGCAGGAGATCACGGGAGCAGTGGCTGTCTTTACCGATCACGTAATTCGCCCCACTCACGCGGTTAACCCGCTAGACGTCCAGGGAGAGATCGTCTCGTACGACCCGCTGCCTATTCCCCCACACCTGATCTTTCGTGTCGCTGAGATCCAGAAGGACTGGTTCGTGTTCGCTGGTGAGCACCGGGTACATGTCCCGAGAAGGTTCACAGATACAGGACAGTTACCCGACTCAAAGCTATGGGAGGCGCCAGAGAGGCCTAAACGTCGAAGGAGCAAAGCCTAATGACCGACTTGCCATTTGTCGCTGAGCTTCATGACATCGGTAAGCTGATGGACGTGGAATGTCTACCGAACATCTGGCCAAATGTCGAAACGCCAGACGGTCCATGACATAGACTCGACTGCACTTGGCGTTTCACCACCATCTGCTTCAAGTTGGTGGGCTGTTTGGTCTGATCAGCTTAAACCTGACCAGCCCTTTTATAGCTTGCAATGTACCGCAACTACGGAACAAAAGGCCCTGATCCTTCTAACGAAGATCGCTGATGGCACTGCAGCATCGGTTAGTCGGATCGAGGTGAAAGGGCCGAAAATAAGAGGCGAAGGTGTACATCTCCTCTGGCGACCGCAATTCTTCCCTCAGGAACAACAGAAAGGGCTCAACTGGGCAGCGTTCAAGACAACGAATGATTTGAGAGGGATGATGCTGTCCTTCGATCAGTACACCTCACCGTCCGATTTTTTCGCACGCTTTCACCACGAGTTGCGTCTCACACCAGAAGATAAATCACCACCGAGCAATTTCATTCCGCTCCGAGTTCATCTAGAACTCTCGGGAAAGATCTTTCGTGTCGTCAACCAGTATATCTCCATGGGTCACGCCGACACTGGGACGCCCTACCTCGTCTACGATCAACAGTCTGTTGCCACACTTCGCGAGGCTGTTGGTGGATTACTTGGCACAAAGCAAGAAACAGTGCATGGCAAATGGGTCTTCCGTATCATCAAGTGTCTTGTTCGATTTCCCCAATCTCTTGTTCGACTTCAAGATCTCAATGTCCTGGAACTGCGGCACCGGCAAATTGATGAAATCATAACTGGCCAACGAACGTACGGTGACGCCGAGCGTCAGCCATACGCGGTTCTTTTCCACACGGACGATTTCGTCTGTTTCTTTCTGCCCGAGAGAATCACCTGGCCCTGCGAGAGGTGTTACGCCCCCTATGGGAAAAAGGCTTTTGGATCGAGTGTGAAGAGCTGGAAGCCGAACTTAACCTCCTAACGAGCACCGGTGAGCGGGTGCGGAACCAGCTTCAGAACAAATTTCCGGGAGAGCCCACGGATGGTGGACGGTATCTCAAGTTGAAGCATATTGCCGTTTCTCCGGACTTGGAGCCCTTACTTGAGCCTCCACTCTGCGACCTGTGCCAGCAACGTCAGGGGTGGGAGTTCCTCAAAGATCAGGTGAGGGAATGGCTGTGTGAGTCCTGTCGAGAGATACGATTACTAGGCGAGCCAGCCAGCACTTATGCTCGCTGGGAAGAGACGGGATTCCCTGCGGCGGCATGGCTGAAGGTTTCGCTTGATCAAAGACTTCTGCTCTCTAGTCTGCAGCGCCTTTTCGAGGCTTATGTAGACACAGGCCCGGGAATGGACGACGTAACGCCCGAGGATAAACAGCACCTCAAGGATGGCTTCCGTCCCTTAGCGGCCGAGATGGAATTCGTGAAGGAGTATAAGGAGTTTCTCCAAGAGTTCAGACATTTTCTGGAGAACCTGATGGACAGTGGCGGGACCTCGCTGCTGAAGTTGGGCGAAACCCTGCTCTTCCCCATCTCAGGATACCTCGAACTGGGAATCATTCGTTTAGATAGCTCTGAGACGCTGGGAGCGGTCTTGGACCGCTTCGTCCAGCTTTTACGGTCTCACTTTCCTGAATGCGTCGCGGACTGTCCGATCCGTATCTCCGTGAGCTTGGGAAATCCCAAGTATCCCTACCATGAGCACTGGAGCTTCTTCTTAGAGCTACAGCAGCCCGGTACTGTGATCTGCATTCAACAGCCGGGAATCCGCCAAGTGGCCCTAACTATCGACCACTATATGATTCTTAGGAACAAACTTACTGGTGAGCGGCTTAGTCATTTTCTCCATCGTCTTGCAGACATCGAAGCGCAGGGCGGAGAGATGACCGCACTGGTTCAGGCATTGGAACAACGACGGCGTTTTCCACAGATTCACGAACTAATGGTGTTTCACCGACTCAGCCTCGTCAGGTCTTAGACTTTTATCGCCTGGTTGGCACCAATATGCAGCGTGGTGGAGTGCTCCATGCCTAATGCTCGCACTCCGTTACCTACGTTCATCCGTCTGCGACTCACTACTCAAGCTGTGGTGATTGGAGAACGTGTTAAAAAAGGAACGTTTCGTCCCTGTGTGGAAACCTTGCCGACTTCGACTCTAATGGGCTGTTTCTATGAACATTTTGGTCTGAAAGAAACCGTCGCTATCGGCTTTTTCCAACCGGCAAGTTACCGCAAGGAAATTTTCACATATGCGCCGTTCGATGTGTGCCTCCTGACAGCCAAATTACCACTAACCGTAGAGCACCTCATTCCGGCGACAGGGCGAACACAGATCGAAGGGGACTTATATGTCGCCGCCACTCCAGAGGCCAAGACTGTCTTTTCACTAGGCGAAGGTCCCTGGTCCGTGACGCTGGGAGCACTGAGGTCAAAGGGATTCGGGCAATGCTCGCTTGACTATGTCGAAGAGGTCGCGCCAATACGGCGAGTGGGGTATCTACGCGGACACCTGCGGGAAACCGATGCTCCAGCTTTCGGGATCGACCTGGCACAAGATTTAGTCCGGCCTTGCTACAGCTATCTATTCCGACCGGACTCAAACCGCGTTGGTGGACGATATGAGCGTGCGCTGTTCGCTGATACTATTTTGAGCGGCCCGGATTTCTTGATTGGGGAGGAATATACCTATGACCGCTAACCCCCTTGAGGCGGCAATTCGGCGGGTACTCAATGACCGACGGATCTTTTGGATGCCACAAGAACTCGTAAACAAGGAGAAGTGGTCGGAGTTCCGTGAAGCTTTACGACGGAATGATAAGGCTATGGCTTTCGCGATCTTAGATTCCGCAGAAAAGACGATAGCTATTCGTATCAATAGCGAGCGAGACAACACGAAGAAAAGACATTGGGAAGATGCCAAACGAGTGCTCTTGGGGTTGAAGACGCATGTTAACAACGAGTCTCCATTAGTCCGAAACCTTGTGGATCAGCTGAATAATTTCGGTCCGCTCCTTTCCAACCTCTCAAAGAACGAACTTGATGACTATGGAAGGGTTATCGAGGGACACAATCGAACCACTGTCGAGCAGTTCTTTCTTTACAAAATTCACAAAGAGAAGAACGACCGAGACCGTCAAGCTCATACGTCATTGTTTCAAGTCGTTCAAGGACTCTATGAACAACACGTAGATTTCCTCGAAATTGCCTTCTTCGTGCGTAAGCTCGATTCACTCACCCAAATTGTGGAGGTGCTAAAATGGCAGCCATCGAAAAGTTAACAAGCTTGCCAGATGTCAAGGAATTGGGTAACCAGAAAGTCTTTCTTTTACCACTTAAGATTGTTGTAGCCGATGGGTCCTTTTTACATGTCGGAGGGACACCCTCTCCTCTGACGGAGAAAAAACAGCCGGTTTTCACCGTAGACGGTCAGCCTGTGATACCTGCGTCATCTTTTAAAGGTGCGTTTCGGCAACAGGTGGAGCAACTTTTTATTCAGAAGAAGGATGTTTTGACGGGTAGCCTTGGACTAATCGGCAATCAAACCGACTTACTCAAGCCGTCAATCCCGGCTCCACGTCCTTCGAAGGCAGAACAGGATCTTTTTACCAAAGGCTACCGACGTGAACATTCAGAGATTAGGGTTGAGGATGACAAAGTCCAAGTTTCACAAAATGGTCTATGTCCACCGTCATACTTTTTTGGAGCGACAGGTCTGGAAGGTTATTTGCGCATTCCGAACTTGTTTCCCTTACCCGGTGAGTGGCGCATTGACCAGACGCGGATTCGCATAATTGTAAATCTCAGACGGCAGCGCCAGGCGCCATTGTTACAGGGGAACAAGTGAAACCAGGATCAGTCTTCAGCGGCGAACTCCTGATATTTCAGGAGCGTCAAGGCGCGGCATTCGGTCGATGTCGGACCATTGGTGGGGTTGAGGTGGACGTTTGGCTCAAGTATTGGACGGAACCTGATGATGCGAAACGGCAGCTCTTTCTGCTGAACGAGGTTCTCGCACCGCCTTGAATAAAGTCGAAGTTTTGGGAGGCCAGAAAAGTCTTGGAGGCGGTAAAGTGACCGTTTCTATTTCGTAAGATTGAGCGAGTTTGTCCAATGCGAGTGAGTGACCTTCGCCTTGCCTTGATCGATCATCCGGCGTCGCATTCGCCACTCTATCCGCACCAAGTGGCGATGTGGGAGGGATGGGAGAAGCATCCCAACAATATTGCTGGCGGCGAAGACGGGAACCGGCAAGACGCGGGCGGCGATGTTGCCGGTACTGAAGCGGCGCGAGGGGGCGGTAGGGGTATATCCCACTAATGAGCTTTTGAGGGATCAGGTGCGAGCTGTGGCGAAGTTTGCGATGGAAGACGGAATCGAGCCGCTCGTGTGGCTGCCGGAAATGTGGCATGCCTCTGATCGAGCCGAGCTATACAGCCGCGCAGATCACGTCCTGATTCCTGTGGACGGCAACCTTCTGGATCAATGGCAGGATGTGATGCACTGCAAAAGTCGGGGTGAAACGTTGCGACGGCTTTTCGATCCGGACAAGCCCAAGATCATCTTTACCAATCCCGATATTTTGTTTCTTATCCTGGGGCTTCGGTATCACGCCGAGCCCTTTGAGGCGCTGAGGCGCTACGAGACGTTGATTCTGGATGAGTTCCACCTTTATCAGGGCGTAGAGCTGGCCCATGCCCTTGCTATGGTTGCACTTGCCCGCGGGTTTGGGATCTTCCGGCGGTTAGTTTTGCTCTCCGCGACACCGCATCCGCAAGTCCGCTTACTGTTGGACCGGGCGAGCAGTCCGACGGTAATTGACTCGCATATCGAAACGTATTCTGCATCTGGGTGCTCGCGCACGGCGGTCCATTCCGTCGAGGTCGAGCCGATCCAACTTACGGGTGGGGACCCGATTGAAATTCTCCTTTCTCTAATTGTCGATCTTAGGCCTGAACTCGAAAGGTTGCGTAGCGACATCCCTGATGAGGACTACCTGCCGGCGGTGGTTATCGTTAATTCGGTTCTGAACGCCATCCGTCTGGAAGATCGGCTGGTGGAGTCGGGTTTTACCCGGAACTCGCTGGCGATCATCAGAGGGCTCCGCACCGGGCTATAAGGGACACCAGAGGCAAACTCTTGGCGCTCGGAACCTCAGCCATCGAGGTGGGGGTGGACTTTCGCTGCGATTATCTTTTCTTCGAGGCTTTGGAAGCGGCTTCGTTCCTCCAGCGGTTCGGCCGCGTGGGTCGTCATGGGCCAGGAAAGGCGATTGTTCTGGTCCCACCCAACGCCTTTCAGGGGATGAGTACTTTGCCGGCCGCGATTGATCGAGCCACTTTCGAGGAGCGCGTCTATGCCTGGTACCCTTCGGCAAGTGCATACCCTTGGTTTGTAACTACCGAAAGTGGCATGACAACGGTCAGAGCCCAGGGGGAGAATCTGATCGCAACAGTTCAGAAAGACCGAAACGTGAAACCGGAATTAATTTCCAAGCTGCGCGAGAAGATCGATGCTATTCTGGCCGACTTTGCGGAGCGCGTCGGATGTCCGGATAAGAACTTACAGGCCAAAGGCGCGTTTGAGCGGTGTGCGGCTGGGAAGAAAAGCGCCCACTGGCTTGATGTGTACCGCCGGCTGAACCGCTTCCGGACATCGCTACCAAGTATCAGGATTCATGACTTCATGGAGCAGCGCCGGCGCAAGGAATGGAATCTGGGCGAATATGACATTGACCTGGCCACGCTCCTGAAGCGTGCCGTGGAACTCACTTGGAACAATAAGTTGGATATGCTGACAATCAAGGGGATCGGAAAGTACCGCCGGGTGCATGCCAGCGAGATATTCAGTGACGACGACTGCGGCATGATCCACGAGACACAGAAGTGGCCACAGTTGCGACTCTACCAGGACGGTGAGTCAACACCCGTTTCGGATCTCATGGCACGGGAAAATCATATCTTCACGGTCGTGCCGAAGGTGGAGGTCGAATCCCAGTTGGATTGGCGGTTAGCGGTCTTTGAGGCGGGGAGATATATCGTCGCCTTCGACGGAGCGGCATTGTTGCTTTTGGAGCTTTGGAAAAGAACAAAAGAGGCAACAAGGGTAATGTGATTCGAGGCGGGTTTGGGAGCGCGTTTCGGCGGAGGGATCAAAGGCCGTGTTCGTGCTCGTGAGTGACGAATTGCGTGCGACGTGACTAGAGGCGTAGAGGTGCGTAATTGTTCGGCGAAGATCGGCTGGAGCCGGTTATTTGGTCAGCCAGCGGATTTTGATCAGGTTTTCGACCGACTCGAACTCGGGGTTGTTGGTTAACACGGTGGCGTCGAGGCGTTGGGCGGTGGCAACGCAAAAAGCGTCGGCGTAGGAGAGTGCGTGTTCGCTTTTGATTTCCGCTGCGGCTCGGACCAACGGGTGGTCTACCGGAAAGAGGTCGACGGGCAGTTGTTAGAGGAGACGGAGCGCGTCCATCGTCTTGGCGACGCCGACGCGTCGCTTGACGATGTAGTAAAACTCGCCCCAGTTGATCCAGCTGAGGACGGCGCGGGCGCGCGATTTGTCTTGATCGTAGAGAGCCTTTTGGACGACCTGCCAGCCGGGTTCGCGATGAAAGAGACTGACGAGGGCAAAACTATCGAGAACGAGCTTTTCGCTCACGGCGCGCCTCTTCGCGGTGTTCACGGCGGAGATCTTGAGTCAGAGAAAATCGGCCCTTTAAAAAACCCGTGGCCGCCTCGATGGGATCAGGAGGAACCGGGGTGAGGACTAATCGTCCTTCTTCTTCGTCGAGATGCACCTTGCCGCCGGGTTTGAGCCCAAGTTTACGTCGCAGGTGTTTGGGTACTAAAATTTGCCCTTTTGCGGTCAGTTGGGTAACTGACATAAAAATTTCCTCCGTTTGGAAAAAAGTGTACCCAAACTCACGAACGTAGGCAACGGTGATGATTACTGGTTTTTCGTTTGCTCATTTACGCTTCCACCTGGAGCCCAAAGCGCCGTTGCACATGCCCGCCTGTCTGCGTGCGACGCACAGGCAGGTACAACAAGGGCAACGTGATTCGCGGCGGTTTTGGCAGCATGTTTCGCCTGTCTGCCGTGTCGGCACAGGCAGGGCGGATCGTGTGTGATGGATAGAGGCGTGAGGCAACAGGCAACAGTAGGACAGGGCACTGTATTGGTATTCCCGGATCGTTTGTCGTATGCCGAACTTTAGAGGGTGCCGACCTTGGAGAGATGGCGAACACGCGGCAGGGACTTAGTGCGGTCGAAAAAATGGCGGTCGGCGGTCACCAGTGGGCAATCCAACTCGACGGCGAGCGCGAGAAATGAAGCATCGTAAAAGGTCAGGCCGTGCTCTTTTCCAACGCGGCTGGCGCGACGTAGAAGGGGCGTTGCTGGCGGAGCGACGATAAATGGTAGAGCCTCGAGATCGTCAACGGCTTTTTCCAAGCCATCCGGATCGAGGTCGGTTTTGATAAGAAGGATGTTGCCGATTTCGTATAACAGAAGCGCAGGGACGTGGACGGTGAGAGCTTTTGTTTCCACTTGCTTCAGAAGGCGACGAGCCTCGGCGAGCAATTCCTCATCTTTAGTCTTTATCCATTTGATCAGGACTGATGTGTCAATAACGATTTTCCCGGCCATAGCGGGTATCCCTGTAGTAGCGAATGATGTCGGTCGAATCCCACTGGCCGATCCACTGCCGTTCGAGCTTCCGCAGCGGAGCCAGGGCTTTTTGCCACTTGCCGTGATTTTCCCGTTGCTTGCTCATTTGCGCGCGCAGCGCGTCGCGAATGACTTCTGTGCGAGAGCGGCGCTGGGTTTTCGCGGTGCTATCGACTTTTTTCAAAACGTCGTCGGGGA
The DNA here is from genome assembly GCA_963727625.1 of uncultured delta proteobacterium. Taxonomy (GTDB): domain Bacteria; phylum Desulfobacterota; class Binatia; order UBA9968; family UBA9968; genus DP-20. The sequence continues at coordinate 295,586 of CAVSHR010000012.1, read as the reverse complement.
TGGAAACCATTACTTTGGCCATCGAGAGATCCTCCAAGACAATATAGCTTTTGCTACCGAGATCGGCAAATACCGCTCGGCCCAAATGTTTGAGAAAGTCGCTTGGATAGAGGCGGCTTTCGAAGTCGAATTATAACAGGTGGCGCCGGAGTTTCCGATGAGAACGTGGCGCAAGATCGAAATCATCCGCCTGTTTAACGGCAGCCGGAACGCGGGTGAAATGGGGCTGCGCTATCCGGAGCGTCGCCTGGCAAACAGACGCCTCGATAGGGTCGTTTGCGATATCGCAGCGCTATTGTCGGGAGAGGTAACGGTGGGGAAAACCAGGGCACGTAAAGGAGATCGCGAAAGCGGAACGGGCTAGTTTTCCAGCCCGCCGCACGGGAAAAACATGGAAACGGAAAAGGCATCAGGCTGGTTTCCATCCATCGCAATGGGAAGGACATGAACATGACTCGACGTTTGAAGCTGAAATCCAGCGATGCGGCGGCGCTGGAGGAATTCTTGCGGAGTTTGCGATCCGCTCTAGGGAAAAACTTGCTTGAGGCGAAACTCTTCGGTTCCAAGGCCACGGGAAGAGATCAACCGGATTCCGACATCGATGTGCTCGTCGTCGTGAATCGGAACGGCCTGGAGACCGAGGATCGGGTTCTGGACATCGCGTTCGATGTCAACCTCAAGCATGACGTCTATATCTCGCCGCGGGTCATTGACCGCTCAACTCTCTCCGATCCGGTGTGGAGCATTACGCCTTTTCTTCGAGCGATTGCGAAAGAAAGGATTTCGCTGTGAAGCGGGAACTTGAAAAGCTCGCGCGCCATCGTCTCGGCCGTGCTAAGGAAACTTTTGCGGAAGGCGAGCATCTGCTGACCAAGAGCGCTTTCATGGGCGCGGTGAATCGCTTCTATTACGCGGTGTTCTATGCGGCTCGGTCCCTTTTGGCGCTGACCGAGGTGGACTGATCGAGACACAGCGGGGTGATCACTCTGTTCCAGAAGCATTTCGTTAAGTCTGGACTGATTAAGGCGGATACGGCTAAGGCGTTGCCCCGCGCTTTCGAGAAGCGGCAGAAGAGCGATTACGGTGATTTCTCCACGGTTACAAGAAAGGAAGCGCAAGCCATCCCAGTCGAGGTGTTAGCCTTTGTCGAAGAATGTGAACAGGTACTGGAGAGATTGATCGCCGAGGAAGAGTGACCAGGAATGTTGCCCTGTATTTCGTTCCAGCATTTTCGTTTTCACCTCGAGCCTAAGGCGCCGTTGCGTATGCCCGCGTATAACAAGGGCAACGTGATTCGCGGCGGTTTCGGCAGCGCGTTTCGGCGGATCGTGTGCCATGCGAACTGCCGGGAGCCGGAAACCTGCGAGTTGCGGAGCGTGTGTCCGTACACGGCGGTGTTCCAACCGTTTGTGCCGAAGGGGTCGGAGAAGATCAGCAAGAACCGGGATATTCCCCGGCCGTTTGTCATCAAGCCGCCGCTGGAGACGAAGGAAACGTATCTGCCGGGCGAACGGTTGTCGTTCGATGTCGTTCTGGTGGGAAAGATCAAGGACTATCTCCCTTACTTCATCGTGACGTTCAAAGAGCTTTCGCAGGCTGGGCTTGGGCCGGAATCGAGCGCCGGTGGAGTTGGCTGGCGTCGATCACGCTGGCGCACGACGGGACGTCGGTGCCGGTTTATACGAAGAGAAAATAACTTGGTTCGGCCGCCTGCCGACGCGATCTCGTGGGCGGACTTGTGCGGTCGCTTGGATCAGAATGGTTCGATAACTCACCGCACTGGGCCTATCAGGGCCGACACGCAGGTCGGCCCCTACGATTCCAACGATGGGTCCACATGGTCGCGACAGCTTGGCGCGGCGAACGTCACGCGTGTCGCGCTGCGATTTCTCGACGCCGACGCTGGTCAGGGCGGATGGAGTCACTAGGCGCGGCGGCCGGCCTTTGGGCCAGTGGCCAAGCGTCTGCGCGACCGGATCAATGCGCTGTCTTATTTTTATTGCGGCGAAGGATTGGACATCGACTTCAAAGCATTCGGCGCAGCGGCGGAGAATGTCAAAACCGTGTCCGACGCGACGCGCTGGGTAGAGTCGTCGCGATACTCGCGCCGGCGCGAAGTCAGCACGATCTCAGCGGTTTGTCGGCGAAGTGAGTTTCGAGGGCGATCTTGGAATGTTTCTGCCGTATCTGAAGCTCGGCGAATACCTGCATGTCGGGAAGAACGCGGTGTTCGGCAACGGCTGGTACGAGATCGTGGAGACGAGTTAGGGATTGAATATATTTCACCGCGGAGGCACGGAGTACGCAGAGGTTAGAGATTTGAAGAAATAAACGACCGGAACGGCTCGAGTTATTCGGCGTTGAACGTTGAACTTTTGAACCGGCGTTAGCCATTGAACGGCTGGAACGATTTGAACCCAAGGTGAAATATGCCTGACCAAGCTTTGAATGAATTACATGAGGAGGAAATTCAAAAGCCGGTTTCGGTGGCTCAGTTCAATTTATTCACCGGCGCGGCCGAGCCGATTCCTGTGGAGGTGCCTGAGCCGGAAGAACCGGGGCGGGAGATTCGCGTCGACGAGGGCATTACGCTGGTGAAATCCGAAGACGGCTCGCAGTTGATCTTGTCGGGGTATGGTTTGTTTCTCAGCAAGAAGAGCGAGCGGTTGCTGGTGCGCAAGGGCAAGGACGTAATCTACCAGTTCCCGTTTTTTCGAATTAACGAGGTCGTCGTCGGTTCGAAGGGCATGAGCATGTCATCGGACTTCCTCGAAGAAGTCTGCGCGAGGGGCATACGCCTGAGCTTTCTGGATTATACCGGAAAGCCCTACGCGATGGTGAGTTCGCCGATGCTGACAGCGACGGTGCAAGCGCGGCGCGAGCAGATACTCGCATTCAACGACAAGCGGGGCCTGGAGTTCTGCAAAGCGGTGGTGCTCGGCAAGATCAAGAATCAGGAGCGGCTGCTCAGATACTTCGGGAAATATTTAAAAACCGAAGCGGAAGATCGGTTTCAAAGAATCGACGCCATCGCCGCCCAACTGCGCGCGCTGTGGAAAAAAGTCCCGGCCATCGACGCCACTTGCGTCAATGAAGCCAGGGGAACCATCATGGGAACGGAAGGTACCGCGGGGCGGATCTACTGGGAAGCGGTCAAGGAGATCATCGGACACCGGGTGGAATTCTTTGGCCGTGAGCACCGGGGCGCGACCGACGAAGTGAACTCGTTGCTAAACTACGGCTACGGCATTCTCTACTCGCAGGTCTGGGGAGCGGTGCTCAACGCGGGGCTTGAGCCCTTCGCCGGTTTCCTCCACGTCGACCGACCGGGCAAGCCGTCGCTGATCTTGGATATGGTCGAAGAGTTTCGCCAGCCGGTGGTGGATCGGACCGTGATTGCCTATGTAAATCTCGGGACGAGGATTGGCATGAAAGAAGGTTTGCTCGACGCGGAGACGAGGAAGTCTATCGCGGAGAAGATCATCGAACGCCTGGTGGCTACCGAACCGTATCAAGGAAAGCAATATCAGATCAGGTCGATCATCCAGATGCAGGCGAGACGGTTGGCTACGTTTCTGCGGGGGGAGGGGGAATATAAGGCATTCAGTTTCAAGTGGTGACAGGCCGATGAAAAAGGCCCATCTGCTTCGTTGCGCTCGCCTGCCTCGCTCCGGCGTACGACCCGAGTACGCCTCCGCTCGTCGGATCCTCGCGCGCCTCGCATCTGCGACCTTTTTGATCGGCCTGGGGGAATTTCTTGTGAAGATCGTTTAGGTCTGGACGATGGAAGAGCTTAGGACGCTGGTTATTTACGACATCGAGGACGACAGGATTCGATTGAGAATCTCCGAAACCTGTCTCGACTACGGGTTGGCGCGCATTCAATACAGCGCGTTTCAGGGAACACTCAACCGGAATAAACGCGAGGAATTGTTTTTGCGCCTGACGTCGATACTCAATCATAATACCGGCAAGATTCTGCTTCAGCCGATTTGCCACAAGGACGTAAAGGACGGGTTGATAAAGGAAAACGGCAAGACCGATGAAGCGGCGGCCGTATGATTTCGCTCAGGGTCAACGACATAAAACAGAACGCTTACTGTCCGAGGGTCGTCTTCTATCAGTACTGCATGCCGGTGAATAAGAAGACTACCTGGAAAATGGAGCAGGGGAAGATCGCCGAGGCGCAAATAGATGAGCTAGAGAAAAGACGGAAGCTGCGTGAATACCGGTTGGCCGAAGGCACGAGAAAGTTTCACGTTTGGGTCAGCTCAAAACGGCTTGGGTTGAGTGGAAAGTTGGATCTCTTGATCGATAGCCCGGAGGGACTGTTCCCGGTGGATTTCAAGATGACGACGGGGACGCCTCACAGAAACCATGTGATGCAGTTGTGCGGCTACGCCCGCCTGCTGGAGGACTGCTACCAAAGAGAAGTCACGAAAGGATTCGTCTATCTCATCCCGCGGAACGATGCCGTGGTTTTCGATCTGACCGAGGAGCGGAAGAAGGAAGCGGACGAACTTATCGGCGAGATTCGTCGAATGATCGAAGGTGAGCAGATGCCGCCTCCGACACCGGTGAGGAATCGCTGCGCGGACTGCGAATATAGAAATTACTGCGGTGATGTTCTTTAGCGCGATTTCGCAAACCTGCGGGGGTTTGGAGCAGAAAATGAGCTTTCGAAAAAAGGTGAGTGTTGGTGCTGAAAATGCTTTTGTTTTTTCTGTGCTTCTGAAGCGGTTGAAAAGTGATTCCCGACGAGGAGGGAACTGAAAGTCAAGAACGCTGATCGGATCACGACAGCTCTGCAATGTTGAAAAGTGATTCCCGACGAGGAGGGAACTGAAAGACTCAGCCAGGGCGCGCAATTTACGAGAGAGTTCGTTGAAAAGTGATTCCCGACGAGGAGGGAACTGAAAGGGACAATAACGGCATGATCGCGCCGGGTGAAGAGGGTTGAAAAGTGATTCCCGACGAGGAGGGAACTGAAAGGTTGTCGAATCCAGCGCGATGGCCGGCGCGGCCGCAAGTTGAAAAGTGATTCCCGACGAGGAGGGAACTGAAAGCGCCCCAAAACCTAGAGAACTCGGAACAAAGTCGCGAGGTTGAAAAGTGATTCCCGACGAGGAGGGAACTGAAAGACGGTACGGTTGCCATCTACTCTACCCGAGTGCGATTGGTTGAAAAGTGATTCCCGACGAGGAGGGAACTGAAAGAAAATGGAGTGTCCCATGTTATTCAAACGACTAAAGTTGAAAAGTGATTCCCGACGAGGAGGGAACTGAAAGTGACCAACTGCGGGCCGGTGAGGGCGCCGCGGCGAAGGTTGAAAAGTGATTCCCGACGAGGAGGGAACTGAAAGAAAGTGATCGCGGTGTCGGTCCCGCTGGCATTAAAGGTTGAAAAGTGATTCCCGACGAGGAGGGAACTGAAAGCGGCTGATGGGGTGCTGCGAATCCCTTGCCGCCTGTAGGTTGAAAAGTGATTCCCGACGAGGAGGGAACTGAAAGGAAAAAAAATCCGCAGAAACGGAAACCCGCGCAGAACGTTGAAAAGTGATTCCCGACGAGGAGGGAACTGAAAGCTCCCGATACGAACCCAAAGTTGATCAGCGTTGAAAAGTGATTCCCGACGAGGAGGGAACTGAAAGGTTTGGGTGATAGATATATATAACATAGCATAAATCGTTGAAAAGTGATTCCCGACGAGGAGGGAACTGAAAGGCGAAAGGGGCGACGTGGCGCCGATCGAATAGAGTGGTTGAAAAGTGATTCCCGACGAGGAGGGAACTGAAAGACAAAAGGGATAATTCAAGAACGGAAGAGCGAGCCGTTGAAAAGTGATTCCCGACGAGGAGGGAACTGAAAGTGAGACCAAGGAGAACATCGTCAAGATGCCGCCGCTACCGTTGAAAAGTGATTCCCGACGAGGAGGGAACTGAAAGCAAACGGATTTGGAGCCGTATCTGCGCGCGATTGGTTGAAAAGTGATTCCCGACGAGGAGGGAACTGAAAGCTTGGTGAGCTAGTCGGCCTGATGGGTGGCTCTGGGTTGAAAAGTGATTCCCGACGAGGAGGGAACTGAAAGAAAAGTTTCAACAGCCCCTAATTCATCCTCGCCTTGTTGAAAAGTGATTCCCGACGAGGAGGGAACTGAAAGCTACAGTCACCCTCCCTGTGGGGATCATGCTGTACGTTGAAAAGTGATTCCCGACGAGGAGGGAACTGAAAGTGTAAGAGAGCAAACCTCATGCCAGAGTTAAATGGTTGAAAAGTGATTCCCGACGAGGAGGGAACTGAAAGGTCAGCCAGAGTGCCCGGCGTGTAGGTGATGGCCGCTGGTTGAAAAGTGATTCCCGACGAGGAGGGAACTGAAAGTCGGCCAAGAAACTACCATTGGCGGCAAAACCTATCGTTGAAAAGTGATTCCCGACGAGGAGGGAACTGAAAGAAAAGTTTCAACAGCCCCTAATTCATCCTCGCCTTGTTGAAAAGTGATTCCCGACGAGGAGGGAACTGAAAGCTACAGTCACCCTCCCTGTGGGGATCATGCTGTACGTTGAAAAGTGATTCCCGACGAGGAGGGAACTGAAAGCAAACGGGTTTGGAGCCGTATCTGCGCCGGCCGATTGGTTGAAAAGTGATTCCCGACGAGGAGGGAACTGAAAGGGGATGAACTTTTCGACATGCTGGCGCTCTCTAAACGTTGAAAAGTGATTCCCGACGAGGAGGGAACTGAAAGACCGAAAATCGCCTTATACAACATGGATTAATGTGGTTGAAAAGTGATTCCCGACGAGGAGGGAACTGAAAGTGCAGAAACATCGTTAGTCCCGCTCTTTGCTGCTGCAGTTGAAAAGTGATTCCCGACGAGGAGGGAACTGAAAGCGTGATGGCGAACCGTTGCACTTGGACTAATCCTTGGTTGAAAAGTGATTCCCGACGAGGAGGGAACTGAAAGATGAAAGCTGACGGCTGACCGCTGACAGCTGACCGCTGACCGCTGAGGTTGAAAAGTGATTCCCGACGAGAAGAGAACTGAAAGAAATAACTATAGATATCTACTCGGTAAGTAGGGCGCAGGCAGTTGCTGACACGAGAACGCCTGCCGAACGGTGAAATCCGTCCGGCAGGCATGGGCAGGTTGCGACAACTATCCAACGTTGTGGGACAACGCGGCGAACATCGTGCTGCCGTCGGCGCGCCGGACCAAGAGAAGCAGTGGTTTGTCACCCCGGGTTTTGGCGGCTTGGCTCTTCACGGCTTGAACCGTGCTCACCGGAACCTGGTTCACTTGCATGATCACGTCACCGGGTTGAATCCCCGCGTCGGCGGCAGGGCTTGCCGGCTCCACGGCTGCCACTACGACGCCTGACTTTCCCTTGAGTCCCATCTGACGCCGCTCCTCGGGCCGAATGTTCTGCAGCGCCAACCCCCACTTGCTCTTTTCCTTCTCCGCTTTCACCGCCGCGGTTTGATCGTTGAGTTTGCCGGTTTCCACGTTGACGGTGGTCATTTTGCCATTACGGATAACTTCAACCGGCACGGTCTTGCCAACCGCTGTCGAAGCCACGAGTATCGGCAGTGTTGCGGCGCTGTCAACTTTTTTCCCGTCGTAGCTGACGATCACATCGCCGCGCTTGATTCCGGCCTTCTGCGCCGGGCCTTCAGCCGTCACGTCTCCGACTAGCGCGCCTTGCGCTTGTTTGAGGCCAAATGAGCGAGCCAGTTCGGGGGTCACCGGTTGAATCGATACGCCCAGCCAACCGCGCGTGACGGTCCCCTTGGTTTCCAGTTGCGGCAGCAGGCTCTTGACCAAGTTCACCGGAATGGCAAAGCCGATTCCCACATTGCCGCCGCTTTGGCTGAAGATGGCCGTATTGATGCCGACGACATCGCCGGCCATGTTAAAAAGCGGCCCACCGGAATTACCCGGATTGATCGGCGCGTCGGTTTGAATGAAATTGTCGTAGGGGCCGGCGCCAATCGTCCTTCCCTTAGCGCTGACGATCCCCGTGGTCACGGTGTTGGTGAGACCAAATGGGTTGCCAATTGCCATGACCCAGTCTCCGACTCGGAGCGCGCCCGAGTCGCCGAGCGCAACGGTGGGCAAAGATTCTTTCGCTTCGATCTTCAAGACCGCGAGATCGGTCTTCGGGTCGCGTCCGACGACCCTGGCCTTGTACTGCCCTTTGTCACTCAGCGTCACCGTGATCGCCTGGGCGTTATCAATGACGTGGTAGTTGGTCAAAATCAGTCCGTCTTTGCTGATGATAAATCCCGAGCCCGTTCCCTGCCTTCTGAATTCTTGGGGCTGCTGGGGAACAGGAATTTGGAATCCGGGAAATGGGAAGTCTCCGCCGGAAAGCTGGTCGGAGAAAGCGGTTTTCTCGACCGAGGTCACTTTGACGTTAACCACCGCGGGGGAAACCCGGGCGGCTAAATCAGCGAAGGAAGGGAAAGAGCCGTTCTGAGATCCAGAAACCGCCGGCAGATGGTTTCCGTTTGGATTGGCCGGTGTTACCGCTTTCTGGGTTTCTCGACCGACGGCGAAACCCCCTCCCGCCAGGGCGAATGCCAGCGCCGTTGTGGCAACAATTGCTTGTTTCGATTTCATTTCTACTTCTCCTTTTTGTGGAACGCGTCCACGTTGATTGTTTCCATACAAAGACCTTAACTCTCGATACTGGAATTATAAACGCGGACGATGAGAGGAGAATGAGAGGCGGATTAAAATTTTTTAATCTTCGCTGGGCGGGGAAGCGGGTGGCGGGACTAGCGGCAATAGTACGCGGAAGGAACTGCCCTCGCCCGCGGCACTGGAGACTTCAATCTTGCCATGGTGCAGTTGAACGATAGAGCGAACCAGTGCCAATCCCAGCCCGGTGCCGTTGCCCTCTCTGGCCGGATCGCCGCGATAAAAGCGCTCGAAAAGACGCTTCTGCACCTCCGGCGCTATTCCAGGACCGGTATCCTTGACTTCCCAGACGGCGGCGCCGTCATCTTGGCGCAAGGTAACTTCGATTAATCCTTGTGCTGGAGTATATTTGATCGCGTTTTCGGCCAAGTTAAATACCAGCCGAAAAAGCAGCGACTCAGAACCCAGCACCCAACATGGTGAAGGCGCATTGACCTTACAGCGGTTTCCGGCTCGCGCTGCCAGTTCCATCAATGCAGGCGCTACATCCTCCATCGTCTCGGCCAGGTTGACCGGCCGCGGATTTATGGGTAACGCATTGCTTTCAATCCGCGCCATCAATAGCAAGTCTGCCACCAACGAATTCAGCCGGTCCACTTCTTCCAAGCAGCTTAGCAACGTCCGCCGAGCCGCTTCAGAGGAGAGTGACGAACCGAGCGCGACCTCGATTTCTCCCTTGAGAATCGTTAGCGGGGTCCGCAATTCATGGGCGGCGTCGGCGCTGAAACGCCGAACCGCCGCAAAAGCAGCTTCGATCCGCTCGAGCATATCATTCAGCACAGCGATCAGCCGGCCCAATTCAGCGTCCTGCGACAAAGCAGGGATGCGCTTGCTAAGTTGCTCGGCTTCAATCTTTCGCGCCGCCTCGACGATTGCGTCGACCGGCGCCAATGCTCGCCGGGCGAGAAACCAGCCGCCAAGCGCCCCGGCGGCCAAAACCAAAGGGGAAAGAGCGAGAAGGATGAAAACGAAACTGGAACGCGCGCCTTCGACGGTTTCCAAGGACATGGCGACTTGAACAATATTAGCCGTCGCGCCGTTTCTAATGACCGGCATCGTGAGCAGCCGAAACACCTTGTTGGTTCCCGCCGGGAAGGTGATCGTTTCAAAAGTCGCTTGACCTCTTTCCGCGTTACGCCGCGCTGCCGCGCTCAAGGGTAGTCGCGCTCGCTTCGGAGGAACGAGACGAGGATCAACCTGGCCAAACGGATCGAGCAATTGGAAAAACCGCTCGGCCAGTCGGGGCCCCAGCAGCGACTGGAGCGAATCTTCGATATCAGGCGACGGCAAGGAGGTCTGGCGAACCGAATCGGCGATGGCATGCGCCAAAGAATTCAGCGAGTCATCCACGGTATTTCGCAGGCCGTGATCCAGCAGGATGGTAGATGATGCCCCCGCCAGGACGAGCATCACGGTTAGGACGCCGGTGTACCAAAGTGTCAATCGACCCCGCAGGGTCGTCGGACGCAAGCTCATAACGCTGGCGGCTCTTCCTTCAAAACGTAGCCGACGCCGCGCACCGTGTGGATCAACTTTACATCGAAGTCATCGTCGATTTTTTTCCTCAGGTAATTAACGTAGACATCGATCACGTTCGTAAAGGTATCGTAGTCGACTCCCCACACGTGCTGGGCAATCACCGCGCGGCTCAGGATCTGTTCTTGCCTGCGGAGGAGAAACTCGAGCAGGGCGAACTCCTTGGGCGTCAGCTCGATGCGCCGATTGCCGCGGCTTACCTCGTGGGTCACCAGGTCGAGGCGCAAATCCGCCACGGTCAATACCGGCGGCGCCGCCGGGCCGCCGCGCCGGAGTAAAGCGCGCACGCGTGCCAGCAATTCTTCAAAGGCAAACGGCTTGGTGAGATAGTCATCCGCGCCTAGATCTAAACCGCTGACTCGGTCCGCTACGGTGACCCGTGCGGTGAGCAAAAGAATCGGCACGCTGACCCGCTCCTGGCGAATTTGCTTCATGACGCTAAGACCATCGAGCGTTGGAAGCATGACATCGAGAATGACCAGATCGAATCCGCCTTCCATAAGCCGATTCAGTCCCGCCTTGCCGTCGTGCTCCACATCGACAGAATAGTTGGCCGCCTCAAGCCCGCGCTTGATGAAACTGGCGACTTTCTTCTCGTCTTCGACAACCAGGATGTGCATGAGTTTCTTTCGCGAGAGTGATCTCGGTTCATTAAGGGTTTTCTCATAGCATAGCTTCTGCCGGACAAAATTCCAGGCTCCGAACAGCGATGCGAAGAATGCCGGAGCTGCCGCCAGCTAGGAGATCGAGAGAATAAACAAGTGAGACAGAATTCCACATGGACCCACAGATTTGCCACAGTCAACGAATCGGTCGAGCCTGGTTTCGATCGAATGCGACCACTTCCATAGTTCTCACCGTGGCATTAGTCTTGCTCAAACATAAAGTGTGTGAGGCGGAGCTGTCGGGCTCGATCACTACCGGGAAAGTTTAACTGGAATCCGATGCGCGCGAGTCAGCCTGATCGCGCAGTGGGGTGCCGATCTGAGTCCCGCGAGCCATGCGAACCAAAATCGGTAAAGAACGGATAAGGAAGGAGGACGGTTTTATGAGGGAGAAAATTCGCTTACCTCTACAATCAGTGATGGCGCTCGTTACGGTTCTTCTCTTGGCCGGTTGCCCGGGTCGATCGAGCGCAGCAGATTTTTACCAGGGCAAAACCATCAGTATCGTCGTCGGCTACGCTGCTGGAGGAGGATACGACACCTACGCTCGAACGCTGGCGCGCCACCTGGGTAAACACATTCCCGGGAATCCCAATGTCATCGTGCAGAATATGACCGGTGCCGGAAGTCTGATCGCGGCGAATTACCTCTATAAAAAGGCCGATCCGGACGGACTCACGATCGGCTCTTTCGGCGGCGGGCTAGTTACCGAGCAGGCGTTGGGCCTCAAGGGGATTCAGTTCGACGCCCGCAAGTTCGAATGGATCGCTTCGATCAGGACCGGGTCACCGATTTGCGCGATCATGGCGTTCACGGGTGACAAGAACTTGGAAGACGTGCTCCACTCGAAGAAACAGCTAAGAATGGGCTCCACGGGCGCGGGATCGACCACAGACGATTTGCCGAGGCTCATGATCGGCCTGATGCATGCGCCTTTCAAGGTGATTCGCGGTTATAAAGGGACCTCGAGAATTCGCATCGGCATGCAGCGAAAAGAGCTGGATGGCGCCTGCTGGACTTGGGAATCCATGAGGACGACAGCGAGCGCTATGTTGAATGCCAAGGACGGGGACAGGCTGATTCCGTTTGCCATCGAGGGAAAATGGGATGCGCCGCAAGTTAAAGATCTTTCTCAATTCACGGAGGTCATCAAGGGCGAGGACAATTTGCAGGCCTTCAAGGCGTGGCTCAACGCATACAAATATTTTCAACCACTGTCCCTGCCTCCGGGAACGCCCAAAGCGCGACTTGAGATTCTCCGGACTGCGGTGAAGGAAACACTCGAAGACCCGGCATTCAAGGCCGATGCGAAAAAATCGAATCTTATCGTAGCCTCCGTTTCCGGCGAGGAAATCGAACAATTGGTCAACGAGACGCTTTCCACGTCACACAAGGCCATAGAGCTGCTGGAGAAGCTGATCGGGCGAGGCAAAAAGCAGGTTTGACGTGGCATACCTCGAGGCCTTCTACCATGGACTGATCGCGATCCTGCCGTTCAGCGCTCATGGGCAGCAGGCCTTCCTGTTCATGCTGATAGGCATCTTCGTCGGCTTCTGGGTGGGCATCCTTCCCGGCATCGGAGGGGCCGCCACCCTGGCGCTGATGCTCCCTTTCATCTATGACATGGATCCCACGCAGGCATTTGCCTTTCTCTTGGGAATGGCCTCGGTTACAGCGACTGCAGGCGACATTACTTCGATACTGTTCGGTGTCCCGGGTGAAGGGACGACGGCGGCCGTCATCGTCGACGGCCATCCGCTGTCAAAGAAAGGCGAGGCAGGGCGCGCCTTGGGCGCCTCTTTGGTGAGTTCACTCATCGGCGCGATTTTCGGCGCCTTTGTGCTCGCACTCGCGATTCCCATCGTGCGCCCCATCGTTCTTTCAATTGGCTCCGCCGAATTCTTCATGCTCGCGATCCTCGGGATTGTCTTCATCGTATCGCTCAGTGGACGTAATCTCCTGAAAGGGCTGAGCAGCGGAGCCCTGGGTTTAGCCCTTGCCATGGTAGGGCTCGACCCCATCAACTCGATTCAACGATATACCCTGGAGCGCTTTCTCGGCGAAGACGTTTCGCTTTTCTTATGGGACGGCATTTCCCTGGTCGTGGTCACCATCGGTCTCTTTGCGATCCCGGAAATTATCGACCTAGGAGTTCAAGGATCAAGCATTGCGCGGGAGCGGATCGGCAAGCTGGGCGGAGTCATGGAGGGCGTCAAGGATGTCTTTCGCCACTGGGGTTTGGTGTTGCGCTGCAGCATTCTCGGCAGCTACATCGGCGCGCTGCCGGGATTGGGAGGGTCGGTGGCGCAATGGCTGGCCTACGCCCACGCGGTCCAAAGCTCGCCGGATCAGGAACGGTTTGGCAAAGGCGCTATCGAAGGAGTGATTGGTCCTTGCGCCGCCACTAACGCAAAAGAGGGCGGAGCTTTGATCCCCACAGTTGCGTTCGGCGTTCCGGGAAGCGTCTCGATGGCAATTCTGCTCGGCGCTTTCATCATGCAGGGTATCGTCCCGGGCCCGGATATGCTCGATCCGGCCAAGTATCTAACGCTGACCTTTTCTCTCGTATGGGTCGTCGTCGTTTCCAATCTTATAACCGTCGCCGCCTCATTTCTTTTTCTGAAGCAGCTGGCGAATATCACCCACGTCAAAGGCACGTTCCTAATCCCCTTTGTCCTTTTATTGATTTACATCGGTGGCTTTGCCGTGAAAAACAGCTTCGGAGATCTGTTCCTGGTTTTTATTTTTGGGGTGATCGGCTGGTTCATGGTTCAATTCGATTGGCCGCGCCCGCCGATGGTCCTGGGTCTAGTTTTGGGGGATATCGCCGAAAGCAATTTCTTTATCGCTACCTCCACCTATGGATATAAGTGGCTGACCCACCCCGGCGTGATTATTATTTTTCTGCTGATGGTTGGAGTGCTGGTTTATTCGGTCATCGAGGCGCACCGGCCCCACAAAGGGGAACGTGCGCCTTCTGATGTTGAGCTGCAGGTGGTGATCCGAAGTCCAATTTACCGGGCACTCTTTGCTTTCTTTTTCGCCTTGATCTTTGGCTACCTAGTTTATCAAGCCTATTTTGGCTATGGCGCAGATTTCCCTTCGGCGGCGCTTTTTCCACGCGTCGTGGGAATCCCCGGTTTGGCGCTCGCGCTGATCGTCCTGGCCGCGGAGATTCGACCGGTGATACGCCGCCCGGTTCCGGTTGAGGCCAAAGTTAAGCCCATGGAGGACCTCAGGCCAGCTCAGCGCCGAACGCTTTCAATGGTGGGTTGGCTCACGGGATTTTTTGCCGCCATTTGGCTCTTGGGATTTATCGATGCCGCTCCGGTACTGACTTTTCTCTACCTCAAGGTTGCGGCGAGAGAGAAATGGCTAACCAGTCTCGCTCTCGCTCTGCTCTCCTGGGTGTTTTTCTATGGCCTGTTCGGTTGGGCCATCCAACTTCCATTTCCTTCAGGAGCGCTCTTCGTTTGGGCGCGCGGCCTGCTTTCCTAGCCGCCGCTCTCCTAGCTTATGACGCCGATTTTGCCGCCGCGCTCGCGCCTTGGATGGATCGAGCCGGCGTGAGCAATCCGCCTGGCCTCCTGGCCTGCTGATTAATATTTTTTTGGATTCATGATATCGGTAAACAGAGTGGAAACGTCGTCGATGATTGCCATTCAGTCCGGCAGAAATGTTTCAGCGAAGGAGAAACAGTGAGGAAAACTTTTTACACAGCGGCAAGGCTCTTATTAGCGGTCAGCATTTCAGGCTCGAGTGCGATCGCGTTGGATCATTACGCCGCCGCCCGGGCGGCCAGCGCGCCACTTCCCGAAGGCCATCCGAAGATCGACGGGCACGGCAGCACCGCTCCCGCCGCGCCCAAGCTCGATTTCTCGAAGATCGTCAAGCCGAAGGGCGGCAAGACGGTGCGGGAAGTTTATCAAGAAAAGGTCAAGCTCAAGGGCAAACGAGTGACGCTGCGCGGCAAAGTCGTCAAGTATCACGAGGCCATCATGGGCAAGAACTGGCTTCACCTGCGCGATGGCACCGGCAAGGACCCGGCCAACGATCTCACCGTGACCACCCAGGCCAAGGCGAAAGTGGGCGACACGGTTTTGGTCGAAGGAACCGTTATGCTCGATAAAGACTTTGGCGCCGGATACACATACGATGTGATCATCGAGGAAGCCAAAGTGACAATTGAATGACCGGGTGAACCGGAGAAAATATAAATACGCGATTATCTGACAAGTTTTTGCTGTGTAACCATGCGAGTAGCCAGCTGCGCCCGCGCATCGGCGTGCGTCTGAGGGAGACGGCGTGGATGGATTTTTTGTTCGCTCTCCGATTGACCGATCGGTTCTTCCTGCCGATCAATCTTCATCATAGAAGTTCCCGTTGATAAGCCAGACAGCCAAACCTGCCAGGATTCTATCGCAGCTCTGCAAAACTCTTTGACGATTTTTCGCAGTTTTGCGGGCAATCGATTTGTAATCCTACGGAAAAGCGCAAGGCCAACTTGGCGCCGGGATTGCACTTACAACAACAAACAACGTCGGTCATCAAGGTAAACCGGCTATTAACGGGGCAATTTCAAGCGCGCCACTGAGGCAGCTCGGAAGGCATTGGAGATTGCCGAGCGAGAACTTACATCGATTTAGTCTCACAAAAAAATAACCGGACACTCTCGCGGTGCCGTCTGAGAAGCAAAGGGACATCAAACCATGAGCCAACAACCCCGTGTCAGCCGGCCAATCTATGGCCTTGGCCCGCCTCGCCACGGACTACACGCCGCGGGGGGTGCCGTTTCATTGCGGCGCTCAAGTTCCCTTGGAACGGACGCGCATCCTATGGCAGCGGTAATGGGCGGCGGCGATATGCGACAATCGGCGCGGTCATGACTCGACAAAACATTCCGCTGGGCAAGATCATCGGAATCCCCATCGGCTTGGATTATTCCTGGTTCGTGATCTTTGCCTTGCTCACGTGGGCGCTGGCAGGAAGTTACTACCCCGCGGAGTTTAAGAGCTGGGCGCCGCCTCTCTATTGGGTCATGGGCGCCGTCACGGCGCTCATGCTCTTCGCCAGCGTGCTGCTCCATGAACTGGGCCACTCCGTGGTGGCATTGCGGTATAAAATTCCCGTGCGCAGCATCACGCTTTTCGTCTTTGGCGGCGTCGCGCAGATTGGCGCGGAACCCCCCAGCGCCGCCGCGGAATTTTTCGTGGCCATCGCCGGCCCCATCGTCAGTCTCGTTCTCGCGGGCTTTTTTTCCACCGTGGAACCCCTCGTTGCCGGTCTTGAGCCTCTGTGGGCGCTGGCCAAGTATTTAGCCTATATCAACATGACGCTGGTGTTGTTTAATTTGGTCCCCGGTTACCCGCTCGATGGCGGTCGCGTTTTCCGTGCCATCGTTTGGGCGCTGACAGGCAACATGCGACGCGCCACCCTGATCTCCGCGAAGGTCGGGCGTTTTTTCGGTTTTTTGTTTATTTTTATAGGCTTCTGGCGCGTCTTCGCCGGCGATCTCGGCGGTTTTTGGTTTGCGTTCATCGGCTGGTTTCTGGACAACGCCGCCACTGCCGAGCTGCACCAAGCGATGTTTAAAGAATTGCTGGCGGGACACACCGTCTCTCAGGCGATGAGCCGGCAGAGCGCTACTGTTGCCGCAGATCTTAAGCTGCAAGAGCTGGTGGACGAACAGATCCTCGGCCAGGCGCAGCGCTGTTTGATCGTTACTCGCGGCCAAAAGGCTGTCGGCCTGATCACTCCGCACAGGGTCAAAGAAGTGCCGCGCCAGGAGTGGGCGACGACCGCCGCGTCTCAGGCCATGCTCCCGCTGGAGCAATGCAAGCGCATCAGCCCTTCCGCAGAGCTCTGGAGCGCGCTCCAGCAGATGGACGGTGACGGAGTCAATCAACTGCCGGTGATGACGGACGGACAGGTGATCGGTATGCTTTCCCGGCAGGACGTCATCAGCTTTCTGCGCACGCTGCAGGAGTTTCGCCTGTAATCATGATTAGAAGAGGGTCAAGGACAAGTCCCATGCCGCCTGCGCAAGCAATTTCTGCGCGACAAGTTGCTCGATCACAAAGCCTGCACTCACAGCCACGGCGAAAATCTGCCGGAGATTCGCGATTGGAAACGGCGTGAATAAGTCGAATGTCGAATCGAACCGGCCCGAGTAAGTAAGCCAAGAGCGAGATCGTTGAGAGGAAGATATGCCCAAACAGCAGACGCCAGCACGAGTTCCAACGCCGCCGCACCCAACCCAGCGCCGCGAACCGCTGCCTTGGCAGCGGCCGAAGCCGATCGAGGAGGAGCCGGAAGCACAGCAGCGAATCAAAGCCATTCTGGAAAGCCCCAGCTATAGGGAGGCGGACAAGGACGTCGACTTCCTTAACCGCGACGATCTCCGTGGCCTGCGCCTCCAGGTCGATTACCTCAAGCCCGAACTCCTGATGGAGCAGCATTCCATCCGGCACACGATCGTCGTCTTCGGCGGCACTCGCATTCGGGAGCGGGCGGCGGTTCAGCGGGATATCGAGGCGTTGCGCGCAGCTCTGGCGACCGACCCGACCAATACGATTCTGACCCGTCGCCTTGAAGTGGCGGAGCGTCTTCTCGCCAATAGTTGTTATTACGATGTAGCCCGTCAATTCGGGCGTTTGGTGGGAAGCCGCGGGCCGGACGGCCACAACTACGACCTTGTCATCATGACCGGGGGCGGCCCGGGAATCATGGAGGCTGCCAATCGCGGGGCCTATGACGTCGGTGTCAAATCCATCGGCCTTAATATTCGCCTGCCCCATGAACAGTATCCCAACCCTTATATCACCCCCGATCTTTGTTTTCGCTTTCATTACTTCGCGCTGCGGAAGCTGCATTTTCTTTTGCGCGCCAAGGCGCTGGTCGCCTTTCCGGGTGGTTACGGCACCTTCGATGAGCTTTTCGAAACCCTGACGTTGGTGCAGAGCCGCACGATCAAGCCGGTTCCTGTCGTATTGGTCGGCGAGCAGTACTGGCGTCGCGCGTTCAACGTGGACTTTCTCGTCGATGAAGGCGTTATCGATCTGGAAGATCGGGAACTGTTCTGGTTCGCCGAGACCGCTCAGGAGATCTGGGACGGTATCCTGCATTGGCACGAAATAAACGGCGAGCCGTTACAACCAAGGAGTTTGTGATGAAGTTGTCATTTCACGGCGCCGATCGTGGCGTTACCGGCTCGTGCCATCTGATCGAATGCGCTGGACGCCGCATCTTGATCGACTGTGGAATGTATCAAGGCGGTCGGGAGCTCCATGAGGAAAACGCAGAACCGTTTGGCTTCGATCCCGCCGCCATTGATTATGTCCTGCTCACCCACGCGCATCTGGACCATTGCGGCCGTTTGCCGCTATTGGTCCAGCGAGGATTTAACGGGGAGATCGTCACCACATCGGCCTCACGGGAATTAGCCCGTCTGGTGCTGTTGGATGCCGCGCACCTGCAGGAGGAGGAAGCGCGCTATCGGCAACGCAAGTCAGAAAAGCGTCATGCCGATCATGAAGATGCGCCGCTTTACACTACGCTCGACGCATTAAATAGCTTTGAGTATTTTGGGCGTACTGCGGTTTACGGAGAGCCTTTGGAGCTTGCCGCCGGCCTGCGCGTCACTTTCCTGGATGCCGGCCATATCCTCGGCTCGGCGAGCGTGCTAATCGAGCTTCAGGAACAGGCGGCCCGCCGCAGCGTGCTCTTCTCCGGAGATCTCGGCAACGCTGGGCGACCGCTGCTCCGCGTCCCCGTCGCGGCAAAGGCGGATTCAGTGGTGATGGAAACCACTTATGGGGACCGGAAGCACAAGTCCCTGCCGGCCTCAGTGGAGGAACTCTATGAGGTGGTGACGGCTACTTTCCGGCGCGACGGTAACGTCATCATTCCGACCTTTGCGCTGGAACGCGCGCAGGAGTTGCTTTATTTCCTGCGAGCGGGGAGGGAACAAGGCCGCCTGCCGGAGTCGCTTCCGGTGTTTCTCGACTCTCCCATGGCGATTTCGGCCACGCAAATTTTCGAACACCATCCGGAATGTTACAAAGGCGAGACGAGGGAGATGTTCCGAGAGGGAAACGATCCTTTCCACCTGCCGGCACTTCATTTCACTCGCGAGACGGCCGAATCGATCGCCATCAACCGCATCACCGGCGGAGCCATTATCATGGCCGGATCCGGCATGTGCACCGGCGGTCGTATTCGGCACCATCTCAAAAATAATCTCGGGCGCAAGCAGGCCAGCGTTATTTTCGTGGGCTATGCCGCCAATGGCACCCTGGCGCGCCATATCGTTGATGGCGCAAAGCAGGTGCGCCTCTTCGGTGCAGAGATCCCGGTCCGCGCCAGCATCCATACCATAGGCGGATTTTCCGCCCACGCGGACCAGGCCGAACTGCTCGACTGGCACGGCCAAACCCATGCCAGCCGCACTTTTCTCGTGCATGGCGACGAAGCGGTCATGCAGCGCTTTGCGGCGCTTCTCCATAACACACAGGTCGAGATGCCGAAGTTTAACGAGGCGTTTGAGTGGTGAATGGGGGGCTTAAAAAATGAAGGCCGCACCATTGGCCGCGGAAGAAGCGAAGGAAGTTTCACTCCCTGAGTTGTTCAAGACGCTCGCGTCCAGTCCAAACGGGCTGAGCTCGACGGAGTCGCAAACCCGCCTGCAAAAATACGGCCCGAATGAAATTACCGAAGAAAAAGTCAACTCTGTTCTCAAGTTCCTGCTCTACTTCTGGGGTCCGATTCCCTGGATGATTGAAGCGGCAGTGATTCTCTCGGCATTGGTGCGTCACTGGGCCGATTTCTTTATCATCCTCATGCTGCTTGTGGCCAACGCGATCGTCGGATTTTGGGAGGAATTTCAAGCCGGCAATGCGATCGCGGCGCTGAAAGCCAAGCTCGCATTACAAGCGCGGGTGAAGCGCGACGGCAAGTGGATGATCGTCCCGGCCCGCGAGATTGTGCCTGGGGACCTCGTTCACATACGGCTCGGTGACATCGTCCCGGCGGACGCGCGCTTGTTGGAAGGCGATCCGGTGGAGGTGGATCAGTCCGCGTTGACGGGCGAGTCTCTGCCCGTCGCGCGAAAGAGCGGCGAAACGGCTTATTCGGGATCGATTATTCGCCAGGGCGAAATTGACGGGTTGGTTTACGGCACGGGTCAGAATACCTACTTCGGCAAGACCGCGCAGCTGGTCGAGCAGGCGCACACCGTCAGTCATTTCCAGCGCGCCGTGTTGAAAATCGGCGACTACTTGATCGTCTTGGCGGTGGCGCTGGTGGTGTTAATCCTCGCCGTCGCGCTGTTCCGCGGCGACCCCATGGCGACCACCCTGCAATTCGCGCTCGTGCTGACGGTGGCGGCGATCCCGGTGGCGATGCCGACAGTGCTATCGGTGACAATGG
Organism: uncultured delta proteobacterium; assembly: GCA_963727625.1. Taxonomy (GTDB): domain Bacteria; phylum Desulfobacterota; class Binatia; order UBA9968; family UBA9968; genus DP-20. Next base: position 275,262 of record CAVSHR010000012.1, on the reverse strand, counting down.
CGGTCGGAGCCCGGCTGCTGGCCGCAAAGCAGGCCATTGTCAGCCGGCTGGCGTCCATCGAGGAGCTCGCCGGCATGGACGTCCTGTGCTCGGACAAGACCGGCACGTTGACGCAAAACAAGCTCACCCTGGGAGAGCCTTTCGTCGTGGACGGCGTCAGCGGTGAAGAAATCATCCTCGCCGCTGCGTTGGCGTCCCGCGCCGAAAGTCAGGACACCATCGACCTGGCGGTTCTTGGCGGCGTCCGAGATGATCAAAGCTTACAGGGCTATCGCGTCATTCATTTTCAACCGTTTGATCCGGTTCACAAGCGCACCGAAGCCGCAGTCGAGAGCCGGGACGGCAAGAAGTTCAAGGTCACGAAAGGCGCGCCTCAGGTGATTCAAGCGTTGGCCGCGAATGCTGCCGAGACCAGCGCTGCCGTTGACAAAGCGATCGAGGACTTTGCGGCGCGCGGCTTTCGGTCGTTGGGGGTTGCGCGCACCGACGACCAAGGACAATGGCAATTTCTCGGGATCTTGCCGCTCTTCGACCCTCCGCGGGAGGATTCCAAAGCGACCATCGCCATGGCGCGGCAGATGGGAGTGAAGGTGAAGATGGTCACAGGTGATCAACTGGCCATCGGCAAAGAAATCGCCGATCAACTGGGAATGGGCGCTAACATTTTAGACGCCGGCGGTTTCGCTGATACTCGTCATCATGAGACTGCGCAGCTGGCGCAATCCATCGAGAAAGCGGACGGCTTTGCCCAGGTCTTTCCCGAGCACAAATTCCACATTGTTGACGTTCTGCAGCAAGGTGACCATATCGTCGGCATGACCGGCGACGGGGTCAACGACGCGCCGGCGCTAAAAAAGGCCGATTGCGGCATCGCCGTATCCGGAGCCACCGACGCGGCCCGCGCGGCGGCGGATATCGTCCTATTGACGCCCGGCCTGTCGGTCATCATCGACGCGATCAAGGAAAGCCGCAAAATCTTCCAGCGCATGAACAGCTACGCGATCTATCGTATCGCCGAAACGATCCGCGTGTTGTTGTTCATGACCCTATCCATCCTGGTGTTCGACTTTTATCCGGTAACCGCGGTGATGATCGTTTTGCTGGCGTTGCTCAACGACGGCGCAATCCTATCCATCGCTTATGATCAGGTGCGTTACTCGAACGCGCCCGAAGCCTGGAACATGCCGGTGGTGCTGGGAATCGCGACCGTGCTCGGCGTCGCCGGAGTGCTCGCTTCGTTCGGTTTATTTTACCTGGGCGAGCGGGTTTTTCATTTCGACCGTGATACCATCCAATCGTTGATGTACTTGAAGCTCTCCGTGGCCGGCCATTTGACGATTTTTGTGACTCGAACCCGCGGTCCTTTTTGGTCAACACGCCCGGCGCGGGTTCTGCTCGCTGCGGTGATGGGAACCCAGCTTGTCGCCACGCTTCTGGCGGTGTACGGAATCTTGATGCCGGCGATCGGCTGGGGCTGGGCATTGGGGGTGTGGGGCTATGCCCTGGCGTGGTTCTTCGTAAACGATCGCGTCAAGCTGGCGGCGTACCGGATCTTCGACACGCGGCGGGCGGGGTTGTTGATCCAGGAAACGCCGACCCGCGAATAACTCAATCCGATCTTGACCGCGCCGCGTTTTGCCGCTTCAAAGACGTCCTTTCCAAACATCCAGCGGAACGCGAGCGTTGGTTTGGGTTCCGGGACGGGCGCCTGCGTCAGGCCATGATCGAATGGCTCGCCGAGTACGAGATCGAGCCCGCGACTCCGCCCGGGGGGAAACGGCTCAGTTTAAGGCGACTCTGATCAGCGCGACCGGTGTCGTTGTAATCGAGACCTCAATGGACGCCGTGATGTTGTTTGTCCCGCGGCATCCTGCGAGATTTGTTTCGACGATGCAGAGCCGTGGACTCCTAAAGAAAACAATTTTGATTTTAAACGAAAGGCGGACAGTAACATCATGAAACGCGTCCATTCGCAGGAGATTTATCAGCTCAAGATTTCACTGAGATACACGCGGCCTCCCATTTGGCGCCGGATACAAGTCAGCGGCGATGTCACCCTCGCCAAGCTGCACGAAATCATCCAGGTGGCCATGGGCTGGTATGATTCCCATCTGCATCAGTTTATCGTCGGCAAAACCTATTACGGCGTCCCGAGCAAGGACGATTTCTTGGGCGTTGACCTCAAAGACGAAAAAAAAGCCCGGCTCAGCCAGGTTCTGTCGAGTCCGAAACGAAAGATCGTTTACGAATACGACTTCGGCGACGGCTGGGAGCACGGGATCTTGCTCGAGAAAATTTTGTCGCCCGAGGCCGGTGTCCGATATCCGCGCTGCATCGGCGGCGCCCGCGCCTGCCCGCCGGAGGATTGCGGCGGCACCGGCGGTTACGAAAACTTTCTGGCGGCGATCCGCGATCCCGACCATGAGGAACACGATGAATATCTCGACTGGATCGGCGGCGAATTCGACCCGGAGGAGTTCGACGTGGATGAATTCGATGCCGCGTTGCGGCATATCAAATGAGCGGTTCGGTCATCGAACCTCTTCATTCTTTCCGGACTTCTCTCTTGGCACCCCGCCGTTAAATTGAGTAGAATTGGCGGCAATTCATGGCTATTAACGGCAACGGCGATAAATCTCTCGAATCGTGGATCTGGGATGCGGCCTGTTCGATCCGCGGCGCCAAGGACGCGCCGAAGTACAAGGAATATATCCTGCCGCTGATCTTCGCCAAGCGGCTCTGCGATGTGTTCGACGATGAGTTGAACCGCATCGCCAAGGAAGTCGGCTCGCGGGCCAAGGCTTTTAAGCTCGTTAAGCACGACAAGAAGCTGGTTCGCTTCTTCCTGCCCTTGGAGCCGAAGAATCCCGACGATTCCGTCTGGTCGGTGATTCGCAAGCTGGCCGATAAGATCGGCGAGCAATTGACGACCCTGCTGCGCGACATCGCCGATGAGAATTCTTTGCTCAAAGGAATCATCGACCGGGTCGATTTCAACGCCACCACCCACGGTGTGCGCGATCTCGACGACGATCGGCTATCGAATTTGATCGAGCGCATCAGCGAGAAGCGTTTGGGGCTGAACGACGTCGAGGCGGACATCATCGGTCGCTCGTACGAGTATCTCATCCGCAAGTTCGCCGAGGGCAGCGTGTCGAGCGCCGGGGAATTCTACACGCCCAAGGAAGTCGGCATGGTCATGGCGCACATCCTCGACCCCGAGCCGGGGATGACCGTTTACGATCCCTGCTGCGGTTCGGCGGGACTGCTCATCAAGTGCCAGTTGGCGCTCGAAGAGAAGATGAATCTTCGCTCGCGCAAAACCTACGCGCCGCTCCAGCTCTACGGCCAGGAGTACACGCCGGAAACCTGGGCCATGGCCAACATGAACATGATCATCCACGACATGCAGGGCCAGATCGAGATCGGCGACAGCTTCAAAAATCCCAAGTTCCGCAAAGCCAATCGCCTCCAGACCTTCGACCGCGTGATCGCCAATCCGATGTGGAACCAGGACTGGTGGAAGGAAACCGACTACGACAACGACGAGCTGGACCGCTTCCCCAAAGGCGCCGGATTTCCCGGCCGCAAAGCCGACTGGGGCTGGGCGCAAATCATGCTCGCGAGTCTGAATGATTCAGGCCGCGCCGCCGTCGTCCTCGACACCGGCGCCGCCTCCCGCGGCTCCGGCAACGCCAACACCAACAAAGAAAAAGACGTGCGCAAATGGTTCGTCGAGCAAGACCTGATCGAAGGCGTCATCTACCTGCCGGAAAATCTCTTCTACAACACCACCGCGCCGGGCATCATCCTCTTTTTAAATAACGCCAAGCCGGACGACCGCAAAGGCAAACTCTTTCTGATCAATGCCAGTCGCGAATTCGCCAAAGGCGACCCGAAAAACTATCTACCCGACGACGCGATCCTCCGCATCGCCGAGACTTTCAAATCTTGGCGCGAAGAAGAAAAATTCAGCCGCATCGTCACGCGCGAAGAGATCGCCAAGAACGACTTCAACATTTCGCCGAGTCGCTATATCCACACGGGTGAAGCAGACGAATACCGGCCGATTGCTGGAAATTGTCGAGGAGTTGGATGACTTGAAGACGAAGTATCGAAAGCGAACCGACGCTATGCTCGAAGAAATGCTTGCACTCAACTTGCGGTATAATGAACTGACTTTGGTTGAAACGGTTAGATCGGCACGCTCACGACTGGACTGCAAGCTCGCTCCGCTGACGTTTGTATCTGCGAGTCCACGATGCGGCCTACGCGCTTCAACGGATGAGCGAGGGTCACGATCTCGGCTTGTACTTCGAATTCCGACTGACCGACGTCTGGTGGGACTGGCGACAGTCCGTTCGCGAGTGCCCGGCACAGGTCGGGAAGACATCGTTTTGCGGCGGTGATATCGCTCTTCGCTCAATCTTCGTCTTACCGACGTAAATCCGTGATCGTAGATCGCGGACGTCCGTGTTCTGCCTCAACGGATCTCTTAGTGTTCGCGCGAAGCGCGAGATGTCCGCACTTTCTCAGCCAGTTCATATGTGTTCTGACGCATATCGGACGATTCACGGTCCACGCAAAAGCGACGACATCCGGCGTGCAACATCCCCGCAATCGTGGGTCAGTTTACGCGAGTTCAATACTGCCTTTCCACCTCTCTGGTGAGCAGCGAAAGATTGCGGCGGTGTTGGGGCTGGTGCAGCGGGCGATCGAGCAGCAGGAGCGGCTGATCGCGCTGACCACGGAACTGAAAAAGGCGCTTCTCCACAAACTCTTCACCGAAGGCCTCCGCGGCGAACCCCAAAAACAAACCGAAATCGGCCCCGTGCCGGAGAGTTGGGAGGTTGCCACGCTGGAGAATACATCTCTATCGTTTGACTACGGCACCTCCGTGAAATGCGAGCGAGGTAAAGCCGGGTTCCCAGTGCTCCGCATTCCGAATGTTGTGGGTGGGTCGATTGATCTCCGAGACCTCAAGCACGGTCTACCAAAACGAACGGAGTTGGAGGCGCTGCGGCTGCGCGACGGTGATTTGCTTTTCGTCCGAACTAATGGCGTGCTGGAAAACGCGGGACGATGCGCGCTTTTCCGTAGGGAACTTGAGGAGTGCTATTTCGCGTCCTATCTTATCCGGGTTCGCGTTGATTTATCGAAAGTGCTCCCTGAATTTGTGAATGAATATGCAGGGACTGAACGCGGCCGTAGTTTCTTAGCGGGTCAGGCCATTCGCACCGCCGACGGAAAGTTCAACATTAACTCAGGTACCTTGAAACGAGTGCTGCTCCCTTTGCCTCGCTTGGATGAGCAAGAAGAGATTCTTCACTATCTTCATCTTGTCGGGCGAAAGCTTCAGATCCTCGAAGAAAAACGGGAAACACTTACTCGACCTTTTCCGGACCCTGCTCCACCAGTTGATGACGGCACAGATTCGGATTCGTGACATAGACGTGACGAAGCACGTGCCCTCCTATTCAACTTAATTCGGATGGCCAGTCCCTATGCAACTGCGAGAACTCCAGATTCGAAATTTTCGGAAGATCGAAAACCTTACTGTCAGTCTCCCGCGCGGACTCTGCGTACTGGTTGGAGAGAACAACTCAGGAAAAACAGCGATCATCGACGCGTTGCGTCTCATGCTCTTTTCGAGCCGCGACTTCGATGCTCTTCGCCTCAACGAAGACGATTTCAGGAACGGCACGGATTACGCGCCAATCGAAATCTCATGCGCTTTTTGTCACCTCACTGACGAAGACGAAGTTTATTTTCAAGAGTGTCTCGTCGATATTGGAGAAGGTAAGTTCGAGATGCGGCTGAATGCGCGCGTCGAATTCAATAAAACCACGCGTAGGCCGAATGTCAAAATGTGGGGAGGCGAGACGGAGAGCGGCACTATACCTTCAAAGCTCTATGACCGCTTTGCGTCAATCTATCTCCAGCCTCTCAGAGATCCAGAAAGCGGCCTTCGGCCCGGTAGGCATTCCCAAGTATCACGCCTCGTTGACTGCCTCACGGACGAGGCCGAACAAGGGCAATTCGAAGCTATTGCGAAGGATGCTAACGACAAGATTCGAGAACTGAAACCCGTCGTCGATGCGAGGAAGGACATCAACGCTCAGATGGCCTCAATCGCCGGCGAAGAGCTTGCCCAGGAGACGGAACTGATCTTCAGCGATCCCACCTTTTACCGAATCATCGCGGGACTTCAGCCTGAAATCGAAGGGCTCCCGTTCTCGCTCAACGGTCTCGGTTACAACAATCTAGTGTTCACCGCCGCTACTCTTGGAACCTTGCGGCGAAGCGCTCAGTTTTCATTTCGTTCGATCCTCGTCGAGGAACCCGAAGCCCACCTTCATCCCCAGCTTCAAGTGCTTCTCCTGCGCCACTTGGCGAACGTCGCTGCAGAAGAGGGGGGCAATGAAGTTCAGGTGATAGCGAGCAGTCACTCCCCGATCTTAGCGAGCCAAGCACCGATTGACTCGATGGTTTCGGTTCACGAGCGCGATGGCAAGGTGAGCGCTGTATCGGTTTGCACCATCGAGATGGAAGGGGATCTAAAGAAGAAGCTCCAGCGGTTTCTCGACGCTACCCGTGGAGAGCTTTTCTTCGCCCGTAGAATACTTATGGTCGAAGGCATCGCCGAAGCCCTTCTTCTACCAGTTTTTGCAAAGCTCGCGGGCGGGTCCCTCAAAGAATCAGCGGTCACCGTGCTCAACGCCGATGGACTTAACTTTAACGCCTTCTTGCCCCTGTTCGGAGAGAAACGGCTAGGCTTCCCTGTAGCGATTTTGACTGACGGTGATGCCGCTAAGATTGGTGATTCACCTTCAGCTGCCGCCACCGGACTGAAGGCGAAGGAAGCGGATATTCCCAACCTGCGGGTAGAGTATTCAGAGATCACCTTTGAACATGAACTCGCGCGTTCTGCTGGTATTCTACCGCTGATCTCGAAGCTTTTGAGATTATGCATCCAATTAATGGAAAAGCCCTAAAAGAAGCTGTCGGTGGGCTAGATTCGGACGACAAGAAAGCCGACGTGTTCCTTGCTGCGTTCCTTAACACGAGGACTTCGAAAGGGCGCTTCGCCCAGGAACTGGCTGCACTGCTGGAAACCTCCGGGTTACAAGCCGAAGCCGCTCCAAGTTACATTCTGGCGGCTCTAACAATTCTTGGGCGTAATCAAACCTGAATGAAAAATGAACAAGCTGGAAACGCTGCGGGATCAAATCCTGTCTCAGAAACCGACCGACCAACAGAAGGACGCGATATTTGCTGAGGAGCTGGAGTTTCTCCTCCGGGCCTCGCCGGGAAGCGGAAAAACGTGGACATCTTGCGGCGTTTTATCTGGCGCGGTGCGAACTGGTCACATGCTGCAGGTGGTCTCGGACTCCTCTCTTTCACTAATGCAGCCATTCGGGAGTTCCACGAAGCAACAATAGAGGTTGGAAGACGCGACCTTTTATCCGACCCCAAATTTCGTCGGCACGTTCGATGCCTTCGTTGAGCGCTTCATTCTCTCGCCATTTGGACATCTGATTATTGGCTCGTCAAAACGCCCAAAGCTCTTCATTGCTCCCAGCCCCGGAGACTGGAACAACAAGAAGCTTATAATGTGGACAGAGTTGAAAGGAGGGAAAAAACGTCAAGTTCCAGCATGGGAGATCATTCCATATCCAGACAATGGCAAAGTCGCTTTCAGGGCCTCGAAAACGTTCGGAGGGAACAAGCTCCAGTTCGCAGGCTACAACCCAATGAAAGAACTTCTGAGTTTGGGTTCTATACGCACGCACAGCGCGTCTTCTGGGCATGCCGCGTCCTGTTTGACCCCCACATCGCGGAACTGATCGCCAGGCGGTTCCCTGAAATCATCGTTGATGAAGCCCAGGATACGAACGTGTGGCTGCTGATCCTGCTTAACTTTCTCCGCGAAAGGGAACCAATATTGCGCTTATCGGCGACCCAGATCAGTGCATCTACGAGTTCAGCATGGCTGATGCTACCTCGCTCCCAGCGCTCAGAAACAAATGGACTATCCCTGAGAAGCCACTTCGCCCCAGTCCTTTAGGTGCAACAATGTATTGCCGTCAGCAGTTCGCAACATCGGCGGGAATAGTTCCTTCGCCGGATGCGGGGATGGCAAGAATGAGCACCGACGGCCCATCGTCATCAGGGAGCCTACAAAAGGATTTGCACATAGCATTGCAGAGTTTCAACGGGCACTCGAACGAGCCGGAATCGATGAAGCGACAAGTGCAATTTTATGTAGAGCACACCAACAGCTCGAATCCATCCGTGGCGAGGTGAACTACACCGACCTACAAGGCCAAACCAAAGACCTCGCCCAAGCATCGTTCTTTCGCGATTGCCGAAAGGAATACAAGCGAGCCTTCCAGATCGTCGAGAGCTCGGTGCGCTCGATAGTTGAAGATTCTGACCTCTGGGAGAAAGTCGATGAGCAGCCCGAATCCGACGAGGCTGCGCGAGTGAAGCTAGCCATTTGGCGTTTCGTAAAGTCCCCGTACGGTCTTCCATCAGTGAGCCTGAATGGGAGCGAATGGATTTCGCGACTTCGCCACGGCGTTGGAAAGCTGATAACCGAGCTTGGCATCAAGGAGGTCCCTAATCTTGGTCAAAAGATCAGAAAAAGACGGGGCTCGACGTCAGTCAAATGGAGCTTCCCCTCTTCGTCGGTCAGACACTCTTTCCGCCGATACGGCAAGAGACGATCCATCAAGTCAAAGGCGAGAGTATCGACGCCGTACTGGTTCTTGGCTCCGCTAAGTTCTTCAATGCGGTTGTCGATTCGGTCTCCAAGGGAGTAAGTTCTGAGGAACGACGAGTGGCGTACGTCGCGATGACTCGTGCTCGACATCTCCTCGTCGTAGGACTTCCCGCCGCTCATTTCGACAAACACGTGCAGAAGTGGAAGGATTGGGGATTCAGCATGATGTGATGACAGACTTAGCTTCACATAAAACGAAAATTGAGTTCGCACGTACTTTTAAGAAATGTCCTGATGCCTTTTATCCGGATAAGCCATACAACGATCTTCCGCTGCTGCCGCCGAAGGCGGAGCTTGAAACGAAAGCGGTGCTGAGGAAAGCGATCGCTGCGAACAAGGCGCTGGCGGAGCTGAAGGGCGCGGGGGATTTGATTCCGAATCAGGGCGTTTTGATCAACGCGATGGTTTTGCAGGAAGCGAAGTTGTCGTCGGAGATCGAGAACTTGCCATGCAGACGAATTGTAACGGGCGTTTGCCTAACGACATGCTTGCGTCGAGAATATGTCGAAAAAAACCGCTTTGTTGAGATATCGTTGGACTTCATCCAAGCCCGTCTATCCAGATTAATTAGCAGATCTGCCAACACTATAAGGTCTTGCGCGCCACTTTAAGTGGCGCGATAATACTATCGCGCCATAAAACGATCTATGTGGCGCGATTGTGGCGCGATTTTAAAATCGCGCCACTAACGAAGGCCCTGATGCCGAAACAGTCGCCCAAGAAGGATCTCGACAGGCCATTCTCGCCGCGGTGGCCAGCTTTTCCGCAAGGCGCTTCGGTCGAAGAAATTCGTTCTCGCCCTTGCACTCAAGGACTGCCGCACCGCACGCTGCAGCGACGTTTGGCGCAGACTTGTCAAACAAAAGCAAGCTAATAATTGAAGGACGCGGTCGCGCAAGCCGCTATCGCCTCCCCAGAATTGCGGAAGGACGAGGTGAGGCGACGATTGAAATTAAAGCAGAGGGTCGTAGTGAGCTTCGAATCCCACTTTCCACCGACGGGCGAAGCTATTGAAAAAATCGTTCGCCAGCCGATTCAAAACCGTCAGCCTGGTCGGATATCGCCGTGAATTTCTCGACGCTTATCGGCCCAACGAAACTTTCTACCTGTCCGCCGAAACCCGGCGACATCTCTTAGGCTTCGGACGATCTTCGGGCGGTGAGCGTCCGGCGGGAACGTACGCGCGGCAGATCTTAATCGTCTGCTCATCGACCTGTCATGGAACTCGAGCCGCCTGGAAGGCAACACGTACTCGCTGCTTGAAACCGAGCGTTTGCTTGAACTGGGAGAGAGCGCCGACGGTAAAGATGCGCGCGAAGCGCAAATGATTCTGAATCACAAAGCCGCCATAGAGCTATTGGTCGAGCAGGCCGCCGAGATCGGCTTCAACCGCTACACCATTCTCAACCTGCATGCGCTCCTGTCGGATAACTTGCTTGCCGATTCGCGGGCCACCGGACGACTGCGCGCGATTGCCGTTGGAATCGACGGATCGAGCTATCACCCCTTGGAAGTGCCGCAGTCAGTCGAAGAATGCTTCCAGCAAATTCTGGATACGGCCGCCGCCATTACCGATCCATTTGAGCAAGGGTTCTTTGTGATGGTTCACTTGCCGTATCTGCAACCGTTCGAGGACGTGAATAAACGGGTTTCACGACTGGCCGCCAATATCCCGCTTATCCGGCAAAATCTTTCACCTTTGTCGTTCATCGATGTGCCGCAGCGGGCTTACATCGATGGCCTCCTCGCAGTGTACGAGTTAAATCGCGTTGAATTGCTGCGCGACGTTTTTGTCTGGGCTTACGAGCGTTCAAGTGCCCGCTACGCAGCGGTGCGCCAATCACTCGGCGAACCTGACCCGTTTCGTTTGCGTTACCGCTCTGTGATGATTGAAATAGTCGCCGCGGTTGTTCGCGGCGGGATGAATAAGAAGGACGCAGCCGCATTCATCAAGCGCCGCGCTGCCGACCGGGTGTCGGAGGAAGATCGAGCACGTTTCATTGAGGTGGTCGAAGCTGAGCTGACGAGTCTTCACGAGGGGAATATTGCCCGTTATCGCCTGCGCCCCTCGGAGTATCAGGCTTGGCACCAAACATGGCGCTGAGATAAGATCCTGTTTGCACCGGCGAAATAAGGATGAACGACAGTCGAATCTCTGAACCGGCTATCAACGCCCTGATGCGGCGGGAACGGGATATGTTCAAAAAGTCCAGTTTTTTGGACGTATCCCAGAAATGTGTCCAAGACGTGGACATATGGGTTCGGCTCAACTGATGGCTAATCCCACCGAATACAAGACCGTCCAGTCGCGCAATTCGTTGCAGCAGTTGATGTGGACGCAGATTCGGGTCCATGATTTTGACTGGGACGAAGTTCTCGCGCAGGGTGTGCAAGAACTTCTCTCACAGCCTCTGAGAGAAGTTGGCAGCAGCCTGTCGTCAAATTCTCCAACGGCTGTTGGAGTTTCTGAGCAACGATGAAGACCAAGCTCCCATCGACCCATGAATATGCCGAGTTTGTCACCGAGCTGAAGAGCCGTATTCAATCCGCGCGTATTTCCGCGGCGCGGGCGGTGAACCGGGATTTGATCCTTCTGTATTGGGACATCGGGCGAGGAATTCTGGAGAGGCAGGCCCATCTTGGTTGGGGGAAAGCCGTCGTGGAAACACTCGCCAAGGATCTTACCAAAGAGTTTCCTTCGACTAACAGCTTCTCTCCCGACAATCTCTGGCGAATGCGGCAACTCTATGCCGCTTACACTGAAGCTGAATTTCTGGGACAGCTTGTCCCAGAAACAGAATCGGAGCTGGGAAGCGCCGAAAATCTGGGACAGCCTGTTCCAGATTTACAAGTCGCGGAGCAACGGGCTGCGCACCTGGTCGCTGCCGTTCCGTGGGGACATAATTTGCTTATTCTCAAGAGGATTGCAGAACCTCGGGCTCGTCTTTACTACCTCCGGGCCGCAGCGAAACTCGGCTGGAGCCGCAACGTGCTGCTCAACCAGATCAAGGCCAAGGCCTATGAACGGTCGCTGGCGGAGGGCAAGACGCATAACTTCCCGGCTGTCCTGCCGGACTATCTGGCCGAGCAGGCGGAGGAGGCACTCAAGAGCTCCTACAACCTGGAGTTCCTGGGTATCCGGCGTGAAGTGAAGGAGCGGGAGCTGGAGGACCGGCTGATCGAGCGGCTGCGGGATTTTATTCTCGAACTGGGCTACGGGTTCTGTTTCATCGGGCGCCAGCATCGGCTGGCGCTGAGCAAGAAGGAGTATTTCATCGATTTGCTGTTCTACCACCGCTTTCTCAAGGCGCTGGTGGCTGTGGAATTGAAGGTCGGAGCATTCGAGCCGGAATATGCGGGCAAGATGGACTTCTATCTCAATCTGCTCAACCAAAAGGAGCGCGGTCCTGGGGACAATCCATCCATCGGTATTATCCTCTGCGCAGAGAAAGACGACGTCGTGGTAGAGTTCTCCCTCAAGTCGAAGACCAACCCCATCGGCGTAGCGGAATATCACCTGACCGAGAAGCTGCCGAAGGCACTCAAAGGCAAGCTGCCAAGCGAGCGGCAATTGCTGGCTGTGGTGAAAGAAGCCATTGAGGATAAACCCTGAGCATGCCCTCGCCCGGCGAATACAAAACTGGTCTGAGTTGGGCTCTGATCAAAGCACAATGAAAATGGCCGAGTCTGCCGTAGACAGATAATCCAATGAACGCGGAACTTAGACGACAAATCGATGAGGTCGCCTTGGAATGCAATGTGGCGGGGTGGGACGGCTACGGAGCGAAGGCCGTAACGGTTGCGGCAGTGACGGGCGCGCGCGCCTTTGCCGATGCGCTCGACTCCGCTCTGCCTGCCCCCGAGGTCGGTGCCGAGCCCGATGGGGTGCTGACTTTCGAATGGTATCGATCGACTCGGCAGACTTTGTCCGTGAGTGTCCATGCCGACGGGATATTGCATTATGCGGCGCTTTTCGGGCCTGAGCGAATTTGCGGCACGGAAGTCTTCCAGGCTAGAATGCCTCAGGTGTTGCGCGAGCTAATCTCGCGTATTGAACAGCGCGACGCCGAACTTTTGGCGCGCTAAACCTGGATGTGTTTAGGAAAGGCAAATCTATGAAAACTGCAATTCAGGCTGAGCTGCCGGAGGAACTAGTCAAGGAAGCGCGTGCGTTTGTCGAGCAGGGCTCCGTAAGCGACTTCAACGAATTGTTGGCAGAGGCGCTGCGCCGCTACCTGGAATCGCATTCTACGCGGCTTGCCGAATCGTTTATCCGGGAGGACGTGGCCTGGGGGTTGCGTGGCCGGGAATGACCCAACGTCACCGATTGTTGTGTGTGATGCCGGTCCCCTCATCCATTTGGATGAAGTGGAGTGCGTGGAGTTGCTAGCAGACTTTCCCCAAGTGCTAGTGCCATTAGCCGTGTGGGACGAGGTGGCGAAACATCGACCGGCTGCGCTCATCTACAGCGCAGTGCGTTTTCACAAAATGACGGTGACTGAAGTCTTGTCGACCGAACTTGATGTGTTAAGCCGGCTTCTGGGATTACATCGCGGAGAACAGGAGGCTTTGCAGGTAGCGCAAACGCATCCTGGATGTCTGGTTCTGACCGACGATACCGCGGCCCGTTTGGCCGCGCGCAACCTTGGTCTGGCAACACATGGGACGATTGGAGTGCTTCTTCGGGCTATCCGCCGCAAACACAAATCAAAAGATGAAGTCGTTGGCTTATTGAGGTCTCTTCCTACCGCCTCAACGTTACACATTCGCCTCAGCCTGTTGGAAGAAATTATTCAAGAAGTGGAAGAGTTCCACTAAACACATGCCGGGACCGACCGAGCACAAGACCGTCCAGGCGCGTATTTTAGCCTACGCTCAAGAGATCGGCTGGACCTTTGTGCCGCGCGATGAGGCTGAGCGGCGGCGCGGGTTTGATCCTGCGGGTGCTACGCCGGAGGAACGGGCACGCAAGAGTTCTTTGTTCTTCGGCGATCTGTTGCATGCACAGGTTCGTGCCTTCAATCCAAAGTACAAAGAAGCCGAGGGTGCGCTGGTCGGCGAATTCCAGCGATTTCATTCGGATATCTACGGCAACCGCGATTTTCTGACCGCGCTGCGCAACCAGCACAAGTATTTCTCGGCGGAAGACAACCGCGAGCTGGACATCACGCTGATCGATTGTGGCGATCTGACTCGGTCCCGGAACGATTGGCGCAATATCTACGAAATCACCGAGGAGTTTTATTTCCACAGCGGCCGCTACGGCACGCGCGAGGACTTGGTCTTTCTCATCAACGGCATCCCGGTGCTGGTGATCGAGTGTAAGAACGCGACCAAGGACGAAGGAATCGCGCTCGGCGTCGATCAGATCCGCCGCTATCACATCGAGACGCCGGAGGTCATGGTGCCGCAGATGCTCTTCACCGCGACCGAGGCGCTCGGTTTCGACTACGGCGCGACCTGGAATACGGTCCGGCGCAACATCTTTCGCTGGAAGCATGAAGAGATCGGCAATCTCGAAGCCAAGGTCAAGACGTTTTGCGCCGTGCCGCATCTGCTGCGCTTGCTGAAAGACTTCATTCTTTTTGCCGAAAAGGACGAAGAGCTGCAGAAGGTCGTGCTGCGCCAGCATCAGACGGCGGGCGTGGACCGGGTAGTAGCGCGGGCGCTGGACTCAAAGCTCTCTCGCGGCCTCATCTGGCACACGCAAGGCAGCGGCAAGACGTATACGATGATCAAAGCCGCGGAGATGCTCTTCAAAGCGCCGCAGGCCGACAAACCTACGATTTTGCTGATGATCGATCGCAATGAGCTGGAAGATCAGATGCTCAAGAATCTCGCGGCCGTGGGGCTGGGCAACGTGGCCCACGCCCATCGCATCGCGGAGCTAAACCGGCTGCTCAAGTCTGACTATCGGGGGATCATTGTCACGACAATGCAAAAATTCCGCGACATGCCGGCAAACATCAACGCTAGGTCGAATATCTATGTGCTGATCGACGAAGCGCACCGGACCACCGGCGGCGATCTCGGCAATTACCTGATGGCGGGCCTGCCGAACGCGACGTTCATTGGCTTCACCGGGACGCCGGTGGACAAGACCGCTTACGGCAAGGGAACGTTCAAGACCTTTGGCTGCGAAGACGACAAGGGCTATCTGCACAAGTATTCGATCAGCGAGAGCATCGACGACGGCACCACGCTGCCGCTCTATTACGATCTGGCGCCCAACGAGATGCTCGTGCCGCACGAAGTGATGGAAAAGGAATTCCTGGCGCTCGCCGAAACCGAGGGGATCGCGGATATAGAAGAGCTGAATAAGATCCTCGAGCGGGCGGTGAACCTCAAGAATTTTCTCAAAGGGCGGGAGCGAATAATCAAGGTCGGCCGTCATGTCGCCGCTCACTACGTCGATAACGTCGAGCCGCTAGGCTACAAGGCCTTCCTGGTGGCGGTGGATCGCGAGGCGTGCGCGCTCTACAAAGAAGCCTTCGATTCCTTTCTTGAAGCCGGAGTATCTCCGCTGTTGTTTATACCGGCAACAACAACGATCCACCGCATATGAAAAAGTGGCACCTCGACGACAAGCAAGAGAAGCAAATTCGGAAGAACTTCACGAAATTCGGCGAAGACCCAAAGATTTTGATCGTGACCGAGAAGCTTTTGACTGGTTTCGACGCGCCAATCCTCTACGCCATGTATCTAGACAAGCCCATGCGCGACCACACGCTCTTGCAGGCGATCGCACGGGTGAACCGTCCCTATGAGAACGAACGAGAGGAGATGGTCAAGCCGCACGGCTTCGTGCTCGACTTCGTCGGTATCTTCGACAAGCTGGAAAAGGCGCTGGCGTTCGACAGTGACGAAGTGAACGCGATTGTCAAAGATATCGGCCTGCTCAAGCAGCTCTTCAAGGCCAAGATGGAAAGCAAGGCGCCGGAGTACCTGGCGCTTGTGACGCAGAACTTCAACGACAAGGATGTGGACAATCTGATCGAGCATTTTCGCGACAAAGATCGGCGCAAGGAGTTTTTCAAAGAATATAAAGAGATCGAAATGCTTTACGAGATCATTTCGCCCGACGCTTTTCTCCGGCCGTTCCTGGACGACTATGCGACCTTGTCGTCGATCTACGCCGTGGTGCGAAAAGCCTACGCCACGACTGTTTACGTCGATAAGGCATTTCAGCGCAAAACCAACGAACTGGTGCAAAAACACATCGACACCGCGGTCATGGAGCAGAGCGATAAATTCGTGAAACTCGATCGTGCCGCCATCGATGCCATCAAAAAAGCCGAGGAGGGGAAGGCGGTCAAGGTCATCAATCTGATCAAATCTATTGAGCGAACGGCTTTGGAGAATAGCGACGATCCTTTTCTCGTAGCGATGGCGGTGCGGGCGCGCGCCGTCCAGGAGAGTTTTGAGGATCGCCAGCAGAGCACCGCACAGGCCCTGGCCGAGTTGATCAAGCAAATCGAAGGTGACGACGAACGAAAGAAAATCCAGACGGCGAAGGGACTCGACGGTCTGACTTACTTCGTTTTGTGCAAGTTGACCGACGAGGGCATCGCCAACGCCGAAATGGCCAGCAAGAAGGTGCGCGCGGCCTTCGCCGAGTTCGCCAACTGGCGGCAGAGTGAAAAGGAGCTGCGCGAACTCAGAAAGAAAGTCACCTTCGCGATCTTCGCCGAAGAGGACGATCTTGATAAGGTCACGGCGATCGTCGATGCCATCTTCGGCGTGCTTCAGCAGGCGGGAACATCATAAATGAGGCGATGGAACAGCAAAGAAGAGTTTAAGGCGCGCGTTCTGGAGTGGGCTCGGCAGTTTGATGTCAAAGTGAGGTCCCTCGCCGTCCGTCCGATGTCGAGCAAATGGGCGTCATGCTCGACGGCGGGCAACTTGAACTTCAGCACGGAGCTTCTTTCGATGGACCGCAAAATCGGCGATTATGTGATTGTCCACGAGCTTCTGCATTTTTCCGTACCGCACCACGGAAAGCTCTGGAAATCGTTGATGCGGGCGCATTTGGGCGATTACGAAAAGTTCGATCGGCAGCTAAAGCGCAGCGCAGAGCGCGCTCATAGCGCCCGCGATTAAATCGCACGTTGAATTTTCCGCAGGTCGGTGGTTGTGTTTCTTCGGTCGCCGGACGGTCTTTTATTTTTTCATGCCGGGGATCTCGAACCCCTCGGCGAATTGTTCGAGGACGGTGTCCACGGGCGCGCGGCGGATGAGCCAGGAGCTTTTCACATCCGGACCGACGCCGAGCACGTAAATCAGCCGATAGAACTTGCCCGAGTGATAGAATACATACCAGCCGACGTCGGCATTGGGCGTCGATTCCACTTTCTTGCCGTCTTTCACCGTGGTTTGAACACAGGGCGCGGCGTCTGGGGCCTGGTAGCGCAGCATGACGACCGAGCCCAGCCGGGTTTGCAGCGTCTTGGGCTTCTGCAGCTTGAACCCTGAGGAGGCAAGGGGTTGGACGATATTTTGCTCGACCCAGGCATCAATTTTTTGATCGCCGAGAATGCCGGGCCGTTCGGAAACAATAAATTCGCGGCAGAGATCGTCGGACAGCGTCAGGAGCAAGGTATTCGCAGACGGCACTTCGTCGCTGATTCTGGGTGCTGTCTTCGACAATGTCGGCAAGCGCAAACGAAAGCTTTCGTTTGGACTGATATAGACGTTGCCGTCGATCCGACCTTGCATGCCGGCGGTTGGCGTCGGTGTTTTCGCAGCGATGAGCGCGCAGCCGGGCAATGCAAAAATCAGCAGAAACAAGGCGGCGGTATTGATCCGTGTCATTTTGCCTCCGATGCGGCCCAACCCTCGGATGTGTGTTCGTTTAGCATAACAGTATCGGCAAAACTTTAAGAATCGCGGGACAATCTACCGTTTGCTCAACCTGCTTGAGCGGAAGAGAATCGTTGAATTCGGCCACACCTCAAGCCGCGTTTACCAGTAGCGCACCCGCCCGGTATCGACGTGAACGAAATCCGATTTCGGATAAAAACCGACGCCGCCGGCCTTCAACGCCACGGCGGCTTTTTGCAGAACGCGCAGCTCGCGCCCGGGACATCTGATGTCGATCGCCTGGCCGACCAGGTGGAGGCTGTTTTTCGCCACGCCGCTCGTGTGGGCGCGCAGGTATGCATTGGTCGCCGGGGAACGGTATCCCGAGATGACGTGAAAGGACTGCGGCGCGTCGATCGCATTGCGAATCGCGAAGAGCAGATCCAAGAGCCCGGTGTCGATGTCATGGATTTTGTCATTGCGCGGGTCGCGTAGGATGAAATTGATCTCGCGCAGGGATTGCCCCAAGTAATTGCCTTCGGCCCAGTAGACGGTTTTGAGCGTCTCGCCGGTATGGGTGTTGTAAAACGCCAATGATTTTTCCCCGACGGACAGGCTGTTGCTGGAGCCGAAGGCGGCGCGCGGCAAAATTACCGCTGCAGCAGCCAACATGCCGAGCTTGATTAAAGTTCGCCGGCTTACCCGGTGTTTGTCTTCGCCTGAGGGTTCACTTCTTTGACGTAGAGATTTCGCGTGGTTCTTCATCGAGAATTCGTAACTCCAATTCGTCGGGTAATCTCGCGAGCGATGCCATCTTGCTTGCGAATTATATCGTTTGCGAGATCACGATCAACCAGGGGTTCGAGGTTGAATGTTCTCAAGAGTTCTTCGAACCGGTCTCGGGTCTCCGAGTCTTTGTTATAAACATCGCGATGAACCTCCAAATAAATTCGCTCGTTCACTCTGGCAATCATCAGGCGGCGATACAGAAGCAAACCCGGCGTGCCGGTGGGGACATCGCTGAACAGTCGGGCAATGTCGTCGGGGTGAAGTCGGATACAGCCGTGGGTCTGAAAGTGATAGATGCTTGCCGGCGCAATCGTGCCATGAATGCCGTATCCGCCGATGCTGAGCCCCAGCCAATATTTCCCCAGGGGATTGTCGGGACCCGGCGGAACCCAAGTTTCTACGGCTTTACCTTCTCTTCGCATCTCTTCCTGAATCGATTTGGGCACCTCCCAAGTCGGATTTTCTTCTTTCATGACAATTCTAAATTGGCCCATCGGAGTCGGCCAATCGGGGCGCCCCAACGCCACCGGATAAAAACGGATCAGCCGCCCTCCCCTAAAGTAAAAAAGCATGCGCTGCGGTATATTGATGACGATGCCGTCGATAACGATTTCGGGAACAATGTGGCGATTGTCGATGCGCAGCAGTTGACCTATTTTCAAAAGTGAGCCCGGAGAAAAGTTATTATCCGCCGCGAGAACCCCGACGCCGACGCCGAATCTTGCGCCGATGCTGGTGAGTGAATCGGCTCTCTGCACGGCGTAGGCAAACTCGCCGCCGACGAGCTGTTCCGAAGGCGGCGGTCGGTTCTCACTCTTTGCGGAGGCAATCGGCAAGAGTGAGAGTGAGGCCAAGAGAACAAAACAGCGGACAAGCAAGGAGTGCGACGCAATCCGAGGGCCGAGCCGGTTGCGCTTAGGCATCGCGTCGGAAGCGCTGATTTCGTGCCGACGCGCTGACTCGCAATGAAAACACCGTTGATCGACCTGCCGCGCCATCGGCTCCTCTCCGGTTGAATCTAACCGGGAAATTCTAACGGCTAGCCTTTCCGCAGCTGCAAGCGTTGGTTCGACCACCGTATAAATTAGCCTTGCCGGTTTCCTTTATTGCTCCCTTAGCCGATTGAGAAAGCAGCTCAGCACATCGATATAGGTGACGATTCCGAGCAGCTCTGAGTTGCGGCCGACGACCGGAAAGCCGCCGATTTTCTCTTCGATCAGCAGCTCAACGGCTTTGCGCAGCTCGTCGTCCGGCGACAGCGTAATGGGGTCTCTGGTCATCGCGTCGCCCACTTTAATTTCAAGCGCGTTGGTTTTGCCATTCGGATAGAGCCGTTCGGGGTCGCTGATGCTGGAACGGATGTCGCGGTCGCTGATGATGCCGACCAAGGCTTTTCCCATGACTACGGGCAGATGGCGAATGCCATGAGCTGACATCAGCTCCACGGCGCGGCCGATGGGCTCGGACGGCTCTATGGTATAGGGGGCTCTGGTCATCACGTCGACAACTTTCATCCAATGGTATTTACCATTCATGGTTATGGGTTCCTATCGGTTCCATGCTGTTGTATCTTCTCGTCCTCCACAGAGCCAAGGTGCACTCTTCGTGCCATAGATTTTCATCGGCAAAGCGAGCGGCGGTTCGTCTGATCGAGTCGTGCTAAAAACCCAACTGGCCACCGAGCGGGTGATCGATCTGTTGAGCGGCGAACAGCTACCAACAATCTGTTAAGCGAGGTTGCGCGGCGGGCCTTGCGATTTGCGCCGGCGCAGCCGTCATCTGCCGTCTTGTTAAAATATTTACCATTTTTGAGAAAATTTTTTGTTAATTCCCCATGCTTGCAAAGTCGTTGCCCCCATCCGTTATGAATTCGCAGGCAACCCTAAGTCTGGACGGCGGCATGGTTATTGCCATAGCGTCGCTGTAGAGGCCATGGGGAAGCCGGCGGGTGGAGGAGGGTCGACAATGAAGTTCACCAAGATTATCGCGCCAACGGATCTGTCCAAGCTATCGCGCGCGGCGGTGCGCTACGCCATGGATATGGCCCTGGCCCAGGGCGCCGAGGTCGTGGTGTACCATGTGATCAGCGAAGACGGCGATTGGTTTGATAAGGATGACGCGCTAAATCCAGCGAACGCGTTGGTACCCAAGCAGAAACAGCGATTGGCCGAATTCGTTAAAGAAAATTGCGCCGAGTTTTTCGGCAAGGTGATTCATCGCGAGATCGTCGAAGTCGGCGTCCCGTACAAAGAGATCGTGCGTAGGGCGGAAGAAGAAAAGGCGGATTTGATCGTCATGTCCACCCACGGCCGCACCGGCTTGGAGCAAGTAATGCTGGGCAGCGTCACGGCCAAAGTGGTCGCCCGCGCAACCTGTCCGGTGTTATCGATTCGTCCGCCCAAGTGAGGGCGCAATTCACAACGTGACATTATATGGCACAGCCATTGCTGATACTAAAAAGCATTATGAAGATAAAAACATTGAAACTAGCTGGCTTGGGTTTGGCGGTATTCCTGTTGGGCAGTTGGCTCCAACCTCTTTATGCTTATGAGGAGATCGTAGTCAAGAATGGCGCGACCATTCGCGGCAGCGTGAAGGTCGAAGGGAATTTGCCGCAGCCGGCGCCGCTGCAGATCACGAAGAATAAGGAGATCTGTAAGGACGTGCCGAATGAAACCCTGATCGTCGGTCCGGGGCGGGGGCTTCGTTACGCGGTGGTGACGTTAGAAGGTATCACTAAAGGAAAAGCGGTGGAAAGGGAGACCACCCACGAGCTCGACAATATCGAGTGTCGCTTCAGCCCGCATGTGCTGGCGGCGAGCGTCGGTCAGTTCGTGATCCTCAAGAACTCCGATCCTATTCTGCACACGGCGCACGCGTTCTTCACCAAGGAACAGCCGCAATTCAATGTCGGGTTGTATCCCGGACGGGTTAGCCGAAAGCCGCTGATCGCTGCCGGCGTGGTCAAAATCCGCTGCGAAGTTCATCCCTGGATGAGCGCGTATATCGTCGTGACCGAGCATCCTTATCATGCGATCTCGGATCTTTACGGAGAATATGAGCTCTCTGATGTGCCGCCGGGGGTCTATCGATTGAAAGTTTGGCACGAGAGCCTGGGGACCCAGGTGAAGCGTATCGACGTCAAGCCCGGCGCGGCGCAAACGGTGGACTTCACTTTCACAACGTCACCGGGGGTAAAAAAATGAAAAAGTTAGTCCAGCGGATGATCATCGGTATGCTGCTGACCTTACCGTCGATAGTTCTGGCGGCGGAGCCAGCCGGTGTGGGAATCGTCAAGGGCATGATTACGTTTGACGGCAAACCGACTGCCGATGCGGTGGTCTCTGTCGAAGGTCTTTCAAGCGCGCAAATAAAAGCGCAGGTCGCGACCATGAAGCCGCAGAAAAAGGCGATGGATCAGAAGGACCTGAAATTCCATCCCACCGTCGTGGCGATTATGGTCGGCGATACGGTTGACTTTCCGAATTACGACAAGACCTGGCACAATGTTTACTCCAAGGACGGCGCAAACGATTTCGATCTTGGTCTTTACCCTCCAGGGAAGACTCGAAGTAAGAAATTCGACAAGGCCGGGGTCTCGCGCATTCTCTGCAACGTGCATCCGAGTATGGAGGCGTTCGTCGTCGTGAAGGCTCATCCGTTTTTTTCCAGCACCGATAGCCGGGGACTTTACGAGATCAAGAATGTCCCGTTGGGCAGGTTGCGCGTCCAGATCTGGCACCCGAACCTCGAGGTCCGGAGCGAAACCGTTGAGCTTGTCCGCGACGGCGAGGTGTTCGTGCTCAACGTCGATTTGAAGAAGCGCTAGTCCACGGTCGTAAAGGCGGAAGGTTGAAGCCATCCCCTGAGGGCGCAGCGAATTAACTTGTCGGAAAAGTGGTTTCATGGCCGGAATAATCCACCGTTACCTCGCCGATGATCACCGCCGCCTCGACGGCTTGCTCGATCGCGCCATGGCCGACCCGGAAAAGATCGACGCCGCGGCTTATGCGCAATTCCGCGCGGGTTTGCTCAAGCATATCGGGATGGAGGAAAAGGTGCTTTTTCCCGCGGCTCGAAAGCAGCGCGGCGGTGAACCGCTTCCCATCGCGGCCAAGCTGCGTCTCGATCACGGCGCGCTAACCGCGTTGCTGGTGCCCACGCCGACTGCGCCGGTTGTCGCGGCCATTCGCGCGATCCTTATAGTCCATAACCCGATCGAAGAGGACCCCGGCGGGATGTACGACCAATGCGAGGAACTGGCCGGAGCCGACGCCGAGCAGATTTTGCAGCAATTGCGCGCCGCAGCGGATGTAAGGGTCGTGCCGCACGTCGATAGTCCGTTTGTGATGGACGCCACCCGCCGGGCCTTGGCGAGAGCGGGCTATAGCCTGAAATTGTGACAAGAGCTTCAGCCGTTGAAGTTTGGCACGGAGTGCGACAGACGAGACTAAGCGATCCAGCGCTGAGGCGCTCGCTCAACTTCCCGGTCGGCGATACGCATTTCCCCGAATTACCGCTCTAGTTTAGTTTAAGAATGGTCCCGCCCGTCTTTATGAATCGCGTTGCGGCGCCCTAGCGTATAACCAAAAAACGGCGATGTTTCCGGTGAGCGCTCAACATTTCCACTAACCGATAAAATTCGCACTATTATTCGCAAATGTAATAATCACGCAAGGCCAAAGCTAATCACGCCGTCAGCGCAATTGGCGCAGAACCGCCCAAGTTGTTGGTGGCACAACGTTTGCGGCAGAAAATGGTTAAAGGTCTGTTCGTGCTTTGGGGCTGATGAAAAGTAACCGGATGTCGCTGGACCATGTCACTAAGGGCAGTTCGCTCTTCATTATCGATATCCCTGAGGGGCGGAGCCGGGAGCGGCTTATCCGTCTCGGGATACTCAAGGGTCAATTGATCAAGTGCATCGAGAGGCTTCCCGGAGGGACAGTGGTGATCGAAAAAAATCGCCAGGAGATCGCCATCGGCGCCACGCTGGCAAAGACCATCCTCGTCGTTTACGCCAATGCGGATGGCACCTGTCAGATGTAAGATAACATCATGCACAATCATTCGGTTGGCCGAGTCAACGGCGCCGCCGGTATCACGCACATCGAACGACATAAGCATGCGGGTGGCAATTGGGGTCCACGGCTGGGGGGGCAGATCAGTGTCGCGCTGGTGGGCAACCCGAACGTGGGCAAGTCGCTTTTTTTCAATTATCTCTCCGGTATGTATGTTGACGTTTCCAATTACCCGGGAACGACCATTGAGTTCACCACCGGCCGCTACAAGGAATTTGATATTGTCGACACGCCCGGGGTCTACGGCATCTCCTCCTTTAGTGATGAAGAGCGGGTTACACGGGAGGTTGTCCTCCAAGCCGATGTGATTCTCAACATCGCCGACGCCGCGCATCTCGAACGGGATCTGTTTCTTACCCTACAATTGATCGACATGGGAAAAAGGGTTTCACTTTTCCTGAACTGCATGGACGAAGTGGAAAAACTCAGCCTGCAAATCGACGCGAAGCGGTTGTCGGACCTCCTCGGTGTGCCGATCTTCACAACGACGGCGACGAAGCGGGCCGGGTTTGAGCATATGGAATCTGCGATTGAAAATGCCCGGCGCGGCCGGCAAGATCCTGCGCTGCATCAGCAGATCCACACGATGCTGACCGCTACCGGTTCGGAGGCCGAGGCACTGCTGATCTTGGAAGGCGATGAAACCGTGGCGCAGCGCCACGGCGTGCCGGCAGAAGACGGGCGCGAAGCTATTTACATCGACCGACGAAATCGGGTCAACGCAATCATCGATGAAGTGCTCGTCGAGAATCGTCGCCGCACCTCCCTTGCTACGACGCTCGGACGCTGGGCGCTCAACCCTTGGTCGGGGATTCCCATGCTTTTTGTGGTGCTTTATCTGATCTACCTCTTTGTCGGCAAACTCATCGCCCAGGATTTGGTGAAATTCACCGAGGTGAAGCTCGGCCAAGAGCTGTGGGAGCCGTGGGTGCGCGCGATGGTAGCTCAATATATCGCTCCGACGTCGTGGCTCGGCACCCTTTTGGTCGGCGAGTTCGGGGTCGTGACCATGACCGTAACCTACTTGCTGTTTCTCTTGCTGCCCCTGGTTATCGGATTCTATCTATCGCTCGCGATCATGGAAGATAGCGGCTACCTGCCGCGTCTGGCGACCTTGGTCGACCGCAGCCTGAACGCGATCGGATTGAACGGCAGCGCCGTCATTCCGCTGATCCTCGGTTTCGGTTGTGTCACCATGGCTACCCTTTCCACTCGACTGCTCGGCAACAACCGAGAAAAGCGGATCGCCACGGCAATTCTCCAATTCGCCATTCCTTGTTCCGCGCAGCTTGCAGTCGTCGCGGCGCTGCTGGCCGGCGCAGGAATTGGCGCGATGGTGATTTACACCGTGACAATCTTCTGCGTGTTCGTGATCATCGGTACGGTCCTTCATCGGCTGCTTTCCGGCACGACCACGCCCTTCTTGATCGATCTCCCGCCGATGCGTCTGCCTCGGCTCGACAATCTCGTGCGAAAAACCGCCTACCGTTCCTATTTCTTCATGAAAGAAGCGACGCCGTGGTTCTTCGCTGGCGCTTTAGGCATCGGCACTCTGCAGCTAACCGGACTCTTGGCGCTGTGGCAGGACATTCTTGCGCCGGTGACCACCGGTTGGTTGCAACTGCCGCGCGCGGCAGCCAATGCCTTTGTGATGGGCATGGTCAGAAGAGATTTCGGCGCAGCTGGTCTTTACCAGCTCGCGTTAACGCCTTCTCAGATTGTTGTGGCTTTGGTTACGATTACCCTTTTTACTCCTTGCATTGCCTCCGTCATGGTCATGTTGAAGGAACGTGGGCTGAAGGAGGCGTCGATCGTCTGGTGTGGCACATGGGTCGTTGCATTCCTGGTTGGCGGCTTGCTTTCGCAGGTGCTGATATGACCGGCCTCGACGAGAAGTTGCGGTCAGAAGCGCGTCTCTGTCCGCGCTGTGAGTGCCCAATCACGAACCCATTTACGGCTCGCTGTCCGCGTTGCCTGACCATGCTGCCGATGATCGACCCCGGCTGCAAAAAATGTTTCTACTCCTCAAGCTGTCCAGTCTCAAACAAGCCCAAATTTGAGGCTAAGCCCGTCTAGACAGTCGAGATCCTCCCGCTGTTTGGCACGCGGCGGGAATTGGGGGAGCTTTTTTTGCGTTCGCCGGGTGGATTGCGATATACCGACAGCGAATAATGAAGAGGAGACTAAACCATGGCGAAGCTACCAAGACCCTATGAACTTTTTAAGCGCGCTCATCCGGACCTTTGGAAAGTTTACGATCGGCTCGGCGGGTTGGCGCATGCAGCTGGCCCGTTAGATAAGAAGAGCCGTGCGTTGGTAAAATTGGCGATGGCGATGGGAGCGCGCATGGAAGGCGCTGTTCACGCTCATGTGCGCCGAGCTCTTGAGGATGGCGCTACGGCCGCGGAGATTCGCCACGTGGCTCTACTTGGACTGACCACTTTAGGCTTCCCATCTACGATGGCAGCGCTGAGTTGGATCGACGATGTTTTAGGATCGCAACGAGCCAAAAAAAAGCGATCATAAACGTCATCTCGTTCTTCGCCGCGGCGGGACACCGGAAACGATTTTTGGCTTATCTCTCTAAGCGTTTTAGCAGATCGATCAGTCATAAGTTCATAATTCCGGTACTTAAACAGACCGCAATCTTTACCTCCGAGGTATGAATGATCGGGTTCATGAACGGTCAAAGGAGAGCGGGAAAAAGCCGCGGAAAAATGAAAAATTTCTGCTTAGGTCTCTGGCGACTCGCTGATCCAAAAATTTCATTGGCATCCTTCGCGGCGATGTTTCTCGGCGCCTGCGTGGCGGCGCGGGATGGACTTCTCTCGTGGCCATGGTTGGCCCTCACGGTTTTGGGAATTTTTTTTATCGAGGTGGCCAAGAACGCCTCCGGTGAAATTGTCGATTTTGACTCCGGAACCGACCAGGCTGTGGCACCCGAGGACCGGAGCCCGTTCTCCGGCGGGAAACGAGTGCTCATTGATGGTCTTTTGACCCGGCGCCAGACGACAGGAATTGCCACGGCGGGCTATGCTTTCGGCATCGCGGGGGGACTGTTCATCGTCATCTATCGAGAGCCACAGATTCTCTGGCTTGGGCTCGCGGGAGTGGCCCTTGCCTATTTCTACCAAGCGCCCCCCTTCAAGCTCTCCTATCGTGGGTTTGGAGAGTTAGCCGTCGGCATCTGTTATGGTCCGCTGATCACCGCCGGCACCTACCTCGTCCAGCGCGGCACCGTGACGCTGGAGGTGTTCCTGGTATCCAGCCTGCTGGGCCTCCTGATCGTAGCTTTTCTCTGGATCAATGAGTTTCCCGATTACCGCGCCGACTCGGCCTCGGGAAGACTCAATTTAGTGGTGCGGCTGGGGCGTCCCAAGGCAGCGCGGGTGTTCGTGGCGATGTTGACGGCAGCGGCGGTCGGTCTCACGATGTTGCCTCTGGCAGGAATTCCCGTGGCAGTCTGGCTGGGCGCGCTGTTTATGATTCCGGCAGCTGTTGCCGGCAGAATTCTGCTCCGAGATGGCGAAATCACCGCACGGGTGGTTCCGGGGCAGGCGATGACTCTACTTTCCTTTGTACTCTACAGTTTGGGTTCCGGGGTCGGACTGCTTTTATGGAGATGATGGGATAGTCGAAACAAGCGCGGCGCGTATCTCGGACCCAAATTTTTCTGCGGCTTATCTGCTCAGGCAACTTATCCGGAAAAAAAGCGGGCGGCAAGACGGCAGCAGCGGCAAAAGCCGTGGCAAAAGTTCTCCACGCTCATTTCGTGAAAGAAGAGGAATTTGCCCTGCCGCCCATCGGCCTGTTATCTACATTGGCTCGGGGCAAAGTCGACCGGTCGATGCGCGCTGTTCTTGCTATGACCGACCGGCTGCAAAAAGAACTGCCGAAAATGTTGCGCGAGCATAAAGCCGTCGTGGCTGCGCTTAGAAAACTGGTTGCGGCAGCAAAAAGAGAAAAGAAACCGGAACATGCCCACTTTGCCGAAAAACTGATGATGCACGCAAAAACGGAAGAGAAAGTCCTTTATCCCGCTGCGCTGTTGATCGGCGAATATCTAAAGCTAAAATTCAGTGCAATGAAATTAACCTAACAGCCTCTGAGCCGGCGTGAGGAACGCCTGGGAATGGCGAGTCCAACAGTGATTCGAGTGAAACGCGTTTACGAACCGTACGAAACGGGGACGGCGCCTGCTTTCTGGTACATCGGCTTTGGCCGCGTGGAGTTAAGAAGGAATACCTGCGATTGCAGGGCTGGCTCAAAGAGGTGGCCCCGAGCGACGCCTTGCGCCGTTGGTTTGCCCACGATGCCCGCAAATGGAAAGTGTTTCGACAGCGTTATTTTGCTGAGCTCGATGCCAAACCGGAAACCTGGCAGCCAATCCTGGAAGCGGCGCGCAAGGGCAACGTCACCCTCCTTTTTGCCGCCCGGGACGTTGAACACAACAACGCTGTCGCGCTAAAGCAGTATTTGGAGAAACGGCTGGGGGCTGTGCTATAAGGTCTTGCAAATGTTCTCTTTGTGGTAACAGGAGCTGTTCACGTGGCGACAAGCGAATCTTTAGAAAAACTTTCACCCTGGTGGCGCCATACCGTTATTCTCACATTGCTGTTTGGCTTCACGATTTTGATCTGGCTCTCGGTGCGGACATACAAGGACGCCCCTCCCATTCCAGAAAAGATTGTTAGCCCTGGCGGTGACACTGTAATCACTCGGGAAGATATCCAGGCAGGACAGAGCGTGTTTTTGAAATACGGCCTGATGGATAACGGCACCATCTGGGGCCATGGGGCCTATCTAGGACCCGACTTTTCCGCCGCCTATTTGCACGAGCTTGCTCTCGATACCGGTGCCATGATTGCGGAACAAAAATACGGCGGCCCCTTTACACGGCTTTCCGCGGTGGAGCAAAGCGCTGTGAGCGCGGAAGCGCAGCAGCTTTTGAAACAGAACAGGTACGATATCGAGTCCCGGTCCTTGGGTTTTAGCGAACCGGAAACTCTCTCTTACCGGCGACAGATCGAAAAATGGACTTCTTATTTTTTTGAGCCCAGCAAGAATGGCGGTTTGCCCGCAAGGTATATCCGAGACCCCAATGAGATCAAGCAGCTTACGGCTTTTTTTGCCTGGACCGCGTGGGCATCCGTCGCCAATCGCCCCGGCAAATCCTACTCGTACACGAACAACTTTCCGTACGATCCGATGGCAGGCAATTCGCCGACAGGCGACGCGCTGCTTTGGAGCGCGCTGAGTCTCATCGCCTTGCTCGCCGGCATCGCCGCGGTGTTATTCGCGTTTGGAAAATTCGATTACCTCGGCTGGAAGGGCAAAGGTGAGCATATCCATCCGCAAATGTTACCGGGAACGACGACGGCGAGTCAGAAGGCGGTGATTAAGTATTTTCTCGTCGTTGCCTTGCTGTTTTTTGCGCAGGTTGTTGTCGGCGGCGCTACGGCTCACTATCGCGCCGAGCCCGGTGGATTTTATGGCGTCGATTTATCCGCATGGTTTCCCAGCCATCTGGTCCGAACATGGCACCTTCAGTTGGCGATCTTCTGGATCGCTACCGCTTATATCGCCGGCGGATTGTTCCTCGCGCCCTCTCTCGGCGAAAAGGATCCAGCCGGCCAAGTCATAGGCGTCAATCTCCTGTTTATCGCCCTAATCGTCGTCGTCGCCGGCAGTCTGCTCGGCGAGATGCTCGGTGTGAACCAGTTATTGGGACGGCTATGGTTCTGGTTCGGCGACCAAGGATGGGAGTATTTGGAGCTCGGTCGCGCTTGGCAGATTTTGCTCGCTCTAGGACTAATCTTCTGGCTCATCTTGTTGTTTAGAGGCATTGCGCCGTCGAGGAACCATGCGGAGCGGCGCGAGATCGCTTCGCTTTTTTTATACGCCGCCTTGGCCATTCCTTTATTCTATCTCCCAGCCATGTTCTTCGACAGCACCAGCCACTTCTCCGTGGTTGATATGTGGCGCTTCTGGATCATCCATCTTTGGGTCGAGGGCTTCTTTGAGCTGTTCGCTACCGTGATGGTCGCGGTCATTTTTTATCAGCTCGGCATCGTCTCCCATGTCACGGCAGCGCGGGTGGTGTACCTCGACGCGATTCTTTACCTGGGCAGCGGTATCGTCGGCACCGGACACCACTGGTACTGGACCGGACAATCCCATATCACGATGGCCCTTGCGGCGATGTTTTCGGCCTTGGAGGTCGTGCCGCTGACGCTGCTGACGCTCGACGCCTGGGATTTTGTAAAACTGAGCCGAGGCAAATGCGATGTGTGCAACAAAACCATTTCGGTGCCGCACAAGTGGACCTTTTATTTTCTCATGGCCGTCGGGTTTTGGAATTTCGTCGGCGCCGGCGTGTTCGGCTTTCTCATCAATCTTCCGATCGTCAGTTACTTTGAAGTCGGCACGATCCTGACGCCCAATCACGGCCACGCCGCCATGATGGGAGTCTTCGGCATGCTTGCAATGGCGCTTCTGGTTTTCGCTTTGCGCCAGGTATTAACCGATGTTCAGTGGGAGACGCCGGAAAAATTTCTCCGAATTTCTTTTTGGGGACTCAATATTGGCTTGGCGCTGATGGTCGTGAGCAATCTCTTCCCAGCTGGCGTGCTTCAGCTCGCCGATGTCTTGAACCACGGCTACTGGCATGCCAGGAGCCCAGCGTTCCTGAACGAAAGAATCGTGCGTTACATCGAGTGGGCCCGGCTGCCGGCCGATGTCATTTTCATCATTGCGGGGGTAATTCCCGCGGTTGTTGCCAGCGGTTGGACCTACCTGTCAATGAGACAATCTCTAGTCCGTAAATCATAACAGGACCGATGTTTTCGCTCTTCCGCGGTGACTCATCTAAAGGACGCTGTCATGCCCGGAGATATTCATCGTTTTCTCACTGACGACCACGCGCGCTTGGATGCTCTTCTCCAGCGCGCTGTTGCCAATCCACCGGCCATCAACCTTTCGGCCTACGTCGAATTCCGCGCGGGTTAACTCAAGCACATCGGGATGGAAGAAAAGATCCTCCTGCCTGCGTCGCAAAAACGGCGTGGTGGCGAACCGCTTTCTGTGGCAGCGAAGCTGCGACTGGATCACGGTGCGCCGGCCGCCTTGCTGGTGCCTTCGCCGACCGTGCGGGTGGTCGCGGCGATTCGGGCAATTCTCACGCTCCACAATCCGCTCGAAGAAGATCCGGGTGGTATGTATGATCAATGCGAGGAATTGGCGGGAGCCGACGCCGAGCAGATTTTGCAGCAATTGCGCGCCGCAGCGGATGTAAGGGTCGTGCCGCACGTCGATAGTCCGTTTGTGATGGACGCCACCCGCCGGGCGCTGGCGCGAGCGGGCTACGACTCCGCGTTGTGACAAAATCGCGACGATTGCCCGCAAATAAAGCCAATTTCGATTTGCCGGAGCCGCTGCCGGGTTGCCGCGTCCGGAGTCATCGATTGGCCTCGCCAATAACCGCGCTTCTACCTCACTTTGCGCTCGTGTAGCGCTTCAGCAGGATCAGCAAAGCAAAACTCACCAGCGCCGCGCCGAGCGCAGTGACGACTTCGTTGCCCTGCAAGGTGGCAAATTTGAAAACGCTGGTCATAGGCGGAATGTAGAGAACCGCTGCCAAAAAACCCAAGGCTCCCGCGACCACCCAGCGATAGGCTCGATTCGGGGTGCGCAATGCCTGCACCACGCTGCCGGATTGGGAGCGATTCACGGTGATCAGGCTGAGCATGCCGAAGACCAACGTGACAAACATCAAGGCGCGCGCATCGGTGTCGCCTTGCCCGCGCCAGAAGGCTATGGCGAAAACCGCCAGCGCGGTGATCAACACGATGGCTCCTTGGAGGACGCTCAGAAAAATATCGCGACCACCGAACAATGGCGCATTAGGATCGCGCGGCGAACGTTCCATCGTGTCGGCTTCTTCAGGCTCGGCTTCGAATGCAACGGAACAAGCCGGATCGATGATCAACTCGAGGAAAACGATGTGCACCGGCGTCAGCAAGAGCGGCCAATCGAAGATTAACGGCAACAGCGCGAGGCCGGCGATCGGCACGTGGACGGCGAAAATGAACTGCATCGCTTTGCGTAGGTTGTCGAAGATGCGCCGGCCGGCGCGAATCGCCGCCACGATAGTGGCGAAGTTGTCGTCGAGCAGCACCAATGACGCTGCTTCGCGGGCGACGTCGGTGCCCCTGCCGCCCATGGCGATGCCGATATGGGCGGCTTTGAGAGCCGGCGCGTCGTTGACGCCGTCGCCGGTCATGGCGACAACTTCGCCGTTGGCTTTGAACGCTTCCACCAGGTTGAGTTTTTGCTCGGGCAGCACGCGGGCGAAGATATGGGTGTCGGCGATGCGCCGGCGCAGCTCTCCTTCGCCCATGCGTTCGAGGTCCGCTCCGGTGATGGTTTTGCCGGCTGAGTTCAAACCGATTTTGCGTGCGATGGCCTGGGCGGTAGATGGATAGTCGCCGGTGATCATCACGACCTGGATGCCGGCTTTGGCGCATTCACCGATCGCAGCTGGAACTTCCGGGCGCACCGGATCGGCCAGGCCAATGAGGCCGACAAATTCAAAATCGAAATCATGCTGGCTAGCGGGCCATCGGTTGCTGCTGAAGCGCGCTTGCGCCACGGCCAACACGCGCAGGCCGTCCTGGGCCATTGTTTCAACGCGCTCGGCGTTTTCAGCGATCCGTTTCGCGTCGAAGTGGCAGAGGTCGGCGATCGCTTCGGGCGCGCCTTTGGCGGCGATGACGTATTCGTCTCTTTCGGGCGACTTCCAGACATGAGAGAGCGCAAGCAGCTCCGGGGACAGCGAGTATTCATACGCTAAAGTCCAATCATGGTTTTTCCCCGCCGCGTCGAGATAACGGTCACTCAGCGCTTTGAAGGCTTTCTCCATCGGATCGAAGGGTGCGGTTTCGCTGGCGAGCACGGCGAAGCGCACCAACTCGTGAAAGGGTCGCGGCAGCTCCTCTGGGCTGTTTTCATCGACCTCGTGAAACTCGCCGCCGGCCCAGAGCCGGCGCACCGACATGCGATTGAGCGTCAAAGTGCCGGTCTTATCCACGCAGAGAACGGTGGCCGCGCCAAGGCTCTCGATGGCCGGCATTTGGCGCGTCAAGACCTTTTTCTGCGACAAGCGCCACGCGCCCAGGGCGAGAAAGACCGTCAGCACGACCGGAATTTCTTCCGGAAGCAGTGCCATGGCGAGGGCGATGCCGGCCAAAAATCCGTTCATCCAATTGCCGCGCGTCAGGCCGTAAAGCACGACCGCGAGAGCGCACACCAAGAGACCGATCACGGCGATCGTGCGGATCAGACGCGCCGATTTTTTTTGCAAAAAAGTTTCATCCGGTTCGACGCCTTGAAGCGCCTTGCCGATCCTGCCGATTTCAGTGCGCGGCCCGGTTGCGGTGACGCGAGCGAGGCCTCGGCCCTGGACCAGCATTGTGCCCGAGTAGACGAAGGGCAGGTCGTCGCCGCCGGGCCGGGTCGGCTGGCGCGCGCCGTCCCAGGCGATCTTGCGCACCGGCAGCGATTCGCCGGTGAGCAGGGATTCGTCGACCATCAAGTCGTTGCACGAAAGCACGGTGGCGTCGGCGGGAACGCGATCGCCCTCGGTGAGAATCAAAAGATCGTCACGCGCGACTTCACGGCCGGCAATGCGCTGCTCCTCGCCGTCGCGGATGACCAGCGCGCGCGGGCTCGAAAGATCGCGCAAGGCATCCAACGCCCGCTCGGTTTTTCGTTCCTGAAAAATCGTGATGCCCAGGATCACACAAAGCGACAGCGCCAGGATCAGCGCCTCGCGCAAATCGCCGAGCGCGAGATAGATCGTCACGCTCGCGATCAGCAGCAAAAACATCGGCTCCTGGGCCACCCCCAGCGCGGTCGCCAAGGTCGAGCGTTGGCGCGTGGAGGGCAGCTCGTTGTAGCCTTCTTGTGCCAGTATCGTGCGCGCCTCAGTCGTTGAAAGTCCCTTGCGCGAGTCTGGCCCGGCGGCGAAGATGGGTTCGGCGTCCATGGTTTAACGGCGCCGAATGCGCTCGGCGTGGGTGTCGAGAAAAGTCGCGACGATGTCGGCGAGATCGGGATGATGCATTTCTTCCAGGTCGTAGCTCACGCGGCAGCAGGGCTTGGCCAGGGCGATCAGGCGGGCAAGGTCCACCGGCGTCGCAATCACGACGGTGTCGCAGTCGACCGCCGCGATGGTGGCCGCGAGATCGTCCAGTTGCGACGCGGAATAACCCATCGCCGGCAAAGCCCTGCCGACCCAGGGAAAATGTTTGAAGGCATCGAGCAAGCTGCCGCGCGCGAACGGCTTCGGATCGACAATCTCGGCGGCGCCGTAATTGCGCGCCGCGACCGCGCCAGAGCCATAAGCCATCTCGCCGTGGGTGAGGGTTGGCCCGTCTTCGATCAGCAAGACGCGCTTGCCACGAATCAATTCGGGCTTGTCGACGCTGACGTTCGAGTTAGCCTGAATCACCGTTGCACTGGGATTGACAGCCGCGATGTTGTTCATGACCTCTTGGATCGCGGCCACGGGCGCAGAATCCATTTTATTGACGATCAGCACCCGGGCTCGGCGAAAATTGGTCTCGCCGGGATGGTAGAGCAACTCATGGCCGGCGCGGTGCGGGTCGAGCAAAACGATCTCCAGATCAGAGCGGTAAAACGGCCAGTCGTTGTTGCCGCCGTCCCATAAAATGATGTCGGCTTCCTTTTCCACTTCGGCGAGGATGCGCGCGTAATCGACGCCGGCGTATACCACGACGCCGTTGCGGATATGCTGTTCGTATTCCTCGCGTTCTTCGATGGTGCAGTGGGCGCGGTCGCAATCTTCCACCGTCGCGAAGCGCTGCACCGCTTGAGCGGCCAGATCGCCATAAGGCATAGGGTGGCGCACGACCACCGGCCGCAATCTCCGCTCTTTCAACAGCGTCGCGATGCGCCGGACCACGGAGTTTTTGCCGCAGCCGGTGCGCACGGCGCAGACGGAAATGACCGGTCGTAACGATGGTAGCGAGCTCCGATCCGGACCGATCATGCGAAAGTCGGCGCCGCAGGCCAAGGCGCGCGAGGCGAGATGCATGACCGCGACATGGGCAAGATCGCTGTACGCGAGGATCACCTGTTGGACATGCTGCTCGCGAATCAGCTTTGCCAAATCTTGCTCGGGATAGATCGGGATACCTTCGGGGTAGAGCGGTCCGCTCAAGGACGCCGGGTAGCGTCGCGTTTCGATGCCGGGGATTTGTGCGGCGGTAAAGGCCACGACTCGATGGTCGGCGTTGTCCCGCAAGCAAACGTTAAACGTGTGAAAATCCCGTCCTGCGGCGCCGATAATGAGCACTCGCTCTGGCGCCGCACTTTTGCCCTTCTCGCCTTCCATCACGATCCGGTTCCGATTTAGTTGTGCCAACCGTCTGACTGAGTTTCAGCGGTTAAGTGAGCAATATACATGCCCCACGCCCCTCCGCAGTTTTTACAGCTTGCGGCGAGAGTTCTCTGCTGATTTGGCAATTGTTCCCTAACTGCTTCCCATGGCTGGGAATGCACCGATCTAAAATTCTCACTTCCGCAAGAAATCAGGCGCATTCTTAATAATATCTTGTGGCACAAACTGTGCGTTTTAAGTTCTTGCGGCCGGCAGGTTGATCTCGGTTCGTAGTAAGAATGATTCAGGAAAGCGTGAGGTCGTCTCCTGCATGAACCAGCGAGCCATCGCCTATTTTTCCATGGAAATTGGATTAGTGTCTGATTTGCCGACTTACAGCGGCGGGCTCGGCGTGCTGGCCGGAGATACGATTCGCGCCGCCGCCGACCTCCGAGTGCCGATGGTGGCGGTGACGCTGCTCGATCGCAAAGGCTACTTTTACCAGCGTATCGACAGCGCTGGGCGGCAGATTGAAGAGCCGGTGGACTGGGCAGTGGATGACTTTCTCACGGAATTGCCTGAGCGGGTCTCCGTGACCATCGAGGGCCGCACGGTTGCCCTCCACGCCTGGAAATACGACGTCGCCGGGCCGGGAGATTTCTCCGTGCCGGTCTATTTTCTTGACGCCGACTTACCGGAAAATTCCGAGTGGGACAGAACCCTGACCCACTATCTCTACGGCGGCGATCAGCATTACCGGTTGTGCCAGGAAGTCATTCTCGGAATCGGTGGGGTGAGGATGCTGCGCGCCATGGGTCTTAAAGAGATAGAACGGTTCCACATGAACGAAGGACACTCAAGTCTACTCGCGCTGGAGCTCTTGGATGAGGAGGCTCGGCGTGACGGCAGACAATCTTTCACCCACGATGACGTGCAAGCGGTGAGAAAGAAATGCATCTTCACAACCCATACGCCGGTCCCCGCGGGGCAGGATTCCTTTCCTAAGGAGCTAGCAGATCAAATTCTCGGCCGGCCTGAGGTTGACGAGGTACGCAATGCCTTTTACTGCGGCGATCGCTTGGACATGACATTTTTGGCTCTCAATCTGAGCCATTACGTCAATGGCGTGGCTAAAAGGCACGGAGAAATATCGAGACTCTTGTTCGCCGGTTACACCATCGACGCCATCACCAATGGCGTTCACGCCTTGACTTGGGCCGCGGCGCCGATGGCGCAGCTTTACGACCGCTATATTTCCGGCTGGCACCAGGATAACTGCAGCCTGCGCTACGCGCTCAGCATTCCCAAACAGGAAATCTGGCAGGCCCACCAAGAGGCGAAAAAAGCCTTGCTGCATTACGTCAATCGCGAAACCAACGTCGGCATGGAGACGGACATTTTTACCATCGGCTTCGCGCGCCGAGCGGCGACCTACAAGCGGGCAGATCTCCTATTCACCGATATCGAGCGGCTCAAAGCAATCGCCGCCCAGGGCAGCGGTTTGCAGATCGTTTACGCCGGCAAGGCCCATCCCCAGGATGGAGCCGGCAAGGAACAGATTCAAAAGGTCTTTCGCGCCCGCGAGCGGCTGCACGACAAGATTAAAATTGCCTACTTGCAAAACTACAGCATGGAGATCGGCAAGATCATGACTGCGGGCGTCGATGTCTGGCTCAATACGCCGCTGCCGCCGATGGAAGCCTCCGGCACCAGCGGCATGAAGGCGGCGATCAACGGCGTGCCTAGCTTTAGTGTGCTCGACGGCTGGTGGATCGAAGGCTGTATCGAAGGGGTTACCGGTTGGTCGATCGGCCCGCCGGACGGGACCGCAGGCGTAAGCGCAGATCGCGGCAACGATGCCGCTTCGCTGTACGAGAAACTCGAACGGATCGTCATGCCGCTCTTTTACCATAACCGCGACGATTATCTCGACGTGATGCGCCACGCGATCGCACTCAACGGTTCATTCTTCAATACTCATCGGATGCTGCAGCAGTATGTGTTGAAGGCATATTTCTGATTCGTTTTCACGACGATCGCTTTGTGGAGCTTGGGCTGGTGAGTTCAACAGCACGGGTTAGGAGGCCGGTATGAAGTTTCTCGTAAAGGTGCAAGGGATCATTATGCTTTTCCTCTCGATTGCCTGGGTTCCTGTGGTTTATGCCCAAAAGGTTACGCCGATCACTCTCAGCGATGCCATTCAGCTCGCCGTGAAAAACAATCGGCAGCTTCAAGCGGCACGTCAAGGAACCGAGGCAGCCTTGAGCGGCGTCGGTCAGGCGCGCGGGGCATTTTTCCCGCGGCTCGATGTTATCGAGGGGTTCACATACTCCGACAAACCGACGCTGGTTTTTTCCAATCTGCTGGATCAGGCAAGCTTCAAGCAGACTAATTTCGCTGTGAGCTCGCTCAATCAGCCGACTCCACTCACAAACTTGAGCAGCCAGATCCGCTTGGAGCAACCGCTCTACACGGGAGGAAAATTGTCGGCGAACCTTGGCCAGGCCAAAGCCTCGGCAGAGGCGTCCCGCGAGAGCACCAAACGAACCGAACAGGAGGTCGTGGTAGGAGTCATCGAAGCCTATTACCAGGTTCTCTTGGCCGACGGGAACGCGAAAGTTGTGGATAAGGCCCTCGAGTCCGCGCGCGCTCAATTGAAACGAAGCAAGGACTTGTACGAGAAAGGCTTAGCCGTGCGCGCCGATTATCTTCGCACTCAGGTTCTGATGGGAGGTCTGGAACGGGAGCGGATGGAAGCCGAAAATTTGGTGATTATCAATCATTCGCGCCTGCGGCAGGCGCTCGGCGTTGATGCAGGACAATTCGGTTTGATCGACCCTGTAAAGGTGGACAATACGCCCCTGGAGGATTTGGGTTCTCTGAAAATCCGCGCGAAGGAACAGCGCCCCGATCTTAAGGCGGCACTGAAAGAAGTCGAAAGATCGCAGGCAAGTATTCAAGCCGCGCGGGCGGCTTATTACCCTTCGTTGGGTCTTGTCACCCAAATTGAAAGCAATACCCGGAAGTTTAGCCGCAGCGGGGAAAGCTTTGCGGTTTTCGTGAACGCGCGCTGGAACCTCTTCAACGGATTCACCACACAGGAGAAGGTGGTCGAAACAGAGGCGCTTCACAAACGCGCGAAGCTGCTGCATGAAGATCTCTTGCGAGGGGCGGATTTGGAAGTTGAGACGGCTTACTTGGGCCTGGTCACTTCGCGCCGGCAGGTCGCCGTCGCGCGGGAAAACGTCGTCCAAGCCCAGGAAGCTTTGCGCATGACAGCGGATCGTTACACGGCGGGATTAGTTCGCAACGTGGATGTGTTGGATGGAGAGACGGCGCTGAAAAAAGCCGAACAGGACCTGCTCCTGGCCCAGGTGCGCAGTCAGATCTTCCGCGCCCGTCTGAAACTGGCAACGGGGGA
The DNA here is from genome assembly GCA_963727625.1 of uncultured delta proteobacterium. Lineage (GTDB taxonomy): Bacteria > Desulfobacterota > Binatia > UBA9968 > UBA9968 > DP-20. The sequence continues at coordinate 236,989 of CAVSHR010000012.1, read as the reverse complement.
ACGCCCGTGAAGCACGGCAGAGCCATCTTGGTTTTATTCTTAATATTTCTCTGGACATGCTCCAGGGAGGAGAAAGTTTCCAAAGAGACGGCCGAACAACCGATCGTTAGGGACGTCCAAGTCGCATGGGTTCGGCCGGAGACGGTGGAAGATTCATTTGAAGCGGTGGGAACCGTTAAGGCGGGAATGAGCACGGTGCTTTCAAGCAAAACCGTTGGAACCATCGTCTCGGTGATGGCGCAGGAGGGCGATCGGGTCAGGAAAGGGCAAAGACTGATCGAGATCGACGATCGCGACCTTCGCGCCGAACTTCAAGGCGCGCAGGCGGCGTTGGAGGAAGCCCATTCGGCTATCGGCGCCGCCGAGTCAGCGGTGGCTTCGGCGCGCGGACAAAAGGAGTTAGCCGCCGCGACGTTCAAGCGCTATGAGCCCCTCGTCGCGAAAGGTTCCGTCACCCCACAGGAGTTCGACGAGGTCACTGCGAAATACAAGGTTGCCAATGCTGAACTGGAGCGCGCCGAAAAAAATCTTCGTGCCTTCGAAGCGAGAAAGAAACAAGCCGAGGCAAAGCTTGCATACGCTCAAACACGTCTCAGTTATACCAAGATTGTGTCTCCGTTTGATGGGATAGTGACAGCGAAGAGCGGCGAGGTGGGAGTGTTGGCGTCACCGGGGACTCCGTTGATGACCGTCGAGCAGGCCGGACGCTATCGCCTGGAAGTGCAGGTCGGCGAATCGTCGCTCGCTCACGTGAAGCTTGGCATGGTAGTGCCGGTCGCCATCGACTCGCTTGACGCCGCGTTGACCGGCAAGGTAGGCGAGATCGTGCCGGCGGCCGATCCGCAAAGCCACACCTTTACCATCAAAATCGATTTGCCGGCGCGTCCCCTGCTGCGCTCGGGAGTCTACGGCAAGGCGAGTTTCTCACGCGGTCAGACACAAACCTTGCTCGCGCCCATCCAAGGGGTGATCGAACGCGGCCAGCTCACCGGCGTCTTCGTCGCTGACAAAGACGGGTGGATCCAATTCCGACTCATCAAGGTCGGCAAACGGCACGACGGTCGAGTGGAAATACTTTCCGGGTTAAACGCCGGCGAGCGCGTCGTGGTCAAGGGCGCCGAGCGCATTGCCGAAGGAAGCCGGATCGAGCCCTCAGCGGAGAAATAGGAGCGGCGCGAATGCACAACTTCATGGAAGGCATCGTTCGCGCCTTCATCGATTCAAAGCTCACTCCTTTGGCGATCCTTGCCGCCCTGTGCCTGGGTGCTTTCGCCATCATCGCCACGCCGCGCGAAGAAGAGCCGCAAATCATCGTGCCGATGGCGGACGTTTTCGTCGACATGCCCGGCGTCGGCGTTCGCGAGATGGAGCAGCGGGTCACCATCCCGATGGAAAAAAAACTCGCGGAGATTCAAGGCGTGGAATACATCTATTCCACCACCTCTCCCGGGCGAACCATGGCGATTGTGCGTTTTTATGTCGGCGAGAACGAAGAGGACGCGATTGTCCGGTTGTACAACAAGCTTTATTCCAACTTCGACCTCATCCCGCCCGGCGCATCGCAACCTCTGATCAAACCGCGCTCTATCGACGATGTGCCGATTTTGACGCTGACCTTGTGGAGCGAGCGCTACGACCATTTCACCCTGCGTCGCATCGCTGCCGAGTTGGATGATCAAATCAAAGACATCCAAGATGTCGCCGCCACCGGGTTGATCGGCGGTCAAAGACGCCAACTGAGCGTGGTCCTCGACGCCGCGCGCATGGCGGCTTTCCGGATCGATCCGCCGCGTTTGCTTGTGGCGCTCAACGGCGCCAATCAGAAATTGCGCGCCGGCAGTTACAGCGCCGCCAACGGCGAAGTGCTGGTCGACGTGGGCGAGTTCCTGGTCGACGCCGAATCACTGCGCAATCTGGTCGTCGGGACTTTCGCCCAGCGTCCGGTTTATCTTCGGGACGTAGCCCAAATCATCGACGGACCGGAAGAAGTTAAAGATTATGTCCTTTTCGGCGCCGGCGCGGCCGCCGAATCAAAGAAGCTTTCAACGCCAGGCGGCGTCTCGCCGGCAGTGACGATCTCAGTGGCGAAGCGCAAGGGAACGAACGCCGTGACGGTGGCCGAAAGCGTTCTCAAAAAAGTTGAGGAGCAAAAGGGCCGGCTCATTCCAAGCGACGTGCATGTCACGGTGACGCGGAACTACGGCGACACGGCGAAGGAAAAGTCCAATGAATTGCTCGAGCATCTGCTCATCGCGACAATTTCGGTCACGGTTCTGATCGCGATCTTTCTCGGCGCTCGAGCGGCGCTGGTGGTCTTCACGGCGGTGCCCGTCACGTTGCTGCTGACCCTGTTTATCTATTACATCTACGGCTACACGCTCAATCGGGTGACGCTGTTCGCCTTGATCTTTTCCATCGGCATTCTGGTCGACGATCCGATCGTCGACGTCGAAAACATCGTCCGACATTTTCGCATGCCGGCTAACCGCGGTCGGCCGCTGATTGACGTGACGGTGGAAGCGGTGAACGAGGTGCGCAGTCCGCTGATCCTGGCGACGTTCACGGTGATCGCGGCGATTCTGCCGATGGCGTTTGTGCGCGGCCTCATGGGACCCTACATGCGGCCGATTCCCGTCGGCGCGTCGACCGCGATGCTCTTTTCCATGGCGGTGGCCTTCGTCATTACGCCCTGGGCGGCGCTTCACGTGCTAGGCCGCGGCGGCGGCGAACAACCAGAAGAAAAGGAAGGCAAAGCGACACTGCTCTATCGCTGGCTCATGGGCCATCTGATTCATGACCGGAAGTGGCGCGGGGTTTTTCTCGTCGGGGTTTTGCTGCTGCTCCTGGCTTCGTGCGCGCTGGTCTACGCGAAACGGGTGACGGTGAAAATGCTGCCCTTCGACAACAAGAGCGAATTCCAGGTCGTGATCGACATGCCCGAGGGAACGACCCTGGAACAAACCGCCAAGGTGAGCCGCGCCATCGGCAATTACGTCGGCCAAAGCGCCGAGGTCACCGACTATCAGCTCTATGTCGGAACCGCCGCGCCGTTTAACTTCAACGGCCTGGTACGCCACTACTTTTTGCGGCGCGGCCCCAACGTCGCCGACGTTCAGGTCAATCTCCTAGCGAAAGGCGAGCGCAGCCGGCAAAGTCATGAGATCGCCAAAAGCGTCCGGCCGGGGATTCAAGCGATTGCGTCCCGGTTCGGCGCGCGGGTGAAAGTGACCGAAGCCCCGCCGGGGCCGCCGGTTTTGCAAACGCTGGTCGCTGAAATCTACGGCCCCGATTATGGCGGGCAAATTACGCTGGCGGAAAAGATCCGCAGGCTTTTTGAAACGACGCCGGGAGTTGTCGATACGGACTGGTATGTCGAAGCTGCCCAGCAGAAAATTCGTTTCGTCGTCGATCGCGAGAAGGCCGCGTACAACGGAATTTCCACCGAGCAGGTGAACCAGTCGCTCAAGACCGCGCTTGCAGGAAGCCAAAGCGGGCTGGCGCACATGAGCCGGGAAAAAGAGGACGTTGGCATCTTTCTGCAACTGCCGCGCGCCCAGCGCTCGGCGATCGTCGATCTGCAGAATCTCAAGATCATCGGCGCTGCCGGCAATCTCGTGCCGCTCGCCGAACTCACGCGCGTGGTATCGAGCGAGCAGGAGCCGAACATCTACCGGAAAAATTTGCAGAGAGTGGTTTACGTTACCGGCGACGTCGCGGGGCGGGAAGAAAGCCCCATTTACGCGATCTTGCGGATCGACGAGGATCTCCGCAACCTCACGACGCCGGCGGGTCAAAGCGGCGTCCCGACTTTGATGACCCGCCAGCCGTTTTCGACCAACGATTACTCGATGAAATGGGACGGTGAATGGCACGTGACTTACGAAGTTTTTCGCGACCTTGGCCTGGCATTTGGCGCCGTGCTGATTTTGATTTATATCTTGGTGGTCGCGTGGTTCCAGTCTTTCAAAACTCCGCTTACGATCATGGCGCCGATTCCGCTTTCTCTGGTTGGGATTCTGCCGGCGCACTGGCTCATGGGCGCGTTTTTCACTGCAACGTCGATGATCGGCTTCATCGCCGGCGCGGGGATCGTCGTGCGTAACTCGATCATTCTCATCGATTTTGTCGAACTCCGGCGCCGCGAAGGGATGAATCTGGCCGACGCGGTGATCGACGCCGGGGCGGTGCGTTTTAGACCGATGCTGCTGACAGCATCGGCGGTGGTCGTCGGTTCCGCGGTCATCCTCTTCGATCCGATCTTTCAAGGCCTGGCAATTTCTCTCATGGCCGGCGAGGTGGCATCGACGCTGTTATCACGGCTCGCTGTGCCGGTGTTGTATTATTTGAGCGAACGGCGCGGCGCTCAGGCAGCCCATGTTTAGGATCGCAGCAAAAGCGTAGCCAAAAAATTGCCCTCGCCGTACGAATTTCTCAGGCGCGGGATGAGCGGTCGTTAATAGAAAGGAGAAATGACTATGCCCGAATGGCTGGGGTTCATTATATTCTTCGCCGTTTACATCGTGCTCATGCGTTGGGTGCTGCCGCGCCTCGGTGTGCCGACGTGAATGTCCGGTGCTTGTGACGTCGAGGATCGACGCAAGAATACGGATGGAACCGCTAACACGAAAAATAAATGACCATGACGGACCGGCAGCCCTATGAGAGCGATGTCGCCGCCGTGTTGCGCCAATTGGCCAGCGACGCTGCGACCGGACTGAGCGCGGCGGAGGCGCGCCGCCGTCTGGCTCGCCATGGCGCCAACGAGCTGTTGGCGGCACCGCCGGTCTCTCCTTGGGCGATTTTGCTGGAGCAGTTCAAGAACGTTCTGATCATTATCCTGCTCTGCGCCATCGTCCTCTCGGCGTTGCTCGGTCATGCGATCGAGGCTCTCGCCATCGCGGTGATTGTATTGTTCGCGGCGGGGCTGGGATTTTACCAGGAATATCGCGCCGAGCGCGCTCTCGACGCCTTGCGCCAACTGTCCGCACCCACTGCGGCGGTGCTGCGCGACGGCCTGGAGCAGAGCATCCCGGCGCGCGAAGTGGTCACGGGCGATATTGTTTTTCTGCGCACCGGCGACAAGGTTCCCGCCGACGGACGGCTGGTGGACGCGGTCAATCTTAAATGCGACGAGGCGGTGCTCACGGGCGAATCCATGCCCGTGGAAAAGCAGACTGCGGCTCTCGAAGCGGGCAAGCTGGCGATCGCCGATCGTAATAACATGGTTTACGCCGGCACGACGGTTACTTATGGGCGCGGCCGCGCCGTGGTCGTCGCCACCGCGATGAAGACCGAGTTCGGCCAGATCGCCGAGTCGCTGCGAACTCTTGAGACCGGCAGAACACCGCTGCAAAAAAATCTCGATCGGGTGGGGAAAACCCTGGCTCAAGCCGCCTTGCTGATCGTCGTCTTGGTCGCCGGCCTTGAATTGCTGCGCGGCCAGCCCTTGCTGGACATGGTCATTTTTAGCATCGCGCTGGCGGTCGCGGTGGTTCCCGAAGCTCTGCCCGCTGTCGTGACCATCTCGCTCGCCATCGGCGTGCAACGCATGGCGCGGCGCAACGCGCTGGTGCGTCGGCTCCCTGCCGTGGAAACCCTCGGCAGCGTGTCGGTGATCTGCTCGGACAAGACCGGCACGTTGACCAAAGATGAGATGACCGTGCGGAAAATGCTCGTCGCCGGACGCATGATCGCCGTGTCCGGCAGCGGCTACGAGCCGAAAGGCGAATTTACCGATCACAACCGCGGTGTCGAGCCGCGCGGCCCGCTGGCGCTGCTGTTACAAGCCGGCGCTCTGGCCTCGGACGCGCAGTTAATGCACGACACGGAGCATGATGGCTGGAAAATCAAAGGCGATCCCACCGAGGCCGCTTTGGTGGTGGCCGCGGCTAAGGCCGGATTCGATAAGGCCGAGCTCGACGCGAAATTTCTTCGGGTAAACGAGATACCCTTTACTTCGGAGTCGAAACGGATGACGACGCTGCACGCAGCTAACGGTGGAACGGTCGCTTACGCCAAGGGCGCGCCCGAGGTGGTTCTCAACTCCTGCGCACGGGTCGAGGGCGAGGACGGGGTCGTGCCGTTAGACGCTACGGCCAACGAGTCAGTCGTGCAGATCGCCAGGCAGATGGCGGCAGAAGCGCTGCGCGTTTTAGCGGTGGCGTACAAGCCTGACGCGGAGCTCGAACACGCCGAACGGGACATGGTGTTTCTTGGCTTGGTGGGCATGATCGATCCGCCCAGACCGGAGGCAAAAGCCGCCATCAAAACCTGCGCGCGCGCCGGCATTCGCACTATGATGATTACCGGTGATCATCCGCTCACGGCCGGCGCCGTGGCGCGAGAGTTGGGCATGCTCGCCAACGGCAAGGTCGTCACCGGCGCTGAGCTCGACGCGTTATCCGACGAAGCACTGGAACGGGAAGTGGAGAATCTCACGGTAGTCGCGCGGGTCTCACCGGCGCATAAACTCAACATCGTAACGGCGCTGCAGAAGCGCGGTGAATCCGTCGCCATGACCGGTGATGGCATCAACGACGCGCCCGCACTCAAGAAGGCCGATATCGGCGTCGCCATGGGGATCACGGGCACCGATGTCACCAAAGAAGCGGCGGACATGACGTTGACCGACGACAACTTTGCCTCCATCGTCGCCGCGGTTGAAGAGGGCCGGGCAGTTTTTGAGAACATCAAGAAGTATCTGATGTTTCTTTTGTCTTCGAATTTAGGGGAAATCCTCGTGCTCGGGGGTGCGACGATTCTCGGTTGGCCGTTGCCGCTCACCGCTGTGCAGATTCTCTTCATCAATCTCGCCACCGACGGATTGCCGGCATTGGCGCTCGCGGTCGATCCCCATGAAGAAGATCTCATGCGGCGAAAACCGCGCGATCCGAGGCGGGGAATTTTTACCCGGCCCGTCGTCGCCCTGATGCTCGCCGGCGGGCTTTGGTCGGCGCTGGTGAATCTGACGATGTTTCGCTGGGCGCTTAACTCGGGGCGAAGCCTCGAAGAGGCCATGACGATGGTGTTTGCCGGTCTCACGCTCATCGAGTTTTTCAAAGCCTACAACTATCGTTCGGATCGCCATTCGGTGCTGCGTCGACCGTTCAGCAACAAATGGTTAAACCTGTCCGTCGCCTGGGAAATCGTTTTACTCGCAGCGGTTGTTTATGCGCCGTTTTTGCAGCGGCCGCTGAGCACGTCGAGTTTATCGTCGGCCGAGTGGGCGGTTTTGCTCGGCGTAGCCGCGAGCATTTTTCCGGTTCTCGAGCTGGTGAAGTGGCTGGTGCGGCGCGGCTGGTTCGATGCGATCCCGGAGCGGAGCATGAACCAGTGATTCTTTGGCTGCAATTCACGGTCGTGACCGGCGTGATCGTCTTTGCCGGCACAAACCTATCCAAATACGGCGACGTGATCGCCGAAAAAACCGGCATGGGCCGAACCTGGGTCGGCATCATATTGATGGCGTCGGTAACGTCGTTGCCGGAATTAATTACGGGGATTAGCTCGGTGGCCATTTTCGACCTGCCGAACATCGCCGTCGGGGATGTTTTTGGAAGTTGTATGTTCAATCTTCTGATCCTTGCTACGATGGATGCACTGAGCGGCCCAACTCCCATCTCCGCTAAAGCGCACCAGGGCCATGTGCTCGCGGCCAGCTTCGGTGTCCTCATGCTCGGTGTTGCTGCGATTAGTTTGAACGCAGGGCAGAGCTTGCCTGGTTTCGGCTGGATCAGTCCGGCGACGTTCGCTTTGATTCTGACTTATGCTGTTGCTATGCGGATGATTTTTCTCTTCGAGAAGAAGCGCATCGTCGAGTTCGTTCAGCAGAAGGCCGAGATCGCCCGCTATGACAAGATTTCTTCAAAGCATGCTTACGTCAACTACGCGGCGAATGCCGTGTTGGTGGTCGGGGCGGCGAGCTATTTGCCCCATCTCGGCGATCAGATTGCCGAGGCGACGGGACTCGGGCGCACCTTCGTGGGCAGTATTTTTATCGCCTTGACGACTTCACTGCCCGAGCTCGTGGTTTCCATCGGCGCATTGCGACTTGACGCGATCGATTTGGTTTTTAGTAATTTGCTCGGCAGCAACCTTTTCAACATGGCGATATTGGCGCTCGATGATATTTTATATGCCAAGGCGCCGCTGCTCACCACCGCCGCGCCGGGCCATATCGTGACCGCAAACGGGGCGATGGCGATGACCGCGATTGCCGTGATCGGTCTGACCTACCGGGTAAGCAAGAAGCGGTTTCTGTTCGCCTGGGATTCGCTCGCCATCGCCATGGTTTATTTGTACGCCGTGGCGGCTGTTTACTTGATGCGCTAAGGATCGCTTCGCTTGGCCGAGTTTAGCTCCCGCCATGCTGTAATAAATGTTGCGTTTTTTCGGGTCGGGCGAGTCGTCGGACCGAGTTGGTATTCGCTGCGTGGCGACTCAATAGCCAGTCAAAAGGTTCCGAGGGAAATTGCCGTTAAACCGATCGGCATCATTCACACCAAGGGCAGCGACGCCGAAGCCAGGGAAAGGGGGCGATTGCGAAGGGGAACTGGAGATTTTTCCGGTATTCGCCGATGGGTTGGGTGGCCTCGATGGTTTTTCGCACCTTTTCGTGTTGGTTGACTTCGATCGTCTGCGCCCGGATCAAATCGGGCCGGTAAAAGTGAAACCCCAGGGCTTGCTGCGGCGCGGCTTTAAGCCCGAAGAACTGCAGCTGCTCGACTTTCAGTGTCGCTCGCAGCTTTGCGAATCGGTTCCGGCGATTTTACCAACCTTGCCAAGATCGACGGAAAAGTCGCCGAATAATTGAGATCTAAGCTGGTATGGCTCTTGCTGTTGATACTCATCACAGAAGGACTTTATTCCGGCGAGACCAGACTTGCCAGCAAGTGAGGAACGCGGTCTATGGCTTCAAAGGCGGAAAGCGTGAATGTCTCCGCGACCCAAATCAGGGATCGCCAAATGAACCAATACTGGGCGGGGAATTCGAACCGTCGAATTTATTTACTGCGCCGCCAGCGCAAAGCGGTTCTCGAACAGTGCCGGCGGATGGCCGTGATTGGCGCCAGCGGAGATCCGAGCAGCGCGAGCTTTATTGCGATCGAAAAACTTCTTGGGCTCGGACTAGAAATCATCCCGGTCTTTGCCGATCGCGTCAGTTTTCTCGGTCTGCGCTGCTACCAAACTTTGCGCGAGGTGCCGGGCAAGATCGACGTCGTGCAAGTCTATCCAAACGACGCCATCGACTACGCGGAATTGGCCCAGGCGGCCGTCGACAAGGGCGTGTCGATGTTTTGGATCGAGCAGGGCGTAGCGGCCTCGCGGGAAGTCGAAGATATCCTGGCGGGCGGTCGCGTGCATTTGGTGGAATATGAAAATTTCGAAGCGGAATACCTCAAACACATTCCTTTTACGACGGGACCAGCGTTGTCTCCGCGAAGGGACAAAAAAGCCGCCAAAATCAAAGAGCGGATGACGAAAAACCCTGCCACCGTGAATCCCGACGACGGACTTAAAGACGCGATTTGGAAAATGGAGCATGGCCACTTCCGCCACCTCCCCGTGGTCGACGAGAACGACAAGCTGATCGGCATGCTCAGCGACCGGGACGTACGCTTGATTCGCCCCTCGCTGGCGTTCGTCGACAAGAACGACGCCGCCGTGCAGCTCTGGTCGATGGTGGTGCAGCAGGCGGCGGTTTTCGACCCGATCCGGGTGACGCCGGAAACCACGCTGAAAGATGCCGCCGAGCTTATGCTGCGTTGGCACATCGGCGGGCTGCCGGTGGTCGACGTTCACGAAAAAGTCGTCGGCATGATCACCTACACCGATCTTTTACGAGAGTTTGTCGGTCGCGATGATGGTCATTGACGAAGCGCCCTGTGCGAGCTAAGCGCATGCAAAGCTCGGACTATCTCCCGCCAAGTCGCACAGGCCGAAAAGGGAACGTGATGCCGGAGGGGGCGATCTTTGCGTCTTTGCGCGAGGTCATCCGGTCTTCAAATCGACGGGCGACACAATTCGCCCAATAAGGACTACGGGCATGGCTGAGACAAACAAGTATTTTTACGAAAACGAAGTTGAGTGGAGGGGAAACAAGGAGCTGAAGCTTAGCGGCGGCAAGCTGCCGGTGATCGAGGCAGGTGCGCCGCCGGAATTTAAGGGTCGTGACGGCAATTGGTCTCCCGAACAGCTGTTCGTCGCTTCCCTCAATAGCTGTTACACGCTTACTTTGCTCGCGATCGCCGAGTTTTCCAAGGTCGGGTTGGCAAGCCTATCCTGCGCCGCTAAGGGAAAACTCGAAAAAGTCCAGGGCAGCCGTTACCAGATCACTGAAATCACCCTCAAGCCGAGAGTTGTTCTCGCCGCCGCCAACGATATCGCGCGCATGCCGCGCATTCTGGAAAAAGCCAAAGAGAATTGTTTCGTCTCCAACTCGATCAAGAGCGCTATCAACATTGAACCGGAGGTGTTCAACCAGCAAACGCCCGCCGCGCCTTGTCCGTTAGGCCAGAGGCCGGCGGATTTGACTGGGGTAGCAGAGCGAAAGAACCAATAGACGCGCCGGCTGGGTGTCGATATTAGCCGCAATTTCTGCGCGGCGCCAACGCACGCGTCGCAGCTGTCGAATCGCTGCCGGAGTGCGGCCCGTTTTCGATCCTAAACGACCTGCCGCGCCGGCGTAAAACGTTTCGGCGCACGATCGAAAACGGCGCCATGGGAATTTATGATTCTCCTGAGGCAGAGGACTTATGAAAACGGCTCGTTCCTGAAGCGACCTATTTGGTCTCAGGGGCGAGTCGTCGCAAGTCCGGATCATGCCGGCGCAGTTTCTTGAGAGCGATGGCCTCGATCTGGCGGATTCTTTCGCGGGTGATGCCGAATACCTTGCCGGTTTCCTCCAGCGTGCAATTCGACTTTTGCCGGATGCCGAAGCGCATACAGATGATTTTTTCCTCCCGCGGGCTGAGCGTCGTCAAGAGTCTTTGCATCGCTTCCTTGAACTTTTCATCGATGAGCAGCGCTTCGGGATCTCCGGCGTGCTCGTCGGTGATCAAGTCCGCCAAACAGTTGTCGCCGTCCTCGCCCAGGGGAGCGTCGAGCGAGATCGGTTCTTTGACCAAGCTTAGAACCGTTTGAACCTTAGCTTCCGGTGTCCCCATGTGCGCGGCGAGTTCCGCCGCCGTGGGTTTGCGCCCGAGCCGGCGCCCGAGATCATCCATCGTGTGCGTCAATTTATTTGCAAGCTCGACCATGTGGACCGGGATGCGGATCGTGTGCGCATAATCCGCGAGCGAACGGCTGACGGCTTGGCGGATCCACCAAGTCGCGTAGGTCGCGAAGCGAAAACCGAGGCGGTAATCGAATTTATCGACGGCTCGCATCAGGCCGATGTTGCCTTCTTGGATGAGGTCCAGATAGCTGAGCCCGTGCCCGCAATATTTCTTCGCGACCGCCGCCGCCAGCCGGAGATTGGCCTGTATGAAGTCACGCTTAGCCGCGGCGACTTGTGCCTTGCTGTCGACGATGACGCTGACTTTCCGCCCGAGTTCCGCAATCGGCATCCCGATAGCTTTTTCTACGGCGCGGATTTTTTTAGCTTGATGCGCCTGTGCGGGTGAATTGTCCTTGAGTCCCTTTGCTTCTTGGTAGATCTCTTGGTGTCGCTCGATGATGGCCTCTAACTGCTGGCGGTTGAGGTCGAGGGATTTGATCAGTTCGGCGATCTTTTGATGCCGTCGCTTGATCTTTGCGTCGGATGCGGATCGGCGAGCGGGCGTTGGTGATTTCGCCGGCTGCAAGACGGCCCGTTGGCAATGGTTTGCCAGGTTTTGGAGCTTTCTCACGCCCGCGCGAAAGCGGCTGCACAGAATCGTCTCGTCGATAAAATGCTCTCCGGAATTCTCCACCCGCAGTTTGACGACATCGCGTATATTCAATCTTTCGGCCGCGACCGCCGCACCAAGTTCGAGGGCGCATCGAAGCGCGATCAGAGACGAGAGCGCTTCTTCGGCGATCCTGTTTTCTCCATCCTTAATCTGCTGCGCTAACCTGATTTCCTCGCCGCGGCTTAACAGCGGAACCGCGCGTATGTCCTGAAGGTAACGCGCAATCGGGTCCGCTGCGGCAAGCCACGAGTCGCTGTCGGCCCCACTGTCCGGCTCCTCGATTGCCGAAGGCACATCAGGCGAATCCTGCTTGGCAATTTCGTTATCGGTATCAAGGAGCGGATCGTCAGGCCAACTTTCGCTTGGAAGGCACGCCGGTATGGCCGGCTCGGTAATATCGTCCATGCCATCTGGCATTCCCCGAGCGTTTTCCGAAGCGTCTGCAATCTTTTCCGTCATTTTCTTCACCTTGCCGTGTCAGCGGAAACATTCTAATGGGCACAGTCGCGTAAAGCGGGGCGCAATTAGACGGGCAGCAACTGACAGAGGGCCGGCGCCGGTGATCCTTAGATGCGGAACGTCCGGGAAACGAATGCTGGACCAATCTATTTGATTGCGAGAAATGTGTGGATTTTACAGTAGGTTGATCGACTCAGATTGTCAACGTTAAACTGTGCTGAAGCCCGGATAATTCCGCTGGTGACTTCTAGTGCTTTCGATTGAATCCAGACGCATCGGGGAGTGCACCGGGTTTGGGCATAGAATTTCCAACCCGTATGCCGGAGGAAAAATCTTGGACCAGCAACAACAACAGTGGGAAGATTCATTTGCGCGCAAGCCAGAGATGTTTGGCGCGCAGTCGAGCGCTCCGGCGCAAAAGGCGCTGGAGCTTTTTCAGAGGGAAGGAATTGGGAAAGTTCTCGAGCTCGGCGGCGGACAGGGGCGGGATACGATTTTTTTCGCCCAGAATGGATTTCAGGTAACCGTGGTCGATTACGCCGAGAACGGTGTCAAGGATATTGCACGCAGAGCAGCGGCGTTAAACTTAACCGATGCGATCACCGCCCTGCGCCATGATGTCCGCGATCCCCTGCCGTTCGATGACGCCTCCTTCGACGCGTGTTATTCGCATATGCTCTTCTGCATGGCGCTCAGCACACCTGAGATCGAAGGCCTCGCGGGGGAAGTCTGGCGGGTACTGAGACCCGGCGGCCTCAACGTCTACACGATCAGGCACACCGGCGACCCGCAGTACGGCACCGGTATTGCCCGAGGAGAGGATACATTCGAAAGCAGCGGCGGTTTCACGGTCCACTTTTTTAGCAGGGAAAATGTTGAGCAGCTGGCGCAAGGATTCGACATCTTAAGCATCGAAGAGTTCGAAGAAGGCGCGCTGCCGAGAAAGCTGTTTCGCGTCACACTCAGGAAAGAAGCAACGTGAGGGATTGTAACGCGCAGCCGACCGAATATGATGGCGCGGCTGTTTTGGAGGAGACGACGGTTCGCATGGATGCCGAAAGCCTTGATCCGAGAGGTTTCGGCATCCATCCTGGTGGATATCGCCGACTCGGCAGTTTGGATCGTTGGGCGCGTGTATTACGCGGAACATGGTGATCAAATCTCGATTCTCAAGCAGCCGGAATTCTAAAACTCCGGCTCGGCAGATTAGCCCATCTTTAACTAGTCTATTGTTATCGTTTCTAAAATTGGGTGCGACGGCATTTGGCGGGCCTGCGATGGTGCCGTACATCGGCAAGATGGCTGTCGAACAGAAGCGATGGCTCAACGATCAGACCTTTCGCGATGGTGTAGCGTTTTGCCAAACGATCCCCGGAGCGACGGCGATGCAAACCGCCGCTTACGTCGGCTTCAAAGCGAGAAGCGTAGCCGGCGCCGCGGCGAGTTTTATCGGCTTTGGGTTCCCCGCTTTTCTTCTCATGGTTGCGCTATCGGCGTTGTATGCACGCGGACATTCGGTGCCCTCGGTCGTTTCGATCTTCAGCGGCCTTCAAACCATGGTCGTGGCCATCGTCGCAAATGCGACCCTGTCCTTCGGCAAAACGTCCTTGAAAGGTGTAAGGGACGCAGTCATTGCCGCCTTCGCAGCGGGGATGTTTGGATTGGGCACAAGCCCGATTCTGGTAATCTTACTGGCGGCGCTTTTGGGTGTCACGCTCTACAAGAGCGATTCTCTGCCGAGATTGGGCGTGAGCCCAGCCAACCAATTGACCTCTGCTAGGGCGGTTTTTGCCATTGCGTTAGTCGCCGGCTTGTCGTTTGTACTGCTCTTCCTATTCGAGCGCGAGTTGTTCGATCTTGCCGCGATCATGTTAAAGATCGATCTTTTTGCTTTCGGCGGCGGCTTCGCGTCTTTGCCTCTCATGTTTCATGAGGTCGTCGAAGTGCGCTCCTGGCTGGATGCGCAAACATTTTTGAATGGAATCGCTCTCGGCCAGATCACTCCTGGACCGATCGTCATCACCGCGACGTTCGTCGGCTATATAATTTATGGCATGATGGGCGCTGTTGTGGCGACTGCCGGTGTCTTCTTGCCGTCGTTTCTAATTCTGATTGGAATCGTGCCCCATTTCGACAGGGTACGAAATTCGAATTACTTGAGCAGGGCCATCCGCGCTATTTTGTGTTCCTTTGGTTGGACTTTTATTTACCGTGACCGTTCGGTTTGCGGCGAATATTCCGTGGAATATCCCTCGCGTTTCGCTAGCTGCGGCCGCATTTGTCGCCCTCCTTTTTAGAGTCGAGATTATCTGGGTCGTTTTGGTGGGGACGATGGTCTCCGTGGTTTTTTTATAATTGCTGAATTTGCACGGTGGCGAATGGGGCGTAACGTTAAACGTTTGTGGACGCCATGGAGGCGTCTATGGTGTTACGCCGGTAACGGGTGGTGGTTGTCCGATGATTTCTGGTTGGAGAGTCGGATGTTGGATGCCGTAGCGTTGCGCGAGCAGGGCTTGCAATCGGGTGAGAGTTTCCGGCCAGCTTTCCAGCCCTCCGATCACGACATGTGCGGACAGCGCGATGCGTTCGGCCGTGAGAGACCAGATGTGCAGATCGTGAACAGAGATCACTCCTTCCACCTTGGCCATGGTGACGCCGATTTCTTCCAGTGACAGATGCAGCGGCACGCCCTCCATCAGCCCATGGAACGCTTCACGCACGAGTTTCAGGCTGGAATAGGCGATGAGCATGGCGATGAGAAGGGAGAGCGCCGGGTCGACGGAGTACCAGCCCGTCGCCCAGACGATGACTCCCGAAAGTAGTGCCGCCACAGAACCGAGGAGGTCACCGAGCACATGCAGCAATGCAGCCCGCACATTGATGTCGCGACCTCCATGCGTGAGCATCCGAGCCACCAAGATGTTGAGCAGCAGGCCGAGCAATGCCACCACAGTGACCGCCTCGCCCCGTACAGCGATTGGATTAGCGAACCGTGTCACGGCCTGGACGATGATGGCCGTTACTACCGCAAGCATGAATAGCCCGTTGACCAGCGCCGCGACCAGCTGCGCGCGGCCGAAGCCGTAGGAGTGCCGTGGAGACGGCCCACGCCGAGCGACCCATCCGGCGAGCGCCGCGATTACCAATGCTGCCGCGTCCGTAACCATGTGGCCGGCGTCGCTCATAAGCGCGAGAGAGCCGGACCACCAACCCGTCGCCGCTTCGACACCGGCAAAACCAAGTGTCAACACGGTGGCGAGTATGAGCTTGCGGGTGTTGGAGGGCATTAGCATCTGATCTCGGGTAGCACCTTACGTTATCTCGGTACCCCAGACTCTAGCCAGTGTAGAGCGCCCCCAATCGTGCGAGATGTGATGTTCATGCGCATATCTGACCCGAATCGAAAAATTTACTCTTTTCTGCATCTACGACAAAGACTGGCGCAAAACCTCCGCCGGGAGTTCGGAAATTGGTGGTCTGGCCCTCGTAAAGACGCGCTGCGACCAACTGGATCACGCCGTCGTAGACGTAGGCGCGGACATCGAGCTTGAGATCTGTTTCGGCGCTATCTACCTCTACGTGGCGTTCGCTCGGCGTCACTAGCGCCTGGGCCACGTACTCGCCGCGGGCAATTGCGTTCCACACCCGGCGCGTAAGTTTGTCGCCGCGGTAAGCGGCTTTGCTGCCGTAACCCGCGGCAGGCTTGAAGAAGAGCTTGCGGCGCTCGGCCCACAATGCGTCCGATTGCTCTGGAGTTACGGACACGGTGCGAGGTACACTCGCCACAAGAATGGCGCGCGTTTCTGCCGATACACCCAACGCCGCGAGAGTATCGTCATGACTCAAAGTGATGAGATTGCGCTTGTCGGCGTATAGGGCATGAGCGCGGGGATGCGGTGTCAGCACCACTGCCTGAGCCTCGTACGCGCTTCGCAGCGCCGCGTGAGCGGGCTCTTCCAGGTAGAAATCCGTCAGTCGGTTATAGACCATCTCCACGGGCAATGCGCCATGGCACAAGCGCCCATCGCGCCAGATCAGCTCTCTCGCGTCCGCGATCACCGCCTCCGCTCCGAAGCGCGCGAACATGCGCTCGAAAAGCCGCATTTCCGGATATAAGTATTGACCGGCGGGACCGTCGTCAACGATAGCCACGAGGCCCAGGAGAGCTTCGCCGCGCTGGCGGCGCCACTCTGCGGCGAACATCGCAAAGAAGGTCTGTTCCAAGTTGTTGAGATCGGCCGTCGGTTCGAACTCGCTGACCATTTCGCGACAGCAGGCTTTTTGGGAACGGGCCAGTACCGCGTTGACCAGCGCCCCACCAGCGTTGGTGTTGATCTCGATAAGCTGCGGGCCGTGGGATGTCAGGTGAAAATCGTAGCCCAGGAAGACACCGCGCGGTCCCGGGTCAAGCTGAGCGATGCGCGGCGCCCTGGCGAGCGCCGATTCCCGGTAACCGGGCAAGCCGACTACACTCTCCACTGCGGCTATCATGACCGCGATACGGTTGAACTGCTCGCGAGAAATAAAGACGGCCGTAGCGGAGAACAGATGCGGCCGCGTTCGCGCAATGTCCTTGCACAGGCCGGCGAGGGAGGGTTCCGCTTCCAGCTCTCGGCACAGGCGCTCGGGGTCAAGCGGACGACAGACACAGCCGCGATTTAGGCTCTCGGCGGAACGCGGATCAAATCCGACTGCCACGTCCGATATCGTTTTCATAGCCGCTGGTCCAACTCGATGCTGTCCTCGCGCACGGAGTAGAGCAACTGCTCGGATAACAAGGATGAGCCTTTGCTTCCCGCTATTTGCGAGCGCCCGAGGCTTTTTGTACCGGGCTTAGTCTCCTACTCGTCATGGGTTCCCCTATTGCGCCAAAGTACCTCTGACGAAACTTCAAGGCGACATTGACAAGAATGATGAGTACCGGGACTTCTACTAACGGTCCGATTACAGCCGCAAAAGCCTGGCCGGAGTTGATCCCGAAGACGGCCACAGTCACGGCGATGGCGAGCTCGAAATTGTTGGATGCAGCGGTGAATGAAAGAGTGGCGCTCTGAGCATAATTGGCTCCCACTTTTTTGCTCATATAAAACGACAGCAGAAACATGATCACGAAGTAAATGAGCAAGGGAATGGCAATGCGCACAACGTCCAGTGGAATCTTCACGATGAATTCACCCTTGAGCGAGAACATCACGACGATGGTGAAGAGCAGTGCGATCAGTGTAATCGGACTGATCTTGGGAATGAATTTTTCATGGTACCACTGCTTGTCTTTCAACTTGATTAGAGTAAATCGGGTGATGACCCCGGCGATGAAGGGAATTCCCAAATAGATAAAAACACTCTCGGCAATTTGACCAATCGTGATGTTCACCACCACCCCCGTGAGTCCAAGGAGCGGTGGTAGGACCGTGATAAAAATGAACGCGTAGAGAGAAAAGAACAGGACTTGAAAGATCGAGTTGAAAGCCACCAAGCCGGCGCAGTATTCGGTGTCGCCCTTGGCCAAGTCATTCCAGACGATGACCATGGCGATACAGCGAGCCAACCCAATCATGATCAGGCCCACCATATATTCGGGATATCCCCGCAGAAAAACGACGGCTAAAATGAACATGAGAATGGGGCCGACAATCCAGTTCTGCACCAAGGAGAGCCCGAGCACTTTGTAGTTTCGGAATACCTCGCCGAGTTCTTCGTATTTCACCTTGGCCAGGGGTGGATACATCATCAGGATCAGCCCGACGGCAATGGGGACGTTGGTCGTCCCCGATTGAAACTGATCCCAGAATCCGACTATACCAGGAAAAAAATATCCCCATCCCACGCCGACAAACATTCCAAGAAAGATCCATAATGTCAGATAGCGATCGAGGAAGGAAAGTTTTTTAGTGATGCGTTCTTCAGCCATCGTCCTGCTCCTTTTTGCCGGTCCGCGAATTTTTCCGTTTTTTCGCGGATTCGAGTACAGCGCTTCCTTGATGAAAGCACATTCGGCTTATCTCGGCATATCTTTGTTGATAATATCGCCTCGATCGCCAAACATATCCGTAAAATTGAATTTATAATCGTTCAACCTTGTGATCGCGAGTAGCTCTACAGGTGGACCGGTAAGGAGTTTCAAGCTTAGGGCATCGCCCATTTTTTCAACCGTATCGATATCCTCCGCCGTTACAGGGTTTCCCTGCGCCCGTAAGCTCCGAATTCTGTTTTCAAGAACGACCTGGTCATCCGGAAAAACACCGGGCTTTAAGTGCACCGCATAAGCCTCGCCGGTTGAAATTCTCTGAATGATGAATCCGCCAGCGATGGAGGCGTCAATCCTCAGGGTTTTGAAATTGATCCTGGCGCCGGTTAAAAATGCGGCAGCATCGGACCAACAAGGGCCATTTTTTGAAACAACCTGGAGATCGGTTCGGTCGACCACACCATCGGGAAACACTTTGCCCAATACGGCTTTGATCTCGACAAACGCAATCACCAGCCCGTCACACAGGTGGCCATGAATCCGCGCAAGATCCTTTAAACCAATCTCTTTCGTTTGCAGGTTATAACGACCCAGTGCGCTATCGGTATCCCTAACCACAATGGGCTGATTGTTAGGAGCCTCTGCTGCCCACTCCGGATAGAACCAATCCGGGCTGTTATCGCTTGCGCCGACTGGTTTATATTCATGGGTCATCTCAAATGCCTCCTGATCCCTGGTTCGGCGAACCGAGGTGAATTTTCCGTATGCGTGAATTGCGTCCGCCGATTGAATTAAAAACTGACCACCGTCGCCCCCTCGATCGCGTAGCGCACAAAGGCATCACGGGCGTATTCAAGCGTAAAGCCAAGAGTCGTGAACTCCTGCGCCTTGCCCATGGACTCGGCGATGTCACGGCAAATGTGGATGGGCACCCCGGCTTTGGCGAGACTCACCAGAGTCTGGCGATATTCCATGTGCGCGGGATCGTCCAGGGCTCTCTCGGCCGGACCGAACACGTACACTTCCAGCTCCACGCCATGCTGTTCTTTTACCTGCCGGATACGCTCGGAAACGTGGGAACCGGTGCCAAGCGAGCTTTTGTCGTCGTGGAAAATGTGGATTACTACTTTTTTCATCGTCGCCTCCTCAAGTAAATCGAACCTGGTCTTGATTACTTGCAGTTATTCGAAGCAGGGCGCAAGAAGTATGCCTCAAGGCTTTTGGGCGACCATGCCTGTATCCGGCCCAGATATGCGGAATTTTTCCGCGGCGAATGAACGGGTTTTCTCGCATTTGCGAACGATGGACGAAAAGTTTTGTGTTCTTGCGAACTATCCGCATCGAATCGCGAGCCGATGTTGATGTTTCGGCGACCCGATGCGGCGGAATCGGAGCGATGCATTGCATTAGGAGCTTGTCGGTTGGGGCGGGAAGTGGCCCAACTTTTCCGTAGGAACAGCGCAAAGCAGCTCTATACGTCGTTTAATTTGCAGCGCAACGTCCTTGAACCGGCGAAGTTTTTGCTCGTCATTTCCGGTCGCCAGAGCTGGATCGGGGATACTCCAGTGGGTCACGAACGGCTGACCAGGAAACACCGGACAGGCTTCCTTGGCTCGATCACAAACCGTGATGACGATATCGAAGCGCATGTCTTTGAATTCATCCCACGACTTGGCGCGCGCTCCCCGCGCATCTAAGTTGTATTCTTCTTGCAACACGCGGATCGTAAAAGGATTGACGGTTCCCGCCGGCTGGCTGCCGGCGCTATAGGCTTCAAAACGGCCGCGGCCGATCTTGCTCATGAAAAACTCGGCAAAGATGCTGCGGGCCGAATTTCCGGTGCAAAGAAACAATATTTTTTTCGGCTTTAGTTCAGTAGCCATGTGCGGCCTCCATTCATATCTGCTCAGGCGAATATATCTTTCTAACGTATATGTCAAGATAGATGTGAAAACTATGCTATGGTGAAAATTCATGAAGACTAAGTCCGTCAAAACCTACGATCTACAACTGCTTTTCCGTGCTCTCGCCGACCATACCCGGCTCCGGCTATTGAACCTTATGGGCGAAGATGAAGTGTGCGTTTGCTTCCTGGTTGAGGCGTTGAAGCTAAGCCAACCAAAAATCTCCCGCCACCTTGCTTACTTACGTCGAGCTGGAATTGTCGTCGCCCGGCGTGAGGGTAAGTGGATGCACTACCGTCTGGCGCTACCATCGGACGCTCATGCAGTCGGTGTTTTAGCTGCTGTGCGCGGATGGCTTGCGGCTGACCCGAAGATCCAGTCAGACCGAAGCCGTCTGATTAAACTCTGTTGCTCCCCAGCGGTGCCAACTCCTCTGAAGCGTGCGCCGAAGCCGGCGAGCGTGTTTTCTAACTAGCGGAACGAGCAGCTATGACGATTCTCCTAATGGGCCCGCCAGGATCAGGCAAGAGCACGCAGGCCGCTTTGCTCGCTGAGCGACTGAAAATTCCGCGCATTACGGCGAGCGCGCTGCTTGCCGCCGCAGCGCAGGGTGATTCGCCCGATGGCCGTATGATCAAAGAGAGCATGACGAAAGGAGCGCTGGTACCGGATGAGATGGTCAGCAAGCTCCTGATCAACCGGCTCGGGCAACCCGATTGCGCGACCGGCTTCGTCCTCGATGGCTTTCCGCGCACCGTCCCGCAGGCGACAGCATTGGTCGGAGCGGGCATCCATATTGATGCCGTTGTGGAGCTAATCCTGGAAGAAACCGAGGTGCTTCGCCGATTGACGGGGCGACGGATCCATGAACGCTTCGGACGCACTTATCATCTGATCTTTGACCCGCCAAAAAACGATGAACGAGACGATGTGACCGGCGAGCCGCTTCTTCAACGCGAAGATGACCGCGAGGACATGGTCCGGCGACGGTTGGCGTTGTACCAGACCCATGCCCTATCGTTGCGCAGGCATTACGCGGAGATGTCCGATCATCGTCCTTGCCATCTCCGAATCGACGGAACCGGAATTCCCGGCGAGGTTTCCGACCGGGTGATCCGCGCCCTATCGACGCTCATGCCGGAGCGGGGCAGAGGGCCGGTTGCAATAACCAAGAAGCCATGACGAAGAGTGTCCGTGATAGCTATCAAGCGTTGACCCCGTGTCGCGACAAAGGGTTACTAAACTCACAAGGTCTTTAATCGGAGGCCGCATGTCCCACCAAACTGACCCGCAGTCCACCGCTTCGCGTAACCCCGAGACGCCGCGTCGTGTGCTCATTGTCGGAGGTGTAGCGGGCGGCGCTTCCTGCGCGGCGCGACTGAGGCGGCTCGACGAGTCCGTCGAGATCGTCTTGATCGATCGCGGTCCCTATGTCTCGTTCGCGAACTGCGGGCTGCCGTACTACATCGGCAACGTCATTTCTGACGAGCGCAGGCTGCTGGTGGCGTCGCGAGAGATGTTTCATGAGCGATTCAATATTGACGTGCACACCGACACTGAAGCCACGAGCATCGACCGCGACGCTTGCACCATCACTGTCCGTGACATGCGCATTGGCGATACTCGGCTCGAACACTACGATGTGCTGGTCCTATCCCCAGGCGCCGCGCCGATCCGGCCGGCGCTCCCCGGCGTGGACCTGCCCGGCGTCTTCGCGGTACGGACGATCCCCGACACGCGCCGCATCCGTGCGTGGATTACGGATCATAGCGCCAAGACGGCGGTTGTGGTCGGCGGCGGATTCATCGGCTTGGAAATGGTCGAGAACCTGATTCATCGCGAGCTGTCGGTAGCAATTTTAGAAAAGCTGCCGCAGGTCATGCCTCCGCTCGATGCGGAGATGGCGGTACCGCTCATGGAACATTTCGGCGCCAAGGGCGTGCAATTCCATTCCACGGCACGGTGCACGATCTGGCTGAGGCCGAGCTATGCTACTCGCCGCAGTTTGGCGCCGCCAAGGACCCGGTCAACCTCGCCGGCATGCTTGCCGAGAACGTTCTGAATGGCGACATGCCCGTGGCAGATTGGCTGGAGCTTGACCGCACCGACGCATTATTGCTCGACGTGCGCGAAGGGGACGAGTTTAGCCGCGGGCACATACCCAAGGCGATCAACCTGCCGCTCTCCCAACTGCGCTCCCGTTACGCCGAGCTGCCAAAGGATCGTAACATCTGGGTGTGCTGCGCGGTCGGACAGCGCGCCTACTTCGCCACGCGTTTTTTGACCCAGCACGGTTATCGAGCGCAAAATCTGTCCGGCGGCTACGCGACATACCAAGCACTCAAGGCAGCGGGGCTCGTGCCGTGATGATTACGATCACAGCCGTATGGCCGGTGCGCTCGACCAAAGCGCCTTCTGCATAAGCAAAAGAGGTCGTGTAATGAGAATCACAGTGTGAGGGTTCGCCAGAACGACAAAGCGTATTTTGTCGCCTTGCTTTTTAAAATCGAGATCATCTGGATAGTTTTGGTGGGGACCGTGGTTTCGGTGTTTTTGCTATTAGTGGTTGGTCTAAATGTCTGGTTAATCCATTTGATAGTCGTTTAGCTGGCCATGTTTCCACGTGCCGCACCATTTGGATTCGCCTGTTCGTCTACGGATCAAGACGCCGGATACCTCGGGATTGAAAACTAGGCGAGGCGCATGATCCGTTCGGTGAAATCGAGACGGAAGCGCATTGGGGATGCCAGGCACGAAAGTTGTAAATCCAAGGCGACCAACGAGCCCGCAGATCCATGGGGTAGCCTGATGCCCCTTTCAGAAGGAGAGTGATATGGCACACGCGATGGAACAATATGACCGGCCATGGTGGAAGCGACCGCCAGTATGGTTCATCGGCATAGCGGTGGTGTTGCTCCTCATCGTTGTCGGGACTCAAATTGAAACAGCCGGCAAAGCGGTCCCGGTGCCGTACAGTACGTTTCTCGATCAGCTCGAAGCCGGCAAGGTCGCAAGCGTCACGTTCCAAGGAACCGAGATCCAAGGACGCTTCGAGAAGTCTGCGGACAGTACACAACCCGATACCTTCAGCACCCGAGTACCAGACTTCGGTGACCCTGCGCTGATACCGGAGTTGCGTAAACAGCATGTGGCGATTAACGTCAGAGCACCATCGCCGTGGACGTCGGTGGTCGCGCGCATCCCCTGGCCGATGCTGGTTTTCCTCGGTGTGTTGCTGGTCGCCGGCCTGGTCAGACTGGTGCGCGGAGGGAAGGCACAATCGGAATCCGCTGCGCCTATGTATCCGATGCATGGCATGATGGGGCTTGTCTCGCGTCTCTTCGCGAAGCCGCACCAAGTCGAAAGCCCGCCCGAGCGTGAAAGCGATGAGCGGAAGAGCCGTTAGGGCATTAGCATTCTGACATTGGGAGAAGCTACGGGTGGGAACACTGTGATCAGAAGCCACTTTCATTGGCAGAGCTGGATATTACTCGTCCTTTTTGCGCTCACCGCTTTCGCGGTCGTCATTTTTGGGCTCCGAACTTGTCGTTCTTTCTTGCTGTTGCGTTCGGCATATGAATTGGGCGCGCCTGACGTCAGCAGCGTCCGACCCTGGATGACGCTTGACTACGTTGCACGCGCTTATCACGTGCCTGGCACGGCATTGGTCGAGCGTCTCGGACTGGCGCCGGACACAGATCCCACAACGACCTTGATATCTCTCGCCCAGAAGCAAGGCTTGTCACCGTTTCAGTACATCCAGCAGGTCCAGAAAGCGATCTCGGAGTTGCGCTCCACCTCATCACCCCAAGGCGGGAAGGAAACGGTCAGCGAGCCGGGCGGATTCGGTGACGAGATCCTTGCCGCGCTGCTGGTCTACGGCTACCCGGTTCTCGGGATGACGCTTCTACTCGGTACTATGGGTGCGCCTTTCCCGTCCGCGTTGTCGGTGGTCGTTGCCGGGTCATTGATCGCACAGGGACAGATGAGCTGGTTTTGGTCCGGTACGATCGCAGTGACTTGCTCTGTGCTGGGCGATATTGTCGGCTATGGCCTCGGACGGCTGCTCGGTCGCGAGTTCTTGGAGCGGCGAGGACGCTGGCTCGGCTTCACTACTGTGCGCCGGGCTCGGGTCGAGTTGCTCTTTAAGCAATGGGGCGTGCTATGCGTGCTCCTCAGTCGCTCTCTTGTTTCTTTTTTGAGTTCGGCGGTGAACTTGTTTGCTGGCGTAGGCCGCTATCCGTTTCGCGCTTTTCTGCCTTTCGCTATTGTGGGCCGCCTGATCTGGACGCTGGCTTACCTCGGACTCGGTTACGGTTTCGCTGTTGTCCTCGAGGCCTCAGCCGACTTTCTCAGCAGCCTGAGCATCCTGATCTTAGCTTTGGCTGCTCTTGCCGGACTCGGATTCATGATCTACCGACAGCACCGACGGCTCCATGCCGCCCGTGTATCCTGATAAAGAGGATGAATAGAAGAATTCGACGATTTGGGCGAGAATCTCGACTATTTGGTCGAGTAATTCTTACTGCATATCTTCCTAGAGCTGCGAAGTCAGGTCAAAATCACCCCGGTCCGTTATAGATCGTTCTGGCACAAGCGTTGCTCTCCCGAATCGCGGTATGATTTACTAGAAACGAGGTGAAAGACCATGAAAAAAATTCTAGGTGTGCTTGCAACAGTCGCGATCGTGACCGTTCTGTTGGGCGTGTTTACAGTCGTTACGGCCCAATGGCGTGGAGGTCACGGACCCGGTATGGGACGAATGGGTCCCGGCATGATGATGGGTCCTGGTTTCTGCGGTACCACGGCAACGCAGATCACTGAGGAGAAAGCCAAGGAGTTGGCGCAGCAGTATGCCGACAAAAACCTGGCAGGCTTCAAGCTGGAGCGAGTTCTTCCATCGAGCGGGATGCGTCACACGATGTATTCGGTCGAACTGAAGAATGCACAAGGCGAACTGCGTAGCATCCACATCACCCCGTTTGGCGGCGTGATGCCGTTCAGCGGCCCCACCGCGCGTAGCTAACAATGTGCTCGCGCAGAGGTATCGGCTCCTGGGTGCCTACCGCCTGGGAGTCGAATTATTTTACAGTACGAAGCCAGAAAGAGATGGATTCCATGAAAGCCAACGACATTTGTTCCAAACACACAGAGAAATTACTCGCGACTGGCGCGCTGATTATTTCGAGCGTGGTGGTTGTGGTTCTGTTCGCGACGGCAATTTTGCCGGCTCAAACTCGCCAGGAGAAGGTCGCTGTAAAAGGCGCCAAGGTGATGCCCTTTGACCTCGTACAGACGACCCACGTGTTTCAGAAACTTGACGACGGCGGTTTGCAGAAAGTAGTCGTTAAAGATTCTTCGAATAAAAAACAAATTGCATTAATACAGACCCATCTAAAGGAAGAGTCGGAGAGATTTCGTAAAGGAGACTTTTCTGATCCAGCAAAAATCCACGGCGAGCATATGCCGGGCCTGGCTCAGTTGAAAGCCGGAGCGGAGAAAATCGTTGTTCGTTATTCCGCTTTGCCGGATGGCGCGGCGATCCGTTACACGGCAAAGGACCCGAAGTTGGTCACGGCGCTTCATCAATGGTTCTCGGCACAGGTTTCGGACCACGGTCACCACGCTACAGGACACTGACAAGGGCAGAATTTCCTGACAACCAAAGCCGAACGGAGCATCAGATCGCCTCGGAATTCGGTTTCGTGCTCACCCCAAATATTGAGAATACATTCGAACGGCCTGTCATTAGCAGACGCAGTATCGATCGCCATAAATGTTATCGAGCCGGTATTGTGATGATCGGTATCTGCGGCACGGCGCCAGTCTCGGCCAGAGTTGAGAACATCATCAGGAACATAAAGACGCGCTTCGAATTGAGATCGCGGTCATCAATCCAAAACCAATGACTGCGGTAGCTCACTGCCGCGTAAGCATCTACTGCGCGGGCCGCACTCGAATGAATGCGCACCACAGGTAGGGTGCGGGGATCCGCATCCGGGCGTACGGGCGGCGGGGGAATTGCACGTTCCTCGATTAAGTCTTGCTCCGGCACTTCGACTCCGGCCGAAAATTCGCTCAGGATCTCCTGCATGGAACGCGTGAGCACGGCGATCTCATCGGGACTGCGCTGAAGGGCATCGAACGTGAGCCGGAACTCGTCGTTGTTCGGATCGAGCCCTAACGAATCTTTAACGAAGCGAATGTCTCTTTCGATGCCGCTCGCAACCTTGCGACGAAAGGAAAGGATTGTTACGTCTTGGTCGGCGCGTTTTTCGATACGCACGCTGAGTGCGGTCGCTTGTTGGATTCGGCGAATCGCTTCGGTGACGAGGTAGAACTTCGGGTCTTCGCGTCGCGCCCGTGGCGGCGACGCGGAGTAGTTGTAGACGCCGTTGACGGCCCGCACGGTCGCCTGCAAAATGAAATCGGCGGGATGACCGGACCCGATCATTGCAAAGATGGTCTGCGGCCGAATTGGTCGCAGCAGGCTATTGATGAATCTTTCCCCCGTAAGCGGCGTGTAGGAGATCGTGGGGCGGTCTGTGAAGGTCCCGCTTACACCGGGCCGATAGTTGGTGTCGAGGGGTGATTTCGGGAAAATCTCCGCTGCGACACTTACTTGACTCTCGAGCTGGTAGGAACTGATCACCGAAGAGATGTCCATAAACACGGGCGGGTCAACATAGCGTAGCTTGACGATGTTGAGCAGCATTTGCTCTTTCCACGAATCACCCAGCACGCGGCTATAGTCCATCCGATCGCGCGGAATGCTTCCGGGACCGATGCTCTGGCAACTTGCCGCCAAAACTGCACTGCACAGAAAAACCGGGAGTCGTCGAAGGATTTGCATGCCGGTCACTATTTCATTTCGAGAGCAATCATTATGCCAGGGACTTTCTTCGACTGAAAACGGCGCTACCGTTGGTCTTATTATCGATTATGCAAGATATTCCGGAGTTTTTTTGCATGCGTGCGAACTCGACGTTGAAAAACGTTAGCAATAGCGGACCACAAATTTCCTGGCATGGAGCTTGCCTTAGTGAGTCAGCAAAGCGCAACCATTTGGCTAAAATCACACACCTTTGGAAGACGACGATCTTTCATGAGTCTAATTACCGCACAGAATTTGAGCAAGACCTACGACACAGACAGCGTGGAAGTAAAAGCCGTGCAGGCCGTGAGCTTCGAGATCGACGCCGGATCTTTTCTTTGTTTCGTCGGTCCCTCTGGAAGCGGCAAAACGACGTTGCTTAACTTGATTGGATGTTTGGATAAGCCGAGCGCGGGCAGCCTTGAGGTGGCCGGAGTGGACGTGATCAACCTCGATAGAAAAAGGGCGGCGGAATTTCGTGGCAAAAATATCGGGTTTGTCTTTCAGAGCTTCAACCTGATGCCGGTGCTGACCGCTTTTGAAAACATCGAGTACCCACTCGTCATGGTGCAAAATCTGCCTGCCGGAGAGCGAAACAGCAGAGTGCTTGAGCTTTTGGCAGCCGTTGGAATGTCGGATCAAAGGGACAAATTGCCGGACCAGCTTTCCGGCGGGCAAAAACAACGGATCGCCATCGCGCGAGCTCTGGTCACGCGCCCCAAACTGGTTTTGGCGGATGAGCCGACAGCGAATCTTGACCATGCCACCGCCTACACGATTATCCGGCTCATGAAAAAGATGAGAGATGATCTCAACACGACTTTTATCTTTTCGACGCATGATACGCGAATTATCGGCGAGGCGGAAATCATTTGTACGTTAGAAGACGGCAAGCTGGTGCGCTGCGAGGGAACTCATGCGTAATCTGTTCAAAATCGCGCTGCGCAACCTGAGGCGGTACAAACGGAGAAGCGCGCTGACGATTTCTCTGATCGCTTTCGGAGTCGTCTTTGTTCTGGTCTTCGTCTCCGTGACCGCTTCGATCAAGGATTTCATGATCGCCCAGATCACCGATTCTTATCTGGGGGCCTTGCAGATCCATCGCGGCGGCTACGTGGCTTCGATTGAGAGTCTTCCTTTGAATCTGAATCTTGCGCCGGCCGCGGTGTCGCAAATCGAAAAAACTCTGGCGGGTATTAAAGACGTTGAAGCTTATTCGGAGCGGATAAAGTTTGGCGCTCTGTTCAGCAATTTTACCGAGACCACCAATATCAGGATCAACGGCGTATATCCGGAAAAAGAGTTTGCGGCCTTGCCTCAGATGCTCTCCCGGATTACTGACGGGGAAAAGAGTCTCCGCTCTTTGGAAAAGGGAAAAATCTTGGTGCCGAAACTGTTGGCCCAGGGATTTGGCGCCAAAGTCGGCGACACCGTTGTCGTGATCGCGACCAACAAAGATGGATCCGTCAACGGCAAGACATTTCTTATAAGCGGCATTCTGGAAAGCGCTACTGGACCGGGTGGGCGGGATGGTTACATCAATTTTGACGATGCCAGAGAAATTTTGCGGATTTCCGGCAAAGAGGTGAGCGAAATCGCGGTTAGAGTAAGATCCCTGGCGCGGGTGGAAGGGGTCGCTCAAAGCCTACGAAGAGGGCTTGGCTTGAGTGAGAAAAAACAAAAATCTGGCGGCATCGAGATCCACACCTGGTCGCAACTCTCGCCCTTCGCCAACATCGCCAAGATGATCGACCTGATGACGTTCTTCATCAAGCTGATGCTCATCGCCATTGTGCTGATCAGCATTCTCAACGTCATGATCATGGCGGTCTATGAGCGCGTAAGAGAGATCGGCACGATCGCGGCGATCGGCACGCTGCCGCGCAAGATCCTCTCTCTGTTCCTAGTCGAAGGCTTTTGTCTGGGACTGACCGGTGCCATCGTCGGCGTCGTTTTTGGCTTGGCAACCATCTTCGGATTAAACCTTTCAAAAATCACGTTTAACTTCGGGCAGGCTACAGGTCTCATTCTTGCCCCGACGATCGCGCCGACGGAAGTCGTAACAGCTTCTCTGATGGTGATCATCGTGTCCGTTCTCGCGAGCTTTCAGCCAGCGTACAAGGCTTCCAGAATGGAGCCGATCGACGCGCTGAGGCATGTATGAAAAACTACTACGTCAAACGGTTCTTCGCTCTGGGTCTCACGCTTCTATTGGCTGCCCCAGTGTTCGCTTTGAATGGTCCAGAGATTCTCAAGAAAGTGGACGCGAATCTTCAACCGGAGTCGTTCGAATCTTACCGCAAGCTCATCAACATCGAGCCCAACGGCGCCAAGAGGGAATTTCTCCTCTACACACTTAAAGAAAGGCAACGACAAGATTGTCTCGCTATTTCTCTCTCCGGCAAGTGAAAAAGGCAGGGCCACGCTTAGGCTCGGCGACAACATGTGGCTCTACATTCCCAACGTGGGCAAACCGGTACGGATCACCAGCCTTCAGTCCGTCGTGGGCGGCGTGTTTAATAACGCGGATATTATGCGCCTCGACTACAATGTGGAGTACAACGTGCAAAATATTGAGGATGGCAAGACCGAGTATGTTCTCGATTTGAAGGCGAAGACGACCACGGTCGCCTATGACAAACTGAAGATGTGGGTGGACAAGAACACGATCGTTCCTACCAAGGTTGAGTGCTATGCGGCGACCGGGCTGTTGATTAAGACCCTTTACTTCAAGGAGAGAAAATCTTTCGAAGGGATTCTGCGGCCATCCATCATCGAGACCGACAGCCCGCTGTACAAAGGCTATCAGTCCATCATCGCGTACGCGAATGTCAAGAAGAAGATCGTTGCCGATGAGGTATTTACACTGGAATTTCTCGCAAAAATCGAAACAATTCGGTGAACGATGGTTTTCGCAAAACTGGCGGTTCTCCTCTCGGTCTTGTTGTTAGCATCGAACCTGTATTCCCAAGAACAGCCACAAGAGAAGCGTAAGTTCGAGATCGATCTTTCGGAGTTGCAGAAGGAAGTCGACAAGGTAGCCGACAAGCCCTACAGCCTGGGCGGTTTATTCGAATTTCAACCCACGCTGTTGGGGATCGATCGCGACTCGGCGGTTTCGCGCGCGCGCTTTTTCAAAGATCGACAAGATAGTCTTTTCGATCAATACAACTTTCGCCTGCGCCTGGAAGGAAGCTACAAGAAAGACTGGTTCTCGATGTTTTTCAAGACCGATACGCTCGTGCGCAATGATTTTCAGGGATGGGACGAGGATACCAAGCTGTTCGAAGCCTACGCGTCGGCAAAGCCCAACGAGAATTTTATTTTCGAAGCGGGCAAGAAAGTCATGAAGTGGGGTAAGGGCTACGCCTGGAATCCGGTCAGTTTTATCGATCGGCCAAAAAACCCGGAAGATCCCGAAGAGGCACTGGAGGGCAGTACCGTCGCGACTGCGGATTATATTCGCAGCTTCAACGGCCCGCTCAAAACCTTGACGCTGACGACCGCGATCATCCCAGTTTACAAATACATCAACGCCAAGTTCGGCGAGCCGCGCCGAACCAATTTCGCGTCTAAGCTCTATCTGTTGCTCTATGACACCGACATCGACTTCATGGTGTTGACCGGACAGAGCCGCACTACCCGCTACGGTTTCGATTTTTCCAGGAACCTCACGACCAATTTGGAAGTCCACGGCGAGTTCGCCGCGGTGAACAACCTCGATGCGATGGCCATTCACGCGAACGGGCAAGGATACCAGACGCAATCGGATGCGCTTAGTTATCTCCTGGGGCTGCGTTACTTGAGCGAGCAAGAGACCACCTACTTACTCGAATAT
The DNA here is from genome assembly GCA_963727625.1 of uncultured delta proteobacterium. Lineage (GTDB taxonomy): Bacteria > Desulfobacterota > Binatia > UBA9968 > UBA9968 > DP-20. Next base: position 206,055 of record CAVSHR010000012.1, on the reverse strand, counting down.
TATCATAACGGCGGCGGCTATAGCCGAGCGCAGATCAAAGACTTCATCACTTTCGTAGATGACAGTTATCGAACTTTCAAAAACACCGGCAACGACAGCAGCATCCGGCGCGCGGCGAAGTTGCTCGACGGTCCCTATGGCAGAGTCAATCCGGCGCGACACTACTTATATTTTCGGGCCAGTCAGAAGGAGCCCTTCGATATTCTTTATTTGACGCCGGCGCTCACCTCCATCGTCAACCTGACCGACGGCAGCTTGAACCTGATTCCAGAGCTCGCTTACAGCCCGCTGACGAATCTCGAGTTGCGTTTTCGCACGGCCTTTCTGCTGGGAAAGAGGGGTACTGAGTTCGGCGAGAAACAAAACGACTACCGCGTCGAGTTGCGCATCCGCTATCATTTCGGGCTGTAACGGGGAGAATCACGGCTCATCCTCAATGTCGGCTTTTTCAAGGAATTCGCCGGCGCCGCGGCAAACGTACTGAGCGGCTATTCCGTGATGAGCTACGGGCCCGCGCTGACCGTAGTTTACTTCGTCGTCCACTGCATGGCCGCAAGTAAAGTCTTCGCATCCCTGATAAAGGGGAGAGCCACTTTTCCTAGTAATGAAAAATCACTGAGCCGGTACCGTTGATACAGTTGCACTTGGGCTGGCATTGGCCTTGCGACGTAATCAGTTTAGCGGTTGGGTTAGCGGGGGCATGAAATATGACAGCCACGACCAACGATCACGAGCACGATTTGATCTTTGAAAAGATGGCGCAGGCGTATGAAGAATTTCCGGTGGAGGACGCACTGATAGCCCCAGAACATACTCCAATGGCGCGCAATCCGCGCCTCGGGCCGATGGTTGTCCTTGATGACACGGGTTACCTCGTGCCGCTTTTTACCGCCGGCGATTTGCTGCGCGGCTTTCAATACTTATGGCGAATTTCACAGGAGAAAGCATGAGTTCATTTCCTTTCCCTGGTATTCCGACGACGGCCGACGGTTCCGAAGCGGTCGTCTGGGTTGAGACGCATATCACTCAAGGGGCGTGCGCCTATCCGATCACGCCGTCCACCAACATGGGCGGCGGCTATCAGTTGGCTGTGGCCAACGGGCAGAAAAATCTCTGGGGCGAGCCGCTGGCTTTTCTTGAATTGGAATCCGAGCACAGCTCCGCCAGCACCTGTGAAGGCTTCGCTCTTGCCGGCGGACGCGTAGCGAATTTCACGTCGGGCCAGGGACTGATTCTGATGAAAGAGGTGCTCTACGTCATTGCCGGCAAGCGTTTGCCGGCGGTATTTCACATCGGCGCGCGGGCGTTGACCTCGCAGGGACTCAATATTCACGCCGGCCACGACGATGTCATGGGCGTGGCCGACTGCGGCTGGGGAATGCTGTTCGCGCGCAATGTTCAGGAAGCTGGGGATCTGGCGCTGATCGCGCGGCGCATCGCCGAAGAATCGGAGACGCCGTTTTTCAATATTCAGGACGGTTTTCTGACCACGCATACGATTGAAAGCCTCTGTTTGCCGGAAGCGGAAGCGATGCAGCAATTCATCGGCGACCCGAGCGGGGAACACCGGTTGCGTAATTTAATGGACCCGGCGCACCCGATCATGAGCGGCGTCGTGCAAAATCAGGACAGCTACATGAAAGGCAAAATCGCGCAGCGTTATTTCTACGAGCGCATTCCGGTGATCATGAAGCGCGTCATGGATGAATTCTATGGCCTGACCGGACGACGCTACGGCATGACCGGCGGATACGCGCTGGACGACGCCGAATACGTGATCGTCGGCATGGGCAGTCTAATCGAAACCGCGACCGCGACGGCAAAGTATCTCCGCGCGCATGCAGGTATCAAGGTCGGTACGTTGCACGTGACCAGTTTTCGCCCGTTTCCGGGCGCCGAAATCGTCGAAGCTTTAAAGGGCGCCAAAGCGATCGCAATCCTTGAACGAATGGACAATCCGACGGCGCAATCCAATCCATTGACCGCCGAAATTAAGGCCGCGTTTGCCGATGCTCTGTCCGGCGCGCCGGACTATCCGAAGATCGATCATGCGCCGACAGTTTATTCCGGCGCCGCCGGTCTCGGCAGCCGCGATATTCGACCCGGCGATTGCGTCGCCGTCTTTGAACACATGCGCGACAATAAGCCGCAGCGCTTTTTCGTATTGGGTCTTGAACATCCGCTTAGCCTTTCGGTAGATACGGAGCCGGACGTGCGGCCGAAAGGGGCGTTTTCCATGCGTGGGCACTCGATCGGCGGCTACGGTTCAGTGACGACGAACAAAGTCATTGCAACCATCGTCGGCGACCTATTCGGCTTGCAAGTGCAAGCCTATCCAATGTACGGCTCGGAGAAAAAGGGTTTGCCGACGACCTATTTTCTGACCGTCGCAGACGAGCCGATCGGCATCCACGCCGAATTACGCCAAGTCGATTTTGTCCCGTTAAACAACGTCAACGCATTTAATCTCGGCAATCCGCTCGCGGGCTTGGTCCCCGGCGGCACGGTTTTCGTTCAACATCCAAGCCGCGATGCCGGCCAGATTTGGTCTAGTATCCCGGCCCCTGCAAGGAAGTTTATTTGTGAAAATCGCATTCGTGTGTTGGCGCTCGATGCGGTGAAAGTCGCGCAAGAATTGAGCAGTCATCGCGAGCTCGCCCAGCGCATGCAGGGCATTGTCCTGCTCGGCGTGTTTTTGCGCGTGGCGCCGTTCATCCAGGAACGACAGCTTGAGGAAGCTGCTGTTTTTGCCGCCATAGAAAAGTCGTTACGCAAGTTTTTCGGCAAGCGCGGCGAGCAGGTCGTGCAGGAGAACTTGGAAGCGGTGCGCCGCGGGCGAAGCGAGGCGCTGGAGATCCCGCGCGAAGTAATGATCGCCGCGGCCTAGGACGAGGGACAAGATGCAGGATAAAAAAGTTCAAGATTGGATGCACCGCGGCGTGATTACTTGTCGTCCTGAGACGCCGATCGAGGATGTTGCAGCGGCTTTGGCCGCCAACGACATCAGCGCCCTTGTCGTCGTCGACGCTTTAAAGCATGCCGTCGGGGTAATATCACGCACCGATCTTGTCAATGCGCGCTTCGTCGAACCTTACATGAAACATTGGCGCGGTCTGAACGCCGAACATATCATGAGCAAGCCGGTGATCAGTGTTTCGATGGAGACGACGATCAGCGAGGCGGTGCAGTTGCTCAATGAAAAGCATATTCACCGTTTGGTCGTCGTCGAGACGGCCCAGGGTCATCTTAAACCCATCGGTGTCCTATCGGTCACCGATTTGGCGAAACATGTTGCCGACAAACCCGTATTAGAGGATTGATCATGGCTGAACAGGATACGCTCTTTAATCCCTTAGAAGGCGGTACTGATGAGATCGCCGCAGTACCCGGCATCAAGCGGGCCGGCGTGGCGATGGAAACCCACGAAGCGACCTTTGCCGATACGCATCTTATCGACCTCGATCTCGATATGTACGTCGACGATTTCAATCGGCGTGTAATCGGCGCCTACCAGGAGGGCAAGGGTTCTGCCGTTTTGCCCGCTGATCTCGGCGTGGCGCGCAGCCTGATTCCGGCCGGGACCGGAGCCCTGCGGGATTTTAGCTATATCGCGCAGGAGATTCCCAAGTTCGATTTAGAAAAATGCGTCGGCTGCATGAGCTGCGTTACCGAATGTCCGGACACGGCGATTCTCGGCAAAGCGATTCCGGCATCGAAGGTCGAAAAGGCGCTGACGGAAATCACGGACGACGGCGAACGTGAATGGGTGAAGTCGCACTGGGCGCGCACCAAAAAATACTTCGATGTGCCGGCGAAGAAAGGCGATGAAGGCGCGTTATTCGGCATCTTCATCGATCCGACCAAGTGCAAAGGCTGCGCGGAATGCGTGCAGGTGTGCGACGAGTTGGACTACCACGCGCTCAAGATGGTGGCGAAAGACGAAAAGACCGTGCCGCGCTACCGCTCGGCTTTCAATCACTTCCGCAAGATCGGCCCGACGCCCGAACAATATATCAATGAGCGCGCATTCGCCGACTTCATGCTTGCCGAGGAGCGATCTTTGCTTTACGTCGGCGGCGCCGGCTCGTGCATGGGTTGCGGTGAAGCGACGGCGATTCGCATGATGTTGGCGGCAACCGGATTCGTCAACGGTCCGGAAAACATCGGCATCGTCGCTTCCACCGGATGCAATACGGTTTACGGATCGACTTACCCGTACAATCCTTACCTTGTTCCATGGACGAATTCGTTATTCGAAAACGGCCCGGCGGATGCGATGGGCATCCGCGCGCGCTGGAACCAGCGCGGGTGGGAGAAGAAAAAACTCTGGGTGATCGGCGGCGACGGCGCCATGTACGATATTGGCTTTCAGAGCCTGAGCCGCATGCTGGCGAGCGGCATGGATATCAACGTCCTGGTGCTCGACACCCAGGTTTATTCCAATACCGGCGGCCAAGCGTCGACTGCAACTTTTTCCGGACAAGAAGCAAAGATGGCGGCTTTCGGAAAAGCCTCACATGGAAAGCGCGAACGGCGCAAAGAGCTAGCGCAGATCTGTTTCATGCATCCCGAAGTCTACGTGGCGCAAACCACGGCGGCGCATATCAACCATTTTTACAAAGCGGTGATGGAAGCGAACGAATATCCCGGCCCCGCTGTGATCAATGTCTATACCACTTGCCAGCCCGAGCATGGCGTGCCGGACTGCAACTCAGCGGGTCAGGCAAAGCTGGCAGTCGAGAGCCGCGCGTTCCCGCTGTTTGTCTACGATCCGAGAAAAGGCGAAAAGCTCCGCGAACATTTGAGCCTGGTAGGTAATCCGGCGCAAAAAGAAGACTGGTGGACCCCGCCTCGCGGCGACAAACCGGTGTCCTTTATCGATTTTGCCCGTACTGAAGGGCGTTTCGCCAAGCAGTTCGATGAAGAGGGCCGTCCTTCGGACGCGTTGTTACTGGCTCAAGCCGATCGGTTGCAGAATTGGCGCACGCTGCAAGAGCTGGCCGGACTTCGCTAACGGACATGTCCCGGGGAGGGGTTATGGCGAAAGCGGATCTTTATCTCGTGCCCATCGATTTTTCGCGCGGCTCGGAGCGGGCGCTGGACTACGCCCTGAAGATGGCGCGCCAAAACAAAGGCAAGGTCATCGCCCTGCACGTGATTCCCGCTGAGCTGGTCTATCCGCCGGTTGCCGGCAGTTTGGACTTCTACCGATTTCTGGAGCGCGACGCCCGGGCGAATTTCGAAAAATTGGCGAAAAGAAAACGTTTGCGAGCAGAGGAGTGCAAGCTGGTTTTGGCTCGGGGCACGGACTTCGCCGAGATTATTGCGCGTCAGGCGAAAAAGCTGCGCGTGTCGATGATCGTCATGGGCAGCCACGGCAGAACCGGCTTGCGCCGCTTGTTGCTCGGCAGTGTTGCCGAGCGAACGCTCCGTTACGCGGAGTGCCCGGTGCTGATTGTGAAGAAGTGACGGCATTAGCACGTGCAGATTGAAGTAAAAAAAATTTTGGACGCGCAACACCAGCACTGGCGGAAAACGTTTGCCCAAAAGCCCGATATGTTTGGCGCCGGGCCCAGCGATGCCGCTCGGGCCGCTGTCGAAATGTTCAAGAAGGAAAGCAAGAAAAGAATTCTCGAACTCGGCAGCGGGCAAGGCAGAGATACGCTCTTTTTTGCCCAAAATGGATTTCTGATCGATGCGCTCGATTACGCCGAAAGCGCGGTTGAGGCGATTGCCAATAATGCGCGTAACACCGGTTTGTCCAGCTCCATTACGGCATTGCAGCACGATGTACGGCACCCGCTCCCTTTCGACGACGAAACGTTTGATGGGTGTTACTCCCATATGTTGTACTGCATGGCACTAACAACTCCAGAGCTCCAATTCCTTTCGGACGAAGTGAGGCGAGTGTTGAAACCGGCAGGACTCAACATTTACACGGTCAGGAACACCGATGATCCGGATTACGGAACGGGAGTCCACAGAGGGAAGGATATGTATGAAGCGGGAGGATTTGTTGTGCATTTCTTCAGCAGAAAAAAAGTGATGCATCTGGCCAAGGGTTATGACATCGTTAGTGTCGATGAATTCGAGGAAGGAAGACTGCCGCGAAAATTATTTCGAGTAACGCTGCGGAAGAAAAGCGTATCCCCATGACGATGACGGCGGTGGCACGCAGACCATGACGGAGAAGATGGCGGGCCTCTGACCCTAGCGCCGATGAGCGCGAGAGCGTCGAGCTCACCCGGCAATCTGCGCGTCACTTATTGCCGAGAGTCTCGATGGAAATCGACCTTAGCTCGGGAGATGTTTCCTCGTTGTGCGTCAGGCTACGGTCCTTTCTGCCCTCAGGCCTCTACACGAATTCTTGCATCGACAATCCAACAGCCTCGGCCCGGCGGCAACGCGATGACGGGATTGAGATCCAGCTCGACGATCTGCGGCACTTCTTCGACCAGCCGGGCCACGCGCAACAGTAGATCTTCGATGGCGGCGATGTCGGCCGGCGGGTGGCCGCGGTAGCCTTCCAAGAGCCGATAGCCTTTGATACTGCGCACCATTTCCGCCGCGTCGCGGTCGGTGATCGGCGTGACGCGGAAACAGACGTCGCGCAAAATCTCCACATGAATGCCGCCGAGACCGAAACCGATCAACGGTCCGAACAACGGATCCTGAGTCACGCCGATCATGATTTCGACGCCGCCGGCGATCATCGGCTGGACCAAGACGCCGTCCATGGCATCGAGCTGTTGTGCGCCGATGAGGCGTTGCCGGATCTCCGCGTAAGCTTGGCGTACCGCGGTTTCATCCGCGAGGTCCAGCCGCACGCCGCCGACTTCGCTCTTGTGCACGATGGTGCGTGAAGCGAGCTTGAGGGCGACGGGAAAGCCTATTTGGCGCGCCATCTGCGCCGCTTGGTCGGCGTCGCGGCAAATCCCGCCCGGCGGCAGGGGCAATGCAAACGCGGATAGAATCGCGCGAGTTTCTTCTCCCGACAACCAGCCGCCGCCGTGACGCTCCTCGGCCTGGCGGCAGATGATCCGCGCATCTTGCGGGCGAATATCTTTCAATTCGAGGAAAATGCCCACCGGCTGAGCGAGCCACTCGGCGTAGCGCGCCAATTTACCCAGGACGCGCGCGGCGTTCTCGGGGAAAGCATAGTTGGGCAGCCGCACGGCGCCGCGGGGCGTGCCCTGCGCCGCCCTGACACCGTCCATGATGCAGGTGAGCACCGGTTTTCTGACTTCCCCGTCGGCTCTCGCTGCGTTGACGGCGCCGTGAACCTCTCGGGCAATCGCCCCGATATCGGCAAGGGCGACGTGAATCGTCAAAACGACCAGAGCGTCCACCTCCGCGGCGCCAAGTAAAATCTCGACGGCGCGGCGGAAATCCTTGGCGCTCGCCGATGCGATCATGTCTACGGGATTGGTCACGCTCGCCGTCGGCGGCAGAAATTCTTGCAAGCGTTGCTTGGTTTGGGCGCTGAGCTCCTGGACCAGCAGGCCGTTGGCTTCACAGGCGTCGGCGCAAAGGATGCCGAGGCCGCCGGCGTTGGTCAGGATCGCGACCCGGCGGCCTTTAGGCAAAGGTTGGCTGCTCAAGGCGGCGGCCAGATCGAACATTTCATCGAGGGTCTCGGCGCGAATCACGCCGGTTTGATGAAACAGCGCGTCGGCGGCGACATCGTCGGCGGCGAGCGCGGCGGTGTGCGAGCCCGCGGCGCGCCGGCCGGCGCCGGTTCTGCCGGCTTTGACCGCGACGATCGGCTTGGCGCGGCTGACGCGCTTGGCGATGCGCGCGAATCGGCGCGGATTACCGAAAGATTCCAGATACAGGAGGATGACCTTGGTCGCCTCGTCTTCCTCCCAATATTGCAAGAGATCGTTGCCGGAAATATCAGCCTTGTTGCCGACGCTGATAAAATTGGAAAGACCAAGAGAGCGCTCGCCCGCCAACGAGATCATCGCCAAGCCGAGGGCGCCGCTTTGCGAGCAAAATGCGATATTGCCCGTCGGCGGAAAATCCGGCGCGAAGGATGCGTTGAGTCGAATCGCCGGATCGGTATTGAGCAGGCCGAGGCAATTGGGGCCGACCATGCGCATCCCGTGGCCGCGGATTTTCTCCAGAAGTTTTTGTTGGTGCTCGCGGCCTGCGGCGCCGACTTCGGCGAATCCTGCCGTTATCACGATCACGGCGCGCACGCTGCGCGCGGCGCAATCGTCGATCACCGAATCGACCGCGGCGGCGGGGACGGCGACCACGACGAGATCGGCAGTGTGGGGCAGCAGCCGCACGCTGGCATAGGCCGGCAACGCGCTCACGATGTCGACATGGGGGTTCACGGGATACACGTCGCCCTTGAACCCGGCGCCGATGACGGCGTTTAGGATTCGCGTGCCGATATGGCTCGGGTTGCGGGAGGCGCCCACGACCGCAATCGAGCTTGGGTGAAAGAATGGGCGGAGCGACGCGACGGTTGCAACCCGATCGAAAAATTCGGCGCGAGCGACGCTGGTTTTGCTCGGCAACACCGAGAGATCGATTTCTACGTCACCATGATCGACTCGGGAGCGACATTCAAAGCCGGAATTACGAAAAACATCCAGCATCGGCTGATTGTCAGGCATCATGATCGCAGAAAAACGGCGAAAGCCATGGCGCGCCGCCAGGACCGCCAGTCGCTCAAGCAGCAGCGAGCCGATTCCTTTGCCCTGGAAGGCGTCGTCGACGGCCAAAGCGATTTCGGCCGTCGCTTCATCATGAGCCATGTAATTAGCGACCGCGATAATGCGAGGGCCGCCGTCCGAAGCGCGCGTGACGACCAGACAAAGACGTTTGCGCGCGTCGGAGTCGTCGCAAAACGAGTCGATCAGCTTGGCGGTAGGCTCGGATACGGACAAAAACCTGCGCCGTCGGGAATCCTGGGAAAGCGTCCGAAAAAACTCCGCCATCAAGTCGCGGTCCTGAGGGCGCGCCAAGCGGACCGTTGCGGTGGTGCCATCGCGCAGGATTAACCGGCCCGATTCAGCGGAGTCCTGATAGGGCACCGGCAAGTATCGAGGATGAACGGCGGCCACACAATCTTGTTAGACAACAGTCGGGTGAATTTCAACCGGGCTATTTTATCCAGCGCAAGGATGGTATAGGCGAACCAGGCGCTGGATAATCCAGGGGGAGGATCGCAATCGTGACCCATTTTCGTTCCTTAAGGCGCGCTGTATTTGTTTTGGCGTTGGCGGCTGTCATCGTTAACCCTTGGGCTGCTATCGCGCATGCCGCGGCGGCGGAGAGAATGCGGGTCGGTTTAACCACCAGGGATTTCGGTTATCTGCCGCTTTTCGTCGGCATACGCGCGGGCTACTTTGGTGCAGAGAATCTCGATCTCCAGTGGATTCAGGTTCGGTCCAACGTCGCCACGTCCGCGTTGATCGCGGGGGAGCTCGACGTAGCGGCATCAGCCGGCGGCGCGATGAGAGCCGCTGCCCGTGGGGCGCCCCTTAGGGCGATCTTCTTCCCTTATCAAAGGTCGACGTTCGTTCTGATGGGCGCTCCGGACATCAAAACCGTGCAGGACCTCAAGGGAAAGGTCATCGGCAATAGCGCGCCGGGCAGCAGCACCGAGATCGCCGCTTCCATGGTCCTCGAGCATCACGGTTTGAATCCCAAAAGCGATGTCAGGTTTTTCTTATCCGGCGGCGCTGAAACAGCCATGCTCGCCATGCAGCAAGGAGTCATCCAGGCCAGGCCGTTTAACCCCGACGCAGCGTTCGTAATGAAGAAACAGGGATTTAACGTGCTGGCGGTTCTCGCCGACTACGGACCCTGGCCGTGGGGCGGATACGCAAGCTCTACGGCCAAGCTTTCCCAGGAACGCGCCAAGATCAAGCGCTGGAGCCGCGCCATGGCCAAAAGCTTGCTGCATATGGTCAATAACAAAGCGGACACGATTCGGATTGCGCATGCGGAGTTCAAATATCCGCGCGAAGTCGTGGAAGAAGCTCTTGCGGTAACGCTGAAGGCCATTGACCGGAACGATCCCGGCGGTGCCAGCGACGAGTCTCTACGGAGAAACATCGAACAAACGGTCGCTGCACCGTTAAACTTGAAGGAGCCGCCGCCGATCTCGAAGCTCGTCGATTTCTCCTTGTTGAAAGAAGCGCAGGCTGAGCTGGGAATCGGGAGTAAGTAAGCCAATCCAACTCGGATTCAGCCGGTGGAAAGGGAGTGTGGGGCGAAGGTGTCCAATGATCTCGTCGTGTTCTGCACTATCGAGTTTCCCCGCCTGGCTGCCTTTTGGGCGATCGGGTCGTCGCCGAGGCTAAGCGCGCGACCAATTTAGATTAAGCTTTACTTTGAATCCGGAGAGGAGCAGGAATGCGATTCGGCATTGAGTTTGGCAGTTATCCGTCGGACTTGGATCCGGCGGAAGTTTGCGAGCAGGTCTCTCAGCGGGCGCAGGTCGCTTACAAGAACAACTACGAAGCCTTGTTCGTCGCGCAACATTATCTCACCGGCCCGGACGCGGCGATCTTGCAGTCGATTCCCTTGCTCGCTTATCTCGCCGGCCAGGTGCCGGGCATGTACCTCGGTACCTCGATCTTTCTCCTGCCGCTGCACCACCCGGTGATGGTCGCTGAATATATCTCCACGCTGGACAATCTCTCCGGCGGCAAAGTGCTCTTCGGTGTCGGCCAGGGCTACAGAGACAACGAATTCGATTCCTTCGGCATCGATAAGCGGGAGCGCAGGAGCCGGTTGGTCGAGGGGCTCGAGGTGATACGCAAGCTCTGGACGGGGGAGGCGGTCACCTTCCATGGCGAGCATTTCCATCTCGATAAGGTAACCAGCCTGCCCAGGCCGGCGCAGCGGCCGGGCCCGCCGATCTTGATGGGCGCAGATGCGGCGAAAACCGTTGCCCGAGTGCCGGAGGTTGCCGACCACTGGATCGCCAGCCGGCGCCACTCGAAGGGGTTTCTGCGCGAAGCGTTGCCGGCGTACAAAGCGGCGCTGGCACGGCAGGGAAAGTCCTATCGCGGGCTGTTTATCTTTCGCGATCTCTGCATCGCCGACACGACCCGCGAAGCGGAGGACCGCATCAAGGAAGGCTACGAGCGGCGCTATCGACGCTACCAGCAATGGGGGCAGCCGGGGGAGCGTTACGATCTCAATTTCGATGAATTGAAGCGCGACCGCCTGATCCTCGGCAGCCCGGCCGAAGTGGTCGAGCAGGTGATGTCCTATCACGAAGAGTTCGGCACAGAGGTTATGTGGTTCATGGTGGACTGGCCGGGGATGGACCCGCGCTTTACCCTGGAGACGATCGAGCGCTTCGGCAAGGAGGTCATCCCGCAGATCAAACGGCTGACGCCGGAGTGTCCGCTGCCCTAGAGGGGGTGTTAGTTTAAGGTCAATCGTCCAAGACGTCAAAAATAATACTGCGGCTGGCGAGAGACTGGAGCGCGGCGCCGAACGGGGTCGGGAGTCGTTCCCGGGCTTTCCCCGAAACGGCTCATCGCCGCTGGTGAAAAGCCTTGGGGCGGCGTTCACTTTGGATCCGGTTGTCGCCGGTCGTTGCGGCGAGTTCTCTCTCGAGGCTATTTCTTATCCGCAGAACCTGGATGAGATAACCGTCGAGATTGCTCAGCGACAGCGTCAAATCCTCTTCTGAAGCATCGCCACCGAGTTGCGCCCGCTTTTCGATCAGTTTTATTGCTTCATCCTGCAATGGCGTGACTTCCTTCTGCTTGGTCTCCGCCTGTTGGACGAGCAATTTCTCTCTCGAACCGCCCGCTTGCCCGGAGGAAGCCGCCAGCAAGCGGTACTCGGTCTTCAGGTCTTCGACGAGCGAACCGATCTGTAAAGTCTCAGTGACATCGCGATGCGCGGTCCTGTTCAGAGATCTAAGGAGACCGCGGCGATCGTTTTTTTCCGATTGTCTGACTGCCTCCTGCGCGGCAACTGCCGATCGATAGGCAGTGCGGGCGGCCCAAACACCACCGGTGGCCGCCACGAGTCCGGTGATCGCCGCGATCAAAGTCACAATCTCAGGCAACATGCTTATTGGGTTCAGTGATCCCGGCCCATTGCGGCACTCTGCTTTACCTGCCGGCCGTCAGCTGATCGCTTGCGTTCCACTCGTGTCACAGAAAAAAAATCGAGTGTGATAATCCAGAATAGACGTTGTTGCAATGATAGCAAATCACGGCCATAAAGATTTGATCCGATGATTAAATGCGGGTTAATGAAACGGCGGCTTCGACGGCTTTTTCACTTCGCTGACCAGCTGCCCTTCGCTCTGGTATGAAGTTTACGGGCGTTGAATATTGCCCGTCGAGTAGGTTTCAAAAAATTCAAGATCTAATTGGAAAACCCATGGCGTGCGCGAACGATCGCCGGGCGAGTTCATCGGTACAAGTCTTGTCGCGCCACGATGGCGTCTGCTAGGTAGGCAGATGGAGGAACGTGAAGATAAAAATGATCAAACGCGATTATCGTCTGTTCGTCCCAAATTTTAAATCACCTGCAACCGCCGGAATAAATTTCTGAAGCGCAACGATCAGTTGCTTGCACACAAGGAAGACAAGGATGTTTCGTGGTGTCGATCTTCCCGCGCGGATTTCCGGAAGACTGCTGCTGCACAGCATGCCGGGCCGCTTTGAAACGATCGAGAAGGTTTGGCATCAGCTGCGGAGCGATGCGGTCGGGGCGATCGTATGTTTAACGGAAGAATACGAAATTCGCCTGAAATCCTCTCAATACGCAGAAGCCCTGGAAACTGGGACCGTTCCCTGCTCGGTCCTGCCTTTTGAAATTCGTGAAGGCGGCGTGCCCGCAGACCGCGATGGCTTCTGGGCGCTTGCGAACGATGTCGCAAATCGATTGGAGTCGGGGGAAGCGGTGCTGATTCATTGCGCGGGCGGTGTCGGCCGAACCGCGATGCTGGCCGTCTCCGTGCTTCTTGCTTTGGGCGAACCGATCGACGAGGCGGAAAGCGCGGTCTCCCGCGCAGGGTCGACGGTGGAAACCATGCCGCAGATCGAAATGCTTTCCTGGTGCGCCGAGCAAGTGAAGACCAAGCCGTGAGCGCGGGGCGGGGAACCTGCCGTGTTCGGGATCGAAATACCGTCAAACACGCGTCAAGCGGCGGTATTTGATTCGGTGCGGTTGCGCCGCGGCTTCGCCGAGACGGTTCTTGCGGTCGGCTTCGTATTCGGAATAGTTGCCGTCGAACCAGACGACTTTGCTGTCGCCTTCGAAGGCGAGGATGTGGGTCGCAATGCGGTCGAGAAACCAGCGATCGTGGGAGATCACCACCGCGCAACCGGCGAAATTTTCCAGCGCTTCTTCGAGCGCGCGCAGGGTGTTCACGTCCAGGTCGTTGGTCGGCTCGTCGAGCAGCAAAACGTTGGCGCCTTCCTTCAACATCTTCGCCAGATGAACGCGGTTGCGCTCGCCGCCGGAGAGCGCTCCGACCTTCTTTTGCTGGTCCGTGCCGGAAAAATTGAAGCGGGCGACGTAGGCACGAGAGTTGACCTCGCGCGTGCCGATCTTTAACAGATCCGTGCCGCCGCTGATCTCTTCCCAGATCGATTTTTTGGGATCGAGAGTGCGGCTCTGATCGACGTATCCCAGGGCGACCGTCTCGCCGATGCGAATCTTGCCGCTGTCAGGCTTCTCCTGCCCGACGACCATGCGGAACAAGGTTGTCTTGCCCGCGCCGTTGGGGCCGATCACGCCGACGATACCGCCGGGAGGAAGTTTGAACGTCATGTCGTCCACCAGCAGGTTGTCACCGTAGGCTTTACTGACGCCTTCCGCTTCGATCACGACGTTGCCCAGACGCGGCCCCGGCGGAATGGGAATCTCCAAATCTTCGCGCCGCTTCTGCGCCTCCTGGTCGAGCAATGCTTCGTACGCCGTGATGCGCGCCTTGCCTTTGGCGCGCCGCGCCGATGGTGACATACGAATCCATTCGAGCTCGCGTTCGAGAGTTTTCTGCCGTTCGCTTTCCGACTTTTCTTCGTGGCGCAGCCTCTCCTGCTTCTGTTCCAGCCAGGACGTGTAGTTTCCTTTGAACGGAATGCCTTGGCCGCGATCCAATTCCAGGATCCAGCCCGCAACATTGTCGAGAAAATAACGATCATGAGTGACGGCAATGACCGTGCCCGGATAACTCTGTAAATGATGTTCGAGCCACGCAACCGACTCGGCGTCGAGGTGATTGGTCGGCTCATCGAGCAAAAGAATATCGGGCTTTTGCAGCAGCAAACGGCAGAGCGCGACTCGGCGGCGTTCGCCGCCGGACAATATTTTTACCGGCGTGTCCGACGGCGGGCAGCGCAGCGCATCCATGGCCATCTCCAGCCGCGAGTCGAGATCCCAAGCGTCGAGATGATCGAGCTTCTCCTGCACTTCGCCCTGCCGCTCAAGCAGCTTGTTCATGTCGTCGTCGGACATCTCTTCGGCAAACTTGGCGTTGATCTCTTCGAACTCTTTGAGCAGACTGACGGTGTCTTGGACGGCTTCCTCGACGACATCACGCACGGTGCGCGAGTCGTCGATTAACGGCTCCTGCTCCAGATAGCCGACGGTATAGCCCGGCGAGAGCACCGCCTCGCCGTTGATCTCCTTATCCACGCCCGCCAGGATGCGCAGGAGCGACGACTTGCCCGAGCCGTTGAGACCGATCACGCCGATCTTGGCGCCGTAGAAATAAGATAGGTAAATATCTTTAAGGACGGCGCGCTTGTCGTAATACTTGCTGACGCCGACCATCGAATAGATGATTTTGTTGGGTTCAGCGGCCATGACAAAACTATCAGAATTTGAACTTCGAAGCTCGAAACAAATCAATTGGTTTGGAAGCAGAAAGTCAAAACCGAAATTACCGATTTAGCTCGCTTCATGAGCTCGATTTTTTCGATTTTCTGATATCCAGTTTATCGTACGTTTGAAAAATCTTGTTGTTAGCCTGTCAGTTTGGAATTGATTCTGCAAGAACGGGAGCAGTCCGTCGGGAGGAATCTTCGCCCCGCAATTTTAACTTGTCGCAGCGATTTTCACAGGGAGTTTAGCTCATCTCGATACGGATTGTACAATGCCGCTATTTTGGCGGAATGTTCGCCGGCACTCGGTTCGATATCGGTTTTACGGTTCGGAGAAAACGGTAGATGGCGCGGACATCTGCTTCTTTCATGTTCGCGTAGATGTTCCATTCCATCGGCGAGAGACGATATTTGACGCCGTCGGGTCGGACGCCGGTTTTGAATGTCTGGACGAACTGGTCTTCGGTCCAGCGGCCAATGCCGGTTTCGGGGTCGGGCGTCAGGTTTTTGGCGTAGACGCGCGAGCCGCGCGGTCCGGGAAAGCCGGTCACTTGAGGTGGGCCGGCTTTGGCGCCGGCGAATTTTGCCGGGACGCCGGAAAGAAAGAGGCTCATGTTTAATTGATGGTTAGGACCCAATGGCGTGTGGCAGCCAACGCAGTGGCCGAGATAATTGACCAAATAGTCGCCGCGCGCGATATAGCTTGTTTGTTCCCAATCGACAGGGATTTTTTCCTGAGTGGAGTTGAGCGCGCAGGCGGCGCCGATCAGGCTCAATGCGCCGAGCGCCAGCAAGAGTAAATGCCGTGGTTTCATCATTGGCTCCAGTTATTTCCGATCGTCCCGGATATTTTTCGGCGGAGTATTCTTGACCGGCTTGATCGTTTTGAGATACGCCCACAGCGACTTTAGATCGCGGTCGGTGATTTTTTGAAACGCGTTCCAGGGCATTTGCGTGTCAAGCACGCGTCCATCCGGCGTCAGGCCGGTTCTCATTGCCCTAATGAAATCAGCCTCGCTCCATTTGCCGATGCCGGTCTCGGGATCGGGCGTGATGTTCCGCGCGTAAATTTTCTTCCAGCGGGGAGAGGACCAGCCGGCGTTGGCCGGCGGACCGGCGGGAGGCGCGGGATTGGGCGACCCGGCATAATGCCAATTCTCATCTTTACCGCCGCCGCGTTTTTCCCGGGTGTGGCAGCCGCAGCCTTGAATCGCCGTGGCGATGTAGCGGCCGCGCGCGATTAATTGGGCTTCGGTTTCAGCGCGAGCGGAGGGAAGCGGAAGCACAATGAAAACTGTTGCAACGAACGTAAAAAGAGCAGATATCCAATTCATCGGTGCGCCTTTTCAGCAAATTTGATTACGATGCCTTAGCATAGGGTGAAAAATGTTTTCAATCCATACGATCGATGGGCTCGACCGAACGAGGATCAATACCTTGTACATTTTGATCATTGCCGCGGTTTTGCTCTTGCTCTGTTCAGTGGCTCACGCTGACAGCGAACGGGGTAAACCCATCTATCGACAGAACTGCACGCCGTGCCACGGCGAGTCGGGCAAAGGAGATGGGGTCGGCGCGCGATCGCTCCCTGTGCACCCGGCCGATCACACCAATAGCGCCCTGATGAAATCGCGCAGCGATGATTTTCTGCGCGATGTCATTACGAAGGGCGGCAGCGCGATGGGCCTATCCTCGTTTATGCCGGCGTGGAAGGGGATTCTCAAAGACGACCAGATCCAAGACTTAGTCGATTACATCCGGACCCTGGCGCGGCCTGCCAGATGATCCAAAGTCATACACGGAGTTCCTCCTGCGCGGCTTCTCTGTCGTAAGTCCGTATTCACAGGCCCGCCGAGGTTGATGCGGCGGGCTAGATTGCTTCATGCTCTCGCGGCTTTGCCTGGGCCGTCCCGGTCTTATGGTCATCGAAGGAGTGGCTGGCTTGGCGTATCGATGAAAGCTTGGTGGCAAAAGCCGCCACGGCGACGAGACAGACAGCGCCGCCGATCATCAGAGTTTTGGGGGTGCCGACCCAGTTGGCGATGGCGCCGAACAACAGGCTGCCCAAGGCCTCGATGCCGCGGCGCGCCATCACGAACAGGCTCAGCACCCGGCCGCGTTTCTGGTCGTCGACCATGCTCTGAACGATGGTATTGCTCGACGCCATCTGCATCATCAAGGAAAAGCCCAGTACCAGGGCGATGATCAAAGCGATCGGCAGCAAGCGCGAGAAGGACAGGGCGAAAAAGCCGACGCCGTAGAGCACGCCGGCGCCGGCGATCATTTCCGCCAGGCCCTTGAGGCGGTGGCGCGAAGCGAGAAATACCGCGCCCATCAGCGCCCCCACGCCGGTGGCGGACATGAGATAGCCGTAGACGCGCGGGCCGCCTTGCAGGATGTCTTCGGCGAACACCGGCATGAGCAGCGTGTAGGAGGCGGCGACGAGACTGACCGAGGCGACGAGGATCAAAATAGATCGAATGGGCACGGATGCGAACGTGTAGGCGGCGCCTTCGACGATCGCTGCTTTGATATCGAGCGGGCTGGCGGAAAAAGTCTTCGGCGGAATCTTCATCAGGAAGAGCGCGCCCAGGACGGCGAGGTAACTTAGGCTATTCAGGGCGAAGCAGGGTCCTTCGCCGACCAGGGCGATCAGGATGCCGGCGACGGCGGGACCGATCAGCAGCGCGCCATTGAAAATAAAAGAATTCAACGCGATGGCGTTAGGCAGGTCCTCTCTTTCTTCGATGATGTCGACGATAAACGCTTGGCGCGCGGTGATGTCGAACGCGCTGACCACGCCGAGCAACCCGCCAAGCACCAACACATGCCAGACCGCGACCTGGTCGGTGAAGACGAGCAGCGCCAAGATCGCCGCCTGAAGCGCCGAGAGCGCCTGGGTGACGACCATGATGCGGTGACGCTTGAGGCGGTCGGCCAAAACCCCGGCAAACGGCACGAGCAAAAACAGCGGGCTGTCGCTGATAAATGCCACCATGCCCAACATCAGCTCGGACTTGGTCAAGCGGTAGACCAGCCAGCGCATGGCGATGAGTTGCATCCAGGTGCCGATCAACGACACGGCTTGGCCGAAGAAGAACAGGCGGAAATTTCTTGAGCCCAGAGCACGTACGAGGAACTTGAGACTTTTGGTTTCGCTGGGCATAAAACGAGTATCAGCTATTTGGAGCCTTTATACGACTGCGCCAATGGAGTGACGTAGAGGCTCGCTGCTGATCGGACGCGGAGCGCGAGGCTCTTTAGGGAGCTAGAAGGGTAACCTGCCAGCCGTCGCCATGGCGCGTGCAAACTTCACGCTCATGCAAACGGTCGGGCTGCTCTTTCCAGAACTCGATACGCTCGGGCGCCAACCGATAGCCCGACCAATACTGTGGTCGGGGCACGGGCTGGTCCTTGTACTTCTCGGTTAGTGATGTTACCGCAGCAAGGAGTTCGTCGCGCGACGAGATTTCGCTGCTCTGATGCGACGCCCAGGCGCCGATCTGACTCCCGCGCGGGCGGCTGGCGAAATATTCATCGGCTTCCCGGTCGCTGACTCGCTTGATTCTTCCCTCGACCCGCACCTGGCGTTTCAACTGCGGCCACCAGAAACAAAGCGAAGCGCGCGGATTGTCGGCGAGTTGACGCGCCTTGCGACTCTCAAGGTTGGTGTAGAAGACAAAGCCCGCTTCGTTGACATCTTTCAACAGCACCATGCGGCCGGTGGGTTGCCGATCATTGCCGGTGGTCGCCAGAGCCGCGGCGTTATGGGGCGGAAGGCCCGATTGCTCGGCTTGGGCTAACAATTCTTTGAATCTGGCGATGGGGTCGTTAATCATGTTGTTTCCTTAGTTCATCCTCAAGATTATCCGGTGTTGAGATTCCATCACTGCGCCGGGCTGGAGGCAAATTCTTGCTAGCAGCAGTATTTCATCAAGGCCTGGACACGACAAGATGGGTGAGACTTCGTCGAAGCGAATCCGGATTGTTTACCGCGGAGGCGCCGAGGTCGCCGAGTGCACGAATTCAACGACTGCGTACTCCGCATCTCTTGGCTGAAATGAATCCAGGTCGTTAAAGGCCTAACTTTTTCAGATCCGCACGCGTGATGCGGACCTCAGCCCGGGGCAGGAGCCTCATGTCGAAGCGATCGACTAGCTCGCGCGCATGAACACGAGGAGGGGCCGCGATACCCGAGGAGCGCGCCACCCAAGAAACGATTTGGCCTGGATCGGTACCGGCGCTGCGCAGGCGGGCGAGGGACACATCGTCACTACGCTTGGCGAGTCGGCGGCCGAATTCATCGGTGACGAGAGGCACATGCCACCAACGCGGATGGCGATAACCGAGCGCCTCCTGGATCAACCATTGCCGTGCGCAGCTTTCGAGCAGGTCGGCGCCGCGCACAATCTCGGTGACGCCTTGGCGGGCGTCGTCGACGACGACGGCGAGTTGATAGGCGGGCTTGCCGACGCGGCGTAAGATGGGAAAGTCGCCGAGCATCATGCGGGCGTCGTACTCGCGTACGCCCTGAAGCGCGTCGTCGATGCGCACAATGACATCGGGCACGCGAAAGCGCAGCGCGGCGGGGCGCCCGGTGGCCTGTTCGGCATCGGCTAACGTGGGGAATTTGCCGCGGCAGGTTCCTGGATAGATCGTAGCGTTCTCGCCACCGTGCGGGGCGGAGACCGCCGCGAAGATTTCTTTGCGTGTGCAGATGCACGGGTAGGCCAAGCCGCGGGCGAGGAGCGATTCAGCGGCCGCGTCGATGTCGGCCACACCGCTCGATTGCACGTAGGGCTCGCGGTCCCAGTCGAGTCCGAGCCAGCGCAGATCCTCAATCGTCGCGTCGAGCATGGCCGGCTTGACGCGCTCGACGTCAAGGTCCTCAAGCCGGAGAATGATCCGGCCGCCGCGCGACCGCGCGTGCCACCAGGCGAGCAGAAACGAGCGCGCATGGCCGAGATGCAAGTGACCCGTCGGGCTCGGCGCGAGCCGGCCAACGATGGCTGCGGGCTCGTCGTTTAGCAAAGCATCCATTATGAGTCTGTCGTTCCCGTGCAATATGTCGTCGCTACAAAGGACTTTTCCGATTTCACAAGACCTATCTCGTTCGGTGGCCGATGTTCGCGTCCTGCATGTTGATTTTCAGCGCGCCGGTTTCACAGGTGAGGTCCGCGAGAACGATGATTCGATCGGATGTCGTACGTCGAGATTATTTTTGCTCGATGTTCATAGTCCCGAGATTCAGTCTTTGCCTGTGAATCTGTCAGCGTTGGCGGCCGAGGTTCGCGGCTGCGAATGTCCGACGCCGCGCTCACCCTTGCAGATGCGAAATTTGCCGTGGGCGAGAAGATCTGCGCGGGCCGGGCTGGCTTCGACAAAATCATTCAAGCCCGCGCCACCGGATTACGAGCCAGAATACAATGACAATTCCGCTAACAATCCAGCGGCTGATATAGACTAGACGCGAACCGCCGGCGAGATAGAAATCGATCCTGGAATTGGCCTTGTAGGCTTCAAGATCTTGCATGGTTGACCGGTTCATTGAAATTTTCCTTTGCGAAAGCGGTGCCCCTGGCTAGATTCCAATGGCACAAATTTGCAATTCGCTCCATTTGTCAAAATTTATCCAATAACCGTGACTCTAACAAGCTTCTTAGAAGGGTGGAGAAGGGGCAAGTAAAAAGTAAAAAGGCAAAAGGGCCGGCCATGGGATTCTCCTTGCTGGAAGAATCTGCCTGAGCTAGTTTGCGCCAATCACGCCAGACCCCAGGTCAGGGCCGCGCCGAGGACCAAGCTGCAGATCATCGGCCAGGCGACCTTGGCGCCGATCGTCCGGCCACCGAGGACCGCGACCAAAATCGTTTTCGTGATGGTGTTGACCATGGTAGCGACGAATACCGCCAAAGAAGCCGATCGCAAAGCAACTTCGCCGCCGGCTAAACGCGTTAACGAGATAGTGATGGCGTCCACGTCGGCGACGCCGGAAATGATAGCGACCAGATAAAGGCCGGCTTCGCCGAGCCAAGCCTGGGCTGCTTTGGTGGCCAAGAAAATCACCGCGAGCAGCAAGCCGAACTCGAACGCCGGACCGAGCTCCATCGGGTTGCGCAGTTTCAATGAATCGACCCGGGTTTGCTTGCTCCTTCGGGCGTAAACCAGAGCGGCACCGGCGAGACAGACAGCCATGGCGAGCATGGGCATACCCAGCGACTTCAAAAGTTCGAAATTGAGCGCGCCGACGAGGGCGAGGACGCGGAGAAACATCGTCGCCGATGCCACCAACACGCCGGCCACCAGTATATCGTCCTGCGACAGTGTTCCGGCCAAGCGTGCCAAATGAATGCTCACGCCGGTAGACGAGACCATCCCGCCCAAGAAGCCGGTCAACAGAATGCCCCATTCAGCGCCGGCGATTTTTACCGCGACGTAGGCGACAAAGGAAATCGCTGCCAGCACGACGACGATCCACCACAGCCGGTAGGGATTGATCGCCTGCCAAGGACCGTAGGCGCGATCCGGTAAGATCGGCAGAATCACTACCGAAATCAGCAGCAGTTTGAGGGCAGCGGCCAATTCTTCAGGCGAGATCAGTTGCAGCCAGCGGTGCAGCACCGGTTTGAGGCTGAGCACGATGGTCGTGACCACCGCACCGGTGGCGGCGATGATGTGCTCGCCTCGCACGGCCAGTGCGCCGAGGACGAAGGTGATCAGGGCGGCAATCAACGTGGTCACGCCGTAGTCCTTGCTTTCGCTCGCCTCGGCGACATGGGCGATGGTCATGAGCAGGACCAAGGCGAAGAACGCAATACCAAACAAAATCTCGCCGGCAGAGCGAGCGAGCACTTCGGAGAGGCCGCCGAGCAACGCGATCAAGCCGAAAGTGCGAATGCCAGCGACGCGCCGCCCTTCAGAGGCGCTGCGCTCCTGCCAGCCGCGTTCCAAACCGATCAGGAGGCCGAGCGTCAGAGCGACGCCGAGGCTGATAATCGTTTTGAGAAGATCGCTCATCGAAAAAACTGATTAGTGGATGAATTCAAGGACGATGGAGAAGGCGATGAGAAAAATGATCACCCATTCGAGCACCTCCATGCGCCGATTCGAGGCCTGGTCGGAGATTTTTTCATAAATGCTTTCGAGAGTCTGGAGCTTGCGCAGGATGCTCTCATCCCATTCGTTGAGATGAAATCGGCGGTTGACCGTGCGATACACCCGTGCCAGATACTGATCGCCGAGCAGTTTGAGTGTGTTGTTGACGCCTTCGAATAGGGTGGCGTTGTCGACTTGCAGCTCGGCGACCCGGCGCAAGTCGGCTCCGTAGTAACCGAACAGGCGCGGCAGGCTGGCGGCCCGCCCCGACAGCCGCTCGTACGCTTGATCCAAGGCTCGATCAAGCTTCTGATCGACGTAGCGCAGCTCGAGCAGCTCGACATTTGCGAATTCCAAAACCGCGCGCACGTCGTCGCCGTCACGGTCGATGACCAGGGCTGCGTTCCAGTCGACGATGGTGACATCATCGCGGCCATAGGAAAGACGCGCGGTCGAGGCGTCCTCGACTTCTTGGTCGGACAGCGGCTGGCGCTCGGCGCGAAGAATTTGTGCGATCTGCCGCGCGTGGGTCGCGCAGAAGCCTTTCAAATCTACAGACTGGGCAAAACTTTCGATATGAAAGACGACATAGTCTTCGACTACCGCCGCGGCATGGGGCATCTTGGCGGCGTCGCCGATCACCAGCAAAAGCTCTTCGACCCGCAGGCGCGATTCGGCGAGCAGCGTTTCGTTATCGTACAGTTCGTCGCTAAGCGGGAGCAAGGCGTCGAAGGAGCCGTCGATGGCGATCGCATAGATCACGGCGACTGCACCGAAATCGTACGCCATGACATCATAGCCGCGCCCGGTGGTAAAGCTGCCAACGACGATTGAGTCACTATCCGAGCTCACGCGCAGCGGCGGCGGTTGATATTCGAAATAACTGGGCGTGCGCCGTTTGCGGCGAATGCTTGGGCGTTGGGTGGCTTCGCGCACGCGGCGGTCGGCGCTATCGAGATCGATGGCGCGGGCGGCGTCGTAGGCGAAGATCACGTAGCAGGTGCCGGTTTGGATTAGCGACGGACTGATCGAGTCAGATACTGCATGTTCGATCATGGTTATTTCAATCTAGCACTATACAAGCTCAAACGGCAGATTCCCGGCAGTTGGCCAGGGTTTGGTCGCCGATCAAAACTGCCCGCCCCAGGAGCGGTCGCGATAAGTGGTTACGGGGTTAAATCGCAGCTCGTGGCCGAGCGCCAAACATCTTTTACTTTTGCCTTGTTCATGAGCCTATCGGTTAAGGTCGATCACCAAATCGAACGGATCGACGAATCGCAATGCAATATGCCGATCGGGATTGTTACCTCACGGCTTCTATTCAAGAGAGCCGCGACGACAATCTCAGCAAAGCTGTCTCGGTCTGCGAGACGCACCCGATCAAACGGATTTTAAGTAAGATGGTGGGTAACAAGCTCCGCGCCGCGGAATTGTTCGGCTTAAGCCTGTTGACGCTTTGCACAAAATCAAAAAACGGGGATGGAGGCGTAGAATTAAAAAGGGGCGCGGTTCTCCGCGCCCCTTTTGCCTGGCCTTTTGAAGTCGTCGTTTAGTTCAACGTGGCATCGATCGCGATCTGCTTGCCGCCGGGCAACAGCGGTTTGCGCCGGTTCGGATTACGCAAGATTTGTAGTGATCGCTGCTCGATTTGCCGGATGCGTTCCCGCGTGACGGCGAACATTTCACCTAATTCTTCGAGCGTGTAATCGCGTTTCTCCTCGATGCCGAAACGCTTGCGCAGCACGGTTTCTTGACGCGGCGTTAAAACGGCCAAGGCTTTTCTTACCTCGGTGCGCAACACGCCTTCCATGGCTTGATTTTCCGGAATCGGGTGTACCCGATCTTCGATAAAGTCGCCGAGCTCGTCGCCGTCTTCCCAAATCGGTGTCTGCAGAGATACCGGCTCTCCATGGGTTTGAATCAGCTTGAGCAATTCCGGGACCGGCAAGCGGAGTTCTTTGGCGACTTCTTCCGGGCTCGGATCGCGGCCCAGCTTGCGCTGCATTTCACGTGCGGTCTGGATTACTTTGTTGCGCGATTCCACCCGATGCACGGGGACGCGGATCGTGTGTCCGGTATCGATCAACCCGCGGGTAATGCCTTGCCGGATCCACCAAGTCGCATAAGTCGAGAAGCGAAAACCGAGGCGGTAGTCGAATTTTTCCACTGCGCGCATCAAGCCGAGGTTGCCTTCCTGAACCAGATCCAAGAAACTCAGGCCCCGGTTTATGTACTTCTTGGCGATGCTCACGACCAATCGCAAATTGGCTTCGGTGAATTCCTTGCGACCGATCTTAACTCGGTTTTCCCCTTCGCGAATCGAGCGAACTTGTTCGATGAACTCGGCGGCGCTCAGGCCGACGGTTTTCCCGATGGATTGAATCTCGCTGAGCAGCGCGCGTTTCTTTCTCGGGTGGGCCGCCGCCTGCTGCTGCAAGCTGGCGATACGGCCGGCCAAACCGGTGATCTGCTGGATGATCCGTTCCTGATGATCGGAAGCGAGCCGGAGGCCGCGGATCGCAGCGAAAATTTTCTCCTTGTTGGCTTTCTCGGTATGGCTTAGTCGTGCGCGCCGTTGCCGCGACAAACTAACTTTTCTCAACTCGCGCAAAATGCTGTCGCGCTCTTTCAGTAAGCGAGATATTTTGGCGATTTGTTTGAGAAAAGGTTTAGGGTCGAGAGCGCTTTCGCCGCCCTCTTCGTCGGCTTTGTCGACAACTTCACGTATCTCGATTTCGCCATTCTCAACCGCACTTCCCATTTCGACCACGCGGCGCAGAGCAAAAGGAACGGAAAACAGCGCCTCAAAGATTTGCTTGCTGGCGTCTTCGACTTCTTTGGCGAGCTCGACCTCGCGTTCGCGGCTGAGTAGTGGCACCGAGCCGATGTCGTGCAGGTATTGCTGCACCGAGCCTAGGTTGGTATCAGCCGCTTCGCGCGGGCTCTCTTGTTCCTCGCTGAACTTGTCCGGTGAATCGATTTCGGCAACCGAATCAACGTCCTGATCTTGGATGTTGGCGGCACCAAGATCTTCTCTTTCAAATCCCTCGTTTAAGGTTCGCTCAGTATCAAAGGGCGGTAACATCATAGACTCCCTGCTTTATTGACCCCGATTGGGAACTGCTCTCACAAAAGCTATGCCACATCTGTAAATTAGACGTCGGCAAGCCTGACGCGGTTCACGTTATTAGCCAAAAACTTCTATAACCACCGCAAAAAAGGCTCCTGGGCCGGCAAAGCCGCCGCTTTGATCGATATTTCAGTCAAATCAAGGGTTTCCAGATGCGCGATGGGTTTCGAGACTTGCAGCTTCCAATTTAAGAATTTCCCCGGTCGCTGTCAAGCCTCGGCGGTCAGATTAAGGTTCCTGAACGCCTCCGGCATATTTGCATTTCTGCAAGCGAAAACTCGATGAAATTCCCATGTACGCAAAACACTTAAGATCGGCACATCA
Source organism: uncultured delta proteobacterium (assembly GCA_963727625.1). Classification (GTDB taxonomy): domain Bacteria; phylum Desulfobacterota; class Binatia; order UBA9968; family UBA9968; genus DP-20. Next base: position 180,684 of record CAVSHR010000012.1, on the reverse strand, counting down.
TTTCGAAAGCATTTTTTGGATAACCGGCCCTGCGTTCCTAGTGACGCACCCAATGTGCCCTGATTCGGGTGCGGTAACGAAATCGGTGATCCGCGTCAAAAAGGAAATGACTCGATGATGTTACAGAAATCTGAATTACATTCAATCTCACGGAATAATAGATTGACGTCACGGCGCCGGAGGTACATGAAGCGAACTTCGATCTGATGTCGCCGGATGCGGGAGCGATCCCGACAGTGCATGGCTGCGCGAGAATCGATCCGGCAACGGCCAGGTCCGAAAATCCCTTGCAGGGAGCTATCGAGCTACTGGGGCAACGCGAGCTTCGATAGATTCACGTTGACACGAATTAGCTCTCTGCCCGAGAGGGCACCCCTGCGGTCTGTCAGCCCGGTCCGTTGTCACTCCATTGACAGAGCCGACACAGCGACCCGGTGGATTGGTTCCCATTATTCTTTAACTTCTGATATTTAATAACCTTTTAAACTTGGCACGTGCTTCGCTTCAGTAATATGGGACTATGACCTATAAAGTTTTGCTGGTTGAAGATAATACGGACTGTCGAGAGCTTTTTGCTATGCTCGTTCGCCATCTAGGCTTTCAGGTGGTCGAAGCCGACGATGGCGAGATCGGCGTGCAAAAAGCCTTGAGTGAAAGGCCCGATTTGATTTTCATGGACATTGGCATGCCCAGCATGAGCGGCATCAAGGCCACGGCATGCCTGCGCGGCAGTGAGGTCACGAAAAACATCCCAATCATTATCTGTACTGCCTGGATTGCCGAGCAACATCGCGAGGCTGCTTTGAAGTCCGGTGCCCGTGAAGTCATCAGCAAACCGGTTTCGCTGATTGAGCTTCAAAACGTGCTACTCCGCTATTTGCCCGCCCCAAAAGAAAACCAACAGTTACACTGACCAGCGGCGACGAGAAGAGTCGACGGAGAATTTTAGCATTCGAGCCGCTTGTCATGACATTGGTTGCCCTTGGTAACGACCGACTGAGACACCATAAACCCCGCGAGCGGGTCGGTTCCGGGGATCTCAATCACGCTATCATTGTTTCTTAAATCCCGCACTTGCTGTGCGCTCAGCCTTTGCCCACTGCGGCAACCTTTTTTTTCGTCAGAGCATCTTGCTTGACATTGCTTTCGCGGATCGGCTAGTGCTAAAAACTAAGCGGGTCGGAAAAACTCCAAGCGATTTTCGAAAAACGGGAAGTACCGAAGGAGTGAGACCCCAATCATTAAATTCTATCGCGTGAGATAGCCTTTCGGGAGGAGTATCATGAAACCACAAGAATGGCGGCAAAGGCTTGGGGACTGTGTGCGGGACCTGTTTCTGTCGCCGGAGATGCAACATTTTTATTCGATTCCTATGACTCTGGGACGGGCGCAAATTTATCTACTGCAATTGGGCATCTACGTGCGCCAGCGGCGGAATTTCTGGCCGCAGGTGGCAGCGAACTGTCCGGAGTTCGAAGTCAAGCAGCGGATCATGGAACACGAGCATGAGGAATTGGTCGAAGACGAGCATTCAAAAGCCGGTCATTTGGATCTCATATTCCGACAGGGCAAGGAATTGGGCCTGAGCGTCGACGACGTGCTTAAAGCTGAGCCGCTGCCGACCACCAAAGCGGCGATTTACGGCTGGTTTTGGATCGCGCGCCATCGGCCCTGGCAGGAAGCGATCGCGGCCTCGACCATCGCCGAGTGGACCAATGACGATCGTTTACTGGGTGATATCGGTGGCGGCAATTGCACGCGCTTGTATAAGATCTGGAAGCGCGACTTAAATTTTACCGACGGCCAGATGCCGAACTTTACCGCGCATAGCATAGCCGATGTGAAACACTCGGATATGTTTATCGATGTCTTGGAAAAATACGTCGCGCCCGGCCGCGAGGAAGACGTGCTGCACACCGCCAAGGAATCGATGGATCTGCATCGCGCTTATTTTGGCGGTATGGCGCACGCGATGTCCCAAGTGTCCTAGCTTCGAAGGGATCGCCGCGATGAAGCTCGAAGAGCTCGACAGCCATCTAGAAAAAAATCAACTGTCCGGATTCTGGCGCACGCGCGTGCCGGCGCACTCTTCGGAAGCACCCTATCTGTGGAAATGGGAACCGCTGCTCGACGGTCTGCTCAAGGCCAGCGAGACCATCGGCATCGACCAGGCGGAGCGCCGCGCCATCCGGCTCGTGAGCCCGCACTTGCCGATCAAATCGACCTCGCACACGCTGCAAGTCACTTTCTCGATCGTCAATCCTGGCGAAGTTGCGAAAGCGCACCGCCATAACATGGCGGCGATCCGCTTCGTCGTGCAGGGGAAGGGAGCTTACACGGCTGTTGACGGCGAAAAATTTTTTATGGAAGAGGGTGACCTGATTCTCACGCCCAACTGGACTTGGCACGACCATCACAACGAATCCCATGATCCGATTATCTGGCTCGACGGTTTAGACGGACCGCTGATTCAGTCGCTCAATATTCTGTTCTTTGAAGATTCGGGCATTCCCGAACAGCTGATTACAAAGCAAACGGGCGAATCGCTGAGCCGATTGGGCTTCGTGCGCGCGCCAAAGATAGACGAACGCCATCAACGTGGCGTGCCGTTTCGCTATGCCTGGAAGGAAACCCATGCCGCGCTGCGCGCGATTGGCGACCAAGACCGCGACCCCTACGACGGCCGGTTGTTGCACTATATCAATCCGGCGACGGGCGGTTATACCTATCCGACGATGTCCTGTGAAATTCAGCTCTTCAAAGGTAGAGAGTCGACGAGAACCCACCGTCACACCAGCACCGCGATCTTCCACGTCGTTCGCGGGCAAGGCCGCACTAGAGTGGGCGAAGATTTTCTCGAATGGCGACAAGGCGATACTTTCGTGGTGCCGCTGTGGCAGTGGCACTCGCACGAAAACCTCGCCAACGATGAGGCGGTGCTGTTTTCCATCAACGATCGCCCGGTGATGGAATCTTTGCAGCTTTACCGGGAAGAATCAGCCAACTAACCTGCCGCGCTTGTTTTCCCGGCGCTCTGGTTCGGAACCACTATGGCTTCTCCAATTAAAATCAGGCTAGCCAGCCGCGCTTACGATGGAACCCTGCCCATTTTACGCGGCCAGATGGGCATTCCCGGATGCGAATTCGACATCACCGAGACCGAAGACGTGCCCGGGATGTTCGCCGGCATGTTCAAGGGACAGTACGACGTCTCTGAAATGTCGCTCGGCGAGCTGATCTACTACACCTCAAGAGGAAAAGCTGATTTCGTCGCGATTCCGGTTTTTCCATCGCGCATGTTTCGTCATGGATTCATCTTTTGCCGTAAGGCTGCAAATATTAATCGGCCAGAAGATTTGAGCGGCAAAAAGATCGGCTTTCTCCGTTGGGTGCAGACTGCGGCGATCTGGATGCGCGGCATGCTGATCGATCAATATGGAGTTTCGGCGACGGAATCCGTGTGGCATGTCGCCTCCATGCATCACTGGGACGACCATGATCCGGGCGCAACGGTGGAGCCGCGCGACGGCTCGATCATTCGCATGATCCAGAACGACGGCAAGAACACTTCCGAGCGCGCCTGCCGCGCGCTTTTCGACGGCCAGGTCGACGCGCTTGGCGTGACCGAGTCGCAATATGCAACCTTGTTGGCGGACAATTCCGTAGCCAAACTTTTCGCCAACTCTCACGAAGTCGAAGCGGATTATTTCCGCCAGACCAAAATCTTGCCGATCATGCATGTTCTGGCACTGCAGAAGAGTTTGGCCGAAAGATGCCCAGAATTGCCGGCGCAGCTATTCCGGCTCTACTCAGAGGCCAAGCGCTGGGCGCAGCACTGGCGCCGGGCCATTCCCAGTCTCGTCGAGGCCTGGCCTAATCATTATCTCGCCGACGAGCAAAAGGTTTTCAAGAGCGATCCCTGGGCTTACGGGCTGGAAGAAAACCGCCATGTGCTGGATACCTTTCTCGGTTATTGCCATGCCCAGGGCATCACGGCGCGACCGATTACGCCCGAAGAGATATTTCATCCAACCACGCTGAAGCTCGTCGAGTAGCCGACTACGCCGAGCGAAGGGAGTCTTTTATGGCGACTGCAACGGCAGCTAAATCGAGCCCGACCAATACTTGCGATCTGCGCGACTGGCTCAAGGAGGTCAAGCGGCTCGAGCAACTGGAGCAGATCTCCGGCGCCCACTGGGATCTCGAACTCGGCGCGCTGACGGAAATAATTCTCGAGCGAATTTCTACGCCGCCGGCCGTGGTCTTCGACAACGTGCCCGGTTTCGATCCCAATCGCCGCGTGCTCGTGAACATGCTGGAAACTCTCGAGCGCACGGCGTTGACGCTTAATCTGCCGCTCGATTTAACAACCATTCCTTTGATCGATGCCTTACGCGCACGCTTGCGCGCGATGCAGCCGATTAAAGCCAACGTGGTTTCCAACGGACCGGTGTTTGAGAACGTCGAGCGCGGCGATGAAGTCGATCTGATGAAATTTCCCGTGCCGCGCTGGCACGCCGGTGACGGCGGGCGCTATCTGGGCACGGCCCACCTCGTGGTCACCCGTGACCCCGAGACCGGCGTCGAAAACGTCGGCTGTTACCGTGTCATGCTCCAGGACAAGGATAAAGTCGGGCTCTACATCTCGCCCGGCAAGCACGGTAAGATTCACTACGAAAAGGCGATGAAAGCCGGCAAGACTTTTCCCGTGGCGATGGCCTTCGGCCAGCATCCCTTGCTCTACATCGCGGCGTCTCAAGCGGTGCCTTTCGGCGTCAATGAATACGATTGGGCGGGCGGTCTGATCGGCCAGCCGATCGACGTGATCGAGGGGCCGCTCACCGGACTGCATTTTCCGGCCAACGCGGAGTTCGTCATCGAAGGGGAAATCGTTCCCGGTGAGTCCATGGAGGAAGGCCCCTTCGGGGAATGGCCCGGTTATTACGCCAGCGCGCGGCGCGCTGAGCCGTTTGTCCGTGTCAAAGCGCTATATCACCGCAACGACCCGATCATCTGCGGCGCGGCGCCTTTCAAACCGACGATCCACGGTATGTATCGCTCCTGCCTGCGCGCTGCGACGGTGTGGAACGGCATGGAACAAGCCGGCGTGCCGGATATCAAGGGCGTCTACCTGCCGCCGCCGGCGCAGCGCTTCATGATCGTTGTCGCGATCAAACAAAGATATCCAGGGCACGCGAAACAGGCCGCGTTGGTCGCTTGCCAATGTCACGCGGGCGCTTATCTCGGTCGTTACGTCGTGGTGGTCGACGATGATATCGATATTACCGACGTGAGCGAAGTCATGTGGGCGATCTGTACGCGCTCCGATCCGGCCACTTCGGTGGATATCCTGCGGCGCACCTGGAGCGGGCCGCTGGATCCGATCATCCCGCCGGGACAAAAGGGCCATAACTCGCGCATGATCATCGAAGCGGTGCGGCCTTGGGAGTGGCGCGACAAGTTTCCTGGCACCAGCGCTATCAGCAATGAAACGCGCACCGAATTTTCAAAAAAATGGCAAATGCAATTAGCCCAGGTTCAGGCCAGACATACCCATGGACACTGGGGCAGCGACTGACGATCGCGAGCCGAGCCTCGATATCCTACTCATCGAGGCCGCGTTTAACAGCAGTGCAGACTAGCCGGGCCAGGCTAGTCTCGATTGAAGTTGATTCCACCGCGCACCGTCGCATGTCAAGGGCTTGCCAGAAACTGCACTAAGCGGCCAATTTTGTCCAGCGCAGGGACAGCGCAGCGCTTATATGGTGTTACCTACATTGATTCGCCCATCCACGGAAAACTTCGGTAAAATAGGGTCTTAGAGACAGAGGAGAGCGTGTGCTGGAGGATCTGGCACGAGACATGCTTTATAACTTCCACGGGTACTAAAATTTACGGATTTCCAATAAAAGGAGATTAATCGGATGGAAGAAATCATGACCCCTTCAGAGGTGGCGGCGCTGCTAAAGATACACCTAAAAACCGTGTATAAGTTGGCCGAGCGGGGTGTCATCCCTGGCAATCGTATCGGCCGCAGTTGGCGTTTTAGCCGGAGCGATGTTCTCGAATTGGTTTCCAGCAAATCCATGAGCTTGTCCGATAGCGGAGAATCAACTCTGAGTTCCGCTGCGGGTGGTGCAAAGTAAGTTCCGTTTGCAGCCGACACGATTAGTTCAGTGGACGAGCTGGATCCGATCAGGCAACTGCAACATTTGCTCAACAACCCGGGCAAATTGCTGGAAAAGATTTCAAGAATTCAATCCGCTCTAGGTTCGATCCGTGCTCCAGACTCGATTCCAGCAGAAGAATCGGCGGCGCCGACTTTTGCTGCAGACGAAACCAGACCCACCCCGAAGGCGCCAACTCAGCGCTATAGCCAGGCGCTGCACACACTCCGCAATATGCAGGCGCAGCTCGAGGAACGCGTGGTGCCGCTCGCGCGCGCCGCGGCGCAGGCGGAAGGCGAGCAGTTGCGCGAACGAGCCCGGCAAGGTCAAATCACGATGAACGAGTGTTTGGCTCAGCTCGATCGACGCATTCTGGCTTGTTTGGATCGGTTTTATGATGCGCAGCGAAAATATGCCGATCTGACGCTCCTCAACCAGCGCCTCGTTTCGCTCGGTTCCGCAGCGGAGCCGCTTCCGGATGGCGCGCCGTTGGAAGATGCTACTTTGATCATCGAAACTCGTCTCGATGCTTTACGCCAGCAAGGCAAGGTTTAAAACTCGGTCCTATCGGTCGAAGTGTTCGTATCCTGCGGACAAACCGCAAGCTTTTAAATTAAAAATTTTACCTCGAACGTTTTGAGTGCGTTTCGACGCTCGTCACTTGAAAGCCGACGCCTCTCCGCGGTCCTTGCTTGGGCGTCAACGGAAGATTGTTAATTCTGCGGCTCCGCAGTTCATTCCTAAAATAGAATTCGCTAACATTGGTTGGGTCGCTTATCTTTTGAGGGATAGCGGCATAGGCCGTGACCGACCTGACTCCAAGCTGCGAGTGGTCACGGAAATGATTTGGATGACTCGATCGTGCTGCGCTCGCCGAGAATTGAACCCGGAGTTAGGGTTCCGGAGACACGGACAGCGGTCTTCCAACTTGCTGATCTGCTTGAAAAGTCTACGATCGTAGGTTTTCTATGTGTCCAATTTAGACTGTTTTGTTGTGAATTAGTCCGGTGTTTGGTCACACTGTGACAACCCGCTTGCGGTTCAACTGTGACCGAGAAATTTTCGATTACAGAGGGGAGCGAAGCAGATGGAGCGCGACGGGATTTAGCCGATGGAGAAAACAGTTCAATCTCAGGGCTAACGGCCAGCGATTAACCCGCGACGTCACGCGACTCGAACAACTGCGAAGTGCCGTACGAAACTCGTGGAGTTCGTTCGCTTGTTAGAGAGCCCCGGATCGTTGGGTGCTTCGCAAGCTTGCTTCACCTTTTCTCAATGTGGATCGTAAGGGGCCCAGGACCCCGTGAGCCTGTTTAGCCGCCTCGATCTCGGACGAGTCGAGCGCCGCCTGCATTGCCGCCAGATCGTGAACGTCCACACTCACGGCGATGTTGTTGCTACCGTCGGCGCCGAGGTAGTCGATTACGTTCGATCCCCATGAAGCGAACGCCTCGACTTGCTCCGAATGCTTGCTCGCCCATTGGGCACGATCACGGACAGGGTGCGTGAAAACGACTCTTGGCATGACTCCTCCTCTATGGCATTGGGTCCCTCAACGTCTAACGTTCTATTCCCGACGCGTGGGAGTAATCAAGCTCAGCGATGATCCCGGCAGGAGAGACGCGTCAGGCAAATATCACAGGGTTGAGCCGTCGGAGAATATATCAGTTCGATCCTACGCTGCTGATGAGCTGAAAAGAAAACGGCGGCCCGAGGTGGACCGCCGCTAATTTTTCTTGCGATAGAACCTTGCCTCTCAGCTATATAATCTGAGTATTCTGAAATCGTGGACAATGATCTAAGGCCTTTTTGAATCATCAAACTTCGGGTCCAAGGCCTTTATAGAATCCATTAAAAGCTCGACGGCATACTTGGTGTTGTGGATTCCTCTACTCCTATCCTCCTGGACAAACTTGTAGTTGTAAAGGGCAGCAACGACTTTGACGGGGTACTTGACCTTATTATTTATAAACTTTCCTTTCCCATCGTAAAGTGGATTGTTCATTGTTTGGAGCAATCCGGTGCCCCGCGTGTTAATAAGTCTTTCATAAAGCCCCTGGACCTCTTCCTGAATGTTTTCTACTTTGCCGTCATTGTCGTAATCTGCTGCCGCAGGGCTAGCAAACACCACCTTACCCTGCGCTTGTTTCAGGTGTTTGTGACATCCTTCACATCCGGCCAAATTCAGCGTCGGCGCCTCGTGAACTTCCCCTTCGATTCTGAAACTGTGCCCCCCCACCCTCGGTGAGAGCGAGTAGCGTCCTTTCGGCTGTGCCATATGGCAGGTGACACAGTTTGCATTTGGCAAAATGGCGTGAGCTGATTTCGTATACTTTTTTCCTGGAAACTCATACGCGTTTGTCCCGAGCAGCATATCGGCCTGGGGTCCGTGGTGTGCTCCCCAGTGGTCATTGGGAATCGTCCTTTCTTTCACCTCTTGTGCAGGGGTTCTTCTCGCTCGGTGGCAGTTGGCGCAAAGGTTGCCCTTGCCCTTATCAAAAGTTGCACCATTGGCCAGTGTGACTTTATCCGCCTTTCGCAGCGAGAAATCGCCTTTTTCGTGAGGCGCATGACAAGTGAAACAGCCTATTTCAGAGGGATTTGCAACGAATCCTTTCGGGTCTACCTTGCCTGTCTCGGCATACTCAATGAAGCCTTCATTCGTGTGACACTGTTGGCATCCTCCGCCGTTGGAATAAGAGGCATTGCCGAGAACCTTATGACCAGAAGTCATGTACTGCGATCTAATTCCCCTGACCGGATATTTCGGTTCGGAACCATGACAGTCCAAACACCCCTTTGGAAAAGCAACCTGCGGCTGGGACGTCGCAGGATACAAGAATACCGCTATCCAAGCGACGAATAACAATCCCCTAAGTCGTTTGATATGTGTCATGGTGTTTCCTCCCATTGATGTTTGCAAAATATCGTGACGAGTTGAAGCAATTGTTTCACTGCACAATCCGGGTAAAAATTAATCATTATAATTTGCAAACCTCAATAGTTCCATGCTAGTCGGTTCTGGATTCCGGTTTCGGATAGAGTGCGTGAAGGGCGGTTGCTACCGCTGGAACAACCGACCCTTCCGTGTCAACTATGCAACGATCACGTCGATGATCGCCGGCTTGCCGCTCCGGTTGGCTTCCAGGCCGCGCTTGAGCGCGTCCTGGAGTTTTTCCGGATCCGTTACCTGTTCGCCGTAGCCGCCGACGGATTCGGCGACCTTCACGAAGTCGGGCGCGTTGATATGCGTGCCGTGATAGACATCGGTCTCTGCCGCGATCCCGTCCGGATACATCTTGAGATGCATGCCCTGCATCGCGGCATATTTCTTGTTGTTGAAAATGACCGCCATGGTCGGCAGTTTGTAATCGCGCGCAGCGCCAAGGCTGCCGAGCGCCGGGTTGTACAGGAACGCGCCGTCGCCGATCAGCGTCACGACCTGCCGTTCCGGCTTCGCCAGCTTGATCCCCAGCGAAAGGCCCAGTCCCTGTCCGAGACCGCCCTGGCGGGTGAAAAGGCTCTGCGGTTGGTTCCACGCTAGGTGCTGACGTAGGAGGCCTGTGTGGGTGGTGACCTCGTCGATATAGATCGAGTCTTGCGGCATGACTGCGTTCAGTGAGGCGCATAGCCAAACCGGGTCGATCGGTGAATTCTTGCGCGCCGCCGCCTGTGCCGCACTCTTTTTCTCGACCATCGCATCGTGCGCCGCGGTGAGCTCCTTGCGTCTTGTCTCCACCGCAGCCTTATCGACAGTGGCGGCATCGGCCAGATCGCGCAGCGTCTGCGCCGCGTTGCCTTCCAGGTACATGTCAGCCTGGTGACTTTGGTAGACCATTGCCGAGTTGTGCGGCGCCTCGTCCACCATGGCGATCGCCGCCTTGGGCGGGCGGTTGCTCGGCGGATACCAGGGTGCGCGCGCCCGGACGACGATCGCAAGGTCCATGTCGTTCCAGAACGGTTTGATGTCAGTTCCCTGATAAAGCGGATGATCCTTGGGGAAGTTGGCGAACAGAGCGCCGGCCTTTTCGACCACCGGCAGAGCGAACTTCTCGCACAGCGCCACCAGAGCCTCGTAGGTCTCGACCTCCCGGCCGGCGCCCTCGGTGAGCACGACCGGGTGCTTCGCTTTGGAAATCCGGGCGGCGAGCTTTTCGATGTCCTCCGGCGCGGTCAACATGCGCGGCGCGGGCGGTACCGTGCGTGGATTGGCCGGCGGCGTCCAGCCATCCATCAGCGTTTCCGTCGAAACGGACAGATAGGTTGGGCCGGTCGGATGCCGCTGCGCGAGCTCGCCGGCGCGGATGACGCTTTCATAGAGCGTGTAGGCGCTGCCTGCGACGGAGGAGTACTTGACGATCGAATCAACCAGGTTGGTCGTGCCGCTGACGATGCTCAAGTTGTTCATCCACTGAGCGCCCGGATCGAACTCCGGCTGCTCGCCGTAGGTCATCGATTCGCCGGAGATCACCACCATCGGCACACCGGCGACAAAGGCGCCGTGGATACCCATGGCGCCCTGCAGCAGGCCGGCGCCCGCATGCAGCAATACGCCCTGCATCCGGCCGCTGGCCAGTGTGTAGCCCGCGGCCATGTCGACGGCGAGCGTTTCGTGCCACACGTCCAAAAGCTTGGGGCCTTCCTTGCGCCGGTGGATCTGATCGGCCATGGCTTCCCACACGGGCGCCCACTCAGTACCCGGCGAAGAGAGGATGTACTCGACTCCGAGCTTGCGGAATGCTTCGACTATGGCGGTGCCGCCATCGAACTGGTTTTTTTTCATGAATTGGTCTCCCTGAAAGGCTATTTGTGGCGCGTAGCGTATCACGCCTGAACGCGCAAGAGCACTCAGAGTTGCTGATATCAATTCTGGAGCAGCGCGGTCAAGCGACGACGGGGTTATTTTTGCTCAGGGATTCTACTGCTCTGATACGTTTGAGTCTGAATGCCAGCGCGCAAGGATCGGTAGGGAGAAATCAGGTTCATGCGCACATCGGTCAAAATTCCGAAGGAACTGTGCGTTGAGTGAAGCGACAATGTTTGTCCTAGTGGCTAATTTCACAGGATTTGTGAGATGGAGGGAACGCAATTTCCCGATCCAAAATAATCGCGACTCACGACGAGCGAAAAACCGTCACTTACCTCTGAAAACCGAGAGAATTTGGCCACAACGATTGAACTGTAAGACGCATCAGTTCAATCTGAATCTGAACGATGGTTTCCAGCAGATTCAGTAAACGTGCATAACACAGAGATTACAGCGAGATGGTGCGCCCGACAGGAATCGAACCTGTACTTAGGGTTCCGGAGACCCTCGTGATATCCTTTTCACTACGGGCGCGTGGAGAGTTTTTCTATCATCGCTCCAGCAATCAGTCAACGTGAAGAGCGGCAACAGAATTGAGCGCATTGACCATCTCAGCGTGAATCCTGCCATTCGACGCTAGGGTTTCATTGCCGTCAATGGAGAACGGCGCGCCAGAAAAGTTGCTGACGGAGCCGCCCGCTTCGGCGACGATCAACGCGCCCGCCGCGACATCCCAGGGCTTGAGTTTTAATTCCCAAAAGCCGTCGATTCTTCCGCTTGCCACGTAGCAAAGGTCGAGCGCAGCCGCGCCGTTGCGGCGAATTCCTTGGCAGCGGGTGAGGAACGCTTTGAAGAATTCCAGATAATAGTCCACGTTCTCCCGGCGGTCGTAGGGAAAGCCGGTAGCGAGGAGCGCCTTGTCTAGCGCACCGACGGTGGAGGTACGAATCGTCGCGCCGTTGAGCGTGGCGCCTTGTCCCTTGACGGCTCTGAAGCATTCGCGCCGCAGCGGATCGTAAACCATGCCCAAGATCACCTCGGCGGATCGTTCCAGGGCGATGGAGACGGCGACATGGGGATAGCCGTGAGCGAAGTTGGTGGTGCCGTCCAGCGGATCGATAATCCAGCGATACCCTTCGGTCTTGCCTTCGATGACGGTTTCTTCTTCGGCTATAATTCCGTGGTCGGGAAATTCGCACTGCAGCAACGCAACGATTTTCCGCTCCGCTTCTCGATCCACGGACGTGACCAGATCAATCGCGCCTTTGTAGTCGATCGATCTCGGCTGTTGCCAGCTTGCACGGATGATCTCGCCGGCGGCGTTGGCGGCGTCCCAGGCGGCGCCGAGAAAGTTGGTGACGTTATCGCTCATCGACGGTGCTTCCTTCGCAATCCCATGGGGGCTATGTTAACTAATGGCCCGTGAAGATTCGAGCGCCGGCGAAAATCAATCTGAGCTTGCGGGTGGTCGGGCGGCGCGCCGATGGTTACCATCTGATCGACAGCGTCATGGTGCCGGTATCGCTTTACGACGATATCGAAATTCGCAAGCAGCGCCGGCCTACCGGCGGGCGAGTTCAAGCCGAAGAGCTGATTCGGATCAGTTGCAATCATCCCGATGTGCCGCTGGGTAAAGAGAATATTGTTTATCGCGCCGCGCAACGAATCTTGGAAAAGCGCGGTAAGTTGCAGCCGGTGCGCATTAACATCCGTAAGCGCATTCCGGTCGGTGCCGGTTTAGGCGGCGGCAGCAGTGATGCAGCAGCGACTTTACGGGCCATCAATCGCCTGCTCAATTTGAGATTGTCGCTGCCGGCGCTGGAAAAAATCGCGTTATCCCTGGGCGCGGATGTGCCGTTTTTCATTCGCTGCCGACCAGCGCGCGCTCGCGGTATCGGTGAGCGGCTTCAGCCGCTGCGCGGGTTGCCCTATTTTTGGGCGGTAATCGGCTTTCCCGGTTTTCCGGTCTCGACCGCATGGGCGTACCGCAAGCTGCGAACAAAGTTGACAAAACCCATTGTAAATACTAGCATTGCCAATCCGCCGAAAAATTTCGACGAGCTTACGAGCCTGCTGGTTAACGACCTAGAAAGTGTGACCCTCAAAAGATATCCTGAGATAGGGTGTTTAAAAGAAGGGTTATTGCGCGAAGGAGCGGCGCGAGTTTTAATGTCTGGCAGCGGTTCGTCAGTGTTCGGTATATTTAAATCGCAGCGAGCGGCGCGAGCCGGGTATCGCTGGTTGCGGAAAGAGGAGGGGGTCCAAGCGTTTTTGGTACATATGTTGAGGTAAGCGAACAAGCTGAGAAGCCTATAGTAGCCGCCAGCTAAACATCTGGCTCGTGTCAATTGGGGGTCCCTATGCAGGTCACCGAGGTTAGGGTCTTTCCTGTCGATGAGGATAAACTAAGGGCTTATGTTACGATCACCCTGGATCATTGCTTTGTGATCCGGGATCTGAAAGTTATCCATGGTGCCACTGGGTATTTCGTCTCGATGCCCAGCAAAAAACGCAAGGACGGAACCTATAAAGACATCGCTCATCCGATCAATAATGAGACAAGACGGATGATCGAGGAAAAAATCATCGCGGAGTATCAAAAGGTTCTCGCCGAGAGCGGCAACACAAAAGGGCTCGACGATGACTGAACCGTGATCCCGCGCGGCCGGATGAATTTCTCCAGGAGAAGTTCAGGGATGGGCGGTCGCCAAGCGGTAAGGCCCCGGCCTTTGGAGCCGGTATCGAAGGTTCGAATCCTTCCCGCCCAGCCAGTTTCATGAAAATGTCCTGGCACAGGCTTTAAGGAATTGATAGATCTCAGACAGCGCCGTTCAGGGTAGAACGGCGCTCGTTGTTTTCGCGAAGCGCGTATGAGAGCCGCCTTCGGTACATAACGGAGCTTAAGCTTAGAGGTAACCGTTGAAGAACGTTCACATCTCAATCGACAGAGCTTCGAAACTAAAAGGCGCCGAAACCGATGGCTCAACATAGCGCGGAACTCAAAATATTCGCGGGCAACTCCAACCCGCCCTTGGCGGCGGCGATCAGCCAGTATCTCAAGGTGCCGCTGGGCAGAGCCGTTGTGGAAACCTTTAGCGACGGGGAGAGCAAGGTCGAGATCAAGGAGAACGTCCGCGGCGCCGATGTGTTTGTCTTGCAATCGACTTCGGCGCCGGGAAACAACAATTTGATGGAGCTGCTCCTGATGTTGGACGCGTTCAAGCGCGCCTCGGCAATGCGCATCACCGCCGTCATTCCCTATTACGGTTATGCCCGCCAAGACCGCAAAGTGATTCCACGGGTGCCGATCAGCGCCAAGTTGGTGGCCGATTTGATTACCACCGCGGGCGCGTCGCGCATGTTGACCATGGACCTCCATTCCGGGCAGATTCAGGGTTTTTTCAACATTCCGGTCGACAACGTCTACGCCACGCCGGTGTTGTTGGAGTATTTGAAGAAGCAGTTAAATCACAACGAAGTCACCATCGTCTCGCCGGACGCGGGCGGCGTCGAGCGCGCCCGCGCAATTGCGACGCGTTTGAAGGCCTCCCTCGCCATCATCGATAAACGCCGGGTGGGGCCCAATGTCGTCGCCGAGATGAACATTATCGGTGACGTCAAAGATCACGTGGCGATCTTAATCGACGATATGATCGATACCGCGGGGACCTTGACGATGGCTGCCGAAGCGCTGCAAAAAGAAGGCGCCAAAAGAATCCTCGGTTGCTGCACTCATCCGGTTCTTTCCGGCCCGGCGATCAAGCGTATCGAAGAATGCCCGCTCGAAGAGCTGATCGTTACCAATACCATTCCGCTCGGTCCCCAGGCGCAGGGCTGCAGGAAAATCAAATCGTTGTCGGTGGCGCATCTGATCGGTGAGGCGATCCGCCGCACCCACGAAGAAGAATCCATCAGTTCATTATTCGTTTAGTATGAGGAGGTAGGTTTCTTTGGAAACTCTAGAAATACAAGTCGACGCCCGCGACAAGAAGCGTAAACGCGACGCCAAGCGATTGCTGCGCAGCGGCAAGATCCCCGCGATTCTCTACGGCCCGAAAACCGAGGCGCTGGCGTTGGAATTGGACAAACGAGATTTTTCCAGCCGGGTGGCCGGGTTGGAAGGCTCGCATCTGGTGCGTTTAAAATCGCAATCGACGGCCCTCGCTGATAAGGTGGCTTTGGTAAAAGAGATGCAGTACCACCCGATCAACGGCGACGTGATTCACGCCGATCTCTACGAAGTCGATTTGACCGCCACGATCACGGTCAACGTGCCGCTACACTTCATCGGAAAAGCGGCCGGCGTGGTGCGCGGCGGCATTCTCCAACCGATCGTCCGTGAGGTCGAGGTCGAGTGCTTGCCGCTTGACATCCCCCAGTTTTTCAACGTCGACGTAAGCGGACTAGACATCGGTGATTCCGTGCATATCGAGGAACTGGCGATGCCTGACGGCGTTACCGCAGTCTCTGAGTCGAATATGGCGTTAGTCGCCGTCGTGCCGCCGACCGTCGAGGAGGCTCCGGCAGCGGCTGCGGTGCCGGCAGAGGGTGTTGTTGAAGCGGTCGCTACGGAACCCGAAGCAAAAAAGGAGAGTGAGGACTAAACACACGCATTGTCCGGCCTTGCGGGTATCGATTCGTGAAGTTGATCGTCGGTCTCGGCAATCCCGGCAAAAAATATTCGGAGACGCGGCATAACGTGGGTTTTTGGGTCATCGACCGGATCGCGTTGCAAAAGGGCATTTCTGTCGGCAAACAACTATGCAACGCCTTGGTGGGCGAAGGAACGGTGGATGGGGAAAAAATCGTTCTGGCCAAACCGCAAACTTTCATGAACCGAAGCGGCTTGGCGGTCGCGGACTTGGGCCGAGAATATAGAGTTGGGGCTGATGCCCTGGTGGTGATCAACGATGACCTTGATTTGCCCTTCGGTCGAATTCGAATACGTCCGAGCGGCGGCGCCGGTGGCCATCGTGGTCTCATCTCCATCATGGAGAGCTTGGCTGGAGTACCTTTTCAGCGCGTCAGGGTTGGCATTGGGCGGCCGCCTTCAGGTATCGACGCCGCAGACTACGTCCTGGAACCGTTCAGCAAACAGGAGCGAGAGCAATTGAAAGAGTTAGTTGATCGCGCCGCCGAATCCGTCATCTGTCTGGTACGGCAGGGACCGGAACGGGCAATGGCACAATATAACCGGGTCAGCTGATCCGGGCCATCGCATTGTAAACCGGCAGGGTCTATGTTAAAGAACGAAATTTATTGTGGGGGTAATAACCTGTGACTCTATATGAAACCCTTTTTGTGGTTCACCCGGAGAAGGGACTGCGGATGAAAGAGTTCATCGAGAAGTTTAAGAAGGTCATCGAGGGCCAAGAAGGCAGCCTAACTCAGGTCGATGAATGGGGCGTCCGCGATCTCGCCTATCGGATTGAAAAGCAGAGCAGAGGTTATTACACGCTGCTGCGCTACCGCGCTTCGGGACGAGGGGTCGAGGAATTGGAACGTAACCTCAAGCTAACCGACGGCATCCTGCGTTACTTGACGGTGCGGGCCGATGAGGAGAGTGTCGCCGCTGATTCTGCCGCGGCAAAAGCGCAGAGCGAAGAGGCGCACCCTTCGCCGGCGGGAGATAGCGCGAAATCCGAAACTCCGGTATAGCGGCCCGATGCTCCTGGATAGCGCCCCATGGGAGAATATAACAAGGTCATCCTGTTGGGGAATTTAACCCGGGATCCTGAGCTTCGCTATACCCCGGTGGGATTAGCGGTATGTGAATTTCCGCTAGCGGTAAATCACCGATATCGTTTGAATGATGAGGTAAAAGAAGAAGTTTGTTTCATCGATATTGTCGCCTTCGGTCGAGTTGGCGAGCGTAGCAAAAACCTGCTGCAAAAGGGCGCGCAAGTGCTGGTCGATGGCAGGTTGAGTCAGAGACGCTGGGAAACTCCTGAAGGCAATCGGCGCAGCAAGCACGAGGTCATTGCCAACACGGTTCAGTTTCTAAGTCGCAGCGGTCCGAATTCCTCCGAGACGGAGAAAGACGCCGATCACGGCTGAAGGTCGCTCATAGCAAAACCTGGAGAAAGAGGTAGTTCAAACAATGGCACAAATGGAAAGAAGCCCGAGGCCCTACCGAGAAAGATCAGACGACGATAGAGGTGGGCCGCGGCGCCGGCCAATGTTTCGCCGCAAGGTATGCCGTTTTTGCGCCGACAAAACCCTTCGGATCGATTACAAAGACCTTAGAACGATAATTCAATTTGTTACCGAGCGGGGCAAGATGACGCCGAGCCGAATCACGGGAAACTGCGCCCGCCATCAGCGATTGCTGACCACTGCCGTTAAGCGCGCGCGCAGTGTGGCTCTGCTCCCCTTCACCACCGCCAAGAATTAATCGTTTTTCTCTGGACAAGATTCATGCAGCGGTTGGAAGTCATCAGCAGGTTTTTTTTAGCATTGGCTTCTAGCGTTTTTTTGTTTATGGGGGGCGTTAGCTTGCCTCCGCTTGGCGCGTTGCTGTTGCCCTTTGTGGCCCAACCGGTGCTGTTGTTCGGCTTCAAATTTGGCATCACTAGCGGCCTCGCCGTGTTCGGCGTCGCGTTATTGCTTTTTCTTCTGTTCGCCGGCGAAGAGCTGGCGTTTATTTACGGCCTATTTGCCGTCATGGCAGGTTTGATATTTGGAGCGTTAGGTCGGATTCGCGCGATCGAGTATTTGGTCGGCGGCATCGCCGCGGTCATGCTGACGATGGCGGCGGGTTTGTCGTATTATTTTTTCGGTTCCTGGGCCGTGCTCTTGCGGGATCTCCGCGACGGGCTAAGCCAGCAGATTGCTTCGGCGATGCAGATGCAGGAAAAAATGGGCTTGTCTCAAGAAAGCCTCGATACACTCAAGCAGCAAGCGCCGCAAATCGTCGAAATGGTGGTGCGCTTGTTGCCCGCGTTGCTGTTCTTGAGCTTCGCATTCATCGTGTTGATCAATATTCTTTATCTTGGCCGCCGTTTCCCCGAGCGGCGCGATCAATGGTTTTCGCTTCGAGTGTTGCGCGAATGGCAAGCGCCGGAGCCACTGGTATGGGGTTTGATCGCCTGCGGCTTCGCGCTGTTTGTGCCAGGGCTGGGTGTCTTACGCGTGGCGGCGTTGAACGTTTTGCTGGCGATCAGCGCCTGTTACTTCGCGCAAGGGCTCGCGGTGATCGCCTTTTTTTTTCACAAGAACAACGTCCCGCGGTTTTTGCGCGGTCTGACCTATGTGTTAATTATTTTTCAACAAATTTTTACGCTGCTGGTGATGGGGCTGGGTTTGTTCGACCTGTGGGGGAATTTTCGCCGGTTGGGCAAAGACAACCTCACGCCGAGCCAAGTATCGTGACGGAGGCTTTATGGAAGTTATTTTAAAAGAAGATATCGCGACCTTGGGGAAGATCGGTGAGTTGGTGCGGGTGCGTGACGGCTACGCGCGCAACTATCTGCTGCCGCGCGGCCTTGTGCTAGCCGCCAACAAAAAAAACCTCAAAACCTTCGAGCACCAAAAAAAAGTGGTGAACGAGCAGAAGCAAAAAATTCTCAGGCAGGCGCAGTCCGTCGCCGATCAATTGGCTACCGTGTCGCTGGTGATTTCGATGAAAGTCGGCGAGGAAGGCAAGCTCTTCGGCTCGGTGACCAGTATGCAGATCGAAAAAGCGCTCAAGGCCAAGGGGATGGCCGTCGACCGGCGCAAGATCCACTTGAACGAACCGATCAAGGTAGCCGGCGATCACGAGGTTCCGGTGCGGCTTTCGGCCGATCTTACCGTGTCGCTCAAAGTTTCCGTGGTGTCCGAAAGCTAGTCTCGAACGGTTTTAAAGCGCTCGAAAATATTTCCAGTTTGTGAAAGTGGGATGAGGGCGAGAGCTCTCATCCCACTTTTGTTTTCTTCGCGAGGTTGTTCGTCGTCCAGCTCGCTTGATTGCGGACGGGAAGGCGCCTTGCTACTCTGCCGTTCACCCTCGGCGCGCCAAAGATCATGGCCGTAACCCTTGTTCCTAAGCACTCCGAAATTTTCCGCGGTCGGCTGCTGATTCTCTCGGCGGCGTTCTTGTGGAGCTTGGCCGGAGTCTTTATCAAATTCCTCGAGGTGCCGCCGCTGACCATCGTTTTCTACCGAAGTTTGTTTGCCTGCTTGGTGTTTACGCCTTTCGTGGGCCGCGCTGACGCGCGGATCAATGGCGCAGTGCTGGTTTCCGTTTTTACTTACACGGCGGCGATCAGCGCCTTTGTCTCCGCCAATAAGCTTACCACTGCGGCAAACGCGATCGTGCTGCAGTACACTGCGCCGATTTTTGTTTTTCTGTTTTTTCGGGTGGTGCGGCGAGAACGGATTTCACGGCTGAACGGCTTGGCTCTTTTGGCCGGCATGTCGGGCGTGGTGATTATTTCTCTGGACAGCGCCGGGCAGCCCGAAATGGCCGGGGTCCTGCTCGCGCTCCTTAGCGGCGTGCTCTTTGCCGCCTATATGATCAATCTGCCGCGCACGCGGCAGGTGACCCCGGTCTATCTCACCTGGGTCAACAACGCCGTGTGCGCCCTGTTATTATTGTTCGCAGTCAAGTCGCATCTGGCGCTCACCCCGAGCCAGTTCGGGATTCTCGCCGTCATGGGCGCGGTTCAGCTCGGGTTGCCTTATTTCCTTTTTTCGAAAGGATTGCAGAGATTGCCCGTAGTCGAAGCTTCACTGATCGCTTTGATCGAGCCTGTGCTCAATCCCTTGTGGGTGGCGGCGGCGGTGGGCGAGATCCCAACGGTTGCGACCCTGACCGGCGGCGGTTTGATTCTCGCCGGACTCGGCGTGCGTTATCTATGGCCCATGCTGCAACGAACCAGCGCGCCTGGACGTAAGACGCCGTGAGCGCCGCCCGGCGAAAAGTCGCTTACTCTGAGATTCGGACGTTGCCGGGATGACGGATTTGCTCCATCTCTTCGCGCGGCAGCTTTTTAATATCCTTGCGCAGCTCGTGGTTGATGTGCTGAATCGCTTCCGAAGGTCCTGAGCGATTGCCCATCAGCACCATCGGTCCGCTGCCGGTGTTCTCCAGTTGGTAGAAGGATCCGCCGGTGATGGTTGCGACCATTCCGGGCGTCAGCACTGCGTTGCCACCGTCGGGAAAATGCATCGTGCATTCGCCGTCGATCACGTAAAAGGTTTGATCTGCATTGTGGCAATGCATGTCGTCTTTGTCGCCTGGCGCGGGATAGACATGCAACCAGGCGTGAAAACGGTTCGTGTTGAAGATCACTTTGCGCTTGCCCTCTTCGCGGGCCATTTTCATCATATCCATGACTTCAATCGACATACGCCCTCCCACAAGTTGATTTGCCTGCAACCTAGCAATTTGCCGCTTTGGCTGTCAAACGAGTACGTTCCAAGGTTCACAAGGCCGGGTTTTTTTGATAGTTTCGAGCCCAAAGCTAATCTCAGTCAAGGAGGCGACTATGTCGATAAATTGGGGAATGGCGAATCGTTTGGCGAGAATCATCAAGCCGGAAGACGGCCGGGCGGTTATGCTCGCGGTCGATCATGGTTACTTTCTCGGCCCCACCAGCGGTTTGGAAGAGCCGCGCAAGACCATCGAGCCACTGATGCCCTTCGCGGATTCGATCATGCTCACGCGCGGCGTGCTGCGCACGTCGGTCGATCCCAAGGCGAACAAACCCATCGTGCTCCGGGTGTCCGGCGGCACCAGCATCCTCAAGGAACTTTCCAACGAAGAGATTACGGTCTCCATCGACGATTGCATTCGCCTCAACGTTTCCGCCATGGCGCTGTCGATTTTCGTCGGTTCGGAGTTCGAAAAGGAAACGCTGGTCAGCTTGACCAAGCTCGTCAACGAAGGAGAAAAATACGGCATCCCAGTGCTCGCGGTTACCGCCGTCGGCAAGGACATGGCGCGCGACGTGCGCTATCTAGGGTTGTCTTGCCGCATCGCCGCCGAGCTCGGCGCGCATGTCGTGAAGACTTACTATTGCGACGATTTCGAGCAGCTGATTGAAAGCTGTCCGATCCCCGTGATCATCGCCGGTGGCAAGAAGACGCCCGAGCTGGAAGCTTTGGAACTGACCCACAACGCCGTCAAAGGCGGCGCGGTTGGCGTCGATATGGGGCGGAATATCTTTCAATCCGATTCGCCAGTCGGGATGATCAAAGCCGTGCGGGCGATCGTGCATGAAAATGTCTCGGTTAAGGAGGCGTATAAGATTTACGAGAGTGAGAAGGGAGCGAAGGAGAGGCGAGCCAGTTAGAATCGTCTCGCGTCTCGGATTGAAAGAGCGGGACAGCCGCTTTTCGGTGGACTCATGAAGTACATCGTGAAGTCGAGTGTCAGAGGCGCAAAGTATGCACGCTAGCATCACCAGCTAAAGTAACTCTATGAGTTCATCCGAGCATTCTACTCTGAACCCGAGACGTGAGACTCTAGACCGCCGCAACTTGATGAAAGTTGCGGTCTACTACAACAACCAGGATGTCCGGTTGGAGGAAATACCGGTTCCGAAGATCGGCCCTGGCGAGTTGCTCATCCGCACACGCGCGAGCGGCATCTGCGGCAGCGATCTTATGGAGTGGTACCGGGTCAAAAAGGCGCCGCTTGTCTTGGGCCATGAAATTACCGGCCAAGTGGTCGAAGCCGGTGAGGGCGTCAAAGACTTTAAGGTCGGCGATCGAGTGTTTTCCTCTCACCATGTGCCCTGCGGCAAGTGCCGCTATTGTCTTGCCGGCCATCAGTCGGTTTGCGACCTGCTGCGCACGACGCATTTCGATCCCGGCGGCTTCGCCGAGTATATTCGCGTGCCGCAAATCAACGTCGAGTTGGGCACTTTGCGTATTCCCGACACGATGACCTTCGATGAGGGCTCGTTCATCGAGCCGCTCGCCTGTGTCGTGCGGTCGCAGCGATTTGCCGGCGTGGCGGCGGGCCAGACCGTGCTGGTGATCGGCAGCGGCATTTCCGGATTGATGCATATCCAGCTCGCCCGCGCGCGCGGCGCGACGCGCATCGTTGCGACCGACATCAGCGATTTTCGTCTCAAGGCCGCCGTGCAGTTCGGTGCCGACGCGACGATTCATGGGGCTGAGGAGGTACCGGTACGGCTGCGCGATTTGAACGAAGGACGATTGGCGGATCTTGTCATCGTTTGCACCGGCGCCATGCCGGCGATCCAACAGGCAGTCCGGTCGATCGATCGAGGCGGCACCTTACTGTTCTTCGCTCCGACGGTTGCCGGTGTCGATGTAGCGATTCCGTTATTCGATTTCTGGCGCGATGAAATAAACGTGGTGACTTCCTACGCCGGGAGCGGCGATGATCTGAAAGAATCGCTGGGGCTTATCCGCAATCGCAAGGTGCGCGTCGGTGAAATGGTCACGCATCGTCTGCCGCTGGCGCAAGCCGGCTTGGGTTTCCGACTAACGGCCAGCGGGCAGGATTCAATCAAGGTGATTATTGATCCTCTCATAAGAGTCTAGAGCCTCGGGTCTAGACTCTAGAGTTTCCGGATTTAAGGTTTTGACTTGATTCAATCTTATTGGTTTTCATTACGGGCTTGAGTCCCGAGTAGATGTGATTTGCAGGGGTTCGCCGCGGTTTTGCGAGTTTTGGAATCGAGACGCTGGACAGGAGGCCCCAAAGTCCAGATTACCTCGTGAATCCCAACTCCTTCCGCGCCTTATCTAAAAAACTGTAGTCGACCACATCGGACACGGAGATGGGCTTCGTCACCTTGGCATTTTCCCGCTGTGAATCGATGACCACCTGCACGGACTCGGGGCTGACCTTGGCGTCTTTGGTTAAAACGCGGGAAACTTGCTTGGCCATTTCTGCGGCCATCTTTCGGTCGGTCACTCGCCATTGCTTCATCATCACGTCGGTCACGGCATCCCGGTTGTTCTTATCCCAAATGAACTGTAATCCGCGCAGCGTCGCCCGCACCATCCGGTAAACCTGGTCGGGATTGTCCCGTATTTTCTTTTCCGAGGTGCCAAATCCGTTTTGGGCAAATTGCAGGATATCGCCGAGAAAGATCAGTTCGTTGTAACCTTTTTCCAAGGCAATGATGTTTTCCGGCACGGACAGCAGCGAGGCGTCGACCACTCCCGATTCCAACACGGCAAATCGCCCGGCGGCGGTGCCACCCATCGGCAGGACAGAGACATCCCGTCCCGGCTCAAGGCCGAAATGCCGCAAGACTCGGTAGCCAAGTAGTGTTGCCGACCCCCCGGGCGAACTACCGGCGATTTTTTTACCTCTGAGCTGTTTGGGGTCTTTGATCTCCTTTCTGCTCATGAGAAACAATAGGGGCCGCTCTACGGTAAATAACAACACCTTCATGGGTTGGCCACGCACGGCGCCGCCGATCAACCCGGTTACCGCGGCGCTGTAGTCCAGATCTCCCGATAAAATCGCCGCGCTGGTCAGGTTCGCCGACATCTGGATAATTTCCAAATCGATGCCCTCGTCTTTGTAAAAGCCGCGGTGTAACGCGGTGTAAATGGCGAGAAAGGAAACGTTGGTCGACGAGCTGCCCATGCGGACTTTCTTGAGGGTTTGGGCCTGACCGCGCGGAACGAAAAATAGGGTGGCGAGTAGAAGAATAAAAAGGGTCGTCGTTACTTGCTTAAATTTTCGCATCGTCCTCTCCTTGTGGCTGCATTCAATCCAACTGACTCCACTCTTGAAACTCTTCAAGGCCGAGCCGGGTCAGCGTATCCCTATAAGGGCGGCCGGTTTTTTCATGACGGCCGGAGATCCGATAGTACTCATAGACCAGATCCGGGAGCCACTTGGCGATGGTGAATCCTTTGTATTTGCCGTCGGGGATCGGCTCTAAAAAACGGGGGCCGACATCTTGCCAGTCATCCTCGGCAATCCAACCGCGCTGGGTGCCGAAGAGGCTCTGTAAAATAATTGCCCGGTGGCCGGCGTCCACCAGCTCATCCAGACTGACGTCCCAGCCGGTGGTGGCATTGAGCGAGTCGAGCATGCTCTGGATGCCATCGGGCGGTTTGTCATTCAACGCGAACCAGCAACCACCCATCAAACCACAGGCCTGGCGAATCTGCTCGGTGATGAGATGCGAACTCGTCCAGCCATCCGGTTGATTGGGAACGAGAGGTCCCCATTTTTCCCGGTAATGCAAGTCGGCAGGGGGTTCCGTACCGCCCGCGCCCTGCGGTTTCATACCGCCGCTGGCGACTAGTTCCCGCAGCATTTGGCTCAGCAGCGGTCGCCACTCATGCTGCGCCGGTGTGCCGCCCTTGGTGTGCACGACCCAATTCTTGGCTTCGCCGCCCAATTCTTCAGCGAGCTCTTTTGGGCCGTCGGCGAGAATGTTGCCGAGCCAAGTTTCCCGCCGAGCGCAACGCTCGAGCAAGGTTTCCACGGCTTCGAGATCGCCCCATTCGAGTTTCAAGCCGTCGGTCTTGCCGGGACCGAGGACGCCTTTCTCCCAGGCTTCGAAGGCCAGCCCCGCGCCGCAAGCGAAGTGGCTGCACTCGATGCCGAGATCGTTGATCCGTTCGGAGAGATAGAGGACGTCGTTGCCTTTGAAGCCGAGGTTGTAAAAAGTGTCCATCCACTCGCTGCCGGCGTTGAAATGACCGATCTTGCCGGTGTGGCGACCTTCGCCGATTTCGACATCCCAGGGGCACATGCGCGGGCATTGGAAGCAAGGACGCAAGGTCACGCGGTTTTGATCCAAGCCCTTGGCCTCGTCGGTGATGATCGTGCTGCGCCAGTTGAGTTTTGTAATCGCACCCCAATCTTCACCGTGGCCGACGCTGGTCAATCTTTTTTTGACTGTGGTTTTTCGCGACGCAATCGCTTTTGCCCACCGCATACCGGCATCGATCAGTCGATGCTTGTCGTGCAGACGCGGTCGTTTGGTGCCCCAGGCGACAAAGGCTTTTAATTTCTTCGAACCCATGACCGCGCCCAAGCCGTGCGCGGCGGTGTGATTGTAGTCGTTGACCAGCATCGCCGCGCGAATAAGATTTTCACCGGCCGGGCCGATGCAGCCGACGCGCGCGTCCCGGTGACCGGATTCCTTGCGGAGCATATCTTCGGTGTCTCTGATGCCCTTGCCCCAGACGTGGCTTGCGTCGCGGAGCTCAACTTTGTCTTCGCCGATGTAGAGATAGTTCGGCGTCTGCGCCGCGCCGGTGATAATCAGACCGTCATAGCCGGCGGCTTTAAGCGACGTTCCGAAGTAACCGCTGGTCGCGCCGCGGCCGAGAGTGCGGCGCGTGGCGGGGCTCAGGTAAACGAAGCACATCTTCGTCCCGCCCGGCGTAAAACCGGTGCCGGTGATCGGACCGGTCATGCCGACGATAATGTTTTTAGCGTCGTATGGATCGATGTCGCGGGGAAGTTCGTTCAGCAACACGTATTCGGCAAATAGTTGGCCGCCCCAATATTTGCGCAAGAACGGCTCTTCAGGGAGGTTAACATCGGTCAGCTTACCGCTGGTCATATCGACGCGCAGGATTTTTCCCATGTAGCCGCCGGGAAAGCGGGTCCGGCGCTGACTCGGAAAGAAGTTCGCGTAATCAGGATTTGCCATAAACGATACTCCAAATTACTCGTTCAAAACGCTCAAAATGTTCGAGCCGTTCAAACCGTTCGGCGATTCAATACGTTTTGAACGATTTTGAACTGCTTGAACGTCTTGAACAGAAGCGCGAAGCGCTTCAGTTAGTCCGCCGCCGCCCACAGCACCCGGTCGGCCGGTAAGTCGATGTCGAGTCTCTCCCAGCTGTCGCCCATGTCCCGGCTGATCATCAGATCACCGGCGCCGCCAGCGCCGTGAGCGTGGCCGCGCGCGACGTTACCGAAACCGGCGAAGACTGCTCGGTGATCGGTCGGATGGTGGACCAATGCCCAGATCATCGAGTCGAGATCATCCGCGAGCCCGTTGGTGATGCGCGTCCACGATTGCGCGCCATCGGTGCTCTTGAACATTGCCGCCCGGGCGCCGCGGTTTTCTCTACGCCAGAAACCGGGAGAGGCGTCCGCCGTCGCGATCAGCATTGTCGGTTGGTCGTTGTCACGCTCCGGCGGTAAGAAAAGAAAGTCATGAAAATAATCCCGAGTGAGACCCTTCTCGGCGCGCACCCAACCCTCTTCCGGTTTGTCGCTGGTAAAAAAGCCCCGCGCCGACGCGACAAAGTAACGATCGTCTCGTTTGGGGAAGTTCGAGACAACGTGAATGTCGAGATAGTCGATGCCCTTGCTGACGTCTTCCCAAGTTTTGCCGCGGTCGAAGCTGCGCACGATTCCGCCATGTTCGAGACAGAGATAGATCGTATTTGGATCATCCGGGTGAATATGAATATTGCGCACATGGCCGTGGTGCGGTGCTTGCGGATACCACCAGTTTTTCCGAACCGACTGCGGTAAGGCTTTCAACGCCGTGAGTTCTTGCCAGCTGTCGCCACCGTCTTCGCTGCGAAACAATGCCACAGGTTCAACGCCTGAATAAATGACCTTATCGGCGATTGGATCGACTGTGACCGAGCGAATGTCGCCGTCAAGCACCTTCGCCCAGCTTTTGCCGCCGTCGGTGGTGCGGTATAGCCCGTCGTGGGTCACGCCGACGAAGATCCGCTCCGGCGATTCTTGGCAGCCGTATATCGAGTCGATAATGCCTTCTTCGAAATGACGCGCCACTTCCTGCCAGCCGCTATCCGTTGAACGCCAGGTGATCAGTCCATGCTGCGTGCCGGCGTAAAGTCTTACTCCTTCGCTCATTTTTTTGCTCCTCTGTTCAAGCCGTTCAAGTAGTTCCATTCGTTCCATCCGTGTTTCGGAGGTTCGAACGTTTTGAACGGCTTAAACATTTTGAACGATTTGAACAGGTATCCACAATTAAGGGAACAACTCAATTTTTCCAGTTCCACCTTGTTTATCCCATTGCGATTCGACGCGCGAAAAATATTCCCAAGCCCGGTTGGCGCGCCGCCCGAAATCGATTTCGGCGTTGAAGGTTTTGCATTCGTCCGCAGTGAAATGCTCAACCGGGCCGAGCGCCGCCGCCTGCATGGTTTTTTTCGCATCGTCTTCAAGTATTAGGGACGCGAAGAGAACCTCGGCGAGGCTCTTTCCCGCGACCACGATGCCATGGCCGCGCATGAGCACGGCGCGATGATCGCCGATGGTTTTGAGCAACGCTTCGCCGCGCTGCGGCGTGGTGACCAGGTGGGCTTCTTTGTAGAGCGGCACGCCCTCGCCGAAAATCGTTCCTTGCAGCGTCACCGGATGAAAATCCCTTTTGGCGATAGCGAACAGGGTTGCATAGGGCGTGTGCAAGTGTGCCACCGCCAGCGCGTCCGAGCGCGCGGCGTGCAGTGCCGTGTGGATGGGCCATTCCACCGGAGGCATGGTCTTGCCGTCATGGGGTTTGCCGTCCAGATTGATGGGTATCATGTCCGAGGGCAAAAAGTTGGCCTTGTCCGACCCCGAGCCGGGGGTCACGAACACAGTCTTAGTTTCCGGCTGGTAGACGCTTACATGGCCGAACAGGCCAATCACTCCCTGCATGGCGAAGATTCGCGTGCAGGTCGCCAGTTGTTCGCGTAGTTGCGGTTCCGAAGTCATTTTAGTTCTTCCTTCTATTGGTGTTTTCGTCGAGACAGGGCTTGCAGTCCCTCACTATTTTAAAAGGCCGGTTATTTATCTCCCACACGAATCGCTGCTCTCAGGAAAAATACCGGTAGATCAGCCTCTTGGGGTGAGTGATCGCGAGCCAAAGCGCACGCATCTTGCCGGCGATACCGCAGCGCGGCGTGAACAGATCTTTGAGCATCAAACCGAGGGGAATTCGATGCTTGGGAAATTTTTCTGGGTCGATGTGACGCACGCCGTATTTGTCCTTGCTTTCTTTAAACACGTAGACGACGTTGCCGCCGCCGGCTTCGTTCTCGCCGTAGGTGTAACCGCCGACCGCGTCGGCCTGCTTTTTTGCTTTGTCGGAGATTTCTTCCGACAGACCGAAATCGAGAGCGTTGACCGGGCAGGCCTGGACACAGAAGGGCTGCTTATCCTCGCTGATTCGGTCGCTACACATCGTGCATTTGCTGGCTTTGTCGGTGATGTCGTTCTTGGTGATCACTTCCCAGGGACAGGCGTGGATGCAGTATTCGCAGCCGATGCAGACGTCTTTATTGATGACCACCGGGCCTTCTTCATATTTCGTGATCGCCTCCACCGGGCAGACGGCGGCGCAGGCGGCGAAGTTGCAGTGCATGCAGCTGTTGCGCGCCCACAAAGGTGACATGCCTTCGAGCACCGGCGGCTCCATGGTGATCCAATTGGTGCTGGAAAGTTCGTAGAGGCTAGTGCGGGCGTGATCGTTCCAGTCTTTGCAAGCTTGCACGCAGTGGCGGCAGCCGATGCACTTGGTGGCGTCGAAAAGAATACTGCGCGGTTTGCCATCTATCAAACGCGCCGTAGGCACGAGGTTGCCATATTGTTGTTTCAAAGTAACGGTTGGATTGATAGCCATTCGGCATCCTTTCTAATTCAAACTTGCTAAATGCGTCATCTATCACTTAACTTTTACATGCGTCAACCTGTAGCCGAGCGCAAAATGGACAAAGTTTCGGTTGCCATCCAAGAGGAACTTGATCGGCGGCAAAAAGCGGGCGCGAGGCGCTTGTTTTTATCCCGCAAGAACGCTTAGCATGCCTCGAATCGAGACGGACAATTTACTTTCAGGGAGGTTCATATGTCGTCTGGAACATGGCGTGGAACGGTTGGCGTCGTAAAGCCGACGTACGGTTCGGGTTCGCTGGTGGAGTTCATTCGATTATTGCCGGAGGGCGTGGGCTGTATCCCCATGTATGCCGGCATCAAAGAGCATTCCGAACGGGGCTATCTCGGCGCTCTGGAGACTTACAACGCAAAAGTAGCCGATCTTGCCGAGATCGGCGTCGATTTGATTCATCCCGAGGGCGGGCCGCCGTTCATGGTGCGCGGTTATAAGGCCGAGCAGGAGATCGTCGGCGGCTGGGAGGCAAAATATAAAATTCCCATTTTCACTTCCGGAATGTCACAAACCGAAGCTATGCGTGCGCTCGGGATCAAGAAGTTCGTCGGCTGCACTTATTTTAACGACAACAAACTCAATGCTCTTTTTTCGCGCTATTTTACCGATGCCGGTTTCGAAGTGTTGGGAATGGAAGGCATGGATACGACGCCGTACGAGGCAGACAAAATCTCGACGGACACGATTTACCAGCATCTCAAATCTTCATTCAATAAACATCCCGCGGCGCAGGGCATCTATCTTCTCGGCTCCGGCGCCTGGCAAGTGAAGGATATAGTCGCCATAGAAAACGATTTGGGAATACCAGTCGTTCATCCAATCGCGGCGCGGGTCTGGCTGGTACAAAAGAAGTTGCGAGTGCGAAATTCGATAAAAGGCGCAAGCCGGTTATTGGACGCACTACCAATGATATCGTAGTGCAATGCGTCCAAAATCGAAATTGCTCGAGGCGTCTATTTTCGGCGGTAGATCTGTGCATAGGCAATTGTCGCTTCAAAAACATAGTCCCGCATCAGAATCCTGATGATTTCCGCGTGCCCGGGAACATTCCCCCACTTTTCTTGGAAGACGATGTATTTCGGTTTCTTTTCATTGATTCCTTTGGCCATCCGACGCGCGGCGTTTGCGGGATCCTTCGACCAACCGACAAATAGGCTTGCTATGAAGGGCACCGGGGATCTTCGTGACGTCAGATAGTACAGTTCCATTTCGAATCCCCACTGGAATACGTAGTCCGAGGGAAGAGTTCGCTCTCTCAGGTAGCGCGCCACTTCCAACGATTCCACGAAGACAGGGCCGTATTTTTTAATGGAGACCTGATTGGGCGTGTACAGCAGATAATAGTCGTACCGCATATAGACCGAAAGGAAAGTTGCGGACACAAGTAACAAGGATTTGATATTAAGCGGCCATCCGTTCATTGTAGAAAGCCGGGCAATTTCAATCCCCGCAAGGATCGCGAGGGGCGGGACTAATTGGATAAAATAGTGTGGAAAATTCTTTCCCGGGAGGATCACTCCGATCAGTGCGGCCGGCAGGGTCAAGGCGACGATACATTCCCTCCGGCCGCGCACCTTGAATAGCAGCCTGAAAAATGTCGGGATCGCCGCAAGAACCAGTGGAAGTAATTCAGGAACGAGGACGTAGGATGTCCACAGGAACGGCGGACCGCCGACCTTCGTAGACAAGTATCGAAGCGCGAATGTTACATTCCAATAAAGAAAATCATCGAGCGTTCCATTCAAGAAAAAATACGCCACGGTGATTGACGCCAAAATAGCTGCACCGAAACCCAGCATCGCTAGATCCAAGGCTTTCTCACGGATCGTCTGATCTGGCCTGGGCAAAGAGGCTGCGCCTAGCGCAGCTAATAACACCAGCGGAATCGCTACAGTCTTGACTAGCATTGCGGCCGCGCAAGATACGCCGCAAAGGAAAAGGTATCTTCGCTCTCCGTTGGCCATGGCCCGCAAGATAAAGTAGATACCGAGTACCCAAGGTAGGGCTAGGAAAACTTCTGTATTGCTGCTGCTCCCCTGCAGCAAAGGCGCAGAGGAGAAGACTCCATAGAGGACCGATGAGATCAAGCCGGCTTTTCGACCCGCAATCTGACAGGTTACCAGAAATACCGCGTACACGGTTAGAAGCGAATACAATGCAGTGAAGATTCGTATCCCTTCTGTGGTTTCGCCAAAAATTGTCATTCCCGCGGCGTAGAGATAATAGATAGCCGGCGGCTTGATCTCGATGACGTCCTTATAGGGAACGGCACCCCGCAAAATCTCCTGGCCGATGTAAGCGTAGGAACCTTCGTCTCTCTCAAAGGGCTCGTGTACAAAGGTAAGGCGCAGGCAAAAGGATGCCGCGAGGATCGCACTCAGAATTAACCACTGCATTTTCCCCAAATGGCAAGTCGAGAGCGCGGTATTCGGAGAGTCCATCTCGTCCTAAATTGCGATAGCGTTGTGGTCATCCCTCCTGTACAGAAAAGCCAGAGCCGAAGGTCTCGGGTCGTTGACGAAGGGATGATACGCATCAACTTTACGGCCCTGTCGAGCGGTCAATGTCATTGAGCTAGGTTATTTCGTGGCTCCACTTCATGAATTCCTGCAGTCCCAATCTTTCCAGCGTGTCCTTGAAAGGTCTTCCGGTGCGCTCATGCCTGCCGGATAATTTGTAGTATTCCCAGATCATGTCGGGGAGCCACTTGGCGATGGTGAAGCCTTGGTACTTGCCGTCGGGGATCGGTTCCAAAAATCTTGGGCCGACGTCCTGCCAGTCGAAGTCGGCGATCCAGCCGCGTTGGGTGCCGAAGAGGCTTTGCAAAATCATGCTGCGCTGGCCGGCTTGGAGGGCCTCGCCCATGGTGAAATTCCAGCCGGTGATGGCATTGAAGGCATCGACGATGCTGTTGAGGCCGTCTTTTTTGTGACTCTCTTGGGCGAACCAGCAGCCGCCGAAGATGCCGGTGAACTGGCGATACTGCTCGGACAGAACATGGGACCAGACCCAACCCTCGGGATTGTCCATCGTCAGCGGTCCCCATTTCTCTTTGTCGCGCAGATCCGGAGGCGGATTGGTCGAACCGCCGCCCTGCGGTTTCATGCCGCCGCTGGCGACTAATTCTCTGAGCATTTGCCCGAGCAACGGGCGCCATTCGTGCATTGCCGGCGTGCCGCCTTTGGTATGCACGGCCCATTTGGGGGCGTCGCCGCCGAGGGCTTCGGCAAGCTGTTTCGGACCCTCGGCGAGTAGGTTGCCGAGCCAGCCATCGCGACGCGCTGCCATGTCCAAGAGTTTATCGACGGCTTCGACGTTGCCCCATTCGAGCTTCAAGCCGTTGGTGCGGTCGGGACCGAGCAGTCCTTTTTCCCAGGCTTCAAAGGCGACACCGGCGCCGCAGGAAAAGTGGCTGCACTCGATACCGAGATTGTTGATTTTCTCGGCTAAGTAAAGAACGGCGTTGCCTTTGATGCCGAGATTGAAAAAAGTATCGAGCCATTCGCCGCCGGCGTTGAAATGCACTACCGTGCCTTTGAACTCGCCTTCGCCGAGCTTGGCGTCCCATGGGCACATGCGCGCGCATTGAAAGCACGGACGAAGAACGACGTCGTTTCGATCGAAGCCTTTGATGTGTGCGGGTTGGATGTCGGTGCTGCGCCAGTTGAGATTATTCAAAGCGCCCCAGGAATCGCCGTGGCCGTATTTGGTTTTTTTCTTTTTCACATCGTGCTGCTGCAACACGGCGCGCCAACGCGCGCCCGCGTCAGCGAGCTTGGCTTTGTCGCGGTAGCTTGGCCTGAGTGTGCCGGAGACGACGATGGCTTTGAGTTTTTTCGAGCCGAGCACGGCGCCACCGCTATGCGCGGCAAAGTGATTATAGTCGTTGGCGAGCATGGCGGCGCGGTTCATGTGTTCGCCGGCAGGGCCGATGCACAGCACTCGGGCATCGCGGTTGCCGACGATCTCACGCAAGCGATCTTCCGTTTCACGCGTGCCGAGGCCCCAGACCTGCGTAGCGTCGCGTAATTCGGGCTTGCCGTCCTTGATATAGAGATAAACCGGTTTCAATGAAGCGCCCTTGAGGATGATGCCGTCATACCCAGCTGCTTTGAGATAGGTTCCCCAGTAACCGCTGGTCGCGCCGCGTCCGAGCGTATTGCCGGTGAGCGGGCTTAAATAAACCGCGGTCATCTTGGTGCCGCCGGGGGTGAAGCCGTTGCCGGTGAGCGGGCCGGTCATCATGACGACAATATTTTCCGGACCGAAGGGCGTGGCATCGAGAGGCAGTTCATTCAACAGAATGTAGGTTCCCAGCGCCTGCCCGCCGATGAATTTTCTGAGTATCGGCTCAGAGGGTAGGTCGTTATCCGTCAGCACACCGGCGCTGAGATCGACGCGGAGGATCCTGCCCATGTAGCCGCCGGGGAGTGAGTCTTTCATCGGTAACCGTCCTCGCTGGCGCCTTCTGAGACGTTGGTCGCCAACGACCTAAATAGGTTAGAGAATCGAACTGGTCACTTGCCGAGAATTTTTTCCATCTCTTCCAGCGCCGCCGGATATTCTTTGGCCCATTGCGGGTCGCTGGGAAAAAGTTTGATGTTGCGCAGGGAAAAGACCTTCGGGTCAACGTCCCTATGGCTGGGAATTCGGCCTTGATCTCGCAGCATCTTTTGTCCTTCTTCAGACAGGACAAAACTCTCGAACAGGCGCCCGGCGTTTGGGTGGAGCGCCTGCCGTGCCACGGCGATGGGATGCACGTAGGTGATGACCGGCTCGTCGAAAACCCATTGAATCGGCGCTCCTTGTTTTTTCATGCGCGCGGCGATGTGGGCGTAGGTGTTCAGAATCACGTGAAATTCTCCGGCGGCGGTGAGTTGTGCCAGGAGATTGTGGCCGTTCCTCAGCCCGACTTTTTGCGCGGCCAACGCTTTGAGAAAATTGCGCGCCCTTTCTTTCCCCATGATCCGTTGGACGTTGGCGTACCACTCGGCGTCGCCGACATCGATGCCGATCCTGCCTTTCCACCTGGGTTGTAGCAGATCTTCAATCTTTTTTGGGGCGTCTTTCGCCGCAACCAGATTCGTGTTGTAGGCCATGCTATTGAGCAAGGAGTGGACGCTCACCCAATGACCGTCGGCGTCCTTGAAACCACCGTCATAGGCGGCGGCTTCCATGGGGATATATTTGGCCGTTAAGCCGCTCTCCTTCAGCAACTGGAGTTGAAAGCCCGCCGCGGAAAAAACATCGACGCTATGACGACCGGCCTTCGCTTCAGTCGTAATTCGTTGCAAAACCCGGTCGCTGGTACCGCGATAGAACGAGGCTTTGATCGGCGGATACTTTTTCTGGAATCGGTCGACCAGAGTTTTAATTTGTTCATTATTGAGCGAGCTATAAAATACCACTTCCCCTTCCGCCTTTGCTGCTTCTTCGAGCGTTGCCGCAGCCGAAGACTGGGCATAGACTAAAATCGCCAAAATCCCTATCAGTAAAAGAACGCCGGACATGTGTTTTCTCATTATTTCGCTTCCCCCTTTGTTAAACATAGCCGACGAACAGATCATCCATCGGCAGTGTGGTTTTCATCAGACCTTGCTCGATCTGATAGCGATTCATCGCCGCCAGCGTGCGCTTCTCGTTCCCGCCCATCACGTAGGCGTAAGGGTCTTCGCCGAGCACTTCGCGTTCTTTTTGATAGCCCGCGCGCTCTTCCTCGGTCATGTACTGCGCGGCGACGTCGCGCGCTTCCATGAAAGCCCGGGTCAATTTTGCCGGTAAATCCGGGTGGCGCTCGGCGACCTCGCGGCGGACCGACAAGACGTGCATGATCGGATTGATGCCGGTTTTCTTGACGTAGTCGATGATTTCCTGGCTGTCGTCGAAGAGCGGCTTTACGCCGGAATAGGCGGACATCATCTTCGGCGTTTCGCCGCCGCCGAAAAATCCGGCATAGCCGTTATCCCCCGGTACCACCGCGCCGTGCAGTTCGCCTTCGTTCAGCATTTTTGAAAGCACGAGCTTCTCGCCGCCGAAGGGCGGCGGCGGCTCGATGCGCTGCACTTTGACCGGTAGCTCATGGCCGATGAAAACCTCGCGGCCTGAGACGAACCACTGCATGTCGGTGGTTTTGATGTCGTGGGCATCGAGCAGATAACCGCGTGCCCAAACCACCGCCGTTGCGCCGTAGCGGAAACAGCCGAACTTCTTGCCGCGCAGTTCCGAAGGGTGCTTGAGCTTGTCTTCGCAATGATAGATATTGCGCTGCCTTGGCCCACGCTCGAAGAACACCGGGATGGCCAGCAG
Organism: uncultured delta proteobacterium; assembly: GCA_963727625.1. Lineage (GTDB taxonomy): Bacteria > Desulfobacterota > Binatia > UBA9968 > UBA9968 > DP-20. Next base: position 145,831 of record CAVSHR010000012.1, on the reverse strand, counting down.
CTCTTGGCCGTTTTCGATGGCACGCAACAAGCTTGCGGCCGACACTTCGCCGACATCCCACTGACCGTGCAAATATTTGTAGTGCCGCTCGCCGGAACTCGTAAAGTTTGGGTCAACCTCGAGGTCGTAACCCTCGATGCCGACCTTGCCGTGGATAATTGCCTGGCAGCGCGGATGGTCCGGAAGACCCAAGGTGATTTTAGGTTTAAGAGACATAGCGAATTCCTTTCAAGAGACAGAAAAAATTCTTGTTCAAATCGTTGAAGCCGTTCAACCACTGCGCTCCGTTCAAACCTCCTCCTTACGTCCTCCCCAGCGTCGCGGGGAGGATCGAAGGAGGGAGGGAGTTTTGAACCTCCGTGACGATTTGAACGGCTTGAACTTTTTGAACGCTTTGAACCAAGAGGTTTTCATTTTGCTCCTCCGAAAATGTCCGGGTAGCGGGTGCCGATGGCCTGATAGTTCTTCCCAATATCAAAAATATCCGGCGTGCGCACGTCCTGGCCTTCCAAAAGGTGACTCTCGGCTACGAAGAACATCAGCGCGTAAACAATAGCTTAAAGATAACCTTTCTCACGAAAATATTTCTTCGCCCCGGGATGGAGCGGAATATTCAACTGTCCGGCTTCGCCGCCGCGGCAGAACTCGCGCATGGTCATCGCCCGCTTGTCGAAATGGTCCACCGGAATCTGCTTATGACAAAGATCGACGGCTTTGGCCATCGCGTAAGCGATAGGCGCGGGCAGATCGGCATGACAGAAAAAGGTCCAGCCGCTGAAATCCACGCAGCGAATATCGCGGTCGAGCTTGGCGTAATGCTTGCGCGTCAGCATGGCGCTGGGAAACCCGAGTTTGCTCATATGGCGCGCCGCGGCGTCGTTGATCGGCAGAAACCGCATGCCGGCGTTGAGCGCCGTCGGCCCCCAGCTTTTGACGCCTTCGTCGAACACGGCGTCCGCCTTGCCGGATTGAATATGATCTTTGCGCATGGGTCCGCTCGGGTTGGGCGCTTCCATGATTTTGCCGCCCCAGCGCTCGATGTCGCGGTAGCTCATGCCGTAGGCCTTGAGCACTTCTTCGATGGCGTAGATGGTGGTTTGCAGCTTGCCGCGCCGCCGCGTCGAGATGCACAGCGGATATTTCTGTTTCTTGACGTCTTCGAGGGACTCGATGCCGATGTTTTTGCGCACCGCGAAGATCAGCCGGTCCCAGGTCGGAAATACGCCGATGGCGCGCAGGGGAATTTTCTTTTTGTAAAAGCCGCAGCCGAGATAGGCCATCGCCGATAAACCGACCGGATTGCCGAAGCCGAAATCGATTTTCTTTTTGTCGACCAGAATAGCCGGGCCAGTGCCGCCGAGGTCGGAGTCGCGCCAGCCCATGGCGACGTCGAGCCGGGATTGGCGCGGCAGATCCGCGTTATTGAAAAAAGTCAGAGCGACGACGTTGGCGATGTCGACGCGCTTGGAGGTTCCGCCGATGGTGAGCTTAATAGGTTTGTCCATGTTGTGTTCCTAACGAATTATTCTGCTGGGTTGAGTCGGAGTATTTACCCTATCTCGGAGCATTTCTCGCAAAGGCGCGAAGGCGCCAAGGTTATTGGAAAAAACTCTGATCAATGATTTTCACCCTTAATCTCCGAACTTTGCGGCCTTTGCGTCTTTGCGCGAGATATTCCGAAATTCAGTTCGATGGGCGCGCGCGCCGGCCGCCGGGGCGGGGGAAATGTAGTTCCAAATAGTTTCCTTCGGAGTCGAACATATAAATCGTGTTGCCGCTGTCGCGCTCGACGCTGCGATGATACTTGCCCAACTCCTTGGCGGTTTTCAACGCATCGTCATAATCTTCCCAGGCCATGTCGAAGGCCTGGTGCGCAATGCCGTCTTCTTCGAGGGCATCGCGCGCGATCGCGCGCGGCCGTTCGAAAAGAACCACATCGTCGTTGCCGCAGTGCAAACGATCGAGCTTTTGCGCCACGCCGTGGATCGGAAACGAATCCGGATTATTCGGATTGCCGCCGACGCGGCCGAGATATTCCATGCCGAGCACGTTGGTGTAGAAATCCTTAGCGCGATCCAAATTATCCACCGGTATGCCCATGTGGTAGACCTTCTGCAACTTCATAGAATTTTCCTCCGTTTGGCTCGCGGGCGTGATTTTCTGCCTAAGCTCCCGCTCTGTCAAGCACAGCCTCACCGGTTTAAGATTTGCTTCCGCGCATGGTTCTGCTTATGATCCGGTAAAGATGGCTCAGAGGTTTTTTAAAGTATTAGCGCCGCATGAAGCGCTGCGGCTTTTGCTCGCCGTCGAACCGGTTGACACCGAGCGGGTTCCTTCCGTGAAAGGGCGGGGCCGCGTCATGGCGGAAGACCTTCACTCGGGCGTTGATCTGCCGCACTTTCATCGCGCGGCCATGGACGGTTACGCGGTCAAAGCGAAAGACACTTTCGGCGCCAGTCAGAGTTTGCCGGCGTATTTAAAATTGGCCGGCGTGGTGGAGATGGGCAAACCGGCGCTGCAACCGCTAGCGACCGGCGAAGCGATCCGTATCTCTACGGGCGGCATGATGCCGCCTGAAAGCGACGCCGTGGTGATGGTGGAATATACCGATGAAACCGCAGCCGGGCTGGTCGAAATTCATCGCGGCGTGTCGCCATGGCAAAACGTCATTCAGATCGGCGATGATATCAAAAAAGACGAGCTGGTGTTCCAACACGGTCGGCGCCTGCGTGCCCATGACCTCGGCGCCTTGACCGGCGTCGGGATCTCATCGATTCTCGTCTACCAGCGACCGCGGGTTGCGCTGATCTCCACCGGCGATGAGATCGTCGATGCCGACACGGTGCCGTTGCCGGGGCAGGTGCGCAACATCAACCAGCACTCGTTGGCGGGTTTGATCGAAGAGTGCGGCGGCGCGCTTAGAGATTGGGGTGTGATTCGCGACGACCGCGCCGAACTGACCAAAGCAATCGGCGAGGCGCTCGAGTGGAGTAATCTGGTTTTGCTATCGGGCGGCAGTTCCATGGGCGCCAAGGACATCGCGCTCGAAACCATTCTTTCTTTCCCGGATTCGCAATTTATTTTTCACGGAATCTCAATCGCGCCGGGGAAGCCGACGATTTTCGCCAAGGCGTGCGGCAAGCCGATTCTCGGCCTGCCCGGTTATCCGGTGTCGGCCTTGGTGATCTTCGATCTGTTCGCCGCGCCGATGATTCGCCGTCTCGGTGGCGAGAACGCGGCGGCACTCACCCGCTTCACGAAAACAGTTAAAGCAACGTTGAAGACCAACATCGCCTCGCAGATCGGCCGGGAGGATTATGTGCGCGTGACGCTGGAGGGCGATCCGCCAGCGCTTATCGCAACGCCCCTGCCGAGCAAGTCCGGCGCGATTTTTACCCTGGTGAAAGCCGATGGCATGGTGCGCATCGAAATGAATCAAGACGGTTTGGAGCTGGGTGAAGCGGTGGATGTGATTCTCTTCTAGTCTAGTGTTTAGGGTTTAGCGTCTAGAGTTCGCGAACACCAGACTCTAGACCCTCAACCCTGGGCCTTTTTAAGCCATGGCGCGCAAACGCTACCTTAAGAAAACCACTCTAATCGAAGCCAGAGAGCTGTTCCTTTCGACCGTTGATCCGTCTGGGATTAGAGCAGAACAAGTCGCCGTCGACGATGCGCTCGACCGGATCACGGCGGCGCCGGTCTTCGCCAAAATTTCTTCGCCGCACTATCACGCCTCCGCCATGGACGGTATTTGCATGCGCGCTGAAGATACTTTCGGCGCCACGGAGTTCGCCGGTAAGAAGCTCAGTTTGACAGCTTCCGATGCGCCCGGTCCTGCGGCATTCAAATATGTCGATACCGGGAATGCGCTACCGCCGTGGGCCAACGCGGTGATTATGATCGAAAAGGTGCATCAGATCGATGATCACACAATTGAAATTTTCGAGTCGGTGGCGCCGTGGAATCATGTTCGCTTGGTCGGTGAAGACGTGGTCGCCACCGAGCTGCTTTTACCGAGGTCCCATCGGCTGCGCCCTTACGATCTTGGCGCGCTGTTGGCTGCCGGCCATACCATGGTTCGCGTTAAAGCTCGCCCTAGAGTGGGTATCATTCCCACCGGCGACGAAATTATTCAACCCGGCGAGGAAGCCAAGCCGGGCGCGGTGATCGATTTCAATTCCACCGTGCTCGCCGCCTTTGTTCGCGAATGGGGCGGCACGCCGGTCAAATATCCGCGCGCGAAAGATGATTTGACCGCGCTCACACAAGCGCTCCGGCGAGCGGCGGATGAGTGCGATTTGGTGACGATCATCGCCGGATCGTCGGCCGGCGAACATGATTTCACTTCGGAGGTAATCGCTGATGGGGGAGAATTGCTGGCTCACGGGATCGATGTCATGCCTGGCAAACCGGCGGTCTTGGGTCGGACGCAAAATAAACCGGTCCTCGGCGTGCCGGGTTATCCAGTGTCGGCCATCGTCATCGCCCGCGAAATGCTTCGCCCTGCGCTGGAAAAGTTTCTCGGCTCCGCCGCGCCCGCGCAGCCGACGGTGCGCGCCGTCGTGCCAAAAAAAATTGCCTCGCATCTCGGTTTGGAAGAGTTCATTCGCGTGACCGTGGGCAGAGTCGGCGACAAGTTGGTGGCGGTGCCGCTGGCGCGCGGCGCCGGAGTGATCACGACGATGGTCCGCGCCGACGGCTTGATGCGAATCCCCAGCCTGGTCGAGGGGCTCAACGCCGGCGAGGTAGCCGAGGTCGAACTGCTTCGGCCGGCGGCCGATATTGAAAACACAATACTCTGCACCGGCAGCCATGATCTCGCCATCGCCGTGCTGGAAGATCAATTGAAGCTCAGCCATCCGGAACTCAAGATCGCCGCCACCAACGTCGGCAGTCTGGGCGGTCTGCTCGCGTTGGAGCGCGGCGAGACTCACATCGCGGGAACCCATCTGCTTGATTCGGCGAGCGGTGTTTACAATATCCCCGACATAAAAAAAGCCATTCTCAAGGTTCCGTTGGTGCTCGTGCACCTGGCCCAGCGCGAGCAGGGGATTCTCGTCGCGCGCGGCAATCCTCATGCACTCACGGATCTCAAAGACCTTGCCAGGTCTGACATCCGCTTCGTCAATCGGCAACCGGGCTCCGGCACCAGAGTCCTGCTCGACCATGAATTAAAAAAATGCGGTGTCGATCCGACGGCGATTTTTGGTTACGAGCGCGAAGAATTTACCCACATGGCCGTCGGCGTGGCGATCGCCAGCGGGCTTGCCGATGCCGGGCTCGGTGTGCGCGCGGCGGCGACGGCGCTGGAGCTCGATTTCATCCCGGTGGCCAATGAACAGTATGATTTGGCGATGACGCGATCGTTTTACCAATCCGACTACGGCGCCAAGTTGATGCAAATCCTTCGTTCTGATGCTTTTAAGCAGGCCGTCGAGGCGCTCGGTGGCTACGACCCGGAGCGAGCCGGCGTAGTTGTTTATCAGCAGTAGACCCGACCCGGTTGCGCCGTACCCAACTCCTCAGAAAAACATTTCTACCAAATCTCTGCACAGAAGTTTCGCGTGTTTTGGAATGGCTCGAATCGCGTGCGCCGATATCGTTAGCCTTTCACCGCTTGAATCAGATTGGCCGTCCCAGACCGTGTTCCATAGGCTGTGGCGTGTCGTCATCACCTGTCCAATTCTGTACTGCATCGTCTCAGGTCGGCATCGGGTTATTCAATAAAACCAGACAATTACGACGGTAAGAAAAATGGCACCGGCATTGCTCATCAAATTGCTCTTGAGAATGGCCGATGGACAATCATCTTGATCGATTGAGACTTTTGACCTTGCCGGAGGCAGCGGAGCTGCTCCATGTCTCCACCCGTACGCTGCAAAGAATGATCCGAAGAAGAGATTTGCCGGCTTTTAAAGTCGGCGGGCAGTGGCGCCTGCGGGAAAGCCAGTTGACTGAGTGGATCGAACGCCGGGAGAATTCTTCGGCCGGCTTGAACAAAGGGGACCCTGATTTCTGAAGCGACGGGAACTGCGCTGTGGCCTCGCTCAACCTCCAACATAGCATCTCGGTTTCCGGGCGCGGAAATAAACTCCCGGTATTGACAATGGTTTACTTCAATATCACTGCTCGGCGTGATTCTCTCAAAGGCGCACCGCACCGTCGCGACTGCCACAGTCAGGCGCTCGCGGCCTCGCGCCGCGGCTAAAAACGATCATGTGGAAACTTGACCAAATCATCCTTCAAGCCACGGAATCGTTCTTACGCAAACTCCGTCAACGGCTGATCGTCATTATCCTGGTTGCCGTCTTACCGATTCTCGGCTTGATCCTCTACCAGGCCAAGGTAACCCGGGACATACGGATTGTGGAGGCGCAGGAGAATGCCTGGGAGATAGCTGAAAATGTCGCGATCCGGGAGTCGCGCTATATTGATTCAGCCAGGCAGTTGTTGTCGTTGTTGGCCGAGACGCCGGAATTGGCGAAAGAGAACGAGGCGGCATGCGGCGAGTTTCTGCGCCGCTTCGCCGAGCACAACAGGATATATGTCGATCTCGGCGTTGCCGATCCGGATGGTCTCGTGCGCTGCCGCGCTCACGCCGACGAGACCGGCGAAAGAGTCACGCAGGCCAGCTTCTTTCGCCGAGCGCTCAAGGTCAAAGCATTCGCCATCGGCGATTATCATGTCCGCGGCAGGCCGGCAAGGCAGAGCCTCAGTTTTGCTATGCCGGTGTTGAATAGCGCGGGCAACGTCCGCGCCGTCATCTTTGCGGCTCTCGATGTCAATTGGATTAATCAGCTCGCGATGGAAAGCGGCTTGCCTGACGGTGTCTCCCTATCGATCGTGGATAGCAAGGGCATTCTGCTGGCGAGGTTCCCCGACTCGGAAAAATGGGTGGGCAAACATATTCCGGACGCCCCGCTTTTTGAAATACTCCAGCTCCGACGCCGAATGAGCCGGGAATTGGTCGGCTTGGACGGCGTCGATCGTCTCTACGCGCTAAAGCTTCTGTCTCTCAAACCTTCCGCCGGGCAGATGTACGTGATGGTCGGAATTCCCAAAGCGCTGGCGTTCGGCCAGGTCAATCGAGATTTGGCGCGCAATTTAAGCTGGTTGATCGTTGTGTCGCTGGCGGCCGGCGGTTTGGCCTGGTTGGTTGGCAGCAAATTCGTCGTCGGCTATGTGAAAGACAGGGTTCAAGCCGAGGAGGAACGAGCTCGCCTAGCAGCGATCGTGGAATCTTCGGAGGAAGCGATCATCGGCATGACGCTGGACGGCGTCGTCACCAGTTGGAACGACGGCGCGGAATCGACCTATGGTTTCACCGCTGCCGAAGTCCTTGGGCGTCCGGTATTACAACTGATTCCACCGACGCACCGTGATGAAGTCTGGGAGCTTTTAGAGGTTGTCAAACAGGGCCGCGGCATCAATCGCTATGAGAGCAAGCGAGTGCACAAGAGCGGACAGCTATTCGACGTTTCTGCGTCGCTGTCGCCGATTCGCGATGTGCACCGAAACGTTATCGGCGCCGCTACCATCACTCGGGATATCACCGTGCTGCGAAAGGGCGAGGAACGGCTGTTGGCTTACACGGATCAGCTTGAGTCTCTTAACCTTGTCTCTCAGGAAATCGCCGAAACGCTTTCGATCGAACAGGTGATTGAGCGCGGCTTGAACCGTTTGACCAGGGCCAGCGGATTTGATTTTGCGTTTGCGAGCTTTTCACAGGATGTCGGCGGCCGGACTTTCTACGGCACCGGCGCCAAGCCGACTTCCTTAATTGATCTCGAGGCGAAATGGACGTGGCTCAGAGGCGAATTTCAGCAATGTGTGGAGGACTGCACGAATCCCTGGTTTATCGAGGATGTTGCGGTTGCGCCGGAATTTGCCTCCGCGTCTAGGACCAACGAGATCCGTGCACTGGCGGTTTTGCCGCTCAGTCAGGAATCCCAACTCCATGCGGCGATTACGATTATGGGTTTGGAGCCGCACCCGTTCAGCGCCGACGAAAGACATTTTTTGCAAGCGATGTCGCGGCAAATCGCGCTCGGAGTGGAAAACGCAAGACTTTACAGCGCAACCGTGCAGGCGAACGAAGAACTACGCCGGGAAATCGAAGAACGTAGGCGGGCGGAGCAAACTCTTGCTGATTTTACCGCAATGGTCGCCCATGATCTGCGATCGCCGCTGTCGAACATTCTCTCGATCACCGATTCGATTCGCGACGGGGTCTTCGGGACGGTAACCGATCTGCAGCACAAGTGGTTGTGGAGGGTGCAAGAGAGCTGCCGGAGCTTAATCAACCATGTCGGCGACTTCCTCGATATCTCCAAGATCGATGCCGGCGCATTACACCTGGTCAAAACACCGGTGGATCTCAAGGCGCTGCTCCATGAATGCCACCTCGATCATCTGGTGGAGGCGGACAAGAAACGGATCGCGCTTAAAGCCGAGATCAGCGATGACTTGCCGCGCTTGGAGCTCGACGTGCGGCGCATAAGCCAGGTGGTGGAAAATCTCCTCAGCAACGCTTTCAAGTTTACGTCAAGCGGAGGGGAGATCGATCTCGCGGCGCGTGCCTGGGGCGATAACGAAGTCGTTTTCTGGGTTAAAGATTCCGGCATCGGCCTACCCCGAGAGGAGTTCGAATTGATTTTCAATAAATACCGCCAAGTGATCACCGGACAACATTCGAGCCGCGACGGAACGGGGCTTGGTCTGGCGATTTGCAAGAAAGTTGTTGAGGCGCACGGCGGTCGAATCTGGGTGGAAAGCGAACCTGAGAAAGGCACGACGTTTTTTGTATCGCTGCCGGTTTATGCCGCCGACCAGAGTTGCGCTACACCGGCATGATGCCGTGTTTTTTACGCGGTCTTTCTTCTTTTTTAGAGCGTAAAATTTCCAGAGATTGAATCAGGCGCCGGCGCGTCTCGCCCGGCCGGATCGCGGCGTGGGCGAATTGCTTTGAAAGGGCTTCGAAAGGTCCGTTGAATCGCTCCTGAAACTGCGCGATTTTTTCCGCGCGGGTCTGCGCCGGGTCAGCCGACTGCTCGATCTCGCGACGGTAAAGCACGTTGACCGCGCCGCCACCACCCATGACCGCCAGTTCTACTCCGGGCCAAACAAACAGCTGATCCGCGCCCATTTCGCGGGTGCACAGCGCCTGTTTGGCGCCGCCATAGCCTTTGCGCAACACGACGGTGATTTTTGGCACCGTCGCTTCAGCGTAAGCGTAGAGCATTTTAGCGCCGTGTCGGATGATGCCTTTTTCCTCTTGCTGTTTGCCCGGGAAAAAGCCTGGGACGTCCATCAAGGTGATCACCGGAATGTTAAACGCGTCGCAGAAGCGGATGAAGCGTGCAGCCTTATCCGAAGCGTCGACGTCGAGGCTGCCGGCAAGGAACATCGGCTGATTGGCAACGAAACCGACCGGGTAACCGTCGAGCCGGCCAAAACCGATGACCAGATTGCGCGCGAACTTCGCTTTTAACTCGAGAAAGTCGCCGTCGTCGACGATCGCCTTGATGACTTGAATGATATTGTAGGCTCGCTTCATGTCGTCGGGAACGATTTTCACGAGCGAGTCGAGAGCACGCGCCGGGTCGTCGCCGCTCTCCTTGCGGGGCGGCGAGGATTCGAAGCTTGAAGGCAAGAAGCCGACGAGCTTTCTGATGGTCGCCAGACATTCCGCGTCATTTTTGGCGACCAGATCGGTTACGCCGGAAACTTCGGAATGGATTTTCGCGCCACCCAATTCTTCCATCGTGACCGTCTCGCCGAGGACTTCCTTGATCACCGCCGGGCCGGTGATGAACATCTGACTGGTGTTCTGCACTTGGATGATGAAGTCTGTGAGCGCCGGCGAGTAGGAACCGACGCCGATGCAGGGTCCCATGATCGCAGAGATTTGCGGGATACAACCGGAAGCGATGCTGTTTTCGAAAAAGATCTTGCCGATCGCCGAGGTGACGGACAAGCCTTCCTGGATGCGCGCGCCGGCGGAATCGTTCAAGCCGATGACCGGTACGCCGAGCTTGCGCGCGGTTTGAATCACATAGGCGATTTTTTCCGCATGGGCGCTGCCGACGCTGCCGGCGAGCACGGCGCGCTCCTGCGAATAGACGTAGACGGGCCTGCCGTCAATCTTGCCAAAGCCTGTGACCACGCCGTCGGACGGCAGTCTTTTTTCCGCCATGCCGAAATCGCTGCACTGGGTTTCGGCGAGCATGAACTCTTCAACGAAGGTGCCGGGGTCGAGGAGCTTGTCGATGCGCTCGCGGGCGGTCAGCTTGCCTTCGGCGCGCTGTTTGGCGGCGGCCTTGGGATCTGCATCGAGGGCGACTTTCTCCAGCGCCGCGAGCTTATTTTCGAGTTCTTCTCGGGTTTGCGCCATGGCGTTACTGGTTTACTGGCCGACAATTCCCATTCCCTGGAGAACCGAGAGCATGACCGCTGCCGCGATGACCGAACCGATCTGGCCGCCGGCGTTGGCGCTCATGGCGTGCATTAAGAGATAGCTTTTTTTATTGTACTTCTGCCCTTCCGTCTGCACCACGCGCGCCGACATAGGGAACGCCGATATTCCGGCGGCGCCGATGAGCGGGTTAATCTTGCCGCCCGTCATGAGGCACATCAGCTTGCCGAATAGCACTCCGACCGCCGTGTCAAGACTGATCGCGACGAAGCCGAGCGCCAAGACCAGCAGGGTCTCACCGCGGAGAAATTTCTCCGCCTCCATAGTCGCACCGATGCAAAGACCGAGAAGCAGCGTAACGATATTGGTGATCTCGTTTTCCGAAGCGCTTTTTAACCGGTCGACGACGCCGCACTCCCGCATCAAGTTGCCGAGCATGATGGTGCCGATCAAGGGCGCGCCTTTGGGAGCCAGAATCGAGGCGAAAACGGTGACGGCGATGGGGAAGACAATCTTGGTCGTCTTCGATATGGGTTGGCTTTTGGCTGCCCCCATGATGATTTGTCTTTCCTTCTCGGTGGTCAGGGCGCGCATAATAGGGGGCTGAATGAGCGGTACCAAAGACATGTAAGAATAGGCGGCGATGGACACGGCGCCAAGCATATGCGGCGCGAATTTTGAGCTGACGTAGATCGCGGTCGGCCCGTCGCAGGCGCCGATGATCGAGACGGCGACGGCGTCGAGCTTGTCGAATCCCAAGGCGAGAGCGAGCAACAGCGTGATGAAGATACCAAATTGACCGGCGGCGCCGAGCAAGATGATCTTGGGGTTCTCCAATAACGGTTTGAAATCAGTCATGGCGCCGATGCCGAGAAAAATCAGCAGCGGGAATACCTCGGTGCGCACACCGTTATCGTAGAAGTAGCGAATAAATCCGCCATCCGCCATCATTTCGGAAAGCGGAATGTTGACCAGGATCGCGCCAAAACCGATGGGCACCAGAAGCAGAGGCTCGTAGCCCTTGCTGATGCCCAAATAGAGCAGCAACGATCCGATCAGGATCATGACGACATGACCTGGTCCGAGATTCAAAACTCCCAGAAACAGTCCTTGAACACCGGAAACGAGCGCGGATTCCATGAGGTAAGATCAGCCTTTCTTAGCCGCCGATTCTTCGGGTTGAGCCGGAAAGACCTTTTTCATGAGCAGGATGAGCAGGCTTAGAATCCACAGCAGCAACATGGTTCCGATCATGCCTATCACTGCCAAGGTCAGGCCGAACGTCCAAGTATCCATGAGGGCTCTCCTTAGGTTATCTCTTACGGAAATCGCGAACTTGACCGGCGGGATTATTCGATGACGGCGAGCGCTTGCTCGGCTTCTACGGCTTGACCGACTGAAACGTTTAACTCTTTCACCGTTCCACTAGCCGGCGCGACGATAGGAATCTCCATCTTCATCGCTTCCATTACAATGATCACTTCGTCTTCATCGACATGGTCGCCGAGGTTTTTCTCAATCTTTAGAATCTTGCCCACCATGGGTGCTTCGACCGTTGTAGCCAAGGCTTGTCTCCTTCTTTTTGACCTATCCGCCCGTTCACGGTTGAGGTCAGATAGCGCGACTAACACATTAAGTTGCCATTTAGTAGAGTTTGAGCTGGGTTGTCAATGCTATCTGGGCTTTTTTAGCCGTAAAATTGACAGTATAGCGCCTGTGATCGAAAATTTTTTCGTAGCCACGCTAACTTGCTTTTGCAGGTTGTATACGATATGAACCAAACAGAGTTTCATTGGAGGAAATTATGTCCAAACCGGCAGTGCAATTTGACAATGTGATGGATAACATTCCCTACTACGATAAATGGCAAATGGGCGAGGGAATTCCGATCGTTAAAACTTTTTTCGTTCAGGATCTTAAAAAGGTTGAGTTGAAACCTTGGGACAGAACCGGTGGTAATGGCGCGTTTATCAACATGGAAGGCGCGGAAGGAGCGACGGGCGCCTACGTGCTGGAAATTGCGCCGGGCAAACACACTAACCCGCAAAGACACCTCTATGAAGATCTGATTTTTGTTCTCAAAGGGCGCGGTGCGACGACGATATGGAACGATAATGGCGCCAAACAGACCTTTGAATGGCAGGAGGGAAGCCTGTTCGCGTTGCCGCTTAACAGCTGGTATCAGCACTTCAATGGTACGGGCAGCGAGCCTGCCAGATTTTTCTCCGTCAACAGCATGCCGATCGTCTTTAATTTGTTTCACAACGCGGATTTTATCTTCAACACTCCGCGGGATTTCACCGAGCGTTTCGACGGCGATCCGGATTACTTCAGCGGCAAAGGCAAAGCCTATCCCGGCCGGGTGTGGGACACCAACTTCATTGCCGACGCGCGCAGTTTTGCCCTCGAGGATTGGAAGGAGCGGGGCGCGGCCGGAAAGAACGTCATGTTGGAATTAGCCGGCGGTTCCATGGCGGCGCACATTTCGGAATTTCCGGTCGGCACGTATAAGAAAGCCCATCGCCACGGACCTGGTTTCAATGTCATCGTCATCAAAGGCCAAGGCTTCTCGTTGTTCTGGCGCCAGGGAGAAGAGCCAAAGCGCTATGACTGGCAGGATGGCAGTGTTTTCACGCCGCCCGCGATGATGTTTCACCAGCACTTCAACATTGGCGCCACGGGGGCCCGCTATCTGCCGCCGCGCCTGGGTGGCATCAAATACAGCCTCGGCGAAGGCTTTGGCGATATAACCAAGGTCGATAAAGACGTCAAACAAGGCGGCAACCAGATCGAGTATTATGACGAAGCGCCGTGGATCCGCAAAATGTTCGAAGAGGAGCTTGCCAAGTCGGGAACCACCACCAAAATGAATCCTGATTTCTATAAGAAACCGGCTAATTAAGCTGCCTGCATTTCCCCGCGATCGATGCCCTGTCCGGCTAACTTCCGCGCAGGGCATTTTTGTTTTCGGCGAAGGTTCCATGTCATTAAAAGATTGAGAGTTTTGGAACGCTTGTGTTAAATTAGGCAAATGTTGCACGCGCGGCTGGTCCAACTGCTGGTGATTCCGGTCAGCATATTGCTGTTTTTTTATGAATTCGGCGCGGTGTCGGGCGCAGGCGGAACATCCGACTCCGATACGCCTTCGGCGCGAGCCAACGCCCCATCGGCGACGCGTCGCGCGATTGCGCCGCATTTTAGAGAAAGGATTCATCCACCCACCGGTGACAAAGAGCAAAGCTCGCTCATTGCCGTTTTGCTCGGCGGTCAGGCTGGGGATTTTTCGGCTAGATCCTTTTTGCTGGCAGCAGGGGATGCCTCGAATCTACCAGTGGCGAAAGCTAAAGCGACGGCTGACATTGACCCATCGAAGGCGCCATCGCAAAGCATCCCAGGCGTTCCAGTCGAGCGCCCCGCTGATTCAAAATCTCAGCCGAAGAAATCGCCCTCGATTCTACAGATGTTAGAAGGCCATGAACAAGAGGTATTGATCGGCGCTGCTATCGCCACGGCGTTCTTTTTAATCGGTTGGATCGGCGGAGGCAATTACTATCTGCGTCGAGAGCGACGGCGCAGGACGAAACTGCGCTTCTGAACATCTCGCCTTCCGTTTGCCGGCTACGATGAAAATCCTGGCGATGATAATTTCTTACTTGGTGGGATCGGTCCCCAGCGGTTTTATCATTGGAACCTTCGCGGGAATCGACGTCAGGAGCGCCGGTAGCGGCAATATTGGCGCGACCAATGTGGCCCGCGTTTTGGGGAAAGGTAGGGGCGTATTGACGCTGCTCGCGGATGCGGCGAAGGGATTCTTGCCGGTCTTTCTAGTCCTTCAGCTCGGCTTCGATTACGAGGCGGTTGCATGGGTGGCCGTCGCCGCATTCCTAGGCCACATATATCCGGTGTACTTAAAGTTTCGCGGCGGTAAAGGGGTGGCCACGGCGCTGGGGGCGTTGCTTGTGGTGGCGCCGTTGGCGACTTTGATTTTGATGGGTGTGTTTGGTAGCGCGCTTCTAATCAGCCGGATCGTTTCTCTGGGTTCCATCGCCGCCGCCACGGCGGCGCCCATTACTCTCTGGTTTTTGTCCTATCCGCCGCCGCTGATAGGCATGGGCGCGTTTTTTGGCGCGATGGTGATCCTGCGCCATCGCGCCAATGTTCAGCGCCTGCTCGCCGGCACCGAGCCGCGATTCGGCCAGCCTTAGTTCTCGATAATCACTTCGACGCGCCTATTTTGTTGCCGGCCGCTCTCCGTATCGTTGGAGGCGACCGGCGCGCGCGTTCCGAGACCCTGGGCGGAGATGTTTCGGCCGTTCACGCCATCGCGCTCCAGCGCATCCGCAACGGTATTCGCACGCCGTTCCGATAGACGCTGGTTGTAGGCTTCCTGAGCGGCGCTTTCACGGCTGGCGTGGCCTTCGACCGTGACGCGTCGATTAGGCGCATCGCGGCGGATGATGTTAGCGATCTGATTGACTTTCGATCTGCCATCGGGCGTCAAGTCGGAACTGTCGAACTGGAAGTTGACGCTCGGCAGATTAACCAGGACGCCGCGGCTGGTTTCGCGCGCTTCGACATTGCGCTTTTTCAGCTCTTCGATCAGGGCGCGGTTCTTATCGATCTCCGCGCGCTGCTGATCGAGGGCCTTCTGTTGCTCCTTTTGTTTATTTTCCTGGCCTTGGAGTTGATCGCCGACGACCGCGCCGGTGCCTAATCCGAGGGCGCCGCCGATCGCCGCCCCCGCGCCCGGATGGCCGACCGCCGCGCCGATAATGCCGCCGGCCGCCGCGCCGCCTAGGGCGCCGATCCCAGCGCCTTTTTCGCGCGTCGTTAAACTACCACCGGCGCAGCCCATTAGTGCGCTCAAAACCAAGACCGCGAACAATGTCGGCAGAGATTTTTTCATAGTGACTCCTGAAGATCAAAATAAACAATTTAGAGACGCTCTGATAGTAGCAAAACGCTTTTGGCCCATCAAGTTGCGCCGACATTTCTCGCTCTTGCGCAGCGCCGCGCGCTCAGCATTTGGACGTCGTCGTAGAGCGATTGTTAGCGCGGTAGAGCGCTGTTGACATCGTAGACCTTATAAGTCAATACTTTTTAGGTGGAAGGAGTGCCGTGGAAAATTTGACTCAAGAACAAGTGATCGAAGCGTTGCGCAAAGTCGACGATCCCGAGCTGCATCGCGACATCGTCAGCCTGGGAATGGTGAAAGACCTAACCATTGCCCAAGGCTTGGTGCGTTTCACCGTCGAATTGACCACGCCGGCTTGTCCGCTGCGCGAATCGATTGAAACCGACTGCAAAAAAGCGCTCGGTCGGGTTCCCGGCGTAAGCGGTGTCGAGATCAATTTCGGCGCCCAGGTGCGCGGCAGCAAGGCCGGGGCAGGCCAGACTGACTTGCTGCCCACCGTCAAAAATGTCGTCTTGGTGGCGGCCGGCAAAGGCGGCGTCGGGAAATCGACCGTCGCGGCCAATTTAGCCGTTGCGTTAAAAATGCACGGGGCGGCGACGGGTTTACTCGACGCCGATATTTATGGCCCCTCGGTGCCGATTATCATGGGCGTCAAAGGCGAGCCGAAAAAAATCGAGGTAGGCGGCGTTCACAAGATCGAGCCGGCCATGGCGCATGGTTTGCCGGTGATGTCGATCGGCTTTTTTCTCGACCCCGACCAGGCGGTCATCTGGCGCGGTCCCATGCTCGGCAAGGCGTTGCACCAGCTTATGGCGGATGTTCATTGGGGCGATCTCGACTATCTGGTCGTCGACATGCCGCCGGGCACGGGCGATGTGCAAATCACATTTTCCCAGCAACTGAAAGTCAGCGGCGCGCTGTTAGTGGCGACGCCGCAAGTCGTCGCGCTCGCCGACGTGGTGCGCGCCAAGTCAATGTTCGACAAGGTTAATATCCCGATTGTCGGCATCATCGAAAACATGAGCTATTTTGTTTGCGACGGCTGCGGCAAGAAGCATGAGATTTTCTCGCGCGGCGGGGTGCAGCAAGCCGCGGTGCGATTCAAAATTCCCTATCTCGGCGAAATCCCGATCACGCCAGCATTGCGCGAAGGCGCCGACAACGGCGTGCCGAGCCTGGTGCAAGATCCCCACAGCGAAGTGAGCAAGTGCTTTTTGGAAATTGCCGCGAAATTGGCGGGGCAATTGTCCATCGCGTCGGAACAGGCAAATAAAACCCAGGGACTCAAAATCGTTTCCAGCTAACATGGCGCCGACTGGCCGGTTTACCTGTAAGGAGCAATCAGATGGTTACCAAAGAACAGGTCTATGAAGCATTGCAAGACTGTTACGACCCGGAAATTCCAGTCAATATCGTCGACCTCGGATTGATCTACGATGTTGCAATTACCGACGGCAATGTCGCGGTAAAAATGACGCTGACCGCGCCTGGTTGCGGCATGGGAACCATGATTGCCGCCGACGCCAAGCAAAAAATCTTGGCGCTGGAGGGCGTCGGTGAAGCCACCGTGGATCTGGTCTGGGAGCCGCCGTGGAATCCGAGCATGATCAGCGAGGAAGCAAAGCAGCGGCTCGGGATCGTCTAGCTGCAAACTTTACTGATCCGTTTCACCTGGCCGCCCTCGAATTGGGCGCGCTAGCTCCGCGACCATGGACGACAAGCCCAAACTGCGCCCGATCGAAGCGTTTCCTATCGAGCAAGAGGGTAAAACTCTGGTCTATTTAAAAGATCCGTTGAATTTTGCCGCGCCGCTGGGGCTTTCGCCGCCGGGTTATTTCATTCTAACCCATTTTGACGGGCGCCATTCCTACGTCGATATCCAAGCAGCTTACGCCAAACAATTCGGCTCTTTACTGACGAGCGACGATCTAAATAGCTTCGTCGCCATGCTCGATCAACGTTACTATTTACAGAGCGAGGGCTTTCGTAACTACCGCGCTTCGGTCGTTAGCGAATTCCGCCGCATGCCAACGCGCGCCCCCGCCCACGTGGGCGGGGTGTATAAGGCTGATGCCGTTGAGTTGATTCGCCAGCTCGAAGACTATTTTGCCGAGCCGGCGGGACCCGGTCTGCCTGCGTGGCAAAAAATCGGCTCGACCCCCAAAGCGATCGTCGCGCCGCATATCGATTTTCAGCGCGGCGGTCCGGCCTACGCTTGGGCATATAAATCTCTGGCCGAAAGCGAGGGCGCCGATCTCTACATCCTGCTCGGCACGTCGCACTGCGGCGGCCAAACGCCGTATATTTTGACGCTCAAGGATTTCGAAACCCCGCTGGGACTGGTGGAAACCGATAGAGCCTTCGTCAACCGCTTGCAAGCCAGGTACGATGACGATTGCTTCGCCGACGAATATCTCCACCGCGGCGAACATTCGCTGGAGTTTCAAGTCGTCTTTCTAAAATATCTCGCGCAGAAGCGCGCCTCGTTAACCGGCCAAGCGGAGAAGCCGTTTAAAATCGTGCCGATTCTCGTCTCATCGTTTCATGCCGCGGTGATGAGCCGGACGGCTCCGGAAAAAAACTTGGCGGTTGGCAGATTTTTGACGACGCTGCGCGAATTGGCGGAGCGGGAAACCCGGCGCGTCTGTTTCGTCGCCGGCGTTGATTTGGCTCATGTGGGACGGCAGTTCGGCGATAGCGAGCCGATCACCGAGGATTTTCTCAAGTGGGTCGAAAACGAAGATCGCAAGTTAGTCGACCGATTGGCGCAACTCGACGCGCCGGGATTTTTTCACGCCGTGGCCAAGGATCAGGATAAACGCAGGATCTGCGGGTTCTCACCGCTTTATTCGCTCATTCACCTGCTCGACGGCGCGCGCGGCAATCCTCTTCACTACGGTCAGGCGTTTACGCCGGAGACCGCTTCGGCTGTGACTTTTACCAGTCTCATCTTCGAATAACTGCAGGGAGCGAGCGGCGCAATCATGTTTCAGTGCATGTTCATGCCGCCGTCGACGCTGATCGACTGGCCGGTCATGAAATCGCTGTCGTCGGAGGCGAGAAAGATCACCGTGCCGACGAGATCGGCGGGGTACTGATCGCGGTGAAAGGCGCGGCGCTTGCGCCGGTCGGCGAGTTGCTCGGCGGTCATCACGCCTTCCTGATTGGCGCTGGAAATCGTCAAACCGGGCATGATCGAATTCACGCAGATATTGTCTTCGCCCAGCTCCCGCGCCAAAGCGCGGGTGAAGCCGATGACCGCGCCCTTCGAGGAGACATAGTGGAGAAAGTAGGGCGAGCCGCCGAGCACGGTGCCTGACGAAATATTAATGATCTTGCCTTTGCCCTGCTGCTTCATTGCCGGATAAACCGCTTTAACGCAGTGCCATAACCCTTTGACGTTGACCGCCATGACCCGGTCCCATTCCTCGCCGTCGATCTCCATGAAGCCTTTCTTCTTGAGCGCGGAATAGAGCCCGGCGTTGTTGACGAGAATGTCGATGCGGCCGTAGCTTTTGAGCGCCGCGTCGGCCATCGCCTGGGTTTTTTCCGGGGACGTGACATCGACATACATCGCCGTCGCTTCGCCGCCCGCTGCCTTGATCTCCGCGGCGACTTTTTTGGCTTCACCGTCTTGAATGTCCGCGACGACGACCTTGGAGCCTTCCTTGGCCAAGCCATGCGCATAAGCTTTGCCGATGCCCACGCCGCCGCCGGTGACAATCGCCACTTTATCTTTTAAACGCATGGTCCGCCTCCGTAGATTCTTTTTTGATGTCATTTAAAAAGTTTTCCCGCAAAGGCGCAAAGTTAGGAATCTGAGTCTTCTTGCTTTTGCGTCTTTGCGCCTTTGCGGGAGATTCCTCTTGCGTCCTCAGATCTTCAGCCGGTAAAAATCGATCGGGTTGTCGTGCAAGATGGCCTTTTTAGCTCCGTCATCGATGTCATCGCGTTCGAGAAATTCGGGAATGTCACGCTTGAATATGTCGGGGAGGCGCTCGTGCGGATAGTCCGACGGCCACATGAGACATTTTGGATTAAATTGCTTGAGCACATGGGGCAGGGCCTTTTCTTCCACTTCGCAGGTAGCCCAGATCTGGCCGTTGCGGATCAGCTCGCTGGGCTTTTGCTTGAGCAGCGGTGCTTGGACGCGGTACGGTTTTTCCATTTCCTCGTCCATCCGATCCATCATGTAGGGTAGCCAACCGGAACCGGCTTCGAGAAACGCCACGCGCAACTTGGGAAAACGCACGAAGACGCCTTCAAATACCATATGAGTAAACTGAATCAAGATCGCGAAAGGATGTTCGAGAGTATGGACATGGAGAAACCTGCTGAAAAAATCGAAGCCCATGCCGCGGCTCGGCGCACCGTGCACGGTCAGCGCCATATCAAGGCGCTCCGCTGTCTGGTAAATCGGATCGAAGTCGGCGTGCCCGTAACCTTTATTTAACCAAGTCACCGCGGGCAACAAACCAGCGACCAGTCCGAGCGATTTTGCCCGCTCAAGTTCTTTGGCTGCCTCCAGCGGTTCGTGCACCGGCAACAGTGCGACAGCCTGAAGGCGCGGATTTTGTTTCACGAAGCGATCGGCGATCCACGAGTTATAGGCGCGCGCGAGCACGCACGCCCATTCCGGATTTTGCACCAGGCCGAGCCCGAGCCCGCCGGTGGGATAGAGCACTGTGGTGTGCACGCCGAGCTCGTCGAGAAAATCGAGCCAGCGTGGCGCCGGCGTCTCCGGATCTTTTCCGGGAACTCCCGTGCCGCGGTTCCAGCCGTCGAGCGAAGGAAAGTAGGCGTAGGTTTCGAAACGAGGCGCGCTCGAATATCTGCCGCCCAAATAATCGTGCAGCTCGCGGTCTTTTTCCAACACGTGGCCGTCGGCATCGATGATCGGATAGTTCAAGTTCATAATTTTTCTCCGTTCAAAGCGTTCAAGTCGTTCAAAACGAATCGGATTAGGGAGCGCGAAGTGTTCTTCCCGTTACTCCAACACTGTGTTACTCCATCACTCCAACCCTCACAGGAACGATATCCCGCCGTCGACGTTGATGGTCTGCCCGGTGATGAAATCGCTCAGCGGCGAGGCGAGGAACAACATGGCACCGACGACATCTTGCGGCAGCTGGATTCTTTTGAGCGATCTCATGACGACTGACGATTCGCGGAACTTGATCATCTGTTTGGTCGGGTTTTCTTCCGATAGCGTGTTGCCGGGCGCCAGACAGTTGACGGTGATGTTGTCGTCGCCGGCCTCGCGGGCGAGCGTGCGGGTGAAACCGATGGTCGCCGCTTTCGATGTGACGTAGTGAATCCTCCCGGGCGCGCCGGCGAAGACCGTGCCCGACGCAATGGTGATGATCTTGCCGGATTTCTGCCGGCGCATGGCCGGCAGCACGGCTCGGCAGCAGAAAAATAGGCCGCGCAGATTGACCGCCATCAGCCGGTCCCACTCCTCGGGGTCGATGGTCTCGATCCGGCCGCGGTTCATCGGCACGACGGAAAAAACCGCCGCGTTGTTAATCAGCACATCGAGGCGGCCGAAGCGCTCGAGCGTGCGCGCTGCCATTCGCTGGGTCGCCTCTTCATTCGATACATCGACCTGCAGCGCATGTAGGGGCGATTCATGAATCGCCCCTACGCCGATACCGATGGCCTCGCTAATTTCGCCGACCGCACGCTCCGCTGCGGGTTCATCGATGTCCGCGATGACAACTTTCGCGCCCGCTTTGGCGAAGCCCAAGCAGTAGGCTTTACCGATGCCGTGGGCCCCGCCGGTGACAATGACGACTTTCTCCTTCAACCCTTCAATCATGTCAGGTCAATCAATCGGGGCGTTGGAGGGTTGGAGTGCCGGAGATTTCGATTCGGAACATCACTCCATTATTCCAAGACTCCATCCCTCCAGTCTTCTTAGCCCATCGCGGGGTTGATCAGCGCCTTGGTCGGGAACACGCCCGGCACTTCGCCGCCGATGGCGCGGATGCAGTGCTCGATGTCCTTCAACGGAAAGACATGGCTGACCATCTGCTCGACCGGAAACTTGGTCTCTTCGATGATGCGCAGCGCGGCTTCGGTCGCGTCGTTGTCGGCGGTGAAGCAGCCCTGGAGCTTGATCTCGTTCCACACCAGTTTATCCATGAGCATCGGCGTGACTGTGGCGTCGCCGGTCAGGCCGCCGAGGACCATGGTCGACTGGCGATGCAGGCAGTCGACCGATTTGAGAATCGCGTTGGGGTTTCCAGAGACGTCGACGACCACGTCGCACATCTCGCCGTTGGTTTCTTTGCGGATCACTTCGACGACGTCTTCTTCTTCAACGTTGATGGTGCGCGTGGCGCCGAAGTTTTTTGCGAGATCGAGGCGAGGCTTGTCGCGCCCGATGCCGGTGATGAAAACCTTCGCCGCGCCGGCGTGTTTGGATGCGAAGGTGCAAGACAGGCCTTGTTGGCCGGGGCCCTGGATCAAAACGTAGTCGCCCATCTTTACGCCGCCGCGGCGAATCGCCCATTGAAAGCCGTTGGCCATCACCGAGCCGATCAACGCCGCTGCTTCGGCGGGGAGCGAGTCGCTCACTTTGGTGGCGAGCACATCGGGCGCCAAATAAAGATAGTCGGCAAAGCCGCCGAAAAGGTGCGGCGGCTTGTCGCATTTGGTTCGGCCACCGTAATTGGTGCGCTGCCGGCAGAAGCGGGCGTTGCCGCGCCGGCAGTCGGCGCAGCGGCCGCAGCCGAGAGCCCCTTTCAGGATGACGCGATCACCTTCTTTGATTCTGTGAATGCGCCCGGCGTCGCGCCCGAGCTTATCGACCCGGCCGAGAATTTCATGGCCGAGAATGATCGGATAGTCGACCTTGAGCTTGCCGTGGAGATACTTGACGTCCGTGCCGCAGACGCCGCCCATCTCAATTTTAACCAGGCCGCCGTCCGGCGGAATATCCGGCATCGGATACTCGCGGATTTCCAGTTTGTCCGGTCCCAAAAGAGTCGCTCCGCGCGCGCTTGCCATAACCCCTCCGCTGGTCGCTAAACTATTTTAGTTTATATTCCCGGGTGAGCTTGTCGATAAAGCCGCTGCTGTCGAGTTCCTTGACCAGCGACATGTCGACGAAGCGATCGGGGTCGTCCTTGAGGACCTCCGGATGTTTTTTGCCGACTGCCTGGATCGGCAACGCGTAGTATTCCTTCGACGGATAGGGCTTCAAGGGAAAGTCATACTCGCGAAAATTTTCTTCGAGCACATCGCGATCCTGGACTTTCATGTACTTTGCCAGGACTTTCATGGCGAACTCCTTGTTGGTTTTATAAAGGTGCACACCTTCGATCATGGCTTTGGTGAGGTTGAGCAAGTCGGCGCGGTTTTTGTTTATGTAAGAGCGTCGCGCCACGAAAAACAGACTGGAATAGGGAATGCCCAGCTTGGAAGCGTCGACCAGCAGGGTCATGCCCAGCTTGCGCGCCTTTAGGGTCATCGGCGGGGTGAGCATCGCGGCGTCGGCGTTGTTGGTTTCCACGGCGGCGATGCGGTTGGACTGGTTGCCGACTTGAAGCAGGGCGACGTCGACATCAGGTTTGATGCCTTCGCGTTGCAACAGGAAACGCGCCGCGAAATCGGCGTTGCTGCCGAAGCGGCTGATCGCGATCGTCTTTACTTCTTTGAGACTTTTGATTCCCCTACGCCCGTAGATGCGGTTGTCCATGGTGTTGCCGAGACGGCCGAACATGGTGAGATCCAGACCCTTCAAAGAAGTTTCGATCACCACTTGAGGCGAGAACATGCCGACCTGCGCGTCGCCGGAAATCAAAGCCGCCGCCGCCGAGCTCGCGCCCTGAATAAAAATAAGCTGGCCATTGTTGCCGTATTTTTCAAACAGCTTGGCTTCCTTGGTAACCCACAAGGGCGCGAATTGGCCAACCTCGCTGGTCCACACGATGTTGATATTCGCGGCGGAAGCCGGCCCAGCGTAAAAAAGCAGCAAGGCAGCTGTGAAATACCGAACCCAACGATTTAATTTCATGTAAAACTCCTTTTCGCGATAGCGAACCCGATCTTTCAGTTAACCACGATCATCGCTTACCCCTATACTGCCGAACCCAAGTTGAATCAAGTTTGAGGAAACCCGGCGGTGAGCGCGAATGGGGCCATTGCCGCACTTTTGCGTCAACGTCGCCGCGTGGTGTGTCGGTCTATGCTTGGCACGGGAGTAAAAAATTCGCGCCGACCTTCGCGCATCGTTCTCTAATTTTTGATCAGGGCGAGGCCGAGCAGCACGGCGATCGGTCCGAGCGCGGCATTGATTTTGAGCAAAAGGAACCATCGGCGCCAGTGCGACAACAATGGCTCGGGCCAAGCCGAAAGATTCTGTGGCAGCTCGGCGGTCAAACTGGCGATGGCGGGCGCGTATTTGAAAACTTGCAGGCAGTGATGCACGACCATGGCGCCGAAAATAAACAGCTTGATACCCAGAATGAAGCCGTAGGATTTACTAAGCGATGCGCCTGCGACCGGAAGGCGCACCATCAGGTTAAAAATTCCCGTTGCCAGCAGCAGCCCGATGGCGATCCACGAAAGCGACTCCAAGCCGATTCTTCCTTGATTGAGCGTTCTGACGGCATTGCGCGGCTCCAGCTCTTGTACTGCGGGGCCCAAGACAACCAAAAAGAACACGATCCCGCCGAGCCAGAGCGCCAGCGCGATCAAATGAACCGTTAGGCTTAAGAAATACCACGTCACGAAAGTTTTTTGCCTGCGGTCAGCATTGCTTTTCGTAGCACTGAGAGAAATCCTTTGCAATTCAAAGCCATCTCCCTTGTATTGACCTGGTAGCTATGTTAGGTAGGGCTAAGTTTTTTCTTCCACTTCCAAAATTACACAAGGATGGATCGTTAGATGCTCACTTGGTTGCCCGAAGACGTGTCGACGTTTGGTCAAGAAATCGATTCGTTATTTTACCTGATCTATTACATCACGGGGGCAACCTTTATTCTCGTCACTGTCCTCATGGTGATTTTTTTGATCAAGTACCGCGAGCAGCCGGGGCGACGCGCAATCTATAGTCACGGCAACACCACACTTGAGATCATCTGGACGATTATTCCGGCGGCGATCCTGGTGGTACTCGCGTTCATGAGCGCGTCGACTTGGGCCAAGGTGAAGCGCCATGTGCCGGACACGGATTTTGAAATCGGCGTCGCGGCCAAACAATTCAACTGGGAAATCAGCTACCCTGGCCCGGACGGAAAGCTCGGCAGCGATGACGACATAAAATTCGACAACGATCTTCATGTTCCGGTCCATAAACCCATCCGCCTGTTTATTACCTCGAAAGATGTCATCCACAGTTTCTTCATCCCGAACATGCGCTTCAAACAAGATGCGGTTCCGGGACGTCAAATCGTCGCCTGGTTCGAAGGAACCAAGACTGGGAAATACGAGGTTCCCTGCGCCGAGCTTTGCGGCTTCGGCCATTCCGGCATGAAAGGTTGGCTCTACGTCCATACACCCGAAGATTATAAGAAATGGGCCGACGAGAACCTGGCTGCGAAGGCGCAATAAATTATCCCAACCCCTGCAACTATATCCGAAGGCAATACGGAGGATTTTGAGAGATGAGCGATACAGCGGCGGCGCACGCACCGCACGATCAACACCCACAGCTGGGTTTTGTCCGAACCTATATTTTTTCGCTCGATCACAAGATGATCGGCCGGCAATTTTTGTTCATGGGGCTGTTGATGATTATTGTCGGCGGCTTGCTCGCCATGCTCGTGCGCTGGGAGCTGGCCTGGCCGGAGACGGCGGTGCCCGGACTGGGCTTTATTCCCGAGCCTTACATTTATCCCGGCGAGCACGGCGGCGGCATCATTCCGCCCCCGACGTACAATGCGCTATTCACCATGCATGCTACGATCATGATATTTTTCGTGGTCATGCCGATCATGGTCGGATGCTTCGGCAATTTTCTGATTCCCTTGATGATCGGCACGAGAGACATGGCCTTTCCGAAATTGAACATGCTGTCTTTTTGGGTCGCTGCGCTTGCGACCCTTGTGATGCTTTCGAGTTTCTTCGTCCCCGGCGGGCCGGCCGCCGGCGGCTGGACCAGTTACGCGCCGCTCTCGGCGCGGCCCCAGTACACGGGTGTCGATTTGGGGCAGGATCTTTGGATCATTAGTTTATTGATCCTAGGCGTTTCGTCCTTGATGGGGTCGATCAATTACATCACGACGATCGTCAACATGCGCGCGCCCGGCATGACGTATTTCCGCATGCCGCTGACGATCTGGTCGCTGTTTATCACCGCAATCTTGCTGCTCCTCGCGTTGCCGGTGCTAACCGCCGCACTGGCCATGTTGCTTTTCGACCGGTTCGCGGGCACCAGCTTTTTTCTGCCCGAAGGCGGCGGACAGCCCTTGCTTTGGCAGCATATGTTTTGGTTTTTCGGCCATCCCGAGGTCTATATTTTGGTTTTGCCCGCCATGGGCGTGACCTCGGATATTCTTTCCACTTTTTCGCGCAAACCTATTTTCGGTTACCACGCCATGGCATTCTCAATGATCGCCATCGCTTTTCTGTCTTGGCTCGTGTGGGGCCATCATATGTTTGTCAGCGGCATGAATCCGCTGCTCGGTACGGCGTTCATGATGACGACGATGGTGATCGCGGTTCCGTCCGCGATCAAAGTTTTTAACTGGCTTGGAACGCTTTGGGGCGGCAACATTCGGTTGACCTCGCCGATGTTATTCGCTCTGGGATTTGTCTCGAATTTTCTGATCGGCGGCCTGAGCGGCATTTTCATGGCCGCTACGCCGGTGGATATTTATATCCACGACACCTACTACATCGTGGCCCATTTCCACTATGTCGTTGCCGGGATCGTCTTCGCTTTGTTCGCGGCGGTTTATTACTGGTTCCCTAAAATGTTCGGGCACCAGATGAACGAAGGGCTGGCGAAGATTCATTTCGTCTTGACCTACATTTTTTTCAACGGCGTGTTTTTTCCCATGCATTTCCTCGGTGTCGCCGGCCATATGCGGCGCATTTACAATCCGACGCAGTACGAGTTCTTACTGCCGGTGCAGCATTGGAACGTGTTCATCACGATCAGCGCCTTGCTCCTCGGTGCTTCACAAATCTTCTTCCTGGTAAACTTCTTTTGGAGCCTGTTTGCGGGCAAGAAGGCTGAAAAAAATCCCTGGCAGGCGAACACGCTGGAATGGACCGCGCCGACGCCGCCGCCGCACGGCAATTTCGAGGTCCAGCCGGTGGTTTACCGCGGCGCCTACGAGTATAGCTCCCCGGAAGTCGAGGAAGACTGGCTGCCGCAGGACAAAAACTTGGGCAACGCTGCCGTGGCTCGAGGGCATTAAAGGATAGACGGTATCATGAACGCGGAGAGCAGGGGAATGGGGGGCGCGTCCGCCGCTCATGCTTCAACTTTTTCGTTATGGCCGCACCGCATCGCGGTGCTGCTCGCTTGCGCGACCTTCCCGTTGCTCTTCATCGGCGGGCTCGTCACCAGCAAAGGCGCGGGGCTTGCCGTGCCCGACTGGCCGACCACCTTCGGCTACAACATGTTTCTCTACCCATGGTCAAAAATGGTCGGCAATATCTTTTACGAGCATAGCCACCGCTTGGTCGCTTCCTTCGTCGGCCTGTTGACCATCGGCTTGGCCCTAACTTTTTGGCTACGCGAACCGCGCAACTGGCTGCGTCGGCTGGCGCTTGCCGCCTTGGCGCTGGTGGTTTTGCAAGGCGTCCTCGGCGGTTTGCGCGTGGTGTTGCTCGAGCATGTGCTCGCGATCGTGCACGCGGCCACGGCGCAGTTTTTTTTCGCCGTGACGATTTGTTTGGCGACTTTTACCTCAGGCGATTGGCGTGCCGTACCTGCCGACCGGCCGCTTAGCGATGGCGGGCGGCTGCGCCGGTTGTGCGCGGCCACGACCGGACTGATTTATTTGCAGATCGTTTTCGGCGCCGTCCTGCGCCACACCGGAGAGCGGGTGGATGCCCATCTGGTTTTTGCCGCTCTGGTGGCGCTCCATGTTATCTTGATCGTCGTGCGTGTTGCCAAGCACCATGCCGCCACCGCCCGCTTGAGCCGGCCGGCGCTGCTGTTGTTTGCGCTTTTGCTCGTGCAACTGGTGCTGGGTGGCTTATCCTATGTCGGCAAGTTCACTACTCTATTGCGGCTTTCCAGCGGCTGGGTCGTTGTCCTGACGACGACTCATCTGGCCGTGGGTGCGTTGATGCTCGCAACTGCCGTGGTGCTGACGCTCGGGGCTTATCGTTTGTCCCTGCCGGCGATGGATCGCCGCCCGGGCCGTGAAGTATTGACGGAGCAATTTTCCGTATGAGCTCGAGCATGGAGGCCTTCAATATTGCGACAGCGAGCGCCAGCCGCCGAGTCGCCGATTTCTACGAGCTGACCAAACCCCGCATCGTCCTGATGGTGCTGGTGACGGCCTTCGTCGGCTACTACGCCGGTTCGGGCAGCGTTCCCGATTATTCGCATTTGCTGCAAATGCTCCTCGGGACGGCCCTTGCCGCGGGCGGAACCCTGACCCTAAACCAGTTTCTCGAACGCGAGACCGACGCGCGCATGGCGCGCACTTGCCGGCGCCCCTTGCCCGACGGCCGGGTCCATCCCAACGACGCGCTGTGGTTTGGTATCGCATTGACACTTTCGGGGCTCAGCTATTTGGTTCTTTCAGTCAATTTGCTGAGCGCAGTCGTCGCGGCGTCGATCACGGTTAGTTATCTTTGGGCTTATACGCCGATGAAGCGCATGAGCTCGCTCTGCGTGCCGGTCGGTGCCGTGCCCGGGGCGTTGCCGCCGGTGATCGGCTGGGTCGCCGCGCGCGGTGAGTTGTCGGTGGATGCCTGGGTGCTCTTCGCGATCATGTTTTTATGGCAAATCCCCCATACCCTAGCGATCGCTTTTCTCTACCGTGAAGACTTTGCCAAGGCGGGAATCCAGTTTCTCCCGGTGATCGAGCCGGACGGTGACAGCACGAACCGGCAGATTCTCGTCCATTGTTCAGCGCTGCTGGTTGTCAGCCTTCTGCCCACGCTCATTGGGCTAGCCGGCGCGATTTATTTCTTTGCCGCATTTCTTTTGGGCGCGGGTTTTCTCGCCAGCGGTATCGGCCTGGTAATGGCGCCATCGCGGGCCGGTGCGCGCCGGTTGTTATTCACGTCGCTGATTTATCTTCCGGTCTTGCTGCTGGTGATGGCCTTGGACCGCGTGCCGCTATGAATCAGTGGATCATGGAACCTCCGAACGGAGCCGAGTCTCGTAATCGGCGCCTCGGTCTTGGGCTGGCATTGCTGGCGCTGCTGTATGTGGCGGCGGTGATCGCGTTTATTATAATGTATTGAGCATTGGTTGATCGGCCATGGCGAAAAGTTCCACTGCGCGCAACTTGGATGACACGCCCACGCTGACCGTAGCTCGGCGCCCGGGTTTCGGCGGTGGCGAGCCGCCGCCGCCGGTTTGGCCCAATATACCGATCGCGAGTAACGCGTGGCTCGCGGTGCTCATGTTTCTCGGCGCCGAGGCGATGTTTTTCGCAGGTCTGATCGGCGCATTTCTGGTTTTTCGCATTGCCAGTCCGATTTGGCCGCCGCCGTTTCAGCCGCGACTGCCGGCGGGGGTAACGGGAATCAATACGCTGATTTTACTCGCGAGCGCCGTAACGATCAGGCTAGGATTGAGAGCGAATCAACGTGGCGATCGCGCGCGCCTAGTGCGCTTGCTGTCGTGGACGGCGGCAGCGGGCACGATGTTTTTATTGATTCAGGGATTCGAGTGGTTTCGCCTGATTCATTTTGGCTTGACCGTGTCGAGCAGCGTCTACGGCGGTTTGTTTTACACGATTATCGGCTGTCACGGGTTGCATGTTTTCGGCGCGTTAATTTGGTTGGTTGTCGTTTGGCAGAAAGCCAGAACCGGAAATTACACGCGACAAAATTACGTCGGTTTACAAACCTGTGGCATGTACTGGACATTCGTAGTGGGTTTATGGCCGGTTCTCTATGGGTTCGTTTATCTTTATTAAGCGGTTTGGTTGACACTCCATAATCGATGGGCTAATTTGCGGGAGCGATTTCCGATGCGTAAAAAGTTTCCTTTGACCTTATTGGCCTTTGGGTTGGCGGTGCTTGCTAGCGCGACTACTTCGTGGGCTTGTGCCGTTTGTCTCGGCGGCGACAGCGATTCCGTCACCGACGGCTTCAACGCCAGCGTATTGTTCCTCATGTCAACGCCTTATTTGGTTATCGGTTCGATCGTCGGGACGTTGATCTTCAGTTATCGGCGCGCGCTTAAGCGGCGCGAACAGGCCGAGAATGCCGAGGCTGCGGAACCGGTCGGACCATTAGCCTGGAATCAAGAGGAGAAGGGTAGATGAGTGAAGTTGCGGCAATGCATGCGGACGCCACCGAGCCTGCAGAAGCGCCCTTAACCCCGGAGAATTGGGGCAAGCTCGGCATGTGGTTGTTCCTCGCCGGCGACGCTATGTCGTTTGGCTGCTTGATCGTGGGCTACGGGATTTTGCGCCACGCGAGCTCCACCTGGCCGGTCCCCAAAGACGTCCTCGGAATCAATCTCACCGCGTTTATGACGTTTTTATTGATTGTGAGCAGCGTTTGGATGGTATTGGCGCTTGCAGCGATTCAAGAAAACAACCGAGCGAAGTTCAATAAATTTCTTGGCCTAGTGATTCTTGGCGGGCTTTTCTTTTTGGGCTGCCAGGCATACGAATGGACCCATTTGCTCGGTCATCGATTGCCGGAACTGGGAATTTCCTTTACCACTAATCTTTTTGCAACCACATTTTTCATTTTGACCGGCTTTCACGGCATGCACGTCACCGGAGGGGTGATCTACAATGCCTGCGTCTTAACCGCCGTGAACCGGGGTCGATACGAAGCGAAGCATGTGGAGATCGCGGGCCTGTATTGGCATTTTGTCGATCTTGTGTGGATCTTGATTTTCACTTTTGTCTATCTATTGTAGCTTAACCCTGGGGGGAAACCGACATGACCTCAACCGCCCACTCGGCGTCCAATTATATCAAGATTTTCTATATCCTTTTGGTGCTGACGATCGCTGAGGTCGCGATAGTTTACATGGGCTTGCCGCAACTTCTGCTCGCCAGCTTGCTGGTGATCTTTGCGGTTTGGAAAGCCTCTCTGGTGGCCATGCACTTTATGCACTTAAAATTCGAAAGGAAGACTCTGACGTTCGTCGCCTTGGCGCCGTTCGTCCTCTGTGTTTTTTTGATTCTCATGCTGATGCCGGACATCTTTCCCCGGTAATGTCTTTTGCCCAATTACCAAGTTTGAACGCGGCGCTGAATTCTCTCAGCGCCGTTTTTCTTTTGGCCGGGTTTCTTTTCATCAAATCCGGTCACCGCGACGCGCATCGGGCCTGCATGCTGACGGCGTTCGGCTGCTCGACGCTGTTCCTGGTTTCCTACTTGATCTATCACTACCGGGTCGGTTCGGTGCCCTTTAAAGGCCAAGGTTGGATTCGGCCCATCTATTTCGCGATACTCTTGACGCATACGATTTTGGCGGTAACGGTGGTGCCACTTGCGCTTGTCACACTGCGCCGAGCCTGGCGCGAAAATTTTTCCGCGCACCGCCGGGTCGCCCGATGGACGTTTCCCATATGGTTATACGTTTCAGTCACCGGCGTCATTGTTTATTGGATGCTCTATTGGCTGGTGCCCTCTCGGTGACAGAGAAAAAGGCTTCGCGATAGGCAAAGCTATCGTGGGGAGGTGAACGTGACATCCATCGGCATCGTCGGCTGCGGCGCGATCGGCAAAGCCCTGATTCGCGCCGTCGAAAGCGGCAATCTCGCGGTGCGCGTCGCCGGCGTGACGAGCCGGACCGAAAGGAACGCGCGAGAATTTCTCGCTGCGTGCAAAAATCCGCCGCCCTATTTGCCGCTGACCGAGCTCATTGCCGCGTCGGATTTGATCGTCGAGGCGGCGGGCGGGCATGTGGTGGCCGAACTGGCGCAGAAAACCTTCGGCGCCGGCAAAGACCTCATGGTGATCAGCGTCGGCGCGCTGCTCGATCATCCCGAGGTGATGGCCGAATCGCGGCGCACCGGCTGCCGATTGTACCTGCCGTCGGGCGCGATTGCCGGGCTTGATGGCATCAAGTCGGCGTGTGTCGGCGCGATCACCCATGTGACGCACACCACGCGCAAGCCGCCGCTCGGCCTCCAAGGCGCGCCTTATTTGGTCGAGCGCGGCGTTTCACTGGCGGGATTACAGGAAGAAAAAGAAGTTTTTTCCGGTTCGGCGCGCGAAGCCTGCCGCGGCTTTCCTGCCAACGTCAACGTGACGGGCGCGGTCAGTTTGGCCGGCATCGGTCCGGACAAAACCCGCGTGCGCATCCTCGCCGTGCCGGGCCTGGCGCGCAACTGCCATGACATCGACGTGGAGGGGGAGTTCGGCAAACTGCATATTCATATCGAAAACGTGCCCAGCGAAAATCCCAAGACCGGAAAACTGACCGCGCTGTCGATCATTCGCGCGGTGCAAGATGTCGTCGACTCGGTGCGGATCGGCAATTAATTCAGATTAAATTTTCGGAATTGCACCTTTCGATACTAAACGACAAATACTCGAACGCGGGGATTGACTCGCGCCAAGGTGCAAAGCACGCCAAGTTCGGAAGGGAACGATACATTATCTGATTAACGATCGTCACTATTTAATTCCGACCTTTGCGGCCTTGGCGTCTTTGCGCGAGATTTTCGGGAATTTGGTTGCAGCTTTTCTCCGCTGGGCTCTCCGTGGTGCATGATACTTTCGCACAATGAACAACAGCGACCTGATCGTTCGCACGCTTGAGCAGGCCGGCGTGCGCTGGGTTTTCGGCGTACCGAGCGGGCCGGTGTTGCCACTAATCGAATCGCTGCGCAAAAGCTCCATTCGATTTATCCTCACCGCCAGTGAGACCAGCGCGGGGTTCATGGCCAGCGCGATCGGGACTTTAACCGGCATACCGGGGGTGTGCGTGTCGACGGTGGGTCCGGGCGCGACTAACCTCACGACCGGCGTCGGTTGCGCGTGGTTGGACCGAGCGCCGGTGCTTGCGATCACCTGCAATGTGGCGACGCCATGGCTCGAACGACGCATCCAGATGCGCATCGATCATCACAAACTCTTTGAGCCGCTGAGCAAAGCCAGCTTGGCTTGCCGGCAGGGAAACGTCGGTGAACTTTTCGCCCAGGCGCTCACGACGGCGATGCAAGAACCGCCCGGACCCGTGCATCTCGATCTACCCGAGGATGTCGCGCAGGCGGCGGCACTGGAAACTCGCGGTGCGCCGGTGCCACCCAAGTCGTTGCCGGATCTAGCCAACAGCGTCGCCGGCGCGATTGCCGATGCGCTGAGGAACGCCCAACGGCCCCTGCTCGTCACCGGGCTGTCTTTCGCGCGCAGCGAAGCGTGCGAGACGTTGCTGAGATTCATCGAACGGCAGAACCTGCCGTTCGTGACGACGCTGCACGGCAAGGGCTTCCTGCCGGAAAGCCACGCGAATTGGGCCGGTGTCATCGGCCGGGCGCGGCGCAGCGACGTCAAAAAGTTCACCGATCAGGCCGATCTCATCATCGCCGTCGGTTACGATCCCATCGAGATCAATTACGAAGAGTGGGTGACGCAGGGCACGCCAATCATTCATGTCAGTAGCGAAGCCGCCGAAAGCGGCGGGTTAAATTTTATCTGGAACCGCGCCTGCGACTTGGACCGGGCCATCGGCGCCATGAGCGGAATTGAACCGGTCATGATTCATTGGTCGGCGCAGCAATGGCGCCCGCACCGCGAAGCCTTCGAAAAGGCGCTTCGTCCGAAGGTCGAAAATTTTGCGCCGTTTCAAGCGCTGGATATTCTCCGCGACAAGCTGCCCGCCGCCGGCATCCTCGCCTACGACGTCGGCGCGCATACGCATCAGATCGCCAGCCAATGGCGCACCGATCAACCGGGAACTTTGCTGGCGACCAATGGCTGGTCGTCGATGGGCTACGGCATGCCGTCGGCTTACGCGGCGAAACTCGCGCATCCGGATCGCACCGTGGTCTGCGTTGTCGGCGACGGTGGCTTTCAGATGACCGTGGGCGAGTTGGCGCTGGCGCGTCGATTGAACTTGGCCGTTCCGGTCATCGTGCTCAATGACGGCTGGCTCGGCTTGATGAAGGTCAAACAAGAGAAAAGGAGGTATCCGCTCGCGGGAGTTTACCTCGGCGCGCCGCCGGAGTCACCGGCGCATTATTTCGGCGTGCCGTGCCGCGCGGCGAAAAACTGCGCCGAATTCGCAGCGGCGCTCGACTGGGCGTTCGATTGCACCGGCCCCACGGTCATCGAAGCGTTCGTCGACGCCGAGGCCTATTCGAGCACAGTGTTCGATTGAACCTTCTTTCCGACTCATCTTTCATGGCCGAAACATCCTCGACGCGCGATTCCTTTCGCTGGACGATTCTGGCGCTGATCTGCTTGTCGCATACCGTCGGCGCGGCGGCGCAGTACGGCATCAACACGCTGGCGCCCTTTTATAAAGACGAGCTCGGTCTCTCGCGCGCCCAGGTGGGACTTTTTTTCTCGGCCTTTTATCTGGCGATGACCGGCGCGTCCTTCGGCACCGGTTGGCTCGCCGACCGCTTCGGCGTGCGCAGGACCACGCTGCTCGGTCATCTCGGTCTGGGATTCTGCACGATCGCCGCAGCGCTGTCGCCCTCTTTCGAGCTGGCTTTCGTGAGTTTTTTCTTTGCCGGTTTCGGCTACAGCTTTCTCAATCCGGCGTCGACGATCGGCGTCATGACCTGGTTTCGGCGCGACGAGCGCGCCACCGCCATGGGCGCGAAGCAGACCGGCGTCCCCGCCGGCGGTGTCCTTGCGGCGATCCTGGCGCCGTCGCTGGTCTTGCTGATCGGCTGGCGCGGTTCGCTGTCGGCGCTCGGCATTATCAATTTCATTTTCGGATTTTTCTTCTCGTCGCTGTGGCGCGAGCCCACGAACGTCGCTCTGGCCGTGAACGAGCGCGAAAACGGCCCCAAGGCGACGCCGCCGTTGAATGTCTGGGCCTTGCTGCCGGTCAGTTGCGCCACCGCGATCTACCTCGTCGGCCAGATGGTGTTGATCACTTACCTGCCGCTCTATCTCAAAGACGTCATGGGCTACTCGCCCTATTGGGCGAGCCAGGCACTCGCTCTGACCCAGGCCGGCGCCATGCTCGGGCGGGTTGGCTGGGGCGTCGCGAGCGACCGCATATTCGGCGGCCGGCGCAAAATCGTCTTGATCGCGATCGGGACGGCGTCCGTGATCTTCATCGCCGCGCTGAGTTTGATGACGCGAGATTCTTCGGCGTACTTATTGCTGCCGATCCTATTTCTTGCCGGCGTTTCCATTGTCGGTTATCAGGGCGTCTCTTACGCGTTGATCGGCGAGATCTCGGGTAAAGCGCGAACCGGCGCAGGCTTGGGCATGATGATCACGATCAACGCCGGCGCGGCGACGGTGGGAACCCCGCTGTTCGGCTATATCGTCGATCGCACGGGCTCCTACGGCATGGCTTGGCAAATGCTCGCCGGCTTGGTGACGCTCGGCATCGCCGGCGTGACGCTGCTGCTCAAGGAACCGCGCCGTGAGCCGCAAGCGCCGTAGCAAGCCGGTTGTTTTGCTTCGATCGCGCCGGTGCTAGTCTTGAACGATCACCGGATTCGACACGCAAACGGAATCGGAGGTCCAATGGCCGGGCAAAGTTTTCGTATGGAAAGGGACTCGATGGGCGAGGTCAAAGTGCCGGCGCGGGCCTACTATGGCGCGCAGACCCAACGAGCGGCGGACAATTTTCCCATCAGCGGCATCGGTTTCCCGCGCCCATTCATTCACGCGCTCGGCATGGTCAAGTACGCCGCCGCCGCGGCCAATGAACAACTAGGCCTGCTCGACGCGCGCCGCGCCGGGGCCATCCGCCGGGCGGCGCGAGAGGTTATCGACGGCAAACTCGACGGCGAGTTTGTCGTCGACATTTTTCAAACCGGCTCGGGCACGTCGACCAACATGAACGCCAACGAAGTGATCGCCAACCGCGCCCTGGAGATACTCGGCGAGGCGCGAGGCAGCGGGGAAATTCATCCCAATGATCACGTCAACATGGGCCAGTCGAGCAACGATGCGATGCCCACCGCCTTGCATTGCGCCGCGCTGCTGGCGATCGAGAGAGAATTAATACCGGCGCTGGTGCGGCTGCGCGCCGCGCTCGAGGGCAAGGCGCAGGAGTACGATGCGGTGATCAAAATTGGCCGCACCCACTTGGCCGACGCCACGCCCATGCGCTTGGGACAGGAGTTCGGCGGTTACACGCGCCAGATCGAGTTAAGCATCGAGCGCATCAAAACGGCCGCCGCAGGTTTGCAAGAACTGCCCCTCGGCGGCACCGCCATCGGCACCGGCATCAACGCCCATCCCGAGTTTGCCAAACGCGCCATCGACGAGCTTGAGAAAATGACCGCGGTGAAATTCTACCAGGCTGAAAATCATTTCGAGGCCCAGGCGGCGCGGGATGCGGCGGTGCAGCTGAGCGGCAGCTTGAAAACCCTCGCCGTCAGCTTGACCAAGATCGCCCAGGATTTACGCTGGCTCGCTTCCGGGCCGCGCTGCGGCATCGGCGAGATCGTTTTGCCCGACCTGCAGCCTGGCTCCTCGATC
Source organism: uncultured delta proteobacterium (assembly GCA_963727625.1). Classification (GTDB taxonomy): domain Bacteria; phylum Desulfobacterota; class Binatia; order UBA9968; family UBA9968; genus DP-20. The sequence continues at coordinate 109,767 of CAVSHR010000012.1, read as the reverse complement.
ATGCCGGGCAAGGTCAATCCGGTTCTGTGCGAGTCGGTGCTCCAAGTGGCCGCACATGTGATCGGTTGCGACGCCACGATCACCTTGTGCGGGCAAGCCGGCAACTTCGAATTGAATACCATGCTGCCGATCCTGGCGCTGCGCTTGCTCGAAGCGATTCAATTCAGCGCCAACGTTGCGGCATTGTTCGCCGACCATTGCGTGGCCGGAATCGCCGCCAATCGAGAACGCTGCGAAGAAATGGTTGAACGCAGCCTTGCCATGGTCACGGCCCTGGCCCCGGCGCTCGGCTACGAGCGCGCCGCCGAAGTCGCCCGGGATGCATTAACGAGCGGCCAAACCATCCGGGAGGTGGCGCAAAAACAAAAACTGCTGGCGGCTGAAGAATTGAACAGGCTGCTCGATCCCCGGCGCATGAGCGGGCCGTCGCCAATTGGAAATCAGAAATAGAAAACTCCGTTGAGCGAAACCGGGCCGAAGCGAGGGGCCTTCGAAAGGCACTTTATTCGTTTGACTCGCGGAGTGCCGCGAGTTTTAATTCGTAGGAAGCGACGCACCATCAAGAGGGAATTGACCATGGCAAAATTTATTCTCCTCGGCGCTCTAGTCTTCGTTTTTACGCTCGCTCAGCCCGTGCGAGGCGCTCAAACGGAAAGAGCGCAGTCTGCGCTTCCGGAAGAATTGGCCGAGGCCTGGGAAAAGGTGCAGCGCGCCCTGCAAGACTGGAGCGGGCAGCTCGTGGAGCGCTTTGGAACCCGCGAGTCGCGCGAGAACCGACCGGTGATCTCGCTAATTTTGAACTACAAAGACTATCTTCGGTTGTCTCCCGAGCAGGTGAAAAAACTGGAGCAATTGCGCGACGATTTCCAGCGCCAGAGCATCCGCCACGACGCCGATACGCGCATCCTCGAGGTAGACATCGCCGAGCTGCTCGATCAGCCCCATGTCGACATCGCCAAAGTCGAGGCGAAGATTCGCTCGGTGGAAAAGCTCCGCGCCGATCTGCGCATCGCGCGGATTCGCGCCGTCGAGCGCGCCAAAGCGGTGCTCAACGCCGAGCAGCGCAAGAAATTTGACGAGTCCATCGAGCCGCGTCCGGTTCGCGAGCCGCGCAAAGGACAAAATCCTCCCGCTAAGGAACGAGAAGGAGTTTCCCCCTAGTTTTTCGGCTTTCTAAAAGGCGCTGCGCATCGGAGGCTTGATTCAAAGCGAAGGTTTTTTCGACGCGCAATTTCAGATTCTCCGTGGCGATCCACCGGAACAGAGTGCCGGCGCGCAGCAACAGCTCGGCGCGATCCAAGGTGTAGTGCGCCAAGCTCGGGCGGGTGAGAAAGAGCGATCCCTTCGCCGCGAGTTTTCCCGGATCGAAGGGGGCCACCGGGCCGCTCGATTGGCCGAAGAGAACTAGATAGCCGCGCGGCTTAAGACACTCCAGGCTCTTCTCGAACGTCGTAGCGCCGACGGAATCGTAGACGACGTGAACGCCGTCCCCACCGGTCAGTCGCTTCACTTCCGTAAGAAAGTCCGCTTGCGTGTACAATATCACTTCGTCAGCGCCGGCCTGTTTGGCGAGTTGCGCCTTGGCCTCGGTGGAGACCGTGCCGATGACGCGGGCGCCGAGCATCTTGGCGATTTGCACCAACAGCAAGCCGACGCCTCCCGCCGCTGCGTGAACCAGCGCGGTTTCGCCCGGTTTCAAGGCATAGGTGTCGTGTGTCAGATAATGCGCGGTCATGCCTTGCAGCATTAACGCCGCCGCGGTTTTTGCATCGACTTCCTCCGGCACGGGGACCAGCTTCGCCGCCGGCACGATCGCGTACTCCGCATAGGATCCGAGAATCATCGCATAGGCGACGCGCTCGCCTATTTTTACTTCAGCGACGCCGTTGCCGATGGCATCGACAACACCTGCGCCTTCCATTCCCAGCGTAAACGGCGTCGTCATCGGATAGAGTCCGGTGCGCTGATAGAGGTCGATGAAATTGACACCGATCGCTTCGATTTTTACCCGCGCCTCGCCCGCTTTCGGCTCGGGAACGGGAATATCCTCGAGCGCTAAAACTTCGGGACCGCCGTATTGATGGACTCGTATCGCCTTCATGAGACGCGCTCCTCGGACCGAGTTTTGCCCATCGATTATCTCGTTGATCGAGAAATTTCAATGGACGTTGTTGACGCGGAGTTTCTGTAACCAATCGGGGCCACCCGCGCAACCTCGTTGTTCCATCCCAAACCCGGAAATAACTAACCGAGTTTGACTGGACACAAAAATCGCTGGAATCGACGTGGTCATCGACGACCTCGACGTTCTACGAAAATAGGCCTTGCCTTGAGATTTCATATCTATACACTGACTCCAGACCGGACGAGGAGCCATCCCAAATTCGCCGCTGTACCTAAATCTGTTTGGTTGTAGTTCGTTTAGTTCGCGACCGGTAAGTTCGTCAAACTTTCCGGCTGGCAGCGCTGGTGCGGCAAGGTGAGAAAATTGTCTTTCGGTCCTCGTTGAGGGGATATGCATCGTAAGATTTTGCGGAAGTCATCCATATTCAGACGGGAAATGCTAAAAACTTAGGAGGTAAAAATGTATCATTCGAATAACCGAAAAATGCGGGATTATTTGCGGCGTACGACCTTAGGGATCGCTTGTGCTGCAATCCTGTTGAGTGTTCCTGCACCGTCGTCGCTATTCGCCGGTGACCCGCCGCAGGCGCTTGTCGATGCGGCGAAGAAAGAAGGCAAGCTGGTCTACTGGGGAACCGACGCCGAGACGGCGCCGAAAATCGTCAAAAAATTCGAGGCGAAATATCCCTTCATGAAGGGCAACATCGAGTTCTGGGACGCCAACAGCAACGAAGTTGTCGAACGTGTGGTTACCGAAGCGAAAGCCGGCCGTTTCAGCGCCGATTTCATCTCGATGAGCGAGGATTGGTACAATCGACTCAAAGCAGCCGATCTATTGGCAAAATATGACTGGCCTAACGTCAAGGCTTGGCATACCGATGTCCAGCCGGCCGACGGGCTATGGGCCAACGTGGCGATCGACCCTCGCCCCGCGTACTACAATACGGACGTCCTCAAAGAAGCGGACGCGCCGAAATCGTTGGAGGGCTTGATCAATGCTAAATATAAAGGCATGAGCGCGCTATCGAGCGCTTCGGAAGAGTTTCCGTTTATCTACGCTTATTTTTGGCGCCAAGGAAATAAATTGGCGTGGGACAAGTCGTTCGACTTTTTCCGGCGCCTGGTCAAGACGACCGCACCGCGAATCGTCGACGGCTACACCGGGCCGACTCGCCTGCTGGCCGCGGGCGAATTCGGCCTGTTCCACATCGGGCTTTTTTCCCGGGCTTATCAAATGCTCAACAAGGGGGCACCGTTGGCGCTGGTGCCGCTCGATCCGATGTACGGCTCGGTCCGGGCGTTTGGGATTTTAAAAAACGCGCCGCACCCCAATGCCGCCAAGCTTTTTGGGCACTGGATCACGACGTCGGAAGGTTCAGAAATCTACGCCAATCTCTTGGGTAAATTCCCCTACGATCCAACGGCCGCCAATGCCAAGCCGGTCAAGGTGGCCAAGAAAAACGGCATTACGCGGTCCATGCTGCACCGGATTCCGACCGAAGCCTGGACCAAGGCGGATACCGAGAAATCGGCAAACTTTTACTACAAGCTGATCAAGTTCAAATAGCGAGCTCATGGCGGGAGGCCCGTATGCGGCCTCCCGCACCGCTTGCAATCATTCATCGGTACATTCATGAAGGCCGCGACGTGGCATTTTTCCGACTCCCGTTGGTTCCTGTGGGCGTTATTGGCGCCGCTGGCGGTGCTAATTCTGGTTCCGCTGCTCCTTCTCCTGCTCAATAGTTTTCGCACCATTTCCATCGGCGATATCGGCTTCGGGTTGTCGGGCCTGACCCTGGACAACTTCAGCCGGGCCTACGGCGATCCGCGCACCTATGGCATGCTCTGGAATAGCTTCGCCTTTGCCTTAGGTTCCATGTTCGTCGCCTCGGTCTTCGGCGGCACCATCGCATTTCTGGTTGAGCGAACCAATGTTCCGCTGCGCAATACCGCCTATAGCTTGATGCTGATTCCCTTGATCATGCCGAGCGTGCTCAAGGGGATCGCCTGGATCTTGCTTCTCAGTCCGCGCATCGGGCTCCTGAATAGCCTGGCGATGAACCTCGGCGCGAGCGGGCCGCTGTTCAATCCTTACAACATTTATTCAATGGCCTGGGTCGAAGGGATCAGCATGGCGCCGCTTACCTTTCTCCTACTCGGCGGGGTGCTGCGACGCATGGACCCGTCCCTGGAGGAAGCCTCACTCGCCGCCGGCGCAAGCCAATTCAAAACGGTGAGGTCCGTGACCCTGCGGTTGATGGTGCCGGCGCTCTCGGGTGTAGCGATCCTGCAATTTGTTCGCGGTTTGGAAGCCTTTGAGGTCCCGGCGCTCATGGGTCTGCCGAGCGGTCTTATCGTGTTCAGCACCAACATTTATTTGGCGGTGCGCGAACATTTTCCGCCGGACTATGGATTAGGATTTGCGTATAGCATGGCCCTGGTCTTGTTTACCTTGATAGGACTTTTCCTCTATCAAAAAAATATCTCGCGCGCGGAGCGATATACGACCATCACCGGCAAGGGGTTTCGCCCGCGGCTGATCGATCTCGGCAAATGGAGGCTCGCGGGGATTGGCTTCATTCTCTTCTATTTTATCACCGCGGTGCTGCTGCCGTTCGTGATTCTCTTATGGGCGTCATTTTTGAGCTTTTATCGTCCGCCGGCGCTGAAGCTATTACCGAAGCTTAGCCTGGAAAACTACCGCACGGCGTTTGACCGCACCGATCTGTGGCCGATGACGCAGAACACGGTCCTGCTGGCGCTCGGAACGGCGGTGGTGGTGATGCTGGTCTCCCTGGCCATCTCCTGGATCGTGATCCGACAACGCCCGCGCGGCCACAAAGTTCTCGATACCGTGGCGTTTCTTCCCTACGCGATGCCATCGATCGTCATGGGAGTCGCGGTCATGATCTTGTTTCTCAGTTTTCCCAATCCAATTTACGGGACGATTTGGATTTTGTTTGTGGCCTATGTGGTTCGCTACCTGCCCTACGGCACGCGCTTCACCCACGCCGGTCTGCTTCAAGTGCACAAGGAGCTCGAAGAGGCGGCGGAGGTTTCCGGCGCCGGATTTGGGTCGAAGTTTTTCAAAATCCTTGTGCCGCTCATGCTTCCCTCGCTCATCGGCGGCGGGCTTTACGTCTTGATCCTTTCGGTCAAAGTGATGTCCATGGCGGCGATTCTCTGGACCCCGAAGAGCATCATTTTTTCAATCTTCATTTGGCAGCTGTGGCAAGAAGGGAGCCTGGGCGAGCTCGGCGTGGTCTCAGTTGTGTTCATCGCCGTATTGACGCTGCTGTCGGTAATCTCGCGTAGATTCAGTCGGCAGCGCTCGATGGACTCGATCGACTAGAAGGCCTGGCTGGGTTCCCCTCCATCCTTTCTCCATTCTCCGTTGCCTATCCGATTTAGACGATTTGGACGGAGCGTAGCGATTATTGATGTTTGCAGATTATAGTGACTAGCTTTTGGCCGACATTCATAGGGGAAAAAGCATTGCGATCCGTCACAATATTTTACAAACCTCAATAATCAACTTAAATGGATTAAACGAAAACAATCCATCCCCGCCCACGTACGTCATCCCCCACGAGCACGCCCACGGCTTTTCCACTCCCGCCTTGTTTAAGTCTTGGCACGTTTAGCCGTTTCGACTAGAATCTTCCGAGCGGCGATCCGGGAATTGGCGAATTCCACCCTGCCGGTGTTCCGACTCCAACTCGGAACACGCAAATTGCGGGAACGTGGAAACACATCAATAAAGTCCGCCTATGAACTCACGTAAATTTCGTCATAACGTGAGGCGAAAGAAGCATTTCCGCTAGAGTAAAATAAATCGATGTAAATCACGTGGCAAAAAGCAAAACTACCGACACCACCGACAACCAGGGTTTCGAAGCAAAGCTCTGGGCCGCGGCGGATGCGCTGCGCAACAACATGGACGCGGCGGAGTACAAGCATGTTGTTCTTGGCCTGATTTTTCTCAAATACATTTCGGATGCGTTCGAGGCCAAGCACACGGAGCTAGAGGCGCAGAAGGCACAGGGCGCCGACCCCGAAGATCCGGACGAATACCGCGCCGTCAGCATCTTCTGGGTGCCGAAAGAGGCGCGCTGGCAGCATCTTAAAGCCAACGCGCCGCAGCCGACCATCGGAACGCTCGTGGACGACGCGATGTCCGCCATCGAACGTGATAACTCCTCGCTCAAAGGTGTGCTGCCGAAGGATTTCGGGCGCACCGGTCTTGACAAGCAGCGCCTCGGGCAGCTCATCAATCTCGTCAGCGACATCGCGCTCGGCGCACCGGCCGACCGCGCCAAAGACACGCTTGGCCGAGTCTACGAATACTTCCTCTCGCAGTTCGCCAGCGCCGAAGGCAAGAAGGGCGGGCAGTTCTACACGCCATCGCGCGTGGTGAGCGTGTTGGTCGAAATGCTCGCGCCCTACAAGGGCCGCGTCTACGACCCCTGCTGCGGCTCGGGCGGCATGTTCGTCAGCAGCGAGAAGTTCATCGAGGCCCACAGCGGCAAGCTCGGTGATATCTCCATCTATGGCCAGGAGTCCAACTACACCACCTGGCGCCTGGCCAAGATGAACCTCGCCATCCGCGGCATCGACGCGCAGATCGCCCACGGCGACACCTTCCACAACGACCAGCACCCCGACCTCAAAGCCGACTATGTGCTGGCCAACCCGCCGTTCAACGACAGCGATTGGCGCGGCGAGCTGCTCAAGGACGACAAGCGCTGGGTTTACGGCAAGCCGCCCGCAGGCAACGCCAACTACGCCTGGGTGCAGCATTTCATCCACCACCTCGCGCCAACCGGCCTCGCCGGCTTCGTCCTCGCCAACGGCTCGATGTCGTCGAACCAGTCGGGCGAGGGCGAAATCCGCAAGGCCATCATCGAGGCCGATCTGGTGGACTGCATGGTCGCGCTGCCCGGCCAGCTCTTCTACTCCACGCAGATCCCGGTCTGTCTGTGGTTCCTCGCGCGCAACAAGAGGAACGGAAGATTCCGCGATCGCCGCGGCGAAACGCTCTTCATCGACGCGCGCAAGCTCGGCACGATGATCGACCGCGTGCACCGCGAGCTCACCGACGACGATCTCGCCAAGATTGCCGGCACCTACCACGCTTGGCGTGGCGATAAGCTTGCCCTGAGCGTAGTCGAAGGGGACGCCGGCAAGTACGAAGACGTTCCAGGCTTTTGTAAAGCAGCGAAGCTCGAAGACATCCGCAAGCACGACCACGTCCTCACCCCTGGCCGCTACGTCGGCGCCGAAGCCGCCGAAGACGACGGCGAGCCGTTCGAAGACAAGATGAAGCGCCTAACCGCGACGCTGCGTGAGCAGCAGAAGGAAGCCGCGAAGCTTGACTCGGCCATCGCCGCTAACCTGAAGGAGCTTGGGTATGGCGAGTAAGAGCGCTGCAAAGTTCAGAAGGCGCGGATTTGTTCAAAAGCTTGTTGGACAAATCCCCTGGGAGATGCGCTATCGGCCCGATGCCTTTAGCGACCACGATGGGAGATATCGATCCTTTGCACACTTGACACTCCCCCTCTCCCAGGCTAAATTACATTCAGTATTTTCCCCCCGTTGGATCAGCCGCAAGGCCTCCAGCGGGGTTTTGTTTTTCTGGGGAGGCGAATATGCCTCCTGAGCCCACGGTCAAACGAACTTACGCGTTCGTTGACGGACAGAACCTTTTCTACGCCGCGAAAAAAGCCTTCGGCTATCCCTATCCTAACTACGAGCCCAAAAATCTAGCCGCATCCATTGCGTCCGCTCGCGGCTGGACCCTGGCAGAGACGTTTTTTTACAGCGGAATACCCGACGCCACGGACAACCCTTTCTGGAATCATTTTTGGTCCGCAAAATTGGCTGTCATGGGAACAAGGGGAATTAATACGTTTTCCCGTTCCCTGCGCTACCGCAACCAGACGATTCAACTGCCGGATCGCAGCGTCACGACAATCCTTGTCGGCCAAGAGAAAGGCATCGACATCAGGATCGCTCTAGATATGGTACGGCTGGCGCGTGAGAATCTTTACGATGTCGCGCTGGTTTTTAGCCAGGACCAGGATCTCTCGGAGGCGGCGGATGAAGTCAGGGCTATTTCCGTCGAACAGTCCCGGTGGATCAAAGTAGCTTGCGCTTTTCCCAGTAGCCCAACTGCCGGGAACCGCCGTGGCATCAATGGCACGGAGTGGATCAAGATCGACAGGGCAACCTACGATCAATGCCTTGATCCCAATGATTACAGGCCGAAGAAGAAATGAAACCAACTACGATCTATTGGAATAAAAAAATGAAGCGCCTCGCCGCGACGCTGCGTGAGCAGCAGAAAGAAGCCGCGAAACTCGATGCTGCCATTGCCGCTAACCTGAAAGAGCTGGGATATGGCGGGTAAGAACTCCGCCGTCGTTCGCTCCGACTTTGCGGCGTTGCTCGCCGATGTGAAGAGCCGCATCCAAGCGGCGCAGACCCGGGCAGTGTTGTCGGTCAACGCGGAGCTGGTTCGTCTGTACTGGGATATCGGCAGGATCATTGATGGTCGTCAACAGCGCGAAGGCTGGGGCGCGGCTGTCATTCCCCGTCTGGCACTTGCTCTGCACAATGAACTGCCCGAGGTTAAAGGCTTTTCCGAGCGAAACATCAAACGGATGCTTTCTTTCTACCGGGAATACCGCGCCCCGGCTGCAATTGTGCCGCAGGCTGCGGCACAAATTCGCTCCGCGCCAAAAGTGCCACAGCCGGTGGCACTTTTGGGGGAAAGCTTGTTCTGGACAGTTCCCTGGGCGCACCACGTTATGCTGATCGAGAAGATCAAGGATATTTCCACTCGCCACTGGTACATGGAGCAGACGCTCGCCAACGGTTGGAGCCGCAACGTCCTTGCCTTGCAGATCGGCGCCAAGGCTCACGTCCGGCACGGCAAGACGGTTTCCAATTTTGCGGCCACTCTTCCCGCGCCGCAGTCGGATCTCGCGCAGCAAGCGCTGAAAGATCCCTACATCTTCGACTTTCTCACCTTGAGCGAACCTTTCCACGAGCGCGAGCTCGAGACCCAGCTGATGCGCCATCTCGAAGCGTTCCTGCTTGAGCTCGGCCAGGGGTTCGCCTTCGTGGGGCGGCAGTACCGGCTCGATGTCGGTGACGAGGATTTCTACATCGATCTGCTTTTCTATCATCTGCGCCTGCGCGCCTTCGTCGTCATCGATTTGAAGAAGGGGAAGTTCAAACCCGAGTACGCCGGCAAGCTCAACTTCTACTGCAACGTCGTCAACGACCGCCTCAAGCGGCCCGACGATCAGCCCACCATCGGCCTGATCCTTTGCCAGGAGCACGGCAGATTGCTGGCGGAATATAGTTTCGCCGGCATCGACAAGCCCATCGGGATCTCCATCTATGAACTGACGCGAGCGCTGCCAAGCGAACTGCGATCGGCCCTGCCGACTGTCGAGGAAATTGAAGCGGAGTTGTCGGCGAAACCAAGGCATAGAGTAAGGACGAAGAAGTCGTGAAGCAGAAAGAAGCAGCGAAGCTTGACGCCGCTATCGCCGCAAACTTGAAGGAGCTTGGGTATGGCGGGTAGCTCGCTCAGTGCATTCGCCGATATCGTGATGGGTCAGTCTCCGCCCGGAGAGACTTGTAACGAGGCGAGCATCGGCCTGCCGTTGCTGAATGGGCCAACAGAGTACGGCCCACATCACCCGACACCTGTGCAGTTCACAACAGACGCGCGTAAGCGAGCGCGCCCAGGCGACGTGCTGTTTTGCGTTCGTGGGTCAACGACGGGCCGGATGAACTGGGCCGATCGCGAGTACGCGATCGGGCGCGGAGTGGCGGCGATCCGACATAAGACGAAGCCTGATCTTCAGCCCTTCGTTCGAGCAGTCATCGAGTACAACCTCCCCGATCTCCTCGCACAGGCCACAGGCTCGACCTTTCCCAATGTGTCCAGTGAGCAGCTCGCAGGGATTTGGTGGCCACCGCTCCCGGAGCAGGAACAACGCGCCATCGCCCATATACTCGGTACACTGGACGACAAAATCGAACTGAACCGGCGAATGAACGAAACGCTGGAGGCGATGGCGCGGGCGCTCTTCAAATCGTGGTTCGTGGACTTTGACCCCACCCGCGCTAAAGCCGAACGCCGCGACCCCGGCCTCCCCAAACCCCTCGCCGACCTTTTCCCGGATGCCTTCGAGGACTCGGAACTGGGGGAGATTCCCAAGGGGTGGGCTGTCGGGACAGTTGGGGAGGTTACTGAAGTTCAAGGCGGGTTTGCTTTCAAGAGTAAAGACTTCGTTGATTGCGGTTTCCCGGTCGTGAAGATCAAGAACATCAAAGAGGATCGCACGGTTGACGTTTATGATGTTGAATACGTGCCGGCCGAGTTGGCATCACAATTTCAGGACTTCACCTTACCGATGGTGATTTACTAATGGCGATGACTGGTGCCAACGTCGCAAAATTTGGCCTGCTTGTGAATCGAAGGCTCCGAGCGGTCCTTAATCAACGTGTCGCTCGCTTTGTCCCTCGTTCAAAATTGAGCCGTCCGTGGTTTGTGTTTTGTTTGCTTCTGAACGACGACATCTTAGATCAGATTGTGTCGAGGGCTGAAGGAAGTGCACAACCGAATGTAAGCGCGGCTGGAATCAAGGCGGCACAATTCGTTAAACCGCTTGCGGCAATCGTGGACGGTTTCAACGAAGCAGTACATCCGCAATTCACTTCTATTCTGAATAAAATTCGAGAAAACCGCACCGTCGCGGCACTGCGCGACGCGTTGCTGCCTAAACTCATCTCTGGCGAGCTGCGTTTAAATGCCGCCGAGCGGATTGTGGAGAGCGTTGCCTAATGAAGCGCGAAGCGAAGCTCCTGCTGGAGAAGGCATGTGATTCGCTGGTGCTTAGTATCGAACTCTTCAATCGACCGAACGACCGTGGTCGGGTCAGTAGTACCCTTATCCAGCTCGATCATGCTTTTGAAATGCTACTTAAGGCAGCGCTGCTACATCGAGGTGGACGGATACGCGAGAAGCGCGCCAAGGAAACAATCGGATTTGATGCGTGCGTACGTCGCGCCTTGAGCGACGGGAGGATCAAGTTTCTCAGTGAAGAACAGGCGCTAGTCCTGCAGACCATCAACGGCTTGCGGGACGCAGCGCAACATCACCTTCTTGATATCTCGGAAGGCCAACTCTATGTCCACATACAATCGGGTGTCACACTTTTTCGTGATCTTTTGAAGAAGGTCTTCAATGAAGACCTCGTTAGCCACCTGCCAACCCGCGTGCTGCCAGTCTCGACCTCGCCTCCGACAAGTTTGGCGACGCTTTTTGAGTCGGAGGTCGAAGAGATTAAGAAGCTACTGCGTCCAGGGAAGCGTCGTCAGATTGAGGCCCTAGCAAGACTGCGCCCGCTTGCAATACTAGACTCGACGATCCAAGGCGAAAAAGGACAGCCGAGCGACGCGGACTTAAGACGGAGGAGTAAGGATATTCTGGGTGGAAAGACATGGGTCGATGCGTTTAAAGGCGCATCAGCGGTTGAGATCGCGGCGGACGGAGCCGGCGCAACCCTATCGCTTCGTCTATCAAAAAAGGAAGGTATCCCCATTCAACTTGTCGCTGAAGGAACTCCAGGCGCATCTGTCGTTGCCGCAAAGCGCGTCAACGAACTCGATTTTTACAATCTCGGCGCAAAACAACTTGCGGATAAGTTTGGAACATCGATTCCCAAGGCCATTGCGGTCGTCGATTATCTTGGGCTTCGAAATAAGCCTGAATGCTATAAGGAATTCAAAATAGGCAGCCAACTATATAAACGCTATTCGCAAAAGGCTTTGGATGAATTCAAAACAGCATTTACAAAGGACAGCGTGGATGACATTTGGGCAAAGCGCTGCTTGAAAAAGGCTACATCGTGACAACAGTCTTCACAGAATCCGGCGTCGAAGACGCTGCTCTCGCCTGGCTCGAAGCGCTGGGCTCCGCGGTGCTGCACGGCCCCGACATCGCGTCGGGTATGCTCGGCGCCGAGCGGAGTGATCTGAACTATCGCGATGTGGTACTCGGAGTCCGCTTGCGGCAGTCGCTTGTCTGTCTCAATCCCGACGTACGCTCAGAGCCGGTGTTTTCCAAGTATATTCGCAACGCCTTCAAGGATGGCGATTGTGATCCGGGGGCAGTAAGTGCAAAAATTGCACCGGTTCAAACCGAAGGAGTCTGGCCCGAACATAAATTGGGACTACTGTCATGAGCACTCCGACCGAAGCACCTGGCGGCGAAGTTTTACTGTATGAAGCGCCAGACGGTCAGGTTCGGGTAGACGTTCGTCTGGAGCAGGAGACGGTCTGGCTGACGCAGCGACAAGTGGCGGACTTGTTCGACACTACCCCTGAAAATGTGCTCATGCACCTGAGAAATGTCTTTGATGACGGTGAATTGGAGGAGGCGGCAACTGCTAAGGATTTCTTAGTAGTTCAAACTGAGGGCAAGCGGCAGGTGCGGCGCAGCCTCAAACACTACAATTTAGACGCGATCATTTCCGTCGGATACAGGGTTAACTCTCGCCGGGGCGTACGCTTCCGCCAATGGGCCACGCGTGTATTGCGCGAGCATTTGGTCCGGGGTTACAGCTTCAACCAAACCCGCCTAGCTGAGCGCGGCCTGCTGGAAGCGCGGCAGACGCTTGATCTTCTAGCGCGCACTCTGCAAAACCAGGCGCTGGTGGATGACACCGGCCGCGCAGTCCTGGAATTGATCACTGGCTACGCCGACACCTGGCGGCTGCTTGCTTGAGTATGACGAGGATCGGCTGGGGTTGCCGCCGGGTGCCCGGCCAGTCGTCGGGCGTGCTGGATTTCACCCGAGCCAGCGCGGCGATTGCTGAATTCAAGCGCGAACTGATGGCGCGCCAGGAAGCCACGCCGTTGTTTGGAAACCCGCGTGGCGGGGCGTTGGAAGGTATTCTCGGCAGCATCGAACAGACCATGTTCGGCGCGGGCCTGTACCGTTCGTGCGAAGAGAAAGCCGCCAACTTGCTCTATCTGGTCATCAAGGATCATCCGTTTTCTGACGGCAACAAGCGCATCGGCTCGTTTCTGTTCATGCTGTACCTGCGGCAAGAGCATATCGCGCATTCATTGAACCCGTCGGCGCTGACGGCGCTTGCGTTGCTCATCGCCGAAAGCGCTCCAGCTAACAAGGATTTGATGGTGCGGCTGATCATCAATCTGCTGACGGAGCGCGGCGCATGAGCAACTTCACCGAATCCGTCGTCGAGCAAGCCGCACTCGCCTGGCTCGAAGCGCTCGGCTACGCGGTACGGCACGGCCCAGACCTGGCGGTCGGTATGCTTGGCGCTGAGCGCAGCGATCCGAACTACCGCGACGTTTTTCTCGAAGGCCGCTTGCGCCAGGCGCTAGTGCGTCTCAATCCTGACCTCCCCGCGGAAGCGCTGGAAGACGCCTACCGCAAACTAACACGCACCGAGGCGCCGTCTATGTTAGAGCGCAACCGCGCCGTGCACCGCATGCTCGTGGACGGAGTGACGGTGGAGTATCGCCGAAAAGACGGCTCAATCGCAGGCGCGCAGGCGAAAGTGATTGACTTCGACAAGCCCGACAACAACGACTGGCTGGTCGTCAATCAGTTTACCGTGGCCGAGGGGCAGCACACGCGCCGGCCGGACGTTGTGCTATTCGTCAACGGGCTGCCGCTGGCGGTGATCGAACTCAAGAACCCGGCCGATGAGAACGCGACGATCTGGAGCGCGTATCAGCAACTCCAGACCTATCAGGCTCAAATCCCTGCGCTCTTTACGACTAATGCGGCACTGATTATCTCCGACGGCACGCAGGCGCGCATCGGCACGCTCGGTGCGGGTAAGGAATGGTTCAAACCTTGGCGCACGATTGGCGGACGCGAGGATGCGGCGGCGAACCTGGCCGAACTGCAAGTCGTGCTCGAAGGCGTATTCGACAAGCGTCGATTCCTCGACCTGGTGCGGCATTTCATCGTGTTCGAGGACGAGGGCGGCGACAAGCTCACCAAGAAGATGGCGGGCTACCACCAGTTCCACGCGGTCAACGTAGCTGTGGAAGAGACGCTGCGCGCGGCTCGTAGCGCGGCGGATCGATCGGGCGAGACGCCGGGAAAATACGAGTCCGGGAGACGACCTGGAGGCGATCCCGGCGATCGGCGCGTCGGCGTAGTCTGGCACACCCAGGGTTCCGGTAAGAGCCTGACGATGGCCTTCTACGCAGGCCGCGTGATCCTGCACCCGGCGATGGAGAACCCGACTATCGTCGTGCTCACCGACCGCAACGACCTCGACGATCAACTTTTCGGCACCTTCGCCCGCTGTCAGGAACTGCTCCGCCAGCCACCGGTACAGGCGGCGGACCGCGCCGACCTGCGCGAGAAACTGAAGGTAGCCTCGGGGGGCGTGGTCTTCACAACGATCCAAAAATTCTTCCCCGAGGAGAAAGGCGACCGCCATCCGGTGGTCTCAAACCGGCGCAATATCGTCGTGATTGCCGACGAGGCGCATCGCAGCCAGTACGACTTCATCGACGGCTTTGCACGACACATGCGCGATGCCCTGCCGAATGCGTCGTTTATAGGTTTCACCGGCACGCCCATCGAGAAGACCGACGCCAACACCCGCGCGGTCTTCGGCGAGTACATCAGCGTCTACGACATCCAGCGGGCGGTGGTCGACGGCGCCACGGTGCCGATCTACTACGAGAGCCGGCTCGCCAAACTCCAACTAAAAGAATCCGAACGTCCCAAAATCGACCCCGAGTTCGAAGAGGTCACCGAGGGCGAAGAAGTCGAGCGCAAAGAGAAGCTCAAGACCAAGTGGGCACAACTGGAAGCCGTGGTCGGCTCGGAAAATCGCCTCAAGCTCATCGCCCGCGACCTGGTGGAGCACTTCGAGAACCGCCTGGCGACGATGGACGGCAAGGCGATGATCGTTTGTATGAGCCGGCGCATCTGCGTGGAGCTGTACCGCGAGATCGCGGCACTGCGGCCGGAGTGGCACGGTGAGTCGGATGAAACCGGCTCAATGAAGGTGATTATGACCGGAGCCGCCGCCGATCCGCTGGACTGGCAGGGACATATCAGGAACAAGAAGCGGCGCGAAGACATGGCGCTCCGGTTTCGCGACCCGAAAGATCCCTTCAAGATCGTCATCGTGCGCGATATGTGGCTCACCGGCTTCGATGCGCCGAGCCTGCACACCATGTATGTCGACAAGCCGATGCGCGGTCACGGTCTCATGCAAGCCATCGCGCGCGTGAACCGGGTCTTCAAAGACAAGCCGGGCGGTTTGGTCGTCGACTACCTCGGCCTCGCCGACGAACTCAAGAAGGCGCTGGTGACCTACACCGAAAGCGGCGGCACCGGTAAGACCGCGCTCGATCAGGACGAGGCTGTGGCGGCTCTGATGAAGCACTACGAGATTTGCCGCGGTCTTTTTCACGGCTTCGATTGGTCGCATTGGATCACCGGCAAACCGCAGGAGCGCCTGTCGGTGCTGCCGGCCGCGCAAGAGCATATCCTGGCACTTAACGACGGCAAGGCTCGTCTGTTGCGGGCCGTCACGGACCTTTCCAGCGCCTTCGCGCTGGCGGTGCCGCGTGAGAAGGCGCTGCGCATTCGTGACGACGTTGGGTTCTTTCAGGCGGTTCGGGCGGTGTTGGCCAAGGGCACGCCGGGTGACCGCAAGACCGACGAAGAACTCGATCACGCCATTCGCCAAATCATCTCCAAGGCGGTCGCATCCGACGAAGTGGTGGATATCTTTGCCACTGCCGGTCTCAAGAAACCGGATATCTCGATCCTCTCCGATGAGTTTCTCGCCGAGGTGCACAGCATGCCGCAGCGAAATCTGGCGGTGGAACTACTGCGTAAACTTTTATCGGGCGAGATCAAAACTCGTGCTCGGCGCAACGTCGTCCAAGCACGCTCCTTTGCCGAGCTTCTCGAACAAGCGGTGCGCAAGTACCAAAACCGCGCCATCGAGACTGCCCAGGTGATCGAGGAGCTGATTCAGCTCGCCAAAGACATGCGCAAAGCAAATGCGCGCGGTGAAGAGCTGCATCTGAGTGAAGACGAGCTGGCTTTTTACGACGCCCTGGAGGTCAACGACAGTGCGGTCAAGGTGCTCGGCGAACCGACGCTGGTTAAAATCGCTCGCGAGTTGGTCGAGACAGTAAAAAAGAATGTGACAATCGACTGGACGGTTCGCGAAAACGTCCGCGCCCAGCTCCGCGTCATCGTCAAGCGTATCCTGCGCAAATACGGTTATCCGCCAGACAAACAGGAAAAGGCCACCCAGACGGTGCTGGAGCAGGCGGAGCTGCTGTCTGAGATATGGGCGGCGGCGTGAATACCAATTGCTTGAGGAAAGACGGGTAAGACTGGCGGCAATGCAAGCATAGGACGCACTGGAGGTTCGTATGCGCACGCAGTTTTTATGGTTTTACTTTGGGACTTTTTTGTTAGCCCTGACGTTAGGGGTTCTTACCGGAATTTCAGCTAGCCCGCTGGTTGCGGTTATCATCCCCCTCGTCTTTTTGTCTTGGCCGCAGCTTTGGTGAAGAATCTCAGCTACCGTGCCTGATAGTCACCGATTAGCCACGGCGTGCCAGGGTTCGGCCTTGATTCATTGACGAGGTTTTCCGAAGTATGAATCCAACCGAATACCATGGTTGGCCGATTCGGTTGGCGCCGAACCTGTTCGCGCTGGAGTATCGGCCGTGCTCGTGGCCGGTCCAATGTGCTCACCCTGAGCAACCTGGTTCTGATAGATTGGCCCGGCTAAGCATCGAAACGAGGCGATGAAAAACATGAATAAGCTAATGTGGGTATTTCTGTTACCGATGAGTATGCTTGCCCAAGCATTCCCGGTTTTTGCCCAGGCGCGCTTTTACGAGTGGCATTGGGAGATGCATCCGATGTGGTCGGGAGCCTGGGCGATCGGCATGATGCTGATGATGTTGTTGTTCTGGGTACTGGTAATCGTCGGCTTTGTTGTGGGTCTCCGCTGGTTACTGTTTAAGGGACGATCGTCGCGGCCGGATTCGGCATTGACGATCTTGCGCGAGCGCTACGCGCGCGGTGAGATCAATAAAGAGGAGTTCGAGCAGAAGACAAAAGATTTATCGTAGGTGCTCCACTGCCGAGGGGGCATATTAAGGCCGGCCTTGCTTTCCTAACAATCATCGCGTTTCGGGCCGCTCCACGCTCGCAATCATTCGCCCGTCGAAGCCAGAACCTTCACATCGCCGTCGAAACGCCCTCGATTGTTCACTGAAATACGTTTGTTCATTTCCAATGAACACGCAAATTGGGCGAACACTGACGCCCTGGAACCGCGAGGTCGGAACCAGAATAGGGGAGCCGGCTTCTTTAAATTTAAATTTCACTTGCTCGCAAGCGTTGGAGCCCTCGGTTCTGGGCGCGAGGTGTTTCCGCCGCGCGAATCTTCAGATCCGCGAAAACATTTACCGTTGCCCCCAGGGCAACACGATCGTCTCGATCGGTTTTGGCAATTCCGGCTTGGAGATTTTTAGCACCGGCGTGCTGAGCATTTTGACTCTGGTCATGCCTTGGGTGTACTGCTGCACGGCCTGCTCCCACCAAAAATGCATCGGGATGGCGATCTTGGGATTGACCTGCTTGGTGACTTCGCGCGCTTCGGCCGGCGTGACGGTGTAATAGCCGCCGGCGATGGGCACAAGCAAAATATCGATCTTGCCCATCATCTTGAGCTGATCGGGCGTAAGCAGGTGGCCGAGGTCGCCCAGATGAGCGATGCAGATATCGTCGATGCGAAAAACAAAGATCGCATTCTTGCCGCGCTGCAGGCCGTGGCTCTTGTCATGGTACGCCGGCACGACGTAAACCGAAACGTCGCGGATCGTCGTTGAGATTTTTTTCCAGTTATCCCCGCTCGGCGTGAGGCCGTGCAAAATGGCCGGCGTGCCCAGCGCCATTTCGACGGCGCTGTGCGGGCCGTGCTGGTGGCTCGTGGTGACAATATGTTGCGGCAAAGTGGGGTGGGGCAGGTCGAACGCACCGTGCGGATCGGTGAGCACCCGCGTGCCCTTTGACGACGTGATTTGAAAAGTCGAGTGGCCGAACCACTCGATGGCCACCGCCGGCGCCGGTCCGGCGGCGGCACGGAAAATCTTGCCTTGAACAACGTCGAGCTCGTGGCAGAAGCTCCACGCAAGCCGCGGCGTTACGATCAACATCGCGACAACTAGCCATTTCATTCGAATGACTATGCGTCGATTGCTCGGCACGATCATGGACTTTTGTCTATGGCTTCAGTTTTGGCGAAATTATGAATTGAAAATCCGAAAATTCCTAACTCAGTCTCAGCACTCGTCACTCGTGACTAAATCAGCCCCCACTTCCTTCTCATCCACCATTCGACGCTGAGCAACGCGAGGATGATCGCGAACGGCCAGAAATTGTTCCACAACCGGGTTTGACGTTGCTCGACGATGTCGGAAGGCGCAACGCTTTCCAATCGCGCGGCGATTTTCTCCAGCGACTTTTCGTTCCATTCGGCGATCGGGATGTATTCGCCTTTGCTCGACTCGGCGATTTGCTTGAGCAGGTCGAGATGCGGCCGGCCATCGTCGGCTTCTCCGTAGAAATAGGCGGCGGTGAAACTGGTTCTATCTTTACCCAGCACTTTGCCGCCTAGACTGGCTTCCGCTTCCACGCGGTAGCTGCCTTCCCGCGTGGGCGTGAATTCGCCGCTGTAATCGCCCTCTTCGGCATCGGCACCGGCAGGAACGGGAATGGGCTCGCCCTCGGGAGTGAAGACGCGAAGTTGCACCGAAGCCTGGCGCGTCGGAGTGAAATCGTCTTTCAACACACGCAGCTTGAGGGCGACCTTTTCGCCTGGTTGGGCATGGGCGACCGGTTGCAACCGCACCTGTTCGAAGGACGGCTCCTGGGCGAGCCAGCGCACCGCCTGGCGCATGAGCTTCAAATGATGCTGCGGGGTTTCCTTGTTGCCGACGGCGATGAAGTTCCAACGCCAGGAGTCATCCGTCATCAAGGCCAGCGTTCTGCCCTTGCCGAAGCGGCCGACAGCAAGCAGCGGCGCGTTGCTCGAGGCGTCCGAGCCACCGACCGTGAGCAGGGTTTCGCCGCGCACGCCGCGCACCCGGTTCATCCCTGTCAGCGCAGGCAGCTTGCGCCAGGCCTCCTCGTTCGCCTTGGGATCTGCTAGCAGGCGGGTGATCGGATGGGCCTTACCGGCGGGGGTCAATACCGCGTGTAACGGCGTGCGCGTCTCGAAGCTCCCTTTGCCGTCCAATTCGACCGGCAGCACTTCCTTCAACGCACTGTCGGCGTAGCCGCCGCTGTCGAAACCGCGCGTGCCGCCGAGCATGGCGAGCCCGCCGCCATCGCGCACGAAGTCTCTGACCCGCTCGAGATACACCGGGTTAAAATAAGCGCGATGGGAAAAATCGTCGAAGAAAATCACGTCGAAGTTCTTCAACTCCTCGAGAAAGATATCGTCGATGGGAAAGGGAATCAGGCTGAGTTGGTTCTCCGGCACGTCCACCGTGTCGGTGGGCGTGCGCAAGAATACAAACGACACCAGCTCGATCAGCGGGTCCTGTTTCATCGCCATGCGCAGAAAGCGGTAGTTCCAGGACGGCGAGCCGGACAAAGTCAGCACGCGGATTTTGTCCCGTTGCACCTCGACCTTGAACGCTTTCTGGTTGTTCTGGGTGATTTGCTCGCCGGATTGCGCCGGAATGCCGACTGAAAAACTGTAGGTGCCGAGCTCTTTCGGCGTGAAGGAGAGGGTCAATTTGTGTTCGAATACGTCGGCATCGATGGCGATCGGCCGGGAGGTAATTAGGTTTTTGCCGCGATTGAATAACAGCGGGACGGTTTTGCCTTTCATGCCGGACGCCCGGATCGTCAAATCGATTTTGAATTCGCGGCTGCGGAAAGCAAACTCAGGCGCGCCGAGCTTGGCGATGCGCACGTCGATGAAGCCTTCGGTCTCGCCGACGCCGACCGCGAACACCGGCACAGGCAGCGGCGCCATGCCGGCGAGGGATTTCTGGTCGCCGTTAGTGATGCCGTCGGTAAACACGACGACGGCGGATTGAGCACTGCCGTCGCGCGCGGCGCTTTGCAGCAGCTCGAGCAGCCGGGTTCCCGGATCCTGCGGCTGCAGGCCGGCCAAGCTTCCCGGGGCGATGGGCTCCAAGCTGGTGCCGAAGCGAATCAGGCGCAGATCGTAGTCGCGATTGAGCTTTTCGATCAGCGGCTCTTTCCCGGCGGTAAGTTTTTCGCGCACGGCGTCGAGCCGGCTCATCGGCGTTTTTTCCCGGGGCGCGGTTTTGGATTTCGCCGGAAACGCCATGCTCTGCGAGCTGTCGATGAGCACGGTCAACGGCCGGCGCAACTTGGTCGTGCGCCGGTCGATCAGCGCCGGCCCGAGCAGGAAAAAAATCAGACCGGCGTAGACAAGCGCGCGCAAGAGCGTGAGCACGCCACTCTGACTGAGCGGCAGGCGGCGCTTGAGTCCGAGAAACTGCTGGGCCAACAACGCCGTGGTGCCGATGGCGACGAGGGCGATCAACCACCAGGGCAGCGTGCCGATGAAATAGAGATCCTGCATGACTTACCGGGTGAGCCTTTTACGAATGAACGGAACGTGGATCAGATCTTCTTTGTAGTTCTCGGTCATGGCGTAGAGAACGAGATTGATGCCCAGGTGAAAAGCATCGCGTCGCTGCGCTTCGCCGCCGGGAGTGCAGGCGTTGATAAATTGTCCCGACTGGTCGCGCTCCCAGGCGCCGCCGAGATCGTTTTGGCAATAAATAACCGGCGTGGAATTGCCGACGGCGATAGCGTCGAGCGTCGGGCTGACGATTCGCAGACCGCCGATGCGGCGCAGCAAATAATAACTGCGCAGGGCGGCATGGCCGGCCGGGAGGCGCTTGAAATCATTGCCCGGAAAGACCCGCTGGATCTCGCGCCGCACGGCCTTATCGAAGCCGTAGCGCTGCTGGCCCAGCGCGTCGTCGATCAACAGGAAACCGCCGTAAGAGAGAAAGCGGCGCAGGGTTTCGATTTCTTCGGGGCTGAACGGATCGAACTCGTATTTTCCTGTGAGATAAAGAAACGGATAGTTGAACAGGTCGCGATCGGTCAAAGTCACTTCCCGGCGGGCCGGTGCGGCTTCGACACTGGTCCGGGCCATAAGCTCTTCCATCAACGGCGCCACCGAAAGCGGATGCGGGTTCCAATCGCCGCCGCGATATTTGATCTGGGCAAAAACGAACTGCAGCCGGCGATTGTCACTCGATTGGGCAGCTTTGGAGACGCGCGGGAACAACGTGGTGCCGAGGAAGCCTTGAGCAAGCATCCGGATGAAAATGCGACGGTTCATAAAGAGTTGAAGATTAAAAATTCAAAGTTAAAAAGCGCTCGCAAATGTTCGTCTTTTAAATTTTTCACTTTTAATTTTGAATTTCTAAAATCTTTGACCCAACCAGCCTTCGAGCAGCAGAGTTACAATCAGCATCGCGAGCAGGGGAAGCGCCAGATCGGTGCGCTTGCCGCCTTCCTTGATCGCCTCGACGGGAATGACTTCGGCGCGGATCGGCGCCAGCTTGGCTTGCAACGCCCGTTCGCCGATCTCCTCCAGGCGGGATTCAAGAAACGGCGAATTGGCGGCGTAAAGCGGCGTTACCGCCGTGTCCTTTTCGCCCCCGGCGGGAAATGCCAGTCGATAGATGCCGGCGCGATCGTTGTCGGTGATGGTTGCGACGGCGCGCTCTTTCACGCCGACGATCGGCACTTCGCTGGCTTGCTTGTTCGGTTTGATCACCCGCAAGGTTTTGCCGACCAACGCCGGCGGCAGGGCGATTTCTTTCGCCGTGCCGACGACAATACCAGGGTCTAAGCGGCCGCGCTTGCCGCCGGCAAGATACTGCGTGAGCGATTGCAGCAACGGCAGATAGACGGTTTTCAACGGCAAATCGGTCCAATCGCGGTCGGCCGTGGTGGTGATCAGCATCACTTTACCGCTGCCGACGCTCTGTTCGAGCAGCAGCGGGTCGCCGTTGGCAAGCGCCATGAGAGGCGCTCTGCCGCGGGCGACTGCGCGCGTGTAGCCCCAGACCCGCGCGGACTTGAGCGATTCGAGCAAAATCGGATCGCTAAAAATCTGCAGCGCCGGATGGGTGACATCGAGTTTGGCGACCTTTTCGCCGTTGGCTTCCGGGCCGGTTTTTTTCTCGCGCAGCTCGGCGGGTACAATCTGCGCCAATTTCTGATTGTAGCTCCCGGCTTGCAGCTTATCGCCGCCGTAGATGAGCAAACCGCCGCCCTGGCGCACGAAGATTTGCAGCTTGGCGACGAAAGCGTCCGGCAGGGTAGCGACATTGCATAAAAATACCACTTGGTAGGGATCCAGCGCGGCTGCGTTGAGGCCGTCGGGGACGATCACCGTGGGCAGAAAAAGCGACGAGTCGCGCTCGCCCGAGGGATTGAGCGCGCGGCTCAGAAAAAAACTCTCGCTCTGCACTAGCGCAGTCTGCGGATCGCCGTCGACGACCAGCACTTTAAGTTTGTCTTGGGCGTCGAGAGTGAAATTGGCAACTCGATTGCCGGCGAGCCCGTTTTTCTTGAGAATCACCGCACCCCTATGTGCGCCCGCTTGGCTCACGCGGGTCTGAAAATTCACCGTGGTCTCCCCTTTGGGCGGCACCGTGGCGAGTTTTTGTTCCTTGCTCTGGCCGTCGATATTTAGCTGCACCAAAATATCCTTGATTTCCTGGTCGGCAAAATTGCTCAAACTCGCTTCAATTCGGAGCGGAATGTCAACGCCGACGCCCTGGCCGGCTAGGCGGATTTCCTTGATACTGCCGTTGAGCGGTTTCTGTTTGCGGCCGACGCGGAGCAATTTGATCGGGATCGACGGATCGACCCGTTTGAGCGCTGCCACGGAAAATTGATCCCAGCCGGTAAGCCCCATATCGGTGATCAAGCGAATTTCTTTTTGTCCGGCCGGCGCACTTAACAATTCGTAGGCTTTGTCGAGGGCGGCCGGCCAATCGGCCGTGCCGTCGGCGATCTCGATCGCGTCGAGCTCGCGCGACAGTACGTTTTTCTGGCTCTTGAGTCGAAACACTTCTTTGCCGCTGATATTGGTCGGCAAAAGCGCGGCGCGATCGCCTTCATCGAGCGCGGAGATCAACAACCGGGCGGCGTCCTTGGCCTGTTTAAAGCCGTTGCCGTCGCCGCTCCAGGTCATGCTCAACGAATTGTCCAACAAGAGCACCGCCGAGACTGAACCGCTGCCTGCGAATAGTCCGGCACCGGTTTGAAAAATCGGATTGGCGAGCAACAGCACGAGCAGAATGACCGCCAGGGTGCGGAGCGCTAGCAGCAACCAGTGACGCAGACGGTAGCTGCGCGAAATGCGCTTTTGCGACAGCAGGATGAAGCGTACCGCGGGAAAGCGAATGCGCTGCAGCCGGCGTCGATTCAAAAGGTGTATCAATACCGGCAGCGACGCCGCGAGCAGGCCGAACAGAAACGCCGGATAGAGAAAAAAAACCGACATGCGCCTCAGCCTCTCCAGCTTAAATAGCTCGCCAGGGCCTGGTCCAACGGTGTCGCTGTCGAGATCAATTGATAATCGATGGCGTCGTCATGACATTGCTTGCGCATGTCGGTGATGAACTCCTGCACCACCTGCTGGTAGGTTGCGCGGATCGCGCGCGGGTCGGTGACGACCTGTAAACTTGCCGCTTCCAGATCTTCGAACAAAATATTGCCGTCAAAGGGCAAGTTGAGCTCCGCCGGATCGAGCAGGTGAAAGACGATCACGTCGTTGCCTTTAAAGCGAAACTGGCGCAGGCCCTTGAGAATCTCCGCCGGCTCGTCGAGCAGATCAGAGACCAAAACGATCAGGCCGCGCCGTTTGACCTGGCCGGCGATGTCGTCGAGAATTTTGCCTACGTTGGTTTCACCGCCGGGGTGGCGCTTCTCCAGGGCGTGAAGGATCTGCATCAGATAATCGCGCTTGGCGCGCGGCGGAATGAAAGTGTCAATGCGATCGGAGAAGATCACCACGCCGGCCGCGTCTTGCTGCCTGAGAATCAGATAGGCGAGCGACGCCGTCAGCGTGCAGGCGTAATCGAATTTCGTAACCCCGTTTGAGGCGTAGTTCATCGACGCGCTGGCGTCGAGCAACAGGAAAGCGCGCAGGTTGGTTTCGTCTTCGTACTCTTTGATGAAATAGCGGTCGAACTTGCCCAGCGCCTTCCAGTCGATGCGGCGGATTTCGTCGCCCGGCGAATACTCGCGGTGTTCTTCGAACTCGACGCTGAAACCTTTGGCGCGGCTTCTATGGATGCCCGACATCATCCCTTCAACCACCCAGCGGGCGCGCAGATAAAGGTTTGAAATCCCCGCGAGAACCTTGGGATCGAAATAATTTTTGTCGGCGTCGGCCATGTTTTTAATGATGATCGTCGATGATGGATGAGCGCTGTTCGAGAGCGGCTGTTTATAAATTTCGATTCTCGAATTCACCGGCTCTCATTGGCTCACCTCTACCACCAGCGTTTGAGATAATCTAGCCGGCCTCTCCAGCCCTGGTTGCGGCCTTGATAGGTGGGATTTCGATCGTGCGCTTCGACGTACTCGATGACCGACGGCGCGGCGTGGAGGGCCGCCAACACTTGGCGCTGAAACGCCAAGCAGGCTTTCTCTGCCGCCGCACCGGTCCAGGCATCGGCATGGGGTTCCACCGCCGGATGGGCAAGTTTCACGTCCCGGTAGAGTTTGGCATGATAGGCATCGTGGGCGATCGCGCCGGCGTACCACGGCGCAGAATGGTTCCACGTCGGCGCGCCGACGGTGAAAGTCGGCGGCTTTGCCCAGGCTCGCATGCCGCTTCGCTGACCCTGGCGTATCAGGCCGAGATGGGCGCGGATGAGCGCGAACTCAGGCAATGGCTGCAAGAGCGCGAGCGCCTCTTGAGTGCGCCGCTGAAATTCGGCACCGCCGCGTACCTCGATGCCGCAGATGAAAAGAGTTTGACAGCGGCCGGGGAAAAGTATTTTCAAGAATGCTAAATTACAGATTCCAGATTGCATCGGGAGTTGGAATTTTGAATCTGTAATCTGGAATCTCAGTGCGCCGCGCGGCCGTCCGTCGCTGGTTTGATGTCGGTGAGCAGCCGATTGATGATGTCGACGGACGAGAGTCCTTCGCCCTGGCCTTTGAAATTCGGCACGATGCGGTGGCGCAGCACGGAAGGTGCCATGGCTTGGATATCTTCGATCGACACGGCGTAGCGGCCCTGCAAAATGGTGCGCGCCTTGGCGCCCAGGATGAGGTACTGCGAAGCGCGCGGGCCGGCGCCCCATTCGACGTAGTCCTTGACATAGGGCAGAGCGTCGGCGTTTTGCGGCCGCGAGCGCTGCGTCAAGGCGACCGCATAGGAAACCACGAAAGGTGAAACCGGTACCTTGCGCACCAGCTCCTGGTAGCGCAGGATCGCCGCCCCATCCATGATCTTGCGCGGCGACGGTTTGTTGGTCGAAGTGGTCTGCATGACGATCTCCACCTCGTCTTCGAAACTGGGATAACGGATTTCGATATTCAGCATGAAACGATCGAGCTGCGCCTCGGGAAGCGGATAGGTGCCCTCTTGTTCGATCGGATTTTGCGTCGCCAGCACGAAAAACGGCAAATCCAACGGAAAAGTGGTGCCGCCGGCGGTGACTTTATATTCCTGCATGGACTGCAAGAGCGCCGCCTGGGTTTTCGGCGGCGTGCGGTTGATCTCGTCGGCCAGCAAGATGTTCGTAAAGATCGGTCCCTTGAGGAATTGAAAGGTGCGCCGCCCGGTGCTGGGGTCCTCCTGCAAAATATCCGTGCCGGTGATATCGGAGGGCATCAGGTCGGGGGTGAACTGGATGCGATTGAAGTCGAGGTCCAAAATTTCCGCCAGGGTGCTGATCAAGAGCGTCTTGGCCAGGCCGGGTACGCCGACCAGCAAGCAATGGCCTCGGGCAAACAGGGCGATCAGCACTTCCTCGATGACTTGGTCCTGGCCGACGATGACCTTGCGAACCTCACCGAGCATGCTGTCGCGTTTGACGGCGAAGTCTTCGATCTCGGCGATCTCGTGTTGCTGTATCTCGGTGGCTTCCATGGGCATCCTTTTTTTTCTGTATTAATTCGCGGCGACGAGCCGGTCCAGAGTGGCCTTGGCGAGCCGAGCCTTCTCCTGCTCGCCGAGCGCTGCGTAGGCTTCGGTCAGCAAACGGTAGATCAGCGGGTTGAACGGATTGATCTGAATCGCTTCTTCGAGGGCGGCGCGGCTCTCCTTGAAATTCTTCGTCGCGTAATAGGTGCGGCCCAATTGCACGTAGGCGTTGGCATTGTCCGGGTCAACGTCTAAGGATTTCTTGAACAGCGGCAGGGCCTCGTCGGGGCGATTCATCGCGATCATCACCCGGCCGAGCTTGTTGAGAATGATCGGCGAGTACGGGCTCACCTGCAAGGCGCGTTGATACTCGTTGGCGGCGGCCACCGTGCGCCCCCGTTCGAGCAACTGATCCGCCAGATGGGTGCGGTTGCGCGCCACCGCGGATTGAATTTCTCGGAGCTCCACCACGTCCTCGTCTTCGCGGCCGTCTTTTTTGACTTTCAGTCGGCGCACCCGGCTGCCCTCGATTTCTTTAAGCCCCTTGGCTTTGAGAAAACCTTTCCACTTCGTTTCGAAGGCGTCGAAGGACAGGCCGTAGACTTGCTCGATGGCTTGCGGCGTGGGCTTGTCGTTGAGCGTGCCGAGCAGCTCGCGGATGCCGGAGCGCCCTTTGCTCTGATTGATAAAATCCACCGCCGAAGCGGCTTCCGCGTAGGCGAGCTGAACCTGCTCCGGCGTGTCGAGATGGATCAAGGACGGCTCCATCTTTTTGAAGCCGACGAATTCATTCTTGGCCAGCGCGTGCACCAGCAGCGTCTGATTGGCCGGTGTGAGATAATCCTCGGCGGCGTCGGCCGGCGGCGCCGGTTTGCGCCAGCGGGTTTCGTAAAAGCGCGCCATGCCCTCATGCAGCCAGATCGGCGCTTGATTATTGCTCAGGCCGACGATGGCATAGTGTTGGTATTCATGGCTGAGCGAATCGAGCCAGCGGTAACCGAAGCTCAAGGCGCGCGGCGAAATGATCATCAGCTTGTTGAACTTACAGATGCCGACGGCGCCGGTCTCTTCGATGTCGCGCAGTGACAGGGTCGAGATGGCGTTGAAGCTGGTGGCGTCGGGAGCGATCTCGACGCGCACTTTTTCTTTCGGATAATAGCCAAGCTCCGCGCCGGTGGCTTGATAGCTCTTTTCCAGGGCGTCGAGCGCCAGAGGCGCCAGGATGCCGTCGCGCTTATCGTCGAGGAACAAGATGAAATGGGCGCTCTCGAAGCGTTTCAAGTTCTTGTGCACATCAAGGGTGAGCTGGCTGAAGAGCTTGAGCGCCTGGCGCCGCTGGCTCGATGAGTCGATCGCCAGGGCGCGCTCGAGCACTGCCAGCGCCTCGGCATAGCGGCCTTGATAAAACTTTACCCGGGCGTCGAAATCCAGGGCGTCGGCGGACTTGGGATTTTCCTTCAAGGCTTGGGCGGCGGCCTCTTCGGCCTGCGCAATGCGCCAGGCGTCGAGCAGTTCCTCGCCCGCCTTGAACTTCGGATCGACCTCGGCGCTACGCGCCTGAACCGTCAAAAACAAGCCGATCAAAAGAGCGGGGAAAAGCGACAATCGATACTTCAACGGGAAATCACTCGGAAAGATTTTTGAAATAGCGCTCGATCTGTTCTTTCATTTGCGGTGGCACGCCCTGCTTGAGCGATTCTAGGATTTCTTCGCGGAAATTGCGCGGCGCCTTGTATTCGTCCTTGCCCGGCAAGCGGAATTTTTCGGTGTCCAATCCGGTAAAGCCGTTTTCGATTTCAAACTCAGGAAACTGCGGCATGCCGGGCAGGGGCATCATCGATCCATAGGGAAGAAAGCGCCCGCCTCGGCGGAACAGCCGGGTCACCGGCATATTGCCGAGCTGGCCGCGCTGCGCCATCTGTTGCATCGATGATTGCATCTGCTGCTGCGACTGCGACAGGCGCTCCAGCGCGCTCTGTTCGGGCGGCACGGCGCCGGGCGCATCGAGCTGGCCGAGGCGATTATGCGCGCTGCCCATGGACTTGCCCGCTTCGCCGATGTTTTGAACGATTTTCGGATCAAGCTGGGGAAACAGCTGAAACAGCGATTCGAGCTTTTCATGGAGCTCGTTGGTACGCTCCCTCAGAACGTCCTGGCGGTGCGCCAGATCACGCAGCTCGCGCTTTTCGGCGTCGTTCAGCGCCCGGACCGGTTCGCCCAGCAGCGATTCGAGATTGGCCTTGATGCTATCGAGGCTCTTTTCGGCGCGCTGAGCGCGCGGCTCCTGAGCGGCGCTGCGTTTCTTGGCCAATTCTTTGCGGGTGAAACCTTCACCTTCTTTGAAACCGGGGAAATCTTTATTGCTCAGCTTGGCGATGAGGTTCTTAAGCAGCGAATTCATCGTCGCATCGTCCATATTCGCCAGCAGGCTGGGATCGTCAGGCCCTTCGCGGTCGGGAAACTGCTCGGTCAACTGGCCCAGCTCCGCCACTGCTTTCTCAAGAAAGCGCTCAAGCCTGTTTTTGAGCGCGGCGTCACGCTCGCTCAAGGCGGAATTCTTGACTCCTTCGGTCTTGACCAGGATCTCTTGCTGCTCGCGCGCGATCTCCTGCAGCTCGTTGCTCTGGCGCTGCATCTCGCCCTGCATGCGGCCCATGCCCGAGGCCATCGCCGAACGCTGGGCGTTCTGCAGCGCGGCGACCATCTGCGCCATCTGGTTGAATAACTCCCTGGCCAGCTGGCGCGCGCCTTCGATGTCGCCGGCTTGGAGCTTCTTGCGGATTTCGTCGAGGGCGCGCTGCATGTCGTTGAAGCCCAGCCCCTGCATCGCTTCGGGGTTCATGAAATCGTCGGGCATCTGTTGGGCGAGCTGCGACGCTGCCCGTTGCAGCGCGTCGAGGGTTTTCGACATCTCGGCGATCTGCTTCATGATCGCGTCGAGGTTCTTGTCGCCGGTCTGAAGCTTGTCCAAAGCGTCCATCAAGCGCTCTTGGGTGCGCGCCAGATCTTGGGCCGTCGAAGCGAGCTCTTGGGCCTTCATCCGTTTGCCGATATCTTCGGACAAAAGCGACATGCGCTCCAGTTCCGCGGCGATGTCGTCGCGGGCTTTGAGTTTGTCGTTGTTGGTCTCCGCCCGCTCCTGTTTGCGCAACAGCTCGTCCTTGGTGAATTCCAAATTGCGCTTCAGCGCTTGGAGATCAGTCCAGGTGGCAAAATCGGACATGCGATCCTTCTCGGTGCGAGCCATGACCTCTTCAGTGCGCTTGAGCGCCTCCGCAAGATTTTGCTCGAACTTTTTCTCCATTGCCTGCGCCGCGGTGAGCGGTTTTTCACCCGGCACAGGCGTTTCCAGATGGTCGGCCAACAGATCAACCATGCGGCGGTTCAAGTCGTTGACCATCTCGGCCAGTTGTTGATGCTCGCCCTTGAGATTCTTGAGCTTCAGGCGCACCGAGTTGGATATGCCGATCTTCGGCCCGGAGATCGTGTCATTGTCATAAACCTGCAGAAAAAAGATCGCTTCCTCGCCGTCGCGCAAGGCCAGCCGGCCGAGATCCCATTTGTACTGATCGCGCACGATAAGCCGTTTGCCGTCGCCTTTCTGCAGGCTGATTTTGTCCTCTCGGTCGCCGACCTTGACGACCAAAGCGACCTCGGCGATGCCGAAATCGTCGCGCGCGCCGTATTCCAGCGCTAAGATTTCGTCACCGTTGACCTCTAAGTCGGCGGTCGGTTGCAACAGCTCGACGGTGGGAAAACCGTCGGGTTTGACCCTCAGCTCGTAGGTGATCGGCGAGTTGCGAAAGCCATGGGCATCTTCCACCAAGATTCGGTAGGACTGGGATTGAAACAGCACCAAGTTAGCTTGCAGTTTACGCCCGGCGATTTTGAGCGGGATTTTTTTGCCGTCGTCCATGACGATCTCGGCCTTCACCACGTCTTGGGTCGTGACTGCGTTGAGGTGCAGAGTCGAGCCCCTGAGCCCTTCGACGCTGCCTTCCGGTACCGACACCGATCCCAAGGCGGTATAGGCCGGCGGATACAGGATCAACCGGACGTTGGCGATCTCCGGCGCATCGACCGCTTCGGCGGCATAGGTGGCCGATGTAAAAGCGCCGGTGACAGCGCGGTAGCGCAAGGATTTTTCCAGGCGCGCGATTTTGGCGGTGAATTTGCCCCCGCCGAGTTTTTCCATGGGAATTTTTTCCGCGCCGATAACTTCACCGTGTTCGTTGATTCCGGTCCAGGTGACCAATTCCAACGACTCGGGGATAGCGCCGGAGGTGGCGGCTTGAATGGTCACCGGCGCGCCGCGCACGACGCGAAGTCCCCGGGGCTCGATCGCGATGGTCGTTTGACTTGGCGGTAGGTGATCGAGGGGACGGGTCAACATGCTGATCGTTCCCCCCACCCAAGCCGGATTGAATAACAGCATCGCCGTTACGGGCATCAATAATAATACGAACAAGCGCAAGCCAGCCTTGAGCCTCTGGCTGTCGATGAGCTGATCCATTTTGAGCGTCGCCACCTGATGGCGCGTCGTGCGCAACAGCGCCAGCACCATCGACGCGGAGAAACCCGGGGCGTTTTTCGCTTCGCTAACCTGCGGGTAGAGCTGCAGCGAGTTGATCAGATTATTGCGTAACTTGGGCTGCTTTTGCTCGATGTAAAACGCCGCGCGCTCCTGCGAAAGTCGGCGCAATAATCGGAAAAGCGACCAGCTGACCACTGCTGCGAGCACGACAGCGGTGACGAAGCTGTAGGCCAGGGGCGCGTAAGGAAAGAGGTTTTTTAGCTCGAAGACGCCCGGACCGAGAGCGAGCAAGAGCAGGGCGCAGATCGCCGTCAGGCAAAGTCCCTCGAGACCTTGGAGAAGTTTGAGGCGCCGGATGAAGCGCTTCAGGAACGAGGACAGCTCTTGATATTCCTCTTGTCCCATAGTCTTCGAATTGCCGGCATCTTATCGCCGAAAAAGCACCTTGTCCATCCCGCCGCGGCGGGTTTCGCCGGTGGCAAGAGCGAAACTCTTATGCTATGCAAATTCGATACACAAGCGCCAGGAAGAAAGGAATTCACTGCGAGCATGGACAATTTGCAAACGGAGGCTTTGCGCCTCCATGAGGGACATGACGACGACTTTGATGAAGATGATGAAGCTGCCATGGATGAAAACCATCCGATGTGGCGTTCCGAGCGGATTACGCTCAATTCGGTCGGCATCGATATCGGCTCATCCACATCACACTTGATCTTTTCCCGTTTGACGC
This sequence comes from uncultured delta proteobacterium, assembly GCA_963727625.1. GTDB lineage: Bacteria > Desulfobacterota > Binatia > UBA9968 > UBA9968 > DP-20. The sequence goes on along the minus strand of CAVSHR010000012.1, from coordinate 78,140 downwards.
TGCGCCGCCAGGGGGTCGCCCTGTCGAGCCGCTTTGTCGTGATCAATCGTGAAATTATTTATGAATCGCCGATTCTCTTGACTCCATACGTCGACAAGACCACCATCGACACCAACAAGCTCGGTGATTTCATCCATGAAGCGTATCAGAAGGCAAATCTGACGCCGGAGGACATCGATACCGGGGCGATCATCGTCACGGGCGAGGCGGCAAAAAAGAAAAATGCCGAAGCGATCGCTGCGCTTTTCTCAGCTGAGGCGGGGAAATTCGTCTGCGCTACGGCGGGCCATAACCTCGAAGCGATCCTGGCTGCTTACGGCTCGGGTGCCGTGCACATGACCTACCACGAGGGCGGCGATTTCACCGTGATGAACGTCGATATCGGCGGCGGCACCTGCAAGATTGCCATCGTCCAGGGCGGCCGGGTGATCGACACCTGCGCGGTGGAATTGGGCGCGCGGCTCATCGCCATGGACGAGCGCGGCAAAATCAACCGGCTCGAGGACACCGCGCTCAAAATCGCCAAGATGGCGGGCATTGAAAATCTCGCCTTGGGCGGCACTATCAGCGACGTTGAGAAAGACAAGTTTTCCCAGGTGCTGTGCGATTCGCTGTTTCAGGTCCTTGAGCGGGGTAAGCTCACGACCGAAGTGGAGAATCTCCTGCTCACGCCGAATCTCGAATTTTCCGATCCGATTCACGCGGTCATGTTTTCCGGCGGCGTATCGGAGTTTGTCTACGGCTACGAGAAACGCAATCTGGGCGATCTGGGTATTCAACTGGGCAAAAAGGTTAGGGCCAGGGTCAATCAGCTCGGTGGCGGCAATATCCCGCTACGTCCGGCCGACGTTCGCATCCGCGCCACCGTCATCGGCGCGTCGCAATATACCGTTCAGGTGAGCGGCAATACGATTTACCTATCTCACCCTGATTTGTTGCCGCTGCGCAATTTGCAGGTGGTGACACCGCAAATCGAACAGACCGAATCGATCACCGCAGCGGAAATCAAAGCCGCGGTGGAGCGGGCGCTGCAGCGCTTCGACGCCGACGATGTCGAGCGTACCGTGGCGCTCGCGATTCGTTGGGAGCTTGGCCCCTCCTATCCATTGATTCGCACGCTCGCCGAGGGTCTGGTCGAAGCGATGAAGGAGCATATCGACAACGGTCAGCCGCTGGTGCTGGTCTTTGACGCCGATATCGCCAAGCTGATGGGCAACATCATCGAACGCGAGCTGATACCCGGCGCCGGGATTATTTCCATTGACGGGATCGATTTGAAAGACTTTGATTTTATCGATATCGGCCAGGAGTTGCCCGATGCCAAAGCGGTGCCGGTGGTGATCAAGTCGCTGATCTTCCGCCACACCGAGCATGGACGCGGCCATACGCAGCAGCATTGACCGACTGATTAAGTGCGTGGCTTCATGGGTGACTTTATTGACTTTACAGCGGTATTCTAATAGTTTTTAAAAAACATGATTTTACAGGTGCTTAAGACTTATGGAAGAATCAAGCGGCCTACATAATTTTCTCGAAATCGTCACTAAACCCGACAATATTCCGATCGTCGGGATGTTGATTCTCGTCATCTTCTTCACTTGGCTTGGGCTGCGCGAGGCCTTTAGGAACGACAAGTTGATCGAAGAAGGCAAAGAAGACGAGATCCCGAATGAAATGTGGAAATAGTCAATGGTGAGGGCGTGGCTGGTTGTTCTGGCCCTCCTCATCAGCATTGGCCTGTCTAACGCCGCCGAAACCAACTCCCCACTACCGAGCGATCAGCGATGGCAACAAGCGCGCAAAGACCTGGCCGAGGGCAGGGCGGCCGCGGCGAAATCTGAATTTGAAGAACTGCTGAAAGACTATCCGAACGATGCGGACTTGCAGCTGTTCCTAGGGATGTCCATGCTGCGGTTGCGCGATCCGCAGGGGGCGGTGTTGGCGGCCAAGCGAGCGATCGCGTTAAATCCGCAACATATCGACGCGAGGACTTTTCTGGCTTGGATCGAGTTGGAGGTGCGCGGCGACGCTGACGCGGCGATCACCGAATACCGAAAAATCATCGAGCTGCATCCGGAACTGGCGGATGCCTATGTCAACCTCGCAGTGGCGCAAAAGCGCCAGGGCAAGCTCGCCGAAGCTTTGGCGAGCTTGAACACGGCGCTGGAGAAAAAACCTGCTTATGCAGCGGCTCTAACCACCCGCGGCGGGATTTTTGCCGAGCAGGATAAGTGGGCCGACGCGCGACGCGACTTTGAGGCGGCGCTCAAGCTCGATCCTCGTGATGACGGCGCGCTCTATGGACTGGCGCAGTCGCGGCGCGAGTCGCGCGATTATGCCGGCGCGCAGCAGGCGCTGAGCGAGTTGATTTCCCGCTCGCCGAATTTTGTTTACTGGCTGGAATGGGGCCGCATCGGCTTGATTCGCTACTGGTGGGTGCTGCTCACAATGGCGATTGCGCTCGCCCTTCGGGCACGGTTTAGGAAAGCGAGGACGGAAGCCAATGGCTGAAGAAAAAAAACGCAAAGGAACCGCTTTGCTGGCGGTGATGGATGAAAACTGCTCGAGCTGTGCGGGCTCGCCATTGTGCGAAGCGCACTGCCCGGTGGACGGCTGCATCAACCTGCTGTATGAAGAGCTGCCGCAAGGCGGGCTCAAACCCTACCGGGTGTTCGTCGACAATGACAAGTGCATCGGCTGCCAGATGTGCTATAGCGACGACCTCACCAAGATTCAGCAGCACAAAGAGACCGGGGAAGTATTTTACGAATACAACAACCGGTTTTTCGACAGCAATCGCAAACCGGTGGCGCCGGACGCGGTGCCCAAGCGTTTTCAGCTGCAACTGATCGGCACCGAGTCGGAAGACCGCTTGGATAAAAAAATCTGTCCCTGGGACGCCATCAAGATGTACGAGTTCGATGATGGCCTGGAGAGGTCGGAATATTTTTACGACATCACCAAAATCAAGCAAGTTGATGGGCTTTACGTGATCGATAACAAGGAAAAAGATCGCCTGGAAGAGAAGCAAGGCGAGATCTACGATTAGCCGACCCTAAGGAGGCATTCGAGCATGGCGGGAAAAATCGAGATCATGGAAACCGTGCTGCGCGACGCGCACCAGTGCCTAGTCGCAACGCGCATGCGCACCGAAGACATGCTGCCGATTGCCGCCCAGCTCGATGATATCGGTTATTGGTCACTGGAAACCTGGGGCGGCGCGACCTTCGACGCGACCTTGCGATTTCTCAAAGAAGACCCCTGGGAGCGCCTGCGCAAGCTCCGCGGGGCCATGCCCAAGACGCGCTTTCAAATGCTCTTGCGCGGCCAGAACGTGGTCGGCTATCGCAACTATCCCGACGACATTGTCCAAACGTTTGTCGCGCGCGCGGCGGCTAACGGCATCGATATATTCCGGATTTTCGATGCCATGAACGACGTCCGCAACATGAGAACCGCCATCGAGGCGGCACTCAAAGCCGGCAAGCTGGTCGAAGGCACGGTCTGCTACACGGTCAGCCCGGTGCATTCACCGGACTATTTTCTGCGAGTCGCCGAAAAACTCGCCGACATGGGCGTGCAGATTATTTGCCTTAAGGACATGGCCGGCATGCTCGCACCCTACGCGGCCGGCGACATCATCAAAAAAATCAAGTCGCGAATCGCCTTGCCTCTACATCTCCATTCGCACTGCACGGCGGGACTCTCGCCGATGAATTATGTCACGGCGATTGACGCCGGCGCTGATATCCTCGATACCGCTATTGCGCCGTTTTCGCAGGGGGCTTCCCAGCCGGCCACCGAGCAGGTCGTGGCGGCGCTCAAAGACACGCCCCATGATACCGGTCTCGACCTCGGAAAGCTCGGCAAAATCGCCGAGTATTTTTACGCCGTGCGGCGCAACTACGCGGAGTTCGAAAGCCCGGTCAATAATCAGATCAAAACGGATGTTTTGATCTCGCAGATTCCCGGTGGCATGCTGTCCAATCTGGTCGCGCAGCTGCGCCAACAGAAGGCAGAAGACAAGCTCGATGCGGTGCTTGCCGAGATGCCGCAAGTGCGCAAGGATCTCGGTTACCCGCCGCTGGTGACCCCAACCAGCCAGATCGTCGGCTCCCAAGCGGCGTTAAACGTGATGACGGGGAAACGTTACTCGGTGGTCGCCATGGAAACCCGCAATTACGTCATGGGTCTGTATGGCGAACCGCCGGGAGCGATCAGCGCAGAGATGAAAGAAAAAGTCCTCGGGAAAAAACAGCCGATCAATTGCCGGCCCGCCGATCTGCTTAAACCGGGGCTGGAACACGCGCGCAAAGAAGCCGGCAACCTCGCGCGCAGCGAAGAGGATGTCCTGAGCTATGCGCTTTTCCCGGAAATCGCAAAGGATTATTTTCTCTGGCGCGATGGCCAAGCAGAAAGGCAACAGGCAGCAGGCATAAGGCAATAGCGAGAATGATTCGCTTTCGCTCTAGTCTTTCCCTCAAACCTGACGTCGGTCTTAAATAATTTTATTCAGCGGGTATTCGATAATGCCCACCGCGCCGTTCTGAATCAGCTGCGGAATTAGATCTCTCACTTTCGCTTCATCGAGTACGCTCTCAATCGAATACCACTTGACGCCTTTTAAATTGGGCGAAGGGTGAAGGGTCGCAATGGTCGGTGCGGTGATACTCGGGATCAGCTCGACGATTTTTTCCAAATTCGCTTCCGCCACGTTGAGCTTGATGCCGACCTTGGCTTCGGCGGACAGCGCGCCCAGCAACAAGAGTTTGATCTGCTCGATCTTGGATCGCTTCCATGGGTCTTGCCAGGATTGCTTATTGGCGATGAGCTGCGGGCAAGATTCCATCATCTCATGGATGATATGGAGTCCGGCGGCACGGATCGTGCTGCCTGTTTCCGTGACCTCGACGATCGCATCGACGAGCCCTTCGGCCGCTTTGGCCTCCGTAGCGCCCCAGGAAAATTCGACTTCGACGGAAATGTTTCGTTCCCTGAAGTAGCGCTTGGTGAAATTCACCATCTCCGTGGAGATCCTTTTGCCCTTGAGATCTTCGAGCTTTTTGATCGGTGAATTTTGCGGTACCGCGATGACCCAGCGCGTCGGGCGAAAACTGGTTTTTGAGTAGACCATTTCGCAAACGACGTGCACGTCTGAATTGTTCTCAATCGTCCAATCTTTGCCAGTAATGGCGACATCCAGCGTCCCCATCTCCACGTAGCGCGACATTTCCTGCGGCCGGGCCAAGCTGCAGCGGATGGTTGGATCGTCGATAGAGGGGAAGTAGCTGCGGCTTGAGGCTGAAATTTTCCAGCCTGACTTCTTGAAGAGCTCGATGGTCATCTGTTCGAGGCTCCCCTTGGGAATTCCTAGTTTTAATTCTCGATTAGCTTCCATAGATCTGCAACCTTGAAACCCTTTAACCGTCTTTCATGTTGATTTTTTGTAGACTTCTTTAGGATCAAACACTCGGTCCGCGATGATTTTCCAGTCGCCGTCGGTGCGCTGGCGGAAGAAGCAGCTGCGGTAGCCTTCGTGGCAGGCGGCGCCGCCGATCTGATTGACTTGGAGCAGAATCGTGTCGTTGTCGCAGTCGATAAACGCGTCTTTGACTTCCTGAAAATGGCCCGACTCCTCGCCTTTGAACCAAGGGCCCTGGCGCGACCGGCTATAGTAGTGGGCCTTGCCGGTTTCCTTGGTTTTTTCCCAGGCCTCTTCGTTCATGTAAGCGACCATCAGCACGTCGCGCGTTTGATAGTCTTGCACGATCACGGGCACTAGACCGTTGCCCTTGGCAAAGTCGATATTTACGGTAGCCATAGTCGTCATTCCTTAATTTTATTGAGCTAACATAAACATAGATGGAAAAGGGCTTCAACCGCAGCTCGACTCAGACGGCGGATCGCGGTTGAGCCCGTTTCAGCACCGGAATGGCGTCGATTTTATCTTGCGGCAACAGCTTCCAATAAATCCCTTTGGGGCGTGGCAAGCGTGTCCTCATTTCGATAATTTCGCTCGGCGTGACGACGGCGGTGAGCGGGATGTCATGGTCAGTCATCGGTATCGGCTGCTCGACGATCTGCAGAGGATGCACGGAGGTGACGATCGGTATGACGCCTGTGATCTTTTTTCTTTCCGTCAATAGGGCGAACTCCAGATCGGAATAACCGCCGCCTTTGCCGACCCGCGCACCTTGGCGATTGACGGCGACGGAGCCGCACACGACGAGATCAATGCTTTTCATTTCATTCAATCCAACCGGGCGGCCGTGTTGGCTCGCGCCTTTGATCGACGAAGCGGCATAGGGTGAGCATTTGAGTTTTTCTGGATCGAGCTCGATGAACGGCTTTTCACTGCGCAGGCGCGGCACCGCCATGTAAACGATTTTGCCGTCGGCCAAGGCTCTTTGCCGGATGGCGCGCTGCGGCGAGTCGGGATTGATCTTTAAAGCTTTCGCGGCTTGCCAGTGGGGGGTTTCGGCCAGCAATTTAGCGCAGGCTTCAGCGCCTACAAAATTGGGAATCCTTCCCACCGCCCCGGGAAATCGGGCGGCTCTTTGTTCCTGTAAAAGCTTCCAGACCCGATTGCGGAGGTCCTCTTTGGTATTCATTGAATTTAAGTTAATTCAGAGAGTAGACAACAGGCAAGCTACTTGTCGGCTGGTTCATTGACTGCTGCCGAAGGGCGGTTATAAAATCGCTACAATGAATGAATTAATCGTCGTTTACGTGACTGCCGGATCGGCCGAAGAGGCGGAGCATCTGGCCCAGACGCTGGTCGGGGAAAAGCTCGCCGCCTGCGTCAACCGCATCCAATCGGTACGATCGGTGTATCGATGGCAGGGCCAGGTGGAGCAGAACGACGAGGAGTTACTAATCATCAAAACCCGCAAAGAGGTGTTCCCCGCGTTGGAGAAGCGCATCCGGGCGCTGCATAGCTATTCGGTTCCTGAGATTATCGCACTGCCGGTTATCGCCGGCAGCGCCGGTTATCTGGGCTGGCTACGCGCTCAAGTACCCAACAATACTGCTGCGAAGGACGACAATATCCGTACGGTCAGCGAAGTCTCGGCCGGCGGCGTGATCTACCGGCGTAACGCCGACGACTATGAAATCGCCCTGATTTACGTGCGCCATCGTTGGGGGCTGCCCAAAGGCCATGTTGAGGAGGGCGAGCGGGATGAACAGGCGGCGATGCGCGAGGTGCGCGAAGAGACCGGCCTGGAAGGCAAGCTGATTCGGAAATTGGGCGAGATTCGTTATTCCTATCGGGACAAAACCAAGGGCGATAACGCAGTGCGAATCAATAAGCGGGTGCACTTTTTTCTTTTGCGTTATCTCAAAGGTGACGTACGCGATCATGATCACGAGGCCGACGACGCGCGCTGGTTCCCCATCGAGGAGGCGATCGAGCTGCTCAAGTTTGCCACCGAACGGAAGATGGTGCACCGTGCCATGTCGCTACTGCGGGCGCGCCAAGGGCAGCGCCAGCCGCCGGCGGCGCAGGGGAATTCCTAAGCCACAACCGGTTGTTATTTTGGTTGTTCTCATTTCATGCTAATGCAGACGTTGATCCGATCCGGGAGTGCAAAGAAATGGGAAGCAATTCGCTCAGCGTAACTTTCTCCGTGCCCTACGAAATCGCTGCGGTGCGTCCGCTGCGCCAAACGACCTTGGCCGAGCGCCAAGCGGCGCTCGGCGCCGCTTATTACAATACTGAGCTGATCCCCCAGGAGTTGATTTACGTCGATCTCAGTACCGACAGTGGTGTCAGTTCGCTTAGCACCAACCAACTCACGGTTTTGACGGGCGCAAAGTTCGTCGAACCCGGCATGGGCTTGGCGGCCGAAGGCAGCAGCGCGTTGGCTCGGCTGGCCGGCGCGGTGAAAGGAATTTTCGGTTTTCCCTTCGTGATTCCGATCACCCAAGGCCGGGCGGCGGAGCGCATCTGGGCAAAGCTCAATGTGAAACCCGGCGGCGTGGTGGCCGGCAACATGCTGTTTCCGTCGACTCGAAGCCATATCGAAATGAACGGTGCCGGCGTCGTCGACGTGATCGGCGGCGCGGCTCATGATCTCACGTCGGAAGAGCCTTTCAAGGGTAATCTCGATCTGAAAAAATTGCGCGCCGTTATCGCCGAACATGGCGCCGGCAAGGTCAGCTGCATTTACATCGAGCTCGGCGTCAATGCCTGCGGCGGTCAGCCGGTATCTTTGGCCAACCTCAAAGCGGTCCGAGCCATCGCCGCGGCTTGTAGAATTCCGGTTTTTCTCGACGCCTGCCGCATTCTTGAGAACAGTTTTCTCATCAGAGAGCGAGAAGCCGGATATCAAAACCGCGCGATTCGCGAAATCGTCGAGGAGACCTGCGCGCAGGCCGATGGCTGCACCATGAGTGCGCTCAAAGACTTATTGGTCTCGTCTGGCGGTTTGATCATGACCCGGGATGAAGCCCGCTATCGAAAAGCCGCCATGCAGTGTTTTCTCGACGGCGCGCAGTTATCGGGTGGCGCGATGGAGCTCTTGACTGCTGCGCTCGAAGATATTTTCTCGGCCGAGTCGTACATCGCCCATCGGGTCGGGCAGGTGGGTTACCTCTGGCGCCGGTTGAACGGCAGCGTGCCCCTGGTGCATCCGGCGGGCGGACATGGCGTGTTTATCGACGTGAAAGAGTTTCTGCCGCATCTCGGTCCGGAAAACTTTCCGGCTGAAGCATTGGCGGCGTTTGTCTATCGAATAGCCGGGGTTCGTTTGACCAAGGGAGCGCCGCCGGCGCCAAGCCAGAGTGCGCGAGGCATAGAGCTGTTGCGTCTCGCCGTACCGGCGCGCAAGTACTTATGTGGCCACCTTAACGATGTGGCGGAGGCGCTGCTCTACGCCCACGCCAACCGAACCGGTATCAAAGGCCTTAGACGGATCGAAGAGCCGAGCCGCGGCAAATATGACCCGGCGCATTTCACACCGCTATGAATTCACCAACCGCGCAGAACTACTCAGCACCGCCGAGCCGGCATATCGGCCGGATTTTCTTCCAGAGGGTTAATGAGCTTGGCGATCGCCTCTGCGTCAAGTTGCAAAAAAGGGATCGTTTCGAGACCGTCTCCTGGCGCGAATTCGGCGCGCTGACGCAAAGCCTTTTGCTGGCGCTATACGACCTTCGCCTCGCTCCCGGCGACGCAGTCGCGATCATCGGCGAAAACAGCTTGCCCTGGTTGTGCGCTGATCTGGCGACCCTGGCGGGCGGCTTGCCCAACGTGGTGGTCTCGCCGTCCATGTCTGATGGCCTGCTATTCAAGGTGCTCACTCACTCGCGTTGCCGGGCCGCGTTCGTGCAGGACGCCGCGGCGGTGCGGCGCTTGATGAATTTGCAAGGCCAGTTGCCGGCATTGGCGCAGATATTCGTGATGCACCAGCCCGACGCGGAATTGCCCGGCACGCTGTCGTTTAACCAACTGGTTGAACGGGGCAAGGCGGTCGATTCGCATCGTCTCGGCGAGATTCTCGGTTCGGTCCAGCCTAACGATTTGGCGACGATCATGTATACTTCAGGCTCGACCGGCGAGCCCAAGGGCGTCATGCGAACGCAGGACAATCTGCTTTCCAACATCACTAACGGGGGGGAGATCGCGGTCGCCAGGCCGGAGGAATTATTTCTCGTCGTGCTCAGTCTCAATCATCTGCTCGGCCGCTTCGGTTTTCTCAAGAGCGCGGTGATCGGCCGGAGCACCGCGCTCATCGAGGCCACCGAGCTGGAGCTCGATCTCGATGTCGTCGAAGCTTTGGCCGGCACCGCGATGGCTCTGGTGCCGCGGGTCATGGAACGGATCTGGAACGGCATCCTCGACCGCGGGCAGAACCGCCGGTTTTGGCGCGACATCGAAGCGCTCGATGTAAAAAATAACAAGCAAGGGCTCAGCCAAAGCGAAAGCGGGCAATTCGAATCCCACCGCGGCACCCTGAAAGAATCGGTGCGCGCGTCGCTCGGCGGGCGGATCAAATATATCTCCTACAGCGGCGCCGCGATGCCGCCGCGGATCATGCGCTTCTTCGAAATAGCCGGCATCCCCTTGATCGGCTCCTACGGCTCGACCGAATGCGGCGGCGTAACCCTCTGCGGCATCGGCGAGAATCGCCCCGGCAGTCTCGGCAAGCCTTTTCCCAACGTCGAAGTGTGCATCGCCGCCGATGCCGAAATCCTCGTGCGCGGCCCGACGGTTTCGCCCGGCTATTTTCACGATCCCGAGGCGACCCGGGAAGTGTTCGACGCCGAGGGTTGGTTTCACACCGGCGATCTCGGCGCGCTCGATCCGGACGGTTCCCTGCGCATCATCGGCCGAAAGAAGGATGTTTTCTATTGCTCCGAAGGATCGAATATCTACCCGGGCTTTATCGAGCTGCAATTGGAAGATGAACCCTGCATACGCCAAGCGGTATTGCTCGGCGACCGCCGGCCGTTCCTCGCCGCGTTGATCGTGCCTGACCGACGGGCCATCGCCGCAGCGCTCCAGTGCGACGAGGCCGGGTTGTCCGACAGCGAAATCGAAACCTTGCTGTGGCGCCAAATCGACGCCATCAACGAGCGTCTCGAGCACTACGAGAAAATTCGCAAGATCGCGCTCATGCCCGCGGATTTTCCCGCGGCGGTGCGCAGTGTCAATGTCTTTCAAAAAATCAAGATCGACCGCCAGCTCGTCGCCGCGCTTTATCGTAGTCAGATCGACACAATTTATTCTGCGGACGGAGGAGGGGAACAGTCGTGAATTCAGTTGCACTGATCAGCGGCGGTGGCAACGGCATTGGCAGGGCGGTTGCGCAGCGCCTGGCGGCGGCGGGGATGAACGTGGTGGTGGCCGATTATGATCACGCCGCGGCGGAGCAGGTGCGCGGCGAGATTGCCGATGCCGGCGGCAAGGCTGAGGCGCTTTCAGTCGATGTCACGGTCGCGCGAGAAGTGACAGCGGTGGTCACCGACGTGGCGCAGCGTTTCGGCCGCATCGATGTTTTGGTCAACCTCGCCGGCGGCAGTTTTTTCACCAAGCGCATCGAGGATTTCACATGGGCAGAATGGCGCAAGGTCATCGACACCAACTTGAAGGGCACTTTTCTCATGTGCCGCGAGGTGGCACCGCATATGCAACGGCAGAAGGCCGGGCGGATTCTCAACACGGCTTCGAATTACGGCGTCACCGGTTCGGCACTGCGCGTTCCCTATTCGGCCGCCAAAGCCGGCATCATCGCCTTCACCAAGAGTTTGGCGCTGGAGCTGGCGCCGGACAGGATCCGGGTCAACACCGTGGCGCCCGGACCGACCGACACGCCGCGGGTCATGGAAAAGGAAACTCCCGAGGCGCGCAAACAGCGCTGGCATGCGGCGATTCCGCTCGGACGGACCGCGACGCCGGAGGATCTCGCCGAGTTGTATTATTTTCTCACCACAGCAGAGAGCGAGGCGATCACCGGCCAGCTATTTCATTGCAACGGAGGGCTGGTCTAGCCATGCGCTTACAGAACAAAGTTGCGGTGATCACCGGTGGTGCTCAAGGCATCGGCCGCGCCATCGCCCTCGGCATGGGTCGCGAAGGCGCGAAGGTCGTGGTGGCGGATTTACAAGCGGACAAGGCCCATGGCGTCGCAACGGAGGTTCAGAATCTCGGCGCCGAAGCGATCGCGGTGGAAACCAACGTCGCCAGCGAAACGTCGGTGCAGCGGCTCGCGGATCGGACATTCGAGCGCTTCGGCCGCGTCGATATTCTGGTCAACGATGCCGGCACCTATCTCAAGGCGCCGGTGGTGAGCAAGAGCGAGGAAGATTGGGATCGCACGATGAACGTCAATTTAGGCGGTAACTTTCTTTGCGCACGGGGCTTCGTCCCGGCGATGCGCCGACAGAAGAGCGGCCGCATCATCAGTATCGCATCGTCCATCGCCCACACCGGCGCGCGCGAGTTTGCCGACTATGCGGCGTCCAAAGCCGGCATTATCGGTTTTGTCAAAGCGCTGGCGCGCGAGCTCGGCCCCGACGGCATCACGGTCAACGCCATTTGCCCCGGCTCGGCGAATACCAACATGCCGCGCCGCCACCGATCGGAAGACGAGGTGATGGCGCGCTTGCGCGCCACGCCGCTCGGCCATGTGCTCCAACCCGAAGATATCGCCGGGCCGATCCTGTTCCTCGCCAGCGACGCCGCGGCTTACATTACCGGTCAAGCCTACAATATCAACTGCGGCACGGTAATGCTTTGATCGGATGCTGTCGCTGCACAGATTCGCCGAATTGTGCGCCTGGAGCATTCCCGCGATCTTGATTTGCTCGCTAGTCCCTGCCAGCGCGGCGATTTTCACGCTGATGGCCAACCGCCGTGATCTTGAGGCGCACAAGATCGAGCGCTTTTGGTGTCGCGCCGCGACGATATCGTCCTCATTTGGTCAGGGCGAGGAAATGCCAGCCGGAGCGACGCCGCTGAGTCCCGCCCGGCCGCCGTACCACCGCGCCTGTTTTGAGAAGATTTAACCCGAGCTTTTTGCCGCGCAGACGCGCGCCGGCTTCGCCCACGCGAACGCGATTAAAGCAGCGGACCGATCGTCATCTATGGCGGCCGGTATATCTTTAACTTTGGGGTCGTGTACAGTCAGTATCTGCTGATCGAGTTCGTCGCCGATCCGGAAGCGGTGGCGTAGAACGAAAGGGGGGAGTTTGATGGCAACTAAGCCGTCCAAATTTGGTTTCGTCGAATGCGCTGATTTGGTTAACGACCAAAGGTACGGCGCGGCTTTGAGGTTGTTTCAACAGGCGGCCGCCAGGTTTCTCGACTCCAAGAGCGCGCCCAAGCGCGGCGAAATCGCCCGGCAGTTGCAGCAAATCGGCACGGCGCTGGAAGAAACGCTCAAGAAAGCACTCGGCGATGATTGGGACGCCCACGTACCGAAGTTTGACGACGAGGCCAAGCATGTTGCTTGCTCGTTCTGCGGCAAGCATCAAACCGAAGTGCGCAAGCTCGTCGCCGGCCCGTCGGTGCATATTTGTGACGAGTGCGTCGAGCTTTGCAAGAATATCATAGCCGAGGATACCGAAAGCGGCGAAGAGTCCGAAGCCAAATCGGCGAAAGCCAAAGCGAAAGCCAAAGAGAATCGCCTCTGCGGCATCTGCATGGAGCCGCGCGAGACCGATGAGTTGATCTTCCTGCCCCACGCGGCCTATATGTGCGCAAGTTGCCTGGAAGACATTCAGGCGGTGCGGGATAAGCAGGCGGAAAAATAGGCCATTGCATTAAGAACGTAGCAGGGTGCGACATCATGAAAGGTTATGTTTCAATACTTCTTCTTCAGGCCGGGCTACTCACGACGGGTTTTTTATGGGTTCTGAACGGTCACTTGCGTAGTCGCAAGAAGGTCTTGGCCGATGTCGTGCTCGGTGGCGTCTGGGTAAGCCTATTGCTTTTTGGATTCATCTTTTTTGCATGGCGAGTCGGCGTCGCTTCGTTCGTATTGTCTTTTTTCTACGCCCTGATCTCAAAGCCGGCGGCAGTTCTGGTGGCTCGGCGCAAGCTGGGTTATTTTACGACTTTCCGCGCTCCCTGGATTTCATCTGATATTGATCTTTGCGATGACGCACTGCTCGCGGCTCACAAAGAAACCGAGCGCCGGATCATCCCCATATCGGAGCGGCCGAGCATCACCAAGGTGTTGTCGAAGTATGGCATGGAACCGGAAGATCTCGGAGAGCAATTTCATTTTCTGGTGGAGATAGGCTTGGGCGCGGTCGCTCGAAAGATCATTTCCAAAGGTCGTAAGCTCAATCGGCTACTCAGATTGCGACGGCGTAATTTGGCACCGGAAAAAATTGCTGCGCGGCTCATTCGCTGGCAATGGTTTGTCTTCGCTCTGCACATGGGCCTTTTCCATAGCGCCGTGAATATTTCCTTCTTCTAAGATTTTCCAGTTTTATAGAATCCGTCGGATGCTGAACTCGCAGATATCTGAATGCGGCCGTTACACGCAGGTAGCCCGAATGCTTCGAAAACTCTGATTGCAAGCTGCTCAAGATGCCGCCCGACGGGATCGGGGGGATGCCGCTCTTTAACAACGTGCGGCATGGGAAGAGCGAAGAATTTTAGGCGATGATTTCAGTCTGCGAGGGATGATGGCCGAGCTGCCTCAAAGCCCTGGGTGTCCTAAGATCGCGTGGGACGCGGAACGAGTCAAACGGCGATCAATGGATAATTATGAGAAGCGAGCAATGAAACTTAAATTAAAAGGAACAGAGAGAGGAAATGTGTTTGTCAAAGTTGTCGTGATCATGGCGTTCATCGTTGTGGGAATTATCGCCGCAACGGGTTATTTCGGTGTCAAGACTATCGCTGAGTTGTTGACGGAAAATAAACAGCTCAAGGAATCTTTGGCGCGACTTACAGAGGAGGATCAAATCGGCTACGCTAAAGTCATCAAGCAAGAGCGTAAAGACGGCAATTTGCAAACAACTCTAAAATTCGTCGAAACAGCCAGAGATGACCAATCGAATCGAATTCTCGAAAAGGAATATACCATTGACGGCGATGTCGTTCATTTCGACGCCTTGATCGTGAAATTCGGCAGTCAATTGATCATAGACGGGAAAGAGCGATCTCTTTATTTGTGGCGGCGAGTCTACGGCGAGGATATGGCGCCCAATACGGGTTATCCGATCGAAGTGGCCGGTCAAGAACCCGTGAGATATAAAGGCCTGTTGGAAAAATTGCGCTTGAAAGATCGGCAAACTTTTTGGAACGCGATCTGGGAATTATCCAATGATCCGCAAAAATTGAAGCAACTCGGGATTCAAGCGATCTACGGAAGCGCAATTTATTCCAAACTAAAGCCCGGCTTAATCTATGTGTTTAAAATCAGCAATTCGGGACAGGTGTATCCGGAAACCGTTCCGGAAATGTAAGGGAGCGAGAAATACCTGGGAACGCAGCGACTTGGCACTGCTTGATGCGCGGGGGGCAGGAATCCGTGGCGGGGGTGACGCAGTGCTGGGAAAACGGCTTCGCGTGCGCCAGCCGCTGCGGAACACGGCAGGCTGCTGGCTGAGATGGCTTAGCGCTCGGCGCGCCCGCCATACCTCGAGACCAGCCGACCAAGAAATCGGCAAATCGCGCAAGATGAGTATATAATCGCTCTTCGATGAGCCAGGTTCTGATTCAACAGTACCCCAACCAGCTTCAAGGCCTGCGCAACGTCTCCGCCACCGGCCGCGAATCCGTTGTCCGTGAAGCGTTCAAAGACCTGCTCAAGGGCTGGGTGTGCTCGCGCGACCTGAATTTTGTCTCTGGTATCTCTAGCGAAGCTCAGGATTACCGGCTTGCAGCCGCTCGGCGCTCGAATGGTTTCTCGACCGATCCAACAAAGAAAAGAAACCCAAGGGCCCGACCATCCGTGAGAAATTCAACACCTAGCCCTTCGCCGACTACAAAGAAAAAGTCATCGACCTGCTCATTCGCGTGACGACGATGAGCGTAAAAACGTTTGCGATCATAAACGCGCTGAAGAACGGACCGCGTTAATCGCTTTTGGAGATCGGCATAGACCGGATCAATGCAAGCGGCCAGCGGCGGTCAGTCGCGAAACCGTTCTCTGATCGCACGTGAAAATGCCCGAATGGTATTTCTTTTTTTTCGATGCCTCGCCGCTATCCGACAATCACAAGCCGTATCTCTTCTGGAAGATTGGCCGCCACCTGCTGAATCACATTGCCCCGCAGCAGTCGGGTGACCGCGTATCGCCGGGAATGACCCAGGATCAGCATGTCCACTCCGTTCATAGCGGCATGATCGAGGATCGTCCATCCGGGATCATCGCTCACGGCATGATCGGAATTAATTCGATCCCGTCTGCAATTGATCTAAGGGCACCAAAAACTGCTAACGCCTCGGGATCGGTCTCGGCCCTATGTCCCACTGGGATCCGTGTGAAAACGGAACGGACAAAGAGCACATATAATTTCGCGTTATGGAGACGGGCTTCGTCTACGGCAAACTGCAAAGTGCCGACAATTTCGCGGGCGGCCACCATGACCGCCTTCACCGGGTGTTGCGAGCCGACTTGGGCCATGATCCTGGCTCGCTCCATCTCCGCGATATTTTTCGCCTGACGACTCGCCGCAATTTTGGGAAGGTAGCGTTCGATCGAGTCCTGGAACCGAGGCGGAACGACGATTCCTTTATGCATCGCCCGCGCGGCAAACCCCACGCCGACCACGGTCGCGGCAAAAAGCAGAGCGGGAGGTTTGGTGACGGCAATGCTGATTTCGACGGCGGCGAGGATGAAAAAACTTCCTCTCATCACTATTCGCTCATGACCCAGCATGGGGAGGTTCCGGTTAAACGCGGAAGAACCGAGATTGACGGTGATCGCGCCGACCACGCCGATCGCATACATTTCCGCTAGCCCGTGTAAAGCATTCTCGCCGCTCTGGATATCGATTACCAGGATGGGCGCCAACATGGCGATCAACAGCAGTATCCAGGGCACTCCAAATTTATTCAAAACGGAAAAAGGCTGAGGCATTTCTCCGTCTTTTGACATGAGATAGAGCACGCTGACGAGATCGACGATCGCCGTATTGACCGCGCTCAGCAAGAGCAGGGCGATGACGAGGCCTACGATGGAAGAGAAAAGTCTGGCTGTCCCGATCCAAGCCAGGCCGGGGAAGTTTTGCAGGGGCTCGTCGACAAATTTCTGTCCCAGGAAACGAAGCATGTCTCCCACGTGGTCGTTGGCCTGCATGGCGGGAATCGCGTTCATGACCAGGCCGAAAAGGGCTGTAAACAAACAGACCTCGAACATCACGGGGATGATCGCTTTGCGCGAGGTGATGGCGACTTTTGGCTTGGCAGGAGTCGAGCCTGGGTCGAGTTGCATCAGTCCCGTGGTATTGGCAATGGCCTCGACTCCAGAAAGCGCGAGAATGACGCCGACGAAGGAAGTCCACCAGTGAATCGGATCGCGATGGGGCGCTTCCAGATGAGCGATGGCCGTTGGAATGTGGGGGATGCTCGCCAATGCGAGTAATCCTAGAACCGCGACCGTTACGATTCCCAGGACTACCGCTATGCCGCCGGATTGCCTCGGCCCGAAGAAGTTAATGGTTCCAATGATAAATATGGCAAGAATCGACCAGCGTTTGGCGTCTTCGAAGCTAAAACCCAAGTAGAGGAACGCATCATAGCAACTGAGCGACGCCGTAACGATGTAATCGGCCACGAGCAGAAATCCGCCGAGGAGGGCGAGATTGCGCGAGTGGGCCTTGGCGGATGAGTAGACGCCGCCGCCTTCGGGAAAATATTTGCAAATCCAGATATAGTTGATGCCGACCAAAGCAGTCAATGCGCTGACGGCAAGCACAAACCAAAAAGAGCCATAGAGCGCCAAGGAGAAAGCCAGACCGGGAACATAGGCCTTGCTCGTTCCCCAATCTCCGTAAAGAAGGGCAGCCGCTCGTTTCCAGTCCACGTTCCGGGGCCGCGTCGAATGCGATGTTTCCACGCGTCATCGACCTCCATGCGTATCGGAGATTGCGTCTAAGACGGTAAGCGTCGGTGGTGCGGCCAATCGGCTCGGAATAATCAGGACGGGACACCGCGCTCGTGAAACCACCCGGGAGGCAACGCTTCCGACGAGCAGCCTGGACAATCCGGTTCGTCCATTCGTTCCCATGACAATCATGTCCACCCGCTCAAGTCGCGCAGCGTTCTCGATTTGGCGGCCGATCGACCCGGATCCGCAGAGGATGAACCCCCTGGCACGAAGACCCTTCAATTTGGCTTGAGCGAGTAGCAGCGACAGCTGCAGTTCCGCGCGCCGTTTTTCCGGGGATTCCGCTTCGAAGATGGGTGTGGGAGGAGGGGCGACGTGCAACAAAAGCAACTCGGCATGGCTAGTCTGGGCGAGATGCTCCGCCCATTCGAGGGCGTTATCCGAAGCGTCGGTAAGGCACGTCGGATGCGCGATTCGGCGCACGGTGTGCGAACCAACGGGCTGCGCAAGCGGACCGACTCCCAGCATAGATCTCTAGATTAGCCGGGAACGATGGATGCAGACCAATTAAAAGCCGGTCCCTAAACATTAAAATAACGCTAAAATCGGAGTGGCAGTCTTGATCGCGATTAACATCGCATCTCCTAAACGGTAGACTCATAAGGCTCAGTTGTCGTCCAAACCGAGCGGAGGCCATGAGCGCATTGCTCCTCAAACCAGGTTTTCCAACCGGCCATCTTCGCGAGGTCGCCCTTGCGTCGATTTCTCTTGCCGTGACGACAGCCATCGCGTTGGCGATCGTTTCCGTGACCGGCTATGTCACCGTCGCGCTTCTCTATCTCCTGCTGGTCGTCTTCGCCGGCCTGAACTTCTCCCGCTGGACCGTTCTGTTCATCGGCGCCGCCTGCGCGTTGCTGTGGAATTTCTTGTTTATACCGCCGCGCTTTCTTCTACATCGCCACGGTCGAAGATGTGATGCACTTTGCGATGTTCTTTGTGGTAGCGCTTGCGATGGGCATTTGACCAGTCGATTGCGGGCCAATCAGATTCTGGATCTCCAGAAAGAACACCGGACACGCGTTTTATACGAATTGGTTTGGCAGGCTGGCCTCGCGCTGGATCGCGATAGCGGTCTCCGCGCTGCTGTCACGTTGATTGAAACGCTTTTCGCCAGCCGTGTGGCACTATTGCTTCGTCTGAACGATCACACACTGTCTTCCGAACCGCACGAGGCCGGTTCCTTGCAGTCGACGAAAAGGCGCTGAGGGCGGCACAGCGGCTATTCGGCGAGTCCCGGCCGACCGAAAATAATCTCCCGACGATGCCTGGCGACGGCGCCTTGTATTGTCCCCTGCAGGCGCGCACGGCGATTATGGGAGTGCTCGTTCTGAAGCCTTCGGCGAACAAAAGTTTGGATCGTGCGGCGAAAGAGCTATTGCAGACCTTGGCGGTGCTGATCGGAAGCATTCTTGAGCGCGATCACCTGCTCGCCGCGCTCAAGCACGCGGAGATTCTCGAAGCATCGGCACAGCTCCACCGGGTGATTTTGCAGAGCGTTTCGCATGAATTGAAAACTCCTCTCGCGGCCATTCGGACCGGTTTGATGCGCTCGCGGGCGGCCGATTGGCGGACAACAAAATCCAATTGACCGTGGAGGAAGTTCAATCGGCATTAGGGCGCTTGCAGCGCGTCATCGACAATCTTCTCAACATGAGCCAGATGAATCGGGGACGGTCAAGCCCAGGCTCGACTGGTGCGACGTGGGCGAACTTGTCGAGGCGGCGATCGCGTTGGCCGAGGACAGCTTGAGAGAGCATCGTGTCGTCGCTGATTTCGAAGAAAATTTGCCGATGGTGAAAATCGATCAGGCGCTTTTAGAACAAGCTCTCTGCAATCTGCTGATAAACGCCGCGTTTTCAAGCCCGTTAGGAAGCGAGATCGTCATCTCGGCGCAAGTCGATAACAATTGCCTGGAATTATCGGTAGAAGATCAAGGAAAGGAATGTGCGAATCCGAGATCGAGAGAATGTTCGAAGCATTCTATCGCGGGAAAGATGCCCCTTCGGGAGGCGCAGGGCTGGGCTTGGCCATCGTTGAAGGCTTTGTGCGTGCTCATGGCGGGAGCATCCCAGCCATGAATCGGGACCCGTGCGGTGCGAAATTCATCACCATGATTCCAGTGGAAACCTTTCACGGCGAACTTTTGGAGGAGCCGGCTTGACTGACCTGCCCACAGCGCTCGTCATCGATGACGAGCGACAAATTCGCAGATTGCTTCGCGTTGTCTTGGAGAGTGAATATCAGGTTTTCGAGTCAGAAAATGCACGTCAGGGTTTGCTCGATATCGCCAGCCGAAGGCCGGACGTGGTCCTGCTCGACTTGGCATTGCCGGACCTGGACGGCACCGAGGTCTTAAAGCGCCTGCGGGAATGGAGCAGAGTGCCCGTCTTGGTTCTCTCGGTCAGGGAGGGGCTGACGACAAGGTCGCGGCACTCGACAACGGAGCTGACGACTACGTCACGAAACCTTTTCAATCGCGCGAACTGCTGGCTCGACTGCGGGCGATTCAACGTCGCGCGATGGTCGGTTGGAGGAGCCGCTATTTCAGGCGGGCCATTTGGCAATCAATTTCACAAGCCGCACGGTCACTGTCAGCGATAAGGAGGTTAGGCTCACTGCGACGGAATACGCCCTCTTAAGAGTGTTGGCGCAACACGCAGGCAAGGTCATAACTCATAAGCATTTACTTCGTGAAGTCTGGGGACCCAATGCCGAAGAGCAATCTCAGTATTTGCGGGTGTATATGACCCACTTACGCAAGAAAATCGAGGTAGCGCGTGCTCCAATGAAATTGATTAGGACCGAAACCGGTATCGGTTACCGATTAGTGCTGCCGCCCCATGAGGACGGCCGACGATAACATGTGGAAACGATGGAAAGCCCGCGCCAAAGAGCTCAAGCAAGACGTTTATGCTCTTTACCTTGCCTCGCGCGACCCAAGGGCTCCATGGCTGGCGAAGGTCATCATCGGCGTGGTCGTGGTTTACGCGTTGAGCCCGGTGGATCTGATCCCGGATTTCATTCCGGTACTGGGTTACCTCGATGATCTTATACTCGTGCCCTTAGGGATCGCCGTGGCAATAAAAATGATTCCAGATCATGTCTGGCAAGAGTGTAAGGCGCGATCACGTGCGACCGTCTCCGCCAAGTTGCCGCGCAACTATAAGGTGATAATCGTAATTGTGCTCATCTGGATCACGGCCATTAGTTGGCTGGGCTGGATCGCATGGCGGTTGTTCGTCGGGCAATAAGTCGTCGCACGGGGTCGTTGATCGCTACCAGCGGCAACTCGTCGCGATCACGAATTCATGCCGCTTCGATGATCGGACAAATTTCGTTCTTAGCAGGCCGGCGCACTTTGCGTTTCGATAATCCCTGAAGCTCGCTGCGAAGCCGCTGCAATTCTCCGATCGTTCGATCGATCTCTTGTATGTATTCCCGTGCCAACCGTTTCGCCTGGTTACAGCGTCCCCGGTCGTTACAGTTCAATCTCAATAATGATTTGATTTCTTTCAGCGTCAGTCCCAATGACTGAGCGCGTTTGACGAACGCCAGTAGATTGACGGCATCATCGCGATAGAACCGATAGCCGTTTACACAGCGCAGCGCGGGTGAATAATTCCTTGCGTCTCGTAGTAGCGGATCGCCATGTGCGCACGCCGACTGATCGGGCAACCTCACCGAAGGCATCATCGACCGTTACCCCCTTGACCTTAAACTCTACTTTAACCTGTAGCATGGAGTTGAAACGAGGTGAAGGCAGGCGGGTCCGCGTGATCGCCGGTGCGGATACGAAAATCATCGGTTCCGGAACAGACGTTGGCATGAGCCCTATTGCGAGTGATGATTTTTAACAGTCTTAAAGCCGGCCTCGTTAGTTTCTCGGCGGCGATTGTCGCCTCGCTCTGCTGTCTTTTGCCGCTGGCGATTGTCGCTCTAGGCTTGGGAAGCGGAGCTTTCATGATGGTGACCATGCAGTATCCGGGGATTTTCTACCGACGGGAGTCCTCGGGGTTGCCATGGGTTACCTGCTCTATTTTTGCGAGAAATGGTGGTGTAACAGTCTCGGCTGCAAGTTCGTGGGCCGCAAAACCAATCTCGCTCTTTTGTTAATTGCCACAATTGTCGTGAGCGTCGCTATCATTCTCGACGCGTTTCCAATTTTCCACGTCGGAAGTTTTGCAGCAGCTCAATGTAACCCATCGGAGGATTCGTATGAAAAATAAACGCGTAGCCTTCGAGAGCGCTGTTGTGCGCCCCGCTAATCACCGCGTAATGTGCTCCCAATTTACGCTGGTGATAATCTGAAACGCCTACCACTGCAATTCTCAGGGTCGAGGGAATGACCTGAGGGGCCTGCCCCGTAACCGTACGGGTGGCCCTGGAGGGGCTCAAGGGAGTCAAGAAAGGCAGAAGTGAGTTTTACTGAAAAGCAAGCCGTTGTCACTTGACGATCCCAGCCAAGTGACCGTCTAAAGATGATTCACGCTGTTGTCGAGGCAGGATTTCAGGCACGCGCGATAACCAAACGCGAACCGGAACATGGAAGAAAACGGCCATGGCAAATAACTCATTGCAGAACGCCGCCAGATGCTACAAGGGAGGCCTATGGGGAGCGATCATAGCGGCCGTATGCTGCTTCACGCCGATACTCGTCGTAGGGCCGGCATTCTTGGCCTCGCGTCTATTATACCTTGACCTTGATACCTTACCAAAATACCTTACCTCTATTGAGTGTTTTTACCTTTGGCGTTGATTTGTTTGCTCGTGGGCGTTTATGGCTGGTGGCGAATGAAACAGTGTCGTGAAGAATCGAAAGGAGAGGGAGATCGGAATGAAAAAAGAGGCTATCGTTGATTCTTTGTGGTTGGTTGATTAAATTTTCGAGCAAAGCATGTGATTGTTGCCGCGGGGCTTCCCGCAACGGCTTGGTATTCCCGACGTCCCTTGAGCTTAAATTGTACTTCAACCTGGGACGAGATGAAGCAAGATGGACAGAGCAATCAAGTAACTCTCTGTCCCGCTTGCGGCGGTTGCCGGGCTGTGGAGATCACGGACGAAGCCGTCACCATCGGCGAGGCGGAGAAGACCCGCGGGAGCACACGCACGCCGAATGGAATTGATCCGGTCGCTCGCGTGCGGTCCGGCGAATTGAACGACACCTAATCTCGACGTTGGGGGGGCTAGGCTCTCTCGCTCGACCGTCCAAGAGCCTAGTGCCGCTCATGGCCGCGCGCGGGCGAAACTGCCGCCGCCAACAATGCACGGGCATCGGGAGCAGAAAGAATCAGAGATGGAAACTATCGCAGAATCACGGGCTACGCGCCCGGCCTGCGGTCATGTCGAACGACTATCGATGCCCACCGACTATCGTCTTTTTTTTCATGAATGCGCGGGCTGCGGAAACTTGCTCAAAGCCAAGGAGGGGACTTGCTCGTATTTTCTGTTCGTACGGCGATGTTCCTTGCCCGCAGGTGCAAGAAGCAAACTCGTTGAGGAGAGAATAATGCCGTCAAACCGCGGAAACCGATTGATCACGACGGGGGTGATCGGCGGCATCATTGCGGTCATCTGTTGCGTGACTCCAGTCCTGATCGTTCTGTTTGGCGCTCTCGGCCTAGCGGGTGCGACAGGTTATCTCGACTACGCGCTGTTGGCGGCAATGGTGATTTTCTTAGGATTAATCATTTATGGCGAGTGGCTAGAACGAAACTGTGCGGTGGAAAACAAAATAGTCCAGCCGTGACTTCACACACGTTGGCAACTACAGCTAACGCGGCACCGGAGGCGTCGGCGTGGGTGGCCCGTATTTACTGTAAGTCCTATCGATCTGCGCGCGCATTGCTCTGAGATCTTTGCCTTGATCCATCATCTTTATCAGGTCACGCGTGATGCCGATGCAGATGCCTCAGCCGAGGCTCATTCGATCAAAGATCGGCTGCGAAGTAGTCGAGCTATCCTTGAGATAGCAGGAGGCATTGCTTGTATGCCCGTCGGCGCCGCAGCCACAGTAACACGGGATGTACCGGAGGGAGTCACGATTGACGATCGCGAATCGGTAGGCCTCGCGCACCTCGGCGGGAGCCTTCGCAATATCCATCGGCAACACACGTTCTGGCGCCAATCGATAGCGGTGTTCCGCCGCCTCAGATCCTCGCCAGCCGGTCAACGTGGCAGTACCCGCCGCAAGCAGTCCTTTGATGAGAAAATTCCGTCTATCCATTCGATACTCTCCGTTATCATCACTACGCGGCGGTTAACGATTGGGATCTCAAGACCCGCAGCTCCAAATACGATTCGTGAATGACCGTGAAGGCTCCCTTTAGAAACAATCCGGAGATGGCGCCTCCGACCAGGATATCCGGCCAGCTCGCGTCAAACACCTTTACGCCGATCGCCGCCGCCAACACCGCCAGATTAGCGACGATGTCGTTCCGCGAGCATAGCCACGTGGAACGCATGTTGAGGTCGTCGGAGCGATGGCGAACGAGCACGAGAAAACAAACCGCATTGCCGACGAGAACCAAAATCCCTACGAAACCCATGGTTTCGGCGCTAGGCAAACTGCTCGTCATGAGCTTGTAAATGCCCTGCGCCAGCACCCCGACGCCGAACACGGCCATGACGGTTCCTTTCACCATGGCAACCGTCGCTTTCCATGCCGCGCTGCGCCAAAGAAACTAAAGGCTAAAGCCGTACACCAGTGAATCGCCGAACATATCAACTGAGTCGGCGAGCAGCGCCGTCGAATGTGCCATGAATCCGGCACCCGCCTCGATAACGAAGAGAACCGCATTGATAATCAAAACGAGCGTGAGAACGGTTTTCTGCTTGCCGCGCAGGACTCTCGGTTCTTCTTCTTTGGCTTCACAACACGGGTCCATAGGAATCATTTACCAGCTCAACGCGGATATCTCAAAGCTTGGCTCGATGGATCCCGGCGCAGCTTCGATTTGATAGAAAATGCCAGGGAAAGCCGACGCGCGCGCCTCACGTTTAAGCCAGCTTTGAGCACCATGGCGAGGGGTTCACGGTTCCAATGACAGCCAAGCTGTTTAGCGATCGGGTCCGCGTGGCGATCCTGCCAGCGGCTAAGCCGCTCGCGATCGCTGCGGCCGTGTTCCAGCAGAAGAACTTTTCCTGCCGGGTGACAAACGCGTTTGATTTTCTTAAGCGCCGCCACGGGATCGGGAAAGGTGCTGGTTGAGAGGGAAGTGACTACCGTGTCAAACCGGCCATCCCGAAAAGGAAGAGTTTCGCCACCTGTCAATACGAAAGAGACGTGCGCCGATAGCTTTGCTGCTTTGTTTCGAGCAACTTTTAACATTTCGCTGCTGAGATCCAGAGCGATGATGCGGCAATCGCTCGGATAGTAAGCTAGATTTCTCCCCGTGCCGATGGCGCAACAGATTATTCCGACGGAAAAATCCTCTTGCCCGTCGCTTCTTCTTCCAAAACAATTGCTTTCGTCGGGCAGATTTTCGCCGTGAGGAGAATTTTCTCGTCGGTGTCGGCCTTGGGGTCGATGACTTCGGCGATCATCTTGGCATCGAGTCGGAACACTTTGGGCGCGGCTTGGACGCATTTGGCGTAGCCGTCGCATTTGGTGCGATCAATCGTGATTTTCATGATTCCCCCGGCAGACTGCTTAAAAAAACTCACCTGCTTCAGGTCCGTTCGACCGCCTCGCTCCAACGTGCTTCATGCCTACGCCTCCGCTCGTCGATTCATCGCACGCCTCGCATCTGAGATCTTTTTGTGCCGTTTGTTCAAAAATTTTTTAAACCCGTCCAATGCAATACTCCATCCGTCAAACGATAAAGCTTGGCGACGTTGTCGCGGTTCAATTTGCTCTTGACCGCCCGATCGATCCCGGCGCAATTTCGATCGATGGTCGCTTGTGAGTTTGGCCAAGTGGTGACACCATGGGGGTAGTCGCTCGCCCAGAGGAAATTATCCTCGCCGTACACGAACGTCGTCAATACTCCGGCACGGTCATCTTGATAGGTGAAGAAAGAGTTTCGTTTGAAATACTCACTGGGCGGGAGCTTGTTGATATTTTTCTCGGCGTCGAAGGTGCTGGCGCGGCCGAACCAGTAGTCGACCTGCTGCACTAGGTTGGCGACCCAGCCGGACGTCGAACTCGGCGCAGACGACTTTGAGTTTAGGGATGACGGTCGAAGACGCCGGACAGAATCATGTTGCCGAGGAATTGCTGCGCCGGCGCTTGCTTGGTGGCGAAGCCGAGGCTTTGTTTTTTTGGATCGACCTCGCGCGGCCCTTCGTAGTGCGTGCGCGCGACGCCTTGGGTCGCGCTCGTGTGAACGTTTACGATCATGCCGGTTTCTTCCAGCGTCGCCCACATTGGCTCGTACTTGGCTTCATAGTAGCCACTATCTCGGATTCGAGTAGGGATTTGCACGCCGCGAAAACCGAGTTTGGCGTATTCATAGATGTCCGCGACCGTGTGCTCGATGTCCAAGATCGACAGCGTCGCCAAGCCGATGAGCCGTTTTGGGTTGTGGCTGCAAAATTCATGGAGCCAGGCATTGTACGAGCCAAAAATGGCGCGCTGAAAGGGTTCGTCGGTGATGCTATAGAGCTGGCGCGCAGCGCTGGAGAAGAGCACTTCCGCTTCGACGCCGTCGGTCTCCTGGTCTTTTATACGGGCAGCGGGTTCCCAGCCTCCCGGATAATCTTCGTAACGAAAATATTCGTTGAAGCGGATGGTTTCGAAATGTTTTTCCTGCTCGACTTCGGAGATGCCTTTGTTCTTGGTGACCACGAGCCCCTTCGAGTAATGCGACAAGCCGACCGGTGGTAGGCCGTCGATGAGGAGCCAGATGCCTTTGGGAACGCCGGGAGGATCCTTGGCTACTCTTGGCGCGCGATCGCCGTATAGCTTTTGCACGCGCTCCCAGGCGGCTGGCGGTTCGTTGACGTGGCTGTCGGCGGAAATCAGTTTGAAATCCGGCATGGCTGGTTTGCTCCTTCGTCGCTCGGCGGAGCGAGTTCCTTCGGTCCGTTCAGGATCGCAGTCTCTGCGGGACGGTTACTTCAAAATCTTCTTTAGCTTCGCTACAAGGGCCCGATCAAGTTTTAAAATATCTTTCACGTTTTGCTCCAGAGTGGCATCGTCGTCCGGATTGATGTCTAACTTTGCTTTTTTCGCCTCGGCGAGAAACTCGGCATTTTGGGTTGTGTCCATGAACGCTTTGCGGAGTATCTGGATCCGGTCCTTCGGCGTCCCAGGCGGCAACACGGACGGACGCTAGTAGTTCGCCGGATCTTGCTCTCCTGCTTGGTTCGATTGCCGGGCTTGTTCGGAACCCGCGGCAAAACTGCGCGAATCTAAGTAAAAGCCCGGTTGGTGTCAAGATGAATTTACGCTGCAGGAAGGGTCGATTAAGGCCGTTCGCTTCGCTCAGGGAGACTCTGTCCTGACGTAATTTCCGGATAGAGTCGATTTGACAGGTTAGGGCTACCGCTGTAGATTTCAAAAAATTATAGACTCCATCGTCCGAGAGGATTGTCATGATCAAGCCTGCCGCACTTTCCGCCACTCATATGGAATGCCGTAATTTGCGGGAGTCCATGGCCGTGATGATCGACTTGTTGGCATTCGAGAAGATCTCTGAAAAACCCGGCGAGGCGACGCTCAAACACCCCAATTCGCCTTGGCTGCTCGTGCTTCATGAAGCGGGGCCCGATGCTCCAGCCAAACCGATGCACAATCACTGGGGCGTACGCGTGATGACCACGGAAGAAGTCGACCGGGCCTACGATTACCTCAGCGCTCGTAAAGCCGAATACAAGCTCGGCGCGATTGGCAAACCGACCTGGAGCCACGGTTCCTATTCCTGCTATTTCGTCGAACCGGGAACCAACGGCTGGGAAATCGAGTGCTACGAAGATTTTTCGCGCAAGGAAGCCGCGGCGCAAAAATTCGGCGGGGTGAAAAAACCACATTGGGAAGATATCTATCCTGAACAGCGCTTCCCCGGCCGCGGTTATGTGCCGCAGGCTTTCACCCACGGGACGTTGGTTTCCCGCGACATGGAAGTCAGCAAGCATTTTTATACCGACGTATTGAACCTAGAAGTGCACCGTTTCAGCAGTCACGTGATCTACGTGAAGCATCCGAGCACGAAGACTTACATCGTTTGCGCCCTGCGCGAGAATCCAAAAGTCTTTTCGCCGAACTTCCGCAACACCTTGACGGTCGAGTCCAAGGCGACGGTGCTTGAGGCTCATTGGGAGTTGACCGAC
Organism: uncultured delta proteobacterium; assembly: GCA_963727625.1. Classification (GTDB taxonomy): domain Bacteria; phylum Desulfobacterota; class Binatia; order UBA9968; family UBA9968; genus DP-20. Next base: position 50,298 of record CAVSHR010000012.1, on the reverse strand, counting down.
TCGGGTCAGGCGCTTGGAATCAACGAGTTGTCGCCACTCAACCAAACCGATGGGTCGGCGTCGTTTTATTTCCGGGACCCCGGGACCAACTGCTGGGAAATCGCTTCGCCGAACTGAGGTGGTCATGACTGAAAAACCGCTCGAGCAAATGGGCCTGCGCGATCTGCAAAAGATCATGCGCCAGAAAACGCCCGCCGAAGCCTGGAAACACTTCAACGGCGCCGCTGAAACCAGAGCGACGTTTCATCGTAACCCGCGCGCGTTTCGCCGGTATCTGTTTCGCCAGAAAATATTTCACGACGTTTCCGATCCGGATATTTCCATCGAACTGTTCGGCCACAAGTTGCCGATTCCAGCAATCACCGCGCCGGTGGGAAGTTTCAGCTTGATCGGCGAAGACGCTGAGCGACAGGTGGCGGAGGGCACGGCGAGCGCGGGCGCGATGATGTTCGTCAGCCAGGCCGCCAAGTTCAACCCCAAAGATTGGCGCGACGCGGCCAAATCACCGCTGGTGTTCATGGCCTACATGAACCGCGGCAAAGAAGAAGTATCCCAGTACGCCAAATTATCCGAAGATCTCGGATACGCCGCGGTGGGCATCACCATGGACACGGTGCGGCCGGTCAAGATCGGCGATGAAGTGCCGCTCTCGACCAAAGACGGCAAACCGCGCAAGGGTCATAAATCGACGCTGAAGGATATCGAGTGGATGAAACAGCAAGTAAAGCTGCCGGTGGTCGTCAAAGGGATCATGGGCGCCGATGACGCCCGCGCCGCCATCGGCGCCGGCGCCGATGCGCTGGTGGTTTCCAATCACGGCGGACGCATCCTCGACTTTAACCGCTCGGCGCTCGAAGCGATGCCGGAAGTCGTCGACGCCGCCGGCAGAAAGGTGCCGGTGTTGCTCGACAGCGGTATTCGCAGCGGCGGCGACATTGTCAAGGCACTCGCGCTGGGAGCGGAGGCGGTGCTCATCGGCCGGCCAGTTGCCTGGGGCGTAGGCGCGTTCGGCGCGCCGGCAGTCGAACGTGTATTCGCCATTTTTGCCGAGGAGATGCAGCGAGTCATGACCATGACCGGCGCGGCGCGGGTGCGCGACGTGAGCAAGGCCATCTTATTTTACGACGAAATGACGGGAGCGCGCGCGTTATGATCTTTATCTTCTGGGCGATCATCTTCGTGCTCGGGATCTGGATCATTTCCACCTACAACGGGCTCACGGCGCTGCGGCTGAGAATTCAAAACGCTTGGGGGCAAATCGACGTGCAGCTCAAACGGCGCTACGATTTGATTCCGAATCTCGTCGAGACCGTCAAGGGCTACATGCAGTACGAGCAGGACACGTTGCAAAAGGTCATCGAAGCACGCAGCCAAGCGATGGCGTCACGGGGCGTCAAGGCAACCGCCGAGGCCCAGAACGCGCTGACCGAATCCCTCGGCAAAGTCTTTGCATTGATGGAGAATTACCCGGAGCTCAAGGCCAGCAAAAACGTTTTGGACCTGCAAGAGGAGCTGACCACCACTGAAAATCAGATCTCCTTTGCGCGCCAGTACTACAACGATCTGGTGACGCAATATAACACCAAGCAACAGGTCTTTCCGTCGAACATGTTGGCCGGTTTTTTCGGCTTCAAGCCCAGTGAAATCTTCGAGGTAGCGGCGGCGGAAAAAACAGTGCCGCAGGTAAATCTCTCGCTCGGTCGTTAAGCTCTGGGAGTCTTGCCACTGGACTCGCCGCAAGCCTTGGATTTCGTCGCCCGCCAGGTTTATAACCAGCGCTGGAGTGCGGCGCTGGTGGCGCTTTTCATCCTATTCTTTCTGTTGATCGGCGGCGCCATCGACTACCTCTATTTCGACGCGTTCACGCCGGCGGGGCCGGCGTTCCCGATCGCGACGATTGTTTCTCTGGCCCTGGCGACCTTCATGACGCTCACGGCATATTACGGCGGCAGCGACATCATTATCTCATCCCTGGGCGCGGAGAAGCTCAGCTTGGCGATTCCCGAGCATCGCGAGTTACATAACATCGTCACCGAGATGGCGCTGGCGTCGGGCTCGCCGATGCCGCGGGTATTTGTGATCTATGACCCGGCGCCCAACGCCTTGGCGACGGGCACCAACGACAAGAACGCCGCAATCTGCGTGACCAGCGGGCTGTTGACGGCGCTGGACCGAGAGCAAACCCAGGGTGTGGTGGCGCATGAGATCTCCCATATCCGCAACGATGACGTTTTACTGATGACCCTGGTGAGCATTCTCTTGGGCGGAATCGCCATCCTCGCCGATTGGGGCCGGCGCGGCTTTTATAGCTCGCGCACAGGGCGCCGTTTTGGCCGGAAAAATCCCCTCGTGTTCATGCCGGTGCTGCTCTTGATTGCGTTATCGCCGCTGATCGCGCGGCTCTTGGCCATGGCAGTATCGCGTCAAAGGGAATATCTCGCGGATGCCACGGCCGCCCAGTACACGCGCAACCCGCGCGGGCTGGCGCGGGCCTTGGAAAAAATCCGCGACGAGACGATGCCGTTTCACAAAGCCACGCGCGGCACGGCGCATCTGTTTTTGGTCAATCCGCTGCGCCGGCGGGTGGATGAAAGGGACGGCAAACTGGCGGATTTTCTCGCCAGCCATCCGCCGATCGAGCGCCGCATCGCGCTTCTGTATCGGATGGCCGGCCTGGCGCCGAGCGTGGCGCCAGGATCATTCGTTCAATCCATCGGTGGGAGCCGGTAATTTTGCTGAACTGCCCCCAATGCGAGCGAGAGATGGCCGAAGTGGTAGCTCGAGCGACGCCCGGCACGCTCATTCAACTCGACCAGTGCGGCAAATGCGGCGGCATTTGGTGCGACAAGTGGGAGCTGTTTCCTATCGACCCCGACGAAGCCGATCGCTTGGACCCCTTGGACGAAGATTTGCTGCGGGAAAAGATGCGCCAGCCACAAAAAAAACTGTATTGCCCGCGCTGCGCCGACAAGCTGGAGATATTTGCCGACCCGATTCTGCCAAAAGAGATTCAACTGCGCCGTTGCCGACACTGTGACGGCCTGTGGCTCAATCGCGGCCAGTTCCGCCGCTACAAGGAATATCAAAAAGACACCCGCGTGAAGAAAATGGGCGGCGCCAAGCTCGTGGCGGCCTTGCCGCAAGTGTACACCGATCCGAAATCCTGGGTGGTGACCGGGACCAAAGGAATATTCGCCTATCCGCGCGGCGCAGAGGAAGATGGCGACGTTGTCGGCACGAGTCTCACCGATGCGGCGAAACTCGTGCTGCAAAGCTTGGTGCGAATGGTTTTGGGAGTTTGATCGGCGCGCCTATGTTAGGCCAACGCGACTAAATCGATCTCGACCAGCGCGCCACGCGGCAAATCCGCCACCGCAACGGTGGAACGGGCCGGTTTGGCCTTGCCGAGATATTCCGTATAGACCTCGTTCATGGCCGCGAAGTCGCCGATGTTTTTCAAAAACACCGTTGTTTTGACGACTCGATCGAAAGACGAGCCGGCAGCCTCGAGGACCGCTTTGAGATTCTCCATCACTTGCCGGGTTTGAACGGCGGTACCGCCTTCGACGAGGTTGCCGGTTTTCGGATCGAGCGGGATCTGCCCGGAGGCGTAGACGAACTCGCCGACTAGGATCGCCTGTTCATAGGGACCGATGGCTTTGGGCGCCTTAGCCGTGCTGACGACTTCTTTGTTCATGGCAGGTTTCCTCCTTTGGCCGTCTGAAACAGCTATACCAAGATTCTCGCAGGCGCAACGCGGTGAAAGCGCTCGCCCTTGCGCCGGGTGGATCGCTTATGCTTCAGTATTAGTGGAATGCGACTGATTACGGCGCATAAGATCCTGATCGGCAGCGCGACGGTTTTTTTTATTTTCTTCGCCTTCTGGGAGTGGCAAAACTACTCCCATAGCGGCGAATTCTGGGCCGCGGCGCGAAGCGGCCTTTATCTGTTGGTCGCCGCCGCCTTTGGTGTTTACCTCAAGAACCTAAGGCACTGGTACAAACTAAAATAAAATTATTGTGCAAGCCGACCCCTTTCTAATCGAAGTCTCCGAAGAGCAAATCCGCCGCGAACGGCAGAAAGCGCGCGAGCTGCGCTCCAGCCAATGGTGGAAGCGCAAGCGCGCCGCCGGCCTATGCCATCATTGCGGCGCTAAGTTTGTGCCGGGGGATTTGACCATGGATCACCTGGTGCCGATTGTCCGCGGCGGCAAATCGACCAAAGGCAACCTGGTGTCAAGTTGCAAGAAATGCAATTCCGGGCGCAAATATCGTCTGCCGTTTGAAGCACCCGGGGATGCGAGCTAGACCGTCGCAATGCAAAATTCTAGATTCCACAACTATGGGCAGGCGGTGATTGCTAATTCGGTGATTTGGAATTGTTTAACCCTTGTCTCATTACTCTCCTTTGACTAGGATCCCCTCTGTGGGAGGGCAGCGCCATGTCAGTTGAAACTTTCTTGGTGCGCACGATGTCAGACACGGTGGAGACCGATATTCGCCGTGTGCAGGTGATCGCCAACGAGCTTTTGCCGCGCTACGGTCTAAAACCGCTCGCTTTCGAACAGCTGAGAAAAGTCGCCGACGGACCCTTCGATCTGTTTCTCATTCCGCTGATCTTCGCCAAAGAATACGAGAAGGATCGCAGCCTGCAGTTTAACGAAGCGAAGCGGGTCGAGATCCGCCGTCAAGCGCTTGCAATCGCGCAGAAGCAGGGCTTCGATGTCAATCCGCCGGAGTTCATACCGGGCATTGAACAATCGCTGAAAGAAACAAAAAAAGCGGGCCTGCGAAATATCCTCATGACGACGGGCGGGCGGCGCTATAAGCATCAGGCGATGGAGAAAGCTGGTATCGGCAGCTACTTCGACGAGATCATCGACCGCGATGAAACCTACTACGCCAAGGAGCAGGGAATTTACTATCTCTACCGCAAGCACCGGCCTCAGCATATGCGCGTGGTTTTGTTGAGCGGAACGGCGACTTATTTGAAGGCCGGCAACAATGCCCATGGCTGCAAGGTCGGCGACACCTACCTGGAAGTTCTTCCCGTAGCGTTTATGACCGAGCACGCCTACAACGATGAAGAAACCTTGCGGGCGGCGCAACCCAAGACGGTGATCCGAAGCTTTGACGAACTCTTACCGGCACTGCAGGAACTTGCGCCTCCGGGCTAACATCGAGTAAGCGGCGTTTGGCGCGCTGCGCGCAAATTTCGCGGGCCTTGGCTGCTAAAGCCAGTGGGCGCGGCGAAAGCGGAAGAAAAGGTAGATGTCGATCCCGCCCATCACGGCCAGAGTCAGCGGATAGCCCCAGATCCAGCTCAATTCCGGCATCATTTGAAAATTCATGCCGTAAACTCCGGCGATCAGCGTGGGCACTGCAACCAGCGCGGCGTAGGAGGCGAGCTTCTTGGTCACTTCGTTTTCCTGAATCGAGATCAACGAAATCGTCACCGAGATGGCGGTGGTCACCATGTCGCGCAGGCTGTCGACCGCTTGGTTGAGTCGGAGCAAGTGATCGTACACGTCACGAAAATAATCCTGCAGATCGGCGCAGAGTTGCGGCACCCGGCCGGCAAAGAGCTTGCCCGTGGCCTCCAGCAATGGCTCGGTGGCATGTTTGAGAACCATCAATTTGCGTTTCATGCTGTAGAGCGCCTCGATGCTCTCTCGCGCGGGCTGATCGGCGAAAATGCGTTCCTCGATGTCTTCGATGGCGGATTCAATGCTGTCGAGGACTGGAAAATAACGATCGACCACCGCGTCCATTAGCGCGTAGAGCACGTAGCCCGATCCATGGCTCAAGAGCTCGGGTTCCCGCTCGCAGCGGGCGCGCACATCGGTGAAGCCGCTCTCGGCGCGCGAACGCACGGAAAGCACATAGCGAATTCCGGCAAATATCGCGACTTCGCCGACGCGTAGCTCGTCGTCATGCGTCTCGATCAAGTGCAAGACGGCGAACAGCGAGTGATCATATTCGTCGACCTTAGGGCGCTGGTGGCCATGCTGCGCGTCTTCCACGGCGAGATCATGCAAGTCGAACTCGTCCCGCATCGCCTGGAGCTCGGCGGGATCGGGATCCTTGAGCGCCACCCAGACGAAACAATCGGGACGGCTGGTGTAAGTACGAATTTCATTTACGGAAATATCGGCGAGCTTGCGGCCGTTCTGATAAGCTACACAGTTGATGATCATCGGAAGCCTCGCAACCGTGGTATAACGCCGGTACCGTACTTTGTCTTGAATCTCGCCGAAGAGTCAAGGGAATTGCCAAACCGAGGTCCGAAAGAGAGGTTAGGTGCGAAAAGTGCGTGTACCGAGGGGCACCCTTGCTGTGATTTTCGTTTTCGTGACGCCGGGAAAGACTTTTGCGGCAAATTTGTGATTCTTCCAAATACCAAGTATCAACCAGGAGTTTCCATGGATGCATTGCGAAATTTTTTACAGGGTCGTGTCTGCGTCACAATCGGCGATATTACCAAGGAAAACGTCGATGGGATCGTCAATGCGGCGAACCGCACATTGATGGGCGGAGGCGGGGTCGACGGCGCAATTCATCGGGCTGGCGGCCGGGCGATCCTGGAGGCGTGCAACGAAATTCGCCGGACGCAATATCCCGACGGCCTGCCCACCGGCCAAGCGGTGGTCACCACAGGCGGAAATTTGACTGCCAGGCATGTCATCCATACCGTCGGTCCGGTTTACGGGGGAGGTGGCCGGGAGAAGGCGGATCTCCTGGCGGCATGTTACCTCAATTCATTGGCTCTGGCGGTCGCGAAGGGTTTGAAGACGATCGCCTTCCCGGCGATCTCGACCGGCGTTTACGGCTACCCGATGAGCGAAGCGGCAAGCGTTTCTTCGCGCGCTATCGAACGGTTTCTATCCCGCGATCACAGCCTCACAGAGGTGCGCTTGGTGTTTTTCGGTTCGCCGGACGCCGAGCTGTTCTTGAAACATCACGCGTTTACGGGTTAAAGACAGGCATCAGGCATTAGACGACGGGCGTGAGTACGAAAGGATTGAATTTGCAGGCCGTACGCATTGGCATTGGTGGTGTTTCTTATTCGCTGACCCATGTGCCGGATCTCGTGCGTTTTGGTTCGAAACCGCAGCGGGAGCTGCAAGCGCGGCCGGAGCTGAGAGAACAGTTGTCAAAACGGCTGCGGGATTTCGCCGCGGCGACCGCGTATGCGCCGCACCAAGTTTACATCGGAAATATCGCGCCGGAGCAATTGGCCGAGATCGCCAAGCCCTGGTACGAGAAACTGATAGAGGGGGCGACACCACAAGGCCGATTCGGCGATCTCGTCGACCAGGCCCAATTTTATGCTTTGCTCGCCGGGGCAGATCAATTCGACCTGGTCGCGTTGGAGGAGAAATGGTTTGGCGAACAGGGGGCGCGCCACGCGATCGGCCGGACGCCGCGGCTGCGCTCGCAGCAAGAAATCCGATCGCTCTGCGATAAAGGCGCGCTGCCTCTCTACGACGGCGACGAAGTAGTGGGCGCTTTCGAGTCGGGGCATGACGAGGACGCCAATTTAGTTCCGGAAGTGTTGCTCGAAAATCTCGCCGCTAAAGTGACCGCCGCGCATTCGCTGCGCAACGTGCTGCGCGCGCTTGATCTTCAGGCGGAGGAAATCGATTTTGTCATCAGTTGCTCCGAAGAAGCGGTCGGGGATCGTTACAACCGCGGCGGCGGCAACTTGGCCAAGGCGATCGCCGAGGACGTTGGTTGCGTCAACGCATCGGGTTGCGATACCAAGGCGTTTTGCGCCGGACCGATGTACGCGATGGTGCATGGCGCCAGTATGATTCAAGCAGGCATCGCGAACAGAGTCGCGGTCGTCGCCGGCGGATCTCTGGCCAAATTGGGCATGAAATTCGATTCCCACTTGAAAAACAACATGCCGGTTCTCGAAGACATGCTCGGCAGCTTCGCCGCAATCTTGGCGCCGGCTAAACCGAACCAGCCGAGCATGCGTCTCGATTCCGTCGCTTTCCATCCGGTCCGCGCCGGCGCCTCGCCGCAGGCGATGGCGGAATATTTGGCGGAAAAACCCTTGGCCAAGCTCGGCATGAAATTGACCGATGTGGACCGTTACGGCGTCGAACTGCACAATCCGGAGATCACCGTTCCGTCGGGGAGCGGTGATGTGCCGCGCACCAATTACTTAACCCTGGCGGCGCTGGCGGTCATGCGCGGGCAGATTCAAAAGAACCAGATGGAGGATTTCGTGCGCACCCGCGGCATGCCCGGTTATGCGCCGACCCAGGGGCATATCCCCTCGGCAATCGTTTACCTGGGCCACGCACTCGATCATCTGCGCGCTGGCAGGATTCGCCACGCCCTGTTGATCGCCAAAGGTAGTCTCTTTCTCGGCCGCATGACGCAGTTGTCGGACGGTTGCTCTTTCTTAGTGGATCGCAATGAAGTTTAGCGGAGGTCGAATGCAAAAAGGCAAAAAAATCATCGCCATTGGCGAACGGGACGGCGTGCCGGGCCCTGTGATCGCGGAATGTCTCGAGGGCGCCGGTTACGAGGTCGTCTTCCAAGCCACCGAATGTTTTGTTTGAACCGCCGCGGGCGCGATGAACTTCGAGAACCAAGGAGTTATCAAGCGCCTGGCGGACCAGTATGGTCCGGAAAATTTAACCGTGGTGTTGGGCAACGGCGAAGCGAACGGCGTCGAGGTCTTTGCCGAAACCGTGACGCAAGGGGATCCGAGTTATGCCGGTCCGCTGGCGGGCTTGGCGCTTAAAATTCCCGTTTATCACGTCCTCGAAGAAGAGGTCATGTCGGACGTGCCGGAGCAATTGCGCGAGGAAAAATTGCAGCTGTCCGCGCTGGTGATCGATGTCGAACCGATGCATGAAGTGCTGCAAGCGGCGCGGGACAAAATCTAAAACCGTTCAAGCCGTTCAAAATGTTCAAATCGTCCAATACGTTTCTGTCCGATCGGATTTCCGTGACGATATCAACGACGGTCGGGTAGCCGAGGCTTTCGGCCAGCGCTTTGCCGGCTTCGGTGACGACGGTGAAGTTGACGATGCCTTTCTGCAGCGCCACCATGCGCTGGATGGCGCCGCCAGCCGGCGAGTTGTGCGCTAGCCAGTCCAGGCCCCGCCGCCTTCGCCAATCGGGATCTCGCCGGCGAGAATCGGCTGAATGTCGCGGATGCTCCCGGAAATAAAAATCACCGTCGCGTCGATGCCGTGCTTGTCAAAGATCTTTGCTTCTTTTGCAACCCAGAGGACCGAGGACGAGCCGGGCGTCGTCGAGATGTAAGAGGTATTTAGTTTATCTGCGGCCGAGGTGAGCTGTGCCACCAACCCAATGAAAGTGGACGCCAATACGAAAACAAGCTAGTTAAAAATTCGCTTCATGAGCAACCTCCACGTCAACTGTTTCCAATCGCCCGACTGGCGCTAACCTACAACACTTGCCCGGCCTCGTGTAAAGAGTTGCCGCCGCGTTGACTTCGCCGGATATTTCAATTTCAATCAGCCGCAATGAAAAGGCGACTGGATCTTATCATGTTCGACCTCGACGGCACTCTGGCGGATACCGGCCACGACTTGGCCGATGCCGTTAATTTTACCCGGACGCATTTCAAACTTGCGCCGCTGGACGAGCGGCAGGTTTGCGATCACGTCGGGCGCGGCGTGGAGCATTTGCTCCAGCATTCGTTGCCCGAAGAAAGCCCCGCGCATTTTCTCGCAGTGATGCGTGTCTTCCTCGATCGCTACGAAAAACATCTGCTCGACCGAACGGTGCTCTACCCCGGAGCACGCGAGGTGCTGGCGCATTTTCGCGGCAAGCGGCGCGTCGTGGTCAGCAACAAAATCCACCGGTTGGTCGTGGCGGTGTTGCGCGGTTTAGGCGTGGAAGACGAGTTTGATATGATTTTAGGAGGCGACAGCGCGGCGGAGAAAAAACCGCATCCGGCGCTTCTGAACGCGGTATTGCAGCGCTTCGAGGTGCCGGCCGCCGGCGCGGTTATGGTCGGCGACGGCAATACCGACGTGGAAGCGGGGAAGCGGGCCGGGGTCATTACTTGCGGCGTTACCTTTGGCTTGGGCGACAAAGACGAACTGATCGCCGCGGGGCCGGATCTTTTGATCGATGATCTGCGCCAGCTAGCGGAAAATTTTTGCTGAGATCATTTCTTGTTTTGAAAGGAGATGAGTTATGGCGAACGCAGTTATTCCCGATTCGTTCAAAGATCTTTTTACGAAGAGCGCTTTCGCCCATGTTGCCACGCTGATGCCGGATGGCAGTCCGCAGGTCACGCCGGTTTGGTGCGATTACGACGGGGCTCTGGTCTGGCTCAATTCGGCGAAGGGGAGGCTCAAGGATAAGAACTTGCGGCGCGACAAGCGTATCGCGTTGTCGATCCAAGATCCGGACAATGCCTATCGCTATCTGGCGATCCGAGGCGAAGTCGTCGAGATCACCGAGAACGGCGCGGATGCGCATATCGATGTGATGGCAAAAAAATACCTCGGCAAAGAGAAATATCCCCATCGCGCGCCGGGCGAGGTCCGCGTTATCTATAAGATTCACCCTTTTAAAGTTTCGACTATGGGATGAAGAAGTGAGTTGCCAGGCTTAATCGCGAATCCGACGATCTCAGTGCGGCGCAAGATTGCACGCGGCGCCGTCGAGCGGGAATTTGTTCAGCGCCGCAAGCGCCGCCACCTTGTAACACTCCGCCAGCGTCGGGTAATTAAACACCGTGTCGACAAAGTAATCGAGCTTGCCGCCGTGGGCGATCACGGCCTGGCCTATGTGTATCAATTCGGTGGCTCCTTCGCCGATCACGTGGACGCCGAGCAGTTCTCGGGTCTCGGAGTGAAAGAGGAGTTTGAGCATGCCCACGGTATCGCCGATCAGTTGGCCTCGGGCGATCTCGCGGTAACGCGCGACGCCGATTTCGTAGGGGATGCCGTCGCGCGTCAGTTCGTCTTCGTTGCGGCCGACCATGGAAATTTCCGGAATCGTATAGATGCCGTAGGGTAGCAGATGGCTGAAAGTATCGCAGCTCAGGCCGAAGGCGTGGCAGGCGGCGTGACGTCCTTGCTGCATAGAAGTCGAGGCGAGCGCCGGAAATCCGATGACGTCGCCAACGGCGTAAATATGTGGGGCTGGGGTCTGAAAATTCCCGTTCACTTTGATCCTGCCCCGCGAGTCGGTTGGAATGTCGACGCTCTCCAGGTTCAAGTTTTTCGTCGCGCCAACCCGGCCGATGGAGTAAACCAGTAGCGGAGCGCTGATCTTTTTGCCGCTCTTCAAATGAATCGCCACCGAGCCTTCGGCAGATTTCTCGATGCCGACCACCTCTTCGTTGAAGCGCAGGGTGACGCCGATGTTGCGCATTTGGTATTGCAAGGCTTCGATGATCTCGCTGTCGACGAACTCGAGCAGCCGGGGCCGTCGCTCGACCAGCACCACTGGAATTCCCAGAGTAGCCAGGATCGACGCATATTCGCAACCGATGACGCCCCCGCCGACGATAGTCAAGGATCTCGGTAGCCGTTTGAGCGAAAGCAGGCCGTCGCTGTCGATAATGGTTTCGCCATCGAAGGGAATGTTCGCCGGGCGCGCGGGCTCGGTGCCCACCGCGATCACGATATAATCGGCGGTATGCTCGTTGGATTCGTTTTCCTGGTTGATGAGGATGCGGTGCGGATCGAGCAGGGAGGCGGTGCCGATGATGAATTCGACGGAGTTTCTGATCAATTGATTCTGGATGATTTCTTGCTCGGCTTTGACCACGTGATCGCAACGCTGGGCCAGATCTTCGAAAGTGATGTCTTTCTTCACCCGGTAACTCGCGCCGTAGAGGTTGCGCTGGCGAAATCCGGATAGAAACATGACCGCTTCGCGCAGCGATTTGCTGGGGATGGTGCCGATGTTGATGCAAATGCCGCCGGCGACTTTCTTGCGCTCGATGATGCCGACTTTCTTGCCGACCTTGGCGGCTTGAATCGCCGCCTTTTGGCCGGCGGGACCGGAACCGATCACTAACATGTCATAGTGGGCCATGCACTGCTCCTGATTGCGTAAGAGCCGTCAGATGCGCTGCGCCAGATCGCTGTCCTTGAGTTTTTCATAGGCGCGGCGGCCGACGGCTACATCCATGATACCCGTCCCCTGGAGCTTGAATAGCGTAATCTGTTTATCGTTTGTCCGACCGGCTGCTTCGCCAAGCAGCAATCTGGATATCTCATGCACCCGTTCCCAGGAGATCAGTTTGTCGCGCACCGCGCGAAAAATATCGCTCTCATTGACGCACAGGGTTTCCTTGGAGGTGACGAAGATCGGATCGGCGCGCTGAATCGTTTCTTCGTCGATTTCTTGTCTGGTGCGCGTCTTGTCGCCGTTGGCAATCGAGGTCACGTGAGTTCCCGGTTTGAGCCAGTCGCCGTCGATGACCGGCGTCCTTGCGTCGGTGGCGACAATAACAATATCGGCGCCATCGACGGCTTCTTGAGCCGTCGATACCGGAACCACGGCGATCTCCAGCGCGCCGCTCATTTTCGCCGCGAATTCGAGCCGATGCGCAAGCGTGGGGCTATAGATCTCGACCTCCGTTAAATCTCTGACGGCAGCAACGGCCGCAAGTTGAGTTTGCGCATGAATCGCGCTGCCAAGGACCGCGACCCGGTTCGCGTTCGGGCGGGCTAGATGCTTTGCGCCGAGTGCACCAGCGGCGCCGGTTCGATATTCGTTGATCGAGCAGTCTTGAAACAAAATCAAAGGTTCTCCGGTCTCTACGCTGTAGAGGATGACGGTTTCATGGTGCAGTTGCCGGTCGAGATCGGTTTGCAGATAGGCTCCCATGACGCCATGGACTGAACCGGGTAAGAGACCGAAAATCATTCGGTTGGGATGATGGATTCTGCGCCGCGGCAACTCAAATCCGCGGCCCAGAGCAACTTCCTTGAGGGTATCCTCGATCGCCTCGATCATCTCCTGGATCGATAGGATTCGGTTGATGGGCGTGTTTTTTAAGAAAAGCATCGGACCGGTAATCGAGGGACAGCGCCGCATGCGGGACGGGTTGATTTTTCCCGCGACGATCAATCCAGGTTAGCTATAATTCAAAACTTACCGCAGTGCCGCCGAATCCGTCAACAGGGATATGCGTGAAATTGTCGCGCGCCGGAAATCATCAAGTTGTCGTCATCATGCCGTGCTTTGCCCGGCGCCTCGTTCCCATCTCTTGGCGTAACTGGACATGGCGAAACTGCAGAGCCAATAGATGACGGCGATAAATAGATAGAGCTCGAACGGACGGATCTCGCGATTATTGACGATTTGCGCTGCTTTGGTGAGATCGACGTAGCCGATGATCGACGCCAGTGATGTGTCTTTGAGCAAGACAATGAACTGTGTAACCAGCGCGGGGATCATGTTGCGCAGAGCTTGGGGCAGAATTACAAAGCGCATCATCGACGCGCGGTTCAGCCCCGTCGCCGTGGCGGCTTCGACCTGGCCGCGGGGCACCGACTGGATGCCCGCGCGAATAATTTCCGCCAGGTAGGCCGCTTCAAAAACGACGAAGGCGGTCAGCGCGACGCTGTATTCGGGCAGGGATTTACCGAGCAGCGCGGGAATGATGAACCAGAACCAGAAGATCACCATCACCAACGGGACGCCGCGGAACAATTCGACGTAAATTTTTGCCGGCAGGCTGAGCCACGCAGCGCCTGACAGGCGCGCAAGGCCGATCGCCGTGCCGAGAAAGAAACCCAGGACGATGGCCGGCAGTGCCAGGCGCAGCGTGCCGCCGGCGAAGGAGCCGAAACCAATAAAGCCCTGGAGCATGAGAAACGAGAAGTTATCGGTGATGACATGGAAATCCATTTCATGCCTCCCCGGTTCGTCTCTGGGCGATCAATCCCGGTATCGCCACGCGGTGCTCTACCCGCGCCATGATGGCGGCGATGGCGAGGCAAAGCGCCAGGTAGATCAACGTTCCGGCGGCCAGCGCCTCGAAGGCCTTGGCCGTGTAGGTTTCGATCTGACGGGTTTGAAAGGTCAGCTCGGCGACGCCGATGGTCAGAGCAACGGACGAATTTTTCAGTAGATTGAGAGTTTCGTTGGTCGCCGGCGGAACGATCAACCTCAGGGCGATGGGAATGATGATCAAGCGGTACGCCTGAAGTACCGTCAGTCCGGTCGAGAGCGCGGCCTCAAACTGAGTTTTCGGAATCGAACGGATGCCGGCGCGAAGGACTTCGGATAATCGCGCGCCGTGGTAAACCCCGAGCGCGCACACGCCGGCCCAGAACTCGGCGCCATGATCTAAAAGCCACTCGCGCAATCCTGTCGGCAATAACGGCGGCATGCCGAAGTACCAAAAAAACATCCATACGAGCAATGGGACGTTACGAAAAAATTCGACGTAGGCGGCGGCAAGCCAGCGCAGCGGCGCTACCGGCGCGGTGCGCAGCGCGCCGGAAACGACGCCGAGCGCAATTGCGACCAGCCAGCCAAGGCTGGAGAGTTCCAAGGTAATCAACACGCCCTGCCAGAGCCAAGTGCCGGTTTGGCCGCTCCACAGAACGCTCCAATCGAATTGATAAGTCATTCCGGGAAAATGGCAATAGGCAAGAGCCGAAGATTGCAAACCTTAATTCTTACTATTGCCTCTTGCCGGATGCCTGTTGCCTCTTGTTACTTGGGCACGACCTGCATCTGCAGAAAACGCTTGGTCTCACCGGATAGCGGGTAGGGCACTTCGCCTTTTGGCCCGAACCACTTGTCGTAAATCTGGAAATAGAGGCCTGAAGCGATGGCGTCCATCAAACTGACGTTGACCACCTGGCGAAAGTCGGAGTCGTTTTTGCGCATCGCCATTCCGTAGGGCTCGTAGGAAAAAAACTCGCCGACCACGGCCCACTCGTCGGGCCGACGTGCCTTTGCGCGCAGCCCCGCGAGCTGGATGCCGTCATTGGTGTAGGCCTGCACTTGGCCCTGCGCCAACGCTTGAAACGCAGCCGGTTGGTCGGGAAATTCGAGAAGCTTGGCGGTGGGCACGCGCTCGCGAATGATTTTTGCGTTGGTCGAGCCTTGCTGGGCCGCGATGCGTCGGTTGGCAATCGATTGGATGCCTTTGATAGGGCTGCCCTTTTTCACGAGAAACTGCGCGCCGGTGACAAAAAACGTCAAACTGAAGTCGACGCTTTCGCGGCGCGATTGCGTGTCGGTCATGGTTTCGGCGATGAGATCGACGGCGTTCGCCGAGAGCAGCGGAATCCGTGTTTGCGGCGTCGACTCTTTTTTCTCCAGTTTGATTTGCTTGTTGAGTTTTTTATTGAGCGACGGCAGGACTGCCTTTTCGACCAAGTCGATGGAGAAACCGACCCACTCGTTGTTCCTATTGACATAGGCGAAGGGCGGCGACCCCCGGCGTGTGCCGATGGTCAGAGTGCCGCTTTTGGCGATTTTCTCCAGAGTATTTTCGGCGCGGGCGAGACCCGTGCTGCCGACCGAAAACATTACGGCAAGGCAGGCGAAAAGTAGGGGGTGTTTCATGGCGATCTCCTCAGTGCGAAAGAATTTTACTCAAAAACTGCTGTGCGCGCGGCGATTCCGGGGCGGCAAAGAATTTCTCCGGTTCGTTGGCTTCGATGATTTGCCCCTGATCCATGAAGATCACCCGATGAGCGACGCGGCGGGCAAACCCCATTTCGTGGGTCACCACGACCATCGTCATCCCATCGCGCGCCAGGTCGGTCATGACTTCCAGGACTTCATTGATCATTTCCGGGTCGAGGGCTGACGTGGGTTCGTCAAAAAGCATCACCTTCGGTTTCATCGCGAGCGCGCGCGCAATGGCGACGCGCTGCTGTTGTCCACCCGAAAGGTTGGCCGGATACGCGCCGGCCTTGTCCGGAATCCCGACCCGATCCAAAAGTTCGCCGGCGATCTTTTCGGCTTCGCTTTTAGACAGGCCTTTCACCTTTATCGGCGCCAACGTTATATTTTGCAGCACCGTCATGTGCGGATAAAGATTGAACGATTGAAAAACCATGCCGACGTCGGCGCGCAGCTTTGCCGCGTCCAGCCGAGGGTCGCAGAGCGACTGGCCGTCAATGATGATGTCGCCGGACTGAATTGTTTCGAGGCGGTTGATGCAGCGGATCAGGGTGCTCTTGCCGCTGCCGCTCGGGCCGCAGACCACCACCACGTTGCCCGCTTCAATCTTGAGAGCGATATCTTTAAGGACGTGAAGCGAGCCGAACCATTTGTTAACCTTGTGAAATTCGATCACGGCGTCCGAACGCGAGTCGCATGAAAAGATTGCAAATTTCTGAAGTGCATACTATATGAACAACGGTCTTTTGCAACCGCGACTGAAAGAAGTAAGCGAGAGAGCGTTCGAGGTCACTGATGACCGCATGCGGCAATGCCTGTCGCCGGAGTTCGCATCCGTCTTCCTACGACGCGGGTCGCGAGGTGCTAACCAGTTGTGAATTGTTATTTGATGCGCCACGGCGACGCCGTCGCCGCGACGGAGAACCCGGAGCGCCCGCTGTCGCGGCAGGGGCGTCAAAGCGTCGAGGACATCGCACGGACCACGCTTGAGCGCGGGGCGCATATTTCCTGCATTTATCATTCCGGGATTTTGCGAGCACAAGAGACCGCGGCGATCATGGCGGAATATGTAAAGCCGGTTTTCGGGGTCGCGTCTCTTGCCGGATTAGCGCCCAATGATGATCCGGCGATCGCAAAGGCGGAGCTGGAAGCCGCCGAAGAACCGATTCTGGTGGTCAGCCACTTGCCGTTGTTGAGCCGGCTCGCGGCGGTGCTGGTCCTAGGCGATCCCGAGCGGACGGTGGTGGAATTTTTACCGGCGACCCTTGTGTGCTGCTATAAATCGCCGGCGCGCTGGGAGATCGCCTGGCGGATTGCGCTCTGACCGCGGCGGGCGGAGTTGACCGGGACAGGGCGATGGTCTAAAAAGGGACGTGCCTAAGGTAGAGGCGAAAGGTTGATACGATGGCTTCAGACACATTGACAATAATTGATAACCGGACCGGCAAACAGTACGAGATTCCAATCAAAAACGGCGCCATCAAGGCTACCGACTTATTTCAAATCAAAGTCAGCGAAGACGACGGAATCGTCAGTTACGACCCAGGTTTCATGAATACCGCCTCTTGCCAGAGCAAGGTCACGTACATCGACGGCGATCGCGGCATCCTGCGCTATCGCGGCTATCCGATCGAACAGATCGCTGAGAAAAGCAGCTATTTGGAAACCGCGTATTTAATACTCAACGGCGAGCTACCAAACAAGTCGCAACTCGAAGACTGGACGCACAACATCACTTATCACTCTATTATCCACGAAAATATCAAAAAACTCATAGACGGATTTCACCATGATGCCCATCCCATGGGGATCTTGGTCAGTACGGCAGGGGCCCTGTCGACCTTCTATCCGGATGCGAAGAAGATATTCGATGCGGCTTCTCGGCGCGAGCAAACGTACCGGCTGATCAGCAAAATGCCGACGCTGGCGGCCTTTGCCTATCGGCACAGCTTAGGCCTACCCTTTTCTTATCCGGATAACGACCTGAGCTACACCGGTAACTTTCTCAATATGCTGTTCAAGATGACCGAGCTCAAATACAAACCGCATCCGGTGCTCGAGAGGGCGCTTGACATTCTCTTTATTCTGCACGCCGACCATGAGCAGAACTGCAGCGCTAACGCAATGCGCAGCGTCGGCAGTTCCCACGTCGATCCGTATTCTTCTGTCGCGGCCGCGGCTGCGGCGCTCTACGGGCCGCTGCACGGCGGCGCCAACGAAGCCGTGCTCCGCATGCTCATGGCGATCGGCTCCAAGGACAAGGTTCCCGAATTCATCAAAAAGGTGAAAGGCGGCGAGGGGCGCTTAATGGGCTTCGGTCACCGGGTCTATAAGAACTACGATCCGCGCGCCAAGATCATCAAAGAGATCGCCGACCAAGTGTTTGAAGTCAAAGGGCGCAATCCCTTGCTCGACATCGCCCTGGAGCTGGAACGGATAGCGCTGGAGGATGAGTATTTCATCAAGCGCAAGCTTTATCCCAACGTCGACTTCTATTCGGGGTTGATTTACCAGTCGATGGGTCTGCCGATGGATATGTTTCCGGTGCTGTTCGCGATACCTCGCACCGCCGGCTGGATTGCCCAATGGGAAGAGATGTTGACCGATCCCGATCAGAAGCTGGCCCGCCCGAAGCAGATCTATTTAGGCGCAGAGCCGCGGGACTACGTGCCGATGGAGAAGCGCGCCTAGCGCTTAGGGGAGGGTTCGCCGCAGGCCTGCAAGCCCAATTTTCAGCTTCTGCCCGATGCGCAGTCGCGAGCCGGTCAAGCCGTTAAATTTCATCAGCGCGCGCACGCTCAGTCCATAAAAGCGCGCGATGGAAAAAAGCGTCTCCCCTCTTTTAACTTTATGAGTGACGATCTGGTGCTTTTGGGCGTCGCCTTCGGGTGATTTCTCCTTCATCTTGGCGAGGAATATTCCCGCCTTATCTGCCGGCAATTTGATCCGATAACCCTTTTCGCCAGGCGGCGTGGAGTTGCGCAGCAGCGCTGGATTGAGTTTGCGGATCTCCGCAACGGCGGTCTCCGACAGCTTGGCAAGAGTTACCAAATTTATCTCTCCCCGCACTTCGACCTCCTCATAGTCCAACGGCGGCTGATAACGCACTTCGCGAAAACCATATTTATGCGGGTCGGTGGCAATCAGCGAAATGGCGACGAACTTCGGCACGAAGTCCCGGGTTTCGTCGCTCAGTCGGGCTTTTGCTTTAATGCTCCAGAAATCTTTTGCGTCGCTCTGGCGGAGCGCCTTGTCGATGTTTCCGGGCCCGGCATTGTAAGCCGCCGTGGTGAGAAACCATCGTCCATAGTAGTTGTGCAGATCCTTAAGATATGCGGCAGCCGCTCGCGTCGATTTCACCGGATCGCGCCGCTCGTCGACCCAGCGATCGATGCGCAAGCCGTATTTTCTCGCGGTCGAAGCGATCAGTTGCCACAGACCCACGGCGCCATTCCGCGAAGATATGTTGACGACGAACTCGCTTTCGATCAACGCAAGGTAGCCGAGCTCCTGTGGCAATCCTTCTTGGTTGAGCACTTTGGCAATCATCGGCATGTATTTGCCGGAGCGAGTGAGCAATTCTTTAAAGTAACTCTTTGCGGTGGTCGAGTAGCGCTTGATGAATTGGCGGACTTTCGGATGATCGATGATTTCCTTGGAAAACTGTATGCGGCGCCGCTCGCGAGGTTGCTCGACGGCATTGTCCAAATCCTTTTCGAGCAAATCCAGCCAACGATTGTCTGCGTGTCCGCGATCGTTCGCCGCTTTCGATGGCGCCGATACCGGGCTCTTTGAAGCCACCGACTCGGCACGATCTTGGCCGATCGCTGAGTTCGTTTCTAGAGGCGTTTCGACCGTCGCCGGCTTTGACTCTCGCAGATCCGCCCGGGACCTTTGCTCCGCGATAGCGGCTTGTTCAGCAGCGTCAATCGCTGCTTTAGCCGTGGAGGGAGTGGTGGACGGGGTATCTAAGTGGTTCGAGGCAGAACTTGTTTGTGGAACCTGGACCGCTGTCGGCGCGCTGCGATGATACAATCGCGCATTCGATGAACAGCCTAAACTTCCAGTGATTGCCAACAAGAGGGCAGAAGTAACGCTGAACGCCCGCATGATGATTAAACTAGGAACCCGCGAACCATACTAAAATGGTTTAGGCGATGCAACCGAGCGGGGGTAAATTTCCGCTGCAGCGTTCGACACTGCTCCGCAAGGGATGTCGCATTGCGGCTCCGCCGTGTTGGGGCGCTACTGTCGATCATTTACGCTAGGGGTTTACACCGTCCGGCGACTCAATGGACCATCAGGGATGTGTGGCCCTGATCAAACCTATTGCAAATGAACTGTTGCCTTGTATCACGTTTTGAAATTCGGATAGCCCGCCTTGGCCGCCTTTGCTTTATAGTCCGCAACCAGTTCTTCGCGCGGCTTTTCATGGATCCACACCGCTTCGGTGAAGCTCCAAAGCGTAAATGGATGGGCGCCCAGGGCGTAAAGCGTGCCGTAGTCCTTTGTCGATAGCGCTTCGCGTTCTCCCGGTTCGAGTTTTAGTTTTTGTGTCTTCTCCCATTTTTCGACGAAGGCACGAGGGTTGGCCGTGTATTCGTCCTCCGCAGCTTCGTTCATATTGACCAGGTGGATGAGTTTATTCATCAGATATTTGCTCATAGTCAATCCCTCCTTACGCCTTCCACAGCGTCCAGACTCCGATGGCGATAAAGCCGACACCGGCCAGATAATGCAGCGCTTTTTCGCCGATATATTGCGATAGAAAACTTCCGGCGACCACGCCCAGCGCCGAGGTGACGATCAGCGCTGCCGAGGCGCCGGCGAAAACGGTCAGCTTGCTCGCGTCCTTGTCTGACGCAAACAGCATGGTCGCGAGTTGAGTCTTGTCACCAAGCTCGGCGATAAAGACCGAGGTGAATACTGTCGCAAGCACTTTCAGATCCATAATCTTAATCTCGTTGGTCCCAACTGAAGAACGGGATCGCCGGAAAGCCGGCATCCAGTCCTTCGGCGTACGAAGGCTTGGTTGCGTTGGCCACGCCCATCATCATCAAAAAATTCAAATAGCCGCTGGTCATGTTTCCGGAGGCGATCATCTTCTCGGGCGTGCAGCCCTGGGCGGCGCCTTCGATGTCGCCGTTGACGATCCAACCGACGGCGGCGTCGTCGAAATTCGGATCCGTCAGACGGCGCTCGAATTGTTTCGGCCCGCCGACTTCGAGCGATAAATGGCCGCTGACGAGCACGCCGATGCGTTTATTCGCGGGCAGGCTGTGGATGGCGGCGCGGATCGCTTTGCCGACTTCGAAGTAGCGCTTGGGGCGCGGTATCGGCGGCGCGATGCAGTTGGTCAGGATCGGCACCACCGGGATGTCCATCTCCGGTCTGACAAACATCATCGGCACGATGATCGAATGATCGATGGTCAATTCATTGGAATACGAGAAATCGACGCCGCGGTCGAACGCGCCTTCCATGATAGCGTCGGAAGTTTCGGCGTCACCGGGCAATTTACATTTCGGCAGGCCGAACTCCCGTTCTTCGTCGTAAAACGTGCCGTCGTACTGGTCCATCTTGCCGATCATGAAGGCCGGCATGTTGTCCATGAAAAATTGATGCAGGTGATCGTTGCCGATGCAGACCAGCACGTCGGGTTTGGCATCGGCAAGCTTTTGCCGCATCATGGCGATTCTTTCTTTGACTCTCGCCGCGCCGGGCGGCTGTTGCGGCTGCTTGAATAGCCGCGGCATGAAAGGGTTATGGGTGATACCGATGATCGTGACGATTTCTGCCATGATCCGCCTCCTGAAGAGTTTCTCAAACTGTCTCTACCACGGTCGGCTGGCGCGGTAAACGATTTGCTAGCCGGCCATCGGTTCGAGACCGACCTTGCAGCCAGCCAGAGCCAGCACGAACCACCCGGCGATGATCGCTTGCGCCATACGACTGCCGCCGGCGAGGCAAACTAGATCGACCTAAGAGTCCATATTTGTCAAATTTCCCGGCGTCCTTGGCGAGGGAAAGCCGGTTTGGGTGGCACGGGTGGCGCTATAACCGGCGGCAATCCGCTTGGTTTGCCCGTGCGCGCTGGTGTGATTGATCAGTAGCTCAAGGATGGTCAAGGCGAGAGATCGTTTCATAGAGACTTCTACGGTAAACGATCGTAAATAGGCTTGCGTACGCGGCTTATGACCATATAAACCAAAGCAGGCCAACCCTTGCTGAATTGTTGACTGCGAGAGTTGGGAAGTATAAGAGAACGAAGCGCACCGCCTGAAGCGGGCGCAAATTCAGACAAGGGGGAATTTTGGATCCTATGACAGTCGCCGATATTCAAGCGCAGAGCGAAAGTTGGAACTTGAAAGTGATCGGCCATCACGACCTCAACGGTCACGGCGATGGCATGCAGTTGCTTAAACAAGGACGCTACGTTTATCTCGCCCATCTCGGCACCTCGCCAATGGCGCTGAGCATTATCGACACGGCTGATCCGAGCGATCCGCGCGTGGTGAAGCAAATACCGCACGCGCCTAACACCCACTCGCACAAGGTTCAAATTGCCGGCGATATCTTGATCCAGAATCAGGAACGGCCCTATTTCGACCGGAACTTGCCGGCCAGCACGCCCAACGAAGCAGGCATCAAGGTTTACAGCATCGAAAAACCCGCCGAGCCGCGCGAGCTCGGCGCTTTGAAATTGCAAGGCAAGGGCGTGCATCGCATGTGGTTCACCGACGGCAAGTACGCCCATGTCGGCGCCATGCTGCCGGGCATCAAAGAGCGCGCCTATCTGATCGCGGATCTGTCCGATCCCTCCAATCCCAAAGAAGCGGGCCGCTGGTGGATTCCCGGGACCAAAGAAGGAGAGGAGACGCCGGCCGATTGGACGCCGTTCGCAGGCGAACATTTCCATGTGCATGGCGCGATTCCGCACGGCGATCGCTCCTACGTTGCGCTGGTCGATGCCGGAATGGTAATTCTCGACATCTTGGACATCAGCAAGCCAAAGACCATCAGCCATATCGATTGGAGCCCGCCCTTCGGCGGCTACGCGCACACCACCCTACCGCTGCCCGGCAGAAAACTGGTCGTTGCCGTCGACGAGTCGGTAAAGTACGACTGCGCCGAGGGCGAGAAGCGGGTTTGGCTGATCGATATTCGTGAAGAGCGGAATCCGGTGATCGTCAGCAGCTGCCCCGTGCCGGAAGGCGACTTCTGCAAGCGCGGCCTGCGCTTTGGCCCGCATAACGTGCACGAAATGCGCCCCGGTTCTTTCCAGAGTGAGAACATTATTTTCATTACCTACTACAACGCCGGCCTGCGGGTTTTCGATATCAGAAACAAGTTTCGCCCCGAGGAAGTGGGCTTCTTCATTCCGCCGGCGCCGGAGGGACAAAAGGCGCCGATGTTCAACGATCTTTACGTGGATACCAACGGCTTGATTTACGTGACTGACCGGATCAAGGGCGGCTTGTACGTTCTCGAATACACCGGACCGAAGATTCAATAGTTGAGCGCCGATGGATATCACTCCGTCTTTTTACCTTTCTGCGGTCGCTGAGGAGAGGATAAGTTCGCACGGAGAGTTGTATCAGCGGCAATGAAACGGAATATGCGTTATGCCCGATCACCTGTTCATCAACGTCTTTAACGTCGACGGCGCACTCGCCGTCGGCCGCGGCAAGGGGATCTTCGCGGCCCGAGGTCTTGAGGTCGACGTTAAAGTGACGCCCAACTCCACCGAACAAATGCGCGGGCTCAGCCAGGGGGCGTGGCAAATCGTCTCCACGGCCTTCGATAACGTGCTCGGATGGTCCGGCCGGGAGGGCGCCGAGATCGTGGCGACTTCCCACGTGGCATTGGCCAATACGCTGCCGATTTACGTTCGGCCGGAGATCAAGAGCTGGGACGACCTGCGCGGCAAGGCGATGGCGGTGGACGCGGTTGATACCGCCTATGCGCTGGTGCTGCGCCGCGCGCTCCTGGCTCATGGGCTGGAGATGGAGCGCGGCGATTACACGCTCGTTGCCAAGGGCACTACGGGATATCGATTGGACGCGATGATCACCGGCGAATGCTTCGCCGGGGTGATCAATCCGCCATGGGACCGCAAGGCCGAAGCCGCCGGCATGGTGCGCAAGGCCGATCACCGCGAAGTGCTGCCGGATTATCCTGGCGGTGTCTATGCGGTCGAGCGCCGTTGGGCCGCCGCGAACCGAGCGCGTCTGGTTCGCTATCTGCGCGCCTGGAATGATGCGCTACGCTGGGCTCGGGACGAAAAGAATCGCGCCGAAGCGATCAAATACGTCGCCGAAGTCGAGAAGCTCGACGACAACGGCGCGGCGAACCGGCTGCGCCAGCTGCCCAAAGACGGGAATCTGAATCTGCCCGGCCTTCAATCCGTGCTCGATTTGCGCGTGCTGTTCAAATTGACTCCGCCGATGGGGCAGGATTTGCAGGTCTATCATGACCGCAGTTTTTACCAGGAAGCATCGAAGGAATAGCGTCACGTCGAAGTGAAAGATTTTCATCCAAGCAATGGCATCGGCCATCCCGGCAGTGGCTGCACAGTGGATCCGCGGTTGACTTAAAATAATATGATGACAAAGTAACCCGGCACGGGTATGGGCGGTGCCGTCCAACCCGGTAGTGCGAAGAATTCAAGGGAGGTCAGGTAATGAAAAAACATCCAATGCTCACTGTTTTCATAGGTGCGCTCTTGGCGATTTTCGCTTCAGGCTCCACGGCGCGGGCGGGCGCGCTGGAGGACTTGATCGCCGGCGCCAAGAAAGAAGGGTCCATCGAATTCTACGGTCCTTCCACGCTCGGGCCGGAGGGGGCTCAGGCGCTAGCGGCGGGGTTCAACAAAAAGTACGGTCTCAATATCACGCTGCACTTCAACGCCTCGGGCAACATGACTCGCGATACCGGAAAGGTCATCGGCCTCTCCGCTTCGGGCCAGCCTCCGGAGTGGGACGTCATGGTGGTTACCGATGCGCACCACGGCTCGCTCTGGCTAAGAAAGCTGCATAAGACTTTCGATTATGCGTCGATCGGTGTGGCGAAGGATCGCGTCGAATACGACGGCGGCACGGTTTCGGTGGCCAACCAATTCGCCTTGCCGACCTACAACAAAAAACTGTTGCCCGCCAAAGATGTGCCGACCAAATGGGAGGATCTGCTCGATCCCAAGTGGAAAGGCAAATTGGGCGTGATCAATTCGACGCATCACTTCGCGCGCTTGGCGGCGGGTGTCTGGGGTGAAGAAAAAACCACGGATTTCGTGAAGAAACTTGCCGCGCAAAAACCTCTTCTCGGTCGCGCCGGGGAAATGGCTCAGCGTTTGATTCTCGGCGAGGTGCTATTATCGGCGACCTTGCAGGATAGCCAGCTGCATGAAGCGGCGCAGTCCGGTGCGCCATTGGCGTTTGCCGATAAGGTGCAGCCGGTGATTTCCCCCGAATACCACGTCGGCGTGCTCAAAGGAGCGCCGCATCCCAGCGTGGGGACGCTGTTTGTCGCCTACATGGCCTCGGCGGACGTGCAACCGATCTGGAAGAAATACACCGGCCATGATTCGGCCTACGTGCCCGGCACTGACGCGTATAAATTTGCCCAAGGCAAGCAGGTCGTTTACATGAAGCAGAGCCAGGCCAAGTTGGTCGACAAGCTAACGCGCGAATACGGCAAGATCCTCGGGTTCAACCGTTAGGACGCCGGTAAAACAAAGCGGGTGAGCAGATGAAAGCTGAAGCGCGCTTCGACGGTGTGCTCGCCGACGATCAAGGGTTGCTGGGCCGGCTCAAGCAGCATGGCACGACATTTTTCGCCGGCGGCTTGGGCGCGCTTTTGCTGCTCTTGATCGGCGTGCCGGTGGTGATGGTCGTATTGATGAGCCTTCGCACCGGCTTTCCCGGCGAAAAGGTGCCGTTCACGTTAGAGAATTTTTCCGAAGTTTACCTCGATCCCGGCACCTACGAAATTCTCCTCAACACCCTGCTTTTTGCAGTTTCCAGCATCGCGGTGGCGCTGTTCTTTACCGTTCCGCTGGTTTGGATCTTGATGCGCACCGATATCCCGTTTAAGAAGACGATCTATGTCTTGCTGACGGTCGGCATTCTCATTCCGGTTTTCCTCCGCACCATCGCGTGGATCCTCCTGTTGAGCCCGCGCATCGGCTTGCTCAATAAGTTTCTTCAGGAGCTGTTCTCACTGAGCGGCCCGCCATTCAATCTCTACAGCATCACCGGTATGGCCTTCGTTCAAGGTGTGTCGTTTGTGCCTGGAGCATTCTTCATGCTCGCCGCGGCCTATCGCTCGATGGATCCTTCGTTGGAGGAGGCGGCTTACACTTCCGGCGTAGGCAAGCTCAGGACTTTTTTAAAGATCAACATACCGATAACTATGCCCGCCATCGCCGCCGTGATGGTCTATCTCTGCATGACCGCGATTGCGGTCTTCGAAGTGCCGGCGATCATCGGCATGCCGGCGCGTATTCTAGTCTTAAGCTCGCTCATCTATAGCGCCACCACGCCGGCCACCGGGATTCCCAATTACGGCATGGCCGGCGCTTACGGTGCGATCATGCTCTCGTTGGGGCTGTTCTTGGCCTTTCTTTACGTGCGTCTGGTCAAGCAAGGGAAAAAATATACTGTCATCACCGGGCGCGGCTATCGCCCCCGTGAGATAGCGCTGGGCCGCTGGAAGTGGGCTGCAATCGCCTTTGTCTTCTTCTACCTGTCGATCGAGGTTTTCATTCCTTTTCTTGTCTTGGTGTGGGCCTCGATTTTGCCGTACCTGCAATTACCGAGCGCCGCTGCCTTCTCCAATATGAGTCTCAAGCATTATTGGGAAATCCCCTCGCATGTCGGTGCGCGGCCGTTCATCAATACCTTGATTTTGATGTTCGCAGTGCCGACCTTGACGATGATTTTGAGCGTGTTGGTTTCCTGGGTGGTGATTCGGACCCAGGTGTCCTTTCGCGGTTTGCTCGATACCCTGGCGTTCGTACCGCACGCGGTGCCGGGGATCTTGATGGCGGTCGGCTTGGCCTACCTGGGTCTGGCCTATCGCGACGTCTTCCCGATCTATGGCACGGTGTTGATCATCATTCTCGCCCACACGATCAACTGGGTCGCCTACGGCACGCGCACGACCAACAGCGTGATGATCCAAGTCCATCGCGAGCTCGAAGAGGCGGGCCGGGTTGCCGGCGCTTCGGCGCCGCGGGTTTTATGGAAGATCGTGCTGCCTTTGATTGCGGCCGGCGTGCTTAACAGCTGGATTTGGATCGGCATGCTCTCTTACCGAGAGGTCACCATGGCGCTGACGCTGTACACCCGCCACAACGTGGTGATCTCCACCGTGGTATGGCAGTTCTGGGGGAGTGGCTGGGTGCCGCAAGTTTCTGCGTTGGGGGTCATCTTGATACTGTTCGCCACGCTCGTCGTCGGCACCGTGCGCGTCGTTCTAGCCCGCGTCGGTGAGATCGGCTCGGCAAGCTAGAAAGATGGAGTATCGGAGTAGTGGAGTAATGGGGAAATACTCCTGCGCTCCACGGCTCTAAGAGGATTCGAAGTTTGATCAGCATTCGCAAGTTACAAAAATCCTTTAAAGCGCAACAAGGCCGCGTCGACGCGCTGCGCGCCATCGACCTCGATGTCGCCGAAGGTGAATTCTGTGTGCTGCTCGGCCCGAGCGGTTGCGGCAAGACCACGACGCTGCGCTGCGTGGCCGGGTTGGAAAAACCGGACGGCGGTGAGATTGAAATCGCCGGGCAAGTGGTGAATTCACCGGCGCGCCGGATTTATGTTCCGACCGAGCGGCGCGATCTGGGCATGGTCTTTCAATCCTATGCCATCTGGCCGCACATGAATGTATTTTCCAATGTCGCCTTTCCGTTGACCCAGGGACAGAAGCGTTTTTCCAAGGCGGACGTGGCGGGCAAGGTGCGCCGGGCGCTCGAGCGCGTTCAGCTTGACGGCCTGGAAGACCGCCCTGCCACGGACCTGAGCGGCGGCCAGCAGCAGCGCGTGGCGATGGCCCGCGCCATGGTGACCGAGCCAAAGATTCTGCTCATGGACGAACCGCTGAGCAACTTGGACGCGAGACTGCGGGAGCAGATGCGCGTCGAGCTCCGGAAAATTACCAAGTCGATCGGCGTGACTACGCTGTACGTGACCCATGATCAGGCCGAAGCCTTGAGCCTCGGCGATCGCGTCTGCGTGATGAACGCCGGTGAGATTCTCCAAATCGCTGCGCCAAACGACATCTACGTCCGACCGGCGAATCTTTTCGTCGCCCAGTTCGTCGGTGAGATGAATTTCGTCAAAGGCAAGGTGACCGGCGCCGGGCAGGTCGAGTCGACCCTGGGGTTGATCAGCGCGCCGGTGCCCAACGGCGTCAATGCCGGTGCACCGGTGACTTTGGCGATTCGTCCGGAGCACGTGAACCTAACCCAGCCGAACGGCC
Organism: uncultured delta proteobacterium; assembly: GCA_963727625.1. Classification (GTDB taxonomy): domain Bacteria; phylum Desulfobacterota; class Binatia; order UBA9968; family UBA9968; genus DP-20. Next base: position 22,213 of record CAVSHR010000012.1, on the reverse strand, counting down.
AGTCGGAGACGACCGCCGTGGGCAAGATCGTTGCGAAAAATTATCTCGGCGACTCCGCTTTGCTCGAAGTTGACGTCAACGGCGTCACGCTTCTGGCCAAGCTCGCCGGAGATTGCGATCTCAGCGTGGGCGGGCAAGCGGCGGTGGAACTGCCGACACATCGTTGGCGTGTGTTTCCGTAAGGTCATTTTTCCAATTTTCAGCAATGGGTTGTCGGAAAAATATCATTTTGACCGTAGGGCTCATTCTGACAACTGAGAACTGACGACTGATAGCTTCTTCCCGCCTTGAAGTCCCGCACGGTCTATGCGATAGGAAACCCATCCCAAAATAGAAGGAAATCACATGGCTAGTTTTACTCCTAAGCCGGTAGAAAATTTATTGCGTGCAAAATCGGTGGCGATCATCGGCGCATCGCAAAAAGGCGCGTGGCCCCAAGGCATTTACCGCAATCTGAAAGGCGCAAAATTTTCCGGCGGCGTGTATCTCATCAATCCGAACTACCAGGAACTCTACGGCGATAAGTGCTATCCGAATCTCGCGGCTCTGCCGGAAGTACCGGATGAGCTGCTTATTCTCATTCCCACGCGAGCGGTGCTGGGTGTTTTGGAAGAAGCGGCGACGCTCGGCACGAAGGCTGCGACGATTTATACCGCCGGCTTCGGTGAAGGCGACGATCAAAAGGGCAAAGAGCGCGCGCTGGCGATGCAAGATCTCTGCGAGCGCACAGCCATGGTGATTTGCGGGCCGAACTGCATGGGCTCGTATTCCGTCGGCGAGGGATTGTGGACGTTCCCTACCGCAACGCCATTATTAAAGAAAGGACCCGTGGGACTGATCTTTCAGAGCGGCGGTTCTCTGGGCAACTGGATCAAGGGCGCCACCGAGCGCGGCATTGGATTCACTTACGCAGTTTCCAGCGGCAACGAAGTGAGCCTCGACCTGGTCGATTATCTGTCTTTCTTGGTCGACGATCCCGAGACCCAAGTGATCACGTTGATGGTTGAGGGCATCCGCCGCCCTGACGAATTCATGGCCGTCGCCGAGCAGGCGCTCAACAAAGGCAAGCCGATTCTCGTGGTCAAGCTCGGCCGCTCGGAGATGGGCAAGCGACAAGCGATCTCGCATACCGGCTCGCTCGCCGGCGCGGATGAAGTGTTCGACGCGGTCTGCAATCGCTTGGGTTTGATTCGCTGTCCGACGCTTGAGGATTTAACCGAAACCACGCTCGCCTTCCTGCCGGGACGATTTCCGAAAGGCAGCCGGGCGGCGATCGTGGTCAACTCCGGCGGCATGAAGGGGCTTATCTGCGATCACTGCGACGAGCTCAAAACCAATCTCGCGCGGCTTAGCGACAAGACTAAAGAAGCCGTGCGTCCGCTGATTCCTGCGGAATTGGCGGTGGAAAATCCGCTGGAATGCGGCGTCGCCGGCTTCGGCGACGAGGCGGGTTTTATCAACATCGTCAAGCTGCACGCCGAGGATCCGGGCGTTGATTTGCTCGCCATTCACGGCGAGCTGCCGCGCGGGCAGCAAAGAAACGCCGGGCTGTTCAAGAGCATGACCGAAGCAACGGACAAGCCGGTGCTCGCGTTTGCCCGGTCGACTTACAGCTGCACCGACGAAAGCCGCGCTTTTCAAGAGCAAGCAGGATTGCCTTTCTTACAAGCGATCAAGCCGACGCTGCGGGCGTTGGCTGGTCTAGGCCAGTACGGCGAGCGCAGACAGCTCGGTGTGCCCAAACTTAGCGCCGCCTCGGGCAATGCGGCGGATCTCGAAGGCGAGAATTTAAATGCGCTGCTACAACGCCATGGCATCGGCCTGCCGAAACAGGCGATGGCCGGGACCGCTGCGGATGCGGCGGCAAAGGCAAAAGAAATCGGTTTCCCGGTGGCGGTGAAATTGATCGCGGCCGAGGTCGTGCACAAGACGGAATCCGGCGCCGTGGTACTCGGCTTAAAGAGCGTGGACGAAGTGCAAGCCGAAGCGCAGAAGCTTCTCACCAAAACATTGGGCAGGGGTCATCTCTTGATTCAGGAGATGGTGCAGGGCACCGAAGTGCTGATCGGCGCGCGCACCGACCCGCAGTATGGACCGTTCCTGATGGTCGGCCTTGGCGGTATCTTCGTAGAAGTCTTGAAAGACGTGTCGATACGCCTCCTGCCGGTCGACGAGCGCGAAGCGCGCGCCATGCTCAAAGAGCTGCGCGGCTATAAAGTCCTGGAAGGCGTGCGCGGCCAGGGGCCGCGCGACATTGACGCGCTGGTGAAAGCGATGGTTGGCCTGGCTGACCTCTTTGCCGCCCACCGCAATCATCTCTCCGACATGGAGATCAACCCGATCATGGTAAGGGCGCAAGGTCACGGTGTGGCGGCGGTGGATGTGCGACTGGTGAGAAAATAAGAAAGTCTCGGGTCGAGAGTGTAGCGTCTGGAGTTTTTACGACCAAAACTGCCTTGCGTGTTTAGGGGTGACCGGCTCGTCGCCCTTGATGTAATTCCACACAGAGAGCACGAAAGACGCATCGGAAAATTATCCGGGAGCCCGATTTTGTCCTCCGGCGTACGCTGCTGCTGTTCAACCAAGCCTCGATCAGTCGTTATCGTCATTCCGGCGAACGCCGGGATCCATGAGGTTTCTTGAAGTGATTACAGGTGGGTATCGCCGTGTTTCACTCTTCCGACGAAACTGAAGAGTTCGAGGCCTTTGAGCCCTTGCCGATAGAAAATGTTACTCCTTGGTGACCAGGCGGTTGGCGAGCTCGTCAATATCGTCGGCCTGGCGCGGAAAGTGCTCGGCAAGGATCGTGCCGCAGCGTTCGATGGCGGCGCAGAAAGCGTCGCAGGCATGATGGGTCTTCAAGCCCCGGGTGATCATGTTGACAATTTCCTCCCAGGTGGCCGTTTCGACTTTCTCATTAATGCCGCGGTCGGCGAGCACTTCGACGCGATGTTCGAGCAGTGAAACGAGGATCAGAATTCCCGTGTGATCTCGGGTGTAGTGCAGGCCCTGCTCGGTGAACTCGGCGAGCGCGAGGCTGTGGACCGCTTGGGCAATCCGGCTGTTCGGCGCGATGATCCGCTTGACTGCGGTGAGCCGGCAAAGAAGAAAGCCGAAGAACGCACCGACAACCGGCCAAAGATTGACGTACGCCGAGGCCCAGGGATCGCTCCAAAACCATTCCGCGATCATTCCGACGAAAAGCCCGATAATCATGCCGAGAAGCTCAACCTCCGCGTAACGCGCCGTTGAAGTAACGACCATCGGCACGATTTCCCCCGCCGTCTTGGACTCGGCTTCGATGACGGCCTGGCGAATGCGCTCTTTTTCATCTGCGCTAAAAAAATTCTCTGCGATCATGTTACCAACTGCCGGAAGCGCCTCCGCCGCCGAAGCTGCCCCCGCCTCCGCTGAAACCACCGCCACCGGAAAAACCACCGCCGCCAAAGCCGCCGCCGCCCCAAAAAATCGGCGGGTGGCGCCGGCCACGGCCGGCCCACAGGCTGTTGCGACGGCGGTTCGCGATTGACGCAAAACCCATCAAGCCGAGCACGCCGAAGGTCACGACAAGCATGGCGATGAAATTTAAATCAGGTCCCTGACGCCGATTTTGCCTGCGTGCTGATGCGGGCAACGGTTCATTTTTGATAACTTTGAGTACCGCGTCGACACCGGCGATGATGCCGCCGCCGTAGTCCTGGGAGCGGAACCGTGGCACGATGTAATCGCTGATGATGCGCTTGGCAATCGCATCCGGTAGCACTCCTTCGAGGCCGTAGCCGACTTCCAGCCGCAGCTTTCGGTCTTGGATCGCGACGACGAGAATGACGCCGTTATCGAATCCCTTCCTGCCGATTTTCCAGTTTTCCGCGACGCGGATACTAAAGCCTTCAAGGTCTTCACCGCCTAGCGTCGGAATGGTGAGAACCGCAACTTGATGACCGGTCTCCTGCTCGAACTGAGCGAGTTGAGATTCCAATCCGCTCGCTTGATCCGACGTCATCACACGGGCGTAGTCGTTGACGCGTCCGCGCAGCGCCGGCACTTCGAGCGCCGCGGCCATCGCTGCGGTGAGAAGCAAAATGACGATGCTCGCGAAAAAAGGACGATGCAGTTTCTCAATCATAGCGATCGTCCTCGATGTTTGAGAGCTGGGCCAAAGCAATCGGCTAGGTAAGTTTAACCTTAGAATTTCACCGCCGGCGGTTTTTGCGCGGCTTCGTCGGCGCTGAAAGTCTGGCGCACTTCGAGACCCAGCAACCATTTGGCCGTCAGGTTGGTCGGGAAAAAGCGCACGCCTTTGTTGTACTCGGCAACCCGCTCGATGTAACGCTTGCGCGCGACCGCGATGCGATTTTCGGTGCCTTCGAGCTGCGCTTGGAGGGTCTGAAAATTCTGGTTGGCCTTGAGCTCGGGATACCTTTCGACGACCACCAGGAGACGCGACAGTGCACTCGAGAGCTGGCTCTGGGCCTGTTCGAACTTTTTGAAGGTTTCCGGATTATTCAAGGCGTTGGCGTCGAGCTTCACGGACGTGGCGGCGGCGCGCGCCGCGATCACCTTTTGCAACGTTTCCTGCTCGAAATCGGCTGCGCCCTTCACCGTGGCTACCAAGTTGGGCACCAGATCGGCGCGCCGTTGGTATTGATTCTGTACTTCAGCCCAAGCGCCTTTGACCTCCTCGTCCAGACCTTGAAGTTTGTTGTAGCCGCAGCCGGAGAATACGAGCGCTGTAGCCAATAACAGGCCGGCGAATATGTTTGTTTGTGAGTTACGCGACAGCATGAATAGGTAGGCTCCCTTCGATTCTTCCAATCTAAGCAGAAGAATTGTTAAGGGCAAGGGCGGTTGTCAACAAGCGGGCGGACAGAAAAACCGACCGGTGAAAATGATGAGAGGTAAACCACACACGGGCCTGCTCATGAGCAGGCCCGTGTGTCATCGGAGAGACGAGGATGCCAGTGGGAAATAGATTAATCTTGCGCGCCGACGTTTGGCCGCCATTTGTCGAAGCGCCGCTCGACGTTGCTGAGCGCTTCCATGAGAAACATTCCGCTGAGCGCAAAGATTAAGACGCCGACAAAAACCTTGTCGGTCTGAAAGGTCGCGCCTGCGACCGTGATCATGAATCCGATGCCCGCAGTGGCGGCATAAAGCTCGCCAACCATGACGCTGACCAGCGCACGACCGACGCCTAGTCTAAGGCCGGTGAGGATGAACGGCACGGTGGACGGCAAGACGACGGACTTGAAGATCTGCCATTCGGAAGCGCCAAAACTGCGCGCTGCGGTGAGCAAGTTGGCCGGTGTGGTTTTTACGCCGTCGCGGGTATTGATCAACATCGGAAACACCGCACCCAAAAAGATGATACCGACTTTCGACAGGATGCCGATGCCGAGCCAGATGATCACGAGCGGCAAAAGGGCGACGCGCGGCGTCGCGTTCATAGCGTTGATAAACGGGTCGAAAATGTAGCTCACCCGTTTATACCAACCGACCATGATGCCGAAGGGGATCGCGAATACCACCGACAACAGGTAGCCCCAGAACAGCTCGATGCTGCTGACCCTTAGATCGTTCCAGATTTCACCGGATCTAAAGAGTTCGATCGCCGCGTTGGCTATGAGGGATGGAGCGCTCATGAACATGGGATTGATCAGTTGAAAAACGTTGCCGACTAGTTCCCAGATCGTCAGAAAGATAGTCACGGCGATGAAGCCGAGAACTTTCTTTTCCTGGTTGAGATAAAATTTATATAACCTCGAGGCCTCGGCGACCCTGACGTCTAATAAAACCTCTTCGGCGGCATTTCCTCGCTCAGCCATGGCTACGGTCCTTTCGTTGTATAGATAACGCCTCTGTTTCGCTCTCCTTGGAATTCTCAATGGTTGACGCCGACTCCTCGGCGCTCTCGATCACCGCTTGGACCAGCTTCACGAACCTCGGTTCCGCGGATTGCCACTCCTGGAGATGGTGTCGCGCGAGTTTTTCCAGAAACTCTTCGCCTTCGTGGGTGAGCCTCACCCATACCTGTCTGCGGTCGTCGGCGGCGCGTAAGTGAAAGAGAAGGCCACGCTCGGCCAGCCGGTCGACCAGCTCAACGGTGCTGTGATGCTGGAGCTGCATCCGCTCGGCAAGAATACGAATATTAGGCTTGGTGCTGGTCGGCAAACCTTTGATCGCCATGAGAAGCTGACATTGTTGGGGTTCGATGTCGGCTTGACGCGCGGCATTTTCGCTGAAGCGGAGGAAGCGCCGAATTTGATGGCGGAGTTCCGCCATCGCTGGGTAGTTTGGGCGCACGGGATCGTCTGCCATATATCTATCGTTCTGCGATAATATCGAGGTACGATATATATGATAAGGCTTAAGTCTGTCAACCCTGTCAAGAAATCAAACTTTGGCCATTTTGTCGGGACGGATTGACGCTCCTATCATCTCGTTGTCAGCGGTGAATCGCTCGGCGCCGTCCGTCATAGCTGAGTCGTGTATGGCTCCCAACGGTTGGTGTCGCGGCCAGCGCGTGAGTGTCCCAAAAGTTCTGCTATACGGCTTAAAGTTGACTTTATCGATATTTTCCATTACAAAGTTTGCTTCAGGAAAAAGCCATGAAATATGCAGTAATTAGAACGGGCGGAAAGCAATACCGCGTCTCCGAGGGTGACCTCGTCAAGATCGAAAAGCTGGCGGGTGAAGTTGGCGAGAAGGTAACCTTGCCGGATGTCTTATTTGTCGGTGGCAACGACGAGGTAAAGATCGGGGCGCCGTTGGTGGCGAACGCTAAAGTGACCGGTGAAATCGTCGGCCAGGGTCGGGCGAAGAAGGTCATTGTTTTCAAGAAGAAAAGAAGAAAAAGCTACAGCCGGCAGCGGGGTCACCGGCAGTATCAAACGACTCTTAAGATCACCGCAATCGAAGCTTAGGTTGGGGAGTAAGTCATGGCACACAAAAAGGCGGGCGGCAGCTCCCGCAACGGGCGCGATAGTCAAGGACAGAGGCGCGGAGTGAAAATTTTCGGCGGCGAGACCGTGCGCGCCGGAAACATTCTCGTGCGCCAGCTCGGCACAAAAATCCACCCGGGTAAAAATGTCGGCATGGGGCGGGACTACACCTTGTTTGCGTTGATCGACGGGGTGGTACGCTACGAACGCAAGGACAAAGAACGGAAACGCGTCACCATACTGCCGGCCCAATAGGGTTGAGTGCTCGCAATGGAAAAGCCCCTTTCGGGGCTTTTTTTTTGTTCGGCGGAAGGCGATGATGGAAAAAGACAGAAGTAAAATGGCAAAGGGCGAAATTTGGGAGGCAACGATGCCGAGAGAAGCTTGCCGCGAATCGTTCACCTCTGACCTACAAAATTAGAATCAGTTCGCTCATGAAATTCATCGACGAAACCAAGATTCATGTTATCGCCGGCGACGGCGGGAGGGGCTGTGTCAGCTTTCGCCGGGAGAAGTTCGTTCGTCGCGGCCCGCCGGATGGCGGCAACGGCGGAGCCGGGGGCAACGTCGTTGCTGAAGCCGATTCTCAGCTGACCACGCTGCTCGATCTGCGCTATCAGAAATTGGTCAAGGGCAGACGCGGCGGCAACGGCATGAGCAGCGACTGCCACGGCCGGCGCGGCGAAGACCAGATTGTTAGAGTCCCAGTCGGCACGATCATTCGAGATCATGAAAGCGGCGAGATTCTCGCCGATCTGAAAGAGGCCGGCGAGCGAGTGATTGTCGCGGCGGGTGGACGCGGCGGTAAAGGGAACGCCCATTTTACCTCGTCGACCAACCGAAGCCCGCGCTATGCTCAACCGGGCGAAGCGGGAGAGGAGCGGGAACTCGAGGTTGAGCTTCGCCTGCTGGCGGATGTCGGCATCATCGGTCTGCCCAACGCCGGCAAATCGACCTTGATCGCGACGATTTCCGCGGTGCGACCGAAGATCGCGGACTATCCCTTTACGACCTTGGTTCCCAACCTGGGTGTCGTGGGCTACGGCGAAGGTAAAAGCTACGTCGTCGCGGATATTCCCGGTCTGATCGAGGGCGCCCATCGAGGGCAAGGGCTCGGCGACAAATTTCTCCGTCACGTGATGCGCACGAACCTGCTGATTCATCTGATCGACGCCGCGCAGATCGATGAAAACGACCCGTTGCGGGATTGGCGCACGATCAACCGTGAGCTCGCGCTGTTCGATCCTGAACTCGCAGGGAAACCGCAGATCATCGTGGCCAATAAAATTGACCTGCCGGAGGGACGTGCGAAAGCGAAACTGTTGGCCAAGAAGCTGCCGCGGGAGTATCGCCCCTTGCAGGTCATCTCGGGTGCGACCACCGAAGGGGTTCGCGCGTTGGTATTGGCGGTCGGGCGCAGACTGGAAGAACTAAAACACGAAGCCGAGGCGATCCGTGACGTCGCTGGAGCATAAACGAAACATCTTGCGTCGGGTGCGCCGCGTGGTGGTCAAAATCGGCAGCCAGATTCTATCCTCGAGCGATGGGATCGAAGAGGCGCGCGTGCGCGAATTGGTGCGCGAGCTGGCCGGCCTGCACGATCAAAAAAAAGAGCTCGTCGTAGTCAGCTCCGGCGCGGTGGCAGCCGGCATGACGCGGTTAGGACGCAAACATCGGCCCAGAACGATTCCTGAAAAACAGGCGCTTGCCGCCGTCGGCCAGATCAAGTTGATGGCGCTTTACGAGCGTTATTTTGCAAAATACGACAAGAGCGTAGCGCAGCTATTGTTGACTCACGCGGACCTTGCCAATCGCCAGCGATATATCAACGCCAAGCACACCTTCCAGATGCTGCTAAAATCTTCGATCGTGCCGATCGTCAATGAAAACGACACCGTCGCCGTCGAAGAGATGAAATTCGGTGACAACGATCATCTGTCTGCGCTGGTGGCGACGCTATTGGGCGCTGATTTGTTGGTGATCCTGAGCGATGTGGAAGGGGTTTACGATCGCGACCCGCGGTTGTATCAGGACGCCAACCTGATTCCGCTGATCGAGGACGTGAAAAAGATCAAAACCAATCTCCTCGGCACGAGCCAGAGCATTTTCGGCACCGGCGGAATCGCGACCAAAATCGCCGCCGGCGAAGAAGCTGCCGTGGCCGGCATTCCAACGATCATCACCAGCGGTCTTAGCAGCGCCGCCTTGGCGAGGGTTTTTGATAGTCAGGACCAGGTCGGCACCTTGATATTGCCCGATCAAAATCGTCTGAGTCACCGCAAACACTGGATCGCCTTCAATTTGAAGCCGGCCGGTGATGTCATCGTCGATGCGGGGGCGCATGAAGCGTTGGTGCAAAAGGGCCGAAGTTTGCTTCCTTCCGGATTGAAGGAAGTGCGCGGTAGCTTCGGCGTCGGCGAGTGCGTGCGCTGCCTCGATTTGCAGGGCCGCGAGTTCGCCCGCGGACTGGTGAACTACAGCGCACAGGAGTTGAATCAGATCAAAGGATTGCATACAAGCAAGATTGAAAATGCCTTGGGATATAAGGCCTACGACGAGATCATCCATCGCGATGATCTCGTCGTGCTGTAAATTCGCCATGTCCGTTCAAAGTCAAACCCTGAAAGAAGAAGCGCTCCGGCTCGGCAAGCGCGCCAAGAGCGCGGCCCGCCGGTTGGCGCCGCTCTCGACGGCGGAAAAAAACCGAGCTCTTTTACTGATGGCGGATAGGCTCGAAGCGCGGAGTCCCCATTTGCTGGTCGAAAACCGCAAGGATTTGGAGTCCGCGAAAAAGGCCGGTGTGTCGAGCGCGGTGCTCGACCGCATCGCCCTCGATGCCGGCCGGGTGCAGAGCATGGCAATGGGGTTGCGTGAAGTCGCCGCGCTGCCCGACCCAGTGCGCGAGGTAGTAAAGATGTGGCGCCGCCCAAACGGCTTGCAAGTCGGACGCATGCGCATCCCGCTCGGTGTCATCGGCATCATCTATGAAGCGCGTCCCAACGTGACCGCCGACGCCGCCGCGCTGTGTTTGAAATCCGGCAATGCCGTAATCCTGCGCGGCGGTAGCGAGGCGCATCACTCCAACCAAGCGATCGGCGCAGTATTGCGCGAGGCATGCGCGGAGACCGCGGTGCCTAAGGACGCCGTGCAAGTTGCCCAGTTCAAAGATCGCGCTCTGGTGAACGAGTTGCTCCAGCTGGAAGATTATATTGACCTGATTATCCCGCGCGGCGGCGAGGAGCTGATCCGAGCCGTAGTGGCAAATTCCAAAATTCCCGTGATCAAGCATTACAAAGGTGTCTGCCATGTTTACGTCGACGCCGACGCTTCATTGGAGATGGCCGAGCGCATTTGCTACAACGCCAAGGTGCAGCGGCCGTCGGTGTGTAACGCCATGGAAACACTGCTCGTGCATGAGGCGATCGCACCCTATTTTTTGCCCGCGATGATCGCCAAGTACCAGGCTGCCGGCGTAGAGGTTCGCGGTTGCGAACAAACCCGCGCATTGGTTCCGGGGATCAAGCAGGCCGGCGAGGCCGACTGGAGCGAAGAATATCTGGACCTGATCCTTGCGGTGCGAATCGTCAAGGACATGGACGAAGCGATCGACCATATCGAACGCTACGGCTCCGAGCACACCGAGAGTATTGTCACGACTAACTATCAAAGATCGCGCGAATTTATCGAACGGGTCAATTCGTCCGCGGTGATGGTCAACGCCTCGACCCGCTTCAACGATGGCAGCGAGCTCGGTCTGGGCGCCGAGATCGGCATCAGCACCAGCAAGATTCACGCGTTCGGTCCGATGGGACTCGAAGAGCTAACGACCACGAAATTCATCGTTTTTGGCAATGGGCAGGTTCGGGAGTGAGCGAGGCGCAAGGATGACGGCAGAAAGCGGAGGGTGGATGCGTGTTCGGTCGCGGCGGGGAAATTTCTTATTTTCATCGCGTATGCTTCATTCCTTCTCCCTTTTTGCATCCGTTGCCGCTCTATGAAAATTGGTCTGTTTGGCGGCACCTTCGACCCGATCCATTGGGGCCATCTACGCAGTGCGGAAGAGGTCAGCGAGACCTTCGGCTTGGACCGCGTTTACTTTATTCCCGCCGCGGTGCCGCCCCATAAGCGCGGCCAAACCACAACGCCGGTGCGCGACCGTTTACAGATGGTACGCTTGGCGGTGGCGAAAAATCCGCGTTTTCACGTTTCCACCGTGGAAATTTCCCGTGCCGGGGTGTCTTACTCAATCGACACCATCCGCGACTTCGCCGCCAAAAAACAGCCGGGCGATTTGCTTTACTTCATCATCGGCCTCGATGCCTTTCGCGAGATCGGCACCTGGAAAGATTTCGCCGAGCTCTTTCCGCTGTGTCATTTCATCGTCACCTCGCGGCCCGGCAGCAAAGACAACGACCCGCTCAAGGGCACCGGCGTTGCCGTGAAAAAGCTGTTTTGTTATGATTTTCGACGTAAGAATTATCGCCATGGGAGCGGCACGCGGGTTTTTTTCGACGAACTTACCGATATTGCGATCTCGGCTTCGGAGATTCGTGCACTGGTCAAAGCGGGGAAATCTATTCGTTATCTAGTGCCGGCAGAAGTGGAACGTTACATCAAACGGCGCGGCCTGTACCGCAGCGCTGGCGGGGAGCGGTGACGACTTTGACAGAGATGAGTTCCTGGGAAAAAACCCTGTTGTTGATCCGCTTCGCTCTCGACAAAAAAGCTTGTGATTTGGTTGTGCTGGATGTACGCGAGCATACCTCCATCGCCGATTATTTTATCCTTTGCTCGGGCCGTTCCGACCGCCAGGTGCAAAGTATCGCCCAAGGGCTGCAGGAAAACGCCGCGGAAGAAGGGTTTAGGCCCTTCGCGGTCGAAGGCACCCAGCGCGGCCACTGGGTTCTGATGGATTTCTCCGACGTCATTGTGCACGTCTTCTATGAACCTGTGCGTCAGTTTTACGACCTCGACGGTTTATGGGGACATGCGCCGCGCGCCAAGCTGCCGGAGACTGTCGCCCGGCTGGTGGGCGAGTTCCAAATCGCCAACGAGCCGTTAGCTTAGCGAGCTCGACTGTCTTTTCGTCTCGCTAAACGGCAGCCGGCAAGCTTGATCCGATTCGAATCAAAGCCGGCAGAGAAAGGAAGCTCCCGTGAGCAACATCGAGCCAGTGGTTCTCATCATTCTGGATGGCTTCGGCATCAATCCGCGCAAAGAGGGCAATGCGATCGCTAACGCTACGACGCCCAACTTGGACGCGCTGCTGAAGAACTATCCGAATACCCGGTCATCCATGTCAGGGATGGACGTAGGCTTGCCGGAAGGGCAGATGGGCAACTCCGAAGTCGGCCATATGATCCTCGGCGCCGGACGGATCGTCTATCAAGACCTCACGCTGATTCACAAAGACATCGACGATGGCTCTTTTTATAAGAATCCTGTGCTGCTAGAGGCCTTGCGCAAGACCAAAGCGGTGAGCAACCGTTTGCATCTAATGGGGTTGTTGGGTGACGGCGGCGTGCACAGCCACCAGCGCCATATGGAGGCGATCATCGAGATGACGCGCCGCGAGAAGATCGGCGCGGTTTATTTGCATTTATTTCTGGATGGGCGCGATACGCCGCCGACCAGTGCCGAGCAGTTCATGCTCGATCTCAACGAAAAGCTCAAAGCTTATCCTAACGTCAAGATCGCCACGGTGAGCGGCCGTTATTACGCCATGGACCGCGACAAACGCTGGGACCGAGTGGAAAAAGCCTACATCTGTGTGACCGGGGGTATCGGCAAAGAGGCGGACTCCGCGCTTACTGCAATTCGCGACAGTTACAAAGAAAAAATCAACGACGAGTTCGTTTTGCCGACGACGGTCACGGACGTCATGCCGGCCGGTTTAATCGATGACGGCGACGGCGTGATCTGTTTCAACTTCCGCGCCGACCGCGCGCGCGAATTGACCCGGGCGCTGATCGAAGAGGATTTCAAAGAGTTTCCGCGCAAGCGCCGGCCCAAGCTCTCTACTTACACGACCATGACCCAGTACGATGAGACTTTTAAACTGCCGGTGGCTTACGCGCCGCGGGAAATTCGGCGGATTCTCGGCGAGCTAGTCAGCCAGGCCGGCTTGCGCCAGCTGCGCATCGCCGAGACCGAAAAATACGCCCATGTCACGTACTTTTTTAACGGCGGCGAGGAAAGCAAGTTTCCCGGCGAGGAGCGCATTCTCGTCCCTTCACCCAAGGATGTTGCCACCTACGACTTGAAGCCGGAAATGAGCGCGCGGCCGGTGACGGAAGCGTTGGTAAAATATTTGCGGGAAACCGACGTCAGCCTGGTGATTGCCAACTACGCCAACGCCGACATGGTCGGCCATACCGGAAAATTTGAAGCGTCCGTGAAGGCGGTGGAAGTCATCGACGAATGCCTCGGCAAGGTGGTCGACGCAGCCATGGGCAAGCAAGGCAAAGTGATCATCACCGCCGATCACGGCAACATCGAGCAGCTGATCGACTACGATACCGGTATGCCGCACACGGCCCACACGACCAATCTGGTGCCGGTGATTCTGGTCGATGAAGAGAAACGGAAGTGCCGGCTCAAACAGGGCTCCGGCATCGACATCGCGCCCACGGTACTTGAGCTGCTCAAGTTGGCGCAGCCGGAGGAAATGACCGGCCGCTCGCTGATTGTCGACGCTTAGGCAATTTTAGCTCTTGTTGCTAACTGCCCGATATCTGTTCGTGGCTGCACGAATTCGTTCGGTGGTTTGAATTTTCGAGCTTTCACGATCCGTGTATTTTTTGCTAGAGTCCCCGCCAGCCATGGACCTCTTGCCGCGCTGTTCCATTGCCGATCGTTTGGACTGGGTGATCGACTGGCTTTATCCGCCGCGCTGCCGCGCTTGCGCGCGGAAGATTGCTTCCGACGATTTCCGCACTGCCCGAAGACGTGCACATGACTATATCGCCGCGGCGAAGCCGTTGTTTTTCCGATACCATACGCTCAGGGACATCGACCAGGAATCATCGTCTAGGATCAGATGACCTTGGATATTTCCCGCCCTCAGGTACGGGAGTGTATCCGTCCCGAGGCAGTGAAACCGCGTCACCCTTGGAAAACGTAACGCCCCGAATGACATCGGCCTTGTTCGCCAGTGAAGAAGGGAGACGTGGCGATCATCCGAGCAGTTCCTCAAGTTCCGCCAGATCAGACGCAATGTCGTCATTCAGCTTTTTCATTCGATCCAAGATTACCGCCGGGGCGTGGTAATCCTGAGCAACGTGGGGCCGAACCTTGTACTTGCTCAGTGACAGGTCGTAATTCGCATCCACGGAATCTCCTCTAGCCGGACACGAAGAAGGCTTTTTGCGTCCGGTCCGTATCCCGCCCGGATTCCGGTTCCGCCGAGCCGCCAGACAGCCCGGCAGATCGTTCTCGTCAATCGGTTGCTCCCGCTTGTCGTCGAGCGAGAAGCCGTCGGCCTGCACATCGTAGAAAAAGACGTTGTCGGTGCGCCCGCCCTTGGTGAAGACCAGGATGCCGGTGGAGACCCCGGCATAGGGCTTGAACACGCCGCTCGGCAGCGAGATCACCGCCTCCAGCTGGTTGTTATCGACCAGCAGCTTGCGCAGCGCCTGGTGGGCGCCGGACGAGCCGAACAGCACGCCGTCGGGCACGATGGTCGCCGACCGGCCGCCGGTCTTCAGCATCCGCAGGATCAGCGCGACGAAGAGCAGCTCGGTCTTCTTCGTCTTGACCTGGCGCAGCAGCGAGGAGTGCACGTCCTCGAAGTCCAGGCTGCCCTTGAAGGGCGGATTGGCGAGGATGACGTCGAAGCCCTCGCTCGCCGCTTTCGGGAAGCGTCTCGGTGAAGCTGGTGCTCAGCGTGTCCTGGTAGTGGATGTCGGGATCATCGACGCCGTGCAGCATCAGGTTCATGGCGGCGATGCGCAGCATGGTCGCGTCGAAGTCGAAGCCGTGGAACATGCTCGCTTCGGATGTGCTCGCGGTGCGGCTTCGAGCAGGTCGCCGGTGTAGATCTTCTCGGTCGCGCCGGTCTCGGGATCGGTTTCCTCGATGACTGCCTTCGGGCGAGGTGTAGGTCTCGCAGCAGGTACTCCATCGACGCCGACCAGAAAGCCGCCGGTGCCGCAGGCCGGGTCGCCGATCGACGTCGGTCGGCTTCGGCTCCAGCATGTCGACCATCAGCCGGATGATGTGGCGCGGCGTGCGGAACTGGCCGTTGATGCCGGCGGTGGTCAGCTTGCTGAGCAGGTACTCGTAGAGGTCGCCCTTGGTGTCGCCCTCGGTCAGCGGCAGCTCGTGGATCATGTTGACGGCCTTCACCAGAAGGCTCGGCTTCTGGATCATCAGCTGCGCGTCCTTCATGAACTCGGCGAAGGCCGTGCCGCTGGCCGCCGTCGATCTTGAAATGCGGGAAGACCTTGTCGCGCACGAGCGGGAGCATCTCGTCGGCGCCCAGGTGCCGGAACTGCGACCAGCGCAGGTGCTGCTCGTCATCCTTGAAGCGGCGCTGGAACGACTTGCCGGTGCGCTTCTGCGCGGTTCTCGTCGCGCGTCTCGTTGATGTCGAGCAGGCGGGCAAACATCAGGAACGTGATCTGCTCGATCACCGTCAGCGGGTTGGTGATCCCGCCCTGCCAGAATTCCGTCCAGAGCGCGTCGATGCGCCGTTTCAGTTCACCCGTGACCATTGTTGATTCGTCCTTTCGTTCGGGTTTGTCGTCGGAGCGCTCCTCGGTCGGCGGGCCGAAGGTCCGCACGATGCTGAAGAAGATCGTTGACCTCGTCTTCGTCTTCGAACACGCCGTCCAGGCCGTCGGCATCGACGACGGTGAAGGGCGCGTCGTAGAGCCGGTCGACCGTGATCGAGCCGTAGCGGGCGATGTGGTTTTGCAGCAGCGCGAGAAGCGCGTCTGCTTGGCGGTCAGCTTCGGATGCTTGCTGGGCGAAGGCGGTGAACCGCTCCTGCACGGCTTCGGGGTCCATGCCGATGATCGTGCGGATCGCGAGATCGAGCGGCTCGGCGGTGTCGCTGAAGAACTCCTCGAGCACGTCGCGGCTCGACGTTCGGGTTCTGGGTCAGGACAAGCGACACAAGCGCCTGAGGTCGGCGTCGGACACCGGCTTCGCCGGCGCGGATCTTCTTGAGTGTCGGGTTGGTTTCGAAATGCTTCTTGAGCTCGGCCTCGACGATCTGCTGGTAGGCCTTCATGTCGACGGTCTTCAGGCTTGTCGAGCGCGCGGCTGTACTGAATGCCGGCCGGCATCCTCGGTGACATCGACGATCTTCGGCGGCAGCGGCCTGGCCGCCGCCGCGCTCGCGGTGATGCATGATCTCGCGAAGCGGTACGCGCACCTCTTCCAGCGCCGCGACGGTGACGCTCGTCCCAGAACTCATCGGACTTCACGCGCTTGATGACTTCCGCCTTCTCGCGCACCGGGTTCAGGTGCATCTGCAGCGCTGCCAGCCGGTCCAGCAGCTCGATCTTCAGATCGGCGAGCTCGCCGGACTTGCGCAAGCAGCGCGATCTGCATGCGGGCGATCAGCAGGTCGAGCGCGTAGGCGTCGCTCGAGCCGCGGATGTTCCGCCACTGCATCAGCGGCGCGATGTCCTGGCGCAGCCGTCGCCACGGTCGCCGGCGCGAAGGCCTTGAGCGTCGCCGGCTGCGACAGCGCGCGCTTTTCCTTCCACTTCTCGCGGACGGCGATCGACTCTTCCGGCAGCGCCTCGATGTCTGCCGCGATCAGCTCGATGGCCGTGTCGAAGACCGCGAATCTCGCTCTTCTGCAGGGCCGTCTCGGCGAGCATCGAGCCGCTCCTCGAAGACCAGCTGCAGCAAGCGACTTGCCTTGCGTCGGCTCGGCCGGGCGGTAGCCCATCTCAAAGCGCTCGAAGTTGCCCCAGTGATCGAAGATGCGGAAGATGCGTCTTGTCCTGGCCCGGGCCGAACAGGTCCTGGCACAGAGCCGCGTGCCGCGGCCGATCATCTGCCAGAACTTGACCGGCGACTTGACCGGCTTGGCGAAGACGAGGTTGACGATCTCCGGGATGTCGATGCCGGTATCGAGCATGTCGACCGAGATCGCGATCGTCAGATCGTTGTTCGTGCCTTCGCCCTTGAAATCGTCGATCAGCTGCTCGGCGCGGGGATCGTAGTTGTCGATCACCTGGCAGAACTTGCCGCCATACTGCGGGTACATCTCGTCGAACAGCTGGCGCAGCAGGACGGCGTGCTGGTGGTTGCGGGCGAAGATGATGCTCTTGCCGGGAAGCTGGCCCGTCGCATCGCGCATCCCGTTTTCCATCAGGTTGCGCAGGATCGCGCGGTTGGTGTCCTTGTTGTAGATGACCTTGTCGATCTGCTCGGATGAGAAATCGTACTGCGACGGGTCTTCGCCCTGTTCTTCGAGCTCCTCGATCTGCTCCTTGGTCAGGGTGTCGAGGCTGATGCCCTCGCGCAGGAACTGCGTCGTGTGCTCGAAGACCTCGAACGGCGTCAGGTAGCCGTCCTCGACCGCCTGCTCCAGATCGTAGTTCGCCGTCGGCAGCTGGCCCTCGCAATCGAAGAGCCGGAAGGTGCTCCGCGTCACGAAATCGACCGGCGTCGCGGTCAGGCCGATCTGATGGCAGTCGAAATAGTGAAAGATGTCGCCGTAGACGTTGTAGATGCTGCGGTGGGACTCATCGGCGATGATCAGGTCGAAGAAGCCCGACATCGAAGGACTGGAAGACCTTCTGCATCGCCGGATAGGTCGCCAGGAAGATGCGCTCGCTCGCGTTCGATTTGACGCGCGAGCTGACGATCCGGATCGGCTCCGACAGGAAATCATTGAAAGCGTTCTTGGCCTGCTTGCGCAGTTCGCGCCGGTCGCAGAGGAACAGGACGCGCTTTACCCAGCCGGCCCGGATCAGCAGTTCGGCCAGCGCGATCGCAACGCGGGTCTTGCCGGTGCCGGTCGCCTGAACGATCAGCGCCTTGCGGTGCTTGTCTGTGAAACCGCTCGGAGACGCGCTTGATCGCCTCGATCTGATAGAGGCGATTGACGATCTGCGTCGTTGATCTCGACCGTATCGAGCGGCTTGCGCTCTGCGCGCTGGAAGTTCGCGAGATGCTGCAGGCTGTCCTTCGAATAGAAGCCGTACAGCTTGCGCGGCGGAAAGCCCTGCGCGTCGTCCCAAATCCAGATGTCGAAGCCGTTGGTGTAGAAGATGACCGGGCGGTGGCCGTGCTTCTTTTCCAGGCCGTCGGCATAGAGCTTGGCCTGATGCCGGCCCCGCTCCGGATCGACGGATGTCTTCTTGGCCTCGATGACGGCCAGCGGATTGCCGTTGTCGTCCCACAGCACATAGTCGGCATAGCCGATGCCGGACGCGGTCGGCTGATCGTTGACCTCGACCTCCTTGCCGACCTCGTCCGTGCTGGCTTCGCCAGCCGCGACATCCCAGCCGACGCTTGCGAGCAGGCTGTCGATCAGGCGGGTGCGTGTCGTCGCCTCATCGAACTCAAGCTCGTTGGCCGCTGCCTCGGCCGGATGCTGCCAGCGCTCGAGCTCTTCGGCTTTCTTTTCGGCTGCACGGTCGCCTTCGCGCGCTGCTTCCAGCTCCGCAAGCAGCGCATCCATCTGCGCTTCCTGCGCAGCGAGCTTTTCGAGAACCTGGCGCCGTTCTCGCGCCTGCTGCCTTGCCTGCGGCGCGGCTCGGCTGCTTGAACGGCGGGAATGCTCGTCGGCTTTCGCCGTCGCCGTACTGGACGAACAGCCAGCGCGCGAGATCGTGCGCCTCTTTCAAGAGCCAGAGCGCGTTCTGAGCTCTCGCCGGCTCGCCGTGCGCGGCCTTGTTGCCGTGCATGCGCAGGGCATGGAGCTTGTCGAGAACGACCTTCGGCGTGATCGCCGATGAAGGCGTCGTTCTTCAAGCAGATCGACGAATGTCGGCTGATCCGGCTTTGGCAGCCGCAGATCGCGATAGATGTCCTTGGTCAGGTTCTCGGCAAAGAGCCGCAGCTTGACGAGCGCGCTGGCCGGATCGGCATGCGCATAGGCTTCCGCGAACCCGCCAAGGCCGGCGAGTTCGGGCCATCCGTCACGGAGGATTTCGAAATTCGTCCGACTTCATGCCATCGCCTCCGCAAGGCGGCGTCAAATGCAGCGCGATTGGCGACGACGACCGGCATTTCGTGCGGGTTGTCGAGCGCGTCGGCGACATCCAGACGCAGTCTCTTCTGGAAGTAATAGAGAAGCGCCTTGCGCACCGGCACTCGACACGCCCGTTCTGTCATCTCGTAGTCCTGCGCGATGATCGCCTGCTGGCTCTCGCTCAGCGCCGGATTTGGCGCGAGCACGACTGCGAAGCGCTCATTCCAAAGCATATCATCGTTCGCGGATGCGCGCCGGCAGTCCATCGCTTCCGGGACTTCAGGCATCGCGACAGGATGAAATCCTTGAACTTCTGTCGATGTGGCAAAAGGCACGCACGTGCCAGCGCAAGCCGTCATTGCCGAAAGCGTGGGGCGTGATCCATCGCCATGTCGGCTCGGGGCGGCTCTGGATTCATCGACTGATAGAAGATTTCGATGGCGCGCCGTTCCCGGACGGCCGCGAGAACGTCACGCAGAACATCGACATCCACGCGCCGGTGCGGAACCGGCATCGCATCAGTTTCCGGCATGTCCGAGAAGCCAGGTCTCTTCGGTGGCGCCACGATGCGGCTCCGATACGGTTGCGAAGCTGAGCGAGGTACGCGGTCGGCATCGGGCTTCAGGAAGACGGGCTTGAAAGCTCGGCAGCCGCGAAATAGCGCTTCTCGCTCTTGTCGTAGAGGAGATTGCCGGGCGCCTTTTCCTCATAGAGGCTGAGGTCCTTGGAGGCCTGCGGCACCGACACGCCGAACTGGTCCATGATGTCAGCGCGATTGATCCCGCCCTCCCAAAAAAGGCGGAACTCTATGAATTCCAATCGCTTTTCGACACCCCAGCGCATGGCAGGTCCTCGTTGAGCAGGTAGGACAAGAGCGTCAACCCGATTTGTTTGATGATGGATATATAAACTATACGCATTCGCGCAATCAACCCCCTTCCGTGGTGCCTTGTTGGAGCAGGTTCATGCAATGGAACGTGTACTGAAAATTGGCTGGCGCTGCTCGTCCCATTCCACCGGAAATGGCTCCAGCACCCGCGCCAGCGTCACTTCCGGCCCCTGCTTCCGTCCAGGATCGCCTCGACGATATCGGGCGATGTCCGGCGCGAGCAGCGTCAGGCGCAGGACGCGGGTCATGTAGGAGGGCGCGATCCCCTCGCGCTCGGCCAGTTCGGCGATGGTGGCGAACTCGCCCGAACTCCAGCATCCGCTTCCAGCGGAAGGCGCGGGCCAGCGCCTTGACCAGCGTGTTGTCGGTCCTGCGCGGCTGGCGCGGCGCCGTCGGGCATCTGCATCTCCTTCCGCCCGCCGCGCTTCACGATGCGAAACGGAACGTGGAGCGTCACGGTCTCGGGGATCGGCGTGCCGCGGGTCATGCCGCCGCTCCCATGTCTCCAGCCAGCATCTCGCGCGCGAGGCCGCCGAGGCCATCCACGCGGAGCCGGACGTTGAGCCCATCCGTGCCGATGTCCACGCGCTCGACCAGCAGCGCCACGATGCGCGCCTGCTCGGCGGGGAAGAGTTCGTCCCACAGCGGGTCGAGTTGCTGCAGCGCCGCGCGGGCGTCGGCCTCGGTGATGTCGTCGGCGTGGGCGCGCGCCGCCTTCCACGTCCCCGCCACGATCTCGGGCTGGCGGAACACGGCGCGCAGCTGGTCGATGACGGCGGCCTCGATCTCGCCCGCGGGCACGCGGCCGACCGGGCACGACCCGGCGCCATGCTTCAGCACGGTCTGGCTGACATAGTAGCGGTAGAGCCTGTCGCCCTTGCGGGTGTGCGTCGGCGAGAAGGCGGCGCCATCGGGACCGAACAGCAGCCCCTTCAGCAGCGCGGGCGTGTCGGCGCGGGTGCGGGCGGCGCGCTTGCGCGGGCTCTCCTGCAGGATGGCGTGGACCTTGTCCCACGTCTCGCGGTCGATGATGGCGTCGTGCTCGCCGGGATAGCTGTCGCCCTTGTGGACCGCCTCGCCGATGTAGGCGCGGTTGCTGAGCATCCGGTAGATGTACTTCTTGTCGATCCGGTTGCCGCGCGGCGTGCGGATGCCGCGCTGCGCCGACCTCGCGCGCCAGTTCCGTGCAGGACCCGATCTCGAGGAAGCGGGCGAAGATCCAGCGGACATGCGCGGCGGCTTCCTCGTCGACCACCAGCTTGCGGTTCTCGACGCGGTAGCCGTAGGGCGGCACCCCGCCCATCCACATGCCCTTCTTCCGGCTGGCGGCGACCTTGTCGCGGATGCGCTCGGCCGTCACCTCGCGCTCGAACTGGGCGAAGCTGACAGCAGGATGTTCAGCGTCAGCCGCCCCATCGACGTGGTGGTGTTGAACGACTGCGTGACCGAGACGAAGGTCACGCCGTTCCGGTCGAACACCTCGACCAGCTTGGCGAAATCGGCGAGCGAGCGGCTGAGGCGGTCGATCTTGTAGACCACGACCACGTCGACCAGCCCGTCCTCGATGTCCTCCAGCAGCCGCTTCAGGCCGGGCCGCTCCAGCGTGCCGCCCGAGATGCCGCCGTCGTCATACTGATCGCGGACCAGCACCCAGCCCTCGGACCGCTGGCTGGCGATGTACGCCTCGCAGGCCTCGCGCTGGGCGTGGAGGCTGTTGAACTCCTGCTCCAGCCCTTCCTCGGAGGATTTCCGGGTGTAGACCGCGCAGCGCAGCTTGCGGACGACCTTCGATTTTTCGGGCGGCTTCGTCATGTCCGCCCCCTGTGGTTCTTGAGCCCGAAGAAGACCCAGCCGTTCCAGCGCGTGCCGGTGATGGCGCGGGCGATGGCGGACAGCGACTTGTACGGCCGCCCCTGCCATTCGAAGCCGTCGGCGGTGACGGTGACGACCTGCTCGACGCCCTGCCATTCGCGCAGCAGCCGCGTGCCGGTGATCGGGCGGTCACGGTCGGCGCGGATGCCGCGCTTCGTTCGGTCGCCGCCGTCCAGTTCCTCGCCGAGCCGCTCCAGCCGCCGGATTGTCTCGGGCTTCAGCCCGCCGTAGGCGAGTTCCTGGATGCGATAGGCCAGCCGGCTCTCGAGGTAGCGGCGGTTGAATGGCGGCGGCTCGCTGTCGAACAGGTCCCGCCATTGCTGCTTCAGGTCCGGCGTCGGCGTGGTCTTC
>CAVSHR010000011.1:0-422893 GCA_963727625.1 uncultured delta proteobacterium | reverse complement strand
AGGTCATCTGGTGATCGGAGCTAAAATCAAAAAGAGTGGAAATGGGAAATAGGTGGCGTACCCTTTCGAGAAGTTAAAACGAAAGGCTGCCTGTTGGAGCAGGCAGAGAAAGGATACGCCGATGATAGAGAAACATATTGGGAGAGATGAATCAAAGTGGACTGCGCCCCTTCGGCTGGAGAGATTTCAGCGAGATTTGAGGGAGGGGCGAGGGGTAGTTTTTGTGGTTGATCGAAGTGCCATCTCGTATCCCTTTGGCGGTAGATACCCCAGGGCCGAATGCAGTCGTTTGCTGTTATACACCTGCTCGATGAAATGGGGAATCCTCTGCAGGACATCGTCGTAGGTCTGGTAGTTGGCCAGGTGGACCTCTTGGTATTTTAGCGTCTTAAAGAACGATTCCATGTGGGCGTTGTCGTAGGGATTGGCGGTTCTCGACATGCTGATCTGCATGTTGGCCGCTTCGAGCAGGGCGATATATTCCCGCCAGGGGCGTACTGCACCCCGCGATCACAGTGGTGAATACAGCCAGGCGGGGGCTTTCGTGTCTCCAGAGCGGTTTTCAAAGCTGCCAAGCCCAGCTCGGCATCGATTCGTTTGGAAATCGCCCAACCGATGACCTTACGGGAATATCGATCCAGGATGGCCGCCAGAAAGACAAACCCCGTCAAGATCCGGATGTAGGCGATGTCCGCTACCCAGACCTGATTGATTCCCGTCAGAGTCTTTCCCCCTGAGCAAATTCGGATAAATCTTGTACCCATGATTCGAATCGGTGCTGGCGATCTTGAAACTGTGCCAGCGGATGGGAAATAGCTGGTATTCCCTCTGGATGCGACGGATCTTTTTGTCGTTGACCACAATCCCTTCGCGCCGTAGCTGCCGGCCCAACCGCCGATAGCCGTAGCCGGGAAACTCCCCTTGGAGCCGCTCGATCTGATCACGCAGTAAAGCGTCACTTCGATCTCGCTCTTGGAGATCGGTCAGCGGCCGGTAGTAGTCACTGCTCGATGCCAGCTTCATGATTTTAAGTCCTTGGACGATCGAGCCAAACTCTGCGCGCTGATCACCGAGGTACTGACGCTTTTGTGCCGCCGTAGCCAGTCCCCGAGTTTTTTTAACTGGGCGTTTTCCAGATCCAGCTCGGCCAGCTTCTCCTTGAGCTCGCGGTTCTCACGTTCCAAGGCCTTCTCCCGCACGCTGGCAAAGTCTTGAACAGTTCCCTGCCGGGCTTGTTGCCGCCACCGATCGATCACGCTGCCCGAGATCTGATACTTACGAGTAGCGGCGCTCACGGTTAACAACCCCGACTCCACCTCGCCGATGATCTGTTGCTTGAACCCTGCCTCGAATTTCCGTCGCTGCTTTCCCATCGACCGACTCCTTGCTGCGGGTCCATCTTGCCCGCTGGTTGAGCCGATCGCACCCACCTCAAATTCTCTGCTTTTCTCTCCAGTCAATGGGGCGCACTCCACGACACCTTCCTCAGCCCGCTCTGTTACCGACAGCGGTGTGGATCAACAAACCCAAAGAAATCCCTTCGACCGAGAGCATAAAGGTCGTCAATCCCTCGATGATCGACATCGAGCAGAAAAACGGCTTTCACAATTGCCTTATATCCAACGATCAGCCATCGGGAAGGGATCTTGGGTAGGGATGAAAATCAGCTGAGCGACGATCTTGTACAGTAATTTCTGAACCGGGTGTGTCTCATTTCATTGACAGGTTCCGCCTCGTTTACATCTGCGGTGACAGGGTGCCACTTTACGGTCTACTGTTTCGCCGATCGCTTCAACCAAGCGCAAGCATCCAGCTGTAGATCAGCACACCAACTGCGGCGCTGCCGAAAACCCACTGGATACGGAACCCCGGTGGACGCGGCATCAGTGAACCGACGGCGATTCCTAGAACCGCGCCGAGCAAAAGGCCGCAGAGGTGCGCCCAAATATCGACCCGTACACCGCCGCTCCCGAGCATACCGAGAAGAGCAAGCGCTGCGGCAATCGGTAGCCAGGCACGCCGTCGGCTTGACGGTTCGCGCCGGTGCTTGGCCACGGTCAAACCGCTGACTAAACCGACGGCGCCAAAGACTGCGGTGGACGCTCCGATCGAGACATGCGGCGAACCGTGTAAAAACGCGTTGGCAAGATTCCCGCCGGCTCCGGCCAGCAGGACCAGAGCACAACCTAGCCCCAATCCCAACAGGCTGGATACCATGCCAAAGAATATGGCGGCAGCCGCCGCATTGCTCACCGCATGAACGACATCGGCATGTAGGGTGAGAGCGGTCACCGTCCGCCAAAGCTCGCCGTGAAGGATCCGATCGGCGTCGGCGCCGCCGCGCTCGAACCAAGAGTCACCCGGAAACCAGACCGAGGTAAGACAAAACATCAGCAGAATAAATATCGCCGAAACGCCACTTCCCGCCATTACTCTCAGAGACTCCCCTGGCTCGCTTTCTTCAACGAGTTTCGATTCGTTCTCCTTGTCGTAGGCCAAAAGAGCCACACGCGCCCTTTCCGCCTCTGCTTTTGGCACGCTAAGAGCGATCCCATCGCCGGACGGACGCATACTCGGCGAGAGACCCTGAGCCAGAAGCACAAGCTCCCATTCCCCCGCCAACTTATGATCGCCGGTCGCGCGCAGGACAATTTCCGAACCCTGGTTCATAGGAATGACTCCGCGACAAATCGACATTCACCTGTCAAGCAGAAGCACTTCGATAATATGACGCTAGCACATCAGCCCACAGAGGCGAACGCGAGCCGTCACTCGGCATCCATCGCCTTGTTCAAGGTTTTGTCCGATCTGTTTTGGAAAAAGACTTAGTCGGTGAATCGTTATGTGTGGATTCGATGTCTTAAACAATTTCAATGAGCAGCCGTCGCTCAAGAACGTCGCCGCATAGAGGTCGCACCAGCTAGCTATGGGGCGGGCGACATCATGTATCAGCTGTCGCGAATACGATCAGCCTGTAGCGCACGGCTAACACTCTGGATTCGAGCGTGTGAGTTTCAGTCATATCTAACGAGATTGAATCGTCGGAGATCAGTTCAATCCTATGCGGTTGATGCGCTACTCTCTTGTGTAAATCTGCTCCTGTAAAGCTCCCCATCGCTTATGTCTCTTGCAAAAACTCTCGTATGGCCCGGTTAGTATCTTCCGGTTTGGCGAAAAAATAGTAGTGGCCGGAATCAGGTAAGACGGCAAGTTTTGCCTTAGGAATACTGCAGGCGAGGATTTCCGCCGCTGCCCAATGAGAAATGTCGCTCGTTGTCTTGGCTTCATCATCGCCGACCATGATAAGCGTGGGCACGCGGATATCCTTTAAGCGCTCGCCGGTGTCATGCGCCTGGCGGGCCATCACGTGGAGCAGGTAGCATTCCAGCGGCGGCAGGTTGGCCAAGCGAATTTTGAGAAATTCTTCCACCCGCTCCGGGTGCTCTCTGATAAATCTTTCCGTGAAGCCGATCCGAACGGCGTGCGCCCGCGCATACTTTTCATATCCCTTCTCGACCAGTTCCAGGCACATCTTGAGTGGAATTCCCCTGGTCGTATGCGAGGCGCCGGACGAAGCCAGAATCAGCTTATTAACTTTTTTGGGATGATTTAACGCGACAAGCTGGGCGATCCTGCCGCCCATGGAGTGGCCATAGACAATGGCCTGGTCGGCGCCAAGATGGTCCAACAGCGCGGCGGCATCGTCGGCGAGCGTCGTCGTGGTGTACTCCACCGACGGTTTATCCGTGCGCCCCGTGCCGCGTTGGTCATAGATGATGACCCGGTGGTCCCGGGAGAACTCGGGGACCTGATAGGGTTTCCAGACTTCGCCGTGACAGGCGGTCTCGCTGATAAAGAGAAACGGCCGGCCTTCACCGTGCACTTCGTAATAGAGCTTCAAATCGGGTAGCTGCAAATAGGGCATGTCATAACTCCCCAGAGGACGAAAAATTCCGTCAATTCGTTAAGCGCATTCACCATACCTGCGTGCCGTCTCCTCACTTGACAGCGGCAAACCTTAGGTTGCCGCACTCAAAGCTTCTGGCTTCCGATCGGGCTGCTACCGCAACGGCAGGACCCTACAAAACTGACGTCCCATACGATTAGCAGGAATGTGTCGCATGCCAATCGATTGCAATATTCGCCACCAAACCGCTCCTTGTCAATCTTCTCTCCCGCCAAACGCTGCCTACGGGACGTGGGATCCAAATATCAGCCCGCGGATAATCCAGGCGGACCAACAGCGCTCGCCCTGGGATTGAACTGTGGGACGCTTCAATGAAATTTTACAGGCACCTGTCGTTGAGATTCGCACTTACGTAACTCACCGCGCTTTCGCACTGCCCAATGAGATCGGTCCCGAGTCCAAACACATCCTCCGCGGTGCATTCTTCGTTACGGCAGGCCAATGCCATGTCGATGGGCTTGAGATCGAGGCCGGACGGTTGGACTTGGTGCAGATATTCGACGGCGCGGTCGTTGGAGTCGACCTTGAGGTTGTCCCAGGTGTAGATCAAACGGGCGGCGTAGAGAATCGCGCGGATGTAGGGCTTACGGTCTTTGGGTTCGAGGCTCGTCAGGCTGCTCAACTCGGGTAAGCGCGATTTCCAGCTTCTCGCGATGCTCTGCAGCTGTTCCTGGTGAATTTCGTCCTTCGTCGGACGGCGGAAGCTTGGTTTGAAGCCGTGCAGGAGCGGCACGCCGTGATCGAGCAAATCGAGCCGGTCGATGACCGGCAGACGGCCCCAATTGAATTCCGGATTCCCCCAGAAGACCGAGAGTTTCTTGCCGTACTCGGCGTCGAGCGATTTCGCTTCCGCTGTCAGCACTGCCATATGGGCCGGCGGCTCGGCGCAATGCAACAGGAGCCCGACGTCGATGTCGCTGTAGACGCTGCTAAAGCCGCCGTGCGCGAGACTGCCGAGTTTGTAAGCTTCTACCAGGGAATCGCCAAGCCCGGCATTGAAATGCTCAGCAACCC
Source organism: uncultured delta proteobacterium (assembly GCA_963727625.1). Lineage (GTDB taxonomy): Bacteria > Desulfobacterota > Binatia > UBA9968 > UBA9968 > DP-20. The sequence goes on along the minus strand of CAVSHR010000011.1, from coordinate 417,912 downwards.
GTACAACGTATTTTTCGATTTCGTTCATGCCGTTCAGATTCGCGGCCTAACGATAAGATCGCAAAATAAACAAAGGTAGATCGCATGTGTTTTTCCTTTGATGACAATCATTCTTCCAAACTTCGTATCCTTCGTGCTTTTCGACGGTGAATCTGAATTCATCGAAGTTCACTGAAGACCATACAGCCGCCGCGGATTATGCACGAGAATCTTCTGCGCAAACGGCTCGGGGATGTCTTCGCGCTTTTGCAAACTCTCGACGAGCTTTTCTTCGGCGGACGGATCATTGTGGCCGTAGTCCGAACCGATGACGATGTTGTCCTCGCCAATACATTTGGCGAGATACGGGATGTCTTCGTCGGCCTCGCAGGCGATGAACAGATTGTACTCACGGAATAGCTCGGCGCTGTTTTTGAACTGCGGCCGGTCTTTGAACAGCCGGCGCAGGATATGGATCATGAACGGCGCCCAGCCCGCGGAAGCCTCGATAAAGCCGATGCGCAGCCCCGGAAATTTCTCCGGGATCCGATTCGCTACCAGGTCGCGAAACGCGAAGATCGGCAGTGCCCGGCCATGGGCGAAAGTGTGGTTGCGGGCGTGCTCGAAGTACGGCAGCATCCACGGCGCGCCGGAGCCGGTGTGGATGCAGATCGCCATGTCGAGCTGCGCGGCCTGCTCGTACACCGGATGAAAATAGGGATGATCGATGGTTTTGTCCCCTTCTATACCGCGAAAAAAGATACCCACAGCGCCCAACTCTCTCGCCCGCTTCATCTCTTCGAGCGATTCGGGAATCGAGCGCAACGGCAAGATCGCGACGAACTTGAGCCGGCCGTTGGATTTGTTGCAGCCGTCGGCGAGCCAGGAATTGTAGGCTTTGCACAGCGCCGTTTCCAATTCCACATCGTCCGTCAGGTAAACCAGAAACAGCGTCGGATAAATCACCTGAACGTCGACACCGAGCCTATCCATATCTTTTACGCGAACGCCCACGTCGGAAAGCTCCCGGCTCGCGATGGCGATGTCGCCGCGCACCGCTTCGGCCTTCTGCGCCGACGGCGTCACCAAACGGTAGCTCCCTTTGCCCGCCGGCTTGGGAAAAATCTGGCCGTCGATCAGCCAGAGCGCGTTGCGATCACCGAACCAGGTGTCGTCAGGCAAACCAACCAGCACCGGCCGGCGCGGCGCCATCTTTCCATCGAACAATCGCCACATCGCCTCCGGTTCTGAAATATGCGTGTCCGCGTCAACTACACCTTGCATGCCGGTCTCCTTCTCTGCTCATCTCCTGACTCTTCTAGCGATATACAATGATGCGCTCAAGATATGCAACGCTTCGCTCCTTGGCGTCCCGCGCTTCCGCACGCCGAAGATGCTAGACATTTCCTCGACCTTGCAGTAAGCCGTAACTGAGTCACGAGCGAAAGGAGCCATCATGGCATCAACATTGATCACAGGTTTGGGTTTGGTTGGCACCTCCTACGCGCAGCACGCGCTGAAAAGGGGCGAAAGCGTGGTGTTTTACGACGTCGCGCCGCGCAAAGATTTTCTCGCGCACAAGCTCGGCAGCGCCAACGTCACCGTCGTTCAGCGCGACGTGCGCGATCTGCCGGCGCTGATCGAGACGATGCAAAAATATAAATGCGACACGGTCATCCACACCGCTGGGCTGATCGGCGGCAAGGTCGCCAACCCGATCTACACCGGCTTGCAGATCAACGTCATGGGCACGATCAACGTCGCCGAAGCGGTACGGCTGACCGGTGTCAAGCGCCTGGTGCAGATCAGCACCTTCGGCGTCTACGACCGGCGCAAAGGCGAACCCAATCCGATCGACGAAGAGTTTCGCCGCGGGCCGGGCGAAGCCTACGGCAACTCGAAGGTCGCCAAGGAGCTGATGGTCGAGGCCTACCAGCGCATGTTCGGCTTCGAGCTGATCGTGCTCAGGCTTGCCAACGTCTACGGCGTCGGCCACTTCGCCGGCGGCTCGGGCGGCGGCGAGATGGTGCAGAACATGCTGCAGACCGGCATCAAAGGCGGCGTGGTGAAAATCGCCCAGGAAGTGGCGCGCGACTTCGAATATGTCTATTACAAAGACCTGGGCCGGGCCCTCGACAAAGCCGCAACCGCCCCATTGAAAGAACCGGTGACGCTCAACATCGGCACCGGTGTAGTGGTGAAATTCAACGACCTAGTGGCCCTCGCGGAAAAATTGCTACCCAAGCTCCAAGTGGAAATCATGCCGGGCGCTAAACCGCGCTCGGCAAAACAGCCGATGGTCATCGAAAAAGCCAAGCAAGTTCTCGGCTGGGTGCCGGAATACAACATCGAAGCGGGCTTCAAAGATTACATAGAAGAGCTGAAGGCGCTCAAATGATCGAAAAAGGTATCACCCCAGAGACGCGGAGCGCGCGGAGGAAAGAGTTCTTCTCTTTAGAAATATCCGAAGTCTAAGAACTCTAGGTCCCCGTGGTGAAATATATCCCTGTTTTCATTTCTCCTTCAGGGCCGTCAAATCGATTGCGCCTGTTTTGCCGCTCTTGTATCCAGCGAAGCGCAGCGTGCTGCCATCCGACTCCACGATAACCGCGCCGTCTTCATAGGTGCGCAGCACTTCGGCGCCGGCTTGACGATAACGCTCGACGATTTCCGCGCGCTGCGCTTCGGCGCGGCTGCGCGCACCCGCCGAGACGATCGCCAGGCGCGGCTTCACCCTAGCGACAAATTCCGTCGTGCTCGCCGTCGCGCTACCGTGGCGCGGCACCTTTATGACCACACCGCGAAGATCCTCGGCCCGATTCACCAGCAATGCCTCTTCCCGCTTGTCGATATCCCCGGCGAATAAGTAACGCAGTTTGCCGAATTCCAGACGCAATACCACGGAGCCGTCGCTTGAGTTGTCGGCCGGCGGATAGAGCGTGCAGATTTTCACCGCTTCGATGGCACGGCAAGCCTGGCGGTCGTTGAGTGTGATTCGCCGAACCTGCAATTTCTCCAAGCTCTCGTCCAGCTCTTCGAAGCGATGGGTCTGGCCGCGCGCGGCTCCCGACCAGAACTCCCGCGGTGAAAATTCCTTGACGATCGCGTTCATACCGCCGTAATGGTCGACCCGCGCGTGGCTGACGACGAGATAATCCACTTTGAGAATTTTCCGCCCACGGAGAAACGGCGCGATGATGTTCTCGCCGGTGTCGAAATCGCCCGCCGCCGCACCACCGGCATCGATCAGCAATACCTGGGAATTGGGCAGTTCCACGACGGCGGCGTCGCCCTGGCCGACGTTGAGGTGCGTGACACGCAGCTCCTCACGGCCGAAGCGCTGGTTCCACCAATAAACGCCGTCGGCCAACAGCAGAGCCACGCCGAGCGCCAGAGCGCTCAGACGATAGCTTGCCCTCGTGAAGGCGAATAAACAGATCAGGAAAGCATAAAGCGCGGTGATCTCCAGCGCATCGGGCGACGGCACCGACGTATTGGCCCAAGGCAAACCGGCAAACATACGCACCAGCCACGCCGTTAACGCGAGCAGCTTTTCCGCCACGCCAACCAATAACAATCCCAATGGGGGGGCAACCACCGCTAAAAATCCGACGACAAGACCGAGCGGAACCACGACAAAACCGACCAGCGGCACGATGAACGGATTGGCGGCAAAGCCGGCGATCGACAGATGGCCAAAGTAGTGCGCGATCAACGGCCCGGTGCCGAGCGTCGCCAACAGCGGCACCGCGAGGTGCAGTCCCGCCCGTTTGAGCCGTTCGCCGAGCCAACCGCGCTCCTGCGGCAGGTCATCGGTTTTTTTCAACGCGAGCCAATGATGCAGCCGGCGCATGCCCCAGACAATGAACAAAACCGCGAGAAAGGACAGCTGAAACGAGATATCCGCCACCACGCCGGGCCAGATGAGCGCGATCAGCAGCGCCGCCAGGGTTAGGCTTGCGAACAGTTCTTCATCGCGGTCGAGCAAGACCGCCAGTTGGTAAACACCGATCATGATCGCCGCTCTGAGGGTCGGCACCTTCGAGCCGGCGAGCGCGGTGTAGAAAACCACCGCGATGAAGGAAACAAACGCCGCGATCTTGAGCATATTCCAGCGCAGCGTAAGGTACGCGCTGAACGAGCAGCCGTAGCGAATCAGGGCAAAGGCCACCAGGCCGAGCATGCCGACGTGCAAACCCGAAATTGCCAGCACGTGATTGACCCCCGCGGCGGTGAACGCGGCGCGCATTTCCTTGGGGATCGCGCCCATGTCGCCGACCACCAAGGCAGCGAGCAAGGCACCATTGTCCCGGGAAAAATTGCGCTCGATAAAATGCCGGATCGCCCGTCGCAAGCCCTCGATCAATCCGCGTCCGGCTCCCGGCTCTCGCGCCAGCAATTCGACTTCCTGATCGTTGTCGAGAAACCCGGTGGCGTATATGCCCCGCCGGGAGAGAAAGGTCGCGTAATCAAAGCCGCCCGGATTGCCGCCATTTTGCGGTACTAGCGGACGGATCCAAAAACGCACTCGGTCGCCATAGCGCCAATCGGGCCGCGCGCTGCGCAGGGTGACGAGGATATCGCCGGTGATTTCCTGGGCGCCGGTCGGATACCAGATTCTCTGCGCCGCCACCTGCCAGCGGATACGGTTGACCAGCTTTTCCGGTTCGTGGCGCAGCCGGCCCTCCAGATACAAGCGCGCGCCCGGGGCCATCAGCGTGCGCAAATGATTATCGGCAAACTCGGGAAACATCAGCTGGCGGTGGCGAAAATATCCTAGAGAAAATGCCAGGGCGGAAAGCGTCAACAAGACCGCCCAGCGGCGCCGCCGCGGCGCCGCGAGCAGCAGTAACGGCGAGAGCGCCAGCGCGAAACTTACCGGCGGGATAATCCATGGACCGGCGGCGACCGCCTGGCCGAACAGCAGCACGAGCGTCGGCGCGATCAGCCAGGCTGCGGGATCGAGGGAAACTCCGTTTGGGTCGTTCGCCTGCCCCAGCGCCACAGCCATAGACTGCTCTTACTGCCGCGCGTGCAAGGCTTGCAAGATCTTTTTGGCCAATTGCTCGTTGATCGACGGAACCTTGAGGAGATCATCCAGCGTAGCCGCTTCGATGCGTTTGACGCTGCCGAAGGCGCGCAGCAGCGCGCGCCTGCGCGCGCCGCCCACGCCGGGGATGTGATCGAGGGTGGAATAAAGCGTTTGCTTGGAACGGAGTTTTCGATGGTGCGTGATCGCGAAGCGATGAGCCTCATCGCGCACCCGCTGCAAGAGAAACAGCGCGTTGGAGTTGCGTTTGAGAATCACCGGATTGCTTTGCCCCGGTAGAAACACCCGCTCTTCCGATCGCTCGATCTCGGCGCTGCGTGGCGCGGATTGTACGCGCATCTTGGCGAGACCCACCGCGTCGACGTTGTCGATGCCGATCTCGGCCATGGCAATGAGCGCCATGGCGAGCTGGCCCCTGCCGCCGTCGACCACGATCAGGTCCGGCAAGTCGGCCTCTTCCTTGCCCCGGCTGGAGCGGCGCTTGAGCACTTCGAGCATCATGCCGAAGTCGTCGCCGCCGGAAGATTCGTCGATGGTTTTAATGCGGAAATGGCGGTAAAGATTTTTGTCCGGCTCGCCGTCGATGAAGGTCACCATCGAACCCACCGCGTGAGCGCCGTGGATCGTCGAGATATCGAAACATTCGATCCGCTGCGGGTACCGTTTGAGGCGTAACTGAGTCTGCAGCTCGCGCAGCATGGTCTCGCGCGCCTTTTCCTGGTCATGCCGCTCGGAAAAACTTTGCTTGGCGTTTTCTTCCGCCATCTGGACCAGATGGCGGCGGTCGCCCCGTTGCGGGCAAAGAATCTCGACCCGCTTACCCCTGCGTTCGGCGAGATATTCCCCGCGCACCTCGCCATCCTCCAGAGCAACCGGCAGGAGAATCTCGTCCGGCACGAAGCGTTGGCCCTGATAAAACTGCGTCAGCAGCGACGCGACGATCTCCTCGTCGGGAAATTCCAGATCCTGCAGCGAGTAGGAAAGATTCTCGGTCAATTTACCCTGGCGCACGAGCAATACTTGAATCTCGATGAAACCGCCTTCGCGATAAAGGCCGAAGATGTCCTGGTCGGCGCCCCAGTGGGCCACCATGCGCTGCTTTTCAAGAGTCTTCTCCACCGCCTGAATCTGGTCACGAATGCGCGCCGCGGCTTCGAACTCCAGGGCGTCGGATCTGGCCCGCATGCGCTGGCGCAGCTCGCCGATCAACTCCTGCTGCTTCCCTTCGATGAACAGCATCGCCTGACGCACCTGCTCCCGATAGATATTTTCCGCCACCGGCAGCACGCAGGGCCCCATGCAACGCTTGATTTGATACTGCAGACAAGGCCGGCTGCGATTGCGGAAATTGTGATCGGTACAGTTGCGCAGCTGAAAATGTTTTTCGATGATGTCGATGGTCTCCCGCGCCGCGACAGCCGATGAAAAGGGACCGAAATAGCGATTGCCGTCCTTGACGATCTTGCGCGTGGCGAGAATGCGCGGCCACGGATGCTGGGTCGTGACTTTGATGCTCAGATAGCTCTTGTCGTCCTTGAGCCGAATGTTGTAGCGCGGCTTATACTGCTTGATTAGATTGTTTTCGAGGATCAGCGCTTCCTTGTCGTTGACCGTGACCAGGGTTTCAATGTCGTCGACGCGGCGTAACAAAAATTGGATTTGCGAGCGCTCGTCCGAGTGATTGAAATAGGCGCGCACCCGCGCGCGCAAATCCTTAGCCTTGCCGACGTAAATCACCTTGCCGCCCTTTTCCCGCATTAAATAAACGCCGGGCCGTGACGGCAAGTTAGCCAATTTATCTTCGATCACGCTCATGGACTGGCACGCGCACTTTGCAAACCCTTAAAATCACTCTGACTCGATCCATCTAAACCCCGTCAAACCCGTGAGTTCGCGACCCGTTCTGTTGCAAGCTTGTCAAAGCAACGGCGCCACGGAAAAGCCCCGGGGTCGTTTATTAATCCAAAAACTACGCTCAACTAACCGCCATTTCCATCCGAAACGAGCGCGTAGCCATGGCACAATTTTTGTGTTCTAAAATGTATCGCGACCTCCCCGGTTGTGAAAACGTCAAAAAGCTCGGCTTTAGGGAGTCAAAATGTTCGATATCGATAACTTGATGAGGCTCGGTGTATTCAACCAACTGATCCCCGTATGGCAGGTGTTTTTTTTCATCGCCAGCCTGCTGCCTTTCTTGCTTTGGGATCGGGTGAAAATCTGTCTGTTGATCACCTATCTTTTTACCTACTACCTGGGCTTTATGGTGCAGTGGGGCGATTACCTATCCACCAGCGGGTCGATGCAGCCGTTCGTTCTCTATTCGCTCAGCGGTTTGGGAATCGCGGTTTTCTTCGTCGCGACGATCTTCACTGAAGCGCCGGCAAATGCCAAAACGCGCCGTGGACTCTACCGCAAAACCAACCACGATGACGAGATCGAGCTACGCTCCCGCCGCGATCCGCTCAGCGCGGCGGTCAATGTCACCCAGGCCGCCGATAGCGAGCCGCGCTGAGCGCGCCGGCTCAGTTTCACGCGCCGCCGCTCGGTCCCAGCGACGACTCTCTCAGCGCCAGCTCCTGATTTTGTAATTTGCCGATGCGATCGCGCAACTCCGCCGCGGCTTCAAAATCCAGCCGCTCGGCGGCTTGCTTCATTTCCTTCTGCAATTTGCGAATCCGCCGCCCCAACTCCACCGGGCCGTATTTCGCCGAACTTTCCGCGGCGATCGGCACGTCGACATAATCCGCGTCGTAAATTTTCACCAGCGGCGAGCCCAGCGACTTGACGATCGATTGCGGGGTAATGCCATGTTTTTTGTTGAAGTCCGCCTGCAAGCGGCGGCGGCGCTCGGTTTCATCGATCGCCCGCCGCATCGAGTCGGTCTGCCGGTCGGCGTAAAGAATCACCGTGCCGAAAACATTGCGCGCGGCGCGCCCGATGGTTTGGATCAACGAACGATCCGAGCGCAGGAAACCTTCCTTGTCGGCGTCAAGAATCGCCACGAGCGATACCTCCGGCAAATCCAGTCCCTCGCGCAATAGGTTAATACCGACCAGGACGTCGAATTGCCCCATGCGCAGCTGGCGAATGATTTCCACCCGTTCAATGGTTTCGATGTCGGAATGGAGGTAGCGCACCTTGACGTTCAAATCTTGGTAATACTCGGTCAAATCCTCCGCCATGCGCTTGGTCAGTGTCGTCACCAGCACTCGCTCCTTGCGCTCGACCCGCTTGCGAATCTCTTCGAGTAAGTCATCGACCTGGGTGCGCGCCGGCCGAACGATGATCGCCGGGTCCATCAGACCCGTGGGCCGGATCACCTGTTCCACCACCGCGCCGCGGCTCTTGCCGAGTTCATAGACCGCCGGTGTCGCCGATACGTAAACCGCCTGGTTGCTCATCGCCTCGAACTCTTCGAAATTGAGCGGCCGGTTGTCGAGCGCCGAAGGCAGGCGAAAACCATATTCGACCAAGGTTTCCTTGCGCGAGCGGTCGCCGCGATACATGCCACCGATCTGCGGCACCGTGACATGGCTTTCGTCGATGATCAGTAAAAAATCGTTGGGAAAGTAGCTCAGCAGCGTCGGCGGCGGCTCGCCCGGCTTGCGCCCGGTCAAATGGCGCGAATAGTTTTCGATGCCCGGACAAAACCCCATCTCGGCCAGCAGCTCCAAATCATAAAGCGTCCGCTGCTCCAGGCGCTGCGCTTCGAGCAGCTTTTGCTGATCGCGCAGCTCTAGCAGCCGATCGGTGAGCTCCTCGCGAATGCCGTGCACCGCCTGCTTCATGCGCTCTTTGCCGGTGACATAGTGGCTCGCCGGGTAGATCGTCGCCTTGTCCACCCGCCGAAGCACCTTGCCGCGAATCGCGTCGATTTCATTGATCGCGTCGATGTTGTCGTCGAAAAATTCGACCCGCAATGCCGAGCGGTCTTCATAGGCTGGGAATATTTCTACGATATCGCCGCGCACGCGGAACGTGCCGCGGTGAAAATCGTAATCGCTGCGCTCATATTGAATATCGACGAGCTTACGTAGCATCTGGTCGCGATTTACCTTGGAGCCCACTTCCAAATAGACCATCAACTCGAAGTAAGCCTCCGGCGAGCCCAAGCCATAAATGCACGACACGCTAGCGACGATCAGCGTGTCGCGCCGTTCGAGCAGCGCCTTGGTCGCCGAATGGCGCAGCTTGTCGATCTCATCATTGATCGACGAATCTTTCTCGATATACGTGTCGGTGGACGGCAGGTAAGCTTCGGGTTGGTAGTAATCGTAATAGCTGACGAAATAACGCACGGCATTTTCCGGGAACAGCTCGCTGAACTCGTTGTAAAGTTGCGCCGCCAGCGTCTTGTTGGGCGCGATGACGAGGGTCGGCTTGTTGACCCGGGCGACCACGTTGGCCATGGTGAATGTCTTGCCCGAACCGGTAACGCCAAGCAGAACTTGATGGCGCCGCTTGGCATTGAGACCGCGCACCAGTTTGTCGATCGCCTGCGGCTGATCGCCCTGCGGTTCAAAATCCGAGACTAAACGGAATTGCCCACGGTCTTGGTCGCGCAGCATTGCCATACGAAGTAAGGATGCCTTCCCGCAATTGACCTATTTCGCCTGGCCGCCGTAAAGCCGGTCGATGTAGCCGCTCTTGTCGAGCTCGGTCAAGGGCGTGGTATCGATGAAGTCGGTCGGTTTGTATTTCGCGTATTTCGGGTCGCCCTCGGCCAGATGGCTAATCACCGCCTGAACCGCGCTTTCCACGGCGTAAGGTTTGGCGGGCATATCGGCGCCGTAGTTCCACGATTCTTCCAGCGCCTCGCGGTTCTTGGTACCGAGGAAACTGGCCAAGATACCGTAAGTATCCTCACGCCGGGTTTTAAAATAATGGACACCGCGCACCAGCGCGCGCACGGTGCGACGCACCAAGTTGGGATGGCTCTTCATCAACGAACGGCGCGTCACGAAGGTCGAACCCTGATACTCGATCTTTAAATCGGCAAGGTTGACCATAAAGTTCATACCTGCCCTGCGCGCGAACAACGTCGCCGGTCGGGTCACCAAGGTCATGGTCGCGTAACGGGTCAATCCACCGAGCATGACCACGTCGGGACTACGGGTCGCCACCGGAATCATGAGAAAAGCGGACATGGTGGTAAAATCAGGTTCGCCGAAAATCAGCGCCATCGGCGAGACCGCCCCGGCGGTGCGCACCACTTCGACTTGTAAACCTTCGTCGCGAAACAATCCCGCTTTCTGGGTCAAGAACGGCAGCGAATGGGCCACCGCCCGTGCCGCGTAACCGATGCGGATTTTCTCTTTTTCCGCCTTCCCCTGCGCCGCCACTCCGGTCGAAAATAGCCAGACCCATGCGAAAGTTAACATCGCATTGAAAATCACAGCGAAGGTCACGCTACCTCCGATATGCAATTATGCTCTAGATTTGTGTTAGTGTCGCGAAGCATAACAAGACAATCATGACGGAGCAATGACGAATTGTCGAGTGAAAACGGATGCGCCCTGGCCATGTTCGAAGGCTTGAAAAACAAAGCGCGGGAGCTCAAGCGCGATATCGTGGCGCTCTATCTCGCGAGTCGCGACCCGCGCACGCCGTGGTACGCCAAGGCCTGGGTCGCTTGCGTGGTCGCCTATGCCTTGAGCCCCATCGATCTCATTCCGGATCCGATCCCGCTGCTTGGCTACCTCGACGATTTCCTGCTCCTGCCGCTCGGCATCTTTATCGCCGTCAGGTTAATTCCAGAGGACATACTCGCCGATTGTCGCGCCAGAGCGGCGGTGTTCAACGAACATTTGCCGAAAAATTGGCGCGCGGCGGGCGCGATTATTTTGCTTTGGTTAATCGCGCTGGCACTGTCGGGCTATTTTCTGATCGAGGCTCTCCTTGCCGGCTGACGGGTTGATCTGACCGTCGGTGAGTTTTTCGGAGGTGCAATTGAAAGAATCGAACTAACGCCCGTTGGCTTTCCAGATACGCGCCATGCCTTCGGGGCTGACGGTGACGATTCTCCCCGGCTGGCTGAACATGACCTTGGCGATAGCCGAGGAGATTTCCTTGCCGAACAGACACAAACGCTTGCCCGGCTGATGATGCCCGTTGGCCCATCTCGCAAACTCATCCGGCGTTGGCGTGTGGCCGAGATCCGCCGCGCAGCGGCGCACGATGAATCCAAGCATCATCTTTGCATCGCCATTCTTGTTACTACGGGCTTCGGCCATGCTGTGACTTTAAAAAATATCAAATCCTCATGCAAGCGCACCTTTCCCAGTTTACCGTGCGCGTTTCTTTTTTTTTGGATCCTGCTACATTTTCATAAATCATGGCGCAGCCCTGGGAAAAATATTTGAAGTTTCGCTGCACCGGGTGCGGCAACTGTTGTCGCGACACGGTCGTCTGCATCAACGACGAGGACATTCGCCGCATCGCCGAGGGCACCGGCAAACCGCCCACGGAATTTGTCAAATTCTTCGCCCACGACGAGATTGCCATGTCGCACAACGATCCGCTTTGGCTGCGTTTCGACCGGGGCAAAGCCGTCATGGGCTTGCGCAAGAGCCGCGACCGCTGCATTTTCCTCGACAACCAAACCAACCGCTGCGGGATCTACGAACATCGACCGATCACTTGCCGCGATCATCCCGTCAACGTCAGCTTTTCCGACACCGGAGCTGTCGTCAAAATGTCACTCAGCCGGGTCGTCAAATGCCCCCATGCCTGGGATGGGGATATTTCCAAACGGGAACTCCGCCGAGTCCAGACCCTCAACCAGCGGGACGAAACAAGTTACCTAGAAAAGGTTAGTGCCTGGAATCACCGCAAGGACGGGCCGAGAACGATTCCAGGATTTCTTCGCTTTCTCGGTTTTGCACCTTGAGATTGGGTGTGGCGTAGTGCTTTTTGCTCAGCATTGTAACGGCATTGAATAAAAAGCGAGGTAACCATTGGCTAGCTCGCTTTTTTGTCGACCGCGAATTCCTCGAATCAATCGATCATATGGGTCGTCGCCTTGAGATGCTTATCGATCGTAACGTAGCCCTTCCATTGGTCGACGAACCAATAGCGCACACCGAACTCGAAGCGCAGCTCCTTCATGTCGCGATCGAATGGATTGAAGTGCTGGTGGTGCAGCATACCCGGCGGGACATGGATAGCGTCACCCTGATTCCAATCATACCGTTTGCCGCCAATCTCGGAATAACCGTCGCCTTCGAGCGCGTAGAGATAGGCCTCGGGATGAGCGTGGCTATGGCTCTTGGTGTGCGGTAAATCGACAAAAATCGAGCTGATCGCCACGCCGGTCGCCTTGAACCCGTTGTCTTTCCCGCTTCGACCCATCAAAAAATAGGTCGCGCCGTGTTTTGACTCATCGGACTTCACATGCTGGTTTTGATGCATCGCGATGCGCCGGCCATCTTCGGGCCAATACTGCGACTCTTCCTTCGGAAAAGCGGCCAGCGCCTTGGCGCCGTTCTCACCGCACACTTCCAGTTGCTCCATCTTGCCCATGTAGACGGCAGCTTCGAGGTGCCAGGCCAATCCGGAAATATAGCCGACCGGAACCTTGCCTATGTTGAAAAGCTGATGGGTCGACCGGTAGGGTACGTGGATAACAGTTCCCGGGCCGAAATCGTAACGTTTGTCATCGAGAATCATGAAACCTTCGCCACTCTCGACGTAGATCGCCTCTTCGCCGTGAAAATGCTTTCCGGAATGCCAGCCGACCGGGATCTCCGCTCGCATCATGCAGCTGCCACCCGTGGTAAAACCCAGCTCCGGCGCAATCATCAACGCCGCCTTGAAATCCTGCGGGGTACGCACCCATTTGAGATCCTTGGACCGCGTGAATCGTGGCGATTCAGCCACCGCCTTTTCATTGGCTTTGGACTGCTCCAACCAATCCGAATAAAAGTCACTCATCGTTTTCCTCCCATTAGCTATTGTCGAATGGATTCGAAAAAATTATAGGGTCTGCCCATGGTTGTCAAACATGCGTGCAATCAGCGGTTTGCGGCCGTAATCTGAACTTGCTACCTGTCGATTAATCCCATGAAAAAACTCTTTCTAGCGTTGCTCACCGCGGTCGGGCTTCTCGGCGTTATCATTCTCGTCCGCGCCGCAACTTTCAAGTCGCGACAAATACACCCGGCTCCAGTTGCGCCCATCAGTCTGGACCGAGAGGCCATCATCCGTCGGGTCGCCGAAGCGATTCGTTTCAAGACCGTTTCTTATCAAACACCCGGCCGATCCAACGCCCCTGAGTTTCAGAGCTTTCACGCCTTCTTGGAGAAATCCTTTCCGCAGGTACACCGCCATCTCGGCAAAGAAACCATCGGCGGTCGAAGCCTGCTCTTCACATGGCAGGGACGTGACGAAACGCTAAAACCGATCTTGTTGATGGCCCATATGGACGTCGTTCCAATCGATCCTTCGACCGAAACGGCGTGGCGTCATCCGCCGTTTTCCGGCACGCTCGCCGACGGCTATATCTGGGGCCGCGGCACCATGGATGACAAAGGCAGCGTGCTGGCGATCCTCGAGGCGGTGGAGCACCTTCTGCGCGCCGGATTTATTCCGAATCGAACGATCTATTTGGCCTTCGGCCACGACGAAGAGATCGGCGGCAACCATGGCGCGGCTAAGATCGCCGACCTTTTGCGCGCGCGCAACGTCGAGCTTGAATTCGTCCTCGATGAGGGGATGAATATTCTCGACAGCGTCATCGCCGGCGTCACCGCGCCGGTGGCGCTCATCGGCATTGCCGAAAAGGGTTATCTCAGCCTGCGCTTGTCGGTCCAAACCACGGGCGGCCACAGCTCGATCCCACCGGCCGATAGCGCTATCGGCCTGATGAGCCGCGCCTTGCAAAGAATCGACGCCGCGCCCTTCCCCGCGCGGCTGAACGGTCCGAGCCGGGGGATGTTCGACTTTCTCGGTCCTGAAACGGCCTGGAGCGAAAAACTTGCGCTGGCCAATCTATGGCTCTTCGACCCTCTCGTGCGCAAGCAATTGGCGGCTTCGCCGCTGACCAACGCAGTGATCCGTACGACCATCGCGCCGACGATTTTCAACGCCGGCGTTACGGAAAATATTCTACCGACCCGCGCCGTTGCGGTCATCAACTTGCGGCTCCTGCCCGGGGACACGATTGCCAGCGCTACCGAGCATATGCGCCAGGCGATCGACGATCCAAGAATCAAGATCGATGCATTGCCGGGACAGATCGAACCGTCGGCCGTCAGCGACATCGCCGGCCCGAGCTTTTATTTGATCCATCGAACGATCCGCGAGATTGCGCCGCAGGCGCTGGTCGCGCCGGCCCTCCTGGTGGCGGCCACCGATTCGCGCCATTATCGAGCACTCACGAGAAACATTTTTCGATTTCTGCCGATCACCCTCGGCCCGGAAGATACCAAGCGCTATCACGGCACCGACGAACGTATTTCGGTGCAGGACTATGAGCGCCTAGTGCGCTTTTACGCCCGGCTGATCATGAACTCCAACCAGCTCTAGACCGCGTGTTAGCGGATTCCTTCCCACTCGCTCTCATATGTTTTTGCCACATATTGAAGCGCTCCGACAACCCCCCTCGTCCATTTGCCGATCCTTCCAGGATTGACCTTGATCAGCGTGTGCGTCGTTATGAGCGAGGCCGCCTCGTAGGCAACAGGGGACTGGGAAAGGTCGATGAGGGGATGAAACCCAGCTTCTGTGCCGCGACATAGCCGCCGACGGTCACACACCGTTGTTGAGAATTTGTCTATTCATCGACCCCGACTTTCTTGAGCCGGGAACCGAGAAACAAATAACCGACGATGACCAGCACGATCGCGCCCGCGGCAATCGCAGTTGGCGCGCTGGTCCATTCGGCGATGAAACCGGCCTGCATACCGCCGAATTCGCGCAAGCCGCCCCCGGTCAATCCATAAAATCCCGAGACCCGGCCGCGGAACGACTCCTCGACGCGCAATTGAATCGAAGTGTTGAGCAGAGTCTCGAACACCGTGCTCAAGGCGCCGACGATCACCAGAAAGCCGAATGCCAACCGCGCATCGACGCTCACTGCGAAGGCAAATAAGCAGGCGGAGAAGGCGATCAGGATCACCACCATGCGGCCGCGCCTAACCGCGACTCGGCCCAGGCTGGCCAAAGTGAAAGAGCCGATGATGGTGCCCAAGCCGGGCCCGGCCGAGATAAATCCAAACCCCGATGCACCGAGGCGCAAGACATCTTTGGCGAACACCGGCAGCAGCGTAATGTAAGAACGGCCCAAAATATTGAACATCGCCGAGACGATTAGAAACGTCATGATCACCGTTTCGCCGCGCACGTAGCCGAAGGCATCACGCAGGCTCTGGATGACACCGGTCCGCCCTTTGCTCAGATCGAGCGGCGGAACGTTCATGCGCAAGAGCGCCGCGATCACGGCGAGATAACTGATCGCGTTGACGTAGAAGCAGCCGTCGATGCCGATACGCGCCACCGACAAACCGACCAGGCTCGGGCCGAGCAGGCCGGCGCCGTTCCAAGTCATCGCGTTTAGTGCCAGCGCATTGACTAGATCGTCGCGCCCGACCAATTGCGGCAGCAGCGCCTGGCGCACCGGCTGTTCGAATGCCCATGTCGTCGAGGTAATCGCGCCGAGCACGAAGATATGCCAGACCTGAATGCTATGGGTCGTTACCAAGACGGCCAAGCCGAGCGCGGTAAGCGCCGAGACGAATTGGATCGAAAGGATCACCTTGCGCCGGTCGATGCGGTCGGACATGATACCGCCGAGAATAAAAAAACTCAGCAGCATCACCATGCGCAATGAACTGAACAGGCCAAGATAAAACGGCGACGAAGTCAGATCGAACAACAGCCAACCCTGAGCGATGCTCTGCATCCAGGAACCCACGTTGGAAACGAAGTAGCTCGACCAGAACCAAAAATAGTCGGGATAGCGTAAGGCGCGAAAGGTGCCGCTGTTCTGAAACCGTTTCAAGCTGTGGCCTGTTTTAAACGAACACTCGGCGTCGAGGGAGAAGCCATGAACCAATTCTCCTCACTCTGCCTTGCTTGCGGCGCGTTCGAAGTGGATCATCATCGGAGGATGCCCCTCTGCTCGAGGAATTCCCGCGCCACATCCTTGGGAGCGTGCTTTTCACCGTCGACGGCGTAGTTGAGATTGCGCATTTCATCGACCGTCAGGATGCCGCCGAGCTGCGCCAGGGTCGCCCTTAAGGTCGGATATTTTTCCAGGGTCTCCCAGCGCACCACGGGCACGGCATCGTAGGGTGGAAAGTAATGGCGGTCATCTTCCAACTGCACTAAGCCGTAACGCGCGATCAACCCGTCCGTGGAATTACCGGCGATCAAGTCGATCTGTCCGTCGGCCAGTGCGCGGTAGGTCAGCGACAAATCCATCTCGCGGATCTCTTCGAAGTGCAGGCCGTAGGCGCGGGCGAACCCCGCATAGCCGTCGGCGCGCGACATGAAATCCTGGCCGAAGCCGGCGCGCCATTGCGCCGACACTCTCGAAGCGTCCGTCACGGTCTTCAACCTCAGACGCCGCGCATCCTTGCCGCGCACCAAGATCGCAAAGGTGTTATTAAATCCGAGCGGTTCGGTCCATTCGAGATTGAACTTGTCGGCGTACTCCGCCTTGACGCGGCGGTAGACTTCCTGCGGGTCGGTCAACGGCTTGCTTTTGAGGATCGCCAGGAGTGCCGTGCCGGTGTATTCGACATAGAGGTCGATTTCGCCTGCGACCAGCGCATCGTGGGCCAAGTTTCCGCCCAAGTCGAAGCGTCGCTCGACCTCGAAACCGGTTTTCGCCTCGATCGCCTGAGCGAGGATCTCGCCGAGAATCAACTGCTCGGTAAAATCCTTCGCGCCGACGGCGATCCGGCCCGAGCTCCTATCGGCGATAAAATAAACCAGGGCGCCAAAGGCGAAAATTAATACGACCGTCGACCATAATAGTTTTCTCGATTTACTCCTGACGACGGCGCCGAACTGCATGGTGCGCTCGACATAACCCAGCGCCAAATCGGCACCCAACGCGATCAGCGCAGCGGGCAAGGCACCGGCCAAGATCAGAAGGTTATCGTTGGCCCGCAGGCCGCGAAAGATATAGCGCCCCAGGCCGCCGGCATCGATCGCTGCGGCGATGGTCGCCGTGCCGACGCAAATGACCGTCGCCACGCGCACGCCGGCGATAATCACCGCCAGGGCCAACGGCAGCTCCACTTGAAAAAGCAGCTGCCGGTCGGTCATGCCCATGCCGCGCCCGGCGTCGCGAATGGCCGGGTCAACCGAGTTGATCCCCGTAAAGGTGTTTCGAATGATCGGCAGCAACGCGTACAGCACCAAGGCGATGATCGCGGTGCGCGCGCCGATGCCGCCGAGAATTTTCACGCCGAATAAATGAATATGGAGCGGAATCAAGAACCCGAACAACGCCAGGCTCGGTACGGTTTGCATGATGTTGGCGAAGCCGAGCACCGGCTTGCTAAGCGCCGGCTTGCGCGTCAAAAGAATGCCGAGGGGCACGCCGATGAGAATGGCAGCTCCGGTAGAGACCGCGACCAGAAATAAATGCTCTAAAGTCAGCTCGAACAGCTCGGCGCCGTGACGCGACAAAAACTCCGCGACGGTCACGCCGAACTCCCGGCCGTCGGGTTATTGGTGAAGCAATCGGCGAAAGCGCGCGCCTCGGCATGTTGGGATCGCAGCAACTCTTCCGGCGCGCCGACCAGAATCATTTCACCATCTTTGAGCAACGCGATCCGGTTGCCGAGAAAAAACGCCTCGGCGATGTCGTGGGTGACGAAGACCATTGTCTTGCCGAGCTCATGCTGCAAGGACTTGAACTCGCGCTGGATTTCGCGGCGCGTGATCGGGTCCAACGCGCCAAAGGGCTCGTCGAGCAAGATCAACGGCGGATCGGCGGCCAACGCCCGCGCCACGCCGACACGCTGGCGCTGCCCGCCGGACAACTCCCGCGGATAACGCGCAGCGAACCGCTCGGCGTCGAGACCGACTAATTTAAGCAACGCACGCGCCCGTTCCCGGGTACGCTCCGGCGTCCATCCTTCGAGGCGCGGCACCACGCCGATGT
Source organism: uncultured delta proteobacterium (assembly GCA_963727625.1). Taxonomy (GTDB): domain Bacteria; phylum Desulfobacterota; class Binatia; order UBA9968; family UBA9968; genus DP-20. Next base: position 399,766 of record CAVSHR010000011.1, on the reverse strand, counting down.
TCTCTTCCACCGTCAAATGGGGGAACAAACCGATCTCTTGAATGACGTAACCGACGCGCCGGCGCAGCCGGATCGGATCCCAATCGAGCGTCGGCTTTCCTTCCACTCGAATTTCCCCGGCGGTCGGATCGATCAAGCGATTGATCAGCTTCATGGTCGTCGTCTTGCCCGAGCCGCTGCGTCCGAGCAACACCAGCGTCTCGCCGGCCGCGACGCACAAATTCAGATTCGACAGCAGGGTCTTGCCGTCCGGCAACGCAAAGCTGACGCCGCGAAACTCGATGGTGGTTCGATCTTCGCTCATGGTAAAATTCCTACGCAAATGTATCGCATCAACGGTCTTTTTCTTTTATAGTCTCTCGATCCATGACACAAGAAAAATTTGCAAACATCCTGGGCGCGGACGCGCGCGACCGCTGGCGAGAACAGGAACCGAGCATCTGGTCGGCCACCGGCGCCGACCTGGAGTCGATTCCGACGCAGTCGATTCTGACGACGCTTTGGGATCAGCCGCGCTGGCTCGAAGCTTACCACCTTTACGATCAGCGCGGCTCGGAGCTCTTCGAGCGGATTTGCGAGCTGCCCGAGTATTATCTCACGCGCACGGAAAACGCGATCCTCGAAGCGTGCGCCCGCGATGTGATCGCCGACGCGCCGGTGCGCTGCATCGCCGAATTGGGCGCCGGTTACAGCAAGAAGACAATGCACTTGCTCACCGAACAGCTGCGCCAACGGGGCCCGAGCATCTTCGCCCCCATCGACGTGAGCACTGCCGGTTTGAGGGGTTCCCGCGACGCGGTCCGCGACGACTTCCCGGAAATCGCGTTTCACGGTCTCCACGCCCGCTACGAGGACGGCTTCAGCGCCATCGACAAAAACCTGCCGACCCTGTTCGTGTTTCTCGGCAGCACCATCGGCAACTTCAATCACACGGACTTTCCGCGCTTTTTCCGCGCTCTATCGGCGGCCATGGGGCCCGACGATTTTCTCTTGCTCGGCGCCGACCGGGTCAAACCGGTGAATATCCTCGAAGCGGCCTATAACGACAGCCGCGGCATCACCGCCGAATTCATTCTCAACGTGTTCGACAACATCAATCGTTTGCTGCAGAGCAACTTTACCCGCGCCAAGATGGGTTATCATTCTTGGTTCAATCCGGAATGGCAGCAAATTGAAATGTACGCGGTGGCCGCCGAAGGCCAAGCGATTCGCTTCCCGACCATGGAAAGCGCTTTTCATTGGCAAAAAGGCGAAAAGATTCTCGTCGAGATCAGTCGCAAATTCGACGCCGAGCGGCTGCGGGACCAGATGCGTTTCTTTGGCCTGGCGCCGGTCAATCACTTCACCGACGCCAAGCAATGGTATTCTGTCCTGTTGTTTAAGAAGCTAACTTAGAACGGCCGCAGCCGCACCGCCGGTGATCCTTGAGGCAAATCTTGCACTGCGATCGGACCCTTTAGCTGAAGCCAGGCAGCGGCGAAATAGCCGCCGTGGAATTTTCCGCCTTCGGCCTCGAAGGCGTTCGGCAGGTCGATCCAGGGAATCGCCGGGTTGACATGATGCACGCCGTGCAGATTGAAATTCAGCAGCAATTTGTTCAACGGCTGCGCCAGGCGAAGATTTTTCGCGTAGAAAATATTTCCCACCGGCGTGGCGTAATGATAAACGTTATCGAGAAACGAGATTAGAAATCCCCGCGCCAGCAACACTCCGACGAGCAGCGGCCAGTGCTCGCCGTAGCACAAGAAAGCAAGCGTCAGCCATAGATAGGTCAGCAGACCGTCGAAGCGGATTTCGCGCAGCGACTCGGCGCCCAGCCAATTCTGTATCAACAGGCTACTCACGCCGCCGGTGGGAATGTAGCGCTTGTGAAACCAGACGAGCCAACGCCGCGGCAAGAAAAAAAACAACGGGCTCAGGAGCTCGACCAGATAGAGGCCCAATAAGATCTGAAAGTAGTAACCCGGCGTGGCGCGCGGCTTGGTGCACTTTTCCCGGTCGTAATATTCCGTGCCCTCGACCGGCAAACGATTGAGTTTATGGTGCAGCAGATGACTCATCCGTAGAATGCGAAACGGCGCGCCGAACAAGACGGACAAAAGGCGCCCAAAGAACGCGTTAACGCCGCGTTGCGGATGGAACAAATCGTGAATCGTCTCGTGCAACAGGCTCCAATAGGGATTCGTCAACAACGCCAGCGGCACGAGTGTCCAGGCCCAGGCCAGGCTCACGGGCAAGAGCCGCGACGGCAAGATGATAAACTGGTAAAGATTGACGCCAACGTAAATTAAAGCGACGGTCAAATTAAACGCCGCCGGAATGCCCCGCCCACGGCTGGGAATCGGGATCGCTTCCTGGCCCGCGCTCAAAATTCTAACCTCAAACTCTGGCTCCACGGCCAGAGGCTTAACAGCACGACAATACCGCAAAGCGCAATCGCCGCACCGGAAACACGGTGCACCCAAAAAAGAAAACGCAGATTAAATCTATCGTGAAATGCGGTGAGACCGATAAACAGGCCTACCCACCAGAGCGCGGATCCTGTGAAAACTCCCAAGGTCAGGGTCGCCGCCGCGATGTAATGGCCATGCAAGCTCGGCACATGCCAGCCGGCGTAGATCGCGACAAAGGAGAGAACCGTGACAGGATTGGAGAAGGTCAGTAGAAAAGTGGTGACGTAGGCGCCCAAGAGACCGTTGATGTTCTTGACCGGCACCTGGGTAATCGGCTCGGTGCGATAAATTTTGTAACCGAGATAGCAGAGAAACAAACCGCCGAACAGACGCAAAAGCAGTTGATGGGTGAGAAGAAAACCGGAGACCAACGTAATGCCGAGCGCTGCGATCCCCGCGGCCAGTGCGTCAGCAGTGGCCACGCCCAAGCCGGAAAATAGCCCGCAGGTCGCTCCCAACATCAGCGCACGATTGATGCAGAGCAGCCCCAGCGGCCCCACAGGCACTGCGACAACCAGTCCCATCACCACGCCTTGCATCAAGAGGTAAATCGACATGAGAACCGGAACCGCGGAGACTCAGCGCGCGCAACGAAAGCTTAGGTTGTAATGACCGCGGCGCGGATGACGCGACACCTGGCGCCCTCGCTGGTTCGTGGTCAACTCATCGGGCCGCGCCTCGTGGCCGCCCCCCCTTGTGCCGCGCACTTGCGCTTCTGTCAAGACTTCCCGCCCATCGCTGCCATAATACGGGTAAGGCCGATCGCCGCTGCTGATCCATTCCCAACCGTTGCCCGCCATATCGAGCGCGCCATAGGCACTGGCCCCTTGAGGGAAACTGCCCACAGCGCGGAGCTCGTTCCAGCCCGCGCTGAAATGCGCGCGCCTGCGCTCCGGCAATTCATGGCCCCATGAGAATTTTCTGCCGTCGGGACCGTCGTTGCTGCCCATGAGAAATATTCCGGCGGGAATGCGAATCATACCGCGCAGCACTCTGATCTCGGCATCGGCCGTGGCTTGCGTCGCATGCACCGGCCGTACAGTTGAGAAAGATACCAGGCAGACAATTCCAAACAAGCAAAACATCGTCATGCGATAACAACCCGCTCGATCCTACGCAACGACGCCGGACTTGGCAAGCGATGCTTGCCATGAAAGCGCGTATATTAGAGATGAATATCAGATGAATCCAGGCGTATATTTCCGCGCCGCGGCGTGGTCGAAGGATTCTTCGGGGCGCCATGGAGCATGGCGGGAGCGCCGCGCGGCATGAATACTTATCTCTATGCGCCCGCGCTGAGTCGCGAGAAGATTCACGAAGAAAAACGTCAGTAAAAATAGAGAATCACACTAGTATGCCCAAAGCTCTGAAAACCGTATGGATATAAAAGTCTGTCCTCTACTCTTGCCGGATTCCGTCCACCTTGAGCTCGAAGGCACAGAAATCGAAGCGAGCTAAAATCGAGTCATGGTCACGATTTTCTTTCAATGTCTGGGAGGTCATGCACCGCTACCCGGGCGCCGATCTGAAGTATATCGAAAATTCGACGAAGAACTCAGATGACATGTTGAGCAAAAGATCGCCGAACGACTCATCGAGTCAGGGGAAAATTTTGCCGACCGCGGAGCGGCGTTCGGCGGTATCATGCACCTGCGCCGAGTAGGTTTGGGGTTATTTATCGTCAGTCATCGAAGCCAGATCCCAGGCACTGACCTTGATTCATTGACTCCTGTCTGACCCAGGCTCTCGCTCATAGCCGTGCTTACGCGCTCACGCTGACGAGATCGGTCGCGCAGGGGGCTGTCTCGAGGAAATCCCAGCTCTTCATCCAGTCGTAGGTGCGTTGGAGTTCGTCCGCCGGGATCGGCGCCGGATCGACTAGAAAAAGGCGGCTCTCGCGCAGATCGTCGATGGTGAGCTGGCTGATCTGCCGATCTTTATCGCGATAGTAGTCGATGAAGTAGTGCATATAGGCGCGCTTGTTCGCCATGATGCGCCGGACCGCCTCGCGGACCGCGCGGTTGAAGGCGGCGTAAGTTTCGCCGTCCACACGGTCGGACGCAACGTCAGTGCCGTGGTGGAAAGCCGAGATGACGACGCGGCAGCCCATTTTCTCGGCCAGCGAAATATACGGTTCGGTCAGGGTCGTCGCTTCGATCGTCTTATCCATGAGCATCTTGAAGCGGTAGTTGGAGCCGTTCGGCACGCGGCCGATCTTGATCAGCTCGCGCGGCACGAAGCCTTCCAGCATCTGCAGGCAGAGATAGTGCGTGCCGCTATAAAAGGGCACGCCGATCTGCACGTTGGCGAACTGCTGCGGCACCTGCACGGGCGAATCGGCGCGGACGACGATCCCGGCGAAGTTCACCATGGAACGGCGGCCAACCTGCCGGCTGCCGACCCTGGTGGTTTCAACGCGCGAGAAATTGCCCCATTCGCAAGCGTTGTAGAGGTCGGCCTGGCCCTGCTCCATCATCTTGCCGTGGCTCGTGTAGCGCGAGACTTCCTTATGATCGGTGATATGCAGCTGCGGGCTTTTGTCGACGCCCTTCTCCCGGTCCATCCACTCGATCTGGATGCCCTCCTTCTCGAACAGACCCTCGTCATAGGCCACCAGCTCGGCCAAGCCTTGGAACGGCGCAGTGGTTTCCAATCGCAGCGTCTTCATAGATTCCTCTCCATCGGGCGTTAGGGAAGTTGTCCTCTATACAATGGCCGGCATCCTAACTCCTGTCAAACGCCCTTGCGGCTAGAAAATTCTAGCATCGAGAATGACTCAGTCAGAACTGGAACCGGGCCGAGCCGTTGTCAAATAGTGGACTATCGTTAAGGGGTAACAAGATGAAGAAGAATGGAATGCGACCAGTGCTGTCAGGCACAATCAGACCTTCGAAGAATCACAGTCGCTTAGTCGGGAGTCAACGAAAATATTGATCGGCGAGTTGAAAAGCTCTCGAAGAGAGAGCATCTGTACGCGAAATATTTTGATCTGATTTTGCGAAAAAGACTTTTTCAGCAGAATCACAGTCATTACAATTTTAAGTTCATTACCGTGAATCAGAAATCATCTAACACCTTCTCCCTCAATCCTGCGACGCTTTGGCTCCGCGTCTTGTAGATTCGCTGCGATCCTTGCTACAAGCTAGAGATGTTCGTTTCGCCCCTGCTCGAGCAACCGGCAAAGAAAAAGTCTATCTACTACGGCTGGGTCATCGTCGTCGTCGGCTTTCTCGCCCACATCGCCTCGGCATTTTCGATCTCCAGCACGCTGAGCGTGTTTCTCAAACCGTTGTCCGCCGATCTCGGCATTTCCCGCGGGACTTTTTCGCTGATCCGGTCCGGCGAAATTCTCATCGGCGCTGCCGCGGCGCCGGTGGTCGGCACGTTGATAGACCGCTGGGGCGGGCGCTGGCTGATGGCGGCGGGCGGTTTGATTTCCGGCGCCGGTTTTATCTGTCTGGGCCAAACGCGGGGTTTCATCCAGTTCATGCTGGTGCGTTGGCTGCTCGTCAGTCCCGGCGATTCGCTGATGGGCTCCATGGTAGTCAATGTTTCGATCTCGCGCTGGTTCGTGCGCATGCGCGGCCGCGCCCTGGCGATCGCCGGCATGGGCCATGGCTTGGCCAAAGTTTGCATGCCGGTGGCGGCGGCGACGCTGATGCTTTACGTCGGCTGGCGCGGCTCTTGGGTGGTCTTCGGCGTTTTCGCCTTGTTGCTGGTGGTCGCGCCGGCCTTGCTGTTTATGCGCCGCTCCCCGGAAGAAATGGGATTGCTGCCGGACGGCGGGCCGGTGGAGCGGAAAGCGGAAGTCGCAAAACCAAAAAAACCACGCCACGCCAAGCGCACCGGCGCCGACAATGTCGAGTGGAACCGGCGCGAAGCGCTGCACACGCCGGTGTTCTGGCTCATTGCCAGCACCTTCGGCGTCGCTCAGATCGGCGTCACCGGGCTCAATCTCCATGTATTTTCCTATGTCACCGATCAAGGCCATTCAACTCTGGTGGCCGCGTCCGTGATGAGCATTATTGCGGTCATGCAGCTCAGTACGCCGATCCTCTGGGGCATGCTCGCCGACCGCATGGATAACGGCATCCTCAATATGGCCAAATGCGCTTTCCAAGGCGCCGGGCTATTAGTGGCGATCTCCCTGCCCGGGTTGTTGCCGCTCTATGCCGGTTTTTTTATCTACGGCATCGGTATGGGCGGCACGGCGATCTTGGCGGAAACCATTTGGGCCGATTTTTTCGGCCGCATCTCGCTGGGAAAAATCCGCGGCATGGGCGCGCTGGTGACCAGTGTGTTCTCAGCCGGCGGCCCGCCGTTCTTTGGCTTGCTCTTCGACTACACGGAAAGTTACTACCTGTCCTTCAATATCTTCATCGGCATGCTATTCACCTCCGCCGTGCTCAGTCTGTTCCTGCGTCCGCCAACGAAATAATGTCGAGCGTGTGGGTGAAAAGCGTCAAATAATAAACCGCAGCGGGAGATACCAAACCAAGCGGCTGTACCATGGAGAGCTTGTATTTGCGAGTTGTTTGATTGCGTGACCTGACCAACAATGGCTTTCCGGATAGAAAAACTGGCATCGAGGATGGCTCGGCGAGAACTGGAAATGAGCGAGATGCGTACGTCAGGCCCCGTAATCCTTGCTCTTTCAAGGCATGTTTAGGAATGCTTCTCCACACCCACACCCGGCAACCGTGCTGGTTTTCGCACTGATTGGTACCGTGATCATTCCAGCGTTCGCTTCCGCCCAGATGGAACATCGCCACAGGCAGATTGCGCAGGTGGCTGTGCTGTTAGACCTTCAAGGCGCCCAGGCGAGCATTGGTCGCCCGGCCATGAACGGTTTCGTGCTCGGACTCCAGCATGGGAATGAACAAGGACCTATTCCCTTCACCGCTCTCATCGATACGAAATCGGATCCGAAGGCCACCGAGTCCGCCGCCAGAGAGGGTGTCTCGATCGTGTCGCTCGCCGGCGGCTTCACGGATAACGACTCTGTCTTGATAGCGGGCCCCATCTTCCAGCGCGCGAGAGTGCCGTTTTTGTCCATTGGAGCTACCGATCCCGCGCTTCCAGAGGTGGTCGGCAACAGCATCTTTCTGACGCCTTTCGGCGACAATGCGCAGGCCGCGGCAGCGGCGGAGTTTGGCCAACGGGAGTTCGGAAGCTCGGTGGCGATCCTTTGAGATTCCACCTCTCAATACTCACGAACCTTGCCGCGCTATTTCCGCACGCGATTAGAGCAGCTCGGTGGCAACGTGCTCCTGGATGCCTTCCACGAAGGCGGATGCGACATCACCGCGCTCGGGCAGCAAGTCGTTGCACAGCGACCGAACTTCGTCTACCTCGCGGGACTTCCCGACTGCATCGGCGACGTAGTGGCCTCGCTCCGAGCAACCTGCGTCACACAACCGATTATCGGCGGGGACGGTCTGGATACTCCCAAGCTCCTCGAAGGTAATCCGGGTCCGACCACCAACGTCTGGTTCACGACGCACGCCTGGCTATCGGAGCAAACCGGGACGCCCGAGGTAAAGAAATTCATTGCCGCGCATCGCGACGCCTACGGGACCGCACCCGCTGACGCTTTCGCTGCTCTCGGCTATGACGCCGCCCGGCTTATGCTGGACGTTTTGCAACGAGCCCAAACCCGGAGGCAAATCTTCTACGCCCTAGAGGATACCGCGGGGTTCAAAGGCGTCACCGGGACGATCTCGTTCAGCCCCCAAAACCACGTGTCATTGAAGACGGTTTGGATCATCGCGGTGCAAAACGGAGAGAAGAGCCTCGCCAGCGCCTTCCTCCCGGACTCGGTCCCGCCACCGATCCTCAACAATCCGTGACCTGGGACCGCCGAGTTAGTATCTCGCGACGCCGTTACGAAATCGCCGTTGGCTACGGGTTGGGGGATTAAAGGGAATCCTCTTGCAATACAAATGTGTGATTGCAGGACCCAAGCCCAATTCCAGCACATTAACCAGTTTATTGTAGCCGTCGCTTTTTTTGTTGATAAAAATTAGACTTCGAGAGCTGAGTGACTATCATTGTGGTCAATGGCGCGGCGGTTTAAATTTACGCTCAACTATGCGCCCGAGGTTTATGAACACTTGAAAGCGATCGAGCGAAAGCACCATCGCCTCGAAGCAGAAACGATCAGGGAGCAACTTTCCAACGCCCCGGAAGCGACGACAAAAAATCTTAAACCGTTTGAAGAACCGGCCTCGTTCGGCGCTACATGGGAATTACGCTTGGGGCCGAAGAATACATTCCGTGTTTTCTACGATGTGAACCACGAGGATAAAGTCGTCTCGGTATTGGCAATCGGCTTTATATCGGCGGCCAGGAGTTTGAATTATGAAGATCGCAGCGCTCACGGACGTGAAGGCCCATCTCAGTGCTTACGTAGACGAATGTGAGAACGAAGGTCCGGTCGTCATCACACGCAACGGCAAGGCCGCGGCCATATTGCTTGCCCCTAAAGACGACGACGATCTGGAACGGCTGATATTAGCGCACTCGCGCCGTTTCCAGTTCTTGCTCGACAAATCACGGAGAAGCTTAAAGGCGGGCAAAGGTGTTTCCCACGACAAATTTTGGAAAACGGTCGCCCCGCGTCATGGAGCCAAAACCGCTTCGTAGCCCAAACACCGTCCACTAACACGCGAGCCGCGATTAGAGAAAAATTACCTCTGCACCTCAGTGAGGATTTGGAGAGATGACGAGGTCAGGGCTCTTGATTCTCAAGGACTCACCCGAAAGTCGGGTCTCCCTAAACTGGCAAGGAAATCTAAGAATCGAGAGACCCGATCATCCCGCTGGAAATTTCAAGCAGACAAGTGATCCGTACGGGCTCTGTTGACGAAATGTTTATTTTTAGTTCTTCGCTGAAAGTTTCGGCCTCCGTATTTTCGTTTTAACGCACCATCTCGATCTGACCCTGGCTTGGGTATCCCCCTTTTCAGAGCGAATCTGGTACCCTCTTTCTTCCTCGAGCATCTTGTAAATGATCCGTGGACTGCGCCCTTCGGCTGGAGAGATTTCAGCGAGATTTGAGGGAGGGGCGAGCAGTAGTTTTTGTGGTTGATCGAAGTGCCATATCGTATTCCTTTGGCGGTAGATACCCCAGGGCCGAATGCAGTCGTTTGCTGTTATACACCTCCTCGATGAATGGGGAATCCTCTGCAGGACATCGTCGTAGGTTTGGTAGTTGGCCAGGTGGACCTCTTGGTATTTTAGCGTCTTAAAGAACGATTCCATGTGGGCGTTGTCGTAGGGATGGGCGGTTCTCGACATGCTGATCTGCATGTTGGCCGCTTCGAGCAGGGCGATATATTCCCGCCAGGGGCGTACTGCACCCCGCGATCACAGTGGTGAATACAGCCAGGCGGGGGCTTTCGTGTCTCCAGAGCGGTTTTCAAAGCTGCCAAGCCCAGCTCGGCATCGATTCGTTTGGAAATCGCCCAACCGATGACCTTACGGGAATATCGATCCAGGATGGCCGCCAGAAAGACAAACCCCGTCAAGATCCGGATGTAGGCGAGGTCCGCTACCCAGACCTGATTGATTCCCGTCAGAGTCTTTCCCCCTGAGCAAATTCGGATAAATCTTGTACCCATGATTCGAATCGGTGCTGGCGATCTTGAAACTGTGCCAGCGGATGGGAAATAGCTGGTATTCCCTCTGGATGCGACGGATCTTTTTGTCGTTGACCACAATCCCTTCGCGCCGTAGCTGCCGGCCCAACCGCCGATAGCCGTAGCCGGGAAACTCCCCTTGGAGCCGCTCGATCTGATCACGCAGTAAAGCGTCACTTCGATCTCGCTCTTGGAGATCGGTCAGCGGCCGGTAGTAGTCACTGCTCGATGCCAGCTTTATGATTTTAAGTCCTTGGACGATCGAGCCAAACTCTGCGCGCTGATCACCGAGGTACTGACGCTTTTGTGCCGCCGTAGCCAGTCCCCGAGTTTTTTTAACTGGGCGTTTTCCAGATCCAGCTCGGCCAGCTTCTCCTTGAGCTCGCGGTTCTCAGGTTCCAAGGCCTTCTCCCGCACGCTGGCGAAGTCTTGAACAGTTCCTTGCCGGGCTTGTTGCCGCCACCGATCGATCACGCTGCCCGAGATCTGATACTTACGAGTAGCGGCGCTCACGGTTAACAACCCCGACTCCACCTCGCCGATGATCTGTTGCTTGAACCCTGCCTCGAATTTCCGTCGCTGCTTTCCCATCGACCGACTCCTTGCTGCGGGTCCATCTTGCCCGCTGGTTGAGCCGATCGCACCCACCCCAAATTCTCTGCTTTTCTCTCCAGTCAATGGGGCGCACTCCACGGGGCTTTTTTTCTTGCGTCAAAAACTTTTGCTGATATCAAATCAGTCCCTTATGCTTAGGTTTGAATTGCAAAGGCAAACTTGATAGAGCGGTTTTAGGAGTTATATGCGTGAAATATTAATTTAGCTCCGCTGAATGGCTAAGCTGCCTATGTGAAGGAGGAAACCCCATGTTGACATCTCATTTGAAAGTTAGATCGTGGCTGACAAAGGTTGGTGTTTTTGGCGGCGCGTTACTATTAGCGCTCACAGTGCAGAATATCACGGCGCAAGCAGCAAATGTCAAAATAACCGTAGGCCGCACCACGGGAGCGAGCGGCTTTCATATCCCTTCGTACGTAGCTTATGATTTAGGCTTTTTTAAGAAACAAGGATTGGATGCAAAATTCGTCGCTATGACTGGAAAGGCCCTTGTCACCGCAGGCATGGGCAAACAGGTCGATTTCGTTCCGATCCCGGGCGGAGGCTCTCTTGCGATGCTGAAAGGGGCTCCGATCATCCTAGTTGTTGGCCAATCGACAATCTCCCTGTGGACGATCACGACGACTCAAGAGATCAAGAGAGTTGAAGATCTAAAGGGCAAGACCATTGGTCTTGGCCGGCCGGGCTCTGCTGATTACGACGAGGGAACGATTACGTTAGGCAAGTTCTTTAAGATGGAACCAGGGAGGGATTACAAGGTAATCAGCTTTGCTGGTGAGCCCGAGCGCATTGCCGGGCTCATAAATGGCGATATCCAGGGTGCGGTGCTGTCTCTCCCCCACGCCGCCAACGCCGAAGATAAGGGATTCAAGATATTGGTAAGGACTGGAGACTATCTGCCAAGATTGGGGGGCACTGTCTGGACAACTAAGGACACCGTCACGAAAAGGCCTGCCGTGGTCAAGAGTTTTATAAAAGCCATAGCGGAAGCCGAAGCGTATATCCCGGCCCACAAGGATGAAACCGTCAAAGTGATCCAGAAGTATTTCGGTATTAAAAAGCCGAAAATCGCCGAAGCAATTTACAATCAGCTGAAAGATAAATATGATCCCGACATCTCGCCGGAACTTCTCCGCAACCTGTTTGAGTCTCGGGCTACGCCGAGGTTCGGCTGGCCCGAGGGTAAGCCGCTTCCCGACCTTGAGCAGTTCGTTGCGCGAGATTTGTTGAAAGAATCCCTTAAAGAGCTGGGAACAAACAAGTAAGGAGAAACTATCGGGCAGCGGCCTTGAGGGGCAACTCTTCGGCCTAGAAGGTCTTGACCTCTTCAGGCCGCCAGCGGCTAAGGCGGGACTCGATCATTTTGACGGACATCGTCAAAATCAGCGAGATGCCCATAAAGAGGGCGACACCGACGAAAACCACGTCGACCGAATAATTCCCTGCGGCCATGGCGATCATAAACCCCAGCCCCTCACTGGCGCCGAAAAACTCGCCGACGACGACCCCGAGAATCGCTCTTCCAATGGCAAGTCGCAATCCCGTAATCACGTAAGGGAGTGAATTCGGCAGTACCACCAATTTCATAACCTGCCATTCATTCGCACCGAAAGACCGCACCACATTAACTAAGACCCTGTCCACGTTTCTGACTCCCTCGTAGGTATTTATCAGTAAGGGGAAAAGGGCGCCGAAAAACACAATTACAATCTTGGACCAAATTCCGATTCCCAGCCAAAGCAGGATCAGAGGCAAAAAGACAAGTCTTGGCGTCGCATTGAAGGCCGTGATGAAGGGATCAAACAGCGCGTTCATAACCCGCGACCGCCCCACGACGATGCCCAGGGGCAACCCGACGGCGATGGACAATCCAAGACCGATGATAAATTCAGTAGCGCTCACATAGAAATTCCTCTGGAGTTCGCCTTGTTCGATGAGTACGAAAAACGTGCGGACGATTTGCAATGGGGTGGTAAAAAAAAGCGCCATTCCCTTGGACAAAGTCATAACAACCGGCGTCAATTGCCAAAGCAGCAAAATCAAAAGGATAAAGGCGGTCCCGATGATTGCAGGCTCATATTCGCGATATACCCCTTTGAGTCCGTTCATCTTCCCTCCTGACCGGCTTTCCAAGGGGCGAGGGTTAGTTCCAGTTTCCTCATTCCCGAGGTAAGAAGTACCGCTAGAACCATGAGCAAGATGATTCCTACAAACATCTCCGGCAGGCGATAGGTATCTCCGTAAAGCGCGATCGAGTAGCCAATGCCCTCGGAAGCCGCGTAAAATTCTCCGACAATGATTCCGACAATTCCCCGTCCGATGGCGATGCGAGCTCCCGCTACTATATAAGGCAATGTGCTAGGCAGGATAACTTTGAAATAGAGGTCTTTTTCCCTGCCACCGAATGATCTTACAACACTGATCAAAAGGGGCTCGGTGGACTTGACGCCCGCGAAGGCGTTAAAGATGAAAGGGAAGACCGCAAGGAGAAATACCAAGACCGCCTTTCCAGTTAAACCTACGCCAAAAAAAACAATAAGTAGTGGCGCCAGAGCTACCAAGGGGCTGGCATAGAGAGCTGTCAAAAAAGGATCGAGCGCGTATTCCAGTCTTCTTCTCCAGCCCATAACCACTCCGACGGGAATCCCGACCAACACGGCAGCACTGAAGCCCCAGACGAAGGCTCTAGAGCTTATGCCCAGATCGTGCCACAGCTTGCCACTGGACATGAGGCTTTTGGCAGCATCGGCAATCAGGGAAGGCTTGGTGATGAAAAAAGAATTGAACGGTATGACGTAGGTCAATAGCAGTTGCCAAACTAGAATAAAGCCAATGACAGAAGCCGAGCCTAGAATGAATCGCTGATACTCTTGGTAAGCGTCTTTGAGGTTCACCATCAGCCTCCCCTGAGGTTCTCCCGGGTGATTAGCTCATCTTTGAGCGTGTTCCATATCTTGAGCTTAATCTCGTTAAACACCGGGGTTAATCTCATTTCGTAATCTCTAGGGCGGGATAGATCAATATTGATGACGCTTTTCGTTTTCCCGGGCCTGGCGGTCATGACGATGACCCTATCGGATAGATAGGCCGCTTCCTCGATACTATGCGTGACGAACAGAACAGTCTTCTTGGTGCGGTCCCATATCTCCAGGAGTTCCGTCTGCATGATATCTCTCGTCTGGGCGTCCAAAGCAGCGAACGGTTCATCCATAAGCAGCACATCCGGGTCGGTTGCCAGCGCCCTGGCGAGTCCGACCCTTTGCTTCATGCCCCCCGACAACTCATGGGGATAGTGGCTTTCGAATTTTGTCAGACCCACCAAATTGATCAATTCGGTGGCCCGCTCGTGCCGCGCCGGCGCGGACACGCCCTTGAGTTCCAACCCGAGCTCCACATTAGCCAGCACGGTTCGCCAGGGCAAAAGCCCAAACTCTTGGAATACCATGGCCCGCTCTAATCCCGGGCCCGTAATCTTCTGCCCATCCAGTTCCAGCACACCCTCGTCCTGCTTGATTAGCCCAAGAAGCACATTGAGAAACGTGCTCTTACCGCATCCAGAGGGCCCAACCAGGCTGAGAAACTCTCCTCGCCGAGCTTCGAACGTAAACCCATTCAGCGCCGTTACCGGATCACGATTCTTGGGCCTGAACGTCAGCTGTATATTTTCGGCGCGAATATAAGGAGCCATAGCGGGCTAAGTGTGTTGTTCTTGTTCAAAATTTTCATAGCATCAAATCGCCGCTAGTACAAAACAAATTGACGACCTTTCGCTTAAGAACCGCGGCGCCATGGGAACCGCCGCCGGACGATACGAGCGAGAATTAGTTTAAGCGGTGGCGCGGCATTCAGTTGGTCTAATTAGAAAGCATATCCGCCCCCAGTTCAACCGCGATCTCTCGGAATTGTTTCAGAACGACTTTTAAATTCTCCATGACTTCCGCGGCGATAACGTTGGGAGGGTGAAAGAAAAAAAGGGACGCGAACCTTTTTTCTTCAAGCCACTGCTTTTTTAGGTCTCCCACGTGGAGGAAGACTTGATTCCAACCCGAGTGCATTTGCAATCCGCGCCTTCCAAGCCTCCGAACCATATGGCGTACCGCGGTTCACGCATTTCCGTAGCGCCTCTATTTCGGCTTCCGTCTGAGCGCCGTTCACCCAATCGACCCAATTTTTGGCGTGCCTAGCGGCCAAGCGCTCAGGAGCGACTCGCGATCGCCATTGAGCTTTCGCCACACCAGCGCCAGTCCTGCGCTTGATCGACGAGATTCGCTCGCAATGCGTTGCGCTCCACGTACCGAAGCACATTGAGCAACGATTGATCTTGTTCGATCGGAAAGCTTTTGAATCTTCCCTGATAGATATGTCTAACCCGTCGTGTGACGACGCGCGTGTAAGCGTTGGCTATGCGTGAGCGTCATCCATCGAAAAAACGCCGTCACCTCGCCATCTTGCCTCGGCCAAAAAAACCATGCGCCAGTGAGTCGGCATCAAGCAATACGCCAGCAGTCGAGTTGGAAATCGGTGCATCGCCGCGACCATAATCCGATCAAACGCTGCATAGTCTTCTGGCTTGGAAAAAAGTTCGTTTCGTCCGTTGGCCCGATTGAGCGTGTGATAAACCAGTTCACCCGGGGCTATGCGCGCTCGCCGAGGCATCGCGGCACGCTATATCAAAGGGTGATTATTTCCGTCAAGAAAAGGTTCGCGTTCCCTTTTCTCCGTTCTGGGTGACTTTCGAAGCTCAATAGCCGGGCCTTGGTACTCGCTGTCTTCGCTTTGCCGCGTGGGTTACCCCTTTGCGGCGCAAGACTCGCTTCCGGGTGCGGGTTACGCCTTCCCGGGCCGGCTTGGTTACCGACAAGGTTTCGCTGAAAGGTTTCCGAAATGCTTTCTACATCTTTTCCTCCTTTCCCAAGCTTACTTGGCGCAATCCCCTTTTCTTTCACCGGTTAATTGGCTTGGCGAACAGAGTTAGCGTTTAGCCCGTGGAACTGCTCCGCTACATTCAGCGAGAGTGGGCACGTTTCAAGGACGCACGTCTCGTCTTTATCGTATTACTCATACTAGGAATTACCGCAGGCTGGTCTCTCGCCTCGTTCTACTACCAAGGCCACATTGCTGAGAAGGATGAGCTGCTCGCTCGTTATCGCGTGGCACTGGGAATCGATAAACCCAGTCAAGGCAGCCTTATTGAATTAACAAATGACGAAATGCGCGCGAAAGCTATGAGCACTGCTGCCGCATTACGAGAGTTTGCTGTATCGCTTCGGAATCAAACGGATTCGGCGGTTGCTGGGGCGAAAGATGACAAAGACAAAGCTGAGCGATCCTTTCGTATTCTGAAAGAAATGAGCGATGAGTTTGACCGCAAGTTGAAGGCGGACAGCAACCTCGTTGATAACGAATTGCGCCGGCGCCTTGGCCCACAAGCTGTCGCATCAATTGTAGGTGTGCCCCCCTCAGTCTTTTCCGCAAGTGACAAAGCCGCAGTTAGCATTATAGGGATGATGCCGAGTGGGATGGGTATGTCAGCAGGGTTTGCAGGGACTTTGGCCGACAGCATCGAGCAAATGGCGCGCGTACTTCCAGCAAAGTAGGACAATAACGCCCGTTAGAAACCGCCCTGCTCTGATAGCCAACTACTAGCGTTGGTGCTCGGATATGAGAGCGAGGAGTCGGGCCGGGATAACTGAACAAATCACTCTGTCCGCTCGGCTTCTCGTGAAAGCTCAGCTCGTTCCTCCAATCTCCGTTTGAATCGCTGAATGCCGAGCCAATCGTCGGGTCGTGCGCGGCTCCCATCGATTTCTCGATCTGTTGGCGGTAATAGTAGCTTTATTAAAGATTGACGGACAAATAAGGAGTAAAAAACTATGGCTACAACTTTTACCGGAGGCTGTCTTTGCGGTGCAGTGCGCTACGAATGTCTCGCCGAGCCGTTTTTTATGGGTAATTGTCACTGCCGCGACTGCCAAAAAACCAGCGGTGGTGCGTATGAGCCCGACATCGGACTGCCGGCTGCGGCGCTAAAGATCACCGGGGCGGTTAAGTATTACGACTGTAAATCAGACAGCGGTAATACGTTGAGCCGTGGTTTTTGTCCGGAGTGCGGCGCGAGTTTGTTCGGAAAGTCGGGTGCCATGCCTGACCTCGCGATGATCACGGCGGGGAGCCTCGATGACCCGAACCTCTACAAGCCGACCTTGGACATCTTCACATCCAGCGCCCAGCCTTGGGATCACATGAATCCGGCGCTGGCTAAATTTCCCAAAATGCCACCCATTGGGGGATAGGAGTTCAAATCGTTCAAGCAGTTCAACCGCCTTGCTCCGTTCAAATCGTTCAGCGGAGCAAAATGCGGAACTTCGGATTAGCGGTAAAATGAAACTACCCCGGCGGCAAGCTGCGGGGTATCGAAGGCCCATCATGCGAGCGATCCCAATTCCGTCACCCCCGAATGTAGTTATGGGGGGTCCAGGTTCGGACCCACCTGGATTCCCGCTTAAAGCATGCGGGAATGACGACCTTCGGACACAGCATGCTGAGTGGAATGAACCCTCAGACATTCAAGCATTAAAGTGCGGCGCTAGGATTAAACACTTCTCAATCGAGCGGCGGACGGAACACGGCGAAAACCTTATCCGAGTTGGTAATCCACGACTCTAAAAATTCTACCTCGTCGGGTTTGCGCTTGAGCTCGGCCATCGCGCCCGCGAGACAAAACCAGTTCAACATTTCATGATGGCCGCGGTCTTCGGCCTGAGCCAAATCGGTATTACGCCACGTCTCTCAATCGCCTGTGCGGAGCGCTTCAAAAAAGCGCCGGTCCGACTCCACGTCCGGATACATGCGGCCATGCTTTTCGGTCAAAAACGAGTGCGACCAACTCGACGATGCGATCAACGCGACTTTCCACGGGCTTCCAACCAGAGCCCGGGCGGTGGCGACGCCGATTTGGAAACAGCGCCACGGCTGCGGTCCCGGAGGATCTTCGTTGCCCGCAAAGGTTTTGGCTTTGGACGGCGTCGGCGGCACACCTTCACTTGCCGTCAAGTAGCGCCCGTAGGCGTTGGTCGTAAACGGCACTACCGGGTAAGAAAACCCGCGCCGGTCCCAGTCGAGGAACAGAATCGAATTGGTAAACGCGTGCCCGAGAGCAGCGTGGCGCGGCTTGTACGCATAGGCAATATCGATTCCCTTGTTCAATAAGCGTGACGCCAGGTATTTGGCGCCCTCGCGGTGGCCGGAGCCCAGGAAGCTCTTATCTTTGGGCTCGTTCCAGGAATTTGCCCCGCGTCGATCGCTGAGCCTAGGTTGGATCTCGACGCTTTCATAAGCGAGGATCGAAAACGGCGGCACGCAGTCATCGCGGTAGTTCTCGAACTGATCGTCGCCTCAGATCAGACAGAAATCCGGGTTGAACTCCTCCAGCGCCCGGCGCGCCCGCCGAAAGCCCTCGATCATCGCCTGGCGATGCGCTTGCGCATGCGCTTGTCCTTCTGCCGCGCCCCACTGCGCGCGCATCGGCTCGGGCCAGTTGTTTAGGGAGCGAAATTTTTCCGGCAATGCCGGATCGGCCAGGCACATCTTGATGCGCCGGCTGATATCTCCTTGAAACGCCAGGCCAGGGTAATGGGTGATTCCGAGTCCGAGTATCTGTCCCATAAGCTCCTCCTCGAATTTGTCGCCGAGACGTTCGCCGTGATTCGCTGGAGACGGTGAGCCCGTTTTCCTAATCCGGTGTCTTGATCATAGCAAACTATGCGTGCAATCGTCGAATAAATGTGCGATGCCTCAACGGAGGCAAAAAGAGCCGCTTCCCAGT
The DNA here is from genome assembly GCA_963727625.1 of uncultured delta proteobacterium. Classification (GTDB taxonomy): domain Bacteria; phylum Desulfobacterota; class Binatia; order UBA9968; family UBA9968; genus DP-20. The sequence continues at coordinate 381,233 of CAVSHR010000011.1, read as the reverse complement.
TTTGAAAGCGAAGCGCTTCGCGCTGACAAATTTCTGCCGCGGCCGGAAAGGTAAATACGTTATGACACTCATCATCAATAACCAGGAAGTCCAACAGGTTCTCACCATGGAGGACACGCTTGCGGCGCTGGAACAATCGTATTTGCAGCTCGCTGCCCAGGAGGCGGTCTGCCGACCGCGCATCGATATCCGTATCCCGACCAGCGATCCGGCCCGGAACTACCAGTGGGGCACCATGGAGGGAGGATCGACCGCAGGCTACTTCGCGATCCGCATGAAGTCAGACGTCATCTATGAAAAGGAATACAACGGGGTCCGTACGCAGGAAAAGTACTGTATGCGGCCCGGTCTTTACTGCGGCCTGATCCTGTTGACCTCGGTGGAGAACGCCGAGCCGCTGGCTTTTATCAACGACGGCTACCTGCAGCACATGCGGGTGGGCGCCGACGGCGGCATCGGTGTCAAGTACCTCGCGAACAAGGACGCGGAGGTGGTCGGCATGCTCGGCGCCGGGGGCATGGCGCGCACGCATATGGAGGCATTCACGCGCGTGCGCAAGATCGAGAAGCTGCAGGTGTTCAGCCCGACGCGCGAAAGCCGCCAGCGCTTCGCGCAGGAGATGGCGGCGAAATACAATATTGAGGTAAAAATCTGCAGCCGCCCCGAAGAGGTCTACAAGGGCGCCCACATCTTGGCGGCTCTCACCGATTCCGCAGTCGAGGTGACCGACGGCGCATGGCTCGAAAAAGGCACCCACATCGTCGTCGTCGGCGGCACCGGCAAACCGGACGCCGAGAGCCTGAAAAAAGTCGACGTCTACCTGCGCTTCGGCGACACGCCGGCGCCCACCGGCCACCCCGAGCTCGCCACTGACGCCGAACATATCGGCTACGAGGCGCGCCCTCAGCAAGAAAAACATGGCGACGGCCGCCGCGACCGCCGCAAGCACGGCAATACGTTGCCCGACCGGCGCGTCACGCTCGCCGATCTCGTTTCCGGCAAGGTGAAGGGGCGCAGCTCGTCGGATCAGATCACCTATTCCGAGCGCGGCAATCTGCAGGGCGCCCAGTTCCACGCGGTGGCGGGCAAGGTCTACGAGCTCGCCAAGCGAGCCGGCCTCGGGCGCGAGATTCCAACCGAATGGTTTCTGCAGGACATCAGGGATTAATACTGGAGCCCGTTCAAACCGTTAAATCGCTGCGCTCCGTTCAAAATGCTCAAAACGTCGAACGTTCAAACTTAATAACAAAGACCGTTCCAGCAGCTCCAAAGGTTCTACTCGTTCCAGCCGTTTTCGAGGCAAGCCGTACTGTGGCTTGTCGGTACTTATCAAATACCGATTGGAACTTTTGGAACATCTGTAACGGTTGGAGCAGGCTTCGTTATCAATCTTGACGGTTGTGTAATCTAAGGAGTATTTGGTATCAGCAAGAACTGGTTCGACTGGAACTCATAGGTTGGAGGTAACTAGCTATGGCTTTGGTACCGTGTGTTACAGAAATGGGTATGGGAGTGGATGTTCACGGATTGGATTATACCGGTGCCGCCAAACCGGCGGTATTCTTCTGAAAACATTTTCGTTGAAGCCCATCCTCAGACTGGCATTCGCATCGCGCTAATCCTTAGCATGGAGGAATCATGGACTACACAAGTTTTGCTCACGTGAGACCGACGCCCTTTGAGACTTGGGTCCAGGCCGAAGGACTGAAAATCATTACCACCCACACTGTGCCCGACGTTTTGACCGTGGAGCTCGAACCCTGGAAGCGGACCGGTTGCTTGGGCGCGCTGCTCGATATGACCCACGACCCTTCGGACAAGGTCATGGTCAACAACCAGGGAACCACTCGCTACATTGTCGAGATCCCGCCGGGCGGCACGTTCAAGCCCGAAAAGCATATGTACGAAGAGATCTTTTACGTCGTGAAGGGGCGCGGCGCCACCGTTGTCTGGAATGAAGGAACCCCAAAACTCACCTTCGAATGGGAAGAGGACGCCGTCTTCGCCATACCGTTGAATGCGTGGCACGAGATCCACAATGGCAGCGGATCCGAGCCCGTCAGGCTCTATGCGGCGAGCAATATGCCGACGCCCTTCAATCTCTACGGCAGTCCGGAGTTCATCTTCAACTGCGCCAACATGTTCAACGACCGGTTCGATCCCAACGACGAGACGTTTTTCAACCGCAAGGCGACCAAGCTCGAGGATCGGCTTTTGCAATCGAACTTCATCCCCAGCGTGACCAAGTTGGCTCTCGACAACTGGGCATACCGCGGGCCGGGGACCAATATGCATGTGCTGATGGCCGGCGGCCGTTTCGTTTGCCACGTGTCGGAGTTTCCGCCGGCGTCTTACAAGAAGGGGCACGGCTTTGTGGACGGGCAGGCGACCGGCGGTCGCAACAGAACCGGTCTCACCAACGAGAACAGTTATCTCTTTCTCAGCGGCGAAGGCTACGACCTGCAGTGGAAACCCGGAGTCATGCCCGGGCCGGGAGTGCCGTTCGAGCGGTTCAATTTCAAACGGGGCGCGCTGATGACCAACGGGCAGGCGGGTCATCAGCATTTCAATCCCAGCAATGAAGCCGCGCGATATCTCGTGCTGCGCTATGGCAATGATCGCTTCGGTCTGCGCGAAGGACAAATGCCGGCGGGCAAGAATCCGGAGCGATGGCGCAGGCCGCAGATCGAGTACAAGGATGAGCAGCCGGAAATCCGGGTTTTGTTCGAGGAGGAGTGCCGAAAGCGCGGCGTGACGTCCAGGATGAGTTACTCGTGACAGAAACGCGCGAGAACGCGCGCAAAATTCCACCTTTGCTCTAAAGCGAAAACCTGCTTGACGGCGGGAAAAGTATGCAGTATGGCGGGCTTAAGGGAGGTAATTCTCTTATGAGGTGCTTTGCGCTCAAGAAGGCGATGAAGAGCAGTTTGTTGGTTTTGCTCCTGACGATTCTCTTTCCGCTGTGGGTTCACGCGGCGGATGGCAACTCTTCCTGGCAGGCCCAATGGGACAAGACCGTTAAGGCAGCGAAAGAGGAAGGGCAGCTTGTGAATTACGGGGGAGAGGAAATTATTCACCCTGACATCATCAAGGCGTTCAACGCCGAGTATCCGGAAATCAAAGTAACCACGGCCGGCGGCCATGGCAGCGAGTTGGGCGCTCGCATCGTCGCTGAGCGGCGGGCGGACAAATATCTCGTCGATCTTTATGCCGGAGGCCCAACCACACCTTACCGTGTGCTTTATCTCGGCAAGGCCCTGGATCCGATCACGCCGCTGCTCGTGCTGCCGGAGGTTACAGACATCTCGACATGGTACACGGACAAACATGTCTATGCCGATCCCGAAGGGCGCTATCTCTTTATGTTCGAAGGCACCGTCTCGAGCGGTCCCACGATCTACGTCAACACGAAGCTGGTCAAGCCCGGTGAGATCAAATCCTACTGGGACCTCCTGCAGCCCAAATGGAAGGGCAAAATCCTGTTCATGAATCCCAAGTCGAGTAGCCTAGGACTGAACGCCACGACGTCGCTTTTCAATGACCCGCAGATCGGGCCGGCATTCTTAAAGCGCCTGTTCACCGAAGCGGATGTTATGATTTCGGCCAACCGGCGGCAAGGAACCGACTGGCTCTCTTCCGGTAAATATCCAATCTGCTTTGCTTGTCGCGACACCGAGCGCGCGGCCAAACAGGGATTGCCCGTCAATGAACTCGATCCCGCAAGCTTGAAAGAGGGCGTCAGCGAGATCGGCGGCGGGAGCAGCAGCGTGATCGCCTTCTTGAACAAGGCGCCGCATCCCAACGCCGCGAAAGTTTTCGTCAACTGGTTCCTGTCGCGCCAAGGGCAGATCGTCTGGCAAAGAGTCATGAACAAAGTCGTTGTAGAAGGTTCCGAGTCGATGCGGATCGACATCCCCAAAGACGACGTGCTTCCCGAGGCGAAGCGGATCGCCGGACGGAACTACCGCGTGATTGGTTTCAGAGATTCGAAACCGGTGCTGAAATTTCTCAATGGAGTTCTGAAATAGTAACTGGATATCCGCGAGATCCGTTGCATGGCCGATCGCTCGCGCTATGGGATATTAACTAACTTCGGGCTCTCGATCAGAGGAGTTCTCCCCTTGTCTAATGACTACCCGCAATCGATTCGACTGGAACTCGGAGATGGAGGTGAACAGGTATGGCTTTGGTACGGTGTGTTACAGAAATGGGTATGGGAGTGGACGTGCACGGATTGAATTACACCGATGCCGCCAAGCGGGCGGTGTTCGATGCCATTCATCACAGCAGTTTGGGATTTCCTCGGCTGGTGGGCAAAACCGCGGATGACATGCACGTCGAGGTCACCATCGGCGTGCCCAAGCCCGAAGCGGTGGATAAGAAGGCGGTATTGGAATCGCTGCCCCACGGCGGCGGCCATGTCAACGTCGTTCACGGCGGATTGCAGGTGCTCAATGAAAAAAGCGACGACGGTTGGCTGATCGCCAACGCTATCATCGTCGTCAGCATCGACGACGGCAAATGATTTTATAGGCAACAGTAAGATCAAAGCGTTCAAGCCGTTCCATCGCTGCGCTATGTTCAAAACGTTCCGATAGCCTGCCCTGAGTTAATCGCAGGGTTCAAGCCCCTACCGGTTTTCTCCACCGCGTCGGCGGGGGAGGAAGAAGAAAGGCGTCCCGCCGAGCGCTCTAACCACATTGACAGGTCACTGGTTCGGCGTTATAGCTCTCGTCATAATCAAAGGTTGTTTAAATTTCCTGTACAGATTTCCATATACTCGAATCGCGCGGCCAACGCCCGCCGCAGGCAACGTGTGAGCGGATTGAATATTATTCTGCCTCAGAAGGAGACTAGGTCATGAATGACGTGCAAAGAATCAAACCGGAAGACAAGTTCGTCAGCGTCGATGGGCTGAAGCTTCGCTATATCGAAGAAGGCTCGGGATCGTCGGTGTTGTTTCTGCACGGTGCGTCGCTGGGCAGCTCGGCGGACGTGTTTCTGCGCAATCTCGGCCCTTTTGCCAAGGCCGGATTTCGCGCGGTTTCCTTTGACCTTCCCGGTTTTGGCCTCTCCGATATACCCGCCAAGCAAAGTGTCGCGCAGCAGCGTAACTCCATCCCGAAATTCATCGATGCCGCGGGCCTGGGCAAGACCGCGCTGATCGCCCATTCACGCTCGGGCGGCTTTGCGGTCCAGCTGGCTTTGGAAGACCCCAGCCACTATTCGCACGTGATCATTCTCGGCACCGGCTCGCTGCTGCCGCTGCAGACCGAAGCGCAGGTCGGCAGGTACGAAGCGGTCCAAGCGCGCGTCGACAAGGAGATGGCGCAAAAGGAACCGACGCTGGAGGATGCCCGCAAACTCCTGCAGGCGGACACCTTCAACCATGACTTGATCTCGGACGAAGACGTGGCCATGCGCCACAGCCGCATGGTTGGCCGCAATTTCATCGCGCACCAGGAACGGCAGAATCACGACGCCCCCGCTGGCGCTGGCAAGCCGGCCAAGCCGCTATGCGAGAGGCTCCCCGAGCTCAAGATGCCGCTCATGATGATCTTTGGCCGCGAAGACCGCGCCCACGCCGGTGAACGCGCCGAATTGCTGAAAAAACAGCAACCGCAGCTCAACCTCCACATTGTCAACGGCTGCAAGCATATGGTGCATTGGGATGCCTTCGACGACCTGATGCATCTGGGCGTGCCGTTTTTGAAGAGCTAGCGAGCTGCCCATCCTAACTCAGTCTCCATGTTTCGCCAGTGGATGGACCGTGACCTGCATGCCCATCGCCCAGAGTACCGCCCGCAAATTCTTCAACTCTGGACTCTCTTTCGACAAAAGCGTGCGGTACAGCGTATTCGCTTTCAATCTCGCGTAAGCAATCCTCGTTTCTATTCACATGACTCTTGGACAGCGGGTCTTAATACTCCCTTACCAATTCGCTAAATTATTCCGTACCTCACGACGATTAATGACCTAAACCTTGTTCCTCCAGCGCTGCTGTGCGAAATTAGCCCGGCATGAATCCTGCCAGGACTTTTAAGCGCCGCGGCATCGTCGAAGGCTTCTTCGGTGCGCCGTGGTCGATGGCGCACCGGCGGCGGCTGTTTGCATTCGGCGCGGCGCGCGGGATGAACACCTATCTCTATGCGCCCAAGGACGATCCCTATCACCGTAAACTTTGGCGACGACCTTACCCCGCCGCGCAATGGCGTGAGCTACTGCGATTGATTAGAGCTGCACAAAAGCAGCAAATCGATTTCGTCTACGGTTTTCATCCCGGCGAGGGTTTGTACTTTGGCGACGATCGCGCCGTTCGCATCCTTCTCCGCAAAGCGCAGCGCTTCTACGATGCCGGCGTGCGCACCTTCGCCGTGCTGTTCGACGATATTCCTTCGCGCTTGAGCGACGCGCGCGACCGGCGCGCCTTCAAGAATAGTCTGGCCCGCGCCGAAGGGACTTGGCTGGCAAAGATCATTGCCGCCCAGCCGACGAGCTGGAGCGCTGTCGAGTGGTGGATTTGTCCTTCGTATTACAGCGAAGATGCGCTGCTCGAACGGGTCTTCGGCAAATTCGAGCTGAACTTTCTCGAAACTTTGGCGCGCTACCTGCCGGCCGACGTCCCCTGCTTCTGGACCGGGCCATCGGTGGTTTCAAAGACCATCGCCCTCTCTCATGTGAAGCGCATCGTCAAAAAGATCGAGCGCCCCCTGCTGCTATGGGACAATTATCCGGTAAACGATCTGTCCATGAGCGACGAGTTGCATCTCGCGCCACTGACGGGACGCGACCCGCGCTTGCCGGAGTGTGTCTATGGCTATCTTAACAATCCGTTGCTCCAGGAAGAGTTGAGCTTCTTACCATTAGCGACTTGCTTCGATTACGCCCGGGCGCCAGCCAAATACCGAGCGGAGTCGGCCTGGACAAAGATCGTCCGCCAGCGCTTTACCGCCCAGGCATTATCTCACTGGCGCGCGTTCCGGGACTACTCCGAAGCCAGCATGGCGGCTAAGAAGCGTAAACAGCCATTGCGACTGACATCAACCGAAGTTCGCCACTTGAAGGCTGCGCTCGCCTACATCGGCAAGCATCGCCGCGAAAAATGGGCGAGAGAATTGGCACCTTGGATCACGGCTATCGAAAAGACCCTCAAACCAAGGACTTCGGGTTTGTGATGCGGAGAGATATGAGTTAAATCAATAGGCATAATGCCGTACAGTGAATTAGGAGAGTTGCCATGGCCTATCAAGATAAATTCGTCCGGGTCGACGCTCTCAGGACCCGCTTCCTCGAAGACCGCTCCAGACCGGTCGCGATGTGCCTGCATGGCGCATCGCTCGGCTCTTCGGCCGATGTGTTCAAGCGGGCAAAGATCATGAAAGAGAAGTATCCCTGGCTTGACATTCACATCGTCGACAACTGCAAGCACCTGGCCCAGTGGGATGCCGTGGTTGAGTTTCACAGGTTGGCTTCGTCCTTTCTGCCCGGCTAGCAGTGGAGTGCTTCACTTCCTTCAATTCGGCGACCCTATCGATTATGACTACGGCTCAGATCAGCGCCGCTGTTCCTGGCGGCGCTTTGGCTAATTTCAATTCAGCCGCAGTGCTCGCGCAAATGCGCGAGTTTCGCGGCCGCACGCTCGCTCTGGTCGCCGATCTCGATGATCATCAAATGATCGGCCCGCGCTTGCCGACGGTCAACCCACCACTCTGGGAAATCGGCCACGTCGCCTGGTTCGCCGAGTTCTGGATCCTGCGCCATCTAAAAAAGCAAAAACCACTGCTCAAAAATGGCGACGAGCTCTATAACTCGACCGATGTCGCCCACGATACCCGCTGGGAGCTGCTCCTGCCCGAGCGCGCGCGCACACTGGCTTATATGAACGATGTCTTCGAGCGCACCGCGGAATATATTGACGGCGCGGTAGAACTATCGGCCGATGAATTTTACTTTTACTTGCTCGCCCTGTTCCATGAAGGCATGCATGCCGAAGCGCTCGCCTACACGCGCCAGACGCTCGCCTACGCGCCACCCAATTTTATCAACGCGAGTTCCGCGACACCGAGCGATGCCGATCTTTGCTCGGGCGACGTGGAAATTCCCGGCGGAGCTTATCAAATCGGCGCCACACCGGCTTTTCCCTTTGTTTTCGACAACGAGAAGTGGGCTCATCCGGTCGAGGTGACGACTTTCAAAATCGCCCGCGCGCCGGTCACCAACGGCGAGTTCCTCGGCTTCGTCGAAGCGGGCGGCTACCGCAAACCGGAATATTGGAGCGCCGAAGGCTGGCATTGGCGCCAAACCGGCGGCGCCCCGCAACTGGAAAAATCATTTGCAAATTTTTTCAACAGGCCGATCGATGAAACGGCTCCGGCAGAGCTGATTAAAAAGGCGCTTGAACACCCGGTTTATTGGCGGCGCCAGGTCGATGGCCGTTGGCTGCAACGAATTTATAACCAAGAGCTACCGTTAAATGAAAATTTGCCCGTCGTGCATGTGAGCTGGCACGAAGCCGAAGCCTATTGCCGCTGGGCCGAGCGCCGCTTGCCCAGCGAGGCGGAATGGGAAGCCGCGGCAGCGCTGGAGCCGAGTTCCGAGGGCCATTCGCAACGGCGCTATTTTCCTTGGGGGGATATCGCGCCGAATGCGGCGCAGGCGAATCTGGATTGGCGCGCCGGCGGCGTCGTCCCAGTGGGCGCCTATAGTAGCGGCGACAGCGCCCTCGGTTGCCGCCAGATGATCGGCAACGTCTGGGAGTGGACCGTGGATAGTTTTCAGGCCTATCCGGGATTTACCATCGACCCCTACAAGGAATACTCGAAACCTTGGTTCGGCACGCATCGGGTTTTACGCGGCGGTTGCTGGGCGACCTCGTCTTTACTGATTCGCAACACCTGGAGAAATTTTTACACGCCGGACCGCTACGACGTCTGGGCCGGTTTTCGCACCTGCGCTCAATAATCAATTTATAGTGAAGATACAACTCGTCACTCCCGCGCCGCTGCGCATCAACAACGGCAACCGGATTACCGCCCTGCGTTGGGCAGCGATCCTGAAAAAACTCGGCCACAGCGTCCGGGTCAGGCAAAGCTACGACGGCCGCGCCTGCGACATGCTGATCGCCTTGCATGCCCGGCGCAGCTACGATTCGATCCGGCGATTTCACGTCAGCCATCCGGAATTGCCCTTGATCGTCGTCTTGACCGGCACCGATCTTTACCGCGACATTCACCGTGACCGGGAGGCAAAACGATCCCTCGATCTGGCGACAAGGTTGGTCGTGCTACAATCCATGGCCCTGCGCGAGCTCCCGAGGCGCTTGCTCGGCAAGACTCGCGTAATCTATCAGTCGGCCGAACCCTTAAAACCACAGCGCAAGAACGAGAAGTTTTTCGACGTCTGCGTAATCGCCCATTTGCGCGAGGAAAAAGATCCGTTGCGAGCGGCGATTGCCGTTAGGAAACTTCCCGTAACATCAGCCATTCGGGTAACCCATATCGGTCTCGCGCTGGATCAAGCTCTCGGCAAAAGAGCTCGCCTCGAAGCCAAGCGCAATCGCCGCTATCGCTGGCTCGGCCAACTATCCCACGCTCTAACCCGCCGGACCTTGGCATCGAGCCGCATCGTCTGCATCACGTCGAAGATGGAGGGAAGCTCCAACGTGCTTTCCGAGGCGCTGGCTTCCGGGGTGCCGGTCATCGCATCGAAAATTCCGGGGTTGATCGGTACGCTCGGCGATCGTTACCCAGGTTATTTTCCGCTGGGCAATACCGCGAAGCTGCAAACTTTGCTTCTCAAAGCTGAAATCGATGATCGCTTCTATCGGCGCTTGCATCGCGATTGCCGTCGGTTAGCGAAATTAGTTCAACCGAAGAGCGAGGTCGGCGCATGGCGCCGTTTGCTCGCCGAATGTGCGCAAAAGCCTAAGAATAAAAGAGCCGAATAATCTATTTCTTTTCGTCCTCGTGAATCCAGCGCTTGATCCAGGGCAAAAGAACATAGGCCGGCATCGACAATAGAAAGGTGATTGCGAAATAATTGCCGTAGCCGAATTTTTCCGCCCCCAACCCGCTGATCCCTCCCACCAACCGACCGGTCAGCGAAAACACCGAAGAGAGAAACGCATATTGCACCGTGGCATTTTCCTTCTCGCAAACGTTCATGAGGAAAGCGAGAAACGCCGCCGTGCCGAGGCCGCCGCTCAGCGACTCGAACATGGACGCGCCGTAGAGGCCGAAGCGACCGAGATCGAACCATTCGACGACCGAATATCCGAGATTCGAAACCGCCTGCAGCAAACCCAAAAACCACACGCCGTGAAAGATTCCGAAACGCGAGACGAACGCGCCGCCGGCCAGGGCGCCAACCACGCTCAGCACGATACCGACGGTTGTCGGAAACAGACCGATCTGAAACATCAGATCATCTTGAATCGGCCAGATCGACTTGCCGTAATCGACCCAAAACGGTTTGACCATCGGACCAATGGCAAACTCGCCGAGCTTATAAGTTAGAACGAAGAGTACCAAGGGCACGACGCGCCACGTGCCGGCCCAACCGACGAAACCTTTCAGCCAATGCTCGCGGGCTTCTTCGGGCAGGCTCAGATGCGGGATCATCAAAACGGCGAAGCCCAAAAGCGTAAAGGCTGCACCGGCCAAAACGAATAGCGCATTCCACTCGAGCACGGCGGCGAGAAAAACCAAGCCGCCGCCCGCGCACACCAGCGCGACGCGATAGGCCGACGCACGCACGCCGTTGGCCGCGCCCTCTTCGGCGCGACTGATCAACCCCACGGAGTATGAATCGATGGCGATGTCCTGCGTCGCCGACAAGGTCGTCAACGCCAGGATCAGCAACAACACGATCACGCCGACTGCCGCGACGTTGACAAACGGCAACGCGAAGAGCACCGCGGCGATGCCGAGCATGCAGGCCAGCACCCAAAAGCGCCGGTCGCCGTAGCGATGGACCAGCGGCGACCAAAAGACTTTCAACGAATACGGCAGCTCCAGCAGGCGCAGCCCGCCGATGGCGCGCAAGGACACGCCGTTGATGCGGAAGTAAACCGGCAAAACTTCCCACAAGATAGCCGCCGGCGCGCCCTGGATAAAATAGAGCAGCGCGACCACGCGCAACTTCCTTCGAGACTCCGGCGAGCCGTCGCGCACTCCCACGAGATTCCACAACCACTCGGACATACCGATTCGTTATAAAGACATATCGGGAAAGTTGCCAGCGCGCACCAGTTCCGTTTCGGCGGCGCGCGCTAGTGCGCGCATCAAGGCCGATTCTTCAATCGGGAAGGCTCAAACAACCAGGTTTATGAAATGAATCGCCGCGATGTACCACGGAAAGATCATAAAAAGCCGCTCAAACGAAAAATCGTTTCTGTAAGAAGAACGCCACGTTCACCAGTCCGATCATGACGGGTACCTCGATGAGCGGCCCGATCACGGCGGCGAATGCCGCGCCGCTGTTGATGCCGAATACCGCCACGGCCACGGCAATCGCCAGCTCGAAGTTATTGCTCGCAGCCGTGAAGGCCAGGGTGGCGGTTTTACTGTAATCCGCGCCAATGCTGTGCCCCATGAAGAAAGAAATCAGGAACATCAGGATAAAATACACCAGAAGCGGTATCGCAATCCGCAAGACGTCCATCGGCAGTTGCACTATCAGCTCGCCTTTGAGGCTGAACATGACGATGATGGTAAAAAGTAATGCAACCAGCGTCAGCGGGCTGATTTTCGGAACAAAAGCCGATTGGTACCAATCCTTACCTTTCAGGCGAACGAGAAAGAAGCGGGTCAGAAAACCCGCAATGAACGGGATTCCCAGGTAGATGAACACGCTTTGGGCGATCGCCCCGATGGTGATATTCACGATCGAAGCGCTTACACCGAACCAAGTCGGCAGTACGGTGATAAACACCCAGGCATAGAGGCTGTAAAACAGCACCTGGAACACGCTGTTGAACGCCACCAAGCCCGCGGCGTATTCATTGTCCCCCCTGGCGAGTTCGTTCCATACGATAACCATCGCAATGCAACGCGCCAGGCCAATGAGAATGAGACCGGTCATATATTCCGGGTAATCGCGCAAAAATATGATCGCCAGCGCGAACATGAGCACGGGACCGATCACCCAGTTCTGAAACAGCGACACACCGAGCACTTTCCAGTTGCGAAACACGTCGCCCATTTCCTCATAACGCACCTTTGCCAAGGGCGGATACATCATCAAAATCAGGCCGATCGCGATCGGTACGTTGGTCGTCCCAACCGATACCATCGCGCTCAGGCCATGGACCGCGGTCGGAAACAAAAAGCCGTTGATGACCCCCGCCGCCATCGCCAGAAAAATCCACAGCGTGAGATAGCGGTCTAGGCACGAGAGTCGTAGGACAAAGCTGTCTTCTTGAACCATGAAATCCTACTTAAGATAATCTTGCGTCCACTTCACGGTTTTCCTTCGCGAAGGCCCGAACCAGGGTCGGCAAAACTGGCGCTGCGAACACTCTATCCAAAATCATTGCGCGCGCCCGATTTCGTCAAGTTTTTCTTTGAGGGCGAGAGCGGTAAGTTTGTCGAACGGCAGGCTGACAAACAACGATATGCGCCGATGAAGATCCGTGTAGGCCTTTAGAAAAGCCTTTCGTTTGATCTCTTCGGCGCCCTGGGCCGCCGCCGGATCGGCAACACCCCAATGTGCGGTCATCGGTTGTCCCGGCCATACCGGGCAAGGTTCAGCCGCTGCCTGGTCACATACCGTAAAGACAAAATGCATGAACGGCGCGCCGGGCCCGGAGAATTCCTTCCAGTCTTTGCCGCGCAGCCTTCCGGTGGGAAACCGATTCTTTTCAAGGAGCTCCAGCGCAAGAGGATTCACGCGCCCGGTCGGACGGCTTCCGGCGCTGAAAGCGTTGAACTTATTTTTTCCAAGCGCGGTGAGGATTGCCTCGGCCATGATGCTGCGCGCGGAATTGCCGGTGCAGAGAAATAGAACATTGAAAGATTCAAGTTCCATTCAACGCTCCTTCGAGGCCCCACCGGTGCCGATAAGGAAATGACGTCCGTCAACGCCCTTCACGAGCGAGCCCCTTTTACTTTGCGCTTAACGGTAATAATTGGACGCGGACAGCAGCGTCCCAGTGCCGTCTCGACAACTGTGAGACATTCCTTCGGCATCCCCTGGCAGCAATTCTGCGTGAGATAAGTCATGAGCTCTGCCATGCGTCCGAAGTCTACCGCGTAATAGATAAATTGCCTCTCTTGTCGTGCGGACACCAAGCCGGCGCGAGCGAGTTCCTTTAAGTGGAATGACAGAGTTGCGCCCGGGACCTTCAAACGCTCACCGATGCGCCCGACCGATTCGCCGTCTCGCCCCGCCTCGACAAGCAGACGAAAAATCGACAGTCGCGTTTCCTGGGCCAGAGCGGCCAGAGCCATCACCGCCGTCTTTATTTCCATATTTCCAGTATCATCGAAATAATAGCGTAGTCAAGTCCCCGGTGCCTTCGATCGTTGCTCGTGTTCATTACCCTTCGGCCACCCGCTGATCGGATTTGAGTTTTCCCGTCGCTTTCCGGTCCTTACTTAACGAATTCTTCGCCCAACCGTCACGGGGCCGTTAACTTCGCGTTCTAGTTTGACCGTGTCGAAAGACAAAAATTTACCGGGGGGTTTTCTATGTACAATAAAATTTATGATCGGAGCCGGCGGATTATCGCGCGCTCGATTTTGAGTGCCGCCGCTTTGGGTTTGACCGCCAATCCGGTGCCGGCACAGAATATCGGTACGAACACTACGGTGGAGCCGTATCTTTTGCCGTCGATGGTCGACGTCAAAACGGTATCGATCCTGACGGTCAAAGACCTGGCATCGGGAAACGGCTACAAAATGGTCGGCATTCCGGACGGGTTGGGCGCCTTTAGAAACATCGAGCTGGAAAAGGGACGTAAAGATGGGTCGGAAGGAAACAAAGGAAAATCCGACGCCGCCCATCAGTTCACCCTGCTCATGAACCATGAATTGGGCTCCATAGTCGGCACCGTCCGAGAGCATGGCTCCAAAGGTGCGTTTGTTTCACAATGGACGATCGACCGGCGCACCCTCGAAGTCATCAACGGACAAGATCTCACCGATTCGCCGGTCAAAGTTTACAACTGGAACGTTGCAACCTCTTCTTACGTCCCCGGCACAACAGCCTGGCAACGTTTCTGTTCGGCCGATCTACCGGCGGTCAGCGCCCTTGGCTATCGCAAGGGGAAAACCGTCGTGGGAACGTCGGATCGAATTTTTTTGAACGGGAAGAGAACGATGCAGGCCGGGCGTTTGCGCATGTCGCTAGCGGTCCCCATAAGGGCGAATCCTGGCAATTGGCCTATTGGGGCAAGGGCGCCTTCGAAAATGTTTTGTCGAGCGCGGTCAGTTGCTTGCGAGGTATGTCGACCCGACTATCGAAGCGTCCCGCAACGTTGAAGATGACGACTAAGTAAGTCTCGATGTGGTTACGCCGCGGCAGAACCGAACCCCGGCGGTAATCCCCGAGTTCGGTTCTGCTCGCTCCTTGCGTCGACCCAAAAATCTCGTGACCAAGAAAGGCGCCGGCGAACAGCTTGAGCATGACCCAAGCTTCTATTTCACCAGAGAAATCGAGTTTTCCGCGGGGTCACACAAAGTTAACACGCCGTTTATTCCCGTTTAACCTTGTCCCGCCAGAATCCAGTCAAACAATTAATAGGAGGAATCGATGGAGCAGATCAATCTCGGCTCGGTCATCGAGCAAGCGATCACGAAAGCCAGCCGCAACCGCATCGGCGAAAAGCCCCCGGTGCTTGTCACGCTCTCGCCGGTGCTCACGCAGGTACCGTGGAAGGGCTCGGCATTAAAACAGTTTCTACAATTTTTTTTCTATGAATCGTTGCTGACGAGCGACGCCTGCGCGGCCGTAGAAATCTCGCTGCCGCGCCGCTCGTTGCTCAAAGATCTGACCGCCTTTGTCGGCATTTAGCCGTCGTACTGGATTCAGCTGAGAATATCGGGAAGAGGCTTGAAAGTAACCGAGCCGCTGATCGAAGATCTCTTCACTGAGGTGGGCTACCGCGGCGAAGAATGGGTCGGCGTGACCGCTTCGAATGCTCGCTTGGGAATCTTCCGCGCCATCGACGCGCCCAAGCTCAAGATGGTCTTCTGTATGGAATCGACGCGCCTACGCTTGAAATGCGATCTGCTGCTCCCCATACCCGACCACCGTCCGGTTCCTTGTGTGGTTGAAAGCGCGGCATAAAATCACCGAGCTTCACAGAGACATCACCGAACCGTCACTCCGGCCTAACAGGGAAAGATTACACTACCTTATTCGCCGAGCTCGCACGCATAGAGAAAGCAGTCGCGGAAGTCGTCGAACTGCTCGCCAAGCTGCCCGTGGAAGACGATTCGGATTCGACAAGCCCGGAATCCGCCCCCGCTCCCGGGGGCAAGCTCTATCGCATGTTTAAACCGAACCAACCGATCCGCTAGAGTTCCATCTCGTGTGATCGACTCGACACCGACGGGAGAAGGCGCGAGCACAAGCAATCATAATTGCGTGTAGCTGCGGTTCTTGCCGTTTTCTCTGTGCGCGACTGCCGGGCAAAAAAGGGAGCCAGCGATGGCTCCCTTTTTTTACATGCGGCCCGGAAGTAGCTCAGAATTGATATCTGAAGTTCAAGATCACGTCTATCCAATCCCCACCGATGCCCGACGGGCAGTTACTTGTGCCGATTTCGCTCGATTTACAAATCCCTCAGTTATGGGCAGCTTGGTTGCGGTCGTTGCGCAGGTTGGATGCGTCGCACCATAACACATGTATGCCCACGCTCATGCGCGGCGCGATGAAATAAAATAGATCCTACTCGCGCAGCAGAATCCGGTCGCCGCGGCGGTCGCTTCTTTTTTTATTTCGATTTGCTCGGCCTTTAGTTGCTCGATCTCGATTTCTAGTGGCTTCAATTGCCCGACCCGCTCCTCAAGATCTTGGATGCGCTGATCGACGTCGCTTGCGAATGCCCGAGCCGCGCTCCAGGCAAACAAAACGAGCGTCAATAGTCGGACCATGTTGCCAATACAAATACATTTTTTCTCATAGTTTAACCGCACCCAGTATGAATAAACCTGCGGGATTACGCTTTAGTGACGAATCGATAAATTATGCGTAAAGAGTCTCACTCTTTTGAAACAGGACTTAAGCTTCTAACCTTGCTGGCTGAAGTGGAATGAAACTTTATCGCAGGCTACCCAAAGCAAAGCGGCGGCTATAAGCGGTCGAGCGGAATGGGCAGGAAGTGGCTCTTACGGCTTTTCTGCGATGGCAAGAAGTGATTTACTAAAATGATTAAGACGCTTTAGTGAGTGATCAAAAATACCCAAAACTATAATGGAATCTGATTTGGCATTTTGGATCGATGAGAGGCATTAACAAAAACTTCACCGATATTTAATTGAATCGTAACGATCAACACGCCAAGCTCCTAGGCGTTTATGATATGAGAACCCACTGATGTCGGAACATTTCGCAGTCATTGACGTCGGCAGCAATGCCATACGCTGGCAGATCGCCGCCGTCGATCACCCAAAACACTATCGCATCGTCGAGCAGGACCGCCGGCCGGTTCGGCTCGGGCGGGAGGTTTTTCAGACCGGCAAGCTCGATCCCCGGTCGGTCGACGCGGCACTTCAGGTGCTGAAAGATTTCAAGAGCGCCGCCGACCGCTTCCGCGTTAAAGCGATTCGGGCGGCGGGCACCAGCGCGCTGCGCGAGGCCTCCGATAGCCGCAAATTTATCAACCGCGCCAAGGCCGCGGGCGTTTCGCTGGAGGTTTTGTCCGAGGAGAATGAAGCTCGGCTGATCAGCCTCGGCATCATGAGCGGATTACGCTTTCATTTACCGCTCGGTTTGTTTCTCGATATCGGCGGCGGCAGCGTCGAATTGACGGTCGCCGATGCCACCAATACTTTCTGTCTGTTCAGCCTGCCTTTGGGCGCGGTTCGCTTGACCGAAGGATTCTTTACGGCTGACCCAGCGCATTCTAAAGATATCAAAAGCTTACGACAGCATGTTAGAGATCAGCTTCAATCCGTGACCCGACGCATTCAAAAAGAAAAATTCACCATGGCGTTCGGCAGCGGCGGTACAATCACAGCCCTCGCCGAAACCGACACCAGAGCCGGCGGCGAAAACAAATCAGGGTCATTGATCGTCCTGCGGCGACAGCGCTTGAAAGCACTCCTCGATCTGCTGATGACCCGGTCGACCCGGGAGCGCGCGGAAATGATCAGCGGTGATCCGAAGCGCGCCGATATCATCGTCGCGGGCGGCATCGTTTTGCACGAGGTGATGGCGGCCATCGAGCTCGAATACCTTTTCGTGTCGCGGCGCGGCCTGCGCGACGGCTTGATGATCGATTTGCTCCAGCGCTCCTACGCGGGATCCGGCGCGTGGCACCCGGATGCCGACCGGGCCGAATCACTCGATCAGGTTTGCCAGAAATATTTTTACGACGCGGCTCACTGCCGGCATGTCAGCCAACTTGCCGTCAATTTGTTTTATCAACTCCAAGGGCTGCACAAGTTGCCGGAAAGATACGCCGGCATCTTGCACGCGAGCGCGATGTTGCACGATATCGGCCTGTTCATCGCCGATGCCAAGCACCACAAGCACTCGTACTATCTGATCAAGAGCTCGGGCATGAAATCCTTTAGCAAGCTCGACCTCGAACTGGTCGCCAATATCGCGCGTTATCACCGCAAAGCCCATCCCAGCCAAAAACATTTGGGATTCAGCCAGCTCTCCCCCGCCAACCAGGATGTCGTGCGCAAGCTCAGTTCGCTGCTGCGCGTCGCCGACGCTCTCGATTTCCGCCGCGAACAGCGCGTCGAGTCCGTAAGCTGCACCCTTTATAAATCAAAAGGCCTGACGCTCGCCATCGCATCTCCGGCAAACGTAAACGATGAAATCAGCTGGGCGAGTAAAAAGGGCAAGCTCATTCGAGAGGTCTTTAATCGGGAGCTTGAGTTTAAGAAAGCCAAAACAGTGCGATCTCGCTAAACTTTAGGAGGATTTATGCGCCGCGAAATTCGCGACAGAAACATCTTATTTCTTTGTGACGACAATGCCTGCCTGAGCCAGATCACGGAAGCGACGGCCAAGCATCTGGCGCCGCGCCAGGAACGAGAATTGGCCCATCGGCGAGCCATTCAAGACAGCAAAACCCGGCGCGCCGGACTTTGCGTCGCTGCGCAACGAGCGAGACGAAATCGACACCCGGGTGTTCGCGCTGTTTTTGGATTACTGGCGCAATGTGGCGTGATCCGGAGCCGCAAAAGGTGTCGACGGTAGAACAATGAACCTTTACCTGATGAGACATGGCATCGCTCTGGCGCAAGACGATCCGTCGGTCAGCCACGATTCCGAGCGCCCGCTCACCAACAAGGGAGTCAAACGCATGCGCAAAGCCGCGAAAGGTCTGTTGCGGCTCGCCGTCCCGTTCGACACCGTATTGACCAGTCCGTTATTGCGCGCGCGCCAGACTGCAGAGATCGTCGCCAATACCCTCGGTATTGAAGCATTGCTCGAAGCGATTTCCGGACTCGCTCCCGAGAGCACAGTGGAACGTTTAATGTTCGGCCTGACGCGCTACCAGAATCGCCAAAACCTTCTGCTCGTGGGCCACGAACCGCTCTTGAGCGGCGCCGCGGCATTTTTGCTCGGGTCAAAGCAACCCGAACACCTGACACTGATATTTAAGAAAGGTTCGTTGTGCCATGTAGAGATAGAATCTCTGGAAAGCGGGGCGCCCGGGGCGCTGCACTTTTTGCTCACCCCCAAACAACTGAGAGCGCTCGCATGATGGAGTAACAAGGGGAAAATTCTCCTGCGCGCCGGGTCGCAGAATCGACTGACGCTGTCGATATGAAAAACAAGTTGCCTAAATTGGCTCGTAAGCGGCTGGAGCGGTTCGTAACGCTCTTTGCCAAAGCTCTGCTGAACGACGCCCCGGATACGATCCATGATGTGCGCGTCGCCAGCCGCCGGCTGCAACAAACCGTGCGCGCCTTTCTGCCGAAGTCAAAGCTGTCGAAGGCGCGAAAGCTGAACCGGATCTTGAAACAAACGCGGCGCGCCCTCGGCCCCTGCCGCAATCTCGATGTAAGCATCGCGCTGATTGAAAAACGGCGCGACGCGGTCAATGCCGCGGCGCTGCGCCGAGCCTGGGAAGCCGTGAAGCGATGGCTTGATGAAGATCGGGCCAAAGCAATTGCCGATGCGCGCACAGAACTAAAACATTACGAGTTGATAGATTTCATTTCGCGCGCCCAGACCTGTATCGACGCTATCGGCGAACAGCCCGAAGACGTGGCACTGCTTTGGCAGCGCGCCGGCGACGCTCTTGGCGCCTGGAACGAAGCGCTCGCCGCGGCCAAGGCTGATCCGCAAATCGAAAATATTCACTGCTTTCGCATTGCCGGCAAACGGCTGCGCTATCGGGTCGAGTCCCTCGCCGAGCTCGCCGACTCATCGACGAAGCCGTTGTTGCAGGGTCTAAAGCTGCTTCAAAACGAGCTCGGCGATTGGCATGACCGAAGAATATTGCAACAGCAAGTCGCCAAATTCATCGGGCGTCCGGGTTTTTTGGCACGAGAGCCCGGCATGTGCCGCTCGTTACTGCTCGAAATGGAACGGGACAAGCAACGCGACCAAGCCCTGGTGATCGAGGCATTGGATAGGGCGGAAAAACTCGCCCAGCGGTGGAACGAGATCAAAGCGGCGGCATCAGAGGCTGAAGCAAAGACGGATCAGTAGCCATTTCTCGCCACCACCCGGTCAACGCGCTCGCGCAGGTCTTCAAACACCTCTTCGATGCTGCCCGAGGCGTCGACGATCTCAAAACCGTGGGTTTCGACCATCTTGTCAAATTCCGCCAGCAGACATGTCTGATAACGCACGAAGCTCTCGTACATGTCATCGCCCATGTGCAGATCCATGCCCGACTCCCAGTAATCGAAGCCGGTGCTTTGCAGCACTCGCGTAACCAAATCGTCGATATTCACGCGCAGATAAAAAACCGCATCCGGACGCAAAGCAAAGCCGTAAACCTCGCGCAACCATTCCGGATCGGCGCCACGCACGATAGCCCGCGCCATTAGCGAATAAATGTAACGATCGGTCAAGACAACGAAACCGGCGCGCAGAGCCGGAATGATTTCATTTTCCAAACGGTCAGCAAAATCGGTGGCATAGAACAAGCTCATCGTGATGCCGCCAAGCGTGTGGCCTTCCTTCGCTTGCTTGAGTCGCTTGCCGGCGAGGGCCGAGCGGGTCATACCGGTATCGAGCACGGCGTGGCCGTGGTTTTCCAGCCACTGTTTGAGCAGGCCTATATGGGTCGACCGGCCGACGCCGTCGGTCCCCTCTAAAACGATGAGCTTGCCCTTGAGCTCGGCCAGATCTATATCTGGGAGCCCTTCGCCAAAGAAGCTAAATCGAGCCATCTTCTAACTCTGGTTCTCTTGGTCCCGGTCAATGCGTCGGTCACGATGCGCCGCACCTCGGCCTGTTGATCCTCGATCGAACGGGTCGCGTCGATCGGCACCAGGCCGAACTCGCCGACCATTTTCTCGTATTCATCAATGATGCGGGCTTGAAACAGTCTGAAGCTTTCTTCGATGTCGTCGCTCAGACCGAGATCCATTCCCGCTTCATAATATTTGATCGCATCTCGGCCGCCAAGGATCCGCTTCATCGCAACCTCGAGGGGCGTGCGAAAATAAAAAGCGACCGTCGGTTTTACCGCAAAGGCATAAAGGTCGCGCACCCATTGGGGGCTCACGCCGCGCACCACGTCGCGCGCAAAGGCGGTATAAACATACCGGTCGGCCAGCACCACCGCGCCGGCTTTCATCGGCGGGATGATGTCGTGTTCGGTGCGATCGGCGAAATCGGTGGCATGAATCAAACTGAAGGTTATCGGCGTGAGCATCTTTTTCTTTTTGCCGCGTTTGGTGACGTCGCGCACCAACGGCGAAGAGTTCCACTCGCTGAAATAGACGACGTAGCCCTCCGCCTCGAGCCATTTCTTAAGCAACGATAGCTGAGTGCTCTTACCGGAACCGTCGATCCCCTCGACGATAAAGAGCCGCCCAGGAAATCGATGCTTGCCGTACGTTTTCATTCCGCCTGCCATAAATGCTTGTTCCCAATGGGATGAAGTCGAGAAATAAACATAGCAAAAACCGCCTACAATTGGCCAGCACGGAAGCCGTCCGCGATCATTAAATTTAGGTTAAGGATCCTACATAGACCCACACAGGCTCGCCTCTTCCCTCTTAACCTTAATCTTTACGCTGTGTTAACAACAGCTTCACCGCGGCCTCGTATCAATGTCGTCGAAAGACACAAATGCATAGATCTCCACGCGGAGTAAGTAAAGCCGGATCGCGTTGTCGGAGCCCTTGTGTAGTGTTTTCCTAAGCTTAACGGTTTCGTAACCAATCTGTAACAATCGAGGCTTAACAAATTAAAAACAGGAGGATATTTAAATGAAAGCTAAGAATTTTGCCGTGGCGGTCGTCATTGCGGCGGTCTCCGCTACCGCTGGACCGGCATTGGCGAGCTGCCCAACCAAGGGAGTCAAAGAGCTTACAGGCGCGGGCGCTACGTTTCCTTACCCGCTCTACGCCAAGATGTTCAGTGAATACAACAAGGCCTGCGGCGTAAGAGTCAATTACCAATCGATCGGTTCCGGCGGCGGCATCCGCCAACTGGCGGCGCAAACCGTCGATTTTGGCGGCTCCGATGGCATCATGAGCGACAATCAAAAGTCCGAGTCCAAAGGCGGCAACGTTCTTCACGTGCCCACCGTCGCGGGCGCTGAGGCGATCGTCGTCAATCTCCCCGGCGTCCAATCCGGCAAGCTCCGGCTAACGCCGGAAGTACTGGCCGACATCTATTTGAAGAAAATTAAGAACTGGAACGACAACCGCATCAAGACGATCAATCCCGGTGTCAAGCTGCCGGACTCGGCGATTGCCGTAGTGCATCGCTCGGACGGGTCGGGAACCACTTTCATCTTTACGAACTACCTTTCCAAGGTCAGCTCGGAGTGGAAAGAGAAGGTTGGTTCGGCCACTTCGGTCAATTGGCCCGGCGACGTCGGCGGCAAGGGCAATGAAGGGGTCGCCAACTCGGTTAAACAGATCCCGGGCGCGATCGGTTACGTAGAGTTGGCCTATGCCCATCAGAATAAAATGCCGTGGGCGCAACTTCGTAATAAAGCCGGCAAGTGGGTGGGCCCGAGCCTTGAAGGCGCCGCGGCCGCTGCTGACCAAAAGGACCTCCCCGACAATATGGAAGTTGTCATCACGAACAGCCCCAACCCCAACGCCTATCCGATCAGCGGCTTTACCTGGTTGTTGATTTACGAGAACCAGCGCGACGCTGCCAAGGCGGATGCGGTTGCACAGCTGGCCTGGTGGATGATCCACGACGGCCAGAAATTCGCCGCACCGCTCGAGTACGCTCCGCTGAAAGGCGCGGCGGTAAAGAAGGCCGAAGCATTGCTAAAAAAGATCAAGGTCAACAACCAAGTCGTGCTTAAATAGGAATCACAATCCTAGATCCCCACTATTGCGCGGCCGGCATCTAGCGGTGCCGGCCGCTTTGGTTTTGTTCGGAGGTGATTCATGAAAGATCAAAATGCAACGATCGACGGCGAGCTCTCGGCGCTGACTAGCGGCCGAGGCATCTATCACGATGCAAAGGTGATCAATTATGGCGACCGTTTGTGTTATCGCATTACCCAGGGATTTGCCCTTTCAGTTCTCCTGCTCGCTTTTTTGCTGGTGTTCGATCTGTTTCGCGGCTCCTGGCAGGCGATCCAGACTTTTGGTCTCAAATTTTTAGTGGGCACGACATGGGATCCGGTAACCCGTGAGTTCGGCACGCTCCCGACCATCATCGGCACTTTGGTGAAAGCCTTCATCGCCCTGTTGCTTGCCGTGCCCATAAGCATCGGTTCCGCGATTTTCATCAGTTTTTACATCCCCAAATGGCTCCGGCCGATGATTTCCTACCCGATCGAATTGCTGGCCGGTATTCCCAGCATCGTTTTCGGCCTGTGGGGCTTATTCGTAATGGTGCCGATCGTACGGGCGCTGCAAATTTGGCTCAAGGCGAATTTTGGCTGGTTTTTTCTTTTTGACGGCCCTGCGGTTTACGGCGTCGGCGTTTTGTCCGGCAGTTTGATACTCTCCATCATGATCACGCCGATCATTACGGCAATCTCGCGGGATATATTATTGACCGTGCCGCGCCCGCAGATCGAGGGCATGTTGGCCCTCGGCGCGACCAAATGGGAAGCCATCTGGCAAGTCGCCCTGCCCTACGCACGGGTTGGACTCTTCGGCGCGGTGATACTCGGGCTCGGCCGTGCTATCGGCGAAACCATGGCGGTCACCATGGTCGGCGGCAACTCTTTCGATCTCATCCATTCGCTCTTCGATCCGGTGCACAGCATGGCGAGTCAAATCGCCAGCGAGTTCACCGAGGCAACCTACGACCTTTATGTGTCTTCCCTCATCTACGTCGGGCTGGTCTTGTTCGGGATAACGATCCTGATCAGCTTAGGCGCGCAATTTTTAATCCGGCGCTTGTCCAAAGGAGAAGTTGCCGTTTTTGAGTGACAGCGGATTCCATGAAAGTAATGACCGTTGAAACCGATCGCCGCCGATTTCGCCTGCGCAAGTTAGTCGAACAGCTGGCGATTACCGGCATGGTTTTGTGCGCCGCCGTGTCGATTTTTATCCTGCTTGCAATTCTCGGGTACGTCGTCTACCAGGGAGCTACGGCCATCGACTGGGAATTTCTCACCGCGTTGCCTTTGCCGCCCGGCGAGGTGGGCGGCGGCATCGCCAATGCTCTGGTCGGTAGCGTGATGGTCGTCGCCTGCGCTACCTTGTTCGCGATGCCGATCGGCCTCGGCGCGGCGATTTTTATCAACGAGTTTCCCAGCTCGCGCATGGGCCGCGCCGTTCGGTTCATGGCCGAAGTCTTGACCGGAGTACCGTCCATCGTCGTCGGACTGTTCGCTTACGCGCTGATCGTCCGACCCATGGGCTCATTTTCAGGTCTGTCGGGTTCGGTCGCTTATGCCTTCATCATGGTGCCAATCATTCTCATCGCCTCGCACGAGGCCTTCCGCTTGGTCCCGCCATCGTTGCGCGAGGCCTCGCTGGCGCTAGGCATTCCGAAGTGGCGAACGATAATTGGCGTAGTTTTGCCGGTCTCGTCGAAGGCTTTGATCACCGGAGCGGTACTGGCAATTTCCCGAGCCCTCGGCGAGGCAGCGCCGATGTTGTTCACCGCCTTCGGCAATCCCTTTTGGAATTTGAACCTTGGCAAGCCCATCGCGACCGTGCCAATGCTGATATATACTTATGCCACCGGTCCTTATGACGACTGGCACAGAAAAGCATGGGCTGCGTCGTTCGTGTTGATGATGGTTGTCTTGGTAATCAGCGTCATGACTCGGGCCTTTTTGCGGGGGAAAACGCGTGAATAACGGGGGAGCGCAAATGAGCGATGAGCGGTACGACAGCGAGGACAGCCCTAAACCAAAAGACTCGCAGCCGCCGAAAAAAACCGATTCGCTCATCGCTCCGGAAGATCAGCGGCTCCAAGTAGAGCACTTAAATGTTTACTACGGAGACTTTCGCGCGGTCAAAGACGTCAACCTTTACATCAAGAACAACAAAGTGACCGCGATCATCGGGCCGTCGGGATGTGGCAAATCCACCTTTATCCGCTGCCTCAACCGGATGCACGAAGTCACTCCCGGCGGCCGAGTGGAAGGTAAAGTCCTGCTCGATGGCCAAGACCTGTACGGTCCCGGCGTCGACCCGGTCGACGTACGGCGGCGAGTGGGCATGGTTTTTCAGAAACCAAACGTCTTTCCGAGTATGACCATCTACGATAACGTCGCCTCGGGCTATAAGTTAAACGGCATCCGCGACCGCAAGCTGATCGCGGAAAAAGTCGAGAAAAGCTTGAAAAGCGCGGCGCTGTGGGACGAAGTCAGAGACAACTTGCAGAAGCCGGGTACCAGCCTTTCGGGCGGGCAACAGCAACGGCTGTGCATTGCGCGCGCGCTCGCCGTCGACCCGGAAGTGTTGCTCATGGACGAGCCTTGTTCCGCGCTCGACCCCATCGCCACCGCGAAAATAGAAGAGCTGATTCACGAGCTCAAGGATACCGTCACCATCGTCATCGTCACCCACAACATGCAGCAAGCCGCGCGCGCATCGGACTATACAGCTTTCTTCTACGTCGGTGAATTGGTCGAATTCGGGAATACGCAAAAACTCTTCACCGCTCCGGAAAAACGCCAAACCGAGGATTATATTACCGGCCGCTTCGGATGATCGAGGAAGATATGCAAGCCGAACACACCGATAAAAAATACGAAGAAGAGCTGAAAAGACTCCGCGAGGAAATCCTCTATATGGGCGGTCTGGTCGAAGACCAGATCCATAAGGCGGTCAAGTCGCTGGTCGATCGCGATTCCGAGCTGGCGCGGGTGATCATCGAGCGCGACCATGAGGTGAACCGGCTGGACGTCGAAATCGACGAGCTCTGCATCAAGCTCCTGGCGTTGCATCAACCAGCGGGACGGGATCTCCGCTTTATCACCACCGGTTTGAAAATTACGACGGATTTGGAACGCATCGGCGATATGGCCGTTAACGTCTGCGAGCGGGCGCTGGAGCTCAACCTCGAGCCGCAGCTCAAGCCCTATATCGATATTCCGCGCATGGCCCGCATCTCACAACGAATGATCCACGAAAGCCTCGACGCGTTTGTCCGCGAAGACACCGAGCTCGCCCTCAAGGTCTGCAAGGACGACACCGAGGTCGACGAGCTCAACGCGCAAATTTTCCGCGAGACCCTGACTTTTATGATCGAAAACGTCCAGACCATCACCCGCGCCACCAAGATCAGCTCGATCTCGAAATACCTCGAGCGTATCGCCGACCACGCCACCAACATCGCCGAGATGGTGATCTTCATGGTCAAAGGCAAGAGCATACGCCATATGAAGCAGCTTCCGCCCACGGTTTGATTATGGCTGCCGGCGCACAGAAAATCTTAGTCGTCGAAGACGAACCGGATATTGCCAAGCTGGTCGGCTACAACTTGATCCAGGAACGTTTCAAGGTGATCACCGTGGAAGATGGCGAACAGGCGTTGAAGGTGATTCAGCGCGAGAAACCCAACCTGGTGGTATTGGACCTCATGCTGCCGGGGTTGTCCGGCATCGAAGTCTGCAAAATCCTGCGCGGCCAACCGGACACCGCGAAACTGCCTATCCTCATGCTCACCGCCAAGGCCGGCGAAGCGGACCGAGTCGTCGGTTTGGAAATGGGCGCCGACGACTACTTGGCAAAGCCGTTCAGCCCCCGAGAAATGGTCGCGCGCGTGCGCGCCATACTGCGGCGCGCCAATGCCAACGCCAATGCCGATTCACCCCCTGCTTACGAAAAAGGCGGACTGAAAATCGATTTTACCACCTACGAGGTTTTCGCTCGCGGCAAAGCCGTGAAGCTGACGCTCAAAGAGTTTGAGCTTTTGCGATTCTTGGTTCAAAATCCCAACCGCGTGCTCAGCCGCGACCAGCTGCTCGACCGCGTCTGGGGCGGCGAGACCTTCGTCACCCCGCGCACCGTCGACGTGCACATTCGCCGGTTGCGCAAGGCGATTGAAAAGGACGACGGCAAACCGAGATGGATCTTAACTTTGCGGGGTGTCGGCTATAAATTCGATGAAAAGGCTCTGGAACAGTAAGCTCATCATCAAATTTTTCCTCTCCTATCTAGTTCTAGTTCTCCTGCTTTCTGCAAGTTTCTATTTCTACTCCAGCGCTAAGCTGCGCAATTTTTATATCGCCAACCTCAGCGAGCGCATGGAGCGGGACGCCCATTTATTGAGCCGCTTGTTGCCCCTCGGTGAACAAGGCTCCAGTTTCGACGCGCTTTGCCGCCAGTTGGGCGATGATCTTGCCCTGCGCATTACGGTGATCGCCGGCGACGGAAAGGTCCTGTGCGACTCATCCCAATCTTCTGCGGTGATGGAGAACCACGCCAATCGTCCTGAAGTGGCGGAGGCTCTGCAAAGCGGCTCGGGCAACGCCATGCGCTACAGCACGACCGTGGGATTCGAAATGCTCTACCACGCGTTGAGCGAAACCGGCTTGGGGTCGAGACGAGTCATTCGCATCGCCAAACCGCTCACGGAAGTGGAAAGCGCGATTCGAACGAATCGCGCCTCGGTCCTAAGCGGCTTGCTTCTCGCATCGGCTTGCGGGTTGCTTCTCGCATGGCTGTTTTCCCGTCACCTCACCCGCCGTTTTCAGCACCTCGAACAATTTGCCGCGCAGGTTGCCCAGGGCTCTTTCCCGGAGAATTTTTTCCCGCAGCGCAGCCGCGATGAAATCTCACTGCTCGAGCAGCGTCTCAAAGAAATGAGCGACAATATCCGCGGTAATTTACAGCAAATCATCAGCGAAAAGGAAAAGGTCGATTCAATCTTACGCTGCATGATCGAGGGAGTGCTCGTGCTCGATCCCAAGGGACAGGTGTTGCTCATCAACGACCAAGCTCGGAACATGTTCCACGTAACCGAGGGGCGCGATATCTACGGCGTCTCAATGCTGGAAATTTCGCGCCACCCAGAAGTTCACAAGATCTTGGAAGAAGTTTTGGCCTTCGATTTTTCGGCTCAACGCTATTCGAAAGAAGTCGAGCTCGACGAAGACCGCTGGTTTCGTGTGAACGCGGGCCGGCTGCGCAACCCACAAGGCGACGTGCTCGGATCGATCTTGGTGTTCCACGACGTCACCGATATCAAACGTTTCGAATCCATGCGCTCTGATTTCGTCGCCAACGTATCGCACGAACTGCGCACGCCATTAACCGCCATCCGCGGTTACGTCGAGACTTTGCTCGATACGCCGCCGGCCGAGCCGGAAGACAGCCGGCAGTTTTTGATGATTATCGAACGCCATTCCGAACGGCTGAGCCGGCTCACCGAAGACCTTTTGACCCTGTCCGACTTGGAATCCGGCGCCATTCAACTGAACCTCCAGCCCCTCGATGCCAACCAACTGATTCAGCGGGTGTTGGAAGTATTCTGGGACCACGCCGCGAAAAAGAACATCAAGCTCAGCCAACACGCCGCCCCGGAGCTGCCGAGGCTGCTGGGCGACACCGACCGTCTGCAACAGCTGTTTATCAATCTGGTCGACAACGCGATCAAATACACGCCGCCCGACGGCAAGGTGACGCTGGCGGCGACGCGAGTTGCGCAAGAAAACGGCGCCCAGCCGTTGGTCGAAATCTCGATTGCGGACACCGGCCCGGGCATCCCGGACACAGACTTACCGCGCCTGACCGAACGCTTCTATCGAGTCGACAAGGCGCGCTCGCGCGATCTCGGCGGTACTGGTCTAGGCCTGGCCATCGTCAAACATATTGTGCAAGCGCATCAGGGCGAACTCAAAATCGAAAGCACCATCAACAAAGGCACCACGGTACGTGTCCGCTTGCCCGTAGCGTCTTCCAACAATAACCCGCGGAAAGGCATCCTCTTTTTGTGCACCGGCAACTCCTGCCGCAGTCAAATGGCCGAAGCTTTCGCGCATCATTACGCCAATGGCGCTACTGAATTTTTCAGCGCCGGAACCCAACCGAAGCCCATTCATCCGCTTGCCGTTCGAGTGATGATGGAAGCGGGCATCGACATTTCCGATCAACGCTCCAAGGGCCTCGACGCGGTCCCGCTCGATAAGATCGATCATCTGGTCACCCTCTGTGACGACGCCCGGGAACAATGCCCGGTCGTGCCGCTCAGCGCTCAACGCAGCCACTGGCCAATCATTGATCCGGCACAGGCGGCCGGCGACGACGAACAGGTCCTGGCGATTTTCCGTAAAGTCCGCGACGACATCCGCGAACGCGTGCAACAGCTTTTGGCGTAACTAAAAAGTTTCTTTTCGGTTGAAGCGCCCCGAGGCGCATGTTAAATTCCATCGCGTCTCAAATTCTTCAATTTTATTTGCCATCTGAACGCCGAGCGCGCGGGGAGATCATGGCTAAATTTCAGTTTTTGCCAGCGGAAACAAAATTCTATGAGTGGTTCGAAAAAGCCACCGGCAACCTGCTCGAAGCGGCGGAAATCCTCCAAGACTTGTTCGACAATTATGAGCAGGTGGAGAGCAAAGTCGCGCGCATCACCGAATTGGAGCATCGCGGCGACTTTATCGTCCATGAAGTCATGCATCTGCTGATGCACACGCTGATTATCCCGCTCGACAGCGAAGATATCGAACGGCTGATCTCGGCCCTGGACGATTCCATCGATAAGATTGAAGCAACGGCCGTCCGAATGCAGATCTTTCGCATCGAAGCGCCCACCGAGAAAGCCCGCCAATTGGCCCACCTGATTCGCAGCGGCGCGAAGGAGCTGCACATGGCCATGCCCAATCTTCGGGAGAAAAAAAATTTTCGCCTGGTGAACGAGCATATCAAGGAAATCAATACGATCGAGAATAACGGCGATCGGATCTTGCGCGAGGCGCTAGTCGAGATCGTCAACCACAAGGACGATATGTTTAACCTGATTCGCTGGAAAGAAATCTACGAGATGCTCGAAGAGACCACCGATACCATGGAAGACGTCGCCGACGTACTGCAACGGGTTATCATCAAAAATGGCTGATCCGGTATTTATTCTAACGGCACTGATTATCGCCATCGCCCTGGTTTTCGATTATGTCAATGGTTTTCACGACGCGGCAAACTCGATCGCCACGGTGGTTTCCACCCGTGTCCTCACCCCGCTTCAAGGCGTTGCCTGGGCGGCGGTTTGGAATTTCGTCGCCGCCTTTACCTTCGGCACCGCGGTCGCCAAGACCATCGGCAGCGGCCTGCTCGATGTCCAGCAGGTGGATTCCTATGTGATTCTTGCCGGACTGCTCGGCGCGATCACCTGGGACCTGATCACCTGGTACATCGGTCTACCGACCAGTTCGTCGCACGCCCTGATCGGCGCCTACGCCGGGGCCGGTGTCGCCAAGGCGGGGCTCGGTGTCATCATTCCCGGAGGCTGGGTGAGTACTTTGATCTTCATCGTCTTAGCCCCCGTGATGGGCATGGGATTGGGCATGCTCAATCTGATGGCCATCCTGCATATCTTCAAGCGCGCGATTCCATCCAACGTGGATCACTTTTTCCGCCGCGGGCAGCTGTTGTCGGCCGCGGCTTACAGCCTCGGGCATGGCACCAACGATGCGCAAAAAACCATGGGCATCATTGCCGGCGCCCTTTTTACCGTTGCCGATTATCGTCATCTGGTCAGTGATCCTGCGGGAAAACTGATGATTCCATTTTGGATTGTCTTGCTCGCCCACGCGGCCATCGGCTTGGGAACGTTATCGGGCGGCTGGCGTATCGTGCACACGATGGGCTCGCGCATCACCCGCTTGCAACCCATGGGCGGCTTCGCTGCCGAGGCGGCCGGAGCCGTTACCCTCTTCAGCGCTGCCCATTTCGGCATCCCGGTGTCCACCACTCATACGATTACCGGAGCGATCATCGGTGTGGGCTCGCTTAGACGGCTAAAATCGGTGCGCTGGAATGTAGCGGGACGAATCGTCTGGGCTTGGATATTGACGATCCCCGCCTCGGCGTTGATCGCAATGTTATTCTGGCTGGCGATCGATGTCGGTAGAAAAATTTTTTAGTTTGCTCCGCCACTAGATTTCACGCCGGCCCTCGAGGGCTTTGCCCAAGGTCACCGCGTCGGTGTATTCCAGGTCGCCACCCATCGGCAGGCCGCGGGCAATGCGGGTCACCGAAACCCCCATCGGTTTGATCACCTTGGAAAGATAGAGCGCCGTCGCTTCGCCGTCCATGGTCGGGTTGGTCGCGACGATGACTTCTTTGACCGCCCCGTCGCGCAGCCGTTCGATCAATTCCTTGATGCGCAATGCGTCCGGCCCAACGCCGTCGAGCGGCGAAATGGTGCCGTGGATCACGTGATACAGGCCGCGGTATTCCTGTGATTTCTCGACAGCGATCAAATCAGCCGGTTCCTCGACGACGCAGATCTTATCGGCTTCCCTTCCGGCGCTACGGCAGATGCCGCAGAGCGCACCGTCGTCGTCGTGCGGCGTGACTTCACTGAAACCGAAACAAAGCCGGCACAAACCCATTTCTTGGCGCAATTTGGCAATGCTGTCGGCCAGCCGCATCACGTCATCCTTGTTGCCTTTGAGCATGTGGAAGGCCAAACGCGCCGCGCTCTTTTCACCAATGCCTGGGAGCCTTGACAGTTCTTGAACGAGACGATCAAGAGGAGCGGGATAGAGGATCATGGCATCAATCCTGGGATCTTCATTCCTCCGGTGAGCTTGCTCATTTCCGCCGACGCCAGCTCGCGGGCCTTGCGCATGCCGTCATTTACCGCCGCGAGGATCAGATCTTCCAACATGTCCTTTTCCGCCGCATTGATCACCGACGGTTCGATTTGCACTTGAGTAATGTTGAACTGCCCGTTGACCGTCACTTGAACCATGCCTCCGCCGGCGGAGCCCTGCACCGTTTTAGAGGCCAGCGCTTCTTGAATCTTGGCCATTCGCGCCTGCATTTCCTGGGCTTGCTTCAAGAGATCGCCCATTGCGCCTATGCTTGCCATCGACCCTCCTCCTTGGAATTTAAAGTTGGCCGCTCCGGGTGTAGCAGCTCGTTTGCCGCTAACCCTTGTCCTTGCGCACATTCCGCACCGATCCACCGAATATGCGCAGTGCCTCTTTGACCATTGGGGTTCGCTCGTCGGCGGCGTTAGGCCTCGCAGCGGAAGCCGCTTCGGTGCCGCCGCTCGTACGTTCCGACGTCATGTTGACGATCTGCACGTTGACATCCTGAGCGAAAAAACTATTGGCTAGCTCCTTGAGCGCGATTAGATTATCTCCGTCAAGCAGGAACGCCAAGTGATGCCGCTCCGAAACACCGATGCGCAATCGCTGCGGTGGCAGCTCCAACGCCTTGCTGGCATCGAGGTGGGAGGCCAAGAATTTTTTCTCTCGGCCCACGTGCGTGACAAACTCGCGCCAGCGATCGGTTGGGCTGACCGGCGCCGCCGCTTCTCTCGGCAGGACCGCGGGCGCCGGAGCAAACGTTGTTTCCTTCAACGGATTAACCCGTGGCGCAACGCTGCCGCCGAGGAGCGGCTGCGGCGCCTTGCTTTCGAGCCGCTCCAGACGCCCGATGAGCTCGCTTACCGGTAGCGTCTTCGGCAAACCTGCCAGGCGCACTAAAACGCTTTCGAGGGCGAAGCGCGGTGTTACCGAACGACTCACGTCTTCATCGCCCGCGCTCATGAAATCGAAGTAATCGAGTAGCGTTTCGACCGACAATGGCCGGGACTGCTCGCTGAGATCGGCAATTTCTTGATCGGGTAAATCCAACAGGGGCGCGCTCAAGCTCGCTCTAGCCGTACTGCCCGACGCTCCATCCTGGCTCTTGCCCGCCAGGCGCGCCACCAGCAGATTTCTGAAGTGCTCGACCAGATCGCGCGAAAGTCGATTGATGTCACGGCCTTGATTGACGACTGCAGCCACCAGTTCGACGCAGCGGCGAGAATCCCCCGCAAGCACCGAGGCGGAAATCTCGTAAAGAACCCGCCGCTCCGCCAGGCCCAATACGTCTTGGAGCAACGTTTCATCCACCGCGCCGCGTTTGGTCTCGCCGTCGATATTCGCGCCAACGGCGAGAACCTGCTCAAGCAACGACTGGGCATCGCGCATACTGCCGTCGGCTTCCCGCGCCAACAGTACCAGGGCACCCTCGGTAATGGCGAGCCCCTCGCTCTGGGCGATGGCGCCGAGGCGTTCGACGATTTCACGGAGATTGATACGGCGGAAATCATAGCGTTGGCAGCGCGACAGGATAGTCGCCGGTAACCGCTGTGGTTCGGTGGTGGCCAGAATAAACTTTACCGACGGCGGCGGCTCCTCCAACGTTTTAAGCAAAGCATTGAAGGCGTCCTTGGTCACCTGATGCACTTCGTCGATGATGTAAATTTTAAATCTGGAATTGGCCGGCTGATAACGAACGTTTTCGATGATCTGTCTTATTTCATCAATGCCTCGGTTCGACGCGCCGTCGATTTCGAACACGTCGATGGAGTTGCCCTGAGAAATCTCTCGGCATTGATTACATTCATTACAGGGATTCGGCGTAGGCCCTTTGGCACAGTTCAACGCTTTGGCGAGCACCCGCGCAGCGGTCGTCTTGCCGACCCCGCGGACCCCGGTAAATAGAAACGCATGCGCGATGCGATTAGCGCGGATGGCATTTTGCAAAGTCCGAGTAATATGCTCCTGCCCTGCAATATCCGAAAAAATTTGCGGGCGCCACTTCCGGGCAATGACCAGGTAAGACATAAAATCGACGCGGGATGATCGGTTCCGAAGCCGACGAACACGCCGGCCCGCCATGATTTATAATTTATTTTCCGGGATGCCCATTGCTGACAGCTAGGTTGCCCCGTGGCACAGGGGCTGATCCGTTACCGCTGCTTCCTTCCGGACCTGACGGAGTTCACGGCGCCGCCTTGCACAGGACCTAACTATCAGCAATCGACATCCCATCGAATTCAGTTCGGCTTAACGAGCGCTTTGGGACGAAAGAATTCGGAATATAACCGACCCTCAATCAAACCCATTCATTCCTGGCGGAGAGGGAGGGATTCGAACCCTCGGTACCCTTATTAGGGGTACACACGATTTCCAGTCGTGCACCTTCAACCGCTCGGTCACCTCTCCCAGCTTGAGTAAACCGTCCACCGATCGTCGGCGCGTGATGTGAAGCTAACATAGAGTCAAGTGATTTTCTACAAAACGCTTATCAGCGAACTGAATAACTTTTTCCACAAGCGGCTCACTCAAAGAATGGATTTACTGCCTTTCATGTTAAATCTCTTAACGTTTTTTGCGGCCTTCGGAGCTAAATTTTAAACCGACGCTAAAGTCCGATTAATAAACATATATTGTAATTAAATTCGAAAAATGAAACGCAATCATTAAAGTTATTGTTAGAAATGTTTACGTATCTCGCTTTTCCATCGACGTACCCCAGCGACGAAACTACTTGATTTTTCATAGATTTACAAAAATGGCACTGCAATTGCTCAGAACGGTTGTCAGCGCTTCTCGGTTTACTCGTTCAGCCGTGAACTGCGCCAACCAATACCAAACTCAGCAAGAATTTATTCGATGCGATTTCGGGATTTGATTTCAAAAGACAAGATGGCTGATCCGCGCGCGGCCAAGGAGGGTAAAACTCAACCGACGGGCCTTGGCTCAATCGAGCCAGGTTCGCCAGGCCACGCCCCAATGAAGCTTATCCCGTGGGAAGATATCTGGACATCGCTGCGAGTCGCTAGAATCCGCGGCAATGGTGATATGATCGATGTTTTCTACGATACGCTTTTCCGAGAGGCGATCTTTGACGACGACGGCGCCTGGTCGCTCGATCGCAAGAGCACTACCAGCCGTTGAGCAGATTTCTAATACCGACGTTTGATTTTCTCAATCTCCCGACATACCGGCGCATCCTTCCGCTGGCACTGAGCTTCCCGCTGGCCATCCCACAGGCGGATTTCGACGCAAAGCTCGCAAGGCATGGGGCGAGAAAACAGGCCCTGCATCGGTAAAATCGCAGCTTCCGCCGTCGGTCAACGCGTCAGCATGGGACCCAAGGCCGCCGCGTTGACCAGGCGATCGAGCGCTTCACAGTCGCAATTGGAAAATGCGTCCATCCGCAATCATCAACAAGCGCTTAATTGAGTTAGCTGTGAGACCAGAATCGGGGAAGACGTCATGTACCTTAGGATAGTGCGGCACGATAGGATTTCTGACCAGGCATCGGGGCAAAATATCACGCACAGCCGAATTTATCCGTCGACAATCCGATTCTCGCCGTTTTCTATAGGCACCCGCTAAATTGTCCTGAAACTGCCTTTTGACTGGAAACCAATGAGAAGGGGTAAACCGCTGAATATGAAAGTGAAAATTTTGGCGGAGAGGGAGGGATTCGAACCCCCGGTACGGTTCCCCGTACACTTGATTTCGAGTCAAGCGCCTTCAACCGGGCTCGGCCACCTCTCCGCTTTCTGAGTTTGGCGATTTCGCGACCTGAGGCGGATAAAAAATTCGGCGAGCAGAGCCGCCGACTGTTCAGCCAGGACACCGCCGGTCGCGGGCAGTTGATGGTTGAGGCGCTGATCCTCACACAAATGATAAAGAGATTCAACTGCGCCAGCTTTCGGATCGAGGGATGCAAACACTAGCCGGCGCATCCTGGCTTGCAAAATCGCCCCCATGCACATCAGGCATGGCTCTAGCGTCACGTAGATATCGCACTGATCCAGGCGCCAGCTTCGCAGACGGCCAGCCGCTTCCTCGATCGCCGAAATCTCCGCGTGTCCTAATGGCGTCTGGCGTTCCTCCCGGCGGTTGCAACCGGTGCCGAGAACTTCCCCCGCCGAAACGATCACTGCTCCAACCGGAACCTCGCCTCTACCGGCTGCGTCACGTGCCGCCGCCAGCGCCAGGCGCATATACTCGACATCGTACATTTCCATGGGCGTTTCCCCTCGACGTTCGGATATTATCACGGCGTGCCCAGCGAATAAATTCCCCGAACTCAATTTGCTGAATGTTTGATTCGCGTCGGTTCGCGTTAATGAACGCGTGAATTATGGATGCATGTATTCAATCGGCGGAGGTTCGATATCGGTCGCAACTTCCGTGACACCTTTGACTTCTTTGGCGATACGCGTAATTTCTTTTTCCAAATCGGGGTCCGCCAGGATGCCGGAGATGCTTACGCGACCATCGTCGCTCTTGACGTTGAGCACGACGTTGCGGGTCTTCGGCGAAGTGATCAATGCCGCCTGGACGTGCGCCGTAGTGGCTAGATCCTCGAAGGCCTTTTTTGACTCGGGACTTGGCTGAAACTCCGGCCGCCGCACCGTGTCGGCGATCAGCGAAGCACCGCTCTCCGCCGAAAACCTTGCGCCGTTCAAAACCAAATCTTGGCCGACCGGGTCCTGCCAGTCGTCATTGAACAGCGCGCGAAAGCGCCGGCTGCGCACACGATCGAGCTCGCGCAGATACTGACGGGCAGTTTCGTCGTCCATGCCCTTCTGTGCGCGCACCAGTTCAATCCGGAATTCCATCGGCGCAACGATGAGCACCCTCAGGACATGCTTGATCCCAGGAAGAAGCTGCCGGCCAGCCCGGCCATAATAAACCAGCCGGTCTTCCGAGGCCACTTCACACATGGCTGCTTGCAGGGTGATTCGATAAAGCCGCAGGCTTTCGCGCCAGCGCTCCCACCAGTGACCTTCGGTTTCAAGCATCTCGGTGTACTTCGCCTCAGGAATCCCGTAACGCTTGCTCGCTTCGATCAACACTTCACGGTCGACCGAACGATAATTGAGCATCGATGCGACTTTTTCCGCGATTGTGGCCCCGCCACTGTAGGCTGCATGAGAAATCGTTACGACCGACATGACCGTGGATCTCCTTTCTCTTTTCGCCCGCCTTTTCGCCGAACTCCAACCTCAACACCGACAAAAGAGAGCTAGATCGCTCCACGAACCCTACTACAACTTTCGCGGTTTTCCGACAAGTCCTCCGAGCCTTAAGTAAAAGCGAGGATGAAATCGCGGCAGGCGGTTTATCAGCCTCAACAGTTTCGCAGGGTAATGGCAGGAGAGCAGGGGAAACCGCACCGGTGCGATCGACGAACAAAATTCGGCCCGGAGCGAGGGCCTTGAGCAGGCGCAGCGCAAAAAATTCGATTCGGGATCGGCAGGTCGCGGCGCTGCGCCGCTTATGATTTCTGCACAGGCGCCGCCTGGCGCAGGTAGGTTCGAATATAAGCCATCAATTCAATCATTTTGACCGGCTTTTTCATAAAATCGTCGCAACCGCCATGAAGTGCATTAGCTTTCAAATACGGAAAAATACTCATCGCCACGATGGGAATTTTTTTTAGCTTCGGCTGTTCCTTTAACAGCGACACACAGCGCAATCCATCCATATCCGCGAGGCCCAATTCGAGGAGGATTAAATCCGGCGCATGCTCGATCGCCTTACGAACCCCACCCTCGCCGGTAACCGCAACCACCGGATTGAGACCTGCAAACAAAACCTGCTTGACCAATAGCTGCGTATTGTTTGGCTCCTTTTCAATGATCAGTACGGTTTTAGAATCTTCCCGGGTCATCGCCTTGATACTACCATCGCCATGAGCAACTCCCATGCCCACCCGAAATGTTTCGGCGGCTCGCTTCGACAGCGCCCGGCCCGGTTAAACGGTTACTTCTAAGGGGTGGCAAATACTCAAAATCGACTACCGCGAGCAATGTTCAAATTTGGCTAATCGCCAAGGCTGTACAGGCCGAACAATAATTTAATGGCTACCCGCAAAAATCGGATTATTTAACTGTCCGGCCTTCTAAAACAATCCCCCGCGGATCCGTGCATTCGCAGGGCTCTCCGGCCGGCCCAAGGCCGTAAGGACAGGTAAAACGGAAAACGTTACATTCCCGTTCGGTGAGTTGGTCGGTCAATCTTTCAAAGAAGCCTCGCGGCGTTTCCTTGCGCAGGTTGGGATTGGCCGGGGTGCTAGAGGCGCAGGCGGAAAGGCAGGCCCAAAGAATTGCACCGCAGAATAGAACCGCTGCACGCATAGCCAAATCGGCGTTGCCGACTAACCTAAAATATTGTGAGATTTTAGTATTCACGGTCGGCCCGAAGCGCTGGCGCGCCCGGAGGGATTCGAACCCCCAACCCCCAGATTCGTAGTCTGGTGCTCTGTCCAATTGAGCTACGGGCGCTTGCCAACCTCCAAGATTACAGAATAGCGCTAACCGGGAGTCTGTAACCTGAGGTGATCGATATGCCATGCGAATTAACAAATGGCGGAGAGAGAGGGATTTGAACCCTCGGTACCCTTTTGGGGTACACACGCTTAGCAGGCGTGCGCCTTAGACCACTCGGCCATCTCTCCGTAGGGGTCCGTCCTGTTTGCATCCGGCTCGCTAACCGGAGAGGCATGCAGCGAACATCGCGTAATCGTTCCCGGATGCGTGCTGCGCCTAAGGTTGGCTAAAACTAGCACAGGAAGTTAGGCTTTTCTACAATCCGCGGCGCTAAATATAAGCGTTTAGGCAATCGCTAGTCACCGATTTACTCCCCGAAAAACAAGGGGGAACAGAGTTCTGACAAACTCTATTCCCCCGGCCCTTTGAAATTTAAATGGCTGGCCTATCGCTACCCTTCCCAAATCGGTTTGACGTTTATATCGAGCCATTTCTTCGGATTTTCGAGAAAGAGTTTATCCGTAACCGGTAACGGCTTGGTGTCCTTGCCGAAGGCCGATTCGATCGAAGTGCGCGACTTGAAGTCGGTGCGCGAGGACTCGCGGCCAATCGAATCAATGGTTTTCTGGCCCTCCTCTGAAATCATCCATTCGGCAAACAGCTTTGCCGCATTGGGGTCCGGCGCCTTGGCGTAGATTGCCGCCTGGCGCGGGAAGACTACCGGCGCCACGGACTTAACGTAGCTAACCGGTGTGCCCTTATGCATTTCTTCGATGACATCATGGAGAAGCGCCGGCATGCAGATCGCATACTCGCCGGCAATAACCAGGCGAAACATGGCGCTCGTGCTCTTGTGCACGGGCACCTTCAGGGCCTTGAGTCCCTTCAGAAACCTGGCAAAGCGAGCATCGTCGTTCCACTGGGTTTTCAATCCCGAGAGCATGGAGCTGAGCGGTCCGGCGCGCATCGGATCGTCGAGCGCGATCATGCCTTTGTACTTCGGATTGGCGACCTCTTCCCAACTTTTCGGCAAATCCGCCGGTTTCATTTTCTTGGTATTGTAGGCCAACGCCTGAATTTGCAAACTCACCGTCGCCATAGTCGGATCATGCAGGTACAGGACATCGCCCTGTACGGTGTCGTAGCTCATGATGCCGCCCGCGGCGCGGATCACCGGCGGGGCATTGTCCGAAAGCACGATGTCGAAGCTCGCTTGACCGCCTTGAAACTCCGTCAATGCGCGCGTGATGATCTCGGGGTTCCTGCCCTGCCAATAGGTTGCTTTGATACCCGGATATCGCTTCATGAAGGCTTCGGTAATGACTTTGAGATGCTCCACGTCCCACACGGAATAAATGATCAAATTTCCTTCCTGCTTGGCCTTGGGGTAGAGCACCGCGCTGACTTTGGCGAACGCTTTCGCCGCGGCTGCCGTCGCACCGGCGCTGGCGGCCTGCTTTTTCACTTGGCTGGGAACGACCTTTTGCGCCGCTGTCTTGGTGTCCTTCATCGCCTTTTCCGCCGCACCCCCCGCACCGGCAAAAACAATCCCCGCGGTCAATCCCACCGCGATCACTCTCGTCGCTTTGCTTTTCATGCATCCCTCCATTTTTTTGAATCCCTATTTAGACGCGACTTCACAGACTGAACTTCATTTTGAACGCAAATTTAGCCACGGAGACCGCGACAATCAAGATAATAAGATAGATCACTCCGCCGGCCGCGGCTTCCGCCCACTGGCCGACCCGGAAGTATTCGAACAGCGTTACTGGACCATACTCCCTACCGGGCGAGGTCAGCAACACGGCCACGTCGACGTTGCGCATCGCCTCGATGAAAATATAAAAAAGCGCGCCGCCTACCGACGGCTTGAGAATTGGCAGGGTGATTTTGAAAAACACATGGCGCCAACGCGCGCCGTGCACCCAGGCCGCTTCGTCCAGCTCCTTATGGATATTAACGATGGCGCCGGAAGCGTTGCGAAAGGCGTAAGGGAAATAGGCGACAAACAATCCCGCGCCCAAGGCCAAGAGACTATTATAGAGCGGCGTGCCGATGAAGATGATCACCAAGCCAACCGAGAGCACCAACGGTGGAAATGCCAGCGGCAGCGTGCCGATGAATTCGAATAACTTCGTTCCTGTTGCCCTGGTCCGATAAATTGTAAAGGCCATGACGATGCCGGCCAGAACGGTTATCACAGCGATCGTCACCGACAGAACCAGCGAATTGTAGAGTCCTGTGACAAAGCTTGGATGGTGCATGACCGTATGGTAATTGGTCAAGACCGCGTTGGACGGGAAACTCATAAAGGTATCGTAGTCGAAATAGGGAATCATCGACACCACGATCAAGACTATGAAGGGAATCAGGATTCCCACCAAAAAATAGACGAAGACGGTCAAAAACGTGACATACTTCCACGGCCCGATATCGATCACCTTGACGCGATAGCCTTTGCCGGTGATCGTCGCATAGCGCTCGGAAAAGCGCGTCGCGCGCACGTAAAAATACAGCGTGATCACCGAGAGCACTACCAGGATGACGCTATACGCGGTCGCCAGTCCGGTGTTGAACTCCAGCGCCATAGAATCGTAGACGCGGCTGACGAAGACTTTGATATTGCCCGGCGTGCCTTGCAGCACCGGGGTTTCAAATGAACGCAGTCCGCGCAAAAAATTCAACACGAATGCCGAGAGGAAAGCCGGCATCGCCAGCGGAAAAGTGATTTTGAACATGGTGTGCAGCGGCCTGCTGCCCGCGATATAGGCGCTTTCTTCCAGCGACGGATCAAAGGAAAGGAAAATAGGCAGCAGGAACAGGTATCCTAACGGCACGCAGGCCAGACCGAACACCCAGATCATGCCCGCCATGCAAAAAGCGTTAAAAACCGGCGTATCGATACCGAAAAATTGCTGCAACATACCGTTCAAAATGCCCGACCGGGGCGCCAGAAGTAAAATCCAGGCGATATTCTTCATGATCGGCGGCATCAGAATTGGATAGAGCGGCATCAGCTCGACCAACGCCTTTCCCGGTGTGTTGGTGCGGGCGACGATCCACGCGAGCAAGGCCCCGAGGCAGGTTCCTAATAACGCCGCGCCGGCGGCATAAACCACCGAGTTGCCAAGCATAGGCAAGATATCTTTGTCGCCGAAGACGCGCGCGTAATTGGTCAGGTTGAGACCGACGGCAAATCCCAACCTGCCGGTGGTCAGGCTGCGCCACAGCACCACCAGCACGGGCGTGATGATCGCCGCCCCCACGATCGCGCTGCCGATCAGCGGTACCAGCGTGCCTTGCCGCATCGCAATTCGAAGTGAATTCCCGTTGGCCGTGACCAAATCCTTTCCCTAAATCCTGCTAATTTATCGAGGACGCACGATCATAAAGCGGACATGATCAGGCTGATTGCGGATCGGTCGATGGCCACGAAGGTAATGCCACCATTGCCGTTCACACGAATCATCGGGCAGAGCTTGTGCGAAGTAACGACTAATTCTTTCGAGCCGATTTGAATGCGGTGATCGGTCAACCCACCCCGAAACTCCCGGCTGGTCATGATGCCCTCAATGACGTTATCGGTCCCTTCGGGAAAACCGTCCTGGCTGAGTTTGACTTCAGTGGTGCGGATCACCACTTTACATGCAGCGCCCCCCGCCGCACCTTTCGGCGCCGGCGAAATTAGGATCGCGCCGTTGAAATCGGGAATGTTAACCAGGCAGTCGGCTCCGTTGATGCTCAGAACCTTGCCGTCGACCAAGGTCGAGTGACCGATGAACGAAGCGACAAACGCATGCGCCGGGCGATTGTAAATCTCGTCCGGCGCGCCGTATTGGAGAATCTTACCGCTCTCCATCACCACCACCGCGTCGGAAATCGTAAACGCCTCTTCCTGGTCGTGGGTCACGTACAGCGCGCTGATGCCGACTTTTTTGATTAACTTTTTAA
The DNA here is from genome assembly GCA_963727625.1 of uncultured delta proteobacterium. Taxonomy (GTDB): domain Bacteria; phylum Desulfobacterota; class Binatia; order UBA9968; family UBA9968; genus DP-20. Next base: position 339,296 of record CAVSHR010000011.1, on the reverse strand, counting down.
GCTCGACACGCATCTCTTCGCGCAGTTTGGCGTCGAGATTGCTAAGCGGCTCGTCGAGAAGGATTAAGCGCGGCTCGAGCGCTAGACTGCGCGCCAAGGCGACGCGCTGCTGCTGGCCGCCGCTCAGTTGCGACGGATAACGTTGCTCGCGCCCTTTCAGACCGACCAGTTCCAGGGCCGTCATCACTTTTCGTTCAATTTCATCATTCGGTTTTTTTCGCAACTTGAGCCCGAAAGCGACGTTTTTAAAAACCGTCATGTGCGGCCAGAGCGCGTAATTCTGAAACACGAATCCGATCTCGCGCGCGTAAGGCGGCACCAGTATGCCCCTTTTGATTGAAGTCTGAACTATATCGGCGATCGAGATCAAACCGGCATCCGGCACTTCGAGGCCGGCAATGGAGCGCAGCAGAGTGGTCTTACCGCAGCCGGAAGGGCCGAGAAATGACAGGATTCCTTTGTCGAATTCCAAGCTGACGTTATCCAGCGCTTTTACATCTTTAAAACTTTTTGAAACGTTTTCGATTTTCAATATCGACATGTTTTCGTCCGAATCCCCAACTTACCGCGCAAAAAGCAGGCCACGGGCCATTCTTCGCTAAGCTTTCTTTACTCTAATACTCCGATAAATGGAAATATTTCGCGACACAAGAATAAACGCCACGCCGGTCGTCGCACGCCTCAAGCACCAATTCGAGCGATGATCCTTATCCGCTCGTCGGTCCAATTCTTAAGCAATGGCTGCCGCCGAATTGGGCGATTGCACGTACGAATCATATTTTTGGTTGAGGCAAAGATAACGACTACAGCTCGAGCCGGTTGAGGCGCAGCGCGTTGCTGATGACTGAAATGGAGCGGAAGAACATCGCCGCGCTGGCGATCATCGGGTCGGTCCCTGTCTCATGCGCGCTTAGCGACTTCGCGGGAGTCAATCGCTTCCTGGCGAATACGTCGCCATTACGCCAGCATCACCTTCTGCTGATGCTTGGCGACCTCCACCTGCCACGCGAGCCGCTCGCGAATCACTTCCGCCAATGCCTTGGCCGCCGGCGGCTCGCCATGCACGATATAAGTCCTATGCGGCGCTTTCTTAAACGTCCCGAGCCAGCGCAAGATCTCGCCCTGATCGGCGTGCGCGGAAAAACCGTCGACGACCTTGACGCTGGCCCGTACCGGGATTATCTCGCCGAGCATTTTGACTTCCTTGGCGCCGTCCTGAAGCAGGCGTCCGCGTGTTCCTTCCGCCTGATATCCGACCAAGAGCACCGTGGTATCCGGCATGGGTAAACGACGCTTGAGATGATGCAGAACGCGACCGCCAGTGGCCATCCCGCTCGCGGAGATTACAATCAGCGGGCCCTTCCTGTCATTGATCGCTTTCGATTGTTCCGGCGATCTGGCCACTATCATATTGCGCGACCGCAGCGGATTGCGTTCATGATTACTGAGCCGCGCCATCGCGAAATCATGTTCTTCGGTGTGATGCGAATAAATCTCCGTCGCTTCGATTGCCATCGGGCTGTCGACGTAGACGGGGATCGGCGGGATCTCGCCCGCCTCCTCCATCTTGCGAATCATGTAGACCAATTCCTGCGTTCTGCCAATGGCAAACGCCGGAATCAAAAGACAACGGCGTTGCTGGGCCGTTTCTTTGATGATCCCGCGCAGCGCCGTTTCCGACTCCTTGGGATGCATGCGGTCACCGTAGGTCGATTCAATCATCAGCCAGTCTGCCGTCCCGGCCGGCTCAGGATCTTTGAGAATCGGCCGGCCGTAACGGCCAAGATCGCCGGAATCCAGCAGGGTCTTTCTTTGGCCGTTCACTTCGAACGATAAACGCGCCGAGGCGGCGCCAAGAATATGACCGACGCGGGCGAAGTTGAGAAAGACTCCTTTGATCACCTCGACGGATTCGCCGACTCGCGTCGGACGCAAAAGCGTCAACGCATGTTCGGCGTCCTCCACCGTGTAAAGTGGCAACGCCGGCGTATGCTTGGAATAGCCCTTACGGTTCGCATAGCGCGCTTCTTCTTCCTGGAGATGCGCCGCGTCCGGAAGCATCACACCTAATAGATCGCAGGTGCCCGCGGTTGCAAACACCGGCCCCTTATAACCTTTGGCAACAAGCCGCGGCAGATAACCGGAGTGATCGATATGCGCATGGGTCAAAACGACCGCGCGCAGACGCCCTAGATCGACCGGCACCGGCGCCCAGTTTCGCAAGCGCAGATCCTTCAGTCCCTGAAACAAGCCGCAATCGATCAGCACTTGATCGTCGCCATAGGAGAATAGATACTTCGATCCGGTAACGCCTCCCGCCGCGCCGAGAAATTGTAACGAAGGAACCATAATGTTGGACATACACGCTAACCTTTCGATGAAGCACTAACCAACTTCAGCACTCCTTACTCGGCAGTCAGCGCTTAAGTGTGGCGGAGGGGGCGAGATTCGAACTCGCGGTCCCGCAAGGGGACGCCGGTTTTCAAGACCGGTGGTTTCAACCGCTCACCCACCCCTCCGAGACGATGAGTTTGATAGGTCGATGGAGGCCTGGAAGCTACTCAACCAATCACGGAGGACCAGAATAACGATTAGGAAAAGAGGTTACAAGATTCGATGTAAGATTTGCTTTTTATGGCCCTTAATCGAAACAACGCCTCAGTCGGGATATGAAACACGGCTCGACACTGGGAACGTTCGAACCATGCCGCATTTCGAAAGTCGATCGCTTCTAAGAAATTGCGGCTCAAGCGCGCATCGCTTGATGTCGCCGAACCTTCGCCACTACGGCCTCGGCGCCGCGCGTACTTTTATACAACTCCAGGTTTGCGAGCTCGACGTCCTGCACCGGTGTCAACGCCAAATCGCTGTAGGGCCCGGAATCTCTCTCAACGCGCTTGAGAATCCGCCGGTAGCGCCAGTACATGCTGGCATACTGCCAGACCCGCGATAAGATGTCCCACCCGAAGCGAACGTAAAAACCCCCAGGGCTTTCCAGCGGCAATCCATACCTTCGATCGCGCCTATACTTGCGCCGGAAAATTCCCGCTTCCAACGGGTGGACTCTGTCGATGCGCGCGGGGGCCTCGAAGGAGAAAAGCTTCATCGTCATATTACCTAAATTGTACCCCGACTCCTTGGTACGGCGCAGGATGGTCGCTATATGCTCCGGCGAATAATAAAGTTCCCACGCCCTCTCGTAGACCGCCTTAAGCTCTTCGTTCGACATCAGGGGATGATGAGTCGTCACGTGAGTCAAATCGTACTTGTTCAAGTCTCCGTCCATCTCTACGCCTTCCGAGTAAAGCTTCTTGTGATCCGCTGAACCCGGCAGCGGCGTGAGAATGAAAAACTCCAAGATGTCGACGGGAAGCTCGCGTTGAATGATGCCAAGGTCGCGCTCGATCGAGGCCGGGGTATCGCCGGGAAAACCCAATATGTAGCCGGCGTAAGTCAGCGCACCAACACGATGCCATGCTTGCAGCATCGCGCGATATTCGGTGATTTGATTCTGGCCCTTGCGGGCGTTTTTGAGCGCGTCGGGATTGATATTTTCAAGACCGATGAAAACACGGGTGATCCCGGCCCGCCGGCCCTTGTCGATGAAACCGCGGATTTTGTGACACATCGTATCCACCTGCGCCATCAGGTAGAATTGCCGGCCTTCCTCTTCCCGCAGCTTGATCAGCCGGTCGAAAATCGCCTCCCAGCTCTGATTGCGCGCAAGGTTATCGTCAGTGATGAAGAAATTGTTGATCCCCTGCGCGAGATTCGCGCGCACGATGCGTTCAACGTCGTCGGCGCTGCGCGAACGGGACTTTCGTCCTTGCACGTTGATGATCGTGCAAAAGCTGCAGAGAAAAGGACAGCCGCGCCCGGCGTCGAAGCTCGTGCGCATCGACCTGGTTTTGCGCACCACGTCCGCCGGGAGATAGGGCGGTGGCGCGCCCTCGAGCGCGGGCAAATCGCTCATGTAATTGTAGATCGGCTCAAGCGTCCCCCTATAGGCGGACTTCAGCAGTACTTCGAAGCGCCCTTCGGCCTCGCCGGCGAACAGGGTAATGCCGAGGTCCATCGCTTCACGCAACTCCGGGGCGAGCTCTGGCAGCATCGCGAGAGAGCCGCTCACGTGAAACCCGCCGATGCATACCGCGATGCCCGCGGCCCGCAGCGGCCGGGCGATATCCACGGCACGAGGAAATTGATTGCTCTGGACGCCCACCAGGCAAACCAAGCCGCGGCTCCCGTCCGCTTTAATCTTGCGGACGATCCGCTCAGGTCGCACGCGCGTGTTCGTCTCATCTAAGGCGCTGATGACGATTTCCACGTCCTGCCCCAGGACTTGGCGCTCGGCACAGTCGAGCGCCAACGCGTAAATTGTCGCCAGGGAATTCGCCGGAATCGCCGCACGAGCCCATTGAATAACGTAACCGTCGTCGTCGTAGTGGGACGGCTTAATCAAGATCAATTGAAAAAACCGGTTTGGTTTAACGCTCATAAATGCCTGTCTCCGCAAAAAAACTCGGTGCCGGGAGCGTATCGAGGCGTCAGCCGCGAGGTGACCCCGCGCCGCCGCCCATCAACGCCCTATTGATCGGTTCGAAGCTCGCTAGCCGATTCGGGCCACTCCCCCCATGTACGGACGCAGCGCTTCCGGGACCACCACGCTGCCATCTTTCTGCTGATAGTTCTCCAGCACCGCGACGAACGTGCGGCCAACGGCTAGGCCAGAACCGTTGAGCGTGTGCACGAAGAGAGGCCGTCCCTTTTTTTCTTTGCGGTAACGGATATTGGCGCGGCGAGCTTGAAAGTCTTCGCAGTTCGAGCAGGAGCTAATCTCCCGGTAGGTATTTTGTCCCGGCAGCCACACTTCGACGTCGTAGGTTTTTGCGGCACCGAAACCCATGTCACCGGTGCAGAGCTCGACCACCCGGTAGGGAATGTTGAGCCGCTGCAAAACCGCTTCGGCGTTTAGCACCATGCTCTCTAGCTCTTCATAGGAAGTTTCCGGCTCGGTAAACTCGACCATCTCAACCTTATTAAACTGATGCTGGCGGATGAGTCCGCGCACGTCTTTGCCGTAGGAGCCTGCTTCGCTGCGAAAACAGGGCGTATAGGCGACGTATTTAATCGGCAAATCTTCCCGCTCGAGCATCTCGTCGCGGTGCAGGTTGGTCAGCGGGACCTCAGCGGTCGGAATTAAAAAATAATCCCCCGGCGCCAGATGAAACAGCTCGTCTTCGAATTTTGGCAGCTGGCCGGTGCCGACCAGCGCGGCGCGGTTGACCAGCGCCGGCGGCAGCATCTCCTGGTAGCCGTTCTCCCCGGTATGCAGGTTGAGCATGAAATTGATCAGCGAACGCTCCAACCGAGCGCCTGCGCCGCGGTAAACCGCGAATCGAGCGCCGGCGATTTTCGCCGCGCGCGCGAAATCGAGGATGCCGAGCTCCTCGCCGATATCCCAGTGGTTCTTGGGTGTAAAGTCGAACTGCGGCGGCTCGCCCCAGCGCCGCACTTCACGGTTTTCGGTCTCGTTCTTGCCGACCTTGACGCTTGGGTGAGGCAAATTGGGCAAGGTCAACATGAAGCGATCGAAGCAGGTTTCGATGTCCGCCAGCGGGCCTTCGGCGCCGCGAATCGCTTCACTGATCCCTTCCACTTCACCCATGAGCGCGCCGGCGTCGCCGCCGCTCTTTTTGAGCTTGCCGATTTCCCCGGAAAGGCGATTTTTTTTCTCCTTGAGCCGCTCGATGTTCGCCAGCGCATCGCGCCGCTCGCGGTCGAGCGCGACGAATTGGTCCCAATCGACGGCCGCGCCGCGCGTCGCCATACGCGCCTTCACCTCGTCGAGATTTTCCCGCAACAGTTTTACGTCCAACATATTCGACCTCTATTAGCTCCGGCAGCAAAGCGCCTGGCGCATAGTGCATTGCGTGGAAATTCTCTACGGCATGGCGTGGGATCGCGATTCTTAACACTTAGCCCCGGGCCCTTGCCCTTCGCGCGAAGTCTACGACAGCTCAAAAGCGTTTTCGATATGCTCCACCACTGGCTCGCGCCGCGGCCAGGAAATGCCGATCACGTCGAACCGCGCCTCGCGCTGATGCAGCCCCTTCTCCGACAAAAAATATTGCGCCGCGTGAATCATTTTTTTCTGTTTTCTAAACTCCACGGCCTCCAACGGCGTGCCGAAGCCGTGACCTGTGCGGGTCTTCACTTCGACGAAGACAATCACGCGGCGGTCGAGCACGATCAGGTCGATTTCCCCGGTCTTGCAGCGATAATTGCGCTCGACCAGTTTGTAACCCTTTTTCTTGAGAAATCGCTCGGCGATAAGCTCGCCTTCTTTGCCGAGAACCTGTTTTGCTTTGTTGACACTCATCGTGCCAACGCAGCGGCGCGCACCGGCTTGAAGCTCTGCCGGTGAATCGGCGACGGTCCGTAGCGGCGCAGCGCTTCGAAATGCGCCGTGCAACTATAACCTTTATGGCTGGCAAAACCGTACTCCGGATACTGTTGGTCGAGCTCGATCATCATGCGGTCGCGGGCGACTTTAGCGATGATTGATGCCGCGGCGATCGAGAGGCACAACAGATCGCCCTTGATAATGGTTTTTTGATAGAGCGAATTTCCGCCGGCGAAATCGCCCCTGAGAAACAGGGATCGCGGGATCGGCTGATTACCATCGATCAGCACGCAATCGGGCTTCGAGGTCAAAGCCGCCAGCGCTTTGACCATGGCGAGCAGGCTGGCTTGCAGGATATTGATCCGATCGATTTCATCGACCTCAACGACGCCCACGCCCCAGCAAACGGATTCTTGCCGGATCACCGGCGCCAGCTTCTCCCGTTTCTGCGCCGACAGTAATTTGGAATCTCTAATCTCCGAATGAACAAATCCGCGCGGCAGGATCACGGCCGCAGCAACCACCGGACCCGCGAGGGGGCCGCGCCCCGCCTCGTCGATGCCGGCGATAAATTTAAACCCGCGGGCGTAACTCTGCTTTTCGAAATCACGAAACTGCAGCGGCTTTGCGTTTCCCACCGGCAGTGACAGTTGGCCGCGGTTCATGGCCCTCTGTTGTAGCCAAAAGGCCGCGGAACTGCAAATAAATTGGACTCTTGAAAGCTCGCTTTTGCCCCGCTTCAAAGATTGGCATTCATGCGCCCGTATGTTAACAATTTCCCATGATGCTCACCGTCGAAGAGGTGCAACGCGTGGCGCTGCTGGCGCGCTTGAAGTTGACCCCGGTAGAACAAACCCTGTTGACCCGGCAACTCGACTCCATATTGGCATACATGAACAAGCTCGCCGAGCTCGATACCGCCCAAGTGGAGCCGTTCAGCCACGTCGTGGACAGCGTCAATGCACTGCGCCAGGACGCGGTCACCAATCGCCCGAACGCCGAGGCCTTGTTGGCCAACGCGCCGGATCGCGATGCCGCTTTCTTCAAAGTTCCGAAGATCATCGAATGAACCTCGCCGCACTCACGCTCGCCGATGCCAGCGAAAAATTGCGTCAAGGCGAGATCTCGTCCGTGCAGCTCACCGAGGCGGTGTTCGAGCGCATTGCGGCGGTGGACGAACAAATTCATGCCTTCCTAACGCTGGCGCGGGAAGGCGCCTTGGCACAAGCGCGCGAAGCGGACCGGCGGCTTAAACAAGACGGCGTCCACGCTCCCCTTTTGGGCCTGCCCCTCGCGCTGAAAGATAATTTTCTCACTCAAGGATTGCGCACCACCTGCGCGTCGAAAATTCTCGGCGAGTTTATTCCGCCTTACGATGCGACAACGGTGCAAAAGCTTCGCGCCGCCGGCGCTGTGATCGTCGGCAAAACCAACCTCGATGAATTCGCCATGGGATCGTCGGCGGAGAACTCCGCTTTCTTTCCGACCCGCAATCCATGGAACTTGGAGCGCATACCCGGCGGCTCTTCCGGCGGCTCGGCGGCCGCCGTCGCCGCCGACGAGTGTATCGCCGCGCTCGGCACCGACACCGGCGGCTCGATCCGCCAGCCGGCAGCCTGTTGCGGTATCGTCGGCCTCAAACCGACCTATGGCCGTGTGAGCCGCTTCGGCATCATCGCCTTCGCCTCGTCCATGGACCAAGTCGGACCGATGACCAAGGACGTGCGCGACAACGCGCTCTTACTGGAAGCAATCGCCGGCTATGATCCGGCTGACTCCACCTCGACCCAACGCGATCCGCCAAATTATTCCGAGCTGTTGGGCGGCAACGTCAAAGGACTGCGCATCGGCATCCCGAACGAATATTTCGTTCCCGGCATGCAGGCGGAAGTCGATCAAGCAGTGCGCCGGGCGATCGCCGATCTGGAAAAAAACGGCGCGGCGATCGAAACGATATCCCTGCCCCATACCGAATACGCGGTGGCGGTGTACTATATCGTCGCCACCGCCGAGGCGAGCTCCAATCTGGCGCGCTACGACGGCATGCGCTTCGGTTATCGCGCCGACGCCAAGGACTTGATCGAGACTTACATGATCAGCCGCGATGACGGTTTTGGCGCCGAAGTCAAACGGCGCATCATGCTCGGCACTTACGCTCTATCGGCAGGCTACTACGACGCTTATTACCTCAAAGCCCAGCGCGTGCGCAGGCTGATCAAACGCGACTTCGAAGCGGCGTTCAAGCGCTGCGACGCGATCATCACGCCGACCGCGCCGACGACGGCGTTTAAGCTCGGCGAAAAAACCCAAGATCCGCTGCAGATGTATCTTTCCGACATCTACACGATCTCGATCAATCTTGCCGGATTGCCGGCGCTCTCGCTCCCCTGTGGCTACGATGGCGAGGGCATGCCGATCGGTCTGCAGATTATCGGCAAGCCCTTCGACGAAGCGACGATCCTGCGCGTGGCCTATCATTACGAACAATCCACCGAGTGGCACAAGAAAAAACCGGAGATAGAATTAAAAATTAAAAGTTAAAATTGAAAAAACTCGCCCATGTCGAAGAAGCACCATCACTTCAGAGGTTTTTTAATTTTGAATTTTGAACTTTTGACTCTTCCATCATGAAGCACGAAAGCGTCATCGGCCTGGAAGTTCACGCCCAGCTGCTCACCGAGTCGAAAATTTTTTGCGGCTGTTCGACCCGCTTCGGCCAGCCGCCCAATCACAACGCCTGTCCGGTTTGCGCGGGCTTTCCCGGCGTCTTGCCGGTGCTCAACAAACGCGTCGTCGAATTCGCCATCAAGGCGGGACTGGCAACCCACTGCCAGATCGCCCGCTCCAGCGTGCTGGCGCGCAAGAACTATTTTTACCCCGATCTGCCCAAGGGCTACCAGATCAGCCAATTCGAGCTGCCGATTTGCACCAACGGTTATATCGACATCGCGCTCGACGGCGCCGTGAAGCGAGTGCGCTTGACGCGCATTCACATGGAGGAAGACGCCGGAAAAAATATCCACGATGCGCACGGCGACTCGAGTCTAGTCGATTTAAACCGCGCCGGCGTGCCGCTCCTGGAGATCGTGAGCGAACCGGACCTGCGCTCGCGCGTCGAAGCCGGCGCGTATCTACGAACACTCAGGGCCATCCTCCAATACCTCGGCGTCTGTGACGGCAACATGGAAGAAGGCAGTTTCCGCTGCGACGCCAACGTCTCGGTGCGTCCCGAGGGCAGCGAAGTCCTGGGCATTAAGATCGAGATTAAAAACTTAAACTCGTTCAAAGCCGTCGAAAGCGCCATCGAGTTTGAAGTCGAGCGGCAGATCGATGCGCTCTCGCAAGACGTCGGGCTGGTTCAAGAAACCCGCCTGTGGGACGAGCACCGCTCGGAAACCCGTTCCATGCGTTCGAAGGAATCGGCGCATGATTATCGATATTTTCCCGATCCGGATTTGCCGCCGCTGGTGATCGACGACGACTGGATAGGCGAAATCCGCGCGGCTTTGCCGGAGCTGCCGGCGCCGCGCAAGGCGCGCTTCATGGCCGACTTCGGCTTGCCCGTCTACGACGCCGAGTTGCTCACCAGCCGAAAGGACGTCGCGGACTATTTCGAGGCCGCGGTAAAACTTCACGGCAGCGCCAAGGCGCTCAGCAATTGGATCGTCGGCGATCTGTTTCGCGTGCTCAAGGAACGCAAGCTCGACGACCAGCTCCAGATTGATCATTGGCCGGTACCGGCGCCGCATTTAGCTCAATTGGTGCAGTTGATCGACCAGGGCAAAATCAGCGGCCGGATTGCCAAAACGGTTTTCGATGCAATGTTGGACTCGGATAAATCACCGCAGCAAATCGTCAGCGAAAAAGGGCTTGAGCAAGTCTCTGACACTGGCAGCATCGAGGCGGCCATCGACCAAGTGATCGCGGCGAACGGGAAGCAAGTCGCGCAGTATCGATCCGGCAACGAAAAAATATTCGGTTTCCTCGTCGGTCAAATCATGAAAGCGACCCAAGGCAAGGCCAACCCTCAGAGCGTGAACAAAATTCTGCGGGAAAAGCTCACCAAAAGCGCAGAGGGCTAAGAGCAAAGCGCTCAGCGAGAAGGGCCGGGGTTGCCCTCTGCTCCATGCTCCATGCGCTTTGCTCCAAGCCCTTTGCCCCCTTTGCTACGGCAGTGATGAACGTGCCTCCGGCCGAAACGCTTGCGGCAAGTTGATGATGATGCCTTTCATGCCGTCCTGCTTTAGATTCTTTAGTTGCCGTTCCGCGTCATCGCGGACCGCAAAGTTACCCAGCCGCACGCGCAGCGACCCTTCGGCGCCCGCCTCGGTTACCGAGACGGCATAGCCGCGCCGCTCCATTTTTTCCGCCCAGCTCTGCGCCTTTTCCTTGTCGTTAAAGGCAATTTGAATGATAAACCCCTCCAAGGGCTTCGGCGCCGACCGCACCAACGGCTTTTTCGCGACCATGGCTTCATCGGGCTTCTTGAGTGAGGCCAGCCGTTCGGGCGCGGGCTTCTCAACTATTTTTTCCCGCACCGGTGCCGATGCCCCAGGTACCACCGGGTTGATTGAGGCTGCCTCGATTTTGGCGACGCTAGCAGCGGGCGGAGCTTTCGCCGGCTTCCGCAATGACACCGGTTCGGGCGATTTGGCGGCGGACCGAAGCGCTGCGCCCATCTCGGTCTTTTCGGCTCGCGAGAATTTTGCCGCTTCTGGCGCTGGTCGCTCCACGGTTGTTTTTGCCGTCGCTGCCGGCACTGGCGCCTTGGTACGACCCAGACTATCGGTTCTTTCTATTTCCTCCGGTATCCGGTTTAACGCCGGCGTCAGCGGCGCGGAGGCTCGCGGTTTTAACCTCGGAATCGGCATCGGCGGCGCTTTTTCCACTGGCAAGGCAGGACGAGTTGCTTCCAGATTCGCTGCACCGGGGCGCTCAATAGCAACCGCATGGCCTTGCAGATTCGCCACGGCTGCCGGGGTGGCGACCGCCTTTTCAGCGACGGCCGGTGAAATCGGCGATCTGGCGATCAACGACGGCGCAACCGCTGACGAGGTTTTTTGTGATTCTGCCACGACCGCCGGCTTCGGTGCCGCTATTGCGGACTCCGTCGCCCGAGTTTTATCTTCTCTGTCATTTTGCGAGATCTGATTTTTTGATGTCACCGGATTCTTTGACGCAGCCGTTGTGGCGGGAACATTCCGCTTAGTTTCATTCTCGGTCTTGACCGCCGCAGTCGGGGCAGTCAATGCAACCACTGACGGAGTTGTCGCTAAAGGCAGCGGCGGCGAGACGGGTTCAGTGCTCCGGCGAAGCGAGAGCCTTTCGGAATTGGCATCGTCTCGACTCGCAAGCGGCGGTGAAGCCGTTTTAGCGTCGGATTCGGCCGGGCGCTGGAGTATTTTCTGATCGCTTGAAGCGGCCGGCGGGACCCTTGCTGCCGCTCTGGATTCTGGGTCATTCGACTTGTCAGTTCTCGCGCTCTGTATTTGCTCTTTCACCACGGTCGGGTCTTGCTTGGCGTCCTCGATATTTCGTTTCGCTTTGGGCTTCGTTGCCGTCACAGGCCCGCCGGAATCTCCAGCCTGCGGTAGCTTAGAACCAAACGTTCCGGCTGCCAGATTGTCCTCGCGGATCGGCGGGCGATAGTCCGGCTTGGTCGGGTGCGGTTGATAGGAAACCAATTGCAGCGGCCCGTCGTCTTCGACGGCGAAAATCACCGCGTTGGCCAGGAGATCGTCGGCATTGATCTCTTGCCGTAAGAATTTTAAAACTCTCTCCTTATGAAAATAGATGACGGCCCGCGCCATGCCGATACGGCTGGCAGTGCCCTGCGCGATGGCATTGCGCCACGCCAGATTCAGACCATAACCGCTCAACTCCTCGTCCTGATAAATTTCCTTATCACCGCCGAGCATGCTGAGCAGCTCCGGTCCATAGCGAGCAAAAATCCGGGCGACCTTTTCACTATAATTGCCTTTGGTTTCGAAAGTTTCGGGAGTCGCCAGCACAACCTCCAGATAGCGTTCGTCGGGCGTCTCGGTGGCCGAGTGAGTGAAAAAACCGATACCGCCGACCGACGAGATATTGTTGGCAAATTGCAGCGAGGCGGTCTTAGGGTCCCGCACAATGCGCATTGCCAGCCGTTCAAGATTTTCTTTATATCTGGTTCCGAGATAGCGCGCTTTAGGAGTGCTGTAATAGGAGACCGGCGTGGTCACAAGTCCGGTCGGCGGCGGCTTTTTCTGGGCGCCATCGTCGAGTAACGCGCAGCTGCTTCCCAGCCAAGCTATTAAGATTAAAGCAAACTTAGAAAATCGCCTGAAGATCATGAGTCTCCCCTTCCAGCTACAATTGCGCGCCCTGGAAGTTTTCTTGACACGTTGCCGCGATCACTTATAATGAAACAGGTTTTTGAGGATTATACCAAGAATATAGATGCTGCCGGTGGTAAACACAACTAATTTTTTACCCCTCGGCGGCGGGTAACCCCTATGGCGATCGGCGAACTTCTATTAACAAAGGGCATCATTACCGAAGAGCAACTCGGCAAGGTTGTCCATCAGCAGAAAATTGCCGGCGGCCGGATCGGCGATAACCTCGTCGCGCTCGGCTATATCAGCCGCGGCAACCTCGAGGCGGTTCTCCAAGAGCCGCCGCTAGTCCCCAAGACCGTGGAACAAACCGGTCTCGACACCAATTTCTTGCTCAATAGCCTGCTGCGCACCATGTACATCTCGCAGCTGCAGACCATTCCGGAGCTGTCCGAGCAAATCAAGCTCACCCGCCCGGTGGTCGAGGACCTGTTAAACTTCGCCAAGAAAGACGCGCTCGTTGAAGTTCGCGGTCCATCGGAAAAAAACTACAATATCATGCGCTATGCGCTGACCAACGCGGGCAAAGAAAGAGCTAGCGAAGCGCTGCGCCGGTGCGAGTATATCGGCCCGATTCCGGTCCCGCTGGAAAATTACCAATTGCAAGTTCAGAAGCAGACGATCACCAATGAAGTCATCAGCATTGAAAAGCTCAAGAAGGCCATGACTCATCTGGTTCTTTCAGAGGAAGTCGTGCGCCGCCTCGGGCCGGCGTCCAATTCCGGCCGCGCCATTCTGATTTACGGTTCCGCCGGCAACGGAAAAACCTCCATCGCCGAGGCTCTCGTCAGCGCCTTCGAACAGCCAGTTTACGTGCCCTACGCCATCGAAGCCGACGGCCAGGTCATAAAGGTTTACGACCCCTCGGTCCACACCGATTTCCCCACTGGGAACGGCGCCAACGGCGATTCCAACCCGATGTTTTTGCCGCATTTGGAACATGATCCCCGCTGGGTGCGTTGCAAACGTCCCTACGTGATTACCGGCGGCGAACTCACCTTGGAAATGCTCGATCTCGATTTCGACCCGCATTCGAAATACTATGAGGCGCCATTGCAGATGAAAGCGATCGGCGGGGTTTTCGTCATCGACGATTTTGGTCGCCAGCGGGTGCGGCCGCACGAGCTTTTGAATCGCTGGATCTTCCCCCTCGAGCGTAAGCTCGATTATCTCACGCTTCATACCGGTAAAAAGTTTTCGGTGTTGTTCGATCAACTGGTCATATTCGCGACGAACTTTCCGCCGGAAGAGTTGATGGACCCCGCTCAGCTAAGACGCGTCCATTACAAAATGAAAATTAATCCGCCGACGGTGGATGAGTTCAAGGAGATCTTCCAACGCATTTGCGATTCCTACGGGCTTGAATTTTCCGAAGAAATCATGGCTTACTTGCTCAACACGTTTTACCTTAAGCACAAAATCCCCTTCGCGGGCTTTCACCCGAAATTTATCGCTGAACATGTGATCGCGGCATGTAATTATCTTGGCACGGCGCCCCGGATCAGTCGCCAGCTTCTCGCCGACTCGCTCGAGAACATGGTGATCATCCCCAATACGCCGGCCCAAGAGTAATCGGATGGTAAAACCGTTAGCGCTGATCATTCACCCGACCGATGCCCCGCTAAACGGCATCTCCAAACTCGTTGAGTCGCGCGATTGTTCGGTCCACGTGAGCCGCTCGGTCGAGGAAGCCGAACGAGTGCTTGCGGCGTTTCCGATCGAGCAACAAAAGTATATCTTTGCCGACCTTACGGCCTGCAACGGCGCCGGTTGGAACAATTTTACCGACCGGTTGCGACAGAAGTCGGCGCACCTGGCACTGATTTGCTACGACCCGCTAGACCTTCAGGGACTCTACGGCCTGTTCGGCCAGGCCAACAATACCCCGGCGGATAGTCAAAACCCGCATGTCGTCAAAGCGCCGGTGATGATCGGCGACACACCCCAGTTCTACGAGGTCGTCAACCTCGCCAATCGTTACGCCATGCACGATATTACCGTGCTCATTACCGGCGAAACGGGCACCGGCAAGGAAATCATGGCGCAATACGTCCACGCCCGCGGTCCGCGCGCCGATAAGCCTTTTGTCGGGTGCAACCTGACGGCGATTCCCGAGACGTTGGTCGAAAGCGAGCTCTTCGGCTACGTGAAGGGCGCTTTTACCGGCGCCGACCGCAACAAAAAAGGCTTCGTCGAAGCCGCCGAAGGCGGCACGCTCTTCCTGGATGAGATCGGCGACCTAGCTCCGTCGATCCAGCTCAAGCTGCTGCGCTTCCTCGAGACGCGCCAATATTATCGAGTCGGTGAATCATCGCCCAAGACCTGTGATGTGCGGATCATCGCCGCGACCAACAAGGAGTTGGAGGAGGCGATTCAGGGCACCGGCTTTCGCAAAGACCTTTATTTTCGCTTGAACAGCGCGCGCATCATCCTGCCGCCGCTCCGGGACCGCCGGGAAGACATGATCTTGTTGATCGCCAATTTCGTCTACCAGGCGTGCAATCAATTCCAAAAGCCGCTTAAAAAACTCACCGGCTCGACCAAAGCACTGTTTCTCGACTATCCGTGGCCGGGCAACATCCGGGAGCTTAAAAGCGTGATCGAAAGCGCCGTGATGGTTTCCGACAGCGATTATATTGCCATCAGCGATCTGGCGATGAATCTGCAGCATTATGCGACCGGGCGCCGCGAAGAGATCGGCGGCAACGCGATCCGCAATATCGAAGAGGGCGAGCGCAGCGTCATCGAGGAGGCGCTTCGACAGACCAATGGAAACAAAGCAAAGGCCGCGGAGGCGCTGGGCATTTCGACGCGCACGCTTTACCGCAAACTGGAAAAATTTGCCCTGGCAATCTAAGCCGCTCGGCGGCGGTCATGGCGCCGCGGTCAAGCCTGCGATCAGTCTATTTGCGCTTGTCTTACTCCTCTCTTCTCTCCCATCCGCACAGAGCGAACCGCCAGATCGTCAATCGTCGCACTCCTCTGAGCTTAAAATTTACGCCGCTGCGGACCAAGCCGCTCCTTCGCTTGGAATGCTGCCCGCCGGCGAGAACGTTACGCCGATCGCCGAGAGCCAAGGCGCGGGCGGTGTCAAATGGTATCTTGTGAAAAGCCAGAGCGGTATTGTCGGCTGGATTAAACAAGACAACGGGGACCAAGCTAACAAAGCAGCTAAATTCTTCCGTAATCTGCCGGCCGAGCCGAGCGGAATCGCCGTCGATATTCCGACCGGCCCTGCTTCCGCCGCGCCCCGCGGCACGGTCATCGTACCGATTAACTTCAGCGGTCGATCTGTCATCGTGCCGGTAACCTTCAATGGTTCGCTGACCGCCAACCTAGTGCTTGATACCGGCGCGGGAATGACCATCATCACTGGGAAAGTAGCCGCTAGCCTGCGCATCCCCTACATCGGATCGAAGTATCTTAGGGGTATCGGCGGAACCGTGCGCACCCGGGTCGCCCGCATAGACTCAGTGAAGGTCGGCGACGCCGAGGTTGGCGATATGGCCGTTTCGATACACGACCCCGTCGGCAATCCGACTTTCGAGGGGCTGCTCGGCATGGATTTTCTCGGTCGCTTCCAGGTCTCGGTGGATCCGGTAAAAAAGCTGCTGAGCCTCACCCCGCGTTAAGGAAGTTTTCACGCAAGGGGCAGCAGGCAGTTTGGAAAGAGCATAGGGCATGGCGCAAAGAGCAGAGTGCATCGGTCCCCGGTCATCGGTCTCCCGTCAGCCGACATTGCGAGCAGCGTCCATCGTCGGTAGTCAGTCGTCCGGCGTCGGTCATCTACTGGTCCGCGGTTCATTTCTTTAGAAAAACCAGAAACATAGCGCTTTTTGGCCACGTACATTTTTGTTCGTGGCGAACAGGATTTGTGGCAAGAGCTCACAATTTAAGGACAAACTTCCCCTCAGGGCACCGAAATTACTTGGCTTTCCACAAAGGTATTCCTGGCAACCATTTTGCTTAGTTAATATCGCGTCTTCCATGCCCATCGGAAAGGTTCGGATCAGAGGCGACGTAGCAGATGGAGCCGGCCCAAAAACAAGTCACACCCGCCCAGCCCGGGACGGAAAATTCGCGTCCGCCAAAGGCCAACGGCTTTGGCAAGGTGCTCAGCTCGGTCCATGGGTTGCAACAGCGCCTCGATGATTGTTCCCTGGAAGACGCAAACCGGGCCGAACAGAAAACCCGCGCGCTGATTCAACAGCTAAAAGCCTCTCAAGCACAATTGACTCTCGTCGAAAAACTGCGGGCGTCGGTTGCCGACATAAATCGATTCGTCGGCGAGATTCCCCAAGCAGATTTTGATCTAATCGCTCCGAACCGCCTCGACAATCATCCCAAGTTACAAGCTATCATCCAGGCCGGCAAGCTGATCCGCATGTATCTGTTGCTGCAGGCCGTTCGCACCGGCGCGCAATCCATTTCAAGCGATTTCGGTGCACCCCTGCAAGCCCCCCCTTCGATCGGGCCTGTTTGCGATACCGCTGGGCAATCCTGCACGGCGTCGGTCCCGCAGCCGAGCGTGGGTGCCGAACTACGGGGAGGAGAAGCGCCGGCGCCGCAAATCCGGGTCAACAACACGACGCCGGCCGATGACGTGGTGCTTGCTCCCGATCTTTCGCTCGCCCCCGAGGCAGGCGCGGCGCCGCGACGCGAGGCAACCGCTGCACCGAAAGCAGAACCTACCGGCAACCGCGACGCCAACCCAAACCAGCAAAAGACCGCGCCAAACAAGAACCAGTTCGACGAGCGGCTGTTAAACGACCTGATCGACACCTACGGCGAATTCGTCGTTTCAAATCAGCCGTCCAAGCCCATTGAACCGACGCCCAAAGACGCCACGGCAATTGCCGCGCAAACAAACTCGATCGAACGATTGCCGGCCATCGCAAGCGTCGCTCTGGTCGCCGTGAACAACGATGCCGAGAAGCCCCTGGCGCTGCCGCCACCGGAAATAGCAGAGGATCATCAAACCGCCGTCGAAACCTTTGTTCCGAGTATCAAGAATCGCGGCGAACTCGACCGCCAGTTGAAAAGCATCATCAAGGACTACGGCGAAAACGATCTCTATTCGCACACTAAACCGTCGAAATTCAATAAAATCGCGGCGATTGCCGCGTTTATTGTTTTGGGCTTGGTGTTGGGCGCATTTTATCTGTTCAAAAGCCCGCCGCCGCGCATGCCGGTCGCCGCTGAGAGCCTTGCTCCGGCACAGGCGACGAGCGATACGCCGACCAATCTTAAGCCAGAGGTAATCAAAGAAAAGAATCCATAGAACTGGAGATTAAAATGAAAAACGAATTGCAGAATTTAACCGAAGACATTTCCCGCCTGTACGAGGACATCACCCAAAAAACCGAGTCCCTTGGGCAGATCGACAGCATCACCCGGCTCTACGACGAGCTGCAAGCCCAACTGCAGGGGATTTCCACCGAAGAAGTGGATCTGTTGCAGAGCCAGATCAAATCGACCTTGGAACAGATGGTCGGCATCAGCAAAAGCCTGGCGGTGATCAAGGCCCTCAAAGTCACTTTGAACGGACACGACGACCTCGCCGATCTGGCGAGGAAAGCGCAAACCGGCAAAGAGCCGCGACGCGCGACGGAAGACCGTTAAAACATTTTCCAGCACGCCGATTCTATGCAAGGCAACCTTTCGCATATCAGCCTGACCGATCTTTTCTTGCTGGTCACAAGCGGAAAGAAATCCGGTGTGCTAAAGCTCACTCGCGGCAAGGAATTCGTCGAAGTCTATCTCACCGACGGCGAGATCGTCCATGCCACCTGCCCGATCGGCGACGGCGAGAAGGCATTACTCTACCCCGTGACTTGGGGCGAAGGGAGCTTCGATCTTCAGCCCAACGGCGCTCCGCCCGCCGCCACGGTAAGCAGGCCGGCCGAAGAAATTCTTGCCGAAGTAAAGACCATGACCCGCGAGTGGGAAACCATTCTCGAAGTGATTCCGAGCGGCAAGGCAGTGTTCAAGATCGCCGAATTGAGCGAAGAGCACGCCGGCCCGGTGACCGTGCCCAACGTCGGCTGGAGGGTTTTAACCAAACTCGACGGCAAGCGCACGGTGCAGGAAGTCGCCGAGCTGTTGCGCATCCCCTTCGCCTACACCGCGAAGGTCATTTACAACCTGCACAAGGAAGGGTTGGTTGAATGCGCCGCTCAGGTGGCCAGACCAACCGCCGACCTGGTGCCCGCCGCGCTGCTCAATCGCGTCAGCGACATTTTGACCGAAGTGATCGGTCCGATGGCGCCGCTGGTACTGCGCGATCAGATCGAAGCCCTCGGCGAATCACCGGACAGCCTGCCGGAAGAAAAGCTCGACGACCTGATCAGCCTCATCGGCAAAGAAATCGACGACGGCTTGCTTAAAAACAAGTTCGAGGCATCCATGTTTCAGGAGATCTCGAATTTCAAGCGCTTCTAAAACCACCGAACCATCCCTTGGGAGGACGTAACCGATGCCTCAGGAATCTGCATCTCCTATGGAAAGCTCCAAAATCGCCAAACCGCTGGGCATCCATTGGCAGCGCGGCGGCCTGCGTTGGAAAATCATCACCGCTTTCAGCGGTCTGATCCTGGTGCTGGGCCTGCTCGTCATCGGCATTGTTTATTTTTTCACAACCGCCGCGTTGCAAAAACAGGTCGACCTGCGCTCCAACGCTCTTGCCACCAACCTCGCCGACGCCGCGGCTGGCTTCGTTTCGCGTAAGAGCGTGCTCCAGCTCGACGCGCTGGTCGCCAAGTACGGGCGCCTGGACGGCGTCGCTTACGCTTTTATCCAGGACCCTAAGGGGGAAGTTCTGGCGAGCAGCATGAACCCCTTTCCGGATGAGTTGAAGGACTCCGGCGGCACCGCGGCGTCGATGCGCGTCACCCGCGCGCGCGGCAAGAACGTCTACGAAACCCGCGCGCCCCTGCTCGACGGCCAGCTCGGTGTCGTGCGGGTCGGGCTTTGGGCGCAAACGGTGCAGGATAACGTGCGCTGGACGCTCGTGCCGATCATCGGCCTGATCGTTGCCTGTCTGGTGCTTGGCGTGATCCTTTCGATCGTGCTGGCGAGCAAAACCATCCGGCCGATTTTGGATTTAAAAGCGATCGCCGACGACATTAGCCGCGGCCGTCTCGATGCCACGGTGCCGATTCAAAGCAACGACGAAATCGGCGAGTTGGGCCGCTCCCTCGAGCGCATGCGGGCGAGCCTAAAGGCGGCGATGGCGCGCTTGAACCGGGAATGAAAATGCAAAGGGCGTAGGGCTAAGGGTGCAGAGCAGGCAACAGGCAGGTTGCAGCTGGCAGGCGGCGGAAGGCAAAGAGCAGAGGGCAGCTGGCAGAACCGTGGTCCTGTAGTCCAAAACACAAACATTGAACGCTGATACCTGACGGCTGAGAGCCAAGGTAACGATCACAAGGAGAATCCCATGAGAGCCAATCTAATTTCCGCGCTAAAGCGACCGGTCATTGACCTGCTCGGACGGGCCTTGGCCCTGCTCGCCCTGCTCTATGCCCCGATCCTCCCCCAGTCGCCGGCGGTTGGCGCCGACCGTCCTTTGCAAAAAATCAACGTCGCTTACAGCTCGATCTCCGGCAACATGGCACCCCTGTGGGTGACTCAGGAAAAAGGCTTGTTTCGCAAACATGGCCTGGACGTTCAAGTGGTCTTGATCGAGTCGGGCACGACCACCGCGCAATCCTTGGTTGCCGGCGATCTCGCCTTCGCGCAATTGGCCGGCCCGGCGGTGATCCAAAGCAGCCTGCGGGGCTCCGACGCCGTGATGATCGCCGGTGTGGTGAACACTTTGACTTTTCAGCTTTACACCGACAAAAGCATCGCTCGGCCCGATCAGTTCAAGGGAAAAACCGTGGGCGTCACGCGCTACGGCTCGGCGACCGACTTCGCCATGCGCTACGCCCTCGATAAATACGGACTGGACGCCAACAAGGAGGTGGCGATCCTCCAATTGGGCAATGTGCCGGCGCTGCTCGCGGCGCTCGAGGCGGGCAAGATCCAAGGCGCGATGCTTTCGTTGCCGACCTCGCTCAGAGCGAAAAAACTCGGCTTCCCCATGCTCGCCGATCTGCAAATGCTCGGCTTGGAATATCAGCACACCAGCATCGCCACCACCAAAGCCTTGCTCAGATCGAAGCCGCAATTGGCGCGAGAATTCATGCAAGCCTACGTTGAAGGCATCCACTACGCCAAGACCCATCGCAAGGAAACCATCGACGTGCTCGCCAAATATCTGCGCACCGACGATAGAGAAATGCTTGAGGACACCTACGAATCGATCATCGTGACGCTGGTCCCCGAAAAGCCCTACCCGACGCAGAAGGGCATTCAAATTATCTTGCGTGAAATGGGCGCGAAGGATGCCGCCGCTCGCTCGGCCCGGCCCGAACAGTTTGTCGACATGAGCATCATCAAAGAGCTCGATAGCTCGGGCTTCATCGATCGGCTCTACAAGACCCCTGCGCTCGCCCAGACCGCGCCAAAAGCGCGATCGCTAGCGGCCGCGCCGGTGGCCAAGCCAGCGCCGAAGGCGGAACCCGCGGCGGCGGCGCCTGCCGAGATTGCCAGCGCCCCGGCAGGGGAAGTGAAAGCCAAGTCGGAGCTGGCCGAAGCAAAGATTCATCCGGTGGCCAAACAGCCGCCGCCCGCTCCGATCAAAACTTCCGCGACCGCGGTTAGCGCGAAAAGCGAAAAGGTCGCACCGCAGCAATACTCAGTGAAGGCCGGCGACACCCTGTCGCGCTTGGCCCAGCGGTTTTACGACTCACCGTACAAGTGGGAAAAGATCTACGAGGCCAATAAAGAACAGGTCAAAAACCCTAACTATATCTTTATCGGCATGAAGCTCATCATCCCGCCGGACGACAAAGCCAGCTAGCAGCAGCGGGCATGGGGCGTGGCGCGGAGAGCTGATGGCTAAGAGCTGAATGCTGAGCGCTGAGAACACAGAGCGGCAGGCAGCTGGCAGTCTGGAAAGAGCATAGGGCATGGCGCAAAGAGCCGAGCGTCGAGAGCAGCTGGCAGTAATCCGCAAAAAGAATAAACCTCTGCGTACTCTCCGCCTCCTGTGGCGAAATCGACTTGGCATTGCCTCACCGCTCTCGGTTTTACCCTCTTCGCCCCCCTGCTCCGAGCAATTTTACTTCCGCGCCAACGCGTAGATCCGATGTTTGCCGTCGCTGCTGGTAAACACGATCTTGACCTTGTCGCCGTAGGATGCCACCAATTCGTCGAGCATGGTTAATGTCGCCTGCCCTTCCGCGTAACCGTCCAGCGGATCGATGATGAGATAGTCCACGCGTAATGCTTCCAGAGCGCTTTTGATCTCCGCCGCCGAGCCGACGTCGGGTCTCGCTTCGCCGTAGGGATAAAAATAGCTTCCAGAGCGATGCAGCGCCGGGCGAATCGCCTGCCGGCCGGTGTAGAGGAAGTACATCGGATCGTACGCCGTCGCCAGCAGCGCGTCGGATTTCGTATTTGCGCGAAGCCAGGCAAAACTCTCCTCAAAGCCGCGCCAGCCGTAGGGCAACCGTCTGCCGTACAGTCCGCGGCTGGTTTGCTCGTCGCGAAGCAGGAAATAACTCGACAGCCACACGCCATCGAGGACGAGAATCAGCAATACCGGACACCAGGCGAGCTTGGCGGCCACCTGGGCCATCGATCCTTCGCCACCCCAGGTCCGAATCCAGCGCTCCAGCGCGTCGATGCCGCGAAACAGAAACAATCCCAACAACGGCACCAGCGGTGCCACATACCGGCCCGGATGAAACGGCCAAAGGAGCAGCAGGGCCAACGACGCGAGAAAAAAACTCCAGAGGAAAAGCTCTTCCCGGCGCATCGAAACGAACACGCCGACCAGAGTCAGCGCGCCGACCAACGGCGCCAGCCAGGGCATCAGCGGCAGCAGATAGAGCAAATCGAAACTGTCGAAGAAATAGCGGGCATTCCCCGCCACTACCAACCAGTGGCCGGCAAACCACTCGCCGATCTGGCTTTTCGCCGCGCTGGAAAAGTCATAGGCCCGGTAATAGTCAAAAAGCGGATTGGTCAAATGATCGATATGGAAATATACCCACAAAAACCACGGCCCGATGAACAGCGCCACGCCGCAGCAAAAATAGAGCGCGCCGCGCCAGCCGCGCTCGATGAAGCTGCCGGTCGCGCCGGCCAGCGCCAGCGGCGCGGCGGCAAGCCGGGTGACGCAGGCGAGGCCGGTAAGCGCCGCCGTGAGCGATAATCTCGCACGCGAGGTCGAACTCACCGAGCCGCTATACAACGCGAGCGCAGCGAGCGCGAGCAGGACGAACAACAGATCGCTCACCACGTAATCGGTAAAGGTAAAAACGATCGGATTGGCGCAAACCAGCACGGCGAAAACCAGCGCGGCGAATTTCGCCGCGGAAAAATAGCGCCGGTAAAACCCCACGCTCAAGACGAAAATGGCCCCCAAGATGGCGCAGTTCAATGCCTTCAGGAGGGCGATGTTCCGCGGAAAGACCGGATCGAGCGCCCAGAGCCAAGAGAGGAGATAGGAATAGAGAAACGGATACTTGGTTTGGGGCGGCGACGACGGCAGGCTGATGATCCGATAGCCCTCGCCTTGGTATAAGGCTTTGGCGACGACGGTGTAGACGCCGTCGTCGTGAAACAACCCGAGAATCTGCTTATTTGCCCCGAAGAACGCACCCACGGCGAACAGCAAGCCCAGGGCCGCGGTCAAAACAGCGAAGCGCCCAGGGCGCAGGGAGCGAAGGGCATGGCGCATAGGGCAGTGGGCAGCAAGGCAGCTAGAGCAGCAAGCAAAGGGCTAAGGGCATAGGATAGAGAGCAAAGAGCATGGAGCAAAGCGCAGAAGGCAGCAGGCCGTGCGCTGAAGGTATGGCGTAAAGCGTATCACCGGTCATCCGTCACCGGTCTCCGGTCAATCATGGCAAAGCGCGTAAGACAGAGGGCACAGCGCAGGGGTTTAAGAGCACCGCGCCATGCTCTCGCTCTCTCCCTACCCGCTGCCGGCTGCTAGCTGCCCGCTTCTTTATGCCCTATGCCCTTTGCTCTATGCGCTCTGTCCCCCTGCCCATTTTACTGCCCCGCCCTGGCCAGCTCGTCGTCGACGATTGCAGAAAACTTTTCCAAAGGCTGCGCCCCGGAAATCTCCCGGCCGTTGATGAAGAACGACGGTGTGCCCGTCAGGCCCAGCTTCGCGCCCTCCTTCAGGTCTTGCTGCACGCCGGCTTTATGTTTTCCACTTTCCAAACACTGATCGAAAGACGGCGTATCGAGACCCGCTTCTTTGGCGTAGGCCTTCAAATCCGCCGGGCTTAACTTGGGCGCATTTGTGTAGAGAGTGTCATGATACTGCCAGTACTTCCCCTGATCCCCCGCGCAGCGCGCCGCCTCCGCGGCCAGCTCCGCTTTCGGATGTATCTCGTTGAGCGGCAGGTCCTTGTGAAAAATCCGGACTTTTCCTTCGTATTTTTTCATTAATTCAGCGAGCGTCGGCTGCACCGCCTTGCAAAACGGACATTGGAAGTCTTCGAACTTGACGATCTTGACCGGCGCTCGTACGTCGCCCTTCGACGGTGCGCCCTTGATCAGCACATCGACTCGTCGAATGGGCGGCGGCTTTAGATACGTCGTGATTGTCGCTTTGGCCCGAAGAGTTTTAAAATATTCGCTCTTTCGTTCGGCAATTCTCTGTTGACGCAGGTATTCGGCAATTTGATCATGAACTTTGTCAAGCTCGACCCGGATGCGCTCTTTGTTCTTCTCGTAAAAACTTTTGATCTCGTCTTCCGAAACCGGCGAAACTTTCTTGTTAACTTCCTGGTCTAGAACCGTGGCCACCGAGACACCGCGCTCCTTGGCTGCTTTCGTGAGAAGCGTTGCACCGATGTATTCTTCGAGCTTTTGCCGTTCTAGCTGGTAGAGTTGCTGGCGTAGGCCTTGAAGTTGTTTTCCGGCTGACTTATCGATTTCCGCTTGTGTTATTACCGTACCGTCAACCTCAGCGAGCTTTTCCGAAGCATCATTCCGGGGGCGACAACTCCATCCCAGCCCAATTGACAGGCCGAGCAGAAAAACAATTGGAATCCTGTGCATGAACCTACTTTATCAAAAAAAACCGGCGGAGTGGCCGCCACCAAAAGCTGTCAGCCGCTCCGCCGCCGTTTATTGGGTCAGAAAATCGATAGAAACTGAGGCGCGGTCGGCCGGTCAATAACCCTTGGTGGGCTCCCGCACCAGCCTGTGAGAAAAACACAAACTACTATCAAGGTCCGCGAGTGATTGGTTGCAAGTTACATCGGCCTGGATGTAGCTGTGAGCCCCGTTTTTATAAATCGAGGTCGGGCAAATTTTAGCAAAGTCCACGATATTCGTCGGGTTAGTCGGATCACAGTTGCCTCCACCCCCTATAACCGGAATGATCCAACAGGGTTGTCCAGGGTTCGCATCAAAGAACTTCTCGGCGGTGTCTATGACGGTGTTCACTTGGCCTCTATTTTGGCAAATGGGCGTGCCAATGTTGAGATCCCCGTCTATCCTGCTACCCGTACAGCTTCCGGCAACCTGAAACCCTGCCTTGATGTCCGGTGCACCCGAGGAACAATCGAGAAATGTCGTCCAACAGGAATTCTCGCCACCGTCATCATCCTTCTGACTGGGGTGTTGCATCTTTATTTTAACGTCGGGTACGGTATTGCTTCCATCGCACTGGTTTGACCACAACGCGATCGGGATTGCCGGCTTTGCCGTTATTGTCGCAACCGCGCTAACGTTGACCTCCTGGGTCGCGCCGGTCGATATACCGAGTAAATTGAGCATCGGAGTCAAAAAGACCGGCGTTGTTATCGCATCTTGCACCCTCCAAAGCAACTCTCACCCCGTTCGCGTTGTTGACGGTTGCAGCATAGTTAGTGATCGTATCAGTGGTGAAATCGTATTGGACGTAGCTGACGTGATTGCTTCCGATCGAGTTCGTAGGGCTCTCGACGTAGTTATTGGTCGAATTGAATCCGGCGGCTCGACTTTTAACCTGGAGATCATCCCTAGATGGCAATGCCGACACTGCCGTTAACGCGGCAGCATCCACCGCAGCCTGCCCCTGATTTCGGACATAGGTCATTTGACCTGTGTCCAAGCCAAGACCAACCATGATCAAAAGAACGACGATCATTAACGTCACAAATACGATGACCGACCCGCGTTCGTTTCTTGCAGTATGCATGAGGCCTCCGCAATTACCGAGCTATGGCGATGGATACGTGCCGCTGGCGGTTAACGTTCCACAAACGACGTTGTAGCGCCGGTCCCGCCATTAATATCGGGCTGGAATTCATAACGCATTTGTGTTGTCCGGGTGATTGGAGTTCCACTCGGGGCTGAAAAACCCAACAACGCGATCAGCCGATAGAGAAAAAAATTATAAGTTCCCTGGGCCCTAACTTCAACATATTGCGCGCAACCAGCGGTCCCAGGCGCATAATAATTTACCGTAACTTGCTTTGTCGTAGACCCGTCTACCAGCAGTTGAGGCAAATTATTGTAAACCTGGCTTGCCAAGTTACCGGCCTTGCTAGCATCCATCTCATCAGTGTTCGCAGCGATTCGCGCGCCGTCACGCACCGCGCTTTGAGTGATATGACCGGTAAAGATCGTCATTCCGAAATCAAACGGAACATACAACGCGACCAAAAGTAGCGGCGTGATGAGGGTAATCTCGACGATGCTCTGCCCTTTGCAATTTAGTATCGAGCGCATATCAACCTCGGTACGGAACCCGAACTAGCACTGATGCTCCCAACGCATCTCGGCCTGTCGCGTAATCGTCTCACTATTCCCAATGGACATACCCATGAAGCGCAAAAGCTGATAGAAAAAGTAATTGTAGCTTCCCTTCACCGTAACCTGGACCGTCTGGTTGCACCCGCTGCCAACCAACGAAGCAAGAACTCTGGCGTTGGAATATGGAGAACAAGACACAAGTCCACCCGAAGCCCCAGGATCGCTCAACAACGCAGACGGCAGCCTCTTGCAAGTCTCTGCTTCAATAGTGGCCGCAGTGAAAGTTGGGCTAGCCGAACCGATTCGAGCGCCCTCTCGGGCCGCGTTCGAGGCGAGTTGGCCCGTCATAAAAGCCAGTCCGAAATCAGCCGGGATCCAAATGATAACCAGAAGCAGAAGGAAGACGAGAGTAAATTCGACGAGCGCCTGCCCATTACTCTTGGAGCGTGACAGGAAAGACTGCAAAACACGGGAGCATTTGCGAGTAGCAAGGCATTTTAGGAAATTGTTTTTCATGGTCTTCACCTCAAAACAGCAAATACGAAGTGAAACCGTCCTCCTTAACGAACTAACAAACTAACCGATGTGACTCAAGCGGTTGTCCCTCAAGTCGTCCATCTCCGAAACTTCCGCTAACGATATTTCTAATTGATCGCCTATCTCCGTGCGCGATTTCTTGAGCGTCCCGGTGCGCAACTCGAGCACGCTATAACCGCGCAAGTGAATGGAGCTCAGACGATTCGGCGCCATGCCGGCGATCAATCCGATGACCAGATAATTTTTGTTTAGGAACACCACGTCGATGGGAAACTTCATGCCGATCGTATGAATCCCCTTGCTCGGCAACAGCCACAGGGCTTCTTCCGGTCCGAGAGTGGTTCTTTTGAGCAAACCGACCAGCCGGGTCATGAAGTTATCCGCCTTGCGCACCTTGGTGGCGAGCCAAGTCTGTTTGGTTAAATTTATGACCGGCACGGCATTGACTCCCTAATGCAACGGATCCGAAAGCATCTTCATGATAGACAAGCCCGGAGGTCCGAGCAGAATTATAAAAATGGCCGGGAGAATAAAAAACACCAACGGGAAGATCAGCTTGATGACGGTCTTGCGCGCCGCCTCTTCGGCGGCTTGGCTGCGCTTATCGCGCATGGTCTCGGCATAGACGCGCAGCGAACGCGCGATGCTGCCGCCCATTTCTTCGGTTTGCGTCAAAAACGTCACCAGCGCTTGAAACTCCTCGATCCCGACGCGATCCGCCAACCGAAGCAACGCTTCCTTGCGCGCCGCTCCCGCCTGCATCTCCTGCGAGGCTAAAACCAATTCTTCGCCCAACGCGAGTTTCTGCTCGTTTTGTTCCTTACCGACGCGGTTTAAAGCGGAGTCGATGCCCATCCCCGCTTCGACGCAGACCACGATCAGATCAAGCGTGTCAGGCAAGGTCTCGCGCATGGCCAGCACTCGCGCGCGGGACTTACGAAAGACCGTTAGAAACGGCAGCATATAGCCGACCGCCGCGCCGACGACCGTGAGCAGCAACAAATCGCTCATCGCCGCCCCCGAGGTCAGCGAGACGAATAGTCCGGCAAAGGCGAAGGCGAGGCAAAGAAAGATTCTCAGCCCCCAAAAGATGCGCACGGCGCGGTTGCCGCGATAACCCGCTTGGTGCAACCGCCGGCTGATCATATTGAAGCGTTCGGGCAACTCACGATCGCCGAAAAAGAAATTGGCGACGCGCTCCCAAAACGTCGTCTCTTCATCTTGGTGGAGAAGAATCTGGCTTCTTGGCTCAGTTTGAATGCCGATGTTTTGCAAGCGTTGCTGAATGGCGTCCTCGGCAACCGGGGCTTTGGAAGCAACGAAAAAATAAATGATGGCCGAAACCACCCCGAAGAATCCAACCGCAATTAAAAGTTCCATTCAAATCTCCTAGATATGGATCTTAATAACCTTGCGGAATACCAGGATTCCGACGACCTCCAAAACCAATGCCGCGGCAAGAAGCCCTCGGCCCACCGGATGTTGGAGCATCTCGTTCATCATTTTCGGTTCGCGCATAAACATGAACACTGCCAGAAACGGCGGCACCGAGCACACCGTCCAGGCGCTGATTCGATTTTGCGCGGTCAAGCTCTTGATCAAGCGCTCGATTCGAAACCGGTCGCGGATAATATTCGCCAATTTAGTCAACAACTCCGCCAGGCTGCCGCCGACTTCCCGTTGCACCATGAGCGCGGTATTGAATAAACGAACCTCCGGCAGGCTCATCCGTTCTTCGAATTTCTTCAAGGCGTCCGGCAACGGCAGACCGAGATTGACCTCCTCAATGAATACCGAAAACTCGGTTCCGAGCGGGTCCGGCATCTCCTTAGCGACAAAAACCATCGCCTGGGTCAAACCCAAACCGGCCTGGAGGCTCTGGCTGATCATGTCGAGACCGTCGGGCATTTGCTCGAGAAACTTTCGCAACCGCTTCCAGATAATAAACTGGACGTAGAGAAACGGACAGACCAGAGCAACCAACGCGAAGACAAAACACATAATCGTCGGCTGACCGATGATTGACGCCAGGAAAAAAGTCACCCCGGATGCGCCCAGCGAACAAAGCATAAACATCCCGGGCGTCATGTCGATATTCGCCCGTTCGAGCATTAAATCGATTCTGTGGATCAATTTAGATTGGGACAACAGGTTATTCAGCCATGGCAACTCGCTATAGATCGAGGTCTTGAGAATACTCGCCATTTCCGCCCTGGAAGTGTACTCAAGCCTCCCGATGGCCGTGAGCCGGCGCTTGATTCTAGCCTGGGCGGTATCCTGCACCGCCATCGGCAGCATGAACAGAATAACCACCAGCGAAACCGCCGATAGGAAGGCAAATATACTGATGAGGAGTAAACTCATAACGCTTTTCTCTTCCCTCCGATGGCTACCGGCAGAAAATGCGTGTTCGGTATTTTGAAACCGTAACGCTCCAGACGTTCCATAAAGGACGGCATCACGCCGGTGGCGACAAACTCGCCGAGGATCTTGCCGTTTTCAACGCCTCGCTGCTCGAACTTAAAGATGGTTTGAGTCGTGATGGTATTTCCTTCCATGCCCGTGACTTCGGAGAATTCCACGACCTTCCTGCTGCCGTCGCTCAAGCGGGTCAACTGGACGATAATGTCGATGGCGGAAGCCATCTGCTCTCTCAACGCTTTTTCCGGCAAATTGATCCCGGCCATAAGCATCATCGTCTCAAGACGGGAAAGCGCATCGCGGGCGCTGTTGGCGTGGACGGTGCTGATCGAACCGTCGTGACCGGTGTTCATCGCTTGCATCATGTCGAGCGCTTCGCCGCCGCGGACCTCGCCGATAACGATCCGATCGGGCCGCATACGCAAAGCGTTTCGAACCAAATCGCGAGCGGTCACGGCGCCTTGGCCTTCGATGTTCGGCGGTCGGGTTTCCAGCCGCACCACATGCTCCTGCTGTAATTTCAACTCGGCGGAATCTTCGACGGTCACGATACGTTCGGTCTCGGGAATATAATTCGACAAACAGTTCAGCAGCGTCGTTTTGCCGGCGCCCGTGCCGCCGGAGACAATCATATTCAGACGCGACTTAACGCAAGCCGAGGCGACCTCCGCCATCTGCGGAGGCAGCGAGTTGAACTGAATCAAATCGTTGATGGTCAGCCGCTCGGCCCCGAAACGCCGAATGGAAAGAACCGGACCATCCAAAGCCAACGGCGGGATGATCGCGTTGACGCGCGAGCCATCGGCCAACCGGGCGTCGACCATGGGCGAGCTTTCGTCGACTCTGCGGCCGACCCGAGTCACGATGCGCTCGATAATCTGCATCAGATGCGCGTCGTCGCGGAAACGAACGTCGGTCTTTTCGAGCTTGCCGTAACGTTCAACGTAGATTTGATTGGAGGAGTTTACCAAAATATCGGAAATTTCCGGGTCCTTCATCAGGGTTTCCAGCGGACCCAAGCCGAATACCTCGTGCTGGACTTCCATGACCAGGCGATCGCGATCGGCGCGGCTCAGCGGAATCGCTTCCGCCATCACCAAGTCTTCGAGAATGCGACGGATCTCGACGCGAACCCGCTCCATCTCCAAATTGGATAGCTTGGACAGATCCAGAGTATCGATCAGCCGGCGGTGGATTCGTAACCGCAAATCCTGCAGGATCACGTCGGGGTTGGTTACCTGCATCGTCCGCAACGGCCCGCGCGCGCCGTCGCCGGTATTCCTATCGGCGTCCCAACGTTCCTTATCCGATTCAAAAGCTGGATTCTTCATCACAATTGTTCCTTACTTGATTAGTCCTCGTACCGGCGGCAGGAATCGTCCGAGCAGCCCCGACCTTTTATCCGCCGACTCCACTCGAGAGGTACTCGCGAACATAAACGTTTTCAAAACCTCGTCGGTCAACCCCGCGTAGCTTCTTGCGATGTCGGACTTCGGATCACATTCTTGAATCGACAGACCTTGATTGACCGCCGCAATCGCCACCGGATAATTGTTCGGCAAGGTCCAAAACACTTTCACCCCAAGCGCTTTTTCGACCGACTCCAAAGTCATCAATTTGCTCTTCACGTAGCGATTGAGAATCAGGCGGATTTTCTTCTCATAAATCCCCATGCGCTCGAACAACTCCAGGGCGCGGTGCGCGCTCTTGAGCGAAGGGACATCCATTTCCGTGATAAACAAAATCAAGTTCGCTTTATCAAGAACCAAGGCCAGCATATCGTCGAACTCCTTCGAAGTGTCGACGACGACATAATCGAAGGATTGGGCCAGAACGTCCAGGATCTCGTCGATATCAGCCGGGGTAATTCGCCTGGCATCCTCGGCATAAAAAGGTTCGGCAAGCACTCGAATGCCGGAGGCATGCTTGACCAACGAGCCGTCGAGAAAAAGCGGGTCGATACGTTTCAAGTTTTTGACTAAATCAAGAATCGTATAGGAGGTATCGATATTAAGAAAACTTGTGACCGAACCGAACTGCAGCACCAGATCGACCAAGCAAACCGACTTTTTCTGCGCCACCAGACATGCGGCAATATTGGTCGCCGCGGTGGTGGAGCCGACGCCTCCCTTGTTGGATGAAACCGCCACAATATGCCCGCGCTCGACCGATTTCGTCGCATGAAGGTCAACTTTTTTACTGATCGAATCGAGCGACTTTAGCACCTCGGGCCAATTAAACGGCTGAGAGAGAAACTCTTCGGCGCCGGCCCGCATGGCACGCAAGATCGTGTCGGGGGCACCCGTCGGCGCAGTCATGACCAAGCGAACGTTAACCAGCCTGAGCTTGATCTGTTCGGCTACACCAAACGCCCGCTCCGGGTCGAGGTTAATATCGACAATGGCGATGGCCGGACCGCTATGATTCTTGAGCGCGTCGAAAGCCTCCCCGTAGGCGTATATCTTCGGCTCGACCGATCCCTTAGCCTCTTTTTCGAGCTGCTGCTTTAAAGAGGCTAAGGCCAGGCTATCTTCGCCTACTAAATAAATGGGTAACGACATTATTTCGCTTTATCTCGTTGCAACGATTCGCCTTGATCAAACCCAAATGCCACGTTGAACTCCAACTCACGGAATCGAGGCTCCTGGAGTCGCGGATTTTCTCGCTTGCGGTCCCATGGGCACGGGCACCTGGCGCATATCCGGATCGTCATATTTTTCTATTCCGGGAAGATTCGGTTTTTCGCCCGGCTTCATCGTACGGACAATGCGCGGAGTAATTACAAAAATCAGCTCCGTCTCCTTGTTGCTAAACCGCGTGCTTCTAAACAGCGCTCCCAAAATCGGCACGTCGCCCAAGATAGGAAACTTGGCAAGGTTTTTTACGATTCTCCGGTCCAACAAACCGCCGATAATGAGGCTTTCCCCCTCTTTCATCTCCACCTGGCTCAGCGTGCGTTTCGTGGTAATCGCCGGAATGCCGTTGACAATTAGACTTGAGCTGGGCTCGCTCACCTCAGGGAGAACCTTAAGATCAATCCGGTTGGACCAGGTGATCGTCGGAACAAAATTAAGCCGAACGCCGAATTCTTTAAACTCGACGGTTGAGTTGTTGGCCGTAACCTGCTGTATGGGAATCTCGCCGCCGGATAAAAACCCGCCGGCGCGGCCGTTTTTGATCACCAGGCGCGGCTGCGCGAGAATTTCAGAGAGATCCTTATTTTGCAATAATCGATAGAGCGATACGAGCGAATAAGCACCATTAATATAAGTGAAGGCGCCGGTTGGTGCGCCCAAGAATGCGGGCAATGAAACCGTTGGGTTACTGCCACTGTCGGACACCGAGCCGAGGGCAGATGTTGCCGATTGGACCTGGGTTGGTCCGCTGTAGCGAAAATTAAAACCGATCTCACGCGCCTTGCTAAGTGACACTTCCGCAACGATAACATCGAGCTCGATCTGGCGAATCTCCTTGATGACCAGCAAATCCACGATTCCTTCGGTTTTTCTGTTCCCGAAGCGGTTTACAGATGTCATATCCGACGCATCCTCAAAGGCCACCTGACCGCCACCCTTGAAGCCGGAACCAAACTGTGGGGTCGTGGTAGTTGGATTGACAGTAATCGTAGTGGTCGACGGCGCAACCGCGGCGGGAGGTTTGGGCGGGAGGTAGGTTGTAGCGATCTCGAGCACCCTGTCATAGACCGTCTCGTTTGACACCTCGCCTCTCAGAACAATCGCAGGGCCCGAAGTCGAAACTTCGATCTTTTCATCGGGAAAAATCGAGCGTAGCTGCGCGCGCATGGCTGAGATATCCGGAGTGACGATCAAATCAAAATTGGTAACCTCGCCCTTTTCGTCAAAAAGAATCAGCGAAGTGGTACCGATACCCTTGCCATTGATCAAAAGCTGATTCGGCCTAATCACTCGCACGTCCGCCACTTGCGGCTGCGAGACCTGTACGGTCTTAACCTTCTCAGCGAGCCTAAACACCATCGATTTGTTTACCGTTACGGTAATTGTCGGCGCCATCTGCGGCTGCGCTAGTGCCGTTTGCGCCGTCAACGCAAACGCCATCGTCGCCGCCAGGACAATTCTATTTAGCCGCCCCCGGACTAAACAACGAATACTCATGAACTCTCCCCTTCCCATTTAGAATTCCACCACGTTTCGCTTACT
Source organism: uncultured delta proteobacterium (assembly GCA_963727625.1). Classification (GTDB taxonomy): domain Bacteria; phylum Desulfobacterota; class Binatia; order UBA9968; family UBA9968; genus DP-20. The sequence goes on along the minus strand of CAVSHR010000011.1, from coordinate 305,574 downwards.
ACCCATAATGACCTCGACCTGATATTTTTCCGGCGGCGGCGCAACCGCACCTGCGGAGGATGGCTTAGGGGACACCGAAGCGAGCGACAAGATATCTCGCTTGTTGCTGGCTTTGGTGACTACCGGCGCATCATCGCCGAGACCGCGCAAGGCGAGAACAATCTGCCCTTCCTGCGTTGCTAAAGTCAGCTTTTGCGCTTCTTCAGGAGTGACTTCTAACGTGATCGAACGCGCGAGTTGGGGTTTCCCATCCTTTTGCTCCGTGCTCTGCGCAACGGATAGAACCCGTTTATTTTGCATAATGATTTTTGAAATTTTTGTATCCTGCCCCGTTCCTAATGGGCTCGTGGTCAAAATAACATCGACCCGATCATCGGGAACGATAAAACCACTGACCCCGACGATCTCGTTCACCGACAAAGCTAACGCGCGCTTGCCCGGATCCAACCGGACCGTAAGCCCCGCGCCCTCACCGGCAAGACGGGACTCCAAAAGCGGCTCGTTGGCTAGAATCTTTACCCGATTCACCTTGCCGATCACCTGCTGAGGAGAAGAAAACGCACCTGCCGGGATCGATGTTTTGGGCCACGGCGTGGTCTTAATCAATCCCTTTTTTATCGCCTCCTCATTGAGGGTCGTCCCGGGCGGAATATCTTTCGCTGCAACCACGATATCTTGGTTTGCGGCTCGGAGTGAATCCGCCTGTTTTTGTTGACTGCTGAGAAAATTGTATATCCCGTAGGCGGCGATTAAACCGAAAAACACCGCCACGACTAACGCAATTTTTAGTCTATTCTGCATATCAGCTCCTCACTAAGCGTAATGATTTGCCAAGTAATTACCGCAAAATCTTAGAAATCGTCATTGTTCGAATTTGTCCATATTTAAAATCCGGACCATCGACCGCTCGGATCAAAATAGTATGCGATAATCATTCCAGCCGCGAAGGCAACACCCCACGGCACTGAGGCACCAGAGTCATGATTACGCACAGACGCGGTTTCCGGTAACACATTCCCCATACTCAGAACGGCGGTTTTAACGTCCAACCAATAGGATTTTAAGCGGGAAAATTTCGACAAACCGACAACCAAATAGCCAACCGCAATCACTCCGGCAACAAGAGCAGAATAGAAAAACACCCGTGGCAGCCAAGATATCCCCAAAAGAGCACCGACGACGCCAAAAAACTTAACGTCGCCCGCCCCGATCCATCCAAAGGCAAATGGCAAGACCAGCACAGCGACCCCGACGGCAAACCCAAAAACGCTTTGGAGCCAACGCCCGTCTCCTTGGAAATAGTTCAAGACGACCCCGCAGAGCAAACCGGACGCGATGAGCCAGTTCGGAATTCTCCTTAACCTCATATCGAAGAACGCCGCGAGCCCACTAACCGTGCATATAATCGCGTCTGAAGGTGTCAAATTGTTTAAAACAACATTTTTAATCAACTACGAAGCCTACACTTCATAAAAAAGCTTGTCAATAAAATTTAGCATTATTCGGCTCCATGCAATAACGTGGCTCAGAAACGGAAAGACTCCATTTCTGAGCCACGGTTACCGCATCGTGAAAATCACGTCATGACTACGAAGCCGAAGTACATGCCGACGGATCGCCGACGCAACTCGCAACCTTGCTCCAACCGCTGGCCAATTGGCTACCTATATCAGTCTCTTTGATGGCAACCCAGAAAACCAAGGCAACTAGAACGACGATCAAGGTGTATTCGACCAATCCTTGGCCATCCTCCTCTACTAACAAGCGCTTAAAAAGCTCCATGATTTGTTCACCCCCTTTCCTATTTGATTTGAACTGCTTATGGACTCTTAAACCGACTCAAATGCACTACCCGCGATTGCTGCAGTTTATGTGCCAACAAAAAGACTTGTTAGATTTCAAACAATTATAATTCATGGAGAACAACAATGGGAATCCAACTTGACAAATCTGACAGCTCGCATGAATCTAGTGTCACAAAGTCGCCAGGCCAAACTATTTCGTTGCTAATTGAAAGGCGGCGCCAAGCCGATTTAGCCATTTTGCGCCCATAGCCGCAAAACCAATCGATCTTACTGAGTTTTGGCAAAGCGTCACGGTAAATATGTGAGTCAAAGCACTGCGCCTATCTCCGCCGTTTCAATGCGCGTCGTGTAGGGTACGCAAATTGCTTACAGAAAGCGCAAAGATCCGAAGATTAAGCTCGTTTTTAGAGAAACTCGCAACAGAGCCGCCGAATCACGGCGATATTCGGAAAAGGCAGCTTTAAGGAAATCTAGACAATGAACAACGTGCAAAAAGATAACTCCCCACTGACCGTCCTGGTGATTGAAGATCATCCGGACCAAAGAGACCTGTTGGCGATCGTACTTCAGCGCGAAGGATACCGCGTCGTAACGGCGGCAAATGGTTTAGAGGCTCTCGAAAGGCTGGAGACCGAAAATGTCCAAATTGCGCTGTCGGACATTATGATGCCGAAGATGGACGGATTCGAGCTGATCAAACGGATCCGCAGTAATCCTGCCTTGAAGAGTATCTATTTAATTCTGATCACCGCGAGAATTCAGGAAGGCGACCGCGTCCATGGACTCGATTTAGGTGCAGATGATTACATCACGAAACCGTTTTCGTTTTCAGAACTTTTAGCGCGGATCCGTGTTGGTACCCGGGTCGTTCAATACCAACAACACCTCGAGTATCAGACTCAAGTCGATTCTCTCACCAGCCTTTTTAACCGCCGCGCATTCGAAAAAAAGATTCAGGAAGAGTTCGAGCGTTCCAAACGCTACCATAATTCCCTATCCCTGCTGATTTTAGATATCGATAATTTCAAAACAATCAATGATACCTATGGCCACCACGGCGGTGACGCTGCATTGGTCAAGATTGCCGAAACCTTCCGCGAGAAAACCCGTCAAAGCGACTTCCCGGCAAGGTACGGCGGCGAAGAATTCGTATTGATTTTGCCCGAGACCGACCAGGACAGCGCGCTGCAAGTGGCAAGCAAGATTCACGAGGCGATTCGTACCTGCTCTTTCGGCACAACGGCGCGGCCGTTTGCGCTCACCGTCAGCATCGGAGTCAGTTCCACCTCTGCGAAGTTCTATTCCGACTGGCCAGAGCTGCTCGAAAATGCCGACAAGGCGCTGTATGTGGCGAAGAATTCTGGTAAAGATAGAATTGAGATTTGGCAACCTGAAAACGCCACGAGCAGCAGCCAATCTCCCGCACATCCCTGACATTAGATGTCAAAACAAAAATTTCTTATCGCGGCCACCCTGTCGGTTGCCTTGACAGGAACCGCGCCATTTTGGACCGACGGCGTGGACAGCTTTTGGCGAACGACTGTCCGAGCCGCTCAATCGACGCAGCCGTTCGGCGCGCCCAGGCAAGCAGCGATAAAACGACCCGCCGAAGAAGCCCGCAACCCCCGTCTCGACAACCTGATGGAGTTGCTTGGCGACAACAAAGAGCTCTTTGGCTATGGCGCGATCGCCGGTTTCGGTATGTTGATGATGGGGTTAGCGATCGGCAACGTTTCGTCGAATTCAAGGAGCAAGATTCAAGCGCAGATAGAGCTCCTCCGGCAGGAGAAAGAAAAGGCGGAGCACCTAGCCAATCTCAAGGCCGAATTCTTAAATCAGGTCTCGCATGAATTGCGCACCCCTTTGGCGGTTATTATCGGCTACATCGAATGTATCACCGACGGGCTGTATGGCGGCCTCGAGGCCAAGCACCTCGAAATTCTTCAAGTCGTGGCCAAGCAATCCACCCATCTTAAAAACATGATCGATCAGATCTTGATATATTCGCGAATGGAGGCCGGGAAACAACCAATCCGAATAGAAGAGCTTGATCTGGGTAAGGTCTTAAGAGAGTTGAAGGAAACCTTTGAATTTCTCTGCAAGCAAAAGGGGCTCGATCTCCATTGGGAAATATTTAAAGAATCCATTCCCATGCGCAGCGACGCGACACGACTGAAAGAAGTCATCAGCAATCTCTTGCAAAATGCCGTCAAATATACCGATCATGGATCGATTACCTTGCGGTTGGCAAGGCTGCCTCAGAACGATTCCGTTGTGGCAGAAGTCCAAGACACCGGCACGGGCATTTCAGAGGCTCACCTGACGGGTATTTTTGAGCCGTTTATGCAAGTGCACAAGACTTCCACAGAAAATTCCCGAGGCGGGATCGGCTTGGGCCTGAGTATTGTCAAGAAGCATCTAGAACAGATACACGGAACGATCAGCGTCAAAAGCGAACTGGGAAAGGGCTCGACCTTTCGTATTGTTCTGCCGTTAAATTTCAATAAGCCAAAACCACGTTCAAGATGGTTATTGGGATTGGTCAAATCACGCTCTGGCGCCGCCGAGCAGCCGGGAATAACCGCCCGGAATCAAAAAGTCACCAACACCACCCACGCGGTCGGTTAGTCAAGTTTCACACGGAAAAAATTCACGACACCCGGCGCGAAAGATCGCCTGAATTTCGCCATGGCTAATGAACGTCCAACGCTCTCATTGAAGGGAGCGGGGTTATCCACCCTAATGCTGCCGACGATCGGCAACATGGTTTTCGTCGCGCTGCTGTTTGTCCTCGTTTTCAACTCGGGACAGGGCCTGCTCGGGGACGGCGATACCGGTTATCACATTCGAACCGGCGAAATAATTTTGCAAACATGGCATGTGCCGACTCAAGATCCCTATTCCTTTCATGCGCCAGCGCTAAAGTGGACGGCACACGAATGGCTGTCCGAAGTGATCATGGCGAAAATTTTTCAAAATTTCGGTCTAACCGGGGTGGTCCTGTTTTTCGCCAGCTTGCTCGCCTTTACCCACTGGCTGCTCTATCAATCGCTGCGCGCCAGATCGGACGCCATCTTGCTGTGCGTTCTCGTAACTTTGCTCGCAGCCGCCACCTCTGCGTCCCATTGGCTTGCTCGCCCGCATGTTTTCTCGCTCCTATTTGTCGTTGCCTGGTATCATTGTCTCGATCGCTTTCAGTATCGGAACGACTCTCGATTCATATATTATATGCCGCTGTTGATGTTGTTATGGGTCAACCTTCACGGCGGGTTTATTATAGCCCTGATCCTGATCGGCATTTACTTTGCGGGTAATGTTTTGTACGGCATCAGCGCCAATCCCTCGGAGCGACAGGAATACCGCCACAAGGCAAGACAACTCTTTGTCTTATTTCTGGGACTGCTAGGGGCGTGCTTAGTCAATCCTTCTGGAATCGACATTCTTTGGTTTCCATTTCGGCTCACTTCTGATCGATTCATCATGGACCGGGTCATAGAATTCCTGTCGCCAAATTTTCATGACGTTTTGCCTTTCAAATACATGCTTATAGCGATGATCGGCGCTTTGGCGTTGTCCCCGTCCGCGCTCAACGTCATAGAAACTACCCTCGTCCTGCTGTTATCGTATATGTCCCTCTATTCGGCTAGGTATGTATCCCTTTACGCCATTATCATAGCGCCCATTCTAGTCAATTCCGCGGCGCACGTCGTAACGCGGCTGCCCGACAAAATATTTCTATCCTACCAAAAACGGAACCGGAATTTGACGGCCATAGATCTCAACCTGAAGGGATATTTATGGCCCGCCCTCAGTTTATTTTTCGTTTGCGCGCTGGCGCTGGGAGGAGCAGTGAAATTTCAGTTTGATAGCAAAACCTTTCCAGTGGCCGCCGTCGAGTTTTTAAAGAAAGAGCCGATCACCGGCAACATGTTCAACAACGATGAATTCGGCGATTACCTGATCTTTGCCGCTTGGCCCGCCTATCGTGTCTTTATGGACGGCCGGTCTGATATGTATGGCGCCAAATACGGAACTTCCTACTTCACAATCGCCAATGCCCAGAGGGGCTGGAGAGCCGAGCTAGAGAAATACGATATTACATGGGTAATTTTTGATACCTATTCCCCGCTGACCGCGGCACTTCAAGATCAACGAGACTGGCAGCCGATCTACTCAGATCGCATAGCAACGATATTCGTCAAGAAGACCCAAGCCCACGCGTCTCTGGTCGCGAAGTACGCGTCGGTCACCTTGTACCAACCAGATAGCGGCCTTTGACCTATGACGACCGGTTATTACTTTTTCACCTCGCTTGCACTCTTGGTCCATAAAATCGCTATTTGAGTCACGGCGCCCTGCAAATAAGGCGCTTTGATGGCCTTGGAAGCATTTTAGGAAATTTTGCCGAAATCCAAGGTGAATCTCGTAGCGGCAAACCGACGGGATGAAACTGGCGGGGTAGCGACCGACGACCCTGTCTGCCAATTGTGTCGAGTCACTGTCCGTTTTGCCATCTCCCGCATTTTTTGATGGCAAACGATTCATCCACAATGCTTTCTTTACCCAAGAACTCAAAACAATTGCCTGGCACACCCGTTGCTTTTTCACACGCTAAAACACCTGGATCGCAATTATGGAGCGATCAATCCGAAAATAGTCCGATTCTCATGGGAGCTCCAAGGCAAATTTTTCACGCGCCCTTTCGGAGAGATTCGACCGATGCAAAATAACCCGGTCTCGACCACAAACAATTCCGAATTTGAATTAAGAGTGCGCCAAGCGATTCGCTCGGCTAAAAACAGCTTCCCGCAGGTGGCGGTGCTGGTCTTTTCTTTCGAGAGTTCGACCGGTGAGTTGAGTCCGGGCGACAAGGGATTGATGGCCTTTAACAATGCGGTCACGATGCGGCTAAAAAGCGGCTTGCGTGAGTCGGATGCAGTGGCGGTACTGAGTAACGGACATATCGCCGTGCTGCTCCAGTCTGTCCAGGGGCCGCAAGATCTCGATCTGGTGCTCAACCGGCTGCTGGCTCGACTGGACGAACCGGTGCGCATCGACGACGTCCCCTTTGCACTCGAGCCGCGGATCGGCAACGCCTTGTTTCCGGAAAACGGCGATAGTGTGGAAAGTTTGATCGAATTTGCCGAGGTCGATCTCGCCGCCGCGGCGACGAATAGAAAACCGCGCACGGTCTATTCAGCGCGTTCGCACAGTCTATTTACACCCCGGCAATGGATGAGCGAGCTTCGACAAGCCATTGTTCTCGATCAGCTATTTCTCACCTTTCAACCCAAGGTGAATCTCAGCATTGGGCCCATCACGGGTGTCGAAGTGCTCCTGCGATGGCAGCATCCAGAGCATGGGATTATCGTTCCCGATCAATTTATTCCCGTTGCCGAGCGCACCGGGCTGATTATCCCAATGACTTTATGGGTCCTCCAGCAGTCGCTTATTCAATGCCGCCAGTGGAAAGAAATGGGCTTGGACATAAGCGTCGCGGTGAACCTAACGATGTGGAACCTCGAAGCGCAAGAACTGCCGGATCAAATCGAGGCATTGCTGAGTGACACCGGTGTGCCGCCGAACAACCTGGAACTAGAAATTACCGAGACCAGCATCATGAGCGATCCGCAACGAGTGATTCGCATACTGAATCAAATCCGCCAACTCGGCGTGCGGTTTACGATCGATGACTTTGGCACGGGTTACTCCTCGTTCGCCTATCTCACCAAGCTGCCGGTGTCTTGCATTAAAATAGATAAATCCTTCGTCCTAAATATCGAACGCGACCGGGACAGCTCGGTCATCGTCAAGTCGATTGTCGATTTGGGTCATAACCTCGGCCTCAAAATCGTGGCCGAAGGCGTCGAGACCTTAGATGCGAAAAAGCTGCTTACCAACTTGCAGTGCGATGAGGCCCAGGGCTATTATTTCTGCCGGCCGATTCCCGCTGACGCGATGACGAAATTCCTGTTAGATCCGCCTCCCTCGGTCACCCAGCGACAGCGGAGCACTAAGGTGCTGGCACAAGACTCCCCAATGGCCCATCTCATCCCTGAGCCAATGGGGTGAAATTCTCGTGCGCCGGCCGGCATGGAAGGGAATAAGTTTAGCTTGACTTATCGCGCAATCCCACGCAAAATAAGCGCGTTAATTTAAGCGCCGTCGAGGAAAGGGAGGATAGCATGAAGAATCGAGTCATCTGTGGAATCTCGGTCGCCATCTTTGCTCTGGTGATTTTATTGACGCCGGCCTCAAGCCGTGCGCAACAGTCCGGCGATCAAGAGGACAATGGCATTTTCGTACTGGGGAGCGTTATTTTGTCGATCCTGCATGTTCCTTATAAAGCCGTGACCTGCGCCGGAACCCAGGCGAGCGCGGCGATATTCTATACCGGCACCTTCGGCGTGCGAGGACACTACGATGGCGGCACCAACGGGAAAGACATCGGCGAAACCGCCCGTCTGAGCTGTACGGGGGATTGGATCATCACTCCCAAGCAGGTCAAGGAAGACTACGGAAGCTAAGCTTCGTCTAACAAGCGTTTCACTTTTCTAACAAGCGTAGCGAAAAGGTTCTATCCCTTCGAGGAGATAGGGCCTTTTTATTTATATTTTTAGGCGCTTCTGGGTTACCTGTGAAGGCGTATTCACCACAAGAGGCGCGAAGTTCGCAGAGTCCGGACTAATTTCTAATCGAACACACTTTACTCCGCGTCCTCCGCGCCTCCCCGGTGATTCACACGGAAGCCTGAAAAACCATATTTTAAAAATTGTTAGCCACCCTAGATGTTCGTCTAAGCCAGCGTCGCCTTTGATTCCTGCAAGAATAGAGTCTCCATCGCGTCACTGGCTCGTTTAGCGAAAATACAAGATTTGTACGTTTGTCTGACGAGGCTCGTACATTGCTGGTTCCTGCGTGGGTTCGTTCGGATTTTGCCTACCCTCCCAAAAGTTTGAAAATTTCCTAGTCACCTACCAAATACACCGTTAATTTGACTGAAGACTTTATAATTGATTCCCGCTGCTATTGGTACACCGCTTGCGTTAAGTCATCGTAGAAGAATTAACAAGCCGCCTTCTCGACAAGGGCAAACCAGCCGCGAGGCTGGGACGCAAAGCCGCGGGTCAGGTGAATGCCTGATAGCTGGGCTGCCGAAGGAAGGATCTGAACTCCCTGAAATCCTCACGGAGCGTTAAGATCCCGACTTGCGTTCGCCGAGACAAGTAAGCAAGAAAGGCAAGGGATACAATCAGTGTTTAAATCCATTCTATGTACGCTAGTGTTGATTGCTGCAGGGATGTTGGTCTCTCCCCCTCTCGCTCGCACGCAGAGCTCGCCACACGTTCCGGGTGAGCTATTGATCGCCCCAAAGGCAGGCGTCTCGGATGCGCAACTCGAAAATGTGTATAGAATTTACGGCGGACAAAAACTCAAGACACTTTCACAAATCAAAGTTCATCAGATTAAAGTTCCGGATAATGCATTAGACGCAATCGAAGCGGCTCTTTCAAAAAATTCGGCCGTTCAGTTCGTCGAGAAAAACTTTATTGCTGAAGCCAACCTAGTGCCTAATGATCCGGGGTATTCGAGTGAATGGCATCTTCCGCGAATTTCAGCTCCGTCCGGACTGGGACCTTACCACCGGATCAGCTTCAGTGCCGATTGCGGTGATTGATTCCGGCGTGGATCCAAATCACCCCGATCTGTCTGGGAAATTAATGGCGGGGTATAATTTCCTGGCGAACAACACCGATACCCAAGACGGAGATGGTCATGGCACTGCGGTTGCCGGAACTCTCGCAGCCTCGAGCAATTCGGGAATCGGTATCGCGGGAGTAGCTTGGCAAAACCCCGTTATACCAATAGTCGTCTGGGACACTTCACATGTGGGGACGTACTCCAACATTGCTGCGGCCATTAACTACGCGGCCGACCACGGTGCAAAGGTCATCAATATTAGTTTGAGCGGTTCCAGCCCTTCTTCGACGCTTCAAAGTGCAGTGAACTATGCCTGGAGTAAGGGACTGGTCATCGCGGCGGCTGCGGGAAACTACTCGACCAGTTCGCCTTATTATCCCGCGGCGTGCACAAACGTCCTCGCGGTATCTGCAACAAACGATTCATCAGACGCTTTCGCAAGCTTCTCAAATTACGGAAACTGGATCTCCGTCGCAGCACCAGGGAACTGGATCTATACAACGCAAAACGGCGGGGGATATTGGAGCGTTTACGGGACATCCTTTTCCACTCCCCAGGTTGCAGGTTTGGCAGCACTCCTCTTTTCTCTCAATCCAGCTCTCAGCAATGCCCAAGTAGTCGATCTAATACAGAGCAATGCTGACGATTTGGGGTCGCCCGGTTTCGATCCGTACTATGGGTGGGGACGTATCAATGTCTATCGAGCGCTGCAAGCAGCACAAGCAACAACGGGCAATTCTTTATCTGTCGCAATTGTTTCCCCTTCCACTGGATCCTTGGTCTCTGGAATGGTCAATGTTGACGTCGCTGCAAATTCATCAGTTGGAGTAGCTAAAGTTGATCTCTACGTCGATGGACAATTTGCAAGCAGTACATCAACCTCTCCCTACTCATTTCAATGGAATACCAACGGGCTCTCCGGAACTCACACTCTGATGGCAAAAGCTTACGACCTCGCCGGCGGCCAAGCCACTTCGACACAGGATAGCATCAGCGTCCAATCGCAAGACACTCTCCCTCCTACTGTACAAATAACCGGAGTAATTTACGACGGGCGATTCCTTACGGTAAATACCGATCCAAATGACCCGGATGGCAGTGTCACGGCAGTGGAGCTTTATATTGATGACATTTTAACTTCGACCGCCAACTCATCTCCTTGGACTTTCAAACTTAACGCTACTAAATCAATAAGCAACGGAACCCATACCCTAAAAGCAAAGGCTTACGATGCTGCCGGCCATTTCGGAGTGTCATCTGTGGAATCCGTAATCATTTCCTCTTCCGGCGGCGCCGGTTCCTCAAAGGGAAAACACGGACGCTAATATTTCGATCCTATATACAATTCGAGAATTCGAATAAGCAATCACCGGGACCGATCACTTAACGTAACGTCAATCGCATTAGTGTTTGATTCTCTCGATGGAGTACTGTCAGCATCACACCGGTGTTCTAATAACAACACCTTTTCGGGAGTCGAATATTCGTAGTTGGGTAGCGTTAACTCTAGTTCGAAATAGATCTGCAATTCCACCAATTGCATGTCTGGCGAATGATGCGCATTCCAGTCGCGGCACAGATACTGGGCATAATACGGACGATATTGTCGGTAATTTTGTCTCCAAAGATTCATCATGTATTTTTGCCAGCGAAAATTCTTGTAAGTCGCTGAAACCACATCAGGCTTCGCCCAGGTGATCTCTTTCCCGTCACGAAAAAGATCCACTTGTTTACCGTTTTTGAGCTTCCCAGGGATCACGTACCAACCATCGTCCTTGAGCGGGTAAGGCGAGAACATCGTCCATGCTTGCGCCAACCCTAACGCTTCGCCGATCGACCGAAAGCGTTCAGATATTCTAATGCTAGAATTTGGAACAGTCGCAACGTTCCAAAAGAAAACATAAAGCAATAAAATCGCGACGCATGCGCATTGAATCTTTCCCAGGTTAAATGCCGGCACTCGAATTGAGGATTCTGCGGGTTCAAGCCAGCATGAGTTTTTTTTGTGTTCTGCAATAATCCTGTATATCTTTTCGCCAATCCTTTTGACCCAAGAAAATTGGGACAAAGGAACAAACCAGCTTAGGAAATAAGAGTGTTGAGCAACTATCATTCCTGCTAGGAATCCGTAGTGTCGATTACCGTCTTCATCCAACACAACCCAGGAATTATGTAACCGCATATCCGACTCAATCGACGGGTTCTCTTGAGCCGGCAGGATAAGCGGATCGGGTAAGAGCCCCTTTACAACTCGAGTCGAAATCGTACAAAAACCGCAGTCTCGATCATAATAAATTCTGACCGCCTGTTTATCCCTTTTGCGCCACCGCCGCCTTTGTATGTTTTCCCAAAACCACGGCGGGAATAACCCGAGAACGGCAAACGCTGCAGTCCAAACAAAAATGCCGATGACAAGGCACAATCCGAAGCCTACAAGCATGGAGAAAAGCGCAAATACCGCTCCGCTTCGTACAGGGCCTTTCCAGATCGGAGAAAAGAGCAGTAAGGGACCGATAAATTCAAACCCAAGCACTGCAAAAGTAAGCGGTTTTAGAATCCACCCAAGTTGAAGCAAGAAATGCCCGATCGGCGTCGCCAATTGGTCTATGCTGAGAGCATAATAGATAGCAGTGCCATCGACGCGCCACTCGGTCCCTGTTTTCATGAGCGCGCCAAACCAAAAGACGAAGACAATCTGCAATGTGTAGACAACGACCCCCCAAGAGACATACCGATCCGGAAGACGATCCCATCCCGCGTGTAATACCCTATCAACGGAGAAGCGAGCGCCCCATGGAAGAAAAATTCCCCAAAAAAGTAGCGACGAGAGCAAAGCGTCACCAGCCAGGATGACAGTGTTCCGGGCGCACAACGAAGTGAAAAGGAACCAGCTAATAATCGTCGCGGTGCGGGTCCGATAACCTATAAGCAATAGCACCGCGAATACTGCTGCCAGAATAAATAGGATCGCCTCTACCTCCCACGTGCCGCTCATCAAGTGTATCGAAACAACCCACCGACTATACGTATTTTGAATCATAGCCGTGCGCGGGAGCACTCCGAAATCGGTGTAATGCGCCACAAGATCCCCTGACCGCTGGACCAGATCGTGCAGCAACAAAAGGCCTATTCCGAGTCGCAAGACCGCAAGCGAACGAAGATCCGTTTCAAAGAGCTCAGTCACGCTTTGAATAAATCGTACCATCGCTGGACACAAACTTTTTTGGCGATCAGGCGGTAAGCTTAATGCGCGGTCATTTGAAACTTCTTGATAGGGTTGCAATCGTTCTAGTCATAGCGCATGCGAGGAATCTCATCAAGAAAACATTCCTGCAACCCGAGATGAAAACATTAATTTACCGGCAATAAAAAAGGGCGCCAGTGCTCCTGCACTGGCGCCCTTTAGGTAAGAGAGCAGAGCTAGTCGTGATTTTTACAGGTTTTTTATCCCAAACCTGTTGGACACCATTCTTAGTGCCACTAGGCCAGCCCCTAGAAGCAGGAATGTTGAAGGTTCTGGAACGCTTGGCGTGCCGCTTGGGGTTGCCGTGCCGCCATCGAAACCTATAAAGTGCGAGAGCGCGTATTGCTCGCTAGAACCCCAGATGCTGTAGCTGTACTGGGGAAGAGTAGTTCCAAAGTCGGGAATGTAGAACAGCACATACCCAGCATTCTGACCATCATATTTAGCCAGCGCATATGTATAGCCGGAAGCGTCCGTGTCTCCCGCAGATCCCTGTGTGCCCAGGCTCAGGGTACCATTATAATCATTGCTTGAAGTCTGGTAATTCTCAGTCGCGCCATCCAGCGGTGTGTTCCCATCAGCCGTTATTGTTACACTTGCACTCAAACCAAGCAGGTAGTTAGCCCAATCGGTTTCGTTAGTCGGGTCTGCAGATTGAGTTCCGGGGTCAACAGTCCCTACGACTCCCGGGTCATTGATAGTCAACACAGCGAATGCACTCGTCCCTGTTAGGCATACACAAAAAACCAGTGCAGCTAAGAAACCGATTTTCTTTAGACTGATCATGGAGACTCCTCCTTGATTGAAAATTGATTGAAAACCCTCTGGAGGGAGGGTATTGCAACACACATGCCATTACTTAAGTACCCAATATTGAAAGTAACTCGACGGCTTGGTTAAATGAAAAACTGTAAAGGGAGCTAACAGATCATCACCGCAACTCAAGGTCCTGAGGTAAACCATTGATTCATTTGACAATTTTACTTGATAGGAGGTGTGAGCTTAGGTTACACATTTCTGGTTAAAATACACCTTCCCTTGGACTCCGAATCCACCGGCGAATCTTTAATGGAAAAAAATGATAATCGGGTCAGAAAAATGATAATCGGGTCACCCATTAGCAAAATTACGCTGCTTTGCAGCTGAACAATGGGAAGTAACTTGGCACTCACTAACTCACTAATAACTCACTAATGGTCAGATCTTTACTTTTGACTTTCAAGCACTCACTAATGGTCAGATCTTTACTTTTGACTTTCATTTTCATTTCGTGATACGGATCACTCATGTCTCGCCCCCTGAGGATCGCCTACCCGGGCGCCTATTATCATGTCACCTGCCGGGGCAATGAAAGAAAAGATACGTTTAACGACGATTCCGACCGAAGCTTTTTTCTCGATAAACTGCAAAACTCCTTAGAAATCTACGGCGCCAGGTTGCATGCCTTCGTCTTGATGAGCAATCATTTCCACTTTATTGTCGAAACTCCAAAGGCCAACTTGTCTGAATTCATGAGGCATTTTCTTATTAGCTACACCGGCGCATTCAATCGGCGCCACAACCGCGCGGGGCACTTGTTCCAAGGACGATACAAGGCCCTTTTGGTTGAAAAGGACAGCTACCTTCTGGAACTCAGCCGCTATGTCCACTTAAACCCGGTCCGAATCCGCTCACGCCATGACGCGACCTTCGAGGAGCAAATCCGCGAGCTGGAGGGCTACCGTTGGAGCAGTCTGGGCGGTTATTTGCAGATCGAGAAATGGCTCCCTTGGATTGTCTACGATGAAGTTTTGAGCCAAATAGGCGGCTTGCGCAAAGGCTATCGAGAGTTCGTCGAGGACGGCCTCAAGCTGGGCTACAAAACGCCCTGGGCCGAGCTCAAGAGCCAAGTAATCTTGGGAAAGGAAAACTTCCTGAAAAACCTTCAAGACAATGCCCAGGGAAACAGCCAAGCCTCGAAGCGCGAGCAGCCTTCGTTAAAGGAATTTCGAGCTGTCGAGCCGGCGAGAGTGGTCACAAGCGTCGCCGCCTACTTTGGATTGGAGGAGGAACAAATCGCCAAGAAGCGCACTCAATATCGCAACGAACGCGCGATGGCGATGGAATTGATTTACCGATACAGCGGACTGACCCAGACCGACATCGGGCTCCGGTTAGGGGGTCTTGGATTATGCCACGGTGAGCCGTGAGAGAAAGAAGACTTAGAGAACGGCTAGACTCTGATCAAAAACTTCGAATGGCGAGGGAAGAGCTGCAAGCTAAGCTTGCGCAAAAAGCGAGGCCCGAGAATCAACAATTTGGATTGCGTTCCTCCGACTAGAGAGAAATCGATTTTCAGCCGCAACCCTGGCACAAATGGAAGTCTCGCCCTCGGAAAAGCACTATGATTCTTCAACGGACGCGTCGGTCGATGTTGCAAGCGCTGCTACGGTCCGTAAATCACAGCTTTGCAATCTTCCAAGGAAACAGTTTTGACCTTGAGTTACATTGTTTCCGCGCGTTGGCCCAAGCGGCCTCTTCCCCAGGTGGCCAGGCCGATAAGACCAGCTCCCAACAACAGCATCGTCGACGGCTCTGGAACTTTTTCGCCTGGACTTCCAGGTTGGTCGATGGAAACGATCACGCCGGTGCAAGTATCTGCTGCGGTGCAGTAGCGCGTCCCTAAATGACTGAAGCTAATATCGCTGTTATCCTTGCCGGCGGCCAATGAAAACGAAAAATCCCATTCGTACGGAGTTGCGTTTGGCACCGGGGCTGCCGAGTTTGTGCCGATGTCGTTGCCGCAAACAAAGCCGTTTCCACTGCCGCCGCAGTCTCCGGAAACCTGGCCAGCATTGAATGCCACATGCCAGTCGGAGAGGTTTCCGGGGGCCGCCGTTAAGCTCGCGCTGATCACGCTGCTCGCCACCTTGAAATCTACCGCCGAGATAAAATCATAACCGGTCTTTCCCCCAGGGGGAGAATAGTTCGAAGCATCGACGATCAGCCTCGCCGTAAAATTATTATCGTCTGTGCCTCCATCGTCGATAATGAGTTGGTAGGTGGATCCAAAACAACCGTCACCGCCGCACTGCACATCAGTCGTCCAGGTTTGGTTAAGAATGATTGTGGCCCGGGCTACATTGGGATTTACAACCCAAAAGAGTGCGGTTATAAACCCCAAAACAATCCCATTGTAAATTTTACCAGTTCGCATCATCGACTCCGTTTCTCGTCAGTTAATTGTCCACCGTTTTTAAGCAGCGTGTCCTTGAGCGGAAGATTTGAGCCCGCCGGCTAAAATAGCTTCTTGCTAACGCAACATCCCCGTGCGAAAACCGCGGCAACAGTGCCTTATTACCACGCGATTTTGCATCCGCAGGAAGTAAACGCAATCGAAGGGCCATAGTTGGCAATCGTTGAAATCAATTGATTATGTTAGGACAATTTACACATTTCCGAACAATAGATTGTATCGATGCCGGGTCTAAAGATCCGAATAGTTACCAGGCCCCCGGAACAGGATTATCTTTTTGGATTTTGCGTTAAATAATTTTACAGTCTTTTGCCAGGTTGATTGGCGAGGATTTCTTGCCCGAACCGCAACTTTCGGTGTAGTCAGAGGACGATTTTCGGGCTCTAGTGGGCGCAGGTTAAGGAATGAATGAAACTGGAGCGAGCCCAGCTGAGTCCCGCGTTTGCAGCTGTTGCTAGCGAGCCACAGCCGTGTCGTGCGGTCGAGCGAACCACCTTCGAAAGCTCTGATGCAAAAGATGTTTAGCCAGGAGCGCTGGCGGCATGCGCAGCCAGTGGGACCGGATGTAAAGAAGTTGGCGGGATAATTTGAGACGGAAATCTTTGCGCCGAGGACCAGCAGTTATGACGTTGTCGACGATCATGTCCATTAGCGCGGTCGCCGGCCAAGCCGGTCGCCAGCTTTTCGATCGTTCAAGTATGTTCTGCGAGACCGGCGTCTGAAGATAGAAATGAGAATATCTCAGGGCGTAATATAGCGGCCGACGGAGATCCAACTCTTCGGCCCTCGCCGCGAGCTCGTCCCAAAACTTTTCTTTCTGACTGAAGTAGCGCAGGAGACCGTCGATATCGACGAGATCGCGCAGCCCGCGCGTCAGATCACCGTCCTGAAACGCATGGGCGGCGCTATGGAGCACCATGTCCGCCGGCGCTAGCACCCGAAACCTCGTCCCATCCAGCGGTATCGATGCGGCAATGAGTTTTTTCGGATCGGGATGCAAACGCCCCGTCGGTGGCAAGATGGTATGATGCACGTCGACGACTGTTTTACGTTGTTTATGAACTAAAGGCGGCAGCTCGTGCGACCAAGTGCGATAGAAAAACTGGTCGTATTCCTCTAACTTCGCGTGTTGCCAACCGTGCCCAAGCAATTTCTCCTCAACCAGGGAGAGTTGCTCCTTGGAAACGAGAATATCCACATCGGTCGATAGCCTGCCCCGGGCGACGGGTAAACCCGCTAGCGCGTAGGCGGCCCCCTTGAGTAAAATAATTGGGGAATCGATCTCACTAAGAGCGCGCTGTAGGCGGTTGACCTCCCAGAGCATCACCCGCTCTTCGTTCTCCGCGGTGACTCGCGCTGATTGGAGATGGGCACGAGCCGGTTGTGGAACATTATCGAGCCATTTACGCTCAGCGAGTAACGCGTCGAGCCGACTCAATAAGCCCGCGCGCCGGGCCTGCGAAATCAGATTGTCCCATTCTCCTAGTGCCAGAATTCCCAGGCTATCGGGCGAGGTTAGCGCCCGCGCTAAGAGGTCATGATTCATGAGACATCGGTAACATTGCCGGCGGTCGCAAACGCCGATCCTTTGAGGCTGTTAAACCAATCGATCGCCTCCTCCAACGCGCCATATTCGAAATCGTAGCAGTCCGCGTCGTCGATCATCGGTGACAGAACTTCGAACCCTTTTGCTCCAAGTGTCGTGTAATTGAAAGCGCTCGCCGCGCAGCGCAAAAGCGCCTGCGCTTTCGATACCGGACGCGCCACGGTTGCTTGATCGGCGGAATATTTTGGAAAGACCACCCATGCGGGTTTTGCCGGTTGATCCACGCGTAAGACACTTTCAGTCGGGGGACGGAGGTGCGCCACCCTGCCCTTGAGCGTGTCCCGGCATTCCGGGCCAAAAACCGCGTCCGGGACCAGCTTTCGAATCACTTCTATAGAGTCGTTTTTCAAGCCGATGGGTCTGGCCAAGGCGATGATGCAATTGGTTTCAAGTGAAACCAAGGTGAGTTCGTCGGTCAACAGCCGCCAGCCGCGATTTACCAAGGCGGCGCAAAGCGTGCTCTTCCCGGAACCGGGCGGCCCGGGGAGGATCACGGCGCATCCGCCGCGCTCAACGGCCGCAGCATGAAATATCAAATATTGATTGCCGCAGCTGGAAATGCACCAGTTAAAACACCATTCGAACATCGCCATCGCCTGATCCGACGGTAAAGGCTTAAACGGGCTTTCGCCGTCGAAGAGAAAACAGACCTGCGGGTAAAACCAGCAACGCAAACTGCGCGGCGCGACAAAACTCATATGAAAATCGGCAAAGTCGGCGCTTTCGGCGAGAGGGAAATCGGCGTAGAGCGTTCGAACCCCCTGCACGACTCGACCCACATCCGTGCGCACCTGGACGACAAACGGCCCGGTGCGCAGGAAAAAGCCCTGGCCTCTGAGTCGAGCTGACAAATCAGCCGGCGATAGATGGAAAACCTGCACTAAGCGGCGGATTCAACGAGACCCAATTCATCCAGGTTTAAGATAAGATTTTCAACTTGCTGAGAGATTTCTTCGTCGACACTCAAGTTCGCGGAAAGCGCTAACTTTTGTGCGACTTGGGAGGTCGTAAGAGGCAGCTTTTCAAGGGATTTGAGGACTTGGGCCGCCATCGGACTTAAGAGATGGGTATTTCCCGAGGCAACGTTGAAAACCAAGACTTCGTCGCCCCAAGATTTCCAGATGAGTTTTGTGGACTGCCACAATAACCCATCAGCTTCCTTCATGACTAAACCTTGTGGGCTTTTCCCGCTACGTCCTGGGCGACTCCGAAATGCTCAAGGGTTATTTGTGTCGACCACCGATTCAGCATTCAAATTTTCACAATCAGTGGCCAACTGCTGATCTGCCGCATGGAGACTGCTGGCCGCGGCCAGAGAAGCGCAAATTCCGGCGGAAGCGATGGTGTCCGAAGCCCAAACAGGACGTCTGATTAGCGTCAGCACTGCCGGCGCTAGCTGCCAAGCCAGTTAACAGAGCCCGCCGACGGGACAACCGAGCATCTTGATTGTTGCCGCTCAGCTTGCCTTCGACATCTGGGTCAGCTTGCGGATTCCCAAGTCCAGGTTTTTGCTCTTTTAAATCCATCACGCGTCCTAGTCTAATTTAACTCGCTGTTTTGTTCAAGACTGCTCGGGAACCGTTCAACCATCAAGCCCGCTTCAAACTCGAACGCCCATCCAGAGTGTTCTAGATAGGCGTTCGAGCTCTTGCGATTCATAGGATTAGGGCTCTTTCGCCCCTCCCGTTGGATGGATACTCAGGTTACTTCTTGATCCGCTTTCTTCCCCAAGCGCCTAGTCCAATTAAACCCATGCCGAGGAGGAGCATTGAAGTCGGCTCGGGTACAACGTTCTGACCAGTAATTTCACCCGTTCCCGAAGCACCAAATCCTGTCAGGAAGCCGTCACTCGAAGTGATGCCAGTCAGGGTGTTCGAGGAAAACGACACGATCACTGGCACCCCGATGACGAGCCCAAAGGGCAAATCCTGGGAAAAAATGCCATTATCACTCAAAGTACCATTCACGCTAATGGTCACTGTGCCATTATCTGCTGTCACGACTTCCCAATCTCCGATGTCTAGCGCCAGCCCCCAGCCAGGATCTGCGTTCTGTGTGAGTATGTCAAAAAATCCACCCGAACCGGTGGTCGATCCGGAAATGGGCAACGCACCCACAACTATAGACGAGTCAAACCAAATGTTCGAAACTAGCGTCCCGACGGGATTGCCATCAACGATAAAACTCATGGTAAGCAACGGATCCGATTCTGCGCGGGTTCCGTTACTACCAGTACATGTCGTCGCATCACACAGATTGGTGCCGTCGTAGGCCCAGTCCATGCCCGAAAATTGGATCTGCAGGACGGCCAAAGCCGGACTGACATTCAGAGCCAAAACAGCTACCAAAACCAACAAACCTCTTGTTAAACTTTTCATCATTTCTCCTCTCCGGTTATTAATATTTCTCCCAAAGAGAGAGCAATTAAGATGCCAGGATTTAAGTAGTCGATTTTTAAGGCAATTATAAAATGACCATTAGGAATTCCGTTAATTCTCTTTACAACTTCCACGCCCGTCGTTGAGGGCAACTCATATAGTTGAATATTAATAGATAATTTGCGGCTGCGATTGTAATGAAATTTTACACCAGCGGGAAGAATACATATTTGCAGATGTCAGTTCCGCGTAGACAAAATACAATTAGTCTTGGGCTGCTCGCTGGGACAAAGCACTGAGACAGTGATTGATTTTTCATTGTAGATCCCTGTCCTTATGAACGTATATTCCAAGACTTTAACGGCGCCAGACAGAGCTCAAAGCCCCGCAGATTGGGCCGTTGTCTTCTCGCCTCGCTTCCTTTCTTCAGCTCTGCGCTGCTTCTTGGACCACGAGGACTTTATCATGACTGTCAGATTTAGTTGTGGCACTTAGAATTAAGAATTTCGTCAAACCGATTTCTTCACTTGCTCTCGTTCATTCGCTGAGGATTTCTGTTTGTCGTTATATCTCTGCCGTTGAACTGCCGCGCGCAGGCCGCCAACCACCCTCCCCACCTCTTCGGCTTGCTGCAATAAGCGGTCGAACTCTGTTTGTTCCAAGTAACCGACGTCCAAGGCAACATACAGATGAGAGCGTGTTTCCGCACACGAGGCTTTGGCAGTCGAGAGAAACTGATGAAACTCTGCTCGCCTGCCTCGCTCAAATCCTTCGGCGATATTCGACATGACAGATGCGCGCTGTATCTGGTTGGCTAATCCAAAATCTCCTTTGAACGCACCCTTTCGTGTGGCCCTATAAACCGCGGCGGTTAAACTCCTCGCCTTCTGCCAAGCGACCAAATCCTCAAACCGAGCGATTTTGCTCATCCCTCAGTCCTCATGACTCAGTCCTGGGGCATTTTGGCGCTGATCGCTGACTGCTGACCGCTGCATCCCCCTACTTTCCCCCCATCGCCTCGAGCAGCTTTTTCGCCTCGGCTGCTTCCGTGAAGGCCCGGCCCAGAGCAAGAGCCTTTTGCAGCGCTTCTTTGGCGAGTTTTTCTTCCCCACTTTTGTCGTAGGCTAAGCCCAGGTGATAGAGCACCGTCGGGTTCTGGCCTTTGAATTTTTCGTTGCTTTCTTTCAACAAGGCAACCGCGGTCGCGTAGGTGCCCTTCTTATAAAGAATCCAACCCAGAGTGTCGGCGATGCCGGCGTCATTAGGATTTGCCTCGCGGGCTTTCTGCGCCAGCCCGAGAGCAACGTCGAGGTTACCGCCGTGCTGGGCGTAATTATAGGCGAGGTTGTTGGCCGCGGGCGCGAAGTTACTCCTAAGATCCAGCACTTTTTGATAATAGCCGTTGGCTTTCTGCGGCTGCTTTTGCATGTCGTAGAGGATCCCGACCATCATCAGCGGCTGGATCGCTTTGGGATTTTTCTTGCTGACTTTTTCGTACTGCTCGATGGCGCTGTCGAATTTTTTCTGGGCGGCGTAGGCGTTGCCGATTAAGAAATACGCCGAGGTAAGCTCGGGCTTCAGGTTGATCGCTTTCTCCAGATACTCAACGCCCTTGGCGTACTCCTTCGTGCGGATGCTCAGCTGGCCAAGCAGCTGATATACCTCCGGTTGTTTTTTAGTCTTGCCGAGCTGCTGTTCGATACGTTGAACGGCCCCCTTGGGATTGCCCTGCAGGAGATAAACCTGAGCCATGGAAGTGAGCGCGTCGACGCGGTCGGGATTGAGCGCCAACGCCTGCTCGTATTCCTTTAGCGCCTCGGGCAATTTCTTCTTTACGACGTACACCGCTGCTATATTGATATGCGCCGCGGGATTTTTTGGATTGACTTTCTGCGCCTGCTGAAAGGCGGCTAACGCCTGATCGTTTTCTCTTTTCTTCAGGGCGACCGCGCCCTTGATCAACAGCGCAGTTTCATTATTGGGCTGCGCCTTCAAGACCTTTTCAACCTCGTCGGCGGCCAGATCACTGTCCCCCGAAGCCAGATGGAGTTGCGCCAGGGTGACCTTGGGCTCGATCCAGTTCGGCGCCAATTCGGTGGCTTTGACGATCGCCTTCTTTGCATTAACGACGTCGTTTTGCCGAAGTTGCGCCTGACCAAGAAAATAGAAACCCGGCGCGAACTTGGGCGCATTGCTGGTAACTTTGGACAGATCTTCGGCAGCCTTCTTCGCATCGTTCTCCGCTAACCTGAGCCGGCCGCGAAAAAACAGGCCATCGTTGTCATTGGGCTTTGCCTTGAGAATTTCGTCGATAAGTTGTTGCGCCTGCTTGCGGTCGTTCTTGACGAAATAAATCTCCACCAGGCGCTTCTTGGCGATGAGAGAATCCGGCTTTTTCTTAAGCAAATTCTGGTAGAGTTTTTCGACCTCATCGAAGCGCCGTGTGCGCGCGTAAAAGCTGCCCAAAACGTGAAGCAGCGCTTCGTTCTCCGGATCGGCCTTGGTCGCGAGCAATAATTCTTGCTCGGCTTGATCCTGCTTTCCGGTGGCGGCGTAAAGTTGCGCGAGCGCTATTCGCGCGCGGTAAAACTTGGGGTCGATCTCCAACGCCTTGCGAAACGCGGCTTCGGCGGCAGAGAAATCTTTTTTGGCCGCGTGCACCTGGCCGATATCGAGGTAAATCGCCGCCTGATTCGGATCTTTGTTGAGCGCCGCTTCGAGCTCTTTCAACGCGCTGTCCGGCTGCTTTTCCGCCATGGCGATCTGCGCCGCCAGGTAATGGGCCTCCTTGGCGTCTTTGTCTTGTTGACGGATTTTTTCCAGCTCTTCGTTGGCGCGTTTTATGTCCTTATTGACCGCATGGATCAATGCCACCTGGTAGCGCGCCTTGATAAAGTCGGGCTTCAGGTCGGTCGCTCGAACCAATTCCCGATAGCCCGCCCGGCCATCGCCCTGCTTGAGCAATGCCATGCCGAATTCATAATGGGCTTCCGCCGAGCGCGGGTCGGCGCTCAACGCGTTCTTATATTCGATGACCGCTTCGTTGACTTTGGCTTGCGCCAGGTACTCCTGAGCCTTCTTAAGCGCCCGATCGCGCTTGGCCTCTGGCGAGCCGCCAAGTTTGCTGTAGGCGTATAAACCACCGCCGCCTAGGATGGCGATTAAACCTACGCTAAGAACTATTCGTTTCATTGAGCCTCCACTTTCAAAGGACTGAGGACTGAGTGCCGAGGACTGCGTGCTGCGTACTGAGGACTGAGGGCTGAGAGCTGAGTACTGAGGGCTGAGCCAAACCGGTGATCAGGAATGGGCGCTGAGAACTGGGTAATCACGAGGCTAACCTCGCCTAGACGTTTCGATTTATTCAATTGGATGTCCTTCTGTTTTTGAACGGCCGAACGCAGTCCCCCGACTACCCTCCCGACCTCTTCAGCCTGACGCAAAAGCCGTTCGAACTCTTCCTGTTTCAAATAGCCAATATCTAAGGCGACATATAGATGAGAACCTGTTTCTGCGCACGAAGCTTTCGCCGTCGAAAGAAACTGGTGAAATTCTGCTCTCCTACCCCGCTCAAATCCCTCCGCAATATTGGCCATGATGGAAACGGCTGCGCGTTGAATTTGGTTTGATAGGCCCAAGTCTCGACTAAACCCATCACGGCGTGTACTGGTATAAACCGCCTTTGCAAGATGTCGCGCTTTTTGCCACGCAATTAGCTCCCCAAATCGATCAATTTTACTCATCGCTCAGTCCTATTCTTTTTCATCGCCTCGATCGTTCTGCGCAGCCCTTCTTCAACCCCGATCTTGGGCTGGTAGCGCAGGATCGTTTTTGCCCGGCCGATATCGGCCAAGGAGTGGCGCACGTCGCCGGCCTTGGGCGGCCCATGGCTCACCTGCGCTTTGACGCCGAGTTGTTTTTCCAGGAGCGCAACTAAACGATTGAGCGTGATGCGCTCGCCGCAGCCGATATTGCACGTTTTGCCAGCCGCGCCGGGCGCCTTGACGGCTAGCAGATTGGCCTCGACGACATTGTCGATAAACGTGAAGTCGCGCGACTGCTCGCCGTCACCGTGGATGGTGACCGGCTGGTTTGCGAGCAACTTGGTAATGAATTTCGGTATGACCGCGGAATACTCGGAATGAGGGTCCTGGCCCGGGCCGAAGACATTGAAATAGCGCAGGCTGACGGTCTCCAAGCCGTACAGGTCGTGGTAGAGCTTGCAGTAGCGCTCGCCGACGAATTTTTGCAATGCGTAGGGCGAGAGTGGATTCGGCACCATATCCTCGTGTTTGGGAAGAACCTCGGTATCGCCGTAAGCAGACGAGGACGCGGCGTAAACGAACCTTTGCACTTGGGCCTTGCGGCAGGCTTCGAGAAGATTGACGGTTGCCGTGACATTGGCCCTATTTGTCCCGACCGGATCGACCACCGAGCGCTGCACGGACGGCATAGCCGCCTGATGAAGCACATGATCGACGCCGTCCACCGCCTGCCGAGCGATCGTCTCATCGGCCAAGTCGCCGTCGATGAATTCAATCGACGAAAGCACGCCGTCCAGCCGTTTGATGTCGCCGGTTGAGAGGTTATCCACCACACGGACCTGCTCTCCATCGGCGACCAAGCGTCTGACGATGTGAGAACCGATAAAGCCGGCTCCGCCGGTAATGAGGTAGTGGGTAGCCATCAGCGGTCAGCATCTTTTAGCGCAGTCAGCAGCTCAGCGGTCAGCAGTCAGCCTTAAAACAATTGGGGCTGAAAGCTGACGGCTGATCGCTGATCGCACTTCTATCTTCATTTCGGTAACACCTTCACCAGCTTTGGATACAAAGCGCCGCCGAGCGCGCGGAGACGTGCTTGTGCAGTCTCAATGGGTTCTCCAGCCTTGACCGGTGTCGCGAGCCGGACAACAGCGCCGTCGCTGCGGCGCTCGAGCAGCGCTCTTTTCAACTGGCGTAGTCGGTATTCAAACTCTCCTGCGAAGGCGCTCTTGTTAATTTGATACCAATATAAAACCAGCCGCATGGAATCGCCCTTGCGAGTCAAGACTCCAGTTGCCGCGGATTGCGCCGTTACCGGTGACCTCGATGTCCGCGGGCTTGAACCATACTCAATTCCAATTTTCCGGAAAAACAAGTTGCGGCGATTGTAACCGCACAGCGGCGGTTTGCTCCGCGCATATCCGACAAACACTTCCGAAGTATTGTTATCGCGATCCGTAACAACGACCGATAGTTTCGCATCGGCAGCCGGGTCTCGATAAGTGTCCGGGGAGCGCGTTTCACTGACCGTGTAGCCCCCGAGGTTCGCGAGCGCCCCCAGTTGACCGGCAAGATTTATCCGTCGAACATTGCCGATGGAATTCTGCGAAAAATAGTCCGGCGGC
This sequence comes from uncultured delta proteobacterium, assembly GCA_963727625.1. Lineage (GTDB taxonomy): Bacteria > Desulfobacterota > Binatia > UBA9968 > UBA9968 > DP-20. The sequence continues at coordinate 280,219 of CAVSHR010000011.1, read as the reverse complement.
AAAAATGATTAGACAGACAGAACCAGACATCCATATGGCTAGGGAACTCTCACCCTCATTGGTGACCACATCCCCGGGGCTCTCCGTTGAACCTGAGCTCCGCGCAGAGGTCACAGGAAAATTTCGCCGAAGAAACTCGCCGGATGAAATAAGCATGATCAATGCCAACGTAAAAATAGTCGTACCGGTGAGCCAGTGGAAAGTCGACTGAAAAACAATCGCGCCAAGGTTATAAGCCAGCACCGCGATCACGACGATGCGAATCAAATTGGCGATCATGGCAAAAGGGAAAGTGCACGCCACCAGCAAGACCTTGAGTACTATTCCTTGTTGGCAGGAAATAGGCGTTGACCGTGCCCAACGCAAATAATGCGAACACCGAAGATACGCCGCTGCAAACGTCGGCAACCTCCAGGGTCATGTTGGGAATGTGAATGAAATAAGCCTCTACTAATACCGGGACACCGAGCAGCTGGAGAATAGTTGCCGCATGCTTGGAATCATTCATATAGCGCAGATGACCGCCCGTCAGGTCCTTGATCAGGACGGTGTAGGGAGCCGGGATCATCAACAGCAAATAAAAAAGCGGGAACCAGAGAACTTTGAAATATTCTGTACCCAGCAGCAAATAGACCGTACTCGCCAGCGCCAAAATCATTGACAGGCGCATGGAAAACAGCTCGCCGATGGTCTGCCCGATAAGACCCAAACAACTGCGATCAGCAAAGGGACAGCGGCCCAGAGAGACGGGGTCACGGAAATTGATTTGAGTCGATCCCGGCTCTGCCAGATCAAATAGCCGGCGATAAACGGAACCAGAAATCCGTACGAGAAAGTCTCGTGCTCGTACCAATCCAGGACCAACCCTGGAACAAGGCGCCCGTAAAACAACCCAAACAGCAACGCCACCCCGAACCACTGGGCCGCTCGGAGATTAAACAGCTGGCGAAATCGCCAACCGATCCAGCGAGAATTGATCGCGTTAACAGTCATGGTTGAGAGAAAGAGTTTACCAGCAAATGCCGCGGTACACCGGAGGAGTTTTTCCAGGTTCGAAAAAGCGTGCCAGATCCAATATGCGCATGTTGCCGTTCATATTTTCTTCAAACTGCCGATTTCGGGTTCGCGGGACGATATACGTGGAATCAGGCTTTGGTGCCACTCCATCTCCCGCGTCAAGCCTCATCGCAACAATTCCCTGTTTGAGTGACCGAAAAGGCAAGGGTTACGGCGCTTTAAATCGCTGGCATCTGTCTTACGCAACCGTTGTGCCACGGGACGCTCTCAAGCGAACCGAAAACCCGACAATTTTGGTTCAGGCTGCCCCACAAAATTGCCCGCTCGACCCACCGTTCTTGCCGGTGAACATTTATAATAGGCTGATATTCTTACTGATTCATTCCGCGGCTCAATCGCGTCGGGCTTGCTTGAGGCTCCGATGGTGGTGCCACTGACGCCATCGAGCGGCTCGATATCGACATTCAAATAACTGTGAAGACCCAGAGCTCTCCGCCCCCAGCGCGCAAGACCGAGAAGTTGCAATCGACCTCGATCACCCGCCGCCAGATCCAGATGAGGAGAATCGCGTGAAACACCACCATGAGCACTTTCTTTTACCGCCACGGTGTGTGTCTATCGACGGGTTGAGGCGTTCCATTGGCAAGGCCCGCTCCAGGCTCGCGAGGGATACACTATATTGATCGGTGGAAATCGAGCGCGCTGTCAATCTATGGGCATGCCGAAGGATTTTTGGAAATCGGGGATCTATCAGGGGATTCGTTTTCCCATGGAACATATCCGAACTTCCGAGCGGCGACCTGTCGTAAAAGTCCAAAGTAGCGTTTCAGATGAGCGGATTTTGACCATTTCTGCACGAAGGCGCGATAGCCATTCTCAGCCAAATCGGCTCGGAGTTCTGGTGAAGCAGCCATACGGTTCAAAGCCGAGATCAGTTCTTCCTCGCTCCGGTAAACGATTCCCCCACCGCTATCTTCCACGAGTTCCGGCAGCGCGCCTAGCTTGCGCACGATGACCGGGGTTTTACGCGCGAACGCCTCGATGATGACCAGCCCGAACGTTTCATAAGTAATTGACGGCACGATACAGGCCAACGCATGGTGGTAGAAATTTCCCAGCTCTTTCTGCGCCAGAGCGCCGAGAAATCTGATGTTTGCTTTCGCTCCTGCCATCGCGCGCAACTCGGCCTCGTAACTGCCGTTACCGGCAATCAAAAGATCAACATCAGGCATGCGGGTAGGCGCCTCGGTCCATAGTTTAATCACCGTTTGGAGCCCTTTGATGATTTCCAAACGTCCGACGAATAGAAAATACGGCCTGCGTTGCGGAGCTGGAGCCGGGTGCATCCAGTCGTGATCCGCCTGCTCGACGAACTGCGGCAGTCGCGTAAACGGCCGGTTAAATCCCCGCTCCGCATGGATGTTTGCAGTAAAGCGGCTCGGAGCGATGAATTGGTCGACATGAGCGCTGGCTCTTTTGAGCAGACCCGAGTAGCGCCAGAGCTGCGGCGGCCTCTTATAAGACAAAGTACACCGAAAGCATTGCGGCCTTTCGCACGGACGATTATTAAACTTCCACAAGACATGGGTCGGACAGATCAGCCAATGCTCGTGAGTCATGTACAAGCTAATGGCCTGTTCTTGCCGGGACGCGAGAGTTAAAGCCTCCGGGCCAATCAGGGAAATATTGTGGAATTGAATGACGTCGTAATTTTTACTGCTGAGGATTTCACGGATCCGATGCCGTTTGAGACCCAGCCGCCCGCTTTGGTGAGTCACCAACGGCGAAAGCTGTTTGTAACCGCTGCTCAGACCATGAACAGTCACCTTGGGATGCTCGGCGAAGTCAATTTCCGGCTCTCGCGGATGCAACAAATGATACGCGTCCCGACAATGGACGACATCGACATCGTGGCCATCATCGCCCAGTGCATGGGCCAGGCGGTAAATATACATGCCATCACCGCCGAAGCTGTAAGGCGGGTAGAAGGTTGTCAGATGCAGGAATTTTAGAGGACGGCTCATTGCCCCGCCGCTGTTCGTATTACCGCGATCATCTGGTTTGCCGCCATTTCCCAGGTAAGCCGCCGCGCCGCCGCGATCCCGGCGATACGCATGCGCGCGCGCAATTCACTCGACTCCAGCACGCGTGCGAGAGCCAGGCGTAATTCGTCCGGATTGGCGGGATCAACGTAGAGGGCCCCATCGCCCAACAGCTCGGGCAGCGGACTTTCCCTGGTCGCGATGACCGGACAGCCGCACGCTGCCGCTTCGATCGCCGGCAGCCCGAAACCCTCCATAAATGACGGCAGCACCAGGACGGTTGCCAGGTTTAGCAGAACGACCAGGTCGGGATCCTCCAGAAAACCTGTAAGCACGACTCGATCGGCGATGCCCAGTCGATCGATTCGCTCTCGCACCGAATCAAAGTAGCTGTGAAACACCTCCTTGCGATATTCCCCGACCAAAACCAGGCGAACATCGGCAAACTCGCTGAGAGCGGCCAGCGATGCGAATGCGTTCACCAACGCCTGCAAATTCTTATGCGGGCTAAAACCGCCGACATATACAATCGAGCGGCGGGAATTGGCAATGCCGAGGGACTGGAGATGCGATGTCGGTTCCGGCTTGTCGCTCACACGAAACACCGGATCACTGGCCTCGCCGACTATGAAAACACGCTCCGGCGCCAAACCGAAATGTTGTAAAATAGCCGTGCGGGAATAATCCGAAACGGTGACAATCGCGTGAGCCTGCCACCGGGCCAGCGCCATCTTGATTTTCCAAAACAATCGCGCGCGCGCACGCGGGACCGTGAGGGCGGGAAACTTTTCGGCGATCACATCATGGATCATGACAATTTTCTTAGCCCGGCTGAGGACGGGAACAAAGCTGTAGGCCGTGGGAAACAACAGCGCGTCGAATTTGCGATCGGACAAGGCCCGGCTCATTGCCCACATGTCGCCCAACGACCGGCGTCCCTCGGCAGAGGCGGCCAGCACCGTCGGCACCGAAGCCGGCACGAAACGCACCTCGGCATTGCGAGGAAGATCTTCGACTTTCTCCTGCGAGTCGAGTACGAGGGTGTATTGATTGTAGCGGTCAAGGTGGACCAGCGAGCTCAGCAACGCACGGGCATGGCGGCCGTAACCGCGCCCGTTGCTCCAACAGGTGGCATCAATGCCGATGTGCATATTTAATTTCCACCCGTCACCTGCAGGTATGGCGCCACAAGCCGTAAAATAAAAGAGTTGGAGGCTCCGCCGCCTTAACGAACCTTTCTCAAGGCGTCGCCGGGCCCGCGCCAATATCCCACCGCTTCACCAAAGGCCCACGACACCACGAACAGGGCCAACAACGGAAAGGTTCTGATAAGCTCAGTGCGGTAACGGCGGGCCCTCAACACCCGAGCCACGGTGCGAAATAAGAGAAGCGGTGGCAGCGCCAACGCGGCGAATCCGCACGCCAAACTTTGGATTTGACCGGCGCGCGCGCCCTTCATTCCGGCGTGCGAGCGAGCATAGAGATAACGCTGGTGCAGGTATTCGCCAGCCTTGTAGTGCTTTTTGTGCCCCACCCGTATGTCGGGCCGGCTCTCGAGAACAACGCCCGTGCGACGAATGGCATCGTGAAGCCGGTCTTCCCAGTGCTCCTGGCTAACAACGTCTTTGAACTGCTCAAGTAAACTCCGGCGGTAGGTTACGTTATTGCCGGTGAGCCACTCCGCGGAACCGACCGGCGGCGCCAAGCAGTGGCTGTATTCGCAGAGAAATGCCGCCCAGTCGACGAGCCGCTCCCGCGCTGCATTGTCAACCGATCCTCCCACCACCTGAGCTCCTTCGCGATGCGCGGCAAGCATGCGCTCGGCCCAATCAGGCGCCACGATAACGTGGTCTTCAATGACGCCGACGATTTCCGCCCGCGCTTCGGTGAAGGCCAGAGCTCGGAGCGCCGGGATGCTCATTTCCGGGACGGTCTCGAGTATGCGCGCATCGGCATACTTTTCGCGGAGAGGCCCACGCACCGACTCCCCTACCCGGTCGGCCACAAGCACTTCGATGGCGATCGCTCCCGATTGGCAGGCCAAAGCCTGCAAGCATCCCTCAAGATCGCTCCAGCCGTTCACCGAGGGAATGACGACCGATAGATCCGGCCGCGGCAACCCAGGTTTGGTCTGCACCGCGTCATTCAAGGCCATGCCAATATCCGACAGCTTTCACCCACCGACCCTGCGGCGAAAATCGCAAATGCAGTCGTTTTTGTTCTGGTGCACCGCAAAGACGGTTCGGTCACCTGGAAATCCAACTGCGGAAATCTCGGATTACCCTGCGAAGACCGATATAGCTTCTGGTTTGCGGCGAGAAAAGCCGGCGGAATAGATTCACGCGGCGGAGATAATACATTTCAATCCGTTCAAGCGAGAAGCAATCGTCTCCCGGCACCGCGAAACCGAGTTTCGTCGAGCATGCCAGGGCGAAATGCCTCTGTGCCATCCGGCGAACTTTTTCATTATACGCCCCGTAGGGGTACGCGAACATGTCCACCGCCTGGCCGGTCGTGTCCTCAATGGCTTTTTTTGACGTAGCTATCTCCTCCTCTGCAACGTCGTCCGGAACGGTCGTCAAGTCGGCGTGGGTGCGCGTGTGGCTTCCGAAGGCGATTCCGGCGGCGCTCATCGCCTTGATTTCGGACCAGTGGAGCAGCGGGCGCCGCTCGATGTCAGCCGGTTGGCTGGGCCAACCGCTATCTCTTCCACAAAAATCGCTCACTAAAAAAACCGTTGCCGGAAAACTATAACGGCCAAGGACCGGAAGCGCGTTTCGATACAGATTCTGGAAACCATCGTCGAAGGTAATCGCGACCCCTTGCTCGGTCCCTGCACCCTGCAGAGTCGCAGGGACCTGGCGAAGCGGAATCACTCTTACAGGCGACTCGGACAAGATGCGCATTTGCTCGACAAAAACGCGCGGTGGAGTCGATAGAACCGAACCGCTGTCGTCCAAGGAATGGTAGGTCAGGATTGCCAGAGTACCGATCGCTGTCTCCTCTCCCTCGAAGAGCGCATCAGCTCCCGGGAGGCTTGTAAAAATGACGGCTGCGCTCTTCGGATTCCAGAGTACCCAAAGATCGCAGGCGCACTCGACGCGGGCGCAGATAACCAAGCAGCTCGCCGAAGCTCCAGGACAAAAGAAACAACACCATTAAAGGGGAGGCGATCAAGAGTTTGCCTAGGCGGCGCCGCTTGCGCACGACTTGTCGGCTTATGCGAGCTAAATAAATCAGCGGTATGGCGGGAGAAAGGGCCAGATAAACGATCCTCTTCGGTAGTGAAAACCGCGAGGCGCGATCCGCGCCAAATTTCAGACCGTGCTGGAACCGCTGCTTTATGAAAGCCAAAACACCGAAAGATCGCTTGTGGCGTATGATGATGGACGGCGCCAAAAGGAGCCGGCCCCCCGCCTTCTTGAGCTCCGCATGTACGGTCGGCTCCCAAAAACCGTCCTGCCACGCGGGCTGGCATCGATCAAGATATTCGCGCTTGTAAGAAGCGTTATCGCCGGCGATTTCCGAAGCAAAACCTTGCGGGAAGGGCAGCATGTAGGGAGCATAGCGACAGAAATAGACGGCCCAGTCGACGATCCCCGCTTGGTTGTCATTCTCAATGGCGCCACCAATCGCGGGCACCGGCGCTTCATGAGCTTTGCGAATCTGCGAGAGCCAATCTTTGTCGGGAATGAAATGGGCCGTCGTGATCGCGACGATTGCCCCAACGCTTTGCCGAATGCCAACTCCCCAGAGTTCGGGAATGAGCGCGGCGGGCAGCTGGAGCAAAAGTTTCACGCGGGGGAATCGCGTCCGAATAATTTCAGTCGTGCCGTCGGTCGAGTTATCGACAACCACGATTTCCACGTTGTCCCCTTCTGACTGAGCTGTCAGCGCAGCCAGACATCGTTCGACGGTGGTCTGCGCATTCTGCGACGCTACGACGACGGAAATCTGCGGATTTCCGTTCATAAACGATCTTCAAACCATACCGTTTGGCCGCTTTGGGCGGACTGATATCCGGCACAGACAATCCGAATCAATTCACGGGCGTGGCGGGCTTGGCTGTTCGAAAAGCTGCCATTTTTAATAGAATCGACCAGCCCCTGAAGGTTCATGGCTGTCGCTCTGGCGCGGCCTTCTTGTCGCTCTCTAGCGATAGTCCGCGAGCGCCCGGCGGCCTCGATTCGAGCTTCACCTCCCCTTACCAGACTCACCCGGGTGATCGGACGGCCGAGGACACCAGACCACTCTACGGTGGCACGGGCTACGCCGCCGAATGAAACTCGAAGCGAAGCCTTCTCACAATCCACCCGCATCTCGAGGTATCGTTGAAGGGCATGGCTGACTCGGTTAAACAGCAGGGTTGCCAATCGCTCGCCCGGGAATCGCAGAGTTGCTTGAACGATGAGGTCGGTCTGTCGATCTGCACAGACACGGGGAGTGTGCGCGGCGATCGAGAGCGGAAGCGCCCCGAAAAAGAAGCAAATGAGATCGAGTGGATGGGTCCCGAATTCGTATAGCGTATAGTGGGCCAGGTCGGCCCGCCAATTCGGCTCGGTGGACGGGCGATGAAACATCTGCTGCCAGCACTGGATGAGGAAGGGCCGGCCAAACTCGCCGCTCGCGAGTCGCTCCTGAGTGACGCGGTAGATCGGCATGAATCGGTACTGATTGTTCACGACAACCGACCGCTGCCGGCATTCAGCGGCCTGGATGACCTCGTCCGCTTCGGTGACGCTGGCAACGAACGGTTTCTCGCAGAACACGTGCGCGCCATGCCGCAGCGCGAGCAAACATAAGTCGCGGTGCGACTCTGGAGGCGTAGCGACGATCACAACATCCGGTTTCTCTCGTTCAAGGAGGATTTCAGCCTCGGAGTAAAGCGCGGGAATTCCAAACCGCCGGCCAATCCTTGCTCGCTTTTCGCTGTCAGGATCGGCGCCGGCTACGAGTCTGGCATCGGACAAAAAACCGCATGCCGGCAAATGAATTTGCTGGGCGACTCCCCCTAAGCCTAATAGAGCGACTCTAATCATGGCATTCCGAGCTGCTCCGCCTCAGTGGAATCCTTCTTTTGAGTTGACATCACCCGCGTTGTCAATGACCAGAGGGGACTCCCGCTGCCACAATCCGCTGAGTTCGCCCGTACGTACAGCGCCGGAAAACAGGACAAGCGTGCTGTAGCTTACGACCGCGACGGCGACCCTCAACAGGAATGGCCAAGTTGGTATCAGCCAAAGAATGATGGCCATGCCGGCGGCTGCAAGCGCGGGCCGGCAAATCGGTCGCCATGGGGATAGTCGGACTGACCGTGTAACGGCCAGCCAGCTGAGAACAAAAATGAGGGCTTCGGAAGCCACGGCACTCCAGGCTGCGCCGATCAGCGAGTAACGAGGCACCAAGAGAAGATTCATTGCGATGTTAAAAGCCGCCCCGGCCGTAATGATTTGGAAAAGGGTGGTCTGCCGATTATAGGCAATCAGGCCATACCGGTACACCCCCGTCAACATGGTGAAGGCTACGGCAACAAGGAGCAGAAATAAAACATTCGCGGCCGACGCATACTCGGGGCTGAACACGAAGGCAAGCAGTTCGGCTCCGGTCAGGAAGACCCCGATGACAACGGGAAAGATAATCACGGCGGCATGTCGAATTCCGGCCTGGCCCAAGGTTACAAAGCGCTCGGTTGCTTCCTTCGCCGCCAAACTAAGCTGAGGGAATAGGGGTATATAGTAGAGCGCGCCAAATTCTCTTATGAGAAAAATTATCCGGGAAACCGCGCTGTAGAGGCCCACCGCCAAGGGGGTATCGACCAGACCCAATAAGAGCAGATCGAAGTTGATCCCAATCGTCCTCACCGCTAGCGTCCCTGCCAGAGGAAACGCATCTCTGAGCATAGCCCAAGAAAGGCGGTAAGAGCGCGGCAGCCGGATCCGAAAGCCTTGTCTGCGGAATTGGACGAATATAAACGCCGCGCCCGTCAGCTCCGAGCCAAAAATGACCAGGGGAACCTTAATCACGTCGTCGGGCCCGTGAACGGAGATTAAGATCCCGCAAAGGTAGACGGCTTGGGAGAGAACCAGCGCGATCGCCACCAAGCCATTTTGCTCGAGTGCCTGGAAGCTCCACTTCAAATTCGCCGCGAAAGAGAGGAACGTCAGGCTGTAGGCCAACATAACCGCCAGCCCGATCGATGACGAAGCGATCCACGGTGCGGCGAGCCCGAGAAGCCCCGCGGCGACTGCGGCGAGACCTAAGCGCGATAGAATAACGCGAGAGGCGACGCTATCGACCGAATCTTCTCGCCGGGACACGACCCGCATGGCGATCAGGTCCAACCCGGCATCGACCACCAACAAGAAACAGGCCACGACCGCGGTGGCGAGCCCGATCACACCGAACATCTCGATGCCTAAAGCTCGCGTCAGATAGCTCACTCCGAGGAAAGTCATGCCCCGTGCCAAGGCTTGCCCGCCTGCCAGCATCGCGAAACCGCGTAAATGGCGGGAGTTTCGATCGCCTGCCGATGCGGCCATTTAACGAATCACTGACCCTTCCCCCGCAACTCATTTGTCAGGCTTCGAGTACAAGTCACCACGAGCCAGCTGACCGGCGAGGAGTCGCATGTCGGCGTCCACCATGATACGGACTAATTCCTCGAAAGACGTAGCCGGCTTCCATCCCAGCATCACACTCGCCTTCGAGGAATCGCCCATCAAGTTATCGACCTCCGCCGGCCGGTAATAACAAGGATCAATTTCAACATGCTCTCTCCAGTCGAGACCGACATATTCAAAGGCTGTACTGACAAATTCCCGCACGCTGTGCGATTGGCCGGTTGCGATCACGTAGTCTCCCGGTTCGTCTTGTTGGAGCATTCGCCACATCGCTTCGACATATTCGGGAGCATAGCCCCAATCCCGGCGAGCTTCCAAATTTCCCAAATAAAGCTTCTCTTGCATTCCCCGCTTGATCCTGGCGACGGCTCGAGTAATTTTACGGGTTACAAAATTCTCTCCGCGCCGGGGAGATTCATGATTGTAGAGAATGCCGTTGCAAACAAACATTCCATAGCTCTCGCGATAGTTCACCATGATATGATGTGCGAAAGCCTTGGCACAGGCGTACGGACTGCGCGGGTGAAAGGGGGAGCTTTCATTTTGTGGAGACGGGGTAATGCCGAACATTTCGCTGCTCGAAGCCTGATAGACTCGCGTTTTGATCCCCGTTTCCCGCACGGCTTCGGCGATCCGAACCGCCCCTAGTCCGGTGATGTCGCATGTGTACTCAGGCACTTCGAAGCTGACATGGACATGGCTCTGAGCGCCTAGATTGTATATTTCGTCGGGCTGCAAACGATAAAGGAGCTTTACCAGGCTCGTAGAATCAGCCAGGTCGGCATACTCCAGGAACAAGCGCGCATCGCGGTCGTGCCGGAAATCCATTATAAGATGGTCGATCCTCTCGGTATTGAAACTACTCGACCGGCGTCTCAAACCATAAATTTCATAGCCTTTTCCGAGCAGCAATTCAGCCAAATAAGAGCCGTCCTGCCCGGTGATCCCTGTAATGAGCGCACGCTTTGGCATGTCCCTATCGCCTTCCTTCCCAGCCGACGCGTCGCGTTGTGATGGCAGCATGGACAGCGATTGAATGACCTCCCCATGCCCTGTCGCGTTGGTCGGCAGGCCGTTGATTGCTGCTACTTGGCAACCGTCATCTCCCGGCGAAACCAGTTGACTGTGTCTGTCAATCCTGCGGCAAACCCTAAACGGGATTCAAATCCAAGTTTTTTCAAGCGGCTCGTGTCAGCGATCAGCCGCGCCGTGTCACCGGCCCGAGCCTCGCCGAATTCAAAACGCGGAGTCACACCCATTTCCCGGCAGATCATCCGGGCAAGCGCGCCAATGGTAATCGTCTCTTCCGCTGCGACGTTGTAAACTTCGCCGTCAAATTTGGCCCCCTTGGCGACGGTTATGTAAGCATCGACGACGTTTGCAACATGATTGAAATCGCGTTCCTGAGTGCCATCGCCCTCGATCTGCAACTCGTCGGGGTTGTGCGCGAGCTTGCACATGAGATCATAGACCACCTGTCTGCGCTGCCGCGGACCGTACACGGGAAAGAGTCTCAGTATTGCGGTGCGGAGGCCGTACAACCGCGCATAAACGGTCATGTAGTGCTCCGAAGCGAGTTTGCTGACGGCGTAAGGCGATAACGGAACCGTTGGATCTTCTTCCTTAAGGGCGATGGCGCGCGCATTGCCGTAGACCAATGCGGACGAAGTATGAATGACCCTGGCGTCAGGCAGTGTTTCTCGCGCGGCTTCGAGCAGGTTTATGGTCGCGACCGCGTTTTTCTCAAAATCCCTTCTCGGCTTTTCTACCGAGTCGGGCACGCTGGCATTGGCAGCCGCGTGACAGATTAGGGTAAAATCACCCTCCTTAAGTAGCGGTCGGAGGTCATCGCGCACGATATCGGCACGGCGCAAATCGATACGATGTTGAACGTCGCAGAGATTGCTCGGTCGCCCGGCCGAGAGATTATCCACGACCGTGACTTGAGCACCCCGGCGAATGAATTCCTCGACCAGGTGCGACCCAATAAACCCCGCGCCCCCAGTGACGAGCACCCGCTGGGGATTGTCCGCAAGCGTCATGGTAGTTCCTTTATAGCCGTTGACCGGGCAGGGGGAGAAGAGAGCGTGGCGGCCTCTTTTAGCACAGCCAGGGTCTCAGCCGAACAGCGCTGCCAGGAAAACCGGCGAGCATTGATAATTCCGTCCGCGGCCAATTGCCGGCGCAAAGCAGCGTCCCCGGCCAGCCGTGACATCGCTTCGGCCAGCTCACGGACATTAAGCTTTGGTATCAGCAGGGCCGCCGCACCGGTGATCTCCCGCATTCCCTCGGTGTCGATGCAGATCACGGCCGTCCCCGTGGCTTGCGCTTCAAGAACGGGCAAGGAAACAGTCTCGTACTCGGACGGAGAGATAAAAATATCCGCAGCGTTATACAGCGAGTTCAGGTCGTCATCAGAAACATAGGGCCAATGCTTTAGATCGTTCGAGAGACCCAGTCGCTCGATCAACGGCGCCAGCTTCATGTCGTGGATATTCAGGCCAATCATCACCAACTGATGCGGAAACGACGTCCGGCGCTTAAATTCGCCGAACGCCTCCAGAAGAAGCGGAATATTCCGGCGACCGGACAATTTTCCGACGAACAGAAAAAACGGCGCGCCAGACTCGACATACCGGCTCCGGACCCGGTTCCGCTGTGGATCGTCCAGCAGCGGCTTGAATCTCTCGTCCGGCGCAAGATAGACGACACGAATTCGCTCGAGGGGCACTCCCCAACAGCCGTTAATATCCCGGCGCCCGGCTTCCGAGTCGGTAATGACAAGGGTCGCGTGGCGAGCGCTCCAGCCATAGAGCTGGTTATAAAAAAGCCGGACGGACAAGGGAAAAAGCCAAGGATAAAGTTGTGAAATCGCGTCGTGCGTAGTCACGACCGTCTTTCCACGTGTCGCCAGCGGGCGGGAATAAGAGGGGCAGAACAACACATCGTCACTCGCCACCGGGGCCAGTCGAAGATTCTCCCAAACGAGCATGGGCCAATCTGAGCGGAGAACATGTTCATTGATATTCTTCGGCAGGGCAATTTCATCTCTGTCGATCGGCGCCGGAGCATAGAAGATGATATCTTCGAAACTTCCCGCGGTGATGTCGGGTGTCCAATGCTTCACTACATTCAAAAGATAACGGAACACACCGGTTCGCTGGCCGTGAATGCGCCAGCCGTTGATTCCCAACCTCATTTCCACCCCGCATCTTTCCGGGCGTTCATCGATCCCCAAATGAACTTCTTGATCGGATATTTTTTTAACTGTTTCCTTACCCGCATCAATGGCATCCGATGGTCATCGAACGCGTTCGGCTCGCGGCTTCCAAGGTTCACGATCGCGCGCCTCTAAAAAACTCGCCAAACCGGTCCACAACATAATCCACGTCATCGTCCGTCATCTCCGGATGGCAGCCGATATAGAATGCGTTCTCATTGAGTCGCGCCGCCACGGGATAGTTTTGATCCAGCACGCCGAATAGTTTTTGATAAATCGGTTGGTTGATCAGCGGAAGTAGATAACGAGTTTCGATCCTGTTTTCTTCGAGGTAAAGGATCAAGTCCCTTCTTCGCACCCGCGAACTTCGCAACACCAGCGGGTAGAACATATAGTCATGCTCCGATTCCGGACGGGCCCTGGGCAATTGCAATTCGTCCTCGAACTCGGCCAGGCGGTCGTTGAAGCACGCAGCAATTTCCTGCCGACGGCGGCACAGTTCCTCGCGTTCCTCGAGTTGCGCGATTCCCAGCGCTGCCTCCATTTCGGTGCAGCGGAAACTGTGGCCGAGCCGGGTAAACGAGAAGCGCGCGTTGGCGATCTGAAACAGATCATCGCCTTGCGCGCCGCGTCGTCATCCATTCGAATGTAGATGGAGTCCCTGCCGTGATTCATCAAGCTCTTCAGGATGACCATCAATTCGGCGTCATTAGTCGTACAGACGCCGCCGACGCCCGTAGCGATCACATGAGCGGCATAAGTCGAGAAGCATCCGATCTCGCCGAACGATCCAACCGGTCGTTTTTTGTAGCGGGCAAACATCGTCTCACAAGAATCCTCGATGATTTTGAGGTCGTGCTTGCGGGCGATCGCACCGATCGGATCCATATCACAGGGTAGGCCGGCAATGTGGACCGGTATGATCGCGCGAGTCCGAGCGGTAATTCTCGCCTCGATCTTGGCCGGATCGAGAGTGTAATATTGCGGCTCGATATCGACGAACACGGGTTTGAGGCCGTTGTACATCACCACGTTGGAGGTCGCGACAAAGGTCAGCGCCGGAACGATGACTTCATCGCCGTCTTGCCAGCAGTACACCTCTTTCAATGCCGCCAACGCGATCTGCAATGCGCTCGTCCCGCTGTTGGACATCAGGCGAAGCGACATCCGTGAATTGCCGCCATTTCGTTTTCAAACTTCGCCATCATGGGACCTGCGGTCAATCGATTGCTATCCAGAACCGCCATGACCAGTTCTTTAGCTCGCGGTGTAATGCGACAACCGCCGACTCCGATTTGCTCCCTTCGAGAACCGTCAGTGGACATGTTTTTCATGTGTGCGCGCTTGACGCGCACCGGCCGCCTCCTGCTTCATTTTCAATCCTGATTGGGCATCCGTAAGATGTCGTGAAAGGATCTAACCCGGGACACCGAGGTAAAAAGTCATATCAACCTAAAAACGCCGGTTGCGGTGTCTAAGCGAAGGATCGAAGTCAGTGAAACTTTCCCCAGCAGGATAGACCGCCACGACGGACACGAAGAGCAAGAAGGAAAAAATATCATTCTAAAATTCAATGGTTTTGCCAATTTGACTCTCCGTTCTTTACCACGACCGTTGAAAGTTTGGGCAGCCCGGGCAAATTCTCCGAACCCCGCGATCTCGCTGCGCTGCATCCGGGCCACTGACTGCTTGGTGCGCATCGCGCACCCTTTTAAAAAATCTTCGCGTCCTTCGTGGTGAAATTTCTATTCCGTCTTTGCTTGCCGCTCTGCCGCGCTGTGGCAAAGCGAAAAACTTCGGTCGAGCAAGAAAGTTCGTCGGCTTCGGTGAGTCGCGCCACGCAACTACTAGAAAATAGTCGGATCTAGGGTCAATCATCCCCGGTTCGTCAGCGAAGCTTCTCTGCGGCATGGCTCGAGGGGATTGAAGGCCCGGGAATGCCCACCGGATCGAGGGTTTTCCCTGCCTATTGCTTTGAGGCCTGCTTCAGTTCCGGGGTTTTGACCGTGCTATTTGCGCCCAAGGGCTTCGGGGTCCGCCATGCCTTCGCGCTTACCATCGCCTGCAGTAGTCGCGCCGGCTGATAGACGATGCTCGGCCACATAAACACCTCGGTCGTGCAGTAGCAATCCTTTCTGGCAATAGAGTCGCGCAACGCGCAGGCGTCCTGTGAATTCCAAATCTGCCAAAAAGAGTTCTGCCGTAAATTCCCCAACGGCCGGTGCGCCTCGCAAACGCTGACATCGCCGTTGGCATAAACCACCGCGCTCAGCCTGCCCGCACGGCACGGGATGACTTGCGTCTGTTCGGTCAGGGTCCGCAGTTTCGCCCATTGCAGCATGGGCTCAACGACGGAACCGTAGCGGCCCGTTTCGCGCGGTGACCAGAGTTGACGAATGTATTGATACAAATCTTGGTATTGTTGCAGGCTGGGTCCTTGCAATGACGGGTTCTTACGGTCGCCGCGGATGATCGCCAGATTGTGGTGATCCATTCGGGGGCAGCGCTCGTAGAGATAGCCGGTCAGTCGCTTGATTTCGTCCAGGTTAAGCTCGGTGGCCGTCGAAATGCTGTGGATGCGCAAGCGCTGATCCCGTTCCTGCAGCTTGGCGAGGGCGTCATAAGTCTGCATGCTCCGCTGAAAAGAGCCGGGCGCGACGCGGAACTTGTCGTGGAACTCTGGCATGCCGTCCAAGGACAACTCGACGACGAACAGGTTCAGATCATCGCGGTCGAGAATCGAACTGATTTGCTCGACGGTCTTTTCCGTGTACCAGCCGTTCGTGGGCACGTAGATTTGGCGCACTTTGTTTTGCTCGATAAATTGGCGGCATATCTCGGCAAAGTCCTTCCGCAAGAAGGGCTCCCCGCCGGAGAGGTTCAGATTTTCAATGCGGCCGAGGGAACGAGACAGCCCGACGATCTCGTCCTTGGTGAGATCGTCGCGCCGGTTTAATTTGCTCCAGTAAAAGCAATGGTCGCATTTCATGTTGCAGATCGAGTTGATGAATAAAATCAGGAACGGCGGACTCGGGAGATTTCGGTAATTCTTCCACGTGATGCGCAGATGGCGCACGATGCGGTCCAAAGTTTTCATTCGGCTTGTCCTTAGATCGCGGTTATGTTCGTCGGCGGCGCTGCGGCCGAGGCTGCGCGGCGCACCGCTAGAGCGTCAACCCATGGCCAGCTTGCGCCAGGAAAATGCCCGGCGCAAGCCTCTCCTCCCATCTGCATACGAGGCCACCCCAATTTGGCCAGCCCTAATGAGGCAGGAACCGGCTCAAGTATTTCAGCGCCTGGTGGGTTATCGGAACCGGGAATCGGCTCCGTGCCGTTCCGGTCGCGCCCATGCTGCCGACGTACCAATCATACGCTTCACAGAGCGATGCCGCGTTGCTAAACTTGGGCTGCCAGCCCAATTCTTGCGTGGCCCGGGAAATATCGACGACGGAATCCTCGCCGTACGCATTCCTGTAGTGCCATTCGGACAACGGAATCATGTTTGCCAACTCGATGCCGCGCAGCGCCGCCCGCGCGAGCTTTTTTGACACCGTGTACAATCGAGAGCCTGTCCGCGCATGATCGATGAGCGCCTGGAGATCCCGGCGTACGGAACGGAAGTCTTCGCCCGCCGAAATAGAATATCCCCGCCGCGCCGCAGGAGCCAAGCAAACGAATACCTTCGGCCATGTCCCTCACGTCGACTAACTGGTAGCGGATTTCACCGTCGCCTAAAATTGGCACGGGTTTGCCGAGCCGCACCCATTCAAAAAGGATGGCAAAGGCGCTCAAGCACCCGGGACCGATAAATGTCTTGGGCCGGACAATCGCGACCGGCATGGCGCTCCTGCCGCAGTCCGATGCGATCTTCTCGGCTTCGGCGCGCGCTGAGCGATAGGCATCCAGCCGGGTGAGCGGGGAATTCGGCAAGAACGGATGGACCTTGGGCGATCGCATAACGATCGTGGACGAGATCAAGATGAACCTTCCAACCCTTCGGGCGGCGGCCTGTCCGCATAGAATGCGGGTTCCTTCCCTGTTCACGCTCCGGATGAGCTCGCGGTTCTGTCGCGGCGACGCAAAAGCCGCGTGAATGACCGTATCGACTCCGTCCAGGGCGTCCTGCGTCAACCTCTCATCCCGCACATCACCGCGCAGGTATTCGATCGCCGGACCCTGCGCCCAATCGGGGCGGGCGGCAACATCGAACAGACGAACGCGAGCACCGTGGCGGCAAAATTGCTCGACCAGATGGGAGCCGAGAAAGCCGGCGCCCCCTGTAATGAGAACTAGATGGGGAAGCACGTCATGATCTACGAATCGAGTTACGCTGCAATAAAATGCTCGCTCCAGGCCGGCGTGTCATCGAACCCGACTGCAACTGGTTCCCTCCCCTAAAAGATAACCGCAGAACTCGCCCAGTCCCCAAGAGATCATGGCCAGCATAACGATCGGAAACGAGACGATAAGATAGCGCACGTGACGGCGCTTTGGAACCAGCGCCTGAAAAAACCTAACGGCAAAAACGAGGGGCAGCAATGGCGAGCCCAGCAGGTACAAGAGGCGCTGCCACAGATTAAACCGGCGCGCGCGCATCCCGGCAAAGCAACGGCCATGATCAAAACGCAACCGCAGAAAAGGCCGGAAGCTAAAGCTGCGCCGGTAGAAGACCAACATGGAGGGCTCGATATGGAGGTCATAGCCTTTGGTTTTTAGCTGCTGACACCAGAAGGCCTTCCAAAACTCACCCTCGACGAATTCTCGCCCCATCCCCAGGGCCCATCGTTTCATCGATAGGTTAATGCCGGGAACATGCCGAACGACTCCCGGAGCAAGAGGGGACATGAATGCTCCATAATCGCAAAAGTAGCCCGCCCAATCCACCAGGGTGCCAAGACCATCCGGTTCGACTGCGCCACCGATCACCGGGTGCGGCGCGGCGTGAGCCGCGAGCGTCGCGGAGATCCAATTTCGATCAACGGCGCAGTGGGCGTCGCTGATGGCCAAAATTTCTCCCTGAGCGCGGGCGATTGCCGCGCCCAGCAGCTGTGGCAGCGCGGTTCCCTCGGGAAGGCGGATCAAGCTTACGCCCGAGCCAAGCGCGGGCGTTACGAAGGGAAGCTCGCGGTCCGCCGCATAGGCTAAAATGATCTCGACCTCCCGGGAGCCGCGGGATTCCAGCAGGGTATGGACACTTTCAGGGATATCGCGCAACGGGCCAGGGGAGGCGACGATCACCGAGAGCGCAGGGGCCGCAGCGTTCATTTTACTCGCGCCCTGTGGATAGCCGAACCATTCAGCCTTTTTGCGCCGCACGATCATGGACGGAGCCGGCATTACAACTGGCCGTTCCCCCATCCCTTCTCGGCAACCGGACGCCTTGTAACCGTGCCGGTGATTTCCCCTAAAGCCCATGCCAGGCTGAACCAAAATAGCAGGGGCATCACCAAAAGGTATTCTTTCAGGTGTCTACCCTTGTGAAACACGCGCCGGCCGATGCGTAAAAGCATAAGCCCAGGCAAGCCGACCACTCCGATCGTCCACAACCATTTCTCACCGGCTGATTCGAAGGTGCGTGCGGCAGCGTAATTGTGGCCCTGCAGACGAGCCAGATGCCAGAATTGTTTAACCGAAAAAGACTTGCGGTGAAACACGACCATGTCCGGACTTGAAACCAATTCGATCTTTGACGTCGAGAGTTGGCGGTGCCACATTGTTTCCCAGACGTTCTGCTTCAAGAGGCTCTCTAAAAGTTGCAGCGCGCTGCGACTATAGCATACGTTGTTGCCGGGAAGCTGTTGCACGGCGCCTCGCGGCACGGGGTTCATATAGGCGCTATATTCGAACAGATAGACTGCCCAATCCACAAAACGGCGGGTGCTGGCGTTTTCTATCGCTCCGCCGACAACTTGCCGGTTCAGAGCATGGCCTGAAAGAATGGCGCGATACCAGCCGGGTGCCGGCGCACAGTGGTCTTCCAAAAGCGCGACAATATCACCCTTGGCCTCTCTCGCTCCCCACGATCTAAGCTCCGGCACCGAAACTGCTTGGTCCGCTCGCAACAACCGAACATCCGGATAGGATTGCTTGAGCTGCGCTGCTGTTTCATTGCAAAAGTTGCCCGCGACGATGATCTCGACCGCCACGGGCGAACTCGCAGGCAGCTCTTGCGTCTGTAAGCTTGCCAGGCAATTTTCCACCTCCGCCCGTCCGTTGTGCGCCGCTATGACAACGGATAACTGTTGTGCTTGCTCCGCCATATCCTAACCCGCGGCGTCCATTGACCCCGCACCATAGTCATGATGCCCTAAGGGTCGCCTCGGCATCGGCCACAAGTCCGGACCGGATCAAACGGCAAATTGGCTCAGCGCGGAGGGTGCCGATATCACCGCACCCCGGAAACGCATGGCGCATCGCGTTGGGGTCGGATCCGTTGCGCAGGAAAATAAAGAAAGATCAAGAAAGTAAACCCCGCAGGCGAGGCTTGTCCCTGCGGCTCGCAACCCAATTATAAATTCTTGCGATCAGATAGCCGCCGCAAAACCCGACCACCGCTCCGTAAGCAAACCCAATCAAACTCCCGACAAAGGTGACCTCGTATCCGATAAAAAACTGACCCAATAATGAAAGGTGCGGTCCGACATCCTCGCCGCCCTTCAAGATCAGCCAGTTTGTCGCGACAAAGATCCCCATTCCCAATAAGAGACCGACAACCAGACCGTGGATCACTGCGTTCAAGTACAGAACCCGGGTGAGAACCAAGTCTTCAACAGCCGGCTTTTTTTCCGCCGAAAGGTCGGTATTGGCAGCCATCATTACCTCTCCTTTAGGTCAATCGATCGATCCAACGGCCGGCGCGCCTGGAGGTAAAACACCGCCGAAGGATAAACCAGCTTGCCACCGCATGATTGTACCAAATCACAGGTTGTGAAAAACTCTTTTTTTAACCGATCGAGCTTCTCGGGTTCCGCCTTAGACAGCCGCTTGCGGGCCAGACTGGAAAACGTCCGCTGCAGATCCCAGAAGTCCTCAGCCGTTGCAACCATCGCTTCATGGCTTCGCCAATTCGAACCGATCTCGATAAAGCCCGCCTGACGCGCCAGCAAAGCAATACTGCGGGGTTTATGGCGATCTGTGGCCAGGGCCGTCTGTTCGGCGGCACCATCCGCCGGCAGGTATTTCATAACCAACTTGTTGAGAAAACCCGGTGCGACCAGCCTTTTTCCCCGGTACGCGAGCACGAGATCGGACACGCGCTTTGCCCCATGAGCTAATCCCTGAGGTGTGAGCCATCGGGGACCGCTGCCGACGCCGACGACGAATTTGCCGCCCGGTCGAAGCACGCGGAATACCTCAGCGAGAGCCCTGGCCGGATCCGGAAAGTGCAACAGCGCAAAAAGCGACACCGCGGCATCGAATGAACCGTCGGCAAACTCCAAGACCTCGGCATCCATTTTGCAAAACTCCAGGGTTGCATCGAGTTTACACTTCAAGGCCTTTGCCCGGGCGGTTTGCAGCATCGCCTCAGACAAATCGATGCCGACCACTTTTCCTTTCGAACCGACTTTCCCCGCCGCCTTCAGCGCGACCACGCCGCTGCCGGTTCCGATGTCCAGCACCCGATCCGCACTTCCCAGATCGGCAAGCTCCAGCAATTTTTCGGCGAATTCCGTGGAAACTATTTCGCTGAAACGGTCAAATTCCGCCGCGACTGCGTCGTAACTGGACGCGTCGGCATTCTTGAAGTTTTCCGCCACGATTTTTACGTAGCTCGTTTGCCCGTCGGATCCAATGGAACTTCGCCCTGTGACTTCAACTTGGCGAATTCCACGGTTTTCTTTTTTCGATAGCCGGAGAACTGAAACGCCGCGGCCGCGAACAGAAGAAAAATAAAGATAACCACGAAGAATGGCTTCCGTTTCTCGATCAACTGGTAAGCGGCGCCGTGAGCCGCAACCAGGAAAAACAGCAGGTAATTCCAGCGCTGGATCCCCTTCCAGCGGCGAGCGCCGAGCTGGCGAAGTGAAAAATCGTTGGACAGCGCCAGGAGCGTCAACAGCAATATCGTCGCCGCCAGACCGGCGTAGTTGGTCAAACCGAAAAGATCATAACGGATCGGCATTGCCCGCCCTTGATTTGCCGGGAAAACAAAATAGAGCCAAAAATTTCCTTTCATGTGCACTTGCAGTCCGACAGCGGTATGAAACAAACCGAGCATCCCGGCCCAGATCCCGATGTCGCGGCGTAAATCAGTACTGACCGGATACGGTCGGTTTTTGAGCAGGGTCCAGGGTCCGAGCACCAGCGTGCCACAGAGTAAAATGAGACTGGAATAGGCCGAGGCCATGCTCAACTTGAATAGGTTGTCATCGGACCGCTGGAGCGAGTAAACGATCACGGAAAGTCCAATGCTTAAAAATGCTAACCACAGATGCCGCTGAAGTCTGCGCCGCCAGTACATCTCGCCCGCTTCTCACCAATCAAAAGTATTCGAGAAGATTACGCATCAATTGGCGTTCTGCGCTGCGGCGCTGGAACGCCATATAGGCAAACATGGTAACGTTTCGGAGAAAAGCAAATCCCCAACCAGCCCCGAAACCGGACGCAAATCCGTAGACCAGCCCCAAGATGCTGCCCGAAAGACTCACCCTGTACCCCGGGAAAAACTGGTTCAGCAGCGCGAGGTTGGGGCCGACCACATCGCCGCCTTTAACGACCAGCATCAGCGTGGCGAGAAAAATGATCGCCCCGGACAGGGTGCCCAGCGCTACTCCGAAAGCGGTTCGATCCAATCGCGGGAACGCTCGCGCGACCGCGTCCCGAAGCACCTCGGTCACATCGAGACCTTCCAGCCCGGTCTCCTCGGCAACCTCTTCATGATATTCCCGGTCTGTGTTCACACTCCATAAGTCGTGCTTTTCATCGAACACGATATTGCGCACAGCCAACATTCCGGTCAGCATCGAATGATCCTGATTGTTATACCGGTGCAAACCGTTGCGGCCGATCGTTTGGAAGTTGACAAATCCGTCAACGAACTTCCGCACGGTCGCTAGATAGGCAGCGTAATCGGAATCGTAGATCGGATAGGCCTTCGGCACCCGGCGCACGCAGCCATCGCCAATATCCCCGTAGCAAGCGAGACCAATGCTTTCCACTTCTCTTTTGCCGAGCTCGATCAGATCGGCGTCGGCCATGTTCCACAATCTGTCTCCTTCCGTGCAAAAATATTCCAGACCGAGGCTGGTCGTGGCGGCGTCGGGCACCATGTCAGCGCTCCAGTTCTTGAAATTCTGGATGCGCCCAACCTTAACGCCGGGATCATGAACGTAGATCCAATTGTCGGGGAACAATTCGCCTTTGTTCACGATCAGACAAACCGTCAAGAAATCGCGATAGTGAATCTTATCGGCGGCTTGCAGCACCGCCTCCGGCGGGGGAGGTTCGAGTTTCTTGATAAATTCACTGAGCGGCATACTCGAAATAAAATGGCTCCCCTCGAGGGTCGCGCTGCGGCCGTTTTGGGACATCGTGACACTTTTGATCGAAGCCCCGTTGCGCGCGATGGATGTCACGTCCATCTCCATATGCACGGCCGCGCCGCGTTCTTCGATCTGTTGCTTAACCGCGTTCCACATCATGCCGGGACCCAAGCGAGGGTATTCAAATTCCTCGATCAATGTCTTGATGGTCTTTCTCGGCTTAAAAAACATCGCCAGCAGAGCCGTTTTCAGCGAGAGGTCCTTGATGCGTTGCGCCGCCCACTCCGCTTTCAGCTCGGAGCAGGAAATTCCCCAAACCTTCTCCGTGTAGGCTTTAAAAAACGTCAAAAAGAGCCTTTTCCCGAAACGATTCGTGACCCATTGCTCAAAAGTTTCCTCCTGACGATAGGGAAAGATCTGCCAGCGAAGATAGCTCAAGCCGATCAAGAGACTTTCGATAACGCCCAGCCCGGCGAGCGCGTTAAACGGCTCGAGCGGATAAGAGAAAAATTTGTTTTTGTAGTAAATTCTCGAAAGCCGCGGGCGCCGAATAAAATCTTTTCCCAGCACCTCGCGCCACATCTTGGTGACCGCCGGCGCTTTGGTGAAAAATCGGTGCCCCCCCATATCGAAGTGATAGCCGTTGTAGCTTTCCGTCCGGGCCAGACCGCCGACCCGGCAGTTTTTTTCGACGACAACCGGTCGCTGATGATGTTTCACCAGCTCGTAGGCGGCTGTCAGCCCTGCCGGACCAGCGCCGATAACGATAATATCGTTAATCTCCTTGAGGCTATTTTCGCTCACTGTTGATGTTCTCCGCGACGCACGCCATCATCGGCCGCATGGGTCGCTTTGACAACCTGTTGCGGATCTCACCTCAGAGACCCAAAAGGTTTAACGCGCGCACGTAAATGTAACTGAAACCGCTATACAAATAATAGGCAAAATGGAGCGGGACACAGGCGAGGGCGAAAGCCCAACCCCGCTGCCGGGCGAAAAATAGATAAATGCGCCGATTGAGCCCGATCAGGACTAGAATCGCGACCACGGCAAGGGCGAAGCTTTGAAACCAAAAAAAACCCAGCACCAGCGAGAGACAGGCGAGGCACACCAATACAAAACTGGCCCGCTGATCCCATTTCAGATTCAAATCGTTGGGCAGCATTTTAGTCTCGAGAATGAGACGCGACCATGGAATCGCCCGGCCGAAAATATCGGTGTGAATGAACGAAAACAATGTCCAATGCTTCAAATGTTTTCCCTGAAGGGATTTATCGAGAAATATTCGGTACCCTCTGCGGCGCAAACGGTAGCCCAGCTCGATATCCTCAATCGACGGACGGCGATAACGCGCTTCATCGAAGCCGCCGATCTCTGCAAATACCTCTCGTCGGATTGCCCCGCAACCGGCCCAGAACGTCGACGCCTCCGATTGCCCATTCTGGTGCACGAAATGGTGCAGCAGATTCCGATACTGCGAGATCACACCGGACGCTCGGGGAGAAGCATCGTATGAACCGAAGAGCGCCGCCAGATCGCGCCGTTCGTCAAATGTCCGCCTCACTCGCTCGATGCCGCCCGGCGCCAGCACCACATCGGCGTCGACGAAAAAAAGGATGTCGCCGCAGGCCCGCGCGGCCCCGTAGTTGCGCGCCGCAGCCGGTCCGGAGTTCTTCAACAGGCTGAAGAGTTTGACCCCCGCCGAATCGGCGACGGCGGCCGATTCATCGGTTGACGCGTCGTTGACCACGACGATTTCGGTTTCCGTATGGGCTTGAGCTTTAAGAGAGTTCAAGCACTCAAACAAGCCGGCTGCATCGTTGTAAACCGGCACGATGACCGAGACACAAAGCTTGTGATCAGACATGGCAAGATTCCGACTTGGCAAATCTAATACTCAACGAGAGCGCGTGGAAACATCATCAGTGTCCCGGATGGAGCGCAGCGAAGTGGCGGGGGTTCAGAGGATCTGCCCGGGCCGCCGAAACTTTCAACGATAGGGGTAAAGAACGGAGAGTCGAATCGGCAAAACCGTCATTCGTATTGCTATCATTGAAAGTTCTCGCCGCTCACGCAAATTAACCGTTGACTAGCCCGATTGAATCGGTCCAGCAGAGAACTTACCGCAGAGGCGCGGAGTACGCCGAGGAAAGAGTTTTTTATCGAGAATTACTGCGGCCTCTGCGCCTCAGTGGCTAAATAAGGCTTTCTTCTTTGGTTGCGGCTCCGCCGCGCTGTGTCCTTCGTGGAGTAGATCGGATACCGGGTTCGCCGGTATGACGGGATGGAGGAGAAAGACACTAGACCCATTTTTACCCAACAATTGTTCCATGCGGGATGGTCAGGCGCAGCCAAAACCCGACAATCCTTGTCCGGGCGCCTCGACAGAATTGTACGCCCAACCGAATGTTTTTGCCCAATAGCATTTATAATACGCTGATTTCATTAAGGATATTTAAAACACACAATGGCATCAGCGTTGCATTGATCTCAACTGACAGAATTTAAAACAATAAGTCTACGAAAAGGCAAACCAACCGAAAGGTTGGGACGCAAAGCTTCTGGCCTAACTCCTGATCACGTGGACCTACCGACCACGGACTACGGGACAAGGCAGCAGAGCCGCCGAAAAGACGCACAGTGCCCTCTGAGCTTGTGCAGCTTCGGCTCGGATTGCTCCGGAGGGGGGTCCTGTGCGTCACCGCTTATTTTACGGATTGTTTCTCGTTGTCTCGATTGCAGGCTTAACTTTCTTGTTCCACGGTCGCGCGCTGGCGGCAAGCTTGCAATTGACGTGGGTCGATAATTCGTCCGATGAAGACGGTTTTCAAATCGAAAGAAAAACGGGCAGCGCCGGCACTTTCAGTGTTATCGCAACCACCGGTGCCAACGTTACTTCGTATAGTGACTCCGGAATGGCGGATAACACCTCATACTGTTATCGCGTCAATGCCTTTAACGGCGCCGGTAATTCACCCTACTCGCCTGAAACCTGCGCCACGACCCAGGCGGCGCCGATTGCGGCCTATACGCTCACGGTGTCTTCTCAAGCCGGCGGCGCGGTCACCAGCAGCCCGGCGGGAATTAACTGCGGCGCGACGTGCAGCGCCCCATTCAATAGCGGCACCACCGTCGTGTTATCCGCCGCCCCCGCCAGCGGTTATAGCTTCTCGGGCTGGAGCGGCGATGCCGATTGCCTGGACGGTTCGGTGACCATAAACGCGAATAAAACTTGCACCGCGACTTTTGCCGCCAACACCGTTACCGCCCCGACGGCGACCTTGACCGTCAACGTCGTCGGCGAGGTGACCACGGTGGGCACCGGCAAAGGCAGCGTCACCAGCAACCCCGCGGGAATTAATTGCGGCAATACTTGCTCGGCGGATTTTACCAACGGAACCAGCGTAAAACTGACAGCGACTGCTGCTTCGGGCTCGGCCTTTTCCGGCTGGAGCGGCGCTGCCGACTGTTCGGACGGCGTGGTCTCCATGACCGCGAGCAAATCTTGCGCCGCCATGTTTACGGTCAATGGCAACAGGCTGAATATTGCCATCAGGGGCAGAGGGCGCGTCACCGGCAGCCCTGGAGCCATCGATTGTGTCACCGATTGTTCGGCAGTGTTTAGCAAGCGGACTCGGGTGGTTTTACGGGCGGCCGCCGCTCCGGGTTCGGCATTCACCGGCTGGAGCGGCGATCGTGCCTGCCGAAACGGCGTCGTCAAACTCAAATCCAGCACGTCCTGTATCGCCAGCTTCGAGCAGCGACCCGCCAGTATCGGCCTATTCAACAGCGCGACTCACGAGTGGCACCTGAAGAGCAGTCTTGCCGGCGCCAATAATGGCTGCGACGTCGACCCCTGTTTTAACCCATGGCAGAAGAAAAGGAATTTCGCGCCGGGCTCGCAATGGATCCCGGTCGTGGGAGACTGGAACGGCTCGGGCGCGGATGATTTTGGAATCTATTTACCTTCGGACGACAGTAATGCCGGAAGCCAATGGTACCTGGACCGCAACGGCAATGAGAAATGGAACGGGTGCAAACGGGATCAATGCGTCCGATCGTTTGGAGAACAGGCAGACCTCCCCGTTGTCGGCGACTGGAATGGAACCGGCGGAGCCATGGTCGGAGTGTTTCGCCCAAGCACGGGCGAGTGGTTTCTTGATCTCGACGACAACGGAAGGTTCGACGGTTGCGGTGTCGACCGCTGCATCCCGCCCTTTGGCCAGAGCGGCGATCTGCCGGTGGCCGGCGACTGGGATGCGAGCGGAACCAGCAAGATCGGCCTATTCAGGCCGAGCACGGGCGAGTGGTTTCTCGATGTCAACGGCAACGGCCAATGGGATGGAACCAACGGCGATCAGTACATCGCGGGCTTCGGACAGAGCAGGCGATCTCCCTGTGGCCGGTGACTGGGATGCGAGCGGAATCAGCAAGATCGGCTTGTTCAGACCGGCGACCGGCGAATGGTTTCTGGACATGAACGGCAACGGCCAATGGGATGGAACCAACGTCGACAAGTACATCAGCGGTTTCGGTCAAGCCGGTGATCTACCGGTGGTAGGGAAATGGTAGACCCTTCGACCGAAAGCGGTAATATAAACTTTCATAAGAGAAAGACTAAATAAGACTATGAACTTCGGGAAGACTACCCTGTTTCTCAACGCGCCCTTGACTAAAAAGTCGACGTCCGTCGGCGCAGCGCGCGCGCTACTTTGGCTTGCTCTGACACTTTTGACGCCGTTCTGTTCGTCGCAGCTCGCGTACGGCTCTGCCCTATCCGATCTGGCAGCCTCCATGCAGCCTGGGACGTGGGCCGTGCTTACAACAACCAACTTTGCCAGCGGGGATATTTTAAGGGCACCGGCAGGCGGGAGCGCGGCGGAGTATATGGACGAGGCCCACTGGAACCCCTTGAATAATACGGTGATGTTCCTTGGCGCTTCTCATCCCAGCGGCCCGTTTACTGGAGACAGATTTGTTTTCGCAAAATATACGGAATCGACTAACGCATGGACTCTTTTAACCACGCCAACAGCAGCGGGTGTGGATACCTCTAACTCTGACCCTAACCACGTTTACCGTCATGCGACAATAGATCCCAACACCGGCGACATTTACCATCGCCAGTATTATACAGGCAAGGTGATGAAATACTCTCATGCCGCGCAAACCTGGTCGCAGTGTTCGGTTTGGGGAACAGGTAATTATCAAGTCGCCGGATCATTGGAATACTTTCCCGACCGTAACAGTCTCATATTCCTTGACGGTAACTGGGGCGTGTGGGAATTATCCCTCGCTTCGGGAAACTGTCTCGGAACCTGGACGGAAATTGCCGGGATAGCCGGTGTTGGCGGTCCAACGCCGCAATTGTCGGTTGGCAGTTATCACAACCAATCTCGATACAGTTGGCTTTGTCAGTGTGTTGTGTTGGGCGGCGGCAACGGCAGCACAAATCTGTATCTTTATCATGCTGACGGCACATGGACGACGGCGGCAAGTCCACCGGCAGGGCTGACAGTGATTGCAGTGCCGCCAACGGGCACGATCTTCACCGTTGACCCTGTAACCGGGCTCTTGCTGTTTTGGGGCTATTCGGACGCGACGACGACGATGTACGAATACAATCCGTCAACCGATACTTGGAACACGATTGCCCGCACGAGCCCGATGTTTCCAGGTCCAGAAGGCGGCGTAAGCGAAACCGTCGCTATCCCGATTCCCAATTACGGCGTGATTATGTTCGCGTCGTCAGGTAGTTCGTCGGGCGGGAAAATTTATCTTTACAGGCATAGCCCTGGAACCAAATCGCCTTCACCACCGTCCGATACGGTCGCACCTTCGATTCCCAGCGGTGTTTCTTCCGTCGCCGTGTCTGCCACTCAGATCAACATTTCCTGGGCGGCTTCGACCGACAACGTCGGTGTCCAAGGATACAAGATTTATCGCGGCGGCGCCCAAGTTGGCGTTGCCACGACAAGTGCATACTCAGACTCAAATCTTTCTTCTTCCACGAGCTATACCTATACAGTCGCGGCTTATGACGCCGCCGGCAACACTTCCGGACAATCGGCCCCATCCACCACAACCACGCAAATAGCTGTTACAACGCCTCCGCCCAGCGGAAGTACAGATTTTGCGACACGGTGCGCACAGCCGGGCGTAGTACGATGCTTCAGTTTCGACACTACGGCAGACTTGGGTGGCAACTATGGGAATCGCGTGGGCAGGTTTAATAACGCGGGAAACTGTACGCCGCCAAACTATTGCCCGGAAATCGATACGACCGTCAAAGCCGGCGGCGCGGGATCAATGAGATTTACCGTGCCGACTAACGATAGTGCTGGATCGGCGGGCCAGTGGTTTGCCAACTTTACCGATGATCTTTCGGTCACGTTCGGAGCTAACAGCGAGTTTTGGTATCAGTGGCGCCAACGAATGACGAGTGGCTTTATTAACCTTAATTCCGGCGGCGGTTGGAAAATATCAATGGTCGGGGACGGTGACAAACCGGCCTGCACCCCGTCAACATCAGCAGGGAATTGCGCAACCTCGTGCAGCGCTATCGAGCTGGTAACCAACAACGGCGGCTATCGCGGCTTCCTGCAGATGTATAATGCCTGCGGCGTCTACGCGGGATTCGAGGAGTACGTCCCGCCAACTGATTTCAAGCTGCAAAATGGCCGCCCAAGCCCTTACTGTTTGTATTCGCAAGGCAAAACAGATCCTAAGACCTTTTTCCCTCCCGCCGGAAACTGCATCGCGTTTGTTCCCGATGAATGGGTGACTTACACGGTCAAAGTAACTCTAGGTGATCGAACCACAATAAATGGCATCCCGGTATGGGCAGGCAACCAGCAAAACATCAAAGTCTGGATTGCCCGAGACGGACAGGCGCGACAGCTTGCGCATGATTGGTCCCAACCCATACGGGCACCCGGCGGCACCGACTGCGTTGCCTCCGATCCGTGTAGATACGGGAAAATATGGCTGACGCCGTATAGCACGGGCGCTAATGGCAGCGTTGCGCATCCAACTGCTTATACTTGGTACGACGAGCTGATTATCGCCACACAGGACCCGGGCGATCCTGGCGCAAGCGGCGGTGGCGGCACCGTCAAGACACAACCTCCTACGGCGCCGAGTAGTTTAAGTATTCAGTAAAAAATTCCGTCTCGATATTATTCTAGAAAGATACGTCGCCTCTAACCTTTAACTGTTATCAGCCGCGCCGAATGCTGCTGTCTGTCACAAGACCGTCTAGAATCTTCATAGACGCTGACCACACGTGGGCCGCTTCCACTTGGCGGCGCCCGGCTTCCGACAATTCGTGCCGCCATCGTGGATTGTCCATAAGCGCGACGACTTGCGCGGCAAACCCTTCCGGGTCGTCCGCGACCAGCAGGTGTTTTCCGGTAATCGCTTCTATCCCCTTTGCCGCCTGGGACGTGGTAACAACCGGGACGCCCATCGCCATCGATTCCAACACCTTATTTTGCGTTCCGCGCGCAATTCTCAACGGCGCCACGGACATCATCACGCCTGCAAGATGGGGCCTGACATCCGCCACATAGCCTGTGACCGAGATACCATGGATTTCGGCGAGGCCGCGAACTTTACTGGCGGGATTCGAGCCGATGATGCGAAAGCGAGCGTCCGGCCTTTTCCGCTGAATGATCGGCCAGATTTGCTCGACGAAATAGCTGACGCCATCGATATTGGGGAAATAATCCATTCGGCCAAGGAAGGCGATTACCGGGCCTTCCTCTTTGCGCGCACCGTTCAACGAGAAATAGTTCGTGTCCACGCCGTTAGGGATGAGAGTGCAGGGCACGCCGGCATCAAGCGTATGGAACTCGTCCATTTCACCGCGAGTCGTGACCGAGCAGGCACTAAACGCGCGAGCCACTGCGGCCTCGTACCGACGCAGCTTGCGCGCTTCTATGGCATAGCCGAGGGACAGCGGAAAAGCTCTCGTGCGCGAATACTCCGCCCACTTCCCCGAGTCGAGGTCGCCGAAATCGATGATGCGACGGGTGCTGTCCCAATCGAGAACATATTGCGCGACGAAGGCGCAGTGAACGAAAATCAAATCAAAGTTTTCGCTTGCAAGTTTCGCCTTGATCCGCTGATTCAAGCGATCGGAAAAAAAGTAAGCAACGGAGGACGGCATCGACGTGGGTAGCGCCTTAACCGCCTGCCACCAACGCGTGCGATCCGGAAGGATCTCCGCCATGACCTCGGCACAATATTCTCTGAGCCCAGCGCCCTGCGTGAGCTCTTCCTCGGTATGCGCCAGGCTCGCCACCGTCACCGAATGCCGCCGGCTCAAGTGGCGAATCATGTTGAAAGGGCGAATCTTACCGCCTCGGTTGGGCGGATAGGGCAGCCGATGGCAGACAAACAGGATTTTCATCCCCTGCTCATCGATTGCCCATGACCGCGGCCACGTCGCGGTGATCGGCGCCATCCAAAAAGATCCGGCACCAGAGTTCCAAATTCACCAATGCCAGCAGCTGGTCGGTGTAATCGTTCTTCTGCGCCATATGCCGGCCAATGATCTCCTCGACCGCGCTCCAGTTAAAAAGCCCGCGCCTTTTGACCTGACCCTCAGACAGAAGACTTTTCACAAGTGGCCCGAGATCGTTTCGAAACCACGCTCCCATCGGCGCGCCAAAGCCTCTTTTTTTCCGGTTGATGATTTCCTTGGGCAACCACGGCCTGACGGCCTTTTTAAGCAGGTACTTCATGGTTAGCCCATGCACTTTGAAAGAGGCCGGCATGGCCGACGCGAGCTCCACCAACTCCTGATCCATGAACGGCGCGCGGCACTCGATCGATGCGGCCATGGTCATCTTATCGGTCAAGGCCAGCAGATCGTCCGCCAGAGATGTTTTCAAGTCGACATAGATTAAACGATTTAAACCCGTGCAGGCCTTTCCGTCGTCGAAATATTGGCCCATGATCTCCGAGGCTAGGCCATCCACGTGCGTCGCCCCATTTCCATTCACGCCGCGGTCCAGCAGATGGCTCTGTAAGTCGGCTGAGAAAAGCGTCACGTAACTCATATACCGCGATGACGAGTCGCCTTCGGCGGTCTTTAGAAAAGCGTCGGCATATCGGAGATAGTTTTTTATGTTCGAGTGGCGGTCCTGGGGCAACGCGGCAACTAACCCGGGCAGCCATTTCTTGCGCAAAGCCTCAGGCAGCATGCGGTAGTAACCGGCGATCGAATCGCCCAGGTAGCGCCTATAACCGCCGAACAGCTCGTCGCCGCCAACCCCAGAGAGTATAACCTTGACGCTCCGGCTCGCCAGTCGCGCAACCAAGTATGTTGTCACAAATGCGGAATCGGCAATCGGCTCATCGAGATACCAGATCAAGGACGGCAGCAAGTTGGCGATTTCCGGGCGGACGATGATCTCATGATGATCTGTCTTGAAGGCGTTTGCGACGATCCGCGCATAGGGCAGTTCATTGTAAAAACTGTCCGCGCCTTCAAACCCGATGGAGTAAGTTTTAACCGGCTGGTCGGTCAGACGGGCCATGGCCGCGACGATCGCGCTCGAGTCGATACCGCCGCTGAGAAACGCGCCCAACGGAACGTCGCTGATCAGACGGATGCGCACCGATTCAAGAAATTTTTCCCGAACTCGCTCGATCCATTCGGACTCCGAAACCGCCTCCTCGGTTTCTAATGGAACCTCCCAGTACTGCTCGCATCGAACCCCGCCGTCGTCGATCACCGCATAAAAACCCGGCAAGAGTTTTTCAATTCCGTCCAGCAAAGTCAGCGGCGCCGGCACGTAACCCAGCGCGAGGTATTCGCGCAGTGCCTGCGGATTGATCCGACGCGCCGCCTGCCTGACCTCAAGGATGGATTTAATCTCCGATGCGAATAGGACTCGATCCGCCTCCCGGGCCATGTAAAGCGGCTTTTTGCCCAGCCGGTCGCGCCCCAGCACCAGCCGCGATCGGGTTTCGTCCCAAAGGGCGATGGCAAACATGCCGCGCAACCGCAAGAACAACCCGAGTCCCTCCTCCTCGTACAAGTGAACCACGACCTCCGTGTCGGAGTTCGTGCGAAAGACATGTCCTTTCGCCTCCAGCTCGGCGCGCAGCTCGCGGAAATTATAGATCTCGCCGTTGCACACGACCTGCACGGAGTCATCCTCGTTGGCAATCGGCTGGTGCCCGCCTTCGAGGTCGATAATGCTGAGCCGGCGCATGCCGAGCATGACCCGATGGTTGATATACTCACCGTGATCGTCCGGTCCGCGGTGGCGCATTACGCCGGCCATCTTGGCCAACTGGGTTTTAGCGCAACCATGGTCGGACACGGAGCCATAGATGCCGTAAATACCGCACATCGCTAAACGTGCCTCGATGGGTCTGCAATGAGTCCCGGTTCGCCGCGAACCCGACTCCTACCGGCATTCATAGTGGAGGTAACGATCTCCGGCACCGGGCTGGATTGAACGATTGCCTTGGCAATTACGATGATCGCCACCAAATAGTAAAACAGGTCAAAATAAGCCGCATCGAGGAAGGTTCCAACGATCAGATAGACCACCATCGCGGCTTTAATCGATTCCGCCAAGGGTTTGAGCCATGAAAGTTCGGGATGCTTTTGTCCTTCGATGCGCAGTTGCCGCAGGCTCTTAACAGAGGACAAAATCAACAGAATCCATAACAAGAAACCGCCCACGCCGTGGTCCCCCAACATGGAGAACCAGACGCTATGACAGGTCCAATTCTTGCCAGGCCAGCGCTCTAAGAACTCAGGATAGTAAGTTTGATAGGTAGCGTTGGATTCAAACATAAAACCGCCCCCGGTCGGACGTCCCATGCCGACGCGCCGGCAAAACTCCCAGTTCCAAAAACGGCTCTCAGCCGATGCATCTTGTTCATAGTTCACCAGAGTATCGTAGCGCGTGACCAGGCGCTCCGGCGCGATGTGCGGGAACAGGCCCGCGACGATCACTCCGACCAAACCGACAAAACTCACGATCAACGCCTTTTGTTTCATCTTTAGAAACATCAAGGCAAGCGCCGCCACCATGCCGAGCCAGGCTCCTCGGGAGTAGGTAAAGATGATTGCCGGGATCGAAAACAACATAATCGCGGCGAGGAGCTTTCGCACAAGCGCTTTTTTCTCTATTTGGTACAGATAGTGGAGCAGCGGGAGATTGATCGCCATGGCCAAGCCGATGGAATTGTTTGCGTATAGAAAACTCAATTCCGGACCATAGACTAGAAAATTCCCGCCGCCGACGACCGCCGATATTCCCCCTTTTAATGCGTAAAACCCGATGGAATAGGCGATGATCCGGATCAGTGTGTTGAGGCGCTCCTGGCTGTTTACCAGAATGGTCCCGACCACGATCATCAAAAATACTTTCGAGACGTAAATGAGCTGTTCGAACGCGAGATCCGGATAAAGGGCGAGCATGGATGAAACGACAAACATCACCCATAGCGCCACGATAATGAGGGTCTCCCGCTGGATCGACAGCCACCGGCGCTCGGGCGATACAATCATGCCGATGATCGTGGCGATCGCGGCAATTTGTGACAGCGGCACGGTTTGCCCAAATGACCAGGTATAACTTTGCGGGCTAAAAAACCCCAAAAAGGCGAAGGTATAGAAGCCGACCACGGGACGAACCAGGCCGATGATCGACGCGATCAGCACAGCCGCGACGACAACAATATCTCTCATGGAATGGTCACCCTAATGAGCTTTGGCCAGTTCCGACAAACATTCCGCGAGCTGCTTGGCGTAATATTTTCGCGAGAATCGCATTACTTGCTCGGCGTCGGGCAGCGCGTGGCGGCCCGCGCGCAAAGCTTCGACAAAGCTCCCCAGGACCCGATAGATTCCTTCTTCATCCGCCAGGTCGACGATGGTCGCACCGCCGACCTCCCCGAGGACGCGACCGGTATCCCCTTCCGGCGGGGTTAAGGCGAGGATCGGCTTGCCCAGATACAAATATTCATAAACCTTCGCAGGGATCTGGTGATTGCAGGAAGCCGCTTGAAACAACAAAAAACCGTCTGCATCCGCGCAATCCTGCAAAGCCTGTCGATGGGATAGTGCAGGCAAGAGCCGAACCAAATCGCAGATACCCAGTTGCCTCAGCAGATCGGTGTAATAGGCCTCGGAGCCGCTCGCTCGCAGATCGATAGTCAGCACACGGCTATCGATCGCACCGTTTTTTTTCAACCGGGAAAGGGCGCGAAAAAATGCCCGCGGATCCCGATCATCGGTATAGATCAGACCGGCGTGCAGCAGTCGGATCGGCCGATCCTTTGTCGTCGCCCCGGTCCTTCCAGCTTCAATATCCGTAAAATCTTCTTCGTCGTAACCGTTGGGTATCAGGAGACAGCGGTCAGCCGTCAGCGCGGGATACCGTTGAAGATACATTTCCAGCGTCGACGGCGCTGTGAAAATCAGACGGGATGCGTATCGAACCGCTTGTTTTTCAATCCAAAGATAACTTCGGCGCGACCAGTAGTCTCGGGGATAATTTGCTTCGGTCATGGAGTCTCGAAAATCGGCCACCCACGGAATACCGCTCAATCGATGCAGCGTGAGCCCGATCAGATGCGCAGTGGCAATGGGGTAAGTCGACCAAAGGACGGCCGGCCGATGGCGATGGATCAACTTCAAACCCGCCCACACAGCCCCCAACCACCAGCTGCTCCAAGGGTCTGGCAACGCTGTCAATCTCGTATAGCGACCGCCGATCGCAAGATGCCTGGACGCGTCCAAAGCAAACGCCCTCTCCACCACTACGTCGCTCGGTATTTGTTGGATTTGCTCCTCTCCCACTTGCGGATAAGCGCGCGGATGCGCGCTAAGAACCATCGGCAACCAACCGTACTGGGGCAGATAATGGGAAAACTTCAGAGTGCGATGAACCCCACTACCACCCCGAAACGGCGGGTAATGGAAGGCTACCATCAAAATTTTCGGCATCGGTTATAACGGCTTCTCCCGGCGTCTGGAAGAAGGCAAGAGCATGCCGAAGGAAAGCAGCGGGTCCTTCGGCAGTAAGAATTGTTCGCCCATCGATTTCTAGAAATTCTGCGGGATATCCCGGAGCAAGTCTTCGTAAGTGCCCCGGCGCCGTATCAGTTCCACTTGGCCGTTGAAAACCAAAACCTCCGCCGGGTGCGGATGACTCAAGAAATCCAGAGGACTTGCCGTGCGCGCGTACGCTCCGGATTGCAACACGGCGACCAGATCGCCGACCTCCGCTTTAGGCAGATCCACATCTCTCGCGAGAACATCAAGCGGGGTACAGAGAGGCCCGACAACATCGACTTTTTCCGTGCAGCCTCCGGTTGGCTTATCAATGATGGCGACGGGAAAATTCCGTTTGATCACCTGTCCGAGATTGCCGGACGCCGCCAGATGATGGTTCATGCCACCGTCGACAATCAGATAAGTTTTACCCCGGGATACCTTTTTATCGATGACACGTGTGACATAGATCCCCGCTTCACCGACCAGATACCGGCCCGGCTCCAGCATGAACCTCGTCCCCGAGAATAGCGGCTCTCGCCTGACCTCCGTCATCAATTCGGAAAGTCCATCGCGCAAGGCATCCATGTCCAGCGGTGTTTCGTTCGGAAAATACGGGATGCCGAGACCACCGCCAAAATCTAAAGTATGAATCGGTCGACCGATTTTTTTCGCTGTCTTCAGCCCAAGCTCTATCCCTTTGCGATACTGTCGGATCAAAACCGCATGATCCAAAATTTGCGTGCCGGAAAACAGGTGCAATCCCCGGAATTCGAAGGCCGAATCGCTGGTCACTCGGTCGATCGCAGCTTCCACAATTTCCTCGTCAATACCGAACTGCACCGGCTTTCCGCCCATGCGCATTGCTCCACCCTGAACTTCTTCACTTGGGTTGATACGAAGAGCAACTCGTGCACGCAGACCCAACTTCCGGCTGATGGCGCTGATTCGTTCAACTTCTAGCAACGATTCTGAATGGATCTCGCCAATGTCATTGGCGAGAACGTACTCGAGCTCCTCTTCAGTTTTTCCCGGCCCGGCGAATAGGATATTTTGAGCTGGACAATCCGCCTTCAGAGCCAAGAAAAATTCTCCCCCTGAGGCAATCTCAACGCCGCAGCCCAGCGAAAGGAAAAAGCGAATGATGGCGGGATTTGGATTGGCCTTAACAGAATAACTAATGGCGAATTCAGATGGATATGTTTTGCGTAACAGGTTCCACTTCAGCTCGAGGATTGCACTATCATATACAAAAAGCGGTGTGCCGAAGCGCTCGACGATTTTGATCATCGGAAGCTTTCCTACAATTGGTTCGCTTCTCAACTGACAGGGAGAACTCATTCAAATGCAAACCGCCTAGAACTTCACATCGAGCGATTTTGCTTAACAAAGCAAAGGCAACTAGAATCCGGACTCGCCTGGCGGTGATTTATGGTCTAAATTTATCGCCACTTGGTTTGTTGGACTAATCGTGTTGCTCGAATCCTGAAATTCATCTTTAAAATCTCAAAACATTTACCAATAACTTACTGTCCCGCTACAAATCCCACACTAGAGACTGGCAACCATTTGCTCATATGCTGACCCCATCATCTCAGAGCTAAAGCGGTTTCGCGCGGTGTTGTAGCCGCTTTCCGCTATGACCTGACGAAATTCACTGTTTTCAAGTAGACTCGTCAAAGCCTGGGCAAGACCCGTTGGATTGTCCGGCTCAACTAAAAGCCCATCAATGCCGTCGCGGATAATCTCCGGAATACCGCCGACCGCAGAGGCGACGACCGGCTTCTTGCAAGCCATCGCTTCAACTACAACGATACCGAAGGGCTCCGATCGAGAGGGCAAAACAAACACTTCACAGTCCTTGAGAAGTTTGATCACATCGGATCGATTCCTTTCGCCCAAGAACTCAACCTGATCACCGATCTGCAAACATCCCGCGAGAGCCTGTAATTCCCCGGTCAACTCCCCATCACCAACCAGTTTGAGCGCCAAGGCAGCACCCTCATTTCTTAGGAGCGCAAATGCTCTAATAAGAACATCCACTCCTTTCTTTTCGTTGTGCGCCGCGATACATAGGATATATTTTTGTCTTAATCCATCACGGCCGCACTCCTGATACTTACTGAATTCCGCTAGACTAATTCCGTTATAAATGTACCGAGCTTTTCCGCCAAGTCCTGGCAATATTGCAACGACATCGCGCAGAAAAGCCTGAGACGGCGCAATTACCGCATTAGACGTATGCAATAGCACCCGCAGTGCCCATGAATATCTTGGCCGAGGCTTCCCACCTGGAAATAGATCCGCGCCATGAACCGACACAATAATCTTGACTCGGCAAAGGTAGCGAAACAACACGAAATATAGAAAAGCATCCCCGGGATAATGGATGTTTACTACATTGATCTTCAATCTTTGGATTAAACGGGTAAGACGGAAGATTGTGAGGGGTAAAAACAACAGAAAGCCCAACAGACTTTGTATCGGCTTGCCTTCGACAAAAGGCACTCTCAACTTCATATAGACGCCATCAAAGCCCCATTTTGATTTCTTGTAATGAACAAAACGGGACTGGGTGGGAAATAAATAGACAATTCTATGCCGCCGGCCTTGCAAATATCTTCCTAGGTTACCGACGACAGAAGCGACTCCTCCCGTATCC
This sequence comes from uncultured delta proteobacterium, assembly GCA_963727625.1. Taxonomy (GTDB): domain Bacteria; phylum Desulfobacterota; class Binatia; order UBA9968; family UBA9968; genus DP-20. Next base: position 242,149 of record CAVSHR010000011.1, on the reverse strand, counting down.
TGGTCCCAGGGCACAACGAACAAAATATTCATGTGAAATTCCAGCAGATGAAAACAAATGTTTTAATAGATACCCACGGGCTTACGCCAGTGGCACTTGAAATACATTCGGATCAAAACCCGAAATCCAACTGCATCTTACCAGTATCTATTTTCTCCTGAAATTCGACGTACCTCTTGACGATCTCTTCGTCGATCCGCACTGTCGATGAGAAAAAACCCGGTGACCAAAATTCATTATCCCAATACACTTTCTTGATCCACGGAAACTTGATTCGGATTCGACGACTTGTGTTTGCCTTCATCCTTACCGACTACTGACGATACCGAATATTTCGGCGGTATTACGCTCACCAGATGCACATGGTCTACTTGAATATCGAACTGCTCGATTCGATCTCGGGGTGATATCCTTGAACCTCGAACAGCCGTTTCTCCAAAAACGACTGTAATTCTCCCTTCAAAACTCTCTTCCGATACTTCGGAATCCATACAATGTGATATTGGTGATGATATGCACCGTGGGCACTAAATCGGATCTTCATCCCTTCATCTTAACGACACTCCGCGCTAAAAACACCATACCTTTCTGAGGCTTTCACCCCCGGGCTTGCGCCCGGGGTCCTCAGCCGGGGAGCTAATCATCTGCGTACTTTTTTCGGCGATGCTTCAATAGAGTCAGATGGTTTGGGGTGGCCACCTAAACAAGCGGCAAATGCACCGGCGATTAGAAATAATTCTAATTTGCGAGAAAATCGTTTGTCGGGATTGGCAGCACACAGCCACTTTAAGAAATTAACCGCAAGGCCGCGAAAGAGATAACGTGGAATGCCCCAATACGTGACCGCGTTTACAGGGTAGCCATGCTCTTTCATAAGGGCTTTCCCGTAATAAAAGTACCAACGTTGAAAATATTTCTTTGTAAGCCTTATCGGATCGACCGGGTGGAATACTATGGCGTCGGGCGCATACCGCAATTTTTCCCCCCTTAGTAAAAGCCTTCGCCCATACTCGGTGTCTTCCGCTCCCCCAGGGGCGTCGCCCGCCGGTCCCATTTCGGTACGAAAATTGCCGTACTTCTCAAAGGCTCTTTTTCGAAACGCCATATTGGCGCCGATTGGAATAGTACCATCGGCCGGAAATTTGTCGCCGGGATCAAATCTAACAATAGGCCCCGGCATTGCTTCTATGTTCAGCCATCGGGGTTGTTCCGAATCCCACAGAGCGACGACCTTACCGCCTAATCCGATCGCTTCGGGATTGGATTCGAAACCCGTGACGACGCACGTCAGCCAGTGCTTATCCACGAGACAGTCGTCATCCACAAAAGCGAGGATTTCTCCTGTTGAATTGTCGATTCCAGTATTCAGCGCAAAGGCCTTTCCCTGGCGTCCTTCGAAGAAGCATCGTATTGGAAGACTTTTCTTTTCGATGTATTCAGCAACGACTTCGCTAGTGTGATCAGTCGAGTTGTTATCAATGACGAGCAACTCCCAATCTAGACTGGGCGGAACTTCCAGCGTTTCAAGCACAGCTAAACATCTTCTCAATATTTCGGCCCGATTGTAGGTGCAAATGACGACGCTGATTAACGTAGACATACGGGATGAGAAAATTCCAGTAGGTTGCTGGACAAGTTTGGGAACGTGTCCAGGGCCTCAGCATAGCCGGTAGATCGTCAAGGATGTCAATGCCCCAACTTCGTCCCCTCGCGAAAATTGTTCCACGACGTGATAAACACCGATCTGGCGCGGAAGGGTTAGGACCGTTGCAAGGGGTTAAACGCAATTTTCTGGCGCTCGAGCAAAACTTTTCTATTTCTTCAAGCTACCCCTCTTGTCACAGAAACGGAAGCAACGAGCGCCCCTCATATGATTGTGGAGGCGGCACGCCAAAGTAATCAAGTATCGTCGGAGCGATATCTGATGTTTGACATCTTTCAGCGATGAGTCCCGAGACAAATCCCGGACCGCAACCAATTAATAACCCGCCGGGCCAATGGCTTCCGGAACGCTGTCCTTTGGAAACCTCATGCACAATCCCAACCTTGGGAGATGTTAGCGTGGTAATCGGAGCGCTGTGATCCCATTCGACGAACAGATCCGGCAACTCGCTCAAACGCGGGCCTGAAAAAAACTCGTCCGACCGCGCAACCCACTGGACAGCGGTTTTGCCGGTGTCAGGGTTCTTTAAATCCGTAAGGGCTTGTTTTAGCTCCGCGCACAGGTTTTGATACTCGCTTCCTGGTTCAACGAGTCCGTTCGGCTCCCGGCCTTTGAGGTTGATGCGAATCGCTCCGCTCATGTTGCTGGCCGGAACAACGAAAGCCCGCATTCGCGGCCAGGGGTTGGGCTCCGGATGAGACCAGGCCCAGAGGGAGTCCATAAGGTTTCTCGGCACGCGTGTTTTGACCCTTTGGCGCAATTTGTCCGGCAGCAAATGCCGCGCGCGCCAAATCCATTCCTCACTTGCACCGTTATCAACCGACTTGTTTGCTGTAAATGGGACGCTGCCCTTCGCACTATTGACACCCAGACGCTCGAGGATCTCCTCCAACAGATGCGACCCATGATAGTAGGGCCCCATGCCATGACTCAATAGAATCAGCACATCGGTCTCCGAGGCCACTCTCTCCAAGATGGCTCCAATCTCGCTATCGATTGCGGCGTACACATCGCGTATGGCCGAGCGCAGCAGTAAAGGCGCCTCGGGATCATGGCGCGGATGGTTGGGATCCATGAAATGCCAGAACTGATGCCCCATGCAGTGAGACTCAGAGAACACACCAAAAAAGAAATCCCAATTTTCTAACTCCAGGCAGTATTTCAGAAGGCGCGCTTTCGCTTTGACGCCATCGATTAATCGTCGTCTCAGGTCTTCGAAATCTTCAAGGCTTCGATTTGGATATGTCGTGTTACAACTTTTCGGAGCCGGATGTTGCCCGAACCGCTCTAAAACATCTCCCATCAATCGGCTAGGCCAGGAAGACTGTTTCCACGACCACTCGGCATCATGAGCTCCCCAATTAACTATTTGAATCCCGTTCAAGCGCCTAGACGGCTTCGTGAGAGGCGCATCAACGACCGCGACCCTCTTGCCTGCCCGACTTAGATGTTCCCAAAAGGGTGGAACCCGCAACCGATCGGCGCGCAGCCCAAGTTGAGTATCGTACGTGCCCGGAGCGATCTGCAGATAGGCATACATTCCGTGAGTGGCAGCGGTCGCTCCGGAGTAAAAAGTCGGCCATACTGCACCTTCCAAAACCGCCGGCGGCGTGGCGATGGGCGCGACAACTCCGGTCTTAAAAAGCTTGGCCAAAACCGGCAGTTGACCCTCTCCGCTCCATTTTTGAGCTAAGCCGCTATCGGCGCCATCAAAAGCAAGAATTATGAGCTTTCGGTCTCTCATACGATAGATTTATGTCAGCGCGATTTCGTGAAGAATACTGACCACTTAATCAATGCGGACTCGATGGAGATTCTCTGGACAGCCTGGACGACAAAAGCAAACCTAGCATAATTAGCGGCCGCTTTTCCTTGAACTCCATAATACCTTCAAATGGCTTAACGTCGTCTTTCGTAGGCCTAATGAATGCCTAACCGGACGCGTCCACTCGACAATCCGCCAGCCCACACGTCTCGCGATCGTGACAAACCACGCTTTGCCGATTTGCCACCTGGACTTAATGCGAAACAAGCTGCCAAGGTTACATCTGATTCCGTTGTTTCCCAGGCAATGGCTCGCATCGAGGATCATGTAAAGATGTCGACGTCCTCCGGCAAGCTCTTTATTCGTTTTTGCTTCTGGTCCCAAATAGGACCAATCTCTTCCGCCGGGGACATGAGAATAATCGTGATTTTGATGGACAGCTTTGACGACTCGCGTGGCATCTATCACGGCGGCCCCTGCGGATCTCGCTTTCCAGACCAGCCAATTATCGAATCCAGCACGCCCAACGGCAAAAGTCGGAATTGCTTTGTAAAGCCCACGGGTAAACACAAAATAGTCGATATACCAGGGCCCACGAGATCTGCCGGTCTGGTCTGTTATTTTTGCTAATCTGTTTTCCCAAACCTCGGTCGCAAGAGGAAGACTGTCGTCGATTCTCACATCCCAACACTCCCCAACCATTAGAAATCTATCACTCCAAGCACGCGCGTCTTCTACGGCCCGGATAAAATCAGCTCCGAGAATGATATCCCCGTTAACGTAACAGAGAAGATCATACGTTCCACGTTGTTCGGCCTTGTCAAACACGTCGTTTAACAACGGTGTCCCGTGCTCGTTCCGGAGCACTTCGGGAATATAGCGGACACCAAACTCCGTCGCCGTCTCCGCCGTTCCTTGCTCGTCGCCAAACAGAATGACCTCGCAGGTAGGTCCTAGCTTAACCCAACTAGCAACCGCATTTCGCTGGATGACGCCAATGTGTCCTCTGAAGGGCTTGGGCATCGAAAAGAGGGTCAACATGAGAGAACGGCCTCTCCTTTTACCTTTATAGTTCCAAACCGTCGAGACAACCCGTCATGCTACAATTTGTTGCGCACTTGTTCTTCAATCCAAGCATAGGTACGGGACAATCCTTCCTCAAGAGAAATTTCCGGTTGCCATGCGAGCACTTCTCTCAAACGAGTGTTATCAGAATTACGGCCGCGAACCCCTTGGGGGCCGGGCACGTGTTTCTTAACAATACGAACCCCAACGGTATCAGCAATCATATCGGCGAGTTCATTGATTGAAATCAATCGATCCTGCCCTAAATTAAGCGGCTGCGGATAATCGGACTTCATGAGCTTGTGGATGCCTTTCACGCAATCATCGATGTAGCAAAAAGAGCGCGTCTGCTCCCCGTCGCCCCATATCTCTATTTCAGGGTTGCCAGTTATCTTTGCGAGAGCCACTTTACGACACATAGCAGCAGGAGCCTTTTCTCGTCCGCCATCCCACGTGCCTAGCGGCCCGAAGATATTATGGAACCTAACAATGCGAGTCTCGATACCGTAATCTTCACGATAATGTGTACAAAGTCTCTCGGTAATCAGCTTTTCCCACCCATACGCGTCCTGGGGTTCCGCCGGATACGCATCCTCTTCTTTCAATGGAGTTACGTTAGCATTCATCTGTTTGGATTCCGGATAAATACAAGCCGACGAAGTATACAGATACCTCTTGACTCCGTTTGTGCGCGCCGCGTCTAGCGTATGAATGTTGATTAAAGAATTATTGTGCAGTATCTGCGCGTGATGAGACGATATAAAGCCCATCCCCCCCATATCTGCAGCAAGTGCGTAGACTGCCTCCACACCATGGGTCGCTTGTAGGCAATTCTCCCAACGCCGAAGGTCAAGTTTCAGAAACTCGTCGGCTTCAGTATCCCCATATTCAGGTTCCTTAATATCCACACCTCGGATCCAATAGCCATAACGTTTAAGAAATGATATGAGATGGCGCCCGATAAATCCTCCAGCCCCTGTTACAAGAATTCTTTTCATAAATGTGTTCCTTCCGCAGAAAACACTGTAATCGCATTGAGAAAGATCATAAGCAACCAACGAGAGGAGTGCTTGCGGCTCTAATCTATCAACTGATTCGAACCCACAGCGCCCGACAAAACTCTAATTTCTGTGAGCCTGATCGACGTCATAATGGCTCTGTGCGTGATGCTATCCTAAAAGCAGTAGATCCCCTAGACAAAGGCCGCCCTGACCCGCTCAACCGACATACACATTTACACGCGATGACGCATTAGCTGGTTTCTGCCATATTGCCCACCAAGTATTTTTGATATGCTTAATATCGAATCCTTCTCGTCTTAGTTTAATGCAGGCCATATAGCTGCCTGCCAGGTGTTTTTCCATGCTCGGATGCGTATCATGAAACAGGACTGTCGCCGTTTCATTTAACATCGGAATTATTTTCTTAAAATCCATTATCACAAACGCTCTATCGTGACAGGCATCAATAATGGCGAAGTCAACACACGGCGTCTTAAAGTACCGTTTATGGTCAAAATTCAATGTATTCTCATATATCTGGGTCACTCGATCCTGAAAGCCATACTTTCGATAGACGCGGCCGATCTCGTCCTTGTTTAATGCGTAGGTTATCGCTCGGCCAGTAATCTGCTCCGGCAACGCGTTCATTGTAATGACCGCGGCATTTGAATTTTGGCAGACGTTCGCCACGGTGTTGCCGTATGCCGTTCCTAGCTCTAATACGATTTTCGGATTGTTACGTTTTATCAGCCGCATCATGGCTGTCATATCGTCATGAGTCTTAGGCCCGTCATAGGGCGGCATGCAGGCGTGGTCTAAAATCACATTGAGAGGTTCGTTTAGAGGTTGCGCAAGTTCGTCCAACTCGACTGAGGGGAGTCTGTGCGAAACACGATAGATTTTTCGCCAGAGCCGCTGATACTTTTTCTCAACGGAGTCGCACACGGTTGCAGTGCGCCATCTGATGCTCGCAGGTAACTCGGACGGGTGCAGGATTACTTTGGCGAGTCTATTCACCGTCACGTCCCTTAAGCGCTTTATTTTCCTGCGCCAGAAGGTCCAACAACAGCAAAAGCAACCTATACAGCGCGATCTGTTTATCCCTCATCAGTGGGGCTACGACTTCAGGGTGGTCCTGACTAACAAACACATTCGGATGAACAAAGTCGTGGCCTTTCACCACGGTCGCGGCGCTCAGGAGAACCTCTTCGGCGAGCTCAAGAGCCAGTGCCAGATGGATTACATCCCCGTGCGCACCCCCCCTGGCTGGCAATCAGACTTACCTCCTCTGCGCCATTCTGGCCCATAATCTGGCCCGTGAGCTTCAGATGGTGGCCGATCCACCCCAGCGTCATACCACCGAAACGCGCGTCCCTCTTTGGGTCTTCCAAGAACTCAATACTTTGCGTCGTCACTTCATTCAGAGAGCGGGAAGATTCAGCTGGCCTCAAGGTCGACTTACTTTAACCCTCGGTCTCAATGATACCGTCAGAGCCACGTTGTTGCATTATCTCGGCGCTCTGGGTTACGCAGCTTGAACTGTCAAAACCCGAAATTTATGCAACGTTAAGGTAAAGCTTGGTCTTTTCTTCGTAGCGCCGGATAATCAACTTTGCCGCTCGCTGTCTTCGGCAATGAAACCATTATTTCCACAAGTTTCGGTACCATGTACCGTGGCATACGTTCACCACAAAAAGCCTGCAGCGCTTCCGAGTGGATGGCTTCGCCGTCACGTGGGACGACGTAGGCTTTAATCGCTTGCCCTAACACAGGATCCGGGATACCGATCACGCCGACCTCACGCACCTTGCCGCTTTGAAAAAGCACCTCTTCGACTTCGGTTGGACTCACGCGATACCCGGAGCACTTGATCATGTTATCGCGCCTGCCTATGAAATAGAGAAATCCTTCCTCGTCCATCTTGACCAGATCACCCGAGTAGCAAGCTTTTTCACTGTCCCCTAACTCAGGAGGATTGAACGGATGCGGCCGGAGAACCTTCGCCGTGATCTCCGGCTGGCCCCAATAGCCCATCGACACCGTCGGGCCGCGGTGAACCAGCTCCCCGACTTCTCCCGGCGCGCAGCGCTCGCCTTTTTCGTTGACGACGAGAATTTCCGTATTGGGAATCGCTTTTCCCATGGAGTCCGGGCGCCGGTCGAGCTCTTCGGGCGGCAGATAGGTCGAACGAAAAGCTTCGGTCAATCCGTACATAAGGAAAATACGTGTTGCGCTAAGAGCCTGGCGCAAAGCGCTCAATACGGTTTGGGGCATGCGTCCACCGGTGTTGGTAATGTATCGCAAATGCGGAAGAGTTGATTTCTCCAGAGTCGAGCTCGGCTGCGCCATGAGACTCCAGAGCGTCGGGACGCCGGCCATTCCGGTGATCCGTTCCCGTTCGAGCGTCTTCACGATTTCGCGGGCAAAGGTGAACGTCATCGGAGCGTAGGTTGCGCCTTGCTGTATCACCGTCATCAGCTGGTTAAGGCCGGCATCGAAGCTCAACGGCAACACGCCGACGATGCGATCTTTCGAAGTGATATTCAAATAGTCGGATACGATGGAACTGCCGGCCATGACTTGCGAATGGCTTAGCATTACGCCCTTGGGCTTGCCGGTCGAGCCGGAGGTGTAAAGGATCGCCGCCAAATCTTTTTCAGTGCGCAGGTCTCGCGCCCCACATCGATCATCAGCAGCGGAAAATTCCGCCAAAGAATAGACCGGGAGATTAAGGTCGCAATCGGGCTTTCCATCCACTGAAACTAGAAACTGAAGCGCTGGTAGAGATTGAAAAACTTCAACCGCTGCCGAGATCTTATCTTTGGTTGCGATCAGACCTACCGTGCCGCAGTCTCGCATAATGTGCGCGGCCTGATCGGGAAAGAGCAGAGTGTTGATCGGCACGAACACCCCGCCTGATTGGGAGGCGCCAAAAATGGAAACCGCCTGGAGCACCGATGTCTCGAGCCATATGCCCACCCGATCGCCGCGTTTGACGCCGAGCTGTTGCAACCCTGAAGCAAGCGCAGTGCATCGCTTCGCCGCTTCGGTGTAAGTCAACCGCTGGGTCGCATCGACCAGTGCTTCCTTGTCGGGATAGCGTTCCGCGCTCGCTAACAACATGTGGTGAATAAGAAAGTCCATAGTTCGGTTCATTTTACCACTGAGCACACAGAGATCACCGAGATGATTGGTTTATGGGACCACAAACTCTGTGCACTCCGTGATTTCCATCGTGAAGATTGTCAACCCTTTTAAAGACGAAACCGTCTGATACCATCCACAACCCGCCTGACATTGAAATTAATCAACAAGCCAATACTAATGTTTGCCAATTTCATGTAAGTGAGCAGCTGAGCTTCATGTATAGGCAGAATCTTCTCCACGCATTTCAGTTCAAGGATCACTCGTTCATCGACGAGAATGTCGATGCGATACCCGCACTCAAGATTGACTCCTTTGTACTCAACCGGGACCGGCGCTTGTAAACAAAATGGAATATCGTTCAACGACAGCTCCCGGGCCAGACAGTGCTCATAGGCAGACTCCAACAGGCCTGGGCCAAAGGCGCGATGTACTTCAATCGCACACCCGATGATTTTTTCAGTCAGCGCATCCGTGTCTATCACAGCTGGCATTCGGATCGAATTCTTTCGAATTTTTTACCACAGAGCACACTGAGTCCACGGAGAACAATCTCATATCATATCCGCCTCTGTGCACTCTGTGATCTCCGTGGTGATTAATTTCCGGCTTCGCTTGCGTTCTTTTTGTGCTAGATAAAGTTTGACAGGCTGTGAATCGACTCGAAATTCTCCGGTAAAACCTCCTCGTCAGTTACGGTCAACGCAAATTCCTTATCTAGGAACGTGAGAACATCGAGAATGCCAGGCGAGCAGTTTTGCTTACTTTTTGGCTTTATCAAGATTGGCCAATCGTTTTTTCAACGCCTTTGCGTCAGGGGATGCCGACAGGCCCTTTTCCAGTGCCTCGCGGGCGTCTTTCAGGTTTCCGTGGTCTTTGTAGTAGTCGCTCATGATGGCATAGGGAGGCCAGTAGTCGGGTTTTAATTCAGTCGCGCGGAGGAGTTGCAGAATTCCATCTCCCCCCTTACTCAGGCGAATGAGATTCTCCCCCTTCTTCATCAGAATCTCCGGCAGTAGTACATAATCTGGCGGCGCGCGCTTTATTACATAGTCGAACTCGTTGATCGCGTCATTCAGGTAAAACCGGCGCGACTGCTCGTCGCGCGCCAGAATGAGTCCACGATAGGTTTTCATCAGTCCCCAGCAGTAATGGTGCATGTGAATATACATTTGGCCCAATACCGAAGACCACCGTTGGATTTCAGCCGGATTATTGGCTCCAGGCACATGATCGCGGAACAACTGAGTGTATGGACAATAGCGCGGCAGCAGCGCGACCTCTCGGGGGTCATATGCAGTTACGCTGGGGGGGTATCCGGGTATATTTTGGGCGTAGATGGGGACGGCCGCCGCCATTATCACGCCAAACGCTAAAAGCGCACGGACAGTGCTTCGGACCAATCTAAGCGTCTTCATGTGATAAGAATCTCCTTGATAGGCTAGCCGGTGAAAACTCGATATCGCCCTAACCGCCTGGTACCCGCCCGCGCATCCCTGTCCATCAGGGCGAGCAGTCGAATCGAATTCTTTCGAACTTCTTACCACAGAGGACCCAGAGACCACCGAGACAAGTCTTTCGATAAGAGCACGATCTCTGTGAGTTCTGTACTACTATGCTTCGATATTTGCGCGGGGCGCGCAAATTCGAGAAAAAAAGCACCGCAGAGGCGCGGAGAGCACAGAGATCGGAGTTGATTTCATTTTTTGAACAATTTTCTTATCCAAACTCTGTGTCCTCGGCGTCTCTGCGGTGAATTCGCCGACTTTTTGGGTGTGGCTCTGTCACGCTGGGATCTCCGTGGTGATTAATCTCGGGTTCCACTTCCGTTCATTTTATGCCGGACAAAGTTGGAAATACTGCCGATCGATTCGAAATTTTCTGGTAGAAGCTCCTCGTCCGTTAACGTAATGCCGAATTCTTTTTCGATAAACGTCACGACTTCAAGAACTCCAAGCGAATCAATGAGTCCGTTCTTCAACAGCGGCTCTTCACGGCCGACGTTTTTCGTTGCCGGAAACTGATGTACAAGAAATTTCTGAATGCGCTCAGCGATGATTCCTACGTCCATTATATCTCCTATGAATGATTAGCGATTACAGACCGCTAGCTACGGACTACTGACAACTAGTTTTCCGGAGCACCGACAATGAATGTTACTTAGGACTGAGCGACGGGCATCGAGAACTCAATAACATTGAAGATAGTCGTCAACGACCGACCTTCGCTCGCTACCCTTAGTTCTACGCCCAGGCTCTTTGCAACCCGCCACTCGCCGCTGCACCCTAGCTCCACTTTGCCGTCTCAAGAGTCCCGATCCCCGCCCGTGATGAACCAGGCTGAGTGGCTAGATTCCACATTATTTATACCTAGAGGACGAGCCTGATCGGATGCATAAACCATTAACGGTTTAGTCTCTCTGGAATAAAAACCGAATTTCTTAAATAACCCGATCCACGGGTGTGACGCGATCAGCTCAGCGCTGATGGTCATAGCGCCGCGGCGGCGTAATAGTTCGACAACTTCACTGATCAACCTACCGATAACGGAGACATTGTCTTCTCCGAAAACATCAACGATCTCAGTATCCGGGCCAGTCTGCGAAAATACGAGAAAGCCAAGCAAGGATCCATTTCGTCCAACTGTGATGAGTTCATGCTTTTTGTAAGGATTCTCCAAATACCGCCAATTAAGATATTCCGCCGACCGTCTCACGCAAAAATCAAAACCCAATCCTACACGCTCGGCCAATGCATCAAACTCACTTCCGCATTTACTCCTTTGCAAAGAGGTCTTAAGAGTCTTATCGACGCTGGGTTGAAAAACTGCTGCTGTTGCTTCGAGAATCGCATTGCCAACTGGCACTACCGTTTTTGCCAGCCGTTCATATCCAATGCGGTCGCGCAATTTCTTGTCCACGCGCAACACTTTCGCCATCCTTACCATTTGACCGAATGGCTCGATCTTCAGGCGTTTGTAGACCGCAGCCATCGCCGCACTGGGAAAATCATAAGAAATAGGCACGCCGCTAGAATCGGCCGCTTGTAACAATGCGCGTTGTAGGGCGACCGCAGGTCCTAAGCTGCGATGCCGATCACTAACACAGAAATCACCTAGAACCCACGCAAGACTTTCGATTTTATTAAAGTATGCACGCCGCGGAAAAACCGCGGCTGTTGCAATAATGTCGTCATTATCTAACGCCAACCATGCTCTCACTTTCCCGTTCGGGTTTCGTTTATAGAGCCACTCAAATCGAGGAGCGTCCGCAAGTGGGTTTAAATACATCGACAGCGCATCCGCTATCTGTGCTCCCTCCCGGTTAAGATCGGCCTCGCGAATTTGTATATTCAATGTGATCCGGAAACCACCGCTATGTCCGGCAAGCAAACCGATACCAGGCAAGCTTCAGTGCAAAAGATGGGAGATCTCTTTCCCATGGCGTTGCCCGCCTTAACTCAAACAGGTCCTGGTTTGGAAGATTGACACCGAATCGCGTAGTAACAGCGCAGCGGTAACCGTTATCTTTCAATAAGGACTTCGTCCGATCATCGAAATCCTGGGACCGACCGACCGGAAATGCGAAAGACTGAACGTTGCATCGTAGGTTGGCTTCAATAGCGCGCTTAGAATCGACAATTTCCCGCCTCACCCTATCGGCAGACACTTTTGACAATATTGGGTGCGTGCAGGTGTGTGAACCGAATGAAATGCCATTCTGATACATTATTCTGACTTCATCCCACGACAACATGAGATCTTTTACAGGATCGCTGCAAACCCCCAAGCACTGCGTGAGTCGATCCATCGCGAGCGCGCGATCATCGTCCGGGAGAGACCACAAGTGTTCTAGTATGTGCTGCTGAGCCGACAATTTCTCCCGTATATTTTGAATCGAGTAAACAGAACCCACATCGGGAAAGTCCTTGAGAAAGCGAAGCTGGGTCGTTCTAAACGCGGAAAAGACAAGGTCGTGCCAAAGGAGCTTCTCGGAGTCCAGGGCGCCAGTCGCCAAAAATATCGTTGCCGGGATGCCCAATTGCCGCAAAATTGGGAAGGCGTTCGTAAAGTTATCTCGGTAACCATCATCGAAGGTGATCACGATCATACGGTCGTGAACGTCATTAGTTGCCATCCGGTCGATCGCTTCTTCCAGGCCGCAGACGTAATAATTTTCAGCGATATACTCCATCTGGCGCCGGAAATCAGCAATGAGTACACCCGGGAAAAATGGATCGTTATCGTCATTAACTCTATGGTACAGCAATATCTGAATCACTTGGGACGACCTTTTCTTGATAAACGGAAAAGTCACACGGCCGTTGCGCTCCTTTCGGTGAAGCCCATACGCGCTTGCTCCTTTTGTCAGTAATTTTACAGCACCGAAGGAAAACAACGCGCGCGCCGCAGATGAGCGAATCAAAGGTCTCGATTGGCTAAGAATCCGTCGCATCGTATAATTTCAGAAGTGAGGGTAAGCCTGAGATAACGAACGAGAAGCACTACTGCGAAGGCAGTTTCGACGAAGCAACGAATCATAAACAGCTAGATAACCTGCGACCATGCTATTCATTGTGAACTTGGATTCAACTCTTCTACGACCTGCTTCGCCGTGAGCCGTGGTTTTATCAGCATTGTCCAAGTATGAACCTATTGCTACCGCCATCGATAGCGCATCTGAATGGGGTACTAACGCACCGGTTTTCCCGTCCTCTACTAACTCCGGATTACCGCCTACTCGGGTTGCAATCACAGGAAGCCCAGTCGCCATGGCCTCCAAGATCGTATTGGAAATGCCCTCTCTGAGAGACGGCAGGACAAATAAGTCGAGTGCTCTCATGAGTTCCGAAACTTCATCGCTTTCGCCGGGAAACCACGCGAGATCTTCCATTCGAGCATTGCGCAGCAGTGCGATGGCCGACGTTCGCTGCGAACCCTCGCCTATCACGATCAAACGCAATCGTTTACGAGCTTCTTCGCGCGTCTGCACCAGGTGGACGAACGCACGCGCCAAGGTGAGCTGATCTTTCACCGCTTCCATGCGCCCGACGGTTCCGACCACATACGAATCCGCGCTCAAAAATCCTTCGGGACCGACTTGGGCGCGGGGTCCTCGGCGCGGGCGAAATCTATCGGCGTCCACACCGTTGTAAATCTGGGTCACCCGTTCGGGCCTTACGCCGATCGTATCTACCAGCCACTGTGCCAGATCGACACTCACAGCGGTATAATGTTGCACGAAAGGCCGAAGCGTCTTTCTGAAGAGATTATATTTCGTATTCGCGCCGTCCAAATCGTACATATCCCGACCGTGCTCCCCATGAACCCGACCGGGCACTCCGGCCAGCGCCGCGACCGCTTGGAATTCCAATGCCGTCAAATTTCGCGTGTGAACAATCGCCGGGCGCAGCCGCCGCAGGAGCTTCAGCAAGCGCCGGTGAACGCCGAAGTCATGGCCACGTCGTTGGCCTAGGGCTAATACGGCGACGCCTTTGTTTTTGATCCGCAGTGAAAAATCGGTCGCGTCGGCGAGGCAGATCACGGCATGACGATATCGATCTTCCGGCATATGGTTGATCAAATTGACCACGCCGTTTTCCAATCCGCCCACTGCGAGGCGTTGAATCACGTGGGCGATTAAAGGAGGCTCGTTCATTATCGACTCGATGAAGGACTACAGCTAATCGACCACCGACTACAGGTTGCAAGGAGCTTCGGGCCAGCCCGTAGGGGTTAATTGCAGATACCAGGAAAGCGCTTCACACATTACCTAGGTGCTCTTTGCGTCCACTCTTAGCTGTTATAGACCGAGCCAGCGGGAGATAATGTTGCGCTGCATTTCTGAAGTGCCGGAATAGATTGTGCTGCCGATGGCATCGCGCAGAGCGCGTTCCATTTCATATTCGACCATGTAACCATTGCCACCGTGGATTTGCACCACTTCCATGGCAGTTTTCACCAGGGACTCGCTGGCGAACAGCTTTGCCACAGCGGCATCCAACGATACGGTTTTCGTCTTGTCGAGCAGTGACGCGGCTTTGTAAATCAGCAACCGCGCCGCTTCGAGGCGCACTTTCATGTCGGCGATGCGATGGGAGACGGCTTGGTACTTGCCGATGGATTGGTTGAACTGTTTGCGCGTGTTGGCAAAGGCGATCGCTTTGCCCATCAAACGTTCCATGGTGCCGACGTGTGATGCGAACAGACAGACCCGCTCCCAGTCCATCGCATGAGTGAACATCGATGATCCGGCGCCAACGCCCCCCAGAATCGCATTTTCGGGAACAATAACATTGTCGAACACCAGCTCGCCAAGCGGCGCCGTGCGCAAACCCATTTTTTCGAAGGTTTGACCATGTTTGAATCCGGGCGTGCCTTTTTCGACGATAAAGGCTGAGATGCCGCCATAGTAGCCCTTGGTTGCGTTCGTAACGGCGAAGACTATGACTACATCGGCAACCGGCGCGTTGGAGATGAAAGTCTTATTACCGTTGATAACGTAACCGCCGTCGCATGGCACAGCTTTGGTCGTCATGGCAAAAGCATCGGAACCGGCACCCGGCTCGGTCA
Organism: uncultured delta proteobacterium; assembly: GCA_963727625.1. Classification (GTDB taxonomy): domain Bacteria; phylum Desulfobacterota; class Binatia; order UBA9968; family UBA9968; genus DP-20. The sequence continues at coordinate 226,941 of CAVSHR010000011.1, read as the reverse complement.
TGGCATGAACACCAATTAGGGAACCGTTGCACAGCTTCGGCAGGTAGCGCTGTTTTTGCTCCTCATTGCCGAATTTCCAGATCGGTATGACGCAAGACAGAAGATGCGCGCAGATAGAGAAGACCAGCCCGCTGTCTTCACAGCCATAGCCTAGGGCTTCCAAGGCGATCGCGGAGGTTAACGGATCCAATCCACTACCGCCGTAATCCTCGGAGACGGGTAAACCTTGCAACCGCATTTCGCCGGCTTTCAACCATAACTGATGCGGGAACTGGTGCTCCCGGTCACGCTCGATGACAGTGTCGTTCAACTCTTTGGCGGCAAAGCGGCCAATGGTGTCGCGCAGGAGTTGCTGCTCTTCGCTATACGAAAAATCCATCACTTCATTTCCTTGAGCCGCTGATAATCGATCTTGTCAGTCGAGGTTTTGGGCAGTGCGTCTTGAAATGAAAACACATCGGGAATCATGTAGGGCGGCAAAACCTCCATGCAAAAGCGCTTCAATTCGATAATTGAGGGACGCTTGCCTTCCTGGCAGCTTAGAAACGCGCGAATGCGCACACCCGCTTCCTGGTCGGGCAGCGCGACGACAGCGGCTTCCTTGATTATCGGATGACGGTAAAGTCCTGCCTCGATTTCTCCAAGCTCCACCCGGTAGCCACGTCGTTTCACCATCCGATCGCGCCGGCCGACGTAGACATAATTTCCATCGGGCGGCTCAATGACGATGTCGCCGGTCCGGTACCAACGAGCGCCCTCCGCCTCCCAAAAGGCCTGCGTGCTTTGTTCCGGTAGGTTCCAGTAACCGTGCATAACCGCGGGGCCGGCAATGCAAAGCTCACCTCTTTCGCCTAGCTTGATCTCGTGGCCCTCTTCGTCCAAAACCCTGGCTTGCAAATGCTTGCAGGCCTTGCCGATCGGAAATGGCTCGGTGCGATCGTCAGGAATTACCGAAGGCACCTCATAGAACGTACACACGTTCGTTTCGGTTGGGCCGTAGAGATTAAAATATCTCCGGTTGGGTAACCGTTCTGTCAACGTTCTCAAATGCTTGACCGGAAATACTTCGCCGGCAAAAAGTATCACGCGCAGGGCGCTGTAATCGTGTCTTTCCAGGTTACCGTATTGCACCAGCAAACTCAGGATCGATGGCGCGGAATACCATATCGAAATTCGCGCCTCGGCGATCAAGCTAGCCAGCTTGACAGGCTCCTTACCGATATCTTCAGGAACTAACACCAACGTCCCACCGCTGCCAAATGTGACATACAGATCGAATATCGACAGGTCGAAATGAAGTGGAGCGTGGGAGGAGAATCGATCCCCATGCCGGGGCTCAAATGTCTCAATGCACCAATCTACGAAGCTTGTGGCATTGAGGTGCGAGAGCATGACACCTTTGGGTTTTCCGGTCGAACCTGAGGTATAGAGGATGTAAGCAAGATCGTTTGAGCTAACGGTCTCATCCTCCTCAAATGATACGGCTTTCCCACCCGGCGCATTGTACAGCGCGGATGTTACTCCCACCCCTCCACCAACCCCTTCCAACCTGATCATTTGCGGCACCGATCCTGTAGTTTCGATCTCCTTAACGAGCGCGGAAGCGAAAGCACTTTCGATGATGACAACTCTGACGCCACAGTCGCTCAGGATGTAGGCGTTACGACTTGCAGGCGCCATAGGGTCCACCGGCACATACGTCGCTCCGGCTTTAAGAATACCAACAATCGCCACGATCGCATCGATTGACTTGTGTAAATAAATGCCGACTCGATCGCCTCGCCCTACTCCCATCGAACGAAGGCGATCGCGCAGCCGGTTGGACAACACGTCCAGCTCGCGATAAGTGACGACGCCTTTTGCCGGTTCCTCAATCGCAGGGTGATCGGGGAAGAGACGAACACTAGATTGTAGGTATTGATGCAAAGCTTGCGGCATCATAGATTTTCTCTATTTCGACTTGGACTGAATCAGCGCCACAATGTCGACGATCTTACCGAGATGCTCGACATCGACTTCGTACGCCTCGAGCTGGATGCAATAGCGCTCTTCGATGAACGCAACCAATTTTAACGTTGCCAACGAATCGAGAATTCCCCCTGTAATGAGCGGCGTCACATCCGTAAGCTCGTCCGGGTTCTCGCCGGGAAGGAATTCCTTGAGGATGTAGCTTTTAACTGCTGTGGTCATCTGTTCGACGGTTTCCACCTGTTGACTCCTTTCAGGCACACTGAGTTACGGCGCGCGAGCGATTTGCGAGGTCGCAACCAAAGGGGAAAAAACCAGACTCACCGCAGAGGCGGAGAGTTTTCAGAAATTGTCGTTGGCTTACCGTCTCTTAGCGGCACTTTTGGTACGAAGATTTTGCTCCAGTCTTCGTTCAAAAGCTCGTAGAGACGTGCGGCCACGATCTTGTGCCCCTTCTGATTGGGGTGATCATCCCATTCGGCCACGCGAACAGCACTAGCGTCGTATTTAGAATAGACGTCGCTCAAATCCAGTACTTGAAACCCCGCTTCTCTCGCAATCCGTAGAATCTCGGGTGTTTCTTCCCTCCAAACGCCGTCGGTGACCTGGGGCAGAAATATCAGCACCGGCACCATATTATGTTGCCGCGATTGATTCACAATAGTCTGGTAAGTCCAGGTGAGAAGCTGGTTCCGAAAAGGCATGAGGCGACGGATCGCGACTACCTCAGGAATACCCAGTGACACGCTCGCTCGCTGCAACAAATCTTTCAGGTAGTCGAAGGGCATTGGGGTTTTCCGGCTGGCAGCCGTCGCCAACTGTATGGCGGCACGAGAGGCCTCCCGTCCCGTGGCCACATAGAAGAACGCATTTGGCTTAAATTCAAGCGCTTTGTTCACGACGAGGACCTGGTCCAAGGGATCGTATCCCGGAACGGCAAAATTAAGAATTTCATAATGCGCGTACGGCTTGTTTGCGCGTTCAGCATTCAAATGCCGCTCCAAAATCGCTTCGAATGTCTCACCGTCGTTGACCCCCCAACCCATGACCGATGAAGGTCCGAGCAAAGCGACCCGAAATGTATTCGGCCCCGGAATTTTTTCATAGTCCTTGTCGCGCATTCCCCAGCGATTGGTCGAAATATTTCCGTGAGCCGTCAACGCCACGAACGACGGAGCCAGCTCCTTATAGCGAAAATCTCCGGTAAATCGCTCCAAACCGTCACCGACGACATCAAGCCAACTTGCGGGCCGATTCATATAGAGCTCCCACAACTGGCTGTTAAACCGCTCTACCCGATTCAGGTTCTCATAGTAGCCCTCTTCTAGCGCCGCAACGTCCAAGCGGCTTAACTTACCTGATCGTAATGAGTTGATGAAGGAAGCGGCACTCGGCCCAAGCTGGATGTAAACACCCTGAATCCCGATCAAGGCGAGAGACACAAGCAATACTACGGTCGTTGCCGGAGACTTGCGCAAAGAAAAGACCCATGAGCCTTTCAACGGTAAGGGGCGGTCTTTCAAAGCGGCGAGGCCACCGGCGATCACCCCTGCAACCAACAGAATGGGAACCGAGCCAAACTGTAAACTAGCGTCATTACCTACGGACTCCCACAACGAAAGCCACTCGACCAGGGACTCGCTCTGCCATAATGACCACAGCATTGCAATGACACAGAAGGTTGCAACCGTGCTTACACCACGTTTTACAAAGGCGGAATAAGTCAGTGAGCGCTTGGTCAGAGTTCTCTCTCGCCCGTATTTCAATTCGTAGAGCGAGTTAACAATAACGAGCACCGCCAAAATGCTCCAAAACGCCACATCCGGTCCGGCCAACAAAACCGCACCCCGCAACCAAAACCATTGGTAGGCGTGCAGCAGCCAGGTCGCAAAGAAAACAAAAATAGTGGCAACAACAATCGGCGCCGTCTTTCCCCATCCGCGTATTCTAAAGTAGAGCGGATAGTAAAACATTTTCATCATGAAGTCTTTCCAATAGATGTTTATTCGCCGCCAAAAATCCGTAAAGCTCGAAGACAGATAATAAAGGTGATGAGTCTCCGGCAACCTAAACCCGAACAGGTAAAGCATGCCAATGACCATGTGGAACTGCCCGGAAATTCTTAGGTAAAGAAGAAAGTTGGAGACGAAAAACCTACCCAAATCCTTGGCGTTCATCACTTCTGCCGGAGCAAGGGTCCAGTAATAATACACCACCCGATAAAGGATAAGATGAATGACTCCCCGGGTCATCCAGTCGATTCCGGTCTGGTAGATTTTATGCGAATCCGTATCGAGGTAGGTTCGCTTGAACGTCTTGTAGTCGATGACAGGAAACAGCGGGAAGCAGACATTCGGTAGCATGAAAAAATAGCTCAACGATTGCATAAAGGACTGCGGCGCCTTTTCGTTACTGACGTCGTAGAGGTAAATCATGATTCGAAACATGAACATGGAGCCCAAGATAGGCCAAAGCGCGGCAGACCAGGGCGCATGGAACAGCTCTGTCCTAAAGGCCGCCAAGCACCCTCCCGCAGCAAGAAGTGCAACGACGCGCCCATAAAAGGGCAAAGGAAGATGACACAATCCAATCAACAATAGACCGATTCCGACCAACCAAACACTCGACACCAGACCAAACACGATCACTACACTACAAAGTGACAGGAATAGAAAAAAAGGTAGCTTGAAGCGAAGTGGTAAAAAATAATGAATTATGAAACCGCCAAAGGCAAGCACGGCAATTCTCACGAAAGCATTGCTCTCGATCTGAAATTGTCGAATCACAACTAGCAGTAGCGCCAGTTGCCCACAAAGAAGTACAAATCGTCCTGCTTCTTTCCAGAACGAAACGGTTGCTAATTTTTCCATTTGGACTCCAAGTGTTGTTTTTAGTTCTTTCTCTTACCGCAATCTCTGCCCGAGAAAAGAGAGATTATAACCCGCAACAAATGTCGACCAGATGTGAACGAACTTTAAAAACGAAGTCCACGACGACCCTTTTCGTAAAGACGCTATAAACCAGTAGACAATTTTCTCTTAAATCCGAATTGCCAAGCCTTTCCCCAACCATTCGAGTTTTATTCTTTTGCCTTGCGTTGCATAAGTGCGCGAGTCCACCGTAATTTGCAGGCAGTTCGGGGTCCATTTGGAACGGATGTTTGAATTGGTCGATTCCAGCATATAGATCGTTATTCTATACCCAAACAAGTCCGTACTGGTGTGCGTCAGAATATACTGGGGATACATCCATCATCGCTCGCTCAAAATGATTCATGGCCAAAACGTATTTTGGTCATTTGGCTAACCCCACTTAACCTCAATTGTGGCAAGAGAAGGCCTATCGGAAAGAGTTTGATGATTGATCTGTAGCAAACTAATCCTGGGCTACCTGCACCTGGATCAACTCTGTCCACGAGATAGCAACGACATCAGCGACACGAGTACACATTGTTTCATAGAGCAGATTCCATTTTACCGGTAGCAATTCTTAGTTAGCTATTTTTAAGGGCTACAACCAAGGTGCCGGGTGTGACGATGTGGCCGAGCCATCTAAGGAAGGGAACAGCCCGTATACAACGAACGGCTCCTCTAATCCAGCCATGTTTGTTGGGCAAATCGATCACATCGAATCGATCCAAAGAGACGAGACCGCGATCAAACAACTCATCGCGCAATGTGTAAAAACTAAACCAATTCACCGCTGGATATTTCGCGTAATTTGCCAGGTCGGGTCGCGTAGTAAGTGTAAGTCGCTCAAAGTAACGTTTTAACTTTCCGGGATACCAACTGTACAGCGGCAAATTAAACTCCTCCTGTATAGGACAGAGTTTATTGCTGGTAGTAAGGAGAAGGATTCCACCAGGACGCAGTATGCGCGTACATTCCTTGAGACAAGCTTGCCAATCAACGACATGTTCCAAAAGTTCTAACAAGAGGCAAACATCCATAGACCCATCGGCCCATGGAAGTTCAGTTGCTGAGCCCAACTTGAAATCTATCGCGACATGTTGCTTGGCCGCCCGTTCTCGGGCCAATTTCAGCAAAGGTTCATTTACGTCAAGACCGTGGATGATATGTCCGAGTTCTGCCCAAAGAAAGCTTTGCGTGCCCGCTCCGCAGCCAATATCAGCGACTTCAAGTATTTTGTTGTTTAACCCGGTCTTTTCTGCCACACGCAAAACGCAGGCCCGAAGCGAACGAATCCGTTGAATCGTCTCAGGACTCTGGCTTGCGTGAGCATAATAGTCGTAAAATTCCTTATGGCTAGAGTGATCGAACGTCGACATTAACCCCTGCCTTAATTTAGGTCACTAAAGGCTCAGCATTCATCTGTGTCATTCGCGAGCCCTAACCCTGACTTCAGAGTCCCGATATTTACTCATCGCTGCGAAATTATTTGTCTGCCTCTAGCTCTGCGTCCTTATAAAAGACACCAGACGCTGGTCTGTGCTTGAATGCCGCCGAATAGACTTGGTCATAGACCCCCCCAAGATTTTCCCAGGAGCGTTCGCGACGAACCCACGAGGCCGCTTGCTGACCGAGACGCTGCCGCAACCTGAAATCGTCCAGAATACGTTCCAAGGCTTCCACGAGTTTAGGCACGTTTCCCGGCGGTACCAGTAAACCGTTATAGCCATCCTGGACAAGTTCGCGATGACCGCCGATGTCGCTGGCGATCACCGCGCCGCCCATGGCCATCGCTTCAAGCGGTTTCAGAGGCGTAACCAGCTCAGTCAGTCGCATCGAGAGACGCGGGTACACGAAGACATCAGCCAGAGCATAAATTCCGGGAATACGTTCGTGGGGAATCCTACCCGGCGTCAAAACAATGTCCTCAAGCCCAAGTTCTTTGATCTGGATTTTTAACTCCTGCTCGACCTCACCACCGCCTATCAAGAGCAACGCGATGTTCTTTCTTTTTTGCCGAAGACGAGCAACCGCACTCACAAGCAGTTCAATGCCTTCATATCGGTAAAAGGACCCGATGAAAGCAATCACTGTTTTGCCACCTAGATTCCACGCTTTCTTAGCGTCGGCATCCTCTGCGCCCAATTTGAAGCTATTCACATCGACACCGTTCGGTACCACCGTTAGCTTATGGTCTGGTACGCCTCTCGATACGAGATCTGCTTTGAGTCCATTGCACAGCACCGTGACTTGATCTGCTCTTTGACATAGCCACGTCTCAAGAGCACGCGAGACCTTGTATTTCCAAGATTTTCCTTTGTACGTACCGTGATCCACCGCCGCATCTTCCCACAATGCGCGTACCTCATACACGACCGGAAGCCCCAACTTATTCCCCACCTTTATGGCCGGCAAACCGTTAAGAATTGGCGAATGGGCATGTATAATATCGGGCGATTCCTTCTGAATGACTTCGTAAAGCCGCTGCTCTAGCTTACGCATCAGTCTCAGCTCCCCCAAAACGGCGAGCCGCGAGTCTGACACAATACCGCTACGATAATGCAGAAAGCCGAAAATATCCTCTTCAGCAACCGATCCGGCCCCGAAATGTTTTTCATGTTTGGGTGACGTCGCAACCACACACTGCCAACCCATGGATCGCTGCACCTTTAGAATATTGAGACTCCGAAAAGCATAGCCGCTATGCAATGGAAGGCTATGATCCAATACATGGAGAACTTTAAGTGAATGATTGCTGGAAGACATGACAGCTTGAACAGGAACCTTCGCTTGATCTACGGTTGATCAAAGTTGGAATAGCGCACGGTCGATTGGATCCGACGGGTTATCACGCTGTCGAAAACCGTCCTAACTTTCGCCGCTGCCATATCCCATGTATGCTCAAGCGCGTATCGACTAATTCGGTCCGAATCCCAATTCTTTTGCATAGCTTCGCGAATCCGTTGTGCCATTGCCGCCGGCTTACGTTCGGATAACAGCCCGACCTCGCAGTCCTTAAGAATTTCTGGAATCCCTCCAACAGCCGTCGCTACAACGGGCAATCCACACGCCATTGCCTCGAGAATAACGTTGGGCCAGCCTTCTCGTTCACTCGCCAGGCAAAAAATATCCGCCGCGTTATACCAGATACAGAGCTGTTCATGGGGCACGGCGCCAACCAGACACACATGAGATTCCAAATGCAGTTTAGAGATAAGAATCTCTAGTGTTTTGCGTAGCGTTCCTTCGCCGATAATTATCAAATACAATTTCTGCCGGTCAGAAATGCTCGATACCATTTCAAAAGCCTTTATTAAAACATCGAATCCCTTAACCGGGGTCAATCCGCCTACTGATAAAATGAGGAAAGCATCGCGCTGCAGTCCAAGTTCCCGGCGAGCCTCCTGTTTTTGAGTCATTCGCTTAAACTTGCGTCCATCAACGCCATTAGGAATCACGGATATTTTATTCTTCGGAATTCCCAGCTCAACGATCGCCTTTTGAAGAGCACTAGACACGGCAATCACATGACTCGCACCTGCGAGAGCATATTTCAGAAATCTGCATATTGTCGAAAATCGAGAAAATAAATTTATGTCGCTTCCCCGTGCAGAAACCACAACGGGCGTCCTAAGAAGACGCCCCATAAGAACCGCAGCAAAGCCGTCCGGATAAACATAATGGGAGTCGATAATATCGAAATCGAACTGAGCTTGAAGTTTTTTGACGAAATGCAGCACCGGCAAGAACAGCATCAAGCCGTGAAGAGGCATGCTTATTTTCGGGATCATCACATAACGAGGATGATAAACCTGAATGCCCTCAATCACTTCTGACCGCGCCACTTGCGAGTAACGCCATCTCTTGCCGACTCGAATCGGCGGGTAATAGGGAACCGGCGCAATCACTCGAAGCTCGCACCCGTCCAGGCGTGCCACGGCCGCCATACGCTCCTTTACAAAAACGCCGTGGTTGGGCCACACATTGTTTGGAAAGAGCGTCGTGAAAACCAGGATTTTCATGAGAGTTGCAGAGCCGGACCCGTCAGGACGTGGCAAGAAACCTGCTCCGCCACAGCTGAAACATCAAAAGGGTCCACAGTTCGGTCGACCGATCTCTAAATCCCCGCTGATGTTCCTGCCAAATTTGCGCGACGCAAGCCTCGTCCAAGATACTCTCAATACCGCATTGAATGATTTTTTCGTATGCCATCTCCTTGAGGTCGCCACGAAACCACTCGGCCAGCGGTACTGCGAAACCCATCTTGTTGCGATAAAGGATAGAATCGGAAAGGTGTCGCTTCAAAGCTCTTTTAAAAATATATTTGCCCTGAATGCCGCGAAGCTTGAGCGAGGAAGGAATTCGTGCCGCCAGTTCCATGAATTTATGATCCAAGATCGGTGCGCGCACTTCGAGGGATACCGCCATGCTGGCGCGATCGACTTTGGCTAAAATATCGTCGGTCAGGTAGGTTTTGATGTCGACGTATTGGATCCTTGATAACGGATCCGTCGTATCGGCAGTCTCGTAATAACCGCGCAACACATCCAGCGAATCATAGTCGCTCAGTTCACGCCGGACATCGGGATGCAATAGTTGAGACTTTAACTCAGAATGGCAGGCGGAGACCGAGCGAAAGTACGCGGCAATCGGGCAGCGCGCGAGGTTTTGGAAAGTCGCCTTGCCGCGAAAGACCCGCGGCGCCCAATCGGCCTTCGGATAGAGCGATGCCAGGACGCCGAACAACGGCTGGCGGATAGCCGATGGCAGCAAGGCCCGTATGCTATTTTCCCGCTGGTCAAAGTAATAGCGGCGGTAGCCGGCAAAGTTTTCATCGCCGCCGTCCCCGGAAAGCGCCACGGTCACATGCTCGCGCGCCACTTTGGATACATAGTAGGTTGGCACGGCGGACGAGTCGGCAAACGGCTCGTCATAGTGCCAGGCAAGTTTTTCGATGACGGCAAGCGCATCCGGACGAACGATTTGTTCGTGGTGATCGGTGCCAAACTGCGTGGCGACCGAGCGCGCATAGGGAAGCTCGTTGAATTCCTTTTCTTCGAAACCGATCGACGACGTGGTCACCGGGCCGTTCATCGCCCCATGCATCATGGCTACAACCGAAGACGAATCGACCCCGCCCGAGAGAAACGCTCCTAACGGAACCTCGCTCATGAGTCTGAGCCGAACGGCTTCTTGAAGGGTCTCGATAATTTTCCCGCACCAGCTTTCTTCCGACAGATTGTCCGTTTCCGCAAAGCTCAAGTCCCAGTATTTTGTTTCACGCAAGCCCTTTGCGGATACGACCAAGTAATGGCCCGGCAGAACCTTACGGATTTTTTTGAAAATCGACTTCGGCGCGGGGACGTAAAGAAAGGAGAAATAATCCGACAGCGCTTCGAGATCGATCTCGCGACAGATATCGGGAGCCCGCAAGATGGCCTTAATTTCAGAGCCGAATAATAATTTTGATCCATCGTGGTAATAATACAGCGGCTTCTTGCCGACTCTATCGCGCGCTAGAATCAATTTTTTATTACGCTGATCCCAGATCGCTATGGCGAACATCCCGCGTAGCTCGCTAAAACACTGCTCGCCTTTCTCTTCGTAGAGATGAACGATCACTTCGGTATCGGATCGGGTTTTAAATTGGTGGCCTTTGGCATCCAGCCATTGATGCAGTTCCGCGAAATTATAAATTTCACCGTTAAAGGCGACCCAGACCGTGCCGTCCTCGTTAGTCATTGGTTGATGCCCAGAGGCGAGGTCGATAATCGAGAGCCGGCGATGACCAAGCCCGAGCTCATTTGAGATATAAAAACCCTCGTCATCCGGTCCGCGGTGAACCAGCGTATCGTTCATCCCCTTGAGGACGCGCTCCGAGACCGGCTCGAGAGTCTTGTAGTTATAGATTCCGGAAATGCCGCACATTTGATTAAAGATTGACCGCGGTCGGATGACGGTGGACCGACGTGTCTATGAGCTTGATCGGCGACAGACGACCGTAACCGCTACCGCTAAAGATTTGCAGACAACTTTCGTCCTAGGACCGTGTGATTTACGGACCGTCGACTGCTGACTAAACACCGACATCTAAAGGACCTATCGTCGTTTTTGATGGGCGATTGATGTCTAAACGAGTCGATTTACGATGTTCGACCACGGACCGACGTTCATGGGGGATTGACCGACGAATGTAGACAGCGGACGGTTGACCATTGAAGGCGGACCCTGCCTATGCAGAATGCAGCGACTAGGATTGCCGGGCGACCGGTAACGTTCCGCCGCGGACCGAGGGCTGTTTACCTTTGCCCAGGACTCGACGCATGGCTTGGACTTTGGCGAACAGTTTACCCGCGAGTTGTTCTCCATCCGATAGGAGATCTCCTTTAAGATGATCCGTATAATGTCTGCGTTGGGCCAGCCGACGACACGCGACTGTCTCCACCAGAGAACGCAAGGCTAATCCCAGAAAACGACGTTGTTCAGCATCACTCTGGCTTGTTGAACCTTCAGCGATGTTCAGTGCGATGGATGTTGCGGCCCGAATGAGCTGCGACTGGAGATTAAACTCTTCCCGCTTCGGTAGCCCATCGGACGTGACATAGCAATTATCAATGTACTCCAAGCTCAAGTGCCAGACTTCAAGCTTTTCAAACTTGAACTCACCCATATGAATTTTCCTCAGCGGCGGTCGTCAGTCGTAGGTCACCGGTCATCATTTCGGTCAGCCGTCGTCGGTCGGCCCGTCAGCGCCGCAAATACCTGTTGCGGATCTGTAACAATTCCCACGCTGCTCTCGTGAAATCACCATAACCCAGCTTGGAACCGGGGACGTCTCTCCATTCTGTCAACGGAAACTCATAAATCACTTGCTCGGGTTGCGGAAGCTGTTTGCCGCGCCTGGCCTGAATGAGCCGCGCGATAATCTCCACGTCGAAGATCCAGCGTGAGACGAACGGCTGAGCAAAAAGTGCTTTGAGCGAAGAAGACGCTCTGAAAAGTTTTGCGCCGCACTGCGTGTCGTAAACCGCAAGACCCAAGATCATCGATGTGGCCGTGGCAAAGGCACGGCCGATATAATGGCGAGCGGTGCGGCGCTCGATTTTTCTCCCCAGAAGCTTGACTCGGGATCCCATGATGATTTCAAGCTCCGGCCGGCTTTCCGCGAGATCCAAGAATTGCGGGATCGTGTCCAGCGGAGTCGCCAGATCCGCGTCCCAGAATCCAACGTAGTCGGCATGCGAATCGAGCGCGCCTAACATGCCTCTTCTGACCGCTTCCGCCTTGCCCTGGTTTTGTTCGAAGTTTAGTACCGAGAATTTGTCCGGGATCGGATGCCTGCAATGATTCCAACAATCCCAGGGTTCCATCCTTGCTGCCATCGTTAACGAATAGAAATGTAATGCGGTGCGTTGAACTCCTGAAGTCTCTGAAAACTGGCGACATCGAGCCTTTGTTCTTCATTGTAACAGGGAATGATAATACTGGCGCTCGCCATCAGTGTCATTGGGTATAGTTAACGCGAACAGAAAGACGAATCAATCTTCACCGCGGAGAACACAGAGGTCACAGAGTTCGAAGTATTTTCCGACACACAGCTCTTTCCTCAACGTACTCACCCCTCCGCGGTAAGATCTCCGGAGGTTTTTTCACCACAGAGGCACAGAGGTCGCAGAGCTCGAAGTATTTCTCGATAATATTCTACTCTCGGTGTACTCAGCGCCTCCGCGGTAAGATCTCCGGAAGTTTTTGCACCACAGAGGCACAGAGGTCGCAGAGTTCGAAGTTTTTCTCGATAATATTCTACTCTCGGCGTACTCAGCGCCTCCGCGGTAAGATCTCCGGAAGTTTTTGCACCACAGAGGCACAGAGGTCGCAGAGTTCAAAGTATTTCTCGATAACATTCTACTCTCGGCGTACTCCGCGCCTCCGCGGTAAGATCTCCGGAAGTTTTTGCACCACAGAGGCACAGAGGTCGCAGAGTTCGGAGTTTTTCTTGATTACATTCGTTCCTGGCGTACTCACAACCTCAGCAGTAATTTTTTTATCCGATAGGACGTGAGGGAATCTGCGATGGTTTGTAATATCCCGTGCGCCACGCCAGGAAAGTCCACGCGAGCGATCTAAAAGGCTGACAGAAGGTATCCACGGCATAAGCTATGGCTCGGTCGCAGAACAGAGAAATGCTGGAAGGCCAGATTTGCGTCAACACCCCTACTCTGGCATTGACCGTGACAAGATAACCCTTAAACCCACCGCCTGCACCGAAGCTCATATTCCATTTTTCACTAAGATAGTCGTAACCTGCTATAACCTCGGGTATGTCCCATTTCCATCGATAAAGTGCAACGTCGACAATGTTTTTGAGCATCACGGGATAATAAAGGGATACCACCGATTCGGGTTCGAACACTATTTTACATCCCGCTCGGGTGAGCGTCATTCCCGAGTCAAGTTCGATCCCTTCGCGCAATCGTTCGTCAAATACACCGAGTTTCAAAGCGGTCTCGACGACGAACAGCTGGCAGTGCACCTCGCCAAAATCGATCTCACTGCGCGCTAAATTAGTCCTGTCCCAAACCGGCTGACCCGAACATCTTAGCTCCATCTTGCCGATCGCTTCACCATTTTTGTAGGTTATGAAAAGATCGTTGCCGGCATTGTGCACTCTAATATTCTGATCAACGCACAGTGGAACCACTTCGCTCGCTCCGGTTTCAATTTGGCACCGAATCAACGGCGCCAACCAGCCGGCCCGCACGAAGACGTTGGTGTCCAAACAAACGGCTAATCGTGTCTTGGCTTCCCGCAAACCGATATTTCGCAATTGAGAACCGGTTAAAAAGTTTGGCTCAAAGATCAACCGCGCCTTTTCCGCATAGCGGGCTTCAAGCATTTGTCTTATCGAATCCGGTGCTCCGCCCGTGACAACCACCAAATCAAACCGTTCGGGAGTATTTTTAAATAGTTGTTCGAGACATTCTTCTGTGGTCGAAAACAGGTCTCGCGGGGCAACAATGATCGTGCAGCGCTCAATCACGCTGCGATCCGCAATTTTCGGATTCTCTTCGGTTCTTCGATTCACGGCATTTCCGTGTGTTGATCTCATAGATCAAAATGAGCTATCCCCGGCCGCTGTTGCGTGGAAGCATCGTCAGGCGCTTCTATCGAAAGGCCAATACTGTCTATAAACCTTGCCGTTCACAACTATCGAATACCTCGCAAATCGGAATAGCGGTTGCACGATGTTTATCTAGGACCGCCATGCGCCGGCCTGGCACGATCACTCTCGCCAAGACGTTCACAAACAGTGCGGGTAATAATTGTCACGAGATTGTTCCAATCAAACTGCCGGGCGATCTGCTGCCGAACCTCTATCTTCTCTTTTGAGTTTTCTTCCAGACTAAGAGCTCTCTCGATAGCGCTTGACCATTCGTGAGCAGTCCCAGCCAGCTGAATGACGCGACTAAATTCCGCCAACGATCGAATCGGAGTTCCTACGACGGGGCGTCCACTCGCGAGGTATTCATGGAGTTTCATGGGATAAATGTAATTTGTATAGGGATACATTTTATAAGGCATCACGCACACATCAAAATGCTGTGGTTAGCCCGCGAGATCCTGTGACATCTTCCCTCCTAATAAATTCACGCTAATGCGTTTCGACAACTGGCCCATAGGATCGAGAATTTGAGAATGACTTGAATTGATTTCCCCAACAAAGACGAAATTCCACTCCGGCTTGCCAAGTATCAATTGTTTAGCAGTTGCCAATCGAGCATTTTTTTCAAATGGCCAGCATAACCAATCCGGGGGTGAGGAACCGCCGCCAAATCTTCGGGCTCCCGTGCTATCGACGCGTATGCCTTATAATCGACACCATTCGGGAAAAAACAAGTATTCGAATTAACCCCACCCTTTTTTTCCATTAGTCCAGGAGAATGAATAAATACTTGATCAACGTTTCTAAGGAGTTGCATTTCATCCCGGTTGCTCGGTAAATCCACGTCAGAAAATGAGTAATCGTCATCGACGTGATAACAACTTAGATCATAAGGGATATATTTTATGATCCGGCCAAACAGGAGACCATGGAAAAAGAATGTCTTCTTACATCGCTTGGCGATTGGAAGCGCTTAAAGCTCGCCGAGCAGTGCACGAAACAAACTATTTGAAATTCGCCGTGGCCTATGTAGATGCGGCAGCCACCACTCTGGAGTGTAGAATAGCAAACCGTTTGAATTATCAGATCTATAAGCGTTTTTTCGCGCGCGCAGCTTTGGAACCGATTCCCGCCAGTGATGGGGAGGATTCAGCCAGACAACATGGTAGTAATGACTTAACCTGCTGAGGATATGATGCCGAGCTTGCCACTGATCGCTCCACTCGTCAGGGACAAGTGCTAGCAAGCCGATTTCGGGATGCAACGGTGTCTTTGCGTTTAGAAGCTCTTCCGTCAATGGGCTATCATCACTTTTTAAGTGTCGGTTTTGACAAGCAAAGCAGGAACCGCCGTGAAGAAGCAGCCATTCTGCACCTTGAAACTTATTGATCTCCAAACCCTTTCGTCAAGCAAAATTGCAGGCCCCCGATGCTCAATCTCTGGAAAACATTCGTGTCGTTCATATCCTTATTTTCTTGCGTTCTGAATCGCGGCGAAACACACACCCGCGAGATGACACAAGGCCAGCTTACGAGAGAATCGCTTCCGTTCATTGAAGCACCAAAGCCACTTGATCATACACGTTGCGATGCTGCGATATAGATAACGTGGAACGCCAAAGTAAAATACCGCACCGTCGCAGACCGTTTTCCAGGAGCAGGGCCCTGCCATAGGAAAAATACCACTTTTGGAAATAGTTTTTGGTCAATCTGCTCGGCTCCACCGGGTGGTAAACAATTGCGTCAGGAATATAGGCAATCTTTTCTCCGCCTCTCCGAACTCGTCTTCGAATTCCGTATCCTCCCCACGGCCACTCGTACGAGCCTTACTCTTCGCATTGGGGCCCATATCGACCGGAATAGGCCATTCAGGAAAGCTGTTTTGCGGAACGCCATATTTGCGCCAAACGGAACGACATTCGATTGCGTAAATTCATCACCCATATCAAAACACACGATAGGACCCGGCATCTCATTCATATCGAGCCAAGACGGTTTTTCCGTGTTCCACACGGGGAGTATCCTGCCTCCCACTCCGATCACCTGCGGATCGGAATGGAATATTTTCGTCAAAGACCAAAGCCAATCTTTATGGGCTAGGCAATCGTCATCGATAAACGCTATTGTGTCGCCGGTTGATTTCGAGATGCCCTGGTTCAGCGCATGGGATTTCCCTTGCTTTGATTCAAAAAGGTATTTGATCGGCAAGCGGCCTCTGGACGCAAATTCTCTTACGATCTTTTCGGTTCGATCCGAGGAATTGTTGTCCACCACCATCAACTCCCAAGCCATTCCGGCTGGAATGTGCTGGAGTCCAGTTCAGCCAAACATTTCGCCAGATCTTCGTTGCGATGTACGTGCAAAGAACGACGCTGATCATGACTGGCGAATGCAATTAAAAGTATCATGACCCGGCGGACCCCTACGACGGTTTTCCAGCCAAACGATAGAAGCTAATATTGAGCACAGTCCTTATCGGTATCGCGAGACCGCGTCCATAATCCAATCATCAGCCGACAAACGCACTTCATTTATCCGACAATCTAATTGTAGAAGCGCGGTTCTCGTTTGACATCTGCACCATCGATGGGTTGGCGAGGCGAACGGGCTCTGTCATCTTATCCGCCAGCCATGAGGAACTGCCATCAAGGCTCGCGTCGAAACTGGAGGCCGGCCCGAGTCGAACACATCGCGTGGTAAAATCTTGATCCGACCCAGGTTTTCGGTTTTGCGTAACCACTCCTGGTTAGGAATGGCCAGTCCAGCGCCGATAACATAATCACCCGCTGCCAAAGGAATATTCTTTACCATACAATCGACCGCGTGAGTGCCGACCTCGAGGGCCATTGGCACTGCGGAATCTGGCTGCGTAGATAAAACCAACAAAGGCGCTCCATCGGGCGAATTAATCTGTATGACAACGGAACCCCGGCTTACATGTCTTGGCGCAATATAGTGAACCCGAATCGTGAAGGAGTCCCAGGTGTAAATTCCGACCTTGGGAGCACCTGCGCAATCAAGAATCTCAATCTTTGCTATGCCGAATTGCCCGCTGCTCATTCCGTTTGCTTCGTAGAGGACGTGCGCAGCTGATGTCCTGGCATCTCCGTTAACCATCATTTGCTCGTACCGGTTTACGCAGCCATCCACCGAGTCAAAGCAAACCGCTTGGCCACGATCCAAAAGCAGGCCTCGGTCGCACAATCGCCGTAAAGCAACCAAATTGTGACTCACGAAAAGAACGGTCCGGCCCTGTTTGGTCACATCGTCCATTTTACCCAAACATTTTTTCTGAAATTCCGCGTCGCCGACTGCCAAGACCTCGTCGACGATCAAAATCTCCGGTTCCAAGTGTGCCGCCACCGAAAACGCCAGACGGACTCGCATGCCGCTGGAATATCGTTTGACTGGGGTATCGATGAACGTCTCGACCTCGGAAAATGCGACGATTTCATCGAACTTTCGTTCGATCTCGGCTTTGCGCATGCCAAGAATCGCGCCGTTAAGAAAGATATTTTCCCGCCCGGTAAGCTCGGGATGGAAGCCGGTTCCGACTTCGAGAAGCGAGCCAACACGACCGTAGATCTCTGCGCGACCGGTTGTCGGCTCGGTGATGCGGGAGAGAATCTTGAGCAGAGTGCTTTTACCCGCCCCGTTGCGCCCGACGAAACCAACCGCGTCACCGTGCCTGATCTCGAAAGAGACGTCCTTGAGGGCCCAGATGGTGTCGGGTGGTTGAGGGTGGATCGAGGATTGAGAGTCGAGGGTTGAGGGTTGACTGGAAGATCCTGACGGTTGACCGCTGACCGCGGACAACGGACCGCTGCTTGTGGATGGATGACCAACGACCGCCGGCCGATCACCATTGCGTGAGAAGAGTGATTTGATGCCGTAAACAAGATGATCGCGGAGCGTGTCGTGACGGTTCTGACGCGCACCGATCTTGTAGAGCTTGCCTAGGTTTTCGACGCGGATGGCGAGATCACTCATAGCATTAGTCAAACGACGGTTGACGGTAGACTGAGGACGATAGACGGAAAACTGAAAATCGTGGACCGCCCGCGCACAAAACGCAAGACGGATGAAAGCGACCGTTGACCGACCAAAAAGACCGTTGACAACAGTCTGAAGATTGACGAAGAGAGCTCGTGTTTATTTTTCGCCCTTGTTCTTTTGAAGTGAACGGCGCATTGCTTGTAACTTCCCGAAAAGCACTTGGCTAAAATCGTATGTTTTAGCCAACTCTTCTCTGCCGACGTAGCCTCGACGAGCAATTAACTGCTGGCATGCAACCGTTTCTAGAAGAGACCGAAGGGACATCGCCAGGAACCTTCTTTGTTCCATGTCGCTTTGGCTAGTCGATCCTTCGGCGATATTGAGCACGATTGACGTTCCAGCCCGAATGACCTGTGATTTAAGGTTATGCTCCTCTTTTTTGGGGAGTTTTTCCGCCACCGCGTAAATCATGTCCGTGTACTGCAAAGCAAGTTGGTAAACTTCAAGCTTTTCGAATTTATACATCTGACAATTGACCAACGACGAAACTCAGACCAGAAATGATGATTTGACCCGACTGTCGACCGTTGACACGGTGACCCCAGAACCTCGTTCGACAGCTAATTGGCAATGTGACGGTCAACCCTCCAGATTCATTTGTCCGTCGTCGGTCATCTGTCGTCGGTCTACCGTCCTCTACTACACCACATCCGCAAAGGTCCGCTCCATATTTTTAAAAAATACGAGACCACCAACCAGCAAGACCGATACGACGAGCAAACTGCGGCCATGGCGGTGAAGTCGGGACTCGCCTTGCCGAGCAAAGCCCAGCGGAATCCCTCGATGACGCCGACCATGGGGTTGAGGCTAAAGAGCATGCGCCACTTCTCCGGAATCAAACTCACTGGATAGACAACCGGTGAGGCAAACATCCAAATCTGAACGATAAACGGGACGGTATGGCCGACATCGCGGTAACGGACATTCAACGCGGATAACCAAAGGCCCACGGCCAGAGCCGTAAGCTGAGCCAATATCAAGAACAGCGGCACCGTCAGCAACCACCCGGTAAACGCGATTTGGTACCAGGCCATCATTCCTAGCAAAACAATGAAAGAAACGAAGAAATCGATAAACCCCGAAGTCGTGCCGGCAATGGGCAGAAGGAGGCGCGGGAAATAGATCTTCGAAATCAAATTGGCATCGCCGACCACGCTGACGGCACAGCGGTTCAAGGCCGTGGCGAAATAGTTCCAGGGGAGAAGCGCGCTATAAGCAAAGACCGCGTAAGGAAGATCGTCGGAGGGAATTTTTGCGAACCGGCCGAATATCACCGTAAAGATGACCATCTGAACAACCGGCTGCAAAACCGCCCAGGCGACTCCGATCGCAGTCTGCTTGTAGCGGATCTTGAGATCGCGCCAGACCAGAAAATAAAGCAGCTCGCGGTACTGCCAGACGGCCTTCAGATCTAGATCAAACAGCCCCCTGCGCGGCTCGATAACCACCGTGGGTTCCGAGGGGTTCATAGGTACTTCGGCTAACATAGAGCGCAGTATAACTAGCAGCGGCCGGCGCGCAAGTTAGAATAGGGACAGACCATTTTTGCGAGGATACGAACTTACTCTGGACGCTCGCATTGACTCGGGCGTTTTATCGGCCGATGAATTCCGACGACGGCAAGTGGCGAATTTGGACACTTCGGCCGACCAACCGTATTCTGTTGTGTGCGCAGATGATGGGGCTCAATCCATCGGTGACAATTCGTCCCGGATGAACGAAACTCCGTTTCAGTATGGGCGGATAGTCCACCACTCTAAAGCTCGCTTGATCCTCTGCTCAACCCCATTTCCACGCCGCCAGCCGAGACCTTTTCGCAGGAAAGACCGACCGGGTCCTTCAAGAAAGGCACTGATCCGGGGTCCCAGCCGAAGGCGGTCGAGACACTGGAGCCAAACAAAAGGAACTCCGGCGACCGTAGTTTGGCAAATTGATTTGCTCATGTGAAATGCATTGTTGAAACGCTTCGTTCAATAGATATGACAGTTCTTTATATGCAATTCCTTCGCGACTTCGACGAGTTTGCCGAGATGGGAATCAATCGCTTTTTTCCTCTGTTCGGCGTCACTACAATATGCGATGCCCAAGTCTAGATGCTCTTCCAATTCGTTCGCCAAACGGATGAATAAGACCTGACGCATTACATTTGTGACTCCAATTAAATCTTTTTCCGATAATTCGAGAACTGCGAGTTTATTCCACGGGACTCCTGCGTATTCAGCAATGAGAGCTTCTGCTTCATCGCCGACAACTTTTCGCACCTGCGTCCTCTTCGCGTCCGAAATACCTTTGTGCCCACTGCCAAATTCACCGAAAGTATAGGCCGCATGAAGAAGCCCCGCTGCAACGATTTCAATTGGAGCCTTCTGATCCGCCAGAATGGCGGCAGTCCCGATTAAATGGCACACAAACGGCTTTCCGGATGGTCGATATTGTCCCGAAAAATTGCATCGCCAGACGATATCCGTCGTGAGCAACCATGACCTCTCTCCCGGAGTAGCCTAGTTGTCGCAACAGATTTAATAATTGAATATTGGTCTGCGCGTAGGTCTTCATGGCTCGATACCCAAGAGGAATCACTTAGCTGTTTGGCCGGCTACCCGCGTCTTGGAGCTATGGCTAACCCACCAATTGTTGAATGACTTCTCTGCCCTGGCCAGTAATTGACTTCCCAGCCAACTTCCCAGACGCCATCCAACGAGGTTACGAAGTCCTGTTTGCATCGGGGCAAGCGTGATCTGTTGGCGATGGCCAGTCAGCCAGTCGTAGTGCCGGGTAAGAAACGTACTGTTGTCGGCCAATTCCCATTTTTTCCGAAAATGTTCCAAGCTCTTGCGATTCCATTCGTCGCTCCAACGAAGCATGAAAAACGACAAGTCAGAGCGCGCCAGCGGAGGCGGGCTTAGATAGTTAACCAGAGACCGGGGCTCAAAACATATCGTGCCACCCGCTTGTTTGACCAAAAGACAAAGATCAATATGCTCCGGGCTGCTGAGAAGATTTTCGTCCAGAGATCCGATCGTCCCGAAGACCTCGGTTTGTATCAGGATCGAATGGAACTCTACGAGTTCCGTCGGTTCCCGATGCAGTTGGTCTCGAACCCCGTCCCAGGGTTTTCCGATAAATCGGTGTTGCTCGTTCAGATCTCTTTGTCCGTGATCGTCGACGATATGAGCCATTCCCCCGGCCATATGAATGGTTTGAAACTCAGGTTGCCCAATGCAGTATACTGGCCCGACCACCCAAGCCCCGGTTTCCTCCGCACATTGAACCAGCGCTGCCAACCAACCAGGGGTCACCACAACATCGTTGTCGATAAACAATACATACCTTGTGTCGAGATTTTTTAAAGCTAGATTTCTCGCTTGGTTGGGACTGAGGTAATGATCTGTCCGGATAAGCTCGAAGCCTTTTTTTTGCGCTTGGATTTGAAGATAGTTCCGGACATGGTTGGGCGAACCGCCGTCGACGTAGATCATCTTGAACGGATAATGGGTCTCCCGATAAATGCTTTCGAGAGAGTATGCGGTCATGTTGAAGCGCTCCCGCGGAACGACAGCGATAGTGACTTTGGGTTGATCCATTGGATCCTCTTGTTTTCTTTGCCTGGCCTTCAACGCGTGTCGCGTAAAGCTGGGCCGATCGCTTGAATATGTTCCTTCTCCACTAGATACGCTCGCAGCGCATCTTGCCAAGGGGGCAGCTTATATTGGAGCATCCCGTGAATCCTATCACTTCGCAGTGATGAATCTTTGGGCCGGCGAGCCTTCGCGTGAAGCTCTGCGGAAGAGATCGGAACGACTTCTTTGCTTATACCGGCTTGCATCAATATCGCTTTGGCAAACTCATGCCATGTGCAAGCGCCGCTGTTGGCCAAGTGACATAGCCCGGTGATTCCACTTCGGATAAGCGCCCGCACAGCTTCGGCGGCGTCGCGGGCGAAGGTCGGAGACATACGCACATCGTTTACGATTCTCAAGGCCTCGTTCGCTTTGGCCTTTGATAAAGTCGTCTCGACAAAATTACCGCCCTTGCCGCGAGCGCCGGTTTTGCCGAATAAGCTCGACATTCTGACGATCAACCAGCGCGGCGCAGACTGCCGAACCAGATACTCGCCGGCTAACTTTGACGCACCATAGACGTTGATGGGGCAAGGCGGGTCCGACTCAACGTACGGCGAGCCCTTGTTGCCATCGAAAACATAATCGGTGCTGATATAAACGCAAAGAGCATCCACCGCCTCACACCCGCGCGCAATGTTCAATGCTCCGACCGCATTGACTTCAAATGCTTCGCGCGCGTGATCCTCACAGTCGTCGACGCGAACGGTGGCGGCGCAGTTGATCACCACATCGGGGTGCAAGTTGCGGATGACATCCAACGCCTGATTCGCATTCGTACAGTCACAGTCGGCGTGGCCGGCTGGGAACACTTCGAATTTGTCGTCCTGCCGCAACACCTCGACCAGATCAGTGCCGAGTTGTCCAGTGCTGCCGATCACGGCTACTTTTTGTCGTTTCATAGGAATGAAACTAACAAAGGGCAGAGTGCATTGGGCATAGTGCGAAACTGATACTGCGAGGGCCTTTTCCCCCCTACCAGCTCCACGCTAGGGGTGACTGAGGACCGATGATCATAGACTGAAGACTGACGACCGAGGACTGACGACCGAGAGACCGACGACCGAGGACTGACGACCGAGGACTGACGACCGAGGACTGACGACCGAGGACCGCCGCCGGCCGCCCTTTGCGCTTTGCCCCATGCCCTATGCCCTATGCGCTTTACCCTCTGCGCCATGCCCCACGCCCCACGCCCTCTGCGCTTTACCCTCTGCGCCATGCGCTTTGCTCTCTGCCCCATGCCCTATGCCCCACGCCCCATCCCCTCTGCGCTTTACCCTCTGCGCCATGCGCTTTGCTCTCTGCCCCATGCCCTATGCCCCACGCCCCATGCCCCACGCTTGCGCATAGACTGACTCATAGTACTTCCGATACTCGCCCGAGGTCACCCGCGACATCCAGTCGAGATGATCAAGGTACCAATCGACGGTCTGCTTGATTCCCGCGGCAAAATCCAATTGCGGTTTCCAGCCGAGCTCGCTTCGAACTTTCGTAGTGTCGATCGCATAGCGGCGATCGTGTCCCGGCCGATCGGCGACGTAGCGAATTCGTTCCGTAAGTTTCGTTGAGTTCAGCTTTTTACGGTCGGCAATGGCGGCACAAATCGCTTCTGCGACATCAAGATTCGTGCGTTCTTCCCCGATGCCGATATTGTAAATACGGCCGATCTGCCCTTTGTTAAGGACCGAAAGAATCGCCCGGCAATTGTCCTCGACGCACAGCCAATCGCGAATCTGCTTGCCGTCGCCATAGATCGGTAATTCCAAGTCATTGAGTCCGTTTCGGATGAGCAGCGGAATCAGCTTTTCCGGGAATTGATAGGGGCCGTAATTGTTCGAGCTGCGCGTCACGATGATCGGCAAATCGTAAGTACGCCGGTACGAAAGACATAGCAGATCGGCCGCGCCCTTGGTCGCGGCGTAGGGACTGCTCGGCAAAAGCGCCGACTCTTCGGTGGCGCGGTCCTTCCCTTGACGATCACCGTAAACCTCGTCGGTGGAGATCTGTAGAAAGCGTTCCACAGGATGGCAGCGCACCGTTTCCAGCAAGCTTTGCACGCCCGCGATGTTGGTTTGCAGGAATGGAGCAGCGTCGAGAATACTTCGGTCGACGTGCGACTCGGCGGCAAAATTGACGACAGCCCAGGGCTTTTCCTCCTCTAAGAGACGGTCGACCAAAGACCGCTGACCGATATCGCCTTTGATGAATCGGTAGCGCTCCTCGTCTATCCCGGAAAGATTTTCCGGATTCCCCGCGTAGGTGAGCTTATCGAGATTGACCACCCGCCAATCGGTCTCGGCGCACAGCAACCTGACAAAGTTGCTGCCGATAAAACCGCAGCCGCCGGTGACAATGACTGTACGCATAAACTTAGCTAAGGGCATAGGGCAAAGAGCATGGCACCAAGGATAACACGCAATGGGCAGAGCGCATGGGGCATAGCGCCATGAGTAGCAAACAAAGGGCACGGAGCAGCGGGCATGGAGTTACTAAAAATAAGAAAAAAACAAGGAGGAAAGCGCATGGCGCCAGTCAATCTCAGAGGGTTCTCTGGAAGTTTGTAATCCTTCGGCACAGTCGATCCAGTTTTTCCAGCAATATTGTTACCTGGTTTTCGTCGAGCAGTTGACGTTTTTCCATAACGATCAGGATATTTGCGTTTTCAAAGGTAGAGCGGCGCGCGATGTTCAAAAAACTAGAAAATTCTCGTTTTGAATTACTGCCGGAGCCCTCGGCGATATTATTGGACATCGATAGTCCCGATCCGCGCAATTGTTCGGCAAACTTGTAAAGTCTCCTTGATTCCAGCTTATCCGCGATATCAAACAATGCACACCCAATCTCGATAGCGTCTCGCCAGATTTCCAAATCCATGAAGCGAAACTTGGGCCTATCCTCCGTCACTCTCTCACTCTCCTAATGTCGACGCTCTCTTAGTTTGTGTTAGAGCCTCCTGCCCTCTACCCCTTGCCCAATGCCCTATGCCCTCTGCCAGCTGCCAGCTACCCTGTGCCCTCTGCGCTATGCCCTCTGCCATCTGAATATGTGAAACTATTGTCCGCAGCATGCAGGCGGGGCCAGGCGCGGTCGCGCGGCGAGAGTGTCGGGTCGGCGATCGGCCAATCGATACCGAGATCCGGGTCGTTCCAGATCACCCCGGACTCCAAATCCGGCGCGTACTCTTCGGTGGCCATGTACTCGATCTCAGCATCGTCGCTGGTGACGCAAAAGCCGTGGGCGAAGCCCGCCGGCAGGTAAAGCATTTTTTTACTTTTCGCTGAAAGTGCAGCCGATACCCATTTGCCGAAGGTGGGCGATCCTTTGCGAATGTCGACCGCCACGTCATAGACCTCTCCGACCAGCGCGCGAATCAGTTTGCCCTGCGCCTTGGGCGGTTTTTGATAGTGCAATCCACGCAACGTTCCTCTTGAAGATTTCGAGTGATTAGTTTGGACAAAAGTTTCCGATATCCCCTGCGCGGCAAATTCCGAGCGCTTGTACGTCTCCATGAAAAAGCCGCGCTGGTCTGAAAACACAGCCGGGTCGACGAGAATAACTTCTGGAATCGATGCTCGCGTAAAGCGAAATGGCATGGGACGACAGACTACAGGAGCATACGACTACACGAATACGGGAATCACAGCGGAGACGCTGAGCGCGCAGAGGATTGGTCGACTATGGGACGACGGACGACCGGCCGCGCCATGCGCTTTGCTCTCGCCTCTGCGAACTCCGTGCCTCTGTGGTGAGCTTCTGGATTCAGAGCAGGACTTCGGAGTCGTCGCCGATCATCAGACGGTAGGCTTGATGGTTTTTGTTCGCTTTAAGCACCACGGAGTTTTTACCGATCAAGCTGTCTTCCAGACGATCGACATGCTCGATGCGCGCCTGTTCGAGCAAAACGCAGTGCTCGAGAACGGACGCGACGATGCGGCCTCCGTTGCCGATCGAGGTAAACGGTCCGATGAACGAATTCTCAATCCATACATCCTCGCCGATCACGGCCGGGCCGCGCACCGTGCTGTTGATGACCCGGCTGCGCGCGCCCAATTGCACTCGCCCGGTCACCTGGCTCGGCCCGTCGATCTCGCCGCCGATGCGCCGGGTGATCCATTCATCGAGCACGACCGTGTTAGCAGTGAGCAGATCGTCTTTTTTCCCGGTGTCGAGCCACCACGCCTCGATCCGGTCGCTCAAAACCTTGCCGCCGCCTGCGAGTAAAGCCTGAATCGCATCGGTGATCTCCAGCTCGCCGCGCCACGAGGGCGAAATCCTTGCGATCGCTTGGTGAATGGCGGGGGTGAAGAAATAGATCCCGACGAGCGCGAGATTCGATTTGGGATCCTTGGGCTTTTCCACCAAACGAACGACACAACCGGCGCCGTCGATCTCCGCGATGCCGAAATTCGAGGGATGATCGACCTCCTTTAGCAGGATCGAGGCTTGCGCCGCCGAGTTTTCAAATTTCTCGCGATAGGCGTTGATCCCGGAACCGATCAAATTGTCGCCCAAATACATGACGAAAGAATCACAGGCCAAAAACGATTGCGCGATTTTCACCGCATGCGCCAGACCCAACGGCTCGCTTTGCAAGATATATTCGATCCGCATTCCCCAAATCGCGCCGCTGCCCACCGCTTCGCGCACGGCAGCGCCGGTTTCCGGCGAGATCACGATGCCGACTTCGACCACCCCGGCTTTTTTGAGATTGTCGAGCACATGAAAAAGGATCGGCCGATTGGCGACGGGCACGAGTTGCTTGGCGGCCGTATGGGTGAGCGGCCGGAGCCGCGTGCCTCGGCCACCGCTTAGCACGAGGCCTTTTAGTTTGGAGGGCATTTTTAGTAGCTTTCAACGGTCAGCTATCAGCGGTCAGCTGTCAGCGGTCAGCGGTCAGCTGTCAGCCATCAGCGGTCAGCCATCAGCGACAGGTGACCGAAGACCGACGACCGCCATTACGGAGGTGGCTGCCGGCGGCCAGCTGCAACCTTGCCCCCGGCCGGGCAGGCTTCCGCCACTACCGCATGGACGGCGGCTGGCTCCGGACCGATGAAAGGTACCGGCTTGATCAGATATGTTCGGACGCCCCAAGCTAACGACACAATCGTGACAGGAATTGCCAAGTCACGCGGGCAAAATTACCTTTAGGATGCCTATTCGGAGCCCAAAATGGGCAAAAGTTACCTCATTTAAGCAGATCTAAACCATTCCTATTTTTAAGCGCAAAAAACATTCCAAGTTATCAATTTTTAAAACTGTTTTTATCATTCCGGCACTATGAAGTTGGCTTGTCGACGTGACTGCGGTGCCACAGTTCAAGCATCATCAGATACCAAATATACGAACCATAATAGCTGCTGCTCTCCTGATCGTGGAGCTTGAGCAAATGCTCAAGCGCTGGGCGCTTGAAGTAGCCGCGTTGAACCGCCCGAGGCTCCAACAAAAGCGATCGCGCCAAATCTCTAAATCCACGGTGATGTCTCAACCACTCGCCCGTAGGCAGGCCGAATCCATGTTTTTTCTTGCGCAAAATTTCATCGGGCAAGAAGTTTTCGAAAGCTTTCTTGAATATGTAGCGCTTCGACCATCCTTTAACTTTAAAATCCGCTGGAATCTTGCCGGAGGTCATCCCGACATGAGGATCCAGAAAAGGGTAGCGAATTTGAATGCCGTGAGCTTCCGCCATGCGATTGACTTTGAATAGATCGTTGTCGGCAATCGCGAGCTTCAAATCCACGTACAAAAGACGATTGAGCGGAGCGCAATCCCCCGCTCGCGCGTAATGGAGCCGCGGCACCTCGAGCGGAAATTCCCGATCGATAGAGTCTCTAAACTCTTCCGATAGAAATTCGTCAGCGTGATCTCGAAAATACAACTGATAGGAAAAGAATCGGTCCACGGCGGGCTGGTTCGCTTTGCGGACGTAGTTTTTGATTTTCCGCCACGGATAAAAGCCGGGAACCATTGCAGCCAAGCGATCCAGGGGAATCCGAATGGGACGCGGAATATTCTGGTAGAGCGCAAAAGTTTTCTCTGTGATATAGCGCTCGTTGCCGCCATAGAGTTCATCCCCGCCATCGCCGGCGAACATGGTTTTCACGCCGGCTTCTCGAGCCATCTTCAAGCAGAAAAAAGTCGGAATCGCCGAGCTATTTCCGAAGGGTTCGTCATAGGCTGCCGCCAAAGTGGAGATCGCATCGAGTGCTTCTTCGGCTCGAACAAAATATTCATGAGCATCACTGTTGAAGTGCTGCGCGGCTATTCTGGCGTAGTGGATTTCATTGTACGCAGCCTCCTCGAAGCCGACCGAGAAGGACTTGATCCGTTCGGCCGTAATCTCCCCGAGCAAGCCGACGATCGTGCTACTGTCCGTACCGCCGCTTAAAAACGCGCCGACGTCGCCAACTTGACCGCCTCCGACCCGCAGGGCAAAACGAACAGAGTCTTCCAAGGACGAACGCAAACTGGCTGCAGCCGACGCTTCGCTCAGGCTCTTGTCTTCATCGTAATCGATGTTCCAATAGCTCTGCACCGAGATCCGGCCGTTCGCTCTAACCAGCACATTGCCCGGCTCCAAGCGCCGAATGTTTTTGTAAATCGTGAAAGGCGCGGGGATGAATGAGTGGTTGAGATAAAAATACAGGCTATTCAGATCAATGATTTGGTCTATTTCCGGCGCAGCGGCAAGGCGACTGATACGGCTAGCGAAGGCAAAGGAGGCGCCATCGGTCCAATAATAGACCGGGCGCGTGCCAAAATGATCGGTGCCGAGAATGAGTTTTTTTTCTCGATCGTCCCACAGGACGATCGAGAACGACCCGCGCAGACCCCTGACGAATTCATAACCTTGTCGCCTATATAGATCGATGATTTGAGCGCCGTAATTTGTCGAGCCCTGCGAACCGTTTCCGTAGCCGACAATTGACTGCGGCGCGCAAAAGCCGTCGATATACAAATGAATCGGACCATCGGCATAGGGTTCTTCCCACCCACACCAGCTCAATTTAAGGACACCGCCGTCAACTTCAGCCGCAGCGGCTGCTCCATTCTCGATGTTCGTAAGGTCTTCGATCAATGGTCGGCCCTCATCGATCACGGAATGTGCCTCACGATATGCGGCCCGATGAGCTTAGTAACGCCCAGAGGCAAGCCGCGCCAAATCCGAATTGCCCACTGCAGCTTAGGATTCAGCGGGCTGGTGTCCGGCGCACTTCGGCCATTCATCGTGTAATACCAGGACGGGAGCGGTTTGGCCTCGAAACCCCAGTGGCGCTTAAAGTGGTAGGGCCCGGTGCCCTCTTTACTACGGCCGAAGTCAAAGACTCTACAGCCCCGAGCCGCAGCATGGCGCATGAGTTCCCAGTACATGAAGTCGTTGGGTGCGAGATGGAGATACTGCTTTAAGGCGCCGCCGTAGTACGGCAGCACCTGGTCGCGAAAAAAGAAGGACAACACTCCGGCGATCGCTCTGCCGTCATATTCGACCAGGAGGACGTTGCAGCGCTCGCCGAAGATGCTGACGAGGTTTTGAAAATAATCGAAGC
Organism: uncultured delta proteobacterium; assembly: GCA_963727625.1. GTDB lineage: Bacteria > Desulfobacterota > Binatia > UBA9968 > UBA9968 > DP-20. The sequence goes on along the minus strand of CAVSHR010000011.1, from coordinate 197,679 downwards.
CATAAACCGGAGTTCCCAAGTTTCTGACCGATTCCGCGTAGATATTATAAAATTCCATCAGCCGGCGATTATCGAAAACAGCTTTGAGTCCATGCTTTTCCCCTTGACGAACCATGCGACGCTGCTTCCGAGGGATTCGAGCCAAATTGGCTTCGTCGCTCGAGTCGATTTCGCTCAGGAACGTAAAGTAGAGATCCTTACGCGACCAACGCGAGGCATCCCCATTGGCATCGGCGCCAATCCCGAATTGACCATGCGGGTTGCCGCGTATTTCGAGATAGCGCACCGATTCTTTCTTGGCCAGACGAGTAGCTGCCTGGAGTAGTGCACTGTGGGTTTGTTCATCCGTCACGACGGGTCCGCCGTAGACGCCCACCGGCATCGCCACGAGGCTGCGGCCAAACAAAGCGCTCTTAACCAGAAACAACGGCAGCACGCCGCGAATTCCGTCGGAATCCCGCGCGCACAGATAAAGCGGCTCGTAACCGAAACTCGTTTTAAGAATTGTCCGCCAGGGAGATAAGTGAAAAAAGGTACCCTCCGGACGAGCCAGGACAAACTCATCCCACAAACGATCCTGGCCTTGAAAAAGCTCGCATTCCATAATGGCTGGGCTAACCCTAGGATCTAATGCAGGTCCGCGGCGACTGGACCTTCTTGCCAAACCGGGCCGCTCGCATTTGATAGCGACAGACGCTCCCGCACTAGAATCTCGATAATTCGGTTGGCCGCATTGCCGTCCCAAAAACGCGGAATGGAAACCGGCTTTGGCACACCGGCCAAGACGCGGGCAAATTCCGCAACGATCTTTTGCGGATCAGCCCCCACCAGCACGTTGGTGCCATGGGTCAAGGTTACCGGCCGTTCGGTATTTTCTCGCAGCGTGATGCAGGGAACGAGCTAGAATCGTTGTTTCCTCTTGTATACCCCCGGAATCCGTCAAGACGACTTTGGCGTGGGACATCAGGTGTAAAAAATCCAGATAACCCAACGGCGGCACCAAGCGGATGCGCACGCGGGAATCCCATGGTTCGGGACCATCCAAAAAGTGATCCACGAAATAGTCGCCTAAATCGGCGTCCTGGATCTGCTTCAATGTGCGCGGGTGCGCCGGGAATATGATCGGCATATGGCGAGACAGGTCCATGAACGATTCGAGCATGCGCGAGAAGGTTTCCGTGTCATCGACATTAGCCGGCCGGTGCAACGTCAGAATCGCGAACGGTTTTACTTGGCCGGCTTCGAGTAGTTGAAGATCGTTCAGAATCGTCGACTCGTTAGCCTTCGAGCGATGGCGCAGGAGCGTATCGATCATGACGTTGCCGACGAAATGTATTTTGTTCTCCGGAACGCCTTCCTTTTTGAGATTTTGATTTGCGCTTTTTTCAGTAGTGAAAAGATAGTCGGATATGGAATCGGTGACGATGCGGTTGATCTCCTCCGGCATGGTACGGTCGAAACTCCTCAATCCAGCCTCCACGTGGACCAATTTGGGAATGAAATCCTTTCCCCCCGGACCCCCTGAGCACCAGGTTTTTTTCGTCACCAGCGCGCAAGCCACTGTGGAATTTACATCGCCGACGACAAGCACCACATCCGGCTTCTCGGCCAGCAACAGGTTTTCAAAACCGTCCATCACTTTGGAGGTCTGGGCGGAGTGAGACCCCGAGCCCACCCCCAAGAACAAATTTGGCTTCGGCAATTCGAGATCGTTAAAAAACAAATCCGACATATTGGCATCGTAGTGCTGGCCGGTGTGGACCAATACATTGTCGATCTGTTGCCCGGCCTGCTTCGCATTGTATGTCTTGACGGCTTCGCAAATTGCCGCAATCTTCATGAAATTAGGCCGAGCGCCGACCACGGAAAGAATTTTAAATGCCATCACCAACCTCGTCTTGTGAATTCTCACGGTTCAACGACAATGCAAGAACGTCCGACATCGGAGCCCATGAAAAATCGTCGAGTAGGCGCATTAGTTTGCTCTCGGTAGATCGCAAGTTTTGATAATGGCGAAACCGTGATCGCCATCCTGCGGAAACACGCGGCTGCTCGGGATCGAGCTCCCACGGATGGAGGTAAACCATCGCCGGCTGCGCCTCCTTTTCATTGATTCTTCGGATCGCCCACGCCGTTATTCGATAGGGGAAGAGTCTAAAATAACCGCCGCCCGCAACCGGAAGGTTGGCATCCCATAACCTGACAGTGGAAGGAGGAAACTCCATCATCCGCATGCCGCTGCGCAAAACTTTATAATGCGGGAATCTCGGCGCCTCCGGAATCCCGTAGTTATCATGGTAAACCGGAAAAATGCTCGAATCCCGATCGAAACCGATCTCCGCCAACACATCCAATGCCCAGAGTGTCTTCGCCGTGATCGAATAACTCGGCGCGCGGTAAGATTTAATCTCGGTGTTTAACTGCTCCTCGAGAATGTCTTTGGCCCGGTGGATGTCGTCCCGAAAACTTCGTTCGTTGCCTCGATTGATCATTTGATGGCCAAACCCGTGGCTTCCGATCTCATGCCCCGCGTTAAAAATATCGCGAACCAATGCCGGGCAACGTTCCGCCACCCAGCCCAGAATGAAAAACGTCGCGCGGATGCGGCGCTGCTCCAAAAGTTCCAACAGCCGATAGGTGTTTCGTTCGACGCGGATCGGATACTGGTCCCAATCGGCGGGGGAGATAACGTCCGCGAAGGCCTGGACCTGAAAGTAATCCTCGACGTCGATAGTGAGCGCATTAATCACCCTGCACCTCAGCGCGCACCCCATCCAAATAATATGACTTTAAAACTTTCGAAGATGATCTGCAGATCAAACACCGGAGACATGTGTTTCATGTAATACAAATCGTACTGCAGCTTCTCGACGGCGTCCTGCTCGCTGTCGCCATAGCGATAACGGATCTGCGCCCAGCCCGTGATCCCCGGCTTTACAGAGTGCCGCAGATCGTAATAAGGCACGTTCTGTTTCAATTGCTCAACGAAAAACGGCCGCTCCGGCCGAGGCCCGACGAAGCTCATCTCGCCCTTCAGCACATTGATCATTTGCGGAATTTCATCGATCCGAAGCTTGCGAATAAGGGCGCCGACCCTGGTCACCCTGGGATCATTTACCGCCGCCCAAACCGGCCCCACCCCCGACTCCGCCTCGTCAGCCATCGAGCGAAACTTGAAGAGCGTAAAATGCCGGTCGTTTTGCCCCACCCGTTCTTGCCGGTAAAAGATCGGGCCCCGAGTTTCGAGCCGAATCGCAATCGCGGTCGTCAATGCCAACGGCGCCGCCAAAATTAAGCCGATAAAGGAAACGATCACGTCGATCAATCGCTTCGAGGCCAGGATAAACCGGTCTCTGCGGAATCCATCGGACATCGCGATCCATTCAGGGGTCAAATCAGCCAGGGCGATTTTGCTCGACAGGCGTTCGTAGAAGGAGTGACAGTCTTCTATGGGGATGCCCAACGCGCGCACGCTCACGAGATCTTGAAAGTAGGACTGCGGATAATTGTCCGCACCGGCCAAGAGAATTCTATCCACACCGCGGCTGGCGACTAGCCCGGCGAGCGATGGCGGCGCCAAGACCGGGATTTCAACCTTTTTTGGATTGCCATAGGATAACGTGACGTGGCCCGGCTCTGCGCCGATAAAGCCGACCACTTCCATGCCGAGGGTTCGTTTCAAGCAGAGTTCTTCAGCGATAAGCTTGCCAATGGCCCGAACACCGACAACCAACACCTTGGCGCGAATACCGGCTTTGTTGATCACGCGCATATAACCGAGGCGCCACAATCCTAATGAAATTCCAATCGCCAGCATTTCGCTCAAATAAATCGACTTGCCGAAATGGGGAATCGGGTAACTTATAACACCGATGACAATGCACGCAGTGCCCAAACCCACGGCCAATCGATGGATCAACTCCTGAACCGATAGGGTCTGATCGATCGCGTACAAGTCTGAATAGTAAAAGGCGATCACGACCACCGTAGACATGGCGCTGCCATGCAGGAGGTAGCCGGGCCAGGGACTACTTCCCGACGATTCCGCCGAGTCAAGCAGGCCGCGCACCAGCATGCTCGCGCCGAGCACGCACAGGAGATCGCCCAGCACTAGGAGCGAATCGAACCGAGTAAAATACCTATTGAAGATCCTCAAGGTTTACCCGTGACCGTTACTCGAGTAATAATAATAATATTTTGAACCAAGACCCATGTCTGCGCCGTTCAGAACCACCCCCAAGACCTTTTCTGAATTGAGCGAGCTCAGAGCCTTTGCGAGATAATCTTTCGGCGTCTTGCCGGCGCGAATGACCAGGATCACCCCGTCTACCACCCTGCTTAAAACCAGCGGATCGGGAGTCGCCAGGACCGGCGGCGAATCGAAGATGACCATATAGCCAGGCAGTATCGTATGAATTTCGTCGATCATTCGGCGCATTCTGTCTTTGGCCAGCAATTCCGAAGCAAACCGCGAGGGAAGGCCGGCCGGAATGATTTTCAGGCCCCCTAAGTGGGTGTCCCGGATTAGCCCTTTCACCCCCGAAGCGGAATTGGAGCCAAGATAATCCGTAAGACCAGGGGAGGGCTCGACGTTGAAATAGCGGTTGACACTCGGCGCTCGCAGATCAGCGTCGACCAACAACACCTTTTCTTCGTATTCCAAAGCAATGGACGCGGCTAAATTCACAGCGACCGTAGTTTTCCCGTCCCTCTTAACCGGGCTGGTGATTGCAATGGTCCGGATACCGGCTTCCGCGCGCAGCCTTTTGAGCTGCGCGCGGAGAATTTTATACTGCTCGGAAGCCGGCGATTCCTCTTCGAGCGCAACGATGGGATAAGTCGCATAGCGCCGTAAATCCCAGCCAAACAAGAGTTCCTCAATTTTTTCGCGCCAAGAGCTCGGAACGAAAGTGGATTTCGGCAAAGACGCGGGGACTTGACGATCGTGGCCATTGCCACTGATCGGCCACTCCAGGTCCACAGGCGCGCTCGCCAATGGCGCGCTTTCAGGGACCGTGCTTTGACCAGGTTCGATGGTCTCGCTATCGGCCTGACGCTCCTTCTCATGACCGGCCTTGGTTAACGCCTCAAACACTCTGCTCATGCATTGATCTCCTAATCTGTTGTCTCAAATGTCGTCTCGCGCCAAAGAGCGCAGCGCCTCCTGAATTGCGATTCCCAATCGTTGGACCAGGCTCAGCGGGAAACATCCTTTCTTTCAGAGCTTCGGCAGGGCTTTCAGTTTTTCGGCCATGTTTTGATGAAAGCGCACGCGAGTCGAGTCATCAAAGATTTCCCGACTTACCCTATCGATGAGTCCGCTGATCTTTTCCCTGGGAAAACGGTCGAAGGTTGCCCCAAGAAGCTTTACCTGCTCGGAAAGTACGATGTGAGCCATGGGGCCCATGGCGTCGATCAAGGCTTCGCGCAGAAGGAAGAAAAAATCCCCCGGGACGACAGCGGGCGGAGCGGCGCCGTTCGAAGATTCTGCGACGCCGTTGCTGCGATTGCCTTTTATGAGTTGGACGGCCTGCGGCTTGGGCGCCTCGCCTTGCGGCAGCACGCGGGGCTCAATCCTCGGAGGGATATCGCGCCGGATTACATTGCGCCGAGGAACCGCGCCGGAGAGAGACAAATCGTCGGCCACTTCCTGTATCAACGACGGCTCGATGACGAGTTTATCGAGGGCGTAGGCGTTAATCATGGCGTTGTCGCAGACCACATTGATCAGGCGCGGAACTCCGCCGGAATATTGATGGATTTCCACGATGGCCTTTGCCGTGAAGATGCCCGGGCTGCCCCCCGCGTGTTTGAGGCGATTGAAAATGTACTCCTGGCATTCGACAAGCGTGAGCGGCCGGAGATGATGGCGCAAGGTCACCCGCTGTTTCAATTGCCGCAATTGCGGCGTATTTAACCGGTCGTTGAGTTCGGGCTGGCCGACGAGCAAGATTTGCAACAGCTTGTCCTTGGTGGTCTCGAAGTTTGACAGGAGCCGAATGCTCTCGAGGACGTCAGCAGTTAAATTCTGCGCCTCATCGATGATCAGTGCGGCGTTTTCTCCCGCGCGATATCGCTGCAGCAAAAATTCGTTCAGCATCCAGGTATAATCATGCGCATCGCGCGCCTGCCCTAAGGGCTCAACCAGGTTGAATTCTTCACAAACGTAGCGCAAAAGATCGAGCGGGCCCGTGATCGCGCTGAAGATCAATGCCGAGTGGGTGGTGTTGCCGAGCTGGCTGAGCAATGCCTGGATCAGAGTCGTCTTTCCGGTCCCGACTTCTCCGGTCAAGACGATAAATCCGCGTCGGGCGTCGATTCCATATTGCAATTGCGCCAATCCCTCCCGATGACTGGCGCTCAGATAGAGAAAGCCCGGATCTGGCGTGATATTGAATGGCGCCTGGGTAAACCCGAAATGCCGTTGATAGAGATGTTCCATTGGCGGCTCAGAAGTAAATGGGTCCAAACATGCGGACACATACGAGGCCCACCACGAGGGCCCCGAGCGAAGCCAACATCAGCAGACCTTGCGCGCGCCGCTGCTGCAAAACGGTGCCGCGGGTCATCAGAGCGGGCATCGTCGCGAGCAACGGCACGTCGACATAGGAGCTAACTTCATCACCTCTCTTAAAGGAGGTATCCAAATTTTCCCACAAAAAAGCCAACCCAAATCCGCCGCCCAAACCGGCCAGCAGGCCGATTAGAACAATCATCGGACGATTGGGACGAAGCGGTTTTAGCGGAAAGTTGGCCGGGTCGAGAATCTGAAACTGTTCGCCTTTTTGCTTCTTTTCCATGTTCTCGGAAACTTGCGACTCGAGACTCTTGGCCAATAGGTCCTGATATTTTCGCAGCGTGATCTCGTAGCCACGGCTTATTTTGGTAAGCTCGATGGCGCGAATCGGAGTATTGTCGATGCGCCCCTGGAGAATGCCTATTTGACTGCGAATGCGCCCCTGTTGTGCGCTCAGAGCCTGGACTTCAGCAGCGATATCACTGATTTGGGTTTGCAGTACCTGCTTTAACGGATTACCGGCCGGCGCAGTCGTCGATTTCGCTGGTTTCCCGGCCGCTAAATCCTTGCTCTCGGCTTCCAGGGCTTGAATCTCTTTCTTTACGCGAATGACATCAGGATGCTTGGCACTGTACCTTTGCAGCAACGAATCCAATTCTTTTTTGCGCATTTGAATTTGAACGCTTTGCGTTCCACCCTCTCCGGGAGCAGCAAAGGAACCGCCGAGAAGATCCACGCCGAGGATGTCGGATTCCACCGCTTGTTTTTGCAGAACGCCTTTCCGCTCTTGCAACGCCGCTAGTCGTTGGCTGACCCCTTCGAGTTCACGGCGCAACTGCTCTATAGATCGAAGGTTGGTGTCCAATTGATCCGGCAATTCATAGCGATGGGCAGCCCTGTACTGATTGACGACGGCTTCTTGCTCTTCCAGTTCTTTGCGAAGCCGCTCGGATTCAGCAACGATAAAGGTCTTCGTTCCCATTGCCTCCTGCTCTCGAACCTGCAAATTTTGTTCGATGAATAACGACGATAGGCGCCCGGCGACCTGTTTCGCTTTTTCCGGATTTTGAAATTCAAATGACAATTGAAACACGTTGTTTCGGCGAAAATCGACTTTGATGGCTTTGCGCAGACTTTCCACGCGATCTTCCAAGATCGCCCTGTTGTTGCGCGAGGCATACAGGTCAAACTCCTGAACGATTTTCTCCAGCTGGGTTCGACTTAAAATCTCCTGAATGATGGACTGCATGCGTTCTTGGAGACCTGTGGTGATCGTGGAAGTAACGAACGAAGCCGGAAGTCTTTGTGGGCTCACCAGAATTAATGTGCTTGACTGATAGATGTTAGGGGCAATCACAGCCATGTATGCGACCAATAAAAACACCACCAGGGCAAATGAAATAATGAAGCCCTTCCTTCTATAAAAGGCGCTTAATAAATTCGAAAGATCAAAGTCCGCCATTCCGTTCATCGGATGCCTCCAGCCCTCATTCGTGTAATCGTCCCCGAGCTCGGCCTATGGAACAATAATTCGATCGCCCGGTCTCAATAACAAATCCTGTTTGAGATCTCCGTTGATGATCGCGTCATAATCGACTGTGTACTCGGTAACCCTGTCACCGTTCCGTCGTACGACACGGATATTACTGCGATCCGCGAAGACCCCCAATCCACCGGCGCGGGTAAGAATCTGCAACACTGTTTCGTTACCACTGAGAGGGAAAGCGCCGGGTTTTCCGACCTGCCCAACTAAAAAAACCTCGCTCGAAGCAATTCCTTCGACGCGAATGGTAACAAACGGATCTTTGGTAAACTCTTTGTACTTCTCCTCCAAGTTTTTTCTTAGTTGTCCGGTCGTCAAGCCAACCACTTGAACTTCGTTTATGAGTGGCAGCGTCACATAACCATCGGGCCGGACTTTTACCGTTCCCGACAAGGTCGGCTCTTTCCAAACATTGATGTTTAGGGAGTCACCCGCACCGATCAGATAGAACTCTTCCGGTGGCTTTGCTGGATCTGGAGTCCCAGCCGCTACGCGAAATTCCTGCACGCGCAACTCCTTGGTGGCACACCCAGAAATGGCACCCCAAACGACCATCAAACCGATGAGTAAACTATTTTTCATGAACTGTTTCCTGGACATTAAATTTTCTGATGAATTCAAATATGGATTAAATGTGTTTTAATTTCTTACAGAAACCACCTACTACGCAAGTTTCGCACCACGACGGAGGCGCGCCAGATCAACGAAATATGCCCCGATTTGCGCCCCTTCGTTGATACTTGGTGCGCTCGCACCTAAGTTCTTTTACGCAATATTTGCCCTAATGAGTTATTGGACGGCAGAAATGGGCAAAGCCGCCCTGCGGGGCGGTGTTGGCTTGTAAACCAATTTATCAGTGAAAATTTTTAACGGCCGGTCACGGGGCGGAGGGAACAGCTTGTGTTGGAAATGGCGTTCGTAAAACTGGTGTCAGCGTGGCAGAGGATAAACCTCTGGAGAGACCTGTGTTGGGCCATAGATCAAAGTTTGCCGTTATAGACAAAAACACGCTGTTCGATTTAACGATCCCTTTGGTCAGTAAACCCGTTGAATTGGCACCAGCCCCGCTATTTCTCCAGTTGAAGCTATAGCTGAGGCCAGAAGAAAGCCAACTGTTAAACAGGTATTGCAACCCCAATCCGGCTTGGAAGGTCTTGAAGTTAACGTCCTTGGTGTCGAAAAAAGAAAAATTAACGTTGGAACTCGTCGAGAGCCGCTCGGTAAGACGCCAGTTAAAATTCGTGAACAACGTCGTGGTGTCTGAAATTCCCGACACTCCGAAACTCGGCGTTAAACCCTTTCTCAGTCCACCGTTCACCTGAGCGGTTTCCCAAAGTTTCGTTATTGTAATACTGGTGTTGTTGGCAACTCGCGGTCCGCTATTGCTGGTATTGAAGGATAGACCCGTGCTAGCGGCTAAAGAGAGTGTGGGGGTAAGTTGGAGGTTATAATTCGTAAAGTAATCATCGCCAAAATCAAAGTTATGGATCACGCCGCTATCGCCGTTGCGAGCATTGCTGATCGATATCGAATACCCGGCATGGAGATTATGGTCCTGCCGCCAATTGTAGATCCCGCGAGCATTTATGGTATGAAAAACATCGGTGCCGCCCGCGCCAATAAACTTCACAAATTGATTGGTATAGCCGCCGGTAAAGCTGATATCAGGCCGATATAGGAAAGAGCCCTCAAATGAAACCGAATTCGTTAACCGGTCGCCGTTTGCTATTAGATCGCTCAAGTTATTCGGGGACGTTGTTACGCCACCTGATGGAGGAGGCGATGTCGGCCCGGTCGGAAAATCGCCGAATCCGCCCAAGCCTCCGAGCCTGGTAGGCCCCTGCCGTTGCAATGTATCGGAGAAATGAAAATTGAGTCGCGGCGAATATCGATAACTATACCCGCCGTTAACGGATATATTGTCGCCAAAATTGTTTAGATCGCTATGGCGAGCATAGATTTGCCCGCTAGAGCTAATTCCTAAATTCAGTGTCGGCGCAACCTGGCCGGGCGGGGCATAGAGCAGCGTCAGCTTGGGAGTAAAAAACGTAACGAAATCATGATCTTTATTTTTCGAGAAGAAAATGTTGTCGCTGTATTCCTCCCCCGTGGTCAAGGAAAACTGGCTCGCGAACGAAGCCCAAGCATGAGCCGGAAATAGCGCCCAGGAAATCAAGCCAATGAAAAATGTCCATTCACCCCAGGTCTTTAAATGATTCCTTGTGCAGCCCATGCCTCCTCATCTTTCTGTAAAGCGTCTTGTTGTCGACCTTCGCCTCCTTGGCAGTCAAGGAAACCCCACCTTTGTACTTGATCAACAGGCTTCTTAGATAATCCTTTTCGCTGCGCAGCAACCATTGCTTGAGCGAGAACACGCCGTCGCCATTGCTGACGCCGCCAAACTGACGATCCATCACCCTTTGAGGCGGCGCCGGCAGATCAACGTCTTCGATGATCTCGCCTTGGCATTTGACTATAGCGCGCTCGAGAATATTCTCAAGTTCTCGGATATTGCCCGGCCAACGGTAGGCGAGCATTTGATCGAGGACCCGCGGCGCCACTTGCCGAATTTTCTTTTCTTGGGCCACCGGATGTTTAGATAGAATGTGGTGAATCAACACCGGCAAGTCTTCCAGCCGCTCTCTCAAAGGCGGTAGCTGCAGCGGGATCACATTGATTCGATAGTAAAAGTCCTCGCGCAGAGTGCCGCGGGCCAGACAAATCTTTAAATCTACGTTGGTTGCCGCAACGACGCGCATGTCGACCTTGATCTTGCGATTCCCCCCAAGGCGCTCGACTTCGCGCTCCTGTAAAACTCTCAGTAATTTGACTTGCATCGGCGGGGCGATGGTTTCTATTTCATCGAGAAAAAGAGTTCCACCGTCGGCAATTTCAATTTTACCAGCGCGGTTTTGGACGGCACCCGTGAAAGCACCCCTTTCATAGCCGAACAGTTCACTTTCCAATAGGGTATCCGGAAACGCGCCGCAATTGATCGCGACGAACTGTTTTGCCTTGCGTCGGCTTAAATTATGGATCGCGCGGGCGACCAACTCCTTTCCGGTACCCGTCTCACCGGTGATCATCACCCCGGAATCGGTTTCCGCGAGCGACCGAATGAGGTCGAAGACTTTGAGCATTTTCGGACTCTTACTGAGGATATTCTCAAGATGATGCTCTTCATGGACGCGCTGACGCAGCTCACGCACCTCGTCAAGCAAACGGCGCTTCTCGATCAGCTTTTCACTCACCAAGCGAATGGCCTCGGGCTGGAAAGGCTTGGTTATGTAGTCGCTTGCGCCGAGCTTCATCGCTTCGACCGCCTGCTTAATATTTCCAAATGCCGTGATCAGAATGACGTCGGTATCGGGATAGCTTTCACGCACGTGGCGGGCCAGCTGGAAGCCATCCATTCCCGGCATTTTAACGTCGGAGACGACGATCGCAAATTTCTCTTCGGCGAGATTCTTGATCCCCTCTTCGGCGCATGGCGCGGTGGTAACACGAAAGCCTTCCTGCTCATAAAACTGCCCGAGCTGCTCCCTGAGACGATCGTGATCTTCAACAATTAGAACATTGTACATGATTTACCGGCAGATTCCTGTCAATATTACCGATCCGAACATTCCGCTACAGCGCCAACGGGCAGGATGATTTCCACCTCTGTTCCTCGCCCCGGCTGGCTCATGAGATTCACGACGCCTCCATGCATTTCAACGATTCGGACCGCCGCGCTGAGTCCGAGGCCGTCGCGATCGCGCTTGGTCGTATTAAACGGAACGGTGGCCGCCGCGAGCTGTTCCTTATCCATGCCGTTGCCGGAGTCGACAATTAGAATTCGCGCCACCGAGCCTCCGGCTGCTCCGTGCATCTCGGTTCTAGCATCAATGACCAGCCGATCGCCGCTCTTTGTCGCATCGAGAGCGTTTTGCAGAACCGATCCAAAAGCAAAATCCAGCAAGAATGGGTCGGCAGCAACCGACGCTGCCTTAAACGATTCATGAAAAACACTTTCGATCGCAACGTTGTTAACCCTGAAATGGGGCGCCCACGACTGAATAAGCGAATGCAAAAGTTCCCCGAGTTCAACCGAAGCGTTTAAAACGGGAGGTTGGCTATACTGCGAAAAAGACCGGGTGAATTCGACGGCCCGGTCAACTGTTGCTTGCAAAGTTTCAACTTCATCTAGGTTCGAAACTTTCCGTTTCAATGAATCGATTAGCAGGTTAATCAATTGGAAATGATTGCCGATCCGGTGCACAAACTGATTGATAACGCCGGAGTCTAGCGCAGAAGCACGGTCGGCGGGGGTTAGGGGTACCATACAACCGCAGATGGTCGTATCGCGATCGCGGCCGATCTTACGAAAGCTATGGGCCACCCAGACGGGCAGCCCAAGGTCATTGGTGATTCTATGGGTTTCCGATGCCGCCTCCAACTCCTTGAGATGGCTCAACTTTGAATACAAGCGAGTTCGGTCCGATGGAACCAACCGATCTTGCCAAAGCGCGCGCTTTCCCAAGACACTTTTTGCGCGAATGCCGATCAACTCAAAGGCGTTCGGTGAGATCGAGTTCACGGTCAAATCCAAACCGCACTCGTAAATAACACAGGGTATATTTGCCAATTGGCCATCGACCTGCAGCGCCGTCGCCGGTTCCGTTCCCACGGCCACAAGCTTTTTATGAGCGATGTTGCCGGCTAGGGTATCCCCGTCTTGGTTCATAGTAGAAGCGTGATTTGGGTATCGCGACAACTTCGTCTCCTTTTTATTTGCGGGCGGGACTTTGACAACGGCAATCCATCTGGCATTTGTGCCATAAGACGGCGACGATTTCAAGAAAATTGTCAGCTCAGTTTACATAGCACTAAGATATTACGATCTTTAGTAAGTCATTAAAACTATTTCAGAATTCGTAAGATTGGCGGCCTTTGACGCTCCCGCTCCATTAACTTACTGTAAATTCCGTTTACATGAGCTGACTGATCGCCGTTTAGCCATTCAGTTGAACAATCCGCCAATCGCTGAACTGAATTAAGGTAACAATTAAAAAATAGACAAAATTCAGCTTTTTATTAGGCGCGGAAACGGGCAATAATGACAGTTCTAACTTCAATTTGACAGAGTTTGTGAGCCGCCCTTGTCTCCAAGACTCCAAGTTTTAAAGAAAAGCAGCATCGAACTTTTGGCTCAAAGGCCTATTTATAGCGCTCAGCATATTTTTTAATCCAGCAACAACGATCTGCATAAGTTCAACGGGTTACGGACGGTTTGTCATTCGGAAGGAGTGATGATAGCTGAGCGGCGGACAGGGAAAATCAGCTTGCGTCGCTAACGCACTGAGATATCGGAGCGAATCAAGGAACACTGGCATACGACTTGCTCCCTAAGTTGGGATTTCGCTTGTATATGAGTTCTCTGGTAAATTTCAATTCCTTACTCTTCGCCAACCTAGCGTTGCTGGGATGCTTGTTGGTTTATCTGGCGACAAAAATTCCCAAACACCCTAGCGTCAGTTATCTGGTCGCCAGCTTTATCCCGCTCGTTTCACTTCAGCTTGGTTCCTATCTATTTAGCAACCGGCCGAGTTCGCTGGATGGCGCCAAGCTCATCGTATTGGCCATGGCGCTCATTCCCATCACGATTGTCCCAGTGAGTCATACGGTTGGCCGGACAAGATCGGAAAAACCTCAAATCAGCTGGGCTCTCTATTATTTTGCTCAAACCATCCTGCTGATCTTCGTGATTCATAAAATTTTTGCCGGAGGGATCGTCGAATGGGTCACGGGAATCTTGGAAGAACCGATCATCATCTTTGAAGATCGCTGGCGCTATTATTTCCTCAACATCGTTGGCTCAAGCGTTCTCGCGCTATTGTGTTTCGACAAGACGCTGCAAAAAGCTAACAAGCCGGAACAGGACGAGCTCAAGTTTGTCTTCATCTCCTTTCTCGGCTTCGCCGTCTATTTCAGCTATCTAGCGATAACCATCCTTTTGTCATCTTACATTACCTTGCCGATGCTCCAGCTCGGGGCCGCCATCGTCCTATCCGGGTTAATTCTATTGGTCTACGGCTTTGCCAAATATCCGTTGTGGGAAGTCAAAATTCGAGTTTCACGACACGTCGTCTTCGGAACGCTTACGGCGACCGCGATGTTGGGTTACTTGATCATTTCAGGAAGCATTCTCGAGGTTTTAAGGCTAGCTCAAACCCAGGGAATGAACTCCCTACTGCCGATTGCGGCCTTTGCTTTGGTCGCGCTGTTCCTATTTGTCTATCTGTCTCCCAATTTTCGCAGCAGTGTTAAAGGCTTTGTAACGAGAAATTTCTTCCGCAATAAATATGATTATAGGGATTTGTGGATGAAGTTTTCCGATAAGTCGAGCGGCTCCCTCAATGTTCGGGATCTCTTGCCGCACATTGGAGAATTCGTTGCGGATGCCATGTTTGTCCGCCAAGTCGTGTTTTGGCTTCGCTCGGCGACATCGGACACTTATCTCCTCGCATACAGTCACGATCCGGCAGTCGCGGCAAATTCGAAGTCCATACCGATTCACTTGACTCTGCCCCGCGCTAAAGACAAAAACACTATCCTCTTCGACGTGCCGGGCCATCGCGGTGAAAACCTGCAAGACAATTTCCCGGTGCGCGACGGCATTCAAGCGCTCGACGACTTGGGCATCCAGCGCTTGGTCTTGGTCGAAAAAGGCGATGATGTATTGGCGTTGATGGGGATCGGCGCTCAGCCCGACAAGGAGCGATCATTAGAGGAAGATAAACAGTTTTTATCGAGCGTCAGCAATCAGCTCGGCCATTTGATCTTGACCCACGAACTTTCCGAAGAGCTTCTTCTGGCCCGCGAATGGGACTCTTTTAATCGTTTCGCTTCGTTTATCCTGCACGACTTAAAAAATCTCGCCACGCTGCAGAGCATGACGCTCGACAACGCCAAGCACCTAAAGGACAACCCCCGTTTCATCTCAGACGCATTAGCGACGTTTAGCCAAACGACCGAGAAAATGATCAATTTGATCGCCGGTCTCTCCGTGCAACGCGGACAATTTTCTCTCAAACAGCAGCCTGTCAATATCCTCGAGGTGATCGCTCAAACGTTTGATGACCTCAAAATCGACCAGAGAACCGGCGTCAGCTTGAAAACCTCATTCCCTCCGAAAAATGAGCTGCCGGTCATTTCGGGCGACCCGGGATTGCTTCAAAAGGCGTTCACCAATCTGCTGCTCAACGCCATACAAAGCCTGCCGAAGGGTGAAGGCGCCGTGGAAGTCACGATCTCTCGGCAACCCCGCGGCGTGATAACTACGTCAATCCGGGATACCGGCTGCGGCATCGCGCCGGAGCGGTTGGAAAACCTATTTCGACCGTTTCAGACAACCAAGGAAAAAGGCCTGGGAATTGGACTCTGCCATACTCGCTCGATTATCGAAGTCCACGGCGGTCAAATCCGCATCGAGAGCCAGCTCAACGCCGGCACCCGCGTGGAAGTTGAATTGCCCACGATTTAATCCGGTGAGAAAGGAAAATTACTGGTGAAACCGAAAATATTGCTCGTCGATGATGAGGAAAACATCCTAAAACAGATGCGCTGGGCGCTCGAAACCGACTACGAGGTTTTCACGGCTTCGGTGGAAGGCGATGCGATGAGCATTTTTGACAAGGAAAGACCCCCCGTTGTAACGCTTGATCTTTCGTTAAATCCGCACAATCCGGCCGACCTGGGCGGCATGCGGCTGCTCGAACAGTTTCTCTCCGAGCAACCGTCAACCCGAGCGATCGTCATCACCGGAAACGACGACGAAAAAAACGCCTTGCGCGCAGTTCGGCTCGGCGCCTTCGATTATTACGCCAAACCGGTGCGACTCGATGAGTTGAAAATCATGATCGCGCGCGCGTTTCACATCCATCAATTGCAACAACGGCTGCAGCAGGCGGATCAAACGATTGGCGATGGCTTTCACGGCATGGTCGGAGCATCCCGAGCCATGAAAGAGATCTTTCGCTTCATTGAGCGCGTGGCGGTGTCGGACATATCCGTGCTAATTTCCGGTGAGAGCGGCACCGGCAAAGAAGTCGTCGCACACGCCATTCACCTGCAAAGCCAGCGCACGAACAATCCTTTCGTGGCCGTCAATTGCGGCGCCATCCCGGAGAATCTTTTGGAAAGCGAGCTCTTCGGTCACGAGAAGGGAGCCTTCACCGGCGCGCACGTGCAAAAGAAAGGAAAATTCGAGCTCGCGCACACCGGCACGCTGTTTCTCGATGAAATCGGCGAGCTCGCGCCGCCGCTTCAAGTCAAGTTACTGCGCTTCTTACAAGATCGCAAAATCGAGAGAGTTGGCGGCACAACGCCCATCGAAGTTGACGTTCGCATCCTCGCCGCCACCAACCGCGACCTTAAAAAAGACATGGAGAACCATGTCTTTCGCGAAGACCTTTATTACCGCTTGAAAGTCGTCCCCCTCGACATGCCGCCGCTGCGCGAGCGCAAAGACGACATTATCCCGCTGGCGCAACACTTTTTGAAGCAATTTTGCAAGGAACACCGCAAACCGCCGATGACGCTATCGACCGAAGCAGAAGGCGCACTACTGATGCATCCCTGGCCCGGTAACGTTCGGGAGCTGGAAAACGTCATCAGTCGTTCGGTGGTTCTCAGCCCGCGATTGGTGCTCAAACCAAGCGATTTGGGATTTGCCCTGGACCAAATACCGACCGACGTCAACTTGAAGTTCGCCAAAAAAGCCATCGAGATGGATTTCGTCAAGAAAGCGCTTTCGCGCAACCGGGGGATCGTCAGCCGCGCCGCGCGCGAGCTCGGCATCAGCCGCGTCAACCTTTACGAACTTATCGAGAAATACAACATCCGCCTGCAGGAATTCAAAATGCTCAAAGCCACGGAAAAATCGCCAACCAAAACACCGGAGGTCTCGTAATTTGAACGCGCTTAAGACCAAACTCGAAAATCGCCGTGCGACGGCCGCCGTGATCGGACTGGGCTACGTGGGTTTGCCCTTGGCCATGGAGATCGCCGCCGCCGGGTTTGATGTGATCGGCATCGATCTCGACGGCAAGAAAATTGCCGCGCTGGAGCAAGGCAAGTCCTACATCCTTGACGTTCCGGAACAACTCATCGCCGATACCGTTCGCTCGGGGAAATTCACACCCACATCCGATTTCAGCGCGCTCGCGAAGGCGGACACCGTCAGCATCTGCGTGCCGACGCCGCTGAGCAAAAGCCGAGATCCGGATATTTCATTCATTCTTTCTGCGACGCAGGAGATTCGCAATTACTTGCATCGCGGCGAGCTGGTCGTGCTCGAAAGCACGACCTATCCAGGCACGACCGACGAGCTGATCGTACCGGAGCTCGAAGTTTCCGGACTGAGGGTGGGGAGCGACTTCTGCGTCGCGTTCTCGCCGGAACGCATCGATCCGGGCAACGCTAGTTTCAACACCCACAACACGCCGAAAATCGTCGGCGGCATCACCGCCCAATGCACGGAAATCGCGCGTTTGTTCTATTCGCAGTTCATCGAGCGCGTGATCCCGGTGAGCAGCACCAAATGCGCCGAGATGGTCAAACTGCTGGAAAATACGTTCCGTAGCGTCAACATCGGTATGGTCAATGAACTCGCCTTGATGTGCGATCTTTTAGGCGTCGACGTTTATGAAGTGATCGACGCCGCCGCAACCAAGCCTTTCGGCTTCAGCCCGTTTTATCCTGGGCCGGGACTCGGCGGCCACTGCATCCCGATCGATCCGCATTATCTTGCGTGGAAACTCAAGGCGCTTAATTTCCAGGCCCGCTTCATCGGCTTGGCCGCGGAAATTAATGGCATGATGCCGTCGGTCGTGACGGGCCTGGTGGCCGACGGCCTCAACCGCGCCTCCAAGAGCATCCGTGGTTCCAAAATCGTGATTTTAGGAGTCGCTTACAAGAAAGACGTCAGCGATTGTCGCGAATCCCCCGCGCTTGACGTCATGCGGCTGTTGCAAGAAAAGGGCGCGATTCTCTCCTACAACGATCCGCTCGTGCCGAACTTACGGATGGGCGAGAGCACGCTAAAATCGATCGACGTTTCTCCGGCAAATATCGCCGCGCATGATTGCGTGATTATTTTGACCGACCACAGCGCTTATAACTTTTACGAGATCGTCCAAGCGGCGGAGCTGGTGATCGATACCCGAAACGCCACCAAGGACCTGCATGCCTTCAAAGATCGAATAATCAAATTGGGCGCGGGCGGCGGCGCACCGCCGGCGGTCCATCCTATCGAAGCCGACAAAACCTCCGCAGCAGAGCTAACGGCTCACGGGTAGGGGGAGGTAAAAGCGCGCAGAGGGCAGCTGGCAGAAAGCAGCCGCAAGAAGGCTCAGGGGAAAGCGCAGAGGGCAGCCTGCGGAGAGCTAAGCGCTAAGTGCTCAGCATTCAGTCCTGAAACCCGTCATCCCGTAGTCCTTTTACTTGCCGTGGCAGCGCTTATACTTCTTGCCGCTGCCGCAAGGACAGAGGTCGTTACGACCGACCTTTGCACCGTCCCTCTTGACCGGGGGAGGGGGCTGCGCGGCGATCGGGTCCGCGCCGTGACTTAAAACCATTCTTTGCGGACGCGGCTGCTCCAACTCGATTTCCGGAGCGATCGTCTCGCGTGCGAGCTCGACGGTAAAGAGTTTCTGCACGACGTCTTCTTCTTTGCGGTGGATCATCTCTTCGAACATATCGTAGCCTTCCTTCCGGTATTCTTGCAGCGGGTCTTTCTGCCCGTAACCGCGCAAGCCGATCCCTTCCTTGAGATGATCCATGTTCAGAAGATGATCTTTCCAGAGGTTATCAATAGTTTGCAGCAGAATGATTTTTTCCAATTGACGGAGCATCGGAGCGCTGAAACGCAATTCCTTATCTTCGTACGTTTGTTCGATCCGCTTCTGCACCATCTCCGCGACGGTTTCCGCCGACAATCGGTCCTCGTCTTCCGCCTTGAAGTCGAAGCGTAAATTAAATTGATGATATAAGGCTTCGCTCAGCCCGTTTAGGTCCCAATCCGCCGGGTGAAGTTCTTTGTCGGCGTAACGCGCGACGATGTCGTCGGCGAGAGTTTCAGCCAATTCCACCACCTGTTCCTTGAGTCCTTCGCCTTTGAGAACCTCGCGGCGTTCGTTATAGACAACTTCGCGCTGCTTGTTGAGCACGTCGTCGTACTCCAACAAATGCTTGCGGATATCGAAGTTATGCCCTTCGACTTTCTTTTGCGCGTTCTCGATGGCGCGGGTGACCAAACCATGCTCGATCGGCACGCCCTCCTCCATGCCGAGCTTGCTCATGATCCCTTGAATTCGATCCGCGCCGAAAATGCGCATCAAATCGTCTTCCAAGGATAAATAAAAGCGCGAAGACCCCGGGTCGCCTTGGCGCCCGGCCCGGCCGCGCAGCTGGTTGTCGATGCGCCGGCTTTCATGCCGTTCGGTGCCTAAGATATGCAGACCGCCGGCGTTGATCACTTTTTCCTTTTCTTGGCTGCAGATACCGTTGTAATTCGCCAAGATTTCATCGAAACGCTGGCGGTATTGGTCCGGCGCTTTGTCCAATTCCTCGCGAACCTGCTCGACCATGCGCAGGTATTCCTGTCGCTTGGCTTCGTAATTTTGCTGCGCCTGTTGGACCGCCTGCTCATAGGGGATGCGAATTTCCTCGCAACGCACCTCGGCTTCTTCAAAGGCGCGATAGGCGCTCTCGTACTCCGTCACCACCGTCGCATGCTCGCCGCGCCCGAGCACAGCCCGCGCATTTTCGAATTCGAGATCGAAAAGCCGTTGTTCATAAAGCCGGCGCCGTTCGTCGAGCGCCTCGATCAGGCCGTCGCGATCGCCGCTATTTTCCTGCCAACGCTCCAGCGCCGCGGCGAATTCCAGCTTGGCTTCTTCGAATTCGGCCGGCGCCGAATCGCCGTCGCGGGCGCCGACGACTGCTCTCTCAAGGGTATCCTTGGCTTTCAGATAACCGTCGGGAATGGGCCGCACATTGTGCAGCGCTTCGATCAATTCGGTAGCCGAGAGATCTTCGTAACGCTCCCGCGCCGCGCGAAACGGCGAGATCGCGCGGATCTCGCGTTGCAGATCGGTGGTCTGTTTCAACGCGTCGCTGCGTTGCTGCCCGAAGATCTCCCCATCTTTGACGTACTTCTTCTCAGCTTTCTGAACTTCCTCCTCGTATTTTTCCCGCAGTTCCCGCAGGGCATCTTCGTAACGCGCCGCGCCTTCGATCGGCAGCTTGGCCGCGCGGCTGATCCACTCGTTCTCCATATCCGAGCGCGCCAGAAACTCCGGATTGCCGCCGAGCAAGATATCCGTGCCGCGTCCGGCCATGTTCGTGGCAATCGTCACGGTGTTGAAGCGGCCGGCCTGCGCGATGATGCTGGCCTCGGCTTCGTGGTTGACCGCGTTCAATACGTTGTGTTTGATCCCCTTTTTCTTGAGCATGCGCGAGATTCGCTCGGACTTGGCCACCGAAGTGGTCCCAACCAGGATCGGCTGCCCTTTCTGATTGCGCTCCTCGATTTCCTCCACCACTGCGTCGTATTTTTCGTTGTCGCTGCGATAGACCATATCGGGAAGATCTTGCCGCACCATGGCACGGTGCGTCGGCACCACCATGACATCCAGCTTGTAGATCTTCTTAAATTCCGGCGCTTCGGTATCGGCTGTTCCCGTCATGCCGGCAAGCTTATTGTACATGCGGAAATAGTTCTGGATCGTGATCGTCGCCAGGGTCTGGTTTTCCTCGCGGATATGAACACGCTCTTTGGCTTCCACCGCCTGGTGCAATCCGTCCGACCAACGCCGGCCGGGCATGAGCCGGCCGGTGAATTCATCAACGATGATCACTTCGCCGTCTTTGACCACGTAGTCGACGTCGCGTCTGAAGATCGCGTGCGCCTTGAGCGCCTGCTGCACGTGGTGCAGCGTGTCGATCTGGCGCGGATCGTAGAGATTGTGCACGCCGAGCAAACGCTCGACTTTGGCGACCCCCCCTTCGGTCAATGTTACCGAACGGCTTTTCTCATCCACGGTGTAGTCGCCCTTGGCCTCGATCGCCGCGCGATCTTCCTGGGATGGATCGCCTTGGATCACCGCGCCTCTTTGCAGCTTGGGAATGATCCGGTCGATGAGGTAATACTTGTCGGTGGACTCTTCCGCCGGCCCGGAGATGATCAACGGCGTTCTCGCCTCGTCGATCAAAATATTATCGACTTCATCGACCACCGCATAATTGACCTCCCGCTGGACGTATTCCTCCAGCGAGAACTTCATGTTGTCGCGCAGGTAATCGAAACCGAACTCATTGTTGGTGCCGTAGGTGATGTCGGCGAGGTAGGCTTCCTGCCGGCTGATCGGGCGCAGATTGAGATAGCGATAATCTTGCGTGATGAAAGTCGGGTCGAAGAGATAGCTCGTCTCGTGCACGATGGACGCGGTGGACAAGCCGAGCTTGTGAAAGATCGGCCCCATCCACTGCACGTCGCGGCGCGCCAAATAGTCGTTGACCGTGATTAAATGAACTCCCCTGCCCGTAAGCGCGTTGAGGTAAAGCGCCAACGTCGCCACCAGGGTCTTGCCTTCACCGGTCTTCATCTCGGCGATCTTGCCCTGGTGCAGCACCATGCCGCCGATCAGCTGAACGTCGAAATGGCGCAGCCCGATGGTGCGCTGCGAAGCCTCGCGCACGGCGGCAAACGCATCGGGTAAAAGCGCGTCGAGAACTTCGGCCTCCTTCCGCCGGACCTCTTTATCGAGGTCTTCGGCGCGGCCCTTGATCTCATCCCGTTGTTCGGCGTCCGCGCTCCCGACCTCGCTGAGCGCTTCCTCCAGGTCTTTTTTCAAGCCAGCGGTGCCGTCGGCGATCCGCTGCTTGAATTGATCGGTCTTGCTGCGCAGCTCGGCATCGCTCAGGCGTTGAAATTCCGCCTCCAAACTATTGATTTTAGCGACATAGGGACGAATGCGTTTGATTTCACGGTCGTTTTTCGACCCGACGAGCTTTTTTATCCAATCCATCATGCGATGAACTTGCTCCCTACCTGTTTGCTTGTGAAGGAATTCTCGACAATATTAGATAGCGTTAAAATACCTGATTCCGCCGGCAACTTAAAGCCTCGGTTGAGAAACGCGGTGGACTCTTTTCTAACGCTCGATACGCACCGCGGATTCGACTTTTTCGCCAAGAAAACGCCTTCCCACTTTGATGAAGCGATCGGGCGCGTCGGTGACGAAAAAACCGTGACTCCCCTTGCCGATCTTTCTCGACAGAGCAGATTGTTTGAGCAGCGCCGCGACTTCGTCGGCAATCTCCTCGGCGGAATCGACCAAGCGCACACCGTTGCCCATGAACTTGCGAATCGCCTTTTTCAATAGGGGATAATGGGTGCAACCAAGAATCAGCGTGTCGATGCCGCTCTGTTTGAGGCTTTCCAGATAGGCTTTGACGGTCATATGGACCACTGCATTGTCCGTCCAACCTTCCTCCACCAGCGGCACGAATAGCGGACAAGCCCTGCTGTAGACCTCGATCGAGGAGTCCGAGGCCTTGAGCGCGCGGGTGTAAGCGCCGCTTTGAATCGTCGCTTCGGTACCAATGACGCCGACTTTTTTATTCCTCGTGCTCGCGATCGCGCGGCGCACGCCGGGTTCGATGACGCCAACCACCGAAATGGCAAGCTTGCTTTTCAACGGCTCGAGAGCGACCGCGGTCGACGTGTTGCAAGCCACGACCACAATTTTTACTCCCTTTTCAACGAGAAATTCGCTGTTTTCAAAAGAATATCGCAGCACCGTGTCGACCGACTTGGTGCCGTAGGGTGCGCGGGCGGTATCGCCCAAATAGACCGTGTTCTCTCTCGGAAGCGCTGCGATAATTTGATGCAAAACGGTGAGCCCGCCGATGCCTGAATCAAATACGCCGATGGCGCTGTCCTTGCTGAGCATGTTCCGCCTTGCTTAATGGAGGTCCGGCGCCATTTGATTGCCCAGCTCTTTCTCACAAGCCGGCGCAAAGCCGAAAACCTGCTCCCAGACTTCGCGCGACTCCATGCAGAGATAGATCTTGACCGTCGGCGCCGCGCGGCGAATCCAACCCACCATCTTGCGGTACATCTCGACGCGCAGGGGTTGATAATAACGCCACTTGCCGTCGGGACAGAGGACCTGCTCACCGGTTAAAAGCGACGTTTTGGGGAAACGCTCGCGCATGGTGCGCTTGAGTCCGGGTGTCTGGCGCAAAACGCCGAGACTTAGCCAGGAGAGCTTGCGCCAATCGATGGTCGCAAAGGTCTGCTCCAGCATGGCTCGATAGTCGGATTCCCAGCCCGGATATTCGATCATCGGATCGAAGTGAAATCCCAGGCGATAACCGGCGTCCTGGCAGCGCCGCGCCGCCGCGAGACGGGCAGAGAGCGACGCCGTGCCATGCTCGTCGAGATCGATGACGGGTTGCGGATTCATCGACCACGCCACCACGACCCGCCCTTTCGGATCGAGATCGACCAAGCTCTCGACGCAGTCGCTTTTGGTCTTGAGCTCGAGCAGCACGTTGGGCTGGGCGGCAAAATAGGGGATCAACTCGCCAACCATTCCGGTGTACGGCTCCAGCGCCAAGCTATCGGTAATTTCGCCCGTGCCGACGCGGAAGAACACCCCGCGATGCCGCGCCAGCGTACGGTCGGCTTCTTTGATCAAATCGTCCACGTTGCTGAAGACCTTGAGCGAAGCGTTGTCGGCCAAATACTCTTGCAAGTAGCAATAGCTGCAATCCATCGGACAATTGCTGGCAAAGTTAATCACGAAGTAATTGCAGCAAACCTGCCCCTCGCTGCCGGGGCATTTCTTAAAAAAGTCGCCTTTATGGCGAGTCAGGTAAAGCGACCGCTTTGCCGCGCCAAAGCGGTCGGCGGATAAACTGGTTCCGCCTGCGCCCGGCGCAACCTCCGCAACGCTCCTAAACGGCAAGTCTGGCAGCGCTCTGCGCAAATTGGTGTAGATCGGGCTCGATTCCGAGCCCCGCTCGACAACCACCTCTTTGAATTGGAATCGTGCCATTTTCGTCGTCGTCAATTTTGCCCGTGATCTTCGGCAGCCGGCCGCCCCGACAGGAGCTTAAAAATATCAGTCGCGAAATTGCTCGCCGCCGCCACGCGTAATGCTTCAGTGAACGACTGGAGCTCCGCTAGGCTGGCCGCGGTAAATTCCACTTGTAGCCGCCCTCCTTCCAAACCTGCCGGCACGCTCAAACGAATCTCACCGGGAAGCTTGAGGGCTTGGATTTTCTGTCGAATCTCATCCTCGATCCCGGCAAGGCGTGGAAATCTCAGGCGCCGCAGCTGTTCTTTAATGCGCTTGAACCGATCGGCGCGGCCGAGGCGCGGATCGGTCTTGACCGCAAGGATCGCTTGGCTGGCTAAAACCTCGATGATTTTTACCCGATCGCGCAGCGAAATCTCTTCGAGCCAATCCATCATGTCGCGCAGATGGTTTTCGCCGATCTTTAGACTGACGGTGATTTGTTCCAGAGCGTCGCGGTCCGCCGCCTCCCAGCTCAACCACCGTTCAAGCGTCTGCCGATGAAAACCCTTCGCTTTGGCGTAATCGTGAATCGTGCTCTCCGACATCGACCGTCTCCTGATCAAACTCCGTAAGGATCGCCTCAAAAGCAGCCGCTTCAAGCTGTTTGCCCCGCTTGCGCGCACCGTTGGCGAGCACAAGAACTTTTCGCCGCAGCGCTGCGAGTGCCGCCGCGCGCCGCGCCCCTACCAGCCCGCCGCGCAGGAGCTTCCCCAGCGCCTGCACGCGATAACGATCCATACCCCACATGGAGCGCGACAGCTGATCGGCGTGACCGCCGCGCTTGATGACCAGCGGGTCGGGAATCAACGAAACTTCATGCTCTACTGCGATGCGCAACCACAGATCGTAATCTTCGCAGACCGGATAAGCTTCATCGAAGCCGCCGACCCGGTCGAACAGTTGCCGCGTCATCATCACGGCCGAAGGGCTGACCAGGCAAAGCTCCAGGCTCCGCGCAAAGATATCGCCTGAAGGTTTTTGGTGGGCCGCCCTGGGATTGACCCTGACGCCGTTGCGAATCCAAATCTCTTCGGTCTGACAGATTTGACATTTGGGATGCTGGGCCATAAACGCCGTCTGGCGCACCAGCTTGGCGGGCCGCCAGAGGTCGTCGGAATCGAGAAACGCCAGATAACGGCCGGACGACCGGCTCACAGCAAAATTGCGCGCAGCCGAGACACCTTTTCGCTCGGTGACGAACAACTTCAATCTTCGATCGAACCGTTTCAATTCTGCGGCCGTACCATCCGTAGAGCCATCATCGACGACGAGAAGTTCATAACCGGCAAACGACTGCGCGAACACCGACTCGACCGCTTCGCCGACCACCGGCCAACGGTTAAAGGTAGGAACTATCACGCTTACGAGAGGTTCCACGATGAGAACTAAGCAAAGTGAGCGAGCAATCGTGGCATTTCACAATCGCTTCGCCGGAGCAGCAGCTAAACAAAGGTTTCGATTTTCTTGAAAAACTGGTCGACCATCATTTTCGCCACGCCGTTGAGCATGCGCTGGCCGATACTGGCGATGAGCCCGCCGATTTTTGCATCGGTGCTGTACTTGAGCACAGTTTGGCCGTTGCTCTCTTCGAGATCCATGGCCACGTCGCCCTGCATGAAGCCGGGCCCGCCGGAGCCTTCCCCGCTCAAAACATAATGCGCGGGCGGCTGTTTGTCCTTGATCGCCACCTTACCCTTGTAGGTTCCTTTGACCGAGGCAACGCCGACTTTCATGACCGCTTCATATTGATCCGGACCCACTTCGTTCAAACTCTCGCAACCCGGCATGCACTGCGCCATAACCTTCGGATCGAGCAAAATCTCCCAGACCCGCTCGCGCGGCGCATTGAACGTATAACTACCCTCAATTTTCAAAGAAAACTTCCTCCCCTTACTCTTGACCCGGCTTTTCCACGCGCGCCGGCGCTCGCGGAAACGGGCGCCGATTGGAAAAGACCATAACGTTCATCCGGTAAAAAAACAACCGCGCCGTTGTAACGCGGTTTCGTATTTTCGACGCATGAAATCGCCCCTTTGTCTGCCATTTTGTTTGAATCCCGGCGCGAGCTTCGCTAAACTTTTTTCAACCCGAGTCGCATCCGATGAGCCCACTTATTGTATTGGTCATTCTACTGGCTTTTTCCCCGCCGCTCTATTCTCAGACCAAAGCGCCGGCGGAACTCTTCGCCCAAGCCTATGCGCTCTACTCCAACGGCAAAGGCGCCGAAGCGAAGGAGCTCTTTCAAAGAACCCTCGACGCAGAGTTTCGTTTGGCCGATTACAGCCTATATTATCTCGCGGTCATCGCCTTTAATGAATCCAATTGGGGTCAGGCCCGCCAGCACCTGTCCGAGCTTAAACTCCGCTTTCCGCAGAGTCTCTGGTCACAACCCGGGGCGCTGCTCCAAGCCAAGATCGAAATCGCCAAAGAGCAATATGCGCCGGCCGGTGAAACTCTGCGCCGGCTACGGAACGAAAAAACCGTGAAGCGCGACGTCGCCCAGGAAGCGCTCTACCTCCAGGGACGGGTCCAAGAAAATCTGGGAGACGCGCGGCGCGCCTACGCACGGTATGACGAGCTGCGCGATGTCGCCCCGATTTCACGCTGGACGGCCCCCGCGCGCAAGGCCCAGACCCGGTTGCGCGAGAAGTATGCCGAGCTATTTCCGTTCCAAACGGTTGCCATGCTGGCCGACGAAGCCGACCGTCTGGCGCGCGAGCGTCAGATCACCGATGCCGAGATCCTCTACAAGAAACTACTCAATAACGTATCCGAAGCCGATTTCCACTTGCGGCTGCTAAGCAAGCTGGCCGCTCTCTACCTTTCAGTCCGTAATCGCAGCGACGCGATGCCCGTGCTGGAGCAGATCGCGCGCGAATATCCGGAGACCAGCGAAGCACCCAAGGCGCTGTTTCAGATCGCGCAGATTCTTTGGAACCGTCACGATAACGCCGAGGCACTCGAGTATTTTAAAATCGTCATCGAAAAATACCCGACGAGTCCACAGGTCGACCGTGCCCTTTTCGCCGCCGCGGATATTCACGAATTTTTTGGCCGCAAAGACGATGCCGTAGCGCTATATGAAAGGGCCATCAAACGGTCGAGTGGCCCGGTGAGCGACGACTCGCGCTGGCGTCTTGCCTGGCTTTATTACAACGACGGCGACCTCCCTTCGGCAATGGCGACCTTTAAGGCGCTCGCAGGCCAATCGCGCAGCAACGCCCTGGGCATCGCAGCGGCCTATTGGCAAGCGCGCAGCGCGGAAAAATTAGCCGACACGGAGAGCGCCACGCGCTTATACCGTCGAATTCTCAGCAGCAGCGGCGAATCCTATTATCAGGAACTCGCAGTCCGCGGCCTTGCGCGTTTGGATGTCCCCTACAACGAGCCCGAAGAGGTCAAGCCCGAGACGGTAGCAGAACCGGATCCGCCGATGGCCGACGATGTCGCGTTCCATCTCTTTCGGGAGCGCGATTTGGCCGTACTTTCGCTCCATCAGCTTGCGGTGGCCGAGCTGGACGAAATAAATAACACCAAACCGAAAGGAAAACTGCGTATCCTGCTGATGCGGGAATATTTTCGCAATCGTGCCTTCGGCCGAAGCCTTCGGCTCGCCAACCAGCTACCGGAATCGCGGTCGGAGCGTAACCTCTACCGTTATCCGCTGGCTTTTTGGGAAATGATTCAACGGAAAGCGCAGGAACGGGAGATCGACCCTTACCTCGTGTTGTCGTTGATCCGGCAGGAAAGCTTGTTCGATCCGCGGGCCCGCTCGCCCGCCGCGGCGCTCGGCTTGATGCAACTGATTCCCCAGACGGCCGCCCGTGTCGCCAGGCAGCTGGGCATGGCCGCGCCATCGCGCGAGCGGCTCTATGATCCCGAAGTGAATTTGACCCTCGGCACGCAATACTTGAAGGACTTGCTGCAGCGCTATTCAAACGACTGGTCTAAAGCCCTCGCCGCGTACAACGCCGGCGAAGCCGCGGTCGATCGCTGGGAGAAAGAAGTCATCACCGACGACGTCGAGGAGTTCGTGGAGCGAATTCCCTATGTGGAAACCCGCGGCTATGTTAAATTGGTTATGCGTAATCACCGAATTTACAAGAGACTTTACGAACCGCAAAAATGACCAGAGGCCCCGCCCCGTTGATCGGTATCACCGCGGATGTTTCCGAAGTTGCCAGCGAGCGCGCCAATAAGCCCAACGAGAACCTCATCTTCCTGGCGGAGCGCTATCTGCGCGCGATTGAGAGCGCAGGCGGCATTCCGATCGTTTTGCCAGCGGCTCGATCGAAATCCGCGATAGATCGGGTTCTCGACATTCTGAACGGTTTGGTTGTAAGCGGCGGAAATTTCGATATTCACCCGCGCCACTACGGTGAAAAGCCGATCCGAGAACTTCGCGCAATCAAAGCGGCACGCACGGATTTCGAGCTGGAAACAACCGGCGCGGCGTTAAGGCGCGACCTGCCGATCTTGGGCATCTGCGGTGGCGCCCAAGCCATCAACGTCGTTTTTGGCGGGTCGTTGTATCAGGACATCTCGAAACAAATTCCCGGCGTCCGCGCCCATGAGCGAAGCGGCGGGAAAACGGCCGTCGACCATCCGATTCGCCTTGAAACCCGCTCTCATCTGTTCGCCATTTTTGGCCGACGCAGTCTGAAGGTTAACACCACCCATCATCAGGCCGTCAAAAAACCGGGCCGCGGTCTGGTTGTCAACGCCGTCGCTGACGACGGCGTCATTGAGGGAATTGAAAGCACCGAACACCGCTTCGTCGTTGGCGTCCAATGGCATCCGGAAGTACTGGCGCCGCACCATAAAATTCAACAGCGCTTGTTTTCCGCCTTCGTCGAAGTCTGCCGAGAGCGCATGAACGCCCGCTGACCCGCAGAAACTATCTCCCCTGCTAGCGCAAATTTTCGACGGCAAGTATCGCCACGCCAGTTTGTTCGCGCTGCCGACAAGTTTGTGGTTAGAACTAGGGGGCAGACCGACCTAATCGCCGGCCACACAGATGACGATGCTGCGCAGCCGCGGGTTGCCGGTTTCCAGGCGAGCACGCGTTTGCAATTCCGGGTTCACTGGGGCAAAGACAAGAACAAAATCCATTTGTCCGGATACAAAAGGAGCGATGAGCATGGCAAGCAAAAGCGGCGGAGATGTGTTCGAGCGGGATCAAGCGGCGAAATTGCTTTATCCGGCGAAGGGCTTGCCCGGCGGCGGCCAGTTGGAAGTGCGCATGGAAGTTTCCGCGGATCACCCCGACCCCGATGTCCGCGGCGTGGCGCGGCGGGTGAAATTTTTCAACCTCGAAAGCTGGCACAAAGAATGGACGGATGTGGCGAAGAAGAACGAAGAGCTCGCCGCCGGGTTCGCGCAGGAAGACCGCAAGCAAACCGCCCATGAATTTTATCTGCGCGCCGTCGATTTTTATCGCCGCGCGGTGGTCTATATGCCCGACAGCGATCCGCGCATGCTGCCAATCTTCATAAAGCTTGAAGAAAACTTCGCCAACGCATGGAGCCTGGTTACCCCACCCTTTGAACGGGTCGAAATCCCTTACGAGGGGCATAAATTACCGGGACTCTTTTGGCCCGGCCGGGGCAAGGCCGGCAGCAAGCTTCCGGTCGTATTCAATTACGGCGGCGCCGACGGCATTTTACTGCGCGGCGAAGACGGCGGCGCCGGCCAGTACACGCGCCGCGGCATGTCGTTCATCGACGTCGACGGTCCGGGTCACGGCGGTACGCTGCGCCACCATAAGCTTTATGCGCCAGCCGATTCGGAACGGTTTACCAAAGCAGTGCTCGATTACCTGGTCACCCGCTCCGACGTCGATCCCGATCGCATCGGCCTGCATGGCTCGAGTATGGGCGGCTACTCCGGGCCGCGCTCGGCGACCGCGGAAAAACGGCTCAAAGCGGTGGCCGTTTGGAGCGGCGCATACAACCTGGTCGACGATATCTTCGATTACTACCCGCCGATTCAGGACCGGCTGCGCTGGCTGATGGGCGCCAAGGATCTAAAAGAAGCGCGCGAAAAAATAAAAGAGTTCACGTTGATTGGCAGAGCCCAGAAGATCGAATGTCCGCTGCTGGTCGGTTACAGCATCGACGACCGGGTTATGGATCCGCGCGGCGCGCTCAATCTGTACGAAAACGCCGTTAACTCGCCCGATCGATCCATGATCGACGGCGTCGGCCACGGCCAAAAGCGATTCGATCGGCGGCCGTACATCGCAGACTGGTTCATGAAGCAGCTCAAAGTCGGTTAAGCGGCACAGAATAAAGCAGCGGCGGCCCTATGTCATGTCAGCGTTGAACTTGGCACAGTCGCTGGACCATTTCGTCGTGCGGGTGGACGATCGGGTCGCCGCCGAGGAACGCTGCCACAAAGGTCTCGACGCAGCCTTCCAAAAAAAACTAATTCGCTTACCGGGAGAAACATGTTGACCAAAGTTGCATTGCCGCTCGCGTACCGCGTCACCCCCACCGGCCTTTACCTGATCTCGACCGCTTATGAAGGCAAGCGCAATGTGCAGTTTGCCTTCCGCGCCCTGGGAATTTCCGATGATCCGCCGCTCCTGGTGATCGGTATTCAAGACACCAACTTCAGCCGCGAGATGATCCAAAAGAGTGGCGAGTTCGTCGTCAACGTGTGCTCGGAAAATCAACTGCACGCGGTCAATCGCAGCCGCGAGCTGTCCGGGCGCAACGTCGAAGACAAGTTTCTCGCCCTGGGATTGGAAACCCTTCCGGCCCAACAGGTGCGAGCGCCGCTGGTCGCCGGTTGTCACGCCAACGTGGAATGCCGCGTGGTTCAGGAGGTAAAGGTGGGTGAATTGTTTCTCTTTATCGGCGAAGCGCTTGCCGCGCATATGGACGACCAAATCGCCCCCGTGGCGCGACTGGCTGGGAAAACCTTTCGCCTTGGCAACCCTATTTAATGCGGAACTAAAGGAGGGAGATCGACCAGTGGCGCATTTTCAACCGCGCACTGCGCTTCTTTCACTCACTACTCTAGGCTTTGGTTTTCAAACCCTCTCGTGGTCGCCGCGCCCGGGCGCCCAAATCCATCGACGACCTCTTGCAGGCAAAGTGGAAAGGAAAGATAGGCATGGACCAGGATGCCGACGATTGGCTCGCCGCTCGGCTCGAATACCGTGGCCCGCTTTCAAAGACCTTGCCAACGGCGGCCCCGATGACGTCAGCAAGCGTAACACACTGGTGTCCGACGCGGAAAAATGGGGCAGAGGTATTGGGACGATGATATCTATCAACAATGGCAATCCTCGTGAAAATTAAGATAGCGCAAGTTTCACCGCTCCTGGCTCAAGCGGATCATCGCCGCCTTCACACTCGATCGCATCCGTTCGAGAGCGCGCGATAATTCACCGAACTCAGTGGTGTCTTCGAGCCCGAGCGACGGCGTATCAAGCTCGCCGTGGCTGATCGATTTCGCGGCATTGACCAGCCTAATGATCGGACGGTTGATCTGCCAACCCAAGACGATCGCCAGTATAATTCCGCCGACGATGACCAGAGCGATGATTTGAATCAACGGCATGACCGTCTGAAAGATTTCCGCGTCGATAGCAACGCGCCAAATTCCCAGCCTGACGGTGCCGATTCTGCCTTCCAAGATAGGCACCGTCACCTCATAGATATCGCTCCGCCCCGATTGCGCGCGGCGCGGCCCTTCAAGGGACCCCGTGCGGCCTGGCACCGGGTCCTTCACTTCCTTCGGCACCACAGCGAAACTATAGGCCATGATCTCACCCGCACGATTTTCGACCAGAATATATGCCATACCTTTTCGGCTGGTATATTTGCTGAGCAGAGCCCGTAATCCGGTGAAATTTTTCTTGAAAACAAAGCCGGGCGCGCTGTCGCTAACGTTTACCGCCGTAACTCGGGCGCGCTCAATAGCCTGCCTACGGAGCGAAGTCGTGAGCGCGAAATAAACCGTCGCGATCGTCAACAAACCAAAAACGGCGATGATTACCGTAAAGGCTAAAATCGTCTTGCCGGTCAGGCCGTGGCCACAGAAGACAATTTTCGACCATAAGCTGGTTGATCGCGGCGCCGGCGCTGCCGTCGCACGAACCGCCCCGATGTTGGACTGACTCCTTGAAATATAGGCCGGTGGTTCCGACCACCGTTTGCTACGATAAATGCGGGCAGCAAAAGCCAGCGTGCGCAACGCTAATAATATGCCGCACAACGCTAGCAAACCGTACAAGAACGACTCCACGTCCATGTCTACCGGCTGCCTCGCGCCGTCGCGGACGGTTTGGACGAACTCATTGAATCTGAATCCGAGCAGAGATCCCCGGACGTCATCCACCGAAAGATCTTGCAATGTTACCGAGCCGTGTTCTCCGGCGCGCAATAAAATTAGGCCGAGCGTAGAGCAACCAAGCGCGAGAACTAAAATACCAATTAAAAATCGATTTCTCATGGATCACTGATGATCACTTGCCGAGGACAACTCCGCGTTCGCCAATTCGATAGACTATAAAACAGTAGCGCGAGGTCCCGAACGTCTCACTCGCTCGGGCCGCTCATTCTAGCCAAAAGAAACCTTAAAATTCAATTAGAAAACCAATCTTAGGTTGCCAAGCATCACTAACGCCGCAGCGCCGCTTTGTGCTGGATTCGGGTCGCCGTATTCACGCGGCATCGGTCGGTTCGCGGCGCCGTTGATGCGGCGACCGAGCTATTTCGACGACTGCTCGGTCAATTGAACCTGCTCGAGCCGGGTGGTCACCGCACGCAGGCTCGATCGCATGCGTTCCAGAGAGCGCGCGAGCTCGCCAATCTCGTCCCTGCGCTGGACCACTAAAGGCACGTCAAAATCTCCCTTGCTAATGCGCTCCGCATGATCGACTATTTCGACAAAGGGCCGGTTTAGGGAGCGCATGACGCGGCTGAAGACGGCGGTCACGCCGAACAGACCGGCAAAAACGATCGCCGCAATCCTGGCGGTCACGCGACGGGCCTCGTCATTGCCCACCTTTTGCCAGATCGCCAAATGCACGAATCCGCCGTTACGGTCACCGATCCGCTTGGTAATTTCATGGATCGGCAAATTACGATACTCGCCGTCGGCGCCATTAAGCGCCTGTTCCGCCGAACCAGGAAAATCTCGGTTCAGGTAGCGCAGCAAATCCGCCGGCCAATGAGCTACGATCTCGCCTTTACCATTCTCAACGTAGCTGTATGCGACCGCATCGTCCGAGACGTACTTGTCGAGCGCTGCGGCGAGTTCTTGCGTCCGAGCTCCCCCTGATCCTGGCCCGGCCATCTCGCGTAAACCAAGCGCTATCACATCGGCGCGGCCCTTAACGTCTTTTTCAATGACCGCGCCGAGAAAACTGTAGACGATCAAACAAACAATCACGCCGAATACGACACTGAGTACGCTAAAACTGACAACCAGCCGGCGCATCAAAGTAGAATGCCGGATTTTACTCGGGGGCGAACTTTGCTCGCTAACACGGGCTTGGGACGGCGGCGCTGTTATCCGAGCCGGCGCCGCCGGCGCAAGCTCGACATCCGGCGTCGCTATCGTCATCGCCCGTTTAGCTCGTGCAACGCTGAACCAAACAAGAATTAACGCGATAGCGATGAGGGAAGCCGGCAGTAACAAATGACTCAACCAGCCAGAGACAGCAGAATTGACCGGGAGCGCAAAAATCGTCGCGAGGACTGAGAAGCATTTTTCGAGAAAACGGACGATACTCCAAGGCGACTGGCTGAGATACAAGTAATCCGCCACCCATCCGCAAAGGAGGAGAGTAATAACCGTTGGCCCGATCAAGCGTCGATTCATGGTGATTTTGAATTAGGCTAGCATATCCTTTAGCGGCTGCGAATTGATCGAGGTCGACGTTCGACATTGGGCAGACTGTCGAAAGTTTTACGTGAAGCAACTTTCCGACTGCTCGAATCGCCCTCGTTTCAATGAAACGATCAAATCGTTCGAACAGAGAATATGTCATTTATCGAAAAATTTTAGCCGTAGCGAACGTTAGAGGTTACCGGCCAAATGTCGCCGATATCGTTCTTAATTTTGCGATCTATCCTCCCGCAACGCCGCCAACGCATTTTCGACCAATTGGCGTCTGAGTTTTTTTTCTTCATCGGCCGGCATGTTCGCGTCACCGACGACGTGCACGATGCCGTTGCCGAGCACTACGCGGTTGGCACCGACCATTTTTGCTACAGACAATGCCGAAGTGATCTGCACCGTCGGGATGCCGGCCTTTTCCAATTCCGTCGTAATCGCAGCGCCGCTGCGAGTGCTGGTGCCTCAAGTCGACGTTAGAATGATCGCGTCGATGCCGAGCTGCTTGGCCTTTTCAGCCATCTCGCGACCCATGCGCCGGGTGTTGGATAACGGATTGGCTAAGCCTGATGTGGAAATGAACTCATCGCAGAGCTCGCCGATAACGCCGTTTTTTTGCAGCTCACGCATGACGTCGAGCGGCACCAGACGGTCGGGATCCTGGCGCACGAATTGTGCGTCATAGCCGCCATGAGAGATCTCGTAGTCCTCGCCTTTCAAATCGTCGCAATTTTTGATGCTGTAGGATCCCCAGCGCGTCGCCGCCGAGCCTTGAATTTTGTCGGGATTGCCTTTCGGCACCAGACCTCCATCGGTGATCAGCATCAATCTGGCATTTTTTAGATTTTTTAACGGCGCCGGCATCGGCACGGCAGCAAAGGTAGCGGGCAGCATTTCCGATTCAAAAGCCGCGCCTTTGACTTTCGCCATAACCATATCGACCAGCCGCTCCCCGGCATTTCGCTCTACGAACTCGTCGCGAATCAAGCCGCGCGGAATATAACCTTCTTCTTTGGGCAAACCAATGCTTTGATGCCTCAGCAGCTTTCCGGCAAGTTGTACCATCCTTTCCAGCACCTCGCGCATCTTGGCGGCATTGTCGGCGGAGTCAATGATATACAGTGTCTCGCGATAAAGGTCGGCCCCGGGATTCTCCCGCGCCATGGCGGTGACTGCTGGAATGCCAAGTCTTGCCCGTACCGCCGTGCAGAGAGCGCCGGCGGCCACGCCGTAGCGTCCCGCCAGAAAACAGGGGCCGGCAACGAACAAGTCCGCCTTGGCTTGACGAACCTGCTCTAAAGCCGTGGCAACGAGCGCTTCTTGATTTTCAACCGCAAAGTTATCGCCGCAAATCAACGTCTGCACTAACTGCGCCTCGGCGCCAAGCAGTTGCTCCAACAGTTTGCCCGGACCCACGGCTCCCTCGCGCAATTCCAGCGAGGCGCCGGCTTTTTCCTCGCCGCCCAGCCCACCGAAAAACTGATTCAGATAATGTACGACCCGCATCACAGCTCCTTATCCAAGTCTCGGCACTGCTTTATCTCAGCGAGTTGAACGCCTTGAACATTTTTGAACGTTTTGAACAGTTTTCCCTACTCGCCTATTGAAACCGAATTAACTCACGCCCAAGCCTCATACCTAATAGACTATCGAGCGCAAGCGTGACGCGCCTTGCTGGTTGGCCACGCCGACGACGTTGAGCGAAGCGATTTCCACCGGCCCGGCGAGCAGCTCGGCAAAGCCGCTATTCGCCGCGAACACGCGCGCTACCGGCGGCAGTGTCCAGCTCGTGCCATTGCCGCCGATGCAAACGATGGCGTCGACCTCGGGAAAATTGAACAGCAGCGCCGATTCCACGCGATGATCGCGCGCCAGGTCGGTGACTTGGACAGCGGTTTTGACTCCGTCCCATTCGAGCAAACGCGCGGTCTCCGATAAATCCGTGTGCGGCACGCCCCCGCCGAACTTTGTCAGCACCGCTGCGTCGGCTCTGAGCGCCCACTTGATCAGATTGGCGGCAAAGCGAGTATTGCGTTCGCGGTCGAAGTTGTCCGCCGAAGCGATGGTCGCCACGGTGCCGATGAAGTTTAATTCGCGAGCCAGATGGCGCCGGTACAGCGCATCGATGACGGGATGGTTTTGATAAAAGTAAGTCTCCGCGCCGCCGAGCGAGACGTGGTAGGACGGCAACACCGCGCCGTCCAGCCACTCGTTGGGATGGAGCAGAGTCGGCAGCATGCCGTCAGTGTCGGCGCCGTAGAGAATCGCTTCTTCGGCTTCCGGTTTTCTTTGCCGGGAAAAGATTTGCCCGACATAGGCCAGCCGGGGTAAGTCGGCGCGATCCTTATCGATGGAATTATCGAGAATCTCGCTGCTATTTGGCGCCGCAGCAAAGCTCGCTTGTGCCAAACGTACCGCGACTTTCAATTGGGCCAGTCGGTAAGCCCGGTGGCGCGAGTGCGCCGGCCGCTCCGCATGCGTGTGCGGGATAACGATTAGGTGCTGCAAAGTCGCGTAGTGGCTTCCCGCGCCGGCCGCTCCGCTCATTTCCAAAATATATCCGGTCGCACCACGCGACTCACCCGGCGATTCTTCGTGCAACACGGTAACGGCCGCCCCTTGAAGAACATGAGTCGTGCCCCTGCCCGCGGTTTGCGGCGCGCCGAGCACCCCGGGCCAATCGGGACTGCCACCGGCCTCCTTGGCACGAGGCTCGACGATATCGAACACCGGCCCGGCACGGCAACTCTCGCCCGGTCGGCATATCGCAAAATCCACCGCATCGAAGCGCGCATCTTGCAGCACCAGCCGGCGCAACTCTTCCTGATCGACGATCAGTGCCGAGTTTTCCAAGCGTATAGCGGGACCGAAGCGAATTTCGTCAACCGGATGAACGGCGAGTGTAAGGCTCATAAAATAAACCGACCCTCTATCAGCTCACGAATGATTCGACTCTAAAACCGCCGGCTTGAGTTTGTCAATGAAGGATCAATGCGCTGTAGGGCGCGGAGATCGCGCCGTCCCGATTTGCAGCCATAACTTGACATCGACCCTTGGTCGGCATTACGCTCGATAGAAATATAATAGAGGTAGTGGCTATGGCGAAAAACGGCTTTAAGGTGTTCGACAGTGACATGCATATTATGGAACCGCCCGATCTTTGGCAGCGCTATATCGCGCCGGAGTTTCGCGAGCGGGCGCCGCGCGGGCGCACGTCGGAGAACGTGCGCGATCTCGGCATGATCTTTCCCGACATTCCGGCGCAGACCAGACGCACCAACGGCACGCCCCACCTCGGCCGCAACTTCAACAAGAACCAGGATATCTATCGAAATCACTCCGAGCGCGGCTGGACTGGCGCAGTGCAGCTCGAAGCAATGGACACCGAAGGCATCGACGTCGCCGTACTGTTTCCGACTCGGGGGTTGGGCATTCTCACGTTCCCCAATCAAAATCCGCGCTTCGCAGCCGCCATGGCGCGCGCTTACAATGACTGGCTGCATGATTTTTGCCAGGCCAACCCGCAACGGCTGCTCGGCGCCGGCATGATCTCGGTTTACGAGATCGACGATGCCATCGCGGAGGCTCGCCGGGTGGCTACGGATTACGGCTTTCGCTCGGTGTTTCTGCGCTCGAACATCGTCAACGGCAAGAACTGGTACGACCCCGCCTATGAACCGCTCTGGGAGACGCTCGAGGAGCTCAATCTACCGCTGGGCTTTCACGAAGCTTCGGCATCGCGCTCGCGCCAATGCGCCGAGAATTTCGAGCCCAATTTCGGCATGCGCCGCGTCTACGCCCAGCCCTTCGAACAGATGCTCGGTCTGGGCAGTTTTCTCGGCGGCGGCATATTGGAGCGCCACCCGAACATGAAGGTCGCGTTCCTTGAAGCGAACTGCTCCTGGCTGCCCTGGCTGCTTTGGCGCCTGGATGAAGGTTACGAGCGCGAAGGCGATATCTTCATGCAAGACCTCAAATTGGCGCCGAGCGAATACTTTAAGCGCCAATGCTTCATCTCCGTCGAACCGGATGAGACCCCGGCGCGCCACACCATCGAAGAGTTCGGCTGCGATCAGCTGGTCTTTTCCACCGACTATCCGCACGGCGATTCGAAATATCCCCACGCCGTCGAGAGTTTTCTCAAACTATCGCTATCGGATGAAGACAAGCGCAAGATCCTTTGGGACAACTGCGCGCGCTTTTATGGCGCTGCGAACGCGATTTACAACGACAGAACCGAAAACAACCAACAGCCGTTGCAGCTATAGGGAGGAATCATGGAAACTCAGACTGTGATGCAGAGCCAAACTCAAAACCAAAGCGAAAACGCCATGGAATGCTTCGTGCGAAAAACCCGGGCCCTGTTCGCCAACGAAGCGGATTTGGACAAACGCTGGAACGGGCTGCGGCCGATTTTGGCTGAGCTGTTGGCAGACCCCGAAGTCATCGAGGCGTCGAAGCACTGGCCTGACTGCGTACCCGCCGACGGGCGCGCGGAAAACTTACTGTTCTACGAAGATCCGGATTACGGTTTCGCCATCAATGGTCTCACCAAGGGCGACGCGCGCCACGGCCGGCCCGCGCGGATCCACGACCACGCCCATATTTACACGCTCTACGGCGTGCTCGACGGCCGCGAGAGGGTGGTGCGCTACGACCGGCTCGACGACCGCTCCAAGCCCGATTACGCCGAGATTCGTGAGAGCAGCAACCTGCTCGTCGGTCCGGGCGAGATCGATCTGGTCAAACCCTACGAGGTCCATACCGAAATCACCGTCGGCGAGCGCACCGTAGCGGTGATTATCCGAAGCCAGAAAGGCGGCGAGTTCAACCAGGGCCGCTACATTCCCGAAAAGAATGGCTACTACGAGAGCCTGGGGCCAAGGCAAACGCCCTGCGAGATGCTGCCGAGAAGATAGCGCCCGTCGGCGGAGGTTTAAAATGTCGCGAGCCGAACCGATCGCAGACCAAGCGCCGGCCATCGAGGCCATGCTCAATTACTTGATCGACACCGGCGACAAACCGGCCAGTTACGGCGGTGTCGGCGCCGCCGAGGCGGACCAAAAGCGTAAGGGCAAATATCAGGAATACAAAATACCGGTCTATGACGGCCGGGCCATCGCCGACCGGCTGTCACTCGATCGCGAAGGTTTCATCTTGGTAAAGCATGAAACCAAGGTAACTAATTTCTACGACGAAGCCGAAGTGCGCGCAATCTATTATCCGGAAACCGAGCAACTCGTGAAAGAAAAATCCGGCGCTAAACGGGTCCTGGTTTTCGACCACACGCTGCGCTCCGCCGACAGCGCCATACGTGAATCGCAGCAAATCGGCGGACCGGTGCGCAACGCGCACAACGATTACACCGAGTGGTCCGGACCGCAGCGCGTACGCGACCTTCTGCCCGACGAGGCCGAGGAGTTGCTCAAGTATCGTTTCGCCGTGATTCAGACCTGGCGGCCGATTCGCCATCCAGTAGAGCGCGAACCGCTCGCGATCGCCGATGCCCGCAGCATCGGTATCAAGGAGCTGGTCGCCAGCTCACGGGTCTACCCGAATCGGGTCGGCGAAGTGTATCACTCGACCTTCAACCCCGCGCATCGCTGGTACTACTTTCCCAAGATGCAGCGCAACGAAGCGATGGTGTTTAAATGCTTTGACTCGTTGAAAGACGGGCGGGCTCGCTGGACCGCCCACTGCGCCTTTGACGACCCGGCCAGTCCAGTTGACGCGCCGCCGCGCGAAAGCATCGAAATGCGCACTCTAGCGTTTTTCTAGTTCTTCCGCTGACCGTTACAAAGCCGATAAGACAAAAAGGCCTGCGTTTTCAAGACGCAGGCCTTTTTGTCTACCAATGCTCCTAAGCGCGAATAGAGTTGTGATGATTACGACGCTAAATTGACATAACGCTCGGACAAATTATTTGCTCTGGTTTTTTTTCCGCGGTCGTTTCCGACAGGTCATGCAGTCGATCTTTGCTGCCATAGATACCTCCCTTGGTTGTCGAGCCTTACCGATATCACTCGAACCTTGGAGATCAATGGCCATGGGACACCCATCAAGTTCTAACAACCGCGATTCGCCTTCTATTCTAGCCATTTACAAATTTTATTGGCGAATTAGCCCAGAAGTTACCACCGACTTATTAAGCATATTCTAGATAAAACATGAAACTTACTTAAATATAACAAATAACATAATAATCCAGAACCGCCTATCCGGCAAAATCATCTGCCTGAGGGCGTTTCGTTGGAGCGCAGATGATTCCGCCGTGGCGCCAACCAGAGACTCGTTCGGCAGGTGCTGAGACCCCCTTGCTTGAGCATGCTCAACCGCGCAATCCCCGCCGTCCGCCATCGCGTTGCACAAGCTTGCTCGGATATCGAGCAGCCATCGTCCGCATATCTCCTTCCGTGGAGTAGGTTTTGGCTGCCCTCTCCATATTGTTGAAACCGATTGCAACATGCTCTTATTGATTGTGGAATACCGGAGACATTACAACACGCTGCGCTTGAGCGAGTTCAAAATTAAGCGCTTTAGCTTCTTGAGCCGAGGCCCGTCGATACTGTAACAGTTGCGGTCTCCATACGATTATAACAATCGACAACCAACGGATTTGCACTTCACGCAGTAAAATATGAATGGGACCCCTCGTCCTATTTCAGCGTTGCATTGAGCCCCCTTCAACGCAGCCAAGTCGCGCTTGTCAATGCGTCCACTGGCCGCCGCCACTCCGCCCTTGTCTTCTGGCCGCTAATTCCTGTAATGTTACTCCTGTCCAGAATCTCAAATTAAGCAACTTACCGAGGAGAGACATAATGGCCAAAATCAGCAAGATTACCGTGGTGGACGTCGAGAAGGAGGCGCAGTGGGGGCGGCCGACGGGCCGCAATTACGCGCGCCCGACTCAGACCGACCGCGTCCACATCGCGCTTAACAGCTACGAGCCCGGCGTCAACGATGAACTTCACTGCCATCCCGGCTCCGATCACACCTTTTTCGTAGTCCAAGGGGAATGCACCATGAAGGGTCTCAAAGAAGGCGAAGTGTTTGTCCTGAAGCAACACCAAGCTGTGCATGTTCCCGCGGGATTCTTCTATCAGCTCAACAATACCGGCACGAAACGATTGGTCCTTTATCAGGTGAGCACCGAACCTAAACCGCGACCAAAAATCGGTAAGGTGATTTACGGCGTCCACACCAGCCTGAAGGAGCACTTGCTCAATCCGGTTGCGGCGAAAGCGGAATAGTCATGACCTTTGCGGACGTGTTAGATTGGTGCCGAAAAAGCCACGCCACTGTGCGCGGCATTTACCGCGGCCAGGATATCTCGATCTCGCACGAGGACCCGAAGTTGCCCGGCGCGCTCCCGTCCAT
The DNA here is from genome assembly GCA_963727625.1 of uncultured delta proteobacterium. Lineage (GTDB taxonomy): Bacteria > Desulfobacterota > Binatia > UBA9968 > UBA9968 > DP-20. The sequence goes on along the minus strand of CAVSHR010000011.1, from coordinate 156,257 downwards.
CGGAGAAATTTTTCACTGGGACGTCGAGATGCCCGAATTAAATCATTACGTTAGCAGCTCGGACTTCGAGCGCATCGTCACCGGCAAGCTCACGATCGACGGCTTCAAGAGCACACTGAGAGGAAGCGAATAGCGAAGGTTTTCGCAAAAGCTGGCATAGCAGTCTTCTGTTAGGAGCTTAAAATAAGCTGATTCCGACGATATTAGAGCAGCCCAAGCAAAACGCCACCTACGTTTGTATTCGCAGGTGGCGTTTTTTTTGTTTTCGGATCTTCGCGCCGTTCAAGCGGGCAAGTTTGGATTTTCGCACTCGGGCGAAGACCATTCCAAATGCCTCTCCAAAAAATCAACAACCAGGGGCCACGAAAGTTCAGCGGTGTGGGCGTTATAACCCGGCGCTCCCGGGTCGACGTAACCATGCCCGCCGAACGGGAAGAAATGCCATTCCAGCGGTTGGCCGTTCTCTTTGAACGCCTGCCACATCTGCTCCTGTACCGGCACCACGGTGGTGACATCATCGGCACCGTACAAATTGATCGACGGGCAGCGAATCTTTCGCGCGCTGACCGAAGGATGGACCGGCCTCAGCGGTGAATCCGGCTCGGCGCGAACGGTGGGATAGTAGCCCACAAACGCTCGCACCTCCGGCGTCGCCGCCACGAAGTGAATTGCGATACGCCCGCCCATACAATAACCGCAAACCGCCACCCGCTCCTGGTTGACCGTGGATTGTTTGAGCAAAAAGCGCCAGCCTTCAGTCAACACACGGGTAAATTCGGGGTCAGGGGTCTTGGCCTGAATTTGCGATCCCGCGACGATATGGGTCGGCTCGGGATAACCGAGCTGCTCAAAAACGTTGATGGCGAAAGTCGTGTAACCGAGCTTGGCGAACTTTCGGGTCTCCGTTTTGATGTACTCGCCGAGGCCGCCTTTGGGATGGATCAAGTACAGCGCCGGGCCCGGCTCTGCGCGCTCCGGATAGGATAAAAATCCTGCGATTCCATGTTTTCTGGTGCTGAAAGATTTCTCGATAATCCGCATGTTGTATTCCTCGCAATTGTGGCATTTGCATCGGAAACTAGCACGATCGAGCAAGGACGGTAAAGGGGCTAAAGGGAGAGGAGAGCGGGATTCGATGCACAAATGAAGTTTTACCTTTGATCAACGATGCATTTCAATCCGGACATTTACGATCCTGTAAGCCTCCATCTTGAATGAGCCGGCACCCTTATCCCATTGCCGGACAACATCATCTGACCTCACTGGACAATATTGGACGGCCTCATTCTGCCACAGACCCATTAAAAACTCTAGCGTGAGCTCACTTTCGATATAGATTTCAATGACTTAAGCAAACAGTCCCATGGAGAACACAGTGGAATGAGAATTGCTCAAACTTTATCTGGTATCAACCTGGGGAACTGACGCAGCCAAGGGGATTCGGACTAATGCAGGATGAACAACACATACCCGAAACTATCCAGCAGGATGCTGCCTGTCACGCAGTGGAGCGTGAGCAAGGCTCCACCGAAGATCAATCATCATCGCTAGCCGATGCCAATAGTATCCTTGATATAGAAATCCAGGCCAACCAATTGTTTGATTACATCGACAAAATCAACACCTTCGCCGACCGGGCCTATCAGAACGCAATTAACCAGACTGAGTGGGCTCAACGATTCGAAGAAACGCACCAGACCGAACTGATAAATCTACGCCGCCAGCTCGAACAGAGCAAAGCGGCACTACAAGAACGCACTATCGCGTACGCTGTCTTGGAAAAGACAACAAAGGCGCAGCTTGCGGAGATGGAAAAGCGCTTGCGCGAAAAGGAAATTCAGCTTAGCCAGCGCGAACAGGAGCTCCTAAACCTCACGACCGAGGTGACTTCATTCTTAAGGCGCAAACAGGAGCCGGATCGAGGCGACCAATCTAACGAAAACTGCGCCCAGTTAAATGTCGAGCCCCTTACCCAAGAAATTGCGGCGTTAAAAGCGCAACTTGCCAAGCGGGATGCAATGGTTCAAGCCAAGAACAACGCACTGCACAATTTGGAAACCGATTTTCATACAAAAATTAACGAATTGGAAAATGCTGCGCGCGACAATGCGATCCGCTTGGAGCAACAAGAAGCGACGATAAAGCATAAAGAGTCTCTGATTCAGGCCACCGCAGCCAAGGAGGTCGAGATCGGCAAACTGATCAAACGCCTCTCTACAGAGTGCGAAAACCTAAACAAGGAACTTCAGGAAAAAACCCGCCGGCTTGCCCAATTCGAAGGCGACAAAATCCAAAGCGAGAGCAAGGTCAAAGCTTGGGGTCCGGTAGTCGGCCGTATCCAAGAAGAACCGACATAACTGGGCCCTCTCCGCGCGCACAAGATGACTCGGCTCGGGGCGCAGCAAAACCGGGCAGGGAGTGTGAAGCTATCCGATGTCGAACATCCTTTCTATCGGGATGCGCGCCGCCATGGATGCCGATGGCACAGCCGACCCTATCCGCCTCAGCGTAAACCGGCCAGTATTCGCGATCGCCTGTGCCGCTCGATAATAGCCAATCGCGGCCATGAAAATTCCACCTTGACAGAAAATCACGTCACGGCTTAGTTAAGAGTGCATAATTCGTGCTGGAGATTTTGAAAGGGGAACTTATGCAAAAACCCAAAGTCATTGACGCCGACGGCCATATCTACGAGAACCCTGAGGAGATCGAAGAATACTTTGAAGGCAAATTTCACGGTATGCGGCGGGCCCGGGCGTACGCTTTGTTTCCTTCGCTCGACGGTTGGCCGCGTGGCTTGGGCGCCGGACGCCCCGATAAAGTAACCGAAACGCAACCCGAAGACGTGATCAAGTTCGTCGATAACATGGGCCTCGACAGCACGGTGCTTTATCCCACCGCCGCTCTGGCCATCGGCTTGGTGCAGGACCCAAATTGGGCCGGTTCGGTTTCACGCGCCTACAACAACTGGTTTCACGCTCGCTACATCAAAAAAGACTCGCGTCTTAAAGGCGTCGCTGTCCTGCCGATCCAAGATCCCTTGGGCGCCGTCGACGAACTGCACTATGCGGTGGAAAAGCTCGGCATGGTCGGCGCCTTTCTTCCGTCCGCGACGGTGATGAACAAAGCTTACGGCCATCCGGACTTTCACCCGATCTTTCGAGCCGCCGAAGAGCTCGGCGTGCCGCTCGGAGTCCACGGTGCGCCGAGCCGCGGTTTCGGCTTTGACTATTTCGAAGATCAGGGACAGGTCCACGCGCTCGAGCATCCATTTCCGCTGATGATCCAATTTACCAGCATAGTTTGCGACGGCGTGTTGGAAAAGTTTCCCAAACTGAAGATCGCGTTTCTTGAAGCCGGTTGCGGTTGGCTGCCTTACATGATGGACCGGCTGGATTATGAATACGAAACCCGCGGCGGCCGCTCGTTCCCCGATATGAAGAAAAAACCCAGCGACTACATCAAGCACTGCCCCGTCTACGTCACCTGCGAACCGGAGGAAACCTCGCTGGCCTACGTCACTCAGGTTATAGGCGAGGACCGTATTATGTTCCCGTCAGACTATCCGCACGAGCGAGTTTACGGGGAATTTTTGAAAGACATTCCCGAGCTGCTCGCCCGCCCGGAGCTTTCCGACAGCGCCAAGCAAAAGATACTTTGCGACAATGCAAAAAGGTTTTACCGGATAGAGTGATTGGAAAGCCTGCTCGCCGGTGCGACGGGATACTTTCTAACCCTAAAGATTGAGCGCCTTCGTCGCGTTGCCGCCGAGTATCTGTTTTCGCGATTCCTCCGCAATTGCGAGCTGCCCGACTTTGTCGACCGATTGAAAATCACCCATCGACATCGGATAATCCGTGCCCACGACAACACGGTCCGCGCCAACTACCTCGACCAAATACTGCAAGGCTGCGACGGAATGAACGATCGAATCGAAATAGAGCATTTTCAGATATTCGGAAGGTTTCCGCGACATGGTCTTTTTCAGGTCGGCACGCATACTGTAGGAATGATCGAGGCGCCAGATATTGAATGCCAGCAAGCCGCCGCCGTGGGACAAACAGAGCCGCAAGTTCGGATATTTGTCAAACATGCCCTTGACGATCATGCGTTCGACCATCATTGTCGTTCGAAAAGTGAATTGCAGAACATTGCCGAGGACTCCGGCAAGCGGATCGCCGGCGTCGACACCGCCCTCGAGGGGATGAACGAACAGCAAAAGGCCGAGTGCTTGCGCCGCCTCGAAAAACGGTTCAAACAGCGAATCGTCGAGCGGTCGCTCGCCGACGGCGTTACCGATCTCGAGACCCTTAAGCCCCATGTTATTTGCCTCTTCCGCGATCGCGATTGAATCGGGGATACTTTGCAGGGGCACGCTGCCGAACCCGACAAACCGTTCCGGATGCTTTCGGACGACGTTATAAATCGCCTCGTTTTGTTTGCGCGAGAAGTGCGCGGCAACGGCGGGCTCTTCCCAATAAAACAATAGAATCGGCGATGGCGAGATCGCCTGCACGTCGATGTTCATCTCATCGAGCGCCCTGATCCTGGCTATCGGATCGTACGCTCCCGCTCCAAGGCCGGCTCTCACGCCGATCTGAGATTTTACCGACAGCCTGCCTTGATCAAGCGTTAGCTTCGGCGCTCGTTCCTCGAATTTACCAGGATTTTGCAACGCTTCGATGGGAAAAAAATGCGAATGGATGTCAATATTCATAGACGCAACTCTCACTCCCGCTAAATCTGCACCGCGGAAACAAATACTTCCACTCGTTTACCCCCGTCCGACCGATCACGCAGCCCAATCGAAACAAAACAAAAATTTTGCTAGATTGCGCGACGAACAAGTCAAACCTCGCATTCAAATAAACGGCAAAGAAATGAAATCCTAAGCAGCGCCGCGCTATCCTATCAGAAACCCTTGCCGGCGGAATAGGTCACGAACGTGACGCCACCGCTCAACAACAAACAACCCAAAAGCGTCCTGATCAAACTCTCGGCGACACAAGCGATATAAACGCACGGAAAAAAAGCAGAAACCAGCCCCAGGACGAATTGCGGTTCAGGGCGATACCCACCACATCGAGAATAGCCAGAAGCGTATCAAATTGGGGATGATAAAATAACAGGCGAGGCCGCCACTCCAGCGCCAAACCCGACAGCAACAAAGCGATGATAAAACCCAGGATCGTCATTGATCCATCCGCCGCGCCTAAGAAATTTCGCGCGGCCATCATTCCTCGCATCATCCGTAGCGACAACGGATACATTAAAAGCTGCTGCCATAGATTCTTAAAGTTGGATTGACATCCTCGGTACGCGTCGTTAGACTCAAGAAGATTTTTTGCTGCGACGCTCAATTGTTCCGCAATCGTCGCAACCAGGAGCGCAGGATGATTTTGTCAAGAAACTCCGACGTCAAAGGCATCGTCGTCAAGTCCATCGAAGGCAAACCGATGTTTGGCGGCGATCTGATCGTCAAGCCGTTGATCAAGGGCGACGAAATGACTTTTTTGGAAATTCACTACACACCGGGTGTGGGCGCCCCGCTGCACGTGCACTCGCACGAATCACTGGCCTACGTGGTAAAAGGCAAAGTCAAAATGACCGTCGGAAAAGAAGAGTACATCCTCGGGCCCGGCGATGTATGCCGCCATCCGAAGGGCGTGCCCCATGGGGTCGAGGGCATCGAAGAATCTATAGTCGTCGAAATAAAATCCCCCGCACCGGAGATTTCGGCCTTCTTGGGGATGTAATTGCAACTTTTCAATAAAAATTGCGCGAGGAGATTGCATCATGGCCGGCAAAGCAAAATACTTGATGATCGCCAGCATGGACGTGGATCCTACACATGAAGCGATCTTCAACGAAGTCTACGACCAGGAGCATGTGCCCAACTTGAGCAAGGTGCCCGGCGTGGTCGGCATCACCCGCTATAAACGGGCCACGCTGACGATGAACATCGGCGGCGAGCGCAAAACGATCGAGATTTCCAACGAGCCGATCTACACCGCGATTTATGAATTGGAGAGTCCGGAGGTGTTAACCAGTGCCGCATGGGACAAAGCGATCGAAGATGGCCGATGGCCGAAGCAGGTCAGACCCTACACGAAAAATCGCCGCCATGTTTTGCTCAAAATCATGGAGTAGCGAAAAGTCTCCGCGCGCCCTATCCCTGGGCTGGGCTCTCGAGAACTTTCTTAAGTTCCGCGCCAATGGCTTCGGCGTGAGTCGGTGCCATGAGTTTTTCGAAGATGGGAAACAGCTCACGCTCTTCCTTGCGAATGTGAGTCTCGATCAGGTCGCCTAGATCGAAGATCAGTTTCGCCAAGCCCGTGCCCGATTCGAGTTGGGGCATCGCCCGGCGGATGTGGTCGTGCTGGCGCAGCAGCTCGTCGATAAGCGCGGCGCTTTGCGGCACCAAAGTTCGTAGGGAGGGGAACAAAACTTCTTCCTCAGCGCGAAAGTGGCAAACCAAATTCTTTTCGTAAAACTCCAAAACTTCCTCGGCGCGTTGGCGCAGGCCGGCAGCGCCCATAGGCCTCAACTGACCTAACGCCTGTTTTCGACAGCGCAAGGCCAGAGCCAACCCATGGTGATGATCGTGCGATAGGGAGACTAAGCTGGGATGACGCATAAGGCAGCTGCTTCAAACCGCTGGGGTGCGGGGCTTCCACTGCTCGCGCACGGCGACACCGAATTTCTCTAGATCACCCCTTGTTCGCGGAGTTTGGCGATCTTCGCCGCTTCATAACCAATCGACGTCAGAATTTCTTCCGTGTGCTCCCCTAACGTCGGCGGCGGCCGGTCGATGCTCGGCGGCGTCCGGCTCATATCGACGGCGTTACCGATCAGCTTCATCTTGCCCATCTTCGCATGTTCTACCTCGATGGGGAAGCCGTACTCGCGCACCTGCGGGTCGGCGAAAACTTCGTCGAGCGTGTTGATCGGCGCGACGGGAACGTCTTTCTCGGTCAACCGGCGCAGCCAGTCAGCGCGCCGCCCGGCGCCGAAGATCGGGCGCAGCTGCTCGACCAAGACATCATAATTTTCTATTCGACCCTTGCGATCGCTGAAGCGCCGATCATCGCTCCATTCCGGCTTACCAACCACTTCGAACATATTGCGCCAGAACTTATCGGGCGACGACATATGCAACACGAACGGCAGACCGTCCTGATCCTCGAATGCGAAAACTCCGGCCGTCGTGGTGCGGTCCTTGCGCCGCGGCACATGGCCGGTCTCGAAGTAACGCGCGGCGTTTTCACTGATAAAAGACAGCGACGCGCGCAGCAGAGAGGTTTCGATATGCTGCCCCTCGCCTGTGAGCAGACGGTTCACCAGGGCGCTCAGAACACCGTAGCAGGCGTACATGCCGGTCAAGTGATCTGAAAACGAAATTCCCATACCCTGAGGTTTTCCCGGATCGGTGAGAAGGCTTAACAGGCCGCTACGGGCCTGACCGACGGTATCGTAGCCCGGCATATCCCGGTAGGGTCCGTTTGGGCCGAACCCCGAGATCGAGCAGTAAACAATTTTTGGATTTAATTTTTTGATATCCTCGTAGCCGAGTCCGCGCTTCTCCATGACGCCCGGACGAAAGTTTTGGATCACCACGTCGGCCCCAACAGCGAGCTTGAGGGCGATATCGCGTCCTTGATCGCTGCGCAAATCGAGAGATAGGCTACGCTTGTTGCGATTGAGACTGCAAAATGTCGCGGCATAATTTCGCTCGCCCCAGCCGCGAAACGGGTCGCCTTGTTTGGGTTCTTCTATTTTGATGATTTCCCCGCCCATGTCCGCCAGAAGCTGCGAGGCAAATGGCCCGGTAACATAACTTGCCGCTTCAATGACTTTTATTCCGCTCAGTGCACCGCTCATGAACCCATCCTGTTTGGTTTAAATTCTCGATGCTACTACTAGCTAGCGTTGGATCGAACGAGAAGTCAAGCCGAAGGACGGCGAGCAGGACCGCAGTGCGCCGAGCGAAACAGTAAAACTCCGGTCGGCGCAGAGATTGAAGAATACCGGGACCAAAAAAAAACGTCGACGCTAACGCTCTTCGGTGTGCAGCTTGCGCGGCGCCGGCGGGCTGCCTTGAGGCGAAACCATCGCAAGGATCTCGGAACGACTGAAGCGCCAGCCGCCGCCGAATTTCCGGCCCGGCAGAGATCCCTCTTTGACGAGCTTGTAAACCGTCCGGGGGTGAATCTGCAAAAGTTCGGCTACTTCGCTGGCGGTGAGAATTTCGTCCATGGCACTAACCTCCTCGGGATCGTCGGGATTTTCACCCGTGATTAAGGCAGAAACCGTGCCAGCAGAGCGATCTGGACGTCGTTGGCCAAAGCATGACAAAGATGAGTAAATCAGACACAAACCGCAGCAAAGCTATACAGATAAGTGCAGGAAATGCGAAAATTCGTACAAATTGAAACAACACCGTAATTCCCTTGAGCCGCACCGGGAAGCGTATGAGGTCCGATGGGTATATCCCGCTCATTCATCTGCGTTTACCGCCGGCACACCCTTACCAATACTCTAAATATCTACGCACCGAGGTAGGCTTCGATAACCTTCGGATTGTTAAACAGCTCGGCGCTGCTCCCCCACAGCGCGATCACACCATTTTCCATAACGTAACCGTCATGCGCGATGGCCAATGCTTGACGAACGTTTTGCTCCACCAGCAAAATCGTCAAACCTTCCTGGTTTAAGGTCCGCAGCGTCGCAAATATTTCCTGTACCAATAGTGGGGCCAGCCCCATGGAAGGCTCGTCAAGCAATAGGCAGCGTGGCCGCGCCATTAGCGCCCGGGCGATGGCCAACATCTGCTGCTCGCCGCCGGAAAGGTTGCCGGCCCGGCCCGAAAATCTTTCTTTCAGGCGCGGGAACAGCTCGAGCAATTGCTCCAAATCCTTTTTAAGGTCGCCTTGACGGCGACGCTTGTAAGCGCCCAGCAGCAAATTCTCCCGCACGGTAAGAGTCGCGAGAATTTCCCGGCCTTCGGGAACCTGAATCAAACCGCGCTCGACGATACGGTGCGGCGGCTGGCCGCGCAACTCGCTCCCGTCGAAAAGAATAGATCCGGCGCTCGCTCTGAGCAGGCCCGATAGTGCAAGCAGCGTCGTCGACTTGCCGGCGCCGTTTGCGCCGAGTAAAGCCGTGATTCGACCCTCGCCAATCGACAGGTCGATGCCCGAGACCGCTTCGATCACGCCGTAATGGACCCTCAGCCCCGCAACCTGTAGAAGCGCGCTCATAGCTGGGTGTGAGTCAAGCCTCGTCTCGGCCTAGATACGCCGCTATAACCTCCGGATGGGCGCGAATCTCGTCCGGTGCGCCGCAAGCGATCACCTTGCCGAAATTCAAGACGGTGATTTGCTCGCACAATCCCATGATGAAGCGCATGTCGTGCTCGATGATCAGTAGAGTCAACCCGCTCTCGTGCAATTTGACGATCTCCTCCATCAACAGCAATTTTTCGGCGCTGTTCATGCCCGCAGCCGGTTCATCAAGCAACAGCAATTTCGGTTCAGTCGCCAATGCGCGGGCGATCTCTAAGCGCCGCTGTTCGCCGTAGGACAGCGTCCCGGCCAAGAGATCGGCTTTGGCAGTCAAGCCGACTTTGGCCAGAAGCTCGTGCGCCTGTTCTTGTTCGCGTCGCGCCGCGAGTCGGTAGGAAGGCAGCGGCAAGAACAGGCTCAGCGCGCCGGATCGCTGACGGCCGTTGAAAGCCACGAGAACATTTTCGCTAAGTGTCATTTCCTTGAACAAGCGAATGTTCTGAAAGGTTCGCGCCAAGCCGCACCGGGTAACACGATGCGGCGCCATGCCATTGAGATGCTGGCCACGAAACTCGATGCTGCCCGAACTCGGCGCCAGCAGTCCGGTGATCAGATTGAATACGGTAGTCTTACCCGCGCCGTTCGGCCCAATCAGGCCGAATACCCCCCGCTCGGGAACTGTCAGGTCCAAACCATCGAGGACCTGAAGCCCCCCAAAATTTTTTGACACCGCAGTCAGTTTAAGCATGGTCTACATTGCCGCCGGCGCTCTCGCCGTCCCACGCGAAGGGCGCAAGAGCTCCCATATCCCCTTGGGCGAATAGAGAATAATGACGATTAGAATGGCCCCGTTGATTAGTGGTCGATAGTGGCCGAGTCCGCGTAAAAACTCCGGCAATAAAGTAATCAAGACGCCGCCGATCACCGCACCCCACGGACTGCCTGTGCCTCCCAATACGCCCATGGCGAGAATTTCCACGGCCCGCTCGAAGCCGAACTCATTGGGACTGATAAAAAACGTAAAATGGGCGTTGAGCCCGCCGGCCAGCCCGGCCAGACCGGCGCCCAGCACAAATACCAAAAGCTTATAAGCTCGAACGTCGACGCCGACCAGCTCAGCAGCGGTCTCGTCTTGACAAATCGCGGCGATAGTCCGTCCGACGCGAGAGTTTGCCAAGCGCACTACCAGGTAGAGTGTTGTGGCCAATGCCGCAGCCACATGGAAACCCTGGGTGAGCTGCGGAATCCCGTTGAGACCGAGGGCGCCTCCGGTCAAACCCTCGGCATTGAGAATCATGATGCGAACGACCTCGCCGAAGGCCAGCGTCGCCATGGCTAGATAGACACCGGAAAGGCGCAGTGTTGGCCCGCCGATCAAAAGTGCCACCAACGCCGGCAGCAACACTCCAACCAACAGTGCCAGGCCAAACGGAATTCCGATCTCTAAAGTCAATAATGCCGCAGTGTACGCGCCGAGAGCCATAAAGGCCGCGTTGGCCACAGTGAGCAAACCGCATGCTAACGTAAGGTAAATCGACAATGCCAGCAGCACGTTGGTGCCGGTGGAAAACACCAAGGTATTGTACGTCGCCCAAAAGTTAACAAACCATTCCATGAGATCGGGTCTAAAGCTATAAGCATGTCGGCGCTCAGGCGCGCCGCTGCGCCGCATGGCCGAACAGCCCTTCGGGCCGGAGCAAGAGCACGACGAACAGTAAGCCGAAGGCGACCGCATCGCGCATCGTCGAGCCGATGTAGGCAACCGAAAACACCTCGGCAAAGCCGAGAAAAAAACCGCCGAGCATGGCGCCCCGGATATCTCCCATGCCGCCAAGAATCACCACGGCGATCCCCTTATGCAACATCGGTTGACCCATATGCGGAAACACCGCGTTGCTGTAGAGCGCGATCAGCGCCCCAGAGACGCCGCCGAGCATGGCGGAGATCATCGATGTGACACGGAAGAGTCCGTCGACGTCTACGCCTAAAATCGCCGCGGCCTTGGGCGACTCGGCAAGGCCTCGCAAGGCGGTTCCCAAGAGAGTTTTCTTAAGCCCCCAGAGCAGCACAGCCATGAGCAAGAACGCCAGGAAAACGATTCTGAGCTCCAACCAGCTCATCCGCGCCCCGGCAAAATGGATGACCTCGACAGGCAAAATCTCGACCGGAAAACGCAAGTTCTGCGCGCCGAAAAAACCCTCGACGGCGCTGGTCATAGCCAGCGCTAAGCCGATGGTCGCCACCATCGGCGCCAGGTGCGGCGCTCGGCGCCTGCGCAAGGGTGCAAATACCAGCTTATCGATAATCCAGCCGGCAATCGCGGTGCAGGCCATGGCGGCCAAAACCGCCGGCAGGAGCGGCGCGTGGAGTAGTACAACCGCTTGCAGCGCAACGTAGGCGCCGAGCATAAAAATCGCGCCGTGGGCCAGATTGACAACATTTAGGACGCCGAAGACCAGAGTGAATCCGAGGGCGAAGAGCGCGTAGACGCCGCCCAAGGTAATTGCGTTGACGATTTGTTGGACGAGCATCCGCTAATTTTGAATCACGTACCGACTGCCCTTGGTCACCATGACGATCGCGGTTTGCACCGCGTCGTAACCTGCCAGCTTTCCGCCACGACCGCGTACCTGGCGAAATTTGAAAGGCCCCGTAGCGCCGGTCCACCGGGTATCCGGCAGATTATCGCGCAGCGCTCTGCGGTCCGCTTCGAGTTTGCCGGTCATTTTAGTTTTCTTGAGCGCCTCGGCCAAAATATACATCGCATCGTAGGCCTGCGCAGCGAATTGATCGGGCATCGCCCCATGGGCTTTTTGAAATGAGGCAATGAAGCGCTTGTTTTCCGGGGCGGAATTTTCCACCGACCAAGGGCTGCCGACCCAGAGATTATCCGAGCTGCCTTTCGCGAGATCGAATATCCGCGGCGAGTTCATGCCATTGCCGCCGACAAACGGCAAAGCGATGCCCAACTGGCGCGCTTGAACCATGATCGGTGCGCCCTCGGCGATAAGCGCGGACAAAACCACCGCATCCGGATTTGCCGCTTTAATCTTGGTCAATTGCGGCTTGAAGTCGACATCTCCCTTGGCGAAGGTTTCGGTGTTGGTCACCGCGATCTTGAGCGCTTTCAGCGCCTTGACGAAATTATCGTAGCCGCTTTTGGTGAAGATATCGTCGTTGCCGTAGAGCACCGCGACTTTTCTGAGACCGGTTTTTTGCACCGCAACTTTGAGCGTCACCGGCAAGATGTCAGCTTCAGTAACCGAATTACGAAAGACGTAGTTGCCGATGGAACTAATCCCGTCGGCGGTGTTTGAGGTGCCGAAGACAACGACTTTCGCCGATTGCGCCACGGGGTCGGAGGCCTGAGCGGAATTGGACAAGGTCGGGCCGAAAAGCATTAAAACCTTGTCTTGAAATATCAATTTTTTGAAGACGTTGATCGCCTCTTCTTTCCTGCCCTGTTCATCTTCGATCACAAGACTAAGCTTCTGGCCATTGATACCGCCTGCGGCATTAATTTCAGCCGCTCCGAGCTCGAAACCCTTACGGATCGATATGCCATATTGCGCCGCATTGCCGGTCAATGCTTCGGCGATGCCAATTTTGATCTCGGCCGCCTGCCCGCGACTAGCGACCGCTGCCCATGCCAGCAACATGGTGACCACCGCTACTCGCCATTTCATCATGTGATTCAAAATCCTCCGATTAGACTGAACAGGAATAAAATCACTCTGCCTTTGTGCCGCCGACCGACCGAATTATTTCTTTCCCGCTTCGACATGCCAGAGATAAAGCGTGTGATCCCAACTCGAGCCATCTTGGATGTATTCGGTCTTGAGCGGCTTCCAGTCGCCCATGTCGAAATCATGCGAAACCACACGCGAGCCCGGCTTCATCTGCTTCCAAATATTGGGCCGGATCATCAGATTGACTTCAGGAAGTAGATACATCGTTAGTACCGATGCCGGTGACAAGTCTACGGTGAGGATATCCTGCTGGCGAATCTCGACCAAGTCGCCAACGCCGGCCTTCTTGATGTTCGCACGGGACTCTTTGATACGCTCCGGATCGATCTCGAAACCGACCGCTTTGACACCGAATTTTTTTGCGGCGGTGATCACGATGCGACCGTCGCCGGAGCCAAGATCGTAAACCACATCGCCTTTTTTTACCCCGGCGAGCGCCAGCATCCGGTCAACGACCTTCTGCGGCGTCGGCACATAGGGAACGATTTTGCCTTCTTGAGCGCGCCCTAGCCGCAAATTCTGCGCCAGTGGCAAAGCCAAGACCAAAGCGGCTATCAGAAAACGGCAATTTTTTAAATTTCGTTTCATGACAGCCTCCTTTGAAGCTTTACGTCCCGAAATGCAATCCTAGGCGTAATGTTGCCGCCACACCGCTTTAACTGTTTTTCTGCCAGAACTTGCCGAGCCAGCTTCCGCCTTCCTGGTCGGCGACTTGTTCGAGCTCGCCGGCATCGAGCCAAATGCCGTTGCACCCCGTACATTGGTCGATGAGAATTTTCTGAAAACTGCGCTCTTTGAGCGCCTCGCCACATTTAGGACACTTCATGAACGAAGCCTTTTTGGCCGCCTCTTTCGCTTCGGTTTCTTGCTTCGCCTTCAACTTCGCAACTAGCTCACGCTCTTTCTTGATAAAATATTCGTCTTCTTGTGCTTTCTTCCTCTCATCCCACTTATTCGCCACAATCGTTCTCCCAGTTTTGCAGTTACTGCTCTAGGCTAAAATCTTTCTTAGCCACTTTACGGTTTTGACCACCGACTTCTCCGCTGCCTCTCGGTTCGCCCCAACCTTGCTTTGGGGATTGTTCAAAAACGCGTGCCCGGCCCCTTGGTACATCTCGATCTCGTACTTTTTCTTGTATTTATCCAAACTGGCGCGAAACATGTCGATCTCGGTCTGCGTCGTTCCCGGATCGTCGGTGCCGTAGTGGCAGAGCATCGGCGCACCGATGCTTTTCAATTCTTCCGGGTCCGGAAACAGGCTCTGATAGTAAATCACGCCGGCGGCGAACGCTTTCGATTGCGCCAAGGCATACAGCGCCAAACCGCCGCCCATGCAAAAACCAAGCACGGCGACTTTTTTCTTGCCGACCCAGGGAAGCTTGCGCAAATAAGGCACGCTGTCGACGATGTTGTTGACGGCGCGCGGAATGTCGAGGGAAGTTTTCTTAAGCGCGCATTCTTCCAGCGTGTGATAGATCTTGCCATGGAACAAATCGGGGGACAGACAGACAAAACCTTCTTGGGCAAAGCGCCGTGTCACGGCGCGTTGGCCATCATCCAAGCCCCGATAGCCGTGGACTAAGACAATGGCAGGCCGCTCGCCGCCGCCGGTCGGACGGGATAAAAAACCGTCGACAACTTCTTTGCCGCTGCGATGCGCGGCGTGCATGGAGACGATTCGTTCAGCCATCAGTCAGTCCGGAGTGTGTCGCCGATTTTCGAAATCGTGAGAAATCAGTTGGCGAAGTTACCGATGTATGGCAGTTTGGCGGCAGTCTGCTTGACCTGATCGAGATTGGCGCGCAACAGCGCGGTGGAATTCCACGATCCTGTCATCAATGCCGTGCGGTAGGTTTCCGGCAGGTCGATAGCGATCTTCTCATTGCCGTAGACCAGCGTCTTGCTCTCCAGGTCGACCGCGTACTCCGTTTTAGGGTTTTCCTCGACGCTCCTCATCAGCTGCTGAATGTCTTTTTCCCCGACGGTCACCGTCGGCACCCCCATCATCGTGCAATTGCCCGCAAAGATCGCCGCGAACGACTCGCCGACGATCACTTTGATGCCGAATCGATTGAGCGCTTGAGGGGCATGCTCGCGCGACGAGCCGCAGCCGAAGTTCTTGTTGACAAACAAGACCGAAGCACCGCTATACTCGGGATCATTGAACGGATGATCTTTCTTTTTGCCGTCGGCGCTGTAGCGTTCGTCGAAAAACGGATAATCGCCCATGCGCGCAAAGGTCACTTCCTTTAAATACCGCGCCGGAATGATCCGGTCGGTATCGATGTCATTGCCGCGCATCGGCACCGCCGTGCCGGTGATTTTCACAATTCTAACAAACTCGCTCATATTGCCTCGCTTACTCGTACTGGCGCACGTCGGTCACTTTGCCGTTGAGCGCCGCGGCTACCACCATCGCCGGGCTCATGAGCAGTGTCCGTCCCTGCGGGCTACCTTGGCGACCGATGAAATTGCGATTCGATGACGACGCGGAAACTTCCCTGCCGTTGAGTTTGTCCGGGTTCATCGCCAGACACATCGAGCAACCCGCTTCGCGCCACTGAAAGCCCGCTGCTTCGAAAATCTTGTCCAGCCCTTCCTGTTCGGCGAGCTTCTTCACTTCCGCCGAGCCGGGAACAACGAGAGCGCGCACATTGGGGTTTATTTTCCTCCCTTTGGCGATCTTTGCTGCGGCGCGGAAATCGGCGAGACGGCCGTTCGTGCACGAGCCGATGAAAGCGACGTTGATCGGCGTACCGGCAATCGGCGTCCCTGGCGTCCAGCCCATATGCTCGTAGGCTTTCTTGGCGCCTTCTGGATCAGCGTATTCCGCGGGCTTGGGCAGGGTTTCGGAGATACCGACGGATTGTCCGGGGTTGATGCCCCAAGTCACGGTCGGTTCGATCTCGCTCCCCTCATAATTAACGACATCATCGAACTTGGCGTCACCGTCCGAGGCGACCGACTTCCAGTAATTCATCGCTCGCCCGAAAGCCTCGCCCGTCGGCACATAAGGCCGACCTTTGAGATAATCAAAAGTCGTCTGGTCCGGATTGACGTAACCCACCAAAGCGCCACCCTCAATGCTCATGTTGCATACCGTCATGCGCTCTTCCATGTTCATCCGGTCGATCACGGCACCGCCATATTCGTAGGCAAAGCCTTTACCGCCACCGACGCCGAGCCGGCGAATGATGTAGAGAATGACATCCTTGGCGTAGACACCGGTGCCGAGCGCGCCGTTGATATTGATCCGGCGCACTTTGAGCTTATCCATTGCCAGGGTTTGAGTCGCCAACACGTCGCGCACCTGGCTGGTGCCGATGCCGAAGGCGAGCGTGCCAAAAGCACCGTGGGTACTCGTGTGGCTGTCACCGCAGGCGAGCGTCATACCGGGTTGAGTCAAGCCGAGCTGTGGGCCGATGACATGAACGATACCCTGGTTCATGCTATCCAGGCCAAAAAATTCGACGCCGAACTGCTTCACGTTCCGCTCCAGCGCCTGAGTCAACTCTTCGGCCTCTTTGTCGAGAAAAGGCCGTTGGCGTAGATCGGTCGGGACAATGTGATCCACGGTCGCGAAGGTGCGGTCGCGAAACGCCACATCCATGCCGTTTTCGCGCAGCATGTCGAACGCCGGCGCCGTCGTGATCTCATGGATAAGATGAAGCCCGATGAAAAGTTGCATTTGCCCCGTCGGCAAAACCCCAACCGAGTGGGATTCCCAGATTTTATCGTAAAGTGTCCTACCGGCCATTAAAAAACTCTCCTTCGCACCGGATCATATCGATCGCTACCGGTGACTTCAAGAGCGGCTAGGGCGTGGATATGGCAACAACCTCAAGTGCTTAACGGTGAATCCCTGCCGCTAGACGACCGTGAAGATATCGCAATCATTTTCGTGCTCGTGCTAGCGGTCGGAGATAACACGAACACGTTTCACGAACAGGGTCTTAGGCACTCTGCGGGTAAATCCATTTGCCCGGATTGCGCGCATAATCCTCATAGGATCCCGAGTAGGTGATCCCCGGAATTTGTGGAATCCAGTCTTCGCGCAAGAGATCGTCGGGATCGCCGTACTTCTCTGCCAGCTTGCGTACCTCGGGATCGTCCAGCGCGGTTAATCTGCCGTTGCGAATGATCGTGTAGTCCCTGCCGCTCTTGGTCGTGATCGTAAAAGTCGGAAACAGCAAGTGGATATGTAAGTGCCCGTAAAGAATTCCGTTCTCACCCGCCCATTTTTCCTCGGCGGAACGCCACAGCGTGCCGAAGCCCATGTGGATGACACCTGATCGGCGCCGCTCCCACTCGAAACCGCCCGAAGAATGTTTTTCGATGCCGCTCGGCCGCATGATCTTGGGATTGGTGCCGATGGCGACTTCCCAAAGATAAAATAATCCCGGCCGCGGGAAGCAGGGATATTGAGTGCGCCGGCTTTCTTCGAGCAGATCGCGCCACGCGTCGCCATAGGCGGCGCCGCCGCTGATCTTAACAAGCTGCCCGCCTTCGAGCTCGACTCTGACTTGCGGGAACGCTTTGGAAAAATGGCTGGTCGTTCCGGCGACGACGCCCGCCGCGTCTTCCCTGGCGATGATCGGCGGCACCGGATGGCCGAACAGATGACCGTTGCGCGGCGTCGAAGAAAAACCATAGCGCGTACCGTCGTAATATTCATCCCAATAGGTCCACGAGACATCCGTGCCTTCGGCGTCGGTCAGACGGGCGCGGCCGCCGCGACCGTACTCCCAAATCGGGTCCCAGGTCTTCTTGTTGATGAGCAAATGGAGGTCAAGCGGATACGTTGTCGAGCGCTGCAAGAAATGCTCGGCGCGCAGCCAAGGAATTTGTTCGTAGCGAAAGGCGCTTTTCGGGATCGGCCCGCCTTTGCCGTGAATCAGCAGGTCGTAACCGCCGCGCAGCGCGAAGTCTTCGATATAAGGCGTGCCCTCCCAGCGCCTCGGGTTGTTGTCCCAGGGCTCGCGCCGCATGATGACTTCCACCTCGTCGGTGTAATCAAAAACTCGGTCGGGATCGCCCCTATCAGCGACCAGCAGATCCACATGCGCGCCTTTTTCGCGCAGCGCCGCCGCCACCGCGTGGGGCACGTCCAAATCGTACTCGCGATCGATGGCGATAAGAATTTTGTTGCCGGATTGGGTCTTGTCATAGCCGACGAAGCCGATGTGACTGTCGCGGTTCTCGCGCGAGTTGGCGAGCTGCCGCGCAAATGGCATCAATGCCGAGAGATCCGCCGTGCGGAGCCCGCGGTTGCGCAGCCTCAACTCACGGGGGACCGAATTGCTGATACCAACGCCGTCATCCGCTGTGTCACACATGGCAAAATTCCTCGGGAGAAAAATTGGAGCGATGGAGTATGGAAGTACCGGGCATAGTCTTTCGATTCGAACGCATTACTCCATTATTCCGATACTCCAACACTCCATTCTTATAGACAGTTTTGCTTCACCCAATCGACGATTTCGCAACGCCTAGCGAACCAGAGGTCGGGAAACGACTTGGCGTATTTGATGCACTCGTCGTAAACCTTGCCGGTGGCCGGAAACGCCATCTGGCAGTGCATCGCCAAAGTGAGCATCTTGGCCTCTTGGGCCGACTCCTCATACAGCAGGTCGAACTCGTCTTTGAACGAATTGAAGACATCTCGCGCGGTAATGCCGCGGCGATACATGCCGGTATCGTTCAAACCGCTTACCGCGTTCTTGTACGGCACGATGATCATGGTTTTACCCTTGATGTTGACGGGATAAGGATTGTCATCGTTCACGGCGTCGCCGTGCCACGTAAAACCTTCATCAGCGAGTATGCCCAGGGTCCGCTCCGTATGGCGCATGCCGGAGGTAAGCCAGCCCGTTGGTCTGACGCCGGTAAATTCCTCGAACATCTTGGCGCAGGTGCCGATCTCCTCGCGCTCCTGTTCTTCGGTGAGTTGAGTCAGCTGAATATCTTCGGCATAGGAATGGCCGACGATCTCGTGGCCGCGCTCGTGCACCGCCTTCACGGCTTCGGGATAGCGGTGAAGGCACAGGGCGTTGGTGTTGAACGAGGCCTTGACGCCGTACTTGTCCAGGATGCGCAGAATCCGCCACACACCGGTCCGGCCGCCGTAATCGTTTTCGCTCGCGGTCCGGCAATCATACAACGACACGACATCGTCTTCTTTGATGGGATTGGAACCACCGACATGGTGCGTACGCCGGTGCTTCGGGTCGGGAATTTCCGTCCAGGCTTCTAAATTGCCCGCCAAGGCGATCGCCATGCGCGCGCCGTGCGGCCAGTTTATTTTGATCTTTTTCGCCCTCGAATAAACGTCGTAAAAGTTATCGTGCCGAGGCATCATAACGGGCCACCCTCCCCGCAGACTGGCGCAAAATTCTTACCGTTTGGGTATATGGAAATCGCCGAACTGTGTCAAACCAACTTGTGTCGCGCAACGTTCACAGAAGGCTTAAAAATCGTACTTTACTTCAAGCAAATACAAGCCATGCGGTGGCGCCGTCGGCCCGGCTTTGGTGCGATCGCGCGCTTCGAGCAATTCGCCGAACGAGGATATCGTGCGCAAGCCGCGACCGACCTCGACGAGGGTACCGACGATGTTGCGCACCATGTGGCGCAAAAACGCCGTGGCTTCGATGGTATAGATGAGCAGTTCGCCGCGCGGTTCCAACGTTGTTCGATAAATCCTTCGAACCGGATGCGCAGCGTCGCAACCGACCGCACGAAACGACGAGAAATCATGCTCGCCAAGCAAACACGGCAGCGTCGCGCGCATCGCGCAAAGGTCCAACACGTCGTGCACATGCCAGGCGCGGTTGGTCTGGAACGGCGAGCGCATTGAACGATTGAGAATACGATATTCGTATATCCGGCTCCGCCCGCCGCGCCGCGCGTCGAAAGAGTCCGGGACAACCTCGATTTCTTTGATCGTGATGTCGGCGGGCGTCAGGGCGTTGAGGGCTCGCAGAAACCGGTGCCGGTCGAATTCTTTGTCCGCGAAGAAATTGGCCACCTGGCCAAGCGCGTGCACGCCGGCATCGGTACGACCTGAGCCGGTAATCCTTGTGGGTTTACCAAGGAAGGTTGATACCGCCCGCTCTAAAACTGCTTGGACCGATTCACCATTGTGCTGAATCTGCCAACCGCAGTAGTTCGTGCCGTCGTATTCAACGATAATCTTAACGTTCACACGAAAAGTTTCGACTCCCTGCTTGTTTGGGCTTAATTCGGGGATTCCCGCGCGCCACAGTAACCATCTCGCTTAAATATAATCACGGACCAAAATTTCCGCGATTTGAACCGCGTTGAGCGCGGCGCCCTTGCGCAGGTTATCGGCCACCACCCAGAGATTGAGACCCTTGGCGACCGAATTGTCCTCGCGCACCCGCCCGACGTAGGTTGCATCCTTGCCGACCGCATCGATCGCCATGGGATAAATATTTTCTTCTGGAATGTCGGCGAGCATCACTCCGGGCGCGTCGCGCAAGAGCGCTTTGGCTTGCGCCGCGGTCAGTTTTTTCTCGGTCTCGACGTTGACCGATTCCGAATGGCTGCAGAACACTGGGACGCGCACCGTGGTCGCAGTGACGGGCAACCCCGGCTCATCAAAAATTTTGCGCGTCTCGTCGATCATTTTTAGCTCTTCTTTGGTGTAACCGCCTTCCATGAACGCATCGATATGCGGAATACAGTTGAACGCTATCTGGTGTGGAAATTTTTCCCGCTTGAGCTCGCGGCCGTTGAACAGCGCGCCGACCTGCTGGCTCAGCTCCTCCATGGCCATGCGCCCGGCGCCTGAGACTGACTGGTAGGTCGATACCACGATACGCTTGATGCGCGCCGCATCATGGATCGGCTTGAGCGCGACGACCATTTGAATCGTCGAACAGTTCGGGTTGGCGATGATGCCGCGCGTCTTGTAGCGTGCGATCTCGTGGGCATTCACCTCGGGAACGACCAGCGGGACATCCGGCTCCATGCGGAACTGCGACGTGTTATCCACGACCACCGCGCCGGCGGCAACGGCGGCGGGAGCGAATTTTTCGCTCACGCTGCCGCCCGCCGAGAATAGACCGATGTCGATATCTTTGAAGGAATTTTCATTTAGAATTCCAACACGGATCTGCTTGCTTTGAAAAGGCAGAAATTGCCCCGCCGACCGTTCTGAGGCCAAGAGCCGCAGCTCGCCTACCGGGAACTGGCGCTCCTCCAACACCTCGCGCATCTGCTCCCCCACGGCGCCGGTGGCGCCGACTATGGCGACGTTGTACTTTTCTCTTTTCACGACGAGTTATCCCTTCGCCTTTTCGATCTGATCGCGGACCGACCGGCCCATTTGCTTGCAACCAACGAGCTTGCAACCTGCTTCTTGAACATCCGCGGTGCGGTAACCTTGGTCCAACACGGCTTCGACCGCTTTTTCGATGCGATCCGCGGCGGCTCCCTGGTTAAAGGAGTGGCGCAGCATCATGGCAACGCTTAGAATAGTCGCCAGTGGATTTGCCTTGTCCTGACCCGCAATATCCGGCGCGCTGCCGTGCACCGGCTCGTACATGCCGACCTTGCCGCCCAGACTAGCCGACGGCAGCATGCCGATGGATCCGGTCAGCATCGCCGCTTCGTCGCTTAAGATATCGCCGAACATATTCGTCGTTACGACCACGTCAAATTGCTTCGGGTTGCGAATCAGCTGCATGGCGCAGTTATCGACCAGCATATGGTCCAGTTGAATTCCGGCGTAGCCTTCGTCTTTGTGAATCTTGGTGACAACCTTGCGCCACAGCTCGGTGACTTCGAGCACGTTGGCCTTATCCACCGATGTGACCTTTTTGCGCCGCTTGAGCGCCGCCTGGAACGCCACGTGGGCGATGCGCTCGATTTCCGGCGTTGTGTAAACCTCGGTGTTTACGCCGCGCTCGGTTCCGTCGGGCAGCTCGGTTACGCCTTTGGGTTGGCCGAAATAGATCCCACCGGTGAGCTCGCGCACGACCAGAAGATCGGTTCCCTCGACCACTTCGCGCTTAAGCGTCGATGCCGAAGCCAAGGCGGAGAATAATTTCACCGGACGAAGATTGGCGAACAAGCCAAGCTCTTGGCGCAGCGCCAAAAGCGCGCGCTCCGGTCGGACCGAATAATCGAGACCGTCCCATTTGGGTCCGCCCATGGCTCCGAGCAACACCGCGTCGCTTTCCTTGGCGAGCTTCAGCACCGCATCCGTCAACGGCTTGCCGTGCGCGTCGATGGACGCGCCGCCGACAATGCCCTGCTCGGTCTCGACGCCGAAGCCGTAAAGCTTGGCGACCTGTCCGAGAACTTCGAGACCCTCGTGCATGACTTCAGGGCCGATGCCGTCTCCTGGCAACACTGCGATTTTGTAGTTCATGGTCCCTCTTTTTCCACCACCTGCCGATAGTGTTTTCTTCCTTCCAGTTTGTTGAGAGCGTTAATATACGCCAAGGCGCTCGCCATGATCACATCGGTGTGTGCCCCCTGTCCCGAAACGCGAATGCCGTCGTCTTCGATTATGCACGAAACTTCGCCCTGGGCGTCCGTGCCGCCGGTGATGGCGTTGACCGAATAGCGCACCAGCTGCGACTGCGAGCGGGTAATCTTCGTGATCACCTGGTAGCAGGCATCCACCGCGCCGTCGCCGGAAGCGTGGTCCGTAATCTCCTCACCATCCACGCGCATTTTGACCGTTGCCGCCGGAATGCCGTCGGAGCTTGAATTCACGTTCATATAAAGCAGCTCGAACTTATCCGGCCGGCCGGGCACGCGCAGTATTTCTTCGGCGACGATCGCTTCAATGTCTTCGTCGTACACATTCTTTTTCTTGTCCGCGAGTTCTTTGAAGCGCAAAAACGCGCGGTTCATGTCTTCTTTGCTTAAGTTGAACCCCAGGTGTTTAAGCCGCTCGTCGAAGGCGTGGCGCCCGGAGTGCTTGCCCATGACCAGCCGGTTTCCCGGAATGCCGATCGACTCCGGCGTCATGATCTCGTAGGTCTGCTTGTGCTTGAGCACGCCGTCCTGATGGATACCGGCCTCATGAGCGAACGCGTTGTCGCCAACGATCGGTTTGTTGATCGGAATCGGAATGCCGGTCACCTGCGAAACCAGACGGGACGTCGGATAGAGCTGCTCGCTTGTGATATTGGTGTCGAGATCGAGATAGTTTTTGCGCGTGCGCAGCGCCATGACCACCTCTTCGAGGGAAGTGTTGCCGGCGCGCTCGCCGATACCGTTGATCGTGCACTCGATCTGACGCGCGCCGTTATGTACTGCGGTGAGAGAATTTGCGACCGCCAGTCCCAAGTCGTTATGGCAATGGGCGCTCCAGATCACCCGGTCACCGCCCGCGGTACGCTCGATCAAGTTGGCGATCAACGCGCCGAATTCCGACGGAATCGCGTAGCCGGTCGTATCCGGAACATTGATCACCTTGGCGCCGGCGCGAATCACCTCGCGGAACAGCCGAATCAAAAATTCCGGATCGCTGCGCGAGGCATCTTCGGCGGAAAATTCGATATAATCGATGAATTTTTTAGCGTGATGGACCGCCTTGACCGCAGCTTCGACGACCTGCTCGCGGGTCATGCGCAGCTTATGCTGCAAGTGAATATCCGAAGTCGCGATAAAGGTATGAATACCCGGATTTTTTGCTCCGTCGACCGCTTTCAAGGCCCGCTCGATATCGCTCTCCTGAGCGCGCGCCAGGCTCACCACCCGCGGCCGGACAACTTCCCTGCAAACCCGCCGCACCGAATCGAAATCGCCTTCCGACGACGCCGCAAAGCCGGCTTCGATGACGTCAACGCCGAGTTTTTCCAATTGCCGGGCAATGACGACTTTTTGCTCGGCGGTCATGCTGGCACCGGGCGACTGCTCGCCGTCGCGCAGTGTGGTATCGAATATTTGTACTACGTTATTTTCGGCCACCTTGTCCATTGTCAATTCTCCTTCATCGTTGAGCCGTCGGCCTGCCCCAGAAATAAAAACTCCCGCGGCGAAGCCAACGGGAGTATCTACCTATTCGCTAGTTGAGCCAGAAGCTCACGGCATTGTTTTGGCCGCGCTCCTTTGCTTCTCCCGCCGGTGTTTGTAGGACGCCAAGCACCATAACCAAGGCCCGGATAACGTGTAGAGTAAGACCAACATAAAAAACATTATCTGCCGTTCGGCAACGATCAGTGTAATCAAAATAAAGCCAGAAACCAACATCCAGATTGGGTGGCGCCTCTTAACGTCGGTATTTTTGAGGCTGAAGTAAGGGATATTGCTCACCATCAGAGTCGCCAAGCCGTAGATCACCAGCAGCAGCGTCACATGTCGATTCGGCGACCCGGCGCCACCCAAATAATAATATAGAATCACGGTCGAGGTAATCATTTGCGCTGCCGCCGGGATCGGCAAACCGACAAAATGGCCCTTGGAGCCCGCTAACGCCTGAACGTTGAATCGGGACAAGCGCAGCGCACCGCAGACGACGTAAGTGCATGCCGCCAACCAGCCCCAGGTCTCCCATGGCACAAGCGCCCAGAGATAAACCAGCACGGCGGGCGCGACGCCGAAGGAAACCACATCCGCCAAGGAATCGAACTCAACGCCAAACTGGCTTGTGGTCCGTGTCAGACGTGCCGCATAACCGTCGACCCCGTCAAAGACATTCGCCAGGAGAATAAGCAACGCTGCATTGACATAATCGCCGCGAAAGGTGGCGATGATGGAGAAAAAGCCGCACATGAGGTTGCCGGCGGTAAACAAGCTGGGAATAAGATAAACCCCGCGCCTGAGCTTATCCGCGGGCATGGGATGGCGCAGCGACACGCGTTGCCGGGAGCGCCGGCGCAGCAGCCGTACTTTGCCATTTTCCCCAAACTGGTTGGGTTCTTGAGAATTCATAGCGCTCATACAAACCTCCCAAGGATCGTCGCGCCGCCCTTGACCCTCTGCCCCTCGGCGACTTCGAGCCGGCAGCCGCTCGGCAGATAGAGATCCGTCCGGGAGCCAAACATGATCAGACCGAAGCGGTCGCCGCGCGCCAGCGTATCGCCGCGCTTCGCCCGACAGACAATGCGCCGCGCCAAGAAACCGGCAATCTGCACTACGCCGAAAAGCCGCCCGCGCTGATCGATGATTTTAAGCATGTTTTGCTCGTTGCGCTGCGATGCCTCTTCTTTGTACGCCGCGAGAAACTTTCCCGGCTGATACCTAACGTCGCCGATCTTGCCCCCCACCGGCGCCCGGTTTATGTGCACGTCGAGAGGCGAGAGAAAAATACTCAATCGAGTAGCCGCACCCGCGAATGCAGCATCTTTGATTTCCGCTATGCTCACGACTCGCCCATCAGCCGGTGACACAACCAGATCTTCACCGCACGGAATTTGGCGATCCGGATCGCGAAAGAAACCCGCGATCCCAAGCGCCAACAATCCTAAAATGGCCGCGGCAAACTTCCAACCCAGCGCAAACGAAATCACAGTCAACGCCACGGCGGCAAGAATGAGCGGATAACCCTCCCTTGCGATTCTCATCCCATGACGCCCAAGTTGATCGATCTTATCGAGCGCAACGACTTTCGTCTTAGTTTTTGCTCTTATCGACCAGACGGTTCTGCGCCAGCCAAGGCATCATAGAGCGCAACCCTTCGCCGACTTTTTCCAGCGGATGGGCCGCCGCTTCCTTGCGTAGTTCGGTAAAATGCGGCATGCCGCATTTGTATTCATTGATCCATTCTTCGGCGAATTTTCCCGACTGGATATCTTTCAGCACCTGCTCCATCGCTTGGCGTACCTCGGGGCCGATGATCTTCTTGCCGCGCGTCAAATCGCCATATTCGGCGGTATTACTGATCGAATAACGCATATTGGTCAAACCGCCCTCGTAGATCAAATCGACGATCAGCTTGACCTCGTGCACGCATTCAAAGTAGGCCATTTCCGGCGGATAACCGGCGCTCACCAGGGTTTCATAACCAGCCTGAATCAAAGCGCAAAGGCCGCCGCAGAGAACCGATTGTTCGCCGAACAAGTCGGTCTCAGTCTCGTCTTTAAAGGTCGTCTCAATGACCGCGGCGCGCGCGCCGCCGATGGCGCTCGCGTAGGCGAGGCCGATGCTTTTTGTATTCCCGGACGGATCTTGATGGACCGCCAACAAACAAGGTACGCCCCGGCCTTTTTGATATTCGCTGCGCACCAGGTGGCCCGGTCCTTTGGGCGCGACCATGAAAACGTTTACGCCCGCCGGCGGAACGATGCGCTTGAAGTGAATATTAAAACCGTGACCGAAAGCTAGATAATTGCCGTTCTTAAGCCCCGGTTTAATTTCCTTTTCATACGCGTCGCCTTGCAGTTCGTCCGGCAACAAAATCATCACAATGTCAGCCGCTGCGGCGGCATCGGCGGTTTCCGCGACCTTTAGTCCGGCGTTTTCGGCCTTTGACCAAGAGCTGCTTCCACGTCTGAGTCCGACAACAACCTCAACTCCCGAATCCCGTAGGTTATTGGCATGGGCATGACCCTGGCTACCGTAACCTAGAACCGCAACCTTCTTACCCTTCAGCACGCTCAGATCCGCGTCGCGATCATAATAAACTTGCATGATTTTTCTCCTTGAAACTCGACCCTACTAATATGCCGGTTGACCGACGGTAAGTCAACGACAAGTAGCCGTAAGACAAAGACTTATACCATTCAACTCGGTGAATATGGCTGCCTCAGTGCCGTCAGCTGAACCCGGATTCCGCAGTTAGGAATGTTCCGCGATGAGCGTGGGGCGAGGGGCAAACCGTCCGCGGCGAAGACAATGCTTTTATACCTCTGAGCCCAGGACAGGTCTCGCTGCTGTCTTTATTTTGTCAGAATTATGGGGCCGTTGAGCCAAGTGGCAGAAAGGCCTTTGAAACGGCACACCTGAGTGTCTTCGCTACTCTAGGTTCATCCCTCGCTCAAGTTCAACTGCGGAAATCCGGGCTGATTAAAGCATTCATCGAATTCAAGTGATTAACGAAATTTGCTAGGCTTGAGAAGAATTGAGCACCCTGTAAGGAGATTATCATATTATTATGAAACACAGTACAAAACTGTTCTGGGCCGCGGTCGTCACAGGATTTCTGCTCGCGGCAGGAGCGTGCGGCAAGTCGGAAAACAAATCGGAGGGTTCCGCCGAAAAAGCCGGCGCCACCATGGGCAAAGCCGTTGACCAAGCCACTGAAAAGACGGGTGAAGCCATGGAAAAGGCCGGCGAGGAAGCCAAAGAGGGCGCATCCGAAGCGATAGAAAAAATAAAAGAAAGCAGCAAAGACGCTGTCGACACGATGAAGGAGAGCAAAAAATAAGTTGTGGTGACAGGAGTGATTCTTCGGCGCCCAGCCAGATGAAATGTTTTCGCGTCCGGCTGGGCGCCGAAGCCGGACAGATAATCTGTTCCGCCGCAGCCGATTTCGCTTAACTGCCCCAACCCTGCGTCGCGCTATAGCGATGCCAATTCACCGCTTGCAGCTCGCCGCAAATTCGATCGTTGACTGACTTAGGATTTTAGCAGCGCCGGTTCCCGTCGTGGCGATGCCGTGTGGGTTGTTTCCCGAGAAATCGCTATCCGACCGGTGCGAACCAACTCTTTGATGCCCAGAGGTTGAAGCATGTTGATCATCGCTTCGACCTTTTCAACGTCGCCGGTGATTTCAATTGTGTAGGTGTGCGGCGAGGAATCGACGATCTTGGCACGGAAAATATCCGCTAACCGGATCGCCTCGTCACGATGCTCGGGCTTGGTGTTAACTTTGATCAGTGCGGTTTCCCGGTCTAGGAAATGGGTTTCCGTTAAATCGACGACTTTGAGCACCTCGACCACTTTGTTGAGCTGCTTCATGATCTGCTCGATAATCCGATCATCGCCGGCGGTGACGATCGTAATCATCGAAGCCGTCGGGTCCAAAGTCGGAGCCACCGACAGGCTCTCGATGTTATAGCCCCGCGCACTGAACAGCCCGGCAACTCTGGCTAGAACGCCGAACTTGTTCTCAACAAGAACCGATATGATATGTTCCATCCGAAACGGTTATCAGGCAGGAAGAACCCCCTCGCCCTCATCCACCTTTCTTTTGTGTGCGCCGCCTTTTTTTGCCAGCTTGAGCTCAGGCGGGTCCTCCAGCATCATTTCATGCTGCGCCCCGCCTGCTGGAATCATTGGGTAACAGTTTTCATAGGGGTCGGTGTGAATGTCCATCAGCACCGGCCCTTTGTGCTTTAAGCCTTCTTTCAACACCGGTTCCACTTCGCTCGGCTTGAGCGCACGCAATCCCATGATACCATAGGCGCCGGCGAGCTTCACAAAGTCCGGCATTTTTCCCAAAAGGCTCGCGGAATATCGGCCCTCATAAAAAAGATCTTGCCACTGGCGCACCATGCCATGCACGCCGTTGTTGAGCAAAACGATTTTCACCGCAAGTTTACGTTCGGCGGCGACAACCAGCTCCTGCAAGTTCATCTGGAAGCTGCCTTCGCTGGTGATGCAAACCACCTGTCGATCGGGATATGCGACCTGCGCACCGATGGCTGCCGGGAAGCCGAATCCCATTGTCCCCAAGCCGCCCGAAGTCAACCAAGTCCGCGGCTTGTTTCCCTTGAAATACTGCGCCGCGAACATCTGATGCTGTCCAACGTCGGTCGCAACGATCGCCTCATGCTTGGTCAACTCGTAAAGTTTTTCGATGACGTATTGCGGCTTGATGATCTTGTCATCCTGTTTATAGCTTAGCGGGTGCGATTTCTTCCATTCGTCGATTTGCTCGATCCAAGGTGCTCGCAGGGCCTTGACCTGTGCCGGGTTGCCGTCCATCGATTTGAGAATGACGTTGAGCTGGCGTAACACGGTTTTCACGTCGCCGACGATAGGGATATGGGCATGAAAGGTTTTCTTGATCGACGTCGGATCAATGTCGATATGCACGACACGGGCTTCCGGACAAAACTCCGAAAGTTTGCCAGTCACACGGTCGTCGAAGCGAGCACCCACCGCGATCAGCAGATCGGAATAGTGCATCGCCATGTTCGTCCAATAGGCGCCGTGCATACCCAGCATGCCGAGCGACAGCAGATGGGTTCCGGGAAAACTCCCCAAGCCCATGAGCGTCATCGTCACCGGAATTTGAGTAATTTCGGCCAGCTCACGAATCTCATCGGCGGCATCGGAAAAAACCGCGCCGCCACCGACGTAGATCACCGGCTTTTTAGCCTTCATGATTTCATCGGCGGCTTGTTTAATTTGTTGTTTGCTGCCCGTCACGCTCGGACTGTAACCGCGCAGGTTGACCTTCTCGGGATATTTGAATTCGGCTTTCGCCGTGCTCACGTCTTTAGGAATATCGACCAACACCGGACCCGGTCTGCCCGAGGTCGCGATATAAAATGCTTCCTTGATCGTTTGCGCCAGATCGTTGACGTCTTTCACCAGCACGTTGTGCTTCGTGCAGGGCCGACTGATACCGACATTATCAGCTTCTTGGAATGCGTCATTGCCGATCAAATCAGTGGACACTTGACCGGTAAAAGCGACCAGCGGAACTGAATCCATATACGCGTCGGCCAATCCTGTGACGATGTTGGTCATGCCCGGGCCCGACGTCACCAACACGACTCCCGCCTTGCCAGTGGCTTTGGCATAACCCTCGGCCATATGCGCGGCGCCCTGCTCGTGGCGCGTGAGCACCAAATCAATATCTTTCCGCTGGCACAGCACATCGAAGATCTTAAGCACCACGCCGCCGGGCAAACCAAAAACCGTCTTGACCCCCTCCTGTCTCAAGGATTCGCAAAATATTTCAGCCCCGGTTACTTTCATGAATCAAACTCCCTACAGAGCAACAGCCCCCGATTGCCGATATTTCTCCAGAATTTCCATCATACGATCCTTACCGGCGAGCTTGAGCTTCTGGATTTTTTTCATCTCGATTTCTTCTTCCGGCGAGAGATGGTGCTTATGCTGGAATTCCGCCAGTTGTTTTTCGAATTCTCTATGTTCGTCGTAAATTTTTTTTAACTCTGTATCCTTATCGATAAGGGAGACGATCGTCTGTTCATCCTTCAATTCCATCCGGCAGCCTCCTTTTTGATTTATTCATTTTCGCGCGGGACTCAAATGTAGCGTACGGTCAGGGCTTTGTCAATTCACACTTCCCTACATGTATTCAATACGTTACGGCAAAATTTTACTTTTGGTTTCGGCCGCTGACAAACGCAAATAGACCGGGGCCAGAGTGCCGATATCGTCGAATGAAGCAGCCGCGAATCGAGGGGCCGCGAGCATCGCTACCTGTGATGCCACCGATGCATAGCCTGCTCTGGTGGATATGTATGTCCAATCTGCCAGCGCAGCGCGCAAAGGCCGCTCGTACGCCTTCGCGCCATCGCCGATCAGCAGAAGGGGGGAAGCCCGGTCGTCATGGAAACTTTGTACGAGCTCGATTGCCGATTGAATCGAAAGCACCGCGTCCGCCGTTAAACGCGTCAGCGCTGCGCCGTTACGGCGAAAGAGCGCGATATAAACTTCGCTTTTGCGGGCGTCGAGCAAAGCGCCGATGACGCCGTCGAAGTCGTTTATCCGAGCCGCGTTTGCCTGCAAGGTAGAAATGCCAACGAGTGGCAAGCCGGCGTCGTAAGCCAGACCCTTTGCCGTCGCCAACCCGATGCGCAGGCCGGTAAACGAACCCGGCCCGATACACAGCGAAATACCCGAAAGATCTTTGACGGTTATTTGCGCCTTCTCGAGAATTGATTGGATAAGTGGCAGGAGAATTTCGGCGTGATTGCCGATCGCTTGTCCGCCGGTATGAATTTCGGATCGCCGTCTTGGCTCGGCTTGACTCGCTTCAACGACCAAATCGCCATTTTCGATTAAGGCAACGCTCGCCGTAGGTATCGCGGTATCGATACCGAGAATTTTCATCCCCCGACCTGCTTCTCAAAAAATCTCACGATGTCGTTGTAAAAGGCATAAACCATAAGAAGCGCGAGAAGACAGATTCCCAGCTGCTGGGCCATTTCACGATATTTAACGGCGACCGGCTTGCGAATCACCGCCTCGACCAAGAAGAACAGCAAATGGCCACCGTCGAGCACAGGAACCGGCAGTAAATTGAGCACACCGAGGTTGATGCTCAACACCGCCAGAAAAGCGAGAAAACTGCCGAGACCCTCCTGGGCCTGTTGCCCGGCCATCTGCGCGATTAAAATCGGGCCGCCGATGTTGCGTGGCGACACATCGCCGAGAATCATCTTATAAAACGCTATGAGCGTGATCTTGGCGTACTCGTAGGTTTGGTAGAAGGCACGCACCACGGCTAAACCCGGGTTGCCTTTTTCGATGGAAACCTGGCTGCCGATACCGATAATCCAGTCGTCCTTGGTTTCCCCGAAAATCGTTCGACCTTCCTTTTTCATCGGCTGGACTGTGAGTTCGATCGTCTCTTCACCACGACGCAATTGGATCGCTAAAGTTTTTCCGCCGCTGCCCTTGATGCGCTTGGAGAGATCCTCCCATCCCTTTACCGGAATGCCGTCGATAGCAACGATGTCATCGCCCTTCGTGATTCCGGCGCGTTCCGCCGGCGAGCCTTTTTCCACGCCGCTCACTTGCGTTGACATCACCGGCACGCCGTAAAAGGTAAAAACCGCCATCAATAAAAAAAACGCCAGCAGCAAATTGAATCCCGGTCCGGCGATCACGATCGCGATGCGCTTCGCCAGACTTTTGTGGGCAAAGGATCTCTCAACGTCGATTGGCTGGACTTCTTCGTCCGGATCCTCGCCGATCATTTTGACATAACCGCCGAGCGGAAAAGCGCTTAGGGCATACTCGGTTTCCCCTTTTTTCTTGACCCAAAGTTTTGGCCCGAAGCCGATGGAAAAGGTCAGCACGCCGACGCCCGAAAGCTTGGCGAACAAAAAATGACCAAACTCATGAAACACAATCAACAAGCCGAGTCCGACAACCGCTGCCGCGATTGAGTAGATTACATTCTCCATCCAGCTATCTCCTTCGGCATTGACTAATGAATGAGCGACGATGCCTCTTGCCTTGACCAGCGGTCTATTTCCAAAATTTCGCCGATCTCCCTGGCGGTTCGATTAGCGTGGCGTGCCATCGTCTTGATAATTATACGATGAATTTCGCGAAATCCTATCCTGCCGCTTAAAAAAGCCTCCACCGCGATCTCATTGGCGCCGTTGAGCACCGTCGGCATCGTACCGCCCTCACGCAAAGCGTCGTACGCCAGCGATAAAGCGGGAAAACGATTCTTTTCCACGGATAAAAAATTTAATTCTCCATGGGCGGTAAGATCGAGCGGGCGCCAACTGCCCTTCAGACGGTTTGGAAAGGCCAAAGCATAGGCGATGGGAATACGCATATCGGGAATGCCCAATTGCGCCATAATGGCACCGTCTTGATAACGCACCATGGAATGAATCACGCTTTGGGGATGGATGACTACGTCAATTGCGCTCGGGGCCAGATTGAATTCCCACCGGGCTTCGATAACTTCGAGCCCTTTGTTCATCATGGTCGCCGAATCGATGGTAATCTTTTGACCCATTTTCCAGTTGGGGTGCTTCAACGCTTGCGCTACGCTCACCTTGGCCAACTTGTTGAGCGGCGTGCGTAAAAACGGCCCTCCCGACGCGGTCAAAATGATCTTATCGACATCGCTCCTTTGGTTGCCCTGCAAGCACTGAAAAATTGCGCTATGCTCGCTGTCGACCGGCAACAAACGCACGCCTCTTTTCTTGGCCGCGTCGACGAAGATCTCACCGGCCATGACCAAGGCTTCTTTATTGGCCAGCGCAATCTCCTTGCCGGCAAGCACACCCCTAAGCGACGGCATCAAGCCGGCACCGCCAACGATGGCCGCCAGCACCACGTCGACTTCCGGGGCGGTCGCGACCGTCGCCGCACCGGATTCTCCGAAGAGTATCTCCACTTTTCCTTTGCCGATGAGACGGCGCAGCCGTGGCACGTCCTCTTCGCGCTGGATCGCCACGCATTTGGGTGCGAATTCTTTGATTTGCTTGGCAAGCCGCTTTAGATTGCGCCCGGCCACCATACCGGAAACTGTGAAACGCTCGGGAAACTCGCGTACCAGCGCAAGTGTGCTCACGCCGATCGAGCCGGTGGAGCCGAGCAGAGCGATCGTTTTCACGGATGAAATACCTTCAAATACGTCGTCGTGAAGACTGCCGGAAATATCAGGCTATCGAGTCGATCGAGCAAGCCCCCGTGCCCTGGTAAGAGCCGTCCAGAATCTTTGACCCCAAAGACCCGCTTGATCCATGATTCAAAAAGATCCCCGAGTTGCCCTAGGATTCCCACCGCAAGCGACAGAAGGCCAATCTCGAACCAACTGAACTGGTCAAACAAGAGCATTGCTCCGGCAAAGCCGGCAACGATAGCGCCACCAAGATAACCCCATGCCCCTGCCACCGTTTTCCCTGGGCTGATTTGCGGTGCCAGCTTACGAACGCCGAAGCACCGCCCGAAAACATACGCCGAGGTGTCGCCGATCATCACGACCCAGAAAACCCAAAACACCCAGGCGCGACCCTGCGAGAGACGGAACAATATGACTAATTGGGGAAAAAGGAAACCTGAGTAAATGCCGCCGAGCAAGGTAAAAAGCAAGCGGTGCAACCGTTCCGTCAATTCACCCGCGCTAAAAAGATGGGCGCAGAAAACCGTCAAGAACAAGATCCCGAGCCAAGTCGAAACATCGAATTCACCGCTTAAGAATACTGCCGCCGATAAGGCGAGGCCGAAGAGTACACCCGCGCACTGATCTTTCCAGCACCGGGGAAAGGCCATCGCAAAATACTCGCGCAATGCGCCGGCGGTGACCGCAAAAAGCACCGTAGAAAACAACCACGGTGGGCTCCAGCCAATCAGCCACAACAGGAGCGGCACGGCGACTGCCGCGGTGCCGATCCGCGATTTAAGATTGGCGTCCACCTGTCCCCACCGACCGCGCAACCGGTTCGCCGAGCTGCTCATCGGTGCGGCCGAATCTACGCCGTCGCCGTTGGTACTCAAGCAACGCTTGCAGGTATTCCTTTTCCCGGAAGTCGGGCCACAACGTGGGTGTAATGTACAATTCGCTGTAGGCGATCTGCCAGAGATAAAAATTGCTGACGCGCATCTCGCCGCTGGTGCGAATCAGCAGGTCTGGATCGGGTATTTCGGCGGAATCGAGATGTGATGCCACGGTCTGCTCATCGATTTCATCCGGGTCGAGGCCTCCGTTCCGGACTTTGCGCGCTAGGTTTTTTGCCATGCGCACGATTTCATCGCGACCGCTGTAGCTAAGAGCTAAAACCACGGTCATCCGCTTGTTCTGACGGGTGAGCTCAAGAGTGTCTTCCAAAACTGATCTGACACTAACGGGCAAGCGCTCGCGATCTCCCAAGGCGACCAAGCGAATTCCATAGCGCATCATCTTGCCCCGCTCGGCAACCAGGTAATGCTCCAACAACCCCATCAGGGCGTCAATTTCATCGTGGGGACGAAACCAGTTCTCAGTGGAAAATGCATAGAGCGACAAGTAGCGCACGCCGATCTTCCGGCTCATTTCTACGATCACTCGGACAGAGGTCTTGCCACGTCGATGCCCTTCGACGCGGCTCTTGCCCCTTAGCTTGGCCCAACGGCCATTACCGTCCATGATAATAGCGACATGTCGGGGCAAACGGGCTTTGTCTAAACCGTCTAGCTCCATAGCTGCCAGGGCCGCGTCGGTTCCATAAGCGAGATTTTTAGTGCTGCCGGTAGGATTTCAAAACTTTGGAGGTAATCTCGATAGGGCATTTTTAGTCGGAGGCCGCGTGATTTAAACCGCCATAACCTCGTCCTCTTTGGCCTTAACGACCTTGTCGATTCGGCCGATAAAGTCGTCGGTGATTTTCTGCACGCGCTCTTGACCATGCTTGGTGTCGTCCGCGGTGACTTCTTTTTTCTTTTCCGATTCTTTCAAGCGCTCGATAGCAACGCGCCGATGATTGCGCACCGACACCCGGTACTCCTCCGCGATTTTTTTTACATGCTTGACCAATTCTTTTCGCCGCTCCTCGGTCAACTGCGGGATCGGAACGCGGATGATTTTGCCGTCATTGTTCGGGGTCAAGCCGAGATCCGATTTGAGGATCGCCCTTTCGATCCCCGCCAACGCCGTGCGATCGAAGGGCTGGATGACTAGCAGCCGCGGTTCCGGCGCGCTCAATGTCGCCAATTGGTTCAACGGCGTACTAGCGCCATAGTACTCCACGACGATATGTTCCAACAGCGCCGTTGAAGCACGCCCAGTCCGCAGCTTGGCAAGCTCTTTACGGAGCGCACCCAGCGACTCGTCCATTTCTTTTTGGAGTTGGTTAAAAAAGACATCGTTCATCGTTTTCCTCCGCTGACCAGAGTGCCTATCGGCTCCCCTGAAACAACCCGCTTGATATTTCCTTTCTCCATAAGATTAAAAACGATGATCGGCAAGTGGTTGTCCATGCAGAGCGAAATCGCGGTGGAATCCATCACCTTGAGTTCGCGATTCAGCACTTCAATGTAACTCAGCTCATCGAACTTTGTCGCGCCTTGATTCTCAATCGGATCGGCATCATAAACGCCGTCCACCTTGGTCGCTTTCAGAATCACTTCCGCGCCAATTTCCATAGCGCGCAAACTCGCGGTGGTGTCCGTCGTGAAATATGGATTGCCGGTTCCGCCGGCGAAGATCACAATTCTGCCTTTTTCCAAATGCCGGGTAGCGCGCCGCCGGATATAGGGCTCGGCCACCTGGCGCATCTCGATGGCGGAGAGCACGCGGGTCGAAACACCCAATTTCTCCAAGGCATCTTGGAGCGCCAGACTATTGATCACCGTCGCCAACATGCCCATGGTGTCGGCACTGGCCCGGTCCATACCGATTTCGCTGGCAATCGCTCCGCGAAAAATATTGCCGCCGCCGATCACCAATGCCAGCTCGCAGCCAAGCTCTTTAACTTCCTTGATCTCCTGCGCGAAGGCCTTAACCGTTGCGCCGTCAATACCGAATTCATGCGGGCCTGCAAAAACTTCCCCGGTAACCTTGAGGATGATACGTCGATATTTAGGCGCGCCGTTGTTCATGCGATCTTATATGGGATAACTAGCTTTTCGCCGCTCCTTCGCCCAAGTGATAGCGCGCGAAGCGACGAACCTGAATATTTTCTCCAAGTCGCGCGATTGCGTCGTTAACCACTGCAGAAACGCGCTTATCCGGATCTTTGATAAACGCCTGCTCAAGCAGACAAATTTCGGAATAAAACCGCTCCATCTTGCCTTCCACGATCCTATCGACAACTTTTTCCGGTTTGCCGGTTTCCAGAGCCTGCTGACGGTAAATCGCCTTTTCCTTTTCGAGCTCCTCCGCCGAAACTTCTTCGCGTCGAACGAAACGAGGATTGGCCGCCGCCACTTGCATTGCAATATCCTTGAGCAACGACTGAAATTCCACCGTCCGAGCGACAAAGTCGGTTTCACAGTTGATTTCAATCAGCACGCCGATTTTTCCACCGGGATGAACGTAGGCGCCCACGGCGCCGTCTGCGGCCGTTCGGTCGGCTTTTTTCGCCGCCGCGGCCAATCCCTTTTGGCGCAGGTAGTCCACTGCCTTCTCGATGTCCCCGCCGGTTTCGTCAAGGGCTTTCTTGCAGTCCATCATCCCCGCTCCGGTTTTCTCCCGAAGCTCCTTTACCGTGCTCGCACTCACTTCCATCGAGTTCAAACTCCTGTCGCGGCAGCGCCTTCAGCTGCCTCGCCCGCTATTTCGTCTGTGGATTTCTCGTCTTCCTTGCCCTTCACCATAGACTGCTCGTAAATCGTCTTGCCCTCGACAATGGCGTCTGCCATTGTGGCGCAAAACAAACGGATCGCGCGAATCGCGTCGTCGTTACCCGGCACTTTGTAGTCGACCATATCCGGATCGCAATTGCTGTCGATGACGGCGATGACGGGTACCCCGAGCTTGCGCGCCTCTTTAACCGCGATCTCTTCCTGTTTGGGATCGATCACGAAAATAGCATCGGGCAACTTACGCATCGCCTTGATGCCGCCCAGGGACTGTTCCAATTTGTCCTTTTCCCGCGTAAGACCGAGCATTTCCTTTTTCGTCAACGCATCGACGATTTTCGGGTCGTTTTCCATCTCCTCGATTTTGCGCAAACGTTCGATACTCTGGCGAATCGTCGCAAAGTTAGTCAGGGTCCCGCCGAGCCAGCGATTATGCACATAAAACATTCCGCAGCGGGTAGCTTCTTCTTTGATCGCATCTTGCGCCTGCTTTTTTGTGCCGACGAAGAGAATATGGCCACCCGAAGCCGCCAGGTCACGCACCACCGTCTCCAGCTCCTTGAACATAGTCACGGTTTGCTGCAGGTCGATAATGTGAATCCCGTTCCTCGCGCCGAAAATATACGGTTTCATTTTCGGGTTCCAACGGCTGGTTTGATGTCCGAAATGGACGCCCGCCTCCAGCAATTGTTTCATGGAAATTTCGCTCATACCTGCTCCTTTGGTTCTGACCTCCCCTTTCGTCATTTCCGCGCTACACCCGTAGGGCACCGCAGCAGGGATCGGAAAGGGTGTGAATTTATATTAATAACACGGACGCTCACGCTGCGGGCTAGCAACGCAGCACCTGGGTTTCCAAAAATCGTTAAAGCTTGCGATATCCTTGCGTTTTTAACAGAGATCAGAGGATGACGCAAGATTGCGCGGAAAGTGGGAATTTTACTGGTTCATGGATTCAAAAAATTCTTTGTTGGTCTTGGTCCCATGCATCTTGTCGAGCAAAAATTCCATAGCGTCGACAACGCTGAGCTGGGACAAAACCTTGCGCAAAATCCAGATCCGATTGAGATCTTCTTTGGCGATCAGAAGCTCCTCTTTTCGGGTTCCCGATTTATTGATGTCGATGGCCGGAAAGACCCGCTTGTCCATTAAGCGACGATCGAGATGGACTTCCATATTGCCGGTGCCCTTAAATTCTTCGAAAATGACTTCGTCCATTCGGCTACCGGTATCGATCAACGCTGTCGCAATAATGGTTAAGCTGCCCCCATCCTCGATGTTTCGGGCAGCGCCAAAAAACTTTTTAGGCTTGTGCAACGCGTTGGAATCGACGCCACCGGAAAGAATTTTGCCGCTGGGTGGGACAACCGTATTATAAGCGCGCGCCAGCCGGGTGATGCTGTCGAGCAGAATGACGACGTCTTTGCCGTGCTCCACCAGCCGCTTTGCTTTCTCAATGACCATTTCAGCGACCTGCACATGGCGCGTCGCCGGTTCATCGAAAGTCGAGCTAATTACCTCGCCATCCACTGAGCGCTGCATATCGGTTACTTCCTCAGGCCGCTCATCAATTAACAAGACGATTAAAATGACCTCTTTTTGATTGTGCGCGATCGCCTTGGCGATATGCTGCAACATCATCGTTTTACCGGTGCGCGGCGCGGCCACGATGAGACCCCGCTGTCCCTTGCCAATGGGAGTTAATAAATCGACAATTCGGGTTGTGAAATCATCCGGTTGGTACTCGAGACGCAAGCGCTCGTTGGGATACAGAGGCGTTAGATTATCGAAAAGAATTTTTTCTCGCGCCCGCTCCGGATCCTCGTAATTGATCGTTTCAACCTTGAGCAAAGCGAAGTAGCGCTCGCCTTCTTTAGGTGGGCGAATGTGACCGGAGATAATATCGCCGGTTCTTAAATTGAAACGGCGAATTTGGCTTGGTGAAACGTAGATATCATCGGGCCCGGGAAGATAATTATAGTCCGGCGCTCGTAGGAATCCGAATCCGTCCGGCAGCGTTTCCAACACGCCCTCACCGTAAATATGACCGTTTTGCTCGGTCTGCGCTTGCAGGATCGCAAAAATAAGCTCCTGCTTGCGCATATTGGCGGCGCCCTCGATATTGAAATTTTTGCCGATTAACGCCAGATCACTGATCTTCTTTTCCTTGAGTGCTTTAAGATTCAAGCCGTTATCCTCAACGGCCTCCGGCTCGGCGACACGAGTTCTACCTCGAACCATACGCTATGAATCTCCTTTCATTAAGGCGGTGCCAGGGGACGACACTTTGACGCACGACTAACGCTGTATCCTACCCAACTTTGCTGCGACTCTACACAGATACGCCGCAAATTTCGTATCGACCAAACCCTATCGCATTACGGGCAGTCTTAGACAGGCACATATTACTGCGACAAGACGTACGCCGCAGACAGAAATCTCTCTTTTGAAAAACAAATCAAGTTAGAACGCTTAACGCCGATGAATTTCTAATTCGTGTGGGGAATGATTCTAAGAAACTGTTGAATTGAAATCTTACTATTTTTGATATTATTTAAAACTCTCCGCCTTGTCAAGCCCCAGTCGTCTGATTTCCATGTCAACCCTTTTCCTGGGCACGGCCGACTTTCCGTAAACAGCGCAACAGCTCAGCGAAATCGTCGGCCAGCCTCGCGACAAACTCAACTCGTCGGTTGGTGCGCACATGATTAAAAATTAATTTTTCAGCGTGAAGAGCCTGTCGAGGGAAGGTCCCTACGATCGGCTCCGGCAAGAAATTTACCTTTTCGGTTTTACGTTGATGGCCATACAACCGATCACCGACCAACGGAAAGCCGGTATCCGCAAGGTGAACCCTAATCTGGTGCGTCCGACCAGTGCTCGGGTGAAGCTCCAGCAGAGTCAGATCCAGAGGTCGCGCATGCTCGCAGTCCAGTACGAAGCGCTCCTTTACGCTCCATTCTGTCAACGATTGGCGTGAATGATTTCCAAAATAGATACTCGACATCTTTTTTCGGTCAGAGCGGTGACGTCCGATGGGCCGGTCGATGACGCCTTTTTGCGGCTCCTTCATTCCCCACACCAAGGCGAGGTAGTACTTTTCGACACTGCGGTTTTTAAATTGCTCCACAAGCTTTTGATGAGCGAATACGTTTTTTGCCACGACCATCACGCCGGATGTGTCCTTGTCCAATCGATGGACAATACCCGGTCGGCGTTCCCCGCCGATTCCTTCGACATCGGGACAATGGTGCAACAGCGCGTTCACTAACGTTCCGTTGGAGTGTCCTGCAGCCGGATGAACCGTCATCCCCGGCGCCTTGTTGATAACAATGCAATCCTGATCCTCGTGGAGAATCTCCAACGGCAATTCT
Source organism: uncultured delta proteobacterium (assembly GCA_963727625.1). GTDB lineage: Bacteria > Desulfobacterota > Binatia > UBA9968 > UBA9968 > DP-20. Next base: position 115,979 of record CAVSHR010000011.1, on the reverse strand, counting down.
TCGCCGCGAATTTTTGCATCACGCGGCGGGCGCAAAATCATTTCAATCCTATCTTGGGCTTTGATGCGTGTGCTCGCCTTAGCCTGGCCGCCGTTGATCGTTACTTGCCCTTCGGCGATCAGCCTTTGAATTTCCGAGCGGCTGAGCTTTGCCCAGGAGCTCTCCGCAACGCTCGGCTGGCCGGCCAAAAAAACATCGAGTCGTGTCCCCGCCGAGCGATCATCAATCACCAATCGTTGGGCTCGCGATTCAATCATGATACCAGAGGATGTTTAGCCGAGGCTGATTTGAAGGTCCTGCAAAATTGCTTCGGCACATTGGATGTCATGGTGAATTTGCGCCACGAGTTCCGCCACTGAGGCAAACTGTTCTTCTTTCCTAATCCTTTTGATAAACGAGAGACGCGCCGCCTCACCGTAGATCTCTTCATTGAATTTCATGATGTAGCTTTCCACGGTCCTGGGTCCGGCACCGAAGGTCGGGTTTAGACCGATGCTGCTGACGCTCGGCAGCGATCGTTCGCCCAAGTGAAATAGTGTGGCGTAAATGCCGTCCAACGGCAGCACCTCCGTACGAACCGCAAGGTTGGCGGTGGGAAATCCCAGATCCCTACCGCGACGGTGCCCCTCGACCACTCTGCCGGAGACGAAATGATAACGACCCAGCAGGGATTTCACCTCGTCCACCCGGCCCGCGCTGACGAGATCGCGTATGCCGGAGCTGCTTACCCGGATGCCGTTGACCAAGATCGGTTCGACCACCGCAACCTCAAAACCGAATACGGTGCCCCAGCGAAGCAAATCGGCGACGCTACCCTTGCGCCCCTGGCCAAAGCGCAGATCCTTACCGACCCACAGCTTTTTAACTTTGAGGCGGCCGACCAGCAAACTGCGAACAAACTCTTCCGCGCTAATCCCGGCAAAGGTAAGGTCAAACGGTTGCACGGCGACAATATCGACAGCTAACTTTTGCAGCAGCTGAATCTTGTCCTTATGAGCCAGAAGCAGTTTCGGCGCCCGCTGCGGCGCCAAGACCTTCAATGGGTGCGGCTCGAACGTCAAGACAATGGACGGCACAGAGAGTCGCCGAGCGTCACTCACCGCACCGCCGATCAGGGCCTGATGACCCAGGTGGATCCCGTCGAAGTTCCCCAAGGTCACCACCGACCCCGCTAATTCCAGATTTCGTTCACCGATGTGACGTATGATCTCCATTGCTCAGAGATTGATACATCGACCGCGTTGATAAAGCCAACGGCGGCGACGCAACCGATGTCAGCAGCGAGAAAAACCCGATACGGCTGGCGGCTTAGGATTCGAGGGTTTTCAATCTTTGCCTTGCTCGCGTCGCCTCGGGCGATTGCGGATACTTTTCCACGAGCTCTTGCAGAACCAAACGCGCGTTGAGCTTTTCTCCAAGCTCAATAAAGGCAGAACCTTGGCCGAGAAGCGCCCCGGGGACTTTTTGCGTTTGCGGATATCGTCGCCTTACCTCGTCGAATTCAATAATCGCGTTGTCGAATTCCTTCATCGCGAGATAACTATTGCCGATCGAGAGTTGCGCGCTCGGCGCCAATCTGCTTTTGGGATTTTTCTTGATAAAATCTCTGAACCGGTTAATCGCAACTCGGTAGTCCTTTTTTTCGTAAGCGCGCCATGCGTTCTCGTAATCCTTGCGCACGCTGTCGGATTCAGCCAGCGAAAAATCGGCGACGCCGTCGCCCGGCGCATTTTGCGTGGCGATCTGGGCCCGCATCGACTCGCGCAGCTCCTTGAGTTCCTCCTCGCGGCTAATCAGCACCTCCGCCTGTACCTTGGCATCTTCCTCCAGCTTGGCTAAGCGGGTTTCTAAATTCTTGACGCGTTGATCCCCTTCCCTGTTGGTTTGGCCGATCTGGCGGCCAACCTGAACCCGGGTTTCGTCGATCCGTTCCTTGATCGCACCAATATCCCGTTGCATCTGTTGAATATTCGCGCGTGTATCGGCCAACGTCTTGCGAAAGGCATCGACGTCCGAGTGCAAGGTATTCATATCGCCTCGCAAGCGCCGCTGTTCGCGTTCAAGAAATTCGACTTGCTGAGGGTTCACGCAAGCCGACAGCCAGGCACCCGCAACGACCAGAGCACATGCCAACAGCGTGTTTTTTTTTGTGATCTGTTGCGCCACTGCGATCCCTCCGTTTAGCTTGTCGGACGGCCCTTCAGAATGACGAAGCGGGCGCGCCGGTTCTGCTTCCAGCAGGACTCAGTTTGTTCTTTGCAAACCGGAATCTCTTCACCATAGCTAATCGTCGAGAGACGCTTGGCGCCAATCCCCAAAGTAGTTAAATACTCACGTGCTGACTGAGCTCTTTTCGCACCCAAGGCCAAGTTGTATTCATTAGTGCCGCGGTCGTCGCAGTGCCCTTCGATCTCCACCCGCGCGCCGGAATTGCTCTTCAGCCAATCGGCGTTCGCCCGCAAAACCATCCGCCCCTCGGAACTCAGGTCATAGCGGTCAAAATCAAAATACACGTCCTTCAACGGGCTCGATGCCGGGGTCGCGGTCGACTTGCCTTCTTGCATCTGTTGCAAGCTGGAAGCGCCGGTATTGGATTCGCGACCGCTGCCGCGCGCCCCTTCACCCGCACGTGAGTCCGCACCCGGTGAACGTGAAGTGGAAGCCCCCGACCCTGAAGCGGCACCGGGTTTTGGCGTTGTGGCAGGCGCGCATCCCGCCAAAGTCAAAGCGACGATGCCCAGAAAATAGTAACACGCCATTATAAATGGTCTTTTCATCGTGACCTCCTGCGGTAACCATGGAATCATTAGAGAAATTAGATTCTAGCTGCAGATTTGGAAATTAATCTAACCGAGGGGACCAACTTGGCTTTGTATCATCACCCCCGGAACCTGTCAATCTACGTTGGTTGTCCCCGCTTGCTTGCATCACATACAAATGGTATTTGCCGGCTCGATTGGATGAGAAAGCAATGAACCGGCCGTCGGGGGACCAAGTCGGGTCCTCGCTGTCGAAAGACTCGGAAGTCAACTTGCGCGGCTCGCCACCGTCAGCCGAGATGGTAAAAATCGCGAAGCGACTACCGACTCGCCCCGTGTAAACGATGCGGTCGCCCCTAGGCGACCACTCCGGCGAGGTATTGTAACTGCCGCTGTAGGTCAACCGGCGAAACTTGCCGCTGGAAAGATCAAGAATGTAAATTTGCGGTGAGCCGCCACGATCGGAAACGTAGGCGATTTGCTTACCGTCCGGCGACCAAGCGGGCGAGACTTCAATGCCGGAATCTTGGGTGAGGCGACGGATCAACTTGCCGCTGCGATCGAGCAGGTCGAGGTTGGTGTTACCTGCCGATTCCAGCGTCGCAACGATGGTTTGGCCATCCGGAGAAAATTTTCCGCCGAGATACCTACCATCTCCTCGCGGCGTGAATTTAACTTCTTTGCCACTGAAGAGCTCAAACAAGTAGAGGGTTTGTTTGCGCTCTTTAAAGGATGAATACAGAATCGACCGGCCATCGGGGCTCCAATCCGGCGAAAGATTGATCGTGTGATTGTCGGTGACTTGAAACTTTTCACTGCCGTCCAAGTGCGAGACGAAGATCTCTTTAAAACGACCGCCGCTGTTGGAAACATAGGCGATGCGGGTATTGAAAATACCGGGGATGCCGGTGAACTGATTGATGATTTCGTCGACGAACTTATGCGCGATCCGCCGGAAATCTTTCACCCGTCCGGTATAACGCTTGCCGATGCGCTCTTTATTTTGGAAAACATCGAACAATCGGAGCTCCACGGTGATTTCATCGCCTTGCACGGAGAAGCCGCCTTTAACCAGCCCTTCGGCGCCAATGGTCGACCAGTCTTTGAAGTCAAAAGCACCCAGGACGATCCCGCTAGTCTGTGGGTTTTCAAGGTAAGCCGATCGATCGATCACCTTAAACCAACCCGATAGTTCCAGGTCATGCACCATCGCGTCGGCGATTCCGGTCGAATAGCGCGCCGAATCCGCGCCTCTCGTGCCTAAGTTTTTCAGCGGCGATACCGCGATCGGAAAACGCTGTCCGCCCTGACCGACTATTTCTCCAACCACGGCGGCTTGGGCGGTCCACGGCAACAGCAACGAAGTCAAAACTGCGATCAAGACTCTTGTCATGGCTCTAAGCTCCCAGATCCCGCGGGCGAAAAGTCAATTCCACGTCGGCAAAATCCTTCCGATAACTTTCCGGCGGCGCCGGCAAGGGGCTCGATTTTTTTACCGCGCGCAATACCGACTCGTCATAGGATGGATCGCCCGAAGGCTGGACTATTTTAAGGCCGCTGATTTCGCCGGTTTCTTTGATACTAAAATGAACCACAACTTTTAAACTGCTGCGCTGCCCAACCCAAGCCCAGTTACCTTTGATCGTGCCCAGCATCCGATTTTGATAAATAATAAAATCCATCCCCTTGACGATTCCCGGACCGCCGCGCCCCCCCGCGCCGAGCGCAGCCGCGCCGATACCTTCCCCTGACCCGGCGCTCAGCTGCTCTCCTTTTGACGGCTTCTCCGCGCTTTCGGTTCGCGCCTTGGCACGATCCACCGCTGATTGAATCAACCGCTCGCGCACGCTATCCCCCGAAGTGGTCTCGGTCCTCGCAATCTCTTTCGTTTCCTTTTTTGTTTCGTTCCCCGGCTTCGGTTGCACCGGCTCCAGCTTAGCTTTTTCTTTGAGAACGATCGTTTTTTCCACCGGCGGTTTTTTCTCCACTGGCTTGGCTTTGAGCTTCACTTCCTTCGCCGGCTTGTCCTTTTTGACTTCCCGTTTGGGTTCCAGGGCGGGCAAACTTTTTTGCGCTCGAAGGTTTTTCACCGTTTGTTTCGGGGGTGGGGCCAATTCGGTTCCCAAATTGGCGGCACCGATTTTTTCTCCGCCGACGAGATCAACGGTGTATACCGGAATGGCTTCGGTCTGAGAAGGCAACATCGGTATTAAAAACAGACAAGCAATCAGCGCCAGATGCAACAACAGCGAGACCACCACCCACTTGGGCAAACGCTCCGCGGGATCATGGATCGGAAAAGATCGCTCGCGCAGGCTGATCGTCGGCGAAGGGTTTCTCTCGGCCACCCGCGACTACCTCGCTTCAGCCTGAGGCCGCGTCACCATACCCAATCTTTCAATGCCGGCCTCCTTGATTTCCGCGATGGTTTTCATGACGACACCGTAGCGCACATCCTGGTCCGCCCGCAGGTAGACCTGCTTATCGGCTTGAAGCTTCTTGATTGCCCGCAGTTTCTTGCCCAAATCGCTAATCGACATGGCGTTATCGTTGAGATAAACCTTGCCGTTTTTCGCGATGGTCACGACTAAATGTTCTTCGCTGCCTTGGATCGCGCTCGATCTGGCCTGCGGCAAATTGACCTGCACCCCCTGCTGGATAATCGGCGCGGTCACCATAAAGATGACCAGCAGCACCAGCATGACATCGACAAGCGGCGTGACGTTGATTTGTGAAATCGTGCTGCTGTCACGCTGGGACGAAGCATCCACCGCCATAGTTACCCCATCGCTTCCATTGACGATTTTGGACTTATTTTGTTACGTGAATCAAGGTCCGCCGTAAATTTGCTTCAATCAAAGCATCTTGACACCGACGCGGAGATTTATTTACCGCGTCTTCGCCGCGCACCCTGAGGCGATTCAGTCCGTTCACTCCGCATACCCGAGTTGGCTCCAAGTATACTCTGTTATTTGCTTACTTGAAGAAGTGGCGCTCAGCGATATTGAGAAACTCATGCGAGAAGTTATCCATTTCCACGGCGAGCACTTTGATTTGCTGGACAAAATAATTGTACGCCATCAAGGCCGGAATGGCTGCCGCCAATCCGACCGCCGTGGCGATCAAAGCTTCGGCGATCCCCGGCGCGACCGCTTGAATGCTTGAAGAATGAGTGACGCTCAGACCTCGGAACGCATCCATAATCCCCCAAACGGTTCCGAACAGCCCGACAAACGGCGCCGAACTCGCCGTGGTGGCGAGAAACGAACAGTGTTTCTCCAACTTCGTAATTTCGACACTGGTGGCCCGCTTCATCGCCCGCGAGACGTTATCGACGCCGCCCAATTCCGTTGTGAGATTATCGCCCGGTGCAGATTCTTTCTTGGAACGGGAGACTCGAATCAACTCTTCATATCCCGCGCGGAACACCTGACCGACGGGACTCGAAGTGAGCTCGCGGCTGGCGTCGTGGATCGACGATAGATTGCGGCGCTCCCAAAAAATTTCGATAAATCGCTCCGATTCCCGTTTGGCACGGCGAATCTGACGGTACTTCTGCGCGATAATTCCCCAACTCACCACCGAAAATAATACCAGCAAGTAGAGAATTGCTTGGACGACCACGCCTGATCCGCGCACCAGATCGAGAATGCTATGCTGCGGCGATAGCGTTAGACCGCCTTCTTGACTCAAAAGGTGAAGTGACCAAAGAAAAGACATTGCGGGTAGTCTGCAGCCATTTGAAAAAGTATTACAAGCCTTGTAATTAGTCAATTGAGAATCGTCTATTCGTCGTTAAAAAATTAGACGGGCAACCACCATGATACGAAAACTGGAAGAATTGGAACTCCAGGCCAAGACAGTCTTCGTTCGCGTCGACTTCAACGTGCCGATCGATCACGGCAGGATCACCGAACCGCATCGAATTAACAGCGCTCTGCCGACACTTCGGAAAATTCTAGAGCACGCGCGCAAAATCGTCGTTGCCTCGCACTTGGGCCGACCCGACGGCAAACCGATGGCAAAATATAGTCTGGCGCCGGTGCGCGACTATTTGGAACGCGCGATGCAGCAGCCCGTGGTTATGGCACCGGATTGTGTCGGAGCGGAAGTCGAGCGGCTCGTCCGCGATCAACAACGCCGGATCGTTCTACTGGAGAATCTTCGTTTCCACAAAGAAGAGGAGAATAACGACCCCGGCTTTTCCAAAGCGCTCGCTTCCCTGGCCGATAGCTATGTGGACGACGCCTTCGGCGCGGCCCATCGCGCCCACGCCTCAATTGTCGGAATGGCGGCATTCTTCACCGACAAAGCGGCGGGTCTCTTAATGCAGAAAGAGCTCGACTACCTCACGCCGATTCTCACCGATCCGGAAAAACCATTCGTGACTATTTTGGGTGGCGCTAAGGTTTCCGATAAAATCGGTGTGATCAAGAACCTGTTGCCTAAAGTCGACGCCCTGCTGATCGGCGGCGGCATGGCGTACACGTTTCTCAAGGCTCAAGGCAGTGAAATCGGCAGGTCGCTGGTCGAGCCAGACAAAATCGCTCTTGCCGCCGATCTTCTCCGTGAAGCATCGCACCGCGGCGTGCGTTTGCTTTTACCCGTCGACCATGTGACCGGGGATTCCGAGAAAAACAATCCGCAAACTTGCAGCGGCCCCATCGCCGCTGAGCGCATGGGACTCGACATCGGTCCCGCCACCGCCAGTTTATTCGCCGGCGAGATTAGCAACGCCAAAATGGTTTTGTGGAACGGCCCGGTGGGCCTATTCGAAGTTCCGCCCTATGATCAGGGCAGCCGTAGGCTCGCCGAAGTTCTGGCGGGGAATTATCCACGGGTTGTTAGCATCATCGCCGGCGGCGACACGGTGGCGGCCGTCACCGCGTCGGGGGTCGAAGCTAAGATAAGTCATTTATCCACCGGAGGTGGGGCAACCCTGGAATTCCTTGAAGGGAAAGAACTGCCAGGCATCAGAGCCCTGGAAGTCAGCCAATGACTATCCCGCTGGTGGCCGGCAACTGGAAGATGAACGGCATCCAGGCTGCTTGCGTCGAACTCGCTCGTAAAATCGTTCGCGATCTGCAAAAAAAACCGGCGGTCGCCGAGGTCGTGCTCGCCCCTTCGTTCACCGCGCTGTCAGCGGTGGAGAAAGCCATTCGCAAGAGCAAAATCAAAATTGCCGCGCAAAACTGCCATTGGCAAGACAGCGGCGCCTTCACCGGCGAAGTCAGCCCGTCGATGCTTCACGAAATCGGCTGCGATTTTGTCATTGTCGGCCATTCGGAAAGGCGCCATATTTTTCATGAGAGCGACGAAATGATCGCGCTCAAGCTTCTGGCGGTTATCAAGCATGGCATGCGGCCGATTCTCTGCGTCGGGGAAACGCTTGAGGAACGCCGCAACGAGCAAATGACAGCAGTCATCACTAGACAGCTTGACTCTGCATTGAAGGGAGTTGACAAAGGTGATATAGACAAAATCGAAATTGCCTATGAGCCAGTGTGGGCGATTGGCACAGGAGTTAACGCTACGGCCGAGCAGATCAGCGAAGTTCATGCGCGGATCCGTAGTTTTCTAAGAGTTGAGTTTGGTGACGTCAAAGGCCGACAAACAAGGATTCTCTATGGCGGAAGCGTCAAGCCGGATAATGCGGCCCTGCTGGCGCAGACCGATGAAATCAGCGGCTTCCTAGTCGGCGGCGCCAGCTTAGCGGTAGAAACTTTTTTGCCGATTATTCGGGCGTTTTCAAAATTACAGGATTTATGATTATCGCGATAACGATTCTTCACGTGCTCGTTAGTCTCGGATTGATTCTCGTAGTGCTCTTACAAACCGGCAAGGGCGCTGAGGTCGGAGCTGTCTTTGGTGGCTCCAGCTCGACAATTTTCGGCAGCAGCGGCGCAGGAAATTTCCTGACGCGATTGACCACCGGCATGGCGATTGTGTTCATGGCAACCTCATTGACCCTGGGTTACTTTGCCGGACGGAAGCCGTCGTCAACAATCTTTGACAACCGGACCCCGGCATCGGAGTCGCGTCCATCGGCGCTACCAAATGCGCCGGCGCAGCGCCAAAGCGCGCCCGCTGGGAGCGCGCAGCCTGCCGCGCCCGTAACGCCGGACAAGCCCGCGGCGGAAAAATCTGTCAAACCATAAGCATGAACGACGCGAGGGTGGCGGAATCGGCAGACGCGCTAGTTTGAGGGGCTAGTGCCGGAAACGGCGTGCGGGTTCAAATCCCGCTCCTCGCACCAATCTGAATTTTTGCATCAACTTTCTCACCGACTCTTGCGCATCCAATCATTCCGTTGGTTTCTTCACGTGCAACTGCGTATCGCGGTCCCGTCCGGGCTCTTTTTCGCATAGCAATACACGCGCCCCGCATTTTTAATTCGCAATTAAGTCGGCAACGACAATCAAGTCGAATAACCCTTCGGTTTTCTCTCGAGACCTTCGATATCGAGATCCATTCTCGCTTCCCGACGCGGAGAGGCTGCCTGCGTTGGTTCGAGAACGTGTCCACCTAAAGGGAGTTGAATTCGTGAATGGTTAGGCCCATTCAGCCCATTCAGAGAGCGGTCTTCGAACCAAACTTTCAAAGCGACATGGAGCGCGATTCCGATGACTGCCGTGCCAGTTATCGCGCTGCGGTCCTAATTTTGTCTGCCATTTTTGTCACAGCGAGTTCGAGGGTGTCGATTTTTGACCCAAAAGCAAAACTTTGAACCGGGCTCGAATAAATAATTATCTTCTATTTCAAATACTTATTCGTGGCGAGCGCAGTGGCATATGGCTTGCGTCGTAATCTCATTTTTAGGAGTGACAAAGCTATGAAAAGAACCGATTCTAGCATCAAACTTTTAACTCTCGCCGAGGCAGCGAGTATATTGAAAATTTCCAAGAGAACCTTGCACCGCATGATCCAAAACCACCAGATCCCAGCCTTCAAAGTCGGCGGTCAATGGCGTATTCTTGAAAGTCGTTTCCAGGATTGGGTTCAAGAGGAAGAAAACACCACGCCCAAGGCCAGTTAAAGCACCACAGCATAGCCTATTCCCACCTAAACCTGTCCGTAATCACCCACTGGCCGAAAAATTGCCACTCAGCTAACCTAGCTATTTGTTGCTAAGTCCGATTCCGCGCGCATTTAATTAAAATTGAATCCGACCGTCCACCGCATTCTTGAAATCACTTGTACACAGAGCCAGATTTTTCCGCCCGTGCGCCGGCGGAATGTGAATAATCTTCTTAATTTTCCGCGTCTCCTTTCTTTCGTCAGCGGATGCGTTACTCTAGCGCTGGAGCACTCCCGTGCGCAGGACTCGCGGTGAGCTCTTGCGATTGAGACAATGAATGAAGACAACCGGTAGGAACAGGCGTGCCGCTGCCCAGCGCCACCGAAAATTGACTCGATTCGATTGCGATCCCTTGACTCATTTACCGACCCGCGACCGTTTCCATGAACGGCTCCAGGTAGCGGTAAAGAAGGCGCGCCGAACACCCTTCGCGCTCATCGTCTTGGGGCTTGACCGGTTTCGCGACATCAATCATATCTTCGGCCCGAAGAACGGCGATCTTCTGCTTGGGCAGGTCGCGCGCCGCTTCGCGGATGCCGTCGGCGTAGCCGACTTCAAAGCCAGGCTCGGCGGCGATGAATTCGCCGCGATCGTCAGCGCCGCCGGTGAACCGGCGATCAAAAAACTTTGCGAGCGGATCTTCCGTGCGTTGGAGCCTCCCGTTATCATCGACCAAGTGCCGGTCGATCTTTCGGCAAGCATCGGCGTGGCACTGTGCCCAGCAGACAGCGTGGATGCCGATGTGATTTTTCAGCGCGCCAACATTGCCCTTGAATACACCAAGCAGTTTGGCCGAGGGTTTTCCATCTACGACGCCGCCACGGATCCCTACACGGAGTTAAGACGAGCGTACGTCGGCGGTTTGCGCAACGCTATCGAACAAGATCATATCGCGCTCTGTTACCAACCAAAGATCGAGTTGAGCAGCGGAAAAACCATCGGCGTCGAGGCGCTGGTACAGTGGCAGCACCCTGAGTTGGGCGTGGTTCCGGCTTCTCAGTTTGTACCGGTTGCCGAACGCACCGGATTGATCCATGCTTTGAGCCGCTGGATTCTGCAATCGGCAGTCGCGCAATGCAACGCTTGGCATCGCGTAGGTATTGATGTGCCGGTCGCGGTCAACTTGTCGCCGCGTAATTTTCACGACCGACATCTGCCCGGCTATATTGACCATCTCTTGACGACTCATGGCGTGGCGCCGGATCTGGTCGAGATCGAAATCACCGAGAGCGCCATTCTTACCGACGCTCCGCATGCTTCCCAAGCCTTAGAAAAAATCAGCCGCAAAGGGATGCGCATTTTCATTGACGACTTCGGCACCGGCTATTCCTCCCTTAGCCATATAAAAAATTTACCCATTGCCGGGGTCAAAATCGACCAGACTTTTGTTCGTCAAGTGACGGCCGATAAAAACGACGCCGCCATAGTTCGGTCGATCATCGATCTAGGGCGCCGCTTAGGGCTTCAAGTGATTGCCGAAGGCGTGGAGAGCCAAGCCGTTTGTGACAAGCTCGCCCGGCTCGGCTGCGACGCAGTGCAGGGCTATTTCTTGAGTCCGCCGCGGCTCGCCGATGATCTGAAGGAGTGGTTGACCGGTCCAGCGCAGTTAAAAACCTAACGGGTTGGACGTCTTTTGCCGGCAATGCATGACCTCGTCCTACGGTATCTCCCGCTCCGGCTACACCGTCGGCACCTCGACTCTGAATGCCGCGCCCTTGCCCAAAGTGCTCGACACCGTCACACTCCCGCCTAATAGTTCTGTGAACGCTTTGACGATATAGAGTCCCATCCCGATACCGCTCTGTGTGCGGGTGCGGGCCGCGTCGACCTGCCAGAATTTGTCGAATACGAACGGCAGTTGTTCCGGCGTGATACCGATACCGGTGTCCGAGACGGTAAACACCATCCTTTGATAATTGGGATTATGGCGCGCCGAAACTCGAACCTCCCCCTCGTCGGTAAACTTGAGTGCGTTATTAATCAGGTTTTGCAGGAGAATTTTCAGTTTTCCGGGATCGGAAACGACGATGGGCAGCGGCGTCGGATAATCCCATTCCAAACTGACCTTCGGATTCAACACGATGCCATCGCAACTTCGTCTTAGCTCGTCTAAGAACTCCGACAAAACAAACTCCTCGCGACGAACCGCCACTGCTCCGGTCTCGACACTGGCCGAAGCCAAAATCACATCGACGATATCCACCAAATTCTCAGTCTGACGCAGCACCTTTGAGAGCGCTTCATCTTGCACCCGGTTGACCTCGCCGAGAGCGGCGCCTTTTAGCGCTTGAGTATAACTGGCAATAACCGTGAGCGGCGTTTTAAGCTCATGGGATAAGATATTGAGCAGCTCGGCTTTCGCCTGGCTTCGGTGCTCGGCCCGTTCCTTCAGCGCCCTCTGCGTACGTACCAATTGCGAAAAGTGTCCATAAAACAGCCCAACGATAAAGAGAAACACCAGCTGCAGATAACTTGCCGGTTGTTGATCCGGACCCTCGAAAAAAATTCCCGCGTAGACGATTGGCGCCAGCAACGAAATGACCGCGATCATACGCGGATTTTCGAAAATGCAACAGACGATGATCAAGAGAAAATATGCGAGAAAGAAATTGGTCTCGGTCTGGCCATTGAGTGTCAGGGAAGCGGTTAACGCAAGCGTGTCCAGCCCGATGATGGACATATTGAAAGTTAGTTTGCGAAAGGCCGCCTCTTCGACGGAATACAATGCGGCGTTGGTAAGAACATAGATCACCACCAACGCATAAAAGACCCAGGCCATCGACAAAGAGCTGACCCGAAATAAAATTAACGAAGCGCTGATCAGCACGACCGGCCAACGAATGAGAATGATCGTTGCCTTGGTTGACACGCTGCTCGCGAACGGCGTGATGGTTGGGTCGGAAATGGATGCCTCAGATTGAGGATCGTATTGCATGGGGATTGCTGAACTATACCAAGAAGTGGAAGCCTATAAGAGTCGAGGCTAACTCTCGCTATCAATCTTAGGTATTCGCGCCCTGGTCTTTCTTGTACTATTTTTTACCGACCGCTTTTCACGGCGGGCTTGCCGTAACCGTAATTTTCCCAGTTCTTGAGCACCCGATCCTGTAGCTCTGCCGGCCAGAGTTTTTCGAAACTGGCCTTGACCGGGATGCTTTCCGCCGGCCAATCCTTCGGCCAAGTGCAATCGAAGATCACCCCTGCGGCATCGCCGATTAATCGCTCTTTCGGCGGCAAGAATGGCAGCAGAACGGGAAAACCGGGAATATGCGGCACCGGATGAATCCCGTTAACGGGATGGCACTTGGTCGTGATCGCGTGCACCACCTCGTCCATATTGGTGGGATCGACATCGGGCTCGACGATCACGATGTAATAGGTGAACAAGCCCGGTTTGGTGGCCCACACCGCATGGGCGACACGGCGCGCGAAATTTACGAAGGGAACCTCCGTCGAGACGACGCACATGTGGCCGACCCCAAAGGGCGGACAAAACACGCTCTTGACCGGCAAGCCGAGTTTTTTGAGCTCGGAATAGATCTCGGCGCCCTTGATCAATGCCGTCGCCGTCTGCCCCTCATGCACCGGCATGCCCATGTTGGAAAACGGCAGTATCGGATTATTACGGTAGGTAATGGCCTTGATCTTGAGAATCGGTTTGGGCGATGATTTCCCCGCTTCATATCCCATATACTCGCCGAAGGGTCCTTCTACTTTACGCTCGTGCGGCAGAACCTCGCCTTCGATGACGATTTCCGCCGACGCCGGCACCTCGATATCCACCGTCTCGCATTTGACCAAAGGGATCGGCGCGTTTTGCAGCGCGCCCGCCACGTCCACTTCGTTGACGTAAGGCGGCAGCATCACACAGCTCACCAACGGGATCACCGGTTGTCCGCCGATCGCGACGGCCACCGGCATCGGTTTATTCATCGCTTCATATTTTTGGTAAATCTGACCGATATGCTGCTGCATGGGAAACAGACAGCCGAGGGTATTGCGATCGTGAACCATGAGACGGTACATACCCCAATTGACCCACGAACTGTCGGGATCTTTGGTAATCACGGTGTGCCAGGTGCCGATATAGCGACCGCCGTCGCCACCGTGAATCAGCGGAATTGGAAACTTGAGCACGTCGACGGCATCGCCGATGTCGACGTTCTCTTTACACGACCCGGTTTTGACCAGCGTCGGCGGAATCGTTTTTTCCTTGCGTTTGAGATAGCTCGACATGATCTCCTGGGGCGTTGAGGTCGGCGCCATATGCATGGCCAGCGCCGTGCGTGCAAACAGCCCATGGCCGGGATGCTTGCTGGTCCCGAGCGGCGCGCCGAGCGCGCGAAATCCCTTGGGGTAGCCCTTCACATTTTCGAAGAGCGCGGCCGGCGCTCCCAGATCGTAAACCCTACGGGTGATCGCGCCCATCTCTAGATCCCAGTCGACCTCGACACTGATGCGTTGCACTTCTTGGTATTCTTCGAGGATGTCGAGATATTCTCTTAGATCATCGATTTGCATTTTAAAGCTCCTTAAACGGCGGAAATCAGGTCGGATCGAATCCTGGGCACGATAAAATTAATTGTTAAAACATAAACTAATTTATAGCAGACCTTTACATCCAAAGGCAAAATAATTAGGAAATTGCCCGCGCCGGATGAGCGGACAAAAAATCTAGACAAAACAAACGTTGTGCTTTATAGTTTGGCCTCGACACTAACCGATAAAAGGGGGGAGCCACATGGCAGAATTCAATCGACCCAGCGGCCTGCCAGCCGATCTCGGCGCTTACCTTGGACCAGGCACCAAGATCAATGGCAAATTGCATTTTGACGGCCAGGCCACCATCGACGGCGAAGTCGAAGGGGAAATTGTCGCCCAAGCCCATGTGACCGTGGGCCAGCAGGCCACCGTCAAAGGCAAGATTTCCGCCACATCAATCCTGGTTCAAGGTAAAGTCATGGCCGATGTCGTGGCTGAAAAGAAACTCGAAGTGCAGCCCCCCGGCTCGGTGGTCGGCGATATCACCACACAGAGTTTGGTCATCGGCGACGGCGCCGTTCTCGAAGGTCATATCTCGATGAAGAAGAACGAAGGGCGAGTTCTGCCGCTCCGCCAGGAAGCCAAAAAAGAGAGCGCGTCTTAAGCCGGTCCATCGACGAACAAAGGAACCAGTCTTCGTTCTTTGGCGTTGACCAAACCCCGCGCCGTGATCCTGAGCTCGGGCAGCGTAACGAACGGCAAGAATAGCAGCGCAAAAATGGGCTTGTCGAAAGACGAGCCCATTTCATTTAGACGCACTTGGATTCGCCTGAGCCCCCGTCCAACTTCCTGCCAGGGCTGGAGCGCGAACAAGCCTCCGAACGGAAAATCGATTTGCTCCAGAATCTCACCGTCCTTAGCGACCGCGATTCCTCCGCCGGCTTCGAGTAACGCATTGGCGCATAACGCCATGTCACAATCGTCGCTGCCCGCGATTAGCAATGCGTTTTCGTCGAGATTGATAGTCAAACCGACCGCGCCGACTTTGGCGCCGAAGCCTTTGAGAAAACCGAATGCAATGTCGGGCGCATGACGGTGCCGATCGAACATCGCCACTTTTAAGAGATCCTCGGCCAAATTCGCGTCGACCATTCCCTCCATTGTGCCGACTTGGACCAGGCGTTCCGCCGTAATGGTTTGATTGACCAGCTCCATTACGCGAATCTTCGGCGCAGCGACCGCGCTCGGAATTTTGAAAGTCTCGGGAGTGATCACGGCTCCGACCCGCAGCGAATGCATCAGGTCTAGCGGCAAATCGATGGGCTGACTTGTCACCTCCGACGCGCCCCTGCGCGCTACGGTCGCGCCACCGACCCGCGTCTCGCGCACATGACAGCGCTCCAGGTCGTCGATCAGCACCAGATCGGCGAAACGGCCCGGAGCAATGCCCCCAATCTGTTGTTCCAATCCGGAATACACTGCAGGATTCAATGTCACGGCTCGGATCGCCATCATCGGCGAAAGTCCGAGCGCTATAGCGCGCCGCACCACATGGTCCATATGGCCACGCTCTTCGACATCGTCAGGCGTCATGCTGTCGGTCACGAGTATCAATCGTTGCAGGCTTACGCCCGATGCGATCAGCGGCGGCAGCGTTGCTTCCAGGTCCTGTCGGAGCGAGCCCTCCCGCAGCATCATCCAGTAGCCCAAACGCAGCCGTTCCAGCGCGTCTTCGAAGCGGATCGGCTCGTGGCAGGAAGATATTCCCAGCGCGGCCACCGCGCATAATTTTTGATCGCGCGCTCCGGCCGTGTGGCCATGGATGATCTGTCCGTTTCGCCGCGCCGACGCGACGCGTTCGAGAAGTTCGTCGTCACACTGAATAAGCCGTAACCAGGAAACGATTTCGCCCATGCCCAAGACTCGCGGATCGGCCAGCGCTTCGGCGATCTCTTCGTTTGAAAATGTCGCCGTGTTGCAAACCGACGGATCCTGCGGCGCGGTCATCGACACCAGGGTAAACACTCGCAGCGGATGCTTTTCGACTTCGTCCAAAAAAAGCTTGAGGCCGCGCAAACCGAACACGGTGGCCAACTCGTCACAGGATGGCATGACCGCCGTCGTGCCGTGGGGCAGAAACGACTGTAGATTTTCGAACGGCCGGGCATAGTGGCCGATATGGGTGTGGCCGTCAATGAGACCGGGAGCGACAAAGCACCCCGATGCGTCGAGTACTTCCGTCGCCGCGCCACGGGTGTGCTTGGCACTCGGCCCGACGTAAACGATCCGACCGTCGAGCACGGCGATCTCGAAGCCGTCGAGCAGTTCGCCGGAGTATACGTTGACGAGTCTACCGCCGGTTATGATGAGATCGGCTTTGAGCTCGCCCAGAGCGCCTCGAATCAGTCTCGCAGATTCTTGCTTGGAAAGAGTCATCACCGGTTTTTAACATGAAGAAATCAAGGTTACCAAAGCTCAGCGCAACAAACGTCTCTGCTCCGGCAATTCTCCGCGCCGCGGGTCGCACATCGACAAAGCCCGATCCACTGTCGCAATTCATTGGCATCCAACCCGAGCTGTGTATATTGTGTATATAGGGTAGAGCACCTTTTCTCTCCCTATTGACTGAATGAACCGACCGCCTCGCGTAACTTTTGTACTGTTGATTATCTTCTCCTGCGTCGCCGCCGACCAGGCGACCAAAGGGCTGGCCAAGAAGCATCTCGCGCCGGATGTGTTGATTTCGTTTGCTGGCGATACTTTTCGCTTGCAGTACGCCGAGAACACCGGCGCGTTTTTGAGCCTCGGCGCTTCGTTGCCCGAGCCCTGGCGTCATCTCGTGTTCACGGTGATCGTTGGTGTCTTTCTGTTCGCGCTATTCACGTATCTATTAGTCAACCGCTCCCTGCCGCGCGCCTATCTCGCCTGCTTATCCCTTGTCTGCGGCGGCGGCTTGAGTAATCTGATCGATCGCATCCTCTACGACGGCCGGGTCGTTGATTTCCTGAACGTCGGCATCGGCCCGCTGCGCAGCGGGATTTTCAACCTCGCCGACATGGCGATCACCGCTGCGGCGATCCTCTTGGCCGTCGAGAGCTTGCGAAAGACACCGGCGCAGGATTCGAGCTCCTAACGGCAGGCTCATGCAAAATTTGTCATAAGTAACTTCGGGAGAAACGCGATACCTTGGATCAACCTTTTCATCACCGGCCTCTTGGAAGTGATTTTGCGCGATCAGTGTAAAACACACCGACGGATTCCCCCGTCCATGGCCGAGTCAGCTGACCGCAATCGGCATGATCCTCGCCGGGTTCATCGGCCTCAAGTTAACTTCTTCTTAGCCCTCCGCAACCCGAGCAATTAAAGAGCTGAGCCCAGAAAAAGCGACGTCCTGATCGTGTGTCCATTTGACGCCAAAGGCGCGGGACTTACGTCGGCAGCATGCTGGCTAACAGCGTTGCCAAACCGAGGAAGCTGAAGAAACCGACGACGTCGGTGACCGTGGTGAGAACAATCGACGACGACTGGGCGGGGTCCTGGCCGAGAGCGAGCAGGATCATCGGAATCACCGCGCCGGACAATCCCGCAGCGACCATGGAAATAATCATGGAGACGCCGATCACCAGGGCGAGGCCGAAGGAACGGCTCCAGAGATAGACGCCGAGGGATGTCGTCAGTGCGACGGCGATGCCGTTGAAGAAAGCGACGTTGACTTCTTTTAACGTCACCCTCATCCAATGGCGCGGGCGGATTTCCCGCAACGCCAGTCCACGCATGGTCACGGCGAGCGCCTGCGCCCCGGTATTGCCGGACTGGCCCGCGACAATTGGCAGCAGCACGGCTAAAGCGGTAAACTTGGCGATGATCCCTTCGAAAAGCCCCACCACGGACGCAGCGATGAACGCCGTCACTAGATTGATCTGCAGCCACGGCAGCCTTTTGCGAATCGCGAAGGAGACGTTCGACAAAGCCCGTTCTTCTTTGCTGGCGCCGACCATGGTCTGAATATCGACGCTGGCTTCTTCCTGGGCTGCGGCGATCAGTTTGTCATGACGGATGATGCCCACCACCCGCTCCTCGGCGTCGATCACCGGCAAGCTGGACAGCCGGTTCTGGGTCATGAGATCGACGACTTCTTCGCGCGTCGCCATCGCGCCGATCGTCACCGGCGCAAAACGTAAAAATTCTTGCAACCTCTCATCGCCCTCGGCTAACGCCAGATCTTGAAGCGCCACCGTGCCAATCAGCCGGTCATGATCGTCAACCACGCAGACGTCGTAAATGCGCTTGCGCCCGGCGGCTTGCACGGCGCTCAATGTCTCCGCCACCGTGAATTCGCGACGCCCCAGCGTCACCCGCGGATCCATCAAACTGCCGGCCGTTCCCGGCGGATACGTCATCAGCACCTGGAGCTCCTTGACCAGCCAGCCGTTGAGCGGGCGCAAGAACTCCGCTTGGGTCTCCCGGTCCATGCGCGCGAGCAGCTGCGCCCCCCGCTCGGGAGTCAACCCGGGAAGAATCTGACGCGCCGCTTCCGGCCCCCGTCGTAGTAAAACGTCGGCGCCCAGATCGGGGAGAATGCGTTCGAGCAGCGCCGATGCTCGAGCTGCGGGTTCGCGCTCGAGCACGGCGGCGATCTCCCCCGGCGGCAGCGCTTCCAACGAACGCGCCGCCTCCGCTGGATAAAGCCCCAGGTAGGCCTGCGCCAATTGCGTCGCTGCTCGTTCAGTCGATTCCGTCATGGCTAGACTCCGCGTCTTTGTTCGATGCCAGCGCCCGGGGAAAAACTGTCGCCGCCAAACCCGCCAGCATACCGCCAAAGCCAATCCAACAAAGCTCGCCAAGACTCAGCAGTGCGGTCATCGATTCATTGGCCTTCTGCTGCCCGCTGCGTTCTTGTTCCAATCGCTTGAGAGTCTTATAGCGAATCGCACCCAAAAACCGGTCGACGTCGTCGGTGACCGGCAGGGCATGAAATTCGCGCCAGGCAGGATGGAGCAAAATCGTCGCGAAAGCCGCGCCTGCCATCAACTTTGACACCGGCGTGTGCATCGCAGCCGCGAGCTGTTCCTCGGGCCCAGCAAGCATCAACTCGCGCAGGTTTATCACGCCGGCGAGCTTCTGTTCGGCGTCGATCACGTAGAGATAATAAAGCGAGTGTTGCGGTGAGCGCTGGACCCGTTCCAAGGCGTCGCGCACCGCCAGCGACGCGGGCAGCGCCAACACCTGAGGATCCATCAGCGAGCCCGCCGTACCCAACGGATAGTTTAACAGACGTCGCAGCGGCATCGAGCGGCGCTCGGAAACAGCCGCGAGCAAGCGAGTCCGCTCCTCCGACCCAAGGCAGCGCAGCAACCGCGCTGCGGCGTCGAGCGACAAAGCCTCAATCAAAGTTGCCGCATAATCGGTGGGAAAGGCCAGCAGACACGCCGCGCCGGTCGAAGAGCTCATCTGCTCCAGAACCGCGACGGCGACCGGCTCCGGCAGCTCGCGCAGCAGCTCGGCGCTCTGCGCCGGCGCCAATTTTTCCAACACCAATCCCGCTTCGTAGGGATGATTTTCCAGGAATGTCCGGGCGAGCCGCCAATCGGATTGCATCAGTTTCCCTGCGTGATCAGCACGGAAGTGACTTCGCTGAAATCTTTAGCAGGCACCATCACGCGCCCCTCTGAACTGTCGAGGATCACGGCGGTGGGCGTGATCTCGACGATCCTGCCCTGCACCGGGCCGATTTTCACGGTGTGGCCGACCCGATAACTCTGCCGCAAATAATGCGCTGCGATGATATTGCTCACGGTCGTGCGCGAGCCGAGCCCGAAGGCGAGCGCGGCACCGCCGATCAGCGCGGCGATGACGATGGTGATCGTCAGGGTAAGAAAGCGGCTTTCGATCCCCATCTGATCGACGCCCGTGACAACCGCGACCAATAGAATGATCACGTAGATCGCCCGGCCCAACAGCTCGGCGTAGGCTATGCCTGCGGCGCTCGCCGTGGCGGTGATCGCGTCGCGCGCTAGATTTCCGGCGAGCAGGCCGGCAAGCACGATCAACACCGCGACCAGTATGCGCGGCAGATAATAAGAAACGCCGCTCAACCAGGTCGCGAACACCGGCAGCCCCAGGGTCTCGGTGGCGGCGGTGAAAAACACCAAAAACACCAGCCAGAAAACGATGCTGCCAATCAGAGCGGATGCGGGCCTCTCCACCCCCAGCCGCTTGAGAAAATCGTCCTTCGCCTGGCTGTGCACCAGGCTATCGAGCCGGCCGCTCAGCCGGATGATCGCCGCGCGCAGTAAACGCGCGAGCACCCAGCCGCCCAGAACAAGCAAGATGGCGCCGAGAAAATTCGGAAAATGTTCGCCGATTCGTTGAATGAAAAGGTTGAACGACTTCTCAAGGGCCTCGACCCATCGCGCATAATCCATGTCGACACCTCCCGCTTCTCGCGATTACGAAGGGCGCGGATAAAATACTGGCTGATTATAGGAGACGGGAACGGCTATCACAACGGAGTTTGACGAAATGAACCTAATATTTTCCTCTTGTTGGCGCAAAGATCATCGCGCCAATCCCGGATCATTTCAATCTGTCGCGTAGCTTCAGCAGGCTTTTAATGCCGCCGACAAATACTGGATCTTTATTCTCCTGCACCCAGGGTCGCGTGATGCTTGCCGCGCCGATCACCGCCACGTCGCTATCCCTGGAGAGTATCGCCGCGACCGACGGCGCGCCCGGTGTGACGAAAACCACCGGCATATCGAGATCGTATTTTTTAAACAGCCCAAGATCCTGGGCGATCCACGGATAGGCCTGCGACATCACCCGCGTCGTGTAGATCAAAGTAAGTTTGTCCGCCGCAAAGACCCGCGTACTGGGCAGAAACAGCAGCATGGTCGCGAGCAATAGACACGGTGCACGCCAACCTGGATTGAAACGGTTCGTCATTACGATGGCCTCTCCAGGAAATAAGAAAGTTTCAGTGAAAGTGAAGCAATCCGACCGTTCTTACAACAACTCCAACCCAAAAACGAACTAGTTTTTTCTTTCTGCTTAGAGGGGCTAAACGATTTGAACGGAGCGCAACGATTGAACGTCTTGAACGCTTTGATCTGTGCCAGGGATCGATCTCACGAAACACGAACAGGGTCACGTTTTTGGAATTTGTCCTGTACCGACTATCGCCTAATTCCTAATACCTTTTTTTCTCACGCCGCGCGTCTCGCCCCAAAATCGCTTTGACAAACTCACCGCGTCTATAGCAACATCCCAGCCACCGGTCAAAGGAGAAAAACCATGGCCCAAAATATCGTGTCCACGCCCACCCATGAACGCTGCGTGACTTCCTACGCCGCGCGAACGCAGTACAAACCGGGCGTCGTTCATCCGCCACACATCAAGGTCAAAGACGCCATCGACATTCACTGCCATACCCATGAAGGCCAACAAGATCCCTACGATCTTGCCCGGCGCGCCTCCTTGGCGGAAATGAAAGGGCTGCTGTTCAAGAGCATTCCCGGGGACGATCCGGTAAAAGCCACGCAATCTGTCCAGGACGACGTCAATCGTTGGGCGGAGAAAGAAGATGTCACGCCGATCACCTGCTGGTCGAGCTACGTGTGCGGCCGGCAGATGGCGCCGGTCTCGGCCAAGACTGTCAGTGATATGATCGACCGCGGCATTTCCGCGGTATGGCTCCCGGTATTTAGCCACGTGATTACCATGAGCACGGTGGGAACCTACGGGCGGTTCGTACAGAGCCGCAACACTCCAGGTTGGGTCGGCCCGCTGCCGTGGAATGAAGCCATGCAGGTCGGCCACTACGATCTCGATGAAAACGGCAAGTTAAAGCCCGAAGTTCGCGACATCGTTCACCTTTGCGCCGACCGAAATGCCGCGCTCTTTTTCGGCCACGCAACACATAAGGAAATTTACAAACTCGCCGAGGAAGTCGACAAGGCGGGAGTCAAGCGCGCGGTGATCGATCACCCGTTCAGCCCGTTCTTGAACGTCTCACCGGAAATGATGAAGGAGCTCGCCCCAGTTGGAATACTCTTTAACTTCACCTGGGACGAGCTCTCGCCGCTCCTCGGCGTCGATCCGCAGATCATGTACAACACCATCCGCGAAGTGGGCCCGGAGCATTTCACGCTCTCCAGCGACGCCGGCGAACCGCTCTTTCCCGACTCCGTCGAAGCGATGCGCTTAGTCCGCGGTTACATGGAAGCGTTCGGACTGAATCAGGAAGAGCTGTACACGGTCTGTACGAAGAACCCGGCGAAGGTGGTGGGGTTGGAGTTGGCTTAGACCAGGACGAGCCGTTCAAGGTTCAATGTTCCAAGTTTAATGTTTCGAACGGGGATAGTGAACATTGAACCCTACCACGCCACTGAATCTGCAAATCGATTGCGGTTAAGAGATCGACAAGGTGTTCGGCTCCATGACCGCGCGGTCCCATCCAAACACACAGAGACGGCGCAAGATTCGCGTCGACAAGAAACTTTGCTTGCTCGGGATAATTTCGCGGTGCGCCGCGTGGCGCGCCACCCCTAGCCGGGCCGGCCGTCAATTCTAGGTTGCGTGAGTATCGGTGTGTAGATGGCGAGAAAAATAACGAATGCGGTGATCCACAGCGCACTGCTGACGATGATGAGCCGGGAGAACCATTGTGGAGACAGGATCGGCAACAACCCGCGAGTCACGGCCGCAAGATTAACCAAGCCGAAGGCGGCAGCCATGGCGGGTGCGACTTTCAATGGCCTCCCCGTGTGGCCGAGCGAGACGCGCGCCATCATGCCGAGGGTCAGGACGCCGATACCGCCCACGGTAAAGGCATGGACAGTGAACTGCGACGCAACGGCCCCGAGCGCGGCACCGACTTTCAAGTAAAATCCCACGACGATCCAGCCATAGCCAAGGTGCAGCACCCAGAGCAACGGCACGCGCCAATAGCGAGAGGTGTACCAACCCGCGAGTCGAACACCGTTGGCGCAGCCGGCCAGGGCGGCAAAACTTGCGGACAACCGCGAGTCCGGGAGAAAGAGCTCCGCCAGTAAAAAGAACATCACACTGAGCGGCGACAGCCACTCGATCATCGGCCAGCGCTTTATCGCCACACCGGTCAACGCCCGTTCCGTGAAGAAGGGAATCACCCTCCCGCCCATAACCACGATCAACAAAACGATTAGATTGAGGCCCAGAAAGATTCCCTTGCGTGCGAGGCTCGGCGCCAGGCCGAGCAGCTCGGCATGGACGAGAAGATCCGCCCCCCAGAATGCGGCCAAAAGCGGCAGGAAGATTAAGTTCCGTCTTTCACCGCTGCGCAACAACGGCACGCCGATACCGAGCACCACTGCCGGCAAGAACGCCAGATCGATGAAAGCGATCAACCAGTTAGAAAATATATTGGAGAAGAACGGCAGGATTCTACCGAGAAGCCATAGCACCGCCATGCCCGCTAACAAAGAGCCGGTGGGCGTCGGTTTCCCGGTCCAGTTGCGCACCGAGGTCAGCAGAAAACCGGCGATGACCGCGGCGCTATAGCCGAAGATCATTTCATGGCTGTGCCAGTCGATCTGTCCGTAGAAGGTCTCGAAGGCGAAACCGCCGACAAAGGCGGGCGCCCAGATCGCCATTAGGAGAACTGCCACGCAGCCCGCGAGCAGAAAAAACGGTCGGAATCCAAGGGCAAAGATGACTGGCATACGATCGACTCCCACGCTTTCAATTCAAAACCGTAGCACGGCATTCACCGGGGACGGCTGCAGCGGTGATGCCTTGCTACCGCTTGAGCAGCTGCTTGATGGTACCCGAGGTTTCGAGCTCATGAATGATGCTCGGCGCGACGATGATGTGGTCGATGAAGGTCGGAATGATCGACAAAACCATCACCGTATCGGCGCCGCCGAGGCGCGGATTGACGACATTGGGCGCCGACGTCACGACGATGTCGAGGTCGTCCGCTACCAAGGCCTGCATCGCCGGCGGACCGGCGCCGAAAAAGATCGGTTCAGCGAGCAGGCCCTGTTTGGCAAAGAGTCCTCTTTCCTTGGCGACCCAGAGCGGCGTGTGCGACGCGGCCATCGCCGCCCAGCCGATTCGCACCCGGTCGTCGGCCGAGCCGACCGACGCGCCCAGCAGGCAAAACAAAAACTCTAAGACTTTCACCAGGGGTTTTGACATGTCAATTAACCACACCTTTCCCATCACTCCGATCTCTATCTCCTTCACTTCACGATCGCATAACAATAGGAATCGCGCGGCTCCGGGCTGAGGTTTGGATGCACCGACCAGCGGCGCAAGATTCCTTCCCTCTGCATGCCGGCTTTCTCCATAACCCGGGCCGAGGCAAAATTGTCGACATCGCAGACAGCCCAGATGCGATAGATGTCTTTTTCTTTAAGCGCCCAAGAGATGAAACCCTTGAGGGCTTCGGTCATGTAGCCGCGGCCCCAGTAGGCGCGCGCCAAGACGTAACCCATCTCCCATTTTTCCTCGGCCACGCGGGCGATCATCATGCCAATCACTTGCCCGTCCTCCGAGTTTTCAATGACCCAATGAAACGCTCTGCCCACGTCCCAGGCGAGCAGGCACATGCGCATGTACCTACGGGTCTCTTCGATGTCCGAGTGGGCGCGCCAGCTCACGTATCGCGTCACCTCCGGGTCTTGGGCATACTGGCGAAAAATCGCCTCGGCATCGCTCAGTTTCGCTTTTCTCAGTCGCAGACGTTCGGTTTTAAGAGTTTTGGGTGGGTTTATCACTCAGCGTCGGTCCAACCAGACATGATCGCTGATTTATAAGAGCACTGAAAAATTTTATCAAGAGACCGGCGCGCCGTCACGACAATCTTCGCGGCAAAAAAACCGATTGCGGACCGTCCCAACGAATTTGTTTCGGCGTGCAGGAAATCCTCTAGCGTCCGTCGAGCTCTATGACCGCCGCGCGCGACAACTTTGATCGACAAATTTAACCGGATTGGGCGGCGATTTGAGTTGGTTCTGCTTGGCGTAGATTTGCGCGACGACGCCGAGCCCCTCGAAAGTAACGTCCCCGAGCGGATGCCACAACCCCTTGCCGGTGTATAAATCCCAACCCTTGAGCGCCTAATCGCGCTTCAGCCCCATTTCCTTCGCCGGCCATTCCGCCGCCGCTTCCCTGTTACCGCAGATCCAGCCCCAGGCGAGGCCGATGGACTTCATGAAGCGCGCGACGACACGCGTTTTTTTCCGCCCACGGCCGCATGACGGAATAGACCGAGAGTTGATAATGCGGAATCACGTCAATAAACCGACCGATGGTATTGAAGCCCTGCTTCGACGCCACCCAGAGCAAAGCAAAACCGAAAGTCTTCGCCACGACGCTGGCGCGGAGCCTAAAAACCTCCTTCGCGCCGCAATGGACCTATTCGGACAAAACTTAAGTGAGGATTTCCTCCCGGCGCCATTGCGCGATGGTCGCGCTGTCGTAACCGAGGAGTTCGCCGAGGATCGCATCGTTGTCGGCGCCGAACCGGTGCGGTAGACGCAAAGGTTCCTCGTTGGTACCGCGAAAAGCGATGCCGGCGCGGGGAATCTCGAAAGGCCCGATCAGCGAATCATCAAAGGACGCAAAATAATTGCGGTGACGGAGTTGGGGGTCTTTCAATAAATCGGCGCCGGTCTGGACCACGCCGGCCGGAACTCCAGCGCACTGGAGCTTGGTCATAACTTCTTCCGCCGATTGCCCCCGTGTCCACTGGGCAACAATCTCGTCGAGCGCCGCGCGGTTTTTCAGTCGCGACGGCAAATCGCTGAATCGAGCGTCGCTCACGAATTCGGCTTGGCCGATGACCCGGCAGAATGCGCGCCACTCTGCATCATCGCGCACAGAAATGGCGCACCAGCGATCCTCACCCTGGCAGCGGTAGCAGCCGTGCGGCGCAGTCAGCGCGTAATGATTGCCTTGGGGTTGCGGATCGTCGCCATTGATGGTTGTTTCGAGGTAAGTCGCCCCCAACGTGTACGCCGTCCCTTCGATCTGTGCCAAATCGATGGTCACACCCTTGCCGCTGCGCCGGCTGCTCAAGAGCGCCGCGACCAACAGCGTCGGACCCATGACAAAACCCAAGTGATCCGGATAGACACCCTGGCTACCGATGGGCCGGTCCTGCTCCGGGTGGTTCCACAGATAGGTCATGCCGGAAAAGGCGTTGAGATTGAATCCCCAGGTTCCATAGCCGCTCTTCGGCCCTTCAGAACCGAAACCCGGGAGTTTTACAATCACAAGTTTAGGATTGAATTTTCTGAGCTCGTCATCGCCCAAACCGAGTTTATCCAATACCCTGGGACGAAAATTTTGCAGGATCGCATCCGACTTGCCGGCCACTTCTCGGACTAGCTTGGCGCCGGTCGGATGTTTGAGATTGATGGCAAACGAACGCACTCCGAGGTTGCACTCAATGAAGCGCGGCGCGGCATCGATATCCTTGTGCTGGCCGTAATGCCGAAAGGTATCGAGACCGCCTTTCTTGGACTCCACTTTGATCACTTCCGCGCCGTAAGCGGCAAGCAATCGGCCGGCATAGGGACCGGCGTATCCGGTGGTAAAGGCGAGGACACGGACACCTTTGAGAATATGACTTGGTGTTTCCATCTTTAAATTAATTGAGAATGGAGAATTGAGAATTTCGGAGCTCGTCTCTTAGTTTACCGAATGAGGCTTGATCCGTTTTCAATTATCCATTCTCCATTTTCATTTATTAATTGGTCTAAATAATTTTCTCCGCCGCCAACACGGCCACTTCACTCGCGCTCAATCTCAACTCGCCGCAAAACACCTCATGATTATGCTGTCCCAGCAGCGGCGCGGCTAATGGCGGCGATCGCCGGCCGTCGACCATAAAAGGAGTTCCTGCTCGGCTGTACGAACCGAGTACGGGATGATTGACGTTTGCAAAAAACCCGCGCGCCTGAATGTGCGGATCTTTCATAAAATCCGAAGGAGAATTTACCGGCAGACCCGGGATGCCGTGCTTCTGCATCAGTTCGGCGAGATCTTCCTTGGTAAATTGCAAGGTAAACGAGGTGACTTGCGCGTTGATGTAGTCGGCATGCTGGCGGCGCAGGTTGCTGTTGATCCACTTGGGATCGTCGAGCTCCGGATCGTGATCCGGCCAAACCCTGAGGAGCAGGGGCCAGTGAGTCTGGGTAACAAACAATGAAATCCAGCCGTTCTTGCACTGAAACAAATTTGCCGGGGCGTTGTGCTGGTGCTGGCTGCCGGCGCGCTTCATCACCCGGCCCTCGGCGGA
Source organism: uncultured delta proteobacterium (assembly GCA_963727625.1). GTDB lineage: Bacteria > Desulfobacterota > Binatia > UBA9968 > UBA9968 > DP-20. The sequence goes on along the minus strand of CAVSHR010000011.1, from coordinate 88,372 downwards.
ATAGTTGAACGCGACGTGCTCGTGCAGCGCCATGCTCGCCTGCACCGAAGCATCGATCCATGCGCCGATGCCGCGGCTCTCGCGTTGCCAAAGCGCGAGCATGACTCCATAGGTTGCGAAGAGACTAGTATAGTAGAACGACTGAGTCTCAGGCGGATTGCACGGCGTCATCTTCGGGTCGCCGCTGATGTAGAGCAAACCACCCATGGCGTTGCCGATGAGGTCTGTCGTTTTGTAACTGGCGTAAGGCCCGTCCTGGCCGAAACCGCTCAGGGAGACGAGAATTAATTTGTTTTGCCTTTCGAGCAGAGCTTCGTAACCGAGACCTAATCCGGCAAGAGACCCGGGGGCAAAATCTTCTACAATCACGTCCGCGCGCTCGACCAAATCGAGTAACAAACTTCGACCGCGTGCCTGGGTGATATCAAGCGTGAGGCTGCGCTTGCCGGCGTTGAGATAAGCGAAGCGCAAACTGCCTTCCCTGTGCGCGTGACCCTTGGCAAAAGGCGGCTCGGACCTTGTCGCGTCGCCGGCCGGTGGTTCCACCTTGATCACGTCCAGGCCAAGGTCGCCGAGCAACTTGCCGCAGAGCGCACCGATCGACGAGGTTAGATCGAGAACACGAAAGCCGGGCAGGAGCGAGGTTGCGTTAAATCTATCATTCATTGGAGCGTTTTTGATTTGGATCTCCAGGCTGCTCAAAAAGATCTCAGAGGCGAGGCGCGCGACGAATCAACGAGCGCGGGCGAACTCCTCAGTACGTCGGAGCGAGGCGATCGAGCGCAACGAAGCATAGGAGTCTTTTTCAGCAGCCTGGTCAGCCCTTGTGATTTTTGATGATATGCTGCGCCAAGCGCCAGCGCAGGACCTCCGGCGTGCCTTCGGTGATTCGGATGCTGCGCACTTGCCGGTACCACCACTCGAGCGGCAACTCGCGCATCAGCCCTAACCCGCCGTGCACTTGAATCGAGCGGTCGACCACCCGGCTCGCCATCTCGGCGCACAGAATCTTGGTCATGTAGGAAAGCTGGCGAATGTCTTCGCCGCGGTCATGGCGCCATGCGCACTCATAGACCATCAGCCGGCAGGCATGCAACTCCATCGCCGAGTCTGCGATCATGAACTGGATCGCTTGGCGGTCGGCCAGCGGCCGGCCAAAAGTCGTGCGTACTTTGGAATATTCGATCATCATGTCGAGAGCGCGGGAAGCGATGCCAACCGGACGGGCGCCGTGGCCGCGGATGCGGCCCTCCTGGATCCAACCCTGAGCGATGGAAAATCCCTCGCCTTCCTTGCCGATCATATCCGCCGCCGGCACGCGCACGTTTTCGAAAAGGATCTGCCCAGGCGTGTCGCCCATCATCGTAGGCCACAATTTTTCGAGCGTCACTCCCGGCGCCTTCATATCGACGACGAAGCAGCTCACTCCGCCGCGAGCGCCTTTCTGCGGATCAGTCACGGCAATCACCTGAGCGTAATCGGCGGTCTTGGCTCCCGTGATAAAACGCTTGGTCCCGTTGATCATGTAATGATCGCCGTCGCGCACCGCGCGAGTTTTCATTCCCGCCGGATCGCTGCCGGCATCCGGCTCGGTCTGTGCGAAACAAATTTTCTTCTCACCGCGAATCACCGGAAACAGAAATCGCTGCTTCTGTTCATCGTTGCAGTGAAACAGCACCGGCCGGACTTCCGGGCCGAAGATCGGCGCGTAGCGAAACGGAATCGCCACCGTGCGCGCCACTTCTTCCATAATCACGCAGCGGCTCATCAAGTCGAGACCGGCGCCGCCGTATTCCTGAGGCACGTCGAGCAGCCAGAGGCCGATCGCCTTGGCTTTCTCCTGGAGCGGCTTGATGTACTGCTCCGGCATGTCTTCGCCTTCCGGGCGGCACTCGCGCTCGAGCGGGATCAGCTCTCGGTCAACGAACTTGCGAACCGTTCCCTTCAAAAGCTGCAGCTCTTCAGGTAAATCGAAATCCACTGCTGCTCCATTATATCGAAGTGCGGATTTTGGATTGCTGACAAACTGTCAACCCAAAACCCGCATCCGATCTTGAACGTTGAACTATTGAACCTTGAACTTTATTTCGCGTTGCGATCGTATTCGCCCAGACCCGGCCGGTAAGTTTTTTTGTCGAGAAACTGCTCCATTCCGGTCTCCCGGCCTTTTTCTGGATCGGTGAAGCGCAACGCCGTGCCTTTCGCGCCCATGTAATCTTCCGCCTGGCCGTAATCCATCGTCCGGCAATATTTATAGACTTCCTTGGCGGCGCGCAGCACTTGGGGATTTTTCTTCATAAGTTTCTGCGCCAGGGCTATGGTCTCGTCGCGCAACTTTTCTTTCGGTACCGCGTAATTGATCAGTTTGACCTCAGCGGCTTTTTTACCGTCGAACGGATCGCCGGTCATGATCGCCCACATGGCGTCGCGGTAACACATGGCGTCAGCCAACACGCGGCTGACCAATCCGCCCGGGAATATTCCCCAATTGACTTCGCTCAAGCCGAAGGTCGCATCCTCCGCGGCAATGGCGAAATCGCAAGCGATCAGGGGCGTGAACGCGCCGCCGAAGCAAAAGCCGTTAACCATGGCGATGGTCGGCTTGGGAAAGTAGAACAAGCGGCGCCAGCGCCACTCTTGCGAGGCCCAACTCGCTCGGCGCCTTTCCAACGGATTGGTGTCGGTACCGCGGAAATATTCGCGCAAATCCTGTCCGGCGCACCAGCTCGGCCCGGCGCCGGTAAGAACCAGTACTTTGGTTTCCTTGTCAACTTCCAGCTCGGTGAGGGCTTCCAGCATGTCGTAATGAAGCTGTGGATTCATCGCATTGCGCTTTTCCGGGCGGTTGAGAATACACCAGGTAATCCCGTCTTCCTTTTCGACCTTAACCGTCTTGTATTCTTTCCATAAAGTTGCTGCCACGATTCGATACCTCCTTGAGAATTTGTGCTGACCTTATTTGAGCCTCGAACCGATTGTCAAGCGAAGCAGGTTTTCTGCGCGCGATGCGGCGATCAGAAGATCAATCACGGTGTCCTTGAAGAAGTCGGAGAAATGCCAACGCGTGCGGCGCGGCGCTTTTCGCCTCGTCCGTGCGGCAGCAAATCAATGAGAAAATCTGAATAGGAGAGGGAACTCGATGAAAGCGCCGCGCCAGCTGCGGCTCAGTTCAACACATATTAGGGAAAATATTGGAAAGTCGAAACAAGGATTAAAGAGGTCTCAAGTTTGCGTCACTCAATGGCGCTTGGACCTTCGCGCCATCAAGTGCCGGTTGCACACCCCACTGCGATTCGATCAGCCAGCGCTCCAGTTGATCCAAAGGGAGCGGCCGACTCATGTAATATCCCTGCGCCTCATCGCACCCCAGCTCGGCCAGCCTCGCCCAGGTCTGCTCGTCTTCGACCCCTTCCGCGGTCACGGAGAGACCAAGGTTATGGCCGAGCTCGATGGTCGAACGCACGATGGCGCTGTCGTCCGCGTCGGTGTTTAGTTTGGCGACAAACAGTTTATCTATTTTAATTTCGCCCACCGGCAAATGCTTGAGGTAGGCTAGCGAGGAATAACCCGTGCCGAAATCATCGATCGAAAAATGCAGACCTCGCTCACTCAAAACGATCAGCACTTTTCTCGCCGTCGCCGGGTCCGCCATCAAGGCGCTTTCGGTGATCTCCATGGTGATGCCATCAACCCCGGCGCCCTCGCTTTCGATGATCGACATCATCCGGTTCGGGAACGTCGGCTCGAGCAGATTGCGCACCGATAGATTAAGCGAAACTTTGAGCGGAATCCCAGCGCGACGCCAGAGTGCCGCTTGTCGGATCGCTTTGGTGAACACCCATTGAGTGAGTCTTTGGATCGCGCCGGTTTTTTCGGCGAGCGGTATGAACTCATCCGGTGCGACCATGCCCCGTTGCGGATGGTACCAGCGCAGCAGTGCTTCGACACCGACGATCCGGTTGCTTTTAAAGCTAATCTTCGGCTGATAAAAGAGTGCAAGCTCGTCGTGATCGATGGCGTAACTGAGCTCGCCCATCAGCGTTAAACGCTGCGGATCGTATTTGTCGATGGCCGTTGTGTAAATAGAATAACCCGAAACCGAGCGCTTCGCCGCCCGCATTGCCATATCGCTCCGACGCAGCAAATCTTCGGCGTTCGTCGCATGCTCGGGCGCCAGCGCCACGCCGATGCTCGCGTTAACTTCCAACGGAAGATGATCGATGGTGAACGGCGCTTCCAATGCGGCGAAAATCAACCGGGCGGTTTCCGGCACCTGCTGCGCGACACCGTTTCCCGAAAGCACCACGGCGAATTCATCGGCATCGAGCCGCGCCAACAGGTCGGCGTTACGAACGGATTTTTGAAGCCTGGCCGCGAACTGGCGCAACAATTCATCGCCTTTTTGATAACTGAGCGCATTGTTGATTTCTTCGAATCGATCGATGTTGATCCGCAACAATGCAACCTCGGCCGAACTGTCCCCTCGATCGAGGATTTCATCCACCCGTTTGGCCATCCGAGCCCGGTTCGGCAAAGCGGTCAAAGGATCATAGGCGGCCAAAAATTTCAATTGAGAAATCGTTTGCCACAGCGCCACCGCTTGGCTGATTTGGCCGTTAATCAATTTCGAAAAGCTAATCCATTCGGGATATAGCTGTCGGCTATCGGAAAACAATCCGATGGCGCCGAGCGCGCGGTCATTGAAGGCGAGCGGAGCGAGGAGCACGGAGCGCACCCCGGAGCGGTCCAGCAGGGTTTGATATTTTTCCTCGACGGCTGGCGCGCTGAAGACCACCGGTTCTTTCTGCGCCATGGTTGAATATAAGAGATCGCTGCAGCCGAAAAAGTCTGTCAAGGCATTTTCGCTGCTTGTGAAAAATCCAATCTGACCTGACAGCTTCAGGACCGAGTCTTGATCCATCAGATAGACGACGCCGCGCGAAAAACCGATAACCGCCATGTAATGGGCGAGAATTTCGGACAAGAGGCTTTCGATGTTTTCCCCGGAGCGCAAAAAGCTTTGCGCCACGCTGGCAAGGACGGCGATCTGGGCGCTCTGCACCGCGCAGCGGCGCGCTAAGTCGACGTTGAGCTTCGCCTGGCGATTGAGCTGTCGCATCAAACTATCACGGTGCAGGGATTCAAATCCGCTTTCATCGGGCATCGGCACCGGGGCGGGATCAACAAGGCTGTGGAGCAGGGCTTTCACGCCGTCCTTGCAGTCCGGTGTGCGCATCACCAGCGCGTTGGCGCCAATCTCCGCCGCCATCCGCTTGTCAGCTGAGTCGTAGTAACTATTGGTCAGTAAGATTACCGGAATCAGCCCGAGCCGGTCATGTTTTCGGATCGCCCTACACAGCTCGAAACCGTCGAGCCCGGGCATCAAAACATCCGAAATTATAGCGTCGGGCAGCGTCGCTGAGGCTTTCCTCAACGCTTCATTACCGTCTTTAGCCGTGGTCACGCCAAAGCCGAGGTTGCCTAAATAGGTCGCCAGAAGCTTGAGCTGCCTCGGGTCATCGTCGACCGCAAGAATGACGAGCCCTTGCCCCGGCTTTTGCTTCGAAGTCTGATTCGCCGCCAAATGGGCGCGCACGGTGCTGGTTAGAAACACCGGGTCAACCGGCTTGAACAGATAATCCTCGAAGGCAGCCTGCGGCAGCTTGGTTTCACCGTTCTTGCTGATCAATCCAGTCAACGCCAGGATTGGAATGGATTCCGCGCCGGGCACGGCGTGCAATCGGTTCACGAGCTCGAATCCGTCGATATCGGGAAGCAGAATATCCTGCAAAATTAGATTCGGAAGCTCGCGTTCAAGGCTCGCGATGGCGGACTGCCCGTCCTTCGCTTCGACCACGGAAAAACCATCAGCTTCTAGCGCGACTCGGGTAAACTTCCTCGATAACGGGTTATCTTCAACAACAAGAATTTTCATTGAGGTGTATTCGCACGGATTGCCATGGGTCGCTATCACAAACGCGCCGCTGTAGGCTTTTTCACTGGATCAAGTTCGAGATAGCTCTCTATGACGCCCGGTAGAGAGCGCGTGTCGATGGGCTTGGCAATGTAGCCGTCGCAACCGGCGGCTAAAATTCTCTCTTCGTCCCCTTTCATGGCATAAGCGGTCAACCCCAAGATACGAATATCGCGTGTCAGGGGGTCCCCTTTGAGGCGCCGCGTAAGCTCCAGACCGTCAATCCCCGGCAACTGGATGTCCATCAGGATCATGGACGGATGCGATTGCTGCAGGATTCGCAAGGCTTCCTCTGCATCCGCCGCCGTCTGGACATCATAGCCCTCGCCGCCGAGCAATATCCGGATAAGCTTCATATTCACTGGATTGTCATCAACTATTAATATCGATTTTCCCATCGCTTTTTTTACTTTCCCCTCTGCGCGCTGCGCGGGAGCCGCCCCGAGGATTCCGCTTGCGTGTAACGCTGATTGTCCTTAGCAGTCGAGTCTTGTTCATTGCCGTTCACAGCGCGCCATCCGGTAATCTCGTTATATGGACGCTGAAAACATTTAACGCGGCGGCAACTTCCTTAATTCCTTATTTTTTCCTCAAAGAGAGCACATCCGTGAATTACCAGCATTGGCCGCGACTTTGACTCCGGGAGCTTTAGCATTCAATTTGACAATCTTGAGCATGTTTCGTGCCACCGACCCTTCGGCAAGATCATGTAAAATTGCCCAGGTAACCACGGACTGGGCGAGAGATTCCCGTAACCAATGTTCACGTCATGATCCGAAAGGTTGCGCCATCGCGACGCGCACGAAACCACCAAGAAATAATCCAAATTCACGAAAGCTATATTCGGACGCCCAAAAACGACAAGAAGCGCCAAGGCATCTTGCCTCTGGCCCTGCGAGAGTGACTCTTATTTATAAAAGATCTACCGGACGATTAACGCGACGGCGTACCCGCTGCGTTGACAAACGGCGAGTCCCCTTGCACCGGCATTGGAATCAGTCCGCCGGAGAGATCGCGGCGGAAAATTTGCGGAGAGTTTAAGTGGAATGAGAAACCAGCGCCACGGACCATATCCGCGATCACGTTGGACCGTGGCGCCGGATGTAAGCGCTGCCAATTCTAGCGCTGGTAGAGCTTCTTTATAAAACCGCTCTGATCGATCTCGCGCAGCAGGCTATCATCGACGAATGACTTGGGATCGGCGCCGCTTGCCTTGGGATTGTCCCGTTCGACAAAACCGAGCACGGTCTCGACGCCGCGCATGGCGGGGTACGGAACCTGCTCGTAATATTTATCGCTCAGCAAATCGATGGACCGCTCCAGGTTGTGCTCTTGAGCGGCGCCGATGCGGAGTTTTTTCTTGACGACTTCGGCGCTTTCCTTTCGATGCTGTTTCACATAGGCAATCCCCTCAAGGTAGCCCTTGAGAAATCTCAGCACGACATCGCGGTGGGCTTTGATATAGTGGTTCGTGGTCGCGATCATCGTGTGCAGATAATAAATATCGGTGTCGGCCATATCGAGCAACGTGCGATAGCCCCGATCTTCGGCGACGAACATCGACGGAATCGTCAATACGGCGGCGTCGAGCCCCCCTTTGGCCATGGCGGCGAGCATGTTCGGCGACGAGCCGACTTGCATGACTTGCACGTCGTTCGTGGTCATCTTCCAGCGCTGCAGCATCATGAGCAAAACGGAATACGACACCGCGCCGATGCGGGTGACGCCGATGCGTTTGCCTTTCAAATCCGCCGGCACCTTGATGTCTGGTGTCGTGACAATCCTCTGTAAACCCTTGTTGACGACGCCCGCAACCATCACCGTATCGCCGCCGCGCAACGCCGCCGCTACCAGCGAATCGCCGGCCGAGCTCGCCATTTGAATATCGTTGGCGAGCAGCGCGCCGATGCCGGCGGTGCCGCCTTGCCCGGTAACGATGATTTCCGGATCGATACCATGCTTGCGAAATAAACCCTTTTGCTCGGCCACCCACACGGCGCTGTGCAATGCGCTCACCGAGCTCAACCCCATGCGAACCTTGTCTTGGGCCGCCGCAAACGGCGTCGCGACAACCGCAATCAATAAAATTACCAAACCGACGAAACGCCCAATCTGATGCATGCGATCTCCTTTAAACTATTTCTCTATTTTATCCCCTTGATTACGCACAAAGTGTTGCGCCCGGTCCACATCGGCAGGAACACCGAATGGCGATGCTTGCCGCCAATGACGATGATCATGATGTCTTCGGGTTTGGTCGACAAATGGACCACGCCGTCCGGCGTCATGTTCGGCGTTTCGCGGCACAACTCTTCGTCGCTCTTATGGCCTTTGCGCCGCGCCGGGACCTCGGAGAATTTTAACGACGCGTGTTCCCAGAGATAGTCTTTGACCTGCTTCTTGGTGATGCCGTCGCGCGCCATGATCTCGGCGTCCTCGATGCCCAGCGCGATCAGCGGCGTGCCGCCGCCGAAACTGCCGACGTCGAGATGGCTCACGCCGTGATGCATTTTGATCACTTCGGCCAATGACGCGAGCGCCTGCTCGCCGCGATTGCCGGCGGTGTGGATCGGCAGAAAGCCGTTGATGCCGAACACGGTTACCGTGCTATCGCTGGGCGTGAAGCCGAATTCGACGTGATACGGCTCCCAGGGGCTTTTCTCCTGGTTCTCGCCGAAACACATGGTGTACTTGCCGGGCCAACCAAACGTCGATCGATCCGTGTCGCCCGGATAACCGCCGCCGACGGTGATGAGAATCAAGCGCATGGCGCGGCCGATGGTCGCGTTGGAGCGGAAGCCCGGACCGAACACACCGGAATCGCAATTGACGTTCAATTGCCGTCGAATCGGACCGTTGAGCAACAGCGCCGGCCCGACGTAACCAGTCGTGGCCTGAACACCATAAAGGTTGAAACGCGGTTCGCAGATCGCTTCGACCGCGGCGATGATCACCGGCAGATACTCGGGCAAACAGCCGGCCATGACCGCGTTGATCGCAATCTTTTCGATCGAGCATGGCGCCCACCTGGGCGGGATCGGCCCGATCACCTCGGCGGGATCACGATCCGTCGCACTGAGCATTTTCTCAACGCGCTCAGCCGTCGGCGGCACGATCGGCAAGCCATCGCTCAGCTTTTCCTTGCAAAACCAGTCATTGACCGCTTCCCAAGTGTCTTCGACTTCGATGACGTTTGAAATGAGAGTCATTTGTTACGAAGCTCCGAATTAGAATGGCAATCGCACTATCAAGATCATATCGGGTAATTTCATTTCCTCCGCCACCTCGGGGGAGGACCGAGGTGGGAGGTTACGCCACCTGCGAGTTTTTCATTCTCCCGCCCAGCGTCAACTGCTCATTGACCAAATTAATCGCCCCCTCTGCGTCTGCTCGATGTTCGCCCGGCCGCGCACCGCCACTTGGGTGATGCGGGATTTCAACTAAAGGAAGTTTCGCCAGGCCAAAAAATTTCGCTTCGGTGCGCGCCAGCTCCATGAAAATCGACTGGCACAGCGTCACCGTCGGCTTTCCTTTCTTTTGCAGCTCGATGGCGTCGTGGACACTCCACGACGTGCACGACCCTCAAGCCCCCAAACCGGTGATCACCGCGTCGCACCGGCTGAGAATTTCGTCCATCATTGCCTTCGGCGCGCCCTGCATATGCGTCGGCTTGGTTTTGAAAAGCACTTCTTTTGTCTGGAACTTTTCTTGAATCAATTTGGCCAGCTCCTGAAACATCGTTGTCGAATTGGCCTGGCCGTTATCGATGATGCCGATGACTTTGTTTTCCAGCGTATCCAGAGCCGGCACCAGCGGCCGGTCTTTGGGATTTATCGTCACTCTCGGATCGAGAAATTTTATCGTTGCCATAGATGAATCTCCCAAAAATAATCTTTTCGGCTTTAACGTCTGGAACGAATTGAACGGCTCGAACGTTTGATCTCTTATGCTTTGATCAATTTCGTTACCGACCGCGTCGACCCGCCTTCCGGCGTGCCTTGGCCCCAGACATGGATATATTGTGACTGCGAGCCGTCGCCGCCGGCGACCACGACGAGGATATCTTCCGGCTTATCGGTCACGGGAATAATGCTGTCGCGCGTCAACTTGAGATCGGAGCGGCGTTTGACCCGTTGCGCGAAAGTCTCCTCGGGCAGGTCCTTCATCCGATAGGCGGCGCGCTCCCAGACAAATTGCTGCACGTCTTTCTTACTGAAACCGTCGCCCGCGATGATTTTGGCGTGCTCGGGGCAGACCACCATGATCGCTTCCGGCCCCGAGGGCCCTTCCATACGCTGGGCAAAATTGGTGAGAATGCCTACGGCCTTGGTACTGTCCAAATCGGACGCACGCACGGACGCATCTGCGCTGATCGCCGTCACGGTGCTCTGTTCCTTTGTGAAGCCGCGCTCGACGTGCAGCGGCTCCCAAGGGCTCGATTCCTCGTTTTCGCCGATGCAGATGGAATATTTTCCCGGCCAGCCCAACGTCGCCTTACAGGTCGTGCCAGGGAGCGAACCGCCGATATTGCGCTTGACCATCTGCACGAAACGGCCGATGGTCGCGTTGGCGCGCCAGCCTTCACCGAGAGCGTTGGAGCCACCGTTAACGTTGAGCTGTTTGCGCACCGGACCGTTGATAATCGCCATCACCGCCGGCCCGCCTGTGGTCGCTTGCAATGCGTAGAGATTGAGCTTGGGATCACAGAGCCCTTCGACCACGGCGATCAAAGTCGGCATGTACTCGGGCTTGCAGCCGGCCATGACGCCGTTGATGGCGATCTTTTCCACCGTGGCGACCGCCCAACGCGGCGGCACAGACCCGATCGCTTCGTCAGGCTTGCGCTTAGTTCCGGTTAGCATCTTCGCCACGCGCGCTTCGGTCGGAGGTATGACCGGCAGCCCATCGGACCAACCTTTTTCGACGAAGTATTCCTGCGCTTCCCAAATATCATCCGGGATTTCGAACTTTTCCGCTTGCAGTGCTGCCGTTGCCATAAGACTACCCCTTCAACAAGGAACTTTGAATTTCCTATCCGTCATTCCCGCGCAGGCGGAAATCCAGGTTTGGTTCGCGCAACCGAAGACTAAGTATAGATGCCGGCCAGCGCCGACATGACGGAATTAGGAAAAGTAACAATACAAAAAGTTCGGGTTTCGAATCTCCGCTTAAACTCAAGACTCGAAACCCGAAACTTGCAAGTGCTTTTACTACGCAACCTTCGCTTTAGCGCTCGGCTCGAGTAAAATTTCGACCAACTGATCGAGCGCCGCTTCGGCGCGCTTGTTCACTTCTTCGATTTTGACGGTGCCGATCGGATGTTGCACCACCAGCACCGGGTGATCCGGCGCCCCGAACGCTTCCTTTTCGGATTTCGCCAGCGCCGTGAAAGCGTTGGTGATGAAAGTCACGGCGAACTTGCCGCGCTTCTGGATTTCTAAAGAGTCGTGGACACTCCACGACGTGCAGGAGCCTCAATCACCGAGACCGGCTAGGACAAAATCCGTCTGCGCGGCCAGCTCCTCGATATATTGTTTTGGCGCGCCTTGCTGCGCCGTCAGCTTGCGCCGAGTGATCACTTGGGCCACGCCATAGCGCTCTTTCAACAGTTCAGCCAAACGTTCCGCAAGTTTGTCGGCGTTGGGCTTGCTATTATCTAGCACCCCGATGGTTTTCCCCTGTAAACTCGTAAAGCGCGCCACCGGGGCAATTTTCGCCGCCGAAGTCTTCGCTTTCCCTTCCGGGCTGAGAACGATCATTTGCGCCCTCCTCCTGTTAAATTTGAATTCACTGTAATTCACCGCCGCTATTCTGTCAAAACAACTTCGGTCGAAATCACAGGGCAAATTCATTCCAAGCAAAGCGAGGAACCTCGCCCGCTCTTAAAGCGCGTAAAACGCCTTCGGATTGTCATAGAGAATCTTCTGAATTGCCGCTTGCGGGATATCGCCCTTGTCCGCGCGCGCTTGCAGTTCCTTGCGGAACTCAAGCTCCATCGACGGATCGCGATGGGTGTAGTCGGAGCCGACCATTAAATTATCTTCGCCGACGGTTTTGAAAATATAGGGCAGATCTTCATCCACCTGACAAGTGACGTAGATCCGGTTGTCTTTGAATACATTGGACGGAAGCTCGATCTGCGGCACGCCGAGCACTCCTACCGACTCGCGCCCCTTTTGCCGGAACGCCTGCCGCTTTAAATCGTAAGCCACGAACGGCGTCCACATCGAACCGGCTTCGATGCAGCCGATGCGGAGCTTGGGAAACTTGATCGGGATTTTGTGCAAAACCATCCCGAGCACGCCATTGATCGCCGCGGCTTTCGTGCGCATGAATTGTCCGTGGGAAAACTCTCTGGCCGGAGAAAAATCCGGAATCCCGGAACCGGTGTGCAGGCAGATGGGTAAGTCGAGTTTCTCCGCTTCGGCGTACAACGGTTCAAAATAGGGATCGGCTGGATATTTTCCCGCCTCACGGTCGCCTTTCTTGAGCACACCGCAGGCGCCGTGCTCCTTAGCCCAAGTGAGTTCTTCAACGGTCGCGGCCATATTTTGCAGCGGCGGCATGCACACCCAACGCAACCTGCCGCCCGACTGGCCGCACCGCTCGCCCAGCCAGCGGTTGTAACTGCGGCGCATCGCCGTGTTGATCTCCGGCTTATCCGTCGCCTCCATCAAAAACAAGGTCGGATAGATAACTTGAATGTCCGTGCCCAGCTCATCCATATGCTTGAGCCGGGCCTTCACGTCCAAAAGCTCGCGCGTTTCGACGGTGGTGCCGGAATCCTTGTCGCTTCGGATAAAACGAACCTGGCGCTTGCCATCGATCACCCAGTAGCGCGCCGGCGGCAGCTTCGGGTCAGGATTGGCTGGATAGGCCGTCGTCGGCTTGTAGGTCAGATCCGACTCTTGTATGTACTCCCAGGTGTCATCTGTTTCGTCGATATGAGTGTCCGCGTCAATAATTCCCACGGTGCTTCTCTCCTAAAAACATAAGTTGCTGCTTTATTACTTAATACGCGTTCTATGGTTTTGAAAGAGCCGGCGCCGCCGTCTCGTTGCAGGCCCGGCGATTTGCCCGAGCTAGACCCAAACTCTAGACTCTTTTAAATCCGCTCGAACTGTTTTCGCCCTTTCATTTTCTCGTTGAGCTCCGGATCGAGAAAAATCGTCGGACCGCCGAACGGTTCGGCGCGATTGCCCAGGAGCGCCATCACGCTGTCGCCGGCATTTTTAATGTTGTAATAGGACTTCGCCGGGATCAGCACGACGCTGCCCTTCTCGATCGCCGTCCGGCTGCCGTCGCGATGAACGAGTTCGCCGCTGCCTTCGATCACCGTAAAGGTCTCGTCGCTGTTGTGGTAATGCAGCCCCACGGTGCCCGAGCCAGGCATATAGACGTTCAACCAGCAGCGCATGTTCGCCGTTCCCACCAAATCGAAGTACATTTTCTCTTTGCCGGAATCGATTGTTTGTTGGATCTTGTCGCTGAATGTCGCCAGTTCCATCCGTTGTGCATCCTTATTAGCTCTTTACATAATACAAACTGCACCCTTTGGTCAAAACCGCGCGGACGGTTTCAGCGGTTTGAGTTGCGATTAGCGATCAAACTGCACCGAACAATCGTATCGGATTGTCGTGGAGGATTTTCTGCTTTTGCGCTTGGCTGATATCGCGTCTTTCCAATAGCTCTTGGGCGGCCTTTTCGCGCCCCTCGCCGTGGGGATAGTCCGACGAGTAAAGCAATTGGTCTTCTCCCATCAGCGCGATTTCCTCTTTCATCAGCGGATCTTCCATCTCGCCGCAGATAAACACCCGTCCAGAGCGGAGGTATTCCTTCATCGTGTGCGCCGGCATGCGCGCGTTAAGCACTTGAGGCTGGATTTCGCGGTCCCGCGCCAAATAATGATCCAGGCGGCCGACCATGTAGAAAATCCATTCGGCGCCGAACTCCATGAAGGCGATCCGGAGATCGGGATAACGATCCATCATGCCGGTAGCGAGCAACGCCACGAACGCCATTTGCGCAGGCAGAGCCATGCTGAGCGCGTGCGCACCCAGAAACGTTTCCACGCAACTATCGAACGGCGGAAAGCTCGCCGCCATGTGCACGCAGAGCGGCAGCTTGCAGCGGGCGAACTCGTCCCAAAAATCCGTGAAGCTCGGATCGCTCAGCATCTTGTCCTGGGCGGTGCCGAAAACCACCGCGGCGGAAGCGCCAAGCTCAATCATCTCAGTTAGAGCCGGGATAGATTCGCGCGGTTCGCGCAGCGGAACCAGGCCGGCCCATTTCAAGCGCTTCGAGAATGGCTTGGTTTGCCGCGCGATGAAGCGGTTGAAAGCGCGACACAGCGCCGCTTCGAAACGTGGATCCGCGGTCCAGCGGGCGTATAAAGTGGAGGGAAACAAAAATTGCACATCGATCCCCAGACGATCGAGATCGCGGATGCGCGCCTCCGGGTCGACCAGCGTCAAAGAGCCGCGATCCGGTCCTTCGACCACCCAACGCGGCGGCGTGGCCGGCTGCAAACCCGGCCCCAAGGCGTGTGGCTCCATGCGGCCGTCGATCAACCAGCCGGCGGTGAACCCGCCGAGCTCGCTGCCATCGTGAATTAACGCCGGACGCGGCCGGCGCGCGGCGAACTCTTTCGGCAGATCTTCCCACATTTGCGGCGCGATATTGACATGCGCGTCGGCATCATAGACTCGAAATCCCCCGATCATAAGCCGCCCTCCCTCGCGTCGATTCTCGGTAACTTTAACCACGCGCGCTGTTTTGCTGTCAAACCAGAATTCGGAATGCCGCTGATTCAGCCAGAGATTGCCCGCGTCGAAATACAGGGAAAGATTCCTCGCTAACGCTCGGAATGACGACCAAAAATCGGCTGTGTCATATCGAGCAACGCGAGAGATCTTTCGCTGACCGAATGTCGGCAGACTTATTTTTAACCGCGAAAGCACCGCCACAGGCCGTCGACCACTTGACCCGGAGTTTCGCTCCTCGATAGAGTCGGGGACAACCGGATGGAGGAGACGAAAATGAACGGGATCATCGACGCCGACACCCATATCGCAGAATCGCAGAGCATGTGGACCTTGATCGACAACGACATGCAACGGCGCCGGCCGGTGATGGTCGCTGCTCCGGAAGACACGTTGTATGGCGATTTCAACATGCTCTGGCTGATCGACGGCAATATCTTTCCCAAAGCCGCCGGCAAAGGCGGCTTCCGTCTGATCACGCCCGCGGCATCCAAGCGCGAGACCGGGCGCCGCGACATCCTGCGCGAGTCGCGCGAATTGACCGACGTCGAGGTCCGCCTGGCCGACATGGATCGCGCCGGCGTCGCCGTCCAGATCATCTACCCGACCCTGTTTCTCATCCAGGTGACCGACGATGACGCCTTGGAGCGCGCGCTCTGCGCCGCTTACAACCGCTATCTAGCCCAAGTGTTCGCCAAGAGCCGCGGCCGCTTGCGCTGGGTTGCCGTGCTGCCGCTGCACAGCGTGGACGCATCAATCGAGCAGATGCACAAAGCGAAAAAGAACGGCTCCGTCGGACTATTCTTCAGCGGCATCGTCGGTTCGTTGACACTCAACAATCCGCATTTCTATCCGATCTACGCTGAAGCGGAAAAGCTCGGCCTGCCGATCTGTGTGCACACCGGCCAGAGCTCGCGCCACATCAACGATTTTTTCGATCTGGGCTTGAACGGCACCTTCGCCGCCTCGCAACTGCCACCGGTGATCGGCTTTCGCGATCTGGTGGCGAGCGAGATTCCCGAGAAGTATCCAAGTTTGAAATTCGGTTTTCTCGAAGCGTCGGCGAGCTGGGTGCCGTATCTGTACCATCATCTCAAGCGATCGGCGCGACCGCGCCCGTCTTTTCCCAACGCGCGCTGGAAACACGCCTCGTGCAAGGATCTGTTCCGCGACTACCGTATCTACGTCGCTTGCGAAGCGGACGAGGATATTCCTTATTTGGCGGAGCAGATCGGCGAGGATCACTTGATGATCGGCTCGGATTACGGCCACAACGATCCGGCAGAAGAAAAAGCTCTGGTGGAAGCGATGAAGTCGCGCGAGGATATTTCAGCAGAGTTAGTCGAAAAGATTCTCATTCATAATCCGAAAGAATTTTATTCGCTTTAGCATCGACGAACAAAATCCAGCGCCCTTTTTCTTAATCCCCGCCCTGCAGCGGCTTTCCCGAAAGCTCGGTCAGCGTTGCCGTCGGTGTGACGTATTCCATGTCGGTCGATACCTCGATCAACGCCGACCTGTTCGCTGCCATCGCTTGCTTGAGCGCAGGCAGGAATTCCTCGTCGCGATTCACTTTCAATCCCAGAGCACCGTAGGCCGTGCCGAGCCCGGCGAAATCCGGATTGACCAGATCGTTGCCGCAAGGGCGGCCGGGATACTGCGCTACCTGGTGCATGCGGATCGAGTTGTAGCCTTCGTTGTTGTAGACGATGGCAATGATGTCGGCATCGTATTGTTTTGCCGTCGCCATCTCCTGCCCGGTCATGAGGAAACCGCCGTCGCCGGCATGGGTCACGACCAACCGCTCTGGATGGGCGAGCTTCGCCGCCACGGCCGAGGGCACTCCCGGCCCCATGCAGCCCAAGCTTGGCGAGATGTAGGAATCCGCGTGGTCAAATTCCAAGTAGCGCTGGTGCCACTGACCGAAGCTACCGGCGTCGGTTGTCGTAATCGCGTCCGGCGGCAGCGCGGCTTTGAGATCGACCAGCACCCGCTCCATCGACACGCGCCGCGTCGGGCGCTCGGCCGGTGTGGCGTAGCGTTTTTGCGCGGCATGATGTTCCGCGATCCAACCGGCGCGGCTCTCGTTCGGCCGCGGTCCCGGGAATTTGAGCGCCGCGGCCAGCGCCATTTTCGCGTCGGCGACGATGCCCGAGTCGGGGCGCAGGTTATGGCCGATGGTTTGCTCATCGGGATAGATCTGAATAAACGGCTGTCCGGGTTTGGGAAAAGCGAAACTTGCAGTTGTCTGCTGGTTCAGTCGACTGCCGATAACGACGACTAAATCCGCCTCGTTCGCGACCAGGTTGCGCGTGTGCTTGTTGGCGTTGGCCAGGTTGCCGATGTAGTTCGGATGGCTGTTGGGGAACGCGTCCTGGCGTTTGTACGACGTCAGCACCGGAATATGAAACTTCTCCGAGAAGTCGATCAGCTCCTGGCGCGCGTCGGAATACTGCGTGCCCGAGCCGGCGATCAACACCGGCTTCTTCGCCGCGTTGATGCGCTCGACGATTTCTTGCATCGCCTTGGGATCGGGCTCGACGCGTAACATTGGATAGGGATCGATCATCGAGATGTTCGCATCCTCCTCGAGCATGTCGCGCGGCAAGGAGACGACCACCGGGCCCGGACGGCCGCTGCGCGCGATGTGAAACGCCCGCGCCATGATCCGCGGCACCTGCCTGGCGTCGTTGATCTCGATCACCCATTTGGCGATGGTGCCGAAAAAATGCGTGTAGTCGATCTCCTGCCCCGCTTCGCGCCCGCGCGCCGAGCGCGCCACCTGTCCGACCAGCAAGACCAGCGGCACCGAATCGTATTTGGCGCTGTGCACCGCGATGCTCGCGTTAGTCGCCCCCGGCCCGCGCGTGACGATGCACACGCCGGGCTTGCGCGTCGCCTTGGCGTAGCCCTCGGCCATGAAGCAGGCGCCGCCTTCCTGGCGATTGGTGATTACCTGAATTTCCGGCGTCGTATAGAGTCCGTCGAGCACGGCGACATAGCTCTCGCCCGGCACGCAGAATACATGGCGCACACCCTCGTTGCGAAGACACTGAGCGACTGCATGGCCGGCGATCATAGCTATTCCTCCCCTGGGATTCGGTAATGTTTCACTGCCCGCCTTCTTACATCAAACGAGAGCAAGACGCCACGCCACTGCGGCTGTCTTTGAAAACGGCGAAATTCAGGGCTGTCATTCCGAGCGCAGCGAGGAATTTGCTTTGCATTCAGCAGCCGCGGCAAGACCCGATTAACGGCGCGTCAGGAAACTGATAGAGTGCCTTCTAAGCGGCGGCGTTGCCAAGCCGATAATAAACGCATACGACGCCCGGTAAGGAGAACTCTAAAATGAGTGTACAGCTAAATCACACGATAGTTTGGTGTCGAAACAAACAGAAGTCGGCAACCTTTTTTACCGAGATCTTCGGCCTGCCGAGCGCCACGCCGTTCGGACCCATGCTGGTGGTCCCGCTCGACAACGATGTTTCCATCGACTTCTACGATAACGACGGCGATATATCCTCGCAGCACTACGCCTTCCTGATCAGCGAAGAAGAGTTCGACCAGATTTTCGGCCGCGTCCGCGATCGCGGGCTCAAGTACTGGGCCGACCCCTACAGAAAACGCCCCGGCGAGATCAGCCACAACGACGGCGGCCGCGGCATCTATTTCGAAGACCCCGACGGTCACTTTCTGGAAATTTTGACCCAGCCTTACGGCAGCGGGGGATAGATAATGCCGACGGCGACAAAAGAATCAGTAGAATTAGGCAGCTTGAAACTGGTCTCGCTGGTCCGGGCCACTTCCACCCAGTCTTTGCGTTAGAGGGCTGTACTTACAATCCTTTTCAACTGCTGAGTAAAGGCGTAAGATTGGTCCATGAACTTCCGCGTGGAAATTGAACAAGAAGAAGACGGTCGTTGGCTAGCCGAAGTCGTTGACCTGGCCGGCGTTCTCGCGTACGGAAGCACTTCGAACGAGGCTCAGGCAAAGGTTCAAGCTCTTGCGCTCCGTGTCCTAGCTGACCGTCTCGAACATGGTGAAGCTGGCCCGAATCTCGTCAGCATCTCGTTTGCAGCGGCATGAGTGAGTGGGCCAGCACACGTGCTAGACGTGTATTGGCCGCGCTTCTTCGGATCGGTTGGGCCATCAAGCGACAATCCGGTTCACACCGCACACTTTCCCGGCCTGGTTGGCCGGATTTTGTCTTTGCCTTTCATGATAACGAAGAACTTGGTCCGCGGATGCTTGCCCGAATTGCGAAACGGACGGGCTTAAATTCGGAAGATTTGTAGATCGCTTATTGAGCGGATGACCGGCCGGGGAATTTGTAGCAAGCCATTACATCGACCTCGATTGTACAGTCCGACACCGCACCAGAGCGTGACAACACCGAGACGGCCGAACTGGCGCCAACCACAATGCTTTAGGGAGACCATTCTCCATCCCGGTCAGGTAAATTGAGCTTTCGCAGACCGGTATATTGCGGCGCGATCTCGTAGCCAAAATCCTTGACAAGAGATTGAAAACTGAAGGAAAATCCGTCGCTATGCAAACGCCCAAGCAGGGTAATGGCAGACCTGTATACTCAAAAGTTGGACGATCTAAAGGCTGGAAGTGAGCAAGGGAGTATTCGCCGGCTTGGCCGGAGTGACACTGGATGTTCCCGAGGCCGCGCTTGGCTACGGAGTGAAACTCAGCAACTCCTACGCACATCTATTCGCCCCGTTCATGATGGCGTTCTCTCCAGCACCCAAGGGGAGCCATCATCCAGGCCCCTGGGTTGCAGTGAAAGGCGGACTCGGCTTCGACTTGACGGTTCAGCTGGAAGTCCCCGCTTCAACAGTCACGGCTCTTTCGCTCGATCCTATGTACGTCGCCTGGTGGATCACGGCCATGCTGCGACTTCGGGTCGGACCAACATTCCTTGTCCCAACGGTCGGCGAACGGTCCTTCCAAGAAGCGAAAGAACAACATGCCAAAGCTGTGTATCACCCAATTGAGGTTGAGTCACAGATGCTTGTGCTCGACTCAGAAGCAAGGCGAAACATTTCAGAGACCGACGCAGCGTGGGTAGCAAAGCACTGGGCGGAGGCTTCAAACCTGTACCAGTCAAACGATAACTTTCGTGTACTGCTCGAGGCAACCGACCAGAGCATGTTCGTCCGGCATCGAAGCCTTGCCATGTTATCCCTCTGGGGCGGCCTTGAAGCCATCTTTTCCCCCGACAAAGCAGAGTTGAGGTATCGCATTTCCAGCGGTCTGGCTAGCTTCCTGGAACCGGCTGGAATTCCCCGAATGAACACACAGAAGGCGATCGCCAAGTTGTACGACTCCAGGTCTGCTGCTGCGCATGGCCGAGAAGACAAAAAGGCAGACTCCTTGCAGCAGACCTACGCCTTGGCCCGTCGCGCCCTCATCAAGATGATCGAAGACAACCGTGTGCCAACGCATACAGAGCTTGAAGCAAAGCTCTTTGGTGCGGACCCACTATGAGCTCGTCCTACTGTGCGCTCCACCGGACGCCCTCGGGCGCTTCGCTCCCTTGGCGCCGGTGAGCGCGGGCGTTATCCGGCCGAAAGTTAGGAGGACTCGGATGGTGGATCCGATTAGACGCAAAATACGGTGCCGCCGTAACAGCGATGGTTACAGCGCGGCGAGTGTTAAATCAATAAACTAGACAGCGAGGAACTGCCATGTCGTTCTACGAAAAAGGCCCCGTTCACATCCAATATGAGGAGGCCGGTTCCGGCTTCCCGTTGTTACTCGTCCCCGGCGGAGGATTGAATTCGACGATCGCCGGCTTGAAACGCGGCGTGCCCTTTAACGCGATCGAGGAGTTCAAGGGAGAGTACCGCTGCATCTTCTCGGACATGCGCAACGCCAATGGCGGCCAGTCCTCCGGCCCGCTCGAGATCGATCGGCCCTGGGATGCCTATACCGACGACCATATCGGCGTGATGGATCACTTGGGAATCGACAAGTTCATGGTGATGGGCTTCTGCATCGCTGGTCCCTTGATTTGGAACCTGCTGAAGCGGGCACCCGATCGTATTGTCGCGGCCGTGCTGGCGCAGCCGAGCGGATTCCGCCCTGAGCTGCCCACCCACTCCTACGACGGCAATATGAAAGGCTGGGGTCCGGAGTTAGTCAAGCGCCGGCCGGACATCACGATGGAGATGGTCGACAAATTTCTGACCAAAATGTACCGCACCGACGCAGATTTCGTCTAGACCGTGACACGGGATTTCGTGCGCAATTGCCGGACGCCCGTACTGATTCTGCCAGATGATACAAAACCGCATCCGTATGCCGTCGCCATGGAAGCTGCGATGCTCGCGCCGAACGCGGAAGTCAGCATGTTCCCCTGGAAGGAGCCGAAGGAGCGGATTCCCCTGGCGGTGCGCCAGATACGTTCCTTCCTTCGGGCGCATCGGCTCGGTTCTGTTTAGACGTTCGGCACCGATGCTCGTCGTCCCGCTCAATAAGAACGTCTCCATCGTTTTCTGCGAAAACGACGGCAAGATTTCGGCGGAGCACGACGCCTTCTTGATCAGCGAAGAAGAGTTCGACCAGATCTTCGCCCGCGTCCGCGACCGAGGCCTTCATTGCTGGGCCGACCCCAACAGAAAACGCCCCGGCGAAATCAACCGGAACGACGGCGGCCGCGGCGTGTATTTCGAGGACCCTCGAGATTCTTACGAGGCCTTACGGCAGCGGCGGGTAGAAAAATGAGATTCCGTTTTCTCTGCCCGCGCGGCTTGCGTACAATTCACGCCCCGGATGTTGGAGCTTTATCATGCTCCATAGCCGAGCTTGGCAGTGACAAAACAGTTAGTAGAGTTAGGCAAGTCTGACACCGCGCTTGGACATAGAATACATAATATGAACACTAAGACATTCATTATCGACTGCCCGTGGTGCAAGGCTAAAGTAGCCGCAGAGAGAACGGGGTTGGCCGAGAATGGCGGTTTCGACGATGAGGCCCGAGAACCATATGGTAATCGCCTTTACGTCGGCAAGTGCCCAAGCTGCGGAACGCTTCTCGCTGGGGAGTCTCATCAAATAAATTTTGAAGGACATAATGCCCACTGAAGACCAATGTCTGACATTGTTCGCATCCATCCCAAACCTTCGCGAACCTTCTCAAGTTGGCGGATTCCACGAGTCGTGACGGACTCGTTATTAGAAGCCGACAAGAGCCTACAGGCTGGCGCCTGCACCGCCTCGTGCGTCATCTTGCGCCGCAATCGAAGTGTTGTCGCGATGTTTTGATTCCCCGCCGTTTCGCACCTTAGACGCCGAGGCCTTGTGCTCAGACGAAGAAATAATGCTAGAAGGATTTCGGTAGCTGAAAGGGGCAACCATATGGACGGGCGTTTTTTGATTTTGGAGTCAAATTGCACTGGTTTCGGATTATTGCGGAACACCCAGAGGATATCGCAATTTCACGGCAAGATGCCGAGGATCTTCAAGCGTTCGTAAATGCAATCATAGAATACATATACGATCTCACGGATCGGTATGAGGAGTTTAAGAGTCGACTGGCTAAACAGCAGGCCAAGAAATAAAGTCGAACAAGCGGCTTGAAACGGATCTTCAGACCCGCTCAATACGCTCGCGGACCCCGTCCGTTCAGTCTTCACGTTAAGCTTGTCAGAATATGACCATCCAACCCGCACTGGCACGTTCCGCCGATCTTTCGAACTGGATCGATAGCTCAATCCATGGCCTAGAGATTCCCTCTGGCGACCGTGAGGTCATGGCCGCGGCGCTGTTCGACCAGGTTCACGAGCACCACAAAGCCATTTTGTTGCTCCTTAAAAAATCATTTGTTGGATCGGCATTTTCACTTGTTCGCCCAACGTTTGAAACCTTCGTCCGCGGGGTATGGCTCTGGCATTGTGCATCGGAAAAGGAAGTCGAGAACTTTGCAAAAGGCAAGATAAATGAGAAGACTTTTGGCGCCTTGATTGACGAGATTGAGGCGCAGCGTGGTTACGACGTAGGTGTTCTCTCGAAGGTGAAAAAAGAGGCTTGGAGTGCTATGTGCAGCTATGCTCACGGCGGTTACTTGCAAGCGGTACGCCGAATGACTCCGGGTCAGATAACAGCGAACTACTCCGAAGGTGAGATGTTGGAGGTGATCAATTCCTCCAGCGCCATTGCGCTGCTTGCCGCGTCCGAAATTTTTTCTATGGCGAACCGCAAGGATCTGGTCGAAGGGGTCCTAGAACGAATGAGCGCTGCATCCCTGACCCCAGAGTAAGAGGACGAAAAAGGTGTACATTCTGAAGTTTTGGCACTAATCATTCGCGTCAGCCCGATCGCTATGAGCGCCTGCTGAGCGTGGCGTTGGGCTGCGACACACTTCTTATGGCTGATAACACCACACCGTCCATTATCGAGGGGCTACTTGGGATCGAGCACCCCGATGGACCTGTATATCGAATCTTCCCTCTTTGGTATTTCGAAGAGGCGCTTCGATTGCGCCAATTGGTACTCGTGGCACCACAGCAGTGGGAAGATCCATTCGAGATCTTGGCGTCGAGCATAATGATGGTTGACCAGCGTACCACGCCTTGGCGGCAACAGTCGCTCGAAACATTCCTCTTGCCGGTATATGCGCAGTGCTGGTCGAGAACTCAGGAGTCAGACACGCTACTACGGGCCTATTCGCGCGTGAACAAGGATACTCATTTCGGCCGCAATACAGACCCACGTCACGAGGGTGTTCGCGTGCGCACTTCGCCGCGGAAATTGATTGGAGCCGCTCGATCTTGGGCAGCTACTCTAGAAGGTGTTTCCTGCTACCTCGGCGCAGTGCGTTACGGAACACGCGACCAGATTCTGCAGTACGCAGCCAACTTGATTGACCGCCACGGGCCCGCCGCTGTCGGCCGCGGCCATCTCCGTGCCGACTTGCTACTGCTCAAGCGCACAGCATTTGCGCACGAAGCCGAGATCCGTCTCATGTGCGTCGATGAACGAGGCATCAACGCGGAGGGTCAGATTCGACTTCCGATTGAGCCGAATGAAGTCTTTGAGGAAGTATCATTCGATCCGAGGCTGGCTCCGTTCGAGAGAATCGAAAGAGAAACAGTTGCAAAAAGCCTCGGGTACGCTGGGCCTTTTCGGCACTCAGATCTCTACCAGCGAACTTTTCTTGAGGTGATTCTCCCGAACGGGTGGAAAGATCGCTAATCGTCGCCGCTGAGACACAACTCGCGGCTGCAGCCAACGAGCGGGGGGGCTAGTTCCGAGGTTAATTCCGTAATTCCGCGGACACAATACCGATTTTAAGACACCTTTAGTCGCATCGCGCGAAAACAGCGCGGAGCAAACTGGATTTTTCAAATGCATCTGATATCGTTTCATGCCGTCTAGGGCCGAAGCCTTGACAACGCGCTTCCCCGCACTAGCGTGATTTCACAAACCCACATTTTTTCCTCAAGGAGGCTCATGTTCGATATCAAAGGAATCCGAACCTTCGCCACCAGCGCCAAGGATCTCGACAAGGCGGTGGAATTTTATACCAAAGTGATCGGCGGACAGATCGTCAAAAAGGTCGAGCCGACCGAGGAACAAAAAAAAGCCGGGCAAGTGAAGGAAGTCGATGTTCGCCTGGGCAACTTCGAGGTGCATCTATTCGATGCATCGATCAAGCCGCGCGAAGTGGACCCGCATCACACGCTGAATATCCCATGGCAGGAACAAGAAAAGGCTTTAGGCTCGCTCAAGCAAATCGGCGCAAATATTGAGAAGGTACGCCAGCATCGCGACGGCGTGAGCTACTCGATCAACGTCTTCGACCCCGACGGCAACCGCTGGGAGCTCTCGTTCGCGAAGGAAAATTAAACGCCGCGAACGCGTTCAAGTAGTTCAAGCCGTTCAAATCGTTCAAACCGTTTTCGGAGGTTCGGACGTCTTGAACTACTTGAACGGTTTGAACGCTTTGAACTCCTAATTGTATTTCTTCAGCACTTCCCTTGCGATCACCATGCGCATGACTTCGGAGGCGCCTTCGGTAATCATGCGGCTGCGCTGGTCGACGAACCATTTCGCCAAGGGCAAATCGAGCGTCAGACCGATGCCGCCGTGGATCTGCAGCACGCGGTCGACGACGCGGAACGACATCTCGTCGGCGAAGAGCTTCGCCATGTACGCTTCGTTGCGGATATCCATCTTTTGATCGTTCTTCCACGCCGCTTGATAGACCATCAAACGCGCGGCGTGCAGCTCGACGTAGGAATCTGCGAGCTTGAAAGTGATCCCCTGCCGCTCGGATAACGGCTTGCCGAAGGTGACTCTTTCTTTGGAATAACGCGCGCCCATCTCGATGCAGCGCTCGGCGACACCAAGCGCACGCGCGCCGTGTTTCAAGCGGCCGATTCCCAGCCATTTCTGAGCTAACTTGAAGCCTTCTCCCTCTTTACCGACCAAATTCTCAACCGGCACCTTCATGTCGTCGAAGGTGATGTGCCAGGGCTCCTCGCCCATCATGGTCTTGTATTTGGTCACCAGCGTCAGGCCCGGCGTTTTCATGTCGACCATGAAGCAGGAAATGCCGCCGTGCGCGCCCTTCGCCGGATCGGTCACCGCCATCAACTGGCCGAAGTCGGCATCGCCGGCGCCGGTGATGAAACGCTTGGTGCCGTTGACGATGTAATAGTCGCCCTGGCGAACGGCTCGGGTTTTCATCGACGCCGGATCGGAGCCGGCGTCGGGCTCGGTCTGCATGAAGCAGAGCTTTTTCTCGCCGTTACGGATCGGATCGAGAAAACGTTTTTTCTGTTCGTCGTTTAACGCATAGAGGATTGGCCTGATTTCCGGCCCGAAGATGCCCTGACCGCGCGAAGGGAGTGCGATGGTGCGCGCCAGCTCTTCCCACACCAGCACCTGCGCCAAGCTGCCGAGCCCACCGCCGCCGTATTCTTCGGGAACGTCGAACATCCACAAGCCCATTTCTTTGGTCTTTTTTTCCAAGCGCTCGCGAATGTCCGGCTTGAGCTCCATGTTCTCGATCGAGTGCATCTCGATCGGGATCAGCTCCTTGTCGACGAACTTGCGTACCGTGTCTTTGAGCATCTGAAATTCTTCAGGCAGATTGAAATCCATTCCCTATCCTCCGAAGTATATCTTCGAACGTTCAATCGCTTCGCTCGGTTCAAGGTTCAACGCCTATGAGGTAATTCAAGCGCATCTCCTCATCCCCTATCCTCCCCCACGACGCGGGGGAGGATGAAAAGAGAGGGCTGGAACGACTTGAACGATTGGAACTACTGGAACGTCTACTTTTTTTCTTCGACTTTGTAAGACCCCAACCCCGGCCGGTATTCCTTGCGCGCGAACTGCTGTAAGCCGGGCCGGCCGCCGATCGCCAGCTTGGCTTTGTCGGAGATCAGGCCAGAGAGCTCGTAGGCCACGTCGGGATTCGAGTAGAAGGTATAATACCAGGCCTCTTTCACCGCGTTGAGCGCCGACGGCGCCTTCTCTTTCAAGTTGTTGGCCAGGTCCATGACTTCTTTTTCCAAATCGGCGCGCGGCACCGCTCTGGTGATCAAACCGATGCGCTCGGCTTCCTTGGCCGTCATGGTTTTGCCGGTGAGCGCATAGTAGAGGGCATGCTTGGGCTGGAGGTTCTCGGAAAGGACGATGGTCACTTCGCCGCCGGGAAAGTGGCCGAAGTTGACCTCCGAGAGGCCGAGTTGCACGTCGTCGGCGGCGATGGCGATATCGCAGCCGGTCACGACCGTGAAGCCGCCGCCGAACACCCAGCCGTTGATCTTGGCGATTACCGGCTGCGGCATCTTGCGCAGAATCTCGTTGCGCCACTGGCGCGACTTCTCGCGCACTTCGTCGCGCACGCGGTCGGGCTGGGAATCCATCTCGATGAAATACTGCTTCAAGTCCTGCCCGGCGCAAAAGCTCTCGCCGGCGCCGGTGATGACGATCACGCGGGTTTCTTTGTCGTAGCGCAGATCCGTCAAGCAGTCGTACATATCGCGGTGCAACTGCGGGCTCATAGCGTTGCGCTTTTCCGGCCGGTTGAATGTAATCGTCGTCACCCCGTCGTTTTTGTCCACCAGCAGCGTCTGATAATTTGCCATCTTCGTTCCTCCTTCTTTTTTTCCTAAAAGGTTGTCCTGCGTCGTTCTCTCGATTCATTTGGGATTTTCACTTCAAGACGATGTCGCGCAGCAGCTTCTTCCAGCGCCCCTCGGCTTTTTCATACTGGTCCAGGGTCATGCCCTTCTCCGGGTACCAGCGTTTGAAACCGTAATCCTTGGTCGGCGTCGCGAAGCGGAATTTTTCTTCCATGATCTTCTGTCCCTCGGGACTGAGCAGGAAGTCCGCGAGCAGCAGCGCCGCGTAGGGATGGTTGCTGGCGGCGGGCAGCGCCACGCCGCCAGCGTTGGTGGGATTCAATTCCAAAGGCACCCACATGGTCGGCGCACCTTTGGCCTGCCCCAGAAGCACGTGGTTGCGAAAGATCGAGATCGACATCGCCATCTCTCCGGCCGCCAGGAGTTCGTGAATCGCCCCGCCGGAGATGAGATGCATCTTGAGATGCAATCCGGCCATTCGTTTGGCGAACTCCTCGCCCTTGGCCTTGAGCACCGCGCCGATAAAACGCACACCGGTGGAGTCGCCACTGACGCCGATCTTGCCGGCGTTCTCCGGCTTCACCAAATCGGCAAAGCTTTTCGGCACGTCGGCGGCGCGAACCAAATTCTTGTTATAGCCGAGACCGATGACCGACTCGCGATCGGTGGTCCAGTAGACCCGGCCTTTGTCCGCCTCTTCTTTCGAATCGTCCGGGTAGGAACCGAGGTGCGGCGAGAGATAGGGCATCAACAACTGATTGTCGCGCATGAACATCAAAGTCGCCGGCGTTGTTTCGACCAGATCGACGAGATTACGCCGCGCCTGCGCTTCCGACATGATCCGCCGAGTTAGATCCGAGCTGCTGGCGCGGTAGGTCTCGACCTTAACGCCTGGATACCTGGCTTGGAAAACATTGGCGATATCGCGATGCGCGGTAAGGCTCGTGTACCAAACCATCTTGCCTTCCTTTTTCGCGCCGGCCTTGAGCATCTCCTCGCGGTCCGCGCCGCGGTACTTGGCCAGCTCGGCAACCGTCTTGCTCTGCGCCTCAACATTTCCGGCGAAGGCAATCAAAAATCCCAGAATCAGTACGATACGTCCCATCTTTACTCCTCTTTATTAATTGAGTCCTGAGGGCTGAGGGCTGAGTTTTCTTAATGCTCAGTCCTCCGGCACTCAGTCCTCGGTACTTTCGTCTATTCCAAGACTCCGTCTTGTTTGTGTGCCGCGATGGTCGCTTCGTCGTAACCCACCACGTCGCGCAGCACTGCCTCGGTGTCTCGGCCGAGCACGGGGAATTCCCAGCGCCGTGTTAGTTTGGCCTTCGTGAATTGCAGCGGAAAATTCGGCAGAACCACGCGCCCCAGGCGCGCATTATCGACGGCGACGATGAAGCCGCGCTGCTGGAGCTGGGGATCGTTGACCAAGTCCTCGCCGGTTTGCACCACGCCGCTCGGCACGCCCACCTGCTGCAAGCGGTCCATCACCGCGAAAGCATCCTGATTCGCCGTCCAGTCCGAAACGATCGCGTTCAGCGCGTCGCGATGACGCAAGCGATCGGCCATCGTCTTGAAGCGCGCGTCGCCTTCGACGCCGAGAATTTTCGCCAGCGCGCTCCATTGTTTTTCATCCTCGACCGCGATCACGCACCAGCGATCCTCGCCCTTGCACGGATAGCAGTCATGCGGCGCGATCGAAGGAGAAGTATTGCCGACGGGCTGGGGATCGATACCGCTCGTCACCGCCTCCATCAGGCTCGCTCCGATCATAAACGCCGTCGCCTCCGACTGCGCCATGTCGATGAACACGCCCATCTTTTCACGGTCGCGCTGGAGCACGCCCGAGATGATGATGATCGCGCACAGCACACCGGAGACATAGTCTGGAAACACCGTCTGGGCGCCGACGGGCGGATTGGTGACGCCGGGATGATTCCATAAATAGGTGAGGCCGGTGAACGCCGTGATGTTCACGCCGACCGTCGAGTAGTAGCGCTTGGGCCCGGTGGTGCCGAGACCCGGCATGCGCAGGTTGACGATGTCGGGCTTCACCTTGCACAGCTGCTGATAACCCAAACCGATGCGCTCGACCACGTCGACGCTGTAGTTATCCAGCACGGCGTCGGCCTTTGCGACCAAATCGTGCAGGACGCCCTGTCCCTTGGGATGCTTGAGATTAACCGTGAAGGATCTCTTATTGCGGTTGAACTCCAAGAAGCGCGGCGACACGTTGGGATCTTCGCCGGTGCCGAAGAAACGAAACGGATCCATGCCGCCCTTGCTCGACTCGATTTTGATCACGTCGGCGCCCAACTCGGCCAAAATCGTCGTGCCGTACGGCCCGGCGAGCACGTGATCGAAGCTGACGATGCGCATGCCGTCGAGCGGACCGTTGCCCGCGCTGCCCGCGGTGTTCGATGGTTGGCTTGGGCTTTTCCGAACACCGCTATCTTTCCAACTATCGAGCACCGGCACGCTTGCGACAGGAAGCCGCTCGCCATCGATCACGAACGGCATCGCCGGCTGTTTCGTCTTGCCGAATCCGGCGTGCTCCACCGGCGCGATAAAACCGCGCTCGCGCACATGCTCGTCGTTGGCAAAGCCCAGGGGCGTGTTCACCGGCACGCAGGGAATGCCTTTCTCCTGCAACAGCTCGGTGATCTCGGCCATGGTATACGCGCTCAAGTATTTCTCGATGGCCGGATTGAGCTCGTCGGCGTGGGCGCGGCGATAGAGGTTGTTCAGCCAATCGGGCGCATCGAACACCGCCGGATGATTTTTCCATACACTTAGAAACAGCTTCCAGTGCTGCCGGGTCACATAAAGATAGACGAAGCCGTCTCGGCAAGGAAAAATTTTCGCCGGCGCCACCGAGCCATGCTGGCTGCCGGCCCGTTTCGCGATAACTTTTTCATTGGCCCAAAGCCGGATGATATGTTCCTGGGTCGCCAGCGTTTCCTGCATCGACGCATCGACGTGATCGCCCTGCCCCGTGCGCTCGCGCCGGTAAAGCGCCGCCAGCACGCCGGCGGCACCGAACAGACTCGCGAAATAATAGGCCTGAGTTTCCGGCGGCCGCACCGGCGCCATCGACGGATCGCCCGCGATATAAAGAAAACCGCTCTGGGCGAGGGCGACGAGATCGTTGTAGGCGAGGTTTTTCTTCGGACCGGTCTGGCCGAAACAGGTGATCGAACCCATGACGATGGCGGGATTGATGGCGGCAAGATCTTTGTATCCGAGTCCTTTGGACTCCAGTTCGCCGGGCTGAAAACTTTCCAGGACTACGTCCGCGCTCTCGACCAGCTTGCGCAACTCGGCGCGCCCCGCCTCGCTGTCGAGATCGAGCACCTTGCTCGCCTTGCCGGCGTTCAGGTGAGCAAAGGTCGTGCTCAATCGATTGCCGTCGGCCGAATTTATAAAAGGAGGAAGATGGCGCACCGGGTCGCCTCCCGGCGGCTCGATCTTGATCACCTCCATGCCCAAGTCGGCGAGCACCCGGCCGCATAGCTGGCCGTTCAACCCGGTTAAATCCAACGCTCGATAGCCTTTGAGAAATGCGGCACCCATAGTTATCTTGAATCCTGCTTTCCTTATCTAAAGTTGAATCCAACAAAATCCGAAGCACGAAATCCGAAATTTGAAACAACTTCAAATTTCCAAATTTAGAAACGAAACCGCTTTGCGATTTGCCCGCGGCTATTTTGATTTCCGCTGCGTTTCGGATTTCGATATTCGAATTTCGGATTTTTTTGCCTTAGGCTCCCACGTATCGACTGCGCATATCATTTAATATTTGCGATGCCTCTGAAACCATGCGCTCGACAATCTCCTTCGCCGGAACATCATTGCGCTCCTCGCTCAACATTCCGGCAACCTGACCGCCGGGAACATGCAAGAGATCGACACGATCCGCCGCTTCCGCCGCGCGCCGTACTTCGTCCATCGCGTTGCCCTGGTACGGCGTCGGCATGGCGTCGAGCCCCGAGCCCATCCAGGCCTTGATAACGTCGCTGCGATAGTGGCGCGCAAAGTGGCCGCTGGTGTAGGCCGTGCGGACAAAGTCTTCGGAGCTTCCCTTGAGAATCTGCTTTTTGTAAATCGGATTGATGCCCCCCTCTCGGGTCACCAGGAACGTCGTACCGCACCAGACACCCACCGCGCCCAAGGCCAATGCCGCCGCCACGCCGCGACCGTCGCTGATCCCGCCGGCGGCGACCACCGGCTTCGGCCGCACAGCGTCGACGATCTGCGGGATCAAGGGAAAGTTGCCGATGGTTCCGGTGTGGCCGCCGGCTTCATACCCCTGAGCAATAATCACGTCGGCACCCTTGCGCGCGTGACTGAGTGCATGCTTGACCGCACCGGCGAGCGCCATGACTTTGATGCCGCGCTCGTGCGCCAAGGGCACGACTTCGGCGGTGTCGCCCAGGCCGATGATCAGGATCGGCACGTTTTCTTCGAGAATAACTTTTAGCTGCTCGCGCGTCGCCTTCGGTGTCTTCACCCAGCTCTTGCGATCCGGCGGCTGCGGCGTCAAGCCAAGTCTAGGAATCAGCTCTTCGTTGAACCTGGCGTGTTTAGGAAACTTTTCTTCGATCTCTTTGTGCACTTCGTCAGGGTCGGCAATTTTCACGTCTTCCATTTTTGGCAATGTGATATCGACGCCGAAGGGCTTGTCCGTCAGTTGCCGAACCGCACGGATCCGTTCGCGGATAACTTCAGGCCGTATCGAGCTGCCGCCGATACAGCCCAGGCCACCGGCATTCGACACTGCGGCGACCAACGCCGGCGGTGTCGTCAGGCCTTCTTTATCCCAGCCCATGCCGGCCTGGATAATAGGATATTTAATATTCAGCAAATCACACAACGGCGTGTGCAAAGACATCGCATCTCCTCCGCTACTCAAAGTAGGAACAATCCATTATCGAACTCGAAAATTTTCAGGGGAAACATTGAACCTTTGAACGAATTTATTTCTTCCGATCCTCCGGCTTCACGTAGCCGGTGGTGCCGCCGCCCTTCTGCGAGTGGAGATAGCCCTCCACGTCGTTCAGCGGATTGGTGTAGTAACGCATGCGGTGCGAAACCAGGTCATCGGTTCTGAGCGCCGTTGCGAAATCCATATCCTTTTGCATATACGCGGCGATCTTGGCGCTCTCCAGGGTTACCCCGTTGCGGCTGCCCAACTCCTGGGCGAGTTGCTCGACGGACGCCGTCAGTTGGTCGTCAGGCACGACCTCGGAGACCAATCCGATTCTCTCGGCCTGCGCGGCGGTGAGATTTCTCCCGGTGAGCTGAATGTAAAAAGCCTTCTTGATTGGAATCCCGCTATGAAACAAAGTCGACGTCGCCACCGCGCCGTAACTGCCGCGAATCACTTCGGGCATGCCGAACTTTGCCGACTCCCCGGCGATGCACAGGTCATGGCCGTTGATCAAAGCCAAACCGCCGCCGAGGCACCAGCCGCGCACCGACGCGACCGTAACTTGAGGAATATTTCGCAGCAGTCGGACGATCTCGTAGGTGGTACCGGCGTGGTCCCAGGCGCGCTTGCGCTTCCATGACTCACGCAGATCGTAAAGATCGAGCCCCGACGAATAGGAATCGCCCGAGCCGGTCGTGACGATGCACTTGATCTTTTCATTGTCCGCCAAGGCCTTCAGCGCCGCGATCAACTCGGCCATGAATTTGTGGCTCATGGCGTTTTTCTTCTCCGGCCGGTTGAACGTCAGCCAGGCGACACCGGTATCTTCGTCAATTTTTTGTAAAACGGTTGTCAATTCAGCCATGGTCTCCCCCCAACGTTTCCAAAATCGATCTCAACTTATGCAACAACTTTTCAGAATACAAACGGGCCGGCGGTGCATTTGGGCAAAATCACC
This sequence comes from uncultured delta proteobacterium, assembly GCA_963727625.1. Lineage (GTDB taxonomy): Bacteria > Desulfobacterota > Binatia > UBA9968 > UBA9968 > DP-20. The sequence continues at coordinate 55,644 of CAVSHR010000011.1, read as the reverse complement.
CGTGGAAATCGTCGTTGCCGGAAAAAACTGCAAGGAAGGGATAGAAATCCGCCCCTACCCACTGCAAAAGGTCGTCAGCGCGCCAAGACTGGACGCGCTAGCGCTTTTCAATGTTCGTGTAGGCGACCATATCGCGCTGGCCGCTGTTACGGTAAAGCCGCTTGCCTTTATTCGGATAATCGACGACATCCTGTGCGAGGCGCTGGCCGATGACGAGACAAACCAACGGCCCGGCGCCGTCGTTGACCGTTTCATGCGCCGGGCCGCCTGCGGGGAATCCGATGAAGTCCCCCGGACCGATTTTGTGCGTCTCATCTCCGATCGCTTCGGAACCGTGCCCTGACAGGACGTAGATCGCTTCGTCCTCATATTTGTGAGAATGAAACTCCGTCGACTTATCGCCGGGAGCAATCGTAATCAGATGAATGCCGATGTTCTTGAGCCCGGCTTCATCGCCAAGCGATTTGTCCATTCGAATCGCCGCTGGATTGAGATTGTGGATCCTGCGCACGCTTTCCATCGCCGCGATCTGTTCAGCGGAGAGATACATAATCATTTCGCTCCATAATCGCTGGTTCCAGTCGTTCCAATAGTTTCAGAGGTTCCAACTTAACCGTAATGGGATTCTCTCTTTAACGATTGGAACAACTGGAACCCCTGAAACCTCTGGAACGGTTATTCGCCGTTCAAAAGAAACGGCACCACAATCTCCGCCAGCTCCTCCGGCTTCTCATGGGGGATGTGATGGCCCGCTCCTTCGACGGGAACGATCTTCGCGTTGGGAAAAAGCTGCGCGCGGCGTCCGCGCACCGACTTTATGAAATCGCTCTCCGTGCCGTAGACAAACAGGATCGGGCACTGCAAACGACGGATAAAGGCTTCGATCTGTCCTTCGGACATCGCCGTGGTCGTGCGGTAGCGCAGGATCGGATCATGCTTCCAGCGGTAGCGCCCGCCCTTGAAGCTCGTGCCATGGCGCGCCATGTGCAACGCTATCTTGTCCGGGATCAGCGGAAACGTTTTCTGCAGGGACTTGGCGGCGGACTCCAGGGTTTCATGGGGAAACGGGATCTCGATGTAATCGCGCCCCTTGAGACGTTCGGCGATGATTTTCGGCACATCGTCGTCGGCGCGCGCGAACGGGCCGAGGGATTCGAGCAACACCAGGCGCTTGACCTTCTCGGGAAACGCCGCGGCGTAGAGCAGGCACATACTGCCGCCGAGCGAATGGCCGATGATCGTCAGCGGTTCCTTTTCGAGATGCTTGAGCAAGCCGGCCAAATCGGTGAGAAAGTCCTCGTGCTGATAGCCGCGGCTCGTGCTCGGCCATTCGCTGTCGCCATGGCCGCGCAAATCGAGTGCCACCGCGTGCTTGATCGGCACGCCCCGCTTGATCAAAGCCTCGAGAAAAAGGTCCCAGCTGCGGCCTTGATCGCGCACGCCGTGGACGAAGACGTAGGTTTCCTCCTTCGGGTCGCCCCACTCCCAGTAGCTGAGCTTCAAACCATCGTGAATAAAATTACGTTGCCGTGGGTGCAAATCCATCTGTCGAATCCAATCCCTTTCGCCATTTTCAATTCTTAATATTGCATTTTTAATTATTTATCTTCTGCCCAGATCTTTAAGCGCCTCCTCGACATAGCTGTGGTCCAGATACTTTGACGGCGGCGGCAACGCCCCGCCCTTGAACACGCCGCGCTCGCCGGAAATCTGAATGACCGTTCGCACGCCTTCGACGTTGGTTTCGGCGTTGGGGTTCCAGATCTTGTTTTCCGTGTAGTATTCCCAGCCGCGCCGCGCCTGCTCCGGCTTGAGCTTCATCTCCTTGGATAAAAACTCGATGGCCGGCTCCTTGTTGTCGTACATCCAGCGCATCGCCAACACTAGACCCTTCATGAATCGAACTACGAGCGTCCGGTTTTTCTCGGCCCACGAGCGCTTGACCGTCACTTCCGTGAGCTGGTAGTTGGGAATGAAATCGACGACCTTGGCGATGATCGGATGGCCCATGGCGGCCGCCTGGTAATTGAGCGGCACGGCGATGATTGCCGCGTCGATCTTGCCGGCGGTAAGCGCTAGAAACGACTGCGCTGAGCCGCCCACGTTGACTAAACTGTAATCGCGCGGATACTCGAGTCCCTTAGCCCGCAACACCCGCCGCAAGACAAAAGCCGTCCCCGAAGTCAGACCCGACGAGCCTATATTCGCGCCGCGCAGATCCTCGAAGGAATGAAATTTCTTCCCTCCCATGATGTAGTGCGTCAGGCCATTGATGATCCCGCCGATGGAAGCCAAATCCGCCCCCTGCTCCACCGCCGCGATGACGGTGTCGGTGCCGCCGCTCGAGATGTAGACCGAGCCGCTGACCAGCGCCATCGTCGATTTGTCGGCGCCGCTGACCAAAACCAGCTGAACATCCAGCCCTTGGCGGTCGAGAAAACCGAGCCTGCTCGCCACCCACATCGGGCTATAGCCGAGCGTCTTCGATGACGCGCTCACCGGAAATTTGACTTTTTGCTGCGCCGTCACCGTTGCAGCGGTGCAGAAGATCCCCAGGCTGGAAAGGAAAAGTAGTGAAGCTCGATCAAGAAACTTCATAAGAATGACTCCTTTCAAATGCGTTCACGCTTTAATTTCGGCGAGAATTTCGGCTTTCAATTTCACTTTGTTGACCTTGCCGATCTCCGTATGCGGCAACGAGGCGCGGAACTCCACCGACTTCGGCACCTTGTACGCGGAAAGCCGGTCCTTGCAAAAAACCAGTAAATTTTCCGCGCTGAGCTTGCAATCGCCCTTTGCCACCACCACCGCCTTGACCGCTTCGCCCCATTTATCGTCCGGCACGCCGATCACCGCGGCTTCCACTATATCGGGGTGACTATAAAGCACGCTCTCGATCTCCAACGGATAAATGCTGATACCGCCGCTTTTCACCATGTCTTTTTTGCGTCCGACAACGTAAAGGTAGCCGTCGGCGTCGAAGTAGCCGAGATCGCCGGTGTAAAACCAGCCGTCGCGAAACGATGCACTGGTCGCCTCGGGATTCTTGTAATAGCCATGGGTCGCCAACGGGCTTTGGCAAACGATCTCGCCGACCTCGCCGACGTTAACGGAACTATCCTGATCGTCGACAATCCGCAAATCGACGCACCAAACCGGCCGGCCCGCCGCGCCGGACTTGCTCTCCGCGTCCCCCGGTTTGGAGATCGCCATTTGCCCGCAATCGGTGGATGCGTAGGTCCGGTAAACGTTCGGTGTCACGCGCCGCTTCAAATCCCCCAACACCGTCGGATGAACCTTTCCGCCGGTGATCGCCAGACAACGGATCGAGCTGGTGTCGTAGGTTTTTCTGTCGAGAACCTGGAGCATGCGCTCGCACATGGTCGGCACCGCACCCATGTATGTGACTCGCTCACGCTCGATCGCTGCCAACACCTGTTCCGCATCGAAGCGCTCGTGCAAGATCATCGTGCCGCCGAAGTAGATGATGCCGAGAGTGAACGAGCGTCCGGCGTTGAAATAGATCGGCGAGGACAAAAGCGCTTTGTCATGCACGCCGAGCCCCTTTTCAATCGCGTTGTTGATACAATGAAAGACGAAAGTGCGATGGGTCGCCAGGCAACCCTTTGGCAGCCCCGTCGTACCGGAGGTGAGCAAGACTGCGAAGGGATCGTCCTCGTTGACGATGACGCCGGGCTCGGCCGAGCTGCGGCCGGCGAGAAGTCCGCCGTAGCTGCGGTCCGGCGAGAGCAAAACCGTTTTGATAAAACTCAGATCCTTGAGTTGCTTCGCCTTGTCGAACTCCCCCATGCAATCTTCTTGAAGCATGAGAAAACGCGGCTCCAGGGCGGCGAGCACCGAGCCCAATTCCAGGGCTTTCCATTTCACGTCCAAGGGAATCGCCAAGGCGCCGATCTTGGCAGTGGCGAAAATGACCTCCAAATGCTCGATGCAATTGCCCGCCGACAGCGCCACACCGTCGCCCCGGCGCACACCGAGGGACAACAGCCCATGCGCCAGTTGATTCACCCGCGCGTTGAGCTCGCCATAATTAATTTCGCGAAAGCGATCCTGCGCCGCAATCTTGAGCGGAAATTTACCCGCATTGCGGCGCAGGCCGTCGCCCATCAGCATCGGAATACTGCTACCCATGGAATTCGTTCAACCGTTCAACGCTCAAACGTTCTACGTCGGATATCCGCTACCCGCACGCACGGACGCATCGACCATGGGTTCCGGCGTTGAACCTTGAACCATTGAACTTTGAACAAGCAGCTATCTTCCTTTCCAATTCGCCGGCCGCTTTTCGACGAAAGCTTTCGGCCCTTCCTTGGCATCGTCGGTCTGCATCACCATGCTCTGCAGGTCGGATTCGAACCGCAAGCCCTGCTCCAGCGTCATTTCGCTGCCCTTGTAGATCGCTTCCTTTATATAGCGCAGCGCCAGGGGCGCGCCCTTGAGAAACGACTGGGCCATTTTCTCTCCGGCGGGGACGAGTTGATCGTAGGGCACCAGCTGATTGACCAACCCGATGCGGTGACACTCCGCGGCGTCGTAGAGCTCGCCGGACAAACAGATTTCCAAAGCCTTGGGAATGCCGACCAACCGCGCCATTCGCTGCGTTCCACCGGAGCCCGCCATGAAACCGAGCCGCACTTCGCTGAGGCCGAGCCGCGCGCCTTCGGCCGCGATGCGGATGTCGCAAGCCAGGCTCATCAGCAGCCCAGTGCCCACGACATAGCCATGAACGAGCGCCATGGTAATTTTGTTGATCGCCGCGATGGCCGGCGCCGGAGTTCCCGGAATCGCCGAGTATTTCGCCTGACGCGCCACCAGCAGGGACTGCGCCGGCTCCGCAGCCGCAGTAGTCGCATTGAGGCGCGCGCGATCCTTAATGTCGCCGCCGACGGAAAATGCCCGCTCACCGTTTGCTTTGAAGATCACCACCTGAACGTTTCGATCCTCCTCCGCCTGCCGGCAATATTCGACGATCGATTTCACCATCTCCCGGTTGACCGCGTTCAACGATTCCGGCCGGTTGAGCGTGATCCACGCGAGCTTATCTTTGACCTCGTAGAGAACTTTCTCGTCTGCCATTCGTGCGTTCCTTATTTTCTCTGCTTACTTTAAGCGATTTAAATTCATCAACCTGGGCGAGAGGCTTGAGGCACGAGGCGTGAGGAAATACGATACTCTTTGCTCCTACTCACACCTCAAGCCTCGCGCCCCATGCCTACTTCCCCTTCCACACCGGCGCGCGTTTTTCGGCGAATGCCCGAGGGCCTTCCTTGGCATCTTCTGTACTGCCGATCAGCGCGGAGAGATCCGCTTCCAGCCGCAAACCTTCCTCCAGCGGCAACTCGATGCCCTTTTTGATCGCTTCCTTGATAAACGCCACCGACATGGGCGCCCCTTTGAGTATCCGGTTGGCCAGATCCTCGGCGGCTTCAACCACATCGGCCGACGGTACCGCGTTATTCACCAGCCCTAGCGATTTTGCTTCGAGGCCGCTCACGGAGTCGCCGGTGAGACACATCTCCATAGCCTTGGTAACGCCCACGGCGCGCGTCAGCCGCTGCGTGCCGCCCGCGCCGGGGATGATGCCGCGCCGAACTTCCATCAGTCCGAGTTTCGCGTCTTCCGCCGCCACCCGAAGATCACAGGCCAAGGCAAACTCTAATCCGCCGCCGACGCAATAGCCCCGGATCGCAGCGATCGTCGGTTTGGTGATCGCCGCCACCGCGCGCGCCTGGGTATAAATTGTATTGGTCAATTTCTGCTGGCGTCGTTCGATCGGCGAGAACACGGTTTCGGCGCGTTCTTTTAAATCCATGCCGGCCGAAAACGCCCTTTCCCCCGCTCCGGTAAAAATCACGATGCGAACATCCGCGTCCTCTTCGATCTGCCGGCAGGCGACAATGAGGTCTTGAGTCATCTGTCGGTTCATTGCGTTCATCGACTCCGGCCGATTGAACGTCACGTACGCGATCTGATTTCGGACTTCGAACAATATCGTTTGAAACTCCATGATGTGAACCTTTCTAGCGAGATTTAGCTTTCCGCTCTTGTTGCAGGCGCTGCAAGAACGAAAGATTTAGAATCTCGTCGGCTTTCAGTCCCAAGCGGGCTAAATTTTTATCATTTACGATTACGTTTTCGATCGCCTAAAATAACTGATTTGCATTCTCATCTCGCCTCCCGTAATCGGCACTTGAACCAAATCGGTTTCTACCGGGTGATCCGCGATAATCCAAAATCCAAAATCGCCAATCCAAAATTCCTAGCCCGCCAGCTCGAAACACGGCAACTTGATTGACGGATCATGGGTTTGCTGGAATACAGCCTTGACCCGATCGCCCATCTTCACCTTTTCTTTGTTATCGCCGACCAGCTTGCTTTCGACGATCACGCCTTCATCCAAAATGACGTTGATATAGTAAATCGGCACCTCGTCTTTGAAGGCGGGATTGCGCGGTACTCGCACCAACGTGAAGCTGTGAATCTTGCCGGTGCCCTTGGCTTCGATCCAGTCCAATTCGCCGAAACAGTCGACGCAGGCGACCCGCGGGAAGAATTGCACCTTGCCGCAGCCCCGGCATTTTTGCAGCAAGAATTTGCCGGCCGCAGCGCCTTCCCAAAAGGGCTGATCCACTTTGTTGACCTTGGGCAAACTTTTTTGCGGTATGCTTGCGTCAGCCATTACTTTCTCCTTTCCATAACCAGCGCCGCCGTCGTGCCCAGGTTGCGGCCATAGTTAAGCCAGCCGATGCCGGTAACCAGCGCGCGCTCGGCTTTTTTAACCTGGTTTCCTTGCGCCTCGCCGCGAAGTTGGCGCAGCGCTTCGACGATATGAAGATAGCCGCCCGCCAGACCGGCCTGCCCGACGGACAATTCGCCGCCGCCGGTATTGACCGGGAAATCGCCTTTGTAAGTCAAATCATGCGCATCGACGAATTTGCCGCCTTCGCCTTTTTTGCAGAAACCGAGGTCCTCGATCTGAATCATGACGGCGATCGGATAGTCGTCGTAGATTTCTACAAAATCGATATCCTCGTGCTTCACCTCTTTGAAAATACGCTCGCCGACGACTTTCTGACCGAAGGTTGTTTTGTCGGGCAACATGTTGGCGACCTGGTAATGCGAGATTTCGGCGTCGGTGACGAGATACACCAGTTTATCGGTGACCTGCTTGGCTTTCTCCTCGGAGGCGAGAATGACGCATTCCGCTCCGGAGCAAGGCATGACACAGTCGAATAGCCGGATCGGGTCGGAAATCATCCGTGAATTCAGATAATCCTGCATCGTCATCGGCGCGCGAAAAAGCGCCTGCGGATTGTTGATCGCGTTGTCGCGCTGGGCGATGGCGATCTTGCCGATCTGCTCCAGCGTCGTGCCGTACTGCTCCATGTGCAGCCGTTGAATCAGCGCCATCAGCGAATTAGGCCCGCCGTAACCGAAGACATCGATGAAGTTGCCGCGCTGGTATTCCAGCTGACGCTGGGTGGGCATGCTCCTGTCGAAAGAATTGCCGCCGACCAAGACTGCGACATCGAGATGCCCGCATTCGATGGCATCAGCCGCGCGCCTGACGCTCATCACCCCACCCGCACCGCCGTAATCGCCGTTGAGCACCCAATCGACTTCCAAACCCAGCTGCTCGGCCACATGCGGCGAATAGTCCGGGCTCGCCTGGGTCGTAATCGAAAAGCCCCGAATGTCGTTTTTCTTAAGCCCGGTTTGGCGCAGCGCGTCGCGAATCGCCTCAGCATAGTACCAGAGCGCCGACGCGTCCGATTTGCGCGAATACTCCGTCGATCCGTAACCGACAAAACAAACTTTCTTCCGTCGCATCAGCGCTCCTTATTAGTCGCAGGCACGAGGCGCGAGGTTGAAGGCGCGAGGAAAGCGAATTTCTCCGGCCCCCCTCACGCCTCGCGCCTCATTCCTCTAAAAATCTTTTCCCCACCGCTCGATCCAACTCGTCTTCCCGGCCGTAGAGCAGGCGCAGCAAACGCGCTTCCCGGTAAAATCCTTCAAATGGAAATTCCTTGCACACCCCGTAGCCGCCGTGAATCTGAACCGCCACATCGGCCGCTTGAAAGGCCATCTTCGCCGAGCGTTTTTTTGCCAGGGCGGCTTCTTCGAAGTAGGGCAGATCGTTGTCGCAACGCCAGGCCGCTTCGAGGGTGAGCCAAGTGCAGGTTCGAATATCGATGGACAAGTCGGCCAACATCCACTGGATCGCCTGGCGCTGCGCCAGCGGGCGGCCGAACGTGACGCGGTTGCGCGCGTGGTCAATCGAACTCGCCAGGCAGCGCAGGCCGATCCCCAAAGAGCGCGCCGCGATATTCAGTTGCTTGGCGGCGATCGCTGCGCCTGCTTCGTATTCGTAACCCAGCAGTTGCTCGTTGGGAATTTTGCATTGCCGCAGCATGAGCCGCGCCTCCGTCCCGTCGGTGGTAAGATCGACTTCGTCGGTGACGGTGACTCCCGGGGCCTCTCGCTCCAGCGCAAACAGCCCCAAGCGCTGCGTGCCTTGCTCCCGCGCCGGCACCAAGAACAGGTCGGCGCGGGAATTGGAGACGAAAATCGACGAATCTCGTAGAATCGATCCGTCCGGCTCCTGGCGATAAAGGGTCTGCAGACGGCTTAGTTCGCCGGTCTTGTGCGCTTCTTCGAAGGCCAGTTCTAGGCTCACAGTGCCGTCCGCCAGACGTTCGCCGTAGTTGCTCTCGAACATAAAGCCCGGGATCGAAACCGGCCGAAAAGGCAAAATCGAGCGGCCGAACTCGCGGTGAATCAGCACTTGAGCGACGGCGCTCAGCGCTGAGCCGCCGAAACGTTCCGGCAACTCGAGCGTCCACAATCCGAGCTGCCGCGCGCTTGCCTTGAGTTTGTCCCTCAAGTCGGGATCGAGCTCGCGGCGCGACGGCGCGCCGGGTGGGAGAAACGGCGCTCGCTGCTTGAGATACTCGCCTTCGCGGGCAATCAATTCGCGCGCGACGAATTGCGCGGCCGTCTCCTTGATCAGTTTCTCTTCTTCGGTGAGCTTAAGGTCCATAGAGTTAATCTAAGCATGAAGCGCGGCGCCCGAGGTATGAGAATGAAAAGGATTACAATCGTGCCTCGCGGCTTTCGCCCCCAGCCGATTCATGACAACTCCAAAGCAGCAACACCGTCGCGAAACAATCCGCGCTGAATGATGTGGCGCTGGATCTCCGACGGCCCTTCGACAATCCTTGTTGATCTTGCGTGGCGAAAGGCTCGCGCGAGCACGTGATTTTTGCGCAGTCCCGACGGCCCGGCGACCTCCAGCGCGAAGTCGATGACCTCATGCAAAAGCTCGGTGGCGGATAATTTCACGTTCGCCGCCTCCGCGCGCACGTCCATTTTCTCATCAGCTTTCCACGCGCCGAGATAGGTCAGGGCCCGCAGAGCATCGAGCTCGCCCAGGAAACAGCCTATTCTCTCGACGAATTTTTCTGCTTCTTTTGAATCGTGTCTCAGCAAATCCCGCACGACGCGGAGCACACGCAGTGATTTTCCATGGGCGCGGATGCCTACTTGAAACCGCCTGGCGCCGAGCCAGGCCTGATTGAGCGCCCAGCCCTTGCCGACTTCGCCGAGCACTTGCGCTTTGTCCACGCGGCAATCTTCGAAAACCAACTCGCAGGGCTCGGTGCCGGCGATGGTGGCGACGCTGCGCGCCACTTTATAGCCCGGCGTGCCGGTATCGATAAGAAAACAAGTGATCCCGTCGCGCCCGGAGGTGCCAGGTAAGCGAGCGAAGAGCTGGACGAAATCAGCGACGTCGGCAAAGGTCGGAAACATCTTCGTGCCGTTGATGACAAAGCAATCGCCGTCGGGGCTCGCCGTCGTTTGCATCATAGACGGGTCCGCTCCCGACGCCGGCTCGCTCAAACCGAAGGCGGAGGTCTTATCACCGCGAATGCAGGGCCAGAGATATTTGTCGATTTGCTCGCCCTTGCAGTTATAAAGGATATTCGAGACGTGGTTGCCGAACTCGAAGGGAATCGAGCTCTTTTCCAATTCCTCGGTAACCGCGATCATGGCGACGTTGCTGACCTGCGCGCCGCCGAACTCCTTCGGCACATCGAGATGCCAAAGCCCCTGGGTTTCGGCCTTCGTTTCGAGCTCGCCCATAATCCCCAGATAGCGTTGGATCTCCGGGTCTTGGCTCGATTTCACCCGGCTCCTCCAACGGCTGCCTTCGAAGATATCCGGCGCGTCGGCGAAATCCCGCTCTAAGGGAATGAGCTCGGCGCGAACGAACTCCTCGACGACTCTACGCAGATTTTCTTCATCAGTTGAGAGGCGATACTCCATGGACGCCCACCTTCTTTGGTTCATGAGCCCAGCCGGGGTTCGGCCATGGCTCCGGCGGATCGAATCAAGCTCCACTTATCACACCTCGCCTCGGCAAGAAAAGCCGCGAACAAGTTGACCGGCCGATCGACTCTGTGCTAAGCGAAGCGCTGCCGACGATAAGGGCCGCGGCGTACGCCGGGCGGCTGGCTTGTTTGCGACGCGCGATCCGAGCGACGGACGAGCCGGATGACGTTTGCTAGATTCCGCCGTTCCAGGGCCGGGAAGTCGAGGCGTACGGAGGCGGCCTCAGCGGCTGGTCACTCGAAAGGAGTTCGCGTTGAAAATCACACCGGCAGCTTTATTTAGCCTTTGTGCTTTCGTTTTTTTCTGCGTCTTCGTCTATCTGGCGCGGGACTGGCGCCTCCAGGCGCGACTCTTTCCGTGGGCGATCGGTATTCCGATGGTGATTCTCGCCTTCGTTCAAGTCATTCTAGATCTGAAAGGCGTCAAAGCTAAACAATCGGCCGATGCAACGCCTATGGATTTTCAGTTTACCAAAGATGTCGACCCGGTAACCGCCAAGAAGCGGGCCATCGTCATGTTTTCATGGCTGGTTGGCTTTTTTGCGCTGATCGTCCTGCTCGGCTTTCCGATTGCCATTCCGCTCATGATGTTCGCCTATTTAAAGTTCCAGGGCGGGGAGCCGTGGGTTCTATCAATTTCGCTGACTCTAATCGCTTGGATATTCTTTTATGGTTTATTCGTTAAGTTGCTCACGTTGCCGTTCCCGGAAGGGATGGTCATTACCTGGCTCGGATTGACTTGATCGCCAAGCCGCCGTCATCTCCCACCTGCCGTACGTTCGTGAACCCACCGCTGCTCAAAACCCCCGATCGCTTCATGCCGGTGGGTTCAATTCGGCTCAACCCGCTGTGCCTAGCTGCAGCCCCACAAAGATCTTGGGGAAAAGACCAAGCGAGGGCCGCCGGCGATGAATAGGATGCACGCGCCAAAGAAGTTGTCGATCAACCGCCCGATGTCGCTGCTGCATTGAAACGGATACTGCGCAAGTAGCCCCGCGGGCCTCGACGCGCGAACGCCGTGAAACTTCACCGAAAAGCACAATCTATTCTGCGGCAAATATTGTTGACGCATGGTCGAATATGCGCTAATGACCATCGTCCGCCGGGGATAAATTAGTCGAGGAAACGCCCATGCTCGAGGCATTTATCATAGGATTTTGGAAAGTGCTGGCGTGGCCGGCCTTCGGTTACATGCTCATCGGCATCGCGATTGGCTTTTGGGTGGGTCTCCTCCCCGGTATCGGCGGTTTGGCGACACTCGCCTTGATGCTGCCGTTTTCCTACAACATCAAAGACCCCATCTCTGCATTTGCGTTTCTGCTCGGCATGCTCGCCGTGACAGGGACCACCGGCGATTTGACCTCGATTCTTTTCGGGATCCCCGGGGAGGGGTCCTCAGCCGCCTTGATACTTGACGGTTATCCCATGTCCAAAAACGGCGAGGCCGGCCGCGCCCTTGGCGCCGCGATTACCGCCTCGGTCGTGGGTGCGCTGGTTGGCGCGTTCTCTCTGGCAATTTCAATTCCGATTATGCGTCCGCTGGTGCTCCTGTTTGGATCTCCCGAGCTATTTATCATCGCGATCATGGGCATCACCTTCATCGGCACGTTAGCCGGAACATCCTTGATCAAGGGACTTCTCGCCGGCGGCATCGGTCTGATGTTGGCGGCTATCGGCGTCGATCCTCAAACCGGCTCTTTGCGCTACACCTTCGGCAGCCTATATCTTTGGGACCGTTTGGACTTGGTCCCGGTGGTCGTCGGCCTGTTCGCGATTCCCGAGATCGTCGATCTCGCGGTCCGCGGTACCAGCATCGCCAGCGCTAAGCAGGAAAAGCTCACCGGGGTCATGGAAGGCGTTAAAGACACCTTTCGCCATTTCTGGCTGGTCGTGCGCTGTAGCCTAATCGGCGTATACTTTGGCGTACTGCCAGTCCTCGGGGCCAACGTCGCCCAGTGGATTTCCTATGCCCATGCAGTCCAAGGTTTGAAGGACAAATCCCGCGCTGGCAAAGGCGCGGTCGAAGGACTGCTTGGCCCCGGCGCGGCGAATAATTCGACTCGCGGCGGCGATCTGATTCCAACCCTCGCCTTCGGCATCCCAGGCAGCGGCAGTATGGCGTTGCTGCTCGGCGCCATGTTGATCGTGGGTCTCAATCCGGGCCCCGAGATGCTCAAATCCCGGCTCGATGTGACCTTCTCCATGGTTTGGGTGTTGATCATTTCCAACATCATTGTCGCAGCGCTGTGCTTTTTGATCCTCAATCATCTCGCGGCCCTCACATTTATCCGCGGCACATTGCTCATCCCGTTTTTGATGTTTTTGGTTTTTATCGGTTCGTTCACGGCAAATAACGACCTCAACGACGTCATTGCCACGCTGCTGTTCGGGTTTATCGGCTTTTGCATGGTCAAGTTCGGCTGGCCGCGGCCGCCGCTAATCCTTGGTCTGACCCTTGGCAAGAATCGCCGAGAGTTACCTTTGGATATCTACCGCCGCTTATGGCGCCAAATGGTTGACCTTCAAGACGGTCATGGGTCTGATCGCGTTGACGATCTTCACGGTCGCCTACCCAACGATCAAAGAACGCCTGGGTAAGGCCAAGTACGAGCGCCCGGAAGACGCGGTTTGATCCTTCTCTACAACAGAGCGCGTTTGTTTTGAGTCTAGAGCCTCGGGGCGCGGGCTAAATCCCGGCAAACGGTCTTTATAGTTCCGCTATTGGCTGTCGTCAAAACCAGTCTCAAACCATCAAGAACCGCCCAAACACCTACTTTTACGACTGAAAACTCTAGACCAAAATCCAAAACTTCCCCCCGTCGGTTGACAGCCCAACCGTTTCGGTGGGATAAGCAATTAATTTGACCGTCCAGAGGGAGGAGACCCAGTTATGGCTCACGATTTGGTGATCAAGAACGGTACGGTCATCGACGGCACGGGTAGCCCGGCCTTCGCGGCTGACGTGGCGATCGATGGCGAGAATATTTCGGCCATCGGCAAAAATTTAGGAACGGGGAAGAAAGAGATCGACGCCAAAGGACATGTCGTAGCGCCGGGCTTCATTGACTCGCACACGCACATGGACGCGTTTGTCGTGCAATATCCCAACGGCAACCCTGTGGTAAATTACGGCGTGACCAGCATCGTGATCGGCGACTGCGGCGCGTCCTGCGCGCCGGTGCCGCCCAAGCCCGAGCCGCGCCAGGTCTTGGTTCAATACCTGCGGCGAGTTTTGGACAAGTACGTCGACGACAAAGACTGGAGGTGGAATACCTTCGCCGAGTATTTGAATTATCTCGAAGGCAAGGTCGCCATCAACGTGTTGCCGCTGATGCCGCACTCTCCGGTACGCTTGACCGTCATGGGCGAGGACGCCTACGGACGCGCCGCCAAACCCGAGGAGCTCGATGCGATGAAGAAAATGGTGCGCGAAGGCATGGAGCTCGGTGCTATAGGCTTTTCCACCAGCCCGCGCGGCGGACCGGCGATTCATGCCGGCACGCCGAGCACCTTTGCCGAGCACGAAGAAATCATCGACCTCGCCAACGTTGCCGCCGAGTATGGCGGATGCTTTCAATTCAACGGTTTTCAGATGATTCTCCAGCCGGATTCCGGCGTGCCGGAGATGTTGACAAAAATCAAGACGCTGCAAATCGGCAACGAGTTCCGCGTGCGCCCGGGCGCGAAAGCGATGGGCATGAAATCGATCCAATACATGGAAGAAGCGCAGAAACGCGGCCAGGAACTTTACGGCGTCGTCATCCCCTACCAGCATATTCGCCGCTTCAACTTGGACGACTGCTTCCTGTTTAATGGCCTGCCGACTTGGGAAGCGATCAAAAACTCGTCCGATTTAAAAGCGAAGCTCCGCGACAAAGACATCCGCAGAAAAATCGAGCAGGAGCGCATCGCCTGCCAGGGCAAGCTCGAATTTCCCGAATGGCATGGCTGGGACCGCGTGGTCTTCGAGCATCTCGAAAAGCCGGAATTGAAAAAGCTCGAGCTGAAGAACGTCGAAGAAATCGCCCGGATCACCGAGAAGGCTCCGGTCGATGCTTTCTTCGACACTTGGCTCGAGGATAATCTGAATTCGGCAATTTGCTATCATGGCCTCGCCAACGCCCATCCCGAGCTGCTGGCGGAAATGATCAAGTCGGACACCAGCCTGATCGGCACGGATGTCGGCGCTCATCTCGACCGCTTTTTCTGGCATGGCGCGCCGACCAAAGTGCTCGGCTATTGGACGCGCGAGAAGAAATTGTTCAGCCTGGAAAAAGCCGTCCAGAAATTGACCGGCTACCCGGCGCAGAAGTTGCACCTCAACCGCGGTGTGCTCAGGGAAGGGATGCCGGCCGACGTGACGATCTTCGATGCCGACAAAATCGACGATCTCGTCAGCAAAAAGCTTCCCGACATGGTCGATGCGCAAGAAGTCATGCGCCATCCTCCGGGCATAAAAGCCGTGGTCGTAAACGGTGCCACAGTGGTCGAAGACGGTCATTGCAACGAAGTCTTCCCAGGCAAAGTGCGCCGCCAGCAGTTGTGCATGCCGCATTGACGTTGCTTCACATTCGCTCTCTCGCCGGTTCATCCCCAACCCTCTCCCTCTGGGAGAGGGTCGGGGTGAGAGCCAAAGTCAGTTAGCAGTTCTCAAGAATGAATCCAAGAAAAGGAACCGATTTGCCATGAACGCTTGTGCCATCGATGTGCACCACCATTACGTGCCCAACAGCCTGCTCGAGGAAGCGAAAAAGAACGGCAAGCACCTGGGCGTCGAGCTGATCGAAAAGGACGGCCAGAAGTCGCTCTCCTTCGCCGGCGGCCCGCCCTTTGTCCTTCACCCGGAGCTGCCGGCCATTGACGAGCGGCTCAAGATGATGGCCGATTCGAAGCTTGCCATGGCCGCGCTCGAGGCGCACACGGCGACGCTAGGTTATCGGCTCACCGGCGAACAGGGCGAGAACTGGTGCAATGTCTACAACGAAGGGATCGCCGATCTGGTCAAGCGCTACCCCGATCGCTTCGTCGGCATGGCGTCGGTGCCGCTGCAAGACCCGGCGCGCGCCGCCAAAGTTCTGGAACGCGCGGTGCGCGATTTGAAGTTTTGCGGCGGCTACATCGGCACCAACGTCAACGGCAAGTACTACGGCACCGAGGAGTTCGATCCCTTCTGGGCCAAGGCGCAGGAGCTCGACGTGATGATCGTCATGCATCCCGAGGACGTCGCCGGCGCCGACAAAATGAATCCCTACGGGCTGAAGTTGATCTGCGGCAACCCCGCCGACAGCGCGCTCTGTTTCGGCTACTTAACTTACAGCGGCGTTTTTGACCGCTTCCCCAACATGAAGCTGTGCATTCTCCACGGCGGCGGTTTTTTCCCCTATCACCTCGGCCGCTTTGACCGCGGCTGGGAGGTGCGCGCCGGGGCGCGTGCGGCCAAGGCCAAGATGGCGCCGAGCGCTTATCTTAAAAATATCTATTACGACGACATGATCTACCGCCTCGACACGATCAAATATTTGATCGGCCTGGGCGGCGTCGAGCACATCATGGTCGGCACCGATTACCCTTACAGCCTGGGCGATTGGGACGCGGCGAAGAAAGTCGAGCAGCTCGATATTTCCGAAACCGACAAGCTGCTCATGCTCGAAGGCAATGCCAAAAGATTGCTGAAAATTAAATAGCGGGAAGCCGCTTCTTAAAGAAAAGAAAGGGCGGCGTGAACTTCACGTCTGCCCTTTCTTCTTTGATAGGCATCAACGGCCGATTCGCTTTGCGCGAAACTCCCGGTCCTTGCCGGCGATTCGCGCGATGCCTTCGATCGAATCGCCGTCGACACGGCCGGTGAAGCGAGTCTTGCCAGCGGCAAAGAAAATGTTTCCGCCGCGCACGCGTCCGGCCACCGGCAGCGCGCCCCCGGCGCCGGTCATCGTTCCGGAAAACGTCTGATAGTTCTGCTTTAGGATCAGCTCGCCCTGCGGCAGCCGCCACCTGCCGGCAACCTTGGCAGGCACTATCCACAGCCGCGCCAGGCACCACCGTTCGCAATTCCCGGCGATCGTCGAAGTCCTGTCGGCGTTCCAATCGCCGATGCCGAAAGTATTGGCGACGATGCGCGTGCCCGGCTTCAAATCGAGCAGTTTTGGCCGCAGCCGAATGTTCATCTCCGGCGTGAGAAAGAGAACGATCACCGTCGCCTTTGAGAAATCGGCGGCAAAGACATCCGCTTCTTCAAAGGTCGCCTTGTCACCGACGCTTTCCTTCGTCGCGTTGCGCTTGGACAGCTCGACCAGGTTGCCATCGTATTCGATGCCGTGGGCCCGCGCGCCGCGCTTAGCGGCGGCAATCACCGTGCGCCCGTCGCCGGAACCGAGATCGATGACGTAGTCTTGCGGAGTGACCGCGGCCATATCGAGGAGCTTCTCGACCATCGCCATGGGGCTCGGCACCCAAACGACGTCTTTCCCGGGTTGCCCCGATTTCGGCGTGTAATCGCTATCCCCCGCGCGAACCGTCTCGTTCACGAGCAGCGGCAGCCAGAGAAAAAACGCAACCAAAGACCGCAGCGCGGCCGTGCGGCAAAATTTCCGTATGTTCATTTAGGATATTACCGAAGACCCCTTTCGGAGATCTTCGACAGGCTCAGGACGAACGGAACGAGTCTTGAAATCATTGATAAAACTCCGTCGATGCTGAGACTTGTCGAAGCATGTTCCACCCTTTTTCAGCAACTTGCGAGACAAAAACGATGAGAGTTCGGGTGTGCTCCGAAATAGCGTCGATCAATGCAAAGTTTTAAATTTACCGAGCAGACGGACTTTTAACCTGGAAGCGACGACCCATGCTACCGGGCGGATCTCGTCGCCTTCCAATTACCGCCGGAGCTGATGCTCCCTTCCATGCTGTTGCCGTTTACCCGGCCGGTGTACAGAGAACCGGCGGCGTTGAAGATGATCTGATCGCCGTGAAGTTTGCCGTTAGCGAGCTGAATCGTGTTGTTACCGCGCCGGAGCGAGCCTGAAATCATTTGATACGTTTGTTTCAAGTTGAGCGTGCCATCGGCGAGCTGCCAGGTGCCTTCGACTTTCGCCGGAACGATCCACAAATAGGCCGTGCAGTAAGACACGCAGTTCCCCTTCGAGGTCACGGTATCGTCCGCCACCCAATCGCCCATGGTGAAGGAATTCGACACGATCCGTGTTCCCGGCTTCAGATCCAAAATCTTGGGCCGCAGCTTGAGATTGATATCAGGCAGTAAAAACATGGTGATGACCGTGGCCTTGGAAAAATCGCTCTCGAACAGATCCGCTTTCACGAAGTTGGCGCGGTCACTCACGCCTTCTTTGGCCGCGTTGCGCTTGGAAAGTTCCACCATGTCGGGATTGTATTCTATGCCGAGGGCTCGGGCGCCGCGCTTGGCCGCGGTAATCACTGTGCGGCCATCGCCGGAGCCGAGATCGATCACGTAATCCCGCGACGTCACCTTCGCTATGTCAAGCATGCGGTCGACCAGAGATTGCGGTGTCGGCACCCAGATCACATCCTTGCCTTCCTGCCCGACCTGCGGACGAAACTCGTTCGTTCCCGATTGCGCTTGGGCACAGCCGCTGACGACTAGAGCTGAAAGTGCAAGGGTTAATAATGTTCGGCGCGCGCGAAAGAGTACCGTCATAACCACCCTCCAGATTGGAATCGACTAGGCAAAGAGTGTCACGCGCAAAAATAAATGTCCAGGCCGTAACTTGAGATAGACTGCTCTGATTGCTTCCATCGAGGCGGCGATGATACACCGAACAAAACGGACTCCGACGGTGCCCCTACTCCGTGTCGGGGATGTTAATTATCGAAAGATACTTGGAGGACTTTTCCCATGCGACAGCGCTCCGATTACCCGACTTTTTCCGATGCGGAACTCGAAAGGCGGCATAAAGCGGTTTACGGCTTGATCGATCAAGAAGGCGTCGACGCGCTGTTATGCTACGGCAGCGGACGCTATGCGTCCGATATTTTCTGGTTGAGCGACTGGCCGAGCAGCCGGGAGGCTTACTTGCTCATGCAAACCGGCAAGAAGCCGGTGATTTTGATGCAGCTCTTCAACCACTACCCGATGGCGCAGGTCATGTCGTGGATTAAAGACGTCCGCTGGGCCGGCCCGAACACCACCGGCAGCGTTGTCGAGTTGATCGGCGAGCGCGGCTTGGAGTCGAAAAGGATCGGCCTGGTCGGGTCGATCTCCTATCAGATCTACAACCAGCTGCGAGAAAAATATCCCAACGCGACCTTTGTCGACCTCGGCGGCAAGCTGCGCATGATGCGCACGATCAAAAGCGCGGAAGAAATCGAGCGCATTCACCTGGCATCCAAGCTCACCGATCAATCCATCCAGGCGTTGGCGGAAGGTTTGAAAGCCGGCATGCGCGAGGACGAAATCCCCGCGATCATCGAGCCCGTCTATCTCAAGGCCGGCGGTTACGCCGGCATTCATTTCATGAGCAGCATGCCGATGCGCGACCCGGATTTTCCGGTGCCGTCGCAATTTCATTCGAGCCGGAAACTACAAAAAGGCGACGCGCTGATCACCGAGATCAGCGGCGCCTACTCCGGCTACAGCGGTCAGATTCATCGGACCTTTTCGATCGGCGAAGGGCCGACAGCCGAGTGGCAAAAGATGCACGACGCCGCGATGGAGGTCTTCGAGATCCTGACCAAAGTCATCAAGGACGGTGCCACCACGACGGAAGCCGAAGAAGCCGCCGAAATCGTGCACCGGCGCGGCTACAGCACCTACGACGATCTGGTGCACGGCGTCAACCAGTATCCGCCGATCTTCCAGACCAAGACGCGCAAACGCCATGAATCGAAGGAGCTGACCTTTCGCGAAAACATGGTGATCGTGATTCAGCCCAATCTGATCACCTACGACGAGAAAATGGGCCTGCAATTCGGCGAAACGGTGATGGTGAAGAAAAACCGCTGCGAGTCCTTGAACGCCTATCCGCGCCGGTGGGTGACCTGCAAAGGCTAACTGGGCGTAGCCCGTAGGGGCGCGATGCGTCGCGCCCGCCGTGGCCGGCGGTCACAATGAACGATCGAAATTACGATGGACAGAGGCGTCCCGGGACATTTTTGACGATCATCGCGGTAAATTATTAGTTTACGGTTGCAGGCGCTCACTTCAGACTCTGAGCGGTGTTTCCTCGTCCCGTTTCTAGGCGTCCGTCAAACCGGGGGTGGCCCGGGGTGACCCAGAGACTACCGCTCAAGCGCCTTCTCCTCGGCTTGCCGGCAGGCGGCGCCGCGACAACTTTTCATGTTGGCGAGCCAAGACGAAAATCGCTGAATCAACTGAGGATCGGCTTTCTTGTAAAGGTTGACGAGTTCCGCCGGATCTTTTTTGAGATCGTAGAACTCGCGTTCACCGTTCTCGTACTCCACGTAGAGATGGCTTTGTGAGCGTACCGCCGAGTACGCGGGCAACGCGTCTTTACCGACTAGCAATAGTTTTTCAACCCTCGTCATAAAGGGTTCCGTGCCGGGAGTATGCTCGATCAGTACACCGTCACGCCAGGAACCGGCTGAGCCCAGATTGCGGCGCAATAGGGGCACAAGAGAACGGCCATCGACAAAGCTCGGAGCCGCCGCGCCGGCCCATTCGGCGAATGTCGGAGCCAAGTCCGTTTCCAAACCTAGCTCGCCAACGACCTGTCCCGCGGCGATGCCGGGACCGCGAACCACGAGCGGCACGTGGATATCTTCTTCATACGCGGTTTGTTTTCCCCAAGGCAGGCGATGTTGACCGAGATGAAAGCCGTTGTCAGAGGTGAAAACGATATAGCTGTTGCGCAGCTGGTTGGTCTTCGCCAGAGTTTCCACGACCGCGGCGACCAGCTCATCGACGGCATGAAGCGACTGCAAACGCCTGCGGTAGAGCCCGTCAATTTCTTTTAACTCCTTACTGCCGAGGTGAGGCCGCTTGCGTATGAATGCCGGCTTGGCGCTGACATCCTTTTCGTCAAAGGACGGCGTTCTCAAAGCCCTGATGCCCGCGTAAAGATTCTCGTGACGCGACGCCGGGGTGGCCGGCTGATGCGGTGCATAGGTAGCGAGATAGAGGAAAAACGGCGATTGGTTTTCGGCGACTCGCCGGATGAACGCGGTTGCCTTTCGCGACAGAACGTCGGTCAGGTAATCTTCGGCCGATTGACCATAGGCCACGATTTTGCCGTTTTCGTTCAAACGGTAGTTAAACTCGCGATAAGCTTTCCCATCAATTGGGCTGTCCCACTCGTCCCAGCCCGGCGGGACATAGCTCTCTTGATGCTTGAGTGCATAACCGTTCAGGTACTTTCCCATTAGCGCTGTCGTATAACCCGATTGCTTCAGCCAAGTCGCGATCGTTGATCGCTCATGGCGGTATTCATAAAACCGCTTAAACCCTTCTTGATTGTGGACGACCCTATGATTATGAACAAATTGGCCCCGCAGAATCGATGCACGCGACGGGCAGCAGAGCGAGTTCACTACAAAAAACCTCGCAAAGGATGCCCCCTTGTCCGCCAGCATTTTTTTCACATTCGACATGACCTTGAGATCATCGAACGTCATGTCATCGGTAAGGACGAAAACAATGTTGGGTGGAATGGATTTGAGATTTAACTGCGCAGACGCAACAGGCTCCGATGCGCGCACGGAAACAACCGCAGCAGCAATCAACAGGACGAAGAATAAATAAACCCGCTGAAAAAATTGCCAATTCATAGCGACGATCCCTCGTTGGCTCCATACTCATGCCTGACCGAGGTTACAATTTCAACGTTTGCATTCTATTTTCCGCCCTGTGTTGTATTTCAGTGATGAAAGATATTTTTCGGCATCAGCCTCGAAGTACTGCCTCGACACTCCAAAACTAACTTCGAAGTCTAAGGAGCGAAAGTATCGGACT
This sequence comes from uncultured delta proteobacterium, assembly GCA_963727625.1. Classification (GTDB taxonomy): domain Bacteria; phylum Desulfobacterota; class Binatia; order UBA9968; family UBA9968; genus DP-20. The sequence goes on along the minus strand of CAVSHR010000011.1, from coordinate 34,290 downwards.
ACGGGTCGGCGACCCTGCTGTCGGATGAATCCATCCGCCGCTATGAAAGCTCATCTGTGGGTTTTAATACGACCCTCCGCCTGACTGACCCATTGATCCCAACGCCAAAATGACAGAGTGAAACCCGCCTGGCTGCTCAATTCGAACACGCCCTTGGTTGATCAATCCGTGGTTTATCGGATATGGTGCGGCGGTCAAACAAAAGGAGGCCCGTCATGCCCATCACAAAAGTGCGCGGCGTCAACATCAACTATCGAGTCCTGGGCGATCGCGGCCCTTGGGTGGCGCTCTCGCCCGGCGGCCGGCGCGACATCAGCGGCATCGAGCTGATAGCCAAAGAAGTCGCCGCCCTCGGCCATCGCGCGGTCATCTTCGACCGGCGCAACTGCGGCGCCTCCGACGTCGTCATCGACGGCAACGATTCGGAGTATGAAATCTGGGCCGACGATATACACGAGCTGCTCTCGCAACTGGGCGCTCTGCCGGCGTTTGTCGGCGGCAGCTCGTCGGGTTGCCGCACCGCGCTGTTGATCGCGCTGCGCCATCCCGAGGCGGTGCGCGGTCTCCTGCTCTGGCGCGTCACCGGCGGCCGCTTCGCCTGCGAGCGCCTCGCCGAAGAATACTACGGCCAGTACATCAAAGCGGCACAAGCCGGCGGCATGGCCGCGGTGTGCGCGATGGAGCACTGGAAAGAGCGCATCGAAGCGCGCCCGGAAAACCGCGACGCGCTGATGGAAATGGCCCCCGAGCGTTTCATCGCCGTCATGTCGCACTGGCGCGAATATTTTCTCAAAGGCGCCGACCTGCCGGTGATCGGCGCCAGCGAACAAGATTTGAAATCGCTCAAAGTGCCTGCCTGCATCGTGCCGGGAAACGATAACACCCACGGCCGGCAAACCGGTGAAAACCTCGGCCGTCTGACACAGAAAAGCGAAGTGCATGTCTTGTTTCCCAAGCACTACGACGAACCGCTCAGCCCGAGGGAGGAATGGGATGAAAAAGCCGGCGAGATGGCCGCGCTGTTCGCCGATTTCATGAAGCGCGTTTCAACCGGCGGAACAAAATAAGATTAAAAGAACACGAGGAGAGCCCATGATCGATGCCATCGACGCGACAAAAGAAAAAATGGTCCTAGCCTGCAGGGCGCTGCAAAAACAGCGGCTGCTCGACGGCTATGGCCACTTGACCGCGCGCTTGCCCGACGGGCGGATTCTCAGCACGCCGCATATGCCGCCGGGAAAAGTCGCCGCGCGCGACATCATTATCATCGACGCCCAGGGCAACAAGCTCGAAGGCGCCGGCGAGCCCAACGGCGAGACACCGATGCACACGTCGATCTACAAAGCCCGCTCTGATGTCCAGTGCATTCTGCATTACCACCCCGACGAGCTGGTGATCGTCGCCGCTTCGGGACAGGAGATCAAAGTCATCGCCAACTGTGGCGTGCACTTTTACCGCGGCACGCCGATCTACGACTCGCCGTTGTTGATCCGCAACCATCAGCTCGGCGACAAGGTCGCCGCCACGCTCGGCGACCGCAGCGCCGTGCTCCTGCGCGGCCACGGCGGCACCGTGGTCGCCGGCGATCTCGATACCCTGCTGCGCTGCGGCATCGATTTAGTCCGCTCGGCGAGAATTCAGATCATGGCCGCCCCTCTTGGGACACTGAAGACCCACAGCAAGGAGGAGTGCGAGCAGATGACTGCCGGCCGCGGGCAAGCCAACGCCAGCCGCCGCCACATTGACTTCTATGTCTCTGAGGTGATCGATTGAAACCCAAGCTCTCGTAAACCCCCAGGCTTTGGGACAGAAGCGCCCGCTGCGCCGATTTCGCATGTCGCCCTGTCCGGGTCTGATGCGCAACCTTGTTTACACATAAGGTAAACAAATGTTGCTCTAACCAGCCGTCGCTGCCGCTCCGGTGGCGATAAACACGTAATTTTTTGTATTTCCACGTCAAAGATGACTTGGGAATACCCACAGAACGGATTGGTACAGCGCTTGCTCCCCCCTGCGATTAGTTCCTGCACAAATTCATTGAATAAGGAGAAACCAAGTCATGGCTGATAGACCAAAAGTTTGTATCGATCGCACCTTGCCGTCGGAGCTAATGCGCCCGCAACGGACCATGCGGCTGAGAGGCGGCGAGCGCGCCATAGCCCCGATCGGAAAGGCCTGGATGAACGGCTCGACCCTGCGCGTTCAGTTCCTGGGCGGCACGGCCAGCGAGCAGGCCACCGCTCGAGAGCAAGCCGGTTGGTGGGAACATGCGGCCAATCTGCGATTTGACTTCAATAACTCGGCCAACGCGGAAATCCGAATCGCCTTTGATTCCAACGACGGCGCCTGGTCCTACATCGGCACCGATTGCCGCAGCATCCCGCTTGATCAACCGACCATGAATCTCGGCTTCCTCGACGGTGGCACGGCGGCCCACGAATTCGGCCATGCCATCGGCCTGGCTCACGAGCACCAAAATCCGCGCGGCGGCATCCAGTGGAACGAGCCAGTCGTCATCCAGGAGTTGGCGAAATCACCGAATTTCTGGGATGAACAAACCACCCGCCACAACGTGCTGCTTAAGTACAGCGTCGACCAGATCAACGGGACCGACTTCGACCCGGATTCGATCATGCTGTATTTTTTTCCAGCATCCTGGACTCTGAACGGCATCGCGACCAAAGCCAATGAAGTTCTGTCGACCATCGACAAACAGTTTATCGCGGGCGCCAAGATGTATCCAAAAACCGGTGGAACGACAACCACTGCCGTCGAGCTCGAAGTCAGCGCCAAACGCCGCACGGCGGCCTCCATCGGCAAATTCGGCGAAGAAGATCTTTATCGTTTTACCGCGGCGCGCGACGGACGCTATCGCATCGACACCCGCGGTCCCACCGACGTCGTCATGAAACTCTTCGGCCCAAATCACCCAACGGCATTGATTGCCGAAGATGATGACTCCGGCATCGACACTAATGCGCTGATCAACGCGGAACTCGTTTCCGGCCAATACTTCGTCCAGGTGCGCCATTACAATCGCGCCAGCGGTAAGGGCAAATATACGATCAAGGTGCAACGGCTCTAGCAGGCTGCTTAAAAGCCGCTAAGGGTGCTTCGACCGCGCTCAGAGCTTGCCCGGTGTCTATCGACGGGAGGAATGGGGATATTGATTCCATCAATTTTTTCCATTTATGCGAAGCTGTTCGAAGCATTCCGAAATTTTTTTTCGAGCCGGCTTTCCTCTACGGTTTGCGACATAACTCAAGGATGTTCAAACCCGGCGGCGCGGAATATCTTGCATGCCCAACGCGCCCCGCGTAGAGTCGGACCGCGCGTCCCTTCACGGGGCGACTCTCAACCGCCGAGGATCTTTCATGGCCGTGGAAAAAACTGCAAACATCGCCGCCGAGCTCAAAACTACCGCTGCGACCGCCGAGTTTGTCGAGAAAGTTACTTTCGAAGCGATCCCCTCTGAAGCAATCCGAATCGGCACACGATGCTTGCTCGACGGGCTGGGGCTTTTTGTCGCCGGCTCCGAAGAGCACACCGTGCAGTTGCTGGTTGAAGAAGCCGCAACGATGGGCGGCAGACCCGATGCCCTGCTGCTCAGCCGAAGAGATACAAAAGTTCCCGCGCCCATGGCGGCGCGCGTGCTCGGCACCTCCGGTCACGTTCATGACTGGGACGACAGCCAGGTGAGTGTCGATCCAGCCCACGTTTACGGCCTGCTGACCCACCCGACCATCCCGCCGCTCGCGAGCGCGCTGGTCGTGACGCAGAAGCTCGGCGCCGTCGACGGCAAGAAGTTCATGCTCGCCTTCCTCACCGGCTTTGAAGTCGAATGCAAAATCTCCGAATGGATGCTGCCACAGCATTATCTGCGCGGCATGCATTCGAGCGGCACGGTGGGCACCTTCGGCGCTTACGTCGCTGCGGCCAAGCTGCTCGGCTTGAAAAGCGACAAGTTACGCAGCGGCTTGGGCATCGCCGCCAGCTTTGCCGCCGGTATCCGCTGCAACTTCGGCACCATGACCAAACCGCTTCACGTCGGCCGCGCCGCCGAGAACGGCGTCACCGCCGCGCTGCTTGCGGCGCGCGGATTTACCGCCGATGCCGATGCCCTCGACGGCCCGTGGGGCTTTTTCGCCGTGCAAGGCGGCGGGGTCAGCATGGAAAAGGTTTCTCAAGGCTTCGGCAAGGTCTGGACGATCATCGATCCGGGCGTGTCGATCAAGCCCTACCCCTGCGGTGTGCTCACCCATCCGACCATCGACTTGATGCTCAAGCTGGTGGCCGAGCACGACGTGAAGCCGGACGACATCGAAGCGGTAAAAGTATTCGCCGGCAGCAATATCTTAAAGCCGATTCGCTATCCCGTCGCAGCCAACCATTTACAAGCGAAGTTTTCTTTGCCGGCCGCGCTGGCGATGATCGCCCTCGCCCGCAAGGCCGGCAAGCGCGAATTCTCCGACGAATTTGTCGCCTCTGAGGCGATGCAAGCCATGCAGAGACGGATCGCCGCCGAGTTCGATCCGGAAATCGAAAAGCTTGGCTTCGCTAAAATGCGCTCGCGCATCGTGATCGAACGCAAAGACGGCCGCACCGTCGAGGGCTGGGCCGATGAACGCTACCGCGGCGGCCCGGAAAACCCATTGAGCGACGGGGATTTGGAAACGAAAGTGCGATCATGCTGCGACGGCGTGCTGGGAAACAGCGCACAAGGAATACTTATCGATGCCGCATGGTCGATTACGTCTCTCGATAATGCCGCGCAATTGATGAAAATGTTAAACCGCTTAGACGATTGACGCCTGCCCTTGGGTTTCGGGCTGGGCTCCTAGCCCTCACGTATGTAATTAAGGAACGCACCGATTGACACCGTCCCTGACCGTGAGAATATGACACGCAAAAGCAAAATCTCACAGCGCGCTATGTACTGAGAAATGGCCGCATCGTCATATCAGGCGCCGGCCGCGAACTGTTGAACGATGAGCGCGTTCCCCAGGCATATTTGAACGTGTAAATTTGTTATTCACTAGGCCAACGGCGTGCCATCGAGCCGCCAAGCGGCTCGCGGACGCGCGCAAGCTGGCTGGCGCTTAAGCGTCCGGGTTTGTCTAAAATAATCATAAACTTAAGGTTGCGCTAAAGTTGGATCGGACTTCAGACGATAAATTTTCCCATCGGAAAAAGATTGGACCATCTCCAAAGGCAGCCTCGTTTCCAGCTCGCTTGCTGACGGTAGATACCACAACCGGCTTCCACCGCTAAAATATAACAGTACGGCATTGTGTTTATCGAGGTGCTCGCGCATGGTATCGATCTCGGCGCCATAGCGATCATTGGGTTGATAGTTGTCAGGATTCACCTTTCGCGGAATCATGGCGGCCGGTCTACCGGTCAGCGTAAAAATATAATCCGGAGCATTGCTATAAACCAACAACGGCGCCGGAGAATTCTTTACGAACCCAATCAGCTCGGAAGTCCGCCAGCGTTGGGTGGCAAATCCGATACCGTCGACGTAGCTTTGCTTCAGCCAAGTTATGCCATTGATCATTTGGGCGACGAGAACAACAATAATCGATAAGTTAACCGCGAACCCGCGCGAGCATCGTTTTCCCGTCCTCGCGGATCGAAGCCAATCGGTTACGATCGACAGCGTCAGAATCATCGCGGCCATGTACGGCAAGGCCAGCGTTCGAGTGTCGAAATAGAGCGGTTGATCGTTGAACGACATGGAGACAAGCAGGAACAGAGTATAACCCATGAGACAAAATACCTGCGCTTGGAGATAGCGCGACTTGAGATAATTCTTACTGACCGCCAGCCATAGAATTAGAACAAACAAGATACCCATGATCGATCGCGACAACCATGGTGTATTTTCAACGATGGCGATTGGCAACAGCCAATATCCGGCTGTATCCAATGCCGGAAGCAAGTCCGTCGCTGCTGGAGGATGAATTCCAAAAGTTCGGTTGACTGGGTTTCCCGCTGCGTAGAAATTCCTCATCAGCCAGAGCCCCAACGGCAGCGAGCCTAAAGCCAGGAACTTAGCGGCAGCAGACATACGTTGCGCCCAGCGCGCGGTGCCCAGGCATAGGATCATGGCGGCCCCGGTGGGCAAGAACGCCATGCCGACGTAACGAACCAGGCAGCTCAAGCCGATGATCAGCGAAGAGCCATAGAGCGCCCAGGTTCGCGAGCCCTCCAGAAACTTCACTATCCCGAAAAACCCCAACAGAATAAAAAAAATGAACACGGGCTCGGTGAGTGCCTGCGAATGGATGTAAACCATCGGAAAAGCGCTGAGCGTGAGAAAGCACGCCGACCAGGACGCCGCATACGACGACGTGACGCGAAAAACTATGCCTGCCGCAAGAAATGCGTTGCCGGCGTAAAATAAAACACTGATCCAACGCGCGCCGTCCAAGGGGTCCAATCCGAGTACCCCTAACGCCGCGATCATCCATGGATACAGCGGAGGATATTGCGTTACGGGCGCAAGTTCGCCAACATCGTTCAAAAAGCGCACGCCGTCACCATTGAAAATATTACGAGCGGTTCCAATGTAGACGATTGAATCCGTGTAGAGGCCAATGCCCCACCGCGTCGCGAGGATAAGGATGCATACCCCGCACAGCACTGATCCGGTGACCAGAACGCAAAATCTCGTAAAACTCGATGAGCGCGCCGTAGCCGTGTCGCTATGCTTGCCGGAAAAATCGTCCATTGAATCCGCTCACGGTTGGATGATGAATACTAGCGTTGCCGTACTATCGGAATTTGATATCGGCGAAAAAATGCCGCAAGCGCCATTCGGCTCGACACCGCGGGGACACCGGAGAATCATCAGAGCTATTCATTCCGTTCGTCATTATAGCAAATGCTTCCACCCAAGGCATGGAATATTGTCGCGAGCGCGATGGTTTCATAGTAAAAAAATGCAGCGACCCGACTGGCGGGCCACAATCGTCATTTGAATTAGCCAAAGAAAGCCCTTGCGAGCTTACGATTTCCCAGATAACAAAGAGGGTCAACAAAACTGCCCCAAATGTAATAAACACGCCTTTTGACTAGAAGGAGATCCGCATGGCAGACCTCGAAATTAAAAAATCCGCCCAGCGCTGGCAGTCCGACGTCATCGTCGATCTGATCAAGCAGTACGAGTTTCCCTATATCGCGCTCAATCCCGGCGCGAGCTACCGCGGCCTGCACGACTCGCTGGTCAACTACGGCGAGAACCAGCCGCCGATGCTGCTCTGCAATCATGAGAAGATCGCCGTGCAGATCGCCCACGGCTACGCCAAGGCAACCGGCAAGCCGATGATGGCCATCGTCCACAACGTCGTCGGCCTGCTCCATGCGCCGATGGGAATTTACTACGCCTATATCGACCGCTGCCCGGTGTTCATCGTCGGCGCCACCGGACCGATGGACGAGAAACTGCGCCGCCCGTTCATCGACTGGATTCACACCGCCTTCGCCCAGGGCGATGTCGTCCGCGGCTTTACCAAATGGGACTACCAGCCCGGCAGCATTCACGGTGTGCCGGATTCTTTTGCGCGCGCCTATTCGATCATGATGAGCGAGCCCCAGGGCCCGATCTATATGGTTTACGATTCGGCCATGCAGGAAAGTCCCATGAAAGAGGAGATGGCGCTGCCCAATTACAAGGTCAAGGTGCCATCGCGCGTGGCGCCGGAACCGGCCGTCGTCGAAGAAGCCGCGGACATGCTCATGGCCGCGGAGAATCCGTTATTGCTGACCGAATACGCCGCGCGCATGCCCATCGGCTTTGACTCGACCGTGGAATTGGCCGAAACCACCGGCGCCTCGGTGTTCGATATCAACAAGCGGCTCGGCTTTCCCAACCGCCACCCACTCAGTGTAAGTTTTCATGGCGACGCCTTCAAAGGCGTCGATGTGGTCGCGGCGCTGGACGTCGTCGACTGGACGCGCGGCTCGCACAAGCTCAACACGCAGACGCGCGAGATCAGCGTGGTCACGGCGCCGGACTGCAAATGGATCGACGTCGGCTTCGCCGATATCGAGATCAGCAAGTGGGCGACAGACTACAACAAACATCACAACTGGGACCTGCGCGTTCTCGGCGACAGCGCGCTGTCGCTGCCGGCGCTTACCGCCGCTTGCCAGAAACGCATCGACGGCAACAAATCGCTCAGCGGTAAAATCACCGAGCGCAAAAAAGCGATCGGCGATCGCCACGCGCGCCAATGGCAAAAATGGCAGGATCAAATCAAAGAAGAATGGAACCAGCGGCCGATGACCGAGTCCCGCCTGGCCCACGAGCTCTGGCAGGTGATCCAAGGCGAAGACTGGGTGCTTACAGCGAACACTCTAAAGGAATGGGTGCACAAGGTTTGGGACTTCGATAAATCCTATCGCCATGTCGGCCGCGAGCTCGGCACCGGCACCCAGATCGGCATGTCCATCGGCGTCGCTCTGGCGCACAAGGGCTCGGGCAAGCTCGTCATCGATCTCCAGCCCGACGGCGATCTGATGTTCGACCTCGGCGCGCTGTGGATGCCGATCAAGTACCAGATCCCGATGCTGATCGTGATGTACAACAACCGCGCCTATTACAACGACTGGGCGCATCAGATTCACATGGCGCACCAGCGCGGCACCGATCCGGCGCGCGCCTATATTGGCATGGACCTCGAAGGTCCGCCGCCCGACTTCGCGCATATCGCCAAGGGAATGGGCTGGTGGGCCGAAGGACCGATCGAAGACCCGGCCGAAGTCGGTCCGACAGTAAAGCGCGCGATCGCTCAGGTCAAAGCCGGCAAGCCGGCGCTGGTCGACGCGGTGGTCTGGCGCCGCGGCGAAAACGCATAGAAATTGTGGGGGCGATTCATGAATCGCCCCCACCTATGATCGAAAACATTAAGGAGGAATTCTGCATGGCAGATTCGACAATCAAGAAATCCGACCGGCGCTGGCAATCCGACGTCATCGTCGACATGATCAAGCGTTACGAGTTCGAGTACATCGCGCTCAATCCCGGCGCGAGCTACCGGGGGCTGCACGACTCTCTGGTCAATTACGGCGAGAACAAACCGCCCATGCTGCTCTGCCAGCATGAAAAGATCGCCGTGCAGATCGCCCATGGCTACGCCCGCGTCAAGGGCAAGCCGATGATCTCGATCGTGCATAACCTGGTCGGACTGCTGCACGCGCCCATGGGCGTCTATTACGCCTACCTCGACCGCGCGCCGGTTTTTATCATGGGTGCCACAGGCCCGCTGGCGGAGCCCAAGCGCCGGCCTTTCATCGACTGGATTCACACCGCCAACGTGCAGGGCGAGGCGATCCGCAATTTCGTCAAGTGGGACTATCAACCGTCGACGGTCGACGGCGTGCCCGGCGCCTTTGCGCGCGCCTATTCGGTGATGATGAGCGCGCGCCAGGGACCGATCTATATGTGCTACGACGCCGGCTTGCAGGAAGCCCAGCTCGATCACGACGTCGAGATGCCGCCGCCCGGCGCGGCCACCGTGCCCACGGCCCCCGCCGCCGATCCGATCGCGCTGGAAAAGGCTGCTGATACTCTCGCCGGCGCCAAGCGCGTCGCGATCATCGCCGACTTCGCCGCGCGCCCGCCCCATGGTTGGAATCACGTCGTCGAGCTGGCGGAAACCCTCGGCGCGTCGGTGTGGGACGTGGGCTCGCGGTTGAATTTCCCCACCGACCATCCGCTCAACCTGACCATGGACCCGGACGGCTGCTACCAGGACGTCGACGTCGTGCTCACGCTCGACATCGCCGACTTCGAAAAGCCGAGCCATGTGCGCGACATCGCCACGCGCACCGTGGTCAGCAAAGTGCAGCCGAACGCGACCTGGATCGACATCGGCTTCACCGACATCGAGATCAGCAAATGGTCGATGGATTACGCCCGGCCCTATTATGCGCAGCAGCGCATGACGGCGGACCCGGTGACCACCGCGCCGCGACTGACCGCGCTGCTCAAAGAACGCATCGCCAAGACACCCGGCCTGCGGGAAAAAATCGCCAAGCGCGCCGAGGAGATCGGCAAACGCCATGCCGAGAATCGCGCCAAGTGGAGCAAGCAGGCCCAGGAGCACTGGGATCAAAAACCGATGAGCGTGCCGCGCCTCGCCCTCGAAGTATGGAACCAAATCAAGGGCGAAGACTGGGTGCTCACCACCGGCGACCTGGGCTCGTGGGGCAAGAAGCTTTGGAATTTCGATCGGCCCTACTGCCACGCCGGCCGCGAGCTCGGTACCGGCACGCAAATCGGTCTCTCGTTGGGGGCCGCGCTGGCCAACAAAGGCACCGGCCGCCTGGTCGTCGACCTGCAGCCCGACGGCGATCTGATGTTCGATGCCGGCGCGCTATGGATCGCGGCGAAGTATCAGATTCCGATGCTCGTCGTCATGTTCAACAACCGCGCCTACTACAACGACTGGAACCACCAGCTCGTGCTCGCGCGCACCCGCGGCACCGATCCCAACCGCGCCCATATCGGCATGGACCTCTACGGCCCTGACCCCGACTTCGCCGGCTTGGCGAAATCCATGGGGTGGTACGCCGAAGGCCCGATCGAAAACGGCGACGACCTCGGTCCGGCGATCAAACGTGCCATCGAGCAAGTCAAAAAAGGCAAACCGGCGCTCGTCGACGCCGTCTGCGACAGAAGAAATCACGGTTGATATTTAATCCCCGCGCCCCAATGGGCGCGGGGTCGCCTGTTCACGTGATCAAGCCCTCGATTTCGCCGTTGCCGCAGGAAGTGGCCGATCTCACTCCGACTCAAGTGACCGCGGCAGTCATGCAATCCCTGCCAGCGATCCGACCTGCTCCAGCGACCTAGAGTTGGCTGCGCCCTGCTTACTTACCCCTACGCCGTTTCGCGTCCGGCGAACCGTTGCTTGGCCAGCTCGATGTCTTCAATGGAACCCACCAAGGTCAGCCGATCGTTGCGGCAGAGCCGGGTGTTGCCATGCGGCACCAGCAACTCGCCTTCGCGCCGGATCGCCAGCGCCAATAATCCGCCGGGAAGATCCAATTGCCGCAACGGTTTGTCCACATCTCGATAATTCGTCACCACGACTTCGCATACTTCCTTATCGTCGTCGGTGCGCGCGAGCAGCGTGTAGAGCGCCGGCGCGCGCACGAGCAGCGCCAGCAGCGACGGGCGATCCAAGGCAGCGTTCATCGTCGTGACCCCGAGCGCGTCAAAGCGGCCCCGTGCGCTCGGATCGCTCATTTGCGCCACGACATGGGGAACTTTGTAAACGTTCTTTGCTATTGCGCATACGTGATAGGTCAATTCCGGATCGTCGTAGGTGCAAACCAACGCGCGGGCGGATTCGCAAGCGCTCTTGAGTTGATCGTCCTGAGCCTCGAAGGAACAGCGCGAGGCATCGAAGCCGCCGCGCACGGCTCGCTCGACACGCTCCGAATCCGTGTCCACAATCGTCACCAGTTCGAGATGAGCCTTGAGTCTCCTTGCCACATGCATGCCCAACTCCTCCGCGCCGGCAACGACAATACGGCGAAGCTGGGTGCGCCGGGCCCCTGGCATCAATCGGACAAAGATCAACGGCGCCGCCGTGACCGTGACGACCGCGACCAGAATAATTGCCGCGTTCACTGATTCGCTGATGACGCCGAGGCGCTTACCGATGGCTGCCGCCGCGATGATCAGTGATAAACGCGCCGACAGCAAGGCACCGGCCGCCAGGGATTCCCGGAGGGAAAAATTAACCATGAAGGTTAGCGCCGGAATGACCTTCACTATGACTGCGCCCAATAGGAGAAAAGGCACCAATAGCAGCGCCCCCGGAGACGCCAAGAGCACTGGTAGATTGAGCTCAACACCGACTTTGACGAAAAAAATCGGAATGAAAAAACCGTAACCGATCGATTCCAGCTGATGGGAAAGGTCGGCGTCGTCTGCCGTGCGCAACAGACCGATGATCGCGCCGGCCAGGAACGCGCCAAGAATCACTTCCGAGCCGAGCGTTTCGGCCAGCGCGACGAAGGCGAGCATAACGGTAAATGCCGCGCGCACCTTGATCTGCGCGGTCGCGTGACTCAGCTCTTCGATGGTGCGCCGCAGCGCCGAGACTTTGTTGAAGATCGCGCCAAAGTGATACATCAAAAAAAAGGCTACGAAGAGCACGGCGATCAGCAAAATCTCGGCAGTTAATCCGTGGGAAATGATCGCCACGGCCACGGTGATCAGAAGCATGGTCACGAAGTCGGCGATCACGGAGGTCACTAATATATACTGGCCGAGCCGTTGGGTAATGAGATTGGCCTCTTTCAACACAGGGACGACGACGCCGAGCGAGGTCGTCGACAAGATGAGAGCGACAATCCAAATATTATTCGCCAATCCGACATAGAGCAAAACATAGGCGGCGACGCCGGCCAGCATGAGGGTGAGCGCGAAATTTAACAAGGCGAGCGGGACCACACCGAGCCGGCGACCGTCGCGATGTTCGGCCGAAGGGCCGTAGGAGCGGAGACTGCGAAAATCGATCTCCATCCCGGACAGAAACATTAAGAACACAAGGCCAAAATCGGCCAGCATGATTAAAATCGGATCGTCGGAGGGAACCACCGCCATGCCGCTACGGCCAACTACCACGCCGGCAAGGATTTCGCCGACGACGATAGGGATCGACAAGCGCTTTAGCCGCGACAGTAAAATCGGCACGACAAAAGCGATCGACAAGACGATCAGAAGCGGTAAAAATGAGTGCGCTGCATCCATGTCGTACAACCTATTAAGCCGATGGAGGGTATACGATTTCGCGCCGCTCTCCAAGAGTTGGCGGGCAATCCACGGGGAAATTTAGTTGGCTATTCTAAGCGCCGTTGAGAGTTTATCGGAGATTAGGTCAGGGTTAGCTGCAGCGACACGACATCGAACTTGTTTCTGCTGAGCATTTTCGACGCCTCATCACCGCGGCGTCATCGATGGAATAGGTTAAGGACGGTAGATCGGCAAAAGTTCAAGTCAAAACCCGGTCGCGGCAAGCTGGCCTAGCCGCGACCGGGAATCCGGGGTTCCTCTGGGATCAACTAAGTGTCGCGCTCGCTGGTGGGACCGACTTCTCCGGTGCACCAGGGAACAAACGCTTTCATCTTGCACGTGGCGCCGTGGGCCTTGAGATCTTTCTCGAAGATCTGATGGATTTCCCGATCTTCATCCTCGTACTCGATCTGCCATCCGCCTTCTTTCATGCTGCGGTCGGCGTTTTCTCCGCCTCCACCCCGGCCCTTTTTGTACAGCCCCATATCGCCCGGCCGCAGCGCGAGATAGCGGGCTCGAGTCGTGCCGGAGTTGAAGTGCTGGTGGAAACAGTTGTCGTTGGGAACGGTGACCATGGAGCCGAGTTGCCAGTCGCATTTGATCATGTCCGAACGATCTTCTTTGGTCCAGATCAGGGAATAACCGCCGGTGCCGCTGAGCAGCACCAGGTGCGCGCCCGGGCCATGGCGGTGGGCCTTTTTGTAAGTACCGATGGGGAACTCGGAAATATGGCTCTTGGTGTTGTTGTCGGCCATCTCGAGCATGGCGTTGATACCGCCGGCGCCGCGCTCCTTCCAACCGTACAAGAGCATGTCCGGCGCATTGGCGATAAAGTTGGATTCCCAGACCCGTCGGGTGTAGAGCTTGCCCTTGCCGCTGAAGTAGTCCTCCTCCCCGGCGTAGCGCGAGGTAAACATATAAGGATTGTTGAATATGAAATTGTTATCGCGGTACAGCCGCATCATCGGCGGTGCATTGGTGACCGCGATATAGCGGGCCGGCTCCTGGCCGCTGCCGTTGAAGTTTTGATACCAGGCATTGAGCGGAATGGAAAACAGGCTTCCCGCCTGCCACTCGAAGCTGCTCTTCTTTTTTTCATCTTGCCAGATCGACGTGGCGCCGCGTCCAGACACCACGTAGATCGTCAGCTCGTACATATGGTGCTCCGGCTCGGACTTGCCGCCGGGCTTGATTTCGACGACATGGCAGTCGTTGGGCATGTGGTTGTTGTTGATGTGCACCACCGCACCGCTGCCGCCTTTCCGCTCCCAGGGACCCAGTTCGATTTTCGCCAGGCTGGGAAAGTAATACTCCTCGTAAACCTTCACGCCTTCTTTCTTGAGCCACTCCGAGTAAGGATCGACTTTAAGATAATCTTTCAGACCCTCTTTCGGAGTCTCGGCGACTTTCATGTCGGTGCCTAGCATGACCACGGTTGGAACCCTCCTCTGATTAAATAAAACGCTGCCTTCGCTCCCGAATTGCACGCCGCGCTGGCCGGGCCGGCGCACGATCAGCACGACGGATCGATCGAGACGGCTGCGCTTCCCTGTTGAAATATCCGATGCGGCACAAACTTGTCAACGAGGGGGCCGTACAAAGGAGTTGCTGACGGCGAATACCGGCCGATCGGCGACCCGAGCAATTTCCCCGTGTCGGCGTCAGCACATTGCTAATTTAATGGACCGGCGAGCGCCGAAGAGTCTCACTCTCTGAGTTAAGACCGCGCGATCATAAGCGCAGCGAACGCCTTCGGCAGTACACCGGCACCGCAACCCGTTGCACCGTAATAATCAAAACCCAAAGGATGGATGTCTCGCTTAATTGGCCATGCCGAGACTCTTGCGAGCTCGTTCGACAAAGCTATAGTCGAGCGTGTCGGCGGCCTTGATTGGTTTTGTCACGTGTGAATTTTCCCGCTGCTGGTCGACAAGGATCTGCAACCCATCCAGGCTCACGCCGGCATTCGGCGACATCACGGGGGTCATATACCGGTACATCTCGGCCGCGAGCTTGCGGTCGGAGACTTTCCACTCCTTCATGATCAATTCGATGGTTGCGTTCTTATTGCCCTTGTCGGTGACGAACGACAAGCCCCGCATCGTTCCACGAATTAAGTGATAAATTTGGTCAGGGTTTTCCTTAATCTTCTTTTCGGTTACGCCAAAACCGTTCTGTGGAAAGCGAACAAAATCGCCGGCAAAAGCCAACTCCGGATAGCCCTGCTGCTGGGCTCTGATATTGTTGGGGACCGACAACATGGCCACGTCCACCACACCCGAATCGAGGGCGGCAAAACGCGCCGGGTCCCGACCCACGAAAACTATTGATGCGTCTCGTGCCGGGTCGAGTCCCCACTTCTTGAGAATCGCGTGAACGACCAAGGTGGCGGTCCCGCCGGGAGAGCTGGTCGCGATCCGCTTGCCGCGAACCTGCTCCGGCTTGGTCATGCTCTTGCTGCCGATCATGCTCATCATCGGTGACGACGAAGCGAAGAAAACCGCCTTCAATGGCTGTCCCTTGACCGCGCCGCCAATCACACCGGTGACTGCCCCGTTGAAATCGATGTCGCCGGTCATCAAGGCCGAGCTCGCCAGATTCGCCCGCATCATGATGATTTCCACGTCGAGCCCTTCGTCTTTGTAAAACCCTTTTCGCTTCGCGGCGAAGATCGGCGCGAAGGTAACGTTTGTCGACGGCAACGCAACGCGAACTTTCTTGAGCCCGGACTGACCCCACGCTTCCGGCCCCAACACCATCGCCAGCGCCACCAGGCACGATAAAATTCGGATCGACCGGATCGCACATCGTTGAGAGAGCATTTTAGTTTCCTCCTTCTGGGTGTTGAGTAAATAGGTCGTGCCGGCGGCTTAGCGGCATTCCTTGCCCCTGCAATAAATAAATATTCGTTTGCAAAAACCGGAGCGGACTTGTCATCTGAACGACTTCGTTTATCGTACCGTCAATCCGGCTTGAGTCAATGGGGTTTCGAGTGAGCGGTCCCTGAGTCCAATTGCGGACGCACCGCCGACATGTTCGCGCGCGGGTTGCGCAAATAGTGTGCTGCGCGATCGTTGCAAATAACCCATCGGGACGAATGAAGACATTGACGTTTTGTCGGTTGCTGGTTTATAAAACCCTCGACGCTAAGAAAATCGAACTGACAAGCAAATGTTAACTAAATTTGACTCGACGCCAGCGACGCGAAGATCAGGCCGCCGATCCTCGTGCTGGCATCTATTTTTGCTCGCCATCCTGATCGGCAATCCGGCCATTGTCTTTGCCCAGTCCGGCAGTTCGTCAGCACCTGTCCTGACGACGATTTTTGAGCGCGTTAAATCGATATTCAGGTTAATCCTAGACGATCCCGAGCACCGCGAGATCGCCTACGGCGCGCTCGTTGCTCTGCTGGCGATCGTCGCGTTATTCTACGTTTTTTACGCGACCAAACGTTTATTGGACAGCACCTGCAAAAGGCTCGACAGCTGGCGCGGCACGCGCATCCCGGCGCTGAAAATTCAATCCTATGAAGTCCTATCGGCGGATCGCATCACCGAGGTGCTCAAGGGATTGGTCAAACTGGTCAGGATCGCCGCCTTGATTATTACCTTATATGTCACGGTTCCGGTCGTCCTTAGCTTGTTTCCCTGGACCCGGGATTGGGTGGCGTATTTGAAGCCCTACCTGATGGCGCCGGTGTATCGGCTATTTTGGGGCTTTGTCGCTTTTCTACCGAACCTTTTTTCAATCATTGTCATCCTGGTGGCGACCCGATATCTACTGCGCTTCTTGCGCGCCGTCGGCACGGAGATCAAACGAGGAGCGATTATCTTTCCCGGCTTTCATGCGGATTGGGCAGATCCGACATTCAAGCTATTGAGCTTTATCGTTATCATGTTCGCTGTTGTCCTGATCTCGCCCTATCTCCCCGGCTTCGGCAGTCCAGCGTTTCAGGGCATTTCGATCTTTCTCGGAGTGTTGCTGTCGTTGGGCTCCACCGCCGCGGTCGCGAATATCGTCGCCGGCACGGCGTTGACTTACATGCGACCTTTTAGAATCGGCGATCGGGTCCAGATCGCCGATGCCGTGGGCGACGTTACTGAAAAGACTCTATTGATCACCCGATTGCGCACGATCAAGAACGTCGAGATAACCATCCCCAACGCTTTGGTGTTAGCTGGCCAGATAATCAATTTTAGCGCGATGGCTCAAGACCCCGGTTTGGTCCTCCATACCAAAGTCACGATCGGTTACGACGCCCCTTGGCGACAGGTTCATGAATTGCTCATCGGCGCCGGCAGAGCGACCCGCTTCGTGACGGCGGAGCCGCCGCCCTTCGTGCGACAAACCAGTCTGGACGATTTTTCGATCGGCTACGAGTTGAACGTCTATACCAAGGAGCCCGGCCGGTCCTTGGAAATCCTCTCCGAGCTCCATGAAAACATCCAAGATCGTTTCAACGAAGCCGGTATCGAAATCATGTCGCCGCGCTTTTCCGCGCTGCGGGACGGCAACCAGCCGGCGATGCCGGCGGATCATCTGCCATCGGAAGCCGCCCCCAAGGGGTTTCGAATTCTCCCGCTCAAATAATCAGGCCATCTCCTCGGTCGCTGACAAGCTGACCCCGATGGCCCTTCGGACCGAAGATGCGCTCGCGGGCCATCGGCCGATCGCAACCGGCTTAATCCCGCACTCGCGTACCCGGCGCATTTGCATCGCCGGGGAAATCACGTATCAATGAAACGCGCTTAGCATTCTAATTGCCGGTGATGTTTAATCCATCTCGCCTCCAAACCCTCAAATCCTTGCGTCATCGCAATTTCCGGCTGCTGCTGATCGGCGCGCTACTGTCCAACGCCGGCGACTTCATGCAAAACGTCGCGCAGGCGTGGCTGGTCTGGCACCTGACCCGTTCGGCGCTTCTTCTCGGCCTGGTCGGTTTTTTCGACAGCATTCCCCGGCTTTTTTTGGGCGCCCTCGGCGGCGCGCTCACCGATCGCCTCGATCGCCGTCGTCTGTTGATCATCACCCAGACGTTGGGCATGGCACAGGCGTTTGTCTACTGGTTCGCGGTCTATTTCGATTTAATCGTCTACTGGCAGATTTTGATTCTCGCCTGCTTCCTGGGCATCGTGAACACGGTGAATCAGACCGCGCGCCAGTCTTTGGTAAACGGCTTGGTTCCCAAAGAGGACTTGTCCAACGCCATCGCGCTGCACGCCTCGGTGTTCAATCTATCGCGCATCATCGGCCCCTCCATCGGCGGCTTGGTGATCGCGCTGGCGGGCGTCGCCGGCTGCTTCTTTGTCAACGCGCTTAGTTTTCTCGGCTTGATCGCGACGCTTTTACTGATGGAGCTTCCGCCGTGGAACCCCGCTCCCAGCACGGGCGGGCTTTGGCGTGAAGTCAAGGAAGGATTTCGCTATCTCAGAAGCAATTCGCAGATGTTTTCGATCATCGCGCTGTCCTATGTCGTCGCTTTGGTCGGCGCGCCCTACGTTACCTTCGTGCCGGTATTCGCGACCAACGTGCTGCACGTCGGGGCCGGCGGTTTCGGCCTGTTGATGTCCGCCCCGGGCATCGGCGCAACGATCGCCGGATTGTGGCTTGCCTCGGTGGGCCAGGCCAGTCCGAATTTGTTTTGGGTCGGCGCTTTGGTTCTAGGCTACGCGCTGTTTCTCGGTCTTTTCGCCGTGTCGCCATTTTTCCTTCTCTCGCTCTTGCTTTTGCTCGCGGTCGGCTTTTGCTTCATCGCCTTTCGCGCTTCGGTCAACACCGCGCTGCAAGCCAACACGCCGCCGCACCTGCTCGGGCGCGTGTTGAGTTTTTTCTTTATGGACCGCGGCCTCTGGTCCATCGGCGGGCTGATTCTCGGTGGTTTTGCCTCCCTGATCGGCATTCAACACACCTTTGAAGTGTCCGCTGCGATCTGCGGCGTCGCCGCGGTCATCGTCCTGTTCAGCATCGGCCGCATGCGCCCGGCAACTCCGTAGCCCGAAAATATCCTTCCTTCATTCATTGCAGCGCTACACCGAATCGGCGTCCTTTGGATTCTTGACAAATCGGCCCGCGATAATTTTCAAGCGGTAACCGCCCGGCGATGGCGACAGAGCCTATGCCGGCGGAAGCCGCATCCGCGGCCTTTCGGATGCGACCGATGAAAATATTGCCGGTATTGAAATAATCGAGCTACCAACAGCAGCAGCCCTGTAAAACCGGTTCCTTGCTCGATCCCGCCCATAATCTCTGCGATCGTCTGGCACTGCAATCTCACTCTGATAGAATTTAGCTTCAATGTCGGAACACATCCTGCGCGAGCCTCACAATTGTTGGAGAATTGCCAACGCCTCACGCGTAAAATTTTTGATCGACGGCGCGGCCTATTTCTCAGCCCTGGCCGACGCCATGTCTCAAGCGCGCGAGTCTATTCTTATCCTGGGATGGGATTTCGACAGCCGCGTGCGATTGAAATACGAGAACGACGGCAGCAGCCCGCTGCCGAGCCTGGGAAAATTTCTCAACTCCTTGGCCGCGCAAACACGCAGCCTCCACGTTAACCTGCTGGTGTGGGATTTCGCGATGATTTTCGCGCTCGATCGCGAAACGATCCCGTTTTTCGGTCCGGCTTGGCGCCGCCATCCACGTGTCCATTTTCACATGGATGGCATTCATCCGGTGGGCGCCTCGCATCACGAGAAAATAGTCGTGATCGACGATTCGGTGGCGTTTGTCGGCGGCAACGATTTGACCAAAGGCCGCTATGATACTCCAGAGCATCGGCCGCAAGACCCCCGGCGCACAGACTTCAACGGTACCTTTCTGCCGCCGCATCATGATGTTCAAATCATGGTAGAAGGCGAGGTCGCGGCAGCCTTGGGAGAACTCGCGCGCGAGCGCTGGCGGCGTGCCACCGGCCGCCGTCTCCGCGCCCCGGCAAATCAGAACGATTGCTGGCCCGCCGCCCGCAGGCCCGACATTACCGATGTCGCGGTCTCTATCGCGCGAACCACGCCCCCCTATGCCTCAAACAAAGAGGTGCGCGAGATCGAAGTTCTATTTTGCGATGCGATCGCAGCAGCGCGCCGCTGGATCTACATCGAGAATCAATACTTGAGCTCGGCCGTGCTGGGCGACGCCTTAGAGAAACGTTTGCGCGAAACGGACGGACCCGAAGTTGTCATCGTCCTTCCCCAGGCTAGCCACGGCTGGCTCGAGACCGCCACGATGGACGTTTTGCGCGCGCGCCGGGTCAAGCGTCTTTCCGAGGCGGACCGGCACCATCGGCTGCGCCTTTATGGCCCGGTTATTCCGGGCGCGCCCAAAGATGTCATGTCGGTCCATGCGAAATTACTGGTGATCGACGATCGCTTTGCGCTCGTCGGCTCAGCCAACGTCAGCAATCGCTCCATGGGTTTTGACACGGAATGCGATTTGGCATTGGAATCTCACGGTCAAGAGAGCATCGAGCGCGCGATTGCTCAGTTCAGAAACTCCCTCGTTGCCGAGCATCTTGGCACGATACCCGCTCAGGTCGCCGCGCTTATGGCGCGAACGGGATCGTTGATCGGCGCGATAGGGTCGCTTCGCAAGAACGACGGACGCACCCTGGCGGATGTAGACTGCTCGGTGCCGCCGTGGTTGGATCAGATGGTCCCGGAATCCGCCATCATCGATCCTGAGACTTCCCTTGCTCCCGAAAAACTGGTCGACGAATTCGTCCGCTCCGAGGAAAACGGCTCCGGCAGCGGCGCGCTGCTGCGTGGCGTGCTCATTATTGTGACGTTAGGGACATTGGCCGCGGCCTGGCGCTGGACCGCTCTGGGCAGTTGGCTTGACCTAGACACCATCGCGGCGTGGGCGATTTCGCTGCGCGGCGTCGATTTCGCGCCGCTGTGGGTTGTCGGCGCCTATTTGTTGGCGGGCGTCATTTGTTTTCCCGTCACCATACTGATTCTGGCGATCGCCTATACCTTCGATCCTTGGCCGGCGATCGGTTATTCCCTGCTGGGTTGCCTCGCCAGCGCCATCTTTCTCTACGCCATCGGGCATCAATTAGGACGGAAAAACATAACCCGATTCGCCGGGCGCCGCCTGAATCGCGTCAATCGCTTAATCTCCCGGCACGGTGTGCTTGCGGTTGCGGCCATGCGAATGCTTCCGGTGGCGCCCTATTCCCTCGTCAACCTGGCGGCCGGCGCGGTTCGGGTTCCGTTTCGAGACTTCGTCTTGGGGACCTTTCTGGGAATGAGTCCCGGCGTCTTTGGCATCACGGTGTTCGAAGGCCAGCTGGAGCAAATGATTGACAGTCCGAGCGCGACGACGCTCGCCTTTCTCGTCGGAACCTTGGCGTTGATGCTTCTGGGTATCTTCGGTTTTCGCCGCTGGTCTGCCAGCAAGCACAGTGCGGCAAAATCTCCCGCGCCGCAGGCCGGTAGAGACGCGGAGTCCAACTGAAATGCCGCATTCGCGCATGCCCCTACTCACCGCGCTTTCCTACAATATCCACGAATGCGTGGGGTTGGACAGGCGCCGCGATCCAACCCGGATCGCTCGGGTCATCAAAGAAAGCGGCGCGCAGATTGTCGGCCTCCAGGAAGTGCATTCTGATTCCAGCGGCGCCGACCAACTCCACCAGATGAACTATCTGGCGGCGGCAACGGGCTTGCAAGCCGTCCCCGGCCCGGTCGTGGAGCGACGCAATGGACACTATGGCAACGTATTGTTAACGAGTTGCAAAGTTCTGGAGGTTCGCAAACTTGATTTGAGCTATATCAAGCGCGAACCGCGCGGCGCGATTGACGCCGATCTCGAGATTGACAGCGAGAGCGTGCGCGTGATCGTCACCCATCTCGGACTTCGTCCCGCCGAGCGCCACTTTCAGGTCCGAAAGCTATTGAACGCCCTGTCGAAAAGGCACACACGCAATGTCATCGTTCTGAGCGACTTCAACGAATGGCTGCCGACCCGCCGTTCCTTGCGCCGGCTCCACGCGCACTTGGGGAAAACCCCGCTGGTGCGGACTTTTCCGTCGCGTTTTCCCCTATTCGCGCTGGATCGCATTTGGGTATCCCCGCCCGCAGCACTGACCGAGCTCTGCTGTTTTCGCACAGCTCTGACTCGAGTCGCCTCTGATCACCTGCCGTTGAAAGCGACCATAACGAACTTTCGGCGGGTTTCATCGGAGCCAAAGGCCGAGTCTGCAAGATAGCGCTAGAGAACCGATAAACAAGCAGTCCGCGCTTCGTCAAAGTGTGCCTCGGCTTGGTTGCGGTCATGGATGTCATTTCTTTCGCCCCGTCTATAAACGATTTTTTCTTGCTGGCGCGCCAACTTTCAGATAAGTAGCCGGGCTGCGTGCCTCGGTGTAAATGGCCCGAAAAATGACGCGGGCTCCAACCCAAACAACGCCCTGGAGCCGTTGAGACAGCAAAGGAGACCCTATGAAGATTGCCGACATGGAAATTATTGAATTAAAAAATATCCCGGTCACGCCGCCGCTTTTCAAACAACCGCTGCGCACGACCGTGCGCTTGTTGAAAGTCAAGACCGACGACGGCATCGTCGGCATCTCTCAATTCGGCGGCTTCATGCATTCGGCCACCGCCGCCTTTATTCAGCAGGACCTGCTGCCGCTTTTGAAAGGCCAGGACCCGCTGGAGAACGAGCGGTTGATGCACCAGATGCTCTGGAAGTTCAACACCCGCGCCCATGCCGGCGTGTGGAACTTCGCCGCCAGCGCCGTCGACGTCGCGCTCTGGGACATCAAAGGCAAATTTTACAATGCGCCGGTCTGGCGCCTGCTCGGCGGGGCGCAGAAGTCGCTGCCGGCCTACATCACGTTCGGATTAAGAGCCTATAGCCGAGATGAACTGGCGGAGGCGGCGAAGCACTGGGTTGCCGGAGGCCAGAGCCGGCTGAAGATCCAGGTCGGGAGAGCGAATATTCGCGGCGCCATGGATCCCTCGGGCGCCAGCGGCGAGCACCGCGAAGACAATCCGGCCGAAGACGAAGCGCGCATCCGCGCCGTGCGCGAAGCCGTCGGCGACAACGTCGAACTGATGGCCGACGCCAATTGTTTGATGAAACTCGACGCCGCGGTGCGCTGGTGCAAGCGCTTCGAGCCCTACAATCTCATGTGGTTCGAGGAGCCCATCGTGCACAACGATCCCCATCTGCTGGCCCAGTTGCGCAAGCAAACCAGCATCCCCATCGCCGCCGGCCAATGGGAAAATTTTTTCAAGCTGGCGGACCTGGTCAAGCAGGACGCCGTGGATTTTTTAAACATCCACGTGCTTTCGGTGGGCGGGTTTACCATGGGGATGAAGACGGCGGGATTGGCGCATGCCTTCAATCTTCCTGTAGGCAACGGCGATCACTTCGACGTCCACTTGCACGCCGCGGTGCCGAATGGCTGGCGCGCCGAAATTCACGTCAACAACTGGCTGACCGCGAACACTGTCTACAAAGACCTGCCGGGACCGGTCAATGGCTGGATCACCTTGACGGAAAAGCCCGGACTAGGCTTGGAGCTCAATGAAGACACCGTAAAGGAATATCGGGTTAAATAGTTTAGCTCCAAACCGGGCAGCAAAATTATTTCCGGAGGGGGAGCATAAGGAAACCGACCGCAACTCTGATCGTCGCTCCGGCCCTTAACAGGTACGCCAAGTCAACCCAGTCGCGTCGATGTGAGGCTTGACCGCATGGTCACGGCGATGGTACGCCATGTCTCACGAGAAATAATTGGAGGGAGTCGATGAAAATTGTCGTGTTCGGTCCGGACCGGCGCGTTGGGGCTCTGATCGGCGAAAATATTATTGATCTCAATTACGGTTTGCTGCGCATCTTTCGAGAGCAGGACAAGGCAAAACCGGAAGAACACGCGGCAAAACATGTTCCATCCCGGCTTCTGTCGTTCATTGAAGCCGGCGATGGCGCGCTGCAAGAAGCCCGGCGGGTGATCGACCACTTTGGCAAGATTGCGGCGCAAGATGATCGCGGCGAACCGCGGGTAATTCACAGCGCCTCGGGGGTAAAACTCCATGCGCCCTGGCCGGAGCGGCGCATCGCCTGCGTCGGCGGCAACTATGCGGCTCATCTCGCCGGCATGTGGGCGAACCGTCTCGGCAAAACCGACGTTTCGATCGAGCAAATCACCCAAGAAGCCAGGAAGGCCGGCCAGTGGGGCTTTTGGAAAGTGCCCGCCGAAGTCGCCGGGCCGAACGACACGATCCCCTTCCCCAAACGGGTCACCTACTTCGACTATGAAGGCGAAGTCGCGATCATCATCGGCAAGCGCGGCAAGAACATTCCCGCCGCTAGAATTCGCGACTATGTCTGGGGCGTCACGCTGTTTCATGACTGGAGCATTCGCGACGCCGGCGGCACGGACCGAGTGGTGAGCTATAACTTGCAGAAAAATTTTGACGGCGCGGTGTCCATGGGGCCGTGCATCGTCGGCGGCGAGCTGGATCAGCAAAACGTCGACGCCGAGACCCGTGTCAACGGCGTGGTCCGGCAAAGCTACAATACCCAGGAAATGATCTGGTCGTTCGGCGAGGTGCTGGAATATCTCTCGCGGGACTTCACCTTCGTTCCCGGCGACGTGATCGCCGGCGGCACCTCGGCCGGCACCGCCGCCGACAAATCACGGCGCGGCCCCGACGGCAAGCGACCCTTGGATTTATTTCTCAAGATCGGCGACACGGTGGAAGTCTCGTCGTCAAAGATCGGCGCGCTGTCGAACAAGATCGTCGCCGGCGATTGAGTTGAGTGCCCGAATGACAACGCGCGATTCAAGTTCACCACAAGGACTCAACGCGGCGAAGCCGCAACCGCCTTTCGGAGTATTTCCCGCAAAGACGCAAAAACCGCAAAGTTGGGAAGTTACGGGTCCGAGCATTGGCAACAGTTTTCGACTTTTTCCCCTCCACTTTGCGACTTTGCGACTTGGCGAGGGAAATTTCCGATTCGGAGTGCCGTCGGCGGCGCGATCATTTGCCCAAGCCACTCAATTTTTACCCAGAGGGTTAGGACGATCACCCTTCCGAACTTCGTGATCTCTGCGTTCTCTGGGGTTAAATCGGTTTCTCAAAAAAGGACGCTCCATGGACTTTAATCTCCCCGAAGAAATTCAAATCCTGCGCGACACCGTGCGACGTTTCGTCGACAAGGAGCTGATTCCGCTCGAGCGCGAATATCGCCACGACAGCGAAGGGCCCATGCCGGAGCATCTGCTCAAGCCCTTGCAGGAAAAAACCAAAGCGATGGGGCTGTGGATGCTCGATGTCCCCGCCGAATACGGCGGCGCGGGACTCGGCCTGTTGCCACGCTGTATCATTCACGAAGAGATCGCCCGCGCCGCCTCGCTTCCCTTTCGCAGCCTGGAGCTTTTTGGTCCGGAAGTGCGGCCGGTGTTGTTTTATTGCAACGACGAGCAAAAGGAACGTTTTCTAAAGCCGGTGTTGCGCGGCGAATTACGGTTTTGCTTTGCCCAGACCGAGCCCGACGCCGGCAGCGATCCGGCCAATATGCGCACGCGCGCGGTCAAAGAGGGCGATGACTTCATCATCAACGGCACCAAGCGTTTCATCACCGCGGCCGGGCGCGCGGACTACGCCCAGCTGATGGCGGTCACCGATCCGCAAAAGCGGGCGCGCGGCGGGATCACCTGTTTCGCGGTGGATTTGAAAAGTCCCGGCGTGCTGCTCGAGCGCCAATGGCCGGCGATGATGGGCGAAGCGCCCTGGCAACTCGTCTTTGATAACGTGCGCGTGCCTGCGGCGAACGTGATCGGCCAGGTCGGCGGCGGTTTTTCGATCGCGCAAAAATGGATCGGCGAAGGGCGCATCCGCGGCCACGGCGCGCGCCCTGTCGGCATCGCCCGGCGCGCCTTGGACATGATGATCGAATACTCGAAAGTGAGATCAACCTTCGGCAGGCCGTTGGCCGACCGCCAGGCGATTCAGTTCATGATCGCCGACTCGGCCATGGAGCTGCACGCCGTGCGCAACATGGTTTACGAATGCGCCTGGCGCGTCGATCGCGGTGAGGACGTGCGCGATCTATCTTACATGGTCAAGGTCATGGCCACGGAAATGGCGAGCCGCGTCGTCGACCGGTCGATCCAGGTCCACGGCGGACTGGGATTGATGAAAGAGCTGCCGCTCGAATGGTGGTACCGCCAGATCCGCAGCACGCGCATCACCGAAGGCGCCAACGAAGTGCTGCGCTGGCGGCTCGGGCAGAACATCATCCGCGCACACCACTGATCAACCCCGCAGCCCTCTTGTGACAAAAGAAGGTTACAACGACGAGGGAAACGGACCGCATATCCGAGATTATCCGCAACCCGCAATAAGATTAACAACGGAGAGGTTCAACAACGATCGGCCGAGCCAGCGAAGGAGAACAAAATAATGGCGACGACTCGCTACAACTCGGGAATTCAGCGCGCCAAGGGGCTTCTTGAAATGGCCGCCGCGCTCTATGACGGTTCGCTCTCCTACCGGACCAAACGCGCCGCCGAAGGCATGCTGCAGACCGATACCCGCGTCGGCCGCGTGGTGCGGCTCTCGCTCGGCACCAGAGCCAACGAGCGGAATAACGATATTCCGGTCTCCTTCGCGACCGGGAGCTTTCGCCAGATCGTCGCGGTCGCCGACAAAAAATATTCCATGGCGTGGGTGAACCCTTCAGTGCTGCTGACCATGGCTTATCGCGGCAAGGGGCCCTTCCGTAAACGGCTGCCATTGCGCGCCATCGCCGTTTTCCCCTCCTGGGACGTCATGGGTTTTGCCGTGCATGAATCCACCGGCATCAATTCATTGGAACAAATCGCCAGGGAAAAAATTCCCCTGCGGGTTTCCACCGGTCGCATTCCGAAAGACGACCTGAGCGGTAGCGCGACCATGTTCACCGTATCCGCGGTACTCAAAGCCGCGGGGTTCTCGCTAGCGCAAATGCGCCGCTGGGGCGGGAAATTTCATATCGCGCCGCGGCCGAGCGATCCGAGCCGGCGCGCGGCGATCGAGTCGGGCGCGGTCAACGCGATCTTCGACGAGGGCATCAAGAGCTGGGGCCAAACGGCTCTCGACAACGGCTTTCACTACCTGCCCGTCGAGGGCAAAGTGCTGAGAGCGCTCACCCCTCTGGGCTACCGGCCGGCGACATTGTCGAAAGCTCACTTCAAAGGACTCACTAAACCGGTCCCAACGCTCGACTTCAGCGGCTGGCCGATGATCGTCCATGCCGACATGGCCGACGAGGTCGCCTACGCGCTTTGCGAGGCGATCGAGAAGCGCCGGGCGGTTTTCCCCACCGATAATTACAAGCCGCTCAAGATCGCCCAACTCTGCGCCAACGACGCGCAGGCGCCCTTCGACGTGCCTCTGCACCGCGGCGCCAAACGGTTTTACCGCGAACGAGGTTTGCTAAAATGGCGGCGCCTTTTTTTTGCGTAACCCGCAACGCATCCCGATCGGAGGGCGAAAGCATTGCCAAAGCTCAAGCCTCACGCCTCACGCATGACCGGGTGTCGCGAGCGTTCTCGGACCATAGAATTTTCTTGCGTATCGCTCTGGCCGGGCCGGCCAGTTTTCAATGCCTGTACAGTTTTTAACCCGTGCAACCTCCCTAAGATATATATTGCGATCCAGCAGCGCGTTGCTTTCTGTCCCGTTCGCATTTTGAAAATCCGCCAGGCCCGGCCATCGGGGCCGTCCACGACTAGCCAACACGCCAGGTCGTTGCTGTTCAGTCCGCGATTGACTTCGCGGCAGGCGGCGATCGCCTCCTCTTCCGTGTCGAAAAATTCACAATAATCCTCATGGGTTCACGTGTACTTTTTCATGACATTGGTAAAGATTCGACTGGTTTCTTTTTGAAGCTGGCTTACGACTTAGATAATGATTTGACCCCTTTCCCACCTGTGTCCAGGGCGCCTGGGTACCAATCCTTGATCTTTTTACGCATATATCCCGGGTCGAGTCCCAAGGTCTCGCAAATAGGCAGGAAGGAAAAGATCCAGCGAGAATCGTCGCTGAGGAACCATTTTTGGGCTTCTCGCGCCTGACTCCGAGCCATTGGCGCAAGCTCACTCGCCTTCTGCAAACACAGAAACGCTTCTTCCAGCACCGCGTACATCAAAGCGGTTTCCGGGGACACCGTAGCAAGGGACGCCCGAGAGTCAAAAAACGTCTGTATGTGCAGCCCGTCACGAAACGGCCGTGCGAACCATGCGTCGCGCTCCCCGGACACCGGATTCGGCGATTGGTTGCGGGACGCCGGCATGGGTGTGGTTTGCATATCATCTTCCTCCTTGGACGCGGAATACTATACCGGTGGCCGATTCGATTTCTGTCTAATATTGAACAAGTCTAAAGGCCCGACCACTTGGTAAACGCCGCCCAACAAGAAAAATCACTGTGCTGGGTGGCCCTTCGCCTTGGAGCCTACAGTCTCCCGTGGTCACTCCCTCTATATAGGCCGGGTTACAGCGCGTGAAGATAATCGCTCAGCCGACCCTGAAACGAGGTGTTCGTTGGCCACTGCCAATTGGCATGGGGAAGATCCTCGACAGTGTAGACACAGCTTTCCACCTCACGGGCCTAACTTGAGGCCAAGCAAACGCTTTTTTCGAAAACCAGTTAACCGGTGATTGCTTCGAACCGTTCTTCGACCTTCTTCCAGTTCACCACCTGCCACCAATTCGTAACGTACTCGGAGCGCTTGTTATGGTACTTGAGGTAGTAGGCGTGTTCCCATACATCCAAAGCCAAAATCGGCAGAGAGCCCTTCGATAAGGGAGTATCCTGGTTCGCCGTTGAGTCGATCTCCAGATTGCTCTCGGGCGTGACGCAAAGCCACGCCCATCCACTTCCCGAACGACTGATGGCCGCGCGACTAAACTGTTCTTTAAATTGAGGAAAGCCGTCAAAAGCCGTCTTGATCGTCTGGGCGAGCTTGCCTTGAGGCTCACCGCCGCTCTGTGGCGCCAGGCATTCCCAGAACAATGTGTGATTGAGATGACCTCCGCCATCAGTTCGTAGGGCCTTGCGGATTTCGGCAGGCAACCGGTCGAAACGCCCCATCAACTCCACCAGACTTTTTGTCTGCAGCTCGGGATATTTTTCGACGGTCCCGTTGGCATTATCGATGTAGGTCTGATGATGCCGGTCATGATGCAAATGCATCGTTTGCTCATCGATCCCGGGATCGAGCGCATCATAGGGGTAAGCCAGCGGTGGCAACGTGTAGGGATAGCTCATCCACTCGTTGTCATAGAGATAAAGCCTATCCGTTGAATAAGAATCCTCGTCCGGTTGGCGTTGAATGCCCATCATGTCAGTCGCTCCAATCTGCCACAGTGGCTCGACGTTAAGTTTGTTCAACACGACCTATTGAGCCCGCGAATCTACAATCGTCAGCCTATGCTGATTCAAGCGGTGGGTTCAGTCTAAAATTGCACCGTTTTCAAGAAAATATTGGCACCTCCGCTGCAGTGAACCGGCGCCCAGGTGATGGATCGCCCATTCACGTCGCTGGTCCAAAGAGAGCTCCGACCCCTGCGGTCACTCCCATGGCCAGTGCGCCCCATAGCGTTACGCGCATCGCGCCAACCGCCACCGGTGCGCCGCCGGCGCGCGCAGCCAATCCACCGAGGAGCGCGAGGAACACGAGTGAGGTTCCAGCGACGAGAGGAATGAGGCTCATCTCTGGAACTATCGCGGCGGTCAAGATAGGCATCGCCGCTCCCACGGCGAAGCTGCCGGCCGACGCAAGCGCCGCCTGGATCGGACGCGCAGTCTGAGTCTCGAAGATGCCGAGTTCGTCGCGGGCATGGGCGCCGATCGCGTCACGGGCCATGAGTTGATCCGCGACCTGTTTCGCTAGTGCAGGATCGAGACCTCGACTCACATAGATTGCCGTGAGTTCCCGGTGCTCCCCGGAGGCGTTTGATTTTAGTTCCGTGCGCTCAAGCGCAAGGTCGGCCTGTTCGGTATCGGCCTGTGAGTGAACGGAAACGTACTCACCGGAAGCCATCGACATAGCGCCGGCGACGAGGCCGGCGACTCCGGCGACCAGTACGTTGCTGTAAGTCGCATGCGCCGCCGCGACACCGAGCACGAGACTGGCCGTCGAAACGATACCGTCGTTCGCGCCCATCACCGTCGCGCGCAGCCAGCCGATCCGGTCGCTGCGGTGTCGCTCTCTGTGTCTTAAAAACATTTTGAAATCTCCTGCGCCGCCGGTCGCCGTCAAATACCTCTTTTACCGCCGCGGCGTGCGCCCGACTGGCGGGCTGTTTGGAATGCGGAGGCTTCAGAATAGGACGGTCCTGGGCACGACTTGAAAAACATCTAGCCGACGCTGCCTTCGAGGCTCACGCCGAGAAGTTTCTGCGCCTCCACCGCAAACTCCATGGGTAGCTCGCGAAACACCCGTTTGCAGAAACCACTGACGATCAGCGTGACTGCATCCTCCGGCGAAATCCCGCGCTGCCTACAGTAAAAAAGCTGATCTTCACCGATCTTCGAGGTCGACGCCTCGTGATCCACCTGCGACGAGCTGTTCATGACCTCGAGGTAGGGGAAGGTATGCGCGCCGCACTTATCGCCCAGCAGCAACGAGTCGCATTGAGAATAATTACGGGCGCCGGTGGCGCCCTTCATCACTCTCACGAGCCCCCGATAGGTGTTCTGACCGTGCCCCGCGGAAATCCCCTTCGAAATGATCGTGCTCTTGGTGTTTTTCCCGATATGAATCATCTTGGTGCCCGTATCCGCCTGCTGATAGTTGTTGGTAAGCGCCACGGAGTAAAACTCTCCTACCGAGTTGTCACCTTGCAGAATGCAGCTCGGATATTTCCAGGTGATCGCCGAGCCGGTCTCTACCTGCGTCCAAGAAATCTTCGAGTTGTTTCCCTGACACTTGCCCCGCTTGGTGACAAAATTGTAGATCCCGCCCTTGCCCTCTCTGTCGCCGGGGTACCAGTTCTGCACTGTCGAGTACTTGATCTGCGCATTATCCAAGGCGACAAGCTCGACCACCGCGGCATGCAACTGATTCTCGTCCCGCATCGGCGCGGTGCAGCCTTCCAGGTAACTCACAGAGCTGCCCTCGTCAGCAACGATCAAAGTGCGCTCGAACTGGCCGGTCTCGGCGGCGTTGATACGAAAGTAAGTCGACAGCTCCATCGGGCATCGCACACCTCTGGGAACGTAAACGAAGGATCCGTCACTGAAGACAGCGGCGTTCAAAGCGGCGAAGAAGTTGTCACTGTAGGGCACCACCGAGCCGAGATATTTTTGCACCAGCACGGGATGCTTCTGCAGCGCCTCGGAAAAGGAACAAAAGATGATTCCCAAAGCTCCCAGTTTTTCCTTGAACGTCGTCGCCACCGAGACGCTGTCAAAGACTGCATCGACCGCGACGCCGGTGAGCCACTTTTGCTCCGACAAAGGGATACCGAGCTTTTCATAAGTTTCGAGCAGCTTGGGATCCACCTCATCGAGGCTGTTTAGCCCCGCGTTTGTCTTCGGCGCCGAGTAGTAGATGAGGTCCTGGTAGTCGATCGGCGGATAGTGAATCTTCGCCCATTTTGGCTCTGCCTGTGACTTTTCCAGCTTCTCCCAGTGCCGATAGGCCTTCAGACGCCAGTCGAGCATGAAGTTCGGCTCGTTCTTCTTTGCCGAAATCAAGCGGACGATCTCCTGGTTGAGCCCGCGAGGGACCGTGTCCGCCTCGATGTCGGTAACAAACCCGTACTGATACTCGCGGTTAACCAGATCCACCGTCGTGTTTTTGGCAGTATTCATGGCTTTGCCTTTCTATGAAACCCGCCCGAAAAAGTCGGCCGCCTTGTCCCGAAAGGCCGGGCTGCTCCTGCTCTGGGGCGCCACTTATCGAAGCGGCGCTCCGCAATCTCAGCATTTAGCATAGAACCGATGGGGGAAGATTTCTGTCTAATATTGGACTGGATCCGAAAGAATCATCGCGTGCGAGGATGGAGCTCCGATCGCTATGGCGTGCTGGCTGTGAGGCGCGGTAGAGTGAGAATAATCGCTCACTGCCAGACCGAAGTGCCCGGCAGCACTGCGTCCAGTTTCATCTTCGTCTCCTCCTTTGAGTTTTCGGGTTGGCTCATTGCCAACCTTAATGGCTCTCGAAGAAGCCGGCTAGATGATTATCGGGAGTCTTTTCACTTTCATCATGCCGGACGCCAGTGGAGCCGTAAACAGGTAATCCTCCAGCTACTTTGCGGGACGGAGTATCGATTTCGCTTTCGAGATACCGCGCGGAGGACATGAATCCGGTCATATGAGCCGCGACGGCCTTGAGTCTTATGTCGATGCGGCCCGTGGTCTCTTGCGGAAAGATCAGGCAGGGCGGAGCCAAGCCTAGGGTCAATCCGTCCTAAATATTCTCTCGTGAAGTCTTCGATGTTTTGCGGCTCATCGCTCCTATCTTCAGTTTAAACGAGAATCCGGGAGGGAATCATTAAAATTTTGCGGCGGGGCGACCGAGGCCTCCCGCGCCTCTCTTTTGTTTTGGGAATTGTGCAGAGCGGATTAAGGCAAGAGATTCAACGGGTTGCGGGGTATTAGGAAAAGAGCGGGGAGCGCTTGTTAAGGGGAAAGAAATTACATTTCGGTTAAAAGCTTTTCCGGGAGCGGCACCCCCCTTGAGATTGGAGCAATCGATGTTAGGCTGAAGCATAGTTATTTTTTATGGCGCGCGTGAAGAAAATATGGGTCGCCGGTTCGGTTTTGCTCAGCCTCGAAGTCCTGTCCCTGGCCGTCTTACTCGGGACGGGGTTTGCCTGCTGCGATCAAGTTGGTCCGGCTTTGCTGACGGCCGTGCCGTCGGTTAACACGAGTGCGGTCCGCCTTGATTTGCCAGTCAAAAATGCCGACAGCTTCATTTTTGAAAAGGATGGCGAAACGACGCCCGATTCCGGATGCTTGCTAGCGGGAACGAAACCCGCGCAAGTGTTTTTCCGAAGCCATGCCGCCTCGCCGGCTTGTTTCAAGGTCGTTTTTACGCCCAAAGTTTCCCGCTGCATTTCCAAGTCCGTGCTGAATCTCTGATTCGTTTCCGTTCTCATCCGAAAACGTCGTAGCGCAGCGATGAAAATTCATCGGCTGCCGTGGTGTCGGATTGGTGTTTCAATCATGTGGTCAGGTTTTTATTTAATAGGAGATTTTTATGAATACTGTTCAAAAGATTCTTGTTCCCGTCGATTTCTCGGAGGACTCCGCCAACGGGCTTAAATATGCCGTGTCCCTCGCGCAGAAAACGCAAGCCGAACTCATCGTGCTGCACGTGACGCAAAAAGAGGAGGCGGATTGTTTTCTGGATTTACTCGCCTATATGGAAGGCGCGCCCATGCTGAATCCGCCCGCCGGCATTCCCGTTGATCGGTTGCTGCGCGAGAAAGCGCTCGATCTTTACAATTTTATCGAGAAGACCGTTAGAAATCCCGGCCCAGTGAAAATCAGGCGAAAGATAGCCCTCGGTAACAGCACAGAGAAAATCCTGAGCGCCACCAGGGACGAGAATTGTGATCTCGTGGTGCTCGCGGTTCGGAAACAATCCTTTTTGCCCTATCTGTTGGCCCGGGAAAAATTGTTGAAAGTGATCTCACGCATGCCCTGTCCCGTGCTTCTTGCGCCGTCCTTCGATGAGCCGTGGGCAAAATTCGGCATGATCGGCTCGTCGGTTCTGGCCCGGTGAGCGGGGGCCGGAAGGCAGGAAACCGCAAGCCCGAAGAGATTTTTTGTGGTTTCAGAGTTCAGGATTGCTGACTCCTGAAATCACGCGTCGCTTGGATCGAGGCGGCGGTTAATTGTATCGACATCGGCACGGACTGCGGTGCAGCTATTATATTTGCCGCCTGCGCGGCGGGGCATTATAGCGCAAGCCGTCTCCCCTGCATGGCAATCAGGAGATGGCGGATTCCCTTAAGCTGTTCGTCGTGTTCATCAATCCGGCCGACGCGAGGTGACAACCGTAAAGGATCAAGAAGATCGGCCTATTTCTTGGAGGCTTTCTTTTTTGCGGCCCAATGAGCTTTCACTTTTGCAGACAGCTTTGCCTGGGTTAGCAGGCTCACCATGGCCTGCGCGCGGGGTGGATCGATTGGGTGATTGAAAGTTCCCGCCCGGGTTAACGGGAAATCTTCGGAACGAGCGCATTCTAAAACCGTCTCGCCATATCATGCACCGAAAAGTAGCCTGTCGCTATTTCTTCCTCCTTGGGCGAACAGTCGATGCTGCTCCCGTCGGAGGGGGCGAGCACCAGGAAAGGCGATGCCGCGATGAAGATGCGCCCGACCTCGGTGATGTGGTCGGTTTCTTTGGTGGCGACATGGGGCAACGGCTGGGCATAAATCTTCGCGAGATCGTCCAGTGAAGTAACGGTGTGAGCATCGTTCCGGTTCATTGAATCCATGTCATATCCCTCTTCGGTCGGTG
>CAVSHR010000010.1:0-39782 GCA_963727625.1 uncultured delta proteobacterium | reverse complement strand
ATCGGCGCGGCGCGCGCCAATTCGATTGGCGCCGGTCGGTCGAACAAAATTCCAGCCAGATGCGGGTGCTGGGATAATATCCGCGACAATAGCGCACCGTTGCCGCCCCCGACACATGCCTTTACCAACACCGCCTTGTATCTGGGTATGGATCGAATAGGATGTGGATCTTCCCAGCTATGATCCATTGAGTGCCGATGGGGCCAACGCCAATCTTTTTGTCTCCAATGACGTTGTCGACCCGATCAGCGGCGCCGGGTCAGTAAGGCGGGTTGGGCCGCGAGCGGAGGATAAGATGTCTATTGCTTCTCAGAAAGCAATTGTCCGTCGCTATTTTGAGGAAGTGCTCGATAAGAGAAACCTGGATGTACTTGGCCAAATCGTCGCGACAGATTGTGTTATACACCGGCCTGAGGCCTCCGAGCCGATCCGGGGACTAGATGCATTCAAGCACGCACTGGAAAAGATCCTCCAGGTGTATAGTGAGTTCACGACAACCATCCACGATCTAATCGCCGAGAAAGATCGCGTGGTGTGTAGATTGAGCCACCGGGCGTTAAACGGTAGCGACTGGACCAGTCGTCTGGGTAGGCATGCCGTGGCGGGAAAAACAGTCACCTGGTCGGCAATCGCTATATTTCGATTTCGTGATGGGAAAATTGTTGAGGAATGGGTAAGCCGGGATGAGTTGGGCATGTTAATCGAGCTCGGTGTGGCGAAATCTTCAGAGCACGGAGTTTAGCCATGGACATAGTCATCCGCGCCGCCGTTCCCGTCGACGCGGAGAGCTGCGGCCGTATTATTTACGACGCCTTCAAAGGCGTTGCCGAACGTCACGGCTTTCCGCCTCATTTCCCAACTGAGGAAATTGCTATCGAGCGGGCGATTTTCTGCATCAGCCATCCCTTGATCTATGGTGTCGTTGCGCTGCGCAGCGCTCCTGGGCGGAAAAGAACCCCGAACTGCTGGTCAGTTACATTCGTGCTTACATTGAGGCGACGCTATGGCGTTTCGACGTAAGCAATCGCGCCCCATGCTTGGTGCTGCTTGAAAGTCACAACGGTTTTGAAGATAAAGCGGCGGCGGAGACGTTAGATGTGCTTTTAGATTCAGACTACGGCATGTATTCGCAAGCGGCGATGAATCTTCCCAGAGTCCAGTCCGTACTTGAACTGCGCGCCGAGATGGGTTTTCTTAATCTTCCAATCCCGCCGGGTGGAGAAGTATATCGATCTATCCTATTTACGACCGGGCGCTCGGTAAGCGTTAGCAGAATCGGAAAACGAACTGACTCCCGCGAAGGCGCAAAGAGCGCCAAGGGGCGGAAAAATTAAATGCAGCACAAGGGGAAAGCCATACGCATCGCTTTCCTGACCCCTCTCTTGACCTCGTATGTCTTGTGTCCTTATATTTATTCCGCTGTCGATATTCCGACTTTTGGGGAGGGCTAGCCGATGAAAGCATCTATTTTGGCGATGGGACTTTTTAGTCTGCTTTTCCTGGCCGCACGCAACCTTCCGGCACAGGTATACGTTCCCTACTCCTCTCAGTACGCGGATATTCAATATCAGCAATATTTGCAATACGAGCAGTGGCAACAGTATCTAGACTATTTGCGCCAAAATGATCCCTACTACGACCTTCATGTCGTGCATTACGAACTCTTTCGGCAGCCCTATCAGCCGTATCTGATATACCCGCCGTGCTGCTACGCGGGCGGCATACCTGTGCTGTTCATACCACTGAGACAGTTGCCGCATGCAGCTAGAAGTCGGGCTCTACGAACGTTAAGACGACGATAGAGCGAGCAAATGAAGTGAGTGTTTAGGATCAGCAGGGCTTAGAGGCGAGTGATTCATCGTGGCATCCAGTCTGTTTGATCTTTCCGGGCGCGTGGCGCTGGTTGTCGGGGCCTCGCGGGGGATAGGGCGCGCGATCGCTCAGGGGCTCGCGGAGGCGGGTGCAAGCGTTGCGCTCTCCAGCCGTACGGAGGCAGACCTTCTTCAGGTTGCCGATGGGATTCGTGCCCAGGGAGCGCACGCAGAAGTGTTCGCCGCCGATGTATCGCGCGTGGCAAAGATTCAGACGCTCGTGGGCGAAGTCCTCGCCCGAATGGGGCAGATTGATATCTTGGTCAACGTGGCGGGCGGCAACCGCCGCGGACCGTCGGCGGAGATTAGCGAAGAAGATTGGGATGCCGTGCTCGATCTGAATTTGAAGGGTCTATTTTTTACTTCCCAGGCGGTCGGCCGATACTGGATCGAGACCCGCCGATTTGCTCCCGAGCCGAATCGAGGGAAGGGCAAGATCGTTAACATCGGCAGTATCGCCGGCGACAAGGGCTCCCGGCACCGCGCGCCCTATACCGCAAGCAAGAGCGGCGTGCAGGGAGTAACGCGCACCCTGGCCGTCGAGTGGGCGTCGGACGGCATCTGCGTGAATTGCCTTGAGCCCGGCTATATCGAAACGGATCTGACCAAGTCGCTGTTCGATGATCCGACATTCACAAGCGCATTTCACAGCCGTGTCCCGATGGCACGGCGCGGTTATCCAACGGACCTGGTTGGAACTGCCGTTTTCCTTGCGGCGCCGGCAAGCGATTATCTCACCGGCCAATCAATCGTGGTCGATGGCGGTTTTCTGATCGCGTGAGAACTGACCCATCGACTCGGTTCTTGGATGTGTATCGCCAAGGCGTCATCTTGAACACCAACGTCCGCATATGTGTCACTGGTAAGGCTGAGGCTTGCGGATGTATTGGTTATCAATTTTAAGTTTCTTCGACCTAGTAGACCTCGTCGACGCTGCTCTCGGCTAATGCGATTCCCATTATTTCAAAGGGATCGTCACAAAGACACGCGGCTGGTTGCCGACGGCTCGCGAGATATGGCCCTGACCGGTGGTATCGTCCGCCAGATAGATATCCCCAGGACCCAACTTTCGTTTGGTTCCGTCGCCGATCTCAACTTCACTCTGGCCCGAGAGGTTGATGACGTATTGTCGGCGCGGCGCGGTATGCCAGCTATTGATATAATTGGCGGCAACGTGGCGGAAAACGATGCCTTCGCCAAGATGAAGTTTGTCGATCTCCACGTCGATCGCATCGAAATGTGACCGGCCATCTGACCCGGAGTAGAGTCGCATGATTTTCATGGTTTGGCTCTTATAGAAAACTCGACGCCGAAAAACAAGTCGATACTTCAACGCCTGATGCATGACGATTTAAATGGGACCGAAAGGCGATGTTTCCGCGATGGCTCTATGGTGCGGGTGTCCCGCTTGGCGTTCAAGAAGGGTCTATTGAAACCCATTGGACGCACGCCGCTTAAGCTGATTTCATGTCCGAGCTGCGGTTAAATCTCTCAAGTGTGCATTCTGTTGACCCATCGCTCGGTCAGCGAAACCGTTTATGTTGGTAGTAAAGCCGCAGACAAATTCCGGGCGGAAGAAAATCAGAACTCGCTTGACTGAGTTTTTCGGTGTGATAGGTCTCTCAGAGTCAAAGCCTCCCCCATCATTGAGCAGGCTTCTCGAGTGATTTGAGGCCCATGAAACAACGCGAAACGTTTTGCGGAGGGGGAAATGTGCGGAAGAGTTTAGAGCCAGCCGCTCTGGTCACCCGGTGCCGGAGTGCGCTGGCTTTTTTGTTTCCGGAAGTCTTAATCGGGGCAGCTCAGGTCTTCTTTTGACCTCAGTTGAAAAGAGCTGCGTTGCGAATCTAGATAGGTTTCGTGGTCATTCGCAAGGGAACGAGTGTCTTAAGAATTTTTGAAGGAGGTGCTTTATGCCTAGGGGAGTTATTTTAGTGGACTATACCGATCAAGGCCGGCGCGGGATCAAAGATTCGCCAAATCGAGCCGAGGCGTCCAAGGCCGAAGCGGCGAAGCTGGGCGTCCAGGTCAAAGACCTCTTTTATACGCCGGGCGGCTCGCACGACGCCGCGATTGTCGTCGAAGCGGAGAGCCCTGAACCAATTCACAAATTCATGGCGAGCACCCAGTCGTTAGGCAACGTGAAAATGAAATTTGTCCGCGCTTTCTCGATCGGAGAGATGCGCAAGATGGTCTAATGCTGGCTGGACCGGTACCGAGCTGAACCGTTTCGAGCAACTTCAAGCGAACCGGGTGTCGCCGTTCCCGCTAGCGGGGACCACGCGACGAATAAAAACAGTATCGAAACTAGGGAGGACTTTATGGCCAAGTTTCTTATGCAGGTGTCTTTTACCAGGGACGGGATCAAGGGACTTATCAGTGAAGGAGGCACCAAGCGGCGGCAAACCGTGGACAAGCTCTTCGGCGCTGTCGGCGGTAAATTGGAGACGTTGTATTTTGCGTTTGGCGACGCCGATGTCTACGCGGTTGCGGATTTTCCGGATAACGTGAGCGCCGCCGCGCTGTCACTCGCTGCCAATGCCGCCGGGGCGGTACATGTCAAAGCGACGGTTCTCGTTACGCCTGAAGAGATGGACCAGGCGGCACAAAAAAGCCAGGGCCTTCGCCCGCCGGGTGCCTGAAGCACTCATCATGAGCACGCTGCGGAGCTATGAAAGCGAGGCGTCAGGTGAAGGGTATTAGGTTTCAGCACCTGCTCGTGCTCCAGCGGACGGGGAAATTGATCTGTGGCGGAACTACGAAAAACTGATTCAATCGGGCCGCAACAGACATCCTCGCGACGTCGCAATCAACTCTTGGAGGAAAATGGTTATGGCCGTAACAAACATCGAGGGCACTTACCAGTTGGTTCGCCGGGAGCTTCCCGGCGGCACGGTCCAGTTTCCGCCGGCTCTGAAGGGTATGATCACTTACACCAAAACATTCCGGAATTTCAGCGTCCTCTGGAAAGAGAACGGCAAGTTTTACTCGGAGTGCTAGGTTGCCCGCTACACGCTGACCGATGAGGAGTACTCCGAGACTCCAGAGTACTTGATCGTGAACGACGAGATCAGTGGCAAAGGAATCAGCTATGACCTGTCAAACAACACGGCCAAATCCCCAATACCAATCCTTGGAGCCCGTCTCAGCTTCGCTCTACCACAGCCCTTCGAGAAGACACTTTCCATCACCGTGGAGTTTGACGGGGACAAACTCAAGGCGACTGGAAAAGACTTATTCATAGATTACTGGGAGAAGGTTTCGTAAGAGATACATGTCCGAAAACGACAGCTGTCTAAGACGCCGTGTAAGTTGTATTATTGCCAAGAGGAGGACAATTTATGGCCGAGCGATACAAAGTGGACTGCAGAAAACACCCCAGCGAACAGGGCTGCACAGTGACTATTTCCGGCAGCTTGGACGAAGTCGTCGAATTGGGCTGGCTCCACGCCAAAGTTCATCACTCCCATAAGGACGATGAAGAGAAAGGACTTAAGGACTGGATTCGGGCCAACGCCGATAAGGCGACGGATTGACCCGAATCGGTGCGACCGTAGGAAAGTCGCCCCGAGCAACCTTTCTCTTATCGTTGCCGGGAGTCGTGGAGTCTTTACCTAGCGAGGAGAACTGAAATTCGCAGCGCCGATCGAAGCAACTCGAAATCTGATCTATTGGCGGTAACCACGGTTGCTCCGTGGCGTCGCGCAGTGAGTGCAATCAAAGCATCGTTTTGGAAGTCTCGCCGCTTGTTTATGTTCCAGTTTTGCTTGTCACCGATGTTTCGGACAAGCCGGCCTGCCTCCCACCAGTCGGCCACCGAAGGTTGCCATCGGACAGTGGCCAATTCAAAAAGGTTGGCGACCAGTCGCTCGGCGTCACGCCCGCGAGCTCCGCGCCGAAGCTCTGATAGGACCACTGCTGAATGGCGAATAATGTAGGCTCGCCTGAGATTCTCCAGTGTGTCCTGGTATAACCCGCGTTCCCAGTGATCGATATAAATACTAGTATCCAGAATGGCTAAGGCCAACTTAGGATTTCTCCACGCTTCCAGGCTTGAGCGACCGGCGAGTTTTTTTCATAAACTCCCAAAATTCCTCCATTTCGGCGACACGCTCGACCGATAAGCGGATAACCTCCGCCTCGGTTTTTACCCCAAGAGCTTTTTTGGCGCGGTTAAGCGCGCGCTCATCGACAAAATAGGATTTGCGTTTCAATCTCGCTTTCTCTGGCATTTTGCCTCCACACGAATCCCCGGCGATAATGTATACATATTAAATGATATAGGCATACATCTCAAGCTTGTGATTTCCGGTCTCAGCTGCCTTCTGCACGCTGTAGAATCAGTTCGAATCTGGCGGATACACCGGTTGATATTTTCGTGTTCGCCACGGTAAAAGACACGGCTTAATTCTTCTTTTCACCCCTCGTAGACTCCACGCTGGCAAGGCGTAACTTTTCTATGACCCTCGGGTCGCCGAAGGTAAGATAAAGGTTCCCTCTGCGGAGTCCTTGGCTCATCGCCCGAATCCTCCAAAAGAAATTTCCTTGTCAATTCAATAAGTTTACTTGATTGCCTGCAGGTCCCTGGGTGTTGGCGCGCTGGTTGCTCTAGGTCTGGTTGACACAGACGAAAGGTGGACCGAGCCATGAGCGAACAAATATTGGTGCCGATGACGCGAAACGATCGAGCGGAAGATTTGATTCCCTACGTCGAGAAAGTCGCTCGACCCGGCATGAAGGTGGTCTTCATGGTGCCCTATCCTGTGGAAGGGCTGTGTTGGTCCAACGAGGAGTTCGGCCGTAGGGCGATCGAAGCGGGGAAAAGGTTGGCCCGCTATTACACCTGGGAGGCCAACCTGCAAAAAGCCCGGGAGCGAATCGAGCCAGCCTCGAAGATTCTGCCCGCCAAGGGGGTCGAAGTGACGGTGAATCTTTATGCCGGGAGCTTGCGGAACGCTGTTCATGATTATGCGGCGAAGGGCGATATTCATCTGATCTTGACCCGCGCAGGTATAGCGCAGCGGATCGCAGGCTTTCTCAACGGCCGCAACTCGCTGTCTGATCTTCTCAAGCGGCCGGCTCTGTCGCCTGTGTTGCTGATCCATCCGGGCATGGCGGCTTAGGCCGTGAAGCGAGGCGAGAAAAAATTCGCACCCTATGGAGATAACGGAATAGGCGGGACCAGTGTCGTCCACCAAGCCGAGCTCAATGTAGACGGTTTTGGACTAGCCAGTGAGAAAATCTAACCACGAACGAACGGCAATGACTAAAACGCTGATCGAGGGTATGCGTTGGAGGTATCTCAGCACCAGCATGACCCAGCCGAAGTTTCTCGCTACCGTCGGGGCGATCAAGCCGGAGGCGAGAGTTCAGATCGAGGCGAAGGCGCCGACGTTGTGCTAGAACTGGCACGAGCAAAACATGATGTTGACACAAAAGTTCGAGGTCAGTAGGCTCTCGAACCATACGAAAACGGCCGCGGAAAAGCTGGGGAAATACCCTTTGACTATGCTCAGGATGCGCGGCTGTGGAGATCGTGCTCATGGTGAGCCTGTCGAAACACACGAACTCTGTGTCTCTGTGGTGAGCGCTCGTTGGCCGTAAACTCAAAAGAACCCAACTATCCGGCCTCGGGAGATCCGAAATGGCCCGAATCACCCCTACAAAAAAGAAAAAGAGCTCACGGACCGACGAACTGAGCCGCCTCAAGACAGAGTTAAAGCGCGTCACCGAACAGCTCGAGTCTCGCGATCGGGAACTGGCCGATTCACTGGAGCAGCAGACGGCGACGAGCGAGGTCCTGCGGGTTATCGCCACCTCGCCCACGGACCTTCAGTCGGTGTTGGAGAACATTGCGGAGAACGCCACTCGTGTCTGTGGGGCAGACGATGCCCTAATTTTTCGCGTCGAGGGCGACCTGTTGCGCTTGATGGCGCACTATGGGCCGATCCCGTCGGCGCACGATGTCGGTGAGGCAGATACCATGGACGGCGATGGCATGATCACAGCACGCGGTGGCGGGACGGGAGATAATCCATGTCCATGATCTTCAGGAGGCGGAAGCGGACTTTCCGGGTGCCAGGTCTCGCGGCATACGAATGGGTATTAGGACAGCATTGGCTGCACCGTTGCTGCGGGAGGAAGTTCCCATAGGAGTGATTCTCATTCGGCGCAGGGAAGTGCGGCGGTTTACCGAGAAGCAGATAGGTCTTCTCAAAACCTTTGCCGACCAAGCCGTCATTGCGATCGAGAACGTGCGGTTGTTCCAAGAGCAACAATCACGCAACCGCGAGCTTGCAGCGCTCCATGACGTGACTGCGTCCGCTGCTCAATCTCTAGAAATCAAG
The DNA here is from genome assembly GCA_963727625.1 of uncultured delta proteobacterium. Lineage (GTDB taxonomy): Bacteria > Desulfobacterota > Binatia > UBA9968 > UBA9968 > DP-20. The sequence goes on along the minus strand of CAVSHR010000010.1, from coordinate 31,564 downwards.
CCGGTACTTCAAGAGGTCGTAAAAAAGGTAACCGAGATATTTAACTTCGATGCCGTACGCATTCGTTTGTTCGATCCTGCGAGCGAAACCCTATCTTTAGCGGCCTCCTATGGAGTACCCGATCAAGCTTTCGCGCCCATGGTTTTTCGCCGTGGACGACAAAGTCTCATGGGCACGGTCGCTGAAACCGGGGAGCCTATCATTTTCGAGAACGCCCAGACCGATCCTCGATATCAAGAGCTGAGCCAAACCAAGGAATCAAAAAAAGCAGGGTTCTGTCTCTTCGCGATTTTTCCGATCAAGGCGAAGGGAAAATTCGAGGGGGTCATTGTCTGTTTCGGACAGCATCCCCGACGGTTAACGCCCGGCGAAATCCGGTTGGTTAGCTCCATGTCGGACCAAATCGGCGTCGCTCTGGAAAACATCAACCTTTTTGAACAACTCAGGAGCAAAACCGGAGAGCTCGAAGGGAGCAACTCAGAACTCCGTGAGGCACTAGAGCAGCAGACCGCGACCAGCAAGATTCTAGAAGTAATTGCCAGCTCGCCGACCGATCTTCAACCTGTAATGGATGCAGTTGCGGAGAGTGCCGCGCGGTTGTGCGATGCCGCGGATGCGGACATCCTTCGTGTCGACGGGAATTGTCTTCGCAATGTGGCCGCATATGGACCAATGCGGAGAGTTCAGGAGCTACCAATTACTCGTGGCATACCCGGCAGCCGAGCCGTGGTCGACCGCCAAACAATTCACGTGCATGACCTTGTGGCAGAAATTGAAACCGAGTTCTCAGAGGCCAGAATACCGCAGCAGCTTACGGGCAGTAGAACCGTCCTTGGCACACCATTGCTGCGGGAGGGAGTTGCAATCGGGGTAATTGTAATTCGTCGCCTGGAAGTTCGTCCGTTTACAGAAAAGCAAATTGCTCTACTCAAAACCTTCGCCGACCAAGCGGTAATCGCTATCGAAAACGTGCGGCTGTTCAATGAGCTGCAAGTCCGGAACCGTGACCTCATCGAAGCTTTAGAACAACAGACGGCAACGAGCGAGATTCTCCGCGTGATTGCGAGCTCGCCGACCGATCTTCAACCTGTATTTCAAACGATTCTCCAAAACGCGGTGCACCTCTGCGAAGCGGAGAATGGCGCGCTCTTCCGATTCGACGGAGAAGTGTTTCGGGGCGTTGCATGGAACAATCTTTCGCCTGAGCTACAGGCATACGTGGAGAGCACGCCGATCCGGCCCGGCCGGGAAAGCTCACTGCGCCGGGTAGGGCTGGAAAAACGGCCTGTTCATATTCCCGACATGCTTGCCGATCCGGAGTGCGTTGTGCCGGAGGCTTATCGGCAGGAAGGAATGCGGACGAACCTTTCCGTGCCGCTCCTCAAAGAGAACGATCTGATCGGTGCAATCGCCATCCATCGCAACGAAGTCCGTCCTTTCACCGAGACTCAGATCAGACTGCTTGAGACCTTTGCCGACCAGGCTGTCATTGCAATTGAAAATGTACGGCTGTTTCAAGAACTTAAAGAGGCCTTGGAGCAACAAACCGCTACGAGTCAAATACTGGGCGTTATCGCCAGCTCGCCGACGGACCTGCAGCCGGTCATGAATGCTATTGCGGAGAGTGCGGCACGGCTGTGCGAGGCGACCGATGCCGTGATCTTTCGTATCGATGAGGAAACACTCCAACGAATGGCTATTCATGGGACGATGCCCGTGCCGCAGTCTCCTCCGCCTATCGATCGGGGCACACCCGTCGGCCGAGCCATCGTCGATCGTGAAACGATTCACGTCCAGGACTTGGCGGCCGTATTGGAAGCCGATTACCCGGAGTCCAAGCAAAGGCAACCCGTAACGGGCGCCCGCACCGTGCTTGCCACCCCATTGATGAGAGAAGGCATTCCCGTGGGTGTAATCTGGATTCGCCGCACCGAGGTCCAGCCTTTCTCGGATAAGCAAGTAGCTCTTCTTAAAACCTTCGCCGATCAGGCCGTTATCGCCATTGAGAACGTGCGTTTGTTCCAGGAGCTTCAAACTCGCAATTGCCAACTCGGCGAAGCGCTAGGCCAACAGACTGCAACGAGCGAAGTATTGAAAGTAATCAGCCGCTCCGCGTTCGACCTGCAGCCGGTGCTTGACACGCTCGTGGAGAGTGCAGCGAGACTCTGCGGCGCCGAGCGAGGGTACATCATGCGGTTGGAGGGGGGACAATATCACTTGGCGGTTTCCTACCCCTTCGTTGGAGAGTTGGAGGAGTTAGTGCGTCAACGCCCGCTCGCACCCGATCGCGGGTCTATAACCGGTAGGGTGGCGTTGGAGGGGCGCACAGTTCAAATCGAGGATGCGCTCGCTGATCCGGAATATAGGTTGCAAGAACAGCAACGCGTCGGAGGTTACCGTACGTTGCTGGGGGTGCCGCTGCTCCGGGACGGTGTCGTGAACGGAGTATTCGTCCTGTGGCGGAACCGAGTCCAAGCGTTCACTGATAAGCAGATCGAGCTGGTGACTACGTTTGCAGATCAGGCGGTCATCGCTATCGAGAATGTGCGGTTGTTCAATCAGCTCAAGGAGGCATTGGAGCAACAGACCGCGACGAGTGAGATCCTAAGCGTCATTGCTAGCTCGCCTACAGACATTCAACCCGTGCTGAATGCGGTGGCCGCGAGCGCTGCGCGAATATGCGACGCCGATGATGCGGTGATTCGTCTCCTCGAAGGCAATGTCCTTCAGTTGGCGGCCCACCACGGATCTATTCCGAGGGTGCCGCTGGAACGATCACTTGACCGTGGCTCAATAAGTAGCCGGGCGTTTTTGGACCGCAAGATAGTTCACATCGAGGATTCAGCTTCTCTGTCGGCGGCGGAGTTTCCGCAGTCCGAGGCTGATCGAGTCGCATCAGGCGTTCGAACGGTTTTGGCCGTGCCCCTGATGAGAGAGAGCCAGCCGATGGGGAGTATCTTAATTCGCCGATTAGAGGTCAGACCCTTTACGGACAAGCAAATCGCTCTGCTTAAAACATTCGCCGATCAAGCGGTCATCGCCATCGAGAACGTGCGGCTGTTCAACGATCTCAAGGAATCTCTAGAGCAACAGACCGCGACGAGTGAGATTCTGGGCGTGATCGCCAGCTCGCCGACGGATATTCAACCGGTGCTGGATGTGGTTGCGGAGAATGCGGCACGGCTGTGTGGTGCCAATGATGCTCTGATCTATCGTCTCGATGGCGATGTGTACCGGCGGGCAGCCAAGTATGGATCGAGCCCGCAGGTCAACCCTATCGGGAGTAAAATCTCGCTGGTTGGTGACAAAGTACCAGATCGAGCCATACTCGAGCGCCGAACCATACATGTGCACGATCTTGCTGCTCAGGTCGAAACGGATTTTCCTGGCGACAAGGTGATGGTAGAACGCGCAAACATCGGCAGCGTAGTTGCCACTCCCCTGCTGCGCGAAGACGTTGCAATCGGGGCCATACTGATTCTCCGCGCAGAAGTCCGCCCATTCACCGACAAGCAAATCGCTCTTCTCAGGACCTTCGCCGACCAGGCCGTGATCGCCATCGAAAACGTGCGGCTGTTCAAGGAACTTCAGGAGCGCAACGCTGATTTGCGCGAAGCGCTGGAGCATCAGACCGCAACGGCCGAGGTGCTCGGGATCATCAGCCGTTCGCCCACGGACGTGCAGCCGGTGCTTGATGCGATCGTCGAGAGCGCGGCGCGGGTTTGTGGAGTTGATGACGTAATGCTGCGACTACGAGACGGGGATAGTATGGTTGCTCGGGCTCATTGTGGTCCGATCCCTATCCCTCCCGGTCGGGTCGAGATGAGTATCGATGGGCCGTGGTTTCGCTGGGTACGCGAGCACGGCACGCTACATGTCACCGATACCAGCGCCGCGCAGATCGAGTTTCCCGGATTGGGTGTCTCTGCCGGGTTTCGCAGCTACTTGTCCGCTCCCCTTCGTTTGCACGAGGAATTCGTTGGCGAGCTCGAAGCGCGACGCCTAGAGGTGCGCCCCTTTATGCCCGCGCAAATCAAGCTCCTGGAAACTTTTGCCGACCAGGCCGTGATCGCGATAGAAAACGTTCGGTTGTTCAATGAACTCAAGGAGGCATTGGAGCAGCAGACTGCGACGAGTGAGATCTTGGGTGTCATCGCCAGCTCGCCGACGGAAATCCAACCGGTAATGGACACCATTGCGGAAAACGCAGCAAGGGTCTGCGGCGCTAATGACGCGGTGATCAGACTAGTCGAGGGAAACTTTCTCCGAACCGCGGCACACTACGGATCTGTTCCGAACGTCGCAGCGGTCAGACCTCTCGACCGGCATTCACCTGGTGGTCGGGCGGTGGTAGACCGTCAAGTAATTCACATTGAGGATGCACTCTCGCTGCCCGAGACCGAGTTTCCAGAGACCCACCCAAGTGATCTACAAGTAAACATTCGGACCGTTTTGGCAATACCGCTGATGCGCGAAGATAATCCCATCGGCTCGATCCATATTCGCCGCACGGAGGTTCGTCCGTTCACCGAGAAACAGATCAAGCTCCTTGAAACCTTCGCATCTCAGGCCGTGATCGCCATCGAGAACGTGCGGCTGTTCAACGATCTCAAGGAATCTCTAGAGCAGCAGACCGCGACGAGTGAGATTTTGGGCGTGATCGCCAGCTCGCCGACGGACCTCCGGCCAGTCCTTGGCGTCGTGGCCGAGAATGCCGCGCGGCTTTGCGCAGCAGCCAACGCCAATATCGTCCAGGTGAACGGCGATGTTATACGTCAGGTAGCCATTTATGGATCACTGCAGACAAGCCCGATTGGATATGAGTGGCCCTTGGATCGCGATTCGCTGCTAGGCCGGGCTGTCATGGATCGCCAGACAGTTCACATCCATGATTTTCACCCGGTTGCTGCCGATTTTCCTAAGAGCCCAGGCCTTGAGAGAGGTTATGGAACCGTGCTTACGACCCCGCTACTCCGCGAAGGCCTGCCGATTGGTGCCATTGGCATTCGCCGCACTGAGGTGCAGCCTTTCTCGGAAAAGCAAATCGCTCTTCTTAAAACCTTCGCCGACCAGGCGGTCATCGCCATCGAGAACGTGCGGCTGTTTAAGGAATTGCAGGAGCGCAATCGAGATCTTACCGAGGCTCTGGAGCAACAGACCGCCACGAGCGAAGTGCTTAAGGTGATCAGCCGTTCGACTTTCGACTTGGAGCCGGTGCTTCAAACATTGTTGGAGAATGCGACACGGCTGTGCAGCGCCGCTCATGGTTCCATGCATCGGGTAGAAGGCGATCTCATCCCGATAATGGCAACCTATAACCAATCCCAGGAACTGCAGGAGTTCCTCGCGCAGAATCCCGCTCGCGTCGGAAGGAAGTCCGTCGCCGGAAGAGTGGCGTTGGAGCGCCAAGCCATCCACATCCCGGATCTAAGAGCGGATCCAGAGTACGACTACGGCACCAAGTTCTTCGAACCCAGATCGGTGCTCGGAGTGCCTCTTCTCAGAGAGGGCGTCCCGATCGGAGTCATCATTATCTTCAGGACGGATGTCGATCCGTTTACGGAAAAACAGATCGAGCTGGTCACGACCTTTGCCGATCAAGCAGTGATCGCCATCGAGAACACGCGCTTGCTGCAGGAATTGCAAACGCGCAATCGGGATCTGACGGAGGCGCTCGAACAGCAAACTGCGACCAGCGAGGTGCTTAATGTCATCGCGCACTCGCCAGTGGGGTTGGAGCCGGTCTATCGAGCCATCCTTTCCAACACCACGCGCCTATGCGAGGCCAATATTGCGGCGCTATTTATCTATGACGGTGAAATGCTCCATACTGCGGCGAGTTACGGCACGACGCAGGAGTTCGCCGAGCATCTGGAGCAACGCAAGCTGAGTCCAGGTCGCGAGACGACGACTCGTTTGGCGGCTTTGGAACATCGGACGATTCATATCCGCGACTTGCTTTCCGATCCGGATTTTTCTCCCAAGCCGCGCGAGCTTTACGAAAAGGAAAATGTCCGCACGGTTTTAACGGTTCCCATGCTTCGGGAGGATAAACTCATCGGCGTTATCACGACTTGGCGTCGGGAGGTGAGACCGTTTAGCGATAAACAAGTGGCCCTGGTCAAGACCTTCGCCGACCAGGCTGTGATTGCCATCGAGAACGTGCGGCTCTTTCAGGAAATTCAAGAGCGCACCCGCGAGCTTCAGGTTTCTCTCGACGACGTGCGCGGTCTAAGCGACGTCAGCCGCGCGGTCAGCTCGTCGCTGGATCTGCGAGAGGTGCTCAACGCGGTCGCCGGCCACGCGGTGAATCTCTCGAAGGCCGACGGCTGCGGCATCTTCGAGTTCAATCAACAGCGTCAAGCCCTCGACGTCGTTGCCTGCCATAATCTCACCAATGAGTTTCTTACTTCGGTTCATAATTCGAAAGTCGACATCGACACGACCACCACCGGCCAAGCCGCCAGAAGCGGACAGCCCATCCAGGTCACCGAGATCGCGGAAGCTTACGATCACCCCTATCGCGAGTTCGTGCTGCGGGCTGGGTTTCACTCGGTGTTGACCGTTCCCATGGGGAGTGGCGAGAGGCGTGGCATGGTTCTGCTCCGGCGCGCGCCGGGTCAGTTCGACGAAAGGGTGGTGAACTTGCTGACAGCGCTGGCAAGCCAGTCGAAGGTCGCGATCGAAAATGCACGTTTGTTTAGCGAGATCGACGAGAAGAGCCGGCAAATCGAGGCGGCTAATCGTCACAAATCGGAGTTTCTTGCCAATATGTCGCACGAGCTGCGCACGCCGCTCAACGCCGTCATCGGTTTCTCCGAAGTCTTGCTGGATCCCTCATTGGAGGTTTCCGAAGAGGAGAGATCACAATTCCTCACGGATATCTTGAGCAGCGGGAAGCATCTTCTCGGCCTGATCAACGAAGTTCTCGACCTGGCGAAGATCGAAGCCGGCAAGATGGAGCTGCAGATCGATCCGGCGCTCTTGCAGGATGTGGTCGATGCGGTCGCCAATACGATGCGATCCCTTGCGGCGAAGAAATCGCTCGATCTTCAAACCGAATGCGACGAGCAGTTGGCTCCCTTTCCCATGGACGGCGCCCGAGTCAAACAGGTGCTTTTGAACCTGGTAGGAAACGCAATCAAGTTTACGCCCGAAGGGGGACGGGTCTGGGTGCGTGCGGGGGCTGAGGATGGCGCCGTGCGCGTCGAGGTGGGTGACATGGGACCGGGAATCGCGGCCGAAGATCAAGAAAGAATATTCCTGGAATTTCAACAGGCGGGCAGCGAGGCTGGAAAACCACAAGGCACCGGCCTGGGGCTGGCGCTAGCAAGGAAGTTCGTCGAGATGCACGGTGGCAAGATATGGGTGGAGAGTGAAGTCGGCAAGGGAAGTCGGTTTTTCTTCACGCTGCCGATCAATTAATTTTGGATTTTCGATTTTGGATTTTGGATTGGGGATAGGAAAAATGAACGTGATGACTAGCGGAGTCTTGACAATCCATATTCGGGACTGATTTTCGATTTTAAATTACGCAATTACAGGATGAACGAAGAACAATTTAAGGCCCGAACAAGGCAATTGGCGTTGGAAATTATAGGGTTGGTTGAATCGCTATCCAGAGGGCGAACAGCAGATGTAATTGGCAGGCAGCTACTTCGTTCGGGCACCTCCATCGGCGCAAATTACAGGGCAGCATGCCGTGGAAAATCGAAAGCTGACGTCATCTCTAAACTCGCGATCGTTGAGGAAGAGGCAGATGAAACCGTCTACTGGCTGGAGCTGCTCATAGAATCGAAAATTGTCGAGCCCTCTCGTGTCAAATTGTTATTGAAGGAAACTAACGAAATCGTCGCAATGGTAGTCGCATCCATAAAAACCCTTCGAGGACGATGATCTCGCGATTGTCCGTTGAATCCAAAATCTAAAATCTAAAATCCAAAATAGAGAGTTGCGATGGATAAGAAGATATTGCTCGTTGAAGATAATCCGGTGAATCGACGTCTGGCGATGTTTCTGCTTCGTTCGCAGGGCTATCAGGTGCGCGAAGCGACCAGCGCGCTGGAGGCTTTTGAGATCCTTAAGACGGAGCCGTTCGATCTTATCGTGATGGATATCCAACTGCCGGGTATGGATGGATTGGAAGCCACGACCAAGCTGCGGGCCGAGCCGGCGACGGCCGAAATCCCGGTGATTGCCGTGACCTCGTACGCCATGGCGGGAGACCGCGATAAGGCGCTGGCTGCCGGCTGCAGCGGCTATGTCACCAAACCCATCGACAAGACGATCTTTCTTGCCGAAATCGGCCGTCATTTGAAGTAAAGACTCTGGACAAAACTTCGAAGCACGAAATTCGAAACGAATACAAATGTTCAGAACTCTCACTGTTCCAAACATGACCGTTCTCAGGCAGCATCTTGAGTTTTCACTGCTTTTGGATTTATTTGGCTGCCCCTTTGTTTCGGATTTCGATATTAGGATTTCGCATTTGTTCAAAGCGGACTTAGCGCAACAATTTGTTTGAATCTGAAAACTTAATTTTCCCGAAAATGACAATCGCGGGTGTAAGAGTTTTGATCGTCGACGATGACGCGCCGGCGCGCCGTCTGTTGCAGGTGCGTCTGCGGGCTTTGGGGTGCGAGGTTGCATTGGCCGCCGACGGCCAGGAAGCGCTGACGGAGATCAAGAAGCACGAGCCGGCGTTGATGCTGCTGGACCTGCAGATGCCCAAGATGGGCGGCATCGAGGTGCTGCGCCGCTTGCGCGCGGCAAGGGCCTCATTTCCCGTCGTCGTGATCACCGCCCACGGTTCCATCGAAAGCGCGGTGGAGGCGATGAAAGAAGGGGCATCTGATTTTATCACCAAGCCTCTCGATGCCAGTCACTTCGACATCGTCGTGCGCAAGGCCCTTGAAAGCGAGGCGCTGAAACGGAGTTGGGAATTGCTCTCGGAAGAAACCGACAATCGCCATCGGTTGATCGTCGGCGAGAGTCAACCAATGGCCGAAGCAGTGGATACAGCGCGTAAGGCGGCGGCGAGCACTGCCACGGTATTGCTGTTGGGAGAAAGCGGCACGGGGAAAGAAATATTCGCCCGCGCTATTCACAATTGGAGCGAGAGAAGGCAGCAGCCTTTCGTGGCGATCAATTGCGTCGGCTTGGCGAAAGAACTCTTGGAAAGCGAGCTATTCGGCCACGAAAAGGGCGCGTTCACCGGCGCCGACCAGCTCAAGAAAGGCAAGATGGAGCTGGCCAACGGTGGCACCGTTTTTCTCGACGAGATCGGCGATATGTCGGCGGAGCTGCAGGCCAAGCTCTTGCGCTTTCTCCAGGAGCGGGAATTCGACCGGGTCGGCGGGCGCGATTCGATCCGCGTGGATGTGAGAATCGTCGCCGCGACCAATCGGGAGTTGGAGAGCGCCGTCAAAGAAAACCGCTTTCGCGAAGATCTCTACCATCGGCTCAACGTGATTGCGATTACGTTGCCGCCCCTGCGCCAAAGAGCCGATGACATCGGGCCGTTGGCGCAGCACTTTCTCCGGCGATTTGCCGCTGAGTCGAAGAAGAATTTCACCGAGTTGGCGGACGACCTGCAGGCAAAACTGACAGCTTATCACTGGCCGGGAAACGTCCGTGAGCTCGCCAACGTCATCGAGCGTGCCGTGGTCCTTGGCAACGGTCCCCATTTGACGATCGATGATCTGCCAGGGCGAATCGGTGCCGCTCAACCGCAATCGCCCAGCTTGCAAAATCTTTCCTATCGCGAGGCCATGGAATCAACGCGTCGAAACCTAGCGGTGCAGGCGTTGGCTCAGTCCCATGGCAACCGGGCTGCAGCTGCCAAGATATTGGGACTGCACGAAAAATATTTTTTACGGTTAATTAAAACTCTTGGGATCAACTGAGCCGCCGGCAGTTCACTTCAAATTGCGCCCCAGGTGACAATTTTCGTTGCTGTGACCCAGATCATGGGGCGTTGTTCCAGCGCCATGCGGCGATAATGCGGGTACTTCCGGCGCAACCGACGAATGGCCTCTTGGTGTTTTTTCCCACTCGATAGAATCCCCGCCTTGCCGGAAATAAGAACGTAGGCAAGTTTGGACCAATTTTCATCGTAGTGATCGATCACCAGTGAGACTTGCGGATTTTCTCTGATGTTGCGCAGGCGTTTGAGCTCGCGCGGCGCGGCGCGCTTGGGTTTCTCGTCGATGGGCGAATAGAAACATTTGCCGTCGAAGACGAAGCAGATAGGGATGACATGGGGCTGGCCAGTTTTGTCTGCCGTCGCCAAATGGGCGACGCGGGCGGAGCCGATCAGGCGTGAGGCACGCTGGGGAAGGCGTGAGGCGCGAGGCGTGAGGCGTGACACAACAGGCATTAGGCAACAGCAAGAAGTAAAAGATTGGCAAAACGTCGCATGGCGGGTTCCTACTATTGCCTAATGCCTTCCTAGAGTTTAAATTCTCCCACCGCGCTCGGCGCAAATATCTCTTCCACTTTAAACGGTTTTTTCAAAAGTCCCTGCTCTCCCATGTAACGGATCAGAGCTTCGAGCACATGGCGGTTGGGCTCGATACCGTAGGGCCACCAATCCGGGCCGAATATTTCTCTGAGCTGCTCTCTTTCCCACGCGAGCCAGGGAAGCGCGTAAGCATGAGCGTTGGAAATATGCATGGTTTGAAATGCGCGGTTCTTGGCCTCACAAAATGCCTTGTAGAGGCTCCGCGCAACCCAGGGGTGCTTTTCATACATGTCCTTGCGAATCACCAGAATATGCATGATGGGAAAAATCTTGGAGCGCCGGTAATACTCGACTTCCACTTCCTTGTAGTTGGGAAATAGCCGCCGGATTTTTCCCGAGCCGTTGGCGAGACCGGCGGGGCTGCGAGCCGAAATCAGTGCATCGATTTCCCCGGATTCCAGCATGCTGTTAAGAGTCCGGTCGTCGGGAATCGATTGGACGGAAATTTCCGACGGCAGTTCGAGCTTGACCCGTTCCTTCCGGCCCGGTACTTCCTGGCCGCCGAGATGCCACTTCATGTCTTGCGGGCGCACGCCGTAGTCGTCGCTGAAAAAACCGCGAATCCATACGGCGGCGGTCATCGCGTACTCCGGAGTGCCGACTTTTTTGCCCTTGAAGTCCTCGGGCTTCTTTATGCCCGAGTCGACGTTGTAGTAGACGGACGAATGTCTGAAAAAGCGAGAAGGGAAGATCGGGATGCCGACAAAAGGGGAGTCGCCGCGTCCGAGCATGGTGATATGGTTGGACAAGGACATTTCCGAGACGTCGAATTCTCGGTAGTGACCCATGCGCCAAAAAATTTCTTCCGACTGCATCGCGACGTAATTGAGTTTGATCCCTTCCGGCTCCACCGAGCCGTCCTGCAGCGGCTTGGTTCGATCGTAGTCGCCGCAGGCGACGGTTAAGAACAATTTCTCCATGATAAACCTCCCTAACAATATGTCCTAAGGAACGTTCAAGAGTTCAAGGTTCAACGTTCAAGGGTTTCTTATCGCGCAAAGCCAGGCGGAACGCAAAGGATCGTCCGCGACGTTCGGGTATGCATGGCCATTAAGTCTCCTCAGGTTGCTGGCCAATGTGCAATTTCATTAGCGCCGGGAATAGTTATAGATTTGCCCTAACGAGTCAAGTTACGTTTGGCTCTCATGGGACGCGATTAGTCAGATCGGTTGACACTCTTAGGCGCCGATCATATAAAAACTTTTTGAATCAGTGTGAAGGGAGATTTTAGTTTCATGGACAAAGTCGAGTTGTTGGTTCGAAACGGCGAGGTCTGGACGCCGGGCGGGTTTGTCAACGCCGATATTGCCGTCAGCGGCGGAAAGGTCATCGCCCTCGGCCAGCCGGCGGTCTTGCCGCAAACCGCGAACACCGAGATCGACGCCAAGGGAAAGAAAATCATTCCCGGATTGATCGATACCCATACCCACCATCGCGACCCGGGATTCACGCACAAAGAGGATATCACCACCGCCACCATGGCCGCGGCGGCTGGCGGGGTGACGCTTTCCATCGGCATGCCCAACGTCAGGCCGCCGACCACGACGGTGGAACGCTACCGCGCGCTGGTGGAGCACCACAGCAAAAACGCGATTGTCGACTTTAACCACAATCCGTCAGGCACGGTGCCCGAGGAAATTCCCGGGCTCGCTAAAGAGGGCCCGCTCGCGTTTAAAATTTTTATGGTCAAAGATACCGGCCGCGACTATCCGCATATGCCCGGCATCGGCATCAACAACAACGGCGAGCTGTTCAAATGCTTCGAGACCGTCGGACAGACGGGCTTGCCCTTGATGGTTCATCCCCATGATCAAGATTTGATGGACGAGATCGAAGGGCGCTACTGGAAGCGCGAGGACCGCAGCCCGCAAGCCTACGCCAAGGCCTACCGGGACTACGATGGCATCATCTGGGATACCGCGATGGCGACGTTATTCCGCATGCAGAAGGCGCTCGGCGCCAGGCTGCATATTCTCCACATGAGCACGCCGGAAGGGCTGGCCATGTTGCGCCGCGCCAAGGAAGAGGGCCGGCCGTGCAGCTGCGAGGTCAATCCCTGGGCGATGTTTCTCGGCACCTGGGAGAACGTCGAAAGGTTGGGGCCTTATTGTTTGGGATTTTGGGTGCCGCCGGCGCATGTGGACGCGCTCTGGGAAGCGATCAACGACGGCACCGTCGACATCATCGGCACGGATCACGCGCCGCACACCAAAGACGAGAAAGACAAAGGTTGGCACGACATGTGGAGCTGTCCGGGCGGCGAGCCGCAGATTCAGGATTATCTAAGTTTATTTCTGACTGCGGTCAACGACGGCAAATTGTCGCTCGACACCTTGGTTAGAATTTCCTCCTATAACGCCGCAAAGATTTTCAACGTTTACCCGCAGAAGGGCGCGATTCAGCCCGGCTCGGACGCCGACATGGTGATTGTCGACATGAACAAGGAAGCGGTGATCGCCAACGCGACGACATACACCAAAGTCGGCTGGACGCCCTATGACGGCAGAAAAGTCAAAGGGGTGCCGATCCGCACGATCCTGCGCGGCAAGACGGTCATGGAGAACGGCAAAATCGTCGGCAAACCCGGTGATGGGCGCTTGGTGAAGCCGCTGCGCTGAGCGCTTCGATAGACTTACCCATGAACGAGCAACCGGACGGCCTGTTGACGGCTTTGAATCCTTATCCTCAAAAGCTTGCCGTAATGTGCCACGGTGCGGCAGCCTTTCACGCGCCAAACGCGAGTAAGAATTTTCCATTGATCGAAAATCAATGAAAGGCTTTCTGCAACTGCTGAGCGATGCGAAGAACCGCTGGATTGTGCTCGCTCTGTCTTCGTTTTTGCTTTTTTTTGCCTATGCCAATGATCTCAGGCTGAGCAGCGATCCCGTGCTTTATTCCGCCATCGCCCGCACCATGGCGGACTCGGGTGATTTTGGCTCGCTAAAGCTCGATGACGAGCCGTATTATCGCAAACCGCCGCTGCTTTTCTGGCTCTCGGCGCTCGCCATAAACGCCTTCGGTCCCAATCCTTTTGCGGTTACGTTGTTCTCGCGCATGTTCGGACTCGCCGCGGTGTTACTGACCGGTTGGCTCGGCCGGCGGCTGTATGATGATAAAGTCGGGTGGGCGGCCGCGTTCATCCTTACGACCAGTTTTATTTTTCTCAGTCCGTCGATTACCTTTCGCATGGACTCCGCGCTTACCTTCGGAATTTTACTTTCTATCGCCGGTTATCTGAATGGCGAGCGGCGCTGGGGACCGCCGGTTTTTTATGCCGGGATCGCGGTCGGTGTGTTGGCCAAAGGACCACCTGGCGTGTTGCCGCTTTTTCTTGCGCCATTGCACGCTCTATTGAGCGGCTCGCCGGTTCCATTGACGAAGAGACTGGTGCGTTGGCTTCTTTGGTCGCCTTTGCTGCTCGTGCCGCTTGCCTGGTGGGGCTATCTCTTGCTGGCAGACGGTTACCGGCCGTTAACCATTATGTTCAACGATCTGGTGCGGACCAAAGTAGACAGCAGCAGGATCAGGGAATTCTGGCGCGCCTACGTGGTCCAACTGACCGGGACCTATTGGCCCTGGTTGCCATTTGCGGTGGCCGGAACGTGGTCCACTTTTCGAGTCGCCCTCGACCCAGAACAACAAAGATCGGAGCGGGCCACGGCGGGCTTATTGCTGGGTTGGGTCGGCATAACGATCGCGAGCTGTGCGTTAAAAAACGTTCAGTATATCCGCTACGTTCTAATGGCCATTCCGGCCATCTCTATCGTCGCCGCAGTAGCATTAGTTCGATTCGTCGGCGACCGATACTTCGATTGGCTGCCGCGGGCCACCGGTATCCTCGCGTTGATTGGTTCCCTGGTGCTCATCAGCTATCCGATTGGCGCCCGCGAATGGGAAGAGGAACAATATTCGGCAATCGCGCAGATCTTGGACCATCGTTATCCGCCCAAAACTCCCGTCCCGTTGCTTGCCTCGAAGACTCGAGATGGCAACAACCCGCAGCGCTACACGGCTGACAAGGCACGGTCGCTTTTCTTTTTCGGCCGCACCATCCGCCTCATAACGGTGGACAAGGCCAGAGAAGAAGCCGCTCTCGGACGCCTGACTCTGCTGATACGAACCATCGACTATCGTCGGATTGCAAAAGTCCTTCCGGTCGAACGGTTGATCTTCGCCACGTCGTTTGTGGTTGTGGAGATCGATATGAGCAAACCAGTAAGCTCAAAAAAACCGTGAATCGCGTTTGCGAGAGAGTTTGTCGCACCGCGGGTCCTGGCGGGGCCTTCTTAAGTCGTCAATTGGCCAAGCTTTCAATCTGCTCCTCAGGATCGATCTTGTTGATGACTAAACCGGAGCTCAGCTTGGGATAAAAGTAGGTGGACTTCTGCGGCATCTTTTCGCCGCCGCTGGCGATGGCTAAGATCTCATCGGCTTTCGGCGGGTTCAATAAGAACGCCGCTTGATAATCCTCTTTCTCTAAAGACTGGAGCACCAGCTCTTCATCTTGCGAGTAGCGGATCGTGTCGCCGCGTTCCTGGAGCTCGGGCGGCATGCCGAATATATGATCGAGGACCAGTAAGTGCAGGGTGGTGACGTCGATCTCGCGCAGCGGCGCGCTCAAGTCTTTGGCTAGACGCTGCATGATCCGCTTATTCTTCAGGCGCAAGATCAAATAGCGCGGGTCGCGTTTGAAGCTGGCGCCGATGACGCGATGTTTTTTCGCCGCGGTCTTGAGCGCCTTGAGGAAAGAGACTTTGCCCTCCGGCGTCTTGGGATGCTGTTCGACGTAAAAATAAGTCTGCAGCGCCTCTTCGAGCTGTAAAAACGGTTTATGCTCGTAGCCCCGCACCAGGCGGTGGGTCGGCAGGATGACGACGTTTTCGTCGCACATGTTGGCGCAGTAGGTCATGATGTAATTGAAAGCTTCCCGGCCGGTCCACTGGCCTCGCTCCAGGCGCATCTGCTCGCGGTATTTAAGCGTCGCTTCGTAGCGGTGATGGCCATCGGCGATGAGCAGCTGTTGCGCCGCCATCTCGCCTTGAATTTTTTCGATCACGGCCAGGTCGGTGATCCGCCAGAGCCGGCATTTATCGCCG
This sequence comes from uncultured delta proteobacterium, assembly GCA_963727625.1. Taxonomy (GTDB): domain Bacteria; phylum Desulfobacterota; class Binatia; order UBA9968; family UBA9968; genus DP-20. The sequence goes on along the minus strand of CAVSHR010000010.1, from coordinate 15,946 downwards.
TTGTCTTGTTCGACTTGGAGCATCGGCGCGACGCCTTCGACCGCAACGGCGAGAATTCGGTCGATGGTCTGCTTCGGCTCCGCGTAGAGAGTAAAAATCGGGCTCAGCTGGGCGTGGCAGGCGAGCATGAGTTTCAAGCGGTCTGACTTAGGCGCGTCGTGGGTCCTCTCGTGCGGCCGAATATCGCCGCCGAAGTCTTGCAGCTCGGTGAGGGCAACGAACCCACGGCGGATTTTTTCCTCGCCGTCCTTGAGTTTGAAACGCTGGGTTAAAAAATAGATCGCCGGCTGCTCGTCGCGCTCGAAGATACCTTGGGCTTGCCAGTCCGCCAACATTTGCGCCACTGCCTGGTAAGGCTCGGCCTCCTGGCTCAAGTCGAGGCGCACGAAATTATACGGCGACTTTTTGTAGAGCCGTTCCTGTTCCGCCTGTGAAATCACGTCATAGGGCGGGGCGATCACTTTCGCCAGGTCGCGAATTTTCTTCGGATTATAAAAAACTCCACGAAATGGAGCGATGCGTACCATATTCTCTACTTCCGATTTATCGCCCGGAGGCCGCGTCGTCGGCAATCTGCGGGCTTCTCAAGTTGTATTACGATTCTTTAGCGACGCCGAGAGTCATGGCGCCGATGCCCTCGATCTCCGACTTTAAAATATCGCCGGGTTTCAGCTTCTCTTGAAATTCCGGCGAATCGGGATTGCCGGTGGTCAACAGATCGCCGGGATACAACGTCGTCACTTGCGACAGAAAGCTTATCTGCGTGGCGATGTCGTTGATCATGGCATCGGTCTTGGCCGATTGTTTGAGCTCGCCGTTGATCCAAAGTTTCATCCAAAGGTTGTGCGGATCGGCGATTTCGTCTTTCGTCGTGATCCATGGGCCGATCGGGGCGAAGGTTTCGAAGCCTTTGCGCACGCTGCGGGTTCCGGCCATGTTTTTACTCAAGCCGTAGCCGCGGGCGGTAACGTCGAGCATGATCGTGTAACCGAAAATGACGTCGGCAACCTGCTCTTTGCCGATGTTGCGCGCCGGTTTGCCGATGACCACGCAGAGCTCCAGCTCCGGAAAAATCGAGTCGGCGTTTTTCGGAATCAAAATATTGTCTTCAGGGCCGGCAATCGCTGACGGCGGCTTTAAAAAAATGTTCTCCAGAAGCTCTTCCGGCGAAGCTTTGGAAGCGTTGCCGCGGCCGCGGGCATCATCTAGGCCACCGGTTCCTCGTTTATAATTGCCGGCCGCGGCCCAGATCTTCGTCGGCTTTTCCACCGGCGGTTTGAGCTGCTTGGGATCGAGGCTCACACCGCTGTCAGCGGCGGCGAGCGCTTCCAGCTGGGCTTTGATGCCGTCGTAGGCAGCAATCAAATCGATCATCGTCGAGCCTTTCGGTAACAAGTCGCCGATCGATATGAGTTTCTCGTTCTTTACGATCGCCAATTGGTTCGGTTTGATAGTTGCTAACTTCATCCTTTACTCCTTTTCGATCCAATCATTTTCAATATCTGGAAGCGGCAATTTTCACAAGATGGCGAGCGTGAATTCGCGATGAAAGGATCGTCAATTGATCGCTTGTCGACCCTATGGCATAAAAAACTGTGGCGGAATCTTGGTTGCAATTGTCGATTCGTGCCGGCGCGGCAAATCTCGACGCGCTTGCGAATTTTCTCGTCGAAAGGGGCTCGCCGGGGGTTGTTCTCAAAAAGCGCGGCGTGGAGGCATTCTTTCTCAAGTCGGCCGCGAAGCCGTCATTGCGGCGCGAGGTCGACCGCTATATCGACGCGTTGGCGCGGCTTTCGCCCCGCGGCCGTCGAGGGAAGCTCGTCTGGAAAGTCATCAAGCCGGAGGATTGGCAAAATTCCTGGAAGCGGTTCATCAAACCCCGGCGGGTCGGCAGGAGTTTCTGGATCACCCCGCCTTGGCTCGAGCCGCCGAAGTTTCGCCGGCGAAAAGTCATCACCATAGAACCGGGCATGGCTTTTGGCACCGGCACCCATGCCACGACGCGCGGTTGTATGGAATACCTCGAAGCGGCCCGCGACCGGCTGGGCAGCGGGAAATTTAGCGCGCTCGATGTCGGCACGGGCTCCGGCATTCTCGCGATCGCCCTGGCGCTGCTGGGCGCAGAGCCTATTCACGCCATCGACAGCGATCCGGTGGCGCTGCAAGTGGCGCGGGAAAATTTGCGCGCCAATGGAGTTGGAGGAAAAGTCCATTTGAGCGGCGCGGCGCTGCGCGAGCTCCGGCGCCGTTTTGAGGTGGTAGTGGCCAATTTGACGGCCGAGACCATTTTAGAGCTGGCCGGCGCATTGGAAAAGAAAGTTGCCAAGAACGGTTTTCTCATCCTGTCGGGAATCTTGCATCAAAAAGCCGGCGCCGTTACGACTCGATTCGCCGGGCGCTTTCGGGTGCTCCAACGCAAGCGCTCGCGGGAATGGGTGACGCTGCTGCTGCAACGAAAATAACCTGCCATGGCTCGTTTCTTCTTGCCGAGAAAAAATCTCCACGAAAATCGCGGCCGGGTGCAAGGTCAGGAATTGGCCCATCTAAAAAAAGTGCTGCGGCTGGGTCCCGGCGACCGCATCACGGTATTCGACGATGCCGGATGGGAGCATGAAGCGGTGGTTCGTCAGTTATCGGCGGAGCAGGGCGAAGTCGAAATCCTGCGGTCCTACGAAGCCGGCCGGGAGTCGCCGCTGCAGGTCACTCTCGCCGTGGGGTTGACCAAAGGCGAAAAGATCGACTGGATCGTCGAAAAAGCGACCGAGCTCGGAGTGCATAAGATCGTACCGTTCACATCAAAATTTGCGGTGCCGCGATTGGACGAAAAAAAAGTCGCCGCGCGCACCGCCCGCTGGGAGAAAATAGCCCTGAGCGCGGTCAAACAGTGCGGCCGGACCCGATTGCCGGAAATTTTGCCGCTGTACGCATTCGACGCGCTGGTGGGCGGCGCGTGGCCGGAGGCGGTGAAGCTGATTTTTTGGGAGAAAGAACAGCAGCAATCGCTCTATGATGCCCACGCCGAACACGCCGAAGCCAAGTCGCTGCTGCTCGCCGTCGGCCCGGAAGGCGGATTTGCCGCTCAAGAAGTAGCGGCGGCCCAAACGCACGGGTTTGAGCCGATCGGGCTGGGCCGGCGTATTCTGCGCGCGGAGACTGCGGCGGTCACCGCGCTCGGCTTGGTGCAGTTTCTCTGGGGCGATCTCAAATAATCTAATCTTGAATCGATAACGAGCTTTCTTTAGCATGATCTAACTTAGATTTACCGGCGACCTGATGAACTGTCAAAACTGCGATGCACCGGTGCTGACGGCCGATGAACGCTGCGGAAAATGCGGCGCGAAACTGCTGCACCAGAGGGTCGTTCTCGGAGCTCCTAAGGTCGAAGAATTCATTTTGACTGCCGAGGAGCCGCGGGTCGAAATCGAGGAACCCATTGAGTCCGACGATTGGGAATTTCCGCCGCATAGTGAATTCGTAGTCAGCGCGACAGCGGAATCAAAACCCAAGGAAGTTGTGACGGAGCTGCGCTGGGGCGGTTTTTTCCGCCGTCTGTTCGCTTGTTTCATCGACATCTTCATGGTTTTTTTGCTTTGCGCGGTGATGGGAGTGATGGCCTATATCGGCTACAAAGTCGGCTTGTCGGCCCACCACCGTTTGCTTGGGTGGCATAATGCGGGACCGCTTTTATCGTTTTTGACGCTTGCTTGGATAGGCTTAACGACGGCTTACTTCGTCGTGTTTCACGGCATGGATGGAAAGACGATCGGCAAGTCGATGCTCGGTTTGCGCGTGGTCGGCGCCGAGCGACAACCGATAGGCTATCGACGGGCGTTGCTGCGTTGGGTCGGCACCGTGGGCTTGGGCATGGCGTCCTTTGGCTTGGCGTTTTTGTGGATTTTATGGCAGCGAGAAAAACGCGGTTGGCATGATTTTCTAGCGCGCACTTGGGTGGTTCGGGAGGAGTGAAGTCCAGGGACTAAAATGATCATGGAAAAATTAAAAATCGGCGTCGTCATGGATCCCGTCGAGCGGATCAATATCGACAAAGACACGACCTTTGTCCTGATCTTGGAAGCGCAGCAACGCGGCCATGAAGTCTATTTCATGGAGCTGGATGATCTGTTCCTGCGCGGCGGCACTCCGCACGGCCATTGCCGGCGGGTGGAGTTGGCGCGCGCCCATCCGCACTATCGATTAAGCGATTCCAAAACCACCGCGCTGGATGAATTCGACAGCGTGTGGATGCGCAAAGATCCGCCCTTCGATATGAAATTTTTCTTCGCGACTCATCTGCTCAGCTTAATCGATGAGAGCAAGTGTTTTCTGTTGAACAATCCCCGCGGGCTGCGCGAGGCCAATGAAAAGCTCTATGCGCTGCGCTTTCCCGAGCAAGTTCCTCAGACCTTGGTTGCCAGCGATATGGAGCGCGTGAAAGCATTCATGGCCGAGCTGGGTGGCGAAATGATCATCAAGCCGCTCGACGGCTGCGGTGGCAGCGGCGTCTTTTACCTAAGCACTCAGGACCGCAACACCAATTCCATTTTGGAAGCGGCCACCGACAACGGCCGGCGCTTGGTGATGGCGCAGCGTTATTTGCCGGAGATCCGCCAGGGTGACAAGCGCATCATCGTCCTCGACGGCGAGCCGCTGGGAGCGGTGTTGCGCGTGCCGCTGGAATCGGAGACGCGCGGCAATATTCACGTCGGCGGCCAATGCGTGAAGACCGAGGTGACACCGCGCGACCGCGAGATTTGCGCCGCGCTGGCGCCTGCGCTTAGAGCGGACGGGTTATATTTTGTCGGTCTCGACGTGATCGGCAATTATCTCACGGAAGTGAACGTCACCAGCCCGACGGGAATTCAAGAAGTCAACGCTCTGAACGGTGTTCGCTTGGAAAGCCGCGTGGTCGAATTCGTCGAGCGGCGCGTAGAATCTCTGGCGCGAAACTAGCCGGAAACTTGACTCCCCCGCGCTTTTACGCAATATTCCAGATTCTACTCATTTCCCTCATATGGCCAGGTAGCTCAGTCGGTAGAGCAGAGGACTGAAAATCCTCGTGTCGGCGGTTCGATTCCGTCCCTGGCCACATTTCAATCCTATACGGCGCTAAGAATTTTCAATCTGCGTCCTATCCGCCCCAAAAAAAACGTTTAGGTTTTGTTTTAAGTTCGATTGCAAAACGTTGCCGTTAAACCCGACCGGGATATCCATCCGGGATGGTCGGTTCGTGCGGAGTTAGGAGGCCGTTGGGTCGACGATTCCGGACATCCGCCAAACCATGTCTGAAAGCGTTTTGGTTGCCGGGTGGGCCGGATTTCCCGCGTATGCCTGCCATGTGAATTTAGTATAGCAAATCAAGCAGGATTTTTCCTGTGAGTGGCGTTGATTGTAGCGCCGTTAAAGGCAGCCTTCGCGACCCGCTAAACGCTGTTCCTGTGGGACCTGACGCTGCAGGCTCCCGCAGCAAGTCCCTTCGGCGTCTCTACCAACACCGAGAGCACAAGTGCACAGAGTCCGGCGAACTGCACGATGAAGCCCACAGCGTGCCCGTATTCCCAGCGGATGCGCAGTCGCATCCAGAGCGCTGGCACCGATGCCGGTGCCGCGCGGAAACGCTGCGGTCACCTCCCGGCTCACGGGGGCGACAACCGCGAGCCAGATGCCAAACGCCAGCAGGAGGCAGAGCGCGCCAGCCAGAGTCCATCCGAAGGACGGCTTGCGCTTGTGGACCAAAAACACTAGGAGGACTGCTGCTACGATGGAACTCACCTGGTACATGCCACCGACGACGGCAAAGTATCGGTACAAAGTGGTGTTGACCGCTGAGTACATCTGCGCGTCGTATTGCATTTTCTGCGGCAGTTCCAGCACATGAGCTGATTCCATGGTCAGGGCGAGTGCTGCGAGCAGGAGAGTGATGAAGCGCCAGACTCTAAGTACCATATTGCTCTATTCGCAGACACGGGTGTCGGTCACGTCGAAGCCACGTTGTCTGATAAACAATCAAATCTCTTTCAGCGCCACTTAAGTCTACACTATACCGGATGGTGCGGGATTTTGCGTGGGAAATCGAGGGTATTCGATCTGTCAGACGTGAACAGATTCGAATTTATTCGTTTTTTTCTTCTGGCAAAGTAATGGCAAAGCGATAAAATTCCTCTTTGTTTTCTACTGGTTATAGGTGCTACGAGAATCAACAATCCTCGTGGCGGGAGAATTCAATTCGGCGCTTACAGATGCAAAACGTTAAAGTACGAGGAATTGTCCTGCCCGCCTTGCGCGGCCCGTAGGAGAGACACAATTATAAACTTTTCCTTTGGCGAAAGGCGAAAAGCGAGCATTGCGGTCCGCTAAATCTTCAAGGTAGGTTTTCTAGACCTGCCGATTTTAGGAGTCGATGGGCAGGAGTTGGTGGAACTCTGGCAGGATATTGTGGATCATGACAAACAACTCTCATACACTGGCTAGCAAGTTAGCTGCACTGAATATCATGTCAGCGAGGGATGAATGAAGTATGGCGTTTACGCGGTAATCGTCTTCGGGTTGATTTTGCTGGCCATGTGGGGAGATCGAGCGATGAAGATCGCCGCGCGACAGTTCCGCACGAAACCCGTTTCTGAGACCAGGCTCTCTTTGGATCAAGTAAAGCGGCAGTTTTTTCAGGTCAACGCCGGTCGCCGGCTGAAGCCCCGCTCATGGCCGAACAACAGCAGAGTCGCGGTGGCCCTGGGCTTTGATGTGGACAACGCCACTATTCCACTATTTCGTGGCGATCTCGGGGCGCAGAACCTCTCACGTGGCGAGTACGGTGCGATCGACGGTTTACCGCGGATCCTGCGACTGCTTGACCAGCACAACCTCCCGGCCTCATTCTTTATTCCCGCCGTTGCCGCGGCACTTCACCCTCAGATGATCAGGGATATCTTGTCGAAGAAGCGCCATGAAATCGGCGTCCATGGTTGGATCCACGAACAGCTTCCCGTCCTCGACACTGAGGCCGAGGAGCAGCGGCTTCTCACGCAGTCGATCGACTACATCACTAAAGCTATTGGGAAGCGGCCGGTTGGGTATCGCGCTCCTTCCTGGGCGTTCAGTCGCTACACAATGAAGCAGATCAAGGAAGCTGGGTTCCTCTATGACAGCAGTTTGATGGCCAGTGATGATCCGTATGAAATTTTGCTCAACAAACAACCGACTGGTGTCATCGAGCTACCAGTCGAGTGGATACTTGACGACAATTCCTACTTTGGTCCGACGGCGAACGGCTCGCTCCCCTCTGCCGAACTAGTTCTGCAGACCTTCCAATCGGAATTCGATGTAGCGTACGAAGAAGGCGGACTCTACGTTTTGACGATGCATCCGCACGTTATTGGGCATCGATCGCGTATCGTAATGCTCGACCGACTGATTACGTACATGAGATCAAAGCCAAGTGTTTGGTTTGCCACGCACGAGCAGGTGGCAAACTATGTCAAAGCGAACGGCGCCTCGGCACCCTAGGTTAGCGCCGGTTAACAACCCGATGTAGGCCGTCGCACTTCGTCTCATTGCAGCGTCTCTCACCGCGTTCATCCCAAAACGTCAACGAACGCTGAATTGTTCGGTCTTAAGCCCACTCGGATGGACCCGCCAATTTAATTGCGTCAGTCAAGAAAAAGCAGCGGATCCTCGTCCCACAATATCGTGGCTGATGTGCGAGCATATACCAGCTTTTCCCAGTTTCTGGATTCTCCGCAACCGGTCAAAGTTTTGGGGCCGTTCCATGAAGATTGCGCCCCCGTTATCTGGGAATGATATGTCCTGATCTATTGACTAATTCGAAGTAAACGTTCTCTCCACCTCTTCGTCCGGGAGTGATTCCAAATCGACCAGGATCTTGCGCGTTCGTTCTACGGTGCTCTCCAGGATCTGCTCGATCCTGACAGCGAGGCTCGCCACAGTCGGATTCTCAAAAAGCTCGCGCAACGGAATTTCCACCCGAAGCGCCTGTCGCAGCCGTGAAATGACCTGAACGGCTAGAAGAGAATGGCCGCCCAAATCAAAGAAGTTATCGTCAACGCCGACTTTTTCCAGCTTCAGTACCTCAGCCCATACCGCGGCAACCTTTTTTTCTACAAAGGTTCGGGGCGCCAGAAAAGCATTCTGCAACTCCGGACGGATTGCATCGGGCACAGGCAACGCTTTGCGGTCGATCTTGCCGCTAGGCGTGAGCGGGAGAGAATCCATAAGGATCAATAGAGATGGAATCATATAATCGGGGAGCTTATCTTTCAGGAAATTGCGCAGGGCGCTGACCTCTTCGGCTTCCCTGGTTACAACATATCCCACCAGCCGTTTTTCCCCAGGACTATCCTCCCGCGCCACCACGACGGCGTCACGTACGCTCGGATGTTGGAGCAACATGCTCTCGATCTCACCCGGTTCAATGCGGAAACCGCGGATTTTTACCTGATGGTCGATGCGCCCAACGAACTCAATGTTGCCGTTTGAAAGATATCGAGCCAAATCTCCGGTTTTATAAAGGCGTGCGCCCGACTCGCCAATGAAGGGATTCGGAAGGAATTTTTCAGCCGTGGCCTCAGGACGGTTGAGATACCCCCGGGCCAAGCCCGCCCCGCCGATGTGCAACTCTCCGCAAACCCCGATGGGAGTCGGATTCAGGCGTTTGTCTAAAATGTACGTCTGGACATTGGAAATTGGCCGCCCTATTGGTACCTCGTCTAATGATGCGTTAATGCACTCGCAGCCGGTGAGTTCCGAAATCGTAGAAACCACCGTGGCCTCAGTCGGGCCATAGGTGTTCAAGAGCCGGACACGATCGCCGACCGACGCCTGCCATTCACGAAGCCGTTCGGGATCGGCTCTCTCTCCACCGATAACCACTAAACGGAGCGTCACGGGTAAAGAGAGTTTTTGCCTATAAAGTGACTCAGCCATCTCATGCCAATAAACCGTCGGCAGATCCAAAACGGTGATTTGCCAATCGCGACACTTTTCCAAGAAAAGCGAAACGGAATCCAGCATCGAATCCGTCCGCAGCACCAGTGTTGCACCTCGAATCAGGCACGGGAAAATCTCCTCCGCCGCCGCGTCGAAGCTAATAGAGGCAAATTGCAGCACACGATCCTCGGGGCGAAGCGCAAACGAATCGCTTGCAGTTGTGACGAAATTTACAAGCGCTCCATGCGTGACTTCCACGCCCTTTGGTATACCAGTAGAGCCCGACGTGTAAATGACGTACGCCGGATGATCGGAACTCACTTTGAGGAGCGGATTCTCGTTGCTCATCTGAGAGATCCACGCGCGCTGGGAGTCCAAACAAGCGATGTTGGCTCCATGCTTCGGAAGATTCATCGCCACGCGATCCTGAGACAGTAGCACCGGCATGCGCGTGTCGCTTAGCACGAGAGCAAGCCGTTCCTTTGGGTAAAATGGGTCAATAGGCACGTAAGCGGCTCCTGCCTTTAAGATACCCATTAAACCAACGACCATTTCCAAAGAGCGTTCGGTACAAATCCCCACTAATGTTCCGGGCTTCACCCCTAAAGACTGTAAATAATGCGCCAATTGGTTTGCCTGGGAATTCAACTGCGCAAAGGTGAGAGACTGGTCCTTAAAGCAGACGGCCGGGCGATCCGGCGCTTTACTAACCTGAGCCTCGAACATCTCCAGCAAACCTAAATCGTCGCGCCGGCCATAATGACCCTGGCTAAAGTCAGCCAGGACCCGCTCTTTTTCTGCATCGGTCAAGAGATTTACTTCGTCCAGCACTTGCTCTGGGTTTTCCAAAAATTCATCCAGTGTCCGCAGGAAATGCTGAACCGCGCGGCTGCTCTCACTTTCATCGAAAACATCGCGGTGAAATTCAAAATCAATAACAAAGTCAGCGCGGTCGGCAATATCTCGTATGCGAAGCGCCAAACTGTCGTTTTCGTGACCTGGATGCACTCGTTCCATCTGCACCGGGAGACCATGGAATTGAGGAAACGATAGACGGTCAAAGTTTAGAAGGACCTCGTAGAGTCGACTTCTCGGAGAGTTCCCGATGGAATGGCTATTGCGAAATGCTGTGTGCGCCTCCAATCCCACCTTGTGGATGAGCGAGACAAAAGTTTCATCTTCTTCGATGGTCACTCTCAGGGGAAGGACCTCCATTAACAATCCGATGGTGCCGCGAAACATTTTTAGTCTGCGGTTATGATAGGGTGTACCGACAGATAAAACGCGACTATCGGTGACGCGGTAGAGATAAGCCAACAGAACCGCCGCAAAAATATTAAACAGCGAAGCGTACTCGGTCTTGACCGCTATTTTGTCCCAGCAGGCAAGTTGCTTAAGCTTTTGCGTCCGGTTCTCGCCCAGCTCACATGAAATCTTTTTGATCCGGGTCGTTCTCTTGCCAGAACGTTTGCCATAGAAGCGGAGCGATTCGGTTGGTTCGGAAAGCTTCGTCTTCCAGTACCTCTCGACCTCCCGAGATCGGGGAGAGCGGCGATATTCTCTTTCGTACTCGATATAGTCCTTAAATGCCGGCAGGTCCGCTCTTTCCAAACACCCGGTAAGGGAACATTCGTAAAATTGGGCTACGTGGTGAAAAACCAATTCGATCGACCTGCCGTCACCGATGATGTGGTGTAAATTCAAGAACCAGATAAATTGTTGGTCGGAAATTTTTGCCAGAGCGCAATCGAACAAGGCTCCCTGAAAATCAAACAGAACGTGACAGCGAGCTTTCAGCCAAGCTTGAACGGCTGCGCCCGGCTCAGGAAAACTTGAAAAGTCACGAAATTCGATTTTATAAGGGAAATTCGGCAGGACAATTTGTTGCGGGATTCCATCAATTTCCTGGATCACTGTGCGCAAAGCGTCGCTGGAATCGAGGAGAGTCTGAAAGGCTTTTTGAAAATGACGCCGGTCGATTTCTCCTCCTAAATAAAACGCCATGGGCATGTTATATAGAGGCGTTTCAGGCTGCAGTTTCTGTCCTGCCCAGATAAGAAGCTGACTCTTGGTTAAGTTTGACCGTTCATAAACGTCGTCCGTGTGTACCTCAAAAAGCGGAGGGTATTTGGTGGCTTGGGGTGGCTCAAAAATCGGCGGTGAGTCAAGGAGACGTCTTTCTGGATTGGCGACAAGCGCTTCCAATAGTTCTTGGTAGCGGTGTGCCATACTAGCAATGGTTGCGCTGTCGAAGAGGTCCGTATTGTAGTTGTACCAACAGGTCAAACCCCGGTCTCGTTTTTCAATCTCGAGCGTCAAATCGAGCATTGCCAGGCCTCTGTCGAAATCTAGCTCCTCTACCCTTAGACCAGGTAATACCAAGGTCTGGTTGGGCGTGTTTCTCAATTGGAAGATTACCTGGCACAACGGATTGCGGCTTAGGGTACGCTCGGGGTGCAGCGCCTCGACCAGCTTTTCAATCGGAAGATCCGAATGGGCGTGCGCCGCCAAGAAGACGTCTCGCACCCGGCGCAAGAGTTTCCGGAACGACGGGTTGCCAGAGAGGTCAGTGCGCAAAACGAGAGTGTTGAAAAAAGCGCCGATGAGGTTCTCAGTTTCCAGATGAGTGCGGCCCGCGACGGGTGTGCCGATAACGATGTCGTATTGTCCAGTGTAACGGACAAGCAACGCCTGGAACACCGCTGAGAGCAATATATAGAGCGTGACATCTTCCCGGCGGCTAAGAATCCTCAACGGCTCGCCCAAACTCTCCGGCAGACGCATGATGTACCGCGCGCCACGGAAACTTCGGATCGGCGGCCGAGGCCGATCCGTGGGGAGGTGTAGCAAGGACGGAGCGGAGGCGAGCTGCTGCTTCCAGTAAGCGAGATGCTCTTCCACCCTAGAGGCTTGCAGGGACGTCGTCTGCCATGCGGCAAAGTCGGCGTATTGAATCGGTAGTTCGGGAAGCGGGGACGGCAGCCCTGCGAGATATGCTCTGTAGAGTGTCGAAAGCTCGTAAAACAGAATGCCGTCCGACCAATCGTCGAACGCAATGTGGTGCGTTGTCAGGATCAGCAGGTTCTCCTGGTCATCAAGCTGCAAGACCTTGGCACGCAAGAGAAGGTCGGAAGTCAAATCAAACGAGCGCATGCTTTCCTCGATCGCCAGCCTCCTCGCCTCGCCCTCGCGGTTTGCCTGAGGCAATTCTCTCAAGTCTAAAGCGGGCAGCGCTTGATTTGACGGCGGCCTGACTACCTGGCGTGGACGGCCGTCGACCGATAGAAAGGTCGTCCTCACAACTTCGTGCCGTCGAACGATCTCGTTGAGAGAATATTGCAGCGCTCCCCTATCGAGCCGTCCCTTGAGACGCAGGAATGTCGCGCGATTGTAGACGGGACTCCCCGGCTCCAACTGATCGAGGAACCAGAGCCGTTGCTGGCCGGACGAGAGAGGCAATTCGCCGTCCCGTGGAATTGGAAACAGCGGCGGGGCCATTCGGTTCAAATTTTTCCGCTCGCCCGCATGGATACTTGCCGCCATTTCAACGAGGCGAGGCGCGCAAAAAAACGTGAGAAAACGTAACTCCGCCCCAAGAACATCGCGTACGCGAGAAATAACCCGAGAGGCGAGTACGGAATCTCCTCCTAAATCGAAAAAATTATCCTGGACTCCGATCGGGCCTACGCCCAACACCTCCGCCCAGATCTTCGCCAGCGCGTCCTCGACCGGAGTGCGTGGTGCCAGAAACTTATGCCTGGCAGCGTCTTCGATCCGATCGGAAGCAGTCAAGCCGAGTTTCTCCGCAAGACCGAGGCGTTGGAGCTTGCCGGTCGCACTTTTCGGGATCTGATCGACGATCACGATGCGGCGCGGAACTTTGTACTCGGCCAGGCGCAGCGCCGCAAACTCTTGGAGATCCGTCTCGGAAACAGAAGCGTCAGTCCTAAGGACAACGGCCGCGGCGACATCCTCGCCTAGTTTGCCGTGTGGCATGCCAAAGGTTGTCGCCTGAGCGACGGCAGGATGATCCATCAGGACTTTGTCCACTTCAGCCGGCGAGATTTTTTCTCCACCGCGATTAATGATTTCCTTGAGCCGACCCGTTATGAAAAGATATCTGTCTTCATCGAGATAGCCGAGGTCGCCGGTCCGGAACCAGCCGTCGACAAATGCGCTAAGATTGGCTGCGGGATCGTTTTCATAGCCTCGGGTGAGACCGCTTCCGCGCACGACGATTTCTCCGGTCTCCCTGCTCGGCAAGAAGTCCCCCGATTCGCTCATGATCGCGATCTCTGTTCCGGTTGCCTTACCAACCGAGCCCTGCTTGCGCGGATTGGGAGGAAGGGGGTTGCTTGCTATTTGATGGGAGGCTTCTGTCATCCCGTAAGCCTCAATGACTGGAATCTCGAATCGGTCTTCCAAGTCCATAAGGACTTGTCTCGGCAACGGAGCGGAACAAGAGCGGATCAAGCGTAGCGAACGACCGATCTTTCGGGAATTTTCGTTGGCACGCTCGACGACGGCCTGGTGCATCGTCGGAACTGCCGTGTACCAGGTCGGAAGAAACTTTTCCACTAAATCGAGAAATTCAGATGCATTAAACTCCGGCGTGCAAATGACACTGGACCCGGCAATGACAGAGGACAGCACAGCTCCGATTAACCCGTGAATATGAAACAGCGGCATGATATTGAGACAACGATCCTCTTCCGTCAGTCCGAGGACGGCGGCAATATTGCTCGCCGACGCCAGCAAATTGGAATGGGTTAAAGGAACCATTTTGGGACGTGAGGTCGTGCCGGACGTGTGCAGGATCAAGGCGACATCGTTTGCTTCAGCAAAACCCGCGTATGACGAGCGCGATAGTTCTTGCCCCCTGAGAGCAAAGTAGCCCGCTTCCCTCTTTCCGATGGGTACTAGTTCGATGATGGGAATCGAGTGATCTCGGGCGACCGAGATGCCAGGCGAAGCGGTCCCTAACTGAACCACCAGCGCAGCGGGCTTCAAATCAGAAAGGAAGAAGTCAAACTCGTTGGCACGATAGCTGGGATTGAGCGGGGCGAAAGCGGCAGCCGATGAGATCGTCAGAAACGCCGCCGCCATCTCAGGGCCGTTCGGGAGTACCGCTGCAACCCTGTCATTTCTACCGACGCCCAGAGCATTTAGCGTCTTTACCACCTCTTGGGCTTGGAGAAAAAGCCGCCGGAAAGAAAGCGGCTCTGGTTTCGGAGCGATTATTACCGGACGACCGGAACTTCCCGTTGCGCGGTTTTCAAGCAGCCGCGGGATGGATGGGCAATAATCCGTTTGGCTAGTTTGCCAAGCACCTGTCATGACAATCCTTTAACTGAGACTGAAGCTAAATCGCTTTTGGATACAACCGCGTTGCACGGAGCTGCGTCCCCATGCTGCGGTGCAATTATTATTTCGCTGGTCGATTGAGAAAGCCTCCGCCAAGTTTCAAACCTAACCACTCATTCGGACATGACTCGAACGGGAGGTAGCCACCGCTCTCGTTCAAAGTCCCGCCGCTTGGCCATCAATTCTTCAAAGCCAACATGTGCGGTCTCGCGAGTCTACGGTTACGGTTTCCTGAAATTTTCCTGGAGCAAGAGTCTTTGCTTACTAAGCACCGCTACCGGATGCCGAAGATTTTCGGCACGACACCCAATTTAGCGGATTCTCTCCATCATCCAAAGTTTATTACGGATTACTTATTTGGTGCAATAAAAGGGGATTCATTAAAAAGTATTCGTGTTCGTTTTCGATGCAAAGTTGGGCTAAATTCGTGGTGGTTTGTCACGGATGCGGCATCTCGGCCGGGGACTGCTTTCAACAGAACTTCCAATAATTTTCCGATATTGCCCAGTTTTGCCTACTGGCATGGGGCTTGTCTTGCAAGCCGCTCCGGAAAACCCAGGAAAGGCACGGGACTTGGGTTAACCTTGGCCAAGAAGTTTGTGGAGCTCCATGGGGGAAGAATATGGGTGGAGAGCGAAATCGGCATCGCTGCCAGGCTGATCCCGGTCGTGGAGGGTAGCGATCAAAAACGTCAGCTTGAGCCCAGGGACTGTAATTACTTTGCTAGAAGCAAAAAAAC
This sequence comes from uncultured delta proteobacterium, assembly GCA_963727625.1. Lineage (GTDB taxonomy): Bacteria > Desulfobacterota > Binatia > UBA9968 > UBA9968 > DP-20. The sequence continues at coordinate 903 of CAVSHR010000010.1, read as the reverse complement.
TCATCTGATCGTTGTAAAACTTTGACCGGCAATTTCTATGAATGATGCGCGTGCGTTGGCTGACATTGGATCGAAACTGTCGAGTCCAGCTTTTATTTGGCTGCAATCGAACTGTAGCGTCGTTCAGTTCAGGGATGTCCTTTGCAGGTATTAAAGATCGCCTGGTGTCGTTCACGTGCTTGATGCCTTTCTCTTTGGCTATCGTGAAAGCTTCCGTGAGACTTCGAGCTACCCACGGGTGGGATTCGAGGATGGAATTTTTCACAACCACCGCGTGGCGGATCGGAAAGATCTGGGTGTCAAGATAATACTGTCTTTCAACCTCACGATAATTCGGCCACAAGCGGCGTACGCCCGGGATTCGCAGGTGCTGCGGCGTAATTTCCGGGAGCATGCAAGCGTCGAGTTCGCCGGAGGGGAATACATCCTCGATTTTTTTCCCCTCCGGCAAACGCTTGATCTCCATCCAGTCCGGCACGCGCCAGCCGGGAACCTGTTCCTCCTGATTGGTGCGAATACGCAGCGAACGCGCCGGCACGCCGTATTTTTCCTCTAGAATGCCGCACATCCAGAGCGATACCGGATTGAAATGAGCCCGCATACCGATTGTTTTCCCGGCAAGATCCTCGGCCTTTTGAATCCCGCTGGCGGAGTGAACCAGTACGTTGCCATGACAGAATTTGCGATGCGGAAATACCGGGATCGCGAAACGGCGCGCCGCGGCCGATCCAGACGAGAAACACGCCCATTTAAAGCTTGCACCCATCGAATTCCAGGTCCCGGGAAAACCGGCGGTGGCGTTCTTCGGACGGCAGAGCGACCACGTTCAATTCGACGCCTTCGGCTTGCACGGTACCATCGACCAAGAAGCGCGTTCGATCGTATTCATTGCAAGACAACGTG
>CAVSHR010000009.1:0-513139 GCA_963727625.1 uncultured delta proteobacterium | reverse complement strand
AAAATCATGCCCACCATACGTAATAACGAGCGGAACCTGCGCGTGGTTCAGGATGTGATTGATTCGATCAGAGGGGTATGTAGGATCCGCGAGGACGTACATATTGCCAGATTTGAGGACCGCCAGCACTGCAGTGATGAGCGGTCCTCCCTTGGCGAGCAGGAGTCCAATCGGTTGCTGCGTGCTGCCCAGCTTGCCAATGATGGTATGGGCCACGCGGTTAACTTGCGAATTTAACTGCTGATACGTGAGAGTCTCCTGGGGCGCTTTGACAGCGACTCGATCCGGAAACTGCCTAACGATTTTTTCAAACCGCGCAGGCATCGATAGCTCAAGATCCTCTATGGGGAACTCAACAAAAGTTCCCGATGGATGAAAGCATTTAGCTCTTATGGCTTCTTGCTCCGGCGGTAGCTTCATGCTGCTTTGCCTCAACTCGCTCACTGAAATTATATTCATTCCAGGTCGTGCCGCAACGGCTTTTTCGAATTAACAAAATGGGGTGGCTGAAATTCAAACCAGTGACGGTAGCGCCGTTTCTTATGTTAAAGGGCTGGAATACAAAGGACATTGTTAAGAGACTCGCCTCGAGAATCGCCGCGGGATTGAACCGTAAGGCGCTTCAATTCCATCGGGTACTTGCTGGAAATGGCAACAGCGTCGATTTCCCCGCCTTGACTCATCGCCGCGAGCAGCGATATAGGTGCCGCTTCCACATTGCCGAGGGTTAGCTTTCCCATGACATTGGGCCACCAGTAGATCGAACGCACAAACACTCCAGCCTTTCACATCTCTTGATTCTTTATTCCTTCCTGCGCTATATCGCGCCGATGGCTACCCGAACGATATTCCCGAAAAAGTATGCCCGCGAGCAATCGAATGGCGTGTGGACGAGTTGGCGATAGAGTTTCAGCAAACTCATGACAAAAGGATCATCCGTAAGATAGCCGCCCTCAACCGGTTATTGGCCAGAACGAGTGGCCCACGGCCCAACCGCAAAAACTACCACTTGGCGATAGCCATATTCTCAATGGCGCGCACTCGAAGCTTAACTGGCGCTGCAGGCATCGATTTTGTTAGCTGCCGTATCTGCGGTGATAAACGTCGCGTGATTAGCAGTCTACATCTCTCAAAACACGATACGGACCGGGAAACCTACATGGAGGAATACGGCCTCACTCCCGACGGGCTGGTCGCCAAGGATTTTCGCATACTGCAAAGCCCCCGAAAGGGATTCCAGCCCATCGGTAAGAAAAAGTGGCTCACCGCAATCAAGGCGCTGCATAGGCAAGATGTTTTTGCTGCAAATTTTCAACGCAAATACCCGTACCTTTACAACCAAGGCGTCTGGATATTTGGCGATTGGAATAAGGCGCTCCAGGCGGGTGGATTCCAGCCCGACCGAGTGCGGCTGCGTAGCTCCTGGGATTCAGAGAGAATCATTAAAACAATCCTACGGCTGCGGGGTCGGCGTCTGCCAATCTATCCTGCATACGTTATGAAAAATCACGCAGACCTTTTCGGTGGAGCGCTCCGTCACTACGGATCATGGGCTCAAGCGTTGATAGCGACGGGTGTGGTAGACAAAGCGGTTCCGAGTAAGAACCGCTACTGCTTATTGAGAGACCTACAAGATGCCCTCGAGGATCGGCGCAAGGTATCACCGACACTGCAATTTGACCTAACCGATTACTTCGGAAGCTTGAAAAAGGCAAAGATCGATATCAAAACCAACCCCAAAATTAGAAACGGCTGGAGCAAGCGGAAAATCATCTCTGAGCTTCGCCGTAGGCAACGCGCAAACCAGACATTGGCTTACGCATCCGGACGGCGCGAGTTTCCGGCCTTGGTGAGTGCTGCCGAAGCGTACTTCGGGAGCTGGGGAAGAGCAGTGCACGCGGCAGGAATCGACCCGAACTTGTACTTTTTCCATCTTAAATGGCGTGCTGGTAAAGAGCGGCCTTACCAAGAAATTATCAAATAGTGGATAAGAAGGACTAAACTTATGAATGGCTAGGTCAAACTTGCATATTCTCCTGTAATCTCTCGCGCAGCAAACCGCCGAGCATAATGGCATTTTCACCACTCAACATGTCTCCGGAGTCTTTACCGGGTACTTCATGCAAATCAGCTCTACCATCCCACATTGTAGCCCAATCGAAGTTCTCCAATTCGATCCTTCGCGGATGCTCGGATACGAAGATTTCCAGTGCTCTTAATCGACCTTTGAGCTTTTTGAGTTGGTAGTGTTGCCCAGCTATTTTACTAGCATTAAACACCGCCAGTTGGTGTATCTCTCGCTGAACCGCTCGGCGCGCTTTCTTATTTGTAAGCGTCCGACCTAACGACCTGACTTTTTCAGTGAGGAATTTCGCCCGCTCGACACTATTCAGTTCCCGCATTTCCTTTAAATACAATTGCAATCGCGTAGAAAGGAAACTGCTCGGCTGCTCATTCTTATTCGGCGTCTCCGTATTTAAGTGCTGCTTGCGTTGATTTATTACGAGTCCAATCGGATCTAGCATGCCGAGAAAACTAACTTCTTCACCCGCTTCGAGCAGTTGGTAGGCCATCTCGCAGGTTACTCCGGCTCCAAAGCAAGCACCGAGCAATATGTAAGGGCCATGCGGCTGGACTGCGCGGACTTCGGTGAGATACCGCTCCGCCATGGCCTCGATGCTTTCGATGGCGCGTTCTTGCCCGTCCAGTCCAATCGACTGCAACCCATAAAAGGGCCTATCATGGCCGAGCGCGCGGAAAAGATCGAAAAGCCCGACAACATTTCCGTAAACTCCGGGCACCGCAAAGATCGCGGGCTGATCGCCTGCTTGAGTAAACGGCACCAAGGCCGAGATCTTCTGGGGATTGGCGGCACTGCAGAAATGGTTTGCCAGCAACCGTATCGTTGAAGAATCCACGAGAAGGCTTAGGGGTAACAAACGGCCGAACTCGTCATCTAGGCGGGTGAACAATTGAGAGGCTAATAGTGAATGACCGCCAAGATCAAAAAAATTGTCGTCGATCCCGATAGGATGCACGTCGAGTATTTCTTCCCAGATGTTAACCAGTCGTTTCTCGATTTCGTTGCTTGCCTCGACATAAGCCGTCCCTAATTCCGGCCGCCGGTGGTTTGGTTTTGGCAGCGCTCTGCGATCCAGCTTGCCATTTGTCAAAGGCAGCGATTCCATAAACAGGAACGCCGACGGTATCATGTAGTCAGGAAGATTATTCCTAAGAAAGTCGCTCAGCTCATTGACCCTCACAACTGATCCCGGACGCGGAACGACATAACCGGCCAGATATTTCTCGCCAGTTTCCCGGTCGCAGGCAACGACTGCTGCTTCTTTGACCATCGGATGATGGAATAACGCGCGCTCTATTTCAACGATTCCGACCCGATAGCCGCGAATTTTAACCCGGGAGTCTTTCCGGCCCATGTGAATCAAGAACCCGTCGGGCATCATCCGCGCGAGATCTCCCGTCCGATAGACCGGTGTATCGCCACAGTCGGGATCGGCAAAAAAATTGGCCCGGGAGATATTCCCCTCGCGCCAGTAACCAGCGCTCATGTAACGGCTCCGGACGCTAATCTCGCCGATCTGTCCGGGCGCAACTTCGCGACCGCTTTCATCGACCAATTGCAACTGCAGGTCCGGCCACGCGTAACCGATCGGAGTGCCGGTTTCGGGGAAGCGGAATCCGTGGTCGACAATTGCGCTCGCCACCGCGCCAACTTCGGTTGTTCCCATGAGAATATGCAGTGAAATCCCGGAGGAGAACCTTTCTCGAAACAGATCGAAGTCGGATCGGTTGATGGGTGCCCCCGAAAGTTGCATGAAACGAAGTTGCGAGAATTGCGCGCCAATGGGGAGAAGTTCCGCCAAGTGGCGATACGCCGACACAGGCATGTGACAAAGGGAAATCCCTTCCTCATCAAGCCAGGACGTCAAGGGTCTTACGCCTCGCGATTTGATGTCAAACGGGCAAAGACAAGCACCGTTGAGCAAAGATGGGAAAAGATGTCCTTCGGACGCTGCAAAACCAACAAAATGAAACAAAGTCAGGCGATCCCGCGGCGATATCTTCTTTAAATGAGTTAAACCGCGCGCTGTGTGGAGCATAAACCTATGACTTTCCACCAATCCCTTGGGCAACCCTTCGGAGCCGGACGTATACATCAGCGCGGCAAAATCATCGGGTAAGATGCGCAATAGCGATTCGTCCCAATGACCCGTTTTCTCAATTTCATCGATGTTCAATACGGAAACATCACCCCGATTCAAATACGAAGCCAAATTATGGTTCGCGCCGTTGGTTACCACCATTCTGGCTCGGGCGTCGTTCATGATGTAATCGATTCGCGCTTGCGGCGACTTGGGATCGACCGCAACGTAAAACTTGCCCGCCTTCAGCACGCCGAAGATGGCCACCAAAACATCAACGCCCTGCTCGAAAAGCAATGCGATGGGCTCACTACGTCGGCCCCGTTGTTCCAGAATCTCACTGGCGATGCGGTTAGCGGCTTGGTTTAACTCCTCGTAGGTCAACGAGTGTTCGCCAAATTTTACGGCGATTCGGCCAGGATATAGGCGCACAATCTTTTCAAATCGAGCTGGAATCGACGTTTCGATATCTTCGTTCGGAAAATCGACAAACGTTCCCGACGGATTAAAACACTTGCCTCTTATGGCTTCTTGATCCGGCGGTAAGTTCATACCATCACCCGTAGACTCATTCACGGAAAGTTTCTTCATTCCGGTCTTACGACTATCACGCAAACGAATTGTATTCGTGCGCTATACCCAAAAGCAAGGTATGGGCTATAGGGCTTTTGCTCATGTCAAACCGCTGGAGTCTAAAGGAACTTGCGGTAAGACACTTGCCTTGTGAATCGGCATAGGATCGAACAGATCGACGCTTCAGTCAAATCTCGCAGGATTGGGTCAAAGGAGAATTCAATTCAATCTCAGGGTTAACGATTCTGGCGCTCAGCCGCGACAAACAGCGCTAACCGTTAGCGCTTGGGCGAGAGCGCTATCCGCCGGATTGTACCATGGATCGATTGAATTGCGCTGTTTGGCGTCGGCTGCGGCGCCTTGTTAGGCCGCGCCCCCGGGATTACGCAGGAAGAGGCCGCACGAACGACAGTGATCGGGAACAAGTAAGCGCGACTGGCGGCCCAGCGGATAGCCGCAGGAAGGACAGCGGATTGAGAACTGGAGCCAGACACCGCCGATGACAAGACCAAGGGAAGGAAGAAGCGCCAGCTGGACGACATGTGGTGGGGGATTGGCAAGAAGATGAAACGCGACCACAAGGAGGATGTAGACCCATGTTCCGACAAAGAGGGCAACCATTCGGCGTCGCCACCGGAAGAGTCGGAGGGAGTCCTGCTCGCTAAGCATGAGTAACGCGGTGTGGCCTAACGTATAGCGTTTTATCCCTCAAAGCTGAATAGCGATCAAGTCGCGGCGATCGCGCCGAAGTTACGCCAAGGGGATAAAACGTGTTGGACTAAACTGCGGAGCAGCGCCCAAGTTGCGGCTATGGGGATTTTAATGAGGCAGAGGCGTCACGGCGCCAGGTTCTGGATGATACGAGGGCATCATCGCAATGGCGATGGGGTGTTGCAAAATTCCAACGTTGGAGATGGCCCGCTGGAAACAGAGCGTTGCGTATCGTTTTTCGCGTTTGCGGATACACCCATCCATGCGACTGGCGAGGTCCAGAGACAAACCAGATGAAACTCGACGAAGCTTTGTTCATGAAGAATCCCAATAACGCAGGTTGGGCGTCGCCGACAGTTCGCCGACGGTGATCATGATTCCCTCATGGCAGCACGGGCAGCGAGAGAGATCGACGCCGGTGATCCTAAGCAGCAAGTCTAGGGCTGATTGCTTGGGGATTTGTGGCAAAGCCGGATCAAGTTTCAGCAGGTTACGGCACTGAGCCAGCGCTTGTTTTTTAGAACGGTTAGCCAGAATGCCGAAGTGACGGATGCGCATGAAACCATCGGGCAGGACGTGGAGCAGGAAGCGGCGGATAAACTCTTGGGCCTCCAAGGTTATCATTTTCTTGCGATCGCCGTCTTTGCGATCCCGGTAGTTCAGAGTGACCTGGCCCTGATCGATACCGAGGATACGATCATTGGAGAGCGCTACACGGTGAGTGTAGCGGCCGAGATAATCGAGAACGGTTTGGGGAGAACCTAAAGGCTTTTTCGCATAGACGACCCATTCTTTTTGATGCGGAACTCTGATGTTGCTGTAGATGGGATCAATTTTTCCTCGTCGACGAGCCCGTCCTAACAGGTCTAAGAACTTACCCCGAAACACCCGGCTCAGGGCCTTGACCGGAAACAGAAAGTTCTTACCTGCCGCGATCCAACGATTTCGATCGATAGACAGAGCGCCAGCGGGAACCAGACAGTGCAGATGAAAATGATCCTTGAGGGTTTGGTCCCAGGTGTGCAGAACAGCAATGACCCCCAGAGTTCCACCCAGACGGCTTTTACCGAAATCCAGCAACGTTTCGCTGACCGCTTTGAACAAAAGACTCAGGACGATTTTCTTATGAGCAAGAATCAGCCGGTTAAATTCATGGGGCAAGGTGAAAACCAGGTGGAAGTATCCCACCGGCAAAAGCTCAGAGGTTTGCTTCTCCAACCACTGGGCTTTGGCCAGCGACTGGCACTTGGGACAGTGGCGGTTGCGACAGGAGTTGTAAGCCGGGCGCTCAAAGCCGCAGGCATCGCAGCGATCCAAGTGGCCGCCGAGTTCTTGAGTTCGGCAGACCGTCACAGCGCGGATCACCTTGTGCTCAGCAGCCGACACCCGATGGGTTTGCTCGAAGCGCGCCCCGTACTGACGAAAGATATCGGCCAACTCGGGGCGTGTTGTTTTCTCTCCTGCCGCCAGCTTGGCCAGCGACATGGCGATTCCCCGTTAAAGCGGGGCGTCGCGCAGATCGAGCAAGTCCAGGGGACTGGCGGTGGCACCGAGCTTGGGCTGGCGAATCTGCAAATAGCGCTGGGTACTCTGAAGCGAGTTATGACCCAACAGCGTCTTGATGGTCACTAAGTCCACGCCACCTTCCAAAAGATGGGTGGCAAAACAATGTCGCAGCGTATGAATGCCTTTGCCTTTTTCAACCCCGCTTTTGTGCTTGGCGAGATTGTAGACTTTCTGCGCGGCGGTGATGTGCAGGGGATCATTTCTGGTTTTACCAAAGAAGACCCACAGCACGGGTTGATACGTTTGCTTGTATCTTTTCAGTTCCCCCAACAGACGTTGGGAGAGAATCGTGTAACGGTCCTTTTTCCCTTTGCCCTGTTCGACCCGGATCATCATCCGTTCGCAATCGATATCGCTGAGTTTGAGATGGATTAGCTCCGTGACTCGCAGTCCGGCCGAGTATGCTGTCATCAGCAAACAGCGATCACGCAATTTGACGGCGGCTTGCAGCAATCGCTCGACCTCTCTGGGGCTTAACACTTCCGGTAAACGCCAGGTCCGTTTCCTTCGTGGCAAGAAGAACTGTTCTCGGCTCCATCCCAAAACTTGTTGATAGAAAAATCGGAGCGCCGAAATATTGACGTTCAGCGAACTACTCGACAAACCCCGCTCCTGCAAATGCAACAGATACGTCCGGATTTGGTCCTGCGTCAGCTGATCCGGGAACTGCCGATAATGCTTAGCTAACCCGACCATCGCGGCCAGGTAAGACTTCTGCGTCCTCGCCGCGAAGTTGCGCAGCTTCATCTCCGCAACCATCTTCTCTCGTAGTGCTCCCATAAAAACCCTCCTGGATTTAAGATGGGAGCGACGCTATCACGCAAATTGTGAAGACTGGCAGTGGCCTGACTTGATGGGAACTAATGCGAAAAACAAATGCAGATCAGGGCAGAAAACTTCGCACGGTATCCGCCACCGCGCAGCGGTTTAGTTGTGTGCCGAGCATGTTCGAGAGCTTGGGGGTGAAAGTCCCCTATCCAACCTGATGGAGGTGAAGGATTAGCGAAGCGCAAGGGCGTCATCGCGAGGTGGCGTCTGAAGGAAGCGTGGAGCAAAGCCGCGACCTGACGAACAGAAACCGGATATGAGGCATCCCGGGTCGGACGAGCGGGCGACTGATCGCGAAGTCCATATCCATCAAGGGCCAGAGCTGTAGATCCGGCAGGTGTGCGGGGAAAGCTGTCGAACTTACCTCGGGAGGTCTGCGTTGTGTCTCCGAAATTGGAGACTGAGGGAAGCCGTGAGGCGACCCTGATCGCGGCGCAGAAGTCAGCAGAGGGCATAGTAGGCAAGGGCAGTCGGTCAAGCTCGATTGAGGCACTCCACGCCGAAAGGGGAGAAACGGAAGGCCGGAGCCGGTAACGACTGCTGAAGGCCCGAACGATTGGGAGTGGCAAGTAGGACTCGCAACTCATGAGCGGAAAGCGGCAGAAAATCCAGAGCAAGCAATTGCATCTGGCCTTCATGGAAGGAGGTTGGGGTGAAACCCCGAACGCTCGACCGCAAAGGGACCGAACCGCTCGTGGCGAAGCGAAACTCTGAAAGCCCGGCAGATAGAAGAACGGTTAATGGAGGAGGTGTGCGAACGAGAAAATCTCGAAATAGCGTGGAAGCGCGTCCGTGAGAACAAGGGTAGTGCGGGCGTCGATGGGATGACCATCGAGCAGGCCGTGGACTACCTGCGGGAGCACTGGCCAGACATTCGGGAACAACTTCTCAGCGGAACCTACAAGCCGCAACCGGTCAAGCGGGTGGAAATCCCCAAGCCGGATGGCGGGATCAGGAAGCTCGGCGTTCCTTGTGTCGTCGACAGAGTGATTCAGCAAGCGCTGCTGCAGGTTCTGCAAAGAGAGTTGGGACCCAACGTTTTCCGAGCACAGCTATGGGTTCCGACCGGGTCGCTCGGCGCATCAGGCTGTTGCCCAAGCTCAAGCGTACATCGCTGAGGGCTACAACTGGGTGGTTGACATCGATCTCGAGAAATTCTTCGATCGAGTCAACCATGACCGGCTGATGGCAAGGGTGGCGGAACGGGTGGCTGATAAGCGAGTGCTGAAAATCATCCGAGCGTTTTTAAACGCCGGAGTGATGGAAGACGGGTTGGTCCGTCCGACCGATGAAGGGACACCGCAAGGGGGTCCTCTTTCTCCGTCTGTTGAGTAATCTGGTGCTGGACGAACTCGATCAAGGAACTGGAACGCCGCGGCCATCGATTCTGTCGTTACGCGGACGACTGTAACATCTACGTACGCAGTCGGCGGGCGGGCGAGCGGGTCATGGCCAGCGTGAGCCGATTCTCTGACGACTAGGCTTCGGCTGAAAGTCAACGAGTCAAAGAGCGCTGTGGCTCGACCAGAGGAGCGAAAGTTCCTGGGCTTTAGCATCACGAACGATGGGAGCGAACGGCAAATTGCGCCGAAGGCGGTTCGAACGATTCAAGCTACGGGTACGGGAACTGACACGTCGGACGTCGTGGAGCAAGTCTGGTCAAGCTGGTCGAGCCATTGGCTCGATTACCTGATTGGCTGGCGAGGCTACTTTGGCTTTTGCCAAACTCCCCGAGTGCTTTCCAATCTGGATGCGTGGATTCGCCGGAGACTACGGATGTACCTCTGGCGGCAGTGGCAGAACGGACACAACCGTTTCAAAGAACTGCGCCGACGGGGCGTTCCGAAGTTCCAAGCGGCAGTCGCTGCCGGTTCACCGACGGGATTCTGGCGTATGTCAGGCCATCCGGCGGTCCAACAAGCACTGCGCAATCGCTATTTCGACTCGATCGGCCTTCCGCGATTAGCCGGCGCTTCAAATGCTTAATCCGATCGAACCGCCGTGGTACGTGACCCGTATGCCCGGTGGTGTGACAGGGACAGCTCGTGAGAGCCTACCTATGTCGATCAACTATTAAGTAAGCCGCCGTAGGCAGCGACATATACCGGTCGGCTTATTTCCGACGATGGTTCCGCCAATAAAATCCAAATCGGTTGCAATATCAGCCAGCTACCCGAATTTGTCAATGTTTCGTTTCCCGACAAAAGCCGCCAGGACGGCGGGTTATCTCCCTAACGAATGGCCGCCCATTTCGGCCAAACCATCGCAATATTCCCGCAGGATCGAACTGTAAGGCGCATCAATGTCGTCTCTCGGCAGGAGTTTAACGATCAACAAACATTAGAACACCGTCACTCCTACCGAGAGCGACTCTATATACGAACCCTCGTTGAGAAATACTCCAAGTTGCTTAGCTCGCCGCGCCCGCGCTGTCTGTGTTATATGGAAAGGCAACGAGCTCCTGCCGCGTTACGGGACAAACAAAGATGGTCAACGTTGTCCTTCGAGATCGTTCTCAGCGAGATACTCTTGATTAAGAAATTGAACCGGATCGCGATGTTGGCGGCTTCTACAATTGCAGGCCTTAATTTCCGTTAGTTCCGACTGAAAGGAGGATTGATGGATTCGCACTCGGATTGGATAGCGGTTGGCTCGGGAGCATCAGGCTTGGCAAGTGCGTTGTGGGCGGCGTACCGCGGTCTAAAGGCGATCGTCATAGAGAAAGCACCTGTTGTTGGCGGAGCCACTGCCTATTCTTACGGGGGACTTTGGGCACCCAACAACATGCTTCAGCGCGCCGCCGGCATGGACGATTCTAATGAACAAGGGCTCGAATACCTGCGCTTTCTTTCGGGAGGATTTGCTGAAGAAGAAAAAATGCGCACGTACGTTAACGAAGCGGCCGCGACGATTGAGGCATTCGCCCAACTGGGCGTTCCCTTTCGAATAATTGAGGGTCTTCCCGACCATTACTTTCCGGGCGCGCCGGGCTCACTCGGCCTTGGTCGAACACTCGAAGTCGTGCCACTGCCAAGGAAAGCCCTGCCTGGTAGGGCTCCCGTTCTTTTGGAAAGCCCATACATGCCGGGAGGTGTTTCCTGGTCTGATGCAATCAAATGGGGAGGACTCGGGAATCGTTATTCCTGGGCTCCGGAAAACCTCGAGCATGCGGCGTCTGTCTATGCGGCGGGTCAAGGTTTGGTGGCATGGTTGCTACTCAAGTGTATAGAAAAAGGAGTGACCCTATTGACGCAATCCCCGGCGACAAGGCTTTTGCTGGAGAAGGGCCGGATCGCTGGTGTTGAAGTGAGAGCAGGAGATCGCGCGCAACAGATAAAAGGTGATTGCGGAATCTTTCTCGGTACTGGCGGATACGAGAGCAACCCTGAGTTCGTTCGCGCTTACCACCCGTTTCCTAATTCCGCTCCACACCACCCACCGACCCAGACGGGTGATGGACTTCTCATGGCAGGGGAACTTGGCGCCTTTATCCGAAATATTCCGACAAGTTTAAGTTCCATGGTGGGCTACTGGATCCCGCGCCCAGGAGGTGAGCCCGAGTTTCACTCCGCTGGCATACAAGAACTAGCCTATCCTCATTCTATTGTGGTGAATTCTGAAGGCAAGCGATTCGGCAACGAGGCCTTCTTCCAAGAGTTTGTCGTAAAACTGAGAGAATTTGATGTGGTCAAAAAACATCGATACGCGAACATTCCATTCTTTTTGCTCTTCGATTCTCAATTCAGAGAGCGCTATCCATTTGCCAATATCGCGCCCGAAAGGCCGCTTCCGGCTTGGATAAAACGAGCTGGGTCGCTTGCGGAACTCGCACAACAATTGGGTATCGACGCGATGCATCTTCAGCAAACAGTGGCTACATTCAATGAAAATGCTAGCGCCGGAATAGATCCGGAATTTGGTCGGGGCCAATCTTTATGGATTCGAAAAGTTGGCGACACTAAACATCCGATCAACCCCAACTTGGGGCCATTGTCAAAGGCGCCGTTTTATGGCATCGAACTAACGCCTTCGGAGTCGTCATCCGCCGGGCTTTATACGGACATTCACGGACGGGTGATGCACTTGCGTGGACACGCCATTCCCAATTTATACGCAGGCGGCACCGTAAGGGTACGGACGGAGTACGGGGCCGGTTACCAAGCAGGTCTAACGCTGCTCGGCGGGATGACCTTTGGACGGTTAGCCGTCGAGCATGCGCTTCTTGGAGATAAGAGGGCGGGCTGAGTTAGATGAGCCACACGGGCCAGACATAATATCTGCAAGTGCTACGCAACCCGCCGTACATTCATTTCAGCCGGCTTGGCACAGGGAGTAAACATAAAGTGGCCGGTTGAGTACTGCGGCACCTCGGTGGCGATGATCGAAAAGCACTACGGGCGCTACATCAACAGCGATTCCAGGGAGCAGCTAGAGCGCCTTTTCGGAGCGAAACCCGAAAGCTTTTCCGAAATCTTGCGCGACGGTACCGACGATCAACCGACCGAATCCAGTGAAGGTATTGAAAGTGAAATTGAGAGAGAAAATTGGTCGGGGCGAGTGGATTTGAACCACCGACTTCACGGTCCCGAACCGTGCGCTCTACCAAGCTGAGCCACGCCCCGACTCGCACAACCTAGCACACCGAAAGCAGAAAACAACAGCAGGGTGCGCCCTCGAGGGCGCAGCCCAGATGCCAAATTACATATGCCAGATTACCAGCTCGCGATGCTGTCTATTTGGCATCTGGAATTTGAACTTTGGAATCGCCAGCTTAACCCGCGGTTAGACTTGCTCCACCGCTTTGCGCATTGCGCGGATGGTGTCGGTGTAGCTCGGTGTCTTGAAGATGCCCGAGCCGGAGACGATCACTTCACCGCCGGCGTTGCGCACGCGGGCGATGTTGTCGACTTTGATGCCGCCGTCGACCTCGATCAGGATGGGTAGATTGCGCTGCTCGATGAGTTTTCGCGCTTCTTCGATCTTGGGCAAGACGTCGGGAATAAAAGCCTGCCCGCCGAAGCCGGGAAAAACGGTCATCATCAGAACCATTTCGATATCGTTGAAGCAGCTTTCCACCTTTTTTAATGGCACGTCGGGGTTCACGGCAATCGAAGCCTTGGCGCCGAGCGCGCGAATCTTACGCAAGGTCGCATGAGGATCGGGGCAGGTCTCCGGGTGAACTGACACCCAATCCGCGCCGGCTTTGATGAATTCGGGTGCGTACTTGTCGGGATCGGTAATCATCAAATGCACGTCGATCGGAATCGTGGTGACCTTGCGCACCCACTCCACCACCACCGGGCCGATGGTAATGTTGGGTACGAAGTGACCGTCCATGACATCGACATGGAGCCAATCGGCGCCACCGGCTTCGACGGCTTGAATCTCATCTTTGAGCCGGCTGAAGTCGGCGGACAGAATCGACGGAGCTATTTTTAGCGATGGCATTTGCTAAGCCTTTCTCATGCGCGCGGCAAAAAAGCCGTCGGTGCCGTGGCGCTGCGGCAGCGCCTGGAAATATGCGCCGCGCACGAGCTCGGTTGCTGGTTCTGGAAGATAGCGCGCGGCATCTTGCAACTCAAACTCCGGATGCCGCGCGAGAAAGTTTTCGACGTTTCGCTCATTTTCATCGCGCGTCAGCGTGCATGTTGAATAGATCAGGGTGCCGCCGGATTTGAGATAGGTTGCGACATTGTCGAGCAGCTTTGCCTGCAAGCCGCGGAGGCGTTGAATGTCCTTTTCGCCGCGTTGCCATTTGATTTCCGGGTGGGCGCGCAGCGTCCCCAGGCCGCTGCAGGGCGCATCGAGCAAAACTCGATCGTAGGTTCCGTCAGCGCCTTCGCTCAATTCCTTGCTGGCGTCGGCGCGTACGGCGCGCACCGATTTAAGACCGAGCCTGCTTAAGTTCTCGCGAATTTTTTCAACGCCGCGTGCCGAGCTATCGATGGCGACGATCTCGCCGCTGTCTTTCATGAGTTCGGCAATATGCGTGCACTTGCCGCCCGGCGCAGCGCAAGCGTCAAGAATGCGCTCGCCCGGCAAAGGCGCTAGCAGGTGGGAGACAAGCTGGGACGCCTCACCTTGGACTTGAAACCATCCTTCGGCAAAGCCAGGTAGTTTTTCCACTGCACCGGCTGATTGCAGCGAAACTCCCTGGGACGACCAAAACGTTGCGCTGGCACCGATTCCGGAGTTTAACAGCTGGTCCAGTAATTGGTCTCTCGTGCACTTGAGAATGTTTGCTCGCAGCACCACCGCCGCATGTTCGTTATTCGCGCGCATCAGCGCCTGGGCTTCATCTCGGCCGAACTCTGCGAGCCAGCGGCGCACCAGCCATTCCGGATGGGAGCACTGCGCCCCAAGGGATTCGACAGAGGGCTCTCGTGTGATTGTTATGCCGTCATCGGCGTCTCTAAGAAAACTGCGCAGAACCCCATTGACAAAACCTGCGGTTCTGCGGCCGTCAAGACGCTTGGCTAACTCAACCGCTTCGTTGACCGCGGCATAGTCCGGGACGCGGTCGAGATAAGCCAATTGATAGCCGGTGAGCCGGAGAAGATTTCGTACCCAAGCATTGCTTTCGGACAGCGGGCGGTGCAGGTGCCGGCTCAGCCGAGCATCGATGGCGCCGCGCCAGCGCAGCGTGCCGTAGACCAGCTCGGTGAGCAGGGCGCGATCGCGGTCTTCCAAAGGGTTTGCTCTAAGGACCTGATCGAGAAGAATGTCGGCGTAAGCTTTGTTTCGGTCAACCTTGAAAAGAATCTCGCTGGCGAGCTCACGAACCGTTTTCGCGGTTTTTTCAGCCGAGGCGATCACCGGCTTTGATCCTCGCCCCTTTGATAAATTCTGCGGCAGGAAGTTTTTTCTTGTTTTCCAGTTGAACCTCGTCCAGGGCGATGACCCCGGAACCGGCCGCGATCCAAAAACCGCCGGAATCAGCGCGGACGACTTCGCCCGGATTTCTTGCCGTATCACCCGAGATAATTTTGGCTCGATGCACCTTGAGCATTTTGCCGTTTAAATAGGTGTAGCTTCCTGGCCAGGGATCGAGCCCGCGCACGCGCCGCTCGATCACTTCCGAGGGGTGTGTCCAATCGATCAGCCCGTCTTCTTTTTTCAAGATCGGCGCCAGCGTTGCCCGGCTTTCATCTTGCTCTCTTGCGACGAGCGTGCCGTCTTTAAGTCTTTGCAGCGTTTCCAACAACAGGCGGGCGCCGAGCGGTGTGAGTTTAGCCTGCAGCGAGCCGGTGGTTTCGTCCGCTGCCAATGGCGCCGCTTCCTGCAGATAGATTTTGCCCGCGTCCATCTTTTCTACGAGCTGCATGGTCGTCACGCCCGCTTCGTGTTCGCCGTTGATAATGGTCCAAGCGGCCGGCGCGGCGCCGCGGTACTTCGGCAAAAGCGAGTAGTGCACGTTGAGGCAGCCACGAGGTGCCAATTCTAAAATCGTTTTAGGGAGAATTCTGCCGTAGGCAACGACGACGATGATCTCGGGTCGCCAGCTGCGCAGGGTTTCGAGAAACTCCGGAGTCCGGATTTTTGTCGCGGCAATCACCGGGATGCCGTGCGCTCCCGCGACTTTGCGCACGGGCGAAGGCGCGCTTTTTTGGCCGCGACCGACAGGACGATCCGGCTGGGTGACGACGCCGACAACCGGGTCGGGGCCTTCCAACAGCTGCTCCAGCGTGGCGGCGGCGATCTGGGGCGTGCCCATGAAAACGATCGGCCAACTGGTGGACATGAAAAAAACTTTCAGGCGGTCTGGATTTGGACGGCGACTTGGCAGTCGAGTAAACGCTTAGATCATTACCCGCGGCGCTTCTTGACTCGGCTCGATTCCGGAGCGCAACATTTTTTTCCGCCGACGGGTGTAGAGGTCGCGTTTCAATCGGCTGATCCGGTCAATAAAGAGTTTTCCGTCCAGATGATCGATTTCATGTTGCAGCGCCACCGCCAACAGTCCTTCGGCTTCGATCTTCAATTCATTTTCGTTCTCATCGAGGGCGACTACTTCAATCTGCGCGGCCCGGCGCACCTCGGCGGTGAAGTCGACCACACTCAAGCAGCCCTCTTCCCAGACAATTTCGCCTTCAGCGCGAGTGATGACCGGATTGATCAGCTTGTAGACTTGCTTGTGCGGATTTTCATGGTCGACATCCATGACGATGATGCGTTGGGATGCGCCCACCTGCGGCGCGGCCAGTCCAACCCCCGGAGCGGCATACATGGTTTCGAGCATGTTATCGATCAACTGGGTGGTCTTGCCGGTGATGTTCTTGACCGGCGTGGCAACTTTGCAGAGCACCGAATCGGGAAATTTTAGGATTTCCAAGATCGCCATACCTTACGAAAATTCATAGCATACTGTAGGGATCGACATCAACGTGGAGACGCACGCCGCGCCCCGCCGGCATGAGTTCCCGCGCCCGGCGGGCGAAGTCGAGCAGTATCGCGCTTTGTTTGCTTCGGGCCAAAAGCTGCCAGCGATAACGATTTCGTATTTTTTCGATCGGCGCTGCAGCCGGACCGAGTAGCTCGATCGCCGCGGCGAATCTTGCGCTGCGTGCCAGCAGTTCGCGCAGGCGGCCTGCCAAGGTTTGCGCGCGCTTCTCCACTTCCGATTGTTTGGGTCCGTCGAGGCGAAAATTGAGCAGACGGCCGAACGGCGGGTAGTTGAGAGCGCGGCGAAATTCGCACTCGGCGGCAAAAAAACTTTTATAGTCGTGGGACAAGAGGTGCTGAATGGCATAGTGATCAGGCGCGTAGGTTTGGATGATGACACGCCCGGGATTATTTCCGCGTCCCGACCGGCCGGCCACTTGACTCAACAACTGAAAGGTTCGCTCGGCGGCGCGAAAGTCCGGCACGTTCAAAGAAAGATCCGCGAGCAGCGCGCCGACGAGGGTCACGCCAAAAACATCATGCCCCTTGGTCACCATCTGAGTGCCGACCAAAATGTCAATCTCGCCCTTTTCCCAACGGCGAATTATTTCTTCGTGCGAGCCGCGTTTGCCCGTGGTATCCCGATCCATCCTTGTCACCCGCGCCTGCGGTACTAGCCGCGTGAGCGCTTGTTCGATTCTTTCGGTGCCGCTGCCGATGGCGCCGAGCGTAGGATTGTTACATTGCGGGCACACCTCCGTCGTTGGCCGACGATAATCACAGTGGTGGCAGGAAATTCGCTGCTGCTTGAGGTGCAGCGTGAGCGTCACGCTGCAGTATGGGCAGCGCCATACGTAACCGCAGAGGCTACACTGGAGGAAATTGGCAAAGCCGCGCCGATTCAAGAATATCAGCGTCTGATAGCCGGCGTCAAAGTTTGCCGTCAACGCTTTGGCGAATGCGGCAGAAATTAATCGCCGATCGGGATCCATGGCATCCGCGGCGGCGGATTTCTGGTTAGTTAGCGGCTTGGCGCTGCGATACTGCGCGCGAAGATCGATCGTCTCAATGAACGGCAGCGGCCGTTGCTCGACCCGTCGGGTGATTTCCAGGAGCCGGTAACGGCCCTGGCGGCAGTTTTCATAACTCTCAAGCGCGGGTGTCGCTGATCCCAAAATGACCGGGCAACCGAGTAGCTTGGCACGCACCACCGCAACGTCCCGGCCATTATAACGGACACCTTCTTCCTGCTTGTAAGATGAATCATGCTCTTCGTCGACGATAATGAGGCCGAGGTCGGGAATGGGTGCGAACACCGCCGAGCGGGCACCGACCACGACATCGATTTCACCCCGGGCAATCTGGCGCCATTGCGCCCAGCGGTCGGCGCCGGTGAGAGCGCTGTGCAGGACGCCGACTCGATTGGGAAAGCGGGCGTTGAGTCGGTCGAGTAACTGCGGTGTCAACGAAATTTCGGGAATCAAGATTAGACTGCGCCGGCCAAGACTTTTCGCCAGCTCCATGGCACGGATGTAAACTTCGGTTTTGCCGCTGCCGGTAACACCGTGCAGCAAAAACGTTTCGAAGCCACTCGGTACAATACGCTTGCCGATCGCGTCCAGAGCCGTCTGCTGTTCCTCAGTCAAGGCAAAGCCCACTCGGTGATCACCCAAGGCTTGGTTTTCCGCCGCGGCGATCGCGTCCGGCCTGCGTCTTTGTTTCGGCAGGTGATCGATGATTTCGATCGCTCCGAGTGATTCGAGGCGAGCAAGGATTCGCTCGATGGAGTGGCCGGCAAAAAATTGCGCGAGGGTTTTTACGCTTACTTTGCCATTGCGCCGGCTCAGCTCGCTAAGAACCTTTTTGCCGGGTGCATCCAAGCCTTCGACGTGGTCCCGCTTCAATACCGCGGTTCGCCGGCTTTGCCGACGTGAGTTCGGCGGCAACAGCATGGTTAGAACTTCGCCGAGAGATGCTAAATAGTAATGCGCGATCCACTTCGCAAGTTGGAGCAGAGAGTGATCGAGGATCGGTTGATCATCCAACCGATCGATGATCGCTTTGGTCTTTACGGCTGGTTTTTCCGTGACAATCTCGAGTACAACGCCGGTTACGGTGCGCCGTTGCAAGGGGATCAAGACGCGCGAACCAGCAGCAATGAGACCAATCAGCGCGTCGGGTACATGATAGCTTAGCGGCTCTTCCAACGGCCCCGGCACGATCACCCGCGCAAATTTTTCCGCCGCCCTCATTGAGGCATTTCTATCCGGCGACCCACGCAAAAGCAATTCTATGCAAATTAGGCGCGGCTGGACTATTTTCGTTCACTTGTGTCCATCGTGGGGTCATCGTCCGAGCTCGAAGCTGAATCCTATAATCTTTTGAATTAAAGTACTTGCGATGAACTTGCGGTTTATAAATTTGGCGCGCCGGCGGTGGCGGGCAGTTTGCTAAATATTAGTAGAACAAAAATATCTAATTAAGTATAATTCAAACATATTTTTATTGACTTGAAGTGCTAAGTTGGTTAAATGCCTACATTTTGCACTGCTCAAAGTATCGGGCTAAGGGCCTGTAGCAATGGATCAAGAAAACAAAGTCAAGTTAATGCGCGAGGCAAAGATGCTAAGCAAGGCTGAGCTCGCGCGCCTCGCCGGGATTTCACCCCTTACTCTGGACCGGATTGAGAAGGGCAAGGATTGCCGGTTGGCAACCAAACGGAAAATCCTTCTCGCTTTGGGACTGACCATCGAGCAAAAGCACACGCTTTTTAAACAGTAACCCATGCTGCCATTCCTGAAAAATTTCAACCTGGGTTTTTTGAGTTCGTTAAACGCCAAGGATGGCTACGTGGCCTTAGACATCGGCTCGAGCTCGATCAAGATGGTCGAAGCTGCGGTTGATAAGAGCGGTTATCGAATATTGAACTTGGCACTTTTGCCGGTGCCGGAGAACGCGATTCAGAACAACATGGTGGTGGATTCCGGCCCGGTGGTTAACGTCATTCGCCGCTTAATCGAGGAAAACAGGGTCAACTCCAAGCAGGTTATATCCGCCGTTCCAGGGCGCGCCGTGATCATGAAAAAGGTGCAGATGCCCAAGCAGGAACCCGCGGAGCTCGAGGCGAATATCGAATTCGAGGCGCAAAATATTATTCCCGACAGCCTGGAGAATGTTAATCTCGACCATCAGGTATTGTTCGAGGCAGAGGATGGGAACAAGATTGATGTTCTCTTGGTAGCCGTCAAAAAGGAAATTATCAACAGTTATACCGATGTCATCGACGAAGCGGGTCTGACGCCGACCGTCATGGACGTCGATTACTTTGCCTTGGAGAACATGTACGAGGCGAACTACGCCGGGGAAGCTGAAAACGGCGTGGTGGCGCTGATTCATATTGGCGCGCAGTATACCAGCATCACACTCTTGCAAAACGGCATATCCACGTTCACCGGCGATTTATCGCTGGGGGGCGCCTATTTCACCGACAACCTGGCAAGGCAGCTTGGCATCGGCATCGAGGCGGCGGAAGCGTTCAAAACAACCGGTCTATTGGATGGCAAAAAGGATCTCGATCTGGAGTCGACACTGCGACCGACCTCTGAAGAATTGGCCGGAGAGATTCGACGAACGGTGAGTCTGTACGGTGCGCTGCCTTCGGATGAAGGGGATGGCCTAAAGACTATTTTTTTAAGCGGTGGCGGGGCCAAGCTCGCGGGTTTGCGGGTTTTACTCGAAGAACATATGCGCGTTCCAGTGCGCATGAGCGAGCCTTTCCGAGGCTTTGACATCGGCCGGAATATCGATCGTGAATTTTTGCTTGAATCAGCCCCCTACTTTGCCGTTGCGGCGGGGTTGTCGATTCGGAGACCAGGCGATCGATGATTCGCATCAATCTTTTACCGTTCAAGCAACGGCAAGCCGAGGTCTCGCGCAAGCGCCAGATTATCATAGGCTCGGCAGCGTTGGGTTCGGTGCTGGTCTTGCTGCTCGGTATTTATCTTTATCAATCGCATCGGCTTACGGAGCTGGAACAGGAGCTTGCCGGGCTGCGCACCGAACTGCGGGTGCTCAACGCGAAGGTCAAGGAAATCGCCGATCTCCAAGTCAAGATCAAAGAAGCGCGCGGAAAACAGAAAATTATCGATGATCTCAACCGGAAAAAAACTGGGCCGGTGCTGGTGATGGCGAGTCTCTCGCGGGCGACGCCTACCAGTCTTTGGCTCACCGATCTGAGCGAAACCGCCGGCAGCGTGACGATGAACGGCCTGGCGGCGGACAACGAGACCATCGCGGAATTTATGCGTTCGCTCGATGGGTCGAAATTTTTTAATAACGTCGAGCTGGTTGAATCCGTCCGCGGAACCGACGCCAACGCATCGCGAAAGAAATTCTCGATCAGAGCGAGAGTCAATTATCGGCCACCGGACAGGCCCCGGGCCGCGGATAAATCCAAAGCCGGCGCCGCTGCGAAGAAACAGGAGAAAAAGGGTTGAACGAGCTGCTTGACAATATTCTCGAACGACCCACGATTCAAAAAATCGGCATTCTGGTCGTCGCGATCATTTTGATCACGGCGCTCTTTTACAGTTTCTTGTACAGCCCGCGCGCCGATCAACTGGCGAACTTATTGGGCAGCGTGGAAATCGCGCGCAATGAAAAGATGATAAAAACTCAGAAGTCGGCAAACTTGCCGCGCCTGAGCAAGGATCTCTTACAACTCGACGCCGAGCTCAAATTGGCGGTCGCGCAACTGCCGGATAAGAAGGAAATCGCCGATCTTTTAAGCGGTATCTCGGCGAAGGCGCAACAGTCCGGCCTTAACGTCTTATTGTTTCGCCCTAGGGCCGAAAAGTTCCAGGACTTTTACGCCGAAGTGCCGGTGGATATCACGGTCAGGGGCAGTTTTTACAATACCGTAAATTTTTTTGACCAGGTCGGCCGTTTGAACCGGTTAGTCAATATCGACCGCATCGGTTTTAAGGCGACGGTCAACGGCGATAACGTAGTCCTGGAGACGACCAGCGTGGCGACTGCGTTCCGATTTCTCGACGACGCCGAGCGCAAGAAAATTGCCGAGGAAAAGGCCAAGGCGGCGAAGAAGGCAAAACGCTAAACGAATATGGTCAAGCATGGCGGATTTTTGCTGTTGGTTTCGTTCGCGTGCGCGGCGCTCCTCGCGGGGCGGGCGCTATGCGCGGAAAAGGAGATTCGCACGCCTTCGGAGCAGATGAAAGAAGCGGTCGGCAAACTCAACAAGGCACCGGCAACCATCGGGAAGTCGCTGCAAGAGTTGACCGAGGCGGCAAAAGCGAAACTGAAACAGGCCTTCGGCGGCCAGTCAAAACCGACCGATAAAACCAAGCAACTCGACCTCGATGTGCCGCGAAAGAACCTCACAGCGCCGCCTGCTCCTCAAAGGGCATTGAAGGAAATCGACCGCGATCCATTTCGCCCGATGACGTTGCAGACAAAAGTGCAGACCCGAAAACGCGAAAATCTTTCGCCGCTGGAGCGTTTCGATTTGAGTCAGCTCAAGCTCGTAGGGATCATCTGGGATATTAAGGAACCGAGAGCTTTGGTCGAAGACAGCGCGAAACTGGGTTACGTCGTAAAAATCGGCACGCCCATCGGAAATAACGACGGTAAAATAAAAGCGATCCGCCCCGATGAAATTGTGGTCGAGGAAATTCGCTTCGATGCTTACGGCAAGCCGAAAAAACATGATGTGACCATGAAAATTTTATCGAAGTAGGGCGCTGAACAAGAACGGGAATATCTCAATGGATTATTTCAAATCGCGAATAAGGGTGCGACTTGCGAAAATCTCATCGCTGATGCCGGCCGTGCTTTTGGCGGTGGCAATCGGGTTTTCCGGTTGTTCGCTAAACGACGGGCCGTCGAAGCCCAAAGGGCCGCCGGAAACCGCGGCGGCACCGAAGTCGAGCGCCGTCAAAGCCGGCGAGTGAGCACCGCATCGCGCAGCGCTTTGCAGAATTTGGTCGTTCGCGAAGAGCAAGGCCAATCGATCATACAAGTAAAATTTGCCCATCCGGTCACCCAGTATCGCCATTTTACCCTGCCGCAACCTTCCCGGATCGTGTTGGATCTCCTTGATCCCGGTGAAAGTATCCCAGCGGACGACACTTATCGGATCGATACCAACTGGGTATCGCGTTGAGGGTGAACGTCAGCGAAAATAATCTTCGGGTTGTTGCCGAGATAGCGGCCGCGACAGTCCCTGTCTATACGATCTCGCCGGAGAATGGCGGATTAAAATTTGTGATCGGCGCTTTGGATCCAAATGCGACCGCAAGGAAAAATGTCACCCTAGTAAGGGACGGGAAACGAGTGGACGTTGCAGCCGGTGACTTTGCGTGTCGTCCATCACGTGCTGAAATTAAGGCCCTGTCTCTTTCAGGCGAAGGACAATCGGCGTCGGAAAGACAATATACCGGTCAAAAAGTATCGCTAGAATTCAAGGACGCTGATATCAAGAATGTATTCCGACTACTCGGGGAAGTGAGCGGAAAAAATATTGTGGTGACGGATGATGTTAACAGGAAGGTAACGCTGCGTCTCCTTGAAGTCCCGTGGGATCAGGCTTTGGATTTAATCGTTGAGACCAATGGCTTGGCTAAGGAGGAAACGGGTAACGTATTAAGGATCTCGACCGCCTCAAGACTGGCCCAAGAGAAGAAAGCTCAATTGGAGGTGCGAAATGCGACCCGAACTGCTCAGATGCGCCAGACCTCCTATATCAATGTGAATTACGCCAAGGCTAAAGACTTAGTCGATAAGGTTAAGCAGATCATAAAGACTGGGGCGGAGATAGTTCCCGATGAAAGAAGTAATACAATCGTAGTCCGGGGCACTTTCCAAGACGTTCAAGATGTCGCGTGCATGGTGAGTAGGCTTGACGTTCGCACGCCTCAAGTCCTCATCGAGTCGAATCTCATCGAAACGACGCCAACTTTCTCACGGGCTCTCGGAATCCAGATGGAAACGCTATTCAATAAAGGTCGCGTACGGACCAGCACAAGATTTAGGGCAGACCCGCCTTTTAACGACGGTCAGCTTAACGTTCTCCTGAAAACACTACACCCACATTTATCTCCGCCGATCGCGGTTTCAGCTTCGCCTATTTCGGCAACAGTGTCAGCAGCGCTTCTATCAGCCGCGGAAGCGCGAAGGAAACGTTAAAATTATTTCTCGGCCCTCAGTGGTTACTTTGAATAATATGGAGTCTCAGATCGAGAGCGCTAACGTCGTCAGGATTAAAACTTCGGCTGCGACAGTAGGCGAGGCCGGAGCCTTCGAGAGATCAGGGCGGGAATAACGTTAAAGGTGACACCCCAAGTCTCGGCTGACGGTTTTGTTTTGCTGAAAATCCAAGCGAAATCCAGCACATTGGATTTCGGTAAAACAGTCGATGGTATTCCTCAAGAGAACACCCGCGAAGCCAAAGCCAATGTGTTGGTCAGAGACGGTGAAACGGTTGTTATCGGCGGTATCATGAAGGATACCAGCTGCAAACTCGGATAGCGGAGTTCCCTATCTCAAAGACATTCCAGTTCTCGGCTGGTTGTTTAAGAAGTCCTCTTGGCAGAAGGACTTTGAAGAGCTTGTCGTCTTTATAACCCCGAGGATTATTGCCTCTGGTTCAGAAAACCTGCCGACCGCCGAACAGCTCTGGCGCGATCAACTGAAACAGACGCAGGGAGCTCAAGCTACTCCGAATTCCGCGCCCTAGCCTGCCAAAAGTTAATACGGTAGGGTATTGCATATGTTGCGTTACTTCACGGCGGGAGAATCCCACGGTCCCTGTTTGACGATGATCGTCGACGGGGTTCCGGCCGGGTTTCCCGTCGATATCGACAAAATCAATCACGACCTTTGGCGCCGCCAGCAGGGGTACGGCCGCGGCGGCCGGATGCTGATCGAAAAAGATGAGGCGCAGGTTCGCTCCGGCATTCGCTGGGGCGAGACCATGGGTTCCCCGGTGGCTTTGGCATCGAGAACCGCGATTGGAAAAACTGGACAAAAAAAATGTCCGCCCTGCCCGAGGACCGCGACGACAAGATCGCGGTTACCAAACCCCGGCCGGGCCACGCCGACTTGAACGGCGTGCTCAAATACGACCGCGCCGACGTCCGGGATATTCTCGAACGAGCGAGCGCGCGCGAAACCGTGGCGCGCACCGCGGTGGGTTCCTTCGCCAAGCAGTTGCTCGCGCCCTTTGGCATTCGCGTCATGGGTTACATTCGCTCCATCGGCAACGTGGCGGCGAATCTGCAAGAGCTCTCGTTCGACGAGATTTACGCCCGCTCGGAAGAGTCAGCGGTGCGCACGGCGGACAGCCAGGCCGAAGAGCAAATGATCGCCCTAATCGAAGCATGCAAGAAAGAAGGGAATACTCTCGGGGGCATTTTCGAGGTGGTCGCACTCGGCTTGCCGCCCGGTTTGGGTTCTCATACCCAATGGGACCGCAAGCTCGACGGCCGCTTGGCCCAGGCGTTGATGAGCATTCAAGCCATGAAGGGCGTCGAAATCGGACTGGGTTTTGAGATGGCGCGGCGGCGCGGATCGCAAGTGCACGATGAAATTTTCTTCGATCCGAGTAAAGATGTTACCGAGGGTACGCCACGCATCGTACCGACCGGATTTTACCGCGGCAGCAACAATTCCGGCGGCACTGAAGGCGGCATGAGCAACGGCTCACCCCTGGTCGTTCGGGTCGCCATGAAGCCGATTTCAACGCTCATGAGCCCGCTGCAGTCGGTTGACCTGCGCTCGAAACAGCCCACCGACGCCTCGGTGGAGCGTTCCGACGTTTGCGCCGCGCCGGCCGCTGCGGTGGTCGGGGAGTCGGTGGTTGCCTTCGAGGTCGCGAAAGCGTTTCTTGAAAAGTTCGGCGGGGATTCTCTCCGGGAGATCCGGCGCAATTACGAAAACTATCTGGAACAGATCAAGAACTACTAGCGCTTTGCCCAAATCGCCGAACCAAAATATCGCTCTCATCGGTTTCATGGCGGTGGGCAAGAGCGCCGTGGGTCGAAACCTGGCGAAGAAGCTGCGCCGACGTTTCATCGATCTCGACCGTCTCATCGAGAAAGCCGAAGGAATGAAGGTGCGGGAGATTTTCGCGCAAAAGGGCGAGCCCTACTTTCGCCAGGCGGAAAAGCGAGTGCTCAAGGAGGTCTTGGACCAGCCAGGCCAAGTGATCGCCACCGGCGGCGGCATTGTCATGGACGACGAAAATTTAACCCTGCTGCGCGAGCAAACCTTGCTGGTCGGACTGACCGGGTCCACTGAAGCACTGCTTAGCCGGGTCGGAAAAAATTCCAAACGGCCGCTGCTCAAGGGCGGTGACCTGCGCGATCGGGTGGAGGAGTTGCTCAAACAGCGCCAGGGCCGCTATGCTCAGGCCCATGTGACCTTCGATACCAGCGAGCTAGGCATCGATCAAGTGGTGGAAAAAATAGTGCAGACCGTTAACACGGAAAACTAAAGGCATGCAAAGTCTAACCGTTCACCTCGGCGAGCGCTCTTATCCGATCCACGTCGGCGCGGGAATTTTGGAACGCGCCGGTGAATTGTTACAGCAGGCCGGATTGCACGGTAAAGTTGCTCTCATTACCAATCCCACCGTGGCGCAACTTTACCTCGACCCGGTTCACGACGCGCTTGCTCACGCCGGATTCGAAATCACGCCCGTGCTCGTGCCGGACGGCGAAGAGCACAAGAATCTCAAATCGCTCGGGACCATCTACGATCGGTTGATTGCTGAGCGCTTCGAGAGAAAGTCCAGCGTGCTCGCGCTGGGCGGCGGCGTGATCGGCGATCTTGCCGGCTTCGCCGCGGCTACGTACCTGCGCGGTGTTCCTTATGTTCAAGTACCGACTACGCTCCTGGCGCAAGTGGACTCCAGCGTCGGCGGCAAGACCGGGGTCAATCACGAGGGCGGAAAAAACCTGATCGGTGCCTTCTACCAGCCGAGGCTGGTGCTTGTCGACGCTGCCGTTCTCAACACTTTGCCGCGCCGAGAGCTGGCCGCCGGTCTCGCGGAGATCATTAAATACGGAATTATCGAAGACCCGAATCTGTTCCAGCTCCTCGAACAACGGCTGGAACAGATCGTCGGGTTGGATCGTGCCCTGCTGGCGAACATTATCGCCGCTTCCTGCGCCATCAAGGCTCGGGTCGTCGAAGCCGACGAGCGCGAGGAGGATTACCGCGCGGTGCTCAACTTCGGCCACACCATCGGTCATGCTTTAGAGGCCGCCACCGGCTACCGCCAATTTCTCCATGGCGAAGCCGTCGGCGTCGGCATGGTCAAGGCCGCAGAGCTCTCGGTGCGTCAGGGACTGTGCGACTCGCAAACTCTTGAGCGTGTGACTGCGTTGGTGCGGCGCGCCGGGTTGCCCGCGGAAATGCCGCCGCAGGTTTCGACGCAGAGTTTGATCCAAGCCATGGAGATCGACAAGAAAGTCGCCGGAGGCAAAGTTAAGTTCATCATGTGCGAAGGCATCGGTAAGACCCGCTTCCACTGGATCGCGCCGGAGGAGATCCTACAAGCGCTTGGCGGGTGAAGGATCTCAGCGCTCGGATCGTCAGCGAAAACGAGGAATCCTAGATGGCGAAGAAAAAAATCCTGGTGCTCAACGGACCCAATCTCAATCTTTTGGGCAAGCGCCAACCGGAAATTTATGGCAGGATGACTCTTGGCGAGATCGAAAAACAAGTCCGCTGCCTTGGCCAAAGAGCTTGGCGTCGACCTCGATTTTCGCCAATCCAACTCGGAAGGCGAACTGGTGACCTGGATTCAGCAAGCCGCCGGTAAATTCGCCGCCATCGTAATCAATCCGGCGGCGTACACGCACACCAGCTTGGCGATGCGCGATGCGATTTCGCGGCGGTGGCATCCCCACCGTGGAGATTCACATTTCAAACATTCATAAACGGGAAACTTTCCGCCATCATTCCTTCATCGCCGAAGTGGCGGTGGGGCAGATTGCCGGGTTCGGTGTGGACAGTTATCTGCTTGGGTCTTCGCGCGGCCATAGGTCTAATTTAAAGTGAGCGGTTATTATCGCTGTACTAGCAGGCTCGACGGTAAGGTTCTTTCCCTTCATTTCACCAATCAAGCTTAACTTTTTCCTGTTCAAGGTCATCGATTTGTTCCAGTTGCTGAGTTCCTTTAACTCTTGTGTGCCTGTGGGGTGTAGGAAGAGATGGTGGTGCGACATTTCCTCCACCTGGGCCTGTCTGTGGTCATGATTTCGACGTTAAATCACTTGTCCAACCTTTGAGTGCATTCATTCAGCTTACTTTTTTCCGGCGGGTCCGTACCGCCGAGCCACTGTGGAATATTCTTCCTGCTGCTAGCTTTCAAATCCTCCTCTATCTTTTTTCAATTTCTCTCGATACTCACGTTCCTCTGTCAAGCGATTTTGCTCGGCGGGCTCGGAGAAGATGCGATCGGCAGATTTTGATTTTCTCTGGCTTTACTACGGCCTCTCGTGTTTGCGCTGTGGTTGTTGGACGAAGTTGATCGACAGCAAAATTAGTTGCGCCACCCCGGTCACTCTCATCGGCGTGGCGAATGGTTTGCACTTGGTCTTTGCTGATGGACATCTCGCCGCCGAGACTAAAAAATTTTACCATCGGCCCTTCTTCGCGGTAGCTTTGCGCGCTGATTTGCCGGCCGTTTTTTAAAACCAAGACATACTGCGCCTCAGCCGGGCTCAGCCAGGCAAGCAGGCAAAGGGACGCCAGGACAAAGATCATCTTGCGCATGGTCGTTAGTATATCACGGAAGGTAGTCGGGCGGTAAGTTTGATCTGGCGAACTTCGAGGGTCTCTTTTACGGTCGATTCAATCATGCTAGCTTTTTCCCGTCAGAGGGGTGAACGCTATGCACAAACGTCCCTTTGGGTTTTTTGTTTTCGGACTTTTTCTCTTGCTCGCTATAGTTCCCGGTTTAATTTGGGGCGCGGAGCCGAAGGTGCAAATCCTCTCGCCCCAAAACGGCAGCCGCGTCACTCAGGACCAAAACGCCATATTCGTCAGCGGCAAAGTGGCGCGCGAGACCGGCCGATCGGACAATGTCGATATCTTTTTAGTGATCGATATTTCCGGCAGCACGGCGCTGTACGCCGGCGCCGACTTGGGCGATGCCGACCAGCCGCCGGAGCGATCCGGTTTCAGCGCGCCGCAGATCATCATCGGCGGCATGAGCGTCGGCGGGCCGCCGCTGCGCAATCCGCGAAATTCGATTCTTGCCGCCGAGGTGGCGGCCGCCCGCCGCTTACTGTTGCAACTCAATGGCCAGACCACTCGTGTGGGTGTCTTGACGTTCAGCGAAGGCGCAAAATTATTGCAGCCGCTGACCCATGATTTCGAACAGGTGCGCCGCGTGCTCAGCGACATCCTTCGCGCCGGTCCCTACGGCGGAACCAATATGGTCGAAGGCATCCGCATGGCGACGATCGAGTTGTTTGGGCTGGGCACCAGCGCAAAGCGCATCGACGCTATCAAGGTGCAGTTCCTGCTGACCGACGGTTTCCCCTCGTTGCCGATCGGCGGCGGCAAGAGATCCACGCCTCAAGACACCGACCTAGCGATCAACGCCGCCCGTTTAGCCGGCAAGGCCGGCATCAAGGTCCATGTTTTTGCACTGGGCGAAGAGGCTCTCTCCTATCCGCGCGCGGCGCTCGGTATCGCCCGGGAGAGCGGCGGCACCTACACACCAGTGATACGGCCCGCGGACGTGCTCGCGGTGCTCGAAAATATTTCCGTGGTCGGGGTTGACTACGTAGAGGTCGTCAACCGAACGACCGGTCAAAAGGCTACCCATCTGCGCTTGGCGGCCGACGGCTTCTTTTCCTCCGCTGTCCCGGTGGTCGAGGGACAAAACCAAATCGATGTCCTGGCGCGCGCCAGCGACGGTTCCAACGCGCACGATTCGATTACGATCTATTATCAATCGGGGAATAAGAAATCACTGGAGCTGGAAGTTTTTCTCGAGAAGGAAAAAAAGCTGCAATTGGAAGTCGAGCGGCTGGGCAAAAGCTCCGCGGAAATCCAACGTGAAATCGAACGCAATCGGCAAGACGGCCTGGGCCGGCCGGCGCAACTGCCGCCGCCCGCGGATGAACCGGGGCGATGAGGACAACGCAAAGGGCAGGGCGCGAAGAGCAGAGCGCACGGGGTAAAGCGCATCGAGCAACAGCGTCGTCGGTCGCCCAAGCGCCCGGTTCTTCACCCCCGCTCTATGCCCTATGCTCTTTCTCCTCCGCGATGGGCTCTTTGCCGATCCGTTCCGGAGGTCAAAGCCTAGCGGGCTTTTCGCTCTACCTCGGCGGCGATGGCGATTTCCGAAGCGCCGGCGCGCTTGATGATCGACATCACCTTGACCGTGTCCCCTAGCAGTACGTCCTTGTCGCCGCGCAGGATCACGGTCTTGTCGGCGCTTGTGCTCAAAGCTTGCTGCAGCGTCTTCTCAAAGTTTTCCTCACGGACGCGTTTTTGATTGACGAAAATTTCGTGCTTGGGCGTCAGCGTTACCGTCGTGCCGCGCGATTCGGATTGGGTGGCGACGGCCTTGGGCAAATTCACTTTCCCGCCCGACTCGATCATCGCCGAGCTGGTGATCATGAAAATAATCAACAGCACAAGAAAGATATCGGTCAGCGGCGTGATGTTGATTTCGGCGACGATCTCGGAATTCTCGTCGTTACCACCAAGCGGGGTCATAGCCATGGGACTACCTCAGGCGGTCAAATTCTGCAGGATCTTGCCGACTTGAATGCGAAATAGGCCGTTGAGCGTGGAGATGCGGGATTGAAAGTAGTTGTAAAAAATGACCGCGATGATGGCGACACCGAGCCCGAGCGCGGTGGCCACCAAGGCTTCGGAAATGCCCGCGGCGACTACGGCGAAACCGCCGGTGCCGGCAATCGCCATGCTTTCGAAGGATTTGATGATGCCGACGACCGTGCCCAACAAGCCGATGAACGGCGCGCTGCTCGCCACCGTGCCGAGAATCCAGAGATGCTTTTTGAGCTTCTGAGTTTCCTCAAACATCGCTTCGGTGGCGATGCTGGTGGCGGATTCCGGGCGTGTGCCGACATCGCGTTCCAAGACGTTGAGAAAAATTCGCCCGGCCGGGCAATGGGAATTTTGTTTGCAGATCGCGATCGCCAAGTCCCGCTGTCCTTTCTTGATCGGATCGAGAATCGATTCGGTGACTCGGAGCGTGATCGAGCCGATATTGCGCAGCGACCAGAGCCGCTCGAAAACCACCGTCAAACTGACAATCGACAAAATAATCAACGGATAGGTAGCGATGGCGCCTTTGTGAATGATGTCGATAAAATCGAGGCCTTGCGGCTGCATGATTATTCCTTCCCGATGTCCGAAAATGATTACCTTAAATAAAAATTATTGCAATGAAACTGATCGGACGGGAGCGCCTGCCTAGCCGCGCACGCCGATCGTAACCGTGAACTGCATGCGCAAGGGCGTGTTGGCGAGGTCTTTCAAAGTTTCGGGGATCGGTGGAAACGGCGCGGCGCGCGTCATCGCCTCGACGGCGCTGGCGTTCAATCGGGCATCCGTCGATTCCAATACTTCGGACTTCACTAATCTGCCGGCGCGGTCGAGGGTGAAAAGAATCGCCACCTTTTGAACGCCGGAAACCCCGTCGGGATATTTCCACACGGATTGCACGCGTTTTTTAAGTTGATTCAAATACTGATTGTAATCGGCGCCGGACAAGCCGCGTAAGCCGGTGAGGCTGCCGCCGCCGGTGCCGCTGCCGGTGCCGCCGCCGGTTAATCCCGTGCCGCTCTTGCTGCCGCCGGGGACCCCGTATGGACCGGTTCCCGATCCGCTGCCTTTGAGCGCGCCGGGGACTTGCGTGCCTTCTTTGAGCGCCTTGATTCCCGCAGTGTCGCCAGGGCCCTTGAGCGCGGCGATACTCCGTTGGTTGGCTTGCCGGTCAGCGGTGCTGTTGCCTGGAAGGTGAGTCGGCGCTTCTCTGGTCGGTAGCCGCACCAATGAGTCGGCGGAAGTCTCCTTCGGGTTCACCCAATCATTGCGCGTGTCTGCCGCCAACACTTTCGGTCCCGGTAAAGCAACCGGCTTTGGGGGTGGCGCGGTTTCCACCGGCTTGTTGCTTGGGACCAAAGTCTCGATCGAACCGCTGTCTAGTTTACCCCTGCGCTGCGTCGGGGCTACCGGCGTGCCGAGTTTCGGCATGGTTCGCGGCCCGCCCGGACCCTTGCCTGGGCCGATGCTTTTGTTGGGGGAACTGCCGCTTCTGACTTCCAACAGTTGGACCGAAATCGGCGCCTCGTCGGTTTTGACGACCGTGAAGGTGACCGCACGCCAGGCGAGCAAGAAAAACAGAGTGTGAAAAATTAACGATGGAATCAGAAAGGGGCTGCGGAAAAGGGAGAGGATTCCGGAGTCGCCCCAATCGAAGGAGCTTTGCTGGGCCATGTCAACTGCCTGGAATTTTAACTTGGCTCAACTCAGTGGAAGGCGCGGGTAGCTGGTCTTTTTTCGAAAGGATTTCGAGCCCCACGGCGTTCACGTCGCGGCGCACCAGGCGGCCGTTTTCGTAGTATGACCAGAGGTCGGGAACGCCATCGCCGTTGAGGTCCCGTTCTTCCTTGAGGACGACCTCGCCTTCGCCGCTCTTGTCGTAATAAATCCAGAGATCCGGTCGACCGGCTCCGGTGGAGTCTTTTTCGACTTTCGCAATCCGGCCATCTTGATACAGGGCTCGATAGGTCACGCTGCCCAGTCCGGTTTCATCCCGCTCCTCACGAACGAGCTTTTCGTTTTCGTAAAAATAAACGATGTCGGGTCGCCCCAGTTGCTTATTGTCAACTTCGCGGCGCACCATTTTGCCGTCCTTAAAATAGCTCCAGGTATCCACCTGGCCGTCGCCCTTGGTCGACTCTTCTTGGCGGATGATCTCATCGGGCTTCTGCGGGTTATAATAAATCCATAGATCCGGCACGCCATCGCCGTTCACGTCTCTGATCTCAACATTCTTAAACGGCCTGGGCGCTGGTTGCGGCGTCGACGGTTTGGGCAGCGAGGCGAGAGTGACATTGGCTTGGTTACTCTGCGTCGCTGGCGGCGGCGCTCCGACTGACGATGCTTGTGCTGGATTGTTTGCTGCCTCCGGCGGCGCTTTCGCGTCGGCAGCTGCGGCTGGCGCCGAGGCATTGGCGATCTGATTTTCCAATCCGCGCTGGCGCGCCAACTCTTGCTCGATGGCCGCTTCGAGTTTCTGGTCTTTCTGTTGTTCAGAATGAATTTGGTTATTAATTTTGCCGTAATAGGAGTCCGCCGTGACCAAACCGGTGATCAGCCCTATGATCAGGCCACCGCCTGCGCCGTAGGGGCCGCCGATCGAGCCGCCCATGGCGACGCCTTCCATCGCTTTACCCCAAGCATGTTGCCAGCGTTGCGAACCGGTGACTTCGGGCGGCTGCGGAACTGACGTGGGCTGACTTGCATTAGAATTTGCAGATGGATACTGGGCCGTGCCAGGCGGGTACTGCACCGGCACCGGATCGCAGGCGTAAATTGCGACCATATAGAGCAGCAGGAATAAACCGAATCGCGTTTTCATCATTCGCTAACCCAGAGCGAAGATCTTACTTCATTCCGTGCCCGACTCCAACCCTGATAGGGAGGTTGCCGGACGCTTTTCACCTGCCGCCGAAGTGCTTCCAATATCGAGGCCTCGCAGTGCCTCTTCGACCAAGACGAAGGGCTGGGAAAGGCGCGGTGGCTCGGCGTTCTCCAGTTGCTCCTGGTTGACCACCTGACCGTCTTTGAACAGATATCTCGCGGTAACTTTGCCAGAAAATTTCTGATCCTCCAGCTGCTCGACGCGCTCGCCGTTCTGGAAACTCACCCAGACATCGACGCGCCGGTCGCCGTTGGTATCGGCTTCCTGGGCGCTGATCTCGCCTTTGTCGTAGAGTACCCGCAGGTCAAAAACGCCATCGCCGCTGGTATCGCGCTCTTCGCGAACAAGCTGATTGTCCTGATAAAAGGAAACCATGTCCCATTTACCGCTTCCCTTGGTATCGCGAAAGCGCTGGGTCAGCCGGCCTTGGGAAAACAATTCGATCATATCCATGCGGCCGCGCCGCGCGGTGTCCTCATCGCGGCGCACGACTTCATCGCCACGAAAATAAACGATTCGGCTAACTTTACCGTCGCCGTGCAGATCCTCTTCTTGTCTGATCAGCCGACCATCCTGGTAGTAACCCCATAAATCGATCTTGCCGCGATGTTTTCGATCCAGGTCTTTTCGGACCAGCTGGCCGTTTTCATAGTAGGAAAAACTATCGGGCGCGCCGTCGCCGTTGGTGTCTTCATCGACCCGGCTGATCTTGCCGTCCTTATAAAATACTTTTCGCTTCGACAGGCCCGTCGCATTGCCGCTCTCTTCGCTGCGCACGACCTGGCCGTTTTTATAGTAGATCCACAGGGTCGGTTTACCGGTGTACTCCGGATCTTGGCCCTTGCGTTCGATCTCGCCCTCCGCATTGAGGTAAAGCCAGGTATCGACGCGGCCGTCGTTCTTGCTGGCGTTCTCCTGACGCACCGGTTTGCCCGATTCGTAGTAGATTGTGGTATCCGGCTGGCCGTCAAAATTGACGTCCTGTTCGACCCGTTCGGTTTGGCCCTGGGAATCATAGTAGACCCAGCGGTCCATTTTGCCGTCGCGGTTGCTGTCTTGCGCTTGACGAATCACGTTGCCGCCCTCATCGTAATAAAAACTTGCGACCGGCTGCTGCGCGTTGGCCGTAAAAGGCAGAGCAAGCGTTACGATCGCTGCAAGCAAGAACCAAGCAAATCGTGCCAGGTGCTGCATCGCCTGCCTTAGGTGAAGGAGTGCGAGTCTAGCCGGATTAAGACTTCGTTGGGTCGTGGCGGGCGGCCGGCGCTGCTGGATTGTCGACGGGAGTCTTTTCAGCTTCGTTGAGGGCTTTCTTAAAGCCTCTAATTGCTTCGCCCAAGGATTTGCCAAACTCGGGGATCTTGCTCGGGCCGAAGACGATCAGAGCGACGAGAAAAATGACAATAAGCTCCGGGGCACCAAGACTGCCGATCATAAATCACCTCCGTTTCGGCAAGATCAAGCTACGCCAGGGGGTAGGTGATGTCAACGTGGCACAGTTGGCCGACCCCGACTCCAGGCGTCCGTAAGTCGACTCCAGATTGCCTGGAAGTTTGTTTGGTGGCGCCTAAATGGCGGAATCGACCGCGCCATGACTTGCAAATAGGTTCCCCTCAGGTAAACCTGAACGCTTGAATTTCAATTCGAGCCCGAGCGTGACAAGTCAATCCGAAAACTCGTCCAATCCATTAGCCGAGTCCGCTGCGAGCGGCGCAAGTGGGCGTTGGTTTTTCTGGCTGATGTGGGCGGCGCTTATCGCCGCTTTGTTCTATCGTTTGGGTGGAGCGGCTCTCTTCGAACCCGACGAAGGGAGAAACTCTGAGAAGGCGCGGGAAATCCTCGTGCTCGACGACTGGATCACACCCCATGAAAATTTTCACGCCGTTCTGGACAAGCCAATTTTCTTTTACTGGCTGATCGCCGTCTCGTTCAAATTTCTCGGTTTGTCCGAGTGGACGGCGCGGCTACCGTCGGCCTTGGCGGCCTTCGCTTGCCTGGTTCTGGTCTACCGTTTTGTCCTGGCGCGCTGGGGCCCGTGGGAAGCCCTGTGGAGCGTGTTGATCTTGCTTACGAGCGCGGAATTCTTCATTCTCGCTCGCACCGTGATCTTTGACATGTCCCTGACGTTTTTTTTGACGCTGGCTTTGTGGGCGTTTTACGAAGCTGCGCATAGCGATCACGCCAAGCAGCGACGTACCTGGTGCCTGGTTTTATACTCGGCGCTGGGCATCGCCACGCTGATCAAGGGTCTGATCGGCGTGGTGGTTCCGGGCATGGTATTCTTTTTTTATTTGTTGCTGAGCAATCGATGGGCGGTGCTCCGGCGTATTTATCTCATTCCTGGCGCGCTGTTGTTTTTCGCAATCGTCTTGCCTTGGTATCTCGCGGCCGATGCCCGCAACGATGGCTATCTGCGTTACTATCTCTGGGATGAACACTTTGGTCGTTTTGCCACGGCTGAGTTCGATCGCAGCGAACCGTGGTTTTACTTTATCATAGTTTTGCTCGTCGGTTTTTTTCCGTGGACGCTGCTATTACCCATGGTCATAAAGAAAGCTTGGAATTTCAGGCTCGACGATAGAACTCTTTATTTGATTCTCTGGGTCGCTCTACCGTTACTGTTTTTTTCCGCTTCCAAATCCAAGCTGCCGCACTATATTTTGCCGATCTTTCCCGCCTTGGCGATATTGACTGCGGCGGCGCTGGTGCGCTGCTACCGAGACTCTGTTGCCAAATTGCGATTTGCCTTGTCGTTAACCTGGTGGCTCCAATCCGCAACGGCCCTGTATTTGGCGTTGGGAACATTTTTTCCAATGGTCTTGGCGCGCCAAATTCGCGATGCCGTTGATAGCATGGCTTATATCGTGTGGATCTACGCGGCGCTCTCGACTGCTGTGCTGGTTTACTTAACCGCCACCCAAAACGCCGCCGAGCCGCGCCGTCAACAGCCGCTCTACCTGGTTCAGGGTTTTGGCCTGTGTTGTGTCGTCGTCTTTGTCGCCGAAATGATGATTGCAGTATCGCCGGATCGGTCCGCCAAAGCTGTTGCGACCGAAGCGCATCAACATGTCAGCCCGGCAACGCAGGCGGTTTTTTACGATACCTACCTTTCCGGTATGGCTTTTTATTTGCGTACCGATCGACCGATTTGGTTAGTGAACAAGGGCAAAAATAAACGGACCTTTCTGGGCAACTATTACGCGCTCAACAATCGCCCTGAACCGGTCACCCCATGGGGTAAAGCGATGTTGGATTTCGACGAATTTCACGATCGTTGGCGGAGCGTCAAACAACCTTTGTTGATCATCGTCAAGGAAAAAAATCTGCCGAGATTGCAGGAAAATCTCGGCCAAGCCTTGCGAAGAATAGCTGCGGTGAAGGAGTATCTATTGGTTGAAAGACCGTGAAAGAACCGGCGCGATCGGCTGCCGCGCTATTCCCGCGAACCGTTACGGTTAGGCCGCAGCAAACTAAGCCTAATCCGATACTAAACAGTTACTGCAATGCTCTGTCATGCGGGTCCAGCGCGGTCGGGCGCAGCTCAACCGATCATCGCTTAACTTAACGATTGGTGAACTTTCAATGTGCTACAATGACGGTGGTCGTTGCTGGAAAAAATTAATGTTTCAGCCAATGATTAGCGTCGGATTAAGGCTAAGAGTTCAACGAGGAGCGCATGAACAGCTGGGTGATCGCAGTGATTTTAGGTGTTGTCGAAGGACTGACCGAATTTTTGCCGGTTTCATCCACCGGGCATCTGATTATCGCCGGGCATTTGCTCGGATTCGTCGGTGAAAAAGCTTCCAGCTTCGAGGTGATCATTCAGCTGGGCGCAATCCTTTCCGTGGTCTTTCTATACTGGAAAAGATTTATTCGCCTGATACCCAGTCGAGAACGCTCGTTGATCAGAGCGAGATCCACGCTGGACGGTTGGTCGGGACTGTGGTGTGTCGCGCTGGCCACGTTTCCGGCATTGCTGGTCGGCTACCTTGCGCGCCATCGGATCAAAGAAGAGCTTTTCAACCCCGAAACAGTGACCTGGGCGCTGGCAGTGGGCGGCGCGGCGATCCTGATGGTCGAGCGTCTCGTGGCGAGGCGCTCAACCGACGACGTCGATCATCTGACGGCGTGGCAAGCTTTGGGCATCGGGCTGTTTCAAGTGCTGGCTCTTTGGCCTGGAACCTCCCGGGCGGCGGCGACGATTATTGGCGGCATGGTGCTCGGCTTGGATCGAAAAAGCGCCGCGGAGTTTTCTTTCCTCATTGCGGTTCCGGTGATGTTCGCAGCGACCGGCTACGAGCTTCTTAAAATGGGCGGTCGCTTGGCCGTCCAAGATTCGCTGGAGCTCGGCATCGGTTTCTTG
Organism: uncultured delta proteobacterium; assembly: GCA_963727625.1. Classification (GTDB taxonomy): domain Bacteria; phylum Desulfobacterota; class Binatia; order UBA9968; family UBA9968; genus DP-20. Next base: position 475,836 of record CAVSHR010000009.1, on the reverse strand, counting down.
GTTTCTTTCATTGTCGCGCTGGCGGCGGTAAAGGGGTTCGTCCGCTATCTTGAGCGGGGGAAGCTGGCGCCGTTCGCCTGGTATCGGATCCTCGCGGCGCCGGTTTTTTATTTCTTGACGCGCGGCTTAATTTTTTAGGCGGGAGCCGGCCTTAAAAAACCCGGTATGCATCAAAATCCAACTTTGCCCGGCGTTATTTATATTCGTGGCGGTGTTTGAGCCAATCGAAGAGCTGGTTGCGATACAAATATGCGACGATGAGCACGGCGACGGAGGCGACCAAAAGAAGAAAGAATGTGTGGTATTCTTCGTTGCGAATGGTCGCGCCTTGCACGGTGAGCAAATAGGTACCCGGCAACCGTCCTACAATAGAAACCAGCAAAAAAGTGCCGAGCCGCATCCGACTCAGCCCGAGCACATAACATAAATAATCCTTGGGAAAACCGGGAAAGAGAAACAGCACGAAACAGATCAACGTTCCGGTCTTGGTCGTGAGGAAATTGAATTTTTCCAAGACCTCTCGTCTGACAAAACGCTCGACAAACGGCCGGCCGAGAATGCTGGCCAATTCAAAGGCCACCCAGGAGCCGAGCGACAGACCGATCGTCGAAAGCAGGAACCCCACAGCTTCGCCGTACGCGTAACCGCCCGCGACGCCGGTAAGCTCACCCGGGAAAGGCGCCGCGATGACCTGTAAAACCTGCATTAAGACAAAGACAGCGGGAGAATAGGGACCTAAACTTTGCAGGAACTTACTCAGCCGATCGCTGCTTGAGTAGATGCCCTCGAAGTCGTCAAAGTCCTCCCCCGCCGGCGCGAAAGCGCTGAAGGGCCGTGGAATATAGCGGCTGAAAAAGAACAGTAGAGCCACCAAAGCGATAAAAATCAGGCCCCGTACGGCAAGCTGGCGGCGCTGGTTGCTCATCGAACGTTCTATAACAACAAAAGTTAGAAAAAAGAAACTGCGTAGATTTCGAAGGCGATGCTAGAAGCCCTTAGAAATTTGCATCTCACGGTGACTTTTATTGCTCCTCGAAATGACTTGCGAGCTTTTTCAACTCTCCATCGTAAGCGCCTCAATGTCCGCGTTTGAGAAAGTTTTGCGCGCTTAGGATGGTCTCACGCCAATGCGGCTAGATCCCTTTTCGCCAACGCTGGGGGACCGCCATGAAACCGATAAGCAACGCGCCCCGGAATCAGTAAACGCTTGAACGGCAGGTCTAAGGTCTCCGCTGAGACTAACTCGATGACGATTTCCCGGCCTCTGTAGCGGAAACGGCTGGGCCGCGATGCCGCGAGCTACAAATTGCCATAATGCTAGGCTCAGAAGCACGCCGGAGCTAAGATCACGCAGGGTCTCAGCGAAATTTAATATTGTGCAAACAGTCGAACTGCCGACTTCAAACCAGAGCCGATCGCTGCAAGGAGCGAAGGGCTGGCGTAAGAATCACAGCAGGATGTAAATGGCGGGTAACGCCAAGCCACCTGAAGTGCAGTAAAAAATGTTTTGGTCAATGAATTAAGCTAGAAACCGCAGTTGGAGGTAGAGAGAACAAATGTTTAGGCACCGGGCAAAATTAAATTTCTCCGGATAGGAGAGACATAAAAAAGGGCGCTAGAATTAATCTAGCGCCCTTTAGTTTCAGTTTTAGCCGTGCTTTTAGTCGGAGCCAACCTTTGGACGCCATTTGTCGAAACGCCGTTCCCAACGGTTGATGAGTTCAGTCATTGCCATCCCTGTGATGGCGAAAACCAACACACCGACGAAAACTTTATCGGTTTGGAAAGTCGCACCGGCAACCGTGATCATAAAGCCGATGCCGGCGGTCGCAGCGTAGAGCTCGCCGACCATGACGCCGATCAGCGCGCGCCCCACCGCGAGGCGGAGACCCGTGATGATAAAGGGTATCGTCGAGGGCAAAACCACCGCTTTGAAAATTTGCCACTCGGAAGCGCCGAAACTTCTCGCGGCTGTGAGGAGATTGGCCGGGGTCGTTTTAACTCCATCACGAGTGTTGATCAGCAGGGGAAAGACCGCGCCCAGGAAGATGATTGCGACCTTTGACGCGATGCCGATGCCAACCCAAATGATGACCAGAGGGAGCAGGGCGATGCGGGGGGTTGCATTCATGGCATTGACGAAAGGGTCGCATATGTAGGCGAATCTTCTGTACCAGCCAATGGCGATGCCAAACGGAATGGCGACGACAATGGACAGGAGATAGCCCCAGAAAAACTCGATGCCGCTGACACGGAGATCGTTCCAGATTTCCCCGGATGCGAACAGCTGGTAGGCCGCTTTGCCAATGAGCGAGGGGGAGCTCATGAACATCGGGTTGATGAGCTGAAGAGTATTTCCGACCAGCTCCCAGGTCGTCAAAAAGAGTACCACGGCAATGCTGCCGAGGATCTTCGCTTCCTGATTGAGATAGAACTTATACGCGGCGGATGCCTCGGCGACGCGTATATCTAAAAGTTGTTCCTCGCGCGCGGCTTGAGCCATATCGAGACCCTCCTGTTAACTCGGTAAAAGACCTATACCCTTGCTTAGCCTGCGAATCAGTATCAAAAGGCCTGAACCTTGTCAATACGCCTTTGGTCTCGCATTTTCTACACTTTGGCCGGCGATTAACGCCGCATCGATAAGGTTTAACAGCCGCCAACCTTGACAATCGTTTAGGTATTAAATATTTTCAATTGAACGAATCCCGCCATAGCCAGGAGATTAAGATGAAACTCCTATTTATTACGCCCCCCATGGGAAATTGGGCGCCTTGGGGCGACCGCCATTTTGCCGTCAACTCGCTGTATTCTCAGCTCGCTGCATTCATCCGCGAAAAGAAGGCGGCTGAGGTGTCGGTGCTCGACTGCCGCGCCCTGGGTCTGACCGACGAGCAGATGGTGGACGAGGTTCGCCGGCAAAAACCTGACGCGGTTTTCTTCGGCGCGATGATCGCTGCTGCAGGCGGCGCCGCCACGTTGAACCGCTTTCATGCAGCGATGAAGAAAATTAAGGACGTTACCCCGAGCACGATTACTATCGGCGGCGGTTTGATGTACACCGCCGTGCCGCAGAAAATCATGACCGATAACCCCCAGCTCGACTTCGCGATTGTCGGAGTGTTCGGCGACAATGAGTATGCGGTGTGGGAGCTCTTAGCGGAATTGAAAAAACCCGCGCCCGATTTCAGCGGGATCAAGGGACTGGCTTACCGCGACAACGGCGAGGTCGTGCTTACGCCGGCAAGGCCGGTGATTGCCAATCTCGATGAACTGCCCATGCCGGCCTACGATCTCTTTCCGATGGACAAGTACTATGGCTACTCGGTGATTCCCAATTACAACGAGACGGTGACTTCCCGGGGATGCGAGGGCGCTTGTCATTTCTGCTACGAGTGGTGGCTGGTCGACCAGCGCAATCCGCGCGATTTCAGCTCGCACCGAACCAAAGGCGGCAAGAAAGTCGCTGAAGAAATGGAGCTGCTGAACAAAACTTATGGCGTCAAAGCGCTCACCTTCATGGACGACGATTTCAACTCCGATCGGCAAAAGATGGTCGACTTGGTCGAAGCGTTGGAAGAGAAAAAATTAGACATGAGTTGGTTCATGCTCAGCCGAGCGCAAAACCTAATTCGTGACATGGATTTGGTGCCGCGTTTGCGCAAGGTCGGCTTGTATCAAGTCTTGATCGGCATCGATGGCGGCACGGACGAAGAGATCGCCGAGGCGCGCAAGGGACCGATGAAGGTTGGCGTCAAAGAACTGAAAGAGCTGATTCAGTTTCTACGCAAGAACGACATTTCAACGATTTCCACTTATTTGAATGGTTTTTGGGAGGATGACGAAGCTAAGATCCGCCAACGCGCGAAAGCCGTCGACGAGATCGATCCCGATATCGTCATGATTCAGGTGCTCAATCCGATTCCGGGCTCACCCATATATAAGGCCGCCATCAAGAACAACATCATCGAAATCGACAATCTTAGCCTGTACGATCTCGAGCACTCTGTCATGCCGACCAAGCATTTGACACGCCAGCAGTTGGGCGAACTGACAGGCTGGGCGTTCCAATCATTCTACAGCAAGCCGGGCCGCGTCGAGCGGATTTTGAACGGTTACAGCTCGCCTTATGTAAAAATGAAGTTCCTGTCATTTAAGAACAACGCCGCTAAATACGAAAAAGGCGCCGCCGAAGACGCCGTCGCGATCTGATCGGGTCCAACTTGATGGCTGGCCAGTTAAGCAGTCGCCCGCTGGACGGGAAGGTTGCTCTTGTGACCGGCGCGAGCCGCGGCATCGGTGCGGCGGCCGCCATCCGGTTGGCCCAAGGCGGGGCCGCGGTGGTCGTCAATTACCACCGGAATCAGGAGGCCGCCGACAAGGTCCTCCAGGAAGTTAGGAACTCCGGCGCCCGCGGGATAATCTTTCAAGCGGACGTAACCCGGAAGGATCAGATCGACAAGATGGTGCAGACGACTGAGCAGGCGCTCGGCCCCGTCGATGTCTTGGTCAACAACGCCTACTTTCCCTTTGAGGTTGGTCCGTTGTACGCGCTGTCCTGGGAGGGTTTTCAGCGCTCCATTGAGCACGAGCTGTCGGCATTCTTCCATTGCACGCGCGCGTGTTTGCCCGCCATGCAACAAAAGAAGAGCGGCCGAATCATCGTGGTCAGCACCCGATTGGCGCAGCAGCCGTTGCCGAGGATGGGCGCTTATGCCGCGGCGAAATCGGCTCTCGAATCCATGGCCAATACCATGGCGATCGAATTGGGGCCTTTAGGCATTGCCGTCAATGTCGTTACGCCGGCGTTTACGCTAACCGATGCGTCGATGATTATGCCCGAGGCATACAGGGAGCGAGTCAAGGACACCCGGCCGCTGCAGAAACACCTCTATCCCGAAGATGTCGCCGGCGCCATCGCGTTCCTGGCCGGTGATGAAGCGAGCATGCTCACGGGCAGCCATATCCTGATCACCGGCGGCAGCCATCTGCAGCTTTGAAGAATTGACAATGGATAATGGAGAATTGATAACCCCGGAATTACCGAACTGCTCACCAGCCGAAGCCAGTCGGCGTAGATTGTCCGAATTGTAAATTTTCAATTATCGATTCTCCATTACCAATTGTTTTCCCCATGCTTTCTGTCGAAGAGATTGTCGCGAAATTGAAAGAGATCGTCGGCCCGCGCCACGTCTCGACCAACCCGATCGACAAGATCAACTACCAGCACACGCTCGCATACGGCGCTTATCGGGCGCTGCCCGACGTGATCGTGCGCGTCGAGTCCGACACCCAAGGCAATCAGCCGGTGGCCGAGATTCTGAAATTTGCCAACGAGCATAAGATTCCCATCGTCGCCAAAGGCGGCGTCGGCATGGGCATCAGCTCTCCCCTCAAGGGTGGTCTGTTGCTGGATATGCTCGGCATGGACAAAATCCTCGAAGTGAATTCGACTATGCAGTATGTGATCGCCGAGGGCGGCGCGAGTGTCTATGCGATTCACTACGCGCTCAGGCGGCATGGTTTGATGCTGCCCAACTTCGGCACCTACGGCCCGGCGGTGGTGATCGGCGCGATGATCAACAAGGGCGGCATCGGCTACGGCATGACGCGCTACGGCTGGATCGCCGACATGGTGCTCGGTCTGGAAGTGGTGCTCGCCAACGGCGAAACTATTCGCCTTGGCGCGCTGGCCAATCAAGAGACGACCTTCGGGCCGTTTCAAAAATGGATTCACTTGCCGGACCTGCTCGGACTCTTCACGCTCGCCGCGGGCTCCATGGGGATTATCACCAAGGTCTGCCTGCGAGCCATCGAGGGCAGGCGCGAGTGGCTGCACGATTATTGCTATTCTTTCCGCCGCGATCAGCTGGCGGAAGCGCAAAATGCGCTCATGCAGCAGGTCAAAGGCGAGGCGGTTTACGATATCCATTTTACCGACCGCTGGCAGTATCACTGGCCGATGGAAGAGGGTTTATACGACAAGAGCAAGATTCCCGACGACGGCTGGTTTTTCTTGAAGACCATGCTGATGGCGCGCGACCAGGAAGAACTCGCGCTCAAGGAAAGGCGCATGCGGCGCATCTATCATGACGCCGGCGGCGTCGACGTGCCGGAGATTGCCGAAAAGGCAATGGGCGCTAAGGCGCAAGAACATGGACTGCGCGGCTGGCCCGACTGGCATGTCATGGGGCCGGACGGCTGGTGCGGCACTGTGGTTCGCCACACCGGCATGTTCGCGGTGACGTCGAAAATGTACCCGCTGACGTTTTTGAAAGAGATGTACGATCTCGACGAGGCGGCCAAACGCGAGTGCGGCCTGTGGGACGCCGCACATTCGCCTCAGCACGACAGTTACGTCACCCGCGACTTCGGCATTAAAGAAGAGTACTTCGTTTTCTACAACCCCTACGATGACGAAGACATCGGCAGATTGCGCAAATGGATGGGAATGGTTCAGCAGTTCAGCAACGAACGGGGCGTGGTCTGGACCGCGCCGACGCTCAGCACCAAGGGGCCGCTGCCGTACCAGCGGCTCGGCAACCTTTACGACGTGATCAAAGAAATCAAACAGATGGTGGATCCTAATAATATTCTCAACCCTGGGGCGCTCTATTAATAAGTTCGTTCAAGGTTCAAGCGTTCAAAAGTTCAACGTCCAAGAAATATAGCACTAAAGGTTTCGCGAGATTTGCGGTAAGGAGAACTTTATGGGACTAGGCAGGCAGGATTTTTCCGGCAAGAAGCTGGCGCCGCAGGAAGCCGACGCGGTGATCGCGGATTTGAAAGCGTATCTGTTGGGTATCGCCGACAAGTGGCTGATCAAGGGACGCTTTCACACGGACATGGGTAACGGCACGCTGCCGATGGAGGCGATCAAAATCTTTTGGCAGAACTGGTATGGCTTTGTCGCCGAAATCAACAATTTTCACGGCGTCGCCTACCAACGGCAGCAGCCATTTTTCAAACGTCACCCCGAGCTGCTCAAACACTTTGCCGCCCATGTGGCCGACGAGATGATCCATCCCAAACCCCCCGGCCATATTCAGATTGTCCTCGAACAGGGGCGCAACTTCGGTTTGCGCGACGACGAAATGGTCGAGTACGAAATGCTCGCCGAATGCCGGGCATTCTTGGAATACTACCGAGGCGTTCTTTATGAAGGCACCACCGCCGAGTGGTGGGCATCCTTCTGCGTTGAAGAGGCGGTGGGCCACTGGGCGCGCTTCTTTGGCACCGCGCTACGCAAGGTCTACAACTTTCCTGAAGAAAAGATCGTCTACTTTAGCGTGCATGCCAAAGCTGACCTGGAAGAGCATGATGGCATTATGGCCCACGCCGATCTCGATTGGCTGGTCTTGAAGAATTTGCTCACCGAAGGCAAGGCCGAAACCCGCCCGGGCTTCAACTTAGAATACTGCATGCGCATGGGCACAGCGTATTTCGCCTGGTTCTTCGAGGGGGTTTATCAGCAAATCAAGCAGGAAGGCCTGTACAAAGAATAATTATGGCGGAGTCTACCCACGAAGATATTTCACCCCGTCCGCTGATGCGGATACTCGGCGATTTCGCCAATAGTCAAATTCTCGACGCGGCGCTGGAGTACGATTTTTTCACGCTGATCAGCAAAGGTTTCACCAGCGCTGAAGCGGTGGCGCGGGAAGCCGGCACGGATGCGCGCGCCACGCGCATCGTGCTCGACAGCTTGCCGGCGTTGTCGTTGATCGAAAAACGCGACGGCAAGTATTTTCTCACGCCATCAGCGCAGGCCTTTCTGGTCAAAGGGAAGCCGTCCTATTGCGGCGATTTCCGCCATGTCGCTCTGGCGCTATGGGACGGCATGGCGCATCTCAAAGAATCGCTCAAGACCGGCAAACCGCTGAGCCGCATGGATACCAATGCCGAGTTGCCGGTTTGGGAAAAACTGGTGCTCGGCATCATCGTGATCGCCGAGCCAGCCGCCAAGGCGCTCTGCGATATCCTGAAAATCGGCACGGAGCGCAGGGGCATGCGCGTGCTCGACATTGCCGGCGGCTCGAGCATCTTCGGCATGACGATCGTGACGCGCGATCCAACCGCGCAGGTGACACAGCTCGACTGGCCCAACGTCAATGCGGTAGCCAAGAAGGCTAACAAAGAGCGCGGCCTCGAAGGCAAGATCCGCTTCATCGACGGCGAGCATCACACCGCCAACATCGAGTCGAATTATTACGATTTAGTTCTAGCCAGTAACTTCTGCCGCTTCGAATCCCCCAAGGGTAATCAGGAATTATTCGCCAAAGCCTTCTCGGCGCTCAAACCCGGCGGCATCTTTGTCGTCAACGATTTCGTCCCCAACGAAGAACGGACCGAACCGACTTTCGCTTTGCGCTTTTCCGTCTACACGCTGACGCACACGCCGGAGGGCGAGTGCTGGACGCTGTCGCAGTATTCCGACTGGCTCAAGAAAGCGGGATTCGCGTCGATTGAAACCCACGGCGAGGTTCCCAAGACATTGCCGGGAACGATGCTGATCATGGCCAAAAAATAGTCGGTTGATTGGGCGGGTCGGAAAATTTCAATCCCGAGCCGGGTGGAAACAATTCTTAGAGCAATTTCTTCCCGCTGCTTTCCCGGCGGCTCAAGCCGCGGCCTTGTTCTTTGCGGCTGGCGATGATGCGGCGCCATTTTTCTTCGTCGTCAAGCAGTTCTTCTTTTTGATTCGGTGCGTGGGCGGTGATTTGCAGCCGATTGTTGTCGGGATCGAACAGATCAATGCTGCGCTCGCCTTCCGGACGAAGGCCGTCGGCTCGCCCGCTTGCGGGAAGACCATGGCGGCTTCGGTTTGGTGGCCGCCGATGTGTGTCAGATAGCGGACATCGGCTTGAAACTGGTCCCAGTGGCTTTGGTTGGGAAATCCGATGATGGCGTCGAGATGCGCCTCGCCCATGAGCTCGCGCACGCGCCCCCAGCGCCGCTCCCTTTCAGCCTGCCTGAACTTTGGCAAACCGAAACCCCGCTCACCGCTGTTGATCATGTGCGCATTCTCCGGTTCCACTGATTAATTGGTGCCCTATTATCTTACCGGAGCCTGGGTACAAGCTCGCCCCCTAGTATTGACAAAACCCTGGTGCTAAACTCACGCCCGAACTGATGAAGGACCGATCGGTAAATTTCGCCTCGCACCAACTATCCAAGCAATTCTCCATCTAGGGACTCGTCCATGCAGTATCTAGCGATTTGCGAGGATGATTTGCTCTTTCAGTTCATGCGCAATGTCGCCGCGGAACAGGGTGAAGTCCGTTATCTGGTGCCCAATGATTCCGTTGCGCGGTCGATCAAACGCCAGGGCGGCATGGTGCGCCAGGGCGATCTGCTCAAAGAGGAAACTTACAAAAAGATCAAACTGCGTCACGTAGACCAGGCGATTGTGCTTATCCGAGACCCGGATACCCAGGGCCGTGTCTGCCGGCTGCTGCGCGATCTCGACAAAGGCATGTCGATCGTCTCTCTCACTTCGGGCGGCGACGGTAAAAAAGAAGTTGCCGACCCGTTGATCCGCCACTTGAATCTGGCCGATATTTTCGAAGAATTCTGCGCCACGCACTTGCTCGACACGCTCAATATTAAAAAAGTCGAGCGGATTCGCTCGCTGTTGAGCGAAAGCAAGAAGATCCATATTCTCCTGCAACATGATCCCGATCCCGACGCCATCGGCAGCGCATTGGCGCTGCGCGAGCTGCTCGGGCGGAATCGGGCAACGACGCCGATCGTTACCTTCGGCGAGATCACCCGGCCGGAAAACCTCACCATGATCCGCCTGCTTGAGATCCACATCGACCGGATTACCTACGAAGATTTGCACAAGGACGGCGCCCGGGTGGCGCTTGTCGACGTGCAGCCGCCCTATTTCGATCGGCCGCTGGGGAGAGTCGACCTGGTCGTGGATCACCACCCCAAGCGGAACTCCTTCAAAGCCCGGTTCGCCGACTTGCGCACCAGCTACGGCGCGAGCTCGACGATTTTCACCGAATATCTGCGCGCAGCCGGCATGGTGCCGTCGCAGCGTTTGGCCACTGCACTGGTTTACGGCATCAAGACCGACACGCTGTTTCTCGAGCGGGGCAGCAGTCTGGCCGATCTGAGCGCGTTTAATTATCTCTATCCGCTCGCCAACAAGGCGATGATCACGCGCATCGAACGGCCGGCCTTGCCGCGGGAAGATATCGAGGCGATGGGGCGGGCGTTAAGCCGGCTGCAGGTCGACAGCGGCGTCGCGGTGATTCATCTGGGCGAGATCAACCGCGAGGACGTGATTCCCCAGATGGCTGAGTTCAGCATGCAAATCGAGGGTGTGGAGTGGAGCGTGGTTTCCGGCTTGGTCAAGGACCGCGTGGTCATTTGCGTGCGCAATGTCGGCTACGTCAAAAGCGCCGGCGATATAATGAAAAAGCTCTATGACGATATCGGTAGCGCCGGTGGCCACCGCGCCATGGCCAAGGCGGTGGTGCCGCTCGACCGCTTCAAAGAGAGATTTGGCGAAGTGAGCGAGAAAGTGATCCGCGATGCGATGCTGCCGATGATCGTCGACCGCGATCAGATCGAGCTCGAATTGCATTCGCCGTCGGCGCCTTGAGTTGCCGTCTCGATCTCCAGTTCGCCCCACCTGTTCTGCATCTCGCATGATTTTTCCCGCCGCGCTGCCTGCGGGCGTTTCTTGACAAATTGAGCCTTCGAGGTCTAAGGGTGGAGCGAGTAAAATTTCAATTGGAGGTCTGTATGCCCAAACTTCGCCATCTTGCCATCCGCACCGAGGATACCGGAAAGCTCGCGACCTTTTATATGGACGTCTTCGAGATGCAAGTCCTGCACAAGGACAAGAACGAGGGCGGTGCTGTATACCTGACCGACGGTTATTTCAACTTGGCGATCCTGCCCAACCACGAGCAGCAGGCACCCAACGGGCTCTATCACTTCGGCTTCGAGGTGGAGAACGGCGAGAAGATCGTCGAGCGCCTGAAGAAATACAATCCTAACAAGCTCCCGAAACAACGTCCTAACGGCCGGCCGTACGCGGAGACCCGCACTTCGGATATCGATGGCAACTTCTTCGACATCTCCGAACACGGCTTTTTGACCGTCGAGCCGGTGGGCGAGAAAAAGCCGAGCTAGTCAAATCGTTATGATCCGTGGCAGTCCATCCAGTTGCCACCGCGCTTTCCTCACCCTGCTTGCGGTGGCGCTCTGCCTGGCTGCGGCAACAGCGCCATGACCTTGCCGCAGAGCATGTTGGCGACCAGCCGGCGCACGGCCGCCGCCAAATCGCAGGTGATCGAAACGTATCTGAAAGCTTTGATCGAAAGCGTCGGTCTGCTGCTCGATCCGGCAAATCAGGAAAGCGTGACTAAGATTATCGCGAGGAATCTGCGTCTGAGCAATCCCGCCGACACCGCGGAGTCCTATCATTCGGTGGTGAGTTCCTACGAGCATGCCCTACGCCGGCGTCGCGAGCATGAGGCGGTTGCATAGTCTATCGGCCACGATCAACCCAAGGTCAAGGACGTGCGGGTCGACTCGGTGATCGACCATTCGTTCATCCGGAAGCTCGATCAATCGGGTTTCGTGCACAGCATTTGGCAGAAATAAACGGCGCCGCGATCATTTTCATTTCTCCTATAAAGCACGGCGGAAAGCGAGTCAGCGATGCGAAGTGAAAACATCCCTGTAGTTGTGGTTGGCGGCGGCAGTGCCGCCTTCGAAGCCGCCGTGGCGGCCAAGCAGGCGGGGGCGCCGAGAGTCGTCATGCTGGAAAAAGCGCCGGAGCCGGAGTTCGGCGGCAACGCGCGATTTTCCCACACCGGATTTCGCTGGGTGTTCTCCGGCGCCGAGGAGATCCGCCAGTTCCTGCCGCACCTCGACGAGGCAACCTTTGCCAAGTTGCATATTCCGCCCTACACCGCGGAGCAGTTTCACGGCGACTTGCAGCGGGTCACGCGCGGGCGAATCGATAAGACGCTGGCCGACGTGCTCGTCAGCCAATCCACCGCGGCGATCCACTGGATGCGCGAGGTCGGCATCCAATGGGATATCGACAGCCACGTGATCATCGATGGGCGCTATTACTTCGAGCCCGGCATGGTCGTTCACCCGGCCGGCGGCGTCGAAGGGGGCATCGGACAGCTGATGCAATGGCGCGAGATCGCGGCCAAGATGGGTATCGAGCTGCGCTACGAATCGCGGGTCTCGGCGCTGCTCGGCAACGATCGGCGGATCGAAGGCGTGAGAGTGTCCGATCCCAACGAAGAATATGAAATTCGCACAAATTCGCTGATTCTCTGCGCCGGCGGTTTTCAGGCCAGCGCCGAAAAGCGCGCGCGTTACCTCGGCCAGAACGCCGATCTGATGAAGGTGCGCGGCAGCAAGCATGACACCGGCGAAGTGCTGATGATGGCGATCGACTTGGGCGCCAAGACTGCCGGCCACTGGCAGGGCGCCCACGCCACGCCCATCGATGCGACATTCCCCGACGTCGAGATTAGCAACAAGGCGAATCGCTATGGCTACACCTACGGCATTACGGTCAATTCATTGGGCCAGCGTTTCTTCGACGAGGGCGAAGCGCGTCATTCTTACACCTACGCCAAAACCGGTTGGGCCGTGCTCGGCCAACCCGGCGCGGTGGCTTATCAGATCTACGATCAGAAGGCCCAAGCGCTGCTCAACAAACGTTACTACGAATTTTCCCATCCCATTGCAGCCGATACCGTTGAAGACTTGGCGCATAAGATCAGCATCGAGCCCGCGGTGCTGAATCACACGATTCACAATTTCAACAATGCGGTGCGCAAGGACATACCGTTCGACGCCACCAAATTGGACGGCCGCTGCACCGAAGGGATCACGCCGAAAAAATCCCACTGGGCCGATACCATCGACCAGCCGCCCTTCTGGGCCTACGCCGTCACCGGCGGGATCACGTTTACCTTCGGCGGCTTGCAGATCAACACCCAGGCCCAGGTGCTCAACACGTCGAACAACCCGATCCGCGGCCTGTTCGCCTCCGGCGACATCGTCGGTCTGTTTTTTCACAATTATCCATCGTGCACCGGGCAGACACGCAATGTGGTCTTTTCGCGGTTGGCAGGGAGAAACGCGGCGGCGGTGGGGCTGTAGGCTCAAAACTCATGGCTGAGCTGCCCCGGTTAAAGATCCCAAAGCTCACTAAGTCGATGGGAGGAGACTCCCATGGCGGGCAGAGCGCAGCTCGTTTATCCGATGCGGGAATGGGCTCACGACCAAGGAATTCGGGCACGGCTGCATCGGGATAAGCAAAAACAATAGAAGCCGGCTCGTCAATTTAAAATAGTTAATACTCAGGCCAGGTGCCACAACCACGCGAAGGTAGGCCCGATAAATCACTCAAGTGGAACGGGCCACCGCAGCAGGAGCTGGTGCCTCCCTATTGTCTTACGTTCGGTATTTGATAAGCGCTTTTTTCTGAAGCCTGGGGAGGCTACCGGGCCCAAAAGAATCGACCAGAGAATGAATTAAACTTGTTCGACGGGGAGGAGGCTATTATGGGAAGAATTGTTGCTTTCATATATGGTGTAATCAGTTATCTAATATTTTTGATTGCATTCTTGTATGCCATCGGATTCGTCGGCAATATGATGGTTCCAAAATCCGTCGATACGGGCGTGGAAACTCCGTTCACGACGGCGCTGGTAATCAACGTGGTTTTGCTCGGTCTGTTTGCCATCCAACATAACCTCATGGCACGACCGTGGTTCAAAAAATGGTGGACAAACATCGTCCCGCAGAGCGTCGAGCGCAGCACTTTTGTCCTGTTTGCCAGTTTATTGCTGATATTGCTCTACTGGCAGTGGCGACCGATGCTCACTGTTGTCTGGAACATTGAAAATGGCGCGGGTCAGATTGTCATGTGGGCGCTGTTCTGGATCGGTTGGGTGACCGTGCTATTGTCCACGTTTATGATTAATCATTTCGATCTTTTTGGCCTGCGCCAAGTCTTTATTAATCTTCGCGGCGAAGCGTATAAGCCGCTTGTGTTCAAAACCGCCGGTTTGTACAGGCTGGTTCGTCACCCGCTTATGTTGGGCTTCATCATCGCGTTCTGGGCAACTCCACGAATGACGACCGGTCATTTGGTCTTTGCGGTCGTGACCACGGTTTGGATTTTAATCTCGATACAATTGGAGGAACGAGATCTCATCCGCTTTCACGGTAAGGAATACGAGAGTTATAAAAAAGAAACATCGATGTTATTGCCCATTCCGAAGAAAAAGTGAGCCTGGTGTCGGGAGGTTGTGTGAGCGAGATGCAGGTTATTCAAACCCCCCCGAAGGGTACACCCCCGGGTAGCAGTTAATTGACAGATCACAAACGGAAGCATCGCTGCGCGGGATGCGGCTCAAAGTTTCTACGACTGGCTGACGCGATAATGTCTGAAGAGAAACAAAGGGGGACTCTAATTTTCCATTATCTCGGTGCCTCAGAGCGATGGAAATGGCGGTAGATAAGTCGCGATTCGTAGCTCGATAATCTAAATAATGTAGAATGTCCCCCTTTCCCTCCCCGGCCGGCGTTTCTTCTGGACGCCGGTTTCATCGTGCCACTCGCCCCAGAGAAAGGCGTCGAGGCCAAACTCACCGAAGCCGCTCACCGCGGCCGTCATCTGGCTTTGAAAGGACTGGCGGCGCATCTCGCCCTCGGTAACGATCTCCAAGCCCGCGCTTTCCTGCAAAGCGACCGCCTCATCCAAGGCGCGGTCTTCGATTTCCTTGAACTGCTCAACCGTGATGGCTCCGTCGGCGAGCCGCCTCTGGGCCTCAAGAAGCTCCGCCGGCCGAAGCAAGCTACCGACGACGTCAGCGTGAGCCATGATCATGGTTCAATCTTAACAGCCGCGAGTCGAAGCGTCATCCGTTCTCTTGAACGGTTCGAACGAATCAATATAAGACATGCCATGGCCGATATCGTCGTCTGCGGCGACCTCGAAGGCGAGCTCGAAAAAAGCGGCGAGCTGAGCAGGTTAAAAGCCCTCGGCTCGATCGAAATATTCAACGAGCTGGATCCGCCCCGGGAACTCCTCGTCCGCCGGTTGCGCGGCGCCCGCGCGGTTTTGGAATTTCGCGGCAGAGTCGCCCTCGATCAAGCGACTTTGAGTGAACTCCCCGCTCTGGAGATGATCGCTTCGACCGGCCCTCACCGCATCGACCTGGAAGCCGCAACCAAGCTGGGGATTGTGGTCGCGAACACGCCCGCGGTCTCGACCGCGGCGGTGGCCGATTATGTTTGCGCGCTGGTGCTTGCCCTCGCGCGTCATATCGTGAGCGCGGATCAGGCGCTGCGCCGGCGGAGCTTGGAGCCGGCGACCGGATTCGATCTCGCCGGAAAAAACTTCGGAATCTTGGGTTTGGGCCGGATCGGCAGCGCCGTGGCCAAACGGATGGCGGCTTTCGACGTCAACTTGATCGCGTGGGGGCCTACGCTTACGGCCGAGCGCGCCGCCGCATCCCAGGCCCGCTTCGTCGGCGAACAGGAGCTCTTCCAGAGTGCCGACATTTTGTCCGTCCACCTGCGGTACAGCGCGCTGTCCGACAATTTCGTCAACGGCGCGCGCCTGCTGCAAATGAAACCGAGCGCTCTCTTGGTCGACATTTCGCGCGAGGGTGTCGTAAATCGCCGGGACCTCGCCGACGCGCTCAAGGCCGGACGCCTGGCCGGAGCCGCGATGGATCTCTGCCATCCCCTGCCGGTGTCGATGACCGACCCGATGCTCGAGGCGCCGCGGACCCTGCTGACGCCGCACATGGCATGGCAGACCACGGAAACGTTTCGACGCGCCGCCGCGATGTCGGTCGAGAATATTTTGAATTATTTTCGCGGCGAACCCAGCCACGTTGCCAACCCGGACGCGCTCAAAGTTCCACGCCAAAGATCGAATCGCTGACCGCTTCCTGCTCGCTTGTCGGCAGCCGGCTATCCGTAGATCAGAAATCTCAATCCGGCGATTAGAAGCGTCCCCTCGATAAGCAAGATAAATATTCGCTCGGGCAGCCGGTCCAAAATCTTTTTTCCGATCAAAGAGCCAAAAATCATGATCACTCCGAGCCCGAGCCCCACCGTGACGCTATGGCTCGTGAGGATCGCGGTGCTTCCGTAGGCGACCAGTTTGGTGACGTGCATGACGACGGTTGCGAGCGCTTCGGTGCCGATGAGCGCGCCTTTGACAAGCCCATACGCCAGGAAGAACGGAATCATGATCGGCCCGACACTTCCCAACAGGGCGGAGAGAAAACTAAACACGGCGCCGACGATGGCAAAGGCGCGGAGCGGGAATCGCGTCGCGCTGCCTGTGCCGGCGTGGCGGTAGACCACCACACCGATCAGAAAAATGCCCAGGAGACGCGTCAGAAACGACAGCGGCGCCGAAGCGAAGAGAAACCCGCCGACCAGCGCGGCGGGCACGCCGGTCAGAGCGAACCAGCCGACGACGGGCAGATCCAGCTCGCTTCGGTTAAACCATGCGCGGCTCAAGTTACCCAACAACTGGGCCACGGTGAGAATCGGGATCGCCTCACGCACGCCGAAGGCGGCCACGAGGAGCGGCAACAAGACCGCCGCGCCGCCAAAACCCGCCACCGCCGCCAACATAGAGCCGGCAAAAGCGGCGCCCGCAAGCAGGATCAGATGCGCGACAGACATGAATGTATCCATAGCACGAGCGGCCGACCGGAATCGTCTCCCTAAAACGGCTTGACCCTCAAGAGACGCTACGGCAAGTTGTTTTGCTATGGAGCGTCCCCGATGAGTGCAGTGATTTGGATCGACGAGAGCGAAAAGCGAGGTGGTTTTTTTTTGCGGAGATTGGCGACAAACTGTAAAGGAAGGAGAAACCCATGGAAGCTGCCAACGCGAGAGTTCTATCGGTCAACGTTGGACGGCCGCGCGAGTTTGGTTATAACGGTCGGCCGGCCAAAAGCGCGATTTGGAAATCGCCGGTTGCCGGCCGGATCGCGGCCCGAGGCGTCAACCTCGAAGGGGACGACCAGGCCGATCGTAAAGCGCACGGAGGACCGGACAAATCGGTGTATGCCTATGCCATAGAAGACATGCGGTGGTGGGAAGAAAAACTCGGCCGATCGCTTCAATACGGCGAGTTTGGGGAAAATCTCACGACGGAAGGAGTCGCGGTGAACGACGCGCTCGTCGGCGAGCGTTGGGAAATCGGCACCGCCGTATTTGAAGTATCCGAACCGCGGATCCCTTGCTGGAGGCTGGGAGTTCGGATGAACGATCAGGGGTTTGTGCGCCGATTTACCGAAGCGCTGCGACCCGGGACCTACCTGCGCATCATCGTCGAGGGCGCGGTCGGTGCCGGAGATGGGATCAGGATCATCGAAAGACCGGCGCACGATATGACGGTGCGAGACATATTTCGCATCTATACTCGAGACCGAGAAGAAGTTGAGCGATTGCTCGCCGTTCCTCGCATCTCGGAGAGCTGGCGGGGATGGGCGCAACGTTACCTCGAGGAAACCAAAGATCGGCACGCACGCTCGGCGGGTCCCGGATGTTGCTGAGCCAAAGATCGCGGCCGAGCCGCTAAGCGCTTCCTGTTCTTTCGGCGCCATGCATCGATGAAAGGCGCAAACCGGTCGTTCCGCGGAGCTTGCCAATGATTGAAGGCCTCACCCCGAAGCGCGGTGAGCTGTGGATTTATTCCGGGGCTTTGCCGACCGCGGCGAAGACGCGATGAAGCACGGCGAGCGGCTCTTGGGGAAACTTCTCGGCGAGCTGCGCCTGCAGGTCGCGGTCGAACGCCGCCACGCCTTCGGGCAAAAGACTCGCGCCGACGGCGGCGCTGGCGCGAAAGCGCCCGCGCCAGGCCTCGTGCGAGTAGGGGATGTCGAGGTCGAAAGAGAAGGTCTCCAGGCGGCGAAATCCCGCCAACGACATATCGGCGAGGCAGCGTGGATGAATCCCCATACTGCCGCCGAGGTTCCATTTCGGATTATGTCTCTTAATCAGATTTTCCGTCAGCTCAGAGACGTTGGCAGGGAGCGGAATCCAATCGAAATGCGCGATCACGAGACTGCCGCCGGGTTTCACGACCCGCCGCGCTTCGCTCGCCGCGCGCGGCCCGTCGAACCAATGCCAGCACTCTCCGGCGATGACCAGGTCGAAGCTCGCTTCGGGAAAACCCGTGTCTTCGGCCGCCGCTTCGACGTAGCGAACCGTGACGCCAGCTGCGCGATCGATGCGGCGCGCTTCCTCCATCAACGGCGCCGACCGATCCAGACCGGTCGATTCACAGCCGCGCTGCGCGAGACTCCGCGCGATCGTCCCGGTTCCCGTTCCCAGATCAAGCGTGCGCATGCCGGCTCGGACGATGCCCATCGCCGCGAGACGATCGAACAACTCCGGCGGAAAACCCGCCCGATGTTTTCCGTAGTCCGCGGCGGTCTTTCCGAAATCCGCGGTAAGCTCGCCCATTCTCACTTCGGCCGCCATGCTTGCCTCAATATCTCTTTGTATCCCGGTATTCAATTTAACCGATCGCAACGGCCTTGACGGCGAGGTTCAGCGGCTATCGGACAAAAAATAAATCAATAACTCATGCGTGATTCTCAGAGCTTCGCTGTCGTCTGAGTGAGTCAGAAACGCGCCGCTGGCTACTGGAACTTTCGAAGAAGCTGTGCGCGATCATCCTTCTTGGAGGATCGCTTCGGCGTCGATCGTGATCTCAACCATGTTGCCGACAACGACGCCGCCCCTGTCCAGGGTGCTGTTCCAGCTCACGCCGAAGTCGTGGCGATTGATCGTGGCGGTGGCGGCAAAGCCGGCCCTGGCTTTCGGTCCCTTGTCGACACCCTCTTCCCACCATGGAGTCTGCCACTGTCCTAGATAATGGACGCGCAGCGGCACCGTGCGCGTTATACCTCGAATTGTCAGCGCGCCCGTGAGAACCGCTTCGTTCGCGCCGGCCAGTTCGACCTGCTTCCCTGCGAAAGTGATCTTCGGATGTTTCTCCACGTCCAGAAAATCCTCGCTCTTGAGGTGGGCGTCGCGCGCTGCTTCACCCGTCCAGATTCCAGACGCTTCGATCGTGGCCTCGACGGAAGTCGCGCCCGGGTCCGCGGGATCGAAGATAAGGGTGCCGTGAATATCTTTGAAATGGCCGCGGACAAAAGTCACCATCATGTGACGCACACTAAACTCCGCCGCCGTATGCCCCGGTTCGAAAAACCATTTGGCCATAATCCGCTCCGTTCAAGTAAAGATAGTACCTGCACCTTAACGCCCACGGGACCGGATTCAAGTTACTGAGACTTTCGAAAGGGCCGTTTGACCGATCTATTTTTGCGAGTAGAATACGCGACCATCAAGTGTTTTGTCGGCTACCGGGAGGTTTGTGCCGATCCCCGATTTTCAAACGATCATGCTTCCGTTGCTCAAGCATCTGAGTGACGGCAATGAGCACTCGAATCAGGAGACGCTGAAGTCTCTCGCAGAGCATTTTCTGCTCACGGACGATTAGCTTGCCCAACGATTACCAAGCGGACTGCAAGCAGTATTTACCAACCGGATTGCCTGGGCCAAGAGCCATCTAAAGGCGGCTGGCCTAATTGAATCGCCGAAACGCGGGTATTACAGAATTCGGCCGCGTGGATTGGAAGTTGTGAAAGCAAATCCAACACGCGTCGACCTACGCGTCCTCAATCAATTTCCGGAATACGTCGAATTCCGCGAACCGAAGAACGAAATCGGTGAGCCGAAATCGGAAGGGGTACCGCAAAGCATTCCAGAGACCGACAAATGGACGCCCGAGGATCACCTGGAATACGGCTACCAAAGGATTATAGACCAACTTGCAACCGACTTGCTGGCAAAAGTAAAGGACGGTTCACCGGCATTCTTTGAAAAGCTGGTCGTCGAGTTGCTGCTGGCGATGGGTTACGGCGGATCGCGCCAAGACGCGGGCCGCACGGTCGGCAGGGCCGGGGATGGCGGAATAGATGGTGTCATCAATGAAGATCGACTTGGGCTCGATGTTATCTATGTCCAGGCGAAACGCTGGGAAGGAACCGTCGGCCGCCCAGAGATTCAAAAGTTCGCCGGCGCGCTTCAAGGCCAGCGTGCAAAGAAAGGAATCTTCATAACCACGTCGGATTTCACGAAAGACGCAAACGACTACGCGGCGATGATCGACAGCCGTATCGTGCTTATCAATGGGACGCGACTTTGTAATTTGATGATCGATCACGGCGTCGGGGTGACAAGGGCGACAGCGTACGAGGTCAAGCGTCTTGACTCCGATTACTTCGAGGAGTCGTAAAGATTGCGACCTTGGAATGGCAAAAGCAAAGATTGCGATCGTACCATGTACGAATATCAAGATTAAAGACGTGACCCCAATTCTCTTGCGCTCATCCTATTTATTGCGGGTTTGCTGGATGATAAAGAGGCAAAATGGATCAGCCGAAACTGACCATTACAGAACGGCAAAAACTCCCCGGAGCAACAACTAAATGGCCGGCGGCGCGGATTGTACATTTGGGCGGGGGTTGTCGGGCGATCTGCAACTTTGAACCATACTTTGAGATCGTTCCAAACAGCGCGTCCGGCAAAACCCTGCGAATGGCCCTGCCGGATTTCAGGTCGTTATATTCCGTGATTGAGTCGCACAAACTGCACATTATCGGAGTCGAGTTTGTAGTTGGTACCGACCAGGGGGATGGTCTCTCTCCCACTGAATGGCGATTTTTTCATCGTCACCCGAAAAGCGTCTGGGCCTTCGATGTTATCCAAGATTGGCGTGGTATCAGCCGGTCTGCGCATACCGAAAAGAGGGGAAGGCTGTTCGACCTCGCTGCTCGCATCGCGTACCAACTCAGGATTTGCGAATGGCGCCTCAGCGAGGTTTGTGAGGCATACTTTCGGCAACTTAGGAGCCGGGTACTTGAAGGCGCCAAGATTGATTCTGGAATCAGCGGCTACGACAATCTTTGGGTATGGCAATCTTACGCAGCCATTCATGGATTTCTATTCGACGCATGTGTCCTTCGAGATCGTCTGGCTGAGTTCGCTGCGCACTTTATCTACGGCCCCAAAGTAGGAATGACGGGAATCGCCGTGAGCACGGCGGCAAGTCTCAAGAAAATGTTGCAGCAAATTGGTGATTCGGACGCATTGACGCTATCCCTACGTTCGGCAATGCAGGAAGACGGATGGCTTCAGGAACTTGGGGCCTACCGCGATCTGGTAATGCACGCGGCGCCGCTGGCAAGGGCACAAAGGCGGCTATTTGCCCAAACCCGCGTTTTTTCCATCGGTTCCGAAGACGTGCCTTACACAACCGTCCGCTGCCCTCGAACCCCAACGCAATTTTAAAGCTCCGTTCGGCCGAAGACTATTTCGAGGATTTTGCCTCGATGTTGGAGGCATACGCAAGCACACAAGGTAGTGGAAACCAAAAAGACGCACTTGTTTACTGCCATGAGTCACTTTCGCGATTGACGGATCTTGCGCAGGCATTGAGCGAACATTCTCCGGTCGCTGCCACGACGACGGTTTACCAACTTGATCCCATCGAAGAGGTCAATGATCTGGTACGGTATTTGTCTCGAAATAACGAGGAATAGTTTTGCCGGTCAAGCCATATTGTCCATCTCCGCAGGGAGGCCGATTTGTCTCTCAGCTTTGCTGGGCTGCGTAGGTGATTGGCGCGGCTAAGGCCAATCAAGTCCTGTTTCAGCACTCCTCTCTTACTTCCCCATCCCTTCCTGTTGATACCGAGGTATAAATTTATAGATAATAAACGCCGAGTTGCGGCGCAGGTCAAATTTGGGGTCGGGCCTGAGTATTGACTTAATGTTGGATGGCTTCTTCAAGCGAGCTTTTGAGAACAGGTAGCAGACAGGTAGAGACGTCTTGAATTGACACATTTCGGATTTTCGTCGGTCCCACCACGCGTGGTCAATGTAAGAGCGCGGTTCTGTCAGCGGACGCTCGCTGGATCCTTGGCTTCGCGCGGGAACCAGCCGCCGAGGCGGTGGTAGGCTTTCAAATAACTGATCTGCCCCTCGTTGGTCATGGCATTCTCCAAGACGCTGACCAAGCGCACAGCTACCGTTGGGCGCGGGTCATATTGGGGCTCATCGAGCTCTCGTGCGAGCTCGTCGGCGGATACTGACTTGAGATAGGTTTTCATCCGCTCATACGCCGCATCGTGATAGTCGAGGAGCTGCTGCGCGGAAGCGCGGAAAGAGTTGACTTGCTCGCGCGTGTGTCTCGCCGATCGACCATAGTCCGCCGGTTCGGGCGGCATAGCGAACCGGGCAGCCCATCCTGCGCCGATCCATAGCTGCTCGCGGACGGAAAGCCGGGAGACATTGGCGTCCATGACTCGACTGATGCGCCAGGCGAGCCACCCGACCGATGGATGCGGCTCTTTAACCAGTTCCTCCGCCGTAATGTCGCCCAACGTACGGTGCAGCGACTCGTGGACGCGGGTAAAAGCGTCAAGCAAGATATCGTTCGCGATCATGACGGTGTCCTCCGTAGCTTGCGCTTACTACGAATCGAGAGTGAGGTTCAAACCGTTCGAGTCGTTCAATTCCCCGGATCAAGTCCGGGGTCCGTCTAGGTCGTTCAAACCGTTGAGCGGTTCCAAACGTTCCGGCGGTTCCAAGTGCTCCAAACGTTTCAATCCGAAATGCGGAGCGTACAATAGCCGCGTACTTTGCCAAGGAACTCCGTTAGACCCTGGGTACCGCATTTTGACTCTAGCTGGCGCGCTCAAAAAAGCGTTGGATCAATCCGATAATCTCGATTCGGTTGTAGCGTCTTCGTTGTAAACTTTCGGATACGGCTGTGTACCCAGAAGTTGACGCCACTGACGAACGCCAAAACAACTTCACACGCGCACAGCACGTTTCCTCTGAATATTCGCACCCCTCAAGACATATGGGACGACGCCCGGCGACTGGCACTAGCATTGCTGATTAAGTGTTACGAAAGGTAGTCGCTGCAATCCCGTCGTAATAGAAGGGGGGCAACCTGCCAAGGATATAATCCAAAGCGCGTTCAAGATCTGAAGGCCTGTGTTCCCTGGGAAACCCGTTCTTAGCGACCTCAGTAAGAATGGAAAATAGCGGGAGGTGAAAAATGGTCGAACATTTGGATGTAAACATCGTTGCCGTTGTTTTGGAGTTTTTCCTTTATATACTTTTCCTTCTCCTACCTCTCATCCCAACAGCTATAATCTACAAGCTCTTTCCCGAAACCAAGGTAGCTGTTACCGGGCCCTTCCAAAATTGGACAGTAAAAGCTACTGGCGCATTTGCCGCTTATATCGTGACCGCAGGAATAGGGGTTTTCTTGATCGTTGATACCACACGTCTAATTAATGCAATGACATTTCCTGCGTGGAAAATCAGAGCCACGATTGACTTGCTTGACGAGCATAACAAAAAAATTCCTTTAGAGCCGGGCGACCTTAATGCTTTGACCGTGTTTTTTAAGCCGGATCGTGATCAAACCGCGGGAAATCTCTTTGATATGCGAATCCCCCTTGTTCGTCCGGAAGATTGGCCAAGCATTCTCGTTGGTCTACCGGGATTTTTACCTGCTCACCTTGATCTTGCTGAAGAGGTTTCTGACCCGAAGGCTATCAGAGACAACTTCAAAAGGACGATTCATCTGCCGAGACCGATAGTGCTACGTCAAACGAAAAGCACGGAACGCAACAATGTTTACAATTCAATGGCTCCAAATTTAACTCATCGAGAACCAATCGAAACCAGTTCAGCGCATATGGTCATGAGTGAAAAAGGAGGTGAGTAACATGTTTTTTCGCAAACTACCGATACGTCGCGTTCACCCTATCGTTGGTTTGGCTAACATTCTGTTGCTTTTAACCCTAACGGCCTCGCAAGCGATGGCTGCGGATATTCGCGGCGGTGTTTACCGTGAGAATAGATACAGTCAGCAACCCGTTCCGTATTTTGGGGCACAAGTCGAGCTAATCCAGTCGCGGAGAATAATCCGCACTGCTCACACTGGGCCGGATGGTTTGTATTATTTGAGAAACATATCGCCAGGCATCTACGAATTACGTGTAAATCGAACAACGATATTTCCCTT
Organism: uncultured delta proteobacterium; assembly: GCA_963727625.1. Classification (GTDB taxonomy): domain Bacteria; phylum Desulfobacterota; class Binatia; order UBA9968; family UBA9968; genus DP-20. Next base: position 451,686 of record CAVSHR010000009.1, on the reverse strand, counting down.
AACGGTTTATCGCAATGCCGCTCAGGACGTGCCGCCGATTCGGTTGAGGTGATAATGTAGAGACTGTTAATTGATGGAAAATAACCCGAAATCCGAAGTAGGAACGACGACAAACGCCGGTAGTCGCTGGAGACGAGTCTTAGGCGCTCTTTGTCGGTCTAATCAAGTGGAGATCGGTTATCCGCGCGTTCGAAGGGCGGCGACCCATTGGGGTTGGGTGACGCTCCACATGCCTTTGCGGGGGCCGTCGTCTTCAATGCGCAGGTCGACGGCTTTGGGATCGTGGCGCAGCAAGGCCGCGGCGGCCTCGAACTTTTCGACGCCTTCGACGCCGGCGAGGACCGCGATGGAGGAGAGCGCGATCATGTCGGCGAGGTTGTGGCCGTAGAGCCGGCTCGGCTGAAGCCGCACTTCGATTTCCACCGGCGTGCCGGCGGCAGCGAGCAGTTCGGCGATCGCGCCGCCGCCTTCGGCGGGCAGTCCCGAGCAAGCGGCGGCGCTCGGCGATGACCGAGAGTTGCTTGGCGTTGTCGCCGGTATCACCGCCCCGTTCGATAAAACTTTTGAGCGCGAGGCCGGTATAGCCGACGGTTTCGTCGGTCACGACCACGAACAGCACGCCGCCGGGCTTCAAGAAGCGCACCATCCTTTTAATGGTGGCGGGGACGTCGTTGACGAAATAGATCATGTGCAGGGCGAGGCCGAGGTCGATGCTGCGGTCCGACGGCAGCGTTTCCCCAGAGCGCTCGGCCGCCGCGTCGATCTCGTCGAACTCCGCGGCCAGCGCCATGCCGGGCCGCAGATGCGCCTTGGTTTTCAAAAAGGCGCGGTAGTTCGCGAGGTATTCGGGATTGGGCTCCTCGAGGGAGACGCGGGTGCCCTGCGGCACCGCATCGGCGACCAGGGCGAAGGTTTGACCGTCGCCGGCGCCGAAGTCGAAGACGTGACCGCCGCTCGGCACCGACGTTTCGATGGCGCGGCGAAGCTCCGGCACGAACATGTCGCGCTGGTCGGTGCCCATCATCAGCACCCGCCCGAGCGGATCGGGCTTGAGCAGCCGGTGGAAAGCGTTTCGGTACTGGCGGTGCGGGTCGAGCCCGTCGAATTCGTTGCGCGCGAGGTCGAGCGCTTCGTCGAATTGAGCTGCGAGACTCTCGGCTTTTTTCCGATCGATCTGAATCGGCATGGGACGATTACGGCGGCGCGACTGTCATTTCTGCGCCCCCGGGCTTGCTCACCGACACTCTTAGCCGAGGAAAAGTTACGGTCAAGGCCTTGCCCATCGGCCGACTCGCGCTACTCTTCGATCTCGGCGGCGCCGTCGTCCGGCTTCCAGTGTCGATGTGGCGCTCCGGGCTCTCCCTCTCGCCTCTGCAATCTAGAAATCGAGAGCAAATCTCACAGCGTCCTTTACCCTATTTAGAACATCATTGGGAAGTACGCCGAGCTTTCGCTGAAGACGAACCGAAGTAATTGAACCGATGCCCTGAACATTGGCAACGGAGGTTTCTCTAAGAAACCTGAGTTTGCCCACATCGATTTCGTAACGGCTATTGCGATTTTGGGTCGTCAGGGGAATGTACGTAACAGGGGCCCGAGGCGCATCGGGATCCCCGCGGGAGACAATTATCACGGGGCGGGTTTTAGCGGTGAGTCCTAGATCAGCGAGCCAAACTTCACCCGGCTTTGCGGCCATCGATGATGTTTAGAACTTCCTGTTCGACTTGCCGGGACCGGACCAAGTCGAGCGCGTCATTATCGGCCAATTCGATAATTTCAGCGACCAGCTTCTCGACCTTCTTCGCGGTTTCCGGCGTCCAGCGGCTCATTTTAGCGTCCAATTTTTTAGCGATGGCGGTCATGTGAGAAAACATCGTACTTGGAAAGGTTTTTCCGGTCAACTTCCGGGAATCTACGTTCGCCGCCGCGCAGAAAAGGATCGCTGCGCTTATCCACGTCACCATTCCTTTCGTTTCTGGGCGACGTTTTTCCAGATTTGGGCAAACTCGGGATGGTCTCGAAGATAACCGGCGTAGCGTTGTCCGAATCCGGACATGATCTCGGCTCTTCTCGGCGGCGCGGCAGGATACAAGCGGATAACGAACCGGCCCCGCTCATCCGACAGGGCGAAGCAGGGCAGTACCGGCGCCTCTAAAAGTTCGAGAGTTTCAAGCAGCCGCCCATCGAGAAAAAACCTTCCGTAGAAAAACGGGATCTCGAACTGCGGCTCGCCTTGAGAAAATCCGCGTATGGATAAATGGACGACCTCGTTGCGCCCAAGCGCGCGCTCGATCTTTGCGAGTGCCTGCAGACGTTGGCGGCGATCGTCGCCGTAGTTGATATGTTCCCAACGGGCATAGCTTCCTTTGCCCCAGCGCTCCGAGATGTCGTCGCCGCGCCAGCCGAAGCCGGTGCGGTTCATGCGGTAGCCGCGCTCGGCCAACGCCGGGGCGACAATCCGCTCGAAGCCGTAAAAGTGTCCCGATAACAGAAATGCGCCGCGCCCTTCACGCAGCGCCGACTTGAGGTGTTCCTCGCCTTCGACCAGCACAAGATCGTTATGCCGCTCCGCCCAGCAGGGCCAAGCCCAAAGCATGGTACGGCCCCATTTGCGGAAGAGAAGGTGCTTTCTCCCCAGCTCCTCCAGCCGCGCCGGGTCATGGGTTGAAGCCAACACGGTCCGAAAATATTTGAGCCGTGACTGCCGGGTCAGTCCCGAACGGGCCGTGAGGCTGGCGGTCCAACTCGTCCAGCGGAAGAACCAGGCGGGCGGTATCGCTTTGCTCGCCAAACGAATGCCGGGCGTTCGGTACGAAAGTTTAGCGAGCGATACCTTCATAGTCCGAGCGCTTTAGCGGCCGCCCACCACTGGACGGCCCTGCTTGATTTCAGAGCGGTACAGGCCAAAGGAGGAAAAATATTGGCCGATGTCCTGTTCCAGGTTGAAACTGCACCAGGTGGGATCACTCCCGCGCTCTGTCACCGCGGATTGCGTTCGCCGTTTCGAGCAGCTAATTACGTCCATGCGCATCCGTTCCCGTCTCCATGTGTTTGGTGACTTGCAGTGCCATTTCCGCCACGGTGGGAGCGTCCACCAGGGACTGGATATCGACGGCGACGTTGAAGGTCTGGCGGATCTTCGCCATGATGCGCAAACCCTGCAAGGACTCGCCGCCTAAATCGTAGAAATGGTCATGGACGTCAACCGTTTTGTGGCCCAGCACTTCGCCCCAAATCTTCGCAATCGTCGTCTCCATTGGGCTGCGGGGCAGTGTCGGTGGACGGCTCAGGTCTCGGTAGGGGCGACCCGGTGCCGGCAATGCCTGACGGTCAATCTTACCGGAAGTTGTCCGCGGCAACGCGCCGAGAATCACAAATGTCGTGGGAATCATGTAATCCGGCAGCGTCTCACTCAGCGCTTGCCGCAGTGCATTGTTGCTCGGGCCTGGAAGAGTCACGGGGACGATGTAACCAACCAAATACGCATAGCCGGCGCTGTTTTGGTGCGCCATGACCACGGCTTCCTTCACTTGGTCTAAATGAGTCAGGGCGATCTCGACTTCGATGAGGTCGACGCCGTAGCCGCGAATTTTGACGCGGGCATTTTTCCGCCCCAGACAGGTGAGGCATCCGTCCTCATCCATGCGACCGAGGTCGCCCGTGAAGTACATACGCGCGCCGGCTGGCGTTTCACCGGGGCGAAAAACGGCTTCGGTCAGCTCGGGATTACGCCAATAACCCGGCGCGAGATATTCGCTTTTAACGACGATTTCTCCCACCTGTCCCGGCGCCACTTCCTTGCCGTGGTCGTCGAGCAGCAGGATGGTTTTATCCTCTATGGGGTAACCCACGGGCAGGATGCTCGCGGAAATTTCGCTCCGGTGGTCCATGCAATAGAATCTGGTGGTCTGGGTTTCTCCGGAGGCCAGGCCGTTCACCAGCAAACAATGGGATGGAAAATGTTTTTTATAGAGATCCAGATCGGTTTTTTGTACCGGTTCGCTGCCCAGACGAATCAAACGGAGATCGGTCAGATGTTCGGGCTTCGGAAGCACATCGGCGAGCGACCGGAATAGAGAGGCGCCCATGACCGTGATGGTAATCTTTTCGCGTTCGAGCAGCGCCAAGAATTCTTCCAAGCCCCTTTGGCGCACTTCGAAAGGAAAAAGCGCCGCGCCGTTTAGGAGTGCCATGCAAATGTTTTTCACCGCCTGGGAGGTTCCCAGCGAAAGCAGAGTGACGCGGTCTTCGCAACAGATGTAAAAGGCGTTGGCATAGCTTTGGGCGTTGTGAATCCAACTACGGTGATCGCCAATCACCCCCTTGGGTCTTCCCGTCGAACCGGAAGTGTAAAGAATCATCGCCGGGTCGGCCGGTGCGCATCGAGCGTCAGGATTGATGTCGGAAAGGTCTGCCGGAAGCTGGTCCGCCCTGATGACCGGGCAGGTCGAGCCGGCCAGTTCCGCTGCCTGAGCAAACTGGTTGGCATTGGTCACGACGCATGTCGGTTCGCTTTCTTCCATGAACTCGGCGAGCCGTGAAGACGGCTGGGACGGATCGAGCACCACGGCGATTTTTCCCGCTTTCATTGCACCCAGATAGGCAGCGATGAGCGGCGCGCTCTGTTCGATCACGGTAACGACGGTAGATCTGCCGCCGCCGGCACGCCCTAAAAGCGCGTGGGCGAGGCGATTCGCTTCCCGGTTCAATAGGTCGTAGGTCCAGTTATGCTGCGATGTCTTGATCGCCAGTCGATCGGGATAGCGGCGCACGATTTGCTCGAAGCGCGCGGGGATGGATTGCTCGATATCCTCACGGAGAAAGGGCACAAATGTGGCGGATGGCTCGAGGAATCGCCGCGATGGAACTTGATTTGAGCCAAGCGGATTCGGGTTTGCATCGTTAGACATAGCGACTCCTTTTTAGTGGTAAATTTTCTCTAAACAAAGTCTGTGAAAGCATCGAGACCAACCATCAAAGTCACAGGAGATGACACTAAGCCCGGAAACGAGGCATCACTTTATCCGCGAACAACTCCAGCGTCTTGAGACACTTGTCAGGTTCCAAAATCCCCTGGCCAAATTGCAGGAATACCTCGTTTGATTTGACATGTCGGCTGACAGCATCGAGTTTGCGGCAAATTGTATCGACATCGCCCACGAGCAAGGGTGGAAGACCCCGGCCGTAGGGTGCGTACCAGGTTTTCCAATACCATAGACAATCCTCGGCCCAGGCTTCGGCCTCGCTTTTGGATTCGGCCAATACCAGGTAGCCTCCCCAAGCTGCCTCGTCGCCCTCGGCAACACGGCGGCCGCAACGCTCCGCCTCGTCGCGGTAGGTACTCCAACAGAGCTCACAGAATTCCATGTTGTCGGACATGATGATCGGCTTGCCGCCGACTCGCGCCCAATACAGCACCGTTCGCAAACTGTTGGTGAAGCCGCCGTATAATGGAATGGGCTGCTGCAATGGGCGAGGCGCAATACCGATTTCTTTCACGGTTCCATCCCGCCCGACCCCCCGGCCATAGGTATAATACGCGGGATGATCGTACGGCAGTCGGGTTTCAGCGGGATAGGACCAGTACTTACCGTTATAGGCGAAGGTGTCTTTGCGCCAAGCCGTGAGGATGATGTCGACACACTCCTCGAACAGTTCGCGGTTGGCTTGATCTTCTTGGGTTCGTTGATTCCAAGCCCCTACAGCTTTGATGCCCGGAAGCGCGGCAAAGTTTTGGAACCAGCGAGCCTGATAGCCGCGCACAAAGGCTACGTTCAGACGGCCACCGAGCAGGTGATCGAGAGTGGCGGCATGCTCCGCTACGCGCAGAGGATTATGGGTGGGCAGCACGTAACCAAACTGGTCGAGCCGCAGTTTCTTGGTCTGCATGCCGATATACAGCGCCAGCAGCCCCGGCTCTTGCGCTGCCTCGAAGCCCTCGATCTGCAAGTGATGCTCCGGTAACCCAAGACCCGCGTAGCCGGCTTCGTCACACAGTCGAGCGTAAGTTCCAATCTCATTCAACATACGTTGAAATAATATTGGATCTTTCCCCGCCATCCCACGCTCTAATTCTTCGCGCCGGCCGACGACAGCGTAAAGAAACGCGTGAAAATCCATCAGTGGTTCCTTAGATAGGATAGCTCAGCCAGCAAAATCAAAGATTCTCTCTACGTCCGCCATTTGCCCGGACAGCAAGGAGAGAACAGGGAATGTGGCTCAGGTTGAGCTATCCCGGCTTTGACGGACAGTTAATTGGTAAACATATTCATCGATTCATGGCTCATCGGGAAAACGTGAGGGGTCAGGGTGGCGTTGACGCAGTTTGTGCGTCATCACTTGAATGACTCGACGACCGGAGTCTACTGAATCAGGTCGTCTACGACGAGCCGCAAAGTGTCGGCCTGTCCTAACATCCGTCTATGGGCGTGCCGCTGCCGGTGACCGCCGGGTAACCCGCCTCTACGCAAACGCCGACTCGGCCTCGCGCACTTCCATCTTCGCAACGTTGCCGCCAAGTTTGACTCCGGCGGCGGCGACCGCGGCTTGGAACTCTTTGTTCTTCGCTTCGAGCTCCGCTTTATCTTTGTAGGTTCTGACCCAAATAAATTCGTTTTGCGGCCGATTCACCCAGGTGCCGACGATGGGGACGCCGATCTTTTGGTGCAGCACCATGATGTCCTCTTTGAAGTGCTTGAGAAAATTATCCATCTCACCCTTATTGATCGTGTAAATGCGAATCTGCGAGATCATTTTCTTTTCCCTCCAATTTTCTTCTGTTTTCCACCGCTCGGGCGGTACAGCATGGAAACTATCCGAGACCGTCGCCAACAGTCAAACAAATCCGCTCGCCCCGTTCACGAACAGAGTTTTTTGTATTTGCGCGACTGGAGCCGAGGACGCCGGTCAGATTTGCACCGTAGATGGAAACCGATAAACTGATCGTAATGACGAATATTCCAAAAGAGATGTTGGCGGAGGCAAGACTAATAAGGAAAGCGCTCAAGTCGCTGCGGCAGAAAACTGTTATCGATAGCCTGATTTGCCGGGGTATCGCTCCCGATAGAATCGAACGAACGATCAAGGACGCCGAAGCGGCCGCAGACGCGATCGCCGACAAGGCCAGAGCACGTCTCGCGCACCGAAAACGCGCAAAGCTAAGAATTGTGAAGTCCTAGGCGGGGGATGAAAAAGGGACATTCCTAGTTTCTCTGAAGTTGCCATCATTTATAAGAGATAGCCGGGTCTGCCGACATAACAATCTCTGCAATTGGGATTTATCCCGTGCTGGACATCACCGGCTGGGCTAAGGCGTAGAATCACCGTCATAGTTCTTTGCACGACAGTTCCGCGCCCTCCATAAACGCAATGAGCGTCGCCCCTCGACTAAATAAAGAACATAGCGGTGAAATCTTAGTTTACTGGCTTTACATCAGCCCGTTCACTTAGGCTTCCCTCGCCAAGCAAAGCCGCAGGAAGGGCAGCGATATTGCGGTTCCACGCCTTCCTCGTAGTTCTTAAGGCCCGCCGGCGGGCATCCCAGCAGAAACTTTTTTACGCTGTGGCGTGTCAGCTCCCATTCGCCGGTTCGCGCCTCTGTCATAACCCGCTCGAATTTATCCTTTGGCGCGCCGGCGAGACGCTGACACCATGATGAGAGGTTCTTGTCGATGCCGAGCTCGCGAAGAGTAAAACCATTCCTCATGTCAGGAATGGTTTTCGATGGTCTGCCGCCCTTGCTTAGCCGCGTCTCACGCAGCATCTCTCCGAGCTGGGTTTCACATCTGAATTTGAGCTCGTTGGCTAAGTTGATGAGCTGCATGTCTCGCGAGGCTCTAACCAGCTGCCGAATCGCGTCGGCCTTGTTCCGAAAAGCCATCAGCTTGACCATGCTGTCGGCAGTCAGAATCTCGCGCTTGGCGGCGTCGATGCGTGCCAGCATATGGTCGCGTTGGGATACTTTCACGACAGCATCGTCGCCGACCTCACAAACCACCGTCCAGCCGGGGCCGGCCTCCTGTGTTGCGGGTTCTGTCCGAATCGCGGGTGCCGGAGGATCCGGGGCTTCGTCGAAGCCGGGGCCTGCGGCTCCGACGGCGATGATTCGTTTTTTACGATCCATAGCCATCGTAATTAGCAGGGAGCGGTCGCTAGGGTCAACAATGTTTTGCAACCAGGCAATTACCTTTCGCGGGGGCGCTAGCCAAAGCCCTTGCGGTTTTTGCAGGACTCAATGGTTGAGACATTGGCAAGATCTCGCGTGGACTTGCCCTAAGCATACGAAATCGCTTTAAACATCAGATGTTTCAGATACTGTCGCTGGCATAGTGTTGGTTCAAACCCACTCGCCCCGACCAGTTGCTTCTTGCCGCAGAAAACCGTTGTATACTCAAATACCAGTTAAGTTGCGTAGTGCCGCATCGAACGCATTGAGATTATGCCCAGATATGTCAGCAATGTAGGAACGATCTGGGGTTCAGCCCTGGATCAAAAAGCAAATAAGGCCTCGCGAATCGCAGTCCACCCTCTCCGGCGCTTTAAATTGCGCTCTCTCGATCGATGGATACACCTGGCGCCGGGGGGGAGAGGCCTTGGGAAACGCTGCGGTCGCTAAATCCGACCGAGCTAACTCTAGAGCTCAATCACGCCCATGTCGCCGCGGCGGGCAATCTTTGTTCCGTATCTTTGCGATAACCTTGTTACTCGATTGATAACGCGCTCGGCCACTTCGCCTTCGGCGAGCACGGGGCGGCCGCGTTGGGGGCGGGGGCGGCCGAAGCCTTGGTCAATGGGATGAATTTTCATCTCTTTGAGCTTGCCGCCAGCGAACTCGCAGACGGCAAACATGTTTTCCCAATAGGCCGGATCGCTCGGGTGGCCTTTCTTGCCGCCGGCGGTTCTGGCGTCGAGGAAATCCGACGGCGTAGCTTTTAGGTCGAGATCGAAGCGCTCGTAGGCGTCGGCGGGGAAAAAGCCGACGGTCTCGTTTTGAAAAATGAAGTTGCCGACGCTGTAGAAGATCGGCTTGCCCTTGTAGATCTCGATCCCCATGGGAAAATGCGAGCCGTGGCCGACGAACACATCGGCGCCGGCGTCGATCGCCTGGTGGGCGAATTTGCTGACGAAGTCGGCGCTCTCTTCCAGTTCGGCGCGGGTGCTTGCGGTCAACAAACTCGCGCCGCCGAATTCGTGGCAGTGAGCGCTGACCACGACCCAGTCGGCCTGGCGGCGCGCTTCGCGCAGCCAGCGGAGATTATCCTGCAGATCGCGATCGTTAGCCTTGGTCGTGATCGAGAATCCTTCGCCCGGCCGATAGCGATGGCCGAGCAGGCTTAACTCGGCCGCTTTCGCGTCAGGGATTTCCTTGTCGCTGTAAAAATGCTTGCGCGCCCGTTCTTGATTTTTTTCCAGGCCGAGCTCGCGGCTCAGTCGCTGCAGCTGCTCGAAGGCGGCGGCATCGACATTATAGGTGGTCGTGAATCCAAGTGGATTGATGCCCGGCCGCCCGCGCAAATCCGGCCGCTGCTCGCCGGCTTGATTCCAGGGTCGAAACGTCGCGGTCATCGCAATCAGCGCCACCCGCCCGTTCGGTGTGTCGAAATAACCTGGCGCGCGCGCCTCGGCGAGATTTCTGCCCGTACCCGCGTGTGCGAGGCCGGCGGCGTCGAGATGATTGAGATTGGCGAGCACGCCGCCTTCGCCGTAGTCGTAGGCATGGTTGTTGGCGCAGGAGACCAGGTTGACGCCGAGCCATTTTAAATCTTCGACCAACTCAGGCACGGTGGTCATGAAGGTTCCCTGGGTGATGCCGGGGGTGCCTTCGTCCCAGGTGTGCACCGTGCCTTCGAGGTTGGCGAAGACCGCGTCGGCGCCGCGCAGAGTATCGCGCAGGGCGAGAAAGCGTTTTTCTTTGAAGGGCGTAAGTTTTCGGGTGAGCATGGTGTCGCCGGCGAGAGCGATCGTGAAGTCGCCGCTTTCAGATTGGTATGTCATATAGCCTCCGTTTAAAAACTTCGCCAGCGCGAGTCGGCTGAGCGAATGGCTGACGCTTAGCACCGGCCGGACTCCATCGTCAACGCGGAATTTACTCCATCCGGCGCATGCATGTGCGGTCGGTAATGGTTCAGGTTGACTTCACACTACTTTTTTCAGGGAGAAAGATTCTTCGCTGCCGCTCGGAATGACAGCAAATTAACGAAGCTATTATCTCGAACGAAGTGAGATATCTTTAAATAACGGAACCACCACCATATAGTCCGTTACCTTGACAAGCTGCCGAATTTCCCATAGAAAAATTAGTAATCCTGTTGATTTGACTGAAATTTATACCATACCTTTTCTTGCCGACGGGGTATGGTTTTTTTTTAATGGCCGATAATTCATGAACGATCCCTATTTCCCGCTTCTGGTTATCTTCGCACTGGCAGCGGTGGTGGTCCTCGCGTTGCTCACTCTGGCAACCAAGTTAGGCCCGAAATCGACCAACCCCGCAAAGTCCGAGCCGTTCGAGTCCGGTAATCCTCCGAAAGGCGACGCCCGCATGCCGTTTTCGGTGCGTTTTTATCTGATCGCCATGTTGTTCCTGATTTTCGACCTGGAAGTGGTGTTTCTCTATCCCTGGGCGATCTACTTTCGCCAGCTGGGAATCTTCGGTTTGGTGCAGATGGGAATTTTTCTCGTCATTCTTACCATCGGCTATGTCTACGTTTGGAAAAAAGGCGCGCTGGACTGGGATTGATTTTACATGCCGGAGCCAAGCCCCCATATTGTCACTATCCAGCAACAACTCGGCGCACGGCTGCTTGAGGTCGTGCAAGCTCAGGGCGACGACGTGTTGATGCTGGAGCGGACCGGATTGCGCGACAGCTTCCGTCTGCTCAAAGAGGACAAACAGCTCGAATATGACTTTCTGTCCGATATTACCGCGGTGGATTACTGGAAGGAAAAAGAGCCGCGCTTCGAAGTCGTCTATCAGCTCGTCTCGCGCAGCCAGCACCGCCGCCTGCGTTTGCGCGTGCCGGTGCCCGAGAACGATCCGGCGGTGGAATCGCTGACGCCGCTTTGGCGCGGCGCCAATTTTCTCGAGCGCGAGGTCTGGGACCTTTTTGGCATCCGCTTCATCGATCATCCGGACCTGCGACGGGTTTTGCTCTACGACGAGTTCCAGGGGCATCCGCTGCGCAAGGATTATCCCGTGAACCTCTGCCAGCCGCGCGTGCCCGAGCGCCAGGTGGAGGGCACCTTCGTCGACGAACGCTCGCATAACAAGTTGCTGCGCTTGAAAAAAACCCTGGGGAGCAAAACCTAGCGTTTGGCCGAATTTTATGGAAGCCGGGAACCAAGAACTGCCACCGGAAATTATGGAACTGCAGATGGGACCGTCCCATCCGGCGACCCATGGCACCATTAAATTCAATCTCAAGCTAGAAGGCGAAAAGGTCCTTGCCTGCGACGTCGAGGTCGGATTTCTCCATCGCGGCTTCGACAAAAGCTGCGAGCAGGCGACCTGGACGCAGGTCATCCCTTACACCGACCGGCTCAATTATGCTTCGTCGCTGATCAACAACGTCGGCTACGCGCTGGCGGTGGAAAAGCTCATCGGCGCGGAAACGCCGCCGCGCTGCCAATATATCCGGGTGATCATCAGCGAGCTGGCGCGGATTTACGACCACCTGACCTGCTGCGGCATGGCATCGTCGGAGCTGGGTGCGATTACCGCCGGCTTCTACATGATCGAGGCGCGCGAGCTTATTATTCGCATCGTCGAGGGGCTGACCGGCGCCCGGCTGACCGTGACTTACGTGCGCATCGGCGGCGTCAAGCATGATTTGCCGCAGGATTTCACCGAGCGGGTCACACAGGCTTTCAAGACGATTCGCCGGCTGCTCGACGACTGCGATCGTTTGCTATCGCGCAACCGGATTTTTCTCGACCGCGTCTCCAACATTGGGGTGATTTCCCAGGAAACTGCTTTGAGTTACTCCTTGAGCGGCCCGATCTTGAGGTCCACCGGGGTGAGCTACGATGTGCGCAAGGCTTTCCCTTATCTTGTTTATGACCAGCTCGATTTCGAAGTGCCGGTGGGCAGCAAGGGCGACAATTACGATCGTTTTGTCTGCCGGCTGCGGGAAATCGAGCAGAGCATGAAGATCGTCGAACAGGCTCTGGAACGGTTGCCGGTGGGGCCGGTGTGGATCGACGATCCGCGCTTCGTATTGCCGGAGAAAGAAAAGGTCTACGGCAGCATCGAAGGTCTGATGCACCATTTCAAAATCATCATGGATGGCATCAAGGTTCCGGCGGGCGAGACCTATTCCGCCGTCGAAGGCGGCAACGGCGAGCTGGGCTTTTATATCGTCAGCGACGGCGGCGGCAGGCCCTACCGCATGCGCGTGCGGCCGCCCTGCTTCATCGCCATGGGCGCGTTTCACGAAATGATCAAGGGCTACATGATCGCCGATATTATTCCGACCTTCGGCATGGTGAACATGATCGGCGGGGAGTGCGATCGCTAAAAAAGTAACGAGTGCCGAGGACTGAGTGCTGAGTTAAAACCCAAAACTCAGTCCTCGGCGCTCAGTTCTCAGTCCTAAAGGGAATGGCATTGGAATTTTCACCCGAGACGCTGAAGAAATTCGAGGAGACGGTGGCGCGCTATCCGAAAAAGGAAGCGGCGATGTTGCCGGTGCTCTATCTGGCGCAGCAGGAGTTCGGCCATCTCGGGCTCGAAGCGATCGAATATATCGCCAAGCTGATGGGCCAGCCGCCGGCGCGGGTGCACGGCGTGGTGAGCTTTTACACCATGTTGAACATGAAGCCCATCGGCCGGCATCATATTCAGGTTTGCCGCACGCTGCCCTGCGCGCTGCGCGGCGCGGAGAAAGTCACCGGACTGCTCAAGCAAAAGCTCGGCATCGAGCCCGGCGAGACGACCCCGGACGGTCGCTTTACGCTGAGCGAAGTGGAGTGCCTGGCTTCCTGCGGCACGGCACCGATGATGCAAGTGAATGACGATTATTTTGAAAATTTGACGGAAGAGAGAATTGACGAGATTATCGATGCGATGAAGTGAAAACAATGGATAATCGATACTGGAAAATGGATAACGCATTCTCCATTGTCAATTTTCAATTCTCCATTGTGCTTTTAAGGTTTCATGGAAAAGCTTCTGCTCCGTAATATCGGCGTTGCCGACTCGCATAGGCTGGCGACTTACCAATCGCGCGGCGGCTATCGCGCCTGGCAGAAAGTCGTCGAGAGCGTGAAGCCGGAGCAGTTGATCGATGAAGTGAAAGCCTCCGGGCTGCGCGGCCGGGGCGGCGCCGGCTTTCCCACCGGCATGAAGTGGAGCTTCGTGCCCAAGGACAACCCCAAGCCCAAATACGTCGTCTGCAATGCCGATGAAAGCGAGCCGGGAACTTTTAAAGACCGTTTGCTGATCGAGCAGGATCCGCACGCGATCATCGAGGGCACGCTGATCGCCGCTTATGCGATTCAGTCGCACACGGCGTTCATTTACATCCGCGGCGAAATGGTCTTTGGCGCCAGGCGTTTGGAGCAGGCCGTCGCCGAAGCCGTGGAGGCCGGCTATATCGGCAAGAATCTTTTCGGCTCGGGCTATGACATCGATCTCATCGTCCACCGTGGCGCCGGCGCGTATATCTGCGGCGAAGAGACCGGTCTGCTTTCCTCGCTCGAAGGCGGCCGCGGATGGCCCAAGGTCAAGCCGCCGTTTCCCGCTACCCACGGACTATTCGGTTGTCCGACCGTGGTGAACAACGTCGAGACGCTCGCGACGCTGCCCTGGATCCTCGAACGGGGCGCGGCGGCCTATGCGGCGCTGGGCACGGAAAAAAGCAAGGGGACCAAGCTTTTCAGCGTCAGCGGCCATATCGCCCGGCCCGGCGTGTACGAACTCGAAATGGGTTATCCCTTAAAAAAATTTCTCGAAGAAGATTGCGGCGGCGTGCCTAACGGCAAAAAACTCAAAGGGGTCATTCCCGGCGGCGGTTCGATGCCCGTGCTGCTTCCCGACGAAATTGACAAAGTGAACCTCGACTACGAATCGGTTCAGGCAGCGGGCAGCCTGCTCGGCTCGGGGGGCGTCATCGTCATGGACGAAACGACCTGCATGGTGCGAGCCGCGTTGAACCTTTCGCGATTTTTCGCGCACGAGTCCTGCGGCCAATGCAGCCCATGCCGCGAAGGCTGCCACTGGATGGAGAAGCTTCTGCACCGGATCGAATACGGGCAGAGCGAACCAGGTGATTTAGACCTGATTCTCAACGTCGCCGGTAACATCGCGGGCAACACGATCTGCCCCTTCGGTGATGCCGCCGCCTGGCCGCCGGGCGCATTCATCCGCAAGTTTCGCGGCGAATTCGAAGCGCACATCGCAGAGAAGCGGTGCACGGTGGCCCATTGAAAACAAGGATGGAGAATAGAGGATTGAGGCTGGCAAGGAAACGATCGTCCATCATCCGTCCTAGATTATCGTCTCTTTGAAACATGGACCCGGTAAAAATCATCATCGACGGCAAGGAAGTCGTCACCACCAAGGGTAAAAACGTCATCCAGGCGGCGGCCGAGGTGGGGGTGCAGATTCCGCACTACTGCTACCATCCCAAGCTCTCCATCGCCGGCAATTGCCGCATGTGCATGGTCGAGATCGAAAAAATGCCCAAGCTGCAGATCGCCTGCAACACCCAGGTGGCCGAAGGCATGGGCATCCTCACGCAAAGCCCGAAAGTCCTGGCGGTGCGCAAAGCGGTGCTGGAATTTCTCCTGATCAATCACCCGGTGGACTGCCCTATTTGCGATCAGGCCGGCGAGTGCTTTCTGCAAGATTATTACATGCAGCATGACCGCCAGGAGAGCCGCTTTGAAGTCGGCAAGGTGCATGATCGGAAGAAAACAATTTTTGGTCCCAACGTCGTCTTTGACGGCGAGCGCTGCATCAAATGCACGCGCTGCGTGCGCTTTTGCCAGGAGATCACCAAGACCGACGAGCTGGCGGTGATCAATCGAGGCGATCACTCGACGATCTCCTTATTCTCCGACGCCGTCCTCGATAATCCGCTATCGGCCAATGTCGTCGACATCTGCCCGGTGGGCGCGCTCACCGACCGCGACTTCCGTTTTAAAGTGCGGGTCTGGTATTTGCAGAAAACCCCGTCGATCTGCCCCGGCTGCAGCACCGGCTGCAATATCAGCGTTGAAAGCTACCAGAACCGCATCGCGCGCTTTAAGCCGCGCATCAATGAAGCGGTCAACAGCCACTGGATCTGCGATGAGGGGCGCTACTGCTTTCACGATCTCGCCGGCGGCGAGCGCTTGACCACGCCGATGATCCGCCACGAGGGCGGCTTGGTGCCGGCGAGTTGGGAGCAAGCGCTGCAAGCGGCGTTGACCGGCCTGACTTCGACCAAGCCCGTGGCCGGGATTCTCTCCGGTAGAAACACCAACGAAGAAGCCTATCTGTTCGCTTGGCTTGGCAGAAAGTTTTCGGCCGATGGTGCTTTGCAGGTATATTATCAGGAGCGCCAGCTGACCGAGGTGCAAAAAATTCTCATGAGTCCGGATCGCTCGCCCAACTTCCGCGGCGCGCGCGACATGGGCGTCGGTTCCGACGGCGGTTTTGCCGCGCTGATGGAAAAGCTCATCGGTGGAAATTTTTCCGCGGCCTACGTGGTCGGCGAAGATTTGCTCGCGACCGCGGCCGAGCCGGGAAAAGTTCGCGCGGCGCTGGAAAAACTTTCTTTCCTGGTCGTGCAGGATACCAAACTTAGCGAAACCGCCAAGTTGGCCCATGTGGTTTTGCCGGCGACGCATTTCGGCGAGAAGGACGGCACCTACACCAATCGCCAGGGGCGGCTGCAAAAACTCAACGCGGCGGTGATCGCGCCCGATGGCGCTCTACAGGACAGCGATATCTTCATGCGGTTATTGAAACTTGCCGGAGAGCCCAATGACTATTCGACTCCCGGAGAAATTTTTTCCGCCCTGGCGCGGGAAGTTCCGGTGTACAAAGGTATCGACTTTGACTCCATCGGCGATCAGGGGATTTCATTGGGAAGCGGCGGTGGCGGAGCATCATGATCGTTGACCTGGCGATTATCGCGGCGAAAGCGTTTCTGGTTGTCTTTATGGTTCTCAATCTGGCCGGCGTGCTCGGCTGGATTGAACGCAAGGGCAGCGCGCTGATTCAAGATCGCATCGGCGCCAACCGCGCCTCCATCTTCGGCTTCGCCGGTTTGGGCCTGGTGAACACGCTGATCGCCGACCCGCTCAAGTTTCTTACTAAAGAGGATTTTATTCCGCCGGCGGGAGACAAATTGCTCCACACGCTGGCGCCCTGCATGGCGCTGTTTCCGGCGCTGGTGACCTTCGCGGTGATTCCTTTCGGCGACGTTCTCAACCTCGGCGACCGCGTGATCAATCTGCAAGTCGCCGATATCAACGTCGGGATTCTTTACGTCTTCGCGATGGGTTCCCTCGGTGTTTACGGCATCGTCATCGGCGCCTGGGCCTCGAATAATAAATTTTCCTTGCTCGGCGGCGTGCGAGGATCGGCGCAGATGATCTCCTACGAGGTCGCCATGGGGCTCTCGGTGATGGGTATCCTGATGGTTTACGGCACCTTGGATTTGCAGGAGATCGCCCGCGGCCAGGGCACTTTGATCCGCGACTTGCTGCCGCAGTGGCTGGGGTTATTGCAGCCGCTGGTCGGCTGGCTGCCCGCCTGGGGAATTTTTCTCCAGCCTCTGGCGTTTTTGTTGTTTTTCACCGCGGCGGTGGCGGAGACCAAGCGCATCCCGTTCGATTTACCGGAAGGCGAATCGGAGCTCGTCGCCGGCTACCACGTCGAATATTCCGGCGGCAAATTTCTCATGTTTTTCGCCGCGGAATTCGCCGAGATCGTCACCGTTTCAGCTCTGGTCGTCACGCTGTTCTTCGGCGGCTGGCAGGTGCCTTATCTGCTGCGCGACGGTTTTCATTTTCCCTGGGGCGGCCAGTGGCTCCTGCCGCAGCTTGGCGTGGTCGTTTTGCAAGTCGGCGCGTTTACCGTGAAAGTGCTTTTTTTCTGCTGGCTGCAAATACTCCTGCGCTGGAGCGTGCCGCGCTTTCGCTACGACCAGGTCATGCGCCTGGGCTGGAAAATGCTCCTGCCGCTGGCGCTATTCAATGTCGTGGTTACGGCGATTGTGATCGTCGCCGCGCAGTAAAGTATCGTTGTCATGGATGCTTCAACGCTGATTTTTTTCGTTCTTGCCGGCCTGTTGCTGCTCTCTTCGCTGCTGGTGGTTTACCTGCGCAACGTGGTCCACTGCGCCATGGCGCTGGTGGCGGCGTTGTTAATCGTCGCAGTGTTGTTCGTCACGTTGCAAGCGCCGATGGTCGGCGTGCTTCAGGTCATGGTCTACGCTGGCGCCATCATGGTGTTGTTTCTTTTTGTGATCATGCTTCTCAATCCGACCACGCCGGAACAGCGCCGGCCGGCCTGGTGGAGTCTGGGCAGTTTGCTGGCTTTGCTGCTGGGCGGTCTGCTCGTCGCGATGTTTAGCAAAACCGAAACGGCAGGCGACCCGGTGGCCGCCACCAACATCTTCGGCAGCCCGGAGATGTTGGCCAAGAGCCTGTTTAACGATTTTGTGCTGCCCTTCGAGATCGCCTCGGTATTGTTATTGGTGGCGATCGTCGGCGCGGTGGTGCTGGCGAAGCGGGAGCACTGACGCCAATGGTGCCGCTCAACTATTATTTGATTCTGAGCGCGGCAATGTTCGCCATCGGCGTGATCGGCGTGCTGATCCGCCGCAATTTGATCGTCGTTTTGATGTCCATCGAATTGATGCTCAACGCGGTGAACCTGACCTTCATCGCCTTTTCCCGCTTTCTCGGCTCGATGGAAGGTCAGGTGGCGGTGTTTTTCGTGATGGCCGTCGCCGCCGCTGAAGCCGTCATTGGCCTGGCGATCATTATCGCAGTCTTCCGCCACCGCCAGAGCCTTGATCCGCAGGAGATGCACTTACTCAAATGGTAGCTTCCGAGCCGGGCGCGGCAACCTACGATCTTTTGCGCTGGATCCCGCTGATCCCGCTGCTCGGCAGCGTGGTCAATCTTTTTTGCGGCCGGATGCTGGGCCGCCAGCGCGCCGGCGCCTTGGCCTGCGCTGCGGTGGGCGCATCGTTCGCGCTCGCCTTCTACGTTTTCTTACAATTGCCCTCGACAGGAGTTTACCGCGATCTGGTTTACACCTGGATCGAGTCCGGCGCCTTCCAGGTAAACCTAGCTTTCGCAGTCGACGCCCTGACCGCGGTCATGCTGCTGATCGTCACCGGCGTCGGCTTTCTCATTCACGTTTATTCCCTCGGTTATATGGGTCATGACGACGACAGTGTGCGTTTTTTCGTCTATCTCAATCTGTTTATTTTCTTCATGCTCGTGCTGGTGATGGGCGATAATTTGTTGTTGCTGTTCGTCGGCTGGGAAGGCGTCGGCCTGTGCTCT
Source organism: uncultured delta proteobacterium (assembly GCA_963727625.1). Taxonomy (GTDB): domain Bacteria; phylum Desulfobacterota; class Binatia; order UBA9968; family UBA9968; genus DP-20. Next base: position 433,179 of record CAVSHR010000009.1, on the reverse strand, counting down.
TATCTGTTGATCGGTTTTTGGTATCAGGATCCCAACAATGCGATCGCCGGCAACAAGGCATTCATTGTCAATCGCATCGGCGATTTCGGTTTTATCTTGGGGATTTTTCTGCTTGTCACCGAACTCGGCCGCCAGGGCATCTGGACGCTCGATTTTGCCGAGCTGCAAAAGCATGTGCAGCTGCTCAGCCCGTCGATGATCGGCTTGATTACCCTTTTGCTTTTCGTCGGCGCCACCGGCAAATCGGCGCAGATCCCGTTGTTCGTCTGGCTGCCCGACGCCATGGCCGGACCGACGCCGGTGAGCGCGCTGATTCACGCCGCCACTATGGTCACCGCCGGCGTCTACATGGCCGCGCGATTGCATTTTCTTTTCAGCCTGGCGCCCGCGACATTGGCGCTGATTGCCTGGATCGGCGCGGCGACGGCAATCCTCGCCGCGACCATCGCGCTGACTCAAAACGATATTAAAAAAGTCCTCGCCTATTCGACGGTGAGCCAGCTCGGTTATATGTTTCTCGCCGTCGGCATGGGCGCGTTCAGCGCGGCGATCTTTCACGTCTTTACTCATGCATTTTTCAAAGGCTGCCTGTTTCTCGGCTCAGGCAGCGTGATCCACGCGCTTGGCGGCGAGCAGGACATGCGCAAGATGGGCGGCCTCAAGGCTTACCTGCCCAAGACTTATTGGACCTATGTGATCGCCACCCTGGCGATTGCCGGCATACCCTTCACCGCTGGCTTCTTCTCGAAGGATTTAATTTTGTGGCAAACCTTCAGCCAGGGCGCGATGGTACTCTGGGGCATCGGTTTGGTGACCGCCGGCTTGACCGCGTTTTACATGTTTCGCCAACTGTTCATGGTGTTTCACGGCGACTGTCATGCCGACGATCACGCCAAGGCTCATCTGCACGAATCGCCGGCGGTTATGACGCTGCCGCTCATTATTCTCGCTGCCGGCTCGATTTTCACCGGCTGGTTGGGCGCGCCGGAATATCTCTGGGGCAGCCGCTGGGATCACTGGTTGCAACCGTTATTCGGTGCTGCGGAAGCGCATCGCGGCTCGCTCGGCACGGAGCTGCTGGTGACGTTGCTGACCCTGGCTGTGGTCGCGGCGGGCATATACTTGGCTTACGCCAGGTATGCCAGGGCGGGTGCAAGAGTCGAGCAAGGCGTCGGCGGCCTGCTCTATCGTCTGTCGTTCAATAAATTTTATGTCGACGAGCTCTATGACCGGGTTTTCGTGCGACCGTTTACCGCCTGCGCGCGTTTCTTCGCCTATTTTATCGATCCCTGGGCGATTGACGGCACGGTAAACGGGGTCGCCGCCACCGTGCGCGGGCTCGGCTGGATCTGGCGCGGCCTGCAGACCGGTAATGTGCAGCACTACGTGGCCGGCTTCCTCGTGGGCACGCTGGCGCTGTTAGCGTACTACATCGGCCAATTGTAAAAATGCTCTGACTTGCCATGGGAAATCTCAGCGTATTATTGGCAGTGCCCGTCATTGGGGCCGGTTTGCTCCTGCTCGTGCCGCGGCGCAGCAGCGGGGCGCTGTTTTCTCTGGCGTTCATCGCCGGCTCGCTCAATTTTCTCTGGTCGGTGAAAATCTTTAGCGCCTTTGACGGCAGCAGCGGGGCAATGCAATTCGTCGAGCGCATCCCGTGGATGCCCTCCTTCGGCATCGAATACATCGTCGGCATCGACGGCATCAGCCTGTTCTTGGTGCTGCTCACGACCTTGCTCATGCCGATCGCGATCCTGGCCTCCTGGTCGGTGAAAGACAAGGTCAAGGAGTATCTCATTTTCATGCTGCTCCTCGAGACCGGCATGCTCGGGGCGTTTGTCGCGCTCGACCTGTTTCTGTTTTACGTGTTTTGGGAAGTCATGCTGGTGCCGATGTATTTTCTCATCGGCGTGTGGGGCGGTCCGCGGCGTATCTACGCGGCGCTCAAGTTCGTCATCTACACCATGGCCGGCAGCTTGCTGATGCTGGTCGGGATCATTTACCTGGCGGCGCGCCACGCCGAGCTGGAGCAGGTGTTAACCTTCGATCTGCTGAAGCTCTACGGCATGCATCTGACCTTCGACCAACAAGCCTGGCTGTTTTTTGTCTTCGCCCTGTCCTTTGCGATCAAGGTGCCGCTCTTTCCGTTTCACACCTGGCTGCCCGACGCCCACGTCGAGGCGCCGACGGCGGGGTCGGTGATCCTCGCAGGTGTTCTGCTCAAGCTTGGCACCTACGGCTTTCTGCGCTTTGCCATCCCGCTGTTTCCCGAGGCCGCGGCGGCCGCGGCGCCGGTGATCGTCGCTCTGGCCGTGATCGGGATCATCTACGGCGCTCTAGTGGCGATGATGCAAAGCGATATTAAAAAACTCGTGGCCTATTCTTCGGTCAGCCACCTCGGTTTCGTTATGCTTGGCCTGTTCGTCTTCAACATGCAGGGCGTGCAAGGCGCGGTTTATCAGATGATCAATCACGGCCTGTCCACCGGCGCGCTGTTTCTGCTCGTCGGCATGATTTACGACCGCCGCCATACGCGTGTGATCGACGACTTCGGCGGTCTGTGGAAGCAGATGCCGCTGTTCTCCGCGATCTTGCTGGTGGTGATCTTTTCGTCCATCGGCCTTCCGGGTTTAAACGGCTTCGTCGGCGAATTTTTGATCTTGCTCGGCGCTTTCAGCGCCACTCCGGGTTGGACCGCGGCGGCTACCAGCGGTGTCATCCTCGGCGCTATCTACATGCTGTGGATGTACCGTCGGGTGATCTTCGGACCACTTAAAAATCCCGCCAATGAAAAACTGGCGGATTTAAACGCGCGGGAGATATTGTTGCTCGCGCCGATCCTGCTTCTGATCGTCCTCCTGGGCGTCTACCCGCAGCCGTTTTTGCAGCGGATGAAACCGGCCGTCGAGCTGACCTTGAAAAAAATTACCATGGTTCCCGCCGAGCCCGCGAACAACGCGCCGGCGAGCAGCGGAGAATCGAAGCCCAATGGACGTTAACCTATTGCCGCTGTTACCGGCTATTCAAGTGCTGCTCACGGCGCTGGTCGTGGTGTTGCGCGATCTGTTTATCGAAGAGCAAAAGACCAAGGGATTTCTGGCGTTCATCAGTTTTGTCGGCATCGGCCTCGCCGCCGCCGAGTCGGTGGCCCTGTGGGGCACAAGGGATGGCGGCTTTAGCGATGCCGTGTTGCTGGACAACTTCGCGCTATTTTTCTCGCTGATTTTTCTCATCGTCGCCGCACTGACCATCCTTTCGTCGATTCACTACATCCGCCAGGCGGCGATCCACGAGGGCGAGTTTTATGCCCTGATCCTTTTCGCCACCGCCGGCATGATGGTCATGGCCGCGGCCAATGACTTGCTGGTGTTCTTCCTCGGCTTGGAAACCATGTCGATCGCCGTGTACGTGCTCACCGGCATGTGGCGCTCGAGCAGCCGGTCGAGCGAAGCGGCGATGAAATACTTTCTCATGGGCGCCTTCGCCACCGGCTTCTTGCTCTACGGCATCGCCTTGATTTACGGCGCCACCGGATCGACCAATCTCAATGTCATCGCCGATTATCTGCTCGGGCAACCGGCGGATTGGCCGCTTTATTTGGTCGGCGGCGGATTTCTCTTGCTGATCGGCTTTGCCTTTAAAGTCGGCGCCGTGCCGTTTCATTTCTGGGTTCCCGATGTCTACGATGGAGCGCCGACGCCGGTGAGCGGCTTTATGTCGGTGGCGGTAAAAGCGGCCGCGTTCGCGGCCTGGGCGCGCTTCTTGATGCACCAGCTGTCGCCCCTCAACGGTGACTGGGTTTTTCCTTTGTGGATTATCGCCATCGGCACGATGACGCTTGGCAACCTCCTCGCTATCGGCCAGATCAGCGTGAAACGCATGCTTGCCTACTCGAGCATCGCGCACGCCGGCTATTTGCTGATCGGCGTGGTTATCGGCGAGGAATGGGGCGGCATGCCGTTGCTGTTTTATCTCCTGGCCTACGCGTTTATGACCGTCGGCGCCTTTGCCGTGCTGAGCTCCCTCGCCGAGGGCGACGATCCGCACGAGGGTTACCGCGACTTTGCAGGACTAGGATTCAAGCGGCCCTTTCTCGGCTTGGCCATGGCGGTCTTTATGCTGTCCCTCGCAGGTTTCCCGCCGCTGGCCGGTTTCGTCGGAAAATTTTATATCTTCCGCGGCGCGGTGCTGTCCGGCCAACTCAATTTGGCGGTCATCGGCGTGCTCAACAGTTTGCTGTCGGTGATTTATTACCTGCGCGTGATCGTCGCGATGTATATGGAAGAGGGCGGCGCCGAAGGGAAGAGCTTCAGACAAGCGCCCTATGTTTATATCGCCATCGCCCTGGCTTTGGCCGGCACCATCTATCTCGGCATCCTGCCGGCAACCGCCCTCGACTTGAGCCGCGCGGCGTTTTCCTCTCTCGATTAGCGGTCAAATCCCGTCTTCGGAGCGGGCGATGACCGTCAAAACATGCGGTCTTCTCCAAGAATAGTTCGATAAGCTTGACCGCGAAAGACCCGGCGCCAAGCGGCAAGCAAACCCCGGATTATCTCGCGCAAAGCTCGCAAAGACCGCCAAGTTAAGGGACCCAATCCTCTGGGCTTCGGTTTGGGTGGCCTTTGCGTGTTTGGCGAACTTGGCGGGAAAGGTTTGCTCCGCGGCTGCGCGTCAGAGCGTTCGTCGTCAAAAAGGCCCTTATTGGCGATCACGTGGATCAGTTTGGTTTATTAAAAAAACCGATGGCCACCGGGACCTCGGTGGTGCCGGGGAGCCATTCTTCGAACTTGCCTGATTTAACATAGATCTGCGACGAGCCGCCGCCATCGAGGTTCAACAGTTCGACAGCCTCCAATTGCAACTTGGAGTGGCTAAATAGCTCTTGTAACTCCGCAAAGCCCAGGCCGCCGATCACCGCGTCGGTGACGCCGATCAGGACGCGGTTGTCTCTATCGATGCCGATGACGCTGCGCCGGGCGGAACGCGTCGAGCCGCCCATCCCTGCGACGGCGGCGCCCAGATGCAAGAGCAGGGGGCCGGATTGCAGCGCTTGACTAGCTTGGGCCGGTTGAAAATCGTCGCGATGAGTCACGAACGGCCCGGCTTTGCCCAAACCGAAGACGCCGGTGTAAAGCCGGTGCTTGGAGACCAAGCGGTTGATTTCCTTTTCGGCGGTTTTCAAGTACGCCAGCGGGCGGCCTTTGTCGTCGAAGTAGTTGGCGTTGATCGCCGCGATGGCGCCGGTTTTTTCGGCGAAGGTTTTCGCATCCGCCGATTTCAACTGAAACTGCCCGGCATAGAGCACCCGTGGAACGATAAATCGGCTGTCGAGGCGGAAAACCTTCAATTCAATCTCGTAGCCCGGCTCGGTGCGCTCCAGGATGATCTTGTGGAACTCGACACCTTTTTGAATAGTTGTCCAGGTTCCCGCATGAGTCACGGTGAGCGTGACGCCGATTTTGGCTTGCGCTTGCGCCGACGGAGACGCAAATAAAAGCAGCGGAAGAACGGCGGCGGAAATTGTTGCGGCCCAAAACTGCTTCAGCATAGCTGACTAACCATAACAAATGACGGGGCAAAAAAAAGTGCCCGCGCGGTATCCCTGTGACGAAGGTTTTCACTTCGGGTGGAAACCTGATAACTAGTACAGATTACGGGAAATTTCGGGAGGCATGATGAAACAATTTGTACGCATGACAGTTATCGTGGGAATGCTGTTCGGGCTATCGGCTTGCGGCGGTGACAAGCAGGAGTCCGCGGACAAGGCGGCCGAAGCGCAGAAGGCGATTCAAGAAGGCATGCAAAAAGAGAAAGCGATGGTGGAAGGCATGCAAAAGGGCGCCGAGAGCATCGAGAAAAAAATGACCGAACAGGAGAGCAAGAAGTAACCCGGGTTTTTTCCACGAGTGAGCGCGGAACTGCAGATCGGCATCGCCTACGCCTTGTTGGCGGGTGTGCTTTGGGGGTTGAGCCCGCTGCTGCTCAAGCGCGGCATCCGCTACACCCACGTCAGCAACGCCACACTGGTGCAGCAGCATGTCGCGGTGCTTTTGCTCGCCGGCTTGGCGGCTTATTACGGCGAGATCGGCGCGGTGGATTTTTCCGGCCGGGCATTCTGGTCGTTTTTTCTTGCCGGCGCAGTCGGGGCCAGCTTCGGCAAGGTATTTTTCTACCGCGGCATCGATAAGGTCGGCGCGTCGAAAGCCGCGGCGGTCAAAAACAGCTCGCCGCTGTTGACGGCAATTCTCGCCGTCGTGTTTCTCGGCGAGGAGGTAAATGGCTTCATCATCGCGGGCGTGCTCGCCATCATCGCGGGCATCGCGGTGATATCGCAGGCTAAACCAACTGAAAAGCGCAGTGTCGGCCGGTTGCGCTACTTGTCATTTCCAATCATCGCCGCCCTCTGTTTCGGTATTAATCCGATCTTTAAAAAGATCGGCGTGAACGCGGCCAACCTGCCCATACTCGGAGCACTGATCACCCAGACTACGGCTCTGCTGTTTATGCTGTTGTTGGGTAAGTTTATGGGGTTGAAGCCCACCTGGGAGCGCATCCCAGCGCCGGGGTTGATTCTACTCATGCTGGCAGGTGTCACCGAAGCGCTGGGCTCGATGTTTAGCTTTTTCGCCTTGGGCTATGGACCGGCGGCGCTTTTGTCGCCGATCTGGCGGATTTCGCCACTGGTCACCTTCGCCCTGGCTCATTTCACTCTGAGAGGCATCGAAGTCGTGACGCTGCGCGACGGCTTCGCCGCGGCGCTAATCGTCTTCGGGGTTTTTATCCTGAGCCACGGTTAAGCGCTAACCCTGCGGCTGGATTTCGAACACGACTCGGTCGAGCTGCGGCGGTGAGTCGCGCAAGGTCAGGATTTGCTTTCGCAGCGCTTCGTCCGTTACTTGCTTGCCCACGCACGACAGCTTCTCACCTTTGAGGCTAATTTCGACGGCGGGATTCTTGATCAGGTTTTGACACCAGTGCTTGCCTTGAATCTTGCTCGAGGTAGCGTAAAAATTCCCATTTAAATAAAGAAAACGCAGTTCCACAGTGCGCCGCTCTCTGGTTTTTCGCCCGATCGTGATGAGATTTGCGACTACATTCGATCCCGTTTTGAGGTTCATGGCGGTGAATATACGTTTCTGATCGGACCGAGACAAGTCGTGCGCCGCCGCCTTGACTAGTTTGCCGAGGCAGGGATAAGCTTGGCAAAATTTGACAGGAAACCAGTCGATTCAATTTGATCTTGGAGGCATGATGGCGGCGAAGAATTCTAAAGGTATTGCACCGACGATGATCAAATATGGCGGCGGCATCAGCGCGGTGCGTGCTTTGCCCAAAGCCAAGAGCAGACGACCGGCGGTCATCATTCTGCACGAACGCTACGGCATCGACCAACATACCAAAGATTTGACCGTGAAGTTGGCCCAAGCCGGTTTCGTCGGCTTGGCGCCGGATCTGTTTCATCGCTTTCCCGGCGACCGCAAGGCGGTGTTGCGCGGCGAGCAGAGAGTCGATCTCACCGACGACGGCGCGCTGGCGGATCTGAACGCCGCAGTCGAATATTTGAAACGTCTCAAAGCAGTCGACGGCGCGCGCGTCGGCATCATCGGCGTCTGCCAAACCGGGCGCCAGCCGGTACTGCTGGCGGCGAAGCGTAACGACATCTGCGGCGCGGTGGTGCTCTACGGCGCCATTGGCGGCCGGGAGTGGCAGGGAAACGAGCTGCGCCCGACACCCATCGAAGATCTGGTCGTGCAGGTGACTTGCCCCGTCCTGGGCGTCTTCGGCGAAGCCGACCACATCATTTCGATCGACGACGTGGTGCGCTTGCGCAACTGTTTCGAGAAGGCGAGGAAGAATTATCACATCCGCGTCTACCCCGACGCCCCGCATGGCTGGCTCAACGACACCATGCCGGGACGCTACCGCAAGGAAGCGGCCATCGATGCGTGGAAGCTGATGATGGCGTTCTTAAAAAAATGCTTCGCCGGCGATTGGGACAAGGATCGAATCTCTTGCACCTACGAGAGCGCTTGCTCGAAGAACTATGATTTCAGTAAAAACGTGCGTCTCGAATAGGAAGGTTTGCCGTTATGAACACACAGCACGTCATTTTCCGGTTCCCCTGCCTCTTTGCTTTGCTGCTGGCGCTGGTCGGCATACCCAACGCGCTTCACGCCGAACGCATTACCATTGCAACACCGAGCCGCGGCCTGTTCGAATTTCCCGTGGTCGTGGCGATGCGCAAAGGTTTCTTTAAAAGCGAGGGGCTCGACGTCGACAAGGTGCAAATGCAGCCGGCGATCGCCGTCAAAGCGCTGGTATCCGGCGACGTCGATTATCTGCTCGCCTGGGGATCGGCGCTGCGCGCGGCGGTTACCGGCGTACCGATCAAAGCCGTGGTCGGTCTGGCCAGCCGGCCGTTGCATGTCCTGGTCGCCCGTCCGGAAATCAAAACGCCCAAGGATCTCAAAGGCAAAATCATCGGGGTGGACTCGGTGGCGGGCACGGTGGACTATCTCTCGCGGGTGGCGCTGCGCCATTTCGGTTTCGAACCAGGCAGAGACGTGAAGATCATCGTGACCGGCTCCAGCCCGACGCGGCTTGCAGCGCTGCACGCCGGTTCGATCGACGCCACACCGATCGACGTGGCGTTCGCGGTAAAAGCGGAAGACGAGGGCTTTCACCGATTGGTTTATCTCGGCGACTTGATCGAGCTGCCTTTGTCGGGCATCGCCGTGATGGACCACAAGCTCCAGACCCAAAGAGAACAGGTCAAGCGAGTGGTTCGCGCGACAATCCGCGGCACGCGGTACATGAAACAGAACCGCGCCGAAGCGGTGCAAATGTTGTCCGATTATCTCCACATCACGCCGGCGCAAGCCGCTAGAGCCTACGACGCCTCGATCAATTCGTTCACCGACGACGGCATCATCTCCGACAAAGGCGTGCGGCTCGATGTGCAACTCACCAAAGAAAGGTTGAAACTCACGAAAGACGTTCCGCTGAGCCAGCTGGTGGATTGGAGTCTGGTGAAGGAGATTAAGAAGGAGATGAAGTAGGAGAACCGGGAAGAAGTTCCGAATAATTCGTTTAATGAACTAGCCGCGCATGGAGCGGGGAAAGGGTTAAGATGCTAACCGGTTCATGTCTCTGCGGCGGTGTTAAATATGAGATCGACGGCGAGCTCGGCACAGTGACCAACTGCCATTGCAGTTTGTGCCGCAAGATGTCGGGCTCGGCGTATTCCAGCGGGGCGACGATTCCGACAGCTTCGTTCCGTTTTGTCTCGGGGCAAGAGTTGCTCAAGGAGTGGGAGTCGTCGCCGGGAAATCACCGGGTGTTTTGCGGCAGGTGCGGCTCGCCGATTCTTAAAAGGAAAGATAAAGATCCTGAACATCTGAGGTTTCGCCCCGGCACGTTGGACAGCGATCCGGGAGTGAAGGCGTCGAAGCACCTGCACGTCGGCTCGAAGGCGCCGTGGGTGGAGATCAAAGACGGCTTGCCGCAGTCGAAATAGTGAGTAGCATTCAGTCATCGGTGATTAGAATTCCAGCGAACGCTCTTCCAATCGAAGGTTTTCCCGATCCGTTGAAACTCCCGCGCGCATTTTACGAACAAACGACGGTCACTGTCGCAACGCAGCTTTTGGGCAAATATCTCGTGCGCAAGCATCCCGAAGGCGACACGATTGGACGGATTGTCGAAGCCGAGGCCTACGTCGGGCCGCAAGATTTGGCCTGTCACGCCTCGAAGGGGCGGACGGCCCGCACCGAAGTGATGTTCGGGCCGGCGGGCCACGCGTATGTTTACTTCATCTACGGATTTTACAACATGTTGAACCTGGTCACTGAGGCCAAAGACTATCCCGCGGCGGTATTGATTCGGGCTGCGGAGCCGGTGCAAGGCATCGATTTGATGAAAGAGCGGCGAAAAAGTAGCCTGCTGCGTAATCTCGCGAGTGGTCCAGGGAAGCTCTGTCAAGCCTTCGCGGTTGACCGCACGCTTAACGGCGCGGATCTCGGCGGTAAAATTCTTTACATCGAAGACCACGGCGAGCCTCCCCCGAAGTTTCACACCACCGCGCGCATCGGCGTTGACTACGCCGGCAAGTGGAAGGATAAGCCGTATCGGTTTCTCGTTCGCGGCAGCGAGTTTGTGTCGAAAAAATGAAAACCAGCCCGCTGAGCTGCCTGGTTATCCGTGAGCCGTTGTTAAGGATTGACCACCTGATGTAAGTTGGTGCTGATGGTTGACCGGCGATATTATATCCAGGCCAATTTGACCTCAGAGCGCCTCAAAGCGATCGGACCGCTGATTCCCGGCGCCTGGGGCCGGGACGGCGATGAGCTCAATAGGGAAATTCGCGGCGACTTTCTGCTCGACACCGGTGCTTATGGGGGGATGATCGATCTTGAGGCCGCCGAATTCTTGCACCTGCCGAGTCGGGGGACGCGAGAAATTCACGGAATTCACGGTTACGGGAGGTTGCAGCAATTCGTCGGAAAAGTCATTCTTCCGACCAAGGGACCTGATGGCTATGAGTGTTGTTTTGAGCAAGTGATGGAATGCGTCGGCGTGCCGTCGCTGCGGGAAAAAAGCCGGGAGCAGGACGCCAATGTCATTGGCATATTAGGCAGAGTGTTTCTCCAGGGCGCTCATTTGGAGCTCGATGGCCAAATCGGCAAAATGGACTTGTGGCTTGGCGATCCGGCGTTGACCATCGCGAAAGGCTGAGTGCCGCCGATGCTCTCCGGCTCACGAACCATTTATGTAGATCTGGACGACGTGCTATGCCAGGCGGCACGGCATTTTCTCACGATTGTCGCGCGCGAGTTCGGCAAGCGGATCGCTTATGACCAACTGACCAATTTCGATGTCGGACATGCTTGCGGCTTAAAACCGGACGAGCGCGACGAGCTTTACCGCATCGTGCATCGACCGGACGAGCTGTTGAGCATGGCGCCGATCGACCGGGCGATCGCGGTGCTCAAGCGGTGGGAAGAGCTCGGATTTGAAATCGCGGTTGTCACCGGCAGGCCGCCGGAGAGCGTGGACGTCTCTATCGCGTGGTTGGTAAAACACAAGATCCCGTACAGTTCGTTCACGGTGGTCGACAAGTACTCGCGCTTTCCGGCAGAAAATACAGGCGCAATTTCATTGGCTGAATTAGCAACCCGCCGGTATTGCTGGGCAGTGGAAGACTCCTTGCCGATGGCGCAGTATTTGGCCGGTGCGATGGGCGTCTCGGTGGCGCTCATCGATTGTCCGTGGAATCAATCCGACGATGGACATCGTCGGATCAGTCGCTATCGCGACTGGCAAGAGCTCGCCGCGGCGGTGCCCGCGGACATTAATGATTTTGCTCGGAGGTAGGGAATGAAAATCAAAATCCAAGTAATCACGTTGTTGGTTCTAACCGTTTTGGGTAGGGCAGGCTACAGCGCGGAAACGGGGCTGCGGGGTGCGGCGCTGGTCGAGGGGGCAAAAAAAGAAGGCAAGATGGTTTTTTACACTTCGGTGGAAACCACGTTCGCTCGCGCTTTAACTTCGGCATTTGAAGCCAAGTATCCGTTCCTCAAGACCGACATCTTTCGTTCCACTCATGACCGCATCGTCAGCCGCATGAGCTTGGAACGAAAGGCGGGTAATTACGCCACCGACACCATCAGTGTCGGCGAATTTGAAACTTATCACATGCAAAAATCCGGGCTGATCGCGCCGTACAAATCGCCGATGGCGGCGGCCTACGGTGACGGCTTCAAAGATCCCAACGGTTACTGGACCGATCTCTACGACAACCTGCTGGTCATGGCCTACAACACGGCGGGGGTGAAACGGGATAAATTGCCCAAGCGCTATGAAGATCTGCTGCATCCCCGTTGGAAGGGGCGGATGGCGTTGGAACAAAACGAGGACCGTTGGTTTGCCAACATGCTGTACCTATGGGGCGAGAAGAAGGGCCTGGGATTTATGGAGGCGCTGGCCAAGCAGCAGGTATCCTTTCGCAAGGGGCGTACGCTGCTCACGCAACTCCTGGTCGCCGGTGAATTCGACTTGCAGATCGTCGCCTACTGGTACCGAGTGCATTTATTAAAAAAACAAGGCGCGCCGGTGGATTGGCTGGCGATGGAACCGGTGATCGTGGCGTTGCACCCGATCAGTATCGTCGATCGCGCGCCACACCCCAACGCGGCGCGGCTTTTCATCGACTTCGCGCTCTCCGATGAAGCCCAGAAAATTTTCGTACAACGGGGCAGGGTGTCATCGCGCAGCGGCATGAAGCCGGACGGATTTCCCAACCAGCTAAAACTATTTCCCAGCCGCGTCCAACTCGCCGAGAAGCTGCAAGGTTACACGCGACAGTACGAGTCGCTGTTTATTCGCGCGCGCTGACTGGGAAAATCGTTATTCGCCGATTGGTCTCCCTCGGTTCGTGAGCGGTGGCAGGGCTTAAGTCACCTTTACCGGCGGACCACTCTTCGAGTGACGCTCGGTGAGCTCGAGGACGTATCCGTCCGGGTCCTGGATGAAGGCGACATGGTCCTGGCTGCCCGGGCGATTGGGTTGCGGGCCGAGGTTAAATTTGACCCCTTCGGCTTTTAGTTTTTCACTCAACTTATATAGGTCGGAGACATACAGGGCGACGTGACCGTACCATTTGGGCATCTCTGGAATATGGCCCGGGCCGCCGGTTTCGATCAATTCCAAACCCGGAAACTCGTCTTCGGTGCCGTAGCCGATATACCCGACGCGTTCGCTTTTTTCCGGCACCGGGCGCAAGCGCTGGACGTCCATGCCTAAAAGCCGGGTGTAAAAGTCGATGCTCCGGTCCAGATCGCTGACCAGCAGCATCGTATGCCGAATGCGAAATGTGATGTTGTTGACGTTTTTTTCACCCGCCATGATTCCTCCCGAGTGCTTTTGTCGATCGCGCCAGCTTTAAAACCGGCGCGACCTTTTCTTCGCCGAGACTAGCGCAGAGAAAGTCGCCAGGTCAAGGAAAGGCGCGAGGAATTCACGGCGCGCACTAGGCGCAACGGCTCGCTTTGCCAAGCAAAATGGGTCCAGCTTGGAAAACTTTGAGAATCGGCGCGCTACGAATGGTGCCGGTAAGCACTACGATATTTTCCGGCGCCAAAGATCAGCAGGCCGAGCACGGGCAAGGTGACTACCCAATTCCCCAGAGCCCAATCGAACAGCGGCCTGAGTTCCGAAAATATCCTGAAAGCGAAGTCCCCGACGAAGTCCATTTGACCACCTCCGGGAAAGCAATTCGCGTACGGGCTAGAAGCGAGCGCAAGGATAGCGCTACGCCCCGTTGCTTAGCAAGCGTTCCCGCCCGCCGATCGGCAGAGAAGCTTGCTAAAAACAGCCGGAAATGTTCAAACGAGGTCAAGAAGGGACTCCCTGGTATTGGGCAGGGTTTCGGTTTGCCCCCACGACGATATCGACGGCGCGGCGCAATAAAATTTTAAGATAATGCTTTAATGAATGCCCGGCGCAGAAACACCTTGATCAAGTGGCGCTTGTAATCGGCGCCGCCTTCGAGGTCGTCGACCGGATCGGCGGCCTGCGCCAGCGCTTCGGCGGCGTCGGCGAGTTGCTTTTCGACTTTGGACCGCGCGCCGGTAAGCAGGCTATTGGCTTTATCGGATTGGGTCGGCACGGCGCTGACGCTGCCGACGATGGCGCTGGCTTTCTTGATCCTGTCGCCGTCGACATCGAGCACTAACGCTAAACCCAGCGTTGGGCGCTCTTTGAGTTGGAACTTAAGATACGCGGAGCGCTGGTTCTTAGGGGGAATCGGAATCTCAACGCCAGTCAAGAGCTCATCGCTGGCGAGCGAAGTTTCGTAGGCGCCGGTGATGAACTTATCGATGGCGACGGTCTTGTTTCCCGCTTGCCCTTGCACATGTGCCTTTGCGCCGAGGGCGACCAGCAAGGTGGCCGGATCGGAATGCGGTTCGGCGAAGCAGAGATTTCCCCCGAGGGTGCCGGTGGCGCGCACGCGCACGTTGGCGACTTTGGTCTCCATCTCGGCGAGCAACGGCAAGCTTTGTTGGACGAGCGAAGAGCGCTCGATGGCGCGATGCGTCGCCGTGCTGCCGATCAGCAGCGCGCCATTTTTCATTTCAATCTTGTTGAGATAGGGAATCGTCTTGACGTCGACCAAGTGCTCGTAGCGCAGCAAGTCATGCTTCATGGCTAAAAGCAGCTCGGTGCCGCCGGCGTAGAGCCGGCCCTTCTCGCCGAAGGCGCCGAGCATCTGCGAAGCTTCGGCGATGGTTTTCGGTTGGTGAATTGTAAATCGTCTTAGCGGCATCATAAATAATTCTCGTTCAAGGTTTCAAACGTTCAATGGTTCAAGGGTTGGCAGCTCTCGCATTTCAGTCGCAGCAGTTTTTAAACCTTTGAACCTTGAATCTTTTTATCTTTTAAGGCGCGCCAGACTCGTTCCGGCGTGAGTGGCGCCTGGCGGATGCGCACACCCACGGCGCGGTCGACCGCGTTGGCGATGTTGGCGGCCATCGAATTCAATGACGCTTCGCCGCCGCCTTTGGCGCCGTAGGGACCGACGCCGTCCTGGTTTTGCACAAGATGAAGCTCCACTTGCCGGGGCAAGTCGGAGAAGCGCGGCAGGCGGTAATCGAGAATCGAACCGTTCATCAGCTGCGAGCCTTCGTACACCAGCTCTTCGAAAAGACCGATGCCCATACCCATGGTCGCGGCGCCGATGTCCTGGCCCTCGGCCAGCGCCGGGTTGATCGCCAGTCCCACGTCGCCGACGGTGGCGAGCTTTTCCATGGTGATTTTGCCGGTCTCCTCGTCGACGGAAATTTCGACGCCGGTAGCGGCGGCTTCCCAGAAAACCGGCAGGGCGGCGAACCTGCCGGATTTTCTTATATAAGACCGGCCGATCACTTCACCGTCGGGAAGCCCGTAAAATTTACTGATCACTTGAGACCAATTGAGTTGGACCTCGCCGCAGCGCACACCGCCGCGAATGGTTTGAATATCTTCAACCTTCACTTTCAACACATCGGCGGCCATCACGACCATCTGTTGGATGGCCTCCTGGCTCGCTTCCAACACCGCGCTGCCCATTAAAGTCGTCGTGCGGCTGGCGCCGGTGGAGCGATCATAAGGTGTGATCGCGGTGTCCGAAGAAACCACGTTGACATCCTCGAACGGGACTCCCAGCGCTTCCGCCGCGATTTGCGGCAATACTGTGTGGCTTCCCTGTCCCAGTTCCGTGCTCCCGGTCATGATCGTCACGGATCCGTCGGCGTGGACGCGCACGGCGGTCGACGTAAGTGGATAAGCGCCGGCATCGCTGCCGGATACGGCCACGGTGCGGCCATGCCCCTTGGCCAAGGGTGTTCCCCAACCGATCGATTTAGCCGCGGTCTCCAGGTCCTCCTTTAACGTGCCGTCGAAAGGCCGCATGCCGGGAAAAAATTCTTCGCCAGGTTTGGCTGCATTGGCTAAACGAAATTCATAGGGATCTTTGCCGATCTTTGCCGCCAGTTCATCGATCTGTGATTCACCCGGCAACGTAACCTGGGCGCAACCGAAACCGCGGTAAGAACTAGCCGGCACGGTATTCGTGTACAGCGAGCAGTTTTCAATCAAAACATTTGGAATCGCGTAGGGACCGACGCAACGGTTGGTCGACTTTTCGACGACCAGCGGACTGTTTTCGGCGTAGGCACCGGTGTTCATATAGATCTTGGCCTGGCGGGCGATGATCTTGCCGTTTTTATCCACCGCCGTGCGCATCCAGGTGTAGGCGTCGTCGCTGCGCGTAGTCAGCATCGCTTCTTCGACGGTGAGCTGAAGCTTCACCGGACGCTTGGCTTTCCAGGAGCAGGCTGCAGTCAACGGCTCGACTTTCGTGTATGACTTGCTGCCGTAACCGCCGCCGACAAAGGGAACGATCAGGCGCACCTTGCTCACCGGGAGATTGAAAATGGATTTCAAGTCGTGGCGCACCATAAACGGATGCTGCGCCGACGAATAAATATTCACGCCTTGGTCGGTGACATCGGCGATGGCGACGTAGGGCTCCATCGCGTAGGCGTAGGTCATGGGAAAATAATAATTGCCTTCGACGACTGAAGCAGCTTCTTTGAACGCCTTCTCGACATTGCCCCACTGGATTTTATGGCTCTGGCAGATATTGTTCCCTTTGCCGGCGGTGACATCGCCTTCGAATCCGCGCAACGCCCCGGCTTCGAATTTCTTTTCGTGCAAGAGCGGCGCGTCGGTGGCCATCGCTTCTTCCGGGGTGAAGACGCCTTTCAGTTCTTGGTACTTGACCTCGATAAACTCCAATGCTTCGAAGGCGGTCCGTTCATCGATCGCCACCACCGCGGCGACCGGCTCGCCGGCGTAGCGTACTTTTTCGATTGCCAGCAGCGGATGGTCTTTGACGGCGTGGCCGAAATAGGGATTCAACCCGTCGAGATCGTAGCCGGTGACGACGCAATAAACCCCGGGATGCGCTTCTGCGCGCGATTTATCGATGGAAATAATTTTCGCGTGGGCGTACGGACTGCGCAGCACTTTGGCGTAGGCCATGCCGATGAGCCTTAGATCGGCGACGTACTGGGCCTTGCCGGTGACTTTAACCCGACCGTCACGGCGCGGGACCGAATGATTGACGACGTGGAAATCGGATCTCTTCTGGGTGCTCACTTTTTCGACTCCTTCGACATCACGTCAGCGGCGCGCTGGATCGCGGCGACGATCGGCAGATAACCGGTGCAGCGGCACAGATTGCCGTCCATATGATGGATGATCTCGTCGCGCGTCGGTTTGGGATTTTCGTCCAATAGAGCCTTTGCCGACATGATCATGCCTGGCGTACAGTAACCGCATTGAAAGGCGAATTCGTCGATGAATGCCTGCTGAAGCGGATGGAGCGTGCCGTCGGGCTTTTCCAGACCTTCGATGGTGGTGACGTTTTTGCCGCGCGCTTCGTAGGCCAAATAGGTGCAGGCGCTTACCGGGGCGCCGTCAACCAATACGGTGCAGGCACCGCAGACCTGAACATCGCAGGAAACTTTTGTGCCGTTGAGGTTCAGCGTGTTGCGCAGAACCTCGGCCAGGGTTTCCTGCGGCTCGCAGTCGACCTGCCAGGGCTTGCCGTTGAGTTGAAATGAAAGGTTCATGATCGCAACTCATTGGAGTAATGGAGCATGGGAGTCATGGGTGATTTCTCGACCCAATACTCATTTACTCCATTATTCCAACACTCCAATCTTTAATTGTACCGCGGCAGAATGTTTTCCGCCCAGAGCTCCATTTGCTGGTTCAAGCTATCCATGGTCGGGTAGATGACCTTGAGCTCGAAGTGCTGCACGCCGTTTTCGATGAATTCATCGACGCGCCGGCGCACGTCGTCTACCGAGCCGAATATATGGCGGTCGAGGGCGAACTGCATACTGTCGATGTCGCGCTCGTAGCTCTCGCTGCTGGTCTTGAGTGTGGGCATCGCTAGATTCAGGCCTTCGTCGCGCGTCTTGGCGATGGTCGCGAGTTTCTCAACGGCGATGGTGATCTTCGAGGGATCGCGGCCGTTGTCCTTCGCGGTTTGCGCCAAGATGCCGCAGCCGACTTTCATCTCCTTGGGCGAAAGCCAGCCGGGAATCCAGCCTTCGCCATATTTGCCGGCCCGTTTGGCGGCGAGCTTCATCCAGCCGCCGACCCACACGGGCGGATGCGGTTTCTGAAACGGCTTCGGATAGACTTCGGCATTTTTGAACTCGATGAAATCGCCTTTGTAAGCGGCGAGGGGTTGAGTCCAAATCTCTTTCATCGCTTGGATATATTCATCGGTGCGGTCCCCGCGCCGCTCGTAGGGCACACCGAAAACGCCGAATTCGTCCGACTCGCGCGTCGCCTTGGAGCCAAGACCAACGCCGATCAGCAGACGGCCTTTGGCGAGGTGATCCAGAGTCGAGTATTGTTTCGCGGCGTATATCGGATTGCGGCAGGGCATGACCAAACAGGCGACGCCCAAAACAATCTTTTTCGTTTCCGCAGCGAGGTAAGAAAGCATCGTCGTGGCTTCGAAGAAGTTGGCATCCTGGGTATCGGCGAGCGCTTCGGCCGCGCCGGATGAAATATGATGGCGGTGCATCTCCGAGCTCCACACCACGTGGTCGTGCACCCAGAGCGCATCGAAGCCTAAATCTTCGGCCGACTTGGCAGCGTTGACGATGTTTTCGATGCTGGAAAGCGGACCTGAATTCGGCACTCTCACGCCAAAGGAAATCTTATTCATGGCTAGCTCCTATTGCTTTTCGGTGATTTCGACCCTGTGGTACCTGAGATGGCGATTGTACCAGTCAACGACGTTGGCTGCGACATCGTCGAAGTAATCGTTGTAGATGCCGTAGTGCGTGGTTTTTTTGTAGAGAACAAGTTTCTTGGGCTCACCCGCTTTTTCGTATAGATCGTAAGACTGCTGTTCCGGGGTGACGGCATCGTTCTCGACGGCAATGAACAGCACGCCCCGGGGAGAAATCTTCTGGACCACGTCGATGGGGCTGTATTCCAAGATCGCCTCGGCGCAGGCGAGCGGCATGGCGTCGGGAATTTTATCCGCGACCTCTTTTTTAATTGTCGTCGCTTGGCGCTCCGGGGTTTGCACCATGATACCGCCTTCGCGCGCGCTGACGATCGCACCTTTGCCGGTGAGCGCCCGCTGCTTGCGGTCGACCTCGATGCTTTTCAAATAATCGACCCATTCATATTCCCGGCGCATCGAGTGCAGCCACTCGCGGCCGCTGCTGACACCGAGATAACTGACGCAGCACTTGACCCGCGAGTCGATGGCCGCGACATAGACGGCATTGCCGCCGCCGGTGCCGCCGGAGCCGTAGGTGGCAAGGCGATCGGCATCGATTTCCGGACGGCTTTCCAGGTAACTGAGCGCGCTGCGGATGTCTTCCGCCTGCCATTTGGGCATGACCCAGCCGCGTTGGTCGCCTTCGCTGTCGCCCCAGCCGCGATAGTCGAAGCAAAGGCAAGCGTAGCCGGCCGCGCAAAGCTTGTCGAACATCATGATGTAGTGCTTGGCGTCCTTGAGGCCGAGAAAGCCGGGTCCTTGGACGATTCCCGGAAACGGCTTGCCCTGATCGGAATCCGGCAGGTAGAGCACGCCGGCGAGCTTTATGCCCTCACTGTAAAAGTTAACTTTTTCGGTACGCATTTTGAACTCCACTATTGATCTGGTTCAATCCGTTCAATTCGTTCAAACAGTTCAAATCGTCTGATTCCGACCTGCACAACGTTTTGAACGACTTGAAGGGCGTTTACGCTCTTAGTGCCGGCAACACTTCTTTGCCCAGGTAATCGATCTGCTCGTACCAATCCGCGTAGCGGAAACGCAAATCGTAAACGATGTGGTCTAAACCGTTCTTCTCGTACTCCTTTGTATCCTTTACGACATCTTCAGGCTTGCCCGCCAGCAGGAGACCGCGGATATCGTCATAGCTCTTGAAGTTGCCGAAATTAACCCAAGTCTTCTTGCTGGGATTGTTACCTTCCTTGATCAATCCCGGCGTGTTGACTTTGCTAAGCGCGGTATCGAGATCCTTGTCGATGCTGACAATCGGAATCGCGCCGACGGTACCCATCGGCCGTCCCTGCGCTTTGTACTGCTCGCGGAGGTAACCGACCATTTTAATAAAGGTCAACATCGGGATGCGTCCGGGCATCCAGCCATCGCAGTACTCCGCTGCGCGCCGGCAAGAAGCCGGAGTGCCGCCGCCGTACCAGATCGGAATCGGCTGCTTTGGCGTTGGCTTCAAGTCGACATCGGCGAAATCAAAAAACCGATCTTTATACGTCACCTTCTCGCCCTGCCAAAGTCGGCGGCAGAGTTCGGAGTTGATTCTCGCAAGATCCGCCCGGTCCTGCAATGTATTGCCTTTAAACCCGGCCGCTTCGAATTCATGCTTGAACGTTCCGAGCCCGATTGCCATGATCACTTTGCCGTCGGAAAGCGCACTCAAACCGGCCATTGCTTGAGCCAGGTGGATCGGATGTCTGTGCGAGATGACCGTACCGGTGCCGAGTGTGAGCTTCTTACACACCGAAGAGATCGCCGCGAGCATCAGCAGCCCTTCAATATGGGAATTATCGTGGCCTTCCATGCCATGCGGTTCGAAGACCAAGTGATCACGCACCCAAACCGAGTCGAAGCCGTAGGCCTCGGCTTTCTTCGATCCTTCGATGCACCGTTCCACTGAAGCGAATTCGCCGAAGTGGGGTAAGAGCAGCCCAAATTTTAATTTTGTCGCCATCATCGTTCTCCTTCTTTGTTTGGGCCGTGCTACAGCCCGCGTTCTTCCAATAATGTGTCTAAATCTGTGAGCGCTTTGATCGAGTCGGACTTCTTTGCCCAGCCGACGGCGATCGCCAAAGCATTGACCAGCGAGAAGGCCGGGGTCAGCGAGTTGACCGAAGTATGTAGCCCGCGCTTTGCATAAAGGCAGACCTTTGCTGCCTTGGCAATGGGTGAACTTGGAAAGTCGGTGATACCGAGAATCGGCGCGCCGATTTTCTTGGCGTGATGCAGCGCGCTCTGGACTTCGCGAGGCACTTCTAGAAAATCGATGGCGATCAGGACGTCCGCCGGTTCCATGAATGCGAGTTGCTCCACCAGCGAAGTACCGCCGGTTAAAAAGATCCAATGAGCGTCTTTTTTTACCCGCACGAGCCTAAAATAGAGAATGTAAGCAAGCGCCGTTGAGGCGTTGAGCCCGATGAGAAAAACCTTGCGGGCGTGTAAGATCACTTCCACGGCCTTTTGAAATTCTGTGAACGAAGCCGCCTGCAGAGTCTCTTGCAGCAGCTGAATGTCGCGCTTGATCAACTTGGCGAAAATATTTTCATCGTCGCCCAGTTCGGCGAAGGTCTCCTTCATCCGGTCCGCGGCGCGCAGCTTGCGGCGCATCTCTTTCTGGATGTCGCGCTTGAGCTCGGGAAATCCCGTGTAACCCAAGGTCTTTGCAAAACGAACGACGGTCGCTTTGCTGACGCCCACCGCCTGAGCAAGATCGTTCACGTTGGAAAGCAGCAAGGCGGAACTATCGTTTTGCAGATAGTTGCCGAGCCTGCGCTGCGCCCCGTTGAGTGATTTGACCTTGGTCAGGATTTCTTTGATGGCGGCCATGAAACTTTTGTTTCATTTATCGTAGTGAAATTTTCTTGTCAACAAGCAGGCGGTCATCCCGGCGCCGTCGTGACGGCGGGCAGCGAATTGACAGGGCTTCCATGCGCGCTGTAACTTCGCTGTCATCGGGCCCATGAGGAGGTTATGGTTTATGGCGGGACCTACGAAGGAATTTGAAGTTCATCCCTATGTCCAATTCATGCTGGACAAGTACAGTCCTTATAGGAAATGGATCGAGTCCGAGGGCGTGCCTATTATCGGCGGCGCCTTTGTCCAGGACGTACGTACCGAAAAGCTCGGCGACTGGAAGCGCAAAGGCTGCAACGGCGCGATCTGCACTTTTTCGGATCAAATGGTCGCCGACGCCTACATCGCGGAGATCGATCCGGGAAAGCAAGCCCAGCCGCAGCGCCAACTTTACGAAGAGATTGTCACGGTCGCCGCGGGACGGGGCGCCACGTCGATCTGGTACGAAGGCACGGCGAAGCGGACCTTCGAGTGGGAAAGAGGTTCGACGTTCGCCATCCCGCTCAACTCGTGGTTTCAACACTTCAACGCCAGCGGCACGGAGCCCTGCCGGTATTTTGCGCTTACCAGCCAGCCCGTGGCCTTCGAGCTCTACCGCGATCCGGAATTTATCTATAATACCAATTATCAATTCAAGGACCGCTTCGACCCCGGCGATCCCGAATTTTTTTCAAAGGAAGGCAAGTACTTCACGGAATATTACGGCGGCATCCTGCATTCCAACTTCATTCCAGACATCCGCAAGATCAATCTAGTGCCGAGGGAAAAACGCGGCAAGGGCACGCGCAATATGTATATCCACATGTCGGGAGGTTCCATGCTCGCCCATGTTTCGGAGTTCCCCGTCGGCCGTTACAAAAAAGCCCACCGCCACGGTCCCGGCGCCCATGTGTTTCTGCTCGACTCCACCGGATACACGCTGATGTGGCAGGATGGCGAAAAGCCGCAACGCTACGACTGGCATGAAGGCACGGTGATCTCGCCGCCGGCGGGCGCCTGGCACCAGCATTACAACACGGGCAACCAGCCCTGTAAGTTCGTCGCCCTGCACGCCAACACGGCGGTGCAAGGGGAAGAGCGCGGCGTCGAGCAGATCGAGTTCGAGGAAGGCGACCAGTGGATGCGGCAAATGTTTGCCAAGGAGTGCGCTAAGAATGGGGTGAAAGTGGATATGTGAAACACCTGCTCCGGGTTTCGTAAACCCGTCTCTCAGCTACTTGGATTTTAAAGGAAACCTCTCTGGGTGGGCGATGATTTCTTCGCTCAGATCGACGTCGAGATCAGGCCAATAAAAGTGGCCAGGAGTTGGTTCTTGGACGTTGAGAATCTTTCCCACGGAAACATCTTTAAACCATGGAAAATGCTCATAAGATATGAACAGCTCGTGGTCATTGGTTAACAACCAAATGCCATGGCTCGAAACCTGGGTAACTTCAATCGGGAAAGTGTTCTTGCCAAGCGCGCTTAAGCTCATCGTAGTGATCCTCGATAATTAATTCGATCTCCTTGATCTGGGTCCTTGTCAAGCGATAGTTTCTCGCCAATTCGATTTGCGGATCTAGCCAGAATTTTGCTTCTCCGTCGCCGCAATACACGTGAACATGAGTTCGTGATTCCTCGCGAGAAAAGAAATAAAACCGATATCCTTTTTCTCGGAAGACCGTAGGACTCATAAGTTCCAATGATAGCGCAAAACTCGCCGGAGCCATAGCGCCGATAACGCTCTGCCTAAATTTCTGCACGATGATACCCGGACGAAGAGCGCGGCGTCGAGCAGATCGAGTTTGAAGAAGGCGACGAGTGGATAAAAAAGATGTTTGCTGACGAGCGCGCTAAGAATGGGGTAAAGGCGGATATGTAACCTTTTGCCGTCAGGCGGCTCGAATCGGCGATGCCAACCAAACCCTTGGGGTTGTCTTGCCCCAGCAGAATCGCAGTCACTTCCGGCAATTAAAATCAGTTCGGAGGATGTAATTTCTAAAGCAAACCAAGCCAACGCCAGTATGGAACCGTAAGAACCAATCCCACGAGTATCACGGCCGCGAAGATAAACGAAACTTGGCGTGCTTGGCTATGGGAAAAAAGTTTGCCTTCTGATGTCGAGTATGCCAATAAATAGCTTGTGGTCTGGGTGGGCAAAAACCACATGGAAGAGACTGACAAAGCTGTGACGATAACAACCCATGGCTCCATACTGATCAGCGGAGCAACGGGAATTAAGGTGACACCAATTATCAGTAGTGCTGTTTGTTGCGATAATAGCAGGTTGAGAAGCATGCTCAGACTCGCTATGCCTAGGATAACGAAAAACGGTTGATGGCCAAATCGAAGGAGAGCTGTGCCGGCGACTTCGGCTAAAGTTTTATCCAGTCCCAGGGAAGCAATGATTTGGGAAACTCCTGCGATCACGCCAAATAAAATCAGGTAGTTCCAGTCGAGCTGATTGAACGCTTTTTTATCGAAGATCCCAGTTGCCACCGAGGCGAGTAGCCCAAGCAATGCAATCACGCCCATGTCCAAACGAAACACGGTGGCACCTGCCCAGCCGATCACCATTAGGATAATTATCAATGTCATGATCCACTCGCGTTTCGTGAAAGGCCCAAGGACGGCAAGTTGGAAGTTGACTCGCTCACGTGAAACGCCAGTAGTGGCTTTGGGCCGAAGTACCAGGAACATGCTCGCGAGGACTCCTATGCCAGCGAATATCCCGAGTGGCGCAGCGGCGATGAGCCAGCGAATCCAATCGAAGTGAAAACGGCTGCCTTCGGGCAAAAGTCCCCACGCCAAGAGATTAAGTGCCCCGCCGTTTAAGAACATAAAACTAAGTTGAGTCGAGCCCACCCAGGTCGCCATGCCTAACACGACCGCGGCCGGACTCCGCTCCTTTAAGCGAAGAGCGTCACTCAGGCTAAGCGCAAGCGGAGTGGTTAGGGTTACTCGACCCTTATTCTGCGGCAGCAGGGGTGACAAGATAACACCCGTGAGCAATAGAGTTAAAGATTGTCCAAACAAGCTGTGAGGCATGCGACGCACGAGCAGCAAACCGACTCGAAACAAAAGTCCAGAGCTAGAAATTGCCGCTGCCAGCCCAAGTATCGAAACCACAAAGACCCAATTTGATGACGCGAAACCTGCCATTGCCTGCGCCGGCTTAACGACACCGAATAGAACCCAGGAACTTACGAGAAGGAATCCGGCGGCAAATTCCGGCAAGACCCCGCTGATCCAAAGCACCAGACCCGCCGGCAGCAGCAATAGAAATTTTCCTTGAGCATTGGCCGGTCCCAAGAATGCCGCGATGATGGCGAGCAGCACAGAAACGCTGATCGCAACGATGTTTCCTGTAGCGTTGCCTTTGCGCGTCGAGCTTCCTCGCGGTTTGGTTGCCTCGGTGGCCAGACGCGACAGCTCGCTCGCCATTTGCTGGCCGATGATCGGATCGGCGCCGGCCAGACCGCTTCCGAGCCCGCGCCGCAGCAAGCGCGCCGCCGCTTCCCGCTCGCCTTGGCTTTCCAATTTGGCGGCGCGCCCAAGCAGCACTTGGCCATCGGCTAATGTATCGTCATCGCTGAGCGATTCCAGCCACTGTTTTGCGCGCTCGCTAGACAAGGGCGGGGTGGCGCGGAGCGCTTCACCCAGGGTTTTGACCAAGTGTGTGCGGTCACCGATGCGATTTAAGATTGCCAACGCTTCGTCCCAGCGCTGCGCGCCAGTTAAGCTTTCGATGGCGTTCCGAAGAAATTCTGCGGTCGCTTCTTTGCCGTGTTCTTGTTCGAATCGCACGCGCAACGCTTGCAGCGTGGACTTGCTGTTGCGGTCGCGCCGGATACCTAGCTCGCTCAAGTCGCGGGCAACCACATCCGCTGCTTCGTTAAAAAGCAGATGTAACGCCGGTAAAGAAACTTCCTCCAACACGCTGGCTTGTAATACTCGGTTGAGGCGCTCGGCTGGCAAGCGTCCGAGCTCGACCATCATCAGCGCGCGGGCCATACGCTCCTGCGCCACACTGCGTTGCGCCGCTCCCCCGCGCTTTCGCGCCGGCGTAGCGCTTGGCGTGTCGTTCTGTGTTTGGCCGCGGTGCAAAATCGCGGTTACCGCGCGGAGAGTCGTCGGCTGCAAATGAAGGAATTCGATCACGCGCGCGCGGTCCAAGCGCAAGAGTTCGCCTTCGGATTCAGCGCGCACGGTGGGTGCTACGGCCGCGTCATCGATGAGCGCCATATCACCGAAAAAATCGCCCGGCGCCAAACCTTCCCGCCGCACTTCACCAAGACCGTCGGGTGTTGACGCAAATATGCCGAAGGCGCCGCGCGCGACGACGTAAATACAGTCAAGCTTGTCCCCCTCGCGGCATACCGTAATGCCGTCTTTTACCGGCTGCGACTCGGCGTAACCCGCCAAGCGCGCAAAATCGACCCGCTCGAGGCCGGCGAAGAGTTTTACCTTGGCTAAAATTTCGGCGTAGTAGTTTGCGGATTGGGCGCTCAAGGTGATTTTCCGTGGGTTTCCAGACTACTTCACTAATACTTCTGCGACTTGCCTCAACACGGCCGAGACCGGATGATCGGGATAGCGCAGCACAAAGATCCCCGCGCTACCCAATGCCATCATTTCATCGGCATGGTGCAAGACGCCTGCTACCGGGCATTTGTACGTTTCTTCAACCCGGGATATCACTTCGGCGCTGTCGAATGCGGCTGGCACTTTGTTAACGATCATGAGCATTCGGGGCACGCTGAGCTGGCGCGCCACTTCGATGGTGACACCGGTGCCGAGGTAGTCCTGTTGATCCGGGCGGAGGATAATCAGGAGCGTGTCCGAGACGGCAATCGATAAGAGCGTTTCTTCGTTCAGCCCTGGATGGGTATCGATCAGCAGCGCGTCCAAATTGAGCGCAGCGATTAAATCGTGGAAGCCGTCATTGAGCAGACTCACGTCGTAACCTTCGCGCAGCACGCGGGCGATTTCGCCGGCCTTGATGCTGGACGGAATAAGATAAATCCGGCCCGAAATCCGCTGTTCCAATCGTTCGCTGACATCGTAAGCCGCGTCCCGAATCTCGCAGCGACCCCAGAGATAGTCATTCAGCGAATAGACGATCACAGATTCGTCCAAACCAAACAATACATGAATCCCGGGTGATTGAATATCGGTATCAACGACGCCGACGCGCCAGCCCTTGGCGGCCAACAGAACCGCAAGATTGGCAGTGCAATTCGATTTCCCCGTACCGCCTCGATAGGAGTGTATGGAAACAATTATGGGCATGGCGCTCTCGGGTTGCGAATCTGGAAAATTTTACGTCGCTAGTTTCCGTTTCCTAAGAGCCGCGCACTTTATTGCGCAGCGTGCGGGCCTTCTCGCGCAGATCGTGGAAGTAATCGGTCTCGGTGATCTCGGCAACCTGCTGGGATTTTCTCGCGTCGTCGACCTCGATGCGCAGCTGTTGAATCTGTTGTCTTAAACGCTGCTCCCGCGCTTGCACTTCTAGTGCCATGCGTTGAAACACCCTCGCCAAGCGGCCGAGCTCGTCGCCGCGCGCCGCTACAGAGATCAGGCTTTCCGGGACGAAATCGCCTCCTTCGACCGTTGCAGCGGCTTCGGTTACCTGGGCAACGTCCTTTAAATATAGGACTTCCTGATCTCGCAGTCGTTTCTTTTCCATGCAGGCGCCGATGCGCGCGCGCAGGAGGACCGGGTCGAAGGGTTTGGGTAGGTAATCTTCCGCACCGTGTTCGATGCAGCGCACGACGCTTTGCAGATCATCCAAGGCGGAAATCATGATCACTGGGATATCGTGCCACCGGGTGTCTTGCTTAATCGTATCAAGCACTTCGTAGCCACTCATCCCTGGCATCATCACGTCGAGCAGGATCAAGTCTATCGCATCCGTTGCCAAACGCTCCAGCGCGTCCTTGCCATCGACCGCGCACTTAAGCGTGTAGCCCTCATGTTCGAGGCGGCGCGCCAAAATATCGCGGTTGCCAGGGTCGTCATCGACGACCAGAATGAGACCGGAACGAGTAACGTCAGGTATGTTCTCGACCAGCGCCAATGGTTTTGGAGCAAGTTCACCAAGAACATTTATTTCGTTCGTGCGGCTCGACTTGCTTTGCTTCGGCTTCGCGCCCAAGAATTGATCAAGCGCGCCAAGCAATTGCTTTCCCGCGGCGTGAATCTTATGCAGGTCGGCAGCAAAACGTTCCAGATGATTTTCTTCGGCCTCTTCGATCAGCATCTCACTGTAGCCGATGATATGATTGAGCGGGGTGCGCAGAGAATGGCGGGCGTCCGCCAAGGCTTGGTTGGAGAGCTGGGCTGCTGCGCTTGCGGCGTTTTCGTCCGCCGCCGGCGCCGTCTTCTGCGCCGGTTCTTCTTGATCGTTTTTACTATTCATCCCCGTCCGGCTTTGCTTAAAATCTTGTCCATTTTCTCCAACAGGCGCGTCAGATCGATGGGCTTAGTATCGTAGTCATCGCATCCCGCTTCAATGGCTTTGTCTCGATCACCCACCATGGCATGTGCCGTCAAGGCGATAACAGGAATCGACTGGGTCCGGGTGCCGGATTTAATCTGCCGAGTCGCTTCCCAACCGTCGAGGATCGGCAAACTCATATCCATTAATATGAGGTCGGGGATTACCGTTTGAGCCAGCGCCACTCCTTGTTCACCGTCAACGGCAACCACCACTTCGTAGCCGCGCCGCTGCAAACGGCGCGACAGCATGTCGCGGTTCATCTCGTTGTCTTCAACCAGTAAAATTTTCGCCATGGGAGATACCTTGACGGATTTTTTGGTGCACCGACGCGGCAATCAAGTCGTGGACCTGATTGAACAGATCATCTCGGCTATAGGCGCCTTTTTGGAGAATTTTCTGCACCGAGCCTGTGAGTCGTTGGTGATCCTGGCTAGACAGGTCTTTGGCGGTTAGGACAATGATAGGAATCGATCTCCAGTCTGCCCTTTTGCGCAACTCCTCTAAGAATTGAAAGCCGTCCATTTCCGGCATCATCAAATCAAGCAAGATCAGATCGGGAGGCATCTTTTGTATTTGTTCTAACGCTGTCCGGCCATTGGCGGCTTCGACGACCGTCCATTTATCCTTTTCCAAACGCCGCGCCAAGAGAGCGCGCATGGCTTCGTCGTCCTCTATGATCAAGATCCGATGAGGGACAAGAGCTTGCTCATATTTTTGCAAGACGTTGGCAAATCGGTCCCAGTCGATCGGTTTGGTCAGATACTCGGCCGCGCCCAGAGCATATCCCTTCTGATGCTCGTCGGTAATCGACATCATGACGACCGGAATATCGGACAACGCAGCGTCCGCTTTGAGTGCCGCCAGCACCATCCAGCCGTCCAGTCCAGGCATTATCACGTCCAAGGTGATTAGCGACGGATGCAATTCTTTGGCGAGAAGCAAGCCCTCTTCGCCGCGCGTCGCTGCCGCCATGCGCAACCCTTCTTTTTTGAGAAACTTGCCCATCAAGTCATGTACCGTGGGGTCATCGTCGATGACTAATACCAACGGACTGCCATCGCTGGTTGGCAATGTCTTAGCCGCTGGTTTCTCAGCGGATTCGACGGAGGCCCCGCCACTGACGGAATCCATCACGAGAGCCGGCAGTTGTACCGTGAACGTTGATCCGTGTCCAGGCTCGCTGGAGACATTTATTGATCCACCCATGATTTCGCAAAATCTCTGGCTAATGGCCAGTCCCAAACCGGTCCCGCCGTAGCGACGCGTGGTTGATGCATCGGCTTGGGTGAAGGGCTGAAAGATTTTGGCGGCCTGCTCGGGAGTCATGCCGATGCCCGTGTCGGCAACGGTAAAGTCTATCCAGTCTCCAGTCCCGTCATGCTTGCGCGCGGCGCCGAGGGCCACCTTGCCGCGCTCAGTGAATTTGCAAGCGTTACTGACCAGATTAAATAGCGTCTGACGGACCTTGGTGAGATCCGCCGTCATTTTGCCGAGATCGGGTGCGTAGATTACTTGCAAGTGGTTGGCGTTTTTTTCGACCAGCGGTTTGACCATGCTGGCAACTTCGTCAATCATCGGCGCGATCTCGAACTGTTCCAAGTAGAGATCCATCTTGCCGGCTTCGATCTTGGAAAGATCGAGGATGTTGTTGATCAGCGACATCAGATGCTTGCCTGCGCTTTGAATCTTCTTGAGGTCGGGAATGAATTCCTCCTGTCCAAGGTCGCCGGCCTCTTCCTCCAGCATCTCGCTGTATCCGATAATCGCGTTCAAAGGCGTCCTAAGCTCGTGCGACATGCTAGCGAGGAACTCCGATTTGGCACGGGTCGCGCTCTCCGCGTTTTCCTTCGCGGCCATCAGCTCCACGTCGCGATCCTGAATCCGCGCCAGCATTTCGTTAAACCGATCGATCAAAAACCCCAGCTCGTCGTCACTCGTCTTGACCGCGCGAACCGAGTAGTCTTTGTCCTCGGAAACGACACGAGCGGTCTGGGTTAGCAGCAAAATCGGCCCGGAAATGATTTTTTGGAGTCTGGACGACAGCAAAAAGGCCACGAAGGATACCGCCAACATGACCAGTGCGCCGATGCCGACTAATTCCTTCAAGCGAGAGTAAAATATTCCCAGGTCCGACCGTAAGTAGATCGTCCCGATCACCTCACCCTGACGCTCGATACGCTGAAACATATTGAGATAATGGGTCTCGAAAGCATAACCAACGGGTTGGGCGCTTGGCGGGGTAAAGCCAGCCTTGATGTCGCTTCGCAGGTATTTGGCGAAAACCCTGCCATCATGGGTGTAGAGGATCGCCGCGACGATATGTTCTTCTGCGACGATCGCTGCGAGCGTCTCTTCAGCCGACTTCTGATCGTTGAAGACCAATGCCGCCCTGCTGTTGGTGCCGATGACTTCAGCCAGGATCCCAAGATCCCTTACCATCGAGCGGCGTAAAGAGAGCAGATCGTAGATGCCATATCCGGCCGCGCCCAAGAACAGCGCGACGCTGCTCGTCAACATGATGATGACGGTGAGCTTGCGCTGAATGGTCAGGGTACGAAAACCACGCATAGAGTTTTGCTCTGTTTTTGTGCGGCAGCGATTCTAACGCCACCGACTTGCGGCATTTATTACATCACGGTGGCGAGTCTCAACAGATTGGCGTCGAAGGCCGCGCCTTCGATTTTCGACGACTTGAGATTGATCAGTATTTGAGTTTTCTTATCGCTCTTTAAACCGAGACCAACCGTGACTCCCTGTTCGACGTACTGCGGCACCCCGGTGACCGTGATGATTCGGAGCTTCTGA
Source organism: uncultured delta proteobacterium (assembly GCA_963727625.1). Lineage (GTDB taxonomy): Bacteria > Desulfobacterota > Binatia > UBA9968 > UBA9968 > DP-20. The sequence continues at coordinate 402,679 of CAVSHR010000009.1, read as the reverse complement.
CTGACTCGAAGCAAGGCCGCTAGATGTTTGGCGTTTCCCGGAGTGACGTAAAGGACGTTAACTCCCTGGGACTTGGCAGATTCCACCACATTCTGCTCGGTCGTGTAGCGCATCAAAACATAGGTGATCGGCAGCTGCTTGATCGTCTTGTCCGCATAGCCATCGAGGATTTTCACCATGTTGTCTTTGGCTTGTCGGGACTCAGGGTCTTCCTCGGCGTACACGATGCCGATCTTCAATTGCGACTTGACCCGTTCGTCAAAATTTCTGTCGAAGGTGAGCACCTTGAGGAAGATCGGCACTTGAACGCTGGCCGGCACCGGAACGTCCTCGGCCCAAACCGGGCGCGGCATGAGCAGCGCCAGACACAGGAGTGCGCTGATCCAAGCTCTGCTCAAGTATGTCGTCCAACGTTTCATGCCGGTCGTGACTTTCCTACCACTCAACTCAACTTGCGACTTGTTCCTCTGTGTTTGTCTAAAATTTGTAAATGGCCTTTAAGAAAAAACTCCGTCCTGGCCTCGGATAGTCTCCCGGCACGCCGTTAACCGGCGCCGGGTTGGTATAGTTTTTGTCAAACAAGTTATAAATGCTTCCCGACAGCTCTAGCCCGGGAATCGGAGTCTTGGCCTGAAGCGTCAAATTAAACAAAGCGTATCCCGGAGCGTCCTTACGAGTGTCGGTCACAAACCTCGGTCGGCTGCCTCGGAAAATCGCCGCAGGCGTGAGCTTAAAGTAATCGCCGAGGGCAAGAGTTAGACCCAAGCTGCCGATATGTGCGGGGACATCGGGGAGAGACTCGCCCGTGGATTTGTCTTTCGAGTGCTGAAAAGTGTAGTTCGCAAACAGAGTATGGTCCCACAAATTGAGCTTTGTTTCGAACTCCAGTCCCTGAATGTCGAAAGCGTCGGCGTTGCTGAAGGCGCGGCTTGTATCCACTTGGAGCAAAGATGCGGTCGGGACGATGAAGTCGCGGATGAAAGTGGCGAAGTAAGTCGCGCTGACGTGAAACTTGTTTTGACTGCTATAGCCAATGCCGGCTTCGACGGTCTGCAGTGTCGTAGGCTTCAGATCGCCACCAACCAGCAAGTTGGGGATGCTCTCGCGGCTCTCGAAAAAAGTAGGCGCGCGAAAAGCGCGGCCGTAAAGCAGCTTGAGGTTAAAGTCTTTGGCGAAGCGCCATACGAGACCCACGCGGGGGTTTACCGTATCGCCGAAGTCGCTGTAATGGTCGTAGCGGACGCCGGTGGTGAGATCCAACTGCGATAAGGGAGTCCAAATATGCTGGCCATAGACGCTGAAGAGCTTACGGCTGGTGGGCGGCAAAATGTCCCATGGCGGGCGCTGCAGCGAGGGGAGTGGTGTAGATGGCCGAGTGTTCGAATCGAACGTAGATTTGGTTTTAATATCGTAGGTGGACTCGTACTCATATTCCAGTCCGAGCGTAAAATGATGGTCTTTGAACAACTGGTATTCGAGCACGGTTTCTCCGGCGTACCGCCTGGTGTTGATGGTGAAATCGATAATCGAGCCAGCAGGGTTCACAGTGAAGCCAAACCCAGGGGTGAAAAAGGTGAATCCCGGCGGAAAAAGTTCCAGGAATCGATGGTCTTTGTTCTGGTTAAAACTGAACTTCGCCAGCAGGCTCCCCTTGTCGCCGAGCGGATAGCGGTATCCCGCGTCGAACAATAATTGTTGGCCGTCAAACCGGGAATTTCCGAGCACCTCCGTGGGGCCGATGAATCCGCCAGAGTGCGTGTCCTGAAATCTCGCGTTCGCGGTAAAGTTTTTATAGGTAAGCTGAAGGTTGGCATCCACGTTCCTTCGATTATCGCGCGTCCTGCCAGGCGCTCGTGAAACTGGCGGCACCCCGAAGGGCGCAAGCAGGCTGTCGAAGGTGGTTTGCAGGTCCACGGGAACAAGCAGCCTTGGGCCATCGGTGTCTTTGAATTGAGCGAAACCCGATATGCTGAAATCCCCGCGCGTATAGCCCCCTAAGATGTTGTGTTGTTGAGTGCCAAAGGATCCACCTCCAGATGACAGACGGATGCCTTGTATATCGTTCGCCGTGTAAGGGACCAGGTTGATCACACCGAGAAAGGCGTTGGCGCCGAAAAGCGCCGAGCCGGGCCCGCGGATGATCTCAATGCGCTTGAGGTTGTCCACCGGGATCTCCAGGTTGATGGTCATCGCATCGCCATCGAGCCCCTGATTCAAGCGATGGCCGTTGAAAAGAATCAAAACGCTCTCGGAGGAGCCGTTTGTCAACCCCGAAGTCTTGCCGCGCACGATGATCTTGTCCCGGCCGAGAGCGTCCTTTATGACCTCGAAGCCCGGCACGAATTGGAGGACATCGGACAAAGTGCGGGCGCCGAGGCGGCGAATCTCTTCGTCAGTAATAACTGACGCGATGCCCGGCGCATCTTCAACGCGCTGCGCCCGGCCAGCAGCAAGGGAGATGGTGATATCGAGGAGCTTCTCAAGGTTCAGCTCTTCGATGTCTTTGAATTTGAGTTCTTCGATTTCTTGATTTGGCGAGGGCGTTTGCGCTGCGGCCGCACCAGTACAGAAAGCCAAACTGATGCCCAAAAGACAGAGCAAGAGCCCTGTCGCTTTTAATGTAGCCGGGTTGTGGCGCTGACCGGTTGTACAAACGGACTTCATCGGGCTTTAAAGATGGTCGCCGTTTTACAAACCGCCTGAAAACTCGCCTGGGTAAGGAAAGATGCCATTCCGCAATACCGCCTCGAAGCCAGCATGGCCGCTGTTATCACATCGTCTGAAACTTACTGGAGCCGCACGAGAACAGCATCCACGGACGATTCCTGACTTTACGCGTCAATCCCAATCTGAAGGCACTGTCTACGCTGCGAGTCCGCAGAAGGATGAAATATACTTAACTCGATAAGAAAATTGCAAGAATTAATTTTAAAAGCTCAAGGGGGATATCCTGATGATTCGGACAGGCGGACATACTGCCCCAATGATTAGGCTCGGGAGATAAAAGCGGGTATATCGCGCCAGTTTAAAGTCTACTGCGCTCGGGGAGGGTTGCCAGCGAGTATGTTTTCGGATATCTCTCGCCCGAGCTTATTCAGAGCTTGCGCGAAATGAGAGGGTAGCAGCGCACAGTTTTGTGCTGAGATAATAAAAGGAGGGTTGAAAATGGCGGAAAATCCGACTGCGCCTGTGTGGCAGAACTGGAGTTGCAACCTCGTCCATAACCCCGTCAACGGAGAAAACTATTACTATATGCCGAGGAACGTGGAAGAGTTGAGAATTGTGATTCTCAACGCTCGTAGCAATAATGTGGTCATCCGGGTTACCGGACAGCGCCATTCACAGCCGCCCCTGGTGGTGGACGACAATCGTAAGGGGGCACCGCCTTCGACCGCGAAGACCTGGCTGATCGACCTGTCCTGCTACGCGGATCTAGGCCCGGACCGCAACGAACGCATTGAGCGAGGACCTGGAGAAAACCAGGTTACGGTGAATACAGGTGTGCGCGAGGACGAGCTGGACGCGTTTCTGACCGCTAACAATCTAATGCTCAAGACCGTCACGGCCGGCGGGTTCTTTAGTCTTGGCGGCATGACCGCGGTCGACGTCCACGGCGGCACGATAGACGCGCCGATATTTGCCGAAACGGTATCGGCGTTCAGGATTGTGCGAGCCGACGGTTCGGAGGTCACTATTGATAAGCAGTCGACGCAGGACGGGAATTGGTCGCCGCTGCAGTTCGCGCGGGTGTCGTTGGGCGGGTTGGGCATCGTTACGGCGGTCACGATCGATGTCCTGCCCCGCCCGTATGCGACGACGCTGCAGGGCGGCACAGAGCGACTAGGACTCGCTGACAAAGACGCCTTTGTGGATAAATTTCAGTCGTTGGTGAAGGCCCACACTCGGCTGGAGGTGTTTTTCACACCTTACGCCACTGGCAGCGTAGGCTTCCCTTTGTATACGAAGAACTTTCTCGTGTTGTGGTGGGATGTGCAAGATAATCCGTCATCGAATATTAGTAACCAGGCAACGTCTCCACCAAACGCGTGTGTTCTCGCGGGCAAAAATCCTCCCGAATACGGAGCGCCGTATCTGACAGGTTGGTTGCAGAAATACGGTGCCGACTCGGCCCAAAGGGCACAATATCGATACGACCCAGGTAACGATATACGGGGTGCAAATCCCATCGACAATCCCGCTGTTATCGCGGCAATCACCTTCGACGTGATCGAGCCTGAAGTGGCCGATGCCAACAAGTCGCATTCGGATTTGTGGTTGACAGGTGCGGTGCGCGTCATTTTCATGTCTTATTACATTCCGCTGCCTGGCCTCGACAAGAATGGGCTTGGCAAAGTGTGGGACGGGTTAGATGTGGTTTCCCAGATTGTTTTGAAAGACGGTAACTTTCACATCGCGGCGCCGATGGAGTTCCGTTTCGTCAAGGGTGGCAACACCGCCATGTCGGGAACGTATACAGACGATCCAAATACTTGGTTCGTCAACTTGGACCTGATCGGATTTGTCGAGGACAATAAAACAGCGTCGGAGTATCCCGACAAGCTTCTACAGTTTTTCGCCGACGTCGAGCGGCAGTGGGTTGCAATGGGCGGCTTTCCGCATCAGGGCAAGATGTACGGCTTTTACGACCCGGATCAGCCGACAGGCACTCACACGGCGCCGTTCAACGTGAACTTTCTGGCCGAGCTGCGTCGGCGCCGCGGTGAGCGACTGCAAGCCTTTAAAAATTTCCGCCAGCAAATGGATCCAGACGGCCTCTTCTACAACGACTATCTACGCGACGTACTGGGCGAAGCCAGTTCTACACAACCAGTTCCAAATCCACCGACGAACTTGATCATTAAATAACGACTTTTTGCCTAAGCTGCTATAGCCGTAGAAAGAGTTGAATTGCTGAGACATGGTACTAATCGATTGGGGACGGAGACGAAAAAGATAAAAAAGGCAATCTGTCAATGCCTCGGTTTTGTTGACGAAGGAGACCGAGCAGACGGTGACGCGTCGAAATGAATGCCCCGCCAGGGATTAGGCGCCAATCATCTGCGCCACGAACGGGTTGCAAAACATGCCCTTGGGATCGCGTTGTTGTCGAAAGGCATTGAACGCCGCAACGCGGCTCGCGCGTTTGTTGCGGATGAAATCGACAAACTTCGGGTTGAACGGCAAGCTGAAATTGCGGGCAGGGCCATTGGGATCATAAAAACCATACATCTTACCACCGTGGGGCATACCGCCCAGCGTTACGACCCAATCACGTTCGACGTCGGCAAAAAATTGCAGGAGTTTGTCACTGTAGACTAAACCAGTTTTATCCTCATTTTCCAACGCAAAGCCGATCAAATCGAGGTTGACGAACACGCTGTTCGGGCGCTCGGAATATGTCCCCGCCAGCAGCGTATTGCCACCGCGCACAAAGCGAAATTCGAGCGGAGCGGCAACGTGAAAGTTATTGTCCGCGACAACCCGTCGACGGACTGCTTGCAGAGCACGCCACACAATGTCCAAGCCCTTCTCGCGCAGGTCGGGCAATTCGATAAAATACGACATAAAAATCGTGCGCGCCGCGTCATCAAGCCATAAGTCCGATGCATTGGCGTTCGCCGTAGTGACCTTTGTGTAAATAACAGCAATCGCTGCCTCAGACGTTAAAGAAGCGGGAACCGAGGAGGAAGTTTCTTGCGCTGCCACTCCGGCATCGACCGCGAGTTCTCCGATATACGGTGCGCCGTATTGCTGGTTGCCCGCCAGTTGGCAAGCGTTATCAACGGGCGCCGGCGAATTGCCCGGGCCTGAACCATTGTTCACATTCCACCAGCAGCAGAGAAAGGGACTGATCGAATCATAGGGGTTGAAAAACGATTCCACGCGGGTTTTGCTCGCCAGCAGTGCGCCAAAGCCCTGCACAAAATCGGCTTCAATTTGCCACTTACCCTCTTCAATGCCGCCGCTAAGCGTATTGGCAAACGGGCGCGGCAACACTTGCAATGTGACCGACGTAACCACACCCAGCGCACCAAACGACACGCGGGCAAATTGCAGTGCATTGAAACCTGCGGGGGCTGGGCTGGTTTGGGTAAAGGTGGTTTTATTCCCATCGGGCCCCATGATGGTATAAGCAGTAGCGGTTTCGGCAAAAATCGGGTAGCCAGTGGTGGCCCCATGCACATCGACGGCGGTCATGCCGCCGATACTGAAAAAACCGCCTGCGGTAACCGTCGGCAGTATCTTATTGTTCTGGGTCAAAAAGGTGTCGAGTTCATCTTCCCGCACACCGGTATTTACAGTGAGCTGGTCATCGTTCAAAACCATGCGTTGAGTGCCATCACCAAGATCGGCATAGCAAGACATGTCGATCAAAATCAGATTCGGGTCGGCTTGCGGCGCGTTGGCAACCAGAGGCGGTTGCGCATGTCGTTGCCCTGACACGCGCACTTTTTTGCCCGTGCTCGCCGCTTGCAAAACTCTACTGCGTAAGTCCTGGAGATTTTTCGGAATGAAATACGATTGTTGGTTGGCTGCCAATGGATAGTATAAATTGCGAGACCAGTTTTGCCACGTTGTGTCGGAATAGACCGCGCCAGATGTATTACTCATATTTTTAAGTTCCTTTCGTGGTCGCGGAGCGTGATTGCCGAGCGCCCGACTACGAGACACCACGATTGAGCGTTGGGTGGAGAGGTTCGTTTTCTTGGCCCTGCCATACCGCCGGGTAGAAAAATTGTCAACGCCATTTTTGGTTTGCCATGTTAAATGACGATTCCAGTCTCGTCTGCCCTGACTTGCACCGCTTGGGGCTCGAGCGCATTTTATCGGTGTTACCTCTCGCAATGCTCGCTCTAAGCTCGAGGGATTGTTTTCATAAGACAGACTGCGCACTATTGACAAATACGCAGCTCAAGGGGGCCACCAGCGGGTCAGGGTGAGTTAGCCCCCTGTGCTGCGCTGAATGTTCAGCCTGTGAAGGACACGCATAGAGTTTTGCTCTGTTTTTGTGCGGCAGCGATTCTAACGCCACCGACTTGCGGCATTTATTACATCACGGTGGCGAGTCTCAACAGATTGGCGTCGAAGGCCGCGCCTTCGATTTTCGACGACTTGAGATTGATCAGTATTTGAGTTTTCTTATCGCTCTTTAAACCGAGACCAACCGTGACTCCCTGTTCGACGTACTGCGGCACCCCGGTGACCGTGATGATTCGGAGCTTCTGACTGACTCGAAGCAAGGCCGCTAGATGTTTGGCGTTTCCCGGAGTGACGTAAAGGACGTTAACTCCCTGGGACTTGGCAGATTCCACCACATTCTGCTCGGTCGTGTAGCGCATCAAAACATAGGTGATCGGCAGCTGCTTGATCGTCTTGTCCGCATAGCCATCGAGGATTTTCACCATGTTGTCTTTGGCTTGTCGGGACTCAGGGTCTTCCTCGGCGTACACGATGCCGATCTTCAATTGCGACTTGACCCGTTCGTCAAAATTTCTGTCGAAGGTGAGCACCTTGAGGAAGATCGGCACTTGAACGCTGGCCGGCACCGGAACGTCCTCGGCCCAAACCGGGCGCGGCATGAGCAGCGCCAGACACAGGAGTGCGCTGATCCAAGCTCTGCTCAAGTATGTCGTCCAACGTTTCATGCCAGCGTGACTTTCCTTGCACTCAATTCAACTTGCGACTTGTTCCTCTGTGTTCGTCTAAAATTTGTAAATTGCCTTTAAGAAAAAACTCCGTCCTGGCCTCGGATAGTCTCCCGGCACGCCGTTAACCGGCGCCGGGTTGGTATAGTTTTTGTCAAACAAGTTATAAATGCTTCCCGACAGCTCTAGCCCGGGAATCGGAGTCTTGGCCTGAAGCGTCAAATTAAACAAAGCGTATCCCGGAGCGTCCTTACGAGTGTCGGTCACAAACCTCGGCCGGCTGCCTCGGAAAATCGCCGCAGGCGTGAGCTTAAAGTAATCGCCGAGGGCAAGAGTTAGACCCAAGCTGCCGATATGTGCGGGGACATCGGGGAGAGACTCGCCCGTGGATTTGTCTTTCGAGTGCTGAAAAGTGTAGTTCGCAAACAGAGTATGGTCCCACAAATTGAGCTTTGTTTCGAACTCCAGTCCCTGAATGTCGTAAGCGTCCGCGTTGGCAAAGGAACGGTCTGTTTTTGGGACCAGAAGCGTATCGGTCGGGACGATGAAGTCGCGGATGAAAGTGGCGAAGTAAGTCGCGCTGACGTGAAACTTGTTTTGACTGCTATAGCCAATGCCGGCTTCGACGGTCTGCAGTGTCGTAGGCTTCAGATCGCCACCAACCAGCAAGTTGGGGATGCTTTCGCGGCTTTCGTAAAAACTTGGCGCGCGAAAGGCGCGACCGTAGAGCAGCTTCAGGTTAAAGTCTTTGGCGAAGCGCCATACGAGACCCACGCGCGGATTGACCGTGTCGCCGAAGTCGCTGTAATGGTCGTAGCGGACGCCGGTGGTGAGATCCAATTGCGATAAGGGAGTCCAAATATGCTGGCCGTAGACGCTGAAGAGCTTACGGCTGGTGGGCGGCAAAATTTGCCAGGGCGGGCGCTGCAGAGATAGAAGCGGCGTCAGCGGCACCGTGCTCGAATCGAACGTAGATTTGGTTTTAATATCGTAAGTGGACTCGTAGTCGTATTCCATGCCCAGCGTAAAGTGGTGGTTTTTGAACAACTGATATTCGAGAACGGTTTCACCGGCGTACCGCCTGGTATTGATACTCCAATCGAGGCCAAAGCCGGCAGGTAGGACCGCGAACCCAAACCCAGGGGTAAAAACGACAAATCCCGGCGGGAAATATTCCTGCAATCGTCGATCTTTATTTTGGTTGAAGCTAAACTTGGCCAGCAAGCTCCCCTTGTCGCCGAGCGGATAGCGGTATCCCGCGTCGAATAAAATTTGTTGTGTGTCAAACCGGGAATTTCCGAGCACCTCCGTGGCGCCGATGAATCCGCCGGAGTGCGTGTCCTGAAATCTCGCATTCGCGGTAAAGTTTTTATAGGTAAGCTGAAGATTGGCATCCACGGCGCTGCTGTTGTCACGTGTCCGGCTCGGCGCTCGCGAAATGGGAGGGAAACCGAAGGGCGCAAGCAGGTTGTCGAAGGCTGTTTGCGCGTCCGCCGGAACAAGAAGCCTTGGGCCATCGGTGTCTTTGAATTGAGCGAAACCCGATATGCTGAAATCCCCGCGCTTGTAGCCCCCTAAGATGTTGTGTTGTTGAGTGCCAAAGGATCCACCTCCGGATGACAGGCGGATGCCTTGTATATCGTTTGCCGTGTAAGGGACGAGGTTGATCACGCCCAGAAAGGCGTTGGCGCCGAATAGCGCCGAACCCGGTCCGCGGATGATCTCGATGCGCTTGAGGTTGTCCACCGGGATTTCCAGGTTGATGCTTATCGCATCGCCGTCGGTCCCTTGATTCAACCGATGACCGTTAAACAGGATCAAGACACTCTCCGAGGAGCTGTTGGTCAACCCAGAAGTCGTGCCGCGCACGACGATCTTGTCCCGGCCGAGAGCGTCCTTTATGACCTCGAAACCAGGCACGAATTGGAGGACATCGGACAAAGTGCGGGCGCCGAGGCGGCGAATCTCTTCGTCAGTAATAACTGACGCGATGCCCGGCGCATCTTCAACGCGCTGCGCCCGGCCAGCAGCAAGGGAGATGGTGATATCGAGGAGCTTCTCAAGGTTCAGCTCTTCGATGTCTTTGAATTTGAGTTCTTCGATTTCTTGATTTGGCGAGGGCGTTTGCGCTGCGGCCGCACCAGTACAGAAAGCCAAACCGACTCCCAAAAGACAGGATGAGAGCCACGGCTTGGTCAAAGCAAGCAAGCGGTGCTCTACGCGGGTTTTGTGAAGCGACTTCATAAATCGTTTGCGCAAAGCGAGAGTGCTACGATTGCAACCTTGAGCAACTAAACAAATCCCCCTGCGCTAGAGGAGCTGTTCGAGCGGAGAACTCCCGGAATCTAGCGTTGCGACTACCGCTCAGCGTCTATAGCTGGGGCGCGATCCATACGAATAAGATCGTCTACAAGCGTTAATTTGCGGTAAATCCCCGCAATATTTGTCTTGTATTACAATTTTAGTCGTATATATCGGTTAGTTAGTTTATAGCAAGACGTTTTTTTCCGAGTGGGCTAATTTGAGAAACCCAGTGGTCCCTAATTTCCGCGCGTCACCTAGCTTGCTGCCTCGTGTCATATGAACTGTTAATGCTTCGCACTGAATTGACGGTTGACTTGGAATAGGAGGATTGAAAGTGGCAGAATCGCAACCCTGGAAGGGCACAGCAGCGATGACCGCTTTGGATGGGTGGTTGTACATTATTCAAAATGGCAAGTTGTGGAGAGCAGACCCGCGGTCGGGAGCGTATAAGCAACTAGGAATAGAAGAATGGCATGAAACAGCGGCGATGACTGCGTTGGGCAAACTGCTATTCGTGATTCAGAAGGGCAAGTTGTGGAGCGCAGACCCGGAGACGGGAAAGCCTACGCAACTGGGAGAGGGGCAACATTGGAATGAAACGGCGGCGATGACTGCTTGGGGTAGGTGGCTGTACGTGATTCAGAATGGCATGCTGTGGAGAGCTGACCCAGGGACCGGAAAATATGAGCAATTGGGAGAGGGGCAACATTGGAATGACACGGCAGCGATGACTGCCATGCAGGCTTGGGGGAGTGCTGCGCTGTACGTTGTTCAAAATGGAAAGTTGTGGAGAGCTGACCCCGCCGATGGGCACTTCATGCAGTTGGGATGGGAAGTAGACTGGCAAAACTGGAGCGGAAACATCGTCCATACGCCGGTAACTGGGGATTATTATTACATGCCGCACAATATGGAGGAATTAAGGCTTGTACTCGCTGGAGCTGCGCAAGACCAAGACGAAGTGACCATCCGAGTATCTGGACAGCGGCATTCACAGCCGCCCCTGGTGATTAACGACAATCGTAGCGGGTCGCCTGCGACCAGGAAGACCTGGCTCGTCGACATGTCCTGTTACGCAGATTTGGGACCTAACTTTGACCAACGCATCGTGCTGGGACCCGAAAAAAATCAGGTTACGGTGAATGCCGGCGTGCGCGAGGACGAGTTGGACGCGTTTTTGACCGCGAACAATCTAATGCTCAAGACCGTCACGGCGGGGGGATTCTTTAGTCTTGGCGGCATGACCGTGGTCGACGTCCATGGGGGAACGATAGACGCGCCGATTTTTGCCGAAACGGTGTCGGCGTTCACGATTGTGCGGGGCAGCGGAGAAATAATTACGATCGACGCGAACTCGGGGCCGGTCGGGAAATGGTCGCAGTTACAGTTCGCGCGGGTGTCGCTGGGCGGGTTGGGTATTGTGACGTCGGTCACAATCGATGTTTTGCCCCGACCATTTGCGACGACGCTTCAGGGGGGGACCGAAGAATTACAACTTCCTAACAAGCACGACTTCGTGACAGAATTTTTGAAATTGGTGACACACGATCGCCTTGAGGTGTTCTTTACTCCATACGCAACCGGCCGACCGCTCGTTAAGAACTTTCTGGTGCTGTGGTGGAATGTAAAACTTGACTCTGGTCCCGGTAACACGAAGCCGCGAGTCGATGACGCTTGCCAACTAGCTAAAAAACAGCAATATGGTGCACCGATTTTGGGGGGGATTGGCAAAGACGGTGCCGAGTTTGCGCAAAAGGCACAGTATTTTGATTGGGCGATTACAGGGGCCGCTGAAGTTGCCGCGGCCACCCTCATCGAAATCGAGTCGGATGTTGATAAAGCCAACAAGTCGCATTCGGATTTGTGGTTGGCAGGTGCGGTGCGCGTCATTTTCATGTCTTATTACATTTCGCTACCTAACCTCGACAAGGCTGGGCTCGAGAAAGTGTGGGACGGGCTAGATGTCGTTTCGAGGATCGTCAACACAAACGGCAACTTCCACATTGCGGCGCCGATGGAGTTTCGCTTCGTCAAGGGTGGTAACTCGGCCATGTCGGGCGCGTATACGGTTAATACCGCTAACACATGGTTCGTCAACCTAGATTTGATTGGCTTTGTGGAAGAGAACAAGACGCCGTCTCAATACCCCGCAAAGCTATTGCAGTTTTTCGCCGACGTGGAGCGGCAGTGGGTTGCAATGGGCGGCTTTCCGCATCAGGGCAAGATGTACGGCTTTTACGACCCGGATCAGCCGACAGGCACTCACACGGCGCCGTTCAACGTAAACTTCTTGGCTGATCTGCGTCGGCGTCGCGACGATCGACTGAAGGCCTTCAATGAATACCGCAAGAGCATGGATCCAGGAGGTCGCTTCTATAACGATTATCTGCGCGCGGTGTTGGGAGACACAAATTAAGGGCAAGTTTTCTGGCGTTAGGCACATGATGCTCGATTTGACTCCGGATGCGCCGGTTGTGCGCTGACAAAAATATAAATTGCTACCTCGTCCGCTCTAGATGATATCGACTCGGATAGAAAGGGTGGGTTTAAAATGCCAATGATCAGTTGGCCCTTACCCCGGCGGTCCCACCTGCAATTCTACCCGGGAGACTTTACACGGTCTAAGGACCTGGGTTATACCCCCTGGTAAAGTCCAGGCCGGATTCGAACGTAGGCCTCACCATTAAAGCCTCGATTTTTTGAGCTAACAAAAGAAATTGTCCCCTAGTCCGGCGGAGAAAAATCGTCATGACAAACTCAAATGACCCTACCCTGTTGAATACCACTGGAACTCTCAGCTTGCCGCAGAACTGTACGCCAGACCAGCGGGATGCCAGGAAAAAGGAAGTTGAAAAAAATTGTAAAGAATACGTATTCGATCATTCGTGGCAAGGCTATCCGCCTTCCATTAGGCAAAATACTTTTACGATCTTCCGCGACGCGAACAACCACTCAAAGAATAGGCGTTGCTTATGGAAGCGGGTGGCCGAATTCTAATCACCAAAACTGATGCAATGGGCACTTAATAAGTGTACGAGACTAAACATTGGCGAAGCAGGGCAAACCGTTTGAAGAATACGCTGCGTTATTCACCGAGGACTCGCTGCCCATGGTCGGCAAAAACAACCTCTGGCAGCAAGACGCCATATTTGCATCGCAGCGGTTAAATGGCATGTACCCCTGGTTCATCCAAAGGGTCGTAAACCTGGCAGCGTTTCAGCGCAATTTTCCAGTTACCGATGCCATGCTTGACGGATTGCTGCCAGCCAATCAGACGCTGGCGACCTTGGCGAGCGCCCGCCGCCTTTACTATGTGTCACAGTGCGGAGCTGAATGGTGCACCGCCCGCCCACGGTCATGTGATGACCGCCCCGACAAGCCTGTTTTGTGTGAATGAAATCGGCCAGCTCATGCCTCTTGGGATTCAGTTGTATCCGGACAGTTCTCTCACCAACCCCATCTTTACACCGAATCGCGATCCGAATACCTGGTTGGCGGTAAAGATTCATGCTTCATGTGCGGATAGTCTAGTTCATGCCATTTACAGCCACACCATACTTATGCACTTTGTCATGTGCAATGTCTGGACTTCGGCGAATCGCACGCTGCCCGCCGAACACCCCGTGTACGCACTCCTGAAACCCCATTTCTGGGGAACTCTGTTAATTACCTATGAAGTGAAAGGAACTATGGATAACGAAAACGGAGCCCAAACGGAGATCCTCGGAACGGGCTTGGCGGGCCAAAACCAAATGGTATCCGAGTTGTTCAAGCATTTTGATTTCCGCGATTACGATCCCAATTGCAACTTTAGAAAACGCGGAGTGGACGACGTGGACGCGCTTCCCCATTTCTATTACCGGGATGATGCATTGAAATTATGGGAAGCGGATCTCGGTTACGTAAAATCCATGCTAGGCCTTTTTTACAAGAGCGATGCCGATGTGCTGAACGACTTGGAGCTACAGGCTTGGATGGCGGAGATGGCATCAACAGATGGGGCCGGAATTGTTGGGCTTCCGGTTAACGCACAAGGCAAAATAGAAACCAGAGAGGCTCTTCACCAGATCATTACATCGGTATTGTTCACTGTGACTTCCAGGCACAGTTCGATTGAGAACGGCGCGTTAAATTATGCTTATACACCAGCCAACCCTCCCTTGTACCGGCTGGCAGCGCCGCAGGAAGCGAACGCAAAACTCAAACTCAGCGAGGTTTCCGATCGCTTGCCTCCTATATCGTATGCAATCGCTGGTAACGCGCTCCTCGCCTCTGCCGACTTTGCGCACACCGACAGCAACCAATTGGGGAAATACGACGACGATTTCACGAACGGCTGGCCTGCGGGGGTCAAAGAAAACATCGCAAACTGGCTTAAAGCGCTAAACGAGATTTCTGTCGCAATAGATGCTCGCAATCGGCGGCTCGACATCCCGTATACAGCCATGAATCCGAAAAAATCTTTTAACAGCATCTGGAACTGAAGCAGCTATTTCTTAGTGGTGCCAATCGACCCGGCTCGAAGATAGTCGTTGCAGAACAGTCCGTTGGGATCCCGGGTTTTCCGGTAGGCCTCGAATTGCGTAAGCCGGTCGCCGCGCCGCTTTGCAAGGTTTGCAATGAATTCCTTGTTGAATGGGGGTGTGGAGTCATCGCCGCTGACCATCGGATCGTAAAAACCATACATCTTGCCATTGTGCGGCATGCCCTTGTATTCGCCGTACCACGACCTCTCAACGGCTGCAAAAAAATCGAGCATCTCTTTGGGGTATTGGTCAGCAGAAACCTTGGGTACGAATCCAATCAGGTCCAGATTCACAAAATAGCTATCTTTGTTAGCTGTGTAAGCGCCTGAGAGTGCGGAATTGCCTCCATTGATAAAACGGAACTCCAGTGGACCTGCAACCAGAAAGTAATCTGATTGCTTCAACAGCTCCGGTACCTTTTGCAACGCCTCCCAAGTTTTACTCAGTCCGTCTTCATCGAGCTGGGGGAGTTCGATGAAATAAGAAAGGAAGGTGGTGCGTGCCGCCGCCGTCAGCCAGAGATCCGTGTAAAGTTTTTGAGCTTTGCTAAACATGCTCCTGATCTCGAGATAGGCCGCGTCGATAGCCCACTTGGCCAGTTTCTTGAACTTATGCAGCTGTATCCAACCGATAGTACCCTGTGCTAACCATTCCACCAGTGCAGGTTCGTAAGGTGCGCCGTGAGTACCCTGGCCGGCAAATTCACAGGACGTGGGCACAGAAATTTTACTGCTATTCGGAGCCTTCCAAGAAGGGTCTTTTGCCAGATCATACCACAGGATCAGGAACTCATTATTGTAAGGGTTATAAAACGACTCAGCGCGTTGATGATCTTTGAACAACTGCAGGTACTTGGAAACAAAAGCGCGTCTTATCGGACAGCGTGACCCGATCGACCCCGGAGCTCAACGTTGTCGCCCACTTCCGCTCCAGAACTGAGATCGTGACAGACGTGACAATTCCCAACGCGCCGAGGGAGACGCGCGCAAACTGGATGGCTCTCCAATCACCTATGCCAGGAGTGGTTTCGTCAATTACTGTTACTTCTCCATCCGGTCCCATTACGGAAAATGCGACAGCGGTCTCCGCAAAGATGGGCGCGTGAAAAGTGGCTCCATGGACATCAACCGCCGTCATGCCGCCAACGCTGAAAAACCCCCCGGCAGTAACCGTTTCCAAGATCAGATTTTTGGTTGCCAAATAGGCATCCAGGTAGTCTTCTCTCACGCCTGCATTAACGGTGACTGTGTTTTTTTCCATATCAACCGTTATCTGTTCGTTGCCATCCGGACCGAGGTCCGCATAACAGGAAAGGTCCACCAGCCATGTTTTGGACTTATATGAACGATTGCCGCGGTTGTCGTCGATAACCAGGGGCGGTTGTGAATGACGTTGACCCGACACGCGTATCTGTACGTCCGCGGCTTGAGCTTCCAGCACGATGTTTTTTAGTTCCTCGCGATTCGCAGGGCAAAAGTAATAGAACTCACCACTCGTTGCGGGCTTGTGTACCAGATTTTCAGACCAATTGTTCCACTCGGGATCACTTTGTGAAGGGACGTTCATTTCAATTATTCTCTCTCGTATGTGACTTGTAAGCGCATCGAACGACTACGGGACATGAAAACGGAGATTGACTTGTACCACGGATTGCTGCGGTCAGACAGATTCTCCATGGCACGCTCGAATGGTTGGCTGCCAATGCGGAATCGCTTGCGGAAGACTCCGGCCGCATCGGTGTGGGCGGCGCGAGTTCAGGTGGCCCGACAGCGGCTCTGCCAAACGGCGCGAAATAATCATGAGGGAGTCAGCCAGGGCAGTGGCTGCAGCGCTTTACGGCCAGTCATGACAAACATGTCACGAAAACCACGTTACAGCATGGGGAACGCGATGAGACCAGAAATGGGGCACTCTTACGTCCGAGTGCCCCATTTCTGGTGCGTTCCAAACTCACGACTGCCCTTATCGGCAGCCGTTGATGGTTTTCTCAATACCGCTCCAAATTTCGCCTTCAGGAGCCAGGCCCGGCTTTTCGATAATGGTGTACGTCAGGTCCCTATTGGGTTGCAGATCGTAGCCCAATACTATTTTTCCTAACACGGGGATGGAGGTTGTTGCGGTTCCCTTGTTTCCCGTCGGGGGATCGTAAATCGTGCCGTGCTCACTGTGGCTCTTGGTTTTGACGCACTTGAATATTTCCTCAGTAACCCCATGGTATGTCTTGCTAGCCATAAAATTCCCTCCTCATTATTGTTAGTCCCAGGATCAAAGGTTATATAGTTCGCAAGTACTATGTGTACGACTCTTGTCGCACATACACTTTTAAAGCATTTGGAGCAAGTACTTTTTTACTGTGCACCACTATGCATCGCTGAAGATAGTGCGCCGCTGGAAAGTCAATTAACTATGCGTTTGTCGGGGGCCCTGGCCGCGAAACTGGAACACTCGGCCAAGCGGCTCAAACGCAATCGCTCGGATGTCGTGCGCGCGGAGTTGGAGCAATATCTCAACAGCGAACCGGAAGTGCGCCCGATCGATCAGCTACGCGACCTGCTCGGCAGCGTCGCCAGCGGCCGGCCCGACCTGGGCCAGCGCCATCGCAATTATCTCGTCCGCAGGCTGCGCCGTGGTCGATGAGCTGTTGCTCGATACCGGCACTTTCGTCGCCCTCATCGACCGCGACGAGAAAATGCACGGCGCGCGCGTCGGCGCGCTGGAACAATGGTCCGGACCTGTGGTCACCACCGAAGCGGCTTTGACCGAGACGCTCTACTTGGTCGGGCCGTACTGGCGCGGGCAAAAAGTTTGTCTAGAATTTGTTCTTAGAGGCGTGTTCCAGGTGATTCTTTCTTCAGTGGCCAGTTTGCAACGGGTCGCGGCGCTGATGGAAGGGTATCGCAACGTGACGATGAATTTCGCCGACGCCACGTTGATGGCGCTGGCGGAGGAACTTGAGACCGACAAGGTCTTTACTTTGGACCGCCGCGGCTTTGCAACCTACCGGATGCAGCGAAACCATCCGTTGCAGAGTTTTCCATAATGCCGGGGTTTCCGGCCTCCAGCGACCACACATGGACGGAAAGGCCGCGTGCGCGCAAAACGGGGGCCGCTAGTTGCTGTAGCTTCACCACCAGCCGTACTTTTTCGGCGAACGGCAGGGCCGCAAGCTTGCGCCGACGGCACTCCTTTGCCGCGATCAATTTATCGATGATTGGATTCACGGTGACCATGGTTTCCATTTTCCTTCTAACCCGTGGCGTCGCAACAGGCTGTCGAGCAATTCAGCATCGAGTTTTGTTTGTTCTCTGAGCAATCGTACCCGTTCCCGGTCTTTGTCGCGTCCAGTTTGTAGGGCGATGGCTAAAAGATGCTCCGCGCGGATCACTCTTGCGGGAGTTTGCTCGTACAAAACCTCGCGAGCTTGGTTCAACGCCTCTATTGTCAAGTCATTGTAAGCCGGTAAGAACTGCACTGGCACACCTTCAATGTTTACGCACTCGCTTTCCTCCACATAACCGCGCGCTCGCAGCGCCGTGTACAAAGGTTCAAGCGTCAGTCGGGTGGAGCCTGTTTGGGGCAGAATTACGAAAATGTCTAAGTCGAAGGTGAGAACTGGCTCGACATAGAATGTCGCTCCCATAGCGCCGCCGATTGCATAGTGGGTAAGGACGCCATCGCGCACCAGATCGTTCAGAACTTGTAGGGTTTTCTCCATCGATCAACTAAGTCTAGCACGGGCAGCGAACCTGCAACAAATAACGGCACTGGCAGGGCGAACTATCCAATCTGCCTCGCGGGGGAAAATGCCCCGCCTACCTTTATTCGCTCTTAGCTGGCGATCGCCTTTCTACCTTCCATTCGCTTGATCTTGCCGACGTAGTCGAGCGCTTCGCTTAACTGAATCACGCTGGCGTACTTGGCGTTCATCTCGAAAAGATTTACCAGATGCGAGGTGCGTGAACGGTCGAAGATACATTCTTCAACGGGAAACACCGGGTAACCATAGGAATAGCCGTCGAGGACCGTGCCGCGCACGCAGCCGCAGGTGCTGGTGCCGGCGATCAGCAGGCAATCAATTTTTTTGCGGACCAGATAAGTGATTAAGTGGGTGCCGAAGAAAGCGCTGGCGCGCGCCTTGCGAACGATAAATTCGTTGTCGCGCGGTTTGATCATGTCGGGAAATTCGACGGCGAGCTTTTCGAAGTCGGTCTTGTCGACGCCGCGCTTGGTTGCGTTTCCGAAGGCGGCTTTGAATTCCGGATCGCTGGTGGAGTAAATCACCGGAACGTCGGCGGCGCGGCAGGCTTGGAGCAATTGCTGAATTTTTGGCAGCGCGTCCCAAGCCACCTGGCCGCAGCTGGTGGGGAATTCATCGATGGCGTCCATCACCGGCATCGGCTTGGTGCCGGTGAAACCGGTGATGACATCGATGATGATCAGCGCCGGGTTGACGCCGAACTTTTCTTTGCCTTTATAGCCGGCCTTTTCGTAGATTTTTCGTTCTTCTTCCGGAACAAAAGCTTCCCAATCGCGCATACTCACATCTCCCATCTATTTAGCCTGTCAAGTGCTTCTTGCCTGTGGCTGAAACTGGCGTGTCTCTGAGCAGGATATTCGTCCAAGCCGTTCAACCGCTTCGCTCTGTTCAATCGGTGCGCTCCGTTCAAACCGTTGAAATGCCGGTGGATAGGGGACGCCTCATCCCTAGCGCCTGACCGTTGACGTTTCTTCCTCACGGCGAATACAATTTATCGCCGCGCTTGGTCATGAACAAGTCCAGCGGCAATTCGGTGCCGAGGCCCTTCTCCCTGGCCTTCTCGTACATTTTCCGCGCGGTGGCGGCGAATTGAATGCCCATGCCGGTGTTGTTTTTAAAAAATGTAATCTCTTGATCATCGCGCCGGCCGCGGCAGTTGCCGTTGACCAAGTCGCCGAGCTCGTGGAGATCCTCGGCTTTAACCAATCCGCGCGCGAGTCGATCATGAAACTCGGCCTGCTTGTCGAGAAAAATTTGTTGCTTGAAGCCGACGACGATAAGCCCGGCCTTCATCACGGCCTCGTCGTCGAGCTCTCTGCGCGGTAAAAATCCGTCGCCGCCGACGATGCTGTTCAGGTGCATGCCGTCTTCGACCCATTTTCCTTGAATCACCGGATCGACGGTGTTGGTCGCCGCGGTGACGATGTCGCTGCCGCGGATCGCCGCTTCGGCGGAGTCGACCGGCACGACCTCGATGCCGGACTCTTCCGGCTCATCTCGTTGGCAAAGCGTTCACGGTTCGCTTTGGTCGGGCTGTACACTTTGACCTTGCTCAGCTTCCGCACGACGGCGTGAGCCGTCAGCTGGGTCTTGGCCTGCTCACCGGCGCCGAGCAGCCCCATCACCTGGGCATCTTTGCGCGCAAGGTACTTACTGGCGACCGCGCTGGTGGCGCCGACCCTCATGGTCGATATGAAATGATCGTCCATCAGCGCGAGGATTTCGCAAGTATCCATGTCGAAAAGCATGACCAGGCCGATGAAGTCGCCGGGGTAAACGCGTCGCTTGCTCCCTCCGACCTGAACTTCTTTAGAAAAGCTCGAGTCGATGCGCAGCGCCATCGACTTCATGCCGGGCACCAGCCCCATGATGTTATTGAAATAATACTGGCCGCCTTCTTCTTTCCACGGGGTTCTCAAGCGCGACCGCGGCGCATTCATTGCCTTACCCTGGCCCAGTTCGCGGTAGGCTTGCTCGATGGCGTCGATCTCCTCGGACATCGGCAGCAGATTTTCCATCTGATCGTTTTTTAAAACTAAAACCATAGGATGCTCCCTTCTCGTCAATTGCATGCGTACAACAGAGAACGCGGAGGGATCAAGTCAAATTTTCCAAAAGAATTTTCTTCATGATGACGCGAGTGTCGCATTATTTCTCTCAATGGTTCAACCTGACAGGCTGCCGGCCGAGTGAAAAATCGCGATATCCATTGAGGTTTGCGGCGCAGTTTCAGTAAAATGGGCGGCAAGCAGGAGGTAACTTATGGTCAAACGAGCAGCGCTGTTTTTGTTTGTCTGCTTCTTGATCGGTGCAAACGCAGTTAGCGACGGTCGCGCCGCATCCCTGCCGGAATGCGTGGTGAACAGCCAAGACGCCAACAACATTATCGACTCGGCGCCTTGCGGTCTTTACGGCATTATCAGCACGCGTCAGGAGAACGGCGTCGGAAACGATCTGGATGTCACCGTGCAGTACATGGTGCACCTGCCTATGGGCGCTCCGAAGGCGGTCGTCATGCTTTTTTCCGGCGGTGCGGGTGGGACCGGCATTACCCCGGACGGTACGGGTGGGGTGGCCGCGGTGGGCAACAATTTTCTGGTTCGTAGCGCGCAGCTTTTTGCCGAATTTGGTTTTCTTGCGGTGACCATCGATCGGCCGTCCACCACTCAAGGTTTTTCAAATGCGGAGTTCGATCAATATCGGGTCAGCCCCGCTCACGCGCAGGACATCGCCACGGTATTGGCGGCGGTCACCAAACAATACGGCACGCAGCATCTGAATGTTTTTCTCGCGGGCACCAGTCGAGGGACGATTTCCGTAACCGCTCAGAATATGCTGGGCATAGGGAGCATGCTTTCAAGCCCTGTTACCTCGCCGAGCGGAAATCCGCAGAATCTATGGATTGGTGCCACTTCGACGCACCCGCGCTTGAAACCTGACTTTGTCAGCGTCCCGGTTCATGTTCTTGCCCATAAACAGGATGGTTGTGCGGTAACCAAGCCGGTCGATGCGGTGGCTTTGCACAACGACTTTCTCGCCGCGGGCGTATCTTCGGCCTTAAACGGTGTGGTCGGCGGGTTCGAGTTGGATCCGGCCCCCTGTAACGCGCTGACGTATCATGGTTACCTCGGCATTGAACGAGGCGCGGTGAAAAGCATAGCCAGGCGGATGATCGAAATCCTGCAAAAACTCAAGTTGATTTTTCCCGGCAACCTAAAGCCCAAAGCGTTCAACACCGCGGTTGCGACGCCTGCAAATACTCCGGTCACGATCAATCTGGATTATCTAACCTTCGATGCCAACGGCGATCCGCTACGATTTTCACTGCCCCATGACCGATCCAGTCGCGGTGGCGCCGTACAACTGCGCGGCTCGTTTGTGCGGTATTGGCCACCGGCTCGCCAGTCGAACATCATCGATGGTTTTGTTTATCGCGTCGCCGACGGCAAGGGAGGAAGCAGCAACGGTGTGATCCGGGTCAGGGTAAACTAGAGCGGGTGAAAACCGGGTGCGCAACAAAAAAGGGCTGAGTTTTAACTCAGCCCGTGGGCAACTTTAGCGCGCGGGAAAGGAGCTGTTGATCAGCCCTTTTTCGCTTTATACCAGTCGGCGTCGATTTGGATGAATTTCTTCCATTTGTCCGGCGTCGCGGCTTCTTCGAAGATCGCTTCCACAGGGCAGACCGGTTCGCAGGCACCGCAATCAATGCACTCCTCCGGATCGATATAGAGCTTATTTTCCTTCTCAAATTCTTCGGTTTCGTTTTTGGTTGGGTGAATGCAATCGACCGGGCAGACATCGACACAAGCAGTGTCTTTGATATCGATGCAGGGCTCAGCAATGATGTACGTCATCTTATCCTCCTGAGAATCGAACTTCACTTTTTTTAGCAAATCGACTTTCGCAAGTCAATTAAGTCAGCATGCGGGCAAGATTGCGGCGCTCGCTCACAGCGGCTTGACCGCTTAACGACTTGGTGTTAAATCAGGCGCAATTCATTGCGACTAGATATGCGGTTTGTCCGAGCTATATTGCTAGCGGCGCTATGGCCGCTGTTCTCTCCGATCGCCCACGGCCAGGCAGCGACGGTCGCAGACGTCGTTAAAAACCTGAGAAATCTTGCGCCTGGACAACGAAAAGCGGCGCTTGAGGAAGGTGCGCGTAAAGAAGGGGAAGTCGTCTGGTACACTTCGATGAGCTTGACCGATTTTCCCAAGATCGTCGGCGCCTTCGAAAAAGCCGTGCCCTACGTCAAGGTGACGGTAAACAGATTGTCCCAGTCATCGATCATGCCCAAGGTCGAAACCGAGGCCCGGGCCGGTCGCTTTGCGGTCGATGTGGTCGGCTCAGCGCCGGTGGAGATGTGGGAGCTTAAACTACAGGGCTATTCGGCACCCTACCTTTCGCCGGAGCTGAAAGCCTTCCCGACCGGTTCCTACGATCCGCAGGGCTTTTGGTCGTCGACAGAGGTGACGCCGCTCGTGCTGGCCTTTAACACCAAGCTGGCGCCACCGGACCAAGCGCCGCGCAGCTATCAAGAGCTGCTGCAGCCAAAATGGAAAGGCAAGATGAATTTCGGTAGCGACGAGTACGCCTGGTACTCGGTCATGCTCGACGGCATGGGCAAGGCCAAAGGGTTGGATTTCATGCGCGCGCTGGCGCGCCAAGAGCTCCATATTCCCGGCAGCAGCAGCGTCATGCGTTTGCAGCTCATGCTTGCCGGCGAGTCGGCGCTCGCTATCGCCGCGCGGGGCCGGCGTGCCACCGAGTACAAAGAAAAAGGCGCGCCGATCGATTACCGCTTGCTCGATCCTTATCCGGCCGAACCCAGCGGGCTTGCGCTCATGCGTCGTTCCGCCCATCCGTACGCCTCCATACTCTTCATCGACTGGATGCTTTCCGAGGAAGGCCAAACGGTTTTGGCCCAGCAAATCCCGCGCATGACACTGCGCAAGGGGATCAAACAGATTCCGCGCCATCAAGAACTCTACAAAAAAGAGTTCGTGTTCGTGAATCCGGCGACCATCGGTCCGAACTTGAATGAACTGATCGCTTCTTACAATCAGATCTTCAATGTTCGCTAGCGCCGCCTCGTAAGTCTTCCGTCGAAACGTTAGTATCCGAACATGCCCGCTGAAATCGCCCGGCGCGGCGCCGGGACGAAATATCCAAGCCGGACGTTCAAAAAAATTGCCTTGGCCGTGCTCGAGTTGACCGGCCAGAAGACCGCAGAGCTGAGCCTTGCGTTGATCGGCAACGACGAAATGCAAAAGCTCAACTCCCGATACCGGCACAAGAACTATCCGACCGATGTGTTGTCCTTTCCCGCCGGCACGGATCTGCAGCTTGGGACGCCGCTGCTCGGCGACGTGATCATTTCGGTGGAGAAAGCCGCGCAACAGGCCAAGGAGCGACGGCATACTTTGGACCATGAGATGGTCACGCTGTTGATTCACGGCGTGGTCCATTTGCTCGGCTACGATCACGAGCGTTCGGCAAAAGACGCCCTGGTCATGAAGCGGCTGGAGCGGAAAATTTATCGGCAGCTTTGTGAGCGGGGCTTAATCGGGCTATAATCACAGCGATCCTCAAATCCCCAAATTCAGGAGTCCGATGCACGAGTTACAGTGCGAGAAAGAGCCTAAATGTTAGAAGAAACCGGCGAGGAATTGACCCACTTGGAAGAGCGGCTCGAGCTTTTGCGGAGGCGTCTTTGACGTCGAGACCAAGCAAAAGCGGATCGCAGAACTAAACAAGATCACCTCTCAACCCGATTTCTGGACCGACGCGGAAAAAGCTCAGGCGATTTTCAAGGAACAGTCCGCTCTCAAAGGCGTCATCGACGCATGGACGAAACATCACGCCGACCTCGAAGAGGCGCGTTTTTTTCTCGACGTGGCCGAAGCGGAAAAGAGCGACGAGGCATTGACCGAGGCCGTCGCCAAAGTCGCTGCCGTCGGCAAGGAGATGGCGCAGACCGAGCTTACCCAGTTGCTCGGCGGGCCGGACGACCGGCGCAATGCCATCGTCACGCTCCATCCGGGCGCCGGCGGCACGGAGGCGCAGGATTGGGCCGAAATCCTCTTGCGTCTGTATCTGCGCTGGTGCGACCGGCGCGGCTACCGGAAAGAAATTCTCGAATATCAGCCTGGTGAAGAGGCGGGGGTAAAAAGCGTGACCTTTCTGGTGGAGGGCGACTACGCCTACGGCTATTTAAAGGCCGAAGCCGGTATTCACCGCCTGGTGCGGATCTCGCCTTTCGACGCCAACTCGCGGCGCCATACTTCGTTTGCTTCAGTCTTTGTCTATCCGGAAGTGGACGACGATATCAAAGTCGAGATCGACGAAGCCGACCTGCGCGTCGATACCTATCGTTCGAGCGGCGCCGGCGGCCAGCATGTGAACAAGACCGACTCTGCCGTGCGCCTGACCCATCTTCCCACCGGCATCGTCGTAGCCTGTCAAAACGAGCGCTCGCAACATAAAAATCGCGCCATGGCGATGAAAATTTTAAAATCACGTCTCTACGAGCTCGAAATCGAAAAGCAGAAAGAGAAAATGGAGACCTACCACAAAACCAAGAAGGACATCGGCTTTGGCAGCCAGATCCGTTCCTATGTGCTTCATCCCTACCGCATGGTTAAAGATCACCGAACTAACGTCGAAGTCGGCAACGCGGATGCGGTGCTCGACGGCGATATCGATCAATTCATAGAAGCGTACCTGATGCAGGCCGATGAGCCGGTGAATTCCTAAGTCGGCCCAAGCCGGCTCGGTACATAAAGTTTCAAGCTATCCGCAAACCCGGAACTTTTTGCACCTTTTTTCGTTTAATCAACAGCCAAAGCGGACGCAGGCGATGTTGGGCTTACTTGTCCGCCGGCTTGGATTGAGCCAAGCTGGTGCAATTAAAGCCAATCGCGTTACGAGGAAGGCAGATGGATATGGATTTGAACGGCTCAAACAACGACACAATTTCAAGCAAGAGATTTAACCCCGAAACGGCAGTATTACAGCGCTACGGCAACGCTGCAGAAGAAGTCGAGGCTTGTCTCTGCCTGCCGGTGAGTTATGACAAATCTTTGCTGACCGTTATCCCTGACGAGATTATCGAAAAAGACTACGGTTGCGGCGATCCGTCGCGCTATATTCATCGAGGCGAAACGGTTTTGGACCTGGGCTCCGGCAGCGGCAAAGCATGCTACATCATCGGCCAGATCGTCGGCGCCCAGGGCAAAGTCATCGGCATCGACTTCAATCCGCCGATGCTGGAGTTGGCGCGCAAATACCGCAAGTCCATCGGCGACCGACTCGGCTACCACAACGTCGAGTTTCGTCGGGGCAAGATTCAAGACCTGCAAACCAATCTAGAATTAATCGACCGTTATTTGCGGCGCAATCCAATCGGCTCGGTCGCCGATCTGGCGCGCTTGGAAGAATTCCAAAACAAAATTCGGCGCGAGCAGCCGCTGATCGCCGATGACTCCATCGACGTGATCGTTTCCAACTGCGTGCTCAACCTGGTGCGGCCGGAGGATAAAAAGCCGCTGTTCGCCGAGATGTACCGCGTGCTCAAGCGCGGCGGCCGAGTCGCGATTTCCGACATCGTCAGCGACGAACCGGTGCCGGATCATCTAGCCAAGGACCCGAGTCTCTGGAGCGCCTGCGTCTCCGGCGCCTTCCAAGAGGAGGAATTTCTCCGCGCTTTCGAAAAAGCCAAGTTCCACGGCATCCAGATCGAGGACTTCAGTTCGGAACCTTATCAGACCGTCGAAGGCATCGAGTTTCGCGCCGTCACCGTGACCGCCTACAAGGGCAAGGAAGGGCCGTGCATCGAGCGTGACCAGGCGGTCATTTACCGAGGCCCCTGGAAGCAAGTGGTCGATGACGACGGCCATACGCTGGAACGTGGCGCGCGTATGGCGGTGTGCGACAAAACGTTCAAACTCTATGCGCAGCCACCCTATGCCGGCCAGTTCATCCTGGTGCCGCCGCGCGAGGAAATCGCACCGGAAAACGCCGGCCGGTTCGACTGCGCACGCGATCACAAACGCCACCCCCGCGAGACCAAAGGCGTTGAGTTCAACGTCACTCGATTATCCGGCAGTGTTTGCGGACCGGGCTCGAATTGCTGCCCGTAGGAAATTAAGAATTGAAAATTTGAAAATTAAAAACGGTACCGATAAAAATCAACTCCTCTCGCGTCACTATGCAAAGTTTCGTCGAAAAACTTTCTGAGTGCGGCGGGAGCCTTAAGCGCCGCGCGGTCGACGTTCTTCAAGTCAACCTGGGACGTTACTGCAATCTCGCCTGCATTCACTGCCACGTCGAGTCGGGGCCGGCGCGCAAGGAGATGATGAGCCGGGAGAACGTCGAGGCAGTCTTGGGTTTTCTTGCGCGCAGCGAGATTCCAACCTTGGATCTCACCGGCGGCGCGCCGGAGCTGCATGCCGATTTCGATTATTTAGTCACAGCAGCGCGGCGCCTCGGCCGCCACGTGATGGACCGCTGCAATCTAACCGTCATTTTCGAGCCCGGTAAGGAATATCTACCGGCGTTTTTTAAAGAGCATGGGGTCGAGCTGATTTGTTCCTTGCCCTGTTATTCCGAAGAAAACGTCGACAAACAGCGCGGCAAGGGGACTTTCGATGCCAGCATCCGTGCCCTGCAGCGGTTAAACGAAATCGGTTACGGCCAAGCCGACGCCGGCCTGGTCTTGAATCTGGTCTACAATCCGGTCGGCCCGCACTTGCCGCCGCCGCAAGCGAAGTTGGAGCAGGACTATGCACGAATGCTCGCTGAAAAGTTCGGCATTATGTTCAATCATCTTTACTGCCTAACCAACATGCCGATCACCCGCTACGCGATTCATCTCAAGTTGCGTGGCGAGTACGACCGCTATTTGGAATTACTGGAAAGCAGCTTCAACGCCGCGACGCTGGAGCAGGTGATGTGTCGCAATTTGATCAGCGTCGGCTGGGAGGGCTCGGTGTACGACTGCGACTTTAACCAGATGCTTGATCTGCCGCTCAGCGACGGCAGCGGCGCGCGTTTGACGATCTCTTCTTTGACTCCGGAGCAAGTCGCTCAGCGAGAAATTATCACCGGCGATCACTGCTACGCCTGCACGGCGGGCGCAGGCAGCAGCTGCGGTGGCTCGTTGGTCTGATTGAGGTGCACGTGAGATGTTTGATTTGACGGTCATGGTAATCGGCGCGACACTTTTTGTCGCTTATGCCAACGGCGCCAACGATAATTTCAAAGGCGTGGCGACGCTCTTCGGCAGCGGCGCGACGGATTACCGCAGGGCGCTTGGCTGGGCGACGATCACGACTTTCGCGGGATCCTTGGCCGCATTGTTTCTCGCCACCAAGCTGATTTCAGTCTTTCAGGGCAAGGGATTGGTGCCGGCGCAACTCGCCGAGTCCGAGCCGTTTATCGCTGCCGTGGTGTTGGGCGCGGCGTTGACCGTCATGCTCGCCACCAAGTTCGGCATGCCGATCTCGACCACCCATAGTCTGACCGGCGCGCTTTTCGGCACCGGCCTGGTCGCAGTCGGCCTCGACCTCGGCTTCAAGGCGCTGGCGGTAAAATTTATGATGCCGCTATTGATCAGTCCGTTATGTGCCGTGGCGATCGCCAGTTTGGGCTTTCCATTACTGAGCTTCGTCCTCAAGCGAGCCGGTCTCAACCGGGAAAATTGCTTATGCGTCGAAGCCGGGACTCCGGCCATGGTCTCTGCCGAAGGCCTCTCCTTCGTCGAGACAACGCCCGGTTTACGCGTGATCGTGGATCGCGAAGCGGTTTGTGCCCAGCCGCAGTCAGGGAAGATACTCGGTATCAATGGCCGGAAGCTGCTCGACGCCGGTCATTTTTTTAGCGCGGGCGCCGTCAGCTTCGCGCGCGGGCTCAACGATACGCCGAAGATCGTCGCACTCGGGCTGGTCGCCGGGACGTTGAATTTGCGCTTTTCCATCCAACTGGTCGCCGCGACGATGGCGCTGGGCGGCTTACTCAACGCCAGAGCGGTGGCGCAGACGGTCAGCAAGAAAATTACCGGCATGGAACCCGATCACGGACTCTGGGCTAATCTGGTCACTAGTTTTCTGGTAATTTTCGCCTCCAAATGGGGCATGCCGGTATCGACGACCCATGTGTCCTGCGGTGCGCTCTTCGGCATCGGGATCGCCAATGGACGGGCGCAATGGCAGACGATCCGGACGATTCTATTAGCGTGGGTGTTGACTCTCCCCGCCGCCGCGCTACTTTCAGCAGCAAGTTTTATCCTGTTGCGAAGCTTCGCTTAGGTCTTACTGATCGCGACCGTAAAAGCCGATGCTGATTGCGAGCGGGACAGAAGGTGTTCTATCTGAGCAGATTGACGCTCACGCGCCTACAAATGTGCGACGCGCTCCGACAGCGGTGTTTGGTTTCGGATCGATTTCACTCTTGCTGCCGGCTTCGGTGACGGACAAGGCATCGTAGAGGATAAAAATTCCCCGTTCGCAAAAACAATGGTCACGCAAAACGGGCGCGATGAATAATTCGACTTCAAAATACGACGTGGCAATTATCGGTACCGGGATTGGCGGCTCGACGCTGGCCGCCGTTTTGGCGCGACAGGGATTGTCCGTGATCGCGTTCGAAGCAGGCGTGCATCCACGTTTTACAATCGGTGAATCAATGATCCTGGAGACGTCCGAAACGATGCGCGCCCTGGCGGAATTTTATGACGTCCCCGAGCTGGCCTACTTCAGCTCGGAAAATTACTACTCCCTCGTCGGCACCTCGCACGGCGTAAAGCGGCACTTCGGCTTCTTGTATCACAAGCCGGGCGAACGCCAGGACTGGCGAAAAAGCTTGCAGGCGGTTATCCCCAGATTGCCGTACGGGCATGAGATGCACCTTTACCGTCAGGATTCAGATTACCTGCTCACCGCCATCGCGATTTCGTACGGAGTGGACATCTTGCAGGGTACTCCGGTGCGGGATGTCGCCCTGGCGCCCGATGGAGTCGAGCTGACCACCGATAAGCAGAGCTATCGAGCCGAGTATCTTGTCGACGCGGGAGGCATGAAGTCGATGCTAGCCGAAAAACTCGCTTGGCGGCACCGCGACTTAAAGACCCATAGCCGGACCATTTACACCCACATGGTCGATGTCCCCTGTTTTAACGAAGTCGGCGCTTCGCGCGAGCAATTTGGTCATCCGTTTCGGCTTTGTGAAGGGACGCTGCATCACCTCTTCAAAGGCGGCTGGCTCTGGGTGATCCCGTTCAATAATCACGCCCAAGCTACGAATCCTCTATGTAGCGTGGGTTTGCAACTCGATCCGCGCATTTACCCGCTGCGCGCCGATCTTACTCCTGAGCAAGAATTTTTTGCGTTCATCGGTCAATTTCCCGATCTTCGCGGGCAGTTCAAGCGCGCCCGCGCCGTCCGTCCTTGGATACGCTCCGATCGCCTGCAATATTCGGCGCGGCACGTCGTGGGCGATCGCTTTTGTTTGTTAGCGCACGCCGCCGGTTTTATCGATCCGCTTTATTCGAAAGGTTTGTACCTGACCCACATGGGTGTGATTCTGGCCGCCGATTTGATTCTAAAGGCGCACCAGACCGGTGATTACAGCAGGGAGGCATTCGCCCCTCTTGAGGAAATGACTCTGCGCTACGTTGAAATGAATGATCGCCTGGCGGCGAACTCGTATAAGTCTTGGGCGAATTACAAACTCTGGTCGGTGTACTCCATTTTATGGCTATTAGGCGCCTATCTCGAATATCTTAAACTCAACATGGCTCGCCTGTACTCGAGAACCCGCGCCGATTATCTGGCTCAATTGCGCGGTCTCAAGTTGGCCGGTGGCGGTTTTGTCCCCTTCTTCCAGCTTCAGGAAAAAATCGACACGCTGATCGAGCAGGTTAACCCCGATGATGAGTGCGAAATCGACCGCGCTGCCGCGGAAATCCGCGCCCTCTATGCTTCTTTCCCCTGGATGCCGTCCGCTTTCCGCGATCTCCTGTATGGCAAGAACCATCTGCCAAGCAACAAACTCCGGGTGAATCTATTTAACCGGGCCGACGGATTTCTCGGCGACGGCAGTTACCGCGAGCATTTCTTTCAAGGCAATAAGTCGATCAATTCGCTGATCCTAAAGGCTGTCGGCGAGCAAGCGCGCTATTGCGTCCCAGCCCTAAAGTGGCAACGGCGCCACGACGCTCGGCTTTCCTGGCAAGGGCGACTTCTTCCGTAGACAAACAGTCCGAGGCACCGCGAGACCCGAAGGACGAGCGTTTTCGCGAGCGGCAAAATCACTGAATCAAACTAGGAGCCGTCACAACACGGAACTAATTGGCTTCTTGGCCGTTGACGATAAGGCGGAACCTGGATTTGTCCGTAATAACAAACTGGAGGGTTTACACACTGGATCTACCCTGTGAGTTAGCCGCAAAGGCATCGCTCCACCAGGGTCGATTATTTGAAACCGCAAGGTGCCCACATTTACTCTACAGCGTCGATGTCATCGAATGTTGAAGTCTGTTTTCATCGCTTTAGCGGTCGTGATTGTCGCTGTCGGTTTTTTATTTCTTCCGGTTCGACAGTGGCTAGAAGCCCTGGAAATTTACATCCAAAGTCTGGGCGCGCTCGGTCCGGTGATTTTTGCGATTGTTTACGTAGTGACCACCGTACTCTTCGTTCCAGGGAGCGCATTGACCATTGCCGCCGGTGGTTTATTTGGACTGTCCATCGGGTTTCTAGTCGTCTTCCTAGGCGCCAATCTCGGCGCGCTTTGCGCGTTCCTGCTAGCCCGCACATTTCTTCGGGAAAGAGTCACCCAATGGGCCCAAGCCAAACCGAAGTTTCGTTCCCTCGATCAAGCGATCGGCCAGCAGGGCTTCAAAATGGTTTTTCTCACCCGCTTGAGTCCGGTGTTTCCCTTCGTGCTGCTCAATTATCTACTCGGCCTAACCGCCGTGCGAACCGGCGCTTATGTCCTGGCAAATCTTCTCGGCATGCTGCCCGGGACGTTTCTCTTCGTTTATATCGGCGCGGCGGCGCGCGACGCGCTGGCCGGCCAGCCGGCTTCAACCGATTTCTATCAGCAACTTTTAAAGTACGTCGGCCTGGCCGCGACGTTTGCGGTGGTCGTGCTGGTGACGCGCGTCGCGCGCAAAGCTTTGCGTGAAGCCGAGCAATCCAACGAAGGCGGTGTGGTAATGGCAAAGCCGCGCTTGGACGCCGATCACAAACCGACGCCGTTCAGCGACATGCTGCTGGTCGATGATGTGCACGATCGCCGGCTGATCGAAAATTGCCACCCGCCCAAGTGGAACAACCCTAAGCCCATAGGAAAATATAATTTGCTCGTTATCGGCGCCGGCACAGCAGGGCTCGTCAGCGCTGCCGGTGCCGCCGGTCTCGGCGCCAAGGTGGCGCTCATCGAGCGCAATCTTATGGGCGGCGACTGTCTCAACAGCGGCTGCGTCCCGTCAAAGGGAATCATTCGCGCGGCGCGCGCGGTCTATGAGGCGCGCAACGGCCAAGAGTTCGGCGTTCGTCTCGCGAGCGAGCCGCAGGTGGCGTTCAGCGCTGCCATGGAACGGATGCGCAAACTGCGCGCGGATCTCAGCGGCCATGATTCCGCCGAACGTTTTCGCAGTCTCGGCATCGACGTCTATATCGGCAATGGCCGCTTCACCGGCCCAGACGCGGTGGAAGTCGACGGCAAGCGCCTTAGTTTCCACCGCGCCGTAATCGCCACCGGCGCGCGCGCTGCCATGCCGCCGATCGCCGGCTTGAGCGAAGCCGGTTTCTACACCAACGAAACGATCTTTGCGCTGACCGAGTTGCCGCGCCGCCTGGCGGTAATCGGTGCGGGGCCGGTCGGCTGTGAGCTCGCCCAGGCTTTTCAACGCTTTGGCAGTGAAGTTGTCTTAATGACTCATGGCAGCGCGATTTTGCCCAAAGAAGATAGCGACGCTGCGGCGATCGTGTGTAACTCTCTAGAAAAGGACGGCGTGCGGATTATCACCGGCGCCGAGATTCGCCAGGCGCAAGCGCACAACGGCGCTAAAAGTTTGTCGATCACGGCAGGCGGGCGCGATGCGACGATCGATTGCGACGCAATCTTGGTCGCCGTCGGGCGCGCGCCAAATCTCGAAAATCTCGGCTTGGATGCGGCGGGGATCGATTTCTGGACGCGCGGCGTTCACGTGGATGAGCGGCTGCGTACCTCCAACCCGCGAGTTTTTGCCGCCGGCGACATTTGCTCGCGTTATAAATTCACCCATGCTGCCGACGCGATGGCGCGCATCGTGATCGCCAATGCGCTCTTCCTGGCGCGGCGTAAAGTTACGGATCTGGTGATCCCCTGGTGCACCTATACCGACCCGGAAATCGCCCACGTGGGTTATTACGAGAAAGACGGCCGCGCCGCCGGCTTCGATATCGCGACGATCACCCAGCCGCTGCATGACGTCGACCGGGCGGTGCTCGACGGTGAGGACGACGGCTTCGCCCGCGTTCACTACGACAGAAAAACTGGTAAGATTCTCGGCGGCACGATCGTGGCGCGCCACGCCGGCGAGATGCTCGGGGAGGTGACGCTGGCGATGGTCGCCAAGCAGAGCGTCGGCGTGCTTTCCTCGACGATTCATTCTTATCCGACGCAAGTCGAAGCGCTGCGCAAGATCGGCGACGCGTATATGCGCACGAAGCTGACGCCAACGGTGAAGAAGCTTTTCTTGCAATGGCTAGCGTGGCGGCGGTAGGAACGGTGAGGCGCCAAGGGCAAGGAGTCAGGCGTATTCATGAAAAGAATTTTGATTGGAGTTTTGACGATTGTTGCGCTGGGGCTTGGCTTCGCTATGGCACAGGCGGCGCCGAAGGCCGATCTGTGGCCGCGCTGGCAAAAGCACGATCCGGCGAGCACGGCCAAAATCGATCATGGCGCCTGGGATAAATTTCTCAAGCAATTCGTCGTCGCGCCGCATCCGTCCGGCGTCAATCGCGTGCGCTATCAAGCCGCGGCCGCGGAGGGTGTAAATTTATTGAAAGGCTACCTCGACGCCATGCGCGGCGTGGCGATCTCGAATTACAACCGCGCCGAGCAAAAAGCCTACTGGATCAACGTGTACAACGCTGTGACCGTGGACGTGGTCCTGTCGCGCTACCCGGTGGCATCGATTCGCGACATCAATATCTCGCCGGGATTTTTAACGCGCGGACCTTGGGGCGCGAAGCTTTTCAGCGTCGAAGAGGAAAAACTGTCGCTCGACGATATCGAGCATCGCATTCTCAGGCCGATCTGGAAAGACAACCGGGTGCATTACGCGGTGAACTGCGCCAGCCTCGGTTGTCCCAATCTTCAACCGCTGGCTTTTACCGGCGAGAACACAGAAGCGTTATTGGAAAAAGGCGCGAGCGAATTCATCAATCATCCGCGCGGTGTGGATATCCAAAATAATCACCTTAAGGTGTCGAGCATCTACGTCTGGTTTCAGGAGGATTTTGGTCGCGACGCCGAGGGTTTGATGGAGCACTGGCAAAAGTACGCCAATCCGAAATTGGCCGACGCGTTGGAGAAATACAACGGCGGTCTAACCCATGATTACGACTGGCGACTGAACGGCGCGGACGGTAAACCATAAGCAAGCTTAGTTCCGCTGACGGAGTGGATGTTTTCCACGGCCTTGGCGGGACACAGCATCAGCGATACTCTCGACCACGACTTTGGCGATGAAGATCTCCGTCATTATTCCCGCCCTCAACGAAGAAAAGTCAATTGCATCGTCGCTGCGTGCCTTGAGCGCGCTCGGTCCTCAGGAAACCATCGTCGTTGACGGCGGCAGCAGGGATCGAACGGTGGAAATTTGCCGGCAATTCGCCGTCGAAATCGTTACCTCCGAGCGCGGCCGCGCCCGGCAAATGAATTGCGGCGCGGCACGGGCAGTCGGCCAGGTCCTGCTGTTCTTGCATGCCGACACACGCTTGCCGCCTTCGGCGTTTCATGACATCCAAGCGGCGCTGAACGATCCGCGCTGCCTTGGCGGCCGTTTCGACGTCGAGCTGGAGGGCGCCCACTGGATGCTCAAGCTCGTCGGCGCCATGATCAATTACCGCTCGCGGGCCACCAAAGTCTGCACTGGTGATCAGGCCATTTTCGTGCGCCGCGAAGTCTTCGAGCGCATGGGCGGCTATCCCGACATCCCTTTGATGGAGGACATCGCTTTTTGCCGGACGCTGAAGCGCCTCGGCGCCGTGGCTTGTCTGCGCAGCCGGGCGGTGACCTCGGCGCGGCGCTGGGAGAGCGACGGAGTATGGCGCACGATGCTCCGAATGTGGACGCTCAAGCTTCTCTACCTGGCCGGCGTGTCGCCGGCGCGCTTAAAGCAATTCTATGCCGACACACACTAACGCACTGGCGGTGATGGCCAAGGCGCCGATCGCCGGTACGGTTAAGACTCGCCTGGTGCCGCCGTTAACCAGCGCACAGGCGGCGGAACTCAGCCGCGCCTTGCTTTTGGATCTGCTCGATCAGTTGCAGGAGCTGAGCGGCGTGGAGCGCTATGTTTGCTACGCCCCTGACAATGCCGGGTCTTTGATGAGCGCCATCGCCGGGGCCAAGTTTCACTTGATCGCGCAGCGCGGACTAGATCTCGGCGTCCGTATGGCGGCCGTGTTTACCGATCTGTGGACACGCGGCCATCGGAGCATTGTTCTCATCGGCAGCGACTTGCCAGCTTTTCCCTTGGACTATTTAGACCAGGCCTTCGGGTTCCTGGCTGCGCCGTCGGCTCGAGTGGTTTTGGGACCGAGCCAAGACGGCGGTTACTATCTCGTCGGCATGAACGATCCGGTGCTGGAAATTTTTCGCAATATGACCTGGAGTCATGACCAAGTGATGGCCCGGACCCTCGCCAAGCTTGCCGCGTTTAACATACCGACGCGCCAACTGCCGGTCTGGTTCGACGTCGATACGCCTGCCGATCTCGAGCGGCTGCGCCATTTAGGCACCGCGGCGGCGGCGCGGGTTAAATCCACGCTAGGTTTGCTGCAACGCTGGGACGATCTCTAAGGGCCAGCGCGCCGTGCCCATGGGGCAAAGCTCTAAACCAGCCTTGATCCTGACGCTCGGTAAATTTGTTCGCCGAACTGCCTAGCGGACAATTGTCGATGTGCTAGGATTAAAAAAGGGCGCAGCTCGGCTGAACATAAACAGTCAACGGGCCTGCGCTCCAGCCGGTTCGATCCAGAGACAGGGATGGCCTACAAACCGATTGAAAATTACGGCATCATCGGCGACTTGCATTCCGTCGCGTTGGTTGGCATCGACGGCTCCATCGATTGGTGTTGCCTGCCGAACTTCGATTCGCCGAGCGTCTTCGGCGCGTTGCTCGATGATCACAAGGGCGGCTATTTCAAGATTAGCCCGGTCGGAGAACCACGTCGCAAGCAACTCTACATTCCCGAAACCAACGTCTTGATCACGCGCTTCTTCGGCGACGAAGGCATCGCCGAGATTACCGATTTTATGCCCATCGAACCGCGCACGGTGCAAGGCAAGCGAGCCAACTACCATCAGATTATCCGGCGCGTCAGCAGTGTGGCAGGCAACATGCACTTTTGCCTCGAGTGTTTCCCGGCATTCGATTACGCGCGGGCAGCGCACGAGGTCCACTTGTTTCCGCAAGGCGCGGCCTTCGTTAGTCCTTTCATGTCGGTGGGCTTGGTGTCGCGGGTGCCGCTGGCGGTCACGGGCCGCGGCGTGGAAGCCGACTTTTCACTCGATCATGGCCAATCGATGACGTTTTATTTGCGCCAAGTCGATCAGGGCAGCGAGGCGAACCTGCTAATTCCCGAAGAGAGCGGCCAAGACGCTTTTCGCCGCACGGTGGACTTTTGGAAGCGCTGGCTTGCGCAATGCGCCTACACCGGTCGCTGGCGCGAGATGGTACAGCGTTCGGCGCTGGTTTTGAAACTGCTGACCTATGAGCCGACGGGCGCCATTGTCGCCGCTCCGACCACCAGTTTGCCGGAGGAGACCGGCGGGGTGCGCAACTGGGATTACCGCTACTGCTGGATTCGCGACGCCAGCTTCACGATTTACGGTCTGATGCGCTTGGGTTTCAGCCAGGAGGCCGAACGCTTCATGGGTTGGCTCGAACAGCGCTGCCACGAGCTCAAACCCGACGGCTCGCTGCAACCGTTCTATGGCATCGATGGCCGCCATCAGCTGCCGGAGTCGGAGCTCGAACACCTGGACGGCTACCGGGGCTCCAAGCCGGTGCGCATCGGCAACGCGGCCTACTGCCAGTCGCAGATCGATATCTACGGCGAGCTGCTCGATTCGGTTTATCTCTACAATAAGTACGGCACGCCGATTTCCTACGATCTGTGGCGCGAGCTGCTGCGCCAACTGGAGCATGTATGCAAGCACTGGCGGGATCCCGACGCCGGCATCTGGGAGATGCGCAGCGAGCCGCGCCACTACGTCTATTCCAAGCTCATGTGCTGGGTAGCTATGGACCGCGGCCTGAGACTGGCCGGCAAGAGAAGCTTCCCGGCGCCCTATGAACGCTGGCTAAAAAACCGCGACGAAATTTATCTGGAAATTATGGAGCGAGGTTGGCGTCAAGGCGCGAATTCGTTCGTGCTGGCTTACGATAGCGACGATTTGGACGCGAGTAATCTTTTGATGCCGTTGGTGTTTTTCGTTTCGCCGACGGATCCGCGCATGCTCCGGACCATCGAGCGTACTCGGCAAAGCCTGGCGCTGGACGGCTTGGTGCATCGTTACCGGCTCGGCGACGCGGATTCTCTGGACGGTCTGAGCGGGCGCGAGGGGGCCTTTAGTATTTGCAGTTTCTGGTTGGTCGAGGCGTTGACCCGCGCCGGGCAAATCGAAGAGGCGCGCTTACTGTTCGAAAAAATGCTCGGTTATGCTAATCATGTCGGACTTTACGCCGAAGAAATCAGTCATCGCGGCGAAGCGTTGGGCAATTTTCCGCAGGCCTTTACCCACCTCGGCCTGATCAGCGCCGCCTTTAACCTTGACCGTGCGCTTAGTAGTGAGAAGTATTGAGTCCAGCGTCCCCTAAAGGGGGAGCATCGCTGCATCCGAGCGTTACCATGACCGGGGAGATCTTTAATATGAGTGAATCGATCGATCAGTTGTGCATCAACACCATCCGCACCTTGGCGATGGACGCGGTGCAGCAGGCCAACTCGGGCCATCCGGGCACGCCGATGGCGATGGCGCCGGTGATGTACGAGCTCTGGCAACACCATTTGAAATACGACCCGGCCGATCCGCTCTGGCCCAACCGCGATCGCTTCGTGCTTTCCATCGGACATGCCTCAATGCTGCTCTATTCGACGCTTTTGCTCGCCGGCGTGCGCGCGGTGGATGAAAAACATCAGCCGCTGAATCAACCGGCGCTAACGCTGGACGACATCAAGAAATTCCGCCAGCTCGACAGCAAGACGCCCGGCCATCCGGAGTACGGATTAACCTCAGGCGTGGAGACCACCACCGGACCTCTGGGGCAAGGTGTCGCCAACAGCGTCGGCATGGCGATCGCTTCGAAGTGGCTTGGGTCATACTTCAATCGGCCGGGCTTCGAACTGTTCGATTTTGCCGTTTACGCGCTTTGCGGCGACGGCGATATGATGGAAGGCATCAGCGGCGAAGCGGCGTCGTTGGCCGGCCACTTAAAACTTTCCAATCTTTGCTGGATCTACGACAGCAACCGGATTTCCATCGAAGGCAGCACCAAACTGGCGCTGTCCGAAGATGTCGGCAAGCGCTTCCAAGCCTACGGCTGGAACGTGGGGCGCGTGAGCGATGCCAACGATTGCGAAGCGCTGAGCCGCGCGCTCGAAAGCTTCCGCCAGGCCAACGATCGGCCGACATTTGTTATCGTCGACAGCCATATCGCCTTCGGCGCGCCCAACAAGCAAGACACCGCCGCAGCGCATGGCGAACCGCTCGGCGAAGAAGAAATCAAGCTGGCAAAGAAAAATTACGGCTGGCCGGAAGAGCAAAAATTTTTCGTCCCCGAAGGGGTGCAGGAACGCTTCGCCCGAGTGCTCGGCAAACGCGGCCAGGCTGAGCGCGACGCCTGGATGGCGAAGTATCAAGAGTATAAGAGTAAGTATCCCGAGCTCGCAGATCAGCTCGAGACCATGCAGCGGCGCGAGCTGCCGGCGGGCTGGGACAAAGACATTCCGAGTTTTCCCGCCGATCCGAAGGGGCTGGCGACACGCGATTCGTCCGGCAAAGTGTTAAACGCCCTTGCCAAAAATGTTCCATGGCTGATCGGCGGCTCGGCGGACTTGGCGCCGTCGACCAAGACGCGCTTGACTTTCGACGGCGCGGCCGACTTCGAGGCCGGCCGCTACGGCGCGCGCAATTTTCACTTCGGCGTGCGCGAGCACGCCATGGCCGCCATCGTCAACGGCATGGTGCTGTGCGGCTTGCGCGCCTTTGGCGCCGGCTTTTTAATTTTCAGCGACTATGCGCGGCCAGCGCTGCGCCTGGCGGCACTGATGGAAATTCCCCAGCTTCATGTCTTCACCCATGATTCTATCGGTGTCGGCGAAGACGGCCCGACGCACCAGCCGGTGGAGCACCTGGCGTCGCTACGCGCCATGCCAGGGATGGTGGTGATGCGCCCGGCGGACGCCAATGAAGTCGCCGAAGCTTGGCGAGTGATTATGGAATTGAAACATGAGCCGGTGGCGCTGGCGCTGACGCGCCAAGCGTTGCCGACGCTCGATCGCGCGAAGTACGCGCCGGCAGCGGGTTTGGCGAAGGGCGCCTACATTCTGGCCGATGCCGACGGCGGCAAGCCTCAGGTCATTTTGCTCGCCACCGGCAGCGAAGTGTCGCTTTGCGTCGAAGCTCACGAGCGGCTGAATAAAGACGGCGTCCGGGCGCGCGTGGTCAGCATGCCGTCGTGGGAGCTGTTCGAGCGCCAGCCCAAGGAGTATCGCGAGCAGGTATTGCCTATGTCCGTAAGCGCGCGCGTCGCGGTGGAGCAGGGTTCGACGCTCGGCTGGGCGAAGTACGTTGGCGTCAACGGCGCAGTGATCGGCATGGAGCGGTTCGGCGCTTCGGCGCCGTACCAGCAGTTGCAGAAAAAATTCGGCTTTACGGTGGATAATGTCGTCGCCGCCGCTAAGGAGCAGCTCAGCCAAGCGAGGTAAGCATGCGCATCGTTATCGGCGCGGACCATGCCGGCTATGACCTCAAGCAGATCATTGCCGCCTATTTGCGCCATCTCGGCCACGAGGTCATCGACAAAGGCACCGATAGCGATCAGCCGGTGGATTATCCGGATTTTGCCGAGGCGGTGGGCAAGGCGCTAATCGGCGGCGAAGCCGAGCGCGGCGTGTTGATTTGCGGTAGCGGGGTCGGTGCTTCGGTTGCGGCCAACAAGATGCCCGGCATTCGCGCCGGTCTTTGCCACAATACTTATGCGGCGCGCCAGGGCGTGGAGCATGACGACATGAACGTACTAGTTCTCGGCGCGCGCGTCATCGGTGTCGCACTGGCGCGCGAACTTGTGGATAATTTCCTGACGGCAAAATTCAACGGCGAAGAGCGCCATTGCCGCCGGATAGAGAAGATCCGGGCGCTGGAACGGCGCTACGGAAAATCATCTTAGGGGAGAACAAGATGAATCCTTTGAAAGCACTGGCGGAACAAGGACAGTCGATCTGGTTGGATTACATTCGGCGCAATCTGATTCGCAGCGGCGAGCTCAAGCGGCTCGTCGAAGAAGACGGCATTCGCGGCGTCACCAGCAACCCGACAATCTTCGAGAAGGCGATCGCCGGCAGCACCGACTACGACGCGGCGCTGCGCGCCATGCTTGCAGAAAGTCAGGACGCCGAAGTCGGCAAGCTTTACGAGCCGCTCGCCATCGAAGATATTCAAGCGGCGGCCGACGTGCTGCGCGCGGTTTACGACGCCACCCAAGGCGACGACGGCTACGTCAGCCTGGAAGTCTCACCTCATCTGGCCGGCGACACCGAAAAAACCATCAGCGAGGCGAAACGACTCAAAGCTGCGGTGAACCGGCCCAACTTGATGGTCAAAGTGCCGGCCACGGCCGCGGGCATTCCCGCCATCGAGCGGCTGATCGCTGAGGGAGTGAACATTAACGTGACCTTGATGTTCTCCATGAGCCACTACGAAGCGGTGGCGCGGGCTTATATCAAAGGCCTGGAGCGCTGCGCCGATCCATCAAAGGTTGCGTCGGTGGCTTCTTTCTTTGTCAGCCGCGTCGACACGATGGTCGATAAGGCTCTGGAGGCGATCGGCACGGACGATGCGAAGTCGCTGGCGGGAAAAATTGCCATCGCCAATTCTAAAGTGGTTTATCGCCGCTTCCTGGAGATTTTTCACGGCGAGGGCTTTGCGGCCCTGCGCCAGCGCGGCGCGCGTGTGCAGCGCCCGTTGTGGGCGAGCACGGGCACGAAAAATCCGGCCTATTCGGATGTTCTCTACGTCGAAAATCTGATCGGGTCGGAAACCGTCAACACGCTGCCGCCAGATACCATCAACGCGTTTCGCGAGCACGGCAAGATTCCCGGCGCCACCGTGAAAGAAGGGTTGGCTGAAGCCGACGGCGCGCTGGCGCGGCTGGCGAGCCTCGGCATCGACCTCGACGCGGTTACCGAAAAGCTGCAGGAAGACGGCGTGGCGGCGTTTGCGGCGTCCTTCGATCAATTGATGGCGGCGCTGGAAAAAAAGCGCGGCGCCATGCTCGGCGCCGAATTGGCCCGGCTCGAGCTCCAGCTCGGGGGCTACAAACGGCGTGTCGACCGGCGCTTGCGCCAATGGCAAGACGGTCGA
This sequence comes from uncultured delta proteobacterium, assembly GCA_963727625.1. Taxonomy (GTDB): domain Bacteria; phylum Desulfobacterota; class Binatia; order UBA9968; family UBA9968; genus DP-20. The sequence continues at coordinate 361,586 of CAVSHR010000009.1, read as the reverse complement.
TTCGCCGGCCGCCTGTGGGAAAAAGACTATACGCTTTGGTCCGCGCAGCCGCAGCCGGAACTGGCCGACCGCCTGGGCTGGCTCGAATTACCCGAGTCGATGGCGCAGCAAGTTGCGCAGCTGCGCGCCCTGGCCGATCAGGTCAAGGCGGACGGCATCCGCCATGTCGTGCTCCTCGGCATGGGCGGATCGAGCTTGGCGCCGGAAGTATTTCAACAGACCTTTGGCAACGCGGCGGGCTATCCAGCCTTGCAGGTGCTCGACAGCACCCACCCGTCGGCGGTCAAAGCGATCGAAGCGCGCGTCGACCTGGCGCGCACGCTGTTTGTCGTGTCGAGCAAGTCCGGTACGACCACAGAGACCCATTCGTTCTTCTGCTATTTCTGGGACAAGCTCAGACAAATCGAAGATGCGCCGGGCGGCCACTTTGTCGCTATCACCGATCCCGGCACGCCTTTGGAAGTCCTCGCCAAGGAGCGCCACTTCCGGGCGACCTTCAGCGCGCCGGTGGAAGTCGGCGGGCGTTATTCGGCGCTCACCGTGTTCGGCCTCGTGCCGGCGGCGCTGATCGGCGTCGATGTCGGCGCCGTGCTCGCCCGCGCGCGGCGCATGAGCGAGGCCTGTGGCCCGTCTGTTGCGGACGGGCGCAATCCGGGGCTGTTACTCGGCGCGGTGCTAGGCGAATTGACTTTGGCCAAGCGCGATAAGGTGACTTTTCTCTGCTCGCCGTCGCTCGGCGCGTTTCCTTGCTGGGTCGAGCAATTGATCGCCGAGAGCACCGGCAAAGAGCGCAAAGGCATCGTGCCCGTGGCCGGAGAATATTTCGCTGCGCCGGAAAAATACGGTGCGGACCGTTTCTTTGTCTACCTTCGCCTCGAATCCGACGATAACCTCGCCCTCGATCGCCGGCTCGCGGCCCTGGCCGCCAACGGCCACCCGGTGGCGCGCGTCGATTTGAAAGACAAGTACGATATCGGCCAGGAGTTTTTCCGCTGGGAGTTCGCGGTGGCGGCGGCCGGCGCGGTGCTCGAGATCAATCCGTTTAACCAGCCCGATGTGCAGCTGGCCAAGGACCTGGCAAAAAAGGCCATGGCTGCGCGCGGCGGCAAAAGCGCCGGTGCCGGTAAAAATGAAATCGCGGCCGGTGCCGATGGCTTGCCGCAAGCCGTCGCGTCATGGCTCGAGAGGAAAAAAAATCGCGACTACATTTCCGTGCAGGCCTACATCGATCCGTCGGCGGAGCATCGCGCATTGCTGGCGGAAATTTGTGCAGCGCTGCAGAGCCGGTTGGGTGTGGCGACGACTCTCGGATTCGGTCCGCGCTTCCTGCACTCCACCGGCCAGCTGCACAAGGGCGGTCCTAACTCGGTGCTGGTTCTGCAGATCGTCGACCAGCCGAGTGAAAACTTGGCGGTGCCGGAAAATGATTATACTTTCGACGCCTTGATTCGAGCCCAGGGCTTGGGCGACTTTACCGCGCTCAAACAGCGGCGCCGGCGCGTCCTCCGAGTGAACTTGGGCGGTGATCGTGCGGGCGGCTTGAAACAGTTGGCTAAAAACTTGCTTTCGTAGAGTCTCCACGAAAGGGGAAACGAACATGGAACTGGGGATGATCGGGCTTGGCCGCATGGGTGCCAACATGACCGAACGGTTGGTGCTCGGCGGTCATCGCATCGTAAGCTACGATCGGAGCGCCGAGGCGATTCAGAGAGTTGTCGACAAAGGCGCGCTGGGTGCCCACTCGCTGGCCGATTTCGTCAAACAATTGACGGCGCCGCGGGCCATTTGGCTGATGGTGCCGTCGGGCGATCCGGTGGACCAGACCATCGACCAACTGCTGCCCAATCTTACCAAGGGCGATGTGCTCATCGACGGCGGCAATTCGAACTACAAAGACTCCATTCGCCGCGCCGAGAAATTGACGGCGCAGGGCATGCATTTCGTCGATGCCGGCACGAGCGGCGGGGTTTGGGGACTGCAGGTCGGCTACTGCCTGATGATCGGCGGCGAAAAGGAAATCGTCGAACGGCTCGAGCCGATCTTCAAAACCCTGGCGCCGCCGGACGGTTATCTCCACGTCGGTCCCAATGGCGCCGGCCATTACGTCAAAATGATTCACAACGGCATCGAGTACGGCATGCTGCAAGCCTACGGCGAAGGATTCGAATTGCTCAAGGCCTCGCAGTACGAGCTCGATCTCGCCAAGATCTCCCACCTCTGGAACCAGGGCAGCGTGGTGCGCTCCTGGTTGTTGGAATTGGCCGAAAGTGCCTTTCAAAAAGATCCGCAGCTGGCAGCGATCAAAGGCTACGTGGACGATTCCGGCGAAGGGCGCTGGACCGTGCAGGAAGCGATTGAGCGGAGCGTGCCGGCGCCGGTGCTGATGCTTTCGTTGTTCGCGCGCTTTGCCTCGCGCCAGGAGGATTCGTTCTCGGCCAAAGTGATCGCCGCGCTGCGCAATGAATTCGGCGGCCACGCCGTGAAGAAAGGCTAACGATGGCGAGCGATCCGCATGATTACGTTCTCGAAGGGCTCAACGCAGCGAAAAAACCGCACTCCTGTGTGCTGGTGATTTTCGGCGCTTCCGGCGATCTCACCAAGCGCAAACTGATGCCGGCGCTCTACAACCTGGCTCTGGAAAAACGTTTACCCGAGCGTTTTACCGTAGTCGGCTACGCGCGCAGCGAGATGACCCATGAGGCGTTTCGCGACAAGATGCGCGACGCGGTCAAAGAGTTTTCCCGCACCGGGTTAAGTGACGACAGTATTTGGCAGCAGTTCGCGGCCACGCTGTATTACGTCCGCGGCGGCTACGAAGATCCGCAAGGTTATCAAAACCTCAAGGAATTCGTCGAGGGCTTCGATCGCGGCGGGCGGGTTCTGCCGGCGCGAGTTTTTTATCTGGCGACACCGCCGGATCTTTACGGCTCGGTGGTCGAGAGAATCTCCGCGGCGGGGTTGGCGGTCAAGGAAGGCGACGACGAATCGCGCGCCCGGGTGGTGATCGAAAAACCCTTCGGCACCGATCTGGAAACCGCGCGGGAGCTCAACCGCCGCGTGCATGACGTGCTCGATGAAAAGCAGATCTATCGCATCGATCACTATCTCGGCAAAGAGACCGTGCAAAATATCATGGTGTTCCGCTTCGCCAACGCGGTTTTCGAGCCGATCTGGAACCGCCGCTACGTCGACCATGTGCAGATCACCGCGGCGGAAAGCGTCGGCGTGGAAAATCGCGGCGGTTATTACGAAGAGGCCGGCGTCGTACGCGATATGTTTCAGAACCATCTGCTGCAGTTGCTTTGCCTGACGGCGATGGAACCGGCGGTGAGCTTCAACGCCGAAGAAGTGCGCGATGAAAAGGGCAAGCTGCTGCGCGCGGTGCGGCCGATCGCGCCCGAGGAGGTTTCAACGGCGGCGGTGCGCGGCCAATACGGCGTCGGAAAAATAGGCAACAAATCGGTGCCGGGCTATCGCGCGGAATCCGGGGTGGCGAAACAATCGAATACTGTTACCTACGCGGGGATGAAGCTGTGGATCGACAGCTGGCGCTGGGAAGGAGTGCCGTTTTACCTGCGCTCGGGCAAGCGCATGGCCAAGCGGGTCACGGAAATCGCCATCCAATTCAAGCGTCCGCCCATGTTGCTGTTCAAGGCTTGCGCGGTCGATGACGTGACCCCCAACGTATTGGTCATTCGTATTCAGCCAGACGAAGGCATCTCGCTCACCTTCGAGGTCAAGCCGCCCGGACCGGATATCTGCATGAGCCCGCTGAGTTTGAATTTCAACTATGAGGAGTCCTTCGGCAACAGCCCGCCGGACTCCTACGAAACGCTTTTGGAAGATTGCATAGAAGGCAATTCGACGCTGTTCACACGCCACGACTGGGTCGAACTGGCTTGGGCGCTGATGGATCCGATCGTCCAGGTCTGGAGTCTGAGCAAGCCGAAAAATTTTCCCAATTACGAGGGTGGCTCCTGGGGACCGAGAGAGGCCGACGAATTCATGCAGAAAGACGGGCGCCGTTGGCGCAAGCCGTGAGAATAAGAAAAATCGAACTCTCCGGGGAGTGGTAAAATTAGACTATGGCTGGCAAAAAACTCGTCCTCGCTGGCGACATCGGCGGCACCAAGACCAATTTGGCGCTGTTCTCGGTGCATGGCGAGGCGCTCCATTCGGAGGGGCTGAAAACTTTTTCCAGCAAGCGCTATTCCGGTTTGGTCCCGGTGTTGGAAGATTTTCTTGCCGAGTCCCATCCGGCTATCGAGGCCGCCTGTTTCGGCATCGCCGGCGCGGTGGTCGACGGCAAGGTTAAGACTCCGAATCTTCCCTGGATGGTCGATATCGAAGACTTGCGCCGGGTTCTGAAGCTCGACGGCGTGAGCTTGCTCAACGATCTGGAAGCCACCGCCTACGGTCTGTTCACGCTCGAGAACGATGAGTTCTTCACGCTCAACGAAGGCACCATGCGCCACGCCGGGAACAAAGCTTTGATCGCCGCGGGCACCGGCTTGGGACAAGCGATCCTGTTCGACGACGGTCGGCGATTCCAGCCGTCGGCTTCCGAGGGCGGCCACGGCGACTTCGCGCCGCGCAATGAGTTGGAAATCGAGCTCCTGCGCTACTTGATCGGCCGCTTCGGCCATGTGAGCTACGAACGGGTGGCATCCGGACCCGGGCTGTTCAATATTTATCAATTTTTAAAAGAGGTTCGCCGCCTCGAGGAGCCGGAGTGGCTGAGCGCGCGGCTGGCCGCGGCGGAAGATCCGAGCGCGGAGATTTCCAAGGCAGCGCTCGCCGGAGAGGCGGCGATCTGCGTCGAAGCGCTGAATCTTTTCGTCTCGGTTTACGGCGCCGAAGCTGGCAATCTCGCGCTGCGCGCGAAATCAGTGCGCGGGCTCTACATCGGCGGCGGCATCGCGCCGAAGATCCTCGACAAGCTCAAGGACGGCACGTTCATGCGCGCCTTCCTCGACAAGGGGCGCTACACCGATTTACTGGCGGCGATGCCGGTTCAAGTCGTCTTGAACGAGCGAGCGGCGCTGCGCGGCGCCGCCTATTACGCGGCATTTATTTCCGGTGACTAAACCTGAACTCATCATCTGCCGGGACGTCGACGAATTGAACCGCAAGGCCGCGGCGCAATTCATCGCATCGGCGAACGAATCGATAGCGCGTTCGGGACGCTTCGCAGTCGCGCTCTCCGGCGGCTCGACGCCGAAAGCACTCTATTCGTTGTTGGCGTCGCCCGACTACCGTGAGCGTATTGATTGGGCTTGCGTCCATCTTTTCTGGGGCGATGAACGCTGCGTTCCAGCGGATCATGCCGAAAGTAATTTTCGCATGGTCAAGGAAGCCCTGCTGAGTAAGATTCAGATTCCTGGGCAAAATATCCACCGTATGGCCGGCGAGAAAGAACCAAACGAGGCGGCCGCGGATTATGAAGGCGAGCTGCGCGATTTCTTCAAATTGGCCCCAGATCAACTGCCGCGCTTCGATTTAATCCTGCTCGGCTTCGGCGAGGACGGTCATACCGCGTCGCTGTTTCCCGGCACGACGGCGTTGAACGAGCTGGACCATCTGGTTGCAGCGCCCTACGTCGAAAAGTTCAAGACCCACCGCTTGACGCTGACCCTTCCGGTCATCAACAATGCCGCGCAGGTGAGTTTTCTGGTCGCCGGCGCTAGCAAGTCGGCGATTGCGGGACATTTATTCGGCGCGGATTCGAAGTCGTTTGATTATCCAGCGGGCCGAGTCCAGCCATCGAACGGACAACTCACCTGGTTCATCACGAAAGATGCCGCCGGGAAAATACTCCCGATTCCTAGATCTCACCTCGCGTTGCCTGTCGCGCGACTGGTTGAGCGCGGCACGAGCTTGATCGTCGCGGAGCGCGCCTCAGAGGCTACGATGGGGTCGACGTATCGGGCGGAGTAGCGGCGGTACTTGGTGCGGTTGGCGGCGTCGATCTCGTCATTGACTTCCTCGTCGGCTTCGACGAAGCGAACGTCCTTGTCGATGTCGCCGGCACGGATGTGACCTTCGTGGCGCTCCTGGGTGCCGCGGAACCAGCCGGAGGTACGCCCGTAGGCAGAACGGACGTAGAGGTCGTCGCCGCGGCGGACGACCCAGATCGTCACCGGGTTGCGCAGCCTGCCGTCGCGTCGCAGTGATGCGATCTTTAGTTCTTCCGCTGTTCCGATCTTATCGAGATCGTCGCTTGTCCATGCGGTCATCTGCGTTCCTCCTTCTGTGCTGCCGTGTGGTTGGCCGCCTCAGGGCTTGACCATGACCTTGATCGCCTCGCGTTCATCCATCGCGCGGTAGCCGTCAGGCACCTCGTCGAGGGGCACGACCCGGTCGAAGACCCGGCCGGGCTCGATCCTGCCCTCGATGATGTCCGGCAGAAGCTCCTCGATGTAGGCGCGGACCGGGGCGGGTCCGCCGCTCACGGTCACGTTGTTGTAGAACGCCGGCTGCGACGCCGGCATGGTCTCGTCCTGGGGAACGCCGACGCGGCCGACTGCGCCGCCCGGACGCGCGATACCGATCGCGGTGCGCATCGACTCTTGGAGGCCGACGCACTCGAGGACGGAGTGAACGCCCAAGCCGCCGGTGAGCTCGCGTACGCGCTCAACCGCCGCGTCACCCCGCTCGCTCACAACGTCGGTTGCGCCGAACTCTCGGGCGAGCGCGATCCGGTCGGCATGGCGGCCGAGGATGATGATCTGCTCGGCGCCGAGGCGCCGCGCGGCGATGACGCCGCACAAACCAACGGCGCCGTCTCCGACGACGGCGACTGATTTCCCAGCGCCGACCTTGGCGGCGACCGCGGCATGATGGCCGGTGCCCATCACGTCTGAGAGTGTGAGGAGGGAAGGCATCAGCGCGGCGTCTTTGCCGACGGGCAGGACGAAGAGTGTTCCGTCCGCATGGGGGACGCGCAGCGCTTCGGCCTGTGCTCCGTCCATGCCGTCGATGCCGAAGAACCCGCCGTGGACGCACGACGTGTGCAGCCCTTCACGGCAGAAAGCACAGGTGCCGTCGGAGTACGCGAACGGCATGACGACGACGTCGCCGGCTTTGATGGTGCGCAGGTCGGCACCGGCGGCTTCGACGACACCGATGGCCTCGTGTCCCATGCGCCGTCCGGTATCGCTGTGTTCCATTGTTTTGTACGGCCAGAGATCGCTGCCGCAGATGCAGGCGCGGCTGACGGCGACGAGCGCATCGGTGGGCTCGATAATACGGGCGTCGGGAACGTTCTCGATACGAACGTCGCCGGCGCCGAACATGATAGTTGCGCGCATAATGATTTACCTCTTTCCGGTGAAGGTTGTTGGGGTCACAGGATTCGGGCGCCTTGTCATGGCATTGCGCCGATCAGAGACCGGTGCGTTTTTCCAGCTCTTCTGGGTAGCGCGCGCCTTCGATGGTGATCTTCGAGGCGGCGCTGTCGATGTCGCGCAAATCCTCGGACGTCAGTTCGACTGCAGCCGCTCCGATGTTCTCCTCTAGGCGGCTGAGCTTCGTGGTGCCCGGAATCGGCACGATCCACGGCTTCTGAGCGAGCAGCCAGGCGAGCGCGACCTGAGCAGGCGTCGCCTGCTTCCGTTCTGCGATCTCGCGCAGCAGATCGACCAGGGTCAGATTCGCCTTGCGAGCATTCGGCGTAAAACGAGGGACGATGTTGCGGAAATCGGAACTGTCGAACTGCGTCTTCTCGTCGATCTTTCCCGTGAGGAAGCCTTTACCCAGAGGACTGAATGGAACGAAGCCGATGCCGAGCTCCGCGAGCGTTGGCAGCAGTTCCTCTTCAGGGCGTCTCCACCACAGCGAGTATTCGCTCTGGACGGCAGTCACCGGTTGGACGGCGTGCGCGCGGCGGATCGTTTGTACTCCGGCTTCAGAAAGGCCGAAGTGCTTGACCTTGCCTTGCCGAATCAGCTCCTTGACCGCTCCCGCCACGTCTTCGATGGGCACGTTCGGGTCGACGCGGTGCTGATAATAGAGATCGATGACATCGACTTTGAGCCGTTTGAGCGAGCCTTCGGCGCTCTGCTTGATGCGCTCGGGCCGGCTGTCTTGGACCTGTTGCCCGCTGGGATCGATCTTGATGCCGAACTTGGTGGCGATCACTACTTGCCCACGGAACGGGGCCAATGCTTCGCCTACAAGTTCTTCGTTCGTGTACGGGCCGTAGACTTCAGCGGTATCGAAGAAGGTGACGCCGACGTTCGACGGCTTTGCGAATGAGGGCAATCATTTCCTGCTTGTCTGCAGGCGGACCGTAGGCAATGCTCATTCCCATACAGCCGAGTCCGATAGCCGACACTTCCAAATTGCTCTTTCCAAGTTTTCGTTTCTGCATTTTAAGAACTCCTATCTGGAATCAAAGAGTGGAACTGGAGGCCTGGTATTCCTCGTCGCTGACCTTCTCCATCCACTCGACGACTTTGCCGTCGAGCTGCTCTTGAATGGCGATGTGGGTCATGGCCGTAGTCGGCGTGGCGCCATGCCAATGCTTCTCATTCGGCGGGCACGAGACCACGTCGCCCGGTCGTATTTCCACTTTTGGACCACCTTCGCTTTGCACCCAGCCAGACCCCGAAGTGACGATCAGGGTCTGACCCAGCGGATGGGTTTGCCATGCAGAGCGGGCGCCGGGCTCGAATGTGACCCTCGTGCCGCGCGCGCGTGCCGGACCGGGCGCCTCGAACAGCGGATCGATACGCACAGTGCCGGTAAAATACTCTGCCGGTCCTTTGCCGGAAGGCTGTGAGCCGCTTCTTTTAATATCCATTTTCTGATTCCTTTCTTGGCGCATTCAATCCAAGTTCATTTGTCTGATGAAGGAAATGTAACAGTTGCGGAGGCGTGTGATTAGAGGGTAGATTTCGCATGGACCTATGAGCTCCATTCATAAATGCAGCACTAAAATTTCAACGATCTGCTCGCCTCCCTCGCCGTCGCGCGGGAACGAAGCTTCACCAGGGCGGCCGCGAAGCTCGGGGTTTCGCAATCGGCGCTGAGCCACACCATCAGCGGGCTGGAGGAAAGACTCGGCCTTCGGCTGCTGACTCGCACCACGCGCAGCGTCGCCCCGACCGAGGCGGGTGAACGCCTGCTCATGACTGTGGGCCACCGCTTTGAGGAGATCGAGGCCGAGCTGGAAGCCCTCAGCGAGCTGCGGGAGAAGCCGGCCGGCACGATTCGGATCACGGCCGGCGAGCATGCGGCGGACACGATCCTCGGGCCAAAGTTGGCAAAATTCCTGCAGGACTATCCGGACATCAAGGTGGAGATCAGCATCGACCACAGTCTGACCGACATCGTCGCCCAACGTTACGACGCGGGCGTGCGATCCGGCGAGCAAGTGACGAAGGACATGGTCGCAGTGCGCATAGGCGCGGACATGCGCATGGCGGTGGTCGGCGCCCCGTCGTATTTCACCAAGCGCTCCGCGCCAAAAAAACCGCAGGACTTGACCGACCACAACTGCATCAATCTGCGTCTACCGACTCATGGCGGGTTGTACGCCTGGGAGTTCGAAAAAGGCGGCCGCGAACTGAAGGTGCGAGTCGATGGGCAGCTCGTCTTCAACGGCACTACCCAGATGCTCAACGCGGCGCTCGCCGGATTCGGCTTGGCCTATGTGCCGGAAGATGCGGCGCAGCCGCATCTAACTCAAGGACGTCTCAAGCGAGTGCTCGACGATTGGTGCCCGCCTTTTCCGGGATACCATCTCTATTATCCGAGCCGCCGCCATTCCTCCCCGGCATTTTCCCTGCTGGTCGATGCGCTGCGCTACCGGAGTTAGGGCGGCGGAGGGCGCTGCCGGCGAGGGTGAGAAAGAGTATCGAAGACAACCGGAGCGTGCTGGAATGATACACAAGCCCGACGACGGCAAGGTTTAATCGCGCCAATCGCTAGTCGGGAAATGATGGCCGGCGAGATAAAAAAGCGAGTTAGCCGCAACGCTTTTGACGAACATCAAAATTAACGACTTGAGCCTCAAGCCTGCTTTTTTGAATAACCTTGAGCTTTGAACCGCCGCATGTCCGTCGCCGTGTGGCAGCGTATCCCTTATCGAGTCAAACAGTTCTTATCCCTAAGTTTTCAGACAGCACCGGCGCGGAGGTCATGTTGATTTGGAGAACACGCGGTAAACCGCCTGGGCGCCTTCCAGTAGACGGTGATCCTGGTTTCGGTGGCCGATGAGCTGAATGCCGACCGGCAGACCGGAGGGTCCGGTAAACACGGGCAGGGTGACGCAAGGAGTATAGGTCCACGTCGACAGGATATTGAACGAGGTATCGCCCGTACTGGCCAGTCCTGCCGGAGCCTCTCCGAGAGCGCTGGGCGTTAGCAGTAGGTCGATATCTTTCATGGCGTCGGCGAGATGTCCGCGGCACCGACCCAGCACGGCTTCGGCCTCTCGGTATTGCTCGTAGGAGACATTGAGCCATGCGCCAAGTTTGTCGCGCTGGAACTCGCTCAAAAGGTTCCAATGATGATGACGTTCCCAGGTAAGCGCGCGGCAGAACTCGTAGTCGTTGATGCGCCGGCCGATGGCCTCGAAGTTTTTATACGGCTCTCCGAGATCGAAATCGGCGACCTTCGCTCCGGCTCCCGCGAGCGCGCCTGCCGCATCTTCGAGTAAAGTTTTCGTGTACGCTTCCGCACGGTCCCAGAACATGGTGCGGCAAAAGCCGATCTTGAGCTCGTTCACGGGAATGGCGGCCAGAGGTTTTGCGGCGAATCCTGTAAGCGCGGCTCGAAACAGTGCGAGATCCTCGACGGCGCGGCCGAATAGCCCCACGGTGTCGAAGGACGCGGTATTCTGCTTCACGCCCTGCGTGCTCACTTCGCCGTAGCTCGGCTTGTAGCCGACGCAGCCGCAAAACGCCGCCGGACGAATCACCGATCCCACCGTCTGGGTGCCGAAGGCGAGCGGCACCATCGAATCACCGACAGCGGCGGCCGAGCCGCTGGATGAACCGCCGGGCGTATGCTCCGGGTTGTGAGGGTTCGTCGTGTTTCCCAGTGGAATTCGGCTGGCGAACTCGGTGGTCACCGTCTTGCCCAACAGCACCCCGCCGGCCGCGCGGCTCAGCGCCACACACGCGGCGTCGGCCATGGGACGGTTGCCTTTGTAGATGGGAGATCCGTACTCCGTGGGCAGATCGGCCGTGTCCATAATGTCCTTGGCGGCGAAGGGAATTCCGTGAAGCGGACCGCGGCTCGCGCTCTTGTCGCATTCCCGAGCCTGCGTCAGGGCAAAGTCGCGGTCCAGATGAACCCACGCTTTTACTTGCGACTCCCGCGCATCGATCCGCTCGAGGCACGAGCGCACCAGAGCCTCGGACGTGAGTTTGCCTTCGCGAATGCGCGCCGCGGCTTCACTCGCCGATAACCGGAATAAATCTGCCATGGGATTCTCCTTTGAAGAATGTAAAGAGGAATTCAACTGCACCGTTGAATCCGAAACGCTTACGAACATAACTGAGCAGGCGCTGTGACTGCAACAAGAGCGGCCATGGTCAAGACGCCCGGCCGGTCGCATTCCCGGCATTTTGCCGTGGCCGTCCAACGTTACGCGAGGGCTGCAGGAGAGTGAGTAGAGTTAGGCAATCTGGTACCGCGGCCGTATTTCACTCTTGATCGGTGTTCGCAATAATAAAAACATCAAAGCTAGGACCTATGCCGAAAACGACGGTTGTCTTTTACAGGATGACGCGAATACGGTTCCGGTGCCCGAATGGCTGGATTCATTACCTGCGAAAGCCCTGGACAAATGTCGAGTTCGAATCGAACGGTTACGCGATTTGGGACATGAACTGCGGCGTCCAGAGGCCGACTATTTGCGGGATGGAATTTATGAGATACGGGTGCGACTCGGCAAGACGAACTATCGAATGCTTTATTTCTTTCACGGTCAGATTGCTGCCGTTCTGGCGCACGGACTCGTAAAGGAAAGTGAAGTGCCGCAGCGCGATATCGAGTTGGCGATCCAACGAAAGGTGAATTTTCAAAGGGACCCGGATCGACACACGTACAAGGAGTGAAGTATATGGCAAGAGCAAAGAAGAAAGCGACAGCGGATGCGGTTGAAATTCTCCACCGTCGCTATTATGCAGGCAAGCCGCAACGACTCACGGCTTTGGAACAAGCACGAGCGAACGACCAAGTGGCTCGCAAGCTCACGGCACTGAGGATTGCAAACGGGCTAAGCCAGCGTCAACTCGCACGACTGATCGGCACCACAGCATCGGTCATTTGCCGTCTCGAAGACGCCAATTACGAGGGCCATTCGCTGGCAATGCTCAATCGAATCGCCGCGGCCTTGAACCAGCGGGTCGAGATTCGATTTGTGCCGGCAGAACGGCGATTACGTTCAGCGTGATTTTAGGCCCGCCGGCTAAGATAGTTTGGTGAGCGTATGGGCCTGTCACTAACGAATAACAAAATGAAAAAGAATGGAATGCGACCGGTTCCGCCGGGTGAAATTCTTAACGAGGAGTTTTTGAAACCGCTGTGCCTGACGGCAAACACGCTCGCAAAGGCGATCGGGGTACCGCCCAACCGGATCACGGCGATTCTGAAGGATGAAAGAGGCATCACAGGGGACACGGCGATCCGCCTGGGAACGTTTTTCAAAACATCGGCGGAATTCCGGATGAACCTGCAAATGACCTACGACCTGCGGAACGCCGAGAAGGCACTGCCGGCGAGGGTGAGAAAGAGTATCGAAGACAACAGGAGCGTGCTGGCGTGATACCCAAGACCGACGACGGCAAAAGGGTAATCGTGCCAATTGCTAGTCGAGAAATCTTGGCCAGCTAGATGCGAAAGGCGAGTTAGTTAGCTCGCGTACGTTTACGACGAACATCAAAAGTAAAAGATTTTACCCTGAAAATTTCATCTTGAAGCGATAAATCAATCTCTTATATCTTGAATGAACCACTCTGTCGGGATCTGCTTTTTGTTGACGCCGCGCGCGCGGGCTATGTCGTAGACATGCTTGCCGACGGCCGCGAACTGAAGCCCCTGGGTGCCGCGGTTGTCGAAGAACGTAATGTCGCTCGCCTTGCGGCGGCCTTTGTTCTTGCCGCTGATGATGTCGACCAGGTACACGCTTGGCGCCTCCTGACTGTAAATCTTGCGCAGCTTGGTCTTTGGGATGCTCTTGATTTCATCGGGTTGGCCCGCCACGTAGGCGAAGATGCCATGCGTCATGTAGTCGATCTGCGAGCTGTGGCGGTTGCGTTTTTTATCGATCTCGGCGTACAGGGTCTGCTCGCCGAGCCGGACCACCACGTTGGAGCGGGCAATGACGTCGTCGGAGATATCGGAGCCGTTGACGTCGGTCAGATGCATCCCCGGTTCGATCCACTCTTTCTTGATCACCGGGCTGATCGCATCGGTGCAGGTGGCGATGATGTCGGTGCCGCGCACCGCTTTTTCAGCGCTGTCCACCGGTTCGACATCCAGCGACAGAGCTTTGGCCATCTCTTTGGCATATTTCTGCCGGTTCGCCTTGGTTGGGCTGTAGACCTTGACCTTTTTGATTTTGCGCACCTCGCAGAACGCGGCTAGATAGGTGCGCGCCATACCGCCCGAGCCAATCATGCCGACCGTTCTGGCATCGGCGCGGGCCAAGTATTTCACGCCGAGACCGGCGCAGGCGCCGACGCGCATATGCTGCAGCACGCCGTCGTTGATCATCGCCAACGGCTCGCCGTTCTTTACACTGAAGAGCAGAATGAAGCCACAAAACAGCCCCGGCTTAATGCAGTATTTCTCTTCGGTCTTGCCGCCCTCCCATCGAGTCCAGTAGACCATGTCCGATTTCAGCCGGATCGCGAAGCCGCACTTGCGGCTGCCGCCCTCCATGGTGCCCCAGCGGAAGTAAGAGTTCTTTTTTCCGGGCGGCACAAAAACGTCGATGCGATGGCGGTAAACCGCATCGCCGATCGCCAGTTCTTTATAAATGCCCTCGATCGATTTCATGCATCCCTTCATCGTCAGAAGCCGATCGACATCTTGGTTGCTCAAATAAATCGCCATTGGTTCTCCATATTCTTGGATTTACGCGCGCCCGCATGGAAGCCAGGGTCTGACTTTTGCTTCCAGACTTTCTTGCTTTTTGTTTCGTTCAGCCCGCACAGGGGCTTTTGAATTCGACTCAATCGCGCCTACGGCTCCAACTGGAATCGCCGCCCGGGAGGATTCCCGGCCTCGTACTTCAATAGTTTCATGGGCGGAACGGAGACGTCGCTGCAAACCTTGCGGATGTTGATCAGCTCGGTGGGCTCGTCCCAGTCGCTCTTCGACTCGCAGGCGACTTTCACGTAGGCAGTTTTTTTTCAGCCAGGAGCATGCTTTTACGTCGCGGCCGGCTGCATCCACCAGCTCGGTCAGGTATCCGCTGTCGAGTTTGTACTTGCCATCCTCCAAATGCACGTCTTGCACCATCGTGTAGAAGACGCCGCCGGTCTCCAGTAGGCTCAGGACCCTTTCCAAGAACCCGGATAAATCTTCGGTGTAGGAGAAGCCGCCGTACACGTCGGCGCCCCGGCTGCTGTAAATTTTTACCCGCTTGGCGATTTCCTCGTCGAGCCGCGGTGGAGCGGGTTCCTGCGGCCAGCCGGCTTCCGGATCCTGCGCCTGCAGGACGATGACCAACATAACGGCCATGCGCGCTGCCGCGATCTTCCATCCTCTCCCCAACGATTTGGCTGAACGCATGACAGTCACTTCCTCCGCGCGTTGAAGAAAATACCTTTCTTAAGACCGTTTTCAAAGCTGTTCCACGCATAGTCTAGGCCGCCGGTGGCCGCAAGGCCGAAGGCGGAGGCGGTCAGCGCGCTGACGAACGTAATCTGCGCTTCCTCCGTGTCATCGGGGCTGTCCTCGAAGGCGCGCAGAGTGTTCTCGTTCGGATACTGTGCATCTTCGTGGACCGTGTCCCGTATCGAGATCTCGCCGACCATGGCAGGAATGAACCGGTAAAATTGCCCGCGGTTGCGAGTCGGCCAGATGTCCTCGTCGGCGCCGATCACCATTACCGGAACGGTGATCCGCTTCAGCAACTGCGTTAACTGCCGGCTGATCCCGGCGGGATCGAGCAGGACGCCGCCCAGCGCGGGGGCGCGTTCCCCCAACGCGGCGGCGACGGCAGTCGCGCCGAAGGAGTGGCCCACGAGGATGATCTTGTCCGCGTCAATGCGGCCGTCGACGAGCTGCGGCGTCCGACGAATCGTGTCGACGAGCTTGGCCAGGGTCTTGCCGTTGGTGATCCATGGGCCGCGGTTGGGCAAGTTGAGGGCCATGCCATGCATGCCCCAGGAGGCCAAGTGCATCGCTTGGAAGGCATGGTCGTGCTTGGAATTGGCGTAACCGTGCAACACGATGACCAGGGGTGCCTTGCGGGCCGCCGCGCACAGGTACAAGTCCGCCTCCACCGTGAGACTCGAATCCAGCGGGATTTCCAGGTCACTGCGCTCGGTGACTGCAAAGGGCCCGCGCCTCCTGAATTGCGCCGCGTCGGGCTTGCTAGACAGCAGATAGCGCTGGAGCGCGGCGGGGTTTGTGGCCTTTATCGGCGTGACTTCCGGCGCCGGAAACCGGCGTGCGCAGCCGACCGAATGCGCCGTCACCGCAATCAGCAGAAGCACGGCAATGCGAAAAACTGATTGGCCGATAGCGGCTGGGGTTACTGGCAACGTTGACTCCCGAGAACGATTCATAGAGAAAATAAAGGTTCGGACTTTTACTTCCAGACTTTCAAGCTTTTTGGTTTTTTAATCCCGCACCGAGTCAATAGGCAAATGACCAACGCCTGACAACCTGTCGTGTACCAAACTTTATCCCGGTTAGGGGCTGTCCATAAGTTGCCAGCCTCCCTTGAGTGCATGTACTTCAGTCGCAGTTCTTAAGCTTAGACTCTTGACAGCGCCGTGCCATCTCCTGTGCGGTGGCAATCTGCTCGGCTGTCATTTTTGCTGCAATTCTATCTCGATTCTTTGTCACCGAATCTCCAGAATCGCCGTTCAATGCTGCGGCAGCGAGGGTAAACCACATGTGCGCACGCACAAAGTCCTGCCGCACGCCTGTGCCATTTGTATACATCACACCCAGATTAGTTTGCGCAGATTGGTTTCCCTGCGCTGCTGCGAGACGATACCACTTCACGGCTTCCTGGTAGTCCTGCGGCACGCCTTGCCCTTTCTCATACGCCAGCCCCAGACTGGACTCTGCCGGTGCGTATCCCTGTGAAGCCGCGATGCGATACCACTTCACGGCCTCCTGATAATCCTGCGGCACGCCTTGCCCCTCCGCGTAAATAGAACCCAGCCTCGTCTGCGCCCATTCGTCTTCCTGCGCCGCCGCGAGGCGATACCACTTCACGGCTTCCTGATAATCCTGCGGCACGCCTTTCCCTTTCTCATACGCCAGCCCCAGACTATATTGCGACTGGACATTTCCCTGCGCTGCCGCGAGGCGATACCACTTTACAGCCTCCTGGTAATCCTGCGGCACGCCTTTCCCTTCTGCATAGATCAACCCCAGTCTCCTCTGCGCCCATTGGTGTCCCTGCGCGGCAAGCTGGCGAAAGAGTTTCATCGCTTGACCATAGTCGCCGCGCGCGTACGCAGCGCTTGCGTCATCAAAAGGGTTTGCTGCGGCAATACTAATGGTACCGAGTAAATAAAGAATGGCGAGCAAAAGCAGGTTGGTTTTCATGGCGATTCCCATGCCGTTGCCGACTGTGGGTTGGCTGAGCATGACGAATCCGCTGTTGACTGTCGAATTGAGAGGTCTTGAGCCGTAAAATTTTTAATTTTCGAGCTTGCTCTTTATGCGTCCCGCAACAGCGCGAATCGGTAAGAGTCTAATAGTTGCTTTGGCCGACTCGGTAAACCCGTCATTTACTTCTTTCCGTAGGAAAGCAGCTTATTAAAACTCGGACGCTTCTGCATGGACTTGATATGCGCCTCGACGTTGGGAGGTCTGAAAACCATCCAACCGGGCGCGTCATTGATCTTTCCGGTTCGCGAATTTAAACCAAGATTTATCACCCTACTGGTTCAATTGGAATCGCCGCCCGGGAGGAACCCCAGCGTTGTACTCCAATAGTTTCATACTCCTAATCGCAGGGTCGCCCATTAGCATGCAGGTCACGAGTCCAACTTCTCGACTTCACGACTGAAGATAGCACAAAAGCGTCGCTGAAGAGCTTAGAGATGCGTTTTTGAGCCCGAAAAGCGGCTTCCAAGGTAAACTACGCGCCAGCCGTGCGCCTGCTCGATCTGAGTGTTGAGGATGACCAGCGGTGTCCCGAAGATAGGACCCATGACGGCGAGTCCGATGGCCAGGCCGCGGTTACGGCGAAACCATCGCGAGATGATCACGGGCCAGGTGACCGCGTGACTCACGCCGGAGGCGCCGAGACAAATGAGGACGAAGAAAAGAAAAAAAGTAAGTAGGCCGGTGGTCAAGCCAAGGCCGATGAAGCCGGCACCCGAGATAACGGCGCTCCAGAAAATCAATTTTCGCGCGCTGAAGCGGTCCAGCAGAAACCCGACAGTGGGACTGACGATGCCGGACTGCAACTGACGCAACGACATAGCGGCTGAAATCACCCATCGATCCCAGCCGAAGGTGCGTTCTATCGGAATAATGAGAACCCCGAAGCCCTGGAAAAAGGCCGCGGAGAAGATCGTGTTCGCCACGACCATATACCAGCCAAAAAAAAATCCGGCGCCTCCCTGCCAATCTTCTCTCGCCCGTGATCGTTTTCAGGTTTCGCGGACTCGGAAGCTGAGCACTGCAGCCGCTTCACGCGCATTCCGGAACGACCCTGAAGGAGCAAGCGCAGATCACTTTCGTTAGCGGCCTGACTGCCTCCTCAGTCTTCGGCCTTGCGGCAAACGACAACATAGATTATGCCTGCAACAGCTTTGGAATCGCTTTTAAGAATGGAATTTTTATTAACGTGAGGAGAATGTAATCGTCATGCGTTTAGTTAAAGCGTCGGCGAGCGGATGGAATACTGCGGGAGCGCGCCTGGCCTTTGTAATGGTTATCGTCGTGCAGTCGCTTTGGCTGGGAGTTGGCTGGACACAGGAGCCCGTGCAGCCGCGGATCGACAAGGAATTCGCCAAGCAGGAAAAAATCTACCGCAGGCGGGGTGCCGGGAGCTACACGGCGAACCGAGGCCTGTCGAGCTACGCGGAGGTTCTTCCCACCGGGTTCTGCGACGCGCTCGGCAGGCTCGGCAGGTCGGACCGATGGCTGGATATCGGCGCGGGCGAGGGGCAGGCCGTACTCGACTACTACGCACCGCAAGAGGATGCGGCGCCGGCTGAAAAGTGCGGCGGGTCCGGGGCCAAGGCGCGCGCGGTCGCGATCTCCATAGAGGATCGCCGGACGGACAGATGGAAACAGCGGGCCGCGAGCCTCGGCGATCACCGCCTACGGTATCTCTCCGGCAAGCGCCTGCGGGACTATTCGCGCGAGGAGCTTGGAAAATTCCAGATCATCACCGACGTGTACGGCGGCTTCACATATACCCAAAATTTATCCCAATTCGTGGAGAAGGTGCTGAGCTTGCTGGAGATCGGCGGTGCCTTCTACACAGTGTTGCCAGCCGTGCATCTGGAGGACGGCACGGACAAACTCGGCACCTGGTATAGGACCGAACTGGTTGATGCAGCCAGCCGGCCGGTAAAAGTTTGCTCCTGGCTCAAGCAGACTTCCTGCACAAAGGTGAGCTGCGAGACGATGAGGGACGCGGACGAGCCCACGCAGTTGATAGAAATTCGCAGGGTTTGCAGCGACGTCTCGGTCCCGCGCACGAACCTTGTGGAGTACATGGCTGGGGCTCCTCCCGATAGGCGATTCCAAATGGAACGGTAGGGTGATGAAACCTGGCGCGCAGTTTGGACCAGGCCATTTGCGGTGATCTGTGGCCAGCACTGATTTACCGGCTACCCCAGCTACCCTCGTCCAACAAATCGCCCGCAACGTGCTCGGCGTTCCGGCTGCGGCAATTCCATTGGAGGTCGTTGAGCATACCAAGGCGCTGATCCTTGACTCCATCGGTTGCGCTTTGGCCGCGGCCGAGGAGCCCGCATTTGCACGCGCGACGCGCGTTCTTGCACAACTCGGCGGAAACCCGGACTGTACCGTGATCGGTTCATCGCGGCGAGTTAATCTACCGCAGGCCGTGTTGCTCAATGGAATTTTGATTCGCTCACTGGACTTGAACGATGCCTACATCGGTCCCGGACAGATGGGACATCCGAGCGACAATATCGCGGTGGCGCTTTCCGTCGGCGAAAAGTTTCGCGCCTCGGGGCTGAGCGTGATCGCCAGCGTAGCGCTCGGTTACGAGATTTACTGCCGCATGCAGGACATCATTCCAGCCCGCGCCACCTGGGATCACACCACCGCATCGGCATTGGCCGCGCCTTTGATCGCCGGCAGGTTGATGGGACTTACCGCGGAGCAGCTTGCCCATGCAGCCGCCCTGTCAGCCACCCACGGTAACACGCTCGCCGTTGTGCGCACCGGGCAGCTGGCCAATTCCAAAGCGAGCGCCAACGCCATGGTGGCATCCCAAGCGGTACTGTGTGCGCTGTTTGCCGCCGAGGGCATGACCGGTCCGCTGGGGGTGATCGAACACCCGCGCGGGCTGAGCACCGGCATGCTCGCCGGGGCAGAGTTGGATCTTCTCACGCAACCGATCGGCGATCGCTATCGAATCATGACCTCGGTGATCAAAGCCTATCCCTGTATCGGCACGGCCCAGACCATGGTCGCCGGCGTGCTTCAAGGGCGCGCCGGCATCGCCGATCCGGCGCGCGAAGTCGAGCGCATCGAAGTGGTCATGGCCGATATCCCGATCGTCAGGGCTCAAGCGGCGGACCAACAACGGCGCTACCCGGAAAGCCGCGAAAGCGCGGATCATAGCTTCTATTATCTTGCCGCGGCGGCTCTTTCGGACGGCGAAATTTCCGAAGCGCAATTTGCCCCCGGGCGCTGGCTGCAGCCCGAAATGAGAGAAGCGATGGCGCGAGTCACGGTCCGCACCGACGCGAGTTTGAACAAGCACACGCCCGGCAGCTACCCGGCCGTGGTGAAACTGATTTTGCAAAGCGGCGAAAACCGAGAAGTCGAGGTCATTTTCCCCAAAGGCCATCCCAACAATCCCATGTCGCCGGCTGAAGTCGAGGCCAAATTCCGCGCCTGCGCGCGGGGGAGACTGCCGTCGGCACGCCAGGACAAAGTCATCGGCAAAGCGCGCCAGTTGGAAAAACTCCCTGCCGTGGCCGAGCTGATGAACGACTTGGCTGAAGGCGAAACCGGTTTGCCCCAGCCTTGAACGTCGATTGTGTGTGCTAACCAGTGAACGGTATCTCCGGGTCGACAAATTTCGCCGCTGCTGGCACGTCTTGGTTTAAAATATAGAGTAGGGCGCGCTGAGCGAAGTGGAACTCTTAGCAGACCATCAAGCGTTCGGTAGCTCGAAAGTTCACTGTTCGACAGACTTTTGAAAAACCCTGATCCCAGAGGCTGTTCAAAAAGGTCCGGATGCGAGGCGCGCGAGAAATCGACGAGCGGAGGCGTATTTAATGATACGTTGGAGCGAGGCGATCGAAGCGCAACGAAGCAGGTGGGCCTTTTTCAACAGCCTGTCGACATATCTCTGATCAGCGTGTCGATGAAGCCTTCGTCGTCAAGCTCCTTGACCCAATGCATATCCCAGAGAGCCAGCGGATTTAGGCCCTGGGCGCCATATTCCTCGCACGCGATCTCGTAGGTGGCGGCCAAAGCCTGCGGCGTCGGGTACGGTTTGATCTGCAGCTTCCCGACTATGGCGTCAAAATGTCTCTCCAGCTCATGCACATCGCTGATTTTCATCCGCTGCATCGGCTTTCCCGCGACAACTTTCATGGCTTCCTGCTTCCGATGCTTCATCCAGCAAATCCCATGAATGACCGCCTTGACGTAATTTCTTAACACGGCGGATTTCTTGCGCGCGAACTCGGCGCTGCACGCCTGGGCGTAATGGCTCACCACCGCAAGTTCGGGAACCGGGAGAAATTTTAAACCAGCTTTCAAGGGCTCTGCCTGGTACAGCGGATCCATAAAGCAAGCGATGCATTCTCCACTGACGACTTTCTTCCACTGCCCCCACCTGCCCACGTCCGCATCCTTGAAGATGGGAACCCCCACCTTGCCCTCCAACCCCATCATCCTCAGCCAGAGCGTAACCGTATAAGGCCGGCCCGAATCCCTGACCGCCATATTCTTTCCAGTGAATTCGCTGACGTTTTCGACATGCTTGGGCACCATCAGATCCAAACCGCGGACGATTCGGGGGGCGCAAAAGAAGGTAATTTTCTTCCCTTTCGCTGCTTCGGCGTAAAGAAATTCCACGTGGTCGATCAACACATCGGCGGAATCGTTGAACAGCGAAGCTTCGAACTCGCCATAAGGTTTGATCTTCAATACCTCAACGTCGATTCCATAATGTTTCGCACCCATTTCCTTGATGCAGTAGATGACCGGAGTTCGGTCATCGTCGCGATACGCGACTCTCACAGTGTCCATAGACATCAAACCTTCCTGCTGCTCGAGCGAAATGCTTACAGCGACCGGAAGCTTCCTTCGGCCTGGGGCTCGACAAAATTGTTTTCGATGCTGCGTCAACTTGACACCGGTGAACCTACCACGCTTTCGGAATTCCGAAAACGTGGAAACGAGCACCGACTAGCCGCCGACCGCTCATCCTGCACAGGAACTTTTGCGTTCAATTGCTCGCGATCGCCGCGCGGTTGCGCAGGGTGCGCAGCTTGGCGCAGGCGATTTGCGGATAGAGGCGGCCGCCTAGGCCGCAGTCTGTGCCGGCGATCTTTGCAGCACCCTCCAGCTGCAGTTTTGTCAGAGAACGTGGCGAGCCAGTGCGGATACGTCTACTAATTTCCGTCGGCTGGCCTTAGAAATCCGACTGCTATCGGCGTGCAACTACACTCGCTCGCCGCCTCTCTGAATTCCGCCGAATTATTTTATCTTCGCCAGCTCCCGGTGAATCTGCTGGTTGGTTGGTCGCTTGGTGTAGTCGGTCTCGATGAATTTCCAGCGAACGACGCCCTTCGGGTCGATTACGAACGTCGACGGATGCGGCCAGCCGCGGCCGTCGGGGTTGAAGATGCCGTAGCGGTCGATCACTTTGTGGTCTTTGTCCTCGAGTAACGGAAAGTCGAAGTCGCCGTCGAATCGCCTGCGCAGCATCTCGCCGAATTTTTTCGAATCTTCATGGCTGTCGACGCTGACCGCCAGAATCTGAACTTTTTCTTTCTGCTGTTTGGCCAATAAACTTTTCAGCTTCCCGAGCTGACCTACACAAAAAGGTCACCAGTATCCGCGATAGAATACCATGACGACGCTTTTCTTGCCGCGAAAATCCGACAGCGTGATCGTTTTCCGCTCGAGGTCTTCCAAAGTGAAATCCGGCGCGGGCTGGCCGACTTTTACCCGGTCGAGGTCGGTTGGGCTTAGCTTGCTGCTGCCCGTCGGGCCGAGCTGGGCTAATGCCGGAGCTGCGCTCAGGGTCGCCAAGACAAGTAAACAGAACAGACGTCGGATCATGGAAATTTCCTCCAGCCAACCAACCGTTTGTCAGCCGGATTAGTTCCCATCCGTTTCTTCCCGCCGCGGCGTTTCCGATTTTGACACGTAGACGCGAAAATGGCGGTGGGCCAAAGCGAGAAACAAATTGGGCAGATGGCGCTTTAACGCTTCGATTCGTGCCACCCAGCGCGGCATGACCACTTCGAACTTATTTTTTTCGATAGCCTTGATGACTTCCTGGCATACCGTCGCAACTGAGACGATGCGCTCCGGCGGCGCTTTTGGAACGGTGTCGCGGAAATCACGGCTGAAATCGGTTTGCACCGGTCCGGGGCAGATCACCGTGACGTCGATGCCGAGCGGCTTGAGCTCGTGGTACAGGCTTTCCGACCAGCCGTTGAGCGCGAATTTCGAGCCGCAATAGGCCGCCATGTTGAGCGTGCCGATCTTGCCGGCGGCCGACGATATATTAACGATATGGCCGCGACCGCGGGCGATCATCGACGGCAGCACTTCATAGGCGCAGTAGACGGCTCCCAAATAATTCGTCCGTGTGATCGTCTCGATCGTTTCTAAGGGCGTTTCAACGAAGGGGCGGCGCATGCCGACGCCGGCGTTGTTGATCAAAATATCGATCTTGCCGTAATCCTCGAGCACCTTGCCGACCATGCCCTTGACCTGTTCGGCCTCGCTCACGTCGCAACCGATCATCACCGAAGTCGGGCTAGCGCGGCGCACTTCCTTCAACGCCTCTTTGAGCCGGGCGATGGATCGGCCGCAGCCGGCGACAATGGCGCCGCGCTCAGCGAATTCTACCGCGAGTTGCCTGCCGATGCCGTTGGAAGCGCCGGTGATCAAGATTACTTTGTCTTTATAGTCCATCGTCGTTATTGCCGCAGCTAAATAAGTTGGGCCAGCTAGTCCCGCGTCACAGCGGCATGCAAGCTTCGAGCGCTTCGGGAAGGTTGGGATAGCGAAATTGGAAACCGAGTTTTTCAGCGGCGGCGGGAACGACCCGCTGCCCGGTGAGCAGCATATCCGCCATCTCGCCCAGGGCGAGTTTGAGCGCGAATCCCGGTACCGGCAACCAACTCGGGCGGCCCAGTAATTTTCCCAGCGCTTGGCTGAATTCCTTATTGCGCACCGGATTGGGCGCGGTGGCGTTGACCGGGCCGTGGGCCTGGGGGTTGTCGATCACAACGGCGATCAAGCGGATCAAATCTTCGAGGTGAATCCACGACATCCATTGCTGTCCCGAACCGAGTGCGCCACCGACGAAATACTTGAAGGGCTCGGCCATCTTCTTCAACGCACCGCCGCCCGGACCGAGAACGATGCCGATGCGTAAGCGAACGACCCGAAGACCCAGTGCTTCGGCCTTCATCGCTTCTTCTTCCCACTGGTGGCAGACCATGCTGAGAAAATCATTGCCCGGCGGCGTTTCTTCGGTGATCACTTCATCGCCGTGCGGGCCATAATAACCGACGGCGGAGGCGTTGATGAGAAACTTCGGTTTTACCTTGGCCTTGGCGCAGGCCTGGATCAAGCTACGGGTCGCGTCGATGCGGCTTCTCTCGATGCGGCGGCGCTGGTGGTTGGACCAGCTCTTAGCCGCGATCGGCTCGCCGGCGAGGTTGATGATACCATCGGCGCCGTCCAACGCTTCGTCCCAGTCGCGCAGGGTTCCCGGCGTCCAATGGAGCCAGCGTTTGGTGCCGGTGTTAGGATCGCGCGGCGAGGTGCGGGTAAATAAAGTGAGCGCATGACCCTGTTCCAAGAGCGCGGCGCACAGGGGAGCACCGATGAAACCGCTCCCTCCCGTGACTATTAACCTCATCGACACGATGTCATTCTCCCAACAGCTTACTTGCGACGAATCGGGATGCTATGCTCCCAAATGAAACTATTTCCCTAGTGCAGAGTCAAGATGAAGTCGCGAAAGTCCTATCCATCGCCGCGGCGCGTCGTGGTGACCGGTATCGGCGTGGTGGCGCCCAACGGCGTCGGCGCCGATGCCTACTGCGCGGCGCTGCGCGGCGGCGTGAGCGGCGTGGCTTCGATAACCCTGTTCGATGCCGGCGAGCTCGACTGCCGGGTTGCGGCAGAGATCAAAAACTTTTCTATTGACGGCTTCATCACGCAGCAGGAAATGCGCCGGGTCGGTCGCGCCGTGCCGCTGCTTATCGCCGCCGCCGGCGAGGCGTTGAGCCGGGCCGGCATCTGCGCGCAGGGTTTGAGCACCGAAGAAAGGCAATCCTGGGGAGTGGTCATCGGCAGCGGCGGTGGCACGCCCGATTTCACCGAAGAACAATACCGGCTTTATTTCGCCGATCAGCTGCGCCGGGTGAGCGCCTACAATGTTTCCAGCTCGACGCCCGGCAGCCTGTCGAGCGAGCTATCGCTGCGTTTCGGTTTTCGCGGGCCGAGCCATTTGATTTCCACCGGCTGCACCAGCTCGACCGATGCGCTCGGGTACGCCTTTAATATGATTCGCTTCGGCCTGGCGGACCATCTGGTCAGCGGCGGCGCCGATGCCACGATCACGCCGGGAATCATGCAGGGCTTCTGCGTCATGCGCGTGGTGTCGGGGTCGAGCAATGACGAGCCCGAGCGCGCGTCGCGGCCCTTCGATCGGACCCGCGACGGCTTCGTTCTCGGGGAGGGCGCATGGGTGTTGATTCTCGAAGAGCGTGAGAGAGCGCTCACCCGCGGCGCCAAGATCTACGGCGAAATCCTCGGCTACGCGTCGACCTGTGATGCCTATCACCGGGTGCGGCTCAATCCCGACGGCGAGGAGCCGGCGCGAGCGATGCGGCTGGCCATCGAAGACGCCGGCGTGGCAAAGGATGAAATCGGTTACGCGGCCTTGCACGGCACCTCGACGCAATTGAACGATCGCACCGAAACCATCGCAGTTAAGCTCTGCTTCGGCCGGCGCGCTTACGAGATTCCCATGAGCTCGGTGAAATCGATGATCGGCCATCCGCAAGGCGCCTCGGGCGCCGCCGGCGTGGCGGCGGCGCTGCTGGCGATGAATCATGATTTTCTCCCGCCGACGATCAACTACACCGAGGCGGACCCGGAGTGCGATTTGAATTATATTCCCAATCGCCGTGTCGAGCGTTCGACGGAGCTCGCGCTGTGCAATTGCATCGGCTTCGGCTCGAAGAACTCGGCGCTGGTGGTGGCGCGCGGTGATGCGATATGAAACGCAGCGCCGAACTCGAGATGATGGACATGCCGAACCAGCCGCGCGAGCTGCTGGTCGACGATCTGCGCAATTTGCGCATCATCAACCGCTACCTCGGGTGCTACCGCAACATCGAGCGCGCCCTGGCGCGGCTGATCGATCCGAAATCAACGCACCGTTTCAGCTTGCTCGATATCGGCACCGGCAGCGGCGACATCCCAACCCTGGTCGCCCGCTGGGCGCGGCGCAGGCAAATCACGGCGCAAATTAGCGCTCTCGATCGCGAAGCAATTACGCTGGATCAGGCGGCGACACAGACCGGCGGCTACCGGGAAATTTCACTACTGCGCGGCGACGCCCTGAATCTACCGTTCCGGGCGGCTTCGTTTGATTACGTTCTGGCGTCGCAGCTGCTGCACCATTTTTCCAACGAGCAAATCATCGCGTTGTTGCGGGGCTGGGCCCGGCTGGCCCGCCGCGCGGTGATCGTTAACGACCTGGTGCGCCACCCGCTCGCCTATCATGGCATTCGCTGGCTCGCCAAGAGTTTTACCGGCAACGCCATGACGCTGACCGACGCGCCGCTTTCGGTGCGGCGGGCGTTGACCGTCGACGAATGGCGAGGGCTGTTCCACCGCGCCGACGTCGGAGAGTTTCAGGTCGTGCCGGCGTTTCCGTTTCGCGTGCTCGGACTGATTTGGCCGAGGAGCTGACTATGCGAGACGTCGATGTCGCGATTATCGGCGCCGGCCCGGCCGGCTCGGCGGCGGCGATTTCCTTGGCGAGAAGAGGCTTCGCAGTCGCGCTGATCGACAAGCAAAACTTTCCGCGGGAAAAACTCTGCGGCGATTTCATCAATCCGATCAATCGGCCGGTGTTGCGCCAATTGGCGGTCGAAGAACAAATCCTCGCTCAGCCCCATGCGAAGGTGGCCGGCTTCCGGGTCACTACGGATTCGGGCAATCAAGCCGAGGCGCGCTTTCCCGACGAAAATGGCGCCGCAACCTTCGGTCTCGGCATGCGCCGCGCGCAGTTCGATCAAACGCTGGTCGACCGCGCGGCGAGCTCGGGCGCGCAAATTCGCCTGGGTAGCCGGATCGAGCATCTCGCGAAGATTGCTCAAGGCTGGCAACTCACAACCGGCGCCGGCGAGAGTTGGCAGGCGAAGGTTCTAATCGGCGCCGACGGGCGCAACTCCTGGGTGGCCGAGCAGCTCGGTGTGAACCGGCCGACGGCGATGACCGGCCGCTCGGTCGGCTTTCAGCTGCGATTGCAGTGTCCCGGCGCGGCGCAAGGGAAAGTCGAAATCCATCTTTTTCCAGGGGGCTATGCCGGACTGATAGCTCTCGGCGATGGCGAGATGAATCTCTGCTTGGCAATCGAGCGACGCCGGCTGCCTCGCGGCGGCGTGCGGCAATATTTGCTGGAGAAATGGCTGGCGCGTAATCCCTATCTCAAAGCTATACTCGCTCGCAGCCGGGACATTTCCCAAGCCCGTTCGGCCTATCCGGTTTATTTTCCCAAGCGGCGCTGCTTCAGCGAACGCGCTTTGCTCGTGGGTGACGCGGCGCGGGTGAGCGAGCCGGTCACCGGCGAAGGAATTTACTTCGCCATGCGCAGCGGCATGCTCGCCGCCGAGGCCCTCGATGCCGCATTCGCCCGCGGCGATTTGTCAGCCGATTTCCTCAAACGCTATGAGCGACTGTGCCATCAACATTTCCGCCGCCGACTGGCGTTGAACGCGTTGATGCGTTTTGCCATCTATCGGCCGGCGCTGCTCGATCCGCTGATCCGCCTGTGCGCCGGCGACGGCCGCTGGCTCAATTCCTTAGTCGGCGCCGTCTGCGCACCCGAGCCGCTGCGCTAAACAATTCGATGTTTCGGCGCCAAACGCGCCTTGTTATTGGCCGAGAACTGAATAGAATGGCCGGACAGCTCTCTGTGAGGAAGTTTTGCGCATGACCGCGGAGTTCACTGCCGAAGAAAAAATCCGTCTCGCCCCTTTCTTTACCAACCTTGACCGCTCGACTTTCGGCCTCAGATTGCCCCAGGAAGTGGCCGGCGCGCTGTTCTCGCGCTACAGCCGCTCGACAAAAAGTTTGCGGCGGACTTTTCTAGACGAATTTCTCGGCGATCCGGAGCTCGGCTTGAAAGAACTGCTGGGCGGGTCGTCGAGCGCGAGTGATGACAGCGCGGCGCTAAAAAAAGCGCGGGCGTTTTTCGAACGCGTTCTCGTCGGTTACGGCGACGATTCCGTCGCCCAGTTGGGCGGCGCTCATCTCGCCTGTGAGAATGTTTCCAACGTCGCGGCGAAGCTGCTCGAAGACGCGCGCATCGGCATCGCGCCGCTGGAGAAATCGACGCGCTACGTCCGCTTCGACCAGAAAGACTCTGGCGGAAATTATCTTTTCTACCGCGAGCCCAAGATTATGGCTTCGCGCTGGCGCGACGACTATGTCGCCGTGATGAATCTGCTCTTCGACACTTACTCGCGCCAGATGGAGCCGATGTTGGCGTCGATCGCCGGGGCGCTGCCCATCGAACAATTGGAGGTGCGCGATCCGACGACGGGGAAAGCGCTGCCATACGCCGACGCCAAGAAAGACGATCGGCTGCGGCGCTGGGCTGAGACCGCGTACCGCGCCACCGTGCGCGCGCATGCGTGCGACGTGCTGCGCAGTTATCTGCCGGCGGCGACGCTGACCAATGTCGGCATGTTCGGCGTCGGCCAGGCGTTCGAGTATCTGATCAGCAAGTTTTATTCGCACGATCTCGGCGAGATCAATGAATTGGGTGACGCCATGCACGGCGAGCTCAATCAACTGATTCCGTCGTTTATCAAAAGGGCGCAGCGCAACGACTATCTCGTCGCCACCGGCGCGGCGACAAAGGCGCTGGCTGCTCAATTCGCAACCGTGGCCCCATTAGCCACAAGCGAGCCGGTGACGTTGATCGATTACGACGGCGCCGCCGAAGAGAAAATCATCGCGGCGATTTTTTACGCTCATGGCCGCCATCCGCTCGAACAGCTCCGGCAAATTGCCGCGAAAATGAGCGCGGATGAGCGGCACAGGATTGTCGCCGAGCATTTCGGCAAACGGCGCCACCGGCGCGACAAACTCCGCCGGCCATTCGAAAACGTCTATTACACCTTCGACATCCTGGGCAATCTAGGCCTTTACCGCGATTTGCAGCGCCACCGGATTCTCACCCAGGAGCGCCAGGACTTCACCGCCGTGCACGGCTACGACAGGCCGCCGGAGATTGAGGAGGCGGGCTTCAAAGACGAATTCAACGATTGCATGGAGCGCGCCGCGGCCCTGTACGAGCGCATTTACGCCGATCTGCCGAGCGAGGCGCAGTACGTGGTGCCGTTCGCCTACAAAATTCGCTGGTACATGAAGATGAACCTGCGCGAAGCGCTGCATATGTGCGAGCTCCGCACCATGCCGCAGGGCCATCCCGACTACCGGTTTATCTGCCAGGAGATGTGGCGCAAAATCCGGGAAGTGCATCCGGCGCTGGCTGATTGCGGCAAGTTTATCGATTGGAAAAAATATCGCTTGGGACGGCTTCAGTCGGAGCTGCGGACCGAATACAAAAAATCTGTTTTAGAGTAAATGGAAAGAACCTCTTGTACGAAGTTCTCATGGTTGCTTGACCCATCTGCTTCCGTAAGTTAATTTCAGTCGCCTGTTCTTGTTCGGTTTTCAACCAGGTGGAGGTTCCGACGTGCGGTGTTCGCTCTGTCAGCGTGAGAATCCCCCACAGGCGAAATTTTGCTTGGAATGCGGCGCCCGCCTTGGTCTGGCCTGCTCCGCATGTGGCACTGAGCTACCGCCGGAAGCAAAATACTGTCTCCATTGCGGGCAATCCGTCAGCGCCGGCCCGACAGCGACCCAATTCTGTTCTCCCGAAAGCTACACTCCAAAACACCTCGCAGAAAAGATCTTAAGCTCCAAAAGCGCTCTGGAAGGAGAGCGCAAACAGGTCAGTGTGCTTTTTGTCGATGTCGTTGGATCCACCGCGCTTTCCGAACGATTGGACCCCGAGGACATGCACGGTCTTATCAACCACGCGGTCGAGCTTATGTTGAGCGAGGTGCATCGCTACGAGGGCACCGTGAACCATTTTCTCGGCGACGGCATCATGGCTCTCTTCGGCGCGCCGATCGCGCACGAGGATCATGCGCAGCGCGCCGTCCATGCAGCGCTGGGCATCAGGCAGGCGTTGGAAGCCTATGGTGACGAACTCAAGCGCCGCCGCGGCATCGATTTTTACGTGCGTCAGGGCATCAACACGGGTTTGGTTGTGGTCGGAAGCATTGGCAGCGATCTTCGAATGGACTACACGGCGATCGGCGACACCACCAACGTGGCAGCGCGCCTCCAGCAGAGCGCCGACCGCGGGCACGTCGTGATCTCTGATGTTACCCATCATTTGGTGTCGGGTTACTTCCATACCCGACCCCTGGGCGGGCTGTTTCTAAAGGGAAAGACCGAACCCGTTCAGGCCTGGGATGTGGTCTCCGCCCGAGTCGCTCGGACCCGCCTCGAGGTGGGAGCCGAGCGAGGGCTCACCCCGTTCGTGGGACGCGAACCCGAGCTTCGAATCCTCGCCGACTGTTTTGAGAAAGCCAAGGGAGGACATGGACAGGTGGTCTTTGTCGTTGGCGAAGCCGGAATCGGCAAATCCCGGCTGCTGCTCGAGTTTCGTCGCAGGCTTGGCAATGAGGCGACTTGGAGCGAGGGACGGACCATGTCCTTTGGACGCGCCATGGCATTTCATCCCTTGATCGACCTGCTGCGCGAATTTCCGGATCGAGGACGGTGACTCCGAAGAGATAATCGCGGCCAAGATCGAAAAGGCTGTTCTCCGACTCGGCGAAGATCTCCGTCCGGTTCTGCCTTATCTGCGCTCCCTTCTGTCCGTGGATCCTGGCGACCCGGCGGTGCTGAGTATGGATCCACAGCTCCGGCGCGGAGAAATTTTCGCTGCGCTCTAAACGCTTGGTGGTCCGAGCCGCTGAGGTACACCCTCAGGTAATCGTATACGAAGATGTCCATTGGGCAGACCAGGCAACGCAGGAGGCGCTGCTATTTTCGGCCGACAGCATCCCGACCAGCCGTATTCTTCAGATCCTATCCTATCGGACAGGCTACCAGCATCCTTTCGGAGAACGGACCTATCATACGCGGATTGTACTCGACAGCCTCTCTGCCGCAGACAGTGACCAAATGAGCAAAGCTATTCTGTCTACGGAGGCCGTGCCGGAAGGACTGAACACGCTGGTGGCACGTAAAGCCGAAGGGAACCCTTTCTTTGTCGAAGAAGTGATCAAATCTTTGCAGGAGATCCACGTCATTCGAAAGCGCGGCGACCGTTATGTCCTTGCCAAGCGGCTTGACGAGATCTTCGTCCCCGACACGATCCAGGACGTCATCATGGCCCGGATCGATCGGTTGGCGGAAGCGCCGAAGAAAACCCTCCAACTCGCCTCGGTCATCGGCCGAGAATTTACCCGGCGTCTGGTCGACCGTCTGGCGGAGATTCGCGAGCAAACGGAGGAGTTTTTGCGCGAGCTCAAGGCGATCGAGCTGATCTACGAGAAGAGCCTCTTCCCCGAGCTGGCCTACATGTTCAAGCACGCGTTGACTCATGAGGTGACCTACAACTCGCTTCTGATCCAGCGGCGCAAGGAACTCCATCTGCTCATCGCTCGCGCCATCGAGGAGCTCTATACGGACCGGCTCGCCGAGCAGTATGAAATGCTCGCCCATCACTTCTCGAGAGCCGAAGAGTGGGCCAAGGCTCTGGAGTATCTTCTAAAGGGGGCGGACAAGGCGGCCAAGGCGTTCGCCACGCGCGAAGCGATCAACTTGTACGATCAAGCCCTGGAGGCGGTGGACCATCTCGGCGCGCAAGTGGAGCTGAAAATAATAATGGCCATTCACCAGGCCAAGGCCAATCTCTATTTCATCCTTAGTGATTTCGCGCGCTCACGGGCTGAGAGTGAGTCCATGCTGCTTCTCGCGCGCCGCGCTGCCGATCGCGTAGGCGAGGGAGTTGCGTTATCCGAGATGGGATTCGCCGCGCATTGGACTCACGACTTCGAGCGGGCCCTGGCGGAGTCGCAAGCGGCCATAAAGATCGCTGAAGAGACGGATGCTGAAGTCGTCATGGGTCGTGCTCGACTCACACTCGGTATGGTCTATGGGGTCACCGGTAGACTTGAAGAGGCAGCGCGCGAGTTCGAGAGCGTCGTGACTGTGAGCGGCCGTGCCGGAGATATTTTTCGACAATCGTTTGCGCTGAACTTCAGGGGTTTTGTCAAGAATTGGGCGGGGGATTACGCCGAGGCGCTGCGCCTGCAGAAGGAAGCCTTGCAAATCGCGCAGCAACACAATTTCTTGTTCCCGCTCCTCCAAGGTCTTTTTTTTCGCGGCGTGACCCTCACCGGCATCGGCCACTACGACGAAGCTCTTGCGACTATGGAGGAAGGTCTGGCTATTGCCGCGAAAGTGGGCGACGAGGTCAATCGCAACCGGCTGTTCAATTGTCTTGGATGGCTCTACATGGAGTGCGGCGACCTAGAGCGTAGCATCGAATTGAACCGGTCCGGCGCGGCGGGTGCGCGCAAGCGCGGCGACCCCGAGACCATTGCCAATCCGGAGATCAACTTGGGCGATATTTATCTCGTAAGAGGCGATCTGACGCTGGCACAGGAATTTTTCGACGGCGTGCATCGCCTCGTGAAAAACCCGGCAACGAGCGAATGGATGCGTTGGCGCTACTCCACTCACCTGTTCGCGAGCTTGGGCGATCTTTGGCTGGTCCGTGGGGATTACACGAAGGCCAAAGAATTTTGCGATCACGTTTTCGATATTGCCACGCGCACGCAATCTAAAAAATACTTGGTGAAGGCATGGCGGCTCCGGGGAGAGATCGCTTTACGACATCGACACTGGGACGAGGCGGAAAACGCCTTTCGCCAAGCTCTGGCGATCGCCCAGGCGATCGGTAATCCTACGCAGCTCTGGAAGACTCATGCCGCATTGGGCGGGCTTTATGCCGAGACGAAAAAGCCTGAGTTAGCCCGCCGGGCGTTTACCGCCGGGCGAACGGTGATTGAGCACATGAAGGCCAGTGTTCAGCATTCCGAACTGCGCGCGAGCCTTGACAAGGCTCCGATGTTTCAAAGAATCTACGAGCTGAGTGCCAAGTAAGTCGCTCTTTGATGAGTTTGGTTGTCCTTGCGCAGCGTAAGCCGAAAAATAATTTATTTCTTCTCCCTGCTGAAAAGAAACCTGGGTGAGCCGCACCACGTGATCGAGCTCCGCACCCTACCGCAAGGACGCGCCGCAGTCTGAAATGCAGAAGGAGTTCAAGCGGACGGAAATGCGGAAAGCGGATTAGATCGAATGCCTCGGCAAATAGCTTCGGGAGAAAAAAGTAATGCGTGTCATTGATTGCGACGCCCATGTCGAAGAGAGTGTCGAGAGCTGGCAGCATCTCGATCCGGAATATTACTTGCTGCGCCCGATTCCCGTCGTATTCCCGGAGGACACCTGTTTCGGCACCCACAATGCGGCCTGGGTCATCGACTACAAGCTGCGTTTTTTCGCTTCCAACCCAACGCTCATGAAACGCGCCCAGGACAAGGGCGTGTCCATCCCGGTCCAGGAAATGCGGGACGTCAAACAACGACTGGCCCATATGGATGAACTGGGTATCGACATCCAGGTGGTTTTTCCATCTCTATGGCTCGGTTGCCTTGCGGAGAATGTCGAGCTGGAAGCTGCGTTGGCGCGCAGCTACAATCAATTCATGGCGGCCCAGTGCGGCGAGTCGGGCGGGCGCCTTCTGTATGTCGCCATCGTTCCGTGGCGTCGCCCCGAACTTGCGGTTCAGGAAATTCGCCGGGTCAAGAAACTTGGCAGCGTAGCAGGCATCTTTGCGCGCGGCATCGAGTTGGATCGGCCGCTGACCCACCGAGATCACTGGCCGATTTTCGAAGAAGCCGCGCAGCAAGACCTGCCCGTCACCGTGCACGTCGGCAACGGCTCCAGCCCGACCATCAGCCGCATGTTTGAAGGTGTTCCAAGACCATTCTATGACGAGTTCCCGCAAATCCACCCCTTGGGCAAAGGACTGATCAGCGGGCCATACGTCCTTTACGCCTTTCACCAGATCCTCGGATCTTCGCTGCTCGACGACTTTCCCAAACTGCGCGTAGCCTTTTTGGAAGCGGGCGTGGACTGGGCGCCGCGGCTGGTTAAAGGATTGGGCGAAAAACGCCGGGCGAAGATCAACGGTTGGCTCGCCGAGCGCGTCTTTGTCTCCTGCGCACTCGACGACGAGCTGCCCCATGTGATCAACAAGCTGGGCAGCGATTTCATCGTTACCGCCACCGATTTTCCCCATGGCGATGCGTTCCGCCAGGATCAACTCGCGCAAGGGTTAAAGAAACGGGGAGATTTGAGCGATGAGCTGATCGAGAAAATCCTGTCGGCAAATCCTCGGCGGCTGTATTCCATGGCGGGCAGTTAAGAGATGTTTTTGTCTGAGTCGACTGTTTCCCTTGATTGGGAAGGCAATCATCTAAAGTAAAGATCCGGCCCCATAAACGCGCATAAACGCCGCGTGTTGAGATGAGAATGCTGTGAACGTAACAGCGTTAAGCTACTCGGTTAGAATTCGCGTTGTCCTCAAGTATTTTGGCGAACTCTGCCTGGTTCTGAGCTTTCTTACCTTCATTCCATTCGGTGTCTCTCTCTATTTCCGAGAAACCCACATCGGTTGGCGGTATGCTCTGGTCGTCGTTGTGCTTGGCGCGCTAGGCGCCATGCTTAACCGACTCCGCGAACCCAAACGGGTGCAGGCGAACGAGGGGATGGTGGTGGTCGCGCTGATCTTCCTTTTTGCGCCGCTGGCCATGGCTTATCCTTTCATGGCTTCGGGATTGAAATTTGTCGACGCGCTATTCGAAACGATCTCAGGCATCACAACCACCGGGCTAAGCACGGTGGCCGCCATTGAGCGGGCGCCGAGCACGGTTCTCTACGCGCGCGCATGGATGCAATGGTACGGCGGCTTGGGAATCATGGCGCTGTCGCTTGCCTTGGTCGTGGAGCCAAGTGGCATCGCCAAGGGTTTGGCGGTGATGGAGTCCCAGGATGACGATCTGGTGGGCGGCCTGAGAGCGCACGCCCGCCGCATTCTAGTCGTTTACGGCACCTTGACCGCGGGCAGCGTCGTTCTTCTGTGGACCCTGGGGATGAAACCGTTTAACGCCGTTGTTTACAGCCTTGCGGCGGTGTCAACGGGGGGCTTCGCACCGCATAGCAATAGTCTGGCGGGATTGGAGAATGGGATTACGCAGGCTGCCGTGATTCTTGTATGTCTCCTCGGTGCCGTGCCACTGGTGATTTATTATGCGCTGTACGAGCAAAAATGGCGGTCGAACGTCAATTCTTTGCAACTTAAGGCGGTGGTGCTGAGCGGAATTTTTATTTCGATTCTTTTGGTCTTGTCTATGTCGGTTTTGGCGCGATTGCCTTGGAGCCAATCCTTATACCATGGTCCGCTGTTGGCCTTTTCCGCTCAGACCACAGCGGGATTTTCGACGATGCCTTTGTCGGATCTTTCCGCGGGGTCCAAAGGCATCGTGATTCTGGCGATGGCCATCGGTGGGGGCGCCGGTTCCACCGCCGGCGGCTTCAAGATCCTTCGCCTCCTAATCTTTTTTCAGCTGTTGAAGATGGTGGTCCAGAGGACTTGCCTGGCACCCCACGCCCTCGTGGAACCTCGCCTCGCAGGCCGTCGTATAGACGCCGCCGAACACCGTGAAGCCTTGGTTCTTATTTTGCTCTTCTTCGCCGTGGTCACATTGTCATGGCTCGCATTCCTGTTCATGGGGTACGATGCATTGGATTCTCTTTTCGAAGTCGTGTCCGCGACCGGCACGGTTGGACTTTCCACGGGAATAACCAGCGCCGAGTTGCCCGCTCTGCTCAAGGGCATACTCTGCGTCGACATGCTCATGGGGAGACTCGAATTTATAGCCTGGATAGTACTGCTGTACCCGCGTACTTGGCTCGGTCCGAGATTGGAGGAAAGATGAGAATCGTCTTTGTTGGCGCCAGCGAAGAGGCCGTGCTCACGGCCGGGATGCTGATCAAGCAGGGTCATGAGGTAGTTATCGTAGATGCCGATCAAGAGAAGCTGAAGCAAATCTCCGATGAATTGGATTGCGGAGTCCTTCATGGCGATGGGGCTAAACCGGCCATTCTGAAGGAAGTGAACCCGGAAAAAACCGACGTCCTTTTTTGCCTCACCGGCAATGACCAGGTCAACGTACTGGCCGCTTTGGTCGGACGATCGCTTGGTTTCAAGCGGGTCGTGCCGAGCATCGTGGATTCCCAGCTTGCGCCCGTTTGCCGCGAACTCGGCCTAGAAAATACCATTATTCCCGCTCGGACCGTGAGCCGTCATCTTATGGACATGGCCCTCGGCCTGGATAACATCGAGCTCTCCACGGTGCTCAAAGACGACGCGCGACTCTTTACATTCACGACGAGCAAGCAAGATGCCATCGCCGTCGGTGAGCTCGGACTGCCGGAGGGAGCGAGAGTGATCTGTTACTATCGCGACGACGATTTTCATTTCGCCGATGAAAAAACCACACTGCGCGAGGGTGATGAGGTGATCATTCTCACGGTGAGCGAGGACCTTCCAACGCTGCGAAAGCGATGGGACCCCAAGCAGACCGACAAGAACAACGGTTAATTGCCATGCGCCAGACAAAAATCGGGGCGATACCGAAACCAGGCAGAGCAATCGTTATAGTCTTCTAGTCGATCGAATCTAGAGCCTATAAGTTTACTGTTTTTCACTCGAAGATTTTGAATTCAGGCGATGGGCTCAGTAATCTCAGGGACGCATATACGGTTTTTCACAAGGGTGGCAGGTCCTCGCTGATCCTATGACGAGAAGCCCCAATAACTTTAGGCGGTTCACCTCGACCTTGACAGTGCTAGCCTGGCGGCTACATTTGCTTGTGCTTGAGGTGTGCAAGACCGAAACGTTTGCTCG
Organism: uncultured delta proteobacterium; assembly: GCA_963727625.1. Classification (GTDB taxonomy): domain Bacteria; phylum Desulfobacterota; class Binatia; order UBA9968; family UBA9968; genus DP-20. The sequence goes on along the minus strand of CAVSHR010000009.1, from coordinate 324,658 downwards.
CTGGCTTGACGAGCTGAGCGATATCCGTGCGCGGGCGAGGGTGCAAGTCGGGATTGAACGCCTTGCGGCAGGAAACCCCGGAGACGTCCGGCCGGTGGGCGGAGTCCGGACTTCGACACCATTCTTAAAAGTGGTCAGTGCACTGGGCATACGATTGCACGCCGAGGCGGCTCAGCAGTGATTCGGTTGTTTGTCACCGGCCAAACGATTGCTTAATTTGTCAATCAATCTGATTTGGGCGTCGGACCTGAGTGTTGACTGATTCCACGCCGCTGGGGAAAGGCGAACATCAATATGATCGACAAAAGTTATGACGCGGTCAAAGAGGATTTCATCATGGCGCTTCGGATCATTTATCGGGAGGGATTGAGCGACGCCTTCGCCCATCTCAGTATGCGCAGCGATAGGGGCGACGAGATGATGTTCATGCCGCGCAAGAGTCCGGCGCTGGTCCAAAGAGAGGAATTGTTCTTCGTCGACTTTGACAAGCCCGTGCCGCAGTCTTCCTTGCACCAGGCGATCTACAAAGCCCGCCCCGGTGTCAAAGCGGTCTTTCATTTCCACTCGCCGGCGGTAATTCTTTTAAGCGTCGTCGGCCAAACCATCCGCCCCCTGCACAACTACAGCGCGATCTTCTACGAGGGCGTGCCGCTCTATAGCGGAACGGGACAGGTCGAAACGCCGGCGCGGGCCGGGGAAATGGCCAAGCTATTGGGCAATGCCAAGGCGCTGATGCTGCGCGGCCACGGCGCGGTTGTCGTTGGGCAATCGATTCGCGAGGTCTGCATATTGGCGCTATTTCTGGAAGAATCGGCGCGTCTGCAAACCGAAGCGATGCGAATCGGTACGCCGATGTTCATGGAGCGCGACGAAGCGGAGAAAATCGCCAAGCGGACCTTCAAGCCGACTTCCGTCGAGCGAGCGTGGGACCATTTTGTCGCAATTCACGCCGATTGATTTTGCTGCTATTTCGGGTCGCCCCGATGCACGACTGCGATGGCGCAATGTGCTTCGCATACTTGGCCGAACCAGCGAGCCAATTCGCAAGCTCAGAGTCGAAGACATCATCGACGACCGGATGGTTAAAAAGCTCGAGAAGGAAGGAGGGTTCTAAAGGTTTGAAGAATGGAGTGGTGGAGTAGTGGAGAGATGGGTCTAAACCCAATACTCCAACACTCCAGTATTCCATTACCCCATTTCCCAAAACCTTGACGCTCCGATGCAGTTGGTGGTAGAGCTGCCAGTAAGTCTAGAGCCATGAGTCAATCGGGCAAAGGAGGAAAAGGGTATGGCTGGTAACGGCAGTAATGCAGGCTTCGAAGTTTTGATTTCCTCGGACTCCCATGTGATGGAGCCTTCGGAAATTCTCGCCGAGCGGGCGCCGCAGGCCTTCAAGGACAAAGTTCCACGCTTTCCAAAGCTGGAGGTCGGCAGCAGCTTTCAGACCCACCCGGGCGGGTCGGACCCGACGCACCGTATTACAGAAATGGAAACCGACGGTCTGAGCGCCGAGGTGCTCTATCCGACCTACCTGTTGCCGCACTTCGCGATGGACGACGCCAAGCTCCAGGAAGTCAGCTTTCGCGCCTACAACGATTGGCTGATCGAGTACTGCAACAGTTCGCCGAAGCGCCTGATAGGCATCGCGGCGATTTCGGTCTACGATATCGACTCGGCGGTGAAAGAGTTGGAGCGCTGCGCCAAGGCCGGCATGAACGGCTCGATTATCTGGCAAGCGCCCCATCCAGACCTGCCATTTCATTCCGAGCACTACAATAAGTTCTGGGCGGCGTCGCAGGATCTGAATATTCCGGTTCATCTGCATATCCTCACCGGCCACGGCTACCACAAGGAAACCGTATTCGGGAATAAGCGCACGGGAGTCGAAGCCTATCGCGGGAGCGTCAACCTGAAGCTCAAGGAGATCATTGACGCCTTTTTCGAGCTGATTTTCTACGGCGTGCTGGAGCGCTACCCGAAGCTTAAGTTCGTCAGCGTGGAAAACGAGATCGGTTGGATGCCGTTCATGATGCAGCAGTGGGACTACTACTATAACCGCTTCAAGAAAGTGAATCCGCCGCCGTTCACCAAAAACCCGAGCGAGTATTTCAAGACGCAGATTTTTGGCACCTTCTTCCGCGACACCGTGGCGGGCCACAACTTCGAGTGGTGGGGACAGGACAACTGCATGTGGTCCAACGACTACCCGCATGGCAACTCGACCTGGCCGGAATCGAAAAAATTCATCGATCGCGACCTCGGCCACTTGCCGGCGGGTATTCGCAAGAAGCTGGTCTATAGCAACGTCAAAAGTCTCTACAACATCGACATTCCACATCCGGTGCAGTAGTTTGATTTAGTGATCTATCGGCGCGCTGGCAGACGGAGAGTCTGACAGCGCGCCGATTTTTTTGGTGAAGAAACTCAAAAACCGATGACTCCCGCAAAGGCGCCAAGGCGCAAAGAAAATAATTCTAGGTTCTCCGACCTTGGCGAGATTTGCGCCTTTACGGGAAAAAACTCTTGGTGTCTTCGCTCTAGCTCTTTTCATTGACGCGCTTAACCAATGGAGGTTTTATGCCGGCACGTTACGGTTCCGATCTGGTCGTCGATCTCCTCAAGGTCTTGGGCATCGAGTATGTCGCGCTCAATCCCGGTTCGAGTTTCCGCGGCATCCACGATTCCCTCGTCAACTACGAAAGCGGCCGCACGCCCAACCCGGAAATGGTTCTTTGCTGTCACGAGGAGATCGCCGTAGCGGTGGCGCACGGCTACGCCAAGGCGACCGGCAAGATCATGCCGGCGATCGTCCACAACGTCGTCGGCCTGCAGCATGCTTCGATGGCGATCTATAACGCCTGGTGTGATCACACCCCGGTGATGGTCATGGGCGGCACCGGGCCGATGAATTCGAGCAAGCGCCGGCCGTGGATCGATTGGATTCACACCGCGCAGGTGCAGGGCAACCTGGTGCGCGACTTCGTCAAGTGGGACAACCAGCCGGTGGGTATCGAAGCGTTTCCATCCGCGATCATGCGCGGCTATCGCATCGCCATGAGCGATCCGGGCGGGCCGGTCTATCTCTGCTTCGACGTCACCGATCAGGAGGCCGCGATCGAAAAAGAAATCCCGCTGCCCGACCCGAGCCGCTTCCGCCCGCCGGCGCCATTGCAGGCGGACTACGATGCGATAAAAGAAGCGGCGCTATTATTGTCGACGGCGCAGAATCCGGTGATCCTTGCCGACTACGTCGGCCGTAACAACGACGCGGTGCTGAGCCTGGTGGCGCTCGCCGACCTCTTGTCGATCCCGGTCATCGATTGCGGCGCGCGCTTGAATTTCCCCAACACCCACGCGCTCAATCTCACCGGCAAAAACCGCGAGCTGATCGCCAACGCCGACGTCATCATGGGACTGGACATGACCGATCTTTACGGCGCGCTGGTCAAGCAGGACCCCGCAACGCACGCTACCTTGCCGGCGACCAAGCCCGGCTGTAAGGTCATCAACGTGACGCTCAACGATCTCTCGGTGCGGAGCTGGACCAGCGATTTTCAAGAATTGGCGCCGGTGGATTTGCCTATAATCGCCAACACCAGAGTTTTTCTCCCGGCTTTGGCTGAAGAGATCAAAAAACAGGGAAAGTTTTCCAAGAGCATCGTCGATGACCGGCGCAAGGCGATGGCGGCGCAGCACGAAGAAATCCACGCGCGCTGGCAAGCAGATCTCAAGAAGCGCTGGGACGAGCGGCCGATCGCGCCGCCGCGTCTGGCCTGGGAAATATGGGAAGCGTTGAAAAAAGAAGATTGGCTGCTGGTCGCCGGCGCATTCCGCGGCTGGCCGAGCCGTTTGTGGACTTGGGACAAGCCGGGTCTGTTTCTCGGCGGCTACGGTGGCGGCGGTCTAGGCTACGGTCCGGCGGCATCGGTCGGCGCGTCGCTGCCCTACCGCGGCACGGACAAGATCTGCGTCAACCTGCAGCGCGACGGCGAGATGCTTTACACCCCTAGCGCTATGTGGACGGCGGCCAACACCGGCGTGCCTTTGTTGACGGTGATGACCAATAATCGGGTTTATTATAACGACGTGGAGCACCAGGAAAAGGTCGCGATCCACCGCAGCCGTCCGGTGGAGAACAAACTCGTGGGTATGGAAATGGCCAAGCCCCCGGTGGACTTTGCCAACTTGGCGCGCTCCTTCAGTCTTCACGGCGAGGGACCGATCACTGAACCGGAGCAGATTCGCCCGGCGGTGGAACGGGCGATCAAGGTCATCAAAGAAGAAAAACGACCGGCCTTGGTCGATGTGTATATGCAGATGGTGTGATTAAATTGGTTCCAGCCGTTCCAAGAGTTCCAAACGTTCCAGTCGTTCGATTCGGGATGAAGCCATGTTGCGCTTTAAATTAACTGTCGCGTTTGCTTCGGGAATTTTACTTTTTGCGATCGTTGGCGCGGGCCGCGCGCAAAATAAGCCGCTCAAAAAAATTCGCGGCGGCGTGCCCTCGGTGCGCGTCGGCAATATTATGATCTTCGTCAGTTAGGCGCCCGGTCGCTATGAGAAGCACGGTCTGGATGCCGAAGTCATGGCTATGATCGGCTCGGGCATTTCCTCCAAAGCTCTGATCCGCGACAGCTTCGACATCATTCCAATCGCTACTCCGACCGCGATTAACCGACGGGCGCTCGTGCTTTCAACAGCGCTAATCACGGTACGGATCGCTTTTCATAGCGCCACGGCTTTCAAGGATAACCAGGGCTGCAAGCGGTTGTATTGAGCAATGAAGTAGTTTATCCGTCTTATTTCTTCATGACGCAGAAAAAGGCCAGCGCCGGTCTCTTACTGTATCGCCGGCGCGGCGACTTCGAGGTCTTCCTCATTCATCCCGGCGGACCGTTCTGGGCAAAAAAGGACGCCGGGGCATGGTCATTGCCAAAGGGGGAGTTCCAGGAGGGCGAGGACCCGCTTCAGGCCGCCAAGCGTGAATTTACCGAAGAGACCGGATTTTCCATCGACAGCGGATTTCGTCGGCTCGACCCGATAAAACAGCGTGGCGGAAAAATCGTTCACGCCTGGGCGATCGAAGCCGATTGCGACGCCTCTAAGATTCAAAGCAACTTATTCTCCATGGAGTGGCCGCCCAAGTCCGGGCGGATGCAAAAATTCCCGGAGGTCGACCGCGCTCAGTGGTTCGCTATCTCCGAGGCGCGAAACCGGATCATCGCGGGGCAGCTGGGATTTATCGATCAGCTCATTGCGGCGCTCCAACACAGTGAATGATCACAGTCCGTGAAAGTCGAATCGTGAGAGCCGGACCGTGCCGGATTTCGCCGGCATGGTTAAAAGGTCGGAGTCTGTATTCCCATTTTTTCGAAGAGAAGAAGGACATGGCGGTCGCTGCAGTCTCAATCTTACGAACCCGGCGTCTGCATCGGACGAGTGAGGTGCTGACCTCGCTCGCGTCGCTCTTATTGTGCTTGGCCGTCTTGCCGGGCTGCAATATACCATCGGCCCGGGTGTTTCACGTTTGCACCAACCAATGGCCAGGCTACGAGCCGCTTTACCTGGCCCGGTCACTCGGTTACTTCAATAACAATGAGGTGCGGTTGGTCGAGTTTTCGTCGGCGAGCGATTGCATGCGCGCTTTCGGGAACGGCACAGTGGAGGCAGCAGGCTTGACTCTCAACGAAGCCTTGCAGCTCGCGGCAGACGGCATTGCCTTGAAAATCATTCTCGTTATGAATTTTTCCAACGGCGCAGATGCCCTCCTTGCCCGGCCTGAGATTCGAACGCTGGGCGGTCTCAAGGGACGAAGCGTCGGGGTTGAGAATACCGCCACCGGAGTCTACGTCTTGCGCAGGGCTCTGCAAAAGGGCGGCCTACGGCTCGAGGACATCAGAGTCGTGGCCGCCGTAGTTGCCGAACATGAACGGGCTTATCTCTGGGGCAGGGTCGATGCGATGGTGACTTTCGAACCGGTGCGGACGCGTTTGAAAAAGGCGGGCATGCGCGAGCTTTTCAGCAGCCGTGAAATTCCCGGAGAAATCGTTGATGTTCTAATCGTGAACCGTGACTGCGCTGAAAGATTTCCACGGGAAGTTGAAAGCCTCCGTTCGGCTTGGCATCGCGCATTGGAATATCTTCAAGCCAATCCCACGGATGCGACCGAGCGCATGGCGCCTCGGGCGAAGCTTTCTCCCGCCGAGTTTCGAAACACGCTTGAGGCTATTCGCTTTCCCACGCCGGCAGAAAATCAAAAGTTGCTGGCGGGCGCTTCGGCTGGTCTTGTTGCGCCGGCGCGCCAAATAATGGAACGCATGGTCAATTACGGGCTACTGCGCCGTCCGGTCGCCGTTGAGAGCCTGCTATGATCATACCCTATGACTGATTCCATAGCTGCAAATCCTAATCTACGCCGACCGCTGCCGGTCCGGCTGCTGCTTCCACTGGTCATTGGCATTGGTGGCATCGCGTTTCTGGTGTTCTTTTCAGTTTTTGAATTCAAAGACGCCCTGCGGAGCGTAGAAGAAAAAGGACGGGCCGATGTCTCGGTGACGATGTCCAACCTGCAGGGCGCGATCGCCTACCGTCTGCGCCAGCACGACATGTCCAGCGTGCAGAGCGCCGTTGTCAATCAAAGCTTCCAAGAACAAATCAAAGATGTGGTGTTCATCGATGAGCGGGAAAAAGTTGTCGCGGCCACGCGACTCGCGCTCGTCGGTTATCCGCTCGCGTCCGCGGTGCCGGAACTCATCCCTGAACTTGCCGCCTGCAAGGGGAACCGCTGGAAGGGTGTCGTCCGATTGAGCGGCGATCGTAAAAGTGTGTTTGTTTGCTATCCCGTTCTGCTGCCGAATGACACCGGCGCGACGCAAAGACCCTCGACGGGATATCTGCTGTCGCGGTACGACCTCGGCCGCTTGAAAACAACGGCGCGGTGGCAGGTCATTCGCCGCCTGAGTTTTGTTTGGCTGTTGTTTGCCGCCGCCTTCGGACTGGTCTTTTTGCAGCTCAAGCGAACTTTAGCGCACCTACGGATCAGGCAAATCGTCAGCACCACCGAACGATTAGCGGCGGGTGACTTGAACGCGCGCGTGAATCTCGCTGGTCGCGATGAGCTGGCAACCATCGGCCAAGCGGTGGACCAAATGGCTGGGGAGTTGCAGACCACGACCCAAGCCTTGCAGGAATCTCACAATCAGCTGGAGTCGCGGGTTCAAGAACGAACCGCCGACTTGGAAAAGACCAACGAGATGCTGAAACGAGAGATTTTGACCCGTCTCCAAGCGGAAGGTTCTTTGCGCCAAAGCCAAGAACACTATCGCGCCTTGGTCGATCTTAATCCTGACGCGGTCTACGTGCATTTTGATCGCCGCATCGTCTACGTTAACAAAGCCGCCATTCGGCTGTTCGGCGCGTCGACGGCGGAAGATCTGATCGGCCGTTCGCCGTTCGATCTATTTCCGCAAGAGACCCGAGCGGAAGTCGAAGTCCGCTACCATCGAGCGATGGAAACCGGAAAACCGAATCCGCCGAGTTATCAACGGAGGCTGCGATTGGACGGGACGCTTGTGGACGTGGAGGCCGTGTCAGCACCGCTGGCTTGGGAGGGAGGGGCCGCGATGCAGGTCATCATGCGTGACCTTACCGAGCAGCGAAAGGCCGAGCGTTGGGTTCGCACCTTAATCGACGCCACCCAGGACGCGGTCATTTCCATCGATCGCCGGGCACGCATTGTCATGTTCAACCCGGCCGCTGAGAAAATCTTCGGCTACGCGAAGTCCGAAGTGGAGGGAAAGAAAATCAATATACTCATGGCCGAACCCCATGCTTCCGAGCATGACGAATACATCGCGCGCTATGAAACCACTGGCGAGCCGTGGGCGATCGGACGGATTCGCACGGTCGCGGGACGGCGCAAGAACGGCGAGAATTTTCCCATTGAAATATCGGTGACGCAAATCGCTTCGGGGGAAGAGGTCAACTACGCGGCTTTTATCCGCGACATTTCGGAAAAAACCAAATTGCAGAACGAATTGCTCGGAAAGGAGCGGCTCGCGGCGATCGGCGCAACCTCGGCGAAATTTGCCCACGAGATCGGCAATCCGTTAAACGGTATGTTCATGACCGCGCAGCTATTAGAGCGCCGGCTCGTTAATGCCGGCATCAGCGACGACAAGGTCTTGTCTTCTTTTCAAAGCATCGTCGCAGAGATGAAACGCGTGAATTCCCTGCTGAGCGAGTTTCGCTCGCTCTATCGCGAGGAGCGCTACAATTTTCGCCCGATATCCTTGGCGGCGGTGATCCGGGACGTGCTCGAAATGGAACGGCCCAATTATATCAGTCGCGGGATCCGCATCGCGGAGTCGGTTGCCGCAGATCTGCCGGTATTATTCGCGGACGGCGACAGACTTAAGCAAGTGGTCCTGAACCTGTGCAAGAACGGCGTGGAAGCGATGCCGCAAGGCGGAACGCTTGCCGTGCGCGCCATGCTAGACGGTGATCACGCGATCATCGACGTGAGTGATACCGGAGCCGGCGTTCCGGAGGGCGTAGATATTTTTACGCCGTTCAAAACCACTAAGCCCACGGGAACCGGCTTAGGGCTGGTCATCGCGCGCCAGATCGTCGCTGCTCACAAGGGAAGCCTCAGTTTCTATAGTGCGCCGGGTCAGGGCACGACATTCTCAATCAGGTTGCCGTTGAACAAGGACGACGCCTGATGTGAGAACTCTCACGCTTTGACATTCCGGCCTTCGCGCGCGTTCCAATGACCGGCATAGCGCTGGGTGTCAAGCCTCAGGGAATGCAACAAAAGCAGCCATACGATAAATGCAAGAGCCCGCCACGGTCCCCAGGCGATGAAGCGCCGGCCCGACGTGACCAGAGGAAGAGGAATGAGCTTGGTTCGCCCTACCTTTTTAACCCGCTGGCTAAAATCCAAGTCCTCCATGAACAAATCGCGATAACCGCCAATTAGGCGAAAAACGTCGGCGCGCACGAAGATCCCTTGGTCGCCATAATAATTGCGCGAAAAAAAATAGCGTCGCCGGTTGATCCAGCTGATGAACTTTAAGCTCCACAGCTTTTCCTGGAAACGATGCTCGAAGGCTCCTCCAACGATCCTGGGATCCCGCAGGGCCGCTTCGACTTCGACGAGGGCGTCCAGCGGCGGGAACGAATCCGCGTGTAAAAAGAAAACAATGTCGCCGAATGCGACGGATGCTCCGGCGTTCATCAAGGCCGCGCGTGTCGATTGGCCGGGCCATATGATTTTGCCGCGCCCGGCAACGGCCTTTTCCGTTTTTTCCCTTTGCCCCCATGCGGCGACAATAATTTCCGCCCCTTCGATCCGTCGCAGGCGTTGCAAATGATCGAGCGTTAGACAAAGGGCCTCGGCGTCATTGCACACGGGGATGATGATGGAGACCATGGGTTTCACTCACTCATGGTCAGCCCAGCAGTTTTTTGCAAAAGGCCGGAAGAGGTTCACGTGAGGGGCTCGCCATTTCTAGACGGTTTCCGGTGAGTCGCGATTCTTAGAGAGCGTAATCAGCGAATGAGCCAAACAGTGCTTGACCGCTTTCTTCCCGCCCTATCCACGACCGGACAGTATCTAAAAGCACGAATCTGTCAGTGGATGGCGCTATCGTGGAAGAGGCGAAGGCGGCACCAAAAGTATTTGCTCATCGTTTTCTACCTTGAACTTCCTTCCCGTTTTCAGGCACAGAGCATTTCGGCCTTTGATAGCCAATAGCTGCGGGGGGAGGGGGCGTTCACGGAAGGATTCGGCTATGCTTTGTTTACCGTCCGGGCCGTTCTCAATATAGACTTTCATGAGAAGGGGATGCTCGCCGCCACAGTCGGCGCAATGAACGTGGATTTCGTATGCCGGCATGGTCAGATTTTTATCGGCAATTCGGCCGTATACAAGCGAGTGAACGATGCGCCGTAAAGTCTCGGTGCCTGCGCCCTAGGCTGTGGAGATGGGTTTCCTCTCCCTGCTCGGCGCTTTCCTTGATCCGCCGACGCCGTGCTACCGCCTCTGCCTAGCAGACTAACAAAAGAAATCGCTAATCCAAACGTTTGAGCAATCTGTCAAACAGACGCAACACGCCCCAGGAGTGCGACGCCGGGGGTGGGACATGCGAATTTCTCGGTTCGGAGCCCTACGCGTGGGCATCGGCCCAATTGGCGCCGCTGTGCACTTCCACGGACAAGCCGCAGCGGAGATCGGTGGCGTGGGTCATTTCTCTTTCGATCACCGCGCGCGCTCGAGCGAGCTTGTCTTCCGCCACCTCAAAGACCAGCTCGTCGTGAACCGTAAGCAGCATTTTCGCGACCGGCTCTCTGCGCAGTGCCGCGTCGACGTTGATCATCGCCTGCTTGAGAATGTCGGCGGCGCTCCCCTGGATCGGCGCGTTGAGCGCCATGCGCTCGCCCAAGGCGCGCAGGCGAAAATTGGAGGACTGCAATTCCGGCAGGTAGCGGCGCCGGCCGAACAGGGTCGTGGTGAATCCGTCGACCTTTGCCTTCTCCACCTGGGCGGCGAGAAATTCTTTTACCTTCGGAAATTGCGCGTAGTAGGTTTCGACGAAGCTCGCCGCTTCATCCATTTCGACGCCAAGCCGCTGCGAGACGCCGTAGGTCGACATTCCATACGCGATGCCATAAGAAAACTGTTTGACCTGGTTGCGCATCTCCGAAGTCACGTCCTTCAAAGAAACGCCGAAAACTTTGGCGGCGATGGTCGCGTGGAAGTCATGCCCCTGGGCGAACGCCTGGCAAAAGGTCTCGTCCTCGCAGAGATGCGCCAGTACGCGCAGCTCGATCTGCGAATAATCCGCCGAAAGCAGCACGTGCCCGGGCGGGGCGATGAAAGCGCGGCGAATTTGCCGTCCAAGCTCGCCGCGAATCGGAACGTTTTGCAAGTTGGGCGCGGTCGATGATAGTCGCCCGGTGGCGGCCGTGGTTTGCTCGTAGGTGGTGTGGATGCGCCGGGTCTCGGGATCGATGAGGCCGAGCAGCATCTCGGTGAAACCGTTCTTGAGCTTTGACACTTCGCGGTAGTCGACCAGCGAGGCGACGATCGGATGGCGCCCGACGAGCTTTTCCAGCTCCGCCGCGTCCGTGGAGTAGCCGGTTTTGATTTTTCGGGTTTTCGGCAGGCTAAGTTTGTCGAAGAGAATACGCTGCAGCTGGACGTTGGAGTTCACGTTGAATTCTTCGCCGGCGAGCTCTTGAATCGTTTGCTCCAGGCGGGTCACCTTTTGGCCGAAGTCGGAGTTGAGCTTGTCGAGATAGTCGCGGTCGACGAGAATGCCGGCTTGCTCCATGCGCGCAAGCACGGCGATCAACGGAAATTCCAGCGCAGTCGCAAGCTCCCAGACGCCTTGCGCGCGGAGTTGCTCCTCCATAACCGGCGCCAGGGCGCGGACCGCGACCGCTTCCCGGCACACACGTTGCTTTTCGTCGTCGGCAAATGACAGCGTGCCTTGCTCGCCTGCCTGCGGCTCGCTTTTCTCCGCGTCGAGACTCACGCCGAGATAACGACGCACGGTATCGCGCAGGGTGTATCCTGACGAAGCGCCGGGTTCGAGGAGATAGGCGGCGAGTTTGGTATCACAGTGGAAACCCTGGATATCGACGCTGGCGTTGAGCCCAGCGCGGAAAAGCGCTTTGGCGTCATGGGCGATTTTTTGCCGGTTGGGATCTTTGAGACACCCGGCAAGGCGGTTCAGCGCGTTGGCAAAAGGCAGAAAGCGCGCGTCGCCGGTTCGGTCGCTCACGGCGAGCCAGTCCTCATTCCACGCCAGCGCTACGACTTCGTCCGGAATCAATTCAGTTTCTGAGGTGAACTCGGTCATCGAGTTAATTTCGAGGCCGAGTGTCGCGGCGTCGGAGCCATGAAATTTGATCTCCTTCAGCCGCTCGTGCAGGGTGCGAAGCTCGAGCGAGAGAAAAAGATTGCGCACCGCTTCGTCGTCCCATGCCTCCAGGCGGAGTTTAGCCGGATCGAGATCGAGCGGCACGTTGTTGAGCAAGCAGCCAAGCTCCTTGTTGATCCGAACCTGGTCGGCATGTTTTTTGATCGATTCGCTTAGCTTCGGCTTGAGCTCGTCGGCATGGGCGATTACCTGCTCGATGTCGCCGTATTTGTTGATCAGCTGGGCCGCCGTCTTGTCGCCGACGCCGGGCACGCCCGGCAGATTGTCCGAAGCTTCGCCCTTGAGTGCGACAAAATCGATCCACTGTTCCGGCGTCACGCCGTAGCGCTCGAGCACGGTGGGGGTATCGTAACGGATCACGTCGGAGATACCGCGGCGGGTCATGACGACCGAGACGCCGTCGCGCACCAGCTGCAGAATATCGCGGTCGCCGGTGACGACAATCACCTCGCAGCCTTCTTCGCGCGCGTGCTGGGTCAAGGTGGCCAGCAGATCGTCGGCTTCGTAGCCTTCGAGCTCGACCATGGGAATCCGCAGGCTCGCGAGCACTTCGCGGATCAACGGCAGCTGCTGTTTGAACAACTCCGGGGTCTCCGCCCGCCCGGCCTTGTAGTCGGCATAGCGATCGAGGCGAAACTGCGGCGCGCCCTTGTCGAAACAAACGACCACGCCCTGAGGCCGCTCGTCGGCGAGCAGCTTGATCAGCATCGAGGTAAAGCCGTAAACGGCGTTGGTCACCTGCCCTGAAGACGTGACCAGGGTATCGGGCAGGGCGAAAAAAGCGCGGAAGGCGAGGGAATGGCCGTCGAGGAGCAGCACCTTGTGCGCGTCTGCTTTGGCAGCGCTGGTTGCTTTGCGGTCAGATTTCTTCTCGGCTTGCTTTGGGCTTTTACTGGCCATCGCTTGGAGTCTAATCAGAGAATCGTTTCACGGCAACCTTTACCGGGAGCTAAACTTCCTTTCGACCTGCCCAAGCGGTTTTGAGTTGCACGAAGCGTTTTTCAATTCAATCAAATTCCAGGGCGAATAACTGATGTTGGCCCCAAAAGATGTCGGTTCAGTATGTGAATTTTCCGCCTTGACCGTGGCTCAGCGCATGTCATAGATAAAAACCAGTCTATCCTCACTAAGCAGGCACAGGCAGAGCACTCAAGCCAGACACATCCATGATGGGTGCTACACGGTTGCCCGGATTGGGGACTGCCCCCAGCCCGGATTTTTTATTTTGGAGGTTTACCAGATGGCTTCCAAAAGAAAATCTTCCAAAGCAAAGCCAAAGGTGCGGCGCCGGAGCCAAAAGACGCCCGGGGCAGCTCTCAAGGATCGACTTGCGGCACTCGTTAAAGAGAACAAAGTACTGAGGCAGGAACTTGCTGAATCTCAGTTGCAGAAAAACGCCACCCGTGAGGTGCTCCGAGCCATTGCGGGTCCGGCCATCGATCTACAGACTGTGTTGGACAAAATTGCCGAAAATGCCGCTCTCGTTTGCGGCGCGGACGACGCAGCAGTGTGGCGCGTTGACGGCCAAAACCAACGATTGCTATCGCACTTTGGGTTAATCCCGATGGTTACTGAAATAGGGCAAAGCCATCCCATAAGTCCAAGCACACCTCCGGGCCGGACCATCGTCGAGGTCAGGACGATCCATGTCCATGATCTGGTTGCGAGCGAGGGAGAGTTCCCGGGTGCCAGGTCACGGGGAATTGCTATGGGAGTGCGTACTGTGCTGGCAGCACCGCTGCTCCATGAAAACCATGCAGTCGGCTGTATCCAGATTCGCAGAAAAGAAGTTCGTCCTTTCTCAGACGGTCAAATCAAGTTGCTTGAGACTTTTGCCGATCAAGCCGTGATCGCGATCGAGAACGCACGGCTGTTCAACGAACTCAAGGAGTCATTGGAGCAGCAAACCGCCACGAGTGAGATCCTTGGCGTTATCGCCAGCTCACCGACCGACATTCAACCGGTGCTGAATGTGGTTGCCGAGAACGCAGCGCGGCTCTGTGAAGCTAATGACGCGTTGATTTATCGGGAGCTGGATGAACGCGCCCATCTCGTAGCCAGACATGGTTCTATCCCCGTGATCGCAGATTCGCTGCCGATCAGTCGCCGCTTTGTCGGGGGCCGGGCTTTGATCGATAAGCGGACGATCCATGTGCTCGATGTCGCCGCCGAAATCGACATGGAATACCCTGACTCGAAGAGCATGAATCAAGTCACGGGAGTTCGCACCGTCTTGGCAACGCCGCTCATTCGTCAGGGGGAACCTACTGGGTCGATAGTCATCCGTCGAACCGAAGTCCGGCCATTTACCGAAAAGCAAGTAAAGCTGCTCGAAACCTTCGCCGCTCAGGCTGTGATTGCCATCGAGAACGTCCGGCTGTTCAACGAGTTGAAGGAGTCTTTGGAGCAGCAGACGGCGACGAGTGAAATCTTGGGCGTGATCGCCAGCTCGCCGACGGATATTCAGCCGGTGTTGGAGACGGTCGTCAGAAACGCTGCGCGCGTATGCGGCGCTATCGACGCGACTGTCGCTTTGGTCGAAGGGGATATCTATCGCATTGCAGCGACTAATAGAACGGGTACCCAGAGCCGGGTCGGAACGGAGTGCGTCGTAGATCGCAACTCGGTTTACGGGCGAGTGATTGTTGACTGTGAAACCGTTCAGATTCCTGATTTCCAGGCAGTCGCGGCAGAATTTCCTAAAAGTAGAGGCCTGGCACATGGCTATCGCAGCATGCTTGGCGTTCCATTGATGCGCGAAGGCGTTCCCATCGGCGCAATAGGTTTTACCCGCACGGAAGTTGCTCCATTCACAGTTAAGCAGATTGCTTTGGTTAAAAGCTTTGCTGACCAGGCGGTAATCGCCATCGAAAACGTGCGTTTATTCAACGAACTCAAGGAGGCGTTGGAGCAGCAAACGGTTACGAGCGAAGTGCTGCGTGTTATTGCCGGATCCCCCACGGAACTACAACCGGTGCTCGATGCCCTGCTCGCCAATGCGGTAAAACTATCTGGGGCAACAAGAGGTCACATTCGGCAGTACGATAACGAGCTTCTTAAGTACGTCGCACATTATAACGAGAGTCCCGATGTTATGGAGGCTCTTATCCGATTGCCTCAAAATCCGCGTCCAGGGAGTATGAGCAGCCGCGCATTATTTGAGAAGAAACCAGTCCACGTTTTGGACGCGCAAGCGGAGCCATCTTACTCTTCCGCGAGAGCACAAGCTCATGCGCGAACGATGCTCATTGTGCCGCTCCTGCGCGAAGGGGTGGCAACCGGAACGATTACGATCTGGCGCGATTTTGTCGAAGCGTTTACGGACCGGCAGATTGAGCTGGTCAAAACTTTCGCGGATCAAGCGGTGATCGCCATCGAAAACGTCCGCTTATTTAAGGAATTGCAGCTGCGCAATCGTGACCTCACCGAAGCCTTGGAACAGCAGACGGCAACGAGCGAAATATTGGGTGTGATCGCCAGCTCGCCGACGGATATTCAGCCGGTGCTCGATACCGTGGCTAAGAACGCCGCCCGGTTGTGCGCTGCGGACGACGTGCATATCCACCGGGTTGAGGGTGACGTTCTTCGACTCGCGGCATCATTCGGGAGTTTGCCGGCGTTCAGAGACCGCGTGATTAGCGCCCAGACCTTAAGGGGCCGAGTTGTCCTCGAGGGTAAAACCATTCACGTTCCTGACATCGCACAAGTCGCAGGCGAATTTCCTGAGAGCGGTAGTCCGCAGAAGGGTGCTCGAACTCTGCTTGGTACCCCATTGCTACGCAAAGGCGTCCCTATTGGCGTTATCGGCATCCGCCGCATGGAGGTCCGACCCTTCTCCGATAGCCAAATCAAACTGTTGGAAACTTTTGCCAGTCAAGCGGTCATCGCCATCGAGAACGTGAGGCTTTTCCAAGAGCTGCAGGCACGAACGCAAGAGCTCGCGCGTTCCGTCGGAGAACTCAAGGCGTTGGGAGAAGTCGGCCAAACGGTCAGCTCGACGTTGGATGTTGAGACCGTGTTGACGCGCATTGCCTCCCACGCCGTGCAGCTCACTGGAGCGGCCGGTGGGGCGATCTACGAGTACGACGAGGCCAGCGAAGAGTTCAATCTTCGGGGCAGCTATCAGATCGACAACCAGTTTGTCGACGCCCTGCAGGCCAACCCCATTCGCCTCGGCGGCGGGCCCTTGGGACAAGCCGCGCTTAATGAAGCACCGGTAGAAATCCTAGACATTCAAGATGAGAGGGATGCAACTTCGCTACGATTGCGACCGTTGTTGCGAGAACTCGGTTACCGGTCCCTGCTGTCCGTCCCACTATTTCGCGAGAGTCGGATCATGGGTGGTTTGACGATTTTCCGCCGCACGCCGGGGAGCTTCCCTCCTGAAGTGATCCATCTGCTCCAGACCTTCGCCACCCAGTCGGTCATGGCGATCCACAACGCCCGGCTGTTTCGGGAGATCGAAGAGAAGAACCAGCAGATCGAAGCCGCAAACCGGCACAAGTCCGAGTTCTTAGCCAACATGTCCCACGAGCTTAGAACTCCGCTCAACGCCATCATCGGCTTTTCGGAAGTCCTGCAGGAAAAGCTGTTCGGTGAGCTAAACGAAAAGCAAGCCGAGTACACCGACGATATTCTCACCTCGGGCCGCCATCTATTGTCTCTCATCAACGAAATTCTCGATCTGTCCAAGGTCGAGGCCGGGCGCATGGAGCTGGAGGTAACTACATTCGATCTGCCTTTGGCGATCGAGAACACCCGGACTTTTGTCAGGGAGAGAGCCACCAAGCACGGCATCAATCTCGACGTTGCCATTGACGAGCGCCTTGGGGAATTCATGGGTGATGAGCGCAAGATCAAACAGATTTTACTCAATCTGCTCTCCAACGCGGTGAAGTTCACCCCGGAGGGGGGACGGATCGGCATTGAAGCGAAGCAGACCGACGGCGAGGTGCAAATCTCGGTGAGCGACACCGGGATTGGAATCTCACCGGAAGACCAGCTCAAGATCTTCGAGGAGTTTCGCCAAGTGGGCACTGACAATGCCAAGAAGGTTGAAGGGACGGGACTGGGATTAACCTTGGCCAAGAAGTTTGTCGAGCTGCATGGCGGAAAGATCTGGGTAGAGAGCGAGGTCGGCAAAGGCTCGACTTTCAGCTTCACATTGCCGGAGAGCCCGGTCTCGTAATGACCAATACAGATAAGCGATGAAGAGCTCCCAAGACTGAACTCTATTCTCCATCAATTTCATTCAGGAGATTTTACCCCGCTGGCGTGGCTGGCGCCGGGAGTCGTCTCGGAAGTTCGTTGCCGAAGCAATCAAGTTTGCCCCCCTTTTATCGGCCATTCCTTTCTGTACACTAACTTAAGGCCAAGGCATCTTGGTTAAACAGGCATTACGAGCATAGGGAGTGAAAAATGGGAAAGGTTGAGGCCTTGGGTCGGTGGCAGCGTTTCGGCCTGATCGCGGTGGTAATGGTCTGCGTGGTCTTTTCCCATAAGTCGATCCTTTACAGTGCCGAGCCAGCGTCAGCGACCGGTGCTTACGCTTTGACCAAAGGCGATAATGAATTCGGTTTTTGGGCGGATGGACCCCCGGTTTCCTCAAAAATTATAGGCAACGTTGATGACAGGAAACTTCTTATGGCCGCGCTTCGTTACGGCCAGATACTGGCGGCATGGGATTCGATCACTCTAGAATACACACTGGATATCCTTCCCGCAGCGGTGGTGTTCGAGCCTGACCATGTCCGACGGGGAAGCTCGAGCATTTACGGAGCCGGTCTTTTTCCCTTGGGCTTCAAGCTTAATTTTGGACAGCAGAGCTGGATCAAACCGTTTGTGGCGGCAAGCGTCGGATTTCTTTATTTCCAATACGACATCCCGGTTCCGCATTCAGCGCGTTTTAATTTTACACCGGAAGTCAGTTGAGGCGTGCAGTTTTTTCTCGCGCCAAAAAGTGCGGTTACGCTCGGGTACAAGCTCCAGCACATTTCGAACGCGAATACCGGCCAAAGCAATCCAGAAATGAACTCGCACCTCTTTTATGTAGGCTATTCAGTTTTTACCCCCCAACACGCTAGCTGTGTGCTGGTTCAATTCGTTCAGATTTTCCCCTCCCAAATTCGTCTTTATAGCCAAAGCCTTGCGGCTCAATAACTGCCACATGGGGCTTTTTTGTCGACCTTCGGACCTTCAAAGGGCTTTGAAACCGCGCGTTTGGAACGCGTGATATAAGATTTCCCTATAACACTGATATAGGAAATTTGTATTGGACAAGGATAAGTCCAAGCGCTAAAAGCTTGCCGCAAATCCGCTAGCTGGGCGGCGGATAAAGATGTCGACCGGACAAGAGCGAGGCAAGAATGCGCGTCACTATTGCATGGTCGGTTTGCATCTTTCTGCTGGGGATTTTTGCTGGCCACGTAAACTCACAAAATTCGGGTCGAGTCCTTTACGTCAATAGGACTGATCAGACCTGCGCCGGCCAGTTACCGTGTTATGCTACGATCCAAGCAGCAATCGACGCGTCGACTGCGAAAGATACGGTTCGCATCCAATCGGGCGTTTACGCGGGGCAATTGACGATTCAAAAGAATGACTTTGTAAACGCAAACGAAACGGACCGAATCGTCATCGAATCGGATCCAAGCGCCGACCCTGGCTCGGTGGTTCTGACCGGTTCCGCTGGCCCGCAATGCACAGATAAGTTCGCTATTCGTCTCAAACAATCTAGGTTCATTACAATTCGTGATCTCGTAATAACCGGCACCGGTGGCCAAGCGATTGTTCTCATGGGTGGCAACAATGGTATCCAGGGAATTCACATCGTCGGCAACAGAGTCTTCAGAAACGGCAGTAATTCTTGCGACGGTGGCATTCAGATCGCCCGCAATAATCCCGATAGCGTGATCGTCAATACGATCTATTCCAACGGTTGGAACGGCGTCAACGTGGCGCGCCCTTGTCGAAACAAACGACCACGCCCTGAGGCCGCTCGTCGGCGAGCAGCTTGATCAGCATCGAGGTAAAGCCGTAAACGGCGTTGGTCACCTGCCCCGAAGACGTGACCAGGGTATCGGGCAGGGCGAAAAAAGCGCGGAAGGCGAGGGAATGACCGTCGAGCAACAGCACCTTGTGCGCGTCTGTTTTGGCCGGCGCCGCCGACTTGCGGTTTGACTTTTTTCCCGGCTGCTTTTTGGTTCTCTCGCTCATCGATTCCAGTCTAATCAGAGAATTCGTGCGCGGCAACCTCCCTTTGTCTTGGGCATCCCGGCGGCTTTGTACGGGACCCGGTTGGCGCGAGTAATCCACCGCTGCAATAAGAAATGAACTTTCGATGCTGCCGGTTACTCTCCACGACCGGGCAAGCCTGCTGATCTTTTTCCCAGACATGGCGCTAGTGAGCGCTTTCGGAAGCCTAGCCTGCTTCCATAACGCTTCCGAGCCGTGCCAAAAAGCCGAGCTATAAGAAGGCGATTAGGTCGGCCGCCGGTTGCACTGCAGCGTCTATCGGGTCAATCCTGTGGTGCAAATACGGAGGCCGTTTCTCTGTCAACGGCCGTTAGGCGGCCTTGTAATCAAATACCGTTGGCGATAAATGCCAGCTTCATGCTGATGAATCTTGTCACGCGCGAACAACTCGAGCGCCTAATAGACGAACTGGCAGGCAAATACGCCGAGACGCATGATCCGAACATAATCCTTGAGTTTATCGAGTTGTGCCGCCAACTGAGCGAGCTTTAGAAATATACCGGTTTGAAACGGGAGGAGATGATAAAGGACCGCGTAGATTGAGGAAGTACCTGTAGCGGAAAGGGATTGGCGCAATCACGCGCATAACCTGGACAGGTTTTTCAAGAATTATTTCGCGAAGTCGGACCCGCAACTTGAAATTGAGTTTTCGGCGGCTGAAGCCTATTAGTGGTGTTTGGTCTGAGGCTTTGCGGAGCTGGTTAATTTTCCACGTGCCGACTCGATGATTGATCCAGCCGGCAAACTATCATCGGCTGGATTTTTCCGCTTAGGAAATGCGAGCGGCTGGCCCAGCATCCATTCTGTAGTCTTTTGCCGATGGTCCCGGGTTATCTTCTTTGTTGTTTTTGCCATGCCAGCACGATGACATACTTTGAAACTTTTTTCATCTGCGAGTGGAAACCTAGCCAGTACCCTATTTGATCGACCGTCTGATTGACAATCAAGTGATCTACGTTACGAATATAATCGAACGGTAGGGTTACAGTTCAATCCTAGATGGAAATTGTTCCCCAGTTTCCGATAATTCTCAGAGAAGGTGGAGGAGAAACTGGTGAATCAGGGAAATTGCCAGGCTCCTTTGACGAAAAGTCGAATAGACTTGTGAGCGCAAAGGAGAGAAGTAATCACCACTGAAATGCCTCTAAAGAAGGCAGTCGAGGAGTTTTGAAACTCGCCCTCCGGTATGGCTAATTTTGGATTAAGCTTGCTCTATTAATTTTCCTTCAAAAAAGAGATCTAACCTGGGTTTAAAGAAGCCCTTTGCGCGTAAGACGGCAGTTTTGCCTCCCACCTCGAAAGTAATCTCTTGGGGGAGATCCAACCGCTGAGAATTCTTCCAAGTCTGCGCTTCATTGCCGTCGACCGCTAGTTTGCCGGTCCAGCTGCTGGCATTCCTGCCATAGTCAACTTCAATGAGGTGTTTCTTTGCTTCGATTTCTATCGACCATGTTCTGTCCATTATGATCCTCCAAAATGGGTGGGCCTTCCAAAGCTGGTAGGCCACCGTCCAAAGGTTACATTACATTATTCAATTCCTAACGTTAACATAAGTCAATCGGGTAGGGATTACTGTCCAACAGTGGACAACTTTGCGAATAATTATCGCATGCTTTGAGCGGCACGAGAACGCGGAAACCGCCAGGATTAGACTGATTTTTCCACCAGATCGATTTAAATCGATCTGTGATTTCGGCCAGTACCCATTCCATCCGAATTGAGCTTGACCCTTCACCCGTGTGAGCGATAGAAGCGCGTCATTTCTAACAGAGTAAGCGTTTCGTCAAGGCACGTTGTTGGAGAGAGTTGAAGTGTCTGATAGGATCTGAAAAAGCAGCACATGCGCAAATCCGCTCAATTAAGGGAGGTGTCTCATGCCCGCACCATTAATCGTCACGCCCGGAAACGCACCGCGGCCACTAAATATCGTGGGGGAAAAAATTACCGTGCTCGCCTCGGGCGCACAGACAGGCAGCTATGAAATATTCCTGCAGGAGGGGCCCGAATACAGCGGCCCTCCACCCCATAGCCACCCCTGGGATGAATCCTTTTATGTCATAAAGGGAGAGATCGCGTTCGGCATTGACGGGAGCGAGACGACCGCCTTGCCAGGCACGCTCGTGCACCTACCTGCCGGAACGACCCACTGGTTCCGGTTCGGCAAAGCCGGCGGCGAGATGATATCGATGACTTCGCGCGAAGGCGCATCGCAACTGTTCGCCGACCTCGATCGCGAGATTTCGCCGGATAAGCCGGACCTTGGAAAACTCGTCGAAGTTGGTCGGCGGCACGGTTTAGCGGTCATCCCGCCTGCGAAGTGATCGCGCGTGCCGCGCGAGCTGTTTCGGTTTGAAATTACCCAAAACCGGCATGGCTAAAGAATTTTGGCATTCGCGGCTCGTACGGAGCGTCTAGAACACGCGGCCCCGGCCGACGGAAAATCCCATGACCCCGCGTGGCCGTATCTGTCGACCACATCCTCAAAAATGCCGAGCCGGCCACCTGCCGGTCGAGTAGCCGATGGTAGACCCTTTTCCTTAATGGACTTTCGACAAGGCCGGCGAATAACAGCGATTGGCCGGGCCAGCGGTTTTTCCCTCGGCGCCGCGATGCTGAGCGTCTTTTCCGTCGCACTCCTATCTAAACCATGCTGCCGGGGCAGTGTTATAAGAAAATCCTATAACAAGATATTAGATTTTTCTATTGGACATGGATAACCCCAACGCGCTAAAAGCTTGCCGCAAGTCATTCCGTCGGGTGACGAGTTCAGGATGGCAGATAAATATCTCGATTGAACAAAAGCGAGGCAAGAATGCGAGTCCTTTCAACGTTGGGGCTTTGCGTCTTCATTTTTGGAATTCTGGTTTCGGGCTTACCCGCGCAACAACCGGGTCGGCTGCGTTACGTCAATCGGAGTGACACGACCTGTGGCGGGCAATCGCCCTGTTACGCCACCATTCAAGCGGCAATCGATGCGTCCACTTCGGGGGATACCATTCGCATCCAACCGGGAACTTACGCTGAACAATTGACGATTCAAAAAAATGATTTTACGAGCGCGAGTGAAGACGACCGAATCATCATCGAATCCGATCCAGGTGCCGCCCCTGGTTCGGTCGCTCTCACCGGCTCACCCGGGCCGCAGTGCACGGACAATTTTGCGATTCGCCTAAAGCGGTCCAAGTTTGTTACGATTCGCGACCTCGTGATCACCGGCACCGGCAGTCAGGCGATTTCACTAATGGGCGGCAACAACGGCAACCAAGGCATTCACATCATTGGCAACCGAATTTTCAATAACGGCAGCAATTCCTGCGACGGTGGCATTCAGATCGCCCGCAATAATCCCGATAGCGTGATCGTCAGTAACCTGATTTATGGTAACGGCAGGAATGGCATCAACTTTATCGACGCCGACGGGGGGCCGCACTATGTAATCGGCAATACGATCTATTCCAACGGTTGGAACGGCGTCAACGTGGCGCGCAATCATGAGATCACTCTAGCGAACAATATCATTTTCCAGAATGGCACTGCATCGGGGACTAAGGGGGGCCGCTTCGGCGTGCAACGAGAAGCGTCCACAACATCCCAACCGTTGGGGATCACGCTCTATTTCAACCTCATCTGCGGAAATTCCGCTGGACAAATAAACGGTCCTGCTCTCGATGCCACGGACTCGGGCAACCTGACGCCTCTCGGCAACGAAGGGCCGGGCGTCAGCGCCAGTGCGACCTGCAATGCCGCGACCAGCGTTTTCGCGAATATCAACGGCATGGATAATTTGCCGAATACGGCTGACGATGACTTCACGTTGGTGGCGAACTCGCCGGCTATCGATATGGGTATCGACCCGCGAACCTTGGGGTTAAATATAACATTGAATCCGATATTTGAGGCGGATTTCCTTACCGATGCGACCCGGCCGCGAGACGGAGACCGTAGCGGCGCCGCCCAGTTCGATATCGGCGCACATGAATATGTGCAGCCTAACGGTACACCCATTGCCAACGCGGGCTTCGATAGCACTGTCAGCGAAGGCACGACGACTAATTTAGACGGCAGCGCCAGCAGCGATCCCGATGGCGACGCGCTGGGCTTTCAATGGAATCAAACCGCTGGTCCGACGGTAGCGCTGTCCAATCCGAGTTCGGTAAATCCTGCTTTCACCGCGCCGTCAGTAACGGTAACAACGCTCCTCACGTTTCAACTGACCGTAAGCGACGGTCTTGCGAACAGCTCGTCAAGCGTCAACATCACCGTAGTCAAAGCAAATCGTTCACCGGTCTTGGAGCCGATAGGGAATAGGACCGTCAACGTCGGGAGCGCATTGACATTCTCCGTGCGCGCCACTGATCCCGACGACGATCCTTTGACTTACTCTGTATCCCCATTACCGCTGCCGACCAATGCCGGTTTCGATGCCAGCAGCCGTGTATTCACCTTTGCGCCAACCGCTAGCCAAGTGGGATCGTTTATTTTGACGTTCGCGGTAAGTGATGGAAGAGGCGGATCGGCGTCCGAAACCATCACAATCACGGTGGCCAATGGATTGTCCATCAACATCACCAGTCCCGCCAACGGCGCGACGGTGGCGGCTGGCCAGCTCCTCGTAAGAGGAACCGTGACCAATTCCAGCGGCGGTGAAATCGGAGTGACAGTGAACGGATTTCTGGCCGGGGTTCAGGCGGATACGTTTATTGCCGCCGTCTTCGTCAACCCTGACACAACAACACTTTCCGCAACAGCGACGACGATCAGCGGTATTTCAGTGAATCAGACCATTAACATCACTGTAACTGGTTCTGAACTAACTGCAGGAGACTTGGTCGACAGTCCAACGGGGGGTATTGCGCCGTTAACGGTCAAATTTTCTTTGCGCGCCAATGCTGATGTTAAACAGGTGACACTGGATGCTGATGGCGATGGAGTTGTAGACTTTGCGGGAGCGTTATTAGACCAACAGCCTTTTACATACACCCAGCCAGGAGTCTACATCGCCACTGCCACGGCGATCGACGGGCAAGGAGTGCAGCGGTTCTCGAACGCTACCATCCAGGTGCGTGATTCCTTGCAGCTTGACGCCATTTTGCAATCTCGGTGGTCTGCGATGAGAAGCGCCTTGATTGCGCGGGATGTGCCACAAGCGCTGGAACAACTAATAAGTGTAGAGCGAGAGCGGTACGCCGCGCTTTTCAACCAATTGGGCGACCTAATGTCCATTCTAGGATCTGACATGCCTACGATCCAGCCGATCTATCTCGATCTAGCCCGTGCGAAATACCGATTACGACGCGACCAAGTAGTAAGTGGGGTAGTAACGACGCTCACGTACTACGTCTATTTCAGTATAGACTCGGACGGAATTTGGCGGATCGACTCGTTCTAGAAGGACGGTCGATTATTAATTGAGGGTGGAGAAAATGTCGACGCTATTATTTAGTTTATTGCTTATCGCGATGAGTGTGTCGAGCTGTGCCGCTGGTGTACAGTCGGAAGAGGAGCTGCACGTAAACGAAGTATATCTCAGGGGTAGCACCGGTCCGTATCGGGGGCGAGTGATTGATGGGAAAAGCAAGCAACCGATAGCTGGGGCCATAGTTGTGGCGGTTTGGTATCGGGACGTGTACGCGCTCGTGCAATCGAATGAGATTTATTATGACGCGATCGAGGTTGTCACGGATAGCCAGGGATATTTTGTTGTGGACGCCCCTAATATCGAACGGCGAGCACCCGGGAATACAAAGTTTCCCAGGTTTACGGTCTTTAAGCCGGGCTATACGTACTTTCAGGGGTGGTTCGCGGAGATTGACGATCTCTTCAAACGTAGGAGCAAGACCATTGCTCGGCACAGTGGAGCTGGAGTCGATCAGCTACCTGAGTCAAAGGGAGCAACTCAGAAAACTTCCATCGCGGATCTTCCGAGTTGAGATGTTCCCCGATGTAAAGTTCCTCTGTTCTCGAAGGCGTGATGGACTATCGAAATGAGACTCTTTCAGAGTTAACGTGATCCAATCGTGCAAATCCGAATACCCCGAAAGGAGGTGACATATGACACATTTGAACATACGATGCGATTTTGTTGGCGACTGTTCGCTCTCAGCTCGCAATCATAACGTTTCAGCATTGCGCTTGCTTGGGAAATCCAGACACATCATCGCTTTGAGTAGCGAAGCAGCGATGGCCGTCAATCTTTGATCAAACGCTTCGAGAAGTCGCTTGGGCTTTACTACTAGGCCTGAAATACGTTGCTAAAGAACGGCAATGACGAATTCTATCCATCCAGCGACTGGATACGAGCTAGGCAGTCGACGCGAGGACGACTTTGGTTTCCTTTCTCTACGTTTTCTAAATCACTTTCATCAACCGGTTCGTAGCCCATGGACTCAGGCAGGGCTTAGCGATTTTTTCTCAGGGAGTTCGGCAGCGATATGGGCGCAGACACTTAATCAATCCTTGTTAAACGGTACAGGTTCCTGGTCATGGCAGGAAACGCGAGAGCGATTCTATCGGGGGCTTACGAGTTCAAACAAAGTTGACAGAGAGAGCCTTCTCGCCCAAACATTTCGCGGTCTGGGGCACCAAATACACCTTATCCAGGACGCCTCATCCGTACCCCATGCTCGTAATGAAGCCCATCCAGCCTCACCTTGGACTTTTACCATTGAGCAGTGGGGGCTGCGATTCCAAGCCGACTCGCGCCGTCTACTTCGCAGCAATTCTAGCGCAGACTCCAATTATGCCCGATCCGCAGCTATTTAATCTAACTCCAGAAACTAGTGCGCCGATCCCTATCAGCAAGTTTCTCGACGCCAACCAGTACAGCGGTAGCAACCCCGATGCGACGACAGCGCTTACTAGCGGCGCTACCGCCAACGGCCAGCCAGCCTTGCTATCGCCCTTTGGCCTATCGGAATATACCAACGCAAACTTTGTCCATCGGAATACAATCTTCACCGACACGCTACCCCAAAGTCACAAATGGTGGTCGCCGTATCCGCGTCTGTCGAGCACGAACATCCTCACAGAGTTATTGCCTGAACTATTAACCGCTGAAGACGGAATCTCCGATCAAGTTGTATATGTAAAAAAGGAACGGGATGGCGAGCGGATAGATCACTTTCTCAAGACGACCTACGCGGGTATCCGATCATCGGAACTGCTAGGCAACACGGAGCCAGCGTCGGAGATTCTTCAGCTCGACGACCGAGTTTATGAGGATTACGCGCGTCTCTTGTGGCCGCGCGCGGTGGGATATTCAATTGGCCTGCTCGACTATTTCTTCCGCGGCAAGCTGGATCTCGCGTTATCACAGGATCCAGATGACGGCTCTATCATCCACTTGGAAGGTAAAAACGACTCTTCAGAAAAGCTCGACGGCGGCACGCTCGAACTCTATGCGGATGATTCACAGGGCAATAGAAATCCGCTTATGCCTTTGGAGTCGACCATTATATCTGCAGAACCGGGACAGGAAATTTCCGTGCCGTATCGACTTCCCGCCAGCGCTGAAAGCTTCATTGCTGTTTATAAAGGCAAGCTCGGCAACGAAACGCCCAACGGTGATTTTCCCGGTGCAGTGATCGGAAAGGTTGTTGAAGGCGTGCAATTGGAACAGTTATTTAGAGATTCGGTACGCTGGTATTTTCGCAACTCCGATGGCGTGTATCCGACCGAAATCTTGGTCAATGACGTCGCGGAACTTCAATGGGGGGACAACGATAACACCCTCGTTGGCAGGAGCCGGCTGGGTCCCGGGGAACCGAATTTATTCTACGCTTATCAAATCAACCGACCGTTGGGAGCGAGCAACATCCCCCTCCGAACTCCCAGCTCGCCAATGGACGACCAGCCGACGGCTAGCCAAGTCGTGGATCTCGAGGTGATGCAACAAATCGGTTTTCCGCTTGGAATCAACGTTGGAACCGAGATTCAGTTCTCTCAACGGATAGATTACAAGCAATATTTGATCTCGTGGGTCAACACGGCCATCGATGTTTGGGACGAAGAGTTTTCCATTTATCGGCCCTACAATAGTACAAATCCGTTTAGTGATTTCCGCGTTGATCTCGGAGCGGCCGACACCAAGATCATTAACCGAACCTACCCAGTAATCCTCAACGTCGAGCAGCTGTCGTCCGGCGGTCGGCCTTATAACTCATTCAATTCGGAGTTTAACCTGACAAATGACGGGCGCATTTTAGCAGTAATCCAAATAGCACTAACCGATCCGGAGGAAACGGTTTCACTGCAAAGGCTTAAGTGGGAATATCCCATAGGAGTGCCATCTGCGGGAAATCCTCCTTATCAAGTGGACGATACTTCTTTTACCGTGAACTACGATTTCCCAAGTCGGAGCGTTATAGCGGAACTGTTTTGGGTGGTCATCGATGTTACGAACGGGCAGGTCATTGCGTCCACGGCGCCACCGGTTATTTCGATCAGTTACAACAAGGATATTACTCTCGGAGGACGTTTTAGTTTGCCATCCTCAACAGCCGTTTCGTTTCAGAGGCAAGCTTGGGTCGGCGGCCCACGGGATGGAGAGGTGGTGAACACTTCCCTGAGCTTGGACGAGTTGAAAGGATTTGGAAATTTAGGCGGAGGCTGTCCTAACGACACCGCTGAACAAACCGTGGTCATGGGCGACTTCGGCGGTCGTCAAGGTCCCGGTCTGGTCACTGTCAATCCCTTCAGAGCGGAGCTCGTTGGATTATACGCGTCATCGACCGTTGAGGTGATCCAGACAAATGTCTTTGCTGCTCTATGTAGTAGCCCTGGTCAACACCCTGCTATGGGTTTTCGGGTGACAGACTCCCATAGCAATTCACGATTTAGTCGTCCGTTCCAATTGCTACGGACCGTCCCTGGGTCTAATCCGGAACAGTTTATCATCAATAGCTTTCATTTCCCGCTTGGCAATTTGTCGGGAACTTATAAACATGTGAAATGGTCTCCAGGCAACCAGACGGCGGAAACGCTCAAAGAGTTTAACGGTAATGATGATTATTATGTTTTAGGCGCAACGCCAAGCAGTGTATTGGTGCAATCTTACATTGCGGCGAACGATTACGACAACGGCCCCAAAATTTTAGAACCAATGAATACCGCCGACTCGACCATTACAATGAGTGAGGTGGAGTGGAATAATTTTTATTTACTCGATCCGGATTATCTTTACGATGCCGACGCTTTGAAGTTTTTTACCAAGGAACCCATGTCGCAAATCACGACCCGACCGAGGTCGTTGGCGAGCACAGTTATCGGCAACCCGCGTGGCCGCTACCATTTGCTCCGCTTACGGGGTTTGGTTAATTGATTTGAGGTACCGCCGACCAATAGAAGGTATGGAGAGCGTATTAAGAGTAATGAGAAATCTTCTGGGGATGATATTATTGTCGAGTCGGAATTCGGCTGCCAATTTGATCATTTATTAGTCGAGCAACAGTAGCGGCTTAGTGTATCCTTCCCTCAAACACCCACCGATCGAGATTGTCAAAATAAGCGCGGCGCAGCGCCAGGCTCATTGCGACGGCGCGGGCGGCGCGCTCTTGTTTGTCCTCCGTCGTCGCGTATCGGACCAGGATCTCGAAGGGGTAGTTGCCGTGTTCTTCTTCGTCCTCGTGGATGCGCTTGTACGGATCGGTGACCCAACTCGGAACGGTGCCGGCCTTGAGCAGGACGCATAGGGTCAGACTTTTATAAATTGACTATCTCGATTGATTTTGATATGGGAATGCGTCATGGCGCGCCGGCCGAGAGTATTTGCCGCAGGGGTTCTCTATCACGTGATTGTGCGCGGCAACCAGCGGCAGAAGATTTTCACCTCCGACGGCGATTATCAGGCCTATACCGAACGACTGGCGCGCTATCGCAAGAAATACGACTACAAGTTGCACGCCTACTGTTTGATGCCCAATCACGTTCATTTGCTGGTGGAGAGTTCCCATCACCCTCTCGCCAAACTCATGCAAGGGCTGCAACAATCCTACAGCCAATATTTCAATCTTAAACACCGTAAGACCGGACACGTATTTGAAGGGCGCTACAAGGCGATCCTTTGCCAGAAAGACGAGTATCTGCTTCAGCTGATCCGTTATATTCATCTCAACCCGGTGCGCGCCGGCATGGTAAGGAGTCCGGAGCGCTATCGTTACTCAGGGGATCACGCGTATCTACAGGGGAAGGCTACGGAAATGATCGATCCGGCGCCTGTTTTATCGATGTTGGGAGGGAAACAGGCCTATCGCAGGTTTGTTCAAGACGGTTTGAGCCAAGGGCACAAGGAAAAATACTATGCGGTGGAGGATCAGAGGTTTCTCGGCCCCGAGGGGTTCGGCGAAAGGTTGCTGAAGAAGGAAGCGCGTCTTTCGGGCAAAAGGCCGACGCGGCGGTCCATCGAGACGGTGGCGAGAGAGCTCGGGAAGCAGTTGAAAATCGAGGTTCAGGCGCTGCGTAGTCCGGATCGGGGTTGGACGATATCGAAAGCGCGCACGATAGTGGCGTACGTATTGGTTCGAAGGCTCGGTTACCGGTTAAGCGATGTGGCGGCCTATTTCAATAGAGACATAGCGACACTCGCGACCTTGCTCGCACGGCTGAGTGATCGGTTGCAAGCAGATGATACGGTCAGGCGGGAGGTCGACCGGCTGAGCAAGATAGTTGAGTCGTAGAAGTCTGACCCCTTATCCGCTCCCCTCCCGTGTGGTATCGTCACGTGGAAGTAAAAACGACGACCACTTGACAAAAAAAAGGCATAGTACTATCCGACAGTACAGTCACATGAATAAATGCAAATAAGTCCGAGAGCTAAAAGCTTGATCCGGAAGCTGACGTGGTTGACCACACCATGCTGACGCGTCAATGTTTTTCGAGGAGGTTAAGATGGCAATATGCACACCGACAGAGTCCAATGGGCGAAGTGTTTCTTTTCTATCTCGCCGAAGGAGGCATCCTGCGCGTGCCGCGCTTCGTCTTGGGAGACTATTGCTGATTTCGTTGAGTCTTTTCGTATTGAGTTCATGGCCCGGCAATCAGGCCGGTGCGGCCTCTTCGGACGCGACGTTTTTCAAAGGAAAGACGATCACCTTTATCGTGCCGAGTAAAGCCGGTGGCGGAGTCGACACGTACGCCCGCATGATAGGGCCATATCTAGCAGAATATACGGGCGCCAGTGTCGTGGTCTTGAATAAACCGGGCGGTCAATCGCTCATCGGCATGAATGATCTGTACGTCGCTAAACCCGATGGTCTCACGATTGGAACCGCCTTTGGAGAGGGGCCGATCGGTTTTCAGATCGCGGGAGCACCGGGCGTGCGCTATGACCTCGCCAAAATGACCTGGCTCGCCGGGATCACCCCCGATCCAAACACGCTCATCGTTCGCGCGCCGTTGAAAGAAATCCAGTCATGGAAGGATGTTTTGAACAACAAAAAAGGCTACAAATTCGGCTCGGCGGGCGGTGGTCCGTATGTATGTGGCCTTGTTTTGGAAAAAGCGCTGAACTCGAAATTTAATATGATTCTCGGCTTTGGCGGTTCGGTCGAGGTGAAAGCTTCCCTCCGACGCAACGAGACCGGTATGTATTGCAACACGCTCGCCTCTTCGTACACCGACATTAAGAACGGCTACGAGCGTCCCCTGCTCACCGTGACTACAAAGAAAAACAAAGATTTTCCCGACGTGGCAACGATCAAAGACACCCAAGGCACGATTTCCAAGGACAATTACCAGATGCTGGAAACATACTCCAAAATTTATGAGCTTGCTCGCCCGCTCATGGCGCCCCCGGGAATGAAAGGGTCGCGCCTGAATTTTCTCAGGGGCGCGCTGAAAAAAGTGCTGACCAATCCCGACTTCATCGCCAAAGCCAATAAAGCGCATCGGCCTGTGGATTACATATCCGGTGAAGAGGCGGAAAGAGACATCCGGGAAGTTCTCAATCCGCCGAAGGAGCTCAAAGACATCCTCAAGAAGGGCTTTGCGACGCATAAGTAGTCAGGAAAGCCGTTTATCGGGTGTGGCTCGTGGGGCATTACCCCCGCGGCCAACCGAGTTCTTGGGCTCAGTATAGAGGTATCGCGATGCGTAAGATCATTACCGAGGAAACTATCATCGATTTAGCCCTCTTTTTGATCCTCGGCTATGCCGTCTACGACGGGTTTAGCTTCGATGCGGCCGCACGACGTCTCCCTCTGATCGTAGGAATTCCTACTTTTGTCCTGAGCTTGATCGTGTTCGTGACAGAGTTTATCTCCCGCAGGGCTGGCCGTGCGGCCCGGGGGCAGAGCATGGAAGGCATTCGGCGCGAGACCGAGCTCACGGTTGAGGAAAAAAAAGTAGAATCGAAGAGAGAACTTTGGATTATAGGATGGCTGTTCGCCCTTCTCGCGTTCATTTTAGTGTTTGGACTGCTTTGGGCCGTGCCTATTTTCCTCGTTCTTTTCCTCTGGTTCGGCGCGCACCAGTCGTGGAAGACAATTATCTTTCTTTCCGCTGGGGCCTGGGCGGTCGTCTACACTGTTTTCGTCTTCGTCTTCAAGCTGCCGCTCTACAACGGGCTGCTGCAATCGCTGTTAGGGTCGTAACGCCCTCCGGCAACCAATCTCGGAACCCAGAGTATGGCGCACATCGTTGCTTCTCTTATTAGCGGGCTCAGCGAAATGCTGAGCTTCCCCGCCTTCCTCTACCAGCTCATTGGGATCATCTTCGGCTTTATCCTCGGTGTCATCCCCGGCATCGGCGGTATATTTGGCATGGCGCTCATTTTGCCGCTTACCTTTAGCATGAAGCCCGAATTTGCCCTCTCTTTGCTTCTTGGCGTCTATGCGGTCTCGACAACGGGGGGCTCCGTGACGAGCATCCTTTTCGGCGTGCCCGGTACAGCTGTCAACGTGGCCACTGTTTTTGACGGTTACCCGATGGCCCAGCGCGGTGAGGGTGCCCGGGCTATTGGCATTGCCATGACCGCTTCGGGTCTTGGGGGTCTATTCGGGGCCGTCGTCCTGGCTCTCTTGATTCCGGTGCTCCAACCCCTCGTGCTTGCCTTCGCGCCACCGGAGTTTTTCATGCTGGCAGTTCTCGGAATCGTATTCATCGCCTACCTCGGGTCCGGCGCTGTCCTCAAGTCGCTCGTCACGGGAGGGTTGGGGCTTATGCTCTCCTTTGTCGGACAGGACCTTACCACGGGCACCTTGCGTTATACATTTGGCCAACTTTACCTGTGGGACGGAATGCCGCTGGTTCCCGCGGTGATCGGATTATTCGCCGTTGGCGAAATGATCGACCTCGCTGTCCGCGGTGGCTCGATTGCGCAAGAGGGGCTCGAAGTCAAAGGGAATCCCTTCGAAGGGATGAAAGATGTCTTTCGCCACTGGGCGCTGTTTCTCCGCTGCAGCGCAATGGGAACTATCATTGGCATTATTCCGGGCCTGGGCGGAGTGGTGGCCAATTTCTTGGCGTATGGGCACGCCGTACAGACGTCCAAGGATCCATCGCAGTTCGGAAAGGGTGCCCCCGAAGGCGTCATAGGCCCGGAGTCTGCCAACAACGCAAAGGAAGGAGGCTCTCTGGTGCCGACCCTTGCTTTCGGGATACCAGGAAGCGAGGCGATGGCCATATTGCTCGGGGCCTTTTACATTTTAGGACTGCAGCCCGGCCCGAAAATGCTCACGGAAAATCTTGACCTTGTATTTATGATGGTCTGGATCCTGGTGGCCTCCAATATCATCGGAGCGGTCATCGGTTTTGTCTTGGCTCGCCGGATGGCTTTCATCACGAAAATCCGAGGCGAGTTGATCGTGCCGGTCGTCTTTGTAATCTCCGTGTTCGGCGCTTACGCGACCAACAACGACCTGGGAGATTTTTTGGTCGCCGTCGCCTTCGGTGTCGGCGGCTATTATTTGAAGAAGCATGATTATTCAAGGGCGACGCTGATCATCGGCCTGGTGCTGGGTCGAATTGTGGAAAAGAACCTTTTACTTTCGATTTCGCTTTATGGCTGGTCGATGTTTCTGAGACCTTTGACTCTGCTTTTCCTCCTATCGATCATCGTGACCCTTATTTACCCTCTTTTGCGCGGAGTTCGTCGAAAGATGGAATCTCCGCCCTCGAGTTAATTCCCGCCGATCTGGTAGAAAAACTCTTTCAGGCGCTCCGAGCAAAAGTACGACACCGCAAGTGCCAAACTTCTTTTGCCATTGGCGGTTATTTTTCTTTGCATCAAAGGAAAACAACCGCATTTCAAGCATGATTGTCTCAAGGCACCCGGATCGACTGGAGCGGGAAAGGACCGTTCGTATTCGATGTCGCCAAGACTGCTCGCTTTGTTTACCGCGTTTAGCTATGCCGGCGCCAATGTTTTAGTCCGGCGCGGGCTCGTGTACTCGACACCCGCTGTTGCAACGCTTGTCTCCTTGATTACGCAGGCCTCGGTTTTGTGGGCGGCCGTTGTTTTGGGGCGAGGAGTGCCCGAGGTGGCATCAGCGGCCATCGTGGCGATCGCGTTAGCCGGAATCCTCCAGGTCTTCGTTCGCCTCTGTCATTATACGGGCATCGACAAAGTCGGCACGTCGCGCGCGGTGACGCTGCGCGCCACACACCCGATCTACAGCGTTTTTATGGGGATACTCTTCCTGGGCGAACCCGTTAGTCCGCAGAGCCTCGTGGGGACCGTTCTCATTGTCGCCGGTACAATTGCAACATCCTGGAAAGCCGGCGAACCGACTTCAACCTTCCGCCGGTGGTATCTTCTGTTCCCTCTAGGCACGGCACTCCTTACGGGAATAACTCATCCGATCAGGCGGTACGCCATGCGGGTCTCACCCGAGCCGTTGTTTTTTGCTGCTTTTGTCGTGACCGTCTCGCTTTGTTGTTTCGCGACTTATCTATCCCTCGGGTTTTCCAGAGAATCCGTCCGTTTCCATCCCAGGGCCGTTGCACCGTTCGTCACAGCGGGACTGTTCGAGGCTTTCGCGGTCTTGCTGATGTTAACCGCCTTTGTGTCCGGTCCGGTGGTTTATGTTTCCCCGATTGTTGCGACGTCGCCGATCTGGACCCTGCTCATCGGAGCTGTTTTTTTGCGTCATCTCGAACGCGTCAACATTCACATGGTCGTGGGGACCCTATCCGTGGTGGTCGGTGTCATTTCTGTTTATCTTGCGGATTAACATTCATACCGTGAAACGCAATCAGAGTTCCAATGGCCGGAACGACGAAGACCCGCTAGGTCGCCTCCCAGCCTCCCCAAGTAACCTCGCCGGGGAGAATTTAGGGTTGAACGGGCAGCGAAAAAGCTGGCGCTTGACCTTAAGTGCGCGAAGGGCGAATAATGTTCGGTAGTGAGATGAATTTGATGCATAGGCCCAGGCTCGGTAGCATGCGTATCGAGAGCACGATGCTGGTCTTGTGGTGAAAGCGGCCCTTGGGCGGCCGACAAAGCACGGTTTGTGTTTCGTTCGCCGGCTAACAACCTCAAGGAACGGAATCCGCAGTTATCTACGTTCGAGGAGGTATCAGAGATGCTAAGGAAGTTGAGCTTTATTACGGTTCTGGCATTGTTCGTATTCGGGCTTAGTGCCGGCCAGGCCAGCGCAGCCAATGACGAGGCTGCAGCGTATTTTAAGGGCAAGACGGTTAGCTGGATAGTTCCCTATGGGGCCGGCGGCTACGATATTTACTCGCGGATTATCGCGCCCTTTTTTGCCAAACATCTTGGCGCGACGGTTATCGTCATCAATAAACCCGGCGCCGGTAGCCTTGTCGGGACCAATGCTTTATTCACCGCCGATGCGAATGGCCTGACGGTCGGAATCATGAATACGGCAGGGATTATTGCATCGCAAATCGCCGGGCAGCAGGGCGTCAGGTTCGACGTGACCAAATTCTCCTGGCTCGGGCGCATTACGGGATCGACCGACCTCCTGTCGGTCCGGTCATCATTCAAGCAAATTCAGACCCCAAAAGATTTTTTGAAGTGGAAAAAAACGCTTGTCTTCGGCACGAATGGCGTCGGCGGCAGCGATTATATGTTTGCCAAGATTGCCGAAGGGACCCTGAAGAAAAAGTTACGCATCATAACGCAGTTTGATTCAACTCCGGAGCTCTTCACGGCAATGGCGCGGGGGGAAGTTGACGCGACTGTCCACTCGACGGATTCTTCTTTGCCTTACATCCAGCCGGCCACGGCGAGAGCGCTGCTCGCTATCGGGATGGGAAGAGACAAGTTGTTTCCGGATACCCCTGATCTCACGGATATCCAAAACGAACTGACTCCTCATCAGTTTCGTATTTTGAAAGCGCTTGCCTCCTTCCGAGCGACCGGCCGCTCCGTAGCGGCACCGCCGGATATGCCGGCCGACCGCCTTGCTTTTCTGAGGGAAGCCTTCAGCGAAGCCATGCAGGATCCTGCGCTGATTGCACACGCGAAGAAAGCCAAGCGACCGATCCAGTACCTTTCGGGTGATGACGCGACCGAGCTCGTAAAAGACGCTCTGGATGCGCCCAAGGACCTCAAAGACGTTGTCAAATCCACATACGGTCATCATCATTAGGGGATCCTATCGAGAGGGTCCACGAAGCGGGGGTTGGGTGCAGTCTTTGGGGTCAGACTTCTACGAGTTGACTATCTTGATTCGCCTTGATATGGAAGCACGTCATGGCGCGCCGGCCGAGAGTATTTGCCGCAGGGGTTCTCTATCACGTGATTGTGCGCGGCAACCAGCGGCAGAAGATTTTCACCTCCGACGGCGATTATCAGGCCTATACCGAACGACTGGCGCGCTATCGCAAGAAATACGACTACAAGTTGCACGCCTACTGTTTGATGCCCAATCACGTTCATTTGCTGGTGGAGAGTTCCCATCACCCTCTCGCCAAACTCATGCAAGGGCTGCAACAATCCTACAGCCAATATTTCAATCTTAAACACCGTAAGACCGGACACGTATTTGAAGGGCGCTACAAGGCGATCCTTTGCCAGAAAGACGAGTATCTGCTTCAGCTGATCCGTTATATTCATCTCAACCCGGTGCGCGCCGGCATGGTCAGGAGTCCGGAGCGCTATCGTTACTCAGGGGATCACGCGTATCTACAGGGGAAGGCTACGGAAATGATCGATCCGGCGCCCGTTTTATCGATGTTGGGAGGGAAACAGGCCTATCGCAGGTTTGTTCAAGACGGTTTGAGCCAAGGGCACAAGGAAAAATACTATGCGGTGGAGGATCAGAGGTTTCTCGGCCCCGAGGGGTTCGGCGAAAGGTTGCTGAAGAAGGAAGCGCGTCTTTCGGGCAAAAGGCCGACGCGGCGGTCCATCGAGACGATGGCGAGAGAGCTCGGGAAGCAGTTGAAAATCGAGGTTCAGGCGCTGCGTAGTCCGGATCGGGGTTGGACGATATCGAAAGCGCGCACGATAGCGGCGTACGTATTGGTTCGAAGGCTCGGTTACCGGTTAAGCGATGTGGCGGCCTATTTCAATAGAGACATAGCGACACTCGCGACCTTGCTCGCACGGCTGAGCGATCGGTTGCAAGCAGATGATACGGTCAGGCGGGAGGTCGACCGGCTGAGCAAGATAGTTGAGTCGTAGAAGTCTGACCCCATCGGTTGCATTGATATAGTGCTCAACGCCTTTCGGCATCACAGATTCCTTCACAGCGAATCGTCGATGGACATGACGTCGTACTGAAGGTGCTCAACGCCTTTCGGCATCACAGATTCCTTCACCGATCGCACGGTCGCCTGCATCGACTGCAGACTTGCCGTGTGCTCAACGCCTTTCGGCATCACAGATTCCTTCACACGCGAGCACCATCAAGTCGCCGGTAATGCACATCGTATGTGCTCAACGCCTTTCGGCATCACAGATTCCTTCACACGACTCGGCGATCGACGTCGACTGACCTGCGACATCAGTGCTCAACGCCTTTCGGCATCACAGATTCCTTCACCGGACAGCGTCGCAATCGGCATTCGCAGATCATGACTGGTGCTCAACGCCTTTCGGCATCACAGATTCCTTCACAGCTGCATCGCGTCGATCGCTGTCTGATCGCTGCCGGTGTGCTCAACGCCTTTCGGCATCACAGATTCCTTCACACTTTGACTGCCGATAGTCTCGGCTCATCACGGTCGTGGTGCTCAACGCCTTTCGGCATCACAGATTCCTTCACACGCTGCCAGACGGTCAAGTCAGCCGTGTCCGCGATGGTGCTCAACGCCTTTCGGCATCACAGATTCCTTCACACGACGATTTGCACGGTGACCGGTCGAGCGACGACGTGCTCAACGCCTTTCGGCATCACAGATTCTTCACTCTGGACTGCAGTCTCGATGTCTGCCGCATTCGTCTTGTGCTCAACGCCTTTCGGCATCACAGATTCCTTCACAGTCGTCGGTCGCCATGTCAGCTGGCGTTCAGACTGTGCTCAACGCCTTTCGGCATCACAGATTCCTTCACGATCGTGCAGCTCGATCAACGTCAGCGCGCCTTGACGGTGCTCAACGCCTTTCGGCATCACAGATTCCTTCACGACGTCAGCTGCACGGCGTCGATGTCGATTGCGATGGTGCTCAACGCCTTTCGGCATCACAGATTCCTTCACCGTTGCGAGCTGCGTCAGACTCGAATCGCTGCTTGTGCTCAACGCCTTTCGGCATCACAGATTCTTCACGGTCCGCTAGCCATCGTGCAGTATCGGCTTCGATCGCGTGCTCAACGCCTTTCGGCATCACAGATTCCTTCACACTGGTCATAGCGTGCACAGATGACTTGCGTCTGCGAGTCTGTGCTCAACGCCTTTCGGCATCACAGATTCCTTCACGACAGTGCCTCGACTGCCAGACGCTCGCGCATGCGGCTAGTGCTCAACGCCTTTCGGCATCACAGATTCCTTCACACGTTGCGATCAGCGTCTGGATGCGATTGCAGCGGTTAGTGCTCAACGCCTTTCGGCATCACAGATTCCTTCACCTCGGTGGTGCGAGATCGTTGAGCGACGGCAGCAGTGCTCAACGCCTTTCGGCATCACAGATTCCTTCACGCTGCACGGCAAGCTCGTGTGATCAGCGACTGCCTAGATGTGCTCAACGCCTTTCGGCATCACAGATTCCTTCACCACGGACCGCATCGACGATACGGATCAGTACTCGTAGTGCTCAACGCCTTTCGGCATCACAGATTCCTTCACGCTGAGCGGATCACCGCGATCATCGAGGTCTGCGTGCTCAACGCCTTTCGGCATCACAGATTCCTTCACCCGACGAGTCGATCACCATCCGTCGCGATGCTGCCATGTGCTCAACGCCTTTCGGCATCACAGATTCCTTCACCGCTTACGGCTAACTCCGTATCCTTTCTGTAGATTTTTATGCGACCTTCAAGTACCCGGGATTTCTGATCGAAACTTTTAGCCATTCGAATGGTACGAGTTACATCCATAGAAACCGCCAACGCTTTTTCCCCTCAAGCATCTTCACGATTATTAATTTTCAATTTCCCTTTGCCCGAGGCTAAGTTAGAGAGAATCATGTACTTAGCGTAATAAACATGCGCAGATACCTGAGCCGGTCCTACTCTCACGCTGCACCGACGATTCGAAACTTGCGTTCTTCCTGCAGGTATTCGTTTCTCGTATTTCTGGCAATGACCTTTGAATGGCAGCCAGCGCACAATCCCGCGATCATCAGGCTGTCTTCTTCTGATAGTTCTTTCTCAAGCTCCCATCGCATTCGTTCCAATTCACGCCTCGTCATTCTGCACTCAAAAATTGAGTACTGAAGACTTTTCCCATATCCTTTGAGCAGCTTGTAGGCGCGCCGCCACCTCTTGGGCTCACGGATATCGTAACAAACGAGATAGAGAAATTTTTCCTCGGCCATACTTCACCTTAACCGCATTCTGGCAAATAGCCCCGGCTCTCCGGTCCATTCTTTTTCGAGCAACCGGCACTCAAGTTCGATTAGCCTGGCATACGATAGCGAATACCCCGTTACCGGATGTTTCCATTGATCCTCCTTTCGCCGCTCATAGACTTCGATTGCCTTTTTTCGACCGGTGTCGCTTAGCCATACTTGCTCGCCCGCAATCGTAAAATCTTCGTCGGG
The DNA here is from genome assembly GCA_963727625.1 of uncultured delta proteobacterium. GTDB lineage: Bacteria > Desulfobacterota > Binatia > UBA9968 > UBA9968 > DP-20. The sequence continues at coordinate 285,356 of CAVSHR010000009.1, read as the reverse complement.
ACTCCACTGCAAACGATTTACCGATGCAACAAGGGGCATATCCCAGAGCGGTACGCGAAAAAGTTCCATGAGATCTAACGCGAGAGGATGCGAAGCGGACCGTGGAGTATGGTAAAAACCAAAAGAAGGTTCCAGGCCAACCGCAAGAATCGCCTGCATCACATCGCGGTAGAGCAACGCGTAACCGAAGCTCAATAAGGCATTGAAACAATCTTTCGGCGGTCGTCGATTGCGGCCGTTAAAACGCAACCGCTCATCGATCTCGTCTTTCAGCAAAACCGGTAGACCCGAGAAGTAGAGCCGCCCTGCATCTCCTTCCAATCCGCGTAGGGAATCGATCCCTTCCGCTTGGTTCATCGATCGCAACGCGGCTCGTATGCCTCGAAGTGCTCCGTCTATTTCGGCGCCGCGTCCCTTTTCTCGAGAGGCGCGTAACAAGAATCCGAGTTGGCTCGCCGAGCGGGCAGAGGCAAGCTTTCTGGCCAACTTAAAACAAAACCCTGGCTCACGCAGAGCTTCGTATTGTCGAATTCGCCGCTGCACCGGACTTGCTCCAGCAGCAATGCTTCCGATGTAACGCCCGCCGCCGCTTACCCAATGCACTCCGACTTCTTGCTGGGCGCAAAGGTGAATCGCTTGCGTGGTGATCTGCGCGCCCCCGTGCAACACCAACTCTCCAACCTCCCTGACGGGCAAAGTCTCCTTCGTATTGTCTATCCGAATTATTGCGAACGTGTCCCCTGACCGCGTCACGCGCGCACCGTGATCCGTGACATGAACTGTTTGCCTATCCTTGTCTTTGGGAAATAAGCGGACCGGTGCCCATTCACGGTCGCGAGCTAAACGCTCCTCCTCCGGTAAACACACCGGCGCAAGCGAACAGTTGAGGCAAAGCCGTTCGTTGTCCGTCACCGGAGGCCGCTGGACCGACTGGCGCAACTCCCGCACCCGTCGAACCGCCCACGCAACCTTCTCACGAGCCGTTTCGTCTACAGCGACCCGAACAGTCGCGTTGTCCGCGTGGTAGCGGATTCTCGCCTCGTCGATGGCAGTTCCGGTATGCTCTTCCAACAGCATCGTGTAGGCATAGACCTGAAGTCGATCACTTGGCCATGCTTCCGGACCATCATCGCCTTTGCGAGAACGCCCGCGCTTATGTTCGTAAGGAATGAGCTGACCGTTTCTTCGCCGCAGGCAATCAACCTTCCCTTTCAACCCGAGCTTCTCGCTCTCTAAAACTAGACTAACGATTTCCCCTTCATCCGCCGCCAACTCTTCGTGAAGCCTACGGCCAGCATAGACCGACGCGTCAGCAACGCGGATTTCCTCCACTTCCTCAAGATAGAAAAGCCGCTCACAATACATCAGCGCGTGCAGCGCCATGACGCGGACGAGAGGTCCCGATTCATCCATAGTCAATGTCCTTGGGAATTAAGCAACTATTTCAGCGGGCTCGATCTTCGGCATGCGAGCAAGATCGGGCGGCACGAGTCGCGACATCAGCAGGTCTCCGGTCACATACCGGGTATCTTCTGAACCGACGTGATCTACCCATACCGGAAGGGTCAATTGCCCGCGGGGCTCAACAGAAAACTGCACTTTCGGTCGTCGGGTCACCATCAAAGAGTTTCACTTCATCGACTGATGGGCGCTTTCGCCCAATGAGAGGCCACCGAAACGAAATATACGTTCTGGATGCGTGAGCGATTCTCGTGCACGTTGCTCTAAGACAGTATTTTCCGTGCTCTCTTCGTGCGAGTCTAGCCATATAACGACTTTAACTCCGGTGAGGAGTTCTTGCCGGTCAAGCATACGGTTGCCTCCGGCGTTTTTCACTTTTTTCGGCGCACCCGACGGAGGAGTTTGTCCCATGTAGAGATTCCGGTTCTTTATTTTCCAGACCGTTCGTAACACCGCGCTTTTTTCCGGTTGTCCTATGAGAGCGGCAGTTACGCGACAACCGATATGCCGCGTGCGGTCGATTTCTCCCACTAACGAAAGCAAGAAACCGTAACACGTCGCCGGCGGTGGTAGCGCTTCGGTTTCAAGATACTCGCGCGCCAATCCCTTGCGGAAGCAAGCAACAGGCACCGACACATACAGGCCGATCATACTTAGCTTTCGAGCTTGCCGAGTACAGTTTCTGCTGCCTTCCGGACACCCGGAAGAACATCTGCTCCCAGCTCCTTTAATTTCTTGGCTGTCATCGTGGCCGCGAAACTGCCACCAATCACTAACTCCTCCGCTTTAATGTCACCGGCTTCAACTCGAGCGAGTAACAATGGCGCGTCGATATTTTGTTCATTCTGCTCAAAAACGTAGAGGAGCCGAGGAGCAGGATCATCGGTCAGTCTAAACACGATACTCTCGGAGAGAGAAATCGAAAAGAAAACGGCCTACGATTACCTGCCACCTCGGACACAGTCCGACATAGGCCAGCAACAGCTGGTTTGGCTCTGTCCTTTTTGCGCAGTCGATCCGGGTGTTAGGGCGATTCCGTATTGGTATCGCGTAGCATGCAGTTCCGTGCCGTAGGGAACGGGATTATTACCTTTTTTTGCAGCGCTCGGTGTCGCTCCCGGACTAGCAGCATTGAAAATACGTCGCCGCCCCATGGAAGCAAAGATATTGCCCTTGTAACTTCCAACACCGCTCGCCGAACGTCGGCAGTACCGGCCTGCCCTTCTTGACTCGCCGCTTTCGCACTGATGAACCCAAGCAGATCGTCGTCAATAAAGGTCGCATCGTCTTTCTTCTTCCAAGCCTCTGAAAATTCTGGATCTTCCCAAATATTGACCGTACACTCTCATCCCAGCGACGCATTTGTTTTCTCCCCCTCAACGGCACTGACGAGTGCGGCGCAACGCAAAACGAATCGCCTCTGCGCTCACGGTGGTATGGACTTGCCCTTGCCACAAGAGCTTTTGTAACGTGGTGACGTTTCCGTCGGTTTCTCCACGATTATTGGCGGTGTGGCGATGGGTGAGATTGACGAATAAATGACGGCTCGATACCTGTTCCTCCGTTTCTTCTGTTCCTTTTGGTTCATCATCAATGTTGATGAGATCAATCTCTTCTTCTCCTTTGCCTGGTAGCTCGCGAGAGCCAACAGCGCCAAATCGCGAGTCAGCTGCCATTTATTGCTCGCGAGCATTGGCAAGACTTGGGGCCATAACTCTTTCAAAACATTGTTGGAACCGCCTCTGCTCCAGAGATCGGTAAGAGCGTGTCGCAGGGTGTCGACCGTTTTAGAACCGGCAAATGCTAGTCGAAGGCGTTCATATTCGCGTGCCATACGTTTTTTCATCGCGGCAGGATTTTTTGAGTTCTCGGAAGCTATGCGACCATAGCGGCATCGAAGAGCTTCGTGGACAGCGCGAACGATCGATTCCTCTCCGGGATGACCCCATCGGATTTCTTCGGTCATGATGTGCAGTCCTTTCCTTTCGAAATGTAAGTAGTTGCGAATTGGATGGTTCCGTAAGCGGATCTTGATTCGTCATCAAACGATTAAACCTTCGTACCAGGGGCGATTGACGCAAGGTTGTCGGCCACGAGCGGACGCACATAACTTCTGGGCCAGAAATATTCTCCCGTCTTCTCGTTTTTTCTCGGTAATATCTGCCCAGCCAAGGCATGCATCGCCAAGGTCAACTGGTCTAGTTTCGGATCAACTGCGTCGAATTAACCTCAGTGACAAACGATGGCGGCTGGAGCCTGTAATTCCAGTCGGCAGGACAACACCACACACAACGAATAGCAGGGATCACGTCGCGATTGAAGCAACATCGCGACTACGCAATCGCAGTTCCGCCTGTAGGGCAGCAGCACTCCTGCAATGTTAGTAACCTGGCAGTCTCTGACCACATTCCTCGGTAGTAGTGCTGGAAGGATATACTGTGCGCTTAAAAGATTTCGCACATCTGGGATGTAACAATGCGGCACCGGCTTTCGAATTACGCTTTCCCCGATCGATTCACACGTTTCCCGCCAGCCCTAAAGGCAACGGTTCCGACAGGTGCGAAAAATAGTGGCAGAGCAGGTTGGGCTGCGCGAATCACATGGGTGCCGGTAGTCCGGCAGGACCTTTCTGTTGCCCCTGGAAAAAGCGTTCGAGTTATTTGCAGCACTCCCTCCGATAGCTTGCAACAAAAATTTGAACCATCTCGCTGGTGTTTATACCAGGAGAGAGGAAGGTATCGGTATGTAACTGCCTTGTCATCGATTTCGTATGTACGAACTCGCGCGCCTCCTTTTTTTTCCACGGGATTGAACTCCGTGGTCATAAAAACTTAGTAGAAGTCCTTCCTGGAGCGCGGCCCGCACTTCTAACGGCGGGGGGAGTTCCGTGTACTGGCCAGCTAGATAGATAAGATCATTTTTGAGTTGGTAGGTTAAGGCAAAAAGTCGCTCGAAGAGTAACCGTTTCCCGTCATTCTCCTCCCAACTCAATGTCACCGAGTGTTCGTCAATTGTCCGACCGAACCGCCCGCCCGGACGCTCTCCTTTGGGGACCTTCTTCTCAACCCACCGCAGCGTGCTAGCCAAGCCTGCAAGACCAGCTCGATGGAGCCTGAGTCATGCCCGGGGCAAAGAGGTCGCACGTCAATGACGCCATTGAGCACCTCGTTCTGAATCGTACCTGATGTACTCTGATCGGAGGAACGCGAGCAAAAGCCACCTCCCGCCATTTGTTCCACGCCCTGTTGCGTGGTGGGTTCATGGGGAATACGGACGCGTGCGGGATCCACTTCGCCACGTGCGACGCCATCGGCATCTTCCTCGAGCAAGACGGTCAAGCCAGGAAGACTTTCCCGCAAATGGCGGGGCGTCGTTTGAAGCCGCCATCCAACCAGGCGCTTTCAAAGAATTGCGGTATAGCATTCTCGTCCAGATGGATCCAGGTTCGCGCCAGGTCAGCTTGTGAGACTGGCACCGCACCGAAATTTTCCAGCCATACTCGGGTCCCTGCAGCAAAAGGGTCTGGATGATCTTGAGTCCTAGAGGGAGCCTCGGTATCTGGTTCTAGATGAAGAAAAGGCTTTGGAGGAATGCGATTCACTGGGGTCGACCTGCGGTTTAATCGCCCAAGCCTTTGAATAAGGGCCGCGATCGGCGCTAAGTCGGTCACCAAAAGATCGGCTGAAAGATCTCAGCACGCATCTCGGCCACTTGCGTAGTTATAGCCAACACTGGCAGATTTGTTCGAAACGCCGCAATAAGCCGTCCATGTTGCCGCACGCGGTCTTCGTAACGGAACCGGCTGTGGTACACGAGTGGTTCAATGCTTCGGGCCTCAGCTTGATTGGCTAAATTGAATGCACGGTCGACGGTGTTCACCACCCAAAGTACTTTTCCGTTGTCTCTAAGCGTTGCTCGACCACCGACCAGGGATTATCATTTAGTAAGCGCTGGTAACGAGGTAGGTTTTCTAAATCGCTTGGGCCACTCACGCTTTCCAGCGATTCGCCTAGTCCGCGTAGAGCGTCCTCAAGAGCCGCACGCCGCGCTTGGGGGAGACTCGCAGTCATAAGAAGACAAGGCAAACCACGACAGCTGGTCAAAAACCGCAGCAGCGCGTCAAACAGGCGATCGTCGTAAGCATGAATCTCATCAAAAACAAACGCGGAATTTGCCAAAGCGGGCCAAGCGTAGAGACCCCGGCGGTGATTCTGGGTCAGGCGAAGCACAGTATCCACCGAGCAACTGGTAATAAGAGTTGACCACGCATCAAGAGCTGCAAGAGGGTCCTGATTTTCACCATCATCGACTCCTACGCCGAGCAAGTCGAGATCACAGCTGCGCGGCCGTGGACTAACTGAGCGTCAAGAGTGGGATCAACAAGATAATCGCGAAAACCTTCAGTTGCGGTGCCAGTCGTCGGATATGCGAAAACAGTCGTCTTCCCGGTGTGCGCCGTGCAGCCCAACAGATTGCCCCTAGGTTTTTCCGGACAGTTCCGCACCCTGCCTGAGCAAGGACGACTCGCTCCCTGGTTCCTGCCAAGGCATTTTGAAAAGGACGCGGGAGATAATCCCTGTAATCGGTCATCAACAATCTTCTGAAGTTGGTCAGCCGTTGGTCGACGATTCGAGCTTCGCGAGTCGAACGGCAATTTTCTTTTTCTGTTTCGGCAACGCTGAGCCAGCGATGTCAGCAGCAATGACACATGCTTTCATGGCTGCGAGAAACCGACGCCGTTCGTCCACACAGGTACTCCAATATTCAGCAGCACGGATCCAGAAGCGGCTCAATCGCGTGGTGGGGGAGTTTGCTCCGGTGAGTTGCCACTTTTGATCGTCGAGTCGCGGTGGATCATCCAAGCCGAGCCACTTGGCACCGACCAATAGTGTACGGTGAAAATCGGGATGTCCGAGGAAAAGAGAAAGTCGCACGCCGGTTCCCTGGTCAGGTTTGCTAGGTGGAAATTTCCGATGATGACCGGCTGCTGCCCATAGAAGAAATTTTAGATCCTCTGCATCCTTCAGACCCGCCACAAGCCAATTCCGTAGAATGGTCTCCTCAATAATTAATAGCGACAACGCTTCATGGCGAACGGCCTGTTTCCCCTCACGCTGATGACGGACCATTGCTTGAAATTGGTCGTTCGCCTTGCCTAGGTCGTGGCAAAATGCTGCCGCTAGTACGCTGCGACGGAAATCTTGCCGCCAGATTTCTGGAGCTAATCGAACAGCAGCCAATTGGGAGTCACCGGTTTCGTCCAGCAGCGCTTCCGCTGCAGCAAGAACATTGGCTGTATGACCAGGCAGCGTTTCTAGCCCAAGCGGGGAGTTTGGTGCTTTACTGCTCTTGGCTAAGAGTCTCGGATAGCCGCTCATCCCGCTGACCTTTGCACAGCAGATCCCGTAAAAATCCCACAACCCATATGCCTTCGGCCGCCGAGTCCATTCTCCTGCAATCGTAAAGATCCGGCAGCGTCTACTTCCGAGGCCGCGACTTCAAATCCGACCACCTGCTTATCCTTGAGCCGGAAAGTTCGCCGTTCACCAACCTGAATTTCTGCGTCGACGCCAAGCTTCTCCAACTGTCTCTTGGCTGATTCCAGAAACGCTGCAGGGTCCATAAAGCCTTTGATTGTGACGAGGCGCGAGTATAGTGAAGCACGTGCGCGAAGAAGACGGACCTCAGGTATACCGACCCGGAGGCTGTGGCTGTCTATATCCAATCGTTTGCCGGCGAGTTTCAGAACTTCTCCGATGTGTTCACTTTCGAGCCTTATGATTAATCGCGATGAATCTCGGAGCATCAGTTCGCCGTTCCCGGAATACGTGCCCCGGATGGGATGCACGCCAATACTCTTCGCGCCGTGAATCTCCGGCAAAATCCGGCTGATCGCCGAATAGAGGGCATATCCGTGATCCACAGGCACCTTGCTGCCGGTCAACCTAAACGCCAAATCCACGTACGGCATCGCTCTTCCTTTATGCTCACATCCGAAAGGTTACAAACCGGTTGTGACACGTGAGGTCACGCCCCACAATTATTTTTTGACATCCGAGGTCACGGTCTCTTCCGCCCTCCGGGCGGTTCCAGTGGTTCCAAATGTTCCAATCGTTCCACCGCTGCGCTCCGTTCAAGCCGTTTGCCACTTTTTGGCAGCATCTGGCGAAATTTTCGTTCGATTGCCGGCGGTGTGTCTTTCACTGGCTCACCTCCGGCGGGCAGGTTTCCCGCCTCGCCGTTTAGCGTACTTTTCCGCGCTTTCCCGCACGGCGCCTGCGCCGGAAGATGTCACGATGGCCAACTGGGCGAGGTCCGAAGGTTTGCGCGTCGTTCGTTTGCTCGCGTCCAATACCTCGATGGCGACGCTCCGTTTGTCTTTCGCATAGTCGATGATCACGCTATCCAATTCAATGGAATCGTCGATGGGAACATGGGCGAGGAATTCGATGTTCAGTAAATCGTGTGCCGCGTCGTATTCGATTCTCCCGGAACTATCTCGTTTTCGTCACACTGCGTTTCGTACGGCGACTTGCCCCCAGCTCGAAGACAAACCGGATGCGAGCGCGCCTAGGTCTTCCTTTTACTTTTCTTTCGCACTCCGATTTGTTCTTCGGCCCAACGCACCACGGCTTCCGCCAGCCGAACGGCATCGCGGTATTCGGTCGGGCCAACGGGCTCGGTTAACCCGGGATAACGGGTCTCGACGGCGTAGTCGGTGAGATCATCTGCTTTTCGTATCTCCTCGGGTACTGGATAGCCGGCGGTTTCAAGCAAGCTCAACAACCCTCTGAGGTCATGGGATTTGCGAATCTCGAGCCGACGGAAAACCAAGACCGCCTTGATGGACTTTTCTGCTGCTTGTTGCGCATCGAAACAAAGATCTTCCCAGAAAGCGTCTTTGGGTTTTGTTTGCTTCGCCCTTGCGAGATTGCCTTTGGCCCGGCGCAGCCAATCTTCTGGCTTCCCGATAAAGCCGATCCTACGCGGCATAAAGAACGGTTCCCTCCCTGAGCGCAGGACGATAAACAAGACCGATGGCGTCGCCGTAGCGTTCGAGGTCTTGCGGTTTCGCCACAATGATGTCTATCGGTATGCCGATACCGAAGAGCGCGCTCCGAATCTCCCTAGCGGTGTTGCGGCGATGATCGCAAGCCGTAACCACCAGAATATCAAGATCGCTGTCCGGTCCCATCTCGCTCCTTGCCGCGGAACCGAACAGGATAATTCTCTCCGGCTCGGTTACCGTGAGGATTCGCCGCACGATTTCCGCCAGATATTTTCGATTTATTTTTGTTCCAGTGATGGTACCGACGGTCTGGTCACGGTCTCGGCGGCGGGGCAATCTCGCTTCGTCAGATTCCATGCTGCCAAGTTTCCTTATTGCCGTATTCGCGGGCACGCTGCGATCTTTCCGATATGTGGCCGGGCGATCGGCGACTTGCATGTGGGCGTCTGAATTTCCCGGTTCGAAGCTGACGTGCAGCTTTGCGTGCAAGGCGTCGGCGACGCGGCGGAGCATGCTCAGGCTGTGGCCTTCGTAACTAGGCGACTCCAGTCGGCTGATTTGTTGTTGCGAAGTCTTGAGCTGCTTGGCGAGGTCCTTCTGCGAAAGTCCGACTTGCTCGCGCAACGCAGCAATCTGCAGCGCCACGTCCCACGCCTCGCCGGCTGTTTTAAACCGAGCGGCAAAAGCCGGATTATCCAATTGTTTTTCAAGATACCGGTCGAAATTGGTCTTTTTCACTGTTTCGCTCTTTTGCGCCAATCGCGCATCCGTTCCCGCGTGGTTGCGAGATCGCGCAATGGAATCGCCCGTGCCTTGTTACGTATGCCGTGCAGCAGGACAATCCGCCTGCCTTTCATAAAAAACCACAGCACACGGGTGTTGAGCTTGTCGACATGGCGCAGCTCAAAAAGCCCCTCGCCCAGCGCTTTAGAAAGCGGCTCGCGGTGATACTGGCTGTTACGCAGCTTCGCCAGGCCCGCGACGACAGCCGCGAAGTCGTCAGGATCGCTGAGCCTCAACTCGTCCAGGAACTCCCGCGCCGGGGAACTGCCTGATTCGGTTTCATAAAACTCTACTACGAATTCCATACAACGGCAACATCAATATTGATGTAATCGCCCGTGGCCGGGAGTCGAAAACAAACTACAGTTTGGAACCGAGTATATGTTTAGCTTCTTCCCTGACTTTTTGTCGGAGCGCCTCGGGTTGGACAACGCGCGCCTCGCCGCCAAAGCTCAAAACCCAGCCAACCAGCTCTTCGTTGTCGGCGACTTTCAAGGTCATTTTCAATCGGCCGTCCTTCAGCAGCTTGACCTGCTGGCTCGGATGCCAAGTTTTATCTTTGACCCAGGCGGCGGCTTTTTTGGAGAAAAGCAGCTCGACTTCGATGCGGCGCCCGCTGCGCATGACGCCGAGCGCGTCCTGAACGTAGTCGTCGACCTTGAAATCGAGAGGAATTTGATAGGGATGATCGGTGAGCGCGATCGTGCGGATGCGTTCGACGGCGAACATGCGCACTTCTTTGCGCAAGTGACAGTGGCCGATGAGATATAGGCCGCCGCCCGCGAACCGGAGGAAAGTAGGGATCGACCTCGCGCCGGGCGGTGCCGTTTCGTGAAGCCGAGAAGTAGCGCATTTGCGCGGTACACCGTTTGTCGATGGCTTGGGAGATGAGATCGATGGTTTGGCGGTGCTCGCGATAGCTTTTATGTGCACCGATGCCGACGGAAAACATCTGCTCCATCGCCCGAACATACTCGTGCCCCTGTGGCGGCAGCGCAGCGAAGCTTTACCGAGCGCGGAGTTGAGGGACGCGGCGATTTCGGTGCCTTCGAGCGGCTTCAAGAGATTACGGCTGAGAAGCAGCGCCATCAGCTCGGTGGCGGAAAAGCCGAGCGCGAGAATATCGCGGAAGCCTTCCATCAGACGCCAGCGAGTTTGGCCGTGGCGCCGCTCGGTCACGAGCGGGAAACCGACGGCTTCCAGCGCTTCCAGATCGCGCCGCACCGTGCGGGCGTTTTTCGGGTAATCGTCCGGGATGTTGTCGACAAGCTCTTGAAGGCTTCGTCCCGGCGAACCTTCAAGTTGTCGCAGAAGCTGCCATTGACGCGTAATCTGATCGTTCCTTGGCATGGACTTGCAAGTTCAAGACTACGCAAACCTGGTCTTTTGAGCAAGAAAAAGTTTAGCCTGGGGCGAGCGGTGGCCGACCGCACGCGGGTGATTCACATCGAAGCCAGAGGACTCAGACAAACAGATGCTCGTTGGGCGAATAAAACCGAGTGCAACGCCTAATAGATTTGGTTTTCGAGCACCCAGCGATCGAGATTGTCGAAGTAAGCGCGGCGCAGCGCCAGGCTCATTGCGACGGCGCGGGCGGCGCGCTCTTGTCGCTCTCCGGTGGTCGCGTATTTGACCAGAATTTCGAACGGGTAGTTGCCGTGCTCCTCTTCGTCTTCATGAATGCGCTTGTATGGATCGGTGACCCAGCTTGGCACCGTGCCGGCCTTTAGACTTTTGGCTATTAAATAATCGGCGACGCCCTCGCCCGCCATGGGAAACGCCGCGATGCGCTCGACGGTGTCGGTCAATCCTTCAAATGAGTTGAACATGGCCATCTGCGCGGGCAGCGGCCGGTAGTCGTAGGGCGTGGCGCCTTTGCCGCGCAACGCTGCTTCGAGAAAGCCGGCATGGACGTATTCTTCGTGGGTCGCTTCGGCGAGGGTTTTCTTGACGTCGAGCTCGGGCGTACTCTTGAGCCAGCCGCCGAAAATTTCTCCGGCGCGGATTTCATTGAACAAGCGGCTCTGCATCACTTTGATGCGCTTCTCGTCGGTGGTGAGCGGGATAAAGCTATAGGCCGGCAACTTCGCGTCTAGGTTTTTGCAGAATTCGGCGACTTGCTTCTCGATCGACTTGGCGAATTCCCGGCTTTCCATACTCACCTCCATTGACGGGCAGCGCAAACCGAAAAAATCATCAACTAGCTATCAACTGTGGAGCGGCGCCGTCAAGATACGGCAGTGATTATCCAGTTGGCCTCGGCGCCGAGATTTGGATAGGCTTAGGCCCATGCAGGACGCCATGACCATCCCGGTTTGGGTTTTACTCGGATTTGCAGGTTGGACGGTGCTCACGCTCCTTGGAACCATCGGCTGGTACCGCTGGAGCAGGATTCTCACCCGCCGAGCCGAGATCAAAGATTTTCGCGCGGACGAGCCGCAAGGGAGCGACTGGTACAGGCGCGCTATGCGTGCCCATGCCAACTGCCTGGAGAACCTGCCGCTTTACACCGCGGTGGTGGTGGCCATCGTCGCCACCGGCGTCCGTAGCGCCGCGCTGGATTGGCTGGCGAGTGTCATGCTCGTTGCGCGAGTATGCCAGACGACCGTGCACATCGGCTTCACTCCCACCAATTTCGCGACGGCCCTGAGGTTTATCTTCTTCTCCATTCAATTGATTTGCATGGTAGGCATGGGAATGATCGTCGTTGGCCTCGGATGAGAAATTCCGGTTTAAGAAATTCCCAATAGCTTCACGAGCGAAGTTATTTTCTCCGGCTGCCGATCGCCAGCCCGACCCCGGTGAGAATGATCGCGCCCGAGAGGACTAACCGCAGAGTCATCCGCTCCGATAATAACAAAACCCCGCCGAGCGCAGCGAGCGCCGGGACCAAAAGCTGTACCGTCGCGGCTAGGGTTGCCGTCAAGCGGGGCAAGGCGGCGTACCAGATTACATAGCCGACCGCCGAGGTTATCGAGCCGGACAAGGCAGCCCAAAGAAAACCCTGAGCTGTGATCATGATCGAGGAAGACGCAATTATTAGAATAACCAAAGTCAAGGGAACCGTTTTGAGAAAATTTCCCGCCGTAGCCTGTACCGGGTCGGTCACGCGGCGGCCGAGGATGGAGTAGACGCCCCAGGCGACGCCCGCGGTTCCCATCAGCAGCGAACCGGCCGCAGAGGGGGCGGAGAGGCCGGGGGAGACCAAATAGATCAAACCGGCGACGGCGATCAGCAGCCCCGACCAGTGGAGCACCGAGGGTCGTTCGCCGGCATACAGGCCGACCGCGATCATGGTGATCTGCACCGCGGCGAAGAGGATCAACGCGCCCGTGCCAGTGGTCAAGCTGATGTAGGCAACCGAGAACGTCGCGGCGTACAGAAAGAGCATGGCCGCGGAAGCCCAGCTGCTCTGAGATACTACCGACGTATCGGCCCGCCGGTAGCGGGCGATCAGCCATAACGTCAGCGCGCCCGTGAGCAAACGCACTGCGGTGTAACTCGAGGGATCGATGCTCGGCTCGCCCAACGCAAGCCGAGCAAAGATTGAATTGGCGGCGAAAGCAAAGAGCGCGAGGAGCGTTAACGGCGCCGTCAGCATCGCTGTCGGCCGCAAGTTATCCATCGATGCTGGACCGCGGCATTGTCGATGTAGCTGGTTTGGGCTTCACCGGATGTCGCGTTGGTTTTTGCGCGCAAAAGTTTACGCCCTGAACATAAAGGTCCTTGGATAGTTTGTCTTTGGCGGATGTTCCCTCGTAACAGTCGAACCGCTCGACAACAGCGCCGTCGACGAAACCAATTTGCGCCGTAACCTGCAAGAGCTCTGCCTCCGGCAGGGCCCCACCGATTCATGCCGCCCAGAGGTCTATATCGCTTCGTGCCGCCAGGGACAGTTCCCTTTGAACGACAACATCGGCGAGATAGAGACGCCCTCCGGGCCGCAGCACCCGGTAGATTTCACCAAAAGCACCGAGCTTGTCAGGCGATAAATTGAGGACGCCGTTGGAGATGACGACATCCACGGTCTCGGTCTCTACCGGCAACTCTTCAGCGAACCCCCTGCGAACTTCGACGTTTTCCCAGAGGCCGGTTTTTAGCGCCGACCGCCGCACGAGTTCGAGCATGGACGGCGTCATATCCACGCCGATGGCGTGGCCGCTTGGGGCGGTGTGGCGGGCTGCCAGGAGCAAGTCCATGCCCGCGCCGCAGCCGACGTCGACGACGGTCTCCCCAGGCCCAATGGGCCCGATGCGATGAGGATTTCCGACGCCGGCAAATGACGCAGCCGACTCGGCGGGAATCGATGCCAGCTCGAGCGGGTCGTAGCCGAGCATCCGGCACGCGTACTCCGGACCCCGATGAAAATGAAAATCGCCTTCTGGGTCGCGCGCGACGCGGTCGTATTCGGCGCGAATAAGTTGTCTCAACCGAGCAACGTCAAAGCCAACCGGACAGGTTGCAGCCATGAGTTTCCTCCTGCTAGAAATTTCGCCAGTTTTGCTTTCCAACCCGTGCATTGCGGCGCTCTTTCGAAGAATGTCCGTCAGGGACCACGAAATAGAGGATCGCCAGCGCTAACAACAAGAATTCTCCCCCAGCCATATCCGGACTCCTTTCGCATCAGGTTCTACCTGCTTGGTAGTCTCCAAGCGCGGCAAAGCCACTATTTTTGTGTGCTGTAACAAGGCGCGGTTTTCTCGACATCGGAAACAGAGGCGGCGAGGAGCCGACTTGAATCGTGCCGAGCAGTTCAAACCCGAAACGTTTATAGAGCGGGATATTCTTCGGGCTCGACGATTCTAGGTAAGCGAGCTTGTTGTCGGCGTCGCAGCGCTCAAGGGCATGCTTCAGTAAAGCCGAGCCGTAGCCAGCGCCTTGTTTTGCAGGATCGACGCCGATCATGGGCAAATACCAGTGGGGCTCGGCGGGATGGTATTGCTCCATCCGTTCGAAAAGCGCAAACACAGCTTCTTGATCCCGCTCAGAAATGCTCCCTTGTAACAGCGCTTCCAACGTTTTTTCATCAGGATGGATCCCCGGCGAAAGCCAGAGCGCCGCACCTGAGTAATCGTCGACACAAAAGGCGCTAGCGTGCTCGAAGGCCGCCCCGGCAAATGCTTTGATGAAGCTCGGAAAATAATGTAGATAATGCCGCGAATCCGGATACAGCCACCGTGCCGCGGGATCGGCGCTGAATGCTTGTAGGATCGTATTGATGGCGCGATCTGCATTCGATGCCGTCACAATTTTGATGGTCATTTCCATAGCCGCTCTCCTCGACCCAAGAGCCGGGCTGTTGTTCAGCAGACCAGCTCTTGGGTCTCAAGGGATGCCTCGACTCAGCAGAACGCCGGGGCCATCTGTTCGATCTGCTCCCGGGCCTCGGGCTTGATTGTCTCTACGGTGGCGAGGAAGTTTGGATGAGTCATCCCGGTGCCGAGATAGGTCCAGCGCATGCCCTTGAGCACCGCCCGAGTCATCTCATCGCGCTGGCTTTTGGAAAGGTTTCGCCCGGTCGCCTGCACGAAGCTCTCGACATCAAACTCGGCCTGCTGCTGGATCCCCTGGTCTAGAAAAGCACCAATCTCGCCGTATTCCTTGAAAGCCTGGTCGATCTCTTGCGAAGTCGAATGGCTTACGATTTCTTCCACCATCAAGGTATCCAGTTTGGTGTGCTGGGATTCTTCCAACCAGTGACTTTTGAGCAAGGACTTAAACTGCGGGTCAAGGTCCTGGTTGTCGCGCACGCCCTCGATATAGTGGCGCAGCGTGATCCACTCGATATGCAGGATGGCGACCCCTGCCCCCAGAGGGCTGTGCGACAAGACGAAATTTCTCACGTCCTCAGCCGGGCCAATGAACTCGCACTTGCTGCCGAAGCCGGCTTCGAAATGCTGGCGGAAGCGCTTGAACAGGTGGATATGCTTGGCCTCTTCACCTGCGAACTGGAGTAGGGCCCGCACCCGGTAGTCGTCGCCTGAGAGCTTGGGCCGGGCATGGTTGACGACGTAGGGTAGAATAAACTCTTCCACCAAGCCAAACATGGCAAGATATTCATGGCCGCGAATATGATTCAACGTGAGCTGTTCCTCCGGTGTGAGAAACGAAAGCTGTTTCACTTGGGCCAAGGACTCCGGCATGAAGGGCTTATTGAAATCCAGTTTCTTTTCGCCGCCGATCAGATCTTCGATCTTCCAGCCGATCCTCTCGGAAGCCGCCAGTGCCGATTGGTATGAATAATTGTGTTGCATTTTCTTTCCCTCCCTTTCGGTGAATGTGTTGCAAGCTTGCAATTGCAGCTTGTGTGCCACTTCGCTAAAAAGGGAGTTTCTCGCTCTAAATTGAGGGCTTAGCAGGTTATGTGGAGGATTGGATCCGTGGTGAGA
This sequence comes from uncultured delta proteobacterium, assembly GCA_963727625.1. Lineage (GTDB taxonomy): Bacteria > Desulfobacterota > Binatia > UBA9968 > UBA9968 > DP-20. The sequence goes on along the minus strand of CAVSHR010000009.1, from coordinate 269,714 downwards.
TTTCGTGACTCGCGAAATCTAACAACTGAAGTTGCGAGATCCCACGAGCGAGGATAGCGCTGCTGCGATCGAGAATTTATCTTGGCCGCTCGATTTTGAGCGCTCTCATGCGAGAATTCAATGTCGAGGGGTTCATGCGGAGCAACGCGGCGGCGCCGTCTTTTCCGGCAACACGCCAGTTGCTGGCTTCCAGTGCGCGTAGAATGTTCTCGCGCTCGATTGCTTGCAATTCCCGAAGCTTCAAAATGCCGGGTGGCGACGGTTGAGAAGGGGTTTCGAACGCGTTTGTCGGTGCCAGATCGTTCACCGGTAATGCGCGTTCCAGGTTCAGGCGGCCATCTTGCGCGGTAATCACGGCGCGTTCAATCACGTTTTGTAATTCACGAACGTTGCCGGGCCATGAGTAGGCCATCAACCGTTGCCGGTGTTCCTCGGAGAGAGACTGCAACTGCTTGCCTAGACGCCTGGCGAATTTGGCGGCGAACTCGGACGCCAGAAGCGGAATGTCCTCGCGCCGTTTCCGTAACGGCGGAACACTGATCGGAAATACGTCGAGCCGGTAATAAAGATCCTCACGAAACGTACCCTCGCGCATGGCGCCGTTGAGATCCCGATTGGTGGCGGCGATTACTCTTACATCTACTTTTCGAAGCTGCGAGGCACCCACCGGTGTGAATTCGCCTTCCTGGAGCACGCGCAAAAGTTTCGCTTGGAGATCCAGCGATAACTCGCCTATTTCGTCGAGAAAAATTGTCCCATGGTCAGCCAGGGCAAAACAGCCCTCGCGTCTCTGAGTGGCGCCGGTGAAGGCGCCCTTTTCATGGCCGAAAAATTCGCTTTCCATGAGCGCGGCCGGGATAGCGGCGCAATTGACCGTGATCAAGGGCCTGTTTTGGCGCCGGCTTGCCGCGTGAATCGCTCGCGCGATTAATTCTTTGCCGGTTCCTGTTTCGCCGAGGATCAGCACGGTGGTATCGGTGCCGGCCACTTGATTGACATCGCGAAGGACTTCTTTGAGCGCTGCACTCTGGCCGATAATCTGATCGAATCCTCCCAGTGCTTTGACGCTATCGCGCAAATACTCCGCTTCAGCCGTGAGGGAATGGATTTTTCTTTCGGCTTCCAGCCGGTCGTTCACGTTTCTAAGAATGACGGTATAAAAAGCTTGGCGCTCAATCTCGAAACGCGACAGCGTTGCTTCCGCCGGAAAAGCGGTTGCTTTGACCGGCACCGCTTCAAGGCCGCCGGCGATCCATAGGGAGCGGCGGCCGTCTCGTGCTGCAGCAAGTTCGCCCATAAGATCCAAGATTTTTTTGCGGCTCTTCTCGGATAGGAGGTCGGTGAATTTTCCGCCCTGAAGTTCCAGAGCGGTACAGTTGAAGGCTTTTTCAGCCGCGGGGTTGATGCGCGTGGTTTTGAGCTCCTGGTCGAACTCGATGATCGCATCCATGGCGCTGTCGAATAGCCGTCGCAGTTTCTCCTCGCGCTCTTGTAGCCGCTGCTCGGCGCGCAGCCGCTGCAGCTCAGCCGCGGCGCGCGCCGCAAAAATCCGAAACAGCGCCAGCAATCGCGGTTCCCGGGGCATCGGCCGCGTGTCGAGGACGGCCAGGTGGCCGAGGATCTGACCGTCAAGGTCTAACAGAGGCACCCCCATATAACTGACGGCGCCCATGGGACCGAGGTCGGGATCGTTCGGATACAAATCAACGACACGGTCGGCAACATGAACCAAGCGGCAATCTTTGAATACGGGCTCGCAGGGCGTGCCGGCCAAATCGTACTCGTAATCCGAGACGAATTGCCCGCCTAGCCAGAACGCCACCGCTCGCAGGCGCTTCTCTCCATGCCAGATGGTCACCCAAGCCCCGTAGGTCTCGAGGGCTTTGGCAAGGTTCTCAACCAACGCCGCAAAGAAACCTTCTCCGGTTTCTCGCGCGGTACCCTCAAGGATTTGACGCAGCACCGCTCCCTCGTCAGCGTCCTGCAGGGGATGTTCAGTGAGGGTGTCTTGGGTTTCCAAAGATGGCATTGACTTAGGCGTCGCGAATGGGTTGCGATAGGGTCAAGGTGGCTGACGTTTCAGGCAGAATTCGGTCCTGTCACTTTGCGATCAGACTTCGAACTCCAAAAACGACCGCTCACCTCTCATCAATCGGGGTTTTTTAGCCTTTGAATCTTCAGCGCGCGCATGCGCGAGTTTAGTGTCGAAGGATTGATGCCCAAAAGCGCGGCGGCGCCGGTTCGACCTGCCACGCGCCAACCCGATGCTTCCAGAGCCCGCACGATGTTGGTGCGTTCCAGTTCTTGAAGTTCGTGGACTTGCACAATGCCTGTGGACGATTTCCGGCGGGTCGGGCTTGCTGGCTCTGTGTCGCTGCTGATTGCTGAGCCGCCGTCGGGCAAGGCTCTGTCCAGGTTTAGATGACCGTCTCGTGAGGTAATGACCGCCCGCTCGATGACGTTCCTCAATTCCCGGACGTTGCCCGGCCAGCCGTAGGCCATCAGTCGCTGTTGAGATTCGGCCGAAAGCGGCTCGACTTGTCGTCCCAGGCGTTGAGCGATCGCTTTGACGAATGCGATAGCAAGCGGCGCGATATCCTCACGTCGGTCCCTCAAGGGGGGAAGATCAACGGGAAATACATTGAGTCGATAATAAAGATCTTCTCTAAACTTTCCATCCCGTACCGCCTGATCGAGGCGGCGATTCGTGGCGGCAATTACCCTCACATCGACTTTGCGAACTTGCGAACTGCCAACGGGCGTGAACTCGCCTTCCTGTAAAACCCGCAAAAGCTTGGCTTGCAGGTCGAGCGATAGCTCGCCTATCTCATCGAGAAAGATCGTCCCTTCATCGGCTAACGCGAATCGCCCCTCCCGTCTTTGAGTCGCGCCCGTAAACGCTCCTTTTTCATGACCGAAAAACTCGCTTTCCATGAGCGCGGCGGGAATGGCCGCGCAGTTGATCGTGATCAAGGGTCGATTCGCTCTGCGGCTTTCATTATGAATCGTCCGGGCAATCAATTCTTTACCGGTGCCCGTCTCGCCGAGAATCAACACCGTCGTATCGGTCACCGCGACTTGGGCGACATCTTGCAAGACCGCTTTCAGAGCTGCGCTTTGACCGATAATCCGATCGAACCCGCCGAGGGAGCTGATGGTTTCACGCAAATATTCGGTCTCGGCTTTGAGCGAATAAATTTTTTGCTCGGCTGCCAAGCGCTCATTGACGTTTCTCAAGATCAAGGTGTGAAACACCTCGCCTTGCATCTCCGCTCGCGAGAGAGTTGCTTCGGCAGCGAACTCCTTGCCGTTGGCGGCCAATGCTTGAAGCCCGCCGGCGATCCACAACGACCGGGCTCCGAAACGCCTGTCGGCGATTTCATCGACCAGTCGCTTGAGTCGTTGGCGACTTTGGTCGGTAAGGAACCGATTGCAGCTCTTTCCGATTGCATCGTCGGCCGGGCAGTGAAAAGATTCCTCCGCAGAAGGGTTCATGCGCGTGACATTAAGGTTGGCATCGAACTCGACGATGGCATCCATGGCGCTTTCGAAGAGCCCGCGAAGTTTTTCTTCACGCTCACGCACCTGGGCCTGGGCGCGTATGCGCCGCAATTCGGCGGCCGCTCGCGCGGCAAAAATACCAAACAGCGCCAGCACGCGCGGTTCCAGCGGCATCGGTTGCCGGTCGACCACCGCAAGATGTCCCAAGATCTTCTGGTCGTTGTCCAGCAGAGGCATGCCCATGTAACTTATCAGACCGCGTTCTTGCACCTCAGCTCGCTCCGGGAACAGTTGCAGGAGCCGGTCCGGAAAATGTACTAATCGCGCGGAGTCTATGACTTGCTCGCAGGGTGACCCGGTTATGTCAACTTTATAGTCCTTGATCCAGCCTCCGTCCATCCAGAAAGCGAGGGCTCTAAGTCGCCTGAATTCAGGCAAGTATTCAGTGACCCAAGCGCCATCGGTATTGAGGATTTTGGCAAGGTTTTCCACCAATGCGGCGAAAAAGCGTTCGCCCGTTTCGCCGGCGGTTCCTTCGAGAAGCCGGCGCAGGGCACCTTCCTCGTCAAGACCGTTCATGGGTATATGGTTTTCAAACAGCTCGGGCATAGCGTTGCCGAACGACGGCCGAAAAGCATTTACGTCTAGACTATCCGAACGCGCCCGGCCTATGTCAAGGCCCGGAGGCCATGCGTGTGGACAATTTAACGATGACTCTCGCTCAACGACCGGTTATTAGGATGACTCCGGCCAGCATTTTAAGACCGTTCCAAAGACGAAGCGGTCACGGTTACGACGATGCGCATAAACATCGTACTGATAAACCCTGTCAATAAGGGCGTAGTGTTAAGCAGCCGAAAGATGACCGATAGCTGCCCGCGGCCCGACATGGAAAAATTGAAATTCTGGATTGCCACCGCAAGAGCATGGCCGCGGAAGTCCGGTTGCTCTGAAATGCTACCCCGGCATCAGCTCGTCGGTAGCGGGCAATAAGCCATGGCTTCGGTGTGCCGGTAACTAACCGCGCGCAAGTGCAAGTGGAGGGTCGATGCCCGGCTCGAGTTGCGCGAGCCGGGCATCGACCGAATTGGCAGCAATGGCGATGAGGGCGAGAACCAAAAGCAATGCCGCGGTCATCTAAGGTTTAACATTCTGATTAAGATGAAAGACATTCTCCGGATCGTAGCGCTTTTTGATTGCCACCAGCCGACTATAATTGGATCCATAGGCGGCAGCGATCCGGTCGCCTTCCTCCGCGGTCATGAAGTTTACGTAAGCGCCGGCGGAGGCGTAGGGTGCGCTAGCTTTAAAGAACTCGCGCGCCCACGCGATACACCCCGGATCATCCTTGGTTTCGTCCCATCGCGCATGAACGTTTAGGACAAACTTCGCGTCCCTATGTCTATAAGCCATCGCGTCGGGCGCCACCCGATTGGCGGCACCGGCGATATGGCCGATGAAAATCTCGCACTGGGGTGAGGGCAGTTTGCCGGCGAATTCGATAATTGAATTCAGCGCGCCGTCGGTAAGCTCCGTGAAATTATGGGACTTCCAATAGTTTCTCGAGCCCGGCGTCAGCAACGGGTCAAACGCCTTCTGCCACTCGACGTAGGGCTGAGCACCGATATGCTCGCCGTGAGGATCGCCGAAGGCACGAATTTCGTCGATCAGCTTCTGGCCTTCCGCAACGTTGCCTGCGTAAAACATCGGCAGAACGACGACCTCTTTTCCGTGCACGCTTTCAGGGAGAAAGGGCAGCGGCGGAGCCTTGCGCAACACGACCCAGACATTGAGGTCCTCCGGCGAGGTGTCCGTAAATTGGCGATAGCGGGCAAGAATCTGCTTCGCTTGCGCAAAGGGAAAGACGATCAAGCCCGCGAGTATTTCCGGACCCACCGGATGAAGCGTGAATTCGAACTGGGTGACGACACCGAAATTACCGCCTCCACCGCGAATCGCCCAGAACAGATCCGGGTTATCGCTTTCACTGGCTCGTAGTTTCTTACCGTCTGGGGTGACCACGTCCGCCGCGACGAGATTGTCGATCGTCAAGCCGTACTTGCGTGTCAGCCAACCGAAGCCGCCGCCGAGAGTTAAGCCGGCGACACCGGTCGTCGAGTTGATGCCGACCGGCGTCGCCAGGCCATTGCGTTGCGTTGCGGCGTCCAGATCAGCGAGCGTAGCGCCCGGATCAACGGTGGCGCGCCTTTTTCCGGCATCCACACGGACGTTCTTCATGTTTGAAAAATCGATCGTCACGCCGCCGTCGCAAACGGCATTTCCGGCGATATTATGTCCGGCGCCGCGAATCGAAAGTTCCAGTTTGTTCCGCCGCGCAAATGCAATGACGGGTGGAACGTCGCCAGCCTCAGCGCACTGCACGATCACCGCCGGCCGGCGATCGATCATGGCATTCCAGATTTGGCGCGCTTCTTCGTAATTAGGATCGTCAGGAGTCAGTACCCGGCCTTTGATCGCGCCCTTCATCTCTGCAATCGCAGCACTCAATTGGGTTGCCATGTCTTTACCTCGCGTTAGTTTTCTTGCAGCTGAGGCTGCCGCTGAAACAGTTCATTGGGCTCCCCGATCCCTGGCGCACAACTGATAAAACAGCAGGTTTGAGTTATGAGACAATCGAGGGATTTGAATTCTCAGCCTTGGTTAATCACTTTAAAAACTTAAGTCAAGTCTGTTTAGAAGATAATTCTATGGCAATTTAGCTCCCCGTACGCCCCGGAACAAGAGCATTCGGAAAAAGTCGGAGTACGGCGCAGAGAGTCGACCGGTGGTTGCTCAGCGAGACGTGATCAGCACGACGCCGACGACCATCAAGGCCGCGCCGAGAACGATACGCAAGTTCACCGTTTCGACGTTGCGTAAAAAGACCGCACTGAAGGACACGGTGAAAAGGGGAGTGGTATTGAGCAGCGGAATGATGACCGACAGCTGCCCTCGACCCAGCGCGATGAAGTTCGCCACTTGCGCCGATGCGGCGACCAGAGCGGCGCAAAAAAGGCGAAAAATCCGTCGCCCAGCCCATGGCTGAACAGATGGCGATAATTTCAGCAAACAGCGGCGTCAAGGTTGAGCTCGATCGGTCGGAGCTTTTAACTATGCCGAGCGCGCCGGGAATTGCAACGGTCATCCCTATGGCGAGTCGAACCTGGTGAGCCGATCGGCGCGTTTGCATTCGACCCGACGACTGACCTAAAATCGGCTCGCACAATAAATTTCGGTGCCTTGGGAGTTCCTATGGAAGAAAAGCAAGCGAAGGTCGTGCAGCTCAAAACCCAACTGGTCAAAGAGGGGCATACCAGGTCTATGCTCGCCGAAACCGATCTGATGACGTTGCGCATCCATTGCTATGCACCCGGCATCGGTGAAAATGCATTGCACGCACATACCCAGGAAGATCACATTTTTTTGGTCTTGCAGGGCACGGCACAATTCAACACCGGCCGGGACGGCAAGGCGGTGCTCAACGCGGGGAAGCATCAGGCGATCGTGTTACCGGCGGGCAGCTACTATCAGTTTTGTAACTCGGGTAGCGATCCACTGGTGATGGCGCGCATCGGCGCGGGTTCGGATATGGCGGATCAGCGGCTCAATCCCGATGGCACGGCGATTCCCGGACGGACCCATGAGCAGGGCGCGGCCAAACCCGTGTTGATCGAGGGAGCTTTCTTCGAATAGTCACCGAACACGGCTTGCAGCAATCATGCTTCGGCTTTTGCGCGGGTCAGCCTACCCTGACTTCTAGAAAACGCGCTGCATGAGGAAAGGAGAAATTTAAGGTTCATGTCACTTAGAAAAAGACTCAAGCTGGTGGGTTTGTACGCAACTTCGTTGCTGCAAAACAGGCGCAATGCCGAATCCTTCCGCGGCATTCAAACCTATTGTATGTTTGTCGGCTATCCGAGAACCGGGCACAGTCTCATCGGATCTTTGCTCGATGCCCACCCGAGGATCGTCGTTGCCCATGAATTGGACGCGCTAAAATTATTTCAGCGGGGGTTTAGCCGGCAGCAAGTGTTTCACCTGCTGTTGGAGAATTCCAGGAAAATGGCTGCTACGGGCCGGAGCCACAGCGGCTACTCCTACGAAGTTCCCAATCAGTGGCAAGGGAGATTCGAACAACTGCAGGTTTTAGGCGACAAAAAGGGTGCGACCTCAGCGATGCGGTTCTATCTTGATCCCGGGTTAGTCGAGCTCGTGAAAGATAAGATCGCCAATGAGTTGAAGTTTGTCCACGTGATTCGAAACCCTTACGACGCGCTTGCTACGATGGCCCGTCGCGGTCCGCGCAAGACATTGGATACGCACATCGAGGTGTTTTTTCAACTCTGCTCGAGCATCGAGCGGCTAAAGAAGCAAATCCAGCCGACACAAATTTACGATGTACGATTGGAGTCGTTCATCGACGACCCCAAGCCTTATCTTGAGGAGCTTTGCTCTTTCATCGGTGTCAAAGCCGAACCACGCTATTTGGAAGATTGTGCGAGCATCGTTTTTAAGTCCCCTAAAAAAAGCCGCTTCGATATCGCTTGGGATCAAGGATCGATCGCCAAAGTGCGCGAGCGCATGGAATCCTTCAGCTTCTTGTCCGGGTACGCTTACCATGAGGAAAACGCCTCATCCACAACCGCACCTCGTCCGGCAGGCCGTGAAGCGCATTCCCGTTTGCAAAGCTACTTAGGAATTCTGACCATGGGACAGTTGCTCTCGGCGGCGGCATACAACATGGCGGACGGTATACTGACGAGTTTGCCCATATGATGCGGCCAAGATCGGAGAAAATATAACGGGCTAATTGAGTGGAGGGGACGAGCCCGCGCACGTGGGGGCGCACACGGGCTCGTCAGGGAGAGCTTCCCCAACCGGGGAAGTTCGCAGCACAGCTTAAGCGAAATCGCGCATATGAGAGAAGGTGAATTGCAGCTTTTTCAACTCGCCATTTAACCACCGCTTGCGGCGGCGATGGCGCGTCAGATGCGGCTCTAGAAGGGATTGAGGATAAATTTTTGCGCCGCACTTTTCACATTTTGCCGCGTGCAATTCAGTCTGATCTAAAGAAATCATTTTTGAATCGCGGCGGGAATTTTCCTGCATGGTTTGACCTCCACCTTTCTTAACTGATAGAGAGGCTAAGCAAGTGCCGTGCCAGATTATCGGGCAGCTTTATAATCGATTTTTGTGCTTTTTGCCGGACGCGAGCCGCCACCGGCGCGGTTTTGCCAGACAGCTCATGTCATGCGCGTGTCAGGGCTGGCGGTGAGCGGCATAAAGCGAGACTTTGCGGCGCGCTGGTGTCGGTGGAAGTGGTTATGGATTGGAAGCGGTTTAGCGAATGCGCGCAAATATCTGCGCTCACCCGTCTTTTGGCGCCGATTGAAACTGTCATTGAAATTGTCGGGGCTGTCAATTTCGTGGGATCAACTAAAATTAAGTTACATAGTGTGCCGCAAGCCAAAAAAATCGGCAGCGGTGTTGCCTAGTAAATTGTCAATGTCCGCGGTGGTCAAGCCTTCCCCGGCCTGGAACATTTCGGCAAAGCAATAACGCCCGGCCCTTGTTCGGAATATTTGGGATCGAGATCGGCAAAAGCATCCAACGGCGTGAAGTGGGTATCGGAATCGATCCGGATCAAAGTCTGCCTCCTAGCGACAAACGCGGCGTTTGGCCGCCGTGTGCTCCGTGCAAACTAAATCCTACCGACTAATTGGCGCACCGCGTCGATGATCCGTTCTTTGCCGGGTAAAAATCGTGCCTCTAAAGTTGGGCTGGCAGGGATCGGTGCAAAAGGCGCGGCGACGCGGATGATCGGGCTATCGAGATGATAAAATGCTTCCTGTTGAATGCGAGCTACAATTTCCGCGCCGATGCCGCCTTGCTCGACGGCCTCGTGGGCGATGATCAGCCGGCTGGTTTTTTTCACCGATTCGACGATCGTTGCGACATCTAAAGGCGATACGCTGCGCGGATCGATGACTTCCGCAGAAATTCCTTCTGCATTTAATTCTCGAGCCGCGGTTAAGGCCGGAACGACCATGCTCGAAAGTGCGACGATGGTGATGTGCTCGCCCTGGCGCAAAACGGATGCTTTGCCGATTGGAACGATGGTCTCACCGTCGGAAACTTCACCCCTCGTCCAGTAGAGGCCGCGATGCTCGACAAAGATCACCGGGTTGTCGTCGCGGATCGCGGCTTTGAGTAGTCCCTTGGCGTCGGCGGGATTGGCCGGCATGACAATTTTCAAACCGGGAACATGCGCGAACCAAGCTTCCAGGCTCTGCGAGTGGTGCGCGCCCATGGTGCCGCTGATGCCGCATTGCACGCGGACGGTCAACGGAATTTTTAGCTGCCCGCCGGACATGTAATGGAGCTTCGCGGCGTGGTTGATTAACTGATCCATGGCCAGTGTGATGAAGTCGATGAACATAATCTCGACCACCGGCCGGAGCCCCGCAGTCGCCGCGCCGATGGCAAGGCCCATGACCGTGCCTTCGCTGATCGGCGTGTTCACGATTCGATTGACACCGAATTCTTCAACGAGTCCTTTGGTGACGCCGAAGGGACCGCCGAGCGCGACGTCTTCGCCGAAGACGTAGATCGAAGAATCGCGCTGCATTTCTTCGGCGAGACCGGCTCGGATTGCATCTAGGTAAGTCTGTGCTGGCATCGTTGCTCTGATCTGCAATAATTTGTCAGTGTAATGCGCCGCCGATCTGCGATCCGACGAGACCCTTCGCTGTCGCTCAGGGTGGCGGCGCGAGCAAATATTTTCTACTTCATGCGGTCACTTGGCTGTCGACCTGTTCCGCCGCCGGCCACGGCGAAGAAAGGGAAAATTCCGCGGCTCGCTCGATCCGTTCTCGGGCTTGGCGCTCGATCGCTCCGAGCTCTTTGTCGGTAATCTGCTTTTTACTCTTCAATGCCCGTGCAACACGGGCGATGGGATCTTTCTTTTTCCACTCGGCGAGCTGAGAGAGCTGGCGGTATTTTGCCGGGTCGCCCTCGTAATGGCCACGCATGCGGTGAGTCAAGCACTCGACGAAGACCGGTCCTTTACCGGCGCGGCATTTTTCGACGGCTCGAGTCATCGCGGCCCGCACGGCGAACAGATCGTTGCCGTCGACGGTGCTGGCCGGGATCCCATAGGTCTTGGCATGCCGCGCCAGCCGCTCGATTTTGGTATGCGCCGATAGCGGCGTGAACTCGGCGTAGCCGTTGTTCTCACAGACGAAGATGACCGGCAATCGCCAGAGACTGGCGATGTTGAGAGACTCGTGAAACGGCCCGGCTTGGCCCGCCCCGTCGCCGAAAAAGACTACGGCGACCTGGCCTTTTTTTCTTTCCTTGGCGGCGAAGGCGGCGCCGAGTGCGAGGGGAATGGTTCCGCCGACCACGCCGGTAGCGGTGACGAAGCCGCATTCTTTGGCGACGATATGCATGGACCCGCCCTTGCCGCCGCAGTATCCGGTGGCGCGCCCGGCGATTTCCGCCATCAGCCGGTTGATATCCGCGCCCTTGGCGATGGCGTGGCCGTGGGAACGGTGGCCGCCATATACCAGGTCGTCGGTGCGTAAGAGACTGCAAGCGCCGACGGCGACGGCCTCCTGGCCGATGCCGAGATGAAGCAGGCCGACGACCTGGCGCTCGGCGTAAAGCGCGGAGAGCTTTTCCTCAAAGGCGCGAATCAACCACATGCGGCGCATTAGACCGATTGAGTCCACAGATTGTTTTTTGGCCATCATGCGCCCAACCTAAAAACGGCGGATGCGATAGTCAGCAATGGTTCATTGAATCGCTAACATCCGCTCGGAAAGCAGGATTTTTCGCTTTGCTCGAAATGACAACCGAGGACGGCGCTGCAAAGAGCCTTATCTCCTCAGATAAACACGAAACTCAAGACCCTGAACTCGAACCAACTTTACGCCACTGCCGCCCTGACCGCGTCCATGATGCGCGACTCGGACGGGCCGATATGCGCTTCCAGCGGCGGGCTATAGGGCACGGGCACGTCGAGCGTGGAGACACGGCGAATGCGAGTTTTGAGTTTATCGAAACCGGTCTCGGCGATGCGCGCGGCGATTTCCGCCGCGACGCCGCAGCTCTGATGGGTTTCGTCGGCGATGACGACCCGATGGGTTTTTTCAACCGATGAAAGTATCGTAGCCAGATCAAAGGGCACCAAAGTTCGCGGGTCGACCACTTCGACTTCAATGTTTTCTTTGGCGAGCTTCGCCGCGGCTTGAAGCGCGACCTGGACGGTGTAGGAAGTCGCGATCAACGTGACGTCGCTGCCTTGGCGTTTGGTATCCGCGACGCCGAAGGGAATCGGTTTGTCGTTCTCCGGCACTTCACCGCGAATATCGAGCAACCGGGTATGATCGACGAAGATCGTCGGGTTATCTGAGGCGACGGCGGTCTTGAGCAAGCCTTTCACATCGCGCGGCGAAGACGGAATCGCGATCTCCAATCCGGGAACATTCCACAGCATCGCCTGGGGGCTGCCGGAGTGCTGCGCCGCACCGCCGCCGCGCAGGCCGTGAAACAGATGAAACACCACCGGCACGCGGGTCTGACCGCCTGACATGGAGAAAGCATTGGCCGCTTCATTGGCGACCTGCGGCCAGGCTTCATAAATAAAACTGCCAGTGCTCAGATCAACAATAGGTCTCAGCCCGGCCATTGCCGCGCCGGTGGCGAGGCCGCAGAAGCCAAGCTCGGAGATCGGCGGCGAGATCATGCGCTCGCCGTATTTGCTCTTGAGGTTTTGAAAGACGTGGCGGTGCGGACTCAAACTCAAAAACGTCCCGTTGATCAGATGGACGCGCTGATCGGCCGCCATGAGTTCTTCCAACGCTTCGAATTTGGCTTCGTAGTAGGCAAGTTCTCTCATAGTCAATTCTCAGGCGAAAAAATCTTTCTCCGCTTCTTCCGGTTTGGGATGGGGGCTGGCGACCGCGAAGTCGACCGCGGCCGCGATCTCGGCTTTGACCTGGCGCTCGATGCCGGCGATTTCATCTTTCGATGCTTGATCGGCTTCGACCAGCTCGCGAATGTAAATCAGCAGCGGATCACAGGAGCGGTACCACTCGCGGGCTTTTTCCGGCACGCTGCTCACGTCCCAGGCGAGCGCCGTATTCGTCGGTTGTGGCACCACGGGCCAGTTGGTCTCGCTGCCCGGGTAACGAACGGTTTGCGCTTCGATAAATTGCGGTCCCTCGCCGGCGCGGATTTTCTGCACCGCTTCGGAAACGGTCGCGTGCACCAAGCCGGCATCCATACCGTCGATCTGCTGGGCGGGTATTTTATAGGCCTTTGGCAGATCGGTCAGCGGATAGGCCGCCATTGACGACGATTGCGCCGCCGCCACCGCGCGGCCGGAGCCGTATTTTCCGTTGTTTTCGCAAAGAAAGAGCACCGGCAATTTGTATAGCGAAGCGAGATTGAACGCTTCCGGCGCGGCACCTTCTTCGATCGAGCCGTCGCCGAAAAAGCAGACGGTTATGCGGCCGTTGTTCTGCGCCTTCGCCGCGTACGCAGTCCCGGTCGAGAGCGGAATAATGCCGGCGACCACGCCGGAGCTGTGGAGAAAGCCCAGCGAGGGGGCTACCGAGTGAAAAGATCCGCCCTTGCCCTTATTCAAGCCGTCGACGCGGCCGAGAATTTCGGCAAAGAGCTTTTTCGGCTCGACGCCGCGGGCGAGCAGATGGCCGTGGTTTCTGTGCGTGGTGAAGAGATAGTCGTCGGCGCGCAGGCAGGAGATCGCCGGCACGCCGGTGGCCTCTTGGCCGACGTACAGGTGATAGTGTCCGCCGAACACTCCTTTGTCATGGAGCGGGACCAAGTTCTCTTCGAAGTGGCGGATGACGAACATCCGCCGGCACAGGTCTGACAACGATTCGCGTGGTAGTTGAGGTAGCATATGACTTGTGACTTATTTCAAACCGGAGGGACTTGTCAACGCCAAGAACCCCGATTGACATTGTGCCAAACGCAGGACTAAATGCCAGGAAAACCAACCGCTAGAAAAGCTGAACAACGATGGCTCACCGTCGCGGGAAGTTTTTTAGAGAAGTCGATTACCCCTGGAGCGAGAGCGCGACCACGCGCACCCCGATCAAGCAGGATCGGGATCTGGTGATGCGGTCCGTGCGCGCTCGTCTCGAAAGCATCGTCGGCTTCAAACAGGAGCCTGAGTTGGCAAAAAAGTTATCAAAAAAATGCTCCGGTTGAACGACGACTCGCTGGCGCAGGAATTCTGGGAATTGTTCGCCAAGTACCGCATTGCGGCGCCTTACTCGAAGAGCAAGGGCATGAAGACCCGCTGCGAATATCTCGCGCGAACTCGCCTGGAGCTCTGAAAGCATAAACCGGAGGACTTCGTCGATTCGAGTTTCGTCGAAGAGCTTGACAAGAGCGGGTTCGTCAAAAATCTCCACGAGAGGTAAATCGCTTCTATGAAAGTCCGGATCGGTATCGCGATCGGGCAATGGCCGGATAAAAATATTCAGCCTGGCGCAATCTTCGATCTGCTCGATTATTTTGAGGCGCTTGACGTCGATTCGATCTGGGCGAGCGACCGGCTGGTTTCCAGCGGGCTGATTATCGAGCCAATCGCGTTTCTTTCCTACGTTGCCGGCCGCCTGGGCAAGATGAAGCTCGGCACCAGCACGTTGGTGCTGCCGGCGCGCAATCCCATCATTCTAGCCAAAGAACTCGCCACGCTGGATTTTCTCTCGCAGGGCCGGCTCTTTCCTGCCATCGGCCTGGGCGGTGAGGATTCGAAAGACTTGCTCGCGGTGGGCGTGGATAAAAAGGAGCGTGCCGCGCGCACTGATGAGGCGATCGCGCTGATGCGCCGCTTATGGACGGAAGACAACGTCAGCTTCGAGGGAAAATTTTTCAACGTGCGAGACGTCACGATCATGCCGCGTCCTTGGCGGAAGAACGGCCTGCCGATCTGGATCGGGGGTCGAAGCCAAGCCGCGATGCGCCGTACCGGACGCTTGGGCGACGGCTGGTTGGTTTCGTCCGTTTCGCCCGCTGAAGTCGACGCCGGAATTAAAGCGATTCGCGCATACGCCGCGGAAGCCGGCCGGCAAGTACCGGAAGATCATTACGGCGTATTGATTCCCTTTTACTTCGCGGAAAGCACGGACAAAGCCTATGAAACCGCTGGGCGCTCCATCCGCCCGCGCGCCGACCTGCCGGTTCCTGAATTCACCGCCTTCGGCACGCCCGAGCAAGTGCGGTCGAAAGTGCAGGCCTACATCGCCGCCGGCGCGACCAAGTTTATTATGCGGCCTTGCGGACCATTTGAAGGATGGCGAGAACAAGTAGGTACACTGGCCGGAGAGGTGATCCGGCCGCTGCAGACGCCAGCGGATTGACGAATGCCGCTCAGCTTCTGATCGAAGTCAACAAACGAATTAAAACTCACTGGATTTCATCACGAGCACCGCTGCACCCTGAATCTTTCCATCACGCAACCGCTTCAAAGCTTCGTTCGCCTCTTCCAAGCGGTAAGTTTCGATCTCCGTGCGCACTGGGACTTTGGGGGCGAGGGCCAAGAATTCTTCGCCGTCGCGGCGGGTGAGGTTGGCAACGGAGCAGATCGAGCGTTCTTCCCAGAGGTTCGAGTAGGGGAAGGAAGGGATATCGCTCATATGGATGCCGCCGCAGACGACGATGCCGCCTTTGCCGACGGCTTTCAATGCCTGGGGAACAAGTGCGCCGACGGGCGCGAAGATGATCGCGGCGTCAAGTTTGACCGGCGGCAACTTATCAGAGCCGCCGGCCCAAACTGCGCCTAGATTCAGAGCGAATTGTTTCGCTTCTTCGTCGCCTGGCCGGGCAAACGCAAAAATTTCCCGCTGTTGATATTTGGCAACTTGCGCGACGATATGCGCTGCGGCGCCAAAGCCGTAGATGCCGAGGCGTTTGCCGCTGCCGGCTTTGACCAGACTTCGGTAGCCGATCAGGCCGGCGCAAAGTAGCGGCGCCGCTTCGGCGTCGTTGTAGGAATCGGCAATCGGAAAACAGAAGCGATGGTCAGCAACGGTATATTCCGCATACCCGCCGTCGAGCGTATAGCCGGTAAATTGTGCTTGGTCGCAGAGATTCTCTCTAGCATTTAGACAAAACTCACACTCACCGCAGGTCCAACCCAACCAGGGCACGCCAACGCGGTCACCGATTTTGAAGCCGGTAACGGCGCCGCCGATCTCGACGACGGTGCCGACAATTTCGTGGCCCGGAATCAGCGGCAGTTTCGGTTGCGTCAATTCACCGTCGACGACATGGAGATCGGTCCGGCAAACCGCGCAGGCGTTGACGCTAAGTAAAACTTGCTCCGGGCCTGGCTTGGCAACCGGAACATTCGCAAGCCGTAAATCTCCGCCCGTCCCTTCAAACAGCATCGCACGCATAGTCGGTTACCTTTTCTATCGAAGATTCGCTCGCAAACCAAACCGACGGTTGCTCCAACCGTGCAGCGCGATGATAATGGGACAGCCGTGAATCAAGTCCTCCGAAACAGGGCAAGGGTCCGAGCCCTCTGTTCGATCATTCTCGCGCTAAGCCAGGTAGAGGTTCTTGGCGCTGCGGATGCGCCGAGCAAGCAACCTCCGTTCGATTACGCTCGCGGTGTCGGGATGGTCGCCGCGCGGCGGGGCGGCGAGTTCTGTTTGATGATCCAAGATGGTTCGCTGAAACCCGGCGACGAGCTCGCGCTGGTGTGGACTCCGCTCGGCAACGCGACACAGCCGTCAGAAATTCGTCATTCCAAAGTGAACACCGCGTTGAAGAAACCATGCGAGTCCGCCAGCGCCACGGCGGCGGACGTTTCTTACCTCGTCGATGGCAGCGAATTGAAAAATGGCAAAATCTATTTTGCAATGGCCAGAAAACAGGCGAATCTCAAGATCCGACAAGGGCGGGTCGAGGGCCGATTGGGCGGTAGTGCGGTCGCTTTTAGAGCATGCACGAGCATGGAAGGGATCCATCTCAACATCTGGACGGGTGCCGCTCGTGCGACAAAAAAACTATGGCACCGTTATTACTATCTCGGCTACGACGTGGAGTCGACTTGTATAGAGGCAGATTTCAAAGAATAGGAGGGCGGCAGCGACGGGTAGAAAAAACCGACAGCCTAATCCAAGTCGATGTCTTTGAGGGGTTTGGTGATCGGCTCTTCTTTGGCCTTCTTGAATAGCTCTTGGAACTTGGCTTCGAGAACTTTGGATTTGTTTTTTTCCGCTTCGGCGATCTTCTGGTACTTTTCGTCGCGGCGGCCGGCTTCTTCCTTCACCTGCTTTACGGCGTCCTTTAGCTGCACGGCCATTTGCGGTTTGACCGGTAGCTTGTGATCGAGAACCGCGCTCAGCGCCGGGTCGATGGTCAAGGTCGCCTCGCAGCAAGGACAGGTGATTCGGATCGTCTTTGATTTATTGTCATCCATGCGAAAAGACTCCTTGTGCTCGTCTAACCTTCGGAGTCTCGGGTCCAGAGTTTAAACTTTAAACTCCGAACGGGAGACCCTGTTTCACCCGCGAAGTTCGATCTGTTCTCCGTCCGGCCCGCTGAACACAACCCGGTGCCAGCCTTTTTCGCGCGGCTCGCGCGCCGCTGTATCATGGGGCGCGCGAAGTAATTTGACACCATTTTTTTGTAACTGCGCGACGGTTTCGTCGAAGTTGTCCGTTTCGAGGCAGAAATGAAATCCGACCATGGCGCCATCGGAATGATGGGTCAACTCAAGCACGGTGTCGCCCAACTTCAAATAGGCGATTTGCGCGCCGTTGCCCGCGGCGTGTTGAAAGTAATGTTTAAAACCGAAGTGCCTTTCGTAAAATTTCACCGAGCGGTCGAGGTCGGCTACATGGATTGCTACGTGATCGATACGCTTGAACATCGGCTTCTCCCTCATCAAAAGGATAGGCCGTTCGGCGGGCGGTTTGCAAGCGCGATTATTAGTGGGAATAATTTCTCCGGAGGGCTAAAATAGCCGCCAAGGATCGATTACTGATGCCGATATTTCGACTTGTCGACGACATGGTGTTCCCTCCGCCGGATTATGCGGACCCGAGTGGTTTAATCGCGGTGGGCGGCGATCTTTCCAGCGAGCGCTTGCTGGAGGCCTACCGCGTCGGCATTTTTCCCTGGTACTCGGAGGACCAGCCCATTCTCTGGTGGTCGCCAGACCCGCGCTTCGTTCTCAATCTCGACGAATTCAAAATTTCCCGGAGCTTGCGCAAGACGCTACGCAAAAAGATTTTCCTCGTGACTCTTGATCGCGTCTTCGAGGATGTGATCGCGGCGTGCGCGCAAGTAGCGCGCGAGGGCCAAAGCGGCACCTGGATCACGCCGGAGATGCAGGAAGCATATATTAGACTGCATGGCTTAGGCTTTGCCCATTCCGTAGAGAGCTGGTTCGAGGGCAAATTAGTCGGCGGTCTTTACGGTGTCTCTCTTGGTAAAGCGTTTTTCGGCGAGTCGATGTTTCACCGTAAAACCGAGGCGTCGAAAGTCGCACTGGCCGTGCTTGTGGAGAAACTCAAGAAATGGGGATTTCACTTTGTCGACTCGCAGATGACCACCGATCATATGCACCATCTTGGCGCCAAGGAAATTCCGCGGCGAATTTTCTTGAAACGGTTGCAATCGGCGCTGCGCCACTCGACTAGGCGCGGCAAGTGGCATGTCGAAGATTGAGTGCGGACGGGCGAAAGTCTTCTATCCGGCGTTCTCGGTCGGTGGCTGTTCGGCGGCCCGAACCAAGGCTTCGACGGACTTTTCCGAAGGGAATTCAACGACCAGCAGTGCCACGCTCAAGGCCGAGAGCCAGTATTGGTCCTGGACAAATCGGCCGATGACAGCGAGGACGAGACCGTAGACGGCGATCGCTTCGATGATGGCGAAGATGACGACCTTGCGCGTGACATAAGTCGAAACCACGTAAGCGGCGCGCTCTTCGACGGCGCCACTGAATTCTTGCAGGGCGCGAAAGAGCTTGGTCGCGCGCGCGTTGCGCAGGATCGAGTCGGAGGTCAGGTTGCGCTTGCGCCAGTAGACGTAGTAGCCGAGATCGACCAGAGTCAGTAGCCAGAGAATTATTCTTGCCGGCTCGGCGAAGGTACGGTTGCTGCCGAGGTTGGGATTTTCCAGAACATTGCGGATGATCACGACGTAGATCGGAATGGAGATGACAAAAAAACACCAAAGAATGACCGCTGCTCCGCGCTGGTCGAGCAGAATTTTTCTAAACTCGGGTCGGATCATGGCTTCTCCTCATCAGCGTATTAGCACAGCTGAGATCGATCTGTCTCGCGGGCGCGCGCGAAATCGGCAATCGCACCGCCGAGGTTGTCGGGCCACGGAGGCGGTGATATAGGCCACAAAGACGATTAGAAAGGTAATTTAGCATGGCAGAGTTCGATATGGTCATCCACGGGGGTCGATTGATCGACGGCAGCGGCAATCCGTGGTTCTTTGGCGACGTGGGAATCAAGAACGGCAGAATCGCAAGCGTCGGTCAAATCGATCCGAAAGCGGGAACACGGGCGATTTCGGCGCAGGGCTACGTCGTTAGCCCGGGTTACATCGACATGCACACGCATAGCGATCAACCGCTCGTGGCCGACGGCAACGGTGAAAGCAAAGTGCGCCAGGGCGTGACGCTCGACATCATTGGCGAGAGCCAAACGGTGGCGCCGCTCGAAGGCGCAATCTTGGAGGAATACCGGGCCGAACATCGCAAACGCAACGGCATCGAAACCGACTGGACGACATTTACCGGCTACTTCAATTCGCTCATGCGCGGCGGCACCTCGATCAATGTTGCCTCCGGCGTGTCGCCGCAGCAAGTCAAGCGCGTGGTTTGCGGTTTCGAAGAGCGCCCGGTCAATGCCGCCGAGCAGGAGAAAATGAATCGTCTGGTGGCCCAGGCGATGGAAGAAGGCGCGCTCGGCCTCACCGCTGCCTGGCACGCCAAGGGTCCCGAGAATCCCGGCGAAGTCGTCGAGATGGCTAAAATCGCCAAACGCTACGGCGGCTACTACGGCGTGCACGTCGGCAGCGAAGGCTTCGACATGATGGAGGAGCTGGCGAAGGCACTGCGCGTGGCGCGCGAAGCGCAGATCCCGGTTCACGTTTATCATTTGAAGATGCGCGCCAAGGCGAACTGGGGACGGATTCGCCAAGTGATCGCGCAGCTCGAAGAGGCGCGGCGCGAGGGCTTGGACATCACCGCCAATCAATACCCTTATACCGCCATGCAGCATCCCTGGCGCCGGTTGTTTCCGCGCTGGGTGCAAGACGCACCGGCAAAGGAAACCATCGCGCGATTCAAAGATCCGTCGTTTCGCGAGCGCGTGATCCAGGACAAGGAATTCAATCAATACGTCGACGAGCATGGCGGCTGGGAAGGCATCGTGGCCGCGCGCTTGGATAACGCGAAGCTGAAAAAATTTGAAGGGATGACGATCGCGGAGATCGCCGGGATCCGCGAGGATGATCCGGTCTCGACCTGCTTCGACCTGATCCACGAAGAAGGCGTGTTTATTCACGGTGTGCATCACACGATGAACGAAGACGACGTGAAGACGGTTATGCGAGTGCCCTGGGTGTCGATTGGCTCGGACGGCAGCGCGCTCAATCAAAAATATCCCGGCAAGCCGCATCCGCGCAGTTTCGGCACCCATCCGCGGGTGCTCGGCAAGTATACCCGCGAAGAAAAAGTACTGACGCTCGAAGACGCGGTGCGCAAGATGACCTCTATGCCGGCGCAAGTGTTGGGCTTGAAAGATCGAGGTTTGCTGCGTGAGGGATATTGGGGCGATGTCGTGCTCTTCGATCCCGATACGGTTGCCGACACCGCGACTTATGAAAATCCGAAACAGTATCCCAAAGGGATACCTTACGTTTTGGTCAATGGCGCAGTGGTGATCGATAACGGCTACCATACCGGCGCGCGCCCGGGCAAAATCGTCTACGGACCGGGACATGCTGGGGAAAAGTAAAAAGCTAAAATGAAAAATTGAAAAGGTAGGATGATAAGACAGAATAGCTGAATTCTCATCTTCCGGAGTTACGACCATGGATTACGATTTGCTAATCAAGAATGGACGGGTGGTCGACGGATCGGGCTTGCCGTCATTCATCGCCGATGTGGGTATCAAAGACGATAAGATCGTCGCCGTAGGCCGGCTCAAAGGTAGCGCGGCTCGAACGATCGACGCCGACGGCCTGGTCGTTTCGCCCGGCTTCATCGATCATCACACCCATATGGACGGGCAGATTCTGTGGGATCCCTTCGGCACCTGCGAACCGCAGCATGGCGTGACATCGATCATCATGGGCAATTGCGGCCTGGCGCTGGCGCCGGTGAAAAACGGCGATGAAGACGCCATCGTTAAAAGCTTCGTGCGCGTCGAAGCGATCCCGCGCGTGGCGCTGGAAAAGGGCGTGCCCTGGGGCTGGAGGAGCTACGGTGATTACTTGAACAGGCTCGAAGGCAAGGTCGGCATCAACGTCGGCGGCATCGTCGGCCATATCGCGGTGCGCCAGTTTGTCATGGGCGAGGAGTCGGTGCAGCGCAAGGCGACCCCGGGCGAGATTGATAAAATGCGCGAAGCGGTGGGCGAAGCGATGCACGCCGGTTCCTTCGGTTTTTCAACCAACCGCAACGAGCGCCATATGCGCGAAGATGGATTGCCGGTGCCGAGCCGCATGGCTGACAACGATGAGCTGTTCGGACTTTGCGAAGTGGTCAGCGAAGCGAACAGCGGCGTGATTCAAATGAACATGGGGCGCCACTGCGTCGAGCAGATTCCGCAATACGATGAGCTGGCGCGGCGCACGCGCCGGCCGATCGTGTGGCAGAGCGTGCAGTACAAAGAGAGCGAGCCGGAGCTCTGGAAGAACATGCTCGACGGTATCGCCAAAACTTTCCGCGACGGCTATCAGGCCTATGGTCTTACGCACACCGTGCCATTGATGCGTCATTTCACAATGAAAGACGCGCAGATCTTCGACGAGTTCCCGGTGTGGAAAAATCTGATGTTCTTGCCCGAGCCGGCGCGCAAGCAGGCCTTCGCCGACGCCGAGACGCGCGGCAAGATGCGGGAGGATTTCTTTGCGCCGAGGGCGATCTCGTTTCACCGCAACTGGGGACGAGTCTTCGTCGAGAAGGCGGTGAAGCCTGAGAATCAACAGTACGTCGGCAAGAGCGTGGCCGAGGTCGCGTCCCTGCGCAATCAAGGCCCGCTCGACGCCTTCTTGGATCTCTCCCTGGAAGAAGGTCTGGAGACGACCTTCGAAACCACCAACCGCGGCTTCAATCCCGAAGTGATGAGCACGATCATGAAGAGCCCCTATGTGATCGTCGGTACGTCGGATGCCGGCGCCCACGTGCAGTTCGGCGCCGACTTCGGCTACTGCACGACACTGCTCGGCATGTGGGTGCGCGACCGGCAGATGATTACTCTGGAGCAGGCGATCCACAAGCTCACCTACCACGTCGCCTCGGTCTACGGCATCGAAGGCCGCGGCCTCTTGCGCCCCGGCTTCGCCGCCGACGTGACCATCTTCGATCCGCAGACGATCAAAGCCTGCGCGCCGGAATGGGCCGAAGATTATCCCGCCGGCACCAAGCGATTGATCCAGCGCTCCGAAGGCATTTGCCAGACCATCGTCAACGGCAAAGTCGTGTACGAGGACGGCAAGCTCAGCGGCGAGATGGCCGGAAAAGTCTTGCGCGGCACCGCTTATCAAGCGCAGTGATAGTCGCAGCGGCGAAGCACCGAAATCGGACGCAGCCAGAGGTGAATTGATCAGCCTCGGTGCTTTTACCTTTAAGCCGACGTTGGCACAATTCTATGGACGGCCGAATGTGCGCTGTCACATACTAAACGGATGTGATGCCATAGAGCGTCGCTCGATAAACCAGAGTTTGGCGGGTGAGTTTCGATTGTTATTGTTACGGTACCGATAATGAGTGATTCAGACCAAGCGGACATCGAAACTGCTTATCGAGAACTATCGAACGCGTTTCAGGGAGTATCGGCGTGGAAATGGGATTGGCGGTTCGAGACCATGTTGGCTGAATTTTCGACAGACGATAGAGACAAAATTCGTGCACTCCTGGAGCTTCGTCTCGGTCATACGTGGGACAGCTCAAACATCGGTAACGCTCCAGAGCTGGTCCGAGCCGTCGATGATCAATTCGGTGGACTATGGTCGGGGCAATTGCTGTTTGCCACGGATCCGACGCGGGACGCGGCGATTTTTTGTACCTGGTGGCCGTGGGGCGACGGCAAGACAATCTCGATACGTATTGGCCTGGAGTACAAGAACCTGTCGGATTCAGATTACGCCGAGAAAGTCCGGCTGTTCAAAGGCGGGTTCGGCGTTTAATTTGAATTTGGATTCGTCCCGTCTATCTATTTGAACCGTTCGATGATCTCCTGTTGCGTCTATTCCTGGAAAGGTCCTCTCGTTGTGATTTCTCAGGTTTCGTATGGTTCCTGACCAAGAGCGAATCGGTGTTAGAGGAAAAGTTGATTGGCAGGTCGTAGGCAGGCAGCCCTTTCGCGCTGCCCGCTACCGCCATTGCTGGTGGAGACGCGCACTCTGTTTTGCTCCGTCGAGTTGATCGCCAGGGAAGCCCAAAAGTTGCACGAAAAAGGAGATTCTCCGCGGAACACGGGTGCAGCCTGCGCGAGCCTACGACGCGATGAGAGCGATGGCGTCAAGTAGAAAAATCGCGTGAGGCTTCTCCTTCATCGATATCTCTGTTAGTTTTTGTGAGTCATCCCGTCCGCGTTATTCCCGTATTATCCTGCTCCGGACCCCGATGGCACGGCTTAATTGCGGCAAGCGTCTGACCGAAATCTGGCTACGGCCGAGGGATTGTGTCGGTACGCCATGGTGGGTTTAGAATTCAACGAGCGAGACACATCCGAACATGCTGAGAGCTGGAATCGTCGGGTTGCCCAACGTGGGCAAGTCCACTTTGTTCAACGCCGTGACGCGCACGCGCAAGGCCGAGGCGGCGAACTATCCGTTTTGCACCATTGATCCCAATCTCGGCATTGTCAACGTGCCGGACGCTCGGCTCTTCGAACTGCAGCGCATCGTTAGAAGCAACGTCGTCATCCCGGCGGCGATCGAGTTCGTGGACATCGCGGGCCTGGTGAAGGGCGCGAGCCAGGGAGAGGGCCTGGGCAATAAATTCCTCACCCACATCCGTGAAGTTGACGCCCTCGTGCAGGTGGTGCGCTGTTTCGAAGACGCGGACGTCCATCACGTGGCGGGCAGCGTCGATCCGGTGCGCGACATCGAAGTCATCAATACCGAGCTCATGCTCGCCGATCTCGAATCGGTCAAAAAACGCCGCGAGCGTGTTAGCAAAGACATCAAACGCGGCGATAAGACTGCCGCCGCCGAAGATAGGGTCCTCAAGAAAATCGAGGCCGCTCTCGATGCCGGCAAGCCGTCGCACACGGTGCGGCTAACAGCAGAGGAGCGCGCCCTGTCGATACCGTTTTTTTTGCTCACGGATAAGCGGACGATCTTTGCGTGCAACGTCAAGGAGTCCGACCTGGCCACGGCGGACACAAATCCCTGCGTCCTCGAGGTGCGCGAGTACGTGCACAGCCATCTGGCCTGTGAGGCAGTTGTCATCAGCGCCCAGATTGAGAGCGACCTCGTCGATCTCGCACCGAACGAAGCCGAGGCGTTTCTCAAGGATCTCGGCGTAACGGAAAGCGGCGTCGGTGCCCTGATCCGCGCGACTTATCACTTGCTCGGCTTGCGGACCTATTTCACCGCGGGCGAGAAGGAGGTGCGCGCCTGGACGATCCGTGCGGGCGACAGCGCGCCCGCAGCCGCCGGCGTCATTCATTCCGACTTCGAGCGCGGTTTCATCAAGGCGGAGACCGTGGCCTACGACGACTTGGTGCAGTGCGGTTCGGTTGCCGCCGCCCGTGCCAAGGGCCTGTATCGGATGGAAGGGAAGGAATACGCTGTCGCCGACGGGGACGTAGTGCTGTTCAAGTTCAACGTTTAATCGGGTCTGTCAATGGCGGCGATCGTTCCACAGACGCCGATAAAGCAGGCCGAATGCGCCCCCTTCCGGGAAATGTCCTTCACCTGGCGAAAAAATCCAGTCGAGCTTTTTCGACCAAACAGAATTGAGCGGGTTAGTTTATCATAGGAGAATATAGGTAATGAGTGAATCCAACCGGTCCGACGTCGAAAACTTTTGCGAGAACTTTCGCGCGCGTTTCACGCACTGTTGCGGTGGAAGTGGAAAAAGCGATTTTGAAACCGTGTTCGCTGAATTTGCCGTCAACGACAAAGACAAGATTCACGTAGTTTTTGGAGCGATATCTCAGCAATATGTTAGACAACTCAAACGTCGGTAACGGGGCTGATCTCGTCCGAGCCGTCGACGATCGTTTCGGCGGGCTGTGGCCGGGACAATTGCTTTTTACTTCGGATCCAAACCGGGATGCCTTAGTCTATTGGCGCATGTTTGTGCAACAAGACGGTATGATTGACTCTAAAAATTGGATTCGATAGCGTCGCGGAGTGATCACCGGGCAGTTTCATGTCAGCGGTTGGTCAATTTTGGAGGGGGTCTTGGAAGAGCTCAAACCAGTTAAAAGCGGCAAAGTCAAAGTCGACGACGTCAATCTGTACTATGAACTCTACGGCGAGGGTGATCCGCTGGTGCTGGTCGCCGGCACCGGTATCAGTCTGGCGCCATGGCGGGTGTCTCAGGTACCGGAGTTCGCCAAGCATTATCAAGTGCTGATTTACGACCATCGCGGTCTCGGACGCAGCGATAAACCGGACATGCACTACACGACTCGCCTGTTCGCCAAGGATTGCGTCGGACTGATGGATGCGCTCGGCATAAACAAGGCCCACATGATGGGCCACTCCATGGGCGCTCGGGTGTGCCAGTGGATCTCCTTAGATTATCCCGAAAAAGTGCGCAGCTTGGTGCTCTCGGGGCCGGGCTCGGGAAAGTATAGCGAGAAACTTGAAGATTATCCGCGCGGCGTGCCATTGGACACGGTGCTGGAGATGATCGAGAAGGGCTACGAAAAATATCAAAGCGATCACTGGGGACCGGGTTTTATGTTCAGCGAGAGCTTCATGAAGGAGCACCCGGACGTGGTCAAGAAATATCAGGAACTGATCGTTGACGAGGTGCCGCCGCTGAAATGTTATCTACGCCATGTGGTGGCGCGGCAATGTCACGAAACCACCCATCTTATCCACCAAATCAAGGCGCCCACGTTGGTCATCGTCGGCGACATGGACACCCATGAAGGCGGCACCGGCAGCCACGTTGAATCGGCGAAAGTGCTCGCGGAAAAAATTCCCAACGCGGAGCTTGTACTCATCAAAGACGGTAGGCATGGTTATCTGCGCGAGATGCCGGAAAAGGGCCATCCGCCGATTTTGGAGTTCCTCACGCGCCATTAATGCTACCCGATCAAATTAAGGCTGCTATGGACAAAAAAGAAATCTTAGAGAAGCAAAAAAAATACCTATTCTCCTGCGTGTCGACGTATTACGACGAGCCGCTGGTGATCGATCACGCCAAGGATCAATACGTTTACGACGCTGACGGCAAGGAGTTCTTGGATTTTTTCGGCGGCATCTTGACGGTCAGCGTCGGCCATTGCAACGACAAAGTCACCGGGGCGATCGACGAGCAAACGCACAAAGTGCAGCATATGTCGACGCTCTACGCCAACGAGCCGCAGGTGCGCTTGGCGGAAAAATTGGCGCAGATCACGCCTGGGCGTCTGGAGAAATCCTTCTTCACTAACAGCGGCACGGAAGCGAACGAAACCGCGGTGTTGCTAGCCCAGCTCCACACCCAATGCCAGGACGTGATCACGCTGCGGCACGGCTATAGCGGTCGGTCGTATCTAGCGTTGAGCCTGTCGGCGCAGTCGAGCTGGCGGCTCATGCCCAACGTCGTGCCCGGCGTGCACCACATCGCCAACGCATACTGTTACCGCTGTCCGTTCGGACTAACCTATCCGAGCTGCGATTTGAAATGCGCCGCGGATGCCGAAGAAGCGATTCAAACCATGACGTCGCAAGGGCGCGTTGCGGCGTTTCTCGCCGAGCCGATTCAAGGGGTCGGCGGCTTTATCGTTCCGCCCAAGGAATATTTCAAAGAGATCGTTGGGATCATCCGCAAATATGGTGGTCTATTTATCTGCGACGAAGTGCAGACCGGTTGGGGGCGCACTGGCGGCAAGATGTTCGGCATCGAACACTGGGATGTCGATCCCGATATCATGACCTTCGCGAAGGGCATGGCCAACGGTGTGCCGATCGGCGCCACCATCGCAACCCCTGAGGTGGCCGACAGCATGAAGGGCAACACCATCTCGACTTTCGGCGGCAACCCGGTGACCTCCACCGCGGCCCACGCGACCATCGAAGTCATCGAAGAGGAAAATCTCGTTGAGAACGCCCGACTGATGGGCCAGCGCTTGCGCGAAGGTTTAAACGCGCTCAGAGACAAGTACCCGATCATCGGCGACGTGCGCGGCATGGGCTTGATGCAGGGCATGGAGCTGGTCGGCGAAAAGAAAAAACCCGACCTGGAAAACACCAAGCGAGTGATGGAGCTGACCAAGAACAACGGTTTGTTGATCGGCAAGGGCGGAACCTACAGCAATGTCCTGCGTGTCGCGCCGGCGCTCAACGTCAGCAAAGAGCAGATCGACCAGGCGTTGAGAGCCCTGGATCAATCTTTCGCCCAACTGGGTCAGTAAGCGTTGCCAATGGCGAATCGTTACGTGGACCGGTAGTTTTTTTTCGATCGGTTTGAAATTTACTCGGTATGAAGACGCTTAGCCGCAGAATCGTCGGCGCAATCCCCGTCATCATCGGCATCTCTTTCCTGATTTTTCTCCTGATGCATATCGCGCCCGGTGATCCGGTGACGCTTCTACTGGGCGACGACGCCACTCCGGCCGACGTCGCGCGGGCCCGCCATGAGTGGGGTCTGGACAAGCCGCTGTTGGTGCAATATTGGGATTTCTTGGCCCACGCAGTCACCGGAGACTTCGGCAAATCGCTCAAGTTCAATGAACCGGTCACGAATCTGGTAGCCGAACGATTGCCGGCCACGCTGGAATTGGCTTTCGCCAGTCTGTGCGTGGCCGTCCTGATCGCCGTGCCACTGGGCGTCTATTCCGCGATTAAGCATAACTCGTTGCTCGACCACGCCGGGATGAGCGTTGCTCTCATCGGCGTTTCCTTGCCCAACTTTTGGCTCGGCATCATGCTGATCTATTTCCTCGGCGGGCAACTGAATCTTCTACCCGTGGCGGGCCGCATCGAGTACGGCGTCGAGATCAAGGCGATCACCGGGCTCTATCTCGTCGACAGCCTTTTGACCGGAAATTTCGCCGGCTTTTGGAGCGCCATGCAGCATCTGCTGATGCCGGCGGTTACTCTGGGTTCGTCGCTGGCGGCGATTGTCACACGAATCTCGCGCTCGAGCGTGCTCGAAGTGATGCGCCAGGATTATGTCACGACGGCGCGAGCGAAAGGCTTGAGCGAAAGAAACGTCATCTGGCATCATATCCTCCGCAACGCGCTGATTACCATCGTCACCATTCTTGGCCTTCAGTTGGGCGCCTTGCTGAGCGGCTCAGTGATCACCGAAACGGTCTTTTCATTTCCCGGCATCGGCGACCTGCTGATCCAATCGATCTCGGCGCGCGACTACAAACTCACCCAGGTCTTGATCTTAGTCTTTGCCGTCACTTACTTCTTTGTGAATCTGTTGGTCGACCTGCTTTACGGCCTGATCGATCCAAGAATCAAGCTGTCGTAATGTTTCACTGCCCTGCGACCCATGGCTCGTTTTCCCTAGCTCAAACTCGTTTAGCGTAATCCACGGTCTTTGCTGAACGCCGCCGCAACAGGGTGGGCGCGCCCGCACGCGCAGTTTCCGACGCTTTGTCCAGTGAGCACAAGATCTGCTAATTTAGGTCTTGAGCCGCGGGCCTTTTGTAGGACGAAAGGCTCGGATAGTGGTTGAGACGGCTGCCCTTTCGGACTATATAAGGAGCATCAATTTTCCCATACCACGGTCGATGGGGTCGTGGTTACGGCCTGATCCAAGGAGTGATTGTCACACTTGGACCGGCAAATCGTCATGATTAGCTTGCGCCATTTAAAAGTCTGGGTTGGGGGGGCGATTTTGGTGCTGCTCTTTGTTTGCGGAGTCGCCGCGCCTTTGCTCGCGCCGCGCGACCCCCAAGCGCAAACTTTGGAAGATCGGTTGCGCCCGCCGCGCTGGTCTGAAAACGGCTCGCCGGCTTATTTGCTCGGCACCGACAATCTTGGCAGAGACATGCTCAGCCGTATCATCTATGGATCCCGGATTTCTTTGTTGGTCGGCGCAGCGACGGTAATCTTTGCGGGACTGCTCGGCTGTACGCTCGGCGCCGTCGCCGGCTATTTCGGCAAAACGGCCGATGAGATTATCAGTAAAATCTCAGAGATTTTTCTCGCCTTCCCATTTTTACTGATCGCGATCGCGATCATGGCGTTTTTCGGCCAAGGTGTCGGCAATTTGATTATGGCGTTGATGCTGAGCCGGTGGGTGCAGTTCTGCCGCGTTGTGCGCGGCGAGGTGCTCTCGATTCGAGAGCGCGATTTTGTCACCGCGGCCAAGGCCCTCGGCGGCAAGGATTGGTATGTGATTTTTCGCCATGTGGTGCCGAATACTTTTGCCAGCGTTACTGTCATAGCGACCTTCGCTATGGCCATTGTCATCATTACCGAAGCGAGCTTAAGCTTTCTCGGTTTGGGCGTGCCGGTTCAT
Organism: uncultured delta proteobacterium; assembly: GCA_963727625.1. Lineage (GTDB taxonomy): Bacteria > Desulfobacterota > Binatia > UBA9968 > UBA9968 > DP-20. The sequence goes on along the minus strand of CAVSHR010000009.1, from coordinate 240,328 downwards.
ATTCCCACTTGGGGTTCGATGTTGAGCGAAGGACGGAGCTACATCAATCGCGCGCCCTGGCTGACGATATTTCCGGGCTTGGCGATTTTTATCACCGTTTTCGGGATAAATTTGCTAGGCGACGGCTTGCGCGACATTTTCGATCCGAAACTAAGACGGCAGCGGTAGGTGTTTTGAGATTTTTCAGGAGGAATGCATGGGCGACAGGAAGATTAACCTTGACCGACGGAACTTCTTAAAGCGAAGCGTGATTTTTGGCGCAGGCGCGCTGGCTGCGCCGTCTTTTTCGCGGCAGGCGTACGGCGCGTCCCGCGATCGGGTGACGATCTACCATAGTAGCGTCGCCGACTCGATCCATCCGTACAATCACAGCTCCAGTCCGATCTACGGCGACTGGCAACATATCATGGAACCGCTCATCGATTTTGACTACCAGAAAAAAGCATACGTCGGTGTTCTTGCCGAGTCTTTTCAGTTTCAAGGCAACAAGTGGGTTTTCAAACTCAAAAAGGGAATCAAGTTTCATAACGGTGCGCCGCTGACTTCCAAGGACGTGGTATTTTCGGTCGCGAAAATGCGCGACACCAAGGGGGGCAGTTTGCAGGCGCCGAATTTCAAGGACGTAGTGGAAATTCAAACTCCGGACGAACTGACGGTGGTGTTCGTCACCAAAAAACCGCTGGCCATTTTTCTCGATCGCATCGAGAACCGATTCATTCTCAGTCACATCGCCGGCGAGAAATTCGGCGATAAGCTCTACGACAATCCGATTGGCACCGGACCGTATAAATTTGTCAGCTACCAGCGCGGTGGCAATATGGTTTTTACCCGCAATGACGAGTACTGGGGCGGCAAGGCGGCAATCAAGGAGGTGATCTTTCGCAAGGTCACTGAGGACGCCGCGCGTTTGGCCGCGCTGGAGTCCGGCCAGGCGGATTTTGTCAACAACGTGCCAATCCACGAGGTCGCGCGTTTGCAAAAACATCCGCGCCTGCGGATCGACAAGGTCGAAGGTTTGCGGATGTTCTTTCTTGCCTTCAACGTGGCGCATAAGCCCTGGGACAACCCCTTGGTGCGCCGGGCGGCAAACTACAGCGTCAATGCCCCGACGATCGTCAAAAACATTTTTGACGGCGCGGGTTATACGTGCAACGGTCCGGTCGGTTCCAACGTGGTCGGCTCCGATCCCAAACTCAAACGCTATCCCTACGATCCGCAAAAAGCCAGGGCGCTGTTGGCGCAAGCCGGGTTTCCCAACGGTTGTGATATCCAACTCTATTATTCCGCCGGACGATATCCGAAAGACCGGGAGGTGTGCCAGGTGCTGGCCGCGCAAATGGTCAAAGGCGGCTTTCGCGTCGAGCTGATATCCCAGGAGTGGGCGCTTTTCTGGGGCAAACAGGGCGTTAATGGCGGCGGCTTGCCGTTCTATTACATCGGGCGCGGCTCGCTCACGGACGCCGATACGCTTTATGATCAGTATTTTCGCACGGGAACGACGAAACGGACCAATTACAGCAATCCGGAGCTCGATCAAATCATCGAAGCACAGCAGCAAACACCGGACCCAAAGACGCGCGTTCCGTTGTTGCAAAAGGCCGGTAAGATCATCATGGACGAAGCGACATTCATACCGCTGTACAACCTCGCCGATATTTACGGCGTGGCGAAGAACTTAGTTTGGAAGAAACGACCGGACGAGAAAGTGCTGGCTTGGGACATGAAAATTAAATAAAACAAGTCCGCAAATTTCGCGCTCAGAGAGTCGTTGAACGTAATCCAAGGAGGGGGGCTATGAGTTCACACCGGATATCCATCGTCGCGATTTCTTGAAGAAGAGTGCTTTCTTGGGGCTCAGCGCCGCATTGGGCGGCACGTTCGTCAAAACGAGCTACGCCGCATCAAGAAAACGCCTGACGATTCTTAGCAGTATCGGTTTAGACACGCTGCACCCGTACGCGCATAGCTCCAGCCCGCAGTGCGGCATCTGGAACAACATGGTCGAACCGTTGGTCGAGGTGAACTACGCCCAAAGAGATTATTTCGGCGTGCTCGCCCAGTCATGGGATTTTCAGGGCAAAATATGGGTGTTTAAGCTGCGCAAGAACATCCGCTTTCACGACGGCGCTCCGTTCACGGCGCAGGACGTGTGCCAGGTTATCGCCGATCAATTGGCGAAAGCCGGCATAAAGACCGAGCTTGTCTCGCAGGAGTTCGTTATTTTTTGGGGCAAAGACGGCGTCAACGGAGGTAAGATGCCCCTTCTATTACGTCGGCCGTCCGGCGGCGGATGCGGATACCGTCCGCGATACCCGCCCGCCCCCCCCCGGATAAAATTTTTTCCATAGCGCTAAGGGTCTGGACTTAGGACTTGGTTGGGGTAAGTTCATGTCTGGATCCAATCAAAATAAGCCGCGCGGGGCCGTTTTTCCGATAGCGAAGCCGTGACGGAAAACCCAGCCGCGTAAAGAGGAGGTAATCATGTCTTCGAAATGGAATGGAATTAATCGTCGTGACTTTCTCAAGCGCAGCGCGCTCGCAGGACTAACGGCGTGGGCAGCCGGGGCATGGCCGAAACTGAGTTATTCGGCGTCGAAGGAGCGTTTGACGATTTTGAGCAGCGTGAGCTTGGATTCGTTGCATCCCTACGCATACACATCGAGCCCTCAATACGGCATTTGGAACCACATGCTCGAAGGGTTGGTCCAGGAAGATTATGACAAGATGGACTACGTCGGGGTGCTGGCCGAGTCATGGGAGTTCAAGGGAAAACAATGGGCATTCCATCTTAAAAAGGGCGTGCGCTTTCACGATGGATCGCCGTTCACGGCCAAGGACGTGGTCCATTCGATCAACCGGATTAAGAAGGACCCGAAGAGCTTGCAGAAGTCGGGGCTGAAGGACATTACCGAAGTCAAAGCACAGGATGATCTCACCGTGGTGATCACCACCAAGGTGCCCAATGCGGTCATGCTCGACCGTCTAACCAATCGGTTTATGATCAGCAAAGCCGCCGCCGATAAGTACGGCGCCGAAGTCGATCAGCATCCGATCGGCACCGGCCCCTATAAATTCGTCAGCTGGGATCGCAGCAGCCCAATGGTGCTGACGCGCAACGACGATTATTGGGGACCAAAACCGGACATCAAGGAAATCGTCACCCAAAAAGTCAAAGAGGATGCCGCGCGGGTTTCAGGTTTGCTCGCGGGCCAGGGCGACGTCATCAACAATGTTCCGGTGGAAGAGATTTCCCGAATCAAAGCAAATCCACGGCTGCGGATTGAAAAGGCGCAAGGACAGCGCATGTACTTTCTCGTGCTCAATCCGGCGTACAAACCTTTCGATAACAAACTGGTGCGCCAGGCATTCAATTATGCCATCGATCCTTCGGTGATCATCAAACACATCTATGAAGGGAACGGCTATCTGATGGACGGTCCCGTAGCATCCAACGTGATCGGCGTGGACCCGAACACGAAACGGTATGCCGTGGACCCGGCAAAAGCTAAAGAATTGTTGGCCAAGGCCGGATATCCGAACGGTCTGAATGTCAAGCTCTATCTTTCGCCGGACCGGTATCCCAAGGCAAAGGAGGTGTGCCAAGTGATCGCCGCTCAGTTGAGCAAAGCCGGGGTGAAGGCCGAGCTGATCGCACAAGAATTCATTGTTTTCTGGGGCAAGGAGGGTGTCAACGGCGGCAAGCTTCCTTTTTATTATGTCGGCCGTCCGGCGATCGACGCCGATACCGTGTATGACCAGTACTTTCATTCCGGCGTCACCAAACGGCTAATGTATAAGAATGCCGAGTTCGACAAATTGATTGAGGAAGAGCAAAGAACCGGCGACATGAAAAAGCGCATTGCGCTGATGCAAGAGGCCGGTAAAATCCTGATGGATGATGCGCCATTGGTACCGCTGTATCAGCTGGCGGAAATTTACGGTGTCGCAAACAATATCGAGTGGAAGGCCAAGCCCGGAGAGCGCATTTTGGCGGCGGAAATGAAAATCCGCTGATCCGAATATATATTCCGTCGGCAAGTTTTCGAATAAAAAATCGCCCCAGCGCCAGCGACGGGGCGATTTTTTTATTTGGGCAGAGTCATTCCGAGCTATGACGAGTTTAGTGAGTCGAAGGACAATTTTGCACAGCAAGTCGATAATTTTTGGGAAATTGAAGGATCTCTCGGCGGTATTATTTGGCATAATCGTTGCTCGCTTGTAGCAACATGACAACAAAAGCTCTTTCCGCAATCGGACTGGCGCCGAAAAAATTGCGCTATGCCTCGATTCTTCGCTGCGTCGGGCAGTCGCTCGAGCAGATGCAACTCAAGGCGGTGGAAATCAAAATTCACGGGGACGATCTCGTGGTCCAGGCGTGGAACCGTGGCACTTCGATGACGCTGGACCACGAGAAACATTACACGCCGGAAGATCTGCAGCGCCTGGATGCGGCCGGGCGCGGGAAGCGGAGGCCGTTTTTCGATCCTCCCGATCTGTTGAGCCTATCGCAGATTTTTCGCCTCGCCGGAAATTATGTCGATCGCTTGCACGGCAGGCTTTTGCGTGTCTCTTGGCAGGATCAATCGGATAGGATCCAGTCGATAACCGTGCAGTGGGAACCAATCCAAACAGGTGCCGAGACCAACGAATCCCTACCGACGACGATCGAGGAGCTGTGCATCCACATCTACAAACAACGCAAGAAAATCAATCTGGCGACGGAGCGCCAGTCGCACCGCCCCTTTGTCAGTGTCGGCCGAGCGAGGTAGATAAGAAGACTCACTTAGGCCCGATATTTTATCTCGCCGCCCACCAGGGTCATTTCGACTTTAAGATCTCTAATTTGTTCCGCATCGATCTCGAACGGATCCTCGGCAAGCACGGCGATATCCGCGAGCTTGCCCACTTCGAGGCTGCCCTTTTCATTTTCCTCGAAACCGACCCACGAAGCGGTGGTCGTGTGCATGGCGAACGCTTCGGCGACGCTGATCCGTTCTTCCGGCACCCACACTTCGCCCCAGCGCATCTTGCGGGATGCGCAGGCGGCGATATCGCGCAACGGATCGACAGGCCAGTAGCCCGGCGAGTCCGAGCCGCCTGCGATGACCACGCCGTTCTTGAGTAAGGTACGGAACGGAAAAGCCTTGGTTAGACGCTTTTCGCCGACGCAATCGAGAATCGCGTCGCCGACGTAATAACCGATGGCGATATTCGGTATGGCGACGATGCCGGAACGCACCATGCGCTGCATTCTTTCCGGCGTGCACAGCCAGTTGCCCATGTGTTCGATACGGTGGCGATGATCTTTTCGCGGCGAATTCGCAATCGCTTTGTCATAGGCATCGAGCGCCATGTCGAAGGCGCGGTCGCCGATCGCGTGCACGCAGCAGCGCAGGCCGGCTTCGTGGCACTTCTGCACGGTGTTGTTCAATTCATCCTGCTGGATGCGAATGATACCGTGATTGTGTTCATCGTCTTCGTATGGGTCGTAAAAGCAGGCGTTGCGTCCGGTGATGCCGCCATCGATGCTCATCTTTACGCCGCCCACCCGCAGCCACTCGTTGCCGAAGCCGGTGATCAGGCCGAGCTCAATCAGGCTTTTCGACTCGATCATCGACTCGATCACGCGCGGCAGGATGCTCACCCGAGCGTGCATGCGGCCTTCTTTGTGGAGCTCCTGATAAGCACGCACCGGCTCCGCATAGCGCACGATGTCGTGAACCGTGGTGACGCCGCGTTCAAGACACTGGTTGAGCGCGAAGACGATGCCATCCTTTAGCTGGAGATAGTTAAACTCGGGAGCAACTTTCTTGACGATCAACTGGGCGCGTTCGTGCAATTCTCCCGTGGGCTCGCCAGTTTGGGAATCACGTTTGATGTGGCCGCCTGCGGGGTCGCGTGTATCGCGAGTGATCTTGGCCGCTGCCAAGGCCGGAGTGTTAGCGATGGTGATATGCGCGCCGAAGGAAATGGAAACCGGATGGTCCGGCACGACGCGATCAAGATCATGCTTGTTGGGAAAACGTTTATCGGTGAGGCGAAAATCCTGCATCGGGCTGCCGTGAGCAACGATCCACGAACCCTTAGGCGAGTTTGCAGCGGCATTGGCCAGCCGTTGCAGAATGTCGGCGACCGAGTCGACGTTGACGTAGAAGTCCCGGCAATCGACGAGCGCCATTTCCGCCGTGCCTTTTTCAGAAAGATGCACGTGAGTATCGGTCAAGCCTGGGATCGCGGTGCGGCCCTTGAGGTCGATTGCCTGAGTCTCCGGTCCGGCCAGACGGCGCATTTCATCCGAGCTGCCGATGGCGACGATGCGCGACCCGGCACAAGCAACGGCTTCGCAAATCAAATTTTCGCTCGCGAAGGTGCGGACCTTGCCGTTATAGAGAACCAAGCTCGGATAGGGTAATGGATGGGGCTTCATAAATTCGGTTGCTCCTTTTGGATTTTCGCGCCGACCGGACAGCTATCTTTTTTGCATGAAAAGCTGGCGCATTAAACCCTCCCATCGGGCAAACTTTGATTCAAGATCCGCTTTCAATTCAAGCGGAATGCTTCAATATAACCCCGGTCCGCAAACCGACGAATACCTGAGCGCGACGAAGTCAACGCCGTGTTTCTCTTTGTAAAAATTGCCCATCCATTCGGAAACGGTCTTCGCGGCACGATAGAAATAGGTCGGATAAATCGTTACCGCGTCGTCTTCCCTGACCAGGCTTCCGTCCGGTTTGTTAAGCTGGCCGTAAATCGATGCGGAGCTCGAATAGACGATGCGTTTCATGCCGAATTCTATTGCCGTTTCGAGAATGTTCGTCATCGCTTGATAGCAAAAATTGATCACGGAGGGAGCTTCGTTCCGGGGCGGGTGCGCGGCATGAAAAACGTGAATGGGTCGCTTTTTATCGCAAAGCCCGCGGAATGCCGCCGTGTCGGTTACATTCATAATCTGGCTGGGCGTTTTGACGGCCAGCAGCAACAAATCCGGTGAGCGTGGCACTACGTCGAGGGGCACGACTTTGTGGCAAAGGCGCTCCATCAGCTTGGTCGTGTGCGAGCCGATAAAGCCGTTGGCGCCGGTGATGAGAACCTTGTGCGGCATCCCGTTTCGTTCGCTCAGTGCTTGCGGATGAAGAGTTCGCGCAAAAGGCCTTCCCACTCGTTGAATTTCTTTTCGAATTCCTCGGGCGTAAATTTGCTTTCCAAATAGAGTTTTTTAAATTTTTTCTCCAGCGAGCCGATGTCGCTGCGCGCCGAGCTGAGCCCACCTTTCATCGCCACTTGCTGGCCGACTTTTGAATGGAGATAGTCGAGAAACAGCAGCGCCGCGTGCGGGTGGGGCGCGTTGACGATCAATCCTGAGCTGCCGACGCCGGCGATGACGGGATCGATGGGCCGCCAGTCTATCGGCGCGTTTTTCCGTTTATGGGTGAAAACGTTGGAATTGAAAATCGTCGGCGACAGCGGCACTTCGCCGGAGGCGACCAGACCGGACAAGGCCGCGCCAGACATGTTTTGCACGCGGATTTCCTGGGCGCTGAGTTTTTTCAAGAACTCGCGCCCCTTCGCTTCCAAGACGGCGCCGACCCATCGAGTGCCGGTGGTCGTGCCTGCGATGGCCATTTTTCCTCTCCACTTTGAATCGAGGTAGTCGTTTAATGTCTTGGGCGCTTCGGCGGGAGGAATGAGCTTGGTATTGTATCCCAAGCTGATATAAATTTCCCTGTTAGTCCAGGCCAGCACGCCGTTTTTACCTTTTACTTTGGCATCGTCGTCATAAAAGCGCAGCTCCGGCGAGAAGTGGTCCTGGAGCATGCTGTTTCGGACCAAAATCGTCACATATTCAGGGCTGGTTTCGACCACGTCGGCAAGAAACTTGCCGGCGGCGTGTTCTTCGCTCAGCCGCCGCAATAATGACTTGGAGTCGCTGCGCCAGACGTTGGTTTTGATGAAAGGGTATTTTTTCTCGAACTCTCGAGAGACCGGACCGGCGACCCAAGTGTTCGAGGTGTAGAAGGTGAGCTCCCCTTCTTTTTTTGCGCCTTCGAGAAGGATCTTGTCGCGATCCGCGCCTTGGTAAAGTGCCAGCTCGGCCAGGGTCTTCGGCTGAGTCTGGGCTGCGAACGATACCGTCGAAGCGTCCGGCGCCATGCATACGCAAAACAGCGCAAGAATAATTTTCACCAACATGGGACCACCTCCCTCGCAAGCGTGTCAGTTAATTGAAATAGCCCGCCTCATAGGCCCACAGCCAAAGATAAGCGATTTTTTCATTATGCAATTCGGCATATCCCACATGACCGTAGCGCGGGAGCAATACCACATGGGCGCCGCGCGTCGCGGCGGCGTACTTTGCACCCATAAACATCTCGCGCTTGTGCTCGATTTGAGCGCCTCTAACCCAATGGCCCTTGTCATTTTCACCCACTGTCAACAACACGCGGATGGTTTTTAACCAGTCCGTGTCGGGTTCTTGCAAATGATCGAAATACTCTTCGCGCGGCAGGCCGGTTCGTTTGGGGTATTCTTCCAGTATGCTGACAGCGGCGTTATGCTGATTATCGCAAAGGCTGGTTTTCATCTGCGAGCGTAGCGGATTGACCAAACGGATATAATCGTCGGCGCCGCCCCAGGGGGTCAGATCCGCGGGGTCGATATAGCCCGATGCCTTAAATGAATCGGGCGAGCGCCGCGACACATGATCGATGGGTTTTTCGGTATATTTTTCTGCGCCGGTTTGGTCTCTCCATTCGAGCCGCCAGCCGTCGGGGCCGCCGCTGCCGAATCCGACGATGCCAATGACTTTTGTCTTCTTCGAAAAGCGCGTGAGGTGGACCGCCATCGGTCCGCCGGTAGAATGACCAAAGCCAATGATTTCGCGTCCGGAAAAGTGTTCGTCGGTGAGCAGGCCAGCGCCTTGGAGGATGACGTTGAACGTGCATTTCAAGTTGCGATCGGCAATTTCTTCCTGGCCTAGCTCGCGATCGAAGAGGTAAATCGGATTACGCGCCTCGACCGGCTGTTTCCAGACACCACCGGGCGGGTAATGTCCGGGATAGGTCAGCGCCAACACTTTGAAACCTTGGGCGGCGAGCACGCGCGCCAGGCCAGGCCGTCCGTCGGGAGTCAAATCCATAATTTTTTCGCTGCCGGCGCCGCCATGGAAAAAGACAAAGGCCCGGCGCGGATCGGTCTCCGCCTGGGGCGAATACATTGTGCCGTGCATGTCCCAATCGTAACCGTTGCGCTGGTAACGGACGGTGGCGTCGCCGCTGGTGAATGAACGATCGGCATAGGGCGGGCCGATTTTCAGCCATTCCTCCCAGCTGAGTTTGAAAAGCAGATCATTCGAGTTGAGCCCGGTGAAAATTTTTTGGGCGACTGCGGAGTCCGACATGGAGTTGTTCCTTTACGGTTTGCCGACGTAATTGTCGATATAATATTTGGCGATTTCACCTTTGGTGCAGAACCATACATCCTTGAAGCTTTTGGCGTAGCGGATACATTCTTCGAACACACCGATGATGTTCGGCCGCCCGCCGATATGCGCGTGCACCAGCGCATCGATGAGCTTGGGCGCACCGGCTTGGCCTTCGGCATAAAGGTAGTCGAAGGCGGTTTTAAAGCTTTCGAAATAAAAGCGGGCCGGGTTTTTCCGCTGAAAGATCAGCGAATGATCGTTGGCGTAGTCCAGTCGCGGCATAATCACCAGCGGCTTACCGCTGATCAGCCGGTGCTCAGGAATATCCGGGCCGGGCAGATCGCCAGTCCAGTAAACTCCTTCCTCGACGTAATATTCAAAAGTGTGTGCGTTGATGCGATGGCCCGGACTGACCCAACCGACGGGTCGCTTGCCGGTCACGGCGGCAAGGCTTTCTTGAGTTCGATGGATCAGCTCCCTTTCCTGCGGCGGTTCCAACGAGGTCAGGTAAATTTCATTGACCCAACCATGGCCGACGATTTCGTGGCCCGCGTTGCTCAAGGCTTTTAACGCGTCGGGGAAAACTTCAGCGACACGGCCGTTGGTGTCGATGGTGCCCTTGACTCCATTGCGCGAAAGGACATCCATGATGCGCCAGATTCCGGCCTTGCCGCCGTATTCTCCATAGGCAACGGACGCGTAGTCGGTTTTGCCGCCCTCGCCGCGGCGGTACTGCGAATACTTGTCAAAGGCCTCAAAGGCGACGAAAAAACTGACGGCGATCTTGGCATTGTTCGGCCACTTGAGCGGTGCGAGTCGCATGAGTCCATCCTTGACCGCGTGCCGGCAATCATCTATTCACCGCAGCTCGCGGGTAGTTTTGAAATCAATAGCAGGGTACCACCGTCTCGGCATTGTAGTCGAGAGCGAGGTCCATGTCATGTTGAACGAAGACCGGTAAGCGTCTACGTGGCGGGGGATGCGCCGACGGCCCTCAGCCTTGGGGCCACCGGCAGCGAAGAAGGGCCGCGACATTTAGCATGCTCTCGGATCAGTCAGAAAAGGTCCGAGATAGATTGCATTGATCTGCAAGAATTGATTTCGGGGAGGATCGGTTGCCGCTTAATTCACCGGACATTTACCGGTGCTCAGATGGGATTCAAAATCTCCGGGGAATAGTTTGAGCGCGCTTTCGATCGGCGGACCGGGCATGGCGATGAGATTGCAGAAGCCCTTTCCCTTGTTAAAGGCGAGGATCTTGCCGAACTGCTCGAGAATCGGCTGGCCGCCCTGTCCGGCTTGGACTTTTTTCATCATCATCGCCAGCGTATTAGTCTCCATGCGGCAGGCGGGGCACTGGCCGCATGATTCGGCGGTAAAAAACTCGGCAATCTTTAAAACTTCTTCGACGATGCAGCTGCCTTCGGCGATCAGCCGCACCACGCCGCATCCCAACGCAGAGCCGGCGTCGCGCATCGAATTATGATCGAGCGGAGTGTCAATCTTGTCCGGCGGCAGAAAGGCAGATGAAGGGGCTGCGGGCATGATGGCTTTGATTTGTTTGCCGCCGTTGATGCCGCCGCCGCATTCTTCGATCAGATAGCGCAACGGCGTGCCGAAGGGGAGCTCGTAGACGCCGGGTCGATTGACGTCGTCATTGAGCGAAAAGATCATCGTGCCCGTGCTCTCGGCCGTGCCGAAGCTGCGGTACCCGTTTGCGCCTTTCAACAGAATCGGCGCCACGTTGGCCAATGTCTCGACGTTATTTACCGACGTCGGTTTGCCGAACAATCCGACAGTCACCGGAAATGGCGGCTTTTGTCTGGGCCAGGGCTTTTTCCCTTCGAGGACCTCGAGCACGGCCGTGTCCTCACCGGCCACATAGTTATGCGGCGCGGAAACAACTTCTATATCGAGACTGAAATCGCTGCCGAGAATTTTTCGCCCCCAGTAACCCGCGCCTTGTGCTTCAGCCAGTGCGTCGTTAATGCTTTTCATCGCGACTTCATAGCGCGCGTTAATATACAGGTAGGCCTTCGCAGCACCGATTGCGTAGGAGCCGAGGATTGTGCCTTCGATAACCAGGTGAGGCAGATTTTCCAAAAGTACCCGGTCCTTCTTGCTACCCGGCTCGTCCTCACCGCCATTCAGCACCAGGTAACGAGGCTCCCCCGGCGCTTCGAGCGTGAACTGCCACTTTTTTCCGGTCGGAAATCCAGCGCCGCCGCGACCGCGCAGGCCGGCATCCGAGACGACTTTGATGATTTCTTCGCGCGGCCCTTTAACGGCCTTGGCTAGGGCCTCGTAGCCGCCGCGGTCACGGTATTTCTCCAGTCCCTCACGGCCTTCGGGAACGCCGTGAGGGAATAGAATACCTTCCATGGGCTAAATGACCCCCGTATCAAGGAGTTGGTAAATCAGTTCTTTCAGGGATGAATCGATGGTATCGAGCCGTTGGACATGGGGGCCGCCAGCGAGATGATCCGTGATTTCGTCGAGATCTTCAACCTTCACTTTGGCATACCAACTTTTTTCCGGGTAAAGAACGATATTGGGTCCCTCTTGGCAAGCGCCAAAGCACATGTAGGGCTTGACCTCGACATCGGTCAATCCTTTGGCGGCGACGCGCTTTTGAAGTTCGGCCATGAGCTGTTCCGAACCGCGGGACTTGCAATCGATATTCTGACAGATAAGACAGACTCGGCTCACCGGTTTCTCCTTGAGTCCTAATTACTAGTGTACGAACTGAGATGCAACATCTCCGCACCGAAGTTAGTTGAGCTGCATTTGCGCGACCCAGTCCTTGCCTTTAACGATCTCCGCCAGGATTTTTTCATCGGCCTCGGTAGGCAGAACTTCGGCCACATGCTTCGTGTAAGCTGCGGGAGACATCAGTTCGCCAGTGACGCCGTAAGGTTTGCCGACAAACTCACCGATGGAGCGGTTGAACTTCAAATCCGGAGCATAGAGTTTGGGGTGATCCGCCGGCACCAGTTGATTCAACTGCTCGATGAGTTTGGCGCTTTCGAGCAAATAATGGCTGCGCGCCAAATCGTTGAGCTTTTCCTTGTCCGCAGGCGCCGTTGCTTCATGCTCGTCCATCCGGCCTTTCAGACCCCAGGTGTAAGCCCAGTGAGCCGAAGACGACCGAGTGGTGCCGAACAGGTCGTAAGCGGTGGATAACCACTTGTTGAAATATTTTTGCACGATCGGAATCGGGATTTTCCCGGACCGAAGGATACGGGTCAAACCCGTGTGGCCGGTAAACATGTGAAAAAACTCTTCCTTAAGCATGGCCGTGACGCTTTCAGCCAGCGGCGCAAAGGAAGAGTGGGATAGCATAGTGAGCTGGTATTTGCCGTCACGGTCGACGAATTCAGTATAGGTAAAAAAATCGAGCCAGTTGTTGACCGGGGCGTTGAACGATCCGAGCAAACGATCGCCTCTAAAAGCACGGCGCTCCAAAAGTTTTCGCGCTTCCAACTTGCCCGAATCGCCGAAGTAATTGACCAGCAGATAACACATCTGCCAGCCATGGCGCATTTCTTCACTGTTGACGCGAATCAGCGCCTGGCGATCGTAGTCCGTCGGCGCCGTGTCGAGCAGGTTCTTTTGCTGTTCAACCGAAGCGAACTCGGTGTCCCCTTGATAAACAATTAAATTCATCAATGCGTCGCGGATCGATTGATTGGGGATCTGCGTCAGCCGTTGCCACTTCGGTTGCCCCTTGAAATCGCCGAATTCGATCTCAGAGGAGTGCAACTCGCCTAACTTGGTTTCGAATTTGTAATTGCCTAGAAGCGCGGGGTCGTAACCAATGTCCTTTTGCCATTGACGAAAATATTCGATCCAGTCATCGAAAGTAGAGATTTTGATCATCGGGAAGATCCTTTCCTATTCGAACGATCGTTCGAACTTTAACATAACCCCAATCGGTCAAAAAATCAATCCCAGACAACAGCCTCGCGTTCAGTCCAAACACGACCTAGTGATACATTTCCAAGAGCTCGACCATGCCAAGCTGACGCATTTGCTCAAATAAATAGCGCTTGATTTCCCCGATGGTATCCATCTTAAGGACGATCTCGGCCGCCGCTTTGGCCGCCCGATAGCTGATCGAGCGAATGGCTTTTTTGACGGCCGGAAGATAAAGCGAGCCCATGCTAAACTCTTCCAATCCCATACCCAATAGAAGCAAGGCGCATAGGGGGTCGCCGGCCATTTCGCCGCACAGCCCTATCCGTTTGCCTTCCCGCTTGCCCGCTTCGATGGTTGAGTTCAATGCCGAAAGGACCGCCGGGTGCAACGGCTCGTAGAGGTTTGCGACTTTTCGATTGCTGCGATCGACAGCCAAAATGTACTGGATGAGGTCGTTGGTGCCGATGCTCAAAAAATCAACTTCGCGCAGAAATCGGTCGGCAAGCTGGACTGCGGCGGGAATTTCCACCATGATTCCAAGCTCCATCTGACGATCGTGCGGGGTGCCTTCGTGTTCGAGCTCATTCTTTGTTTCGGCGAGGATTTCCTTAACTTTTAGGATCTCTTCCAGGCTGCAAATCATCGGGATCAGCATGCGCACGCGACCGCGATTGCCGACGCGCAAAATCGCACGCAATTGGGTTTTAAAAATTTCTTCTACTTCCAGGGAGATCCGGATCGAGCGCCAACCTAAGAACGGATTTGGCTCAGCGGCAACGCTGCGCATGTAGGTAGGGTACTTATCGGCGCCGATATCCAGGGTTCTAATCGTTACCGGTTTCCCCGCCATGCCTTCGACGACTCGGCTGTAAAGCGAGTATTGCTCTTCTTCGCTGGGAAAATCCCGGTGGGACAAAAACGGAATCTCGGTGCGGTAAAGTCCGACCCCTTGCGCGCCGTGCAGTTGTGCGAAGGCGACGTCGCTGAGCAAGCCGATGTTGGCGTAGAGCGACACGCGATGACCGTCGGTGGTTTCCGCCGGCAAGTTTTTGAGTTCTCCCAATTCGCGATTTAACTCCGCGTAATCCCGCTCCAGGCGATCATACTCGCGGATAACCTCGGTATTCGGATTGACATGCACGCTGCCGGCGTTGCCGTCGATGATCAGCATGTCGCCCTGGTGGACTGACTCCATCAACTCCTCGATAGCGACGACGCTGGGAATCTCAAAGGACTTAGCCAGAATCGATGCATGTGAGGTCACGCCGCCGGTGGCCAGCGCGATGCCTTTGAATTTATCGCCTTCGAGCATGCTCAAATCGGCGGGCGAGAGATCCTCGGCGACCAAAACCGCGTCATCAGGAATATTATACTGTTGTCCCGACATACCGTTCAGGTTTTCCAGCAGCCGTTGCGCCGCGTCTTTGACGTCGGTTGTGCGTTCGCGCAGGTAATTGTCGTCGATATTCCCGATTGACTCCAGATAGTGCTCGAAAACGACTTTCACCGCAAAATCCGCAACGTAGCCCTCGTCGAAAATTTGCGATTCGATCTGCTGAATGATCGAGGGATCTTCAAGAATCAAACGATAAACATCGAAGATGGCCATTTCCTCTTTCGAGATCAATTGATTCATCCGATTCTTGACCACGTTGACCTGCTCGATGCCGCGCTCAACTGCGCCGCGAAAGCGCTCCATCTCGCGCTCCGGGTTTCGCGTTTTTTTCTTTTTAATCGCGCTCAAATCCATGCGAGGTTGCAAAACGAAAGCCTTGCCGCGACCGAAGCCGGGCGATGCCGCCAGGCCGTTTAATCGGCCGCGCCAGCGCTGTTTGGATTTAGCGGTCTTTTCCCGGCGACTTCCCTCGTAGGAGCGTAGTTTGCGCATCGCTTCGTTCATGCGCTTCTGAAAATCCTTGCGCTCCTGTTCTTTGCTCTTGAGCGACTCGGCCAGCCGGGCCTGAACAATGATGCTCGCCACCTGCGCGGAAATTGTCACCAGTAGGCGGATTTCGTCGCGGGAAAATTCCCGCCGACGCGAGGTCTGGACGACCAAGACGCCGAGGGGCAATTTTCTGTCCATCAGCGGCACGCCGAGAAAAGAGTGAAAATGCTCCTCATGGGTTTCAGGAAAGTACTTGTAGCGCGGGTGGGCGAGTGTGTCGGCCACCATGACCGGCTTCATCCGCTCAATGACCAATCCTGTTAAGCCCTCCCTCGTATCCATGGAAACTTTGCCCACGGATTCCGGATCCAAACCCATCGTCGCGCGAAGGGTTAAGCGCTTCTTGTCGCGTTCGAGGATATAGATCGAGCAAACTTCGGTTTGCATGCGGTCGGCCACCGTGGCGACGATACTGTCGAGGGTTTCCTGCAAGTCGTACGAATGGCTGATGAGGGCGCTGATATCCTCGAGGATGTCGAGGTGCGGGCGAAACTTTCGAATGCGTTTTTTTGCTTTTGCCATAGGAGTAGACAAGAGTCTTCTTTAAAACACAAATCGCCAAATTGCGCCAGCGAGGTTGCGCGGGCGCTCGTCAGTTCGGCAGCAAGCGTCGCCTGGGTTGCCGTCTTTGTGCAGAGTTCCGGTCGGGACTGAAATAACCTGGAATGATTTCACCGCAGGGACAGCAATTCCCGTCGAGGTTGTTCTGAAGAATTGCATGCCATGAACGGCGGATCAAAACTCGATGGCAGGCGGGGCAGAAGGTTGTCTGCCCCTCGCTATCGTGGACGTTGCCGACGTAGCAGAATTTAACCCCGACCGAGAGGGCGATCTGTCTGGCCCGCCTGAGCAGGGCGGCTGGCGTCGGCGGTCTGTCCGTCAGCTTGAAGTCGGGGTGAAAGGCGGTGAAGTGGAGCGGCACCGAATCGCCCAAGTTTTTAACCACCCACGATGCTAACCGCAGGGTTTCATCGGGGTCGTCGTTTTCTCCGGGAATCATGAGATTGGTGATCTCAAACCAGATGTCGGTTTCCTGTTTAAGCCATTTGAGCGTGTCGAGCACCGGATCGAGGTGAGAAAAGGTCAAGCGGTGATAGAAACGCTCGGTAAAGGCTTTGAGGTCGACGTTGGCGGCGTCGATATAGCGAAAAACTTCCGGGCGCGCCTCCGGGGTGATGTAACCGGCAGTGACCATCACACTTTTAAGGCCGTGCTCGCGCGCCAAGCGCGAGATGTCGATGACGAATTCGCCCCAGATTACCGGATCGTTGTAGGTGAAAGCGATGCTTGGCACTTTTTGTTTGAGGGCGAGTTTGATGACCTCTTCCGGCAGCGTGTTTACGCTTTGGGCTTCGTCCAGCTTCGCTTTGCTGATGCTCCAGTTCTGGCAAAAACGGCAGCCCAGGTTACAGCCGGCGGTGCCGAAGCTTAAAATTTCACTGCCCGGCAAAAAATGATTGAGAGGCTTTTTCTCGATGGGATCGATGGCGAAGCCGGTGGAGGAGCCGTAACCGAGGGAGTAAAGAGTTCCGCCGACGTTCTTGCGAATATAACAGAAGCCAGCCTGGCCGTCGCCGATACGGCAAAAACGCGGGCACAGCGTGCAGAGAATCCTGCCGTCGGTCTCGGTATGCCACCAGCGTGCTTCTTTCATGGTGAAAATAATCCCGCTTTTATCTGGCGCTCGCAAGGGGTGCAACGTAGCGCTGAGGCCTGCAATTTTGCCCCGTTGTGCTATAGTCCGAAGCATGAGCCGTATCAGCGGTCTTAAGGGCATGCGCCATATCGCACTCAAGGTGCGCGACGCGGCGCGGGCAAAGAGTTTTTATCGAGATGTTCTCGGCATGGATACTGTTTGGGAACCCGATCCGCGTAACGTTTATCTCTCTTTGGGCTGGGATAATTTAGCGTTTCATGAGGTTTCGCCCAATCTGTTTCAGCATGGCGCAGAAAGCCAGCTCGACCATCTAGGCTTTCTGGTCGAGAGTATCGAGCGGGTCGAGGCGCTGGAGCAGGAGTTTCGCGCCAAAGGCGTCGCGATCGTCCATCCGTTCAAAGTCCATCGCGACGGCAGCGCGTCTTTTTACTGTGCCGATCCCGACGGCATCGTCATCCAGATGCTCTATGAGCCAATCCTCAGCGCGCAGAAAATAGTTTGAGTTCGAGCCGGGCCAACATGTACCAGTAGCGGGACCACGCCGATGAAGATCGTCGACATTAGCTTTTACCCGCATTGTTTGCGGCGCAAGTATCGCTGGCAGACGGCGAGCTATAGCGCGGATGCGGTGCGGGTGCTGTACATCAAGTTAGGTGCCGACAACGGCATGACCGGTATCGGCGCCGCTTCGGTGATGCCTAGGGATGACGCGACTTTTGAGCCCGGCATCGCTGCGCTTAAACGGGTGACCGAGAAATCGCTTGTTGACCGGGATGCGCTCGAAATCGATTCCCTCATGACAGAGTTGGGGCGGCAATTGCCTAATTATGCACGCCACTTGGTAGCGGTGGAAATGGCCTTGCTCGATCTCGCCGCCAAGACAGAGAATCGATCTCTATCGACTTTTCTCGGCGGCCGCACGCATGAAACCATCCCGGTGCTAAAAATGCTCGGCATGGGCTCGACCGGTTTTATGGCCGAGCGGGCCGCACAGTTGGTCAAGCGGGGTTATCGCTTCCTGAAGGTTAAACTCGGTGCGGGGGCAGCAGCCGATCTGGAACGATTCCGAGCGGTCCGCGCCGCTGTCGGTCCGGGCATTCAATTTACCGCGGACTTCAACGGCGCTTACGACGCCGCGACGGCGATCCGCGTGATCGATCAGCTGACCCCGGAGGGATTGACCATGGTCGAACAGCCGGTGCCGGCGGATGATATCGAGGACATGGCAAAGGTGAATCGAGCGGTGACGCCTCTTGTGCTTGCGGATCAGTCAGTGAACACGCCGGATGACGTCGCTAAAATTGCGGCGGCGAAGGCCGCCAAGGCGGTGAGCATCAAACTGCTCAAACTCGGCGGCATTCGCAAAAGCCGGGCGGTAGTCGATGCCTGCCAATCTTTCGGTTTGTCCTGCCATGTCGGTGGCACCGGGACGACGCGCTTGGTCGAAGCCGCCCAAGCGCATTTCATCAGCTCCACTCCAGGTATCATCGTGCCATCCGAGATTGCCGAGTTCGAAGAGCTCGACGGTGATTTGGTCGACGGATTCGAAGTCGTCGAAGGCGCAATACGAGTGCCCGACGGTCCGGGACTGGGCGTGACGTTGAACGTTTGACACCTTTTAATCCCGGTCGAGCCCGGTCATATTCTCCAAATCCTTCTTCGTCAAAACTCTTGACGGTCATCGCTCATATCGACTAACGTCGGACCCATCGGCGGAGAGAATGGTCCGCTTCCAAGCTAGCAAAATTTGCCTAGAGGAGAACGCGCTATGTTCGATCTGTTACTGAAAAACGGCAGGATATACGACGGCTCAGGAATGGCGGGTTACCACGGCGACGTCGGTATTAAGGACGGTAAGATTGTTGAAATCGGCCGTCTCAACAACGCTGCCAAACGCACACTCAAGCTCGACGGCTTGGCTGTGGCGCCGGGATTCATCGACCCGCATACCCACCTCGACGCGCAATTGTTTTGGGACCCGCTCGGCACCTCGTCTTGTTTTCACGGCGTAACCTCCGTGGTCGTCGGCAACTGCGGTTTGAGTCTAGCGCCGGCGAAGCCTGAAGATCGCGACGCGGTGATTAAAAGTTTCGTGCGTGTCGAGGCAATCAGCCGGCGCGTGCTCGAAGAAGGCATTCAGTGGAAATGGACTTCGACCGGTGAGTATCTCAACGCCTTGGGTACGCGTCTCGGCGTCAACGCCGCGGCATTGGTGGGCCATATCGCCGTGCGCCACTATGTCATGGGCGAAGATGCGGTGGAGCGCCAGGCGACGTCGGAAGAAATCGCCAAGATGAAAGATTTGGTACGCGCGGGCATGGAGGCGGGCGCCGTGGGTTTTTCCACCAATCAGAATCCCCGCCATGTCCGGGAGGACAAGAAGCCGGTCGCCAGCCGGCTCGCGTCGGACGAGGAGCTGGGCTCGTTGCTCGATGTCCTAGGTGAAATGAATTCGGGGGTGGTGCAGTTAAGCGGCGGCGGCGCGGACTCACGCGGACGTATCGCCTACGCAGCGGACATGGCGCGGCGCACCGGAAGGCCGGTCCTGTGGCAGAGCATCAGCCATAGCTGGAGCCGGCCCGTTCAATGGAAGGGCATGCTGGAAGCCACCGCCAAGGTGATTAAAGACGAAGGGTTGCCGATTTATGCCATGACCCAGGCCAAACCGTTTCAAAACCGCTACACGCTGCTCGACGCTCAGTGCTTCGATGAATTTCCCACCTGGAAGGCAGCGATGTTCGGTCCGGTGCCGGCGCGCAAGCAGATGTTCGCCGATCCCGAAGTCAGGAAGAAACTCTACGCCGAGGCGATTGCGGATCAGTCACCGTCGGTGTTTCCGCGGCGTTGGGACGTCATCTTCGTCGATCACGTGAAGCTCGTCAAGAATAAATCTTTGGAAAAGAGATCTGTGCAGGAGATTGCCGCGGCTCAAGGCAAGGACGGTCTCGATTTCTTTCTGGATCTGTCGCTCGAAGAGGATCTCGAAACTCGTTTCGTGCACACGAACACTCAGGGAGACCCCAACGCGGTATGCGAAATCCTCAAACATCCGGCGGTGATGATCGGTCAGTCCGACGCCGGCGCGCACATGGGTTACGATGCACGATTCGGTTACGCCACGGCATTCCTCGGCCGCTGGGTGCGCGACTGCGGCATCATGAGTTTGGAAGAGGCTGTGAACAAGCTCACCTTTCGCGTCGCGTCGATTTTCGGCCTGAGCGACCGGGGCTTGCTACAGCCCGGCTACGCCGCCGATATTGCGGTCTTCGACGCCGCGACCGTCAATACGCTGGAGCCCGAGTACGTTCAGGATCTGCCCGGCAATGAAACACGCATGATTCAAAACGCCGTAGGAGTTCCGTACACGATCGTCAATGGCGAAGTGGTCATTGAAAACGGCGGGGCCACGGGAGCACTGCCGGGAAAGATCTTGAAACCGCATGCGCGCGAGAATTAAAGCGGCGGTATCAGCTGCGCTGTGCAGCAACTCTCCGTGCGGTCGCTTTATTTTCGGCGGTTCGCTGCGGAATGGATTTAAGCTAGGTCACTTCTGGGCACGCTCGACGAAGCGCGCGTCGGGACTGCCGGCGCCGGCGATGAAGGGCAGGATCGTGACATAGTCGAGTTCGTTGGCCATCAGCACGCTGAGCATCAGGTTGGTGCCCTGAAACTGGATGTAGCAAACCTTGAGGCCTTCTTTCTCGAAGAAACCGCGCTCGGTAGCGATGCGGTCCGGCAGCGCCGTCCAACTCGATCCCTCGCTTCAACCGATGTTGAGCACCTTGGATTCGGCGACCAGAGCCGCAGACGCTATGAATAGCGCGCCCCTCGCGCGCAGGAACGCTTTTATTACCATGGCCTTTTGCTTCGTTTAGCCGGCGGCAGATTTTTTGGCAACCGTGTCGCCCAGGTGTTTGGAGAAAAATTCCAGACTCCGTGCCCAAGATATGGCGTCAGCCTCGGGCCGATAGCCTTTCCAGCCTTTTTTGTTAAAGCCGTGCGGGCAGTCGTCGTAGAAAAAGAACTCATGTTCCTTGGCCAATCGAGTCAACTCGGCGTCGAGCTTGCGCATCTCATCGGGCGGCGGATTCTTATCGAGCTCACCGAAGTGGCCCTGTAGCGGGCAGGAAACATTGGCCACAAGCTCCGACGGCGCCGGGCGGTCGCCCCATTGCGAATAGACGCCACCGCCGTAAAAATCCACTGCGGCGCTGAACGCAGGGCCCGCTGCCGCCATTAAAAACGCCACGCGCCCGCCCATGCAGAAGCCGACGATGCCCAGCTTTGCAGTGTTGACGTTGGCGCAGCCGCGCAAAAAAGTGATCGTGGCGTTGATGTCGTTGAGAACATTGGCGTCCCGGCGCATGTGTTTTAGGTTGGCGACCTGTTCGGGAGATTTAGGCTCGCCTTCGCGATGATAGAGCTCCGGGGCGATGGCGACGTAACCGGCCTCGGCGACTCTGCGGGTCATTTCTTGAGTGAACTCGGTGACTCCATCCTGATTCTGGATCACCACGATGGCCGGAAACGGACCGCTGCCATCCGGTTCGCTTAAGTATAAACGCATGGGGCTTTGATCGACGGGCACCGTTGCCCAGGAATTTTTCATTGTTGACCTCCGTTTTTGAAATTTGACCAGCCTCGAACCTTCCCATATGCCGTTGACGCCGGGCTGTCAACGGTTTCCCGGTTGTCGGCGAGCGGTGCTAATTTCCTTGTCGCGCTGAATGATGGTACAAGGGATGAGATTGGAAGGAAGCCTGGTTCTGCGGGAGCGATGAATTGTTTTCTCGGGTAATTTCTTGGGCCCAATGGTGTGTGAACTTGTCTGCGACGTGGCTGGTCGCGGGGCTTATCGCCCTGCCTTTTGCCGGTGACGCGGCCCAATCGAAAAACGCCAAACGGCGACTTCATCCGACCAAGGTCCGTCCGGCGGCAAAAACGGCGCAGCGGTCAAACTCTTACGATCTGGCTTTCAAGGAATTCAAGCTTAAAAACGGTTTGCGAGTTTTGCTCGCCGAAGACCACCGCGCGCCGACTTATTCGATCTGTGTCACCTACAACGTCGGCTCGCGCGACGAAAAGCCCGGCCGCACCGGCTTCGCCCATCTCTTCGAGCATCTGCTGTTTCAAGGTTCGGAGAATGTCGGCAAGGGCGAGCATTTCATTCTGGTGCAAAACAACGGCGGCAGCGCCAACGGCACGACCAACGCAGACCGCACCAATTATTTCGAGACCCTGCCGGCGAACCAGCTGGAGCTCGGGATTTTTCTCGAGGCTGACCGGATGCGTGCGCCGAATATCACCCAGGCGAACTTCGACAACCAACGCCTGACCGTGCAGGAGGAGCGCCGGCAAAGAACCGACAACCGCCCCTACGGCAAGACCTACGAGGCGGTCATCGATTTGGCCTACGATCAATTTTCCTACAAACACTCCACCATTGGTTCGATGCAAGACCTGAACGCCGCGACGGTCGAGGAGGCGGAGGAATTTTTTCGCACCTATTATGCGCCTAACAACGCGGCATTATCTCTCGTCGGCGATTTTAATACCGAGGTCGCGCTCGGTTTGATCAAAAAATATTTCGAAAAGATTCCGGCGCAATCGCCGCCGGCCCTGCCGGAGACGACCGAACCCGAGCAAACCGCCGAGCGGCGCAAGGTCGTCGAGGACGTCTTCGCCCGGACAGCGCGGTTGGACATCGTCTACAAAATCCCCCCGGGCAATACGCCCGATTGGTATGCGCTCGACATGCTCGGCAGCGTGCTGTCGAACGGAGTGTCGTCGCGGCTCTATCAGAAGTTTGTCAAAGAAAAGGAGCTGGCGCTGAGGGTCGACGCCGACACCAATGAACAGCGCGGGCCTTCACTATTCTGGTTTAGCATCATGGCCCGGCCGGGCGCCGAGCTTGGCGAGCTTGAAAATCTTTTGGGCGACGAGATCGCACGGTTGCAAAATCAGCCGGTGGCGGATTGGGAGCTCAAAAAAGTCCAGATGCAGCTGCGGCGCCAGCGGGCGCAGCGGCTCTATAGCTCCCGCTCGCGCGCCAATGCGCTGGGTCATTTTGCGATTTATTACAACGATCCGCATTTGATCAATACAATCTGGTCTAAATACGAACGCGTCACGGTCGCGGACCTGCAACGAGTGGCGCGTCAGTACTTCAAGCCCAACCGGCGCACGGTCGTGATCACCATGCCGAAATCGCCCGGCGAACGCTAAACGTCAATGAAGACCTTTAGGAAAACTCTCGCGCGGTTCGGGTTGAATATTAAATTCAGCCTCGCGCTCGTGGCACTTTTGTTCTTGACGGCGGCGCCGCTGCTGCAGAGCCAGGAGCCGGTTGCTCCGTCTCCCAGCAAGGTCGAGCGCAAAAATCAGGCGCCGGTGTCGCACGAAATCTTGCGGGCGAAATTGCCGCGGCCGATCGAAACGAAGCTTAAAAACGGATTGACCGTTTTAATTCTCGAAGACCGCCGGGCGCCCTATGTCAACTTGCAGTTGCATATCGGAGGTGCCGGCGCGTTATTCGAGCCGGCCGATGCGACCGGATTGGCCAACACGACCGCGCTCATGCTTCGCGAGGGTACGAAAACGCGCACGAGCGTGCAGATCGCTGAAGCGATCGACCGGCTTGGTGCGGCGATCGGCGCCGGTTCTTCGTTTGGCGCGCCGGACACGGTGTTGAGTGCGTCGGGTTTGAGCGACAACTTCGATGCATGGCTCGACATCGTTGTCGATATCCTGCTCCATCCGAGTTTTCCCGCCGACGAGCTTGAAAAGCTCAAGCAGCGTCAGCGAGCACAGCTGCGCCAACAGCGGTCTTCGTCGGGGTTTCTCATTAGGGAGCGCTTTAACCGCGCGGTCTACGGCGACCATCCGGCAGCCAACGTGGCGCCGAGTTTAGCCTCGATCGACCGGTTTAACCGGGAAACACTGGAACGCTGGCACCGCAATCGTTACGCGCCACAGAATGCGATCCTGGGTATTGCCGGGGACGTGCACGCGAAAGAGTTAATCGGAAAATTGGAAAAACGGCTGGCGGTTTGGAAAAAGAGCGGTCCGAAACAGGTCTGGCCGCGCGACCCCGCGCCGGCAAGAGCGCGCCGAGTACTGCTGGTCAATCGGCCCAACTCAGTCCAAACTGCGGTGGCACTGGGCAACATTGCCATCGATCGGCGTAGCCGCGATTATATGGCGATGGTGGTGATGAATTACGTGATCGGCGGCGGCGTTTCTTCTCGATTATTTCTCAATCTGCGCGAGGGAAAAGGCTATACTTACGGTGTCTACAGCGATTTCAGCGCGCAGCGTTATCCGGGGCCCTGGCGCGCCGCCGGTAACATGCGCACTGAGGTTACTGAAGGCGCGCTGGTTGAATTTTTTAACGAGATCCGCCGCATGCGCGACGAAAAAGTCACGGCGGTGGAACTCGAAGCGAGCAAGCGCGCCATCGCGGCGAGCTTTGCGCTCTCGCTCGAACAGCCGACGCGGGTGCTTGGCTTTGCGATCATCATCAAAGAGTATAGTTTCGCCGCCGACTATTGGGATACCTATGCCGCCAAGATCATGGCCGTTACGGCAGATGACGTGCAACGGGTGGCGCGCAAATATTTAGACCCAGGCGCGTTGCAACTAGTCGTCGTCGGTGATGCGAGCAAGATCAAAAGCATTCTCGATCATTACGGCAAAGTGGAAATTTTTGACACCAACGGCACGCCGATCCCCGCCGTTCAGCCTTAGTTGCTACCGGCTAAAACTCGCGCGCCCAACCGCACGACAACATCCTCGTCGCGTGCGGCAACGGTTCAGCGAAATTTGTGAGCGCCTAATTTTTACGCGAATCCATCCGTCGGCAGCCTTACGCCTGATCGTGCTTTTCTCCAGCGGAATGAATTGTGTCAAATCTACGGCGCCTGAATCCAATCGCCGCCGTAGAAGCTGTGTTTTGGTAAATTCTAAGTCGGCCAAGGTTGTCTGACGACGTGCAGGTATTGTCGATTGACGACAAGCCGGCGCCTCTTGTCTCCGATAGCCTTGTGCAAATATACTCGAAACACCACCTTCGGTTAACCAACGATGGAGCTCTACGATGTCTACTGAAGCCGCCAAGGGGGCGCTGAGCGGTCTGCGCGTCCTGGATTATACGGGACGGATGGGCGGATACTGCGGCCTGTTGCTCGCCAACCTCGGCGCCGAAGTGATTCTGATCGAACCGCCCGGCGGCGATCCCATGCGGGCGGAAGGGCCGTTTAAAAACGACCAGGCCGATCCCGAGCAAAGTCTTTCTTTCGCGTCTTTTCACACGAACAAACGGGGCACCGTCTTAAACTTGGAAGACGATGGGGACCGCCGGCACCTGCGCAATCTTGTCCATGAAGCGGATGTGCTCATTGAGGACAAACCGGCCGGCTACCTTGACCGTCACGGCCTTGGCTATCTGACTCTTCAGTCCGTCAATCCAACACTGGTCTTAACCTCGATCAACGGCTTCGGGCAATCAGGGCCCTATCGCGATTTCAAAGCCCTTAACATCGTGGCTTTCGCGATGGGCGGTTTGATGAATCTTTGCGGCCATCCGAGCCGGGCGCCGCTTATGGGACCATGCGACGTCGCGTACCATTTGGGCTCGGTGCACGCCGCCTTCGGTACTCTAGTGGCGCTGTACAACCGTCGCGTCACCGGGCGAGGCGAGCATGTCGAGGTGTCGCTGCAAGATGTCCTGGCCGCCGACCCGTTTCTGCGCATCATGACGCGTTACAGCACCACCGGTGAAATCCCTGCGCGCACCGGCCACAGTCAGTCAACCACGGTTGCGGAAACCTACCAATGCCGCGACGGCTATGCGCGTATCTTTGTCAACCAGCCGGATCACTGGCGCCGCTTTGTCGAATGGCTGGGCCGGCCGTCGGAACTGCTCGATCCCAAGCTGGAAAACGTCCAGAACCGGTTTCCGCTGCGCGAGCAAATCGACCGGCTCGTGGAAGCGCGAACGCTCAATTACGAAGTCAAAAAATTCTTCGAGGAGTTTCAGTCACTGCGACTGGCGGCCGCACCAATCAACCCGCCGAGCGCATTTCTCGCCGACGAACAGACGCAACACCGAAACTACCTCGCCACAGTGGACCACCCGCGTCTCGGCCGCCATAGCTTTCCAGGCGATCCTTATCGGTTCTCCGAGAGTCCTTGGCGCATCGAGCGGGGCGCGCCACTGCTCGGCGAGCACCAGGTGCAAATCGGGCGGGAGCTGGCCCAACCATCGGCCTGGCTTAACGAAAGCCGCGGCGTTAACGCGGCACCGGCGGCAGGAAACAATCTTTTCGAAGGCGTCCGCGTCATCAGTTTTCCCACCGGCGTCGTCGGCCCCGCGCTCGGGGCGCTACTGGCCGAGCATGGGGCCGAGGTTATTTCGATCGAAGCCAGCCGCGTCGCGCGCAGTCCGCAGCGCGGCCAGAAGTTCCAAATCGCCTCTGATCTCGAGAGCAATCGCGGACGGCGCCGGATCGTCATCGATATGAAACACCCGGAAGGAGTCGCGCTGGCAAAACGGCTCATCGCCAAGTCCGACGTGGTCGTCGAGAATTTTAGCGCGCGGGTAATGGCAAGCTGGGGCCTCGATTATGCGCGGGTGAAGGAGATCCGGCCCGAGATCATCATGGCGAGCCTCCAAGCATTCGGCCAGACCGGGCCGCGGCGCGACTATGTGAGCTTTGGGCCGATTCTCATGTCTTATTCCGGCATGGCCTACCTGTGGCGCGATCCGGGAATCGAGCGTCCGGGCGCCGGTTGCCAGACGGCATTTCCTGATTACATCGCGCCGTCCTACGGCACGCTGGCGATTCTTGCCGCGCTGCACTACCGCCAGCGCACTGGCAATGGTCAGTATATCGATATCTCCCAGGCGGAAACCGCTGCGTCGATGATCGGACCGGCGTTATTAGAGTATTTGGTCAATGGCCGTGAGCCTCAGCCCCAAGGAAACTTCAGCGCCACCGCCGCACCGCATGGCTGTTACCGTTGCAAGGGAGACGATCGCTGGTGTGCGATTGTGATCGAAACCCAAGAGGAGTGGATTCGTTTCTGCGAGTTTGCCGGCCATCGCGAGTGGTTGTCGGACCACCGATTTGCCGAACCGGCCTCCCGGGTGGCCTATCGCGAGGAGTTGGATTATTGGATCGGTAAGTGGACCGCCCAATATACGCCGCATCAGCTGATGATGATGTTGCAGCGCCAGGGGATCGCCGCCGGCGCGGTGCAAACCGCCGAGGATCTCTATCGCGACCCGCATTTGCGCGAGCGGGGCTTTGCCCGCGAAGTCTTTCATCCGCAGATCGGTTGGGTGACCCGCGCCGGCCCCTCGGTGCGCCTGGCGGGGCAAACCTTTGCGCCGCGCAGCTTTACCCATGTCGCAGGCGAAGACAATGAAACCGTGCTCGGCGAAATTCTCGGCATGTCGAGCGCGGAGATCCAGGATCTCGTCGAGCGCCAGGTGCTCAAATAGTGGCGAAGCCGACTGTGATGCTCGCCACCGCGATCGCCCACCAATCTAATTCCGAACAAGCTCGAGCCGAAGTTGTGAAAGTGATTCGTAAAGCCGAGCGTCACTTGGCTCGGCGCGATCCAATCATGAAACGGCTGATCGCCATTCACGGCCAATGCCCGCTCGCCGAGCGCGAGTTCGAGCCGTTTCACATGCTGGCGAATTCGATCATCAGCCAGCAACTGTCCGTCAAGGCCGCCGCGACGATCAAACAGCGAGTCGGCGCGCTGGTCGGCATGCCGTGTCAAGCCGCCAAAGTTCTTACCCTGGCCGATGAGCAGTTACGCGGCGCCGGACTGTCGAAGGCGAAGGCGCGCTACATCCGCGAATTGGCATTGCATGTGAGCGACGGCCGGCTGGAATTTTCCGCCATCACGGCCCTTGACGACGAAGCAGTGATCGAAAAACTTGTCATCGTCCCCGGCATCGGCCGTTGGACGGCCGAGATGTTTTTACTGTTCGGCTTAAAGCGGCTGGACGTGTTGGCTCTTGGCGACGCCGGTCTGCAGCGCGCCGCGCGGCTGCTCTACGGCAAGAATCGAAAATCCACGACACTGCTGCCGCGTGTCGCCGAGAGCTGGCGGCCCTATCGCTCGATAGCGTCCTGGTATCTCTGGCGATCGCTGGAGAATCTTCAAAAAACTAAATGATCATTCCCTGGATCTGCCACGTTTGTTCAGCGCGATTTGAAAAATTCGCTGGTGGAGTTTGCTTCCGGTGCAATCGATCGACTTGCTCAAAACACTTGCTGCTCGTCGGCTATGCCAAAGACCAGGGTCCAGCCAGGCGCGATCAAATTACCTGCACTGGCTGCGTCAAACCAGGAGAAAACTCAATGCGATTAAGAAAAAGTCTGTTTTCTCGAATCGCGTGGGTTCGAGGGCTGGGAATTTAACGCAGCAGCCAAATTTGACGCTAGCAGGACTACTTCCGGTCTTCCGGCTTCACGTATTTGACCGATGCGCCGCCTTTTTGCGAGTGGAGATAGCCTTCGACGTCGCTCAGCGGGTTGGTATAGTAGCGCAGCCGGTGCTGCACCAAGTCGTCGGCGCGCAGGGCCATGTCGAAGGGTAAATCTTTTTGCATGTAGGCGGCGATCTTGGCGTTTTCCAGGGTCGCACCGTTGCGGCTGGCGAGCTCTTGCGCCAGCGTGTCGACATAACTGTCGAGCTCTTTTTCGGGCACGACATCCGAAACCAATCCAACCCGTTCGGCTTCTGCGCCGGTAAGATTCCTGCCGGTGAGGGAAATAAAGAACGCCTTCTTGAACGGGATGCCGGCGTGAAATAACGACGGCGTCGCCGTGGCGCCGTAGCTGCCGCGGATCACTTCGGGCATGCCGAATTTTGCATTGTCTCCGCTGATCACGAGGTCGTGGCCGTTGATCAACGCCAAGCCGCCGCCCAGGCACCAGCCGCGCACTTTGGCGACCGTGACTTGCGGCAGCTTGCGCATAATATCGACAATCTCGGCAACGCCGCCGAAACCGCGCGTGCGCCGGCGGTTATTCTGCCCGCGCATGTCGTAGAGGTCGCGCCCCGACGAGTAGGAATCGCCGGCGCCGGCGGTGACGATGCAGCGGATTTTGTCGTTCTCGGCGAGGGATCGGAGGGTGCTCGAAAGCTCGGCGAGCAGGGCGATGCTCAGTGCGTTTTTCTTTTCCGGACGGTTGAGCGTCAGCCAGGCGATGCCGGCGGATTCGTCGATGTTGGCGGTGATAAATTTTAGATCGGTCATTTTCAATTCTCCGTGGGTTTAGGTTCGTTCAAGGGTTCAAACGTTCAATAGTTCAACGCGCGCTCATGTGCAACGAGCCGCGCTCACGAGCACACGCGGTTCGGCATCTAGCAATGGGGCTAGAACCGATAGAAAGCTTTGGCGTTGTCCGCGAGGATATTCTGCTTGGTCTTGTCGGTGATGTCCTTGCGGCGGACGACCTGGCTGACGCTATGCGGCCACTCCATGTCCCAATGCGGATAGTCGGAGGCGTACATCATGCATTTGTCGCCGAACTGCTCAATGACCAGCGGCAGCGCGGACTCTTCGCCCTCACAGGTGAAGTAGCAGCGATGATCTTTGATGTATTCGCTCGGCAGCATCTTGAGCGGCTCCATCTCGGCGCTTCTCAGGTGATACTTCTCGTCGAAGCGCTCCATCCAGTAGGGCAAAAAGCCGACGCCGGCCTCAAGAAAACCGACTTTCAGCATGGGAAAGCGGTCGAGCACGCCGTTGGAGATAATCGAGACGATCGACAGCATCTGCTCGAAGGGATGCGAGGTCATGTGCACGCCGAGATATTTGTGAAAACGGGTGTTTCCGACGGCGACCTGCGCGGTGGCATGAAAACCGACCGGGACGCCGAGGCCCTGGGCTTCGGCGTAGATCGGATCGAATTGCGGCTGGCCGAGATCCAGTCCCTGTTGGACGTAGGTCGGCATCATCACACCGACCGCGCCTTTTTCGGTGACGGCGCGGCGGACCTCTTTCACGGCCTCGGGCACAACCTGCGGCGCGATGACGGCGGCGTACTTGACCCGATTGCCGCTAGTCTTGCAAAATTCGCAGGCCCAGTCGTTATAGGCTTTCGCCAGCTCGGCGGCGAGATCGAGTTCGCGCACGAGACCGATAGACAAAGCGTTGCTCGGATAGGCCACGGCATCGCCGATTTTTTCCACGTCCAAGTCTTTGCAGTATTCGTCCGGAGTGGTCGGTTTGCGGCCGGTGGTGTTGTTCAAAAAAATGTCCCAGCCGAATGACGGAAAATAGGGGCCGCTGCGGGCGCGATATTTTTCGGGTAGATATTGCTTATAGGCCGGCCCGTCCAAATGATGGGCGTCGGCATCGATGATTTTAAAATCCACGATCAAACCTCCAAAATCTGAAAGACAATCGTTGAACCTTGAACCCTTGAACATTTGAATGATGTGAGTTGTTCAAGGTTCAAAAGTTCAAAGTTCAACCGGAGCATGCTCGTCCAGTTAGTCCTGCAGCCCGTAACGCTGGGCGATGTTGAGAAAGACCGAACCGACAAACACGGTGCCGATGGTAATGATCAAGCTGAAGGCCGCCAACTCGCCGACATGGCCGTTGTCCCACAGCTCCCAAATCGTCACCGCCACAACTTGCGACCCGGGCGAGTAGAGCAGCAGCGCGATGGAGAGTTCCTTGAACGTGATCAGAAAAATATAGATCCAGCCGGCCAAAAGCGCCGGCATGATCAGCGGCACGACGACGTGGCGAACCATTTGTAACCAGCTGGCGCCGCTCGCCAAGGCACCTTCTTCGAGCTCTTTATGCAGGCCCAAGAGCGCCGAATGGCTAAAGCGGATGCCGTAGGGCAGATAGCGGGCGACGAATGCCAGCACCAGAATCCAGATCGTGCCGTAAACTGGAATCGGCAATATCAGATACATTTTCAAAATCGCGATGCCCATGACGATGCCGGGAAAAACCAGCGGCAGCATCGCCATGTGATCGAGGATCCAGCGCCCCTTGATCGACGCGCGCACGATCAACCAGGCGGCGAAAAAGGTGATGATCACCGCGATGGTTGCCGACGAGACGCTCACGGTTAAACTGTTCATGATCGAGCGGATGATGCCGCTGTCATTGAACGCCGTGATGTAATTACCGACGGTCAAAAGCTCCAGCGCCTTCCACGACGGCACCTGGGCAAAGGGCAAAAAAGACGACCAGGCGATGGCAGCGATGGGAAAAAACTGGAGCAGCGGCAATACCAGCATGAGC
Organism: uncultured delta proteobacterium; assembly: GCA_963727625.1. GTDB lineage: Bacteria > Desulfobacterota > Binatia > UBA9968 > UBA9968 > DP-20. The sequence goes on along the minus strand of CAVSHR010000009.1, from coordinate 209,097 downwards.
ATGCCGCCGAACCAGCGCCATTTTCCCAACGCAATGCGACTGGGGCGAAAGTTTTTGCCGCTGATGGTCGTGAATTTATAGGTTTTGCTGGTGATCCGGTAATAAGGAATTAGTCCGAGCGCGACCAGACAGATCAGGACTATCGAGTATGCGCTGGCCTCGCCGTACTTGGGAATGAGGCCGCCTTTAATCTGCAAATAAATTTTCGTTGTCAGCACTTCGATGCCGGCGGGAATACCGATCAGAGCCGGAATCTCGAAGGCTTCCAAAGAGCGTATGAAGGTTAAAATCAGCACGGCCAGTACGCTGGGCACCGCTAAGGGAAAAGTTACCCGGCGAAATACCTGCCAACTGCTGCTGCCCGCGGTGGTTGCGGCTTCCTCCAATGACGGGTCCATGGAACGGAACGGCGTCGACATAAGCAAGAAAACGATGGGTATCCAGAGAAAACTTTCCACCAAGATCATGCCGCCCATGGAAAAGATGTTTAAAAAAGGCGCCCCGATGAGCGCCATCCCGACGGCATTTAGCATGCCCGCCTTGGGCCCGAGCAACATGATCCAGCCGACGACCTTAATAATGCCCGGGATGGCGAAGGATACGTAGGCGGAGACGTAGGCGAGTTTGCGAAACGGCGCATCGCTGCGCTCGGCGAGCCAGGCGAGGGCGGTGCCGTAAACGAGTGCCACGGCTGAACTGCTCACCGCGTAGATCAACGAATTGCTTAGCAAAGTTTTAACGTCGCCGAGAGAGTCGATAATGTTGATGAAGTGCTGAATCGTGAATGAGCCGGCTTGAAGTCCGCGGTCGGTTACCAAACTGGTGTGAAGAATGAAGAAAAACGGCGGCAGAACCAAATAGGCCAGCGCTGCTGTGGTAAAAAGGAACAGCAACTGGGTGGGATTACGCATCATCATATTCATCGTTAGGTTCTCGCGGTTTCCGGTCTCGGCTCGGCGGCTTCGGGTGAGTGAAACCCGAAACGCACTATGGATTGCTATATATCAAAACAGAGGAGCAAGACAATTGTTGCTTAAAGAGCAGCCAGCCTTAAGAAGTAAGGGCAAAAACTCAACGGGAGAGATCGGTCACAGATCTCCTCCGCGCTATTCTTGAATTTTAAACTTAAGCCCAAGGGCCGTGAAGGGTTCGCCGGTATAGGTGTCTGACAGCGGCTCAAGCCTATCGGGCCAGTTGTTAGGATTGACCTTGCGGCGCAGCTCTTTCGGCCGCGGTTTGCCATCCCAGCCGACCTGTTCCATGGCACAGGTCGGTTCCAGGCAGTGGCCGTCGGGGTCGAAGGCGTAGGCCGCGTCACCGATTCCCGGATGCAGCTCCGGCGAGACGATAAAATCGGGAAAAATTTGCTGCTGCAAGATCGCTCGGGTCATTGAAATCACACTGTAAGAGTTTTCCATCTATTGTATTTTAACTTTTACGGTTGTAATCGATGCTGAACTCTAACTGAAGGAACATAAGGCATGGGACAAGCAGCACCGAATAAGTGGGATCTTGAGACGGACGTATTGGTGATCGGGTCGGGGGCGGCGGGGCTGCCGGCGGCGATCAAGGCGGTGGAGGGCGGCGCGTCGGTCATCGTCGTGGAGGCGAATTACGACGTCGGCGGGCACGCGATTTTGAGCGGCGGGCATATGGCGCTCGGCGGCGGCACCAGTGCACAGAGAAAATACGGCATCGAAGACTCGCCGGATGTAGTCTTTTCCGATCTCACCGATTGGTCGATCGTCCAGCCCAACGGCACGCCTGATTTTCGCTATAACGACCGCGCCGTAATGCGCGCGTTCGCGGATCACTGCGCGATTGTGTTCGAATTCCTGCTGGAAAACGGCGTTGTTTTCGACGATAAGGCGCCGGACAATCACGGTGCCTCGACCACCGGCAACTCGGCGCCCCGGGAAAACCACGTGGTGTGGAAACAAGGCGCGGGTCTCGAAAGTCCCAACGCCGCCAATGGCACTCTGGTGATTCGACCGCTGGAAGCGCGCGCGCGCAAGAAAGGCGTGCGGTTTCTGTTGAATTACAAAATGACCAGCATTCTGCGCGAGGAAGCCGATGCTGCCGGCCGCGTGATCGGCATCACGGCACAATACAACCCGCATATCATGCCGGGTGCGTCGACGCCGCTGAAAAGTTTTCGCTCCGAGGGCAACATTGACAGGGCCAAACCGACCGTGGCGCTGCGCGCGCGCAAGGCGGTGATCGTCGCCACCGGCGGCAGCACCAGCCATGTGGAGTTTCGCCGCATGTTCGATCCGCGCTTGACGCCCGAGGTGCAGGTGGGTGGTGAACCTTACAGCTATCAGGACGCCAGCGGCGAGTTGGCGGCGATGGCCATCGGCGCGTCGTTGTGGGGATTGAATCATCAAGCGATGGAGAACGGCGCGACCATGCGCGCGCAGCGCGCGCTGGCGACGAAATACAATTACACCACGTGGAAGGTGGAGAGCCCGATCTTTCCACTGGTAAAGGCGACCGGTTTCAATGTCAAAGAATGGCAGGATCTCATCCTCGTCAATCAAGTCGGCAAGCGATTTTACGACGAGACCAAGGGGGATCCGCCGCATGGCAACAACGGTCAACAAGTAACGCCGTATACGCCCAACGATTATCGCAACATGGAGAAGCTCGGCTACAACCCGACGAAATACAATTTCGTTCATGCCGCGCTGGCGATGAACGAATACTCCGAGCCGCCCGACTATCCCGCTGGGCCGCAATGGGCGATCTTCGACGCCGACGCGGTGGCGCGCGAGGGCTGGAAAGTGGTGCCGCCCTACGTCGACACCGACGGATATTTTTTTAGCGCCAACACAATTCCAGAGCTTGCCGCGGCGATCAAGAACGAGTATCAGACGAAGCCGATGAAAGGCGAAGTGTTGCGGGCCACCGTCGAGCGCTACAACTCATTCGTCGATAAAGGGATAGATGAGGATTTTGGCAAGCCCGCGCCCAAGTACAAGATCGAAAAGCCGCCGTTCTACGCCGCCTGGGGAACGGTCATTGTCCACGACACGCGTTCCGGCCTGCGTATCAACGCGAGCTGCCAAGTGGTCGACATGAACGGGAAAGTCATTCCCGGTCTGTATTGCGCCGGCGAGTCGGCGGGCGGCTTCAATCAGCATGGCATGGGCCGCTGTGCCACCCAGGGTTATATCTGCGGCGTAAACGCCGCGATGGAACCGCGACGAGAATGAACCACCGCTGATCGAGATCGGGAGGACGCGTCGATGTCGCGCAATCAAATCCGCCTGGAGTTTACCGCTAAGACGGCTTTCATCGGCGGCGCCTCTTTCGGCCCAACCGGTTCCCATGAGAGGCTCCTCGGCACCGTGTATCTTGCCATCGATCCCAAAGAAGAAGATTTGCCCTTTGTCGCTGCTTCGGATCAGACTTGCCGCGGCGGAAGGAGAATTTGATGAAAGCGTTTTTCCGGAAGGGGGGATGATCGCGTTGTTGATCTCTGTGGTCGCGCTCGCGCAGAAGCTGGAGAAAAGCGGGTTTTTCAACAAGCTCTACGAGCAAAAGTAGGATATCGGCGGCGATCCAAAGATCAAAACAAGGCCGCCGGGAAGGCCACGAAGTCTGAAATATAGAGATCTTCATCCTTCGGGGCCTTCGACGATTCTTGATATAGCGGCGCGCAGCTTGAACGGCCTTTGGCTAATTTGTTACATCGCCCCGCGGCTGATTTCCTTCATCAGCTTTTCCCAACGTTCGAGCTCTTTTTCGTATTTCTCGGTGGCTACGCCATGGTCCGGGCGCCAGCGTTTGAAACCCAGGTTCTTCTTTGCGCTGCCATATTCAAATTTTGCCAGCACCGCCTGGCCTTCGGGACCCAACAGGTAGTCCGCTAAAAGCAAAGCGCCATGGGGATGGGGCGGTTGGACGGAGATCGCGGCGCCGCCAACGTTGGTCGGCACGAGGTCCATCGGCACCCAAGCCACCGGCGCTCCTTTGGCGATGGCGTTCAAAGTGTGGTTGCGAAAGATCACCGGCGAGGCGAGCACTTCACCCGAGGCGATCAAGTCGAGCAGCGCCGGCGGGATGATCGTATGCAGGGCGATACCCTGGACCTTGAGCTTTTTGACGAACTCCAGCCCCCTGGTCTTGATCATGGCGCCGATAACTTTATAAGTCGGATCGCTCACCGACACGCCCATGCGGTTTTTCAGCGCGGGATGAAGCAATCCTTCAAAGTTCTTCGGCACGGCATTCTTGGGAAGAAGTTTGGTGTTGTAAGCGAAGCCGATATAGGACTCGCGGGCGATGCCCCAAAAATATAAACCTTTTTCGCTTTTTTCCTTGGCGTCTTCCGGATAGGAGGCAAAATACGGCGAGTGATAGGGGCGCAAAAGAAAGGCTTCGCGCATGAACATCAAATTGCCCTCGGTAGTTTCGACGGTGTCGGCGATATATCTTTTGGCTTTTGATTCCTCGTACATCCGTGTAGTCATGTCCGAGCCCGATACCCGATAGGCTTCAACACTTACGCCGGGATATTTACTTTGGAAAGCTTTGACCATCGCTTTGTACGAGTTTCCAGCGAGCGAGGTATACCAGGTCACTTTCCCTTCGGCTTTTGCGCCGTTGTAAAGGACCTGCTCCCGGTCGGCGCCTTTATAAGTGACCAACTCGGCGATCGTCATCGGCTTGCGCGTTTGCGCGTCGAGTATGGACGGAACCAACAGCAGGGCGACTGTGATCATTCTTAGCAACTTCATCATTACTGACCTCCCATGTCTAATTACATCTGTGTATTTTTCATCGACAACTTTTGCAGTCGATCCACGCCGAAATCAAGCAAGTCGGCATGACGCGCGGTGACATCCTTTGCCCTTGGAATGCTGATTCGTGGAAATCAAACGTGACCGGCACAGTCAGAGGCTGGCGAGTATCCGGGCAGCGTCTCGGGCGCGAAATCGAAGCAGGAGAACGACATTATGGCAACGACCGGCGGCGCTTTGCATGGCAATCAAGTCCAGCTCATACCCGTTTAAGAATTTTTCCGCAACCGTTTTCAATCCAGTCAGACGACGGTGGCCAAAAATTGCTGGCGTCATCGAAGAAGCCCTGGGCACGACCGGAAGTCCGAGGTCTTTTGATGCCCGGCGCCAGACCAAAACGACTGTACGAAACCGTTACCCGTTATCCATACTCACAACTCTCTTCCGTTTGATCAGAGTTGTCAGTGAGTTATTGGTAGAAACTTCTATTCTAAATTGTTCACCCTCGGCGTACTGAGTGCCTGGCGTATTGGGTTCGACCTCGCGTGGAAGCTATCAGAGCGGTCGACGGTTGCGCCGCCAGTCGGTCCAGCGATCCGCTGCTCTACTTACTCAACCGCGTTTAATTTGTCCAGCGCTTAGTTTTTCCCGGTTTTTCCCGGGACTTGCTTGACTGCGAGGGTATACGTCGGAATGAATTCTGCTCGTTGTGACTACTATTGATGTTTGCAGATTATAGTGACTAGCTTTTGGCCGACATTCATAGGGGAAAAAGCATTGCGATCCGTCACAATATTTTACAAACCTCAATAATTGAGCAGAACTGCATGCCAAATGAGCAGCAGCTCACTGATTTTCTTTTTGAGCAGTTTTGCGATTTTACCTAGCTCCTTTTAATTTCGCGCGCTTATCGATTTTAAGAAAATTAACTCAAAATTGCTCGCGAGATCGTTGTAAATCATAAGCTTAGAAAGTTCCGGAATTTGCCCGCATAATCGTCGCAGGCGCGCACCAGTTTGGCTTTGATATAACGATATTCCTTCTGAGCTAAAAATCTGTCTCAGGTCTCGCGTCTAGAGCCTCGGGTTTTGGAAAAATGCCAGACTCGGAACTCCAGACACGAGACATTTTATTACGCTCTGGGATAAAGCGCGTCGATCATCAGTCGTTTATGGTGCCCCGGCGTGCCCAAATATTGATAGAGCGTGTGCGCGAGCACGCTGTGCGCCATCATCGGATGACTGTAGTCGGTGCCGGGTCCGGCCCAAACCATGTGCGCATAATTGGTCCCGTGATAATAACCGTCGCTGGCGGTTGCTTTGGCTTCGTGCACCGCGGCGCGGGCTGGCATGCCGCTGTCGATGCGCCATATGGTTTCGTAGGTCGCCCAGCGCGCCATATCGAGATTGATCGAAATATCGACACAGTGATCCTGCACGCGTTGGAAGCGGCCGATGGGCTGGCCGAAGACGACGCGGGTGCGCGTGTACTCGCAGGTCGTGTCAAACACTTCCTGAGTGGCGCCGACCTGATAGGCGGAGAGTACCGGCAAGGCTTTGTCCAAAGCCGCTTCGAGCGTGGTCCAGCTTGCGCCGCTCGAACCAAGCAGATTCGCCGGATCGACGGCCACTTTGTCGAAACGCACTTCGGCGACGGAAACAAAGAATCCGACGTGGGGCGTGATCGTGACGCCGGGGCTCTTGGCGTCGACGAGCAAGAAGACCACTTTGCCTTCCTCGGTGCGCGCGGCACAGAGGAAACTCGTCGCTGCTTGGCCATCGAAGACAAAGCGTTTGGTGCCGTTCATGAGGTAGCCGCGGGGAGTTTTACTCAGGCGCGTCTCGACCGCCTCCGGTCCCCAATAGGCGGCCTTATCGGTGATCGCGGGCACAACGATCGATGAGCCGTCGCAAATGGCGGGTAACAAGGCTTTTCTCTGTGCTTCGGTGCACGCTTCGAAAATCATCTGGGCGCTGAGCACCCCCGAAGTGAAAAGCGGCCCGGGAACGGGTCCGTGCCCCAACGCCTCGAACACTACGGCGCAATCCATCGTTGACACGCCGGAACCGCCGTACTCCTCGGGCAACATCATGCCGAGCCAGCCGATTCCAGCGGCTTTTTTGACCAGCTGCGGTTGGAAGGTTTGCTTGTTCTTGTACCACTGGGTCATCTGGTGCGCGGGAACTTCCGCTTTGACGAAGTCCTCCGCTACTTTTTTAAATTCTTCCTGGGTCTCAGTTAACGACAAGTCCATGGTTTAACTCCTATCGAGGCGTGAGTCGTGAGGCATGAGGCGCGAGTCAGATCCTAACTCTGTTTCTTGCTCACGGCTCGCGCCTTTCGTCTCATGCCTATTAGTCGGTTTCCGGCGCTTTCTCCGTGGTCGGACGGCCGAGGCCGAGACGACGGGCAAAAATCAAGCGGTCGGTATCGAGAGTGCCGCCGCCGTGCAACTGGCCGGGGCCGGTGCGCACGGCGTATTCAAAATCGACCACTTCGTGCACGGATAAATTCTGCTCCAAGGCGTCGGCGCCCATGATCGCCTGCAGGCGCTCGCCGTTGCGCAGACGCAGCATACGCTGGTAGTAACGCTGCTGCGGGCCGCCGTAGGGATGCGGTTTTTTGGCAAATCGCCGCCAGTAAATCAGCTGATTGAAACGGCGCAGTGTATTCAATTCGATCGTCATGTCGGCGATCAGATCGCGCACGCGCGGGTCTTCGAGGATCGGCTTGCCATCGATGTGGGTCTTGCGGCAGTACTCGACGACGCGCTCGATCAGCGGATCGGCGCCGATGCGGCCGTCGCCGCCGTGTTCGAGCTCCATGTGGGTGCTGGCGACCTTCCAGCCGTTGTTCTCGCCGCCGATTAAATATTTCGCCGGCACGCGCACGTTGTCGAAGAACACGGAGTTCTTGATGCCCATCATCATGTTCATGTGCTGGATGGTGATGCCCGGCAGGTTGGCCGGGATATGCAGCCACGCAAGATTTTCGTGGCGTTTGCCTCCCGGGTTGGTGCACACCAGTGTCCACAGATAGTCCGGCGGCAGATGATGGCCGACCATGACTTTCTGGCCGTTGACGACGTAGTCATCGCCGTCGCGGATCGCCTTGGTTTGGCAATTGGCGATGTCGCTGCCGCCGTGCGGTTCGGTGAGCACCTGCCACACGCAAATTTGCGCGCGCATGATCGGCTCCAAGAATTCATTCTTCTGTTCTTCGGTGCCCCAGCGGATCAGCACCGGCGCGACGATGCGCGCCAGGGTGTAGAATACGTGAGAGAGGTTGAGGCCGTAATTGAACAGCTCGGTTTCGAGCACCATCTGGTGTTCGACCGTGAGCTCGGCGCCACCGTATTTTTTCGGATAAAGCGGAAACAGCCAGCCTTTGGCGCCTAACTTTTCGGCCAACCCGCGGCGAAACTTGTACTCGTCTTGGTCCTCGCGCGTCGACCAAGACGCCGACCAACGCAGGTGCTCGTGGCCTTTGAACTGCTCGGCCATCCAGGCCGCGACCTCTTTGCGAAATTCCACGACATGAGGCGGGTCCGCTGATACATTAAAATCCATAGTTGCTCCTTTTTTCTCCAGTCTGGCGTCCAGGGTTTAGCGTCCAGCGTTAACAGCAGACACGAGACGCTAGACTCCAAACAAAGGTTCTATATTACTCCGCTCACTCTTAATTCATTCAAGGCGTTATTGTCGTAACCCAACTTTCCCAACACTTCTTCGGTATTCTCGCCTAACAGCGGCGCGGGACGAAAGAACTGTGGCGGGGTGTCCGACATATTGATCGGACTGCCCACCAGCTTGCTCGCGCCCATTTTCGGATGGCTGATCCGCTTGGGAATTCCGAGATGCTTGATCTGGGGGTTGTCGAAAACTTCTTGGATCGTGTTGATCGGCGCGTTGGGAATACTCTTGGCGTCGAGTCTGCGTAGCCAGTATTCACGCGGCTTTTTGCTAAACTGCTCGCGCAATATCCTGACGATCTCATCGTGGCGATCGGTGCGCTGTTTGCGGTTGGCGAAGCGTGGGTCGCCGGCCAGGTTGTCGAGCTCTGCTGCTTGCAGCAGTCCTTCCCAGGCTTCGTTGTGGCCCGAAAGGTGAACCATGAAAGGCTTCCCGTCACAGTCGAGCAGGCTATAAATTCGTCCCTTGGGAAAATTTTCCCGCGAAACCGCCTCGCCGCCGTTCAGGTAATCGGCGACGTGGGATTCAATGAAAGCGATCGCCACTTGTAACAGGGAAACGTCGATGAACTGGCCGCGCCCGGTTTTCGCCCGCGCCAAAAGCGCGGCCATGATGCCGTGGGCGGCAAAGATTCCGGCGGAATGATCGACGAAAGAAACGCCGGCGACCTTCGGGTCGTCGAGATCGGTAACCAGGCTCATCATGCCGCTCAACGCCTGGCCGATGGTGTCGAAACCGGGCTTGTCGCGGTAAGGGCCGCTCTGGCCGTAGCCGGAGATCGAACAGTGAATCAATTTCGGATTTAGCTTCGCCAGCTCGTCGTAGTCGAGCCCAAGTTTGGCTCTGGTCGGCGGACGGAAGTTTTCGAGGAAGATATCCGCTGTTGCCAAAAGCTTGAGCACAATCTCGCTGCCTTTTTTGTGCCGCAGATCGAGGGTGACGCTCTTCTTGTTGCGGTTGAGCGCGCGAAAGCTCGGTCCGTAGCCTTCGTATTTCGGATTACGCCCGCGGTGGGTGTCGCCGCCGTTGGGCAATTCTACCTTGATCACTTCGCAGCCAAGATCGCCGAGCAAACTGCTGGCGTAGGGTCCGGCGACGTGGCCGCTGACGTCGATGCAAGTGGTTCCTTCAAGAGCTCCGGAAATCATACTTGATTCAAATCCTCAAAGTATAGAGTTTTCACTTATCGCAATCGAAAACAGTTTTCCACCTTCGCGGAATCCGTCCGGCAGTTGATTATTCTAAGTCCCAATTTGATGAGTCATTCTAAACAACTCTGGTCAGGAGCCGAGGGCTACGGTTCTCGGGTTCTGAGCTCTGGCGTCCAGCGGCAGACCGTCGTGCTGAGCAGGACTTCGGCACCGCACAGATTTCGGAATGGAAAAGCCAGGAGAAAAATCCGGCCTCGAGTGATTGACTTAGAAATCCACAGTTCTAGGATAAAGTAGGATGGGACCATTTATGCAAGATTCGAGAGCGAAAGGAGAAGCGATATGAAGGTTGTCAGCTTGGTTGCTGCTGTAAGTATCATGATGTCGTCGCCGCTTTGGGCGCAAAGCAAACCGAAGACGGCGGATGAGTTAGCCACGTACAAGGGCGCGGACCGTGAACAGATGCTTTTAGAGGGCGCAAAAAAAGAAGGCAAGATTGTCTGGTATACGTCTCTGGCCGGTGCCTCGTACAAGGCGATCGTGAAGGCCTTTGGAAATAAATATCCCGATGTGAAAATCGAAGTCTACCGTGCTGGCAGCAAGGATTTGACGCCGAAAATACTCAACGAAGCCCAGGCCGGACGTTTCATAGTGGATGCCCTCGAAACCACACCGGGCACGCTCATGTTGTTGCGCGACAAGAAAATTCTTCAACCCTACAATTCGCCCGTGCTGAAACGCTACCCGGAGACCGCTAGATACGACGATAAGGGCGGCAATATGTTTTGGGTCAATGATCGAGTGTCGTTCATCGGCTTCGGTTATAACACCAAGCTGGTCGCCGAAAAGGACGTGCCGAAAAACTTCGACGATTTGCTCAAACCGGTGTGGAAAGGGAAAATGGGCATGCAGCTCAACAGCACCGGCGACCGGGTCATCGGCACGATGCTGAAAGTAAAAGGCAAGGAGTATTTGAACAAGTACAAAAAACAGGACGTTAAGCTATTCAAAATTTCCGGCGCGGCGTTGCGGGATTTGATCATCGCCGGTGAAGTTCTTGGCTCGCCGACGATCTTCCGCAATCACGTGTTGGCGAAGGTCGATAGCGGAGCGCCAGTCAAGTGGGTTCCCATGGATTTGGTCCCGGCCAACGCCGGCGGCGCGGCGGTTATCAAGAACGGGCCGCATCCCCACGCTGCATTGCTCTTCATCGATTTCCTCCTCAGCGACGGCGGTCAAAGCATTCTGGAAAAATTGCACTATGCCGTCGCTTGGAAAGATTACCCCTTCCCGAGCTATCAACCGGAGCGGGGCATGGCCACCATGGAGTATGTTAAAGCCGAAAAGGGTTGGAATAAACTGCTCAAACAGGTTGGGCGAAACTAAGAGAATTCTACAAACGAACTTGCGCGCCGATGGGACTAGGTTTGAACTCTGCCTAGCCCATCGGCGCAGCTGTTATTTTTCAGTCAAATTTAAACCCTTCACGGCACGATGAATTCCACGTCAGTGATCTAGCCATATTCTCGACTAGACTCTCCGCCATTATTGACTAAACAGTTAAGCTGTAGCTACGACTGATTTTGTGAAACAGGGCGGCCAACAGCACCGTACCCGCGGTAATGCCCAAGGCGTACGCCGCCAGCGTCCCGACATGGCCGTTCTCCCATAATTCCCAAATGACGACGGAGATGACTTCCGATCCCGGGCTATAGAGCAAAAGGGCCATCGCGAGTTCCCGGATTGTGATCAAGAATATGTAAATCCATGCCGCGAAGAGCGCCGGCATCATCAAAGGCACGACAACATTGCGCACCGCCTGCCCCCAAGTCGCGCCGCTGGCGGTGGCGCTTTCCTCCAACTCTTTGTGGATTCCAAGCAAGCCGGAATGACAAAAGCGCATGGCATAGGGCAGGTACCGTGCGGCAAAAGCGACCACCATGATCCAGATTGTGCCGTAGATCGGAACGGGGATGGTTAGATACATTTTCAAGATGGCCACGGCCATGACGATGCCCGGGAAAACCAGCGGCAGCATGATCATGCGGTCCAACGTCCAGCGCGAGCGCAGGCTTGTCCGGGCTACGATCCAGGCGGCGACGAAGGCGATGAATACCGCGCCGCTTGCCGAAGTGATGCTGATGACCAGGCTGTTGGTGATCGACGACATCAACTGGTCATTGCTGAAGGCTTCAATATAGTGATTGAACGAAAGCTCTTTGAACGCCGCCATGGACGGCGGCTGCAAGTAAGGCGTCAGGGAAGACCAGAGCAAAGCCAGAAGCGGCAACAGCTGCAGGAGCGGCAAGATCAAAAGTAGCGCGCCGCCGAGCAAGCGCAGTTTTCCGAGATCGATGCGGCGCGGATTGAAACCCTTGCCGGTGACGGTGGTGAATCTGTGAACGTTTTTAGTGACGCGGTAGTAAGGAATCAGCGCCAAACCCACTACGGCGATGAGCAGCACCGAATAGGCGCTGGCGAACCCGTATTCCGGAATGTAGCCTTCGGTCAACTGCAGGTATATCTGCGTGGTAAAAACCTGGACACCGGCGGGGATGCCAACCAACGCGGGGATTTCGAAGGCTTCAAGGCTGCGGATGAAAGTCAGCATGAGCACCGACAAAACGCTCGGCATCGCCATCGGAAAGGTTACTTTTTTAAATACCTGCCAATTGGTGCTGCCGGCGACCACGGCGGCCTCTTCGAGCGAGGGGTCCATGGATCGAAACGGCGTGGCCATTAATAAAAACACCACCGGAGTCCATAGAAATCCTTCGATCAAAACCATGCCGCTCATGGAAAAGATATCAAAGATCGGCATGATCCCCGTTATCGACCCAAAGGCAACGTTCAAAAACCCGGCTTCTGGACCAAGCAAAAGGATCCAGCCGATAACTTTGATCAAGCCGGGAACGGCGAAGGAGACAAAGGCCGAAACGTAGGCGACGCTCCGAAACGGCGCATTGCTGCGTTCGGCTAGCCATGCCAATGTGGTACCGAAGAACAGCGCCCAAGCGGAGCTCCCCACCGAAAAGACCAATGAATTCCACGCGAGTTCCTTGAATTCGTCGAGCGAGGCAAAAATATCGAAATAATTCGAAAACGTGAGCGCTTGGCTTGGAGCTTCGAGAGGCGGGACGAAGCTCGAGTAAACGATGAAAAACAGCGGCGGCAAAACCAGATAAGCAACGATCAACCCGATCGGCACGAAGAGCCAGAGGGGATTGTGACCGGCGCCGACCGATCGGTCGAAGGCCAGGAGGCGCTGAAAGAAACTTCGTGATGGCAAGCTCGTGGCGCTGCTTTCCATAAATTCCCTCCGGGGCTGCGCCTCTCACGAATCAACAGTGAAAATAAAAACGCGAAAGCGGCACGGTCCGGGTCGAGTATGAAACAGATTCTACGATAAAGCGCTTTTTGCCTAAGTCAACTTCGCGGGAGAGATTTATAAACATCGCCAAAACCAAGGGCAAGGTCTTCCCTCGCGCTAAAAAGTGCAGGCGACCTCTGAGCGAGGCCAGTCGAGGGTCATTTGCGGGTGGGGAGCCTTTTCAAGTAACGATCTCTATCGGACCCGGATCCATGGTTCCGACAGGACGTGCGCTTGTGCCGATTTGACGCAAGCTGATATAGGAAGCAAGGAGGCGCCGCCGCATGATTCCATCACTCGGATCAAATTCAAAAACTGAGGAAAAAGAATGATGAGTCAGTCAACTGATCCCGTGCGCGACCTTATCTCGGAAGTGCGCTCTAACTTCGAATCGGAGACAACGATCAGCCGAATTCTTGGCCGGACCAAGGAATCCCTGGAACGCTTTCTGGCCAATCCCGTCTCCCTTGATCAGATCAAAGAATCGTTGGCACGGGTTCTGTGCCGGAAGGCCATCCCTTATGGGCAGCCGGTGGATCCGGATGGTTATGGTTCCTGGAGACTCTACACCGATCCGCAGCATCTCTTTTGCATCCGCCCAACGCACCAGCGCTCCACGACGAGCCGCCAGCCGCACGATCATGGCGAGCTCGGCTGGGCCGTCTATGGAATTCTCGAGGGCGAGACGGTCCAACAAATTTACCAGCGCACAGACGACGGCAGCGAACCGGGTCGAGCGGAGTTGCGCCCGATAGCGCCGATCCGTCAACGCGCGGGAGAGGTCCTGATCATTCCAATCGGCGCGCCCCATGCCATCATCGCCCGGACGGAAAACTGGAGCGTGGTTATCCGGAGCCGTGAGATGGAGAGCGCCTGGCGCAACTGGTACGATGCCGAGGCCGGAACCGTGGAGCGAAAAGTTTTTGGCTATGGTTGATCCCGGCGGCGCACAAAAAATGCGTTCGGCAAGGATCTAGGTTGCCAAGGTCTGAGCGGCAAGCGTTAAGATCTGCGGAGCATGATGCGGTTTGCCGATAATCAGACGGCAACAATAAGTGGGCGACGAGGAGCATCGATATGATCGCCAAACCGAAAGGACCTCGAGTCGGAGTCAAAGCTCCCGAGTTTCTCATCGAAACATATGACGGCAGGCTTCCGCTGCATCAACTGTCCGCGCGCCATGAGAAACTCATTCTCACGACCCAGGATAGCTACCGATTTCACCCGAACTGAGCCGCCGGCATGGCTGCTTCGTTGAAGCAGGATTATGCGAAAATCCTCAAAGCGGGAGCCGATCTCGTCATGATCTCGCCCGATTCGCTCGAAAAGCATCGCCAATATGCTCTCGCGCTCTTCGGCGAGGAGCTCCCCTACCGCTACGTCTCGGACAGCAATCTCGAAATAGCGCGGCGCTACGGCCTGATCCGTAGCGAAGAGCATCCCCACGGTGGCTTTTACTATCGCTCGCTCTGGATCTTGGACCGCGACGCCGGGATCACCTTCAAGAGCATTCCATGGGAAGGGAACTCGCAGGTTGAAGAGTACCAGAGATTATTCAAGCTCATCGAAAGCGAACCCGGAGAATGGAGAGCCACCTGTGGCTTGAGACAGCCGGAGAAGTTACACGCAAGCTGAAATAGAAGAAACAGACGGAACAAACCCAAGGCTCAACGAAATTGGGTATCGGGGCCGCCCTTGAGCGCGCAGAACGTCCATCGACGAGCTCCTGAAGGTCGTTCTCGGCCTGCCGCTGCTCTACGTCATCGGCCTTCAGGAAAAAACCGACAACGTCGCGTACGCCGTTGACGGCATTGAGCGTGGTTCGATCGGCATGCTGACCGTCTCCATCGGCCTCTAAAACTTCGGATTTTTAACGGCTTGCTTTACCGGCGAGTCCAGACTTTCCGGTATGCAGCTTTCTTCTGTGCGTCGGGTCGGCCGGCCAACCGCGGCCATGGCTGAGACCCGTCAAAAGTAACGACGCAAGCCGCGTAGTTGAAGAACTCGTGGCCATTCGAAATTGTAGGGGGGTTGCATAAGGAACAGGACGCGCTTTTGATAGTGTATTGGAACGACTCCATACGCAGGAGGTGCATGCCCGTGGCCAGGAGACCTGTAACTTCCATAGATCATAACCTTAGAGTCGGAATGCAGGCGGTCATTTGCGGGGTCGGGTTGCTAGTTGGGCTGATTATCGGCGCAGCGATCGTCTATCTGAGCGGCCTGTGGCACGAATTCGGCGATGTGTTAAAGACGCCCCTCGCCTCTATGACGAAGAGCGACCTGATCGTGGTCGCGGCGACGGTCGTGATTGTCTTTGGATGCGGTTGGGTCGGCGCCCGCTGGGGCATACAGCGAGCCGCGAGAATCGAAACCTGACTTGGCTCCGAAAATAACGCGGGAACAAGGCGACCCGAGATGAAAGACAACCGGTCAGCACGCCGGAGCCATTATTTTCAAACTTCGCTTCGGACGGACGCGCTCGCCAAACTGATCATCTAAAACGGCGTCATCACCGAGGCCGAATTTCCAGCGAAGATCGCAGAGGAGCGGTCGACGACCGAGAAAGCTCACCGTGATTCGTTGAGACGCGAAAGTTTTGGGCCGGCTCCGCAAGACCGATAAATGGAAAGGGCAACCGTACCAGTCGCTGGCAAATGAAATATTGGCCGGCGAGATGCGGAGGGCGAGTTCGGGAACAATACGGCAAAATCAGTCCCGCTACGCGGCACTTAGGCTAAATCACCGGTAGCTAAGGCAGCAAGTCTCCAGTCGAGCAGCGTGCGGGCGAACGTCTTCTGAAGCATTGGGCTTTTGAGGGAGGCAAAACATTTTTCAGCGCTTGGTTGAGAAACATCAAAAGTAAAGACGGGATCCAGTGATTGCGTTTTTACTTGCCGCCGACAAGAATTTGATGTTGTTCGCCGATGGTAAGAAAGCGGTCTTGGTTCTGATAGCGGCGTGGAAAGAGTCCTGAGTGACGATCAGAGCAGGGTTAACCGCCCGCCGATCCTGTCTGTGGTTTTAAAGATTCGCTTGGCCCTTCCTCCGGAGGTTGCGCTCCACGAAAAATTTACAAAGCCCCAACCCCGCGTTCAGTGGGTCATGCTTAACCACTCGAGCAGATGGGGCACCGGAAGCTGCGCACGCAGCAGTTGTACAAGCAGCGAGTAAATTATCAACCATACAACCAAACTGTAAGCGACCGCCATCAGCCAGCGCTCTTTGGACCAGAAACGCAGATAGGCGAGAGCAAATAACGGCATCGAGATAATCAGACCGAATAGATAGGAAGCCAACAGGAGACCGGAAAGCCAGAAAAATAGAGCCCCTTCCCGCTTTCGCAAAACAGCGAAGCTTTCGTTTTTCTCCAAAGCCATCGACGAGAGTTCGCCGGTAAAGAGACTCTCGCCATGCAAGGCGGCAAAGCGCTTTTCGAAGGCCGGAAACCAATCGAACAAGGTCTGAAAAAAAACCAGACCCCAAGTCAGGAGACCTACCACCAATGGTGCCAACCTTGCCCGTAACGGATAGGCCAGCGAGCGCGTCACAAGAAAGGATAAGAAAATCAACAGCAGGAGCGAAACGATCCCTTTCTCTCTGCTCGGCATCGGCATCGCTTCCTTCACGATTCATCCTTTTTGATGTTTCTTTTCCTTGCGCGAACGTAAGGCAATGCCAGTGCTAACAGCGTCAGCACAATAAGAGCCTGAGTGATGGGTCTGGTGATGAAGTTGATCTGACCCAGATTTTGTAGCTGTATAGTTTGGATCAACGACCTCTCGACCAGCCCGCCCAATACCAGAGCAATAACCAGGGAAATTCTAGGGTAAGCATGCTTCTTCATATAATATCCGAGGAAGCCAAAGACGAAGCCGACCACAACGTCTCCCATGTTATACTCATAGGCGTAGGCGCCGATCATCGAAAGTATAAAGATCGCCGGTACCAGGAGTTGGGTCCGGATCACCGTGATCCAAGCTGCGATATCGACGATGGCGACAGCCAAGATTGAGCTGAGCACGTTGGAGATAACCAGAGCCCAGATCAGCAGAAAGACTTCGACGAGATGGTTCGTCATCAGCTCCTTGCCTGGGACAATGCCATGAAGCGTCATGGCAACCAGCAGCATGGCCATCCCCTCGCTCCCCGGTATCCCGAATGTCACTGTCGGTACCAGCGCCCCTCCGTCCTTGGCGTCATTCGCCGCTTGTGGCGCGATGACTCCGCGGATGTCACCCCGGCCGAAATTCTCGCGGTCCTTTGCCGTCTGGACCGCCTGGCCGTAGGCGATGAAACCCGCCACCGTTCCGCCGATCCCCGGGATAATGCCGATGAGGGTACCAATCAGCGAGGACCGAATAAAAATCGAGAAGTGGCGAAATACAGAGAAGACTCCGTCCCAAACGTTCCCGGTTAGGGCTTGCAGCGATTCTTTTCCGGAAATGGTGTGGCGACCGCTGACTGCCATATCGATCATTTCGCCGATAGCAAAGATGCCGAGAAATACAGGCACCAGTTTCAAGCCGTCCCAGAGATATTCGATGCCAAAGCTGAACCGCGGCGTAGCCGTCAGAGGATCCTCGCCGAAGAAAGCGAACATCAGGCCCAAGCCGGCCGCCGCAAGGCCTTTTATGACGTTGCCCTCGGTAACGACGGCGATCACCGTCAAACCCAGAACGGCCAACATCAAAAATTCCGGCGGGCCGAAAGCCAAAACAATCGCCTGCATCACGGGTATGAGAAGCACCAGAACTGCGACACCAAACACCGCACCAAGTGCCGATGCGCTCGCTGAGGCGCCGATCGCTGTCTTAGCTTCGCCCCTCTGCGACATGGGGTAGCCATCGAGAACCGTAGCGGCGTTAGGGGCAGTTCCTGGGATGTTAACCAGGATCGCAGTGATCGAACCCCCCTGTGAGCTCCCACCCTGGATCGCGGCAAACAAAAGTATTACGGGCACCAAGCCCCAGCTGAAAGTAAAGGGGAGGAGCAGGGCCATGGCCGTGATGGCACCGACTCCCGGAAGAATACCGAAGATCAGGCCGATCACGGTTCCCGCGATGGGATAAATGATGTTTGGGTAAGAAAAGCTTAACCAAAAACCGTCGAGGGCGGCCTGATAAATCGGCATTTTTGTGCTTGCAGGATTCAAAGCCGGCAGGACTGATCTTCCTGCCGGCCCTGTCTAAGTCCTCTTTCGGTTACATTCCAGATTTCTTCAGAAAATCGTTGTAGCGAGACGCAAATTTCGCCGCAAACGCGACTGCCGATTTAAGCGGCGCTTGCAGATCTTCCGCATTCGCCGCATCGAGCGGACGCTTGCCCTTCCTCGCCGCGGCCTTGAAAGCGTCATCTGACATGGCCTCAAAGAGCGCTCCTCCCATACACTTGAGAAGATCGCCTTTAATGCCCGGGGGTGCAGCGATCACGCGGGCGACCTTGTAGATGCTGTCCAGCCCCTTCGCATCGTCGATTTCTTGTTCGCGGTGAACTTTCTTCAGCACGTCGAAGAGGGTCGGAACGCCTTTCATCTTCGGATCATCCTGACCCACCGGCTCTTCGGTGAGCGACATAAACGGCCGGAGATCCCCGTTGTCAATTCGATCTTGGACCGATGAGAAATTGTAAACCCCAAGATCTTCCTCGCCCCGAATGACCGAAAGCGTTGCCTGGCGGCTCCCTTTGAAACCCGACACGATCTTGAGACGATCCAGAACCCCTATAAACGAGGCCGAGGCGAACTGGTCGAACAAGCTTGCGCTGCCGGGGCCGGTCCCAACCCCGACGATGGGTCTTTTACTCTTGACCACATCCCATATATCCGAGTACTTCGAGTTCTTCCCGAAAGCCCAGACCGGCTGCTCCGGCGCAATTCGACCTAAAACTGTATAATCCGACAGGGTGATCTTCATTTTGCCGATCAGCTTGGAGAGTATGACTCCCGATCCAAAGAGAATCCCTACGGTGTGGCCGTCCGGCTTGGCCCGATACAACTCGCGGAACCCGTTGATTCCTCCCGCTCCCGTCACGTTTCGGATAACCACCTCGGCTCCCGCCTTCTTGGCAAAGTAGGGCTGAATCAGGCGAGAATAGGTATCGAAGCCGCCCCCCGGTGAATAGGGCACGATCCATTGCACGGTCGGCTTTCCTTGGTAGCAATTAGCCGCCAGTGCATTTAGCCCTTCAAAGGGCATTAGCAGCGCAAGGCCGCCAAGCGCGCTTGCGGTTTTCAGAAATCGCCGTCTTGTGACCGATTGAACTTGCATGGAATTACCTCCTGTTTCGATTTTACCGTACCATCATCATGAGTCATTTTGAGGTCCCGGCCGGGTAACCAGTCGAAGATCGCCCCGGCAAAAAATGGGAGTCGTACCGCCCAGTTGACCAAGCTATAAAAAAAAATCTTTGAGAACAAGGCCAAAACTATATTATTTTCCAGCGTTTTTGAGCGCTTCCTTTCAAGTATAGAAGGCGGTCATCTGCGGCGCGGCATCGATAAATCGCAAGAGCCAAATAGCGGCAAAAAATTTCGTGAGTCAACCCATCGTTGAAAGGAAACGGAGAACCAGGTCAGGTCTATTACCATAGCAGAACTCCGTCGGGACTCTCTGTTTTCACAGGTAATATCTTTGTTGCGAGACTCTCAGGCCGCGCACCGACCTTGATTGAGCTCACCACGAAGCGCACAGCGCGGCAGAGCCGCAGCCAAAACTCGGAGTATCTCCCGCAAAGACGCAAAGGCCGCAAAGAAAGAGAAGGCTATTTTTCCGAACTTGGCGTCCTTGGCGCCTTGGCGGGAGAAAGATCCGAATCCGAGATGTTTCATGAGTCGGGAAATTTGCGCAAGCCGCGAAAACTCTCAAACATAGTATTGCGAAGGACACGAATTCAGATTTTTTTGTGCTCTTTGTGGTCGAATAATCCGGTTCCGCGCGAGATGCGTCAGTCCCGCAATAGATACTCGCCCGAAAACTTCACCTGATCGTTTTCCGGCAGCGGATGATAGCGTGCCGCCTGCACGTCGCGAAACATCCGCTCCAGACCGAAACCCCGATAAAAACCCGCACCGCCGACAATTTCCATCGCCCTGGTGACCACGCGGATGGCGGCGTTGGCCACGTTGGTTTTTCGGCGACGCTCTTGAGCATGGCCTCGCCGCCCTGGCCGCTCCGGTACTTCCAAATTGCAGCGGCGATGAGATGCTGGTCCATCGAGAGCGCCAGCGCCGTGGAGCCGCAATATCGGGCGAGTGTGCGCAGCATGTCTGAGATCTCGCGGTGCGAGGCTACGCCCCCGCCCAGTTCCTCGGGGACCGTCGCGGTGAACAGGCGCCGCTCTTTCAGCGCCGTTTAGTTACGGCTGACAAATGTGTCGCCCTCATCATGGGACTCGGCCCGGCCGGCGAATTCCTCGCCGAGACTGTGAGCGACCTCGATCCATTGGGATGCGTTAGTGTAATTCATAATCGACCTTCTTGCCGGTTAATGTAACGCAACGTTACAGCGGCTGGGAGAACGGCGCTTTGTCTGGGAGTTCAGATATTTGACTGAGCGGGTCTTTCGCCTGGCAGGCTGCTGAATAAAGATCTCTTGCAGGCTGCTCAAAAAGATCCAGAGGCGAGACGCGCGATGAATCGCCGAGCGGAGCCGAACATTGGCAGTGCGTTGACGCGAGTGGATTGCGCAACGGAGCATATGGGTCTTTTTCAGCAGCCTGTTTCCTTACGGTAATTCGCCGGGGACCTGCCGAATTTTTGCTTGAACGCCCGGCTGAAATGGGAAAGGTCTTCGAAGCCGCAATCCAGGACGGCTTGCGACAAGTTCAGGGTGGAATTTTTTAGCAGCACGGCTGAGTATTCCAACCGCTTTTGCAATAGCCACTTGTCGGGCGGTTGGTTGTAGGACTTGCGGAAGTCGCGTTTGAAGGTGGACAGACTGCGATGGGAGAGTTTCGCGAAATCTTCCAGCGCGAGGTTGTAACAAAAATTCGCCTCCATGATTTGTGACAGCGGCGGCGCAGCTCTTTTGAGGAGCGATTGAAAGTAGGCCGCGAGCTCGGGATTGTTGCCTCCCAGCAATAGGGTCACGATCAATTCCTTCAGTTTGAGCGTCAACAATTTTTCCGCCGGCTTTGCCGTCGCCGTGAAATAGGCCAGCATGGATTGAAAATAAGCCGCCAGGGTCACATCGCCGTTGACGAGTATCGCGCCTTTGCGGAGCACTTCGCCAGCATGCCTCCTGCTCAACTGGCCGGCAATTTCCCTGACGACACCGCGGATAAAATCATCCGAAACGAAAAACAGCAAAAGGCAGAAATCGTCCTTGAACTCCTGGTGCAGGATGGCGGCGCCTTTCTTGAAAAACAACGTCTGGCCCTTTTCTAAGGTGCAGGATCCCTCTGTAGACCGCCAGGTTTTTTTTGCCGCTCAGCGCATGAACAAAATAATCCATCGGCGTCCACACGCCGGCGGCCTCTTGCTCGATCGGGCACTTGTACTCCACGAAAAGCAGCTCCCCCCACCGCGAATTTATTGAAATGCAAATTCTCGCGGATCGTCTCGTACATATTCATCATGGGGGTCATAAAACCGTTGCCTCCGCCGCAAATTTACGCGGCTCCTTCAAAACTTGCCGCGCAGCCATTTTGCAACTTTGCCGGGGCGCTTTCCAATCGCTTCGATGGCTGTGCTGAACGGTGACCTCGGTTGTACACAGTGCGCATCCTCCGCCGACAGGCAACACCATCAAAGCTTGACCGAATTCAGACTGAATTGTATCTTCATTGTAGAGACCGACGGGAGGTTCTGCTGATGCACGTCCGAGTTCAAAAATGGGGAAATAGTTTAGCTCTTAGAATTCCCAAACCCTTGGCTAAAGACGCGGAAGTCATGGAAGGGACGGTGTTAAACTTAGCGGTTTCCGAGGGCAAGGTCATTGCGACCCGCGTGGAACATAAAAAAATATCTCTCAGCGAGCTTTTGGCCAAGGTGAATAAGAAAAACCTGCATAGGGAAGTGGATTTCGGTCGTCGTGCAGGCCGCGAGATTTGGTGATGGCACGACGGTACGTTCCCGCCCGCGGCGACGCGGTTTGGATAGCCCTTAATCCACAAGCGGGGCACGAGCAAGCCGGACGTCGTCCCGCGCTGGTGCTTTCTCCTTCCGCGTACAACGGTAAGGTTGGCCTAGCGATCCTGTGTTCGATCACAAGCCAAATCAAAGGCTATCCATTCGAGGTGGCGATTCCTTCGGGATCAAAGCTCGCCGGAGTCGTTCTGGCGGATCAGGTGAAGAGTCTTGATTGGCGCGTTCGAAAAGCCGAGTTCATTTGCAAACTGCCGCGGAAAGCCACGGATGAGGTTTTGCAAAAGCTTGGAACACTGTTGGCTGATGAGAGTTAACGAATTAAGCCGCGAGCAGCGCGCGGCGCGCGAGCCGGAAAAAAGGGAAGTCGAAGAAGTTGGACTTTTCGAATATTCCTGAACTCTCGGGCAGTCATGAGCGTCCGACTCCTAAACGACTGGAACGGAGCGAAGCAATGGAACGCACGGAGCGACTGGAACACGCTCGCTAATTTGATCGGTTTGCGAAAGTCCAAGAATTGACGATCATAGCTCTGACCCTTATTGCTCTCCGCGGCCAACTCATCGTTTGATGGCGCGTTCCAAGGGACCGTTGTCACGAAATAGTTCGGGATGGCCGATGAATTCTTTCGGTACCTTGGTGCGCGTTGCCAGGTCCTCGACGACGGTCTCAATCCCTTTATCGGGGACGTAGGGAGGAGAATTTAGAATGCGGCGGTGCGACTCGACGGATTTAGCGACCACGTCGGAATCTTTCTCCCGGGACCACTTGGCGAGCGAACGTTCCGCCGGGGCCGGGTCTTTCTTGATCAGTTGTATCGCCTCGTTGTAAGCGGCGAGAAAATTCTCGACCAGCTTGGGCTCGGCTTTGACGAAGGCGCGGCTGCTGGTGACGCAGGAGGAGGGATAGATCAAATCGGTCTTGCTCAGATCGACCAGCACTGGCCAATTGCGCTCCAAAAACGGCAGCGCGTAGCGGATGTTCAGCGCCGCCGCGGCGATCCTGCCGGTTTCCAGGGCCGCAGCGATTTCCGGACCGGCACCGAGCTGCAGGATGGTCATGTCCTTTTCCGGGTCAAGGCCGATGTCTCTCAAAGCGGCTCGCAAGTAGAAGTGCGTGGAGGAGCCCAGGCGGGTGACCGCACTCTGCTTGCCTTTCAATTCGGCTGGCGACTTTATCTCCGGGCGAGTGATCAGATAGATCGGCTCTAAATTGGTCGGGCAGGCGAGCAGCACGACGTCACCGCCTTTGATGCGCGCCGCGATGACCGACGCCGCGCCTGCGCCGGAGAATTGCAATTGCCCGCTCATGATTCCCATGGTGATCAAAGCGCCGCCGCGGATTTGCACCGGCTCGACGTCCAAACCGCGCTTGGCAAACATGCCGTTGTCCCTGGCGACCCAAACCGGCAAATGGGAGACCGAGGCCGTGGTGCCGTAGTAGATGCGGCGGAGATCCTGCGCGAAAGCCGAGCGCGGCACGGCGAGCAAAGCACACAAGCAACCGAGCACGGTCAACCAACGAAAATGCATCTTCACTAGACTGTAGTTCATAGTCCGCCCTTATCACGCAAAAAATCTTCGAGCAACGACCTTGTCGGTAAAAAAATCCGCCGTGGATTGGCGCCGGAGAAGACGCGTTGACAGCGCCGTCCGCTTGGAGTTATCCAAGGCCAGCGGCAAAAATCGATAACCAGAAAGTGAGATAACCCATGCTCGACGGTAAACTGCGCATCGCGCCCACTTGCTATCACGTGCTCCATCAGGTGCCGGTGATGGCGGCGCACGAGATGAACTATTTGTACGACGAGGGCCTCCGAAGTGCGGAGGGGTTTTTAAATTATCAAATTTCCCATGACTCGATGGTGCCCTTCGGCCTGGAGAAATTGGCTATTTCCCAGGCGATGAAAGAAAAGTCCGTCGACATCGCGCTCGACGTCCAATCGCGCACGGTGTTTTATCAGCGCGCGCGCGGCGCCGATCTGTACATCATCGCCGGCTGGCGCAATCAGCACACCAACGTTTGGGTTGCGCCGCCGCATATCAAGTCTTTGGCGAACCTGAAGGGCAAGCGGGTCGGCATCAGCGACTTCAACAGCATCCGCCATTGGGCGATTCAGATTCAGCTCAAGAAGGCCGGGTTGGATTTGGAACGCGACGTCGAATGGGTGCGTATCGGCGTGGCCCACCATCTGCTCAAGAACGCCATCCGAACCGGCAGGGTGGAGTGCGCGCCGGTGCCAACTTGGGACGCCGAGGATTTAAAGCGCGAGGGCTGCAACGTGCTCGTCAGTCCCGCCGATCAATATCCCGACGGGCGGCCCGAGCGGATCATCGCGGCCACCGGCCGGATCCTCGAGGAAAAGCCGGAGATGGTCAAGAGTTTTCTCAAGGCGATGATTCGCGCCTACTGGTTCGTGCGTGACATGCCGAAAAATTACGACTACCTCATCAATTTGGAAAAGCGGCTGCGTTTTCTCAGCCCCGATCCGGAAGAGCGCGTGGTGGAAAATAATCCAAATCGCACCCCGCGCGACCTGGAGGCGATGCCGTTTCCGATCGACGGTTTGGCGACCGGGTTCGAAGACATGCTGAAGGAAGAAGCAAAGCTCGGCGAGCTCAATTACGAGGTTCCGCCGATCGAAAGCGTATGCGCCCAGGATCTGGTCAGCGAAGCCCTTCAGGAATTGCTGCAGCGCAAAGAATTAGCGCCGGAATATCAGCGGGTGAAGGATGTGGCAGCGCGCTGGGGATACTGATCGCGATTGCGGCTGCCGGTCATTGATCATCGACGACATGTCGAATCTGATATTCAGTTGAGTTGGTGGTCTCGGGAGATAAACCGCTCGTCTGGCTGGAAGGGGAGGTTCAAACTCCTCCATTTTCGTTGAAGGCCGGATTGGAAGCGGGTGACTTACTTTGAACGCGGTAACTGGGCAATGACTAGCGATCAGAAAAAACGTTTGCAAGCAAAGGGTTGGAAAGTTGGCACCGTCGAGGAATTCTTGGGTCTCTCCAACGAGGAGTCCGCATACATCGAACTGAAGATTAAGCTCGCGGCAGATTTGCGACAGCGACGGCAACAAAAGGGTTTATTTCAACTGGACCTCGCTGCAAAACTTAAGTCGAGCCAATCGCGGGTTGCCAAGATGGAAGCGGGCGACCCGTCGGTCTCCTTGGATCTCTTGATTCGCTCCCTCATCACTCTCGGAGCAACGGAGCACGAGCTGTCTCAGATCATCACAACTCCGCGAGCGGCCTGAGCCGATGGGATTATTTCTTTCGATTACCCTGGGGCCACCGATCCGTTGGAACGATGGGAACCCATTCGCTAATTTTTTTGAGTTGGGCGGCTGCGCAATCGCCGCTATTTTTTCTCTTCAAACCACGCCTTGACTTTGGTCACGGTCGCTTCGCTCACGCCGAGGAGCCGAGGCACGACTTTATTCTGCAAATCTTCACCCGTTATAGAGGGACTGACGGCGACCCGGTCCTTGAGAAATTTCTGAACCCCCGGTTCCGCAAGCACCTTTTCGAAAGCGTCGCGCAAGTTTTTGACGCGCTCCGCAGGCACATCGGGCGGAGCTAAATAGCTCTTGTCGAGATCGGTGGGCGTGACGACGAAATCGGACAATTCCCGCACCTCGGGGCTGAGATCGAGCTTGAACCATTCGGGAGCGTCGCCGCGCAGTTCTGCCGGAACCCTGTCGGCGTAGGTCAGAACCAAAAGAATCCGAAGCTTCTTCTCCTTGAGGTAATCTTCAGCCGTCGACAGGCGATCCAACGTCGTATCGATTTCCTTACGCATGATCGCGTTGACGCGGAGCGCCGAGCCCTTGTAGCCCGTGACGAAACTCAGGTGCGCGCCCAGCGCGTCTTTCAAGGCGTTGCCGACGAGCTCAGTGGAGCCGCCGCCAAAGGGCCTTTCCATGCCGTAATAGACCGGCTTTTTCGTGGTCAGAAGTTCCTGATAGGATTTCACCGGATGGTCGTAGCGAATGACGAGCAGATAGGGACTCTCCGGCATCGCGCCAACGAAATTGAACTTGCGTAAATCGTATTGCGCCGACTTGAGGCCGAGGCGTTGGGCTCGGTACATGGCGTTGGTGCCCGTCGCAAAGACGCTGCCGTCCTTTTTGGCGCGATGGTAGAGGAAGTTCAACATGATGTCGCCGCCGGCCCCGGGCATATTTTTAACGATGACCGTGGGATTGCCGGGCAGGTATTTGCCGATTTGACGCGCCACGACTCTCGCGTAGACATCTCGGGACCCGCCGGGCGGAGAGGGCACAAGTATTTCGAACCGTTCTCTTCTTTCCTGCGCGCGAGCGGCGTTCGCTCCGAGCTGAGGTACGGTAATGAGAGCGAAGGCAAAAGCAACGATCCATAAATTTTGTAGCTTCAAGGCGACCTCCTTCTGTGTGGGTAAGTTTTTCTTGTTTTGTCCCCGCCCCGCAGGATTTTGTCGCGACCGATGTTGAGCGCGCGACTCGCCGCTTTCGGCCGCCGCGTGAGCGAGTGACATCTATAACTTTATGAAGCCGAGAAATTTTAAGTCAACCATGGAGCCACCCGCCGCCATACAAGCGTATGCGGAGCGAGGGAAGCCCCGCTGGATTCTCGGTGAGCGAGGCATCGAGTGCCGCAGGGGTCGATTGCGCCATGGCAATATCAGTGAGATGCGATCGCGTTGGCCGGCCCAGTGGACGGAGTGCCGTCGATGAATTGCGATGATCGTCATGCTGCCCCCCGACGATCTTGCTTTTTGGCAAGAAACGGACAAAGCTCATCGCGATTTGGTTAGACGCAAAGTCCTGGATTGATCCGGAGACGCAATCACGAAACACGAACAGGTTTTTTGAACGGAGAGGCGTCCTAAATATTTGGCGAAAGGAAAAGCTTATGAAGCAACGTATCTTTATTCTCGCCGCGATGGCGGCGCTCGGCGCCGTCAGTAGTGACGGGGGCCAGAGCAGTGGCGCTGAAAGCGCGCAGACCAGTCCTGCCATGAGCTTTTTTGTCAGTAGCACTGGGAGCAAGACGGTCAACTTGGGCGGGCTACGGGGAGCCGATAAGATTTGCCAGCAGCTGGCGAGCGCCGTCGGTCTCGGCAACAAGACCTGGCGCGCCTACTTGAGCGCCGAGCGGGATCCCGACAACGGCAACAAGCCGACCGACGCTCGCAGTCGAATCGGCACTGGCCCTTGGTCGAATGCCAAGGGCGTCGTAGTCGCGAAGGATCTTGACGAGCTGCATGCCCGCAAAGGAGACGCCGACATGTTTCTCGACGAGCACGGGCAGCGAGTTCCGGGTAATTGGCCGGGTTCACCAAAACCCACCGTGCATGACATTCTGACCGGCTCGACGGCCGACGGCAGGCTCATGGTAGGAAAGACCTGCAACGATTGGACATCGGAGGCGAAAGACCAACAAGCTCAGGTAGGTCACTCGGATGGCTTGGGGCCTGGCGGCGATCCGTCCGGGAGGTACGCCATATGGAACTCGTCACATGAGAATGGAAGCTGCGCCGATACCGCTCCGCGCGGAGGAGGAGGGCGGATTTACTGCTTTGCGGTGAAATAAGGCGAACGAAAGAGTCGAGATGTAAAAGTTTCACCTAGACTATCCCTCTCGGGAAGTCTTGAGCGTCCGAGTCTTAAACGGCTGGAACTTTTTGAGCGTTTGGAACGGCTGGAACACGTTCGTTACTTTAACGGCCAATAATGGGAGGACATGCCGATGGCCAAGACCGCATTCAATCCCGATGGGCTGCCGGTGCCGCGCGGAAGTTATTCACTGGTCAACGTCGCCCAGCCGGGCCGGATGGTATTCATCGCCGGCCAGACCGCTTCGGATCATGACGGCAAGGTCGTCGGCGTCGACGACGCCAAGGCACAGACGCGTTTTGTCCTGGGGAAGATTCAACGCGCCGTCGAAGCCGCCGGCGGCACGGTCAACGATGTCGTCGCGCTGAACGTCTTCACCACCGATGTGCGCCACCACCGTGACATCAACGAAACCCGGCGCGAAGTTTTGGGATCGAATTTCCCGACCAGCACGATGGTGCAGGTGGCGGCGCTGGCGCGGCCCGAGCTGCTGCTGGAGATCAACGCCATCGCGGTTATTCCGTGAAGGAACCGGAGTGTTCATGTTGCAGTTGGACGAGAGATACCGGAGGCTGGGATCAGCCAAAACCGATGGTAGGGCCCAAAGCTTAGCGGAGTGAGAACGATAGGGTATTTCACTGTGAGACCCGATACGGCGAGTCTGCTCGCGATGTTCCTGGGCGTGGCGGCATGCGCCGTCGCGGGCTGCTCGGCCACGTCATGGCAATCACCCCTGGGTCGAATTCATCCTCTCACCGGGCGTATTTGGGACGTCTCTTCTGCTCGATTCATCGATCGGCGGAGTCTGGTCAAACGTTTAGCTCGCGCGGACTTCATCCTCTTGGGCGAGCGGCATGACAACCCCGACCACCACATGCTCCAGGCCGAAGTGCTCCGGAGCCTGATTGCCGTTGGACGACGTCCCGCAGTGGGTTTCGAAATGCTCAGCCTTGACGACGCCGGCACGATCGCCGGCCATCTCGCCGCCGCTCCGAACGATGCCGCGGGGCTTGGTCGGGCGGTTAATTGGAACAAACGCGGATGGCCGGATTGGGCGATGTATCAACCCATCGCCGAGGCCGCCCTTCAAGCAAAACTTCGGATCGTCGCGACCAATCTGCCGCTTGCGACTGCGAGAAAGATGACCCGGGACGGCCCGTCAGCCCTCGGGCCGGGGGTTGCGCATGAACTGGGTCTCGACCAGTCGCCCCCCGAAACTGTGTTCGCCAGAATGGCGGCTGATATACGCGACGCTCATTGCGGCTACGCATCCGAGAAAAGCGTGAAAGCGATGGTGGAGGTACAGCGGGCTAGAGACGCTCAGATGGCGCAGAGCTTGATCGCGGCAGGCGATCCCGACGGTGCGATCCTGGTGGCCGGAGCGGGTCATGTCCGCAACGATTACGGCATTCCGGTTCATCTCAGGGCAAAGGCGCCGGAAAAGCAGGTGATTAGCATCGCTTTCGTCGAAGTCGACAAACAGAAGCCCCAACCGCAGAGTTACGCTCTCTCATTTCCCAATGGCCGATTTCCTTTCGATTACGTCTGGTTTACGCCGCGCGTCGACGACCAAGACCCTTGCGAAAAATTCAAGTCCCAGTTCGATCGAATGAAGAAGGCCCAGTGAGCGCTCACAAGGTCCAGACGCGATGTCGTTGCTGCTTGCCCCCGCTGACTCGTTTTTTCCTTGACCCATTCGAACAACTTCTCAATTTGAATGAATAAGAGCGACGTGAATCGCCACTTAAGGGTGCCGCTGTTACGCGATTGTTTAAGTATCCAGGCACAACCCTAACCAGCGACCCCAATCACCCCTGCAGACTCTGTGACGCATCATTGATCTGCTGCGGCGATTTGACAATTTAATTAGAAATCAGATAATCAGATTATTATGAAACCTGGCAAAAAAGGAAAATCTCGCGGGCGAAAACGCTCGAAGCCGGAGCCGCGAACTTATGCGGCGCATTCGGTCAAAGGAAGCCGGGTCATTTCAGCGACGGAAGCGGCGCGCAGCTTTTCCGAATTACTCGATCGGGTTTGCTACCGCGGAGAAACCTTTGTGATTGAGCGCGGCGGGGAGCCGGTGTGTGAAATGTCCCATGTGACACCGCCGCGGTTCACCGGCGCCGATTTTCTGACTTTGCTCCATTCCCTGCCCAAACCCGATCCCGGCTACTGGGATGCGGTAGAGGACAGGACGAAACAAACGCCTGCGGTTCCTGACTCGCCATGGGGATCCTGATCGATTCGAGCGTTCTAATCGCCTGGGAGCGGGACCGTCTCAAACTACAATCCCAGTTGGCGGAATACGCCGAGGAGGATTTTGCGATTTCGGCGATCACCGCATCGGAGTTGCTCCATGGGGTTCATCGCGCCGCCAACCCGGCGCAGCGCCGCAGACGAGAGGCCTTTGTCGAAGGCCTGCTGGCCCGGTTCCCGGTCATTTCTTTTGATGCCGTTGCCGCCCGAATCCACGCTCGGCTCTCTGCGGAGCTTTCAGCCAATGGAACGGCGGTCGGTCCGCACGATCTCATCATCGCCGCCACGGCGTTGACGAAGGGCTATATCGTCACCACTCGCGACGAGCGCAGCTTTCCGAGAATTCCGGGGTTGTCGTATCAACGCTGGTGACTGGATTTTTGCAAGAAACAGGTCCGGCAGCAGATGATCGGTGACCGCTTCGGAGATTTGGACAAGGGTTTAGCGAGCCGGGATCATCGAGGTATGCGGAAAAAGATCGAGACCGATCCGAAAGTTGGAAAGTGGTTTAGCGATCTCAGCAGCGGCTTACTAGGGATGCGATTGGTGGCTCGTTATTATAAAACCCATTGAATTCTGGTTCGAGTTCGCCAGCAGCTATTCTTATCCGGCGGCTCTCCGAATCGAAGAGGCCGCGCAACGGGCGGGCGTTCGATTGGTCTGGCGGCCGTTTCTGCGTGGACCGATCTTCAAGGCGCAAGGCTGGAACGATTCTCCCTTCAATATTTATCCGGCCAAGGGGAACCACATGTGGCGCGATCTGCAACGAGTCTGCGATGCGCTCGGCAGTCCTTTTCGAAAACCGTCGCTGTTTCCCCGCAGCGGGCTCCTGGCGGGTCGCCTGGCCTGTTTGTTTTCAGAAGAGCCATGGCTGCCGGAACTCGTCCGCCACATCTTTTTCGCAAACTTCGCGCTTACGGCTTGAGGTGCGATGGCGCGTCCGGCTGCGGTTCGGCGCCAACTACATTTGCCATCATTGCAGTTGTAGAGAAATGACCGATCACTCCAACCACGTCGGCGAGGCGCTGATAGCCAATCGTCGATTCAGCGGCCTTGAAGATGTCGTCTGTTAGCGATCCGGTCGCCAGCAGTTCACGCGCCACGGCGTGCACCATCTCGTCGGCGCTGTCCGTGAATTTCGGCTGTTCCCCCGCGTTGATGGCCTCAATCACGGCGCGGTCGACGCCCGCGGTCAACGCGGTCGCAGCTTGTGCGCTCCAGGGGTAAGCGGAGTTCCAGTGTCGCGCGGTCATCAACGACACGATCCGAACCTGCGCAGGTGTCAATGAACAGTCAAGCAGATGCGCGCTCGATGCGTTGTGAATCTGCCACAGGCCCGGCGAATAGGCATAGCCAACCGATGGTCCGCGGCCGACCCGTCCCGTCTGTGCCACGGTCGCGTCGTAGACCTTTTGCTGCTCCGCGTCCATCTCGTCTCGGCTCAACGCCGGTATTCTCGGCATGTTCCCACTCCTGGCTGTAGCAATGTCGAATCTCTAGTACTTTATTTAGCGCCGCTTGTGCAATGACCGTCGGCCGATAGATCCATCGGTCCGATCAGACCGCGATCGTGACATACGTCCGGGATAAATTGTCACGTTCATTTGTCGAAGCCGAACATGCGAGCCGGGTTATCCACCAAGATCCGATTCCTTATCGACTCGTCAGGCGCGAAGTCGAGCATGAGATTGAGCAGCAGCCCGTCGTTGGGCGTGCGGCCATTCACGAACATGTTGGAGTGTGGCCAGTTGGTGCCCCAGAGAATTCGGTCCGGGGCGGCTGCGATCAAAGCGCGCGCAAAGGGCACGACGTCAGCATAGGGATAGGGTGCATCGGTACGTTGATCGGCACCGGAGATCTTGACCCAGTAATTGGGTCGTTCCATCAGCTCCAACAACAGCTTGAAGGCGGGTTGATTGATCCCGTCTGCGCTGCGAAGCCGCGCGAAATGGTCGACCACCGAGACCGAGTCCAAGCCCCGAAACCAATCCGCGTGCTGCACTAACACCTTGGGGTCCACATGAAGCTCGATATGCCAACCGAAGGGGCGGATGCGTTCGATCATGCGTTCGAAGAGGGGAATGTTCGTGCTACCGCGGCGACCCTCGACGAACTCGAAACGGATCCCCCGTATGCCGCCTTGGTGCATCTCCTCGAGTTCTTTGTCGCTGGTGTCGTCATCGATGCGTCCGACTCCGCGTAGCCTGCCGTTGCTCCGCGCGATGGCGTCAACCGACACCCGATTGTCGGTGTCGTGAACATTTGGCTGAACGATGATGCCACGGTCAACACCGATGACGTCCAGCATCATCAAGTAGTGCTCGATTGGCGCAGCGGGCGGTGTGTAACGTCGCCGTTCGGAATAGGGAAACACTTGGGGCGGTCCGAAGATGTGACAATGGGTATCGCAAGTGTTTGGTGGCGGGGTAAACTTTGGCTTTTTCGGGTTCGGATCGGGTGGCATGCAAACGCGCATTTTATCTTCCATCGTGTGTCCTCCATAGCCGCATCATCAATTTTTTACTCTTCCTGCGGTCCGGTTAGAACTCTATCCGGCCGATAAAGCAGCGTCAATTCTAGCCCAAGCCGATGGGCAAATCCGACGATCCAGCGCTCATCGCCAAACGGGCGGCCGCGTTGCGCACTCGACCGGAAATCCTCAACTCCGATTCTCGCGCCGGATCATTTACGGGCCGGTTCTGGGGTCGGGTTCTGGCGTCTACCATTGGAATTTAGCAGGTAGCAGGATTTAAAAGAATCCTGTAAAGAGATTTTTGACGACATCTTCACGCGAGCCCTCGGAAAGGTCAGTAAGTTTATCTAACGCAAATTTGGCATTGCGCCAGTCTTGAGCCGGCCTTCATTTAGTTTCTTTCCTTGGCGGCATCGATAAGCGCATCGCGCAGCCACCGGTGACCCGGATCATTACGGTGGATCTCATGACAGCCCTGGCACATGGTGAATCCCGGGATCTCGACCGGCGGTTTGAGAATTTTGAGCGGATGCATGCTTATGAGCTCCGCTGCCATTTAGTTCCTACCGGTGAGGTTTTGCACTTAGCGTCCGACTAATTGAATGCCCCAATCCCTGACGTTTTGACCTCGAGTTTTAAGAGCGAACTGCGTGGGGTGAGATACAGGGTGCGAAAGTCCGGTCCGCCGAAAGCGAGGTTGCGAATCACCTCCGGCATCTTGACGATACAGATGACCGCACCCGATGGAGCTATCACCCAGATGCCGCCGGAGCCGACGCAAAACAGTCGACCTTTGGTATCGACTTTCATGCCGTCGGGGACGCCGGGCGCCGCCGAGGACATATCACAGAACACGCGGTTGTTGCTGAGAGTGCCGTCGGGGGCGACGTCGAAGGCTCGGATACGCCGATGGGTACAAACCTCGCCGCGTTCGGCTTCCTGGAAACAGCGCTCGTCCAGCCGGCTGATCGCTATGTACAGCACCGACTCATCGGGAGAGAACGCCAGGCCGTTGGGGTACTCGCACTCGTCGGTGGCCAGATGCACGTTGCCGCTCGGGTCGATGCGAAATACGCCGGAAAAGCCGATCTCCCGCAGCCCTGCTGGAACACGCAGCTCGGGGTCGGTGAAATAGATGCTGCCGTCGGAGCGGCACACCACGTCGTTGGGCTTGTTGAACCGTTTTTCTTGCCAGCGCTCGGCGATGGCCGTGACCGTGCCGTCTGCTGCCATCCGGGTGATGCGCCGGTGATCGGCGCCTTCGCACATGATAAGACGGCCCTGGCGGTCGAGGGTGCAGCCGTTTCCCTCTCCGGTATTCTTGCGCACGACCCTTACCGACCCGTTTGGGTCCCAGCGCAGAAGCCGGCTCGCTTCCATATCCACAAAGGTCACATACCCGCCAGAATGCCAGAGCGGTCCTTCGGTGCGGCCCCAGCCGGTGGTCAGCAAGGCTGGCTCGGTGGTTACGAACATGTCGGAGAGGTTTTCAGCCATCGGAAAATCGGAAACGGCGTATTTGCTTTTTAGCTTTTTATTTCACCCGTGAAAGTTGCAAAGTTTTCAACTGTGACTTTCATTACTGAATGGCTAAGCCGTTCAAACCGTTCAATCGCTTCGCTCCGTTCAAGCCGTTTATCAGTCCAGCGGATGCTAAATTGTTTGTCGAACTCAAAAATTTCATCATCACAGGTCGAAGTCCGGAGCCGGGCTTTCCATTCTTGATAATCCTGATTCAGGGGAAAGCGCGAACAGCCCACAAACAGCCTTAAGGCCACAGCTCCTTGCTCGCCAGCTCCGTCCCCTCGACCAACGCCTTGAGCTTTGCCCACTGGATCGATGGGTGGACCTTGGCGCTGAAGGGGCCCTGGGAAAAGCCGCAGTCGGTGCCGGCGAGGACGTTTTCCCGTCCGACGAGCTTGGCGAGCCGGACAATGCGCTGCGCCACGAGCTCGGGGTGCTCTATTAGATTTGTCGCGTGGGTGACGACGCCGGGGATTAGCACCGTTCCCTCCGGCGGCTTGACGTCCTGCCACACCGCCCATTCATGCTCATGGCGCACGTTGGCCGCTTCGAAGAGATAGGCGCCGGCCTTGACCTTCAGGATTAGCGACTGAATGTGCTTGATCGGGATGTCCGTGCTGTGCGGCCCATGCCAGCTGCCCCAGCAGATGTGGTAGCGGATGCGCTCCCGCGGAATGTCCGCCAATGCGTAGTTGGTCGCTTCGATCCGCGTTTCACAAAAGTTTTGAAATCCTTTCAGATCGATGTTGGGCAGCATCTGATCCCAGCGCGCGGTAATCCAGGGATCGTCCAGTTGGACCAGAAAGCCGGCGTCGACAATCGCCTTGTACTCCTGCTTGAGCGCATCCGCGATGGCGTATAGGTAAGCTTCCTGGCTCGGGTAGTACTCGTTCGGGCGGTCGGTCTCCACGGTGATCGGCGCGGCCACCGGCATGAACGCTTCTGCCACGGGTACGACCGCCAGCGCCGCTTTGAAATTGGCGATATCGATCCGGAGGAGGGTCGGATCGTAGGTGATCGGCCCGGTGCACACCCATCTCACCCTCACCGGACGATGGGACTGCGTAAGGCGGTCATACTCGCGATAGAAGTCGGCGAAGTCCCTGCGGTCCTTGCCTCGCGATACGCCGGAGTCGCCGGGATTGCCCGGCCGGCGCTCGAATCCGCCGAGCCGTTCGTTGATATAAGCCGCGAAGCCCGACTTGCTGAACTCGCCGTCGCTGACGACGTCGATACCGACTTCGGCCTGTGCGCGCACGACCTCCGCTACGCCTTTGCGTAAACTCTCGGCAAAAAGTTCCCGGTCGTAGGGCTCTTTGTTCACTCTGGCCCGCATGGCGTCGATGATTTCCACCGGGCGCGTCAGGCTGCCGACGTGGGTGGTGAGAATTCTTTCCTTGCTGTGCTTCATCGTTTGCGATTCGCTACCGCTTCATGGGAAGCGGCCCTTTCCTGCATATTCCTCGAAAGGTTCGAGGGCGTTGGAGCCTACATGTTACATACTACAGGAACCTGCGTAGCGTATGATAGTCATTGGGTGGCCATTGCTCCTCTCACGGCTGTGCTTCGAGAATCAAATTGAAGGGTGTTTTCATAGCGCAACGAAATTTACTGAATCCGGCCTTCTCAAAGACGCGGGCTAATTTCTGTTCGCCTGCTTGAGCGCCGAGCGCAACCCCGCCGTCTTCGGATAATGAATGGGCGCAACAAAGAGTTGTCGAGGCCGAATAATATATACGCCCGATGGGATTCAAATTGTCTTCGATGCAGTCGTTAGCAAAGGGCTCAACGAGCATGACCGATCCATTATTGGCCAACGACTCGCGCGCGTGCCGAGCCGCCCCAACCGGATCGCCCATGTCGTGAAGGCAGTCAAAAAAGCAGATCAAGTCAAAATTTTGCGCGGGATACGTCTTGGCGTCAGCGACCTCGAAGTTCACCCGGTCAATGACGCCGCGCTCCCGCGCTTGGCGTTGCGCGACGGCGATCGAGCCCGAGTGAAAATCGAAACCCCAAAAGCGTGACTCGGGATAAGCTTCGGCCATGAAGATGGTGGAGTAACCATGGCCGCAGCCGATATCGGCAACTCTTGCACCGGCCTGTAATTTCGTGACGACGCCTGTTAGCGCCGGCAGCCAATCTGCAACAAGATGGTTTTGATAGGCGTTGCGATAAAATGCCGCCACGCCATGGTACAAGGGGGCGCTATGATCGTCCCAACCGATACCCTTGCCGGTGCGGAACGCATCGAGTGCTTTGTCCTCGTCGAACCACATCGCTAGCGGTACTTCCCAGGCCGGCGGAAAAAATACCGGGCTGTCTTCGTCAGC
The DNA here is from genome assembly GCA_963727625.1 of uncultured delta proteobacterium. GTDB lineage: Bacteria > Desulfobacterota > Binatia > UBA9968 > UBA9968 > DP-20. The sequence goes on along the minus strand of CAVSHR010000009.1, from coordinate 172,863 downwards.
CAGGACCATCGCTTGTTCGGGTGTGAGTTCGTAGGTTTGGCTGGAAGAGTGGTAGTCGACATATCCAGCGGCCGCTTGGCTATTGAGCCATTCGCGCACGTAGCGCTCAGCGCAGCCGCCGGATTTGGCAACTTCAACGGAGCTTAGCGGCCCCCGACCGGCCATCACCTTGTACAGTCCCAGTTTGTGTCCCAAACCGATCATCACGCCGCCGTAACCCGCAGCAAGATCGGTGACGGCTGTTTCAACTAATGTTTTGAGCTTTTGTTCGTTGACCTTCATGGGTTTATCCTCCTAAATTGGATTGTACTTATGCTTGCCAAGGTAATCTTCTGTTGCTGATTGGGTAAGAGCGGAAAAGGTCAGAAACGGTTCGTTCGTGCCAGAGGGGGATAATCGATGGTGACCGGGAAAAAATCGCTCCATGTTAGTTTGTTAGTGTTTCCCGAGGTCATGGCTTCGACCTTGATCGGTCTATACGACGTGTTGAACTCTTTTCCGTTGCTCTCGACATACAATGATGCATTGCCACTTGAAGCCCCATTCAACGTTGAAATTATTTCGACAGAGCGCGGCGTAGCGCAAACAGCGAGCGGGATTCCGATCCCAGTGACGCGTTGGATCGAGGACGTAACTTTCACCGATGTGATTATCATCCCTTCGGTGCTCGTTGAGCGAGGCGAGTGGCACAAGGGCAGGTACCCCAACGTCATCCGTTGGTTGACGGATATGCATAAAAAAGGGGCGCAGTTGTGTTCAACCTGTTCCGGTGTGCTTTTATTGGCAGAAACCGGTTTGTTGGATGGTAAAGAAGCTACGCTTCACTGGATTTACGGGCCAACCTTTCGGAAAAATTTTCCCAACGTACATTTGCGCCTCGAGAAAGCATTGGTGGCAGTCGGGGAGCGCGATCGATTTATCATGTCGGGGGCATCGACGTCGTGGCATGACTTGATTTTGTACTTGATTTCTCAGCATGCCGGCCCAACCGCCGCGCAAGGGATCGCCAAGTTTTTTGCCTTTCAGTGGCACGTCGAGGGTTTGTCGCCCTATGTCATGTTCGAGCCGGCGATGGATCACGGCGATTCCGTGATCATTGAGGTCCAGAAATGGCTGAACGGGCACTTCTCGGTAGCGCGCCCCGTCGAGCAAGCCGCGCGTCTTTCCGGCGTCGCCGAGCGCAGCTTTAAGCGCCGCTTCAAGAAAGCGACGGGATGCGCGCCCATCGAATATGTCCAGCGCTTGCGCATCGACGACGCCAAGCGGCGGTTGGAACGAACGAATGCTCCGGTGGATGAAATCGGCTGGCAAGTTGGTTACGAAGACCCAACTTTTTTCCGCCGCCTATTCAAGCGCCTCACGGGTCTCACGGCGAGCGCCTATCGGCGCAAGTTCAATATGCCTGAATCGTTATCGGTGAGCGGCGGCGGGAACAATGCGCGAGGCGGCAAATTAGCAGAGACCGGCTACGTTTCGGCCACGGGGAAGCATTAATGATCGGGCTTGAAAGGTCCTTGGCGGTTCCTTCAAGTTCAAGCGTATTGGCTCTCGTTAGCATAAGCATATGTTCTTGATCACCCCGCCCGCAGCTTGAGCAGCGTCGGAATATGCAATTTTTCCCGATACAGACGCAGTTTTTTTTCTTTACGCTGCGCGCCGAGCATGGCCATGCGGTCGGCGAGCTCGTTGCCTTCGGTTCCGGCGTGGCCGGCGACGTGGGTGAGCGTGAGTTCTTTTTTAATGCGCCGGTAGATCGCGTAACAGTCCTGGATGATTTCCAGGTTCTTGATTTCGCCGCCGGGTTTTTTCCAGCTTTTTTTTTCCCAGTTCGGTGCCCAACTCCGAATGCAGTTGATCGAGTACGCGGAGTCGCTGCACACCTCGACGGTGTGGCCGGCTTTGATTTCTGCTTCGGCCATGCGCAAGGCGTGATAGAGCGCGTTCAGTTCGGCGGTGTTGTTGGTCCCCATGGGGTTGTACAGGCCATACCATAATTCAGCGAGTTTGCCGGCTCGATACACCACGATGCCGGAGCCGGCATTGCCGGGGTTGGGTTCGCAGGCGCCGTCGCAATAAATGCTGACATCGAACCGGTGAGCGGTATGCGCGGCGCGGTGTTCGCTATTATCTGTGCCGCTCTTTTGCTTGCTCGGCGTTTTGGGCCCAACGCTTGCGGCGCCGCTGCGAAAAGCTTCCTCTGCATCCGCGCGGGTCGGATAGGACTTGAAGCGCGCCCCAGCATACCCGTCCACGGCCCGCAGAGTAGTCGCCCAATCAGTGAATACGCCGGTCTGCCGCCCTGCCCATACTACGTAGAATTTTTGCGCCATGCCGCGTCGACCTAGCTCCTTTTCAAACATCCACAAGCGATTCGTTTCGATGGAAGAATTGCGCGACCATCCAAATGTGTCAAATTTTCCCCTGGAAAATTCTTCGCGTCACCCGGACGCGTGAGTCATGTGCCTCAGAAAGTTTGGTAGCGCTCGCGTCCTTCCGGCGCAGGTTCGGCGAAGGCGGCAAGCTCCGGCTGATCGTCGAAGGGGCGTGATAGGATATTCAGCAGCGTCGTAAAAGGCGCGTAATCGTCCCGTTCCACTGCAGCGCTCAAGGCTTCCTCGACTCGATGATTGCGCGGAATGAACGCGGGATTGGCGCGCCGCATCGCCTGCGCTCGCTCCGAAGGTGCCACCGCCTCGCGCGAAAGTCGCGCCCGCCAGTGTCTGCTCCAGTCATCGTAGGCCGACGGATCGGCAAACAGCGCGCGAAGTGATTTCTCCTGGCCTAAGGCCGCATCGGCGAGGTAACGGAAAGCCAGCGTGAAATCGGCTTTGTTGCCTTGCATGGCCTTGAGAAATCCCTCGGCGAGGTTGAGGTCGGCCTCGTCCTCATCGATCAGGCCGAGCTTGGCGCGCATGCCTTTGAGCCAGCGGCGTTGGTATTGTTCCGGAAAGGCGTTGACCGTCTCGGTGGCGCGTGCGATGGCGCGGTGTTTATCAGCATCGATCAGGGGTAAGAGCGTCTCCGCCAGCCGCGCGAGGTTCCACTGCGCTATGTTGGGCTGATTGGCGTAGGCATAGCGGCCGCGCGCGTCGATGGAGCTGAAGACGGTGGCCGGATCATAATGATCCATGAAGGCGCATGGTCCGTAGTCGATCGTCTCACCGGAGATCGCCATATTGTCGGTGTTCATCACGCCATGGATGAAGCCCACATGCATCCAGCCGGCAATGAGCGCCGCTTGTTGGTCGCACACGCGCTCGATCAATCCCAGATAAGGGTTCGTGTGGCCCTTCAGCTCCGGGTAATGGCGATCGATGACGTAATCGGCCAGGCGACGCACCTTGCCCGCCTCGCCGCGGGCGGCGAAGATTTGGAAGGTGCCGACACGGATGTGGCTGGCAGCGACGCGCGTCAAAACCGCGCCCGGCAGCGCAGTCTCGCGATAGACGGGCTCGCCCGTGACGACTGCGGCAAGCGCCCGGGTGGTCGGGATACCAAGCGCGTGCATCGCTTCGCCGATCAGATATTCACGCAACACGGGCCCGAGGGCTGCCCGGCCGTCGCCGGCACGCGAAAAGGGGGTGGGGCCCGAACCTTTGAGCTGAATGTCACGACGACGTCCGCTGCGGTCGATCACCTCGCCCAGCAGCAGCGCCCGCCCGTCGCCAAGTTGGGGCGCGAAGCCGCCGAACTGGTGGCCGGCGTACGCTTGGGCCAAGGGGACCGCTCCCTCGGGTGTCTCATTGCCGGCAAAGATTCTTGCGCCTTCCTCGGAATCGAGAGCACCGGCATCCAGCGCCAATTCTTCAGCCAGCTCACGGTTGAGCTTAATCAACCTGGGCCGCGCCACTTGCGCCGACTTCCAAGGCACGTAGAAACCCTCGAGTTCGCGCGCATAGGTATTGTCGAAGGCAAATCGCGCGGCGGCAGGGTTGTTATCTGCATGCGTCATCTTGTGGCTTTCTTGGTCCGGGGGAATAGGTGAATCCTCCGCTATCCTTCATTTCGATATGGACAGAATAACTATACCTGTTCAGAAGAGTCTCGGTAAGCTTTTAGTGTTGAAGTTTTTGTCTACAGAAATGTGCTCTTGTGTCAGGGGTCGCGACGTCGCAGCGTTAAAAAAAGGAAAAGAGCACGAATAATTTATTGTCTTGACCGACACCGACCATAAGAGGCAATTTAGGTGCGATTAATGGAGGTCGGTATGAAACGGATCACCATCCATGCAATTTTAGTGCTCGCTCTCTTATTGATTAGCGCACGACCCGCCGCTGCTCAGTCCACGACGCTGCACGTCGGCTTCAACGGTTTTTACGGAGCCGCGCCGCTTTACGTCGCACAGGACGCCGGCATCTTCCGCAAACACGGCCTTACGCTCGAAATGGTCTTCATCGCCGGCGGTTCGCTCTCGACGCAAGCGTTGATAGGGAAGAGTCTCGATCTCCTCCAAACCGGCGGCCCGCCGTTTCTCAACGCCTATCTGAGGGGCGCTAGGCTCAAAATCATCGGCGGCGTCACCAACATTTTGCCGTACGTTTTGATCACCAGCAGCCGCATCACGAACTCAGAGCAGTTGCGTGGCAAAAAGATCGGCATCAGCCGTTTTGGCAGTAACACAGACTTCGTTGTCCGACTCGCGCTCGGGCAATTGGGCTTGACCCCTGCCGACGTCACGATCCTCCAGGTCGGGGGCTCGCAGTCCCGGTTGGTGGCGCTCAAAGCCGGAACGATCGACGCCACGGTCCTGAGCCCGGAAGAGGCGCTGGCGGCGCAAAAGCTCGGCCTGAACCCGCTCCTCGATTTCGTTGCCAAGGGCGTCGAATTCCCTCACGTCAACATCGTGGCGCGGGAGGAATATCTCCAGGCGCAGGCGCCGCTCGTCAGGCGCTTCATGGCCGCCTACCTCGAAGCAATCCGTTTTTTCAAAACCCATAAGGAGGAGGCGGTCCGAAAAATGATGGCGCTCAGCAGACTGAACGACCGCGAGATCGCGGAGAAGGCGTTTGACGTCTATAGTCGTTCCCTTCCGGACGATGGGCGCCCGACGATCAAGGGACTTGAAGCGGATGTATAGCAGACTTTGCCCGGGAGGACCCGAAAGCCAAAGGATTGACCGTCGCGCAAATCGTCGACCTCAGCTTTTTGCCATGAAAGAGGGAATCATTAAGACGCGGTCATAATTCGACAACCCGATTTTCTTGGCCAGAGCCGTGAACAAGTCGGAGGATAGTAGATTGAGCAGAGCCGGCGGAAAATCATGCGATTCCCCTTTCGCGCCGAGGCCCGCAAGACCTCCCTCGTAGAAACTGTCTAAGGTTTCCAGCCGGCTTGGGTCAGCTCGCTGTCGGCTTTCTTGGCAAAGCTGAAATCGTAGGCGCGCTCGATGGGTACTTCCTTGGTGGATTTGACGACCTCGCCAACGATGTCGAGATCGTTTCTCTGTGTTTCTTCGTCGACCACGCCGTTGGTCGTAAAAGTTCCAATCATACTGTCGTAGGTGCGCGCCGCCAAGTTCCGGTTTAACTGGGAAAATTTCATCATCGTATCCATCGCGACCTCGCGGTTCTGCCTGACCAGCCGCAGGGCTTTGAGGAGCGCGCGCATGAATCCATGCATCAACTTGGGTTTTTCCTTGATGAATTGGTCGTTGGTTGCCACCGTGCCCCAGGAATTCTTGACCTCCTTGCCCAGATACAAGACCTCTTTCATGCCTTGATCGAGAGCGGCAAAACGTTCCTCCGAGCTCAATAGCCCGGCATCCACGACCCCGGAAGTGAGCGCCCCTAGGCGCTGACCCGCCGGCAGCGCTAGAAACGTCAGATCCTTGTTGGCGTCGAGGCCGAACTTTGGCGCGACTTTTTTCAACATGAACGTTGCCACCGAGGCGACGCCGGTGACCGCGATCTTTTTACCCTTTAGATCCTTGAAAGAGCCGTACTGCGGCCGGACCATCAGCCACTGTAGCACCTGGTCGTTGACGGCCAGCACGGTTTTGAGCGGAGCATTGCCCCGAGTGACGGCGACCAGGGCGCTGCTCCCCGAGCCCGTGAAATCCATTTCGCCGGCGAGCACGGCTTGAAGGCCGGCAGTGGAGGCCATGACGACGATGTTGAGATCGATCCCTTCCTCCTTCATATAACCCCGCTCCTTGGCGAGCGGAAAGATGATGAACTGAAACGACTTGGACGGCAGAGTGACGTTGACTTTATCGATGGCAAAGGCTGTTTCGCCGGCAAGCAAAAACACGCCGATCATCAGCGAGATCATCGAGAGGGTGATTTTTTTCATCGTGCGGTTCCTCCTGGGAAGAAGTTGTCAAGTAAGCGCAACGGCGCTATCGGGCCACATTAGTAAAATCAATTTTCTAAGTCGAGGGGCAAATTTAAAATTAAAGGGGACGAGCTAATTTTCCGGCCGTGTTATCTGCGCCTGGGATTCGGACAGCAACTTAATGATCCTAAGGATCGGAGCGAATGATGTCCCGGTTTGGCCGACCGTTCTCAGTGGCGGCGGCCATCTCGCTCTCTTGAACCAGATGGACGTCAACAAAAGCGCTTAAACTCTCCCCGCAGGGCATCAAGCACGCTAACGCGCCACCACCAGCGCGTCGACGGCGAACGCACCTTGGCCCCGTGGCAGCACGACTACGGGATTCAAATCCAATTCAGCGATCCTGTCGCGCAGGTCATAGGCGAGCCAGGAGAGGCGCGCGGCCATGTCGGCGAGGGCCTCGAGATCGACGGGAAGGGCGCCGCGCGCGCCGGAGAATATTTTTTCGCCTTTGAGGCTTTCGAGCGCGCGCCTGGCTTCGGCGGCGCTGATCGGGGGAATGCGGAGCTGCACATCGGCGAGGATTTCGACAAAAACGCCGCCCAAGCCCATGACCAGTGTCGGGCCGAGCTGCTCGTCGCGGGAAACGCCGAGCAGGCACTCCACCCCTTTCATCTGCTTTTGCACGAGTACGCCTTCGATCTTCGCATCCGGCTTTTTGGCTTTGACCCCGGCGAGGATTTCATCGTAGGCGGCTTGCACGGCTGCATGATCTTGCAGGTTCAACCGGAGGGCGCCGAACTCGGTTTTGTGCGGAATCTCTGTTGACGCCGCTTTGAGCACGCAGGGATAGCCGAGTTTCTCTGCTGCTTGTATCGCTTCGGCCGACGACTGCGCCAGGACCGACGGCGCCAGCGCAATGCCATAGGACTTCAGTAAATTTTCGCTCTCCAGGTACGACATGACGCCGGAAGTTAAAACGGCGTGCTTCGGTTGGGCTGCGCTTCGCGTCGCCGGCGCGAAGCGGCCGATGGCGCGGTCGCGCTCGTTTTTGCGCAACCGGCTCATGGCGCGAAGCGACTTGCGATAATCGCCGGTGAAGGTGAGATCGAGACCGGCGAGCCTGTCGTACCAGACCGGCGCGGGAGGTTCAGTGGCGCGGGTCAGAACGAAGACGCGTTTGTCGGCGGCTTTGCTCAAATTAGACATCTGCGTGTAGAGCTTTTCGGATGGCGGCGTGATCGTCTCGGGCAAATTCAAGCGCACCCCGAGCATGTCGATCTTCGGTTCTTGAAAGAACTTTTCTAAGCAGCGGTCAAAGGCTTCGGGGTTGATGCGCTGCAAATCTTCGACGTCGAGCGGATTGCCGAGCAGTGTCGGCTTGTCGAGACTTTCGACCAGCATTTTTTGGGTCTCCGGGCTGAGATCGGGCACGGTTATGCCTTCCTGTTCGGCGATGTCGGAAAGCAGCGTGCAATCGCCGCCGGAGATCGTGATCAAGCCGACACCGCGTTCGTGTTTGTCCGGACGAATTTTGGCGCCGGCGAATAAAGCCGTGGTATCGATCAAGTCGTCAAGGTCGTTGACGATGATCGCGCCATGCTGTTCAAAAAAAGCATCCCACGCCGCGGCCGAGCCGGCGAGCTGGCCGGTATGGGCGATGACGTTACGCTTGGCGCGCTCGGTTTTTCCGGCGCGCAGAACCAAAACGCTCTTGCCATTGGCAATCGCGCGATCCAAGGCCGCGGCAAAACGTTCCGGCTCTTTAGGCGCGGCTTCGAAATAGGTCGCGATGACCTCGATCTCGGGACACTCGGCCAGATAGGCCAGATAGTCGGCGGAGTTGAGCACGATCTCGTTGCCGCCGCTGGCGCAAACGTGAAAACCCAGGCCGCGCTTGGCGCCGGCCATCATCAAGAGATTCATCATGCCGCTGCTTTGAAAGATGCAGCCGATGTTGCCCGGGCGCAGGTTTTTCGGAAGCTCGCCGCCCCAGATGCCGAGCTTGGCGCGCATGGAGACAAAACCCATGCAGTTGGGGCCGAGCAATTTGAGATTGGCCGCTTTGGCCGCCGCGGTCAGATCTGCTTGAAGCTTCTTTCCCGCTTCGCCCCCCTCGGCGAAGCCGTCGGCGAAGATCACGCCGGCCTTCACGCCTTTTTTGCCGGCCTCCTCGACGACGGCAACCACCGCCTTGTTGTTGACCGCGATGACGGCCAGGGGAATTTCGCCAGGCACTTCGGCGACGCTCGGATAGGCTTTCAATCCGAAAACCTCCGGGCGGCCGGGATTGATCGGTATAATTTTCGACAGATCGAAGCCAAGGTTCTGCAGGTTTTTGAAGATATTGACGGCGTAGTGATTGCGCTCGCTGGCGCCGATGATGGCGAGGCGATCGGCGTCGAAAAGCGGAGATAAGGGTTTATCGCTGGACACGGCTGGCCTCCAAGCTCGATTTTCAATGGATTTGCAGTCAACACAAAACGCTTCTTTACTGTAGTTAATTGATGATGTCCACGCGAGCAAGAGCTGACGTGAAGTTTGACATCATCGCAGCGGACCCATAGATTCGGGCGGCGAATCCTTCGACGCCGGCGCATAGCCGCAAGTTCTAATTCCGAGCGGTCATTATAGTTCCATGCTTATTGCATTCTTGAATTTATTGGCCCGCTTGCCGATGCGCTGGTACTACCACAGCGGCGCGCTGGTCGGCTGGATCGGATATCGCTGCGCGCGGGTCGATGCGGCGCGCCTTAGGGACAATCTCTATCAAAGCGGTATCTGCTCCGACGATCGAGAGTATCGGGCGCTGCTCAAAGAAGTGATTGTTGAATCGGGCCGAGGCGTCTCCGAGTGGCTCAAAGCCTGGTATGCGCCGCACGCCGAGATCGATCGTCTATGCATCGATTGCACGGGTTGGGAAAGCGTTGAAGCGGCGCAGCGCGGCGGCCAAGGTATTATCTTTCTTTTACCTCATCTCGGCTCGTTTCCAATCGCGGTGCGTTACACGGGGCGGCGTCTGCCGCTGACGGTCTTGTACCGTGTGCCGCGAGAACCATGGCGTCAACCTGTTGTGCTGGCCGGCGGCCGGAACGCGGGAGTATCCATGGCGCCCGCCGATTTAAAAGGCGTCGAGCAGCTCTTGAGCGCTTTGAAACGTGGCGAAGCGGTCGGCCTGCCGCCGGACCAGGCGCCCAATTCAAAAGGCGGGGCGTGGGCGGATTTCTTCGGCAGGCCGGCATATACGACGACCCTGGTGAAAAAACTCCAGCGCGCCACCGGGGCGGCGCTGATCGCCGGTTTCGCCGAGCGGCTGCCGCAGGCAAAAGGCTATCGCATCGAATACCACTCGGTGCCGCGGGAAAATTTCGACGAGACCAGACTCAATGGCGCGATCGAACAGCTAGTGCGGCGTTGTCCGAGTCAATATATTTGGAGCTACAACCGCTACAAAACTCCCCGAGCGGCGATGCGCAGGTGATCGCGCCGAAAGCGACTATCGTTGTCCAAGCGGGCATGAAAAGCCGCGGGGAAAGAGATGATTCAGGCGGGCGTGAGCAGTTCGATTAAGCGCCGCACATTGTCAACGGATTCAAGATCGCGCACGATCGCGGCGAGCTCGGCAGCTTGCCGCGCGGGGATCGCAGACTTGGCGTTGCCGAGAAACTTATCTTCGACTTCGTTCTCGGTCATGGGATTTTGCGGGTGGCCTTTGGCGATTTTTGCCGTAAAGGTAAAGCGTTTGCCGTCGTTCAGTTCCACGCTCACCGGGCAGTAGGGGCCGGGCTCGGGAATGCTCTCGTCGCAAATGACGTGAACTTTGCTGAGGGCGTCTTGAACTATCGGCTGATTGACCGTTTCGTCGGTGAAGGTGTTGAGTTCAAGCTTGCCGTATAAGAAACACATGGCGACGACATAGTTGATGGCAAATTTGCCGCGCAGGCCGGTTTTGACTTCGGCGGCATAGTGGCGCTGGTAGCGCAGCGGCGGGATGCTTACTTTCATTTTCGCTACGTCTTGATATCCGATGTCGTGTTCGCGCTTTAAATGAAGCGCGGCGTCGGCGGCGAGGAACTGCGGTGCGCTGCATGGGTGCCATTTGAGTCCCAGTCCCGGTGATTCGAGAAAGTAGGGATTGCCGATGTCGGTGATCATTTTCTCGTAGTCGCAGGTTGCCGGGCCGAAAAAGGTGTCGCAGAAGCCGCGCGGCGCTTCGAGGATCGCCGCGTCGGCGGTGAAGCCGGCCTGGGCGAGCAGCGCGGCTTCGACCCCGTTGCGCGCCGAGTTGCCGGCGTGAAACGGTTTGACCATGGAACCCTGCTGGCGATGAATGCCGCCGGCGGCCGAGGCGGCAACGCCCAGGGCCGCCTTGATTTTGTCGGGATTGAGCTGCAATAAGCTCGCGCAAGCAACTGCGGCACCTAGGCTGCCGAAAACCGGCGTGCTGTGAAAGCCGCGGTCTTGCACGTTGGGAGCGTTCGCCGCGAGCTTGCAGATCAGTTCGATGCCGAGCACATAAGCCTTGAGCAAGTCTTTCCCCGATGCGCCAAGGTTTTCCGCCAGCGGCAGCGCGGCGCCAACGAGCATGCTGCTCGGATGGCCGACGTGGATCAAAGCGTCCCAGTCGTCGAAGTCCAACGCGTGGGCGAGCAGCCCGTTCGCGAAGGCCGCGGTCGAGACCGATGTTTTTGACATCGTGCCCCAGATCGATGCTGCTTTGGAAACGCCCAGGCGTTCGCAGTACGCGAGGGCGATATGCGCCGCAGGTTGATCGACGCCGGCAAGAGCAACACCCAGCGTGTCGAGAATATGCAGCTTGGCGTTGACGCGGGTTTGCTCCGAGATTGATGAAAATTCCGTTTGGTAAACGAACTCGGCCAGTTTGTCGGTGACAGGGGGAGGCGTCGCCATCTTGTGCTCCTTATGATTGGGATATATGAAAGTTTCTTATCCGAAGCCGAAGGCCATAGGCAATAGGAAGGCATGAGGACCAAGGCAAGAGGCGTGAGGCGATAGGCAAGAGCATGGAGCGTTCAAAACGTTCAAGCCGTTCGACCGCGACGCTCACTTCAAATCGTTTACACCAAGACAGGCGTTAGGCACGAGACGTGAGGAAGAACTAAGACTGAAAAATAGGAGACAAGAATGAAAGGGTGTTTGGACGGAATCAGAGTTTTGGAATTGGGCAATTTTATTTCCGGGCCCTACGGCGCTATGTTGCTCGCCGATATGGGCGCGGAAGTGATCAAAGTAGAAAATCCCAAGGGCGGCGATCCTTTTCGCGGTTGGGATTTCGGCGGCGACCAGCCGAATTTTTGGGCCTACAATCGCGGCAAGAAAAGCGTGACGCTCAATTTACAGACCCCCGAAGGGAAGGAAGTGTTCTACGGCTTGGTAAAGCAGTCCGACGTGGTGATGGACAATTATCGGCCGGGCGTGACCAAGAAGCTCGGTATTGATTTCGAATCGCTGTGCAAAATCAATGAGAAAATCGTTTGCTGCTCGATCACCGGCACCGGCCCGACCGGGCCCTACGTCAAGCGGCCGGCCTATGACACCGTCGGTCAAGGCATGGGCGGCATGATGAGCGTCTTGATGGATCCGCACAATCCCAAACCCGTCGGTCCGGCCTACGCGGACTGCTTGAGCGGCATGTTTTCCGCTCTGGGAATTTTGGGCGCGCTGATGGCACGCACGCGCACCGGCAAGGGCCAGCAGGTCGATGCCACCATGGTGGGCTCCATTCTGGCGTTCTTGAACGCGCCGGCGACTGAAACCCTGGCTCATGGCAAGGTGCCCGGCCCCTACACGCGGCCGCGCCAGTCTCAGACCTACGCCTTTGCCTGTGCCGACGACGCCATGCTGGCGATCCACCTATCGTCACCGCAAAAATTCTGGGAAGGGCTGTGCAAGTCGGTCCGTCATCCGGAGCTGATCGAAGATCCGCGCTTCAAGTCAAGACCAGACCGGCGCGCCAACTACGACGAGCTCAACAGGACCTTCGCGGTGTTTTTCAAGGAACAGCCGCGCTCGCTGTGGATCGAGCGGCTCGAGGCCAACGACGTGCCGCATACGCCGGTCTACAATCTGAAAGAAGTTTTCCACGATCCGCAGGTCGTGCATATGGGGATGGAAATCGCCATCGAGCGCAAAGATAAGCCGACGATTCGCACGGTCAAGTTTCCCTTGACCCACAGCGATACTCCGTCGCCCCATCCCGCGCCGCCGCCGGAGCTCGGTGAAAATAATGGCGAGTTTCTAAAATCTTTGGGCTACGACGACAGCAAGGTCGCAGAGTTTAAAGAAAAGGGGATCATCTGATTCTCGCGCAAGAACGCAAAGATCGTCAAGCAAAATTGGGGAGAGCAAGATGAACGGTTGTCTGGAAGGCATCCGAGTTTTGGAGCTCGGCAATTTTATATCCGGGCCGTACGGCGCCATGTTGCTTGCCGACATGGGCGCGGAGGTGATCAAAGTAGAAAATCCCAAGGGCGGCGATCCGTTCCGCGGTTGGGACTTGGGCGGCGATCAGCCTAATTTCTGGGCGTACAATCGCGGCAAGAAAAGCATTACGCTCAATCTTCAAACGCCGGAGGGAAAGGAAATCTTTCTCAGCCTCGCCAACAAGGCCGATGTGGTGCTCGACAACTATCGTCCCGGCGTCATGAAAAAACTCGGCATCGATTACGACACCGTGAGCAAGACCAATCCGGGTGTGATTTATCTGTCGATCACGGGCACCGGTCCGACCGGCCCATACGCCAAGCGGCCGGCCTACGATACCGTGGGGCAGGGGCTCGGCGGCATGTTGAGCCTACTCATGGACGCGAAAAATCCCCGCCCCATCGGCCCTAACTTTGCCGATAGTTTGAGCGGTATGTTCGCCTGCATCGGCGTGCTCGGCGCCATCGCCGCGCGCGCGAAAACCGGCAAAGGCCAGAGGGTCGATACCACCATGGCCGGGTCGATTCTGGCTTTCTTGATCGCACCGGCGACGGACTCTCTCGCCACCGGCAAGATCCCCGGGCCGTATACCCGGCCGACGCAATCGCAGACCTACGCCTTTAGCGGCTCGGACGGTTTGCCGTTTGCGATTCATCTGTCGTCGCCGCAGAAATTTTGGGAGGGTTTGTGCAAAGCCGCGGGACATGCCGAGACGATCGACGACCCGCGCTTCAATACGCGTCCCAACCGGCGCAAGAATTATAACGAACTGGCCAAAGTCTTCGGGGATTTTTTCAAGGGAAAGCCGCGCGCTTACTGGATGGCGCAATTGGAAGCCAACGACGTACCGCACACGCCGGTGTACAATTTACAAGAAGTCTTTCAAGACGAGCAGATCAAGCACATGGGCCTGGAGATCACCATCGAGCGCAAAGACAAGCCGAATATACGAACGGTGGGGTTTCCCAATGAATACAGCGACAGCAAAATTCCCCACCCGCTCCCGCCGCCCGAGCTCGGCGAGCACAATGCCGAATATCTCAAACCGCTCGGCTATAGCGATCAACAACTCGCGGACTTTAAAGAGAAGGGGATTATTTGACGAAACATTCGGGCGGCGACTGGCGCCGCCCGCCGCCGGTTCAGCCTTCTTTTTAATGATTCGTTACGACGTGGTCATTTTCGGCGGCGGTGCGGCCGGCTTGATGTGCGCCATCGAGGCGGGCAAGCGCGGCCGGCGCGTTCTCGTGATCGAACGCAGCGAAAAAGTCGGCAATAAGATTTTGATCTCGGGCGGCGGGCGCTGTAATTTCACCAATCTGCACGTCACGCCGGAAAACTTTCTTTCCGCCAATCCGCATTTTTGCAAAAGCGCGCTGGCGCGTTACAGCCAGGCGGATTTCATCGCCCTGGTCGAGCGCCATGGCATCGCCTATCACGAGAAAGAACTCGGACAGCTTTTTTGCGATCAGTCGGCCAAACTGATCGTAAAGATGCTCACCGATGAAGCGCGGGCGGCGGGAGTACGGATTGAGACGGGCTGTGTGATGAGTTCGGTGGTACGGCGCGCCGATGGCTTCACACTCAAATCCAATCGTGGCGCGACTCAGACAACCTCTCTCGTCGTTGCCACCGGCGGTTTATCGGTCCCCAAGATGGGCGCGACCGCTTTCGGTTATGAGCTTGCCAGGCAATTCGGTCATAGCATCGAGCCGACGCGCGCAGGGCTGGTGCCGTTGACCTTTGGCCCGGACGATTTAGTTCGTTATCGTGATTTGTCCGGCGTGAGTCTGCCGGTCCAACTCCGTTGCAAGCGCCAGAGTTTTGCCAACGCCCTGCTGTTTACCCATCGCGGTATCAGCGGCCCGGCGGTTCTCCAGATTTCGTCTTATTGGCAGCCTGGCGATGAACTGTCAGTAAATTTTTTGCCGCTTGCCGATCTTTCTGAATGGCTAAAGCCCCGCCATTCATCTCGCTCCGATGCCGAGCTGAAAACCGCGCTCGGCGGATTTTTGCCCAAGCGGCTGGCGCAGCGTCTATGCGAAATTGAACTCGGCAGCCGGTCTTTGCGCCAATATGCGCCGCGCGAATTGGCCGCGCTTTGCGAGCGCTTGCAGGCTTGGCCCATGAGCCCGGCCGGCACCGAGGGCTATCGGACCGCCGAGGTGACGGTCGGCGGTGTGAGCACCGACGAGCTGTCATCGACGACGATGGAATCGAAAGTCGTGCTGGGATTATTTTTCATCGGCGAAGTGGTCGATGTGACCGGCCACCTGGGCGGTTTCAATTTTCAATGGGCGTGGTCGTCTGGCTGGGCGGCCGGTCAGGTGGTCTAACGGCTATCGCAAAGGGGCAGCTTTTTTTTGCGCGCAGGTCAATCTAAACGAGCATTCACGACGCGCCAGGAACGAATGAGCTAAACAAGGCGAGGCTTTCAATGGAAGAGCGGAACAAGCAGACGGTCATGCAATACGTCGACGCTTTCAATCATGGGGATATCGAGGGACTGTGTAAGTTATTTAGCGCCGATGCGCTGATTTACGGCGTACTCGGGTGGGGTTCCCTCGACGAGGTCAGACCCATCTGGCGCGAAATTATCGAGTGCTTCCAGATAAAGCTGGAGATCGTTGCGATGATCGCCGAGAGTGAACTCGTCGCGGTTCGCTACGTCGAGCGAGGAAAGTCGGCAAACTCCTTCCGCGGCGGGCCGGTGACCGGCCGTACGTACGAAGTAGTGGCGATGGAATGGTTCGAGCTGAAAGACGGCCTGATCCGCCGCCGCTGGGGCGCGCGCGACTCCGCAGCCGAGTTTCGCCAGATGGGCTTGCCGCTCGGCTAAATCATTATTAATCACTCAACTCGCGCGCCAAAAAGTCTTCGGTGAGACTCCAGGCGACCTCGGCTAGTTTTGGATCGTAGCATTCGCCGTCGGCCATGGCGAAACCATGGCCGACGCGGTAGAAGAAATGCCAGTCCAGCGGCTGGCCGTTGGCTTGGAAACTCTCCATCAGTTTTTGCTGTACCGGGATGCTGGCGACATGATCGTGGGCGCCGAAGAAAATCTGCGACGGACACTTCATATCCTTGACGGCGTCGTTCGGATGACGCGGCCGGAGTTGGCTCGGCCCCTCCTCGCGCACCGATGGATAGTAGCCGACGAAGGCGCGCACGCTCGGCGTGGCGGCGGCGAAGTGAATGCCGATGCGCCCGCCCATGCAGTAACCGACCACGGCGCAGCGCTTGGCGTCGACTTCGGGCCTGGTCGTCAAATAACGCCAGGCGCTGGTGAGGATTTCATTGAAGCGGCCGTCGCTGGTTTTCTTTTGGGCTTCATGGACGCCCTCGGCTTCGCCGAGCATTTTATACAGATCCGGCACCAGGGTCGTGTAGCCGAGCTTGGCGTAGTTGCAGACGTTGACCTTCATGTTTCCGGTCACGCCGAAATGATGATGGACGATCATCACGGCGGGTCCGGGCTCTTTGCGGTCGGGATGGGCGAGATAGCCGGGCACGCCGTCTTTCTCCGCCGAAAGGTCTCGGTTGATGATATTCATGGGCGGGTTCCTCCGTCAGTCTGTTGGCTTGCTGTTATTACGATTGAAACCAAAACTCAATCGCGGGGTGGATTGTGCGCCGCCGCGAGTCAGGGTTCGAAGCGTTTATCGTCGAAAAAAAGATGCACGCGTTCACTGTCGACATTGAGACCGACGCGATCCCCCGGCCGAACGTTTTGTTCTCGACCATTCCTGGCGATCACTTCGATGCCGTCGCATTGGACGTGCAGAAACCGGTCGGAGCCGAGGTCCTCGATCAGGTCAATCTCGCCGGAAATCCATGCCTGAGCGGCGTCCGCCACGTGAAAATCTTCAGGACGAATCCCGAGGGTTAAAGGTTTTCCGGCTAGCCGCGCCAAGCGCGTTTGCGGCAGCCTGGCGAGATCCAAGCGCAGACTTTGACGCCGGAATAGGGCGCCGTTATCGTCCAATCTGCCTTCGAGAAGATTCATCTGCGGCGTGCCGACGAAGCGCGCGACCATGGTGTTGGCGGGCTTGTGATAGATTTCCGAAGCGGTGCCGATTTGCTGGATCGTGCCGCGATTGAGCACGATAATTTTTTCACCTAGGGTCAAGGCCTCCGCTTGGTCATGGGTGACGTAAAGGATCGTCGCTTTGAGCCGGCGGTGTAGCCGCGCCAGCTCGACGCGCATGCTGGCGCGCAACGTGGCGTCCAAATTCGACAGCGGCTCATCGAAGAGAAACACCCGCGGCTGGCGCACGATGGCTCTCCCCAGCGCCACTCGCTGGCGCTGGCCGCCGCTCAGCGCTTGCGGCCGGCGCTTTAACAGATCGTCAATTTCCAACAAGCGCGCCGCCTCCGCGACTTTCCGGTCGATGGCGTCTTTCGATAGGCCTCGCAGGCGCAGCGAAAAGGCGAGATTTTCAAACACGCTCATGTGCGGATAGAGCGCGTAGTTTTGAAAAACGAAAGCGATATCGCGGTCGCGCGGCTGCAGGGCATCGATGCGCTCTTCGCCGACGCTGATCTCGCCTTTGGTTGATTCCTCAAGGCCCGCGATCAAGCGCAGGATCGTCGACTTGCCGCAGCCCGAAGGTCCGAGCAGAATGCAAAACTCGCCGTCGGCGACGTCGAAGGAAATATTCTTCAGGATTTCGTTGGCGCCGAAGTTTTTGACCAGGGCTTTGACAGATAAAGAAGCGATGGTTCTTCCTCCTCAACGTTTAGTTCGATGTTTAGCCTTTTACGGCACCGGCTGAAAGGCCGCGGACGATACCTCGTTGGAACAGCAGCGTGAGAGCGATCAAGGGCAGAGTCGCCATGGTGGACGCCGCGGCGATCTCGCCCCAGGGCATGGTGTATTCTCCCGGAAAAAGCGCGATTCCCACCGGCAATGTTTGCACGTTGGGATTGGTCATGATGATGAGCGCGAAGAAAAACTCGTTCCAGTCATAGATAAAAACCAGCAGCGCGGCGGTCAATATCCCCGGAGCTGCCAGGGGCAGCACGACTTTGCGCAACGCTTGCAAACGGCTGCAGCCGTCGATGAGCGCAGCGTCTTCGATCTCCCGCGGCACCTCGCGAAAAAAAGTCGTGAGAATCCAGGTCGCCAGCGGCAGTGTCAGCGCAACATAGGCGCATACGAGTCCGTGATAGGTATTCAGCCAGTCCAGACGATTGAGTATGGTCCACACCGGACCGGCGATGGCAATCTGTGGAAACATGGAGATCGAGAGCAACGCGAGCAGATAATATTTCATCCACCACAGTTCCAAGCGCGCAATGGCGTAGGCCGCCAGCGAGCCGATGACGACGGTCACGAACGTCGCCGAGCCGGCGACGATTGCGCTGTTGCCGACGTAACCTAGCAGGCCGTACTTTTCCAGCGCCGCCCGGTAAAAATTCAAATGAAAAGACGGTATCACGATCGGCGGAATCGCCGTGAGCTCGGTCTGGCTTTTAAAAGAGGTGAGCACGAACCAGAGAAAGGGTAAAAGGCAATAGAGACTAATACCGAGGGAAAAAATCAACCAAGCGGCGCCACGCTTCATCGCGCCGCTCCTTCCAACCGGCTTCCCCGAAGCAGCCGCAAATAGGCCAGTGAGAGCGCCAATGACAGGATAAAAACTCCGACGGCGATGGCGGAGCCGTAACCGATCATCCCTTCGGCGAAGCTTTTCTTGTAGCCGTAGAATTGCAGCACATTGGTCGCGTCTGCGGGACCGCCCTGGGTCATGACGAAGACGAGATCGAACACCCGCAGGGCATCGATGCTGCGAAACAAAAGCGCCAAGAGCAGAGCCGGTCGGATCAACGGCAGGGTCACGTAACGGAACTTCTGCCAAGTTCCGGCACCGTCGATGCCGGCCGCTTCGTAAAAGTCATCGGGGATCGTCTGTAAACCAGCCAAAAGTATCAGCGCCGCGAAGGGCGTAGTTTTCCAGATCTCCGCCACCATGATCGCGACGAGCGCTAGCCCCGGCTCAGCCAGCGGTGCCATATAGCGCGTGGTATCGTCGCCGAACAAGAGGAAATTAAACAAGCCGTAGCGATCGTTAAAAATAAAGCGCCACATCTGCGAGGAAACCACCGTGGGGATCGCCCAGGGCACCAGCACGATCGCCCGCAGCAGTCCGCGGCCGTGAAAAACCTCGTTCATCACCAGCGCCATGCCCAACCCGAACAAAAGCTCCAGCGGGATGGTCACGGCGACGAATGTCAGAGTGGTCTTGAGCGACTGCATCGCGACGGGATCGGTCCAGAGATCGGCGTAGTTTTCCCAGCCGACCATTTTCTGACCGAGCCATGGCAGGGTCAAAATCATCCGGTAAAAGCTCAACCGGAAAGATTCGAAGATCGGATAGAAAGTGAATAGGCCGACGAAGATCAAACTCGGAAAGAGAAAGAGCAACGCCAGCCGATGATAGCGTCTCATGGCGCCGGCGCCCCGCGCAAAAGATCCAGGACGCGGTCCATTTCCCGGGCCGCCAGGGCGGCGCGCTCCTTGATGTTGGTGTCCGGCAAGGACAGCACCGAGCTGAAATAGCGCTGCATGATATTCGAGAGCGGCACGTACACCGGCGTTGTGGGGCGCGGCACCGCCTGCTTGAAATTTTCCAGAAGGGACATGAGCTGCGGTATTTTTCGGCGCAGTTCCGAATCGTCGTAGAGCGCAAGGCGTGTGGGCGGACGGCCGGTGGCGAGAGCGATCCGCTTCTGCATCTCGGGGCTCGTCATGAAGTCGACGAAGCGCCACGCCAGCTCGGGTTTTCGCGAGAAGCTGCTGATTCCCATTTGCCAGCCGCCGAGGGTTGCGACTCCGTGCCCTCCGGGAAAGTGAGGCAGGGTCGCCATGGCGATTCTGCCCGCGACCTTCGAGCGCTCAGGGTCGTTGGCGATCTTCCATGCATAGGGCCAGTTGCGATGAAAGATGGCTCTTCCCTGAGTAAAAAGCGCCAGCGACTCGGGTTCTTGGTAGGCAAGCACGCCGCGGTGGGAGATCTCGCCGATGATTTGGTCGCGCACGAAACGGACCGCCGCCACGGCCGGTGGATGCTGCAGCGCGCTCACCAGCCGTTTTTTGTCCCACAGCGCCCCGCCGTTGCTGAGAATGAACTCCATCATGTCGCAGATGAGGCCTTCGTACTGTTTGAACTGGCCGGAGTAGCCGACCAATTGCGGATCGTTTTCGCGCCCGAGAATCTGCTTGGCTTGGTCGACCAGCTCGGGCCACGTGCGCGGGGGTGTCAGGTGATATTTTTCCAGCAAGTCCTTTCGGTAATAGAGCAGGCCGGCGTCGACGAACAGGGGCACGCCGTAAATGCGGCCGCGATAACGATTGGCCAGAAGCGGAGCGGCGAGAAACTTTTTCTGCTCCGCCTCGGGGAAAAATTTTTCCAACGGCAAAGCCCATCCCGCCGAGGCAAACTCCGCGGGCCACACGACGTCCATCAGGAACACGTCCATCTCGCGATCGCGGTTCTTCAGTTTCTGCGTGACCAGATCGTGAAATTGTGTAGACGAGTGCGGACCGACCTCTTGAATCATGCGGACGCCGGGATTGCGCCTCTCGAATTCGCGCATCGCGTCTTCCCACAGCTTGGGAGCTTCCGACTTCCAGATGACGAAACGAAGCGTGCTCTCCTGAGCGGGCGCACTCACGCTGTCGAGACAAAAGGTGAACGCAATGGCAATGAGGATTGTTATGGCGATGGTCATGATCCAATCAATTTCCTGCGGCGCGCCTTGCGCCGTGGAATCTATGACTTATTTTATGGGAATATTCGGCTTAAAAAAGGGCTCGCTATAATCTCCTGATCGATTCATCCACACCGGGGACGAATTCAAGTCGAACGTACGACACGTGGGGGGTTATTCGGGCAAGGGCCAGTTCAGCCATTGGGCGAGGCCGCGGCCCATGATCCATTCCAACTCGGGTGCCGACAGCGACTTCATCTCTTCGGTAAAGAGCGTCACAACTTGATTGTAGGGGCAGGGGAGATGGGAGAGATCCGTGCCCCAAAAACAGCGCTGTGACCCGAAGGCGTCGACGACACGGCGCACCAGCGGATGGAGTGTAGGAAACGGATAGGGCTCGGCGACGTAGCAGGGCAGAGCGGAAACTTTCACGGCGACATTTTTCAGCCGCGCGAGCTTGATAACATTCTCAACCGACGGACCGAGCGGTTTGCCGCGCAACACCGAGTTGAGCCCCATGTGGTCGATGATCAGCCGCAAGCCCGGATGGCGTTCGGCGACGTCGCCCAGCTTCGGCACATCGTTCGGCGCCATAGCCATGACCGGAACGCCGTAACGTTCGGCAGCGTCCCAAAACCAATCAGCAGTGCCGTCGGTCAACCAAGCGCCGGATTGTCCCCGATTGAAAACCATACGGACGCCTAACATATGCGGCTGCTGTTTCCAGGTCGCGATTCGAGCTCGGCTGTCCGGGTCGGTCAGAGACAATCGTCCCATCACGCCAAACCGGTCGGGGTGCTTTCGCGCGGCGTCGAGAGAAGTATCGTTGCGATCGGCTTCCCAGGTCGGCGGCACGAGCACGCAGCGCGCGACGCCGGCACCGTCCATTTCGCGCAATAGTTCGTCGGCACCGAGCGGAACTTGTCGGTGCGGCTTGGAGGCGTTTTCCGTGGCGTAGGGTTTCTCCGGAGTCTCGGGCGCCCAGAGGTGAACTTGAGAATCGATGATCAGCATGCCCGAGTCATAGCCTCGCTTTCCTATGGGCGTCAAGGGAAATGATCGCTCTTTCGGGTCGGAGTTTCCTAACGCCGGGTTGCGCTATCAACGTGAACAAGAGCCGTAGGAAGCGCCTGGGCACCGTACCCGCCGGCAGCGTCGAATTCAAAGATGGGTGGGCAAGGCAGCCTACGAGTTCGATGCTAAATAACTGACGATTTTTTCCGCGGCTTCCTCGCCGGTGCGGACGCAGTCGGGGATGCCGACGCCATGGTACGCGCTGCCGGCTAGAGCAAGGCTTGAAAATTGTTTCAACGCGGTTTCGATCCTTCGGATACGCGCCTCGTGGCCGACGTGATACTGCGGCATCGAAAGAGGATGGCGCCAGACGCGTGAAACTTGCGGCGGTGCGGTCACACCGAGCAGGCTCGCCAGTTCGTCGCGGACAATTTTCTTCATCGTTGCGTCGTCGACGTCGAAGAGCTCCGGCTGCAGAGCGCCGCCAACAAAGCAGCGCAAAAGAATGTCAGTCTCGGGCGCTCTGCCGGGATATTTCAAGCTGCTGAAGGTGCAGGCCATGATCTTGCGCCGCTCGGCAGCCGGCACGACAAAGCCGAAGCTGTCGGGCGGCTTGGGAAAATCTGCGCGGCGATAGGCGAGGCTCACGGTCGCCGTGGATGCGTACTCGATCTGCTTAAGCTCGCCGGCCGTATTCCCGGCAACCGATGAAAGGATTGTGCCGCTTTGAAACGCCGGCGTGGCGAGAATCACACCATCAGCCGAAATCGTCTCGTCACCGGCAATCGTGATGCGCCAATGCTTTCCGCTTTCGCCCAGACTCAAACGGGTGACCGCCGCGTTGGCGCGCAGGGCGCCTTTGGGCAAACGCTCGGCGACAGCCTCGACCAGTTCCTGCATTCCTCCCTTAAGGGTAACGAATAAACTCCAGCGAGCGCCGCTGCCGGATTCCCGGCTGCGCGCGCGTCGGCGTTGCTCGGACCACATCGCCCAGATCACGCTGCGCCGCCGGCGCTCCATCGCTTTGAAGCGCGGCATGGTGGCGCCGAGGCTGAGCTGGTCGGGGTCGGAGGCGTAAATGCCGCCGACCAGCGGTTGGGCCACCCGCTCGAGGGCTTCGCTGCCGAAGCGGCGGCGCACGAAAGCGCCGAGACTTTCATCGCCGTCAACTTTACCGCGAGGCAAGAATAGCTCGGCCGCTATGCGGAATTTGCCGGACCAGGAAAAGAGCGGCGTTTCGACGAACGGCCGAAGACGCGTCGGCGCCAGCAAGAAAAACCCTTCAGGCAAAGCGACGAGCTTGCCGCCCTGGATGATGTAAATTTTTTGATACGCCGACTGGGTCGACACAAGGCGGGACGAGAGACCGATGCGCTCGCAGAGGCGCAGCGCCCAGGGCTTTTCGGTAATGAAGGAATCCGGGCCGGCTTCGACGATAAAGTCGCCGACGCGCTCGGTGGCGATGGAACCGCCGAGGCGAGCCGAGGCTTCAAGGAGCTGCACGTCGAGACCGAGGGCTCGTTCGTTACTGAGCTCGACGACTCGATGGGCGGCGGCAAGTCCAGCGATTCCTCCGCCGATGACAACGATGCGCTTCATCATACCGTAGGTCGCAGGTGGAGGATCGATGATTGAGGATGACGATTCTCCATTTTCTATCCTCGATCGTCGATCGGTTTCATCCTTTGCGTGATCACTTCTGCGATCATGCGTATAAACGTCGAATGATCGTTGGGGCAGCTTGCGCGGACCAGATTCACGCCCAAATCGGCGGCGAAGTTCCGAGCTTCGATATCGAGATCGTAGAGCACCTCGACGTGGTCGCAAACGAAACCAATGGGTGCGACGACGGCTTCCCGGCATCCATTGGCGGCGAGCTTGCGCAGGGCTGAGTCGATGTCGGGCTCGAGCCAAGGATCGCTTGGTTTGCCGCTGCGGCTTTGATAGGCGAGCGACCAGCGTCGACGGCCCAGCCGCTCGGCGATCAGGCGAGCGCTGGTTTCAAGTTGCTCGACGTAGGGCGATCTCGCCGCCATCGGCACGGGCAGGCTATGAGCGGTGAAAACCAGCGACGGTGAATTTTTCCGATCCGCTTTAATCTTCGCAAAAGCGGCATCGATGAGCTCCGACCAAGTTTGGATAAAAAGCGGATGATCGTGCCAGCTGTCGCAATAATCGACGGCGGGCGCGTTACCGCCCAGCTCCGCGCTCCCTTCAGCGATATTTTTCTGATAGCGCTCCCAGCTCGCTTCGGTGCGGTGCGATGAGAGAATAAAACCCAGCGCGCGGCTAACGCCGTCGCCGGCCATTGTCTTTAGCGTTTCGACAAAGAAGGGCGGCGAGTTGCGCATGCCGACATACACCGGAAGTTTCATGCCGCGCGCGTTTAATAATGTTTGCACCGCGGCTGCTTGACGGAAAGTGATTTCGTTAAGCGGCGACTTGCCGCCAACCGCTTCGTAGTGATGCGCGACTTCCTCGAGGCGTTCGGGCGGGATCGGAATTCCCTTGGTTACACGGGCCAGATAAGGGCGAATTTCTTCCGGTGCCGTGGGGCCGCCGAAGGCGATGAGAAGAATAGCCTGGTAAGATTCCGGCATGGGAACTTACTGGAATACTGGAGTGATGGAGTGTTGGAATGATGGAATAACGGCTTGATCGGTCATCGCGTATGAAACATTACTCCAGTACTCCGTCACTCCAGTACTCCATCACTCCATTACTCCAGTATTCCTCGCGCTGAGCTCGTGCACCGCTTCGACCAAGGCGATCACGTGGTCCACCGGCGTTTCGGGCAAAACGCCGTGCCCGAGATTGAAAATATGGCCGGGCCGTCCGCCGGCGCGGCGCAGAATATCGCCGGCGCGTGCTTTAATTTCCTTGGGTGCGGCGAACAGGGCGACCGGATCGAGATTGCCTTGCACCGCAACATCGTGGCCGACCGTGGCCCAACCCTCGTCGAGGTTCACGCGCCAGTCCAGACCGATCACGTCGCCGCCGGCGGCGCGAATCTGTTTGAGCGCGCCGGTGGTGCCGGTGCTGAAGTTAATCACCGGAACGCCCGGGGTAATGGCGTCGATCACTGTCTTGGTGTAGGGCTGAGCAAAGCGTTCATAATCCATCGGCGTCAAACAGCCGGCCCAGCTGTCGAACAACTGGACCGCCTGGGCGCCAGCGGCGATCTGGCAATTCAAATATTCCGCGACCGCATTGGCGAGCCGCTCCATCAGGCGCTGCCACGCCTCCGGAGCGTTATAGAAAAGTTTCTTGGTATGCACGTAGTTGCGTGAGCCGCCGCCTTCGATCAGATAGGATGCTAGCGTGAACGGCGCGCCGGCGAAGCCGATGAGCGGCACTTTGTTTTTCAGCGCCTTGCTGATTTTTTTCACTGCATCGTAAACAAACTCCAAATCTTTCGCCGGCGCGAAATCCTTCAGGCCGTCGACGTCCTTGCCGCTGCGCACCGGGCGATGGATCACCGGGCCATCGCCTTTGGAATATTCCAAGCCGACACCCATGGGTTCGAGGATCAGTAAAATATCGGCGAACAGAATCGCCGCGTCGACGCCGAGTCGCTCCACCGGCGTGATCGTAATTTCCGCGGCAAGGTCGGGATTTTTGCACAATTCAAGAAAATCATGCCGCGCTCGCAGTTTGCGATAATCTTCCATATAGCGGCCGGCTTGGCGCATCAGCCAGATTGGCGTGTATGAAGCCGCCTCGCGCCGGCAAGCCGCGAGAAAAGCATGGGTAGAATTGGCCATGATCGGTAACGTGTGAAAAAACAGTAAGGAGCTTTGAGGGGAAAATCAACCGGCGCGCTGTCGCGGCGTGGCTGCGCCGATAGCATTCTCGCCGTACTTCCGGCGCAGCGCGTCGATGCCTTTATAAAGCCGCTCGAAAGACTCGCGCCGGTCACGTTGCAACAGCGGTTCTTGCCAGCCCGAGTTTTGCAGCGCGCTGGCGCTCACGCCGAGCAGGCGCACGGCTCGGCCGCGCGCGAGGTTTTGCCGGAGCAAGCCGGCGGTGACTTCAAACATTTCCTTGTCGAAGCAAGTCGGTGCCGCCAGGGTGCGCGACCGGGTGATCGTGTGAAAATCGCTGTAGCGAATTTTTACGGTCAGGCAGCGCGCGAATAATTCTTCCCTGCGCAATCTGCCGCCCACTTCCTCGACCAGCTCCCAGAGGATTTTTTCCATCTCGGCAATTCCCTTGAGCGGCTTTTCGAGAGTCGTTTCATTGCCGACGGAATGATCGTGATGATGGCGGCGCTCGGCCGTTGCGCCGAGATCCAAATAGCGCGCCGCTAAATCAGCGCGTTGTAAGAGCTCGGCGATAGTTTTAATCTTTTTAAGATTAAGCGCCTTGAGCGTTTTCGGGCCGACGCCGGGAATCATTTCCACGGCCAAGGGCTCGAGAAAATCTTCTTCCGAGCCGGCCGGCACGTAAACAAGCCCGCGCGGCTTGGCCAGGGTTGCAGCGATTTTCGCCGTCACTCTGCTGGTCGAAAGCCCGCCGGAAGAGGGCAGGCCGAGCTCGCTCGCGATGCGACGAATGATCCCGTCGGCGGTCGTGAGCGGCGGGCCGAAGAGCCGCTCGGTGCCGGTTAAATCGACGAGTCCTTCGTCGATGGAAAGGGCCTTAACATTTGGCGAATACTGCTCCAGAATTGCAAAAACTTTATCGGAGAATTCAGAATAGATACGGCGCCGATTGGCCAAAAATATTCCTTGCGGGCAGAGCTTTTTCGCTTGAAACCCCGGCATTGCCGAGTGGACGCCAAATTTGCGCGCTTCATAAGAAGCCGAAGTGACCACGCCGCGGCCGTTGCGGCCGCCGACGATCACCGGTTTGCCCTTCAGGCTCGGGTCGAGCACCTGTTCAACCGATGCGTAAAACGCATCCATGTCGATATGGAGATACCAGCTCATGAGTTGCGATGCGTCGTGTTCTTAGTCATTGGTCGCGCCGAATCACCGAGATCGCTTCGGCGGCGAAGATAGGGGAGCCAAATAAAATTTGCCTTGCCACAGCCAGCAGGACTATCAGCATGGAACTGTTTCACCATCCAATTTCTAAGGGCTACCTCCGGGTAGACTGCCGGCTATTTGATCGCCGGAGAGTAGTGAGCCGCCATGATCTGTGTCAAGTGCAAAAAAACACTCGATTCGGCAATTCAATATCAATAAGGGTCGCCGGTCAATCGACCCGGCGCCGGCCCCTGACCGCCGAGCAAAATACCGCCGCCAGAGTGAAGAGATTAAGCACATAGATGGTGGTTGAGAATGCGTGCAGAAATGTTTCCGGCGCGGCGCGCCAGCTTTCGGGCGCGCCGATTTGCGCGCCGGTCAAACCTGCGGACGCCAGTAGATAGCCGAACAGCGTTGCCGACAGCGCCACGCCCATGGCACCGCCGGTACGGGCGGTGGTTGCGATCATGCCGGCGGCGGCGCCGATCTTATCCGGACCGACCGCGCCCAGGATCGAGCTTTGGTTTGGCGCATTGAACAGCGCCCAGCCGATTCCCCAAAGGCCGAGCGGCAAGATGATCCGCGCCAGCGTCGCGTCCATGTGCAGTGTGGCCAGGAAAAATTGCGCGACGGCAATGACGGCACAGCCGACCGTGCAGAGCAGGCGCGAACCGAAGCGGTCGGAGAGGGAGCCGGCGATGGGCGCCATGACCATGATGATCACCGAGTCGGCGACGATGATCCAGCCGACCTGCGAGGGTGAGTAGCCGAGCAGGTTTTGCAAAAAGAACGGCAGCAGAAAATTGATCGCCGAGAGGGTGCCGGCAACGAGAAACAGGCTCGAGATGCCGGCGCTAAACAGCCGGGTGCGAAACATGGACAAGATCAGAATCGGAGTTGGAGTCCGGGCTTCGACGCGCAACAAGACCACCAGCGCCGCGACGGCGAGCGACAGGATTGTTAGAAAGGTCGGGTGCAACCAGCCGGTGCGCGGCAATTGATCGATGGCGTAGATAAACAGACCGTTGGTCGCAAGCAGCAGCAAGGCGCCCGGAATATCGACCGCCGTCTTCTCCGTTATGCGGGTCTCGGGGACGACTTTCCAGGCCAGGTAGGCGCCGCATAGGCTGAACGGCATGTTGATGTAGAAAATCCAGCGCCAGCCGATGGTGTCGATGAGAAAGCCCCCTAGTGCCGGGCCGGTGAGAAAGCCGATGTGAAATGCCGTGGAAGTCAACCCAAGAGCACGGCCGCGCTCCTCAGGCGGCAAGTTGACCGAGACGATGGCCCGGCCGTTGGCCGCGATCATCGAACCGCCGAGGGCCTGAATAGCGCGAAAGAAAATCAATTGCCCGGTGCTTTGCGATAGACCACAGAGCGCCGATGCGCTTACGAAAATAAGAAAGCCCAGGGTGTAAAAGCGGCGCCGGCCAAAAATATCGCCGAGGCGGCCCATGGTGATGATCAGGCCGATGAGCACCAAATCGTAGACTAGAATGGTCCACTGAATGGTCGTGAACGCCGTGTGGAAAGTTGTCGTCAGCGTCGGCAGCGCGACGGTGATGGCGCGCTGATCGAGGCCGACGATAGTCTGGCCGAGGCAGACGCTCAACAAAATGAGCTGCGAGGTTCGCCGCGAAGTTCCTTGTGCAACCGAGGGCGTCATTAAAGTTTCCTTGCCCGGTCGGCTTATTCCTGACGCTGGCCTCGGACCGCCGAAAAAAGCACCGATAGCAGGGTGAAAAGATTGACGATATGAACCGTGTGATTGAACGAGTGAACGAAAATCTCCGGCGCGCTGCCCCAAGATTGCGGCGCTTCGATTTGTGCCCGGGTCATCCCAGCGGCGGCCAGGCCGTAGGTAAACAAGGTGGTGGAGAGGGCTACGCCCATGGCGCCGCCGGTGCGAGCCGTGGTGGTATTCATGCCCGACGCCGTGCCGACTTTGTCGCGCGGCACGGAACCCAAGATCGCGCTTTGGTTCGGCGAATTGAAGATCGCCCAGCCGAAACCGGTCAGCACAAGCGGAAAGATGATGCGCGGGACAGACGAGTCGGCGCCCAGGGAGGCGATGAAAAACTGCCCGGCGACGATCAAGGCCGAACCGACCGAGCAGAGCAGTCGCGAGCCCATGCGGTCCGACAGCCAGCCGGCGACCGGTGCGACCATCACGATGACGACCGAATTGGCGATGATGATCCAGCCCATTTGGGTCGGCGAAAAAAGCAAAATGTTTTGCAGGTAAAATGGCATTAGAAAGCTGATGGCGGATTGCGTCGAGGTGATGAAAAACAGGCTAAGGATGGATGCGCTAAACAGCCGATTGTGAAACAGCGAAAAACTCAGAATCGGCATGGGCGATTTAAGCTCGACGATCACGAACAGCACCAGGGCGACGGCGGCGAGCGCGAGCATCCAGGTCACCAAGGGGCTGTCCCAACCGACATGCGGTAGCTGGTTCATGCCGTAGATTAACAGCGTGCAAGTCAGCATGAGCAGAATCGCCCCCGGCAAATCGACCGTGATGCCTTTGACCGTTTCTTTGCTTTCTTCCAGAAGCGTCCACGCCAGGTAGGCGCCCCAAAGACCGACCGGTAGATTAAGGTAAAAAATCCAGCGCCAACCGATGCTGTCGATTAAAAATCCGCCGAGCGTCGGGCCGGTTAAAAAACCGATGTGAAACGCCATGGAGGCGAAGCCCATTGCCTTGCCGCGCTCGCTCGCGGGCAAGGCGATGGAAGCGACCGCGCGTCCATTGGCCGAGATCATCGCGCCGCCGATGGCCTGCATGCCACGAAATAAAATAATCTGCCAGGCCGACTGGGCGGCGCCGCAGAGCGCCGAGCTCAGCACAAAAACCAGAAAGCCGCAGCTGTAAAAGCGCCGCCGGCCGAATAGATCACCGAGGCGCCCGACGGTGATCACCGTGCCGATCAGGAGCAAATCATAAATAAGCAGCACCCACTGGATGGTGGACAGGCTGGTCTTGAACGTCTGGGTCAGCGTCGGCAGCGCGACCAACAAGGCGCGCTGGTCGAGACCGACGATGAATTGACCGACACAGACGTTGAAAAGAATGAGCGTGAGACGGCGTTGATTGGCGGGTTTTGCTTCGGAGGATTCCATGGTGTCCTAGCGGCCGCGGTAGCGTGATCACCCGGTCGGCGGTTAACTTCTATTACCCCCGCGCAAAGCTGAAAACAAAATCGCCAAAAGCGCGAAGCCATTGACGAAATGAACGGTGGAGCCGAACACCTGGAGAAATTGCTTGGGCGCGGCCGACCCACCCTCGGGCGATTCGGTCTGCTGCGTCGTCAAGCCGCCGGCGGCCAATCCGTACCCACTCGATAAACGACAATTCGCCCCAAATCCATGAGTCAGGGTCGGCAAGGCGATCTGAATCGCGCGATGATTGACGGCGACTTGGGCAAGGCCGAGCGAAACCCGGTACAGGACCCGTCGAGAGCGGGCTTTTTGCTCGTCCGCGATCATTGAATCGGCCATGACTTAAAAAAAGGGGGCACGCCTTATCGGACTGCCCCCCTCTCATCGCAGATCGCAGAGGACGGTTAACAAGATTTACGCGGCTGAGATGCTTTCAGCTCTTGTTGGAGTTCCACTTTAGACCGAGTGCGACTCGCTCTCTTCTGGTCTCTGAAGACCTTGCCAGGGGGAGGAATTGCTTTTCGAACCCGCGCCAGTCCCGGAGCGATTCTTCTCGACGACGCGCTCAATGGATCGTCCTTTGCTCGTAACCGTCGTCTTTTGAAACCGCAGGGCCATGGTTGAAGATCAACTCATCGCCGTCGGCATCGACCATGACGCAATCGCCTTCTCTGAATTCCCCAGCGAGGATCTTAACCGCCAGCGGGTCCTGAATCAATCGCTGGATCGTCCGTTTGAGCGGGCGCGCGCCGTAAGCAGGGTCATAACCCTTGTCGGCGATGAGCGCCTGGGCGCGTTCGCTCAACTCCAGGGAAATTTTTCGGCTTGCCAGATTCTTGCGCAGCCGCTGGAGCTGGATTGCGACGATCGATTTGATCTCTTCGCGGCCGAGGCTGTTGAAAATGATTGTCTCGTCGATGCGGTTGAGGAACTCGGGCTTAAACGCTTCGCGCAAAGCCGCGGTGACCAGCCGTTCCACTTCCTTGCGGTCCTTGGCGCCGAGCTCTTGAATGTACTGACTGCCCAGGTTTGAGGTCATGATGATGACCGTGTTCTTGAAATCGACGGTGCGGCCCTGCCCGTCGGTCATCCGGCCGTCCTCAAGAATTTGCAGGAGCGCGTTGAATACGTCGGGGTGCGCCTTCTCGATTTCATCGAACAGCACCACCGAATAGGGGCGGCGGCGCACCGCTTCGGTCAGGTAGCCGCCTTCTTCGTAACCGACATAGCCCGGAGGGGCGCCGATCAGGCGCGACACCGAGTGCTTTTCCATGAACTCCGACATATCGAGTCGAACCATCGCCTGCTCGTCGTCGAAGAGAAATTCGGCCAGCGCCCGACAGAGCTCGGTCTTACCGACTCCGGTGGGACCGAGGAAGATAAAGGAGCCGATGGGCCGATTCTCGTCCTGCAGGCCGGCACGGGCCCGGCGCACGGCGTTCGCCACGGCGTGAATCGCGCTCTCCTGGCCGATGACGCGCAGTTTGAGGCGATCTTCCATCTTGAGCAATTTTTGAATCTCGCCTTCGAGCATCTTCGATACCGGAATGCCGGTCCATTTGGCCACCACTTCGGCGACGTCTTCGGCGTCGACTTCCTCTTTGAGCATCTTCTGATCTTTTTGCAGCTCGGCGAGCTTGCGGTTCGCGTCCTCCAAGTCTTTTTGCAGCTGGGTCAGGGTGCCGTAGCGCAATTCCGCGGCGCGATTCAGATCGCCCTCGCGCTGCGCCTTTTGCTCTTCGACCTTGGTCGCTTCGATCTTTTCCTTGAGCGAGCGAATGCGCTGGATCGATTCCTTCTCGTTCTGCCAGTGGGCCTTGAGTCCGCTCGAGGTTTCACGCAGGTTTTCAATTTCGCGCTCCAGTTGCGCCAAGCGCTCCTTGGAAGCCTTGTCTTCCTCGCGCTTGAGCGCTTGCCGTTCGATTTCCAGCTGGAGAATTTTGCGTTCGACTTCATCTATCTCGATCGGCATGCTGTCGATTTCGATGCGTAGGCGCGACGCCGCCTCGTCGATCAAGTCGATGGCTTTATCGGGCAGGAAGCGATCACTGATGTAGCGATGCGATAGAGTGGCGGCGGCGATGATCGCGCCATCGGTGATGCGCACGCCGTGGTGCACTTCGTAGCGCTCTTTCAAGCCGCGCAGGATCGCGATGGCGTCTTCGACGGACGGTTCGCCGACATAAACTTGCTGGAAGCGTCGTTCGAGCGCCGCATCTTTTTCGACCCGCTTGCGATATTCGTCCAAAGTCGTCGCGCCGACACAATGCAGCTCGCCCCGAGCCAGCGCCGGCTTGAGCATGTTCGAGGCGTCCATGGCGCCCTCGGCCGCACCCGCGCCGACCAGCGTGTGCAGCTCGTCGATGAAGAGCACGATTTGGCCGCTGGAGTCGGTGACCTCCTTCAGAACTGCTTTCAGGCGGTCTTCGAACTCGCCGCGGAACTTAGCGCCGGCGACCAGCGCGCCGAGATCGAGCGCGATCAGCCGTTTTTCTTTCAAGCCCTCGGGCACGTCGCCGTTGACCATGCGCAACGCCAGCCCTTCGACAATCGCGGTTTTGCCGACGCCTGGCTCGCCGATCAACACCGGATTGTTCTTTGTCCGGCGCGACAGCACCTGGATCACCCGGCGGATCTCGTCGTCGCGGCCGATCACCGGATCGAGCTTGCCCTTGCGAGCCAGATCCGTCAGGTCGCGGCCGTATTTTTCCAGAGCTTGATATTTCTCTTCGGGATTGGCGTCGGTAATTCTTTGCCCACCGCGAATGCCGACCAAGGCGTTCAAAATGTTCTCTCGCGTCGCGCCTTGTTCCTTGAGGATTTTTCCCGCCTCGCCGCTGTCCTGGACCATGGCCAGCAACAGGTGCTCGGTGGAAATATACTCGTCTTTCAGCGATTCAGCTTCCGCCTCCGCGTTTTCAATGATCTTATTGAGCCGCGGCGTAATGTAGGTCTGGCCGGCGGCCCCGGTGACCTGGGGCAAGCGGTCCAGCGCCTTTTGTAAGCGTTCGGTTACGCTACTCAGGGTCATGCCGAGCTTCTGTAAAAGCGCTAAAACCACGCCTTCCTTTTGCCCCATCAAGGCGAACAGCAGATGTTCGACGTCGATCGCCTGATGATTTCGTTTTTCAGCGAGCCCTTGAGCTTGCTGCAGTGCTTCTTGTGATTTGGTTGTCAGTTTGTCCAGGCGCATTTCTCACCTCGCGTATGCTAAAAAGCTAAGCATCATTGCGCCGGCTGTCAAGAAAATGAAAAATCGCAAGAAATCTCAGAAAAATATTGCGCCCAGGACAGAAACACGGAATCACCGAAAGCGAAAAACTCTGTTTGTTGAGGTTGATTTAATCCCGAACCGGTTTGTGGCGACAGTCAACCGCTGAAATGGGTCGTTGGCGCCGAGAGATGGGACGGCGGTTGGACGCGGAAGAACAACCTGCCGGATGGGCGGAATTTAGGACCGTAGGATGACGGATGAATTTGTAGCACCGGCCAACTAAAGCTCCGGCGGCGGTTGTACGACGATGCCCTGGCCTTTGATGATATCGAATTCGATTTGCCTCGGTTTGACGTCCGTGCAGCGCATTTTTTCGACGATCAAGCTTCGGCCAAGGCCTTCGTCCTTCCATATCATCTCGAGCACGATGGCGCCGGCGACGAGGTATTCCTCGATGCCGTGCATGCTGCGTTCGCCGGTGCGCGGCACCGCGTAGGTCGTCAGAAGATTCGTCGTCTGCATGGATGAGCGCAGCAGCTTAATCAGCAAGCGGGTTTGATCTTGGATTCTGACCGTGCTGTCGCGCAGCAGCACGAACGGACCGGCGGGATCGAGCACGAGGCGCTTGGCGCCGATCTGGTTGACGAAGCCGGCAAGATCGCCGACTGCTTTAATGAGATCGATGGGCCGCTCCTTGCCTTGCCCCGGCAGTGTGGTGAGATAGGTTCCGGCGTTCAAGATCGCCAGTTCTTTGGTCTCGACGTAGGACTCGAAATCCCATCCCAAGGACGCCGCCTGTTCGAGAACATCCACGGGACTTTCATCGGCGGTTACATAGATGCCTTTGTCTCCGCGCTTCAGTCCATCAAAAAGAAATTGCAGTGCAAATATGGTTTTTCCCGTCCCCGGCTCCCCGGTTATGAGAAACGACCGCCCTTTCGGCAGGCCGCCTTCGATCAATGGGTCGAGCCCTGTGATTCCCGTCGGGATGCGTTCGGTTTGTATCATGTTCTTCCTTTTGCGGCTAATTTAGCGCCCAAAGCGATCACCTCATTGTTGAATAGCGCGCAGGGCCTGAAGCTTAGTTTTGACCCCGGATCGGATTCGTCGTTGCTATCATTTCCAGCGTCGTTTCCAGTTAAACCGGCTGCGCCAGCGGCGATTCTCCGAAGCGGGAGATGACGAATCCGGACCATGCGATATTTCGGCCATCGCTTCTCGGTACTTTTTCAGCCGATCTTCTCTTTCCTGTTTCAATCGATCTTCGCCGAGAACGAATCGATCATTGGCTTCTTTTGGACCAGATTCCGCTTGGGTCAACTGTTGGCGCAGGGTTTCAATCTGATGGCGATACTGCTGGTGCAACGATTCGATTTGTTGAGATTGTGTCTGGTCGATTCCCTTGGCCGCGCCGCGCTGCTCCTCCAGCGCCCATTCCTTCTGACTGAGCTCGGCCTGCAATAGGGCAAGCTGGGCTTGAAATTCAGCGCGCATGCGTTCAGTTTCGCTGGCAAGGGCGTTCTCGGCTTGAGACGCTGACGATTCGATTTGATTAAGCCGATCGTGCAGTTGGTCCATCTCGGCCTTGACCCGTACCAGCTCCTCGTTGCGGTCCTGGAGGATTTGATTCCTCTCCTGTGCTTCGCGAATCAGCCGGTCGATCTCGCTGCGGAGGCTTTGTTCACGGTTGGCCTGTGTCTCGCCGCGATCCTGTAGCTCAGCCGGGTTTTGCGCAAGACGCCGGGTCATGTCATCGATCTTGATGGCATAATCTTCGGTTAGCTGCTGGGTTTGCTCCAGAGCCGTCCGTTCGGCTTGTTGCAGTTCGGCTTGCAGCTCGTTAACGCGCTGCTCCAAGGATTGGGCGCGCAGGTGGGCACTTTCGAGTGCTCCGTCCCGCTCTTCAATGCCGCGTTGCTGTTCGTCGATCCTGCTTTCGAACTTTTGGATCTGATTTTTATGGGCCAGCGCCGAATTGTCCAGGGTCGCCTGCTGCTGGGCCAGAGCCCAAGCTTTCTGTTGCAGCTCGTAGCGCAACGTGGCCAGCTCGCCATCCAGCCCTTGGCGAGCTTGCTCGTCTGCTTCCGTGGCAGCTTGTTCTTTCTGTCGCAGGGCTTCGACTTGATCGAGTCGCGTGTGCAAATGAGAAGCTTCGGCCGCTACCGCGGCTAATTCCTGTTCCCGCTCTTGCAGTCGCGTCTCGGCGGCACGACGTTGCTCCTCCATCTCAGAAACTTGCTGGTTCAAAAGGGCGACATCTAACTGCGCGCGGGCAAGCTCGTTCTCAGGGCCTTGCCGCTCGGCGCGGAATTGTTCCTGCAAGCTTGATAGCTCGGCCAGGTGCGCCGTGCGGATGGCTTCGGTGTCTCTCAAATAGGTGTTTCTAGTTTCGTCTTCGGCGGCGTCCCTTCGGGCAAGATGCTCCGTGGCGCGGCTCAGTTCGGCCTCCAGCCCGGCAACCTCGGCCACGCGACTTTCGACGAGCAATTGCTTTTCGGCGATTTGACATTGCAGTTCTTTAATTTTGCTGTCGAGCTGGCGCGCTTGATCGACGGCGGTAATTCGCGTGGCTTTGAGCTCTTCGTCTTTGGCGTGTACGCCTGCATCGAGCGCGGTGATCGCCTCGCGCAGTCGATTGATTTCATTTTGTGCCTCGGCGGCTTCGCTCTGTTGTTCTTGGGTCTGAGCGCGCAACTGATCGATCTCTCCGCTCAGTTGCCCTACTAGAGATTTGAGGGCTTCGTCTCGCGCAGTGAGCGCCACTTCTTTTTCAAGCTGCGCGGCCGCGGCTGAGTCACGGAGCTCTTGGTCTTTAGCATCAAGCCGGGATTGTAAATCTTTGCCGTGGGCGAGAGCTTCTTCCAAGTTCTTTTCGAGTTCGCAGCGAAATTGTTCGGTTTGAGAATGGCGGACTTCAAGCGCGGCGATCTCGGCGCGCAGCGCATCGAGCTCCAGATGCGCCTCG
Organism: uncultured delta proteobacterium; assembly: GCA_963727625.1. Classification (GTDB taxonomy): domain Bacteria; phylum Desulfobacterota; class Binatia; order UBA9968; family UBA9968; genus DP-20. The sequence continues at coordinate 137,105 of CAVSHR010000009.1, read as the reverse complement.
GCCATAGCATCGTGGTGGTTTTGGCATTGCTCGCGTAGGCGCCGTAGCTCGTCTTGTAACTGCGCTTCATGAGCTTGAAAGGTGCCTTCCCGCTCGCGCAGCGTCGACTCATTGTGCTCACGCAAATCGGCGAGGCGCGCGTTAAGCTCGGCGTCTTTCGCTTCCAGACGGGTTTCCAGATCCCGGCAAATATTGCTAGCCTCCAGCCAGTTCTCCTCGACCCGGCTGCGGGCTTGCTCGGACTGCGCCTTTTGCTTCTCGGCGGCAGCTATATTTCCCCGCACCTGCTCGATCTCGCTGTTGAGCTGGTCGGTTAATTCATGTTGCTGTTCCAGCTCCCTGCGTCTTTGGTTGATCTCGGCGTTCAATTCATCGAGGGCGGATTTCAGAGCGTTCTCTCGATACGCGGCGGTCGATTCTTGTCGCGCCAGGGTCGCGCGCAAGCCGTTAATCTCCTTTTGCAGGTCGCGACTTGCGGCCTCGGCGAGCTCTTGTGCGCGAAGCGCGGCGTCGGCGGCTGCGGATTCCAGCGCGCTGATTCTCCCCCGCAGACTTTCCGCTTCAGCCCGCGCTGTGCTCGCGTCAACTTCGCGCTCCTGGATTTCGCTACGGTTGCGGGCGAGCTCCTGTTGGAGTGCTTGAATTCGACTATGCAACGCCAGCTCGACGGCGGTGACTGCTTCTTGGCGCTCGCCGAGGGCGCGCTCTTTGACTGCCACTTGATGCTCTAGTTCAGCGATCTGGTTTTCATTGGCGCGACGCAGGGCGTCGAGCTCCTCGGCTTTCGCGTGCGCCGAGTGGTGGGCTGCAACGCGCTCGGCGAGCTCTTGCTCAAGTAGGGCGACGCGCGCGCTGGCGGCGCTGAGTTCCTGAACGCGCGACTCCACCAGTGCCTGTTTTTGTGCGAGCTGGTTCCGAATCCCGAGTATTTCGCTCTTGAGATTGCCCTCGATCTCGATCGTTGCGGCCTGATTTTCCCGTAGGCTTTGCTCGCGTGTCTCCAGGGTAGAGCGCAGGATGGCCAGCTCGGCGTCAGATTGCGCCCGAGCCTGTTCGATTTCCCGCGCCGCGCGCCCTTGAGTCTCTTGCAAGCTCGCTTGCAGCTCGCCGATGTGGTAACGCAGAGCGGCGATTTCATTGGCTGCTGCTTCGAGCTCCGTGGCGGCATTATAGGATTGCGTTGCCAGCTGGTCGTGTAGTTGAGCGAGTTGACTCTGTAAGCTCTCCTGAATCTGGTGGGCGACCCGTTGGTGTTGTTGGAGACCCTCTTGCTGATCCGCCAGTTGGCCGCGAACGGTCGCGAGGTCCGCCTCCAATTCTTGTCGCGCTTGCACAGTCTGGCTCACGGCCGCCTGCGCTTGCTGGTGCACGAATTCCAATTGGCTGATCCGGTCGCGCAAATCATCGGCATCCGACTTGGCGCTATGCAGCTCGGCATTGCGGCTTTCGACCGCCCGTTGTTCTTCGGCTAGTTGGTTTTTCAAAGACTCGAATTGTTCGCGCAGCCCGGCATCGGGCGCCGGTTCGGACTCGCGACGCGCAGAAGCTTCTTTGGCAGCGAGCTCGGCGCGCAGCGCCGTGAGCTCGTTTTCATAACGAGCGTGCAGGCGCGCGATTTCATCATCGGAGGTGGCCTGGGCTTGTTTAAGGTAAAGCTCGATCAAGCGGGCTTGCGCCTGCAAGATCTCGATCTCATTGAGCAGCAGGGCTGCAGGATCGCTTTTGGGGAATTTGCTGAAGTCCATGCAACTAAAACTCTGCCTCGGCCGGGTGAGCTGGAAAATCAATGCTGCAACGGTCCAAGGGCTCAGCCAACTATGACGCTATAGCCAAAAACATGCCACTGGCGGAATAAAGAGTCATTTAAAATCATATAGTTAAAAACCAGGGTCTTGGGCCGGATCCCGCGTAAACCGGAAAATTGAGGAAATTTGGACAATTCCAGGAATCGTTGGACAAATTTGTCTCATTAGTTGTCGGTGTACCGGACTCTCTTGGCGATACTTGGATCAACCGCTAAATCAGAGTTCGGGATTGATGAAGGTGGCAATTCTGCAAGTTTGACATTTCACCTCGACGGCGAAAGACGATTTGAAAAGCGTTCTGGCTGCCGATAAACTTCAGGGCTATGGCGAATTATTTTCGATCGAACATTGCCACCATGGCGGGGTATGTCCCGGGCGAACAGCTACAGGACCCGGGGATTATTAAGTTAAATACCAACGAAAACCCCTACCCGCCGTCGCCCAAGGTGTACGCCGCACTTCGGCAAGCGGTCAACGCATCTCTGCGGCTCTATCCGGAACCATTGAGCGATAGCTTGCGCACGGTGGCTGCGGGCGTGTTCGGCGTCAGGCCGGCAAATATCATCGCCGGCAACGGTTCGGATGAGCTCTTGTCGATGTTGCTCCGTTGTTTTGTCGGTCCGGGCGACCGGGTCGCTTTTCCGATTCCCACTTACTCGCTTTACGATACCCTGGTTGAGATCCACGACGGTATCCGGGCCACGGTCGATTACCCGGCAGATTTTTCCATGCCCTTGGCACTGGCCGGGCAGGAGGCGGCGCTAACGTTTCTATGTAATCCCAACGCGCCATCGGGTACGCTCGTACCCTCGCCAGAAATCGAAAAACTGGCGCGTGCGATTTCCGGTATCCTGGTCGTCGACGAAGCCTATATCGACTTTGCCGATAGCGAAGGGGCCTCGTCGATGCCGCTGATCCAGCGGTTGCCCAATTTGGTCGTGCTGCGAACCTTGTCTAAATCCTTTTCCCTTGCCGGCATGCGCATCGGCCTGGCCTTCGCGTCAGAGGAAATCATCGCCGGCATGATGAAGGTCAAAGATTCCTACAACTTGAACCGCCTGAGTCTTGTCGCTGCGACCGCGGCGTTACAAGACCTGCCCTGGATGAATCGCAACGCGCGGCGCATTCGACAGAGCCGCAAGCGGCTCACTACGGCGCTCAAGCGGCTGGGCTTTCAGGTTTATCCGTCCCATGCGAATTTCGTTTTGGCGCGCAAGCAGGGAGCGAGCTTGAAACCGGTCTATGAGGCGCTCAAGCGCAGGATGATACTGGTGCGTTATTTCGATCTGCCGGGGTTGCAAGACTGCCTGCGCATCACAGTGGGCAAACCCAAGGAAGTTCAAGTACTCTTGAAAGAGTTGGCGGCAATCGGCACGCTCTCAGTGACCGCTGCGGCGGCGGTGCCGTGAAAGGAGTTCGACCATGGCAAGGCTAAACATCACGGGGTTGGACCATATCGTGCTCAACGTCGGCGACGTTGAGCGCTCCCTGGCATTCTACGGTGAAATTCTCGGCCTAAAGGGCGAGCGGGTCGAGGAGTTTAGAGCCGGCCGGGTCGGCTTCCCATCGGTGCGCATCAATGATGCGACGATCATCGATTTGTTTCCCGCCAAGGAGAAGATGCCGGCGCTCAGCGGCGCGAAAAATGACGGCAACCTAAATCATTTTTGCATGGTCGTCGACGCCGCGGGTTTTGCCGGTATCGTCAACTATCTGGCGGCACATAGAGTTTCCGTCCGCGAAGGACCGGTGTCACGCTGGGGCGCGTGCGGTCGTGCGACTTCGGTTTATTTTCTCGATCCCGACGGCAACGAGATTGAGATCCGTTGTTACTGATCCGCCATACAATGTGTAGTGGGTGTTTACGCGGTCACGCCGCGACGGTTTTTTCCGACTTGATTTTCAAGATGCGCCGCCCTTCCATATCGACGATGGTTAGCTTGTGGCCGTGCTCCTCGACCCATTCGCCGCCACGCGGAATGCGCTTTAGCCGGGCGAGCATAAATCCCGCAAGCGTGTGGTAGTCCGGGGACTCTTCAAAGGGTAGATCAAAATCGGTTTTTAAGTCTTTGAGCAGCGCCGAGCCTTGAATCACCATGGAGCCGTCTGGCAGGCGCTCCACCGGCCCGCGTTCTTCGCGATCATATTCGTCGCGAATCTCGCCGACGATCTCTTCAACCAGATCTTCCAGGGTGACCAGCCCTTCGACTTCGCCGAACTCGTTGACCACCAGAGCCATGGCTAGGCGGCGGCGCTGAAGCTGCTTTAAGAGCTCGCTGATCGGCAGCGTGCTGGGCACGAAAAAGGCCGGGTGGAGATGGTCGCGCACGCGAAAATCACTCTTTTCCTGGAGCGCTTTAAAAACGTCTTTGTTGTAAACAATACCGATGATTTTATCGAGTTCGCTTTCATAAGCGGGAATGCGTGAGAAGCCGCTTTCGACAAAGCTCTTGGCGGCATCGGCGAGGGAGGAGTGGGCCTCGATCGCGTGAATCTCTGTGCGTGGGATCATCACCGCTTTGACCGCCGTGTCGGCGAATTCGAATACGCTGTGAATCAGCTCCTTCTCGGTCTCGTTGAAGATTCCCTTGGCAGCGCCCTCGCGGATCAGCGACTTGACTTCGTCCACCGAAATGAAGCTTGCGCCTTCGGCGTCCTTGCCGCCGAGCAGGCGCAGCACCGCGTTGCTCGACGCCGTCAGCGCCTTGACGAAGACAAAGCTGGTGCGGGCGAGGAGCTCGATGGGCCGGGCGACGAAACAGGCGATCTGCTCAGAGTATCTGAGCGCGAGAGATTTAGGCACGAGCTCGCCGAGCACGAGCGAAAAATAAGAAATCGGCACGACAACGATTATCAGGGCGATCGCTTCAGACCAACGCGCGGCGAAAGGCAATGCGGCGATCTGCGGCTTCAAGTAGCCGATGGCCGCTGCGCCGCCGATGGCGGATGCCAGAGAACTGACCAGGGTGACGCCGATCTGCACGGTAGCGAGGAAGCGATCGGGATCGTCTTTTAATCGGGCGACGATGGCGGCGGATTTGACGCCTCTTTCCAACAAGGTGGCGATGCGGCTCTTGCGCATCGTAATCATGGCGATTTCCGAAGCGGCAAAAAAACCGTTGGCAAAAATTAAGGCGAAGATCAGAAGCGCTTCGAGCCAAAAGTCATCTATGGTCATATTCAACCTCTCCTGGTATCGATCGGCCGGCCGGTCGGTACCGCGGCGGTGTGTCGCGCTTTGGCCAAAAGGTTTAGGCGGGGGACAGCCTATTATAGGAAGCGGGTTTGGACATCCTTGATTTGGCTGGAATTGTAGCGCCCAACATGGAAAAGGCAAGGCCGTCGTTTACGCCACCCAAGCTTTCAAGTAGGATAGCGGCCGGGAGCGACTCTTGGCCGAAAAACAGAGCGAAACAGCGTTACAAGGCACTATCAGCCGGATCACCTACCACAGCCCGGAAACCCATTACACGGTGGCACGGTTGGACGAGGACGGCGGTCCCGCCGTTACAGTGGTCGGCACGCTTTTCCCCGTCGCCGAGGGCGAAGAGATAAAAGTCTCCGGCATGTGGAAACGCCATCCGCGTTACGGCCTGCAGTTTCAAGTCGAGCACTGGGAAAAGATCGATCCCGCCACCATCGAAGGCATCGAAAAATATCTCGGCTCGGGGCTGATCAAAGGGATCGGCCCGAGCTATGCGAAGCGCCTGGTCACCGCCTTCGGCCTCGACACCTTGCGCGTGTTGTCCGAAGAACCTTTGCGCATCCTTGACGTGGACGGCATCGGCGAAGTGCGCGCGCGCCGGATCATGGAAGCCTGGCAAACACAGCGCGGCATGCAGGATGTAATGGTGTTTCTCCAAGGCCACGGTGTGGGCGCTTCGCTGGCGCTGCGAATTTACCGGGTCTTTGGCGCCGATACCATCGCCCAGGTTAGGGAAAATCCCTATGCGCTGGCGCAGCAAGTGCACGGCATCGGCTTTCTACTTGCCGATCGACTCGCCCATCATATCGGCATTCGCGGTGATTTTCCGCTCAGAGCGCAGGCCGGGGTTTTGCACGTGTTGCGCGAGCTGGCTGAGCGCGGTCATTGCTACGCGCATCTCGATTCACTCAAGCGCAACGCCGCCGCGCTGTTGAACATCGACGAGGATCCGGTCGATGCGGCGGTGCGCAAGCTGGCGTCGAAGGGTGATCTGGTGCTGCAAGAATGGAGCGAAGGCGAGGCCACGCAGATTTATCTTGCCGAGCTCTATCATGCCGAGCGACGCGTGGCGGCGACGTTGCAAAATTTGTTGTCGACTCCTTCCTATGTGCAGAGCGAAAAGTTCATCGGACCCTGGGATCGCTCGGCCCGCGCCGCGCGGGGCGCGGTCGATCTGGTCAACCCCGAGTTGTTCGGGCCCGTCGCGCTTACCTTGGATGAGGATCAAGTGTACGCCACCCAGCAAGCCCTGCGGGAAAAGGTGCTGGTCATTACCGGCGGGCCGGGAACCGGCAAAACCACGTTATTGATGGCGCTGCTGACGATCCTGCGCCGCGCCAAGGTGACTTTCGCGCTCGCGGCGCCCACCGGACGGGCCGCCAAGCGCATGGCGGAAAGCGCCGGCGAAGAAGCGATGACGATCCACCGGCTGCTCGAATACAATCCGCGCGAAGGCGGCTTTCAGCGCAGCGAAGATAACCCTCTGCAAGTGGATTTCATCATCGTCGACGAAACTTCGATGGTTGACATTTCGCTGATGGATCATCTGCTGCGCGCCGTCGATCCGCACAGCCATGTCATTTTGGTCGGCGACGTCGATCAATTGCCGTCGGTAGGACCGGGCAGCGTGCTGCGCGATTTGATCGATTCCGGAGTCGTGCCCAAGGTCGTGTTGCGGCGCATTTTCCGTCAGGATCGCGAGAGCTTGATCGTGGTGAACGCGCACCGGATTTTGCAGGGACAATCCCTGGTGTTGAGCGACGAAGGCGAAGCGCAGGATTTTGTCTTCATAGCGCGGGAGTCCGAAGATGAGATTCTCGACACGGTGAAAGAGCTGATGCACGAAAGCATCCCGAGGTCGCTGCAGTTGGAACCGCTTGAGGTGGCTCAGACAATCCAACTCTTGACGCCGATGCACCGAGGCTTGCTCGGCACCGTCAATCTCAACCGCGAGATGCAGAGCCTGCTCAATCCGCAGGGGCAGACGCTAGAGCGCGGCGGCTTCACTCTGCGCCTGGGCGACAAAGTCATGCAGCTGCGCAACAATTACGACAAGGGTGTGTTCAACGGCGACCTCGGGCGGATCGTCGGCATCGACAGCGAAGACGGCAGCGTCAAAGTCGATTTTTTCGATAAGGTGGTTGATTACGAGTCCGATGAGCTCGATGAGATCAGTCTGGCCTACGCCACTTCGGTGCACAAAAGCCAAGGCAGCGAATATCCGGCCGTGGTCATTCCGCTCCACACTTCCCACTACATGATGCTGCACCGCAGCATTCTCTACACCGCGGTGACGCGCGGCAAAAAACTGGTCGTGTTGGTCGGTAGCCGCAAGGCGGTGGCCATGGCAATTCGCAACCTGCGGGTGGAGAAAAGAAACACCGGTTTGAGAGAGAAGTTGGCCGAGCTGGCCAAAGCCGGACGGCTGCTCTGAGTTTACTGAAACAGCCGGCCAAGCTTGGTGTCGCTGTGTTTAATGCCGAGTTTTTTCAAGCAGGCCCAGAGCGTCGCCTGATTGCTGTTGATCACCGGTTTGCCCAGATCCTGTTCTAAATTCTCAATCGCTTCGATCATGCGCGTGTTGGTGCAGCTGAGAAAATATCCGTCGGCGTCGGCGCGAGTATTTTCTTTGACGACTTTTTGCCATTCTGCCGGTGTGACTTGGGAATAGGCGTGGGGTTCCAAGCCGAGGCCCAACTCGTGTAACACGGTATAGCCAGCCTCGTTGAGATACTCAACCTCGTGGGCGTTGGTTTCCTTGACGTAGGGACTGATGAGCACCAGTTTCTTGATGCCGACCCGGTCAAAGGCTTGCGTCAGCGCTTGCGCCGTCGTGATCGTTGGGCAGCCGCTGGCTTGCTCGACAATATCGACGATAGCTTTTTCATGCGCCAGACCGCTCTCCATCGAGTTGGCCGTGCAGTGAAACACCATCAGGCTTGGATTCAAATCCGACAGCGCTTCGGCCGCTTCAATCAGCGGGCGCTTCAGTTCCGCTAGCGGTTTGCGAAATTTTCCGGTCATGCGCAAGCGCGTGACATGAGCGCCCACGTCTGGCGGGAGATATCGATTAAATTGTGGCTCCGTCAGGCGATTGCCGGACGGAATGATCAGGCCAATGCTCGTCGGGGTGCTCACAGTCCCGGTGCTCCGAGGCTGTAAAACCGGCGCGCGTTGCCATGCAAGAACGCCGCTTTATCGGCGGCGCCGATCTCTTCGTTTTCAATAAACTCGTTGATCTCGTGTTTGCAGAACTCGTTGTTGACTTCGTGCGGGTAGTCGCTGGAAAAAACCCAAGGCTTATTGCCGAATCGCTTGATGGCGTGTGCGATATCCGGCTCTTCGCCTTCGCAGCCGACGAAGATGCGCCCCGCGTCGATCTGTCTCTGGATGTATTGGCTGACTTTTTCTTTGGGACGGAGTTCCAAAAAGCGTTTGCGCGGGTCTTGCTGAATATGGGTTTCCCACGAGCGGTCAAAGCGCTCCATACAGACCAGGAACCAGGCGACGCCGCCTTCCATGAAGCCGAATTTCACGTTGGGAAATTTATCAAAGATGCCGTTGAACACCATGCCGCCGAAGGAAATCATCTGGCCGAAGGGATGGCCCAGGGAGTGCACCGGAGCATAAGGAGTCAAGTCATCAAGCCCGAGATTCTCGTGGGCACCGCCATGCACGCCGATGGCGCAGCCGAGGCGATTGGCTTCTTCGTAAATCGGCCAGTAGCGTTGATCGCCCAAGTTCGCTTGGATACCTGTCGATGGCAGCATGGCGCCGCTCATGCCGAGCTCCTTGACGATCCGGCGCAGTTCGTCCACGGCCGCTTGCGGTTCCTGTAACGGAATCAAGCCCATTCCCCTAAAGCGCGGGCTCCGTTTCATGTAAGTGTTATAGAGCCAGTCGTTATACGCCCGCGCCACATCAATGGCCCAATCCCGGCTGACGATCTTGCCGAAGGCGAGCCCGAGGGTGGTGTAAAGAACGGTGGTCTCGATACCGACGTCTTCCAAGAAGTCGACCCAGCCGTCGGGACCGACTTTATTGAATGCGCCCGGTTGAAAGTCGTGCAGGTTGGACGAGTGGAGATGGTCCAGGGGCGGAAATGGATTGAAGAAACTATGGGTGTCGTATTTGTCGCGATAGGGTTTGGGCATGTAGTTGATGATCGCTTGACAGTCCTCAATCACATGGCCGTCGCCGTCGATAATCGTATGTCCGTTGAAACCCATAACTCACTCCTCCTAGTTGGTCCAATTCGAATGTAGGTCATCAAGGTGCACCGCGATTGTCAAGACTCGCCGGGCTCGGGACCAGGGCGGGGAAAAGTGCCGTTCTTTTCATCCAGGTCGCGGCGAACGGTGCCGGCGGCAAGACCGCCCAAAATCATTACTGAACAGTTGCGCTGACCACCAGGTTTGTTTCGCTGTTGCTGGCGCGGCTGCGATAACCGAGGATCTGCCGGGTAATCTCTTGCAGGCTCGCGGTCGAGCCGCCCAGCGATACCGGCTGGCCGTCGGGCACAATTAATTCCGTGGCCGCTTCGGTGAAATCAATCGCGCCGGGGCGGTCCACCGAGAAATAGCTGATCCTGGGCGTCAGGCGCAATTGAATCTGCCCATCCGGCAAAGCCGCGGCGCTGACGCGCAGCGAAGTGCCGACATCGGTAAAGACAATGCGCCGTTCGATGACGCCCAGGTTCAGAGCGTAATTGTAATAGTAGGCGATTTCGCTCTGTGGCACGCGGGTGCCGATAGTTAGGATCGATTCGCCGCCGTCCATGACCAAGGTAAAGATACCGCTCGAGCGCCGGACGGTGGTTTGGCGGTCGGATCCGGTAACGCGGCCGGATGGATAAACCGTGTCCCGTCGTATGATGACGCTCCCCAAACCTTGAATCCCCTCGCGGCTGCTCTTGCCGCTCTGGCGAGTTTCGAGGAGGACTTTAATGTTGCGACTTGTTTGTGAATCGACTCGCGCCGCCAAACCGCAAAGCAGAACTGCGGCAACCGTAGTCGCGATTAAATAGCGCGTGCTATCCGGAGCTCGAATCATTACTCATTATGACCGGTTCACCGTCCGGCGGGCAATAGCGAGAAATCGAGCAGCTTCTGCGGATCGAAACCGGCCGGGATCGGCCGCTCCCGGCGCAGCATCTCAATATAGTCGCGCGCGACTTTAGGGTTGAGCCGGCCGTCCTTGTTGAGCAGCTTGATCAATGTCGCGTAGGTGTTATCCGCTTCGGTCTGGCTAACTTTGAATTTCTCGACGATCATCTTGGCGCTTTCGGCTCGGTTGGCGCGCAGCCAGGCGACGGCGTCGAAGAGCGCTGCAATCGTGCGCTGCACGACGTCCCGGTTGGTTTTCATTTTTGCTTGAGAGGCCACCAAGCCGACGTAGGGAATGGGGGCCAGGTCGCCGAGGAACATGAATTTCTTATAGCCTAAGGAAACCGCCTTGTCGTCGAAAGGAGGCGTCAAGACCGTGCCAACGACACGGTTGGTCGTGAGTGCGAGAAAACTGTCCGAGGTGCCGCCGGTGGTAATGATTCCAACGTCCTTATCGCTGATTTCCCACTTTTTTAGCGCCGCTTGCAGAAAATAATAGGGTGACGTTCTGATGCCAGAGACCGCGACCGTCTTGCCGACCAGGTCTTGCGGTTTGTTGATCTCTTTGTTCGTGACCAGTACCCACGGCGAGCCGTCGCAGAAGTTGAGCACGATGACGAGCGGCAGGCCGGAAACCGCCGCTGATAGACCTGTGGATACCGAAGTGAAAAAGTCGATGTTGCCGTTGACCACGGCCTGGGGTTGGATCGGCGTGCGCATCTGAATGTACTCGCCTTCCAATCCGTGTTTTTTCAACAAGCCCTTTTCTCGAGCGACGTAAAAGGGCATGTAGGAAAACGCCAGCGATGGAAAGCCGATGCGAATTTTTTGTAGACTCTCCGCCGCTCGGGTGAACCGTGGAAAGAAAACGACGGTGACGAGCGATGAGATTATCAGCGCTTTGGCAAGTTTCATTGTGTCACTCCTGCTAGGCGTTGGCGGCTTTAGCCTGGCCGTTTTTCCAGCTCCGCTGGGCGATTTTGAGTGCATTGGGCTGCGGCAGGTTTTTGAGCTTGAAAAATTCGCTGGCGTTCTTGTTGAGCAACTTTTCCTTCTGCGCAAAAGACAGATCCTTGGCATCCACCACGTCCTTGACTGAATAGGGGAAATGGCAATCCCAGTGGCAATAGTCGGAAGCGTACATTACCGTGTTCTCGCCGTTGGCGGCAAAGACGCGGTCGAGGCCGGTCTCTTCCGATTCGCAGGTGAGCGTGACTTGCTCGCCGCGAATGATCGCGCTCGGCCGCCGTTTCAAGTCTGGCATTTGCGGCGCGAGTTTTTCGATATGCTCGTCGAAGCGCTCGGCCCAGAAAGGCAGCCAGCCCGCGCCGCCTTCCATGAAACCGACGCGCAGCTTGGGGTAGCGATCGAAGACGCCTTCGCCGATCATGTGCATCATGGCGATCATAAGCTCGAACGGGAAGGCGGTCATGTGCACGTAGGCGTATTTGCGCATACGCTCGCTGCCCGCGCCCATCACACCGGAGACCCCGAGCACGCCGTCGTGGCCGGTCTGCGGATGGACGCTGAGCGGCATTTCAATGGCCTGAGCGCATTCGTAAATCGGGTCGAACATGCGGTCGCCCATGTTGTTCAAACCGTAGACGTTGGTCGGTAACATGGCGGTGACGGCGCCGGCCTTCTTGAGATACTCCAATTCTTTCACCGCAGCCGACGGGTCCTGACAGGGAATCAGACCGACGGCGAGCAGACGCTTGGGGTCGGCGGAGCAATATTCGACAAGCCATTCATTGCAGGCGCGGCAGAGCACGGCGGCGAGTTCCTTGTTCATGAGTCCGTTGACCGTCAGCGCGATTTGCGTGCCGAAAAGGATCGCGACGTCGATGCCTTCCTCGTCCATGTCTTTGAGCCTGGCACGGGGATCAACCATCCCTTCGCGGAAACCACGCGCTTTGTCGGTCATCGGTCCGGAGACGCCCGGCCCAAGGCCCTGCGACGTCGACCACAGGCGGCCCTCAAGTAAAATTCGCGAATTGCCTTCGTTGTCCTTTAAACGAATCGGCGCCTGCGAGCGCCACTTTTCCGGCATCCGGCTCGCGAGATCGACGTTGCCCTCATAGACATGGCCGTCGGCGTCGACGACCAGCACGTTATCGAAGCTATCCATGGCGTTTCCTCCGCTTTTTCTGCGTCGCGCTTGTAACTTACGGTTAATGACCTACCACAGCAAAAGTCTGTAGGGCAACTGGAATATATTTATTGGAAGACATCGGCGTCCTGCGGCGAATTGAATCGTGGGCGCCGATCCGATATTCAACCAAATGTGACATCGCACGTGTTAACTGATTACCTGCGGGGCAAGTGGCTCGGCCGCTCGGAAGCGCTCGGACTGGTCGCTGCACAAGACGATGAACTGCGAGCTCTCTTAACTTCGGCGGCTGAGGTGCGCGATCGGCACAAAGGTCATGTGGTCACGTTTTCGCCGAAAGTTTTCGTCCCGCTCACCAATCTTTGCCGGGATTTTTGCGGGTATTGCACGTTTCGCAAGGCACCGGACGAGCGGAATGCGAAGACGATGACGCTCGATGAAGTGCTGGAAGTCGTGCGGCAGGGCAAGCTGCTCGGCTGCACGGAAGTGTTGTTCAGTCTCGGCGACAAACCCGAAGCGATCTATCCGGAGATGAAACAGTTTCTGGCCGAGCACGGCCACCAGCGCACGCTCGATTACCTTTACGAAGCTTGCCGCACGGTTTTAAACGAAACCGGTCTGTTGCCGCACTCGAATCCCGGCGTGATGGGCCAAGGGGATCTGCGACGCCTCAAGGAAGTCAATCCGAGCATGGGGTTGATGCTCGAAAGCGTCAGCGAACGCTTGCTGCTTCCCGGCGGCGCGCACGACAACGCGCCAGATAAAAGACCGGCGGCGCGCCTGCGCACTTTGGAGCTAGCCGGCAAGCTGCGCATTCCTTTCACCACCGGGATCCTCATCGGCATCGGCGAGAACTGGCAGGAGCGGATCGACTCGCTCTTCGCCATTCGCGAGCTGCATGAGCGCTACGGGCACATTCAGGAAGTGATCGTGCAGAACTTTCGCGCCAAGCCGACGATTCCCATGCGCGAGCATCCCGATGCGACGCGTGACGATATGCGCAAGACCATCGCGCTGGCGCGGTTGATTTTCGGCGGTGAGATGAATATCCAGGCACCGCCCAATTTGACGCCCGACGGCTACGAGCTTTATCTCGAAGCGGGGATCAACGACTGGGGCGGTGTGTCGCCGCTGACGCCGGACTTTATCAATCCCGAGGCGCCCTGGCCAGCGCTGCAATTGCTGCAAGAAAAAAGCAAGCAAGCCGGTTTCGAGCTGAGAGCGCGCTTGCCGATCTATCCTGAATACATTCAACAAGGCGCCAAATATCTTCCCCGGCCGCTCATTGCATACGTCGAACGCCTTTGCGGCGAAGACGGCTTGGTGAAGGACAACGGACCGCTACGGAATTTACCAGGACTCCAACACTCCATCACTCCTTCGCCGTCGGAGTTGCGCTGATGATCGTCGCGCTCACCGGCGGCACCGGCGGCGCCAAGCTGGTCGAAGGGCTCGCCGCGGTCGTCGATCCGTCGGAGTTGATGATTGTCTGCAACACCGGCGACGATTGCGTCTTTCACGGCCTGCATATTTCACCCGACATCGACACGATTACGTACACACTCGCCGGCCTGAGCGATACCGAAAAAGGATGGGGAATCAAGGGCGATACCTTCGCGGTGTTGGAGCAACTGCGTCTCTTGGGTGACGATCCGTGGTTTAATCTCGGTGACAAAGATCTGGCGACGCATATCACTCGAACCCGCTTGTTGAAAGAAGGCCGAAAGCTTTCCGAAATCAGCGAACAGATTCGCCGCGCACTCGCCGTCCGGTCGCAAATTTTGCCGATGTCGGATGAGCGAGTCGAAACCAGCGTCGAGACGCCGCAAGGAGAAATTTCCTTTCAAGAGTTCTTTGTCAAACAGCGCTGGTCGCCGGAGGTGCAGGCGGTTCGATTTCTCGGCGCTGAGCAAAGCCGGCCCGGCCCGGGCGTCCTCGAGGCGATCCAGCGCGCCGACGCAATTATCATTTGCCCGAGCAATCCGATCACCAGCATCGGCCCGATTCTCGCGGTGCCGGGAATCCGGGCGGCGTTGCAGGAAGCGAGTGTACCAGTGGTCGGAGTAAGCCCGATTATCGGGACGGCGGCGATCTCCGGCCCGGCGCACAAATTGATGATCGCGTGCGGCTTCGAAGCTTCGGCGCTGGGCGTGGCGCGAGGTTACGGCGATTTTCTCGATACGCTGCTGATCGCGGATGAAGACGCCGAGTCGGCGCCGCAGATCAGAGATCTGAAAATCAACCCGGTTTGCACGGGTATTCGCATGCCGACCGGCGTCGACAAACAGCGCTTGGCGCGGCAGGTCTTGGCCGCAGGCGAAAAATAGTCTAGAGAATCTGTTTTCGGACTGCCCATGAATGTTGTCGCATTGATTCCCGTTAAAGGCTTCCGCAACGCGAAGCAGCGCTTGAGCCCGATCCTGAGCTGCGCCGCGCGCGAACTTTTGGCTAAAGCGATGTTCCACGATGTTTTGACCCAGGCAAGGATGGTGCGGGGCATCGCCGCAACTTTCGTTGTGACCGGCGACGACAAGGTCGCCAGCATGGCTTTAACCGCCGGCGCTGAAGTGATTCGGGAGAGCGCGGAAACCGGCGAGACCGGCGCGGTGGATTTCGCCCGTTTGGAATTGAAGCGGGCGGGGTGCGAGGGCGTAATGATCATCCCCGGCGACATGCCGTTGGTGCGTGCCGCAGATCTGGAAGTGGTTATGGCGCAAGTTCCCGATGATGCATCGGCGCCCTTTGCTATGCTCGTGCCGTCCCATGACCGCTTGGGTACCAATGCGCTGCTGCTGGCGCCGCCGGACATCATTGAGCTGCGCTTCGGCCACGACAGTTTCAATTTTCACCTGGCTCAGGTGCGCGCCCAGGGATTGCCGGTCCGTTGCTTCGAGAACGAGCATATCGCGCTCGATATAGACGAACCGAAAGATCTCGAACGGTTTTTGACCTATGATCTCGCCGATGGCGAAGCGACGCGGGTGGCGCGGCGGTTGATGGCGGAACAAGTGGCGCGAGGCCATAGGCGCTCCGAGAGCCTATGAAGCGGCTTGAGTTGATCGGCGTGGAAGGCATCGGTGAAATCAACGCCGGTGATTCCATCGGCGCGCTGATCTGCGACGCCTGCGCGCGCCAGGAGCTTGCGCTGGCCGACGATGATGTTTTAGTGGTCGCCCAGAAAATTGTTTCCAAAAGCGAAGGACGTATGGTCTGTCTCGATGACGTAACGCCGTCGGAGCGGGCGCGTGAGTTGGCCGAACAGTTGGATAAAGAGCCGGAACTGGTCGAGGTCATCCTCGGCGAAAGCCGTAGAGTGATTCGCACCGGCGGCCGGGCTCTGATCGTCGAAACGCACCATGGATTTGTCTGCGCCAATGCCGGCGTGGATCAATCCAACATTGGGTTGCGCCGAGTCGCTTTGCTGCCGATCGACCCGGATGGTTCGGCGCGCGCGATTCGCGATACCATCGCCAATTGCACTGGTAAATCACCCGCTGTGATTATCAGCGACAGCTTCGGCCGGACTTGGCGTCTTGGCACGGTGGACGTCGCCGTCGGCATTGCCGGTATGGGTGCGATCAAAGACGAAAGAGGATTGAACGACCGTTACGGCTATCGACTCAAGGCTGCGGTAGCGGCGATCGCCGATGAAATTGCCGCTGCGGCGGAATTGGTCATGGGTAAACGCGACGGTGTTCCAGTCGTCGTCGTGCGCGGCTATGAAATTGACAAAAAGGAGGAAGGTTCGGTGAAAGAGCTCCTGCGTCCCGAGACAGAGGATCTTTTTCGTTAGCACCGGATAAAAAAATATGGAAAATTTCAGTGTAGCGATCGTCGGCGGCACGGGCAATTTAGGCAGCGCCTTGGCGCTCAGGCTCAGCGCCCCTGGAGTAAAAATTATCATCGGCTCACGTGACGCGGAGAAGGCCAAGAACGCCGTCGCAACCTTGCAGCCCAAACTGCGCTTCGGCGAAA
Organism: uncultured delta proteobacterium; assembly: GCA_963727625.1. GTDB lineage: Bacteria > Desulfobacterota > Binatia > UBA9968 > UBA9968 > DP-20. Next base: position 120,905 of record CAVSHR010000009.1, on the reverse strand, counting down.
TGATCGGCAGGACCAATCGAGAGGCGGTCAAGGACGCCGATTTCGTGGTAATCGCAGTGCCGTACGAAGGTCACGCGCCAATGGTAACCGATCTCAAAGGCCAACTGGCGGGTAAAATCGTCATCAACACGGTGGTGCCGCTCAATAAAGTAAAGCCGTTCGTGCCGGCGGCGGGCTCCGCACTACAGGAGGCGCAGCAGATCATCGGCGACGAAGCTCCGGTGATCGGCGCGCTGCATAATATCTCTGCCGTTGATTTGGGCGACGTCGATGCGCCGCTCGGCGACGTGCTGGTTTGCGGCGATAACGCCGAAGCCAAGCAGAAAGTGATGGAGATTATTCAGCGCATCGGCGCCACGGCTTATGACGCTGGGCCTGCCAGCAACGCCTATGTCATCGAAGGACTTACCGGCGTCATCATTTCCCTCAACCGCAAGTACAAGTCCAAACACGGCAGCATCAAGATTACCGGCATCACCACTCATTAGCCCGCTGCCAACCGCGATCACGCCCCGGGCCCGAGCCAGGGAAAAATTACCTATCGATTGACATTTTTGGCTGTGGTAGCGCCCAAGAAACCGCTCCCGAGGACAAAATCCTTCCAAACTTTCCGTTATTAGCCATCTCGCAGGAGTTGGCTCGTTAATTGCCTAGGGTTAGTCCCATGACTAACCTAAACCATCGATTCCGTGGGGTCGTTTTTCTCACTTCACTTCTCCTCTTGCAAAGTTGCGCGGGCGTCGGTTTGACGCTGTTCGGCGTGGGTGCGGGGGTCACGACCGGCACCTCGGTGGCATACACGTTGGATGGCATAGCGTATCGCACCTTCACAGCCCCGTTGCCGCAGGTGGAAACCGCAACCCGAACGGCTCTGGATCGCATGGGCATCAAGATCGAAGCGACTTCAAAGATCGAACAGGGGAAAGCGATCAAGGCTGTGACCTTGGATCGTGAGATCGAGATCGAATTGGAAAGGATCAGTCCTCGGACAACCCGGATCCGCACGGTGGCGAAGCAAGGATTGTTTTTTAAAGACCGGGCCACGGCCACTGAAATTATCATTCAAACGGAACGAGCTTTGGGTGTGGGCTGAGCACCTTTGGAGGAAAGTTTATGAAGATTTCTGCGATCGCTTTGACTTTTGGACTAGTCGCCGGCGCGCCCGGTTTGGCATTTGCCCAAACGGCCGGGGAGTTAAACAACCAGGTCACGACGATGAATAATGTAACCTCGAGCCCGGGTCAGACTAACGTGACCAACAAGATTAGTAGCGATTTCAATTCGTTTCTCGGCTCCGATGCAAATGCCGTAGTAACCGGACTGCGTAACGGCACGCCGATTAATTTAACTTCGACGACCACAACGCCAAGTCCGATCCCGGGTGGGTTGCCGGTAACTACGATAACTACGACCGTGATTGCCCCGCCGACGGGACCCATTGGATTCGGCAATGTCTACATCTCGCTTGCGCTGGCCAAACAGCAGCTCGCTAGCTTAGATCCTCCTATTACCCAGCCGACTCCGGAACAGTTGCAGGCGGCGCTAACCGGCGGCACGATCACCCAGACGACCGGTAGCGGTGTCACGGCTACGACGACGACATCCAATCTGCAGGGCATTCTCACCATGCGCAGTCAAAAGATGGGGTGGGGGCAGATCGCGCAGAAACTTGGCTTCAAGCTGGGGCCGGTGATGTCCAGTATGAAGAGCGCTAATCGGAGTTTGGCCAGTACGACTGCCGCCGCTTCAAAAAGCAGCGGTGTGAAGACTGCAAGCGGAAAGGCCAATGGTTCGTCCAACCGCGGTATTGTTTCGGCGAGCGGCAAGGCGAACGGCGGCGCTTCAAACGGTATTTCCAGCGGCAAGGGCTCGGGCGCGGGAATTGTCTCGGCCGCCGGCAAAGGTAATGGCAACGCCTACGGCCTCAATCGGAGCAGCATTTTCACCGGTTCCGGCAACGCTGCCGGCGCGAACGGCGGCATCGTCTCGGCTGGTGGTGGCAACGGTAACGGTGTGGCAAATGGAAAAGGCCACAACAAATAGTTAGACTAGCATATATTTACCTACGGGAGGCGAATTCGCGTGATTAAGCAGAGACGAGCCTTCATCCTATTTTCGCTTGCCAGCGCTGCGACCCTGTTGGAACGCGGGCCGGTACAGGCACGGGATCGTGATAGGCCGGCGCATTTTCTCGATGACGAGCGGCGCATTATTAAGGAATACTATCGTCCCGAAAAAAAGAAGAAAGGTAAATCGAAGGGGCTGCCCCCGGGGTTGGCCAAGCGCGGCGGTAATCTTCCGCCGGGGCTGCAAAAACATCTGGAAAAAAATGGTCAGTTGCCGCCTGGCCTACAGAAACGGCTCGAACCTCTACCAGGCGACTTGAGCCGGCGGTTGCCGCGGCTACCTGACTATTGGGAGCGGGTAATCGTGGAACGGGACGTAATTCTGCTCGACCGGCGCACCAACCGGATTCTCGACATTATCGAAGACGTCATCGCCCTGTCGACCGGCCAGTAACGCCGTCATTCCTGGCCCTCGTTCCCTGGTCGGCCGGGGATACTGCTTCTTGCAGTATTCCTTTCTATTTTTGACACCTTAGCTTTCTCCGGCGAAATTTCACCAGACTGTTAACCTTTGCCGTCATTTGGCGTCTAAAGGTTCGTAAGGCGTGATCGATCCCACGGCGAGTTAGATATGGTCGACCATCAAGAATTGCGCGACGAAGAGCTGGTCGCTTTGTCTCAACAAGGCAAGCGCGAGTGTTTCGAAATCCTCGTGCGCCGCTATATGGAAAAGGCGTTTCATATCGCCTTCGGTTTCACGCGCGATACCGAGATGGCCAAGGATCTGTCACAGGATGCATTTCTGCGCGCCTTCGCGAATATTAAACAGTTTGACGGGAGGTCGAGCTTTTATACTTGGTTTTACCGGATCGTAGTCAATATTTGTTTAGACTATGCCCGTCGCCGTCGCCGCGTGGTTTGGGAGTCACTTGAGAAAATGACCGAAGACTCAGGGGAGCAAAGCCAGTTCGCCGACTCAACCTTCGCGCCGGATCAACATGCGATCGCCGGTGAGACCAAAAGAAGAGTGGACAAAACCTTGGAAGATATGCCGAAGAAACAACGCACGGCTTTTTTGTTAAGAAACCATCAAGGTTTATCGATCGCGGACGTCGCCAAGGTGATGAAAACGACGGAGGGTACGGTGCGCGTATATCTCCATCGCGCGGTCGCCGCCTTGCGTCAAAGTCTCGTCGAGTTCGTTTAGGGAGAAAGTATATGAATACCATCGAGCCGCTGGAAAGCGCCTGCAAGCAATACGAAGAGGATCTAGTTCTCCACTACTACGGCGAGAACAGCGAGGACGAGCGGCGCCACGTGGAAAAGCATCTTTCCGGTTGCCATTCCTGCCGGCGTTTTCTTGACGATCTGCGCGGTTTGCTGCCGCAGATAACCCGCGCCGAGGAGATGCCGCAAACTTTCTGGGATAATTACTACCGCGAAACGCTGTCTAAACTGGCCGAGCAGGACGAGCAAAAGTCCTGGTGGCAATCTCTGTTTCCGCCGATGCGGACTTGGCTGGTGCCGGCCTTCGGCACGGTTGCGGTAGCGGTACTGGTTATCGGCCTGGTATTTGGCAAAGGAAACCTCAAGCTGTTTGTTGAACCGCGACAGGAACAAATTCCCCAGGAGATTATAACCGATAGAAGCCAGTTGGAATTTTTCGAGTCCATGGACATCCTCGAGTCACTGAGCAAACTGGAGGCTCAAGACGACCAGACTACAGACGCGCCGATCAGCGACTCCAGCCGAGCTGGATTGGGAAATGGCGTAGCCTAGCTGGATGTAAACAGCGAGTAGATCACGCGATGAAAAAGCGAATTGTTTCAATTTTAGTTCTCGGATCGTTTTTGCTCCTAGCCGTCAACAATGCGTGGACGGCAAGCGACAATTGGCGCAATCTGTCGCCGCGCGAAAAAGACAGAATTTTGCGGAACTACCAACGCTGGCAAGATCTTCCGCCCAAAGATAAACAACACCTGCGCGAAGAGTGGCATCGTTGGCAGAATCTTCCGAAGGATCGACGCGATCGACTCAAACAGCGTTTCGACGATGAGCGGCGCGACCGCGACCGCAACCGTGACCGCGATCGAGATTGAGCCTTTCACCTCACCGTACAGACCCATAGGGAATCGTGATTCTTGGTTGCTGCGGTGGCGCCGCTGATTCATGGTCTTGCGGCAGTTCGACTCACTCTGCGGCCGGCGGTGCGTTTTGCATTGTCGCCGGGCTCGATGCGGCTTTGTGACTCGCCGGTAAAATTCCCGTCGCAGTTCTTGTCTTGGTTTTCGAACCCTCTTACCCATTTCCAAAAGCGCCGGGTCAACACCCGGCTATTTTATCGGCAACAAATTGATTCATGGCGTTTATCTCTCCAGGGTTTCCGTTAATCATCTGATTTGTGATTGTCACAAACGCTTGCCGCGTTCGTCTAAAAAGACAGAGGCAGGAAACAAGATTCGTGGACGAAATGCTTCGGTGAAGTCTAGGCGAACCGGACCGCGGAGAAAGGAGAGAATATGAAAACCATGGCTCTATTTGCCCTGTTAACTTTCGGGCTGATCACGGTGGCGGGCTGTCACTGGGGTCATCGCCGGCATAATTATTCCGACAGCTACTACCGCCGATAAATTCGTCGCGGAGCCACTCCGGAAAATCGGAGCGGCTCCGCGATTTCCAACAGTCGGCGCGGTTTACATTGCGTAATAGGCCGCGCAATTGTCCCAGAGGATCTTCCGTTTGTCAGACTCGGTGATCGGCAGTTTCAAAAAATGATTCACCGCTTCCGGATATTTCGAATCGCCATGCGGATAGTCGGTGGAAAACACAATGCCTCTGCCGCCAAGATAATCGATCGCTTGTTTGACCGTGGTCTCGTCCGGCTCCACGGACACCACGCACTGCCGTTTAAAATATTCGCTCGGCGCTGCTTTTAAGTCAGGGGCCCAAACATCCCCTTCGCGTTCCCAGCCCTCATCCAAGCGCCATAGCAACCACGGTAGCCAGCTGCAGTTGGCTTCCAAGAAAGCTACCCGCAGCCGCGGGTGACGCGCCAGCACGCCGCCGGCGCAAAAACTGCCGAGCGCCAACATTTGCTCCATCGGTTGCGCATAGACTCGGCGCAGCATCAGATTCGGTTCCAGCCGCTCGCCGATCTGCCGCTTGCCGGTGCCGGTGGATTCGTGAAATCCCAGGGCGAGATTTAACCCCTCCAAAGCGTTCCACAGCGGCGTGTAGTAGTCGTCATGCCACTGATGGTTAACCAAGGGATTGGCGCGAAGAAATACCGCGCGAAAACCGAGTTGCTCGGCACAACGGCGCGCTTCCGAGATTGCATCATTCATGTCGTAAGGCGAAATCATCCCGGAGCCGATCAGACGATTGGGCGCCAATTTGCAAAAATCATGGAGCCAATCGTTGTAAGCTCGCGCCAGTGCGGCGGCGAACTCCGCATCCATGTCCTCGACGACGAGCGCGCGCAGGCCGCGCGTCGGATAGAGCACGGCGACATCGATGCCCTCGATGTCCATAGCTTCCAGCTGAATTTGCGGCGTCCAGCCGCGCTCGGCGTCGGCGCGATAAACGCTCTGGTTGCGTTCGAAGTTGTGGCCGCGCGCCGAATCATTTTTCCGGGTCGTGGTGCGCGCCCAATCCCGGCCGTCCGGATAGACCATGCGGAGGTCGCGCACGTTACTGCTGGTCACCCCGCGCGGCGCGCGCGCTTTGAATTTCCGATCGATGTAGCGCTCCCAGAGATCCGGCGGTTCCATGATGTGCATATCGCTATCGAGGATCTTAAAACCGTTTTTTGCCATCGTCGTCCTCCTGGATTGGATCTCAATATAGCAGCGAACGGCACTTTTTGAATAGGTCCCGGGTGGACGGGCGGATTTGCAGCGGATAGAGCGAAGATTGGTGCCGGAGGCGGGACTTGAACCCGCACAGGATTTCCCCTACCGGATTTTGAGTCCGGCGCGCGTAATACTAAATATTTAGAATTCTTGGATAATTTTTTCTTAATTGTGAAAATGTGAGAGTCAAACACTCCAATCGGATAGCATTGTTTCTAACCTATCAACAGGTTGAAGACGACTATCACCGTCGTTCAACGCGTACCCCAGACGAGTCTCCGCATACTAAACAACCACAGCTCGCACAGCCCGTGTGATATCCCCCAAGCAACATGAGCCAGCCGGGTTCTTGACCTCGCAGGCGCAACGCCCCGCTTGTATTTCCTTGGTGATCGCCGTTTGGACTGTGGAACGACCGGTGGATTGAATTTCCGCTCTGATGCTCGCCACGGTGTGATTGAAACAATAACAGACAGGGCCGTCGTAGTTTTTTTCCTTGAAGTTGACGGGAACCCGAAGCTCTGTTTTTTGTATTGTAATTCCAGGGGCAAAATACACGACCGAGCAATCGGGATTGTGGCAGAGCTGGTATGATGACCGGGCGAGTTTGCAGGCCTCTACCGAAGTTTTCGCCATTGACCCAACAGTTATCAGCGAAACGGTCTTTCCTTTGCCGGCACAACGCGGGCAATGGTCCTCGACCGTTTCGGGACCGGCTGTTGAACAACAGTTCGGGGATTCAATCTCCATTTCGGGTGGTCTCCGTCATGTCTTCCCTTTCGCAATCCGTAAAGAGCCAGAAGCAGGAAAATCAGCAGCGCAGGAAGGAGAACGTAATCAAGTTTCGGCACTATGACCGCCAAGCCTATAGAAGCCAACGCAACCGCCAGGACAGGGGTGGCGCAACAAATGGCTGCGATAATTGTCCCGAACACGCCTGTCTTAAAACACTTGTTCCCTTGCCGGGACCCGTGATCGTCATTCATATATCCCTCCTCTGGATCCGTTTTCAGGAGTCATTTCGTCGCGCTCGTGCGCGCGAAAAATCCGGCCCTCTTCACGGCCTGAACCATTGCCGGGATATCAATCGCCTGAGGATCATAGGTAACAGTGGCGGTTTTTTCGGCGAAACTCACTTGTGCCTTTTTCACTCCCTTTAGCCCTTCCAGGGCTGCCCGCACGGTGACGGGACATGCCCCTCAGGTCATTCCTTCGATTTGTAGGTTGACTTGATTAAGTTCAGCCCCATGCAGCGGCTCAGTGTACAGCGAAAAGACGGTTAGCCAACAAAGAGGGAGAAGAACAAGAAAAAGACGGATCAGGATACGCTTTTCTTTCATAACGAGGACCTCCCGGCCTACATGATCATCTGCAACATCTCAGACGATAATTGCGAAAAAAATCTAATCCAAGCGCCAGCGCGACCATGACTGTGGCCAAGGAAAGAAGAACCAAATTGAATGTCCCGCCCACGAAGGTGCAGCCGGCGCTGGCACATCGGCGTCTTTTCTGAAAATACAAATAATAACCCAACGACACGCCGAGCACGCCCATGGGCAGGAATAACGCGCGGTATTGCATGGTCACCATCATGAAAGCGCCGCTTCCAAAACCCAGGAGCACAACAATCAAAGGCAATAGACAACAAAGAGACGCCACGATGGCGGCCGACATGCCTATAACACCGGCCTTAACGGTTTCAAATTGCATAAATTTCTAGATGCTAAGGCAACGGTTGACCGATCCCCTCGCTGCGCAGCGCGGATTCACTGATACCGCGTCCTTTGCAGCAGGCGGCGAGCTTTCCATCGATCACGACTGCCGGTATGCTTTGGATCCCAAGAGTCTTCGCTCTCTGGGCTACCGCCCGATCCTGCATATCGAGTACCGTGACCTCGCAAGAGTCACAGGCGATGCCGTTTACCAGTTTGATCGCGTCCTCACATGCCGGGCAGCCCGCACTATAAATTTCGATTTCCCTTTTTTTGCTCATAAACCGCTCCTTTTCGTTTGAATTTAATTGATCGGTTTTTTCGGTTTTCAGATTCCATCGACTCAAGTATCGGACACTCTGTCGCCGGCAGGTCTCCGGAGCACTCACGCAGGAGCTTTTCTAGGCTTCTGCGCATGCGTGTTAGCGAATGAATTCTCTCTTGAAGTTCTTCGATTTTGCGAGTCGTGTATTTTTGAACATCGGCACACCTAGCGCGCGGGATTGCACGCAAAGACAGAATCTCCTTAATTTCTTTTAGGGAGAAGCCGAGTCCCTGTGCATGCTTGATAAATTTTAAGCGGCGTAGATTCTCGGAGGAATACATCCTGTAATTTGAGACCGATCGCGGCGGCTTGGAAATTAATCCTCGGCGCTCGTAATAACGGATCGTTTCAACGTGCACGTTGCTCTCTTTGGCGAGCTGCCCTATGGTCAAGCCATGCATTTCATTGCCCTCTAAAAGGTAATGTACACTCCGTACCTAGGTACAGAGTCAAGGCACGTACTCAGAAAAGTAAAAACTATCGCCTAACGGGACGTTCCGGCAAATGTCTGGGCCGAAGCGATGCAATGGCGAGATGAGTCGTTAATATTGCGATTGAATTGATGTTTCCAGGGATTAGACTATTTTTCAGCCTTGGCTATTCTTATTGCTCACCAAAATTCGCTTGGACAGCAATCAGTTTGTTTAAAAACCCGAAGGAATTCTAATGCACAGCGAGACCCTCAACCAGTGGCAATGCACAGCTGAGTCCCTAGCTCAGTGTTGGGGATATTGGAGGAGGTTTTATATTCATGGAGAAGCGGATTAGTCGCACTCTGGCGTTTATAACCATCGCCGCCCTCCTTGACGGGTGTGCGACATTCCGGCCGAGGCCACTTGCTCCGACTCAGACAGCCGCAGAGTTTAAAGCCCGCACGCTCGATACCGCGGGTTTAAAAGAATTTCTCAGGACCAACCTTGGCCATGAATTAGCGTCTTGGCCGCCTAAGATCTGGGATTTTCAGATGCTCAGGCTCGCGGCATTTTATTACCATCCGGACCTGGACGTTGTGCGTGCCAAGTGGGGCATTGCCGAGGCCATCGTGATCACCGCTGGTGAACATCCCAATCCGAATGTTAGCTTCCTCCCCGAATACAACTTTAGCGCCACAGGTGGGATTTCGCCTTGGATCGTGACCCCGACCCTCGACATCCCGATAGAAACCGCTGGTAAGCGAGGATATCGCATCGATCAAGCGAAGCACCTTTTCGAAGCGGCCCGTCTAAATATCTCCACTGTGGCGTGGCAAGTGCGAAGCCGTTTGCGAGCGCGCCTAGTCGAGCTTTACGCGTCGCGTCAGACTGAAACCTTTTTATTGAAACAGGAAACGGTTCAACAGGAGGTTGTTAAACTTCTCGAACAGCGGCTTGAGCTTGGCGAAGCATCCCAGCCTGATCTTACCCAGGAGCGTATCGCTCTTGCTCGCACTCAGCTTTCTCTGCGCGATGCGCAAAAACAAAGCGCCGAGGCGCGGGTACGGCTCGCCGATGCACTCGGATTATCAGTGGCCGCGCTTGACGGAATCGATCTCTCTTTTGGCTTTTTTGCTCGGACATCGGTGGACCTTCCTTCCGAAAGAGTACAACGTCGAGCGTTACTTAACCGACCTGATATTTTGAGCGCACTTTCGGATTACGCTGCCAGGCAATCGGCTTTACAGCTGGAGACAGCCAGACAATATCCCGACATTCATCTCGGTCCGGGTTATTCGTGGGATCAAGGTGACAATAAATGGTCACTGGGCGTATCGTTGACGCTGCCGGTCTTCAATCAAAATCAAGGACCCATTGCGGAGGCGGAAGCGCGCCGCCACGAAGCAGCAGCCCGCTTTATCGCCTTGCAAGCTCAAGTGATGGGCGCGATCGACCGGGCTTTGGCCGGATACCGCGCGGCACGGCAAGCTCTGGAAACGGCCGATCGACTCGTGGACGCCCGTAAAAATCAGCAGCACTCCGTACAGGCGCAGTTCGACGTCGGGCAAGTGGATCGGCTGGTCCTGCGCAGCGCTGATCTGGAGGTCGCCGCCGCCGAACTTTCCCGCTTCAACACCCTCACCATAGTTCAGCGGACCATCGGCTCGCTTGAGGATGCGGTGCATCAACCGCTCAACCCGACGCAAGCGGTCACAAATATCATTGAGAAAGATCCTCGACCGAGCGAGGGGAAAGACCAATGAGGCCTAGGCTAAAAATAATTTTGGCGATCATCGTTGTTCTCGGCATTGGATCGCTTCTGATCTGGGCTTTTGTCGAAAGTCGTAAAGAGGCGGCTATGGAACGGGAGCGGGAGCGCCCCGTCAAGGCGCCGCCGCGAGTATCTACAGAAAAGGGTGAAAGCATCATCAATGTAGATCGAGCCACCCAGAAAATGAGTGGAATCGAGGTCGCTCCAGTCAAAGCCGTCTCTTATCAGGAAGAGCTCAGAGGCTACGGAACGGTCATAGAGCTTCAGCCCCTCGTTGATCTTCGCAACAGCGTTGCCGCGGCCCATGCGGAGGTGGAAAAGGCACGAGCAAGGCTTGAGGCTTCGCGCAAAGAATATGAACGCGTAAAAGCCCTGCAGGAAAACCGGAATATTTCCGTCAAGGTTTTCCAGTCCGCGGAAGCCGCTTGGCGGTCGGATGACGCAAGCGCGCGTGCTGCAGATATTGCCCTTAATGCCGTAGAGAGCACTGTGCGACAACGATGGGGCAGCGTCCTAGCACAGTGGCTTTTGAACGACTCCAAGGAATTTGAACGTTTGATGCAAAGACAAGATGTCTTACTGCGGATTACGCTTCCGCCGGGCTCAGCCCTCTCTTCCACGCCGCGGAACGTGCGGGTCCAGAGCCCAGAGGGAAACCTTACATCGGCTAGCTTAGTCTCACCCGCACCGAGCACGGACCCACGCATTCAAGGAATGAGCCTTTTCTATATTGCCCCAGCTCGGGCAACAGGCCTTTTTCCCGGAATGAACGTGCTTGCTTATTTGCCGAGCGGCTCGACGACGACCGGCATCATCGTGCCTCGCGCAGCCGTTGTCCGGTGGCAGGGAAAGAGGTGGGTTTATGTGAAGAAAGACTCCGACCGATTCGTTCGGCGCGAGATTTCAACCGAGGCTGTGGTTAAACAGGGGTGGGTTGTTAAACCGGATCTCTCCCCTAATGATCAAATCGTGACTACCGGCGCGCAGTTACTTCTCTCGGAAGAACTGCGATCGCAGATTCATGTCGGCGAGTGAGAGGAAAGAATCGCTGTGCTCGCCGCAATCGTGCGCTTCTCGCTTCGCTTCCGTGGTGTCGTTATGGCCTTGGCATGCGCATGGTTGGGCTATGGTCTATATACACTTTCGCGGGCTACCTACGATGTCTTCCCCGAGTTTGCTCCGCCTCAGGCGGTGATTCAAACCGAGGCTCCGGGTCTGTCACCCGAGCAGGTCGAGGTGCTGATTACTCGACCGATCGAAAACGCCGTCAATGGCGTGGTGGGGGTCGAATCGCTACGATCCGGCTCGATTCAGGGGCTGTCTGTCGTAACGGTCACCTTTCGTCCGAATAGCGACATTTATCTTGACCGCCAGATGGTGGCAGAGCGCTTGGCTTCTGTTTCGGGGCAATTACCGGGAGGGATAGACGCGCCGGTCATGACGCCCTTAACGTCGTCCACTAGCGTGGTCTTGGCGGTAGGCCTGACCTCCGAAACACGTTCGCTTATGGAGCTCAGGAGCCTCGCCGACTGGACGGTGAAGCAGCGCCTTCTAGCCGTTCCGGGGGTCGCTAAAGTGGCCGTATTCGGCAGCGACGTGAAACAGCTACAGATCCAAATGCAACCGGATCGGCTGATTCAGTACAACCTCGCGATCGAGGATGTCTTACGCGCGGCGCGCAAGGCCACCGGGATTCGGGGGGCAGGCGTCATCGATACCGAGAACCAGCGCATCGTCCTGCGGAGCGAAGGACAATCGCTCACCTCAAATCAGCTCGCAAGCACGGTTCTCGGGTATCACGACGGTGCTGCTATCACATTGGGTGATGTCGCCCGGGTCGTCGAAGCTCCGGCGCCGCCGATCGGCGCCGCCGCCATTATGGGTCGCCCCGGCGTCATTCTGATGATTTCAGCGCAGTACGGTTCAAACACTCTTCAAGTATCGGAGCGCGTTGAACAAGCTCTAGAGGAACTTCGCGCCGGGCTGATCGCTCAGGACGTTGCGTTATATCCGGGCCTGTTCCGGCCCGCTAATTTTATCGACACTGCCATCAGTAATATACGGTCGTCCTTGCTTATCGGAGCTCTGCTGGTCGTGATTGTCCTGTTTCTGTTTTTGTTCAACTTCCGCACGGCGGCCATCTCTTGCACGGCCATTCCCTTGTCATTGCTCGCTTCGGTAGAGATCCTGCAACAGTTAGGTGTCAGTCTCAACACGATGACTCTCGGCGGGCTGGCCATCGCAATTGGCGAAGTGGTCGATGATGCGGTCATCGACGTAGAAAATATTCTGAGGCGTCTACGTGAGAATCGTCAGATGGAGACTCCGCGACCGGTTTTTCGCGTGGTTCTTGACGCTTCGGTCGAGGTGCGCAGCGCAGTAGTCTACGCCACGTTTGCGGTGGTGTTGGTTTTCATCCCGATCCTAACCCTGTCGGGTCTCGCCGGCCGGCTGTTTGCCCCATTGGGCCTTGCCTACATTTTTGCCATTTTGGCATCTCTGCTCGTCGCTCTCACCGTCACCCCTGCCCTGTGCTTTGTTGTCCTAGGTCGTCGAAACATGCAAGAAGACGCGCCTCCGCTTGTCCGGTGGCTGAAAGCGCGCTATTCCGCTCTGCTTCTTCGGATAGAACGTCGGTCGCGATTTGTAATAGGCATTATAGCGCTTTTGACGGTCCTAGGACTGGCAACGCTTCCCTTCTTCGGTGGGGAATTCTTGCCGGAGCTCAACGAAGGGCACTTCGTTATTCATATGTCGGCGGCTCCCGGCACCTCGCTGGAGGAATCGCTGCGGCTTGGACGGCGTCTCACGAGTGAAATGCTCAAACTCCCTTACGTTCGCTCCGTTGCCCAGCGCGTGGGGAGGGCGGAAAAAGGCGATGACATCCTGGGGACTCAGGACAGCGAGTTTGAGGTTGATCTCAAACCGCTAAGAGGAGAAAGGGAGTCCGAGCTGGCGCAGTCGGAGATCCGTAAAATACTCATGCGGTTCGTCGGCGTGGCCTTTGCCGTAAACACCTTCTTGACCGAGCGGGTTGAGGAAACGCTCTCCGGTTATACGTCTGCGGTCGTCATTAATATCTTCGGCGATGATCTCGATATTTTAGACAACACGGCTCAGACCGTTGCGAAGTTACTGGCTCAAATACCAGGGGCCGCCGACATCCAGATCCAATCTCCGCCTGGAGCGCCACAACTCGTAATTCGGCTTCGCAAGGCGGATCTGGCTCGCTGGGGTATTGACCCGGTTGATGCCCTCGAAGTGGTGCGCGCGGCCTATGAGGGAGATGTGGTAGGTCAAACCTACGAAGGGAATCGAGTTTCCGACGTAACGGTGATCCTTGATCCACAGATGCGCAAAAGCATAGCTGATGTGGCGGCTTTGCCGCTTCGCAACCCCGATGGAACATACGTGCGCCTGCAACAGCTGGCCGACGTGTATGAAATGTCAGGCCGGTATGCGCTTCTACACGAGGGGGCCAGAAGAGTACAAACCGTGACTTGCAATGTGGCGGGCCGCAGCGTGAGTTCCTTTGTCGCTCAGGCAAAACGGCAGATCCTTTCCGCCGTCTCTTTGCCTCCCGGTGTTTATCTTGATTTCACCGGTACAAGTGAAGCTCAAGCGCAATCCAGACGAGATTTGTTGGTTCACTCGCTGCTGGCGGGACTTGGGATTGTTTTGCTGTTGTCGATTGTCGTGGGCAATATACGTAATCTCTTCCTGGTCCTCATCAACTTGCCTTTTGCCCTGCTGGGCGGCGTGCTGGCCGTATTTGCCTCCGGTGGAATACTCTCGCTCGGATCAATGGTCGGCTTCGTCACTCTGTTCGGTATCACCCTGCGCAATTCCATCATGCTACTCTCCCACTATGAACATTTGATCACCTCCGAGGAAATGCTTTGGGGAATAGATGCAGCCATACGCGGTGCCTCTGAACGGCTCGCCCCGATTCTCATGACCGCGCTTGTTACCGGCCTGGGTTTGCTTCCGTTGGCTATCGGCAGCGGCGCCCCTGGCCGTGAGATCGAAGGCCCGATGGCGATAGTGATTCTTGGCGGATTGGTGACTTCGACGGCTCTGAATCTGTTGGTGCTCCCGACCTTAGCGCTCAGATACGGTCGGTTTGTTTCCAGAGATCCAGAAATCTAGGGGTGTTAATGGACTTTCCTCACATTCCCGCAAAAGAGTTTCGACATTAGTCTCTGCCGAGAGTTGCGCACCCTTTCCGATACGCTGGCGGCTCGGTGTGAATCTAGTTCGGGGAGAGAAAAGGGGATAAGTCCAATAATTGCAATTTTGTAACTGCATGGACTAGTCTAGGCGCATGCCTCGTACCGCTAGCAGCCCGTGGTGAAAGTCGAGAATGAAGTGGGAGAGTGATGGAGAGTAGTCGACAGGAACGATAGATCGTGTAGAATTTTTTGCATGGCGATGGGACAACGAAAACACGAAGAGCAGAGAGCGATGTGGGTGGGAGTGAGCGAGCTGCCGAAGTCTGTGAGCCACCCGTTCTACGAGAAGCTCAACGGGTTATTGGCCAAGCATGGGTTCGACGAGTTTGTCGAAGCGCAGTGCCGGGCGTTCTATGCCGAGAAGATGGGGCGGCCCAGTCTGGCGCCTGGACGATATTTCCGTTTTCTATTACTTGGCTACTTCGAATGCCTGGACTCTGAACGCGCCATGGCGTGGCGCGCGGCGGACTCCTCGGGAGTGCGATCGTTCCTTGAGCTGGGGCTGACCGAGTGTGCACCGGATCATTCGACGATATCGCGGACTCGGCGATTGATCGATTTGGAAACCCATCGGACGGTGTTCACATGGGTACTTCAGTGTCTGGGCATCGCCGGACTCATCAAAGGGAAAACGCTGGCGATCGATGCTACCACGCTCGAAGCGAACGCGGCCTTGCGCAGCATCGTGCGCCGCGACACCGGGGAGAGCTATAACGAGTTTTTGACCAAGCTGGCTGAAGAATCCGGCATTGAGACCCCAACGCGAGCCGATCTGGCGAAGTTGGATCGCAAACGTAAGAAGAAAGGATCTAACCAGGACTGGGAACATCCGCATGACCCCGACGCACGGATCGCCAAGATGAAGGACGGACGGACCCATTTAGCGCACAAAGCCGAGCATGCCGTGGACCTGGAGACCGGTGCCATCGTGGCGGTCACGCTGCAGGAAGCCGATCAAGGCGACACCACCACGATCCAGACGACGCTGCCTGAGGCAATCGAGCAATTAGAAGCGGTGGCTGCGATCATCGACGACAAGGTGAAGATAGGCAAGGAAGTGGTCACCGACAAGGGCTATCACAGTAAGCAAACCGTGCTCGATATGCAGAACCTAGGACTGCGCACCTACATCAGTGAACCGGATCGCGGCCGGCAGCACTGGAAGGGTCAGCAGGCTGAGCGTGACGCGGTGTATGCCAATCGGCGGCGCATTCGAGGCGAGCGTGGGCAGCTATTGATGCGGCAACGAGGTGAGTTGTTAGAGCGACCCAATGCGCATCTCTACGAGACCGGCGGCATGCGCCGGACTCATCTGCGCGGGCACGGCAATATTCTCAAACGGCTACTCGTGCACGTAGCGGCCTGCAATCTGGGCCTGTGGATGCGCACGTTGACGGGAATTGGAACGCCACGCGGTCTACAGGGCCGTTTTGCCGCCGTACTGGCTATCTGTTTTACTCTGTGGGTGCTACTGCGCGACCAACTAACCGCTCATCGGCGCCGAGGACTCGACCTGAGACTATTTGCGCTCCCAAGTCACCGCTTCGCCGCGATCCCATGCGTTTTGTAAAAATCGGACTTCTACCACGGGCTGCTAGGGTTGCCCCGGGCGATGTCATCTTCCACGTACTCAATCGAGGCAACGCACGATCACAGATCTTTGAAAAGAATCAGGACTACAACGCTTTTGAGCGGATTCTCGTTGAGACAGCAAGAACAACATCGGTTAGAATTTTGGCCTATTGCATTATGCCGAATCACTGGCACTTGGTTCTGTGGCCGATGCGAGATGGAGAATTAGGAAGGTTTGTCCAACGGCTAACCACAACCCATGTGCGACGCTGGCACTTAAACCGGCATAGTGTCGGCAACGGGCACCTTTATCAAGGCACCTATAAGAGTTTCCCAGTCCAGGACGACAACCATTTTCTTTCGGTCTGCCGATACGTGGAGCAAAATCCACTGAGAGCCAAATTAGTAGACCGAGCAGAAGATTGGCGATGGTCGAGTCTCGGTTTGCGGGCTACTAAAACTGCGGAGACAACCGGACTGGTGTTATCCGAATGGCCGATTCCCAGACCCGCCGACTGGCTCACTTTGGTAAACGAGACAGCCGAAGATCAAGAATTGGAAACGCTCAGGTTATCGGCTCAGAGAGGTCGTCCGTTCGGGAACGAACGTTGGCAACCATGGATCGCGGAACGTTTAGGATTGAAGTCCACATTGCGCTTGCGGGGCCGACCTCGCAAGGAGCGGTAGAGAAAATTGGACTTATCCCCTTTTCTGCTCTCCTTTTCTGCTCTCTCAGTGGGCATCGGACAAGGTCGGTCTTTGATCGGTATCACATTGTCAGTGAAGACGATCTGAAGGCTGCCAGTGAGAAAATGCAACTGTATCTCGAGACACAGAAGGCTAAGGTGATACCGATGGGGCGGTGAGGAGGGTTTGTTGCCTAGTGCTGTTAAGAAAAGGCCTTCAGTTTAAATCAAAAACGGTTTCAACGGTGGGTGTATGAGATTAATTATGAACATGTTCGTCAACAATCAGGGATAAAAAACCTCTTTGGAAATCTTCCAGAAACCGTTCATACCTCGAAAAATGCGACAATAAAGCACTCTTCAGATCTAATTGGTCTTCAAAGGTGTTCCATCGGAAAGTAAACCCAATGTTTTCATGGCCTGCAACTGGCACCCCGCCTCCAACCCCCCAACTCAAGACTTCTCGACCTTGCTCATCGGCAAAAGCCATAACTAAATTACCCCGCTTTAGAAGTTCTTTTGGAACAAACTTTTGGTAGAAATTGACAACCGGCTCCAATTCAGGAACGGTTGTCGCACGTCTAAGTCGCGACGAAGGTACTGCGAAATTACATTGGCTGGTCAAGTTTCCTATAAATTCAACTGGAATGTTCCGAACAAACTGCGATATTTCCGGAAGAAATTGGTTGACGTGTTGATGCCATTGATCAAGCGAAACAAACCAGCCGCCCCAAAAAATTAGTCTATCTGCCCCTATTCTGAGTTGAAACAAGGGAGATACTTCCGTTCCGGCTCCTGTAGACATTATCGTATGATTGTTGCCCGCATCTTTTGAGATCATCGAGAAGCGTTTTTTTGGTCCAACAAAATGCCTTGCAAGTTCGTTTACGAATTCTATCGATAGACAATCGAATTTGTAAACGATTTCGTACTGATAAGTATTTTTTCCGAAATTGACCATCGGTTTAGCCTACCTGTTAAGCTCCGTTTTTCTAATTCGGAAAAAATTACGAAAACGAATTGTCCGGCTCAAACGGTGCTCGTTGAAGTCGAATTACTGGATCCAACGATGTAAATGGGTTGAGCTCACTTACAGACAGTCCGGCAGACATTTTAGTGACGTCATTAAATTCTACGGTTTGGATTGATTTCTCTTCAGGTCTCGTGAAATCGTCTACAATTTCCAACAACGGCTTCTGCAATATCGGAGTCAGGTTAAGCACGTCCTTTTTCCACTTTTGCATCAATATTTCTCTCAGTTGGTCGGTTTCCTTCTGCTTTAGTTGCCTCAACTGAACCTGAATAACTAAATCGAATGTCCAATTATTCAGTTGACCGGTTAAGGGTTTCCAATTGGCATGCAATAATGGACTCTCATGTAGAGGTGCAGGAATTTCGACCTTCTTAACAGTGTGTGTTGTGGAGTAGCCAAGACTCTCTAAAAAACAGAACGCTAGATATTGAGAAGGGATAATTGCCGCTAAAACTCCAGTTAGTACGTAACGCTCCTGAAAACCGAAGGTCAGTAAAATTGCCGCTGGAACGCACACAGAGATAATTGTAAAGCCAGTCAAGCCAGCTTTCAGTGCCACACTGTTCGACAATTCTCTTGAAAATTTTGTAAAACTTACTAAGCGAGGCATAATATTTTGGTTGTTTTGATTTCTATTATATCTGTTATCGAATACCACATAAAGATTGCTACAGCAGCTACAGTTCCCGTCGCATGAATGTAAACGACTAATTTTCCAGCCAGCTCAGGTATAGGCATATTATGTGCCATGATTTTAAAAAGGTATAGCCCTATCCAAAAACTCGCAGTTACGAGAAAATCAATGGTGATCTTAATAAGAAACGGCCTAAATCCGCTCCAAATCTCAATAATGAATAGCGGCATCGAAAATTTAAACACGACCCTTTTGTAACCTTCGTCGAGCCTTGGCGCGGTCAATTTTATACACGCACGGTCAGGGGAATTACAACCGTTAAATCCAATTATCAATGACCGATGTGCCTTTTGACCCAGCAGGTGTCGATTTTCGCCTCCCGAGCAGGCACCAGCGTTACAAAACCGTTACAATGACCCGCTGGAGCCTTCTGATCGGATTTTAGTGAACGTGCTAACCGTCGAAATTGAAAGTGGAAAAGACTGGAGCCACCCGCCGGAGTCGAACCGGCGACCTACTGATTACGAAAAACACTAGCCGACTTCCGGACTCAGCTCAACCAGAAAAAAAGCAACAAAAACAGGGCAAATGAGCAGGGGGGAAGGCCGTCCCTATGGTTTAGTTCAGTTAGGGTGGAAACATTTTGGAAACAATAAACCCTAGCCATTGATACTCAGGTCCCTACTCATCTTGAAGTCCATCTGATTCTCGACAACTATGGAACTCACAAAATGGCGCTGATTCACCGCTGGCTGGCCAAGCGTCCGCGTTTTCATCTGCACTTCACTCCCACTAGCGGCTCCTGGCTCAATCTGGTCGAGCGTTGGTTTGCTATGCTCACCGAACAACAGATCAAACGCGGGGTTCACCGTAGCACTCCTGCTTTAGTGTGTCGCAGAGGGGTCAGGCCTGAGTTGTGCATTATCTTGGTCATTGTCAATTCGTCGCGAGGGCTGGATTCGCTTGGTGCGTGGTGGGCTGAGCGTGAGCATTCGAGGGATTACGTTCCTTTCTTGTACTCGGAGACGCCTCCACTTCAGGTAAAGGGTGCATCAATTGTCTCATGGTCGAACGGCACGCCGCCGGCTGACTCAGCGAACACCTATCAAAAAAGAAAGGTCGGGTAAGATCAGAGGGAAGTGGTGCCGGAGGCGGGACTTGAACCCGCACAGGGTTTCCCCTACCGGATTTTGAGTCCGGCGCGTCTGCCATTCCACCACTCCGGCACGAGAGTTTTAATTGATAACCAACCACGGCGCAGGTTTCAAGAGCAAGGTCGGTCAGGACTGAGTAACGAGGACTACGTGCTGACAACCGAGGTTTGAGCAGCTTTTGCCAAACTCAGCCCTCAGTCCTGAGCAACTCAGTCCTTTTTGAACAGCAGCTTCCAGCATTCGCTGAGCGAGCTGACGCCGGCGAGGCTGGGATGCTTGACATGCTTCAATTGCGGAATGTTGCTCGACGGCAAGATGCAGCGTTCGAAGCCGAGTTTACCGGCTTCTTTGACGCGCGCCTCGGCCTGGGATATGCCGCGAATTTCGCCGGCGAGGCCGACTTCGCCGAAAAAGACTGTCTTGGCGTCGAGCACGTTTTCCCGGCTGCTCGACGCGATCGCTGTGACGATGCCGAGGTCGACCGCCGGCTCGTCGACGTGGACGCCGCCGGCGACGTTGACGAAAATATCCTGATCGAAGAGCTTGGCGCCCATCTTCTTCTCTAAAACGGCAACGAGCAAGGCGACGCGGTTGTGATCGACGCCGATGGTCGTGCGCCGCGGCACGGCTAAAAAAGAACGGCTGACCAGGGCTTGCAACTCGACCAAAATCGGCCGGGTCCCTTCCATGCTGCAGACCACCGCCGAACCGGGCACCGCCAGGGGCCGCTCCATCAGAAAAATTTCCGACGGGTTGCTGACTTCTTTGAGTCCCGCTTCCTTCATTTCGAACACACCGATCTCGTTGGTCGAGCCGAAGCGGTTTTTAACCGCGCGGAGAATCCGAAAGCTGTGGCCGCGGTCGCCTTCGAAATAGAGCACCGTGTCGACCATGTGCTCGAGCAGGCGCGGCCCGGCGATGGCGCCGTCTTTAGTGACGTGGCCGATCAAAAAGGTCGTGAGCCCGGTTTTTTTTGCCAGCACGATGATCGAGCCGGAGGCTTCTCTGACCTGGGCAATGCTGCCGGGCGCCGAAGGGATCGCCGTGGAAAAAATCGTTTGCACCGAGTCGATGACCAGCAGGCCGGGTTTGATCTTCTTGAGGTGGTCGAGAATTCTTTCCAGCGAAGTTTCGCTCAGCACCAGGAGATTGGGCGCGTCGATGCCGAGCCGTTCCGCGCGCATTTTGATTTGACGCGGCGATTCTTCGCCGGAGACATAGAGGCAGGTCAGCCCCTGTTGACTGACGGCGGCGAAGGCTTGGAGCAGCAACGTCGACTTGCCGATGCCGGGATCGCCGCCGATCAGGATCACCGAGCCGGGCACCAGGCCGCCACCGAGCACGCGATCGAACTCGCCGATGCCCGAGAGCACGCGCCCTTCTTCGGCCATGTCGATCGCGTGGATCGGCGCCGGATCCTCCTTGGTGCCCAAGCTCAATTCGCCGCGCGGCGTCGCGGCTCTTTCCAATCGTTCCTCGGCGAAGGTGTTCCATTGATTACAGTCGGGGCATTTGCCGAGCCACTTGGGCGATTGAAAGCCGCAAGACTGGCAAGCAAAGATGGTTTTAGCCTTGGCCATGTTTGTTTCTTATAACAGGAAACGGTGCGCCGCTGTAGCGGTTCCGCCCCGGTTGATAATTGAACCGTTGATGCAATAATCCTTGAGCGATGTCGCCAGGTTGGTTCGAGAGTGAGTTGGAGCAGATCAAAGCTGCCGGTCTGTATCGCCGTTTGCGCCGGGTGGAAAACGCTCAAGGGCCGACGCTTTGGCTCGACGGGCGCGAGGTGATCAATTTTTCCTCGAACAATTATCTCGGCATCGCCAATCATCCCGCCTTGGCCGCGGCCGCCAAGGAAGCCATCGACCGCTACGGCTGCGGCTCGGGCGCGTCGCGGTTGATCTCCGGCAACATGACCCTGCACGAGCAACTGGAGAATCGCCTGGCGGCATTCAAAGGCACCGAAGCGGCGCTGGTGTTCAACTCCGGCTTTCAGGCCAACATCGGTATTCTCTCGACACTCACCGGCGAAGGTGACGTAATCTTTAGCGACGCGTTCAATCACGCGAGCATCATCGACGGCTGTCGCCTGGCGCGAGCCAAGACGCTGGTTTATGATCATTGCGACCTCGATAAGCTCGAAGCCGGACTCGAGCAAGCGGCGCATGCACGGCGGAAATTGATCGTTACCGAGTCGATCTTCAGCATGGACGGCGATCAGGCGCCGCTAAAAGAAATCGTCGAGTTGTCCGAGAATTACGGCGCGATGGTGATGGTCGATGGAGCCCACGCAACGGGTATTTTCGCCGCCAATGGCGCCGGAGTCGTGGCGCAGTTGGGATTGGGCGAGCGCGTGCTGGTCCAGATGGGCACTCTGGGCAAGGCGCTTGGCGGCTTCGGCGCCTACGTGGCCGGCAGCCGGGCGTTGCGCGAGCTTTTGATTAATCGCTGCCGCAGTTTTATCTATACAACCGCGCTGCCGCCGGCGGTGATGGCGATGGCGCTGGCGGCGATCGACTTGGTGCGGCGCGAGCCCGAGCGGCGGGAACAATTATTCAGCAACTGTCGCAGGCTCAAAGAGGGGTTGCGAAGTTTGGGTTTTTCGCTCGCCGCGGGCGACAGTCCGATCGTGCCGCTGATCATCGGCGACGCCGAGAAAACCATGCGATTCTCCGAACTGCTTTTGCAAAAGGGCATCTTCGCCCAGGGTATTCGTCCGCCGACGGTGCCGCTCGGCACGTCGCGTTTGCGCATTACGCTGATGGCGACGCATACCCCGGAGCAGATTGAAAAAGCACTCGATGCGTTCAAGGAAATAAGAGAGACGGCATGACGACCTTTCACGAAAAGTTAAAACAGCTCGACCATAGTTTTCTCTGGCACCCGTTCACCCAGATGCAGGAGTGGATGGACGAGGAGCCGTGCATCATCAGCCGCGGCGACGGCCATTTTTTGATCGATGTGCAGGGACGAAAGTACTTGGACGGAGTTTCCTCGCTCTGGTGCAATGTCCATGGCCATTGCAAGCAGGAGATCGATGACGCCGTCCGCGCCCAGCTCGAACGCATCGCCCATTCGACTTTCCTCGGACTCAGCCATGTGCCTGGCATCCAGCTCGCGGAAAAACTGATCGAGATCGCTCCCCAAGGACTGAAGCGGGTATTTTACTCCGATAGCGGCGCCACCGCCGTCGAGATCGCCATGAAGATGGCGGTGCAGTACTGGCAGCTCAAAGGCGAAGCCAAGCGCACGCAGATCGCCTCCTTGGCGGAGTCCTACCACGGCGACACGGTGGGCTCGATGAGCATGGGTTATTCGGAAACCTTTCATCGCTTTTACAAAAGCCTGTTGTTCCCGGTGCTGCGCCTGACGCCGCCGCATGTTTTCCGTTATTACCAGGGAAAGAGCGATGAGGACGCCCTCGCCGAGGCGATCAAAGAGGCAGAGGAAAAGCTTGCGGAAAACCGGCACACGCTGGCGGCGCTGGTGATGGAGCCGCTGATGCAAGGCGCAGCCGGCATGTGGTCCCAGCCGGTCGGCTATGTGCAGGCGTTGAGCGAGGTTTGCCGGCGCCACGGCATTCTATTTATCCTCGATGAAGTCGCCACCGGCTTTGGCCGCACCGGTAAGATGTTTGCCTGCGAGCATGCCGGCGTGTCGCCGGATATTCTCTGCCTGGCGAAGGGGATCACCGGCGGTTATTTGCCGCTGGCCGCGACCCTGACCACGGAAGAGATCTTTACCGCCTTCCTGGGCGAGTACAAGGAATTCAAAACCTTTTTCCACGGCCATACCTACACGGGCAATCCGCTCGGCTGCGCCGCCGCGATCGCCAACCTGGAACTGTTCGAGCGCGACGACGTGCTGGGAAAGATGCAGCCGCGCATCGCTTTATTACAGAGCCGGCTGCACAACGATTTTCTCGCCCTGCCGCAGGTGAGCGACGCGCGCCAGTGGGGCTATATGGTCGGCATCGAGCTGGTCGAAGACAAAGTTGCGCGCCGGAGTTACGCGCCGGAGCGGCGCGTCGGCCACAAAGTCATTCTTGAAGCGCGCAAACGCAGCGTCATGGTGCGGCCGCTTGGCGATATCATCATCTTGATGCCGCCGCTGTCGATTACCGACGACGAACTGACGGCGCTGCTCGGCGTCGTCTACGACTCCATCCTCGCCGTGACGGAAAGTTGATGGGCAAGGGAATCTTCATCACCGGCACGGACACCGGCGTGGGCAAGACTTTTGTCGCGGCGGCGCTGGCGGCCTATTTGCGCGCCTGCGGCTATCGCGTCGGCGTCATGAAACCGGCGGAGACCGGTTGTCGAGAAATCGACGGTAATTTAATTCCGCAAGACGCGATGGCTCTCAAAGACGCTTCGGGCTCAGCCGATCCCATCGAAACGATCTGCCCTTACCGCCTACCGGCACCGCTGGCGCCGAGCATCGCCGCCGAAAGAGCGGGGGTGAGAATTGATGTCGATCATTTGCGCATGGTTTATGATGATATCCGCGCGCGGAATGACATCACGCTGGTCGAAGGCGCCGGTGGCCTGATGGTGCCGCTCCTGCCGAGCTACACCTACGCCGATTTTGCCCGGGTCTTGAAACTGCCGGCGCTGGTCGTCGCAGCCAATCGGCTCGGCGTTATCAACCATCTCTTGCTGACCTTGGAGCACGCGAGCTGCAAGGCCTTGAGCGTGCTCGGCTTTGTGCTCAATCATCTCGCCGGCGAAACCTCGCTCGCTGCGGCGACCAATCGCGAGGTTTTGTTCGGATTGACCGGAGTGCCTTGCCTGGGGGAACTGCCGTTCGTTGAAACGCCAGCGGGCGAAAAATACGACCCGGTGGATTTGATCGAGAGGGAAATCGACTTGCGTTTACTCGAATCGGTATTGCCGAACCGGTGAAACGCGCCGGCTATTGACCGAAATCAACTGAGAGGGAACGAGAGCGCCTATGAAAATTCGCTATTGGTTCGGGGTCGTCGCCGCGCTTCAATACCGATTGCCAAATTAACATTCTCGCCGAAAAAGTTTCTCGTCCTGCCATTTTTAGTTTCTTGTTTCGAGCTTTAGCCCGCGTAAAGACGACAAGGCGCCGGTTGCTCGTTGACAAATCGGCTTCCAATCACATAGGTAAATTAAAAACGCATCGCTGCAACCACTTTTTCAACAAGCAATTTATCGCAAGGAGCCCTGCTGTGACCAAACGACGCTACAATTCGGCCATTCAACGGGTAAAGGGTTTTTTGGAGTTGGCTTCCGGCCTGTATGACACTTCGTTGTCCCACCGGACGCGGCGGGCCGCCGAGGGCGTGTTGCAGACCGATTCACGTCTCGGTTATTACTTGAAGCTATCTTTGTCGCCCAGAGGTAAGCAGGGAGATTGTATTTCGCTCGCCTTTGCGGCCGACAGTTTTCGCGAGCTCAAGCTTTTGGCCGAGGGCAAAGCGTCGGTGGCGTGGATCAATCCTTCGGCGTCAGTGACGCTTGCCTACCGGGGCACCGGGCCGCTCAAAGGGCGCATTCCATTGCGCGTCATCGGCACGTTTCCCTCCTGGGACGTGATGGGCTTTGCGGTGCACGAGTCCACCGGCATCACTTCGCTCGCGCAAATCAAAGAAAATCGTTTTCCGCTGCGCCTTTCCACCGGGCCGGTGGGCAAGCGCGATATGATCGAGAGTCCGGTGACCTTCATGGTGCACGCGGCGCTCAAGGCCGCCGGGTTTAGCATTGACGATCTGCGCAAGTGGGGCGGCAAGATTCAAGCGGTGTCGCGGCCGAGCCACCCCGACCGGCGCGCCGGCATCGAAAGCGGCGCGATCAACGCGGTGTTCGACGAGGGCATCAAGAGCTGGGGTCAGTCGGCACTCGAACATGGCTTTCGCTATCTGCCCATCGATGGAGCGCTGCTCAGACGCCTCAAAGCGATGGGCTACCGGCCGGGCTTTGTTCCCAAGTCTCAGTTTAAGGGTTTGGTGGCGGACGTGCCGACCATCGATTTCAGCGGCTGGCCGATGGCGGTGCGCGCCGACATGCCGAACGACGTGGCCTACGCCCTCTGCGAAGCGCTCGAAGCGCGGCGAAAAACGATCCCGACGGACAATTTTCGACCGCTGCGCATCGCTGACCTCTGTGCCAACGGTGAAGAGGCGCCCTATGACGTGCCGCTTCATCCCGGCGCGAGAAAGTTTTATCGCGAGCGGGGATATCTGAAATAGCCAGAAGGATAAGGGCGGAAGGATAAAGGATAAAGATAAAAAGCGTTTAGATCGTTTCCTCAGCGTTGGCGCATTTCGGCGCCGAAACTTCTTAACCCCGGCATCATAATCCAACAGCCCACAGTCAATAGTCCGCCGACGGCGCAGCCGAAGAGCAGCGAGCCCGGCGCGCCGAGGAGCACGGCCACAAAGCCGACTTCGGTGGCGCCGACGGAGTTGGCGCCCTGGGAAAACATATTGAAAACTGAAAAGGCACGGCCGCGCAGGTGATCGGGAGTTAGCAGGTGAAAAGTCGTCTGGCGCATGACCGCTTGCAGCGAATTGGCCAGGCCCATGGCGCCGAGCAGCAGCAGCGACAGCGCGAAGCTCGCCGAAACCGCAAAGAAACCCAGAGCAATCGCATAACTCAGAAACGCCCAGAGGGCGAGCAGCCCTTTGCGCTTGACGTCGCCGAAAAACAGAATCGTGACGGTGCCGAGGATGCCGCCCACTGCGGGTGCCGAGGAAAGCGCGCCGAAACCGGCGGGACCGACGAAAAGAATATCCTTGGCGAAGATCGGCAACAGCGGCCGGTAGTAGCCGACTCCGACAATGGTGAAGTCGAGCAGAACCAGGGCGAGAATGATCGGCTCGGAGAATAAAAAGCGCAGACCGCCCAAAATGCTGCCGGGCGAAAATGTTTCCCGCTCGCTCTGGTCGATCGCCGGAACTTTCAACAGGACCACGGCGATGGCCGCCGGCAGGTAAAACAAAGCGTTGAACAGGTAAGCGTTTCCCGTGGTCATCCAGGCTAGGCTCAAGCCGCCGAGCATCGGGCCGATGAAGTGCGAGCCTTGGGAAACACTCGAGTTTAGCGACACGGCATTGGTCAAATGAGAGCGCGGCACGAGACGAGAAATCAGTGCCATGCGCGTCGGGTTGAGGACGATGTTGAGCCCGGAGGTGACCGCGGTGCCGACCAGGATGTGCCACACTTCGATGAGGCCGGTCAGCGTCAACACTCCCAGGGCGACGGCGACGAGGAGATTTCCGAAGGTCGTGATCAAGAGCAGTTTCTTGCGGTCAAGGAAATCGGCCAGCGTGCCGCCGAACAGACCGAGCGCAAAGATCGGAATCCCCTGCGCCAGGCCGGTGAGACCGAGTTGAAAAGCCGACCCCGAGATCTCGTAAACCTGATAGAAATTTTGCGTCACGCGCATCTGCTGGGCGGTGGTGGCGAAAAGCGAAAACAAAAACAGGAAGCTGTAATCGCGATGGCGCAGCGACGCCCAGGGGCGAAACGGAACCAATCTGTCGTCGTTGCCGGACAGGTTGTCGGACATCTCTGGGTTTTCTGCGGCAGGCTATTCCCCAACCAGGCGCAGGATTTCTTGACGGACGAGTTTGATCGGCAATTTGTTGGCGGCGGCGATGCGCTTTAGATCATCGTACTCCACTGAAGCTTTCTTGCTCCCGTCGGGCTGTTCGACGATTTTGATCGCGACTTCGCCGAAGCGGGTTTTTAATTTTTTTGAGCGGCGCTTGAGCACCAGGCGGCGCACCGGGTAGGAGCGAAGGCCGAGGGTCGAAGTTTCCTCGAAAATAATCTTTGCGAGCTTGTCACGATCCGGTGGGTCGGCGATCACGCTGAGCAGGGTCGCGGGGCGGTTCTTTTTCATCTGGATCGGCGTCAAAAAAACATCGCGCGCGCCGGCCGCGAACAAACGAGCCATGACATAATCGTAGAACTGCGGGTTCATGTCGTCGATGTTGGTTTCGATGACCAGCATTTCTTCGGTTTGACAGGATAAATCCGGCTCGCCGAGGACAACGCGAAAAAGATTGGGACGATCGGCGAATTCCTTCTGTCCCGCGCCGTAGCCGATCTTGGCGATTTTCATGGCCGGTTGGCCGCCAAATCCCTGCCCCAGGGTGCGCAGAATCGCCGCGCCGGTGGGCGTGACCGTTTCGCTTCCCACATCGACGCCGAAGACCGGCAGCCCTTTGAGGAGCTCGAGAGTCGCGGGGCCGGGCACGGGAAGCGGGCCGTGCAGCGAACGGGCGACGCCTCGGCCCAGAGGAATTGGCGAGAAGTGAAACGAGTCGATGCCGAGGGTTTGAATGCCGATGGCGGCGGCAATGATGTCGACGATGGAGTCGGTGGCGCCGACTTCGTGAAAGTGGACGCGATCGACCGCGACGCCGTGGATCTTCGCTTCGGCTTGTGCCAGCCGAGAAAAAACCGCGATCCCGGTTGTTTTAACCTCGGCGTCGAGTTTGCTCCGCTCGATCAGGTCGCGGATTTGTTTCCACGATCGCGGCGCCTCGTCTTTTGCGCAAATGACTTTGAGCTGTGTAGCACGTATCAAGTGAACGTGCTTTTTAACCGTCTTGATTTCGAATTTGAGAGTCGGGATCTTTTTTAGTTCGGACCGGACTTTATTTAGCGATAGGCCGAGATCGAGCAAGGCAGCGACGAACATGTCGCCGCTCACTCCGCCGATCAGATCACCATATGCTATCCCCATCCCTGCCACCTATCTCATCGTGCTCGTGGTCGTGAATCGCGTGCGTGCCCGTGTCCCGTGTTCGTTCTGTCACGATCACGTTTCACGCCCACGAGCACGGCATTTACCAATCCCGGTGCACTTCCTTGCCGCTGGTCTCGACTCGGACGATTTCCGACTTGAACGGCTTGCCGAGCAGGGTGTCGATGAGCCAGTTGACCACCAGCGGACGTGAGCGCGGATTGCGAATCGAGTGACGCTCGCCTTCGAAAACGTAGAGCAGCTTGGGCGCGGGGATCTCGCCCATCAACCGGTAAACGAATTTCATATCGCAATGCTCGTCGTCTTCGCCGGCGGCAACCATATAAGGACAGTTGATCTTGGCAGTGACGCCTTCGAGACTCAGCGTCGTCGTAAACTCGTCGAAGGCGGCCTCGTCGTCGTAGCCCGACATGTACATATAATTTAATTTAAAAGTCGGCGACGACATGTTGAAAATCGCGAACTGGCCCGGTTCCATGCAGACGCCGCTGACGGCACAGGCTTTGAAGCGTTTCTCTTCGGCGACCACGCGCGGCGCCCAGTAGGAGCCCATGCTCGAACCCATAATTCCGAGTCTCTGCGCGTCGATCTCCGGCCGTTTGACCAAATAATCGCAGGCGAGCTTGCCGGCGTCGGCATAGTTGGACGCCGTGCAGCAAATCCCGCCTTCGCGGGTCTCGCCTTGGCCGGGGCCGTCGATAGCGAGCACCGCGAAGCCGCGCTCGAGAAACGGATCGCCGGTCGCCGGGTTGTCTTCTTTCACCCCGTCCATGCCCGGGATGTACATGATGCAGGGGACTTTCTCATCCGGCTTTCGATTCGGCGGCAGATGCAAAATCGCCTGTATCTTTTTCCCCTCATAGGGCAGCTCGACGCGCTCGATGGGCCGGGCCGCGAAGGCGATAAATTTATCGTAACAGGCGTGCTTTCTTTCCTGCCAGTGAATCCGCTCTGGGTTGCCGTCTTCATAGATCGCCCACATGGCGTTGGTGTAAAAACAGGCGGCGATGTAGTAGTGGTCGCGCGCTTCGGGCAGATGGCCGGCGGCCTCGGCCTGGCGCCCCTGTTCTTCACGGCGCGCCGCGGCGCGGCTGAACTCGCGCGGGATGTCGACGAATTTTTGAATGCGCCGGCAGACTTCCTGCAGGTCGGCCTGGACGGCCGGGCCGCAGTTGCGAAGGATCTTTCCGGTGCGACCCTGGTCCCAGTCGATGCCCCGGGTTTGAATGACTTGATCCAAGATCCAGCGCTGCTCGCGCCAGCGGCGTATTTTTCGTTCGGTTTCGATTCTCATGGGGCCTCCGGCCGGTTCACAAGTTTAACGTTCAAAGTTCAAGGTCAGATCTTGAACTAGAAAACCGCGGCTACCTGGCTTAAATCTATCGTCAACATATTTTCTCAAGTCTGCGTTCCTGAGCCGCGGTGTCGAATCCACCAGGCCGGCGCGCACGGCTCCGAGACCTTTCAACCCTGGATAGGGCGGACTGGAAATCGCGCCGCAGTATTCTTTGTAACCGTCTTCGAGTAAGCGATCTTCGGCGCGCAGGATTTTTTGCAGGACGCTCAACGCGGCGCCGAATTTTAGTCCCAATTTCACCCGCTTAAATCTCCGATTCCGCTGTGTAGACGGCTGCTTGGAATGAATTTGCAGATCTTGGAAAGGCAACCCGTCGACCGGCGCTAAATGTAGTCAAAAAAATTCGCTACCGCAAACAAAGTTAGGCGGAAAGCGGCGCAGAGAGCTGGTTGATTCTCCAGAGCTTTTGTGATTAATACCAATTATAGCCTCTCTTCTAGAGCAATTTCGGAAACTTACGATGTTATTTGATTTTGCGAATGTCTTGGTGTTCACGGCATTGGGCCTGGGCTTTGTCGGGGTCAATCTATTGATTGGCAAGCTGCTGCGTCCGTCCAACCCGCAAGCGCGAAAGCTCTCGACCTACGAGTGCGGCGAGCCGGCGATGGGCAGCGCGTGGGTGAATTTCAACATCCGCTTTTACATCGTCGCGCTGATCTTTATCATCTTCGAAGTTGAAATTGCCTTCATTTTTCCCGTGGCTTCCGTGTTTCGCCGCTGGGTCGAGGGCGGCGTAGGCGTTTTCGCGCTGATCGAAATATTGCTTTTTGTCGGCGTTCTCTTTCTTGGCCTGGTTTACGCCTGGGTCAAAGGAGATTTGGAGTGGGTCAAGAAAATCAAGGCCTGATGCCGTTAGGAGCCCTGGCATGAAACCTTTAATCAATTCTCTGCCGGAAACGGTTTTCACGACGAAAGTTGACGACTTGCTCAATTGGGGGCGCGCCTCCTCGCAATGGTACATGCTCTTCGGTCTGGCCTGTTGCGCCATCGAGCTGATGCAAACCGGTGGGCCGCGGGCGGATCTTGATCGCTTCGGCGCGGTGCCGCGGGCGACGCCAAGGCAGTCGGATCTGATGATCGTCGCGGGTACGTTGACTTACAAGATGGCCAAGCGAACCAAGCTGCTTTACGATCAGATGCCGGATCCGAAGTACGTGATTTCCATGGGCAGCTGCTCGAATTGCGGCGGGCTTTTTCAGCTTGCCTACTCGGTTTGCAAGGGTGTCGATAAGATCATTCCAGTGGACGTTTACGTGCCCGGCTGTCCGCCCCGTCCAGAGGCGCTCACCGAAGGACTGCTACGGATTCAAGATAAGATGATGCGCGAACGCTGGCTGGTTAAGCCGTCGCGACCGGCGCAAGAGCGGCCCGAAGCGTAAATCACAATGGACGCAAAAGAGATATACGCGGGCTTAGAAAAACAGTTTCCCGGCAAGGTGAGGGATTTTAAGGGCGACGTCTTGGACCCCTACTTGACGGCCGAGTGCGATTCGATCGTCGAAGTCTGCCGCTTTCTGCGCGACGGCGCCGGGCTCAAATTCGAAGTTCTATCCGATTTAACCGCTCTCGATTGGCCCAAGGAAGAAAAGATACAAGTCGTTTACCACCTGTTTTCTTACTCGCTGAATCATCAGATCGTGCTCAAGGTCGATCTGCCGCGTGACAACCCGAAAATCTCCACCGTCGAGGCGGTTTGGAAGGTGGCGAATTGGTTCGAGCGCGAGGTTTACGATCTTTTCGGCGTGATCTTCGAGGGGCACAGCGACTTGCGCCGGATCATGCTGCCGGAAGACTGGACCGGCCACCCGCTGCGCAAGGACTACGTCGAGCAGGAAGAATACGACGGCATCAGCACGCAACGGGCGCCATTGGTCGAGAAGCTATTGCGATAGGAAAGCAATGAACGAAACGGCTCAAGCAGAGACCGGTTTTTATACCGAGGACATGACCATCAGCGTCGGTCCGCAGCACCCCAGCACCCATGGCGTGTTGCGCTTCGTGGTGAAAACCGACGGCGAAGTCATCAGCGAGGCGATCCCCGACGTCGGTTACCTGCATCGTTCGATCGAAAAAATCGGCGAGAAGGTCACCTATCATGGCTATGTGCCTTACACCGACCGGGCCGATTATTTGGCCGCAATGTTTGCCAATCAGGCCTTCTGCATGGCGGCCGAGAAGCTCGCTGGAACCGAAGTGACCCGGCGCGGCGAGTTTTGCCGCGTGATCGCCTGCGAGCTCAACCGGATTGCCAGCCATCTGATTTCGGTCGGCACCTTCGGCCAGGATATCGGCGCCATGACGCCGTTCGTCCACGCGCTGAGAGAACGGGAAACCATCAACAATCTGATGGAGGAAATCTGTGGCGCGCGGCTCACCTATAATTACATTCGCATCGGCGGTGTCGGCTACGATATTTTCCCGGAAACCTGCGCTCGAATCGGTCAATTCCTCGATCACTTCGAACCGATCGTTGGCGAATTTAACCGCTTGCTCTCGGGCAACAAGATTTTTATCGAGCGGCTGGCCGGTGTGGCGGTGGTCAGCAAAGAAGACGCTTTTTCCTATAACCTGGTCGGACCGAACCTGCGCGGCTCCGGAGTCAAGTGGGACATCCGGCGCGATATTCCCTATTCGATCTATCCCGAATTGGATTTCGAAGTGCCCATCGGCAACGCTCAGTTGGGCATATTGGGCGACAGCTTCGATCGTTACTGGGTGCGCATTCGCGAGATGCAGGAAAGCGTTAAGATTTTGCGTCAGTGTCTCAAGACGATGCCGAAGGGACCGGCGATCGCCAAGGTGCCGAAAAAATTTCGTCCCCCGGCGGGGGAGTGCTATGCCCGCGTCGAAGCGCCGCGCGGCGACATGGGGTTTTACGTGGTCAGCGACGGCAGCGAGTATCCCTATCGCGTCCGCATCCGCACCGGTTCCTACACCGCGATGAGCATCATCGACAAAATCAGCAAGGGGATCATGCTCGCCGACCTGATCGCCTTGATCGGCAGCCTGGACGTCGACGCGCCGGAGATCGACCGCTAGAACGGGATTCATATCGATCATGCAAGCTTATCTTGACCGGATGATCAAAGACGGCGCCTTTGCCGGGATGCCGATAGAAGTCGTCTACGCGATCGCGATGGTACTGGTGGCGCTCGTCGTGCTTTCCGCGTTTGTCGCGCCGCTCGCCGGGGTTACCAGTTGGCTAGAGCGGCGAGTGTGGGCGCGCATGCAATCGCGGGTCGGCCCAAACCGGGTCGGGCCCCAGGGAATTCTCCAATGGCTCGCCGACGGAATCAAAAATTTGCTCAAGGAAGATTTGATTCCCGCGGCAGCGGACGCCAAGCTTTTCGCGCTGGCGCCGTACGTCGTGTTCATGGGGTTTCTCTGCACTTTCGTGGTCATTCCCTTCGGCGGCAGCCTGATCGTCGCCGATCTCAACATCGGGATCCTCTATATCCTCGCGGTCACTTCGCTGGTGGTGGTCGGCATTCTCATGGCCGGCTGGTCATCGAACAACAAGTGGTCGCTGCTCGGCGGCATGCGCTCTGCGGCGCAAATTGTCAGCTATGAAATTCCGGCGGGTTTGTCGATTCTCACCATCGTATTTCTTGCCGGCACGATGAGCATGCAGGGAATCATCCAGGCCCAAGGCTGGGGGCCCTGGGACTGGTTCCTGTTCAACAATCCATTTACCTTTGCGGCGTTTTTCCTCTACTTCACGGCGGCGCTCGCCGAAGGCAACCGCACGCCGTTCGATATCCCGGAAGCCGAGTCCGAGCTCGTCGCCGGCTACGT
The DNA here is from genome assembly GCA_963727625.1 of uncultured delta proteobacterium. Lineage (GTDB taxonomy): Bacteria > Desulfobacterota > Binatia > UBA9968 > UBA9968 > DP-20. Next base: position 87,559 of record CAVSHR010000009.1, on the reverse strand, counting down.
GACCGAATACAGCGGCATGCGTTTTCTATTTTTCTTCTTCGCCGAGTGGGGCAACCTTTATGTCATTGGCGCGGTGGCCACCACGTTGTTTTTGGGCGGTTGGCAAGTGCCGCCGCTGCCGATCTTCGAGAACAGCCCGGTGCTCTTGGGCATAGCCCAATTCGTGACGTTTTTCTTGAAAGCTTATTTATGGGTGTTCGTCGCTATGTGGGTGCGCGCGACTCTGCCGCGCGTGCGCGTCGATCAGTTGATGGCGCTTTGTTGGAAGTATATGGTGCCGCTGTCGTTTGTCTGTCTGCTCGGCACCATCGGGTTTATGTTCGTACCCAGCGATCTGCATCGGATCATCAGCGCGGCGACTTTGGGCTTCGCGGTCGCCGTTGCGATTATCTTCTTCATGCGGGTGGTCTTTCAGATTCGCAACGCGAAGCCGGAGCTTTATTTTAAACCGCAAATTTAGCGGCTGAGGTTCTATGAATGCCCTAAGCTACGGAAAAGATATCTGGCAGGCGATCAGCTCGACGTTCGAGGGGATGTCGATCACCCTGTCTCATCTGGTGCGCCGGCCGATGACGATTCAATACCCGGACAAGATTCCGGTGCCGATTCAGGAAACCCTGCCGCTCCGTTATCGCGGTATCCTCGAAGTCGATCTCGATATCTGCACGGGTTGTCTGGCCTGCGAAAGAGACTGTCCGATCACGTGCATTACGATCGGCATCGAGATGGACAAGGAAACCAAGGTGCGCAAATTCAGCCACTTCGATATCGATGTCTGCAAGTGCATGTATTGCGGGCTCTGTTCTGAAGCTTGTCCGACCGGCGCTATCCGCCATTCGCAGGAATTCGAAGGCGCGAGTTATAACCCGGCGGGTTTGGTGCGCCATTTTGCGCCGCAGCCGGCGAATCTCTACAAGCCAAAGAAGGGCGGCGAAACCGAACCGAAGTTGGTGACGAAAGTCGAAATCGGACAAAAATATCTCGATGAGTTCGCTACGCCAGATGGAGGGGGAAGCGCAGCAGAGTAGGGATGAGCATTGGAAGCGGGGCGGCGGGGGAAATCATGGATCGGGCCCCTTGATCCAAATCGCAACTTCCGGTAATTGACCCAAGACATCTTCAACTTTCTGCGATCCTGACAGTTTATTATGAACGTCGCGACGGCGGTTTTTTATCTAATCGCTCTCATTACGGTGGTTTCCGCCGGGATGGTGGCATTTTCACGGAATATCATTTACTCCGCGTTCTCCCTGCTCGGCACCTTCATGGGCGTGGCCGGCCTCTACGTATTTCTCGGCGCCGATTTTGTCGCCGCCGTGCAGGTGCTGATTTACGTCGGCGGCATCCTGGTCTTGATTCTTTTCGCGGTCATGTTGACTCATCGTATCACCGACGTCGAGATTACCAACCGGGCGGCGGGGCGGATTCCGGCGCTGATCATCGTCGGTGTTTTTCTTTACCTATTGATCCAAACCGTGAAAGAAACTCCCTGGGTGAAAACGCCGAAAGTCATTTACGCGGCGACCGCGGCGAAAATCGGCGATCTGTTCTTGTCCAGCTACTTGCTCCCGTTCGAACTCGCCTCTTTGGTCTTGCTCGCGGCTATGATCGGCGCCGTAGTGCTGTCGCGCAAGGAGATCAAAGAGTAGCCATGTCACCGAACGATCTCTCCTCTTACCTAGTCATCGGCGCGATTCTTTTCGCCTTCGGACTTTTTACCGTACTGACCCGGCGCAACGCCATCAGCGTGCTGATGGGCGTCGAACTGATTCTCAACAGCGCCAATATCAACTACGTTGCGTTTTCCCATTTTGGCAGCGGTAACTCGGATGGCCAGATCTATGCCATCTTCGTGATCATGTTGGCCGCCGCTGAAGCCGCGGTGGGCCTGGCGATCGTGTTGGCGATCTTCCAGCTTTTCCATACCATCGATGTCGAAGCGGCTGAGACTCTGAAAGAATGATTCGTTAAACGGTTCGAGGATTCGAAAGTTCAAGGGTTCAAGGATTAGATGGACCATCCAATTCAAACCGATTTTATTCGCTGGGTCGTTTTCTTGCCGCTGCTCGGCGCGATCATCAACGGCTTATTGGGCGCCAAGATTCAGAAGAGCCTGGGTAAAGGAGCGATCTCACTGATCGCCTGCGCGCCGGTCGTCGTCGCCTTCCTTTTGTCCCTGAATGCCTTCTTCACGCTCAAAGCTCTGGAGCCGGAAAAGCGGTTTCTGATCGACAATATATATCGTTGGGTCGATCTCGGCTCGCTCAAGGTCGACATGGCGTTCATGATCGATCCGCTCTCGACCGTGATGATTCTGATCGTTACCGGCATCGGCGGGCTGATTCATATTTATTCTATTGGCTACATGCACGACGACAAGGCCTTCTGGCGCTTTTTCGCCTATCTCAACTTATTCACTGCCGCCATGCTCACGCTGGTGCTGGGCGACAGTCTGTTGCTTTTGTTTGTCGGCTGGGAGGGCGTGGGGTTATGTTCCTATGCCTTGATCGGTTTTTGGTATCAGGATCACGCCAACGCCCGCGCCGGCAACAAGGCCTTTATCGTCAACCGGGTAGGTGACTTCGGCTTTGTCCTGGGCATGTTTCTGCTATTCTGGTCGCTCGACGCGCAGGGGCATGGCAGTCTTACTTTTCGCGAAATGGTGCAATGGGCGCCGTCGATTAAAGATATGTCGCTTTGGGGCGTGCCGGTGGTGACCTTGGCCACCTTGCTTCTCTTCGTCGGGGCGACCGGCAAATCGGCGCAGATTCCACTGTTCGTCTGGCTGCCCGACGCGATGGCCGGACCGACACCGGTGAGCGCGCTCATCCACGCCGCCACCATGGTGACGGCCGGCGTCTACATGACCGCGCGCATGAACGTTTTCTTTTCGATGGCGCCGGCTACGCTCAACGTGATCGCCGTCATCGGCGTCGCAACCGCGCTAGTCGCCGCCAGCATCGCGCTGACGCAGTACGACATTAAAAAAGTCTTGGCCTATTCCACCGTCAGCCAGCTCGGTTACATGTTTATCGGCGTCGGCGTCGGTGGCTACGCCGCGGCGGTGTTCCACCTGATGACCCACGCGTTCTTCAAGGCCTGCCTGTTCCTCGGGGCCGGCAGCGTCATCCATGCCATGCACCACGAGCAGGACATGCGCAAAATGGGCGGCCTCAAGCAGTGGATGCCGATCACTTTCGCCACGTTCTTCATCTCCGTGCTGGCCATCTCCGGCTTTCCGCCCTTCGCGGGCTTCTTTTCCAAGGATGAAATCCTTTGGCTCGCCGCTTCGAATCATCATTGGAGTGTTTGGTTCTTCGCGGTCTGCGGCGCCGGTATAACCGCCTTTTACATGTTCCGCCAGCTGTTCATGACTTTCTACGGAAAATGCCGGGCGGATCATCATACCCAAGAACATTTGCATGAATCACCCTCGGTCATGACCATGCCCTTGGTGGTCTTGGCGATCGGCGCCCTGTTTGCCGGCTTTATCGGATTGCCCGGAGTGTTGGGCGGCAGTCAATTCGCTCACTGGCTCGAACCGGTGATCCACGCTCATGCCGAAGAGCACGGCTCCCTCGCCCTGGAGTGGAGCCTGATGGCGGTTTCCGTGTCGGTGGCGGTGTTGGGCGCGTTCGTCGCGTACCTCGTTTACCGTCGCGAAGCGCTGTCGCCGGAGACCTTCTCAGGCCTGGCAGGCGGTGTATTTTATCGCCTGTTCGACCGCAAATGGTATTTCGATGAAATTTACCAATTTATTTTTGTCAACGGCTCTTTAGTGCTCGCGAATCTATTATCGGCGTTCGACAAGTATGTCGTCGACGGCATCGTCAACGGCGCGGCGACAGTCACGCGTTTTGTTTCCTGGCTGAACGGGCTTTTCGATGCCTACATCATCGACGGCATCGTCAACGCGGTCGCCAACATTATTTTTTGGATCGGCAATAAGTTCCGCCGCGTGCAGACCGGCAACATCAACAGTTATCTCTACGGCATTTTGATTGCCATGGCGCTCGCCATCATCGTCAAGATCCGGTACTGGAGCTGAGTTCTAGGGAGTATCCAGAAGATGGAAAACGTGCTGACTTACATGACTTTTATTCCCCTCGCCGGGGCGGCGATCGTGCTTGTGTTGCCGAACAACGCCAAGCTGATTCGTTGGGTGTCCGCGGCCGCGACCGTGCCGCCGCTGTTGATGGCGGTTTGGTTGTTCAATCATTTCGATCGTAGCACGCCCGGTTTCCAATTTGTCGAGGACTATCACTGGATCCCCGCTTACAACATCAGCTACACCATGGGTATTGACGGCCTGAGCATTTCCATGGTGCTGCTGACCGCCTTGTTGTGTTTTATCTGTATCTTTGCTTCTTTTGGTATCGACAAGGCGGTCAAAGGTTATTTTGCGCTATTCCTCATGCTCGATGCCGGCATGATGGGTGTTTTCTGCGCTCTCGATTTCTTTTTGTTCTACATTTTTTGGGAAGTCATGCTGTTGCCGATGTATTTTCTCATCGGTATCTGGGGCGGGCCGCGGCGCGAATACGCGGCGATCAAATTTTTTCTTTATACCTTATTCGGCAGTATTCTCATGCTCCTGGCCATCCTGGCGCTCTATTTCGCAAGCGACCCGCACACTTTCGACATGCGGATACTAATGGCGCAGGGCAATAAATTCGGCACGTCGGTGCTGCCGATCTGGCCGTTTCATCAATTGGGTTGGGGCTTCCAACACGTCATTTGGATGGCGTTGTTTATCGGCTTCGCCATAAAAATCCCGGCGTTCCCGTTTCACACCTGGCTGCCCGATGCTCACGTCGAGGCGCCGACGGCAATTTCTGTTATCCTCGCCGGCGTGCTCTTGAAGATGGGCACCTACGGTATCCTGCGCACCAACTTTCCAATGCTTCCGAGCGCTACGGCGGATTTGGCGTTCGTCTTTTTGGGCGCGCTCGGTGCCTGGAATATCATTTACGGTGCGTTCTGCGCCATGGCACAAACGGATCTCAAAAAACTGGTCGCCTACTCGAGCGTGAGCCACATGGGTTACGTCATGCTCGGTATGGCGAGCTTCACGACGCAGGGTATCAACGGCGCAGTGCTGCAGATGTTCAATCACGGCACCATTACCGGCATGCTTTTTCTTCTGGTCGGCGTGATCTATGATCGCGCGCATCATCGTGAGATCGAGGGCTTCGGCGGCATGGCCGCGGTCATGCCGGTCTACACCGGGGTTACCGCGCTGGCGTTTTTTGCGTCCATGGGACTTCCCGGTCTATCCGGCTTTATTTCTGAAGTGTTGGTGCTGCTCGGCAGCTGGCAGAGATATCCGGTGCTGACGATTTGCGGCGCCAGCGGCGTGATCCTGACCGCCGGCTATCTGCTCTGGACGTTCCAGCGGGTTTTTCTCGGCCCGCCCAATGAAAAATATTTGAAAATGCCGGAGATCAACGGCCGCGAAATGTTTACCCTGGTACCGTTGGGCGCCATCGTAATTATCGTCGGTATTTATCCCAACGTGGTCTTGGATTTGTTGCGATCTTCTTTGGATCATCTCAATCAAATCATCATTCCGCATCTTTAAAAATTCGGCTATGGATCTAAAGAACGTCGCGAGTCTTAGCTTTTTTTATCCGGAGCTCATTCTTTCGGGAACGATTTTGCTCCTGATCGCTCTCGATCTCGTGGTCAGCGCCAAGCGCAGCCTCGCCCTGATCGCGTTGGCCGGCAGCGTCGTGTCGCTGATCGCGACTTTTGATCTTTACAGCGCGCCGCCCGGATGGTTGTTCCACCGGATGATGATCCTCGACAACTTCAGTCTCTTTTTTAAAGTCATCGCGGTGGTAGCGGCGATTCTTTGCGTTTTGATGTCCCTCGGCAGCAAGGAGATCAAACAGGTGCACGAGGGTGAATATTACACGCTCTTGCTCACCTGCACTCTCGGCATTTATTTCATGGCCTCGGCGAGCAATCTGCTGATGGCCTATCTGTCGCTCGAGCTGGTCAGCTTGACATCCTATGTATTAACCGGCTTTTTGCCGCACAATCGCCGTTCCAGCGAAGCGGCTTTAAAATATTTGATCTATGGCGGGGTGGCTTCCGGGACGATGATTTACGGCATGAGCTGGATTTTCGGCATGACCGGCAGTCTCGAATATTCGGCAATTCAAGCCGCGTTGTCGCAAGGCGCGATCAACAAAGGCGCGCTGTTCATGGCATTTGTTTTCATCATGGCCGGCTTCGGTTACAAGATTGTCTTTGTGCCTTTCCACATGTGGTCGCCCGATGTCTATCAGGGTGCGCCCACGCCATTCACGGCGTTTCTCTCGGTTGCGTCCAACGCGGCAGGCATCGCGATCATGATTCGGTTTTTTTTCCCCGGCGTCTCGCGCATGGTGCCGGACGGCGACTGGACCTCTATCTCGGGCGTCGAGTGGCCTCATGTGTTGCTGTTTGTCAGCATGATGACCATGACCGTCGGCAACCTCTGCGCGCTCAATCAGAGAAATCTCAAGCGCATGCTGGCCTATTCAGGTATCGCCCACGCCGGTTATATGCTTATGGGTTTGGCGGTTTTGAACAATGACGGCCTGTCCGCGATTCTCTTTTACTTGGTGGTGTATCTGATTATGAATTTTGGCGCCTTTTTGGTCATCGGCATGATCGCAAACGTGGCGGGGAATGAAGACATCGAAACCTATCGCGGCCTCGCATGGCGCGGTGCGATCGTACCGGCGGTTTGCCTGGCGGTGTTTCTTTTTTCGCTCACCGGCTTGCCGCCCTTTGCCGGCTTTATCGGCAAGTTTTTTCTCTTCTCCGCGGTGATCAAGCAAGGCGGCGCCTTTGCGGCGCTGGCCGTCGTGGCGGCTCTTAATAGCGTAGTGTCACTTTATTACTATGCAAACATCGTCAAAACGATGTTCCTTGACACGCCGAATCCCGAAGACAAAGCCATCGCGGTCAAAGCCACAGATTTCAACTTTACACTTCTATTGCCGCTTACCGCACTGACGGTCTTGTTCGGTATCTACTTTGCTCCGTTGGTTCGATATACCCACCAGTCTCTGAGCTTTTTCATAAAATAGCGCGGCTATTGGCTCGGCGACGGGTGACCCCGCCGGTCCTTTGATTGCGCCCTAAGCTTGGCGCACCCCATCGGTGGAAGGCAGCCCCGTTCGGTCCGTGCCCTTTGGTTGTTTTCGCCGATTGTCAAGGTTGACCCGCGCCCACGGCATGCGGTGACAGCCTGTTAAACCAATAACTTTTCCGTCCTTTTCCGCTCTCTTTCTTCCACAGCGATACGCGATTCGAGCCTACCCGATCTGAAACTTCCTTGCCTTGACAAGTCCGGTTCGTCCAACTAACAAGTAACGAGACTACGGCCTCGGAGACATTTCATTTCGAGCCATGAAAGGAGCCTTGCATGCTTGAGGTGGCTAAACGAAAGCAAATGCTGCGGCAAATGATTCTGGTGCGGGCATTCGAAGAGAAGCTGGAAGAGCTCTACCAGCGTAAAGCGATGTTTGGCAGCACCCATTCCTACCGGGGCCAGGAGGCGATTGCCGCGGGCGTCTGTTCGGCTTTGCAGCATTCTGATCTGATCGCGAGCTATCATCGCGGCACCGGCCATCTCATCGCCAAAGGCGCGGATCTTTACACTTTGCTCTGCGAGTGCATGGGACGCGGGGATGGTTATTCAAAAGGCCGTGGCGGCAAAATGCATATGGGCGACATGGGCTTTGGCTTTATCGGCAATACCGGCACCGTCGGGGGAACTGTTCCCACCGCCACCGGCGCGGCGCTGGCGGCGAAGGTGCGCGGTTCCGCTGAGGTGGTCGCGAGCTTTTTCGGCGACGGCGCGGCCAACCAGGGCGTGGTTCATGAAGCGATGAATCTCGCCGGAGTGTGGAAGCTGCCGGTGATCTACGTTTGCGAGAACAATCAATATGCGATGACCGTGAGCTTGGAAAAAAGCGTAGCGATCAAGCATTTGTCGGAGCGCGCGGCGGCTTACGGATTCGAAGGCAAAACGATCGACGGCAACGATGTCGAAGCCGTTTATTTAGCCACGCAAGCGGCGGCGGCCAAAGCGCGCAGCGGCGGCGGCGCGACGTTTCTCGAATGCATCACCTATCGCTGGGACGGCCACTTCGGGGGCGACCCAGGCACGGGCTATCGCAGCAAAGAAGAGATCGAGGCGTGGAAACTAAAGTGCCCGATCAAGCGCCTCAAGGAAAAACTAATTCAAGAAGGAAATTTAACCGAGCAGGAATTTGCAACAAGTTCTGCTGCGGTTTACGCGGAGCTTAACGAAGTGGCCAAGCGCGCGGAAGCGGCGCCGCTGCCCCAAAAAGAAGTCGATCTAAGCAGCATTTACGCGGCGACGGAGGCGGCTCATGGCTAAACCGATGACCACGGGAACACAAGTGCCGGTTAAAGAGATGCGCGTCCAGGAAGCCCTGCGCGAGGCCCTGCGTTATGAGATGGGCCGCGACGAACGGGTTTTCGTCATGGGTGAAGACGTCGCTCTGTTCGGCGGCGCTTACGGCGTCACGCGCGGTCTGATGCAGGAATTCGGCGAGCGCCGGGTCTTGGACACGCCGATTTCCGAAGCGGCGCTGGTCGGTCTCGCGGTGGGCGCGGCGATCAATGGCATGCGCCCGGTGGTAGAAATTCAGTTCGCCGATTTGCTGCCGCTCGCCATGGATCAGCTAGCGTCACATGCGGCGCGCTATCATTATATGACCGGCGGGCGGGTTAATGTGCCAATGGTGGTGCGCACCAAGTTCGCCACGCGCCCGGGCGGCGGACCGAGCCATTCGAGTTGCAATCACGGCGCCTTCATTCATTTTCCTGGTCTGAAAATCATCATGCCGACCACGCCGGCGGACGCCAAGGGGTTATTGCTTTCCGCGATCCGCGACCCCAATCCGGTGCTCTGCTTCGAGAGCCATCATCTTTATGGCATCCGCGGCCCGGTGCCGGAGGGAGATCACACCGTGCCGATCGGCAAAGCCGCGGTGCGGCGCGCCGGCCAAGACCTAACCATCGTTACCTGTGGCGGTATGGTCTTGAAAGCTGACGCTGCCGCGGAACAGCTCAAAGCCAAAGGCATCGACATCGAAATCGTCGATCTTCGTTCGCTTGCGCCATTGGACAATGAAACGATTCTCACCTCCGTGGCAAAAACCAAACGCGCGATCGTATTGGATGAAGGACCGATGATCGGCGGCCTCTCCGCGGAGCTTGCCGCGCTGATCCAAGAGAATTTATTCTCTGATCTAAAAGGCCCCGTAGTGCGCGTGGCGGCCCAACCGATTCCGCCGCCCCATAGCCCGCCGCTCGTCGATGCGATGATTCCGGATGTCGGCCAAGTTATCGACGCAGTGATGCGCTTGGCCGAGGGCGGAAAGTTGCGCTGACCTGAAAGGTCGCCAACTGATAAAAGCTTGAGCTGTGCGACCGCGGGGTGTCGACACCGCGCAGCTCACCGCCACACAAGTCCTTTCGAATTATTTTTTCAGATCGTGAGCCTTTTGCGAGCATGTCGATCCTCCCGGGGCGAGTCCGGGCTAGTGCGTCCACTCGTCATTAAAAAGGGCGGTTCATCCCCCTGGTGTCCGCCGATTGACCGGTGGCGCCGGCCGGTGTTAGCGTGCCGGTGTAAGGGGTGTTTGAACAGGTCCATGAAGCCCGCTAACGCTTCGCTCAGATCGCTATTCGCCAGCGCCAGCCTCACCACCCGGTTTGCCGTCTATAGTTTTCTTTGCATTGGACTGATGAGCGCGGTCTTATGGCTTGTCGTTTCACACTATCTGATCGGTCAGATCCTCGAACAGGAGTGGAAAACCACGGCGCAGATGGTTCGCGCCGACGTACGAAAGTTTCTCGAAGATTATGATTTTAAAGCCCGGGACCGCAAGTCGGTAGGGCATAAGTTTGTCACCCTGCTTGATTACATGCGCTTGGCGCCGGAGATCGTCGGCTTCAAGGTTTACAATCCGAAGGGAGTCGTTGTCTGGTCGGATGATAAACGGCTGGTCGGCAAGTCTTTTACCGATAATCCCAAGCTTCAGAAAGCGCTGCACGGCATGGTGCTCTCAGATTTGGGTTCCATGGGCGAGCGCGAGAATCCCAAGGGGGGGAGGGCTTCGTTGACAGCAGTCCAAGTTTATGTGCCGATTTATGCGGAAAACCAACGAGAACTGCTGGGCGTGTTCGAAACCTACCGTCGCCCAGATGCGATTTTCAAGCAAATTCGCGAAGCGAGAATCGTTGTACTTTTAGGCGCTCTCGGCGGCGGCTTGCTGGTCTATTTTTCCTTGTTTGCGATCATGCGCCAAGCCGCACGCCAGATAGATGAGCAGCAAATGAAACTGCTTAAGATGCAAACCGAGCTGATTGCCTCCCAACGTATGGCGGCGGTGGGCGAAATGGCTGGCGCGGTGGCTCATGGCATCGGTAATCCGCTATCGTCGATTCGGGCCGCGGCCCAGGTCGCACTGCTCGAATCCGACTCCGGCGACGGGGCGGAGACGAATCCTAAAACGCGGAATAATTTACAGAACATCTTGCGCCAGGTCGACCGGGTGCAAAAACGGATGCAAGGTCTTTTGAATTTCGCCAAGCCTCTCGAGCCGCACCCTGTCGCGCTGGAAGTCAATGCGCTGGTGCGCGACGTGGTCGACACGATGGGCTCACGCTTTCGCGACGCCGGCGTGCAATCAAACCTGGTCCTCGATCCGGACCTGCCTAGCGTCACATCCGATATGAATCATTTGGAGCAAGCCTTGATGGTGCTGATTACCAATGCGCTGGAAGCCGCTCCGAAGGGCGGCATGGTAACGATCCGCACGAGATCGGTCACCCACAACAGTGACGGCAATGCGGTACAGGTAACAATCGAGGACGACGGCGAGGGGATTCCCTTGGAAAACCGCGAGCGCGTCTTCGATCCTTTTTTTACCACCAAACCACATGGAACCGGTATCGGCCTGCCGCTGGCGAAAAAATTCCTGGAAAGAAACGGCGGCAAAATCGTGCTCACTAACAGTTCCGGCCACGGCACCAAAATTGAAATTACGCTGCCTCTGTCAGATTGAGGCGCTACGGGACAGATGACCCGTGTACTTCGTTTAGCTCATTGACCTCCCGGCGTGGTGTAGCCGACTGCTCCAACAACCTGCGCGGGGCTGCTATTTTGCCAAGGATGCGCCCTCTGGCATCGACGCCGTCCCAATGGTTTCAACAAATCTCCAGCAAGCTTACGAGTCGCAAGCCGTCGCCATGACAGCAGAGATTTTCGGCCCGATAAACTAGAAACTTAAGACAACGGGATCATGACATGCGTCTGGTAGGGCTTGCGCTGTTTGAGGCGCTCGTACCAGTCGTTGATTTTCGGAAAGTCGGGTCGCTCGATCGGCAAGTTAAACCAACGATAGGCCCAGACGCCGAGCGGGATATCACCCAGGGAAAATTCTTCACCGCCGAGATAGCGGTGTTTTCCCAGTTGGTCCTCGACCGTCTGCCAGGCCTTGACCGTTTTCTCTAGGGAGCCTCGTACGGCTTTGGGGTCACGCTTGTCCTCGGGAGTCCGAATCAAGTTCCAGAATAGCGGCACGATGACGCCATTAAAAATAGAAAGTTGCCAGTCCATCCAGCGGTTGGCGTTGGCCATTCCCTCGGGGGTCGAGGGAAGCAGCTTGCCAGCGCCGTATTTGGCGTTGAGATAGCGCAAGATGCTGTTCGACTCCCAAAGGACAAAGTCGCCGTCCCTAAGCGTCGGCACCAGGCCGTTCGGGTTCATGGCTAGATAATCCCGGTCCTTGTTCCCACCGAACTTCCCGCCCCAATCCAGTCTTTCGAACTCAATGCGAAGCTCGCCGCAGCACCACAATACTTTCTGCACGTTGGACGAATCCGTTCTGCCCCAGATCTTGATCATGGTCGGCCCCCTCAATTGCGATGAATATCGCTCGTGTTGCTTATCACCCTTTGGGGAGAATGCCTAGACTGCTAAATTTGGTGTTTGACGGCTCTGTCAGTTTTGCTAAATGACTGATAGCCAATAGCGAAGATAGCGATACGGCAGGCGACAACCCTGCGATGAAATGAGCTCCTTTTACGCCGGGGCTTTGGATATTGGCAGTCATCGCTACTGGCTCAGTCAGCTGGGGACAAAATCAGGCGTAGGGAAGATTGCTCTATGCGACCCACTTTTGACCTGCCAAGGGGAGCGAGGCAACGGCGACGGCAGGCGGCTGCTTCGCTGCCGGTCGCGCCGACCGACCACAGCAATGGGGCGATCATGAATAAGCATTCCGATCAGTTCCTCCTGGACATCATTTCTAAGGGTGGCGGCACGGTGGAAAAATCGAATTTTATGCCTTCTTGGGGGCCGATGTTAAACGAAATAGCGGGTCCGAGACATGTAGTCTTCATACCAACCCTCGCGCTGCTCCATGCCGACCCTAATTCAGAGCTGCTGCTCAAAAAAAAGTTCAGATTTTTGCTATTCCCCCCTTGACGATTTCAGATGCAAGATTAAATTTGCCGCATCTAACCTGTTTTGCAGGAATCTAAATCTACGTTTTATTTCAGGAGGGGTTTTATGGCGACAAAAATTCGTCCCCTACATGATAGGGTGATCGTGAAGCGAATCGAGGAAGAGGAAAAAACCAAGGGAGGTATCATTATCCCGGATACGGCGAAAGAGAAGCCGCAAGAGGGCAAAGTTATCGCGGTCGGTCCGGGCAAATATGAAGATGGCAAACTCATTCCTCTCGGTGTGAAGAGCGGCGATAAGATACTTTTTGGCAAATATTCCGGCACGGAGATCAAACTGGATGGTGTGGAGCATCTGATCATGCGCGAGGATGACATCCTCGGCGTTGTCGAATAAGGAGGAGACAGGGACATGGCTGCAAAGGAAATTCGCTTTAGTGAAGACGCGCGCGGTAAAGTTCTGCGCGGTGTTAATTTATTGGCCGATGCCGTCACCGTGACCTTGGGGCCTAAAGGCCGCAATGTCATTCTCGAGAAATCCTGGGGTTCGCCGACCGTAACCAAGGACGGGGTGTCGGTCGCAAAAGAGATTCAACTCGAAGATAAATTCGAAAATATGGGCGCTCAGATGGTTAAAGAGGTCGCGACCAAAACCTCTGACTTGGCCGGCGATGGCACGACCACAGCGACTGTGTTGTCCCGGGCGATCTTCGGCGAGGGCCTAAAACTGGTGGCCGCCGGACACGATCCCATGAGCATCAAACGCGGCATTGATAAAGCCGTGGCGAAGGTCGTAGATGAGCTCAAATCAATGTCCAAACCAACCCGTGACAGGGATGAGATCGCACAGGTTGGCACGATTTCCGCGAACAATGACAAAACCATCGGCGATATCCTTGCCGAAGCGATGGACAAGGTGGGAAAAGAGGGCGTCATTACTGTTGAAGAGGCGAAGGGACTCGAAACCACCCTCGACTTGGTCGAAGGCATGAGATTCGATCGTGGCTACCTCTCTCCTTACTTTGTCACCGATCCGGAACGGATGGAGTGCGTTTACGAAGATTGCTACCTGCTCAACCACGAGAAAAAGATCTCCACCATGAAGGATCTTCTCCCGGTGCTCGAAGCGACCGCGAAAACCGGCAAGCCATTGCTAATTATCGCTGAGGAAGTCGAAGGCGAAGCCTTGGCAACGCTGGTCGTCAATAAGCTTCGCGGTACGCTTAAAGTTGTCGCCGTCAAGGCTCCTGGCTTCGGCGACCGCCGCAAGGCAATGCTTGAAGATATCGCGATCCTCACAGACGGAAAGATGATCGCCGAAGAACTCGGCATTAAGCTAGAAAACGTCACGCTCAAAGATCTCGGCCGGGCCAAACGGGTGATTATCGACAAAGACAACACCACGATCGTTGAAGGCGCCGGTAAAAAGTCGGCCATCGAGGGCCGGATCACACAGATTCGCGCACAAATCGAAGATACAACGTCCGACTATGATCGCGAGAAGCTGCAAGAACGCCTGGCCAAACTTGCCGGAGGCGTTGCCGTGGTCAAGGTTGGCGCCGCGACCGAGGTCGAAATGAAAGAAAAGAAAGCCCGCGTCGAGGATGCGCTCCACGCAACGCGCGCAGCCGTCGAGGAAGGGATCGTGCCGGGCGGAGGCGTAGCTCTGGTGCGCGCTTCGGCAGGACTCGGCAGCCTTCGCGTGTCAGAGGAGGAAAAGGTCGGCGTGCGGATCATCCAGCGCGCTCTCGAAGAACCGCTTCGCTGGATTTCGCAAAACGCTGGTCTGGAAGGCTCGGTGGTATTGGAGAAGGTGAAGAATGGCAAGGGTTCGTTCGGGTTCAACGCAGCAACCGAAGAATACGAAGATCTGGTCAAAGCCGGAATCGTCGACCCGACCAAAGTTGTACGCACCGCGCTGCAGAACGCTGCATCGGTTGCCGGGATGATGATTACGACCGAAGCGATGATCGCCGACAAACCGGAGAAGAAAAAAGACGCTCCGGCTATGCCTCACGACCACGACGACTTTTAAATCGTCCTGCAAAGACCGCTAACCCAAAAGGCGCCTGAGCAATCAGGCGCCTTTTTTATGGCCGGGTGAAAGTCTACTGATGGAGAGAGCAGGCCGCCAATTCAGAGCTGACGTCAATGTCGTCTTCGCCCATTGAAATAGTAGCGACGCGCGTTTTCGATCGGTGATAAGGAGAGACAACGAGCTGACCGGGGGGCATCACCTAATCTGCGCGCCGGCGCGCGCAATAATAACGCTAGCATAAAACCGACAAGAGGAAGCTTGAAGGCTTTCCCTTGTCAGTTCTTACCCACGATTCCCCAAGGTATTAATGAACGTTGATCGCGATCTGCTTCGGTTTAGCCTCCTCGGCCTTAGGCACGTGAACCGCGAGAATACCGTCACGATAGGTCGCCTTGATGTCGTCGCTTTTTACCGTCTGCGGTAGATAGAACGACCGGACAAACTTTCCGGTAACTCGCTCCACCCGATGATACTCGACGCCATTGGCTGCTTCTTCGGACTTTCTTTCACCGCTGAGGGTCAGCGTGCCGTCTTTGACTTCCAGGTTAAAGTTTTCCTTTTTCATTCCCGGAAGCTCCGCGCGAATGAGGTAGGAATCTTTGCTCTCCAGTATGTCTACAGGAGGAAACCACACCCCATTGGCAGAATTTGGCAGAGTCCGCGACCGGCCGAAGGTATCGTCGAATAAATCGTTGATGCGCGACGGAATTCGATTCAAACCCTCAAACGGTTCCCATCTTACTAAATCCATAAATGTTCCTCCTTTCAGGAATTTGACTGACTAGAGAAAAGTTAAGTACGGTTCTATCGCCTGTCAAGCCAGCGCAGCAGCTTGACAAGAGGGGTCAACAAACCCAAATTGAAATATATTAAGTAAATTTGTATCCGGCAGGGGTTTAGGGAACTGTATGCTCTTCGCCGGTGCCGCAGAACTCTAGCGAGGCGCAAAGCAAGAAAGCGTGAATGTCCCGTTTTTATTCGCGCGATGAGGCGTAATGGAACGCAAGGATTACTACAAAATTCTCGGCGTCGAGAGATCGGCCAGCGCGGACGAAATTCGCGACGCCTACCGAAAACTCGCGCGCCGCTATCATCCCGATATCAATCCCGGCGATCGGAGCGCCGAAGAGAAATTCAAAGAAATCTCGTCAGCCTACGAAGTTTTGGGCGACGCGGAGAAACGCAAGCGCTTCGACGAATTCGGCGAAGAAGGGCTGAGTCCGGGATTTGATCCGGAAAAGGCCAGGGCCTATCAAAGATGGCAAGAGCAATCGGCGCAAACCGGCGGCGGTTCCAGATTCGCGCAAGGACGCCCCGACGACTTTTTTGGTTTTGGCGGATTCGAAGATTTGTTCGGCGGCAGCGGGCCGTTTGCGGAAGAATCGGTTCGGCGCGGCGAGGATATTGAGACGGCAATCGAAATTGATTTTCTCAACGCCGTTCGCGGTTTTCAGACAAATTTACAGATCCAGCGGCCGGTCCCATGTGATCTCTGCGGCGGCACTGGATCGAAAGCGGAGGCCGGATCAAAACAATGCGGCGAATGCCTCGGTACGGGCTGGAAAGAAATCCGCCAGGGATCCGTTAGCTTACGCCAGACCTGCCCGAGGTGTCACGGCAGCGGTAAACTAGCCGGTAGCCCATGCGCAAATTGCCGTGGCGCTGGACGCGTCGTGCGTACGGAAAACGTCCGAGTCAATATTCCTCCCGGTGCGGAGACGGGCAAACGAATTCGGGTTCCAGGTAAAGGCGCCAGCGGCGTTCGCGGCGGTCTGCCTGGTGATCTTTACTTGATGCCTCGGGTGCGGTCTCATGCGTTATTCAGCCGCACTAAAAACGATCTTACCATGGAATTGCCGATTACCGTCGGCGAGGCTGTGCGTGGGGCATCGATCAGGGTACCGACGCCGATAGGTGCCGTCCAAGTAAAAATTCCAGCGGGTGCGCAGAGCGGCCAATCGCTCCGGGTTAAAGGGAAGGGCGTGCAGGGGCGGGGCCGTAGCCCCGCGGGAGATCTTTATTTGCGTCTGATGGTGCGTGTTCCCAAGGGCGCGATTCCAGACGAAAATCTCGAGCGAGTCGAGCAAGCTTACGGTGAGGATATTCGCAAGGACATAGCCTTGTGAAACGAGACTAAACGATGGTGAAAAAATATTTTCGCATGACCGAGGTGATCGAGGTCTGTGATGTGAGTGAGGAATTCGTCCGCTACCTCGAGCGTGAGCATGTGATTCAATCGATCAAGCGCCGCCGCTTGAAACTCTATCCAGTCGAGCAAGTCGATCGGATTCGCGTGGCGCAGGTTCTCGTCAATGAATTAGGCGTCAATCTGGCGGGGGTCGAGGTCGCCCTGCATATGCGCGACCAGTTGATCAACCTGCGGCGGGAACAGGTCGTCTTCTTGCGCCGGCTCGGGCGACGCTTTTAATGCAAACGGTTGGCGGCAAATTGAAGAGACCATTTGATCCATTGTAATTTCACTAGCGGAAAACTTTTCTAGCGATTTGTGCTTGCCCCCAATGTTGGAAAGCACCGAATTTGACGTCCCGTGCTCTCTCGACAATTTCCCCTGTCAGAAAATTGCTTTTGTCGTCGAGTAAATGAGGCAAACGGCCCATTCGCGCGGCGGGCGGCGTGTTGCGCTCACCCTTGACAAGCGCTGAAGCGTGACTAACTTCGCAAGAAGAGACGGCGTCCTAAAACACTCGGAGGTAGATTATCATGGCACAATGGAACGCGTTTGCAGACATGGACCAATTACGGCGCGACATCGATAAAGCCTTTGACGAATTTACTTTGGCGGAGGGGCCTTCGCACCGAGTTGCCTTCTTACCAGGCCGCGGGCCGCGACGTTATCCATTGGTGAATTTGCTCGAGGACAAAGACAATTTGTACGTCGAAGCGCTCACTCCCGGTGTGGATCCGCAATCGTTTAACGTTACGGTAATGCAAAGCCGACTCACTTTATCGGGAGAGAAAAGTCGTATTTCGGCCGACGTGAAACCGGAAGCCTTTCACAGAAGCGAGCGTTCGAGCGGCAAGTTCGTGCGAACTTTCGAGCTACCGGTCGAAGTCAATGATGAGCGGATTCAAGCCGAATATAAAAATGGACTATTGAGGATTACCTTACCAAAGGCGGAAAAAGCCAAGCCGCGTCAAGTTACCGTCAAAGTAGCGTAACCAGCCCCGCGAAGGAGAGAACCATGATGGCAGAAAAAACCGTGCCGGAATATCCGCAAGAGAAAGAACCTGCCGGCCGGGAGGTGACCCGCAGCCAAGAACGGGCTGTGACGCCGCCGGTCGATATCTACGAAACTCCCGAAGGTCTTGTGGTAAAGGCGGATTTACCCGGAGTCGCCAAAGACGGCCTGGATGTGCGCGTCGAAAACAATTTGTTGACGATTCGAGGCAAAGGGACGCATTCCGCGACCGGGGAACTGGTCTACCGGGAATATGATCTGGTTAATTTTTTTCGGCAGTTCGAACTGAGCGAAAGAGTCGATCAAGCAAAAATATCGGCGGAGCTCAAAAACGGCGTGCTCACCTTAAATTTACCCAAGGCCGAAGAAGCCAAACCGAGAAAAATCGATATTCACGTAGTTTGAGAAACTCATTCTTTGTCTGGCTTTCCGTGAAGAAATCGAAATTAAGGGAGGCGAAACAACATGGCGGATTTGCTTCCAACGACACTTGCAAAGGGTCGATGGAGCAACCGCGCCAAAAGGTTGATGACGCGTCGCCCGCCGCTGCCGAGGCTACGCGAAATACGAGTCGTACGATGCCGCTATCGCTAGGCGATAACGTCGCCATTCGAGATTGATCGTGATCGGCTAACTGCCGGCTACGATAGTGGCGTTTTAACGATAGCGCGACCCAAAACTGAGCGAGGGTGATATCAGAGAAAGAGAATTCAAGTTGTTTAAAACGCGAGCGTGGTGTTCACAGCTATCGCCGCGCTTGCCCGCGCCGTACAGTCTCCCAGGTGCGATGCCCTGCTAACGCCTTTAAGAAGCGTACCCCGCAATTTTCAATTATTTTTTTCGCTGCTACTCCGGGCGTCGTGGTTTTACTTTCCCGTGTTCGGGCACTCGGAAGTTTGGATTGTTTCCGATCTCTCGAATGTTAGTTCTGGGTGTTGGACGCGCACGAACGTGCAATGTTAGTTGGGTGCGGCTAAGAACGGCTTTGGAATTTGGGCTCCGAATTGTGTTATGAACAAACAGGCGCCCAACGGATGCGTTTAAATTGTTTTCAAATTTTGCGTGTTGGCTGCACGGCAGAGGATAATATTCATGTCGACAACGGACCCAGCGGCGGGGCGGCGCTCAGTTTGGACTCACATCTGTGCAGTCGTTGCTCTTGCCGTAATCAGTTTCCTGTTGATTCGTGATTCCTGGGTTGGTGGTGCGGCTCTTAACGATCCTCGCGCGGCGCCTCGGGCCGTGATGCCTAGGGGGGAGCTTCTATCGGACGAAAGATCCACCATCGCTTTGTTTCGGCAAGCCTCTCCTGCGGTGGTGAACATCACGGCGATCGGCGTAGAACGTGATCTCTTCACCCTAAACCTCTATCAAATTCCCCAGGGTACCGGCTCCGGATTTGTGTGGGATACCCGCGGCAATGTCATTACCAATTTTCATGTGATCCAAAATGCCGACGCCGCACAGGTCACCTTGGCCGACCAATCCAACTGGAAAGCGCGCGTGGTCGGCGCGGCGCCGGACAAAGATCTCGCCGTGCTGCGCATTGACGCGCCGGCCAACCGGCTGCATCCGATACCCATCGGCACGTCGAAAAATTTGCAGGTGGGACAGAGTGTTTTCGCCATCGGCAATCCCTTCGGCCTGGATCAAACTCTGACAACCGGGGTGATCAGCGCGCTCAACCGCGAGATTGAATCGGTCACGCGCCGGCCAATTCAAGGCGTGATTCAGTCCGACGCGGCGATCAACCCGGGAAACTCCGGCGGTCCGCTGCTGGACAGCGCTGGTCGATTGATCGGTGTCAATACGGCAATCTACAGCCCATCCGGCGCCTCGGCGGGTATCGGCTTTGCGATACCGGTGGACACCGTTAATCGCATCGTGCCGGAGCTAATTCGCAGCGGCAAAATCACACGGCCGGGAATGGGCATTCAAATCGCCGACGAACAGATAGCCCAGAGACTCGGCGTGACCGGCGTGTTGGTGGTCGATGTCGTAAGGGGCAGCGCGGCGGCACGGACGGGAATTCGGCCGACTCGACGCGATTCCGATGGACGCTTGCGTCTGGGCGATATCATCATCGCCATCGACGGTAAAAAAGTTGAATCGCCGAACGATCTATATTTACTTTTGGAAAAATACAAAGTCGGCGACGCGGTGACTATTTCCATGTTGCGCGACGGCCGAACCGTGCAGACTAAGGTGACGCTGGAGGCGGTTCAATAAACCGCGGCGACCGCTCCAGCCGGCGGGGTTGAAAGTTCCGATTCAGATTTTTTCCGGGAAATCCCGCACGCTCGACTGATTCTCGTCCCGTTCGTACGCGGTGATGATCTCCTGCACCAGGTGGTGGCGCGCGACGTCTTTTTCGGTGAACGGAATGAAGCGGATGCCCTGCACGCCTTTGAGAATGCGCGACGCCTCTTTCAATCCGGAAAGCTTGCCGGCCGGCAAATCGATCTGTGTGGCGTCGCCGGTGATCACCGCTTTCGAACCGTAACCGAGCCGGGTCAGAAACATCTTCATCTGTTCAGGCGTGGTGTTCTGCGCCTCGTCGAGAATCACGAAAGAGTCGTTCAAAGTCCTGCCGCGCATAAACGCCAACGGCGCTACCTCGATGGTGCCCCGTTCGACCAGCTTGCGGGCGCGGTCAAAGTCGACCATATCGTGCAATGCATCGTAAAGCGGGCGTAAGTAAGGATTGACCTTCTCAGCCAAATCGCCGGGCAAGAAACCCAGTTTCTCACCCGCTTCAACTGCCGGCCGAGTCAGAATGATACGCACGTAATTATTCTTCATCAGCTCAGCGACCGCCATCGCCATGGCGAGATAGGTTTTGCCGGTGCCGGCGGGACCGATGCCGAACACGATGTCGTAGCGGCGGATCGCGTCGATGTAGGCTTTCTGCGCGATGCTTTTCGGCGTGATCGTGCGCTTGTGCGCCGAAATATAAATCGTATCGAGAAAGATTTCCTGCAAGCGAGCGCGCGAGTCGGCGCTCAAAATGCGAATCGCGTAGTCAACGTCGCTGGCGTAAACCGGATAACCCTTCTCCAACAGGCCGTAGAGTTGGCGCAGAATTTGGCTGGCGAGCTCCACTTGCAGCGGATCGCCTTCGATCTCTATTCCCGAGCCGCGCACGCGAATCTTCACCTGCAAGGTTTGTTGGATGATTTTTATATGCTGATCATGCTGCCCCAACAGATCGCGAAACAGCCGCGGATCATTGAATTCGAGAAAGTTGACGCCCACCTGGGTGACGACACCGGCGCTTTGCTTCTTTTCGTCTTTCACTCGCTTTCTCCTATAAGCTGGACGATGATTTCCCGCGTGCGCGGGCGATTGTCAAAATCGAGCAGGATCACTTGTTGCCAGGTGCCTAAGCTTGCGACGACCGTTCTCGATCGGAATGGTTATCGACGGACCGAAAAGCGAGGCGCGCAGGTGAGAGAAACCGTTATCGTCGCCCCAGCGGTCGTCGTGATGATAGCGACGGTTGGACGGAATTTGCTGCTCGACGAACTCCTTTAAATCCTGGATCAGCCCCGGCTCGTATTCAATGGTCGTGAGCGCCGCAGTGGAACCGGAAACGAAGAGCATGACCAATCCGCTGCGAATTTTCTTCGTTTCTCGATATGCGCGCGAACCTTGGGCGTTATGTCAATGATATCGCAGAACCCGGAGGTCTTTTCGATGATTTTCTTGGCGCGGATCGTTAACACGCTTACTCAGTGTTCCTAGAAACTGCCGAGCCTATCCACGTTGAGTCTCTCGTGCAGAGAAACCGTGGCAATTGACAAGATTAGCGCGAGGTTCCGAGTTCATTTGGCCTGGCGAAACATTTCTTCGGCGCGCTGGAGCGCCGCATCGATCTTGGCTGGGTCACTGCCGCCTGCCTGGGCGAAGTCGGGTCGCCCGCCGCCCCCACCGCCAACTATCCCGGCGAGCTCTTTGATTATGTTGCCTGCGTGATAGCGCTTGGTGAGTTCATTGCTGACCGAGGCGACTAGATTGACGTTGGCTTCCCCCGCGCTGAGCAGGACGATGACGGCCGCGCCGAGTTTTTCCTTGAGCTGATCCGCGAGGTCGCGCAGTTGCTTGCCGTCGACGCCGTCGACCCGGCTGACCAAAACGTTGGCGCCGTCGACGGAACGCTGCCTGGCGAGCAGTTCGGGAATCCGGTCTTTCTCAAGCTGACCGCGCAATTTGTCGATTTCCTTCTCGAGCTCTTTTTGACGCTCGAGCAGTTTCTTGACTTTATCCACGGCGTCAGCGGCGCTGCCGCGCACCAGGTTGCCGATTTCCTTGAGCCGTTGTTCGTAATTGTGAATTAGATCCAGGGCGCCTTCACCGGTAAAAGCTTCGACGCGACGCACGCCCGCGGCAACGCCGCCCTCGGAATGGAGCTTGAATAACCCGATTTCGCCGGAAGCCTGCACATGGGTTCCGCCGCATAGCTCGGTGGAAAAATTGCCGATCTTAACGACGCGCACGCGATCTCCGTATTTGTCGCCGAAGAAAGCGAGGGCGCCGCGGTGAATCGCCTCGTCGTAGCTCAACTCCTCAATGGAAACACCCGCATCCTCGCGAATATGCTGATTGACTTCGACTTCGATCGACGCAAGCTTTTCGTCGGCGATCGCGCCGGTATGGCTAAAGTCGAAGCGCAACCGCTCGGGAGTTACCAGGGAGCCCGCCTGGCGCACCTGCTGTCCCAATTCCCGGCGCAGGACCGCGTGCAAAATGTGCGTAGCCGAGTGGTTGAGCTTGGTTCTTTGCCGGTGCTTAGGGTCGACGATTAGGCGAACATTGTCGCCGATCTGAACCCGGCCTTTTTTGACTCTGGCGCGATGGGCGGTGAGTTGCGGCGTCGGATGTTGTGTGTCGATGACTTCGATGACGTCGCCGCGGGACGTGATGATCGTGCCGCGGTCGCCGACTTGGCCGCCGGACTCACCATAAAAAGGAGTTTCGGCGGTGAGCAAATCGATTTCATCGCCTTCGACGGCTTCGTGTTTACCGTTGCCATTGCCGTATATCGCAAGAACTGACGACTCACCGTCGAGGTGATTATAGCCGATGAAACACACCTGGCGATCGAGCTGAATCTTCGATTCCATACTGCTAGTGTCGCGCGCGTCACGACCTCGTGTCCGCTGCTCTTCCATCAGTTTCTCGAAGCCCGCCTGGTCGACGCCTATGGATTCGCCGCGCAGGATGTCTTCGGTCAGATCGAGTGGAAAGCCGAATGTGTCATAAAGACGGAAGGCAACTTCGCCGGGAAGTATATTTTTTTTCTCCGCCCGAAGTTTTGCGGTGGCCTCTTCGAGCAGCGTTAGTCCCTTTTCCAGGGTTTCGCCAAAACGTTCCTCTTCGATGCGAATCACGTCGCGAACCCGCTGTTCTTCCTTGCGTAGCTCCGGATAGGCGTCGCCCATCACCGCCGCCACGGTCTTGGCGACTTCATGCAGGAACGGCTGTTGCAAACCGATTAACCGTCCATGGCGCGCGGCGCGGCGCAAGAGCCGGCGCAAGACATAGCCGCGCCCTTCGTTGCTTGGCATGACACCGTCGGCGATCAAGAAACTCACCGCCCGGGCGTGATCGTCGATCACGCGAAAAGAAATATCCTCCGCCGAATTGGCGCCATACTTTTTGCCGGTGAGTCTTTCGGTGCTCGCGGTGAGCTCGCGCAGGTAATCGATATCGTAGTTCGATAAGACTTTTTGCAAGACGGCGGTGATGCGCTCCAAGCCCATGCCGGTGTCGACGTGCTTAGAAGGCAATTCCACCAGCTCGCGGTTTTCTTTGCGGTTGTACTGAATAAAAACTAGATTCCACAGCTCGATGTAACGAGCGCAATCGCCGTTCACTCGGCACTCATGGCCCGCCACGCCGGACATGTCGCAGGCTTGCGGTCCTCGGTCGAGATGAATTTCGCTGCACGGTCCGCAGGGACCGGTTTCCCCCATTTCCCAGAAATTTTCCTTGTCGCCGAAACGGCTCACCCGCTCCGATGGCAGCCCGCTGATTTTGAACCAAAGTTTTTCCGCTTCATCGTCGTTGAGATAAACCGTGGCGTAGAGCTTGTCTTTGGGCAGGCCCCATTCCTTGGTCAATAGCGTCCAGGCCCACTCGATCGCTTCGGCTTTATAATAATCGCCGAAGGACCAGTTGCCGAGCATCTCAAAAAACGTGTGGTGATAGGTATCGCGGCCGACCGCTTCGAGATCGTTGTGCTTGCCGCTGATACGCAGACATTTTTGCGCGCTGGCGGCGCGCGTATAAGGAGGGCGGTCTTGGCCAAGAAAGACGTTCTTGAACTGCACCATACCCGCGTTAGTGAAAAGCAGGGTCGGATCCTTGTCCGGTACCAGCGATGAGCTGCGCACCACCGTATGGCTTTGTTTGGCAAAGTAATCCAAGAATGATTGGCGTATTTGGTTTCCGGTGATCATGATTCCATCAGTCTTCTTCTGTCGGAAAACGGAGTAGGTCGAAAATAACTTGATTGTCATAGCCGCGGCGCTGTAAGTAAGCCGCGGCGCGACGCTGGGTTTTCGGCTCTTTTAAGCTTTCGCCTTTGAAGCGTTTCGCCAAAAGCCGCTTTGCGCTCGCCGCTTCGTCGACCTGATCGAAAGTTTCTTTAAGCGTGGCGCGGATCAGAGCTTGACCGATACCCTTGCTTCTCAATTCCTGGTCGATTCTCCGTGGGCCGTAGCCGCGCTCTTGGGCGCGTGCCAGGGCCCAGCTGCGGGCAAATGCCTCGTCGTTTAGGTAGTGGAATGAACGAAGCTTATCGATCACTTTATCAGCGGCCGCGGGCAGGTAGCCCCGCCGGCGCAGGTACTGTCGAACTTCGGCTTCGCTACGTGAACGGTAGCCTAAATATCGCAGCGCCGCATTCAGCGCGTCCTCTGCCGCGCCTGAGGTTGCTGCTTGGCCGCTATTTTTCCTCGGTGCCAGAATTAACTTTGTAAACTATTTGCCTTTGCCTTTTTCTTTCTTATCCGGGGCAGCTACGACGCTCGCCGCCGCAGAATCGGACGCGGTCCGTTTTATGCCTATTTTTTCCATGACTTTGCCCATAATCTCGTTGGCCGTCTCGGGGTGTTCCTTGAGAAAATTCTTCGCCGCTTCCCGACCCTGGCCGATGCGTTCGCCGCCGTAGGAATACCAAGCGCCGCTCTTTTCGACGACGCCACTCTCGCTGCCAAGATCAACGATCTCGCCGTCGCGGGAGATGCCGGTGCCGTAAAGGATGTCGAATTCAGCTTCTTTAAACGGCGGCGCGACTTTGTTCTTGACGACCTTGACGCGAGTGCGGCCGCCAATCATGTTGTCGCCGTCCTTGAGCGCTCCGATGCGCCGGATGTCCATGCGCACTGAAGCGTAAAACTTGAGCGCATTGCCGCCGGTGGTGGTTTCCGGGTTGCCGAACATGACGCCGATCTTCATGCGGATCTGGTTGATAAAGATGACCACGGTCATGGAGCGGGCAATGGTAGCGGTCAATTTGCGCAGCGCTTGCGACATCAGCCGGGCCTGCAAGCCCATGTGAGAGTCGCCCATCTCGCCCTCGATTTCCGCCTTGGGCACGAGTGCGGCAACCGAGTCAATGACCAACACGTCAATCGCACCGCTGCGCACCAGGGTCTCGGCGATTTCCAGAGCTTGTTCGCCGTGATCGGGTTGGGAGATCAGCAATTCGTCGGTATTGACGCCGAGCTTTTTTGCATAGCCGAGGTCGAGGGCGTGTTCCGCATCGATATACGCGCCCATGCCGCCCAGTTTCTGGGCTTCCGCGACAATGTGCAGGGCCAGCGTGGTCTTACCCGAAGACTCCGGGCCGTAAATTTCAATCACGCGGCCGCGCGGCACGCCGCCGATTCCCAGCGCGATATCGAGGCCTAGAGAGCCAGTCGAGAGCACGGGCAGGTCTTTGGGCACACCGGCTTCGCCCAGCTTCATGATGGCGCCCTTGCCGAACTGCCGTTCGATCTGGCTCACCGCCAAGTCGATTGCTTTTTCTCGATTTGCATCCATCTCCTGCCTCCTTCGCAACGCCGGGTTATTGAGCGGCTTGCTGGTCGCTTAGCGGCACCGCTGTTAACTCAAAATAGTTTGCGCCTTCGGGTTTTAGCACGCTTTGAATGAATTTCACGTGCTCGACTTCGGATGCGCCGAATTCATAGGTTTGCCACGGCTCCAGCTGCCAAGCGAACGATCGCGGCACTCTGTCCATCTGCCGCCATCGTCCGATGGTTAAATGCGGCGTGAATGTTCTCGTCTCCGGCGCAAAACCAAGGGGCTGTAGCGCAGATTCTATTTTCAAAGCTAACGAAACCAATCGGCTACCGGCCAAGTCGACCCATAACACGCGCGGTCGTTTGAGCCCTGGAAATACCCCTAAACCTTTAGCATTTATGGTGCAGCGCGGAAAGAGGCAGAGTTGCCGGTTCAGCGCGGCGCCGATCGGCTCGACCAGTGTTTCATCGATGTCGCCGAGGAATTTCAGCGTCACGTGAAGATTGCGCGGCTGTACCCAGCGCACGTTGGGGATCTGCCGTTTTAGTTGATCGATGGCTGCCGCGATTTTGGCGATGACTTGGGGCTCTAGAGTAACGGCAATGAAAGCGCGAATCACAGTTTCAGGCGATTCAAGTTAAGAGCGCCGTGCGCAGCCAATTGAGCGCGGCCTGAGAGGCCGCCAGAACAACCCGCTCGCGGTCGCCGTAAAATTGAAAATGGCGGGCTTGGTGGTAGTCCGCCCGCGCGATGCTCATCCAGACCGTGCCGACCGGTTTTTCCGGACTGCCGCCGGACGGTCCGGCGACTCCGGTGACGCTCAGACCGATACTTGCACCGGTTCTCTCTCTAATGCCACGCGACATTTCCAGTGCGCTTTGCTCGCTGACGGCGCCGTATCTTTCCAGGGTCGCCGGTTCTACACCTAAGAAATTTACTTTCGCTTCGTTGGCATAGGTTACCGCGCCGCCATAGTAATAGGCCGAGCTGCCGGCGATGCGCGTAATCCGCCGGCTGATCAAGCCGCCGGTGCATGATTCCGCAAGGGCCAGGGTTTGCTGCTTTTCGAGAAGCAGCTGGCCGACTCGATCTTCCATGGTAACATCGCCTTCAGCGTAGATATGTCGGCCAAGAACGCTGCGGATTCGTGCGCAAATTGCAGCGAAACTTTTTTCTTGAGCCTTGCCGCCGGTCACCGTCAAGCGCAGGGTCAAGTCGGGAAAATGGGCGCGAAAGGAGAGTCTCCCCCCTTCGCCTAGATCGATGGGTTTGACGAGGCTGTCCAGCTTCGATTCCGTAAGCCCATAGATTTTAAACGTGCCGGAATAAATCTCTCTGTTTTGGCCTTGCTGTTCGACGATCCAAGGCATAACCGTGGCGTTGAACATGGCGCTCATTTCTTGCGGCACACCGGATAGCCAGAAAAGATTTTTGTTTTCGTCCAGGCTCACGTGAAATCCTGGCGCGGTGCCGACGGGATTGGGAACGATCGTCGCGCCTTCGGGAAAAAGCGCTTGCTTGAGATTGTTTTCCGTCCAGGGAATCCCGCGAGTTTCGAACCGTTGCATTAAGCCGCTGGCGACCTGCTCGTCTCGAATCAGTCTCCCACCGATGAATTCAGCGACCATTTCCGTAGTCAAATCATCCGCCGTCGGTCCGAGGCCACCCGTACCGATGATCAAATCGGCAAGCTCCCGTGCGCGCGCAAAGGCCCAGAGGAGCTTGTCGCGATCGTCACCGACTTTTAGCACGGCGGCCACTTTGATGCCGAGCGAGAACAGACGCTCGGCGATAAACGCTGAATTAGTATCGACCACCTTGCCGGTGGTAAGCTCGTCACCCGTGCTTAAAAGTACCGCGCTTTGAATCATGCGAGATTTATTAACAAGAGCAGCCGGAGAATCAAAAACGTATACAGCCCAGCCATAAGATCGTCCAAAACGATTCCGGCGCCGCCGGGCAGCTTTTCGAGCCGACCCACCGGAAACACCTTTGAAATATCAAATATTCGAAACAAGACAAAGGCGATGACTACAGCGCTGGCGCTGTAGGTGAGGAAATTGGCCACGGCAAAACCGGCGATCTCGTCGATGACGACGATTTGGGGATCTTTTTTCTCTAAAATTCTAGCGGCTTTATCCGCCAAGCCGATCGCGATCAAGATTAATCCAGCAAGCGCAAATAAGGCTATCACCGGCGCGATTTGCGCGAGCCGATTGACGGCGAGAGAAACCGGCACGGCGATTAGAGTTCCTAAGGTGCCCGGAAAATATGGCGAAAAGCCAACGCCGCCGCCGCTCGCGAAGATTAGAATGAGCTTTCGCTCGGTCTGTCCCATGGCAATTCAATAATCCGGTTCGGTAAACACACACAGTCCATACGGAAAACCAAAGTCCGATCGATGGCGCCTAGACAATGACTACAAACCGAAGCTAAAAGAACAGCCCTTTCCAAATCAAAAAACAGGGCGAGAGCGTTAGGATTGTGGCGGAGACGGCTGTGCAAAAGTGGCGAGCTCGACCATATAGGTGCGAGTCTGATTTTCAAAGACTTTCTGTAATGCCGGTTCGATGCTTTCCTCGGCGGGAAAGTCGACACCCAACGGATCGATGAACTGCTGGTCCTTGTAGAGTTCAAAGTGGAGATGCGGGCCGGTGCTCCTGCCCGTGGAGCCGACGTAGCCGATGATCTGTCCCTTGGCGACACTCACGCCGCTGCGGATGCCGGGCGCGAAACCTTGCAGATGGGCGTAGCGGCTCGTGTACGTCGAATCATGCTTGATGTCGATGGCTTTACCGTAACCGCCGTTCCAGCCCGCTTCGGTGATCACGCCGTCGCCGACTGCTCGGACGGGAGTGCCTCTTCGGGCGGCAAAATCGATGCCCTTATGCGGCAAATTGGTTTTCAAGAGCGGATGAAAACGGGATTCGTTAAAGTGCGAAGTTATGCTGGTGAACTCAAGCGGGAAACGCAGAAAAGAGCGGGCCAGACTCCGACCTTCCAGATTGTAATAGTTGCCCCGTCCCTTTTGCTTTTCGAAATAGACTGCGGTGAGCTTTTGCCCCGCATTGTTCAACTCGGCGGCCAGGATTCGCATCACTGGCTTGCTTTCTTGACCCTTTCGACTCCGCTGTTCATAAAGAATTTTATAGCTATCGCCCTTTTTGACCGCCTTCTCGATGTCGATGTCCCAGGTGAAGATATCGGCGAGCTGAGAGAGCAGTTTGGGATGAACCGCGGCTTTACGACTGTCCTCGAATAACGAGGTATCGACCTCGCCACTCACGCTCTTGACTTCAACATCGAACGGCTTCTCGCGCCGCTGGAACAGAATTCCTTTTAAGCTTTTTTCCCAAGCCAGCGTGTAAGAATCGTCTTGATCAATTTCCAGCGCTTTGAGTTGGCCCGGAACGGCTCTTTTTGCGCGCGTTAACGTGGGCTTGGCAAAGTAGAGATGAACTTCGCGCCCCACGGGTAATGGCCGCCGACCGCTATTTTGCGTCAGGGAACGTAACCACAATCGTTTTTCAGTCCCCGCCAGGCCATAACGACTCAACAAATCGGTGAAGGATTCGCCGCGGCGCACCCGGTGCACGATTTGCTCTCGCTTTTCTAACACATCGATGGGTTCAGGGAGTTGGTAACGCTGTAATGCTTTGCGCGGTTGAGGCGTGGAATGTTTTTTCGCCTGGGTGGCCGCGGATTTACCCTTGGGGATATCCTTGCGGACGACCGCTCTTTGTCTGGCGGCGTGAGCCTGGACAAGATTCATCGCTAGCACTGCGACGAATGTAACCAGCCACGATAAATTCTTAGTCTGGCTAAAAGAAAAACACCGCCAGGCGACCCGCTGACTAACTGCCGTCGCGCTTCGGTTTACTGATGCTATGACCCGCATAATTAAAAAGACTCCAACCAATAGATCGTTTCCGGGCTCCTGTCAAACGAAAAAAAACCCGGAAAAGGTAATTGGGAGAGGGTGTTAGGAAGCGCGGGAGCGCTCGTCAGTCCGGCTCGGCAAAGGCGAACTTTCTGATTGCCACCTCGAGCAGCAACAGGCAGAAAACCGTCAGAATCAGGGGTTGCCTGAGCGGCGCATAAGACTTGGTTACGCTTATGGTAACGCGCGTCTGCGCTGGTCGAGGATTGATCTCGCCACCGGTAGCCTCGGCCATCTTGGCGAGTAAGCGGGTGTTGAACTCGGGCCGCGGCATTTCACTCTTCAAATCGTGGGCAAGACTGTAGCCGACCGGTGGAAAGGGGATGCGCCGACCGGCGCGATCCTCCACTAGGTCAATCCGGTAGTCCCCTGGTTCGGAAACCGGCAAAACGGTTTGGTAATGGCCGGGAGCCAGTTTGGTGAGAGAACCCTCGTTCTTGCCGGCTTTGCCGGTCATTGTGTAGCGATATTGGCTATTGGCGCCGGCTTCTTCGTATACTGACAGGTCGAGGATCGAGCGATTTTCGACTAAGCTTACCCTTGCTTCGTGGGCCGGTACCAGATTTTCCTCGACCGGGACGAGCCATTCCAGAATGCGGCCCCAAAAAGCCTGCAGGCCGGTCCACGGGATCCAGTTTCGGCTCCAGCGCCCCTCCAAGTCGGTGGTCAAAGCAATCGCCTTACCTTTGCCGTAGCGCCAAGAAGCCAATAACGGCAGCCTACGATCCTGCCGCTGGATCATCAGGTCCATCTTCGCGCCGCGCTTCAAGTCCGTGTCCATGTAGCCCAAAACCGCCGGATAGTTTCTTATGCCAAGCCCCGCCAGCAGTTCAGAGCTTCGCTCGGGAATCGGCGTCCATGGCCCTTCATTTTGCGGCTCGTCCTTCGGTTTGTCTTGAAGCTGTTCTAGGACGATTCGCGGCAGCGTCGAAGGGTCCACGGTGTGGTGAAACAGGCCGCCGCCATATTGGCTTAGCCGCTTCATAATGCGGACATCCGCCTCGCTGCTGATCGCCACGGTCGAAACCGTGATCTTGAGGCGGTTTTTGAAGTAACTGACCAGATCAACGAGCTCGCCCTGGCTGCCCCTCGTGACGCCGTCGCTCAACAAGATGATATGCTTGCGGGTCGCGTTGGCCCGTTCCAGCTGCCGTCCGGCTTCGACCAGAGCGGGAAGGAAGTAGGTTTGACCGCCGGGCTTCAGGCGATCAATTTGCGTGTCGACCACGCCGCGCAGCCGCGCCATGCGTTCCAGATAAACTACGACAAACGGGCTGTCATCGAAACCGACCACGCCCAACAGGTCGATGTCGCGCAGTTGGCGCGCCACCGCTTTGGCCGCTTCTTTTGCGTAAACAATCCGGTTGTCGTCGCGCATGCTGCCGGACTTGTCGATGACCAAAACCACGGCACGGTTTTTCTCTTCGCGCTTGGGCGGCTCTTTCGGCTCGACCGGCAAAATCCGCTCGATCGGTGTCTGACGATAGCTCGCCGGCGCGAAGCTGGCATCGGCGCCGAGCATGATAAAGCCGTTGCCATCGGCAACGTGGCGTTCCACCGATGCGAGGTAACTCGGCGAAAAGCGCTCGCGCTCCGCATTGTTGAAGATCACTACCTTGTAACCGCTGGGAGATGGCGCGTTGTCGGCCGTGCGCACGGTCAGCTCAAGGCCCTGGCGCTTGAGTATTTCCTCGAGATAACGGCCGGCGCCGCTACGGCCGTTGATCAGCAAGATCTTGGCTTTGGCGTGCACGGAAACCCAGGCGAGGGCGCGGTTGTCAGTCGAATAACGGTCGAGCTGCGGGTTGCGCGCGCTGAAACTCGCCTGAAAAGAGGTCAGCGTGCCTTCGGCCGGCGTGGTTTGAAAGGAGAAAACTTGGCTGCCCGGACTTAGTCTGGCCGTTTCAGATTTAACAGTCTGGCCGTTGCGCGTCAGAGTCAAGGTGCCCTCGACCGGCCGATCATTTTGATTTTCGACGACAACCTTCAGATTCAAGCTTTCCCCGGTGTTGCCCTGAGTCGGCGCCAGGAGCTTGGTTACGGCCACGTTGGCGATGGCCGGGCGCTCCGTTGGCAAGATCGGGTAGATTTTAATTCCCGCTGCGGCGACGGCCGGCAACAGGCGCTCCACGGTTCCTTCCGTTTCCCAGCCGTCGGTATATAGAAACAGACTTCGCGGTGCTGGCGGCAATTCTAGGATCGCATGCAGAAGCCTCTCAAGATCAGTTTTCTCCGGTTGGATACCGTTGGATTTCGAAGCGTCGCCGTTCAAGCGGTCGCGCCAATTGGCGGCTTTGACTGGAACCGCGCCAAAAACGAAGACGTGATCGCCGCGTCTCGGTGCGGGCTGTGCGTCGGTCGCACGTTTCATCCAGTCGCGCATCGAAGCAGGAATGCTCGCAGAGAGATCGAAGGCGAACACTCGCTCTTGGCTGCTCGCTTGTTCACTGGTGGATTGCGGGTCGGTTAGAGCGACGATCAGCAACGCGACGATTAAGGTGCGCGCGATCAGCACGGTCAGACGGCGGTCACGCAGGCGAAACCAAAGCAGCGGCAAGGCAAGGAAAAGCCAGAGAAAGACCGGCCTGGCAAACTCGATATTGGCTAATAAGGTTTTCATCAGCGTGAAAATAGCGGGCGACGGCCGCGGCGCAAGAACGCCGGGCGCGCCAGCCGCGGATTGATGAACCACTCAATCACTAGCAGGAACAACGAGGCGAGCAGGAGATAGGGCCAGAAGGAAAACAGCACCGAGGCGCTGCCGGAATTCTCGGACTCGCCGCGCAGCTCGATCGTACTGGAAGCGCGCAGATCGGACTCGCCCAGGTCGTCCAGATTACGCGCGTAAAGCTCGCTCGCACCGGCGCGGCTGCGCCGGTAAATCCCCTGCGCAAAGGTCGACGGAAAATAGCTGAGGCCAGGTTTCAGCGCAATTCTATCGCCCGCGGGCGTTATCAGGAGGTCGCCGGATCGGGCGGCGATCAATGGAATGGGCTCGCCGGTGGCTTGGCTGCGCGAACCGCCGCTCTCGATGAACCAATCGAGAAAGTTGAGGGTGAAAATCGACATCGGCAAGTTTTTCCGCCCCAGATAAGGCAAGGGGTCGAAGCCGAGGATCAGATAACGGGTCCCTGGCCGCTCAACCGCGAAAGCGAGAGCGCCGGCGGGACTTTCGATAATGACATCGCCCGCGCTCTGAGGTTTCAGCGGGCGGGCGTAGGTCGGGCGCAACAAGCTGAAATTGATGTAGCGTGTCAGCACATGAGGCTCGCGCCAGCTGGAAATTTGCGGGTTCGAAATTGGCGCGCCGAGATCCACGAGGGAGTTATTCGCCGGCGGCAGGATAAACAGCGCGGGATTTTCCGGCAGGCGTGCGGGCGTGGCGAAATGGAATATCTCCAATCCATATCCGGGGCGCTGATATTTTGCGTAATCGGCCGGCGCGATGACATCGACACTCACACCTTGAATCAATTTCAAGCTGCTTGCCGCCTGGGGGCGCGGCGTGACCGCGAGAATGCGCAGTTTGCGGGTGCTAGTTGCCACCGCAAAGCGGCGATTGTCGAGCGCCAACGCGTCGCGCGCGTCGATCTCGACTTCATAGCTCGGATGCTCGGAAAAACCCTCGAAAGTCGCGCTGGCAGTCTTGTCGGCGCCGACGCGAAGCTCGCGGCTGGCCAGGATGGCGCCGTCGGCTTTGAGCGAAATTTTTACCCGTTCGTTCTTGGCGGAAAAATTGGCCACCAGGGCGCTGGCTTCCATGCGCGAGTTGATCAGAGAGGAGCGGCGCACGTCGAAGGCCGTGACAGCCAGATTGTCGCGCGGTTGCCCGACGGAAATGACCCGGGTTGCCGCGGTCTGGCCGCCCGCGGGATGATCCGTAATGAGGTAGACGCGCTCGTACTTTTGTTCCCGGGCCAATTGGTTAAGCGCCTGGTCGTAATCGATCGGGGAATCGCCGAGGTCGTACGCTTTAATATTTTTGACTGCGCTTCGGGCTTGGCTCGGCGTCAACGCCGCCGCATGAATTTTCGCCAGCCGCGGCGTCGTCACGTAGAGATCGACTTTGCCGGCCGCGCCAAGCTCGCCGATCACGGCGCCGGCTTTCTCTTGAGCCAGCGTCAATCGGGTCTTGCCATCTTGCGCGGCCTGCATGCTCGCGGAATTGTCCAAAACGATGGCGATGCTGGTGGGGCGCACGGAAAACACCGGTTCGCTCATGGCAAAGATAAGCAAAGCCAGCAGCAACAGCTGCAGGAAAAAAATCGGTGGCAGGTTGATTCGCCCGAGTGGCCGGCTGGCTTCGGCATCGCCCTCGATGAAAAGCAACAGGCTGGAAAATACCAGCCGGCGCGGCTTGCGCCGGATCAAGTATGGAATCAGCAGCAGCGGCAGCGCGAGCAGGCCGAGTAACGCGGCAGGATTGAGAAATTCCATAGGCTTACTTGAACAGGCCGACGGCCGGCAGGGTGGCGAAGACAAATTCGCCGAGATCACGATCGGTCACATAGAATGAATAGTGGATACCGCTCTGGTGGCAGAAACTGCGAATCTCCGCGTTGTGATGCGCCAATTTGCTCTGATATTCGCGCCGGGCGGCCGTACTCCACTGATGCTTGATCTCGGTTTGGCTCTCGCTGTCGACCAAGGCGACGGTACCGGTGGGAAACGGCGGATCGACTTCATAGCGCGACAGCACTTGAATGGCGACGATGTCGAGATTGAAGGCGCGTAGCAAGTTAAGCCCCTGCTGATAAGCCGCGGCGGGCATGAGAAAATCCGAGATGAGAATGGCTTTCCCCGGCCGGCGCAGGCGCTTCAAGTGCTCGCCTAGGGAAGCGGCCAGCTCCAGCGGTCCGGCGGGGCTCGCCGAGTTGGCGAAATCAGCGCAATCTGTCATGCGACGCCGACCGCGATAAAAGGGCGAGGCGGCACCGGCGCCGTCCTGCAACAAATGGAATTTGACGTGGTCGTGGTTGGCTAGAACGACGTAGGCGAGAGAGAGCGCCACGTGACTAGCCGGCAAAAACTTTTGCTCACGCGACGGGAAGGCCATCGAAGCGCTGGCGTCGATGAACACGTAGGCAAATAAGTCGACCTCTTCACGGAAGACTTTTATGTAGAGCCGGTCGCTGCGCGCATAAATGCCCCAGTCGAGGTAGCGCAGGTCGTCGCCCGGGCTGTAACGGCGGTAGTCGGAAAATTCCAAGCTCGTGCCGCGCCGTGGCGAAGAATAGCTGCCCGGGTGGTTGCCCAAGAATTCCTTTCGCGTGCGCAGCCTGAGCGCTTCCAATTGGCTGAGAAATTCGGGCGTGAAGGGGGCGGTTAACATTTCAAATTGTTGCGTCGAAATCCTAATGGTCGGCGTAGGCGATCGGATCGACGCTTCCTGCCTCTTTGAATCCTTTAAGCCTGAGCTGGCAGCTATCGCAGCGGCCGCAGGCGCGCCCATCGTGCACCGGGTCGTAACAGCTCCAGGTCAATCCATAGTCGAGGCCGAGCTTCAGGCCGGTGGCAATGATTTTCGCTTTAGTCATCTGCAGCAACGGTGTCTGAATGTGCAGCCGAGACTTGCCCTCGATGCCGGCCTTGGTGGCGAGGTTCGCCATCGTTTCAAAGGCGCGGATATAGGCCTCGCGGCAATCGGGATAGCCGCTGTAATCGAGTTGATTGGCGCCGAAAAAAATATCCTGCGCTTCGATGCGCTCGGCGAGGGCGAGCGCGAAGGAGAGGAAGATCGTGTTGCGCGCCGGCACGTAGGTGACCGGTATGCCGGTTGAAATCTCCGTCTCGCTTCGTCCTTTCGGTACTTCGATCTGATCGGTGAGTGCGGAACCGCCGATTGCTCTTAGATCGAAGCGGATCACCCGGTGGGTTTTGGCCTGCAAGAACGCCGCGACTTTGCCGGCGTACACGATCTCGCGCTCGTGGCGCTGGCCGTAAGAAAAGCTTAGCGCGTGCAGGTCAAAACCGACCTGTTTAGCGATTGCGGCGGCGGTAGCGGAGTCGATGCCGCCGCTAAGAAGGATCACCGCGTTCTTGCGAGCCATGTCTTGTGGTCAGGGAGCCTTAGTTCCTTCCATGGGGTAGCGCTTCTGGTACCAACCGACGATTCCTTCGTTGAGCACTTTCATGTTGCGGTAGCCGTCTTCGTAGAGAATGCCATAGGCCAGACTGGCCAGGTGATGAGGGCATGCTCAATAAAGCACGACCGGCCGATCACGCGGGATGCTTTTGATGTAATCTTTGAATTCCGCCAGCGGCGCGGAAACCGCGCCCAGAATGTGCACCTCGCGGAATTCCTCCGTTGAACGGACGTCGATGATCACCGGTCGGATTCTACCTTTCAATTCCTTGACGAGTTCCTCGATGCTAATAAAGACAAGTTTGACATCCGGAGGAACCGTCTGTTGGGCGAATTCCGGATATTTTGACGGGTCGGCCGGCGCGACCGCGGGCCAGAAGGCCATAACCAGCGCAACGGCGGCCAGATTCAAGGTTATCTTATATTGCCAATCGCACCCTCTCATGGTTTGTCTCCTTGATACTGGAACTGGGTCAACTGGGCGAGGGTATCCAACGGTTGGACGCCGGTATAGCGCTGTCCGTTAATGATCCAAGTGGGGTAACTCTCAATATTTTTATCTTTACACACCTGCGCTTGGGGCGCTTGGGGTCCGCCGGGGCTGCACTCCACATAGGGAATGCGTTCAACCGAACTGCCGAACATCTCTTTCTGGTCTTTGCAATGCGGGCACCAGGAGGCGCCGTAAAATTTAGCGTCGCTTTTCGACAGATGTTCGGCCAAGCCGCGAATCCAAGGATCCTCCGGTCCGGGAGCATTGCCCCAAAAGCCGGCATAATATGTATGAAGTAATACGATGGCGACAGCGGCGGTTCCGACCGTTTTGGCCAACCATGGCCCCCAGGAAAATTTCGCAAGACTGCTCGGCTTCTGGAAAGTCAGCAAAATAAAAATCGCCGTCATCAAAGCAAGCGAGGTCAGGCAATAGGGACAAGCAGCTTGCAACTCGAAGAAAGAGATCGAAGTCAAATAGAGGCTGTAGAGCAGCCCGAATAAAGAAATCACCCAAGCCCAGCGCCATTGATCCGCGGCATTCTTGTTCCAGGCGACAGCGGCGAGGAGCGCATAGGTAAGGAAACCCCAGAACGCAGTCGGCATGCCTAGGAGGGTTGACCAGCGGCTATTGAGCACGACATCACAACCGGCGCCTTCGGTACAGAAAGCAACTTGACTTCCCTGCCACGCGGAAAAGGTGAGATAGCCGGACAAGCCCATGCCGATCAAGGCGAGAACAAACAATGGCCAGTTGGGGCCCTGGCGCGCAAGCGAGTTGGTGGTCGGTTGCCTGGCTCTTTTGTTTCTGTCGTTGGCCATCTTTGTTACCCTTTCACCAAAGTATCGATGTCATTCTTAAGGCGCACGAACGCTTCCAGCTCGCGGCTGTCGTAATACCCGCGAATTCGGCCGCTTTTGTCCACCAGCACAAAGCGCGAGCTATGCGGAATCGTGCCGCTCGGGTCCTTATCATCGGGGATCGCGGCCACGGCCAAATGAAAACCTTCCTGGACCAGGCTAATAATTCGATTGCGCTGCCCGGTCAAGAAAAACCAGCGTTTGGGATCGGACTGGTATTTCTCGGCGTAGACAGTAAGCGCTTGGGGCGTGTCACGTTCGGGATCGACACTGAACGAGACCAGTTGGACATTCGGCTTGTCTGCGTATTTCTCTTGGAGCTTGGCCATCATCGCCGTTTGCAGCGGACAGGTGTCGGTGCAGCTCGTATAAATAAAGTCTGCAACCCAGATTTTGCCGTGGAGCTGGGTTAGATTTATGGTACTGCCGTTTCTTTCCGTCAAGGAGAAGTCCGGAACCGCACCATAATCCTTCATGCCGTCGCCGCCTTCGAGCAGACCTCGACTGAATTGGTTATGGGGTCCAAGCTTGAGCCATAGCGCCGTGCCGAGAGCGACCCCTATAGCGATGACCACGGCGCCGACAAGCAGGAACTTAAATTTTGATGCTTCCATGACTAGAACTACCAGGCAGCATGGATTCTAGCGGTAATTTTAGCGTTTGTGTAGTGCGGGGACAGTTACAAATTGAATGGCCGTCGTTCGGCAATGCTGGTTTAATGGACTTTACGCGGTTCGGTAGGTCGTCGCGTCCCACGCAGCCGCTGTGCTGTCACTTTCTTGGTCAGGTTTCGGGAATGACCTGTAGGGGAAAAGATTTCATCGCTCCTTGTTTTTCGTTTCTCTGAGTTCTCTAAACCTTTCATCCGCGGATTGGCACGCTGGATTGTCTTAGGCGCGCTTGACGCCCGCCTTCCGGACAGACTAATAATTAACCCAGTAGCACTCTCTTGAAAACCGTACCAAGGAGGGTTCCATGCCTCAGACCGCCGTGGAAAAATTTATCGCGTCGACGCGCGAGCTTTTCGCTGAAGAAAAGGATCCATCGGTTCGCTGGCAAAAGATGACACCTGTTTTGCAGGCGTTGCTCGCCGATCCGTCGGTTCGGGAACAATCGAAGAGTTGGCCGACCTGCCAGCAAATCGGCAGGGCGCAAAATCTCCTCTTTTACGAGGACCCAGACTACAAGTTCGTGATCAACGGCCTGATCAAGGCGCCCAAATCCCGCACTCAGATTCACGACCACGCGCACAACTGGACTCTCTACGGCGTGCTCGACGGGCACGAAAGCATCGAACGCTACGAGCGCCTCGACGACGGCTCTAAGCCGGATTACGCCGAGATTCGCCGCAGCGAAAATGTCAGAGTTGGGCCCGGCAAGGTTGACCTCGTGCCGCCCTACCAGATCCACGCCGAGGAAAGCGGCGAGGAGCGGACAGTTGCGATTATCATCCGGGCCGAGAAGGCCGGCGGCTTCTTGCAGGGACGTTACGATCCGGCGGCGAATAATTATTGGCAGGGATACGGACCGGAACAAATTCCGTTCGAATTGAAGTAGCATCGGCGATCTAGCACTACTCCTGTGCCGTAAACAGTCGATCTCATTTAGAAGGAGAATTCTGTGGTCCATGTAGACGGCGGCGAGAAACCGCGTATCGCGATTTTTTCCGGACCCACCGCAACCATTCAGAACACCGAACCGCTGGTGACCAGCAATAAAGCGCGCGAGCGGTACGGCTTGCCGGCGCGCGCCCACGCGGACGGGTCGTCGATGCGCTTCGACGTCCTGCGCCCGCAGCGCCTGGCGGCGCCGGTAACCGTTTACATCGAACAGTTTAGCGCCCATCCGCTCGAACGCGACTCGGCTGAACTCTACGCTCCTCCTGACGGCTATCTCGACGGTGCCGGGATCATTCACAAGGAGCGCACCAGCCCGATCGATCGGCCGGTGTACGAAGTAACGCTCAGACCTGAAGATGGTCTCTATCCCCTGCCCTACATGGCGCGGCAGGCGAACGGACAAGCATGGGAGATGGACGGCACGGAAAAGAACGCGCCCGCCGAATTATGCCGCGTTCCTTTCTTCCCCGACGGCTCGCGGCTGTTCGAAGAGATCGATCGTTTAGGTATCTCCGACGAAGGTGTGGGATGCCTCATAAGTAGAAAAGCCAACTTCGATTTTTACCGCGCCTTGCCTTCCGGCGGTTATCCAACCGGCCGGCGCGGCGAGGAGCGCACCGATATCGGCGAAGGAGACATCGCGCCCGAGACGCGCGGCGTCGATTTCTTTCCTTACCGGCCAGGCTACTTGCGCAAAGAACCTCCCATGGCGGCGCTGGCGCGGCTGACCAATACCGTTCAACGGGCGCTCGCGAGCGGCAAATACTTGGGCGCGATCTGGCTCGAAGGCAGCCCGTTTGTCGAAGAGACGACCTACTGGCTGAACTTGCTGATCGATACGGCAGTGCCGATTTGCGGAAATTCGTCCCAGCGG
Source organism: uncultured delta proteobacterium (assembly GCA_963727625.1). GTDB lineage: Bacteria > Desulfobacterota > Binatia > UBA9968 > UBA9968 > DP-20. The sequence continues at coordinate 47,918 of CAVSHR010000009.1, read as the reverse complement.
CCTCACGGCGCCATCGCCAACGACGGCGATCGCAACATCGTCGACTCGGTGGACTACATCGCTTCGCGGATCTGGGCCGATGAAAACGGCCGTGACTGCGTCGGCGCGGTGGCGATCCTCGACGAGCAGATTTTCACTTCGCGCGACGTGCAAAAATCCGACGCTCGCCCCGGCGGCTATGTCGCCACCGGCGGTCATGGCGGCATCATCGGCCGCATGGGCCATCCCGGAGCGCCGCAGTTCACATTTAAGCCGGTGAAGCGGCATACGCACCGGTCAGCGGTGAATTTGACGCAGTTTCCCAGAGACGTTCAAGGTTCTAGGGTTCAAGGTTCAAAGGTTGAAAAGATCGCCATCGCCGTTAAAGACGCGAATGGAGAGATGCTTGCTAGCGCGATTCCGACGGTCACCATTGTCAAGCACGCGCGCTACCTGCCGCCGGATACTTCGGGCGACGCCAGCAGCGAGGTCGACATCTTGGCCCGGATCGAGAAAAACTTGCGCGATGCGCCATTGGCCGGTTTTGTCGCCGAAGGATCGGCGCCGTTCGGCGCCATGAGCAACTCTGTCAATGCGGCGCTCAAGCGCGCCGTGTTTAGCGGCATGCCGGTGGTCAAGGTCGGCCGCGGCAACGCCGGCGGCTTCGTCGATCCGACGCGCGACCCGTTATCGATTGCCGGCAGTAACTTAACGGCCACGAAGGCGCGGCTGTTATTGATGGCATGCCTGATGAAGTTCGGTTGTTTGCCGCCGGCTGTCGATGCCATGAAACCGACGGCAGCTGAGACTGAAGCGACCAAAGCCAAGTTGAAACAGTTCCAGGAGATATTCGATACCCACTGATGTAGATCGATTCGGAGGAACGATGTCGGGAAAGCATGGACACAAGCCGTTCGAAGGTCATATGCACGACTACCTCGCGCATATCAAAGCGGTCGAAGAAGATCTGGAGTATTATCGCGCCAAGCGCTTCGAGCCGAGGATTATATACTTGCTGCGGCGCGGGGTGGTAACGTTTTATGACCTGCTCAAAGTTCGCGAGACGCTCAAAAAGAAGGACCATTTTTTCAAGATCGCCAAACCGCAGGGAAAAAACATCGAGGCCCGGGTGCGTTACTTAGAGGAATGGCTCGATGAATACGTCAAGGGCATCGCTCTGGTCTCGGCGCGCGCCGTCGAAGGCATGGACATGGTGACCGAGGACAACCGCAAGGAGCGCGGCGACTACGACGACTTTTTCAAGATCAAAAAGAAAGAACACCAAGGTGAACTTGAGGAGCGCATGGCGAGTGTGCAGCAGGACCTGAAAGACTATTCCGAGCTGCTCGAGGTTTTCGTTCAGGCGCTGATCCTGCGCGGCTGGGCAACTCGAGCGGAGTTGGAACAGCGCTGGAGGCAGCTCCATGAAGAACGTCCATGGGCCGGCGGCGTGATTGTGGCCAAGGCATGGACGGACCCGGCTTTTAAAGAGGCGCTCCTAACGACGGGCAGGGAAGCGCTTCGAGAAATGGGTGTGCACCAGGGGAAAGTCGGTAAGCTGGTCGTCGTCGAGAACACCGACGCGGTGCATAACGTGATCGTCTGTACGCTGTGCTCCTGCTACCCCTACGATATCCTCGGCGACACCCCCTGGTGGTACAAGCACGAAAGCTACCGGACCAATATCGTCCAGAACCCGCGCCAATGCGTCCAGGATATGTTCGGGTTGAAAGTTCCGGAGCGTAAAGAGGTCCGAGTCTGGGACAGCACCTCCGATGTTCGTTATTTCGTTTTGCCGCAGCGGCCCGCCGGGATCGAGGGAATGGCCGAAGAAGAATTGGCCAAGCTCGTCACGGTCGACAGCTTAATCGGCGCGGGCTACGCGCTGGAACCGGCCCAACAGCAAGCGGCCGAAAGAGCCGGAGCGACGCCGGAAGCGCCGAGAGTTCGCCCGGACTGAGAGAGAACGATGGAATTCAGCTCCAGTAAGTACAAGATAGGCGATGCCGTCCTGGTCGCCGCGGAAAATCCCGCCGGCAACCCGCGCACTCCGCATTATATTCGCGGCAAACGCGGCGTCATCGGTTTAGTCCACGGTATTCTTGAAAATGTTAGGGATCACCGCGGCATCCATAAACCGCTCTATACCGTCCGTTTTGATCTCAGCGAAGTGTCGAACTGCGGTGATCAAGATTCAATCTGGGTTGATGTGCATGAAGAGTGGCTGAGCGAAGTATAGCTGAGATCTTGTTAGGTGTACGTTGTTAGAGTTGGTGCGCAAATTCATTGCGCGGTTTCGACAATTTACCTAACCTCTGACCAATTTCATCTTCGTAAAAACCTTTCGAGTGGATGCCGCCGAAGCCGCATTCGGTTCTGAGGGTCCCCGCTAACTTTGAAATATGTACCGGCTTAAACTTAGAACGCTCCGTCTCAATCCGTATCCGCTGTTGAACTTGCTCAATCGAACGATATTCGTTTCAAGTAACTCCATAAGACCTTTCCGGAATGCTGCTGCGAGAACTGGCACTTATTCCTAAGTATATTAACAGAAACGCAGGAGCTAGCCAAAAATAATATAAGTCCGTGGTTACAATAAGCTTGCCTGCAAAATAGCATGCATTAACCCCACTGTACAAAAGCCAGAACCCGGACTTATGCCACGAAAAACTCTGCCGGCTCATAATCACGAAACCATGGATAACCGCGGGGAGTAGAAGAACCTGATCGTACGTCCAAGCGTACGGACTCAGATTGAGAGATACCAATATTATCAACGGAACTTGTTCAGACCAATTCCAATTCTCCTTATGACTTTGCCAATGCCACAAAATCCATAATATTCCTAGGAGCGGTGGTAGGAATTGAATCGGCAAATTTCCATGGGGGATGTAATGCGTTAGGAAAGTTCCGATACTTGGTGCAGGCAATTCAAATGGGGTCGATTGTCCAGGGACCCGGTACATTTCTATAAACTGGTAATATACCGCAGGATCGATGATCGCGGGTATGATGACGACAATTAAGCCAGCTACCATTGCACCATACACAACCCGCCAGCGACCTTGATTCCAGACCCAAAGCAGCAATGCGAGCCAAAATAGATAGACTAGATGCGGTTTGATTGATATGGCTGTTGTTGATAAGCCCGCCAAGAATAACTGATTTTTCCTTTCAAAATAGAGAAAGCCGACAATCCCAAGCAGGACGAGCGGGGTAATCTGCCCTATTATCAATACCATCAAGGTTGGAACAAAAGTGAATGCGGCAATCCACGGCAAATACGCTTGTCGTGCTGTTGGACTATAAATCGCCCATAGTTTTTGTGCCGAAAACAATATGAAGAAAATGTGTAGGGTTAGCCAAACAAATTGGCTGAGCCCGTAGTCCAGAACGCCGACCGGTAAAACGAATGAAAGGGCCCACGGCGGATGCCACATCAAGAGCGGTTTGGCATCGCTATACCCTACCGATTGCTGCAGGTCTAAGACCTGGACAGGCGAGAATGGGTTTCCACCATTGATGAGCAATCGCGATGCCGCCCAAAATTCCACAAAATCTGTTTGAACGCCCGTGCCAGAGGCAGGATGGGCTTCGGCAAACACAGTTGACCGATCGAGTGCACAAATAAGACAAATAATCACGCAAAAACGCGCGCTGGTCCGCAGATTCATCTTTCTAATGATTCGGTTGCCGTGTCCGCGGGCTATTATCGACAAGATCATTGCTTGCGCGATACGGCTAGAATAGATTTCCCAACGGTGCCCAACATGAGCCGATCGACGAGTCGCGAAACGGGTATGCAGAGGCGGTCCCAAGTAAGGATCTGAGCTTCGGTTGGCATCGCCCGGCGAAGCACAACCGCATTGCCGAGGGATAGCAACCTCCCAATTGAATCGAGATAGGTAAGATTCTGTTCAATGTATGTATCGGATTTCAACTGCCTGATGCCGCCACGAGCCGCTTCAAAGCCAGCGGCGGAATGACACTGAAGGTTCCTACGCGCACACGGATTCCCGTTAGCAGAAAGTGAATGAGACGATACAGGTGATAACAGAAGGTGAATCGCCAACCTTCCGAACGACTGGTCCAAGCGGCAAAGACGCACTTCTCGTTTCGTTGGGCCACACATTCCTGAACCAGCCGTAAAACGTCCTTGGGATCGTCTTCACCGTCTGAGTCCATAATCGAAACCGTACTCTGTTGCAGGTTCGCTCCGATATAGCAAAGTCCTACCGCGATAGCGCGTTGGTGACCGAGGTTACGGTGAAGTGATACGAGTTCGACGCTGATTATCGATTCGAAATGACATTGACTAAGCGTTGCGGGGTCTGGGACTGTGGACCCGTCATCAACCAGCACGACTCGTGCCTTGAAATCACTCCGCGCGAGGGCACGGTCTAACTCTGGGAGTAGCAATGAGAGTGCCTTCCAATCCTTGTAAACCGGCGTCAGTACAACCGAATCATTCTCAAGTCGTAACGACATAGCGTTCAAATACTTTGGTTCGACGACGTTTACACAATCGCTGGGCTGCCGGGTTGGAATTCTGAAACGGAAATCAATTCTGACCAGCAACTTTGAAATCTGAGTTTACTCCGTCGCATGAAAAATTGCCACAAAGATCAATGCAAGCCCGCGCTTAGATCGTACGATGCTAAAAATACGGAGCATCCCTTCCGGTTAACCGCATCACCCGAAGCGAGCAATTGCGTTTGCGCGCGGGATTTGCCCCATTTGGATGTAGGCTTAATAGCTGATTTTTGAGTCATTGCTCGTGAAATAGGGTCTAGATCACGCAGTCAAATAGTCATCCTAACCGTATCAACCAACACCGTCGCGAGCTTGAAAAGTATCGAACGTGCTACTGGGAACGTTCCTAAAGCCTCGCGGCGCTAAAGCCAAACCTGTCGCGCGGTCTTGACGATCGTCTCCAACTTTTTCCACATTTCCGCTTCGCTGAGCACTTTCGAGTCGATGCCACCGAAGCCGCATTGGGGGCTCAAGGCGAGTTGATCGATGGGCAGAAATTTACCGGCCTGGTCGATACGGTGTTTCAAGTCGTCGACGGTTTCCATGTCCGAGTCCTTGGTTGAGACCAGACCCAGAACCACGATCTTATCTTTAGGTACGAGCCGCAGCGGCTCGAAGCCGCCGGCACGGTCGCTGTCGTATTCGAGCAGCAGGCGCTGGTGCTTGAGGGTGTTGAACAGTTTTTCCGCGATGGCGTCGTAGGATCCTTCCCGATGCCATTGCGGTACGAGCTTGCCGGTCTTTGGATCGACGGTGCGGGCGTTGCCGCGGCAGATGTGAATGCCGAAAGTCACGCCCGGAAAGCCTTCGATAAGCGCGTTGTCGGCGTCGATGGAGCGCTGGAAGTTTCTATGCGGATCTTCGCCGCGGGAGCGCATACGCTCTAGCGAAACCTTGTCGACGTAGGCAGTGTAGCCTGGAGCGTCGATCTGGATGTATTTGCAGCCCGCCTTGACCAAATCTGCGATGATTTGCCGTTCGATTTGAACCACGTGCTCGACAAAATCATCGAGGCCTTTATAAATATCGAGCGACGTTTCCCATTTGAAACGCTGGGCGATGCGGTCCGGTCCGAGGACGGTGACTTTCACCGGGACTTTCGCGACGCTCTGGGCGTAGCGTAATTCTTCCAATGGAAGGTTGCGGATGAGCCCGAGCCGCTCGTCGGCGCCACGCCGGGTGATGATCGCCGGTCCGGAGTCATCGAAGTTTTGCTCCGCTCGTTCCAGCGGTGTTTGATTGAGATCGCGCTGCTCGTAGTAGAGCTCGACATTTTTGGGCACGTCGAAGCCGGTGACACATTCGGAGAAACTTTCCTGGAAGCTGTGGCGGCGAAACTCGCCGTCGGTGACCACCGGCAAGCCATGGGCTTCCTGCTTTTGGATTAGGTCGCGGATCGCTTCGTCCTGGGCTTTTGACAGTTCTTCCCGGGTCGCATGGCCGCGATCGAAACGAGCAAACACCTCTTTCAGATTCTCCGGGCGCACCATGCTGCCGATATGGTCGATGCGAATTTTATTTAAGTCATTTCCCATAATCTCCTCCACGGTTGATCGGTATCTCGTGCGAATGATCGCGACAAGAGATTAAAATTTGGCGATTTGCTGCAACCCAAGGCTCACATGAAATGAACGAAGATAGAGTTGGCGACCATGAGGCCTTGGGGCGTAAAATGCAGGAAGCCAGCTTGTTCTTTCAAAATTCTACCGTCAATCCATGAACCGATCTGCGGGTAGAAGTCCACCGGAGTCTTGCCGAAGCGCCGGCGAAATTTCTCAACCGAGATTCCCTCGGTTATGCGCAAGCCGAGGAACATAAATTCCGCGGCGGCTTTCTCGCTGTCGATGTTTTCCCGCTCGATCACGGCGTGCCGATGCTGGTTGACTTGCTCCATGTATTTGGCGGGGCTTTTTTCATTGCTCCAGCGCCGGCCCGTTACAACGTCACGGTCCTTGCTGTAACTATGCGCGCCGGCGCCGAGACCGAGATAGTCGCCGCTACGCCAATAATTCACGTTATGTCGCGAGTGCCAACGGGGCCGGGCATAGTTCGATATTTCGTAACGCTTGAGCCCTGCGGCGGATAGCTTAGTCTCGACCAGCTCCGCCATGGCGATTTCTTCTTCCTCGCCGAGCGATTTCATCCGTCCGGCGCGGTACTCGTGATGAAACGGCGTGCCTTCTTCGAAGGTTAGATTGTAAGCCGACAGGTGGGGCGGCTTGAACTCCAGCGCGGTGTCGAGATCGTCTGCCAATTCTTTCAGAGTCTGACCGGGGTTGGCATAAATCAGATCGAAACTAAAATTGTCAAAACGGGCTTGCTTGACCACTCGCAGCGCCTGCTTGGCCTCGTCGGCACTGTGCACGCGCCCGAGAAATTTCAAGAGCCGCGGTTGGAACGACTGCACGCCCACGCTGATGCGGTTGACACCGGCGTCGCGGTAGCCGAAGAACTTATCGCTGTCGACGGTGCCGGGATTGGCTTCCAATGTAATTTCGCAGTCGGCGTTGATCGGAAATGTCGCCGCGACCCGGGCGAGCAGCTTGCCGATGCTTTCCGGCCTGAACGTCGACGGCGTGCCGCCGCCGAAGAAGATGCTTTGCACGAGCCGGCCGCGCCAGTCCGCCTGCTCGCCATAAAATTCCAGTTCTCCTAAAAGGCTGTCGGTATAGACTTGTTCGGGAATATCGGCGACGACATGAGAGTTGAAGTCGCAGTAGGGACACTTGCTGATACAGTATGGGATGTGGATATAAAGCGAAAAGGGTGCTGCCACTGTGTCCTTATCATATTCGGCTGAAACCGCGGGTACAACTGCATCGGGCTTGGGATTTGAGCTTACGGCAACCTTTGAAATCGCGCCCGGTGTTGCTATGATTCGAGCTGAGAATTTCAAGGAGACGCGCGATGTCGGTTCACGAGCACAAGGAAAAGGGTAAAAAGAGCATTCGCTGCTTCGTCGTCACGGTCAGCGACACGCGCGACGAAAACACGGACACGAGCGGGCAGACGATTAAAAAATTATTGACCGGCGAGGGGCATCAGGCGACGGGCTATCGGATCGTCAAGGACGAACCGACACAAATCGAAAGCCTGCTCAACGAAGCGCTTACCAAGAGCGATGTCGACGCGGTAATCGTCAACGGAGGCACCGGCATCGCGCCGCGGGACGGTACCTATGAAGTGGTCTGCCGTTTCCTGGAAAAAAAGCTTGACGGCTTTGGCGAGGTGTTTCGCTATTTGAGCTACCTCGACATCGGCTCGGCGGCGATCATGAGCCGGGCCGCCGCCGGCAGCGCGTGTGGCAAGATATTGATCTCGCTGCCGGGTTCCAAGGGCGCCGTTACACTGGCCATGGAGAAGTTGATTCTGCCGGAAATCCGCCACATGGTCTCGCAGCTTCAGGGGCAATGAACGTCCGGATAAAACTTTTCGCGATTTTGCGCGAGCGCGCGGGCGTCGCAGAGGTTTCGAAGGAGATCGCGCCGGGCAGCAGCGTGGCCGACCTGTGGCACCAGCTGCAGAAGGATTATCCCAAGCTCGATGTGCCGGGAATCCGCTTGTTGTATGCGGTCAATCGGAATTACGTCGGCGTGGATCATCAACTCGCCGACAATGACGAAGTAGTTTTTCTGCCGCCGGTGAGCGGAGGCTGAGCGAAGATGTTTCGCGTAACCGATATACCGATTGATTTAGACGAGCTGATCCGCTACGTCACCGACCCGGAAGCCGGCGCCATCGTTCCGTTCATCGGCACGACGCGCAATAACAACGAAGGGCGCAAGGTCATCGCCTTGGATTACGAAGCCTATCCGGAGATGGCCGAGAAAGAGCTGGCGCGCATCGGCGCCGATGCCGCGAAGCGGTGGCCGATCTGCAAAATGGCGATCGTGCATCGGCTCGGCCCGGTGCAGATCGGCGAAGCGAGCGTGATCATCGCGGTTTCGTCGGCGCATCGGGATGCGGCCTTTGCCGCCAGCCGCTTCGCTATCGAAGAGATTAAAAAGACCGTGCCGATCTGGAAAAAAGAGGTATTCGAAGGCGGCGAAGTGTGGATCGGCACGCAGAGTGGCCAACCGTTACCGGACCGCTGACCGCACCCGCCACGTGCGCTGCGCTAGAACGTCTTGATCCAAAATAGTGTAATCATGTCTTCTCGCGTCGCTTCGGATTCGCGCGCCAAAGCTGTGTTTATTTTTATCGGGTTCTAAAATGAAATGTCCGATCAAGGAAGTTGTTTGAGCAAACCATGGAGTCATCACTGCTTGCGGCTTTTGGCCTGGGTCTGGTGCTAGGGATTCAACACGCTCTCGATCCCGACCATCTCATCGCTGTATCGACTATCGTCAGCGAACACCGCAGTTTTAAATGGGCTTCGTTGATCGGTGCATTTTGGGGCTTGGGACACACCACGACGCTGTTCATTGTCGGTGTGCTGGTCATCGGTTTGCGTTTGACGATTCCACCGCGCCTCGGTTCCAGCCTCGAGTTGCTGGTAGCAGCGATGCTGATTATTCTCGGTTCGAACGTGCTGCGCAAGACGTTCGGTGCCGAGCGGGTTCATTTGCATACCCATAGCCATAATCCGGAAACCCACACGCATATTCACGTCCATGAAAATCCCAAACAGGATCACGCGCATAGCCACCGATTCGCGGCAATGCGCCGGCCGTTCATCGTCGGCATGGTGCACGGTCTTGCCGGCAGCGCGGCGCTCATGCTGCTGGTGCTCTCGACCATCGATTCGGCGCTCGGCGGCCTGCTCTACATCGTTATCTTCGGCCTGGGCTCAGTGGGCGGGATGCTCTTGCTGAGCGGCATTATCAGCTTGCCGTTCGTTCTGACCGCGCAACGGTTCTCCGCGATGAACCGCTCGATTCGTGTCGTGGCCGGCGTGGCGAGCATCGTGTTCGGCCTGATCTTGGGTTGGGAGATCAGCTCGGCGCTGGGATTTTTCTAACCGTTATCCAAAATCTTGCCGCGCACGCGCGCGCGCAGCCAGATGATCGCAGCGATGATCGCCAGGATCAAAATTCCGGAGACGATGCCTTCCGCCCGATCGATGCCATTGGCGATGCCCTGATAAGTTTCGCCCAATCCCCAACCGAGATAGCCGAGAAATAGACAGCGCGGGATCGTCCCGTAAAAAGTCCAGAGGCTAAACTGCCGGATCGGCAAGCGCAGCAATCCCGCCGCCGCGGAGATCACCGACAGCGGAAAGATCGGCAAGGCGCGGAGAAAAAATATCGAAGTATTGACCTGGCCGCTGTGAAAACGGTGTTCCATGGCGGCGACATCGTTCCAGGTAAATCCCAAAAATCTTTGCCAGCGATCGACCATCGGCTTGCCGCCGAAATAGCCGATGCCATAGCCGATATAGGCGCCGAGTGTGGAAGCGACGGAGCCCGGCAATACGATCTGCGAAATGATCGGCAAGAACGCTTGAAAGAACGACAACTCGGCGCTGATCAGCACGAAGCCGGCGCCCATGATGATCAGGGGCGAAGGGATCGGTACGATCACCGACTCGATGATCACGCCCACGAACACGCTCCACGGCCCGTAGGCGCGGATGGATTCCATGATCCAGTTGAGAATATCGGTCACAAAAGCGTCTTTAGAAAAATTTCGTCTAGGCTAACAACTTGAAGCTATCAAATCCATCGCGGTGGATGTCTTGGGATTTCTCGCTCGCTCGGACTAGATCGCGCCAATGACGGTCAGCAAGTACATCACCGCCAGAGCGAAATACGCCACGCAGGAGACGATCAGACAGCATAGGTTGAGCTTGCCGGGCCGAGCTGCGGCCGGCAGCCGGCGCGGCAGATAGACATGGTTGAGAAAAATCAACGCTACAGAAAAGAGCACCGTGCCGACAAAGCCGATCACGGCGGAAAGCAAAATCAGCGGCCCCGGTGCCGCGGCGCCCATGGTCGCGGCGGTGATGGCGGTGAGCAAAAATAGTAAGATCAAATACCAAGTCCGCACCGAAATCGATTGGGTTTTGGGAAAAAAGCCGAACAGGCAGTCGGTGTGAATCCGGCTGACGGCATCCACCGTGGCAAGCCAGGTGTCTGAGAGAAAGGCGGCGGCCACGATAAGGAACAGGAACCTGCCGACAATGCCCCAGCTCACTTCAAAGAAGCGGCTTTGCACCACGGCAAGCTCGTAGCCTTCCGGCAGCAGTCCCTTGGGGAAGAGTAACGCGTAGGCGAGCAGACAGGTCATCAGCGTGGTGAGCAAATTGCCGCCGATGCCGATGCTGACATCCCAGAATAAGTAACGGCGCCATCGCGGCACATGGGCCAAGCCCTCGTCATTGCCCGGCAAAAAACCCGACGCTGGAATCACTTCGGCTTTACCCGTAACCGGTCCGGTCATCCGACCCATGTAGTGGGCCATGCCGCAGCCCTTGTCGCGCACCCAATAGGAGTAAAAAAGCGTCCAGAAGCCGCCCAGCCCGGCAAAGGTGATCGCGGTCAGCAATTTGGTTGCGTCGGCCGGATCCCAGGGGCGCGGCATCGACAGATCGGGCACGAAAAGGCCTTTGACGAATGCCGGCAGGGCTTGCAGCGCCTCGGCGTTGGCGCTCGCCCAGGTAAGCCCGACGAGGGTCAGCAGGGCCACGCTCCACATAAAAAGCTCGACCATCTGGTAGATCACTTTGCTGAGCAGAATGGCGGCGAGAAAAACCAGCATGGAGGCGTAGCCCCAGAAAAGCGTTTGGCCGCGCGCGCTCCAACCGGTGGGGAAATCGGTCAGTGCTGCCAGCGAAGTGCCGCCGGCAGCGGCGAAGGCGCCGAACCAAAGAAACGACAGCGTCATCAAGATCCAGAGAAAAAACGCGAAGTGGCGTTGCAAACGAATAAAGCCCTGAAAAATGCTTTCACCGGTCAGCAGGGTGTAGCGGCCGATCTCGTAGGTGACAGGAAATTGCAACAAGCAAGCGGGCAGCAACAAAAACAAAAAACTCAGACCGTATTTGGCAATAATATAAGGCCACCAGATAAGCTCGCCGCTGCCCTGCGCCAACGCCATGAAGATGACGCCCGGACCGAGGGCGCGCAGCATGTTCGGCAGCGGCGGCAGCGGCGCCTTTTGGTAAGGCGGCAAGACTCCCCAGGATGAATGATCCGCCATGAGCTATCGATTAATCGATCCGTTGCACCGCATCTCCGGGAAGGGAGGCGACGAAAGTTTGCAGCGCCTGCTCGAGGTAGTTGGGGTCCTTCGACTCCAGCGTGACCTTGACCTTGTAATCCGGCAGGTCGAGGACCGGATAGGAGCCGAGCATGAGTTGGGGAAATTTCACCAACAGGCTGTTCAGCATGTCGGCGATAATGCCTTCGCCATATTTAACGTAGACGTTCTTCAAATAGTACGGCGCGTCGCGGAAGCGCTCCTTGATCGCATGAAAGCGCTCCTGGAGAATTTTCGGGATGCCCGGGAAAATATAGACGTTGTGAATTTTGACGATCGGCGCGAACCGCGCTTCGGTGGCAAGCAGCATGGCCCCTTCGGGAACGTTGGCCATGCGCAGGCGCGCTTCGTTGACCTGATCGCCGAGCCGCCGGCGCATGCGCTGTTCGATGTCCGGATGGCGCACGACGTTGAGACCGAAGCCATGGGCGATACCGTCGATGGTGACGTCGTCGTGGGTGGGGCCGACGCCGCCGGAAGTAAAGACATAATCGAAACGTTTGGAAAAAGCCGCGACCTCCTGGCCGATCAACTCGATCTCGTCCTGGATCGTCGAGATCTTTTGCACTTCGACGCCGAGGCGGCGCAGCTCGGTGCAGAAAAAATGCGAGTTGATGTCTTGGGTTTTCCCCGACAAAACTTCGTTGCCGATGATGACGATGCCCGCGGTTTTCGACATGCTTTTATCTCTTAGCGCACCCCAAGCGCGTTGGCCAGCGCCCGACGCTTGGCTGGCGCTTAAAGATCGAATTCGCTGCAGCTCATGAAAAAGTTACACTTCGGATTGGAGCAGACATATTTGCATTTCTGATTGAACAGCTTGGCGTTGCAAATCGGGCAATAGTCCCACCAATTTTCCTGCGACTCGGTCTCAGCAGGCGACGTTGATTCCGAACGATTCACCGGATAATCCTCCGAAATTGTTAATCCTAACACGCCGATGGTCGCGCTCGCTGCAGCGTGGCAAGATTATGGCCATTTATTTTGCCGGATGAGCTTTTTGTAGTCGAATTCTCATCGCCTGACAAGGATTTTCTCGCCAAAAGGAATATACTGAAGGCTAGTCTAGAGACGTCTGCGGCATGGTCTCCCCGCTGTTCCCGCGCCCGCGCAAGTTCTGATTGATTGCATGCCGAGTTGGATTATAATTCTTATTTTCGAGTCTCGGACGAAAAATATGGTTGAACTGAGCGTCATTTTATTGGCTGCCGGGCAGGGTACCCGGATGAAGTCGGAGCTGCCGAAGGTGCTGCACCCGGTCGGCGGAAAGGCGTTGTTTCTGCATGCCTTGGGAACCGCGCGTCGGCTCGATCCCAAGATTACGGCAGTCGTGGTCGGCCATGGCGCCGAGGCGGTTCGGCGAGCCTGCACGGACTCGCAGGTCAACTGGGTAATTCAAAATCAACAGCTCGGCACCGGTCATGCCGTGTTATGCGCGGAGCCGGTCTTCAAAGACTTTTCCGGCGACGTGTTGATCTTGAGCGGCGACGTGCCGTTGATTCGGGAGCAGACCTTGCGCGGGCTCATCGAGCGCCATCGCAGCCGGAGCGCCGCTTTGACCTTGCTCACGGCTCAATTGGAAATGCCCAAGGGTTACGGTCGTATTTTACGAGACAGCGGTGGCGCGATCACGGGCATCGTCGAGGAAAAAGACACCACCAAGTCGCAGCGGACAATCCACGAGGTGAACGCCGGCGTTTACGTTGCATCGGCGCCGTTTCTGTTTGCCGCGTTGAAAACCGTCAAGAACGAAAACCAACAGGGCGAATACTATCTGCCTGACATTGTCACTATCGGTCTTACTGAGAAACAAACTATTGAAACGCTAAAAGTCGATAATTCCCGCGAGATGATGGGGATCAACAGCCGAGAGGAGCTCGCCGTGATGGAAAAAAATTTGCGTGACAGCATCAACCAGAAATGGATGCTCTCCGGGGTTACGCTCGAGGACCCGGACACCACTTACATCGAAGCGGGCGTGACCATCGGCAAAGATACGGTGATCGGTCCCAACACCCACCTCAAGGGCAAGACCGTCGTCGGCGAACGCTGCCAGATTGACGGCAGCGCTTATCTTACAGATATGGAGATTGGTGATGAAGTGCAGTTGAAATTCTCCGTCGTCATGACGGGCAGTCGGATCGATCACGGAGCCATCGTCGGACCCTTTGCTCATCTACGCCCGGGAACCCATTTGGGGCGTAATGTGCATATCGGCAACTTCGTCGAAGCGAAAGCCGCCCATGTGGGCGAAGGCACCAAAGCTAATCATCTGACTTATCTGGGCGACGTCACCATCGGCCGCGACACCAATATCGGTGCCGGCACGATCACGTGCAATTATGACGGCTTCCATAAATACCAAACGAAAATCGGCGATCGCGTGCAAGTGGGCAGCGATACCACGTTGGTGGCGCCGGTCTCGCTGGGCGACGATGTTTACGTCGCCACGGCGAGCACCGTGCGCCACGACGTACCCGCGGGTGCGTTGGTCTTCAATCAGCGGGAAGAACAACTACGCGAAGGCTGGACTGAACTGAAACGCGAAAAGATGAAAAGAAACAAAAAGTAATGTGTGGTATCGTCGGATATATCGGTCATCGGCAAGCGGCGCCGCTGATACTGGAAAGCTTGAGAAAGCTCGAATATCGCGGTTACGATTCCGCCGGTATCGCGGTGCTGCAAGACGGCGAAGTGGCGATTCGGCGCTGCGAAGGCAAGTTGGGCAATCTCGAAGCCCTGCTGCAACGCCAACCGATGGCCGGGGTGGTCGGCATCGGCCACACGCGTTGGGCGACCCACGGGAGGCCGTCGGAAACCAACGCCCACCCGCACCGCGCCGGCGACATCGTCGTGGTGCACAACGGCATCATCGAAAATTATCTCGAGCTCAAAGAGCAGCTGAGCAAGCACGGCGTGCAATTCAGCTCGGAGACCGACTCGGAAATCGTCGCCCATCTGGTCGCAGAAAAAATCGAGCGCGGCTTGGATTTTCTCGATGCGGTGCGGCGCACGCTGCGCGAAATCCACGGCTCCTACGCGCTGCTGTTTCTCAATCGCCGCGACCCTACACGTCTGATCGTCGCCAAGAATTCCACGCCGATCGTCATAGGCTGGGGCGAAGGGGAGACGTTCATTGCTTCCGATATTCCGGCGTTGTTGGATTACACGCGCAAAGTGACTTTTCTCGAGGACGGCGAAATCGGCGAAGTTACCGTCGGCTCCTATCGTTTGCTTGACGGCAGGGGCAAAACCGTCAACCGCCCGGTGAAAGAAGTCACCTGGGATGCGGTGGCGGCGCGCAAGGACGGCTACGCCCACTTCATGCTGAAGGAGATTCACGATCAACCGCGGGCGTTGGCCGATACCTTTCGCGGCCGGATCTCGCTCAAAACCGGCGATGTAGCGCTGGAAGATATCAAGTTGACGGCAAGCACAGTCAAACAGATCAAACGCTTTCATCTGGTCGCCTGCGGCACCGCCTGGCATGCTTGTTTGGTCGGCAAGTTCATGCTCGAGGAGATCGCCGGCATTCCTGCCGAAGTCGACTACGGCTCGGAGTTTCGCTACCGCTCGCCGCTGATGGACCCCAAGTCGGTGTTGTTGATGGTGAGCCAGTCCGGCGAGACCGCCGACACCTTGGCGGCCACCGAAGTTGCGCGGGCCAAAAAAGCCCGAGTTCTTTCCATCTGCAATGTCATCGACGCGTCGATCCCGCGCAAGTCCGACGGTGTGCTTTACACCCACGCCGGTCCCGAGATCAGCGTGGCGAGCACCAAAGCGTTCACCACACAGTTGACCGCGATCTATTTGCTCGCGGTGGCGTTGGGCCGGCTCAACGGCAAGCTCAAAGCCACCGAGGCGAGAAAGCTGCTGCGCGATCTCATGTATTTGCCGAGCTGGGTCGAAAAAGCTTTGGAGATCGAAGATCAGATCAAAGAGCTGGCGCGCGAACTCATGCACAGCCAGGATTTTCTTTACCTCGGCCGCGGCATCAATTATCCGATTGCGCTCGAAGGCGCGCTCAAGCTCAAGGAGATCTCCTACATCCACGCCGAGGGTTATCCCGCCGGGGAGATGAAGCACGGACCGATCGCCTTGATCGACGAGAAAATGCCGGTGATCGTGCTGGCACCGCGGGATCGTTACTTTGAGAAAACCTTGAGCAACTTAAAGGAAGTCGAGTCGCGCGGCGGCAAGGTCGTGGTTCTCAGCGACGATGCCAAGACGGCGGATGAAATCTCCGCCTATCGGCTCTTGACGCTACCCAAAGCGTCACACTATCTTACGCCCGTCGTGATGACGATCCCGCTGCAATTGCTTGCCTACTACATCGCCGTGCACCGCGGCACCGACGTCGATCAACCGCGCAATCTGGCAAAGAGCGTGACGGTCGAATAATGGCCCTCTTCGGACGGGGGTCGATGAACCTGGCGCGCACGCTCGATTCACTCAAGCACAGAAACTTCCGTCTGTTGTTTTTCGGGACCAGCTTGTCCCATGTCGGCGACTTTATCCAGGCGATGGCGCAAAGTTGGCTGGTTTGGACCTTGACATCGTCGCCGTTTCTGCTCGGCTTGGTTGGATTCAGCCAGGCGCTGCCGCGGCTGCTTTTGGGCGCGGTGGGCGGCGCCATCGTCGATCGCCTTGAGCGCCGCCGCCTGCTGTTAGCGACACAATTTTTAGCGATGCTCCAGGCCTTCGTGTTCTGGGCACTCGTCTATTTCGATTCGATCCAATTCTGGCATGTGATCGTCTTGGTTTTGTTCCTCGGCACGGTAAACACCGTAAATCAAACCGCGCGCCATTCGCTGATCAATAATCTGGTGCCGCGCGACGATCTGATGAATGCCATTGCGCTCAATTCTTCGATGGCCAACCTGGCAAAAATCATCGGCCCTTCGGTGGGCGGCGTGCTGATCAGCATCATTGGCGTGGCCGGCTGCCTGTTCGTCAACGCCGTCAGCTTCCTCGCCATCATCTTAACTTTGGTGGTCATGGAGTTTCCTGCAGTCAAAGCCAAGGCCAAGGATGGCGCGGGGTTTTGGCATGAGGTCACGGAGGGTTATCAATTCCTGCGCGGTCAGCGGCGGCTGTTTTCGATCGTCCTGCTCACCTACGGCATCGCCCTTGTCGGCGCGCCCTATTCGCGCTTTTTGCCGGTGTTCGCCACCGACGTTTTGCACGCCGGGCCGTCGACCTTCGGCTTGTTGCTCGCTGCGCCGGGAATCGGCGCCGTGATTGCGGGTCTGGGCATCGCTTCGTTCACCCGGCTGCGCCGCCGTCTGCACTTTGTCGCCATGAGCGTCTTCGCTTTCTCGGCATCACTGATCATGTTTTCTTTTTCGCGCTCGCTGCCTTTGTCGATGTTGTTTCTCGTTTTCGTCGGCGCCAGCAATATCGCTATCCGCGCGGTTGCCAATTCGATCGTGCAGATGGAAACCCCGCCCGAGCTGTTGGGCCGGATGCTCAGTTTGTTCTTTATGGATAAAGGGATGTGGTCCTTCGGCACGTTGTTTATCGGCACCGTGGCACACATCGTGGGGACGCCGCGGGCGATCGCGATTTCCGGGGTTGCCTGCGCGCTGGCGGCGTCTATATTGCTCTACCAACAAAAACAGGCGCGCGACAGCCAGCCGATTGAAAGTTTAAACCACCGCGCGGCGCAGTAGGCGCGCGGCGTCCTCAGGCGCCACCGAGTTCATGTGCATACCCGAGCCCCATTCAAAACCGGCGGCTCGGGTGAGTTGCGGCAAGATCTCCAGATGCCAGTGGTAGTGTTCCTCCCCGGGTTCGTCGACGGGCGTCGAATGGAGCACGGAGTTGAACGGCGCGTTATCGAAGAGCCGATTGAGCTTTAAGATAGAGTCGCGCAGAGTTTCGCCGAACCCAACGAGATCTCGATCGGAAATCTCCTCGAACGCAGCGGCGTGATGGCGCGGCAGAATCCAGGTTTCAAACCCGAAGCGCGGCGCGAACGGACAGAGCGCGACGAAGCGTTCAGATTGGGCAACAAGGCGCTCGCCATGTTGCAACTCGCCTTGGATAATGTCGCAATAAATGCACCGGCCAGTTGCAGCGAAATGTTTGCTTGTGCCGTTCAGCTCGACGACCGCTTGCGGCGGCACCTGCGGCAGGGCGATTAACTGGGAGTGGACATGCTCCAGAGTGGCACCGGCACGGTCGCCCTGGTTTTTGTAAATCATTAGATAGCGCCAGCGCCGGTCCTGAATGAGCGCACGCCAGCGCGCGCGATAAGCGTACAAAATATTCTCAAATTGTTCGGCGTCGAGCGCACTCAAATTGACCGCATGGTCGGGGCTCTCGATGATCACTTCATGCACACCAAGAGCGGTGGTCGCGCGATAAAGACCCTTGCTTCGACTCGCCTCGGTGCCGCGATGCTCCAGCGCCGGATATTTATTGGTCACCACGCGCACGCGCCAGCCGGGAGTCTTCGCTTCGCTGTCTGTGTACCTTAGAGCCCAGACCTCGGGCGGTGTCATGGCCTCGTTGCCGGCGCAAAACGGGCAGGCTTCGCCATACGTCGAATTGTTTGGGGCGGCGATTTGATGTGGCCGCGCGGCGCGGCTGGGGGCGATAACGACCCAGCAACCGGTGACCGGATCTTGTCTGAGCTCAGGTATTGCCATGCGCGGACATGGGATGCTGCGGATCAGGCCGACGCGCCGGTGGTCCCGTTGAATCCCTTGGCCAGAAAATAAAACTCTGACGAGCCCTGGCGCGTCGCTTCGGGCTTGGTCCGTTGTACGGCAGCGAAATGCTGCTTTAATTCTGCGGTGAACTCGTGCAGGTTGTCGCTGAGGAAACTCTTGATCAGTAAAATGCCGCCCTTCCGTAGCAACTGAATGGCAACGCCGAGCGCAGTGCGGTTTAGCTCTAAGCAGCGCGCCATGTCGGCGTCGCGAATGCCGCTCAGCCTTGGCGCCATGTCGGAAATCACGCAGTCGGCCGGCCCGTCCAACAGCTGCTTGATTCTCTGCTGGATCTCGCCGTCGGTAATGTCGCCGCAGAGCAGAGCGATATTACTTTGAGGTAAGGGCTCAATCGCTTGCAAATCGATGCCGACGATTTTCCCCTTCTGGCCGACGATCTTGGCGGCGACTTGCAGCCACCCACCGGGAGCGGCGCCGAGATCGACGACCGAATCGCCCAGCCGTAATATGCGATAGCGCTGCTGCAGTTCAAGCAGTTTGTAGGCTGCGCGCGAGCGATACCCCTCCTGCTTGGCTTTTTTAAAATATCGATCCTGCGGGTTGTAACTCATTGTTAATCGCTGATGAGACCCGTCGCAATTGAAATACGCGGGACGGCGAAAAAAAAGCCCAGCCTACAAATCAGGCTGGGCTTGCGACGAAAATATCGTTGCTTTTAGCGCGCGCCTTTTACCTGGAATTCAACCCGGCGGTTGACCGCGCGCGCCCACTGCGCGTCCTGGTTGATCAACGGTTTGCTTTCACCCAGGCTTACGGCGGACACGCGGCTGGAGTCGATACCCTGGGCCTTGAGCCCTCTGATCACGGTCTCGGCCCGCTGCTGCCCCAGCTTTTGATTGTATTCTTCACTGCCGACTGCGTCGGTGTGGCCTTCGATGGCGACGGTCAAATCGGCTTTTTCTTTTAGCCGCTGCGCGGCGAGATAAACCTGACCCTTGCCGAGATCAGTGAGCTCGGCGGAATTGAAGCGAAAGGCTACCGCGGGAAAGACAACCTTCTCGACTTCGACGATTTTTGGCACTTCCCTGACGACAATCTTCTCCACTGGCACCTCGACGATCTTGACGGTCTCGGGAGGCGTTGCCGGCGCAACCACATTTGGCTCTACGGCAGCTTGTTTGAGCGGGGTTCTTTTGACCACGCCGTAATCATGCAAGGGCTGTGGCTCAGCCAACACAGGGGGGTGCGGCCGGTGACCGAAAAAGGCTTCCTGCGGTTCGGTGGCGCTTACCAAAAAGTGGAAAGGCCGAAACACCGTCCATTCCGCCAGCCAACCCACCGGATACAACAAGTACGCGGCGATTCTCAACGGATTGGACTGACTGTCATCGTACTCGTCCGGCGCTGCGACCGCGTCACGCATTCCTAGCGTGGAAAAAAGCACCAGACCCATCACAAAAAGGCGTGCAGTTTTCATGAAGTCCTCCTTAAGGAGCCTGTAAAACATAAGTTTAGGGGCTGCTCATGCCTTTGTCAAATTTAGTTTGAGGCGTAGGGTAGTGGTTCGGACCGAATTCGAAGCGAGCTTGCGCATCGACAAAGATTCCTCGCTTTGCTTGGAATGATCGCTAAGGGAGGCCTCGGTCATCCCAAAGAAAGAAAGAAAGGGATCTGGGAAATTGAACCGCTACCCCGGCGGTATACTTGTATGCGCTTCACTCATAGTTTAAAAAAGTGTTCTTTGGCTGGTTTTAGCCGACTTAAAAACACTTGGAGGACGCAGGTTCATGGCCGTTAAATATGAAAAAAAAGGTCGCCTTATATCGATCGTCTGGGACCGTCCTCCCTTGAACGTCCTTGATATCGGGCTGCTGCGCGAGTTCGACGGTGTCCTGAATTCCTGCGCGGCGCAAGGCGAGGTTGATGTGGTCATTCTAGGCGGCGCGGGAGAGCGAGCGTTTTCCGCGGGAGTCGACATTCGCGATCATACGCCGGAGAAAGTTCCGGAGATGCTCGATGTCGTGCACGGCGTCATTCGCAAGCTTTTGTCCCTGCCGCAGGTGACCATCGCGGCGGTCCGCGGCGTCTGTCTCGGCGGCGGCCTGGAAATCGCCAGCTCTTGCGACTTGATCGTCGCCTCGGAGGAAAGTTTTTTTGCCACGCCGGAAATTTTTGTCGGCTGCTACCCGCCGGTGGCGCTGGCGCGCTTTTCCGCTTTGATCGGCTACCACAGGGCGGCCGAAATGATTCTCACCGGCCGGCGCTTTTCGGCGCGCGAAGCGCAAGACATGGGATTGATCAATCGGGTCACCGAAGCGGATCAATTTGACATCGGTCTGCAAACCTTGACCGACGAGCTGCTCGGGAAAAGCGGTGCGGTGCTGCGCTTGGCCCTAAAAGGCTTGCGCGAACTGTCGATCCAAGGTTTTAGCCAGGCGCTCAAGCGCTCCGAAGAAATCTATTGCGGCGAGCTGCTCAAGACAGCGGATGTCGGCGAAGGCGTTGCCGCGTTTCTGCAAAAGCGCCCGCCGAGTTGGCGTCACCGCTAGCGCGGTGTCGATCCACTGACCTCTGCGCCAAGAGTTTTCAAATGAGCGTGCCTGTGTTATTTTCCGAGTGAATGGCCGACTTCGAAGTCAAAATCGCCACCGAGCCAAGCGAGATCGAACAAGCGCAACGGCTCCGGTTTGAAGTCTTCAACCTCGAGCTCAACAAAGGATTGAAATCGTCTTACGAGCGCGGCCTAGACGTGGATGAGTTCGATCCCTATTGCGATCATTTAATCGTCCGGGAGCTTAGAACCGGCGCTGTCGTCGGCACCTATCGTCTGTTGCGCGGAATTCAGGCGCGCCGAAACATCGGCTTCTATTCCGAGAAAGAGTTCGATCTGTCCCGCATCAAACAGCTCGACGGTGAATTGATGGAGCTCGGTCGCTCCTGTGCGCGCAAAGATTTCCGCGACCGGGCGCTGATTCCGCTCATGTGGGAGGCGATCACCGAACAAGTTCGAAGGCATAGAGTGCGCTATCTTTTCGGCTGCGGCAGCTTGTACAGCACCGCTGCGGTGGAAGTGAGCGGCGTGTACGCACTGCTCAAGAAAAAATATTTTGCGCCCGATGCCTGCCGGGTTCATCCCCTGGAAAAGTGCCGGTTCAAGGGGCTCATCGATGATCTGCCGTTGGGCGACGAACAGGCGTTGTTTCAAAAGCTGCCCAGTTTGATCAAGGGCTATTTGCGGATCGGTTCGTTGGTCTGCGGCCCACCGGCGCTGGACGAGGAATTCGGCACCGCCGATTTTTTTTTACTTCTGGATTTTGGTGCAATGAAGGAAGAATATTTGAAGCGGCTCGGCCTGACGGAAATGAAGGTCAGCGATGCGCCCGCTTAAATTAGCCGCTTTCCTTTCGCTGTGGGCGTTTTTTTTCGGCCTGGTGGTGATGGTTCATCTTTGGGTTTCCATCCTCAGGTTGCCCAACCGCTGGAAAATAATCAGCCGGCTGAACCGAAATTTAATCCTATTGATGCGGCTGATTCTGAAAATCAAAGTCACCGTGGCCGGCGACGAGGGGCAGCTGGAGCGAGGCGGATACGTGATCATCGCGAACCACGTGAGCTACGTCGACGGCATCGTTCTCGGCAGTATCTTCCCGATCTTGTTCGTATCCAAACGGGAGGTTAAAAACTGGCCGATCATCGGCCAGTGGAACATGCTGTGCGGCACGATTTTTATCAACCGCCAGCGCAAAGGACTAGTGCGCGCGCTGATCGGAGAGTTGACCCGGAAACTCAAGCAGGAGGCCAATATCCTACTGTTCCCCGAAGGGACATCGACGAACGGCGAGAAAATGCTGCCCTTCCAGACCGTGCCGCTGGCGGCGCCGCTGCGCAGCCGATCGATCATCGCGCCGGTCACGGTCACCTACAAAACCATCAATGACCAGCCGGTGACCCCGGCGAACCGCGACTCGGTATACTGGTACGGCGACATGGAGTTCGTCTCGCACTTTTGGAATTTACTCGGGCTGCGCAGTGTCGAGGTGTTGGTAACGATCCAGCCGAAGGTCGAATGTTTTCGCTACCCGGACAACTCGAGCGGGCGAAAAAAATTGGCCGAGGACTGTTATAATCGAGTCCTCGGCCGAATTTCGGAGCAAGAGTTGAATTCTGACGACGATGCCGACAGTGTCGGCGAAGGGTCGACTCGCTTACTTTCCAGTTAGCTGCTTTTTGATGTTCTCGACAAACTCTTTCAGCATGGCGTCCGCCTTCTTGCGGATGATCGGCTGACCGAACTCGCCTATCTTGCCAAGAATATTCACGTCGGTTTCGACCATTAGTTCAGTCTGACTGGCGCCGAGCTCTTTGAGGCTCATGCTGGTTTTGCCGCTCACCGCGCCAGCCGCCATGCGGTCTTTCGCTTCGGCGCGCAACGCGGCGCGCCACTCGTTTTTATTTTGCTCTTCGAGGATGATCTTGCCTTGGAGGTTTAGTTTGATCGGGCCGACTCGAACTGTTAACACGCCTTCGTAAGTTGTATCGTCGATTTTACTCACGGACTCGACCCCTGGCAGGGACTTAGCGACTCGGGGGACATCCATTAGAAAATTCCATAGAGGCTCGCGAGCGACGGGAATTTGCGCGGTCTGGCTGAATTTCAACGTCTCTTACCTTTCTTTTTGACAGCCTTCTTTTTGGCTGGTTTGGCTGCCGCTTTGGCGCGGGTTTGCTGGCGGATATCGGCGAGAGCTTTTTCCAACGCGCGCCGAACGAAGACCGCCGCCATGTCTTTCTTGTAGGCAGCCGACCCGCGGAAATCACTGACCGGATCCACCGCCTCTTTGGCTTTTTCGCCGGCTTCGGCAAAAGCTTCGGCTTTTAACGGTTGGCCGCGCAGCAAGGCTTCGGCTTCGGTGGCGCGAATCGGGGTCACGCCGACGCTGCCGAGCGCGATGCGCACGTCGGCGATGGTTTTCTTTGTCTTATCGAGAGTCAGCACGGCCGCGGCCGATACCGTGGCATAATCGTCGGCGGTACGAGGTAAAAATTTAATATAGGCCGCGCCGCTATTGGGCGCGGTTTTGGGGACCATCACCGCGGTGATGATCTCGTCGGGATGGAGCACCGTCTCGTAGTAGTCTTTAAAGAACTCGTCGAGCGGAATTACCCGGCTGCCGTTGGCGGAAGTCGCTTTCACCGTGGCGCCGAGAGCGATCAGGCTCGGCGGCGGATCCTGGTTCGGATCGGCGTGGGCCAGCCCACCGCCCACCGTCGCCATGTTGCGCACCCGCAGGGTGGCGACATGATGATAGGTTTCCGCGAGCATGGGCAAGCGGCGGCGCAGCAGTGCCGAGCTCTCGACTTCACGATGGGTGGCCAGACCGCCGATCGAGAGGCCGCTGTCTTTAATTTCGATGCCGTTCAACCCGCGCACGGAACGCAAGCTGACCAGGCAGCTGGGGCGCACGAGACGCTGCTTCATCATGATCACCAGAGCGGTGCCGCCGGCGATCAACTTGGCGTCGCCTCCGAATTCCTTTAGCGTCGCATGAACTTCCTTGAGGTTTTTCGGGGTGCGATATTCAAAAGGTATCATGGCTGTATCCTTATTTTGCGAATTGGTGGGCTTTCTGGATCGATTCGATGATCTTGTAATAACCCGTGCAGCGGCACAGGTTGCCCATCATCCAGTCTTTAATCTCATCCTCATTGGGCTTGGGGTTTTCCGCCAGCAACGCCGTGGCCGCGACAACCTGACCGGGCGTGCAGATACCGCACTGAAAACCGCCGTAATGGATAAAGCTTTTCTGAACTGGATTGAGCTCGCCGTTTTTTGCCAGCCCCTCCACCGTGGTGATATCGTGACCGTCCGCCATCACCGCCAGGGTCAAGCAGGAACTGATCATGTCCCCATCCATGAGCACGGTGCAAGCGCCGCAGACGCCGACGCTGCAGCCTTCCTTGGTGCCGGTCAAGCCAAGATCGTAGCGCAAGCAATCGATCAGTAACCGATTGGTCGGCACTTCGGCCTCGACGCGCTTGCCGTTGACGCGAAATTTGATCTTCTTGTTCATCGCTGTTTCTTCCTCCAGTTTTCTTTCACGGAGTTTCGGTGCAGGCTGGAAAAACCCACCAGGGCTCTCTTATAGAAAGAAATGACCTAAACTGCAAGACGTTTTTCCACCAAAGTTCGATTAAATTTCTGGAAAATTTTCGCGGTATTACGCGGGCGAGGCGGCTTCGCCGCGGGACCCCAACGACGTTCTCGGCGATGGGTTCGGACGACAATTCTAGAACCTGATCACCGAACGAATGCTCCTGCCTTCGTGCATCAGATCGAAGGCTTCATTAATTTTTTCCAGCGGCAAGATGTGGGTGATCATCGGATCGACTTTGATCTCGCCGGCTAGATACCTTTCGACGTAGCCGGGGAGTTGCGAGCGGCCTTTGACCCCGCCGAAGGCGGTTCCGCGCCAGACCCGCCCAGTGACCAGCTGAAACGGCCGGGTGCTGATCTCCTGGCCGGCGGCCGCTACGCCGATGATTGTCGATTCGCCCCAGCCTTTGTGGCAGCACTCGAGCGCCGCGCGCATGGTGTTGACGTTGCCGATGCATTCAAACGAATAGTCGACGCCGCCGTCGGTCATCTCGATGATCACCTCTTGCACCGGCCGGCCGCCTTCCTGGGGTGCGACAAAATCAGTCGCGCCCAAATTTTTCGCCATTTCGAATTTGTGTTGGTTGGTATCGACGGCGATGATGCGCGCGGCCTTAGCCATGACCAGCCCTTGAATGACGCTCAAGCCGATGCCGCCGAGGCCGAACACGGCGGCGCTGGAGCCGGGGCGCACTTTAGCGGTGTTGAGCACGGCGCCGATGCCGGTGGTGATGCCGCAGCCGAGCAGACAGACTTTATCGAGCGGCGCGGCGGGATTGATTTTGGCCACGGCGATCTCCGGCAGCACGGTATACTCCGAGAACGTCGAGGTGCCCATGTAATGCAAGATTGGCTTGCCGTTCAGCGAGAAGCGCGAAGTGCCGTCGGGCATGACGCCTTTGCCCTGAGTGAGTCGAATGGCGCCGCAGAGATTGGTGCGGCCCGATTTGCAAAATTTGCATTCGCCGCATTCGGGAATATAGAGCGGGATCACGTGGTCGCCGGGTTTAACCGACGTGACGCCGGCACCGATTTCCATGACCACCGCCCCGCCTTCGTGACCCATGATCGCCGGGAAAAGCCCCTCGGGGTCTTGGCCCGAGAGCGTGTAAGCGTCGGTGTGGCAGACGCCGGTGGCGGCGATCTTCAAAAATACCTCGCCGGCTTTGGGCCCGGCAACTTCCACCCGCTCAATGACCAGTGGCTTGCCTGCTTCCCAGGCTACCGCAGCGCGCGATTTCATACCGCCTCCTGTAAGGGTTGTTCGGTTTAACCGCAGCCAGACATCATGCGCGCCCGCTGTCTGGCGGTACTTCAAGTCTTAGCAAATATGCCTGGCTTTGAAAAACCAGGAGCACTCGAGATGGCGTGGAGCGAGCTTTTGAGGATGAGGCGAGCGACAGCCGGCGAAGTTTAGAATCGGTAGACTATCCGCGGGCCGACGATGAAGTAATTAAAACCGGAGGCGGAACCGGCGGCAAAATTGCCGCCTTCGACGTTTACTTCGATCGCTAGATTGGCCATCGGTTTTACGCCGAGACTGCCGGCGCCGCCGTGAATGATATTGTCGGTGGCGACGCCATATCGTCGATAAGTTTCGTAGCCGATGAAACCTTCCAGGTAGGTATAAAAATATCGGTTCTCGTAATACGCCGAGGTGAAAACCCGGTTGGCGATGTAATTGTTGGGATCGAAGAAGCCGCTGCGGCTTTGTTTCTGGAAATCAAGCAGGCGAAAGCGATGGCCGATCATGATCCGCGGCGCAAGAAATATCGCATACTGCGACACGAGCTGCAGATCGTTGGCGTGGTTACCGTCCGAGAAAGTCTTATAGTTGTAACCAGCGTGAACGGAAATTCGGTCGGTCAAGGGCTGGTCGAGGTAGAGCCCGACATTGGTCATACGGATGCGGTTTTGAATCAACTCGGCGGTATCGGTTAAGACCTCGCGGGTGACGCTGGCGCCGGCGCTGCCGCCAAAGAGTCTGGCGTCGAGCCGCAGATGACCGGTGGGAAAGTTCGAGGTATGACGGTCGACGAGCTGGGTAAAGCCGACACCCGCGCCGCCTGCGAAACGATCCGATAGGCGCGAGTAGACGTTGAGCAGCAGGTCTTCGGCGTGGTTGTCGCGCATCGGATCGTCGGCGTCGGTGTGGCGGTAACTGAGACCGTACTTCTGGTTGAAGCCCCAAAAACTGCCCAGCAGCGAATAGCGGTTCAATCGGTTGCGATCCGAGTCGTGGTAATAATTGTAGCGCCCCTCCAGCGACGGACTGGTTTCCTGGTCAATGGCGTCGGTCAATTTCGTCAATTCCCGTTTCTGCCGGGGGTTGGCCGGTTTTAACGAGTTTAAACCGGCGAGCGCTGCCGTACGATTCTTGACCGCCAGCATCGAGCGCGCCAAGCCGACGCGGGTGTCGTAGTCGCCGTTCCGAGCGACGAGTTTTTGGTAGATCGGGATCGCTTCCAGGTATCGGCCTTGCCACTGCAAGGCATCGGCTTTGACCAGCAGCGCCTCTTTGTGATCCGGCGCATCCTTTAGAACCCTATCCGCTTGCGCGATCGCCTCGCTGAGTTCCCCCAACCACGCAAGCACGCGGGCTAGATGGGTTCGGGCGGCAATGTTTTTCGGTTCCCGGGCTAGCAGTCGACCAAGCTCATCTTTTGATTCCTGCAACCGGTCGGCCCAGGAAAGATACATAGCCATCCGGACTCGCTCGCTGGCTGCGAATCCATCCCGACCCAAAGACAACGCCTTTGAGAATGCCTCCGCGGCTTCAGCAATTTTATCCTGAGCGACAAAAGCGTCGCCGAGTTGCTTGTATAGCTTACTCTGCGCGCTTCGATCCGATGTCGAGTTTATCGCTTTCTGTAGCTGCTCTACGGTCTGGGCTGATGAGACTGCCGGTAAAGCAACAAGCAGCAAGCAAATGAAGATTTGTCCTAGTTTCATTACTATTTCACATTCTAACGAATGGTTTTTTTGAGCGCTCTTGTCTCAATAGTAACAAAACTTAGTTATAGAATACAGAAAAATTCCTGAAGCGCCTTAGAAGGGGCCATCGGGAACTCAGGCTGGCTGCGTTTCAACGTTGGTTTAAGGGCCCTCGAGGTTGGTCGTAGAGAGTCCTTGTGGCTGTTTGTTTGTCTTCTAAGTAGCTGGATTGGCGAGGGATCTAGCTGTGTTTACCACTTCTTGGCCGTGCCTAAGAGTTCCTGGCTGTAGCCCAGGACACAAATCGGCGACATGAGCACTTGATAGATGAGCATATAAACGAGAAAGCCGACAAAGTTCTGCCGCACCTTAAGACCAAGCTCGTCAAACACCGCTTTTTGTTTTTTGTACATGATTAGGACAATCAGTAATGCCAACGGCAGGACAAGCAAGGTCAACGGACCTACAATGTAAAAATAACCAAAGAACGCTAAGACAACGCCGGGCAAAAAAACGAATGCATAAAATAGATCGATGAACGGAATGATGAAATCGATGGCGACAAAAAAGGAAGATAGTCTTGCGCTGCTCCACACCAGATGACCATGCTGCTTCAAGCCTTCGATCATACCGCGCGCCCAGCGTTTACGCTGGCGATAAAACCCTTTGAGGGTTTCCGGCGCCGCGGTAAAGCCGATGGCCGTCGGTTCGAAGCCGATGCGCCAGCCGCTCTTGATCAGCGACCAGGTCAGAACGATATCTTCGCCGATCACTGCCGGCCAGCCATGATGCGCTCTGATCAGCTTTGTGCGGAAGGCGCTGAAGGCTCCCTGGGCGACCAGAGTCCCTTGATAAAGCGATTGCTGCCGCTTCGCGGACGCGATCCCGGTGAAATAATCCCACTCCTGCAGCCGGGCCATGAAAGTGGAGCGTGAATTCTTTACCAAGACGCAGCCGGCAATTGCGGCCGTATCGGCCGGATCGGTCAAGAAGCGCGAGACGATTCTGCGCAGCGCTTGCGGGTGCAAGAAAGTGTCGGCGTCGATGCAGACGACGATATCCTGGGTGACATGTTCCAGTCCCTGATTGAGCGCGTTGGCTTTGCCGCCGTGATGGGCCTGGACGATTCTTAAATTAGTCAAATTAAAAGAGCGCAGTGTGGCGACGGTATCGTCGGTGGAGCCGTCGTCGACCACGATAATTTCCAGCTCGCCGGGATAATCTTGGCCTTTGATGCCGCGGAACGTCTCCGCGATATTTTTCGCCTCGTTATAAGCAGCGATGAGCAGGCTGATTTTAGGAAAATTGAGATTGAGCGAAAGCGGCGGCGGTTTGTCCAATACGACGCTGGATAGAATATGCGCGTTCAAAAAACCCGGAAGCAGCGCAATGAAAAATATCGTCACCACGGCGGGACCGTATCCAATGACCTGGCCAAGATCGTTCATCCAATGCTGCGCGAGAAACCATGAAACGCTCACCCAAGCGAGTGAGAATGTCGTCGATAGCAAAAATTTGCCTTTGACCGGAAGATAGAAGCGGCGTTGATTCTGTCCCCCGCGAAACGGAGTGTCCCCGGGAGTTTTGTCATCGACAAAAAGATCCTCCTGACTCGGATCTTTCCAAATGGCGTCACCGGGCGGATAGGTAGAAGGCAATTGATCGTCGAGGGAAGATTGGGGCCGATTTTCGTTCGTGCTGGCGGAATCCATCTGAGGGGTCCTTCTCAATTTCAATGCAAAGATTCCGGCGCCTGCCGGGTGCCTGAATCCCTGAGCAACAAACATACCACCGGCTAAAAATGTCGTCTCGGTAAGCTGAAGGAGTTTGCGGTTGGAATCTATATCAAACGGTATTGGTGCGCTGTCAAAGCTGACACTTTTTGGAGATTTCACGACAGTCTTTCTGCCGCCGACAAGGCTTGATAACAGTCGAGAGTCGGACTTGTATGGTTACACCGCTAAGCTGCTGGGCTGTAAAAATTTCGTCATGCCAAGAATGGATTAGACACTCACTGGCCAGAAATGCGTCTTTGCGGCTGCTTGCGCCCGCTTGTGGTTGCATTTCCTTGTAAATTTGTGGGAAAGGATAGAAAACTTAAAAGGGGGTACCGTATGATCTTAGAGATGAGAACCTATGTACTGAAACCTGGCACGACTAAAAATTTCGTCGAACGGTTTGCCGAGGGGTTGACCGCCCGATTGCAATTTTCCAAGCTGTTGGGTCTGTGGCTGTCCGAAGTCGGCGGGCTCAACCGGGTGGTTCATGTCTGGCCTTATGAGAATTTTGAGGACCGCGACCGGATCGGTGCTGAAGCCAGGAAGACCGGTAAGTGGCCGCCGAAGACTCAAGAGTTCATCCTCACGCAAGAAAATAAAATGATCCAACCCGCGCCCTTCTCGCCGCCGCTACCCGAGCAAAAGCTGGGCGACGTCTACGAATTCCGCACCTACACGTATCAGCCCGGGACCATGCCGACCGTGCTCGAACGTTTCGGCAAAATCATCCCGGCGCGCACCAAGGTCTCGCCGCTGGTTTTCGCGGGACAAACAATCATCGGGCCGCTCAATCAATATATTCACGTCTGGGCATACAAGGACGGCGGGGAACGGGGAAAACTGCGCGCCGAAGCGACCAAGACCGTCGAAGGGTGGCCGCCGGCGACCCGCGAATTTCTCATTGCCCAGGAGAATATGATTATGACTCCCGCGCCCTGTGCGCCATTTAAATGAGGCGGAGACATTAAAAAAAAGTTTTCAGTTCATCGCTGGCCGGCAGTCGGCAAACCGAGCCAATTTCCGAGAGGGAGGCGCTCAACGGCCTCCCTCTCGGTGTATCTGCCGGACGAAATTTTCAAACTTACTTTTCTTCAACGACTGTCACTGGCAGTCTAGCTATTTTCTCGTTACACGAATCCAATGGCTACCTGTTACAAGTCGATCATCCGTCCGCTGTTATTTCGCAAAGATCCCGAAGAAAGCCACGAAATGATGCTGGCGCTTTTGGCAAAGGCCGAAGGGTTCGCCGGAATTCTCGAAAAATTCTACCGGGTCGAAGACGACCGTTTAGCCGTCACCGTCGGGCCGCTGCGATTCGCCAACCCGGTCGGGCTTGCAGGCGGCTTCGACAAGAACGCCATTGCGCCGAAGGCTATTGCCAGCTTCGGCTTCGGCTTCATGGAGATCGGCGCGATTACCGCCCAAGCGCAGCCGGGCAATCCCAAGCCCAGACTCTACCGCTTGCCGGAAGACCACGCGCTCATTAACCGGCTGGGCTTCAATAACGAGGGCGCGGCGGCGATCGCGGCCAAGCTCCAGCGTATGGCGGCGCGCGGCGGTCGACCCAAAATTCCCCTTGGCATGAACATCGGCCGCACCAAGATCGTCGAAACCAAAGACGCGGTGGCGGATTTTCTCGCTTGTTTCGAGCAGCTCTTCGCGCACGGCGATTTTTTTACCCTGAACGTGAGTTCGCCGAACACGCCCAATCTGCGCGATCTTCAGGAAAAGAGTCTGTTGAGCGACTTACTGTCGGCGGTGCAGGAAAAAAATCGCCAGTTGTCTGCCGGCGCAAGAATCGCCGCGAAGCCAATATTTGTAAAAATCGCCCCGGATATGGAGTTCTCTCAAGTTGATGAAATCATCGAAGTGGTGAATTCGGTAAAGCTCACCGGCATCGTCGCTACCAATGCGACGGCCTTCATGCGGGAAAATTTAAGATCGCCAAACGGACCGCAGCCCGGCGGATTAAGCGGCCGGCCGATTACCACGAAGGTCACCGGTTTCGTGGCGCATATTTATCGTGCGACCGGTGGCCAGTTGCCGATCATCGGCGTGGGCGGGATTTTTAACGTGCAGGACGCCTACGACAAGATCAAAGCGGGTGCCAGCGCGGTGCAGATTTACACGGGTTGGGTGTACGAGGGGCCGGGTGCGGTGAAACGGATCAATCAGGGTTTGTGCCGGCTGCTCGAGCGCGACGGACTGAAGCAAATTTCCGAAGCGATCGGTTTAACTGTGCAACGGAAGTGACCAACGCGTGCGCTTCAAGCGCGCGTAACCCTAAGGCGCCCGTCAAAAGACAACTACTCGCAATATCACCCACGTAATTCTCTTTACTATTTGCCGGCCGGTCTATGGTCGACTCTGCTCAGCTCGGTCGTAATTCTGCCGTTATAGCTTCTGGTAAATAGGCGTTCCCGGGACGCGATGACTCGATCCTCGCTTGAAAGGGTGCCGCCTTTTGGTTAACGTCCGAGGCATGTCACGATCTTTTAGCATTGAAGTAGCCAAGGATTATTTCAATTTTGCCTCGGCGCATTTTTTGATTTTTGCCAATGGCAAACGCGAACCGCTGCATGGCCACAACTACCAGGTGTCGGTGGTCATGGAAGGGGAGCTCGATCACTCCGGCGTGGTCCTCGACTTTGTCGCGTTCAAACCGCTGGTCAAACAGGTATGCGATGCTTTGGATCACCGCACGCTGATTCAGACAGCGAGCCCGATCATCAAGGTTCGCGAGCGCCCGCAGGAGGTGGAAGTTCGCTACGGCAAACAGAAGATGATTCTGCCGCGCCGAGATGTGATTCTGCTGCCGCTGATAAACACGAGCACAGAACTACTGGCGGAGCATATTGCCGATCAGATTCGCCGTCAAGTGCGCCGCAACTTTCCCCGCACCCAGATTCGTTTCATGGAAGTCGGCGTCGAGGAAGCGCGCGGACAATGTGGTTATTATCGCGGCGAGTTTTAACGTCCGCCGCTCGTTTCCAAAATCTCCAATTTCCCGGCCTATAGGTTTCCCCTTTAAGAAAGTCTGTTTGGCGTTGGACGTGTAGGGTGGAACGACGGAGCGCGAGTTTGCCAGTGCGTTCACAAAGGCGCATTTGCAAGAGCGGGGCCCGCAGGTGCTCGGTGATGCCGAGTCCGCGGAGCTTTGTCTCAAAGTGTCTTTAAACGCTTTCGGGGCAATAGCGCCGAGCAGCTTTTGGTCATTCCCAAAGCGATGGCGCCGGTGATCAGTGTGCCGGCACAGGGGATGGCGCTGTTTAAATCGGTGTATAACCGGGTCTCTGCAGTGGTCGACATCTACGCGGTGGACGACAAGTCTAACCGCTTCGTTAAACCCGGATTCCGCAGTTGGGAACGTTCCACGATGAGCGAGGGGCAAACCGTCCGCGGCGAAGACAATGCTTTTATACATCTGAGCCCAGGACAGGTCTCGCTGCTGTGTTTATTTTGTCAGAATTATGGGGCGTTGAGCCAAGTGGCAGAAAGGCCTTTGAAACGGCACACCTGAGTGTCTTCGCTGCTCTAGGTTCATCCCTCACTCAAGTTCAACTGCGGAATCCGGGTTAAAAAACCGCTCGCGCGGGGGCGAAGCCAACTACGACAATTACACGCCGTTCGTTTTGATCAACTTCAATCCGGACGATTTCGACGAGACACCGGCCGAGGCCGGCGAAAAGGTGTCCTAGCTCTGTTCGAGAGTCCAGCGTGCGACCTCGTCGTGGCGCGCGAACCAGACGCCGGGAAAGCCTTTCATATAGTGCAATAGCTCGTACAGCATAGCCGACATCAGTGGCCGGCCGCCGAAATGTGCATGGACCGTCAAATTGAGCAGCGAAGGCGCTTCGTGTTTGTAGAGATAGTCGAAGGTGTCTTTATAAACGTTGTAAAAATTCCGCGGGCTGGAGCGCAGCGTGCGATTGTCAGTGAAGTCGCTGTGCGCGATGGCGACCAGCCGGCCTTTGGCAGTTTCTAAACGATACGGCAGATCAGTGTCGTTGTAGTCCCCGTGCCATATAAATCCCTCTTGGGCGAGAAGTTCGGCGGTATGAACAGTGGGCGCGGCCACCGGACTAAACCAGCCGACCGGCGCGACCCCGACGGCGTCGCCGACGATGCGTTTGCATCGTTGGATGACTTCTCTTTCTTCGTCGAGCGAAAGATACGGCAAAATTAAGTCCTGGGTGTACGAGTGGCCGGCGATTTCGTGGCCGTGTTTGTGCAGTTCTTTCACGGCTTGGGGAAATAATTCCGCGCCCTTGGCATTCAGGCAAACCGTCGCTTTGAGATCCACGTCATCGAAGATGCGCATGAAGCGCCAGATGCCGGTCTTGCCGCCGTATTGCGACCAGGAAATTCCCAGGAGATCCGGTGTGCCCGGCTTGAGCGACGTCGTCATCGGCGAATACGGCGGCGCCTTGCCCTCCGACCATACTTCGAACATCACCGTCACCATGACGGTAAGTTTTTGGTTGCCGGGCCAGTGTGAAATGCTTTGCTCCATGAGCCTGCTCCACGGATGCGACTGGCGAGTCGGTCTAACCGGCGAAGCCGCGGCGCCAGAGCTCGGCGACTTTTTCCAGATCGGCGGCGGGAATTTCGACGTCAGCGCCGGCGGCATTCTCGCGCATCTGTGCGGCGTTGCGCGCGCCGGGGATCACGACGCTGACCGCGGGGTGAGCAATGCAAAAGGCGATGGCCGCCTGACATAAATTTTTCACCGGGCCGCGAACAAGAAATTTTAGCTGTTCCGCTTTGGCCAGTTCCTTGGCGAAGGCTTCGCCTTTAAAGCTGCGCGCGCGCACATCCTCGCCTTGAAATCGTGCTTCGTCGGCCTGAGTCAATTTTCCCGTCAGGATTCCGCGTTTTAACGGCACGCGCGCAATAATGCCGACCCGAGCTTTCTCTGCGCGCGGGAATATGGTTTCCCGCGGCTCCTGGGTGAGCAGGTTGTACTCGACTTGAATCGTTTCGGCGCGGCCGTCTTTGACCGCGGCGATGCCTTCTTCCATGGTGTTGATCGAAACGCCGTAGTGGCGGATTTTGCCGGCTTGCTTGGCGCGCTCCAGCACACTCCAGACTTCACCCTTTTCGATTACTTCGACGGTCGGGTTGTGCAATTGATAAAGATCGACGTAGTCAGTTTGCAGCCGCTTCAAGCTTTCGTCCATCACCCGGCTGATGTAATCCGGCTCGAAGATGCGCT
Organism: uncultured delta proteobacterium; assembly: GCA_963727625.1. GTDB lineage: Bacteria > Desulfobacterota > Binatia > UBA9968 > UBA9968 > DP-20. Next base: position 13,448 of record CAVSHR010000009.1, on the reverse strand, counting down.
TGCCGCGGTTCGGTCCGACCATGACGTTGCCGCCCTTGGTCGCCAGGATAACTTTATCGCGCTTGCCTTTGAGCGCATTGCCCAACAGCGTTTCGGAATAGCCCGCGCCGTAGGCGTCTGAGGTGTCGATGAAATTAACACCTAAATCGAGGGCGGTTTCGATGGCGCTTAAGGATTCGGAGTCTTTCATGACGCCAAAGTGCCCGGCGTGAACCATCGTGCCCAGGCCGATCGCGCTTACGCGCAAGCCGGTTTTGCCAAGTTCTCGGTATTTCATGGCCTTCAAGATAAGACAGCTTGCCCCTTGCTCGCAAGCTTTCCCGCCGTCTTTTTGGCTGCACCGCAGGGAACTTTTGTGTCCGGCCGATCGTTAGATTAGTTAGGCCGGCGCCGAGTTGGACTCTAGCGTTTCGCTTCATTACAATGCCAACGTTGTGACGCTGAGGAATGCTAGGGAAATTGAGCGGGAACGTTTCGGGTCGGAAATCATGACGCACCTGGATCATCTTTACCGCGTCGCTTACTACCTGGTGAAAAACGATGTCGAAGCGCAGGATTGTGTTCAGGAAACCTGCGCCCGGGCGCTGAGCGCGCAAGAACAATTCTTGCCGGGCAGCAATCTGAAAGCTTGGCTGACCAAGATCCTCTACAATTTTTTCTACGACTTCTACGCGCGCAACAAGCGTATTGTCGCTGCCGAGGATCTCGCCGACTCGGTCGGGAAAAAGCAAGATTTCTTCGACACCTTGCCGGCGCCGAATCCCGGGCCGGAAACGCTGGTGTTGGCACAGGAGCTCGGCGTGAAAATCGGCCGCGCTTTGAAGGAAATTCCTGACGAGTTTCGCGCCCCGATCGTGCTGGTCGACATGGGCAATTTCACCTACGCGGAGGCCGCCGAAATTCTCTCGTGCCCGATCGGCACGGTGCGCTCGCGTTTGTCACGCGGGCGTAAGTTGCTACAAGGGATCTTGAGCGGGTATGTGCTCAAGTTTGGCACAGAGTCGTAAACGATGAACTGCGAACAAGCTCAAGAGTGGATCACCGCGCTGGTCGACAACGAGTTGTCGAAGGAAGAGCGGCGCGCTATCGATGGCCACCTCGCCACATGCGGGCAGTGCCAGCGGGTCTATGACCAGGAATGGCGTATTAAGCAGCAGGTTCGCTTAGCGAGCGCCGCGATCACCACGCCGGCGGCGCTACGCCGGATGATTGACGAGCTGGTTACCAAACCGAGCGCCTGGCGGCTGGCCAAGGCAAGATTAAAAGAGCTGCTGACGACGCCCTGGGTTCGCCCGGCGCTGGCCGTGGCGCTGTTGCTTGTGGTGTTATATCCGCTGATGTTTCGCGGCGCGGGAGATCGCCGAGTCGCGCTGGCGACTTTGACGATCCACGCGGAAATCGAGGCCGGCGTCAAAACCCTGGCGCGCGCCGACAATCCCGAGGAACTCAAACGGAATTTGGTTCAGGCGGTGGGCGGCCGGTTTGCGCCGATAGGTTTCGACCTGTCGATGATGAAGCTCTATCCAATCTCTGGTTTCATGGAAAAGGTCGTCGCCCGCGAAGTGCTCGTGACCGTATATCGGGGCGAAGGTCCCGACGTGACCTGCTTTACTTTTCTTGGCAGCGAGTCGGACGCGCCGCCGGGGGCCGAGCGTTTCTTTGACGAGGCCAAGAAGATCAACTTTTATTCATTTTCCAAGGATGGGTACCACGCAGTCATGCACCGTGAAGGCAATGTGATCTGCATCATGGTATCGAAAATGCCGGCGGCGCAACTCTTGGCTTTGGTGCGCGATAAAGCGCGTCACGCCTGAAGTCGTTTCTGAGCCGACATTGACATCCCCAGACTAATTCCATAGATTTAAGCCGCAGCTTCACTCAGCACTGAGCGGGCGTAATTCAGTGGTAGAATGCCAGCTTCCCAAGCTGGACGTCGCCGGTTCGACCCCGGTCGCCCGCTCCAAATTTTTCTCTTAAACTCTCAGCAGCGACGACTCCCTATAGCCATGAATGTGTTAAACAGAGTCGCGCTAAATAGGTGGCCGGCAACGACAAGCCGTGCTTCCGAATTTTCGATTTTGCGCTATATTGTTTTAACCAATTCAAACGCTTCATGGGCTTCCGATAGAAATCTTTTTACTTTGTCTCGACTTTTTCGACCATTGGTCCCCTCGACGCCAGTGTGGGCATCGACGCCGGACGGTCTTATCTCCAGTATCGCTTTTTTGGCATTCTCTGGTGTTAGGCCGCCGGCGAGGATGACCGCGCGATCGGAAAGTTCCACCAGCCGTTTACTCACGCGCCAGTCGTGAGTTTTGCCGGTGGCGCCTGATGCGCCGGTTTTTCGGTCGAAGGCGTCGGTAATGAAAGCATCGGCTATCGGCGACAGCTCGCGCAACGTCGCTTCGAGAATCTTGTCGTCGTGCAAGCCCACGACCAGGCTTTTTATCACGATTAAGCCCGGATCGAGCGCCTTAAGCCGCTTCAGCTCATCGCGGGCGATGTCGCCGTGCAGCTGCACGATCCTGGCGCCCAGGGCATGGCCAAATGCGGCGATCTCCTTTGCCTTGTCGAGATAAGTAATCAGCACGCCGAACACCGGTGGAACTAGGCTTTTGATGATGCTTGCCGCCTCGCTCTCGGATATGTCTTCGCGGTGAACCGGCAGGCGAAGCGGGAAACCGAGCTATCGAACGCCGCATTCTTGGAGCATTCGCGCTTCGGCTATATCGATCACGCCGGCAATTTGGATTAGATTGTCTTCGAGCATCTTCGCCGAAGAATTATTCGAGCAGAAATTGGCGCGCAATTCGCACATGGCGATGCCGCGGCAGTATTGTGAACGAATTATTTTGCCTTTGCAGGCTCAACAAAGCATGACTCGGGTGCGACCGGCTGGTCGATGACCTTAAGCTCGATCAATTGTTGGACCAGCGTTTGCCAGCGCGTGAGAGTCATCGCGCCCAGGCCGAGTTTTTCGGTGTCGGGCGATTGGATCAGCGGCTTCTGCGCCTCGGCGCTGTCTTTAAAAGTTTGCGCGTCCATCGTCTGATTGAGCTTGCCCATAGATTCATTGGCCTTGGTAGGATTATTGAGATACGCCTGCCATCCTTCGCGCACGGCGGCCACCATGGACTGGACAATTTCCGGATTCGCTTTCAAATAACTTTCGCTCGTGGCCAGGACGGTGGTGTATGGGTTGTAGCCTGATTCCGCAATCAGAAAGGTCTGTGGCTCAATGCCGATCCGATTTGCCGCCAAAGGTTCGGAAGTGATGAAGCACTGCATCGCGTAGTTCTCTTCAGTTCGATAGAGCGTCAAATCACCGAACGGTGATGGGACGATCTTTAATCGTTGAAAGCCGTACTTCTTCTCCAAAAAATCGGAGTAGGGCAGGCCGCGCTCCATCGCCAGCGTGCCCGGGCTGGAGAATAGGTCCGCCAACGATTTCAACCCGCGCGAAGCGCGCGTCATAATGGCTTGCGGGTTGGTCTGGTAGACGGCGAACAAGGCGACGACCGGGTTGCCGTTGGCGCGCGCGCGCACGATCTCGTCGGCGCTGACGATGGCGAAGGGCACCGTACCGGCGCCGATCATCTCGACGGTGGGCGCGCCGGCGCCGCCGGCGGTGATCGTCACGTCGAGCCCATGCTTGCGATAGGTGTCGTCCACTTCGGCGGCATAAAAGCCGCCGAACTGCGGCTCGGCCTTCCAGTTGAGCTGCAAAGTCACTTTTGCCAGTTTCGCTTCGGTCGCCGGCTGGTTTTCTTTGCCGCAGCCCAGGTACAACAGCGTTGTGATCAGTGAAATAATAAGGACTCGAATCACGCGGGTCACCTTCCTGTGAAATTACTTGTCGATCTCCGAGGCGTGCCAGTGGCGCAGCGCGAGCCTGCTGATTAAATTGATCGACATAAAAAGCAAGATGCCGAGGAGTGAGGCGAGCAGCAAGCCGGCGAAGACTTTGTCGACCCGGCTCTGCTGGCGCGACACCATGATTGACCCGCCGATGCCGGCGCCGGTGATGAACTCGCCGACGATGGCGCCAATCACGGCGAGGCCGGCGGCGATGCGCAAGCCGGTAAGGATATGCGGCAAAGCAAAGGGCAGGCGCAGCTTAAACAGAGTCGCAAGTGGCTTGGCTTCGTAGAGTTGAAACAAGTCGCGCAACGCCGGGTCGGTGGATAAAAGCCCCGTTAGCGTATTGGCGATGACCGGAAAAATCGAAACGATGAAGGCGGATGCTACCACAGTGCGATCCCAGCCAAACCAAATGACCAGCAGCGGCGCGATGGCGATGATCGGCACGGTCTGAAAAAACACCGCGTAGGGATAAAAGGCCCGCTGGACCCACGATGACGAGGAAAGCCCGATAGCGATCAGGCTGCCGATGGCGATACTCATGCCGAAGCCGAGCAGCGAAGCCGTGGATGTATCCAGCATCGCGCGCCACAGTTCGGGCCAGTCGCGCAGGATCGAGGCAAAGACGCTCGACGGCGCCGGCACTAAAAAGGCCGGCACCCAGGACAGCCGCACGGCAATTTCAGTTCCCGCCAGGACTACGATCATGGGGATGAGCGGCGGCAGTACATTACGCAGAAAATTGCGCGAGCTCATCCGTGATTCTCCTGGCCACGCTCCAAGGCTTGGAACAAAACGCCCGTCTCGCGCGCGAACTGCGCCTGGGAACGCAGCACTGCCGAACGCTGCTCAGGTAAAGCGATTCGGTGGTCGAGGGCCGTGCGCGCTGGCCGGCGGGTAAGGACAACGGCGCGTTGGGCCAAAAAAGTTGCTTCGACGATCGAGTGGGTGACGAAGATCACGGTCATCCCCCGACTGTGCCAGAGTCGATGAAGTTGCTCGTCGAGATGGTTGCGTGTCAGCTCGTCGAGTGCGGCAAAGGGCTCGTCGAGAAGAAGCAACAAAGGGTTGGTTACCAGTGCGCGGGCCAGCGAGACGCGCATGCGCATGCCGCCGGACAGTTGCGCGGGATAGAGACTTCGCGCGTCGGCCAATCCGACTTGAGCGAGCGCGTCAGCGGCGGCGGCGAGCCGCTGGGCGCGCGGCATGCCCATCAGCTCCAGCGGCAAAGCGACATTGCGCAGAGCATCTCGCCAGGGCAGCAGATGGGCATCTTGAAAGACGTATGCGATTTGTTTGCGGGCGTTTACACCTTGACCCATTTGCATCAACCCGCTATCGGCTTTGTCCAAACCGGCGATGATGCGAAGTAGCGTCGTCTTGCCGCAACCGGAGGGACCAAGGATCGCGACGAATTCGCCGGCCATGATGCGCAGATCGATGCCATCGATCGCGTTCATAGAGCCGGCAAAAGCGCGCCGGATATTTCGCAGATCGACGGCGAGTTCTGACTTAGCGGTTGGCGTGGGATCGAGATCCATGTAGAGAGGCGTTCGCGTGTTTAATGACTGGGCTTGCCCGAATAATTAGACGGCCGCCATGAAGACCCTTGCAGCGCGTCTTGACCGGGTGCGCGGATCAAGACGCGCGCGCTATAGCTATCGATTTCCAAGCGCTGGCGGATGTGCTCCCGGGCATAGTGGATAGAAAATGCTTTTGCTCTCTTCGACATTGGCTAAAAGAGGGTCGATAGCGGTCCAGACCAAACCACGACCGCCGCGTGTCATCGCCATCGAAGCCGTATGAAATCACGTGAGCGATGATCTCTTCAAGGGGTCGACTGAGATTGAGTCCGAACTTATCTGAATAGCGATGATTGTGCCCGATTGTTTCGAAGGCTGCGCTTGGGCGAGCGATTTGGAACGCAAGAGTTTTAAGATTGACGCGAAGTGATGCCGCTTAGACCCGTTGAACGAGGAGAACGGTTTGCGCTAAGGTAACGAGAATTCGGAAAACAATGTAAGCAAAAGAGCAAACCTATGAGGTACCCATATGGCTAACCTGCCGTTGTCGATAGCGTTGTCCCATTATGACCGGCACATTCCATTGTTCGACGGCTCGGTGCAGGCCGAGGGTATCGATTTACAAGTTTTGGAAGTGGGGCAGTCCAATCCACTCAAGCACGGTCAGGACCGCCACGAGCGCATGCTGCAAAAGGGCGAGTTCGATATCTGCGAGCTTTCGCTGTCGTCCTATTTGATCGCCAAGAGCCGCGGCATGCCGTTCACCGCCATTCCGGTCTTTCCACGCCGCTTGTTCAGCCTGTCGCAGATGTGGATCAATGTGCAGGCCGGCATCCGATCGCCGCAGGATTTGATCGGCAAGAAGGTCGGGCTCAGCACCTTTCAAACGACGTTGTCGGTGCTCGCCAAGGGCGACTTGGATGCCGAGTACGGTGTACCGTGGCGCAAGATCGACTGGTATATTTCCAAGGATGAAGCGGTGCCGCTTAAACCAATCGAAGGCGTCAAGATGCAGCTCGTAAAGCCCGGGCAAAAGATGGGCGCGATGCTGGAAAAAGGCGAGATCGACGCCCTCATGGTACCGCATCCGCCGAAAGAAGCGCTGCGCGGCGGCGGGGCTATCCGCCGCTTGTTCGCCGACCCAAAGGCGGAGGAGACAAAATATTTTCGCAAGAACGGCTATTATCCGATCATGCACTTGATTGCTTTCAAAGACGAGGTGTTGAAAAAGACTCCCGCGTTGGCGACCAGCATCATGACGGTTTTCGATCGGGCAAAACAAGCTTGCATGGAATATTATGATGATCCGAACTGGTCGCGCTTTATCTGGGGTCGGCATCTCTTTGAAGAGGAGCGAGCTGCTTTCGGCGCTGACCCATGGCCGCAAGGTGTCAAGAAAAATCGCGCCAACTTAGAGCGTTTCATCGGCTATTCGCTCGATCAGGGTTTGATGGAAAGAAAGCTCGAGATGGACGAGCTATTTGCGAAAAACACACTGGATAGTTAGGGTTGAGGAAGGAGTTGTGCCCCTCAAAGTCAAATGTCCAACTTGCCGTAAGGAAACTCCGTGGGAAAATAACCCGCACCGGCCGTTTTGTTCGGACCGTTGCCGTCTCATCGATCTCGGCGCTTGGGCTCAGGAGCGTTACCGCATTCCCGGCGAAAATTTCGATTTCAATCTCGGTGACGAGGACGACGACGAAGAGAACTCGCACAACTGACGCGCTTTATTTTCATGCCGATTCATCCCACCGCCATCATCGATTCTAACTGCGAAATCGATTCCGAGGTCGAAATCGGGCCCTACGTAGTGATCGAAGGCCAAGTAAAGATCAAACGGGGCACCCGGGTGATGGCGCACGCCTATCTCACCGGTTGGACCGAAATTGGGGAAGACAACGAGATTCATCCCGGCGCGGTGCTTGGCGACGCTCCGCAGGACAAGGCCTACAGAGGGCAAGCGACTTATCTGCGCATCGGCGATCACAATATCATCCGAGAATATGTGCAAATCCATCGCGGCACGGCTCCAGGCTCAACGACGGTGATCGGCAATCATAATTTCCTGATGGCGACGGCCCATGTGGGCCACAATTGCAAGCTCGGCGACAATGTCATCTTGGCCAACGGCGCTTTGCTCGGCGGTCACGTCGAGGTCGGAAACCAGGTGTTTATTTCCGGCAACTGTGTCGTCCATCAATTCGTTCGCATCGGCGACTTCGCGCTGATGCGCGGGCTCAGCGGAACCAGCCGCGATGTGCCGCCTTATGCGATCATCGACTGGCAGCACACGGTCAGAGGCGTCAACGTGGTGGGCTTAAAACGGGCAGGATTCGAGGACAAACGGATTCGCGCGATTCGCCAGGCCTTCCGGATACTATTCCGAAAGGGGCGTAATCTTTCTCTAGCGGTAAAAGAAGTAAAAAAATCCACCGGGGCCAATGCGGATGTATCGGCCCTGTTGGAGTTTATCGAGGGGTCGAAGCGCGGTGTTTGTTTTGGGGCTAACGAACCGCGGTCGTAGCTGCTGCCGGCACATCGGCCCGCGGTCCGATCTCGGGCGGAGGCGCGCCGACGAAATAGATCGGCTCGGTCCCCTTTAAATGACTCGGGGTAACTACGTAGTTACCCCGGACCGCCGGATAGATGATGTTGTTGGCAACATCGGCTCTACCGCCGCTCAACACGTAACCAAGCCCGCCCGTGATCAGGCCCAGTCCCGCGTAAGTCACTTTGGCCGGAATATAGAAGACGCTCGCGAGAGCCGCTCCTACACCGTAACCCGCTTCCTCTCCAACGGGCTCTTCGGCGGCTTGATTGCTCGAACCCGCCGTCTGCGCGTAAAGAGGAGTAGCCGTTAAGGTAACCAACGACGCCAGGGCAATGCCCTTAAGCAATTGTGTTTTCATGTCGCGAAGATATCGCAGAGTTGTGCTACTGTCAATAATAAGATTCTAAAATTTTTTATTGTTTTAGCCGCCAAAAATTACCTTAGCCATCTACCAGGACAAAGCGCTAGTTTATCGAACGGCGAGCCGCCAAGCTGCGAGATCCAGCCGGCCTTGCCCAGCGCCTCGAAAGTCCTCCGAATAGGCTTCGGTTAGACCAAGGTACCAAAATGTGCCGTCCCGCTCCGGTCGAGAAATGGCATGCATCCCGTAACCGTAACGCAGCGAATCTGCAGGCTAGCGTGACTGATAGTAGTTATAATTCAATAACGCCGTTCTTTTTCAGCTAGTGATCAAGCAGGTTGAGTGTGCATAAAGCTGGCGTCAAGCAGCCGGTCGGCTCAAAATATACTTGAGCTCGATCGACGGCGGGCAGTCTTGAAGTCAATTCTTTCCCGCTGGTTCCGCGATAAAATAGCGCTCGTAGCAGGCGCGAATTTTATCGCGCCTGATTTGGTAGTCGCGCAACAATTTTTTACCGGATTTAGCTCGAATTTTCTTGCCATTTCCATCAGCGCTATAACCGAGAGCCTGGGCGATGCTTTCAAGCCTTTCCGGTTCGGCTTCGAAGGCGTCGATCGATTGGTCGCGCTCCAAGCGCAGGCGATGGTCCAGTCTACGCAAGAATAGATAACCGCCCGACAGCAGACGATATTCCGCCTGTTTCAAAATCTTCGTGTCATAGAGCGCTTCCAACGCCACGAGTGTTTCCCGGTGGCGCAGCTTGGGGTGCCGATGACCGTGCGTCAATTGCAACATCTGGGTGAGAAATTCGATGTCGACCAGGCCACCCCGGCCCTTTTTGAGATTGAAGCGGGTTTCATCTTCGCGGGCTAATTCGCGCTCCATGCGCATGCGCAAATGATTAATCTCGCCGACTTCGTCGGTTTTGAGGCCCCGGCCGTAAGCGAAGTCTACAGCGATTTTTTCGATCGCTTTTCCCAACGTTTGATCGCCGGCAACCCGGCGGGTTTTGATCAACGCCTGGCGCTCCCAGAGTTGGGAGCTGGTCTTATGATATTCCCGGAAGCCGTCGAGCGAGGAGACCAAAGGTCCGGCTTTTCCGGACGGGCGAAGCTGCATGTCGACTTTATAAGCGATGCCTTCTTCGGTCGGCGCGGCAAGATAAGTCAGCAACTTTTGGCCGACGCGAACGTAAAATTCGTGCGCCGGCAGCCCGCTACCAGTTTGCCCATCTGGCCCCGCGTCGTAAACGAAAATCAGATCGAGATCAGAATTATAATCGAGCTCCTGCCCGCCGAGTTTGCCGCCGCCGATCACGGCGAACTGCCCGGTCGGCACGGAACCAAATCTCGCTTCAAGCTCCGCCAGCGTTATTTCCAGCGCGGCATCTAGGCAGGCGTCCGCGAGGTTGGATAGCTGAGTGAGAACTTGCAGTAAGTCGAGGGTGCCGCCGAGATCATGCAAGCCGATGCGGATAAACTCCTCGGTCTTATGGCGCCGCAGGGCGTTGAGCTTGGCTTCGATATCGGTTTGTTCGTTGATGACCGTGCGCAATTCGGTGAGCATTTGCTGCTTGGTTTTTTCGATGCGGGTCAGGTCGACGCGGATCAACGTATCGATCAGCTCCGGGCGATTGAGAAATAGATCGGTCAAAAATTGGCTCTCGGCAAAGAGGGTGATGAGCAGCCGCATGGTCTCGGGATTTTCCGCCAACAGAGTGAGAAATCCGGTGCGGCCGCCAATGCGTTGGCTGAATTTGGACAAATTTAAAAGCGCGCGATCCGGCGCGCTCGAATTGATGATTTCGTTCATCAATGCCGGCCCGAGCAGGCGCATCACTTTCAAGCGTTTTGGGCTCGGCGGCTGATATAGCTCGCCATCGCGGACAGCGAGAAGACTTTCGTACGCTTTGAGTGGATCGCTGAAGCCGGCGTTTGCGAGTTCCGCTGTGACGATTTCCTTGCGATCGAGGTCGTTCCACACCGATCCGGCGGCCGACGCGAAGTCCTGCTCGATCTCTTTCTGCGCGCTATAAAACAGCCGGTCGAATATGGTGCGCACGGCTTCGGTGTGGCGGCGGAAATCGCGCCAAAATTGATCGCGCTCGGTGCGCTTGCTTTTACGTCGATAACCCAGGCGGCGGGCCAGAGTTTGCTCTTCCTCCTTGTCCTCAGGAATCGAGTGGGCGTGGGCTTCCTGGACGATTTGCACCTTATGCTCGACCTGACGGAGGAAACGGTAAGCGCTGATCAGCAAGTCGCGCTCTTTTGCCGAGATGAAATTATGCCGGGCCAGTTCGGCAAGCGCGGGCAGCGTGCTTGGCCCTCGTAATTGGGGTTCGTAGCCGCCATTGACGAGCTGGAGCGCCTGGGTGAAAAATTCGATTTCACGAATGCCGCCGAGGCCAAGCTTGACGTTGCGCTGTTTGCCGTCGCCGGTGAGCAACTCGCTCTCGATGCGCGCTTTCATGTGGCGGAGCTCGTCCACGGTCGTATAATCGAGATAGCGGCGATAGATAAAAGGCTCGACCTCTTTTAGAAAATCAGCTCCCAGCTCGCGCGCGCCGGCCACCGCTCGGGCTTTGATCAGCGCCGCGCGCTCCCAGCATTGTCCCCAGGACTCATAGTAGAGCATGGCGGAGCCGATGGATTGCACCAACGGGCCGTTGGCGCCGAGCGGGCGAAGCCTCAGGTCGATGCGAAAGACAAAACCGTCTTCCGTGACCTGCCCCATGGCCTGAATGATTTTCTTGCCGATAGCTGAAAAAAAATCCCGCGGTGCCAACTTGCCTTTGGAGCCGCCGGCGCTTTCGCCTTCGTCGCTCTCGAACAAAAAAATCACATCGATATCCGAGCTGAAATTAAGCTCGGCGCCCCCGAGCTTGCCCATGCCGAGAACCACGAAGCGATTCGGCCGGTTGGACCCGGGCAGAGTGAGCGCGCCGTAGTCTTTCTCCACTTCCGTGCGACAGAATCGATAAGCGGCTTGGACCGAAGCTTCCGCCAGCGCGGTGAGCTCGCGGACGGTTTCTTCCATAGGGACTTCGACCATAAGGTCGCGCGCCCCGATGCGCAGGTACTCGCGTTGCTTGTAGCGCCGCAGCAAGGCGCAAAACTCCTCCAATGACATGGAGTCGCGGGTTGCCGCTTTGAGCTCTTTGTCGTGCTCGGCGACTGATTTCTTTTTGATCTTGACCTGACGGAGAAACAGCGCTGGCCAGCTCTTGCCCTGGCGAATGAGCACTTCGCTCAAGAAGCCGCTGCCGCCCAATAGGCGAAATAAAGCCGGCAGCGACTGGGCTGGAATTTTGTCGATAGCTTTGGCGCCGGCGGCTTCGATGAGGCGGAGAAAATTATTTTTCGCCAAACGCGCCGATGGGCCGGCTGTGGTTAAGGTTTGAAATTTTCGCGGTAACCGGGAAATCGAAGGCTTGCGGTTTATCATCTTCAAATCGTAACAGCTAGTGACCTCAATGTAATATACCAAACTAACACCGCACAAGCGCGGAGCTGTGATTTGTCCAGTAACTTTTTGACTACCGAAAGGTAACCAGGTTGTTTCAATAAACCCCTCGACAAAAGTCCCGTGATCAAACCGACCGGGGTTTTTCCCTTCTTAAGTTGATTGCTTACATAGCCAGAGGCTCATCCACTGCGATTGGCACAACGGTTGCGCTGCGCCTACATCGGGAAATTAATCTAAGGAGGTCCCGATGCTTTCGAAGGAAGAAAACCAGTTGCTATGTTCAACCGGTCCGGGCACACCGATGGGTCACTTGTTTCGTCGCTTCTGGCTGCCCGTCGCCCTGTCGCGCGAATTGCCAAGCCCGGACTCGCCACCGGTGCGCCTCAGAATCCTTTCCGAGGACCTGATTGGGTTCCGCGACACCAACGGAAAAGTTGGACTCCTCGCGCGCTATTGCCCGCACCGGGGGGCTTCGTTGTTCTTCGGTCGCAATGAGGAGGGCGGGCTGCGCTGCGTCTACCACGGCTGGAAATTCGACGTAAACGGCGTTTGCACCGATATGCCGAGCGAGCCGTCCGAGTGCAGCTTCAAACACAAGATCCGCACAACAGCCTACCCCACTCGAGAAGCGGGCGGCGTGATCTGGGCCTATATGGGTCCGCAAGAGACCATGCCGCAATTGCCGCAACTCGAATGGACTTTGGTTCCGGAAAGTCACGTTTACGTGCACAAGCGCTTCCAGCACTGCAATTATTTGCAGAACGTAGAGGGCGAGGTCGACTCGAGCCATGTTTCATTTCTCCATCGCGAGTTTCAGCCTGAAAAATTCAATGCCGCGATCGCAGGGCAGGTACTGCTCGCGCAGGCAAAGGATTCGGCGCCGAAATTCCTGGTGCAAGAAACAGATTGCGGGCTCGCGATCGGGGCGCGGCGCCATTGGGACTCGGATCATTATTATTGGCGGCTCACCCAGTTTCTCATGCCTTCGTTCACCCTGATACCGAGCGAAGCGGGCTCGCCGATCAATTTCACCGCCGCCGTGCCGGTTGACGATAGGAACATGGTGGGTTTCACGGTGACATGGTTACCGGATCGGCCGATGACCGCGGACGATATTCGCACCATCGAGTCATGGACCGGCGCTTATGCCGAAGTTGATCCACGAACCTTCGAACCCATCGCCAACCGTGCGAACGATTACCTTCTCGATCGTGAGAAGCAGCGTAACGACAACTTCACTGGAATGCGCGGCATTCGCGAAGAAGACATCGCCGTTCAGGAAGATCAGTTCGGCGGGCCGATCACAGATCGAACCAGGGAGCATCTGGGCACGAGCGACGCCGGCGTCATCGCGCTCCGGCGCCGCTTGCTGGAGGCAGTCCGTCATCTTCAACGCGGGCAGGAACCGGCAGAGGCCGGGCTGGGCAACGCCTATCGTGTGCACCCGTTGGCCGACCTTGTTCGCCGCGACATGCCATTTGAACAGGTGGTTTGCGGGGCAATGCCGCTAAGCGATGGTGCAGCGGCTTGAGTGCATCCTTACGCCAGCGTCAAATGATCAGACAAGAACGAGATCCCATGCAAGAAAACCCACAGTCACCGGCCATGCTAATCCATAAAATGTCGTCCGGTTTCATCCTTTCCCAGGCGCTTTATGCCGTCGCAAAGCTCGGCATCGCCGATTTCA
>CAVSHR010000008.1:0-409943 GCA_963727625.1 uncultured delta proteobacterium | reverse complement strand
CATGAACCCCTTTCGAGGCCTGCCAAGCCCGGCCGCTTTGACCGCGATTCAAAACGCGAGTGAAAGGCCTTTTCAAATAAGCGTCCATCGACCCACGCAAAAGCATACCGAGCAGATGTTTGTCGGTTTTCTTGATAAGTCCGCCGGTAAGATTCTGCTCCTTTAAGGACTGCTCGCGAATGACATGCTTGATTTTGTAGCGCAAAGCCGGAGGCAATTTAGTCGCCAACCGCCGTAGCGGTGAACGCGCGTCACCAATGTCTATCGAATGTTGGCTCCAGTCGAACCAGCGGAGCGGACTCAACTTGAACGTCTGCTGAACGGCGTCCCGGTCAATCGCGAGGAACGTTCCGTTTGTAAAGGGAAAAATCTTGGCGTTGTCAGGCATATCTGGCAACTTAGTTTCCCCTAAAGCACTGCCCGCCCGGATATAGGACTCACTCGCGCGCTGTTGTTCCTGCGAGTCATACTGTCCGCGGCTATTTGCCCACATCGATGCTTCCTCGATGGCGGCAATCACACCTTCCTCCGACGTGTGCTTGATTAATCCCGGCAGCGTGGACGGATCCGAATCAGCCAAACTGACTTCCTTAAGCGCGTGAGGAATGCCGTAATACCAGCCATCGAAGAACACGAGATTATGCGTTTGTAACTTACGCACCACACGCGGGGGAGCGCCCGCCACGCCGTAGAGCGGAGGCGTCGCAGCGGGCTTGTGCTCATTCGTATCATCTTCTTTCATTACCGGCGTCGGAACCGAAGCTGGGTATTGCGCTTTTCTTTCCGAATCGCGTCCGGATTGACTCGAACCTGCCGTCGCCACTTCCCGCTGCGATGACACGCCGGCGTCCAATACCGTTTTTCCAACTGCCGCACGATTTGGGTCACGTTCTAAATGTACGTCGTCGATGATCCTGTTCGCCCAAGCTCCCACCGGAAATCCTGCCTCGTGCAAAGCGCGTACGATTCGCTCAAACCGTTCTTTGCGTACTTGAGCATCGATATAGGGATCGACGCTGTACCATGAGTCTGCCGGTAGGGCTCTCGGATATTTGGCGTACAACTCCTCTTTCGGCTCACGGAATCCAATCTTGTGGGCATCAGGGTCGATCCAATAGACCCCGCCATTAACCAGGATTAACGGGTTGATGTTCGCAAGCCGCCCGATATATCTTCGATTCTTGAGGATGAGGTCGATGCCTTCCTTGACGTCGTCTTCGGTTTCTCCAGGCACGCCGATTACCCAGTTCACCTCCGTGAAGATGCCCGCCTCCCAGCAGTCCTTTAAGTTTTGCGAGATCATCTCGACCGTGTAACCCTTCATCTGTAGGCGCAGCGTGTTTTCAGAAAACGCATCGACGCCAAATCTGAGAGCGACGAAATTAGCCTCTCGCAGCTTCTCGAAGAATGCTTTATTTTGCTTCTTGTTAACACGCAGTTGGCCGGTGAGCTTCACTTTGCGATGAAGGCCGCGGTGAATGATCTCGTCACAGATTTCCATCACTCGCTCAGGCATACCGCCAAGGTCGCTCTCGTTAAACATGAACAGATGACAGCCGTTGTCGACCAGCCATTCCAGCTCGTCCACAAAGTTTTCCGGTGTACGAATCCGCCAGTAAAATCGTTCAGCGCAGAAAGTACAGCGCGACCAACGGCAGCCCCGACTGGCGATGATAGGAGTCAATTGATAGCCGTTGTAGTTTCGATAAACGCTAAGGTCGCACCACTCGTATTTCGGGAATTCGATATGGTCGAGGTTATGGACCATAGGAGCTGGAATGAAGCGGTAGTCTGGCGTGTCGTAACGGGAAAGCACACCGGGCTGGTTACGCGGACGCTCGCCGCTTGCCAAGGCTTCGAATAATAGCCCAACCGTCAGATCCGCTTCGCCGACGCACATGTAATCACACTCGGGAAATACTCGTCGGCCGATGTCAGCATTGTAGCAGCTAAAGCCGCCCACAACGATGACGATATTCGGCAATTTGGCCTTGACCCCACGAACAATTTCCCGGGAAATAGCTTCGTTGCACTGCTGAATAGATAGACCGAGAATCTTCGGCTCGGCCGCCACCAGCGCCTCAATGGTTTCGTCGATTAACGGACGGAAAAAATCCAGAACATCGGAGTGTCCACCGCGACTGGTCGCCATTTCTGACGCCGAGGTCCAAACATCGTAATGTTCCGCCTGCCAGGGGTCTTTCGGCAGAACCCTGCCGCTCGGAAGGGTGACGCGCCCCCCGAGGTCGAACAGGCCATGGATATGAAACCGATGGTAAGCCACTACATCCAGATCAAAGATCTGATATCTCACCGAGGTGCTCTTGAGTGCATTATTGACGTAGCCAAGACCGTTAGGCATCAACGCCAAATTGCGCGACGGACAGTCAATCAAGATAAGGTCCAGGCCTTTTTTGAAGTTGATCTCCGGAACGTCAATCGGATAGATGTTCTTCGGCACCGGCGTCCAAGCCCGGAAAGGCACGGCGTCTGGAGCAAGTTCTCCGAGGATCATGGGTTCCACCACAGTCACCGATGGAGGCAGCCGGCGCCGCATCTGCATTCGCGAAAACGTCGTCGTTTCGCAAAGGAATACAGACCTAACATCGGACGGTAAATTTTCAGCAACGGCGACTGGAATCCCTTGAATTTGCGTCTGTTGAGCGTGCTCTTTGCTGGGGATAATCCAAAGTATGTGGGGCTTGACCTCGGGAGCGTGCTTGAGCAGGTAGTCCAGCAAGCGCCCACTACCGAATAATGCAAGTCCCGGCAAAGACTTTAGGTGGGCCGCGAGAATGCGCAAACACGCGAGATCTTCTCGCCCATCATCAAATGCAAAACAGCGATGAGAAGAGAATGTGACGCGCGTGCCCTCGACCTTTGCTAGCCGGTTTCCCTTTTTCAAGGTTACAACGACAGAGCTTTCGTTCATTTGCGCGCTCCTCCCTTAACTCAGCGGATCCGAAATCGGTGACCAGAGAAACTCACAACAAAATGAAACCACGAAAACCTATGGGTGACTTTACCATGCATTTTGCACTTGACCAAGGTAGGCGATTCATGTCGACAAGTTGTTTTATATCGCCCGCGCGTATCTGGGAAGGGCTAGCGCTTCATCCAGCGCAACTATGATCTCCTCGGCATGCCAGCCCGCGCTACCATCGCACTTTGACCTGATCTCGTCGGGCACTACGGTTTCGTTCAATGGGGGAATCCCGACCACGGGTTTGTTGTGCTTACGGGCAAACTCGATTTCCAAGTCCAGCCAACCCTGGGCGCTCTTGATCGCATAGACACCGGCTAACAAGATCACGCCTTGCACGGGAATTATCTGGGTCTCGAGAAAATTCCTGATAAAAGCACCACCCACTGCGGAGTTTGGACTCATAGCGGGATCATGCCAGGGAAGGCTGAAGTTCCGCCATGCCAGTCCCGGTGAATTGTCCAGCAGATCGCAGATTTTGGTCCAGTCCTGATGGTACCGCCAGGCGTGAGTTATAAAAAGGTCGTACGTCTTTTTGTTCGTCATACTCAATTTTGGCTGCTAGGGTGCACGCAAAACTACCCGTTGTCGAAATATTCTTTTCCCGTACACAAGTGCAATCCCGATCGACAACCACATTTTCGCAACCGATTCCGAAATGATGGCCTCTTCAAAGCGTTTGATATCGATCACGACTCCGTTTTTCGAAGCTTATTATTCTTGATGGCTTGCCAAGATTCTTCGCGTAATTTCTCCAGGCTCTCTGAAATCTCAAACAGGTGGCCGCGCAACCCAGCCAGTTCGCGGGCCGTGTCCTGTGCCAGCTGCTTACTCAACTTAAGTTCCGACATGAGGGAATTTATTTCATCCAGCCTCGTTTCCATCGCACGCACACGTTGCTCGAGGATTTGCGTATGGATCGCTGCCCGCGCACCATCCAAAGTCATCGCTTCCAGCAATTGACCCTTGGCCAATAGTCGCTCACGCGCTTCGGCATCATGCAAATCTACCGGACCGATGGCTATTGCCGCCGCCCAGACCTTGCCATCATAGGCCATTAGATTGAAGCCGTGACAGTTTTCTTCCAGCAATCGTGGCTCCTTGCTAAATTCCGGCGCGGGGGCAATGTGTTTCGACAGAAATTCCTGCGTCTCTACCACGTGGCTTTTCATGCCGGCCAGACCTTCAACCACCTGGGCTGACAGTTCCGAGTCGCAGCGCTGCCTTTTTTGAATAACAAGGCGGAGAATTTCCGTTTTGACGTCAGCGGAGCTGACCCCACTTACACATGTTCCGATTTTTTTCATCTGCTCGACGGCGGACTCTCCCAGGCTGTCGATATTAAGCGGCCCCGTCGCCTGATCAAATCCATACCAGCAACCACCGTGACGGACCACATTAAAACCCAAATAGCCTTCGACAACCAACTCTGTCCCAGTGGCTTCATGCGGTTGCGTCTCAACAGGGATTGTTCCTTGGCCAAAAATGACAGCGTCTATGGCATCACGCAATGTCACAAACCCCTCTTTTGTAGACAAGATCTTCTCGGCTTCTACCGCTGACATAATGTTCTCACCCAGCCTCACCGGAAAATACATTCCGGCTGACTCAATGATGTTCCAGCCCTTTATGCCCTCGCGCACCAGTCGCGGCGTGTAGAGACTGTCCGGAGAAAGTTCCTTGACCGTCAGGGGCCGATGACGTAAGACCGCCACCTTCGAAGATATCTTTGAGCCGCGAAAATATCCCAAGGCTTGCATGAAATCTTGTGGCAAGGAATCAACCAACTTAAAATGGCACTCTTTAAAACGCCCCATATGGCGCCTAATCCGTCCCTGAGAAAACGTGGCGCTGGTTGGGTCATAAATACGTGCCCCATATTCTTTCGGGCTGCCGGGGATATGGAGCTTCAATTGCAGAGCCCAGATCGCGTCGAGTTGTTCGGAATCGCTTCCGCCACCGCGACTTCCCACTAGCTCTTCGTAGCTTACAGGAATAACATTGCTGAAGTGCATCCAACCGGCATATCTGTTAATGCGATCGCGGATATTTCCCATGACTGTGTCGTCTGCAATCAGCCGGTCCAATTGTTCGGACTCGTCTGCGCAGCAGTTTAGGTACCCGGAGAAGGCATTCTCAGGCCTCACGAACCAGTCCAATTCAGAAACAACGATATCGAGCGGATTGCGATAGACGAAAATCGCTGGCGATCGGAATAATAACTGGCGACCGATCGGATCGAACCAGTCGTCGGCCATCAACTCCCTGCAAGGGGCGTGATATGCATATCCGACCGGAGTGCACCATGTGCCCACCCGGGGTGCGCGATCTAACGATCGCCCCAACCCCATCAGGTCAAGAAGCCGGATGACCATGTGGGTTCCGGCCTTGGGAATGGCCATCAGGAACACCGTGCGTCTACTGTAGTGGTGCTCGGTAACCGGAGCAATCACTGTGATGTCCGAGTCAATGCAGGCGTGGAGCGCCCGTGAAACTTCCGTGCAACTACCATTAGATACGAGAACAACGTCAGCATCGGCGATATCCGACTTCTGGAAGGTCGTCAGTTGCTTTTCAACGCACGAGAACCCCGTCTTCTGCAGGGCGGTCACCGAGGCTCTGTCACAACCCTCCGTGCTTATCAACGCAGCTTTGCGGGCACCGTTTTCGAAGGCGTATTTGAGCGGCTCCTCCATAGAACCGTGCATGTCGGGCTCAAAGAACGCTAAAGTCCGTTTCACGCCGTGGTCACCTCCGCAATGGCTTGCAGCGCTTCCTCGTATGTACGAGTGAGGAGAATCGTGGAGGGCAATGCAGAGATATCGAGTTTTCCCAGATCCATTGGACCGAGCGACTGCGGGACCGAATAATGACGCTCTCCAAAATAAACAATGTTGTATCCGGCGGCGCTTCCAACAAGTCGCGGTGGCATCACCGGATCATCGAGCTTTATCAGCGCGTCGAACCGCGATCGACAACGATCGCCCAGCCACTCCGAGAATACTTGCCCATAGCGAACTCGCAAGTCTGCCAGTCGAGCGTCATCCCCCAACGCCGCCTCTTGGGCCGCGGGATGCAACTCCAGCAGATAACGATAAACCGTATCCGAAGCGACACCCATCCGGGCCATGAATCCCGTCGCTAAGTCCTCGTTCTGCAAGGTCGATTTTTCAATTTCGATGGCGCCCTGGCGAGGATAGTGCTTGAACTTGAACTGCGGGGTAGGAATGAAGTTAGTCTTGTTGAACGCGAAAGTAATGACATCTCGATCCAGATTTTCAACGTACGGTTGCCCACGACGGATGTGCTCCTCGATCAGTTTCTGATCGGGCGTATAGTCATTTTCATCAAAGTATTGGATCGACGAATAGCCGAATTTCTCGAGATACCTCGCAATACCGGCCTCTTCGAAAAGTTTCAGGTGCGTGTTGGTGATATTTAACTGCCAATCGTCCAGCACACCGCGCCGGAAACTGTGCTTGTGGTAGCGCGTAAGGTTTCGATGTTCCAATTCAGCCCATATGCGTCCCGCATATGGGGCGTCCACGGGCTCTCCGGTAGCTTCGGCAATGCGCTGAATCTCGTCTATGGGAGATTGAATCAAATCTTCCCAGCGCATGAGGTAATCGTACCTGTCAGCTACCGGAATGAACTCATCGAGATATCTTTTTAGGAAAATTATCAAGCCCGAGATGAATCCCGGATTGGTTAATTTGTTCAACGCAAGTTCGCGCCGTATCTGGTGTTCGTCCAACTTCAACTCGCGCTGGATGTATTCACTCGCTAATGCATTGATCGAAAACACTGAAGAATGAATGATGTCGATGGGGTTTCGTATCGACGCGAATTTCAGATAGCCGGAATAATCCGCCATGCTTACCCAGCGTGCAGGATGGCTATGCGAATGAATTAATTCGTCGAAGGCGAGGACCCAGCGGGGAAGATGCAGGATAAACGTAAAGTCACCTGATCCTTTGATGCCCACATACTTTCGGATACAAACAGAGTCCGCGTCAGTCGGTGAAATCCACTTTGGTCCTCCCACCAGGATCGAAAATTCCTTATTGTAAAAAAGGCGGTCCTCGCCAACTTGCGCGTGAAACCAGTCGCGAATGGCGGCATCCAAATATTCTCCAGCAATAGTGATGTACGGATCAGCGATTTCCTGCGCCCTCGGTTTGCGCAATCCCCGATCCCGATAGAGAATCGCCAGAACAGAAAGCAGCAAGGTGAATCCGCCCCGAGGGGGGCCAACGACCAGGTATTGTCCTTTATGAACCACCACGTTCGTTACACTTTTTTCCTTACTAGGTTTAAACGGGCAAAGCGTTGCTGCCGCTTATGGTATTAAGCATACCACATTCATCCTCACTCAAAACAATCGATGCTTCTTTTAAAGTGTTCGGAGACAAGACGTCCTCAGGCAATGAAGCGATCCAACTCATCTAGCTTGGCCTCAGCAGCAAGAAACCCCGTGCACCAACTCGTATCCGCAAATCTAAGGTGCGCTACCGACCGTCGAACGTCCAGAAAAACGTCCTGTTGCGGCGTAATTTGATTGCAGCCAAGGTTCAGGAAATAGTCACCGCCTGTCAATGTCGCATTCCAGGCAAATCTGGCCAATAACGTTTCGCCGGCCCGACCGCTCAACAAGGGTCTGCCCTGGAGAAATAAATTGGTACCATATACGGAAACACAATCTTTAGAAGTAATCGCAAATCCGAGAGATACGTTTTTCACATCAAAAAAGAAGTGAATCTTCAAATAAATCGAAATTATTGAATCAAAGGAAATGACGGCGGGCTCCAAGCGATCATTTGAGACAATGACGTAATCGAGTATTTTTACGCGCCCATCGCCGAGCCTAGTTTCGTTTTTGTTATATGAAGGTCGTTGTGGGCAATGATCATCGATTCCATTGCGCATTAGCGAGACCAAACTCCTATCGCCCAACAATTTTCCGTCAGAATTCGTTCTCGTCGTATTGTCATCCTTGCTTCGAGCATCACCGTCAGTCCGCTCACTTGTAAGATCGTCAGTAATCGCTCCGGAATAGTGGCCGAATAGCAGTGCTTGGTAGCTGTTGGTCGCCTGCGAGATAGTACCGTAGGAATGGACCGCCCCCCCCTCTAGGACTACACCCACGCTACAGAGCCGCAGTAACGTACCCATATCGTGCGAAACTAAAAGCAAAGTTTTACCCGCGTCGAGAAATTGCCGAAATGTCTGGAAGCATTTATGCTGAAACTTAGCATCCCCCACAGCCAGCGCTTCGTCAACGATAAGTATCTCCGGGTCAACGCTAACGGCTACGGCGAAAGCCACGCGCACAAACATACCGGAGGAATAAGTTTTCACGGGTTGATCGAAGAATTCCCCGATGTCGGCGAATGCTTCAATCTCCGGAAGGCGACGATTGATTTCTTCTCGGGGCAGGCCTACAACCTGGGCTTGAAAAATCACATTCTCCCGGCCGGTGAACTCAGGATTGAACCCTGTGCCGAGCTCGAGTAAAGCCGACACTCGGCCATTAACAGTCACTTCCCCGCTCGTCGGCTGCATAATGCCGGCGATAATTTGTAGGAGGGTCGACTTGCCGGAACCGTTACGCCCGAGGATTCCTACAGTCTGACCCTTCGGCACATCGAAGCTAACCCCTTTTAACGCCCAGAATTCTTTGTGATACCGTTTACGAAACGGGTGCAAGGCTTCCTTAAGTCTTTCCTGCGGAGAGCCGAAGAGACGATACTTCTTGGAGACATCCCGGACCGAAATGGCGATTTCTTCTGTCACCCTTGATACCTTGCGCTGGTCACAACACGTCTGCGAATTCGGGCTTGAGACGCCTGAACACATAGGCGCCGGCGACAAATATCACGGCCGCCGCCAGCCAATAACACGCCCCGCCGTTGACATCCCCCCATGCCGGCCGTTGGTGCAGCAGGGACTTGCGATATCCCTCAACCACATAGGCGAGAGGATTGAGCTGCAAAAACCAGCGGTATTTTTCCGGCACCACCTCTTCGGTCCAGACGACTGGCGTCAGCCAAAACCAAAAATTCAATATCACGGCCATACCTTGACCCACGTCGCGATGAAAAACCTGAAGCGAGCTTAGCAGCCACGACAAGCCGATCACGAAGAAACAAAGAGCGATAAAGTAGTACGCGGTCTGGAGCATGAAGGGATCTAGATGATAGCCATAATACCAGATCACCACCAGGAGAATGAACAGCATGACGATGTGCGTAAAAGTCTCCGAAACCAAATTGACAATAGGCAAAACTTCGGTTGGAAAAACAATCTTCTTTACCAGGTGCGGCTGACCAGTGACCGCCGACACGCTCGTCATGATGGTGTTGTTAAAAAGGAGCCACGGGACAAGGCCGCTCACAAAATAAAGGACAAAAGGCATTCCTGAAGGACCCTTCGCCTTGAAGCCAACCGAGAACACAAACCAGTAGATGACGACCGTCGCAAGCGGATGAAAGATGGCCCATAGAGGCCCGGCGATTGTGCCGACATATCGGGACGCCAAATCGTGCTTGGCCATCGCCCAAATTACACCGCGGTAACGATACAGTTTTCCTAAAAAAGCAATTATGCGTAGCAAAGGAGACCCCTAGCAAGAACACCTGCTTTCGTAAAACAAAATTGCCGCACGAGAAAACCGTTCCCCAACACAATGCTCTCACGTCACAACCGAGGTGAAACTTTCTGGACGGAATGAATGCCTAAAATACGCCACCAGCGTGCAAGGATCTTGAATCTCGGATCTCGATATCAAATCCTCGATCTCTTCGCGCGCAAAAAGGCGAAACTCGTGGTGGCCTAACTCCGAAGGCGCGAACCCTCGGGTCCGGCTGCAGCGCAAAGCGACATAGATCTGGACCCGCGCAGCTAAGATGCCCGCGTCGGGGGTAATCATCCCAAGCAGTTTCATTTCGTCCGGATCGCAAGTAAGACCGGTTTCTTCCTCCAGCTCGCGCAAGGCCGAAGTCAGATCGCTTTCGCCTTCCTCTATGAACCCCCGTGGAATCTCCCAGGAATCGCCTTGGATGGCATGCCGATAAACTTTAAGCAGGCCAATCTTATCCTCACACACCGGAAGTATCGCGACTCCCGTAACAAGATCGCCCGAGACCTGCTTGGGCGCGACGACCAGATAATCCTGCGCGCAAGGTTCCCCGTCGCGCGTCAGATCGTCAAAGTAAACCGAGAATCGGCTGTTCTCGCAGGCAAGTCTCCGCTTTGCCAACATCGGTTGCGACGCCATTGGTCGATCCTTCGATCGCTTTCACCTGAAGCGACTTATTGCTGCCCCACGACACGGTTCGGCTCGGAGACCTGCGATGGAATATGTTTTCTCTCCAGATTATGAGACGCCATTTGCCGAATGTGTTCCGCCGTTTCCCGGCCGAACTTCTGCGTGACCATATCGAGATAGCTTTGATTGCTAAAGTACACTTGAAACGCATGATCCCTGAAGCGCAGCACTTCGCCCCCGGACAGGTATTTTGTCGGCAAGGGTAGAGTATCAACGGCGTGCTGCGAATAGCCCGACCATTTTCCCGGCAGCGGCCAGCCCTCTTTGAGCGCTAGATTGTAAAGCTGCGAGCCGGGATACGCCATCGCAGAATAGAAATTGGCAAATTCACAATTCAATTCAACGGCGAGGTCCAGCGTCGCCTGCATGCTCTCCAGATTATCTTCAGGCAAGCCGAATATATAGTTGCCGATGACATTGATGCCGGCGCTTCTAACGTTCTTGATCGTCCGAAAAATCTCTTCTTGTCCGAATCCCTTGTCCACACTATCGCGCACGCGCTCGCTGGCCGCCTCGATGCCGAAGGCGAGCCAATTGACGCCGGCGCGTTTGAGCTTTTCCAACATGCCGTCTCGCACCGTATCGACCCGCGCATACGCCCAGATGTTCAGATTGTAGCCGCGCTCGATGATCGCGTCGCAGATTCCGAGCACGTGCCGCGGATTGAGCACAAACATTTCGTCGGCGATTTTGATGTTGCGCACCCCATACTGGACAACCAATTTGTCAATCTGCGCAATGATGGTCTGCGGGCTCCAGAAGCGATAGCTGTTGACGGTTTCTTTCAAACCCGCGAGTTTCTCGCCGGTCTTAAACGGCGCCTGGATGCAACAAAAACTACAGTGATAGGGACAGCCAAAGGTGGTGTAAAAGGAGGCATAGGGCTGGCGCTGCAAGTCGTCGAAACAGTGCCAGTTGTGGGCGCGATATTTTTTCATCGGCAACAAATCCCACGCCATCTCCGGCATTTCCTGATCGGGGTCCTTCACTAGAGGCGAAGGCGGATTCTGCATAACGCCGTCACCCTGGCGGTAGCAGAGCCCGCGCACCCGGCTGTAGTCGGGAGCCGTCGACTGGAGCGCTTGCAAAAGCTCCAGGATCGTATACGGCCCCTCGCCGTTGCAGGTGAAATCCGCATCTTCTTCGCGCAACGTGCGTTCCGGCAACGCCGCCACATGGCCGCCGACCAGGATCACTTTCCGGCTGGGGTCGGCCTGTTTGATGGCGGTGCAGATAGCGCCGGCAGCCGTCATATTCTGCGTCGACGCGGAAGGCTGGTGGCCATAGACAATGACCGCCGTCAATTTGGGTGAGGCTTCGACGACTCGCGCCGCCGTCTCCTCGGGACCGAGCTCGTCGGCTTCGCCGTCGAGAATTTCCACGGCCATGCCGCGCTTGCGAACAAACGTCGCGATCAAGCCGGCCCACACCGGCGACTCCACCGCCGCAAGATTATCGCCCAGCGACTGATAGATTTGCCTTCTGCTACCCGGGTGAACCAAGAGGAGGTCTAATTTTCTGCTCATCAATCGACCTTTCGCCAGAGCATTTCTCGCGGACTGATCCGCGAGCGCGCGGGTTACGCGGAGCCGGCAGGCAGCGCGTTCAGCATCTTCGTCAAAGCGAGAATCTTCTCCCGCTCCAGACCAGGAAAATTGCCGATATAAAACCCATGGAAATGAACGTGATTTACGTTTGGATACTTGTCAAATTCTCGCTCGCCCAATAGCCTTTTCAGATAGGGCTGGCGCAGCTGGTTTCCGCCCCCGGAGGTGCCGCGGCGAAACTCCACGCGAGCCTGCCGTAACGCCTGCATGACGTTATCGCGCAGTACCCCGTCGGCATGTTTCAAAATCAGCGTAAAGGCGTAATTGCAACTGCCCTCGGTGACAAAATCGGTCTGATACTTTTGCGGATCCAAATCATCCAGAAACAACTTAAGGTTCGCGGTGCGCTCGCGGTTATTCTCATCGAGGCGTTTTAGCTGAGAACGCCCGATCACCGCGTTGATCTCCGTGCTGCGCACGTTGTAAGCGGGAAAAGCGAAGATGAAATCCGGATTCAAGTCTGGGTGCCGATCGATATAGGACTGTTTCAAATCGGCCGACTCCGCCTCGCGCACCATGCCGTGCGAGCGCAACATGCGTAGTATTTCATAGAGCCGTGAGTCATCGGTCGAAATCACGCCCCCTTCGATCGTACTCATGTGATGCGCGTAGTAGAAGGAAAAATTCGACGCCAGTCCGAAGGTGCCGAGTTTCCGCCCCTTGAAGGTTGCGCCATGGGACTCGCAGACATCCTCGATCAGCGGCACCTTGCGGGCTTCCAGCTCCGCTAGCAACCGCTCGTCCAAGGCGTTAAAGCCGAGCACATGAGTCAAAAAGACTGCTTTGGTCTGCGGCGTAATTTTCTTTACTACCTGTTCGCTATCCATGCCCAGAGTTTTGGGATTGATGTCGACAAATACCGGCGTAAAGCCGCACTGGAGCACCGAAGCGATGTCCGAAACCCAGGTGAGCGTGGGCACAATGATCTCGCCCGCACCGAAAGTTTCCCGTAACGCCGTCATCGTGAGCAAATTCGCCGACGAACCGGAATTGACGAACACGCTATGCTTTACGCCAAGCCAGCGCGACCATTCTTGCTCGAAGGATTTCACCTGGGTCGATTGCGTAAGAATCGGCACTTCCTGTTTGAGAAATTGGATCACGCCTTCGAGATCTGAAGGAGTGATGTTGTTGCGCATCAGCGGCCAATCTAAATCAATCACGCTCATAAATATCAACCAAAGATAAACAACCTTTCGTCGAATCCGGAGTTTCTCCCGAAAAGCATGTCCTGCAAAGGGCGCAAAGGTCGGAGCAAAATACTGAAGACCGCTCGTAAGAGTGGTTATTTTGTAATATAAAACGCTTTTCTCAGCGCCCTCAGCGCCTCCGCGGTGAGATATCCGGATTCTTTTTCACCACAGAGACACGGGGTTCGCAGAGTCCGGAGTACTTATCAATCAAAAACTCCTTACTCCGCCCTCCGCGCCCCTGCGGTGCTATTTCCGATCTCTGGTTCACAAGAAAACCTGAAGACCCATAAATTAAAACGGTCCCTTGAATTCGATCTCGCGAAGATCGGCGCGTTCTTCAGGCATCCACTCGTCCTTGGTGCCAGTGACGAGCTTGCGAACCGCCGCGGCGATGGTGCGGCCATTGGGGTAGTAGAGATTCTCAAGCGTCGGCGCGGGCGGACAAGTCACCGGAGCGAAACCCAAGCGCCGTACTTGAATCGAGCGCGTGTCCTGCACCCGCTCCAACACCGCCGCAACGATCTCGGCGCCGGCGCCGCAGGTGATCCAGCCATTATCGACAACGCATAGGCGGCCGGTTTTGCGCACTGACGCCGCGATCGTCTCAATATCGAGCGGCTGCAACCAAATCGGATCGATGACCTCGGCTTGCACGCCGATCGCCTCTAGGTAACGCTGCGCGCGCAAACACTCGATTTGCATATGCGAAATCCCGACGAGAGTAGCGTCGGAACCCGGCACCGCAATGCGGGCTTTGCCGGGGGCAGACTCGTAGAGCGATTCCGGCACCGGCCCCTTTTGAAAATGCAGAATGCGGTGCTCGACGTAAATCACCGGATCGTTATCGCGAATCGCCTGGACCAGACACCCCTTGGCATCGAAGGGCGTGGTCGGCGCGACGACCTTAAGACCCGGCACATGCATAAAAAACGAATAAAGCCCCTGGGAATGCTGTGCGCCCTGGCCCCAACTTTTCCCGATCATCGAGCGAACCACAATCGGGACTTGCACTTGGCCACCATACATATACCGGCTTTTAGCGGCGATGTTGACCAGCTGGTTCATCGCCAGCATGAGAAAATCCATGCGGATGTGGACGTGAATCGGCCGCAAGCCAGCGAGGGCAAGGCCGATCGCAACGCCGGTCATTGCGTCCTCCGACAAGGGCGTGCCGAAGACGCGCTCGGGACCAAATTTTTCCAACAAACCGCGCGTGGTGCCCTGAATCGCTTTGGGATCGTCGACATCCAAACCAAAGATGAGAACCGAGGGATCGCGCTCCATCTCTTGATCCGTCGCCTCCCGTATCGCTTCGACGTAGGTAAGCTCGCGCTTCATATCACTTTAGATACTCACCTCAGAAACGTTGGACAACACGACTGCAAGGAAATTTATCCCGCCAAGACGCCAAGGCGCAAAGTTAGGAATATTTTCCGAATTCGCGTGCTTTGCGTCTTTGCGCGAGTCATCTCTTTTCCGGTTTTGTAAATTGGAAGAAAGGGGACAGCCCCCTTTCCGGAAGGGGGACTGTCCCCCTGGGGGAAGTGTGCCGAGTCGATTGTCAATGGATTTCGAAACACCCCACTAGCCCTCGACAACGTCAGTATAGAGTTCTTCCGCGGGCGGGAAAGCGCCGGCCTCGGCAAAATCAAAGGCGTCGCGAATTTCGGCGTTCACCGCCGCTTCGATTTGCCTACGCCGCGTCGGTTCGATCTGCGCCGCGAGCTTTGTCATCGGATCGTTTCTAATCCACGGCTCCGCCTCTTCCCGCGTCCGATAGCCCAAATGGTAGTCATCATTGGGGCCGACATGCTCCTTTAACCGGTAGGTCAAGCATTCAAAAAAACACGGTTCCGACACGCCGCTACGCAACCGTGTCACTGCCGCACTCACGTTTTCGTGGATTGCGAATATATCGTTGTCGGGAATCTGTTTGGCGGTCATGCCGTAGGACCGCGCCTTATCACAGATGTTACCGAGGTATTGGCGGCGCAACTGATGGGTGTGGATCGCGTAAAAATTATTCTCGCAGACAAAAATAATTGGCAGCGCTTTAAGCGCGGCAAAATTCATCGTTTCGTGAAACACGCCTTCATCAACCGCACCATCGCCGAAAAAACTGACGACGACGGTAGGCCTCCCTTGGAGCTTCATCGCGTACGCGTAGCCGGCAGCGTGTGGAATTGTCGTGGCAACCACCGCCGATGCGCCCATGGCGCCGGCATCAATATCGACCAAATGCATCGATCCGCCTTTGCCCTTGGCGCATCCGTCGACTTTGCCGTAAAGCTCGGCGATCATCCTGCGCAGGTCCCCGCCTTTGGCCAAATAGAGCGCGTGGCTTCGGTAGGTGCCAAAAACAACGTCGTCCTTTGCGAGCGCTTCGCAGACACCGACGGAGACGGCCTCCTGGCCGATGGAAAGATGGACGGGGCTCTTGATCTTGTCCGTCGGATAAACGGCGGCAATCTCCTCTTCGACTCGCCGGATTCGGTACAGGGCCCTATAGAAACGCTCGCGCATCTTCCATACCTTTACCTTGCGATTCGTGTTGCCGGAACCATTCATAGGTGAGCGCCAGAGCTTCGCTAATCGGCGTGCGCGGTTGCCAGCCCAGCTGCTCCAGGAGGCTGGAGTCCAGTAGCTTTGCCGGCATGCCGTCCGGTTTAGTGCGATCAAAGCTTAACTCGCCGCAATACCCCACGATTTCGCGGATCATCTCAGCGATCTCTTTGATCGACCAGTCGAATCCGACCCCGATATTGACGGGCTCGGCACTTTCGCAAGCGTCCATTAGAAACAGGCAAGCACGGGCGAGATCCCGGGAAAAAATAAATTCGCGGCGCGGCGTGCCGCTACCCCAAACCTCGACACGCTTCTCGCTACGCATTTTGGCGTCGTGCATCCGGCGCATGAGGGCGCCGATGACGTGGGCATCATCAACGTTGAAATTATCGCCTGGACCAAAAACGTTGGCCGGAATCGCCGTAATCAAATGGTTTCCAAACTGTTGGCGGTAGGCTTGGCACAGAAACAGCCCGGCAAGCTTGGCGATGGCATATGGTTCATTGGTCGGCTCCAGCCTACCCGTGGTCAAATATTCTACCTTCATCGGCTGGTCGGAAAACTTCGGATAGACACAGGCGCTGGCGAGATAGAGCAATTTTTGCACACGATGACGCTGAGCACTATCGATAACATGACAATTTGCTAGCAAATTATCGCGCATCAGACTCGCCGGGTAATTTTGATTCGCTTTGATGCCGCCCGTCTTTCCTCCGATCAAGAAGACGTATGTCGGCTGGGTACGCGCGAAGAAATCATCGACCTCAGCGGAATCCGTCAATCTCGGACCGTTCGGTCCTGCCAGAAGATTCGTGTAGCCCTCACGTTGAAGCTCGAGCCGGATCGCATTTCCCACAAGGCCTTCATCGTCGGCTATGTAGATTCTGGCATTTTTATCCATGTTCACCGACAACAATCTGAAGTTAACTGGCAGCGGCTAATCTTACAGCTCTCTGTCGCTGGTTTTAGCCGGCTCCCAACCCAATGGCCCGATCGAGCCATCACTCCTCAGCTCCCCATCACGGGAAGCACGGACCATTTCTTCGGTGTAGTACTCCTCTCGCGGATCGAAATAAATAACTTGGCTGCCGGAAAATTCGAACCGGAAAGGCACATAGATAAGCTTTTTGAGACATTCTCTCACTCGCTCTTGCCTCTCCGGCGGAACAAAAAGGAGCATGAACCCCCCGCCTCCGGCGCCGAGCAGTTTGCCGCCGAGGGCGCCGTTCGCCATCGCCAGCTCATAAATCTGATCAATGTGACTATTAGAGACCTGGGCGCTCAAACCGCGCTTGGCCTGCCATGCCTCGTGCAGCAATGTGCCGAACGCTCGAATATCCTGGCTGCCGTTCAAGACCGCAAGACTTTCTTCCACCAGACCTTTCATGATCCGCAACTGGCTCTTTTTCCCGTTAAGATCCGTAATGTAGCTTTCGGCAATATCCGACGCCGTACGTTCGATTCCCGAATAAAAAAGCATAAGATGCGAATTCAGCTCTTTCAAACGATCGGCCGAGACAGTTACGGGTCGCACTGAAATCTCGCCAGTCGGCGCAAATACGACGTGATTGAATCCCCCGAAGGCCGCCAACATTTGATCTTGCGAGCCGACAGTTTCCTTGATTAATTCCTGCTCGATTCGAATGCTTTCCAACGCCAGTTGGCGTTTACTCGGCATTTGTCCCTGGAGAGCGTAAAGCGCGTGCAGCAGTCCAACGGTGAACGAGGAGCTGGATCCCATGCCACTGCGCGCCGGAAGGTCGCCGTCGTGATGTATCTCCACGCCGCGCTCGATGCCCGAAAAGCGCAGCACCTCGCGAGCCGCTGGGTGGGTGATTTCATCGACGTTCTGACAGTTTTCAATGCGCGAATAAACCAGGCGAATTCGATGTTCGAAAAATGGCGGCAGATACCGGCAGCTGAGATAGCAATATTTATCAATGGTCGTGGCTAGTACCGTGCCGCCGTGATCCCGATACCAGACGGGATAGTCGGTACCGCCACCAAAGAACGAGATCCGAAATGGAGTTCGACTAATGACCATGAATGAGTCCTCCGCCAGTTTCCAACAGACGCCCAATAAACTCTGCCGCAGCCGCTAGGTCATCCACCACGAAATCAGCCGCCGTTTCATTTTCAAATTGGCCGCCATAGCCTGTACGCACCAGGAAGGTCCTCGCTCCCGCCAAACGACCCATATCAATATCGCAAGGTTTGTCTCCGATAACAATGCTCTCTTCCAAGCTAAAGTTCAGGTCCAATGCAGCTTTTTGCAAGAGACCGAGTCTGGGCTTGCGACAGAGGCAATCATCGTCAGGTTTGTGCGGACAAACGTAAAAACCACCTAAACGAACGCCCTGCCCCTCTAGCAATTGCTCCAGGCGCTCATGAATGCGTTTCAACTGCTGCTCATCGAAGAGGCCGCGCCCTAAACCCGATTGGTTGGTAACGACCACCAGTCCGAATCCCATCCGCTGGAGTTGGCGAAGGGCGGCTCCGGCTCCCGGTAGCAAGGTTACTTGTTCCGGTTGGGCGAGATACCCGCGTTCTTCGATAATCGTGCCGTCCCGATCGAGCACCACATAACGGCGTCGTTGTGATTTGTTTGGCCGCGAAAAGAAATTTTCCGCCGCGGCAAAATCTTCCGGCGTGCCGATATCAATAAAACGCGCGAGGCTCCTGTAACCACAGAGGCCCTGGTCCACCCAGCGCGGAAAGACGTCCTTTTCCAACGAAGCGATTGTCGCCTCTGGGATGGATTGAACGACTGCCCGGCTAAGCAGATAAACACCGGCGTTAATCCAAGCCGGTCCCGCGCCTTTTTGCTTCTCGGCAAACTCCGTCACCCGAGCATCTTCATCGACCCTAACCCGGCCGTACCGTTCGCTTCGTGCCACGCGCGCCAGCGCGATGCTTGCCGCAACTTCTCGCCGGCGATGCCAGTTCCAAAAAGCACGGATGTCCAGGTCGCAATAGGAATCTCCATTCATGACGAGAACTGGGTCAGATTCGATGTTCGGCAGCGCGAACCTCAAGGCGCCTGCCGTACCCAACGGCGTCTGCTCTCGGGAATACACCAGGCGAAGGGGCCCATAGGTTTCGCCAAACGCGCGGGAGACTTGCTCCCCTAGATATCCCGTGCACAGCACAGCGGTCCGGCAGCCGCCGGCTACAAGCTGATCCAACAAATAAGCAAGAAAAGGATGGGACCCGACCTCAGCTAATACCTTCGGACGATCCGAAACTCTGGAACGCAAACGCGTGCCAAGTCCGCCCGCAAGCACAGCCACGGTGACCCTTGAAAGCTCCATCTCCTTTGTGCCCGTCATTTATCAGGGAAGCCTTTAGGGAGATAGATTAAGCGTTTTTGAACGGCCCACGGCCCATCATACGGTAACCCTTGATGAGTTCCTGAATCCCTTCGTCGAGCGAACGCTTCGCTTCAAACCCCACCTCCCGCAGTCGCTGATTCGAGACAATGTAGTTGCGCTTGTCCGGATCTGACCCGACTTCGGAAAAATGTAGGTAGAAGGTGGGCACGTACTGTTTAACTTTGAGCGCCAGCTCTTCCTTGGATAAATTCGCAGCATCAAGCCCGGCATTATAAGGCCTGCCGGTCATCCGGCTAGAATTTTCAATGCAGTGAACAAAGCAGTCGGCGACGTCGCGGATATGAATGTAGTTGCGCTTGAAATCCTTCTCAAAAATTACAATGTATCCATCGGTCGCCGCAGCGTAAACAAAATGATTGACTAAGAGATCAAGTCGTAGCCGCGGCGACATGCCAAAAACGGTGGCGAGGCGCAGGGTAATGGCGTTCGGACTCTCCAGCAGCTCCTGCTCCGCTTGAATCTTGGTTTGGCCGTAGAGCGATATCGGCTCTAAAGGTGTGTCCTCCGTGCAGAAGACATCACCGGTTTTTGTACCATAGCCGCTGTTGGTTGTGGGATAGACGACAAGCTGGCGCGGGCTGCGCAATCGCTTGATTAGTTGCACAGCTTCCAAATTAACCGATCTGGCAAACGACGGATCGCGGTCACAAGCTGGTGCCCCGACGAGCGCCGCGAGAGGTATCAGAACATCAGCTTTAGGAACTAACCGCTGCAGCACGCGTTCGTCCCGCGCATCTCCATGAATAAAATCGAAATTAGAATTAGAGCAGAGATGGAAGAGGGTATTTTGCTGATAGATTAGGCTATCAAGGACGGTCACATGGTAGCCGGCGCCGAGCAAGTGCTCACAGAGCACCGAACCAAGATAACCGGCGCCGCCTGTAACAAGAACCCGAGTACTCATAGAAGATAAAGGTTCAGGAAAAACTCAAATCTATATAGCACGAATTCGGGGTTTCACCAATTCAATTACGCGCGTTTATGATCGAGCTAACCCTGGCCGAACTTGAACATTGAAGGAATCCCAATGAAAGGGTGGAATTATTGCGGTAGAAATATGAAATGAAGTGATTTCCCCTACAACGGCCTGGCAACTGCATCACGAAACCGCAGCCTCCGGTTTTTTTTAAAAAACGCCGCTTAATACTACCGTTCATGTAATAAATTCGGTAATGTGCGTTATATACGATTGCCTCAGGTCCACAAGCCGGCTCCATCAATCAGGAATGCAAAAAAGATAATCGCGCCATCTCTCGCCTTAGGTCATGAACGCTTGCCCGCCGCGCATTGCGATCATTGTTCCGACCAGAAATCGCGCTAGAATTGTGACCCAGCTTTTGCGGAGCATTTGCCAACTCCGGAGTGGGAAAAAGGGTTCGGGAGTCTTTTCATAAACTCGCTCGTTACACTTCCTGCATCGAAGCGAGACCGGCTATTTTTTCGGCCGCCCCTGAGTCAATTCTGCTCTGGCGTAACGGTTGGTCGTCGAGTTATTGTCGTCGGCCTTGACTCGATCATCGCTTCTCTTTGTGTCCTTACCCACAGCCGGTCGATCACGGTCTGATTCCACACCCGGATTCACCGATAGCAAAACTCGCATGCCACGGGTTGCTGTTAATTTTCGCGTCGCTTGCAACGGACCTGGAATCCAGTAGTCTGCACGATGTCCCGACTCATTAGCCGGCTCCCCCAGTTGCCGGATAGCCAATCCCTCCGCGGACGCACCACCGGAAACGCAACTGAGTTCTCGGTGTCGTGTTCACCTCGCCGTCTTCAAGGTTTAAGACCCACGCATTGGTCGCGAAGTTAGAATCGGCAGTAATCGACCGATAAAAATCCGACTGAACGCCGCTGAACGGATGCCCGGCGGGAAGAGATGGATCCGACCTCAATCTACTCCTATTGTTTTCATAGCAACTCCCGACTAAAATCTTCTCCCATGGAGCTGTCACGGGCCTAATCTTTGGGCGCCACGATGAGACCCGGAGTCCAAGCAAGTCGACTTTAATGATTGGTTCCATGCAATGCCGCAAACCGCCAAAGACCATCTGGGCCATGAGATTTATTTGACCGATGAACGCTGGAATCACATCTGCGAAGAGCATCCGGAAATGCAGGGCTATGAAAGCCAGGTGTTGGAGACGATTCAGAGAGGCCGAAGATTTCAAGATTCGATCCGTCCCGACGTGTTCCTCTATTACCGAGACTTTGAAGATTTGCCCGCCGGCAACAGTACCATCGTCGCCGTGGTTCGTTTCGGCATTACTCCCGGCGGCACCGAGAACAATTTTATCGTGACCGCTTACCAGATCCTTCGGCACAGGAGGTGAGAATCGATGAGAGCGACCCGCATCACCTATGACCCCGATGGGGACATCCTCTACGTTACCTTTGGGCAGCCCGCTCCATCCACCGGCTATCAACTCTCGGACCAAATCTTGCTGAGGGTCGATCCTAAGACGCAGCTGGCTAGCGGTCTGACGATTTTTAATTATTCCCATCACACGTCCGCCTCGCGGCAGATTCCTTTGTCGGGGGTCGAAGAACATTCTGATGTTAAGCCGTTGCTCCTGCGCATTCTTGGCTCCGCTCCGGTTAACCAGTTTCTCAGTATCACCACGGGAAAGCAGGGAATAAGCGCCACGCTTCTCAGTCCTTCCTTGCAAGAAGCGGTCGGCGGCTAGTGGGCGTGGCCTCGACTCCATCTTATGACCTTGTGTTCGTCAGCTGCGTGCTCTTCGCCCATCGTTTCCGCCTAACCTTGTGCAGAAAGGGTGTCAGACACTCCTTCTTTCCTCGCGGCATACGCACGATCAGTTCTTCTTTTTTGTCGACTGTTTTGCTTTTTGATCGGTAGAACTCGTTGGCGGTTGAGTCACCGGCGCATTTTCACTGGGCGGCGGGCCGGATTCGATCATAGCCTCTCTTTGAGTGGTCACCCACAGCTTGTCGATTGTCACTTGATCCCAAACTGGCTCGCCGTCTTTTTGCATCTTGAAGCGGATTTGGGTCTGCTTTTCTCCCGTGGACTGTAGCAACATCGTCACTTGAAGACTGCTGGGTTCCTTAATATCCCGCTCCGGCGGAGGCTGACTGCCAGGAACTAGAGCCTCTGCCCAGCCAACGTAGGGAACGAATCCAAGGATCGACCTGGCCGTTTGCTCTTGCGTAACCTGCTCCTGATACTTCCTTGCGTCTTCTTTGGCCTTTTGTGCCTGTTGTCTCATTTCCGTGACGCCCACCATTCTGGAACCCGTCAGTATGCCTGACGCCTTGTCTGGGTTTTGTCCCCGGCTCTGTAGAAATTCGTATTTTCGGTATCCCTGCCTGCGCCAAGTAGGAAGCGTATTTCTCGTGAAGCTCGATCAATTCGGACGCGATTTTCGAGACCCGCTGGCCGACGCCTGCGCGAGGTTCCGTCCCCGCTGTTGCGCAACCCGGCATGAACCAGTAGAGGCCAAGCATGATGCACAGCCACGCCGTAGTTTGCCGACAGGTTTGTCTGTACATCGCGCCCGTTCCCAGAAACAATCGCTACACTTAGCTGCTTGACGCCGCTACAAATAGAAGACTTCAAAATTACAGCAGCCGAATTTTGTTTGCCGAGCTTATACTACGCGCTCAAATTTTGAGTCAAATTAAAATCTGGCGGCTGCAGCATATTTAAATTCAATTACACGTTTCATGACCCAGTTGGCGCTGATTGAAATTGAACGTTGGCGCAATCCCAGGGAAAGGGTGGAAATCCTACGCGAGAACTATGAAGTGAAGTAATTTCACCTACAGCGGCCCGCCAAGTGCGCTAAGAAACCCCGCTCTCCGATTTTTTTTAAAGAGGCGCTATTTAATACTACCATTCATGTAACAAAACCGGTAAAGTATAATGTAGAAAATTATCCGGCGCCGATTAACTAGCTCCATCGATAGGAATACAAAAAAACTAATCGCAACGTCTCGACCCAGTTCATGAACGCTTGCCCGCCGCGCATTGCGATCATTGTTCCGACCAGAAATCGCGCTAGAGTTGTGACCCAGCTTTTGCGGAGCATTAGCCAACTCCGCGGGCTGGACAGAATCCGGCCGGAGGTGATCGTGGTCGATAATAACTCCGACGACGATACCCCACCATGCCTCCGCGCCATTGCTAATAACGGTTTTCCCACGCCCCTCAGAATCGACAAGGTCGACGCGCGCAGGCAAGTCTGCGGCTATTAATGACGCAGTAAGGGCGGTTACCAGCGACATGGTGGCCTTTCTGGACGATGACGTGGTTGTAGACCAAAATTGGCTCAAGGCGGTGGAAAGTTTTTTTCGCGAGGGTAAATACCGCGTCGGGCAGGGTCAGATTCAACTCCAATCCCCGGCGAGCACCGATCAGGAAATTCTCAAACTCGTGCAGCGCTACCGCACCATCCCGCAGCTGGAACATGACGTCGATACTGAGTCGGTTCATTCCCTCAATGGCGCCAATTTTTTTATGCATCGTGCCGTTTTCAACCAGGTCGGCGGCTTAGATGAGCGGCTCGGCCCAGGGGCGTCCGGTACTTCCGAGGACGTCGATCTCGCCCGCCGGCTGGTAAGCGCGGGCATTGCCATCGGTTACGCTCCCCAGGCCATCGTCTACCACCGCGTCGACCGGGATCGGTTGACCGAGGAATATTTCAAGCAGATCCACCGGCGCCAAGGCGCCAGTCGGTTGCTGTTTCGCAGGCGCACTACCGCTGGGATACTTATTTGATCTCGTTCGCGCCGCGGGCCAGTTTGCCTTTTTCACGCTGATCGGTAAAGAGCGTGAACGTTATCGCAGCAAAGGGCGAATTTATCACTACCTCGGCATGATCGAAGCAAAACATAACCGCGACGCCCACCATGAGGTGCGTTGAGAGATTCTCCCTGCCGGCGGGTTGGAGATTTACCTATTCAAGCTGCTCTTGGTGTTTCCTAATCCAAGCAAGCTGAAATCGAACCCGAAGCTGGTCTTGGCTGGGTTCACGTCATGCTTGACGGCAAAGGTCAGCGTCCAGCACTCGCAAAAAGAAAGCAGTTTGGTGGTAGCGCGAAAACCGATGAAGCGGCTGTCGCGCACATCGTAGGTGCTGCTGAAATTGAAGAGCACGTTGTCGTGGACATGGTAGAGCAAGTTCGCGTTGATGTTGCCCACGGTGTTGCGGTCGAAGCCGGTCCCGGGGCAGCGCGGATCGAGCGGATGGAGCACGCAAGTCGTCGGATTCACAGGGACATCAATATCAATGTTAGCGTCGTCGGCGAGAAAGCTGTTCGGGCCGCGGCGCAGGTAATGATAGGCGAAACCGAGCGAGTTGGGCCGGTTGAAGTCGGGATCCAGCGTCCGGCGCAACATCGGCCGCGGGTCGGTAATGCTAAAAGCCATCCGGGCTTGGCTAACCTGCCAGGCTCCGGGATTGATGCCGCCGTCAAAAGCGATGTCGAGGTACGACAGCGGCGCAAACCGCAAATTCATGTCGAGATCCGACAGACTGTCGCCGCCTTTGCGTTCTTTGTCGATATCGTAGCTCAGCGCGAGGCGAAGCGACGCCATCTCGCGCACGTCGCCGATCAGGCCCGAGCTAAGCAGCTCGACGTTGCTGTCACCCGACGGCGCCGTGATACCGCTGGAAGTTTTTCCCCATAACCGATTGTTCAAAGCGAACGTCAACACATTGCGCCGGTTGACCCGATCGACGTCGTCCATGATCGGTATGCGGCTTTGGTTGACACCGGGCACGAACAAATAACTGAGCTCGGGCTCGATGACATGTTTGACCCGGCTGATGCCCAAGCTATCGAAGCCGAACACCCGGCTAAACGAGGTGCCGACATTGCCGCGCAGCTCGATCAGCTCGCGCGAGAGATTGTGGTCTGAAGATTTGACCGGCGCATAAACGTGATACAGCGTCTCCCGCGGCGCCGCGCTCAACGATCCGAAAAAGTGCGGCGGCAGACGAAAAGGGAGAACCAACTCAGGTCGCAAATCGAAACGGAGCCCGTCGCCGCCCTCTCGTCTGAGATAATTGACGCCTTCCGCGCGCCAGCGGAATTCCAGGGGAAAACCGGTTAGCAAACGGCGGCCCCAGAAAGCGATTTGTGGGGTGCGGTGCAGCGTGCCGGCATCGGGCTGGATGAAATCTTGATAAAAATTCCATTCACCCTTAAAAAATGCGTCGCCCCAGTTTTTGAACAGACCGAAACTCGAGCTGCCGAAGCGGCTGCGCCGCAAATCCGTCTCTTGTCCTCCCGTCACATCGAAACGGTCGGCCAACTCACGGGTAAACAGATCATCGCTGTACGCGGCATAGTCGCTGAAGGTCAGCCAGTCGGACGACGTGGTGTAGCGATGGGTACCGACCACGCTCCAGCGATCTTGCGGAATTCTTTGGTCGGCGATCGATCGGTCGACGACCGCCCGGTTTTGGTCCGTGCGCATGGCTTCGTTGAAGTAGGATCCATTGATCCGAAAATCCGACTCGCGATCGAACAGCGTCCGGAATTCACCGAGAAAGCCGAAGCGCGCGCGGGTCTCGACGTCGAATTGGACCGTAGCGTCCGTGCTCTTCGAGATCGCCCAAAAGAACGGTTGGAGATAGCGAAAGCCATCTTTCGAGGAGTGGCCGATCTTGGGAAAGAGAAAGCCGGTCTGCCGGTCGGTATTTAAGGGGAAATAGCCATAGGGCAGGTAGAAAACCGGCACGTCCATGATATAGAAATAGCCGCTCCTAATCGTGCCGGACCCGTCGAGCGTGAGGTCTATTTGGTCGGCGGAAAACTTCCACGACGGCGGGCCCGACTCACATAAGCAAGTGGTGAAAAAGCCGTCGTCCACGTGGTAGGTCTGGCCGCCAAATTTTTCGAAGCGCCGCCCGGACATGCTGATATGCCCTTGTTCGAGAAAAAGATCGCCGTTTTGAATCAAGCCGGTCTCATTCTCCATGTTCATCTGAATAGAATCCGCCGATTTGACCTTCCACTCGGGGTCATCCAGGGTGACATTGCCCTTCGCCTCCATATCTTGAGTCTCACGATTGAAACGGACCTCGTCGGCTTTCAACGTGGTCGCTTCGCGCTTGATCACCACGTTGCCCGTGGCCTCGATCTGGCTGGAGCCGTCTCCGGTCTCGAGTTTGTCCGCTTCAAGATTGATCTCGCTGGCTTGAGTCTGCGCCCCGCGGGCAGTCGATTGAGCGGCACCCGAGGGCGCAACGAAAATGCAAAGTGCGCCGAGAAGCGCGCCGGTTAAAAACCCTGTGATGAATTTCATTTTAGCTTGCTTCAGATCGATGAATTCGCCGTGCCGCTCTCGTCCGTTCTAGCCATTGCCAGCTCTTGCAGCATGGGACGCACTTCTCCCAGCAAATAAAGCGACCCCGCCACCACGATGACATCTTCGGCTTGCGCTTCATCTAATAGCGTGCCCAGTGCGACTCGGGGGTTGTCGAGCACGCGATGGGGAAGCGATTCGCCGAGCTTGGTTGCCAATTGATCGGGATCGGCGCTGCGCTCCATGCCCACCTTCGTAAGAACAATTTCATCCACTACTTTTGCCAGCGCACGCAGCATGATTTCCCATTCTTTGTCCGCCATGGTCGCAAACAGCAGCTTTATTTTCCGACCCTGGCCAATGCCGTTCAGCTCCTCGACAAGGACTTGAACCCCTTCAGGGTTGTGAGCACCGTCCAGGATAACCGTCGGCCGCTGTGACATAACCTCCAGACGTCCCGGCCAGAGCACCTTTTGCAAGCCGGCCCGCAGCGCTTTTTCAGGAACCGGGAAACGGTTCTCAACCAATTCCAGCGCCGCCAAGGCTAACGAAGCGTTGGCTCGCTGGTGGCGGCCGCAAAGCGCCACCGTAACATCAAGAAAACTTTGTTTTATACCTCTATAGTCGAAATGCCCGTCATTTTTCAAGGAAAAACTGAAATCGGCACCTAACAAATAAGCCCGCGATTGCCGCTCCGCCGCGATTTCTAAAAGCAAGCGCGAAACTTCTGAGGAAATCTTGCCGCAAACCACTGGCACGCCCGGCTTGATAATGCCGCCTTTCTCGCGCGCGATCGAAAGCTCATCGGGCCCAAGGTATGCCTCATGATCCTTGGAAATCGTCGTAATCAGCGAAACCAGCGGTGTGACGACATTGGTCGCATCGAGCCTGCCGCCCAGACCGACCTCGACAACGGCAATATCGACATGCTGGCGTGCGAGATAGATAAAAGCCATCATGGTGACAAACTCGAAAAAGGTCAGTTGCACTTCGGCGGCGCCGGTTCGCCGCCAGATCTCGTCGGCGATGTCCAGCACCTCCTGTGGTGAAATTTCATAGTCGTCGACGCGCATGCGTTCGGTAAAAGAAACCAGGTGGGGGGAGGTGTAGAGCGCGGTTCGGTAGCCGGCGCTGGATAATATGCTATGCAGCATCGCCGCCGTCGATCCCTTACCGTTGGTGCCGGCAATATGAATCGACGGGAACGCGGCCTCTGGATGATCAAAA
Organism: uncultured delta proteobacterium; assembly: GCA_963727625.1. Lineage (GTDB taxonomy): Bacteria > Desulfobacterota > Binatia > UBA9968 > UBA9968 > DP-20. The sequence goes on along the minus strand of CAVSHR010000008.1, from coordinate 382,376 downwards.
AGCGCCAGCGCGCGATTCATTCGATCCAGGCGCAGATCGATGATACCGCCTTGTAAGTTGTAAATATTTTGCAGTGTCGCGAGATAATTTTCCATGGAGCAGTCCGAGGGGAGTCCGAGGGGGACAGTCCCCTTTCCGGAAGGGGGACTGTCCCCTTCCAGCTCGCATCATCCGAGTTCAAGAGGCGCGCTTGGTTCGCGCCGCGCGCCTGATCGCCCGCTTGAGCTGCGCGATAAATCTTCCCGCCTGCTTCGCCTTTTGATTGCTGCCCTTGGCCTTTTCAATCCGCTCGACCAGCGCGCTGCCGACCACTGCGGCGTCGGCAAAACCGGCGATCCAGGCAGCCTGCTTGGGCGTTGAAATACCGAAACCGACACCCACGGGCAGCGCTGCAGCCTTGCGCACGCGCTCCACTTGGAAACGTAAGCCGTCATCGAAGGAGCGGCGCGCGCCGGTCACGCCGGTGACCGACACGTAATAAATAAATCCGCGCCCCTGGCGCGCGACCTGATGGACGCGGTCGGGGCCGCTGGTCGGTGACAATAGGAATATCAAATCCATGCCCGCGGCATCGGTCCAACGCTTGAGCTCGCCGCTCTCTTCCGGCGGCAGATCGACGCAGAGCACGCCGTCGGCGCCTGCCTGGGCGGCTTGCCGGGCAAACTTTTCCAGGCCAAAGCGGAAAATCGGATTGAAATAGCCGAAAAGCACCACCGGCACTTGCGAAGCGCTGCGAAATTCGCGCACCAAGTGAAAAATAGCCGCCAGAGAAACGGGTTTCTTGAGCGCCCGTTCGGAGGAGCGCTGGATGGTCGGCCCATCCGCTGTCGGATCGGAAAACGGGATGCCCAGCTCGATACAGTCGGCGCCGCCCTGGTCGAGCGCGCGCAAGATCTTGAGCGTGGTTGGAAGATCGGGATCTCCCGCAGTGACAAAGGGAATTAGCGCCGCTTCACCGCGCTTTTTTAATTCGCTAAAAGTTTTTTCGATTCGGCTCATGGCAATTTCAGGTTTAGTGTCTAGGGTCTAAGGTCTAAGGTTATACGAATGCGTGTGCGCCACCGAAAATTCTAAACACAGACTTCAGCTCTCAACCCTCGACTCTGGACTCTCTTCTTACAGTTTCACTCCCAGATAATCCCCGACGGTCAGCATGTCCTTGTCGCCCCGGCCCGACAGGTTGACGATGATGATCTGGCGCTTGCTCAAGCGCGGCGCCAGCTTGGCCACCGCAGCGATCGCATGCGCGCTTTCGAGCGCCGGGATAATTCCCTCAATTTCGGCGAGCAGCTTGATCGCGGCGATCGCTTCGCGATCGGTGGCCGCGGTGAATTGCGCCCTGCCGCAGTCGCGCAGGTAGCTCAGCTCCGGGCCGACGCCGGGATAGTCGAGCCCCGCGGCGATGGAGTGGGTTTCGGTAATTTGACCGCGCCGGTCCTGCAACACGTAGCTTTTGCTGCCATGCAACACCCCCACCGCACCCCCCTGGATCGACGCCGAATGCTTGCCGCTGCGCAAGCCCAATCCGGCGGCCTCCACGCCGAGCATTTTCACCTTGAGATCGCGCACGAAGGGAAAAAACAGGCCCATCGAATTACTGCCGCCGCCGACGCAGGCCACCAGGTAATCCGGCAGCCTGCGTTCTTTTTTGACAATCTGCCGGCGAGCTTCCCGGCCGATCACCGATTGAAAGTCGCGCACCATCATCGGATAGGGATGCGGCCCGGCCACCGATCCGATTAAATAATAAGTGTTGCGCACGTTGGTCACCCAATCGCGCAGCGCCTCGTTCATGGCATCTTTGAGCGTACGGCTGCCCGCTTCCACGACCCGGACTTTGGCGCCGAGAAGCTTCATGCGAAAAACGTTCAGCGACTGGCGCCGCACGTCTTCTTCGCCCATGAAGATCTCACACTCAAGACCGAATCGTGCCGCCACCGTCGCCGTGGCCACGCCATGCTGTCCCGCCCCGGTCTCGGCGATGATACGCTGCTTACCCATGCGCCTGGCCAGCAGGATTTGGCCGATGGTGTTGTTGATTTTATGCGCGCCCGTGTGACAGAGATCTTCGCGCTTTAGATAAATTTTTGCGCCGCCGAGCTTGGCCGAGAGCCGTTCGGCGAAGTAAAGCGGCGTCTCGCGGCCGACGTATTCGCGCAGATAAAACTGTATTTCCTTGCGAAACGCGCGATCCCGCCGCGCCTTAGAGTAAGCTTTTTCCAACTCGGTGAGCGCCGGCATCAGCGTCTCGGCGACGTAGCGGCCGCCGTACGCGCCGAAGTGGCCGCGCCGGTCAGGCACCTTTGGCAGCATCGATAAATTCTTTGAGTTTTCCATGATCCTTGACACCTGGACGCGCTTCCACACCGCTGCACACATCGACGCCATAGGGGCGAACCCGACGGATCGCCTCGGCGACGTTCTCCACCCGCAGCCCGCCGGAGAGAATAAGCTTGCCGGTGTCGAGCCCGTCAAGCCACTCCCAAGGAAATTGCGATCCTGATCCGCCATAGCCCGCCGACCAGGAGTCGAGCAAATAATAGTCCGCGGGAAAGCCGCTTATCGCGGCCAGCGATGCTTTTTCCCTCAGGCGAAATGCCTTGATGACTTTCATGCCCCAACCTTCGCAATAAGCCGCGCTCTCTTCGCCGTGAAATTGCAGGCCGCGGTAAGCCTGCTTCCCTGTGGCAATCACCTCTAAAACCTTTTCTCGGCTCTCGTTGACGAACAGCGCAATGTTGAACGAGCTCGCAGGCAGTCGCTCGATAATTTGCGCCGCTGTTTCAGGCGCGATCACGCGCGGGCTCGCCAAATAAAAATTAAACCCGAGCATGTCGGCGCCAAACCCGAGCGCCGTTTCCGCGTCGATTAGACTGGTGATGCCGCAAACCTTAACTTTAACAGCCATAAGTTAATGCCAAAACCCACGAAGGGGACAGTCCCCCTTTCGGAAGGGGGACTGTCCCCTTCGACAAACCCATAGCTCAGTCCTTGAATAACTCCGCCAGCTTCTTTCCCGGCTCCGGCGCGCGCATCAACGACTCGCCGACCAGGAAAACATGAATGCCCCACTGTTCGACCCGGCGAATCTGATCGAGACTGTCAATTCCGCTTTCGCACACCGCCACCGTGCCGGCTGGAATCAGCGGCGCCAGCCGCTCGGTCGTTGCGAGGCTCACCTGAAAAGTTTTTAAATCGCGGTTGTTGACGCCGATCATCTGCGCGCCCGCTTCAACGGCAGCGGCCAATTCGTCTTCCGTATGGACTTCGATCAATGTATCCAATTTCAATTCGCTCGCCTGCGCGCGCAATCCGGCCATCCGCCGAGCGTCGAGCATGGCCGCGATCAACAGCACCGCGTCGGCGCCGTAACTCTTGGCTTCGACGATCTGATAGGGATCGAGGGTGAAATCCTTGCGCAGCAACGGGACCTCAACCGCCGCGCGGATCTCTTCCAAGTAGCGCAGGCTGCCCTGAAAAAAGCGCTCCTCGGTCAACACCGAGATCGCCCCGGCGCCGTGGGCGGCATAATCCTTGGCGATCGTTACCGGATCGAAATCAGCGCGAATGAGTCCCTTGGACGGCGAGGCTTTTTTGACCTCGGCGATGATGCGCCGCTCGGCGCCTGCCAGATTTCTAGCGAATCCCCGGGTCGGCAGATTGAACAGCGGCCGATCGCGCAGAGCCTCGAGTGGCGCCTCGCGCCGGCGACGCTCCACGACCTCGCGCACATGGTCGGCGATGGTGGCCAGAATTTCCGCCATGCCCGATCACGCGGCGTTGGTCATTTCGACCAGCTGTGCAAGTTTTTGACGCGCGTTCCCCGAATCGATGGATTGAGCGGCGAGCCGGATGCCCTCCTGAATCGTCGCGGCGCTGCCGCTGACGTAGAGCGCCGCGGCGCTGTTGAGTAAGACTACGTCACGGGCGGGCCCTAGCTCGCCGTCAAGGATGCCGCGCACGATCGCGGCGCTTTGTTCCGCGTTGCCGCCATGCAATTCCTCCAGGCGGCAGCGCGTGAAAGCGAACTGCTCCGGCTCGATAACGTACTCTTTCACCTGGCCGTCGCGCAGCTCGGCGACTTGAGTCGGACCGCACAGGGAAATTTCATCCAGCCCTTCCACGCCATGCACGACCATGGCCCGCGCGCTGCCGAGATTCTTGAGCACATGGGCGATCATCGCTACCATATCGCCGCTGTAAATGCCGATCAGCTGATGCGTCGCCATCGCCGGATTGGTCAGCGGACCGAGGATATTGAAAATCGTACGGATGCCGATGTCGCGGCGCGGCTGCACGGCGTATTTCATCGCCTCATGGAGCAGCGGCGCGAATAAAAAACCGATGCCGATCTTGGCGATGCATTGCTCAACCCGCTCCTTCGGCGCGTCGACCTTGACGCCTAGAGCGCCCAGCACGTCGGCGCTGCCGGATTGGCTCGACACCGAGCGATTGCCATGCTTGGCGATATTCACGCCGGCGCCCGCGAGAACGAACGCCGCCGTCGTCGAGATATTGAACGTGCCCTTCTGGTCGCCGCCTGTGCCGCAGGTATCGAGAACGGTTTTTGCGCCGACTTCCACACGGTGGGCCTTCTCGCGCATGACCCGCGCCGCGCCGGTTATTTCCTCGACCGTCTCCCCTTTCATGCGCAAAGCGGTGAGAAAAGACGCCACCTGCAGCGGAGTCGCTTCGCCGGTCATGATTTGGTTCATGACGTCGATGGTTTCGGCCTCGGAAAGGTCGGCGCGATTAACCATTTTTTCGATCGCTTCGCGAATATTCATTGTGGAATTCCGCCGGCTCACCGGGACGCGGCAAAAGCCTTCGGGAAATTCTCTTTGGCCCGCAGTAACTCTACCATTTTGTCGGCTTCATCGCGCGTGCTGAACTTACCTACGTTAACGCGATACCAGGTCTTTCCCCGGTTCTGTACCTCGGTAACATAGGCGTTGTAGCCTTTAATTTTGAGTCGATCAACTGCCAGCTTAGCCGAGCGCTCGTCGGGAAAAGCATTCACTTGCGCGCGCCAGGTCTTGCCCGGCTCCTTGGACCCGCCGTTCGCCCCGGTTTCCGGCTTCCGAGCCGTCTCCCCAGACAGTGCGGCCTTTTCGGTTTTCTTTTCCGCTGCCTTCGGCGCGGGAGCTTCAGGCTTGGGTAGAGGCAGACTTTTCCTGGGTTCGACCCTAGCGACTTTTTCTACCGGCTTTCCAGCCCCCGGTTTCTTCTCGGCCGCTGCAGCCGCACCGGAGGATTTAGGCAGCGTGTCGTTAAAGGTAATTTCGTCTTTAGGTGCCGGAGTCGACGCGCTGCTTGACTGCTGCGCTCCCGGTTGGATCGGAATCTTGACCAGGGGTTCCTCCGGCTTGAACATCTTTCTTGCTTCGATACCTTTCCCAACAAAAATTCCCAGCACGAATATGATGACCGAAGCGAGCGTAAAACCTGCGCCGAGCAATACCATCTGCCCGCGACTGAAGTAAAAGCGATTTTCTTTGCCTTTGCGATTTTCCGCCATGAATTTTCCCTCTTGCTACCGCAACGCGAAGCTTTAGATGCCCACTTCCGCGCGGGCGGCCATTCTCACTGGCGCCTCGATGCCCAGAATTTCCAGTCCGCGGCGAACCGTCTTTTGAATATTCTTGATCAGCAGCAAACGCGCTTGGGTCAATTCAGCGTCCCCGGAAATCACCCGGTGGCGGTTGTAATAACGATGGAATTCGCCGGCCAGATCCAACAGATAAAAAACCATGCGATGGGGTTCAAGCTCGCGGACGCTATCCTCGAGCACATCGTTAAACTGGATCATTTTGCGAATCAACTCCAACTCCTCTGAAAGCACCAGACGCTCCACCGGAATCGATTCCCGCGCGCCCGGCGCTAGGCCGCTCTTGCTCGCCTGCTCGAAGATGCTCGATACCCGCGCATGGGCATACTGCACGTAAAATACCGGATTCTCACTCGACTGCTTTTTGGCCAGCTCCAAATCGAAGTCGAGGTGACTGTCCGATTTGCGCATCAAGAAGAAAAATCGTGCCGCGTCGCTTCCGACTTCTTCCAATATTTCTTCGAGGGAAACGAATTCGCCGGTCCGTTTGCCCATCCGCACCGGTTCGCCGCCGCGCGTCAGCTGGACCATCTGCACCAAAACGACCTTGAGAAGTTCGGGATCGTAACCCAGACCTTGCATCGCCGCCTTCAAGCGCGGCACGTAGCCATGGTGGTCGGCGCCCCAGACGTTAATGAGCTTGTTGAACTTGCGCTCGAATTTGTTCCGATGGTAGGCGATGTCGCTGGCAAAGTAGGTCAACTCGCCGTCGCTCTTGATCACCGCGCGGTCTTTGTCGTCGCCGAACTGCGTCGATCGGTACCACTCGGCGCCATCGTGGGCGTAAAGCAAATCGCGCGCGCGCAATAGGTTCATCGACGCCGCCACTTCGTCACTCTCACGCATCGCCTTTTCGCTGAAAAACGAATCAAACTCGATGCCGAAAGATTTTAGCTGCGCGCGGATCGTTTCGAGCAACGCAGCACCGCCGTATTGGCGAAAAAATTTTACCGCGACCGCTTTGTCCTCGTGCAAAAACTTCTCGCCGTATTTCTGCTTCACCTGAGCGGCAATCTCTTTGACGTAGTCACCCGGATAGCCGCCCTCGGGAAATTCGACGGTCTCGCCGAATGCTTCGCGGTAGCGGGCATAGAGCGACAGTCCTAGGTTCTCCATCTGATTGCCGGCGTCGTTGACGTAATACTCGCGCTCAACCTGAAAACCGGTCGCCTCGTGCAGCCGGGCCAACACATCACCGATCACCGCCACACGCCCATGGCCGACATGTAACGGTCCGGTCGGGTTAACGCTGGCAAATTCCACTTGCACTTTTTGCCCGTGGCCAAGATCGAGATCGGCGCCCTTGCCGGCGCTAATTTCGCGCAGCTGCTGATAGTAGAATTGAGGCGAGAAAGTAAAATTCAAAAAACCCGGCCCGGCGATTTCCATGCGCGCGAGAATACCCAGTGGATCTTCGATGTTCCTGAGAATCGTTTCGGCGATCGCTCGAGGCGGTTTCTTGGCGCTGTTGGCCCAGAGCATGGCAATGTTGCTCGCCAGGTCGCCGAATTCGCGCTGCTTCGGCGGCTCAAGAAGCAAAGCCGGGAGCTGTGCTGAATCCAGCTCTCCGCCTTTAGCCGTCTTTTCAACGGCCCGGTTCAGAAGCTCTCTGAGATGGCTGCGCATTTATTTTGTTATAGTTAGGTCTGTGTCGGGCTTAGGAGCCGCGATCGGGCAACTTCCCTAACGAAAGCGGAAACGATGGCTGCTTCGAAGTTACTTTAACGTAATGATTTATGGCGTGCAATCCGGCGGCGAGCCGCCCTTGGGATCTCAAACATAGCGCGGTAACCGCCAAACCGAACGCTCCCGCCGAGGTAACTAGGATCGAACAACTTTCCTAAACACTGGCGCGAAGCTAGGCCGGAAACCTGACCGCGCACCCAAACGGGCCGAGCACCGATGAAACTAGCAAGGAGGGCCGCTTGATTTTTACTGGGGCCAGCCCTGCCGCGGCCTATGACGACACGCCGCCGTCCGCTGGGTATGCCGAGATCCTTTCTGGTTCGCCGCGCTTCAAAGCCTAACGCTCGATTACCTGAGCGACAAAAACTTTGCCGGAATGCTTTCCGCCAAAAATAACGGTCCGGACTGATAGAACACAACTCCGTCGTCGTGCGCGGCCTGGGCGTCAACGATCAAAAGAGCCGGCGCGGGATCGTGGCGCCGAGCCACTGATTCAGCTTCTTCCGCAGTCAGACTGAGATGGACGTATTGGCGATCGCGCGGATTGAGGCCGTTGCGCAGCATGGACCGCGCCAAATCCCGCGCTGCGCCGCAGTAAAGTCTCGGAGGCGGTTCGGTGGCGTTGTCGGCAAGATCGATGGGGAAGGAATGGCCGTAGGTGGCGCGTACTTTGCCGTCGATCAACTCGAAACGCTGCTTCTCCGAATCGCTGACTGCGGTGTGGACCTGCGCTTCGGTGACGTCATAGAAACGCTCTTGGACCATTTCGACGACATCGCCCCAGTCGACAAAGCCGCGCTTATCGAAAACCAGCGGATACTCCTTGGGCCGGTGGCGCAAAAGATAAGTGAGAAACCGGGAAATGCGTTCATGCGGTAGACCGGCCATCTCCTCAGACACCCCGCTTCTGCCCGGTGATGACATCGTAAACGTTGCAGGCAATGCCGGTGGCTTCGTAGCCGTCCATGCCGGTGGCCTGGGCGATCGAAAACAATTGGTATGCCAGGGCAACGAACGGCATCGGTACTTCCATCTCGCGCGCCATGTCCAGGCCGAAACCGACGTCCTTCGGCATCCAGGACTTGCGCGGTTTGTAGTTGCGGCTGACAACAATTTCCATGATCCGGTCGATGGCCACGGAGTCCTGTGCGGAATTTTTCAGAATCGTACGAAAGGTTTCTTCGCTGAGTCCACCCTTTTTTAACCACGAGCAAATTTCAGCTAGTGTCAAATGGGTCACCGCGGCAAACATCGCCATGGCGTTCTTCACCAGCTTGGCGTTGCCCAACTCGCCGACGTAAAGCACTTTGTTTCCCATCGCCTTGAACACCGCCTGGTTCTCGTCAAAAACCGCTTTGGATCCCGACAGCCAAAGCGACAAAGTGCCCGCCGCCGCGGCCTCCTCGACACCGCCCGCCGAGCCATCGACGACGGTCCAGCCTTTTTTGGCCAGCTCGGCGCTGACGCCGACGATGGTTTTCTTATCGATGCTGCTGAAATCGATCCATAGCTTCGCCCCGCTGCTCGCTTCATGGAGCCCGCCGTTGCCGAGCCCAACCGCGCGCACCGCTTCATTGTAAGGAAGCATGGACAATACGATTTCACAGGACTCGGCCACAGCTTTGGGCGATTCTTTATAGACCGCGCCCTGGCTCTCTAGCCCCTTGCACTGCTCGCGGCGCAGGTCGTTGATAACCAGTTTGTTGCCCGCCTTGATCAGGTTGGCCGCCATGCCGCTGCCCATGCCGCCGGTACCGATGAATCCTAGATTTTTCATTTTCCCTCCTGATGTTCGTTTGATCGAATTGAGTCCGTTAATCGACGATGCGCACACCGGCTGGCCATAACACCAGCACCACCGTCTCGCCGACCGCCCGCGGCGTGTGCATCGAGCGCGGATCTAAAAATACCAGATCACCCTTGGCGTACTCACCGATCTCGTCGGCGATCTTGCCTTTGAGCACCAGATAGAACTCGCCGCCGATATGTTCATGCTTTAAAAACGCGTCCGTTGCCGCGCCCGCGCGGATTCGGTAGAGAACCAACTCACGCTGATCCACGCGCGCCAGACGAGCCATTGAGAGACCGTTGCCGAAGTCGCGCCAGGAAAGTCGCTCCAGCGCGGCTTCATCGAGCTCGAAGCTTAAAAAATCATTCAGCGAGCGGCGCAACATGCCAGTCGGATCCTGGTCCACGTGGCTTAAATATCACGACTGTTTGGCTAACAAAAGAACGCTGGGAAATTGTTCAAGCAGCCGCGTGCGGGAAATTATCGCCACTTTCGCCGGCCCATTAGGGCGAACCATGAACGATGCTCAATGACCGCATCTCAAAGTCGGCAGAAACTGACTGCGACGCGCCAGTCTCCAAAGCACCTATGGATTTATTTTGGCGCGGTCGCCGTGGGCAGGATCGGCAGCGGCACTGGGTTGGTCACCGGCGGCAAGCTTCTCAGATAAGCCCAGATCGCCTTCAAGTCGGCGTCGGTCAGATCCTTCATGTTGAACCAGGGCATGGGCGGTAAAATTTCCCGGCCGGTGGGCTGGCCTTGATGTTTGCCGGTGCGCGCCATCTCAATGAACATTTCCTCGCTCCACTCGCCGATGCCCGTGGCCTTGTCCGGAGTCAGATTGATCGCGAAGCTTACGCCCCACGGACCCGCCCAGGCGGTAAGCGAACCATTCGTCGCCGCGACCACGCCCTTATCTTTGGCATCCTCCGGCGACCACGACGGCACCGGGGTTTTCTCCAAATGGCCGGCCAGGAGCTTCGAGTTGTCCGGCACGGGCGCGCCGTTCGGCCCGGGAATTTTCGGCGTATGACAGTCGTTACAGCCCGCTAGGACAACTAAATATTTTCCTCTTGCGACCGACGACTGTGTCGTGGTTGGTGCTTTCCAACACGTAGCAAGCGTTAGGATCATCATTAGCATTAAAATGAGTCTAACCAGGCCATTCATTCGCGATCCCTTCAATTTGACTAATCGATGTATAGTACTCGTCGCCTCTGTGCTTTCCGGCGCAAACTACCGGCTGGCACGCTAGAAGGCTCTGTGCTCCAGCATGGCCCGCCGCCAAATAGCAAAAGTCACGCTTGACTCGGAAGCGTCCTTAGCCTGGGATAACAACCGGTCTCGGCAGAAGATCAACCGTGTACTACCTTCGGTGCATCTGTGACCTCGACAATATCGCATAGGCGCAATAGTTCTCGGTACTGGCGTTCGGCGGCGGGGAAGCGCTCCGGGATTTTAAAGTCGATCTGTTCCTTTTTTGAACGATTGACTTTGTTTTCATTCATGCCGCTTTCGGGATACCAGGGGTTGTAGACCGGTCCCTCTAGCATGCGTTCTTGGTACTCGACTTTGAGGAATCTGGCGATTCGCTTGATGTTTTGTGTAGGACGCAACACGAGATCTTCGAAGGATACCACCAGCACCTGCTCGGGATATCGTGATTTGATCTCGTGGATGATTTCAACGGCCCGGCACCATCGGTATGCTGCACCGCGAAAATTCTTCTTACCGCGGCGCATGCCGGATAAAATGGCATCATTACCATCCCGGATAAGCGCAATCACTTGGATATGCGGCAGCGTCAAGTACTCCTCGATAGAAAACTGCGATGTTGGGTATTCTTTGGCCAACCCAAGCCTTTTCCAAAGGCGAATATGGAACCGATTGCGCTTTTTAATTTCTATCTGATTGGGGATGCAACGCTTATTGCCGACGATCGCCTTGCCGAGCAAACGCCGCAGCGCCCATCCCTTATCCTCATTCAAAACACCAATTTCCGTATGCCGGCTAATTATCGTCGCAAGCAGCGTTGTGCCCGAGCGAGGCGCGCCGATGATCAGCAAATGCCGTCGTTCCACCAGTCATGACCTTTCTAGTTTCGGTAAATCACCGACTCACTTCGTCGATCGAAGCTGCCGAATGAGAAACCCTCTAATTTACATACCATACAACCGAACTAAATCCATATTCATGGCCTTAGATCAATCTCCGACCTCCTCATGCGCGCCCCGTCAGGCAAGCCTTTTGCTCGGGGGGCTAACCCCTCGGAAAGAGAGTTTAGAGCGCGGTGGAAACAGGGTCGCGTTTCGAAGACCCGGCTGTGTCATTACGCGCCCGTCGTATACCGGACTGGCAACAAATCTGCGGGTGATCGTCAACTTGTAGAAATTTGACGCGGGCACGCCCTCCCAATTTTCTCAACCGCCTGACATTTTTTTTCTTCGAAGCGAAGTGTCGCGTTGCCGATTAGCTTGTCAGTGATTTCTTGACATGAGTACTGCAATGTCGCGGAAAATGGAACAGCCCGCCGGATTCTTGCGAATCACGCGCGGGCCGTTTGTTGCGGCGAGTTTAAGCAAAATCTAAGCGGCTGCTTCTTGCTGCTGTGCCGGTCGGCGCCGTGCTCTGCGGCCTTTCTTCGCGCCGCCTTTGGACGCTTCCGAGGCAGCGCCTTCGGCTCCGACCAGCTCGATCAAAGACATCTGCGCTGCGTCGCCGCGCCGGATGCCGAGCTTGATGATGCGCGTGTAACCGCCTGGCCGGTCTTTGAAGCGCGGTCCGATCGAATCAAAAAGCTTTCGCACCACGGCCTTGTCCAGGACGATGCTCAAAACTTGCCGGCGCGCGTGCAGGGTACCTTGTTTACCGAGAGTGATCACACGATCGACCCAGCGACGCAGTTCTTTGGCCTTGGGGTCGGTGGTTTTGATCTTTTCCTCGCGCAACAGCGCGGTGATAAGGTTGCGCATCAGCGCCCAGCGGTGCGCTGAATTCCGACTCAATTGTCTTCCTGATTTTTGATGGCGCATGGCCTAGACTGGCTCCTTCTCAGCGGCCCGTTTGCGGGCGTCGATCTCTTCGCGCGAAGGAAAGTGATCGACCTTCATGCCCAGCTCAAGACCCATTTCTTTGAGAATTTCTTTGATTTCATTGAGCGACTTATGGCCGAAATTCTTGGTGCGCAGCATCTCTTGTTCGCTCTTTTGCACCAGCTCGCCGATATATTTGATGTCGGCATTCTGCAGACAGTTCTGCGAACGCACTGAAAACTCGAGCTCATCGACGCTGCGAAATAAATTTTCGTTGAGCGGCACCGGCGGGCCGTCGTCTTTTTTCTCCGCGCGCGGTTCTTCCTGAAAGTTGACGAAGATGCTCACTTGGTCCTGAAGAATCTTGGCGGCATAGGCCATCGCGTCGTCCGGCTTGACGCTGCCGTCGGTATGGACCTCGAACACCACTCGGTCGTAATCGGTGCGCTGGCCGACGCGCGCGTTAGTGACGTTGAAATTCACCTTTTGCACGGGCGAGAAGATCGCGTCGATAAAGATCGTGTCCACCGGCGCGCCCTCTTCCTTGTTGCGCTCCGCCGGAACGTAGCCGCGGCCGAGCTTGGCGAGCAACTCGACTTCCAGCTTGGCATCGCGCGAAAGCGTGGCGATCTTATGGTCGGGATTAAGAATCTCGACCGAAGGGGGCGCAATAATATCCTTGGCATAAATAGTCCCCGGACCTTTGGCTTCGATCTTAAGGGTCTGTTGCTCGCTATCGTTGATCCGCAGGCGGATTTCTTTGAGATTCAGAATAATATCGGCGACGTCCTCGGTCACGCCGGGCACGGTGGAGAATTCGTGCAGGATACCCTTGATGCGCACGGCGACAATGGACGCGCCCATAAGCGAGGACAAGAGAATACGCCGCAGCGAATTACCGACCGTTTGGCCGAAGCCGCGCTCAAAGGGCTCCGCGTAAAATTTACCATAGGTTGGGGTCAGAGTTTTCTCTTCTACCTCCAATTGTTTGGGTTTGATCATTTCCGTCCAATGCTTGTACATTGTCGACATAGCGTCTCCCAATATCGAACTCATTTCGAATACAATTCGACGATCAGTTTTTCATTGATGGGCATGGTGACATCGCCGCGCGACGGCAGAATCTTTATCCTGCCGCTGAACGCTTCGCGATCCACTTCCGCCCAGTCGGGCACGCCACGCCGTTGCGACCCTTCCATGGCCGATACCACCCGCGAGATCTGACGGCTTTTCTCTTTGACCGAAATCACGTCGCCGGCACGGACGGTGTAGGAAGGGATGTTGATCTTCTTGCCATTGACATGGATATGGCCATGCCGAACCAAAGTTCTCGCCTCGGCGCGCGAACTGGCAAACCCGATCCGGTAAGACACGCTGTCCAGACGGCGTTCGAGCAGGGTTAATAAGGTCTCGCCGGTAATCCCCTTGGTTCGTGCGGCCTCGGCGAAAGTGCGGCGAAATTGCTTTTCCAACAGGCCGTACATGCGCTTGACCTTTTGCTTTTCCCGCAGCTGAATGCTGTACTCCGAAAACTTCGGCCTGCCCTGGCCATGCTCCCCGGGGGGGTAATTACGTCTTTCAATCGCGCATTTGTCGGTGTAGCAGCGCTCACCCTTGAGAAAAAGCTTCAAGTTTTCGCGCCTGCACAGCCGGCAAACAGAATCTGTGTATCTAGCCAATCTTCTTCCTCCTAATAATCATCAAACGCGTCGTCGTTTCGGCGGCCGGCAACCGTTATGCGGGATCGGCGTGACGTCTTTTATCAAGCTGATGTTGATGCCCGCCGATTGCAGCGCACGCAGCGCTGATTCCCGGCCCGCTCCCGGCCCGCGCACGAAAATTTGCACGCTGCGCAAGCCGTGATCCATGGCTTTTTTTGCGGCGCTGTCGGCCGCCTGCTGGGCCGCGAACGGGGTTCCCTTGCGCGAGCCCTTGAAGCCCATCGCGCCGGCGCTGGACCAGGATATCACGTTGCCCTGATAATCCGTGATCGTGACGATCGTGTTGTTAAACGTCGAGTGGATATGCACCACTCCTTCAGCGATATTCTTGCGGCCGCGTTTGCGGCGCGCCGCCCGCTCGGCGGCCTTGGCGTCCGCTTGTCCTTCAGCCTTCGGTTTCTCGTCGCCGGCCTCTGCCATTATCTTCTCCTTTAGCCCTTCGACGGCGCCGGCTTTTTGCCCGCGACGGTTCTGCGCGGCCCTTTTCGGGTGCGCGCGTTGGTGTGCGTACGCTGGCCGCGCACCGGCAAATTTTTGCGGTGACGCAAGCCGCGGTACGACCCCATGTCGAGGTGGCGCTTGATATTCGCCGTTACGTCGCGCCTGAGATCGCCTTCGACCTTGCAACTCTGATCCATGATTTGGCGGATTTTAGCGACATCGTCGTCGCTCAAATCATCGCTCTTGAGATTCAGCGAAATACCGGCTTTGTCGAGGATATCACGCGACGAGTTGCGGCCGATGCCGTAAATATACGTCAGCGCGATTTCCATTCTCTTGCTTTTCGGCAAGTCCACACCTGCAATACGTGCCATATCGTTACTCCGTTCGCGGCTTCACTCCGAAACGCGCTCTAACAGGTTCCAGATAATCGTTCTTATTAAACCCCAAAATCAACTTTTAGCCTTGCCGCTGCTTGTGTTTGGTATTCTCGCACAATACCCGCACCACGCCCTTGCGGCGAATGACTTTGCATTTGTTGCAGATCTTTTTAACCGATGCTCTGACTTTCACGGCCGCTCCTCATCTTATCGTTCCCGGAAAACAATTCGTCCCCGCGCCAAGTCGTAAGGCGACAGCTCAATTTTCACTTTGTCGCCGGGGAGGATCTTGATGTAATGCATGCGCATCTTGCCGGATATATGAGCGAGCACTTTATGCCCGTTATCCAGCTCCACCCGAAACATCGCGTTGGGCAGTGTCTCCAAAACCTTGCCAGTGACTTCGATGGAATCTTCTTTTGGCATAAACCCTGCCTAATGCGCTTCTCCCCGAGACTATAATCGACTCAAAATATACGGCCCATTCTTGGCAATCGCCACCGAATGCTCAAAATGGGCAGCTAAGCTACCATCTTTCGTCACCGCCGTCCAACCGTCCTCTTTAATTTCCACCTCGTAGCCTCCAGCGTTCACCATCGGCTCGATGGCCAAGACCATCCCTTCTTTAAGTCGAAGCCCGCGGTCGGACTCTCCGTAATTGGGCACCGGCGGCTCTTCGTGCAGTTTTTTACCGATGCCATGGCCGACAAACGCGCGAACGACGGAATAACCGGCGCCTTCCGCGACTTTTTGCACCGCGGCGCCAAGATCTCCCAACCTTTTACCGTCGCGCAGCTGTTCGATGCCTTTGTACAGCGACTCTTCGGTTACATCCATCAAGCGCTGAGCATCGTCGCTGACCTTGCCTATTCCCACGGTAATCGCCGAATCGCCGTAAAACCCTTCATAGATAACGCCGTAATCGAGACCGATAATATCGCCCTCGCGCAGCGCTCGGTTGCTTGGAATCCCATGGACGATTTCGTCGTTCACCGAAGCGCATAGACAGCGCGGATAGACTCTCCCCGCGACATCGTATCCTTTGAATGCCGGGATCGCTTTTTTCTTAAGCGTCATCTCCTCGGCGATAGCATCCAAGTCGAGCGTCGTCACCCCCGGTGCGACGCGCTGTTTCAACTCTTGCAGAACCTCCGCGACGATAATGTTCGCCCGTCTCATGATCTCGATTTCTCGAGGTGACTTGAGCGAAATCACGCCACTAGATCTCCCAGCGCCCGGGTCACCCGGGCGCGAATCTCGTCGATGGCGCCAACGCCATCGATTTCTTGCAGCAAACCGCGCTCGCGGTAATAACCGACCAAGGGTGCGGTCTGGCTCTCGTAAACCTTGAGACGATTGGCAATCGTCTCCTCGCGATCGTCGTCCCGCTGGAATAGCTCGCCGCCGCAGCGGTCGCAGACTCCTGCTTTTGTCGGCGGATCGAAAACCACGTGACAGAGCGCGCCGCAGCTCTTGCAGGTGCGGCGACCGGCCAGCCTTTCGATAATGGTCTGCCGCGGCACCTGAACGGACAAAACGCCGTTAAGGCTCAAGTTCATCCGGCTCAGGATCGCGTCGAGACTTTCCGCCTGCGGGATCGTCCGTGGAAACCCATCGAGAATAAACCCCTTCTCGCAGTCTTTCTCTTTCAGCCGCTCGGCCACCAGATTAACGATGACGCCATCCGGAACGAGAGCGCCGCGATTGATGTACTGGCCCGCCTCTCGACCCAGCGGAGTTTGCTGCGCTACGGCTTGGCGCAGAATGTCTCCCGTCGAAATTTGGCAGGCGGCAAATTGTTCCTGGAGCAGCTTAGCCTGGGTTCCTTTTCCGGCCCCGGGCGGTCCGAGCAAAACGACGCGCGCACCTGCGGTCACGATGTTTTAGCCCCTTCTTCCGCGCAGCCGCCCGCGCTTCATAAATCCCTCGTAGTTGCGGCTAATCAAATGCGTTTCCATCTGCGCAATGGTATCCAAAGCGACGCCGACGACGATCAACAGAGCGGTGCCGCCAAAGTAAAAAGGCACGTTTAGCTGGCTGACTAAAAGGGTCGGTAACAGGCACACGACGCTGAGGTATATGGCGCCGCTCAAGGTCACCCGCGACAACACTCGTTCAATATATTCGGCAGTTTTCTGACCCGGCCGGATGCCGGGAATATAACCGCCGGCTTTCTTCATGTTCTCGGCCACGTCACTCGGGTTGAACACGACTGCCGTATAAAAGAACGCGAAGAAAATAATCAAGACGACATAAATCAGATTGTGCAGCCAAGTGCCCGGCGCCAGCATCCCGGAAACTTCTTGCACCCATGGATGATTGGCAAATTGCGCCAAGGTCGCCGGAAAAATCAAGATCGAGGAAGCAAAGATGGGCGGTATCACGTTGGCGGTATTAACCTTGAGCGGAAGATGCGAGGTCATGCCGCCGTACATTTTTCGCCCAACTACACGCTTGGCATACTGCACCGGAATGCGTCGTGCGCCGCGCTCGACAAAAATGATCGCGGCGACAACAACCACGCTCAGCACCAGTATAAGCAAGGCCACGAGCGGTCCCAATTCGCCTTCGCGCATAAATTGAAAAGTCGTGGTGATCGCCGATGGCAGGCGGGCGACAATGCCAGCGAAGATGATCAGCGAGATGCCGTTACCGATGCCACGCTCGGTGATCTGCTCGCCCAGCCACATAATAAACGCCGTTCCCGAAGTTAGGGTGATGACCGTCATGATACGGAAACCCCATCCCGGGGTCAGCACCAAGCCATACCCGCCCGGCCCCTGGGTACCCTCCAAGCCGACGCTGATCATCGTCCCTTGGATGATCGAAAGCACCACAGTACCGTAGCGTGTATATTGCGTGATTTTACGGTGTCCGACCTCGCCTTCCTTCGATAAGCGCTCGAGGTAGGGAAAAACCACGGTCAACAATTGCAATATAATCGACGCGCTGATGTAGGGCATGATGCCCAAGGAAAACACCGAAAACTGTTCGAGAGCGCCGCCGGAAAATAAATTTAGAAACCCAAAAAGCGTATTGCTCTGCTGGTCAAAAAAAGCTTTCATCGCTTGGCGATCGATGCCCGGCGTCGGCACGTGCACTCCGAGTCGATACACCGCAAGCATCGCCAACGTGAAAAACACGCGGCGGCGCAATTCGGGGATGCGCGAGGCGTTTTGAAAACCACTAAACATAAACGGAAATCAACTCCGCCTTTCCGCCGGCGGCTTCGATCTTTTCTTTCGCCTTGGCGGAAAATCCATGAGCCCGAACCGTTAACGCTTTAGACAAAGCACCGTCACCGAGCACTTTCACGCGGCGGTTCTTGCCAGTCACAAAGCCGTGCTGCGTCAAAAGTTCCGGCGTCACTTCGCTGCCCGCAGGCAGCGCCTCGATCTGGCCAAGATTCACCACCGACATCTCAACCCGGAACGGATTGCGAAAGCCGCGCTTGGGCAAGCGACGCTGCAACGGCATTTGGCCGCCTTCAAAGCCGGGTTTGGTATTGCCGCCGGAGCGAGCGCCCTGGCCCTTGTGGCCGCGGCACGAGGTTTTGCCATGGCCGGAGCCATCGCCGCGGCCGACCCGTTTACGTTTTTTGTTTGAACCCGTCGCTGGTTTTAGATCATCGAGTCTCATAATCAACGAATCTCCGCCAATTCCTTGCCGCGCCGGCTGGCGATTTCTTCCGGTGCGCGCAATTCGCGCAAAGCCTCGATCGTCGCCTTGACCATGTTATGTGGATTGTTTGAACCGAGACACTTGGTCAAGACATTCTGTATTCCCGAGGCTTCGACTACCGCGCGAACCCCCCCCCCGGCGATCACGCCGGTGCCCTCCGAGGCCGGTTTGAGGATCACGTAGCCCGCGCCGTAGCGGCCGGTCACTTCGAACGGGATGGTGCCGTCCGTCACCGGTACGCGAATCAAGCTCTTCTTCGCCTGATCCAAGCCCTTGCGGATCGCCTCAGGCACTTCGTTCGCCTTGCCCATGCCGTAGCCGACCACCGAGCGGTTATCGCCGACCACCACCAGAGCGCTGAAGCTGAACCGCCGGCCACCCTTGACGACCTTGGCCACTCGGTTAATGTTGACTACTTTTTCTTTGAGCTCTAATCCCTGTGGATCAATCCGTTCCAAAGGTACCCCTCGTTTCAAAGTTTGCGGTTAAAATACCAAGCCGCCTTCGCGCGCTCCGTCGGCCACGGCCTTTATTCGACCGTGATAGAGAAAACCGTTGCGGTCAAAAACCACATTGGTAATATTTTTTTCCTTGCACGCCTTAGCCACAGCGAGGCCGACCATCTTTGCCGCTTCGACGCCCTTGCTTTTATTGTTCGTATCGGCCAATTCGCCCGTGAGCGTCGACACCGCGGCCAAGGTTTTACGCTGGTCGTCGGAAATCACTTGGACGTAGATATGCTTGTTGCTGCGAAAGACACAGACCCGTGGGCGTCCGTCCGTTCCGATGACCTTCTTACGCACTCGTGCTTTACGGCGCAACCTAGCGCCATCTTGCCGTTTATTCACCATCTGCAATCCTCAACACTCTATTTTCCACCAGCGGACCCCACCGCTTTACCGGCCTTGCGCCGAATCACTTCCTCACGATACTTGATGCCTTTGCCCTTGTAGGGCTCGGGCGGCCGGAGACTGCGAATCTTCGCCGCGGTCTCGCCAAGCACTTGGCGATCGGCACTGCCTAAGGTAACGATAACCTGGCGCTCCACCGAAGCCGACACCGCCGGCGGCAGATTAAAGACCACCGGATGGGAAAAACCCAAGCTGATGTGGAGTTCCTGACCTTTCACTTCGGCGCGATAGCCGACGCCATTGATATCCAGTACGCGGGTAAAACCTTGGCTGACCCCCTGCGTCATGTTGGCGATGAGCTTTCGGGTCAGACCATGTAGAGCGCGAATCTTGCGATCCTCGGCCTGGCGCTCGACGCGCAACAGATTTCCTTCAATCTTAATCGTAACCCCGGCGGGAACAGCAGTTTGGAGTTTACCCTTCGGCCCCTCCAAACAGACGGAGTTGGCGTCGACAGCAACTTTAACGCCCGCGGGGATTGTTACCGGCAATTTTCCAATGCGTGACACGTTACACCTCGATCAACTTACCACACGGTGCAAATGATTTCGCCGCCAACCTTGGCGCGCTGCGCCGAACGGTCCACCATGATTCCCCTGGAGGTCGACAGGATATGAATGCCCAAGCCCTTGCGAATCGGAGTCAAATTTGTCGCCCCGACATAAACCCGGCGCCCGGGCTTGCTGACTCGTTTCATGCCGATGATGATCGGCCTATTCTCACGGTCGAACTTTAGTTGAATGATGATTTCCTGGCCGCCTCCGACCGCGGCCTTAACCTTCTTCTGGTCCTTCAAATAGCCTTCTTCGATTAGAACCTTGACGATATTCTCTTTCAGGCGCGACCACGGCACCCCGACCTTTTGGTGACGCGCCCGCGAGGCGTTGCGAATTCTAGTTAACAAGTCGGCGATTGGATCTGTCATTCCCATATTTTTCTCCGGAGCTTACCAGCTGGCCTTAATGAGTCCGGGGATATGCCCCTTGCGCGCATGATCGCGTAGGCAAAGCCGACACATGCGAAAACGCCGGAAAAAAGCCCGCGCCCGGCCGCACAGCGGGCAACGATTATACTCGCGCACCTTGAACTTGTTCGGCAGTTCCGCCTTGATTCGAAGACACTTTTTCGCCAATGGACTTCTCCCTCGTGAGCTAACTCGAAAACGGCATGCCCATCAATCGAAGCAGCGCTAGGCCTTCTTGATCGGTTTTTGCCGTGGTCGTAATCGTGATCGTCATCCCTCGGGTCTTTTCAACTTTATCCGCGTGAATCTCGGGAAATATGATTTGCTCGCGCAAGCCCAAGGAGTAATTTCCCCTACCGTCGAACGAGCGGTTGGAAATGCCCTTGAAATCGCGCACCCGCGGCAGCGCGACATGGATTAGTCGGTCTAAAAACTCATACATGCGCTCGCTCCGTAGCGTTACCATGCAGCCGATCGGCACGCCTTCGCGCAGCTTGAAATTGGCGATGGCCTTTTTCGACCGGGTCACCACCGGCTTCTGCCCGGTGATCGCGGTAATCTCCACCACTGCGGCGTCCACGGCCTTTGCATTCTGCGTCGCCTCGCCGAGACCCACGTTCACCGTGATCTTTTCGAGCCGGGGCACTTGCATGGAGTTCTTATAAGCGAACTCTTTCATCATGTTCGGAACCACGTCGTCCTGATATTTGGTTTTCAAGCGTGCCATGCTGATCCCACTACTCCAATGCTTCCTGACAGCGCCGGCAAATACGAATCTTCTTGCCATCGGCGAGAATTTTCCGGCCGATTCGCACGGGAGCGTTGCATTTATCGCACATGATCATGATGTTGGAAGCGTGAATGGCCGCTTCCTTTTCAACGATACCGCCCGATTGTTGCGGGCCGCGCGGCTTGGTATGGCGCTTGACGATATTGAGTCGCTCGACGATGACCGCGCCTCTATCCGTCAACACGCGCAGAACCTTGCCGGTTTTGCCCCGCTCTTTACCCGCGATCACCATCACGCTGTCATTTTTGCGAATCTGCACGAGCACCTTCTCCCGATCCTTGACTAAAGCACTTCGGGCGCGAGCGAGATGATTTTCATGAATTTTTTCGCTCTCAGCTCGCGCGCCACCGGACCGAAAATACGCGTCCCGACCGGCTCTTTCTGGTTGTCGATCAATACTGCGGAGTTGTTGTCGAAGCGAATATAACTGCCGTCCGGGCGACCAATCTCCTTAGCTGTGCGCACAACGACGGCTTTCATCACGTCGCCCTTTTTCACTTTGGCGTTGGGGATCGCTTCCTTCACCGAAACTACGATAATATCGCCAATGGAGGCATATTTGCGTTTGCTGCCGCCGAGTACCTTGATGCACTGGACTCGGCGCGCGCCGGAATTATCCGCCACATCTAACGTTGTTCGCGTCTGAATCATCAGTCCACCTTAAGCGCACTTCCTAATTGACTCCTAAGCGCTGGCATTTTGCTTTTCGTCCGAGGTCGTTTGAGCCCGTTCAAGAACCTTGCTGACGCGCCAGCGCTTGTCCCGGCTGAGCGGTCGGCACTCGACGATCAACACCCGATCGCCCACATGACATTCGTTTCTCTCGTCGTGGGCCTTGACTTTGGTACGCCGCCGTAGAATCTTTTTATATCTTGGATGCATAACCGTGCGCTCTACGCTCACCACCACGGTTTTTTGCATACGATCGCTGACCACCAGCCCGGCCCGTTCCTTGGTTAATCCTCGGGTGTTCATACTCAGCCTTTCTGACCTTTAAGCGCTCGCTCCCGCAGAATTGTCTCGACCCGAGCCAAGTCCTTCTTGACCTCTCGAAGCTTCATCGGGTTTTCCAATCGGCCGGTGGCGCGCCGAAGTTTTAAGTGGCCGATGTCCTCGCGCAAGGACGTCAGCTTCTGAACCAGGTCTTGGGCGCTGATTTCGCGCAGTTCCTTAGCGTCCATGAGCCATCCCCCGGCGTTCGACCATGATGGTCGGGATCGACAGCTTGTGCGACGCCAATCGAAAGGCTTCCTTGGCGAGCGGGCCCTCCACCCCCTCCATTTCGAACAAAATCCGTCCGGGCTGGATCACCGCGACCCACATTTCCAGCGCGCCTTTACCCTTGCCCATGCGGGTTTCAAGCGGCTTCTTGGTCAATGGTTTGTCAGGAAAGATGCGAATCCAAACCTTGCCGCCGCGCTTGAGGTAACGGGTCAATGCAACGCGCGCGGCTTCGATTTCGCGCGCACTCATCCATCCGCGACGCAGCGCTTTGAGACCGTAGTCACCGAAAGCGAGGGTCGAGCCGCGATGAGCCGTGCCGCGGCGGCGCCCCTTTTGGATTTTTCGATATTTGACTTTTTTTGGTTCGAGCATTTTTGCTTACTTTAATCTGTTTATTAAAACACCGCGCCTAAAATCGCTTTCGTCATCCGCCCAACATGGCCTTTTGCTGCTCTTCTTCCTCGGTCAAAACTTCGCCGCGAAAGATCCAGACTTTGACACCGATCACGCCGTAAGTGGTGCGCGCTTCGGCGAAACCATAACTAATGTCGGCGCGGAGTGTGTGCAGCGGCACGCGTCCTTCACGGTACCACTCCGTGCGCGCGATTTCAGAACCGCCCAACCGACCGGCCGATTGGATTCTTACTCCCTGCGCGCCCATGCGCATAGCGCGCGAGACGCTTTCCTTCATAGCCCGGCGAAAAGC
Organism: uncultured delta proteobacterium; assembly: GCA_963727625.1. Lineage (GTDB taxonomy): Bacteria > Desulfobacterota > Binatia > UBA9968 > UBA9968 > DP-20. The sequence continues at coordinate 359,443 of CAVSHR010000008.1, read as the reverse complement.
GACGCGACGCTCCAGCTGCAAGGCGACGTTTTCCGCAACGAGCTGACCGTCGAGATCTGGTCTTCGGACCTCATGAATATTGATGTACGTTTCACGATGAGTCAGTTTGGTAATTTCCTCTTTGAGTTTTTCGATCTCCGCGCCCTTTTTACCGATCACGATTCCCGGACGCGCCGTGTGAATATTGATCTTCGCTTTGTTGGCCGCCCGTTCGATCTCAATGCGCGAGATTCCCGCATGATAAAGCCGGCTCTTCAAAAACTTTTTCACTCGAAAGTCTTCGTGGAGCAGCTTGGAGTAGTCGTGACGCGCGAACCACTTGGAGTCCCACGACTCGATCACGCCAAGACGAAATAATTTCGGATGCGTTTTCTGACCCATCAGGCACTAACTCCTCTCCTGCGCTTCATCGAGGACAATCGTAACATGGCTGAGCCGTTTGCGTACTCGCGTGGCCCGTCCTTGGGCACGTGACGTAAAGCGCTTCCACATGCCGGCTTCGTCCACCTTCGCCCGCTTGATGAACAGCCGATCGACGTCGACGCTCTGGGTGTTCTCCGCGTTCGCCACCGCCGTGCGCACCGTCTTAGCGACGATTCCAGCCGAGCGTTTGGGAATGAACTTGAGGATGTTCAAAGCGTCCTCGACACCCTTACCGCGAATTTGATCGACCACCAGCCGAACCTTTCGCGGCGACACTCTGACAAATTTCGTGATTGCGCTTGCTTCCATAAGTCTCGCCAACTGAATCCAAGCTCTTTTTTGGACGCCCTCAAAGCATCGCTTTAGAGCTAGCCTGATGCCGCCTATGCCTTTGCTCCCGGTGCCGGTCGCGGCGCCGCTGCGGCGCCCGTCGTTTCCTTCGCCTCTGCCTTGCGGTCGCCGGAATGAGCGTAAAATGTCCGTGTCGGCGAGAACTCGCCAAGCTTGTGACCGACCATATTCTCACTTACGAAAACCGGGATAAATTTTCTGCCGTTATGAACGCCGATGGTATGGCCGACCATTTCGGGAGTGACCGTCGAGCGCCGCGACCAGGTGCGAATCACCTGCCTCTGGCGCGAATCACTCATCGCTGCGACTTTTTTCAATAAATGCTGGTCGACAAAAGGTCCTTTTTTAACTGAACGTGCCATCGCTATCTACCTTTTCTCCGCTGCACGATATATTTGTCGGACGAATGGTTTTTTCTGGTCTTGTAGCCCTTGGTCGGTTTGCCCCATGGAGTCATCGGGTGATTGCCTTTCGAGCGTCCTTCGCCGCCGCCATGGGGATGGTCTACCGGATTCTTGGCGATGCCGCGAGTCGTCGGCCGAAAACCCAACCAGCGCATCCTACCGGCCTTGCCCCATGATACGTTCTCCTGGTCAGCGTTTCCGACTTGACCCACCGTCGCACGACACTCGGACAGCACGTAACGCAATTCGCCGGATGGGAGCTTCAGCAACGCATAGGTGCCTTCCTTCGCCATCAATTGGGCGCCTAAGCCGGCGCTCCGCACCAGTTGCCCGCCTTTGCCGATCTTAAGCTCGATATTATGAACCACGGTACCCACGGGAATCCATTTGAGCGGCATAGAATTACCCGGCTGAATATCGACGTTATCGTCGCCCGAGATCACTGTCGCGCCGACCTGCAAGCGCTCGGGCGCGAGAATATAACGGCGCTCCCCATCGGCATAGCAAAGCAGCGCGATGCGTGCCGTACGGTTTGGATCATATTCGATCGCTTCCACTTTCGCCGGCACATTGCGCTTGTTACGCTTGAAATCGATCAAACGGTAAAGCCGCTTATGACCACCGCCGCGATGGTCCGCAGTAACCCTGCCGGTGTTGTTGCGGCCGCCGCTCTGATTGAGCCGCTCGCGCAGCCCCTTTTCTGGACGCGTCTTGGTCAGTTCGTCAAAACCGAGCCCGGTGCGAAAGCGCATTCCCGCCGAGGTCGGCCGATAGGTCTTGATTGCCATTTACGATTCTCGCCTTGTCTCTCTTTATGCGCCGCCGAAGAAATCGATCTTGTCGCCTTCTTTGAGCGTGACGTACGCCTTTTTCCAATCCGAACGCCGCCCCATGCTTTTGCCGATACGGCGCATCTTGCCGAGATAGCGCGCCATGCGCACCTGTTCTACCTTCACCTTGAAAAGCGCCTCGACTGCGTTTTTCACTTCGATCTTGTTGGCACCAGTGCGAACCTTAAACAACACTTGATTGGCTGTCTCGGTGAGGAGCGTGCCCTTTTCCGAGATTAACGGGGCCTTAATCACCTCATGGTAGCTTTTCATGCCGCCAACCTTTCTTCCAATCGCTGCAGCGCCGCTTCGGTGAGAATCAAGTGCTCATAGCGCAAAAGATCGTACACATTCAAGCCCTCGACGCGCAGCACCTTGACCTTGGGCAAATTGCGCGCCGAACGCGCGATCTTCGCATCCGGCTGAGCAATGACGATGACCGCGCTCTCAACTTTTAATTTCTCCAAAGCCTGCACCATCCGCTTCGTTTTAGCCTCGTCAAGTTCCAATTTATCCACGACAATCAACTTGCCCTCGCGATTTTTAAGACTGAGCGCCGAGAGCAGCGCCTCGCGTCGGGCCGTCCGCGGCATGCGGTAAGAATAATCGCGTGGCTGCGGCCCGAAAGTCGTGCCGCCGCCGACCCAGATCGGCGAGCGACTGCTGCCCGCACGCGCCCTCCCCGTGCCTTTTTGCCGCCACGGTTTCTTGCCGCCGCCTCTGACAAATCCCTTGGATTTAGTGGCGGCGCTGCCGGCGCGCCGGTTGGCGAGCTGCATGACCACCGCTTGATGAAGCAGATGGGAGCGGGTCTTGGCGCCGAAGATTACTTCGTTGAGTTTTGGCTGAATAACATGAACTTCCATGGTGCTTACCTTTTCACCGCCGACCGCAAGATCACCAAACCGCGCTTCGCGCCCGGTACCGCGCCGCGCACCAACAACAGGTTTTGCTCGGCGCGAACCTCGACCACTTCCAAATTCTGGGTGGATACATTTTCATTACCCCAATGGCCAGCCATCTTTTTTCCCTTGCGCACCCGTCCCGGATAAGATCGGTTACCGATCGAACCGCCGTGACGAAAATACTCATGGGTACCGTGAGAACCCGGAAAACCCGCGAATGACCAGCGTTTGATCACACCGGCGAATCCGTGCCCCTTCGAGATGCCCGATACGTCGATACGGTCGCCTACTTTAAACAGGTCACCGGCCTTGATCTCCTGGCCGACTTCATAGGGCGACACATCGTCGACACGAAACTCCTTCAACACCTCGAAGGCGCCCTTGCCCGCCTTTGCCATATGCCCCTGGCCAGGCTTATTCACGCGTTGCGCTTTTTTGCTGCCAAAGCCGACCTGGAGCGCGCTATAGCCGTCTGTATCGCTCTGTTTTTTTTGCACCACGACGCAGGGACCCGTCTCAACCACCGTAACGGGTATTACGTTGCCCTCGGCATTGTAGAATTGCGTCATGCCGACTTTTCTTCCAATCAATCCTGTCATATTCGCATTCCAGCTGGCGCGCCTTGACGGCCCCGTTTGTTCATCGGTTACTGCAATTTGATTTCGACATCGACGCCGGCCGCGATATCGAGCTTGCCCAGCGCGTCGATGGTCTGTTGCGTCGGTTCAAGAATATCGAGAAGCCGTTTGTGAGTACGAATCTCGTACTGATCCCGGGATTTCTTATCGACGTGGGGCGAGCGGTTCACGGTAAATCGCTCGATCCGAGTAGGCAGCGGAATGGGACCTGCCACTCGGCCTCCCGTGCGTCTGACGGTCTCGACAATCTCACCCACCGACTGATCCAGCACGCGATGGTCATAGGCTTTCAGCCGAATCCTAATTTTCTCGTTCATACTTCTTCATCCGACTTGCCGTCAAATTTGGCGATGATGCCTTCAGCAACCGCCGCCGGAACAGGTTCATAATGGGAAAACTGCATGGTATAAGTGGCGCGGCCTTGAGTCATCGACCGCAAGTCCGTCGCGTAACCGAACATCTGCGCCAGAGGCACACGGGCGTCGATCGCCTGCGCCGCAGGGCGCGTATCCATTCCCAAAACCTTACCGCGACGAGAGCTGAGATCACCGATCACGTCTCCCATAAAAGCTTCCGGTACAACTACTTCCACCGACATGATCGGTTCAAGCAGAACTGGATTGGCCTTGCGGGCGGCCTGCTTGAAGGCCATCGAACCAGCGATTTTAAAGGCGATTTCCGAAGAATCGACATCGTGGTAACTGCCGTCAAAAAGCGTCACCTTCACGTCGACCACCGGATACCCAGCCAAAGTCCCGTTCTCGGTTGCTTCTTTGATGCCTTTTTCCACCGCGGAGATATACTCGCGAGGAATTGCCCCGCCCTTGACCGCGTCGACGAATTCAAAACCAGCGCCCGGCTCTTGCGGCTGGAGCTTGATCCAGACGTCGCCATACTGACCGCGGCCACCGGTTTGCCGCACAAAACGACCCTGCTGCTCCACCATTTTGCGAACCGTCTCTCGATAAGCGACCTGCGGCTTTCCGACATTGGCGCCAACATTAAATTCGCGAAGCAAGCGATCGACGATGATCTCGAGATGCAGCTCGCCCATACCCGAAATAATAGTTTGCCCGGTCTCCTCGTCGGTCCGCACCTTGAAGGAAGGATCCTCAGTCGCGAGTTTTTGCAAAGATAGGCCGAGCTTTTCCTGGTCCGCCTTGCTTTTCGGTTCGATTGCGATCGAAATAACCGGATCGGGAAAATCGATAGACTCAAGCACGATCGGCTTGTCTTCGTTACAGAGCGTGTCGCCGGTGGTGGCGGTTCGCAATCCAACCGCAGCGGCGATATCACCCGCGTAGACTTCCTTAATCTCCTCGCGCTTGTTGGCGTGCATCTTGAGCAAGCGGCCGATCCGCTCTCGTTTGCTCTTGGTCGAATTATAAACGCTGGAGCCGGACGTAATCGATCCCGAATAGACACGAAAAAACGTCAGCGTGCCGACGAACGGGTCGGTCATGATCTTAAACGCAAGGGCGGAAAACGGCGCGTCATCTTTTGCTGGCCGCTCAGCCGGCTCGCTGTTCCCCGGCTCGACGCCGTTGACAGGCGGAATATCGAGCGGCGACGGCAAGTAGTCGACCACCGCATCGAGCATCGGCTGCACACCCTTATTGCGAAACGCGGAACCGCACACCACGGGGACAATTTTTAACGACAGGGAGGCGTGGCGAATCGCTTTGCGCAGTTCGGCCTCCGTGATCTCCTTCCCGTCAAGATATTTTTCCATGATCGCTTCGTCGGAGTCGGCCACCGCTTCCAACAATTTGTCGCGATACTCGGCGGCCTGAGACTGAAGGTGGGCGGGAATCGGCTCTTCATGAAACTTGGCACCCAAACTCTCCTCTTCCCACACCACTGCCTTCATCGTCACCAAATCGACGATACCGACAAATTTATCCTCGGAGCCGATCGGCAGCTGCAAAACCGCAGGGTGGGCGCCCAGCCGGTCTTCAATCATTTTTACCACGCGGAAAAAATCCGCACCCAATCGGTCCATCTTGTTGACGAATGCCAAACGCGGCACACCATACTTATCAGCCTGCCGCCAGACCGTCTCGGTTTGCGGCTCGACGCCGCCGACGGAGCAAAACACCGCCACCGCACCGTCAAGCACGCGCAGCGACCGCTCGACCTCGATGGTAAAATCCACATGGCCTGGCGTATCGATAATGTTGACCCGATGCTCGCGCCAAGCACATGTGGTGGCCGCCGAGGTGATCGTGATTCCGCGTTCTTGCTCTTGGACCATCCAGTCCATGGTTGCGGTGCCCTCGTGCACCTCGCCGATCTTGTAGTTGATCCCGGTGTAATAAAGGATCCGCTCCGTAGTCGTAGTTTTCCCCGCGTCAATATGCGCCATGATCCCGATGTTGCGGGTCTTTTCGAGTGGAATAAGCCTTGCCATTTCTCTTTACGTGGAAAAAAAGGAGGCGGGTCAACCGCCTCCTTCACTCGACATAATTTTCGTCGTTAGGCTACCAACGGTAATGCGCGAAGGCCCGATTGGCCTCCGCCATCCGATGCGTATCTTCCTTCTTTTTAATCGCCGTGCCGCGATTATTGGCGGCGTCGATCAATTCTGCTGCCAATTTCTCTTCCATCGACTTCTCGGCTCGGGCGCGCGCCGCGTCGATAAGCCAACGCATGCTCAGCGATAGCCGTCGCTGCGGCCGCACTTCCACCGGCACCTGGTAGGTCGCGCCGCCGACGCGACGGGACCGGACCTCGACGGTAGGCCGGGAATTTTCGATGGCGCGCTTGAATACGCCGAGAGATTCCTCCTTAGTCTTCGCCGCGACGATGTCCAGTGAGCGATAGAAAATGGATTCCGCAACGCTTTTCTTGCCGCGGCCCATGATCGTATTGACGAACCGGGCCACCACCTTATCTCCGTACTTGGGATCCGGTAAAATTTCGCGCTTCCTTACTTCACCTTTGCGTGGCATAAATCCCTACTTCGGTCTTTTGGCGCCGTACTTGGAACGGCCCTGACGCCTTTCTTGAACACCGATTGAATCCAGTGTTCCACGAACGATGTGATAGCGTACCCCAGGCAGGTCCTTGACACGCCCCCCGCGAATCAAGACCACGGAGTGTTCTTGTAAGTTATGCCCTACCCCCGGGATATATGAAGTAACCTCGATCCCATTGGTCAACCGCACGCGCGCGACTTTCCGCAAAGCTGAGTTTGGTTTCTTGGGTGTCGATGTGTAAACACGCGTACAGACGCCGCGTTTCTGCGGACAGGACTGTAGGGCCGGTGCGGTATTCTTACGTCGTTGCTTTTCGCGGCTTTCGCGCACTAATTGACTGATCGTCGGCATAAATTCTCGTTTGCAGTTGGATTTAGGGAGCAGCTATCAGCTCAAACTCCCGGGGAAATCCTGTTATTAACAAAATATATTAACATTGTCAAAGCTACGCTTCCGCAGCTTCGGAAAATCCGCTGCTTGGCCCCTCCGGCTCATCGATTTCGATATCCGCTTTGTTGTATTTAGAGATACCGGTGCCGGCTGGAATCAAACGTCCCATGATGACGTTTTCCTTGAGGCCGGCAAGTACATCAACCTTACCATGAATCGCCGCTTCGGTGAGCACCTTGGTGGTCTCCTGAAATGACGCCGCCGAGATAAAACTTTCAGTCGACAACGATGCTTTGGTGATCCCGAGCAACAGCGGTTCCGCCACGGCCGGTTTGCCGCGATCGCCGAGAACGCGCTGGTTCTCTTCCTCGAAACGCCACTTTTCTACTTGATCGCCGACCAAAAAGTCGCTGTCGCCGACGTCCTTGATGCGGACGCGGCGCAGCATCTGGCGCACGATCACCTCGATATGCTTGTCGTTGATGCGCACGCCTTGCAGCCGGTAAATTTCTTGAACCTCGTCGACGAGGTATTTAGCCAGCGCCTTCTCGCCGAGAATGTTTAAAATATCGTGCGGATTGGACGAGCCATCCATCAGCGCTTCGCCGGCCCGAATTCTGTCGCCGTCGTGCACACTGATATGTTTTCCCTTGGGAATGAGATACTCGCGCGGTTCGCCCACTTCCGGAGTGACAACGACCTTGCGCTTGCCTTTGGTGTCTTTACCAAAAGACACGACGCCGTCGATTTCCGTAATTACCGCGAACTCCTTCGGCTTGCGCGCCTCGAACAGTTCCGCGACCCGCGGCAAGCCGCCGGTGATATCCTTGGTCTTGGTGGTCTCGCGCGGAATCTTCGCCACGGCATCACCGGCAAATACTGTCTGTCCTTCCTGAACGTTGATATGCGCTCCGACCGGGATGAGGTAGCGCGCTTCCGCCGTGCCCGACAACCGCGCGGTCTGACCTTCCACATCTTTGATCGAGACGCGCGGCCGTTTGTCGACGTCTTTGGAATCGGTGATGACTTTGGTCGAAAGGCCCGTTCGCTCGTCGACCTTTTCTTCCATCGTGACTCCCTCGATGACGTCACCAAATTTAACGACTCCGCTCACCTCGGTCAGAATCGGAATCGTATAGGGATCCCACTCCGCCAAAAGCTCTCCCGCTTTGACTTGAGCGCTGTCCTTTTTCTTGAGCTTGGCGCCGTAGACCACCGGATAACGCTCCCGTTCACGCGCCCGACCCTTTTCGCCTTCAGGATAATCGACGATGCCGATTTCGCCGTTGCGGTTCATCACGACGAGATCCCCATCCTTGTTGGTAACGGTGGTGACGTTCATAAACTTAATAAATCCGTCGTTGCGCGACTCCAACGTCGTCTGCTCGGCGCGCCGGCTAGCCGTGCCGCCGATGTGAAAGGTCCGCATCGTCAGCTGCGTGCCCGGTTCACCGATGGACTGCGCCGCAATAACACCCACCGCTTCGCCCAGATTAATCATATGTCCGCGCCCAAGGTCGCGGCCGTAGCACATAATGCACACACCGCGACGCGACGCACAGGTCAGCACCGAGCGAATCTTGATGCGCTCCAGACCGGCGTCTTCGATGCGCTGGACCAATTCTTCATTGATTTCCTGGTTTGCTTTCACGATCACGTCCCCGGTAAACGGGTCGCGAATATCTTCCAACGCGACTCGACCGAGCACGCGGTCGCCGAGCGGCTCGATAATCTCGCCGCCTTCCATCAACGGCGTCATTTCGATGCCGTCCATGGTGCCGCAATCCTCTTCGCCGATCACCGCGTCCTGCGCGACATCGACCAACCGGCGCGTCAAGTAGCCGGAGTTGGCGGTCTTGAGAGCCGTGTCCGCCAGACCTTTACGCGCTCCGTGGGTCGAGATAAAGTATTGCAACACCGTGAGCCCTTCGCGAAAGTTCGCCGTGATCGGCGTTTCGATAATTTCGCCGGAAGGTTTGGCCATCAAACCACGCATACCGGCAAGCTGGCGAATCTGCTGCGCGCTGCCTCGCGCGCCGGAGTCGGCCATCATGAAAATCGGGTTGAAGCTCGGCACCGAGACCTCGCGGCCCTGCTCATCGATGCTTTTTTCCGAGCCGAGATCACGCAACATTTCCTCGGCTATCCGATCGGTCACCTCGGCCCAAATATCGACGACTTTATTGTAGCGTTCGCCGTCCGTGATCAGACCATTTTTGTACTGCTCTTCAATCTCGCGTACGTCATCGTGAGCGTGCTTGAGCAGCTCTTCCTTGCTCGGTGGGATGACCATGTCTTTGATTGAAATCGATATTCCTGCCTTGGTGGCATTCCGATAGCCGATGTCTTTCAAACGATCGGCGAGGATAACCGTCGCCTTGTTGCCGGCCAATCGATAGCTCACGTCGATCAGATTGGCGAGCTCTTTCTTTTTCATGACCCGGTTCACTTCCTTGAAGGGAATCACCCTCGGGACAATTTCGTAGAGCAACACCCTGCCGACCGTTGTGTCGATCCGCTCGCCGTCGATCCGCACCGTAAGCGACGCTTGCAAATCGATCTCGCCCTGATCGTAGGCGACGCGCACTTCCGAGGGATTGCTAAACAGACGCCCGCTGCCCTTGGCGTGCAGACGGTCGCGGGTCATGTAATAGAGCCCCAGTACAATGTCTTGGGTCGGCACGATGATCGGCTTGCCGTTGGCCGGAGATAGAATGTTATTCGTAGACATCATCAGAGCGCGCGCTTCGACTTGGGCTTCCACGGAGAGCGGCACATGCACCGCCATCTGGTCGCCGTCGAAGTCGGCGTTGTACGCGGCACAAACCAAAGGGTGGAGCTGAATCGCCTTGCCTTCTATCAAAATTGGTTCAAAAGCCTGAATCCCCAAGCGATGCAGCGTGGGGGCTCGGTTGAGCAACACCGGATGCTCACGAATCACTTCGTCGAGAATATCCCACACCTCCGGCAATTCGCGTTCGACCATCTTTTTCGCGCTTTTGATCGTCGTTACATGGCCGCGCTCTTCGAGCTTGTTGTAGATAAACGGCTTAAACAGCTCGAGGGCCATTTTTTTCGGCAAGCCGCATTGATGTAAACGCAGCTCGGGACCCACAACGATAACCGAACGGCCGGAGTAATCGACGCGCTTGCCGAGCAGGTTTTGACGGAAGCGGCCGGTCTTGCCTTTGAGCATATCGCTCAAGGACTTGAGCGGCCGGCGGTTCTGGCCGGTAATCGCACGGCCGCGCCGCCCGTTGTCGAACAGCGCATCGACGGCCTCCTGGAGCATGCGCTTCTCGTTGCGGATGATCATGTCCGGCGCGCTCAACTCCATCAACCGTTTGAGCCGGTTGTTGCGGTTGATCACGCGGCGATAAAGATCGTTAAGATCCGAGGTCGCAAATCGGCCGCCGTCGAGCGGCACGAGTGGACGCAAATCCGGCGGGATGACCGGAACAACTTCCATCACCATCCACTCCGGCCGGTTTCCCGAGTACCGAAAGGCGTTGATGACCTTGAGCCGTTTGGCCATCTTTTTGCGGCGCACTTCCGAATTGGCGTCGCGCATCTCCTGGCGCAAATCTTCGGAGAGCTTGTTTACATCGATCGCTTTGAGCAGTTTACGAATGGCCTCCGCGCCCATCTCGGCGACGAATTTACCACCGAACTCCTCTACCGCTTTACGGTAGCGAACTTCGGTAAGCAGCTCTTTATATTCGAGCGGTGTTTCGCCCGGATCGACCACGATGTACGACTCGAAGTAGAGAACTTTTTCGATCTCCTTGAGCGACATGTCGAGCAAAGCGCCGATCCGGCTCGGCAAACTCTTGAGAAACCAGATGTGCACCACCGGCGTCGCCAGCTCGATATGGCCCATGCGCTCGCGACGCACTTTGGATTGAATCACTTCGACGCCGCACTTTTCGCAGACGACGCCGCGATGGCGCATGCGTTTATATTTGCCGCAATTGCACTCATAATCTTTCGTCGGGCCGAAAATCTTAGCGCAGAACAGCCCGTCCCGCTCGGGCTTGAACGTTCGATAATTGATGGTCTCGGGCTTTTTGACCTCGCCATGGGACCAAGAACGGATTTTTTCCGGCGACGCCACCGAGACTTTAATCGCGTTGAAAATTAATGGATTCTTCGGCTTCTCAAATAAGTTAAACAGATCTTCCATAACGCACCACCTCCGGTTTGAGCGGCACAACCCATCTTGGCCCAGCTATTTTTCCTCGACTAGCTCCACATCCAGGCCCAGGCTCTGAAGTTCTTTGACCATAACGTTAAAGGACTCCGGCAAACCCGGCTCGAGCAAATTGTCCCCTTTGACGATGGCCTCGTACATACGCGTTCTGCCGACGACGTCGTCGGATTTGACAGTAAGCATTTCCTGGAGCGTGTAAGCGGCGCCGTAGGCTTCCAGGGCCCAAACTTCCATTTCACCCAAGCGCTGGCCGCCGAATTGCGCCTTACCGCCAAGCGGTTGCTGGGTAACCAACGAATAAGGACCCGTCGAGCGTGCGTGAATCTTGTCATCGACCAAGTGATGCAGCTTCATGATGTACATGACGCCCACGGTAACCTTGCTGTCGAAAGGTTCACCGGTTTGCCCGTCGTAGAGAGTCACCTGTCCTGTGACTGGCAATCCGGCTTTTTTGAATAGATTGAAAATCTCCTCTTCCGCGGCGCCGTCGAACACCGGCGACGCGATATGAACGCCTTCGCGGTACTTCTCGGCGAGTTTTACGATTTCAGCCTCCTTGGCTCCATCGATCAATTCGTTAGCTTCGCGAGTGCTGAGATATTCTTTCAAGCGGCGCCGCAGAGCGTCACCGTCGCCGGCTTGAGTGCGCAACATCTCATCAATTTGCTGACCGAGGCTGCGCGCGGCCCAACCAAGATGCGCTTCTAAAATCTGGCCGACGTTCATTCGCGAGGGCACGCCAAGGGGATTGAGAACCACGTCCACCGGTGAGCCATCCTCTAAATAAGGCATGTCTTCTTCCGGAAGAATTCGCGAGATGACGCCTTTGTTGCCATGGCGCCCGGCCATCTTGTCGCCGACCTGCAGCTTGCGCTTGATCGCGACAAAAACTTTGACCATCTTGATTACGCCGGGCGGCAGCTCATCGCCGCCTTTGAGTTTTTCGATCTTGTCTTCGAAACTACGCTTAATCTGGCTAACCTGGCTCGTCGTGCTCTCAATGATGCGGCCGAGCTCGTTTTCCACCGATTCATTATCAACGCGAATTTCGCTCCAATAAGCCATCGGCAGCTGATCGAGGTCTTCTTCGGTCAACTCTTGGCCCTTATTGAGTAAGACCTTCCGGCTGTCGTCGGTGATCCGGCCCGCCAACCTGCGGCTCGTCAAAAGCTTCTTTAAACGCCTGAGCGCGCCATCCTGTAAAATGCGGATCTCGTCGTGCTGATCTTTTCTGAGCCGGACAATCTCTTCCTCTTCGATCGTTCGGCTGCGATCGTCCTTGCCCAAGCCCTTGCGAGAAAAAATCCGCACGTTGATGACCGTGCCCTCGACGCCGGGCGGAACCCGCAGCGAAGTATCGCGCACTTCACCCGCTTTCTCGCCGAAGATCGCCCGCAGGAGTTTCTCTTCCGGCGACAATTGCGTTTCGCCCTTGGGCGTAATTTTGCCGACGAGAATATCGCCGGGCTTGACTTCGCCGCCGATACGGATGATGCCGCTCTCATCGAGATCAGTTAGCGCTTCGTCGCCGACGTTGGGAATATCGCGGGTGATCTCCTCGGGGCCGAGCTTGGTGTCGCGCGAAACGCACTCGAACTCTTCGATGTGAATCGAGGTATAAATATCCTCCTTCACGACCCGCTCGCTGATCAGAATCGAATCTTCGAAATTATAACCACCCCAGGGCATCAGAGCGACCACGACGTTGCGCCCCAGAGCAAGTTCGCCCATTTCGGTGGATGGACCATCGGCAATGATTTCGCCGGCCTTTACTTGATCGCCAACCACGACGATCGGGCGCTGATTGATGCAGGTATTTTGGTTCGACCGTTGATATTTAATCAAATTATAGATATCGACGCCGGTGTCGCGCGCACCGGATGTTTTGTCGGCCTTGATAACGATGCGCGCAGAATCCACGCTTTCCACCACGCCGTCGCGTCGCGCAACGATGGTGACGCCGGAATCCCGCGCCACAGTTTTTTCCATTCCGGTGCCAACGAACGGCGCTTCGGTTCTGAGCAAAGGTACCGCCTGGCGCTGCATGTTCGAGCCCATCAGCGCACGGTTCGCGTCATCGTTTTCCAAGAAGGGAATCAACGAGGCGGCCACGCTCACCAACTGGTTCGGCGACACGTCCATGAAATTAACTTCTTCCGGACGAGCCATGACGAACTCGCCACCTTTGCGCGCCGAAATTAAATCAAGTGTGAAGTTGCCGCGGCCGTCGATCGGCGCGTTGGCCTGGGCGATGACATGGTCCTCCTCTTCTAGAGCGGAAAGATAACGGATGCGATCCGTCACCCGGCCATTTTCCACTTCACGGTAAGGCGTCTCGATAAAACCGAAATCATTGACCCGCGCGTAGGTGGTCAGCGAGGCGATCAAACCGATATTCGGACCTTCGGGGGTCTCGATCGGGCAGACCCGGCCGTAATGCGTCGGATGCACGTCGCGGACCTCAAAGCCGGCGCGCTCCCGGGTCAAACCGCCAGGGCCGAGAGCTGATAAGCGGCGCTTATGGGTGATTTCCGAAAGCGGGTTGGTCTGGTCCATGAACTGTGAAAGTTGGCTAGAACCGAAAAACTCCTTGAGCGCCGCGGAGACCGGTTTATAATTGATCAGCTCCTGCGGCATCAAAGTTTCGATGTCCTGCAGGCTCATTTTTTCCTTGATCGCCCGCTCCATGCGCACCAGGCCGACACGGAAATGATTTTCCACTAGTTCGCCGACGGCGCGCACTCGGCGGTTACCGAGATGATCGATATCATCCACCGACCCATTTCCGCTTTTGAGCTCCATCAAATAGCGCACGACCTCGAGAATATCCTCCTTGCGCAAAGTTCCCTGCTCGAGCGGCACCGAAAGCTTGAGCCTGTGATTGAGCTTAAGCCGGCCGACCTTGGAGAGATCGTAGCGATCCGGGTTGAAAAACAAATTGTTAAAAAAGTTTGTCGCCGAATCGACGGTGGGCGGGTCGCCCGGCCGCAAGCGCCGGTAAATTTCCAAGATCGCATCCTGGGGGGCACGAATCCGGTCTTGGAGCAGAGTGTTACGCAAGTAGGGGCCGACACTGGATTCGTCGATGAACAGCACCTCGATTTGGTGAATGCCTTTTTCACGGATCAAATCGAGCTTGTCCTGAGTCAGTTCCTGATTGCACTCAACGAGCACTTCCTTGGTCTGCGGATCGAGAACATCATGGGCCGCCACTCGCCCTGAAATGTCTTCCCAGGCGATCGGCACCTGCTTCACCCTGGCCGCTTCCATCTGGCGCAAAATCGGCCGAGTGAATTTCTTGCCTTCCTTGACGATGATATCGTTGGTTTTCGGGTCGCGCACGTCCGCACTGACTTTCGCGCCCATAAGCTGACCGGGATTGAAAACCAGGGACGGCTTGCGGCCATCGAACACAATCGTGTCGCTCTTGTAATAATAGTTGAGCAGATCTTCCGTAGTCATGCCGAGCGCGCGCAGTAGCACGGTAGCGTGAAATTTGCGCCGCCGGTCGATGCGCACGTAGAGAATGTCACGCGGGTCGAATTCAAGATCCACCCAAGAGCCGCGGTATGGAATCACCCGCGCCGAATAGAGCAGTTTGCCGCTGGCGTGAGTTTTTCCCTTGTCATGCTCGAAGAACACTCCGGGGGAGCGGTGTAATTGGCTGACGATGACACGCTCAGTCCCGTTGACCATGAAGGTTCCGTTGGTTGTCATGAGCGGAATTTCGCCGAAATAGACCTCCTGCTCCTTGACGTTCTTGATGCTGCGCGACCCGGTATGCGGATCGACGTCCCAGAGCACGAGCTGCACGGTCACCTTGAGAGGCGCCGCATAGGTCATACCGCGTTGATGACACTCATCGACATCGTACTTGGGTTCACCGAGAGAATAACTGACAAATTCCAAGGACGAGGTTTCGTTAAAATCCTTGATGGGGAAAACCGACCTAAAGACTTCCTGCAAACCCATGTTCTGACGTTCTGTCGGAGCCGCGTCCTTTTGCAGAAACAGGTCATAAGAGTTCTTTTGGATTTCAATTAGGTAGGGAAGATCGATAATCTTTCTGATCCTCCCGAAACTGCGCCGAAATCTTAAATTATTGGCAACTTGAAACGCCATGCGTACTCCCCTGTCGAACTTCCGGTCAACAATCCATCAAAACCCGCAGCCACTCACCACCGTCCTCGACCTACTTGATTTCGACCTTCGCGCCTTGCTCTTCAAGTTTCTTCTTGATCGTCTCCGCCTCGGCCTTCGGCACCGCTTCCTTCACCGCCTTCGGCGCGCCATCGACGAGATCCTTAGCTTCTTTCAATCCCAGGCCGGTCAGCTCACGCACGACCTTAATGACCTGAATCTTTTTCTCGCCAGCTTCGGTCAGAATAACATCGAATTCGGTCTTCTCTTCCACCGCCACCGCCGGACCCGCAGTCGCCGCGGCGACTGCAACCGGCGCCGCCGCGCTCACGCCCAACTCTTCCTCAAGCTCCTTCACCAGCGCGGCCGCGTCCATCAAGCTCATGTTCTTGATGAAATCCTTTACTTGCTCTTTCGATACGCCTTCCATAAAAACCTTCCCCCTTTACTAATTTCTGCCAAACTTTTTAATCTATTCAGATTTAGTTTTCCGCAAAGACTCGAGCAATCGCACCACCCGTGCGCCGGGCTCCTGAATCAGACGTGCGAGCTGTGTAGCCGGCGCGTTGATCGTCGCCAACAGTTTAGCCTGGAGTTCGGGCTTGCTCGGCATCTGGGACAAAACCTTGACACCGGCAGTGTCCATGAAGCTTCCCTCAAACACACCGCCCTTGATCGCGAGCTTGTCGTTATCGTTGGCGAATTTAATCAGCGCTTTCGACAGCACAACTGGATCGTCATAGGCGAACACCCAGCCGTTCGGTCCTTCGAGCAACTTCTCCAGATCACCGAACGCGGTGTCTTGCAGCGCCCGGCGCACCAAGGTGTTTTTTATCACTTGATACTCGCCCGACACGTCGCGGATTTCCCGGCGCAAGCGAGTCATCTGCGCTACCGTTAGCCCA
Source organism: uncultured delta proteobacterium (assembly GCA_963727625.1). Taxonomy (GTDB): domain Bacteria; phylum Desulfobacterota; class Binatia; order UBA9968; family UBA9968; genus DP-20. The sequence continues at coordinate 343,269 of CAVSHR010000008.1, read as the reverse complement.
CGGTATTCCGTAACGATCGCCATTTTGGCTGACTTTAAACGCTGATGGATGGCGGCGACCGTTTCGGCCTTCTCACCGTGACTGGCACGGACAACTTCCAATTCCGACATTCCCTTCTCCCGGACGCCGATGGGGCGTCATTCCAAATTGCTGAAGCTTGTTTTTTTAGGCGGCCATCGCACGGATTTGCGCCAAATCAATCTTGATGCCCGGCCCCATGGTGGTCGCCACGGTTACACCTTTGACATAGTTGCCCTTGGCCGATGCGGGTTTGGCACGCAAAACTGACATAAGAACTGCTTTGGCGTTATCGATCAACTGCTCGGGGCCGAACGAAGCCTTGCCCACAGGCACGTGGACAATTCCCGCCTTGTCTACCCGAAACTCCAATTTTCCAGCTTTGATCTCCTTCACCGCTTTGCCGATATCCGGGCTAACGGTTCCGGTTTTGGGGTTGGGCATGAGGCCGCGCGGTCCCAAAATTTTCCCGATGCGGCCGACCGCGGCCATCATGTCGGGCGTAGCAACGGCTTTATCAAAATCCAGCCAGCCATCGGTAATTTTCTTAATCAGATCATCGCTACCGACGAAATCCGCGCCGGCATCCTGCGCCTCTTTTTCCTTCTCACCCTTGGCAAAGGCGAGCACACGCACAGTTTTGCCCATGCCGTGGGGCAAGGTCACAGTGCCGCGGATATTCTGATCAGCCTGGCGTGGATCCACGCCCAAACGAATCGACATCTCAACGGTTTCATCGAATTTAGTGCGCGCCGTTTGCTTGGCCAAACGGAGACTGTCTTCCAATAGATAGCGTTGATTACGATCCACTTTCGCTAACGCTTCACGATAACTCTTTCCACTCATGGTTTTTCCTCTAAGCAGGAGCCGACTAAAGTTTTCCCTAAAGAGCCGCTCAAAACGATTAATCAAATTATCTAGCCTTCGACGTCTAGACCCAAGCTACGCGCCGTGCCCTCCACCGATCTTTCCGCCGCCGCGATGTCCTTTGCGGTTAGATCCCTTAGTTTCAACTCAGCAATCTGCCGGATCTGCGCGCGGCTAACCTTGCCGGCTCTGTTTTTTCCTGGTTCGGAAGAGCCCTTCTCCAACCCGGCGGCCTTCTTGAGCAAGACCGAAGCGGGCGGCGTCTTGGTTACAAAGGTGAACGACCGGTCAGCGTAAACTGTGATGATCACCGGAGTGATCATGCCCTGTTGAGCTTGAGTCGAAGCGTTAAAAGCTTTGCAAAACTCCATGATGTTGACGCCGCGCTGCCCAAGTGCCGGGCCCACGGGCGGGCTCGGATTAGCTTGCCCAGCGGGAATTTGCAGCTTGATTTCGCCGATGACTTTCTTCGCCATTGCTTTCTAATCCTTCGGTTTAGTTGCGTTCCACTTGGACGAACTCCAGTTCCACCGGGGTGGCTCTTCCAAAGATACTGATCAACACCCTCAGTTTACCCTTGTCCGGCTTAACCTCTTCGACAACGCCGTTGAAATCGGCGAACGGACCGTCGATCACCTTCACGTTTTCACCCACGGAGAACAACACCCGAGGCTTGGGCTTGATCGCCCCCTCTTCCATCTGCTGAGTGATCGCGCGGACTTCCTCGTCGCTCACCGGGGGCGGATTGGTGCTTCCTCCAACAAAGCCGGTGATCTTCGGAGTTTCCTTGACCACGTGCCAAGTGTCATCGTTCAGCTCCATCTGAACGAGAATATAACCGGGAAAAAATTTCCGCGAAGAAGTCTTTTTCTTGCCCTTGACCAGCTCCACGACCTTTTCCACCGGAACGAGGATCTCGCCGAATAAATCCTGCTTGCCGAACGCCTTGACCCGCTCTTCGAGCGCGGCCTTGGCCTTCTGCTCAAAGCCCGAAAAGGTGTGAACGATGTACCACTGTTTCGCCATAACGGAGAACCCGCCAAATCAACCGATAATGGCCTGAATGGCTTTCGTCAGAGCCAAATCGACCAATGCTAAATACCCGGAAATCAATAAAACCACGACGATCACCACGAAAGTCGCCGCATAGGTTTCCTTACGCGAAGGCCAGTAAACTTTCTTTAGCTCCTGCCAAGCCTCCTGGATAAACTCCGTACCATGACGGACACCGTCCTGAAGTTTTTGAATCCAATCCCCCATGCTACACCACAACGAGTTAAACTGGCGGGTCAGGCAGGACTCGAACCTGCAACAACCGGATTTGGAGTCCGGCGCTCTACCAATTGGAGCTACTGACCCGCTGTAACTCCTTTAGACTTTTACCTCACGATGCAGGGTATGGGTCCGGCAAGATGAGCAAAACTTTTTGAGCGATAATTTTTCGGTCGTTAATTTCCGGTTCTTCGTCGACGTGTAATTTTTACGCTTACACTTATCGCAAGCAAATCCTACGAGTTCCCGCATAACCCCCAACCTTTCTAGTCCGGTCTTATCCTACTGAATAATTTTAGTAACAACCCCCGCGCCGACGGTACGCCCGCCCTCGCGAATAGCGAATTTCAGTCCATCGTCCATAGCAACCGGAGTGATCAACTCGATCTCCACATTGATATTATCACCGGGCATGACCATCTCGGTTCCTTCCGGCAATTTAACGACACCGGTAACATCGGTGGTGCGAAAATAAAACTGCGGCCGATAGCCGTTAAAAAACGGCGTATGGCGCCCGCCCTCTTCTTTGGTCAGAACGTAAGCTTCGGCGTTAAATTTGGTATGGGGAGTAATGCTACCTGGCTTGGCCAAAACCTGGCCGCGCTCGACATCCTCGCGCTTGGTGCCGCGCAGCAGCACGCCGATATTATCGCCGGCCTGACCTTCGTCGAGCAATTTGCGAAACATTTCGACGCCGGTCGCAACGGTCTTCTGGGTCGCCTTGAAGCCGACAATCTCGATTTCCTCGCCAACCTTGACAACACCCCGCTCCACACGACCAGTCACGACCGTGCCGCGGCCGCTGATAGTGAAAACATCCTCAACCGGCATAATAAAAGGCTTGTCGATATCGCGAACCGGTTCTTGAACGAAGGAGTCTACCGCATCCATGAGTTTCAAAATCGCGCCCTCGCCCATTTCTGAGGTATCACCTTCGAGCGCCTTCAATGCACTGCCAATGATAATAGGCGTATCGTCGCCCGGGAATTTGTACTTGGACAGAAGTTCGCGCACCTCCAACTCAACCAGTTCGAGCAGCTCCTTATCATCGACCATGTCGGCCTTGTTGAGGAAGACCACGATGGCCGGGACTCCGACTTGGCGCGCTAACAGAATATGCTCGCGCGTTTGTGGCATCGGTCCATCGGCGGCCGAAACGACTAGAATCGCGCCGTCCATCTGCGCCGCACCCGTGATCATGTTCTTTACGTAGTCCGCGTGGCCGGGACAATCGACGTGGGCATAATGACGCTTCTCGGTCTCATACTCGACATGGGCGATATTGATCGTGACGCCGCGCTCTCTCTCCTCGGGCGCCTTATCGATCTGGTCGTAGGCAAGGAATTTAGCCTTCCCCGACTTTTCCAGAACTTTCGTAATCGCTGCAGTCAGAGTTGTCTTACCATGATCGACGTGACCGATCGTGCCGATGTTAAGGTGCGGTTTTTTCCGCTCGAACTTCTGTTTGCTCATCTCATCCTCCTGATTGATTTGCCAGTCGATCAACTTCTTCCGTAAAAATTAGCGCGCTCTCGAACCAAGGTTCGGGCAAAGCCCAGGAGCGGGATTGAACCGCTGACCTCGTCCTTACCAAGGACGTGCTCTACCGACTGAGCTACCTGGGCCTAGCAGTCGATGGCTTATGGCGCATGGTCGATTTTTCCACCTAGGGCTTTTTGGGCCATGTGTGATCTACCACCCGCCATAGGCAATTGGAGCGGGAAACGGGACTCGAACCCGCGACCCCAAGCTTGGAAGGCTTGCGCTCTACCAACTGAGCTATTCCCGCAATCAAAAATGGTGGAGAGGGAAGGATTCGAACCTTCGAAGGCATCGCCGGCAGATTTACAGTCTGCTCCCTTTGGCCACTCGGGAACCTCTCCGTCTCTCTTCACCCCCACTTAAAAACATTTCCTTTAAAAAGCCTGCATCGCACCGGGTCTCTAGCAATCGAACTCTTCTGGCTGGAGCTGGCGATAGGACTTGAACCTACAACCTGCTGATTACAAATCAGCTGCTCTGCCGTTGAGCTACGCCAGCCTGGTTGACATCGTGGCCCTTCTCGCGTCGCGTAAATGCTGCGAATTCGCCCTTAAGTCAACTACTTAAAAGAAGAACATTTCTGGCAAGTTATCGATCAACCCCAGTGGCGCATCGGTACCGACTTGACGTACCACGGCCCGGAGACACCTTTCCCCTTTAGTAAACGGGTATTTAAAGCACCTCCCCGTAGTTATGTCAACAGCTCAATGCCTTAAGGACGCGCAAATTTCAATTTACCCAATTTGCCCTCTAAGTTCTTGCCACATTTACGTCAACGCTGCGCCGTTGCCGGAGCAACTCGTAGAGCAACACCGCCCCGGCCACTGAGACGTTAAGTGAAGCAACCTTGCCGAGCATGGGAATTGATACCAAGAAGTCACATTCCCGCAGGATTACCGGCCGAACGCCCTTTCCTTCGCTGCCAAGAACGATCGCTAACCGCGAGGGATAACTTCGGTCATAAATTGATTCTTGGCCGCCCGCTTCCAGTCCAACAATCCAGTAATCGAGTTTCTTGAGCTCTAAAATCGCTCGGTGAAGATTGGTAACCTTGGCGATTTTTACATGGTGCGCCGCACCCGCAGAAGCTTTGATGGCAACTGCATTCGCTTCCACGGAGCGGTTCTTGGGAATCACGACGTAGCGTACACCCGCGCCATCCGCTGTCCGTAACAGCGCTCCAAAATTTCTCGGGTCGGTCAAGCCGTCCAACATCAAAATGCGTTCCGCTCCCGAAGATGCTACAACCTGCTCCAGCAGGTTCACAAATGGCAGATAGCGATAGTCTTCGATTCGGGCCACCACGCCTTGGTGTCTTTGCCCTCCGACTAGGTGATCGAGTAACTTGGGACTTGCGGCGACAATAGGAACGCGCTGGCGCAGGGCTTGTTCACTAATGTGACGCAAAGCCGCACGATCGGAAACATCCGAAAGCAGAATCTCAATAACATCGTCTGGTGACGCTCTGAGCTTTTCTAAAACCGAATTGACACCAAAGATCAGATTTTGCTTCGTGGCCATCGCTTGCCGTGCTCCTGCGACCGGAGGATTTTACATTGAATTACGCACCAGTTAACATGGCCGCACAGTGAAACGCAGGATCCTCTCTCGTTATCTCATTTCGGAAATTCTTCCGCCTTTTTTTGTCGGCCTTTTGGCGTTTACGTTCATTCTGTTGATCGGGCGGATGATCAAACTCATCGAATTAGTAGTCACAAGGGGCGTCCCGTTACTACAAATCGCCAAACTTTTCTCGCTGATTCTGCCGACATTTCTGGAAATGACCGTGCCGATGGCCTTCTTGCTGGCTATTCTTTTAGGACTCGGGCGCATGTCCAATGATCAAGAACTATTGGCCATGAAAGCGTCGGGCGTCAGTCCCACGCAAATACTCTGGCCTACGATACTGATCGCCGTGGTCATCACCTTAGCGACCTTCGCCTTGACAATGTTTGTCCGCCCAGCGGCGAACTTCGCACTAAAGAAGGAACTTTACAATATTGCCAAGAGCCGCATCGGCACTGCTCTAAAGGAAAAAGTCTTCAATGACGACTTTCCAAAAATTTTGATCTACGTGGAAGAAATCGTGCCGCCGGGCAACACCGCTCAAGGAGTACTCATTGTCGACAACCGTGATAGGTCGCGCGAGGACATCATACTCGGCAAGGTCGCGCGCATCACCACCGACGAAGAAACCAATAGCTTGGGTCTCCGGTTATTCGACGGATCGATTTATGAGCGCGAAAGATCGCGGCCCGGCTTCAGCCAGACGCGTTTTAATATTTATGATTTTAAACTCGACTTGGATGACCTCGTTGGACCGGTGCGCCAACGTGAATCGGGACCGAAGGAAATGCCGCTTTCCGATCTCTTGAAAGCCATCTCGGCCAAGCAGAGCCGTGGCGCCAACGCCATCGGAGAGAGAATGGAGCTGCATCAGCGGATTTCCTTCGGCTTTGTCCCGTTGATATTTTGCCTCCTAGGAGTATCGCTGACTCTTCTTCCGCGAACCTCTCGGGCGAATCGGTCGTGGGGATTTATGTTATGCCTATTTTGGCTCATGGCGTACTACGCCCTCCTTTCCCTCGGCAAGGCGCTCGGCGATAAGAACATTCTTCATCCGGTGCCAGCGACATGGTTACCTAACCTCGTCGTAGCCGCAATCGGACTCCACTTCTTCAACCATGCGCAGCGGGAAGTGCCGCTTTTCCTGCCACGAGTGTTGGAAAACGCGCTTGCGTTGGCCAGTCGCTGGCGCAGAAGGTAAAGCCCGTTCGGCCCAACTAGGAAACCCCATGGCGACCAAACTGCGATTCAAATTTCTTCCCGTCGGTAGCATTTTAGACCGCTATTTAGTGGTTGGATTTATTCGGATATTTTTCATCAGCCTGGCCGTAGTAACGTCGCTTTACGTCACGGTCGATTTTTTCGACCGTATCGGCACCTTGCTGGATAGCGGTGCGACCATGTCGAGCATCATGCGCTATTTTTTTTATAAGGCGCCGCTGCTGATTTCGCGGGTGGTTGGATTTGCCGCGCTTTTTTCGACTCTGTTTTGCCTCGGGTCTTTGGTCCGAACGCACGAGATCACGGCGATCCGTTCCAGCGGGATCTCCGTAGAAAGGATTGCCTTGCCGCTTTTGCTCCTGGCGTTAATAATTTGCGGTTCTACTTTCGTCTGGAACGAAACCCTCGTCCCCATTTTTACTCACAACGCACAAAACATCTACAAAACCGAAATCAAAAATAAACAGCAACGAAGCCTTTTAGGAACCCATGATATATGGATCCGCGGCGACGGTAGTTTTATCAACGTCGGTTACTTCGACACCCGCGCCGGCCAACTCGATACAGTGACGATTTTTCTTCTCAACCGCGATTTCGGCCTACGCGCTCTCGTGGAGATTCCCAAGGCCCAATGGAACGGCAGGCGATGGGCAACCGACCAGGCTACGGAGTGGAATTTTCTTGCAAACGGTCAAACGAGTCGACAAACGGTGACGGCCGCGTTGCCCATTTCGGAAACACCGGAGGATCTCAAGCTCTTGGCGCGCGACCCCGAAGAGTTTTCTTACTTCGACCTCCAGAAACAGATCACCGATATGAAAAATAAGGGCATCGACACGACTTCGTCCGAAGTCGATCTGCAGATTAAAATCGCTTTGCCGTTCATCGCGCCTTTGATGGTGCTACTGGCGATCCCGTTTGCACTTAAGCGACGATTGAGCGGCAGCATTTCGTTGAGTTTCGGCATCGCCATGGTAATCGCATTTGGTTATTGGGTTCTGTCGGCCTTCTGCATATCTTTGGGCCATAGCGGCGCCATGCCGGCGTGGATCTCAGCATGGGCAACCAATGTTATTTTCGCAATGATCGGTTTGTTTTTCTTTACCGCAGAGGAATAACAATTATTGAGGTTTGTAAAATATTGTGACGGATCGCAATACTTTTTCCCCTATGAATGTCGGCCAAAAGCTAGTCACTATAATCTGCAAACATCAAGAATACGCCGCTATCGTTTGCATGTGGCGCGATTTGACGGTCCCAGCCAGTTCCCGCACGAAACAGGTTTTATCGCGCAATAGATAGCACGATAAATTTCAATGTTGCTGAGATTCAAGGCAGCTGCGCGGCGTGAACTTACTGCGGGGGAATTAACCTGGATATTGGATCACTGTAAAATCGTAAGCGTAGGGTTTGCGCTACGCGGGGCGTTTCAAACCCCCAACACAACGGAATCCATAGAGATCGGCTAAAATGGCCGGCGCGGAAGATTGCGGTTTTTGCGACGGGATTAAGAAATTACGCGGCTTTGATCGTTGCCTGTTAGGCGACCGGCGCGCAATACGAACTGGCCAAAACCGCAGACAAATTCTGGAGATATTTACCGCTTGGAATATTGCGGTCGCTTCCGCGCTTTGTGGCGGCCGTATTTTTTACGCTCTACGGCGCGCGGATCACGAGTGACGAAGCCCGCCTTTTTGAGCGGCGCTCGGAAATCCGGATTGACCCGCATCAATGCACGGGTAATCCCGTGGCGAATCGCGCCAGCCTGGCCCGAGTTGCCACCGCCAACAACGTTTATATCGATATCAAAGCTGTCTGTCGTTTGTGTAAGTTCAAATGGTTGGAGCACAATCATGCGAGCCGTTTCACGGCCGAAGTATTCTTGCAAAGGCCGAGCGTTGATCGTAATTTTGCCCTTACCCGGTTTCAAGAACACGCGGGCAACGGAAGTCTTTCGTCGTCCAGTCGCTGTAAAAGCTTTGTCCGCCATTGGTTCTCCTACGCTACGATCGCCAGAGGTTGTGGTTTTTGCGCGTCATGAGGGTGCTCAGGACCAGCATAGACTTTGAGCTTGGTCACCAGCTTCCGGCTCAACCGGTTCTTAGGCAGCATCCCCTTTACGGCAAGCATCACTAGTTCTTCGGGCTTTTCTTCAAGCATTTGCGCCGCTGTGCGCTCCCTGATCCCGCCGGGATATTCGGTGTGCCGAAAATACATCTTCTTTTCCAGCTTGGTACCCGTCAGTTTCACGGCGCGCGCATTGACGACAATAACGAAGTCGCCAGCGTCCTGATTCGGCGTGAAAATGGGTTTGTGCTTTCCACGCAACACCTTCGCGATCTCGGTGGCCATCCGCCCAAGAACCTTGCCTTGCGCGTCGACAACGTACCATCGTCGTTGGGACAGAGCTTCTTCTTTATTCATGGCACTCGCTCCACTACTCGTTCATCTCTTGAACCGCACCAATGAGCGGAGAGGTGGCGGGGCCGACGAGACTCGAACTCGCGACCTCCGGCGTGACAGGCCGGCGTTCTAACCAACTGAACTACGACCCCGACATTGCGCTCTTTGGTGCGTCCCCTGGTGGGCGGTACAGGATTTGAACCTGTGACCCCCGGCTTGTAAGGCCGATGCTCTCCCGCTGAGCTAACCGCCCCCCGCTAAATCATCCGCCTACGCTACAGCAGAGAATTTTTTAGCACGAGCAGAAACCTCTCCCGCCTCGGCGCCGCTTTTTACCAGCCAACCTAATCTTGGCAACCTCTCAGGATTTTTCCGGCTCACAATTTACCAGCCGAAAGGTGGCAATTGTATATTTGAACCGGCGACTCACGAGATAATTCATATTACTTCACCGGGGCTCAAATCCCACCAAAGCTACTGCGAATATTAAATCGATGATTCAGCCCAAGCCGCTGATTCCCTTTTGTTACCACACACTCTGCCAGACACGAATCCTCCCGGCATGCTCTCGGGCAAACATCAACCAGGAACAAAAATAACGCGCGGTTTGGCGGGTTACGCGATGCGGTTTTATAACAGCACGAGTGCCGGGTGTCAAACACCCGGCACTTTTTCGGTTATTTGAATACTGTTATTGCGGTAAAATCTCAGAGGCAGGCACTTCGTTGACCTTCTCGGTGAATGCGGGAGGCTCATCCTTCGACTGACTCTCCTCCGGTGGATTGCGGAACAGTCGGGCCGGATCATTGATCACCAGCGCTTTCTTCAAAACATCGTCCATATGGGACACTAACTCCAGTTCGACGGTTTTGAGCACCGTGCTGGGGATCTCCTCGATGTCTTTTTCATTCTCCGCGGGAATCAAAACCCGCTTGATTCCGGCGCGATGAGCCGCCAAGACTTTTTCTTTCAATCCACCGATCGGCAGCACGTTGCCGCGCAATGTAATTTCACCGGTCATCGCCAAATCGTTATGGACCGGAATTTTCATCAGCGCGGAAACCAAAGAAGTTGCCATGGTGATACCGGCGGACGGGCCGTCTTTGGGGATCGCGCCCTCAGGCACATGAATGTGCACATCCAGCTTCTGATAAAAATCCCGCTCCAACCCGAGCTCGGCCGCGCGAGAACGCACGTAGCTCATCGCCGCCTGTGCCGACTCCTGCATTACGTCGCCGAGTTTACCAGTAATGATCAGTTGCCCTTTACCGGGCATAATCGTGACCTCGGTAGCTAATAGCTCGCCGCCCAATTCGGTCCAGGCCAAGCCGGTGGTTACACCGATTTTGACCTCTGCATCGGCCTTACCGTAACGAAATTTGATCGGTCCGAGATATTTGTGGATGCTCTTAGATCCGACCTGAATGTGGGAATCGCGGTCCTTGCGCACCACTTCCACTGCGATTTTGCGACAAATGGCGGCAATCTCGCGTTCCAGGCTGCGAACTCCCGCCTCCTTAGTATAGTGCCGGATGACACCAAGGATCGCAGTATCCGTGAAAACTAGGTTGTCCGTATTCAGCCCGTTGGCCTCTTTCTGTTTTTCCACAAGGTATTTTTTGGCGATACTGAGTTTTTCCAGCTCCGTATAGCCAGCAATGCGAATGATTTCCATGCGGTCCTGCAAGGGTCGGGGAATCCGGTCCAAAGTGTTGGCTGTTGTAATGAACATCACTTTCGACAAATCATAGTCGAGATCGAGGTAATGATCATTGAAAGTTGTATTTTGCTCGGGGTCTAAGACCTCGAGCAGCGCGGACGACGGGTCGCCGCGAAAATCCGTCGACATCTTATCGATCTCGTCCATGAGAAATACCGGATTGCTCGACCCGGCTTTTTTCATGGATTGAACGATTTTTCCCGGCAAAGCGCCGATGTAAGTGCGCCTGTGGCCGCGGATCTCGGCTTCGTCGCGCACGCCACCGAGTGAAACTCGTACGAATTTTCGGCCGGTGGCCCTGGCGATCGATCGCCCTAGCGAAGTTTTACCAACGCCCGGAGGTCCGACCAGGCAAAGGATCGGACCTTTGATTTTGCCCACTAAGCTCTGCACAGCAAGATACTCGAGAATGCGCTCCTTGACCTTCTCCAGACCGTAGTGATCTTCTTCAAGCACGCGTTCGGCTTCGTTGATATCAAGCTTGTCGTCGGTAAATTCGTTCCACGGCAGGCTCAAGATCCAATCAATATAGTTTCGCACCACGGTGGCTTCCGCCGACATGGGCGACATCATTTTAAGTTTCTTGAGTTCCTTCTCGACCTTGTCCTTAGCTTCAGCCGAAAGTTTTTTCTGTTTGAGCTTGTCTTCTATTTCCTGAATTTCATTCTTGAACTCATCCTTTTCGCCAAGCTCTTTTTGGATCGCGCGCATCTGCTCGTTTAGATAATATTCTTTTTGCGAGCGCTCCATCTGTTTCTTCACGCGTGAACGAATGCGCCGTTCGACTTCCAGGATCTCGATTTCGGCGCGCATGTGACCAAGGACTTTTTCCAACCTCTCAGCGGCGTTAAAAGTCTCCAGAAGATTCTGGCGGTCTTCTAGCTTAATGCCCAAATGGGCCACGATGGTATCCGCCAACCGTCCCGGATCATCGATGGAAGACACCGACATCACCATTTCTGGCGGTATCTTCTTCTTGAGCTTTACATAATTTTCGAACGTAGTGTGAACTTCTCGTACCAGCGCTTCAACCTCGGTATTGCGATCGACAACCTCCGGCGCTTCTTCGACGTCCACCAAGAAAAAATCCGCATTGGAAACAAATTTGGCGACCCCCGCTCTCCTCTTCCCTTCGATAAGAACCTTGACCGTGCCGTCGGGGAGCTTGAGCATTTGCACGACCGAACCCAGCGTGCCGATTTTATAAATATCTTCCTCGGTGGGATCGTTGGTTTTGGCGTCCTTCTGGGACGAGAGAAAAATTAGGCTCTGCTTCTGGGTCGCATCTTCGAGGGCCTTGATGGAGCGCTGCCGGCCGACGAAAAGCGGCACGACCATATGGGGGAATACGATGATATCGCGCAGCGGAAGCAGGGGAACGCGCGCGGGCCCCGAGCCTTGTTCCCTGTCGTCTTTTTTATCGTTCCGAAATAGCATAGAGATCCCCTCCTAAGCGCTCTCTGCGGCCTTGGTGTATACGACGATCGGAGGTTCATGTCTTTCCACGACATCCTCTGAAATCACGACTTCCTTGATATTTGGCTGTGAGGGCATGTCGTACATGATATCTAACATGATATTTTCCATGATCGCACGTAGCCCGCGCGCACCCGATTTCCGCTTCATGGCGTCAAGAGCAATCGCTCGCAGCGCCTCTTCGGTAAATTTCAGATGCACGGATTCCATCTCAAATAGTTTTGAATACTGTTTCGTCAAAGCATTTTTCGGTTCCTTGAGAATTCGCATTAACGCGGATTCGTCCAATTCCTCGAGCGTCGCGATCACCGGCAAGCGACCGATGAACTCGGGAATCAGCCCAAACTTCAACAAGTCCTCGGTTTGCACGTCATGAAGCAGGTCAGTGGGCCGACGGCCGTCCTTGTCGTCTAGCTGGCCGCCAAACCCCATGCGTTTGCGCCCGGTTCGTTTACGGATGATGTCGTCCAAACCGACGAAGGCGCCGCCGCAGATGAAAAGAATATTGGTGGTATCCACCTGCAAAAATTCTTGCTGCGGGTGCTTGCGCCCGCCCTTGGGGGGCACGCTCGCCATCGTGCCTTCGATGATTTTCAGCAACGCTTGCTGCACTCCCTCGCCCGAGACGTCGCGAGTAATCGACGGATTATCCGATTTACGGGAGATTTTGTCGATTTCGTCTATATAAACGATGCCCCGCTGCGCCTTTTCGACATCATAGTCCGCCGATTGAAGCAAATTGAGAATGATATTTTCAACATCCTCGCCAACATAGCCGGCCTCAGTGAGACTCGTGGCATCGGCGATCGTAAACGGCACTTGCAAAAAACGCGCGAGTGTCTGAGCCAGCAGTGTTTTACCCGAGCCGGTCGGCCCGAGCAGAAGGATGTTGCTTTTTTGCAATTCGACCTCGCCGGTCACCAACTGGCTGTCGATCCGTTTATAGTGATTGTGGACCGCGACAGCGAGGATTTTCTTAGCGCGTTCCTGGCCGATGACGTACTGATCGAGCACGCGTTTGATCTCGATGGGTTTCGGAACGTTCGATGAGGAGCTGATGTTTTCGTCGTGATCGCATTCCTCGGCGATAATATCGTTGCACAGATCGATGCACTCATCGCAAATATATACGGTCGGACCGGCGATTAACTTACGCACCTCGTCTTGACTCTTCCCGCAGAAAGAGCAGACGAGATTTCCCGATCCATGCTCACCGTGCTTGGCCATAGAACCCCCGCTTAAACTGACGATGACTTTTTGACAGAGGAATCGGGCCGAGTTGCTATCACTTCGTCGACCACGCCGTATTCTTGGGCTTGCTTGCCGTTCATGAACATGTCTCGATCCGTGTCTTTTTCGATTTTCTTCAAGCTCTGCCCGGTATGCTTCATGAGAATATTGTTTAGCTCTTCCCGCATGCGTAGAATCTCGCGGGCTTGGATGTCGATGTCGGCGGCCTGACCTTGAAAACCACCCAAAGGCTGGTGAATCATGATGCGCGAATGAGGCAACGCGAAACGCTTGCCTTTGGTCCCGGCCGCCAGCAAGACCGCCCCCATACTGGCCGCTTGCCCGACACAGACCGTTGAAATCTGCGGCCGGACGTATTGCATGGTGTCGTAAATCGCCAAGCCGGCGGTCACCGCACCACCTGGGCTATTAATGTAGAAGAAAATATCCCGTTCTGGGTCCTCGGATTCGAGAAATAGCAATTGAGCGGTAATGAGATTGGCGACTTCGTCGTTGATAACAGAGCCGAGAAATACAATCCGGTCTTTCAAAAGCCGCGAATAGATATCATAAGCGCGCTCGCCGCGCCCGGTTTGTTCAACGACGATGGGGATGAAGTTCATATAGCGTTAAACACCTCGAACACGAAAAGCATTCTAACTTTTTTCGGCCTGCTCATCAACCTTGGAGGGCGGCAAATCGACATCCTTGATCTTCGCGCGCTCCAGCAAAAATTCGACGGTTCGATCAAACACCATTTGGGCACGCAGATCCTCCCGAGTATCCGGCCGTGAATAGACATCCCGTAAGGTCTTGGCACGGTCGCCGGCCGCCCGCGCCAAGTTATCGATTCGCTCCTGAACTTCTTTGTCGGCGATCTCGATCTTTTCGAGTTGCGCGATGCGTTCCACCAAAAGTGTCGCCTGCACCTGGCGCGTGGCGCGCGCTTCAAGGTTTTTCCGCGCCTCTTCCATCGGCGGCGTATCGCCGCCTTCAGCGCCGCCCTGTGTTGCGACTTGATTCTGGTATCGCTCCATCAAATACCTGGTTTGCCGCTCGACCATAGAAGGCGGGATCGCAAACGAGTGCGCTTCGATCAGCAGACTTATGATCTTTTCCTTAAGCTCATCGTCCTGGTATCGTTTCAGCTCTTCCGCCAGCCGTCCCCGAATGCGCCCTTTCAATTCTTCCAGGGAGGCGCATTCGCCATGGTCTTTGGCAAATTCATCATCGAGAATAGGCAATATTTTTTGTTTGATTTCCCGCACGACCAGAGAAAAGTTGACCGCTTTGCCGGCAATTTCCTTGTTGGGATAATTCTCTGGATAATTCACCCGAACGTTTTCCTGCTCGTTCACTTTCAATCCGACCACCGCGTCTTCAAATTGCGGCAGGGCGTGGCCACCGCCGACCTCGAGGGTGTAATTTTCCCCCTTACCGCCGGCAAAGGGTTTGCCATCTATCGTGCCTTCGAAATCGAGCGTGATAAAATCGCATTTTTGCACGGCATCGCGGTCCGCCACCAGCTCAAGACGAGCATGCCCCTCTTGCAGCCGCCTCAGCGCCTCCTCAACTTGCTCATCGGAGATGGAAACTTTGACCTTTTCGACTTGGATGCCAAGATAATCGTTGACGACGATTTCGGGTTTGACTTCGAACACGGCGGAGAACGAAAACGCGCTGTTTTCGCTGAGATCGTTGGCTTCGACCTCCGGCCGCGACACGATTTGCAATCCGTTTTCGCGGATTGCTTCGCCTAACGATTCATCTACCAAGTGCGACCGAACTTCGCCTTTCACCTCGTCGCCGTAGATCCCCTGTAACACGTGCTTGGGGATTTTACCGGTGCGAAACCCTTTGACGCGGACGCGCTGGCCCAGGTTTTTGTAGGCGCGTGCGAATTCACCGCTGACCGTTTCCACCGGAAGCTCGACGCGAACCTTGCGCTGCACCGGACTTAGCTCATCGATGTCGATTTTCATGTTCACTACTATTATGTTCCGCAGGCACTTTGGCTTGTGGGTTCGAGGACGGGACGGTTCGCCTTGCACTCTCGTTGCAACAAGCGGCCAAAGCCCTAAACATTGACCTTTCTGTGAATGTGCTCGGTTGGAAATTTTTTCCAATGGTGCGAGAGGGGGGACTCGAACCCCCACGGTTGCCCGCTAGATCCTAAGTCTAGTGCGTCTGCCAGTTCCGCCACTCTCGCGCACCGCGGGCTCGCAACAAAATTTCCTGAAGTCCTTTTCAACTCGAAGTGCAGAGTAAAAATAACCCACCGGTATGTCAAGCACCGTCCGGAGCGAATTTTTGCGCCGCCAAAGCCGCAGCCTACTCAAATTTGCCATCACTGTGCCCGGGCGCTCCAAAGTGTCAGCGCCGATTGATAATCCTAAGGTGTGTTCGGATTGACTAAACTCAAGCCATCCGGGTCGACCCGGCGCGCCTCATCTTCAGAAGAAATACCCGTCGCGACCTTGTCAAAGAGTAACCTTGACCGTCGCTCGCCGTTGTCTGTTTCAAAAGGGAAATCAACGCTTGGCCGTGGAAAGGCAGAAGATTCCTGGAACTTCCCATGCGCGAGCTCTTGTCTCTTCGGCTAGAACTGTCGCCGAAGCGTACATCAGCGGACTTCGCATCATGAGGCCGGGGAAATTCTTGAGAATGGGTGAGCGCCGATCGTCGTTCGCGGCATTTATGTACTGTCGCTTGTCGTCGCCTTACACTCGCTGCAGGGGCATAGAGAGCGCAAATAGTCGAAAGTATAAATTCCGGTGCTGTGGCCGTCATCCCACCCGATCTCGATGGCATAGTTGCCCACCGGACGAATTGCCACCAATTTGGCATCCGGTACGTCGACGAAACGGCGCTGCGCTCCGTGCCCCTGACAAAGTGCGCAGGGGCAGTAGCCGCGCAGGAATATTTCCTCATACTCGCCAGCGTGGCCGTCGTCCCAGGTTATGCGCACAACATTGCGCGATTTAATATGGTTAATTTCCGTTGGGTTCGATCTTGCCATTGCGACCCTTTAAAATTCGACCAAATCTTGTCCCAGAGCTGATAGAAAGCCGATCTTGGCGCGGTTGACCAGATAGGTGCGTGGTCCGATATCCGGTCGATCCGCCAACGTTGCCTCGGTGACTGGAAGAAAGCGGCTGTTTTCCATCAGAAATTCTTGCAACGGACTGCCAGCCTGCAAATGTAGGTTACCCTGCAGAAGGTATGAACCGACGCTAAGTAAGGCTTTGCTTTTCTCTTTTTTAACAAACAAGCCCGGCAAAGCAGCGCGGCGTGCCGGGTCTTCGGTGCTCAAGTCGGCGATGAGCAATACTTCCTGCATGTAGAGTAGATATTCGTGGGAACCGGCCGACACCGGCTCGCGACCCGGGACTTGCAGTATCGCTTCTTTCAATGCGAATACTTCTTCTCCCTGCCGGACAGCTAAATAGCTGCTCAGCCGATCTTGATTGGTTTCCAGAACGCCGCGCACGACGGCCGCCTCGAGATAAACTTCCACCAACATCGTGTACACGAGACCCGCCTCTGCGGCCATCTGTCAGCTCCTTGCGCCGAACGCGGCTAACGATCGAGTTTTGCCTTATCCGGAGCGATTATGGCACCAGCCGATTCGCTTAACAACAAACATTGACGGTCGCGACAGCGTGTGCGCGGAGAGATGGGGAAGAACCACCCAGGAAGGAAAAAAATGGTGGGCCGCCGGAGACTCGAACTCCGGACCCGCTGATTAAGAGTCAGCTGCTCTACCAACTGAGCTAGCGGCCCAACACAATGAGAAGGATAAAGACGAAAGGATAATTAGGAACTTCATCTCTTATCCTTCATCCTTTTTGTTTTCAACTGGGGTGAGTGAAGGGATTTGAACCCTCAACCCCTGGAGCCACAGTCCAGTGCTCTAACCGTTGAGCTACACTCACCGCAAAAACCGAAACCCCAAGCTGGCGCGCCAGAAGGGATTCGAACCCCTGACCTACGGCTTAGAAGGCCGTTGCTCTATCCACCTGAGCTACTGGCGCCACGACCTAGAGCAATAAGTGCTGAGGACTGAGCGGCAAACTTCTTTCGTTCCGCATTGCTCAGCACTCAGCACTCATAACTCCATACTGCTGAATGGTCGGGGCGAGAAGATTCGAACTTCCGACCCCCTGCGCCCAAGGCAGGTGCGCTACCAGGCTGCGCTACGCCCCGTCAATTGACCAGCGGTCATTCTACACAGCAAGCGCGTGAAATCAAGGTTTTGCGACCAAATCAATCAGCGACGGGAGAATCTCGGCGAATTTTTTTAGCGCCTTGCCGCGATGGCTCGCCGTCGCCTTGGTTGCATGATCGATCTCGCCAAAGGTTTTGCCCAACGGCGGATAGAAAAACAGCGAATCGTAGCCGAAGCCGTTCGCGCCTTTGGCTGCGAAAGCGATCCGACCCTCGCAGGACTTCCGCGCCGTCCATGACCGGGCGGGGTCGGAAGCAGGGGCGTAGATCGCCAAGGCGCAGACGAAGCGCGCCGCCCGTTGTTCCTCCGGAACATTTTCTAATTCCCGCAGCAGCTTATCGTTGTTCCGCTGGTCATCGCCCTCCTGGCCAGCGTAACGGGCTGAGTAAATTCCCGGCGCACCGTTCAATGCGTCGACTTCTAGCCCGGAATCGTCCGCCAAGGTGATCAGCCCCGAAAATTCGGCCAAAGTGCGCGCCTTTTTGAGCGCGTTCTCCTCGAAAGTCCTGCCGTCTTCGATGACCGGCGGCGGATTGACGATGTTCTTGAGGGAGATGATCCGTAACGGGAGATCGTTCAGGAACGCTTGTACTTCGGCAAACTTTCCCGGGTTGGTTGTGGCCACTAAAAGATCGATCACGTCGGAGTGCTGGATCCCGCGAGAGAGGCAATTGCTTTTTTTTGAGCCTTGAGCAACTCTTTGATCCCCTGCTGGGCGATGTCCGCCATCCGCTCCATCTGCTTCTTGGTAAACGGCGAAGCTTCCGCCGTGCCTTGCACCTCGATGAATTTTCCCGAGCCGGTCATGACGAAATTCATATCGACGTCGGCGTTGCTGTCCTCCTCATAACACAGATCCAGGAGAATCTTGCCTTCGATAATGCCGATGCTCACCGCGGCGACGGCGTCTTTGATCGGATCGATACCGATGATCCCGCGCGCGAGCCACCTGCGCACCGCCTCGGCCAAGGCCACGTAGGCGCCGGTGATCGACGCGGTGCGCGTGCCACCGTCGGCCTGAATCACGTCGCAGTCGATCCAAATAGTTTTTTCCCCGAGGCTGTGCAAATCGGCGACGGTGCGCAGGCTGCGGCCGATCAGCCGCTGGATTTCGTGAGTCCTGCCGCCGACCCTACCGCGCGACGACTCGCGGCCGATACGCGTCCCGGAGGAGCCTGGCAGCATGCCATATTCCGCCGTGATCCAGCCCTTGCCGCTGTTGCGCAAAAACGGCGGGACACGCTCCTCCAACTTGGCCGTGCAGATAACCCGGGTGCCGCCCATTTCGATCAACACCGAACCATCGGCAGTCTTGATGTAGCCAGGCGCAATTGTCACCGGTCTAAGTTGCTTTGGTTTTCGCCCATCAGATCTCATTCAACCATCCAATCTATGCCTCGTCCCAGTGTTGTTTTCCGTTTTTCCAGACCTTTGCCCGTTGCCTCTCAACTATTCAAATGGAAAACGACCATTTTCAATTCGGTCATTTCTTGGACGGCATATCTGGGCCCCTCTTTGCCGAAGCCCGAGTCTTTCAAGCCGCCGTAAGGCATCAGATCGACGCGCCACTGCGAGCCCCAATTGACATGCAGGTTGCCGGCTTCGGCTTCGCGCGCGAACTTCATCGCCCATTCGACCTTCTCGGTGAAAATACCCGCGGCCAAACCGTAGACGCTATCGTTCGCCAGGGCGATCGCTTCTTCGATTGAATCAAACGGTGTCACCGCCACCGCCGGGCCGAAGAGCTCATCGCGCGAGATACGCATGTCGGGATGCACGTCCGCCACGACCGCGGGCAAATAAATCGAGCCGCGCCGGCCGCCGCCCGCCACCAACCGCGCGCCACCACCCACCGCTTCATTGACCCAATCGTCGACCCGCACCGCTTCGCTCTCCTTCACCATCGGTCCGACTTTGGATTTTTCGTCGAGCTGATTGCCGGTGGTCAGCGCTTCGACTTTGGGTTTTAGTAGATTGAGAAAATCGCCGTAAGCTTTTTTCGCCGTCAGCACCCGCTGCGTCGAGATGCAGGTCTGACCGGCATTTCCGTAGCCGGTCATCGCCACCACCGCGGCCACTTTCTCCAGGTCGGCGTCCGGCATGATGATCACCGGACTATTGGAGCCGAGTTCCATGGTAACCTTTTTAATACCGGCAGAGCGGCAAATGCGGTCGCCGACCTCGCGGCTGCCGGTAAACGTTACCTTGCGCACGCGCCGGTCGGCGACCAGGGCGTCGCCGATCTCACCGCCGGAGCCGGTGATGCATTGAATGCCCTCCGGCGGCAAACCCGATTCCAGTAGAATCTCTGTCAGCTTGAGCGCCGACAGCGGCGTGTCGGAAGCCGGTTTAATAATGACGGTATTGCCGGCCGCCAGCGCCGGGCCGACCTTGTGGCAAACTAAGTTGAGTGGAAAGTTAAACGGCGCAATCGCCGCCACGACGCCGCATGGGATGCGCAGGGTAAAGCCAAATTTTTTACTGCCGGTGGGGTCCGCATCCAGCGGCACCGTCTCGCCGTGGATTCGTTTGGCCTCCTCCGCCGAGCCCATCATGGTTTCCACTGCCCGGCTCGCTTCGCCCCGTCCCTCGGCGATGATCTTTCCCTCTTCCTTGGAAATCACCTGGCCCAACTCATCATTGCGTGCCGCCATCAGATCGGCGGCCTTGCGCAAGATCTTCCAGCGTTCGTAGCTCGACAGCTTGGCCATCACCTTGGCGCCGCGCTCGGCGAAAACCAGCGCCTGCTCCAAGTCGGCACCGTCGGCCTTGGGCACGGTATCAATAATCGAGTTGTCGAACGGGTTTCGCACTTCGATTTTTTTTGTCTTATCGATCCATTTTCCCGCGATAAAATTTTTCACGGCTCATTCCTCCCTTGACGCGAACGACACGCCTCAAACGTCGCCGCCGTTCTCGTCGCGTTGTGAATTAGCTTTAAAAAAACTGCGCCCATAGGCGCGATGAAACGCCGTCCACTTCGAACCCGGCTCTTTTTCCGGCAGATTTTGAATCGCCTGAATTTTACCGTCGAGGTCGTCCAGGGAATGCAGAATAACGGCTTCGAGCGTCTGCGGCAACTTCGGCGAGCCGAATTCGTAGGCGCCGTGATGGCTCACCAGCAAATGCTTCACCAGCAGCGCCAGGTCCGCCGGAAAATCGGCGATGGCGGCAATCTTCTTGCCGACCAACTCCACTTCCATGACCAGGTGGCCCAATAGCTGTCCCTCGTCCGTGTAATCGATGGCACGCTCGAAAGAGAACTCGTAAACCTTGCCGATGTCGTGCAGGAAACCACCGATCAGCAGTAGATCGATGTCGATGCCGCGGTAGTTCTCGACGACTTTGAGGATGAGCTTAAGCAGCGACAGGGTGTGTTCCAAGAGACCGCTTAAATAAGGATGATGAATCGTCTTGGCGCCGGGCGCCTGTTTAAGGAGTCGCATCAGCTCTTCGTCGGCAAAGCAGGCCTCGGCGAGCGCCAGCAGATGCGGATTTTTGATGCCGCGAAGAATCGCTTGCAGTTCAGTGAGCATGGTCTCGGGATCGTCCGTGCTTTTCGGCAAAAAATCCTCTGCGGCAATTTTTGTTTCGTCGACGCGCATGACATCCTGGACACGGATCTGGATCTTCCCCTGATAAAGCGTCGCCTGGCCGCGCACGCGGACAAAATCGTTTCTTTCGAAACCACGCCCCAAATCATCGGCCCGCTCCCACACCCGCCCCTCGATCTCGCCGCTGCGGTCGAGCAATTTGAGCGTCAAGTAACTTCTCCCGCCCTTGGTCACGCCGTGATTCTTCGATGCGACCAAAAACAACGTGTCCAACAGCTGATTCTCGCGAATATCGGCAGCGTAGAGAGACTTCATAGAAACGCCCTCCGCCGGTTACCTCAAGGCAAAAGCCAACTCATAGAGCGAGCGAACCAAAAAACGCTGCAGAAAGAGGACCGCAAACCATACGACAAACGGCGATAAATCGAGGCCGCCGCCAAACAGCGGTAGACGCTGGCGCACCGGCGCCAGCACCGGCTCGGTGGTCGCATAGAGAAACCGGACGATCGGATTCTGATAATCCGCGTTCACCCAGGAAATGATCACTCGACCAAGAAGGACCCAGGAGTAAGCCCACAAGACATAGTCGAGAACCTGCGCCAGGGCGACAAGAAAGTTGGACAAAATAAACATCGGATCACTGATTCCTCGGACCAAAGAGCGCCGTGCCGATGCGCACGATGGTCGCTCCCTCTTCGATCGCCACCGGGTAATCGTGGGTCATGCCCATGGAAAGCTCTTTCAAGTCAACGTTTGGTAAATTTAAACCACCAAGCTGCTCGCGCAACTCGCCGAGCTCGCGAAAAAAACCGCGCACCTCTTCAGGATTTTCCCGAAACGGCGGCACAGTCATCAGCCCTCGGACAAAGAGGTGGGACAGCTTTGCGATCTCTTCGAGCACGCTTTTTACCTGATCTTTTGGAATGCCGCTCTTGCTTTCCTCTCCGCCCAAGTTCACTTCGACAAAGGTTCGGACGATCTTTCCGCTTTTGCCGCCTTCCTTGTCCAGCGCCCGTGCCAGGGCTACGCTATCCAGCGACTCGATCACATCGAAGATCTCCGCCGCCGCCTTCACTTTATTGCGCTGCAAGTGGCCGATCATATGCCATTCGACGGTTTGGGCAAGCTGTGATTTTTTTTCTTGGGCTTCCTGGACGTAATTCTCACCGATCAGCGCCACGCCGGCGGCAACTGCCGCACAAATCCGCTCGATGCTCTGCAACTTGGCGGCCGCGAGAAGCTTGATTCCCCCTGCGTCGCGCCCTACTTTGTCCGCCGCTTCATTGATCCGCGATAGAATCGTTCGGTAGTTACCGGCAACGTCGACCATGAGGGAAAATGCTTATCACAACCCAACCCGTAATTCACTCGTAACCACCGCTCCGGTTGATTAGCGCCGGCGAGTCGAGTAGTAGTGGCAATACGAGTGGGAAATACTCCATGGCTGTTGAATATCTGCCGATCATGGCGCAGAACTCGGCGCCGAAACCGCCGCGCGTGCTGGCGGCGCCGTCGAAGGCGGCCTGGTGCCCGGTGACCAAACCCGTCAGCCGGTCGCGCGTTGCTTTGCTGAGCAGCGCCGCGCTTCGGCTCGCCGACCATCCGCCTTTTATACCGCGCGAAGACCTGAGTTACCGCCGCGTGCCGTCGGATCCGAACGCCGGCGTGCTCGTCATCGACCATCATTCCGGCATCGGCATAGTGCCGAGGCAGGACCCGGAGATTGTTTTTCCGCGCACGGCACTGGCCGCATTGGCAGAGGAAGGCATCGTCGGCTCGCTGTCTCCCTGGCATTTTTCGTTCATGGGCGGCGTTAAACGACCCAAAGAAATCGAAACCGAGCTGGCCCCGGCCATCGCTAACGATTTAATCGAAGCCGGCGTCGATCTCGCATTACTCGTCCCCTATTGACCCTTCTGTCACGAGACCGTCGGTCTCATCGCCCACGTAATCGAGGCGCATAAAGTTCCGACACTGGTAATTGGCACCGCGCGCGACATCATGAGCAAGGTCACGCCGCCGCGCGCGGCCTTTGTCGACCATCCGGTCGGTCGGACTTTCGGACCGCCTCACGATGCCAAACGCAAGCAAACGATATTGACGAGAGCACTGGCGGAATTGCCAAAGTTCACGTCGCGCGGCGAGATTCGCGATCTCGGCTGTGATTGGCTGCCCGGCGGCAGCCGCGCATGGGAGGACGAACTGCGCATGGAGATGCTTCACGACCGTTGACTCAAACCGGCTTTTCGTAGTTAATTGCCGAAAAAAGTGGTCCGTGGAGGTTGGGGGCCTCCAACATAATAGCCGAGGTGAAGGAGTCCCGGGTTGAAACCGCCCCGCTGACCGGCCAGGAAATCGCTAAAATCTCCGCTCAGACTTCTAAGAACGACATGCGCGTAGTCAAGCAACTCACAGAGATCTTAAAGTAAAGTGCCGCAACAAGATTAGCCATTTTTCAACGAGGAGAAGTTATGAAACGAACTGGTTTTCTGGCAATCCTTCTGAGCCTGTGCCTCGGCCTGGCCTCGGCCAACGCGCAGACTCCATTTTATCAGGGCAAGACCCTGCGGATCATCGTCGGCGCTTCGGCCGGGGGCGGCTACGACACCTACTCCCGTACCATCGCCCGCCACATGAGTAAACATATTCCCGGCAGTCCGACCATCGTCGTCGACAACATGCCCGGCGCCGGATTCCTGATCTCGGCTAATTATATGTACAGAGTCGCGAAGCCGGACGGCTTGACCATGGGTCATTTCATCGGCGGACTTTTCATGCAACAGCTTCTCGGCAAGCCGGGAATTGAGTTCGACGCACGCAAATTCGAGTACGTCGGCGTGCCCGCGCAGGATCACTATATGCTGGGCATACACAAGAACACCGGCCTCACCAGCATCGATCAATGGCTCTCTACTAAAAAAGTAGTGAAACTCGGCGGTGTCGGCGTCGGCTCGGCAACTGACGACATTCCAAAAGTTCTTGCGGCGACGATTGGTCTGCCCATGCAGCTCGTAAGCGGCTACAAAGGTACCGCAAATGTCCGACTTGCTTTCGACAGCGGCGAGATCCAAGGAGTTTGCAATGCTTGGGAATCCTTCAAGTCGACCTGGCCCAAGCAGTTGAGCTCCGGCGATCTCGTTCTCATGTTGCAGACCACCGCGAAACCGTACCCGGAGCAACCTAAACTGCCCCTAGCCATCAACTACGCCAAGACCGACGAGGGGAAAAAATTGATCCGCGCGCTGGTGCACAGCGTTGGACCGACGGCACGGCCCTATATGCTACCTCCGGCCACGCCGAAAGCTCGCCTGGCGATTCTCCGCAAGGCGTTCATGGACACCATGAAGGATCCGGACTTCCTCGCCGACGCCAAAAAAGCAAAGCTCGACATCAATCCGCTCGACGGCGCCGAGCTCGAACATAACGTGAAAAATGTTTTCAATCTCGATCCGAAACTGATTCCGCGAGCAAAAGAGATCCTCAAATAACCGTCGAAGACGGTAATCCTGAGCCCCCTAGCGAAGGATCGGACCTAAGTAATCGGCATGAGAGTACTGGAGCGATGAAGGGATGCCTTAAAGCCCCGACGCTCCAGTACTCCAACACTCTATTTTTCAGAACCCGCAATCTGCCGGAGTCACGTCAATCGTAGCGATATGTTTTTTGTCTTTATCGAAATAGGAATAGCGTAGAGCGACGCCTTTCTTGAGAAAGTCGTCGCGGGTTTCAGGCCGGTTGCAGGCGCCCTGGGTCACCCTTTGTTTGGCGCCGGCGGCGAATTTTTCATGATCCAACTGTGCTACCGAATATTTCACCAGCCTGTAGTTGTAGATCAGCATCGCGTAACCGGCCCTGGACGGCATGAGCTCGGTTTCCTCGTCGATCATGACCGGCACCGAGCGATTGATCTCTGCGGCAATTTGATTCAAATGTTCTACCGAGCGCGGATCAACCGGCTTATTAAAATACGCCGGCACCACCCACCAGACTAGTGCACCGGCAGCCACGCCGACAATTAACCACAGAACCGTTTGTTTCATACGCGATTGCGCCGAATAAAATTTAACAACGCTCGGTTTAACTCCCGGGCGGATTCTTGAACTCGAACAAATACCAAATTGTGCTGCTGAGCCTGCGGCTTGCCAGCGCCGTTGCCGGCGGCGGCGCCGGGAGCCGTTTCAAATCACGCGCCTTAATCAAGAGATAACTCGTTCGCGGCGTGCTGCGAAGCTTTGCCACTTCTTCCGGCCTCGCGAGCACCGGCATGACCTCGCGCCCGGTATAATAATTGAAATCGTTCATGGTGTCGGCATAAACATACAACGGCGCCGCCGCCGGAACCAATTTTTGAATCTCCCGGGAAAACTGCCGGTGCGACTTGAATTGCTCCAAGTACGGAAAAATCCACAGCGATGTCGTGATCACGGTAAGCAGCATCATCGCACTCACGGATACCAGAGTGGCGTTTGCCCGGCGGCGTAAAATCCCTGTGACCGCTAGGCTTCCCGTAACAGCTAGAACGACACTGGATGGGATAGACAGCCAGATCACCTCCGGGCGCACAAACCAGGCCACCGCCGGCAGAGCGAGACCCGACAGCGCAATGATGGCGAAGAAACTCGCCGTGAACCAAGGGTAGAGCGCACGCGGCGAAAGCTTATAGCCGTCGAGATCGTCGAGATAATTTGCCACTAGGAAAGCGAGCGTCGGCAGCAGCGGCAAGAGATAGAGATCGCGCTTCGTATCCGACGCGCTGAAGAAAAAAAATACGGTTAAAAACCACAACAAACAGAATTGCAGCGCTGGCTCGGCCCAAGCCCGTCGATAGTCACGATAGGCAGCCAGCGCCGGAATCGCAAAGGCGGTCCAAGGCAAAAAGTCCGCCGGCAATGTCGTGAAGTAGTAATAGAACGGCCGGCGGTGTCCCGCGCCCGCCGTGTAGCGCTGGAGGTGATGAATATAGATAAAGTCAGCCAACCATTTACCGCCGGTGGCCCGGCTCACCAGGTAAAACCACGGCGCGGCGATGAGCAAAAAGAGCGGCACACCGAGCGGCAGCTTGGCGGCGCCGATCAAACGCCAGTCGCGCCGCGCCAGGATAAACGCGACGAATAGCAATCCAGGCAGCACGACGCCGATCAGCCCTTTGGCCAGCGTCGCCAAGGCCATGAAAATATAGGACAGCAAAACTTCATAGGGCGGGCCCCGGCGCAAAAGCGCCCGCGCGCCGAAATAGATCGACAAAAGGAAGAAAAAACCAAAAAGCATGTCAATATGAGCCCAGCGCGCCTCCCAGACGACTCGGAAAGAGGTAGCGAGCACCGCCGCCGCGATGACGCCGATCCGCGCGCCGAAAAGTTCGCGGCCAATAAAATAGGTAGCCAGGACAAAGCCCAACCCGCCGAGGGCGGCAGGCAAGCGCACGATCCATTCGTTGACGCCCCCGGAGCATTTGGCAGCCGCCAGGGCGATCCAAAAATACAGGATCGGCTTATCGGTGTAGAGTTCACCGTTAACAGTGGGAACGATCCATTGGCCTTTGGAAAACATCACCCGGACGATCTCGGCGTAGCGCGGCTCTACCGGTGCCCAAAAGTCGCGGGCGCCAAGTCCCGGGAAAAACAACAGAAGCCCAAGAGCCAATATAAGGAAGGGATAATATTTACAGTTATCCAAGCTCGATGAACCCAAGCAGGCGATGGTCAACTATGCTTTTACCAACGCCGAATGCGGTTTGCCAGAGGCTTAAGAAAGCCAGGAGGAAAACGGCAGTCGGCTCGACGTGCGAAACTCGGCAAAGCGCTTTAAAAAAAACGGGGAACGACAAGTTATATCGTTCCCCGTTTTGGCGCGAAAGAACTAATTTCTCTAGAACGCGTAGATGAGCTGCGCCGCCAAGGTCGATTGATTCTTGTCGGCTTTGGTCGATCCCCGCTTGAAGTATGCTTCGTCGGACCAATCCTGGCGGAATTCAAGACGGCCAAGCAGCATCTTGGTGAGCTTGTAAGAACCGGTGAAAGTGATTTCACCGACGGTTTGGTCGGCATGCGTTCCGTAAAAGTTGCCGCCCAGACGCGCGCCGTCGGGGTCATCGAATACTTCGCCGCGGAACGCCGTGGTAAAACGATCCGTCCAGTTGTACGAAACGATGCCGGCAACTCCCTGCCAACTCGCGTCGCGCGTGCCGCCTAAGGAAGCCTTGCCTTCGTGGCCGTAGGAATACTCTAGGGTGATCGCCAGCGGATCTATTGGCTTAAATATCGCCACATGGCTCATGGTGAAGCGCTTATTGGCGTCATTGTTTCCTTGTTCTGGCCCATAAATGAAACTACTCGTCAGTGAGAATTGATCCATCGGGGTGAAGCTCAAACCCCACATTCCCGACGGCTGATGGTTATTGTCGTAAGGATCATCCCAACCCGTCACGACGCCCGCGCTCACAGATACCATCTTGTGAATAGGATAGCTGAACATCATGCCGAGGTGGCGCAGCGGAATAGCATAATTAAATAGAAAAGATCGGGAGATGTTATCATTATACGCACCCGGGTTGAGCAAAATCTCTGTGCCCAGAGTCGTCACAAAAAGACCCCCTTTGACGCCGATCCCTTCACCGACAGGAATCGTCGTGGTTACGAACGCTTCGCGCAATTCCGCCGAGGGCTCCTTGTGAAAGGCTTTGCCCCACAAGGTTGCCTCGCGGAGGAGTTCCCCGGTTCGCCCGAAGTCTCCAGCAATGTGGAAACCAACTCCCCAATCTTTCTCGGGCTTGTCAAGCACTAAGTGAAAGTCATTGAAAACAACTTTGTTTTGATCCTTGTCGAAGTATCTCCCGGAAATGTTCGACGGGCTGCGCGGATGATTCGAGCTCCAAGTATAGCTACTGTCCAAAAACCCGCCGATGCTTATGCCCAACGCTTTTTCCAGCGCGCCCTTGCCCTGGGCGATTTTATTATCGAGCAGGCCGACACTGCCGTCTAAGCTGAGCCAGCCGGGCCCAAGAGGCTTGTCCTCGTCTGCCCGCCCCATCCCTGTTGTCCCGACAACCAAGCTGAGAACAAATGCCATTGTTGCGAACCGTAGTTTCATCGAACTGACCTCCTTCAAATTGAGCCGCAATGTAACACGCCTGCAATCGAGTGTTAATAGACTCGACCAAAGAACAGCAATAGGAATGCCACCGGCAAATGAAAAACTACAGCTTTCATCCCTTTGAAAGTAAAGCAAATTTACCAAAACACACTCGCAGTAACACGCGTTTGCTGCCCAGAAATTAACCAGCTCTGTTGCATTTCTGTGCAGTTGCCAATTTTAGTTGGTCAGTTCTTGGACGATACGTTGCTTTAATTGTTCTGCCGGGATGTTTGCGAGGGAACTTGATCCGTCCTGACGCAATTCGTGAAACCAGGCTATTTGCCGGGCGAAGTTTGCCACTTGGCCGATGACGATGACCGTCGGCGAACGGAATTTTTCCGCCCTCGCCAAGTCGGCTATGCTCCCGACGTTGCCCATGGAGGTTTTTTGTACCGCCAATCTGCCCAATTGAATGAGTGCGGCGGGACGCTTCGGATCGCAGCCGCTAGTTAACAACTCGCTGGTGATTTTCGGCAGATTTCGAAGCCCCATCAAAATTCCCGCCGCGTGGCAGCCGCTGCAATTTTTGTTGGGCACGCCACCAAAGGCGACATGGCAGGAATTGCATGCCTGCTCGATGGTATGATGGCCGTCTGAAGTGCGCCCCGGCAGAAATACTCCACGGCGGTCCAGCATAAATGCCATGCTTAGCGACAACGTCCTGACGGCACCTATCGCGATTCCCCAATGCTTAAGGTTCATGCGGCGCGACGTAGCCGGACAACATCGCTTGGGTGATCACTCCATAGGCCTGGGTTCAGGCCTGCTCGGTCTCGGGCGTCCAATGTTCCGCGAGAAATAGACTCATGGTCTTGAGCAGCGCATCGCCGACCATCGGATAGTACTTTGGACCGATGCCGTAGCTTTGATGCTTCTACACCAGAGCGCTCAACGCGCCGGTCAAAGCGTCCGGTTGGTGCAAGTTCTCCACGACGAGAACCAGGGCCGAAACCGGCTTTTTTCGCTGTTCCCCCATGTCGGTATCGGCAAAAAGCGCCGTATCTCGGGGTAGGCGGTAAAAAGCCTTTCGTAAAATGCCCCGACGAACTCTTGAGTGCGTGGCGCGAGCATCTTAAAGCTCGACTCCAGGAGCTCAACATTCAACCCTCCCGAACCGGCGCTCGCCACATTGTCAGAAAGTGAATTCATTGTGCCTCCCCAAATCTGTCTCTACGTCATCACGGTCACAACCCTCGAGCGTCATGCCCGACCCGCGCGCCGGCAACGCAATCCGCCACTTGTTTCTGAAAGAAAATCTGCGGCCCGGCTTCGCTCGGTCGCTTGAGCACCCGTTGCGCGTTCTGAATCGCTTGATCGATGTCGCTGATCGGTGTCGCAGAAATCTTGCCGTGTCCCGGGTACAACGCGCGCAAATCGAAACAGCGCAGCCGCGCCAAGGAATCGAGGTAGTCGCCGATGCTGCCCGATTCGGCGATGTACGAAAGCGTGCCGCCGGCGAAAACGCTGTCGGCGGAAAATAACAGGCCGCGGGTAGTTTCGATGATCGAGATACAACCCGAGGTATGCCCCGGCGTATGAAACACGCGCAACGTATAATTGCCAAGATCGATCCGGGTCATGTTCTCGAGCCATAGATGCACGCGCATCGGCATTTCGTTGAGGTCATTGCTCGTATACATGGTGACGTAGTAGTCGCCGGTGATCATCTTCGCCGCCGCCAGCCGATACGCCGCGATCATCGAGCATTCTTGAAAGTAGCGATTGGCGCCGATGTGGTCGCAATGTTCATGGGAGTTGATAATCAGATTGATATCGCGCACCTTGAGGCCGATCTGGCGCAAGCCACGCTCCAAGACCGGAAAGTTCTGATCCGATCCCGAATCGATCATGACGTTCATGTAATCGCCTTTGATAACATAACTATGGCTGCTGCCTTTGAGCCCGCGGATCTGATAAATTCTCGCTTGGAGCTCGGTGACTGCCTCTAAGTCCTTGCCCATCTATCTATTCCTCTTACCCGCCAGCGCGCTTTCCATGTCCTCATAGATCTCGAATTGACCGGCGAACCGGTCGTTTTGAAAATAGCCATGCAATTTTCGATCTAGATTGCAGATGCGCAGGACACCGGAGCGTTGATCGATTTCTCTTTTGAACGAAGTCAGCAAACCGACTTCCCAAACACCCAACTGGTCCAGTCCCTGCAAATCGATAATCACGCCCACGCCCTCGCGCGATAACCAGCGGCGAAACAAATGTCGAACTCGGAGCGGCTCGTTGTTCTCCGCCCGCCCGGACGGTTTGATAACGAACCACCCCACCAGCTCGCTGACTCGGTAGTTCAATTGAATTTATTTCCACAGCGGCCACGCCTTGTTCCGTCGTCGGCCGTTACGGCTAACCCTCGGGCTTTCCAGGTCGAAGCAGCGCGCCATTTCCAGAACCGGCAACTTGGGGATATCCTGCTCAGCCTGATCCCCAAAAACCTCCTCAAGAAATAAGATATTGTCGAAAATTTTTCCGGTTATGCTCTTTGCCTGCAGCCTGGCCATGCCAACCTCCTTAGCCCAAAATAAAAAAGGCACTCAATCGGATTCCCGATGAGCGCCTTTGCTCAACGCAGGCGTCGTTGCCTACGTTGGTTTAAAACAGCAATCGCTATGCCATGTCTAAAGAGAGAAAAATCGACGTTATTTTCATGAGTTTTGCTAATCGGCTTGTGGACTGCCTAGGCTGAAGTCAGAACCTGCCTAGAGAGCCAGCAGCTTACCACATGCTTAAAACGTCAAGTTTTATCATTGCGAAAAATGCCACCGGCCAAAATGATCGCTTGAGCAACCTCAGCCATCGGCTTGCGCAGGTTCATGCTGGTTTTCTTGATCAGCGTATACGCTTGCTCTTCGGACATGCCTCGCTGTTGCATCAACAAGCCTTTGGCGCGCTCGATTTGTTTGCGCGCCTCAAGAGTTTCCTTGAGCGTGGAATTTTCTTCCCTTAGCGCGACGAATTCCTGAAAGCGCGTGATCGCCAACTCGATGGCCGGATGGAGCTCTTCGGCCCTCAGCGGCTTGACCAAATAGGCCATCACGCCGGCGAGTTTGGCGCGCTCGATGGTGGCGGCGTCGTAGTGGCTGGTCGTTAGAACGATGGGCACCGGGTAGGACTGCATCATGTCGCGCGAAGCGTCGATGCCGTCAATATCCGGCAGGCCAACGGCCATCAAAATGACATCCGGACCGGCCGTGCGCGCCAGCGGAAGAGCGATTTTCCCGCTCACCCCTTCACCGGCAATCTCATACCCGCCCTCGGATAGAATAGAAACGAGATGACGGCGCGAAAGCTCATGGTCATCTATGACCAGGACCCTTTTCATTCGCTTGCCTGTCTTGCGTCCGATTTACCGCCGCGCGAACGGTAGCTCCGGCGCAAAAATTCCGACAGAAACCGCTCCGCGTAGTACTTCAACGTGGGCGCGTAGTTGTTCGAGTCGGCGAGAATCTTGTCGGGCAGCACATAAGGCGCCAGCGCCAAATCCTTCGATCGTTCACCGATCCATCGCTCGATCATCCTGGGCGTCACCTCGAGATGAAACTGCAGTCCGTAAATCATTTTGCCGACGCGAAAAGCCTGGGTGTTGTAATGCGCCGAAGTAGCCAACCGAATCGCGCCCGCCGGCAAATCGAAACCATCGCCATGCCACTGAAACACCGTGGCGTTCTCCGGCAGATAGCCCAGCAGCGAATCCACCTGCCCATGGGGTGTGATCGAAATTGGGCTCCAGCCGATCTCCTTGACCGCGCCATGAAACACCGGCGTGCCCAATGTCGCCGCAATCAACTGCGCACCGAGGCAAACGCCGAGAATGGGCACTGCTTCGTCGATCGCCGCCCGAATGATCCTTTTTTCCCAGCGCAGAAAAGAAAAACGTTCTTCCTCATCCACACTCATCGGACCGCCGAGAACAATCAACGCGCTGACATTTTCCCACTCTTCGTTCGGCATCTCGCCATGGAATAGACGCACGACCCGGAAATCGGCTCTTTGTTTTTCCAGGACCTCGGCAAAGAAGCCAAGATCCTCAAAAGGATCATGCTGAAATACCAGTACCTCTTCCATACAGCCCCTCACCAAAATTGATGAGTAACGCAGGATGAGGGCTGGGAATCTCGCGAGCAAATAGCTTCGTCATTTTCCTCAGCCCTCAGTCCTGATCAGATATCGAAATACAGAGCGAACTCCCAGGGGTGGGGTCGGAGCCGGATGGGGTCCACTTCGTGCTTTCTCTTGTACTCCAGCCAGGTCTCGATCACGTCCTTGGTAAACACATCCCCCTTGAGCAAGAAGTCATGGTCCTTCTCCAAGGCATCAAGCGCTTGATCCAGAGACCCCGGCATCGACTTCACCTTGGCCGCCTCTTCGGGCTCCAACTCATACAAGTTCTTGTCGATCGGCTTGGGCGGCTCGGTCTTGTTGCGGATCCCGTCCAGTCCCGCCATCAGCATGGCCGGGAAGGCAAAGTACGGGTTGGCGCTGGGGTCGGGGGTCCTAAACTCCAGCCGCTTGGCCTTCTCGCTGGTGGAGTACATCGGGATTCTCACGCAGGCGCTTCGGTTTCTGGCCGAATAAACCAAGTTAATCGGCGCTTCGTAGCCCGGCACCAGTCTCCGGTAAGAATTAGTCGTGGGGGCGATAAAGGCGCACAGCGCGTGGGCGTGCTTGATCAGCCCGCCGATGTAGTATCTCGCCGTGTCGCTGATCAGCCCGTAGCCCTTCTTGTCGTAGAAGATATTCTTGCCGGTTTTCCACAGGCTCTGGTGGCAGTGCATGCCCGAGCCGTTGTCTTGAAACAGGGGCTTGGGCATGACCGTGACCACCTTGCCTCTTTTCCTGGCCGTGTTCTTGACCACGTACTTATACAGCAGCACCTTGTCGGCCATCTTGGTCATGGTGTCAAAGCGCATGTCGATCTCGGTCTGCCCGCCGGTGGCGACCTCATGGTGGTGCACTTCGACCGTGATCCCGCATTTCTGCAGGTTCAATACCATTTCGGATCTTAGATCCTGGTACTGGTCCATGGGCGGGACCGGGAAATACCCTTCTTTGTAGCGAATCTTGTTTCCCAGATTGATTCCTTCTTTGCCGGAGTTCCAAAAGGCTTCTTCGGAGTCGACGTGGTAGTACCCTTCGTGCTGGTTCTGGTCGAACCGCACGCTGTCGAATATAAAAAACTCGATCTCGGGCCCCCAGTAGCTGATGTCGGCTATCCCGCTCGACTTTAAATACTTCTCGGCTTTCTGGGTGATGTAGCGGGGATCCCTGCTGTAGGGCTCGCGCGTGATGGCGTCCAGGACGTTGCAGATAAAGCTGATCGTGGAGTGCTCGGTGAACGGGTCCATCATCGCGCTGTCGGGGTCGGGCAGCAATATCATGTCCGATTCGTTGATCGACTGAAATCCCCGAATGCTCGATCCGTCAAACCCCAACCCTTGCTCGAAGATATCCGCGCTTAACTCCGTGGCCGGTATCGAAAAATGCTGCCACAATCCCGGCACGTCGATAAACTTCAAATCCACGATCTCCGCTTTGTTCTTCTTCGCCATCTCTAAGGCGTCTTTGACTGACATATTTTTATTGACCTCCCTGATTAATTTGTTCTTGAGTTGATTGTTGTTTGCATAGACTTAATTTTCGTCGAGCCACGCACCAACTGGCGATCTCAAACAAATAAATGTGATAGAGGCGGCTGTCGGCGCTTCCTTAACTCGGTTGTGCGTCAAAGCCATTTTTCTTACACTGTCGTCGTGAAATCCGTTCGCTCACCGCGCGGCGATCGCGCGACACACGACTACCGCCCCGTCATTTCTTGATACCGGTCCGGTTAAGCACCTGCTTCGACTCGTCCAACTTGAAAAGCCGCACAGTCACATCCCTCACGCTTAGATGGAAGCTATCTGAACAGGATCCTCGGCAGGATGCACCATGCCCTCCCTAATTTAAATTCTTGGGAGCAAGTGCAATGCCATGGCATTGATTCATGGTCGGCTGATTATAGGGTTCAAAAACAATGAGGAATTTACAAAGACTGTCAAAATGAGACGCCATCGGTGCACAAAAGCTGCTCAGCAAATAAGCGCCCAGCCTAAAATCCATGCAGTCTGTCTGGCGCTCATCAGAACAATTAAGAGCTACGTCTAGAAGTCGGTCGTTGAATGTAGCGTTGAAGTTTTATGCCGGAAAATGGCTGACGGCGAGCCACACCGCTCCAAATACGGGTCGCTATAGTTGGGTTACCGAACGATTTTCAGGCCTCAGTGAAGTTGGAAATTCGGATAGCCGAGTGTGCCCATTTCCGGCCAGTCGAGGCCTTCGATCTCAGTCTCTTTGCTGACCCGTATCACGTGGTCAGACCGCCAACCTTAGAACCAGATATAGATAAGATTTTGTTTCAAATGAGCGAGCCGATTTGCTTAACCCTGCGCGGGATTACACCTCGGGATTGCCAACAATCAAATGCCCCTGCCAATCTCTCTCCGAGCCCGCCGGACCGACGGCCGAAAGGAAAACACTGCGGCGGCGGAATAAAACTAAAGGGAGCAGGATGATCGTACCCCCTGCTCCCCATTTGGCTGAGTTGAATTGTTATGTTACGAGCGCCCCACGAAATCGGGGTAAGCGACGTTACCATGCTCGCCGACATCGAGGCCTTCGATCTCCTCTTCGGCCGCCACGCGAATGCCGATAGTAGCCTGGAGAATCTTCCAAAAGATCAACGACACCACGAAGACAAAAGCTCCCACGCCGATTATTCCGGCCAGCTGCGCCATCAACAGCCCGGCGCCGCCGCCAAAGAACAACCCGTTGCCCGTGGTCCCAGGGGTAAACTGATCCTGCGCAAACAACCCCACGCACAGCGTACCCAATACGCCGCACACCAAGTGCACCGAGACCGCCCCCACTGGATCGTCAATCTTCACCTTGTCAAAGAATAAAACCGAAAGGACTACCAGCACGCCGGCGATCAAACCGATAATCAACGAGCTCGGTATGCTCACAAACGCGCAGGGCGCCGTGATCGCCACCAGCCCGGCCAAGGCACCATTGAGTATCATCGTCAGATCCGGCTTGCCCAAAAGCATCCAGGCCGTGATCGATGCCGCGATCGCTGCCGCAGCCGCTGCGGTATTGGTCGCCACTGCAATCCGCCCGATCGCTCCGGCGTCCGCCGCCATTGTGCTGCCGGGGTTAAACCCAAACCAGCCAAACCACAGCACGAACACGCCGATCGTCGCCATAGCGATGCTATGCCCTGGAAGGGGAAGCGCCTTGCCGTCTTTGCTAAATTTGCCAATGCGTGGACCCAAAACCATAGCTCCGGCCAACGCCGCCCAGCCGCCCACCGAATGCACCACCGTGGAACCGGCAAAGTCGAACATGCCGAGCTTGGCCGCCCAACCCCCGCCCCAAATCCAGTGACCGGTTATCGGGTAGATAATCCCGACCATCAAGAAACTGAAAATATAGAACGAGCCAAATTTGATTCTTTCCGCAACCGCTCCGGAAACAATCGTTGCCGCCGTGCCGGCAAATACCAACTGAAAGAAAAACTTCGTCCACAGCGGCACGCCGGTCCAGTTGATCGAGGAATAAACCCCCTTGTAGGCATCCCCCATCACCGGACTGTTATCCATCCCGCTCGCAAACAACAATCCCTGCGTGCCAAAAAGCGAATTGCCGTCGCCAAACATCAATCCCCAGCCCAAAACTAAAAAGGCGATCGAGGAAGCGGCGAATACCACAAAATTCTTCGCCATGATCGTCACCGTGTTCTTGGCTCTACAAAGACCCGACTCCACGCAGGCAAAACCCAGGTTCATGAAAAACACCAGCATGCCGGCAATCAACGTCCACATCGTGTCCATCGCTATCTTGGCATCGCCAAGCTGCACCATCATCCCCTGCGTAAACTGCGCCGGCGCCGCTCCAGGATCTTCTTTCTTCGCTTCCGCTGCCGGCGCCGTAGCTCCCGCCACCGGCGCCTCTACCTTCGCTCCCGCTGCCGGCGCCTCTTGGGCCGATACTGCGCTGATCATTGGGAATAAACCTAGAACAATCGACAATGAGAGCACTGCTGTCAGCTTCTTTGCTGGATTCATTTTCTAAACCTCCTCGCTTGGAAAACTCGGTTAAATTAGATCGCATCCTCGCCTTTTTCCCCCGTGCGGATGCGAATTACTTCCTCGACCGGTGACACGAAAATTTTCCCGTCGCCGATCTTTCCCGTTCGCGCCGCGTCGGTGATCACTTCGACCACCTTCGCCGCCTTGTCGTCGGGAACGAGGATTTGGATTTTCACCTTGGGCAGGAAGTCGACGGAGTATTCCGCCCCGCGATAAAGCTCCGTATGGCCTTTCTGGCGACCGAAGCCTTTCACCTCTTCGACCGTCATGCCCTGGATCCCAGCTTTGGTTAGCGCTTCTTTGACCTCATCCAACTTGAATGGTTTCACGATCGCTTCGACCATCTTCATCATAGAGCCCCCTTTTTCACTGAATTAACCGTTTCAATTGCAATCACTCGAAATCGATCAACACCCTCATAGCAACGCGCGTGCCTCGCTCCACACAGGCCCTTCTCTTCACGACTTCTTCATAGACTAACGACATAATTTTATGAGTTTTTTACGGCTAAGTTTCGACTAGATCGCGACTCCTTTCGCAGTGAA
Organism: uncultured delta proteobacterium; assembly: GCA_963727625.1. Lineage (GTDB taxonomy): Bacteria > Desulfobacterota > Binatia > UBA9968 > UBA9968 > DP-20. The sequence continues at coordinate 306,358 of CAVSHR010000008.1, read as the reverse complement.
ACGACGTAAACGACTGCCTACGATTTACGCAGCACGATTATATTTTAGGCAGACAACCGAGAAATAAATGGAGCCGCAGTCACGGCGTTGACCGATGATCGCCAACGCGACGCTGCGTTCAACCCAAAGCGGTGTTTGAGCCGCGGTGCAATGACTGCCCGTGAGTTTCGCTTCGCCTGAAAGTGGATTTGATGACGCTGACTAGAGATCAGCCGATGAACCAAGTTTCGTCGGGAATAAAGTATGGGCTGGCCTAAGCGTGAATCGCATTCGATTGTAATCGATGAACCGCAACTTACACATGCACGACGTGGTAGCACTGCTAGAAGAAGTGCCAGCAAAGCATTTCGAAAGTGGCCGGCCATTGCTCCTGCATCGCGGGCAAATCGGCACCGTGGTTATGACTTACATGGACGGGACCTGCGAAGTCGAGTTCGCCGACCGTGACGGCCGGGCGTATGCCATCTTGCCGGTCCAACCGGACAAGCTGATCGTTCTTTACGACGCGCCAGATTTCGCCGCCGCATAACCTTTTTCTCCTTATATTTTCTGTTCTTCGGTATTCGTCGTCAAAACGAATTCTTCCATCCTTGCCCAGATGGCGCGGTCTCGTGTAAAATCCGCAAAATTCCAAGATTAATTTCCGACCACGTGGCGGCTGATGATGAGAAACCATCGGCCGTCGCGCTCGAAAAAAAAGCCGGTGGCGCCGGTGAGCGGCGTCCCGCCCGCCATCGTCGAAACCCGGGTCACGGCTACCAGTAGGGATTCAATCAAGGCATCGCTCCTTATGGCACAATCTCCGATACCAGAGGACAATCACTTCTCGCACCGATACTCAGAGTACGTTCGGTATGATTAGGATTCAAGGCATTGGACTTGTCAGACTGCTGCGGCATCGCGTAAGATCGCGGAAATTTCAAGATTAATTTCTGACAAGGCTTGATCCGGAGATAGGAATGGCCAAACCGAAGAAGACCGCGAGCCGCTCAAAAAAGAAACCCATCGAGCAGTACGCGCATAAAGGCAAGCAGCGGGCGAACAATCCGCCGGTCGGGTTAGTCACGCCCGCGACGGACAAAGAGAGCGGCAAGAAGACCTACGCCTACGATCCGCATCTCGACCCGCAACTGGTTTGGGCCGGCAAAGCGGAGCGGACCTCGTTCGAAGTGCCGACGGTTTCGCTCCACGTCCACGAGCGCATCGACCCGCGCACGATTGTCGAAGCAGTACGCAGACGCAATGGGCAGGCCGATCAGCAGATGTCGCTGTTTCAATCGCCCGAAGAAAACCCGCCGCTGCGTGAAGCCATCGAGTTTTATAAACATCCACACAACTGGTCCAACCGCCTGATCGCCGGCGACTCCCTGCTGGTGATGAATTCCCTGCTCGAAAAGGAAGGCATGGCCGGGCAAGTACAGATGATCTACATCGACCCGCCCTACGGCATAACCTATGGCTCGAACTTTCAACCATTTACCAATAAACGGCGAGTGAAGGATGGGAGGGACGAAGATTTGACCCAAGAACCCGAGATGATTAAAGCATTTCGGGATACTTGGGAGTTGGGGATTCATTCCTATTTGGCTTATCTCAGAGACCGCCTGTTGCTCGCAAAAGAATTGCTAACGGAGAACGGTAGTATCTTTGTGCAAATCAGCGATGAGAATCTGCACTACGTACGACAATAAATGGATGAGGTGTTTGGGAAAAGAAACTTCGCAGTTTCTATCGTGGTAAAGAAGAAATCCGTTACAACGACAACCGATCCGATTAACGATTTTCTTCTCTGGTATGCAAAAGACAAGAAATCGTTAAAGTTGCACAGGCTCTTTGAACCTCAAAAGGTGAACGACGCCAAAAGTCGCTTCTCGAATGTTTTGTTTGAGGACGGGTCTGTTAAGGATATTGATGAATGCCAGTTAGAGGACTTAGAGCAAAATAAAGTTCGCTATTTCAACGATGACTACCCGTTAGTGAGTCAGGACGAACAAGAAGGGCGAAGCGGCCCTTTCCTGTTAAACGGGCAACCGCTTTTTCCTGGTAGAAACCGCCATTGGACTTATGATCCAGAGATTGGAATGCGACGCCTTGCGGAAACAGGCCGGCTCAGAGCAGCCAGAAATACCGCTAGAGGAATTGTATTTTTCGACGACTTTCCGTTCAGCCCGATTCCGAACATTTGGGATTTCCATGGTGAACGCGACCCGATTTACGTAGTGCAAACAAATCGACGCATTGTCGAGCGATGTGTCCTCATGACCACCGATCCCGGCGACTTGGTTCTCGATATAACGTGCGGTAGCGGCACGACGGCGTATGTCGCTGAAGAGTGGGGCCGCCGCTGGATTACGTGTGACTCATCACGCGTGGCCCTGACGCTCGCAAAGCAGCGGTTGATGACGGCGGTGTACGATTACTACGAACTGGCGCATCCGCATGAAGGAGTCGGCAGCGGCTTCAAATACAAAACCGTTCCGCATATTACTTTGAAGTCCATCGCCAACAACGAACCCGCGGACCAAGAAGTTCTCTACGATCAACCTTTCGTGGACAACTCACGAGCGCGGGTTACCGGTCCGTTCACTGTTGAAGCAGTTCCAGCGCCGATGGTTAAGCCGCTGGTTGAGATCAAAAGCGACCAACCGGCGGATGAGTCGATAGCACGGTCCGGTGAAACGTTGCGGCAGGCTGAATGGCGCGATGAATTATTGAAGTCCGGTATCCGCGGCAAGAAGAGGCAGTACGTTCTTTTCTCACGTGTCGAGCCGCTGCCGGGGACGCGGTGGCTGCATGCGGAGGCTGAGACTAAGCCGAATGACAAAGGTGCGGACAAAGTAAAAGATCCGGAGGGCCTTTACGGCAAACCGCAGCGGGTTGTAATTTCGTTCGGTCCCGAGCATGCGCCGCTGGAACAGAAGCAGGTCGAGCTGGCGATCGAGGAAGCGCAGACGCTGGTGCCGAAGCCGAAGATCATCGTGTTCGCCGCCTTTCAGTTCGATCCGGAAGCGGCCAAAGACATCGACGAGACCGACTGGCCGGGCGTGACGCTTCTCAAAGTCCAGATGAACGCCGATCTGTTGACCGAAGACCTGAAGAAGAAACGTGCGAGCAACGAGAGCTTCTGGCTCATCGGCCAGCCCGACATCGTGCTCAAGAACATCAAAGATGGTGACGACAAGGGTAAGTTTCAGGTCGAAGTGATGGGCTTCGACTACTACAACACCAAGACGGGCACCATCGAGTCTGGCGGCAATGAAAAGATCGCGATCTGGATGCTCGATATCGACTACGACGGCAGAAGCTTGCTGCCGTGGCAGGTGTTCTTCCCGTTGGCCGGTGAAAACGACGGCTGGGCGCGGCTGGCACGAAATCTCAAGGCGGAGATCGACGAAGAGCTGATCGAAGCGTATCGCGGCACGGTGTCGCTACCGTTTGAGGGCGGGAAGCACAAACGTATCGCGGTCAAGATCGTGGATGATCGAGGAATCGAGAGTCTGAGACTTCTGGACCTTCCCGGATGAGAGTTGAATGGCCTACGAGTTGACCGAGCACGCCCGCGACGCTCTTGAAAAGCGAAAAATCGAGTTGGCTTGGGTCGAACGTGTACTCGATTTGCCAGAAGCGACCGAAGCTGATCCCGTAGATCTCGATCTCGAACATCGGCTGGCCCGGATTCCCGAGTGGGGTAATCGCGTCCTGCGTGTTATAGTGAACGGAAAAACAACGCCGCCCCGGATCGTGACGGCATTTTTTGATCGAAGGAGGACCGTTCCATGAAGCTTAAAGTGGACCAACAGGCCGACGCCTTGTACCTAAGCTTGACCGACGCGCCGGCGAGCCGTTCCGAGGAAGTATCGCCGGGCATCATCGTGGATTACGACGAGCAGGATCGCGTCGTGGGCGTGGAGATGCTCTACCTGTCGAAGCGGGCACCGGACACCGAAATCAACCGCCTGCTGTTCGAGTCTATTCCACAGGCAAACTGAAGCACAGGTTGGTTACACGGATGGCCCGAACGACCATCGATCACCTCATCATCAACTCGCCTTACGAAGAGCCTAAACACTACTGGAGCTATGACCGCGAGAGCCGAACCTTCGATCAAAAAACAGGTCGGCGGCCCGCTGGTTACGTCATCGCATCGCAAAGCTCCAAAGCCTTCGACGATCCCGGAATATTCGTTGAGATCCCGCTGGTCAATCAGATTCGCCCGCGCGTGAAAGCGTGGCGAGAAGCGGGCTATTCCGGCGTCACCGGTATCACCAAGCGCCTGCTAGAGCACTGGAACAATCCCGACGAGCGCGAGCATCAGTTTTTCTTCTGCCAGTTGGAAGCGATGGAAACGCTCATCTGGCTCGCCGAAGCGCCGGCTTCGGAGAAAGTCGGCATCGATGTCCCGTCGGACGGCGGCGCGTTCACGCGGCTTTGTTCGAAGATGGCGACCGGCTCGGGCAAAACCATCGTCATGGCAATGCTGATCGCGTGGCAGGTCATCAACAAAGTCACCTACCCGCAGGACGCGCGCTATTCGAAATATGTTTTCGTCGTCGCGCCGGGGCTCACGGTAAAAAGCCGGCTGCAAGTCTTGGAGCCGGCGGGACAGAATAATTTTTACGATGAATTTAACGTCGTGCCAGCGGCGCTCTTGGATAAGCTGCGCCAAGGCAAAGTCCTGGTGCGCAACTGGCACACGCTCAATTGGGATTCGGAAGAACGGATCGCGAAAAGAAAGTCAGTGGATAAGCGTGGCGCGAAGAGCGACGAAGCCTACGTCAGAGAAGTCCTTGGCGAGCTGGCAAGCACCCCCAATCTCTTGGTCATCAACGATGAGGCGCACCACGCCTGGCGAATACCGGCGGAGTCGAAGATCAAAGGCGTCAAAAAGGAAGATATCGAAGAAGCGACCAAGTGGGTCGGCGGGCTGGACCGTATCCACAGGGCGCGTGGAATTCTAAATTGCTACGACTTCTCGGCGACGCCTTTCGCGCTATCGGGCAAGCAAAGCTCGGACGAAGCCTAGTTCGACTGGATTGTCAGTGATTTTGGTCTTAACGACGCCATCGAATCCGGCCTCGTCAAAACGCCGCGTGTCGTCGTGCGCGACGACGGTGTGCCGGACGCCAAGACCTACAAGTCGAAGCTTTACCACATCTACGAACATGTCAAAGACGATCTCAATCGCAAAGCGGAAGAGCAAGTACCGCTGCCCGACCTGGTGACCACCGGATATTACCTGCTCGGTAAAGATTGGCTCGAAGCCGCGAAGGGATGGAAAGCGCAAGGACTGCGCACGCCGCCGGTCATGATCACCGTCGCCAACCGCACGGAGACTGCAGCGCGGGTAAAGTATGCCTTCGATCACAAGAAAATATTGCTCGATGAACTCTGCGCGCCGGAGCGGACTCTGCACATCGATTCTAAAGTTCTTGATACCGCAGAAGCACAAGAAGAACCGGTAACCTTTAACAGCGCCAACGATCGAGATGACGCTGAAGACAATGACGACGAACCGGTGCGAAAGCTCTCCAAGAAAGAACTCGCCGAGCAACTCCGCCAACAAGTTGATACGGTCGGGAAAGAAGGCAAGCCCGGTGAACAGATTCAGAATGTCATCTCGGTCGGCATGTTATCCGAAGGGTGGGATGCGCGAACGGTCACTCACATCATGGGCCTGCGCGCTTTCTCCAGCCAGTTACTTTGCGAGCAAGTCGTCGGGCGTGGACTCAGGCGGGTCTCGTACGAATTCGACAAGCAAAAAAACCTGTTCGAGGCGGAATACGTCAACATTTTCGGAGTGCCTTTTACTTTCCTGCCGCATGAAGCGCAGGACGGCCCTCCGCCACCGCCACCCGCGCCTAAAACCAAAATCGAACCGGTCATCGAGAAGAAAGAATTCGAGATCAGTTGGCCGAACATCATCCGAATCGACCATATCTACCGGCAAGAGCTGAAACTGGATTTCGCCAAGGTTAAGCCGCTGGAGTTGGACGCTCTCAAGACGCCGACCTTGGCCGAAGTGGCGCCGATCGTCGACGGCAAGCCGGATGTCACCAAGCTTTCTGAAATCGATATTGAGGAGTTAGGAAGAAAATTTCGTTGGCAAAAAATCGCCTTCGAGACCGCCAGCGGCATTTTCGATCAGATGAAGCCGAGCTGGAAAGGCAGCAAAGAGTACCTGCTGGCGCGGCTCATTCGATTGATGGAAGAGTTCGTCGCCTCCGGCAAGATCGACATCACACCGCCGCTCTTCAATCAGGACGATCTTCGGCGCCGGCTTGTTGTGACGCTCAATCTTGGCAAGGTTGTCCAACATATGTGGGAAAGTATCAGCACCGAGAATACCGAATCGCTGGCTCTCGTGTTCGACACGGAAAGACCCATCGTTTCGACCGGCGATATGCGAACCTGGTACAGCGGTAGGCCGTGCGAATTCACCAAGCGGTCGCACGTCAACTTTTGCGTTTACGACAGCACCTGGGAGTCGGCCGATGCGTTCCAGCTCGATCACAGTGGGGATGTTGACGCCTGGGTCAAAAACGATCATCTGGGATTTGAAATCCTGTACGTTTTCAAGGGCGTCGTGGCCAAATACCGTCCCGATTTTATCGTCCGGCTCAAGACCGGTAATTTCTTAGTTCTCGAAACAAAAGGCCAGGACACCGATCAGGATAAGACCAAGCGCAAGTTTCTCGACGAGTGGGTGAAAGCGGTGAACGAGCACGGCGGATTCGGGAAGTGGAGTTGGGCGGTGGCGCGGCAGCCAGGAGAAGTGCTCGGGATACTCGCAGGTGCATCATCGCAGGCAACCAATTACAAAATGAACCGGTCACAGTTTGTGACCACCTGACGTCCGGACAAATCCCGGGCGCCCCGTGACTCGACGCGCAAATCACTGAAGAATCGCCGAACTCCGCGCGATGGAAGCCGAGCAAGCCGCCAGCCCCCGCTTGGAGGATCTCTTTCAGTCGCTGCTCCTTCGGGCATTTAACGGCGAGCCGTAAAACCGTGTTAGGCAGGTTGCTCATTCGATCCGAGCCGTTGCTTGCATTACGGTAGCTGTTTAGAATAAGAACGTCGCATATTGGAGGTAAGCAAGTTGCATTTTAGTAATGTCGGGCGCGGGGTTTACACGCTTGCAGAGGCGTCTCTGCTGACGGGTGTGAACCGCCACCGGATCAGCCGTTGGTCTCGAGGATACACGTTTGCGTATCGTGGCACCCGTCTGACTATGCCTCCGATTATCGGGCGGGAGCCGGAACCTGGAGAAAGCCCCGTTCTCACCTTCGCGGATTTGATCGAAATCAGATTCCTCGACGCCTTCAGACAAAAAGGCGTAAGTACAAAGGCTCTCCGGATTGCATCGCAGCGGGCGAAAGAATTACTCGGGCGTCACCATCCATTTTCCACACAGATCTTTAAATCGGACGGCCGGACGATTCTCGCGGAAATTACAAAGGAAACCGGTGACAAGGCCCTCCTCGATATTATGAGCGATCAATTTGTCTTCAAGGCGGTGATGGCGCCATTTTTGTATGCGGGCTTGGAATTCAACGAATTGAAAGAACCCACGCGCTGGTGGCCGCTCGGCAAAGATCGCTCCGTCGTGATCGACCCGCGCCGTGCGTTCGGGGCGCCGATCGTCGCCAGGGCCGGCATTCCAACGAAAATCCTCAACAGCGCGGTGCAAGCCGAGAAGTCCGTCGATTTTGTCGCTCGGTGGTATGGTATCGACGCACAAGAAGTAGCGGACGCGGTTCAGTTTGAAACCAAGCTGGCGGCGTGAGATTTTTCTTCGACAACTGCGTCTCAGTAAAATTCGTCGAAGCCCTCCGCATCCTTGCTCAAATACAACAATACGAACTTGTCCATCTCACCGAGCGATTCGCGCCAGAAACTACTGATGAAGCATGGATTCGTAAGCTCGCCGACGACGGCGACTGGGTCATTATTTCCGGGGATCCCAGAATATCGAGAGGACAAGCACAGAGAAAAGCCTGGCAAGAGTCCGGACTGACCGCCTTCTTCTTCGCCGACGGCTGGGCCAGCAAGGGGTTTTGGAAACAAGCAGAAAGCCTGGTGCACTGGTGGCCTCAAATCGTTCTCAAAGCAAGGGAGTCGACGCCAGGAACCGGCTACTTAATGCCATGGAACGGAAAGGATTTTAGGCAAATCTATCATTAGCAAACAACATTGAACTTATGAATCAAGAACTTAAACGCTTATCGACCGATCACTACGTCGCCTTGATATTGGATAACGAAGTTACCGTTGGCGAGTTTGTCACCGACCCGCCGCTGCCGTGGACGCGGCTGGTGCAGCGGAACGGCATCTTTCAAGTCGCGGCAGGATATCCGACCGTCCTAACCGCGGCACAGGCCAAGTTCGAAATGAGAAACTGGGACGATGTCTCATCACCGGCGATCGTGGCCGCGCTGGCGGAGCTGGACGGTGCCGTGGATTACGTGGTTTTCGGCAACAACGCCGGCCAGGGCTTGCCGTTGGCGCAAAGCCTCGCGCCGGGCTTGATCGGCGAGCGCGCGGCGATTATTTACGCCCGCAGCCTGCCGGAAAAAAGCGCCTACGAGCAGCTCGGCTACCGGGTATTCCTCAGACGAAGCGAGACCGCATCGCGACTGCTCGTTCTCGCCAAAAAAGCCGGCAAACCGCTGGCGCTCTGCTTCGTCAATACGATCCAGCACAACGAGCTCAATTACCACGACCCATAAGTCGGCGGCTCCGCCTTGACTCGGCGCCCGTGGCACCTTTAAAGTCATACCCAATTGACAGCTAAAGGAAGATTTATGGCCAAGCCAGAGATGAAAAGCGGCGCGGAACGCTACAACTACGCGGCCTTCGCGCGCTCCGAAAGCGTCGGCAAATCCGACGAGTTCAAGAGTACCCTTCGTGCCGGCGACGAGGCGCCGGATTTTGAGCTCGCGACTCCAGAAGGCGAGAGCGTGCGCCTGTCGGCCCTGCGCGGCCGGAAGCACGTGCTGTTGGAGTTCGGTAGCATTACGTGACCGCCCTTCGTGGGCGAGGTCTCGCCCTTAAATCGCCTCTACAAAGAACATCGCGACCACGGCTTCGAGTTCTTTACGATCTACGTACGCGAACCCCACCCGGGCGAAAATTACCCGGCGCACAAGACTCAGCAGCAAAAGCTTCGGTACGCCAAGGATTGCCGGGAACAGGACGACATCGAAAATCCTCTCTTGGTTGACGATCTCGAGGGCACGGTGCACCGGCGCTACGGCTCCATGCCGAATATGATCTACATCGTCGACAAGAACGGCCGGGTCGCCTACAAGGCCATGTGGACCGATCACGAAGAGATCGCCGCCGTCTTGGCCAATCTCGTTCAAGCCGACCGGCTACAATCCCAGGGAGTCCGCGTCAAACCGTCTTACACTGAAAGGATCAACTATATTCCGGCCGATTATGCTGGCGGCCTGCGCGAGAAAGTTTTTGATCGCGCCGGCGCGCAAGCCTGGTCGGATTACAAAGCGGTCTTTGCGGCGCGGCAAAAATGACTTCAATCGCGCGCGGCCTGATCACCGAGCCGCGACCGCCTGTCGGGTCAGTCGAGCCGGCGGTGCGTCAGCGCGGGTAATTCGGAGCGCACTTTGGCGAGATAATTCAGATCGATTTCGGCGCTGATAAAACCCGGACCGTCGGGTAGCTCAGCTAGGATTTTGCCCCAGGGATCGACGATCATCGAGTGGCCGTGGGTCTTGAAACTATGCTCGCTCTGGCCGAACTGGCCCGGGGCGATGACGTAGGCTTGGTTCTCTATGGCGCGGGCACGCAAGAGACTTTCCCAGTGCGCCGCGCCGGTGAAGGCGGTGAACGCCGCGGGAACAAAGATCAGCTCGGCACCCTGCCTGGCCAGGCCGCGGTAGAGCTCAGGAAAACGCAGATCGTAACAGATGCTCAGACCCATGGCGCAAAGCTCGCCGGCGCCGACCACCACCGACTCGCCATGAGCGCGGGTATCGGATTCGCGCAGCGACACGCCGTTGGCAAGGTCGACGTCGAAGAGGTGGATCTTTCGGTAAGACGCCAGCAGTTTCCCCGCCGGATCGAAGAGCAAACTCGTGTTGTAAGCCTTGTCGCTTTCGGAAATCTCTTCGAGAATCGACCCAGCGAGCAGATAGATTTTTAGCTCGCGCGCCAAATGAGCCATCGCCCGCGACGATGGACCGGGTATCGGCTCGGCTTGTCCCCGCTCCAATTTCTTGCTGCCGCGCCAGATAAAAACTTCAGGCAATGCGATGACTCGGGCGCCGGCGCCGGCGGCCTCGCGCACCCAGCGCTCGGCTTCTTTTAAATTGGAGGCCTTGTCGCTCCCGGCCATCATTTGAACCGCTGCGGCAATAAACCCCATAGCTGATCCGACCTCAAACTTTTGAGCCCTTGAATCTTGAACGGCAGTTTTATCTGTTCAAGAACACCGGGCAGGGCGCGTTGCGCAGCACATATTCGGTCGTGCTGCCGAGCACCATTTCAATGATCCGGCGGTGGCCGTAGGCGCCGATGAAGAGCAAGTCATGGCGCAGATTGACCAGTTGCTCGATGATTTTTTGTTCGGGGTGCCCGTGCGTGCTCTCGTAGGTCACGTCGAGGGTGTAGCTACTCAAATAGTTTTTTGCCTGGTGCAAATTGCTGCGCGCTACGGCCTCTTCCTTGGCGATGGTTAGTACGGTCAGCGGCAAATTCAGCACCGAGCAGAATTCCGCCGCGGATTCCATGGCGGAGCTGGCGCGCTGGCTGCCGTCATAAGCCAATAACGGCTTTTCAACGACCGTGAATTGTTTTGTTGAAACAAAGATCGGTCGGGGACATTTGCGAGTGATGGTTTCTGTGGTCGAGCCCAGCAGTCCGGTGGAAAATTCTTCGTTGACGCCGCGATGGCCGATTACCACCAGATCGGCAACCTTGGCGCGCTCGCAGATCTCGTTGGCGATAAGACCCATGTCGAGGCAGGTCGTGTAGCGCACGGCTTTTTTTTCGCAACGGGCGGCGAAATCCTCGAGGATCATTTTGCCACGTTCATCGAGAATCTCGCGCATCTTGCTCGAAAAATCCAAATAGGGTTCGAAACCGAGGGAGCCTGAAATGTCGTGAAAGAAAGTTCCCTCCAGGGAAACGGTGTCGATGATATGCTGGCCGAAGAGTGTGCCGTCGAACTTCTGAGCGATCCAGATTGCGTAGTCCAGCGCCGCTTTTGAATGTTCGGAACCGTCCAGAGGTACAAGGATGTTCTTGATCATGCTTGTCTCCCGAAGTCTGCGCCACCCTCCACCAGCGGTAATGCCGTCAACCGACTCTCGATTAACTTGGCCATTTTACGATAACAAGGAATGTTTCTATTGCAAGGGAAAAAAATTGCCGGTAGGTTTACAGTTGGCGTGATTTTGGCGATAATCCGTTTAATCGTCGAGTAAGCCGATGGCCCAAACCAAGAATAAGCAGGAAACCCGTCTTCAGGAACTGATCCTCAGCGCCAAACAGCTGAACATCCAGGTGCGCACCGAGAAACTGTTGCGTGAGGCCGGTTACCGCCCCAAGAGCGGCAGCTGCCGGGTCAATGGTCAAGAACTTATTTTGATCGACCGCGATGCCCGGGTGAGCGACAAGATCGAATTTCTCGCCAGTGAGCTGGCCGAGCGGCAAACCAGCCTAGAGCAAAGCGCGGAGCCACCCGCCACAATCGCAGCTAGCTAACCGGCGACTTCGCCGTCCATCAGTGGACGCGGATCTTCTTTGCCGCCTCGATTCCCAGGGAAAACTCCTCCTCATTGACCTTTAGCGTCATCATGCCAAGTGACGGCGCCACGTCGAGCACGTGAACTCTCGCGCCGGGGCGTAACCCGTGATCCTGCAGGTAACCGAGCAGGCGCACATCGCGCTCGCCGCCCTCGGTAATGTAATCGAGCTCGACCTGCTGTCCATCGACGGTCTCGCTCAGCGGCATCGTCTTCGGCGGCGGGCTTGCACTGGCACCCGGTATCGGATTGCCGTGCGGGCAAGTGGTCGGATGGCTGAGCAACTTCGCTAACCGTTCCTCTACATCTTGCGATATCGCATGCTCCAGGCGGTGCGCCTCCTGGTGCGCCTTGACCCAATCCAGCCCCAGCAGATCGGTTAGAAAACGCTCGGTCAAAAAATGCCGCCGCACGATGTTTTCCGCTACCCGCTTGCCGTCGTCGGTCAGATGAATCTCCTTGCGCCGATTGATCGTCACGTAACCTTCTTTGGCCAGACGGCGCAGGGTGGCAAAGATCGTCGACGCCGAGACGCCGGTCTCAGCAGCGATCCTGGCTGCGATCACCGGCTTCGTTTCCTCGGATGAAAGCTGGTAGATCGCCTTCAAATAATCTTCAATCGCGTGGGTAACTCTCGGGGCTTCCATGACGTTTGCTAAGCAGTATTTTTCGGTACAGCGAATCTTGTAAGTTTGTCAATTCTAAGCTGATCGTTGATATCGCTAGAATGGCTCTGCTGCTATAGACTGCATCCTATTTCAGGGAACTGCGAAGTTCAAGATAAGCAAAATTTCCGGCGAATCTCCGAAGCCATGAACCGAGTTGTCGCGGTTCACTCACCAATATTCTTCCACTCGGTCATCGAGCGGCTCGACGCGCTCGGCCGGCTGTCGATCTCCACGCCAATGCTCGTGGTTAAGCCGATCATTCCGGTGACGGCGAGCGGCTTCCTACCGAGCAAAACAATCTGGTCGCGTCTCATATCGACGGTGCTACCAAGCTCCACGTGCACTACAAAGACCATATATGACCAACGCTTAAGTCAAGTTAATTGAATTGACAAACTTTTTTTATTTGCATATACGAATATCTTGAGTTCAGGCGCACAAACTATTGGACCTGGAGCCACATAATGCGGATTATTCTAATCGTCGTCCTTCTACTCCTGACAGCCAGCCCGCGTTTGTGGGCTGCCGACGAAGCGAGGCGACTCGTCGCGTTGCTCGACTATCTCGGCAGCGACTATAAAAACGCGGTGCAGGACGGCAAGGTGCTGAGCCAGGACGAGTACGGCGAGATGCAGGAATTTGCCAAACGCAGTGTCGATATTTTCAACCAGCTGAAGGCCAATGATAAGGCCGACAAAGCGGGAGTCGAATCTGAGTTAACCGCGCTGGTTAAGCGAATCGGCAACAAAGGCGACCCTAAAGCTGTCGCCGAGGCGGCAATGAGCGTCAAGGAAAAACTCATTGCCGGCTATAACATTATCCCTTATCCGCGCCGTCTGCCGTCATTCGCCATCGGCAAGACAATCTATGACGAAAACTGCGCTCAATGCCACGGCGCCACCGGCAAAGGCGATGGCTCGGGCCGCGAGTCGATGAACCCGAAAACGCCGCCACCGGCGAATTTTACCGATCCCGAACGGATCGGCGGGCTGTCTCCGTTTAAAGTTTTCAATACCGCAAGCTTCGGTATCGAAGGCACGGCAATGGCCTCCTTCGCCGCGCTCTCCGAAGAACAGCGGTGGCAGGTCGCCTTCTATATCTTCACGCTGCGCTTTTCCGACGACGCCTCCAAGGCCGGCGCGCGCCTGCTCCAAGAGAAAAAGGTGCCGACGGATTTGCTCACCGTCGCCAACCTGGCGACCAGCAGCGATGCTCAACTGCTCGACAAACTGAAGAGCTACGCCGGCAACGAATCGGACGCGATGAATATGCTCGCCTACCTGCGGCGCGGCCACTTGCAGGCAGTGGCAAACGACCCCCTGTCGGTCGCGCGCGGCCTCGTGCGCGAGGCGGTGGAGCTCTACAAACAGGGGGACAAAGAAAAGGCTTACCAAAAGGCCGTCGACGCGTACATTGACGGCTACGATCTGGCGGAACCAGCCGTATTCGCCAAAGACATGACTTTTGGCCGCAATCTCGAAACCCAATTCACGGAATTTCGCAACGCGATCAAACAAGGAGTTTCCGCCGAAGATCTAGATAAGCGCCATCGCGAGATGGAGACCAAGCTCGATCAAGCCGAACGAATGCTGGCGCGCCAAGATGATCTCTCCAGTTACTACACCTTCACCAATTCTGCGCTCATCATTCTTCGAGAAGGGCTTGAGGCGACGCTGATCTTGGCCGCAATCCTGGCGATGCTGAAAGTGATGGGGGCGAAGGAAGCCATTCGTTATATCCATTTAGGCTGGATTTTGGCCCTCGTGTTGGGCGGGCTGACCTGGTTGGCCACCCAGTCAGTATTGACGCTTAGCGGTCAGCACCGGGAGAGTATGGAAGGATTTATTTCCATTTTTGCCGCGGTGGCGCTGTTTTATGTAGGCTTTTGGCTCCATACCCGGTCCGAAGCGAAAAAGTGGCATGCGTTTATCCAGGACAAGGTCAAAAACAGTCTTTCCAGCAAAAGTGTTTTTGGCCTGATGGGCATTTCCTTCTTCGCCGTCTATCGGGAAGCCTTCGAAGTCGTGCTCTTTTATCAGGCATTGTGGCTGCAGAATGAAAGCACCCATGCCTCGATACTCTGGGGCCTAGCCGCGGGCCTTGCAGCACTGGTGCTCATCACCATGGCCATCCTCAAGCTTGGGCTGAAAATACCGTTGAAATATTTCTTTGGGGCGACCGGCACTTTGCTTTACATAATGGCGTTCATCTTCGCCGGCAACGGCATCAAAGAACTCCAGGCGGCGTTATGGGTGCCGATGACGCCTTTAAGCGTACCGAAAGCGGTCCCGCTGCTCGGCATCTACCCCACGGTCGAAACTCTGGCGGCTCAAAGTCTTATGCTTTGCGCATTCATCGCCACATCGTATTGGCTGGCCAGAGAACGGAAGAAGACGTAAATGCAGGTCCGTTTAGAGCTAAAACAGAATAAGACCGGCGCCGCCGCGAAATCCGCATCGTCGCTGCGCTGCAGTTGCGGCAGTCTGCTCGCGCGCATGGTGGAAACCGGGGTGGAAATCAAATGCCGCCGCTGTAAACGGCAAGTCATCCTGCCGTTCGATGCCAAGGGGAGCATACGCATGAATTTGTGAGATAGTTTTTGGTTTTAAAGAGCTAAATTAAGCGGCCAGAGGTCGAGAATCCAGAGCCCAGCGTTCCGTCATAAACGGCGGACCCTGGGCTTTTTATTTTTGCGAAAAATAATTCGCCGAGACGTCGGAGTCCGGTGGCAAACGGAAGATTTGATATCAGTCGCCGAATCAAATTGTTGCTCATTGGAAGGAGAGAAAAATGTACTACCGTTCGTTTATTGTTCACTTGACGCTCGTTGTCGCGCTCTTGCTTCCCGCGCCGTTCCTAATCGACCAAGTTCGCGCCGATGAAAATCTCTGGGGCTATGTTTATGGCACGGACACCCTGCCCAAGGGCGGCACCGAGATTTACAACTGGTTGACGCTTCGCACCGGCAAGGGCAAGGGAACCTACCGGGGCTGGGACGAGATGCTCGAACTCGAGCACGGCTTCACCGACCGCTTTCAAGCATCATTTTATCTCAAAGGCAGATCGCACCGCATCGCCGGAGGCGCCCTGGACGACGATCCAGGGAGAAATTTAAGCCGCAGCCTGGAATTCGATGGCGTCAACGTGGCTTTCAAATATAACTTGTTAAGCGTCTACAAGGACCTGTTCGGCCTCTCGCTCTATCTCGAGCCGTCCTATTCGAGAATTCACAAAATCTCCGGCGAGCGCATGAACCAATTCGGCCTCGAAACCAAACTGATGTTTCAGAAAAACTTCTTCGACGACCAACTCGCGCTCGCTTACAATCTGACCCTGGAACCCGAGTGGAGCAAATTCACGGCGAGCGGGGAACGGGAGAAAGAGCTCGAGGTTGAGCATACCGTCGGCGCCTCGTATCGCGTTCTGCCCAACTGGTTCGCAGGCATCGAAGGACGCTACCATTCCGAATATCCAGAGTTCGGAAAGAAGGAGCATGGCGCGTATTTTCTCGGCCCCAACCTCCACTACGGTTCGGAAAAATGGTGGTTCACGCTTACCTTCCTGCCGCAGATTCACGGTTGGCCAAGAACGCTGGGGCGCCCGACGGGTTTACACCTCGGTGAGCATGAACGCTACGAGTTCAGGCTCAAGATCGCGTACGTGTTTTGATGTCGTCGACCATGAAGTTGTTGCGTTATACCCTTTCCGTGCCGGTCCTGGCGGCCACCGCCCATGCGGCGCAATTTCTCACCGTTGAGCAGGCACAGCGCGTGTTCTTTCCGGCGGCGGATGTTTTCCTGGAGCAAAAACTGGATTTATCGGCGTCTCAGATCGCGCAGATCGAAAGCCGCGCGCACACGCGCATGCGGCTCAAGCGCTATCGCGTGTGGGAAGCGAAGGCGCATCATCAAAGCTTGGGCGTGGTGATTGTCGACGAAGTTTACGGCAAGCATGAGTTCATCACCTACGCGATGGCCATCGGACCTGATGGAAAGATCGTCGGCGTCGAAATCCTCGAATACCGCGAGAGCTTTGGCGGCGGAGTGAGAAACCGAGCATGGCGCGCCCAGTTTATCGGCAAAGGCGCGGCGGACAGCTTGAAATTGGACAAAGACGTTCGCAACATTAGCGGCGCCACACTTTCGTGCCAGCATGTCACCGAAGGTATCCGCCGCAATCTGGCCCTTTATTATGTCGCGCTGGCCAGACACTGAGGTTCGCCGGATGCGGCCGATGCTCGGCACGTTTGTCGAAATGCGCGTGCGCGGCCTTTCGAAAGACGTAGCCGTGCACGCCATCGAACGAGCGTTTCGGCAAATCGCCAGAGTCGAACGGCACATGAGCGCCCATGATCCACAAAGCGATCTCGGCCGGCTTTTCAATGCCCGTGGCGCTACCGCCGTAGCCGTTCACCCTTGGACTTACGAAGTGATCGAGGCCGCCCAAAAACTCCATTTTTTAAGCAGCGGGGTCTTCGATATCACCATCGGCGCAAGCTTGGAGCGCAATTCTTTTCTGCCGGCCTGGCGGCGACAATCCCGCGGACGGATCGATGGGACGATGGGCGACATCGAATTGTTGGATCGCCGTCGACTCCGCCTGCGGCGCCCTATGCGTCTCGATCTCGGCGGTATTGCCAAGGGATTTGCGGTCGATCGTGCCCTAGAAGCGCTGACCGCAGCCGGCGCAACTTCGGCCTGTGTCAATGCCGGCGGAGATTTTCGCATCTTCGGCGCCAGGAATGACCCTCTATGGATCCGCGATCCTTCAGCGCCGCAGCGGCTTCTTTGCATCGGCACGATTCAGACGGGCGCAGTGGCGACAAGCAGCGGCTATATCCGCTGCCGCAAGGTAGCTTCGAGACTCCTAAGTCCCTACCTCGACCCGCGCACGGGAGAAATGCTCGACCTGCGCCACAGCGTCACCGTTATCGCCGCCGCCTGCATGTGGGCTGACGCGTTGACCAAAGTGCTGGCGCTCGACCGGCAAGCCGGTGCGGCTTTGCTCGATCACTTCGAGGCCAAAGCCATTGAATTGCGACCATCCGAAGGCGGCGTGAACTGGAATCTTTCGCAAACGCTACCGGTCTGTAATCGAGGGAGCAAACAGGGAACCCCATGACGGAGGCTAACCAGCGCGCCGGCAAGATCCTGGCGCTGCTTCACGAGCGGGTTCGACTGGCGCCCAATCACAGCCGGATTTTTTATCTCCTGTTCGGCCTCGTTTGGCTGAGCGGCAGCGTCTGGTTGGTGGCCGAGTGGCTGAAAGATCCCAATCTCGGGCCGGTCCGGACTTCGCTGCAAAGCGCGACCATGAAAATGCATGGCGCGGCGATGTTGATCTACCTGGCGATGCTAGGAACGCTTGCGATTCATGTGCGCCGTGGCTTCGCGTTGCGTGCCAATCGCAGGTCGGGCTGCATTGTAATCGGCATCAACGTCCTGCTGACAGTTACCGGATGGCTGCTTTATTACGTGGCCGACGATACCGCTCGGCAATGGAGCAGCGTCACGCACTGGGCGATCGGGATCGCGGTCCTGCCCTTGCTCTGCGCCCATATTTTCCTAGGTCGGGCGGCATCGCTACGGGTTTCGGAGCACGCAGAATAATCAACCCATTGGAGGCCAGGGAACGTCTATGGGCAATAATAACCCATGGAGACTATCAGAGGCTGGCTCATGATTGTCACCGCTTGTTCGGCTATTTGCCGGTGCGCCTTTCCGCCTGGCACCGAGCTTACGCTCGAACTAGATCCGAAACAGGCTGCGGGCGTTATCCGTCGTCTGTGTTGCAACCTGGTCGAGGGAGACGCCTTTTACCGTGGCAATGGTTTCCGCAACGTGACGGACGTAAGCCGGCTCGTTGCGCTTGCCGCGATGCGGCACCGGCGTGAGAAAAGGCGAGTCGGTTTCTACAAGCATTCGTTCCAGCGGCACTTTCCGGACAACTTCTCTCAACGAATCGGCGTTCTTGAACGTGATGATGCCGGTGAAAGAGAGATAGAAACCCAGATCCAAATACGCGCAGGCCGCTTCGTAGTTGCCCGTGAAGCAGTGAATCACGCCGCGTAACATTCCCATGCCTTCGCTGCGGAGTAACTCCGCCGTTTCTTGGGCCGCGTCGCGTTCGTGCACCACAATCGGCAGACGGGTCTCGCGCGCCATCTGGATGAACTGCGTGAACACCCGGCGTTGCACGTCGTGCGGTGAATGGTTGTAATAATAATCGAGCCCGGTCTCGCCCACGGCAATCACTTTGGGACGGGACGCCAGCTCACAAAGGGCAACAAGTTCATCCGCGCCGACATCTTTCGCATCGTGCGGATGCATTCCGACAGTGGCGTAAATATTCGGAAAGGCATCCGCGAGCGCAACCGCCTCGGTGTTGCTCGACATGTCGCCGGCGCCGCCAACGGCGATGATCGTGTCGACACCCGCTGCGCGCGCGCGCGCGATGACATCCGCCGCTTCGCCGGCGTACTCCTTGCCCTGGATGTGGGCGTGGCTGTCGATCAACATTGTTGCGGCGGAGAACTACTTCTTGGTTTCGGTTTCGATGCGCGGAAAAAGATTTTTTGGTGGTTTGATTTGATGTCCCGCGGCAAACCCGTAACCCCACGGAGCCGTCAATCCGCTTTCATCAATAGCGAGCAATTTGCGTAATTCCTGAGCGGTATCGGGCAAGAACGGCGCCAGCAAGCGGGATAGAGTTCTCACCACTTCGAGCGACTGGTGCAGCACTTCGCCGACCCGGGCTTGCTGGCTCGGATCTTTGATCAACGTAAAAGGCGCGGTTTGCACGATATAGCGATTTGCGTGATCGAGCGCCCCCCAAACAGCTTCCAGACCTCGGTGAAACTGCAGCTCTTCCATTTGGCTCTTGAGCTCGAATTCCGCGGCGGCAAAAGCATCCCGCAATTTGACGTCCTCTTCTGCCCACTCCGAGCTCAACGGCTGGACCACGCCGGCGAAATACTTCTGCTGCATGGCGAGCACGCGGCTGACCAGGTTACCGAGATTGTTGGCCAGGTCGGCGTTGATTCTTGTCACCAGCGCCTCTTCGGAAAATTTTGCGTCCTGACCGAACGCCATCTCGCGCAATAGAAAATAGCGGAACGCATCCATGCCGAAGCGTGCTTTCATTTCCAGCGGGCGAATGACGTTGCCCAAGCTTTTGGACATCTTGCCGGAATCCATCACCCAGTAACCGTGCACGTTTAGATGATCGTAGAGCGGCAGTCCCGCGGCCATCAGCATGGTCGGCCAATAAATCGCGTGCGGCTTCAAGATATCCTTGGCGATGAGATGATTAGCTTTGGGCCAAAGAGAAGACACGGAATCTCCGCCCCGATGCTCCAGAGCACTCACGTAGTTGAGCAACGCATCGAACCAGACGTAAGTCACGTACTTGACATCGAAGGGCAGCGGAACGCCCCACTGCAAACGGCTGACTGGGCGCGAAATGCACAGATCTTCGAGCGGCTCCCGTAAAAACGCCAAAACTTCGCTGCGGTAACGCTCCGGCCGAATAAGCTCAGGCTTGGTGTGTATCGCCTCGATCAATTGCTGCTGATACTTGCTCATGCGGAAGAAATAATTCTTCTCGCTAATGTAGTCCGGGACCGTCTGGTGGTCCGGGCATTTCCCATCGACCAGTTCTTTTTCCGTGTAAAAACGTTCGCAACCGTAGCAATAAAATCCACCATACTCGCCGAAATAGATGTCACCGGCGTCGTAGATTTTTTGCAAGACCTTCTGCACGAATTGTTGATGGTAATCGTCGGTCGTGCGAATGAAGTGATCGTAGCCTATGCCGCAAGTGTCCCAAGTCGAGCGAAACAGTTCGCTGATCCGGTCGGAGTATTCCTTGGGGGTCGTGCCATTGGCGGCGGCGGCTTGCGCGATCTTGTCGCCATGCTCGTCGGTGCCGGTCAGTAAAAAAGTCTCGTAGCCCAGCGATTGGTAATAACGCTTCAATGTATCTGCCACGACGGTCGTATAAGTGTGACCCAGGTGCGGCTCGGCGTTGACGTAATAAAGCGGCGTGGTGATGTAAATCCGTTCCATCAACGTTCCCCGACCACGCCGAATAAAAATCTCTCCAGCACCATCCGCCGATTTAAGTTTCGATGAATCCCGCCAGTGGCGTCGGCGATCCGCGCCATCGCGTCGAGCGCGCGCTCCGCGCCGACCGCCGCCCCCTGCTGTTCGATCTGCTCCAGCATGTCTAAGTTCACCAGCTCATCCGCGTTATGCGTCACCCCATGAACGATCAAATCCCGGTACCAACTTTCCGCCCATCGGAGAAATTCCAGCGCTTCATCGCGACCTGCGCCGAGCGCCTCCGCCGCCGCACTGGCAGAGCGATAATCGCCGGATTTTAACGCGCTGAGCGTGCCCGACCAAATGCGCCGTTTCTCGATCAAGGTTGCTTGATCGAGATTGGCTGCCACGCCGATGCTGCCCATGCTCATCGCCGCAAGAAATTCGGCGTCGCCCGCTTTGACGCCGCGATTGTTCTTCAAGAATGCCGCCACTTCTGCGCGCGGCAAAGGGGCGAAGGACAGCCGCAGGCAACGCGATCGCAAGGTCGGCAAGAGCCTGCCGCCGTTGGGCGCGATGAGAATAATGAGGGAGTTTTCCGGCGGCTCTTCAAGAGTCTTGAGCAGCGCGTTTTGCGCCGACGCGTTCATCAAAGTAGCCGGATCGACGATAGCGATTTTACGCTCGCCGCCAAACGAGCAATAACGCAATTCGCGCTCGAGCTCGCGGATCTGTTGAATACTGATCTCTTTCTTCCCTGCCGAAGGCTCGATGACCCGGACATCGGGGTGGTTAGCGTCGTCGATTCTGGCGCAGTTGACGCAACGGCCGCAAGAGTCGCCGTTCGACTCGTCGCAGTGAATAGCCTTCGCCAGAGCCAGGGCAACAGTCCGTTTACCGACTCCCTCGGAGCCAAGGAAGAGATAGGCATGGTGCAGCCGTTGGCTTGCCAATGCGGCGCGCAAGGTTTCCAGCTGCTTTGCATGTCCGACCACATCAGCGAAACTCATTGCACAACTTCCCGATCGATCAATTCGCGAACCTGTTCAGTCACCTGCTCGATGGAACCGGACGCGTCAATGACTCGAAAGCGGCCCGGCTCAGCCCTGGCGAGTTCAAGAAAGCCCTGCCGCACTCTCTCGTGAAATTCGAGCTTCTCCCGCTCAAATCGATCCTCTTGGGGCCGGTCGCTTTTAGACTGTGCACGTCGCTGGGCCGTGCGCGCCAAGCCAATTTCCACCGGACAATCGAATAAAAGTGTCAAGTCGGGACTCATTCCCCCGCCGGCCGTTTCGTTCAGGCGGCGCAACCAGATTAAATCGAGACCGCGCCCATAACCTTGATAGGCCAGCGTCGAATCGGTGAAGCGATCGCAAAGCACTGTTATCCCCGATTCGATCGCCGGCCGGACAATTTCATTGACATGCTGTGCCCGGTCCGCCAAGTATAAGAAGAGCTCGGTCGACGCGGCAATCTCGCTCTCGCCGACTTCCAGCAACACCTTCCGGATCAGCCTGCCGAGCGCCGTGCCGCCGGGCTCGCGGGTGACCACGCAGGCCCGCTTCAGCTCATGCAAATACTTCTCAAGGGTCTGGATTTGCGTGGTTTTGCCGGTTCCATCGCCCCCTTCGAACGTGATGAATCGGATCATGCACAAGCACAATGAATAAAACGACCGGAAGATGCAAACCGGCAATGAAAAGCGGAAACGGAGGCCTTAGGATGATAGATTAAACCCGGCGGGCCGGTTATGCCTTGGCCTCACCCAAGAGCAGATTGATGCCATTGACCAGCTGGGTGCTGGTGAACGGTTTAGTAATGTAATAATCGGCGCCCAGCTTGTAGCCACCGAGAACGTCCTCGTACTGAACTTTGGCCGTCAGCAAAATAACCGGGATCGTCGCCGTCTCATTCTTGCCCTTCAGCCGAGTTAGCACTTCGAGACCGTCCATCTCCGGCATCATGATATCTAAAATGATCAAGTCCGGCTTCTGATTCGGCAACATATTTAACAGTTCCGGACCGCTGGCAGCGCTGAAAACAGTATAGCCGCGCCCTTCCAAAATGGTTTTGACGATCGTGATGATATCGGGGTTATCGTCAACCACCATAATGGTTTTTTTTGTATCCATGCTTGCTCCCTCTCGCGCCCCGTCCTTATTCAAATGGTCAGCAACCGGCCCCGAGGAACGCATAGAATAATCCAAAACTCGGCTGTGACCAAGGCAAGGAAACCCGCCGCTGGCCATATCAGGGCTTCCAAAGTGTTGTAGATTGAGAATTTACCATCTTGCGGTCCGGTTGTAAATTGGAGTTTTAGGTCTTCTGCTTTACGGCGTAACGGAGCGCCAGTAGTCCTGCGAAATGACACAAGGTAAGGATGCGTAGGCAGAGCTAAGCGATGCCGCGGGAACCAAAGGCGCGGCCCGGTTAAGGGCTGTGCGGCTAAATAGTACGCGCAGGTTACCTTCGACATCAAAAACTGCACGGTTTGCTCCAGGAACACCAGTCTCGTTTACAATCACAGCGCCAAGCAAATCTTTGCTGCTTGTACCAGTCGCCTTTAGACTGACATCATTTCCGGTTACTAAAATAAGCCCCTCCCAGCGAACGGCGCCGGTCAAAATCAAGTCCGCATCTTTGACCACCACAATGCCTGCACCCCTAACACCCGCCAAGCTAACGGCGTCGCCCGATGCCGATAAACCTTCGACGCAGTGTAGCTGAGGCGAAACCTGGGCACCCCAGGATTGGTTTTCGATGGTCAGGCTGCCGCTGCCTGGGATCGCATGCGCGGTCGCCTCTGGAGAAGAGCAAAGTTGGTTGGCCAGTTGAGAAACAAAGGCAGCGGGTAAGTAGCTGCTGGTCGCAATAGCCTGGATGCCACCGCTATTATCGATAATTCCGGGTTGCGGCGGGTCCCCAAGGCCTTGTTGCACCAACCCCTGCAGCGCATCATCGGAAGTCGAAACCGAGATCCGCGACTTAGCCGCGGAAACAAGATTTCCGTTGCTCGGATCGTGATCGGCGCCCGAGATGAAGATTGAATCACCGCTAAGATTGACTCGATAGCCGTTTCCCCTAAGTCCCAGCGCCGCGTCGCTCAGATCATAGGACTTGGTCAATTGGGCTTGAAGGACATGCTGGGACGTCCCTCTGGCGCCGACCGATCGCACCACGATCTTCGCCGCAAAAGGTCCGGCGATATTTGAAGAAACAAATGAAACGGCAAACTCGCCGGTGGAAAAATTCTTCGTCTGATTAGTCGGAAGCGGCGGGAAGTCTGTCACCCGGGCGATTTCAGTCTTGCTCCATTCCATGCCGGCTACCGAGAAATAGAACGCTTCTGTGCTCTCGCGCAGATTGGCCAACACCCGGTAATCATTCTGCAACATGGTCCTGATACCGATCCCGACGACCATCAGCACGAACAGAATGGCCAGGGAGCTCATCAGAACCATTCCGCGCTCATGCCACAATCCCGTGCGGTTTGCTTTCATATGAATCGATTCAGTTGCGAAATTCGACGCTGCTCGAAAATGCCGCGGTCAGCTTGTTCGTCTGTTTTGGGTCGGGATTTTTTACTCGAACAGCGAAAGTGATCTTGACCCGCTTGACGGCATCGAGGGCCGGTGTATCGCCAAGATCGACTCCATCGGCGTCGTAAAATGAGAAAATCTTACCCGCCGACGCCGGCGCGACGTTGGCTACCAGGCAATCGCCGTTACGCCGAATGATGTAATTGCCGGAACAAGTAGAAGTCGGCCCGGTTAACTCGTAGCGAACATTCTCGCGCGGTTCGGTGTCGGCGCAGTTGCCGTTTCCATTCAGGTCCATCTGCACATGCAATAACCCGGCGTTGGCGGCGTAGATTCGGTTACAGAGGTTGTCCGCGTCGTTGCCCGGGTCGTCGGCGATGCCGGTCTCCAACGGCGCGCTGCCGCTGCCCCACGAACCGGCGTTCTTCAAATCGCCAATCATGATATCCATCGCCCCGCGGGCGTCCTCGAGCGCGCCGGTTTTCACCTCCAGGACCAGAGTATTGTAAAGTTCGTTGCGAAAGTATCCGTAGAGTGACGTGATCATCACCGCGCCGATCAACAACGCCATTATCTGTTCGATCAAGGTCGCGCCGCGCTCGCCGGCGGTGATGCGCGTCATGCTTACTCTCCGGTAAAGTAAAGCGTTGAGAGCGTCAATTTATGGGCTTCATGATCGCGCCATGAAACGGTCACATCGATTTGCTTCAGCGCTGATCCGAGGGATGACGTGGCGATTCTCCAACAGCGATCGAATATTCCCGTTACGCCGGTCTTGGGTGAAAGGCCAATGTCTCCAGCATCGGGACAAGAGTCGCTATCGCCGAGCGTTTGGCGGGCTTGCAACTCTTCTATCTTGTCCTGTGCCAGATGAATCGCCACGCTCGAATGATCACTAACAATCTGCCGACGAATCAGATTAACGCTGGCGAGCGAATACCCCATGATGACCACGACCACGATGCCCATCGCCGCGAGCAGTTCGTTGAAGGTGAAACCGTCTTCTCTTCTGTGAGCCATTCGACGAACTCCCACCCGGTTAACAATTTTCCGTGCAGC
Organism: uncultured delta proteobacterium; assembly: GCA_963727625.1. Lineage (GTDB taxonomy): Bacteria > Desulfobacterota > Binatia > UBA9968 > UBA9968 > DP-20. Next base: position 281,282 of record CAVSHR010000008.1, on the reverse strand, counting down.
TGCTCGGCGTGCAAACTCTAACCCGCCCCGTCGCGCTGACGACGATTTGCCGGCAGGCGCCGGCTGCGTTGCGCAGCCGCACCCGATTCCCGCCTGCGGTTCCCCGCGGAGAAAACGAAATCGTGCCGGCTTTGGTTATAATAGTCCCCTGGGTTATCGGCTTGGTTTGCAGCGGCTTTGAATCTCGCTGGATGGTGTATTCACCGGCGTCTTGTAGATAGGTGAACTGAAATCCAATGTTTTCGGCGGCGGCGCGCATTTTGATCGCGTGAAGCTCCGATTGGATTTGCCGCATGGAGCTGTTTAAGGCAGCGCTGTGGGACCAGCTCTTCCAGCCGGGTAGTGCTATAGCTGTGACAATTGCCACGATCGCCAAGACGACCGCCAACTCGATAGTCGAGAACCCACTGCCTCGAATCGACCTCTTCATGGCCCCCTCCGAGATTGGCGGAAAATACTGCCGCGGCGATAGGAGTGTCAAGCGAAAATAACGTTCTTGCAACCATCGGAATACACTTTCGCGATGGCTGCCATCAATGTTAAAATGACTTTATATTTTACCTTGGGAGCCGGGATGGGCAAGAGATTGATATACGTTGCGGTAGCGATGGCATTGGTTGGCGGGATTGAAAGCGCCCACGCCGCCTATGTCATCAGGCTCAAGAACGGCAATGAATATGTCACGGCGCGCTATTGGCATGAAGGCGGCCAGGTGCTTTTTGACACCTACGGCGGGGTATTCGGTGTCGAAAAATCCTTCGTCTTAAAAATTGAGAAGGCGGACCAGACCGGTCGGATTGCCGCCGTCGGCGACCGTGACCCGGCAGACAGGAACACGCCTGATTTATCAAGGCAGAACAACGATTCCGCTGGCAAGCAGCCGGCCGCGGCAAAGAAGATCGAGACCAAACGGGAAGCCGACGATCCTATCGTTGGAGAGTTTAATCGGTTGAAAGAAAAGTCGAAGGAAGTCGATGGAATGCTTACCAGCGAAATCCGCGAGCTGTTGAATCAAATTACCGCTTTTAAAAATAAACTTTCCAGAGATAGCAAACTGTTTGTCAAGTACGGACGCGAATTCAACGGCGCTAATGAAATCGCCAACGCCGTCGAAACCGCCCTCGATCAGAGAACTCAATAGTTCTGCCTCCAATTAACCAGTTTCAGCGGCTGGCTGGAAAGCGCTTTTTTGACAGCGCAGCTATTGTATTCGACATCAATGTTGCCGCTTATGGCGGTGTCCCCGAGCGATGAGCTTCCCGTGTAAATCTGACCCTCAATGTTTTTGGAATTTGATCCACCGCCGGACGAGGTCGTGACTCCGGTCACGATAATGATGCCATGCCAGTTTATATTACCGGCTAATTGCAGATCGCCCTTGACGATGAGAACACCGTACCCCGTAACATTATTGAGCCTCAGTTCCTGATCGGCTTGGGTGGCCAGGGCATCGGCGTAAACCGTTACGTAGCTCGACGAGCTGCCGTAGGTCGCGCCCGAAACGTCGGCGGTCAGCGTGTAATCGGCGGCCCCCTTCATTTGGTCCACCATAGCTTGTAAGTCGATATTCGTGGTGCCGCTCTGTGGCGTAGAGGGGCTGCCGGACAGCGAAGGGCCGCCGTTTAGAGTCGTCGTGGCCGGGTCTTTCGTATATACCGGAGCAAGGTTGCTGCCGCCGCAACTGCCGTGATCGCTCCCCTCGACGCTGATGGCGCTGCCGTTCAGAGTGACATTGTCTTTAGAGTAGATGACCGCCGGACTGCTCGTAGAAAAGGAATAGAGCTGAACGATAGTCTGCACCATCGCCTTGGAGTTGTTCGGCCCGGTCGCCACCGAGGTGATCATGACCTTGCCATTACTGTCGGTAGTGTTCGAAGCACCCTCGCTCGAGTCGTTCGTCAGATAGGCGTTGTAGAGGTAGCCGGGCACCAAGCCGCTTGAAGAGGCGATGGGCGAATCATCAGTGGAGGATGTATATCCATCGAGCGCAGCATTGGCGCCGACGCGAGCGGCAAGTTCTTCGCTGAAATCTGTCGTAACCAAACTGGCGGTGTTTGACGCTCGTAATGTTTGGCGCGCCTGCTCCGCGCCGGCCATCGCGACCTGCAATGCGGTTTGATTGGTTCGAAAGTTGCCGCCGACTTTGACGTCCGTCGACGCGACGATAAACGCCGTAGCGCCGGCCAGTATCAACGCCGTCAAGAGAGTGAGGGCGACGATCAGAATTATACCGTTTTGATTATTCGTGTACCGGCTTTCCAGGCAACACAGTATTTTTCGAGCGGGCATCATGTTTATTTTTCAAACTCCTTGCTACAAGGCCAAGTTTGGCGGCGTAACAGCGGTACTCAGTTGGTAAGTCCGATAGCCCCCGTTGCTTGCGTAACTCGGGTCAGGCTTTGCGGTCTTCGCCGTGATCGCAATTGTCACTTTCCTGATATTCCCGCTATTACCGGATGAAGTTACCGCGTCGCCATTGGCATCATAATAAGCAAACGCGAATGCGGTAACGTTGTCGGCAAGTATCTGCGCCGTGCCGCCCGAACCGAGTTGCCGCGTGATACGCTCATTGGCGCTGTCGTAAGCGTAGATAATGTCTTCAACGCTGCCGCTCGACACGTTGATGGTCCCGTTGCCATCGGAAACGTCCGACTTGATTTCCAACTGCGACGCGCTGTAGGTCACACCATAAGTCCCCGCCGGAAAGGCTGAGCCAGCCGGATCGTATTTTGCCATCTGGATTTCACGAATCATCAGATCTAGCGCGCCGCGAACGTTTTGTTGCATCTGGCCGACCTGCTCCTCGGCGCTATTCTGCCGGGTTTGAACCGTAAAAGTCCGTGCGATCCCGGCCAAAATAATCAAACTGATGGCCATGGACACCATTATTTCGATCAGCGTGAAGCCGTCGGCTCTGCTGGAATATCGGGACAAGCGCCCGTTCATGTTGCCGCCATGACGGTTCTCAAGACAATAGACTTCGGGCCCGCCGCCCCTTCCGACCAACTGACCGTTACCGCCAGAGTCTTTATGTTTGCTACCGTGGCATCGATGGCTAAGGTGCGGGTAAAGGAAACCCCGCCTGCCGCAACCGTCGCGGTTCCGGAGACGCAGCTATTAGAGCCTCCGGCTGGCACCGCCCCGACGCTCGCATAACCCACGCGTCGATTCTCCTCAAAACATGATTGCGCAATCGCCGTGGCGGAGGTGATGTTTCTACTCGCGAGATTGCCACGCACGACCCCAGTCGTGAGCGCCGCCGTCCCTAACAAACCGATCGTCAGCAACACGGTCGCGATAAAGATTTCAATGAGAGTGAATCCGTCTTGGTTGGTAGCAAACCGTGATTTCAGCAAAGTTGTCATGAGCGCGGCCATCAGCTGATGCTAACCGTCCCGGTAATCCTTACAGTGACCGTCTTGGTTCCGCCGGAGTTCGTCAACGTGATCGTTGGACTCGCATCGGCGGTCCCTCGAGAAGTAAATGTGATCGTCGATGCCGTGGAGCTCACGGTCACATCCGAATATTCGGTCTGAATATTCACGGTTTTGCTGGTCGAACCGGAAATCAACATTGTTTGATTGGTTGGAAAAGTGACCACGTAAGAATTGTTTTCGTTGACTGCTTTCGAGCGCGCCCACATTAGCTCGCTATAGATCTGGCGGGCCGCGCCATTGAGGCGATTTAGCGGGCGAAACGCCAGGTATTGAGGCACTGCGATCGCCGCGAGAATGGCGAATACGGAAATCGCAACTAGCATTTCCGCAAGACTGAATCCGCGGTGATCCGCTAAAACTTGTCGACTACGACGCTTCAACTTAACCATTATCTCTGCTCTTCCCAGAACTTCCCGAAATGGCGCGATGCAGGGTAACCGGCATCTCCGACGCACCCCGATAGATGTGCAATTCGCACACCAATTAACCGGCCGTCTGGTCGCTGCGTAGATGTCATGTTTTGGCAGGGAATTAGAGTTAAATTGCCTAGAATTGTGAACCGGCCAATTCGCGGCTCTGCCAAAGCGCGTCACATTGACGGAATTTGTCGGGCGGGCGGCACGAGTGATCAGCCGGGAGGCAAGTAAAAACGGATGAGATCTTCCCCAAAGAAAATGAAGAGGAGGGCACCGGAGCAAAGGAACGGAGCAAAAGGCAAGGCGAGCCTTCGGCCCGCACCGGTAAGAAGCATGCAGCCTAGACCGACGATTGATCCGACCAGCGAGGCAAAAAACAGCGTGATCGGGATCGCCGGCCACCCTAAGAATGCCCCGATCATCGCCAGCAGCTTGATGTCACCACCGCCCATGCCTTCAACGCCGGTAATTTTCTCGTAAATCCATGCCGTCGCCAGGAGAAATCCCCCGCCGGTTATAATTCCGATCACCGAACTCAGCGGCGAAGGAACGACGATCGACTCCCCGACGACGAAATACCCGATGACCGATAGGGACAAGCCGACGATAATTCCCGGCAGACTGATGACGTCAGGCACGATCCGGACATCCAGATCGATGAAGGATATCACAATTAAGGCCGCGACCAGGAGGAAGCTTGCGAAATAAACAAAGCCAAATCCAAAGCGATAAAACAACGCGAGCGAGAGCCCGGCCATAAGCAGCTCGACGACGAAATAGCGCGGCGAGATCGTCTCTCCGCAGGAACGGCAGCGGCCGCGGAGCAACAGATAACTGATCAGTGGAATATTATCGTAAAACGCGATCGGCGTGCGGCATTTCGGACAGCGCGACGAAGGCAGAACAATAGACTCGCCATTAGGTATCCGCCCGATACAGACGTTAAGAAAACTGCCGACCATAGTTCCAAGGATAAACGCGAGCAGATGAAACATCGTTGATTCCATTCCAGAACCTTCTAAATCGATCCTTGATGTCGATTCATCGTTACAAGAGGCTTTGATGAAAGAGGCGATCGCCGGGAGCTCCATCTTGAGCCATGCGCGCCCCGGTTAGGGCTTGCTTCAACAATTCGTCGAAATCTCCGCCTCGATCTTTCCATGACGGTGCCACAAGCTCGGCAACGCGCGGCGCATTCAGCTGTTTTTCTATCGCTTGGGTCAAAGACTCAGCCTGCTCGGGCTCATAGAGACAATCTTCATAGCCCGCGAGAAGTGTGCGCATGACTCCGACATCGGCCGCCACGACGGGCAAACGGCATGCGACCATCTCGTAGAATTTTTGCGGAAAACAGTACTCGGCAAACTGATTGAGTCGATTGCAGACGACTCCCACATCGAGCGCGTTAAACAAATAGCCTACGTCGACATGCGGCAGTTCTCCGAAATAGCGAATCCGATCGTTTTTCGGAATATGCAAGCTGCGATCTACTGGACCAGCCAATACCAAAGACAAGTGACACTTGCCGCGCGACAACTTATCGAAGGCGTCAATTAAAATGTTGGTCCCGCGGTCGGAGCTCAAAGCACCGGCAGTGCCAACGAGCAATCCCGATTCCGGCAAGCCCAATTTACGTCTTGCTGAGATCTTGTCGCCAGCATGAAAACTTTCCGGGCAAACGGCGTTGGTGATCGTGCGGACGAGCCCGAGTGCGCGGTATTCTGTTTTGACTTTTGTAGAGAGGTTATCAGATACAGTCGAAATTGCGGCTGCATTCAAAATTCCCCGCTTGAGTCCCTTTTTCATACCCGGCAACTGCGTCGCTCGATAACTTTCAAAGTCGTCATACAAATCCACTGCCAGAGGGACTCCAAGTTTCGCCGCCAAATAATCTGCCATCATAACGTGCGCGGCATCGGAAGCTCCGACGACGATGTCAGGCTTGAACTCCTGAGCGATTGCTTTCAGCCGCCGAAAATGACGGAGAAATGCCACCGGCCAATTCCATCCGAGCTGGAAAGAGCGCCACTCCACGCCATCGACGCACTGTCGGACTGTTGGCGAGCGATCTGCTTGCTTCCAGTAGCTTATGCAAACGCCGCAAACGTGATTGCCATGACCAGCAAGCGTTTTAGGCAACTCATAGAAACGGCCGAATCGGTCACACAAAAGATCCTTGCCCATGTACTGTTGCTTAGTGAGGAATAGAATCCGCATGTTCTAGCCGTAAAGAACACGGGCAAAGGGGCTAGCAGATCCCGCGATAACACCGAGCGCCCGGGCCAGAATGCAAATAAATTCTCGGCCGCTAGATAAACCACACAACCGCTGCCGCACAACGCGCAATGCGTTCTCGTCCGTGTTTACGCTTGAATGGTTGCGCATCCGGCCCATAAGGCCGGCAGCATAACCGCCAAGGTAGCAACGCGCGAGAGCTTTGCCGACACTCAGCTGCCGGCCGCGGATATTGTGACGCACGACGCTGCCCGGAACGTAAAGTCTATCGCGTGAGTCAGAAGGGCTTAATCGCATGAGAAATGCACGCTCGTCGCCGAGCGGAATCTTAGTCCCGGGTCCGAGATTAACCGGCCAACCGAATGAGCTCTGGTCGAGCAATTGCCGGCGCACCGCCAAGTTCGGCCCTATAGGATAGTGATCCCTGGCAAACCAACAAATTTCATCGCCGAAGTCCTGTTCAGACACCAAAATTGTTTTTAGGTTGGTCGATTTCATAATCCAAGTTGGAATACGCTCGTGATTAACGAGAACACGGCCACCAAAGACGTTGGCGTTTGGATATTCCGACGACGCCTTGTGCAAGGCCGCCAACCAGTCCGGATCGGGAACGACATCGTCATCGGTGAAAAGTAGCATGTCGCCGCGCGCGTGCTTCAGTGCCTTATTGAGCGCTCTGCTTTTGCCCGGCTGTTTTTCGTTGACGACAATCACCGGCAAATCCGCCGTGATCGCCGAGAGCAATTTGTCCGTGCCGTCCGAGCTGCCGTTGTCGACGACAATCAGCTCCCACGCCGGCTGATCGGGCAGTACACGTAGCCCACCGATGAACTGCCGGAGCGATTCCCGTCTATTTCGCGTCGCGACGATGACGCTGATAATCGGTGTAGCTGGCAATGTTTGCGACACGTTTTATTCCCTCGAGATCGTGCATGGTGTAGCTTGAGCGACCTCCCCTGAGTGCTCTCGCAAAAGTCCTGAGGTTAAGCCAGCCGAATATCACACAGAACTGGATCGAATCTCTAAAACCAACGCCGGCAATCCGACGAATCGAGCGTCCAGTCCGCCACAGCTGCGCGAGCGGCGTCACTTTCGCCAAAACATGAAAAAATCCATCCAGGCCCAAAAGCGCAATGAATTGCTGGTTGCGCTCGAACAAGCAAGAACGGATGGAGTGCAACACCGAATCGTGGGCCGGATGATGACGCATATCCCCGGTGGGCAGTCGACCCCCGATCAAGGGGTTGGTGCTGAAGGTATTGCGTTGATGGCGCCGGTAACAACCCAACACGGTGGGAATCAAAATGGAACCACCGAGAAGGTCGGCAAAATGACAGACGTAGTTATCGGCGCACTTTTTAAAGGCATCGTCGGTATTGGATAAGATATAGTCGAGCACCGTGCGCCGAAACATCATCGAGCTGGTGGTCGCCCAAACCCAAAAGGAACGCCGCAAGGAAACTGTGCCCACACTTCTGTAGGTACCTTGTGTGTGCAGGTCGGGATGACTGCCCCCGACAAGCTGTCCCTTTGAATCGATCTGGTATTGATTGGAGCTGGTAAACGCGACCGGGGGTCCATTCACATGCACGCGCACATGCTCACTAACAAAGTCAGGCAACAGCAAGTCGTCGGCGTCTAAGAAAGATACGAAAGGGCCGGTGGCGTGCTCAATACCGGTTCGAAACGCCGCATATTGGCCGCGCGTTAATTCGTGCCGAATCAGTTTGAAGTCGATATGGGATTGGTCGCCGTTGATGAACTGCCGGATCTTTTCCACGGAATCGTCGGAGGAGTGGTCGTCCACGATGATACATTCAAGCTCCGGGTAGGTCTGACAGCTCACCGACTGGAGACAATCTTGGATGTATTCTGAATAATTGTAATTGGTGACAACGATGGATACTTTCGGTGAAACCGTGTTGATCTGGCTTAACCGCGAGTCCAAGGTTTCAACGTAGCTCTTTACAGAGCCCACCCGAAATCCTCATTTTCGACAACTTTTTCCTGTTCGCCGATGAAATATTTCGGGTTGTCTATTTGTTTGCCGAGCTGCACGCCCTTGGCCTCGTCAGTGCCGAAGAGCGAGGCGTAATCGCCGTGGAAACCGTCGCAAATGTTTCTGACGTCGCAGGTGTTGCACGCCTGGCCATATTCATAACGGCAGTGTTGCGCGCTCCTCAGTCGGGCGTTGTCCCGGTACAAATTTTCCCTTGGCGAAAGCTCGGCGGAAGGAGCAGGTTTGCTCTGCAGAACCTTGCTGACTGATCGATGCACTGCCCGAGCCGGGGCGCGCAAACGGGGATACTTGGTCACGAGCCAGCGCCCGGCGTCGGCGATGGGCTTCGCCGCTCCCGTATATTGCACAGGCGTATAGGTTTCCTTGGCCAGATCGGTGACCGGCGAACAGTCTCCCCACTTCATGCGCTGCGGCTGTTGACCGGTCCATGACCACGACGCGTAGTCCCATTCGTGGGTATCGTAGGGGAGCTGCTGGAAATTATACATAGACTTGCGATGCCGCGGCTCGACCATACAGATCGGAAAGTAGCGCACGTTACACTCGACTCCGCCCTCCGCCAAAATATCCATCGCGGCATTCAAAAATGGCGAGACCTCGCCATATTGCGGCACGTTGGTGGCGTTGCGTTTCCCGGCGATTTGCTGATCTTCAAACGGATTGAAAGCGAGAAAGTTTACGGCACGGGCATTGACGTCGACGGCGAGTTTGGCGATCCGTTCCAACTGAGGCAACACCGGTTTGGATAATACGCTGTTGAAGCGAATCGGAATACCGGCGTCCATGATGTTATCGAGAGCTTCGCGCTGCTTAACCGCCGCACCCTTGACACCGACGATCGCGTCATACGTGTCATCGAGCCCCTGCACGCTAACCAGCAAATCGCGAATGCCGGCATCTTTCAGTTCCATGCAGCGGCGCGCGCTCTGAAGCGAGATTGCGTTGGTTATCAATGTCGGCATCAGGCCGATCGTCCGGCAATGGTGAACTAATTCGTTGATGTGGCGAAACAGGGTCGGCTCGCCGCCCTGAATATCAATGGCGTTGTTACCGTAAAAATCCACCAACGTCGAACAGATGTGTTTGGCTTTTTCCAAGCTCATGAACGGGTGCTCGGGATGATCGGTGGAGTTGATACGATCGAGAAAATAGCAAAAGTGGCATCGGATGTTACAAGTCTGCCCAAGCCACATGACGCCGCGGCGAGTGATTACGCGGTTATTGGACTTCACGAAGTCCGGAGTCTGCTCTGATCCTAATGGTTCGTTATTCACGGACTCAGTAGCCCACATAAGTTCTCCCCATCTAAATAACGTTCGCAGTCCGCTATGCCGCCGCGGTATTTAAAACTAACGGCCCGCTCAACTCTGAAACTTCAATAATGTTGCCGTGTTTTGACAAGGCACCAACGTTTAGTGTGCGAAATGACATCTCGCAACAGATTTCAGCCGTTGGGACGAATATTCCGCAAAAGCCATACCATTCGCAGTGAGCCCTTTTAACCGTAATTAGTATCAGTTGACGGCGTTTGATTGTCAATCTTGAGCATTCTTCGGACAAAAATGGACATTACATCTGGAACGGGGTATTCAGATTGGGCGTAGAGATAGCAATGCCAATAGTCAACCGACAGGTTAAAAAACCAAAGGAAATCGAATTGGCGGTGTTTTCCGATTGGATAAGCTCCAGCATGTTTGGCTCATTCGAAACCATCGGCGCGAAGATTGCTCTTATCTACAGCTACTTAAAATGCGATTTCGCACGGCTTTTAATTACCACAGGACGGCGTCACGATTTCCCCACTAAAATCGGAATTGCATCGATCGATGGCTGACAATAACAATTCGCCGCTTCTGCTTTTTTATCCGACGAGCCCGGTCCATATCAGGGACATGCAACTGGTGCTGGACCAGTTGCCCGGCTGGCGTTGTACCGCAATCGACTACCGACCTTTAGAAAAGGTCGCTCCCGGCATCGATATTTCGATCCAGCATTGTCAGAAGATGAGCGGCGTCGAACTCGAACGGAATAGCGCGTTGGAAACCAAGTTAGCCGCGGATACTACCGTATTGGCGCTTGGCGCAGTCTTTGAACCGTTTGCTCTAGAATTGCTCGCCTGGGCCAAGCTCCGGCAAATCCCTGTGATCGCAATCCAGGAAGTCGCGCAGCTCGCATTGAATCAATTCGACATTAATAACTATGACGCCCCGTTTGACCGCCTCTTTGTCGCTTCGCAGGAAGAGCAACGGCAATTTTTAACTCTGGGCTATCCGGCAGAAATGCTCTGCGTTGGCGGTTTGCTTGCGAACGACCGTGTCAACGATATCGATTTGGGCCGGAATAAATCGGCCTTCGATATCCTTGGCATCGCCGACGGCAAGAAGCCCATCGTATACACGACGTCTCCACTTCGAACTCGGCTTTCACTACATAACAAAGACGATCAAGGATTTCGCGAAAAAGTCCTAGCTCAATTAGCCGACGCCAGCCGAAGGATCGAGTGTAGAATCGTCGTAAAACTCCATCCCAACGAGAATACCGAGACCAACCGGCATGTCATTCAAAACATTATCCCCGACGCCATAGTGGTTGGACGCGAGATCAGCATGGACGACCTTTTTCCCATTACCGGCGTCTTGGTCAACCGCGGCAACTCGCAAACTTGCCTCGAAGCGGTTCTACGCGGCATTCCAACCGTCGTCACCGCCTGTGGCCTGAAAACTCTATTCCACGACGACGGTGGTGCCTACGTTGTCGAAGCCATCAGCGCCTTGTCTAGTACCATTGAAACCGCCCTGAATCGCGGTACTCCAGATGTCGCAAGAGTGAAATCAAAACACTTTCATCTTCCCCCAAATGGCGTGGCGAATTACATCGCCGGCGAAATAGCCAAACTTTCCCAGAGCCCCAGGGCCGCAGACGAATGCTCTTGGAATTGGCTTATAAAAAGCTTTTTGTTCGTGGGGCGCCATGATCGCGCCTTGGCGTTGTGTGAAATGCAACCATCCCGATCACGGTGGCAGGAGCTTGTGCGCCTCGCTTTACAGACGCACTTCGAGCAGCGCATATCGGAAACTATTTCCTGTTGGCTCCAATGCACCGCGCTCGATCCCAAATGGTACTTTCCCCACTACGAACTAGCGCACGCTTATCAAGCGACCGGACAGTTCGACCAGGCGATCGCGCATGCGCGAAATGCTATTGAATTGCATCCACCTTTCCACTCCCTTTGGCACGAGATACCCATGCGCGTGGTAATGATGGCGTCATTGCGAGGCAAGGGAGATCTAACGGCGGCGAGCACGGAACTTAAAGCTCTCGAAGAGCGAGGTTTGATCGAAGTTGTGCCGGAGCTGCTCATCGAGGCAGCCGCACAGCATTGTTCCTTCGATAGTCAGTTTGACGTAGCAAAACGATGCCTGGAGAAAGCCTTCGACCAACTAAAACTCTATCCGGTCGACCCGGCGGTAGACAACCAAATTACAGAACGGGCCGTAAGACAATACCTCGTTCTCGCGGGAAGACACGCAGAAGCGAACGATTCTGCGGGCTTATTGGGATGTCTGGCTCGGTTAGTGGAGCTAGCCCGTTCGCATGCACCGGCGCAGCATCCTATTTGCCAGCAGTTGGGCGAACTCGGCGAGAAGCGGGAGATGATCGAAGACTATCTCCTAGCAGAGACATGCTACTCGTCGGCCCTAGAAGTGGATTCCACGGCTCATTGGTTTCACTACCGAATAAGCCTGTTGGCCTTGAAGCAGAAACATCTTCGCCAAGCCTTCCGATGTCTTTTTACCATCGCTGGAATACCGAACGCGCCCCGCGCAATCATCGAAAAGATATTCTCCCCCGCCGGTACCGCCAGGCTGGCGCCCTATTGGCCGGCATCGCCAAAAAGTATAGTAAAACCGCTTACGCTGTTGCTGTGTATGTCTGGCTGGTTCTTCGGCAGACTGGTGAAATCGGGACTTCGTGATCTCCATACTTCAATAACCGCGGTTATTCTTGTTTGGTTCTTTGTCGCGAGCCATTTTGTCCGCAGGCTGCGCTTCGAGTCGTCAAAGGTCCGTCAACTGTTTTATAGAATACGATCTTTTCTGCCATCCCCGTTTCCCTCGGGCGGCGATCGCGTTATCTATTGTCCGATTTGTAGCGCACGGGGGAAGTTTGAATATCAGAACAAGCTGACGCCTCTTTTCCGGTGTCGCGACTGCGGCCATGTCTGGGCCCGTAATTTGCCCGATGACCAGACGTTGAATGCGCTTTACGGCGATTTTGGTTACTGGGAAAGAGACCGCCATCATCAGGGCATCACCGCCGTTCAAGACAGTGAACAATGGCGAGTCTATCTGGATTCAAGAATCGGCATTTTGCAGAAACTGAAACTGCTGGATAACCCGGCCCGTCTAACGAGACAAATTTTTGAGATCGGATGCGCCGAAGGGATGCTGCTGCATGAGCTTCGCAAAAGAGGCATGGAGGTCATGGGATGCGAAATGAACCGGGCGGTCGCCGCCGAAGGTGTGAAAGCATTAGGGGTCGATATCCTCACCTCTCCATTCGAGAAAATCGAATTGCCGGCAAAGAACTTTGACCTCGTCATGTCATTCCACACGCTGGAGCACCTAAGAGATCCTGCGGCCGTGCTCGCCAAAGTTGCGAGTATTCTCCGTCCAGACGGCGCACTCTTGCTGGAGGTCCCTTGCGGCGAAGAAGAATACGAGAACACGGATCATCTGCATTTCTTCAGCGAGACTTCTTTGCGCACGCTTTTAAACAAATTCTTTGTTACGACTGAGGTATTGAACAATTCATACAGAAACAGTGCGGGGTTAAGGATCGGGTCGATTTACGGCGTAGGGCAAGGTCTCAAGAGCAGATAGTTTCGAAGAAATTGAAATTAACGCTACAGAACACTAAAGTTATTAGCGGTTAGGCATGTTCCCACTTAGGAGCGGGCCTATTTAAGCGCTTTGCGCCGGCAGACGGCAATATAGCATTCGGCAATCTGGTCATTCTCGGCCGTTGTTGCGACAATGCCCCGGGTTTGAGCATGATTCAATGGTGTATCAGAGCCCGAATTTTGATTATAGAGTTCTATGCAGTGGAATCCAGGCTCAAGCACTTTTAAGAACGAAGCCCTATCATATTCTCTGACATGGTTAGGTGCAGTAGCCAACGGCCACTGATTGGGCGTCGATATGATCAGAATTCCATCGGGTCTCAGAACGCGATAAAACTCTTCAACTAGGGCGACGTCGTCCGACACGTGCTCGATGGTCTCGAACGACGTAACGATATCGCTAGAGTTGTCGGCTAGCGGCAAACAGGCTCCTGAGGAGCAAATGAAACTGGTCGAATCAATTCGATGTTTCTGGCACGCGTACTCGATGGCCTTTTTCCCGATGTCGACGCCAACAACGATTGCCGCTCCCCCAATTTCTCGCAGCAGGCGAACGCCATAGCCCGTACCGCAAGCACAGTCGAGCACTTGTTTTCCCCTGACTCTTCCAGCGGCAAACCGGTACCGATCGAGATGAAACTCCCGACGTTTCGCGTCGAAGATATCGAGAGTCGCGTCCATGCGTTCAAGCCTATTCTGGTAGAGCCAACGATTGGCCTCATTTGCAGTCGCAAACTCCAAAAGTTTTTCCGCGGCGGCAAGCCGTGTTTCTAAAAATTGAATTTCATCGACACGGACTGAAGTATATTCTTTCAGAAGCTCGTGAATAGGCGCTTTGATCCAGTCAGGCATGCGCCCTGTTTTATTGTGTATTACGGTGTGCGAGTTGTTCGGTCTTATTTCCAAAATGGCATTGTCAGCGGCGATTCTTGTGTTTCTTCTTTCCCAAATCAGATCGTCACGCCGTTGCGCCTGGAAAAGTTGACGACGATTACCAGTATCAAACCTCGGCTTATTAAAGGCTTCGGGGCGCCCGAGCAGATCCTCATAAGCACGTACATAGTGGCTTACCATTTCTCGATCGTTGTAATATTTCTCCATCCAGTCGCGAGCGAAGGCGCCCATCTCTCTACGCAATTCGCCGTCTTGTATCAATTCGACCAAGGGTTTTTCCGCTTCTTCGAGTCGGAAGTTGAGCCACGGGTGCGTGTAGGCACCAGTCAGTTCTGCGAGAGTTTCCAATGAACGACTATCGAGATAGGCAAACGTAGGCAGTCCTTGCGCAAGCGCCTCTAGGCTGGTGAGATGAAAGCTGCCCGTGACCATCTCGTCGATCGCGATATCACTCAGCTGCTTTTCACGGAGACATTCGTTGTGCGGGAGATTTCTTCGCACATGGACACGCCCCTTACCGCATGCTTTGACGACGTGATGTAGTAGTACTTCAGTTTCGCTTGCTCCCTTTGTTTCCCATCGCGTAGTGCTCTGAGTCATACTCGCCGCGGGATGGTCAACTGTCGGGGCGAAGAACACGACTGGATCAGCCTCACCCCGTCGCACGGGCCGATAAAGTTCATCGGCAAGGGGGACGATATTGGGAACGACACGTGCCCGTGGATAAAACCTCTCCTGGTATTGTCCGACAACGAGCTGTGGAATGACTGAGTCGACCATTTGCCGCGCCCTGGCTCTGTCACCTAAAGCGACCGTCAGCGGATGAGTATGAAATTGCCGCGCGAATTTTGCGCGAGGACATGTCTCCGCGAAATCGATCCCGAACGGATTGTTCTTCAAATCAAAAAAGTGATGAAAATGAACTAAGTCAGATTCACGGAGTAGATCGAGAATTTGGCCCTTATCTGCCTCCCAAACGAGATCGCTGTCGAATGTACGCCGGCCATACGCGTCCGGGTTTAGAAGAACCAAGCGCGCGCACACGCTCGTATGGCGGTTTAGCGCGTTTACAATCCTGATAGGCGCCCCTGCAAGTGGCGTAATTGCGATGTGCAACACTTTCATGGTGTCCAAAGGCGTATCCTTCGGAGAGCTGGCTTATTTATCCCGGCTCGCAAATTTTGCCTCGGTCTACGCATCTGGGGCTCGATATTCCATTTTGTCGTCCATGACTAGCTTTCATAACCCCAAAAACGGCAATACTCTTGCATCAGCTCTCCAACATGAAGTGCTCGGCGCCGGCGCGCGGGATCCGACTCACGTTTCCAACGGTAGACAGATCGATCACCTACGACATCGAACCCGTGCTTCTCAATTTCCCAACTTCTCCAAGGATACGCTTGGATCGCTCGGCTGGCGGACGCAGGCTTATTCAGAGGTAATTCACAAAATTGGCAAAGTCGCACGAACGTTTCGGGATCAAGACAGAGGTCCTCGTAGCGCACGGCTATAGAGTTAGAATTTTCGAGCATTGCTCGTTGGAGCGCCCAAATCTCATTGTGCCGGATAGCAATGAACTCATCTCCGATATCGGCCCAAAGACGCTTGTGCCATTCAACTTGGTCGCCATAATCTAGAGTTGATAGCATCACGTCTCTTGGGTCACGGGCCAAAACCACAAACCGAACCCCCCCGAGAATTTTCTGATACAGCTCCCAATTTTCATGGAAACATTCCTTCACGCCAAGATGAGAAACCGACGCGGCGAGTTTTGGTAGAATTTCGTCTCCAAAAACCCGCAGCATCATGTCGGGATTACCCTCGTAAGCAGAAAGCATTGAGGGGAAGTTTCTATCGAACTTGGCCAGTTGCTCTAAACCATGCGTAAGCCCTCGGTTTAGACCGAGTTCCGAAAAGATATGAGAAATCGGAGCCTCACTTAGAATGCCCGCGAGCATCGTTGAGCCGGACCGTGGCATAGCTGCAACGTAAATGAACGGCTGACACAAGCTGTTTTTACGACGCAGCCAGAACATCGGGAACGCGCTCCGGGCAACGAACGGAAAGCGATGGTTTTAGATTCACAATTCCATTCGCATGTTGAAATGAGGAAGCCACATAAAATTCAAGACATCGAGGGAGGTTGTGTATGGTATGTCCCCATTCGGAATCGCGCGTCAAGCCACAAGAAAAATAGAAATGACCGTCTATAAGTGATTCTTTCGGAAATCGAATCTCTATCTCCCAATAGCCTGGTGCAGAAACCCAACTACTAATATCCTGCTGATTTCCATACACCAGTGTCTCGTTTGGCATGCGAAGCCCGAATGTAAAAAACAGTGACGGCACGAAACGCGAATACTTGATCATCACAATAATACAAACCTCTTCAGCATTTGTGAAAATCGAATCGTCACGGTCTCCCTCGCGACGGAACCACGCATTAACGATCTCGGCGTCCCCACCCGCCTCCAAAAATCCACTCCTCCGCGATGGCGCGCCCAAGTTGTCTCGTTGGTAGAGCTCGTATTCGTAAAGTGAACAAACCTCGTTCGCATCGCCGGTCTTGCGAAGTACGCCTCTCTCAAGCCAAATAGCTTGCGTACAAATATTTCTAACGTATCCAATCTGGTGTGAGACTAGAATGATAGAGGTGCCCGAATCCACTTTCTTGCGAATTGCATGCATACACTTAAGTCGAAAGGAGGCATCCCCAACCGCGAGGATCTCGTCTATCAGCAGAATATCCGGATCAAGTTGCGCCGCCACGGCGAAACCCGAGTCGAACGTACATGCCCGAACTGTACGTTTGCACGGGCGCATCGATCTCATCGCCTAACTCGGCGAAGTCGACGATCTCGTCGAACTTGGCGTCGATTTCCCGCTTGGAAAATCCCAGGACCGCGCCGTTGATGTAGATATTCTCGCGGCCGGTGAGAATGGGGCTGAAACCCGCGCCGAGCTCGATTAACGCGCCCACTCGCCCATGCATCGTGATCCGCCCTTTGTCGGGGCGAACAAGCCCGTTGAGCATCTTGAGGAGGGTGCTCTTGCCTGCGCCGTTATGTCCGATCAAGCCGAGGCATTCTCCCGGTCGCACGTCGAAGGACACATTATCGACCGCAAGAAACTCGGCGAGGCGCAGCTTCAACTCGGCGTTACCGTTGTGCGCTGTCAGCTCTGCCGCTAAATCGGTAAGGCCGTACCACAGCGAATACCGTAATCGCCGGCAAAACTTCTTTGAGACTCCTTCAACTTTGATGACCGGTGCTTCGTCCATGGCTAGGCGCTGACCCGTTCGATTAGGATCGGCAATGCGAGACGATATAACAGCCAACCGGCGAGAAGCGTACACAGGGTGGCAACGGAGATAATGAAGAACGCCGACATATCGCGCGGCGCGCCGGATAAGAGCCACCCTCGCGTCGTATCGAGAATCGGGCTCACTGGGTTGAGCCGCACTAATATTGATCCGGGCGGTGAGGCCGGAGCCGGATAAATTACGGGTGTTAGAAACATCCATAGATAGAGCGCAAACGGCAGTGCTTGGCCGACGTCGTGGTACAAAGCCGCTACCGGCGTGATCAGTAGTCCTAGAGCGACCCCTAGCCCGATCAACAGCAGCGCGCCGAACGGAAACCACACCGCGGTCCACGGAATGCGAACGTCAAACCAAAAAAGAGCAAATAGAATCAAACCCAGACGTATCAGAAACGTAAACAACACCTCGCCGACGCCCGCAATAATCAGCGCTTCGCGCGGAAAATTTACTTTGGTGAGAATCGAATAGGATTGCTGAACCATCCGCAGGGGCGCATGAACGGCGTCGGCGAACACCTGCCACAGAATCAAGCCTGTGAGGAGAAAGACAGCGTACGGGACTTGGGTCTCACCCACCGTGAAGTAACCAGATTTCTGCAAAAAAACGAAAACCGACGTGGTAGCGATCGGCGTCGCAATCGCCCACGCATAACCTAATAGGGTTTGACGGTAGCGGGAGCTGATATTTCGGACAAAGAGCCGCCAGGCCAGTTCGCGGGAAAGCGCCAGGTCTCTGAACATTTTTTGGATGAGCCCAGCCGGGTCTATTAGTTGCGAAGCGGGCGTATAGACTAAAACAGGTCGCGATTTTGCGCCAGTGGACGTGGTCATGATCTTGCAAATGAGAAGGTTATTTTACTTGCGCAGAAAGCGCTATTCAAGATAAATGTTTACCTAGGTTATGATTCTGTTCTGCGCGATCGGCTTTCTCAAACCTATAATAACAAAGCCCTGCACCAACCCATGTATTGGTCGAATAAGAAACCGTACGCCACTATCTAACTAGAATGGCGATATGATTTGCCCGATGTAATTCGAAACTATTGACCTTTGTGAATTATAGTGACTTGTTTTTAGCCGGATTGTGCAGTGAAACAATTGCTTCAACTCGTCACGAAATTTTGCAAACATCAATAGTTTGGCAACATTTCTTGCGCCAGTCGTTAAAACGCTGAGACCATGTGCAACCGCCACAAGGCACTGATGAATCCGCGTCAACCCGTCAAAGTCCTCTTCATTGCGTCGAGCTATCCCCGTAGTCGCGATGACACGGCTTCGGTATTCTTGCGCTATCTGGCCGAGCATTTGGCGGACGAAGGAGCTGATGTCCATCTCCTTGTTCCTGCCGACGGTAAGGGAGAAACCGTTGTCGAAGGCAAGATTACGGTCCATCGCTTTCAATATTTTCCCGCTCCGCTACAAAAGCTGGCCTACGGCTCCGGGATGATGCCAAATCTCAAGCGTTCACCTTCCCTCTGGCTCCAAGTGCCGTTCCTTTTGACGGTGATGACGTACTCGCTTCTGCGTTTGCTTGCCAAGCAACGATTCGATGTGATCCACGCTCATTGGGTTCTACCCCAAGGTCTGGTCGGGTTTATCGGAACTTTTCTTTTTCGTGTACCGCTGGTCGTCAGCGTCCACGGCACCGACGCCTTCGCGCTCGGCGGACGAATGAGCACAAGTCTAAAGCTTCTGATCCTCAGCCGCAGCGCAGCATGGACGGCGAACACGGCGAGCACCTCCGCCGTGGCGCGCAACTCTCGCCTGCCGCAAGCGCGTATCATTCCCATGGGTGTCGATATTGCTCTTTTCTCGAGCGGCGACCCCGCCACGCTCCGGCGCGAGCTCCCGGAAGGGGAATACCTCGTGCTGTTTGTCGGCAGACTGATCGAAAACAAAGGTTGCCACGACTTGCTACAGGCGTTTACCCTTTTATCTGCTAAAACCCGTGCGCGGACCACGCTCTGGGTAGTTGGCGATGGAGATCAGAGAGAGCAACTAGAGCATACTGCTCGAAATTTTGGGTTCGGTGAGAAAGTCCGATTTTTCGGCACGGTGAATCAGCAGCGACTTCCCGAGTTTTATGCGGCGGCCGACCTGGTGGCTATACCGTCCAGACTCGGCTCGTCCGGAGAAACGGAGGGTCAAGGTATCGTTGCCTTGGAAGCCTTCGCAGCGCGCGCGTGCGTGATAGCGACTTCGATCGGCGGCATCACTTCAATGGTGCGTGATCACGCCACCGGAGTGCTCGTCGAACCCGGTAATCCAAATGCGCTGGCCACCACCTTGGAACAACTGCTCAATGACCCGTCTCTTCGTCAACGACTCGCGGTTAACGCCTTCGCTGAAGTTCGCGCGCGATATAGTTGGACACATATCGCCAGTGAATTCAGAACTCTTTACGACGAAATCGTCGATCCCGTTCGGTGATGATCGAAACTTTGGCCTTGGATGGCGCTACCTATCATCTTCCCGCCGTCCGCTCTGTTGCCGCTCCATCCGCAGCAGGGCGATCTGTTCGGAAATCAATCCAAGCATAAAGACAATCACGGCAGCGGTAAACATAAGCGCGGACATGTTGGTGAAGCGGTATTCGGTGTAATAGGTGTAGGCGTAGTTAGACATGCCGGCGAGAAAAAAAAGAATGCTTACCGGCAAGAACACGCGGAACGGTGAAAACAAGGTGGCGATTTTTGAGATAATCAGGAAAAACCGAACGCCATCGGTGATCAGACTGATTTTGCTTTGACCGGCGCGATAAAGCGTTTGAATCGGCACATACTTGACCGTCAACCCAGAGCGCAAAAACGCCAGCGTCAACGTCGTCGGGTAGGAAAAAGTATTGGGCAGCAAGTCAATAAAGCGCAATGCGTCGCGCCGCGTGAGAACGCGAAAGCCGGAAGTGAGGTCCTGCACTTTAAACTTCGTCACGTAGGAAGCGAGGAGATTATAGATGGCGTTGGCCGCGTTACGGTGCAGCCGCAGCTTTGATCCCTTGGCGCGGGCGCCCACGACCATATGAAAATCGGATGCTTTGGCGAGCAATTTCGGAATGTCTTCGGGCTTGTGCTGGCCGTCCCCGTCCATCAAGAGGATGAGCCTGCCGCGCGCCGCCCGGATGCCGCTCTTCACCGCGGCGCCGTTGCCGATGTTGTACGGATGGCGGATCACGTTGGCGCCGCTTTGCAACGCCACTTCAGGACTGCCGTCGCTGGAGCCGTCATCGACGACGAGGATCTCCGTCCGAGCGAGGCCGAGATCTTGAATCTCACCGAGCAATTTGGCCAAGCTCGGCGCCTCGTTGAAAACCGGGATGACTATGGAAATCTCGCAGCCGCTAGCCATGGAGCTGATAGACCGCATGGCCGCGGTCACGGAAGTTTAATGTGAGCCGGCTTTGGGCGAACTGATTCCAAACGACCGCTTGATCCGGCGTCAGGTTCTGGGTCAAAAACTTGCTCAAAAGATCCTCGCGAACGATGAGATGGGTGATTCCTTGTCGCTTTAGGGCTTGGTCGATCTGCTCAGGGTTTTTCGCAGCGCGGATCACCGCCAGCAGATACCCCGGCAAGTCGCCGCCGTCATGAAAATATTCCCGCTCGCAATAATACGCTCTCCGGCCGATAAAGAGAAGGTAAATTTTCGCCGCCGGCGCGGTGTTTTGATTGATATATCGAAAGGTCGCATACTCCGGCAGCATCTGGGTGAGATAAGCGTCCCGGCTTTCATTGCCGCTCAGGTAAGCGATCGGTTCCGCCTCGCGGAAATAACGCCACAGATAAACGCCGTGCCACAGGGCAAAGACGATCATCACCGCAAACAAAAACACCGGCCGCTTGATCCCGAGGTAGACGTTGTGTACGCCGTAAACCGCCAAAATGACCAACGGCGGAACGATCGAGAGAATATAACGGATGCGCAAGTCGACGAGAACCAGAGCATAGAACAAGAATAACAAGACAAACCCGCCGAGCAATTTTTTTTCTTCAGACCATTTTCCCTTGAAAGCCCATGGCAGAAAAATTATCAGGACGGGCGTCAGCACGCCGTCGAAAAATTGTGGATTGTCGTCTTGACCGAAAATGAAAACTCGCAAAGGCAGCCCGAGGAGCTGCCAGAAGCCCTCGCCGTACAGCAATTCGCGCTTGTCAAATATGCCCAGTCCCGAAAATCCAACCGATGCGGCCGTATTGCCGGCGTGTGATGAAAATAGATTGCCGAGCAAGGGGTAGAATGGGTTGCCGGTCTGAAACCAATTTTTCGCTAGCCAGGGCAAAAAAGGTAAGGCTGCCGCGGTACCAAACAGGGCCAACTCCCGAGCGATGATTGCGACGCTTTTGCGCGGCGGCTTAACGATCACGAGCAAGAATAGGAATGCAATCAGCAGGGCCGCCAACAAACCGTTCGGTTTAGTGGCGAGGGCAAAGCCCAGGGACAGCGCGGCGAGCGCGAGCCAGACAAGCGATTCGCGCGCTTCTCGCCAGCGTAGTAAAGCCAACAACGACGCGGTCGTATAAAAAGTGAGACCTAGATCGATGTATCCCCAATGGCTCAAGCGCGCGATCACCGGCGTAGAAATGAACAGAAAAAACCCAAGCAAACCATAAATCGCGTTCATGCGCCGGCCCAGGTAAGCATAGATCAGAAGACCCGTGAGATAAGCGAACAACGCGTGGATCAACTTCGGGACGAAATCGTAGCCCCAATAGATCCACGGCGTATAGAGCATATCGAGCAGCATCGGGTAGTAGCTGTAGGGTGCTATCGGCACCTCGATGATCCGTCCCGCCTTGGCATAGAGGCGCGGTATTGCCAAGTGATGAGTGAGCTCGTCACGGGCGGCGGGCGGCAAAAGGCCGAGAATAATTTCGACTAGGAAGAAAACCAGTATGGCCGACCAAATACCTCGGCCAACCCTGTTGGTATGGCGCGGAATGGCGAAAAAAATGCCGAGAAAAAATAGCGCCGCAAAGGTTAGGGCGGCGACAACGCTAAAATTCAGCAAGGGGTTATGGACGAAACCGGCCAGCCCAAGGACGAAATAATTCGTCGCGGTGACGCCTAAAAGGCAGCCGACCCAACCGACCCGCGACAAAAGAACCGAAAAACGTTCTTCCATTAGCCTTCATGGGCCAGCTCGCCGGATCGAGCTTGCCGCCGAACCGGCCACGGACAACTGTCGCCGGCGCACATCAATTCGACGCGCCGACATGTCGATGGCTTCGAAGTGGGGATTAAAATGGAGATTTTGAACATCGTGTCAGCCAAGGAATGCGTGCACACCCTGACTGCTCTTGCGCCGGCCCGTTCCACGACAACGCCAGCGCTAGCGGAAATACAGATTGAATGGAGTCAATCGGATTTGTCGATGACGGCGACCACCGCGCCAAACTTTACGAAGTCACCTTCTCGCGCGTTGATTTCGCTCAATTCTCCGTCCTCGGGCGCTTCGATCTCGACGTTGACTTTGTCGGTTTCCACCTCCAGAAGCGCGTCACCCTTCTGCACCTTCGCGCCCCGCTCCTTGAGCCAGCGAAGGATTCGCACCTCATCGCTTTCATCGCTCGACCCCAAGCGAGGAACGACCACGTCTTTAGCCATGGCAGTCAGGCCTAAAGCGACCGCGCGTCGAAACTATCGGCCAGCGAATTGAGCTTCAAGGTCTGGCGCATGTTCTCCATGAAAGCGTTGACGTTTTTATACTTGGCCGGGATCTCGTACTTCACCGTTGTGTAAAGGTAGTGAAGCTGGGAAAAAATCGCCATGTCGGCGATGGTCATGCGATCGAAGATGAATTTCTTCCCGGAATAGATTTGGTCCAATATATTGAAATGCCCGTCCCACTGCTCCTCTGCTTTTTTGCGCGCTTCCGGGGTGTCGGCGCGCCGCATCGCATGGTTGGCATGAATCAGCACTTCGTCGGACCAATCTTCCAGGGCCAGGCAAAGTCCCTTGTTAGCGGCGCCGTCCGGATAGATGCCGTTCGCCGGGCAATCTTTCTCGAGACGGGCGGAGATAATCGTGGAATCGATCACGCACTCGCCGTTGTAGTTGAGCGTCGGCACTTTTCGCTGGTTGGTGTATTCGAGCAGTGACTTACGGTCGTCTTTGCGAACGTCCACGATCTCGTAGGGGACGTTCTTCATCGCAAAGACGATCCTTACCTTCTCGCAGAACATCGAGGTTTGGGATTGAAATAATTTTATCGCCATCGATTTGTCCTCCCTAAACAGATTAACGCCGCCCACGCCGCCCGGCAGGTACAAACCCGCCATCACTGTTGTCTGTTACCCATGCAACAAAATCGCCAAATTCTCAACCCCGATCGGGAAGGGCGTTATTGACCTCGCCGGGCTTCGCAAGTATGCTTTCTCTCACGCGCTTGAGCAAGAATCGGACTGTTTTAGCTGAGGCGGCCGTCGCGCCGCACTTCACAAAGATTCCGCCGTTAATAAAAGAGCGCGAATGTTTCTAAGGGGAAAACCATGGCGAAATATCTCCATTGCAGCGAGTGCGGCAAACTAGCCTTCTATTACGACGACTTCGTCGGTACCGAGAAACCTTTCTACAGGCGCTTCATGCGCTATCCGGAAGGCGAGACCCAATACCAACCGCCGCGCTGTTTTAATTGCGGCGGAGTACCGCGCCTGATCCACGAAAACATCAAGGAAGAAAAGGCCGCCGCCAAGCACTAGTTCGAACCGATCGTAACATCCTAATCCGACGCGGTCTCCTCACGCGTCGGCAGATTGATTCTCCCGCTAGAGGATGCTAAATCACGCGGGGTCTGATCGCGGCACCGGGTTTTTAAATCCCGGTCGCGATAGCTTCGACATGTTCCTGCACGACTTCAGCCGGACAGAGGTGCAAGAAGATTTTTGCGCCCGCGAGGATAACCGCGAGGTCATCCAACTGACCGACACCAAGCAAAAAATCGGGTAACAGATCCGCCGGCAAAATGACGTAGGTAAGCATGCCGATAAGTAGCACTTTTGGCGCGAGTGAAACCCGCGCATCCACCGCTAGGCGAAAAAATAGTTTTAAAAAACTCGGCAGATGAATCAGCAGCCGGAAAAACCCGCCCCAGCTGAGCCGTTTGGCTATGTGGTTTACTTTCTTTGCCATCCCCAGAGATTAGAACTTCTTCGACGGAGACCGCGACACCGCCCCGCGTAAAAGCTTACGCGGAAACCGCTGCAGCGAATGGGTCAATGCTTCTCGATGGCCGGCGACACCGATGGCCGCGAAAAAAGGCCGCAGACCCCGCTCCTGACATCTTTTTTGAGAACGATCAACGCTACCGCCAAAACGACATAGAACATCGAATAGTAAAGACGAAATTCCGGATCGGGAAAAAGCAATTGGGTGGAGAATAGCAAGAAAATCACGAGGGCTTCCAAGAGTGAAAAGGATAGGTTGGCCAAGATCGCTACGGCGAAAAGCGATTGCGCCGAGGTCAAAAACATTTCTTCCACCTGCCGGCTATCCATAGGCATGCCGGTCGGATTGCCCGCGGACACGGCATAAACCACCGGCAGCATGCCGACCAACAACGTCCATTGATTGACCTTGGACGACAACAACGCGCCCATGCTGATCCCGGGCTGGCCTTTCAATGCAAAGAGTATTGCAACAATGAATTCCGGCGATTCCGACGCTAACGGCGCCAGCCATTGAACTAGGATGAATTCTTCGATGCCAAAGTCGCGCCCGCTGGCCAACAGCCCCTCGGCAAATGGCTCGGCGGCGATGAAGATGGTAAAAGCGGATAATAGAAAAAACACTACCGTGGCCAAACGGCGCAAGCCGTTGCCCCAGCTTTCGATCATTTGCGCCGGTCCTTCGAGCTCCGACTCGACATGCGCCGCCTTCGAGGCGGCGCGCATATAGAAAATAAAAATTACGATCAGCACAGCCGCGTCGACCAAATCGAGCCGGCCTTTGATTGGAATCATGAACGAATAAACAGTCGCCAAACCAAGGTAAAAGATTTCAATCTTGTGCCCTGCTTCCAATTCCACGGCGCGTTTGCCGCTCTTGAGCCAAACCGTCAACACAACGGCGGCCCAGCCGACCCCGATCAAAAGCCGATTTGCGCCGGTCATATTGGCCGTCGCAAACGCAGTGTATTGGGGATCTTTGCCGGCAGTCCATGCGAAATACATATCGACGGCATATTCCGGCAGCACTGCAATGAGGGCGAGAAGCGCGATGGCTAGGGCCTGGGGGATATCTTTCTGCGCCAGTTCCGCTGCCCAAGATAAGGCGAACGCGGCGCCGAAGATCGCAACACCCGAGCTAAGGGCCTGGAGTTCCGGCGCGAGAGGAACCCCGGCAAAATGGATCACTATCCACTGAAGACAAAGCAGGATTGATGAGCTGATCCAGAGCCAACTTGCCATCCGATCTCCTCCCGACGGCCTCAAACTTGAAGGTGCTCATTTCGTCCCTATTTCCATAGCGGACTATCGATGTCAATGACGAATAATAAAAAAGGCGGGTGATTCACCCGCCTTTTTTAAATTGGTGGAGCCGATGGGAGTCGAACCCACGGCCTCTAGAGTGCGATTCTAGCGCTCTCCCAACTGAGCTACGGCCCCGTTTAGCTAAAAGTCGTTTTCAAATATTGAAGAACTTTATCTTTTAAGTCGGGTCTTTTCAACGCGTACGCAACCGTGGCCCGGACAAAGCCGAACTTGTCGCCAATATCGTAACGATCGCCGAGAAACTCACAGCCGAACACTTTGCGTTCGCGCACCAGTTGCGCCAAACCGTCGGTCAGCTGAATCTCGCCACCCTTGCCGGTCGGGAGCTTTTGCAGAATCGTAAAAATTTCCGGCCGCAGGATATAGCGCCCGATAATAGCCATTCTCGACGGCGCCTCTTTCGCCGGCGGTTTTTCCACGGTCGCATCGACTTGGTAGAGCCGCGGCTTGAGAAGCGTACCCTTGATGACGCCGTATTGGTGCACCTCCGAGAGTGGCACCTTCATCAGCGCAACCACCGACTCTTTGGTTTCTTGGAAAATTTCCAACAGCTGGCGAATACAAGGGGTTTCGCTGTCGATCAAATCATCGGCCAACATGACGGCGAAGGGCTCGTCGCCGACAAGATCGCGTGCGCAGAGCACCGCGTGGCCGAGCCCGAGCGGCTTTTTCTGTCGCACCGACACTACTTCCGTCATTTCGGCGATGCGCCGAAGCATCTGGACCATTTCCGTCTGACCGCGGTCGGCCAGCACTTGCTCCAATTCCGGCGCATCGTCAAAGTGATCTTCGATGCCATCTTTGCCGCGCCCGGTGACAAAAATGATTTCTTCGATGCCGGCATCCATCGCTTCCTGCACGACATATTGGATCGATGGGATATCGACGATCGGCAAAAGCTCCTTAGGCACGGTCTTGGTAGCCGGCAAAAAACGCGTCCCCAGACCCGCCACGGGAATGACTGCTTTTTTTAACTTCATGGCGTATTTGACAATCTAAACGACCTTCTTCGCCTTTCGTTCAGCGATTTCCTGGCTAGATTTGCAGTCGATGCACAGCGTCGTAACCGGGCGCGCTTTTAACCGATCGATGGCTATATCCTCACCGCATTCCTCGCAATTGCCGTATTCACCGTCTTCGAGACGCTGCAAGGCTTCTTGAATCTTGAATATCAGCTTGCGTTCGCGGTCGCGCATGCGCAGCATCGAATTTCGGTTTGACTCCATCGAAGCACGGTCTGTCGGATCGGGAAAGTTCCCATCTTCATCCATGGTCTCAACGGTCTTACCGGCCTCTAAGCGCAACTCGGCGATGCGCTGGTTTAGTAGGTTACGAAAATAATCGACATCTTTTGGATTCACGGTACACCTTCGGTCGCCACGGCTTTATCCGTGTCATTATATGGGAATGCGAACAAACATCAACCGAAGCCTATCAAGCTGAATTGCACCTTCAGTCGCCGAAGGATACCGGATGCGGATGGGCAAGGACCAAGACTTCGGTGGATTTCGGCAACATCGTGCGGTTTAAGAGTAATTGTGACTGCGCGATGCGCTTGACCGGAAAATGCTCTTTGGCAAACGCCGCAAAGAGCTCGGCTTGACGGGTGACGTCGTAATGCATCGGGATCACGATCGGCGGCTTGACCTGGTCGATCACCTTCATAATGTCATCGAAACCGAGGTTGGTCCTGGCATCGATGGGAATCATCATCACGTCGACATGCTGCAGCACTTTGACCTGCTTCGGTGTTAACAGATGGCCGATATTCCCCAGATGCGCCAGGCATAAACTGCCCATCTCATACACGAAAATGGAATTGGCAATGGCACCCCAGCTCTGGCTGCGTTGGCTCGGGATATTGACGATCGTGATGTCTTTGATGGCGGTGCGGATCGGGTTCCAAGTCTGTTTAAACGTGATGCCGCGGAGTATTACCGGATTGCCGGTCACCGCCCCCGTGTTGTTATGCGTAAAGTGGTCGTTGCTGACCGTCACGGCATCCGCTTGAATACCCGGCGTCACGTTGAAATTCGGATCGGCGACCACCTTGGTCCGACTGCCGGACTGGATTAAAAAACTCGAATGGCCGTACCATTGCAGAAAGTAGGAGCCCAGAGACGGCGACATGATTCCTTTGCCGCGCGCTTGGACGAGCTGGCGCCCGTGATGAAACAAATGCACCAAGGAAGGATTACAGATGGCGTCGGCGATGCCTCGGAGCGGCAAGAATAGCGCTGCGCCGACCAAGCCGAGAAAGCCACGCCGGTTCATTTTTCCTCCTCGATGACCAACGCCGTAAAGCTGGACACCGATGTTTTCCGGCGCCGCCACGCGTCCTTGGGAAGATTCGCCTTCAGACAAGTCTGCTCTAAAAAGGTCACCATGTCCCAGCCGTATTCGGTTGCCACCTGGGGCAGCAACACACCGCGTTTGCGATCTCGCGCGATGTGGAGTCCGTGTTTACCGACTTCCAGGGAAAGCGGATTTTCGCTTCGTTCCAAAGGCGACAGTACGGAGATGTCGATGCAAATCTGTTCGAGCTCGGCGCCGCATACGGGTTTCATGCGACGGTCGCGTGTCGCAGCAGCTTCAGTCATATGCGCCACCATCTCGCCCAACGGCTCGGATGGCGTACAGGTGCCAATACAGCCGCGCAGCTTGTCTTGATTAAAGAGAGTCACGAAAGCGCCGTAACTGGCGCGGTCGAGGAAGGGATCGGCGGGACGAGTGTAGTCGAGAGGGCGGCGGCCCACGACATGTTCGAGAGTTTGCCGGGCGATTTCGATCAACCGTCTCTGCGAATCGACTGGAAGCTTTACTTCGGCCATGACCACCACCGAAACAGGCGAAAGTCTAGCGCTCGGCCGGGTGGATTACAAGAACACTTGAAGCGCAGCAGCTACGACAAGCAGTGTTTACAGGTGCCGTAAAAGGCGAGTTGATGGGAGGTCACTTTAAATCCCTCGTGGGGAAGCTTTACCGGCTCGATCTCCCGGTGATTGTCGAGCAGGACGTCGTAAACCCGATCGCAAAGCTCACAAATAAAATGCTGATGCCGTTCCACCAGCGGGTCGAAATGTTGCGATCGCCCGCGCATCAGCACCTGGAGTTGCTGATTGGAAACCAGTTTCTGCAGGTTACGGTAAACCGTTCCGAGACTGATATTAGGCAATTTCTTGCGCACCCGATCGTAAATTTGATCAGCCGTTGGATGCGACTTGTCGTCTTTAATCACATCCCAAATTATTTGCAGTTGCTTGGTACTGCGGGGCTGTTTTCGGGCCTTTGCCATACTCAATCCACCAAATCTTGTGCCAGTGATTTCTGCGCTTCGGGGCGCAGCACCGTCGTGGCCTGGTAGTTGAGATGGTTGATCACCAACTCGACCTTTGCTCCACCCAGGAACGCCTGCCGGGCCGCGGCGTCAAACGGAAACTTCACATATTGCACCGCGCTGATCTTGTCATCTTTGCTGCGCCCTTCCTCGAAACGTCCGGGAACAACATGGTTGCCGACTTTGAGGGAAACAGCTTCATCAATGCCGAGAAATTTTAACAGATCCTCGCGCAGATGAGACTGGTCTTCGATCTCCAAAAACAACGTGGCGCTGAGCTCACCAGGACTAGGAATGAGCTCATTGTAAACCGCAATCTCCTCGCGGATCTTGTCAAGATCAGCGATCCGCTCGGCCCGAAGCATTTCTTGAATCTGGAAGATCACGGTATCGCGGTTCTCGAAAACGATTGAGACATTGTCTCCTACCGAAACCCGCCGCATCTTCTTTTTTTCGATAATCTCGTCGCGAAACTGCTGGCGAATTTTTTCGTAAGCCGTAAAGCCGAGGATATCGTCGAGAATAACTTTTTTCATTCTTACCTTTAATCGCCGGAGTCCCCTCACATCGAGAACGTCGCGCGTTTTGCAGATCCAGGCGGAGAACCAGACCCGAGGTCGCCGTACGATGTTAAATCCTCAAGGCCGGCGGATAGAACGAAGCGAATCCCCCTATCCGCCGACTTGAGTTTGTTTCAACCGACAATCAGCTGCCGAGAGTATCGAGCCCTTTGGTAAATCTGCCGGCGTGCGATTTCTCCGCCTTGGCCAAGGTCTCAAACCATTCAGCCAATTCCGAAAGACCCTCGTCGCGCGCGGTCTTAGCAAATCCGGGATACATTTCGGTGTATTCGTAGGTTTCGCCTTCGACCGCCGACTTGAGATTTTTCGAGGTCGTGCCGATCGGCACGCCGGTGCAGGGATCACCGACTTCCTTGAGAAAATCCAAGTGACCAAAGGCATGTCCGGTTTCAGCTTCCGAGGTGTCGCGGAATAAACCGCCGACATCCGGATAACCTTCGATGTCCGCAACCCGTGCAAAATAAAGGTAACGCCGGTTGGCCTGAGACTCGCCCGCGAAGGCGTTTTTCAGGTTCTCGTGACTCTTCGTGTTAGCAATACTTTTCGCCATAAAACCTCCTTCTTATTAGTAATAATTACTACTAATTAAAAGCCCCAGCCGAGTCAAGCCGGGCCGCTAGCTTTTTTTGCTCCGAGGCTTCTGTTATTTTCGTTTCTAGCTAAAGCTCCTGCTAAGACAAGGAAATTTATGATCTCCATCGAAGATTTCCGTAAAGTCGAACTCAAGATCGCCACGGTGAAAGCCGCCGAGCCTCACCCCAACGCCGACCGCCTGATGGTTCTGCAAGTCGACCTCGGTTCCGAACAGCGCCAGATCTGCGCCGGCATCAGAAATCAATACGCGCCGGAAGATTTGGTAGGCAAACAAGTTGTCGTGGTAGCAAACTTGGAAACCGCCAAGCTCCGCGGCTTGGAGAGTCAAGGGATGCTATTGGCCGCCTCCGACGAGGGGCGAGTGATCGTTCTAACGCCGGCGACATCCGTAACGCCGGGCTCAAAAGTCTCATGAGCGTTACGGCTAGCAAACGTTAAATTTACATGGCGGATTTCCCTCCAGGACGCCCGACGGTTTGCTTCATCGATCACGACGCGCTGCGTTGGAATCTGCGTCAGATCCGGGCCAAGGTCGGCGCCAACGTCAAAATTCTTTCCATGGTGAAGGCAAACGCCTACGGCCATGGCGCTGCGGCGATCGCGCAGACTCTCTCCGCCACGGGCGGTGACGCCTTCGGCGTAGCGACGCTTGAAGAAGGCATTGAGCTGCGCCAAGCGGAAATCCGCGAGCCGATTCTCGTTCTCGCCGGCGCCTATGAAGATCAACTCGAACAGTTTTTCGCCTACGCATTGATCCCGGTCGCCCATGAGCTCCGCCAATTGAAGCAGCTCGAAGCGGTGGTCCTGCGCCGCGGGGCGACGCTTGACGTACACCTTAAGGTCGACACCGGCATGGGCCGGTTAGGACTGGTTGCCGCCGAAACGGAGGATTGGCTTCCGGAAATCAAAAAGCTTACGGCGCTCAGAATCGCCGGCGTGTTTTCGCACTTTTCCCACGCGGAAAACGTCGAGGGCGAATACACGAGGAAACAACTGGAAATATTTAATCGCGTGATTGCGCGGCTGCGTTCGGCGGGCGTGGCACCGCCGTTGGTTCATTTCGCCAATAGCGCGGCGACGATCACCTTGCCGGCGGCGTACTTCGACATGGTCAGGCCGGGCATCATGCTTTATGGTGTCTACCCTTCGCCCTCCATGGCGGACCAAATCACGCTGAAACCGGCCCTCTCCTGGAAAACTAAGATCCTACAGCTCAAAAAAGTGCCCGCGGGAACCAGCATCAGCTATGGGCAAACCTTCGTCACCCAGCGTCAGAGTCTCATCGCCACGCTGCCTGTCGGTTACGCAGACGGTTATCAACGACTGTTATCGAACCGCGGCGAGGTGCTGGTTCGCACGTGCCGCGCGCCGGTGGTTGGCAGAGTGTGCATGGATTTGACTCTGATCGATGTTACCGATATTAAAAATGTCAGGCAGGGAGATGAGGTTGTTCTCCTCGGACGGCAAGGCGCCGGGGAAATTTCCGCCGATGAGATGGCCGCCTGGGCCGACACAATCTCGTACGAGATGCTCACCTCCGTCAGCGCGCGCGTTCCCCGAATTCACATCAATCTTTAGGAGGATTACCAAAAGTGGCCAGGATCGAAAGGGCCCTCATCAGCGTTTCCGACAAGCAAGGCGTCGTTGAGTTTTCTCGTGCCTTGGCGCAACTGGGCATCGAGCTCATCTCCACCGGCGGTACCGCGGCTTTGCTGCGCGAAAACAAAATACCCGTCAAGGACGTAGCCGAGCTTACCGGCTTTCCGGAAATGATGGATGGCAGGGTCAAGACTCTCCATCCGAAAATTCACGGCGGCATTCTCGCTCTCCGAAACAATCCGGAACATGTCGCCAAGATGAAAGAGCATGGGATCGTACCTATAGATCTCGTGGTTGTAAATCTTTATCCGTTTGAGGCAACGGTGGCGCGTGGCGCCGCCTTTGAGGAGATCGTCGAGAACATCGACATCGGCGGGCCGAGCATGGTGCGCGCCGCGGCGAAGAATCATCAAGAGGTCGGCGTGGTGGTCGATCCCGAAGACTATGAGCCGATCTTGACTGAATTGCGCGGAGACGGCCGCTCGCTGTCGCCGGCCACCCACTTCCGTCTCTTCTGCAAAGCTTTTCAGCACACCGCGCGCTACGACGGCGCAATTTCCAATTATTTTTCCTCCCTCGACGAGAATAAAAAACCGCAGCGCTGGGGGCAGACGGTCAATATTCAAGTGGCGAAGATTCAAGATATGCGCTACGGCGAGAATCCGCACCAGAGCGCAGCTTTTTACGGCACCAGCGGTGACACCGGGCCGTCCATCGCGCACGCGCGGCAGTTTCAGGGCAAGGAGCTTTCCTTCAACAATATTCTCGACGCCGACGCGGCACTCAGCACGGTGTTGGAATTTTCTGACATCGCCACCGTCGCGATCAAGCACAGCAATCCTTGCGGCGTCGCGCTGTCAAAAACATCTTTGGCAGACTCGTTTCGCAAAGCCAAAGCCGGCGACCCGGTATCGATTTTCGGCGGCGTGATTGCGTTGAACCGCCCGGTGGACGAAGAAACCGCCAAAGAGCTCAAAGACATCTTTTTAGAAATCGTCATCGCGCCAAACTTCACGCCGGAAGCCAAGGCGGTGCTGTCGTCAGCCAAGCGGTTATTGAACATCCGCTTGCTCGAACTCGACATGGGCGAGCCCCAGGGCGGCGGCTATGACCTGCGCCGGGTGCGCGGCGGCATGCTGATCCAAGACTGGGACATGGGCAAGGTCGATGTGCGCGCGTGCAAGGTGGTGACCGAAAGGAAGCCGACGGACGCAGAATATCAGGCCCTCGATTTCGCCTGGCGCGTCTGCCGCCATGTGAAATCGAACACCATCGTTTTCGCCTCACCGGACCAAGTTCTCGGCGTCGGCGCCGGCCAGATGAGCCGCATCGATTCGACCAAGATCGCGGTGATGCGCGCCGCCACCCACGGCTTGGACTTGAAAGGCTCGGCTGTGGCATCGGACGCTTTCTATCCCTTCCGCGACGGCCTGGACGAAGCGGCCAACGCCGGCGCCAAGTCGGTGATTCAACCTGGTGGCTCGATCAAAGACGAAGAAGTTATCGCGGCGGCGAACGAACATGGCATCGCCATGATCTTCACCGGCATGAGACACTTTCGGCATTAGAGCCGTTGCCCGGGATCAGGCCTAAACGCGGCGCGTAATCTTTTGCCGGCAGCTATCCGCCGAAAACTGACTGCTCTAACCCATTTTATGAAAGTCCTGGTCATCGGCAGCGGCGGCCGCGAGCACGCTCTGGTTTGGAAAATCAGCCAAAGCCCGCGCGTCGCGAAAATCTACTGCGCGCCGGGCAGCGCCGGCATCGGCGAGCTCGCCGAGCTGGTCGCCATCGGCGTCGAGCAAATCGAACAGCTGGCCGACTTTGCGGCTAAGCAAAATATCGATATCACCGTCGTCGGCCCGGAGCTGCCGCTCACGCTTGGCATTGCCGACCTCTTCGAAGCGCGGGGCTTGCGCATATTCGCGCCCAATAAAGCGGCAGCGCAGTTGGAAGGCAGTAAAGCCTTTGCCAAAGAGATCCTCCACGCAAACAGAATTCCGACTGCATCTTTTGGAACTTTTACGGATGCCGTCTCGGCCCGGGCGTACCTTGCCCAACAAAAGCCACCCTACGTAATCAAAGCCGATGGGCTGGCCGCCGGCAAAGGGGTGTTGATCTGCCCGAACCGCCAGGAGGCGGAAGTCGCCATCGAAGAGATTCTCGTGCGCAAAGCGTTCGGAGCAGCCGGCGACAAGCTCGTCATCGAAGAGTTCTTGGACGGTGAAGAAGCCTCGTTCATGGCCTTGACGGACGGCGAGCATGTTTTGCCGCTGGCATCGACCCAGGATCACAAGCGCGTGTTCGACGACGATCAAGGACCCAATACCGGCGGCATGGGCGCATACTCTCCCGCTCCGGTGGTCACCGCCGAGATTCACGACCGAATTCAGCGGGATATCCTTGAGCCGCTGCTTGCGGGATTAAAGAAAGCCGGCATTCGTTATCGCGGCGTGATCTATGTCGGACTCATGATCACCGGCGAGGGGCCCAAAGTTTTGGAGTTCAATGCTCGCTTCGGCGATCCCGAATGCCAGCCGATCATGATGCGGCTCAAGAGCGATCTGATTCCGTTATTGGAAGCGACCATTGACGGAAAACTGGATCGGATAGAAGCCGAATGGTTCGAACAACCGGCCGTTTGCGTGGTCTTGAGCGCTGCGGGTTATCCCAACGCGTACGACAAGGGCAAAGAGATACACGGCCTGGATAAACTTACTAATTGGCAAAACGGTTCTGTCTTCCACGCCGGCACGACGAAGCAGGACAGCCGTTGGCTGACCTCGGGAGGGCGCGTTCTCGGCGTGACCGCGCGTGGGGACACGATCGCCGCTGCGATGAATGAAGCGTATCGCGCGGTTGATAAAATTTCCTGGGACGGCATGCACTACCGTAAAGACATCGCCCAAAGGGCGTTAAAAAGTTTAGAGTCTAAAGTCTAGAGTCTCGTGTTTTGAGACGCAAAACTCTAGACTGATCGCCCAGGAGGAATTCATTGTGGCAAACACACATCCGAAGGTCGGCATTCTCATGGGCAGCGACTCGGATCTCGAAGTCATGCGTGAGGCGGAAAAACGCCTCGAATCATTCGGTATCGCTTACGAAACCCACATTATGTCGGCGCACCGCACTCCGGAGCGGGCGGCGCAATATGCCGCTAGCGCCGAGCAACGAGGTTTGCACGCGATCATCTGCGGCGCCGGCGCGGCAGCTCACTTGGCCGGCGCCATCGCCGCCAACACCACCCTGCCCGTGATCGGCATTCCGATCGATTCATCGAGTCTCAAAGGCTTGGATGCTCTGCTGGCCACCGTGCAGATGCCCGCGGGCATCCCGGTGGCGACCATGGCGATCGGCAAGGCCGGCGCCGCCAATGCCGGCATCTTCGCTGCGCAGATCGTCGCGCGCACCGACAAAGCGGTCGCAGCCAAATTGATCCAGTCCAAGAAGGAGATGGCGGCGGGTGTCGAAGAGCGGGACCGCAAGCTTCAAAGTGAGCGAAACAAAAGCTGAGGTTTTTGCCGCCGCTCTAGCCGCGCTCAAAAGCGGCGAGGTCATCGCGTTTCCAACCGAAACGCTCTACGGCTTGGGCGCGGATGCGCTCGACAACACGGCGGTGGAAAAAGTTTTTCAACTCAAAGGCCGCGATATCGCCAATCCGATTCCCGTGCTTGTCGCCGACCGCGCCATGCTCGACACTTTGGTGACAGAAGTTTCTCCGCTTGCCGAACGATTGATCGCCGAGTTCTGGCCCGGTCCCCTGACATTGGTTTTACCCGCGCGCGACGATTTGCCGAAGCCGTTGCTCAATTCCGCCGGTAACATCGGCGTGCGCATTTCCAGCCAACCGATCGCGGCCGA
This sequence comes from uncultured delta proteobacterium, assembly GCA_963727625.1. GTDB lineage: Bacteria > Desulfobacterota > Binatia > UBA9968 > UBA9968 > DP-20. The sequence continues at coordinate 245,598 of CAVSHR010000008.1, read as the reverse complement.
GTTGGTCAAAACACTCGGCCGGCCAATAACCGCGACCAGTGCCAATCCCTCCGGACAACCCGCCGCGCGGACCGTGGAACAAGCAAGAAATTATTTTTCAGGAAAGATCGAAATTTTCGTTGCCGGCGGTGAATTGACTTCGCGGACCGGTTCCACCGTCGCGGAAATCTGCGGAGATCGGGTTCGGATCATTCGTGAAGGCGATGTCAGGCGGGAAGAATTGCAACGGATTGTTGGAAAAAACAAAGTCACACGATGAATAAATGACTTCGGAGCCATTCCGGACCCAACGGAGGGAGCAGTTATGTACCATCATGGCGAAATTGTGCCACGCTCTCTTCAACCACTAATCGGACAGCGTCGTTGGGTGGCCGTGAGAGCGCAGCTGGTGCACCTGGCACGGCAACGGTATCGACTAACGACGAAGGAACTAGGGCGGCGGATGCATCGCGATGCATCCATGATCAGCCGTCTCTAGGCATGGAACGACACGCATCAGGACGAGCCGACCGAGAAGAGACTCGTACGATTGTTAGCCAAATAGTCAATACTCAGGCCTGACACCAGATTGCCGGCGATCTCGTCACCCAGAAAGACGCCAATGGCCAGACGCTCTGTTTCGATTACGATTCCTTAGGCCGCCCCACTACCAAAAAGCAGGGATCGACCTGCGCGACGACGCTCATTACCTGGACCTATGACGATGCCGCGGTGCCCTATTCGAAGGGCCGGGTGACACAAATCGTCGATCAGGCGACCACGACCAAATTTGCCTACGATCAGTTGGGCAGGACGACCCAGACCCAGCGCCTGCTCTTGGGCGTGTGGCAAACCATGGCGCAAAGCTACGACGCCCTCAACCGCATCACCAGCGAGACATTCCCCGACAGTGAAACGGTCACGTATACGTACAACGAAGCCGGCTGGTTAAACACCGCGCCCGGCTACATCAACGGCATCACCTACAATGCCCGCGGCCAGAAAACCCAGCTTACCTACGCCAATAATCTCACCACCACCTGGACGTATAACGTTAACAACTTCCGGGTGACCAACAAGGCCACCTCAGGCAACCAGCAGAATTTATCCTACGGCTACGACAACAACGGCAACGTCACGTCCATCACCGACAGTCTCTTTACCGCGAGCCGGACGTTTACCTACGACGATCTGAACCGCATGATCACCGGCGCAGGGACCTTCGGCGCCGGTCAGTCCCAGCAGAACTGTTCCTATACCTACAACGCCATCGGCAATCTCACCGACAAGTGCGGATCGACCTTAAGCTACGGCGATTCGATGCACCCCTCCGCGGTCACCAATCATGCGGGCCTGAGCAAGAACTACACGTACGACGCCAACGGCAACATGCTGACGAGGGGCAACCAGACCCTCACCTGGGACATCGACAACCGGGTCAGCAGTATTGCCATCTCCGGCGGCGGCAGCACTTCGATGGAGTACGACTATGGCGGTGTGCGGGTGAAGAAGAACGCTCCGGCCGGTACCTTCATCTATCCCTTTTCGGGCTACGAGATCGATCCCAACGGAGTGGTGATCAAATACATCCGCATCGGCGATGAAAACGTTGCCGCAAAACGGGGGACCAACAAATACTTCTATCACAACGATCATCTGGGCAGTGTCAATGTCGTCACCGACATCAACGGGACGAGGGTCCAGCTCGTCGAATACGACCCGTGGGGCACCATCTCGCGCTCGGAAGGCACCGTCGATCCCACCCATCGGTTTACCGGCAAAGAGCTAGATCCGGAGACCGGCCTCTACTATTACGGTGGCCGGTATTACGACGCCGAGGTCGGGAGATTCATCTCCGCCGATCCGTTTGTTCATGAACGCTCTTCGATCCCCAGAATCTCAACCGCTACAGCTACGTCCTCAACAGCCCGCAGAACTACACCGACCCGAGTGGGTATTTTCATCAGGCATAAGAAAAAGAAGGGCGGGTTTTTCAGGAGTTTCTTTGGGTTTTTCATCGGTGCCATCATCACAGTGGTAACCTACGGCGCTGGTTATCCGGCGCTGGTTGCAGGAGCGGTAGGCGGCGCAGTTGGTGGTGCGGTCAATGCCGCGCTGAATGGCGGGAATCCGTTTCTCGGCGGGCTCATCTGGGGGATTTACTGCGGGCCTGTTGGGAGGGTTGGCTCCGCCAGGGCTTGAATCTCCAGCTCTTCTGGCTTCCGCAGTGGCGGCGAGTCACGCAGGGGTCTTCGCAAGCGGATTCGCGCCGGGGATACAGGTAGCGCAAGCCGACGTCACAGGGGGAACCGTAGTGAGTGACGCTAGATCAGATTTCGGAATCCGTTCGCGCCCACCGTGGATGGATGAACCGGGATTGGATCAGCCGCTCATCGACCCAATCGATATCCTCACAGGTCTGGTGGGCATTGCGCGCGTCGGAATTTTAAAAGCACTACAGCAGGCTCCGAAGGTCATACTTCCCCGGCTTAGCGGTAGCTTTGCAGAAGGTACCGTGGGTGCCGCTCGTGTACGTATCCTGCAAAGCGGAGGCAACACAATTCGGTCGAGTACCGCGAAAGCTCTTAACAAGTTTTTTGACATTGACCGCACTCCGCGAGAATGGGGGCGTGCCGTTGAGGAGCTAAAGGATTTCTATGGAAAAGGCTCAGATTTTCATGGCAAAATAGATGCTATTGGTAATTACCTCGACAAGGCTGGAAATATTATAGGGAATATTAGTGAATTCGTTCGATGAGGATTTTATGCGAATAGAAGCTTCACGGCTAACCCCGATCAATGATGCCTATGAAACATGCGAAAGAACGTTGGCTAAACTACGAATCTACGGACATAGGCTCGATCCGGGCTCAATTACAACCCTCCTCGGGATCGAAGCAACCAATAGCCAGTCGAAAGGCGAAATCAAAAAAAACTCTCGTGGTGTCGGGAGAGAGGCCAAAATCGGAGGATGGTTTCTTTCCTCAGAAGGTCACGTTCAATCGAAAGATGTTAGAAGGCATCTCGATTGGTTGCTCGCGCGGCTTTTTCCTGTGAAAGATAAGCTACGCGCGATTCAGGAAGCCGAAGATGTAGTCATGGCAGTTACTTGTGTGTGGTGGTCCGCTGCGGGGGATGGTGGGCCAACCCTTTGGCCCGAGCAAATGAGTCTTCTCGCCGAACTAAATCTTGAATGTGGATTTGAGGTGGCATTTTACGAGGAGGAAATCCAGAGTAGAGAAGAATAGGGTCCAAGCGTCAGGAATTGGGGCCTGAGTATTGATTTATTTGACATTGAGTCTTCTCCACTGATACGGTGGCGGCATGGCACGAAAGCCCGAGTCGAGTTTGACGGTGCCTTCTACCATGTCATAGTGCGCGGTAACCAGCGCCAGAAGACCTTTCACGACGATCACGACCGCCAGAGCTATTTCCAACGCATCGAGCACTATCGCCAGCGCTACGGCTTTCGGCTCTACGCTTACGTCTTGATGGCCAACCACGTCCACATCCTGATCGAGACCAAGAGCGTTGGGCTATCCAAGATCATGCAGGGGATCCAAGGAAGCTACACCCAGATATTCAACCGCCGCCACCGCAAGGTCGGCCACCTATTTCAAGGACGCTACAAGGCGATCCTCTGCGACCGCGACGCCTACCTGCTCGAACTGGTGCGCTACATCCATCTCAATCCGGCTCGATTGGGGAGAGGGAATAGGGAGAGGGAATAGGGTCAGGCCTGAGTATTGATTTATTTGACGTTGCAGTCTTCCCCACTGATACTGTGGCTGCATGGCGCGAAAGCCCCGAGTCGAGTTTGACGGCGCCTTCTACCACGTTATCGTGCGCGGCAACCAGCGCCAGAAGACCTTCCACGACGATCACGACCGCCAGAGCTACCTCCAACGGATCGAATACTATCGCCAGCGCCACGGCTTTCGGCTCCATGCTTATGTCTTGATGGCCAACCACGTCCACATCCTGATCGAGACCAAGCGTGTTGGACTGTCCAAGATCATGCAGGGCATCCAAGGAAGCTACACCCAGATATTCAACCGCCGCCACGGCAAGGTCGGCCACCTGTTTCAAGGCCGCTACCGGGCGATCCTCTGTGACCGCGACGCCTACCTGCTTGAACTGGTGCGCTATATCCATCTCAATCCGGCTCGATTGAAAGTCCCCGAGAATCCGTGGCGCTATCGCTGGAGCAGCCACGGGGCGTATCTGGGCAAACCGAGTGCCGTCAAAGTCGACACCGAAGCAATGCTTGGCCAGTTTGGCTCGACCCTGGGAGCCGCCCGGCGGGGATACCAGAGGTTTATCGAAGACGGGTTCAAACAGGGGCACGACGAGAAGTACTATGAAACCATCGACCAGCGCTTTTTGGGTGAAGAACGATTTTTAAGCAAGGTGGCCGAGCGTAGCGAAGCCCGAGAAGTTGAGATAAGGGGAAATAAAGTGAGCTTTGCCCGGCTGCTCGAAACGATTTCACAAGCCCATGATATGAAAAGCGAGGTATTGCTGCGCGTCGGGCGGCAGCGTCGATGGGTGGCCATGAGAGCGCAGCTGGTGTACCTGGCACGGCAACAGTGTGGACTGACGACGAAGGAACTAGGGCGGCGGCTTCATCGCGATGCGTCCATGATCAGCCGTCTCTATGCTTGGTACGAGACGCATCGGGACGAGCCGACCGAAAAGAGACTCGCACGATTGTTGGCTAAATAGTCAATACTCAGGCCTGACACCAGATTCTGCCTACGACGATCTGAACCGCATGATCACCGGCGCAGGGACCTTCGGCGCCGGTCAGTCCCAGCAGAACTGTTCCTATACCTACAACTCCATCGGCAATCTCACCGACAAGTGCGGATCGACCTTAAGCTACGGCGATTCGATGCACCCCTCGGCGGTCACCAATCACGCGGGTCTCGAGCAAGAGCTACACCTACGACGCCAACGGCAACATGCTGACGAGGGGCAACCAGACCCTCACCTGGGACATCGACAACCGGGTCAGCAGTATTGCCATCTCCGGCGGCGGCAGCACTTCGATGGAGTACGACTATGGCGGTGTGCGGGTGAAGAAGAACGCTCCGACCGGTATTACGATTTACCCCTTTTCGGGCTACGAGATCGATCCGAACGGAGTGGTGATCAAATACATCCGCATCGGCGATGAAAACGTTGCCTCAAAGCGGGGGGCCAACAAATACTTCTACCACAACGATCATCTGGGCAGCGTCAATGTCGTCACCGACATCAACGGGACGAGAGTCCAGCTCGTCGAATACGATCCTTGGGGAACGATTTCGCGTTCAGAAGGCACCATCGATCCAACCCATCGGTTCACGGGCAAAGAGCTGGATCCGGAGACCGGACTCTACTATTACGGTGGCCGGTATTACGACGCCGAGATTGGGAGATTCATCTCCGCCGATCCATTTGTCCAAACGCCCTTCGATCCCCAGAACCTCAACCGCTACAGCTACGTCTTAAACAGCCCGCAAAATTACACCGATCCCAGCGGGTATTTCCACAGGCATAAGAAAAAGGGCGGGTTTTTTAATAGTATCTTCGGAAAGATCTTTAGCGTCATACTTGATTTTGTCTCGATCGCGACTGGTTTGCCGCCAGGAGGATTTTCGACTTTAGCGGAGGCCGGTGTGGGGTTCAGCACGTCTTGGGGACAGCGGGATTGATTCGGGATATCGCAACCAGTTTTCAGTTGGGTTGAACAAATCAGGGAGGATTTGTTCCTGATACCGGCGATCCGCAGATTCCTGGGTTAGCAATGCAGGCGGAGGAGGGTTCTTTAGTCCCGTCCTTCTGGCTTCAGCAGGAAACGACTATCCTGGCGGACGCGGAGGACGATCTTCACATCCGGACTTGGGGCTCATAGGGAATGTAATACGAAATCATTCTAGATTAAACACAGAATTCGAAAAATCGCTTTTTGAAAAATACTGGTTAGGACAGAACAACGGCGTACGATTGTCCCCATCTCAGTTCAACGAAGTAACGGACTGGGTGTCGAATCGAAGTCCACTTAGTATTACGTAATTAAGTTGAGCGGTCAGATTCTTATACGAAAGCAGTTCGATTTTGGTCCGAATTCAAATTTCGACTTTGCTTTTCGGTACCGCAAGTGTTTTTTACAATACAAACGGTCAAGCAATTGGATTTTACGATAATTACAACTTTAACATACAACAGAGCAAGTTGCTTACTCACCGTAACGGTATTAGTTTAATTATCCAAGCAACATGTGCGATTGGAGGCAATTGTGCCCCATTCGACATAACCTATGGGCAGTATGTGAAACCGAGGTGAAAAAACATGCGCAAGTCTTGGTTGATCACAATTTCCTTTCTCGGTAATTGTTCCGTGCGTGGGTTCATGGCGCGAGGTCTATTCATGGCTTTTGTCGCCAGTTCGTATTGTTGAAGGGATTATAGGGTTTCCTCTGCCCGACGGCCTGCGTGTGACATGGCAGCGAGACCAGCACGATGCTTTTTTTGGCCAGGGAGCCACCTTGACCATTTTTTCGTTGCCGACAAATATCAGAAATAATTTCACGACTACATGTCCTCCTGGCTTTGAACCTGGCACTTTTGAACAATCCGGTATTCCACCTCAAGATGTTGACGTTGATGGACAATCCCGGGCGTGCATTTTGACAAAAGAGGTTAAAAATCGCCAGGATAAAATAGTTTTCGTAGATAATAAGTTAGTGTATCTAAGGATCGACAGCTAAGCTTTTCGGTCATGCGTTAGGGCCTGAGTATTGATTTATTTGACATTCAGTCTTCTCCACTGATACTGTGCCCGGCATGGCGCGAAAGCCCCGAGTCGAGTTTGACGGTGCCTTGTACCACGTCATCGTGCGCGGCAACCAGCGCCAGAAGACCTTCCACGACGATCACGACCGCCAGAGCTACCTCCAACGCATCGAGCACTATCGCCAGCGCTACGGCTTTCGGCTCCATGCTTATGTCTTGATGGCCAACCACGTCCACATCCTGATCGAGACCAAGCGTGTTGGACTGTCCAAGATCATGCAGGGCATCCAAGGAAGCTATACCCAGATATTCAACCGCCGCCACGGCAAGGTCGGCCACCTGTTTCAAGGCCGCTACAAGGCGATCCTCTGCGACCGCGACGCCTACCTGCTTGAACTGGTGCGCTATATCCATCTCAATCCGGCTCGATTGAAAGTCCCCGAGAATCCGTGGCGCTATCGCTGGAGCAGCCACGGGGCGTATCTGGGCAAACCGGCTGCCGTCAAAGTCGACACCGAAGCAACGCTTGGCCAGTTTGGCTCGACCCTGGGAGCCGCCCGGCGGAGATACCAGGGGTTTATCGAAGACGGTTTCAAACAGGGGCACGACGAGAAGTACTATGAAACCATCGACCAGCGCTTTTTGGGTGAAGAGCGATTTTTAAGCAAGGTGGCCGAGCGTAGCGAAGCCCGAGAAGTTGAGATAAGGGGAAATAAAGTGAGCTTTGCCCGGCTGCTCGAAACGATTGCACAAGCCCATGATGTGAAAAGCGAGGTATTGCTGCACGTCGGGCGGCAGCGTCGATGGGTGGCCATGAGAGCGCAGCTGGTGTACCTGGCACGGCAACAGTGTGGACTGACGACGAAGGAACTAGGGCGGCGGCTTAATCGCGATGCGTCCATGATCAGCCGTCTCTATGCTTGGTACGAGACGCATCGGGACGAGCCGACCGAGAAGAAACTCGCACGAATGTTGGCCAAATAGTCAATACTCAGGCCTGACACCAGATCCCCACCATTGGATCCCGAGCCGCCCTTGGTCTTCGGGGAGATGCACGCGATTTTGATCCTGCTCCAAATCCCACTCGGTCCCGCGCGTTTTTCAACCTCGATTTTGAGACGGGAACCGGTAGTTTTCAGGTCAACCCTACATGTGCCGCAGCAGTTCAAGTCTGCAGGTCTGCTTTGACAATTGGCCAAGGTAATATAGTAAACGTTGGGGTAAGGGGAAACACGGTGGGTTTGAGCGGTGCGGTTCGAAACTCTTTTGATCTGTTCGGCATTGGACCGGCAATAGACTTTAATCTCTCTATTACGGCAAATTCGGGGGGCATTCTCGCCCGAGGCGTCATAGACCCGTTCCCTTCGTTTGAGCTTACGCGGACCGTAGGCGGATCAACTCAGTTCTTGTTTCGGAGCCGGGAATCGCGTGCCATATGCCTAACAGGAATTTGCGGTAGTGTAACGGTTGGATCGCCGTGATGATGAATTGGCGGAAACTCATATCGATGTTTCTTTGGAACGCCTTCATAGCGGCGGCGATGTTTTTGCCAGTGTTTTTGGTTGCGCTGGAGTTTGAACTCAGGCTCCGAGGTGAGCCCGGAAGCACTAATCTTATAGATTTCTTGGATAGCGCGGCGTACACGTACCTTTTACTAGTGGTCGCAATGGTGTTGGCCTCGCTTGTTTATAGTCTTGCCTCGCTCCTCTTGCCTTACGGTTTTGTTGAAAGGTATCCACGTCTTGCTGCTCTGGCCGTCACGCCAGTAATTCCGGCCAGTCTTCTGCTGTTTGCTCAAGGAGCTGCCTTGTTTCTATGGATATATTTGTTTTCCACCATAGTCGCAATGATCGCCTACGGTATGTGCGCGAGGGTTGATCGTGACAGACAGGCGTAACCAGCAAATACGCGTCAGGAATTGGGGTCTACCATAGGAATTTAGCAGGTAGCAGGATTTAAAAGAATCCTGTAAAGAGATTTTGACGAGGGTGTGGCTCTTGGGGTCAGTGGCCTGTTCATTCAGGTTCGCAACGGCTTGAAATGCCGCCCTCGTCACCTGCATCATCTGAGGGGTCGACCGCAGCAGAGAAATAGGAAATAGGGTCAGGCCTGAGTATTGATTTATTTGACATTCAGTCTTCTCCACTGATACTGTGCCGGCATGGCACGAAAGCCCCGAGTCGAGTTTGACGGTGCCTTGTACCATGTCATCGTGCGCGGCAACCAGCGCCAGAAGACCTTCCACGACGAGCACGACCGCCAGAGCTACCTCCAACGCATCGAGCACTATCGCCAGCGCTACGGCTTTCGGCTCCATGCTTATGTCTTGATGGCCAACCACGTCCACATCCTGATCGAGACCAAGCGCGTTGGACTATCCAAGATCATGCAAGGGATTCAAGGAAGCTATACCCAGATATTCAACCGCCGCCACGGCAAGGTCGGCCACCTGTTTCAAGGCCGCTACAAGGCGATCCTCTGCGACCGCGACGCCTACCTGCTTGAACTGGTGCGCTATATCCATCTCAATCCGGCTCGATTGAAAGTCCCCGAGAATCCGTGGCGCTATCGCTGGAGCAGCCACGGGGCGTATCTGGGCAAACCGGCTGCCGTCAAAGTCGACACCGAAGCAACGCTTGGCCAGTTTGGCTCGACCCTGGGAGCCGCCCGGCGGGGATACCAGGGGTTTATCGAAGACGGGTTCAAACAGGGGCACGACGAGAAGTACTATGAAACCATCGACCAGCGCTTTTTGGGTGAAGAGCGATTTTTAAGCAAGGTGGCCGAGCGTAGCGAAGCCCGAGAAGTTGAGATAAGGGGAAATAAAGTGAGCTTTGCCCGGCTGCTCGAAACGATTGCACAAGCCCATGATGTGAAAAGCGAGGTATTGCTGCACGTCGGGCGGCAGCGTCGATGGGTGGCCATGAGAGCGCAGCTGGTGTACCTGGCACGGCAACAGTGTGGACTGACGACGAAGGAACTAGGGCGGCGGCTTAATCGCGATCCGTCCATGATCAGCCGTCTCTATGCTTGGTACGAGACGCATCGGGACGAGCCGACCGAGAAGAAACTCGCACGAATGTTGGCTAAATAGTCAATACTCAGGCCTGACACCAGATTCCAGTCACCTGATCCGACCGGAGGAGCGATAATGTACCATCATGGAAAGAGAATACCGGAAAGTTTTAGACCTCTTATTAATCAAGGGAAACTTGAGTTTACGGAGCGGATTGGCAACGCTTATTTTTATCGGCAATTACGTTAACGCGAGGGAAACGTGAATCGGCAATTTTACATGGTTCTGCTTTTTGCTGCATTTTGTTTACTTCGCTCTGTTCTCGCGGCTGAACCTATCAATGTCCTCTTGGGCTCCGTGAAAAATGCTATTGTGCGTGATATTTGCCGCGATGTTTTCTGGCATAAACGTCCTAATATCAGTTGGGAAAGTCATTGCCTATCCATGTTAAGTTCTATAATGGCCGGACTTTGTTGCGCTTCGTAAACACCTCCGAAACTTTCAAGGAGAACCGCTTTCATATTACTATAAAGGCTTACTTGAGAATTCTGACGGCTTTTGTCACAATTCGTAACAGCGCCTAACGACCGCTTGAACATACAACCGCCAGATTTTTGGGTAAATTTCCACCAAACACCGTAAGTCATGGCCGAACGTTTTGACATTGCACTTCGACCTGCCCGGATCGTCACTTCTAGCACCGCTCGACTTCCGACGAAGGAAAAAATAATTGAGACGGTTTTCAAAACAGTTTAATGGTTATTGAAAGACAGCGTTAAGCTTCAGGGAGTCCATCTTATACGGACATGGTTGATATTGTCGTCGCAGATTTCAATCTGGATTATCCAGGAACTTACGTATTGATTGAAGGACAAAAGTCGCGTAATCTCATATATGTTATATCTTCACGATCCAAACGATTGGGAAAGTAAAGAATACCCAAGTGGTCCTTACCTGTATTGTTGAACGACGGATCGACCCAGCTTACAAGGAGTGGTTATCGAAGATTCGCAAGCATGCGATCATTCGAAAAATCAATTTGAACCAAATTGGTAAAGTTTTTAATGAAAAATAACATAGAAGCAGTTCGGAGTTTGACGGTGCCTTCTACCATCTGATCGAGAGGGAATAGGGTCTACCATAGGAATTTAGCAGGTAGCGGGATTTAGAAAGAATTCTGCAAAGAAATTTAGACGCGGGTGTGGCTCTTAGAGTCAGTGGCCTGTTCATTCAGGTTCGCCACGGCTTGAAATGCCGCCCTCGTCACCTGCATCATCCGAGAGAAAGCTCAGTGTCGGGCTTTGATTATTTGCTCAATGGACCTGACAACAGCCGAAGGCTCTGCAAGAGGTCGCCGGTAAGGATCAGGCCGCGCTATGAAAAGATGGTTCTTCGTTATGCTTTTGGTGAGTGCCGGATCGTTGATTTTCTACGGCTGCGACGCGAAAAAGGAAACCGTGTCCAAGGGCCGCGAAGCCGTCAAGGAAGTCGTAACCCAGCCCTTCAACGCACTGGATAGCGCCAAGGATTCGCTCAAGGAGAGCGAAGACAAGAACAAGGCCGCCCTGGAAGAAGCCGACAAAGAACCCAAGCAGTAACGAAGTTCTATGCGTCGCGGCGCGGCGCTTTGATGATGCGCTCGATGGCTTGGCCATCCTCGCCGGCGTAGTAATCGGCATTGTTGTCCTTAACGAAAAACGCCCGGAAGCCGGCCTGCGAACCGACGGCGGCTGCGCCTAGAGCACCGACTTTATTCGAATCTGGATACTCGGTCAGGTCGGGATAAGCCATCGTGCTGACGACCAGATAGCGCAGCTCGCCCGTCCCTGTGTTGATCAGTTGATGCGGACAGTGGCTGCCCGGCGGACAGGCGATGATCGTTTGCGACTCGATCGGCAGTTCCTCCGCGCCGAAGCGCAGGGTCCCCTCGCCTTCGATGATGTAGATCATTTCCTCGTTGCCGCTGTGAGAGTGAAAAGGAAACGCCGCCTTCCCCGGCGGCACGGCACAAAAGCTGTAGCCCAATTTCTCTGCGCCGATATGCGCCCCGACACGCCGGCGTTCGCCGCCGAAGCGGGAATTTTCCGGCGCCTTGATCTTGTCCACCTGGACTTCGTCCAACTGAATAAGATGTTTGTGCTTCATCCTGGCGTCTCCCTGCTAATTCCACTACCCATCGCCGCGCTCTTTATGCTATCAAAATAATCGTGCTGGTGCTCTCAGAAAAACAAGTTCGGAGTCTGATCAATATCGACGACTTGATCGCAGCTCTGGCGCAGGCCCATGTCCAATATTCCACCGGCAAGGCGGTCATGCCGGTGCGCTTAGTCGTGCCGCTGCCGCAGATTCAAGGACGCATCACCAGCATGCCGGGATTTTTGTCTGAGGATCAAGCCCTCGGCATGAAGGTCGTCACCTACTTTCAAGAAAATTCCAAACGAGGGCTGCCTGCGATTCTCGCCACCATCATGCTTTTTAGCGCCGAGACCGGCCGAATGATTGCGACCATGGATGGCAGCTACATCACCGCGATCCGCACCGCCTGTGCGTCGGCCCTGTCGACAAAAATATTGGCCAATGCGGAGACGCCGGTGCTGGGAATTCTCGGCGCAGGGGTGCAAGCGCGCGCGCATATCCAGGCGCTCACCCGGGTGCGCAAGATCGAGAAAATCAAGCTCTACAGCCCGTCGGGAACCAGCGCCGTCGCCGTTCAGAAAGAGCTGACCCCTCTGGTAGACGCCGCCATAGAAGTCGCCCAGAGCGCGGAAGCAGTGGTTCGCGATGCAGACATCGTGGTGACCGCGACCACCGCCAAAGAACCGATATTAAAAGTCGAATGGCTCAAAGCCGGCGCCCATATCAACGCGGTGGGTTCCCATCGCCCGGATCTGCGCGAGATCGACGGGCAAACGTTGGCGCGCGCGACAATCGTCGTCGACTCCCGTGCCGCGATCATGGCCGAGTGCGGCGATATCCTGCTTGCCCTGAAAGAAAAGTCGATCCGCGAAAATCACATTCATGGCGAGATCGGCGAAGTGCTCGCCAAGATCAAGCCGGGGCGGACCCGGCGCGATGAGCTGACGCTCTACAAGTCGGTCGGTATCGCGATTCAAGATGTCGCTGCGGCAAATCTCGTCTATCGCAAAGCCTTGGAGAAAGGAATCGGCACGAATGTGGAAATTTAGCCACAGGGCGGGTTTCTAACCTACCCTGCGCTGATCCGTAAAATGACCTGGGATCTCACGAGTTATTTCGCAGAATTCAACGGCGCGGAGATGCAGCGCTTCAAAGCATCGCTGCGAAAAGACATCGCCGCGTTACGTGAAAGCGCTGCGGCGCTTCCCAGCCTCAGCTGATGCATCCGCCCAAGCTTGGGAAAGCTTGCTGCTGCGCAACGAGGAGTTATCCCAGCGCATGTCCCATCTAAGCTCGTACATCACCTGCCTCACCTCCGCCGACGCGCATAACGAAGCTTACCTCAAGGAAGAAGCCGAGCTTATCCGCACGCGCGCCGAGCTTGCCAAGGTGCGCATCGAGCTCTTGCGCGCCTTCAAAGACAGCCCGGAGGATTCGTTTTGTCGATTCGCCGGCAGAGCCGCTCTCGATGGCGCGCAAAACTACTTGAACCGGCTGCGCGAGGAAGCTCACCGTGCCATGTCTGTCAATGAAGAAATGTTGGCCACCGACCTCGGAGTGGACGGAATTCAAGCGTGGGGCCGGCTCTACGATACGGTTTCATCCAAGCTCGAATTCGAAATGGATTTCCCGGATGGCTCACGCAAGCGCGTACCGATGTCGCAGCGCCGTTCGTTGCTGGAGCATCCCGACCGGCGCATTCGCCAAGCGGCTTTTACCGGCGGCAATCTGGCCTGGCAATCGATCGAAGACGTGGCTGCCGGCGCGCTCAATGCCATCGCAGGCACCCGGCTCACCCTCAATCGCCACCGCGGCGTCAATCACTTTCTCGACATCGCCTTGTTCCAAGCGGCGATTAAGCGCAAAACTCTCGATGCCATGTTCGAGGCGCTGTTCGCCAACCTGGACGTGCCGAGGCGGATTTTGCAATCGAAAGCAAAGATTATGGGCCGTCAGGGGATCGCCTGGTTCGATCTCGGCGCGCCGATCGATTTCCCCGATCAAGACAAACTTACCTGGGAGTCTGCCCAATCGCTGGTCGGCCGGTCGTTCGCTCGCGCCTATGAAAGACTGGGAACATTTTTCCGCGAGCAAATCGTCGCTAAAAACTGGATTGACTGGGAACCGCGCACGAGTAAACGACCCGGCGGTTTTTGCACCAGCTCGATGCTGACCAAGGAATCGCGGATTTTCATGACCTACAATGAATCCCTCGGCGACGTGCTGACGCTGGCCCACGAATCGGGCCACGCTTTCCACGGTTTCATCATGAGGAATATGCGACCTTACGCGCGCGGATACCCGATGACCCTGGCGGAAACCGCCTCGACCTTCGGCGAGCAGGTTTTGATGAACGGCTTGCTCGACGATCCCAATATCAGCGCCCAACAAAAGGCTTTGATCCTCGATGTCGAGCTCGGCCACGGCGCGATTTATCTCTTGGATATTCCCGTGCGCTATGAATTCGAGAAGCGTCTTTATGAAGAACGGAGCACGGGTCCGCTGAGCGTCTCACGGTTGAAAGAATTGATGGTCGAAACTCAGCGACAAATTCTCGGCGAAGTCTTGGAGGCAGGTGGCGAAGACCCTTATTTCTGGGCTTCGAAACTGCACTTTTATATCACCGGCCTGACCTTTTATAACTTCCCGTACATGTTCGGCTACCTGCTTAGCCGCGGTCTTTACGGCAGGCTAAAGAAAGAAGGTTCGAGCTTTTTGCCCAAATATGAGGAGTTTCTCCGTCTCGCAGCGAGCGACACGGCCGAGAATGTGGTCAAACGCACGATCGGTGAAGATCTTGAGAAACCGGATTTCTGGGTTGCCGCAATCAAGAGCCTGGAAGAGCCTTTGAGTCAATTGCAGACACTCGCCCCGAGAGTGCTCCCCGCCCATTAGAAACCCATCTCCGAAGACCCGAAGTATTGTTATTCCATTCCCTGGATCAGCGCCGTGCGCAATAGATCGATGGCGTTGAGCGTCATACGCGAGCGATCGTAGGCGCCCCGCCCGGCACTGGTGTTTTCGCGCCGCAGAAAATGGCGGCCGTCGGTAAGCGAGACGTAGGTTTGACCGCGGGCGAGATTTTGAATTTTGCTTATCGGGGTCCGCGATCGCGTGCAAGGCCAGGCCAAAGTCGCAGCCCGATAACTCGCGTGCCGCCCGTGCGAGCTGGTCCGTCAGCGCTACCGGGTCTTTGAGCAGGGCGTCGATCTTTTGTCGCTCCTGTGAATTTTTGAGCAGGGTGCGCAGCGAACTCTCGCTGTTGCAGATAAAACCCGCGCCGAAGCTCTCCAGGCTTGCCGTTTGCAGACGTTCGGCCAATTGGCCACAGGTCAAATCCTCGCACGCCGCCACGGTTTTTTTCTGTCCGCGCAAGAGCTTGCCGACGACGTGCTCCATGGTTTCATCGTCGGCGGCAAAAATGGCGCTGCCCAACAGCTCGCGCACTTCGGCCTCCACCGGCGCGATCATTTGCTTCGCCTCGTCTTTGTTCGCCGCCTTGGCAGCAATCCGGACATCGACCTGACCCGGCAAGGCCAATACGCCGACGGTTGGATTGCTGGAGTTAGCAATCAAGTGGCCGACCTTGTCGTCCACCGCGCTCTCGCCGATGCCGACGATCTTGAGCACACGGTAGTGAATGACTTCCGCCAGGTTGAATTTTTGTCGGAGGTAAGGTTCGACCTCGTTTTCGAACAACCATTTGAGCTCAACGGGGACCCCTGGCAGAGAGTAAATCACCCCGCGCGGGTCCTCGACGATAAAACAGGGCGCCGTGCCGTTGGGATTTTTGACCGGGATCGCTCCTTCCGGCATATACGATTGCCGAATGTTGTTCGGTGTCATGGTCCGGCCGCGCCGGCGAAAATGCTCTTCGACCTGCTCCAGCATCGCGGCATTTTGAATCAGCTTGCGACCGGTCACCTCGGCAACGATTTCCCGAGTCAAATCATCCTGCGTTGGTCCCAGTCCGCCGCTGGTGATGACGATGTCGGCGCGCTCTAACGCCCGGGACAACACCTCTTTCATCCGCCCAGGATTGTCGCCGACCACGGATTTAAAATATAAATTCACGCCCAACGCGGTCAGCCGCTGCGCCATCCACGCTGAATTGGTGTCGACGATTTGTCCGAGCAGCAATTCCGAACCGATCGCCACGATTTCCGCGGTCGCCATAGAACATCTCTCCTTAAGACTTGCCTCAAATTTATAGCTTAGCGGCGGCGCGCGATACAAGTCACCGGGAGCTTGTCCGTTCGCGGCTACTTTGCGAGAATGGTTTCATGAATATTTTGCTTTCCAACGATGACGGCATCCAGTCCGAAGGGCTCACGGCGCTGGAAACGATTCTCGGTAAAGTCGGCGAGATTTTTACCGTCGCTCCGGACCGGGCGCAGAGTTCCATGAGCCATGCGCTGACGCTGCACCGACCGTTGCGCGTTCATGAACTGGCGCCGCGCCGTTTGGCCGTCGACGGAACTCCTGTGGATTGCGTGAAACTTTCGCTGACCGGCCTGTTGCCGATGAAGCCCGATCTCGTCGTCTCCGGAATCAACAAGGGACCCAACCTGGGCGATGACATCATTTATTCCGGCACGGTTTCCGCCGCCATCGAAGGGGCGCTGCTCGGCATACCGGCAATCGCCGTATCGCTGGTGGCTTTCAAAGATTTCGATTTCCGCGCCGCCGCCGAATTCACGGCTACCTTGGTCGAGCACATCGCTGCGCGCGGCATTCCCCCGAAGACGCTCCTCAACGTGAATATTCCACCCTGCCCCAAAAACGAGATCAAAGGCTGGCGGGTGACGCGTATGGGCAAGCGGCATTACAGCGAAAACATCGTCGAGCGCGTCGATCCGCGGGGCGGCAAGTACTACTGGATCGGCGGCGACGATCTCGGCTTTGCCGATGAAGAAGGAACCGACTGCAAAACCGTCGCCGAAGGCTACGTTTCGGTAACACCCTTGCAGGTAGACTTGACGGACTACAAAATTTTACAGAACAGCACGCTACCCGAATTTCCTTGGCCGCAAAGCAAGGGTTAGCGGCGCGCGACGATGGAGGATTGTAAAGAAATCAGGCTCGATAAATGGCTCTGGGCCGCGCGCTTTTTTAAGACCCGGTCTCTGGCCGCCGACGCGGTAAGCGGCGGCAAAATCGAGATCGATGGCGAACGCCCCAAGCCCAGCCGCGTCGTTCGCGGCGGCGAGCGCTTGACCGTCCGGCGCGGCCCGTACCAATGGACGGTCATTATCAAAGCCGTGACACGTTTGCGCGGCCCGGCGGCGCAGGCAGAACGACTCTACGAGGAAACCGAGGAAAGTCTGCGCCAACGCGAAGCCGCCATCGCGCTGATCAAACTCGAACGCCCGCCGGAATTCGGCTCGCCCGCCCGCCCAACGAAAAAGAACCGCAGAGCGATCGCCCGCTTCACCAAACGAGGCCGTTAAAACGCCGAGAAATCGTCTATCCCACTTTGCTTTACATAATCGTAATGATAGGGAACTAGCACAACAAATTCACGAGGTAGACAAATGACGGGGACATTCTTGTTCACTGTCTTAATGATTTTAGTCGGTTTGTTTGGATCGACGCTAATCTTATCACCACCGCGATAGAGCTTCCCGGCTACCGAGTGAGGCAAAGTCTTGGGGTAGTACGCGGTATCGTAGGGCATTCGCGCAGCATCGTTGGCAGCATCGGTGCATGCGTGCAGACACTGTTCGGCGGCAACATCACACATTACAGCGAGCGCTGCGAGATGGCGCGCGAAGACGCGCATCGCTTGATGGTCGAGCATGCCGCTCAACTCGGCGCCAACGCGGTCATCGGTGTGCGCTACGACGCCACCGAGATTACCGCCGGTGTCGCTGAAGTTTTGGCGCACGGCATCGCCGCGTACGCTGGGATGCAGCGCAGTTAAAGCAGCGGCAATCTTTTATAGGCAATTTGTCCGGCGAAATAAAAGCGACCCAGCGGATCGTACCGCTAAAGTTCAGCGTGGATTCATGTCAACCGGCAATATCGGCCAGCCCCTGCAGTACGATGCCACAATCAGGTTGAATGTTGAAGTTGTACTGGGCCGGTTCGAGCGCCGTGCTGCGCATTTTCTCGATTGTCAGAGTCCGCATAAAGCGGCTATTTACCCGCTCCATTTCCAGAACCAGGGTCCCCGATACGAAATATTCCTCGATTCCTCTCACCTGTCTCTCGACCGCGTAGGTGGTCAGCAGATTGGTCGTCTTACCGTTGGCTTGAAGGCCGTAAAATAACATGCGCGCTTGATCGATCATGCGCGAGGTCGCGTCGCCGCTAAAGATCAGCGGACCGATCGGATCGATCACCAATCGGGACGCACCGAGCCTCGTGATGTAGGTGTTGAGGTCGGTGAGCACCCGTTGAACATCAACATGCCTTCCCGGGTTATCCGTCATCCTTGTGTTAAAATAGGCGGAGGCATCAAGAATGAGAAATTCCTTGGCTTCGACATAGGGACCGAGGTCCCAGCCCAACGAAGCCGCCTGTTCGATGACTTCGGCGGGTTTTTCGTCGATGGTAACATACAGCCCCTTTTCCTTCTGCAGAAGGCCGCCCATCAGAAACTGCAATCCCAAAATGGTCTTGCCCGTGCCCGGTGCACCGACCACCAAGTAGGTTTTTCCTTCGATCAACCCCCCTTCGATCAATCCGTCGAGCCCGGTAATTCCGGTCGATATCCGATCTGTCTTCATGGACTACGAGCTTACAAACAAACTAGAAAATAACGAGACCCCCCGCACCCTATCCGATGAGCCGTCAATTCTTGATCAACAGCCAATTTCGGAACAAGACGCACGGGTCGGAGAGCTATCGGCGGCGAACAGGCGGAGACAAGCCGGCGAACCTAGAGGCTGTTTTTCCATATGAAGGGCGCCGTCTAACTTCTGCTCCGACGGGTTCTCCAGCTCTTCGCCGCAAACTTTTGTCTGCCTGCACCTCATTTGTATCAGTCCGCTGCTGTTACTAGCCAATTATGTGCCACTAGACAGCACTGCTAAAAACTTAATAAATACGTCGTGCAAACCGCCGCTTGGCGGAAATCAAGCACACTATTCTGGCAATAATTGAACAATTTAGACCTAGAACTGTCAAGCGCGGCAAACAAGACCCATACAGCGCCTAAACTTCATCCGGCTAATGCTCGCCGTACAGAGATGAGCTGCGAGCTGTGTTCTATGCCGAGATCCCCTGACCTTCCCAGAACCACAAACGCGCAAACATAAGAAATTATCGGCAATTGCATCGTCTCCGGTCATCAGAACTGAACCGATTGCTCGTCGACGCGCATGGCCTTAGTCGTTTGTTTCTGCCAGTCTCGACGGGCACGAAGCGTTTAGCTCGCACTTTGCGCAAGCCGGTTTGCGCGCGTGGCAGATTTTCCGGCCATGGAGAATCAGGCGGTGCGAAAAATCAGTCCATTGGGCGGGTGAAAGAATTTTAGCTAGATCTCTTTCAATCTTAAGGGGCTCTTGCTGGCGCGTAAGTGCCAGACGGCGCGACAATCGTTTGCAGTGCGTGTCGACGGCGATGCCAGGTTGGTTGAAGGCGTGACCGAGCATCACATTCGCGGTTTTGCGTCCCACGCCGGCGAGATGGGTCAATTCCGTCATCGTCGCCGGCACTTGGGCGTGAAATTCTTCCACTAACTGTTGAGCGCACCTTTTGAGCGACTTCGCCTTGGCGCGAAACAAGCCGAGCGTGCGGATGACCGACTCGATCTCGGTGATTGGCGCGCCACTTAGCGCGGCGGGTGTTGGATAACGACGAAACAGCTCCGGCGTGACTTTGTTCACTGCGGTGTCGGTGCACTGGGCTGAGAGAATCACCGCGACCAAGAGTTCGAAGCTATTGGAGTGGACGAGCGGGCACTCGACGTCCGGATAAGCCTGCGCCAAATGGTCGGCGATGGCGATGGCGCGGGCACTTTTTTCTTGCAGCGTTTCTCTTGTACGACCCCGAGCCGGCACCGCTTGCAGCGCGAGCCGGCGCCGTTCACTTACTGCGTTTGGCATGAAAGGCGCCCTTGCCTGCATAGACCGCGCGTCTGCCCAATTCTTCCTCGATGCGCAGTAGCTGGTTGTATTTTGCCGTGCGCTCGCCGCGGCAGGGCGCGCCGGTCTTGATCTGTCCGGCGTTGGTCGCAACCGCGAGGTCCGCGATGGTCACATCCTCGGTCTCGCCTGAGCGATGCGATATCACCGTGGTGTAGCCGGCTTCCTTGGCTAGCCTCATGGTCGCCAGAGTCTCAGTCAGCGAACCGATCTGGTTGACTTTCACGAGAATCGAATTGGCGACGCCCGAGTCGATGCCCTGCTTCAAGCGCATGGTGTTGGTAACGAACAAGTCGTCGCCGACCAGCTGAATTTTCTTGCCCAAGGCTTGGGTCATCATGCGCCAGCCTTCCCAGTCGTCCTCGGCGAAGCCATCTTCGACGGACACGATCGGATACTGGCGCACCCAGTCTTCGTAGAGCCGTACCATTTCGTCGCGGCTGCGCTTGCGCCCGTCGGATTTTTTGAAGCGGTAGTCGCCGTCCTCGTAAAATTCGCTCGACGCCACGTCAAGCGCGAGCGCTACCTGGCTGCTCGCCTTATAACCCGCCGCACCGATCGCTTCTAAGAGTAATTCGATCGCCTCCGCGTTGCTTTTCACTCGCGGCGCAAAACCGCCTTCGTCGCCCACACTGGTCGACAAGGAGCGGTCATGCAGGACTTTTTTTAGCGTCTGGAAGATCTCCGCCGCCGCGCGCAGAGCTTCGGCGAAACTCTTCATGCCATGAGGCACGATCATGAACTCTTGGACGTCGACGTTGTTGTCGGCGTGCGCGCCGCCGTTGAGTACGTTAAGCATCGGCACCGGAAGAATTTTCGCGGCGGCGCCGCCCAGGTAACGATAAAACGACAGGCCTTGGGCGCGGGCTTGGGCGTGCGCGACGGCGAGCGAAGCGCCGAGAATCGCATTAGCGCCGAGTCTGCCTTTATTAGGCGAGCCATCGAGGTCAAGCATGATTTGATCGATCGCTGCCTGATCGCGCGCCTCCTTGCCGCGTAAACGCGGCGCGATTTTCTCGTTCACATGAGCCACCGCGCGCAGCACACCTTTGCCGAGGAAACGCTTGCCGCCGTCGCGCAGCTCCACGGCCTCGTGAACGCCCGTGGAGGCGCCCGACGGCATCGTTGCCCGGCCCAGCACACCGTTTTTCAGCGTCACTTCCACTTCCACCGTGGGTTGCCCCCGAGAATCCAGCACTTCGCGCGCGTGTACCCGTCGAATCTTCATCGCCGCCCCCCAAAAATGTTATTCACCAAGACAAAACCATAAAATATGCTATATTGCCAAGTGTCCAAACCATGCCTCTACGCGTAAGCCTACCCCAACGCTGGCCGATCTATTTACTCGGCATGCTGATTATATCGCTGTCTTTGGTCACCATCGTCGGCGAGCGCGGCGCCTTGTATCTATGGCGCTTGCACGGCGAAAAAAGCCGGCTCGACGAGCAGAATTTCCTTCTCCAGCGGGAAAACGAAAACCTGCGCCAGCGCATATTTCGCATCCGCAACGACGACGATTATCTGGAAAAACTCGCCCGCGAAGAGCTCAACATGGTCCGGCCCGGCGAAGTGGTCTATCGTTTTCAGAGCCCGACCTCGCGCGGTGCGGCGCGCCAAGATTTAAACCAATCTACTTCTGCATCGCGCCCCGCAACGGCACGAAAAGAACCTCGCTGAAATCCTCGATGACAGGCTCACCCGCCACCTTTCTGGCACGGATCAATGTCTGCGTCTGCCGTTCTTCGCCGAGGGGCATTACCAGGCGCCCGCCTTCGCGCAACTGGCGCCAGAGTGGCTCGGGTATTTTCGGGGCGGCGGCCGTCAGCAGGATGGCATCGAACGGGGCGCGTTTCGGCCATCCGTAAAATCCGTCGCCGATCTTGAACTCGACGTTTTGGTAGCCAAGGGAAGCGAGGATTTTTTTGGCGCCAGCGCCGAGCGCCGGCAAGATTTCGATCGAGTATACCACCGCGACTAGTTGCGCCAAAACCGCCGTTTGATAGCCCGAGCCGGTGCCGATTTCGAGAACGTTATCCGTCGGTTGCAATTCCAGCAGCTCGGTCATAAAAGCCACAAGGTAAGGTTGCGAGATCGTCTGGCTCGAGCCAATTGGCAGCGGCCGGTCATCATAAGCGAATGCGCGCATGGGCTCGGGCACGAACAAGTGGCGTGGCAGCGCTTGCATCGCCGCCAAGACTTTTTCGTCCTTGATGCCGCGCCAGCGCATTTGGCGCTCGACCATAACCCGGCGCGCTGCAAGGAATTTGTCGGCCCCTTCTCCCCGGCGCGGATCGTCTTGCGCGCCATGCACGAGCGCGGCAATTTGCAGTGAAAGGAAAAAAGCCCGGGCAATTGCTGACGATTTAAGCTTTATCTTTAAAAACAAAATGGTAGTACTCGTCCATGCCCATGAGCGCGTCGAGTTCAGACTCATTTTTCAAGCGCACTTCGACCAGCCAACCTTCACTGTAAGGATCCTCATTGATGATCGAGGGATTGCTCTCCAACTGCGGGTTGACGGCGAGTACTTTGCCCGATACGGGCGAAACGAACTCATGAACCGTGGACACCGATTCGATTTCGGCGAAGATCTCGCCCTCTTCGACTTGATCCCCCACATCGGGGAGCTCCATGGATATTACCGTGCCGAGGGCCGCTTGCACGTAATTGGTGAGACCCAAATGAACACAACGGTCCTCGCCGCCGACCCAGACATGTTGGGCGCTGACCTTTACGTCTGTTTCCGTCATAACGCTTTTTCGGTTCACTATAGGGCTTGCTCTCCGAGTGTCAAGAGAGTATTCGGGCCGCGTCGGCAGCGCGCGACTTGACAAGCTGGATTCATTCGCAGTAGCCATGATGCTTGTGATCGCCCCGGCAAAGTGCAATCAAACCCGAGTGTGACACGAATCATTTAGGTGTCTGATGGAAGACCAAACCGCGAAAACGTCGGCGGCTGCGATCCTCGCCGGACTTAAAAAAGCCGGGATAAATTTTGTCGCAACCTTACCGGATGAAAAAATGCTCGAACTGATTCGCGCGGCTGAACGCGACACCGAGCTCAAACATGTACCGCTCTGCCGAGAGGAAGAAGGCATCGGCATCTGCGCCGGCGCATATCTGGCCGGTAAAAAAACCGCGATCATCATGCAGAACGCCGGCTTCTTGAACAGTTGCAACGCACTGACAACGACCTCGCTGCAGTTCCAAATCCCGATTCTCATGCTGATCTACTACGCCGGCGACATCGGCGACCGCGGCTTTACGACGCTGGGTTCGGTCACCGAACCGGTCATCCAGGCAATGGGCTTTCGTAGCTACGTATTGCGCAAACGAGAAGAAATCGACGAAATCTTGCACGGCGCGCAGATTTTGGCCGATGATTCGAAGAAACCGGTGGCGGTGCTGCTGACTAAAAGTGTCTTGGGCGTCAAATGATGCAACGTTATAATTATTTGAAAGCGATCGCCGGCGACGCCGGTCACGCGCTGGCGGTTTGCACGGGCTGGGGCGCGCGGGAGTGGTGGGCCGTGCGCCCGAGCGACGGCAACTTGAAAACCCGGACCCTCGGCTTGGTTTCGTCAATTGCCGCCGGTCTGGCCATCGCTTTACCGTATCGCAAAGTCATCGCCATCGACGGCGACGGCGCCTTTCTGATGAATCTTTGCGGTCTGCCGACGATCGCCTTGCAGCGTCCCGGTAACTTGATTCACCTGCTCTTTGACAACGAAGTCTACGAAGCTTCGGGCGGCACTGCCACCGCGTCGCGTGAGTGCGACGCCGTGGCCATCGCCAAGGGCGCCGGCTACAAGCACGCCCTCTGGGTGCAATCGCCGGAAGAATTTCGCGCCGAGTTCACGTGCGCCTGGAAGCGCAATGACTTGACCTTGATCGCCGTGAAAGTCCAGCCGGGTCAGCCGGCGAATCTGCCGGCGCTCAAGCTCGACGAAATCGAAAATAAGTACCGCTTCATGCGCTACTTGGAATCCACCGAGCAAAAGACGATTCTAAATCCGGGCTTCGATTCAAAACTTTAGCAGGTTGCTGAGGAGCTTTCTTCGAGTCCTCTCACGTCGAGCTTGTCGACGTTTACACAACCTGTTTTCCTACCCACTAGCGTCGCTACGGCGAAGAAGTGCCGGTACCGATTTGGTCTGAACGGGGCCGGCGGGAAATCGCCTTGGGGTGCGCTTCCCTGCGTCTGCGCGCTATCTCCGCGCGCGACAACTTGCCATCGCGGCGCGGCAATCCGAGCCAATTCCATTGATCGGGAAACCTTCGAATCGCCGCCTCGATATGGCGCGAATAGAGCTCCGTAGTCGCCGCGACACTGGCTTCAAGGTCTTCGCGCAGAATCGGCGCAATCGGCGCTCCCACGGTGAGAGTCAACGCGTCGCCAGCGCTTCGGGTGGCGAACATCGGCAGGGTCACCGCCCCCGTGCGCAGCGCCAGAGTTGCCGGTCCGCGTGGCGCTGGCGCCTTCATGCCCAAGAAATCGACCATCACGTCGCCGGACTTGAACTCGTCGGCAATGACCAAAACGATGCGATTATCGCGCAAGGCCCTGAGGATGCCGCGAACGGCTTCCCGGCGCGGTTTAGCGGAAATCGTGTGGATGCCGATTTGCGCACGGTAATCATCGACCAGTTTTGTGAAGCGCTGGTCGGCTGGCTGCTTCACCACCACGCTAAACGGGTAACCCGATGCCGCCAGGCGTGCGCCGATCATCGTGAAACTGCCCAAGTGAGCGCTCAATGCTAGGACTCCTTTGCCGTTCTCGAGTGCCCGCTTTATATGCTCCTCGCCCTCCAATGCCACGGTGGAGCGAATTCGTTCCTTGGAAAAATGCATCACTGCGGTCGTATCGACCACGCCGCGAGCAAAATTCAGCCAGGCTCGCCCGACCAAGGCTTGCCGGTCTTTTACCTCGGGTATTTCGTCGGCGAAAACGTTTGCGACGTTTTCTTCCATCCGTTTACGATAGCTCCACAGCAACCAGAAGGTAATGCGCGCCGTAGAGCGCGCCAACAGCATCACCCAGCGGTACGGTACGTAAGGCAATGCCCCGACGAAGCCGCGCAGCGCGTACTCGCCGGTCCGGTATCTCAAACTGTAGAAGAACCGTCCGATCGCCGAGCCGCGTTTTTTTTTAACCATTACTAATCTATGAATTTGTTTATCGAGCTTTTCAAGGGAGGGGGCACCGCCTGGAAATAAAACGGCGACGACGGTCAATTGCCGTCGTCGCCGTGGACCGTCGTCACCGCCCTGAGTCGCGTTACCGGCCGGCCGCCCGCCGCACGCGCTGTCCCGCTCTACGCGGGCTCGGCACGCTTCTTTTGTGTTTTCGCGCTCCGGTTGTGAGCTGATAAACCTTTGCTTGGGTGTGCTGCGCGAGCGCAGCCCTTTTCCATTCGGTCATGCCGCGTCTGAGATAGTCGGGGTTCAAACCCAGAGATTCACACACACTGTCGAACGCGAATACGCCCTCGCCGTTGGCTTGTTCCAGCCACCCTTCGGCCTCGCTAAAAAGCGCCGTCCCCTTGCTATCGCGGGCGAATAGATATTTCTGATAACAAGCCACGGCATCTTCGAGAATCGCCAGCAAGAGCTTCTTTTCCGGCTCGAGATGCAACTTGCGCCGGAAGGTATCGAGATACTGATCCGGCAAAAGTGTGTCCGGCTGGAACAACGAAGTCACTCGTTCTTCCATGCTGAGCCCAGTGTCATAACTCATAAAACCTACCTCCGATTAAGGTACGGCTTGACTGCAATTCGATCGGTTAAGCCATTCATTCCGTTTAAGCCGCACTCGAAAGAGAAGAAACACCAATGAATTCCTTGCAGGCCGGCTGGCGCAGGGCCGCAATGGTCGTGCGGCTGAGCACCTCGGTGACGCCACGCTGCACCTCGTTCCAGACGCCTATCATCGTACAGCGCGGAATCTGATCACAGCCCAAGGCATGGTCCAAACACGCATTGACCGAGATCGGCCCTTCGATCGCCTCGATCACGTCGCAAAACGAGATGGCGTCGGCCGGGCGCGCCAACATGTAACCTCCCGAAGCGCCACGCTTGGACTTGATCAAGCCGCGCTGAACCAGATTTTGAATAATTTTTTCCAAGAACTTTTTCGGCATCCCCTGATGCTTGGCGATCTCACCGATGGAGCAACATTTTCCCGGCAGCTGGTCCGAGAGATAAATCACCGCACGTAAGCCATAGTCGACGCGCCGTGGTATCTGCATGAGCCCCATTTGTTTCTACCTCCTTGCCCCGCTGCCGCCGGTCGCCGTGTGACGCTCGGATTGCAGCTCCTGTCGATCGCCGAGTTTGCCCAAGACGGAAAGCTTTTGCAGCCTTTGGACGATCGCCGGCACCTTTTGGTTCACGTAATGGACTTCTTTTTCTGTATTGAAATGGCCGAGGCTAAAACGGACCGCGCCCTGCAGCCAATCTGCCGGAACCTTCATTGCCCGCAGCACATGGGAGGGATCCGAAGAGCCCGCCGTACAGGCGGAACCCGTGGAAGCACAGATGTCCTGCTGGTCCAGCAGCACGAGAATCGAATCGCCTTCCAAATAGCGAAAACTGATGTTCGACGTGTTCGGCAAGCGCGGCTGCCCGCGGCCGTTTACCCGGCTGCCCGGACAGGATTCCAGCAACAAAGTTTCGAGCAGATCGCGCAACCGGCCGACTCGCGCCGAATCTTCGGCTATCCGGCCAGCTGCGATCTCCGCCGCTTTACCCATGCCTATGATGCCCGCGACATTTTCCGTTCCGGCGCGCCGGTTGCGTTCCTGGTGGCCGCCGATCATGAAAGGTGGAAAAGTAATGCCGCGTCCCACGTAGAGCGCGCCGATCCCTTTGGGCGCGTAAAATTTATGGCCCGAGATCGTCATCAGGTCCACCGGCAAGTCTTTAACGGCGAGCGGCAACCTGCCAGCGGCTTGCACGGCGTCCACATGAAATAGAATATCTTTGGAGCGAACGATCGCGCCGATCTGTTCGATCGGGAAAATTACTCCGGTTTCGTTATTGGCCCACATGATCGACACCACCGCGGTATCGTCGGTCAATGCAGCGCGCAGTTCATCGAGATCCAACGCGCCGTCGGCGTCGACGCCCAACCGGCTCACACGATAACCTTTCTTCTCCAAATGCTGGCATAGACCTAACACCGCTGGATGCTCGACTTGAGTGGTGACGATATGGCGTTTGTCCGGCCGCGCTTCGAGCATGCCGCGGATCGCGGCGTTATCGCCTTCGGTGCCGCTGCTCGTGAAAATGACTTCGATCGGATCGGCGGCGCCGATCAGCGCGGCAACCTGCGCCCTCGCCTGCGCGATTTTCTCGCCCACCTGGCTGCCGAAACGATGAATGCTCGACGGATTGCCGTACTGCTCCGTGTAGAACGGTATCATCGCTTCGGCGACCTCGGGCAGCACCCGTGTGGTCGCGTTGTTATCGAAGTAAATTTCGTCCGACATAATTGCCTGCTTGTTCGTCCGCGGTCGCGGATGGAAACCATTCCTATCCGACGCTGCCCTCCAGGCTTACGCCGAGAAGTTTCTGTGCTTCCACGGCAAACTCCATCGGCAGCTCTTTAAATACCTGCTTGCAGAAACCGTTGACGATCAGATTGACCGCGTCCTCTGTCGAGAGCCCGCGCTGCTTGCAATAAAACAGCTGATCCTCGCCGATTTTGGAGGTCGAGGCCTCGTGCTCGACCTGCGACGCGTTATTTAAAACTTCCAAATAAGGAAAGGTATGCGCGCCGCACTTGTCTCCCAATAACAACGAATCGCACTGCGAATAGTTCCGCGCGCCGCTGGCGCCCTTCATGATCTTAACGAGGCCGCGGTAGGTGTTCTGACCGTGGCCCGCCGAGATACCCTTCGAGATGATCGTACTCTTGGTGTTCTTGCCGATATGGATCATCTTGGTGCCGGTATCGGCCTGCTGGTAATTGTTGGTCAGTGCCACGGAATAAAACTCGCCCACCGAATCGTCGCCCTGCAAGATACAGCTCGGATACTTCCAGGTAATCGCCGAACCGGTTTCCACCTGAGTCCAGGAGATCTTCGAGCTCTCGCCCAGACATTTGCCGCGCTTGGTCACGAAATTGTAAATACCGCCCTTGCCTTCGGCATCGCCGGGGTACCAATTTTGCACCGTGGAGTACTTGATCTGGGCGTCCCTGTGGGCCACCAGCTCCACCACCGCGGCGTGCAACTGGTTTTTATCGCGCATGGGTGCGGTGCAGCCTTCAAGGTAACTTACCGTGGCGCCTTCTTCGGCGACGATCAGCGTGCGCTCGAATTGGCCGGTTTCCGCGGCGTTGATGCGGAAATAGGTCGACAGCTCCATCGGGCAGCGCACTCCCTTCGGAATGAAACAAAACGAGCCGTCGCTGAACACCGCGGAATTGAGCGACGCGAAAAAATTGTCGGTGTAAGGCACCACTGAGCCCAGGTACTTTTGCACCAGGTCGGGATGATTTTGCACCGCCTCGGAAAACGAGCCAAAGATAATGCCGAGCTTGGCGAGCTTCCCCTTAAATGTCGTCGCCACCGAGACGCTGTCGAAAACCGCGTCGACGGCCACGCCAGCCAGAGATTCCTGCTCTTTGAGAGGAATTCCCAGCTTCTCGTACATTTGGAGCAACTCCGGATCGACCTCGTCTAGGCTTTTGGGACCATCCGTCTTCGATTTCGGCGCGGAAAAATAACGAATTGCCTGATAATCGATAGGCGGATAATGCACCTTCGCCCACTTAGGCTCGGCTTGAGTCTTTTCCAGCTTGGCCCAGTGACGATAAGCCTTCAGCCGCCAATCGAGCATGAACTGCGGCTCATTTTTTTTTGCGGAGATCAGGCGAATGACGTCTTCGTCCAACCCTGGCGGAACGGTGTCCGCATCAATGTCGGTGACGAAACCGTACTTGTACTCGCGACGAGCAAGATCTTCCACTGTGTTTGTCGCTGTTTTCATGATTCTACTTCCCCACTATTTTTAAACCGTGAACGAAGCGCCGCAACCGCAGGCTTTCTTCACGTTCGGATTCTGGAAGACGAAGCCGGACTGCATCAACTCGTCTTTGTAGTCGAGCTCCGTGCCCGTCAGGTAAAGCAGGCTCTTCATGTCCACCAAAACTTTGGCGCCGTCCTTCTCGAACACCTTATCGGTCCCTTTGGGCGCGTCGAAATCCACCTTATACTGAAGGCCCGAACAACCGCCGCCGACCACTTTAACCCGCAATCCCTGACCTTGCCGGCTATCGGCGACAATCAGCTCCTTGATCCGCGCCGCGGCACGATCGGTGAGACTGATTCCCATGGCCATAACTTTGTTCCTCCCCTTGTGTGAAACAGTCAGGAAACTTTTTCCTGACTGGTCACCTCGCCTTGCTGACGTTTCTGTAGCTTGGTCTTCTTCGCCCGATAAACTTGAGAAATCTCTCTCAGACGCTGTACTTCTTCGACGACCCGTTGCACCGTGTAATCGATTTCATCCACAGTATTGAAGCGGCCGATGCCGAAACGAATAGAGGCATGGGCCATGGCATCCTCCAAGCCGATCGCCTTGAGCACATAGGACGGCTCGAGGCTTGCCGAAGTGCATGCCGAACCGCTGGATACGGCGATTTCTTTGAGCCCCATCATCAGCGACTCGCCCTCCACGTAAGCAAAGCTCAAGTTCATGTTGCCCGGCAACCGCTGCAGCGCATCGCCATTGACGCGGACGTCTTCGAGCTGATCGAGAACCGCGTGTTTCAACCGCTCGCGCAGAGCTGTCAAACGCTCAGCTTCGGCGCCCATTTCATTTTGCGAAAGCTCGCAAGCCTTGCCGAGCGCCACGACCCCGGCGACGTTGAGAGTGCCAGACCGCATACCGCGCTCGTGCCCGCCGCCGTCGATGAGCGGAGTAATTTTTACCCGGGGCTTGGTCGCACGAACGTAAAGTGCGCCGACACCTTTGGGGCCGTACATCTTGTGCGCCGTCAACGACAGCAGATCGATACCGATTGCTTCGACGTTGATCGGAACCTTGCCCACCGCTTGCGTCGCATCGCTGTGAAACAGAATCCCTCTCTCTTTGGCCACGCGACCGATTTCTTGCACCGGTTGAATCGTACCGATCTCGTTATTGGCGGCCATAATCGAGATCAATATCGTTTGCTCCGTGAGCGCAGTCTTTAAGCGCTCGATATCGACGACCCCATCAGCGCTAACCGGCAAATAGGTAACTTGGAATCCATGCTTCTCCAGAACCTTACAACTATCGAGAACCGCTTTGTGCTCGGTCACGCAGGTGACGATGTGATCGCCCTTGTCACGGTAAGCTTCGGCGACCCCCTTGATCGCGAGATTATCCGATTCGGTCGCGCCACTGGTAAAAACAATCTCCCGCGGCGACGAGGCGCCAATAAGCTTCGCTACCTGCTCCCGCGCCCTGTCGACGGAAGCTTCCGCCTCCCAACCAAACGCATGGCTTTTGCTCGCCGCGTTACCGAATTTTTCCGTGAAGTAGGGCAGCATGGCTTCCAAAACCCTCGGGTCGACCTGCGTAGTCGCGTGATTATCAAGGTAAATCGGAGTCTTAACGTTCATTTTATCGCGCCTGCTTGAACCACTAATTTGTCCATTCCCGACTAATTTGGTCTGATATTAAGCTACCTAAAAGGTGATCCTGAGTCAACCCCGATAAGTCGGCATTAAACCTAAGAAGCACATCATTAGGTTCGGTCGCTGCCTAGCAATTAGGCAACCCTAAAACGTCGCTAAACCAACTCTAGCATCGGTCGCAGGTATCGGCCCGTATATGACGCCGTAACCGCGGCGACTTCCTCTGGTTTTCCCTGGGCGATGATTTCGCCGCCACCGGGACCGCTTTCTGGCCCCAGGTCAATAATATGGTCGGCGCACTTAATCACGTCCAGATTATGTTCGATTACGACCACGGTGTTGCCCAAATCGCTTAGACGGTTAAGTAGCTCTAAAAGTTTCTTGACATCGTCGAAATGCAGCCCAGCGGTTGGCTCGTCAAGAACGTAAAGCGAGCGGCCGGTCGATCGTCGCGCCAGTTCGCGCGCCAGCTTGACGCGCTGGGCCTCGCCGCCGGCCAGGGTCGTAGCGGATTGTCCCAGTTGCAAATAACCCAAGCCAACGTCGCGCAACACGCGCAGGCGATCGTGAATCGGCGGGATGGCATTGAGCAGCTCCAGCGCTTGATCGACGGTTAACTCTAAAGCATCGGCAATGCTCAAGCCTTTGTACTTGATCTCCAAGGTTTCGCGATTGAACCGCCGGCCGTTGCATACCGCGCAGGTCACGAAAACTTCGGGAAGAAAATACATTTCCACGCGGGTCACTCCATCACCGCCGCAAGCCTCACAACGCCCGCCTTTCTTATTGAACGAAAAACGCTCGGCGCCGTAGCCGCGCACCCGCGCTTCGGGCAACTGCGCAAAGAGCGCGCGCAGGTGATCATAAAGCCCCGTGTAGGTCGCCGGATTCGAGCGTGGCGTGCGGCCGATCGGTCCTTGGTCAACCGCCACGACGCGATCGACATTGTCCCAGCCGATAATTTCGGCGGGAATGCGATCGATTGTCTCGCGGCGTTGCAGCAATCTCACTAGGGCCGGAAGCAGCAAGTCCATCACGAGAGTACTTTTTCCGGCCCCCGAAACGCCGGTGACGCAGGTCATGGCGCCGATGGGAATTTTCACCGTAACATTTTTGAGATTGCGCGCGCTCGCGTTTTTAATCGTGAGAAATTTGCTACCCTCGCCGCGCCGGCGCGGCCGCGGAATCTTCAACGCGCCGGACAAATAGCGTCCGGTGAGCGACTTTTCATCGCCGAGAATCTCCACAACCGTCCCGCATGCGACCACTTCGCCACCGAGGGCCCCAGCAGCCGGTCCCATGTCGATCAGATAGTCCGCTGCAAGCATAGTCTCGCGGTCGTGCTCGACCACCAGCACCGAGTTGCCGCCATCGCGCAGCTGTTTAAGCAGCTCTATCAATCTTGCGTTGTCTCGCTGATGCAAGCCGATGCTGGGCTCGTCGAGAATGTAGAGAACTCCCGCCATCGCCGCGCCGATCTGGGTGGCTAGACGCAAACGTTGGGATTCTCCGCCCGAGAGAGTCAACGACGAACGATCCAAGCTTAAATAGTCCAGGCCCAGATGCGCCACGACGCTTAATCGGCGAACGATCTCGACGACGATCTTATGCCCGACGGTCCGCTGTGCCGCGCTGAATTTTACACTGTCAAAAAATTGGAGCGCATCGGTTATCGTCCATCCGGCGATCTCCGCAATATTGCAGCCGGCGATGCGCACCGACCGACTCGCCTTAGTGAGCCGAGTGCCGCCGCATCCGCCGCAAGGCACCTGTTCACCGTCGCGTACTTTTTCGCACTGCCGTCCCGGCTTGGGAAGCACTCCCAAGCCGTTGCACGCCGGGCACGCGCCCTGCGGGCTGTTGAAAGAAAACAAGCTCGGCGTTATCTCCGGAAGCGCGGCACCGCAAAAAACACAAGCAAACTTTTGACTGAATAAGATTTCCCGGCCCGGACCGCCTTCGTTGCGGTCGAGGATTTGGATCTTTATCACCTGATCGCCGTGGCGCGACGCAACCTCCAGGGAATCCGCCAGCCGTCGCTCGATGCCTTCGCGAATTACCAGCCGATCGATCACGAGATTGACAAGGCTTGCCGCAGCAAGATCAATTTTGCCGCCAAGCTCATGCATCTCGCCGTCGATCATCACCCGGGTAAACCCCAGGCGAAGCAATTCACGCAACCGCTCGGTGGAGGCACCCGCAGCCGACCCGGAGACCGGCGCAAGCACAATAACGCGCGTTTGCGGCGGCAGCGCCAGCAACTGGTCGACCATTTGTTCGATGGTAAACGTTTTAATCTCGCGGTCGCATTGGGGACAGTGGGGCTGGCCGACACGCGCAAACAGCAGCCTCAGAAAATCGTACACGTCGGTCATCGTACCAACGGTAGAGCGCGGATTGGCCAGCCCTGGACGCTGTTGGATGGCGATGGTTGGAGAGAGGCCCTCGATGCTATCCACGTCGGGTTTCTCCATGCGCTGCAAAAGCTGCCGCGCATCGGCGCCCAGCGACTCTAGATAGCGCCGCTGGCCTTCGGCGTAAAGGGTATCGAAAGCGAGTGAAGATTTTCCCGAACCGGACACGCCGGTGACGACCACCATCCGGTCGCGCGGAATTTCCAGATCGAGATTTTTTAAATTGTGGACCCGCGCACCCTTGATGACGATCGCGCCCGCCATTTCGCGGTCTATGATCTCGCGAAGTCTGCGAGTTTGTTCTCGATCAGCGCGCGGTACTCTGCGAGCTTGGCCGCGGACTGGGCTTCGAAGCGCAGCACCAAAGCGGGCTGCGTGTTGGACGCACGGATCAACCCCCAGCCCTCGGGGAACTTCACGCGCACGCCGTCGACGACGACAACGTCGTAGCGTTGGCGAAAAAATTCGGTGGCCCTCGCCGCGATGATAAACTTTTTGTCGTCCGGACAATCGACGCGAATTTCCGGCGTAGACACACTCGGCGGCAAGTCGGCGAGCAAGCTCGACAGCGGTTTTGGGGAGTCGGCGAGGATTTCGAGCAAGCGGAGCGAAGCGTAAATCGCGTCGTCGAATCCGAAGTAGCGCTCTTTGAAAAACATATGGCCGCTCATCTCGCCGGCGAGCAACGCCTGGGTCTCTTTCATTTTGGCCTTGAGCAACGAATGGCCGGCTTTCCACATGATCGCGTTGCCGCCGTTCTTGGCGATATCATCATAAAGCCGCTGCGAGCATTTCACTTCGGAGATCACCGTCGCCCTCGGGTTGCGCTTGAGCAGGTCGCGGGAGAACAACACTAACAGCTCGTCGCCCCAAAGGATGTCGCCCTTCTCATCCACCACACCAAGCCGATCGGCATCGCCGTCGTAGGCGATGCCAAGATCGGCGCTTTCCTGCCTGACTTTGTCCATGAGCATGGCCAAATTTTCTGGCACCGTCGGATCGGGATGGTGAAACGGGAAATTCGCGTCGGGCTGACAGGCAATTTCCCACACGGTGCAACCGAGCGCCCGGAAAACCGGCGGCGCCACCGGCCCGCCGACGCCGCTGCCTGCATCGACGACCACCTTGAGCGGCCGCGCCAGCCGCGCAACGTCGGCCAACAAATACTTTTGATACGGCGGGATGATTTCGTAGCGTTCCACCTTGCCGCCGGGCTTTTCATGAAATTCCTCGCGCTCCATCTTAACCCGGATGTCCTGGATCTGCTCACCGTAAAGCGTGTCCGTGCCAAAGCAGATTTTGAAACCGTTGTACTCCGCCGGGTTGTGGCTCGCGGTAATTTGGATGCCGCCGTCGACGCCGAGATGAAACAATGAGAAATAGAGCAATGGCGTGGGACAGATGCCTATGTCGTAGACATGCAGACCCGCCGACGCCATGCCGGCGATCACTGCCTCCGCATATGCGTCGGAGGTCGACCGGCAGTCGCGTCCCACCGTAACTCGTGTGCCGCCCCCAGTTGCAACCGCGCTGCCGTGCACCTTTCCGAGCATGAGCGCGAAGTCCTTGTCGAAATCGTTTTCCGCCAAACCGCGGATGTCGTATTCACGAAATATCGCCGGGTTCATTTTCGCTTCAGTCTTGCATTCTGCCGCGCCAGATGCGCCGCCAGGAGAATCGCTTCCTTCATACTGGTCTCGTCGGCCTTGCCGCGGCCGGCGATATCGTAGGCCGTGCCGTGGTCCACGGAGGTCCTGATAAAAGGCGGTCCCAGAGTCAACGCTACGCCGCCGAAAAAATGGTGCAGCTTGAGCGGAATCAGTCCCTGGTCGTGATACATGCAAACCACCGCGTCATAGTCGCCGCGCGCCGCGCGATAAAACAGGCTGTCGGCCGGAAACGGTCCGGTTACAGCGATCCCCCTGCGCCGCGCTTGCCGCACGGCCGGAGCGATCACCTCGATCTCCTCGTCGCCGAAAATACCCTCTTCGCCGCCATGCGGATTTAACGCCGCCACGGCGATCCGCGGCCGAGCAATCCCGAAAAAAAGTTTTAGACCCCGTTGAGTGAGCTCCACGGTCGTTTGAATATTTTTCTGGGTCACACTGCGCGCCACTTTGGTGAACGGGATATGACCCGTCACCGGAACGACCCGTAACTTCGCGCCCATCAGCATCATGCGACACTCCGGAGTGCCACTGAGTTCGGCAAGAAGCTCGGTATGGCCTGGATAATGATACCCGGCGTCGATCAAACTGCTCTTGCTGATCGGTGCGGTAGCCATGGCGTCGGCGACGTTCGAAAGCGTCAATGTGGCGGCAACCCGAATATAACTGAACGCGCCATGGCCGCCTGCCTTGGAAGCCATGCCCGGTCGGGATTCTTTGATCGTTAACCTGGACAAAGAACAAACTACATGAGCGCTCGGATGATCGAGCATGGGCAAGAGCTGTTGCCCGGGCTGCCAGCAAATCAATTTAGCTGATTTAAACCGACGGCGCCGAGCTCGTTGAAGCACACCCCAGTCGCCCAAAACCAGTGGCCGGCAGTTTTTTTTGATCGCAGGATCCGCCAGTGCCTTGAGCACAACCTCCGGACCGATCCCCGCTGGATCGCCCATGGTGACGGCGATGATCGGTTTACTCGCCATGGATGTGAAACATTTGCACCTGGATAATGGGGCTCATTATCCGCGCCTGCGGCGTTGGAGACAAGAGACTAGGGCTTATTCGAAGAGAAGGGATTCAACGAGTCGAGAATACTGGAGCCGCTCGACTTTTCCGACTCTTTAGGTTGCGGCGCCAAAACATCCGGCGCATCCTCTGCGGAATCAGTTGTAAACAGCGGCACACCGAAAACGCTCACGATGCTTTTGCCGTTCAGCGGACTCTTGGGATCTTCTTCCTCGAATGGAGTATCTTTAACGATATAG
The DNA here is from genome assembly GCA_963727625.1 of uncultured delta proteobacterium. Lineage (GTDB taxonomy): Bacteria > Desulfobacterota > Binatia > UBA9968 > UBA9968 > DP-20. Next base: position 209,624 of record CAVSHR010000008.1, on the reverse strand, counting down.
GACAACGGGTTGAGATAACTTAAGAACGTGCGTTCTTCGCGCCGCGTCGACCGGTTGGATCGCGCCATCAAGTTGTCGACCGTTCCCTCTTTGGAATCTTCCGGCTTGAAAACCACGCCAGCGACCTTGATATCGACCCGATGCTTGCGCCGCAAATCGGATTTGACCCACTTGGCAAAGCGCTCTTCCAATGCCTTGGTCGTCAGCTCTTGTTTGATGCGCGGCGCCACGGTGCTGAGCGACAGCGCCGTGCCGGCGTCGCGCTCCTCGAGCTTGACGATATGAACCCCCATGCTGGTGCGGAACGGTTCGCTCACCTGGCCCACCGAGAGTTTCTCAAACGCCACTTCTTCAATGCCCGAGATCAAAGTTCCGCGCTTTACCCAGCCGATATCGCCGCCTTCGTCGCGGCCGGCGCCCTGGGAATTCTCGCGTGCGATTGCCGCGAAATCCGCTCCGCCAGCGATTCGCTGGCGCAGATCCTGCGCCTTCGCCATCGCGCTCTGGACCTGATCCGGCGGCGCGTTTTCACTGAGCGGAAGCAGGATATGGCGAATGCGCGCACGATCATTGGTGCGATATTTTTTCGCGTTGAGCTTGTAATATCGTTCGACGTCTTCGTCGCTGATAGTGACTTTCCTTCTAACCTGACGGTCGATCAACTCGCTCTTTTCAATCTCGGCTTTGACCGAGGTTTTATAGCTTTCCAGGGTTTGATTCTCGCGCTTCAGCGCGGTTTTCAAGTCCTCGTCGGATAACCGGTTATTTTTTTTGACCTGCTCGATGTAGTGGTTGACGGCGTTATCGCTAACCGTGATTCCCGCCTCGCGCACCTCGGCCTCCAGTAGTTTTTCGGTGAGGAATTGTACCAGCACATCGCGATCGGCCTGATTGATCGACTTGAGGTCGCCAGCCGGAAAGCTTCGCCCAATTTTAGCTTTTGAGAACTTATCGATATTCGAGAGCGTGTAGGGCTCGCCGTCGATGACGGCGATTAGCTGCTCGACGACCGCAGCACCGACCAGGGACGGGATAACTAACAGGTAAGACCAAAGAAAAATTGCTTGAATTGCCCGTCTCTGCATAAGCATCTCGGCCAGTAAACTATTACGCAAGCTCATCAAAACAGTTACCACACTCCCCTTTAAAAACCAAACCAGCGCCGGTCAAAAAATTACTCTGGCAGGGAGCCGGCAGACTCTAGGCTATCTTAGGACAATCTGTGCCGGTGGCGCCGCGCTCCGACCAGCCAAATAAAATAAACCGACACAGAGGCCGGGCCCTGGGCGATCTAGAACGCGGCGCGATAACCGCCCGTCCAGTCGTAGATCGCACCGCCGGCGCGGGGGTTGGCCCCCGGCGCGCCGGTGCGATCCAGCAGCCTGCCAATCACCTGCGCCTCCGCCGTCCAGACAATGGAGCCGACCATCAGCGCGCCGGAAGCCAAACCGCGGCTCCAATGAAAGTCTTCACTGACCGCGATCAGGAACACCGCAAAGGCGTTGCGCAAGCCGAAAGCCACGGCGACGGTGAGAAAAGCAGTGCCGATCACCACCCTCGGGTATTACAGTTGGAGCGCGTGGCGCGGCGCCGTGTCAAATTCAGCTAAGGCCACCGCGCGCTTCGCCCTACGATCGGTGACCGGATTGCAATTTCGTATCCATTCCTGGTTTCAACGCTTTGAACCTTTGGCGGCCTCAGGTTTGCGCGTGCACCGTCGCCGCCGCGATTGGTTCCGCCGCTGGTGTTTCGTGAATTGAGTGTAACAGCTCGATGATCTCCTCGATCAACGGCGGCCAATCCAGATTTACCGGCGTAAACGACAGCCGTCCGTCGGGCGAAAGTCGGAAGCGGTTTTTTTGCTTGCGAATCAGCTCCAAAAGTTTTTCGACCTTTACCGGCGACTCGGAATGAAACAACATGAACACTTTGCCGTCCGACACGCTGATCTGTTGGACCACGAACTGTTTCAATACCCGGCGCAGGCTCATCACCAAGAATAAATTCTCGACGACGGCGCCGCAGGGCCCAAAACGATCTCTGATTTCTTCTTTCAGCTCGTCAAGCTCTGGCTCATCTTTGAGGCTTGCCAAGCGCTTGTAGAAATAAAGCCGCTGGTTGGCGTCGGGAATATAGTGATCGGGAAAATAGGCCGAAATGCCCAGGCGGATCTCCGGCTCCACCTCCGGCAGCAGTTCTTCGCCTTTAAGTTCTTTAATGGCGTTTTCCATCATCTCGGTGTAAAGCTCGAAGCCCACCGCGGTGATCTGCCCCGATTGTTGCTCGCCCAGTAAATTGCCCGCGCCGCGGATTTCCAAATCATGCAGCGCAAGCTTGAACCCGCCGCCCAAGCCGTCTATCTCTTGCAGCGCGCGCAAGCGCTTTTCGGCGTCCGGCGTGATCGCTTTTTCCCCGGGAATGAGCAAATAGGCGAAAGCGTGACGATGGGAGCGGCCGACCCGGCCGCGCAACTGATAGAGCTGCGCCAAGCCAAACTGATCGGCGCGATTGATGATAATCGTGTTGGCGTTGGGAAAATCGAGGCCGGACTCGATAATCGCCGAGCAAACCAGCACATGGGTTTTGTTCTCGAAAAATTCGAGCATGACCTTTTCCAGCTCTTTGGGGCGCATCTGCCCATGGGCCACGCCCATCTTCGCCTCGGGAACCAGGTCGGCGAGCTTCAGCGCCAGCCGGTCGATGGTCTCGACGCGATTATGCAGAAAAAATACCTGGCCGCCGCGTTCAAGCTCGCGCAGGATCGCGTCGCGAATCAAGCTTTCGTCGTAGCGAGTCACGTAGGTTTGAATCGCCAGGCGGTCCACCGGCGGCGTCTCGATGATGCTCAAGTCGCGTATGCCCACCAGCGACATATGCAGCGTGCGCGGAATCGGGGTTGCCGTGAGGCTCAGCACGTCGACCAGCTGGCGCATTTTTTTCAACCGTTCCTTATGCACCACGCCGAAGCGGTGCTCTTCGTCGATGATCACCAGGCCCAAATCTTTGAACTCCACGTCCTTTTGCAACAGCCGGTGAGTGCCGATGACGACGTCGACTCTGCCCCTGGCGGTTTCTTCCAAGACCTGAGCAATTTCTTTGCCGGTGAGAAAACGGCTCACCATCTCGACGCACACCGGATGATTGCGAAAGCGATGGCGGAAGGTCTGCAAGTGTTGCTGCGCGAGAATCGTCGTCGGCGCCAACACCGCGACCTGCTTGCCTCCCTCAACCGCCAGAAACGCCGCGCGCATAGCCACTTCGGTTTTGCCGTAACCGACGTCGCCGCAGACCAGCCGGTCCATCGGTTTTTTCCCTTGCATGCCGGCCAGGGTATCGTCGATGGCGCGCTGCTGGTCGGGCGTCTCTTCGTATTCGAAGGCGGCTTCGAACTCCTTGTACATGTTATCCGGCGGCGCGAAGGCCGTGCCGGCGCGCGCCTCGCGCAGGGCGTAGAGCTGGACCAATTCTTCGGCCATGGCGAGAATCGCTTTACGCGCTTTGGCTTTGACCTTTTCCCACGACGTGCCGCCTAAGCGGTCAAGCGCCGGCGCCGCGCCGTCGCCGCCGATATATTTCTGCACCATGTTGATGCGGTCCACAGGCAGATACAGCCGATCGCCGCCGGAGTACTCTAAATGGAGGAACTCGCCTTCGATGCCGGCGACCTTTAAAAATTTGAGCCCACGGTAGATCCCGATGCCATGATCGAGGTGAACCACGAAGTCATCCTGCTTGAGTTCGCTTAAGCTGGTTAAAAAATGGCTCGGGTAGTTCTTCGTCGCGGCCGTGGGCTGGCGCTTGCGGGTGCCGAAAATTTCATCGAATGTAACTACCACCAGCTGCGCTTCCGGCAGGCGGAAACTCTGATTGAGATGGCCGCAGACGATCGCCCGTGCCAGATCGTCGCGCTGCAACAAGACCGGTATAGGCTCTTCGATCATCGGCACGTGCAAATCGTAGTGACCGAGCAATTCAACCAGCCGGGCGGCGTCACCCTTGGTCGGTGCGACGAATATGACCTTCTCCGACTGCCAGGTTTTCAACCGTTCGATCAACGGCGCGAGCGACGCGTCTTTGCCATGCAACGCGGTTTCCTGACGGATATCCGAGGTCAAATAAGATTCCACGGTAAGGGTGGTTTCTTGCGCCCGCTCCGAGGCTGCCATAATCGTCAAAGACTCACCGTGAACCAAAGAAAAAGGCGCCAGCGCGTCGCGCCATTCATGCTCGTTGAGGTAGAGCCCCTCCGCCGAGGCAGCCAACCGATGTTCTTCTCTGGCGTTTTGGCTGCGCTCCCAGGTGAGCTGAGCGAAACGTTCGGCTTCTGCTTCGACCCGGTCGGCGCTGTCGAGCCAGATCAAGGTCTGCGCCGGCAAGTAAGCGAACACCGGCACCAAGGAGGAAGAAAAATAAGGTAATAAAAACTCCATCCCCGGCACCGCGATGCCGGCGCGCAGGGACTCGATGAGGCTAATTCTTTCGCGCCGGTCAACCTCCAGCTCGGCAGCGCGTTGCTCCAACCGGCGCAGCGCTTCGTCCAGGCCGGCACACTTGAGCGAGAATTCCTTCATCGGCAGCAGGAGCATTTCCTCTTGAATCCGCTCGCTGCGCTGGTTCGACGGATTGAACTCGCGGATCGACTCCAAGCGATCGCCGTCGAATTCGAGCCGAAGCGGCCGACCGTAGCCCGGTGAAAAAATATCGACGATGCCGCCGCGCAGACTGAAATCGCCGCGCTCCTCCACCAGCGGTACGTTTTGAAAACCCCACTCGGCCAAATGTTCGAGCAGGGAGTCGCGCTGCAAATCCTGGCCCGCGACCAGGTAAAGATAAGATCGCTTGAGCGATTCTTTGGGGATGACCCGCTGCATCAACGCCGCGGGCGTGGCGATCAAAATCGGCGCCGGTTCTTCAACCAGCCGATAGAGCCCTTCGAGACGGCCGGCGATATTCTCCGGATGAGGAGAGAGTTTCTCAAACGGCAGCACTTCCCAGGAGGGAAACAGCTGCACGCTGCGGCGCAACGCCGCCGGAAAATCTTCCCCACCGAGAAAAAAATTTAGATCATCGGCAAGATTTTCCGCCTCGCGTGCCCCGGCGGCGATGACAAGAATCGGCCGGCGCTCCCGCGCCGCAGCCAAAGAAAGCAAATAAGCACGCGCCCCGCCCTGCAGGCCCTGGATCCGTTTGGCGCCGGTCCAGGTTCCCTGAAGAAACCGCTCGAGTCGATCCGCGAGAGCGCTGCCGGTCATGAGAATAAACTGAATCGCTGGAACTGGATTTTGGGAATACTGGATGCACTTGGCATAGCGTCAGCCGCTTCCGCCGCCTTTGCCCAGGCCTCCAGCGCTTGGCAGAGATCTGCAACGTGAATTTGCAGAAACGATGGTTGGTAATTTTCAAACCGAATCAGCGCCTGGTTGATCATGCGCACCGGCCCTTTGATCTCGCCGAAGTCGCAAAACAAGCGGAACGCGGCGGCCAGCTCGATCAAGCCTTCGAGAAACGGTTTATGGGCGACGTCGGTTTCCTGGTAAAAACCTTCCAATGCCTCGTGGCATTCGAAGAATTTCCTGTCGTTAAACAGACGTATGCCTTCTCGTAACCGAGCGTCCATAGGTTTGCCGCAACAATTCAAAGTAGCAACTATGCCAGATGCCCTCAAGACACGAGGCAATCCGCCGCGGCGCTTTAGCGTCACTCACCAGCGGCTAATTGATTAGACGAGCGCAGGCGGCGGGCTTGATCGATGGACGAGTTTAAATGTTGAAAAACGGGACTACCGAGCCCTGTTGGGCGGCGCCCGAAGCAACGCCTAGAGCCCCTGCCGCGCCCAGAGCCGCTGGTCATAGTCAGCCACCGCCGGGATCGAAGCGACCCAGATGCAAACGTCGGATATCGCTAAGACCAGCGTCGAGAGCGCGAACGAGACCAAATAACTGCCGGTCCAGTCATGAAAGACGCCGCCAAGATAAGAACCGAGCGCGCCGCCCACCCCGACGGCCACGGTTGAGTACCCGAGGATCGAACCGAAGCCCCTGCCGGAAAAAATATCGGCAGTGAGCGCCGAGAAAATCACCGCGCGAGAACCGAAACCGATGCCGAAAAAAATCACGAAGATGTAAAGCAGATAGAGCTGGCTGGGATCATGCAGCAACATCAATGCGCCGACGCCGACGACGGTCATGGCGATATTGAGCGTGTAGGCGGCCTGCTTGGAGAGACGGTCGGCGATGAAGCCGAAAATCACACGACCGAAACTGCTGGTAATACCAGCCAGTCCGAATATCGATGCGGCCAAAAATTTGCTAAAGCCGACGTCAACCACATGGGCGACCTGGTGCGTTACGATCACGGTAGTGCCCGACGCCGCCGCGATCCGCGCGACGAAAAGCAGCCAGAACTGCAAGCTTTGCAACGCCAGTTTGGCGGTCCACTGGTTCTGCTCGTTGCCCTTCTCAGCGCGATGACGCCGATGCTGCCCGTGCGGCCCATGCTGGTAAAATAACCACACGAGCGGCAACAACCCGACAAGAACCACAGCGGCGTAAATGTTCAGGGCGCGCGCCCAGCCGTAGCTCGAAATCAACCACTCGCTCAGCGGCGCGAGCAGCAAAATCCCCAGCCCCGTGCCCGCGTAGACAAACCCGATGGCCGATGCGCGATTGGCGGAAAACCATTCGGAAACCAGAAATACATGCGGCACCATGCCGGTAAAGGTAAAGCCGATGGCGAGAATGATTCCGAAGGAAATGTACAACTGCCAAAGCGCCGACACCTGGCTGCTCAGCAGCAGTCCAGCCACCAGCGCAAAGCAGCCTGCGATGCAAATTTTTTTGGTACCGTAGCGATCCAGGAGATGGCCGACCAGCGGCGAGAGCAGCGCGTCGACGCTGAGCACAATGGAAAAAATCCCGGCTGTGGCGCCCCGGCTCCAGCCGAAGGTGTCGAGCAAGGCGACGTTGAATACGCCGAAGGAAGAATGAATGCCGCGGGAAAAACCGAGCACGACAAACGCAATGCCGGCGACAAACCAAGGTGTGGGTGAAAAACGCATTGTGAAAAAGCTCCACTTTCATTAACAGAGAGCCGGGAAGCCCACAACCAAACGCAAAAAAAATTGGAGCCCGTCCGCAGTCGCATGCGCGCGGAAACATAAGCGCCCCGACAGTTCATTTTGCCCGAGCAAGATGCGCTTGTGTCGAGCATACAAAGACTTGTCACTTGAGTTTTAACCGGCCAACACCTATCCTAATTTGGTTGTCTATGAAATTTTCTCGTATGCGATGCTGGGTCGCTCTGCTTTTGCTATGCGCCTGCGCTGGATTCGGACAGCAGAGTGAATTCTCGACCGGGCGGCAAGCTTTGTTGCGAGGCGAGCCCGACAACGCACTTGGTTACTTCCAGCGCGTCGCCAGCAGCAATCCCGCTTTCGTTTCCGATTCCGTCTTGCCACAACGAAACATTTGGACCTACATCGGCCGCGCTCACTATAATTCGGGCAGGTTCGCCGAAGCCAGCCAAGCATTTGAAAAGGCTCTTTCCTATCTGAGTGACGACTACATTGCCCGATTGTATCTGGGCCTGACTCTGGTGCGTCCTATGCCGTTGGTGGCTGCGCCCGCCGCCTTCAAGTTGCAGGAGGTCACTTTTGCGCTTCGAGAAGGCGTCGAACCCAAACGCGTCGCGACCCTGGCGCGCCAGCGCGGCGTCGCTTTTGATCTCACTAAGGAAACCGAAAATCAGCTGCGCAACGCTGGCGCCGATGCCGTTTTGATCAACGAGCTCAAACATCTGCGCGCTGACGGCGGCAAGTCCAACCAACCCAACGAAGCGCGCCGAGCACGAGGTCGGAAGGAACTCACGACGGCTTTAGCGGGATTGCGCGATTGGCTCGATGATTTTACTAGAAATGCGCCGCAAGGAAAATTTTGGGACCCGGGGCAAGATATCCGCAGTCAGATTCAACTGACCCTGCAGCAGCTCGCGGCGCAGCCGAAGAATTGGGGCGAAATTATTTTAAACGCGGAAGAAGTCGGATACAAACTCGAAGAAGAAAATGACCGCGCGCGCCGCGACGAGCGCGCGGAGCGAGACCGTCAACTGCGGCGTTAGAATCGACAGGCCTCATCCTCCCAGCGATAGTTCTGCATAACCCTAACAAGTCACTTTATTGCCGAGCGCCCTTTCCGCATTGCACGCCCGTTTGGTTTGCTCGATGGCCTCACGGATTTCCGCGTTCGTGCCGTCGATGATTTTCGCCTGCTCCAGCTCAGCCAATGCGGCCGCGTAATTTCCCTGTTCGCGGTAATTTTGAGCGCGATTCAATCGGTCCGCGATCTTGGTTTTCGCTTGTTCCGTGAGCACCGCTGGCTGAACCGGTAGCGGTATGGCCTTCAGCGATTTCGTTTGTGGGGCTACTCCACCCGGCGGCTCCTTGACCATGAAAGTCCGCGGCGCGCTCGCCAGTTTTTGCATTCGCGCCACCACTTCAACATTTCCCGGCTTTAAGCCCTGCAGCTCTCCGCTGCCATTGACCGACGCGACCGCGCGATTGCTACTCTTCCAAGTGATTTCGCTGGAGACATCCTTCTCGCTGTCGTCCGAATATCGCCCGGTTGCCCGCAACCGGATTTTTTCATTTTCGCTGAGCTCATTTTTGTTCGAGATGATTTTGAGGCCAACCAGCTGCGGCGCCGCCGCTTTGACGGTCGGTTTCACCGCTTCGACGTCGAGCGTCCATGTGGAGCTCGCCACCGCACCGATTTTTGCCACGATATGGGTCGTGCCGCTTTGCAGGGCTCGCACCTCGCCGTCTTCGTCGACAGCAGCGACGCGAGTGTCGCTGCTCGACCACTCAATACCGTCCTTGACTTCACTCTCGGAGCCATCGGAATATTTTCCCGTAACGGTGAGTTTAAGAGTCTCCGCGGGTTTGAGAATTTGTCGCGAGCCGTGCAACGACACACCGGTTAACTGCGGCGCCAGAGTAGCTTCCGCGCGCTCCTCGTTCACTGCCGTCACCGCTGGACCGGAGTCGGGTTTGAGTAGCGCTCCATACTGCCAGAGCGCAAAGATAACTAGCAGCGCCGCTCCCCCCACTGAAAGCTTCGACCAATGGCGTGTCAACCATTCTGTGCGCCACGAATCTTTGGAGTGCGGCGCGACAAATTCGCGCCGGTCGTGAGGCTGTTCGCGCGGCGCGCCAAGCAAAGACTTCAAGTCGGTAACGAGCATCTGAACGGTCGGATCGTCGGCTGAACCGTCCCAATGGGAAAGATCGGCTGCCTGTATGGCGCGAAATCCTATCGGCGGCTCGACTCGCTCGATCAGCACAGGCACCAGCGTCTTGCCGAGCCGCCGCGCTTCTTCGGCCTCTTCCGCAACCCAAGGGCTCTCGACCGAATGTTTCGACCAGAGCACGATCATGCAGCGCATCTCGGTGAGCGCATTCTCCAAAATCACGCGCCAGGTCCGCCCCGCCGGAATACGCCGATCCCACCAGACGCGCCAGCCGATCGACTCGAGATGGGCCGCCAATCGCGCTGCAGTATCGCGATCTTCGTTAGCGTAGCTTAAAAAGATGTCCGTCATTTGCTTTTTGACCCACGGCTGCTCCCGACGAGGTCCAGCTCGGCTGTGGGCAAATCAATTCGGGATGAAAAACAAATAATGAATTTGCATGTCGCCATTGTAAGAAATGCGCCGCGCTTTGTATTGTAAAAATCCGACCGCGCCGGGTCAAGACCACACCCGTGAGATACTGTTCATCGGCTGCAATCTTGACCTTTCGCCGTCAATCGATGGACTATCTAAGATTACGGTTAGCGCAGTTTATTGATTTATTCTAAGCGGAAGGTCGCGAGCCACGCGAAAGGACTGTCGTCGCCGCGCGATCCGCGTTGATTTGACCGTGCATTGACAAGGGTGATAAATCGTCGAGCATAAACCGGCATGAATTGAAGGAGCGGCTCATGGCGAATGCGAAGATTGAAACCGATGTGGCGATCATTGGCGGCGGCGGCGCGGGCATCCCCGCGGCGATCGAAGTGGCGCGCGCCGGCGGCAAGGCTGTCGTCTTGGAAGGCGCGGCCGATTGCGGCGGAACGGCGGCGATCTCCGGCGGCGGCTGTTGCATCGTCGGCACACCGTTGCAAAAAGCCCAAGGCATCGAGGATACCCCGGACCAGGCTTTCGAAGATTGGGTCAAATGGGGCGGCGGCGCGGCCGACGAAGTGTGGGCGCGCTATTATCTCGAGCATTCCTTGCACGATCTCTATCATTGGGCCGAGAGCTGCGGCGCCAAGTGGGTCGACATGAAGTTTCAGGAGGGCAACCGAGTCCTGCGTTGGCATCGGCCAAACAATAACGGCCTGGGCTTGATGACCGCGTTGATCAAAACCGCGCAATTGCTTCCCAACGTCACAATCATGACCTCTACCAAAGCGGGCAAGCTGCTGACGCAAACCGGCCGAGTCTGCGGCATGACCGCAACGCGGAACGGCGAAGATTTGGCAATCCGTAGCAAAACCGTCGTCGTCGCCACCGGCGGTTTTAACTCCAATTTGGATATGATTTTGGAGCATCGGCCGGAGTTTAAACAATTCAAAGTGATGGAGGGTTCCGGTTTCGGCGCCAAGGGTGAAGGCCACAAGCTGATCAAAGCGATCGGCGGCTATTTCACCCACATGGATCATATCTGGTTTTACGTCTACGCCACCCCGGACTACCGCGATCCGCAAAAGCGGCGCGGCTTGGTGTTTCGCATGGTGCCCGGTTACCTCTGGTTCAACCAGCAGGGCCGGCGCTTTCACAATGAATCACTCACCGGCGGCGCCTCCGCCTCGCCCGCGCTTTTGGCGCAGAACCCGCCGCATGCCTGGGCGATCGCCGACACGCCGATGCTGGCCAAGATCGACGTCGCCGATCCCTACTATCGCCGTGGCGAGGTTATCGACCGCGCCAAGGTTGAAGAACTTTTGGATAATTCGCCTTACATAAAAAAGGCCGACTCGCTTGTAGAACTGGCGCAAAAAACCGGCGTCGAGGATCAGAACAACTTTCTTGCTGAAATCGCCGCCTACAACGAATGCTTCGACGCCGGCCTGGAGAAAGAACCGAAGTTCGGCAAATCGCTGAAAGTTTCAAAGAAATTCGACACGCCGCCCTATTATGCGATCCAGATTTTTCCGCTGGCGCGGAAAAATTTCGGCGGTGTGAAGACCGACTTGCGCTGCCGCGTGCTCAATAAATACTTCGAGCCCATCCCCGGTTTGTACGCCGCCGGCGAAGTTTCCGGCATGGCCGGCGGCCATATCAACGGCAAAGCCGGATTGGAAGGAACCATGCTCGGCCCGTCGGTCTTCAGCGGCCGCGTCGCCGGCGCCTGGGCCGCCAACGAAGCCGGCTTCGGTCCGGGCTTTATCGGCAAACCGAATCGTCCGGAGTTGGATTGAGATTTAACTACCGTTCAAGGTTCAACCGTTAAAAAAGCTCAAAGGGTCTGGAGTCCGTCGTTGAACCCTTGAACTCTTAAACATTTGAACGGCGCATCGATCACGCGATGGAGAGAAATCTCTGATGTCGCAGCCAGCAGAAAGCACGAGCGAAGTTAAAGAAATGCGCGGCTACTGCGCCCTCTGCACCGCCCACTGCGCGACAATCGCGACGGTTGAGAACAACCGTGTCACCCGGCTCGATCCCGATCACGATCATCCCAACGGCGGCGTCATTTGCCTCAAGGGCAAAGCCGCACCGGAGTTGGTCTACAATCCCGACCGGCTTAACCATCCGCTCAAGCGCACGCGTCCCAAGGGCGACGCCGATCCCGGCTGGCAGCGGGTCAGTTGGGAGGAAGCGCTCGACGACATCGCCCGGCGAATTTTAGAAATACGTAATCAGCACGGCGCCAAAGCCATCGCCCTTGCCAAGGGCACGAGAAGCGGCACCTCGGTGGACGATGCCGAGCGCTGGCTCGGCCGCTTACTCTACCTCATCGGCAGCCCGAACTGGGTCTCAACGACCCATGTGTGCAATTGGCACAAGGACACCGGCTTCAGCTACACCTTCGGCGCGAACTTGCCTACGCCCGATCTGGCAAACAGCAAAGCTTTTCTCCTCTGGGGCCACAATCCGAGCTCGACTTCGCTCATTCTCGCCCACGACATCGTCCAGGCGCGCACTCGCGGCATGAAGACCGTCGTCATCGATCCGCGCCGCGTCGGCATCGGCGCCCAGGCGGATCTGCTCTTGCAGCCGCGTCCCGGAACCGACGGCGCTCTGGCGCTGGCATTGATTCACTGTTTCATGGACGAAGGATGGTACGACGCCGGTTTCGCGCGCCGCTGGACCAACGGAGTTTTTCTGTTCGACAGTGAATCGGATCGCGTCGTCAGCGAAGCTGATCTTTCATCCGATGGCGCGGCAAATCGTTACGTCGTCTGGGATGAAACTAGCCAGCGCCCGGCGATTTACGATCCGGCCACGCTCGCCTACGACCGCGACGGCGTGATGCCGGCGTTGTTCGGCGTGCGCACACTCAAGGGAAAAAACGGCAGAGACATTTTCTGCAAGCCGGTGTTCGAGCGCCTCGGCGAGATCGCCGCACCCTTCGCGCCGGAGCGTTCGGAAAAAATTCACTGGGTGGCGGCCGATAAGATCTGGCAGACCGCGCTGCTTTTGGCGCACAACCGGCCGGTCAGCATGTACATGTGGAACGGTCTCGGACAACATACCAACGCGACGCAGACCAGCCGCGCGGTCGCGTCACTTTACGCCCTGCTCGGCGACTTCGACCGCCCCGGCGGCAACGTGATTTTTCCCAAGGCATCGGTAAACGAAGTCGACGGCAAAGGATTCCTGCCGAAAGAAATGGCCGCCCTGCGCATCGGCCGCGAGCGCAAGCCACTCGGCCCGCCGGCCAAGCCCGGCAACTGCGCCGCCTACGATGTTTTTACCGCGGTCCTTGAAGAGAGCCCGTATCCGGTCAAGGCGCTGTTGAACTTCGGTTCGAACACGATCATGTCCAATGCCGATCCACGCATGGGCCGCGAAGCGATGAAAAAATTGGAATTCGCCGTCGCCGCCGATCTCTTCATGACACCCACTGCCGAGCTTTGCGACTATGTCCTGCCAGCGACCAGCTTTCTTGAGATGGCGAATGTCACTCCCGCCTTTGAGCACCGCCGCCAAGGCAAGACTCATCTGCAATATCGCGCCGCCGCGGTCGAGCCGCTGGCCGAGCGCCGCTCCGATACCTGGATTATTTTCGAACTGGCCAAGCGTCTTGGTTTCGGCGATAAATTTTGGCAGGGCGACATTGAAGCGGCGTATGATTACGAGCTCAAGCCGAGCGGCATCACGCTCGAACAGCTGAAAAATTCTCCCGGCGGCCTATCCGTGCCAGCGGAGCCCACATACGAAAAACATACAAGAGCGAATACGGGTAAAATTCACCGCGGCTTCGCCACGCCGTCCAAGCGAGTCGAGCTTTACTCACACACTTTCGCCGCCAATGGCGTTCCCGCCATGCCGGAATATATCGAGCCCGCTATTAGTCCAATCAGCCGTCCCGATCTCGCAGCCGATTTTCCGCTGGTTTTGACCAATGCGAAGATCACCAACTTCGTGCATAGCCAGCAGCGCGCACTGCCGAGTCTGCGCAAAACCGCCCCCGAACCCGGCGCCGATATTCATCCGGAAACCGCGCTGCGTTACGGTATAAAAAATAAAGAATGGATGATCGTCGAAAGCCCGCGCGGCGCGATCCGCGTCAAAGCGCACGTGACGACCAATATCATTCCCGGAGTGGTCTGCTGCCAACATGGCTGGTGGCAGGAGTGCAAGGAAATGGAACTGCCTGGATACGATCCCTACAATTCAAGCGGCGCCAATCCCGCGACCTTGATCGGCACCGACCTCACCGACCCGGTGAGCGGCTCGCTGCCGCACCGATCTTATCTCTGCCGCGTGCGGCCAGCTGAATGAGGGTTTTGCAGCACGGTGAAGATGCCCCGGCTTCCGTCTCACTGCGGGCGAAATCCGCTGCTACGATTCGCCACATACAAGCTGGTGTTTGCGCGGCGGAGAGGGCGTGGATACCCAGTAATCAAAGTCGCCGGTTAAGTTGGGAGTTAACGGCATGCTATGGGTCGTTATTCTGGGCCCCGTTTTTCGCCGAGTAGATATCGCACGGTGCGCGAAACGTACCTAACATAGTGATCCGCTGCGCAACGTCGCCCAGCGCCAGACGGTCAAGATCTCAACAGGCGTCGAGCTAGAAGTGACTGAAAATCTCGTCCGCCATCCGCGATCAGATAGACGTACACTCGTTTCGCGACGACGCGGTAGATGATTCGATAGGGCTTGAAGAATACCTGCCGATATTCGCGGATGCCCAACGCGGAAAGCTCTTTGGGGTAAGAGCCGCGGTCCGGATGGTTGCCGAGGCTCCCGAACACATCGGCAATGCGGTTAGGCAGGTTCTCGGCGCTGCCTAAAGAGTCATGTTCAGCAATGTAGTTGTAGATCTCTTCGAGATCGTGGTTCGCGTTCTCGGTTAGCAGCACCTCGACGCGCATCAGTCACGTGCCTTCGCCGCTCGCAGCCGTTTGATGACTGCGTGCGCCGGCGCAACTTTACTCTCGTCTATCTGGCGGTTTCCCAAGGCGAGAATTTTCAGTAGCGCCATGGTTTCTTGGTTTTGTTCATAGGATGCGACGTCTTGGATGACCGCCGTGGCGACGCCGTTCTGAGTAATCACGAGCGGTTCGCGCCGCTCGGCCATTCGGCGCAATAACTCCGCGGTATTGGCTTTCAAATAACTGATGGGCTTGATTTGGTCCGATAATTTCATCGAAGGCACCTCCTGACAGTTAGTCTAAATATAGTCTAAATTCAGTCTTAGCCCAATCATTTGGTTGCACGGGGAATGAGCGTGAACGGGAAGCACATCAGGGTCGGCCCACGCTACCGACCCCTATTGTTGACCGCGAGGAGGTTTCCTGCGACCCGCGCAAAGCTTTATTAGATTACAGCTTGGTTTTGCCCAGATCGGCGACCAACATGCTGACGATGGCTTCCAGCGCCTGGTTCCATCCGGTGGCGAGCGCGTCGGGAGAGCGCCGGCCGATGGCGACTGATTTCGTGTAGCGTCGATGCAGGACGATACCGGACTTTTCAGGATCTTGATTGCGCAGGAAAAATTCGATCTCCAAGACCGCCGCCGGCTTGTTGAGATCGCGAAAGTCGCCATAGAGCGCGTTGGCGGAGCCTTCCAACACATAGTTCGCCGTGAGCTCGCTGGACGGGCCTATAATGTATTTGAAGGCCGACTGGGCCGCCAGACCTTTGCGCAGTTCCTCGCTGATCATCGTTCCTGGCGCGGAGAGAAACTGGTTGTAGAAATCCGATTCGTACGCCGTATCCGAGGTCCGATAAACAAACGCCGTGCCGGCGTAGCGCGGCGAAATATGCAGGTTGGAAACCAACAACACTCGATCGCTTTGCGCGGCCGGCGTTTTGGCGGCCTCGCGGATCTCGATCACGAAGTAACGCTTGTCCGGATAGCTCCGCTCCAAAGTCACGCAGCCGGAGACAAGTATCGCGAACAACAAAACGGTGTGCCGGAGCATTTGAGTGAATCGCATCATCGTTGCATGACCTTCGACGGCGGCGGCGGCGCGCCGAACAAAACCTGCGAGGGATATTTTTTCGAACTCTCGGTGATCTCTTTCATATTCTCAGATACCGCGCGCAGGTTATCCACGGTTTTTTCGATGTCGCGCTGCTGGCTTGAGATCAGACGATTCATGCGCTGGATGGTCTGGCGCAATTGCGTGCTCGTTTCAGGCAAATCTTTGGCTACCGCATCCATTTGTTTAACCAGCCGGCTCAAGCCTTCTGTCGCTCGCGGCAGATCGGCTAGCATCTGATTGATTGGTTTTTCCGCGCGCTCGACAATTTGTCGCGCGCGCTGCGACGTCGCTGAGACATCGGCAATCGCCAACTTGAGCTCGGGGCTGCTGACCAGGGCATTGACCTGCCGGTTGGTCTCGCGCACCTCGGTGAGAAAGGCGGTCACCTGGGCGCCGACCTTGTCGAGATTCGCACCTTCGGCCATCTTGGTGAGCGTTCCAAGCGAGTTGTCGAGGCTATCCATCAACCGCTCGACATCGACCTTCTCGATCTTTTGCAGAATCCGATCAACCGACTCGCTCAGCTGAGTGATCCGGCTTTGCGCCGAAGGCACATAGGGATAAACCGGCTGCCAATCGATTTCCAGCGGCGGATTACGGGCCGGGTCCACGTAGTCCGCCTCTATATATGCGACCCCGGTCAAGCCTTGCGCCGCAAGGCGCACGCGCAATCCTTTGTTGATTTCCGCTTGAAAGCCGGGCGTTGCGTCGGTCGGCAAGTGAAAAATTTTCGAAGTCAAAGCGGCACGCACCAGCACATAGCGGCGCTTGGTTGGGTACTCGACGCTGGTGAGGCTAATCTGCTCCACAGTGCCGATGGGTACGCCGCGGAACTTTATCGCAGAGCCGACATCCAGGCCCTGGACGGACTCGTCGATATAGGTCTCGACGATGGTTTTCTTCTGAAAGATCGTGCCCACGCCGAGCACGATGATGCCGATGACGCCAATGACCACCGCACTGATGACGAATACGCCGATCTTGAAGTAGCTGAATTTTTCCATGGCTCAATGAACCACGCAGACCGCCAAGCGTTCAATCATCATTGAAAGCTTGCCGCGAGAAAAACTGCCGGACTCTCCGATCCGCGCTGCCCTCGCGCAGCTCCTGTGGACTGCCGATGGCGATGATTCCCTTCACTTGCTTATCCAGCATAACAACCCGATCCGCAATCGTGAAGATGCTCGGCAGCTCGTGGGTCACCACGACGAAGGTGATCTTCAGGCTGCGCGCCAAGCTCAAGACCAGTTGATCCAGCTCGACGGAGGTGACCGGATCGAGACCGGCCGACAATTCGTCGAGAAACAGGATTTGCGGGTCGAGGGCCATGGCGCGCGCGATGGCACCTCGTTTTTGCATTCCGCCGCTGAGCTCCGCCGGCATAAGGTCCGCCGCGCCGCCCAAGCCGACGCGCTCGAGCTTCATCAGCGCGATCAAGCGAATCGCTTCCGGCGGCAGGTCGGTGAATTCTTCCAGCGGCAGCGCGACGTTTTTGATCAGCGTCATGGAACCGAACAGCGCGCCGCTTTGATACATCACGCCGAACTTTCTCAGGATCTTCAGGCGCTCCTCGCCGTGGGCGGCCGAGATATCGTCGCCGTCAATGAGAATCCGTCCCGCCGCCGGCTTGTAGAGACCGATCATGTGCTTGAGCAGCGTGCTCTTGCCGCAGCCCGAGCCGCCGAGTATCGCAAACACCTCGCCGGCATAAACGTCGAAATTGATGCGATCGAGAACAACCAGGCCGTTATAAGCGGCCCTGAAGTTCTCCACTCGGATGATCGCTTCGCGCTCCGCTTCGTTCGCCACCTACACCCCCAAGTAGTAATAGACCACCGAGAAAATCCCGTCGGTGATCGCGATCAGAATGATGCCGCTGACGACAGCGCTGGTAGTCGATTCTCCAACCGAGCTGGCGGCTGACTGGGTTTGCAAACCGCGCAGGCAGCCGATGCCGGCGACTAAAATGCCGAAGCTGAACGCCTTAACCAAGCCGCCCACCAGTGAACCGTAACTCACCGCGTATTGGAGCTGGTGAAAGTACGTGATCAAGGGAAAGCCCAGCGATAGCATTACGACAGATCCGCCCATCAATCCGCAGAGATCGGCAAAGATGGTCAGCAGCGGGGTCATACACACCGCCGCGATCACCCGTGTGACGATCAGGAAGCGCACCGGGTCGAGCCCCATCGTCTTGAGCGCGTCGATTTCCTCGCGCACCTTCATGGTGCCGATCTCGGCAGCGAAGGCGGAGCCTGAACGGCCGGCCAAGATGATCGCGGTCATCAGCGGGCCCAACTCGCGCAGCATCGAGAGCCCGATCAAGTTGGCGATGAAAAGTTGCGCGCCAAATTGACGCAACGGAATGGCGGCCTGGAAAGCCATGATCAAGCCCATCAGGAAACTGACCAGCGCGACGATGGGCAAGGCGTTGACGCCGGCCGCTTCGGCTACCCGCAAGGCGTCGCGCCAGCGCACGCGGCGCGGATGGACCACGGCGTAGGCCAAGCCCATGGTTAGTTCTCCGACGAATCCGATGAGAGCGTGAATGTCGAGCCACAGCTCGACGGTGGCCTCGCCGATCTCCTCCGCAAGCCCGCCGCGCGTTTGCTCGCGGTTAACCTCGGCGTGCGAGTGCGGCATGCTGTCGTTGAGCAGCTTGGCGAACTCGGGACGGAGACCGTCGATTTGCAGGGTGCCGCCGGCTTCGCTTTTCAGTCGTCGCAGTTGCACGAGCAAAGCGATGCCGGCGCCGTCGCAATAGTTGATCGCGCTGGCGTCGACGACGATATTTGGAACCTTGACGCCGCTGACGGCAGCCGTCGCTTGGCGCCAAATGCCGCCCGTGGTGCTGGAGTCGAGCCGGCCCGCAATGGCGAGTTTGAACACGCCGTCCCGCGGCCCTTCTGTGCGCAGTTCGACGCCGGTGTGCGGAGGGTTTGCCATGTCAGTACCGGTGAAGCGATACCGATTTCATTATGCTTGGTCCTGACGCGGGGTCAATCCAACCCCGCCCGGTTTTTTGGGCGCACGCACCGCGGCGCTCAGGATTGCCGACACGACGAGAGCGGCGGCGAAAGCAAAAAACGAAGACCGATAGCTGCCTGTTACGTCGTGGACAAATCCAAAAAACGGCGCTCCGGCGGCGCCGAAAGTGTAGGTCACGAGGGTGCCGAGACCGCGCACATTGCCGAGCGAGAGCCGGCCAAAATAAGTTGCCCAAATCAGCTCCTGGAGCACAAAGCTGCCGCCTAAACCGATGCCGTAGAGAAAAAAACCGGCATACAATGCGAGCACATGAACAGCTGTAATCGCGAGCAGCAACCCGGTGGCCTGGATAAGAAACATCGTCATGCTCGCATGGCGAATGTCCATTCGTTCGCTGATATAACCCCAGACTAAAGTGGAGCCCATTTGCGTCGAAGCGATGATCGTCAGCGTGGTCGCCGCCACCAGCGTGCTAAATCCGATATCCGTAATGTAAGCAAACACATGAAGATTGAGTCCGGCAATGCCGACATTGGCCATGCCGTACATGAAACATATGATCCAGAACGTGCGCGTGCCGATGATCTCGCGCCGCGACCAGAATGTTTCTTCCAGTGCGCTCCGACGTCGCGACCTGACGCCGTCTTTCAAAGCGGTATCCGTAGCGGGCTCGGACGGCGCATCGATGCCATCGGGCTTGAGTCCCATTTCCTCCGGACCCGGACGCATGAGCAGTGCGGCGGGCAGGACAACGAGAAACAAGGTCAGCAAGCCGAAGATCGCCCAGGTCGAACGCCAACCCACCCAAATGAAGAGTGTTGCCGTGACGATCGGGATCAGAACCTTGGACATGCCCTGCCCCAGGCTCGCGATCGCAATGGCGCGGCCGCGTTTGCGCACGAACCAGCGAGATATGGTCACGCTCACGATCATCTGACACATGAGCACGCCGCCGACGGCGATACAGGCCCAGCGCACCAATAGAAACTGCCAAAACGCGCTGACCTGACTGAGCAAGATGAAACCCACCCCAGCGGCGAGCGCGCCGCCGGTCATCAACCACCGTCCGCCGTAGCGATCGACCAGCGGTCCCACCAGCGGCGCCAACGCTCCGGCGATGAGAATTTCTCCCGAGCGCAGCAAGGAAAACAATCCGCGCGAAACCGCCAAGTCCTCGGTCAAGGGCTTGAGAAACACACTGAGCGTGCTCGACATGTGAAATGCGCAATTCACTTGAGCTAGGAAGCCGACAGCCACGATATACCAACCGTAGAAAATCCTCGGTCGAGTCGCGCGCACACGGAATAACGTGTAAAAGCTCAATGGAGATTCACCTTCGGAGCGGGAATTTGTACCCTACCAAGGTTCCTTATCCTTGTAAAAGTATCGCACGACAATTTGATTCCCCCGGCGGTGGTGAGTTATACAGGAATGCCGGTCGGGAATAGATTGACGGGAGATCAGACATCATGGTCAAAAAAGGACTGAGCCACATCGCGCTTAAAGCGCGCGACCTGAAAAAGACCGAAGAGTTTTACATCGGCGTCTTGGGAATGAAGATCGCCTTTCGCCATCCGCCCAAGATGCTCTTCTTGACCACGCCCGGCAGCAGCGACCTGATCAATTTCGTCAAAAGCTCGGCGCGCACGTCAGGCGCCCAAGCTCTCGAGCATATCGGTTTCAAAGTAACGGCGGCGGGGCTCAAGAAAATCGAGCAAAGGCTCAAGCAGCATGACGTCAAAATCGACGGGCGGCGCGGCAAAGACGCGATCTATTTTTCCGATCCCAACGGCTATCAGATCGAATACTATTGCGACTAACGCCGCCCTGCGGCATGTCAAATCGCGAATTTCAAATCACAAAAGAAACTACGAGATCTAAAATTTGAGCGTCCGAGCGAAGTGCGGTTTCGGGCGCGCCGTCTTCGCTCTGGAGGGCTCGGTCTTCGGTCGTGCCAATCCGCGAAACATCGGGCGAGAATGAGTCGAGTCAGAATAGATTCAGCTGATCCACTCCGGCTCTGTGAAAATGCTCGGTCGTCAGTTTCGGCCAGCGCGCGGTGATTCCCGATTTTTTGCGCGCCAATTGAAACAGCTCTGCCATCTGCTCGGCATAAATACCCTCGCCGCGCATGCGCGATTTGAAATTCGGATCGTTGAGCTTGCCGCCGCGGATTTCCCGCACGCGATTTAGAATTTTAGTTTTCTTGTCAGGGTAGTGCCGGTCGAGCCACTGCTCGAACAAGACTTTCACCGCGAAAGGCAGGCGCAAGGCGACGTAGCCGGAAAACGTGGCTCCCGCCTGCGCCGCTGCCAGTCCGATGGCCGGAGCCTCAGAATCCGTGAGACCGGGAATCATCGGCGCTTGCAGGTATCCCACCGGGACTCCCGCGTCGGCAAGCGTTTTGATCGCTGCCAGCCGCCGCGCCGGTCGCGACGCGCGCGGCTCGAGCAAAGAAGATAATTTGTGATCGAGCGTGGTCAAAGAAATCGTCACCGCGACGCAGTCGTAGCGCGCAAGCTCCGAAGGATATCGATATCGCGCGTCACCAGGAAATTCTTGGTGACGATGACCACGGGATTACGAAACTCGAGCAAGACTTCCAGACAACGCCGCGTCAGTTTGCGTTTCTTCTCCGCCGGCTGATAGCAGTCGGTATTGCCGCTCAGCGCGACCCATTGCGGTTTCCAGGCGCGCCCGGAGAGCTCGCGGCGCAATAGCTCAGGCGCGTCCTCCTTGACCATGATCTTGGTCTCGAAGTCCAGACCGGCGGAAAAGCCGAGATATTCATGGGACGGCCGCGCATAGCAATAGACGCAGCCATGCTCACAGCCTCGATAGGGGTTGATGCTGGCATCGAAGCCGACATCGGGACTTTCGTTGTAAGCGATAATCGATTTGCTGTGGTCGGGAAAAAACTGTGTCTGCGGCGCAGAGGTCTGGTCGAACTCGTAGGCCGGGTCCGGCACCCGCTCGACTGATTCAAAGCGGTTTTTCGGATTACTTACTGATCCGCGGCCGCGCAGGCGAGGCGGCGGGGCCATGACCACTCACCTTCTACTGGGCGGGCGCTTCCGCCGGTTTTGCAGCTGCCGCGGCTTTTTCCGCCGCAGCTTGCGCAGCCGCTGCGGCTGCCATGGCTGCCGCTTCGGCTTTCTTTTCCTTGCCGAGCACTCGCGATTGGCGCTTCAGCTGCCTCACCTGGCGCTGAATATTTTTAAGCTTTTTGCGATCCCGCGTCGAGCCGAGAATTTCCGCCTTATCTTTTTTGAGCTTTCGGATAGTTTGTTTTGCAGCCGCCAAAGCATTAGCATCCATGGAACATTTCCTCCCTTTATCGGTCGCTTTTTGCTAACATAAATCCCGTGAAAATTAAAATGACCACTCCGCGCAAAAGCAAAGCGCCGACCAGCGACCAAAACGCGCATGAAGAAAATTCTTGGTCGGCTTCGAGAAAGTTCATCCCGATGCCGAGCTCGCGCTCGACTTCAAAAATCCGCTGGAGCTTCTGATCGCGCTGATCCTCGCCGCCCAGGCGCGCGACGATCTGGTCAACCAAGTGACCGACGAGCTTTTTGAAAAATACCGCGGCGCCGCAGACTATGCCGAGGCACCTTTGCCGGACTTGGAACGCGCCATCGGCAAGATCAATTTCTATCGCAACAAGGCCAGGTCGATTCAGAACTGCTGCCGCGAGCTGGTCGCGCGCTTCGGCGGCCAAGTGCCCGATAAGCTCGAGGATCTGGTTAGCCTGCCCGGCGTCGGCCGCAAGACGGCCAATATCGTGCTCGGCAACGCCTTCGGCCGGCAAACCATCGGCGTCGACACCCACGTCATGCGATTGTCACAGCGCCTTGGCCTCACCAAACAGACCAACCCGGACAAGATCGAAGCCGACTTGATGACCATCGTGCCCGAGAAACAACGGGTGCGCTTCTGTCATCTGATGCAGTTCCACGGCCGGCGCGTCTGCTTGGCCAAAAAACCTAAATGTCCCGCGTGCACGATCGAAACCCTCTGCCCATTTCCGGGGAAGACGAAACTATTTCGCTCGCTGACGGCATAAAGCTCACCAAAGCGCCGCGATTATTTGCAAAATCGACGCGACGATATTCCATACCGCCGCGCCGCTCACTCCATCTACTGTTGGCACGGGCCTCACTTTCGTCGTTGCCGATACCGGTCGGATGAAGCAAGAACTGCTCGCCGAGCTCAGGTACACGAGCCTTGCCAAGGGTTTGAAGATCCCGTGAGCTCAATCCCTTGCCCAGGCTTGGCGACGCCAATGCGGAACACCGCGGAAAACTCAGGAAGTTGTTTCTCGGCCGCTGTCGCAGTAAACTGACGGGCAATGCCAGTTGACCTATAGAAGCGATACATGACCGACCTCTTCGAGCCTCCCGATCCTTCTCGCTTGATTCGCGAAGCGCGCGGCTTAATCGAACTGCCGCGCCTATTGCTGCGCCTTCCGGCTCTCGCCCTGCAACCGCGCGGCCACGGCCATCCGGTGCTCATTCTACCCGGCTACGGCGCTGGCGACGGCTCGACCGCCATACTCAAAAGTTATCTCCTCATGCTCGGCTACCACGCCCGGGGCTGGGGTCTCGGACGCAATAACGGCGAAACGTCCGAGTTGCTGCCGAGGATCTTGAAGCGGGTCTCATCGCTGGCTCGCCGCAACAAGCAACGAGTGCATCTCATCGGCTGGAGCTTCGGCGGCTATCTCGCGCGCGAGCTGGCGCGGGAGCGCGCCGATCTGATCGGCCGGGTCATTACCCTCGGCACGCCGGTCGTCGGCGGACCCAAATATACCGTAGTTGCCAATTGGCTTCGTCAACGTGGTATCGATGTCGACGAAATTGCCGCCGAAGTAGAAAGGCGCAACAAAATTGCTTTCAACACCCCCGTAATCGCCATCTATTCACGCCGAGACGCGATGGTGGCATGGCAAGCCTGCATCGATCACAACGCCTTGAATGTCGAACATATCGAGGTTCGTACCACTCACTTTGGCCTTGGTTTCTCACCCGACGTTTATAAGATCATCGCGCAGCGGCTGGCCGTAGAACCCGTGACGGAGGCTGGGCCCATCGGCCAAGCAGCACATCCGCCGCGCTAGGCCGGCAATTCCAGTCTCCCTAAATCACCGGATGGATAGCATTCTCTTACTCTGGATTGTCGCGATGCTATTGGTCATCGCCGGACTAGTCGGCCTGGTTTTTCCGGCCATGCCCGGCGCGCCGCTGATTTTCGCCGGCCTCTTGCTCGCGGCCTGGGCCGAGGGATTCAAATACGTCGGCCTCGGAACGATCATCGTCATCGCCGTCATCACCCTGCTGACCATGGGTGTGGACCTTTGGGCGACCATGTTCGGCGCGAAAAAATTCGGCGCCTCCAAGTATGCCGTCATTGGCGCCCTCCTGGGCACGATTGTGGGAATTTTTTTAGGCTTTCCCGGAGTTGTGTTCGGCCCCTTTATCGGCGCGGTCATCGGCGAGCTTATGGCTCAGAAAAGTCTAAGGCAGGCGTCGCGCGCCGGGATTGGCGCAACCCTCGGAATTGTGCTCGGCGCCGCTCTCAAGTTGGCCCTGGCATTTGCCATGGTCGGAATTTTCTTCGTCGCGCGGCTTTTCTAAAGTGTGTTTACGGCCACGGACCGACGAACGGCAGCGAATCGGAGAATCACCATGAAAACACTCTGCGCGGTACTAATGGCTCTGCTGGTTTACGGACAGGCGTTGGCGCTCACCATCGCCACCGGCTCCCGTGAAGGCACCTACTTCAAGGTAGCTCAGGACATCAAACAGATCGCCGAGAAAGAACACATCCCTGTTGAAATCGTCGAGACCAATGGCTCCTTCGACAACATCAATTTGCTGGGCGCCGGCAAAGTCGACCTGGCGATCTTGCAATTGGACGTCCTGCAGTTCGTCGCCGACATCATGCGCAAAGAAAGCGGCCTTAACGTCCTGCAAGAAGCCAAAGTCGTTCTGAATCTCTACCTCGAGGAAATTCACGTCATCGCCAGGAGCCCCGACATCAAATCACTGCAACAGCTGCAAGGAAAGCGGGTCGCGGTGGGCCCGGAAAAGAGCGGATCGGCGCTCACTGCGGAAGTTTTACTCGCGGGCTTCGGCCTGACGGTCGATCATGTCTTTAGCCCACCCGATCAAGCCGTCAAACAGCTTGACGCAGGCGAGATTGATGCCTTGATCTTCGTCGGCGGCGCGCCGGTGCCGGCATTTCACAATCTCGATGGGAGCTTTCACTTTGTCGCCTTGCCCGCCGACAGCGGACTGGAGCAAATCTATCCGAAAAAGAAGATCGAAAAATCGGTTTATCGTTGGGCCGATGCCTTCGACACTCACGCGGTGCCGTCGGTAATCATGACGCGAAATCGGGCTGAGCACGATTACGCCTCGACGCTGCAGAAACTGGTGCTGCTGATTCTGCTCAATAAGCAATCTTTGGACTCCACCGGCCATCCCAAGTGGAAAGATTCGTTTTTACGCTCGACGCTGGGAGATGTAGGTTACCGGCCGACGACAGAAATTATCCAGCTCTATAATATGCTCGACAACGCCGGCTATCGCATCATCAAGAAGTAACCCGGCCGCTACCTCGCCGGTGAGCTAATCGTCACGGTGCACAGTCAAAGGCGAGAATGCCGGCAAACAGACTGCGAGGTATTCGGCGCCCTGGGCTCCCGGCGTGCTGTAGCGCACCCACTCTCCGGCGTTGACCACAATCGCCTGTCCGGCGCCGACTTTGTGAACCACAGCTCGCGTCTCGACCTGCAATTCGCCGCGTAACACGACCGTGTATTCATCGAACTCAGGCGTCTGCCCGGGCTCGCGCCAGCCAGACGGGCTGGTCATCTTGGCGATACTCAAAGCCGAAGTCTGTGAATTCACCCTGCCGAAAAACTCTTCGATGATCTTCGGCGGCTCCCCCGCCGCGGGAATGACCGTGGGTTTTGTGATAATTCGCGCCATTTTTAAATTAGCGAAAGCGCAGCCGGTTATTCCGCCCTCGTGGTCAGCTCGATTTTGTACCCGTTCGGATCTTCGAGGAAAGCGATGGCATTCGCGCCGCTGCCATGCTTCATCGGGCCGGGCTCGCGGGTGATTTTGACGCCTTTGGCGCGTAACTCATCGCAGGCTTTATAGACATCCGGCACGCCGATGGCGATATGGCCGAAGCCGTTGCCGAGATCGTATTTGTGGGTATCCCAGTTATAGGTGAGCTCGATCACCGCGTCGGTATCTTCCGAACCGTAACCAACAAAGACATTGGTAAACCGGCCCGACTCGTAGTCGCGTTTCTTCAAGAGTTTCATGCCCAGACCGTCGCAGTAAAATTTCAAGCTTTCATCGAGATTGTTGACGCGGATCATCGTGTGAACAATTTTCATTTCTTCCTCCTTCTAAGGAATCCAGCGCGGAATCGGAAACCCGCCACACACTAATTGAAACTAACTCATCGCCTTGGCGAAGCCGCGAATCGTCTCCTCTCGGCTCCCGCCCGGCGCGCTGTATGGAATGATCGCGATCTGTTGGACGCCGGTTTTTTTGATTCGCTCGATCTGCGCGCGGCATTGCTCCACGGTGCCGGCCACGGCGAACTTGTCGACCAGCCAATCGGGGATGACTTCGGCGTGATTCGCCTGCTGGTCCATGTGATGGTAGTAGTCGTAGGTTTTACGAATTTCCTCCAACACTTTCTGTTCGTTGGGGTCCAATACGTAAGGCAGCGGATGCGCCACCACCCGCGCCACATGGGCTTTCACTGCGTCTTTTGCCGGCGCCGTGTCGGAAACCGCGCAGGGAACCCACAGGACCAAATAAATATCTTCCAATTTCCGTCCCGCCGCCTTCGCCCCCGCTGCGATTTTTTCCCTTGCGTGGGCGATATATTCATCGGCCACCCCGACCAGGACGATGATGCCGTCGGCGATGCGTCCGGATAATTCGAGCATCTTCGGCCCGCTGGCAGCAATGTAAATCGGCACTTTTCCCTTGCAGGGGTGGAGCAAATGAATTTTCCCCGACGGCAGCTCCGCTTCTTTGCCGGCGAGAAGCTCGCGCATCTGTTGGATGGATTTTTCGAAGTTGGCCAGCGTCGACGGCTTGAGCCCCATGGTTTCCACCGAGCTGTCGCCCAGACCGATGCCGACGATCACGCGGCCGGGCGCGTATTCTTCCAGCGTCGCGTACGCGCTGGCGAGCACCGAGGGATGGCGCGTCAGCGGATTGGTGACGCCGGTGCCGAACTTCGCCTTGGTCGTGTTCAGCATCATCGCCGCCATGTTGACGTAGGCCTCGCGCCAGATCAGATGGGAATCACCGACCCAGACGTGGGTGAATCCCGACTCCTCGCTCACCTTGGCCAGGTGAATCATTTTTTGCAGTGGTTCGGTGGGGAAAAGTCCCACGCCGAAATCGAATTCGATCACTTGAAATTCTCCCTCAACAACAAGATTGTATCGCGCCGCGCTCCGGCGGCGGGGTTTGCTGGCTGCGGCCGGCAACTCGAATCACGCCGTCGATGATGACGTGAGAAATACCCGGCAGATCGCCTTTGGCGAACGACTCGAGCGCGTCCTTGGCGACCGATCCGGTGATCTTGTGCAGCAGCACCAGGTCCGCCGGCCGGCCCTCCTCGAGGATGCCGATGTTCAAGTCATGCGCGCGCCCGACGTTGCCGGTGGCCATGCAGATCGCTTTTTCCGGTTCGAATTCACCGACCGATGAGAGAAACGCAATCTCGCGCAAGATGCCGCGCGGCACGATGCCGGTGCCGCCCGGCGTGTCAGTGCCGATGAGCACGCGATGATGTAAATTTTTCGCCTTGACCGCGCGAGCGAGGCTGAGCGCCAAGCGATAATTGCCCGAGGTGCAGATTTCCATGAAGCATTCGGTCTCACCGGCGATACGCAGCATGTCTTCTTCCGGCATCGGGATCGGCCCGCCGGTGATATGGCCGATGATGTCGGGCTTGATCTTTTGCACCATGTCGAAACCGGCCACCTGGCTCACACCCGAGCGCGACACGCCGCCGGAATGAATTTTCACTTTGATGCCGCGCGCATGCGCCCACTCGACGTAGCGATTGGCCTCGCCGTTGGGCAGCAAACTGTAATCGTAGAAGATGAATTTGACCAGCTTGATACCGAGGAAGTGAATCTCATCGAAGTCTTTTTCAGTTAAACCCGGCACCAGCAGCAATGTCCCGGCGTGAACTTTCACGCCCGACGGCCGCAGGTTGTCGTAACATTTCTTCGTGACGATGGCGACGGACAGCGCCGTGCGCGCGTCGGGCGGCAGTGGCAAGCCGGGCAGATGCAGCTCACCGGCTGAAACTAAAGAGGTCACGCCGCCGTGCATGTAATTGGTGATCCAGCCCAAGGAATTCTGCGCCGGCGTGTATTCGCCGATGGACGGGTGCGAGTGGGAATCGATCAATCCCGGAATCGCCGTAATGCCGTTGGCGTCGATGGTCTGATCGGCCGCTTGTTTCAAGCCGTTGCCGATCGCCTGGAAAACGGCGTCTTTGATGAAGATTGAATCCGCCTGCCGAAGCGGACTTTCGAGTTTCCCGGTAACCAACGCGCCGATGTTTTTAATCAGAATCGAGGACATGGCCGGACTATAGCAAAGCTGATGCGCCAGCAAAAGCAACGCCCGGAGTCAAATCTACCCCGCCACCGATCTTCAGTAATCGGCAAAAGCTGCTACCCTAACGTTCAAGATGCTGCATTGGGTGTGGGACATGGACCCGGCGATCTTTCGTCTCGGTCCCTTCGAGCTTCGCTGGTACGGGCTATTTTTCGCGCTCGGCTTTTTCCTTGGTTTTCAGATCATGACGCAGATCTATCGCAGGGAGCGGCGCGATCCCGGCACTCTGTCGGATCTGCTTCTCTATCTGATGATCGGCACCATCGTCGGTGCCAGGCTCGGCCATGTCCTACTCTACCAGCCCGATTACTATCTGGCGCACCCGTGGGAAATTCTTATGCTCTGGCACGGTGGACTGGCGAGTCACGGCGGCTTTGCCGGCGTTATGATTGCACTCTATCTTTTCCGCAAAAAACACCGGGACATGAGCTTCATCGAGCTCGCCGATCGTCTGACCCTCCCCTGCTTGCTTGCGGCTGCGCTGATTCGCATCGGCAATTTTTTCAATTCCGAAATCATCGGCACGCCGTCCAACCTGCCCTGGGCCGTCGTGTTCGCGCGCGTCGACGACATCCCGCGCCACCCGGCAATGCTCTATGAGGCGATCGCATATTTGTCGGTGTTTTGCGCCATGTACTACGCCTATTGGAAGACCGCGATCATACAATTTCCCGGCAGAGTTTTCGGCGCGACCCTGGCGAGCTGTTTTTTCGCCCGCTTCATGATTGAATTCGTCAAAGAAAATCAAGTTTTTTTTGAGCAGCGTTTGCCCTTGAACATGGGGCAGCTCTTGAGCCTTCCGTTCATTCTAGCCGGCGTTTATTTCGTCTATGCCTCACGGCGCGTACCGGGGAATTGAAATTTCGTCGCGCGCGGTTTACTTGGGCTCTGGCCCCAGCACGACCTCGGCAAGCTCTTCGACCTTGAGCCATTTCGCGTATGCGGCTTGAACATCGGCCGCCGTCATATCTTTAATCCGTGAAGCTGCGCGCATCGGTTCATCGAGCGGCAGCTCTCGGGTGGCCCGATCGAGCAATCCCGCCGCGATCTCACCCGTGCTCGATTCGGACAGCGGGATGTTCCGCAAAAGTAAAGTTTTCGCTTGCAACAATTCGGCGGCGGTCACCGGTTTGCGCTGCATCTCGCGCAGATTGCGCTCGACGATCGCTCTCGCTTTGGTCACGTTGACCGGATCGCAGGCGTAGGACACGACGAACACAGATCGGGAATTGCTCGATTCCAGCTCAGCCCCCACTGAGTAAACCAGTCCGCTTTGCTCCCGCAGGTCGCGGTATAAACGCGTCGCATAGAAGGCGCCGGATAAAACGTTCAAACCGAGCTGCAGCGGATAGTAGTCGGCGTCGCGGCGGGTCAATCCGAAAGTTTGACCGAGCGTGACCTCGTCTTGGACTCGGCTTCGATCCGGCACCACGATTGTGGCGGCGCCATTGCGCGGCACCGGCGGCAGCTCGGTTTTCGGTTTTGGACCGCTGGCCTGCCATGCGCCGAAATATCGTTCAAGGACGGCGCGCGCGTGTTCCGGCGTCACTTTACCGATGACGACAATCGTTGTGAGATCGGGTCTGAAGACCGCTTGATGATAATGACGCACCTCTTCGAGCGTAATCGATGCCACGGTTTCCGGCGTCGCTTCGCGCAGAGTCGGATCATTTTCAGGATAGATCGCTTTAAGGAACGCCCGGCCCGAACGGTAGATCGGACTGAGCCGTTGACCGGCCACGGCTTGACCCGTGCGCTGCCGGACCGCCTTGAACGCGGCCTCGGGAAGCGCGGGATGCAGCAAATTATCGGCCAACAATTCCACGCCGCGTGCAAAATCGTCCGGTAAGACTTCGAGTGAAAACCCGGTGCCGGCATGAACCCTGGCACCGATCTTATCGAGGGCTCGTTGGAAAGCGAGTCGATCGAGCTGAGTCGAACCGTAAGAGAAGAGACTGCTAAGAATCTGCTCCGTCCCTTCCTTGCCCGGCGGCACTTGCAGCTCGGCGCGGTGTTTCACCCGGCCGTAGACGCTCACGGTATCGCTGATAGATTCGGGTTGAATGATCAGACGCAAACCGTTGGGCAGCATCGTATCAATCGGATGGACGGCAGATGCCGGCACAGCCAATGGCGCAAGCACTTTTTTTGCCCAGGCTGGCAGCGGCACCGGTTTAGTCTCTTTGGGCGTAAAAGATTCGCCGCCCGAACGTGGACCCTGCGCTGCTACGGCCTCGCCGGATTCGTGCGGCGTCATGACCACGACGAGCGCGTTTTCATTAACCAAGTATTTTTTCGCAACGCGGTTGACGTCGTCGGCCGTAACTTTTTTGATTGCTTCGATATCGTCGTCCGGCGAGCGCCGCCCTTCTACCCCCAGCGCTTGGGACCATTCGGCGGCCAATCCCGCGATGGAATTTCTGCGAAATTGCGCCTCCGCCACTTCGTGTCGTTTGGTCGCTTCCACCAACTCCGCGGGGATGCCGTCGGCGACATAGCCCGCGACAATGCGCTTGAGTTCATCGACCAACGCCGCGCTGTCTTGGCCGTGGGAAAACGCCGCATTGGCGTATCCGAAGCCGGCGGCGGGCAAGGCGCTGGCGTCGAATCCGCCGGACAGCGCTTTACCCTCGGCGGCGAGCCCGTACAGTTCGCCGCGGCGGCTATCGAGCGCGTCGGCCAAGACGATCCCAGCGGCGAAATCCGCGTCGTTGTAGCCCGGCAGACGGTACGCAACGGCGGCCAAGCCGTAGGACAGGTCGGAATCAATTTCGATTTTGCCGGGCTTCAGCCGCGGCAGGACGATCTTTGGTCGCGCCGGTAGAGAACGGGCCGGAATCGGCTCGAACAACCGCTTGACGGTGGCGAGCGCTTGGGTTGGATTCACGTCGCCAACGATCACTAAAATCGCGTTATTGGGCGCGTACCATTTTCGGTGAAAATCCTTGAGCATCAGGCCTGTGGTTTTATCAAACGACGGCCGGGTGCCTAGCGCGGTGTGCGCGTAGGGCGTGCCGGCATAGATTTGCTCGAGCAGCCGCGAGTAAAACAAATATTGCGGATTGGACAGGTCCT
Source organism: uncultured delta proteobacterium (assembly GCA_963727625.1). Classification (GTDB taxonomy): domain Bacteria; phylum Desulfobacterota; class Binatia; order UBA9968; family UBA9968; genus DP-20. Next base: position 178,189 of record CAVSHR010000008.1, on the reverse strand, counting down.
GCGCCACCTCCTGTTCGATGGCGCCCCGCTCCTGCTCCCACAGCGCGTCGGTCGCTAGCACGCCGCGCATGCGCAACGATTCGATATGCAGCGCGGTTTCAAGATCGTTCGCTGGAACGGTGAAAAAATATTGCGTCACCGTCTGCTGGGTATCGGCGTTGAAACTTCCGCCCATGGCCGCGATCAGGCTGGAGAGCTGAGCCGACGTCAGCCCCGAACTGCCCCTAAACATCATATGTTCGAGGGCGTGGGCCATGCCGGGAAAGCCGTCGGGCGCTTCGTTGGATCCGGCCAGGTAATTGATTTCCGTGGTCACCACCGGCGCGAGCGCGTTGCGAACGATCACGACACGCAGACCGTTCTTGAGCGTCGCGCGGGTGATTTGCGATTCGCCAGCGACCTCGCCGAAGACATTTCCTCGGGTGAAAAACAGGATGCTGCAGAGGAGTAACGTCCACCGCACTAACCGGACGCAGTCAAAGTCGGGGAATCTAGACCAAGTTTTCATGGAGTTCCTTTCATTCCACGAGCGCTAGCAACAACATCAAACCGATGCCCGCGCCGATCGAAACCATTTGCACCAGCGATTTCGACAGCCGCACCTCTTTGTTGAGCTCGGGAACCAGATCGGAACCGGCGATGTAAATAAATCCGCCCGCCGCGAGGGGTAGCATCATCTGCGCGAAGTTCTGCATTTCAGAGCCGATGACGAGCGCGATCACCGTGCCCAAGATCGCCGCCAGCGCCGAGACGAAATTAAAAAACAGTGCCTTGGTTTTTGTAAATCCGGCGTACAGCAGGACAAAGAAATTGCCGAGCTCGTGGGGAATTTCGTGAAAGATTACCGCCAGCGTCGTAGCGACGCCGGTTTGATAGCTGACAAGATAAGAAGCGCCGATAATCACGCCGTCGATAAAATTATGCAGCCCATCGGCGACCAGGTTCATGTATCCGACCGGATGGACCGCGTGGCCGGGTTCCAGGACGTGCTCATGGCGCCAGAGGAGAAATTTTTCCAGGACGAAAAATGCGAAAATCCCGGCGAGAATCGCCAGCGAGACACGCAAGTGATTCGGCGACTGCTCGAAGGACCGTGGCAGGAGGTGGATAAAAGCATCGCCGAACAGGCTGCCGACGGCGAGACCGACCATCACGAAAATGAGCTGATTCAGTCGGCGCTCGCTGATCGAGACAAAGGCGATGCCGACGAGTGACAGCAGGCTTACCAGGATGACGCTGGCGAGGCTATAGGACCAGATGGTTGACGTAGCTTTTGCCTTTTCAGCTGGGAAACAGGTCCCGCATGATCGCTTTGACAGCGTCGGCCGAGGCCTGCGCGAGATTGGTCGCGCTGGGCGTTGGAACAGCGCGCTGAACCCGTCGCTGCCAGACGATCGCACCGTCATCGATGCGCACAAGTTTGAAATCCACGAGGGCGCGAACAAACCTTTGCGTTTCGCCCTCCCACCGGTAAATCTCGCTTACGAAAACCATCCCCGATAGTTTTCCCTCGCGAGCCATGCGCGCGGCGCTTAGGTTATCCGCGGGAAACGGCGGGAAGCGCGCGTCCTTGTCCTCCGGACGAGAAATGTCGAAGCCTTTCAAGACGAGCTCAGCCTGCAAATTCTCACGCAACAAATCCATCACGCTCTCCCGGTAATTCGATGAAGTCTTGCCGGCCATCTCGGCAAGCGAGCGGAGCGGATTGGCGGTCGGCAAGAGCAACGGCAGCGCGGTGCTGTTCCGCACCTTGGCCAACCAGAGTTGCTCGGCATGAATGGCTTTGGCCTCCGGCACCGGACTTGTGGCTACGCGGGCGCCGCAAGCGCTCAATGTCATAGCCAAGCCAATCAGCACGACTGACGCGGCCGCTTTCCGGGTTGTTATCCTGCCTAACCCATAGGCGCCAAAAATCAAGCAGCAGCCCAGGGCCACGTCGCTCGGACCCAGGGGAAGATCCAGGCGCACCGAACTGTAGAAACCCATAAACGCCATCGCGAATCCGAGCAAGGAAGAAAGCAGCAGGTAGGTACTCATGCGTTTGGCCAGCGGTTTGGCCGCGAGCGCTGGCAACACTAGAAAACCAAAAATCAACAACGGTCCCGCCATGATCACGCCGATCGCTATGATCAAGCCGGCGAGCAGATAGAGCAATATATCCCAGACAATCTGCCGCCCCTTGAGCAGAAAAGCCAGGTCGCGATCGAACGAGGTCAAAAGAAATTCGCGGCGGAACGCCAGCATGGCAACGCCGACTGCGCCGAACAGCGCAACTACGAGCTTGAGCTCGCCACGCGTCAAGGCGATGACCTCACCCTTGAGGAGGTTGAGCACTTCAATCTGACCGGCCGGATTGAACACCATGAACAAAATGGTCAAAGCTCCGGCAAACGCATAGGCGGCCGCGAGCCGGGCTTCGGCCAGTCCCTTACCGCGCTGCTCCAGATAACCCAATAAGCCCATCCCCAGGAAAGTAAACACTAGAGAGCCGATCATGCCAATGCCTCGCTCGCCCTGTGCGAGCTGTGGCAAGACTCCGACTTGCTGCAACCAAAAGGTGCACGACACCCCTGCGGCGGCGATTTCGGGGAGCGTCAAGCCTAGAAAAATCGTTCTGCGCAACACTAGAAAAGATCCGATAAGCGGGCAGACGACCCCCATGATCAGCGTGCCGACTAGCGCGGGGAAGAGCAGGTAGGAAGGACTCATGATTTCCAGAAAACTATTCATGACGAATGCGACCGCCTTTCCTCGACCAAAACCCTCCCACTATCGACGCGAACTATTTTGTCGGCCACCCGCTGCACCATTTCCAAATCATGGCTGGAAAAGAATACCGCGAGACCGCTCGCACGAACCAACTCGATCAGCAGCTCGGTGATGCTGCGCCGCGATTCCTCGTCGACTCCCGAAAGTGGCTCATCGAGAACCATGATTTTCGGGTCGACCATCAACGCGCGTGCGATTAGGACGCGTTGCTTTTGGCCGCCGGAGAGCGCAAAAAAGGATTTCTTTTGAACATGCCCCATGCCCACGTGCTCCAATGCCTGCGCGGCTCGTTTCGTTTCATGTGCCGGAAAAAGGCGCCAAGGACCAACACGGCCATAGGCGCCCATTTCGACGATTTCACCGACGCTCAGTGGAAACTGCGGGTCGAGCGCCGTGCTCTGCGGCACGTACCCGAAATTGGCCAGCGAGCATCCGCGCGAAAGCGTTCCGCCCAGCACCGGCAAGAAGCCGAGAATCGTCCTGAAAAGAGTCGTTTTGCCGGAACCGTTAGGCCCCGCCAAGCCAACGAGGTTTCCGGGATAGACGGTTAAGTCGACATTGATCAAGACCCGAGTCGAACCGTATCCCAGGCTGACGTTTTGGAGTGAGACCAGCGGCACGAGGTCGACGCCCAGAGCCGCGCCTCTGGTGGCTAGGACCGCATCGGTATCCGTTGCTTTCTTCATGAACTCAACTCACCGCTTGAACTAAGCTGCGCACGGTATAATCGATCCACTTGATGTAACTATCAGTCTCCGGGCGGCCGCCCGCGCTGGTGTAAAGGCGCAGGACTTTAATGCCGGTTTCGCCATGCATCTGTTGGGGGATGCGCGGATTTTGCGCGCCGTAAATCAACACTTGAGCCTTTTCCTGCTTGATCTGCCGAGCAAGTTGAACCAGATGGTTCGGCGTCGGCTCAATGCCTGGCTTTAGCTCGACGCTGCCGATCCGTTTCAGTCCAAAGCGATTGGCGAAATAAACCCACTCTGGATGGTATTCGACGTACTTGACGCCACGCAACGGCGCCGCGATTTTCGCCCAGCGAACGATCCAACCGTCGAGCTCCGTGAGGTAAGCTTTGAGATTTTTATCAAAAACCTGCTGATGCTGAGGAAAGTTTCGCGAAAGGCCGGCGGCGATGTTCCGTGCCGCAATTTTTGCGTTATTAGGATCCAACAAGTAGTGGGGATTTCCCTTTGGGTGAAGATCACCTTCCGATCGGTCCAACAATGCGGGCGCCTCAAGTATCGGCACACCCGCTGAGCAGTCTATATATCCCGGCCGGCCAAGAAGAATTTTGGGATTAGCGGCCACTTCCAGAAGCGCCGGCAGCCAAGAATGCTCGTCATCCAAGCCCGTGAGAACCAGCACGTCGGCACGGTTGAGTCGAGGAACAAAGCTCGGCTTCATGGGCACGCCGTGCGGATCCTCGACCCCTTTTGCGAGACTATCCACGTTGACCAAGTCTTTGCCGATCTGCCGAGTAATATCGGCGAGATCGGGAAAAGTGGCCACGACTCGAATCTGTTGCGCAAAAACCGCACCTGATTGTAAGACGAGAATAGACAAAGCAGCCAAAATTATGTTCCAGTTTTTATGGCTCAACAGTCTGCTATTCATAACTAGACCTCCTTCCGAAAATCCTCAGCGGCCAAGAAAGCCGTGGGTATGCGCTCCAATAACCGTGGTCCATTGGAGAAACACCTGATTCCCGCGATCAGCCTTGTCTTCACGAACGCGGTCGTCCATGTGTGTGAACTGCAAACGCAAGCGATTGAATTCACTCATATTCCAAGTGAGAAACGGCGAGTAGCCGATGGTTTTCTTGCCGGGGCTTTCGATGCTAGGAGCATAATCGAAGAGAAAACCCGTAGACCAATTCTTGTTCAGCTTCAATTCGGCATAGCTATAGCCGCCGTAGGATTGGCGCCGTTTGGAACCGTCGTCGAACCCGATCCGCTCGCTGTTGCGAAAAAATTCCGAGCCTACAGTTAATCCCTGGTACACGACGCTGTCCAACGGCTGATAGCGATAAGTCAAATCTATGCCGCTGAGAATCCGATTTCCGCCAAACCTATCGCCAGGAAGACGCAGCGAAGGCGTGTAAGCATGGCTAGTGCCTAACTCGATACTGTGATTGTCGGTGATATCAAAATAAGTATTGAGCCGGGCGAGGTAGGTGAAACGACTCCACGACCGTAAATTTGTGTTGTCTACCCTATCGTTTCCCTCTCCTATCTTGTTATATCCGCCGATTGTCGCTCTCAAAAAAAATGGCGTTGGAAAGAGGTAATTCATCTCCACCCCGTCCGCCTGGGTTTCCCCGCCGATCATTCTTTCCACTGACAGCGGCTCGTTCACGAACGGCAGTTCATGTTCATGAACCTTGGGGAAGCGCCCGAAATCGGCCAGGAATCGACCCCCTTTCGCGGTTAGGTTCCACGGCAGCGAAGTTGTAATCGCGGCCGCTTCGTCCACTTCCACACCGTCCGAAGTACCGTTGATAAACCCGTACACCCTAGCAAACGGGTCGACGGATGCGGAAAGTCCGATCTCCGCACTGCGAAAATTGAAATTACCTCCCTCTGCCGACTTCTGCGAAACATTGGCATCCAGCACCATTCCGATGCTCGGGTTCAAAGCTGCCGGCGCAGCTTTTAGCGACTGTACGGATTTTTCGACATTTCCCACCCCTGTCGAAGTCGCAGATTGCACTCGATCGATCTTCTCCGCCGTAACCGACTTTTCTTTTTCCAGTTGATCGATTCGCTGCAAGGCCTTTTGCAGTTGCTGCTGTAATCCGTCAACGACCGAACGCAACGCCTCGATCTCAGAGCTTTGAGCGAAACACAGCACCGGAACAAGCAATAAAAAACTGACAAAAGCGGATGCGCTCAACACGGGCATCCGTAACAAGGATAACACCATAAAATGCCCCCCCTCCAAGACAAATGACGTCCCCTCTTTAGCGCGCGAATGGCTCTAAAGAGGACGAAAAACTAGCTGGGATAGTTGATCGAGCTAAACGGAAAGAGCAGTGGGGGGACCGCGGACCTTTTTTTGAGTGGACCAGTTGCCGGCCCAAAAAAATACATATTGTGTGGCAAAAGCTGTGACAAGAAAAATCGGCGCGACCGTCGGTAGATCGGCATGTAAAAACATCTGCGTACGCGTCCCGTGAACGCATGCGCATTCTTTCGCGACCTGTGTCGTTGGCGTAAAAGCGTGATGGTGTAGCGGTAGAAAAACCAAGAAGGCTAATAGGATTGCGCCAATCAGCCGGCGACCGCTGTCTTGTTCCATTGAAAACATTGACTTGATCACGAAGGTACCGAAGCCATTCCTGCTTGTCAATTCACTTGCTTGTGGCCGAACTTAGCCCCCGACTTTATGCTTTCGTGTCGATGCAGCCAGGCGTTCATAGACAAGCCGGAGCCCAAGCTCATACAACGAGGCACCGATTTCGACCCCAAAGAGGGCCAATCTTGCCGCGGGCTTTTGTGGGATTACGGACCTCCATGCCGTAATGTTCGGTCATGCCGCCCCGACGGTAGCGTAGCCCGAGCAAATGACGCGCGGCGGTCACTGATTGGTCGCGAATCACTTGGCGAACAGACTCTGATCCTTGGGCAAAGTCTTAGCCGTTGCCAGCCAGCAAAGTAATCACGGCAGGAAATTTAATGATCGTTGTAATTTTCCTATCGCATCTCCGTAGATGAATCGCATTGCGCTCTGTAATTCGGGAGTGGCCAGCGACCCTAAGGTCCCTAACCATGCCGAGTTCGCGCGGACTGCGATTTTTTTGCGAGGCCGCGTATGGCACTGGACAGACACTGCACCTCTGGACTGGCGACGATCGATCATTTTAGCGCTCGCAGCCGCTGACCAACACCGACTGTTCAAGATCAGTGATTCTGAATACAACAGGATTTGAGACATGAAGTTGCGATCAGCCTATTGGGACGCTCAGAAAGATTGAAAAGTACAAACCGATTGCGCAACCGGCTCGGGTGCGAATGATTCTGCAAGTGCGAGGGGGAGGGAAGACCCCTGGCTGCACCTATAGGTGATCCGAGCAGCCGCGGCAGTGGCAGCGTGGGCATGGAATGGAGCGGAAGAAAAAAATACCGTAAGCCTCCCGCAACACCCAGCCAGCGGGGCAAACGAACCTGCCTCATTCGCATTGGTACAAGATGCCAAAGCGCTTTGATAACCGAGTGGCGGCGGCTTGCCAGTTCCCCACAGCGCTGATGGTAGGACCATTGGCTCTTGGCCAAACTTGCCGCCACGACGGCGGAACAAGCTTAAGTTGGTAAGATCGCGGAACTTTTCAGGTTGGCGGAAGAACTGTACCGGGACAAAAAATCAGCCTATGCCGATCTTGTAAACCTCCTGGGAGCCGAAGCGTCTAATCGTTTCAAACCGGTAAGACCGGCGATTCAGAACGAGGGTACAAATATGATAATGGGTTTAGCGATCATGACGGCAGGCTTGGCCGCGGCCCCAATGGTGTTTGCCGGCGACGCGGTCGGCGCGGAAGAAGATAAGATCACTCCCGCCAAGGCGCATGGGCCGCAACACGATCATCGGAAGTTTGGCCGTTTAGCTAAAGACGCGCTAAAGAACTGACAAGGGAGCAGGCGTGACTCCCACTGCCTCGGTAGAGGCCAACCGTGCTCGCCGCCGGCTCCTTCTTGGCCTCTGCGGCGATGCAACAGCGATAGATTGGAGTCCGTTTGTGAACCCTGGGGATGAGGAGCTGGTGTCATCGGCGCGGCAAGGCGATCGCCGCGCTTTTGAGGAACTGGTGAAGCGCCATGAACGAAAGGCCTACCACATCGCTTTCGATTTTACCCGCGACCGCGAGGATGCCAAGGATCTGTCCCAGGAGGCGTTTCTGAAAGCCTTCGTCAATCTCAAAACTTTTGACGGCCGGTCGAGTTTTTATACTTGGTTCTACCGCATTTTGGTCAACCTCTGTCTCGATTATAAACGCCGTCAGAAACGCGCCCCGGCGGACCCGTTCGACGAGACCGTCGAGAACCAAGTGGAACCATCACACCAAAGTGAAAAGCCCCCTTTGCCCGACCAGCAAGTTTTGGCCCGGCAAATATCCAAGCGGGTAGGCGAAGCGTTGGTGCAGCTGCCGGCGAAACAGCGCACCGCCTTCGTACTGAAAAATCACCAGGGACTGTCGATCAAAGAGATCGCCGAATTGATGGAGACCGCCGAAGGCACGGTCAAGGTGCACTTGCACCGCGCCGTGACCACGCTTAGACAGCGACTGGCTGAGTTTGCTTAGGAGGCCCGGATGGCAGAACCAAACAAAATCCTTTCCGCCCCATGCGCAGCACTGGAAGAGAATCTCGTGCTTTACCATTATGGCGAGCTTGACCGAACCGAGGGCGCGACGCTGCAAGCGCATTTACAAAACTGCGCCGGTTGCGCCGGCTACTTGCAAGAGCTCGGCTCGCTGCTGCCGCTGACGGTTAAAACCGACCAGCCGCCGCCTTCGTTTTGGACTGATTACAATCGCGAGCTGCGCGACAAACTGGACGGCACGGCGGAACAGAAAAGTTGGCGCCAAGCTCTCGCGGCTTTTTATCAGCCGCGCCTGGTGCCGGTCTTCGCCGCGGCCGCGATCGTCGCGCTTGCCATGACTTTTACTCTGGGCAGAGGCATCTGGTCGACCAACGAGCTGGCCCAGGATGATGCCGAGATGATGGAAGTGCTACCGGTGGCGGAAAACTTGGAATTTTTCAAGGCCATGGACGTGCTCGATAATCTTGATCTGCTGGAATTCATGGGCAGCCAGGGCAATGCCGCGTGAGCCGCGCACGGGACATGAATTCGCTTAGCCGATTGATTCTATGTCTGGTCTTGACGGCTCCAACGGCCGCGTCGGCCGGGGCCAAGGATGACCCGCCCGATCGTGAGATGCTTAAAATGATGGAATTCCTCCGAGAAATGGAAATGATCAAACAAATGGAAATGCTTCAGGATATGCAAAATCTCGAGAGTACCGACGAGCTGGTCAAGAGCGGCGTGCCGCCGCCCGGCGCGCCTGGGAAAAAGAAGGAGACGGTTAAATGAAGCCGCTATTGAGAAATCTGAGCTTTGTTTGGCTATTGACTCTGCTTGTCCCCGTCGCGGTCTGGGCTCAGCCTCTGCCGCCGCGCGCGCTGTTGGCCCAAGCCGATAGGGATGCACTGGAACGATGGCAGCGCATGACACCGGAAGAAAAACAGGAAGTGCGCGAGCGTTATCGCCGCTGGCAAAATATGCCGCGGGCCGAAAAGGACGAGCTGCAGAAGAAATTTGAAACCTGGCGCCGGCTTTCGCCGGAAGATCAATCCATCGCCCGGCGCAACTTCGAGCGCTGGCAAAAATTTACGCCCGCCGAACGGCGGCGCTTGCAGGAACGCTGGCAGCGCTGGCGCCAGCTGCCGGCCAAGCGCCGCGAAGAACTCAGACGGCGCATGCAAACCCTGCGCAATTTACCGCCGGAGCGCCGCCGGGAGCTGAGGGACAAATTACAGGAACGGCGCGAGCGCTTTTCCGGCCGCGAGCGCGATGAGTTGCGCGAAAAAGCGCGCGCGCGTTTCGACCGGTTATCGCCGGCAGAAAAACGGGAAGCCCGAGAGAAACTGCGCGATTTGAGAGAGCGCGGCAAGGATCAAGAGCGAAACAATCTGCGCGAACGCTTGCGCGAAAAATTTCAAAGACGGGAAAAGGATTAGCCATGAGCGCGCCGCTCAGCCACGAGCAAAGAGTGATCCATTTTCTCAACCGCACCAGCTTCGGGCCGACGCCCGAAACGGTTCAACAGGTGAACCGGCTCGGCTTCGGTGCTTTTCTCGACGAGCAGATCGCCGCTGAAAGCGTCTCCGACAGCGCCGTTGAAGCGCGAGTCGCGACGCTCAAGACCATGCGCATGAACAGCCGCGAGCTGTACGAGCTTTACCCGCCGCCAAAGGTCGCTCAACAACGGGGCATGGCGATGGCTGGGGGCATGAACGCGCCGCGCTTCATCATCTACGAGCTGCAACAGGCGCGGCTGCTGCGCGCCGTGCACAGCCAGCGCCAACTCTATGAGCTGATGGTCGATTTCTGGAGCAATCATTTCAATGTTTTCGCCGCCAAGGGCGCCGACCGCTGGCTGATGACCGCGTACGACCGCGATACCATCCGGCCCCATGCCCTGGGCAAGTTTCGCGATCTCCTGTTTGCCACCGCGCAAAGCCCGGCCATGCTTTTCTTTCTTGACAACTGGCTCAGCGCGAGCCCTAACAGCGTCGCCGCGCGCAATCCGATGAACCGGCGCCGGCGCGGCATCAACGAAAACTATGCGCGCGAGATCATGGAGCTGCATACATTGGGAGTCGATGGCGGCTACACCCAGGAAGACGTGCGCGAGGTGGCGCGCTGCTTCACCGGTTGGACCCTGCGCCGGCCGCGCGGCGACGCGGCATTTCATTTCGAACCGCGGCTGCATGACCCCGGCGCCAAGACGGTTTTGGGCGTGCGCATTGCGGCCGGCGGCGGCATCGAAGACGGCATCAAAGTCATCGATCTTTTGGCGCGCCATCCATCAACCGCTAAATTTATCGCCACCAAACTGGTGCGCCGCTTCGTCGCCGACGATCCGCCGGCGGCTTTGGTCGATCGCGCCGCCGCCGTGTTTCACCAGAGCGACGGCGATATTCGAACGCTGGTTCGAAGCATCATCGACTCGGCGGATTTTTTTTCACCTGACGCTTATCAAGCCAAAGTGAAAAAACCCGTGGAGTTCACGGCCAGCGCCTTGCGACTGACAAACGCCGAAACCAAAATCACGCCGCAGCTGCTGCGCTATCTCGGCCGCATGGGCGAACCGCTATTCTTGGCGCAACCACCCACCGGCTATCCGGATGCCGGCGCGGCTTGGATCAGCCCGGAGATGTTGCTCACGCGCATCAATTTCGCTCACGATTTAGTCAACAATCGCATTAACGGCGCGCGTGTCGAGCTTGACAGTTTGCGCCAGAGCCAGCCGTTTATCCGTTTGGTCGCGCCTGACTCCCTGTCGCCCTCGACGCGCGCAGCGCTGGCCAAAACCCACGGCATAGACACCCTGGCGTTGCTCTTGGCCGCGCCGGAGTTTCAACGGAGGTAAAGCAGCATGGACGCCTCGCGCCGAACGTTTCTCAAATCCACCGCGCTTGGTTTTGTCGCGCTCGGCCTGCCGCCGGGTTTCTTGGTGCGTGCAGCCGCCGCGCAGCAAAGCGGCCGCGGCAAAGTACTGGTTGTGGTCTTCCAGCGCGGCGGCATGGACGGGCTCAATGTCGTCGTGCCTTTCAAAGACCGCGCCTATTACGCGCTGCGGCCGAGTATCGCTGTCGCTGAGCCTGGCGCGGGCGAAGAGCGAGCAGTCGATCTCGACGGCTATTTCGCCCTACATCCTGCCCTTGCGCCGCTTAAAACGATTTACGACAAGGGCCAGCTAGCGATCGTTCACGCCGCCGGCTCGCCGGACAATACCCGCTCTCACTTCGACGCCCAGGACTACATGGAGCTCGGCACGCCGGGAGTCAAAAGCACGCCTGACGGCTGGCTCAATCGTTATCTCAATGAAAAACCCGCCGCCGACTCGCCTTTTCGCGGCGTCGCAGTCGGAGCGCCAACACCGCGCATGATGGCCGGCAGTGCGCCCACCCTGTCGATTTCGTCGATCGAACAATTTCGCCTGCACAACCCAGCAATGGCGCCGGTCCTACAGAAACTCTACGCCGCTTCGGCCGACCCGCTGTTTCGTCAGGGCGGCAACAGCTTGTTCGAGGCCATGACGCGCTTGCGCGCGATCGAAGACAGAATACCGCCGAGCACCGCAACCTACCCGAAGGGAAGATTCGGCATCGGGTTAAAGCAAATCGCCCGTCTGATCAAAGCCGATGTCGGGCTGGAGATCGCGTTCACCGAGATCGAAGGTTGGGACACCCACGTCGCTGAAGGCGGCGCCACCGGACAATTGGCCAACCGGCTGAGAGAACTCGGCGCCGGCCTCGCTGCCTTCTATCAAGACCTGGGCGACCGGATCGAGGATGTCATCCTTGTAACCATGTCCGAGTTCGGCCGCACCGCGCGGGAGAACGGCAACCGCGGCACGGATCATGGCCACGCCAACGTGATGTTTGTGATCGGCGGCAAGGTGCGCGGCGGCAAAGTCTACGGCCGCTGGCCGGGCCTCGCGCCGGAAGTGCTCTATGAAGGACGCGATCTCGCCTTGACCACCGACTATCGCTCGGTCTGCAGCGAGTTGCTCGCGCGCCACATGGGGCAGCGGGAGTTGGGGAGGATTTTTCCCGGGCTCCGCTCCGGTGGGCAATTAGAAATCATCTAGATCGTGTAGGGGCGACGGCCGGTGGCCCTTACACTTCGGACGTCAACACCGATGGATCCGTGCCCGGGGTAGCGCGCTCCGGCATGCGGAACTGTAAGTCGTGTAGCTTGGCGTAGAGCCCGCCTTTGGCCAAAAGTTCGTCGTGGTTCCCTTGTTCGCGAATCTCGCCTTTGTGAATCACTAAAATCCGGTCGGCGTTTTTGATCGTCGACAGTCGATGGGCGATGATCAGCGCGGTGCGGTTTTTGAGCAGCTCGTCGAGCGCCTCTTGAATCAGCATTTCGGTTTCGGTGTCGACGGAGCTGGTCGCCTCGTCGAGAATCAGAATTTTTGGATCGAAGGCCAGTGCGCGCGCGAAGGACAACAATTGGCGCTGCCCCTGGGACAGCGTCGAACCGCGTTCCTGCACCGCTTCTCGATAACCCTTCGGCAGCTTATCGATAAACGGCGCGATATGGGCGCGCCGTGCCGCGTCTAGTATTTGTTGCTCGCCGATGCGCGGATCGCCGAGCGAGATGTTGTTGGCGATGTCGCCGGAGAAGAGAAAAACATCCTGCAACACCAACCCCAAGTGGCGGCGCAGCTCCTGCTTGTTCCACTCGCGCACGTCGATGCCGTCGACCAAGACCGCGCCGCGCTCGACGTCGTAAAAGCGGCAGAGCGCCGAGATGATCGAAGTTTTCCCGCCGCCGGTGGCACCGACTAATGCGACCTTTTCGCCGGTGGAAACGCGAAACGAAATGCCTTTGAGCACCGGCTCCCCTGCCCGGTAAGAAAGCCAGACATCCTTGAATTCGACGGCGCCGGCGAAGCCCTCGAGTTTTTTTCCATGCACCGGGTTCTTCACGGTTTCGGGAGTGTCGAGTAAAGCGAAAATCCGCTCCGATGACGCCATGGCGGCCTGCATGATGTTATATTTTTCAGCCAGATCGCGGATCGGCTGGTACATGCGCTGGATGTACTGAATGAACGCGACCAACACGCCGGCCTGAACCGCATTGGCGAGAATCTGGTGCCCGCCGTACCACAGCAGCAGGCCGACGCTCAGCGCGCTGAACAATTCGATCACCGGAAAAAACAGCGCGTTGTAACGGATGCTGCGCAGCAGCACGTCGCGGTAGCGAAAGTTGACATCCTGAAAACGCCGGTACATTTTCGCTTCCTGGCCGAAGGCCTGAATCGTCGCTACGCCGGCGATGTTTTCCTGCAAGTCCGCGTTGAGGCGGCCGAGAACCAAACGGCTCTCGCGGTAAACTTCGCGGGCGCGCCGGCGGTAAAACCGGCTGATGTAGAGAATCACCGGAAAGGCCGCCAGACAAACCAGCGCCAATTGCCAGTCGAGCCAAAGCATCATCGCGGCGATGCCGAAGACCATCGATACATCGCCCAACAGACCGACCACGCCGGTGCTGAAAAGCTCGTTGAGCGTCTCCACGTCGTTGATCGTCCGCGTCATTAAGCGGCCCACCGGGTTGCGATCGAAGTAAGCCAGGTCCTGTTTCTGCAAGTGGGAAAAAATATCCATGCGCAGGTCATGCATGGCGCGCTGCCCGGTATATTGCGTGGTGTAGGTTTGCACGAACAGCACGACGAAGCCGAGCACGACCACGCCCAGATAGGCCAGAGCCACGAGATCGAGGCCGCGCAGATCTTGCTGCGCGATGTAACGGTCGATGGCGATCTTGGTGATGTAGGGGCCGAGCAGCTGAGTGCCGGTCTGCAGCATCAAAAAAGTGAGCGACACCGCCAGCAGTTTCCAGTAGGGCCGCAGATAGCGCAGCATTCGCGCCATCAAGCGGGCGTCGTAGGCTTTGCCGAGGATCTCGTCTTCCTGTTGTGGGTCGCTGATCACCGCCGCTCCTCGCTCCCTGCCAAAGTCTCGACTTGGCGCGCCAAACTTTGCCGGCGGTAGAGCTCGCGGTAGGCGCCGCCCCGGGCGAGCAGCTCGTCATGGGTGCCCTGCTCGATGATTGCGCCGTTGCGCAGGTAAACGATCATGTCGGCGGCGCGCACCGTCGAGATCCGGTGCGAAATCAGCAGCGTCGTGCGGCCGCGCATGAACTGCTGGAGCGCGCGAAGTATTTCCTCCTCGGTCTCGACGTCGACGCTCGAAAACGCGTCGTCGAGGATCAGGATCGGCGGCTCCTTGATGATCGCGCGCGCCAGAGCCGTGCGCTGTTTTTGTCCGCCGGACAAACGCACGCCGCGCTCGCCGATGACGGTGTCGAAGCCCGCGCCGAAAGACTCGATGGTCGGCAAGAGCTGGGCAATCCGCGCCGCCGCTTCGACTCGATGCGGCCCGCCGTTTTCAGCGCCGAGCAGAATGTTTTCCCGCACCGATCCGGAAAAAAGAAAAATATCCTGGGAGACATAGCCGATGGCGTTCTCCAACCGATGGCGGTCGGTCTGTTTGATATCGGCGCCGTCAACGAAAACCGTCCGATCCGGCGGCTCGTAGAGCCGCAGCAAGAGATTCACCAGCGTGCTCTTCCCCACGCCGGTCTCGCCGATGATGCCGCAGATTTTCCCCACGGGGATTTTGAGGGTTAGATTCTTGAGGATCGGCGTCTGGTTCGAATTGTAGGCAAAGGTAAGGTTGCGAAATTCTATCGCACCCTGCACTGGCTCATCGCCGTTCGACGCCGGCAAAGATTCATATCTCGGCGAGATCGGCGCATCCAGCACCTCGGCGAGCCGTGTGAGCGCCGCGGTGCCGCGTTGATATTGGTTGGCGGTATAACCGATCGCCATCAGCGGCCAGGTGAGCATGGCGAGGTAACCGTTGAAGGCGACGAACTCACCCAGGGTCATGGTGCCTTGCAAAACCTGGCGCCCGCCGAGCCAGAGCACGACCGTGGCCGCCAGCCCGGCCATCACCTGCATGAGCGGCCAGAAAACTCCCCAGAGCGTCGCCAGCCACATGGTTTTGCGCCGGTACTCCGCGCTGATCGCGTCGAAGCCGCGAATCTGATTTTGTTCTTGGGCGTAGGCCTGAACGACGCGGATGCCGGAAAAATTTTCCAGCACGCACTCGCTCATGACGCTCAGCTGCTCTTGGGTGGCGCGCGACCAGCGAAAAATTTGCCGGCCGAAGAAACGCACGACGATCGGAATCACCGGCATCGCCATCATCGACCACAGAGTGAGCCAGGGATCGATGGTAATCATCAGCATCAGGCTAAAAATAATCACCACGACGGCGTCGACGATCGCCAGGGAGCCGAACCCCATGAGCTCGCGCACGGCGTGGATGTCGTTGGTCAAACGCGACATCAGATCGCCGGTCTTGGTGTACTGGAAGTAGCTGAGGGGCAGCTTTTGCAGATGGCTGAAGACCCGCTCGCGCAGATCGGCTTCGCAGCGGCGCGAGAAACCGTGAATATTGATACGCCAGCAATAGCGGAAAAATCCTTGCAGCGCCGCGGCGCCAAGAATCATGAGCGGATAGCGAATCAGCGAGCTATCGGCCTCCGACGCGCGCAACGCCGCGTCGACACCGTCTTTGATGAGCCACGGCAGGGTGATGCCGGCGAGGTCCGTGGCCACCAGCGAGATCAGACCGAGAATCAACAACCGGCGGTAACGGTCGATCAAAAACTTGACGCGATGATAGTAACGGAGAATCGCTGTGCCCCTTCGATTTGCGCCGGCGCCGACGGTCGCGCGGCGCGCTAGTCTTTGGCGATGCCGTGATCACGAAAGACTTCGGCCCAGCCGCCGTCCATGAGCTTTTCCGCAACCGCCGGAAGCTTCGCCATATCGACACGCACCTGCCCCATGCTGTCACGGTCGCGAATCGTGACTTTTCCATCGGCGGCCGACTTGTCGTCGCCGACGGACTGCACATCCACCGTGACGCAGAAGGGCGTGCCGACCTCGTCCTGGCGCCGGTAAAGACGACCGATCGAAGCCGTGTCGTCGTAGACGGCATGCCAGCGCTTGAGCAGATCGGTGCGGAGCTTGTGTGCGGTCTCGACGATGCGCGGATTTTTCTTGAGCAGCGGCAGCACCGCGATCTTGATCGGCGCCAACTCGGGATGAAAGTTAAGCAGCACGCGCTTCTCGCCTTTGACCTGTTCTTCTTTGTAAGCGTCGACCAGAAAAGCCAGAGCACCGCGGTCGGCTCCGGCCGACGGCTCGATGACGAAGGGAACGATTTTTTGCTTGCTCTCCTCGTCGAAGTATTCCAGCGCCTTGCCGCTGAAATGGGCGTGCTGCTTGAGGTCGAAGTCAGTGCGGTTGGCAATGCCTTCGAGTTCGCTCCAGCCCATCGGGAACAGATACTCGATATCCGCGGTTCCCTTGGCATAGTGCGCAAGCTCGTCCTTTTCATGCTCGCGCAGACGGAGGTTTTCCTTGCGCATGCCGTAGCGGGGATACCAGGCAAAGCGCTCGTCGGTCCAGCGCTGGTGCCATTCTTCATCGGTGCCGGGCATGACGAAGAACTCGATCTCCATCTGCTCGAACTCGCGGGTGCGAAACGTGAAATTGCCGGGCGTGATCTCGTTGCGAAACGCTTTGCCGATCTGCGCGATGCCGAAAGGCAGCTTCAAACGCATGGATTGGAGCACGTTGTCGAAGTTGACGAAAATTCCCTGCGCGGTTTCCGGACGGAGATAAGTCACCGCCGCCTCGTCTTCCACCGGCCCCATGAAAGTCTTGAACATGAGATTGAACTGGCGCGGCGCGGTCAACTCGCCCTTGCCGCAGGCCGGGCAAAGGGCGCGCCTTCGGAAACAGTGCTTGCACGCCTCGCCGCCCGGGATGTTGAACTTGTTCCCCTTGGTCGCCTCGCAAAAGTGCAGCCAGACTTCGTCCTCGAGCTTGTCCGCGCGAAAGCGCCGCTTGCAGGCGCGGCAATCGACCATCGGGTCGGTGAAGTGATCCAGATGGCCGCTCGCTCTCCAGACCCTGGGATGCATGAGGATCGAAGAGTCGAGGCCGACCATGTCGGGACGGCTCTGCACGTTGTCGCGCCACCAGGCGCGCTTGACGTTGTTTTTGAGCTCCACGCCGAGCGGACCGTAATCCCAGCACGACCCCGTCCCGCCGTAAATCTCGCTTGATTGAAAAATAAACCCGCGCCGCTTGCACAGCGACACGATCTTGTCCATATCTACCATTAAAAATTCCTATCTAAGCGCGAATTCCAACAATGTAATGGATAGGGGAGAGAGAGTCAAAACTACGCTTTCAGCCGATGCAAAAGCAAGTTTTTTATCTCCAAACCGACTACGCTCCCCTATTCTTCTCATTTGCAGCACCGAAACAGAATGCTTCAGCAGGCAACATTCAGAGCCTTGGGCGGGTGACGGAGACCAGTTGTTCAGACGATGATGAAACGGCACTCCACGGCAGTTTGGACCTTCAGCGGGTGTTGAATAGGCAGAAATTTAGAGCGACTGCTCAATTGCACGTTCTATTCTGCAAGTTGGATCCGCCTATGTCGAAAAATCTCTAGACTCAGTAGTGCATATAGGACCAGCATGGGTATAGCTCCCCACCCCAACGACTTGAATTCGATCAGATAACGCGGTGCCACAGGAAGAAAAAGAATAATCACAAGACAGAAAAATGCGTTGGATATAAGCCGATGGCTTACCCAGCCGGAGCTTACATAACGAAAAAACAGGATTAGAGAAAGTGTGAGAGGGAATAAATCATGGGCATAGAGATGATAGCTAACAAGAACCGTCGTCACAAGAGTCAGCGAAAACATCAAGTCGAATGCGGGATCCTGTGCATCGACTTCCTGTCGCCAAAGGTACAAGCACAGCCCATAGAGAGCGAGCGAGATTGCAACCGCTACTGCACCTGCCGCCATTTTAAGATTTAGCGCTTCGAAAGTGACATTCAATAACCCTCTGAGGTTGGGCATATTTCGCGGATAGATGATAAAGGAATAATCTCCCATCGATCTCAAAATCGATACGAAGTCGAAAACACCTTGCCATCCCACCATGACGAGGGAGACAGCAACGAGTACTGCGCCAGTGATGCTGAACGCTGCCAAACTGGTCCAACGACGTCCGACGAGGAAGGCACCCGCCATCGGCAGGACAAGCTGCGGTTTGTAAAGCCCGAGCGCTAAAAGAAAGCCCGCCCAACCGTCGCGGCGGCGCTTTAAAGCAACAAAAACGGCTAGCAAAAGCAAGGTTGATAGGATCGAATCTTGCCCCATCCTCAGCGCCTCCATGGTGGGAAACCAGCCGAGGACCGATGCTCCAATGAAGAAACTATGCGGCGAATGAACATACGGCAGAAGCCATCGGAGCATAATGATTAAAAATAGTAAATTCAGACCCGACCAGATGGCATGAGCTACCGGATAAGACAAATGGGCCAACGGCAAAAAAGGGATCAGCTCATACGGCGCGTGATTAAACGGCAAAGGCCATTCCAGTTGTGGAACATCGAATTTTGCTTGATAGGCATTTTGTGTTTCGACCTTGAACAGTTCTTTCGACTTCCCGTCATTAATGATCTGTGCGCCGGTGTAAAAGATGATGAAGTCGCCGTAGCCTGCGGCAATTTCCTTTCGACTCTCCCAAAGGATCGCCAAATGGAAGATGATGGAGCCTGCAACCAGCGCCGCTAAAATCAATCTGTAGAACTTTGCGATCGTGTTATCCGACATTGCGAAAGGTTGAACCGGTGCGTCTACAATGGCGCGTGCTGTAACTCCGGCCGAATCAGCGGTGGCACCTACGATGTTCTTCTAGTGGCCGATTCCCAATAGTGAATGGATCTCTTCCGATACGCAAGGAGTCCCCCTAAACACAACAGAAGTCCTGAAAATGCTGGCGGATTGCCGAATTCGCGTACACGACCTTGTCGAGTTCGACCATTAAAGTAGCCCTATCTAACGGCGAATTGTCACAGTGCAAAAGGCCCGGTTAGGGAGAGTCAAAAACCGCCTAGGCCGCGTAAGTTTGTTCGACTGGGCAAATCAGCCGAATTACCAGCGTCAATGAGATAAGCCTTTTCACATCGTCGGCCCCCGGAAACATGTTGGCAGACCTTGCAACGCTCTCCCAAAGTAGGCTTGTCGTTGGAACCTAGAATCTACCGACTATTGAGAGCTCTTCGTCAACTTTCAAACAATTCGAACATCGCGTTCATAGTAACGCAGTTTTTGGAAAAATTTCGAACCCGAAAAACGATTCGATAAACCTAACACGGAGGACTTGACCAAGCATTGCCTTAGTTATAAGGGAGTCCTCGGAGCAAGCACCGATAAGCATGCCAACACGGTGGCGAACCATGTCAGCCGGTTAAGCCGGGGGCTGCACCAAGAGTTTGCCATTGGTGGAACTTTAGCGAGATCTGAGGAAATCAAGGGAACTCTCGATCCCTTTTTCCTAATTGGATCGGCTTTTGCTCATGAAGCAACTTCATAGTATGTCGAATTTGCGCCCGTATTTTACGGTTATCGCGAGGCCGCGGCGGTTGGGCAAGAGCCATGTTTTCCTTGCTTCAATTTTGTTTGTTTTCGTTTCTCTAACCGCTGCGGAAAGCAAGATGGCGTCAGCAAGTCCACTGTCTTTCCAAACCGTTGCGAAAGGCTATCGAAGTGGCATCCGCGAGTCCCTGCAAACAGTCATTCGCAACAGAGCCGAATGGCAGAAGTTGTGGCAAAAGCATGTGTCGATCCAATCAAATTCGCCGCCGCCGCCAGCCATGGATTTTAGCAACGAATTGATCATAGCGGTCTTTCTCGGCGAAAAACCTACGGGCGGCTATGAAATAGAGATCACCAGCGCGCAACGAAGCGACAGCATACTTACGGTCTCGTTTATCGAAAAGCGACCGAAGCCGGGCGGCATGCAGATACAAGCGCTCACGCAACCATTTCATATTGCACGGGTCGCATCGGCTAGTGCAGAAAAAGTCATTTTCAGGAGGCTCCCATGACCAAACGGATCGGCCTTACCGTTCTCTTCCTACTTGGCCTTCTGGTATTGGACACGCGCTCGAGCTCGCAGTACGCCGCCCAATCGCAGAAACAAGGGCCCGAATATGTTTCCGGCGAGGTCATCGTCAGATTTCGTACTGGCGTCGAGCAGTCGCAAAAGGATCTGGCACGCTTTCGGGTCTTCGGCAATCGTAAAAGAGCCTTTAAAACCGTTCCCGGACTCGAAGTGATGAAGTTAGCCGCCAACGTGTCGGTTCAGGACGCCATCGACGCTCTGGAACAAGATCCCAACGTACTGTACGCCGAGCCCAACTACATCCTCAGGCTCACTGCCAAACCCGAACTAACCGCCATCCCCAACGATCCGAGTTTCGGCAGCTTGTGGGGTCTTACCAAAATTAACGCCCCCGGCGCATGGAATATTACCACCGGCAGCAGCGATGCGGTGGTGGCCGTGATCGACACCGGCATCGACTACACTCACCCGGACTTGGCGGCCAACATGTTTCGCAACTCGGCCGACTGCAACAGCAATGGGGTGGACGATGACGGCAATGGTTACGTCGACGATTGCTTCGGCATCAACGTGGCCTATGGCAACTCTGATCCGATGGATGATCACTACCATGGCACACATGTGGCCGGCACCATCGGTGCGGTGGGCAACAATGGTATCGGTGTGGTCGGGGTCAACTGGAACGTTAAGCTGCTGGCGTGCAAATTCTTCGATGCCAACGGATCGGCGACCACCGAAGGAGCCATCGAATGCTTGGACTATGTCAAAGACATGAAGGCGCGTGGCGTCAACATTGTCGCCACCAGCAATAGCTGGGGCGGAGATGAGAATTCACAGGCGCTGTATGACGCCATCGACGAGCAGCGCCAGAGCGGGATTCTATTCATCGCCGGGGCGGGTAACGGAAATTGGCTTGGCATCGGGCAGAATAATGACCTGACGCCATTTTATCCCTGCAACTATTTCCTCGCTAATATCATTTGCGTGGCCGCGACCAAAAGCAACGATGGCAAAGCCGGTTTCTCAAACTATGGCCGCCACACGGTGCATGTCGGCGCGCCCGGTCAAGGCATCCTAAGCACCGTTCCCGGAGGCGGTTACGCATCGCTGGACGGCACGTCGATGGCGACTCCCCATGTATCCGGTTTAGCAGCTCTTCTCAAAGCTCAAGATCCCAACCGGGATTGGCGCGCAATTAAAAACCTGATTTTGGCCGGCGGCGATACCGTCAGCTCCATGTCGAATACGATCAGCGGAAAGCGGATCAACGCCAACGGCGCCATGACCTGCTCCAACAAAGTCATTCAAACACGCTTACAGCCGATCAACAGCACGATCAGCGCATCGCCGGGTGTACCGGTGGGTCTCGCATTTCAAAATATCAATTGCGCCAACCCCAATGGCAGTGTCTACGTCACTGTCAGTCCGGGAAATTCTTCGGTAACGCTGCTCGACGACGGCGCCGGCGCCGATCAGGCGGCAGGAGACGGAATCTATTCCGGTCAATGGACGCCGAGCGCGACGGGAACTTATACCCTTACATTCCCCGGCAACGACAAAATTACCGTCAATGTCGCAAACCCGACCATTGAGGTCACACCAAGCTCTATCAATTTTGGCGGCGTCGGCCTGGGGGGCTCCAGCGATAACAATATTACGTCACAAATACCGGCGGCGGGATATTTGCGGGAAATGCCACGACTAACGCGCCTTTCTCGATTGTGTCGGGGGGTACCTATAGTCTCAGTGCCGGCCAGAGTCAGAACGTTACAGTGCGTTTTGCGCCGACCACTTTAGGAACATTTGCTGGTAACGTGAATTTCACCGGTGCAGATGGTGCGTCAGTAACGGTGACTGGCGCCGCGGCGGAAGTTAGCTCGATTACACCGAATCCCATTGACCTGGCTTCACCACCGACACGTTCACTATCACCGGCAACGGCTTTGCCGATCTGGGCTTCGGCCTGCCCGTCGTTAACTTCGTTCGCGATGGTCTGGCTATCGCTCAGGCCCGCGCCACTTCTACCACGGGAACCAGTCTAACTGTTCCTTATCCCACCGACGCGACCAGCATCGGCGGGCCGCGTCCAGGACTCAGTGCCGGTCCGGTAACCGTCGAGGTCTACAACCAGTCTGGACCGAGCAGTTTCAGCCCCCTCGGTACCACGACTTTGACCGTTAACGATACGCGCGCTGCACCCAGCGTCAGCTCAATTACCCCCAATCCAATAGACTTAGCTGCTCCACCTACCGCTTTCACGATCACCGGCGGTGGCTTTGCCAATCTGGGCTTCGGCCTGCCCGTAGTAAACTTCACTCGCAACGGTCTGGCTATCGCTCAGGCCCGCGCCACTTCTACCACGGGAACCAGTCTCACCGTTCCTTATCCCACCGACGCGACCAGCATCGGCGGGCCGCGTCCAGGACTCAGTGCCGGTCCGGTAACCGTCGAGGTCTACAACCAGTCTGGACCGAGCAGTTTCAGTCTTATCGGTACCACTCCTCTAACCGTCAACGATACACGCGCTACGCCCAGCGTAAGCTCGATTACCCCCAATCCAATAGACTTAGCTGCTCCACCTACCGCTTTCACGATCACCGGCGGTGGCTTTGCCAATCTGGGCTTCGGCCTGCCCGTAGTAAACTTCACTCGCAACGGTCTGGCTATCGCTCAGGCCCGCGCCACTTCTACCACGGGAACCAGTCTCACCGTTCCTTATCCCACCGACGCGACCAGCATCGGCGGGCCGCTCCAGGACTCAGTGCCGGTCCGGTAACCGTCGAGGTCTACAACCAGTCTGGACCGAGCAGTTTCAGTCTTATCGGTACTACTCCTCTAACCGTCAACGATACACGCGCTACGCCCAGCGTAAGCTCGATTACCCCCAATCCAATAGACTTAGCTGCTCCACCTACCGCTTTCACGATCACCGGCGGTGGCTTTGCCAATCTGGGCTTCGGGTTGCCCGTCGTTAACTTCGTTCGCGACGGTCTGGCTATCGCTCAGGCCCGCGCCACTTCCGGTAGCGGAACCAGTCTAACTGTTCCTTATCCCACCGACGCGACCAGCATCGGCGGGCCGCGTCCAGGACTGAGCGCCGGTACCGTAACCGTGGAGGTCTACAACCAGACTAAACGGAATAAGTTTAGCCTCGTCGGTACCACACCTCTCACAGTTGACGATACGAGGAATACAAACTAATGAAAGCAACACGGGTGCAAGCGAGTTACGTGGTGTTCACAGCTCACACTATCGCACCCGTTTGTACACATCATATTGCCCAAACGTCTTGATCAAACGGAATGCATCGGTCTGAAGGACAGGATCGTAAAGTCTTAAACCTTTTATGAACTCACCGATCACTAGGTAATCTGGATCCGCGAGCAAAGGATCATACCCGATCACCACATTTCGTTTGTGTCCGACTATGGCTCGTTGAATCAAATCTACGATTATCTGATCGGGCGGAAAATGATACGGACGCTTAAGCAGGAACTGGATTTCACTATCGTAGGTTTCCACGACCGTGGCATCGGGCGTTTGAGTATTCAGAAAGTGGGCAACTTCCAAGGCAGAGTGATCAGCGTCGATAAAATACACTTTATGAAGCATTCGTATCGTTGGTATTGCCCAAAAGCCAATCAGCAATATTGCCAGTAACCGCTCAGGGTGCAAATGTCGGTTTAGAAAATTTGACGAACGAGCTGTTTTGCGCCACTGAAAGATCTGAGATTTGTTATCCAAAAGATCGTGCAGCAGCTTCGCGACGAAGATACTCCCAACAAAGCTAGCCGGAAAGGCGTATCTAGGGTGGCCGTTTGACGAAAACATGTACCACGTCAACCAACTACCAACGAACCCCAAGAGCATCATACGACCAACTTCAACGGCGCTTCTGGACTCGCGCCATTTGCCTAACTTTAATTCGCGGAAAGCGTAAACTACCCCAATAATCGTAGGCAAAAGAAACACCGATACTTGGAGAGCTCTCAATCGGACGTCACTGTCTGGAACAAAGGCCAAGACATCGTAGATACCCGTGACGCCTGGACTCGGCAGGGTATGATGCGCAAGAATTAGTCTTTGTAAAAAGGAAATACACTTTGCAGTTAGAAGCGAGAAAAAAAACCCCGAGGAAACAAGAATCGCATGTTTCCACTGGCGAGAAGAAACCATCAACATCAATGGTAGAAGTAAAGATGCTGCCCAGAACGGAAAAGCTTGCGCTTTGGTCAAAGTGCCAATCGCCCAGCATGTTACTGCAAAGGGGAAAAAGCACAAGTTACGAGAAATTGCCAAGTAAAAGAGAAAACACCGGCCAACAAAAAAAACAGCATGGGCGTTTCGCCCAGGACTTGTCTGGCCATTACGACGGGATGCCATTGCGGCGCAATGGCCATTAGAAATAACGCCACCAGAGTCAGGTTGGCCACCCAACGATCATAGAGGTGAATAGCCAACCGGTAAAAGAGGACAGTCGTTCCGAAAAAGAAGAGCACTCCGACCAATCGACCCTGCCACACACCAACGCCAAATAACCAGAAAGACAACGCAATAGGGGCTGTAACTGTGAAATGCGCTTCTAGGCCCGGGGCGACCTGGTTCCCCAGCAACAACCTCCCGTAGAACCCTTCTTCAACCCAGTGACGAGCCACCGATAGGGTCCAGCCTTCATCCCACCATAGGGGAGGCACACTTTCGAGCTTTACGGTCGAAGCGAATATCAACAAAAGAACAAAACATATTGAGACCACCTTCCACAAAACACTGGTGTAGCTCATCCTCTCCTTCGGCGGTATTTTGATACTCATTTCCAATTGGCTCACAGATAACCGCCGTGGACTAACCGAATCGGTAGAATCATAGGGGGCTTGATCAATGGGTGCTGACACGATTTATTCCGCTGCAAGGAGATAGAAAGCTCCCGTGGTTGTAATTTCCCGGAGAGCTGGAATCCTGCCGATTATTGACGACCGTATTGTCGGAACTCGATAACGCCAGTAATACTCCGGCCGCAAATGAAATAATTCTTTCCTAACGACTTTCAGTCCTGCTTGTCCGGTTATCCTCTCGAAAGAGCTAATCGTTAAATGATTCAGCTCTTGACAAAACTTAAGGTAATGCCCTACTTGCGCAGGAGCAATCAATTGCTGAATTCGCGTCGGCATCAGATGAAACCAGGGGATGCGGCGAATTATTGGCCAACCGGCCTGGTGGCCACCATAGGGATTGAACCATGGCGGGAAGGACACATACACAAGACCGTCGGGAGTTAAATACTTCTTTATTCGACTCAATACGAACTTTACGTTTTCACGGTCCACTAAATGCTCGACACATTCTGACAGCACAATCAATTGGAATGAACGCCTATCCAAAGCTCTGTCGAGTTCATTTAATTTGAGAACATCAGTAGCCAGAAATTCGACGCTAACACGCCGTTCAGAGGCAAAGCGCGAAGCTTGTTCGATCTGGGAAGGAATAAGATCGATTCCCAAGCAGTGGGCACCGTTCTCAGCTAACGCTACTGTCAGACCACCCGCGCCACAGCCGAGATCGAGCACTCTTCGTCCATTCACCTCGATGCCCCATTTGAATAAGATGGGCAAAATACGATCCAAAGCCATACGATACTCATATCGTATAAATCTTTTATGACTACCGAATGGATCGGTGTAGCTGGAGTCTCTCACCCCGTATCACCCCTAAACTATTCCATTCTCGTTGAGACAATTATCGTTCACGGCTAGGTCCACCGCACCGAAAAGAGTCGGGAGATCTCGACGAGATCTCGTTCGCTCCGGAACAAATTCATCTTTTCTCGCTTGTCGTAATAGGATTGACCTGCCAGCAACCATAACGAACACGGTCTATAATTCTCGCCCCGCTTGAATGATTTTGCGAATTTAAGTCCGACACAAAGCGACAAAAGTATGCGCGCGTTCAAGATTGTTGTTGAGAAACCGACAAGATTCAAGGCGAAGCGGAGGCCTTATTGCAACACTTAGAAGCGATTGTACGTTATGTGGCAAAAAGTATTTCCAGCGAATCGGAATCCGATCAAGCATCCCGTTTCGAGAAAGGCCCGAGGTCTCTTGGTCAAATTGTCCGAATACTTCCACCGAACGAAAATTGTCTTTGAGCAAATCATGGAACTCTGATGCTAGGTATTCTCGAACATGAAATGAATTCAAGGGCGTTTTTCTGTTACCGGAGGATATCAACCTATTCGGTGTAGAAATCGCGATTAAGGCACTGCGACGAGCTATTCGTCTTAGTTCCGCAAGAAACGCAACATCGTCTTGGGTGTGCTCGACAACATCAAAAGCTATGACCGAATCAAATTTATCGCTTACCAGCGGTAATGCGTCACCGGTAGCACAAACAAACACAGTCTCAGGGTGATCTCGCTGCGCGTCGCTCAAGAACTTAGACGAGATATCGATACCCACTTGCGCACTGCTCTTCGGCGCCAGAACGTCGAGACCGTAACCCCGACCACAGCCGACCTCAACCAGGCGTCCAAATACGTGCGGTGCGACGAAATGATATCTTGAAAGATTTCGCGTAATTATGTCACGGTGTCCAATAAAATCACGTTGCGGCGCTTCCAAGCTCTCGGCATCTGAAATAATAGACAACCACCGTCTTATCTCGGCAAGCTTTTTACTCGGAGAATCCATCCAAGACTTCCTCCAACAACTAACAAAAGCGTGTAGAAGCAGTGCGCAACCAAAATGACGGGCGCCGAATGCTCAGGTTGATAGTGCAGGTACTGTAAAATTGCTATCTGAATCGAGTCAATGGTTCCCCACCCTCCCGGCGGGTGTATCGGTAAAATCGCCGCTAGTAGCGTGAGAGCGTTGAGCAGAGCGACCTCGGGCAACAACACAGGAAGCCCAAAGGCTCGCAGCGTAAAAGTAGACTGGAGTGTGGACACAACAAAGACGCCGGCCGAAAGGACAATCAGAACGCCAAACTGAAGCGGATTTCGAATCGGATTGATGGTAAATACAAATCCACTAAACAATGATTGCAATCGAAAGCGACGCCAGACTAAGTAAATCAAACCCACTAGAGCCATAGCTGCGCCGAGGCCATAAATCGCGTTGGCGAACTCTATCCGAAAGGGCAAATTCCGGCTTACAATGATAGTCACGAGAACAACGACCAAGAAATCTAGAAACCGCACGATTAGGATCGCAGAGGCACTTTTCATCAAGGAAACGTTATGGTCCTTTTGTAGGAGAATAGGAACACTTAGTTCTCCCGTTCTCCAGGGCAAAAAAGTTAGCAGAGCGTTTTGGGAAAGAACCAATCCGGCAATATAACTGCCGGACAGCGAGCGTGGGAATAACATGCAATACTGAAGTGATTTCAAGATCGCCGAAGCGCTAAAGCAAAGTACCGCGCTCAATAGCAGCAATAACGACGCGTTCTCAACAGCCTGCACAAAGCCATCGCTATCGAGTTTGATCGACCTAAAAATCAACCACAGAAGCGTTGCCGCAACGATAAGCTGTATCGTTAGCTGAACGATTTTAGTTCGCTGTCGTCTAACCACGGGAGCAAACCCTGGAGACCCCTCGCGAGACTTTGGCCAAATCATAATATTAGCTCATTGATCGATTGGTTAACGCGATACGTCCGGCCTTAAAGTTAACGCCGTTGCCGTAGTTATATTGAAAATGGCTCTGCCCTTTAGACAGATTAACGATTTGACTGAAACCAAACTCTCGCAACCACGACTCAACTTCGGTATCTGTATGATGCCATTGATACGGTGGCGAGAACCAGTCGAACGTATCGCAGATGCGAATTTCGCGGTCGGGATGATATGACACGCCAATGGTCACTCCTCGTAATAATTGACCTAAAACTCTTTTCCATGATTGGCTGGACGTTAGAAGTTTCAGTTTCAAGAGACCAATAGGTTCCATGGACACAGCCACTCGATGCAGCATTTCGTGACTCATGCGCGTAGTTACGGCTCGAAGCATTTGATTGTATAATTCAACCGGCGCCGGCCATCTCGGGTATAACCATATGGCGATCTCTCCGGAATCGGTCAACAGCGGAATTAAACTAGACAGAGCTTGTTTCGTGTTGGGTGTATGGTGCAAAACGCCGATTGAATAAATAAAGTCAAAGGCCTGTGCCTTAAAGGGAAGACGGAATATATCGGATTGGACGATATGCACGTTCGGTAGATGTGATGTACTCGATGCCGCGGTTTCAACGGCAGCGCTAAGATCGACTCCAACGACAACTGCCCCCGCTTCCCCCGCCACTTCGGCGTATCGGCCGCTCCCACATCTGGCGTCCAGCACCAATCTTCCGTTTAAATAGGACGGAGTCACACCAGTCTTGGACTGAAAATAAGCGAGATCTTCGTCGGACCGTTGGACCTGATACGTGGTCCATTGCCGTCCAAAGCCTTTTTTTGTCTGTTCTATTTCCGGTTCAGTAGGAGTTGAAGCAACACTGCGGTACGTTGCAATGAGAGCCCTGTGTTTAGCGGTAAATTGGGGTTCCTGTCCAAAGGCGGACGCCAGGATTCGAGGCACCGCGCGCACGACGGGATAGACATGGCGAGTTGCGACGCAGTGCAGCAAGCCCTCTATGATTCGATCATCTTCTTTAACCAGCACGGTTAGATCGAATCCTGACCCACATTCAGGGCAAGAGAGAAAGGAAAGCAAAGTTTCTCTCATGACTGCGGTTGTTTTCCCATCAGGATGTTTTCCCAACCGTTGATCATCTTATCAACGCTAAAGCTCTCGCGAACCCGTTGCCGCGCGGCGTTTCCGCGACATCGAGCGTCGTCGAGATCGCTCAAGGCTGCACTAATCGTTGTCGCGAGAGCACCAGGGTCCTCCGGCGGTACCAGCCATCCGTGTTTTCCGTCTTCGATTAACTCGCGATTACCGTCGACTGCTGTGGCGACGATGGGACAAGCCGCCGCCATGGCTTCCAGTAGAGCGTTGGGCATGCCTTCGAATCGAGCCGGATGAACGTATAGGTCCAAAGCACCAAGCAGACTTGGAAGATCACGACGATATCCTGCAAAATGCACCCGTGACTCCAAACCTAGCTTGAGAGCAAGAGTTCTTAGCGAGGCTTCCTCTTCACCGGCTCCAAAAACTACCAAGTTGAAATCTGGCTTGTTCATTAGCGAAAGCGCCTTTAGCAAGACGTCAATGCCTTTTTGTTTCGTTAGCCGGCCAACACATCCAAGCAAATATCCTTGAGTGGATAAACCTAACTTGTCACGCAATGATTCTTGACACACTGGCTTGGCGTATTTGGTGACCTGAACTCCATTAGGTATAAAAACAATACGATCCGGCTGGACCCCTTCCGCGTCAATCGCGAACTCCCTCGAGTGCGGACTGTTGATAACGACAGCATCCGCTGCATCCATCGTGACCCGAACGAGGCAACGTTGTAACCGCGAATAGTGCACATTTCGAGCGCGCAGCGACGAGATAATCCGAGGAACCCCGCTCCAGCGTGCTAGAAGACGGCCGATGACGTCAGCAGCAAAAAGCATGGTC
Organism: uncultured delta proteobacterium; assembly: GCA_963727625.1. Lineage (GTDB taxonomy): Bacteria > Desulfobacterota > Binatia > UBA9968 > UBA9968 > DP-20. The sequence goes on along the minus strand of CAVSHR010000008.1, from coordinate 148,553 downwards.
ACTACTGCGTCGAATTTCTCGCGACCCAACCATGCCTTGGTCGACATTAAACCAAACCCCATTGCCAAGGCCGTTTTGCCCACCATTCGAACTTCGGCCGGCGCGCTCCGCAGTTCGTTGACGACTTCTTCGTCGTACGAGTCGTTTAGACACAGCACTTTTTGGGTGTGACCTCGGCTAGCGAGACCCTGAACCAGATGAGTCAACGCGCTCTGGGTTCCGTCGCCGCGCAAGTTGTCGACGAAGTAGGCGATCTTCATGTCAGGAGTTTGCGAAAGACAAATTCGTTGCATCCTGTTGGAACCTGAGCTGGGATATAGCGCTGGAGCGAGAATCCACGGTCACAGACGGACCGCTCTATCTCCGCCGGCGTTGCATACTCGTATGGATAACCGCCAACCCAATCAATTACGTCAAACCAAAAATCCATGCCGCGTTCTTTCTTTAACGGATTGCTTCGAGTGATGAGGAATTTCGCAACGTAAATAATTCCCGCGAATATCAAGATCATCAACCTGCTGGACTAATCCGGGCACTTGATTGTAGATCCATTTAACCGCTTTCCACACCGGCGAGGTGATGTGTTTGTTGTAAATCGCCAAAATCATGGTTCCCTCGGGCGCGACGCATTTTGAGACGTTACGAACGGCGTCCCACATCGACCCGGTATGATGCAATGAACCCCAAGCGTAGACGAGATCAAAATTTCCGAAGCGCTGGAGTTTTTCGGGTTCCAAAGCCGAAGCGATATAAAACTCGATCGGCGAACCGGGAGCCAAAAGATCGCGGTTGCTTTGAGAAATTTCAATACAACGAGGATTAACGTCAATGCCAACCACTTTTGTTGCACCGAGTTGATGCGCGGCGATCGAAAAAAGACCACTGCCGCAACCAACATCGAGAAAGCTCTTTCCCTCGATATTCTCTTTGGCCAATAAAGACCGCAAAGATTCGCAGGCCGCTTCCAACCGCCGGCGATCAATGTGCCGCTTTGAAAAATCTTCCCAGTTGGAGCCAAAGTCAAAAATCCTAAACATTACTGCGCAAGGTATTTCTTCGACCAAACCGCCAGGATAGCAACGCCCAGAGTTTCTTTCCGTGATTGGCTTTGCCGCTGTCGTGCTCGTTCAGCAAGCGCGCCATCTCCGCCTGACGGAACCATTGCGACAGGGAACGGTTGTCGAGTAGACGATCTCTTGCCCAATGATGAAGCTCGTTCTTGAACCAGTGCCCGATTGGCACGCCGAACCCTTGCTTGCCACGGGCACAGATAGCCGGCGGGAGCATCTCGCCAAAAGCGGCCTTGAGCAGCCATTTCCCTGCCATGCGGCGGACTTTAAAACGCTCCGGCAAGCGCGCCGTCCATTCGACCCATTCGACGTCGAGAAACGGCGACCGGCCCTCTAACGAATGTGCCATGGTCATGCGGTCGGTCTTGGGCAGCAGATCACCGGACAGATACGTCACATGATCGGCATAGAGCGTGCGGTCGAGCAGACTCGATGCGTGCGCCTCGTCATAAGCGCCGGAGAGCCAGTCGGCGCTATCGGTCTGTAAGAATTTATCGCGCCAACATTCGGTGTAGAGTGAAAGTTTTTCTTCCTGTGAAAAATACGAGCCCCAACGGACCAATGAAGCCTTGGGCGTCGTCTTGGAGAATTGACCAAGTCTTTTCAATCCGGTAATCGGATTGCGGTCTTCCGGAATCCAGGTGGGTTCCGGCACATGGCGCATCATCGCCGGGACGGCTCGTTGCGTCAGCCACGCCGGCAGCGCCGAATAAGGCCGAAGCAGGCCGTCGACGGCATAGCGGCGATAACCGGCGAGCGTCTCGTCGCCACCGTCGCCGCACAACGCGACCGTCACCGACTGTCGCGCCTGTCGGGATAGCTCCAGGAGCGGCAGAGCCGCGGGATCGGCGAGCGGCTCGTCGAACGCGCTGACTGACTCGTCGATCACACGGATCAGATCCTCAGCGCGAAAAACGAACTCATGATGATCGGTGTGATAACGATCCGCGACCTGGCGCGCATAGGGAGTTTCGGAGTAGCGTTCTTCTTCGAAGCCGATCGAAAAAGTCTGCACCGGCTTGCTGCTCCGTTCGGCCATGAGCGCGACGATCGTCGAGGAATCAATGCCGCCGCTGAGAAACGCGCCGAGCGGCACCTCTGAGATCAAGCGACGCTCTACGGCAGCCGCCAAAAATTTACGCGTCTGTTCGATGGCTTCCGTGTCATCGATTTGCCATTTCGGCTCAAACTCGAGTTGCCACCAGCGCGACACCTGCGGTTCACCGCCGCGCTCGACCACAAGCTTGTGCGCCGCGGGAAGTCTGTTCATGCCGTCGAAGATCGTCAGCGGATCGGGAACGTATTGAAGCGTGAGATAGTGATGTAATGCAACTGGATTGACGCGTCTTTCCACCCACGGCGCCGCCAAAACGGCTTTGGCCTCCGAACCCCACAGCAGGCCATGTTTCGACCAGTGCCAGTAAAGCGGTTTCTTGCCCATCCGGTCGCGCGCGAGGAGGAGACGTTGACGCGGCTCATCCCAGAGCGCGATGGCGAACATCCCGTTAAAGTGCGGCAATGCCGCATCGCCCCACTGCTCGTAGCCGTGCACGATGATTTCGGTATCGCTCCGGGTGCGGAAGCGATGGCCGAGGTTTTCCAGCTCAGTGCGCAATTCACGGAAGTTATAAATTTCGCCGTTAAAAACGACGATGATGGAACCGTCCTCGTTGGTGATCGGTTGTTGGCCGCCGGCGACGTCGATGATGGCGAGGCGGGAGATGGCAAGACCGACGGTGCCTTTGACGTGATAACCTTCGCTATCCGGTCCGCGATGCCGGATGGTCATGTTAAGCCGCCGTAGCAGATCGCTATCCGCGCCCCGCGCCGGGTCCGAGGCAAGTTGGCCGCAAATACCGCACATGGGTTAAGCCTTGTGCTTTGCCTCGGCGCTGAGACGCGCGTCAGAAGAGGAAATCGCCGCGGATAGTCTATTCAGCAGATCGATATAGCGGCTCGCGGCTCGGTCCCAGGAAAAATCGCCCGCCCGCTTTCGCGATGCCTCGCCCATCCGACTTACCATGGAACGATCTCGCGCCAAGCGACGCAGGCTCGCCGTCAAACCGTCGACGTCGGCCCAATTGAAAATGAGTCCGTTGACCTCGGGCGCCACCAGTTCAGGAGTGCCCCCGGTTGGCGTGACCACAACTGCGAGTCCCGAGGCCATCGCTTCGAGAAGCGCCACGCTCATGCCCTCGTTGTAAGACGGCAGCACAAACACGTGTGCAGCGGCGTAGTGCTCAGCGATCTTTTCGCGCGGCACGTAGCCACGAAAATGAACCCGATCGGTTAGTCCAAGCCGGACGACTTGAGCCTCGTTATCGGAATGGGCATCCCCGGTTCCGATAAGATCGAGTTCGACGTCGATCCCGTCATCGGTGAGCCTTTTCACCGCTTCGATCAAGTGGTGTTGCCCTTTTCTCTCGATCAGCCGGCCGACGCAGAGGATACGTAGCGGCTCTTTTTCATCCATGCTCGCATTTGGTTTGAAGGCATCGAGGTCGACGCCGTTGGGGATCAGCAAGCAGTTTAATGCAGAATCTAGCGCGTGGATCAATTCAATTTCGCGCTCTGATTTCGCGACCACTCGCTCCGCGCCGCGCCAGATCCGGCGTATTACCGGCGACAAAAAACGATGAAGGGATTGGTAACGACGCTCGAAGCCAGGAATGTCGGGACCGCAGACGCGCACGATGTAGCGCAGTCCGACAAGACGACGCAGCGCCAGCGCGATTGCGCCGGCGGGCACGGCACTCCACGCGAAACTTAGATCATAGGAGCGTTGTCGAGAAAATTTCAAAGCGAGGCGCAGCGCACGAAAAAAATATTCGATCAGTTCTCGATTCGACGAGTGATGGATATTTTTATTTCGTACCGGCACCTTGTAGATCTTGATGTTGCTCGCGAAAACTTCTTCCTCCGGTCGGCTCCCCAACGCCGACGTCACCAGGTCAATTTCTAGTCCGGGGACGCGGGCGAATTGCTCGAGTATGGCACGATTGACCGTTCCCGTACCCCCGCCCAACGGCGGAAATTCGTTATTGAGCATCAAGATGCGCATTAACGAAGTCCGGGTAAGCGGCGCACAACATATAAGGGCCGTCGCTTCGCCTCTTCGAAGATTCGCCCGACGTATTCGCCGATCACGCCGAGCGTGATCAGTTGAATTCCGGCAAGGAAGAAGATCGCGACAATGATTGTCGCGAATCCAGGCGGATTGAGCCCCAACCGAAGCTTTATCGTCACGTAAAAAAGCGCCAGCAAAATTGAAAGCGTAGATACTACTAACCCCAAGAACGTAATGATACGCAACGGGACGTAGCTAAAAGAAATCAGTCCGTCCAGAGCCAAAAGCAATAAACCAAAGAACGTATACTTCGATTTCCCGGCGTGCCGCGCCTGGCGCTGGAACGTTACTCCAACTTGTTTGAGCCCTACCCAGCTGCGAATGCCGCGCACAAAGCGGTTTCGCTCCGGCATGCTTTTGAGCAAATCGACGACGCGGCGATCCATCACGCAAAAGTCGCCGGCGTCGAGGGGAATATCGATATTCGATACATGGCGGAGTAAGCGATAAAAAGCTTTATAACTGGCTCGCTTGAGCCAACCTTCCTTGCGCTGCACGCGCACCGCGTAAACGACGTCGTGGCCCTCGCGCCATTTGCTAATAAATTCGGGCAACACTTCCGGCGGATCTTGCAGGTCCGCATCCATCACCGCAACGGCTTTGCCGCGAGCGAAATCGAGCCCGGCCGTGATCGCGACCTGATGACCGAAATTACGAGCCAGCTCAATCACGACGACGCGCTCATCCGACGCTTCGAGGTCATTTAACTTCTGCGCGCTTTCGTCGTTGCTGCCATCGTCTACAAATAGAAGCTCGAAATCGAAATTCTCTCTCTCGAGCACGCTAATCAGCCTTTCGTACAGTACTGAAATATTTTCCGCTTCGTTATAGACTGGTAGGACAACTGACAACTCTGGCTGCGCAGTGCTTTGTGCCGACCCGCCTGGTTCAATATCGGAAATATCATGACATGGTTCCACACCAACCGACGTGGCCTCGGCGGTGACTTGGCGCGCCAGTGCCTGGCAAAATCGCAGCGCAGCCTCCGCGTTGTCGACCGGGATACGACCGACGCCGCGTAGGTCGATTCCCACCTGCTCATTGATTCGCCGCGCCGATTTACTCACTTAGACCATCCTCGCGAGACAAAACTTCATACAAATCAGCATATTAAACGATCAAGGAGGATATCGCCAGTATTATTTTTAAAAGCCGAGCAGCCCGATCAACAGTCCCGGCTCTTCGAGCCAAAACCGGCCCGGGAGGATTCTCAACATCCATTTTTACTACCCAGAGTATGGACCATCGGCTATAATCGGCGAACAGTAAATGTTCAGCACTTTCCCGTCAAGTAACCCGTGAATTGGTGCGATGCGACCCGGATCGGTCAAATCATCCGTAACTAGGTCGCCAAATTTGACGGTAATTTTGGCAAGGGCGACACGAAACAAAGGACGATAGTCATGAAGCAAATTTCATTTCGGATCGTGTCTGTATTTATAGGCCTCTACATGCTTGTCTTCACCGACCAGGCGTTTGCGTATCTGGACCCCGGCAGCGGAAGCATGATGTTGCAACTGCTGTTTGGCGGGATCGCCGGCGTTGCCGTAATCATAAAACTCTATTGGAGGAGTTTTATGGGTCTATTTCGCCACAAACGCGATCAAGAAGACAATTTGCCTCCCCAAGAACGAGATCCATGAATGACATCCATCCGCTTCCCGGATCGTTTCGCGACCCGTCCGGTCGAGTGTACGAGCTTGACGGTCAAATTTTCAGGACGGTCGCCGCACCCGGCGCCCATGAGTTTGAATTTGTCGAGACAACGGGATTCCTGCAAAGACTCATAGCAGATAACCTACTACTCCCTTTCGAACGCGCCGATGCTGGCGACCTTCGAGCCCGATTTCCCCAAGACACCAAACATGTGCTTCAAATACCGCGATTGCGATTCATTTCATATCCCTATGAATGGCCCTTCTCTGCCCTCAAAGCCGCTGCCCTATTGCATCTCGATATCCAGTTAGCCGCCCTCGAATTCGGCGTTACCCTGACCGACGCGAGCGCTTACAATATTCAATTTCAAGGGGTGCGACCGGTTTTCATCGATCATTTGTCTTTTCGCCGCTACCGCCCTGGGGAAATTTGGACCGGCCATCGCCAATTTTGCGAACAGTTCTTGAACCCATTGTTGCTGCGCGCCCTGTTTGGAGTTCCTCACAATGCGTGGTACCGGGGAACTCAGGAGGGGATCAAAGCCCAGGAGCTTTCCCGATTCTTGAAATGGCGCCACCATATACGCTGGAATGTGTTGGCGCATGTCGTGCTGCAATCTTTCTTCCAGCGATCCGTGGAAAGTGACAACGTAAAATTAGAAAAAGAGAGTCTTCCCAAAAACGCGTTATCGCTCGCTGCATTTCGGCGGGTCCTTCAAAAATTGAGTTCATGGATCAGCAAACTCACACCCGCCGATACAGGGAAAACCGTGTGGCAAGAGTATGCCAAGACCCATAGTTATTCTTCGGAAGAAGTCGAGCACAAGAAACGATTCGTTAGTGAATTCGTCCGCCGGGAGAGGCCAAAGCTAATATGGGATCTCGGCTGCAACACGGGGGACTATTGTGTGGCTGCCCTCGAGGCCGGGGCTGAATATGCGGTTGGGTTTGATTACGACCAGGGCGCGCTGGAGCTTGCCTTCGCGCGCTCCCGAGAAAAAAACTTAAGCTTTCAACCGGTGTTCTTTGATGCAGCCAATCCTTCTCCGAACCAGGGTTGGCAGGAGCAAGAACGCTATGGCCTTCGGGCCCGCGCGTCGGCGGACGCAATCCTCGCCCTAGCGTTCATTCATCATCTCGCGATATCTCGCAACGTTCCCCTTGACCAATTGCTTGACTGGCTCATCCGCTTTGGCGCCTCGGGGCGTGATCGAATTTGTTCCGAAGAGCGATCCGATGGTCCAGTCTCTGCTGCGCCGTCGTGATGATATTTTTCCGGATTACACCAAGGAAGCGTTCTTGAACGACCTCGGCCGCAGGACAAGAATCCTCGACACTGAAATTGTTTCTTCCACGGGTCGTTTGTTAGTCTCGTACACAAGGCGGCAAAACACCTGAGAGCTGGCGATTTTGAAATCGCAAACGATGGTAGCGCGACCGCCTAACGATTAATGACTCGTTCCACTAAGACACAAATATTCATTATTGCCGGCGCTAATTTTAATTACGCCTTTCCTGGTGTTTTTAAACTATAACTCCTACTGCTTGGCATGCGCCGAAACATTGATCGCGCTCGGCGGATTACTCCTTTTGGCGATGATCTGTTCGGTCGCCATGCTGCTCGGAGGACGGGTCGTCTCAGGGTTGGTTATGGCCGTGCTCATAACTGCCTTCATCGATCTTCAGTTCACCCCGCTCAACTTGCAAGATTGGGTCAGATGAATGGACAGCTCTCTTGCTTTTCACCGGAATGCAAACGTTTGTTCTATGCCTGTTTTTAAAAGAGAAATTTTACACGATCGCCACGGCGGTTTTTTCGACTTTCTTTGTCGTCACGGTGTTTCAATTAGCTCTGCCCTCGAAGAACAGCGATTCGCTTTTTGCGCATCAGCAAGCCAGGCGTTCATGCTCCTCCACGCATTATTCATCTGATATTGGACGAACATATCGGCATCGAGGGCATTCCGACCGATATTGAGGGAGGGCTTGCAACCAAGAATTTGATCACCCAGTTTTATCTGAAAAATGGGTTTCAACTGTTCGGCGGCGCTTTTAGTCACTATTTCAATACCCATTTGTCCATACCGAACATGCTAAATTTTGCGGCTCGAAGCTAACCCTACTGCGTCTTATACAGCGGTGGAGGTCCGTATATTTTATTACGCAACAAATATTTTAAACTTGTTATCCGAGAGAAATTATCACATTGAGGTGCTCTCGCCGGGATGGATCGACTACTGTTCAGATTCGCCGGTGGTCATTGTCGCTGCATCGAGACGACATTGGGGTGCTTTAAAGAACTTCGCAAAACTTAACTTGCCTATTCGCTCAGAAATTTCAAGTGCTGTATTCTCGGTTCCTTCAGTCAGTCTCTCATCGTTTCCGCGATAATTTACGTGTTCTATTCGTCGTTCCAATCAAAGTTTCCCGCCTTGGCGACTTCAGTATCTCCGTGGACGTGGGCACTCAACATTGAACGGACTAGGACTGATTCTCTTAATACCCTGGCAGACTTGAAGCTCCTGTGGAATGATATCCTGTCCTTGCCGCGTGGAACAGCGTTATTTGCGCATTTAATAATTCCCGCATTACCCATACGTTGCTCTGTCTGACTGTTCGATCCGGCCACCGAATCGAGCCTTCTTGTGGAATTACAGAGGTCTATTTAGCCAACCTCCATTTAACACGATTGCCTCACGAAAAGAGCGCTATCAACAGTATTTCGAGCAATTGCGTGCCTTTATCTGCGATTGGACGAACTGTTCGATGAGATGCGAGCGGCAGGGGTATATGACGACTCGATCATTCTTTTGCACGGGGATCATGGCTCAAGAATCGTGATAAACGAGCCGATCTCAAAAAATCAGCATTCACTCACAAGCCAAGATCTGACAGATGGGTTCTCGACTTTATTTGCGATGAAACTCCCCGGCAAAAAAGGAAGATACGATAAGTCGCCTCGGCCGCTGGAACAGCTTTTTGCGGAGTTCGCGTTCGAGGCCGGCTTGACTCGGGCCAACATTCTGCCTCAGAAAACAGAGCCGTTTATTTATTCGATGACAGATCAGAATGTGGATTCAATTCGCATTCCTTATGCTTCATCCAAATGATAGCGACCTGCATTCACTGGTTTGCATCAACCCGGCGGCGATTCAATTGTATTTGCCCGCGCGGAGGACTCGTCCTCCGCGCGTCGCAAAAGCAACTCCAACGAAGGTTGCGGCTGAGCGACGACGAGTATTTGGTAGGAAAATATCGTGGGCAGGATTCGCAACACCGCCTTATTTGCCGCCACCAGGAAGCGGCTGACCCGGTTGTTGCCGAACGCGACCGGAAACGGCGCGGGGATGCCGCGCGAGCTGTCGATCCGGAAACCCCGTTGTTCGAGCAACTGGCGCAGCGACGAAAACGTAAAGAGCCGGGTATGGGTCATGTCGAGAATCCCGCGCTTGCCATAGTTGAACTGCCCCAGTAGTAGCATCAACCGAACGATAAAAAACCCGACATTGGGCGTGCTGATGATCAATTTCGTTTTGATACAGTACTTCATGGCTTCGCGCAGGCGGTCGAAAAAGATCTCCGGAACGTTCAGGTGCTCGATCACGTCAAGCAGCAAGACGTAGTCGTACTCCGCGATGTTCACCTCGGGAACACCGTCGTTGAGGTCATGCTCGATGAATCGGCTCAATTTGACGTTCGCTCCCAGGGGGAATTTGCCCACACCGGTGGTTTGGCAGCCGCGCTCGCGCTCCAAGAGCGCGCTCATATAACCGCCGACGCAACCGAGATCAAGCACTTTCGCTCCGGCTGGAACGAGGTCGAGAGTCGCGCTATGCGGGCTGTCAAAATCTATCTTGAGTCCATAGTGAACGCTGGCGGCATATCCCGGGCCGCAATCAAACTTGCTGTCGTAAAATATGCCGAAATCATGCACCCGCGATTTGAGCGTCGCTTTGAGGACGTTCCAGGCGTATTGAATTCCATTGACATGACAAATCTCATCGCCGTAGTAGGTCGGTACCGAAACCTCGCGGACCTGCATGCCCGCGATCAACAATTGAATGATGATCTCCGTGTCGAAATGAAAATCGTTGGTGTTGCGATCGAACGGAATTTGTTTGAGGGCGGCCACTGAGTAGACCCGATAGCCGGAATGAAATTCGCTGAAATGGGTGCGCAGCAAACGGTTTTGGCACCAGGTGAGAATCTTATTGCCGGCGAACTTGTAGAGCGGCATGCCGCCCTTCAATGCCGCGCCCCGGCTGAGCATGCGCGAACCGAACACCGCGTCGGCCTCGCCCTGAGCCAAGGGTTTCAACAGATCCGGGAGAGCTTCGGGGGCGTATTGGCCATCGCCATGAACCAGCGCGACAAAATCGAACTCATTCTTGATTGCGTAGTGGTAACCAATTTTCTGGTTGCCGCCATAGCCTTGGTTGATCGGATTGAAAAGCACGCGCAGCGGCAAAGACAGCGAGCCGGCCGATTTGATTTTGTGGCCGACCTCGAAGGTGCGATCGCGTGAAGCGTCGTCAATGGCGAGAATCTCGACCTCATAGCCCTCGGATAGGCTAGCTGGAATCCGCGAGAGAACACTTTCAATCGTGCGCTCGGCATTGTACGCCACCACAAAGACCAGCACGCGAGGTTTTTTCTGCTTTGTCACGGGCGGAATCCGATACCAGCTGACACCTTAAGACTCATATTCATGCCGACTTAAAGCGCTTCCACAATCAGGCCGCATGAGGATTATAATCGGTTTTTGGCGTGGGCGCGAAAAACTTCCCCTCTTATAAGGCCGTCGCTTAAGAAGCTTTTTCAACGATATTAGGTCAGTCGGTTGCCTGAACCAGCTCGGCTGAGACTCGGCCGCCGGACGGCTGCAGATAGTGCAATTAAGAACGGCTACAGCCCCAGCACATCCTCCATGCCGTAAAGCCCCGGCTTGCGCTTGGCGAGCCACTGGGCGGCGCGCAGGGCACCGCGCGCAAACGTGTCGCGGCTGTGGGCGCGATGGATGAATTCGAGGCGCTCGCCGATGCCGCCGAAAATCACCATGTGCTCGCCGACGATGTCGCCGGCGCGAACGGATAAGAGCGCAATCTCCTTTTTGCTGCGCTCACCGACAATGCCATTGCGCCCGTTGAGCGCAACTTTGTCGAGGTCGCGGCCGAGCGCGTCGGCTACGGAACGTCCTAGCGCTAGAGCCGTGCCGCTGGGCGCGTCTTTTTTGAAGCGGTGGTGCGCTTCGACAATCTCGACGTCGTAGTCGTCGCCGAGCATCTTCGCTGCTTTGCCTAAGAGCGACACGAGGACGTTTATACCCAAGCTGGTATTGGCCGATAACAGCACCGCCGTGCGCCGGGCCAGCCGCTTGATTTCCGCCTGCTGCGTCGCATTGAAGCCGGTGGTTGCGATGACGATGGGCATGCGCTTTTTTGCCGCGCTGCGGAGGAAACCCAACGAGGCTTCCGGGTTAGTGAAGTCGACGATAACGCTGTTTGGTCTCAGCGCATTGCCGAGCATGTCTGTGACGGGAATCCCCAAATGACCCGCGCCGGACACTTCGCCGGCGTCTTTGCCCAATCGCGCGCTGCCGGCCCGATCGACGGCCGCGAGAAGCTTCAGAGCTGCAGACTGCTGAAGCGCACGGACCACCGCGCCACCCATCCGCCCTCCGACACCGCAGACGATTATGCCGAGCGCCATCAGTTTTTCAGAAGCCCAAAATCGCTTATCGCCTGCTTGAGCTTCTGCAGATTTCCTTCAGCCATCGGCGTCAGCGGCAGGCGCAGCTCGCCGCTGCATTTGCCCATCAGAGCCAGCGCGGTCTTGACCGGGATCGGGTTGGTTTCGATGAATAGACTGCGGATCAACGGGATGAGCTCAAACTGCAGCTTCCGCCCGCGCTCCCACTTTCCTTTCAAACAGGCGTCGGCGAGCTGTGCGGTCTCCTTGGGCGCCACGTTGGCCACCGTCGAAATCACGCCCTTGCCGCCCAGAGCCATCAGCGAATAGATCAAAGAGTCCTCGCCGGAATAGACTGCCAGGCGATCGCCGCACAGGCGAATCACGTCGATCGCCTGATCCACCGAGCCGGTGGCTTCTTTGACGCCGGCGATGTTCTTGATTTCGGCCAGGCGCGCCAGAGTTTCCGGTTCGATCTTCGAGCCGGTGCGGCCAGGGATATTGTAGACGATGATCGGGATGCCGACCTCGGAAGCGACTTTTTTATAGTGCTGATAGATCCCTTCCTGAGTCGGCCGATTGTAATAGGGAGAAATCATCAGCGCGCCGTCGGCGCCGGATTTTTCCGCCTCGCGGGTGAGACGCACCGCCTCTTCGGTTGAATTGGAGCCGGTGCCGGCGATCACGGGAATCCGTTGGTTGACCGCCTTGATCACCGCGCGGATCACTTCGTCGTGCTCCTTGTGGCTGAGCGTCGCCGACTCGCCTGTAGTGCCGCAGGGCACGATGCCGTGGGTGCCGTTCTGCAGATGGAACTCGATCAGCCCTTCGAGACTCGGCCAATCGACTTGGCCGTCTTTGAACGGCGTCACCAACGCAACCATGGAACCGCTAAACATAAATTAATCTCCTAGGAAATCTTGACCCTGCCGTGAAACACCTCTTCAGCGCCGCCGGTCATATAGACGCGGTTGTTGTCGCGCCATTCGATCAACAGATCGCCGCCCTTGAGATGAATCGTAACCATGCGCTCGGTGCGTCCGGTGATGACGCCGGCGACCCCCACGGCGCTCGCACCGGTGCCGCAGGCCCAGGTCTCCCCTGCGCCCCGTTCCCAGACGCGCATTTTCACTTCGCTCGGGCCGATGATCTTGATAAACTCCGTGTTCACGCGCTTGGGAAAGAACGGGTGGTGCTCGAAGCTCGGCCCGAGCTTTTCCAAATCGAGCGAGTCGATATCGTCAAGATAAAGCACGCAGTGCGGGTTGCCCATGGAAACGCAGGTGACCTCATAGCTCTTGCCGTCCACGACCAGGGGCCGATTTTTGATTTCGCCATCGGCATCCACCGGAATCTTGCGCCCTTCGAGAATCGGCTCGCCCATGTCGACCTCGACCAGTTCACCGACCATGCGCGGGCGGATGATGCCGGCGAGGGTTTCCACTTCGAGTTCACGCTTCTTGGTGATGCCGTGATCGTAAACATACTTGGCGAAGCAGCGAATGCCGTTGCCGCACATCTCCACCTGGCTGCCGTCGGCGTTGTAAATCTCCATTTTGAAGTCGGCGACTTTCGAGGGATGAATGGTCAGCAACTGATCGGCGCCGATGCCGAAGCGGCGATCACAGAGTTTCTTGGCGATCGCGTCCAGAGGATGGATATTTCCTTTCAGGCAATCGAGGAAAACAAAATCATTGCCCGCCCCATGCATCTTGGTGAATTCGAGTTCCATAACCTTGAACTTTTGAACGATTGAACCCTTGAACCGGCTTATTGCAGCGACGCCGGGATGACCTCGCCGTTGATCAGGTCATCCAAGGTTTCGCGCTTGCGCACAACATAATATTGATCGCCATCCACCAGCACCTCCGGCGGCTTCGGATGAGAGTTGTAATTCGAGGCCATGGTAAAGCCATAGGCGCCGGCGCTCATCACCGCTATCAAATCGCCGCGCAGCGGCCGCGCGATCTCGCGATCCTTGGCAAGAAAGTCGCCGCTCTCGCAGATCGGCCCGACCACGTCCGCTACTATTTTCGCGCGTTTGGTTTTGACCACGGGCTGGATCGCCTGATAGGAGCCGTAAAGCGCCGGCCGAATCAGATCGTTCATGCCGGCGTCGACGATAACAAATTTTTTGGTTTCGGTTTCTTTCAAATACTGCACTTCGGTGAGAAGAATCCCCGCGTTTCCGACGATCACCCGGCCCGGCTCCAAGATCAGCGTAACGCCCAGTCCTTCGAGGCCTTGGATGATCGCTTTGGCGTACTCTTCGGGCAACGGCGGCGTCTCGTCGTGATAGTTGATGCCCAGGCCGCCGCCGAGATCGAGATAACGAATCTGCGCGCCGTCTTTCTTGATCTCGCCGGCGAGCACGCGATCCAGGTACTCGCGCACCTTGGCCAGGGCATCCACGAACGGCGTCAGCGAAGTGAGCTGCGAACCGATGTGGCAATCGACGCCGACGACGTCAATATTTTTTAGCGACACGGCCCTTTTATACGTCTCCAGCGACTTTTTGATGTCGACGCCGAACTTGGCCTTTTTCATTCCGGTGGAAATATAGGGATGGGTCTGCGGATCGACGTCGGGATTGACGCGCAAGCTGATCGGCGCCTTTTTACCCACTCCGGCCGCGATTTCATTGAGCGCAGTCAGCTCCTCGTCCGATTCGACGTTGAACATCAAAATTCCCGCGTCGAGCGCGTACCCGATCTCGTCTTTCTTCTTGCCGACGCCCGAGAAAACGATCTTTTTCGGATCGCCGCCCGCTTTGAGGGCGCGAAACAGCTCGCCGCCAGAGACGATATCGAAGCCACTGCCCTGATTGGCGAACGCTTTGAGCAGTGCCAGATTGGAGTTGGCCTTTACCGAATAGCAGACGATATGCGGCGTGTTAGCGAAAGCCTGGTCGAAGACCCGATAGTGGCGCGTCAGCGTCGCCAAGCTGTAAACATAGGCCGGCGTGCCGACCTCCTGCGCGATGCGCTTGAGCGCCACGCCCTCCGCGAACATTTCCCCGTTGCGATATTCAAAATGATTCATGATCACCTCGCGGTTTCTACTTCGTTGGAGGGCGCGCTCAGGGAACCGTCGAGCAGCTGCGACGAGACGCGATAGCGATAAATCGCCTTCTGACGCACTTCTTGATCGTCATAACGATACTGTTTTTGTTGCGAGAACCGTTGCCGGTCCTCGACGTTGACGGTGGTCAGCTGGCGGTAAGGCACCGGGCAGTCGGGGCAGCTCGATGAGACTTCCTTGCGAAAAATGACGAAGCTCGCCAGATCCTTCAAGGAGGATCCGTCAACATATTCGGTGGGCCTGCTCCAGGTGAGGATAACGCCGTTCGGACCGGAGCGCGCCGTGAGATTGGTAATAGTCTTCGGCGCCGCCAGTTCGGGAGCGAGCGGATTTCCCTTTTTGCCGCACCCCATGCCTGCCACGGCCAGCATTGCCGCAATGAGCAAGACTTTTTTCATTTAAGCCCTCAGTTCTTTCAGTCGGCGCACCACGTTGACCCGCGCGGTGCCGCCCAGAGCACGGCGCCGGCCGACCATCGCTTCCGCCGAAATATAGAGATAGACGCTGCGCTCGAACTTGTTGGAGAAACGCTTAAGTTCTGCCAGCGTTAATTCTTCAATGCGTCTCTTCTGAGTTAGGCAGTGTTGGACCACTTTGCCGGCGACTTGGTGCGCGGCGCGAAAGGCCACGCCGCGTTCGACCAGATAGTCGGCCAAATCGGTGGCGTTCATAAAACCGTCCTCGACAGCACTCGACAGCCGCTCGCGCCGGACTTTTAAACCGGCGATGACTTCACCCATGATCTTGACGCTCGCCTCCACCGTATCGACGGTGTCGAACAGCGGCACCTTATCTTCCTGAAGGTCGCGATTATAGGCCAGCGGCAACCCTTTCATGATCGTCAGAACTGCCTGCAGATGGCCGAACACCCGTCCGCTCTTGCCGCGAATCAGCTCCGGCACGTCGGGATTTTTTTTCTGCGGCATCATCGAGCTTCCGGTGCAGTAGCCGTCCGGCAGCTCGATAAAGCCGAACTCCTGGCTCGACCAGAGCACCAACTCATCGGCGAGCCGGCTCAGATGAACGAACAGAATCGACGCCGCAGCCAAAAATTCCAGGAGAAAATCGCGGTCGCTCACCGCGTCGATGCTGTTCTTCGATATGCGGCTGAAGCCCAAGAGCTTGGCCACATACGCCCGATCGATGGCGAAGGTCGTTCCGGCCAGCGCGCCGGCGCCTAAAGGCATGACATCGATGCGCTCCAGGCCGTCGGCAAAGCGCTGGCAATCGCGCTCGAACATCTCGACGTACGCCAGCATGTGGTGCGCAAACAGCACCGGCTGGGCCCGCTGCAAGTGGGTATAGCCGGGCATGATCACGTCGAGATTTTTTTTTGCCGCCTTGGCAAGCTCGCGCTCCAATACTTTTAAGCTGGCGAGAATCACTTTCACTTCATCGCGCAGGTAAAGGCGCATGTCCAGCGCCACTTGATCGTTGCGGCTGCGCGCCGTGTGCAGCTTTCCCCCGGCCGCACCGATGAGCTCGGTAAGACGCCGCTCGATATTCATGTGGATGTCTTCGTCGCTTGGCGAAAATGCAAATTTACCAGCCGCGATCTCGCGCTCAACCGCCTGCAAGCCGCGCACGATCTTGCGCCCGTCGGCGGCCGAAATAATGCGCTGCTTGGCGAGCATCTTGGCATGAGCGATGCTGCCGAGAATATCTTGCCGGTAGAGGCGAGCGTCAATATCGATAGAAGCGGTAAATGCCTCGACGGTCGCGGCGGTACCCCGGGTAAAACGCCCACCCCACAGCTTGGGTTTTTTTGCCTTGACCTTGGCCATGGTCATCCCCGCTTGGCCTTGCGCAAGCGCAGCAGCCGCAGGCGCAGAGCGTTTAGACGAATGAAGCCCTCGGCATCGGCCTGCTGGTAAACCCGGTCGGCTTCAAATGTGGCCATGTTGGGGTCGTAAAGCGAATTATCCGATTTGCGCCCGACCACCATCGCATTGCCTTTGTAGAGTTTTAGCCGCACCCGGCCGCTGACGTTGGCTTGCGCCGCGTCGATGGCTTTCTGCAGCATCTCGCGCTCGGGCGCGAACCAATAGCCGTAATAAATCATTTCGGCATAACGCGGGATCAAGGAATCCCGCAGCCGCAACACTTCCCGGTCCATGGTGATCGATTCCATGCCCCGATGTGCCGCGTGCAGGATCGTGCCGCCGGGGGTTTCGTAGACGCCGCGCGACTTCATGCCGACATAGCGGTTTTCCACCAGGTCGACCCGGCCGATGCCGTGCTTGGCGCCGAAGTTGTTGAGGCGCGCCAGCAAATTGGCCGGCGACAATTTGCGCCCGTTGAGCGCCACCGGGTCGCCGCGCCGGTAATCGATTTCAATATATTCCGCGCGATTCGGCGCTTGTTCCAGCGAGCGGCACCACACGAACATGTCGGCCGGCGCCTCTTTCCACGGGTCTTCCAGAATGCCGCCCTCGTAACTGATATGAAACAAATTTCGGTCGGTGCTATAAGGCTTGGCCTTGGTCACCGGCACGGGAATGCCGTGCTTGCGCGCGTAGTCGATCAAGGTTGAGCGCGCGTTTAAATCCCACACCCGCCAAGGCGCGATCACTTTGATGTCTGGCTTGAGCGCGTAATAGGTCAGCTCGAAACGCACCTGATCGTTGCCCTTCCCAGTGGCCCCGTGGGAAACCGCGTCGGCTTTTTCTTTCAGCGCGACGTCGATCTGCCCCTTGGCGATCAGTGGCCGGGCGATCGACGTGCCGAGTAAGTATGATCCTTCGTAGACTGCATTGGCACGCAGCATGGGGAAAACGTAGTCCTTGACGAACTCTTCGCGCAGGTCGCCGATCACCACCTTACTGGCGCCGGTCTTAATCGCCTTGCGTTTGATCGCCTGTAAATCTTCGCCTTGACCCAGATCGGCGCAGAACGCGATAACCTCGCAGCCGTATTGCTCTTTGAGCCAGAGCAAAATGACCGATGTATCCAAACCACCCGAGTAGGCCAATACCACCTTGTTGACCTTCATTGTCGAAGCTTTCTTCCTCTAGCGCCTTCTCGCTTGCGAATTTGCCTCTTTGCACTCGTTGAACCTTGAACTCTTGAACGTTTGAACCCGATTAACAACCACACCATCACGGCCTTCTGCGCGTGCAGCCGATTTTCCGCCTGATCGAAGGCGACGCACTGCGGGCTCTCCAATACCTCGTGGGTAATCTCTTCGCCGCGATGGGCCGGCAAGCAATGCATCACCACCGCGTTTTTTTTTGCCAACCCGACGATGCCGCTATTGACCTGGTAGTCGCGGAAAGCCTGGCGCCGCGCTTTCGCCTCGTCTTCCTGTCCCATGCTGGTCCAGACGTCGGTATAGATTGCATCCGCGCCGCGCACCGCTTCCTCAAGCGACTGCGTGACGGTGACGTCTGCGCCGGCGGCGCGCGCCCTCTGTAAAATTGTCCCGTTGGGTTCGTAACCTTTGGGGCACGCTAGGGTGAACGAGAACGGCACGATCGCCGCCGCTTCCAGCCAGGAGTGCACCATATTATTGCCGTCGCCGGCGAAAACAATTTTCAAGCCGTCGAGCCTGCCGCTGTGTTCGAGCAGGGTCTGACAATCGGCCAAAACCTGGCACGGATGATAGAGATCCGTCAAAGCGTTGACCACCGGCACCGACGAATACGCAGCCATCTCTTCGAGTGTTTTCTGTGCGAAGGTGCGCACGGTGATAAGATCGACCCAGCGCGCCAAGCTGCGCGCGCAATCAGCAGGCGCCTCGCGGGTACCGAGACCGACCTCCGCCGGGCCCAAGAAGATCACATTCCCGCCCAACTGACTCATGCCGGTTTGGAAAGTCGCGCGGGTGCGCAAGCTCGGTTTTTCAAACAGCATGGCGAGGCTTTTACCCGCCAATAGCCGGTGCGCTATGCCGCGCTTTTGCTTGCGCTTGAGGCTGGCCGCGAGGCCGAGAATGCCGTCAAATTCGCGCCGGCTGAGGCCCTCGAAATTCAGTAAATCACGCTTGCTCATGTCACGACGTTGGCGCGCCGGCCTACTGGCGCGCGAGGACCGTTTCCAATATCGCTATGGCGCGGTCGATCTCGCGTTTGGTGATCGTCAGCGGCGGCGTAAAGCGCAGCACTTTGGACGCTGTGCAGTTGATCAGCAAGCCTTCCTGCATACAGCCCTCGGCGATCTTGGCGCCGTCGATGGTTAGCTCCACCCCGATCAGCAGTCCCTTGCCGCGAACCTCGCGGATGAATGGAAATCGCTTCTTCAGCGCTTCGAGGGACTTGGCTAGATACTTTCCCATCTGCACGCAATTTTTCAGCACGCCGCCGTTGATCAGCGTCGCCATGACTGCGAGGCCAGCGGCGCAGGAGACCGGATTGCCGCCGAAAGTTGAAGCGTGGCTGCCCGGTCCGAAGCTGGCCGCAACCTCCTCGCGTGCCAACATCGCACCCAGCGGCAAGCCTCCGCCCAGAGCCTTGGCCAGAGTCATGATGTCCGGCTTGACGCCGAAATGCTCGTAACCGAAAAGTTTGCCGGTGCGGCCCATGCCGGTTTGCACCTCGTCAAAAATCAACAACAAACCATGATGGTCGCACAGTTCGCGCAAGCCGAGCAGATAAATTTCGTTGGCAACCACGACGCCGCCTTCGGCCTGGATCGGTTCGACCAGAATGGCGACGGTTTTCTGTACGTCGATGGCCGCTTCCATCGCGCCGAGATCGTTGTAGGGCACCTGGCGAAAGCCCGCAGGCAGAGGATCGTAACCGGCGCGGATTTTTTCCTGGCCGGTGGCGGTCAGCGTCGCCAGCGTACGGCCATGAAAGGAATTATGGGTGGAAATTATCTCATATTTGCCGCCCAACTTCTCTGACCCGTAACGGCGCGCCAACTTGATCGCCGCTTCGTTGGCCTCGGCCCCGCTGTTGCAGAAAAACACCCGGTCAGCGAACGAATGGCGGCACAGCTCCCGCGCCAACTCGGACTGGGGCTGGATATGATAGAGGTTCGACACATGAAGCAGTGTCTGCGCTTGACGCTTGATCGCTTTGACGATCGCCGGGTGGCAGTGGCCGAGACTGTTGACCGCAATCCCGGCGAGAAAGTCGAGGTATTCCTTGCCGTTGGCATCCCAAACTTTGGTCCCTTTGCCTTTGACCAGGGCGATCGGCGTCCGGGCGTAAGTTTTAGCGACATACTTTTCGGTCAGCGCGGCGACATCGCGGTTTTTCATCACTTGCGCACGACCTCCGTCCCCACGCCCTCTTTAGTGAAAATCTCCAACAACACGGCATGCTTCACCCGGCCGTCGATGATATGGGTCTTCTCCACGCCGCCCTTGAGCGCGTTAATGCAGCATTCGACTTTTGGAATCATGCCCGAGCCGACGACCCCTTCTTGGATCATCTTGCGCACCTGGTTCTCTTTGAGCGTGCTTAAAAGCGCGCCTTTCTTATCCTTGACGCCTTCCACGTCGGTCATCAGCATCAGCTTCTCGGCGTGCAGGGCCTCCGCGATCTCGCCGGCCACCAGATCGGCGTTGATGTTATAAGTCTCGCCCTCTTTACCGACGCCCACCGGCGCGATCACCGGAATGAATTTGTTTTGGTCCAGCGACTCGATCACCAGCGGATTGATGCCGATGATCTCGCCGACCATGCCAATGTCGATGATTTCCGGCGACTCACCGTTCTTCGACGCCACGGTCACGTTCATTTTTTTCGCCACGATCAGCCCTCCGTCCTTGCCGCTCAAGCCCACCGCCATGCCGCCATGCTGATTGATCAGGGTAACGATCTCTTTGT
Organism: uncultured delta proteobacterium; assembly: GCA_963727625.1. GTDB lineage: Bacteria > Desulfobacterota > Binatia > UBA9968 > UBA9968 > DP-20. The sequence continues at coordinate 128,158 of CAVSHR010000008.1, read as the reverse complement.
TGACCTTGCCGACCAGCACCATCTCGACGATGTCGAGAGTTTCTTTATCGGTGACCCGCATGCCGCGCACGTAGCGGCTCGTGATGCCCATTCGGTCGAGCACGACGTCGATCTGCGGCCCGCCACCGTGGACCACCACGGGATTAATGCCGACGTATTTGAGCAGAACGATGTCTTGCGCGAAGCTCGCCTTGAGCTCGTCGTTTTCCATCGCGTGGCCGCCGTATTTGATCACAAAGGTCTTGCCGTAGAAGCGCTGAAAATACGGCAGCGCCTCCATCAACACCTCTGCCTTACCGATGAAGTTATCCATGAGCCGGCCCCTGCTGTTTAGAGAATATAACGCGACAGGTCTTCGTTCTTTAAGATCGGCTGCAGCCGCTCGCGCACGTAAGCGGCATCGATGGCAACTTCTTGGCCGCGCATCTCCGGCGCCGCGAAGGATACATCGTCGAGCAGCCGCTCGAGAATCGTGTGCAAGCGCCGCGCGCCGATATTTTCCGTGCGTTCGTTGACGTCGGAGGCGACCAAGGCGATCTCTTGAATCGCGTCGGCGGCGAATTTAAGGTGCACCCCCTCGGTCTCGAGTAAGGCCTCATATTGTTTAATCAGCGCGTTCTTGGGCTCGGTTAGGATGCGTACGAAGTCTTCCTTGCTGAGCGAGCTCAACTCGACGCGGATTGGAAAGCGCCCTTGAAACTCCGGGATCAAGTCGGACGGTTTCGCCGTGTGAAAGGCGCCCGAGGCGACGAACAGAATATGGTCGGTTTTAACCATGCCGTACTTGGTATTGACCGTCGAGCCCTCGACAATCGGCAAGAGATCGCGCTGCACGCCTTGGCGCGAAACGTCTGGGCCGTTGCCCGACTCGCGCCCGGCGATCTTGTCGATCTCGTCGAGAAAGACGATGCCCGAATGCGCGACCCGGCGCACCGCTTCGCTGCTCACCTTGTCCATGTCCACCAGCCGGCCCGCTTCTTCCTGCGTCAAGATTTCCAGTGCCTCGGGGATCTTTACGGTTTTTTGCTTGGTTTTTTTCGGTAGCATGTTGGAAAACATTTCTTTCAAATTGAATTCCATGCCTTCCATGCCCTGCGGCGTCAGCACCTCGATCATCGACGTCGCCGACTGAGTGATCTCGATATCGACGAAACGATCGTCCAGCTTGCCTTCGCGCAGCATGCGCTTCAGCTTCTCCCGGGTCGAATGCAGACGCGCCGCGTCGACCGCTTCGCCTTCCGCATCCTCACTGGAACTGGCCGGCAACAGTAAGTCGAGCACCCGCTCCTCCGCGATTTCGCGCGCTTTGATCTCGACCTTTTGTTTCTCCTCTTCCTTCACCATGTTGACGGCGAGATCGGTCAAGTCGCGGATGATCGATTCGACGTCGCGGCCGACGTAGCCCACCTCGGTAAATTTGGACGCCTCGACTTTGATGAACGGCGCCTGGGCCAATTTCGCCAAGCGGCGCGAGATTTCGGTCTTGCCGACGCCCGTCGGGCCGATCATGATGATATTCTTGGGCGCGATCTCTTCGCGCAAATCCTCGGGCACCAGCTGCCGGCGCCAGCGATTGCGCAGGGCGATCGCCACCGCGCGTTTCGCCTCCTTCTGGCCGACGATATAACGGTCGAGTTCAGAGACGATTTCCCGCGGCGTCATGACCGGCGCGGGAGCCGTCGCCGGCTCCGGTAAAGCAGTTCTCGCTTCATCGTCCATAGGAATACTCACTCCTAACAATTCCTCCAGGAAAAGCAATCATTCGCCGGTCCCCGCAAGCTGCGCGGCTTGCCAAAAAACCCCGGAATTTCGGCTGAGTTGGATCCGGATGGAGTCTTGGTGGCGCGGCTAATTATAAGCCGCTCAAGGCGCGGCGCGCGAAACTCCGGTGGCGACTGAAATTGGCCGTAAGCGGCCCCGCCCCCTAGGGCAACTCTTCGAAGGTAAGCTGATCGTTGGTGTAAACGCAGATACCGGCGGCGACGCGCATCGCTTCCTCGGCGATGACCCGGGCATCCAACTGCGTGTGCTTGACCAGGACTCGCGCCGCAGCCAGCGCATAGTTGCCTCCCGAACCGATAGCGATAACGCCGTCGTCCGGCTCAATGACATCGCCCGCGCCGGAGATGACCAGTAAATCGTCGATGTCGGCAATCACCATCAGCGCCTCGAGCCGGCGCAGCACGCGATCGGTGCGCCAATCTTTGGCCAATTCGACCGCCGCGCGCTTGAGGTTGCCGTTGAACTGTTCCAGCTTGGCGTCAAACTTTTCGAATAACGTGAAAGCATCCGCCGTCGCGCCGGCGAAACCGGCGATGACCCTGTCATGATGCAGCTTGCGCACCTTGCGCGCGCTACGCTTCATCACGGTCTGGCCCAAACTCACCTGCCCATCGCCCACCACCACGACTTTGCCGCCGTGCCGGATCGCCAATATGGTCGTGCCTTCAAACATTTTCGAATTCCTGGGCGCGAGGCACGAGGCCTGAGACATGAGTAATTAAATTCAGTTGGCTTCCCCTGTCTTTCTCATGCCTGTCGCCTCAAGCCTCGTGCGTTCTCTAGGCTCTCGGATGTGCCTTGTCATAGACCGCGGTCAACGCGTCCAGATTTAAATGGGTATATTTTTGGGTCGTCGATAAACTGGCGTGGCCCAGCAGTTCCTGAATCACGCGCAAGTCGGCACCGCTGTTGAGCAAGTGAGTGGCAAAACTGTGCCGCAACCCGTGCGGCCCCATTTTGACTTGGATGCCGGCCCGCTTCAAATGTTTTTCCACGACGCGCGCCACGCTCCGCGTGGTGATTCGTTGACCGCGATTATTCAAGTAAACCGCGGTTTCACCCTTGGCGCTAAAATGCCATTTTTGACGCTGCTCCCGGCCGTAATCGCGCAAGGCCTGTAAGGCAATCTCTCCGATCGGCACGATCCGTTCTTTCGAACCTTTGCCGACCACGCGAATGATTCCCAGTTGGAAATCGACATCGGCCCAGTTCAAACCGACCAGCTCGCTCACCCGAATCCCGGTTGAATAAAAAACCTCCAACGCCGCCCGGTCGCGTATGTCGAGACCGTTGTCGATTTTGATCCCGCCTAGGAGCAGGAAGACATCGTCGACGGAAAGAAACGCCGGCAGCGGCTTCTCTTGTTTGGGCGCGTGAATCAGCAGCAACGGATCCTTATCGAGCTTACGGGCGTTTACCAGATAGCGGAAAAATCCCTTTAACGCGGCGAGCTTTCTGCCGACGGAGCTCTTTTTCCGATCTTTCGCTAGAGCCGCCAGATACGCACGTAGGATATGCACATCGATCTTGCGCGGGTCGACCAAGCCGTGCGAGTCGAGACAAAACTCACGCTCGCGCAAAAACCCGCCGAATTGCGCCAGATCGCTCAAATAGTTTCTGAGCGTATGCGGCGACACGTTACGCTCGCCGCGCAAATGCTCGGTGTATTGGTGAATGAGCGCGTCCACGGACTTCGTTCCCTAATAACCCGAGAATAACATGCCAGGCTAAATAACGAAATCTCCTCGGTCTGCTTTCCGCACCCGAGCGGAAATGTTATGGCTAAAATGGAAACGAACGAGAAAAGATTTGTGCGCGAAGAAAAAATCAGCTTTCGCAACCGCCGCGGCGACACCCTGAGCGGCGTGCTGCATCATCCATCGGCGGAAAATTCCACCGGCGCGGTCATTCTCTGCCACGGCATGGACTCGAACAAGAATAGCGAAAAACTCGTTTTCTTGGGACGGAAGCTCGCGCAAAGTGGTGTATTGACCCTGCGCTTTGATTTTTCCTATGTCGGCGAGTCGAGCGGCAAGTTTGAAGACATCACCTACAGCGGCGAGGTCGACGATCTCAAGGCGGGTTATGCCGTGGTCCAAAGCCACCGCCCAGGTAAGACTGCGATTCTCGGCTCGAGCATGGGTGGCACGGTCGCATTGTTGTTCGCAGCCCAAGAACCGGCGGTGACCGGTTTGGTGACCGTCGCCGCGCCGCTCCATCCAGAAAGATTTCCGCGCCGCATACTGACCGCCGCCCAGCTGCAAGAGTGGCGCGAGCGCGGCTTCACTCACTACAACGGCCAGCGTTTGAACGTTTCGCTGCTTGAAGATCTAGATCGGCTGGACGTGGCAGCGGCGGCGCGCAACGTCAGCTGTCCGGTTTTGATCCTGCACGGCGACGCCGATGAAATCGTGCCCGTCGAGGAGGCCTATGAACTCAACAGCTGCCTGGACAACTCGAAGCGTTTGTCGATTCTCAAAGACACCGATCACCGGCTCTCCAACCCGGCGGTTATGCAAGCAGCGGTCGAAGAATCGCTGGCTTGGCTCATGAAGCATGTCCGTTAAGTAAAGCTATGAAATTTCTCAAACGGTACTGTCCTATTCTGCTCGGCATTTCGCTGTTAATATTTTCCATCGGCGCCTGCGGCCACGACCTCAACACGGCGAAGGGTGTGGTCGAAGAATTTGTCGATCAACATTACGTCAATATCGATCTCGCCAAGGCAAAGGCCCTCGCGGTCAGTCTTGCGCTGCACAAATTGAACGAAGAGCAGCGTCTCACCGTCGGCCAAAAAATCGACGCATCGACGCACAAGCCGCGAATTAATTATAAATTATTGGAGAAAAAAGAAGGACCCGAGCGGGCCACCTTTCTCTACGAGGGCACCATTCAGTCCGACGACGGGACAGCTTTCACCAGGAAATGGCTGGTCACCGCGCGCCGGGAAGCCGGCCAGTGGCGCGTGTCCAACTTTACCGAATCCGACTGACTCAATGTTCCTGCTTCCTGGTTTCTATTTGCGGCCGTATTAACCAGGAACTGAAAACCAGCAACTACAAACTTTTCGCTTACGCTCTCGCAGGCTGCGCTCCCGCCGGAGGCGGGCTCACGGCTTCCCGCGGTTGGGTCTTGATCTGCAACGCCAACCCCGCCGCCATCATCGCAATCACGCCCCCGGAAAGAAACGCAAGCTGGTAGTCGCCCATCCAGGTGCGCATCGCGCCCGCAGTCGACGCCATGATCGCCGCGCCGATTTGATGCGACATAAAAATCAAGCCGTAAACCCTGCCGACGTTCTGCCGGCCGAAGGTATCGGCGGTGATCGCCATAGTTGGGGGCACCGTAGCGAACCAATCGAAACCATAGATAATCGCAAAATATACCAAGCCACTGAAGTCCCTGACAAAGGGCAAGATCAGCAGTGACACGCCGCGCAGCGTAAACACCAGCGCGAGCCAGCGCTGCGGTTTGACCCGATCGACCATCCAACCGGAAAAAATCGTCCCGACCATATTCAGTCCGCCCATGATGGCGAGCACCGACGCGGCGGCGATTTGCGGAATACCGATCTCGATTTCGTGCGGTATCAGGTGTGTGCCGATCAGACCATTGGCGGTGCCGCCGCAAACGAAAAAACTTCCAGCGAGCAGCCAAAAAGTCGGATGGCCAATCACTTCCTTGACCGTGATCGTGGCGTTTTTCGCCGGCATGCCGCGCAAAGATGTTGCGCCAGCTTTTGCCGCGTCCGGATCACCGGCACCGTAAGGTTCTAATCCAACCTCAGATGGATCGTCGCGCATAAAGAAAAAAATCAACGGCAGGATAAGCAAGGCGACGATGATCAGGGTCATCGATCCCAGGCGCCAGCCGGCGTAGGTGATCATCGCCATGAATAGAGGAAGAAAAATAAGCTGACCGGTCGAGCTGGCGCTGCCAAGAATCCCCAGGGCGAGGCCGCGCTTGGCGACGAACCAGCGGTTGCCCACCGTTGCCGTCAATACCGAGCCCACGCCGCCGGCGCCCACCCCAACAATGACGCCCCAGACTAAAAAAAATTGCCAAAATTGGGTCATGACGATAGTGCCGCTGACCCCCAAAATGAGCAGGGTCAGGCTCCCCATCATGATTTTGCGTGGGCCGAAGCGATCGATCAAAATTCCGGTAATCGGCGCAGCAATGCCAAACAACAATAGATTCATACTGATCGCCGAGGCGATGAGCGTGCGGCTCCAACCGAATTCCGCTTCTAGCGGATGGATCAGAACCGACGGCGATGAGCGCACACCTGCGCTGGTCAAAGTGGTTAAAAAACAGAGCGCTACGACAAGCCAGCCGTAGTAAAAAGGGAGCGACAGCGGCGGTTGCTTCGCGGTTTTGTCTGAGCTGTTGGAGTTCATTTCTTCATATATTCATCTTTTTGCGAAATTGCCAAATGGCCTTGGCCGGGCAATCTTCACCGATAGGGCGAAGCCGTGCGCCTGTTTCGCCCGCCCGACTTCGTGTGCCATGAAGTGCGACCATGAAACTGTTCGTAGTCCCCTGAGTCCTATGGTTGAGCGTTGTATTGAAAACGCTGACTACTCAGCGGGACGCGACTTGTGCAGACACCGGATATCGCCATTCGCCGAGATCGCATCAGCTCATAGCGTTTAACCCATCCCGCAATGTAAACGCCCCCGCATACAGCGCTTTCCCCACGATCACGCCCTCGACGCCGTCTTTCTCCAGCGACAAAAGCTTGCGAATGTCGTCCAGCGTCGCCACGCCACCTGATGCAATGACGGGAATTCGTACGGCCTCAGCGATTTTTAGCGTTTCGTCGAGGTTCACGCCGTCGCGCGTGCCATCGCGGCTGATATCGGTGTAGATGATCCGCGCCGCGCCAGCACCTTCGCAGCGCTTAGCCAGCTCGACGGACGCCATCGCGGTGGTTTCCGTCCAGCCCTTGACCGCCACTTTGCCCTGGCGCGCGTCGATGCCGACGACTATTTTTCCAGGGAATTTTTTGCACAGAACGCGGAAAAATTCGGCGTTGTCGTAGGCGGCGGTGCCGATCACGACCCGTGCCACGCCGAGCTCAAGCGCAGCCTCGACGGCTTCGATCGACCTTAGCCCGCCGCCGAGCTCCACTGACAATCCCGGTTGTTTGGCAATCGCTGCGACTTCTTTGGTATGCACCGGCCGGGCTTCGACGGCGCCGTTCAGATCGACGATGTGTAAAAAAGTTGCGCCCTCGGCGGCCCAATGTTTCGCGGCGTCGACGGGATTTTCAAAATAGACGGTTTCCTTGTCCATTTCCCCCTGAAACAGGCGCACGCAGCGGCCATCTTTGAGATCGATCGCGGGAATGATCAGCATGAACTTAATTCGAATTTACAAAACGACCAAAGTTGGCGAGAATGCGCAGCCCCAGCTCCTGGCTCTTTTCCGGATGAAATTGACAGGCGAACAGGGACTCGGTCGCGATGCTGGAGACGAATGAATCGCCATACTCCGTGGTCGTGGCGACGATCGAGTTGTCGCCGGGCACGACGTAGAACGAGTGCACGAAGTAAACGTAATCACCGCTCGAAAGCCCGTCGAGAAACGGCGAGTCCAATTTTTTCTCGATGCGATTCCAGCCCATATGCGGCACTTTGAGATTTTCTTTGGCGTGAAAGCCGACCACTTTTCCGGGAAACAGATTTAGCCCTTTCTGACGGCCGAACTCCTCGCTCTCGGAAAAAAGCAACTGGAACCCGAGACAGATGCCCAGGAACGGTGTTTGCCGCCGGACGATCTCGCAAATTGGTTCGATCAAGCCGAACTTGCCGAGGTTTTCCATGCAGGCGCTGAAGGCGCCGACGCCGGGCAAAACCACGCCGCGCGCCGTTTGAATCTTGGCCAAATCGCGGGTGATCTCAGCCACCGAGCCGGTGCGCTCCAGCCCCTTTTGCACGCTGCGCAGGTTGCCCATGCCGTAATCGATCACTGCAATCATAGATTTTTCGCCTGGAACGAACTGAACTCAATTTCTACAGCGTCCCTTTGGTCGAGAGCGCGCCCTGCACGCGCGGATCGAGCTGCGTCGCCATGTCCATGGCGCGGGCGAACGCCTTGAAGCAAGCCTCGATGATGTGATGCGGGTTTTCGCCGCGCGGCACGTCGATATGCAGGTTCATGCCGAGCTGATTGGCGAAAGCGGCGAAAAACTCGTGCGGCAAGTCGGTGTCGAAATCGCCGACGCGGCCGGGACGGATCTTGACGTTGTAAGAAAGATAGGGCCGGCCGCTCAGGTCGACGACCACTTTGGCGAGAGTTTCGTCGAGCGGGCAACTGGCCTCACCGAAGCGCCGGATGCCGTGCTTTTGGCCCAACGCGTCCTTGAACGCCTGGCCCAACACCAAGCCGACGTCCTCCACCGTGTGATGCAGGTCGACATCGAGATCGCCCTTCGCTCGAACGGTGATATTGAAAAAGCCGTGGCGGCTGAAGCTATCGAGCATATGATTGAAAAACGGCATGCCGGTTTCGATCTCGGCTTGGCCGGACCCGTCGATTTCTAAAGTAACCGTAATATCGGTCTCCTTGGTCTTGCGAGCAACTTTTGTGCTTCGTCCCATAAATGCTCCTCGCCTACTTGAATCGAACTTCCACTGAATGCGCGTGATCGTAGAGCCCCTCGAGACGCGCCAGCTGGATGAGTTTCGGCGCCAGACTGCGCAGCGCGCGCCGTTCCGCCTGAATCACGGTGGTGCGCTTGAGAAAATCATAGGTACCGAGTGGCGAAAAAAACCGTGCGGTGCCGCCGGTGGGCAAGACGTGATTAGGGCCGGCGAGATAATCGCCCAGCGGCGGCGCCGAATAAGGCCCCAAAAATATTGCGCCGGCGTTGCGGATCTGTTTGGCCAGCTTTCGCGGCTGTTTAACGATCAACTCGATATGCTCCGGCGCGATCGCGTTGGCCAGCTCGACCATCTCCTTTGTGCCGCGCGCGACGATAATCGCGCCGTATTTCGCCAGCGACTGGAGACTGATTGCCTGTCGTTTCGTGCTCAGCAGCTGTTTTTCGATGGCGTTTTGAATCTTCCGTGCCGTCGCCATCGACCCGGTCACGCACAGCGCCGCTGCCAACTCGTCATGCTCGGCCTGCGACAGCATATCGGCGGCGACATGGAGCGGATCGGCCGACGCGTCGGCCAAGAGCAGGATCTCACTCGGCCCGGCGATCGAGTCGATGCTCACCTCTCCGAACACCAGCCGTTTGGCGGTGGCAACATAAAGATTGCCCGGTCCGACGATCTTGTCGACCTTGGGAATCGCTTGGGTGCCGAAAGCCAAAGCCGCGACCGCTTGCGCTCCGCCGACGCGAAAGATCCGATCGACACCGGCGATATGCGCCGCGGCAAGAATGATGTCGCCGCTGGCGCCGATGGGCGAGGTCATGATGATTTCGTTGACTCCCGCGACTCTCGCGGGAATCGTGTTCATCAACACGGTCGATGGATAAGACGCTTTGCCGCCCGGCACATAAACGCCGACGCGCTCCAGCGGCGTGATCCTTTGGCCGAGCCGGGCGCCGAGCGGGTCGCGATATTCCCAGCTTTTCTGCAGTTGGCGGCGGTGAAACGCGGCGATCCGCTTGGCGGCGAATCGCAAAGTCGCCAAGTCCTTACCTGGCACATTGGCCAAAGCGCGCTCGATCTCGGCTGGCTGGACTTCCATGGTCGCTCGGCTGAGGCGTACGTGATCGAAACGTTCGGTATAGCGTAGCAGGGCTCGGTCTCCTTGTTTTTGCACCGCAGCGACGATCTCGGCTACGCGGCGCTCGACTGCGCCATCGCGCGTGCCCCGTCGCGCGAGAATCCGGCCGATAAACGGCTTGAATGCCGCATCGGTAGTTTTGACCAGTCTGATTTTCATCCCTAAAACCGAATCTCGGCGCTTGCGCAATCGCTTTGAACCATTGAACCTTGAACGATTGATCGCATTCTAGCCCGGCACGCGCTCTATGGCTGCGCCCAATTGTGACAATTTTCTTTCGATATATTCGTAGCCGCGGTCCAGATGATAGACGCGCGCCACTTCGGTGGTGCCGTTGGCGACCAGACCGGCGAGTATCAAAGCAACGCTCGCCCGTAAGTCGCTGGCCATCACCGGCGCGCCCGACAGCTCCTTCACGCCGCGCACCACGGCGCGATTACCTTCCAGCTTGATCTGCGCGCCCATGCGGTCAAGCTCCAGGACGTGCATAAAACGATTTTCGAAGATCGTTTCAGTGATCACGCTCACGCCGTCGGCCACCGCCATCAACACCATCATCTGCGCTTGGAGATCGGTCGGAAAGCCAGGATAAGCCAGGGTAGTCACATCGACGCTCTTGATCGGGCCGCTGCGCTGCACCCGGATCCCTGCGCCATCAGCGGCAAGCCGCATACCGGCCTCCTTGAGCTTGATGAGAAATGCATCGAGATGTTCGGCGCGGGCGTCTCTTACCAACACATCCCGTCCGTTGAGCGCGGCGGCAATAACAAAACTGCCGGCTTCAATACGGTCGGGAATAGTGTCATGGGTCACGCCATGCAGCGCCCGCACGCCGTCGATCTGAACGATATCGCTGCCCGCACCTTGCACCCTGCCGCCCATCGCGTTGAGAGCGTTGGCCAGGTCCTCGATCTCAGGTTCTTTAGCCGCGTTTTCGATCACCGTGGTGCCTTCGGCGAGCGTCGCCGCCATCATGAGATTTTCGGTGGCACCGACGGAGGGTAGATCGAGATAAATTTTCGCGCCGCGCAATCGAGCCGCCTTGGCTTCCACGTAGCCGTGGCTTTGCTCGATGGCCGCGCCCATCGCTTCCAAACCCTTGAGATGGAGATTGATCGGCCGCGCGCCGATGGCGCAACCGCCCGGCGTCGAAACCCGCGCCTGGCCGAAGCGCGCCAGCAGCGGCCCCAACACCAAGAACGACGCGCGCATGATTTTAACCAAATCATAAGGCGCTTCGCATTTGTCGATGCCGTCGGCTTCAAGCGTTAAATCATCCGCGCCCTGGAGCCAGCGTTGCTGCTCGACTGTCACGCCCAAACCGGCGAGGAGTTTCAACGTCGTGCGGATGTCGGCCAGATGGGGTATACGGCGGTACACGCAGGGCTCCGCTGTGAGCAACGAGGAGATCAACACCGGCAGCGCGGCGTTTTTCGAGCCGCTCGCGGTGATTTCCCCGGTAAGACTCTTGCCGCCTTGAATGATGATCTTATCCACCAGCGAGTTTCCTTGAGCCGAGCTCGATCTCTAAACGCTCTTGCGCGCCACCACGACGCGATCGATTCCAGCGTAATCCTTGTGAATCTCGACTCTGGCGCAGCCGGCGCTGTCTTTGAAGAGCGCCGCCACTGCCTCGCCCATGCCGTCACCGATTTCGACAACTACGGCGCCATTCGGGCATAAATATTGACAAGACTGCGCCGCAATGCCCAGATAAAAATCGAGGCCGTCCAACCCCCCGTCCAACGCACCACGCGGTTCCCAACGGCTCACCTCAAGATCGAGCCGATCAATTTCAGCGCGGCGAACATAGGGGGGATTCGACACGATGAAATCGAAAAGCTGATCCGTCGGTAACCCGGCAAAAAGATCACCGTGAGCAAATTCAATTTTGCCGGCGACGCAATTTCTCGCCGCATTTGCCACCGCGACAGCGAGAGCCTCGGCGGAGATATCCGTCGCAAAAATTTCCGCGTTTGCCAACTCGCTCGCCAGCGCGACCGCAACGGCGCCGCTGCCGGTGCCGATATCGACAATTCGGAGCGGTCGCCCAGAGCCTGCTTCGCCAGCCAGCTCGATGACAATTTCAACCAAGCGTTCAGTCTCCGGACGCGGGATCAGCACCGCCGGCGTGATCTGAAAATCCAGCGACCAAAATTCGCGCCTGCCGATGATGTAGGCCACTGGCTCATGACCGCAGCGCCGCGCCAAAAGGCGCTGGTAATCTTGCAATTTCGAGGGGCTAAGGACTCTATCGGTCGCGGTCGCCAACTGTTCTCGGGAGATCTCGAGAACATGCCCGAGCAGCAGCTCGGCATCGAGAGCCGCGCTGTCGATGCCGCTGGCATGCAAACGCCACGCGCCCTCTCGCAGAACCACGGAGAGTCGCGTTGCCGGCGCTTCAATCGTTTCGGTTGACTGGTTTTCCATTCTGCTCGGCCGATCCAGTCGCGCGCAGCACTTCGGCTTGGTAATGGGTAATCAGCGCATCGATGACTTCGTCAAGCTCTCCCTCCATCACCCGTTCCAACTTATACAGGGTAAAATTGATCCGATGATCGGTCAGCCGCCCCTGCGGAAAGTTGTAGGTTCGAATCCGCTCGCTGCGGTCGCCGCTGCCAACCATCAACTTGCGCGTAGCCGCGATTTCCGAGCGTTGCTCTTCCTGCTTTCGTTCCAACAAGCGGGCGCGCAAAATCTTCATACCCTTGGCGCGGTTTTTGTGCTGCGACTTTTCGTCCTGACAGGAAATCACTATGCTCGTGGGAATATGTGTGATCCGCACCGCCGAATCCGTCGTGTTGACGCTTTGCCCACCCGGACCCGACGAACGAAAGACATCGATACGCAACTCTTTGGGATCGATGGCAATTTCCACTTCGTCGGCTTCAGCCAATACCGCGACGGTCACCGCCGAGGTGTGTATGCGTCCCGAACCTTCGGTCACCGGCACACGCTGAACGCGGTGCACGCCACCCTCGAATTTGAGTCTCGAATAGGCGCCTTTGCCCTCGATGCTTATGATGATTTCTTTGTACCCGCCCAATCCCGTCGGGTTCGAGCTCATCATCTCCACCCGCCAGCGCCGCGACTCGGCGTACCGGCTGTACATACGGAAAAGCTCCGCCGCGAACAGTGCCGCTTCATCGCCGCCGGTACCCGCGCGGATTTCCACGATCACGTTCTTCGCGTCGTTAGGATCCTTCGGCAGAATCAGCATTTTCAGGCGAGTTTCGAGCGCTTCTTTGCGTTCGCGCAAAGTCGTCATCTCTTCTTTCGCCAGCTCGCGAATCGCTTCGTCAGTCTCGTCGAGAAGCTGGCGGTTTTCCTGGATTTCCTGCTCGACCTTGCGCCATTCGCGGAAACAACTGACGATCTCCTCCAACTCGGCGCGCTCCTTGGCAAGTTTGGAGTATTCCCGCTGCTGGCTTAAGAGCTGGGGATCCAACATCATCCTTTCCAGCTCCACGTAGCGATTCTCAACTTCAGCTAGTTTATCAAGCATGGCCGGTTCACAATTATAGAAAAATGGAATTACCGGAATAAAAAAAGGGCAAAGGGATTATATAGCCACCCTTTGCCCTTTCAGGTACCGCAATTCCCTAGTAACTCACATTCAGCCTCAGTCCTCCGCTGGTCTCAGTTCTTCAGGCCGTATTTCTTTCTAAATTTCTCTACTCGACCCGCTGAGTCTAGCAATTTTTGTTTGCCGGTGAAGAAGGGGTGGCAGTTGGAGCAAATTTCCACGTGGAGATTGCCCACCGTTGAACGCGTCTCCACCACATGGCCGCAGGCGCAAGTAATGGTCGAACTCTTATATTCCGGATGGATAGCTGCTTTCATAGAACTCCCCTTAAACAAGCGATTTATAACACAAGCGTATTTGCGCTTCAATGCGCGGCCACTGCAGGCGCTACCGGCTCAGATCAGGGGGGGTGGATCGGCGCACGCTGGAAAGGCACCGCCACGGCACCTTTTGTGCCCCAGCATGCCTTCCAGGTAGCTGGAACGGGAAATTCACTTCAAACCCCTGGTTTTGATTGCTAAAGCGGCTGTTAGCTCCTAAAATAAAGGCTTGTGAGTCGGCAAGGCGGTCATGCTTCAAGCAGTAGCCGAAATGCCGTCCTGATCCTGTAAAATCGGAGGTTTTTAGCGAATCATGAGCAAACCAGAGCCAACCGTATCTGCAGCGCCAATGTTTGTTCCACCGATCCCCTTGAAAGTTGAAAACACCCAACTTGATTTCGGCTTTCTCGCCGACCTGGCACTGAAGACCGTTTACGCCGACGCTAATTGCACCACCGAAAGAGCAGCGGAAAAACTCAGGTTAGCGATGCCCGTAACCGAAGAACTGTTGCAGCATCTCTATCGCGAAAAATTCGTTGAAATTCGTGGCCTGATAAGCTACGGCAACAATCGTTACGGCATGCTCGACCGCGGCTGGCAGCGCGCTCAACAATTGCTTGATATGAACGGTTACATCGGTCCGGCGCCGGTGTCCTTGCCGGCTTATAACGAGATGGTCTTACGCCAGAGCGCCGCGCGCGAACCGATTCAACCCGAGGACGTGCGCCTAGCCATGTCAGGACTGGTGCTTCCCGAGAGCACGGTGCAGACACTCGGGCTCGTCGCCAATTCGCGCCGCAGCCTGTTCATGACCGGCCCCTCCGGCAACGGCAAGACCACCATCGCCACGGCGTTACACGGCGCTCAACATGGCGAAATCTGGATTCCCCACGCTATCGAAGTCGATAGCCAGGTAATTAAAGTTTTCGACCTGCATAACCATCAGCCGGTTCCAGTTACCGGAATCGATCGCTACGACGAGCGCTGGATCAGGATCAAGCGGCCGGTTGTTATCGTGGGCGGCGAAATGACCATCGAGACCATGGACTTGATCTACAGCAACTCCGTGCGCTTTTATGAGGCGCCGTTTCAAATGAAATCCAACGGCGGCACACTGGTTATCGACGATTTCGGCCGCCAGCGCGTGGATCCCCACGACCTCCTCAACCGCTGGATTGTGCCTCTCGAAGGACGTATCGATTATCTCACCCTGCATACCGGCAAAAAGATCGAAGTACCCTTTGAGCAGCTGCTAATCTTTGCCACCAACCTCGACCCCAGTGATCTGGTGGACGATGCTTTCTTACGCCGCATGGGCTACCGTCTGTACGTCAACGCTCCGGATCGTGATATGTATGCGAAAATCTTCGAACAATTCGTCCGGCAAAGCGGCTTTGACTATGACCCCAAATATCTTGATTTTGCCTTTCGCCTCTATAAAGCGGATAAACGCCCGCTGCGCGGTTGCGAGCCGCGTGACTTGATTCTCCGTTGCGTCGATCTGTGCAAATACGAGAATCGCCCCATGGTGCTATCCAACGATCTCTTGACCCTGGCCTGGAAGAACTATTTCGGCGCGGCGCCGACGGTACAATAGCAAACCACCGAACGACGTTCTCGGCAAATTGACAAAAAGGCTTCCTTAGCGATGCGGATCATGCACCGGCAAGAACATCTCCTAATATCCATTGTGGCGATCCTGGCTGTTTATGGCTGCGCTTCATCGCCCGAATTCATTTCGCAAGTTTCCGTCGAGGACAAAGTCGCCAGAATCAGGATCGGACAATCCGACAAGAACCAAGTCGAGAGCATCTTCGGCGCCGAGCACGGCGGCGATCGTAACCGCTGGATCTATCAATTTGCCGACCGGCAGTTTGAAATTTCCGATCGCCGACAGGGTCCAGGCGCCCTGCCGATCACTGCGGGAGTCGTGCCGACAAACACTCGTGCGATCGTGAGTGTTGCCTTCAACGCGGCCGGAATCATCAAAGCCATTGAGGTCGCGCGCTTCTTTGAAGAGGAACCGTTTGTCAACGACTATTGGTACCTAGTAAAAATATCGGCCAAAGATCCGTTAGAAACGGTCGCGGCGCTCGGTGAGTCCGTCGGTTTCAAAGCGGCTGGCCTAAACAAGAATGCCGGCACATTCAGCCTTGAGGATCCCGCCGGCAAGGCGCGCATTGCTGTCGAGCTGAAAGGGCAAATACTGAAAATTACCTCGCGAGACCCCTATCACCGCCTCGGCAATGAATACCGTGCC
Organism: uncultured delta proteobacterium; assembly: GCA_963727625.1. Taxonomy (GTDB): domain Bacteria; phylum Desulfobacterota; class Binatia; order UBA9968; family UBA9968; genus DP-20. Next base: position 112,524 of record CAVSHR010000008.1, on the reverse strand, counting down.
TATACCAAGCGCGAGAGCGCGTTTATCAACACCGTCACCAGCTCCGACTTGGTCCAGTAATTGACAAACAGCCTCTAGGCGGCCAGCGTTAACTCAGATATTTATAGCGGAAAACTGAAGGTGAAATTGGTGGGCCGAAGGGAATCGCTTTTCCACGATAAGTCATTGAAAATACATAAATTTATAATAGTGAAATTACCCTGCTGCCCCCAAAGTTGCCCCCGCACCAACGCCCCTGCTCATAGTTTTTTTGATTCCGACGCGCTTCTGCGCTGCCAACTCCCGGGCTACAGCTTTCGCAAATTCCGCAGCGTCGGCTCGCTCCGTCCCGCTTCGGCTTGGCGACATCTCGCATGATCTCAGCCTGCCGCGCGCTCGCTACCTGGCCATAACTGCAAAAGGTCGTGAGCACTTGTTCGTGGCCGAGATTCTGGCTCCAGGCTTTGAACTCCTCGGGCGTCTTGCACACAGTCTCGCCGAGCTGGACCAGTGTGTTGCGTAAGCTATGCGGATTGAAGTAGGGCAGGCCGGCGGTTTGAAACGCTTCGCGAAAGATTTTACGGATCGCCGTCGCGCTGCTCCAATGTTTGCGCTCTATACCAACCACTCGGAATCGGCGCTCCACGCCGACTGCAACCCGGGTCGCCGGAAACAGCGGGTCGTCATTACCCCATAACTTTTCTTGCCGCAGGTAGTTCACCCAATCGCTCGACGATTTGGCGAATTTCGTCGCCGACGGGGAAAAAGTACGTCGTGAAGGTTTTACTGAACTTGGTGTTCACTTCGCGGGCGTCTTGGTAGACGCATCCAGCCGCTAGATCGACGTGCTTCAGTTTCATCGATGCGATGGCACTGTCCCGCGCCCCGGTCAGTAGCGTAAAAGCTATAAGCGCACGATCGCGCCGCTCGATCTCGGAGTTGCTCGGCATTGCTGCAATGACATGCTTGACCTGCTCCAAGGTCGGGAATTTCTTTTCGCGCTGTGCAGTCGCGATTCGCGTGTCTTTCTCGGACAAGTTGAAATAGTCCGCGTCCGAATATCTGCAGCCGGGACTTGTAGCCCGGCTGCCCGGCCAACCATTGAAAGAACCGTTTCAAATCCGCAAGCGTCGCGTGCAAGGTCGCCTTGCTCAATTTCTCGCCGGTCAACTTGACTGTCCTGTTGCGCCAGGCGGTTCTTGAAAGCGATCGCCTGCTCATATGGAAAGCCTTGAAGTCGCGATACTTGGTGTCGGCCTCGAACCGAGCCAAAGCTTTAGCCACTGCGTCCACGGTTGCCTCACTATGGCGTTTGGCCTCCTTCAGGTAAGCGAAATACTGTCGCTTGATCCGTTCGTTACTTGGGTTGTGCGTTTGCATTGGTCGCGGCTCCCTGTCCAAAGTCACTATTTACGGAGACTTTGCTGCTCTCGACTATTACGGCTCGCGTCGATGCGCCGCTGCAACCAGTCCTGGATCTCCGCTTCCAGCCAACCCACAGCCCGCGACCCCAGGGGAATTGGCTTTGGAAATGTGTCCTGGGCGATTTTGAGATAAATCGTACTGCGGGATAGCCCTGTGCTTCGCTTTACCTCGGGAAGTCTCAAGATCGTATGCGCCATCGTTACACTCCTTTGGAACGTGATAATGGCGACGGTCGATGGGCGATTTGGGCGGTGAAATATCTGGACTCGGCGCTTCGTCCCGTGTGGTCTAGCCCAACCTTCCCAACTGGAAGGGTAGTCGATCTAAAAAGCCAACAAAATCAACCTGCACAGTCAAAAGGTCTGCACTACATCGGGCTTTCTGTCGTCAGTGTACGCGTTGGCCACGGGCGGTGATTCGTGGTGGCGGCTGGGGCGGTATCCTGAGCTTGAGCTGTTCTAAGAAAAGTTTGTGATCGGTGTCAGGCTCAGTGTAACGGCTAAGGATCAACATGCGCCCGTCAGTGGTGGGAAACTTCACGTCCAACATTTGCATGGTGGCAAACTTATCGAGCACCGCGCGCGGGGTCAGCCCAGCGGCCACAGGCCGCAGGCGCGCCTTGAGCGTAACGTTGAGGCAGTAGGCCATAAAGGCGACAAAGATATGCGCTTCGATGCGGTGTTGAAGCTGGTGGTAAATCGGCCGCAATTGCAGATCGTCTTTTAAGTTTTTGAAGGTCGCTTCGATCTCGACCAGTTGGATGTAGAACTGCCAGAGTTGCGCCGGCTCTCGGCCCGTCAGATTGGTCCGTAATAGATAGCGGCCCTCGCGCCGGCGTACTTCTCTCAGCTTTTGCCGATTGAGCCGGAACGAGAAAGCGAAGGTGATTATGTTGATGTTGACACTCGTTCATAAATTTGCTACCTTTGGAGCATGAAAACAATTGATGCCTTCGACAAGCAATTTCCCACCGAAGAGTCTTGCCGCCTTTTTTTGGTTGAGATGCGCTGGCCGAAAGGTGTGCATTGCCCACGTTGCGATAACGCCAAGGTCTACACGCTGAAAGCACGCCCGTTTAACTGGGTCTGTAAAGCTTGTGGCGGTCGCAACGGATACCGCTTTTCGGTTCTTACCGGAACGTTCTTTCAAGATACCAAGAAGCCTTTGAAACTTTGGTTTAAGGTCGGCTACTTGATGCTCGTCGGTAAGAAGGGAGTCAGCGCCTTGCAGGTTCATCGCGTTATCTTTGGTGAAGATTCTGGATCTGACTACCGTACTAGCTGGTATATGTGCATGCGCTGGCGTGCGGCAATGCACGGCGATCTTACCTACACCCCGCCTCTCACTGGCGAAGTTGAAGTTGATGAAACCTACGTCGGCGGGAAAAACAAGAATCGCCACTGGAGCAAGAAGCAAGATGGGCGTGGCCCTGCCGGCAAGGTCGCCGTGATCGGCGCTATCGCTCGTAAAGGCATGGTCGTTGCCAAGGTTGTCGAGAATACCACCAAGAAAACTCTTGATCGTTTCGTTCGGAGCACCGTCAGCGAAAGAGTTTCGCTCGTTGCTACCGATGACGCGCCTCAATACGAAGATTTGAGGCCAGATTATCCCCACGATTCCGTAAACCACAGCGCCCATGAATACGTGCGTGGCCTCGTTCACACTGCGAGCATCGATTCTTTCTGGTCGCTCTTGAAGCGTGGAATTATGGGCCAGTTTCATCATGTCAGTAAAGAATATCTCCCTATGTACGTCAACGAATTTACTTGGCGGCACAATCAACGAAAGAACGCTGACGCTTTTAAGGATCTCGTAACGACGTGCAGCAAGTAGACATATAAGACTCTCTGCGCTAAAGTATCGGGGTGGCTACCACCATAACTCCCGCTACAAGAAAAGAAGACGACCGACTCCGCGAGACCCTCAAAAACGCCGACATGGGAAAGTTTAAGAAGGCCGTTAAAGTCGCTCTTGCTCCTACGCCTGCAAAGAAAAAACGGAAATGACCGAAGAGCGTCAACTTCGCATCTCTTACGACGATTTGAGATATATCTCGCTTGAGTGCAAGCAGTGCGGCACTGAAGTAACCTTGGATATTTCCAATGAGAAATTGCAACAAGTGGACTGGAAAACCAAAGGCTTGAGATGCTCGTTTTGCACGACTGATTTTGATAGCCAAATCAAGTACGCTATTGACCACTACGTTCAGGGATTCCGCCGAATAAAAGAATCTGGTCAGGCAGTCTTTTTCCGAATCACGAAGCCTTGCGCGTAGCTCGGTGAAATATCTTTTCATCGCTCTATTTATTCTCAGTTCTTCATTCGCCTGGGCCGCGTATGGGTCCGAAGGCAAACAGAAGCGGATATATTGGATTATCTTTGGTGCCATCTGGCTATTGACCTTTGTCTTGGCCAACACACTGCTTTGATAGCGATTTTCTGTACAGCCGCAGGTTCACGGTTTTCTACGTTGCGCTTGCATTCGAACCTCGACTAGATTGCTGTCATCTATTACCATTATATCGCCCTGAGCTTTCTGACATTCTTTCAACCCCCATCGTAATTTTTCGGTCGTAAGTTTTCCAGCCTGAAACTCTTTGCAAAACTTAAAAACTTCATAAGCCAAAAAATCAGCAGCATGAAGCGGAGTCCACATCGGTTTTATCATGCCTGTCTTGTTGTTCGGTGTATCCTTTTTAGGTTTAAATAAAGGCCTCATATCCAAGTTAACCTTAAACTGCTTTTCGACTCGCCCCTTGCCGCCCGTATCACCATCTTCAAAAATAAAGCTAATGTTTTCGAATTGCGGCGACCCGTCGCGGATACACCAACGCATCACATTTGCCGCAGTATGCATTGCCGCCAGCGAATAAGGACACAGGTCATACGTTTCCCATCCCTCTGGTGGAGACTGACGTTTAAAAGCTTCAATCGGCACGACAGCACCAAATTTCCGCGATGCATAGCGCTCAATAAGCTCTATCAGATTCCGTAACAAGGCTCGCCGACGAGGTTCGTTATCTCTCCACCCGACTTTGAATTCTCCCGCGAATTGAGCAAAATCCACCATATGAAAGTAGTTTAATCCCTCTTGCGCTAAGCGATCGCGCCAGTAACGATCAAATTCAATCCAGGCATCTGCCGGCGCTATGAAGCCAGCTAGGACAATAAAATCCTGATCATCTTTACTGCCACCCGCATCAAAAGCAGTCGTAAACATACCGAAGCTAACCTTCCGCCAATCGAATCTCGATAACGCTATAGTCTTGGCTAAATGCTCGATTGGGGAATAATCTACGCCTTTAGGCCCACGAGTGTCAACATCAACACAATCGCCAAAGCGATTTTGCCCGCGCGTTTTTTGGCTTCAGGTAGGACGATGTCAATCAGCCGCCAGGCCGCCCGATATTTTCCCTTGGCCGCTCCCAGTTTGAGCAGCAAGGCTTGGCTTTTGTTAAATTTCATCCCATGCAGTTCTTTGAGCCGCTTGAACAGCGCTCTGAGCTGCCTTTGGCGCATCGAGCGTTCTTTGTTGACTCGATCGATACTCTTGGCCAACACGTAGAGTTCTTGCTCCTGGGCTAACAGTTTCACTTCGACACCGCACCGCACCGCTTGCCAGGGCAGCGCAACTAGCTCTTGTTCCAATTTACTCAGTCTCGCTTTGGGCGTGCCCACCAGATAATACACCGGCGGATCGCTCTGGCGCATCTCGGTGAGGATTTTCTCGGTGGGAACACCGCGATCCATCACCCAGATGCGTTGGGCTTTGCCGTACTGAGTTTCAATCTTGGTTAAAAAATCCTTAAGCGTGGTCCGCTCCGAGGTGTTGCCCGCCAGCACTTCGTAGGCCAACGGAAAACCGTCCGGTGTCACCACCAATGCGATGACCACTTGGACGCAGTCCGAACGCTTGTCGCGGCTGTAGCCGTAGCGCCGCTTGTCGTTCTCGTCATCGGGTCGGCTGGACTCAAAATAGGTGCTGGTCAGATCGTAGAGCAGCACATCGAACTTGGCGCCAAACAGATCCTGCCAGCGCTCGGTGAGATGACTAAACAGGGCTTGCTTATGCTCGATCACTTTGTCCAGACAGCGATATAGGGCATTTTTCTCCACCAGCGCAAAGTCCTCGCCCAACAGATCGCCCATCGCGCTCTGCTCATACCACAGCCGGTGCAATCGCCACTCGCTGCCCGGATCAATCAGCCCGTAACACACCAACGTCTGAACAACATGCTGCCAACAAGTGCCCTCACGACTATCGGGCAAACGATCCTTCCAGAACTGCTCCAGGCCCAACTGCTCGTAGAGATGACAAGCCAACCAGCACGCGCCAAACTGGCGCGGCCGATTACTAATCAGTTCATAATTTAGTAACTATGTGTTATGGTTCGATCGATGAATATCGACGGACGCAAGCTAAGCCATGCAAAGCTCGAAGAAATAAGATTCAAAGCGGTCAAGGCCGTACAAGGAGGGCAAGCTCCTACGGTAGTGGCGCGCGAGATGGGCCTATATGCGAATCGGATATTCGTATGGCTAGCCAGTTATCGGGTGGGCGGCTGGGACGCCCTTCGAGCCCGCAAGGGTACGGGTCGACCGAAACGGCTTACGGGCAGGCAAATCCAATGGATCTATAATACGGTGACTATGAAAAACCCGCTTCAATTGAAGCTTCCTTTCGCCCTGTGGACGCGTTCCCAAATCAGGACCGTGGTTTATCGAAAGTTTAGGATGCGGTTGAGCCTGAGCTCGATTGGAAGACTGCTGGCTCAGTTAGGACTGACCTGTCAGAAGCCGCTGTTTCGTGCTTACCAGCAGAATCCGTCCTTAGTGGAGCAATGGCTCAAAAGGGAGTATCCGAAAATTCGTGCCATGGCGAAGCGTGAAGGTGCTGAGATATTTTTTGAGGATGAGTCTGGGGTTCGTTCGGATTTCCATAGCGGGACGACTTGGGCCCCCAGGGGGAAGACTCCTGTGGTCAGGGTAACCGGGCAGCGCTTTAGCCTGAACATGATCTCGGCGATCAGCCCGAAGGGATCTCTGCGGTTCATGGTCGTGCGCGGGGGCGTGGGTGCCCGGGTGTTCATAGAATTTCTTAAGCGGTTAATGCAGGGCCGGCGACGTGCGGCTTTCCTAATCGTGGATGGTCATCCTTCTCATCGCTCCAAAAGCGTGAGGAGCTACGTCGATTCACTGAGTGAAAAACTAAAGTTGTTCTTTTTGCCTCCGTACTCACCGGAACTCAACCCTGACGAGTTTGTCTGGAATGATGTGAAAAACAACGGCGTGGGTCGCACCCTGGTTCACGGCCCGCGTGACTTGCATCGAGCTGTGGTGGGAAGACTGCGATACTTACAAAAGAGTCCTGAAATCGTTCGCTCATTCTTTCAGGCACCCGATACCTGCTATGCCGCCGCTGCGTAGTCTCTAAATTGTGGCCTCCTTAGTAAGCTCCATCGCCTCAAGACGCACCTGCACTGCGTAACCCTCGGCGTGCGCGGGCAACTCCTTTTCCGCCGGGAATAACGCCAGCTGCGTGCGCTGTTGGCTTTGCTCATCGAAGGCTTCAATCACCCGGTACCACGATTGGTGCTGGCTGTCGTTGAGCTCGCCCAGATACAACACTTGGCGCTGCACCACCTTGCCCCCAGCGCAGCGTTTACTCTCGACGATGTTCCAATAGCAATGCTCTTTGCCGTCCTTCAATCTCCGATTGCAGCGTAAATACATCTTGGTGTCTGATTGTACGCAAAAACTTTCCCTTGAAAAGATACTTGGTCTACACTACAGCCGCTTTGAAACTCTCACCCCTTGAAATCACGAAGCTTTTTCGCCTTCATACCCGCTAAAAAACTTCATTCCGATCCGAGTTGAGAAAGTTGGGCTAGCAGTGGAGTCAACGGGTTGGACGGCGCGCGAAGTGGCGCCAAAGCACCGCGTGTGATCGAATATCGGCTAAGAAACGCTAGGAAAACAGCGGGATAGTGTGCGGGATATTGGGCGAAAAAATTCCGCCCAACTTTTTTATTTCTTCAAGCCGGAAGTCCACGCCAAGCACTGTAGGGGTTTGTAGCAAGATTCGAGTTGAAGTAGCGCGGATCATCAGAGACTTCGCGCCCCAACCAGACTGGACGGTCGAATTGCTGGCCTTCACTTTCTAGTTCTACTTCCGCAATTACCAGCCCTGCATTTTCGCCCAAGAACTCGTCAACTTCCCACTTGAAGCCCTTGTAAACGACTGAATATCTCACCTTTTGAATGATTGGACCGTCACATAACTTCAATAACTGCTCGGCGTCGGCAACCGGGATTTGGTATTCGAACTCCGACCGTGACGCTCCCGTAGTGAGGCCCTTGATGGTAAGAAAGGCCTGTTCCCCAGCCAAACGGACTCTGACCGTTCTCTCTTTATCCCGGTTCAAGTAACCCTGACTAAAGCGAACGCCGTTGGCTTGGCGCCACTCGGTTCCCGTAACAAGAAATTTCCGTTCGATCTCAGTAGGCAAGTGGCACCTAATCACTCAAAACTTGCGAGCCACCGCAGGTGGCGACAGATATCGGTTGGCCGATTTCGCTTCTAACCCGCAGCCTATTTCGTCCGCTAGACCAGAGTCAAGCTCGGTCAAGGGGGGGTTCCGCGACCGCCGCCTAGACGTCGAGCTTTTGCCGGCACTCTCCGAGAACCCTCGCGAAGTAGCTCTCCAGCTCTGAATTGACTTTCGGACAGCTCTGAACCACTGCCTCGGCCCAGTCGAGATATTCCTTGCGCCGGTCAAGACTCCATCCGGTCGGTGGCGAGTTGGCCACGTCGAGCACGTTGGAAATCTTATCGCCCAGTTTGATCAGCGCCGCGCCGGGCGAGAGATGGCGCGCATGTTCGATCTGGAGCTGCTTGCGTACTTCTTTGGCGAGGCTCTTGTCGTCGGTCACCTCATCGACAATACCGCGGACTCTGGCGCCGAAGGCTTCCTGCAACTCGGCGGGCGTGGTGCGGGTGTCTTCGATGGTGTCGTGAAGAATCGCCGCCGCCAGGATCTCGGGGTCTGTAATGCCCCCCACGTCGGCCAGCAATAAAGAAACCGAGATCGGGTGATTGATATAGGGCGAAGCTTCTTCGTCTTTTCTCCGTTGGTTACGGTGGCGCTCGGCTGCGAAACGCACGGCCCGCAGAATCAGCAGATCGTTAGTTGTACTTTGGCTCAATGGACTCCTTCTTTCTGGCGTTTTCGATTCACCGTCACTGCTCCAAGCAGATCGCAAGTCGGATTTCGCGCCGTGCTTCCGAAGCGCTCGTGGTACTCGATGTTGATTATTCTCGCCTTATCCCAAGTTCAATCTTTTTTATTTCTTCATGTGCTTTCGGACCGTGTCCGAGTTACGGCGAGTGGCAATATCCATCTTGGCAATTTGCCGCGAATACCATACATCGGACATATGGGGGTGTTGCCGTTTCAGTTGCCGGTACGCTTTCCGCCATTCCTCGTACATCGCCTGAGTGTCGAGTTTCCGCGCTTCGCGCCTCGCGTTGCTTGGCGTGTAGCGAGGGTCCGCCGTGCTCGCCGCGTCCACCAGTTCGCGGGCCGTCGAGGCGTCAACCGAATATCTGCCGTCACCGAAGCTAACGAGTTCCGCCAGCGGCACGGCTTTGTCGCCCGCAACGAGGCTTAGCTCACTATCCGCTCTGAGCGTCAATATCTGGCTGCGCTTTTCGCCTCGGGCAATTCCGATGTTCCAAAGCGCCAGCTCGGTAGAATGCTGCTCGCTCCGGCGCAATCCGAGACTCTTGGTAATGAACCCGCATACAGCTTCAGCGTCGCACCGCCATTGCGTCAGCCGTTCAGCGGAAACCGGCACGCGATTGATGTCGTCGCGTTTGTCGCACACGACGAACGATACCGCCGCGCTGCCGGCGCGGGGGAGCGTATGCACGGGCATGACACACTCCCGCTCGCAGCCGGGACACACCACGCTTCTCGCCGGCCGCGTCTTGACGAGCAGCTTCTGCGATTTCAGGGCCGCGACCGCAGGCACCGGCCACTGGCTCAGTTCTTCGCCGCTGACAAAAACCGCCGCACCGTCCCGCGCACCGACACGGACAAGCAGCTCGATCAAAGCGGACTCAGGCGTCATTCGTCTGAAGCTTTCTCTTCTTCTGCCGGCTCGCGCGGTTCGATGCCGGAGGCGTGCAGCATGTCGCGAAGCTTCAAATCCAGCTCGTCGTATTTGAGCGAACAGGAGTTTGGAAACGTGATTCGGATGGTCACCGATTTCGCCGGTTTTTTATTATCCATGGCAACCAAGGCGCCGATCTCCGCTTGCGTCACGTTGTAGAGGTGTAACGGATTAGATTTACTGACCTTTTCCAGCAGGTCGTAGATCGAACCCGGATCGTTCATTGCATCGGTCTCCAAGGTGATTCGCTCGCCTTTGGTCATCTTGGAGGATAGCCGCAGCTTCTTCACTGCCACTTCCTCAATGCCGCTCGCCGGGTCCCAGGTGAAATCGAAACTTTTGTTGCGCAGCGGATTGAGGTCGTACACCCGGTCGTCCTTCGGGTCGGCAGGAAGCCCCGGCAGCTTGAGGATCGCCGTCGCGAACATGCCCTGCAACGGTTCGACGGCTTTCTTCGCCCCTCGAAAGTTCAAGTCGAGCGTGCCGTCTTTTTGCGAATAGACGCAGATCACTTCAAACGCCGGGTTGTGCGGCCGGGTGGCAAACTCGCCGTTGACCCATTCGATGGTATGCTGCGAATAGTCCTCAGGGTAAGCAAAGAAGTAATCCAGCTCGCCACGGCGGAACGGCTCGACCACACAGTTATTGCCCCGGCCTTCGGTGTGGTGAAAATAGGTGCGGATCAGCCCCGCCAGTGCTTGGAGGTTCGCCTCGTCCACATTTGCTGGGACATGAGGAAAGTTTTTGCGCTTGCGCCAATAGGGCAGTGTGTCCGCGTGATAGAAAAGCGTCGCGCCCTTCCAGTATTCATTGTGGTCCAGAAAAGTGACCATCGCCCGCTCGAAGTGATTGGATAGCGCCGAAAGCTGAGCCGATGAGCTCGTGGCGGGCGTCCGGATCGTCGCCAAGATGCCACTCCGCCTCGTCAATGATCGCCCGGAAGCCCTTTTCACAGCTCAGCTCGAAAATCTCGCGAAACTCTGCGTCCATCTCGTGGCGCTGGTCTCCGGCAGGGCCAACCACGCCGTCGAACAACCCGTCCGGCTGGTCTCCTTCATCGCCGAGAAATCCAGATCCAAGAACACCCTCCGCGCTTGAAAATAGCGGGCGAGCAGCGCATTCGGAATCTGCCGGAAGAAGTCTTTGGTCGAGAAATGTCGAGCCATGCGTTTCCTCCTCGATTATCCTGGTCAAATCTCCTTGGATTATACCGGACGTTACAGTAAATAGTAGGGGAAGGCGGAAAAGCCAAATCGGCAAACCAACTACTAAACCGGACTTACGCGGCCCGCTTCCCAAAAAGTCTATTTTTACCGTGCGTGAATTTTTGACCCGTCCTGGCACCGTTTCCCGAACCGCAGACTGTAACAAAGGAATTCAGGCGCCAATGGCCGTCAAGAAATCCGACCTCTACTCCTCCCTCTGGGCCTCCTGCGACGAACTGCGCGGCGGCATGGATGCCAGCCAATACAAGGACTACGTCCTGTTCATGCTGTTCATCAAATATGTCTCCGACAAATACGGCGACTCCGACGACTTCGCTCCGCCGGTCGTCATTCCGAAGGGAGCGAGCTTCAAGGACATGGTCGCGCTCAAGGGCAACAGCGACATCGGCGAACAAGATCAACACCCAGGTCATCCAGCCGCTGATCGACGCCAACTCCCGCCTCGCCCGTAGCGACTTCCCCGACTTCAACGATCCGACCAAGCTCGGCGACGGGCCAGCAGATGGTCGAGAAGCTCGCCAACCTCATCGCCATCTTCGAGAACCCCGCGCTCGATTTCTCGAAGAACCGCGCCGAGAACGACGACATCCTTGGCGATGCCTACGAGTATCTCATGCGGCACTTCGCCACCGAGAGCGGCAAGAGCAAGGGCCAGTTCTACACCCCGTCCGAAGTCAGCCGCATCATGGCCAAGGCCATCGGCATCTCGCCGGCCAACTCCAAAGCGGCCACCACCGCCTACGACCCCACCTGCGGCTCTGGTTCGCTGCTTGCTCAAGGTCGCCGCCGAGGCCGGCACGCACATCACCCTCGAAGGGCAGGAGAAGGACGTGACCACCGCCGGTCTCGCCCGCATGAACATGATCCTGCACGACTTCCCGACGGCCAACGTGCTCTCGGGCAACACGCTCTTCGATCCCAAGTTCAAGGACGGCGAGCAGCTCCGCACCTACGACTACGTCGTCGCCAATCCGCCCTTCTCGGACAAGACGCTGGTCCACCGGCCTCAGCCTGGGCGAGAGCGGCAAAGGCGACAAATTCCAGCGCTTCAACTGGGGCGTGCCGCCGAAGAAGCAGGGCGACTACGCCTACCTCCTGCACATCATCCGCTCGCTGAAGAGCACGGGCAAAGGCGCCTGCATTCTGCCGCACGGCGTCCTCTTTCGGGGCAATGCCGAGGCCGTCATCCGCCAGCAGCTCGTCCGCTCGCGGCTACCTCAAGGCCATCATCGGCCTGCCCGCCAATCTCTTTTACGGCACCGGCATCCCGGCCTGCATCGTCGTGCTCGACAAGGAAAACGCCACCGCCCGCAAGGGCATCTTCATGATTGATGCCTCCAAGGGCTTCAAGAAGGACGGCCCGAAGAACCGCCTCCGCGAGCAGGACATCCACAAGATCGTGGACACCTTCACCCGGCAGGATGAAAGCGACCCGCGCTACGCCCGCATGGTGCCCGTCGAGGAAATCGCCGACCCGAAGAACGACTACAACCTCAACCTCCCGCGCTACATCGACAGCACCGAGCCGGAGGACTTGCAGGACATCGACGGCCACCTGCGCGGCGGCATCCCCGAGCGCGACCTCGATGCCCTCGGCAACTACTGGAAAATCATGCCCGGCATGCGCGCCGCCTTGTTCAAGAACGCTAACCGCCCCGGCTACTCTGCAGCTGAAGCTCCCCATCGCCGAAGTGAAGCCCGCCATCTTCGGCCACGCCGAGTTCACCGCCTTCAACGAGTCCGCCACCAAGCTCTTCACCAAATGGAAAAAGGCCAGCACGCCGCAGCTCAAAGGCTTCGCCCAGGACGGCCATCCCAAGCCGCTCATCGAAACCATCGCCGAGGACCTGCTCGCCACCTTCAAGACCGCGCCGCTGCTCGACGCCTACGATGTCTATCAGCACCTCATGGACTACTGGGCCGAGACCATGCAGGACGATTGCTACCTCATCGCCGATGCCGGGTGGAAGGCGGGCGCGCAGCCCCGCGAAATCCGTCAGGTCAAAAACAAGGAAAGCAAACTCGTCTGGCCCGAGAAGGAAGACTTCAAGAAGGGCAAGCGCCGCTTCAAGTCCGACCTCGTCCCCGCCGCCATTCTCATCGCCCGCTATTTCGCCGCCGAGCGGGATGCCATCGCCGCCCTCGAAGCCGAACTCGCCGGCATCGAGCAGCAGCTCGACGAAAAGCGCGAGGAGCAAAGCGGCGAGGAAGGGCTGCTCGCGGAAGTCATCGAAGGCGAGGGCGAGAAGCAGAAAATCACCGCCAAAGCCGTGAAGGCCCGCCTCAAGGAAATCGGCCGCGACCCGGACTACGCCGAGGAACGCCAGGCCCTCGAAGACTACGCCGCGTTGCTCGACCAGCAGGCCGACGCCAAGGCCCGGCTCAAAGCCGCGCAGGAAGACCTCGAAGCCAAGCTCGACGCCAAATACCCCACGCTCACCGAGGACGAAATCAAGACCCTCGTGGTGGACGACAAATGGCTGGCCACGCTCGCCGCCGCCGTGCAGGGCGAGCTGGACCGCGTCTCGCAAACCCTCACCGGCCGCATCCGCCAACTCGCCGAACGCTACGCCACCCCGCTGCCGCAGCTCACCGATGAAGTGGCGACGCTCGCCGCCCGCGTGGACGAACACCTCAAAAAGATGGGAGCGGTATGGAAGTGAAACCCGGCTACAAACAGACCGAGGTCGGCGTCATCCCGGAGGAGTGGGAGGTCTCTACGCTTGGCAGAATCGGTTGTTCGAGAACGGTTACCGAAGCAGTAACTAGGCTGACGTGGACACCGGCAGAGTGCATCCCGTTCATCAAGGCTGGCCATATCGCAGAGGGCAATCTCGATTCTAATGAAACGCACTACATCACCAGCGAGGCCTCTAACCGGCTTGGCGGATGCCAAGATCAAAGCCGGCGACATACTCGATTTCGATTGCAGCTCGCTTGGCATAGTTGGCGTCGTGAGCAGTAACTTCCGGGCCAAGGCGCAATAGCAAGTCAGTCGCGATTATTCGCGCTACAGCAAAGCGGCACTGAGTCGCGGATATCTAGTTGCTTACTTCAGTTCCACGATCTGCGCTCGAATGATCAGAGATGCGGCCGGGCGGCGCTCCGCAGCCAAACGTTGGTGCAGATTTGGCGAGATCTTCGATTCCACTGTCGCCGTCCCTCGCCCGAACAACGCGCCATCGCGACGGCGTTGAGCGATGTGGATGGGCTGCTGGGCGGGCTGGACCGGCTCATCGCCAAGAAGCGCGACCTCAAACAGGCCGCCATGCAGCAACTCCTCACCGGCCAAACCCGCCTCCCCGGCTTCCACGGCGAGTGGGAGGTGAAGACGGCTTCATGAGATTCGCAGGATAGATCCAAGAGGGGACGACTTTTCCCCAAGCTAGGAGGCAACGACTCTTGTATGTCACGTCAATGAACATCCGCTTCGGGCTGCTCGACATGTCCACCGCCAACGCATTCAGTACGATGAACTTTCAAGATCTATGCTCGCTGCGATGTAAGATAGAGCGACCTTCTGCTGACTCTACGATCGCTGCAACGCAGGTTATGCGCTTGGAAGCCGAATGAATGAACATCAACCTCTCTTTCCAGTTGTTGCGATCTTCGCTCTCGATAGTCGGCATCATTCGCCACGTATTTCATTATCATTCTGTGCAATTTCGGCAGATCGCGTCAAGTCGCAATTGAGCGAAATGCCATCACCCGTTTGACGCCCCCAAAGTTAAGAGCCCTCGGTTCCCAGCCGCCTCACCCCCCCGAACAAACCGCCATCGCCGAGGTGCTGACGGACATGGACGCGGAGCTGGCGGCGCTGGAGCAGCGGCGGGAGAAGACCCGCGCCCTCAAGCAAGCCATGATGCAGGAACTCCTCACTGGGAGGACCAGACTGGTGTAGCAAAGTATACGCATGTATACGGTGCTGGCCGTATAAACGTGAATAAATCGGTATAAACTGGAAAACCACCATGGACAGGATTAAGAACCCATTTTCACCGGGAGCGGGATCGCCGCCGCCAGAACTGGCCGGCCGCGACAGCGTTCTGGAGCAGGCAAGGGTTCTACTCGGACGAGTCAAGATAAAACGCCCGGAGAAAAGCATTCTTCTGACCGGCCTGCGGGGGGTTGGCAAGACAGTGTTGCTTATTGAGATTGAGCGCCTAGCGCAAGCCGAGGGGTATCGCACGATCTTAATTGAGGCGCACGAAGACAAACGGCTGGCGACGCTGCTCGCGCCGCATCTGCGTCGACTGCTGTTCGAATTAGACCGGATCAAGGCTGCCGGCGACAAGGTGCGGCGGGGTATTGGCGTGCTGAAGAGTTTTATCACTGCGGTCAAGGTATCCTATGGCGACCTTGAATTTAGCCTCGACATCGAACCGGAAAAAGGAACAGCCGACAGCGGGGATCTGGAAGTTGATTTGCCCAATCTGTTTGTCGCCGTCGCTGAAGCGGCGGAAGAACGGCAGGTTGCGGTGGCCATACTGATTGACGAAATTCAGTATTTCACAACGGCGGAGTTGAGCGCGTTGATCATGGCGATGCATCGGATGCAGCAACGCCAATTGCCCTTGGTGCTGATTGGCGCGGGGTTGCCGATACTTCCCGGACTGGCGGGCGAATCGAAATCATATGCCGAGCGGCTCTTTAACTTCCCCGACATCGGCGCATTGTCGGAACCCGACGCAATCAAGGCATTGCAGGACCCGGTCAAGGTGGCAGGGGTGGAGTTTGAGGCCGCTGCACTGAAAGAGATTGTCCGCCTGACCAAAGGCTATCCGTACTTCATTCAAGAATGGGGATATCAAGCGTGGAATCATGCACCGGCAACGCCGATCACTCTGAAAATCACGCGCGAGGCCAGCACCATTGTCCAAGACCGATTGGATCAAAACTTTTTCCGAGTTCGCTTTGACCGACTTACGCCACGCGAAAAGGACTATCTGCGCGCAATGGCTGAACTTGGAGCGGGGCCATACCGAACCGGCGACATCGCCGAAACGCTCGGCGCTAAAATAACGACGCTAGGACCAGTGCGTGCCAGTCTCATCAAGAAGGGGATGATTTACAGTCCAGAGCATGGCGACATGGCGTTTACTGTGCCGCTGTTTGATGAGTTCATGCGCCGTGTCATCCCCAGCTTCAAACCAAAACCGAAGAAGACCTCCGGGAAAAAAAGCTGAATCGCATGAACGTAGCCGGGAGGCCAAAACGCGTGACACAAAACCGAGTCGCCGCCCTTTTGCGCGACAAACTCTATTACCGTTACCTCGGCGATTGGACCGACCGGCTGGACAACAGCAAAATCAAGGAGAATCTTCTCACCGACTGTCTGACGAAATGCAAATATTCGGGGGAACAGATCAGCCATCCGGCTAAACAGGGCATGATGCAGGAACTCCTCGCCGGGAGGCTGCGGTGCATTTCACTCAAGGAATCCCATGCCTGAACAACCCCGCTCCGAACGCAAGACGCAGAACCGCGTCATCGATTTGTTCACGGACAAGGCCCGGCCTGATTGCCTCGGCTACGATTACCTCGGCGAGTGGAACAAGCGGGACAACAACCGTTGCATCGAGGCGGACCTGCTCCGGGCGAACCTGAAGCGGCGCGGCTATTCCGAGGCGCACATCTCCGCCGCCCTGCAAAAGCTGATGGCCGCTGCGGATGCCACCGGCATCACCCTCTATCAGGCCAATCTGCGCACCTACCAACTGCTGCGCTATGGCGTGTCGGTGCAGATTGCCGCCGGAAAGCCGAACGATCAGGTGCATCTGGTGGATTGGGAGCACCCGGAGAACAACGACTTCGCCCTCGCCGAGGAAGTGACCTTGCGCGGCGGCTACGAGCGGCGGCCCGACCTCGTCCTTTACCTGAATGGCATCGCCATCGGCGTCATCGAGCTGAAGCGCAGCTCGGTCGAGATCGCGGACGGCGTGCGCCAGCTCATCACCAACCAGGAGGAGATTTTCAACAAGGGCTTCTTCCCGACGGTGCAGCTCGTCTTCGCGGGCAGCGATTCACAGGGGCTGCGCTACGGCACTGTCACCACCAGGGAGGAGTTCTTCGTCGAGTGGAAGGCGGCGAATACCGCCGCGCTCACCGCTGGCGCCCTGCTGGACCGGCCGCTGGCCGAGATGTGCGAGAAGTCCCGCTTGCTCGACCTCATTCGCAACTTCATCATCTTCGACGACGGCATCAAGAAAGTGCCGCGCCCGCATCAATTTGCTGGCGTGAAGGCAGCGCAGGAACGCATCCGCAAGCGCGAGGGCGGCGTCATCTGGCACACGCAGGGCAGCGGCAAGAGCATCCTCATGGTGCTGCTCGCCAAGTGGCTGCTGGAGTACGACCCCGAGGCCCGCATTCTTGTTGTTACCGACCGCGACGAGCTCGACAAACAGATCGAGGGCGTGATGAAGAATGCCGGAGTCATCGGCGAAAACTCGCCACCGCCGCGCATCGCGTCGCGGGCGGAGTTTGTCGCCAAACTGGGAGCCACTCTGCCCCGGCTGCTGTGCGCGCTTATCCACAAGTTCGACCCCGCTGACCTTACAGGCCCACCGCCGCACGTTCACGGCCGGTTCTACGTATTCGTGGATGAATGCCACCGCACCCAGGGCGGTGACATGAACAGGCAAATGAAGCGGTGGCTGGAAAACGCGATTTTCCTCGGCTTCACCGGCACGCCGCTGTTGAAAAAGGACGCTGTTAAGCTAAGAACCCGCGACATCTTCGGCACCTACATCCACACCTACAAGTTCCATGAGGGCGTGGCAGATGGAGTGATTCTCGACCTGAAATATGAGGCCCGCGACGTTCCCCAGCGACTCACTTCGCCGAAAGCCATCGAGGATTACTTCGCGCAAAAGACCAAGACGCTGAACAATTTTCAGAAAGCTGTCCTCCGCAAACGCTGGGCGACCATGGAGGAGCTGATGAGCGCGGGCGAGCGCAAGCAGCGCATCATTGCCAGCGTCATCGAGGACTTCAGCCTCAAGCCACGGCTGAACAACGACCGGGGCACGGCAATTTTGGTGGCGGACTCGATCTACGACGCTTGCCACTACTACCGGCTGTTCCAGAACACGTCCTTCGGGACATACTGCGGGATCATCACGTCCTACGAGCCGAACCACAACGCTATTTCCCGCGAACCGGCCAACAGCGACGAACGCTACAAGTTCGACACCTACACCAAGCATGTCCTGAAGAAGGGGCCAGACGACCAAGAGCCTACGAGGACGAAGCCAAGCGCCGTTTCATCGAGGAGCCCGCCAACTCAAGCTCCTGATCGTGGTGAGCAAGCTCCTGACCGGCTTCGACGCGCCGAGCTGCACCTACATCTACCTCGATAACGAGTTGCACGATCACAACCTCTTCCAAGCCATCTGCCGCACCAACCGCCTCGATGGCGACGACAAGGACTACGGCCACATCGTCGATTTCAAGAAGCTGTTCGAGGACGTGCAGGAAGCCATTGCGGTCTATAACTCCGACGAGCTGGACATCGACGAGGGCAACGGCGGCACCAACAACATCGAGCTGAAGGACTGGCTGAAGGAAGGCCGGAAGCAACTCGATGCCGCCCGCGAGGCGCTCCGCTATCTCTGCGAGCCGGTGCTCGCCACCGCGTGAGATGGAGCAGTATCTTCTTTATTTCTGCGGCGACGCCGCAGACCCTCAGGCACTGGCCGACACCGAACCGCTGCGCATTTCCTTCTACAAGGCCGTGGCCACGTTCGTGCGCGCCTACGCCGACATCGCGCAGGACCTCACCGAGGCGGGTTACTCCGATGCCGAGACCGCAGCGTTGCAGAAAGAGGTGGAGTTCTATAGCGACACCCGCGCCGCCATCAAAAAGCACTCGGGCGAGGAGCTGGACATCAAGCCCTACGAGGCCGACATGCGGCACCTGCTCAACACCTACGTTCAAGCCGACCCGGCGGCGGATATGGGCAACCTCAATTCGCTGTCGCTCACCGAGCTGATCATCGAGACCGGCATCCACGACGCCATCGCCCGCAAACTGAATGAGAAGGGCAAGCTGTCGCGCAACGCGATTGCCGAGGGCATCATCAACAACGTCCGCAAGACCATCATCCGCGACCAGCTCACCGACCCAAGGTTTTACGCGGAGATGTCGAAGCTGCTGGATGATCTCATCAAGCAGAGCCGCGCCGACGCCGCGGCCTATGAGGCGTTCCTCAAGAAGGCGGAGGAGCTGGTGAAGCGGCATGGCGCGAAAACAACCCGACGGCGGGGTGCCTGCGGCGCTGCACGGCAAGCGCGAGGCCACGGTGCTCTTCAACAATCTGCCGCGGATCCTCGCGGCTGGACGCACCGTGGCCAGCGGGGTGGCCGAGCCGCACGCCAGCTACGGAGATGAGCTGGTCAAGCTGGCTCTGGAAATCGACCGCCTGATGCGCGAGCGGGCGCCTGCCGGCTGGAAGGGCGACCACACGCGCGAGACGCAGGTCCTGAACGCGCTGTTTCCGCTCCTCAATCGCGACCGCGAGGCCACGCTGGCGCATTTTCGAGATCGTCAAGAACCAACCGGGCTACTGATGACCGAGACCATCCAGCTCGGAGAGCTTTCCATCGGGTGACGCGGAAGGACATCAAGAACGTCCACCTCTCTGTCCATCCGCCGGACGGGCGAGTGACAATGTCGGCACCCACAGCAACCCGTCTAGATGTCGCCCGCGCCTATGCGATCTCCAAGCTGGGCTGGATTCGCGAGCAGCAGACAAATCTGCGAAGCCAAGCACGGGAAACACCTCGCCAGTTCGTCGAACGCGAGAGCCACTATCTCTGGGGGCGGCGCCACCTCCTGACCGTCGTTTACCGGGACGCCAAGCCTTTCGTTTCGCTCGACCACAAACGCATCACTCTCACGGTGCGCCCCGGCAGCGATGCGGCCAAGCGCGCCAAGATGCATTCACGACTGGCACAAGTCGCTGCTGCATGAAGCCGTGCCTGCCCTCATCAAGAAATGGGAGCCGAAGCTGAAAGTGAAAGTCACCGGCTATTTCCTGCAACGGATGAAAACCAAGTGGGGAAGCTGCAACCACCGCGCCGGCCACATCCGCCTCAACACCGAACTGGTGAAGAAGCCGAAAGACCTGCTCGAATACGTGATCGTGCACGAAATGGTGCATCTGCGTGGCGCCGACGCACAGCGATCGCTTCATCGAACTCCTTGAGAAGCATTACCCCACCTGGCGCGACGCGCGTGCTGAACTCAATGAGCTGCCGCTGACTGCTGAGGTGTGGAACAAATGATCGATTGGAATGCTTGTGATCAGAAAGCCCACTTGGTTAGCAATCAAGTAACTCTCGAATGCTTGATTCGCCATGACATGGAACAGCAGCCTGTGAGGGACAATTGAAGGGAAATCCAATTCAAGGGGATCGGCCGGTTTCTATGATGCAGCTCACAGAGCGAAGGCGAGGACTTGGCAGGACGGTCGTCAGATTGCTGCTCACTGCAGAGCGTTCTCGATGGCAGCCAAGAAGCTGTTTTCGCCTGTACTGGATTTACGATACGCACACTGCCTTCAATCGGAGGTTGCATGATCCAGCAAACTGACCCCCAGTCAACCGCTTCGCGTAACAGTGAGACACCCCGTCGCGTACTCATTGTCGGGGGTGTCGCGGGCGGCGCCTCCTGCGCGGCACGGTTGAGGCGGCTCGACGAGTCCAGCGAGATCGTCTTGATCGACCGCGGTCCGTATGTCTCGTTCGCGAACTGCGGGCTGCCGTACTACGTCGGCAACGTCATTTCTGATGAGAGCAGCCTGCTGGTGGCGTCGCGAGAAATGTTTCATGAGCGTTTCAATATCGAGGTGCATACCGATACCGAGGCCACTGGCATCGACCGCAGCGCCGGCACGATTAACGTGCGCGATCTCCGCACAGGCCACAGGCGCACGGAGCACTACGATGCGCTTGTCCTGTCGCCCGGCGCCGCGCCGATTCGACCCCAGCTCCCGGGCGTAGATTTGCCCGGCGTATTCGCCGTGCGCACGATCCCGGACTCCCGCCGCATCCGTTCGTGGATTACGGATCATAGCGCCAAGACCGCCGTTGTGGTCGGCGGCGGGTTCATCGGCTTGGAGATGGTCGAAAATTTGATCCATCGCGAGCTGGCCGTCACGGTATTGGAGAAGCTGCCCCAGGTCATGCCGCCGCTCGACCCCGAGATGGCGGCGCCGCTGATGGAACACCTTGCTGTTAAGGGCGTGCAGCTCTGTTTGGGCGACGGGCTTGCGCGCATCGAAGAGCACGACGGCGCCGGCTTGGTTGTCGTCGCAGAGAGCGGCGCACGCTTGCCGGCAGATCTCGTCATTCTGGCCATCGGGGTGCGGCCCGAGACCGCGCTTGCCAAGGACGCCGGTTTAGAGATCGGCCCGCGCGGCGGGATAGTCGTCGATGCGCAGATGCGCACGACCGACCCCCGTATCTGGGCGGTGGGCGACGTCGTTGAAGTGCAAGACGTGCTTACGGGTCAAGAAACGGTGCTGCCTCTCGCGGGACCGGCAAATCGGCAAGGACGAGTAGCCGCCGAGTCGATCGCCGGGCGCACGACGCAGTTCCGCGGCGTGCAGGCGACCGCCGTGGTAGGCGTGTTGGGTCTGACCGTCGCGTCGACCGGCGCGAGCGAGAAAGGACTGCGACGCGCCGGCGTCACGGGCTTCGAGAAAGTCTACCTTCACCCGGGGCATCACGCCGGCTACTATCCCGGCGCGCGGCAGATCCATCTCAAACTCGTATTCTCCGTGCCCGACGGCCGTATCCTCGGCGCACAAGCGGTGGGGTTTGAAGGCGTGGAGAAGCGCATCGATGTCATCGCCACGGCAATTCAATTCCACGGCACGGTGCACGATCTGGCTGAGGCCGAGCTATGCTACTCGCCGCAGTTTGGCGCCGCCAAGGACCCGGTCAACCTCGCCGGCATGCTTGCCGAGAACGTTCTGAATGGCGACATGCCCGTGGCAGATTGGCTGGAGCTTGACCGCACCGACGCATTATTGCTCGACGTGCGCGAAGGCGACGAGTTTAGCCGCGGGCACATACCCAAGGCGATCAACCTGCCGCTCTCCCAACTGCGCTCCCGTTACGCCGAGCTGCCAAAAGATCGCGACATCTGGGTGTGTTGCGCGGTCGGACAGCGTGCGTATTTCGCCAGCCGTTTTCTAACCCAGCACGGGTATCACTCAAGGAACCTGTCCGGAGGTTATACGATCTACAAAGCCCTGAAGGCTGCAGGGCTTGTGCCGTGAGCTAACGCGTCAGCGGTCTTTACGATTGAAAGTGTTTGCCGTCTGCCATGAACTAAGATGGCTTGGCCTTTAGTTTTGCTTCGCCTATAAACTGCCTTAATGCTAAAAAATCTAGCCTGCAATTCTCGCAGGTTTGACGAAAACCGCCTGACCCGTGCCCAATACCCGCTCCACGGCGCCGCCGGACTCGGCAGCCGCGATATCCGCTCGATGGCCTGATTCCCCGGCGGAACCGTCTTCGTGCAGCATCAAAGCCGCGACCCCGCCCAGGTATGGAAATCTATTCCTACCCGCGCCCAAGAGTACATTCGCCGTAATCGCATTCGGGTTTTGGCGCTGGACGCCGTGAAAGTCGCGCAAGAAGTAGCGAGCCATGCACAGCTGGTGCAGCGCATATTAGTGGATGATCGGCTTATCTTTCTTCGCGGCCAACCATCGCCTGGCTTCCTGAATCTCCTCGTGAATCTTCCGATAGTCCTCATCGGGGGAATTTAGATTCACATCGACCGGCTTACGCCTTCCTAAACAACGGTATCAATTCCGCCCCAGCTTTTAGCCCGTCCAGATAATCCGCCCAAGCCTGCATCATCTTGCGCCGCTCCGGCAGGTGCTCGGCGAAATTGTAGGCCGCGCTTACGGCGTTGCGCTCGGCATGGGCAAGCTGGCGCTCGATCGCTTGATGATTCCAGCCTTGTTCGTGCAGCAGCGTCGACGCCATGCTGCGGAATCCATGGCCGGTCATTTCTCTTTCGGGTAACCCATCCGCCGCAGTGCCGCCAGTATGGCGTTCTCACTCATAGGCTGTTTGCGCAATTGGTTGGAACGCACGGGAGTCCCACGGACAAATTCATGGACAGTCGTAAAAAAGTCTTTTGATTTCCATTGATTGTGAGGGACCAATTGATTAGCAATCAATAGCTCCCACCCCGCTTGAGGTTGGTCAAACTGACCGCATCAGATTTTGAGTCTTCTGCTTCTGATGTTAACTATCTGTAATAATTAATATATTCGAAAATTAAAATCTGACTGTGTAAGAAAATGTGTAAGTCTCACAAGCCAGTTGAACTGCCTCATTACGAACCTACAACAGGTTCAGAACAAGAAAATCTGTAAAGAAACGGGAACCGTTCGCATTCGCCGCGCACTTCACAGCTGCACATTCAGGGGGAAATTTCAGCCCATACGAGTTCATCTCGTCCATATATGTACAAAAAATAGAAGATTTCGTCATTGTAACTGTTATACCGGTCCCCCGACCGAAGGATTAATGTCGATAATTTAGATGCTTGGCGGTTTAAGTCTTTTGGCGCGACCTTTGCGCCTGCGTTGTTATAGACGTCTTTGTTACCGTGCCGCATACCGGATTTCCTAAGTTTGCAAGCACGCTCATCCTAGTTCAATTGGTTTCGTGGGTTTCTGGAAACTTGATAGTTAATGCCTCAGCACCAACACATATTTAATCTGCTCTTCGCTACGACTCTGGTGCAGCAAGAGAGTCGATATGTATGCCGAAAAGCTTAGCGCCAGATTACTGCGGGAATCAGATGACCGTTATCATCACCTATTTGAACTCTCTCCTGACGGAATTCTTATCCAAACGAACGGAAAAATCGTGCTTGTCAATGACGCTTGCGCGAAACTGCTCGGAGTTACGCACCCCGCGAAAATCGTGGGGCAGTCCGTGTTCGATTTCATTCCGCCAACGTCCCTGGAGAGGGTTCACGCGAGCATCAAAGAACTCCAAGCCTGCAAGATCGGGCTAGTCCGCTTTGAAGATCGACTGCTAAAAGCAGATGGCACCTCGGTTGACGTTGAAATTACTGTAACCTCTTACCGCCACGAAAATGAAAAAGGTTTCCAACTCGTTTTGCGCGACTCGACCGAGCGCAACCGATCCGAGCTGGCTGTGGCTGATCATGATCGGCGCTTTCGAGCTTTGATCGAAAACAGTTCAGATTTGATTGCAATTGTCGACAGCCGGGGCACGATCACCTACGCCAACCCGAACGTCGAACGAATCCTGGGATACGAACCCTCGGAATTCCTCAATCGCGACATCAGGGAATTTTTGTGCCCGGACGATTTGACCGTTGCGCTGACCATGCTAGCGCCTGCCGCAAACACGGTGGGAACATCTAATAACAGTGCGGAACTTCGCTACCGGCATAAGAATGGAAATTGGTTGCTGCTTGAGACGATCACCAAGAATGTGCTCGATGATCCGCTGATCGGCGGGATTATCATTAACGCCCGGGATATCACGGGTCGCCAGCAGATCCTGCACGAGTTGCAATTCAAGAACGCTGTGCTCACGACCCAGCAGCAGGTTTCCCCGGACGCCATCCTGGTTGTCAACGAGCAGGCAGAGATCATTTCGTACAATCGGCAGTTTGTCGATTTGTGGAAGGTGCCTGAGGAGATGGTAATCGCCGGCATAGACGCGCCGGTGTTGCAAAACGTCAGAGGGCAGGTCAGCGATCCGGCGGCGTTTGTCACGAGAGTCCAATTTCTCTACGAACACAAAGATGAGACCAGCCACGAAGAAATCGAGCTGAAGGACGGTCGAACCATCGATCGCTATTCTTCCGGCATGTTCGGCGCGGATTCCACGTATTACGGGCGGGTGTGGTTCTTTCGCGATGTTACCGAGCGCAAAGGGGCCGAGGTTACGCAGCGGAAACTGACCCGGGCATTGACGGCCTTGAGTCATTGTAACGATGCTATCATTCACGCAATAGACGAAAACGATCTGGTGCGCGAACTGTGCCGCATTATTGTTGACATCGCCGGCTATCGTGTTGCCTGCATCGGCTATGCCGAGGGTGACGCCGAGAAGACTGTGCGGCAGGTTGCCCAATGGGGCTACGATGACGGCTGCCCGGAACCATGTAAAACAAGAAGTTGGGCTGATAATGAACTCGGGAGCGGTCCTGTCGGTAAAGCCATTCGGACGCGAAGCATTCAACTGGTGCAGAACGTTCTTGAAGATCCAGGGTATGCGTCGTGGCGAGATGACGCGATCAGGACTGGTTACGGTTCGGTGCTGGCCGCTCCGCTCCAAAACAATGGCAGTGTGTTCGGGGCGCTTAGCATCTATGCAGCGGAACGGAACGGCTTCGATCAAGAAGAAGTCCGGTTACTCGGCGAGCTCGCGGATGATCTCGCCTTCGGCATAGCGACCTTGAGGGTTAGGGCGGCACATGCGCAAAGCGCTGAACGTCTGAAACGTAGTATGGAAGGGACTATATCCGCGATGGCTGCCACCGTAGATATGCGCGACCCCTACACGGCGGGACACCAACGCAGGGTAGCTGAACTTGCCGAGGCCATTGCTCGCAAACTCAATCTAGCCGAGGACGAGATTAACGGCATTCGTCTCGCCGGGATTGTGCATGATCTTGGAAAACTCACGGTGCCAGCCGAAATTCTCTCAAAACCTTCGCGCCTCACCTCATTGGAATATGAACTGATCAAGACCCACGCCGAGGCGGGTTACAGCATCCTCAAGGAAATCGATTTCCCGTGGCCGATTGCGCAAATCGTTTATCAGCATCACGAACGGCTTGACGGGTCCGGCTATCCGCGCGGACTGAAAGACCCGGAGATCCTGATTGGCGCGAAAATCCTTGCAGTGGCAGACACCGTCGAGGCGATGGCCTCGCACCGCCCGTATCGGCCCGGTCTCGGGATAGAGAGAGCCCTTGAGGAAATCTCGGCACACCGGGGCAGCAGTTATGACGTAGCCGTCGCCGATGCATGCATACAGCTATTCAGAGAGAATCAATTCGCGTTCTCCAGCTAAACGGACTGACTGGCTATTCGCACCCGCCCGCTCTAGGAGAGAGCAGAGGTAAAAGGAAGACCGTAAGAAAGGATGGTGCGGGCGGAGGGAGTTGAACCCTTAGCCATTACGGTCCACCGACGCCGACACCGCCCGTGCCATGATTGTGGCCATCCGTTTTTAACAAGGTATGTAAAACTTTAAACCAAAATTCAGGTCAAGGGGCAACAATCTAGTGCGGAACAGAGATCGTCTTGCAAGCGGTATTGCTCCGTTTATGTGCTGACTGATACATTTCAAAAATGAGCATAGAAGTTGTAACTCAAGAAAATCCCCGTGCTGCTATTGTCCGACGTGGGCGCAGACTCGAATATCTCACGATTGGCTGGAACTCACTCGAGGCCATCATATCTATCGGCGCCGGTATCGTTGCAGGGAGCGTTGCGCTTGTCGGCTTTGGCATTGATTCGGTGATCGAAGTCTCATCGGGAGCGGTGTTGCTGTGGCGTCTGGTTTCCGGGGAACATCGGGAGCAGATCGCCTTAAAACTGGTCGGCTTCAGCTTTTTAGCGCTCGCCGCGTACGTTGCGATCGATGCTGTAACGACTCTGTGGTTTCGCGAGGCACCGGAAAAAAGTTATGTTGGTATCGGTGTGGCAATCTTATCCTTAATCGTGATGCCCCTTCTCGCATCGGCCAAACGCAAAGTGGCTTCGTCGATCAAGAGCCAAGCCATGCACGCCGATTCTAGGCAGACCGACATTTGCGCTTATTTGTCAGCAATCCTTGTGCTCGGCCTCGGACTTTACGCTCTATTTGGTTGGTGGTGGGCTGATCCAGTAGCCGCTTTGGCGATGGTTCCGATCATCGCTAAAGAAGGAATCGAAGCCCTACGTGGCGATACTTGCTGCGATTAGTCGCTCGGTCGGACGTGAGCGAAATGGACTTCCGATTCAATGCACGTTGATGTCTCATGCCTGATGTTATGACAACCGGTTTGGAGTCTGGACTATCCCTTCACCATATCGCGGATCGAATCCGTTACTTAGGTGCTGCCCGTCTAGTCTCTACACCTTCCCCTGCTTAAGGGGCTTGGCTCGGGATTACCATGTTACAGGCTTCCCCGACTTTGAGCAGTTCTACATCGGCGGTTTCCCGCACAAGCACTCAAGTTTGGTTTGAGTCCACTGCGTCTGCCATTCCGCCACGCTCGCATTGCTGGTTCAGTTATAGGATTCGCTCCCCGTGTTTGTGTTTAGCCCGGACAGATTTGCCCGACAAAGGATAACTTTTGAGTCCGGCGCGTCTAACGTTAACTATTTAATAGTATTAGTTTTATTTTTGTAAATTATGTGACTGTGTAAGAAAATGTGTAAGTCACACAGTCAAACCAGACAGCATTTTATCTAACCCCCTCAACAAAGTGAGAACGCCTCTCACCGTCGTTCCACGCGCACTCCAACCGTCGATGCTTCGCGCCCGGCGAAAACGCGGAAAATCTGTTTCGATGTTTTTTGAAAGTGCCTTTATTTCTCGATCAACTGAATCCAACCAATTGATTAGTAACGCTGGCCGAATCACGGCCGACGATTCTTGACATTTCTCGGGAGGATCGAACTAAACTCTGTTCGCTGAGGCCGCGACCGGCATCATTTTCCTTTTTTTACCGTCCAGCTAAAGTGAATGGTACTTTTCGCGTTCAACCATTCTGTTCGCAATTTGTTTACTCAATGGAGTGCTCTAACCCATATTTGACCGATGCCCATAAGCACCAGCTGCCACGGATGATAGGCCCATACTTTCGCGAGTCGGCTCCGGCCGGTGAGTCGTAGAACTCATCCCTGATTCCGGTAGCGGACACAGCCTAATAGCCGCGACACCCACGACCATTCCTGCCGCTGCGCCTAGGAGCGAGGCAGAGACTCCCGCATGCTCGGTTAGCACGCCCCAAAACACGCCTCCAACAGTCATGCAACCGTGGAAGACCAAGAGATATAAGGCTCGCGCCCGAGCCCTGATCCATGACGGTACCGCCATCTGGGTTGCTACATTGAAAGCGGACATCAAGGTAATCCATGCCATGCCCCCGACCATCAACACCAAACATAACAATCCAAAATGACGGACCTCGGCCAACGCTGCTGTCGCTGCCGCAAACAGAATGGTGGCGCTGCCCACAAGGGTGTCAGTGGCAAAGTGGCAACGTAACTTGGGGAGAAATAGGGCACCCATCACTGAGCCTATGCCCAAGCAGCCAAAAAGGGCTCCATAGTCGGAGCAATTCAGTGCTAGATCGTGGCGGGCCAGTAGTGGCACCAAAGCCCACAAGGCGCTTGCAAATGGTACGAAAAGACTGACACGAACCAGCACTGCGCGCAGACCCGGTTCGTGTAAAGCGTATTGGATTCCTTCACCGATGTTACTCATTACGGGACTGGCCGGTGATGGCTTCTGCTCTGATGTGCCGCGCCAGCAAAAGAGGACCACTATCACTCCGAGAAACGAAGCAGCATTCAAAAGAAAGACCGCCCAAGCTCCGACCCCTTTCACTATGGCTCCGCCAATTGCCGGTCCCACAGCGCGCGCTAAGTTCAAGCCCAGACCGGTTAGAGCCACTGCGGCCGGAATATTCGCAGCAGGGACAAACTCGGGGATCGTCGACTGCCACGCAGGGGCATTCATTGCCGCGCCGACACCAAGGGCGAATGTCAGAATGAGTAACAACCACGGAGTGATCACACCCAAAGCCGTAACCACACAAAGCACTGCCGCTGAAGCGAGCATCCAGCCCTGTGTGAATAGTAAGATTTTGCGCCGATCCAACATGTCGGCAATCGCTCCCGCAGGGAGGGCCAGCAGAAACATGGGGAGGCTCGCCGCGGTGTGTAAGAGCGCCACCATCATAGGTGACAGCGTCAGCGAGGTCATGAGCCACGCGGCGCCAACTTCGTGCATCCAGGTGCCGATGCTTGACGTAAGAGAGGAAATCCAGAGCGCTCGAAAAAGTGGTTTACGCAGTGGAGCCCAGGCCGATGAACTTCTTAACAGTTCATGATCATGAATACTCTTCATTGTCGAGTTCCTCTATCGAGTGAGGCGTATTGGTTTCGTTTGAGAGGTAACAATCTTGTCATAGGCGCGGCGCGACGATTTGGAAAAGAACTCGCGCCTTCTCCCAGGTCTCTCACAACATGAATTTATTCCTTGCAATCCGAGGCACTCCTATGCTCTGCCTCGATTCTTTCGGTCTGTATCTTGTTCTTGCCCGCGGCTCGGCGGAGCAGGAAACGAAGAGTCGATGTCATGGTTTGGGTTTAGCATTGCAACAGGCTCGATCAGAGTAACTTCGTGCAATGCCAGGAATTGAATTTGGCAGAGACTCCCATCTTTTAAGCCTTCTTTAGAGATCACTGCTCCGTCATGACCACGCGCAGACGGGCCTACCAAACCAATAACTCTCCGTAGAAACGCATCTGCAACGACTATCTCCTGTTCTTCATCCTAACCACCTCGATCGCGATCAATTCGTTGTATATGCTCCGTTGACAAAGAAGCACCCGAAAATATTCCCGCGATGAAAACTTTTCTGAAAACGTCCCTTCGCGGGGCATTTGCGGAACAATTCATTAGAAACCGATTTCACCTTCATTGACTTTTCTCACAGTGCCTAATACACTCCGCGCCGACCAATGCCCAAGCAATAAGCCGTATCCGTTTTTCTCGGGTTCCCCAGGAATAAAAAGGAGGGAGGGCGAGTCTTAATTGTGGAAAGATAAAGATAAACTGGCGCGTTTTGAGCAAACCGTCTTGCCTTATATGAATACTGCATACAACTTAGCTCGCTGGTTGACGCGCAATGAGCACGATGCAGAGGATATGGTGCAAGAGGCATACTTGCGCGCGTTTAAATTCTTCGACGGTTTTCGCGGGACGGACGCTCGCGCCTGGTTACTCACCATCGTGCGCAACACTTGTTACACTTGGCTGCAACAAAATCGTGGGTACAATAGTACGACCGAGTTGGATGAGGAAATACAAACGGCCGAGGATGACACATTGAATCCCGCGGCGTTGGTGCTTAAGAGCCGCGACGTGGAGATGCTCAAAGAATCGCTGGAGCAATTACCGGCTGACTTTCGGGAGATAATAGTCTTGCGTGATCTGGAAGAATTCTCTTATAAGCAAATAGCGGAAATGACCAAAGTTCCTTTGGGTACAGTCATGTCGCGACTGGCGCGTGCGCGAGCTCGGCTCAAGCGAATTTTGTGCGCTCGGCTTAAGGAGAAGCCCTAAGGTGGACTGTACAAACGCACAAACCCTAATCGACGCATACATCGACGGAGAAATGGATTTGATGCGCAACTTGGAGGTCGAAGATCATCTTCATGCGTGTGCCCCTTGCTCGGAGCGCTATAAAAACCGCCAAGTCATTCGCGATGGGCTAAGGATGAACTCGGTCTATTTCAATGCGCCGCCGGATCTCCAGAAGCGCATTCAGCGCGCTTTACAGCGGGCCGCCAAGGACGATCCGTCGCTTCGGAAATCGCTTTGGTCGTGGGCCCGAGTCGCAAGTCCCATAGCCGCCGCTGCGCTTGTAATTTTGACTCTGGTCCCGTTTTTCCGCGGACCTTCTCCCGAGGGAACCCTGGCCCAGGAAGTGATCTCCAGCCATGCTCGTTCCCTAATGGCCAACCATTTAACCGACGTTCCTTCATCGGATCAACACACGGTTAAGCCGTGGTTCAATGGCAAGTTAGATTTTTCACCGCCAGTGGCGAATCTGGCTGCCCAGGGATTTCCATTAGTGGGCGGACGCCTTGATTATCTCAACAACAGACCGGTCGCTGCGCTGGTTTACCAACGCGATAAACACCTCATTAATGTATTTATTTGGCCATCAGGCGAAAGTGTAGATGGCGATACTGCGGTCACACGTCGGGGATACAATATTTTTAACTGGAACCAATTGCGCATGACTTTTTGGGTTGTGTCTGATCTCGAAAAAAGCCAGCTTGAAAAATTCACCCAAATACTGAAAGCACAGTTGTCAGCCCTATCATAAAGATCATCGTCAAATTGTTCTTTGTTCGGAATGACTCAATTTCACATTGAGTTGAATGCTCCATCAACATAATCCTGCGAACTTGAGATCAGGCAAAATGAAGTGCGCGTGAGTTTGCAGACGTCCCCAAAGTCATTTCATGGCGTAAGTTTTTGAACCATGCTTGTTTTTGGATCAGTCATGAATATGTCCCGCCGATAATACTCAAAACTTCATTGCAACGGAACCGACGTTCCGCCTCGACTCGTTGCTAGCTCCGCATTTGTTGCTGACAACATCGTGGCCGGGAATAAAAGCAGCCGGTGCGTGGTATACGCGGTAAAGCAATCGCGGTGCGCAGTTATTACTTTAACGCAATAAGGAGGTTCCCATGTTTCCAATATTTCAATACCGGCTGGGCCGGCTCTCATATGTTGCGGCTATTTTGACTACCTTGGTGGCAACTGCCGCTCTCGCTGCAGGGCCGAAGGCCTATGTCAGCAATTTCAAAGACAACACGGTGAGCGTAATCGATATAGAGGCGGGGGCCGTGGTTACGACCGTCCCGGTTTCCGCGGGTCCGCATGGCATGGCGATAACGCAGGACGGTCGCAAGGTATATGTCAGCGGCGACGGCTCTTCGTCGCTTGACGTGATCGACACGGCGACCGACAAAGTGGTTAAGACGATCGATGTTGGCAAGGCGCCGAACGGAGTGGCGCTCACGCCTGACAACCGGCTGCTGGTGGTCACGGTTAACGGCGACAACCGCATAGACTTCATTGATACTTCCACACTAACAGTGGTTGCTACAATGTCCCTCCCTAAACCTCATACGGTTGCGATCAGTCCCGACGGCAAGTTCGCGTACGTCACGGTGCAGGAACCAGGGCACTATGGGCTCGCCCGCATCGACCTGGCAAAGCGCACGGTTGTTAGCACCGTGGCGGTTGAGAAGACGCCCCGCGACGGGGAATTTAGTTACGATGGAAAGCGGTTCTACTTTACGCAAGCCGGAGTTAGCTCAGTCCAGGTTCTGGATCCAGCGTCGCAAAAGATCATCGCAGAGATTCCAACGGGCGTATCGCCCCATTACGTTGGTTACCCGAGCGGCTCGGCGTTCGGCCTAATCGTCGTGCAAGGGTCGGGCGAGCTGCTATTGTTCGACCCGGCGACCAACAAGCCGGTGCGCAGCGTCGCGGTAGGCAAACAACCGCACTGGGCGACCGCCTCCGGTGATGGCAAGAAAGCGTATGTGACCAATGAGGGCTCGAACGATCTGAGCATCATCAATCTCCTTACCGGTCAGACGAAAACAATCGCAGTGGGCAATGCGCCGCGTAAGGTTGTTGTCCAAGGCACCGCGACGAAAATGGCGAGCAGCGGCGCTAAGGTATCGATCATTAACTTTGCATTCACGCCATCGCAGGTCACGATAGCTCCGGGGGAACGCGTCACCTGGATCAATGACGACGGCGCACCGCATGGGCTTGAGTACGAGGACGGTGCAAAGGGAACAGACTTGTTGCTGCCGGGAGCAAGTTTTCACCGTCAGTTTGATCGGCCTGGCATCTATGATTACCACTGCTCGGTGCACCCGTATATGACCGGGCGTGTGGTCGTGCGTGCAGGTGACGCATAGCGTGGGACGTGCGCGGCAATAAAAGTAATGCCGCTACGAGGAGGTGCGAACTATGAATCCTGTACATATTATGCGTGTCGCTCGCACAACGGACAAGGTGTCCGCAATTGCCGGCATGTACGAACAGGGCCTCGGCGTGAGCAGTCTCGCCGAGTTTGTGAATCATGAAGGCTTCGACGGGGTGATTCTCGGACATCCGCAGCACCCCTACCATCTGGAATTCATGTCGCAACGGGGGCACCACATCGGCACGGCGCCAGCAATGGATCATTTGTTGGTGTTTTACATCGCGGACAAGAATGAATGGGAGCATGCCTGTGATCGCATGCTTGCCGCTGGGTTTTGAAGCGTGCGGTCCTACAATCCCTATTGGGATGCTCATGGCAAGACATTTGAAGATCTCGACGGATATCGCGTCGTGATTGAGAATGTGGCATGGACGAAGTAGGCGGGAAAGGCGGCACAACAAAACTTTTGATAGGACCATCTGGCTCAGACTAACTTGCTGCGGCCGCTCACCGCCGCGAGCGTAATTGTGTAATTGAATTTTTTCTCCGACGAATTAATTCTGC
This sequence comes from uncultured delta proteobacterium, assembly GCA_963727625.1. GTDB lineage: Bacteria > Desulfobacterota > Binatia > UBA9968 > UBA9968 > DP-20. Next base: position 79,398 of record CAVSHR010000008.1, on the reverse strand, counting down.
TAGTTCGATTCATTGCGTCGATCAATTCAATTTCTTGGGGGAGATGTGCGTTGCAGCTATGTTGAAATAAAGGCCGACGAAAATCGATTGACAACTCCTATCTCGCTGGGATGTTTTGCAATCGGCAATATACTCGTCACTGTACTCCCGAGTTAGCCCTTATAGGCGTCGACAAGGAGCAACGCATGGCAAATCCAGCATTCCCTGTTACTGTCATCGCAGATAAAGCGCCGCGAAAAACGAAGGTGTCAACCTACCCCGAGCCCTTCGCATCCCGAATGGCAGGCAGGCAAAAGCAGCCGTTGGGTGACTTGTTTGGTCTCACCAACTTCGGGGTGAATCTGACCTGGCTTGCTCCGAGGGCGGCGTCGGCGCTGCGCCACGCTCACACCAAGCAAGACGAGTTTGTCTACATCTTGCAGGGGCACCCAACTCTTCAAACTGACGAAGGTCGAACGAGACTCTCGCCGGGCATGTGTGCTGGGTTCAAGGCGGGCACTGGCAACGGCCACCGATTGATCAACGAAACCGAGGAAGCGGTTACCTACCTTGAAGTGGGAGACAGAACGCCTGGCGATGAAGGCAGCTACCCTGATGATGACCTCAAGGCGGTGATGGTTGATGGGAAGTGGAAGTTTTTGCACAGGGATGGCTCCCCGTACTAATCGTTTGGGCAGGTGATGTAACAAAAAGGACTAACCTCTCCATCAAGCTGACCTGCCCAGGCACACCGAGTCAGAGCATTCTTGTCGAACGTTGAGGGTGTAGAAAAAGTCACTTCAGGTCATATTTCCCAGCGGCAACGGCGTTGCAGGCGCAACGCACGCCCCGCAGCTTAATCCGGCCAAATCAATTGGTGAGCAACAAACAAAAAGTGAGGAAAAATTTTTTCGATTCGGTCTAGTCACCAGTGACCCCTAAGGATCAAGTGGTGCCGGAGGCGGGACTTGAACCCGCACAGGGTTTCCCCTACCGGATTTTGAGTCCGGCGCGTCTACTTTCAATCGCGCAAGTCATACAGCAAACTGTGATCCGTTAATCGCCGACCTTTTGTTTGCGACCTCTGTCCGCTTTTTGTCCGCATACCAGAAACAACAAGCCCCAAGAACCGCCGTGTAAGGCAGCGCCTGGGGCTTGTTATTGTTGGGCTTTGCTGGTTGTTTTAGGATCTAGTCACGATTGATTTTTGAATGGCATTCAAGAGGTCGAGGGTGCCTACGCCTTCTTGAACAGCGAAATCACCCCCGCACCGGCTTTTAGACTGTCCAAATAATCCGCCCAAGCTTGCATCATCTTGCGCCGTTCCGGCAGGTGCTCGGCGAAATTGTAGGCCGCGCTTACGGCGTTGCGCTCGGCATGGGCAAGCTGGCGCTCGATCGCTTGATGGTTCCAGCCTTGTTCGTGCAACAAGGTGGATGCCATGCTGCGGAATCCATGACCGGTCATTTCTTCCTTCGTGTAACCCATACGCCGCAACGCTGCCAGGACAGCATTTTCACTCATAGGCCGCTCCCGCGTTCGCGCGCTCGGGAAAACATAACATGGAGCGCCGGGCCTCGATGGAATCGAGCGGTTCGTCAGAGGCTCCAGCTCACGCAAGATTTCGACGGCTTGGCGCGACAGCGGGACGATATGTTGCTCGCGCATCTTCATGCGCTCGGCAGGGATACGCCACTCGCCCTTCTCAAGATCGATCTCCTGCCACTGTCCCCTGCGCAATTCTCCAGGCCGCACGAACACCAACGGCGCGAGCCGTAGCGCGCACTTCGTGGCAAAGAATCCTTCATAGCCGTCGATCGCGCGCAGCAGTGCGCCGACGCGCTTCGGCTCGATGATCGAGGCATGGTGCTTTTCCTGCGGTAAGGGCAAGGCGCCGCGCAGATCGCCCGTCGGATCGCGCTCGGCCCTGCCGGTCGCCACAGCGTAGCGAAACACCTGCCCGCAGTTCTGCTTGGCGCGGTGGGTGGTCTCCAGCGCGCCCCGGCTCTCAACCCGGCGCAGCATGGCCAAGAGTTCGGCCGCTTTGATCTCGGCAATCGGCCGCTTGCCGATCCATGGAAAGACATCCCTTTCGAGCCGCCGCAAGATGCGCTCGCTGTGACTAGCTTCCCAGCTCGGCGAAAACTTACCATGCCACTCGCGCGCGATCGCCTCGAAACTCTCCGCACCGGCCTGGGACTGCTTTTCCGCCTTGCGCGCCTCGCCTGGATCGATGCCGGCGGCGAGCTGCTGGCGAGAAGCATCGCGCTTCTCCCGCGCCGCTTTCAATTTCACATCCGGATAAACCCCAAGCGACAGCCGCTTCTCCTTGCCGGCAAAACGGTACTTCCAGCGCCACCACTTGCCCCCGGCGGGGTTTACTTCAAGGTAAAGCCCTCCGCTATCGAAAAGCTTAAAAGTTTTATCTTTGGGGCTTTGCAGAGCGAATAGCAGTGTCAGTTAGCGGCATATGGGGGCAACTCACTTTCCTGGTCACCCAGTTGCCCCCAGAGTTGCCCCCAATATGGGGGCAGCTTTACCTGAACGGCATCGGACCATGCCGGACACTATACCAGAAAAAACTGTTTAGCTACAATGGGTTAATGGACTTCTTAGGACTATGCTGGAAAGTAAATTGGTGGAGCCGAAGGGAATCGAACCCTCGACCTCTTGAATGCCATTCAAGCGCTCTCCCAACTGAGCTACGGCCCCACGCTCCGAAGGACTGAGTGACGATTGCTGAGGTAAAAGTAAAAGAGAGCACCGCAAAAGTCAATTCCGCGCTGGAAACTCAACCCTCAGTCCGCATTGTTCAGTCCGGTTATTTCCCGCGCGCCAACTCTTCGGCATGTTTGCGGGTTTGCTCGGTGATTTTGACGCCGCCCAGCATGCGAGCCAGCTCGGCGATGCGCTCGCGCTCGGACAACTGTTTGACGCGCGTGAACGTGCGCCCCTTCTCCACGGCTTTCTGGACTACATAGTGGCTCTCGGCCAGAGCGGCGATCTGGGGCAAATGGGTCACGCTGATGACCTGGTGGTGCGCCGCCACCTGTTTTAATTTTTTCCCGACGATCTCCGCCACCCGTCCACCGACGCCTGCATCGACCTCGTCGAAGAGTAGAGTCGAAACGACTCCGGGCGTCAGCACCAGCGCTTTGAGCGCGAGCATCAGGCGCGACAGTTCGCCGCCCGAGGCGATTTTGGCCAGCGGCTTAACCGGCTCGCCCGGGTTCGGCGAGAAATAGAATTCGACTTGATCCATACCGCGCTCGGAGAGTCTTTTGCCGGCGATAAAAAACGGCGGTTCATCGGCCCTTTCATCTTGTGTGAGGAAGCGTGCTTCAAATCGGGTCTCCGGCATTCCGAGGGCTTTGACTTCTCTCTCCATATCGCGCTTGAGCTTTATCGCTGCGCGCTGGCGCTCATGGGAAATTTTTTCCGCGTTGTCCCATGCCGCCTGGCGCGCTTCGGCGAAGGCCTTTTCCAAACCGGCGATCTGTTCCTCGCCCCGCTCCAGACCATCCAGCGACGCCGTGATTGCTTCGTGCTGGCGCAAAATATCTTCGATGCCTCCGTTGTATTTACGCTTGAGTCGCTGGATCTCGTCTAGGCGGTCTTCGACTTGCTCCAGCGCACGCGGATCGAAATGCACGCGCTCGGCGTAGCGGCGCAGCTGCGCGGCCGCCTCCTGCAACTGCGCCAGCGAGGACTCAAGCAGGTCGACGGTCGGCTTGAGGTTCTTGTCAATGGTCGCCAGCTCACGCAGCCGGACGGTATACTTGCCCAGGCTGCTGACCAGAGCGGCATCGCCTTCGTAGAGCAGCTCCTCGCCCTCGCGGCAGCCCTGGTGCAGCTTCTCGCTATGCGCCAAGATGTCTTTGGTGGCGCGGATTTCCTCCTCTTCGCCCACTCGTAGCCGCGCCTGGGCGATCTCTTCGGCCTGGGTTTCGAACAGCGCCTTCTCGCGGCGCCGCGCATCCAGCGACTCGCGCGCTTCATGCAGCGCATCCCAAGCCTTGACCAGAGCACCGTATCTCTCTTTCATTGTCTTCGCCGCCGCTGCTACGCCGGCAAAGGCATCGAGCAGATTCAAATGGGTTTCCGCTTGCAGCAGGGTGTTCTGCTCGTGCTGGCCGTAAATATGTACCAAAGTGCCGCCGGCCGCGGCGAGTACGGCGAGCGGGCAGAGGCTGCCGTTCAAATAGATGCGATTCTTCCCGGAGCGGCTGAGCACTCGCTTGACTACCAGCTCGTCGTCGATTTGGAACCCGGCTTCGCTGAGGATGTCTTGGATTCCGGCGGGCGAGGAGTCAAAAAGGGCCTCCACCGTCGCTTCGTCTTCACCGTTTCGAATAATGTCCGAAGCGCCGCGTTCGCCGGCGATCAGTCCGAGGGCGTTGAGAATAATCGATTTGCCTGCGCCGGTCTCACCGGTAAGAATATTCAGCCCGGATTTGAGCTCAAGCACGACCTCGTCGATAACGGCAAAATTCTTGATCCGGAGCTCGCGTAGCATAAAACCGCTCGCTTAGCGCTCTCCCCACTTGAGTTTTTCCCTCAGGATTTCGTAATAGCTGCGCGACGGCAGTTTGATCAGAGAGACCGGCAATCCGTAATCCCTGGCCTCCACCTTATCGCCGTTGTTCAGCCGCACTCCCTGCTGGCCGTCGGGAATCAAGATCACCGTGTCGCCAAAGGAGCGCAGGGTAACCCGAATGGCGGCGTTGCTCGGCACCACGATCGGCCGGTTGGTGAGCGTGTGCGGGCAGATGGGCGCGAGCACCACGGCACCGAGAGTCGGTTCAAGGATCGGTCCCGCGGCTGCCAGAGAATAGGCGGTCGAACCGGTCGGCGTCGAGATGATCAGACCGTCGGCTCGGTAGGTGCAAAGATAATCGTCGCCGACGTAGGTTTCCAGGTCGATGATGCGGCTGCGTGCGCCTTTGGCGATGACGACGTCGTTCAGAACACGAAATCTGTGGAGCCGGCGCTTTTTGCCGCGTACTCGCACTTCGAGGGTCATGCGTTTCTCGACCTCAAAGTCGCCGTCCAAGGTTTTGCTCAAGACCGATTCGAATTCATCCACGGCAACTTCGGTGATAAAGCCCAGCCCGCCCATATTGACACCGAGAATAGGCACCTCCGGGCGCTCTACTAACGGCGCGATGTTTAGCAGCGTGCCGTCGCCGCCCAGAGAAATGATCAGATCGGCCTGGGCCACCATCATTTTCTTACTGCACGACTGGGCGCCCTTGCGCACCAGGCCGTTCTCCACGCAGACTTTTTTGCCGCGCTTCTTAAGCCAAGGAACCAGCCAGCGAACCATCTGAGCCGCTTTGGCTTCCTGATATTTAGCCACGATACCGACGGTACGAATCATCGATGAGTTTCTCCACAGCGAGATTATCACATGGTTAAAAAAAATGTCCACGACACCGCCGCTACAACGCGGCGAACATTCGGCGAAATCACCAAAGGCACAAACCAGATGCGAATCAAGTCGGCAAATCTCCGCTGGCGGGGGGCCGACGACCCACTGGGACGCGGCGATTGCCGTTAGACGACCCGGGTGCGCAACCGCGAACTCAGATAATCGACCAGCATCACCAGCCCGATCAGCACTAAAACAATCGCTGCCGCCTCTTGATACTGAAAAGTTCGAAAGCTCGTGTTCATCAGGTAGCCGATGCCACCGGCGCCGATCAATCCGAGCACCGAAGCGGCCCGGATATTGGTTTCGAGCCGGTACAACGTAAATGAAATCAGGTCGGGCAAGATCTGCGGCAGCACCGCGAAAGAAAGGATCTGCGGGTAGCCGGCGCCGGTGGCGCGGATTGCTTCGACCACTCCTTCGTCGATATTTTCCGCCGATTCGGACAACAGTTTACCGAGCACCGTAGCGGTGTGAATCGCCAGGGCCAGGGTGCCGGCGAACGCCCCTAAGCCCACCGCCGCGACGAACAATAGCCCAAGGGCGAGATCGGGTATAGTGCGCACCAGATTGAGCGCGCCGCGCACGGCATGATAGACGACCGGATGCGGTGTCGTGTTGCGCGCGGCCAGGAAGCCCAACGGAAAAGCGGCAATCAACGCCAAAAACGTTCCTGCGAGCGCCATCTGGACAGTCTCCAGCGTCGCGCCGGCCACCGTTTGCGGAAATGTATTATTCCACCAACGCCGGCGCGCCCGTGCCCCCGCCTCGCCGAGGGGCACTGGCAAAAGCAGCTCGGTCCAGCTCAACTCCTCAGGCGCATAATAATTCTTAGCGTCCGTGATTTTCGTGAAGTCCGGTGGCAACATGCGCTCGAGAGTGGCGAAAATTTGCGGAATGCCCTCGACCAGCTCACCGGGCCGGATTTTCGCCCCTTGAAAGGACCAAAGTAGAATCATCGATCCGAGGGCGACAGCGGTGAAAAATTTCTTGCCGTACCGGGGTCGGCGCGGCGCCTCCAGCAGGATATCCTGCTCTTCCATTTTATTTGCTGCTTGGGCCAAAGTAACCTCCTCCCTCCAAACCAGACCTGGGTTAACCCGTCGTCGGTAAACGTTCGCGCCAACGGGTCAAACCATAACGCATTGCTCTGCGTCGGAACAAGCCATCTGTACCGCATTCGATCGTTGGTTAAGTCAACGTCGATTGCCCGATATCCCTGTCGGATACGCTGTTGAACCGGCGCGGCGATAGGGGTCAGAGCGAAAATAACGCCGCCACAGGTCGTTTGACAGGCAAGCTTCAATTCGGTTAGTTGTGCGCGTCGGGATGAGCAGCCGAACGCAGCATGATTCGGCACGCGATCGTCCGAGAGTGCGACTACGACAATAAAGCAATGAAATAATCGAAAACCGCGTCAACTTTGCCCCAGGACTCCGCCGAGGTCGCAGCAGCTAAGAATGTTTCCCCCGGAAAAAATACCGCACCTGTCGGCCGCAGCGCTATTTCTAACGGTAGGTCCCGCTGCCCTCGAAACTTTTCTCCCCGGGCTGGACTGGCGCCTGCTACCCGGCGGCGCAACCTTGTTTCGCGCCGGCGACGCCGCCGACTCCATGTACATCGTACTCTCCGGGCGGCTGCGCATTTTCACTACGCGGCCCGACGGAACTCAAGAAGCGATCCGCGAAATCGGCCGTGGCGAAAGCGTCGGCGAGCTCGCGATCCTTACCGGAAAACCGCGCTCCGCCACCGTACGCGCCATCCGCGATACCGAGTTAGCGCGCTTCTCCCGGTCCGCCTTTGAGAACGCGCTCAAAAAGCATCCTCAGCTGGCCGGCGAACTTTTGGTGCAAATCGCCGAGCGTCAGAGCGAAGGCACAGACGAATCTTTGTCGAAGCGTAACATCAGAACCTTGGCCGTGCTGCCTTTCGACGCGCAGGCGGCGGGGCGTTTCGTCGAGCGACTCGTTGAAGCGCTGAGTAAGGTCGGCAGCACGCTTCATCTGAGCAACCGCCTCGATCGAACGCCGGGGTTGCCGGACGATGCTCGCTCCGAGGGTGACGACACGCTGACCGCCCGGCTCAATGACCTGGAGGGCAAGCATCGCTTTGTTGTCTACGAAGCCGAAAACGAGCTGTCGCCGTGGACCGAACAATGCCTGCGTCAAGCCGATCTGATTCTGTTGCTTGGGGCGGCCAGCGACGCACCGGATAAAATCAGGTGCGCAGCACTGACCGACTATTTCTCGCGCCATCAAGTGAGCGCGGTGCTTGAATTGGCGCTCTTGCACAATGGCGCTTTCGATCCGAGTGTGCGCGCCGATCGATGGCTAACGCTGTTTCCTCTCGATTCCCACTATCACGTCGTGCCAACGGCCGACGCCGATATGGACAAACTGGTGCGCCTGCTTACAGGCGCCGCCGTCGGCTTGGTTCTGAGTGGCGGCGGCGCCCGCGGCTTCGCTCACGTCGGCATCCTGCGCGCGCTTGACGAATGCGGAATTCCCGTCGACTACATCGGCGGCACCAGCATGGGCGCGGTCATCGCCGCGCAGCATGCCTTGGGCTGGCAATGGCGAGAAATGACCCGGGTGAACCGAGAGCAATGGCCGCGCTGCGAGCCGCAGCGAAACTTGACCTTGCCGCTGGTCGCGCTCAACTCCGGCAAGCGCATGGACCGCATGCTCGAAAAAATGTTCGGCGCAGTTGAGATACAAGATCTGCGCGACAAATTTTTCTGCGTGTCGACCAACCTCACTCGCGCCGATCAGAAGGTTCATCGCCGCGGCCCGCTGTGGAAAGCCGTTCGTGCGAGCATTTCGATTCCCGGTATCGGGCCACCCGCTATTGAGCGTGGCGAAATTTTTGTCGACGGCGGCTTGATGAACAACTTGCCCGTCGACGTCATGAGAAAACTCTGCCAGGGCACCGTCGCCGCCGTCGACGTGAGCGAACAGGTCGAGTTTAAAAGCCAACTGGCAGAGAGCTACAGCGTCTCCGGCTGGAATCTCCTTTGGCGCCGGTTCAATCCCCTGGCCACAAAACCGGATCTGCCAAACATTTTTAATATTCTCTATCGCGCCACCACCGTTGGTAGCCTGCGCACGATCGAAGCGGTCAAAACCGACGCCGATCTTTATTTAAATCCACCGGTCGGCCAGTTCGGTATCTTTGATTGGCGCCGCATCGACGAGATTATCGCTGCCGGCTACCGCTACGGCCTCGAAGTTCTGGAAAAACGCGGCACCGGGCTTCACCCGGGCGCCAAAGCGCCGCGCACCTAGCTATGCTTTGTGCTGATAGATTGCCTCCACCGCAAGGTCGCTAAGTTCGCGCGTGGTGCCATCGAAGACGACCTCGCCTTGCTTGAGGCCAACGACCCGGTCGGCATACTCCCGCGTCAGTTCGAGAGTGTGCAAGCTCACCAGCGCGGTGATCCCGTCTTCGCGGCAGACCCGCTTGAGAATATCGAGCACGACCCGCGACAGCTTCGGATCCAGGCTCGAAACCGGCTCATCGGCGAGAATGAGCGCCGGCCGTTGCATCAACGTGCGCGCGATAGCGACCCGCTGCTGCTCGCCGCCGCTAAGCTCATCAGCGCGCCGGTAGGCGTGTTCAAGCAAACCGACGCGCTTGAGATTGGTGAGCGCTAGGCGCCGCTCGTCGCGGGTAAAAATTCTCAGCGCGCTGCGTAACGCCGGCTGATAGCCGAGGCCGCCAGCGAGCACGTTTTCCAGAACGGACAATCGCTTGGCAAGATTGAATTGCTGGAAAATCATGCCGATCTTGCAGCGCACGCGGCGCAGGTCGGCGCTATCGAGCTTTGAAAGATCGATCGGCGCGCCGTTCGGCGCGCCGGTTAGAAGACCGCGCGGCATTTTAATTTCACCCGCGCCGGCCTCGACCAGCCGGTTGATGCAGCGCAGCAGCGTCGATTTACCCGAACCGGAAAGACCGATGATACCCACGAATTCACCCTGCTCGACCTTGAAACTGACGCCGCGCAACACCGGCGTGCTGCCATTGTAGGATTGGCACAACTGCTGGATTTCCAGGATGGTCACGGGTGTATTTTTTGCAGGGCTTGCTTGATTTGAATGCCGGCGTCGGCGAAGGCCTGGCGCACCGGATCATAATCGGCATCCTTGGCGCGGACAAAGCCGTCGATCTGATAGAGGTCGCGGAGCATTTTTTTCCCTTTGGGGTCGCGGCTTAGATCGAGAAATAGCTCTTCGATTTTCTTGCTAATCGCGCCGTCGAGACCGGCGCTAACGACTAAATTATCGGCCGGTATCGGCTCCGAGAAAGCGATGGCGCGAATTTGTTCAACGTCGCGGGGGTCTTTCAGATAACGCATCCAGGCCGTGTCCTGGCTGTCCGGCGAATTCGCGTAGGTCGCGCCGGCGTCAACTTTACCGTTCAGCACCGCCAACACGGTAGCGTCATGGCCGCCGGAATAGAGAATTTTTTTGAAATCGCGCACCGGATCGATGCCGTGCTCCCGGAACATTTTGCGCGGAAAAACATGGCCGGTGGTGGACAGCGAATCACCAAACGCGAAGGTTTTGCCGCGCAGATCTTCGAGCGTCCTTATGCCGCTGTCGGCCCGCGTGATGATCGCGGCGTAGTAAAATGGAAGGCCCTTGCGCTCGGACTTGAGGATCACTTTGATGTCCGCCTCACTCTTGGCCAAAACATAGGAGGCGGGTGCCAAAAACGCGACATCCAACTTGTTGACGCGCAATGCCTCGACGACGCCGGTATAATCCGTGGCGACAAACGGCTGGATCTCCATCCCTAAGCGCCGGCGCAATAGCTCGACCAAGGGTTGGGCATTTTGCATCACCTGTTGCGCGTCTTCAGCCGGCACGAAGCCGACGCGCAACGTCTTCGCAGCCTTATCCGACTCGCCGCAAGCAACTAACATCAAAAACAGGACGAATGGGAGCCAGTGCTTGAAAAGATTTCTAATCATCAGCCGTTTCATTGATACTTAAAGCGCCCCGGTCGTGCAAACGTTTGGGGGGGTTGACGCCGAAAATGCGGTAGCAGCGGATGTGAGAGGGCAAACGTTTACCATGGCAGTTCTCGCTTCTGGTTGCGTCGCCCGGATAATTCCCAAGGCGAAGAACAACCGAAGCTGAAAAATTGGCTTCCGCAAGTCGCCGATTAACACGCCAGCACTCTGGTTTTTCGCGGCAAGCGGGACACGCACATTTCCGTGTCTCAAGCGATCTTGCTGCATGATCGGCTGGAAAGCCCGGGCAAGCCGCTCCGGCTGGTGCTCTTCTCCGAGCATGGCCAACGCCCGCCGGTCAACCGGATCAATGATCAGGCGCGTCGATTTTTGAATGAAGGCGGCTCCCGCGCAACTAACGATCCTTGATTTCGGCCAAGAGCTGTTTGGCTTTTTGCTTGTGCTTGGCGTCGTCGGAGAATTGAATCGGCAAGGCCGGAATCGAAGTGAGCAAAGCCCGCGCCTGTTCCCATTGTTCTTTTTCGATATGACTGCGCGCCAGCTCCAAACGGGATACGATCACGGTGGGATTGAGCTCTACGGCTTTTCTCAAATATTCGATCGATTTTTCGAGCGTTCCGGAAGGAACCGATTTCCCGTAGACCACGGACGCGAAAACTCGACTGGCGCCGCCGATCTCGGCGATCTTGCGATGCCACACGCCGTAAACATGGTAGGCTAAACCGTTCTTGGGATCGCGCTCCAATGCCTTCTCGATCTCCGCGCGTATCTCGCCAGCAAGTTCCAACTGCTTTGCGATCGGCGAATGCATTGCAATATTGCCAAGGGCAGCGGCGATCCAAAAGTGGCCCCAGGTTGAGCTGGAATCTACATTAACCGCTTTGCGGGCGTAGTCTTCGGCGAGGGCGTATTGCTTCAGCCTATGCTCGTTCGCACTGGCGCTATTCTCTGCGATCTGATCACCCATATCGATATGCGCGCGTGCTAGTTTGATCAGCGCTTGAAAATTGCGGCTGTCCACCACGAGGATTTTCTCCAGCTCGCGAACCGCCTCGGCTGGTTTGAATTGACCGTAAAGCCGGTCGGCGTTCTGGTGCCAGCGTGCGATGTCGGCATCGGTCTGGCCGCAGCAGCCGGGGCGTGTCGTCTGGATCGTTGTGACCGCCTCAGCGCCGGCGTTCGCCGCCGCCACTAAACAAAGCGCGAAAGCGCAAAAATATTTTGATAACCAGTGCTCGGGCATAATTTACTTCACCGGTAGTGGTTTTCCGGCTTCGTCCACCGCGACATAGATGACCTCCGCTTCGGTGACCTTGACCCGACGGCGAGGATCCTTGCCGCGCTCCGCTTCGACGCTGACTTTTATTGTAACAGAAGTTGTGCCCTGACGCAGCACGGAAGTGTAAAAACTCACCACGTCGCCGACATACACCGGGGCGATAAATTCAACCTCGCGCATCGCCCGAGTAACAAAATTTCGCGTCGCTTGCCGTGACGCGGCGATGCCACCGGCCAAGTCGATATGGCTTAGAATCACGCCTCCGAAAATCGTGCCGCGCGCGTTGGTATCACGCGGCAACATGGTCACGCGTAAAGTGGCATCGGTGAATTCCGGCATTGGCAGTGTTCTAACTCGTCCGCCGCCCGGCGGAAAGTCTCGACAAGCGGCCCAGCACCGCTAGACGTAGGTAAGCCAATTCTCGTATTTACGATTTTTGCCCTTGATGACGTCGAAAAAAGTTTGCTGAATATCTTCGGTCACCGGCCCGCGCCGCCCGGCGCCGATTTGCCGATCGTCCACTTCGCGAATCGGCGTCAGCTCGGCCGCCGTGCCGGTAAAAAAGGCCTCGTCGGCAGTATAAAGCTCATCGCGGGTAAAGCGCTCTTCAATCACCGTGTAACCTTTATCCCGGGCCAAGGTAATAATCGCGTCTCTGGTAATACCGGGAAGGATCGAAGTGAGCGGGGTGGTTTTAATTTTGCGGTCGCGCACCATGAAAATATTCTCCCCGCTGGCCTCCGACACGTAGCCCTCGACATCGAGCATGATCGCCTCGTCGTAACCGGCTTTTTTCACTTCATGCTTGGCCAGCACCGAATTGATATAGTTGCCCGTGCTCTTGCTCTTGGTCATCATCACATTGACGTGGTGGCGCGTGTACGACGATACTTTGGCGCGAATGCCATTTTGAAGCCCCTCGTCGCCGAGGTACGCACCCCATGGCCAAACCGCGATAGAGACATTGACCGGATTCATCGGCGCGTAGAGGCCTAATTCGCCGAGGCCGACAAAGGCCAATGGACGGATGTAGCACTCCTTTAATTTGTTCGCGCGTATCACATCGAGAGTCGCTTGATTGAGTTGTGCCTCCGTGTACGGCAGGGGAAAACCGAGGATCTTGCCGGAATCGGCGAGCCGGCGCATATGTTCCGCCAGGCGAAATATTGCCGAGCGGCCGTCCGCCAATGCGTAGCAGCGGATGCCTTCGAAATATCCCGTGCCGTAGTGCAGCGCGTGCGAGAGCACGTGCACTTTGGCATCCTCCCAACGGATCAATTCACCATCGAGCCAAATTTTTTCAGTTTTCAGTGACATGACGAGTCTTTCTCGACCAACGATTCGGCGCTTTTGAGTGCGCTTTAGTTTACGTGGCCAGCCCGCCGGCATCAAGCCGGGCAAAAAAAAGGCCACCCGGTTTTCCGTAGTGGCCTTCAACGGACGACCGGAAGATTTTACAGGCCCTTTTTCAATACCGGCGCGGCCTTGAATCCTACGGTGCGGCTCGCCTTGATGTTGATCATGGCGCCGGTTTGAGGATTTCTACCTTTGCGGGCTTTGCGCGCGCGTACCGTGAAGGTCCCAAATCCGGGAACTTGAAAGCGCTTACTCTTTTTAATCGCTTTGGTGATGCACTCGAAGGTCGCGTCCACGGCCTCGCCGGCGGCCAGTTTGCTGATCTTGGCACTCCTGGCAACGGCGTCGATTAATTCACCCTTGGTCATTGCGTTCACCTCCCTCCGTGACAAGCCGGCGATGATTCCATGTCACTTAGAAATTTTTTGGTCGCCCAAAAACAACGGCCGATCATTTCCAATTCATCCGCAAATGTCAATAACCCTAATTTGGCTGCGCGGCCTCGTGCAGCAAACCGTAACGCACGCCCTGATCGCTGACGATCACGAGAGCAGCATGGTAGCGCGCCATGATCCGTTCAATCAATAAGGCGCCGGCAAAAATTACATCGGCTCGCTGCGGCTCGAGGCCGATCATCTGCCGCCGTTCGGCGATCGATTTGCGCTCCAGCCGGTTGCGCTGGCGCCGCACTTGTTCAAGCGTCAAGACACTACCATGAACTTCGCCGTGCGAATAGCGCGCCAGTTTTTTTTCCATGGCCGCTAGCGTGGTAAACGTGCCGGCGATGCCGACCAGCGTGAGCGTCGCATCGGGCGCCACATCCCGATCGGGCAAGCGCGCGAGCTCTCGATCGATGGTCTCACGCATTTGCGCCAGTTCTTCCGGCTTAACCGGATCGGCGTGAAGGAATCGTTCGGTCAGGCGCACCGAACCGAGATCGATGCTGATTGCCCGGCGTACACCATTTTCGTTGCCGCGGACCAGCTCGGTGCTGCCACCGCCGACATCGATGACCAAAGTTTCTTTTGCGGTCAGCGACAGGCTGCGCTGCACGGCGAGAAATGAATATGCCGCCTCTTCGGCGCCGGAGATCACGCGTATGTCGATGCCGAGCTCGGCCCGAATGCGGGCACGCACCTCGGCGCTATTGGTGGCGTCGCGCAGCGCACTGGTACCGACGGCGAAGATCTCGTCAACACCGAGATTTTTACACTGATCACGATAGCGCCTGAGTACGGCGAGACTGCGCTGCTCGCCATCTGAACTGATCCGGCGCGTCCGATCGACACCCTGGCCGAGCCGGGTGATTTCGGCCAGATCGTCCAAGACCCGAAAGCGGCCAGTGTCCCTGACTTCCGCGATCAGACAGAGAATCGTGTTGGTGCCGACGTCGATAAAGGCGCTGCGCCGCGGGCTCACGGGACTTTGCGTCCTTCAACGATCCGCTTTGGATCACCATCCGACGGAATCGCCGAAATGTCCAACTCCCTTGCCCAAGCCGCCATGTCGGCGAGCGCGCGGCGTGCCATCATTTCCTTTTTCGCTTTGCCGCGCAGGCGTGCAGCGAGCGGCGGGATCAGGCCAAAGTTCACGTTCATCGGTTGAAACCGTATGCGTTCGGAATCGGTAATATAGCGCAACAGCGCGCCCAGCGCGGTGGTCGCAGGCGGCACCACCGGCGGCCTTCCCGCTAGCAAGTTTGCCGCGTTTATCCCGGCGAGCAAGCCCGTGGCGGCGGATTCGATGTAGCCCTCGACTCCGGTCATCTGGCCGGAGAAAAATAGCGTGCTGCGCTGGCGCCATTGCAGCGTCGGCAAGAGATGCAGCGGCGCATTGATGAAAGTGTTGCGATGCAGGCTGCCGAGGCGGACGAATTCCGCCCTGGCCAAACCGGGGATCAAGGCGAACACACGGCGCTGCTCCGGATAGGTCATCTTGGTTTGAAAGCCGACCAAATTGTAAAGCGTCTTCTCGCGATTCTCCTGGCGCAACTGCGCCACCGCGTAAGGGCGGCGTCCCGTGCGCGGATCGATCAATCCCACCGCGCGCATGGGACCGAACGCGAGAGTCTCCTTGCCACGATCGGCCATCTCTTCGATGGGCATGCAGCCTTCGAAGGGAACAAAGCGCTCGAACCTGTAGGTCGGCACCCGTTCCGCGGCGAGCAGGGCGTCGACAAAGTGAATATACTCGTCGCGGGTCAGCGGCAAGTTGAGATAATCGTCGCCGCCTATATCGTAACGCGAGGCCCGATATGCGACGGCCATGTCAATCGACTCAGCCGTCACGATCGGTGAGATCGCGTCATAAAAATAAAGATGCTCTTCACCGAGGCACGCCACTAGCCGCGCCGATAAAGCCGGTGAAGTCAACGGCCCGGTGGCGAGAATCACGATGCCATCCTCAGGAATCTCTTGAACTTCGGCCCGGATGAGCCGCACACCCGTCAACGCTTTCACCGCATGCGTCAAGGCGGTACTAAATCCGTCACGATCCACCGCAAGAGCCGAGCCAGCCGGGACACGGTGGGCTTCAGCACAGCGGATGACTAGGGAATCGAGCTGGCGCATTTCCGCTTTCAATAAACCGGCCGGGGCGGTCAATGAATCCGAACGCAGAGAATTGCTACACACCAGCTCTCCGAGATTGGCGGTAGCGTGAGCTTCGGTCTTCTGCTGCGGGCGCATCTCGAATAACTCGACGTCAACCCCGCGGCGGGCGAGTTGCCAGGCCGCTTCGGCTCCGGCTAACCCACCTCCGATAACGCGAGCGATATTTTTCATGGAATGAGAACGAATCGTCCGAATCCAGCGTGCTGCGGCGAGCCTCGCCGCGGCACGAATGAAATTCCTCGACTAAGCTTCGACGTCGGCCATCGATCAGAGCCCCCCTGTGGAATAGCCGCTCAAGCGGTGCGACCG
The DNA here is from genome assembly GCA_963727625.1 of uncultured delta proteobacterium. GTDB lineage: Bacteria > Desulfobacterota > Binatia > UBA9968 > UBA9968 > DP-20. Next base: position 63,454 of record CAVSHR010000008.1, on the reverse strand, counting down.
TGTTTACTGCTCGGCGACTTGGATCGAGTAACCACACTCTTTTTTATAGCAGCGATGGGTGCGACCGTTGCGCTTGGTCACCTTCTCGACAAGGATCGGGCTGTCGCAGTCGGGACAGGGCGTCGACATGGGTTTATCCCAGGACGCGAATTTGCATTCGGGATACTTATCGCAGCCGTAAAACACCTTACCCCAGCGCGATTTTCTTTCCTTGATGTTGCCTACTGTACACTCCGGACATTTGATGCCAAGGTCCACCGGCTTTTCCAAGGGTTGAATGTTCTTGCATTCGGGATAGCCGCTGCAGCCGAGAAACTTACCGAACTTGCCCCAGCGCAACAGCATCGGCCGACCGCACTCTCCGCAGGCTTCGTTGACCTCTTCTTCCGCGGCAATTTCTATTTCGCCGGTCTCGCTGCGTATGAAATTTTTGGTGTTTTTACACTCGGGATATTGTGGGCAGGCGAGAAACTCGCCGTTGCGCCCCCACTTGATGACCATCTTGGCACCGCACTTGTCGCAGTCGATGTCCGTCGGCACTTCCTGACGCTTGACGTCGCGCATCTCTTTCTCAGCTTTCTTGAGATCGCGCTCGAACGGCGTGTAGAACCGTTTCATCGCCTTGGTCCACTTTTCCTTGCCGTCTTCGATCTTGTCGAGTTCGTCTTCCATGCTCGCGGTAAACTCGACGTTGAGAATGTCGGGAAAGCTCTCGACCAAAAGATCGGTGACAAGAAATCCCAAGTCGGTGGGCACCAGCTGGCGGCCTTCGTTCTGCGCCACGTATTCGCGGTCGAGAATGTTGGTGATAATCGCCGCGTAGGTCGATGGCCGGCCGATGCCGTTCTCGTCGAGCTCTTTGATTAACGAAGCCTGAGTGTAGCGCGGCGGCGGCTGGGTGAAATGCTGGCGCGGCTCCATGGACAGGAGCTTCAAAGCGTCGCCCTTGTGCAAATCCGGCAGCACGCCGTCCAAATCCTGCGCCTCGTCGTCGTCATCCTCGCCGTTGGCCTGCGCCGCGCGCTCGTCGCGCCCTTCTGTATAAACTTTCATGAAACCATCGAACTTGATTTGCTGGCCGGTGGCGCGAAACAGCGCTTCTTTGACCAAGATATCGAAGGCGGTTTGATCGTACACCGCCGGAACCATCTGGCTGGCCACAAACCGATCCCAAATAAGGGCATAAAGTTGGAACATGTCACGCCGCAAATATCGGCGCACGCGCTGGGGCGTATATTCCAGCGAGGTCGGGCGAATCGCCTCGTGGGCATCCTGCACGCCTTTCTTGGAGCGAAACGTATTGGGCTTGCCCGGCACGTAATTTTTTCCGTACTGAGTTTGAATATGTTTGCGCACCGCGTCGAGCGCGTCGTTGGAAATCCGCGTCGAATCCGTGCGCATATAGGTGATCAAGCCCACCGAGCCCTCGTCGCCCAACTCAATGCCTTCATAGAGCTGCTGCGCCAACTGCATGGTGCGCCTGGGCTGAAAGCCGAGCTTGCGCGCTGCTTCCTGCTGTAGTTTGCTGGTCACAAACGGCGGTGTCGGAAAGCGACGCCGCTCTTTTTTTTCAACCTCGCCAATGACCCAAGACGCGCCGTCGAGGGATTTGATGATTCCCTGGACCGTCTCGTCGTTTTCCAGGCGAAATTTTTTGTTGTCGACCTTCTGGCCTTTCCACTGCGCCAGCTTGGCTTTGAACGACGGCGGCAGGCGCCCTTCCAAGAGCGCGGTCAAAGACCAGTACTCCACCGGCTCGAAAGCGCGAATATCCTTTTCCCGCTCGCAGACCAAGCGAACCGCCACGGACTGCACCCGCCCGGCGCTGAGACCGCGCCGGACCTTGTTCCAGAGCAGGGGGCTGATCTTGTAGCCGACCAAACGGTCGAGCACCCGGCGCGCCACCTGCGCATCGAATTTGTTGCGATCGAGCTCGAGCGGATTGGCGATCGCGTCCTGCACTGCTTTCTTGGTGATTTCGTTGAACAGCACGCGGTGCACGCGCTTGTGATTCTTCACCACTTGACCGGCGATGTGCCAGGCTATAGCTTCGCCTTCGCGGTCCGGGTCCGAAGCGAGATAAATGTTTTCCTTGCCCTTTGCCGCTCTTTTTAAATCGTCGATGACCTTTTTCTTCGTCTGAATAACCGTAAAGTCCGGCGCAAAATCTTTTTTGACGTCGACGCCGAGCTTGCTTTTCGGCAAATCGACGACATGCCCAACCGAAGCTTTGACTTGGAAGTCACGCCCCAAATATTTCTCCAAGGTTTTCGCCTTGGCGGGTGACTCAACGATGACCAGATTTTTCGCTGCCATAATTTTAAGCTCGTTTCTGGAAGTTCCGAATGTTGTCTAACCTTATCTTTCCACCGAATACACTTTTCCCGGCGCCTGTCGCAGAAAACCCTGCAATTCCAGGTCTAAAAGAATTTCGAGCACCTGCGCGGGCGGCAGACAGCTTCGCTCGATCACCTGATCCACTTGCAAGGAATTTTCTTGCAGTAATGCAAATATTTTTCGCGCGCCTTCGGCCGCGTTCGCCGGCAACACACGCGCCACAGGCTGCGCGACGCCGCCCGTGCGGCGAACTAACTGCGGCGCAACCTCTTCGATGATATCGTCAACGCTCTCGACCAGTTTGGCCCCTTGACGAATCAACCGGTGCGCGCCGCGGCTGCGGCTCGCGCCGACTTCGCCGGGCACGGCAAAGACCTCCCGGCCCTGTTCCACAGCCAAGGCCGCGGTGATCAAAGAACCGCTCTTTTCCGTGGCTTCGACCACCACCACACCCAGGGATAAACCGCTGATCAAACGATTGCGCGCCGGAAAATTAAAGGCCATCGGACGCGTACCGATCGGTAACTCAGAGATGACCGCGCCTCGCTCGCAGATGCGGCGATACAGTCCTTCATGCTCCGGCGGATAGGCTCGTTCAACGCCGGATCCCAACACCGCGATGGTCCGCCCTCCCGCCTGCAGCGCACTTTCATGCGCCACGCCGTCGATGCCCCGCGCCATGCCGCTGACGATAGTGAATCCGAGAGACGTCAAACCGCGTGCAAGATCGCGCGCCACGCGCCGGCCGTAGTCGCTGGCGCTGCGTGAGCCGACGATCGCCACGCTTTTATCGTCTTCGGCCGCCAGCACCCCCTTTAAATAGAGGCAGGGCGGCGGGTCGGGGATCGCGCGCAGGCGCTCCGGGTAGCTCGGATCGGTGAACCGCACGATGTCGATGCCGGCATCGCGGGTCCGGCGCAATTCATCCTCGACTTCGTCCCAATCGGCAAAATTGGCTAGCCCGTCGATAACGTCGCGATGCAAGCCATCGACTTGCTCGAGCTCAGCCGCGGACGCAAATAACGCTCCACTGGGGTCGGCAAAATGCGCCGTAAGCTTTTTAAAGCCTATGCCACCCAGCCCTTTCACCCGCCCCAGGGCGAGCCAGGGCGTATATCCGTCGCGCACCGGCATGGCCAACGTCAATCCTTTCGCCAAAGGTAACGATCCCTCAACCATACTCGTTTAGGTTTTGTCAAACCGGCGCGCGGATCGAAGATCTTACGCGGCGCCGAAAAGACAAGGAGAAGATGATAAGGCAATTTTCCGCCGAAGGCTAGAACGAGCGCTCAAGTAGGCTTGGAAGCAGGGTGGAATTTTCCTGCAAAGTTTTTGTTTTTACAAAACTTTCTTTCCAAACAAAGTAATCTTTTTTTCCAACCGGAACCGAGCACGAAGGCGGCGAAACTGCCGTCAACACGCACCACGCGATGGCAAGGAATTATAATCGGCAGCGGATTGCGCGCCAGCGCGTTGCCCACCGCGCGCGCGGCCCGCGGCCGCCCCAAACGACGCGCGAGCCACTGATAACTTCTGGTTTCGCCGTAAGGAATCTTGGCCGTGAGATTTAATACCGCTCGGCTGAACGGCGGCAGCGCGCCGATGTCGTAACGTGCCGAGAATGAGCGCAGACGACCGTCGAAGTAGGCGCGCAATTCTCTTGCCGCAGCCGCACGCCGGCGCGCCGCCCGTAAATTTTCGCCGCGCTTGGTTAGTTTAGCGATAGCCTCTTTTTGTAAGCTCAAGGCGATGACGCCGCGCTCATCGGCGACGATATGCCAGCGCGGCGTCATCGCCGCGTGCCTGGTTTTTCTTCCCGGCGCGCGCGCAAATCGAGACGAATCGGCGTGTCTTGAAAGCCCAGGTGATCGCGCAGATGATGGATCAAATACCTTTGATAGCTGTCGTGCACCGCTGCGGGGCGATTGACAAATAGCGTAAAAGTCGGCGGTCGCGTGCCGGTCTGAGTGCCATAATAAAACTTGACCGCGCGGCCCTGCGACAATGGCGCGCTATGCGCCCGCACGATCTTTTGCAGCGCCTGATTGACGGCCGAAGTCGACACTTTGCGGCCGTAAGCTTTAAGCACCCGCACTGCGGTCTGTAACATCTTGCGCACGCCGTAGCCGGTCGCCGCGGAAATGAAGGCGATCGGCGCGAACTCCAGGAATGACAATCGGTAATTGACTTCCGCGCGATATTTCTCGGCATCGGTGTCGCATTGCGCCAGGATATCCCATTTGTTTACCGCCAAGAACAACGCTTTGTCGCGCTGCACCGCATAGCTGAGCAGCTGCGCATCCTGATCGGTGACGCCTTCCGGGCCGTCGATGACGTGAATGATCAGATCGCCGCGATCCACGGCGCGAAGCGAGCGGTTGACGCTGAAACGTTCGATGCGCTCGTCGACGCGCGCCTTGCGGCGAACCCCGGCGGTGTCGACGAGAATGCACGGCTCGCCTAACAATTCGAAGGGCGTATCCAGAGAATCCCGCGTCGTTCCCGGCTTCGAGTCAACCACCGAACGTTCGAAACCGAGCAAACGATTGATCAAGGTCGATTTACCGACGTTGGGCCGGCCGACGATGGCAACTCGCAGCGGTTTGGAATTTTCGTCCGGTGTCTCCAATTCCGCTGCATCGCTGCTCGGCGCTTCCGGTGGAAAACCGGCGACGATATCGTCCATTAAATCAGCTATGCCGAGGCCATGTTCCGCGGAAATCGAATAGAGACGGTCGAGGCCCAAGGCATAAAACTCGTAGAGATTTTCTTCCCGCCTCTGGGAGTCGAGCTTGTTGACCGCAAAAAACAGCGGCTTGTGCGATCGGCGTAGCTGATCGACGGCTTCTCGGTCCAGCGGATTCAACCCGCCTTTGCCGTCGAAGAGAAAAACCACGAAGTCCGCTTCCGCAACCGCTAGACGGCTCTGGGCCTGCACGCTCTTCTCCAAGAAATCGGCCGAGTCTGAATCCAAGCCGCCGGTGTCGATGAGCAAGTATTTTCTTTCCGCCCACTCGGCTTCGGCATAGTTCCGATCTCGGGTAACGCCCGGCAAATCGTCGACGATCGCTTTTCGTTCGCGGATTAGACGGTTGAACAGCGTCGATTTGCCAACGTTGGGCCGGCCGACGATGGCAACAATCGGCAGTTCCACTGCGCGCTTGCGCGTGGGGGCCGGATCAAACGAGTTAGAGGCCTTCATCTATAAACCCATTTCCGTCAGCAAGTGCGGATTTTGTGTCCAGTTGGGGTCGACGCGCACGAATAGCTCGAGAAAAATCCGGCAACCGAGCAACGCCTCCAACTCCTCGCGCGCCTGCTTACCGATTTCCTTGAGCATGGCGCCGCGCTTGCCGATCAAAATCCCCTTGTGCGAATCGCGCTCGGTGTGAATCGTCGCGGAGATTACGATCAGATTCTTTTCTTCCTTTTCGGTGAATTCATCTATCGTTACGGCGACACCGTAGGGAATCTCTTCGCGGGTCAATAAAAACACTTTCTCGCGAACGATCTCCGAAGCGAGAAAGCGCTCCGACTGGTCGGTGTATTCGCCCTGGGTGAAAAACGGCACGCCTTCCGGCAACCATTTCTCGACCATCTCCAAAATCAGTGAACTCCCCTCGCCCTTGAGCGCGCTCACCGGCACAATCTCTTTTCCGGGAAGCAATTGCGCGCAATGTTCCATCAACGGCAACAACTTACCCTTGGATACCAGGTCTATTTTATTGATCAAAATCAACACCGGGGTGTCCACGCCGCGCAGCGTCTCGGCGATCCGCTCCTCTTCCTGTTTGACCTTGTCGTGGGCGTCGAGCAGCCAGAGCACGCCGTCCACTTCGTCGAGCGTATGCATGGCGGTGTCGACCATGCGCCGGTTCATCAACGAATGGCCCTGATGAATTCCCGGCGTGTCGATAAAAATGATCTGCGATTCAGGCGTCGTACGGATGCCGGTTATGCGGTTGCGCGTGGTCTGCGGCTTGGGCGACACGATGGCGACCTTCTCGCCAAGAATCTGGTTCAGCAAGGTCGACTTGCCGACGTTGGGCCGGCCGATAATCGCGACGTAGCCAGAGCGGAACGGCGCCGCGCTTTTTTCCTTGTTCTGGGGAGTTGTCTCTGACATAACTAAATCACCGAGCGAACCCGTATTATGACATTGTCGACTCGCCGTTCAAGGTCAACTCTCGACGAGCAAGCGCTCAGATGCAAATCCGACTCACGCCGCTGATGAAACAGCGGCTCACCCGCCGCGCCCATGAAATGATCGAGCGCTCGCTGCGCTATTTTCCGGAACTGCAAGATATTACGGTCACCGTCGGCTACACGCGCAAACATTTGGGCAGCGCCACGGTAATCTACCGAAAAGGGATAATCTCGCGGCTGATCATTCGGCTCAAAGTGCGCAAGCTCACCTATCAAACCATCGGCCACGAGCTGACCCATTTGATCCAAGGCTTGGGCCGCGGCAATCATGCCGTTCCGCGCGTGGCCGATCCCGACCGAATTCCGTCCGGCGAAACTCAATGCGACATCTGGACGCTCGCCCGCGACCCGCTCTTCTGCGACGATCCGCCGACCTATCTTAAGATGCCGCGCATTATGCGCGAACGTTGGATGGATTATAATGAATCGGTGCGCGAGCTCTGCATCACCGCCATCGCAAAACGCCTCACCCAGCGCCAGTATATTCGCTGGCTCGAAGATGAGCTCCGTAAGCTCGCCCAAACACCGCGGCCGCACAGCCAAAAAATCGAGCAGCTAAGCCTGCCGTTCATGATTTGACTGCCGGATGTTCAAAGTGCGCAGAGATGGCTCTTTTGCTTGCTGAGCGGAAAAATTTTTCCGGACTCGCTGTCGCTTTGCCATTAGTTGTTTCGCTCTTTCAGGATCGCTCTAAATTCCTTGAGCTGATCGACGCTCAGCTGCCAGTCCGCCGCTTTCACATTGCTGGTGACATGATCGACGCGCTTTGCCCCGGTGATCACTGAACACACGCTAGGTTGCGCCAACAACCAGGCTTGCGCCAGTTCGTTGATGCCGCGGCCGTGATCTTTGGCCCAAGCGGAAAGCTTGGCGACGAGATGATAGTTTTTCTCGGTCATCAGCTCTTGAACCGCACGCGCCGATTCGCCGCGTGAACCCGGTGGAGGCGGTTTTCCCATCTCGTATTTGCCGGTGAGAAAGCCGCCCGCCAGCGGATAGTAGGGCACAAAACCGACGTGATGGGCGCGGCAATAGGGCAGAACCTCGCGCTCGACCTCGCGCTTCAACATGTTGTACTCGGATTGAATGACCACAAATCGACTCCAACCCTTGAGCTCCGCCAGCACGTTGGCGTGTGCGAGTTGCCACGACGCATAGGCGGAGGCACCGATGTAACCAATCTTGCCCATGCGGATCAGATCGTCCAAACCACGCAGGGTTTCCTCGATCGGCGTGGTTTCGTCCCAGCGATGGCAGTAGTACAGAGCGATGTGATCGGTCTGCAGCCGGCGCAAGCTTTGCTCGATCGCCTGCATCATCTGATAGCGCGACGCGCCCCAACTATTCGCGCTGGTCTTGCGCGGAAAGGAAAACTTCGTCGCCAACACGACTTTATCCATGCGCCCTTTGAGCGCATGGCCCAAAGTTTCTTCTGAACCGCCCTCGTTGTAGACATTGGCCGTATCGATGAAATTGACGCCGCTGTCGAGCGCCGCGTCGACGACCTTGTTGACTTCGACCTGCGGCATATCCGGCGAACCGAAGCGATTGGCACCGAGGCCGACGACGGACACGCGCACGCCTGATTGACCCAGTTGGCGATACTCCATGAAATCTCCTCAACCGTAATCGTTTGGCTAGCGAGCGGCTCGATGAACGCGGCCGTCGGGGCGGGCCGATTCTAAGCCGGATGATTGGCGATTGGCGTTGGTTTTAACACCCCTGTCTCACCGCGTCAAATTTTGTGGCGCGATCGACTTTGCGGGCGCGGCTGGAGAAGTCGCGCGCAACGGCGAAGCGGAATGAACTACCCCGCAGCAAGCTGCGGGGAATGAACCCCACAGAGATTAAAAGAGAAAGACTTGCGGCCGAGCCGAAAGCCTCATATCCCAGCGAGTCATGGTTTGCGGATCCTCGACGAAATCGGTCGCACCAATCGAAGCAGCTTGCGGCCGGAGCGGTCCCGGCCGCAGTTCCAACATTCTGAGAATTGGCCCTCGATCGTTTCGCCGCAGCCGGCACAGTGCCAAGGTTTTTTCACCGACTCTAACGGAGCCAGGGCTTTCTTGAGAATCGACTTGGCTCGGGCCAAATTTTCATCGTCGACCACCCAGAGCTCGGGCCAACACTCAATCGGCGGCAACTCTCCCGCGCCGATGTTAAGGTCGAGCTTCCTGGCAACGCACTTGATGCCGAATGTGGCCAAAACATTCTTCAAGTGGCCGATCATTAGTGGATCTTTGGCGCAATAAAGCCGCTTCATTTGTCTTCGCCGCGAAACCTATGCGCCGCGCCGCAATGCCTTTTCGTTGAGCTTCAGCCGCGGTCCGAGCCAAAGAGAACGCTCGAGATGATCGCCGTAGCCGTCCCCCGTGGATGGATGTACCAGCACGGACAAACCTTCACGGTGCAACATCAACCACGGCACGACTTTGCCAAACTCTTCGGGCGCAAAAATCGCCTGGTACATCGCGTCGAGGTGCGGCCCGACCGCCTCGTCGTGCCAGCCGCCAAGTTGAACGTTAAAGGCGCTCAATCCTCTACGCACAAGGGCTGCGGCGTCCTTCGTCTTCGCCGGATCATAATAGATATGGGCGTGATAACCCTTGATGACCCGTTCACTCATTTTCCACCTCGCGCGAAAAAGACTTTAACATCTTTTTATCAAATACGAGAGGTGGAAGCCAAACGAACGGCAAAGCGGCTACCCGGACGCATTGACGGCTGCGAGCGCTTTTGGCAAGAGCCGCCGCAGTGCGCTAATACACCTGATTATAACAGGCCAAACGGTCAGAAATTAGCAGGTTCGGGCAAGATTTCTTCGGGGAAGATGTACTCGTAACCGGCCGCGCCGAAATTGACCAGGATCAGTTGGCGACCCATATTCTCGACGATTCTGACAAAGGTCCCTTCTCGCGGCAGCAAAACACCCGTTTTCTGCGATCGAATAGGTTTGACAGTTTTTAATAGGTCTCCAGGCGCCATTGACCCTCCTTTCTGGTGCGAATCAACGTGTTCCAAACTCTATATTAAACGCTTGACTGTCATCTCCTTCTCGGCCACTTCATCAGCTCACTCTTTTTTAGACGTACGACACCGATAAATGAATGCAATCATAAGGCCATTTAAACTGCGCTCACCTTAATCCCCAATCAGCCTGGTCAAGGCCTCCAACTTCTCCCCCCAAAGGCTGAAACCTCTCTAAAATCAAAAGGATTCCTTAGGGGTCCATGCGGTCTTAATCGGACCGCGCGTTGGCGACCTGCCCATTCAGTATGCGCTCAAGAATTCGGTGCCAAATAATGAGGCGGCAGGTCCAAAGGGGGTCGGTCACTCTGAACGAAGAATGTCAATTTTGTCGTACGGTAATGCACACTGCCCTGTCGTCAAGGTTGCGCCGCTAAGGTCGCGTCAAAAGTAAATGGCCGGGCCAAGCGCAAAGGTTCATTCGCAGCAAACAGCGATACCCCAAAACTCGACCAAGCCCAATGGAGAATTTGTTCATCGAGGAACCATCAGTGAAAGAGCCTCAGCACAAAGGGGTTAAGCGGGTCAGCAAATGCTAACGCGGTGGTCAAACGCGGTGTGATTTACCTCTAACACAAAAAAACAAAGATTGCTATTTTTTTACGGCTGGGTTGAGCCCATTTTGCCTAGCCGCGTTCACACCCTTCGAACAAACTCCCCGCAAGCCCTTCAACGAGCCTCTCAGAAAGTGACGCCGACAGGCGAGCCGGCCACAGCTCGATCATTTTCTACCGTTAAGCTCACCAACCTTTGCGCCGCACAGAATGCAGGTGAATGGAACAATGCGAAGCAAGCCGACTGTCATTATTTAATGACCGCTGCGTCGCTACCCTCGCGCTGAGCAGAGAAGTCAGCCAAGGATGAAGTCCAGCGATTCATCGAAGCGCGACACGCTTCCAAGAGCACACGCGGTCGCATGGGCAATCTTCCGGGGCCGACCGTTGAAGCAGCGAAACTCGATTGGTCGATCGTGTGGATATGAAAAATCACTGGAACAACTAGATCACGGGCTCGGACGCCGGAGAAAAGTGTACGTACCTCTACCTCCCGCCATACACCTTGTCGAAAAATCCCTCGCTTTCCAATTTCTTGAGCCCGCTGTTGTCGCCGATCTCCTCGACTTTTACGGCGGCCTCGGGATTTTGCTCGGCGACGTATTTGATTACGGTCTTGAAACCGTCGAGCGATGGATACGGTTTGCGGTCGAGCTCGTCTTGCGCTTCGAGATCAAAGTCTTCGGCGGCATCCCTATTGGCCAGACGGGGATTGCGCGCGAGAACTTATTTAACCGCCTGCTTGTTCTCCTTCTTGAAAATATAGCCGTAGGCTTCGATGGTCGCGCGGGTAAATCCATCGATCACGCTCGGGTTGGCGGCAGCGTAGCTCTTCTAAACCGTGAGACCGGTGTTTTGGTAAGGCTTGGGCCTGGTGCATATTGAGCAGCGGGTAATTTCCTTTACCGACCACCACTTCGGTCGCCACCCGTTGGAGCACGCCGGCATCGATCGCCTTGGCCGCCAGCTCCGCCATGCGGTCCGGATCTCTAAACCGGTTTTCACCAGAATGATTCGATCGCGCTTTAAATCGAGACCCAGGTGTTGCAGCGCGATCAATGCGGAGATATGCGAAGAGCCGTCGAAGCGGGCCGGGCCAATTCTCTTGCCCTTGAGATCCTCGGCGCGCCGAAGGATGCTCAAGCAATGGTCTCAGGCGAGAATGGCGCGGCCGCGCCATTGCCGCAACACCAAATCCGCGAGAAATAAAATCAGCGCCGCGCCGGTGAGCGGCCACCAGGTCTCTTGTCCCTGTTTGCCCTTTCCGGGTGTCGGAGTGTACAAGCGTTTTAGACCGTCGGTAAATTTTTCCGGGTCGAGCATTTCACCACCGGTTTCTTCGGCGAGCCGGCTTAATAAAGACAGATTGGGTTTGAGATCGCGATACTCCCTCGGATAGGGCGCGATGTAAGGAACCGTCGCCACCGATACCGGCGCTTCTCCTGGATTGCCCTCGGCATAGAGCGAAATGAAGTGAATGCCGCGCGCCGCCGGGACGAATTTGCCTTGGTAGCGGCCCGGCGCCGTCTGCTGAAAGATTTGCTGTCGGCTCGCCTGATTCGGCGCCGTGATATTGGCTCTTACCGTCAGGTAATTGAGAAATTTGCCGTCGCGCGATACTAGATCAGTGACCACTTTGATCGCGTCGCCGTCGGCGTGAAATTCGGTGCGCATTGCGGTGTCGAGTATTTTCCGCATCGTGTCACGCGCCAGTTGGCTTGCCCATTGAGAAAAGCCCGGCCAGGTCACCCAATCTCGACCCCATCGCCCGCTCAAGTCCGAGGTAAACGCCATCACTCGGCCCAGGCCGTAACGCCAGGCGATCAGCAACGGATCTTTGTCAGCTCGCATTAACAGCTCCGCGCGGGGCTTTGGATACGTCAGCACGTAGCCGCGCAGCAACGGCAAATTGCTTGGCGCGATGCCTTTGAGCGGCCCGCTGGACGCGACGATAGTCGGCGTCACCGTTTTGTCGATCAACAGATCGCGCGAGATCAGCAGTGTCTCGGTGGTGAAAATCTGCGGGATGGTTTGGGGATCGAGTGCGACGTAGCCCCGTCCCTTGCCGTTCTTGGCGATGTCGGCCATCAGCTGCACGTCGGCGTCACTGCCTACGGAAACCGTCGATACCGTGATGCCCTCGCGCGCCATCTTGCCGACCAGAGTGTTAAAGTCGGCTTTATCGGTGAGCCCGTCCGAGAGTACGATCACATGCTTGATCGCAGCCTGTTTGCCGGCGATTGCCCGATGCGCTTCGACCATCGCCTTGTAAAGATCCGTGCCGCCGTCGGAATCCAAAGACGAGAGCCGTTCGGAGATCCACTCACCTTTGCCGACCTGGCGAAACGGCAAGGCCCAATCCCAACCGGCATCGAAGGCGAGAATGCCCACTTGGTCGGTCGGGTTCATGATATCGGCGGCGGCGATTGCCGCCGCCTTGGCGAGATCGAGCTTGGTGCTACCCTCCGCGCCCGAGCCCATGCTGCCGGACTTGTCGATAACAAACAGCAGCGCCACATGAGGCATATCCAGACGGGCCGGCGGGCGCATATCGACCGGCAAGATCCGCTCCAGCGGTGTGCGAAAATAGCCACCGGCCCCGTAGCTCTGCGAACCGCCGATCACCAGCACGCCACCACCCAAGTCGCGCACATATTTTTCGATGTTCTCCATCTTGGCGTGAGAAAGTTGATACGCCGGAACGTTATCGAGCACCAAAAGATCGTAAGCTGAGAGCTCGGCGAGCGACAGCGAATGAGACTGCGGCGCGGACTCTACCACCGCATAGCCTTGCACCCGCAAGACCCGCGCGACGACCCGCTGGCTGTCCTCTCGAGACGATAACAGGAGCACCCGCGGCGGACCCTTCACCGCCACGACGCCCTGCAGCAAGTTATTTTCCGCCAAAGTATCGTCGGGCGACTCCACCAGCAGCTCGTAGGAATGATTGCCCCGTTCTGTCAGGCTGTCACGAAAAGCCACCGCGTTGCTGCCCGCTTTGAGCTCGATCTCCTGTTCGGCATGCAAAACGCCATCGCGCAACAAACGCACTCGCGCCGGCACTTGGCGCAAACTCTCGATGGTGGCGTGGACTTCAAACCCTTCGGCGCTGTCGACCAGCCGCGGCAGCGTTAGATCGCTCAAATAAATTTCATTGCGCCCACGCGACAGGCTCACCGGCATGGTCCAAACCTGCACCTCCTGGGCGCGCAGCAGGGGAATGACGCGGGCCGTCTCGCCACGATTTTCGTTGCCGTCAGAAATCATCAGAATTTTCCCCTGTCGGCCTTCGCCGATCTGCGCCAGCGCGGCTTGCAGTGCCGCTTCAATGTCGGTCTCGTCGCGCTCCAAGCGCCCCTCGAAGTCGCCCGCCGGCGGCTCCTCGCGCGGCAACGACTCCCACTCCGGTGCGCGGCCAAACGCCATCAGCCCGGTGCGCACGTCGGGGTTTTTAAAACGGCGCGCTGCCTCGAGCAACGCTTGCACCTTCTCGCGCCCCTCTTGGCCAACGCTGCGCGAAAGATCGACACCCAGAACCACATCGAGAGCGGTGGCCGAGCGAAACAACCGAGGATTGACCAGCGCCAGCACCAACATCACCAGCGCTCCGCCGCGGATTAACACCGGATAAAGCGGCAGCCCCTGGCGAATCGCCAGAACGAGCTCCAAGCCGAGGAAAAACAGCACCGCGCCCAGCAGCAGCGGCCATAGCGAAAAACCGCTTTCGAGCGCACTGCTTGGCTCCGCGCTAAACGTCGACGATGCAGCCAAATTCACCCGCGGAACAATCTCGGATTCTTCTTCGTCGAACAAATTGACCGCGAAGCGGCCGGCCTTCCCGGCGCCCTTGAGAGTGTAAAAGCCAGCTTCAAAGGTATCGGTGAAAGCTAAGGGTCCGCCCGGCGCGTTCAACTGCTCGCGCCTGCCAGACGGCGCGGTGATTTCCAGTACGCCGTCGCCCTGCGCCGAGCGCAAGATCACCGGAGCGCCCGCCTGCGCGCTCTGGCCGGGAAACTCCAGCCGCCCGGGTTGAAACCACTCCAGCGCGTTGTTGAACAAGACCGGAAAGGCGACCCGCAGCGGCAAATCGGACGCCGTCAAGTCGAAGCCAAGAAACAACACGCGCAGGCTGCCCTTGTCCAGGACGTACATCATTGGCCCTTCAGCGGCGCGAGCCAACACCGTCCCCGCGCCGGTGATCGTGACTCGCCGGGCTTCCCTCACCCTGAGATCCCCCAAGCTCAAACCCTCGGTGAGCGGATGCTTCGCCAACGGTGACAGCACGCGGGGATTTTGCATCTTGCCCTTGAGCTCGATGGGCAAATTCGGCGCCGTCGTGTCGATGAGAATAAAATTGCCCTGGCTCAGCGCCGGCGCTGCCGTGCGGTCGAAAATGATCATATCGAACGCCGGCTGGGCTTGCGCCAGTTCCGGCTCCCACTGCGGCGCAGTGCTGAGCTGAACCTGGGAGAACAATCTCAGGAGACGAGTGAGATAAGGATTTCCCGGGCCGACATAGAGAACCCGCAGCGGCGCGCGGTCGGCAAGCGCCAGATAAGCCTGATTGTCGGTGGTGAAATCATCGTCGATTTCCAAACGGGCAAGCAACTGGCCGTCCATCCCGCCGTCGTAGGGAAAGATCAGCACGCGTCGGTCATGGGCACCGAGCTCGATCTCTCGGCGCGCCAGCGTCTTGCCGTCGAGGGTCAAGTTGAGCGGCGCGCGCACCGCATGGTCGGTGAAATTTTTCACATGCACCATAATCTCGGCGGATGAGGGATACTTAGGCTGGCGCCGCGCCTCGAGGCCGACGATGCCGACGTTATCCTTACCGCCCTCGACTATGAAGAAGCGCAGCTGCGCCGCCGGCTTGACAAACTCATCAGCGCCGGCAAAAGCGCCGTCGCTGATGACCACGACGCGGTCCGGGCTGCCGCGCTTGAGAAAGGCGTGAGCAAAGAGAATCGCTTCTTTTACGCGTCCCGGTGCGTCGGTGGCTTCCAGACCGCGCGCTAGATCCGCCAGCCGGCGCTTGTCGCTGCTGAAGGGCACGAGCAATCTTGGTTGCGCGCCGGCGCCGATGATCATCATTTTTTGTCCTGCGCCGAGGTCGTCGACCAGCGCCAGCAATTGGCGCCGCGCCGCATCGAAGCGCGAGCCGATTTTGCTTTTGGCTTTCATGCTGGCGCTTAGATCGACGACCGCAACGATATCGCCGGTGGCGGAACCGAAGTAACGCAGCCAGGGGTCGGCAAGCGCGGCAACCAGCGCCGCGGCCGCCAGAAGCTGCAGAATGAGCAGGAGGTTTTTGCGCAGGAGCCAGCCGAGCCGGGTGCCGAGCGTTCGCTCGCGCAAGACTCGCTCCCACAGGAACATGGTCGTGGTCCGCACCCGCAGCCCGCGCGGCTTAAGGCTGTGCAAAAATAGGATGAGCGGTATCGCCCCGGCAAGTAACAAAAGCGCGAGGGGTAGGCGCCAAACCATAACTTACGCCACGCTGCTCACCTGGCGCAGCGTCTGTAAAACGAACTCTTCGAAGGGTACCCGAGTGGTCGTGCGCAAATAGTCGATGCCCCGGCCGGTGCACATGGTTTCGATCTCTTTAAAGTAAGCCGCCAATTCTTCCTCGAAGCGTTTAACCAGTTGGGCGTCGAGAAACAGCTTGCGCTCGGCGCCGCCCTCGACGTCAACCAAGGCCACGTCGCCTCGGGGCTCGGGACGGATCTCCTGCTCGTCGACGACATGGATGACCAGCAGTTGGTGTCGCTTCGCGCGAAGCTCTTCCAGAGCCGCGCGCCAGCCGGCCGGATCGAACAAATCGCTGACGATCACGACGAAACCCGGATGCGGAAAGAGATTGGTAAACGAGTGGACCGCCGCGCGCAGGTTGGTTTCACCGCCGCAGGAAAGTTTGCCGAGGAAGCGGAACAGGTTGAGAATCTGTTTTCTGCCCCGTCCCAGGGTCAACGGCTCGTGGATGCGGGTCGAGAAACAGGCGCCGCCGACCCGATCGAGATTTTTAAGACCGATGTAACCCAGCGCCGCCGCAACCTTCTTGGCGTAGTCGAGCTTCGCCGGGGCGCCTTCGGCCATCGAGCGGCTGGTGTCGACCAGCAGATAAATGTTTAACTCCTCCTCGGAAGTGAAGACTTTGAGGAGCAGGCGATCGAGCCGGCGGTAAATATTCCAGTCGACGTAGCGCAGGTCATCGCCCCGCTGGTAGCGCCGGTAGTCGGAGAACTCCAGGCTAAAACCCTTGCGTGACGCGGCATGCTCGCCTTTGGCGCCCGCCCAGCTGAGCCGCTTGGCGACCAGACGAAGACGCTCGATTTTGCGCAGGAACTCGGTATCGAAGAAGGTTTCCGATTTTGCCTCTGGGGTCTCGGGTTGAGATCCAGCGGCCGGATGCGCGAGCGGCGGAACGATCTTTTCACGCCGAGAGCCGCGCAAGAAAGCCGCCACGCTTGCGGCGATTTTTGCCGGCCCCTGCGTCAAACTGGATACTCTAGACTCTTGGCTCATAATCCGCTAAGGCACCTCGGCGACCTGTTCAACCAGCTCGCGCAGGATTTTTTCCGTATTGACGCCTTCGGCGTCGGCTTCCAAATTGAGAATCAGGCGGTGGCACAGGCTCGGCAGCAACAACGCGCGGATGTCGTCGAAGGAAACGTTCGGCCGGCCGGCCAAAAGCGCGCGCGCTTTGCCGGCCAAGATCAAGCTCTGCAGTCCGCGCGGGCTGGAGCCGTAAATGACGAACTGCTGCGCCAAGCCGCCCGATCCGTTGCCCTGCTTTTGCTGCGGGTGGGTGCTCATGACCAAACGGACCGCGTAATCCTTGACTACTTCAGCCAGCGGAACTTCGCGGACCCATTGACGCATCTGCAAAATCGCCGGACCGTCCAGCACTTCGTTCAGCACCGGTGCCGGCGCCGCTGTGGTCAGATCGGCGATGCGGCCTAATTCCTCACGGTTGGGATATTGCAGCAGCAACTTAAAAAAGAACCGATCCACCTGGGCTTCGGGCAGCGGATAGGTGCCTTCCATCTCGATTGGATTTTGCGTGGCCAGCACCATGAACGGATTCTCCAGTCGATGGAGCTTGCCGCCCACCGTTACGCTTTGCTCTTGCATCGCCTCGAGCAGGGCCGACTGCGTCTTCGGCGTGGCGCGATTGATTTCATCGGCTAGGACGATGTTCGCGAAAACCGGGCCGCGCTGAAAATCGAAAATTTTGCGCCCGGAAGGATCGTCGGTGAGCATATTGGTGCCGGTGATATCGGCGGGCATGAGATCGGGAGTGAATTGAATGCGCGAAAAGCTAAGACTCAAAATTTCGCCGAGCCGGCGCACCATTAAAGTCTTACCCAAGCCCGGCACGCCTTCGAGCAAGCAATGGCCGCCGCAGACCAGCGCGACGAACGCCTGCTCGATCAACTCGTCATGGCCGACGATGACCCGCGCCATTTCGGCCTTGACTTGGTCAAACGAGTGGCGCGCGGTTTCGATGCGCTGCTCGATTTCTTTTGCGGATGGCATATGACGACTCCTAGCTACAAAGATTAATGCGATGGACCGTTGGCGCATTGGGCCGGCCCGCCACTTCATCACTCCAACACCCCAACCTGTTTTTTCTCATTTACCGCTTTCGCTCCCGCCCAGCGACAGGAAATAATTCTTAATCGTCTCCTTGAGCGCCTCGGGAACGTGCTCGGAGTTGAGCTCCTGCTCAGCTTGGCGCCGGTACGAGGCAATGATTTCTTCCTGCGGCACGTTTGTCTTACCCGGCGTGGGCTTGCCTTTGAAAAACAACACGCTGCTCTCTCCCGCGCCGAGGGCACCCTTTACCTGCGTCGAGGCATCGGCGCGAAACGCGGGCAGAGAGCGCGCTTCATCGCTCTTCTTTCCTGGCTCCTTGCCGGGCAAATTGTTGTTATTTTTTTCTTTGGCGCCATCAGTGGGCAAATCTTCTTCACCTTGACCGCTACTGCGCGCGTAATTTTTTCCCTGTTCGCCTTGCCCCTGCTGCATCATCTGCTGCAAATATTGTTGAGCATCAATAAGCGCGCGCCGGTCCAACTCACCAGTGACCTGTTGATCCAATTTATCGAGAAAGGATTTGAGTTGCCCTTGCCCGGGCCTTTGTTCGGAGCGCTCCGCCTGATCGAACTGGCGCTTGAGCTGCGGCATCGCCGCCAGCCGTTCCATCCACTGTCGGCCCTGCTCTTCAGATCCCTTAGGAAAATCTGCAAGTTGGGAAAAATCGCGCGCCGCCTCTAATTCGGCTTTCAGATCCTTGAGGCTTTGCTGGCTTGCCGCGACGGTGAAAGAATCCTGGCCGGCCCCAGCCTTTGCCTGGTCATCGAATTTCTGGGTCACGCCGGCAAGTTCCTTCTTGAACGACTCCTCGGAAGTTTTTTTGTCGATGCTTTTTTCCGCGACCTTTTCGATCTCCTGGCCCAGTTTTAGGGTTTCGCGCAAACCTTCGCTCTTGGCTTTCTCCTGCAGCTCGCGGGAATATTGGCGCGCCCGGTGAACGAGCGCTTGCGGCCCCACGAAACGCTGGTTATCCAAGGTCCAGCGATCAAAGTCGAGCCACAGCAGGGTAAACCAGAGAATCAAAAGCGGCAACGCAAGATAGGCTGGCCAGCCCCGGCGCCGC
This sequence comes from uncultured delta proteobacterium, assembly GCA_963727625.1. GTDB lineage: Bacteria > Desulfobacterota > Binatia > UBA9968 > UBA9968 > DP-20. The sequence continues at coordinate 44,671 of CAVSHR010000008.1, read as the reverse complement.
GGAAAGAGCCGGCGCATGTCAACTTGACGTAATTGCTCCTGCGCCTGTTTGAACACCAATTGCGCCGCGCCGCCGGTTTCATGGCGCCCCGACAACTCCCATGCGGTCACAGCGCGCTCATGGAGACTGAGACTTTTGTCTAAGCGCGCCAACGCGCGCGCGGAGTCCTGGTGCGCCCAGCGCTGCCGATAACAAGCGATCGGCGCCAGCGCGGCGAGCAAAACGACGGGAATCAGCCAGCGCAGCCCGCCGATGGGCAGGAAAGCGTGCAGTGGCGCAATGCCGATGGCGAGTGCCAGAGCCACGCAAAGGGTCGAGACAAAAATCCCCTCCCAGTGCTTGCGCCGCTCCCAAGCAAGCAGCTCGGCAAGCTTTTTTTCGAGAATTTTCTCGTCCAGGCTCAAAACAACGGCTCCCGCCTGAGCGCCCAGCGGTGCACTGCAAAACCGACGCCGCCGAGCAAGCAGTGAAAAGTTAGATGGACGACCGTTCCCGACCACTGCCAGCCAAATAATGAAAGCGGCGGCAGCGCCTGACGGCTTAAAGAAGCCAGCAGGTAAGCCACTGGATTCAAAGGCAGATAAAATAACGCCGAGAGAATCACCAAACAAACAAAAAAACTGCGAATGAAAACCTGCCGGGTTTCGATCCGGCGCTCCCACAGCGCCAGAGTCGCCAATCCCCACACGCCGTAGCACAACGCGTAAAAGGGTAAAAGCAAAAAGATCATGGCGATATTTGCCGCCGGAGTGCGCGCGATGGCACCGGCCCAAACCAGCAGCGGCCCACACAAGAGCAGCGATAAGCCGATGTGAAGTAACAGAAAATAGAGTTGCGCCCGGCTCACCGCGACCGTCGACTGTCCCTGATCGCGCAGCCAATACTTGAGTGGCTTGAATCGCCAGGGGGCGAATTCCTGATTGGCCACCCGCAAAGAAAAATAGACCAGGAGAAGCATCGCGGTTATCGCGGTAACCTTAAAAAGACTCGCCGACCCGCTCCACTGTTGGCTGTCCAAGGACGGCACATACAACGATAAAAATTCCACGGGGGTGAGAATGATCAGCAGATAGAAATAGACCGTGAAGCCATGGCCTTCGCTGAAATAGACTTCCAAGCTTTCGCTCCAGACGGGGTTGTCTTTCATTCTTCGTCCCCTCTCCCCAGCGGGTAAACAACGCGAAAGAGCGCGTAATCCTGGGTTTGAATTCGCGGATCATCGACGTGCACGCGCGCACCCGGATCTTTCACCCAGCCGAAAAAAACCGCCACCCCAGCAGCCCAGCGCATATCGCCGTCACGCGGAAACATCGACGAGTGAAACAAAATATCGCGCGTCTTATCGGCAAAGGTCACTTCGCGCCAGTTGAGAGTTTGCCCCCCGGTGCCAGACGCATCTGGATTCGCGTTGCCGTTGCCAAGCGGGAACACTTTGCGCCAGCTGGCACCGCGTGGAATCAGGCCGACGTCGAAGCGTTGCCCGGGCACCACCAGCCAGCAATTGATCAGGTCTTTGGCACTGCGATTATCCACCTTCATTAGCAGTCGGTCGCCCTGCGCCTCGAACTCGGCGCTGAACGGGAAGTGGTCGACACGGCGCAGGCGGAAGAGCCGATAGTCCCACTCGCGCAGCGGCAGACGGTACCGGCTGGCGCCGCGGGTATCTTGAGTGACTATGGCGGGCTCCGCGCTATCGCGCGCAAGGCTCGTCACCGGCGTCAGATCCATCCAACCGCGATCGAGCTGCAAGTCGTATTGACGCAGCTGAGTGGAAAATAATGCCAGATTGGCTTGCGCGTCGACGAAACCGTCGGCGCTATTTTCCAAAACCGTAGAAACCAACAGGACCCCGTCGGGGATATTGCCGCCGTGGCTGAAATGGACGTAACCCGCCGCCGTTCCAACCGTGACAAAGGTAACCAGCCCGATGATTAACAGTCGCGGCGCCATGCGCTTGCGCTGCCAGAGCCAAGCGATCGTACCGATGCCGACCAGGTAAACCACCATGGCCAGGAGCAGGCCGGCGGAGGGGATATAGGTCGAAATAAATTTGGGGCTAGCGATCAGCTGGTTGAACACCGCATCGTTCCACTCGGTGCGCGGCGCGGGGTCTTCCGTACCCGGCTGGATTATCAGCGTTTGTAGAAATTTCGTCAGGCCCTCCCAGCGGGAGAGCGGTGGACGACCGATATCAAGCGCTAGGTAGGTAATCCGGCCACGGCCGCGGCTCGCTTCAACGAGCAAGGGAATGCCGTTACTTTGCGCCAGCGCTTTGCCATTTATCAAGTTCGACGTCTGCGCCCACACGCCGGGTAATGTAACAGATTTTCCATCTTTGCCGCGATCAGGTGTAAAGGCGATCTGCTTGGACCCGGTCACGCGCACCGGAAGGAAGCGAGCCAGAGACGGCTCCTGGTAGATCGCGTAGTTCAGGCTGCCGACGATCACCATCCGGCCACCGGCGGTGAGCCAGGTATCGAGCGCGAGGAGCTGCGCCCGCGACAGATCACGCAAGGATTGATCGTAAAGAATCACATGGGAAACGCCGAGCAATGCGCGCGAATCACCCGATAGCTCGGTGGGCGCGAGCGAAACCAGCCGGCTTTGTGCTGTCGCGCTGGTAAAAGTAACCGGCGGGAGCACGCCGCTCTCGCTCAGCAGCAAACGCACCGGTGCCGGCGAGAAATGTCGGCGCAAATCGATCTCCCGCGCCGCCGTCGTGTTGGCGCCGGTAATGCGGATGGTCAGCGGCCGGCTGATAAAGTCGGGGTCGACGGTGAGCAGAACCTTTTTGCGCGCCTGCCCACCGAGAAAAATTTCGCGCTGGTAATTCGCCCGATAGGGCGCCCCGCCTTTGGTCGCGCCGCCCTTCCATACCTGGACTTCAAGCGTGCCCTCCACCGGACGGCCGGTGTTATTCAGGTCGATTTCCAGCGGAAACGGATGGCCTAGTTGAAAGACGCCATGGAAACCGATGCGCGGTTCGATGAGAATCTCGGCGCGGGCCGGGGTCGAATTAAAAACGTTGACAGAAAGTAGAGACGCGATCCCCGCAGCTAGCAGCTGCGCCGCGCGCTTCGACGGGACTGGGATAAATTGACGGAGTGGACGCGGCAGGACAACGCACCGTTGTGTGTAAGAATGTAGCACAGCCTTTAAGACTGAAAAGGACATGCTCCCTTTCCAGATGGGCCGGCCCCGCCGCTGACGGCGCTCTAATCGATATATTCCACGCTGAGAATATCAAACGTACGAACGCCCGTCGGAGTGCGGACCTGGACCTCGTCTCCCTCGCTCTTGCCGATCAAGGCGCGAGCCACCGGGGAACTGATCGAAATCTTGCCGTTCTTCGGTTCCGCTTCATGGTCGCCGACAATCTGGTATATCACCTTGTCGCCGGTATCACCATCAGCCAGCGAGACGGTGGCGCCAAAAACGACTTTGTCGCCGGAAAGCTTGGACACGTCGATCACCTGGGCGCGAGCGAGCTTATCTTCCATTTCACGGATCTGCACATCGAGCAGCGATTGGCGTTCCTTGGCAGCGTGAAATTCGGCGTTTTCCGACAGGTCGCCGTGGCCACGCGCCTCTTCGATATCGCGAATATTTTTCGGCCGCTCGACGGTCTTCAACCGTTTCAACTCTTCCATCAAAAATTGGTATCCCTTGCTGGTCATCGGCACGCTTGCGTCTGCCATGTCGTCAACTCCTGGACAAAATAAAAACCCCTCGGAATCACTCCCGAGAGGCCTTCACAAGACTTCGGTATGTAAGAACTGCCACTCTCTTTGTTTATTTTAACATCGAAACCGGCTATTTCAACTCCTAAAACGACATTGTTGCGAAGCGCAGGGCGACGGCGCAATGCAGCGCGATGCCCACCGCCAAGGCATCTTCGTTGAGCAACAACTGCGGCGAGTGCACATGGGCGAACGGCCCCGGCCCAGTCGGTCGAGCGCCGAGAAAGGCTATGGCGCCGGGGACGCGCTCCAAGATATACGCAAAGTCCTCGCTTGGCATGATCGGCGCCGACAGCAAACGGAAGCGCTCTGGGCCCAGCAGATGTTTGGCAACATCACTTACGGCGTCGACAATTTCGCGATCGTTGAGTGCCGGCGGGTAGCCCGGCTCGATCTCTACAGCTGCCGCGGCGCCGTGCGCCGCGGCGATGTTGACGGCGAGCTCGCGCACCGCGGCAAACAATTGCAAACGAGTTTCCTCGGCAACGGCGCGGATCGTGCCGTTCAAGGCGGCGGAAGCGGGAATCGCGCCGACTTCGCTCGAACCGGCTTGAAATGATGTTACGGTAACGACGGCCGGCTCGAAAACCCGGACCCGCCGGGTGACGTAAGTCTGAAGGGCAATCACGATTTCGGCGGCGATGGGAATCGGATCGATCGCCTGATAAGGCAGCGCCGGATGGCCGGCGCGGCCATTGACCACGATCGAGAAATTGCCGGCGCCCGCCATGACCGGACCCGCTCGGATCGCAATCTCGCCGCAAGGATGGGTCGGCGCCACGTGCAGCGCAAAAGCCGCCGCCGGTTTGCCGAAGCGTTCGAGCAAGCCTTCCCCGATCATCAGGCGCGCGCCCGCGTAGCCTTCCTCTCCGGGTTGAAATGCGAAAATCACCCGGCCGGCAAGTCGATCTCGCCGCGCCGCTAGCAAACGCGCGGCGCCGGCCAACATGGCGGTATGAAAATCATGACCGCAGGCATGCATCCCACCGTCGATCTCAGAAGCGAATTTGAGCCCGGTCGCTTCGCGCAATTTGAGCGCGTCCATATCGGCCCGCAGGAGCACCGTCGCGCCCGGTTGAGCGCCGTCCAAAACCGCGACCACCGACGACAGTTGCCGACCTAAAGAAATTTCCAGACCGAGACCGTCAAGAGCCGCGCAGACCGCGGCCTGCGTCTTCGGCAAATCGAGCCCCGTCTCCGGCCGCCGGTGCAGTTGCCGCCGCAGCTGCACCACTTCGGGAAGAAAACGCTCGGCCTCACCCAAGAGCGCGGCAACCGGTGCCATTTCGTCTTTCATGGGAAATTTTTAACGAAGCACGGCGGCAAGGAACCAGCGAATCGGCCTCAGCGCCGCAGAAGTCGAAATTAGCGAATCAATATCAAGCGCCGCCTACGCCCGCTTCACCGGACCGAAAACATGGCAGGCCACGCCGTGGCCAGCGGCGTCGAAATCCAAGCTCGGTTCGCTTTGACTGCACAGCGCCTCGCGGTAGGCGCAACGCGGATGAAAAGCACAACCAGGCGGCGGATTCACCGGGCTCGGCACGTCGCCCTCGAGCACGATTCGTTCTTTTTTTTGACCGGTGTCGGGGATCGGCACGGCGGAGAGCAGCGCGCGGGTGTAAGGATGCTTGGCGTCGCGGTAGATCGTCTCACCATTGGCGATCTCGACGACCTTGCCCAAATACATGATCGCCACCCGATGGCTGATATGCTCGACCACCCGAAGATCATGGGAAATGAACAGGTAGGTCAGATGCATCTTCTCTTGCAGCTCCTGCAAGAGATTGATGATCTGCGCTTGAATCGACACGTCGAGCGACGACACCGGCTCGTCGCAGACGATAAATTTGGGGCTTACCGCAAGCGCCCGGGCGATGCCAATGCGCTGGCGCTGGCCGCCGCTAAACTCATGCGGGTAGCGGGCATAATGGTCGTCACGGAGGCCGACCTGATGAAGTAATTCCATGACCCGTTCCCGTTTGGCCTTGCCCTTGGCGAGGTTGTGGATTTCCAATCCTTCGCCGACGATATCGCCGACGCGCATGCGCGGATTGAGCGACGCGTAAGGATCCTGAAAGATGATTTGCATTTCCCGGCGCATATCGCGCAGCTCGCGTCCCGACATGGCTAATAAATTCTTGCCTTCAAAGATGACTTCACCAGCGGTGGGCTCGATGAGCCGCAAAATCGCCCGCCCCAGGGTCGATTTGCCGCAGCCCGATTCACCGACCAAGCCGAGAGTCTCGCCTTCATTGACCGACAGAGTCACGCCATCGACGGCTTTTAAGCTATCCTTGTTGCGTGAGAGAAAGCCGCCGCCGACCGGGAAATGTTTTTTCAGATTACGAATTTCGAGCAAACTCATGTTCTTATCTAATGGCAGTTTCCCTGCGGCGATTCCAACCTATATCCTTGCCGATACTGATTTCCTGACGGTACGCAGCTGCTGTTTTCAATTTAGACAATCGCCTCTTGTCTCATCTCCGTGTGCGGAAAGTGGCAAGCGACGGTATGCCCCGACTCTTTCTCCACCAGCTGCGGCTCGGTCTGGGCGCAAAGCTCCGCGGCTTTGGGACAGCGGTCGCGGAAACGGCAGCCGCTCGGCAGATTGAGAGGACTCGGCACCACACCCGGAATCGCATCAAGCCGCTTCTTCTTGAGCACGCCGGCGCCCGGCAGCGAGTTCAGCAGGCCTACTGTGTACGGGTGAAATGGACGGCTGAAGATCGCCCGAGTATTCGCGCGCTCGACGATCTTACCGGCGTACATGATCGCCACCTCGTCGGCTTGCTCCGCCACGACGCCAAGGTCATGGGTGATCAAGAGCAAGGCCATGCCAATCTTTTGCTGCAGTTCCTTCATCAGGTCGAGAATCTGCGCCTGTATGGTCACGTCCAGCGCAGTCGTCGGCTCATCGGCAATCAACAGAGAGGGGTTGCACGACAGTGCCATGGCGATCATGACGCGTTGGCGCATGCCGCCGCTCAATTGATGCGGATAGGCGTCGACGCGCGATTCAGGGTCGGCGATCTTGACCAATCGCAACATCTGTATGGTTTTTTCCCGGGTCGCTTTTTTGCCCAAGCCCTGGTGCAATCGAATCGCTTCGCCAATCTGATTGCCGACCGTAAATACCGGATTGAGCGAGGTCATCGGCTCCTGAAAGATCATCGAGATTTCGTTGCCGCGAATCTTGCGCATCTCTTCGTTGCTGAGCTTCAAAAGATCGCGGTCGCGGTAAAGAATTTCGCCACCGACGATCTTCCCCGGCGGAGACGGGATCAGGCGCATGATCGATAGAGAAGTCACGCTCTTGCCGCAACCGGACTCGCCGACCAGACCGATGGTTTTACTTTCGCCGATTTCGAAGCTCACGCCGTCGATGGCGTGAACTTCTCCCTCGGGCGTGAAAAAAGAGGTCTGAAGATTTTTAACCTGAAGCAGATCAGCCATGTTTGAAACGATCGCGAGCGATGAATCCCGGTGGTTCGGTTTCCACGTACTCGTTTGAACATCCACGGATCGAATATATCACGGATAGCATCTCCAATAGCATTTAATCCTTCCCCTGCCAATATGATGCGGGTTTGGCAGAAATTTTTCCGGCCCCGCCATGGCCGTGATAGCCGGGCGTCAGAAACACCGCGCAATGAAGGAACGCCTCAAAAGGCCCCGGTTGCGCTCCCATGCCGACAACTCATAGGGCTTGATGTTGCCGACCGGGGGTAGTACACGACGGTGCAGCAACACCTGAATCAACGCAAGCGCTTTAAACAGCTGGAACGACTGGACCCTTTCCGCGGAGGCAGCCATGGGCCGAGTTAAAACTCTCGATGAGATTAAAACGATGGTGCGCGAGCGCACCGGCAAACGCAACACCTTTCGCCTCGCCAAGCGCAACGACGTGGAATCCGTGCTGGCCCGATTAACCAGCAAGGATCCGGAGCTTTGGGCCAGGGAGTGGGCGCGGGTGGCCAAACCCTACGAAGAAAAAGGCGCCGAGCTGGAACTGGCCGGCAAGTTTGCCGAAGCCCGCCAAGCTTATATCCAGGCCTACGCGTACTACGCCACCGGCCGCTACCCGACGCCGCACACACCGGGAAAGCTCGCCTGTTTCCGCAAGAGCCTTGAGCTCTACGAGAAAGCCGGGAAATATTTTGACCCGCCGCTGGAAAGAATCAAGATTCCGTACGGCGAAAAGACAATTCCCGTTTACCTGCGCGTTCCGAAGGACGGACAGAGACAAGCCATCGTCATCAACTTCGGCGGCATCGATTCTTTCAAAGCGGAAAGCTACGAGTATGACGAAGGTTTGCAGAAGGCCGGCATGGCGACGTGCGCTGTGGACATGCCGGGCGTTGGCGAGTGTCCGATCAAAGCGTCGCCGACGGCGGAGTCGATCTTCAGCGCCGTGATCGATTTCGTAGCGCGGCGTCCGGAGATCGATGCCAAAAGAATTGCCATCATGGGGCGAAGCTTCGGTGGCTACTGGGCCGCCAAGATGGCCCACGTCGAAGCCAAACAGCTGCGCGCCGCGGTGGTCTGGGGCGGCGGCGTGCATTACTTTTTCCAGGAAGATTGGCTGCGCGAATCGACCAACGCGGAGAGTTATTTAATGGACCACGACATCGCCCGCTGCCGCCTTTTCGGTGTCGACGGCCTCGAAGAACTGGCGCAACCCTGGTCGGCGCTTTCGCTCAAGGACCAGGGCTGGTTGGAAAAACCTTCCTGTCCCATGCTGCTGGTCAACGGCAAAAATGACCTGCAAACGCCGCTCGCTGATCTACAGATTCTTCTCGAACACGGCACACCCAAATCCGCGCGCATCTTTCCTGGCGGCCACATGGGACAGACACCCGAGACTTTTCCGACGATCATCAATTGGTTGAAAAGTGAACTGTCGTAAACCCGACGCCGCATTGCGAGGTTATCGGTCGAAAGTCGGGGGCCAGCCAATCGTGAGCGCTCGGAATCATCGCCATGTATTACGACTCCCTAAGGAGCCATGGCACTTCACCAGAATAAAATGCTGCAGAATCCTGTTACCTTTCGTGACAGCAATTCGTTGAACATGACTATCGACCCGCGTGAAATACCTCTAAAGGAATTCAAGTTTCGGCGAATTTACGTCCACCGCGAGAGCATTGAAACCCGTGGAATTTAGTTTTGCCGTACAATACTCGAAGGCCAACGCTTGTTTGCCCACGAGGTTGCGAGAAAAGACCTCCCGTTCGTCGGTGGTGTAGAACGAACGGGCGGAAGCCACTTAGCGACTGTCCAATCCAAGGAGGGATACCTGTTTACCGCTTTCGATTTCAAAGGAACGGGCTTCCTGCTCGACGATCGCACTCAATTCTTTCCAACCGGTGGTAAAACGATGTACCGGGATGCCGGGGAGAGTGATCGTTAATTGGTAGAGCGCAAAAAGGTACAAAGCCGGGAACACGCAGAGCCACGCTCTATGCGCCCACACGCCGACGGCGAACTTGGCCCTCGCAGTTCCCCGAAGCCTGCGAATTTAGCCTCGCCTCAAAAACTTCGCGGACCTTGTCTAACACGGCGTCGACTTCGATGCACTGCACACGTTGTTCTGACACGAAGACGACTTCTGGTTCAACGCGCTCACGCGGGGACTACAAGCTAACCCTGCCGGAACAGGCGATTCCTCGGTGTACGGGCCCGAAAAAGACGCGGGGTTTCAGGCCCGAAAAGAGTCACCACGTCGATCGGCGTGAGCCCCGCGCAATGGGCCGACCTGCTGAAGGGGCAGCCCATCGCTGCTATTGGGATTTAGCAAAATGAGTTGTAGCGGTGCATCGGTTCGCGCGGCCCTTACGCACTATGGCTTGAGCTTCGAGCACCTCGGACTGAGTCGGCAATAAAATTGGCGGAGGATCGTCTGCTGGAGCGGGCATCATCTCGAAAGGCGTCCAATCAGTTGCGGAAATGCCAGCGCCTCGACCCTCAGGCGAAAAGTCTGCGCGGTGTGTAAATAAGGATTGTAGCGCAGGTGGTGGGTCATAAGATCGCGGCCGAAAACCGACTCCTCAGGAAGGGGAATTGAGAACCGAAGGGATCGAAAGATAGCGCATCCGCTTGGCTTCCCACCGGCCGCTAGAAACATTATCGAGTATGATGCCACAGGTGAAACTTACAAAGGATAGAATCATCACGCCGGTCGCCAATATCGCGGTTGGGAATCGCGGCACAAGGCCGGTTTCCAAGTAGGTGCCGAGAAGAGGATAGGTTAGAACGATAGCCAATACAGCCAAGACCGAGGCGACGCTCCCGAAGAAAAACAACGGCCTCAATTCCCTCAGCAAGTTTATGATCGTCCACAGGATCTTGAGGCCGTCGGGAAGGGTCGCGAGTTTGCTTGACGACCCGTCGGGCCGTTCGAAGTAAGGCGTCTCGATCTCCCCCACCGGCATCCGCAGTTCGAGCGCGTGAATCGTCAGCTCGGTTTCAATCTCAAACCCGGTGGACAAACCGGGAAAGGATTTCACAAATCGTTTCGACAAAACCCGGTAACCTGAAAGCACGTCACGGAATCGTTTGCCGAAGAGAACGCCGACAAACCATGTGAGCGCCGCGTTGCCCCACCGATGACCTGCAGGAAAGAGGCCGTTGCTCGTTGAATCCAGGCGCGTGCCGACAACCATGTCGAGGTTGCCGCTGATCAAGGCCTCGATCATCAGCCGCGAACTGGAGGCGTCGTAGGTCTCGTCACCGTCCGTCATCACGTAAATGTCGGCATCGACATCGGAAAACATGCGCCGGACCACATTGCCCTTGCCGCGCATAGGTTCCGAGCGCACGGTCGCGCCGGCCGCGCTGGCAATCTCCGCCGTTCTATCCGAGGAGCCGTTGTCGTAGATATAAATTCGGGCCGAAGGCAGACGCTGACGAAAATCACGCACGACCCTTCCAATAGCCGCTTCCTCGTTGTAGCAGGGAATGATCACCGCCACCGAGAACCCGTCGATTGCGTTCGTTTGTGCGGGTCGCCCGGCTTCCGCGTCGGCCAACGGATCCATCTTCTCGCTACCCGCTGCGCCGGCAATTTTCGGCTTCATGATCGGCTTAACTTTGCACAAATCCCCAGTGGCAACAACCGCTCGCCGGAGACCCTCTCGTCCGCCGACAATCTGTTGGACAATTCATTCAGCTCATTCAGCCTTGGCTAATCTGTTTGCCAGACCAATGGTCCCGACTGCTCCGCGGGAATCGCTCGATCATGAGAGTCATCGGAATTCGATTTCCCATACCCGAAGCCCGCCGGCGAGAATCTCCGGGAGTCTCCATCACCGGCTCCTGGGGGTTGCAAACAACACCTGTGGAGTGATGACAGAGCAATCTCCGGGCGCCGAAACAGGAACGGGGGAGGTGAAAGTTTGAGCAAAGCCCGAACCTCATCCAACCACCACAAAATCGCCGAGCTCAAGCTTACAGCCGATGACTCAATCACGATAAGCTTTTCGCTTTCAATAGTCGCGATTTTGCTGTTCGCCTTGGTTTTGCGACTCTCCACCTTCTTTCTCGACCACAGCGAGGCTGACGAACTTATTTACCTCACGCTTGCCGATAAAATTTCCAAAAACTTTTTGATTACACGTTGCAGGGAACCGCCCTGCTGTCGAAACTTCCGAAGGAAACCTACGACCAGCCGCTCTTTCTCCACCCTCCCTTGTTTGTTTACCTGCTGGCTTTTTTCGGCGCGTTCCGGGCCGAGCTTTGGCTGCCCCTTTTGTCGGGACTGGGGATAATAGGCGCGACCTTCTTGGCGGCCAAAAAACTCATGGCCCGCCCTCATAGCGCAGTCCTGACCGCGCTCGTGCTGGCCTTTTGCCCGGTCCTGCTTTTCGCATCGGTACGCATCTTGATCGACGCCCTATTGACCCTACTGGTGATCTTGACGGTACTGCTCTTCGTCGTCGCCGTCGACAAGCGACGGCCCGGGTTCTTCGTTCTCGCCGGCGTACTCTTTGGCTTCGCCTTGCTCACCAAGGAGACCGCGATTTTGATCCTGCCAGCGTTGATTTATCTCTACTTCAAGGCCGCTTGGAGTAAAAGTTCTCCGACCAGCTTGCTGGTTTTTCGGAGTTGCGGCGACGCTCATTGCCGCGCCCTGGTACGTCTATTTCTACAACGTGACCGGCGCCATTTTTCGCGGCAGCGAGATTGCCGCCGAGAATTTGAAAATTCCATTTATCCGGATGATGGTCAACCGCAGCTGGCACTTCTACTTGTCGCACTTGGTGCTGCTGGCACCGATCTATCTTTTTGGCTGCTTTGCGTTTGTCGAGCGCTTGAGAAAAAAAGAGTCGCTGTTGGAGCCAATCTGGGTGCTGTGCTATTTGATTCCGCTAACGGTTTTTGGCTTGACCGGGCAGGGATACCAAACGCGACACTTTCTTCCGGCGCTTCCCGCCCTCGCCATTCTGACCGCCGACGGCCTCTGTCGGCTGGGCTCGCAGGTGCGAATCCTTGCCGTTATACTCCTAGCCTATGGCTTGTGGACGAGTCTTCTCAACTCGCTCCTGTTCAAGCTGGCCGACCTGTTTACGCCGTTTCGCTTCATCTGGGATCTTTTCGGCTGATCACCCATACCGCTCCGCAAATCGACCTGGACGCGCGTCGATCAGCGCGATGCGTCGCCTAACGCTCGACTGCCGCAGCCGCGAGTTTTATCTTCCAAGCGCCATCCAAAGTGTCGGTTTCGAGCATGGCGACGATCTTGTCGTTGTTTTCGCCTCGGTAGTATTGATTCGTTGAGCCCGTGTCTTTTCCAACGTTTCCAGGGGACCACCTACGATCTTGACTTTGAAAACTGTTCCCGAGGAAAGTTCGCCGTCGCCATCACGCCCCCGTCGACCACCAAGGCATGGCCGTGGATAAAATCCGCATCATCGCTCACCAGAAACAGCGCCGCTTTGGCCTGATCCTCCGCCGTGCCCAGCCGGCCGGCGAGATTCTGAACCGTGCGGCTGCCGGCCACGTCGTCGTCGTAACCCACCGGCGAGCCGGAGCGGTTCGGCACCACGCAGTTGACGCGAATCTTGTACCCGGCCAGCTGCACCGCCATGGCGCGGGTCATATTGATCACGCCGGCCTTGGCCGCAGCGTACGCAATGCCGTCGAAGCGGCCGATCATGCCCGATGTTGAACCGAAGTTTAAAATCTTGCCGCCGCGTTCTTGTTTCACCATCTGCCGGGCGACCTGTTGCGTTACTAAATACGGTCCTTTGAGACTGACCGCGATGACTCTATCGAATTCTTCTTCGCTGCTGTCGAGAATAGTAGCGTGGTCGGTGAGCGCCGCGTTGTTGACGAGAATGTCAATGCCGCCGAACTTGGCGACCACGCTCCTCACCATCGCCTGCACGTCGCTAGACCTTGAGACATCGCCAAGCACCAGTATCGCCTCTTGCCCCGACCGGTTGATCTCATCGACCACCGCCTGCCCGCGCTCCTGGTGCACTTCCGCCACGACGACCTTGGCCCCCTCCGACGCGAAAAGCTTGGCCATCGCCTTGCCGATGTTTCTCCCCGCGCCGGTAATCAACGCGATCTGTCCTTTGAGTTTCATGACTGAAATTCCTTCCACGGCATCGTAATCTACCAGAGACTATCCGTCCGAGCGGCAAACTGTCAACGGTTGCGCGCCGGATACGACTCCAGGAACCGCCATTCAGTTTGCTGGCTCGAGTATCCGGTCCTTGGCAATCTCGTATCTGGCCACCGTGGATTGGTTGGGTCCGTATCTTCTCACCAAGATGATGATGTCCTTGTCGAAGTACACCGGCGCCCAGGCGGGGTCAAGCACACGCCTCACGATAAACTCCTGGCTTTCTCTGGAGCGGTCATGATGGTTAAACACAATGAAGTTAAAACCGTATTCGCGGCGGCGCCGGGCCCAGTAGGTTTCATTCTGTTGTAGCGGGAAATATTCATTGCGAAAAAACAGCAGCGGATAAGCTTCCGGCCGATTATCCACAAAAATCTGCTGTTGGGGATAGAGATGATAGGTCAGATAACCGCCGACATCGAAGTTATTGAAAACCGGCCCTTGCAGCTTTTCCCGGTGAATCAATGCCGCCGCCGCCTCATTGCCAGCTTTGAGGCCAATGCCTAAGGCGCCGCGGCCGCCGCCCAGAAAGTAATACGGATTGATCAAAAATAGAAGCAGAGCCGCCCCGGCCAGCGAGAGAGAGACTTTGGCTCCGCTCCAAGATGAAATCGCCCGGCGGTTCGCGGGGAAATGCCTCAGATTTGCCGCCGTCAGCGGCAACGCAAAGTAGGCGAACAGCGCGAAATTACGTATCGACAACCAGGCCATGGCAGCAACCATGCCGGACAAGAGCAGATTCCCATAGGAAACATTCGATCGTTCCTTGGCAAGAACATAGAGCCAACTCAGGGCGAGACAAGCGAAGATAATTAGAAAATACGTCAGGGGTAGAAAATTAAACCCGGAGCGTAGAATCTGAGGCAGAGAGTAGGTTTCAATCACCGGCAATTCGAATCCCTGCATTATGAACAGCGGATACATCACGCCCGAAGCCCCTGCCGGATTTAAAAAACTGGTCAGAACCGTGCCGAACAAAATGATCGCAAGGTGTCGGCTTCGCATTTCGGCTTCGGCCGACTTGCGAAGCCATCCTCGCATCAGGGATTCGAACAGGGACAAACCGACGAGAACGATCCCCATAAAAAAATAGATATGGAGGTTAACCCAGAAAATCTGCAGAAGCGGTAAACCACAAAGCCCGCGAAAGCCGAGCCTGCCCTCTTTATAACCCCACAAGATTTGCAGATAGAGGCCGCTCAGCAGATACGTGAACATCTCCGGCCGAATTTCATGCCGAGTAATCAAGATTGGCATGCCAATAACGGTGAATATCGCCGCGATGGGAAAAGAGGACAGCTTAGCGGCTAGATTCAGGAACAACCAGAGGGTCGCGACGCTGATGGCGAGGAAGGCAAGTGACAGGCCGGAAAAGCCGGCAATGGATTCGATGATGTAATATACCGCGCCGCTTCCCCAGTGATGATTGATAAACGGATAATCCGGCGCCGTATAGGAGAACAGATTGGTCTGCGCAATCAGGCCGTTTCGGACAACCAGCTCGCCATTCTTCAGATGACGCCCCAGATCGCCAACTGTCAGGTCGATGGGGTGAGCTAACATGGCCGCGTAAATCGACAACAGCGCGATTGTCGTAGCCGCTTCGAAAAAAGACCACGACGAGGCCGACGCGATTTCGCGAGATTCCTTGAATTGACGGGGTTTTTTCTTGTCGGATTGCTTCTTGCTCACATCTGAACTTCACTGGTGAGACTAATCATGATCGAACTCGGTTAGATATGTGTCCAGACCTCGCACTTCATGCATTTCCGCTACCACGATCTTCGCCCCTTCCGACGCGAACAGCAGCGCCATCGCTTTGCCGATGTTTCGTCCCGCGCCGGTGATCATCGCTACCTGCCCTTTGAGTTTCATTGAACGAATTCCTTTCTGCTCGGACAATTTTCGTTGGAGAGTATCGAGCCCGTCGCCGTCGTGTCAAGCTCGGCCATCGGACAGACAAAGTGATCGACGCCCGGTCGCGTCCATCGAATGCAACGCTAATCGGCGCGCCGCGGCAAGGCGTTTGTAGCGCCCCGGGCGGGGCGCCCACGGCTCGTCTTAACGCCCGTCTGGGCGGCGACGAACGCCCAGCGATCGGCGATTTCGCTGATTCTCCGATCGGTGGGACGGTAGGAATGGGACATGCCGCGGGCGACGCGCAACAGCACCGGCCGATTGCAGCCTTGCGCCTTCTGGAGCGCAGCGGTGTATTTGAACGAGTGACTGGGCACGACACGGTCGTCGCGGTCGCCGGTCATGATCAGCGTGGCCGGATGGCAAACCCCGGGTTTCAAGTTATGCAGCGGCGAATATCGAAGCAGGAAACCGAACATCTTGGGGTCCGACGGCGCGCCGTATTCGGCGATCCAGGCGCCGCCGTTGGTAAACTTGTCGTAGCGTAGCATGTCCAGCACGCCCGCGGCTAAAATCACGGCGGCAAAGAGATCCGGGCGTTGATTGCTCACCGCGGCGACCAGTAGACCACCGTTCGAGCCGCCTTGAATCGCCAGCCGTCTCGGCGAAGTGTAGCCGCGCCGGATCAGGTCCTCGGCTACCGCGATAAAATCATCGAAGCTGTTTTGTTTCTTGTCGAGCATACCGTCGCGGTGCCACGCCTCGCCATAGGCCCCGCCGCCGCGGATATTGGCCGTGATAAATATTCCGCCGAGCTCAATCCAGGCCGGAAGATCCGGCCGGTATCGCGGCGTGAGACTGTTGGAAAAACCGCCGTAGCCATAGAGCAGCGTCGGATTGTCGCCATCGAGCCGCAGGTTTTTCCGTGCGGTCAAAAAATAGGGAACCCGGGTGCCGTCTTTGCTCGTCGCAAAGAGCTCCTTGGTCTCATAGGCTTTGGAATCGAAGGCCGGCTTAGCCGCTTCAAAGGGGATCGACGCGCGGCAAATACCTTGGCAGGCAAAAACCGTTGATGGAGAAAGCGGCGAGGTAAAACTGTAAAACAGCTCCGCTGCGTCATAGCGCCCGGTTAAATCTCGTATCGAGCCAATGCCGGGCGGCGACAATTCACCCAGTTGGCGACCGCCGAGTGCAAAAAATTTGATATGGCTGCGGACCTCGACCAAATATTGGACAACGATCTTGCCGCCGGACAAAACTGCATTCTGAATCACATAGGGTGCTTCGGCCACCACCGTTTTAGCGCGGGCCGGATCTTGCGCGTTGATCTCAAGGGCAACCACCCTCCGGCGCGGCGCGCCGCTGTCGGTTAAAACATAAAAGCTCGCGCCGACGTTGCCGAAAAAGCGATACATCGCTTCGCCGCTGCCGACCAAATGTTTAAGTTGGCCGTCGAGATTCGGCTCTGTCGGATTTTGCAGATCCAGGTAATAGAGCCGGTTGCGTCGGCCGCTGCCCTGGGAGACGCGCACGATCAGAAAGCGACCGTCGCGAGTGACTCTGCCGCGCACGAACCAATGCGGGCGATCGTTGTCGCGATAAATGAGACGATCCGCCGATTGGACCGCGCCCAGGCGATGGTAGTAGAGCGCATGGACGCCGCTCGGCGACTGGCGATCCAATCCAGCCCGCAACTCGGGATATCGGCTGTAGAAAAATCCCTTGGCGTCATGGGTCCAAGCGATCCGCGCATAGCGCACCCAGGCAACCTTATCGGACAGATCGCGGCCGGTCTTGAGATCGCGGATGCGAATCGTCTCCCAATCAACCCCGCCTTCGGCTAACGCGTAGGCGAGAAATCGCCCGCCGGGTGAGGGGGCGGTTTGCGCCAGCGAGAGCGAGCCGTCGGGAGATAGAGTATTGGGATCTATGACCAGCACCGGCGGCGCGGCCAGAGAGTCCTTGGAATAGAGCACCGCCTGGCGCTGCAGGCCGCGATTCTTCCGATACCAAATGCGTCCGCCCTCGCGCACCGGTACGCTCACTTTGGGATAATTCCAGAGCTCGCTAATGCGCTTTTGCAACGCCTGCCGCAGCGGTAGGGCTTCGAGATATTTTGCCGTGGCCCGGTTTTGCGCCTCGATCCACGACTGCGTGTCGCCTGAGTCAAGCTGCTCCAGCCAGCGGTAAGGATCGGCCACTGAAGTGCCGTGATAATGATCCAAAGCATCGACGGTCTTGCTGGCAGGATAGTCATTCGGCGGCTCCGCGCAAAGCCGATCCGCCAAAGCCAAAAACAGCGTCACGCCGATGATCAGGAAGAGCCGCATGGGATCAGAGCGACGTTGCCGATTTAGATCTTCAGATCGTCCGGCGGCGTAAACGTGTAGAGGTCAAAAGTGTTGAGCGTGCACGCGAGCATGGCGTAGTAACCGACGGTGGCCGTGAGCTCAACCATTCCCTTCTCGCCAAAACGCCCATAGATGGCTTGAAACGTCGGTTCGCTGACTCGGTGAGTTCGGATAATCTCGCGCACAAAGCTGACGATCTGCGCGTCTTCGGTAGAGAAGCCTTCTGCACCCTTCTTCTCATAGACCGCCCGGATAGTCTCCATGGGAAGACCGGCTTTTTGGCCGTGAATGATATGCGCGGCCCACTCATGCTTGCTGTCCAACTCCCGGGCCGACACCAATGCGGTAAGCTCGACGACCCTGTGATCCAAAGTCGACTCGAAGCGCACATAAGCGCCGAGATGCTGGGTCCGTTGCGCCAGTTCAGGGCTGTGCAACAGCGCCAGCCACGGCCCTCCCACGACGCCTCGGCTCTGTACGATGGCGTCGAAGACATTCTGATTTTCCGGCGCCAGTTCTTCTTTTTTAGTGATGGTTGCGATCCGTGCCATGGGCTACTCCGTTTCTATTCTGCAAGTTTCTCTTTCAGCCACTTCGTGACGATACCGACCACCTCGTCGTTCGACTGGCCCTTTTTGCGTCCCATATGACCCGCGCCGGCCATGATGCGCAGTTCCTTCGGACTGCCGTGCTCGGCGAGCAGATAGAGGTCGCTGATCGGATGCTGGTCGTCGTCCCTGCCGTTGATGCACAGAAGCGGCGCGCAGGGCCGATCGATCAAACCTTGAGTGACCAGAGATAAGGTCGGCGCAATCTTGAGCGTCTCTTCCAAGGTGCGCGCGCCGAAAATATAAGAGCGCGCGGCAAGCAAGCTCGCCGGTCCCATCAGATACTGCGATGCTGTCAACGTCAACGCCGGCCTAAGCCATTCTTCTTGAAAGGTGCGATGCACGCCCGCGCCCCAATTGACCGCGCCGCGCAACCGCTTGGGCTCGGTATGCGCCAGCTTCGCCGCCCAATAACCGCCGAAGCTCCCACCCATGCATGCAATGCGCTTGCCGTCAATATCCTGGCGCGTTTCAAGGTAGTCCATCGCCGCGGAAAAAGTCCGCTCGGCGCGCAAGTCGCTGCCGAGGCAAGGATTCTCTCCGGCGCCCGGTATGTCGATGGTGAAACAAGCGAGACCCATCCTGAGTAACGTATCGTTGTTGGTTCGGCGGTCTTCCTTCCAACCGTCGACGCCGCCCCAGTGCATGACCACGGGTGACCGTTTGACGCCGTTTGGAATCTGTAAATAACCGACGACCTTATTGCCTTCGAAGGGAATTTCAACACGCTCGAGCGGCGGCTCCATGGTCGGCGCCGCTTTGAGAAAAGCGCGCAGCGCGCCTTTGTAGCAGTTCATCTTTTCCGGGCTGCTCGGCACCGGATAGCGCCCGACGCGGTAGTATTCGTAGGCGAGAGAGTAAGTCACACCGGCTTCCTTCTTCTTGCCTGATTTTTCCTGCTCATCGGCCAACGCCTCGTATTTTGCTCCGATCTTGCCCCACTCCCGGCCCCAGAGCTCGGCGTCGAGACCGGTGAGACGCTGCACCACTTGTTCGACATCCTCCCTTTTTACCCGTTCGAACGGATTGATCCGCCCCGCACGGTGTAAAATATCGGCTTTGATTTCTTCGAGAGATTTTTCTGCCATCTCGACTGCCCCTGGTTACGATGACGTGAAGCGAGTGGAACTCTTCATCGCTGAATCGCTTGCAGAGATCGCATAAGCTTGGACGGGCTTAACAGAAAGAACGCGATTAGCGCAAGCCCCGCAGGCGCGGGTCGAGCACTTCGCGCAAGCCTTCGCCGACCAGGTAATAGGCCAGCACGGTGATAAAGATGGCGAAGCCGGGAAACACGGCGAGCCACCAGGCAAAAGTCGTGGTGCTCGCTTCCTGCAAGATCGATCCCCAGGTGACCAGCTCGGCGGGCACGCCGATGCCGAGAAAGCTCAAGCTCGACTCGACCAGGATCGCGCCGGCGATGCCGAGCACGACCGAAACGATGACGGGCGCTAACGCGTTGGGCAAGATATGCTTGAACATGACTTTGCGATCAGAAACCCCGAGAGCGATTGCCGAGGTGACGTAATCCTGATTGCGGATACGGAAAAATTCGTTGCGCGTAAAGCGCGCGATGCCCACCCAACTCGTCATGCCGATGATCGACATGGTGAGAAAAATACTCGGAGGCAAAAGCGCCGCCACCGTGATCAAAAGAAAAAAGGTCGGGATCGAAAGCATGATTTCAAACAACCGCGAGATCACCAGATCCACCCAGGAACCGAAATAACCGGCGATGGCGCCGAGCACCACGCCAATGACGACGGCGATCCCGACCGCGACAAAACCGATGGAGAGCGAGACACGCGAGCCGTGAATCATCCCGGCCATAACATCGCGCCCAAGCTTGTCCGTGCCGAACCAGTGCTTGGTTGATGGCGGCTCCAGCGGTTCGAGCAGGTTGATGTTGCTTGGCCGGTACGGAATCGGGGGATAAACCGCTCTGGCGTCCTCAAGCTTTTTAAAGTCGACGTTGAGCAGCTCCGCTGGCCATTGACCAAGTCTGGCGCCGACAATGTAGCTGCGAAGAATCGGGAAATAAGTCTTGCCACCATACAGCAAATAATAGGGCTTATCATTGGCAAGAAAATCGGCGAACAGCGCCATGAAAACAAGGAGACAAACGACGTAGAAACCGGTGAGTGCGATCGGATTGCGCCGGAAGCGCTTCCAGACATCGGTCCACAGCCCTCCCGACGCGCCGGCGCCCACCGCCGTTACTTCTTCCCCAGTATCCCTGCTCGATGGCGTCGCGCTCATTGTTGCCGCCGGCCAAAGACGATGCGCGGATCCACCACGGCGAGAAGCAGGTCGGAAATCAAAATACCGACCAGCGTGAGCACGGCGCTCGCCGTGAACAGCGCCAACACGGTCGGATAATCGCGCGCCAGGACGGACTCAAAACCGAGCTGTCCAAGCCCCGGGATCGAGAAAATCGTTTCGATAATGACGCTGCCACCGATCAGACTGGGCAGAATAGACGCCAACAAGGTCACCTGGGGAATCAGTGAATTGCGCAGCGCATGCTTGAACACAACGATTCGCTCGGGCAAGCCTTTAGCGCGCGCGACCTGAACATAATCTTGGCCGAGCACTTCCAGCATGCTCGATCGCATATAACGCGACAAACCGGCAAATCCGTCATAGGAGAGCAAAACAACGGGCAAAAACAGGTGCCAGGCATGATCTTTAAATTTCTGCCAGAAAGGCCAGCTTTCTGAATAATCCAACGACTCCAGCCCGCCCGGCGGAAAAAGATAATAGAAATCGCCACCGCAAATAAATACCAGCGCCATCGTCGCGGCCCAAACCAATGGGACTGCGAATAAGATAAACGCGGCCAGCGTGGTGACTTGGTCGCCGAAGGCATTGGGGTGGGTTGCCGAATAAATTCCCAAGGGAATCGCAACCATATAAACCACGAAGATCGACCACAGGTTCAATTTAACCGTAACCGGTAAGCGCTCGACGATCTTGTCCCACACGGATTGGTTGTCTTTGAACGACTCGCCGAAGCTCAGCGACAAGAGGTTTTTGAGCCAAACCCCGTATTGCACATGGAGCGGCTTATCGAGACCGAACTGAGCCCGCCACTGCGCCATCGCCTCATCCACCACACCGCGTTTTTCGACCGAGATCCCGGCGCCCGCCGCGGCCCCGAGTCCGCCCGCCGCGCGCAGCTCGGCCGGATCACCCGGCGCCAGGCGCATGATAAAAAACCCGATCAAAGTGATGCCGATGAAGGTCGGAATCATCAGCAGCAACCGTTGCATTAAGTAACCGGCCATAGGGGTCACACTATTGCGACGTCACCACGTCGACATATTTTTGCCGCGCCAGCGGCACCCACCAGTCGATCGGGCGCAGCCCGTCGGGAAAAACCTCGACCCCTTCGAAGCGCCGTTGCACCGCGGAGACCCGCTTGCTCGCGAAGAGAAATGTGTAGGGCTGCTCGTCGTTGAGAATCTCCTGGAATTCTTTGTAGAGTCGAATGCGCTTTTGCTCGTCGAATTCGCGCCGGTACTCTTCCAGAATCCGGTCCACGCGGGGATTCTTGTAACTGATCGCGTTGGAACCCTTGTTAGCGGCTTGAGAGGAATGCCAAATCTGGTAGCCATCTGGCTCTGTGGTCGACATTGCCCAGCCCAGCACTACGGCGTCAAATTGATGATTCTTGACGTCGTTTAAAAAAATTGTCCAGTCGAGCTGTCTTACGCCGGCGGCGATGCCGTGCTTGCGGAGTTCATCCATGAGGACCAGCGCCACGCTCTCGCGCACCGCGTTGCCGGAGTTAATCTTGATTTCAAAACTGAGCGGAGTTTTCTTGCCGTCGATCACTTTGTCGAGAATGCCGTCGCCGTCGGTGTCCTGCCAACCCGCCTCGCGCAGCAACGCCAAGCCCTTTTGAGGGTCGAAGGGGTAGATCTTCAAATCTTTGTCGTATTCGGGCCGGAACAGATAGATCGGGCTGTCGACGACTTCGCCGAGCCCAAACAGGATGCTTTTGACGATTTGCTTGCGGTTCGTCATGTAGGTCATTGCCTGGCGGACCCGTTTGTCGCGAAAGATCGGATGGTCGTTGTTCCAGCCGATGTACGAAAAGGTCGGCGCGAAGTACTCGTATTTCTTGAATTCGCGATTGAATCTTTCACTGTTCGTGCCGCGCACCGCCTGCACCGGCTGAAGCGCTTCCATGTAGTCCAGACTGCCGCTTTTCAGCCGGATCAACGCGGCATCGTAATTGTTCACGACACGAAATTTGAGCCGGTCGACATGGGGCTGGTCGATACCGTCTATGCCATAGCCCCAGTAATTGCGGTCGCGCAGCAGCTCAATTTCCCGGCCGGTCTTCCAGCTGCCAAACTTGTACGGCCCCGAGCCTAACGGATCGCGATTGTAACTGCGATTGAACTGGTCGCCGAATTGTTTGACCTCAGACGGCAATTTCGCCGGATCCCCGTCGAGCTGCCGCACCGTGACTCGGCGCAAAAGGTTCTGTGGATCGTAGTAATGGCGCGGCAGCATGGTGATGCCGCCGAGCACGCTTTCGTTTAGAAAGTACGGCTCCTTTGTGACAAATCGAATCGTATAAGCATCGACGAGCTCGGCGTCGACGAGCGAATTGAAGTAAACCCGCAAAAACGGCGCGTTGACGAACGGACACTTGATCGCCTTGACGCTGAACAGCACGTCCTCGCCGGTCAACGGGCGACCGTCTTGAAAGCGCACATCTTTGCGAATCTTGAATGTGTAAGTGAGCTTGTCTTGGGAGATTTCCGGCCGCGCCACGGCAATGTAAGGCTTAATCGCCAAAGTTCGCGGCTCGCGCGTCAAGAGGCTTTCGAAAATATATCCATTCACTTCGCTGGAAGCAGAGTCGCTGCTGGTCAACGGATTGAGCACCTCCGGATCGCTGAGACTGTGAATCACCAACCAGTCTCCGGTCACCGGCTTACCGGGGTCTTTTGAATTTTCTGCCGCCGGTGGCGCGTCCGCTACTTTTACCTCGGTCTTATCGCCGCAGCCGAGCACCAGGAGCAGCGCAATCATCCATAGTCTCGAGAACATCGTTTAACCGCCGAGCGCTTCGATGGGCACTTCCTGGGCGTGGGCCGGTTTCTGCTGGGAGAAAAGATCGGCCGGGAGTGCGGCGTTGAGCTCCGGTTTCTCGTAGCTAATCTCGATCTTCGTTTTTTGCGGATGGGCCTCGAATCGAATTTTTGACGGGAACAGGCCGGCGGGAGTCGAAATGTAATCGCCGAAGGTGGCGCTCAATTCGACTTTGCCGTCGCCGTTGAAGCGTTCCCATCGGGTCGGAACGGGCTGTTGCGACTCGAATGCCACCGTGTCTCGTTTGCTTCCGTTCCGCGAAAATATCAGCGCGTTACCATCCTGCTTCGACGCGGATGACAGTTCCACTGGGGGTAAGCCCAAAAGCAGCTTTGTCACTTCTTCCAGATCAAGGGAAATCTGTGTGTAGCGTTGCAAATTTTCTTTCGTGCGATCGCCGCGCGCGAACACGCCCTCGCGCGGATGAAAGCCGATGATTTCCCTGGAGTTGGCCGTGAAAATCAGGATCGCGCCTAGAATGGAAAGAGTCTCCAAGCGCAACTGGTTCGGCCGCTGGACTATAACTACCTCTTGAAAGCCGTGTTTGCCTTCCGGTCCGTTGTAGTCAACCCGGGCTAGCGCGCGCACTGAGCGAAACTGCTTAGCGCGTTCGGTGATCGACTCGATCAGTTGTCCAGATTGCCACACTGGCGGCGGCTTGGGAGTCGGCGGCGGCACTGTGGCACAACCGCCGAGTCCAAGTGCCAGGATTCCAAGAACGCTAAGAGTCGACCGCCGATACCTGGTAAAATTGGCGCGCCGGGAAAGCCAAAGGATCAAATCTTTTTCTCCAGGCGCTGCATTTTATCGCGAACGCGTTTGATCTGGTCGGCCTCCTTGGAGTGCTTTAGCGCCTCTCGATAGCGGGTCAGAGCTCGATCCGGCTTGCCGACCTTTTCATAGGCGTCGGCGAGATGTTCGATGATGGTCGGATCGTCGACGGTGATCTCCACCGCCCGTTCGAGCTGTTCAACGGCGTTGGGGTATTCGCCCCTCTGATAATAGACCCAACCTAGACTATCGAGATAAAAACCGTCGTTGGGCTGGACCTTGAGCGCCCGCAGGATCAAATTTTCCGCTTCGTCAAGCCGCACGCCCATCTCGGCCCAGGTATAACCCAGATAATTGAGCGCCGCGGCATTTTTTGGATTGAGCTCTATCGCCTTCTTCATGCTGGCGACGGATTTCTCTTTGTTCTTGTTCTCATCATAGAGCGCGCCCAGTTGAAAGTACGCTTCATCGCTTTTCGGGTCCAAGGCCACAACCTGCTCCATCGCTTGGATCGCTTTGGGATATTCCTTGGCCTTGCGATAGAGCGAGCTTAAAAATGCGTGGATTTCCTTGCGATCGTTGCGCATCTTGAGCGTGGGCTGGAGCGCCTCGATGGCCTTTTGGGTTTGCCCTTTGCGGTCGTAGAGATTAGCGGTTTGAATCCGTGCGTCGACGTACAGCTCGCTTTTTTCCGAAACTCTTTCAAACGCCTCCAGCGCCTTATCTTCGGTTTTCATCTCGACGTAGGTCGCACCGAGATAATAACGCGCGCGATCGTTGTCCGGATCGCCGGCCAAAACCAGATTGAATTCGTTTGCGGCGCGCTCGAAATCGCCCTTTTCGAAGGAGATCAAGCCGATCTTGATGCGGGTCTCGCGTGGATCGACTTCGGAGCCTTGCAGGGTTTCAAATTGACGCAGGGCCTCGTCCAGCTTGTTCTGGCCGACGTAGAGTTCGCCCAAACGCCGGCGCGCCCAAACGTTCTGCGCGTTGACCCGGAGCAGACGCTGATAGGATTGAATCGCGTCTTCGGTCTTGCCTTCAAGCTCGTAAACCAGCGCAAGATCCAACAAGATCGCTTCCGACTTGGGATTCAGCTCCAGCGCCTTGCGATAACTCTGCTCGGCGGCAAGATAGAGCTTACTCTTGGCCCGCACGCGACCGAGATAGTAGTAGGCCAAGGCCGAGTTGGGGTCGAGCTTGAGCAGCTCCTCCAACCTCTCCGTCGCCCGCGCCATGTCATTGACTTGGAGATAGAGAGCACCTAGGTAAAGCAAAGCCTCTTGGTTCTTGGGATCGAGTTTAAGCACCTCGTTGTATTCGTCGATGCCCTTTGGGTGGTCGCCTACCGAAGAGTAGAGACCGGCCAGAAGCAAGTGGTTGTCGACGCTTTTGGGCTCCAACCGCGCCGCCGCCTCGGCTTCCACCAAGGCTTTTTTTAAATCGCCTTTACGCAGGTACAGCGACGCCAGGCGAAAGTGCAAAAAAGCGTCGTCCGGATTGGCTTGCGCAGCGCCTTCGAATTCTTTCAATGCGGCGTCGAAGTTGCCCTCGCCCAGCAGCATTTGCGCCTTTAAAAAATGGCTGAAAGCCGCGGCCTCGGCCGGAATTTCGACCTTGGGCTGATTGCGAAAAGGCGCATCCGGCGTCCAACTCAAATTGTCTGGAGGGAGTTTTGGCTCGGGTACCGCCGTGGCGCACCCGGAGAGAAGCAGAAAAAAAATAGCCGCCCGAAATGAGCGCGTTTTCATCATTTGAAGGGTTAACATAACGGCCATAGGGGGTCAACGAAGCGACGCAGTCAGCTTCATTCAGTTCGACAACTATGCTAATTTCTCTCTAGGCAACGAGCTGCCACAGCTCGAAAACCTCCAAACCAGCGAGCGTTTATGGCAAAGCCATCGCGCGGCAGCGCGCGCCAGGAAATTCTCCAGTTGCGCCAGGAAATCGATAAGCACAATTACCGGTATTACGTGCTCGACGATCCGCTGATCAGCGATGCCGAATACGACGCTTTATTGCGCCAGCTGGTGGAGCTCGAAAAGGCTCATCCCGAGCTAGCCACGCCGGACTCGCCGACTCAACGTGTCGGCGCCGCACCATTGGAGAAATTCACCACCGTCCAACATACCCTGCCGATGCTCTCCCTCAACAACGCCACGGACCCTGAAGAGCTCACCAATTTCGAAGAACGAATTCAACGATTTCTCAAGCACAGCGACGCCATCGAATACGCCGTCGAGCCGAAGATCGACGGACTCGCTGTTGAGCTGGTTTATCTTGACGGCAAATTTACCATCGGATCGACGCGCGGCGACGGCATCCATGGAGAAAACATCACTCAAAACTTAAAGACCATCCGTTCGATTCCGCTCAATTTGCACGCCGCTTCTGCGCGGATTCCCAAAAGACTAGAGGTGCGCGGCGAAGTCTTTCTGTCGCGCCAGGCGTTTCAAAAAATGAACCGCGAGCGCGAGGAAGAAGGCGAGCCGTTTTTCGCCAACCCGCGCAACGCCGCCGCGGGTTCGCTCAAGCAGCTGGACTCAACGATCACCGCGAAACGACCCTTGGACATTTTTTGCCATGGTTGGGGCAGCATCGAAGGCGCCAGTTTCGCCAGCCATTGCGATTTTCGCGAACAAATTAAAGAGTGGGGCCTGAAAGCCGTGCCGCTCGGTCAAGTTTGCCGCGGTCTGGACGAGGTTCTGCACTACCGCGACAAAATGGAAACGCAACGGGACGAGCTGCCGTACGAGATCGATGGCCTGGTCGTCAAGGTCAACAGCACCGAACTGCAGCAGCGTCTCGGCCAGATCGCCCGCTCGCCGCGCTGGGCAATCGCTTACAAGTTCAAACCGCGCCAGGCCACGACGCGCATACTCGCCATCGAGCCCCAGGTCGGCCGCACCGGCACGCTCACGCCGGTGGCAAGCCTGGAACCCGTGCCCATCGGCGGCGTCACCGTGAAAAGCGCCTCGCTGCACAACATGGACGAGATCGGCCGCAAAGATATCCGCATCGGAGACACCGTGGTGGTCGAGCGCGCCGGGGATGTTATACCCTACGTCGTCAAAGTCCTCGAAGAAAAGCGCACCGGAGAAGAACGGCCGTTCGTTATGCCGGAGCGCTGCCCGGTGTGCGGCTCGGAAGTCTTCCGCGAAGAAGGCGAAGCCGCCTATCGCTGCTCCGGCATTTCCTGCCCGGCAAAACTCAAAGAGAGTTTAAAGTTTTTCGGTTCGCGCGGCGCCATGGACATCGAGGGACTGGGCGAAAAGTTGATCGATCAATTGGTCGAGCGCGGCTTGGTACAAGACGTAGCGGATCTCTATAGGCTCACCAAAGAAGAATTGGCCGACCTGGAAAGAATGGCCAATAAATCGGCGCAGAACTTGCTCAATGCCCTGGAGCGCAGCAAAGACTCGACGCTGGCGCGCTGCTTAACAGCGCTGGGAATTCGCCACGTCGGAGAAGCCACGGCGAAGCTCTTGGCCGAACACTTCGGCAACTTGAAAAACATTGCCCACGCCTCAGAAGATGAGTTGATGGAAGTGCGCGAGATCGGGCCGGAAGTGGCGCGGAGCATTGCACGTTTTTTCGCTCAAGAAGCCAATCACCGCGTGATCGACAAGCTTTTGGCAACCGGCGTTAAATTTAAGAACGAGCCGAAAAAAACCGGCAGTCTGAGCGCCACTACTTTTGTTCTGACCGGTGCACTGGAGAGGATGTCGCGCCCGGAGGTCCAGAAACGCATCGAAGCGCTCGGCGGGCGGGTCACTTCGAACGTGAGCCGAAACACATCTTACGTCGTCGCTGGCGCCGACCCCGGCTCCAAGCTTAAGAAAGCCCAGGAGTTAGGAATACCGATCCTGAGCGAAGAGGAATTTTTCGCGCTGCTAAGCGCGCATCAGTAACGGTCGCGGCGCGGCGGCCGACCACCACCCCCGACGCCCCCCGGCCGGGGCTCTCGCGGCGCTTGCGCGCGGGCCTCGCTGACAACGATGTTGCGGCCTTCGAAGTCCGTGCCATTCAAGGCGCTGGTAGCTTTTTCAGCTTCTTGCTCCGAACTCATCTCGACGAAACCAAAGCCCTTCGACCGGCCACTGAACTTGTCGGTGATGATCCGCGCGCCGATCACCGAACCATATTGCGCGAAGTGCTGCTGGAGCCGCTCTTCCGTCACGTTGTAGGGCAGGTTCCCTACGTACAACTTTGCTCCCATCTTGGCCCTCCTTTTTGGATCGACGATTGCTCAGACTGCCGGGATCGACTTAGCCAAAGCGCTGGGCCTCAAACGGGTCTCATTCACGGGAACCACTCTTGTGGCGCGCTCTTCGGTAACCGGACCCTTTCGAAACGGCGCCAGCCTACAAAAGTCTAAGCGCGCTTGTCAAATCTTTTCAGGCGCCGATCTAGCGGCCAATGCGGCTTGCCGGACCGGCGCCACTGAGCTAGATAAACCGAGAAAGCCGATCATGGACGACTTAGCGGAAAAGGCCCAGGTGCGAATGCATATTCGCGGGCGGGTTCAAGGCGTCTACTTTAGAGCCTCGACCATACAGCAGGCGCAAGCGCTCGGCTTGACCGGCTGGGTGATGAACTGCGACGATGGTTCGGTAGCGGCCGTGGCAGAGGGTCCACGCGAGCGGCTTGAAAAACTGATCTTCTGGTGCTGGCAAGGTCCCCCTGGCGCTCGGGTAACTAACGTAAACGCCGAGTGGCACCAGGCTCAAGGCAGTTTTCGCGGCTTTACTATAAAACGATGAGTGGCAGAACGGCACGCCAGACACAAAAACACTGGTGAGAGGAAAGACTTTCCTCTCACCAGTGGCGCAGCGCCAAAAGCTGCAAAAACGATTTTTATTCGCTGTCAGGTTTTTCCGGCTGCGGCTCCGGAGCCGGCTCTTCCTGCGCAAAGCTAAGGGGCGCGGACAGATTGAGGATCGAGCCGACCAGGTTGAAGGCAAAAACCATCGCCAAGGTAATCATCAGCTTTTTCATGTTAGGTTCACCTCCTCTCACTGATAGATTTCTTTCTCTTTGTCCAATCCGATGATGCCTTTGTCATAGAGCAAGCCGGATGCCAAAATGGAATTAAACAAAGTCACAAGATAGAGCGATAAAAAACAGTGACTTGGATATTGTCGCCGATTTTGGTTTACAATCGCTGTTGCAAATGTCCACAGAGAAAAACCGCAATTCATTTGCAGCGAGGAGATAAGGCGCCGAATTGCTTGAATAAATTCTATCTCGGGCAAATTCCTACAGGGGCGCGGTAAGTTGCAACGTCATTCTGGAAATAATTTTGGATACAAACCTAAGCAGGCGGCTTTGACGAGTTTTCTTAGTCATTCGATAACTCGGAGCGAAAATTGCTGACTAGCTACGGCGTATTCCATGAAGCTCGGAACTAAGATCATTCTTCTCATCGTCCTGACAGTTATAGTTATGATGACCGTGCATGGTTATCTGAGCGTGCATCAGGATGAAGAGAACGTGATGACAGGCATACGCACGGGCATGCGCGGCTTTGCCCGGGCGGTGCGTGCGGCACTTACGGATCTGTATGCCGATAATCAAAACCTGGCTGCGACCCGGGAATTCGCCCGGGTGGTGGCGCCCCGGGGCAACATTCACGGATTGATCGTTTATGACTTGGCGGCGCGGCCGGTGGCGATATCGTCGTCATTGGGTTTTCCAGACGACTTTCCGGAGCTGGACCCCGCGCCCATCTTGACATTGGACCCTCGACCGGTACTGCGCGACAAGCAAGAGCTGGAAGGATACCTACGCGACAAAGGCGCCTTTATTTATTATCGCATTGAGCCGATCTATACCTCCGAGGGTCAAGCGGTAGGCGCGTTTGTCTTGGCGCGCCACGGCGCCGGTTTGATGACATCGATCGCCGAAAGGCGCAGTCGCATTGTCACGACCACGGCGGCCTTGGTGTTGGGACTATCCCTGCTGGTCTGGATCATCGTCCAGCGCAGCATTGCTCGGCCCATCAATCGACTGATCGAGCGCGTTCGGGAGGTTGGGCGCGGCCATTGGCAGCAACGCATCGACATTAGCGGCGACGACGAAGTGGCTACTTTGGCGCGAGAATTTAATTCAATGTCCGAGGAACTGCAAATCAGCTATGATCGCCTAATGGCCGAGCAAGGCGAAAAGCTCAAATTGGAGCAAGAGCTGCGCCGCTCTGAACGTTTGGCGTCTGTGGGGCAATTAGCAGCGGGCCTGGCTCATGAGATCGGTACGCCACTCAACATCATCTCCGGGCGCGCCGAGCACCTGGTGCGGCGACCGCGCAGCGCCGACGAAATGAAAAATAACTTGCAGATTATTCGCTCGCAAAGCGAGCGCATCGCGGCTATTGTCAGGCAATTGCTCGACTTCTCGCGACGCCGGGAGCCATTTTTCCGCCAGGTCGACGTCGCGACCTTGCTGGCGAGAGTCAAAGATCTTTTGGAGCATCAAATCGAGAATAAAAAAATTCAGGTGGAAATTACCCACCCGCCATCGCTGCCGCCATTGCGCGCTGATGCCGAGCTGCTCCAACAAGTGTTCCTTAATTTGTATGCCAACTCGATCTACTCGCTGAAGCCCGGCGGTTCGATCAAAATCCGCGTCGAACCCCTCGTTAACGGTGTAAGCACCTTGGCTTTGAAACGCGTTGTTCAAGGCGTGCGTATTTACTTTGAAGACAATGGCGCCGGGATCGCCCCGGAAAATGTCGGCCATATCTTCGACCCTTTTTTCACCACAAAAGATATCGGCGAAGGGAGCGGCTTGGGCTTGTCGGTGGTCTTCGGAATTATTAAAGATCACGGCGGCGACATTCGCGTTGAAAGCGAGTTCGGCAAGTTTTGCCGCTTCGTCATCGATTTACCCGGCACCGCGGCCCAGCCCAAGCTGGAATCCTCCGTTGCCGCATCATGAACCTAGCTGCAAATTCTGCTGCAGCGCGTAACCGGCGCATCTTGATCGTCGAAGATGATCGCGAGATGTCGCGGTTCCTGAGCGAGCTGCTGATCGAAGAAGGCTGCGACGTCAAAGTCGCCAACGACGGGCCGTCAGCCTTGGAGATCTATCAGAAAAGCTCGTTTGATCTGGTCATCACCGATCTTATGATGCCGCGGATGAAGGGCACCGAGCTGGTCCGTCGTCTCAAAGCCGCGGATAGCAATGCGCTGATTCTCCTGATCACCGCCTTCGGCACGATCGAAAGCGCGGTCGAAGCCATGCACGCCGGAGCGTTTCATTACCTCACCAAACCGTTTCGCTCCGACGAATTGCTGATCCACGTGCAACGGGCTTTCGAGCAGCTCCAGCTGCGTGAGGAAATCGACCAGCTGCGCACCGAGGTGCAACGGCGCTACCAGTTCAGCGACATGATCGGGCGGAGCGCAAGCATGCAAAAGCTCTTTGAGACTATCGCCCATATCCGCGATCTGGCGGCCAATGTGTTGATCCTCGGTGAAAGCGGCACCGGCAAGGAAATGGTCGCGCGCGCGCTCCACGCCAACGGCACGCGCGGGTCGGGCCCCTTCGTCGCCGTCAATTGCGCCGCGCTTCCCGCCACGCTGATCGAAAGCGAGCTGTTCGGCTACGTCCGCGGCGCTTTCACCGACGCCCGTAAAGATCGGCCCGGACTCTTTCGAGAGGCCGACGGCGGCATGCTCTTTCTCGACGAAATAGGCGAGATTCCGGTAACGCTGCAAGCCAAGCTCCTGCGCGTCATCGAAGACCGCGAGGTGCGGCCCCTGGGCGCCAACAAGAGCGAAAAAGTGGATGTCCGCCTGGTATCGGCGAGCAATCGGGTTCTAGAAGAGCTGGTTCAGGACGGCCGCTTTCGCCAGGATCTTTATTACCGTCTCAACGTGATCCGCATCGATCTGCCGCCGCTGCGTGAGCGGGTCGAAGACATACCGCACCTGGTCGACCATTTCATCAAAAAGTTTGCCCCAAAAACCCAGCACAAAGTGAACGGCATCGAAACGGACGCGCTGGCGCTGCTTTTGCATCATCAGTGGCCCGGCAACGTGCGCGAGCTGGAACATACCATCGAACGGGCCGTTTTGCTGGGCAAGAACTCGACCATCGGCGTGGACGATTTGCCGGCTCAGTTGCGCGCCGCCGACCAACGCAAATTGCCCCTAACCGAAGCCGTCGCACGCAGCTTCACCCTCCGCGACCTGGAGCGGGAATACATCGAGCGAGTGCTTGAAACCACCAACGGCAACAAGAGCGAAGCGGCAAAGATTCTCGGCGTCGACCGCACCACGCTGTACCGCAAACTGGAAGAATTTAAGCTCAAAAGCTAGCGTCCTCGTCGAGCTCAAGGGTCAGGCGATAGATCGCTTTCTTGGGGTAACCGTAGCGTTCGCCCAAGACCTCGGCGATTGCTTTGACATGCATGCCTTCGCTCTTTAGCCGGCGGATCTGCTCTTTCAATCGGTGTTCCGTGATCGTCACGTCGCCGGAAAATCCCTTGACGAGAAGAGTAATTTCGCCGCGCAGCGCATCAACGTCGAGCCCGGCCAGGAGCTCGTTAACCGACCCGCGGCGAAACTCTTCATACAGTTTGGTCACTTCTCGCGCCAGCACCATTTCGCGCGCGCCGAGAGTTCCGAGAATATCGCGCAAACATTCAGTGAGCCTGTGCGGCGCCTCATAGAAAACCAGCGTGCGCGGCTCGTCGCGCAGCGCCAGCAAGCGCTTGCGCCGCTCTTGCTTGGCGCCGGGCAAGAACCCTTCGAAGACGAAGCGGTCCGATGGCAGACCGCTGGCGCTTAGGACCGCGGCCACCGCCGACGGGCCGGGAATCGGCGTGACCGGAATTCCCGCAGCCACCGCAGCGACCACCAGGCGATAGCCCGGATCGGAAATTGCCGGCGTGCCGGCGTCCGAAACCAGGGCGACGCGCTCGCCGCGCCCAAGCCGTTCGACCAGCGCTTGAGCTTTGGTACGCTCGTTATGGTCGTGATAGCTCGTGATCGGCGTGGTAATGCCGTAGTGACTGAGCAGGTGGCGCGTGTGCCGGGTGTCTTCGGCGGCGATCAGATCAACTTCTTTTAAAATCCGCAGCGCGCGCAGCGTGATATCTTCGAGGTTGCCGATAGGCGTGGCGACGATGTAAAGGGTTCCAGCCATCCTGACAGTACCGAGTGCTAAGGACTGAGTGCTGAGAGCCGAGTTTTTTCTGCCTGAGTCCTCAGTCCTCGTTACTCAGTCCTTTAGCTTCACTTCCCCCAGTCCCGCGAGTAGCGGAAGTCGCGGTCGATGGTCCGTTGTGAGACTTTGGCGATCACCGGCAGTCGCCGCTTGAATTGCGAATTCATAATCCGCTGCGCCACGTCGTCGACGAACCGCTCGGGGAAACCGGCGGCGATGAGCTCGGGCTTGGTGTAACGCTGATCAACCATTAGATAGAGCAGCTGATCGACCTCGCGGTAGGTAAAACCCAACTCGCCTTCGTCGGTCTGGCCCACCCAAAGATCCGCCGACGGCTCCTTGCCGACGATTATCGCAGGCACGCCGACCGCTTCCGCCAGCGCCCACACCTGAGTTTTATAGAGATCGCCCAGCGGATTGATCGCCGAAGCCATGTCCCCATGCAGCGTGCCATAGCCGAGCAGCAATTCAGTCTTGTTGCTGGTACCGACCACCAGCGCGTTCCAACGCGCCGAGTGATCGTAAAGAATCGTCATGCGCTCCCGCGCCATTTTGTTGCCGCGCCGGCGCGGGTCGGCGTCGGGGAAACGTTCGAAATAGACGTCGATTTGCTCCGTGATGCTGATCAAAAGCGATTCGATGCCGGTTCTTTGCACGACCATTTCGGCGTGGGCCTGGCTGTCGGTATTGGAGCTCTTGTAGGGCATGAGGATACCCAGCACGTTTTTGGGGCCAAGTGCCTGGGCCGCCAGCAGCGCGCTGAGCGCCGAGTCCACGCCGCCGGATAGACCAACGACGATGCGCGACAGGCCGGTTTTGCGCACTTCGTTACCGATAAACGCGACGAGGATCTCACGCAGCAATGCAGTGTTGGTGGGAATTCGAATCATGACGCGCAAAGGGCAAGCTAGCGCTTGACTTTTTTCGGTGCTTTGATCCTTTGAACTTTTGAAGCTTTGAGCTTTTGGACGACTTTTGCCGGTGCTGCCGGCCGCTCGCGGATGCGCATCAATTCATTGATCGTCAGATCGATGTCTTCGTCGCGCAGCAGCGGGGACATGGTTCGTTTGCGCCGTACCGATTCCAACGAGATTTCCGCCACGACAAAATCCTCGTCATAGTACTTGGCCTTGGCGATACGTTGGCCAAACGGATCGACGATCTCCGAGCCACCCCAAAAACCGACGCCGTCTTCGAAGCCGCAGCGGTTGCCGTAAATCATGAACAGACTGTAGGTCTCCGCGTAGGCCCGGTTGATCATCTCCCAATAGCGTGCGTTGTCGTCCTGGTTTTGACCGTCGACGATGCCGCGCAGCGGACTCGCCGAAGGGCAGACGACTGCAAGGGCGCCGTCCAGGGCGGCCAGATAAATCGTCGACGGGTGCCAGAGATCCTCGCAGATCAGCAGCACCAAGCGGCCGAACTTCGAGTCAAAAGCACGCACGCGGTCGCCGCGGGCAAAATAGCGCTGCTCGTCGAACATGCCATAGGTCGGCAGATAGACTTTGCGATGGATATGACGAACTTCGCCGCCTTCGAAATAGACTGCCGAATTGAAAAATCGGTGATCCGCACTTTCTTCGACGAAGCCGGCGACAAACGGCAACTTACGGCTGAGCGCTTTGAGTTTGGTGATTTCTGCCGATTTCATGGTCAGCGCCACGCTTGGAACCGTGTCGCGCAGAAAATAACCGGTAAGACTCAATTCCGGCAAAAGCAAAAAGTCCGCGGCCTCGGTAGCCGCCCGTTGGAGGTTTTCCTCGTAAAGGTCGAGATTGGCCCGAAGGTCGCCGAGCTTCGGGTTAATTTGGGCGATGGCAATGCGGATCGACACGCGTAAGTCTCCGTTACAAAACGATGCCGTAAATTCTTACGAAAGTAACATAGGGGTTAGCTGACTTGCAATTTAATCCCTGCGCGCCTATTTTTGCTAACTAGCTCATGTTACGAGCGCTAGATTCGGCTGCAGCTAAACGATCATGGATGACCAAGTTATCATATTTGGCAAAGACCTCTGACCCTACACCGCGAGCGCCCGTGAGGCTTTCGCTCGCCGTAAGATCCCTTATGAGTACATCAATGTCCTTGAGGATGAGCAAGGCCTCGCGCGCATGCTCAGGTTTTCGAACGGCCGCCATCAAGTCCCGGTCATCGTTGAAGCCGGCAAAGTCACCATCGGCTTCGGCGGCTCGTGAGAAGTGTAGCGCGCCGGCGGTGTCGGCCTCCCGATTTCGATTCATGCCCGCCAACACGAAGATTCAGGCTGTTCCGTGACCTTTTCGATAGAACCGCGAATTGCTGAAAAGATACGGCTGGTTTTCGGCGCTGATCAGAAACTGATAACCCTCACCGCACTGGCTGGCGATGCTTCGAGCCGCCGTTATTACCGCGCCCAGTTGAGCGGCGGGATTCCAGCGTCCTTGATCGTCATGGAGCTGCCCGCAGGCAGCAGCTCCCTGTCGCTTTCCAGCGAAGAGCTGGCGATCTTCAAACGAGCGCCGAAAGAACTGCCGTTTTTGAACATACATCGCTTTCTCAGCGGCGTCGGCGTCAATGTCCCGAAAATCTATGGCCAATGGGAGAGCGAAGGCCTCCTCTTGCTCGAAGATCTCGGTGATACCGTGCTTTGGGACCAAGTCCAGGGATTATCAGACGACCAGGTCCTCGTCTGGTACAAGAAAGCCATCGATGAGCTATTGAACCTTCAAATCCGCGGCACGGCGAAGCGCGACCCATCCTGCATCGCTTTCCAGCAACGTTTCGATCTAAAGCTTTATCTTTGGGAGTTTGAACATTTTATCGAGTGGGGATTGGAAAAGCGCCCGGGCGCTAAGGTCGCCGCGCCGCTTCTCGATACCTTAAGAGAAACCTTCGGCGCGATCGCGGCGATTTTGGATCGCCAGACCTCCTGTTTGAGTCATCGCGATTACCATAGCTGGAATTTGATGATCCACAACGAAGCGGTGCGCGTCATCGATTTCCAAGACGCGTTGCTGGCGCCGCTGCAATACGACTTGGCTTCGCTGCTCAATGACCGCATCACCGATAGCGTGATCCGGTCGGAGATCGAAGAAGAGCTTGTTGGGTATTATATGAACCAGCGACGCGCGATGACCGGGCAAGCGATCGCTGAGGAGAAATTTTTCGAGATCTATCGCCTATCGGCGATTCAGCGGGATTTCAAAGTCGTCGGCCGCTTTTATTATCTCAATCGGGTCAAAAATCGACCAGGTTATATGCAATTTGTCCCACCGACAGTACGACGCCTCGAACGTAATCTCGCAAAACTGCCGCAAACCAAAGCGATTCTGCCGCCGCTGCTCGAGCATTTCGAGGCGATGCGATGAAAGCCATGGTGTTCGCCGCGGGCCAGGGTACGCGCCTGCGGCCGACAACCGAAAGCATCCCCAAGGCCCTGGTGCCGGTTGCCGGGCGACCGATGATCGAGTACGCGCTTTTGCTGCTGCGCCATTACGGTATCGGCGAAATTATGATCAACCTACATCACTTTGGCGCGCAGATCGAAAAACGCTTGGGCGACGGCGAGACCTTCGGCCTTAAGATCACCTATTCCCGGGAGCCCCAACTGCTGGATACCGGCGGCGGTCTGCTCAAAGCCAAATCATTTTTGCAAGACGGCACGTTCGTCGTCATCAATACCGATGCCCTCATCGACTTGAACCTGGCCGAGCTTATCGACTTCCACTGCAAATCGAGTGCTGCAGCGACGCTGGTTTTACGCCCCGACGCGCGCGCCGACGACTATGGCTCCATGGACATCGACGGGCGCGGCCGGCTCTACCGCTTTCTCGACAGCAGGGCGCCCGTTGAGCCGGCCGGCGCGACGCGCAAGTTGATGTTTACCGGAGTGCAGATTCTCGAGCCAAAAATTTTCGAATACATGGACTGCATAGGCGCGAAGGAAAAATTCAGTACGACGAAACACACTTACCCGCGGATGTTGATCAATGGCGAAGCTCTTTTTGGCTTTTGCTTCGACGGTTTTTGGCAGGATCTCGGCACTGCGGAACGGATCAGGGAGGCCGAACTTAAATTGCGCAGCGGCCGGGTGCGGCTGCATTATTTATAATTCCGCAGCGGCAAGAATTTTTGTTAACCGCTCGAGAATGGGAAGATATTGTCCACTTTGGTCCTACGCTGTTCATAATAGTTCCATACCAATGTCAGAATTCCCAAAAATTTTCCCTGCGCCGACGCTGTTTTTGCGCAGGCCCCGGTTGGCTAGGGATTTGCTTCCTGTCACTATTATACAAGCGATAGTTAGCGCGGCATGATAGAGCAAGTCTTAAAAAATCTCACAAAGCTTCAGAATCCCGACGGCGGCTGGGGCGCAACCCATGACAGACACAGCAATACCGAAGCGACTTCCTTGGCTATTGCCGGGCTCAACTCGGTTGACGACCCCGCGGCGAACCAAAGCGCTATGCGCGGTGCCGGTTGGCTCACCGAGCATCAAAATCAGGACGGTAGTTGGCCGCTAAATGACGTCACCAAAGAGGGCTCCTGGTCCACTGCCTTGGCGATATTAGCGCTCGGCGAATTTTCGCAGCATCGCTCAGCCGCGCTCCGCGCCGCCCGCTGGCTGTTGCGACAGGAAGGCAGCAAACCCGGAATTTTGGCGGAACTTATTCTGTGGGTGACCGGAAAATCCAACGGCAATCTAAACAGAGACCTCATCGGCTGGTCCTGGGTGCCTGACTCGTTTAGTTGGGTCGAACCGACCAGCTATGCGCTCATCGCGCTCAAAAAGGTCGGGGCCGGGCTCGACGAGACGAATGTAAAGGAGCGAATCCATCAGGGCGAAGAGATGATCTACGATCGCATGTGCATGGGAGGTGGCTGGAATTACGGCAATTCCAAAGTAATGGACTATGCGATCTGGCCTTACCCTGACATCACCGCCGTGGCGCTGATCGCTTTGCAAGATCGCGCTGCGGAGCCGGCGAATCAACAAAGTTTGCAGCGCTTACGCCAAATGGCCAAGGAAGTGAATTCGGGCTTGGCTCTCTGCTGGGGCACGATCTGTCTTAATCTCTACGGCCAGGAAAGCACCGACTGGAAACCGCTTATTGAAAAGCGTTTTTCCAAAAACGGTTTTTTGGGCGAAACCAAAACTTTGGCGCTGGCGCTATTGGCGCTAAGCGGCAACGCCGCGCCATTGCGGATTTGACGAGCATGCTTTATCGCCGGGATTTTCTAAAATGTGCCGCGCTCGGTTCGCTTAGCCCGGTTGTTGCGGGTTGCGAACAGTCGGTGCGCTGGCAGCCCCAGGCTTTTCGCAAAAAGAACCGCTCTCGCGTCGCGGTTTTGGCCGCGAAAAGCTATGATCAGCCTCTCCGAGATATCATCGTAAGGGGCATTCACATGGTCGGCCTGGAGGTTAAGGGCAAGAGAATCGTCTTAAAGCCTAACCTGGTGGAATTCGATCCCAACGGCGTGATCAATACCAACCCTGCCGTCGTCGAGGCGGCCATCGATTCATTCCGCACCCTGGGGGCCGCTGAAGTCATTGTCGCCGAAGGCCCGGGGCATCGCCGCGACAACGAGTATCTCTTATCGGCATCGGGCTTATATCAAGTCGTCAAAGACCATAGGATTCGCTACATCGATCTAAACTCCGACGACGTCCGAGCCACGCCGTTGCGCAGCAACTTTACCAGCTTTGGCAAATTGTATTTGCCACAAACTCTGTACAACGCCGACCTGCTCGTCTCCATGCCAAAACTGAAGACCCACCATTGGGTCGGCGTCACCCTGTCTTTGAAAAACATGTTCGGCGTGATCCCAGGGACCGTCTACGGCTGGCCGAAAAATATACTTCACTGGAAGGGGATCAACGAGAGCATTTTGGACATCAACAGCTCGCTGCCGCTGCCGCAGTTCGCCATTGTCGACGGTATCGTCGGTATGGAAGGCAACGGACCGCTGCAGGGCAAATCCAAACAGAGTGGCGTGTTGATTTTCGGTGATGATCTGGTCGCCGTTGACGCCAGTGCGGCGCGAGTGATGAGAATCGACCCGGAAAAGATCAAGTACCTCGCCAAAGCCGGCGAGTTCATGGGCAATCTTGCCGCCGAGCGGATTGAACAAATCGGCGAACGTCTCGACACCGTCCAGCAAGATTTTCAGGTCATCGAAGATTTTAAAGACTTGAAAATTTGACCCAGCGCTGAAGTGAACTCGCCGCCTGTCCGAGCCGAAGGTCAACCAACTGAGCGGTTGGTACGATCCCATGCGAATCGTCGTAAACATCCATCCAAGATGATTCCAGCCCAAGCCGCGAAAATTGGGATTACTGAGTAAATACTCGTAATCGTCCCACTCGACGAAATCATTCGACAATATCGGCAGAAAGGCCGTCCAAGTCGATAAGATCATCGCCAGGGGAACCAGCCAAAAAATTAGAACGTTGCTGATCGCCCTCGCGGAAGGGTTGCTTGACTTCTGGATTTTTCTAAGGATATTGCTGTTCATTCAGGTTCTGTCAGGAGGCAGATGGCATATCACAGCCTGCAACAGTTCGTTCAAGTTTTAGCGCAAGAAGGCGAGCTCAAGCGCATTTCATACCCGGTTAGAGCAGAGTTGCAAATCACCGAGATCGCCGATCGGGTGATGAAACGCGGCGGCCCGGCGCTGCTCTTCGAAAATGTCATCGGCAAGCAAATGCCGGTGCTGATCAATGCGTTTGGTTCGACCAAGCGTATGGCGCTGGCCCTCGGCGTGAATGACATCGAAGAGATTGCCCGCGAAATTGCAAAACTAATTCAGACCAAGCCGCCGAAGTCCTTTAAAGACAAGCTTCATCTACTCGGCGATCTCATTAAGCTGGCGGGCATTCCGCCGAAGAGCGAAAAAGACGGCCCTTGCCAGGAAGTCGTCAACCGGGAGCCGGACCTAAACATGCTGCCGGTATTGACCTGCTGGCCGGGCGACGCCGGCCCGTTCCTTACCCTCCCTATGGTGTTCTCCAAAGACCCGGCAAAGGGCACGAGAAACGTCGGCCTCTATCGAATGCAGATATTCGATCGGCAAACCACCGGGATGCATTGGCACCCGCAGAAAGTGGGCGCGCGCCATTATCAGCAGCAAAAGGAAAAAACCGGCAGGCTCGAACTGGCGGTTTGCCTGGGCGGCGATCCGGCGCTGATCTACGCTGCTACCGCGCCGTTGCCAGACCAGATCGATGAGATTCTTTTCACCGGTTTTCTGCGCAAAAAAGCCGTCTCGTTGGTCAAAGGCATAACCGTCGACATCGAAGTGCCGGCCGATGCCGACATCGTCATCGAAGGATACGTCGATCCGGCCGAGCCGCTTCGCCGCGAGGGACCGTTCGGCGATCACACCGGATTTTACTCTTTGGCCGACGACTACCCGGCGTTTCACGTCACCTGCATCACCCATCGAAAAAACCCGATCTATCCGACCACCATCGTAGGCCGGCCGCCGATGGAAGACGCCTATCTTGGTAAAGCGACCGAGCGACTGTTCCTGCCGTTGCTGCGCGTAACCCTGCCTGAAATCATCGATATGAATCTGCCGGTGCATGGGGTCTTCCATAACCTCGCGATTATTGCGATCAAGAAGGAATACCCCGCGCACGCGCGCAAAGTGATGCACGCGCTCTGGGGCTTGGGACAAATGATGTTTACCAAGACCTTGCTCATCGTCGATCATGACGTGAACGTCCACGACTTATCCGAGGTTACCTGGGTCGTCGGCAACCATATCGATCCGAAGCGCGACACGGTGTTCGTCGAAGGACCGGTCGACGTGCTCGACCACGCCGCGCCGACCTTGGGCTTCGGCTCCAAGTTCGGCATCGACGCCACCCGCAAATGGAGCAGCGAAGGGTTTGAGCGCGAGTGGCCTGGCGCCATCGTCATGGACGACGAAACCAAAAAACATATCGACACCATTTGGGATAAACTTGGGATATGAACAGTCAAACAGCGTCGCAATCGAAAAGCCCCACGCTCAAATCGAAAATCGCCGACTATGGCAGTCTGGTCCGATTCTCCCATACCGTTTTCGCTCTTCCCTTCGCGCTGTCCTCAGTGGCGCTGGCTTGGCCGCGACATCCTGTTACGCTGCGGATGTTGCTCTGGATCCTGGTTGCCATGGTTAGCGCTCGGACGGCCGCGATGAGCTTCAATCGCCTGGCGGACAGAAAATTCGACGCGCTCAACCCGCGCACCCGAGGATGGGAGTTGGCCCGCGGCGCTGTGAAAGTATGGGAAGCTGCGCTCCTCACGGCCCTCGCGACTTTAATTTTTGTTGTCGCTTCCTATCAGCTCAACTGGATTTGCTTTTTACTGTCTCCGGTCGCCCTGGGCATCGTATTTTTTTACTCGCTCACCAAGCGCTTCACCTGGACTTCGCATCTATTTTTGGGCCTGGCACTCGCCATCGCGCCCATCGGCGCCTGGTTGGCAGTCGCTCAGCCGCCCTTTGAGCTCAGCGAATTTTTGGTGCCGGTTTACCTCGGCTTAGCCGTGGTCTTTTGGCTCGCCGGGTTCGACGTCATTTACTCCCTTCAGGACCGTGAATTTGATTATTCGCACGGACTCCATTCGATTCCCGTACGATTCGGCGTCGCCGGCGCTCTGCGCTTGTCGAGCGCTTTTCATTTTTGCACCGTTTTGTTTCTCGGATTGGTTGGTCTAACCTCCGAGTCAGGTCTCATCTATTGGTTTGGATTCGCTGCCGTGGCGTTCATTTTGTTCTGGGAACACCACATCGTGCGCCCGGACGACCTGTCCAGAATCAACCGTGCTTTCTTTGATTTCAACGCCTATGTGAGCATCGGTTACTTCATCACGATCATCGGCGACCTCAGCTTGCATCGATAAGGAAACTCTCGGCACACAAACCAGCCGCTCAGTCTGGCTCTCGGTTACACAGCTACCGTCGAAACAACTTTTTATGATGGAATATATCGGCATATTTGCAATCGGCTTTGCCATCAGCGCCTTCGGCACGGTCGTGGGATTCGGCGGCGGCGTTTTCATGGTGCCGATTCTCACGCTGGTTTTTCAAATCCCCATTCAGTTGGCCATCGGCTGCGTCATCGTCGCGCTGTTTCCCTCCGCATTGATATCGACGATCCACAATGCGCGCCTTGGCTTGGTCGATTTCGTAGTCGGTCTTATGTTAGAAATCCCGACCGCAATTGGCACCGTAATCGGCGCCCAACTCACCAACGTGCTTCCAACCAGTCAGCTCGAAATACTTTTCAGCGTCATGATCATCAGTGTCGGCATAACCATGCTAAGGAAAAGGCCCGAAGCCGGCAGTTCCCAACTCGGTTTTTTTAAAAAGCTGAACGAGCTGCCGCCGCGGTTCAAGCGCGAGACCGCAGCCGGGACCTACCGGATGAGCGGATTGACCGTAACGCTTTTTGGTCTCATCGCGGGAATGATCGCCGGTTTGTTTGGAATTGGCGGCGGGTTTATTAAAGGCCCCTTGATGGTCCTCGGCTTCGGCATTCCGGCGCGAATCGCCGCACCGACGGCTTTGTTCATGATCGTCATCACCAGCGCAGTGGGATCGATCTCGCATTACCTGCTCGGACACATTCAGTGGGGTATCGGTCTTGTTCTGGTAGGGTCGTTTACGTT
Source organism: uncultured delta proteobacterium (assembly GCA_963727625.1). Classification (GTDB taxonomy): domain Bacteria; phylum Desulfobacterota; class Binatia; order UBA9968; family UBA9968; genus DP-20. The sequence goes on along the minus strand of CAVSHR010000008.1, from coordinate 1,795 downwards.
GGGCGCACTGTTTGGCAACCGCCGCGCACGGGTGGTCTCGGAAACGAAACTAGTCAAATATATCGGTTTAGGTTTGATCGCGGCCGGATTGTCTATGGCCGTGTCGGTAGCCGCGCACTTGGTTTGAACCGGACTACAAACGCCAGAGATCCAGTTCAGATTTATCAGCGCAAACCGCCGCAACCGTGGTCTTGCCAATCGCCATTCGCATTTGCCTAACTGGGGGTCAGCGCTTAAGTTGAGAACGAGGCCTCACCTCGCTCGGAGCCCGTCTTTAACGCTGCGATCTGAGAATGCGCAACGCCTCTTGATAGTGCTTGGCTGCCTCATCCTTGTTTCCCTGCTGTGCAAGCGCGCGACCTAGACTCTCATGCGCGTCTGCAAACCCGGGCCGGATAAGTACGGCGCGGCGGAAATACTGAATCGCCTCATCCATTTTGCCCTGACCAGCCAAAATTTTGCCGAGAGCGTGATAGGCGGGTGCAAAGTCCGGATTCACTTTTAAGCTCTCCTTGAGGATTTCGCTGGCCTCGTCAAGGCGGCCTAGCTTGGTCAGCGTGATCGCCAAATTGAAAAAATCCGCGTCCCCCAACAAACCAAGTTTTAATGCCGTCCGATACTGTCGAACGGCGCCTTCTAGGCGTCCTTGGCGAGCGAGGATGTTCCCTAGGCTGTTGTAGGCCTCCGCATGAGATGAATTAATCTTAATCGCCTTTGTTAGATGAAATTCTGCGTCTTTAAAACTGCCTTGTTGAGCCAATAGGTTGCCCAAGTTGTAATGGGCGACCCCGTAGTCGGGCTCCAGACGCAACGCCTGATAATAGCTGTCCATGGCCTGCTTAATTTTGCCTTCCTTGGTAAACGCATTGCCCAGATTATTATAGCCTGCTGCTGAAGGACCTGGCTTACCGATGACCTGCCAATTGACGATTACGGCGGCCAATACCAACACCGCTATAGCGCCGATTTTACACGCCACGAACCTCGTTCGACGCAGCCTGATCCCCTCGATAATGCCCGCTCCCGCCAAAAGCGTCAGGAGCGGAATCATAGGAAGGCGGTAACGCGCGAAAACATAAAAAGAAGCCACACTGATTGCCATACTCAGCAGAAGCCCGTGAAGTATCCAAAGCTGGCGCCACTTTCGCAGGGTCAGCAGACAACCCATGGCAGCCAGAGGGGCCAGAATGCCAAAATGACCAGCGGTTCCCAATTCCTTTAGCAAAGAAGACCCTTGCTGATACAAATAGAAATCGTCTGCGTCTTCAAGCTCGCGGACATTCCACACCATCAGCCATTTCTTGCCCATTAGCTTGAGCCATTGAAGGGGATGAGCGCTAATGTAATCCCATGCACGTCCAAACCAATAGCGAGAAACTTCCCCCGGCGAGAGACTTCTGTCGAGCGCCTGCTCGGCCAGCTCCGTGGCGTCCTGTCGCTCAAACTTAGGATCGCCATGTCCCGGCCGTAATGGTGCGTAAGTTCCACTGGCAACGGGATTGTTGCCAATGAAAAAATTGGGCCCCATTTGCGAAGTGGTCAACGTAAATTCTCCGCCTACGCTCAGATTGCGCGTTGCCACGGGCAAGAGAACGACGATCACGCCGGTCAGAAGGATAGCAATCCATCGAAGACGCGCCTGAAATCGAAAGTCGCTGAAACGGAGCCAGATCCACCCGACAAGAACCACAATCCACACCAGGGCATTCTCGCGGGACAGTCCCAAGAGACCCAACACCATGCCGGTAGCCAGCCACCGGCTCCAGTGAGCTTGTCGCTGCGCTCCACTTAGAAG
>CAVSHR010000007.1:0-207877 GCA_963727625.1 uncultured delta proteobacterium | reverse complement strand
CCACAGCGAGCCCTTGAGCTGTTCCATCTTTTCCTCGAGCCGGCTCGAGTAGGCGCCGACATAAAGTGCTTCGCCGACGGCGAACAGTCCCACTGCCAGCACGACCACATCGATGCCGTCGAGCAATTCGGGGACGCCGAAGGTAAAGCGCGATCTGCCGGTCTGGCTGTCGATGCTCGACCACGCCCAAGAGCAGGCCGAAGAACAAGCTGGTCAGGCCGCGCGGGGTGGAGCTGCCGATGACCGCCGCGACCGTGGTGAAGGCAAAGATCATCAGAGCAAAATATTCCGCCGGGCCGAACTTCAATGCGATCTCAACGATGATCGGCGCGAGCAGCGTGACCAGAATAGTGGCGATGGTTCCGGCAACGAACGAGCCGATGGCGCAGGTCGCCAGTGCCGGGCCGGCGCGGCCGTTCTTGGCCATCAGGTTGCCTTCCAGGGCGGTGGCGATGCTCTTGCCGCTCACCGTCAAGCTTGACCCCACCGGCGCGCTCATCATGTTCGCCGGCATCTACTACGGCGCCATGTACGGTGGCTCGACGACAACCATCTTGCTCAACACGCCCGGCGAGTCGGCTTCCATCGCCACCGCCCTGGAAGGCAACCTGATGGCCAAGAACGGCCGCGCCGGCCCGGCACTGGCGACCTGCGCCATCGGCTCGTTCGTTGCCGGAACCATCGCCACTATTCTGGTCACGCTGCTCGCGCCGATCATCGTTGAGATCGCATTGAAGTTCGGCCCGGCGGAATATTTTGCTCTGATGATCTTTGCCTTCACCACGGTCGCGGCGGTCATCGGCAGCTCCACCCCGCGCGGCCTGACCAGCTTGTTTCTCGGCCTGCTCTTGGGCGTGGTCGGCATCGACAGCCAGACCGGCAGATCGCGCTTTACCTTCGGCGTCCCCGAATTGCTCGACGGCATCGATGTGGTCGTGCTGGCAGTGGGACTGTTCGCCGTCGGCGAAGCACTTTATGTCGGCGCCTACTCGAGCCGGCTCGAGGAAAAGATGGAACAGCTCAAGGGCTCGCTGTGGATGTCGAAAAGCGATTGGCAACGCTCCTGGCCGGCATGGCTGCGCGCCACCGCTATCGGTTTTCCCTTCGGCTCGATTCCAGCCGGCGGCGCGGAGATTCCGACCTTTCTCTCCTACGCGACCGAAAAAAAGCTCACCAAGTATCCCGAGGAGTTTGGCCACGGCGCCATCGAAGGCGTCGCCGGCCCCGAGGCGGCAAACAACGCGTCGGTCACCGGCGCGCTCGTGCCGCTATTGACGCTGGGGATACCCACATCGGCCACGGCGGCAGTTCTCTTGAGCGCGTTTCAGAATTACGGCATTCAGCCCGGCCCGCTGCTTTTTCAAATGCAAGGCGACTTGGTCTGGGGCCTGCTGGCGAGTTTGTATATCGGCAATGTTTTACTGTTGGTCTTGAACTTGCCGCTGGTGGGGATCTGGGTCAAAGTGCTGGCGATTCCGCGGCCGTTGCTTTACGCCGGCATCTTGGTCTTCGCGACTCTCGGCGCCTACAGCCTGCATCAATCGGTCGTCGATCTGGTGATACTCTACGTTTTCGGTTTGTTGGGCTTTGTCATGCGCCGCTGGGATATTCCGGTCGCCCCCGCCGTGATCGGCTTGATTCTCGGCCCGCTTGCCGAAACCCAGGCTCGGCGCGCGCTCGCTATCAGCCAAGGCGACCCTTCGGTCTTCATCACCCAGCCAATCTCGGCGACCATTCTGGCGATCTCATTTCTGCTGCTGATCGTGCCGCTGATTGTGCGGCTCGCCCGCCGAAATTGATCTATTCCGATTCTACGCCAGCGACTCAAAAAGATTCGGATACGAGGCGCGCGAAAAATCGACGAGCGGAGGCGTACTCTTGTACGTTGACGCGAAGAGATCGAGCGCAACGAAGCAGATGAGGCTTTTTCAGTCGCCGGCTAAACTTTTTCCATGCCGATGGAAAACATCCGCTCCAGATCGTGACGCGAGTAGACGCGAAAGGCGATCAGCGTTTCCGAGCCGGTGATCCCTGGCACCGCACGAATATGTTCAGTCACGACCTTGGCCAACTGATCGTTGTCGCTCGCGCGCACGATCGCCGCGAGGTCATAGCGTCCAGCGACGGAATAGACTTCCGTGACTCCGTCAGTATCTGCGAGGGTTTCGGCGACTTTGTTGGTTTTATCCCGTTCAGTGTTCAAAAGGACGATGGCGGAAAGCATGGTCTGTCTCCTTCCAGATTAGGGAAACGAGCGCCGTCGTAAGCAGATTGACGACAATTCAATCGGTGTTGAACCGGCAGCGTTTATCGATACATTGAAGCATAGCAAACCGCGAGCACGGATAAAATGAGATCATCGGGCGCTCGGGCTCGGGATCCAATGACGCCGTAGCGGACGGCGCCTTTTGAACGGCTTGAACCTTTTGAACTCTCCGTTCTTAACTGTTTTTTAAATGCCGCCTAAAAAATCCGAAGGTCCGCGTCCATGACGCGTTGGCCGCCTGTTCGCGGTAGTTGCCTGAGCCGAAATTGGCGAAGGCATGAGCGGCATTCGGATAGGAGTGAAATTCATGCGCCTTGCCCCATCGACCCATCTCGGCGTCGAGCTTCTTCATATCTGCCGGCGATGGATTTTTGTCGTCTTCGCCGAAGTGTCCCATGATCGGGCAGGAAATATCCTTGGTCCTTTCGAACGGCGACGGACCGTCGCCCCAGGGTGAAAACAGATCGCTGCCGTAATACATCACGCCGGCCTTGATAGCGGGATTCACCGTGGACATCAGATAGACGACCCGCCCGCCCATGCAGAAACCGACGATGCCGATCTTGCCCGGGTCGACGGTGTTGTGCGATTTGAGAAAAGCGACCGTAGCGTTGACGTCTTGAATGACGGTTGCATCGCGCAACCGCATGCGCCGCGTCGGCGCATCGTCCCGGCAGTCCGGCGCATCACGATGGTAAAGGTCCGGCGCCGCCGCGACGAATCCCTCCCGCGCCACCATGTCCGAGAACTTGAGAAAATCATCGACACCGGTTTGGCCTTGAATGACGACAACAGCGGGGCATCTCCCCGCGGATTCCGGCCCGCTCAAGTAGAGTCGCATCTTCGAGTCGCCGACTTTGACGCTTTCCCAAGTCGAAGCCATGGCACCCTCCTGCCTATACGTTTAACCGCGGCCTTGGAACAATTGACCCGCGCGGATCGTCCACTTGGCCGCGATGCGCTGCTTATGCAATTTTTCTTTACCGACCGAGTCGCGCAGCGTTATTGGATTGTCGATGACTTGCAGTACCGCGATATCCGCCTCGCGCCCGATTTCCAAGCTGCCGATGCGGTCTTGCCATCCGACGGTGCGCGCCGGGTTGATCGTGCAGTCGGCAATGATCTGTTCCAAGCTCAACCCCAAGGGCAAAAACTTTGTCAGCGTTGTCGGCAAATCGCCGACGATGCCGAAACCCGGCTGCGCAAGCCGGCCATGCAGATCGGAGCTGATGATATCGGGCAATATGCCTTCGCTCATCGCCCGTTCCACGAGATTGAAATCGAAGTGGCCGCCGGCGTGGCCGACATCGAAAATCACGCCGCGCTCCTTGGCCTTGCGCACCAGCGGCAAGAGGTTTCCGCGCTCATCGATAATTGACGGTTTGTGCGGCGTGTAACAATGGGTGATGATGTCGCCGGAACGCAGAGTATCGGCGATCTCGTCCATGCCGATCGCCGTGTCGCCGACATGCACCATGATCGGCGTCTTCGTCGCCTCGCCGGCCTTGAGCGCCAGGCGCAAAGCCTCGCGGCTATTTTCTCCGATGGACTTTTTGTGCAAGCGCAGTTTGATGCCGATACCGACATCGCGGTTGTTGCCGACGATGGCGGCTGCGCCCTCCGAATCGGCGAAACCGAGGTTGAGCAATTCGCCCGGCGTATTGAGCACCCCATGTTGCGCCAAAGCGATGAAGCCGAGCATCCGCGTGTTCGACGCTTCATAGACTAATTTTCGGAAGCCGAGAAAGTTGACCGGCCCGGCGGAACCCGCATCCATCGTCGTCGTCACGCCGGTAGCCAAGCAGAGAGAATCGAGATTGCAGCCGTACGGATTGACGCCCCAGTAACTGTGCACGTGAAAATCGATGAGTCCCGGCGTGACGTAGCAGCCGGTGACGTCCAGGATTTTTTTCGCGCCCGGGCGCGGGAGATTCGCTTGGATCGCGGTTACTCGATCGCCCGTCACGCCCACATCAAATTTCTGGTTCACCTTCGTCGCCGGATTGAGAACCGTACCGCCAGTCAGTAACAGATCGAATGTGTCAACCATGGTAACGCCCTTGTTTATCTACCTCGCGCTCCGACGGTGTCATTTCAACGAAGGGAAAAATCCTTCATCGATCGTGCGCTTACCTGGGAATAAAAACGGTGGTAACGAGTGTTCACGAACCACGTTCACGATCACGTTAGTTAATCCTGATCCAAGCCGTAAAATTTCATGGGATTGTGGTAGAGGATTTTGTCAATCACCCGCGGCTCGATCTCGCCGTTGTCTTTGAGCTTGGCCAACGCCAGCAGCTCGCTGGCGTTGTCGGCGTGGCCGTAGTCCGAGCCGATCATCAAGCAATTCTCGCCGGAGTACTTGAGCACGTAAGGCAAATCGTCGTCGGTCTGGCAGGCGACGAAGAGTTGGCTGCTGCCGCTGAGCACGTCCGGGCGCGCTTGTTTGCCTTCGAGCTTGGGAAACCGCAGATTCAAATCGTGAACTAAATACGGCACCCACTGCGCTGCGACCTCGATCGCGCCGATACGCAGCTCGGGAAATTTCTCCGGGATGCCGTTGAGGATCATCGAGTGAAAGCCGCCGATAACGATCAGCTTGGCGACTCGGAACGGCTCGCCGCCGAGCATTTCATTGACGGTGAAGTTGCCGATACCGGAGTGAATGCCGATCGGCATGTTGAGCCGGCTGGCTTCTTCGTAGAGCGGAAAGAAGTACGGATCGTGGAGCGTGTGATGGGTCTCGATGCCGCGCATGAAGACCGCGCAGGCGCCGTTGCCGTGCGACCAGCGCAGCTCGTCGAGCGCTTTATTCATCGTCATCAAAGGCAACTGCACCGCCCAGCGCAAGCGCTTCTTGTCTTTCGACCAGATGTCCGCCATCCAGCGATTGTACGAGCGGCAGAGCGCCAGCTCGATGCGCGGGTTGTCCGTCACCGGCCGCAGGAATAACGTCGGGTAGAGCACCTGCACGCCGGTTCCGATCTCGTCCATATGTTTCAGGCGCGAATCGATGTTCGCCATCTCGCGCGATTCCTTGGCGGTATCCTGGCCGATGTTGTCGCGCCCCCCAATTAATCGCCCGCCGATGATCCAAAAATTCTGCCTCTTGCCGGACGGCATATCGACCGCGAGCGGCACCGGCCGATAGCGTTTGTCGCCGCCTTCTAAATAATCCCAAGTCTTCTCGCACTCGATAACATGCGCATCCGCGTCGATGGTTAACACTTCAAACCTCCAAGATTAAAAACTGCCGTCCGCTCTGGGGAGCCTAATCGAAGCGCTCCGCGAGAGTCCTTTCAGCCGCCTGCTACAGCGCGTAAAGCGCCCGGGGATTGTCGTCGAGTATCTTGTCGATCACCCGGGCGGCAGTTTTGCCTTCCTTACGGATCTTTCGCAGCGCCTCGATCTCGCTGGCGTTATCCGAATGACCGTAATCGGTGCCGATGACGAGATTATCTTCGCCGGCGTAGCCGAGCAAATAGTCGAGATCGTCGTCGGTCTGGCAGGTAACGTACACGCGCTTGTCCTTGAGCAGGTTTTCGCTGAGTTTCTTGCCGCGCCGGGCGTGGCGCCGCGCCAAATCGTGGACTGCGTAGGGAATCCATTGCGCGCTGACTTCAATAATGCCGATGCGCAATTTGGGAAAACGTTCGGGGATACCGTCGTTCACCAGCGAATGGAACGCGCCGACCACGGCGAGTTTGAATTTGCAAAATCCCGGCTCGTCGAGAAAAAAGTCATGCGATTCGATGCTGCCGTTGGCCGAATGGACACAAATCGGCAGATCCAGCTTGCTCGCCGTATCGTATAAAGGATAAAAATAGGGATCGCTCAAGCGCCGGTCTGCTTCCAGGCCGCGTAAATAGACGCCGCAAGCGCCATGCTCTTTGCCGAATTTGAGCTCCTCTGCAACGCGGTCCAGATTGAGCAACGGCGGCACCACCACCCAGCGAAACCGCTCCGGCGCCTTGGCGACGATGTCGGCCATCCAGCGGTTGTAGCTGCGGCAGATTGCGAGATCGACCGCGGGCCGGCGCGCCGTGGGAAAAATAAAAATCGTCGGATAGATCACTTGAATGTCGATATTGAGCTCGTCCATGTGTTTGATCCGGATGCTCAAGTCGCTCATGTCGCGCGCCGCTTCCGGAAGTTTTTTTTCCACGTTACTGCGCGGCATCAGCAGGCCGTCGATGTACCAGAAATCCACCGCCGGATCGCCGCCGTTCGCGCCGACGATGCGCGGACGAAACGACCGCTCCGACTCCAGCATGTAGTCCCACGCCGATTCATTCTCGATTACATGCGCATCGGCATCGATCACCGCCATTTCGTGTTCCCTTTCCTATCTATTGCCTGGTGCCGGGTGCCTATTGCCTTCTTCTAACCTTCCCTCGACCCCTCGAGCACGAGCTTGCCGTTTTCGTAAGCGAAGCACTTGCCGCTCTGATCCAGCGGCAACTGCGCGCAAAGCACGAAGCCCTGGCCCAGAACTTCCGGGCCGGGTAGCCGCTTGAGTGCTTCCTCCGGCGCGGTTTCGGTCGCGATCGGCACTCGCGGCGAAAAAGTCACCACGCAGATGTTGGCATCCCGCACTTCTTCGGCAACGTAACGGCCAAAAGTACGAATGCCGTCTTTGGTCACCATATAAGTGCAGGCGCCGCCCGGCTTCACGCCGCCGCCGCCGTAGAGATTGATGATATGTCCCGACTTGCGCTTGGCCATATGCGGAACCACATGCTTGGTGCCGAAGAAGGTGCCGTAGAGATTAGTGTGAATTACCCGATTCCAAAACTCCACCGGCATGTCGGCGATCAGCGGCCAGCGCGGAATGTTCCAGGCAAAGTGCGGCACGATCGCGGCGTTGTTCATCATCACGTCGATCTGGCCGAAGCGCTCGATCACCTGATCGATCATCGACTTGACACTGTTTTCATTGCGCACGTCGGCATGGACGGCCATGGTTTCGGTGAGCCGGCCGATCTCCGCGGCGGACTTTTTCGCCAGCTCGGCATTGAAGTCGGCGATGACAATCTTGGCTTTCTCTTTTGCAAAGGTCCTTGCGGCGTGTTTGCCGATGCCCTGCCCGCTGCCTGTAATCAGGACGATTTTGTCTTGAAGCACAAACGACCTCCTAAAACGAACAACTGTTTCTATCTTGAGCGAATATCTCAAACCATCGGCTGAATCAAATCGGAGTTTTGACCCGCCGGATAATCTCGGCATCGGAAACTTACGGCCGGCGGCCCGGCGGCTTGTAGAGTCGCGCCGCGGGGCTATGCGGTGAAAATGCAAACTGACGGGCCTGTTGGAAATCGCTTGTTTAAGGTCGATGGTGCGCGGAACTTGACTGAGTCGAGCCGGTAGATTCACAAAATTATCTGGCGCTTTTTCTAAAGATCATCTAGGATGCGAAACAATTCAGCCGATGGGGAAAACAACGACGTGACACACCGCCAGAACGATGACACCCAGCCTCGTTTCCGCCGCAACTCCGGCTTCACCTTGATCGAGGTTTTAATCGTCGTCGCGATCATCGCATTGCTCGCCGCTATTGCGATTCCTCGGTTCATCGCCTACCGCAACCGGGCGATTGATGCGCAGATGAAGTCGGATCTCCGAAACTCCGCTGTCGCCGTCGAGAGTTATTTCACCAAATATTCCGTATATCCGGCCAGCATGAGCGAGGTCGAGGGCTTCGGCTTCCAACCGACGAGCGGGGTGACGTTAACCCTTACAATCGTGTCGCCAAATTCCTATACCATCACTGCTGCCAAACCGGGCGGGACGCAGACGAGCTTCACCTTCACGAGTACGACCGGCGGGATCAATTAGCAGGGGGTTCAAGTCCTCGAGTCGGTCAATGAACGCCATTGACCCAGGTTCGAGCCTGATCATTACCGGGAGGTCGGATGATTCATGAAATCGTTATCCAGCATGTCGCGCCTGAAAAGCGTGATGAATATATCCAAGTGTTCGGCGATATTTTGAAAAAGGCCAATTACGCCGGGTCCCACGGCATCAAATTTTTCACCAGCATCGAAGACCCGACCCGGGTCATCCTGATGATCGAGTGGGACAGCGTTGAAGCGCATACTCAACACCGCGGTACTCCCACCCATAACGCGATGCGCGAAGCTACCGCGCGCTATCAAACCCAAAAGAGCGATGGCGGTCATTTTATCGTCCACGAGGTTATAAGCTGATCGTGGCCATATCTTAGATGCTTATTTGCGCTTGACGCGGGTTCACGACATCGCATAGTTTTGGTGTGGGAATCGACTGCTTGGAGTAGCCAAGAGGAGGCTAGACACATGGCCGAACACACGAATGGTTTGCAAAAATTGTCGGCGCTCAATCCGGCCGGTTTTCCGCCCAAGATCACGCCCAAACCGATGGCGCCGCGGCTCGACGGCCTCGATGGCAAGACCATTTATCTGGTCGACCCGCGCTTCGACGACTCAGGCCTGTTTCTGCTCCAGGTGCAGGATTGGTTCGCCGAGCGCATGCCTTCGGTGACGACTAAGCTCGTCGAGATGTCGAGCGTCTATACCAAAGACGATCCGAAAACCTGGGAGATGATCAAGGCCAACGGCGACGGCGCCATCATCGGTGTCGGTCATTGAAGCACCTGCGCGCCGGCGGTCGCCGTGCACGCAATCGCGCTCGATAGCAAGTACGGTGTGCCCACCGTTGCCATCCATACCAACGTCTTCGAGAAAGCAGTCCAGTCGGTGACCCGAATGCACGGCATGCCTGAGGCGCGTTATACCTTCGTGCCCCAACCCGTGATGGGCAAGACCGCTGAGCAGCTGCGCGTCTACGTCGACGGCAAAAGCCCGATCAGCGGCCGGCCGGTGATGCAGGAAGTCATCGAAGGTCTCACCCGTCCGGCCGAAGGCGATCGCCTCAAAGAAACCAAGTTCGAACGCTCGACGCCGCGGCTGGTGGACACCGACGGCGAAGAAAACATGCATCGTTTGTTCCTCGAGAACAATTGGACGGATAAGCTGCCGATCGTTTTGCCGACGGAAAAGAAAGTCAAAGAAATGCTCGCACACACGAGCCGCAAGCCGGACGAAGTCGCCGGGCATATACGCTCGAATCAGTTCCGCCAGCATTGGGAGTTCACCGTCGAAAAAGTCGCGGTCAACGCGGTGATGGCGGGCGCCAAGCCGGAATATTTTCCGGTGATATTGGCCCTCGCCGCCAGCGGCGTGAGCGCGCGCGGCAGCACCACCAGCTCCATGGCGGCGATGGTCGCGGTCAACGGTCCGATCCGCAAAGAAATCGGCATGAACTCCGGCACCGGCGCCATGGCGCCCTACAACCACCCCAATGCGACCATCGGCCGCGCCTATGGTTTGCTGTCGCAAAATCTTCAGGGTGGCTCGATCCCCGGGGACAGTTACATGGGCTCCCAGGGCAACGGTTATGCCTACGGCACGGTTACCTTCGCGGAGAACGAAGAGCGCAGCCCCTGGGAGCCGTTCCATGTACAGCATGGTTTTAAAGCAAGCGACAGCACGGTCAGCATCTTTACCGGCTGCCGCTCCACCGCCTTCACACTCGGCGTTCGTGAAAAATATTGGCGCGAGCATGTGCGCAACATGCTGCGCGGCATGGACGCGCACAGCGCGCCGACCTTCCTGCTCGACCCCATCGCTGCGCGGCAATATATCGACCGCGGTGGCTTCGACACCAAGGAAAAACTCATCCAGTGGGTTTACGACAACGCGCTCATGCCCGCCGGCGAGTATTGGGACTATCAGCTGATTCAGAATTATATCTACCCACGTGCAACCTTTGGCGAAGAACCCTATGCGAGCAAATTGAAAGCGGCGCCGGACGAGATGGTTAAAATGTTCAAGCCCGACGAAATTCACGTCGTCGTGGTCGGCGGCGAAACCAACGGCTACTGGCGCATCATGGGCTGCAACTATCAGAAAACGGTTTCGATCGACGCATGGCGCTGAAACGCCATGCGTTTGTTCAAACCGTTCAAGGCGTTCAAAACGATCAAACCCCCTCCTTCATCCTCCCCCGCGACGCGGGGGAGGAAAAGCTGTCTCGGGCAACTTCGAAGAAAGGTAGGGGCTTGAACGGAGCGCAGCGGTCGAACGGCTTGAACGTATTGAACCAAGAATTCGGTACCCCATGGCAAACTTTGACGTAATAATTGTGGGCTCCGGCCTCGCCGGTTTGACCGCGGGCCTTTTCGCCGCCCGTCACGGCCTTTCGACGCTGATCATGGAAGCGAACATCCCCGGCGGCCACTTGATCAGCATCGAAAAGATCGAAGACTTTCCCGGCTTCCCCGACGGCATTGCGGGCTACGATCTATGTCCAACGGTGCAGCGCCAGGCCGCCGATCACGGCGCGGAGTTCGAGCGCGCCGAAGTGCAGAGATTAACGATGCAGGACCGTTTCTGGTCCGTCGTCACTTCGGACAGTCAACACCTCGCCAAAGCCGTCATCGTCGCCACCGGTTCGAAGCTGAAAGAGCTCGGCGTGCCCGGCGAAGCCAAGTTGATCGGCCGGGGCGTCAGTCACTGCGCTAGCTGCGACGGGCCGCTCTACAACGGCCAGGTCGTCGGCGTGGTCGGCGGCGGCGACTCGGCGCTCCAGGAAGCGCTGGCGCTGACGAATTACACCGACCAAGTCATCGTCCTTCACAAAGGCGACAGCTTTTCCGCCCAACAGTCCTATCGGCAAAGAGCTTTGGAAAATGGGAAAATCGTTCCGCGCTTTCGCACCGTCGTCGAAGAGGTGCTCGGCGACGATTGCGTGACCGGCGTGCGCGTGCGCGACATCAGTACAAACGAACGAAGCCAGGTCGATTTGACCGGCCTGTTCGTCTATGTCGGCATGAAGCCGAATACGGAATTGCTGAAAGCCATCGTCGGCCTGAGCGAAACCGGCCATGTGTCGACCGATGTCTCGATGCAAACCAAGCGGCCCGGCCTCTACGCTGTCGGCGACATTCGCGAAAACTCGGCCGCGCAAGCGATCGCCGCCGCGGGCGACGGCGCCACCGCCGCCATCGCCGCGCACTGTTATATCAAAGAACAGTTTCCGGATTAGGCTAAATTTTTAGACGGTCTCGACCGGGGCACTACAACCCGCGGCTCGGCTGTGTGCCCTGTAGCCCCAATAATCCCTGGGGGGTCTTGCCTCAAAATTTCAAAAACCATAGATGTCGCAGCATCGGCCGAAATATCTATCGACGAGAGTGAAGGAGGTTTGCAATGAAACCCAGAAGAACTCGAGTCCAGGTTATCGCCGGCGCGGCTTTTGGATTGTGGCTATTGATTTTCTCCGGCCACGCATTCTCCCAGACACCCTTTTATCAGGGAAAAACCATCACCATCCTTCAAGGCACGTCGCCTGGAGGCTCTTCGGATATGCTGACCCGCTCGATGATGCCGTTCCTTCAGAAGCATATTCCGGGACACCCGACCATCGTATCGGAATACATGCCTGGAGGCGGAGGCATCAAAGCCGCGAATCATATCTACAAAAGCACCAAGCCCGACGGCCTCACCATCGGGCGTATCGGCGGCGCCCTGGTTGCCAACGCGATTCTCGGCGAAAAGGGTGTTTTGTATGATCTCGATAAATTTATTTACCTGGGCTCGCCGCACAGCACTTATCACTGGATATTCCTGACCCGGCGGGAAGCCGGCGTGAAGAACATCGATGACCTACGCTCCGTTGCCAAATTGAGAATCGGTGCGCAAGCCGTTGGCCACTCGATTTATTTCGTCGGTCGGATGTTCGCATACCTCATCGGCATTAAAGATCCGACCTTCGTGGTCGGTTATTCGGGCACCGAGCTTGACGCCGCCTTGGCCCGCGGCGAAATTGACGCCCGGATCAACAATGCCGACACCGCCCTGAAACGAAACGCGGACATGTTGAAGTCGGGCGAGGCCGTGCCGCATGTGATCATGGAGGTTCCCAAAGGTTTGAAACACGATCATTTCAAAAACCTACCCGAGATTCAGAGTTTCGCGAAGACGGACAGGGAACGGAAGCTTCTGCATATGGTGCGCGCCTTCCGGCAATTCGGCACGCCGTCGATCCTACCGCCGGGCACGCCAAAAGAGCAGGCTGATATCCTCAAAGCCGCAGTGGTGAAAACATTCAAGGACCCGGAATTTCCCGCGGAGTACAAAAAGTTTACCGGCGACGACCCGACGCCGCTACTGCCGGACGAAATGGAGCAGGCTCTAAAAGAGCTGCCGCGCGATCCCGAAACCATCGCGCTGTTTAAAAAACTCAACGCCGCCGGCCCGCTGCCGCCGCGCTGAGCTTGGGCGGTTCAAATCGTTCGAGTCAATGACGGGTGGGTGGTAGCGCAATGCGCCGATACGAGCCTTGGTAGCATCGGAGGTTTCCCACAGTTCAAATTCATGACGATGAACAAACAGGAAGCAAGAGCCGTGCTCGCCAAAGAGATGCTGCTCTGGCGCGCACGCTCGTACGCCGAGCTGGGAGCGCTCATCGATGAAGTGATCACAAGGGAAGTCGTCGGCGAATCGGGAGCGGTATACCAGATGGAGATCCAAGTGTTCTGGGATTCTCAGCCGGGCGGCAACCTCCGTGTTCTCGGCGGCATCGACGACGGCGGTTGGAGCGCGTTTGTGCCGCTGAACGAGACTTTCATCATAGCTCCCGACGGATCTTTCATAGGTGAGTGATGGCGGCTAATGACACCAGCGGCGGCTGGAAAACCTGCTCCCGCGGCCACAAATATCGCGGAACTTCCGGCTGCCCGACTTGATGGCGCGGCTTTCGTCCCGCCGGGCGCGGGGGCAAGAAAAGAAAGCGGCGGCACCAAAATCCTGACTCCTCGAAGTCGAGAACTTGAGGCCGCGGTGATTGTGAAATATCGATGCGGGCCGAGTGCTACCAATCTGCTTCTTTTCGATCGCGAGTATTTCGAAAATTCCCCGTAATTTTAGATCGGCTCTTACCTTGCAGGCGGCCTTTGCGGATATTAATATCCGCAAAGGCCTATTTGTATACTTCGGGTTAGGGCACAGAACAGGAGAGATCGATTGCTGTCGGCGGTTGAACAAGCCCGATTACGGTTATCCAGGGACACGGACGCGAAGAAAAAATCGCAGTTCGGCCAGTTCCTGACTCCAGTTAGAACAGCGGCCTTTATGGCCGGTCTTTTCCCACCCGCCGATGGTAACTGTCGCCTGCTTGATGCGGGTGCAGGTATAGGCTCGCTTGCTGCGGCCTTCTTGGAGAGATGGTGTTCTGGTGGTCTTCGCTTCCAGCGCGTCGAACTCGATGCATTCGAGATCGATGATTCCCTGCACGCTCAGCTGGTTCACACATTGTCGAACTACCACAGCGACACGTTTTCCGCGAACGTGCTTGGTGACGATTTCATACACGCCGCCACTGATGCACTTTCCTGTGACCTGTTCGCAAAGCCACTCCCAAGATACAGCCACGCTATCCTTAACCCACCCTACAAGAAGATCAACAGTGACTCAGCTCACCGGCTGGCCCTGCGCCGTGTCGGTATCGAGACGGTGAATTTGTATTCGGCCTTTGTGGCGTTGGCTGTGGCGCAGGCTGCTCCGGGCGGGCAGATCGTGGCGATTATCCCACGCAGCTTCTGCAATGGGCCGTATTATCGCCCGTTTCGTGAATTCATCCTTGAGCGTGCAGCCATTCAGCACATGCACTTGTTCGAGTCGCGCAGCAAGGCGTTCAGGGATGACGAAGTGCTGCAGGAGAACATCATTGTCCGGCTGGAACGTGGGGGCGAACAGGGGCCGGTAACGGTTTCGACTTCGACCGACGATACGTTCTCCGACCTTACCACACACGAACATCCGTTCGACCGGATCGTGTTCCCGGATGACCCGGAGCGCTTTATTCATGTACCCACGTCGCCCAAGAAGAATGCCATCGAACTATCCTCAGCTATCCAGCACACACTGGCCGAGCTTGGTATCAAGGTATCGACTGGGCCGGTAGTCGATTTCCGGCTGAAGGAGCACCTGTGCGACATGCCGGGGCCGGGCACTGTGCCCTTGCTCTATCCAAGCCATTTTGGCAGCAACGGCATCACATGGCCCATTGAGGGCATGAAGAAACCCAACGCCATCGAGCGTAGTGCGAGCACTGAAAAGTGGCTATATCCGAGCGGGTTTTATTGCGTGGTAAGGCGCTTTTCTTCCAAGGAAGAAATCCGGCGAATTGTGGCGAGCGTGGTTGATCCCGGCGCATTCGGAGACGTGCCCATGCTGGCCTTCGAGAACCACCTGAACGTTTTTCATCAGAATAAGCGCGGCTTGCCGCAGGCTCTGGCCCGTGGGCTAACCGTGTTCCTGAACACGACCGCAGTTGATGAGAATTTCCGGCGCTTCAACGGCCATACGCAGGTAAATGCAACCGACCTCAAGCTGATGAAATATCCGAGCCGTGACGCCCTAATCGAGCTTGGCGAATGGGCAAAAGAACAGGGAGAACTTACGCAGAAGATAATCGATGACGAATTCGTAACCCTGACTACATGACGAAAAACAAGAAGAGCCGCCACATCGACGCCGCGCATCAGATTCTCGTTTCTCTTGGACTCCCTCGCGCGCAACAGAACGAGCGGTCCGCCCTCTGTCTTTTAGCGTTGCTCAACCTCGCTCCAGGTAAGCCGTGGTCAAAAGCAGAGAATCCACTCATAGGAATTACGCCCATTATGGACTGGGCGCGTAAATATTACGATAAAGAGTATGCACCGAACACGCGCGAGACCGTCCGCCGGCAGACCATGCACCAGTTTTGCGATGCGGGGCTCGCGCTGTACAACCCGGACGAGCCCAGCCGACCGGTGAATAGCCCCAAGGCGGTCTATCAGATCGAAACCACCGCACTGGCATTGCTTCGGACCTTCGGGACGCCAGCATGGCATGACACTCTGACAAACTATATGGCCACGCGGGAAACGCTCGTTGCCCGCTATGCCAAGGCGCGCGAGCAGAACCGTGTCCCCGTTGAGATCGCCCCAGGTAAGGAAATCACCCTCAGCCCCGGCGAACACAGCGAACTGATCCGGGCAATCATAGAGGACTTCGCGCCACGTTTTGCGCCGGGGAGCGTGCTGGTCTATGCCGGAGACACAGGTGACAAGTGGGGCTATTTCGACGCTTCCCTGCTGGTCGGGCTTGGTGTCGGTGTGGACTCGCATGGCAAGATGCCGGACGTCGTACTACACTACACCCGAAAGAACTGGCTCCTGCTAGTCGAAGCTGTCACCAGCCACGGGCCAGTCGATGGCAAGCGGCACGGCGAGCTTGCCAAGCTGTTTTCTAACTCAACTGCTGGATTGGTTTATGTTACAGCCTTCCCGAATCGGGTCATCATGAGCCGTTACCTTGGAGAAATCGCTTGGGAAACAGAGGTGTGGGTAGGTGACGCGCCATCGCATCTCATTCACTTCAACGGCGCGCGTTTCCTGGGTCCGTATACCGAGTCCTAAATCTATTAAAGCGACCGCCCCCGGAATCTGCGCACTCGAAATTTATCCGGCTCCGGCCAATTACATCGCGTCTCCTCAATCTTCATCCCTACCCAGCCAAATAGATAAGTGATAAGGATCGGCCCATGCGATTGGAACTTGGCAGCATTCAAATCAAAGATGTCCGATTTGGCGCGAAGACGGCGATCGAGAATCAAGTTCTCTCGGTCGATCGACAGGAATTAGTTGCACTGCTCGAGCAGGAGCCGCTCTTCGAGCGCGTCGAGATCGAGCTGGCGCATCCGGGCGAGTCGTGCAGGATCATCCGCGTGCTCGACGTGCTCGAGCCGCGCTATCGATTGAACGGGCCGAATTTCCCCGGCGCGCTCGAGGGCAACGAACTGGTCGGCGAGGGACAAACCCGGGCGCTCAAGAACGTGGCGGTGGTCGAGACCGATCAGACTGCGCCGCGCTCGCGCAGTCTCATCGACATGACCGGGCCGGCGACGGAATATTCGCCCATCGCCAATACGCACAACGTCGTCCTGTTGCCTTACCCGAAACATGGCATCGACAAGGACGACTATCGCATTGCGGTAAAAAAAGCCGGCTTGAAAGCGGCCGTTTATCTCGCACGGGCGGCGAAAGATGTCGCACCGGATGAAACCCGAGTCTACGAGCTTCCGCCGGTGGCCTTCAATCAGGGGCCGAAGGAGCTGCCGCGCGTCGCTTACGTTTTTCCGATGCACTCGCACCAGCATCCGACCCAGCAAAACGAACCGGTTTTCTACGGCAGCAACATCCAGGGCTTCATGCCGACTATCGTCCATCCCAACGAGATTCTCGATGGCGCGCTGATGTTTTCCTATTCGGCATTCACCTGGTTCGCCCAAAATCATCCGGTGATCGAGGAGCTCTATCGCCGCCATGGTCGCGATCTTTGGTTCGCCGGCATCGTCCTGACGGTGGCGCCGGCCACGGTTTCCGAAAAAGAGCGCAATGCTTTTCTGTGCGCGCGCTTGGCCAAAGAAACCTTGGGCGCCGACGGCATCATCGCGACCAAGATCGGCGGCGGCGCCGTCGACACCGACTTGATGATGATCTATACGCGCTGCGAAGAAATGGGCATGAAAGCGGCGTTGATCATCATGGAGCGCTATCCCGACACCGGCATCACCTTCGTGCCGTCCAACGTCAACGCGCTCATCACACCCGGTCTGACGCGCGATGCGATCACGTTGCCCGCGGTAGAACGGGTCATCGGCGGTGAAACAATCGCACTGGACAATGCCAACCCGGACAGCGAAAACCCGGGCCTCACGCCCACGCCGGCGCGCGCAGAATTGAATCTCTGGATCGGCGACATCGTCGGCGCCATCAGCCAGGTGGGCGCCTCGCGATTGACGACTTATATGAGCTGAAGGATGATTCGGACTTTTTCCCGCAAAGGCGCAAGGACGCCAAGTTCTGGAAGACAGTAATTTCTTTGCGCCTTAGCGCTTTGGCGGGAGAATCTTCTTTCCCTAATTGAGACAAATGATTACGCTCGGAGCTGGAGAGATGAACACAAAGATTCGTGTCGTGCACTACTTGAATCAATTCTTCGCCCAAATCGGTGGTGAAGACAAAGCGGACGTCGGGCCGCAGGTGAAAGCGGGTCTGATCGGCCCAGGCCGCGCGCTGCAGCAGGCGCTGGGCGAGCACGGCGAAATCGTCGCGACAATCTTTTGTGGAGATAACTATTTTGCCGAGCAGCAAGAGCAGGCGAACGATCAATTGATTCAACAAATGGCCGAATACAAACCGCACTTGCTGATCGCCGGTCCTGCGTTCGAGAGCGGCCGCTACGGCATCGCCTGCGGCGCAATTTGCCTGGCGGCGCAACAGCGTCTCAACATCGTCGCCGTGGCGGGCATGGATGAAGACAACGTCGGCGCCGGTCTCTATCGAAAGCATATCTTCATCGTCAATTCCGGTGCATCGATCGCGCGTATGGTGCCGACACTGCAGCGCATGGCTATCCTCGGCGTGAAGCTGGTGCGCCGCGACGCCATCGGCAGACCCGAAAGCGAAGGTTATCTGCAGCGCGGCATCAAGCGCAACGAGTTTGCCGCCAAACCGCCGGCCGAGCGCGCCGTCGACATGCTGCTGGCCAAATTACGCGGTGCGGAATTTGAATCGGAAATCGCACCGCCAAAATTCGCTGGCGGCAAACCCGCTGCGCCGCTGCGCGATTTAAAATCAGCGGTGATCGCGCTGGTCACCGACGGAGGCCTGGTGCCCGAAGGTAACCCCGACAAGATCGAGCCCGGCCGCCCGACGCGCTTCACGACCATCCCGATCGCCGGCGTCAATTCCCTCGACGCCGATAAATTCGACGCCGTCCACTCCGGCTATGACACCGCCGCCGCCAACCGCGATCCGAACCGGCTGGTACCGCTCGACACCATGCGCGAGCTGGAACGCGAGGGTATAATCGGAAAATTGCATGAATTTGTCCGCTCCACCGGCGGCGCCCACGCCGCCGTCGAAAACGCCACGCAGATCGGCCGGCAGATCGCCGATCAGCTGAAAGCCGCGAACGTCACCGGTGTGATTCTGACCTCGACCTGAGGTTCGAGCACCCGCTGCGGCGCAGCGATCAGCAAGGAAATCGAAAAGCTGGAAATCCCCGTGACACAGATCTGCACGATGATCCCGGTGGCCAAAGAAGTTGGCTCGCTCCGGGCGATTGCCTCCGGCGGCATCGTCAGTCCCACCGGCAATCCTGACTTGCCTCCGGACAAAGAAAAAGAATTCCGGCGCGAATTGATCCTACGCGCGCTGCAAACGCTTCAAGAAGAAGTCTGAACTCCGGGCCAAGTTCAGGCCGTTCAGATCGTTCAAGTAGTTCAAACCGTCGGGTCAGAGCAGGTGCGTGATCTGCGGGCCGCTGTTTGCTTCGGATTTTTCGTTTGCGCGCTCTGACAATGCCGCCGTATATTCCGGCGCAGCCAAAGCGGGAATCGAGGTTTCAACATGTATGATCTGATTCTCAAAGGCGGGCGTATTTATGACGGCTCGGGGTTGCCATCGTTCCTCGGCGACGTGGCGATCTCGAACGGGCGCATCGAAGATATCGGCCGGATCAATGCCGCGGCCCAGCGGGTGCTCGACGTCGGCGGTCTCGCCGTAGCGCCCGGCATTATCGACTTTCACACCCACTTCGACGCGCAGCTCTGGTGGGACCCGCTGGCGACCTCGTCCAACGAGCATGGCGTGACCACCGTGGTTACCGGCAACTGTGGCTTGACCCTCGCGCCGTGCAAGCCGGAGAGCCGCGACGCGTTGATCGGAACTTTCGTGCGCGTCGAGGCGATGCCGCGCGAGAGCTTGCAGGCCGGGATTCCATGGGAATGGTCGACCCACGGCGAATATCTGGACGCTCTCGGGCGAAAGCCGCTTGGCTTGAACGTCGCCACACTGGTCGGCCATTGCGCCGTGCGCCAGTACGCCATGGGCGAAGCCTGCGTCGAGCGCGCAGCGAACGATGCCGAGATCGAAGAGATGGAAGAGCTGGTGCGCCAGGGCATGGCCGACGGCGCCTTCGGCTTCTCGACAAATTCCAACCAAAGCCACTATCGCGAAGACGGCAAGCCGGTGGCAAGCCGCTGCGCCGGTCTGGGTGAAATCGCCCGCCTGTGTCGCGTTGTCGGTGAGAGCCAGCGCGGATTGGTCCAGTTCACCCACGGCGCGTTCGCGACGCCCGAGCATGTCGCGCATATCAGCCAGTGGTACGACATGATTCTCAAAGAAACCCGCCGGCCGCTGATCGGCGAGAGCATCCGCCACCGCTGGAGCGAACCGGAGCTGTGGCGCAAGCAATTGAGCGATGTCGAAGAGCGCTGCCGGCAGGGCTTCGCCGCCTATGCGATGACGAGCACCCGCCCGGCGATGCGCCGCTGGAATTTAAAAGATTCCAACCGCCTCGACGAAATCCCCGAGTGGAAAAACCTCATGTTCATGCCCGTGGAACTGCGCAAGGAAAAGCTGCGCGATGCGCAAACCCGCACCCAGCTCGCCGCAACGTTCAACGAAAACAAGCCGATCGATTTCTGCCGCCGCTGGGATTGCATCACGATCAAAAAAACCGCGCGCGCTGAGAACCGGCATCTCGAAGGGAAAACCATCGACGAGCTGGCGCGCTTGCAGTCCAAGCCATCCATCGACGCATTTCTGGATCTCGCGCTCGCAGAAGATCTGGAAACGACCTTCGAAGACTCCGCGACTCAAGGAGACATTCAAGCGGTCAAAGAAATTTTCAATAGCCCGCACGTGCTGCTCGGCCAGTCCGACGCCGGCGCCCATGTCGCCAGCGGCAACCCGGGTTTCGGCTACTCGACGCTCATGCTCGCCCACTGGGTGCGTGAACGCGAGATCATGACGTTAGAAGAGGCGATCAAAAAACTGACCTTCCTGCCGGCATCGATCTTCGGCATTCACGACCGCGGCCTGTTGCGCCGCGGCATGGCGGCCGACCTTTTTATCTTCGATCCTGAAAAGTATCGATCTCGGCCGCGCCCGAAAAAGTCACCGACCTCCCCGCCGGCGCCCCGCGCTACATCCAGGGCGCCAAGGGCATCCACTACACGATCGTTAACGGCTCAGTTTTGATGAAACACGGTGCACACAGCGGCACATATCCTGGAAAAGTGTTACGGAGCGTTTAGCTACTATTCTACTATTGTTAACGCGCGTCGGAAATTTATAAATGTTTGCAATGAAGAGGCAAAACAACGAAATTACACTGGGCTAAGGGAATTTCTGTGTATTGATAACAGCAGGCGTTCAGCATCCTGTGGAAGCACCCAATGAACATTGTGCGTTAAACGAAACGAACGCAGCAACCTCAATTTTATGTTGCTCGTTTGGCGCTCAACAAGTAAAGATAATCCATGCGGTGGGTCAAGTTAGCTGCGATTGTTTCCCTGTGGGCAGTTTTTTTCGGCTTTATAGTCCTCGTGCATTTGTGGATCAGCGTATTGAGAATGCCTGATCGTTGGGTGATTATCAGCCGCTTGACATGTAGCCTGACGTTCCTTTTGAGACGAATCCTGAATATAAAGGTGATGGTGAATGGCGACGCGGGGCAACTCGAGGGGGGCGGCCGGGTGATTATCAGCAATCACCTCAGCTATGTCGACGGTTTTGTTTTGGCCAGCATTTTCCCGGTGGTGTTCGTATCCAAAAGAGAGGTTAAGAAATGGCCGCTGGTCGGATTGTGGACGATCCTCGGCGGCACAATTTTTATCGACCGCCAGAGGAAGAAGCTGGTAGGGTTGATGGTTGCGGAAATGACCAGAAAACTAAAAGAGGGAGCGAATCTCCTTCTGTTTCCTGAAGGACACGCCACCAACGGCGAGCGGACGTTGCCCTTTCAGACCGTCCCGTTAGCCGCGCCATTGCGCAATCGCTCGATCATCGTACCGGTGACTCTGGTTTACAGGTCGATTGACGATCAAGCGGTTTCGAAGGCGAATCGCGATTTGGTCTATTGCTACGACGACATGGCTTTTGCGCCTCATTTTTGGCACCTGCTGGCGCTTCGAAGGATCGAGGCTACGGTGACGGTTCAGCCGAAGATCGACTGCTCCAGGTATGAAGATAACTCTGCGGGCCGAAAAAGATTAGCGGCGGACTGCTACGACCGAGTCTCGGGAAGGCGTGTCAATTCTGATCTATCTCAAGAAGAAAAAAAAGGATCAGAACCTATTCGGGTTGAAACGGCAAGATTCTGATCACGGTTTACTACCCGTATCAAAAGTAACATGATAGCGAATTCCCGTGTGATCGATTCCCTCGTTCTGCAGGCAAGCACACCCCACGCTCCCGTGCGACATGTGATCAAAAAAAAGCGATATCGCGTGGTTTTTCCAGAAGGTATACCCGATTTCTAACGATATCCGCGGCAGAACTCGAGACCCGAATCCACAATCGCTGTCTTCCCTGCATTTCGTCTCGTTCTTGCGTAGCGGGCCGGTGTGAACCGCCGTGCTCAACCCACCTGAAATCCAAAGATTCTTGGTTAAATCATTGGTGAGGCCGTCCAGGAACTGATTGGACAAACTAAACTCATAATTGAAGATTCCGAAATAAAACGCGCTCGTATCCCCAACGAAATTCGGAGTGGCGCCGATAATCGGGTAGGGAGAGCCAAGCCAACGCCACCATCTCCACTCGGGACGGTTGAACTGCACCTCCCAATTGGGGTCAACCCCTTTTTCCCTCTTATCGCTTATGAACCCTACATCATGCAAGACGACGCCGAATGAAAGCCTGCGAACCCAGGGGGTTGCCGCCTGGCCCTTATCCGCATCGTTAGCCGCGCTTTCCGCTGCGGAGACAGATCCTGCGAGCAGAGCAATAAACAAAAAAAATGCAAGAATTATTCTCAGCTTCATATTTGTGGTCTCGTCATTCAAAGAAATTAGGAAGCGGCAACACCGTCGATTCAAATTCCTCATTCACGCCTCTTCCACCCGGAGTGACTCCAAAACCCCAAAAAATTCTTTCTAAATTTATCATAAGCCAAATCCAAAGGGAATGCTTTAATAACCTTCGCTGGCGCCGAGAAAGCCTCATGAGTGATCAGACGTTAGTCGTAAAACTCAGGCGGCTAAGAATTCCACGCCTAGGCAAAATCTAACTACGGCAAATAGCCACACTGTCGCCAAAACCGTTCCGCCGCGGGATGGAGCGGCACTTCGAGATGACCTTCAGGCGTATCGCGGACCATTTGTTCAAGAGGCAGAGGCGCGTCTTGCGCCCAGGGAATTTGCGCTTTGCTCGCTTCCAGCGCGGCGCAGAAATCCGTGACCATGAAATCGGGCGTGTCCTTGTGCGTATAGATCGGCCAGCCGCTGAAGTCGAGTGTGGGCACGTCGGCAGCGAGCTTGGGAAAAGATTTGCGTTCCATCAAGCCGCGGCGCAAGCCGACAGCTTCGAGCCGCCGCAGGATCATCTCGTCCAAAGATAGAAACGTCATGCCCAACTCCAGCGCCATGTTGCTCCAAGCGAAGGCGCCTTCATCGAAGATCGCGTCGATCTCGCCGCGCTGCATGGCGCCAATGCGGTTCCGGCCGTAGGCCATGCCGGCATCGTAGCGAACTTTTCCGCCCCAGGAGACGATGTCGTCGAGAGAAAACCCCGCGGCTTTCATCACGTGATCGACGATCGCGTGCAGCGAATGGTCCGGCTGGCCGCGCAGCGACACTCTCAAGGGAAACTTGCGATCGCGAATATCGCTGAACGTGGTGAGACCGGTTTCGCGCTTCACCGCGAAGGCCATATGGTCCAAGGACGGCAGCACGGCGATGACCCGCAGCGGCATCGGCGCTTTGAACGGCGCACTGCCGAGAGCGGCGAGCTTGAGCATCATCGATGGATTGATGATGGCGAACTGGACTGTTCCGGCGGCGACTTCCTCCACGGTCGCGGGACTGTCGCTGGCAAACAAGATCAACGGCCATTCGTTCGAGCCCTGCTCGCGCAGGCTGACGCGCGCCTGGAGATAAGGAAAGTCCTTTCGGCTGACCAGCCGCGAGGCAACTTCGAGCATCAAACGCGAGCGCGTCGTATGCGGATGCGTGCGCAAGCGCGTCGGTTTCAGGGTGATTTCGTCGTTGCTCATGTTCTCAATTTGACCCGCTTCACTTTTCACCACAAAGGCCCTCTGAGCAGAGCTGCGACCTAAACCCGGAATGTCTCACGCAAAGTCGCAAAGGCCGCAAAGACCGGAACCTAATAGGAAAGTAATTCGTAAGAGTTCTCATTTTCCCCTCTAAACTTGGCGACTTTGCGCCTTGGCGAGAGCAATTTCCGACTCCGAGTGCCTTTAACTCCATGTTACGCTCACGCCTTCGCGGTGCGTTGTACATCGCGCGCATGTCCGAGACGCCGCAAATTATTTTGACTTCATCTCCCGATAGACTTCGCGCGCCAGGGTGAAATCCGCGACTTGGGAGATCGGCACCGACTTTTTGGTGTTCGTAACTCTCAAGCTTTCGTCGATGGCTTCTTGCAGCGCCCGATCCGACGCCACCCCGCTGTCCGTCCAGGTTTTGATCATCAAATCAAACGCCTTCTCGGCGACGTCGCGTTCGATCTTCCACCTGGACATAATCAGCGCGACCGAATCCTGACGCTGCGCGCGCGCATGCGCCATGCCGCGAAAGGCCGCGGCGATCATTTTTTTGATCTGATCGGGGCGTTCCCGCAGCCAGCGCTCCGACACGCCGTAACCGCCGTTGACGCTTTCCAACATTTCACCCATGAACGCCAATCGGCGCAAGCCCATCCGCTCGGCGAGAATATCGACGGGCAGAGTCAGCGTCGTCGCATCCACGAGGCCGGCTTTGAGCGCTTGCAGCCGGTCCGGCGTGTTGCCGATGACGCGGAGCGTCATTTCTTTATCGGCGTCGATGCCGGCTTCTTTGAGCAGCCGCCTGGACAGAAAAGATTCGCCGGAGGTAAGCGTGGCGACACCCAGGATTTTCCCTTTGAGATCCTTGATCGAGCGAATACCGGGGCGCGCCATCAAGGAAAACAGCGGCCGATCGTTGTAAACCATGGCCAGCTTGACCGGCAGGCCGCGCACCGCCGCGTTGAGTGTCGTGCCGGCGAAGACGACGTACTGAATATCGCCGGAGACCAGGGCGGTGACCGCGGTCGTCGGCCGGATATTGATCAGCTCGACAGCCAAACCGGCCTGCTCGAAAAAGTGGTTTTCCTTGGCGACGATTATGGGAAACGGAATCAGTCCGCCGATGGAATAGCCGATGCGCACTTTTTCCAACTCCCGGCCGGCGCTATACGCCGATCGCCCGGTCAGGGACAGGAAGGCACCGAGCACCACTGTGAGAACGATTGCTAATTTGAATTTCCCCATTGGATATTTTTCCTCTACTTCTGTAAATTTGGATTACGGCCAGCGGTTTCGATTCTGCGGCCGTTTTGTCCAGTAATCTTCGAATGCTTTGGGACCGGCGCGCTCGTAGACGCGCCGGTGCGTCGCCTGATCGGCCTCATGAGGCATGACCCGCTCGGAATACTGCAAGTGGAGCACCTTGCCCGCTACCGCCGCCGTCTCGGCAGCTATCAAGTCGTCCAAGAATTGCCGCAACTCGCGGTGGTTTGCCATGTTGCTGCGAAAAATGAGCCGGCCGTCTTTGTGGATGACGAACAGCGCGTTGGGCCAGACCCCGTAGGCGCGGTGAATTCGACCGTCGAGACGATCGACGAGAATCGCCATACGGATATCTTCGAGCCGCTGCAAGTCGCGAGCATAGTCAAGCTTCTGTTCGAGCGAGCGATGCGCGCCGTAGTTTTCCGCCGGGTGGGACTCGCGCGTGTAAAGCAAAAAGAACGAAACTCCCTTGCTATCGAATTCCTTCTGCAACTGATTAAACGCCGGCGCTTCGAAGGCGCACATCGGACTGGTCACCGCGCCGGTCATGACCACCACATGGCGCTTGGCGTGAAAATCACGAAGACGAACGGTCTCCCCGTCCAACGTGGTCGCCTCAAAATCGGGAGCGGCCACACCGACCTTGGCCGGCATGGTCTCGCCGGGATTGGTCGGCGCCGGGGCCGCGGCGAATTCTGCCGAATTGTAGGCGCGTTCTTCATCGGTCATAGAGAATTCCAATACGGTTCAAAGCCACCGTGCGAGCTGTTTCTGAAATTCGTTACGCAAATCGAGTGTCATTCCGGGCAAGCCGGCGATAGCTGGCGGGACCCGGAATCCAGAAATTTAAAAGACACCTGGATACCGGCGTTCGCCGGTATGACAGCTAAAAGCCAAACAATTTATTTAACATTTCGGCCACGACATTACCGCGTCTCCTCCCGATACACGCCGATGGCCTCTTGCAACGGCCGGTCGGTGGTCGAGAAAAGCACGGCGGGAACACTCGCCGAAGAATTCTGGTGGCGGTGCCAACTCCAGTTGGGCACGACAAAAAAATCGCCGGCTTCCCACGCTAGCTTTTCGCCGGCGACTTCGCTAACCCCCCTGCCCTCGACCACATAGTAGATCTGATTCGACGTGTGGCGGTGCTCCGCGGTTTTCTTCCCGCCGTCTAGCAGTTGAACCCAGCAAGAAAAAGTCGGAAAGGTCGAACCTCCGGTGACCGGGTTGCGATATTCCAGACACTTGCCGTCATAGGCGCTCTCGCTCTCCGGCAGCGCTTCCGCCAGCGCCCGGCGTGTTTCGCGCCATTTATAAACCAACGACTTCAACGGCCGCCCCGGCGGCGCGAGCAAGCCGGGATTGCGCAGGGCGGTGTCCACCGGGCTGTTGTAAAGCCGCACGTCCTCGGCGGGATGGGGTTCTTGAAACATCGTGCGCAGCATGCGCATCAAGCCCGAATCGAGACAGTCGATCCAGATCGCGTCGCGCTCGGTCTCATTGATGTGAT
This sequence comes from uncultured delta proteobacterium, assembly GCA_963727625.1. Taxonomy (GTDB): domain Bacteria; phylum Desulfobacterota; class Binatia; order UBA9968; family UBA9968; genus DP-20. The sequence goes on along the minus strand of CAVSHR010000007.1, from coordinate 181,674 downwards.
TGTGGTAGCCCCAGCTCGGCTGGATCACCAGGTCGCCCTTTTCCATCACGCACTTCTCGCCGTCGGTGATCGTGTACACCCCGGCGCCGCCGTCGATGACAAAGCGCATCGCGGCATTGGTGTGGCGGTGCGAGTAAACCGCTTCGCCGGCTTTCACCAGCTGCACCGCCATGTTCAAAGTGTGGCTCGTGCTCTCGCCCATGTTGGGGTGGACCAGGCTGATGGCTCGACGCGCGCCCTTGTAATTGGTCGTGATCAACTTGCCCGCCGCCTCGAGCCCGGCCCGGATCTTTTCCCACTTCCAAAGGATCGGTTTGCCGAACGGCGCCGGCTCGCGGCGTGTGGTCTCCTCGCGCGCCCAAAGCCCTTTCATGGACTCTTTCGCCAACTCAGCGTCAAGCGATTTCAGGTCGGTCATTTCATTGCTCACGGGCGCGCTCCTCTCAGCCAAGGCGATGATTCCTAATCAGGGCGACCGATTTCGGGCCGCCCCTACGTCTACTGATCGGCGAGATGAAAATATTTCACGGCGTTGCCCACGGTCATTTTCCAAATCTCATCTTCCGCGGATCCGGCGAAATTCTCCGCAATGACCTTGCGCGAGTTCGGCCAATCCGATTCGAGATGGGGAAAATCGCTCGCCCACATGAGCTTGTCGATGTCCATTTCCTGGCGCGCGATGCGCACGCCCACCGGATTACGATTGAAGCCCCAATGGCAATGCTCGCGCGCGATCTCGCTGGGCATGCGCTTGAGTCGCGGCAATCCGAGAACCCGCTCGGCCCAATACTGCTGACGGCCGTATTCGTTGTCCATCTGATCCATCCAGTTGGGAACCCAACCGATCTGCACCTCGGCGACGTAAATATTCAGGTTCGGGAAACGCTCGAAGGCGCCGCCCCAGATCATCTGCACGACCTGCTTGCTGCCGCGAAAACCGTATTTGTTAAAGCGCTCGACCACGTCCGGCACGTGATGCTCGGGGTCGGTCTGGCGCGCGTATTTAAAGGCCGGTGCCGGGACCGCGGGCTGGCCGCGCCCGCGTCTGGGAAACCCGAACTCGACGTGGATCGTCAGCGCCATATCGAGGTCGACGACAGCGGCCCAGAACGGATCATCGGCCGGCGTCGGAAATCGGTTGCCGGCGGGAAAATTGTCGATGGCGACCGCCTTGAGGCCGAGCTTGGCGCAGTGCCGCAACTCCGCCACCGCGTCGTCGATGTTGGTGATCGGTATCACGCCGACGCCGATGAGCCGCTCCGGCGCAGACGAACAGTATTCTTCCGCAAGCCAATCGTTGTAAGCGCGCACCACCGCTTTGTAAGCGTCGTCGTTGCGAATGCCGCGCCAGAAACCCGGCCCGACGTTGCCGGCGAACAACACTTCGGCGTCGACACCGTCCTTGTCCTGCTCGCGAAGCCGTTGCTCGGGGGACCCCGTGCCGGGAGAATTTTCATAGTTGTTGCCTGGCAGGGGATCGAAGGGCCGGCGCTCCTCATAGGGCAGGCCCGCGGAGATGTTGGAGATCAAGCGCTCTAGCGGTTGGCCTTCCTGGAGCACGGCCAGCGTGCCGTCTTCCAGCGTAATCACTTTCGGCGCGCGGTCGCGGAATTTCTCCGGCACCCGTTGGGTATAGCGATCGGGACGAATCTCCAGATGAGAATCGGCGGAAATGCATTTGTACTTCATAATTCCTCGCGTGGATGGCTGTTGGCCCGGCTTACACCGAGACAAAAAAGTTGTCAACGTCGGCGCCGAGATCGATCCGCCGCATTTGACGCAGTCCAAATCGCGGTGCTATGAACCCAACTGTTTAGACCTTTAATGGCTTGCGATTAAATTCCGAAAGCGAGGAGTTCTCCGTGTTGACTATCGATGCCGACGCCCATGTCTTGGAAACCGAGCAAACCTGGGAATCCATGGACGGCGCCGAGCGCAAGCACCGGCCGCGGATCGTCGGCGCCACCGGCGGCGAGTCTAAGGACGAATACTGGCTGGTCGACGGCACCCTACGCTTGAAATCCGGCAACGTCGGCCGCAACACGCCGCAAGCCTCGCGCGAGATGCGCGACGTGCCGACGCGTTTAAAGCACATGGACGAGCTCGGCGTGAGCATTCAAGTGCTTTACCCCACGCTGTTTCTGATTCCGCTCACGCCGCGACCCGAGGTCGAGCTCGCGCTCGCGCGCAGCTACAACCGCTGGCTCGCCGATATCTGGAGGCAGGAAAAAGAGCGGCTGCGCTGGGCCGCGGTCATGCCGTTGATGACCATGGAGCAGGCGCTTGCCGAAGCGCGCTTCGCCAAGGAACACGGCGCCTGCGGCATTTTCATGCGCGGCACCGAAGGCGACTTGTTGTTGAGCGATCCGTATTTTTTTCCGCTCTACAAAGAAGCCGGCCGCTTGGATCTCGCGATTTGCATTCACGCCGCCAATGGCAGCGCGACGCTTTACAACTATTACAAATACGAAACCGTCGGCTTTTCGAAATTCAAACTCAACTGCGTCGGCGCGTTTCACTCGATGGTGATGGACCGGATTCCCGAGCGCTTCCCCAAATTGCGCATCGGTTTCTTGGAGATCAGCGCCGAGTGGCTGCCCTACGCCTACACCGATCTAACCAAACGCTTTCGCATCAAAGGCAAGGAGCTCAAGCCGGATTTTCTGCGCCGGGACCGCATCTACGTCGCCTGTGAAACCACCGACGATATTCCCTACATCGTCGGCAAGCTCGGGGAAGACAACATCGTGATCGGCTCGGACTATGCCCATGCCGACAGCGCAACCGAATTGCTGGCGATTCATAATTTGAGCGCCGATCCGCGCCTGACGCCAGACCTGGCAAAGAAAATCGTCCACGACAACGCCAAAGCGCTCTATGCACTGTAGAGAAGAATATGAGCGCGCTTTCTCGAGAGGGTTGGCTCGAACGGGATCGACGTTGCGTTATAAATTCGCCAGAGTAATTTTAGACACTTACGGGAACGCTTGTAAAAGGAACTGAGCCATGTTGAGAACCACCGGCCTGGTTGCCGGTCATTACGAATGCCGCTCGCTCGCGGAAACTTTGCCGGTCTTCACCGATCTTTTGGCGATGGAGATCGTCGAGCGGAAGCCGGGCGAAGCGACGCTCGAGCATCCGAACACCGCCTGGCGGTTGATCGTCCATGAAGGCGGACCCGGCGCGCGGGAAAAAGGTTTCGATAACCACTACGGTTTTCGCGTCGGCACCCACGAGGAAGTCGAAGCGGCGTGGAAATATATCGAAGCGCACAAGGAAAAATATCGAATCAGTAAAATTACCAAGCCGCAGAGCGCCCACTTTGCCTACTCGATTTATTTTCGCGAGCCCGGCGGCAATCACCTCGAAATCGAATATTACAATCCCGGCGGCGCGTTGCACGGCCGCGCACATACGGCGGGGCATTGGGAGAAACCGCTATCCGACGACTACTTTCCCGGCCGCGGCTATCTGCCTCAAGCGTTTACCCACGGCACGCTCCAGTGCGACGACATCGAGCGCAGCCGCCGCTTCTACACGGAAGTTTTGGGCCTGGAGATCTTGGCGGGATTCAACAATGCCCAGTATATCAAACATGCCGCGGCGCCCTGGTACATCGTGGTCTTGAAGCGCAGTCCGCGCCAATATCTGGCCCCGGTCAATCGTTTTGCGCTCGCCATGGCGACGCCTGAAGATGTCGAGCAAGCGCACCGAGCATTTGCCGCCGCAGGCGAAACCATCGGCATCACCGAGCTCCGGGAGCTGGAGCAGGCCGACGGCAGAGCACATTTTATCTTCAGTGATTTGGATAAGAACTGGTGGGAACTCACGGCCGGGAAATAAAGCGGAGCAAAGACCCTGGTGCTCATCCCCGGCAGCCGTTAAGTCAGCCGCAAGACGAACATTCCCGCGACGACCAGCGCAACGCCGCAGACTAATTTTCCGGTCACCGGCTCGGCAAAAAACATGCTGCCGACGGCGGTTACGAGCAGGGCCTCCAGGCCGAGCACGACAACGTAACTCGGGCCGAGCGCCTCACGCTGCATTGCCCACGCTTGGACCAACGCGCCCGCGCCGAAGAACACGACCAGCGCAAGGGTGGGTAAGAATCGGGCCAGACCCTGGGACAATTTCATGAACATACCGCCGCTGACATACATCGCCGCGGCGAGCGAATAAAGCGCGATTGTTTTCATGATTCTAGCCGAGCATCTGTTGCTTTGAAAAATAGCGATGAAAAGAAAAAAACACCCTTCGCCAGCGATGATTCGCTAACGACACGCCGCAAGGACCGGAGCCTAGATCCCGGCGACCAGCTTCAGTTTGTTCTTGGCGTTTTTGCCGATCTTGTTGCGCGGAAATTTCTCCGCGATGTGTTCCAGCAGATCGATGCCCAGGCCGCGCTCCTGCCCAGCGCGCTCTGCCATGCTGAAGCCCAGGGCAAAAAGATCCTCCGGCGCCAGGCTCTTTTCCTTTCGCAACACCTCGAACACCGGAAAGGCGGTATTGCGGCATAGGTCGGTGATCAATTCGACGGCCGGATGATTTTTGTGGCTCGCCACCGTATGCGCGTGCAGCTTGAGCTGCAAAGCGGCGAGTTGAAATTTATTGTCCGGTTTGAATTCGGGAAAGTCCTTTAGAGGCGTCAAATAGCCCAGCGCTTCTTTATACTTCTTCGCCTTGACCAGCTTGGTGCCCTGTCCGACGAGTTTTTCATAAGCCAATTCGCTATCCGCCCGTTTGAGCACATGGAGAAATGCGGTTTGAATGCGATCCTCGGCATCGATGGCGCTTTGCAGTCTTTTCCACAAGGCATCCAAAACATCCTGGCGCCACTTGCCCTCGAAGGACGCCAGGAGCTCGGCGATGCTCCAGGCTTTGCTGGCGTCTTCGCAGGCGATCAGCTCCTTGATCAAGGCGGCGCGCGCTTCGGGAATCTTGCGCAGCGAGCTGGCGGCGACGTCGCGCTTGCGGTAATCCGCATCGCCCAGTTGCTCGACCAGGGTGCGCACGGTGGCGGGGGTGCCGACGTCGCCCATTTTTCGGAGCGCAAATTTTTGCACGTCGGAGTGCGGGCTCTGCATCAGCTTGGTGAACAGCGCGCGGGAATCATCGGGCAGCTCGTGGGCGTCGAGCAAATCGATGGCCAGACGGGTCACCTCGTTGTAAACCGGTTCCTCGAGCAACGGAAACAGCTTGGCATACTCGTCCTTGCGCAAATCCTGGTCGCGCAGGCAACGCAGCAACGCGATCAAAGCGTGGGTGCGGACGGCGGGATGCTGCTCCGCGCCGATAAACTTGAATAACCAGCGCCGCGCCTGAGGCCGCCCCAGTTGGCCAAGCAAACGTATCGCGGAAACCACCGCGGGCCGTTGCTGTTTGATATCGAGCTTTGCCGCGAAAGCCTCGACTTCGTCATAAAACGCGCCCGATTCTTTGGCACTCATTTCACGCAGCACCGGCGTGAGAAGGTCGCAGATCACCCGGTTCGTCTCGTCTGTGCCGTCAATCAGCAACTGGAGCAGCGCTTTCAGCGCCGCCTTGCCGCGCACCTGACTCAACACCCGCGCCGCGTTGAGCTGCCAGACGCGGTTGGCGCCGGCCAAACCATGGACCAGCGGCGCGATCGCCGTCTGGCCGGTCGCGATCAATGACCGCGCCGCCCGTTCTTGCATCTCTTTATCGGGGTCGTCGAGCATCTTGAGCAGTTGGGCGATGTTGCTCTTGGGCTGGACTTCTTCGAAATAGCGCAACGCATAGTCTTTCAACACCGGATTCGGCTGATCGAGCAGCGTTCCGACCAGCTTTACCACAGCCCCGCTGTTGGCCTTGAGCGCGCCCAACACGAGCAGCGCGGCGCAGCGTTGCTCGACGGTTCCCTTTTCGACCAGGGTCAAAATGTCCTGTAGCGTGTTGTCCATGATGATAGTCATTACCAACGTGATCCCCGCGAAAAGTCAAGGCGGGCGATTCGAGTCGTTTCTAGTTTCAGGTTCCGAGTCTCTGGATAACTGGAAACAAGAAACCGGCAACTAGAAACTTTGGAAAACCTTGACACCCGCCCGGATTGGCAGTAGCGAATGTTAACTCAATTCATCAGGAGGCTAGATGTTCTACGCAGATCTCACCCCTTTCGGCGTCGACATGGAGCGGCTCACCAAAGATCGCCTCGCGCGATTGCAGGCCGCCATACAGAGCGAAGGGCTCGGCGCACTATTGCTCACCGATTTTTTGAATATTCGCTACGCCACCAATACCGTGATGATGCTCGGATTGCGCGCCACGGGAATTCAGCGCTTCGTTCTGGTGCCCGCCAAAGGCGAGCCGCTGATCTGCCAGCGTGAGCTGTCGCGCCGGACCCAATACCGAAACCTGCGCTTCGACGCCTATATGTTCGCCATGCGCCCGCCGGTCGCGACCGAGGATTTCGTCAATCAGGCAGTCACAGGCCTCAAACAGCTCGGCGCCGCCGGCGAGAAGGTCGGCGTGGATGTTTTGAATTTGGCCGCCGTGGACGGCTTGAAAGACGCCGGCCTCGAGCTCGTCGACGGCTGGCCGGCGATCAACCGGGCCCGCGCGGTGAAGACCGTCGACGAAGTGCAGTTGATCCGCTGGACGACCAAAACCAAAGAGCGCGGCTACGACCTGGTGCGCGAGGAATTGCGCCGCTCCGATCCGCCGGAAGAAAAGCTCAGCCGGGTCATGCTCGATTATTTAATGGATCAGGGCTTTGAAGCCGGCAGTGAGTTCATATCGATCTACGATTCTTCGACCGCCGACACCCGCTCGCATAACGAGCCGATGGGCGACGATCTGGTCGTCAAAGAAGGCGACCTGGTGATCTGCGACGCCACCGTCGCCGGGCCGGGCGGCTATTACAGCGACTTCGCCCGCACCTTCAGCCACGGCAAACCCAGCGAGGCGACCAAGCAGCGTTACAAAGAAGCGTATCACTCGCTCTATGAAGCGCTGAAGTTTGTCAAGCCGGGCCCATGCACGGAGGCCTTTCGACGCTTCGGCAAGGGCGCCAGCGCAAGCATGCGTTTGCCCGGTTTCGACGGCTACCACGGCGTCGGCCTGTGCGTTTACGAATCGCCCTGGCTGCGCGGCGGCGATCCGGAAAAGTACATGATCTCTCTGGAGGAAAATATGATCGTCGCCCTGGAAGTCAATCACTATCCGGTGAAGCTCGAGCACCTGCTCCGCGTCACCGCCGACGGCGCGGAAATTCTGTCGCAATATCCGGTGGACCCGGAATTGAGGCCGGCGTGATGCTAATTTTAGACGCCCGGAAGGAACGGCCCGCAGGCCGCCTGACGAGTTAATCGTCGAAGAACGCCAGCGTGCGCATCTCGATGCTCTCGCGCGCCGGCGCGTCGGGCGGGCTGTTGGGATCGTCGAAGGCGGCGTGGGCGGACCAGCGGGCGCGGCCGTCTTTCATGGAATCGTAGCATTTGAAGACAATCGCTTCGTCGGTCTGCATGTAGGGAAAATAAAACCAGCGATGCTCTGGGTTGTAAGCCAGATGATAAATTTCTCCGACGCGGTCCGGGTAGCGCCTCTCGGTGCCGACCAGATCCTTCTCGGCGATGCTCGCGGAATCAGCGATTGCCAGCGGCGCCGAGACGACTGGATTGCGCACCGGTCGCCAGACCTGAACCACGCTGAAGCGCTTGCGGATCAGCGCTTCGGCTTCTTCCTTCGGCAATAGATCACGCACCCGCTGCGGCCCCGACCACTCGGTGTAATCATTGTGCACGCTACGCACCGGCCGGCTGGCGAATTTCTCTTCGCGCACCTCGTCGTTCTCCGCCCGTAGCGTGTGATCGAAAACGAGCACACGTGCCGCCCCGGTGGCCTGCTGCACCAGCTGCTCGATCTCTGGATAATAGACGCGCTTGACCTCCGCGTCGTCGTAGAAATCTTTCACCTTGGTTTCATGCTTGACGAAAATGAAACCTTGCTTTTCCAACGAAAAGCCAGTCACCAACCGGCCATTGCGGATCGTCACCGCGTGCGCCTGGTATTTCCCCGTATTGCTCGTGACCCTGACTTCACCAGGCAGGTTAGACATCGTCACCGGTTTCTCGCCATCTGGAATGATATAATTCAACGTCGACTGCACCGCAGTCATTTCAATTGTCTGCGACATCACAACCTCTCTCGAAACGGACGCAATAAATCGCGTCCCCTTCAATGCCAATTTCCTTTTTGCGCTGTCTGTTTCTTTTGCAGTTAAACTATCCGATTCCTAATTCTTTTCCATGTTCCCTTTGTGCTCTTGGCGGTCAATCACCCGGTTTCGAAAATTCTTCTTCAGCGCCTCTCCTTCAACGCCTGATAAATTTGCTCTGCCTTGACCGGCAGCTCGAACAAGCGCACGCCCACCGCGTCGGCGATGGCGTTGGCGATGGCGGCGGGCGGCGCGTTGTTGGCGAACTCGCCGATCGGTTTGGAATCCAGCGGGCCGACGCCGCCGGTGGATTTGACCAGCACGGTTTTCAGCTCGGGAATGTCTTTGATCGAGGGCAGCTTGTAGTCGCCTAAATTGTTATTGGTTACTTTGCCGCCGTCGATCACCAGCTCTTCCATGATGCCCTGGCCGATGCCCATGATCGTCGCGCCGTCGATCTGACCCTGGTGCATCGCCGGATTGATCACCGTGCCGACGTCGTGGGCGCTGATGAAGCGACAGAGCTTCACGGCGCCGGTGTCGGGGTCCACTTCGACCTCGGCCACCTGGGCGCAAAGGTAAGAAATGTCTTCAGGGTAAGGATAGTCTTCGTAAACCATCGCTTCGAGGGGTTCAGCGGCTTGGGCCACCACGCGGCGCAACGAAACCTGCTGCCCGGGGTCCTGGCGCAGGGAAAATCGACCGGCGGCGAAATCCACTTCATCCGCCGAACATTCCAACAGCCGCCCCGCCCGGTCGAGCAAACGCTCGCGCAGCTTGTCGCAGGCTTGCATCATCGCTTGGCCCGCCACGTAGGTCATCCGGCTTGCGCGCATGCCGCTGTCGCGCGGCGCGCTGTCGGTGTCGCCGATGACCACGCGCACCTGATCGATCGGCATTTTCATCTGGTCCGCGACCAGCTGGCGCAAGATCGTGTGCGTCCCCGAGCCTTGATCGATGCTCGGGCTGATGATTGAAAACCCGCCGTCCGGATCGGCGCGCAGGATCACCCCCGTGTCGCCGCCGCTGATATGCCGGCCGGACAGCGCGATACCGCGGCCGCGATTGCGCTTTTTGGTTTTCTCCCAACCGGCCGCGCCGAGCGCCCCCTGCAGCACTTCGCGGAAGCGCACGTTGTGCAGCTCGTGGCCGACCGCGTCCGCCTCCCCTTCCCGCAAGAAATTTTTCAGACGGAACTCGGCCGGGTCCATGCCGAGCTCCTTGGCGAGGATATCGGTATGGCCGTCGACGGCAAATGCCGTGGCCACTGCGCCCGGGCTGCGGTAATAACCGCCGGGCACCGTGTTGGTGTAAATTTGCAGATATTCGATGTCGGCGTTGTCGACCCGGTATTGCCCGCCGGCGTAGTGCCAGGTCGCCAAGGAGGTATTCGACTTGAGCGCGCCATAACCGCCGCTGGCGTGCGCCGCGCGCATCTTGCGCGCGACCAGGCGCCCGTCGCGCATTACGCCGCTCTTGATCGTGATGACGGTCGGATGGGCGGGATTGCTCGCCGACAATTCCTCGGCGTAGCTCATGACGAGCTTCACCGGGCTTCCCGCCTTTTGCGCGAGAAAATAAATCACCGGCAGCTCGACGCCGTCGCCCTTGCCGCCGAACTCGCCGCCAACATTCACCGGATTCATGCGGATGCGCTCTTCGGCAACCCCGATGCCGTTGGCCAATTGGGTGCGCACGTTGAAGGGATTTTTGACCGAGGCCCAGACTTGAATCCGCCCGTCGGTTTCGATGGCGATGCTCGCCGCGTGCGGTTCGAGATAGCCCTGATGGCGCGCCGGAACATAGAACGTATGTTCCATGACCAGATCGGAGTCGCGAAATCCGGCTTCCACGTCGCCCTTCTCCCACTTGAGCCGCGTCAGCCCGTTATGCAAATCGGCGGCGAGAATTTTTTCCGGCCCGCCGGCGTAGCCGGCGACGTTTTCATGAATCGTCGGAGCGCTCGGCGCCGTCGCTTCGAGCGGTTCGAAAACCGCCGGCAGTATTTCGTAATCGACGTCGATTAAATGGATCGCCTCTTCCGCCGCGTCGACGGTTTCCGCCGCCACCGCCGCGACCCGGTCGCCGACGAAACGAACTTTGTCCCAGCAGAGCACCGGCATGTCGCGGATCTGCTTGCCGACGAACCGGCCCTTGACGTCTTCGCCGGTCAGGATCGCACGCACGCCGGGGACTTTTCCCGCCCTGGATATATCGATGCTGCGAATCCGCGCATGGGGATGCGGGCTGCGCAGGACTTTCGCCCAGAGCAAACCGGGGAGTTTTACATCGGCGGCATAAACCGTTTGGCCCCTGACTTTTTTGCTACCTTCACCGCGCGGCACCGGAGTTCCAACTACTTTAAAATCAGCCATAGAGCTTTGTCCTTTGTACTGGTTAAACGGCCACGTCGCTTTGGTTCGCAATGCACGCCGACTGCCCTGAATGTTCGGCTATTAATACGCCAAAGCGCCGGGCGTCAAGGCTAAGGCTCAAGTTTAAGGTTCGGGATCTCACATTCTTTTGCTAGACTGGCGCCATGAACTGGCAAGACAACCTGCTTCAGAGCAGCGAGCAGATTCGCGATTTGATCCTTCACACCAGGCGCATCGCCGTGCTCGGCATCAAGACCGAAGCGCAGGCCGATCAGCCGTCGGTTTACGTGCCGCTCTATATGCAAGAGGCCGGCTACGAAATTATTCCCGTGCCGGTCTACTATCCGGACGCGACGGTGATTCTCGGTCAGAAAGTTTATCGCAAATTGATCGATATTCCCGGCGAAATCGACATGGTCGACGTTTTTCGCCGATCCCCGGATATCGCCCGACATGTCGACGATATCCTGGAGAAAAAACCGAATTCGGTTTGGTTTCAGTCCGGCATCCGCAATGACGGCGCCGCGGAAAACTTCGCCCGTGCGGGAATCAAAGTCGTGCAAGACCGTTGACTGATGGTCGATCACCGGCGGTTCGCCGGAAAAAGATAACAGTGTAGGGACGACCGGCCGGTCGCCCCTACGCCGCCAGCCGTTTGGCTTTCAACTGCTTCAAGATAAACGCTTTGACGATTTCGTAGGCGCGGTCCGTTTGCGGCCCCGGCTCGCGAATCCACAGGTGTTCGCAGCCGGCAAAGACCTCATATTGGCATTCGCCGCCGGCGGCGCGGTAGCTATCGACAAATTTCTGCTGCACCGCCGGCCGCACGTTATCGTCGAGCTCGCCCTGCATGATCAAGAGCGGCGGCAAAGTGACCTTCTCGCCGTGGTCGAGGATTTCCTGCGGGTTTCCCTCATGAATGGTATCCCAGGGGTTAAAATAGTTCTTGCTGTTCTGCATCATTTCTTCTCTGGCCAATTTTTCCGCGTTCAAGTAACGCGCGTAGGGATCGCTTACCGGCGACCGGGTGGCCACGTAATTGACCGTCGCGTCGAGCGCGGGCGCCTCGGCGAGCTTGTGGACGCTGTATAAAGGATGATGGGGCCGCATCGCGCAAAGCTCGACCACATGGCCGCCGCTGGAGCTCCCCAGCGCGCCCAGGGTCGCCGGGTCGCCGTTCCACTCGCGCGCCTTGTGCTTGAGCCAGCGCACGCCGTAGTTGGCATCCTGTACCGAGGCAGGATAGGGCGCCTCCGGCGCGCGGGTCAAATCGACGGCGACAACTAGAATTCCACTCGATGCCAGGTTCTGATCCATCGCCGCGTTGGCGCCGCGGTCCTGGTTGTTCCAAGCGCCGCCGTGCAAATCCAGCAGCACTGGAAACGGCCCGTCGCCCTGGGGCCGATAGAGCCGCGCCATCAACGTCCGCGTCGGCGCGCGGCGAAACTCGACGTCGGAAACTTCGATAGGGAATTTGTTTTTCGGGTTATATAAGGTAGGCATCTTGGCACCCTCCTTGGTTTAGAGCGTAGCCGTTCTTGACCGACTTCCCACTAGGTACAATGTGCGCTTCTCGGCATAATTTGCGCGGTAATTTTGCTGCCTGGACATCGAAGCGGCCGTCGCCGCTGTCGATATCGTATCGAATATCGCTGCCTTTAATCTCCGCAACCTCGCGCATGCGTCGAACGGCATGCATCGGCGAAGTCTCGACCGGCAGTAGAACTACAGGGTGAATTTTGGTGCAACGCTGCAACATCTAATTTCTCCGATATTGCTCGAAACAAGTCTCGGCGATCGCATCATTGCTCTGCCACGGCGGCGTTGTCAATCGCGTCTTCAAAGAGGACATCGTGAAGCATTGATGACGCAAAAAACCACACGCGTTGTGCTAATGCATTTAGGTATGGTACTAGCAGCCGAGGACAAACCCGCAAACAAGGGGGCACACATCATGCAGGTTTTAGGGCGTTGGTTTCTTACCACTATCATAGTCGCAGCCGTTTCGCTCGCCGCGACGGCTCATGGCGCTGGACCTTTGCTGATCGCGTACGGCGGGCATAATGAAACAATGATTCCGCTATGGGTGGGTATCGAGAAAGGCATTTTCCGCAAATACGGCGTCGATCCGCGCGTGCTGCAAACCCGCAGCGGTCCGGTGATGATGGCCACACTCGCTTCGGGCCAAGTGCCGCTGGTTTGGGCGGCGCCCGGCAGCGCGATCAACACATCGGTGAGCGGATTGAAACTTAGTTGCTTTGTCGTCGGCAACAACCGCATTCCCCGCGAGCTCATCGTGCGCAAGGGCATCGAATCGTTGGATGATCTCCGCGGCAAAAGCTTTGGCGTCCAAAGCATCGGCGGCGGCTTCTGGCTGTCGACCATGGCCGCGCTGGAAGGCCTGGGCATCGATCCGGATAAATACAATTTCAAAATGCGCGTGCTCGGCGACACCGGCACCGTGACGCAAGCGCTCGTCACCGGCAACGTCGATGCCATGGTGGTGCCGTACAGCTACGCCGACATGGCAAAGCGAGCCGGCGCCCGCTCTTTGGCCGATGTCGGCAAGGTGAATATGGTTTTTCAATTAACCAGCCTTTGTGCTCCCAAAGACTCGACTGCGATAAACACCGACATCATGATCAACTTGACCAAGGGGGTTGTGGATTCGCTCGCGTTCATTCTCGATCCCGCGAACAAGCGCGACGTTTCAGACGTGCTCAGAAAACATCTTCGGCTCAGCAAAGACGAAGATGTCGACGCCTCCTATAAAGTCTCCCGCTTGCAGATGCCCAATCTCGATGTCGCGCCCAACCTCGAAGCCTGGAAAGCGGTCCGGCGTCTGCTCGCCCGGGTCAATCCCAAGGTTCAAGACGCCGATTTAGAGCAAATCATCACGAGCAGCATCGTAGAAAAACTTGAAGCCAGCGGCTTCATGGCTGAGATGAAAAAAAGAATTCCGCATTAACTCAAACTGAAGGAGAATCGTCATGAACGGCGGACAAGCGATTTTAAGAGCCATCGAACGGAGCGGCATCGACTATATTTTATCCTCGCCGGGGTCGGAGTGGCCGCCGATCTGGGAGGCCCTTGCCGAAGCCGCCGCGCGCGGCGCCAAGAATCCCAAATACATCAATTGCCGGCACGAGGCCGTCGCCGTCGCCATGGCGGCCGGCTATACGAAAGTCACCAATCGACCCCAGGCGGTAATGCTCCACGCCACCGCCGGACCGCTCAACGCGGCGATGACTTTGCGCGCCGCGCTGCAGGAGCGCACGCCGATGGTGATCATCAGCGGCGAGATCTCCGCCTACGGCGAAAACACCAAGGTCGCCGATCCCGGCGGCCAATGGCTGCACGACCTCACCGACCTCGGCGGCTCGCCGGATCTATTGCGCGGCTGCGTCAAATGGGCCGATCGTGTCATGTCCGCCGAAGTTCTGGCGTCGACCATCGAGCGCGCCGCGCGTATCGCCGTGGAGCCGCCGGCTGGCCCGGTGCTCATTGGCATTCCGTTCGAATGCATGATGGAAGAGGTCAATTTCGTCGACCACGGTAAAGCCAACCAAGTCGCGCGCGCTCAAGAAGTCAGCGACGCCGCCATCGATCAAGCGTTGAATATGATCGCCGCGGCGAAAAATCCGGTGGCGTTGACCGAGCATGTCGGCGGCGACCCGCGCGCCGTGGAGCGCTTCGTCGAGCTTTGTGAGTTACTTGCAATACCGGTGATGGAAACCTACCGGCCGGCGTTCATGAATTTCCCGCGCACCCATCCGCTTTATTTGCATCATGATGCGAAAGTTGTCGACGGCGCCGATTTGGTGCTCATGGTGGACGCCGTGACGCCGTGGTACCCGGCGAGCAAGACGCCGAAAAACGCCAAGATCGTTTCGATTGCCGAAGAATTTCCCAACTCGCGTCTGCCCTATTGGGGTTACAACGTCGATCTGGCGCTGGTGGCGCCCCCGGCATCGACGCTCGAGAAGCTGGTCAAGAAAGCTAAGGCCTCTGAGCCGATCGCGGCTAACCGCGCCGCCTACACAGAGCGTTTAGCGCGCACGCGGGAGCAACACGACAGCTATTTCGGCAAACTCAAAGACGAGGCGCAAAAACACGCCGGCGAGACGCCGATAGATCCGCGCTGGGCTTGCCGCGCGCTCGCCGAAGCGATCCCGGAAAACGCGGTGATCTCGGAAGAAACCACGGTCTATCGTGGACTGATCCAGGAAATGATCCCGCGCAACAGGACCCAATCCTACTTCGCCCGCATCACCGGCGGCTTGGGTGTCGGCTTGAGCTATGCGCTGGGCGTGAAGCTGGCCATGCCCGATCGCCCGGTGTTCGCGCTGATCGGCGACGGCGCGTTCCACTACAACGCCGTGCCGTCCTGCCTGGGCGTCGCGGAAGAATACGGTCTGCCGATTCACCCGGTGATTTTCAACAACGGCCGCTATCTGTCGATGGAGACGAGCTTGATCAAATATTTTCCCGACGGCGCGGCGAAGAAAACCGGCGTCCACTTCGGCGCCGAGATCGGGCCCAGGCCGGATTACCAGTATTACGGCAAAGCGCACGGCGGCTACGGCTATCGGGTCACCAACCCGGGCGAAATCAAAACCGCCGTCGCCCAGGCGCTCAAGCATGAGATGGAGGGCAAACTGACGGTGATCGATCTCGTGTTGAGCGATCTCAATCCGCGGTAGCGCACGAATAGAGATCCGGTTTCCCTTAATCACCTTAAGCCCAAGCCCCGAGCGCTGCCGTAGGCGGCGGTTCTTGGAGCTTGCTGCGTCGGCAATTAGATTTTTTGGGCAACGCTGTTGGGCGGTGATTCGGTCAAAGAATAGCTAGTGCTGCGCCCGCCGCCGGGGTCTTTGGTAAGAATACCTCGCTCAATGAGATAGTTGATGTCGCGCGCTGCCGTATCCTGCGAACACTTGGCGATCTTCGCCCACTTGGACGACGTCAGTTTGCCTTCGAACCCGTCGAACAGAATATTCAGCATCCTACGTTGGCGCTCATTGAACGCTATATTTTTATGTTTCTCCCAAAAACCCGCTTTGTGGACAACGCCGCTCAAGGTTTTTTTCGTGGCGTCGAAGGCCCGGTCGAGACAACTCAGAAACCACTGCAGCCAGGGCGAAATATCCAAGTCGCCCTTTTGCGTGATTTCGAGTGTGTCGTAGTATGCCGCGCGCTCAATTCCGATTTGCGTCGACATACTGAACAAGCGAGAGGGTGAACAAGCGAGAGGGTCAGGCCTGAGTTATGAATTATTTGTCGGTCAACTCAGCAATCTTCTTTTCCGTCTTAGAATCTCGAGCTGCTTCATAATTCGCGCAGAGCCGGCTCACCATGGATGCATCACGGTTCAGCCAACGAGCAACCTCAATTGCCTTCATGGCACACCACTCGCGCGCCAAATATGCAAGCTGCGCTCGCGGCTTGGCCCACGCGCGCTGCCGTCCAGCCGCCGTGAGTTCTTTGACGCCGCATCCATGAACCTGAGCCACCGCGGGCAGTAGCTTTTCAAATGGCAGCTTCCGTCCGCCTGGTCTGATCTCGGCCTTTGGCGCTCGCTTGGCCATGTGCCCAATGAATTTCTCATCGCCCAGAAATCTCTGATCGATCGCTTGGTAGTAACGATCGTCGTGCCCCAGGCCCCGCCCGCCCTCGATAAATCGTTGATATGCCTTATAAGCCTGGCTTGCCGAGTTTCCCAATTGATTCAAAACCAGTGTGGTATCGACGGCGACCGGCCCCTTCTTTCCTAAATAGGTACCGTGACTATTCCACCGAAAGGTGGCGAGTTCTTCAGGGTGTTTCAGACGAGCGGGGTTGAGGTGAATGTAGCGGACCAACTCCAAAAGGTACGCATCCCGGTCACAAAGAATCGCTTTGTACCGACCTTGGAAGAGATGGCCGACTGTTCGGTAACGGCGATTATAGTATTGGGTGTATGTAAACTGAATTCCTTGGAGGATTTTCGATAGTGGTGTCTTGCCTGTTTGGATCAGGAAATGGACGTGGTTGGACATCAGGACGTAGGCGTAGATTCTAAATCGATAGCGTTGCCGGTAGTGCTCGACCCGTTCCAGGTAGTAAAACCGGTCCCGATCCTCGCGAAAGATCTTCCGGCGCTGATTGCCACGGACGATGACGTGGCAAAACGCCCCTTCAAATTCCACCCGCGGTTTCCTGGCCATGCCGGTGAACATATCCAAAGGTGCGCCAATAAGTCAATACTCAGGTCTGACCCTTAGTCTTTTCCCTTAGTCTTTTCTTAGTCTTTTCTTTCTTTTCTCAGCATTTGCCGATTTCTCGGCACGGCTGAACGTAAGCGACGGGGTTGTTTTACACGCGCCGCTTCCGGTGAGATGATGAAGCCAGGCTAACGGCGACAAAATTTTTAACCGAGATTTAACAATGGGAATTCCCGCCGATGCTGTCCTGGGTATTCGACTTGACTCGTCATAGAGATGGAAAACGAAAGCGCAACACATAATGCACCGAAAGGATAAGCAACCATGCCAACAAACACGATCCGGCTTCACCGCGTCCTCCGTGCGACGCCCGAAAGAGTATATCGGGCGTTTCTCGACGGCGACGCCATGGCCAAATGGCTTCCGCCCCACGGCTTCACCGGAAAGGTTCACCATATGGATGCCAAGGTCGGCGGCACCTTCAAGATGTCGTTCACCAACTTTAGCAGCGGCAAGAGTCACTCCTTCGGCGGGGAGTATCTCGAATTGGCGCCGCACGAGCGCATCCGTTACACCGACAGATTCGACGACCCGAACCTGCCCGGAGAAATCCAGACGACCGTCACCTTGAAGACAGTGTCCTGTGGAACGGAGTTGAACGTCGTGCAGGAGGGAGTGCCCGGTGTCATTCCCGCCGAGGCCTGCTATCTCGGCTGGCAGGAATCGCTCACCCTGCTCGCGCAGCTCGTCGACCCCGAGATCCCGGATTAGTCGAGCAGGATTGGCGGCCGGTATCTGAAGAGAGTTTAATTGAGGCAACTCAACTCTGATACGACTCTCTAGGTTGGAGGCCGGGACACGGCGGTTATGGCAAAAAAACTATCTTATTCTTTGATGCCGCGGATCGCGCGTCTGCTGGCCGGCACTGCGCTGGGGCTCTTCGTTGCGTGCGCAATCGCGTTCGCGCAAGACGATAGCGCGAGCCAAGCCTGTCCGACGCTCGACGGACTCTATTTTGTCGATGCGCACAGTCAGATGGATCAACGGGTCGACGAGGCGCGCGTGCTCTCATTAATGGACCACGGCGGCGTGTACCGGACGCTGCTGTCGAACCATCTCGAGCGCCCGCCCGAGAGCATCTGGGAATTCGCAAAGCGCACGCAAGCGCGGATCGTTCTCATGCTACGCACCAAGGGTAACCAGCGGGGAAGGAACGCGGCCTCGAGATGGCGAAGCTTGCGCAGCGTCGAACTTTCCTCCGGTGCGTATCGAGGCATCGCCGAGATGCTCATCTGGCACCAGGGAGAGCCCGATCTCCGCATCAAGGAAGTGCGGCTCACGGTCGACGATGAACGGGTCCGCTCGGCGCTCGATATTGCGCGCGATCATGGTTGGCCGTTTATCGCTCACATCGAGTTCGGCTCGCTCGCAGGGGAGGCGCGCGATCGCTATATGCGCGACCTAGAGGCGCTGATTTCCGAGCATCCTCAGTTGCCCGTCGCCATGATCCACATGGGACAGCTGCCGCCGGATGATGTCGCACGCCTGATCGATGCCCATCCCAACCTGTATTTCATCGGCTCGCACTCCAACCCCATCTTCAGCCGGATCGATACGGTCAAGCATTGGCAGAACCTCTTTGCCGGGCGCCTGATCGCGCCGCAATGGCGACCGCTGTTCGTCGCCCATCCCGACCGGTTTCTGTTCGCACTCGACAACGTGTTCGCCGGTAATTGGGTGCCGCGCCGTTATCTTGGTCAGATGAAGTTGTGGTGGTGTGCGCTCAGTCGGCTTCCCCCAGGCGTGGCTCATGCCATCGCGCACGGTAACGCCGAACGGCTGTGGAAGCTGGCGCCGAAGCCCCCGGACGTTCGGGTGCTCACCCCATGGGCGGCGGGCGACCAACTTGGCCCAGTCGCCGGCGAGGTTGTGGGCCGGAAGCATAAGGACGCAGGCGACAACGGCGGCGAGACCGGCGGGAGAGGTCAGGGACGGCGCCGGTAGCAAACCTTAGGCGTCGCTTGCTCAATTTAATTAGAAATCAGATAATCAGATTATTATGAAACCTGGCAAAAAAGGAAAATCTCGCGGGCGAAAACGCTCGAAGCCGGAGCCGCGAACTTATGCGGCGCATTCGGTCAAAGGAAGCCGGGTCATTTCAGCGACGGAAGCGGCGCGCAGCTTTTCCGAGTCATGTACCTCCGGCAGAGCCGAAGGCTTGGTTTGTGAACCGCTCAAAGCGGTTTGGCCGGCTACGCCGGCACTTCTGTTTACTCGAACATGTTCAGTTGGTCGAGCCGTTTATCCTCTTTCTCCTACGCGCGGATGTACTGCCGTATCTCGGCCTCGTCCCGCCCCACCGTCGATACGTAATACCCCCGCGCCCAAAAGTTTTGCCCTATGAAATTCTTCGCCCGGTCCATAAATCTCCGAGCTATGGCTATCGCACTCTTTCCCTTGATAAACCCCACCACCCCAGACACTGAATATTTTGGCGGTATCCACAGCAACATGTGCACATGATCCGCCATCAAGTGCCCCTCCTCCACCACGGCCTCTTTCTGCTGTGCTAACTCCCGCATGATCGGTCCCAATGTCAGCCCTGTTGACTATAAACGGTCGAGGGCGGTTCTTTAACTTCCTGTCCGTGAAATCGCGGCTAGCTCAACCTGGCCCCTGGACTCTACGCGAACGCTTCAGTTTGCGAGATGTGCTTAATCTCCCGAATACATGCTGTCGGAGACCTTGAGTTCGGTCGATATGAAATGCCGCGCGAGCTCGCGGAGGATATCAGGCACAATCAGCGGTGTCAGACTTGCCTAACTCTACTAACTGACCCTCCATCTCGCTTTCCACAGGGCGCCCTTTCAGTAACTTTGCCTAGCGAATTTAGCGTGGCGCCAGCTTTGAGTGAGACTTAGTTGAGTTTCTTTCCTTTGGCGGCAGCGACTAGCGCATCGCGCAGCCAGCGGTGGCCGGGATCTTTCCGGTGGATCTCGTGCCAGCCGGGGCACATGGTGAATCCCGGGATCTCGACCGGCGGTTTGAAAATCTTGAGCGGGTGCATGCGCACGAGCTCGGCCGCCATGCGTTACGGAACCGTCCCGATGCGTTATACCATCGGGTTAGCCGTCGCTTTTCTTCTCCAAAAACTGCTTCCGTAGCGTGCCAGTCCCGACAAAGTGGGACAACAGGCGAAAGTTCCGTGTCTGGTATCGGATGCGACCGGCAACGATGGCCGGATGAATGCCGAGGCGCTGCGCTAGCTCCACGACGGCCAGCGGCGTTGGGTTGTCTTTTACCTTGCTCGTATTCCAAATGTCTTCTGGAATGAGCCCATTCTCGGCCCATTCATCCGCTTCGGCTTCTCGCGGATCACGTCGCGCGCCTTGCACGTCACGAAGACTCAGATCATCGATGAATGCTTCATTGTTCGTCCCATTCATGTGGCGGCCGATATGAGCAAGCTCGTGCAGCAAGCAGAACCAGAAGTTGTCGAGCCGATCATAGCGTAAGGTCAGTCCGATAACGGGTGTACCGTCGGCGAGTTGAAGGGCCGCGCCGTCGAGGTGGGTACGTGGTAAATGCTCGAGATACACGAGATGAATGCGGTGATTAGCGAGGAATTCTTGTGCGAGTCGGGGACCGTCTTGCGACCAGCTCAACATTGCCACTTTCCGCAGAAAATTGAGATCGACCGTGCCGGGTTTAAAGCTGACAGGCAGCCGATGCGCATTCGCTCGCGCTAGCACTTCCCAGCACCAAGCTTTGAGAGAGTATGGATCGGTTTTCGCGTTGACACGTGCCTGATCATTCTTCCGGAAGAACGCTGCAGGCAAAACATATTCGCCTCCGGCCCGACCAATCAGATCACGCATAATTTCTTCGGCATGGGAGTCAAGATTGCGTCGCTTCTCGATCCACCCACGTTTTGCCATTTCTGCCAACGGAAACCGGTGCCATTCGGTATCTTCGAGCGCCGAATGCAACTCCCCGCCTGGTTGCTGTAACAACACGTCAGCGGGAATACCGAGATTGGCATGGAGCGCGCGCGCCATTTGCATCGTGAGTGGGCGCTTGCCGGACAACACTTCGGATACTTTTGCACGGCTGCCCATGAACGGGATAAGATCGCGCGGTGAAAGCCCGGATTGCTCCATACGAAACCGGATTGCTCCAGACGGAGTCGGAAATCCCATGGGGACATGCTTCGCCTCGTAGAGTTCGACAAGGTCAGTAAGCACATCGAGTTCTTCACCCTCAGGGGTACCACTCTCTGCGTCCATAAGGGCATCAATACGAGCGAGAGCGGCTTCGTAATCTGCCTCGGCTCGAATCGCTCGAATATTGCTCATCTCACACCTCCTCGACATCGATCTCATTGTATTCTCTATGCGTGCCGACGAAACGCACGTAAACCACCCGGTACGGATAGTTGATCCGAACAACGAGTCTGTAATCATTTCCTTTGATATTGAACACAACGCGGCGATCTCCTACAAAACTTGCGTTTCTGTACTTGTCTTTTACCTGTGACGGGTTGCTCCAATCTTCCTTTTCGACTTCGCGATACCACGCCAGTAGCGGATCTTCAGCGTCCGGACAGCGCTCCCAAAATTCGCGCAGAGTCCTCTTCGCGATGATCCGCATTGCCTAATATAATATGTTCCCTAATAGTAGTCAAGTATTTTTAATAAATTAGGGAGCATATTATAACAAACTAATATATATACTGTTTTATAAAAATATTAAATCTTAGTTTAGGGACGAAAGGACGTTATTTGCGACAGAATGGAGCAGGTGGCCTTAGGACCGGCGTGAAAGGATATCTACAAGGAAGTCTGGTCGTGCCTGAGAATTGACTTATTTCTCCACGGCATCTTCAAGCGAGCTCTCGTAAAATTCAGTAATTTTATCTATGCGGATTGGGCATTGCGCCAGTTGCGAGCGGGACTTCGTTCAGTTTCTATCCTTTAGCGGCATTGATAAGCGCATCGCGGAGCCACCGGTTACGGGGGTCATTACGGTGGATTTCGTGCCAGCCCTGGTAGATGGTGAAGCCCGCGACGCGATCTCGACCGGCGGTTTGAGAATCTTCAGCGGATGCATGCGCACGAGCTCGGCTGCCACTCTGGATATCTAAACAATCTAGCGACGGTCATTCAAACGATATCGACCTAAGCGCCATTGAGGATAATCCCATCGGCGTGGCCAGCGGGAGTCTACCGCGACTGGCAACGGCGCCCATTCACCGTCACCGGTCGCCGGCAAGCTCGCCGAATCCCGGCGGTGGGCGGCGGTGGCGTGTGAGGCTTTCGAAGGCAGAGGCGATTTCGAAGAGTGTGGTTTCCTCGAAGGGACGGGCGAGCAATTCCAAAGCGACCGGCAGGTCGACTGTTTTCGGCCCTTCCAACCGGCTTCCGTTGGGATCGCTATCGTCCGGTACGCGATCGTAGACTTCTCGGGTGAATCCGGCCGGCACGACGATGGCGGGGAAGCCGGTTTCGGGGCTGAGACCGACCGCGAAGCTCGAGCCCGAGCCTCGGTAGGTGTCGAGGTCGGATTTCAGCACGGGCTCGCCGGGGACCAGGGTCGGATCGGACATGACGGTTCCGGCTTTTAGAATTCTCGGCTCGGTGTGGGTCTGCACGGTTTTCGCCAGGCGGTTGGTCAAGATGATGTGCGGCGGGATCGTCGTATAGGCGTAAACCAGCGCGTCGAGATTATTCTCCGCCATCACTTGGAGAATAATCCGCCGCAAGGTCTGCATGCGTATCAGGTGATCGATCTGCGCCGGCGTGTCCAGAGTCTCGGCGTCGGCGCTGAACGCTCTTTTGAGATTGTCCAGATTGCCGGAAAACATCGGCATGGCGAGCATGTCTCCAAGGTTTTTGAACTTGGCGTCGCCGCGCTCGCGCAGGTATCGGTTGATCGCGTAGTGTGCTTCGTGGCCGCGCGGCTGGGCGGCGAGCAGGCGCAGGTTCACGCCGCGGGCGCCAGAGGGAACCTGGCTGTGGTCGAACGCCATCGACACGATTCGATCGATGGACTTGGCGGAGTCGGGAAACGCCGCGGGAAAATTTCTCTTTAGCCAGCCGGGCTCGAGACAGGGAATCAGATCGGCGATGGTTTTATCGACGTTCACCGGATCGACGATCGTCGCACCGGCCTTTTTCATGGCGGCGAACGCTTCGTTGGCGACGCGAATATTTTCCCGATCGGCCAGGCTCGCTTCGATCATAAGATCGCGCAGCACGCCGAGCCTTTTTCCGCGCAGCGATTTTCCACCGGCATGGCGCGCATAGGAAATCTTCGGCCGTGGGTTGCACGCCGCCGTGACCGGATCTTTGGGATCGTAGCCGGCGAGCACTGCGAGAAGGATCGCCGTGTCTGCGACGGTGCGGCAGATCGGCCCGCCGCGGTCCCGGGTAAACGACAGCGGCACGATGCCGTCGCGGCTCACCAGCCCTTGGGTCGCGACCAGGCCGACCAGGCTGCAGCAGGATGACGGGAAGCGCACCGAGCCGGAGGTGTCGGTGCCCAGCGCGCACAGGGCGAGGTTGGCCGCCACCGCCGCGGCCGAGCCGCCGCTCGATCCCCCGGGAATCCTCGTCGTATCGTAGGGATTGCAGGTCTGGCCGCCGAAGGCGCTGCGGGCAATTCCCGCGGGAGCGTACTCGTCCATGTTGGTCTTGCCGAGCAGGATCGCGCCGGCGGCGCGCAACTTTGCGACCATGGCGGCGTCGTCGGGCGGGCGGTCGTCGGCGTACTCGGCCGCCGCTGCCGCCGTCGTGCGCATGTCGAAAGTATCGTAGTTGTCCTTGATCGCGATCGGGATGCCATGGAGCGGACCGGCCAACTTGCCGGTGCGGGCGAAATTTCGATCGAGATCCCGCGCCCGATCCAGCGCGTCGGGATATTTGGCGTCGTCGCGCCCGGTGTGAGTCCGTTTCAGTTTTTCGGGGAAACCGAGCTTGATACGCTTGTCGTCCTTCAGATTGAGCGTGATGAAGGCATTGAGCTGGCCGGCATTCGGGATCGGCGTGAGGTCTCCCAGCTGCAGTCCGGTGACGGCATCGACATCGCCGCGGACGCAGACGCCACTATAGGCCCTGATGCGTTGGAGATAGAGCTGCACGAGTTCCGTCGCCGTGAGCTTCTTTGCGCGAAACGCCCGGTGCACTCCGGCAATCGTCGCCTCTTCCACGAGAAAGGAAGTTTTTCTTGCCGCCCTTTGGTTTGAACCTTTTGATTTTCGCCGCGACCGCATGATGCGCTCTTCTCGGGACCAACGGGAGCCCCCAACCTAGCAAAACGGCGCCGTCGGGTGCAATCTGTCCAGCTTGGGGAGCGTCGGCAAGCAGTCCCTGGATGCCGGGAGTCGCCGCGATACTCATTCACACAAGGCGCACTCCCTCTTGACAGCGCGAGGCGCGCCGCCCTAACAGTAGTGCTAAATTCACCGGAAAGAAGGATTGAGCCGATGGCCGTGATCGATGCCGACGCGCATGTCGTCGAGTGGGAGCGAACCTGGGATTACATGGATGCAGGCGAGAGATCCTTTGCGCCCTGCGTCATGGTGTTCAAAGACCCGGAACAGAAGCCTTCCGAGCAGAGGGCAAGCGAATACTGGATGATCGGCGGTCGGGTTTTCGCCAAGGATGGGAACATCGGTTTTGACATCGCCAAAGAGCGGCGCGAGGCGGCGGACCTGGAGGCCCGCCTTGCCCACATGGACGATCTCGGAGTGGACTGTCAGGTTCTTTACCCAAGTCTGTTTCTTCGCACTCTGACGCCCCTGGCGCACGTGGACGCGGCGCTATGCAAGAGCTACAACCGCTGGCTCGCGGATATCTGGAAAGACGGCAAGGGTCGATTGCGCTGGGTCGTTATTCCACCGCTGCACTACATCGACAAGGCCATCGAAGAGTTGAACTTCGGCAAAAAGAACGGCGCCTGCGGTGTTTTTATCCGGGGCGTCGAAGGGGAAAAGCTGCCGACGGACCCATATTTTTTCCCCGTGTACGAGGAGGCGAGCCGACTGGGGATGCCCCTCTGCGTGCATGCCTCGCAGGGCAACTTGGAGATGTTCGACATCTTCGGACGCGGCGCCAGCCTCGCCCAATTCAAGTTCGGCCCGATCAATCTCTTCGCCAGTGTCATCGGCAGCCGTCTGCCGCAAAAATTTCCGGAATTACGCTGGGCTTTCGTCGAGCTCAGCGCCGAGTGGCTTCCCTACGTGATGAACCACGTGGAGATCGGCTATCGGCGGCGCGGGAAGCCTTGGTCGGACAAAGAGCTGCTCAAGGACAATCGTATCTACGTCGCCTGCCAGACGAGCGATGACCTACCCTATATTCTGGAACACGTGGGCGATGACAATCTGATCATCGGTACCGACTACGGCCATGACGACACCGCCTCCGAGATCAACGCCCTGAGAAAGCTCAAAGCGGACGGGAAAATCTCCGCCGCGTCGATCGATAAGATCCTCGGCGACAACGCCCAGGCCCTTTACGGGCTGTGAGCGCTCGACGGCAGCTTGCTAATTCACTATTTGCCTGGCGCACAGGGCTCGGGTTAGGTCTAGAATCGGGCATAGGCGGATCTTGTCGTCAAACAATTCCTACGAAGGAAGTTTGTCTCCGGTCGCCCCGCGGTACGAGTCACCCCAGTCGACTATGAACGGTCGAGGGCTGTCGCTTAGCTTTCTGTCGGTGCAATCGGGGCGGGCTCAAACACCGATCTTTCGCCGCGCTTCGACGGCATTGATAAGCGCACCGCGCAGCCAGCGGTGACCGGGATCGTTGCGGTGGATCTCATGCCAGCCCTGGCGCATGGTGAATCCCGGGATCTCGACCGGCGGTTTGAGAATCTTCAGCGGATTGCCTGCGCACGAGGTCAGCTGGCATGCGTTGCTAAACCGTGGCGATGCGCGTCATGCCGTGATTTGAAAGAACCTATTCTCATTAAAACACGGAAAATGTTAGGATCCTGCTGCTATGGAAAAGACGTATATCGTTACGTTGAGCGCCGGGGAAGACGGCTATATTGTGGCCGAATGCCCTACGCTTCCGGGCTGCGTCTCTCAAGGTAAGACCCGGGAAAAGGCGCTTAAAAATATCCGGGAAGCGATCGAAGGCATTATCGGAGTACGTCGAGCGCAAAATCTACCCATTCCGTCCGCCGATATCGTCGAGATCAGCGTCGCCGCTTGACGGCCACGCTACTCTGTCATCTCCGGCCGCGACGCGGTCAAAGTTTTTGGGAAAGTCGGTTTTATCTTCCACCGGCAAAAGGGAAGCCACATCATCCTGTACCATCCAAACCGCCGTCATCTGTCGGTGCCCGATCATCGAGAGCGCGACAGAGGAACGCTCCGTGCCCTGATCCAGGGTGCAGGCATTACCGTGGAAGAATTTGAGGTCTTCGATGTCGGCGTTGGTTCCATACCAACGGATCAGCTTGCCTGCGCCGTCCCGCGCCGGCACGGCGCGAAAGAGAAACCAGCGATAGCTGCCGTCGAAGCGTCTTGGTTGGAGTTCAAATCCATCGCCGAATATTGCGATCGGTCAGCGTCGCTTGTCAAAGGCACTGCAATCTATAGGAACACAGAGCCGGGAAACCACCATTCGCTGCGTTTTTACACGGAAAAAAATCGCAAAACAGTTCTGAGCTGGAACGAATATCCTAGACATTCACTCAAATCACAAACCGCAGGCCAATGGACTTGACGCGGCGACAGACAAGGGAGGGGAAAACCGATCGGGATCGACCCGGCCGGCAGCTAAGCAGACCGAAAGGAGCGTTTCGCGTTAGACCGACGTCGTTGAGAGACAAGCGTCGAGCGCAGCTTACATCATGAGGCCAGCCGCAAATGGCCCGCGGCCGACTCCTCGCGGGCTTTTTCCGCTTGGGAATCGGCGGGGATTCGGTGTTTCTGTTGATAGCTCAACAGGCTCCTTCGAACATAGCCCGGGTTGATGCTGAGAACGCTGCAGATGTTTTCGACGCTGAAAACGTCGTAATCGTCGGTGCTGAAAAACCACTCCTCGGCTTCACGGAAGCTGCTCTTTTTGTGGCGGTTTTCCGTACAACAATCGCGCAGGTAGCAATCGATCGCATCGCGCAGGATCGCCGCTAGCAAGCGCCTTTCCGGAGTCTCCACCGGTCTGGCCTGATAAACGTGCAGATATTCATCACAGCACAGAGCATCGGGCTGGCGAAATAGTTGGGTCTCTTCCGGCGAGAAACGATCGACCCTATAGTCACGATTGGCCGGCTGTTTTTTCTCCGCCATGAGTCGCCTCCTCCGCCACCGCCATTTTCAAGCCGTCGGTCGACAAGCGCTGGCGGCGCGTTACCACCGAGCCATTGTTTTAGTGCAATGCCACCGCGCCAAGATGCTATAGCAACTCTCGTACCGAAGAGGTGGAGTTTTCCGTTCGCCGGAAGTTCTGGAAAAAGCTCAAGCAAAGCCGGCGCGTCTGGAAAACGTAGTAGGGGAAATCCTATTGAGGTGTCGGAAATGTCCGCACAGCGCAGGTTAAAGGCTACAAGTGACCCCGTGATGGAAGGGCAGATAGAACGACTTGAACGGCTTGAAAAAATTCATTGTTCACGCCTTTAAGTCTTTGCTCGTCGGCCCTGTCCAAATAGTATTTTCTTCGCCTCTTCGGTCATGCCGCGGCTATCCGGATTGACCCGGCGCGCGATCGCGTAAGCGCGCTCCACCGCGGGGCGCTGATGAATCGTCTCGAACCAGCGCTTGATGTTGGGGAAGTCGTTCAAATCCTGTCCCTGGCGTTCGTGCAGCACGATCCACGGGTAGCAGGCCATGTCGGCGATCGTGTAGTAGGCGCCGGCGACAAACTCGCGATCGGCCAAACGCTCGTCGAGCACGCCGTAGAGCCGCTCGGTCTCTTTGGTGTAGCGTTCGATGGCGTAAGTTATTTTTTCCGCCGCATAACCGCGGAAGTGATGATTCTGCCCGAGCATCGGCCCGAGCCCGCCCATCTGCCAGAACAGCCATTGCATGACTTCCGCGCGCCCGCGCACAGTTCGCTCGGCAAGAACTTGCCGGTTTTCAAAGCGAGATATTCCAGAATCGCTCCGGATTCGAAAACGCTTAGCGGTCCGCCGCCGTCGCCGGGGTCGTTATCGACGATCGCCGGAATCCGATTATTCGGCGAGATTTTTAGAAACTCCGGCTTGAACTGTTCGCCCTTCCCGATATTAACAGGCTTAATATTGTAAGGCAGACCCGTCTCTTCCAAGAAGATCGTGATCTTATGCCCGTTCGGCGTGGTCCAGTAGTAAAGATCGATCATGGGAGGACTCCTTTAGCAGGCAATAGGCATTAGGCAATAACTAGTTAGGACAGTTTAGTAATCAATGCGCCAAACATTTTGCTAATCTCAGCGATTTCTTTGAGAACAGCATCGGCCTCGCCTTCTGATAAAAACTGAAGTCTTTGGCAAAGCATCAATTGTGTTTCTAATTCTAGCAGGGAACCTCGGCCAAACGACAGATGATGTCTGTACTCACCGGTCGCTTGACGTCCATATCCCTCCGCGATATTCGAGGGCACCGAGATCGCCGCTCGGCGCATTTGCGCGATTAGTCCGAACTGCTCGCTCGTCGGCAATTGCC
This sequence comes from uncultured delta proteobacterium, assembly GCA_963727625.1. Classification (GTDB taxonomy): domain Bacteria; phylum Desulfobacterota; class Binatia; order UBA9968; family UBA9968; genus DP-20. The sequence goes on along the minus strand of CAVSHR010000007.1, from coordinate 153,271 downwards.
GAGTGATTCGATAAATCGACTCAACCAATTCCATAGACCGTTGCCAGATGAGCAAGTCTTTGTGACTGTTTATCATGTAAGCGGTGCTGACATCGCTCTTCTCAGACTACTGCCTAATGCCTTTTGCCTATCTTGAATACACCCGATCGATAAACCCTTCCTTCTCGAGTTCGCGCACGATGCTGTCGTCGATCAGGCTGTCGACCGTCACCTTGCTGTCGGGGCTTTGCTTGAGGGCCGCGTCGAGCTGGATCTTCATGCCCGCGCGGGTCGTGTACGGCACCTGCTCGAGGATTTTTACCGTCGAGGCATACGACGCTTCGAGGTACGCTTTATTGGCGTTGCGCAGGTATTTGGCGACGACTTTCTGCGTGCCCTCTTTGTTGGTTTTGAAGTAATGCGACGCTTCGATCAGTGCCATCATGACCCGCTTGACGATGGAGCGATTCTTGGCGAGATAACTCTTGGTCGTCACCGCGCAGATAAACGGCAAAGGATAGGGCTTTTTTTGATCGGCCATGTCGGCCAGAATACGGTGCGGCAGTCCGCCGGGAATCAAATTCACGTTCCCCGGCGGCGATGGAAATCCGGCGATGACGCCCCGGCTGAATCCGGCGGCACGATCCGAAGCGCCGCCTACTTGCAAGATCTTTACGTCTTCCTGCGGCCGTAGACCCAATCCCTTGAGCAGCTCGCGCGCGGCCACGTCAGAAACGCTGCCGAAGCGGCTGATGCCGATGGATTTTCCTTTCAAATCCTCCGGCGTCTTGATGCTGTCGAGAACCACCAGCTCATAGGCCAAAACGTTGATCATGCAACCGACGCTCACGGTGTCGGCGCCGCGCACGTTGGCGTTGGCGACGCCGCTGCCGGCGGCGTTACCGATTGGCACATCTTGCGCCATGATCGCGGCGATACCGATGGTGGTGCTGCCGATGTAAACCAGATCGACATCCAGACCGTATTTCTTGTAGAAACCGACCTCTTTGGGAATCGTCCAGAGCTGATTGAGCGTATCCGTGGAGCTGTAGGCAATCCTGATTTTGTCCTGGGCCACTGCACCACGTGCTGAAATTAGAGTCAGCATGACCAAAACGAAACCCCAAATAATTCTCAAATCGTAACGGTTATTCTCCATAATCCCTCCTGCATTTTTACACTCTCCCTCACGCCTCTCGCCTCAAGCCTTCTTCAACTATTGCCTATTGCCGATTGCCTCTTGCCTTTTTAACTCCCGATACACCCGCTCGGCTGTCGCGGGTATTTCGAACAAGCGCACGCCGCAGGCGTCGTGAATGGCGTTGGCGATGGCCGCCGGCGGGCTCACGTTGGCGTGTTCGCCGATGCCCTTGGCCTCGTAGGGGCCGGGGCCGTTCTTGCCTTTGACCAAGACCGTTTTGAAGCGCGGGATATCGACGATGTTGGGAATTTTGTATTCGCCCAGGTTTGTCGTGATCACTTTCCCCTGATCGTCGATCAACTCTTCCATCAAGCCCGAGCCGATCGCCATGATCGCCTCGCCGTCGATCTGCCCCTGATGGCCGATCGGATTGATGATCGTGCCGACGTCGTGGGCGCTGACGAAGTTGCGCAGCTTGACCCGGCCGGTTTCCGGATCGACCTCCACCTCCGCAACCTGAGCGATGAACGACGTGGACGAGCCCTTGCGCGGCACTTCGGTCTCGACGCTCACCGTCACCGGCCCGCCGCTCGCCTTGACGACGTCGCTTAAAGACAGCGCTTTGCTTTTTCCACCTTTGACGGAAAATTTGCCGTTGTTGTAAACCAGTTGATCCTCGGCGCAGCCGAAAAGTTTGGCCGCTTGGGCCATAAGCTTCTTGCGCAGCTCGCCGCTCGCTTGAAATGCCGCGGCGCTGTTGATGTTGGTCGAGCGGCTGCCGCCGAAACCGACGTCGACGCTGTAAGAAACATCCGCAGTATTGCCGATGCGACAGTGCACTTTTTCGTAGGGCACCTGCATCTCGGCGGCCACCGTCTGGCACAAAATCGTCTGTAGCCCCGTTCCTTGATCCCCGGCAACGGTGAACACGGTCAAAGTGCCGTCGGCTTCGGCGGTTAAATTCACCCATACCTTGCCGGCGCCGGTGCCGCGCTCGTACATCGCCACACCGCGGCCGACGTAGGGACGCTTGGAGCTCTTCCAACCGGCGGCGCCCAACGCGGCCTGCAGCGTCTCCTTGGCTTTGACACCGCTCCAGGATTTGCCGAGGCCGTTTTCTTCGCCCTCGCCGACCAGATTGATCATGCGAAACTTCGCCGGGTCCATCTTAAGCTCGCGGGCGATCAGATCCATGTGCGACTCGGATGCGAACACGGCTTGGATCGCGCCGGGCGCGCGCCAGAAGCCGCAGGGCACCGTGTTGGTGTAGACTTGCAGCGCTTCCATGTAGGTATTGTCGATTTTGTACGGCGTCGCCGAACCGGCGCCGCCGATACTGGCGCGCCCAGGCTTCATGCCGGCATAAGCTCCCGTGCCATGGATCGCTTGCAAATAGCGTGCGGTCATCCGCCCGTCGCGCTTGACGCCGGTCTTTACTTTCACCACGGTGTAATGATCGGGATTCATCACCGTCAGCTCTTCGCTGTGGCTGAGGATGATTTTCACCGGCCGCTTGGCTTGCTTGGCGAGGAAATAGCAAATCGGCAATTCACCTGCGCCGCTCTTGCCGCCGAAGTCGGCGCCGACATGAACTGCGTGAATGCTAATCTGCCTGGCGGGAATGCCCACTGCTTTGGCGAATTGCGCGCGCGTTCCGAACGGTCCCTTGGTCGACGACCAGGCATCGACCTTGCCGTCGTCGTCGATCTTGACGAGAAACGACTGCGGCTCCAAATAGCCCTGATGGTGAATCGGAATCTTAAAAGTATGCTCCAGGACCAAATCAGCCTCGCGGAAACCTTTTTCGATATCGCCCTTGCCCCAGGTGAGTTTGTTCACCAGGTTGCCGCCGGCCGGCGCCATGATATCCGCCGGTGCGCCATCGTAGGCCGGCGCGTTGTCGTGCAGAATCGGCGCGCCCGGCTGCATCGCTTCGAGCGCGTCAAAGACGGCCGGAAGCTCTTCGTACTCGACCTCGATCAAATTGATCGCCTCCTCCGCCGCGTCGCGGCTCTCGGCGGCCACCGCCGCGACTTTGTCGCCAGTGAAGCGCACCTTGTCCCAACACAAAACCGGAATGTCGCGAATGCTCTTGCCCTGATAATGCTCAGGCTCATCCTTTCCCGTGACGATCGCCCTTACGCCATCGACCTTCCACGCCTTCGAGACATCGATGCTTTTAATCCGCGCGTGGGGATAGGGGCTGCGTAAAATCTTTCCCCACAGAGCGTCCGCAAAATGAACATCGGCGCCGTAGACCGCTTGACCGCTGACCTTGTCCGCGCCTTCGACGCGCCGGACGCGCGCGCCGATGATGGAATTGGGTTTTGCCATTGCTGCTTCTCCTTCGCTCTGGTTGTGCTAGGGTTTTGCTTGTGTCGACAAACCTGGAAATCTTCAACGCTGAACATTCGGCCCATTGCCGCGCCTGCAAGGCTCGCGTGCGCGAGCTTCTGACAGCCATTTACGGCGACTGCCGGGTCAATCATTCGTTCGATTGGTCGGCATTCCCGGATGACTATTTGAACACACCGTTCGGTGAACTCTTGCACCAAATCCGCGCCGCCCTGGGCGACTTGCGCGGCCAGCGCGGCTTCAACAAGAGCCCCGTTGTTCCGCTCTGCGATTTTTTTGTTTCAGCTCCGCCTTTTATCGTAGAATTCGACGAGAGCCAACACTTCACCCGGCCGCGCCTGAGCGCACTGTCCCTCTATCCGGCAAACTTGCGATGCGGTTTTTCTGTTCCTGACTGGCAGGAGCTATGCCTTCGCATCGACGCGCGAGATGATACCCCCATCGACCGCGATGAGCGCCGCGCCTGGTATGACACCCTGCGCGATTTAGTTCCGCCGCTGCACGGTTTTGAGCCTACTGTGAGGCTCTTCGCCGAGGCCTATCCTTGGTGCGCGATTGACGCCGCGAGCGACTTCGGGCGGGAACAATTCAAGCGCCTGGGCCACCAACGGCTGTCCGAACCGCACGCAGCAATTAGATAAAACTTGTCACGCCGCGAAGACATTCGCGCGGACAATCGTATCAACCATTGAACGGCAATCTATTCTGGCCTTATCTTCGGAGCCCTTTGGTTGTATGATCAAGCTTGCAAGTCGTAGTTTCCATTCAGTATCTACAACACCATGGCGGCGGCTGGGCCAGACCAAGACGACCACGAACTGCTCGCGCTCATCCAGGATGGCAACAGCCAGGCCTTCGCCCTGCTGGTCGAGCGCCACACCGCGCGCTTTTATCGGCTCGCCTACCGCTATTTGCAAAGCAAGGAAGCCGCCGAGGACATGGTCCAAGACGCCTTTCTCAAGCTGTGGGAGAACCCGGCGCTCTGGCAGCCCGAGCGCAACAGCAAGTTTACCACCTGGTTCTATCGCGTCGTGGTGAATTTATGCCTGGATTTGCGCAAGAAGAAAAAACCGGCCGCTCTCGACGACGATCTGCCAGTGATCGACGATCGCGAGCCGGCGGACGAGGTGATGATACGCGCCCAGGAGCAGAGAGTTTTGGAAAAAGAGATCGCCGCCCTGCCCGAGCGCCAGCGCCAGGCGCTCAATCTCTGCTTTGCCGAGGACCTCAGCAATCAGGAGGCGGCGGAGATCATGGGGCTCAAACTGAAGGCGTTGCAGTCATTGATCATGCGCGCCAAGACGACTTTGAAAGAACGTATGAAAGCGTACCTGTGAGGTGGTTATGAAAGATAACCGCGACGACAAACTCGACAACCTGCTGCGCTCGCGCCGGGTCGAACCGGCCAGTCCAGATTTGGCGCAGCGGATTATTTTCAAGGCGCGCCAGCTGCCGCAGAACCGCTCGGTTTCGCTGTGGCAGTGGATGCGCCAGATCTGCTCCGAGTTTCATTTGCCGAAGCCGGCGTACGTGCTTGTCGGCGCGTTGATCCTCGGCACGGTGATCGGCTTCAGCCTGCCGCCGGCAAGTAATTCTAATGCCGACGACAGCACTGCCAACGTTTCAGGTTATTTCTCTTCGGATGAGGCTCTTTTATGAGCAAGACGCTTAAGTTGGTGTTCCTGGTTTCCCTGGTGCTGAATCTGCTTTTGGTCGGTGTGATTTTGGGGCGCGTGCCCTATGGTTTCGACGGCCGGCCGACGCGACAACAGCGTATGGAAGAGGCGCTCAAAAAACTGCCCGCGGCGGAGCAAGACCGTTATCGTAGAAAATTTGCCCAGATTCGCGCCGCCGGGGATCCGCTGCGCGAACAAATGGATGCGGCGCGCAACGAGGCCCTGCGCATCATGAGCGCCGAAAACTTCGACGAAGCCGCCTATGACCGCCAGGTGAATCAATACGAGACATTACGCGAAGAGATGTTCAAGCGCATGAGCCAGGCGATCAAGCTGATCACCAAGGAGATGACACCCGACGAACGGCGGACTTTCGCGGACCTGTTGCGCCGCCCGCCGCCACCCCCCAAATCCGATTGATCTGCGCGCCGCAAATTCAACCGGGAAATTCCAGATTCTTCAAGTGCCGGCAATACCCGGGCTATTTTTACTAGCGGGGCGAAGAATGGCGCCCGGTGATTCGTATTAAGAGGTGACAACCTCGGTGAAGGGACGTGCAAATCTATGACTTGGAAATTTACCCTGACAAAACCGCAGCGAAAAAAACTGACCGGCCTCCTGGCAGTTGCCGTTGTCGCCGCCGGCGGCTGGTACTGGTACAGCAGCGCGTCGCAGAAACCGCAAGCCACCGGCAAGCCCGTGACCGTCACCCGCGGCAACATCGAAGAGGTCGTGACCGCCCAAGGCAAGCTCGAGTCAAGGCAATATGTCGACGTCGGCACTCAGGTGTCCGGACAGCTCAAGCGCATTCACGTCGATATCGGCGATACCGTCAAGCAGGGACAGTTGCTCGCTGAAATCGATCCGCGGGTTTTCCAGGCCCAGGTAGAGGCCGGTGAAGCGCGTTTGAATAGTCTGCGAGCCCAGTTGAATCAACAGAAGGCCGAGCTCACCTTGGCGCAGCAGAATTTGAAACGGAATCAGAATTTGATCGCGGTCAACGCGGTCAGCCAGCAGGTCCTTCAGGAAAGCGAATCCCAGGCGGCGGTCGCCAAGGCGCAAGTCGACTCGATCCTCGCGCAGATGCAAGAGACCGAGTCCAACTTGAAGGCGAGCCGGGCCAACTTGGGTTTCACCAAGATCTACGCGCCCATGTCGGGCACGGTTACCACCTTGCCAACCAAGGAAGGCCAAACATTGAACGCCAATCAAACCGCGCCCACGGTCATGCAGGTAGCCAATCTGGACGTGATGACCGTGCGCGCCCAGGTCGCCGAGGCGGACGTCAGCCGGCTCAAAGAAAACATGCCGGCTTATTTCACCACGCTCGGTGACAGCGAGCACCGCTGGCAAGGCAAAGTTCGGCAGATTCAGCCCTCGCCGCAAATCGTCAACGACGTGGTCCTCTACGATGTCTTGATCGACGTCAACAACGAAGGGCGCAAGCTCATGACCGGCATGACGACCCAGGTATTTTTTATCCTCGGCAAGGCCGACAACGCCTTGATCGTGCCGGCTGAAGTTTTGACCCGGCGCGCGCCGAACGCGGATAACGACAAAGGCAAGGCTTATCGCGTGTCGGTCGTCACTCCGAGCGGGCGCGAGCCGCGCACGATCCACGTCGGGCTGGTCACCCGCACGCTGGCGGAAGTCACCGACGGCTTGAACGAGGGCGATCAGATCGCCACCAGCCGCCCCGGCGGCGCCAACCAGGCGAGCGGCCAGCGGAACAATCCGCAGCGCTTTAACCGAGGACCACGGCTATGAACGCGACGATTCTCGAACTGAGCGACCTGCATAAGCACTATAAAAACGGTGATACCGTGGTGCGCGCCTTGGACGGCGTGTCGCTAAAAATCCGCCGCGGCGAGTTTGTCGCGATCATGGGACAAAGCGGCTCCGGCAAGTCGACGCTGATGAACATCATCGGTTGCCTCGACCGGCCGACCGCCGGTAGCTACAAGGTGTTGGGCAGAGAAGCCGCCCACCTCGAGCCTGACGAGCTCGCCGCCCTGCGCCGCGAGACCTTCGGCTTTGTGTTTCAGAAGTATAATCTCCTGGCAACCGCCACGGCGGGCGAGAACGTGGAGATTCCTTCGGTTTACGCGGGTCTGCCGAAGCATAAACGGAGCCAACGCGCGATCGAGCTGCTTGAGCAGCTCGGCCTCGGCGACCGCATCGATCATCGCCCGGCGGAACTTTCCGGCGGCCAGCAGCAGCGCGTCGCCATCGCCCGGGCGCTGGTCAACGATCCGCCGGTGATCCTCGCCGACGAGCCTACCGGCGCGCTCGACAGCAAGAGTGGCGACGAAGTGCTGGCCCTGCTCGGCAAACTGCACGCCGAGGGGCGCACGATCATCCTGATCACCCACGCGGAAAACATCGCGCAAAACGCTGAACGGATCGTGCGCCTGCAGGACGGCCGAATCATCGAAGATACCGGCGCAGGCGCAAGCGCTGACGCTGCCACCGACGAAATTGGGCACGAACTGAGCGACGGTGTCGGCCTCGCCGCCAGCGCGCAAGAGGCCCTGACCACGGCGTGGCGCTCGCTCCGGGTCAATCTGTTTCGCACCTCGCTGACCCTGCTCGGCATCATCATCGGCGTCGCCGCCGTGGTGGCAATGCTTGCCGTGGGCGAAGGCAGCCGCCAGAAAGTTCTCGATCGCATCAGCTCCTTTGGCACCAACTTGATGTTGATCCGGCCCGGCGCCGCGGGCATGCGTAACTCCGGCGACATCGCAACCCTGGTGCCGGATGACGCCGAAGCGATCAAAGCCTTGCCGAATATCGAAACCGCGTTGCCCGAGCGCAACGGCCGCGCCACCGTGCGCTTCGGCAACATCGACTACCAGACTTCCGTCCAGGGCACCGGCGCCGAATTTCCCTCGGCGCGCGACTGGCCGGTGGCCGAAGGGGTGTTCTTCAATACTGACGATGTGAAGCACTACGCGGCGATCGTCGTGCTCGGGAAAACCGTCGCCAAGACGCTTTTTCCAGACGGCCGCGACCCCATCGGGAAGTATATTTTGATGAAGAACGTGCCTTTTCTGGTGATCGGCGTGATGAGCGAAAAAGGCGCGTCGCCCTTTGGCAGCGATCAGGATGACGTGATCTTCGTGCCGATCACCACCGGCCTGGTGCGCATCTTCGGTAAAAACTATCTGAGCAGCATCACGATCAAGGTCTCCGACACAACCGACATCCAGGGCACCCAGGCGAGCGTCGAAACCTTGCTGAAAGCGCGCCATCGAACCGAAGACTTCAGCGTGCGCAACATGGCGTCTTATCTCCAAGCGGCAATGGAAACCCAAGACACCTTTACGCTGCTGTTGGGCACGGTGGCGGCAATTTCTCTGCTGGTCGGCGGCATCGGCGTGATGAACATCATGCTGGTGAGCGTCGTCGAGCGCACCCGCGAGATCGGCATCCGCATGGCCACCGGTGCGCGCATGCTCGACATTTTGCTGCAATTCAACATCGAAGCCGCGGTGGTCTGCGCCGCCGGCGGCGTTTTGGGAATTCTCGTCGGCGTCGGCGCCGGCCTGGTGCTGCGCACCAGCGGCATGGCGGTAATTTTTTCGATCACGCCGGCGCTGCTCGCCTTCGTTTGCGCTTCGGCGACCGGATTGATCTTCGGCTACCTGCCGGCGCGCCAAGCGGCGCAGCTCGATCCGGTGGTCGCGTTGGCTTCCGAATGAGGTGCATCATGGGTAAACAACTGTTGAACGGTACCATCGCCCTCTCGCTGGCTGTGTCGGCTTGCAGCCTGGCGCCCGGCTATCAGCGTCCGGATATGGCCATTCCCGCCGGCTGGAGCAGCGTTGCGGGAGTCGGCATGAACGCGCAACCGGGCAGCGCGCCGTTCTGGCGCGATCTCGGCAGCGCCGATCTCGATCGCCTGGTGGAAATCGCCCTGGCGCAAAATCTCGATCTGGAAGCCGCGCTGCAGCGCATCGAACAGGCGCGTGCGCAGGCGAAGGTCGCCGCCTCGCCGCTCTATCCGACGATCAATGCCAGCGGCTCGGCCTCGCGCACCTATCAAGACCCGAAAGACACCAACGCGGCGCGCGGCGGCGGCAGCATTAGCTACGAAGTGGATCTGTGGGGCAAAAACCGCAACGCCGCGAAATCGGCCGACGACCGCACCGAGGCGAGCCGCTACGACCGAGAGGCGCTGCGCCTGGTGGTCACCGGCGATGTGACTAATTTTTACACGCAGATTTTGAGCCTCAACGACCGCATCAGCATCGCCGAGTTCAATCTCAAGAACGCCGAAGAGATCCTTCGCATCGTCGAGGCGCGATTTGCCCAGGGCAGCGTCTCCGGCCTGGAAGTTTCCCAGCAGCGCGTCGCAGTCAACGGCTTTCGCAGCGCCTTGGCGTCGCTGATCGAGCAGCGGACCACCACCGGCAACGCCCTGGCCATCCTGCTCGGCCAAGCGCCGCAAAACTTCCCGGCGCCAAACTTCACACTGGCCTCGGTGACCATGCCGCCGGTCAATCTCACCCCGCCGGCAACCCTGCTGACGGCGCGGCCGGACATCCAGAGCGCCGAAGCCGGTCTGCGCGGCGCCAATGCCGACATCGGCGCGGCGCGGGCGGCCTTCTTCCCTTCGCTGACCCTCGGCCTCGATTCGGCGATCGCTGCCGGCTTCGGCGGCCCTGCCGCCGCTGCGACATCGATCGCCTCAAGCTTGCTCGCGCCGATCTTCACCGGCGGCAAGCTCACCGGTAATCTTGAAAACGTCACGGCGCGCCAAAAAGAACTGGCGGCGCAGTACCAAAAAACCGTGCTGACTTCCTTCAGAGAAGTCGAAGACGCGCTCGCCGCGCTCAAGAGCGCCGACGACCGCGCCGTGATCGCGCGCGACTCGGTGGTCGAATCGCAGAAAGCCTACGACATCGCCAAGGCGCGCTTCGACGCCGGCGCCATCGATTATCTCAACCTGCTCGACGCTCAGCGCAGTCTCTACCAGGCGCAGGACAGCCAGGTCAGCATCAACCAGGGACAGCTGCAATCCTTCGTGCAGTTGCGCAAGGCGCTGGGCTGGTAACTCGGCGAGACAATTTCAATCCTGCCCGTGGGGACGTACCGCCATACGCCCCCACGGAATCCGGCAAAATCACCGCTGCGCTCATCCAGTGAATTTCCAAGCCGGAAGGGTGGCGCCGCAAATTTGAAATGCTAAAAATAGGGTGAACTGATTCGCCGTGCGGGTCTTTTGACTCTGCTTAACGCCGCGGAAGGATGATTGATGAAGCTGGCAATATTCGCCGTAATGCTGTTTTCGTTCGGTTGCGCCGGGTCCGCACCTTATCGATCCGCGCCGAGCGGGGCTTCGAGCAACAACAGCAGAGCGCGCGGCAGCTTCGACAGCGACGTCATCGATTGCGAGCGACAAGCCGCAGTGGCCACGATCGGCAGCAAAGGCGCGGCTTTCTCCGCCTGCATGAGAGCGCGAGGGCGCACACCGGGCCGATAATCGAAGAGGCGCGTGCTAGTCAATTTGAATTTCACCAGGCGGAAAACAGCCGGGATTTAGCCATCAGCTTTTATCAATCCACGCCTGTGCCATATGCACGGCGAATTCGTCCGCCTCAACTTCCGTGGAATAAGCGTGATTGAATTGATATTGATGCGAGGGAAAATCGACCTTCTCCGTCGCGCCATCCTGGCGAGTCACGGTGTATTGCGGCACCCAGGCGCCGTTATTTTCGCGCTGAAACGATTCGCCGTGGATCAGATGATTTTTGTAGAGCGTGTCTTGATTCATTGAGTCCTACCCGCGCATGCGAATCGAGTGAGATCGCCGACGAACAGCCCATTGGAACCGCCCCGTGGATTCATTCCGCCGCGCGCTGATGTCCTATAAAATTGTCGGCCCCTGCCGTTCGCTCGCTTCCGCAGTCGTGGAATTGGTTTCCTCGGCGTTATCCGGCGACTTTGTCTTGTCGTTGCGCCGCTCCATCTTGCGCGCGGCCTTTTTTTGCTGCTTCTCTTTCCGCGCCCAGGCCTTTTGCCTCTTTTTGAATGTTTCCATAAATTCCTCCTTAGATAAGGGTCGGTTGAATCGCAAAGAGGCGGTCCCCACTGGAAACCGCCTCTTGAGAACTCGGCCAAGAGTGGACCGAGCATGCGCTGACTGGACATTGGGATGCCAATGGTTACATCTCAATACTATAGCAGACTGCGCACGGAAAGATACTCCATGCCGGCAGAAGTTGGCGTTTCTAGTTTGACAAGAATCAAGCCCCGCTCACGCGTCCGCCGCCGCGGTTCTAGGCGATCTGCGCGAGATAATCGGTGAGCTTTTTTTCTTTGATGATGAAGAACCGATCCCTATTGGTCTCGATCAAACCCAGATTATGAAACCGTTGCATGAACAAACTCACCCGCGGCCGCGTCGTGCCCACCATTTCGGACAGTTCTTCATGGGATATCCTGAGCTCGATGCGGATGCTGCGGGGATCTTTCTTTCCCATGGTACGGGCCAGCTGTAACAACGTCTGACCCAAGCGCTGCTCGCTGTCGACGGTCACCAGGTTGGCGATGACCTGCTGTTGGTCGGCGATGCGCACCGTCAGGTAGCGCACAAAACCCTCGAGCAGCGAGTCGCGGCTTAGACACGCAAAAAACTGCGCGCAGGGCAATTGTTTTAGGGTCGTCGCTTTCATCGCCGTCGCCGTTTCCAAGCGCGCGCCTAAACCGGATAAAGACAACTCGCCAAAAATGTCTCCGCCACCGTGGATGGCCAGGAGGCATTCTCTTCCCTCCGAGGAGAGCATCAGCAGCTTGATCTGACCGCTCTCGATGAAATAGACCATGTCGTCATGATCGCCGCTTTTGTACACATTCACATGTCGGGCGATCTTGATCGCGCCGCTACTGATTGTCTCGCGCTGCAAGGAATCGCGTAACAGTCGCTTAAACTCGTCGGCTTGAGGAGTTTGTTGAATCACCATCACGTCTCCTTTCGAGGCCCGCATCGATGGCAACGCGAGTCGAGGTGCGAGGGGGCTTGGCAAGTCCTGGTTACCCAGGCGACCTACCCTGAAGGTTGATCTCCCGACGGAGCGTGCAACCGCTTTGCCTGGGTCATGTCCGGGGCGATTGGCTGGCAATTCTTGAGTTTCTTGCGCAGGTACTCCGGGTCGATTCCGAGTACGTCGCAAATCGGCAGAAAAGCAAAGATCCACCGGGAATCGTCGCTGAGAAACCATTGCTCAGCCTGCCGCGCCCGGCACCGAACCAGTTGCGAAAGCTCGCCGGTCTTCTGCAAGCACAGAAAGGCGTCCTCAAGCACCGCGTACATTAAGGCTGTTTCCGGGGAGACGGTAGCGAGAGGCAGCCGGGAGCCGAAAAATGTCTCTCGGGATGTTTCGTCACGAGCCGGCCGGGCATACCAGGCATCGCGGTTTACAGAAGCAGGTCGCGGCGATCGGCTCCGGTGAGCGTGTGGGTGCGTGGTGCGCATTTTTATCCTACGCTTACTGTTTTCGAACGATCAGGGTTCTGCGCATGGTAGGCAACCGCGCGATTCCCCCCGGCCTGCTTGGCGGCGTACATGGCCATGTCAGCCGCGTAAAGCAATTCAGCAGGCGTGGAACCATGTTCAGGCATACCGGCAACCCCGGCCGATAGGGTGATCGGGGATAGCGCCTGACCACCGTGCCGATTCAATCTTTCTTTAATCAGCTCCCGGATTTGTTCCATCCGTAGCAGGGTGTTCGCCAGCGAGGAGTCGGGCAGCACGAGGACAAACTCATCTCCGCCATAGCGGCACGCGATATCGCTCTTACGCAGCGTCTCGCGCAGCGCTTGGGCCAAATCGCGTAACATCGAGTCGCCTGCAGCGTGACCCAAAATATCGTTAAATGGTTTGAAGTTATCGAGGTCGATCATCACGATGCAGAGCGGAGAATTCTCACGGTGCGCACGATGCAGCTCGCGCTCCAGACTCTCTTCCAAAAAGCGCCGATTGCACAGTCCCGTCAGCGGATCATGAATCGCCTGGTCGCGCAGTTCTTCTCTCAGTTTCAAATTAGCCAAAGACAACTTGATCGCTTCGCCCACCGCCGTGGCCATTTGTTGCCTCGCCTGCGCATCAGAATCGTTTTTCACTGGGCCGCTGAGACTCAACAGTCCGACTGTTCCGGCATGGACGATTAAAGGCACGCACAAATAGCCGCGTTGGGGTCGATCGATAAAGTGATGACAGAGCAAATCCACCCCGGGATCGCTCACTTCATGAAATTTTCCGCGCCGTAACGCCCAACAATCCTCCGATGAAAAACCGGACTTTAGGATTGGCTTATCGCCCCAACGCGCAACCGTCTCCAACTGATGACCTCGGCTGTTAAAAATGGCTAACCCGCCACTGTCCGCTTTAAATAATTCATTCGCCACAATGCCAACCATCTGGTAGGCCTCGGGCGGGCTTGTGCAAGTTTGAAGCAAATCGTTTAGGCGGATGAGCGCCTTCATTCCTTCATCGCGCTGTTGCAGCTCGGACACCGAAACCGTCAGTTTCTCACGGACCGCCTGTTCGCTCGCCTCGATCTGTTTGCGGGCGGTGATGTCGCGGATGTTGCATTGAATCACCCTCACGCCATCGACCAGATAGACATTGCTGACGAACTCCACCTCGATGAGGTCTCCGGAATTGGTTTCCAACGGCAGATCTTCGTAACGGACGTATTCCTTTTTCTGCAACTCGTGCATGAAGCCCTGGCTCGCGGCAATGTTTTTGACCGCACCGATCTCCCAGAGCGCTTTGCCCATCAATTCGGCATGAGAATAACCCAACATGTCTAGCATGTAGGGGTTGACGTCGGTGATCCGTCCGGTGTTCGCATCGAGGAGAACGATACCGTCCTTGGCCGTCTCGAACAGGCGCCGGTAGCGACTTTCGGAAGCCTGCAACTGCTCTAGCGTGGCGGTAGCGGCGGTGGCGGTCTTTACATCCATTTGAGGACCTCCTTCTTCGTGGGTACGCTGCTTCAACTTGAGGCGCTGAAACCAACGTGCCGACATACTTTCCGACTCTCTTATGATACCTCCACTGGGCAAGAGTTCTGTCTAATAGTGAACAATTTTTGAAAAAATGCTGCGCTGCTCGCAAAAGTGAAACTGTCCTGCGCCCTCTAAAATTTTCCCGATATCCTTCCTAGGCTATGGGACAGGGTATCGAGGATACCGAGTTCGTCGCGGGCAACGATCAGGCCCGCGGGAGGTTACCTCCTCAGTTGATTTAATTGACGCTGACCCGCAAGAGATCGCTGTCCAATTCTGAACGATTCCGGAGAGCATGATAGTACCGCACGCAGACATGTTCAGACGCTCTCCTCGTCAGGTAATCCGTGAGCTCCTTTTCTTTGATGACGAGACAGTGTTCCGGGCTCGTCTCAATCAACCCGTGTTTGCGAAATCCCTGCATGAAGATGCTGATTCGAGGCCGCGTCGTGCCAACCATCTCGGATAATTCATCATGGGATATCTTCAGCTCGATGCGCGTGCTCCGTTGGTCTCTCTTGCCCAGCGTGCGCGCCAACTGCAACAGCGTCTTGCCCAAGCGCTGCTCGCTGTCCACCGTCACCAGATTGGCGATCACCTGCTGCTGCTCGGCGATGCGCAGGGCCAGGTATCTGACAAACCCCTCAAGCAGCCCGTCCCGGCTCAAGCGTTCGAGAAACTGGTGGTACGGCATTTTCTTTAAAACCGTTTCTTCCATCGCGGTGGCGGTTTCCGGTCGCGAGCCCGAGCCGGATAGACATAACTCGCCGAAAATATCTCCCGCGCTGTGGATCGCGAGCAGGCATTCTTTGCCTTCAGGCGAGAGCATGAGCAGTTTGATCTGGCCGCTCTCAATGAAATAGACCGTCTGGTCTTGGTCGCCGCAGCTGTAGACGTTGGCGTGCCGGGCAATCGTGACGGCGCGAGAATTTACCGCCTCGCGCTGCAAGGACTCACGCAGTTGCTCTTTGAACGGATCGGCTCCAGGAGTCCGTTGAATCATCAGCATGTATCCTTAGTAGCCAATGTCGATAACCTTTTCATCTTGCCAAGGACGCGGCACGTCCTAAAGGCTCGATTGTTTGTCCCGCTCGGATAGGAAACTTGAGGTGAAACGTGGTTCCCTTTCCAAGCCGGCTTGTGTACGAGACCGTTCCCCTGTGCTGTTTAACAATCTCACGCACAATCGCCAGGCCAAGGCCGCGACTCTGCGGTTTGTTTGTGATCGCCGGTTCAAAGACCGGCATCGCCTCCGGTATGCCCTCTCCGGTGTCGGCGATGTCCAAGCACAGCCATTGCTCGCTCGCGTAACCTCGAAGAGTGAGTGTTCCGCCGTTGGGCATGGCTTCAATCGCGTTCTTGCTAAGATTTAGAAGAACTTGCCTGAGCTTATCTCTGTCAGCCATGATGCAAGGCAAATCCAACGGAACATGCCGGTTAATTCGGATTCCGCGCTGCTCATAATAGGCTGATTGCAAACCCAGCAGCTCGCTAATTTCCGCGGCTAAGAATGTTGGCCGCAGATCAACATCGACCGGCACGCCGGACCAACGGAGCGCTTTGAGAAGTCCAATAAGCCGTTTAATTTCTTTGGATAAAATTACCAGCAAATCACCGATCTCGTCCATGGCGCGCGGGTTCCCCACGAGAGATCTCTCGATGGCCTCAACGCTCAAGCGCATGCCGTTTAAAGGATTGCTCAACTCATGCGCGAGGTAATCGCACAATCCGGGTGAAGCCAAAGAAGTGCGGAGCGGTTCACGCTCTCCCATACCGTCTTTCCTCAACTTCCTTTCAGCGCCGCAAGCCAATTCGGTTGAGCGTTGCGGCCGGTGACATTGCGCACGGCACGCCGGACTTCCTGCGTGTCTCGAAGCACGCCGGTTGATTGCACAGACTCCGATGCGCCCAACTGTCGCAGGGTGCCCGACAGGTGATCAGCCGTTCCCCAATCGCTCCAGGTGACCCCCCGCACGGGAAGAACGACAAGCGCTTGTCGATGCTCAAAAGGAAGAACTTCGAGCACCCCTTTGGAAAAATTGTGCGGGGGCAGGTTCTGATAAACCCTTTCAACCGCCGCGTGTTCATCAGCTGTGCCCAGGGCGTCGAGAATCGGCGCAAAAGAGTGATAGAGCCCCCGTGCCACGCTCTGGACTACCGACAAGAGAGTCTTACAAGCGAACACCATCACCATCGTGTTCCATAAGGCGCCGCTTGCGATGATCTTCTTGGCTGCGTCCGTGCATGGCTTTTCCACGAACATCTCGACCTGTCTCGCCAAGTTGGGCGGGGCGGCTTCGACCCCCTCCCCCGGGACAATATAACCGTATTCGGGGTCCGGCCCATGTGGTTCCAGGCCCAAAAGGACCATACGAGAAGCATCCGACTCGACGACCCGGAAGGCGTCCTCCACATGGCGCATAAACAGACCTTCTTCAAGAACGAAATGATCCGAAGGGAAGACCGCGACTTTCGCTTTGGGACAACGCTTATAAAGATGCAGCAACGGCAGCAGAAGCCCGGGCGTCGTGTCCTTATTCTCGGGTTGGAGTATCACTCCCTGGCTTGGTCTCGAAGCAATCTGGCGGCGTGCCTCGTCGAACTGAAGGTGTTCCTTGGCGACGACGGTGAGGAGTTGCTGCGCCGGAAGCAGCTTCTGGGCGCGGTGCCAGGTGTGCTCCAACATAGACCGTTTGCCGATGAAGTTCAGGTATTGTTTGGGCAGATAGTCGGCACGTCTGCGATAAACCCAGTCGCGCAGTCGCGTGCCGTCCCCGCCCGACAAAATAATTCCCCAGCGATCAGCGAAGCCGGGTGTGTCGGTTGGTCTCAGGTTCATGATGAATCCCTTCGAAGGAGTCCTTTTAGCCGCCACTTAGGCGCCGCAAGAATCATCGTACAAATATGAACAAATTATAGAGGATCGCGCTGTAGCTAACAGCTTCCAAAACAACGATTATTGCGTCCGTTCTAGGACTACAAAAGGCTGTCTGCGGGAAGGGGATAGGAGAAGGACGGAGTCGGTTAGTCGACAAGTTTGTTCTGCAAAGCGTAGCGGATAAGCTCCGCATTGGTTTTCATGTGCATCTTCTCAAGCAAGCGGGCGCGGTAGGTGCTGACGGTTCTCACGCTGAGAAAAAGTTCTTTGGCGATCTGCTTCAGCGCTTTTCCGGAGGCCATCATGCACATGATCTGATACTCTCGGTGAGAAAGCTCCTCGTGTAGCAACCGGGTTGCCCCGGATACCACATCCAAAGCAACCGTCTCCGCCAGTGACTCGCTTAAGTATTTTTCACCTCGCAAAACTTTTCTGACGGCGGTAAACAGAACCTCGGGAGCTTTGTCTTTGGTTAGGTATCCCGCGGCCCCTAATTTAAGCAATCTCAAAGCTAGCTGATCTTCGGGATGAGCGCTCAAAACGAGAACGGGAAGATCGGGTCTTTGGCGCCGCATTTCTTGTAAGACCTCAAGACCATCTTTTCCGGGCAGGGTGAGGTCGAGTAGCACCACATCCCAGCGCTGCTTGAGGCCAAGCTCCAGAGCTTTAAGCCCAGTGTCAGCTTCTCCGATCAACTCCACGTCCTTCTGGTTGCCGAGAATTTCCTTCAACCCGGCGCGAAAAATTGGATGATCGTCGGCGATGAGAATTCTCATAGACAAGGGCCTCTCGCGCTACATGGTCGGGATCCGCACCGTCACGCAGGTTCCTCGCTCCGGCAACGCGGTGACTTCCGTGGTTCCGCCAAAAGCCATCGCCCGCTCCCGCATGCCCAGTAGCCCCATGGAATCGCGTTTGAAAATCTTGGTCTTGTCGATACCTTTGCCATCATCACGCACCTCTAGAATCAGGCTTCCCGCTTTCACTTCTTAGATCCACCGTGACTTTGTGCGCGTCGGCATGGCGCGCGACATTGGTCAGGGATTCCTGAAATATCCGGAAAACCGCGGTCGCTCGATCACGGTCCAAATAGCTCTCTTCGACCGGCAAATGAATCTCGCAAACGATTCCCGAGTGCTCCTGAAATTCCCGGGCTTGCCATTCCAAGGCCGCAACCAAGCCCAGTGAATCCAGGACCACCGGCCGCAGCTTCGTAACGATGGTGCGGACTCGCGCCAGAGTGCGGTCGATTAACCCGGACATGGAGCCTAATTTCTCCAAAAACAATTTGTGATTTTTAGCGGCCCGGTCCGGCAGGAGGGCTACCTCCATTTTTAGCGCGGTCAGGGACCCGCTGAGCTCATCGTGAAGCTCGCGGGCGAGACGCGCCCTCTCTTCTTCTCGCACCGAATGGAGGCGAGCCGCGAGGGCGCTCAGTTCTTTTCTTTTTTCACGATCCGTGACGTCTTCGAATGCCAGCAGGATGAGGTCGGTATCGATCGCGCCGCGACGAATTCGGCGCCCGCTCAGCAATTGGATTGTGCGTCCGAGACCGGGTATGTCCTGTTCGACCGTAAAATCATCGAACGCGTGATCCTCGGGAATAACTTTCTCCAGCAACCCGCGCAGCTCGGGAACATCCCACTGCCGCTTATTGAGCTCGAACAAAGAACGCCGTTGGGCCAGCTTAGGAGCTAAATTGAATCGCCGGTAAAAGGATAGGTTGGCTGAAACAACGGTCAAATCCCTATCGAGCACGACCAAGGGCTCTCTCACGGTTTCCACAACACCCTCGGCAAATTCCCGGGCTTTCTCGGCGGCCACTTCGAACTGCTTACGTTCGGTGATATCGATGAAACTAATCACGACACCGGCGATGACATTGCTGGCCGCTCGGTAGGGCGTCATGCGCATTAGGTACCACCGACCGTCGATGCTCCTGATTTCATTTTGCTCCGGGATCAGGGTGTCCAGGACTTCCTGGGTATTTTGAACCAGATTTTCGTCCACCAATCTGGTTCTGAAGTGGCTCAGGGGTCTGCCGATGTCTTCGGGGACCAGGTCGATGATTTTGGTCATTTCCGGGGTGAAGCGCTTGACGCACAACCGGGTATCCAGGAAGAGCGTTGCTATTTTTGTGCTGTCGAACAGATTTCTGATATCATCATTAGCGGTGGACAATTCTTCGGATTTTCCCTGCAGCTCCGCGTTGACGGTCGCGAGCTCTTCATTGAGCGACTGGAGCTCTTCTTTGGAAGTCTCCAGCTCTTCATTCATACTCTGAAGCTCTTCATTGGCTGACTGCAATTCTTCGTTATACGACCGAAGTTCTTCCTCGGGCGATTGCTTCTCCTCGCTTACCGTTTGAATTTGCTCACGCGCGTCCCACAGCTCCTGTTCTAATCGAGCCACGAGCGCAGAATTGCGCTGCACCGGCCGCCCGGTTTTTCCCGTCTTGACTTTGCGGGGGCCGGCGTCTTCGAAGGCGATCAGCAGCAGTTCCCCGGCTCCACGACCGCTGGAATAGGGGGTGGCCGTGAGGTTCAGCCGGTGATCTTTACCGTCGCTTCCGAGTCGTATGCCTTGCAGGGAAGCCGGTCGTTTTCGCGCGCTTGCTGTGTGCACCAGAGTTGCGAGCGCGTTCCTAACAGGACCGCGCGCCATGGCCAGAATGTTCAAGCTTGCCTGGCCCTGAGGCAGCGCGAGATACTTGCCGGTCCGGCCGTGGGTGTAAAGAATGTTCCCGGCTTTGTTGATCAGCACGCAGGGCGGCGCGTAGTGGTCCAACAGCAGCTTTTCCGCGATCCCGGAGGTCGCAGGGTCGCCGCTCCCTGTGTTGATCGCCCGGGAACCTATCTCACCGCTCTCCTTGTAAGAGCGGTCAAAGAAAAAAGGCATACTCAGTTCGGCCGCATGCATCGAGTGCCTGCGCTTGAAGATCTTCCATCTCCTGTTTCGCTCAGCGAAAAGATCGACGTCGCCACCGACAGTTTCGGCGCTGCCAAGAAACAGAATTCCATCCGGCCGTAACGCATAATGGAACAGACTCAAGAGTCGTCTCTGCAATGGGGCATCCAGATAGATCAACAGATTCCTGCAACTAACCAAGTCCAGTTTGGTAAACGGGGGGTCCATGACAAGATCCTGGATAGAAAAAATCACCATTCCCCGAATTTCTTTTTTGACCTGATAACCGTCCCTTTGATCGAGAAAAAATCGCCTGAGTCGCTCCCTCGTGACGTCTTTTACGAGATTGCCGCGATAGATTCCGGAGCGAGCCGTCTCAATCGCGTCGCTATCGATGTCGGTGGCGAAAATCTGCACGTTAAAGCGCTTCCTTAACGCGTTCATGCATTCCCGCAATATGATCGCGATGGAATACGCCTCCTCGCCGCTGGCGCAGCCCGGAACCCAGACCCGCACGGCATCATCTTTCGGCTTCTTCGCGAGCATCCCTTTGAGGACTCGACTCAGCACCTTGAATGCCTGCGGGTCGCGAAAAAAGCTGGTTACGCCAATGAGCAGGTCCCTGGCAAGCGCTGCCGTTTCCTTGGCGTTTTGCTCCAAAAATTGCAGGTAGTCCGAAGGGTTTTCAATTTCCTGGATGCTCATGCGCCGATCGATGCGCCGGCAGATCATGTTCTTCTTATAAGCGGAGAAGTCATGGCCGCTCTGCGACCGCAAAACACGAAAAATCTTTTCCAGGGTGTCGGGGGGCATGCCTGAAAGGGCCGGGGTGCCAGCGCTTCCCTGGACACGCGAACTTATCGCGGGCATCAGAAGATGCTCGGCAATTTTTTCAGCCGCCAGCACATAGTCCACCACACCGGCGTCTATGGCGCTTCTTGGCATGCCGTCGAATTCGGCTGATGCCAAGTCTTGGGCGATGACCAGCCCGCCTGCCTCCTTAATTGCTCTCGCTCCCATGGTCCCGTCTGTGCCGGTTCCCGAAAGAATAACGCCAATCGCGCGGCTTCCTTGGTCTTGGGCCAATGAGCGGAAAAAGGTATCGATCGGCAGCCGCAGACCGCGCGGCTCCGAGGGCTCGGCTAAAATGAGCCTTCCATGCTTTGTGGTCATTTTTTTGTTTGGCGGAATGATATAGATCGAGTCGGGCTCAACCTTCGTTCCAGCTTTGACCTGAGGGACGGCCATTTTCGTATATTTTCTCAAAAGCTCAGGAAGCATGCTGACATGGGTCGGGTCGAGATGAAGGATCAGAATGAAAGCCATGCCGCTGTCAGGGGTCATGTGGGAAAAGAAATCGCCGAACGCTTTCAATCCGCCCGCTGAAGCGCCGACTCCAACAATCAGAATATTTTTTTGTTTGTTTGTGACGGCCGGAGTAGAACTTCTGGCCCGAGAAGATTTCGCGGGTTTTTTCTTTGCAGTCATCACATTCGCGTCCTTTGCAAACGCTCCGATGAAACCTTCAATAAGATCGTCCGGGGATCAAATGCACTGTGCCACAATGCCGCCCAGGAGGAAACAGAAATCACGAGGCAAGAACTCCCCGGGAAATAAAATTGTTTCGTCCTATGGAACGTTAGGACGTTATCGTGGAAAGGTAGGGATTCTACCAAGAATCGCTTTGGTTTTCGTCGCACGGCAAGAGGCGCGCGCTATTCAAGAAAGCGCCGCAACAAGTCCACGGGCAACGGCACGACAACGGTGTTATTATTGTCCGCCGATACCTCGACTAGGCTCTGCAAGAATCGAAGATGCATGGCTGCCGGCTGTTTTGCAATGATCTCCGCTGCATCGGCCAACTTCTGCGAGGCCTGAAACTCCCCTTCGGCGTGAATGATCTTTGCGCGCCGCTCTCGTTCCGCCTCGGCCTGCTTGGCCATGGCCCGCTGCATGTCGAGCGGAAGATCGATGTCCTTGATTTCGACTAACACCACTTTGATTCCCCACGGCTCTGTTTGGGAATCCAGAATCTCCTGAATTCGCGCGTTGATCTTGTCCCGCTCGGCCAAGAGCTCGTCCATCAGGGCCTGCCCGCATGTGCTCCTGAGCGTGACCTGGGCGAGTTGAGAGGTGGCAAAGAGATAATTTTGCACTTCCGTGATCGCCCGATTGGGCTCGACGACCCTGAAGTAGAGAACGGCGCTGACCTTGATCGAGACGTTGTCGCGGGTGATCACATCCTGCGGCGGGACATCCATGGTCACCGTGCGGAGTCCCACTCGCAGCATTTTCTCAACGAAAGGAATGACGTAGATAATCCCGGGGCCGCGCGCTCGGACCAAACGCCCAAGCCTGAAGATCACCGCGCGCTCATATTCCTTTAAAATCTTGATGCCGCTGATGACTAGCAAAACGGCAATGATCAGAACTGTGGCAATAGATCCAAAAGTAAACATGGGCTCTCCTTTGCCGGGTTCTCGGCTGGATCGCGCCGCCCTGGCGGCGCGATGGCATACTCCACCGGTTAAGACACCCTGTCAACAACTGCCGAAATCGGCGCGCCGATCTCAAGCCTCACGGCCGCAACTTATTTCTTTTGCTGGAAGGCCAGGATTGACGCGAGCGGCGCGGTGACGGTGACCGTCGTGCCGTCGGCCGGACGGGCCTCTTCGTCCCACATCGCGCACGATTTTCCGTAGTCAACTCCGGCTGCCGCGTCGGCATGAATTCGAATGTTGTCAATCTTGAAGGTCCCCGCAATCGGTTGGTGCCAGCCGTCGTTCAGCAGCACGGCACTCACGCTGTTTTCATTGATGTCAACCATCGGTACACCTCCTCCTAGGGACAGTCAATCGGCTCGCTGGACGGTTCGTCAAGGCAAATCCATGCGCTTATGGGGTCGAGCGCCGGTCAGCGACCTTGCTCATCAGCGACGCGTCTTTAACGATCCTCACCAAACGAGTGAACTCGCAGGTCTCTTTTCCATCAAGGGTAGCATCAAACAATTTTCCAAGAGGATCACCCTCCAGAGCCAGACTAGCAGGTTGATCACAAACCCTCCACTCACCCTTTGTAGCCCAGATATCCTATGGCTGGAAACAATGCGGCGGCCCAGGTCGTCGTTGCCGATCGTCCGCTTCTCGGCATGATAATCCCTCGGGCCGAGCCTCGTTGCGGCGCGGGTTCGGGCGCCATCGGCTCGCGCCAGGGCCTGCTCAACAACGCTGAGGGGCTCGACGCGCTCCGCTCAGTTCATCGCCTTCTCGATGGACTCGAAGTCGACCATCGTGCTCCACGACGCCCCAACCCTCTGCATGGCGGTCGGCGAGTTGTTCGGCGAATCGGTCTTGGCGGCCACGAGCTTCTTCGTGAGCGCGACCGCCTGCCGGATTGCCCGGGCCATCCAATCATTTCACTGACGATGCAACGCGCATTGCGGACGGCTCTAAAGAGCCTATCGCTGTCAATCACGGATCTCTTCCCAGCTGCTCGGTGGCCGGGTCACAGGGACACTTTAGCTTTGAGCATAAGCGGGCTCTCCCCGAGGACAACGCGTATACGGTGCGCCGCACCGTCATCGGCAAGCTGGATATACATGCTGTCACTTGCGAGCGGTGCGCCATCGAGTTCAAGAGACGACAATCCTCGCGCAACACCCCGTGGGTTCTCGACGACGACTTCGTAGCGCGCAGAGCGATAGCGGAATGTGATCTCAAATCCACGCCATGCGCGCGGGATACAAGGGTCGAGGAAAAGCCTTGTGCCGCGCAGACGGAAACCCAAGATCCACTCGATGCCAGCCCGATACATCCAACCCGCTGATCCGGTATACCACGTCCAGCCGCCGCGCCCGATATGCGGCGGTTCGGCATAAATATCGGCGGCGACGACATAGGGCTCGACCTTGTAGCGGTAAACGCCGGCCCGGCTGCTCGCGTGATTGATCGGGTTCAAGAGCGAGAAAAGCTCGCCGGCCTTGTCGCCATCGCCGAGCGCCGCGAAGGCCAGGACGGACCAGATCGCCGCATGAGTATATTGGCCACCGTTTTCACGCACGCCCGGAAGGTATCCTTTGATATAGCCGGGGTCGGGGCTCGCTTGGTCAAAAGGCGGGGTGAAGAGGAGGACCAGCCGGTTGTCGCGATCAACGAGGTATTTCTCGACCGCCGCCATGGCGCGCGCAGCGCGAGCCGGCTCGGCGGCACCGGAAAGAACCCCCCAGGACTGGGCGATCGAATCGATGCGGCATTCTGTGTTCGTCGCAGAGCCGAGCGGCGTCCCATCGTCAAAGTAGGCGCGCCGGTACCACTCGCCATCCCAGGCCTCGCGTTCGAGCGAGGCTTTGAGCGCGCTGACATGGAGTCGCCACATTTCGGCGCGCCGGCGCTCGCCGCGGGCGTCGGCCAGCCGCGCAAACTCCCAGAGGATGGTGTGGAGAAACCAGCCGAGCCAGACACTCTCGCCTTTCCCCGCAGATCCCACCCGGTTCATCCCATCATTCCAGTCTCCCGTGCCGATCAGCGGCAGGCCATGGCTGCCAACCGCCAGGCTACGGTCGAGCGCGCGCGCGCAATGCTCGAACAGGGTAGCGCTTTGCGCGGACACATGGGGCTCGAAATATGACTCGTCTTGCCCAACTGGGAGAGTCGGCCCGTCGAGGAAGGGAACGACCTCGTCGAGAAGACCGACATCGCCTGTGACTCCAAGGTAGTGGAAAACCGCGTACGGCAGCCAGAGTAGATCATCGGAAATACGGGTCCGCACGCCCCGGCCGGACGGCGGATGCCACCAGTGTTGAACATCACCCTCAACGAACTGCCGACCGGCGGCCCGCAGCAACTGCGCGCGCGCGACGTCTCGATTCGCGACCATGAGCGCCATCACGTCTTGGAGCTGATCGCGAAAGCCATAGGCGCCGCCGGCTTGATAGAACGCCGCTCGCGCCCAGACACGACAGGCCAGCGTCTGATAAAGCAGCCAGCGGTTGAGCATGACATTCATAGCACGATCAGGAGTTGTCACCTTAACCGCGCCAAGAACGTCATCCCAACGCTTCATGACCGCGCGCAGGATCCCATCAAGGTCAGCCCCGCGGTAGAGCGCGATCAACGTTCGCGCTTCTTCCGTGCTCGCCGCTTCACCGAGGTAAAAGATGATCTCGACACGCTCCCCCGCACCTAATTCCAACGTCGTCTGCAAGGCACCGCACGGGTCGAGGGCGGCGCCCACTTTTCCCGAGAGCCGGTCCCCTCGTACGAGCGATGCCGGATGGTCGAGAGTGCCGTTTCGACCGAGAAACTCCGTCCGATCGCCTGTCCACGAGGTCTGGCGCCCGTCGAGATCGGCAAACGCGACACGGCCGCCGAATTCGCTGTTCCAATAGTTGCGCGCGAGCAGTGCTCCGGTTTCCATGTCGATCTCGGTGACAATGAAGGGCACGGAGGCGCTCCGCGAAGCTCCGAGCACCCACTCGACATACGCCGTCACCGAGAGATGTCTGGACCGTCCCGAGTGATTCTCAATGGTAAGGCGGGAAATCTTGATTGAGTCCTCGAGTGGCACGAACTGCAAGAGCTCGAGTGAAACCCCATGCGATGAGTGCTCGAAGCGGCTGTAACCCTGGCCGTGTCGGGCGACATAGGGCCAGGCATCCTCGCGGATCGGCAGTACCGTCGGGCCCCACAGCTCGCCGCTCTCTTCGTCCCGGACGTAGATCGCCTCGCCCGCCGGGTCGCTCACCGGATCGTTGGACCACGGCGTGAGCTGGTTCTCATGGCTGTTGAGCGACCAGGTGTACCCCGAGCCCGACTCGGAAACCTGGAAGCCAAAGGAAGGGTTCGCAATCACGTTGATCCAGGGGGCCGGCGTCCACTGTCCCTCTCCTAGAATTGTCACGTACTCACGGCCATCCCCGGCGAAGCCACCGAGGCCGTTGAAGAACTCGAGGTCGGGTCGCGGCGGCAAGACATCTGGCTTCGTTGTGGGCAGACGCCCGGATAGTAGAACCGCGGCGGCCTCGGACCGCTGCTGACGAACGACCTGCTCGATCAGGGTGCCGCGATGGCTCAAGAGCACAGCCCGCGCGGCGGTCTGGAGCAGGCTGCGATCCTCGGTCGAAACAAGATCGGCTCGCAGAATGAAGACGCGACCGTAAGGGTCATGCCCCTCCTCTCTCCGGCGAGATTGGCTGGTGCGGACCTGGGCCTCCAAGGAGGCCTGGAGATCTTGAGCGTAGGACGGTGCCTGTTCGTTCAGAATCACGAGGTCGACGGCGAGTTGCTTCATCCGCCAGTATTCGTGAGCGCGCAGCAGTTGCCGGACAATCCCGCGGTCCTCGGGATCGTCGATTCGGACCAAAACAATCGGCAGATCGCCGGAAATGCCGTAGCGCCAGAGTGCCGAGGCCCCCCGGGTATTACGTGCGAGGATCGCGGAGGAAGGCCGCAGTGTAGGGTCCGAGTATAGAACCTGGCCGGCGAGCTCCTGAAATAGGTAGGCCTCATCGGAATCAATACCCAAGTGGTGTAACTGGACCTGGGCCTGCGTCCATGCCAGCGTGGAGGTGCGCTCAAAGGTCGCCGGATTGTTGTACTCGTCGGCCAGTGCGAGCGCCTCGTCGCGCGATGGCGCGATGACTGTAGAGAACGTGACCCGCGCGGTAGCGCCCGGAGCAAGGCGAACGCGGCGCCGGAAACTGACGATCGGGTCGAGCACCGCGCCGACTGTGTTGGAGAGCGGGAGGCCGTCGATGACCGACATCGGCGTGCGGATGCCGCGACCGCGGCCGAGAAAGCGACCGCGGTCGGTCTCCCATTGCAGGTTGCCGATCGTATCCCCTTCGGCGACGATCACGTGCGCTGCCCATACTTGAGGCTCGCCCTGTGACCGTGGCCGGCGCGTGGCCAGCAGGGCGCCGAGCTCGGCAGCAAATTCCGTCTGCACGAACAGATTGGAAAACGCCGGGTGGGCCGTGTCGGCTAAGGGTGGCGCCAGTACGATTTCGGCGTACGACGTTACCTCGATTTCCCGGGTTCGCGGTCCAAGGTTGGTGATCGACACCCGGCGCACCTCGGCGTCGTGCTCCGGCGAAACGACGACTTCGAGCGTCGTCCCGATCGCGCCATCGCGCCGCCGGATCTCTACGTGGTCCTCGGAAAAAACCACTTCATAGCTGTCCGGTTCGACACCGCTCGGTTGGTATGCAGCCGACCAGACTTGGCCGCTGTGCCCGTCGCGCAGGAAAAAGTACGTCCCCCAGCCGTCACGCGTGCGGTCCTCGCGCCAACGTGTGACGGCAAGGTCGCGCCAGCGGCTGAATCCGGAACCCGCCGTCGTAACCATCACCGCGTATCGCCCATTGGAGAGGAGGTGAGTTCCGGGAGTCGGATCGTGTGGGGAGGTGAACCGACGCAGGACCGGCGGAGTGAGATCGCGGACGTTGGCGACCGCCCGGACTTCCTCGACCCTGGGCCGGGCGACCAAGACGTCGCGCGGAGTGCGTTCCTGCAACAGCAGCTCGGCAGCTTGCATGCGCGGCTCGGCGTGAAACCGCGCGCGCATGACGCCCTCATAGAGGACGTTTGCGAGCGCCACGAGCGACATCCCCTGGTGATGTGCCATATAGGTGCGCACGACAGCCACGGCTTGGTTTTCGGGGACCCGCGTCGCGGTGTAATCGAGTGCCTCGTAAAAACCATAACGGCCGCTCGCGCCGGCCTCGGTAAGACGTGTGAAATTCTCTGCCGCCGTTTTCGGGTCAAACATCGCCGCCAGCGCGGTCGCGTAAGGCGCCACAACCACGTCTTCACTCAGCCCGCGTTTGAGGCCTAGGCCTGGCACGCCAAAATTCGAATACTGGTAGGTGAGCTCCAGATCGCGCGCGTTGTAGGCCGATTCCGAGACTCCCCAGGGCACGCCGCGCTGGGCTCCATACTTTCTCTGTCGACGGACGATGAGATCGTAGGTCTGCGCTAACAGGCTCCCCGACGGCGAGCGCATGACGAGCGCGGGCATAAGGTACTCGAACATGGACCCGGACCATGAGACGAGCGCGGATCCCCAATCGACGGGTGTTAAAGCACGACCGAGGTGGAACCAATGGGACGACGGGACATCGCCCTTGGCAATAGCCACGAAGCTTGTGAGTCGCGCCTCAGAGGCCAGCAGATCGTAACAACCCGGGTCCAGGCTGCTGTCGGAAACCCGGTATCCGATCGAGAAGAGTTTGCGCGTCGGATCGAAGAGAAAGCCAAACTCCATCGCGTCGAATATCGTCTTCGTGCGCGTCACAAGAATTGCAAGACGGCGGGCCAGCGCTCCAGAGGCTGCGGCAGAACGCGCGAGACTTTCGATGATCGCATCGATTCCTGTCCGGGTATTGCTCTGTGCGGCGCTGTCGGCTCGCCAAGCCCGCGCGCAGAGTGGTGAGCTCGTGTACAGCGGTCGCGCAGCGGTCCGGGGTGTCACGCAGCGTCGGCAACGAGAGAAAAGAGCGTGCGATCGCCGTCGAACCCAAGTCTTGTTCCGCGGTCGTCGCGCGACTTGAGGGATCATTCCCAAAGACAAGCCGCGCCCAGGGAAATGCCATGTCGAGATCGCGCGCGAAACTTGCGATGTCCGTGCGCACGGCCTCCGCCCAAGCGACCAACTCTGCATCGGCGCTGTCACCTCGTTCCGCAGTCAGCGTGCGTGCAATGTCCGCCAGGGTATGAGCGCGGGCCTCAAGCTCGGTAAGGCGCACGACCCAACCACCTGGAGTCACAGGCACCGGATTGAGAGCGGCGGTCAGGGCATCGAGCGCTTCATCCAAGTGTTTCCGGGTGACCGTTTGTGTGCGCCGGTCATCGGCGATTGCGCGAGCCGATTGGTGGAGAAGCAGGACGGCATCGGCGATCCCCGAAAGCGCATGCGGTCCCAGCAGCGGGCGGTCGATGATTTCCTGGCACGCTTGTCCGAGGACGATGAGGTGGCCGGCCAGGTTTCCACTATCGACCGAGGATATGTATTTAGGATCAAGCGGGCGGAGGTCACGCGTGTCGTACCAGTTATAAAAGTGGCCGCGGAAACGCTCGAGGCCGTTCATGGTGCCGAGCGTCGCTTCGAGCCGCTCGATTGCGGCCACGGTGCCGAGCCAGCCGAAATCATGTGCAGCGATGGTGGAGAGGAGATACAAGCCGAGGTTGGTGGGCGAGGTGCGGTGAGCCACAACCGGAGTCGGCTCTTCCTGAAAATTGTCGGGAGGAAGGGCGTGGTCTTCCGGACCGACAAAGGTTTCGAAGAACCGCCAGGTTTGGCGCGCGGTTAACCGAAGCGTGCGAGCATCATCTGCCGAAAGCGGCCGAGCCCCGGCCACGTGGGGCGGCAGGCTGATCCACTGTGCCACCGCGGGTGACAGCGCCCAGAGAAGCACGAACGGCATTGCAAACAACCATGCTCCCGGCGGCCCTAATGGGACCGGGATGGCTGCTAGCGCGGCGAGCGCTACGGCCCCGCCCATCCGACGATAGACGCTACCGAGAGTGACATAGAAAATAGCTTCCGCCTGTGCAGCGGTTACCCATTCGAGTAGCTTTCGGCGCGTTACAGACACGCGAAAGAGTGTCCGGACAATCGCGTCGGTCATCAACCAAGCCTGGTGGGCAAGCAAGGTCACCGTGAGTGCAACCTGGGACACGGCAAGGACCAGGTCCGTGCCGACGGCACGCAGGTGGCTCCGTTTCGAAATCCCGCGGCGATGCGGGATCAGCCCGATCAAGACAGGCAAAAGCGGGGGAAGCGCGATAGTTGCCAGCACGAACGTTGTCCAGATCACCGGCGAAGCGAACGGTAGCGTCCACCCGGCAACCAAAGTCAGAAAGGCGGCCGGGGCCGATAGTGTGCGCCGGAGGTTATCGAGCATCTTCCAACGGCTGATCAGAGGGATCGACGCGTGAACCCGGCCGCCGCTCGCGTCTCGCGCATGGCCAATGATCCACGGCAGCAACTGCCAGTCACCGCGGGCCCAGCGGTGTTGGCGAGCTGCGGCAACGGCATAATGCGAGGGAAACTCATCGAAGAATTCGACATCGGTGACCAGTCCCGCACGCGCGAAGATCCCTTCAAAGAGGTCGTGGCTCAACAAGGTACTCTCCGGCACCCGCCCGGCCAGGGCTGCCTCGAATGCATCGACGTCGTAGATTCCTTTACCCGTGTAAGATCCCTCACCGAAAAGGTCCTGGTAAACATCGGAGACCGCAGATGCGTACGGGTCAATGCCGCCCGGGCCCGAGAAGATGCGCTGAAAAATAGTGCCGTTTCGTTCGGTCGGTAGCACCGGCGTGACGCGCGGCTGAAGCAGAGCGTAGCCCTCAACGACTCGACCGACATCCGGGTCAAACCTCGGCCGATTGAGGGGATGCGCCAGGGTGCCGACCAGTCGAGCGGCGGACCCCCTTGGCAACCGCGTGTCGGCATCCAGTGTGATGACATAGCGGACGTCGAAAGGAACAAAAGGTGCCCGACCGCCGGTTGGCACAAAGCTGGTATCCGTAGCACCGCGCAGCAAGCGGTTCAGTTCATGGAGCTTCCCACGTTTACGCTCCCAGCCGATCCACTTTCGCTCGCTTTCGTTCCAGCCGCGCCGACGGTGGAAAAGGAGAAATCGCTCGCTCCCATCTGGGGCGGACCCATGGCGTTGGTTCAGCCGCGCGATGCCCTCAATCGTCGCAGCCAGCAGTTCGTCGTCTCCCGGCATGGTTTCTTGAGGCGCGTCGGTCCAGTCGGAAAGGAGCGCGAAACGAAGATCCCCATCTGGATTGGACAGGTAGTGCACTTCCAGCCGCTCGATCTGCTCGGCAATCTGGGCGTGGCCTGTCAGGAGAGTCGGTATGACGACCAACGTCCGAAGCTCCGCTGGCACTCCGTCACGGAGCGCCAGCCTGGGTAGCGCCCGGGGCCCAAGTAGCTCCACAACTTCACGATTGACTAGTGAGATCGCCAGATCTGAAGCCGGGACGAGAGCGAGAAGCCCGAGTAGAAGCAGGCCCGCTTTACCGACCTGCGCTGCACCGGAATTGAACAGGAACAAAGTGAGCAAGAGGCCGCTGACAAGCGCGATGGTTCCAAGGTAACGTGACGCCGCGCGAGCAACGTACACCCGAACAAGCCTGCTCCGGATCGGGGCGCGGAAACCGTCTTCCCGCTCGAAAACTGCGCGTCCCTTTGAGATCAGGTAATAGCCGGGGTCCCCGCGACGATCGACCGTGGGGTCGGCGCCTGCCGGCGCTTCGCTCCGGAAGCGCTTCGCTTGAAATACCGCCCGTCGCGCAACTTCAAGCTCAGTGTGCTGCGAACACCGCGCGAGTTCTTCGATGGCGTGCCGGTAACGATCGCGCGTGGCGAAGTCGGGAGCGGCAAAGCCATTGTTGGCCCAGAGCACGGCGTCGACCAGACTGACGCTCTCAAAGAATTCCGCCCAGTCGAAGGCGGAGATCAGGCGCATGCTGGTGATCACGTTGCGCACGGTGACGTTCATCGCAGCCTGCCGCTGGTGCTCGACTCGGACAATCTCATCCGCGGTCGTTCCCTGAGCCGCTAGGTGTTCCTCAAGCCAGTGCAGGGCCGGCATGACCACCGGGTCTTGATCGCGTAGCCGCTGGACGAGCTGGACCGTGAAGGCTCTGGCCAAAGGGGCACCCTCGAACCGCCCGAGGACCGTCGCCGCAGCCTCGGTCGACCGACCGCCCAGTCCGAGCAGGCGGTCGGCCACCGCGTCGGCCTCTTGACGGCCAGCCCGACTACGCACGATGCGCTCCGCCAGGCGCCGGAGATTCTCCACGAGCACCACTCGCAAGGTGATGGCGACTGCCCAGAGCTCACCGATTGTCAACGGCTGTACGCGCTGGTAAGCGTGCACGAACCGACGGAGAGTCTCCGGGTCAAACCGGCTGTCCGTATGGGCGACAAAAGCCCAGGCCAGCCCATACACGCGCGGATAGCCCTGGAGATGACCCTCAGCCAGCTTCGGCAGCTCCCGGTAGTAGCTCGACGGCAGGTGATCACGGATCTCGCGCAGTTGTTCGTCGACAATGTGGTAATTGTCCACCAGCCACTCTGCCGCAGGAGTGATCGCGCGCTCCTCGCGAATTGCCCGGGCGATAGCACGATACGATTCGAGCAGCACTCGCCCGTTGTCGAGCACGCGCGGCAACAGTGGACGACCTTTGCGCGGCGTGGTCGTGACGCGTTGGGCGGCCGCAAGGCTTTCGGCGTGCTGCTCGAGACGCTCGCTGCTGAAGAGTTCAGCCCGAATCGGTTCTTCAATCGCCGAAAGGGCAATGGCCTCTGAAGGGAGCTGACGTAACAGCTTACGAAGAAATTGCAATTTCAAGCCAGATACCTCACGGGCGTCCTGGCGCGGGCCGGCATACCCAGGCTATCAAGTTGTCCAGCGACGGGGAACACTCAGAGCCGGGCAGTCCGCACAAGTAATTCTGGAGGGCAAGCGCGGTTCCGTAACTTGAAAATGGCACGTGAGCTACGCGTCACTTTCAGTCTCTTCCAATAAGGCCGTGATCGGAAAAATCATGCGGTGAGGATTCTCACGCAGGGCCTGCTCAACAACGCTGATGGTCTCGACGAACTCCCGTCAGTTCATCGCTTTCTTGATGGACTCGAAGTCGACCATCGTGCTCCACAACGCCCCAACCCCCTGCATGGCGGTCGGCGAGTTGTT
Organism: uncultured delta proteobacterium; assembly: GCA_963727625.1. Lineage (GTDB taxonomy): Bacteria > Desulfobacterota > Binatia > UBA9968 > UBA9968 > DP-20. Next base: position 120,605 of record CAVSHR010000007.1, on the reverse strand, counting down.
CGTCGAATCGGTCTTGGCGGCCACGAGCTTCTTCTTGAGCGCGACCGCCTGCCGGATTTCCCAGGCCATCCAGGCGCTGTGGTAGGTCTCTTTGCCGACGATGCACAGAAAGAGATTGGAGTCGCCGATGCGCGCGGCGAGGTCCTGTTTGATGGCGACCGCCGCCTCGCTGTCGATCGCGACGTCCAAGGCGCGGTCGTAGGAAGAGTAATCAAATTCCTTATGGGTGTCCCACCCAAGCAGCCGATCTTTGGCAGCCCTGTCATCATCATAGTCGTAGCCAATGAACACTTTATTTTTAGTCATGAGCATTTTCCTCTTTTGTCGACGGACTCCCGGTAAAAGATCTTAGGGGGAGATTAACCGCTGATCGGCTAGGACACGCCCGGTTTCACAGCGGAGCCATTTTTACCTTGGGCATCGCTTTGCAGCTCTCTCGGAGTGTGTAATCGCTCCGGCCCGTTTCACCATTCGGGGCTGTTTTTGTAATTTGAGCAAATTACGTGCCCTCGAGAAAGCAGAAGCTCGCTGCACTTTTTCGCCGAAAGTATTCAGGACTTCGCACTTGTGAGAAATAGTAGATGGTTCCGGTCCTATTCGTGCAAAAGTCACCCGAGGCCATTGCCCGTGCGCTATGCTCCTGCCAAAATCCGAGCAGGCCGATTACAAGAACAATGGTGAGAATGATAAGAGCGTTAACAGGATCATGTAACTAAGAATGACAACGCCGGTGTCAATAAAAGAATGGGGATGAGCGGACTCTCTAATTGACCAATTAAAAGACTCAGTGAATCCGATCTCTTTTTGGGTTTTAGAAGATTGCGCCCGTGACCGGGCAAACCCCACCGGGACTCAGCGCTCGTTAATTCTTCAGAGGGGTCGCTTGCAGTTGCTGCAACTTCTCTCGTTCGCGGCAATGCTCGAAGGCGTATGAGGCGTGCCTGAGTGCCACGAGCACAAAAGCAGCACCCCCCCGAGTCTTTATGATTTGACGCTGCGCACTCACTCCGCGCTCCCACGCGCTTTTCCTTTTGACAGCGCTTCGAAGCCGGAGATGACGTCGAACAGTTCCTCATCGATGCCACTCTGGCGCAGACGATGGAATGTTCCGTTCAAATCCTCCAGCAACTCGTCGATATTTTTTTCGGCTCGCTGCATCGCCGCCAGGCGGCTCGCGTTCTCGCTGGCGAGGGATTCGGCGCAGGCCCGGAAAAGCGAAACGAAGAGATACTCGCGGATGAGCGCCCGCAAGGTCTCGACGTCGCCACCCATCACCTCGGGCAAGTTCTTCGTCGGCCAGGGACGCTTAGCGAGCTTGCGTCGCCAGTTTTCGTCCAGCGGCAGCAGTCGCTGACTGACGGGCTCATAAACCGCTCCGGATGTGGGGCGGTTGTAGAAGAGGTGGAGTTCGGTGACTTCACCCTGGCCTGTCCTGAGTGTAGTCGAAGGGCTGTGGCGCGTCTCGGTCTCCATGAGAATTTGCCCGACGAGCGGGGCAATGGCCTTGACGGAATTCGGCACGGCGAACAGTCCCATCGGCGGCAGGCCGGCGTCCGCCAAGCGCGCATGAACGCGCTCACCGACGGCCCAGATCTGGGGTTTGCCCGGCAGGGCCGCCAGCGTCTTGAACGCGTAATCGGCCACCACATCATTAAATTGGCCGACCAGTCCCTGGTCTGAACCGAACACGACCGCGCCCATCGCACCCGCAACTGTTTGTTCTTTCCGTTCTGCCACTAAGGCCGCCGGCGCGCCTTCCCGGAAGCAGACGCCCAACCCCAGCTCTACGGTGCGATAGTAGTCGGCTAGGGCGCTCACCGATTTCTCGTATTGTCCGATACTCGATGCGGCCAAGGCCTTCATCGAGCGAACAACGGATTGGAGATCTCCGGCACTGTTGATCTTTCGTCGCAGGCTCGCCGTAGTCTCGCTCATGATTTCGCCTTCAGTTCGGGCCTGGGTTTGAGCTCGGTTTGGACTTCCGGCTTAGACCCGGGTTCGGGCTTGGGCTGAAAACGTGCGAGCGCCTGGCGGGCAATTCCGAGGATCGTTCGCCGATCCTCGTCGCTCAATTTGTCGGCAGTATCCAATCGCTCTCGCACCTGCGCCGGGATATCCCCCGCCGCCTCGCGCAGCGAGTGCTCCGCGTCCGTCATCCGGTCAAGCGGCACGCGGTCGAAGAGTTCCGCAGTCAACGCCAGCAGCACGGCTATTTGTGCGGGCACGGACACCGGAGCGAATTCGGGCTGCTTGAGGCAGGCGCGGATGCGCCGCCCGTGCTCGATGATCTTGCGGGTGTCTTCATCCAGGCGGGCGCCGAACCGGGAAAAAGTTTCGAGTTCCTCGAACTGCGCGTAGGCGAGCTTGAGGTCGCCTGCCACCGCGCGATAGGCCGCTCGTTGCGCCTTGCCGCCGACCCGCGAAACGGATTTGCCGACATCAACCGCGGGCAATACGCCCAATTCGAACAGCGACGGCGATAGGTAGATCTGCCCATCCGTGATGGAAATCAAGTTGGTCGGAATATAGGCGGAAATGTCCTGCGCTTCGGTTTCGATGATGGGCAGCGCGGTGAGGGAGCCGCCGCCGAGTTCCTTACGTAAGTGCGTTGCACGTTCGAGCAGCCGCGAGTGGATATAAAAAATGTCGCCGGGAAACGCTTCGCGACCGGGCGGGCGGCGCAGCAAGAGCGAGAGTTCGCGGTAGGCACGCGCGTGATGGGTGAGGTCGTCGTAAACAATCAGCACATCTCGGCCCGCTTCCATGAAAGACTCGGCGATGCTGGTGGCGGCGTAAGGAGCGATGTAAGCGAGACCCGGCGGGTCGTTGCCCTCGGTCACTACGACGACGGTGTAATCCATCGCGCCCTTTTCCTGCAAGGTCGCCACGGCCTTCGCGACGGCGGACGCGCGCTGTCCGATGGCACAATAAACGCACATGACATTTTGGTCGCGCTGATTGAGAATCGTATCGAGCGCGATCGTGGTCTTGCCTGTTTGACGATCGCCGAGAATCAACTCGCGCTGGCCGCGCCCCACGGGAATGAGCGCATCGATGACTTTCAGGCCGGTCTGGAGCGGCACCGTGACGGGCGCGCGGTCCATGATGAGCGCGGCGGGGCGTTCGACGGGCAGGCGCTCGCTGGCGGCTACCAGCCCCTTGCCGTCGAGTGGCCGACCGAGCGGGTCGATGACGCGCCCCAGCAATCCATCGCCCACGGCCACGTCCATGACCCGGCCCGTGCGCTGGACTTCATCTCCCGCGTGGAGATGCCAGTATTCGCCGAGCAGAACGACGCCAATTTCGTCTGCGTCCACGTTGAAGGCAATGCCGAGCACATCGCCGGGAAACGTCACCAATTCATCAAAGCCCACGCCGGGGAGTCCCGACACCGTGGCGATGCCGGTGGCGAGGCTGGTGATCGTGCCCACCTCCCGTAGCCTCAGTTGCGGCGTGAATGCTTCCCGCACCTGGCTTATTCCAGCAAACGCGCTGTCGAATACTTTCTGGAGGCTCTCACGTTCCATGTTCATTGACTCTTTGTTCCGGGCTTAAGTTCTTCAGGTTTAGGCTCGGCTTTGGCTTCAGGTTTGTCCTTTTCTTTCAGAAGTTCGTCGACGCCCTTTCCCAGCGACGCCAGATAATCCGCAATGCTCCACGCCACCTTTTGTCCATTCGTGGTGAGTTCAATGCCGCCGATCAGGTCTGGCGCGGTCTCGAACCGGACGTGGATTTCAGCCGAGAAGGTTTCGTTGAGCGCATTCTGTATCGCAGCGCGTTGCTCCGCAGGCAGGTCAAACGCGCTGCGCACGAGGGCGGGGTCAGACGCTGTCCTAAGGGCCTCGGCGAGGCCTGCTTTCGCCCGGGCGTCCATCTCTCGCAAGCGGCGAGTGAACACCTCGCCCAGGCGTTCTTCCAAACTCGTCGTGGCGAGATCCGTCAGCGCCTTTCGTGCGATGGCGAATACTTCCTGCTGCGTCCGGCGGCTGATTGCTTGATGTAAGTCATGTTCTTCGTTTCTCAACGTTTCCTGCCGCTTTGAACTCAAAGCTGCGGCGGCCTTGCGCGCTTCGTCGAGGAGCCGCTGACGTTCGGCCTGCGCTTCGTCTGTTGCTTTGCTCAAGAGCGCGGCGCGCTGCCGTTCGAACTCCTCGTTCTTGTGCTGGAACTCATCGCGCTCCTTTTGAGCTTCGGCCTTTTTCGCGTCGGCGTCCGCGAGTTCCGCAGCGATCCGCTTCTCCCGCGCGTCGATGGCGAGGAGGATGGGCTTGTAAAGAAAGCGCTTCATCAACCACACCAGGATGAGAAAGTTGAGCGCTTGCGCTCCGACGGTGAACCAATCGATGAGCATGGGTTACTTTCCCGCGGCTTGGGCGATGACGTGATTCCAGAACGGATTGGCGAAGATGAGAATCATCGAGACCACGAAGCAGTAAATGGCCGTGGACTCGATCATCGCCAGACCGACAAATAGCGTCCGGGTGATAGTAGCGGAGGCATCTGGCTGCTGGGCCAGCGAACTCAGCGCCGTCGCAACCGCCCTCCCTTCCGCCAGCGCAGGCCCCATCGTGCCGAAACCGGTGGTGATGCCGGCAATGACAATTGATGCCACCGCGATAATCGTAATGCTATCCATAGGATCTCCTTCTGTTGTCGTGGTTCATGCTTCAATGTTTTGCATCGGGTTCGGGCTGGGGCTTGCGGACTCGCGTGGCGGCCGCGATATAAACCGCGGCCAGGATGCTGAAGATGTAGGCCTGCACCATGCCGGTTAGCAGACCGAGCGCCGTCATGACGATCGGAAAGATGAAAGGCGTGATGGTGAGCAGGATAGCGATAATCATCGCCCCGCTCATCATGTTGCCGAACAAACGGACGGCCAGGGCCAGCGTGCGCGAAAGTTCGCTGATGATGTTAAACGGCAGCATGATAAATGTTGGCTTCACATAGGACTTGAGGTAGTTGCCCACCCCTTGCTCCTCGATGCCGAAGAGCGGCACGGCTACGAACACGCACAGCGCGAGCGCCACCGTGGTCGAGAGCGAGCCAGTTGGCGGCTCGTAGCCGGGAATGACGGTGCAGAGGCTGGCTGTGGCGACGAACAGAAAGAGCGTGCCGAGAAATCCGAGATACTTCTCCGGTTGGCGGAGGCCGACTTCTTCGATTTGTTTCTCGATGGCGGTGACGATGATTTCTAAAAAGTTCTGCCAGCGGGAACGTTTAAGATCCGTGGAAAGTTTGCGCGTGATCAGTTTTGAACCGGCGGCCAGCACGAGCATCAGTCCCCACGTGAACACAAGGGTCGCGTTGAGTTTGAGAAACCCCTGTTGCCAGAAGATCATCTGATCGGGACTAAGGCGCATGGCTCGCCTCCTTCGCTGGGGCGTTGTGGAGTTCGACCGGCGAGCCGGTAAGCCGCGTCACGAGGAAATGCGCGATGACAAAACCAAGGAGACACAACAGCAGCTTACGCCAATCACCGCGTGAGACAAAATAAAAGCCAGTCACGGTAATACTCGTCCGCAGCAGAAGACTGCCAAGGAACCAAAGCGCCGGACGTTTGGACGAAACGCCCGTCCGCACCGTCCACCAAAGGCCGCCGAAGAACATTGCGCCGAGCAAAACCCCCGTTAGCAAAGCCGGCACCAGAGCCAAAGTTTCATTCATCATTATCCTCCCGTTCCTCCCGCATTGCCTGGTCTTCCTTGGCAACCCAATGCCACGCATTTAAACAACCGATCGCGAGCCCGGCCACCAACAGCGCCAGCGTCCAGGAATGCTCGCCCGAATGGTGTTTGTCCAACCAGAGACCAAGCGCCGCGCCGAGCAGCGTTGGAATCGTCACCGACCAGCCAATAAGCCCCATCATGCCCAGGCCGAACCAGACGCCCTGCGTGGAATTGCGCCGAGCCTTGAGTTTGCGCGCCGCCTTCGCGCCGACTTCCCGACTAAACGCAGTCCGGTCTTTCGCGCTCTTGGTATCTGATTTTTCACTCATGATGAAACTCCGCTAAGCGGCGGATGAAATCGCTTTCCATTTTCGCCAGCACCGAGCGCACGCTCTGCTCGTGCTCGTCCAGAGTCAGAAACTCCTGCTCCACCGAATCGCGCAATTGGCCGAGGTCCGTTCCACCCATCGCCCGGCGCACGGAAACGAGCACATCCAGACCGGTCTTGACCAGCACCCCTTCATCCACGGCTACGTAGACTTCGCCCTCCGCTTCGGTTTCGTAGATCAGAATCCCGGGCGCGAGCGCCGCCACACAATCGAGTCGGCGTGGCAAGAGTCCAAACGAGCCCTCGCGCGTCTCGGCGACGATGCGCGAAACGCCGGTTTTCTCGGCGAAGATTTGGAACGGCAGGAGAATCTTAAGATTCATGAGTGTCGGCTGCATGTTCGGCCTCTCGTTGAGGCTTCGGCTCGGGCTTGGGCTGCGGTTCGGAACTGGCTTTTGGTTTGGCATCGGCCACAGGCTTCGGGGCATCCTTTGCCTCAGGTTTGGCCCCGGGTTCGGCTTTGGCTACCGGTTTGTCCGGTGGGGCTTTTTTCTTCGCCTCGTCAATCGTCCCGATCATGTAGAGCGCGCTTTCCGGATAGTCTTTGAATTCATCGCGCAGGATGCGCTCACAGCCGTCCAGCGCGTCCTTAAGGCTGACAAGCTTTCCTTTGAGGCCGGTAAACTGCTCGGTCGTGAAAAAGGGCTGGGTGAGAAAACGCTCCAACCGGCGGGCGCGGGCGACCACATTGCGGTCCTCCGGCGAAAGTTGCTCCAGGCCGAGCATGGCAATGATGTCCTTGAGTCCCGCGTATTGCGCGAGCGTTCGCCGGATTTCCTGAGCCACGCCGTAATGACGTTCGCCGACGATGCCGGGCGTACCCATCTTGGAGCTGGATTGCAGCAGATCGATAGCCGGGTAAAGTCCTTCACTCGCCCGTTTGCGCGAAAGCACAATGGACGCCGAAAGATGCGAAAACGTATGCACCGCCGCCGGGTCGGTCAAATCGTCCGCCGGCACATAGACCGCCTGGATGGACGTGATGGCTCCGGCGTCGGTGTTGGCAATGCGTTCCTCCAGCCGCGACAACTCCGTGCCCATCGTCGGTTGATAGCCCAGGCGGGATGGCATCTGCCCCATCAAGCCGGACACCTCCATGCCGGCCTGGATGAAGCGGAAAATATTATCGATCAGCAGCAGCACGTCACGATGCTCGTCGTCGCGGAAATACTCGGCCATCGTCAGCGCCGCGTGGCCCACGCGGAAACGGCTGCCCGGCGGCTCGTTCATCTGTCCGAATACCATCACCATGTTCGGCAGCACACCGGCCTCCTTCATCTCGCGGTAAAGCTCTTCGCCTTCGCGGCAGCGTTCGCCGATGCCGCAAAAAATGCTTACGCCCTCCTGGTGCCCGATCATGTTGTGAATCATTTCGGTGAGCAATACCGTCTTGCCCACGCCCGCGCCGCCGAACAGGCCCGCTTTGCCGCCGCGCTCAAGCGGCACCAATACATCGATGACCTTGATCCCCGTCTCGAAGATTTCGGATTTGGTGGAACGCCGTGCTAACGCCGGCGGGGCTCGATGGACTGTGCGCCATTGGACATCTGTCGGTGCCGCTTGGCGGTCGATGGCGTTCCCGAACACGTCGAACATTCGCGAGAGAATTCCCTTGCCGACCGGCGCCTTCAAAGGCCCGCCCGTGTCTTCCACCGCGATGCCCCGGGCAAGGCCTTGAGTGGGGGTCAGCGCGATTCCACGCACACTATGCGCATCGAGTTGCGACAGAACTTCGATGGCGATGTGGCGCTCCTTCCCGGCGCGCAGCAAGGAGTAGATCGGCGGCAAATTTTCATCGTACCGTATATCCACGACACTGCCGCGCACTGAGACAACCGTCCCAAGATTCGTGGGGCGTTCTTTATCTATCATTTTTGTACCCCGGTCTTTGGTCCAGCGCCATCCGCGGGCGCCCCTGGCGGCAGGCGTTCCGGCACGTCAAGGCGCGCCACGCCGATCCGGTTGTCGGCCATGCCGTAATAAATGTCGAAGCGGTCCGGCAAGCCGAGATCGTCGCGCCGGTCGATGCCGGTGGGGAAGACGACGTTAGTGACTATCCCGCGGCGTTCCTGCGGCAGCTCGGGCGTCAGCACCGGCTCGGTCGAACGATAGCGGATCACCCGGGGATGCTCCTTTAAAAGCACCATGACCCCGGCGGAGTAGCACAGATCGTGTTCATCATTGCCCGGCTCCGGTACTTCGCGCACACCGTGGTAAACGATCAACCAGCCATGGCGCGTGAGGACGGGTGGAGTGCCGCCGCCGATCTTGAGCAACTCCCAGGGCGACACCGGAGTCGCTAGCCGGTGGTGGGAGTTAAATAGGCCGAGGTGATGCGGTTCGGGGCCTTCCAAGGCCATTGGGCAGTAGGAAATCCAGATGCTTTCATGATCGAGATCCACCACCCGAGACACGCCCTGGCAGGCGGTTTCCTCGGGATAAGTGCCAGGGAAAAGTGGCCGATGGAGGATCGCCAGCTGCATTTTCCTGGCGTGATTGGGAATGGCGACGGGGAAGAGGCTGGAATCCTTGTTGTCCACGTGAACAAAATCGATCCCGTGGTACGGCTCAAAGGTCGCGAGCCCCAGACGCTTCCAGTGAAACAAGTCCTCCGATACCGCCAGGGCGATCCGTGGGCCTATGGGCGAATGCCCCGTGTAAGTCATCACGTAGCGCTGAAACCGTTCAACGAACGTGATACGAGGATCCTCGCAGCCGCCGCGACCGTCGGGCCACCGCTCGTAATCGGCTTCCGGCTCCAGCACAATGCCGAGCCGCTCGACGCCTGTCGGATCGCCAGCTCCGTCGAATTTTACCCGGGCAATGCCGATGCGTGAATAGTTACCCTTCGCGACGAGCCGCGGGAAAAGATAGAGCTGACCATCGGGGCCACGAACGGCAGCGGGATTGAGCGTGCCTTCGACCTCGTGCGGATTGCCCGGTTCCGGCTCCATGATCAGCCCCAGGCGCGTCAATTGAAAATCACTCATCAACTGTTTTTCCGGCAAAGTGTGTTGGGTTGCATGCTATCCAAGCATGCGATGATCGCATCGATTACTCGCTTTGTCTCATTGGGATCTCTGACCTGGATCGAGATAACGCCTGCTTCTTTGGCCGGATAGTCATTGCCGCCGGGGAACAAGGCATCGCCGATAAAAATCATCTCATTAATTGTGATGCCCAGGATGTCTCGCAGTTTTCCAATACCGTAGGCTTTGTCGATGCCCGGCTTGGTGACATCAACGGAAGTCGTGCCACCCAAGCGCACCGAAAATTCGGGAATGAATTTTTCCAGGTCTGCTTTGATCTTCTTCCGCTTCGCGAAATCCGGATCCCACTTCTTTTTTTCTTCCAAAGGTGCCTGCTGACCTAACGCGGAAAAGGTAATCTGACTTCCCCGGTCTTCGATCGGCTCTCCCCAAACTCGCTCGGCCTTAAAGCCCGACGCCTCAATCGCCTCCTTCATTGAACTGATAATTGTTTGTTTCTGTTCATTGGTGAAATCTTCCGCATAAAGCTGTTCCCAATCCGATCCATATCGGTAGAATTTTGTTCCACAAGTAGGAAGGAGCGACAAATTCTTCAGCTGACCGTTATGGGATAGATTGGACAGCAATTGCTTTTCGAATTGGGGCCAGTTGCCGCCGGAAATAACCGCCACCTTGACAATGCCAAGAAGCGCGCTGAGAAGTTCTGCCATCTCAGCGTCAAGAGGTGACTTGCTTTCGGCAAGCGTACCATCGAGATCGAAAACAATGAGCTTTTTCATTTTTGGTTTCTGGCTATTCGTTTGACTTCATCCGTTCAGCTCAGTCTCTATTCTCAAAGTAGATTGAGTTCGGAAACCTTGGGCCATGCAACTTCCGGCAAGGCAATTTCCAATAAGCTCGCTGCCCCGCGCGGCCGAAAATCACACGCACCGACCACAGCCGGCAAGAGCATCACATCGCCATTACCGACATCATAAATCGTGCTCTTGTGCTCCAGCTGACCCGCGCCGGCGATGCACACCAGCACGCGCGGCGTTCCCGTTGCGCCGACCGTAAAGGGCGATTCGCCGCGGCAGCGCCACAACTCGAAGTGTTCACAATCAAAGAGTCGTTCACGCAGCACCGCACTCTCGAACTCCACAACCGGCGCTACCGGACCGACCGGACCTTGGGCAAAATCAATACAGGCAATCGCTTGATCGACTTGCAGAGCGCGCTGGCGGCCGGTCTTGGCGTCAACTCGATCCCAGTCGTACAGGCGAAACGTCACGTCGCTGTTTTGCTGTACTTCGAAAACCACCAGGCCGCTGCCCAGCGAGTGAACGGTGCCGGCTTGCAGAAAGACGCTGTCGCCCGGCTTTGGCTTGAAGCCCGCCAGATAGTCCGCCACCGTCCGGTTCGCGAGCGCCCGCCGCAAATCGTCGGCGGTGGTGCCCGGCTTCAGTCCCGCGTAGATACGGCTCTCCGGCTCCGCCTCCAGAACGACCCAGGCTTCGGTCTTGCCGTGTTCACCCGGCGGCAGATAGTCAGTTTGCGAATCGGACGGATGCACTTGGACCGAAAGCATTTCGCGCGCATCGAGGAACTTCAGCAGCAAGGGGAACCGGCGGAAGCGCCCGGCCAGTTTTCCCAGCAGCTGCTCCGGCGACTGCTCTAGCAACTGTGCGATGGTCCGTCCTTTGAGCGGTCCATCGGCAACCCGGCTGGGATGGTCATTGCGGTCGCTCAGTAGCCAGGCTTCGCCGATGGGGCCATCGCCGGGCAGCCGAGCTGAGAGCAGGCCGGCCAGACGCCGCCCGCCCCAGAGGCGATACTGACAAATCGGTTCGAATTGCAGTGGATACATAGGTTGTTGAGAGTGCTGATTTGTCATAGGTTTTGCCTTCAGAGTTGTTTGCGGATGGCTTTCAATTCCTGCCGGCGTTTCGCGGTGAGCTTGGGATAGGCCATCTTCAGTTCACTCAGTGCATCAACGACAATTTGGGAAACAATCAACCGGGCATTCTCCTTATCATCGGCGGGAACGGCGTACCAGGGCGCGTGATCAGTGCTTGTCGCGTTCAGGCAATCCTCATAAGCCTGCATGTAATGTTTCCAGTATTTCCGCTCGTGGATGTCCGCGACGCTGAATTTCCAGTTCTTGTCCGGCTCATCAATGCGTTCAAGGAACCGCTTTCGCTGTTCCTCCTTCGACAGATGGAGAAAAAATTTAATGATTTGCGTGCCGTTGCGGTGGAGGTGCCCTTCGAAGTCCACAATGGAACGATACCGGTCCTGCCAGATTGTCTTCCCCTCAGGTAACACATCCGGCAGCCTTTGGCTTTTGAGAATCTCTGGATGCACGCGAACGATGAGAACTTCCTCGTAGTAGGAACGATTGAAGATGCCGATGCGCCCGCGTTCCGGCAGACGGCAGGTCGTGCGCCAGAGAAAATCATGTTCCAACTCTTCGGCGCTCGGCTGTTTGAAACTGAAAACCTGGCAGCCCTGCGGATTGACCCCGGACATGACGTGCCGGATGGCCCCGTCCTTGCCGGCGGCGTCCATCGCCTGAAAAATCAGCAGCAAGGCATAGCGGTCTGACGCGTAGTGAAGGCGTTGCAGCGAACTCAACTCCTCAACGTGTTCTGCCAGAAGTTTTTGATACCGCTTCTTCGACTTGCAAAAGGGCTTCACAATCGTCGGCCACGCATTGAGTTTGACCTTTTCTCCGGGTCGCACACGGAAATCCTTTGAATTGATTTTCATCTTCATCCCTTCGGCAATACCCAACGCGCGGTTCGGTTCTGTTTATTATTTGTGGGCTTCATTTTTTCGATTCTCGCGCTCCGCCTTCTCCAAGTCTTCAACTGCCTGAAGGTCTTTGCGCCCTAGTTCCTCGTAGAGTTCATGTACTCGCTTGACGATCTGCGGCGTCAAATCGGCAGGTGTCTTGGCCTTGGATTCAGGTTTCGGTCCGGCCTTGGCGTCGGGCTGCCGCCCCAGAGGCGATACTGGCAAATTGGTTCGAATCGTAGGGGATACAGAGGTATTTGATTCATGGCATCCTCTTTCGGTCGCGCTCCTTGCGTATGAAAGTCTCCGGGGGCGCCGCTATTTTCCGCCGACCTCTGACTGCGGCTGTTGCCGTTGGCTGCGCGGCCGCCAAGCCAAGTCCTCGCTCATGACGTAAATAATGATCGCCGCAAACATAAAAAACACGCCAACCAAGAAACGCCAGTCATGATGCGCCCGCTTCCAGTAAGGGGGTTTAACATGACCTCCGTCTCGATCCGGTTCGCTGCTGTGCTGATGATCGTGCCCAAGCTTAGTCATTGGTTTTCTGCTTTCTCTTTTATCTCTAATGATCTCGGGGGATTTGCTTCGTGGTTATTCATGGTGTTCAGCCATTTCCAATTACGCATTTCCGGATTGTCCTCACCGTGCTTGTCGATGTAATGCTTGGGCTTGTGGTGAGTGATGCGATTGCTGTCATGCTGAGTCTCCTTCGGTTTGAATCCCGGCCCGGACGATGGCCAGAAACTGGTCGGCATGTAGGCTGGCGCCGCCGATGAGGGCGCCGTCCACACCGTGCTGGCTAAGCAGCGCGGCAGCGTTCTCCGGCTTGACGCTGCCGCCGTACTGTATGGCAAGCGTCTGAGCCGATTTCTCATCGAACATCTGACCGAAGCGGCGCCGAATGACGGCGTGCGCCTCCTGAGCCTGCTGAGGGGTGGCGTGGTGTCCGAGGCTACCGATTGCCCAGACCGGTTCGTACGCGATGCTCAGGCGGGTCAAGGTATCCGCCGACAGGTCGGCCAATCCCTGGATGAGTTGCCGGTCGAGCACCGCTTCGGTCTGGTCGGCCTCACGTTGGTCCAGAGTCTCGCCGATGCAGAAGATCACGTCGAGGCCGGCGGCCAGGGCAACCCGTACCTTTTGGTTTATGAACGTATCGGATTCGCCCAGCTTGTGACGGCGCTCGCTGTGTCCGAGGATAACGTACTTGCAGCCGAGATCGAGGAGCATCGTCGGGCTGACCTCGCCGGTGAACGCGCCTTCCTTCTCGGGAAAGAGGTTCTGCGCCCCGAGCGCGACACGGCTGCCCTTGAGAATCTCACCGACAAGAGCGAGATAGGGGAAAGGCGGACAGATAGCGACCGATGCGCGCTCCTCGTTGCTCACGCCATCCACGACCGCCTTGGCCAGCCGTCTTGCCTCGGCTGCAGTGGTATACATCTTCCAGTTGCCGACGACGAATTTATTACACATGTTCGGTTTCCATTGTGTACATCACGAAGCCTTTGGTGATGATCCGCCATGCGGCGCACTCTCGCTAGCGATCCTCTCCACGGCGGCATCGCACGTGCCACGCCACTGCCGCGCACCGAGACGACCACGCCGCAATTCGCTAAACCGGCTTTGCGTGCCATTTCCGGGTTCGGTTTCATAACCCTATACTCTCTCTTCCCCCACGCACAACGCAGACCGAGCTTCCAGCGTTTCGCGCACCCCTGACAGCCGCCTTTCAATCCGCGCGCGATCATGGATGGATTGGATGGTGCGATCGGCCAGCTCGGCAATACACTGCACCTGTTCGTCGAGTGCTCGTAAGTGGCTCGGGCTGACCGTGAGACTGGCAAGGGTATCAATGGCGCCGAGCATACGCGCCATAATGGCGACATTGCCTGCGGCGCTACCCCGAATCTGATCGAACGCCTCGGCCAACCCACCTTCAAAGGTCGGGACTATGGCGATCACACGCAGTGTTTCACCCTCGTAACGGCGCGATGGCGGGAATTGCCGACAAGCCAGCCGAGCCAGAATCTCTGTCAAGTAATCCACGCACATCACCGCCGTCGAGGTGTCATTGATCCCGGGCGAAAGTGCCTTGAGGGCCATATCGACGATCTGCCTGATACCGAAAGCGGGGTCCTGCTCAATCGTGCGATGGCGGCTGATGCTGTAAGCCCCATTCAGGGCAGCATTCATATCTTGATCCGGCGGGTACGTCAGGGCGAGCGATGCCAAAGCGGTATTCTGCACAACGAACGCGCCGATGCCGCGTTCCATCCGCACGACGGTCTTCCTGTCCCGCGCCAAGCCCAGGAGGGCATCAATATTCACGCTCTGTATGTAGCCGCTCACGGCGGCCGGCACTGGATACCAGGTCCTCTCATCCAGTGGCTCGAGTACCTGGTTCCGGCCTTCATCTTCATCGGGCCCCTGATCCAGTATTTTTGGCAGCAGCCGATCAATGGAGGCGTCGGTCTCCTGAGCGACCGAGGCGATGATGTTGGAAGCCTGGATCGACGAGGCGATGTGATGAATAAAAAAAATGAGGACGGCAATGCCGCCAAACGCCAGAACAAATGCGAAAAACACCGCCAGGCTGGGCACGAATGGCGCATCGCCAGTGCGAATAGTGTGCAACACGATCAAACAATAGACGAAAATTCCGGCAAAGGTTCCCAGCGTGACCTGCGTGACACGGCTGCGCATGAAGTTGCGCAAGATGCGCGAGGTGTATTGGCTCGACGCCAGCGCCAATGCCAGCAGGGTCATGGAGAACGTGATGCCCATAACGGACATCATCGAAGCGGCAAGCGTGGACAACATAGCGCGCGCGCCTTCCGCCCCGACCCCAAATATCCGTGGCCACCGGGCCAGCCATCGGTCACCCCCAGCATAATAGTCTGTTTGGGTCCACACTACCGCGTAAACAATGCTGATCAGGACGATCAGAAAAGGCAAAAACCAAAAGCTCGACCGCAAATCGCTCCAGAGTTGTCTTAACTTATTCATGGATCAGCCTAAAAGTGTGGGTGTGAGAGAGCGCACGAAGGTCATTTCCACTGGCAAGCGTTTGTCCGCAAACACCCGCCGGGCGATAAACAGCGCCACCGTGAAACCTAATCCAGCCCCAAAGAGGTGCCGCCAGGCCACGCCTCGGGTAGCACCGCCCACGCACCCTTTCTCTCGGGCAACAATTCGGCGTCGATACGGTCCAGACCGAACTTGCGCGCAACGGCTTCTGCAGTGGTGCGGCGGTCATGCGGTTGATCCCTTCCATCGCCAATTTCGGATCTCCGGCATGTCCTGGCCGTGCTTGTCGATGTATTGCTTGTGCTCGATGAGCTTGTCCTTGAGCTGCTGCTTCAGGTAGATGCCCTTGTCGCCGGTCTGCGGCAGGCGGTCGATGGTGTCCATCACGAGAGTGCACCCGTTGGCCGCCGCCAGTGATTCGGGGTGGCGGTTGGGGCGGCAAGATGAGTTTGAGCTGTTCTAACAGAAGCTTGTGATCAGTGTCTGGCTCGGTGTAACGGCTAAGGATCAGAGTGCGGCCATCGGTGGCGGGAAATTTGACGTTCAACATCTGCATGGTGGCAAACTTATCGAGCACCGCCCGAGGCGTCCGTCCAGCGGCTAGCGGCCGTAATCGCGCCTTGAGCGTGACGTGCAGGCAGTAGGCCATAAAGGCGACAAAGAAAGGTTTGGGGGTTGTTAAATTTTATCTCGTTGAGTTCTTTGAGCCGATAAAAACTGTCTCGACTGTAGCCCATGATCCGGCCGGCCTTGGACATGTTGCCCAACTGCTTGCCGAGCTCCAGTACCCCGACCTTGGTCTTGATTACCTTGTCTGCTGCGGTCATCTCGCCTCGCTTCCTTTCTGCAGCCCTTGGCTGCCTCTTGGATTACGAGGACTTTATCATGCCTGTCAGATTTAGTCTTAGCATCTACACCCCTTGAAATCACGAATCTTTCTCGCGCCCAGACCCGCAAAAAAATCTTATTTCGATCCGAGTTGAGAAAGTTGGGCTAGCAGCCTGCAATCAACAGAAGTGTCGATTCTTTACGAAAACTTCAATGCAGGCGAGCTCGGAACAACCATCCTGCCAGCGCCAAGTTAGCCAAGCCGATGATCGCCATGGGCCAAAATTGGCTGACCAGCAGATGGAACGGCGTGCCCTGCAAGAACACGCCGCGCAAGATGATCAGGAAATAGCGCATGGGATTGAGCAACGTGAGTTGCTGCATCCAGTATGGCATGTTGGCAATCGGCGTAGCGAAGCCGGAAAGAATGATCGACGGCACGACGAAGAGAAACGCACCCAGCAGGCCTTGTTGTTGAGAGACCGAGAGCGACGAGATCATCAGCCCCATCCCCACCGTCGAGAGCAGGAAGAAGAACAGCCCTACGTACAGCGTCAGCACACTGCCGCGCAACGGCACCTCAAACCAGAGGGTCGCGATCAGGATGATCACCGTGGCCTCGGCGAAGCCGATGATGAATCCCGGCAGCGCCTTGCCGATCAGGATCTCCACGGGCCGGAACGCCGTGACCAGCAACTGATCGAACGTGCCCTGCTCGCGTTCACGGGCCACCGAGAGCGCCGTGACCAGCGTGGTGACCACCAGCGTCAGCAGTCCCACGATGCCGGGCACGATGAACCAGCGGCTCACCAGATTAGGGTTGAACCACGCCCGTGTTTCCAAGCGCGCTTGCGCCGCCGCACCCCCCGTGCGCTGAAGCCAGTCTGCATTGAATGACGCGATGATGGAGTTGACGTAGCTGAGCAAGATCGCGGCGGTGTTGGAGTTGCGGCCATCGACGATTACTTGCACGGGACCGGACCGTCCGCCGAGCAGTTCACGGCTGAACTGCGGGCTGATGCGCAGCACCAACAGCGCTTTTCGGGCGTCCACCAGCGGCGCGATTTGCTCATCGTGCGAAATCACCGCGACCTGTTGGAAGTTCGGCGAGCCTTCAAACCGCGCCACCAGATCCCGCGACGCCTGGCTGTGATCCTCGTCGTACACCGCCAGAGGGATGCGGTTAAGGTCGAACGTGGCCGCGTAGCCAAACACCAGCAACTGGAGGATCGGCGGCACGAACACCACGATCCGGCTCCGCTTATCCTTGAGCAGCGCCAGGAACTCCTTCGTCATCAAAGCCCGAATTCGTCGCCACATGGTCGTGTCTTATTCCAGCCGTTTCCGCAGCTTGCGCCGGCTCACGCCGAGGAAAAATGCCGCCATCAACACCAAGGCCAGCGCGTTGGGCAGGAGCACCAACCACACGTTACCGGCGAGAAACAACGTCTGCAAAATCGCCACGAAATACCGCGCGGCCAACAAGTAGGTGATCCCTTGAACGACGCGCGGCATGCTGCCGATGTCAAAGATGAACCCCGACAAAATGAAGGCCGGCAGGAAGGTCGTGACGATCGCAACCTGGCCGGCGACAAACTGGTTCTTCGTCACGGTGGAAATCAGCAGGCCCATTCCCAGCGCCGCCAGCAAAAATAGCGACGAAGCCGCAAACAGCAGCCCCAGCGACCCGCGCAACGGCACACCGAATAACCACACGCCCATGGCCACCGACAACGCCATGCCGCCCGTGCCCAGCGCGAAGTACGGCAGCACCTTGCCCAGCAACACCTCGCGCATGGTCACCGGGGTCACCATCAGCGCCTCCATCGTGCCGCGTTCCCATTCGCGCGCCATCACCAGCGCCGTCAGCAGCGCGCCGATCAGCGTCATGATGATCGCGATCAGGCCGGGCACGAGAAAATTGCGGCTGCGCAACTCGCTGTTGAACCAAACCCGTTGCTCCAGCTGCACTGGCACGCTCAAAATCTCGCCCCGCGCGAGAGCCTCTTTCTCCAGCCATTTCTGCCACGCGCCCTGTACGTAACCCAACACGAGCCGCGCGCTGTTGGCTTCCACGCCGTTGACGATCACTTGGATCGGGGCCCCGCCCGGTTGGTGGAGCCGGCGGGCAAAATCCGCGCGCAGGTGAACGATGGCGTCCACGCGACGCTCCCGGAGTGCTCGCCTCGGCCTCGTTGAGATTGCGCATTAAGATCGGTGCGAAGTAGCGGGACTGCTGGAAGCCTCCGGTAAAGCTGGCGGTGTCGGCGCCGGGTTGTTCCACGACCAGCGCGATCGGCACATGTTCGGCGTCGAGCGACACGCCATACCCGAAAATCAGCAGGAGCACGACCGGCAATAGAAATGCGATGGCGAGACTGCTCGGGTCGCGCAGGATCTGGAGGAACTCCTTGCGGAGCAAACCGCGCAACCGCATTCGACCTCCGCCCCGCGATAGTCGTTCGTGTGGCGGCTTCATCCGGTTGGTCCTTTGCCTTCGATCAGCGCGATAAATGCGTCTTCCATCGTCGGCTCCGGTTGCTCGGTGGTGCGCTGACGTTGTTTGATCGCTTCAGGCGTGCCGATCGTGAGGATTTCACCATCGGCCATGATTGCCAGCCGGTCGCAATACTCGGCCTCCTCCATGAAATGCGTGGTGACCATTACCGTTACGCGTTGCTCGGCGAGGGCGTTGATCCGTCGCCAGAATTCGCGCCGCGCCAGCGGATCAACGCCCGAGGTCGGTTCATCGAGAAACAGAATCTCGGGCTCGTGCATCAGCGCGCAAGCCATTGCCAGCCGCTGCTTGTGGCCCAGCGGCAGGTCGAGACTTGTGACGTCGGTCAGCCGGGCGAGTTCGAATTGGGTCAGCGCCCAGTCCATGCGTTCGCGCTGACGTGGTCCCGACAGATTATAGGCGTTGCTGAAGAAGCGCAGGTTCTCGCCTACACTGAGATTGCCGTAGAGCGAGAACTTCTGCGACATGTAACCAACCCGTGCCCGCGCCGCCGCTGCCGCGCGCCGCAAGTCCAGCCCGGCCACGCGCAGACTGCCTTCGGTGGCCGGCAGCAAACCGCACAACATCCGAAACGTCGTGGACTTGCCCGCGCCGTTTGCGCCCAGCAACCCGAAAACCTCACCGCGGTTCACTTGAAACGTCACGCCCTTGACCGCATAGAAATCACCGAACCGGCGCTTCGCGTCGTTGACCTCAATGACCGGGCCATCGCCGTTGTGAGAGCGCACCGGGTCTCTGGCCGTTGTTTTTGGCGGCTCAGTGACAGCGCCGTCCGAACGCCGCTTGCGCAGCATCACCACGAAGCTGTCCTCCAGCCGGGGCGGTACCGGCCGGATCGAAATGTCTTCTTGTCCCGGCAACAAGCTCGCGGCCTCGGGGCGGACATCGCTGTCCATAACCAACCGGACGTGATCGCCCTGAATGAGCGCGTCGACCACACCAGGCCCATTCGTGAGCGATTCCTGCAACGCACGCTTGTTCGCGGCGGGCGCGGTCACCATGTACGTCCTCCCGCGCGATCGTTCGCGGAATTCTTTCGGCGGACCGTACCCCAACACTTCGCCGTCGTGCATCAGAATCACTTCATCACAGCGCTCCGCTTCATCGAGGTAGGCGGTGCTCAACAGCACGTTCATGCCTCCTTGTTGCACGAGTCTATAAACAATCTGCCACAGTTCGCGCCGCGAGACGGGATCAACCCCAACCGTCGGCTCGTCAAGCAACAATAATTCCGGCGGGCGCACGAGCGTACAGGCGAGTCCGAGTTTTTGTTTCATTCCGCCCGACAACCGTCCAGCGAGGCGCGTGGTGAACCGAGCCAGGCCGGTCATGTGCATCAATGCTTCGTATCGTGCGGCACGATCGGCGTATGGCATGCCTTGCAAATCGGCATAGAGATCGAGATTTTCCTGAACGGACAAATCTTCGTAGAGACCAAACCGTTGCGGCATATAGCCAACGCGCTCCTGTACCGCGAGCGACTCACGAGTGGCGTCGAAACCGAGCGTCATGATCCGGCCGTCGTCGGGCGCCAGCAGTCCGACCGCCAGTCGCATCAACGTCGTCTTACCGGCACCATCTGGACCGATCAATCCCGTGACGCGGCCCCGTCGCACGGCGAGGCTGACATTGCCGAGAGCTTGGACGGCTCGCCCGCCCACAACGAACTGTTTATGCACGCCGCGCAACTCCAACACGACATCGGCCGCGCGCGCCGCAAGCTCGGCTGTTCCGGAAACGTCCATGCGTTCGGCGTTATTTCTCTGGTTGGTTCAGCGGGATGGTGACAACGGCCGGGTCCGGCCCGGCGCGCGGCAATGTCGCTTCGACAGGCAGAATCACCACCCGGTTGCCCTCCCCACCGGCGTACTCTTTCTCCAACAAATCCAGCACCGCCTCGCTCTGTTCCGCGTCCAACAAAATACGCACCCGCACTTCCCCGTCCGGTAATCGAAGCTGCCGGTGTGCGAGCACCTTGTGTTCCTTGAGAAGCTCGCGAACTTCCGCGCCGTCCTTCTCCTGCAACACCATCTCGATCAATCGCAGCGCCATCGGGGCGTCATCCTTTCCATTTCCAATTCCGAATTTCCGGCATGTCTTGGCCGTGCTTGTCGATGTATTGCTTGTGCTCGATGAGCTTGTCCTTGAGCTGCTGCTTCAGGTAGATGCCCTTGTCGCCGGTCTGCGGCAGGCGGTCGATGGTGTCCATCACAAGGTGGAAGCGGTCCAGATCGTTCAGCACCGTCATGTCGAAGGGCGTCGTGATGGTACCCTCTTCCTTGTAGCCGCGGACGTGAATGTTGTCGTGGTTGGTGCGCCGGTAGGTCAGCCGGTGGATCAACCACGGGTAGGCATGGTAGGCGAAGATCACCGGCTTGTCCTTGGTGAAGAGCTCGTCGAAATCCATGTCGCTCAACCCGTGCGGGTGTTCGCTTGGCGGCTGCAGCTTCATGAGGTCGACAACGTTGACTACGCGGATCTTCAGTTCGGGCAGATGCTCGCGCAGGATGGAGACGGCGGCGAGCGTCTCCAGCGTAGGCACGTCGCCGCAGCAGGCCATGACCACGTCGGGTGCAACGGCCTGGTCGTTGCTGGCCCACCGCCAGATGCCGATGCCCTCGGTGCAGTGCTTGACGGCGGCGTCCATCGTCAGCCACTGCGGCGCCGGGTGTTTGCCTGCGACCACGACGTTGACGTAGTGGCGGCTGCGCAGGCAGTGGTCCATCACCGAGAGCAGGCAGTTGGCATCCGGCGGAAAATAAACTCGCACCACCTCGGCCTTCTTGTTCACGACATGGTCGATGAAACCGGGGTCCTGGTGGGTGAAGCCGTTGTGATCCTGGCGCCAGACATGGGACGCCAGCAGGTAGTTGAGCGAGGCGATCTTGCGCCGCCACGGCAGATGCGCGGTGACTTTCAGCCACTTGGCGTGCTGGTTGAACATCGAATCGATGATATGGATGAACGCTTCGTAGCAGTTGAACAGCCCATGGCGCCCGGTGAGCAGGTAGCCCTCGAGCCAGCCCTCGCATTGGTGCTCGCTGAGCATTTCCATCACGCGCCCACTGGGCGCGAGGAATTCGTCGTTCGGCACGGTCGCAGCGTCCCATTGGCGTTGGGTCGCTTCAAAAAGCGCTTCCAGGCCGTTGGAGAGCGTCTCGTCAGGGCCGAAGACCCGGAAATTCCGCTGTTCGCTGTTCAGCTTCGTGACGTCGCGCAGAAATTTTCCCAACACATGCGTGTCGCCGATGCCGCGTATGCCCGGCGTGGGCACTTCGATCGCGTAGTCGCGGAAATCCGGCATCCGCAGGTCGCGCAGCAGCATGCCGCCGTTGGCGTGCGGATTCGCCCCCATCCGTCGTTCGCCCTTGGGCGCTAGTTCAGCCAGTTCCGGTTTCAGGCGACCCTGCTCATCGAAGAGTTCCTCCGGCCGGTAGCCCTTGAGCCAGTCTTCCAGCAGCTTGAGGTGTTCGGGCTGAGCCCTAGGGTGAAGCGGCACCTGGTGCGCCCGGAAGGTGCCCTCGACCTGCAGGCCATCGACCACTTTCGGCCCCGTCCAGCCTTTGGGCGAATTGAGGACGATCATCGGCCAGCGCGGCCGCGCGAAGTCGCCGTGGACGCGCGCGTCCTGCTGGATTTTCTTGATCTGCTCCACCGCCGTGTCGAGCGTCGCGGCCATGGCCTCGTGCATCAGCGCGGGCTCGTGCCCCTCGACGAAGTAGGGCGTCCAGCCGTAGCCGCGCAGCAACTGTTCCAATTCCTCATGCTCGATGCGGGCCAGAACGGTCGGGTTGGCAATCTTGTAGCCGTTGAGATGCAGGATCGGCAGCACCGCGCCGTCGGTGGCCGGATCGAGGAACTTGTTCGAATGCCACGCGGTGGCCAGCGGACCCGTCTCCGCCTCGCCGTCGCCGACAACGCAGGCGACGATCAGATCGGGATTGTCGAACACCGCTCCGAACGAATGGCTGAGCGAGTAGCCCAGTTCGCCGCCTTCGTGGATCGAGCCCGGGCATTCCGGCGATGCGTGGCTCGGAATGCCTCCGGGAAACGAAAACTGCTTGAAAAGCTTTTGCAGCCCGGCCTCATCCTGGCTGATGTCGGGATAGATCTCGCTGTAGGTGCCTTCCAAGTATGTGTTGCCCACGACGGCTGGACCGCCGTGCCCGGGACCGGAGACATAAATCATGTCGAGGTCGTATTTCTTGATGACCCGGTTCAGGTGCATGTAAATGAAGTTCTGCCCTGGGGTCGTGCCCCAGTGTCCGAGCAGCATGTGCTTCACATCCGCGAGCGTCAGCGGCCGCTTCAGCAGCGGATTGTCGTAGAGAAAAATCTGCCCGGCCGACAGATAGTTGGCGGCGCGCCAGTAGGCATCCATCTTGTCGAGCAGCTCGGGGGTAAGAGTTTTCGTGTTCATGGTTCAATTCTCCTTATGTTTTCAGCCAACGCCGAGAGCGCGGTCACCTGGGCGCTCAAGATGTTCTTAGCGTCCGTCGGCCGGGTTCTTTTCGACAATTACGCCATCTGTTGGCTCATCATTCAATCGAAACACGCGGGTGGTGCCGCTGACGAATTCGTAGACCTTGTCGTCGACGCACAACGAAATCGGCGCCGCCGCGCCATCACGCCCGCGCACCCTGAGCGAGTCGCGCGTGAGCCGCAGGTCGAGCGAATGGCCTCGATAGCGGATGCGCATGTCGAGGCGCTTCATTTCCTGGGGCAATTCCGGATTGAGCCGCAGAACATCGCCTCTGACTTCGATGCCGGTCGATACACGCTGCATCAGATCGACCGACCCGGCCATCGCGCCGAGATGCACACCCTCCGCTGTGGTGCCCCGCTGGATGTCGCTCGTGTCGCTCTGCAGCGCTTCCGCGAAGAAATTCATCGAGCCCGGCCGGTCGGAACGGGCCAGGACCCAGGCATACACCACACGGGATAGCGTGGAACCATGGGACGAGCGTGCGGCATAGTAGGCGACGTTTTTCGGGATCGTCTCGTACTCGAACGGATAATCCAGACGCTCGAACAGCTCGCGCAACTCCTCGGCAGAAAACAGATAGAACAACATCAGCACGTCGGCCTGTTTCGAGAGTTTGTAGCGGTTGGCGCTGTCGTTCTCCCCCTCGAGGATGAGATCGAGACGCTGAATATTTTCATACCGGGTCCGGTAGTCCTCCCAATCGAGCTCACGCAATTTTTCGTAGCCCTCGAACTGGGTGATGATGCCGTCATGGAACGGCACGAACATCCTGCGGCTGATGTCCTCCCAGCGCGCAATTTCCTCCGCCGGCAGGTCGAGCTGTGTCGCGATTTCGGCGCGACGCAGCTCGGAGAGCTGTTCGAGCACCTCCAGCGCGCGGCACAGCACCCACACGGCCATGACGTTGGTATAGGCATTGTTGTTAAGACCGGGCGCCGGCGAATCCGCATAGCCATCGTGGAACTCGTCTGGACCCATCACGCCGTGGATCTCGTAGCGCCCGCGTTGGTCATTGAAACTCGCGATGCTCGACCAAAAGCGTGCGATATCTAGGATCAGCTCCGCGCCGTAAGAGTGTAAGAACTCCAGGTCGCGAGTGGCCTGGAAATACTGCCAGACGTTATAGGCGACGGCGCTGCCTACGTGGCGCTGCAAGTAGGAGTTGTCGGGCACCCAGCGCTGCGAGCGCGGGTTCAGGTTGAACGCCTGAGTCTCCTCCTGCCCATCGCTGCCGCTCTGCCAGGGGAACATCGCTCCCTTGAATCCGGCCGCCACGGCGGCGGCGCGCGCCTCGCCCAGGCGTCGGTAGCGGTACATCAGAAGGGATCGGGTGATTTCGGGCATTCGATAATTGAAAAACGGGAAGATGAACAGTTCATCCCAGAATATATGGCCCTGATACGCCTCACCGGTCCAGCCCCGCGCGGGTACGCCGATATCGAGTCCGATGGAGTTGGGCGATACGGCTTGCATCAGGTGAAACATGTTCAAGCGAAGCAGCATCGAGACATTCAACTTGAACCCGGGATCGGCCGGCAGGATATGTACGTCGAAGCGACGCCACAGATGCTTCCATGCAAAAACATGATCCGCCATCACCGCATCGAAGCGGCCGGCACGCGCAATGGCCTTGCGCGCCTCCAGACCGCACTCAGAGATGGCATGATCGCGCGAGGTATAGAAAGAGGCCAGCTTCTCCAGCACCAGCGTCTCGCCTTGCTTGAGGTCGACCCTCAGTTCCTGCCCGATGTATCCCGGTTCCTCAATAACCCGACGCCGAACATCGACAAGCTCTCCGTCGAGGAATGCTCGCGTTCGCGCCGCCTGCGCGACATGAAGATTCGACTGGCAGGTACGCACCAGCGAGTACACCCCGTCCTCGCCGACGACCTCGCCTGCCAACGGCTCTAGGTGCTTGTTGTTGAACTTGCGGTACAGCCTGGCGCCGGCGTTGACGACTCGTCCGTCGATCGCCGATCGGACCGTGACGCCAGCGGACCAGTTGTCAGCAGTCAGCGACACTTCCAGCGCACTGATATGCATGTCGGCCATCGACACCAGGCGTCGCTCGCGGAGGGTGCTGCGCCGCCCATGGACGTCCTCGAAACTGATGTGGCGCAACAGCATGTCGTGCCGCAGGTCGAGCTCCTGGCGGTAGGACAGGAGCTTGACGTTTCGCGCATCGAACCAGTCCTGGTCGGCGATGCGCAACCCGAGTGCGACCCAGTTCGGGAAATTGACGAGGTCCTCGTTCTCGACCACCCGGCCGGCGATATCGGTGCGCAGCCGGTTGTAGCCGCAGCCAAGATAGGTCCCCGGATAGTGCAGGTCATCGGCGACCGCCCCGGCTGCAGCCCCACGGGTCGCGAAATAGCCATTCCCCAGGGTGCACAGTGCCTCACGGATTCCCTCGCGCGCCGGGTCGAAGTCCTCAAACACCATCGACCACGCGGAAGGGGGTTCCTCCGCCACTTCGACTTGGCCCATATCGGTCACGACGATGTCGGCGCCGGCGTCACGCAGCGCGCTCGAGCGCCCGCGGCGATCGACGCCGATCACACAGCCGAATCGGCCGGCGCGCCCCGCCTCGACGCCGGCAATCGCGTCCTCCACGACGACAGCCCGCGCCGGTTCCACACCGAGACGCCGTGCAGCCTCCAGGAAAGCGTCCGGTGCCGGCTTGCCCTTAAGCTCGAGGCGGGTGACGTCCGTCCCGTCCACTCGCGTGTCGAACAACCGAGCGATCCCCGCCGCGTCGAGCACGGCGGCGCAGTTGTTGCTGGAGGAGACGACCGCGGTCTTGATCTCCTGCGCGCGGAGTTTACGCACCAGCGCGATCGATGCTTCATAGAGCTCAACGCCGTGCAGCTTCAGCTGCTGCTGGAAAAACTCGTCCTTCAGGTTTCCCAGCGCGCGCACGCTTTGCACTTCGGGGCCGTCTTCGGCTGCGCCCAACGGCAATTCGATCCCGCGCGACTCGATGAAAGCAGCCACGCCGTCGTAACGCGGTTTGCCGTCCACGTAGCGCAGGTAGTCGGCATCGATATCAAAAGGGACGAACGGCTCGCCCGCCTCGGCCGCCCGTTTCTCGAGAAACCCATCGAACAACTTTTTCCAAGCCGCCGCGTGCACGCTCGCCGTCCTGGTCAGCACCCCGTCAAGATCGAACAGAACCGCGTCGTAATCCCGCGGCGAGAGTGTGATGACGATTACCATCCGGCCTCCTGAGTGGCGCTCCCGGCGCGGGCTGCCGCATCCGGACCCCGTTCGGACGGGGGTTCGATTCCCGCCCCCCCCCGCCTCCACCAATCATTTTCACAGCTAACATCTTGTCTCTTCAAGGTTTTCGGGTCAACCACTGATAACCCGCGACCGCTTCTTACCAGGAAAACGTTCCTGATTTGTGCCAAGTTCGCTGCCAAAGCACGCGGTTCTTGCGCTTCCGTCGCACCGGTTTCACGGTCCCTTCCGGCAGCTTCGAACGCCTCGCCTAGCTTGTCCATTGCGCTCGCTTTGTGCGCCGGGGCTAGGTGAGAGTACCGCAGCGTCATTTCGATTTCCCTATGGCCCAGGATTTCTTTGACCACGCTTGCAATCATAGTTGTTACGGCTGGATTGCGTTCGTCGAAGACATGCGCGACGATTTCCGAGTCGCGGTCGGCTCCAAAAACGAGTTGGCGAAACGGAAGTAAAGAAGGTTCTGCACCGTTTCTTTGCCTAAATAGTGGTCGATCCGGAATATCGCCGCTTCCGAAAAGTATTCGTGAAGCATCTCGTCGAGCGCTCCGGCCGTCTCCAAATCGCGGCCAAACGGCTTCTCGACAACCACGCGTGCGTTTTTGGAGTATCCTACCTGCGCTAAGTTACCCACGACCGTAACGAACATGCTAGGCGGGATGGCGAGGTAGTGGAGTGGACGCGCTGCGTTGCCGAGTGCTTCACGTAACGCTCCGTAGGTTGATCCTTCGCTTTAGTCCCCGTCGACATATTTGAGCCGACCCAAGAGTTTTTCCCAGGCCACGTTGTCAACGCTTCCGTGGTGTTGAAGACTATCTCGCGCGTACTCGCGCAGCTGATCGAGGTTCCAACCGGATTTTGCGACCCCGACGATCGGAACGTTGAGTTGATCGCGTTTGACCAACGCGTGAAGTGCCGGAAATATTTGTTTGTCCGCAAGATCGCCGGTGGCCCCGAAAAACACGAACGCATCCGCAACTGTCTCGCCCATATTATTTTCCTGCTCGAAGAATCGTTGTTCCCCGCGCGCGTTGGTATCGCACCGAGTCGCGCAGTGGGTTCTCGATCAATTGAACGTCGCGATGGCGTATAAGTTTAATTCGCTGCGCCTCGGCTAACACTGCACCAGTAAGCAGTACCGCTGCAACCAAGATGGATGACCAACCAGTTGTTTTCATTGCCACCTCACCGTTGCGCTATTTATCACGAACACGGAACCTGAGAGAACTGCTATTTACGGCGGAAGGGAAACCAGATTCGTCGAAAGGAAAAGCCCAATATTCGACGTAGGATTCCTCTGAAAATGACTGGCGAACACGAATTGCTCGGAAAATGCCCAACGAATAGGCATTTTCATCCGCAAGGGTGAAATACATTCATGAAAATTGAACTGTAAGACGCTACAGTCAAATCTCGTGGAATTTGTCCGATCGAGGCATTAATTTGAGACTACTCCAAGGGCGACAAAATGGTCAGAGCCATAATGAAAGTCCTGCCCTTTCCTCTTTCCCACCGTGCCAACGTTGTTGGGTCAACACCCATCTGTTGAGACATCGCCTTCAGTGTCAGCCCTAGTATCTTCCGAGCGGACAGCAGCTTTTCGGCTAGGGATTCTCGCCGCCGAGGATTGCACCCCGGGAACCGTAAGACCTGAGGCAACACATGAATCCACCGCAAGGTTGCCTTCCCGATCGTAGGTGGTCGCTACCCCCACCCCAACCGAAATAACCCTCAAGCCGCTAATGAACGAATGTTATTTTATTAGTGAAAAATACCAAACCGGTTTTGTCTTGCCGGTGCGCTGCTTATAGGAAACTGGGGATTATTGTTGAAGTTCAATTCGAAAATTCTTGGCCTCAGTGATGGCGCATGCAGCAAAGATAAAGCAGATCGGCTTGAATTTTTGTCAGAATGGGTTGTAACTTACCCCACATGAGAACGAGATGTCGATTCAACAAACTAAAACCGCCGATTGTGTCACCGGCAAATCTCGCTGAACTATTTCCAGCCCGAGCGGCGCAGGGCAAACGGAGGGCCGAGCCGGATGAGAGCGTCCTCTTCCTGACAACGTTCGCGCGTACGCAAGTGAAAAGGTCAGGGCGCAATATCCATTACCGCATTGGCGATGTCAAAATCGCCAGAGCCATCAGAGCGGCACCAATAAATACAAGCATTTTCAGAAATAAAGCAAGTTAAGTTTACCGGGTGGTATGAATGAACGGAGGCCCCGCTAATCCAATCGTTAAGTCGTCTACGCTCATCGAAATGCTTCGCCGGCGAGCGCTTCAGCAGCCCGAGCATCGCGCCTATACTTATTTACTCGATGGAGAAATAGCAGCGGCCCATCTGACATACGAGGCGTTGGACTGCCAAGCCCGGGCTATTGGCGCATTGCTCCAAAGCTATGGCGCAAGCGGGCAGCGTGCCCTGTTGCTCTATCCAACAGGTTTCGAGTTCATAGCCGCTTTTTTTGGTTGCTTATATGCCGGGGGCATTGCCGTCCCTCTGCCCCCGCCCAATCTGGCCCAGCCGCAGCGGACTCTCCCGAGGCTTCTTGCGATCACGAACGATGCCGGCCCATCGCTGGCACTCACCACGTCATCGATCCTCGCCAAGAGTGAGCGTCTGTTCGCACAGGCTCCAGAGCTACAGGCAATGCGCTGGTTGGCCACCGACAAGGTTACCAGCAGCCCGGCTCACGAATGGCAAGACCCTGCGGCGAGCAGCGCTACGCTGGCCTTGCTCCAATACACTTCGGGTTCCACCGCGGTGCCGAAGGGGGTGATGGTCAGTCACGGCAACCTTCTCCATAATTCGGCATATCTCACCCAAGCTTTGGAGCTCACACCGGACAGCGTATCGGTGACATGGTTACCGGCCTTTCACGATATGGGGCTTAGCAACGGCATCATCCAACCTCTGTATACGGGAGGTCACTGTTTCCTCATGCCGCCCCAATCCTTTCTTCAGTGGCCGGTGCGCTGGCTCCAGGCTATTTCACGCTACCAAGCCACGGTCAGTGGAGGCCCCAATTTCGCCTACGAGCTGTGCGCTCGCAGGATTACTCCTGAGCAACGTGGAACTCTCGATCTCAGCAGTTGGGTTGCGGCTTATAACGGCGCGGAGCCGGTCCGCGCGGATACTTTGAAACGGTTCGCCGAGTCTTTTGCCCCCTGTGGGTTCCGCCCAAGCTTCGCCTACCCATGTTACGGACTCGCCGAAGCCACTCTGATAGTTTCAGGCGGACTTCTAAGAGATGAACCGATTGTCTGCACCACACCGGCCGGCGCGCTTGAAAAGAATCGCGTCGTGGAGGCATTGGAGCAGCAACCGAATGTGCGGACATTCGTGGGCTGCGGACGCGCTCAGTTCGACACCAAGATTGTCATCGTTGATCCGCAATCGTTAACCCGATGCGCCCCTGACGAGGTGGGCGAGATCTGGGTGTCAAGCCCGAGCGTCGCTCAGGGTTACTGGAACCGACCTGAGGAAACCGAGCGTGCTTTCCGTGCCTACCTTGCCGATACCGGCGAGGGACCATTTCTCCGCACCGAGGATTTGGGATTTTTAAAAGATGGCGAACTGTATGTCACCGGTCGTCTGAAGGATCTGATCATCATCGGCGGCCGTAACCTTTACCCCCACGACATTGAATTGACGGTGGAACGGAGTCACCCGGCGATACGGCCGGGTTGTTGCGCAGCGTTCTCCGTCGATGTCGCCGACGAAGAACGCTTGATCGTCGCAGCCGAGATAGAGCGCCGCTACCAACAGGCGGATCGCGAACCGCAGGATCAGAAAGCGCGCTCTGAGCCGAAGCTGCGTCCGCTGCTGGATGTCGAGGCGGTGGTTCGGTCTATTCGGCGAGCGGTGGCAGAGGAGCATGATGTGCGAGTGTACAAGGTGGTGCTACTCAAGACTGGGCGCATTCCGAAGACTCCCAGCGGCAAGGTTCAGCGCCGTGCTTGCCAGGCCAGCTTTCTCGACGGCACCCTGGATCGGCGCGGTGAGGAGTAAGCGATGGCCGGGAAGTCTACAAACGGCGAGTTACTGAACTGTGTCGATCGGACCAAACGTGACGAAGAGGGAAATTCACCAATGGATTCTCCGACCGCAGGAGTCATTGAAGCCTGGTTGGTATCCAAACTTTCGGAGCGGCTGGGAATCGAGTCTCACGAAATAGATGTCAGGGAGCCCTTCTCCAGCTACGGTCTGGGGTCCACGGAGGCGGTCAGCCTTTCTGGTGAACTCGCAGAATGGCTTGGACGAAAACTCTCCCCTGCTCTGGCCTACGAGTACCCAACCATCGAGACTCTCGCACGCCATTTAGCAGAGTCACCGGAGGCCTCGGAGCCAACCGCCCGCGCTGACCAAAACCGGGAGGCAACAACTGAACCGATTGCCATTATCGGCATCGGCTGCCGGTTTCCCGGCGCGCACGGCCCGAAAGCTTTCTGGCAGTTGCTGCGCGAGGGAGTCGATGCCATCACAGAAGTTCCAGCGGAGCGCTTTAATCTTCACGACTTCTACGATCCAGACCCGGCGATACCGGGCAAAATAAACACTCGCTGGGGCGGCTTCCTCGATCAGGTGGATCAGTTCGATCCCCACTTCTTTGGCATCTCTCCTCGGGAGGCTTTGCGCATGGACCCCCAGCAACGCCTCTTACTGGAAGTGACCTGGGAAGCATTGGAAGATGCCGGACAGGCACCGGACCGTCTGACTGCCAGCCGTACGGGTGTGTTTATCGGCATCTCGACCAACGATTACAGCCGCATTCAGTTCAGTGATCTAAGCTGTATCGATGCCTACGCGGGCACAGGCAATGCCATGAGCATCGCGGCCAACCGTATCTCTTACCTGTTTGATTTCCGCGGGCCGAGTATAGCAATCGATACTGCCTGTTCGTCGTCGATCGTTGCCGTCCACTTGGCCTGCTGCAGTCTGTGGAACGGCGAGTCCACTCTCGCTCTGGCCGGGGGCGTGAACCTGGTCCTCTCGCCGGCGATTACGATCAATTTTACCAAAGCCGGAGCCATGGCTCCGGATGGGCGCTGCAAGGCCTTCGATGCCCGGGCCAACGGCTACGTTCGCAGCGAGGGCGCCGGCCTCGTCGTTCTCAAGCCTTTATCGAGAGCCCTGGCCGACGGTGATCCGATTTATGCCGTGATTCGCGGCAGCGCAGTGAACCAGGACGGACGGAGCAACGGACTCATGGCTCCGAATCCGTTGGCCCAAGAGGCTGTCCTGCGAGAAGCCTACCGGAGTGCCGGAGTTTCGCCCGGCCAGGTTCAATACGTCGAGGCCCACGGCACGGGCACGTTCTTAGGCGATCCCATCGAGGCGAAAGCCTTGGGCACAGTACTCGCCATCGACCGTCCCCCTGAGCAACCTTGTGCCCTGGGCTCGGTCAAAACCAACCTAGGTCACCTCGAGGCCGCAGCCGGCGTTGCCGGCTTGATCAAGGTGGCGCTGGCGCTCAATCATCAGGAGATCCCACCGAGCCTGCACTTTCAGGAGCCCAACCCGCATATTCCTTTCGACGAGCTCTCTCTCCGAGTGCAGACAACCCTGGGCCCTTGGCCTACACACTCGGGTCCAGCCTTGGCTGGGGTGAGTTCATTCGGTTTTGGCGGAACCAATGCCCATGTGGTTCTGGAAGAAGCGCCCCAGTCCGATTTACCAATGCAAAATACGGAATGGAAAATCGGCGATTCGGAATCCGCACACTTATTACCACTGTCGGCCCGTAGCCCGGAGGCTCTCCACTCTCTCGCGCGAGCTTACCAAAACTCCCTGGCAGCTCCGGCGTCCACGGCATCGCTGCACGACATCTGCTACAGCGCCAGCGTGCGGCGCAGCCACCACGACTACCGTCTCGCCGCGACCGGCAATTCTCCGGAGCAACTGAGCGAGCTCCTGGACGCTTTTTTGCGGGGCGAGGCTCGTCCCGGTCTGTCTTCCGGTCCTAAGATTTCAGGTCGCAAGAGAAAACTGGTTTTTGTGTTTCCCGGGCAAGGGTCCCAATGGTTTGGCATGGGGCGAAAACTTTTGCAGCAGGAAGCTGTTTTTCGAGAGGTCGTGGAGCGCTGTGACCGGGCGATGCGACCGCACGGGGACTGGTCTTTGCTCGCCGAGCTCACTGCCACCGATGCAGCACAGTCCCGGTTGAACGAAATCGATATCATCCAGCCGGCCCTCTTTGCGATTCAAGTCGCTCTGGCAGGCCTGTGGCGTTCCTGGGGTATCGAACCACAGGCCGTGGTGGGCCATAGCATGGGAGAGGTCGCGGCAGCCTATGTCGCCGGCGCGCTCAGCCTTGATGATGCGGCACGGGTTATTTGTCGTCGCAGCCGCTTGGTCAAGCGCACCATCGGGCAAGGTTTAATGGCTGCTGTGGAACTTTCCATGGAGGCGGCTCGCCATGTCCTGGTCGGTTACGAAGATCGCGTGTCCATTGCTGTCAGCAACGGTCCCACCTCGACTGTGTTGTCCGGAGATCCGGCAGCGCTCCAAGCAATCGTGGATCAATTGCAGCGCCAGGATACCTTCTGTCGAATGGTGAAGGTGGATTTTGCCTCTCACAGTCCGCAGATGGATCCCTTGCGCGCTGAGTTGTTGCAAGCATTGGAAGGACTCGAGCCTCGACCTGCGTCCGTACCCATCTACTCGACGGTGACCGGCACGGTCAGCAACGGGCTGGAGTTCGAGGCGCCCTATTGGGCGCGGAATCTGAGAGAGCCGGTGCTGTTTTCAACGGCGGTTCAGCAGTTGCTGGAAGATGGACATGACATTTTCTTGGAAATCAGCGCCCACCCCATTTTACTCAGCTCTATCCAGCAAGGGTTTCATAACCTCGGCCAAGAAGGCGCCGTGCTCCCTTCTCTGCGGCGTGAAGAAGACGAACGCACCGTCATGCTGGGATCGCTTGGCGCGCTTTATACTCTGGGGTACCCGGTGGACTGGCGCCGGCTCTATCCGGCCGGAGGCCGGTGCGTTCGACTGCCGGTCTACCCTTGGCAGCGAGAGCGTTGCTGGCTGGAGACCGCACCAGGAGAAACCTACTCTCACTGGGAGCAAACTGCGCGGAGCGCAATTGGGACTCACCCTCTTCTCGGCCACCACTTCACGTCGGCCCATCCCGCAGGAAGCCACTTCTGGGAATTCACTTTGGACAAGCGAGCCCTGCCATATCTGGACGACCATCGCATCCAAGGGGTTGCCGTGCTGCCCGCCTCGGCCTATCTGGAGATGGCCCTGGCCGCCGCCGTTGAGGTCTTCGGCGAACAATCCTTTGCGTTGAAGGATGTAGAATTTGCCAGGGCGCTTTTTTTACCTGAGGACAAACCCCACACGATTCAGGTTATCCTTTCTCCCGGCACCGATGGAGGGGCGTCTTTTCACATTTACAGCCGCCCGGGAGACCACGCCAGTAAATCGTGGACGCTGCATGCGACCGGGAACGCCTGTCCTCTAGAGGATAACAGCACTTTCCCTGTTTCTGGCAGGGAGACGCTCGCAGAGATCCAAAGTCGATGCTCGGAGAAAGTCTCCGGCCAGGACTATTATCTGAGACTCCGCGAAAGCGGTATCGACTACGGTCCCTTTTACCAGAGCATCGCACAGTTGTGGCGAAACAATGGAGAGGTGCTGGGTGAAGTCAAGGTTCCAGACGGGTCGGATACAGAATTTAACGCCTACCGAATCCACCCGGCGGTTCTGGACGCCGGCTTACAGATTATGGGAGCAGCGGTAGCCGCCGAAGCAACTCAAAACGGCAAACAAGGTATTTTCATGCCGACCCGCATAGATCAGCTCCGGGTCTGCGGTCGTCCCGGCCTGCATCTCTGGAGTAACGCCCATGTCCAAGAACGCGACGCTGATACAGTAACGGGAGAAGTGCGGCTCCTCGATGAAGCTGAGCGCGTGGCTGTCGAGATTCTCGGACTTCGCTTCGAATATCTGGGCGACGACCCACAGCGCGCTGTTGAGACGGATCTCGACGACTGGCTCTATGAGTTTCAGTGGCAGCCCAAAGAACGCGTCGAAGGACAAGTAGCTGCGGAAACTTCCTCGCCGGCCAGTCGGGGGAGCTGGCTGATCTTTACCGACAATGGCGGCGTGGGAGAGGGGCTGGCAGCGTTGCTGGAAGCACAGGGACAAGGGACCATTCTGGTTTCTCGCGGGGAATCGTACGAGCACATAGACGGTGTGCATTTTCGCATCCGCCCAGAAAAACCGGAAGACCTCCGGCGGCTTGTCGAGGCGGCACTGGAATCTGATCAGCCAGTCTGCCGTGGGATTGTCCATCTCTGGAGTCTTGATGCTCCTCGCCCACAGGAGACCACCGCGGCCTCTCTGAATGCAGCCCAGACTCTGGGCTGCGGCAGTGTCCTCCTGTTGGTCCAGGAACTGGCGCGAACGGAATCGCGCGATCTCCCCCGGCTCTGGCTAACTACGCGTGGTGCTCAAGCGGCAGGGGAAGAGCCCGCGCCGCTGGCCGTAGCTCAGTCGCCTCTTTGGGGATTGGGTCGCGTCATTGCTCAAGAACTCCCTACACTGTGGGGCGGACTTGTGGATCTCGATCCGACGGCATCGCCGCGAGATACTACGGCTCAGCAGTTGTGCGATGAAATCTCCACTCCCGCTGGCGAGGATCAACTGGCGTTCCGTAAAGGGCGGCGCTACGTGGCCCGTTTAGTGCGCAAGCGCCGATCTGCGAGCCGGGAACGTCAGATCAGGTGGCGCTCCGACGGCAGCTATCTCATCAGCGGCGGACTGGGAGAGCTCGGCCTCTCGGTCGCCCGCTGGATGGTCGAGCAAGGGGCACGGCGCTTGATCCTTTTGGGACGCACGAAACTTCCTCCACGCTCGAGTTGGAGCTCGCTGGAAACAGGCGGTCGCTTGGCCCGGCAGGTCGCTGCCATTCAGGAACTGGAAGCCTCGGGAGCGTCGGTGCATCTGGCGTCGGTGGATGTGGCGGATGAAGCACAGTTGAGCGGCTTTCTCGACGAGTTTCGCCGTGAGGGTTGGCCGCCGATCCGCGGTGTCGTGCACGCGGCGGGAGTGATACAGGACGGACTGCTGGTGCAGCTCGATACCGCCCAACTGCATACGGTTTTGCAGCCCAAGATGGTGGGTGGGTGGCTGCTGCATCATCTGCTTGAGGACGCCCCCCTGGATTTCTTCGTGCTCTTCTCTTCAGCGGGTTCCCTCTTGGGCCAGGCTGGCCAGGGGAATTATGCCGCCGCCAATGCTTTCCTGGATGCTCTGGCGCATCACCGGAGAGCTCAAGGCCAGCCGGCCTTGACGATCAACTGGGGCGCTTGGGGCAATCTGGGTTTCGCCGATACGCCTGGGGGGAAGCGCCTCGCCGCGCGCCTTGCGATTCTGGGAATCACCAGCATGGCGCCCGAGCAAGCGCTGGAAGTGCTGCAACGTCTGCTCGGGCAAGGCGCAATCCAGGTCGTGGCGGTGCCCGTCGACTGGCAGCAGTACCGCGAGTCTTACCCGGCGGGCAGCGAACCGCCCCTACTGTCTCAACTTGCAATTGAGGAAGCCGAGGTCCGACAGCAAACGGACCGTCCGGGAGAAAAAAGTGGGCTGACCTCCGCTGCCCTCCTAGCTGCGGAGCCAGGCGAGCGCCACGAGTTATTGCAGTCCTACCTGAGCGCGCAAGTGGCTCGTGTGCTCGGGCTTGCCGCAGCTAAACTGGACTTGCAGCAACCGCTTAGTAATCTGGGATTGGATTCGCTGATGGCCGTCGAACTGAGAAACCGGATCGCGATTGACTTGGGGGTGAAAGTTCCGGTGGTCAAATTTCTTCAGGGTTTTAGCGTCGACGAGGCGGTAACACAGGTGCTCGATCAACTGACAGCAGAGGGCTCCAGCCCGTCGCCGCCTCTTGCCCCGGCTGTCACATCGCAACAGGAGCACATCGACAAGGGAAATGCCGAACAGCTGTTGGCAAACCTTGATCAGCTTTCGGATGAGAACGTGGATTCATTGCTCACCGATATGTTAGCTGATGAGAAAGTTAATGAATGAGCCAGACATCCCAGCGAACTGCCGATCTTTCACCCGATGAAAAGCGCGCTCTTCTCGCGCAGCTCCTGCGAAAAAAGGCGAGCGGGGCCAAATCGTTTCATCCTCTCTCCGATAATCAGCAGGGAATATGGTTCCTGTGCCAGTTCGCGCCGGAGACCTCGATGTACAATGTCAGTTTTGCGGCGCGCATATCTTCCGATGTAAACACTCCGGCCCTGCGGCGCGCATTTCAGGCGCTAGTGGATCGCCATCCTTCGCTGCGGACCACGGTTGCGGTGCGTTCTGGCAAACCCGTACAACAAATACACGAACGCCTGAAGGTCCACTTCGAGGAGATCGACGCCTCAACCTGGCGCGAGGATGAGCTCAAGAACCGGCTGGTCGAAGAAACTCAGCGCCCCTTTGATCTGGAACGAGGACCTGTACTGCGGGTCAGTCTGTTCACCCGCTCGGCACAGGAACACATCCTTGTGCTGATCGTGCACCATATCGTGGTTGATTTCTGGTCCCTCGCGGTGATCCTGAATGAGCTTGGCGTGCTGTACCCTGCGGAAAAGGCGGGCCGACCAGCGGCTCTACGTCCTCTTGATCTGCAATACACGGACTTTATTCGTTGGCAGACCGAAATGTTGGCGAGTCCGGAAGGTGAGCGGCTATGGGCCTACTGGAAGAAACAATTGGCCGGTCAGTTACCCGTGCTCGATCTTCCGACCGATCGGCCTCGACCGCCGATTCAGACGTTTCGCGGCGCCCAGCAAGATTTCACCGTAAACGATGCACTGGCTCGGCAGCTCAAGGCGCGCGCCAAGACCGAAGGGACAACTCTGTACATGGTCCTTCTGGCGGCGTTCGAAGTGATGCTTTATTACCACACCGGTCAGGAAGACATCCTGGTGGCGTCTCCTATGGTCGGGCGGAGCCGGGCCGAGTTTGAAGGGATTGTGGGTTTCTTCGCCAATCCTGTTGTCTTGCGAGCGAATCTTTCGGGCAATCCAACTTTCCGGGCGTTTCTTGGTCGGGTGCGCGAGACGGTACTGGCGGCTCTCGAGCATCAGGATTACCCTACCCTTCGCTTGGTCCAACGACTGCGGCCGACCCGGGACCTCAGCCGCTCGCCGCTCTGCCAGGTCATGTTCGCACTGGATAAACCGCACCGGCTCGCAGAACAGGCAGTACCCGCGTTCGCGCTGGGCGAAACCGGGCTCCGGATGAATTCTGGCGGGCTTGTGCTGGAGTCCCTCTCCCTGGAACGCCGCGCAGCCGCTCTGGATCTCGTAATGTTGATCATCGAAACGGCAGGATCGTTTTCTGCCTCCATACGATACAACTCAGATCTGTTTGATTCTGCTGCGATCATCCGGATGGCAGAGCATTTTGAAATGCTTCTACGTCATATCGTGACCCAGCCCAATGCCGAGTTGAGCGCACTCAAAGAAACTCTCGCCGAGGCCGACAGGCAACAACAGGTCACGGCGCGAAAAGAGTGCAGAAAAGCCAATCTCCAGAAGTTAAAGACGGTCAAGCGCAAGCCTGTGATCGGATCGCAACTCAGCGGAAACAGCGGCATCAACAGGAGAACATAAGAAAAGCGCGGCGAAAGTGTACATGTCGGATTAGGAGTGAACTAGGAAATCTTTAATCCCTTATCCCTCCGAAGGTCCTATTGCCTTAACCTTTCATACCGCTCCCGCTTTCCAGTCCTCGCCTTCCGCCTCGCGCTTGTTTTTATCCTTTCGCCTTTATCCTTATCCTCCAGGCTCACCCTTGCCCCAAACCCACGGATAGCAGTAGACTACCGAGAAATTTTGGCCAAGTTCGGTACGACGATTAGAGCGCCGCACCACTGCACCAAAGAATTTTCCGAAGTAACGATAGATTTCATTAGCTTCAGTCGAGTCATTTCTTGCTCGAATGAACAATCGGACTAAAGCCCGACTGAATGGACCTGACTCCCTACCACGCTAAATATTACGCGTATGAGCTGACCAAGCGCTGCTCGTCGGACAGTATCGAGAAGCTTGCGGGAGCCGTCGCCAGTGCGCAGGTTGATCTCAATCCGCACCAGGTGGACGCGGCGCTTTTCGCCTTTAACTCGCCGCTTTCGAAGGGCGCGTTGCTGGCCGATGAAGTCGGGTTGGGAAAGACCATCGAGGCGGGTCTTGTCCTTTCACAGAGATGGGCCGAGCGTAAGAGGCGCATTCTCGTTATCGTGCCGTCCAATCTGCGCAAGCAGTGGCATCAGGAGCTGACGGAGAAGTTTTTTCTGCCTTGCCGGATTTTAGAGACCAAGTCCTACAACGACGCGATCAAACAAGGGGTCTTCAAGCCGTTCGAGGTGAAGGACGCTGTCGTCATCTGCTCCTATCACTTTGCGCGCAGCAAGGCGTCAGACGTTGCGAACGCGGCTTGGGATCTCGTGGTTATCGACGAAGCGCATCGGCTGCGCAACGTCTACAAGCCGTCGAACGTCATCGCGAACA
The DNA here is from genome assembly GCA_963727625.1 of uncultured delta proteobacterium. Taxonomy (GTDB): domain Bacteria; phylum Desulfobacterota; class Binatia; order UBA9968; family UBA9968; genus DP-20. Next base: position 82,157 of record CAVSHR010000007.1, on the reverse strand, counting down.
CTCTCAAACTGGCATTGCAGGGACGCCACAAGCTTCTCCTGACGGCCACGCCGCTGCAGAATTCGTTGCTCGAACTCTTCGGTCTCGCCAGCATCATCGACGAGCACGCCTTCGGCGATCTCAAGAGTTTCCGTGAGCAGTTCGCCAACCTGACTCAGGACCAGGTTTTCCGAACTCTCAAGGCGCGTCTGAAGCCGATTTGCCACCGCACATTGCGCAGGCAGGTCACATCCTACATTCCGTACACCAACCGGCTGCCCCTGCTTGAAGAATTCACCCCGGAAGAAAGCGAAGACCAACTCTACGAACTCGTCTCGGAGTATTTGCGCCGGCCAAACCTCCAAGCGCTTCCCTCCAGCCAGCGCTCGCTAATGACGCTGGTCTTGCGCAAGCTGCTGGCATCTTCAAGCTTCGCCATAGCGGGCGCGCTCACGTCGATCTCGACACGACTTAAGGCGAAGCTGCGTAAACAGGAGCCAAAAGAATCGTTGGAAGAGGAACTCGACCAAGACTATGAGGCCCTGGACGAAACCGCGGAGGAATGGGACGACGACCAGCCTCCAGCACCGCTTTCCGAAGCCGACCGCGCCGCCATTGAGGCGGAGATCGCCGATCTCGACAACTTCGCCCGTCTCGCCACTTCGATCGATCACAATGCCAAGGGCAAAGCGTTGCTGAAGGCGCTCGCCATCGCCATGAAGAAAGCCGTGGAACTCGGCGCCGAGCAAAAGGCGATCATCTTCACCGAATCCCGCCGCACTCAAAGCTATCTGTTGCGCGTATTGGGTGACAGTCCGTGGAAGGATGGCATCGTCCTATTCAACGGCTCCAATACCGACGACGGTTCCAAGGCGATCTACGCCGCTTGGCTGGAACGTCACCGGGGCACCGACCACGTCACGGGCTCGCGTACCGCCGATATGCGTTCCGCCCTGGTGGATTATTTCCGCGAGCAGGGCCAGATCATGATCGCCACCGAAGCGGGCGCGGAGGGCATCAACCTTCAGTTCTGCTCGCTCGTCGTAAACTACGACCTGCCTTGGAATCCCCAGCGGATCGAGCAACGCATCGGCCGGTGCCACCGCTACGGGCAGAGGCACGACGTCGTAGTCGTCAACTTCCTCAATCGCAAGAACGCCGCAGACCGGCGCGTTTACCAGTTGCTGTCGGAAAAGTTCCAACTTTTCGAAGGCGTCTTCGGCGCCAGCGACGAAGTGCTCGGCGCGATCGAAAGCGGAGTGGACTTCGAGAAGCGCATCAACGACATCTACCAGCGCTGCCGCAAGACCGACGAGATCAAGACCGCCTTCGATCAGCTTCAGCTCGAACTCAGTTTTGAGATCAACGAAGCGATGACGCAGACAAAGCAGAAACTGCTCGAAAATTTCGATGACGACGTTAGGAACAAGCTCCGCGTGCGGGATGCGGCGGCAAAAGATTTCTTGGATCGATACGAGCAGCTGCTTAATGCGGCTATCCCGATACGAGCTGAAGGACTATGCGGAGTTTTTGAGCTGACCATTCCTTTCGACTGCAAACTTCGCCTTTCCCAGGTGAGATCCCGTCGGCCTTTACGAATTGCCGCGCCGCTCGCGCGATGCGCATACGTACCGCCTAAGCCATCCGCTCGCCGAAGCGATCATCACCCAAGCCAAGAACCGGGAATTGCCGCCTGCCGAGATCAGTTTCGACTACGACGCTTACGTCGGCAAGATCAGCGCCCTCCAACCCCTGCGTGGCCAAAGCGGTTATCTATGTGTGTCACAGCTCAGCGTTGAATCACTGGATCAAGCCGAAGATCACATGATCTTCGCTGCGGTCACCGACAAGGGTGAAACTGTGGACGAAGAAGTTGCACGTCGTTTGTTGTCTCTGCCCGGCAAGACCAAGCAATCTTCTCTCTGTTCCCCTGCCAACGACCTTCAAACGATCACCCAGCGCCGCCAGACCGAAATCCAGCGGGAAATCTCCGAACGCAACGCCCGCTTCTTCGGTATCGAGACTGAAAAACTCGACTCCTGGGCCGAGGATCTCAAAGTCGGCTTGGAGCGCGAGATAAAAGAAATCGATCGCCAGATCAAAGAAGCCCGCCGCGCTGCGACGGCAGCACTCACGCTGGAAGAAAAACTCGCCGGTCAGAAGCAGATCAAAGCGCTGGAGTCCCAGCGCAACGCCAAACGCCGCTCCCTCTTCGATGCCCAAGACGAAATCGACCGGCGACGGGAGCAGCTGATTGCAGAGATCGAAGGAAAGTTGCAGCAACAGATATCGCAGACGCACTTGTTTTCGGTCCGATGGAGCGTAGCCTAGGTGCGATTAGATAATGGCCGGTATGAAATACGACTCAGACAAACACCACCGACGGTCAATTCGTTTAAAGGGGTATGACTACAACCAAGCGGGAATGTACTTTGTGACCGTCGTAACGCAAGACAGAATGTGCTTGTTCGGCGAGATCGAGAATGGCGCCATGCGGTTGAACGATGCCGGATGGATCGTGCAAGCCGCGTGGGACGAATTACCAGCGCATTACGCGGGTATAAAAACCGACGTGTTTGTTGTGATGCCCAACCACATCCACGGCATCGTCGTTCTTGTAGGGGCAGGCCCCCGTGCCTGCCCGGATGCGGGGTTGAGTGTTACGACAGGCCCCCGTGCCTGCCCGGATGCGGGGTCGAGGATTGCGACAAGCCGTGGTGCCCGCCCAGCTACCGGGCGCCCACAGGGGGGCGCCCCTACGAAAAATCCACCCGCCGGATTGGGGCAACCACAGGGGGTTGCCCCTACGTTATCGTTGCCCGACATCATGCATCGGTTCAAAACCTTGACCACAAAACGATTCATAGACGCCGTCAAACAATCAGGCTGGACACCTTTTCCAGGCCGATTGTGGCAACGCAACTACTACGAACACATCGTCCGCGACGAAGAATCTTTGAATCGCATCCGGCAATACATTCACGACAACCCGGCCCGTTGGGAATTCGATCTTGAGAATCCGGCGGCAACGGCCTTAGAACCAGAGGACGCGTGGCGTGACTGACGGAGTTAGACTTTCTCCATCGTAGACTTATTTCTGCGCGTATGTAACACGATGTAACTGGAGGCTGCTTAGCGGCAAGCACGCGCAAGACAACTCATTGAATTCAAAAGAGTTGGCCTTGTGGTGCCTATGTAGCATCCAGTGAAAAAGCTGCGTTGGATCCACTGAAATGAGCAACAAAACCAAGCTCGAACTCACCTGGATCGGGAAGGAGAACCGGCCCAGGCTTGAGCCGCGGATCCTGCTCGAAGACCCGGAGAAGTCTTACCACGCGCCGCACCGGGTGACCGATCACGACCTGTTCGATAACCGTCTCATCTTCGGCGACAATCTTCTTGCTCTCAAAGCGCTCGAACAGGAATTTACCGGCAAGATCAAGTGCATCTGCATCGATCCGCCCTATAACACGGGTGCGGCTTTTACTCACTACGACGACAGTGTCGAACATTCACTATGGCTGTCTTTGGTGCGCGACCGTCTGGAATCATTGAAACGGCTGCTCACTCGTGACGGGCTCATCCTATGCTTTATTGATAACGTCGAACTGTTCCACGCAGGTCTGCTGTTCGATGAAGTGTTTGGGCGAGTAAATCGCGTGGAGTTGTTTGTTTGGAAGAAAAGTTACGGCGGAGGCGCTAAGTCTCGTTACGTTGTCAACCAGAATGAATTCATTCTCTGCTACGCAAAGGAGATCGAGCAACTTCCGCCTTTGTTCCTGCCTCCGAATGAAAAGGCGCTCAAGTACTACAAGTTCAAGGACGAGCATTACGACTCGCGCGGTCCGTATCGGCTCCAGCCTCTGGGAACAACAAGCAACGACGAACGCCCGAACCTCCGGTATCCAATCAAACACAAAGGTCAGGATATCTGGCCTGACAAACAATGGCAGTGGTCTGAAGATCGCGTAAAAAAGGCAATCTACGCAAATGGAATCGTCTTCACTGAGCGGAAGGGGAAGGTCACGGTGTCCTAAGCAATACCTTCGTGACGACGACGGCGAAGAGCGGCAGACCAAACCGACATCGATAATCGACGGGTTTTACACGCAGCACGGGACTTACGAAAGCGTTGAGCTATTTGGACAAGAGAATAAATTTCAGTTCCCCAAGCCGGAAGGCCTGTTGAGATATATCATCGAGATGGTTACCAACCGAGGTGAATGGGTTCTCGATTCCTTTGCAGGTTCCGGCACGACGGGTGCCGTGGCACACAAGATGGGCCGACGCTGGATAATGGTGGAGCTGGGCGAACATTGTCACACACACATCATCCCGCGAATGAAGAAAGTCCTCGACGGAACGGATCAAGGCGGGATCAGTGAGGCGGTGGGCTGGAACGGCGGCGGGGGCTTCCGTTACTACCGCCTTTCGCCGTCGCTGCTAGAAAAAGACAAGTGGGGCAACTGGGTCATCAGCGAGAAGTTCAACGCCGCGATGTTGGCGGAGGCGGTGTGCAAGCTGGAGGGATTCGTCTATGCGCCGAGCGATACGGTCTATTGGCAGCACGGCCATTCCACCGAGCGGGATTTCATTTACGTCACGACAGCGAACCTGAGCCACGACCAACTTCAGCAGTTGAGCGACGAGGTTGGTCCGGAGCGATCGCTGCTGGTTGTATGCAGCGCCTTCCGTGGTCGTAAGGACGGTTACGGCAATCTGACGGTGAAGAAAATTCCCAAGGCCGTGCTGTCGCGCTGCGAGTGGGGCAAGGACGACTACAGCCTGAAGGTGGAGAATCTGCCGAAGGCGCCGCCTCCGCGCGGGCAGATGGACTTGCTATCGGCCGAGGGAGACTAACGGACAAAGGGGGCAAAGGAAGATGAAAAATCACGTCCTCCAACTTACGAAGGCGGAAAGAGCGTGGATCGATTCTTATCGAAAAGCGCTTAATGAAAAATATCCGGACGCCGTTCATGAGATGCTGATCTACGGGTCAAAGGCTCGGGGGCAGGCCCATGCTGAAAGCGATCTGGATGTGCTTTTGATTGTTAAGAATAAGGCTGGGCGCCTTAAACGAACGCTACGGCGAATCGGCTACTTGCTGGCCGCCACTGCGGATGTTTTGCCATCTATCATCGCGTACACCGAGGACGAGTGGGAAAGCCGGAAGCGAAGCGGATCGAGCTTTCGTCAGGCGGTGGACCGCGACGGGGTGCGCGTCGCATGAATCGGAATATGGTCTTGGCGGAATGGAGCAGGGCGCGCGAGGCGCTTCGAGCCGCGGAGACTTTGACTCGAAACCGTTGCTATGCGGACGGAATATCGAGGGCCTATTACGCAATTCTTCATGCAGCGAAGGCCGCCCTCCAGGTCCACGATGTGGCAGCCGAAAGCCATGCCTCAGTCAGGCGAATGTTCGGCTTACATCTTGTTAAGCCGGGCGAAATCGAACCCGAGTGGTCGGCTTATCTCGTTGAGAGCCTCGACGATCGCTTGGCAGCCGACTACGACGTCGAGACAGTCTTTTCCAAAGAGGACGCGAGCGGTGAGTGCCGGCGATGCCGAGAGTTTCTCAACCGAATTAAGCGTTACTTGTTGAAGAATGGTCTTAAAGAAGCGGAGCTGCGCAAACGCCAGCCCGGCGGCTGAATCATGAGAGGGAACATTCGACGAGGTAAAAGTTCGATTTCTAAAGCGTGCTCATATGCGGACATCGGAAAGTTCTGGGACACCCACGACCTGACTGAATTTTGGTGCAAGACGAGAAAAGTCAAAGTTGCCACGCCTAAACGAACTCGTAGACCGAGCGGTGCGTAAACACATCTTATGAACCACCACGTTAACGCCATCGCCGGTCGGCTCAGCCTGCGGCCACCCCAGCGCCACTCGCTGGAGATTCTCGACCGCGATCACGGAGATCGTGCCACCCAAGAAGGGCGCGGACGTTGCAGCTGCGTTGGACGCGATTCGCAGCGAGTTCCCAACGGTGACGGACTTTGAGCGCGAATTTCCGTCGCTGTGCTTCGCGCTCGCCACCGGCGTCGGCAAGACGCGGCTCATGGGCGCTTTCATCAGCTATCTGCACCTGGCCCACGGCATCAACAATTTCTTTGTATTGGCACCGAACCTGACGATCTATAACAAACTGATAGCTGACTTTACGCCCGGCACGGCGAAGTATGTCTTTAAAGGCATCGCGGAGTTCGCTACGGACGCACCGGAAATTATCACCGGTGACAACTATGAGTCGCGAGCGCGGACGCTTTTCGACGAGTTGATCCGGTGCAAGGTGAACATTTTCAACATTTCGAAGATCAACTCGGAAGTACGTGGCGGTAAATCGCCGCGCATCAAACGGTTGTCGGAGTACATCGGTGAAAGTTACTTCGACTATTTGGCAGGGCTGCCGGATCTCGTCCTATTGATGGACGAATCGCACCGCTATCGGGCGTCCGCGGGGGTACGGGCAATCAACGAGCTGAAGCCATTGATGGGCTTGGAACTGACTGCGACACCGTTCGTGGAAACGAGCAAAGGCCCAGTGGCATTCAAGAATGTTGTGTATGACTATCCGCTCGGGAGAGCGATGGCCGATGGCTTCGTTAAAGAGCCCGCCGTCGTCACGCGCAAGGACTTTAACCCAGCGGGAATGTCGTCTGAGGAAATCGAGCGCCTAAAGCTCGAAGACGGCGTGCGTCTGCACGAGCAGACGAAGGTGTTGCTTGAAACGTACGCACGGGAAAGCGACGAGCCGATCGTGAAACCGTTTGTGTTAGTAATCGCGCGGGATACGACCCATGCCAGCCACTTGATGCAGTTGATCCAGCGCGATGATTTCTTCGAGGGCCGCTACAAAGACAAGGTGATTCAGGTGGATTCGAGCAAGACGGGCGCGGAAGAAGACGAGATGGTCGAGCGCCTACTAAAGGTGGAACACACAGAGGAGCCGACCGAGATCGTCATCCACGTGAATATGCTCAAAGAAGGATGGGACGTGACCAACCTCTACACGATCATTCCGCTGCGTGCCGCCAACGCCCGGATACTCATCGAGCAATCCATCGGACGCGGATTGCGCCTGCCTTACGGCAAGCGCACGGGCGTTCCGGCAGTGGACCGGCTCAATATCGTGGCTCACGATAAGTTCCAGGAGATTATTAATGAAGCGAATCGGTCGGATTCGCCGATTCGGCTGCAAGCGGTGGTGCTCGATGGTGGCGAGCTTGAGCAGAAAAGTAAGACGGTGGTGTCGCAATCACGCCTCGATAGTATGCTTGGCATTAAGCCGGCGGGCAGCTTCCAGCGACGACGGAAATCGCGGGCGCAGACGAGCCCAAGGTTTTTGCGACGCCGGAGGAAGAACGCGTGGCTCAAGTTACGCGCGAAGTGATCCGAACCCTGGAAAATCAGCCACAAGAAGCTGCCGAGCGTGTCGTATCTGACGAGGCCCCGAAATCCAGGCCGAGCTGGTTCGCGAAGTCGCCAGCACAGTATCGTCCGTCACAATTGGAACTGGAGGCGTGACGCAAGCCGCCGGACATCGCCGCTGTGGTCGCAAAGACGAGCGACTGGTGATTCAGACAGACCATCGACATCCCGCGCATCCTGGTAGTTCCCAAAGGCGAGGTTCGTTCGGGGTTTAAGCAGTTCACCCTCGATCTGGCAGCGTCTGAATCTTCAGCCGCCTTCGGAGGAGCTTTGGGTGCATTATCTCAGGACCGGCGGCAACGGAAGTCGTCGGCCTGGGGAAGGCGCGATCGACGAGGCCCGTTTGGAGGACTATATCGTCAGCGGGCTGGTGGACTTCGACGATGTAGCCTATGACAGCCATGCCGATCTGCTCTACGATCTCGCAGCCGCAGACCGTGAGGCATTTCAAAAGCTATCTTTCGGACGACGACACACGGAAGGTCCTGCGGCTGCACCAGCGCGAAATCGCCCGTTTCATTCACGTCCAGATGCAAAAGCACTATTGGGAGTCGGCTGTGGACTACGAGGTCGTCGATCAGCAAAGGCTTTACGGAGCTGAAACAGAGCGCCTATGCGCAGTCGGAGCCGAGGAGCGATTTTCGAATATCGCCAGCGGACAAGTCCAATATGGCGAAATATCTCTTCGGCGGTTTTAAACGAGGGCTCTATCCTGTCGAAAAATTTCACTCCGAAGCCGAGCGACTCCTCGCTGTGATCCTAGATCGCGAAGCGGAGAAATGGTTCAAGCCGGCAAAGGGACAGTTTCAAATCTTTTATAAGTCCGGCGCCGATCACCTGGAGTATCAGCCCGATTTCGTAGCCGAGACGAAAGACTCGATCTTCATGCTGGAGCCTAAGGCGAAGAATCAGATGGAGGATGCCGACGTCCTCGCGAAGAAAGAAGCAGCGGTTAAATGGTGTCAGCAGGCAAGCGCCCACGCGGCGACGTACGGCGGCAAGCCGTGGAAGTACGCACTCATTCCGCATGATGCGATCGCGGAAAACATGACGCTGGCGGGGTTGGTGGGGCGGTTTGGCTAGCGCACGCTGAACAATCCAAGCGACACCAGAATTCACAAAATGTTAGCACCACGATTAATGCTCGGGCCAAAGGAGTAATTCCTATGAAACAGAAAATCGCAACGTTAATTGACGAAGGCATTGTGCGCCTTGCCAAGCGCAAGGCCGCCGAAGAGGGACGGCCCCTCAGCGATCTGATTCAAGATGCGCTGGTGCAGTATTTGAGTCCGGGCGCCGCGAGTTCCAAAGAACGTGACATCGCGTACCACGTGTTCTGCGAGCGTCCGATGAAGCTACTTCCCGAACAGTTCCGCCGGGTCCAGGAAGAGGATGCTTGGAATTTATGAACCTGGATGATATCCCAGCGGCAAGCGGGGCCTGGCATAACGATTTTATCGATCTTGGATTTTTACGCGAAAGGTGGACAGGACGCGTGCTTGAAGAATAGATATCGAAAACTCTGATGGCAATTCAGTTGACTGACGCAAAGATTATTAGCCTGCTCTCAGAGTCCAAAGCTCTGCCCTCCGACTATCAATCGCGACTTCAATTACGGGCCAAGAGCGGCCATAAGGAACGGGAGCTGGACATTACGGGAACCAGTGGTTCGGAGTTTCAAATTATTGTGCGACAAAGCGTTTTTAATCCGCTCGACTTTTCGGTCATTCTTGGATATTCGATCCCAAACTCCAGTGTGTTATTTCGGCTAAGGCGTTATAATGGACGTAGTCATGAGCACACGAACCGTATCGAGGGGATCACGTTCTACGATTTTCACATCCACACGGCTACCGAACGTTATCAGGAAGCAGGCTACGCCGAAGAGCACTATGCCGAAACGACCAATCGATATGCGGATTTGAGCGGGGCAATTCAGTGTTTGTTGCAGGATTGTGCGTTTGAACTACCTCCGGGAACTCAGGGGTCTCTCCTCTGATTTGGAGGCTTGCTATGTCAGTTGAAACTATCGAGCGAGATTTCAAAGCGAAGGTTTCGGATCGCATACACTTGATGTCTGAGGGTATGGATCGTTACCAGGTCTTTACCCCGTTTGTGTTTGACGATGGGGATCATCTCGTTATCGTGCTCAAGCGTCAGAACTCTCATTGGGTGCTTTCGGACGAGGGGCACACCTATATGCACTTGACCTATAAAATGGACGAGAAGGATCTCCAACGAGGGACGAGGCAGAAAATTATTACCAACGCCTTGTCGATGTTTGCAGTCAGCGACCAAGGCGGCGAACTGGCGGTGGATATCAAAGATGACCGCTATGGGGACGCGCTCTACAGCTTCGTGCAGGCTTTACTTAAAATCACGGACGTCACTTATCTTTCGCGTGAACGAGTGAGGTCCACTTTCATGGAGGACTTCCGGGCTTTTATGGAAAGTCACGTGCCGGAATCCCGTCGCGCGTTTGACTGGCACGATGCTGAGCACGATCCTGAGGGAAAATACATTGTAGATTGCCATATCAATGGCAGGCAGCGTCCGGTCTTTGTACAAGCCCTTCCGGGCGACGATAAAGTTCGAGACGCCACTATCGGCCTGCTGCAATATGAGCGTTGGGGGCTTCGGTTCCAGTCCATTGCGATTTTTGAAGATCAGGAAGAAGTCAACCGCAAAGTCTTGGCTCGATTCAGCGATGTGTGCGAGAAACAGTTTTCCAGTCTCTCTTCCAACAAGGATCGCATCAGTCATTACATTGATGAATTACTTCGGGAAGACGAGTAGTCGGTCCCAGTTCTGGCTTCGGAATCTAACCGGCACGCTGTTGATTAGCTGGAATAAGCCGCGCCATTTTCGAACTGGAACAAAAAAGAGGAAGATCGGGCTAGTTTTCCGTTGATAGACCGACGGCCGGTATATGAGAAGCCGATCGTGCCGAGAATTTCCAAAGGACCACGCTGTAATGTACATTAAAATCCCACAGCTCCAACGACGGTGTAATGGCAGGCTATGACCGGATCACAACAGGAAGTTATTGAAGGTTTCCGCCTTTCACCTCAGCAAAAGCATCTGTGGTCGTTGCAGCAAGAGGACCCCGGCCGGCCTTATTGTAGCCAGTGCGCCGTCCTGATCGAGGGAAATCTCGACACAAAGATTTTAGCAGCGGCCTTGCGCAGCGTTTTCGCTCGACACGAGATCCTCCGCACCACCTTTATTTGCCTGCCGGGGATGTCCATTCCCGTTCAGGTTATAACTGACGGCAGCCTACCATCGATCGATTGCCACGATCTGACCGGTTGGGGCGCTCCCGAACAAGAGGCGCGAATCGAAGTGCTTTTTCAGGAGGCGGGCCGGTTGCCCTTCGACTTTGAGAAGGGGCCGCTATCGCGTCTATCCATCGTCACTCTGTCGCCAGACAAGACCATGTTGCTTGTCACGCTATCCTCCCTATGCGCGGACGCGGCATCGCTTGGGACTCTGGTGCGTGAACTCAGCCGTGCCTATTCCGCCGGCGCACGTTGCGAGGGATCCTCCGACGAACCGATGCAATACGCCGATCTCGCAGAATGGCAAAATGAGTTGCTTGAGTCAGCGGACACGAGAGCGTGCAGAGAATACTGGCGCAAGCAGAATATCTCTAATCTTCTTACCTTGCAGCTTCCCTTTGAACGTCCATCGTCCGGACCCACACACCTTGCGCACTTTGACCCGCATTTTTTAACCTCGACGATTACTCCTGATACGGCAGCAGAGATCAGAACACTCACACGGAAGTATGATGCATCGGCATCCGCGTTCTTCCTGGCTTGCTGGCAGACCCTGCTTTGGCGTCTCACCGGCTCGTCAGACATTATCGTCGGGATGGCCTGCGATGGTCGGACCTATGAGGGGCTATCGGAGACAATCGGGCCGCTGGCAAAATATTTGCCGCTTCACTGTCATCTGAAAAAAAAACTTCAGTTCAGTGAACTCTTGGCGCAGGTTAATCAATCGGCACGGGATGTTCTCGAATGGCAGGAGTATTTTAGTTGGGAACAAATCGTCGGATCCAATGGGAATATCAAGGCGCCGCTTTTTTTCCCCGCTAGTTTCGAATTTGAGGAACAGCCCGCCGGTTGTACCACCCCAGCCGTCAAGCTATCGATTCACCGGCGACTTGCTTGCGCTGACCGGTTCAAGTTGAAGCTCTCCTGTGTGCAAAGCGAAGATCTTCCGACCCTGGAGCTGCACTACGATGCTAACTTGTTCCGCGTCGAAGATATCCAGCGCCTAGCGGGACAGTGCCAGACGTTGCTGGAAAGTGTCGTCCGCGATCCCGAAGCCTCGATCGGTGAGCTGGAGATTGTGAGCGGTGCTGAGCGCCGGCAACTGTTGGTCGAGTTCAACGATACCAAGACCGAGTTTCCCGAAGACAAGTGCATCCAGCAATTGTTTGAGGAACAAGTCGAGCGCACGCCGGACAACGTTGCCGTTGTGTTCGAGGGCCGCCAGCTGACCTACGCTCAGCTCAACGCCCGTGCCAATCAATTGGCCCATTACCTGCGTACGCTGAACGTTGGCCCGGAAGTGCTGGTGGGCATTTGTATCGAGCGATCGTTGGAAATGGTCATTGGGCTTCTGGGAATTCTCAAAGCCGGTGGAGCTTACGTCCCAGTGGACCCGACGTATCCCAAAGAGCGCGTGGCCTCCATGTTGGAGGACACGCAGGCGCCAGTGCTTTTGACCCAGCAGCGAGTATTGGCGGGGCTAGTCGAAGATCGAGGATCGAAGCCTGTCCTGAGCCCTTCGGCCATGCTCAGGATAAACTCCGCTGAAGGGATAGAAGATGGCGACCCCCGATCCTCGATTTTCAATTCTCGAATTCAGGTAGTCTGCCTGGACACAGAGTGGGAGGCCATCGCTCAGGAGAGTGAGGAGAATGCGGTCAGGTGCACATCAGCCAGGAACGCTGCCTATGTGATTTACACCTCGGGTTCAACGGGACAGCCGAAGGGGGTCATGATTGAACATTGCGGGCTAAGCAATACCCTCGACTGGCTAACCGACAGACTCGAGCTGTCGGCTAAGGATCGCTGTCTTCTGAAGACTCCCATCACCTTTGATGCTGCGGGGCGTGAATTCTTCCCAACCCTGATCGCAGGAGGAAGTCTGATCATCGCCGAGGCTCAGGGTCACCGTGATAGCCGTTACATAGCGGAGATCATCCGTAACCAACGGATCTCTATTTTTCACTGCGTTCCATCCCTGCTGCGGCTCCTCATGGAGGAACCCGCGCTCGACGGCGCCGTTGCCTTGCGTGCTGTCATGTGCGGCGGCGAAGTCTTGCCGCCTCAAGTCGTCATGCGATTCCAGCACCGCTCTGGGGCCAAGCTGTATAACGTGTACGGGCCGACTGAGGCGATCATCGATTCAACCTATTGGTTATGCGAAGGGGTCAGTGCTCATTCGACAATTCCCATCGGACGACCTATACCCAACGCGCGCATGTATATTCTGGATGAGGCTCTTCGCCCGGTTCCCCTCGGCGTCCCCGGCAACCTCCACATCGGCGGGGCGAGCCTGGCCCGAGGCTATCTCAACCGACCGGAGCTGACAGCCGAGAAGTTCGTTCCCAACCCCTTCAGCGAGGAGCCGGGAGCACGCCTGTATAAAACCGGAGACCTGGCCCGCTATCTGCCCGATGGGAACATTGAGTTCCTCGGTCGTGTCGACCACCAGGTGAAGATCCGCGGGTTCCGCATCGAACTGGGAGAAATAGAAGCAGCGCTCGACCAACACCCAGCCGTGCGGGAGGCTGTCGTCCTAGCTCCGGAAGACGCTCCCGGAGAGAAGCGGTTGGTGGCCTACGTAGTCGCTGACCGCGACCCCGTCCCCACAACCACTGACTTGCGCAGTTTTCTCAAAGAGAAACTGCCCGAGCACATGGTACCGGCGCTCTTCGTGCTGCTCGATGCCCTGCCGTTGATGCCCAACGGGAAGGTAGACCGCCGAGCCTTGCCGGCACCCGACCGAACACGGCCCGAACTCGATAAGGAATTCGTGCCTCCCCGCACTCCTGCAGAAGAGCTACTGTCGGAGATCTGGGCTCAGGTCCTCGACATTGAACGCGTAGGTATATACGACAATTTTTTCGACCTTGGCGGTCATTCTCTTTTAGCAACCCAGGTCGTGTCGCGAATCCGCGAAGCCTTCCAGGTGGAATTGCCGCTGCGCCGTCTTTTCGAGGTACCCACCGTGGCCGGCCTGGCTGAGAGTATTGCGGTAGCCCAAAGTGCCGGGCAGAACCTCCTGGCGCCTCCTATTTTGCCAATTCCACGAGACGGAAACCTGCCTCTATCATTCGCCCAGCAGCGACTGTGGTTCATTGATCAGTTGGAGCCGGGAAACTCCGCCTACAATATTCCTGCCGCTATCCGCCTCAGGGGGCCGCTCAACTTGCCGGCGCTGGAGCAAAGTCTCAACGAAATCGTGAAGCGCCATGAATCCTTGCGCACCACCTTTGCGATGGTGGATGGACGACCAACTCAAGTTATCGCGCCGGCCTTGATGATCAAGTTGCCGGTAGTTGATCTGCGGAAGCTGGCGGAGGCCGAGCGCGAGATCGAGGTCCGGCGGTTGGTCACCGACGCAGCGGAGCGGCCTTTCGATTTGTCCCAGGGCCCGCTCGTGCGGGTCGCCCTGTTGCGGCTGGGCGACGAGGAATATGTGGGGCTACTGACGATGCACCATATTGTTTCCGACGGTTGGTCAACGGGAATACTGATCAGAGAGATGGCCAGGCTCTATGTAGCCTATTCCTCCGGACAGTCCTTGTCGCTGCCTGAGTTGCCGATCCAATATGCGGACTTTGCCCACTGGCAGCGACAATGGTTGCAGGGGGAAGTCCTGGAGACCCAGCTTGCCTATTGGAAGCAGCAACTGGCCGGCGCCCCCTCTCTTCTCGAGCTATCCACCGACCACCCCAGGCCTGTTCTTCAGACTTTCCGGGGTGCGCACCAATCGGTGATGTTGCCCAGGACCCTGACCGAGGGATTGAAAGCGCTGGGTCGCCAGGAAGGGGTTACCCAGTTCATGACATTTTTGGCGGCGTTTAAGGTTTTGTTGTATCGCTACACGAGTCAAGACGACCTCATCGTTGGCACGCCGATCGCCAACCGTAATCGGCTGGAGATCGAGGGATTGATCGGCTGCTTCGTCAACGCACTGGTCATGCGTACGGACCTTTCAGGCAATCCCAGTTTTCGCGATCTCTTGCGGCGAGTGCGCGAGGTATGTCTGGGGGCGTATGGCCATCAGGACCTGCCCTTTGATCGGCTAGTAGAGGAATTGCGTCTCAAGCGGGACCTGAGCCGCAATCCGCTCTTTCAGGTGATGTTCGTGCTGCAAAATGCTTCAATGCGTGCGGTCGAGTTGCCGGGATTGACCCTGAGCCCTGTCGAAGCGGACAGCGAGACGGCTCACTTTGATTTGACCCTTGTGGTAGTCGACGCCGATCAAGGGCTGACGGCATCATTCGTATACAACACCGATCTGTTTGAGGCCGCCACGATTGTTCGGATGCTGGGCCACTTTCAGATCTTACTGGAGGCCATGGTCACCGATCCCGAACAGCGCCTCTCGGGCCTGCCGCTCTTAACCGATGCAGAGCGGCAGCAACTACTGGTGGAGTGGAACGATACCAAGACCGATAATCCGCGGGATTTGTGTGTTCATCAGCTCTTTGAGGCTCAGGCGCAGAGAACGCCTGACGCCATCGCGGTAGGGTTTGAACATGAACAGTTGACGTACGAGGAGCTTAACCGCCGCAGCAATCAATTGGCCCATTACCTGCGTACGCTGAACGTTGGCCCGGAAGTGCTGGTGGGCATTTGCATCGAGCGATCGTTGGAAATGGTCATTGGACTTCTGGGAATTCTCAAAGCCGGTGGAGCTTACGTCCCAGTGGACCCGGCGTATCCCAAAGAGCGCGTGGCCCTGATGCTGAAAGATGCCCAGGTGCCGGTGCTGTTGACCCAAAAGCGGTTGACGGCGGGGTTGCCTGAATGTGAGGCCAGAGTCATCAGTCTGGATTCAGACTGGGAGGCCATTACCAGTGAAAGCGGGGAGAACCCCATCAGCGCAACCACGCCCGAAAACCTCGCTTACGTAATCTACACCTCCGGGTCCACGGCTCAGCCAAAGGGAGTCTTGGTTTCGCATGGCTCGATCGCGGATCACTGCCGTAGTGCTCAAAGGTACTACGAACTGGATGCCAGCGATGGGGTACTCCAGTTTGCTTCATTGAGTTTCGATGTCTCATTGGAGGAAATCCTGCCGACACTGATCGTTGGGGCCAAGCTGGTTGTGATGGGCACAGATGTGTGGCATCCGGGAGAATTTCATCAAAAAATTTCGGAGTTTGGACTCACGGTGCTCAATCTGCCATCGGCTTACTGGCAAGAACTGGCTCGACAGTGGGCGGATGTCCCGGAGCTGGTTCCGAACATTCAGCCCAGGCTCTTCATTGTCGGCGGAGATACGATGTCGCCCGATGGTCTCAACCTCTGGCAGCGAACACCGCTGCATTCAGTTCGTCTGCTCAATGCTTACGGGCCTACGGAGACGACGATAACGGCAACGGCCTTCGAATTGAGTCCCCGACTTTGCGAGAATAGGACTTTTCAGAGGATTCCCATCGGCCGTCCGCTCGCCAACCGAGAGATCTACATTCTAGACAGCTACGGCAACCCTGTCCCGGTTGGAGTTCCCGGTGAGCTCCACATCGGCGGGGTTAGCCTGGCCCGAGGCTATCTCAACCGACCGGAGCTGACAGCCGAGAAGTTCGTTCCCAACCCCTTCAGCGAGGAGCCGGGAGCACGCCTGTATAAAACCGGGGACCTGGCCCGCTATCTGCCCGATGGGAACATTGAGTTTTTGGGTCGTGTCGACCACCAGGTGAAGATCCGCGGGTTCCGCATCGAACTGGGAGAAATAGAAGCAGCGCTCGACCAACACCCAGCCGTGCGGGAGGCTGTCGTCCTAGCTCCGGAAGACGCTCCCGGAGAGAAGCGGTTGGTGGCCTACGTAGTCGCTGACCGCGACCCCGTCCCCACAACCACTGACCTGCGCAGTTTTCTCAAAGAGAAACTGCCCGAGCACATGGTGCCGGCGCTCTTCGTGCTGCTCGATGCCCTGCCGTTGATGCCCAACGGGAAGGTAGACCGCCGAGCCTTGCCGGCACCCGACCGAACACGGCCCGAACTCGATAAGGAATTCGTGGCTCCCCGAGATGACCTGGAACTCCAACTCGCTCAGATCTGGGAGGAGGTTCTAGGCATTCGCCCTGTCGGGGTGAGAGACAATTTTTTTGAGCTGGGCGGGCACTCTCTCCTGGCTGTCCGTCTGTTCGCCTTAATCGAGAAACGACTGGGTAGAAAACTTCCCCTGACGACCGTCTTTCAGGGAGCGACGGTTGAGCATCTCGCCAGTCTTCTCCGCCAACAGGCCAAGCCGGGACCTCAGTCATCTTTGGTGGCCATTAAGCCTGATGGCAGCAAGCGGCCGCTCTTCCTGGTGCATCCGGCTGGCGGACATGTTTTTCCTTACATTTATTTGGCGCAGCATCTGGACGCCGATCAACCCTGCTATGGGCTGCAAGCTAGGGGACTGGAAGAAGGACAAGAGCCGCACACGCGGATTGAAGATATGGCCGCATATTACATCGAAGCGATGCAGACCGTGCAGCCGGCGGGGCCGTACCTTCTGGGAGGATGGTCCATGGGAGGCGTTGTCGCCTTCGAAATGGCGCAGCAGCTTCACGCGCAAGGTGAGCGGGTTGCGTTGCTCGCCTTATTGGATGGGCGGATTCCCACTGCCGATGAGACGTTTCCCGAGGAAGATTATGAAGCGGTGTTGTTGGTTGAACGTTACTTCGGTATTTCGTTTGGCCCCATGGAATCCCTTGCTCAGCTTCCCAAAGACGAACAGTTAGCCTTTATGCTGGAGCAGGCGAAGAGCGCCGGCTTGGTGCCCGCGGAGATTGACGTCTCCGAGGCTCGCCGTTTTGTCGACCTCCTCAAGAGCGATCTGCGAGCTACGCAGAACTACGCATTGCATCTCTACCCGGGTCGAATCGCTCTGTTCAAGGCTAGTGAAGAGCTTGCGGGAACGTCTCCTGACCCGACGTTGGGCTGGAGCGAGTGGGCTAGCGCGGGGGTGGAGGTTCATCTCGTTCCGGGCAATCACGCCAATCTGGTTTACGAGCCTCACGTTGAAGTTCTAGCTGAGAAACTGAGCGCATGCATCAGCCAGGCGCTATCGGCCGAGGAGTGCTTGACTCAGAGTCAATCCACCGACCCGATGATGAAGGAGACTCAATGAATACGGACGATAAGGAAGACCGGACAATCTTCAATGTCGTCGTGAACCACGAAGAGCAGTACTCGATCTGGCGTGTCGACCGCGAGAATCCTCTTGGCTGGAAGGATACAGGCAAGCGCGGCTCTGAGACGGAATGCTTGGCCTACATCAAAGAAGTGTGGACCGACATGAGGCCGCTTAGCCTGAGGAAGAAAATGGAAAAGCAGGAAGACAAATGACCGTAGCGTCCGTCTTGGACTCCTGGATTACGCGCCGCAAGCCGAACCCACAGGCCCGTATCCGTCTATTCTGCTTCCCGTACGCGGGGGCCGGTATCGCGATTTTTCGCGCATGGCCGGACGGCTTGCCAGCGGATGTTGAGGTCTGTCCGGTGCAACTTCCCGGACGAGGAACTCGGCTGATGGAGCCGCCGTTCACTCGACTCTCGCCCCTCATCCACGCCCTTGCTCAAGCCCTTTTTCCGCTTCTGGACAAGCCTTTCGCATGCTTTGGCCACAGTCTGGGAGCATTGGTTAGTTTTGAACTCGCCCGCCAACTGCGCAGACACTATGCCCTGCAGCCAGTTCGCCTTTTTGTCTCTGCCGATCGCGCGCCTCAGATCCCTAATCGAGATCCGCCTGTCCATAGCCTGCCTGAGGGAGAATTTTTACTGGAACTGAATCGACTGAAGGGCACTCCCAGAGAAGTGTTAGAAGATGAAGAACTCAGACAGATCATGCTTCCCCTCTTGCGAGCGGATTTCGCTGTCTACGAAACTTATAGGTACTTAACCGAACCTCCTCTCAACTGTCCCATTTCCGCCTTCGGCGGTTTGCAGGATGAAAGGATAATTCGCGGCGATCTCGAAGCCTGGCGTGATCAAACATGTGCCTCCTTCTCGCTGCGGATGTTTCCCGGCGATCACTTCTTCCTGAACACAACTCAGCCTGCCCTTCTCCAGGCGCTCGCCCAAGAACTGCGCGACGACGCCTGAGATCCGCCATATGAGGGTTTCAGCCAGACTCGCTGCGTGGCCCGCTTTTATCGCCTGCGCCAACGACCCCGCGGACCGTCAGCATGACTGCTCTCGCTTAGCTCGTCTAAAGCCCTTGTGAGCTCAGTGAGCAGGCGGAGATATTTTCCAATATTGGCCGATAGGAGACTGCAATCTTTTTCGAGCCGCGGAAAAATAATTAAGCAGATCGGGACTGCTTCGCGAGGTTACTTGCAATTGCGCAAACAAGCGTGGTTTAGTCAATTGAGCCACTCATGATCGCAGGGTCGGCAACGACCTCGAATATATCCTCTCCATGCGGTCAACGAGCTTCATGCAAACGGCAAAAACCACGGCTCGGCGTCCAACCGCCAGCGCATCGCTAGATTCTGACGGCACGTTGCGCTGCGCCGGCGCTTGGAAAATGGCCGAGGTTCCCTTTTTGGAGCGACAGGTCGCTGAAGTTTTGGGGACAGAGTCCGGCCAGCAGATTTGGGAGATGAGCGGCATTACCTCGATGGATACGGCCGGCGCTTGGCTCGTGCGACGTTCTCTGAGCCGCCTGGAACAGACAGGGCACCGCGTCGAATTGCGCGGCTTGCGCTCAGAATTCGAGCAATTAATCCGTTGGATCTCGGCGGATCAAGGAGAATCGGCTGCGGGCCAACCCGAGACCCCCGGCATAATCGAGCAATTGGGTCACGCAACGTTTGACGCCTCGCTGCAGGGACTCGGATTTCTCTCGTTTGTCGGCGAAAGCACATTAGTTCTGCTCCGCCTCCTCTTGAACCCTCGTCGAATCCGCTGGCAACCCTTTTTCTACAACCTAAAAGCGGGCGGACTCAAAGCCATCCCGATCGTTGGACTGCTCTCGTTTCTGATGGGCGTTGTGATCGCGTACCAGGCGGCGGTGCAGTTGCGACGGTTTGGCGTGTCAATTTTCATCGTCGAGTTCGTCGGCATCACCATGTTGCGCGAAATCGCTCCAATCATCACCGCCATTATCGTCGCCGGACGCTCCGGATCGGCCTACACGGCTCAAATCGGCACGATGAAGGTAACGGAGGAGGTGAACGCGCTGCGCACGATGGGGATCAGTCCTCTAGCGTTGCTCATTGCACCGAAGGTCTTCGCACTGATCGTTGCCCTGCCCCTTTTGACCGCGTTTGCCGACGTGACCGGAGTATTCGGCGGCATGGTGGTAGCGTCAACCCAGCTGGATGTCAGCTTCAACGCTTTTCTCGATCGTTTTAAGACCGTGATCTCCCCAACCAATTTTTTGATCGGCGTGGGAAAAGCCCCGGTGTTCGCGGTTATTATTGCGATGATCGGCTGCTATCAGGGACTTTGCGTCAGCGGCAGCGCCGAAAGCGTCGGCCGCCACACGACGGTCAGTGTCGTGCAGAGCATTTTTGTCGTGATCGTCTTCGACGCGCTTTTTTCCATACTGCTCGAATGGATGGGCATCGGCTTGTTCGTGCGATGAGTCTCGAAGACAAGATTCCGGAGCCGGTCATCGAGGTTCGCCACTTGACCACAAGGTTTGGCAGTGCGGTGATCCATGACGACATCAGCTTCACGGTGCGGCGCGGGGAAATCTTCGCGATCGTCGGCGCCAGCGGCGGCGGCAAATCGACCCTGCTCCAGGAGATGATAATGCTGCACCGGCCGGAGGCGGGATCGATTCACGTGTTGGGAAAAGACCTTTCGGCCATCGGCGAGCGCGAATCGATAGAGCTGCGCTGCCGCCTCGGCGTATTGTTTCAGCATGGGGCTTTGTTCAGCGCGCTCACGGTGGCGGAAAACATCGCGGTACCGCTTCACGAGCATACGAAGCTGAGCGCCGAATTCACCCGGGAGATCGTCGGGATTAAGCTTCACTGGGTGAGGTTGCCGGCCAATAGCGCGGGAAAATATCCGAACCAGCTGAGCGGCGGGATGCTCAAGCGCGCTGCCCTGGCGCGGGCCATCGCGCTGGACCCCGAGTTGGTGTTCCTCGATGAGCCGACCGCCGGCTTGGACCCGGCAAGCACCGCCGCGTTGGACGACTTGATTCGCCAGCTGAAATCCATTCTCGGACTGACGATCGTCATGGTGACCCATGATCTGGATTCACTTTGGAACGTCGCCGGCCGCGTCGGGGTATTGGGTGACGGCAAACTTTTGCAGGTCGGCACCATGGACGAGCTGTCGCACTCTGACCACCCCCTGGTCGCGGAATATTTTCAGGGCTCACGCGGACGGGCCGCTAGGGAGCAAGCATGGAACCGAAAGTAAGTTATGTGTTGGTCGGCGCCTGCGTCGCCCTATTCACCGCCGGTCTCATCGTCATCGTCCTGTGGTTGGTGCGCGGCGGGCCGCAAAGAAACTATCGGAGCTATTACGCCTATTCCGGCGAATCGGTGGCGGGTGTCACCGAAGACTCGGCAGTGAGGTATAAGGGGATCAACGTCGGCAGGGTTAGAAACATGCGCCTCGATCCCGGGAACCCCGAAAGAGTTCGCCTGATCCTCGACATCGCCGAGGGCACGCCGATCAAGGAAGACACCGTCGCCAGCGTGGCGCCTCAGGCGCTTACGGGACTCGCTTTTATCGAGCTGGCCGGTGGAGGCCTTGAGTCGCCGCCGCTCACCCCTGCCCCCGGACAGCGCTATCCGGTGATCAAGATTAAACCCTCATTGCCTCTGGATCAGGCCGCCTCCACGCTAATGACCAGCCTGAATGAGATCGCCTCGTCCCTCAAGGACCTTACCGATAAAGAGAGCCGCGCATCGATCAGGAAAACCATGGTCAATTTGGCGGAGCTGACGGGGGCTCTGAAACAACGCGAGAAGGAGCTGGACAAACTCTTTTCGAACGCAGACAGTACACTGGCGAATACCCGAGAAGCGACTGCAAAACTGCCTGCGTTGTTTTTCCGCGCCACGGAAACCGCCGCCGCTTTGGAAAATATGGCGCAGCAAATTGCCCTTACCGGCAAAAGCGTCGATTCGTTGGTCGCCGGGAGTCAACAGGACGTCCACCAAACTCTTTCCGAAGCCGGTTTATTGATCGCGGAACTCCGGCGGCTGACCGAGAGTCTGCAGGGTCTGTCCCAACAGGTTGAACAGAATCCCAGGTCGCTGTTGTTCGGACGCCGCCGGGAGCCGGGACCGGGTGAGTGAACGCATGCAACGTAAGCGAACAAACAACGGCGTTTTTCTAGCCGTGTTGTTTCACCTTATGGCCGGGTGCACGATTTTTCCGGAGGCACCGAACCAGCCGGTGCATAGTTACCTTTTCACACCCGACTTCTCCGCAGGCAAATGGCCGTCATGCGCATCGCCTCTCGGCGTGCTCGTGGTCAGTCTGCCCCAAGAGCAGGGCGGCACTAACACCAGCGGTATCGCCTATCTGCTGCGGCCGCATGAGATCCGATACTACGCGTACAACCAGTGGGCCGAGACTCCGGCTCGGCTGTTACTGCCGCTGATGGTTCAAGCCGTGGAAAAGACCAATTGCTGGAGTACCGTGACGCACACCACTGCCGCCGTGCGCGATGATTTTCGCTTGGACAGTGAAATTCTACAGTGGCAACAGGAGTTTTTTTCCAATCCCAGCCGGGTGCGACTGTCCTTTCGCGCGCAGCTGGTTGAGAGCCAGAAACGGGAAGTGATCGCCGCTCGTCGATTCGAGATAATCGAAGAAGCACCCAGCGGCGACGCCTACGGCGCCGTCATCGCCAGCAATCATGCGGTCAATCGGCTGATTGGCGAAATCGCCGAGTGGATCAAAGCCAACGCGCCTCGCCACAGTAATTGAACGAGCGTTTAGTACCTAAGGTCTCGTTGACCGAATCCTCTGTTTTTCGCCCGTTTGACGCCTCACCGTTGCCGCGCCCATTTCGTGGCAAGCCGCTTGATGATGAAATAGGTTAGTAATGTGATAGGGGTCGCGATGATGAGCGATCCAACAAGCATTGCTGCATAGACATCCCACCCCTTTTGCAAAACCTCCCACAGTCGCGGCTGATCAAACGTCACTGGTGGATGCTGCAGCGGGAGAATCCACTCCCCCAATCGATATTCAGCCAGCCATATCAACGGCAAAAGCGGCAGATAGAGAATCGAAGCCGCCGCCCCGGCGACAGCGGCGATCACGTTCCGCTTCAGCAGCCACGCCGCAACGATCGCCGTGATTGTTGGCGATGGATTAAGCGGCAGGAAACTGGCGAAGATGCCGATCGAGAAGCCCGCAGCGATTTGGTCCGGTGTGGCATCGAGGTGCGACAGCTTTTGCCAAATCTGTCGGGCTCGTTGTTTCAGGGCGAGTCTTGCCATAGCTCAGGATCGGCATTCGACAAACCGCTCCTTATCGCCATTGCCTGCATCAAGTCGCATCATCAGTGAATTCCCCTTTAGGGCGGTAGTAGAATGTTGCTTGCATGCGCCGCATCACTGGCGATCTGACCGTCGTGCAAGCGAATCCACCGGCGAGACCGCTCCATGACTTGAGGATCATGGGTGGAAAAGACGAATGTCGTACCGTGATCACGATTGAGCTTTTCCATCACATCGAGGAGAGACAAAGCGGTGGCAGAGTCAAGATTCGCCGTCGGCTCGTCGGCCAGGATCAGCACAGGTTCGGTGACCATAGCCCGAGCCACGGCAACCCGCTGCTGTTGCCCGCCGGATAACTCCGCGGGACGACGATTTTCAAGACCGGCGAGACCGATTTCCAAAAATAGTTTTTGCACCGTTTCTCGACGCTTCTCCACCGGGATCCCTTGCAGGAGCAGGGTGAACTCGGCGTTCTCGATGGCCGTCAGCACCGGCAGCAGGTTGTAAGCTTGGAAAACGAAACCCAGGCGCTCGAGCCGCATACGAGCGAGCTCCCCTGAAGATAAGAGCTGCAGGTTGTTTCCTTCCACCCACACTTCTCCACTGTCCGCTCGGTCGAGTCCGCCAATGATATTGAGCAACGTGGTTTTCCCTGAACCGGAAGGACCCGCAATCGCGAGAAATTCCCCGGGAGCAATCTGTAGACTTACCCCGCGCAGCGCCGGGACCTCGATGGGCCCCGTGCGGTAGGTCTTTTTCACGTTCTTCAGTTCCACCGCACACTTACCCACAGCGCTCGCCGCTCCATGCTCGGCCGCATGACTTTCAACCGCAGCTTTTTCTTCCATGCTCTGCACCCTGGTTAAATCTGCTCTGTCGCACTAAGCCTCAAGAAGTTTTTTGATTTTCTCCAAGCCCAAAGCTAATAGCTAGCTTTTCTAAAACACTTTCAATGCACCGGGCAGCTCGGTTCGCGCTGCCTTGAGCGCCGGATAAAACGATATGACTGTCGCGGTCAGAAATACGATGCCGACGGATGAAGTGATTCGCCACGGGCTCAAGCGCGAGTAGATGATAGGGTCAAAAACGAGAGCCGCGGGAAGGTCGCTTTTAAAGACCCAGCGCATATCCAACCCATGGGTCGCAAAAAAATAATGGACACTCAAACCCAGCACCAAACCCAGGGCGAGGCTGATCGCCGTGAGAGCCAGAGATTCGCCAATGATCATTACTCCAAGCTGCAGAGGACGAAGGCCAAGAGCCGTACAAAGACCAAATTCGTAGCGGCGCTCGAGTACTCGCATGAGAATCGTATTGAGTATCCCCAACCCCACCATCGCGAGCACCACACCGTTCATGACATAATTAAACACCGAATTCAGCCGAAAGATCTGAACCAGTGTCGGCATGGCTTCCCGCCAGGGAAGGACTTCAACCGGAACTCCCGCCAACTGCTTTCGCAAACCTGTTGCCACCATCGGCGAGTCACCCTCCCGTTCGAGAAGCACAGCTACCTGAGTCACCCGGCCTGGCACCCCGAGCAGTGTTTGCGCCACAGGCAACGGCAACTGGATGACGTGGCTATCGACCGCCTGTATTCCGGTACGAAAGATCCCGCTCACCCGCAGAAGAGTGCTCTGCATTCCTTCTCCAACCGCGTCCGCAGCGTCGACGCCGGGCTGTTGCACAGCCTGAGTCATGAGCACTAGTTTGGCGCCGATCTTTACCTCGAGCTTGCGGGCCAACTCGGTGCCAATGACAACGTCAGAATGTTTGTCGTCGTTGAGATAGGTCCCCTCGACCATGCGCTCGGGAATCAGAGATACGGCCCGCTCCTCTTTGGGGATGACTCCCATCATGCTCACGCCATCAGCGTTGGCTGCGGAACTGAGCAAGCCGGAGGCCAGAAGCCGGGGACTCACGCCGCGCAGAACAGGCTTCATGGCCTCGGTATGCAAAAACTCCTCAGTCATGGATACAACCGGGGCCGGTAGCAACAGCTCCTGGGAGCCGGTGTCTTGATACCCCTGCGCCTGGATGACGACATGCCCGGTGCCGAGTCGCACCCCCTCACGAATCATTTGCTCATGGCTGCCGTCGAGCAAGCCCAAGGAGATCAGCAGCAAGGTAAGACCCAAGCCCAAAGCCAGCGCGGTCAGCAATGTACCTCGGGGATTGCGCCAGAGATTGCGCCAGCCGATTTTCACCAGAACGAGAACAGCCGTCATCGCTAGACCTTTCGGAGCGCTTCCGTCGGCCGAAAGCGAGCCGCCCGCAACGCGGGGTAGAGGGCGGACAAAAGTGCGGTGACGGCCAGGCCGAGAGCGGCCTGACTGTATGCCGGAAAATCTTGCTGACCGAACCAGTGGTGGCCCACCACGACTCCGGCCACCGAGACATCGCCTGCGGCGCCGCCTAAGTCGAGACCATAAACCTGCAAATACCAGAGGAGCGGAGCCCCGATCGCTCCCCCCAAAACCAGACTGGCCGCTGCCAGACCCGCCGCCTCTGCCACGATCAGACCAACCACCTGAACCGGGCGCATTCCCACGGCCATCAACATGCCCAGCTCGCGCGTGCGCTCGATGACTGCCATGAGCATCGTGTTCACGATGCCAATGACCGCTAGCAGGAAAAAAATGAAAAACAGAATAAAAGTGACACCGCGATTAAACTGCACGTAATCGGCTAGCTCCGGCACCAGCTCAGGCCAGGCCCGCACCCTAACCGGTAGGGTTTTACCCAGTTGGGCGCCAAGTGCCGCCGCCACCGTTGTCGCCTCGGTTATGGCATGGAGCTTGATACCAACTTCATGGATCCTTGCAGGCGGCAATCGCAAAAGCTCCTGTAGGGAAGAGAGCGACATGAGCACCAGACCCCGGTCTATGGCATCAAGACCCGTGTGAAAGGTCCCCACAATCGTGTACAGATCATTTCCCATCGAACCATCGGCGGCCTGCGTTAACAGGATGATTTCCGAGCCTACCCCGACGCCGATCGTGGTGGCGAATTTATCTCCCATCACGATACCCTTTGGCATCCGTTCGGTGAGATAGGTGCCTTTTACTATTCGAGTTTGCAGTACAGTAACCTTTTGTTCCTGATCGGGAACGACACCGAGAATCTCCGCCCCGGCAGATTGATGGGTAGCGCTTACCAAGCCGTAGCCGTACACCCGGGGAGAAGCAGCATCAACCCGGGGGTCGGCAGCGATGGCGGCAAGCAACGCGCCGACATCGGTCCCTTGTCGGCCTCCCAGGGTCTGATAAATGGAACGGTTGGGGTAGTAACCCGGAGCGTGCACCTCGATATCAGAAAGAACAAGGGACGTGCCGGTCTCGATCATCTGCTGGCGCAATCCCGCCATGAGGCACGCGACGAACAGCAGCATGGCATAGCCGAAGCCGATGGCAGCCATGGCGATTAACGTGCGCCGGGGATTGCGCCACAGATTGCGCCAGGCGAGCCCGAGAATCCGTCCAATCATCGCTTCAGATTTTTCAGGGAAAACATCTCCTCGCTGATCGGCACGTCGAAGAGGATATTTTTGTAGACGATCGTGGTCTGCTCACCAGGCCTGTCCAGGGGTCGCATGACCAGGCGCGTAGGGATGAGCCTCCCGTTCATAGTTTTGTAGTCGGAAAAGGTCAGCTCCCGGACCAGCTTCCCGTCCTCGTCGTAGTAACGCTGCCAGATAGGCATGTAGTCAGCCCGTCGGACCTCCAGCAAGATCTTCCCCCACACGACCACCGCGTCCGGCTTGGGCGTGAGGGTGATTTCATAGACCCCGACTCCGTTTCTCTCGCCCTCAAAAGAGAGGGCGGCAAAATAATCGCGAGTGAGGTGACTCGCTTTCACCAGATCGTCGAGCGTGAAGTGACTTCCCATCCACGAGGTCATCGTCATCGCAGGCGGCATCTTAACCGTGCGATCCGCCTTCGGCAGATAGTACCAGATGTCGCTGCCAACTTTCAGGACGCCCGTGCCCGCATCTTCCCGAGGGCTGCTAATGCGGACGCGGATCTTATCCTCTCCGAGCGACCAGATCTGAACCGTGATATCACGTTGCCAGTTTTCGTTGGTGACCTGCATTTCCACCGTAGCGATGCTGGATTTGCTGGTGGAAAGCCCAGCGACCCGGTCCACGATCTCTCGCGCTCGTTGATCGTCTGCCGCATGGGCCATTTGACCCAAGCTCAGCAGTGCCAGCCCGACGCATAGTGCCACACCTCTTTTTTGCCACCGCATAATTGTTGATGCTATTGTGCGGGGATGAGAAAAACAAGCGAAGCGAAAGGGTAACAGCCATTTGTTTCGGATTACGTTTTCTGATAAGAAATCGATTCTGCCAGCGGACTGCTACCGTGTCATTCGTGTGCATCGACAAAGGGACGCGGCCGCGCGAGAAGTAATCAAATTGGTCCAATTCCATTTCAGTCCAAGGGAAAAATTTAAATTGCCAGCATCGAGATCCGAGGAAGGTCTTTGATGACAAGTCGTAGGGTTGTGATCACCGGCCTAGGAGTTGTTTCTTCCATCGGGTTAGGGAAAGAAACCTTTTGGTCGGCTCTGCTTGAGGGGAAATCGGGTATCCGGCGTATCCAGAGTTTTGACGCTACTTCTTATTCGTGTCAATTCGCTGGGGAGATCTCAGATTTTAGGCCGGAAGATTACATCCCGTCTTCGGAGGTCCCTAAACTGTCAAGAAACACCCAGTTCGCAAGAGCCGCGGCAAAAATGGCGATTGACGATGCTCACCTCGATTTCTCTAAGGAAAATACCTGCCGAGTCGGAGTTGCTATAGGGACCGGGTTAGGTGGGATGGACATTTATGAAGCGCAGTTACGAACTTTGTTCGAAACCAATAACCCGCGTCGAGTTCATCCTTGGTCGGTTCCCTTAATCATGTCAAATGCCGCTGCAGCAGGGGTTGCGATTGCATTTGGGTTGAAAGGTCCTAATATGACTGTTTCAACCGCGTGTTCGTCCGGGTCCCATACCATCGGCTATGGATTCGATCTTATTCGGATGGGGAGGGCCGACTTTTTCATCGCAGGAGGAACGGAGGCGTGTATCTTACCCGGGGTGCTTGCCGCTTTTTGTTCCCTTCGGGCGCTTTCCATTCGGAACGAAGCTCCGCATCGAGCGAGTCGGCCTTTCGATAAAAAACGGGACGGCTTCGCTATGGGAGAGGGAGCCGGGATCATCGTCTTGGAAACATTAGAACGCGCGAAGGAGAGGGGGGTCACCCCCTATGCCGAAGTCGTAGGTTACGGGGCAACCTCTGAAGCAACTCATATTGTCCACCCTGAGGGTACGGGGAGTGAGGCGGCTCGCGTGATCGAGCTGGCTCTCCAGGATGCCGGGATATCCCCCGACCAGGTTGATTATATCAACACCCACGGGACCTCTACTATCCTGAACGATCTGGTTGAAACCAGGGCGATAAAGAAGATATTTGGTGAACATGCCTACCGGATTTCGTTG
Organism: uncultured delta proteobacterium; assembly: GCA_963727625.1. Taxonomy (GTDB): domain Bacteria; phylum Desulfobacterota; class Binatia; order UBA9968; family UBA9968; genus DP-20. The sequence goes on along the minus strand of CAVSHR010000007.1, from coordinate 53,597 downwards.
GACTCGACCAAATCGATGATAGGACATACCATCGGCGCCGCCGGGGCAATCGAGGGGATTGTTTGCGCACTGACTCTTCGACGCAATGTCATTCATCCGACCATCAATTATGAAGAACCCGATCCGGAATGTGATTTGGACTACACTCCGAATCAAGCGCGTCAGAGAGATGTGAAGGTCGCCCTGTCCAATTCCTTCGGGTTTGGCGGCAATAACTCTTGTTTGGTTATGAAGGCGTTTTCTTAGGGCGAGGGAAAAATGGCATCGGGTGTTTCGGTTGAAGAACGGATTATCACGGGTCTGGCAAAGACCTTAAAAAAACAACCCAGTGAGATTCAAAAGGAATCCAGACTCATCGAAGATCTGATGTTGGACTCGCTGGATACCTTGGATCTCATTTTCAGGATCGAAGAAGAATTCAATATTGAAATGCCCGAAGGTGAAGTGCACTTTGTTACGGTTCAAGATGTCATTACCTATGTTCAGGAGAAAACAAAGGGTGGGTAAGCCTCCCCTAAGCCCCGTGCCACGGACTTACGTCTGTGGCTCTGGGATGCTGCCCATCGGGGAAGTACAGGTACGACAATAATACCTTCGGACGGCCGTCAAGATCGAATCCAGCGACCAGCGATCCCCGGCAAACGCCGACATCGACGCGGCCGTGCAATCTCGGTGGCACTGAGAAAGCAACTCAATCCTTGCGCTTAAAACTGCGCCGGTTTTGTCAAAAGTAAATTTCACTACGGCTCTCGATATCACACCATTTACGCGGGCCTTCTGATATGACTCCCCCACGATCGACATCTCATCGGCAGGGCTCAACGGATCTTCTCGGAACGCGGCGACTGCACGTGGCGATTCTTATTGCCCCGATGGCAGTTCGAGTCGGACCGTGGCAGTGCCCGATTCTATACACAGCGTCTTAAATAATTGCGCATAATTGGCGCAATGGTTGGTTGGGGTTGGTCCAGATGGTGAATTGGCTCTCGACAGCATTGGTCAGTTCTGAGAGTTGCTCGAAGTGAACGTTATGCAAGCACTTGCGACGGGTAAGTTTCCAGACGCGTTCAATGGGGTTGAGTTCAGGACTGTAAGGGGGCAAGTAGTCGAGTTGGAATTGTTTGCAATGCAGTGCCCGCCAATCCTTGTGAAGTTTTCCATGATGGTAGCGAGCGTTATCGAGTAGGACCACGACCCGTCGTCCTGAACGACAAGCGCTTTGCTTGAGTTGCTTGAGAAAAACGAGAAAGGTTTCGGCATTGAACCGGCGATCTTCTCGGCGGTAAGCAAGCTTGCCGTCACGCAAACGGACGGCTCCAAAATAGCCAACGCTCTTGCGAGTGGGTTGGTGCAACACTACAGGATCGGTTGTTTCCGGTGCAATCCACATGCGACACCGCGAACCATGTTGCTGAAAATGAACTTCATCTTCTGCCCAGAGATCAATGTTCGGATCTTTTACCAAACGTTCTTTTCAGTTTTTTTTGTACCGTCTCTGTAATTCGGAATCTGCATGGGCGATCAGGGGACGCGACTTGCGCGATCGAAAGTCCAACTGTCGAAACAACCGTTGGCATTGGCGCACCCCTAGCTCCACGCGGAATTGCTTCTTGATGAATGTCGATAGGCTCTTGCCATCCCAGAGATTTTCACCCATGCCGGCCGCTTTCGGAGTCTGGCGCAAAACTCGATTAATCTCGGCCAGTTCCTTCTCTCCCAAAGCACGGGGACGGCCGGGCCGTTCACCTTCAACCATTGCAGCCAAGCCATCCTTTTCAAAACGAGTCACCCAATACTGGACCGTTCGCGGGGAGTCGCCCAGGAGTTGCGCTACCTCTCAACAGCTCAACCCATGGGCCACAAGAAGCAATCCATGCAATCGATGCTCGTACCGTGACTCCTCCGAACGTCGAATCTCATCCTGTAGCCCCAGGATGATGTCGGGGTCATTGATGGTGAGTGGTTTCATGAAACCTCAATCTCACCTTTCTATCATATGCACAATTACTTATGTCGTCCTGTATAATGAAAGGATGTCTATGAATCACACACATCAATCGCTGGCTTACCAAACACCCATGCAGTACGAATTGACCAGCGTGGGTGCTTAATTAACTGTCCGTGAAACCCGGGGCAGCTCAGAGTTGCGACCGCGGGGATGTTCTGCTTACCGACATTTTTCACTTTTATAACAATGTCCTTTCAGACGCCGTTTTCATGATCATGTTCCTTGGCAAGGGTAAGACCCAAAACGCGGCACACCGAGCGCGCAGTCCTGAGTTCTTTGTCCATGCCAATGCCGCAGACGGGCTCGATGGCCATATCACTTCAGTTTCATTTGACTGGTTCAGCGGTGTCACACCTGCAGCCCAGAAAGCCGTGCGCGATGAGGCCTGGAAACCGAACCATTACCGTCGCTTTCTTCATCGTCTTTTCTTCGGTCGATCGGATCATCGCTGCCATAGGATGTGAGCGGCTTCCAGAGGAACCGCGACGCCCGAGCAGTGCGGCAGGACTCGCGCCGTATAGTCCGCGGCTGGACGGTCAACAGGCACGGCCGCGCTGTAAAGGTAGCCGCCGGCCGAGCCCACCAGTTGGCGAACATGCTTCATTTCCTGGCGAACCGGGCCCTCGCCGTTGACTCCGTCGGCATAGAGCTCGACGCGCACCGACTCCGGATCGACGTCCCCAAGATAGGCCTGAACTTCAAACACGTGCTGCTGTTCGACAGTCTCAACCTTCACGTCGCCAAAGTGCAGCATTGCCCAGTTCTGTTCCAGGGCGTCCTGCCAACCGACCACCTGCCTGCCCAGCGCGCCTTTGTCAGCTGCGCGCGCTCGATAGGCGGCGGCAGCTGGAAGGTAGTGTTGCTCGGTGTACTCCCGGACCGTACGGTTGGCGGAAAAACGCGGTGTCAGCCGCGCCATGCTTTCACGCATACGCGCTACCCAGGCGGTAGGAATACCGTTCTCGTTGCGCGCATAAAACTCGGGGATCACTTCCCGTTCGAGCAGGTCGTAAAGCGCCTGTGCTTCAACAGCATCCCAGGATGGATCATCGCCATGCTCCTGGCCGTCGCCTAACGCCCATCCCATCTCCGGCGTGTAGGCTTCGGCCCACCAACCGTCCAATTCCGAAAGATTGATGCCGCCATTGACGAGTACTTTCATGCCGCTCGTTCCGCTCGCTTCCCAGGGCCGCCGTGGCGTATTGATCCAGACATCCACCCCTTGCACCAGGTGCTCGGACAACAGCATGTCGTAGTCGCCGAGGAAGATCACATGCCGGCGGACCTCGGGCCGCCGGATGAAACGAATCCATTCTTGAATCAGAGCCTGCCCCGCCAGATCTGCCGGATGGGCCTTGCCCGCGATGATGAGTTGCACCGGTCGCTGCGGATTGGTTAACAGGCGAAGCAGTCGCTCCCGGTCGTGTAGCAGCAGGTTCGGTCTCTTGTAGGTCGCGAAGCGCCGGGCAAATCCCAGGGTCAACGCGTTGGGATCAAAAAGATGTTTCGCCACTTCAGCCGCCTCCAGTGACGCGCCTGAAGAGGCCAGTTGCCGGGACAATCGTTGGCGCGCATATTCAACAAGAGACTTGCTGGCGGCGATTCGAAATTGCCAAAGGCTGGCGTCGGAGACGCGGCGAATATCCCGCTCAAGAGTTTCCGTCGTCCCCAGCCAGCGGTCTTTTCCACAGGCTTCCGTCCACAAATCATCGGCCGGGGCCGAGTCCCAGGTCGGCATGTGGACTCCGTTGGTCACGTGGCCGACGGGCACTTCATCTTCTGGCCAGTGCGGAAAGAGAGGCTCGAAGAGGTGCCGGCTGACTTTCCCGTGCAGGCGGCTCACGCCATTGACCGCCCCGCTGCCGCGAATCGCCAGATAGGCCATGTTGAAATTCTCCGACGAGTCGTTTGGATTCTGGCGGCCCAAGGCCAGCAAATCGTGGAGGGTTATGCCGAGCTTCTGCTCGGCATAACCTCCGAGGTATTGTTCGATGAGAGCCGGAGCGAAACGATCAAAACCGGCGGCTACAGCCGTATGGGTGGTGAAGAGGTTCCCAGCTCGAGTGACGGCCAGGGCGACTTCGAAGGGCTGCCCGGTTTCTTGCATGAAACTGCGGGCGCGCTCCAACACCGCGAAGGCCGCATGCCCTTCATTCAGATGACAGACCTCCGGCTCGATGCCGAGCGCCCCAAGCAACCGCCAGCCGCCGATGCCGAGCAGCAGTTCTTGCTTGAGGCGCAGCTCCGGCCCGCCGCCATACAGCTCGCTGGTAATGCCTCGATGCACGGGGTAATTCGCGGCATCATTGCTGTCCAACAGGTAGAGCTTCACTCTGCCAACCTGGACCTGCCAGGCGCGCAGCCAGACCGAGTAACCCGGCAAGGCGATCTCCAACCGCAGCCACTCGCCGTTCGCTTGGCGCAGCGGCGTGATCGGCAACTGTCCGGGATCGTTATATGGGAAGAGGGCCTGTTGCGCGCCCTCCTTGTCGATCATCTGGCGAAAATAGCCTTGCTGGTAGAGCAGCCCCACGCCGATCACCGGCACGCCAAGATCGCTGGCAGCTTTGAGCTGATCGCCGGCCACGTTGCCCAACCCGCCCGAGTAAATCGGCAGCGCTTCGCTCAACATGAATTCCATGCTGAAATAAGCGGCGCAGGTCAGGGGACCTTGCGAATGATTCTGCTGAAACCACGCCGGCGCCTGCGCCGCATCGCGTCTGGCTTGCACTAGATCGTCAACGTTTTTGCGGAAAGCGGGATCGGCCAACAGGCGCTCGATCTGGTCGCGCGAGACCGTCTGCAGAACGACCCAAGGGTTATGCGTGAGCTCCCACAGCACGGCATCCAACTGCCGCCACACCTGGTCGGTGGCATGATTCCACGACGACCGCATATCCAAGGCAAGCTCGGCCAGGGAATCGAATCCCTCGATTTCCGTGGGGAGAAGATTGTAGAGGGGGTGGCTGGCACGGGTTTGTTCGCTCATAGCTTCTCCTTCACGGCTCCGCCGCTTGCACTCGTGTTCTGGAGCACCACCTTATCTACGGTGGATGCCCCTAATTTCCCGACTTATCAGAACCATATTTAGCGGTAATAAATTGATAAAGTGTCTCCGCCTGCCGGTCAGAGATTTTAGATTGAGTACTAGCAGGCATTGCGCCTCTAGACCCATCAGGCATTTTGGGATCGCGAATGAAATTAAGGAATGTTTTAAAGTCCGCCAACGTGCGGGAACCATTCACGGGTAAATTTGGTGTCACAACATTTCCCCCGTTGAGATGACAGCTCGCGCAATTAGCACTGAAAATTCCCGCTCCGGAAGTTGCCGTCACAGATCCCCGCGGATCCCCGCCCTCATGTTCATTCATCATTCCACCACCCATCCCACCGCCCATCTGTGCCTGTGCCGCCATACTTGAGAGGAACACGATCGCCAGAACTACAATTGCCTTTTTCATGATTTACCTCCGTTGGAATATCCCCGGCTGCTGTGGGGACACGGCCAAAGCTTTGCCGACGATGTTCTGTGCTTCCTCCACGATGCGGCGCAGATGATCCGCTCCCCGGAAGCTCTCCGCATAGATCTTGTAGATGTCTTCGGTCCCTGACGGACGCGCCGCGAACCATCCGCTCTCGGTAATCACCTTCATTCCGCCGATGGGAGCGCCGTTGCCAGGAGCCTGAGTGAGGATGCTCTGAATGTTTTCGCCGGCCAGCTCGGCAGACGTTATCTGTCGTGGTGAGAGCTGCGCCAGCATTTGTTTTTGCTCCGGAGTAGCCGGCGCTTCGACACGGTCGTAAACAGGTTCGCCAAACTCGCGCGCAAGCTCACGGTAGATTTCGCCGGGGTCGCGGCCCATGCGCGCGGTGATCTCCGCCGATAGCAAAGCCGGGACAATTCCATCTTTGTCGGTCGTCCAAACGGTGCCATCCAAACGAGCGAAGGAGGCCCCTGCGCTCTCTTCGCCAGCGAAGCCAAGCGAGCCGTCGAGCAAGCCGTCGACGAACCACTTGAAACCGACCGGCACCTCGTAGAGCTTCCGCCCAAGCTTGGCGGTGACGAGATCGATCATCCGGCTGCTCACCACCGTTTTGCCGATCGCCGCTCCCTTGCGCCACTTCGGCCGGTGTTGAAAGAGGTAGTAGATAGCGACGGAAAGGTAATGGTTGGGCGGCAGCAACCCCGCGTTTCGGGTGACGATCCCGTGCCGGTCATGGTCGGTGTCGCAGGCGAAAGCGATGTCGAAGCGATCCTTGAGGCGGATCAAGCTCTGCATGGCGTAGGGCGAGGAGGGATCCATGCGGATCTGGCCATCCCAATCCACCGTCATGAAACGGAAAGTCGGATCAACGGCCTCATTGACGACGGTGAGGTTCAACCCGTAGCGCTCGGCAATCGGCCCCCAGTAGTGGACCCCGGCGCCGCCGAGTGGGTCAACTCCCATCCCGATCCTCGCTCCGCGAATCGCGTCCATGTCGAGCACATTGGCGAGATCGCTCACATAAGCGTTAAGATAGTCGTGTGGATGCGTCGTCGGTGCGTGCAGCGCTTTTTCGAAAGCAATCCTTTTCAAGCCTCGAAGGCCATTCTCGATAAACTCGTTTGCCTTCGCCTCGATCCAGCCGGTGACGGCGGCTTCCGCCGGCCCGCCGTTTGGGGGATTGTATTTGAAACCGCCGTCATGTGGCGGATTGTGTGATGGCGTGATGACGATGCCGTCGGCGAATCCGGTCTTGCGCCCATGGTTGTACGTGAGAATCGCGTGAGAAACGGCGGGGGTTGGGGTATATTCGTCTCCCTCAGCGATCATGACATCCACGCCGTTGGCCGCCAGCACCTCCAGCGCGCTGGCAAGGGCCGGCACAGACAGCGCGTGCGTGTCCATGCCGAGAAATAACGGGCCATCGATCTTCTGCCGCTTTCGGTACAGACAAATGGCCTGACTGATGGCGAGGATATGCCATTCATTGAAAGACTTTTCGAATGCGGAACCACGGTGGCCCGAGGTGCCGAAGGCAACCCGTTGTTCCGGTACTGACGCGTCAGGCGTCTCGGCATAATACACCGTGACAAGTCTGGGTACGTCGACCAGCATTGCGGGCGTGGCTGGCTTGCCTGCAAGAGGGCTTACTTTCATGACCCTATCGTCAAAAACCCAGTCGTCCCAACCATTTCAAAGGGTTGCTGCTCATGCTTCTGCCTCCCTGCTTTCCAGCGCTGCGACTTTAGCCAGACGACGCCGGTGACGCTCGGCGCCCCCGAATCGTGCTTGGAGAAATACTCGGACCAACTCCAAAGCGAGCGTATTCGCGACCACAAGGCCGCCCAGGCAGATCACATTCATGTCGTCGTCCTCGACCCCCTGGTGCGCTGAAAAACTCTCATGGATCAGGCACGCCCGCACGCCCGGCACCTTGTTGGCGGCAATGCACGCACCCACGCCACTACCGCAGATGGCCACGCCGCGATCCACCTCGCCGCGGGTAATTGCACGCGCCAAGGGCACAACAAAATCCGGGTAGTCATTATCCGGGTTTGGCTGCCCGTCGCCAAAGTCAATCACTTCATAGCGAGCTTCACGCAACATCCCGACCAGATATTCCTTCGACTCAAATCCTCCATGATCGGCAGCGACACCGATGCGTTTCGGCGTCCTTGGCAGCACTGTCCGCGAATCAGCCAATGTTTTTCTCCAGCAACGCCAGTGATCGTTTGCAGGCGTTCTCAGCGGTCAAGCTGTATTTGCGCATCAGCGCCGGTCCGGGCGCGAAACCGCCGACGTTGTTGGCCTTCCCGTAATAAACGCCGCAGCAATCCGGCGATGATCCCGTCGATGGCAGCTGCCAAGGGATTGACAGCTTCGCCGACAGCGGGTTCCAACAACTTACGCCCAAGGATATCTCATCCTTTGCTGCGATCAGCTCCTTGAAGCCGGGTTTTATCCGAGGCGCTTTTCGGGGCGGCAACAGGAGAATCCCAATACTTCGGCCGATCGTAATGATCGTGCAGCTTCTCCTCGTATTCCCGGTTGAGAGTGTCGGGTTGATACTCGGGGGCGTTCTTGATCGCCTCTCGGGATAAGCTTGCGTATACCTTGGAATCGTTCCAGCTCACCCGATCGATCCACCGCGGCGCGATCAGCACCTTCTTGCCCGGCAACCAATTGCGCGTATCCACCACCATGTAGCGAATCTCCCAGGTTTCATCGTCAATGATAAAGTCTTCGACATGACCGACGCCGCCATCCGTGGCCTCGATGTGATAGCCGGTCACGTTAGCAGCGCTGCGCAAATGAAGATCGCCGCCTTCTTCGCGCTCCGCGCGCCGTTCTTCAATTCTTTTTTGATCGGCGTCTGGGAGCTGAGGAAAGTACATGGGGCCCCACAAATAAGGACCAGTCCAATAATAGGGGTAACCGTAGTAGTCGTGATAATAGGCCTCGTGCTGGCGTGAAACCGGCTTGTCGGTGTCAATGCTGGGGCTCTCCTCGACTTGCTTCTTGGTCAGCGTCACGTTGAACCGCCCGCTAGAAAAATTCGTCTTGTCGATTGCGATCGGCGAGATCAGTACCTTTCGGCCGAAAAGCCAATTGCCGGTGTCGGCCACCAGATAGCGGATGGTCCAGGATTTGTCGTCGAAATAGAAATCCGCCACCTTGCCAATGTCACCGTCCGTTGCGACGATGCTATTACCCTTCAGATCACTTACGCTTTTTTGCATGCTCTTTCCCCCCTTTTATCTTATCTCGTTCCTATCGTTAGCTTTCGCCTGAACGGAACTCGCCTTACCGTGTGAGAAATGATCCGGCCGCGGACGTTGTCGACATGGTTGGACCTTTCGATGAAACCCTCCGTGATCGAGAAGTCCGACTTGGTTTGCAGAATCGTCCAGCCCTTGCGCGTAGCCGCCGGAAACGCCGCGCCTAGTATCAAGTCGAGCAAGCTGTGCTTTATTCACGCTGGTGGGCGCATGAATTTTCTCCTTTGCCTTGGTCAGGCTTTTTGGAGTGTCTAATTCACTAAAATCATCCGTATCGAGGTCCCCCATCTCGTCGATCCGCGCAAAGCTGTATTTTAACTCCAAGCGCAACAGTTCCTTCCGTCGTCCGTAAGCACTGATCGCTTGCGGGTTGCTCGACCAAGTGTGTCCTCCGTCTGGACTATAGAGCTTGACCCGCTGACCGTGGACCACGATTTGTTTCGTCATGGGATTCTTCCTTGTCTCCGAATCCTATTCGGCGCGCCGTGCTTTTGTTTCTCCCTCGACGCGGATTGCGCGAGTAACAAGTCGCGCTTCCAGCGCACGAGTCAGGCCCTGCCACTCCCTCCAGACCCGGGCCCGTTGTCGTCACAGCAAGTTAAGCTGCCGATACCCCTTGATGGGCGGCGATTTGTGCTGCGCCGGTCGTCTCTAAAATGCTCTTGGCCTTGGCTACCTCGCCGGCTGGGCCGTGCGCGATGACCAGGAACTTGTCAGACTTGAGCGCAGTCTCGTACTGCATGATGCTGTCTTTGGGAATCCCTATGCTGGCCAGCCCGGCGCCCAACGCACCAAGCCCGCCGACGACGACGGCGCTTTCCAGTGCTCCGACAATCCACCCCACCAGCGGTCCGAACACGATGAGCGGACCGATGCCTGGGATTACAAACATCGCCGACCCAAACAGAAGTCCCCAAAAGCCGCCCCAAAAGGCCCCAAGCTTGCCCCAGACCTTCATGCGGTCGCCGGTATTGTAGTAGCCGACGACGTGTTCTTCAGTATGATAGTCCTTGCCCACGATCGACAACTTCTTCATGTCGAAGCCTGACCGCTGCAGCTCTTTGATGCTTGCTTCTGCCTCGGTGTGGGAGTTATAGACCCCCACCACTGCGTTATTTTCAGCCATGGTTTACCTCCTTGTTATGTTACTGAGCCTATTTTTTTTCACGAGAGATCGCTGTCTAATAGTGGACCGACTTGAAAAGATTTATTTATGCATGAATCCCTCAAACAGCGAGTCACAGTCCTACTGCTAACTGAATGCGCAAGAACAATGCCGGAAGGGAAAGTCGCAACAGCGATACATCTCTACAAGGTTTTCGTACTGCAGGGAGGAATTTCGTCAATGCATTCGAGATGCGCGCGTCCTGCCGCCGACTAGCAGCCTGTGGTGGTGTGACAAACTAGCGCGCCGTCGAGGCAAAATGCCTCAGCTCCCCATCCTGTCCTCAGTTGCCTACTTACAAGCTAACGAAAACTCGGCGGGTGCTAAATGTCCCTTCGAGCGGTTCACCATTTCAATCGAAGCGAGCCGATTGACTATCACCGACGCTTGCGCCGTCTATCGGGTGGCCATGGAGAGATCTTCTGACGTTTGGGTTTTTCTCATGCGGTCACAAAAAAGAAGGTCATGGCCAAGAGTGCATACACGGCAATCAGCAACACGCCCTCGAACCACGTTGTTTCGCCGTCCTGAGCGATCGAATTGACCGCGAACACCGTTGCGGCAATGGCAATCAACTCTAGCGGGTTACTGAACACCAAGTTCATCGGACGGCGTAAACCGTACGAGATCAGCACAAGCAGGGGGGCCATCAACAATGCCACCTGAATACTTGAGCCCACAGCGATACTCATGACCAACCCCATCCGATCCTGCCGCGCGAAAGAGAATGCCGCGAAAAATTCCGCGGCATTTCCCACCAGCGGCAATACGATGATGCCCAAGAAAAACTCCGATAGGCCCAGGCTGCCGGCTGTGGCCTCGAGCGTTCCGGAAACCAGGTACGCTTCCCCGGCCACCAAGGCAGTCGCGCCAAAGAGAACTACGAGTGAAAGGAGCAACGACCATGTGGCGCGGTCGTGCTTTTCTTCGATAGTGAAGACGTCGCGGTGTGTGAACAGGGTGTAAACAAGATTTCCCGCATAGACCAGGATTAGCACTACCGAGACGCCCAAACTGAGGCTTTCGTCAAGTGTTTCCGCGCCTGCTGTGGCAATCAGTTCGCGTTCGGTATAATCGAACAGCGCCGGGAGTAAGAGCGCAATCACCGATAGAATCAAAAGACTTCCCAGTAACCCTGCTCGCTCACGATGAAAGGTTTGCTTTGCGCGCCCCCAGCTGCCGACCACGATGGCGACGCCCAGGCCGAGCAAGCTGTTGCCGATTATCGAACCGGTGATTGTGGCTTTGACGACACTTGTCTTTCCGGTGTAGAGGACAAAAAGCGCCAGGACCAACTCAGCGGCGTTGCCGAAGCTCACATTCAAAAGACCACCGATGGCTGGTCCCGCCCGTTCCGCCATCTGTTCGGTGGCGCGGCGGATCCATTCGGCTAGCGGAACGATCGCGGCGGCTGCGCTGACGAAGACCCAGAGCGGCGCGGCATGGAAGTACGCCAGACCCAGCGAGAATGGCACCAGTAGCAACAAATATGTGAAGATCATGTGCCTCCTGCCGTTGCCATCTGTTCCACGCTGGAAAGAGTCGTACGAGCCGGCGCAACGAAACCGACTTCGCAAAGGTCAGCCACCCCCGTGCGCAGTCGGTCGGCCAGCGCTTATAGAGCTCGCACCGATGATGGTGCGCTGATGTCGCGGAACCGGATCAGGTCGAGGCCGCGGCCGGGCGGTGGAAGAAAACCTTGGACCAATCAATATCTGGTGAATAACGCGATGGCGGCGGTTCTTTCGACGATCAAGGAAATGGCAGCGCAAGAGTTCAAGCGCGCTCTCGGCGAGTTTGCCGCTCCGCGCCAACCCCAAAAGGTTCAAGCCGCTCGTTGCCGATGTCAACGCGCGAGTGAATGCCTTGCAGGATGATCGCGGAGCTACCCGTGAAAGTAGTGGGCCGGTAAATTTCATCGCAACAATAACGAGGATCTCGGCCTAGAGGACTGACGTCGATTCGGCTGCCACCAAATTTCCTCTCAACGATCCTCGCTCAAGCTGACTTAAATTCCCTCAGAGCACCGCCGTCACCTTGAAGAGATCAGCATAGATCTGCGCGAGCTTTTCCTTAACGGACGAATCAGCCTGCGCGAGATTGGTCGTAATCTCGTCCCTGCGCACACTGATCGTTGTCAGCTGCTCTTTCAATGCTTCGTCCTTAGTGTCGCGGATCGTTTCCCTTATTCCGTTAAAAACGCCGTTGAAAAATTTGCGGCTTCGGCATAGTTGTTCCGATTGGCCTCATAGCTCATCATGCCGACTTGACCGCGCAGCTTAGCAAAGCCAAGGCTGTGTTCAGTCAACCCGAGTTTCTGTTCGAGCTGTGAATTTTGCTCCTTAACCTTGCTGGCACTGACATGTAAAGGCCAATAGCCTACGAGATATCCGATCATGAAGACGGCAATCAAAACGCCCGCTGCAATGAAAAAATTCTTCGAAGTGGAATACAAAAAAATCTTTTCGTGATCAGGCATAATCGGCTCCCCGGTCTCACTCTGTTCTGGCATTTCTGCGGCCAGCAACTCAAAACAACGTCGTTGAATCCCAATACTTCGGCCGATCGTAATGATCGTGCAGCTTCACCTCGTAATCCCGGTTGAGAGTGTCCGGATGATACTCGGGAACATTTTTGATCGCCTCTCGGGCCAAGCTCACGTAAACTTTAGAATCGTTCCAGCTCACCCGATCGATCCACCGCGGCGAGATCAGCACCTTCTTGCCCGGCAACCAATTCCGCGTATCCACCACCATGTAGCGAATCTCCCAGGTTTCATCGTCAATGATAAAGTCTTCGACATGACCGACGCCGCCATCCGTGGCCTCGATGTGATAGCCGGTCACGTGAGCAGCGCTGCGCAGATGCAAATCCCCCGCTTCTTCTCGCTCCGAGCGCCGTTCTTCAACTCGTTTTTGAGTGGCGACTGGGAGCTGAGGAAAGTACATGGGGCCCCACAAATAAGGACCCGTCCAATAATAGGGGTAACCGTAGTAGTCATGGTAATAGGCCTCGTGCTGGCGTGAAACCGGCTTGTCGGTGTCAATGCTGGGGCTCTCCTCGACTTGCTTCTTGGTCAGCGTCACGTTGAACCGCCCGCTGGAAAAATCCGCCTTGCCTATTGCGATCGGCGAGAGCAGTACCTTACGGCCCAAAAGCCAATTCCCGGTGTCGGCCACCAGATATCGGATGGTCCAGGATTTGTCGTCGAAATAGAAATCATCCACCTTGCCAATCTCGCCATCGATTGCGACGATCGTATTACCCTTCTGATCCCTTGTACTTTTTTGCATGCTCTTTCCCTCCTCTTAATCTATCTCATCCGTGTCGTGCAGCGCGCGGCGGATCGAGCGTCCCGTTAGTCTCGTTTTAGGACAAAGCATGCAACCGTTCAGGCTGCCATCAGCTAAGGTTCTCTGCCGCGAAATTCCAATTAATCAGTTTATCCAGCACTGCGTTGACATAGTCCGCGCGTCGGTTCTGGTAATCCAAGTAGTAGGCGTGTTCCCACACATCGATGGTCAATAACGGTTTCATGCCAGTGGTCATCGGCACGTCTGCATCGGCAGTTTTGACCACCTTGAGCTTGGCGCCATCCGCCACGAGCCAGGCCCAGCCGCTGCCGAACTGACTCATTGCTGCAGCCGCCAACTCCTTCTTGCACGCATCCGCGGTGCCGAAGGAAGCCTCGATCTTTTGCTTCAACACTGCGGCTGGTTCACCGCCCCCCTTCGGCCTCATGCTGCGCCAGTAAAATATGTGGTTCCATGTTTGCGCTGCATTGTTGAAGATCGCGGTCTTGTCAGCTTTGCCGGCTGTCGCGGTGATGATCTTCTCCAACGGCAGGCCCGCAAACTTCGTTCCTGCTACCAGCTTGTTCAGGTTATCGACATATCCCCTGTGATGCTTGCCGTAGTGGAAGCCCATCGTTTTTGCGGAGATTACCGGGTCCAGCGCGTTTTCCGCGTAGGGCAGGGACGGCAGGACATGCGGAGATGCACTTTCAATTTTGTCATTGCTTATCATTTTGCCTCCTATGTGGTGATGTTAAAGCCTATCGCTCCTCAGAAATATGGGCCACTCCAATGATAGGGGCGACCGTAGTAGTCGTGGTAAGCCGTCTCGTGGCGGCGGGACACCGGCAAGCTCCTTCCTCAAATCGACGGCACGTACTCACGGGAGTGTAGCTGGACCAGCATCATCAACAGCAACAGTGCGCCCATCACAAAGGAGGTGATGGTGAGGCCGAGATTGAGCTTGACTGACAAGAGGTCGGCCGCGGTCTCGCCAACCGTGGTTGCCATGATCTTGATGATCCAGAAGTAGAGCGTGACTTCCGGAACCTTGTTAAGCATGCGTTGCACGACAGCATGATCTTCGGCCTTCATATTCATATCCATCTGCTATAAACTCCTATTAAGCTCGGTTCGGTGGTAAATCCGCTCCGGGTTGCCATTGATCTGCACGGATTGCGATTGGGGCGTCATCTGGGAGGTGGGTGGGAACTGAAGAAAGTTTCCAGACCGTCCACCAGGATGAGGTCCATTTTCGCTGCGAAGCGCAGAAGCTTGGGATCTTTCCGGGCGGCGGCCTCCTTGATGCCGTCAAGGGTGTGATCCATGGCATCCTGGAGGGTCTTGTCCGTGATCCGGGGTCCGATGGCAGTCCACCATTTCGACGCCTCTTGCACTGTCTTGGCGACTTGCCTCCAATCCGGTCGAGTCGAAAGCAGCAGGCCATTAAGCTTAAAACCTGCGTAATCGAGCATGGGAACTTCGACGGGCACTGGCTGACCGCTATGATCGATCGACTCCTGGAACAAGCGGTAGACTTCAATGGAGTGGATCGCCATCGCGCTGCGATCTCTCTTCTGCCAGGCGTTGCGAACGCCGGTCACCAGCGCGTCCAAACGCATTTTTCCGTCGGCAGACAGACGCCGAGAAATCTCGGGGTAGAGCACCTCAAATTCGGACAACGATTTCTTGAGCGCGGCCGCATCGATTACCGACGAGGCCTCACTAAGGTTCTCGAAGATCTCGGCGCCGCCGGCCAGGGGATTTGTTTTGCCGGTGGCTGCCACCGTCGACACCTGCTGGCTCTGGGCTAGGCCCGTCTTGGGCGTGACTGAGGTGCCCGCGGTTTGGGCGAAAGCAGCGCCAGAATGCAGTGCGGTTGCGATCAGAGCGACTGCGTTCAGAGGCTTGAGGGTGAGTCTCATTGTCTTCCCTTGAGAATCAACATTTATCCCACCTCACCGGAACGCCCGCCCGTTGACTCATCCCGTGCCGGCTCGCTTCTGTCTCGGTGTGGGAGTCGTAGACCCCCACTACTGCGTTATTCTCAGCCATGATTTATCTCCTTGTTATGTTACTGAACCTATTTTTTTTCACGAGAGATTGCTGTCTAATAGTGGACCAACTTGAAAAGATTTATTTATGCATGAATCCCTCAAACAGCGAGTCACGGTCTTACTGCTAACTAAATGGCGCAAGAACAATGCCGGAAGGGAAAGTCGCAACAGCAATAAATCTTCGCCGGTTGTTCGCACGGTAAGGCGAGATTTCATAGGCGCTCCAGAGACGCAGGGCGTCCTGGCGGAAATTAGCGCCTGTGGAGGTGTGGCATAATAGCGAGCCGCCGAGGTGAAATGCCTCAGCTCTCGGCCCAATCCTTATAGCCCAACTTACACGCTAACGGGACCTTGGAGTGCTCGAAGTGTCCCTTCGAGCGTTTTGTCAGCGACACATTCGGTCCAGAAAACCTTTCGACCTGTGAAGCTTAATCATGGCCTGCGCTTACGTTCAGCGGGTATCGCCTCTCGTCCCGACGTGACCCTGAGTGCCTCGTGTTCCTAGCTGGGACGCCGCATAGGGGGTGCGGCTGCGGCGCAGTGTATCTACAGCGGTAAGACACAACACCAGCCAAGCGAAGCCGGCCGCCGCGCCTCCCAGCACATCACTTGGATAATGAGCACCCAAGTACACGCGGCTAAAACCGACCAGCAGAACCATGACGAACGCGCCGAGGACGGCCCCCACTCGCCAGCGCCAGGCTTCGAGCGCGATGACCGCAAAAGAGGCCAACACTCCATACAGCAACGTGGCCGCCATCGTGTGACCGCTCGGAAAACTATAGCCGTGGAAGATCAGGAACGAACCCGCGAAACTGGGACGGTGACGCTGGAAGAGAATTTTCAGTAGAAAGTCCAGGACCATGCCACCGGGTAGGACGAGCACCAAGGCCAGCAACCGATACCAGCACCGCTTCCACCACAAAACAAGCGCGCTAACCAGCGTGACGCCCGTCACCCAGGTGGGCGAGGCGAGACCGGTCACAAGCTGGAACGTTGTCGTCAGTCCTGGAGTCCGGCGCTCGTGGAACCACTCCGCGATGATTTTGTCGATAACCGTCAGCGGATCGCCGGCTACCACGTCTTGTGCGATGCCACCGAACAACCAGGACGCGCCGATGAGGAGCAGGACCCCAATCGTCAGATGAAGTCCCAGATAGCCGCCCGGCGAGAGACGATCGAGAAGAAATTCCAGTTGGGGAGTAAATCGTCGGCGCAGGGCTACCACGCGCGGATGTTCCGCCACCTCCTGCCAGCGCTGCTTGACATCGGCCTCGTGCCGCCCCAGCCAGCGCCAAAGCCAGCCCAGCGCGATGGCGAGCAGCAGCGCGCCACCGCCAATTTCGCTGGCGCGACCGATCCATTTCGCGGCCACATGCCAGCTCTTCCCTGCCAAATAGCCAAGCAAGACGTACACGGTCGCCCAGACGATGCAGCCCGCCGCATTGAAGAGGAGGAACTTCGGATAGCGCATGCGGCGGGCACCAGCGACGAAGGGCATCAGCGCTCGCAACAGATGCAGGAAGTGACTGCCGAAAACGGCCTTGCCGCCATGGCGCACGAAGAAACTATCGACGTGATCCAGGTGCTCCTGACGCAGCCCAAATCGCGCCCCATGTTTCAGCAGCCATCCTCGTCCCAGATGCCGCCCGAATTCGTAGCCAATGCTATCACCGAGAATGGCAGCTATGGAGATCACAACGATCAGGACACCCGGATCGAGCAGCCCTTGTTCCGCGAAGAATCCTCCCGCCACCACAAGGCTCTCGCCCGGCATGACCACGCCCAACAGCGCCTGGCATTCCAGCGCCACGACAATAAAGATGACGAGGTAACCCCAATGACCGAGGTCGCCGACAAAATTGATCAAATAATCGAGCATGATCCTGCTTCGCCTGCTGAGAGCGCGATGGGGTGTTGACCCCACCAGACATTATAGGGGGGACACCACCCGCCGAAAATGGATCCAGCCGAGAGCTGGATTTCGGCGCATATTCAAATTTCTTTTTTCGGTCAAAGCCGAGAAAGCGGCAAACGTTCCATTGGTCGTCGATGAATGCGGCACTTTCATGGCGCGGCTCTGGACAGATTTGGCCCTGGGTTTATTTGGCTGATCGCGCTCCGGCTCGCCGTGTCGGACTTTCCGGTTTGCACATGTTCAGGCTCCGGCAGAAAGAAGAAGAGAATCGCGATGATGAGGTACACGGAAAGAAGCTGCACGCCTTCCAGCCAGTTGCATTCGCCATCGCCGCTGATCCCGGCCACGATCCAGACGGCCAGCGCGACGGCGGCGATTTCCGGGAGCGAAAACTCCAGGTTCATCGGCCGGCCAAACAGGTAGGAGGCGAAGAGGAGCACCGGCGTGACGAACAGCGCGACTTGCAGACTCGAACCGATGGCAATGCCTAGGCTCAAGTCCATCTTATTCTTGAGCGCGACCGACACAGCCGTGGAATGCTCGGCCGCATTGCCGATGATCGCCACAATAATGACGCCGACGAACACTTCCGTCAGCCCGAGGCTTTCGCGCGCCGCCTCCACCGAGCCGACCAGAAACTCGCTCATGAACGCGACCAGCATCGTCGCCAGGGCCAGAATCGTCATCGCCTTCGAAACGGACCAGCCGGTGTCTTTTTCTTCGCCGCGCCCGCCTTTGCCGCCACCTTCTCCGCCGAAGAGTTCCTTGTGCGTGATCAACGAAAAAACCAGGGAGAGAATGTAGGTAATAAAGAGCACGGCGGCGATGGCCAGGGAAAGACTTTGCTCAGCTTGCGCCGACCAGCCGCCTGGCTGCCGATCGGCTGCCAGGTGGAAAATCGTCGGAATGATAAGGCCGATGGCGGCTAGGCTGAGTGACGTGGCGGAAATGCGCGCGGCCGTCTGGTTGAAGGTCTGGCGGGAAAAGCGCATTCCACCGGCCAGAATCGAGGCGCCAAGCACCAGGAGAATGTTGCCGATGATCGATCCGGTAACGGAGGCTTTGACCACGCCGATCAATCCCTTGGACAGTGCCATTAGCGCGATGATCAACTCCGCCGCATTGCCGAAGGTGGCGTTGAGCAGCCCGCCGATGCCATGGCCGGCGCGTGCGCCGAGATGCTCGGTCGCTCGGCCCATCCAACCGGCTAGCGGAATGATCGCGATGCCCGTGATGATGAAAAGCAGCGTTTCGTTCTTCCAGGCCGGAACATAACGGATGGCGAAAGCCGCCGGCACCGCCAGCAGCAACCAATCGAGCGGCTGCAACATAGCAAGACTGAACCAACTGTCTTGTTCTTTTTCGGCAGACATATTTCAGGCCACGCAAGCCTCGTGCTGCGGTGTCCGGCGCGGCTCAAACCATGGCCCGCCAAAGGCGATGGAGTTTTTATTCATAGGTCAAAATAGTTCGAAGCGCGGCGTGCCGGTCACGTAGGCGGCTTCGTCGCTCACCATATACAAAACCGCCCCCGCCGCACCACTGCTTCGCCGATGGTCATTCTAAGTTCGGCGAAAAAGAGCAGGGCAATAGTCCCGCTACACCTTACGCACCACACGCTTTCCGGCAGCGCTTGCGATCTGGGAATTGATCTCGCCGCCAATGTACGTGATGAGCCCCATAAGGTACAACCAGAGCATCAGGACGATGACTGCCCCGAGACTTCCATAGATGGCATTGTAGCTCGCAGCATACCGGATATAGAGGGAAAACAGATAAGAAGCGCTTACAAAGGTCACTACGGCAAACAGGGCGCCGGGAGCGATCCAGGTCCATCTTTGCCTGACGTTCGGAGCGAAGACATAGATGACCGCCATCCCGATAATCAACATGGCCACACCCATTAAGTAG
Organism: uncultured delta proteobacterium; assembly: GCA_963727625.1. Taxonomy (GTDB): domain Bacteria; phylum Desulfobacterota; class Binatia; order UBA9968; family UBA9968; genus DP-20. The sequence continues at coordinate 34,482 of CAVSHR010000007.1, read as the reverse complement.
CGAATGATGAGCCATATCGTGCCGATGGTTTTTTGATAGCCGACCAGATTGGCCAGGCCTCGAGCCAGTGGGTCGCCGAACGTTATAAGCACCGCACCTCCGATGACGAGAAGGCACAGCGCAATAACCAATCCCAGTGCCACGAGCCGCGCCTTCCAGAACGGCCGTCCTTCCTCAACCTCGTAAGCGCTGTTGAGCGCGGCAATCAACGCTTCCACACCGCTCGATGCTGCCCACAGTGAAAAGATCAGGCCGAAAGAGATCAGACCACCGCTGCGATTGGCAAAAACATTCTGGACCCAGGTTTCCACTATACGGGTCGCATCCGGAGGCATCAGCCTCGATAGCCAAAACAGAATAGTTTCCTGAACGCCAGGCATAAAACTGATCAGGTTTAGCAAAAAAATGAGCAAGGGGAACAAAGCCAGCAGAAAGTAAAAAGCAAGCTCTGCGGCCCTGCCAAGGCAGTTGTGTTGATAAATTGCCCTCCAGGTTTTTAAAGCGAGATCCTTGAGCGTAAGCCCTCCCAAAATGGCTGAGTTCATAGTTTATAAGCCATCCTCAGAGGCTAGGAACTCTTCTCTGCCTGTGGATTTTCTCCAGCAATCGAAAACTATGGCCGTCAGGACAACCCCTGCCAATGCGAGCCATTTTCTATTCTTCGTCGTCTGGAACGGAGAACTCCATTGACGCAACCGCGCAGCGAAACTGCGTGTGCGCCATGATCGCCCGGGACCGGCTCCCCTAAGTTATCAACGCGGTTAGCTTCGACCGGCTCATCGGTTTGCATCGCCTCTTGACCCTGGCGCGACAGATACAATCGGCAAAAGAGGTGAATAGATCAAGATATTGTTCTCCGTAGCGTAGTTTTCATCCCGACGGTGGAATGCTTTTCCGTAATCTATTCTCCAGCTCCTCAATCTTCTTCTTCTGATTTGAAATTGCCGATCTTCTTTCCAGTGGTGTGTCTCACGCTGTTTGTACTTTATCCAAGACGGCCTTAGTCGTCATTCCCGCGGAAGCGGGAATCCAGGTTTTTTTGGCCTTTCTGGATTCCGGCTCGCGCTAGCTAACGCCAGCTTGGCCGGAATGACGCAAATAAATCTCCCGATTTAAGAGACACCACACTCGTATAGCAGGAATCGATACCAACAAACTCATTAAAACTCCCAAGGCAAATGTTAGCATCGGCGCCAAAGCCAACGAGCCTTCAAATTTCCAAACTCAAAAAGTCACACGACCGGGAATAGCATTTTGCAGTGCAAAGATGACAGTTAAAATGGCTAACCTCTAATGCCACAATCAGGCATGGCTGCATCGAAACATCCTTTTTTTGAGGAAATTGCCCCATCTTTTCTAATTTTTGTGACCGGGGCGATAGCTCTCCTATTCCTTACTCTCTTGCTAAAGCTATCAATAGTTCCTTCACGGCATTGATCTCTTCAGGCTTGACCTCCCCCGAGGTAAAAAACCTTATTCTTCCACCTTTATCGATGATGACGACGTTGCTCATGCCGGCTTTCATCTTATAGTCGGACGACATCTTGCCATTCCAGTCACCGTATATGGTGAGGCCCTCTTTCTTAGAGTATTCCCTGAGTCTACTTTTCCATATCCCCCGGAGGAGCCAGAATGCATGCGAACAATCGATAATGGGGAGTCTTACTAGAACGTCTTTTAAGGCATCCGTCTGCTCGTAATACAGTTTATTTAATTCATCCTTTAGTCTCTTGTTGGCGTCCAGAATGTCTTTGTTCTGGTAGAATATGACGGCGACCTTGCCCTTGATCATAGCTAAGGTCAGTGTCTTGTCATCGCCCGATTGAACTCTAAAATAGGGAGCCGCGGAGCCAATTAAGCCGCCGGCTGCCAGAGAAGAACTTTGGAACGCTAGCAGGCTGAGCAGGGTGACCACGAACATGAGATTCTTTTGAAATATGTTCTGCTTCACCATGGCTCTTCAAATAATACCTCGGAGCGCCTTCCTTGGGTGTCTTAAGGTACTTCCCAATTATTTCACACGTTCTTTCATCCGCTCATATTCTTCCTGGTTGATCTCTCCGCGGGCATAGCGTTTTTTCAGAACGTCCAGCGCATTTTCTTTATCAGCCGACGGCTCCTGCCGATTGGAAGTAAATGGTTTGCTGGAACTGTTTTTATTCATAAACTGAATGACGGCCCACACAATCACTCCGATCAGCAGGATTCCAAAAATACCTCCGAATCCCATCATAATAATTTCCTCTTTATCTTCTCTCGGGTTAATATTTCATCATCCGTAAGTATGATTCATTTCTACCGATAAAGTTACAACCCCTTACCTGAGCGACCGCGCTCTGCCATGCTTTGAACGAGCGTTGACAGAAACTGTTTCTGGCAGTGCTCGCTGCAAAAGTAGAACGTGCGTCCATCACGCTCGGCACGCACGCAGCGGGGGCGCTTCGTCCACAGTCCTGCCGGGGATGGGGTCCTTGGTCATGGGATTCGATTCTTTCATGGTCATGTTTCTGTCTTGGTTCTTGTTGTCACGCGTCAACGCGCTATAGGCCGCCCCAAATAATAGAAATGGAAACCCCCAGCCCAAATACCAAAAACGAGAGGATCGTCATCCAAGCGAGGACGCCGTTTGATACCGATTTCACATCATCGTCCATTGGGGGCTTGCTCTTTCGTTGCACGCCGCCAGAATGCTCACTGGGTGAGTGATTCTCATGCATACTTGTTTGTGCTCCACGGTCTGCAGACTCCGTCGGTGGTCGCACCGTTATCATGCCGTGCTTCATATGTCGGGATACCAACCACCAATTCATGGGATACGCGGTGATGAAACCAACAAGAAGGGCCATGGACATTATGAACCAGAATGACGGCACCGATGGATCGCGGCTTGCCGGAGTGCTTGCCATTGCCAAAGTCACCGCCGGCACCATGCCGGCCATGAGGCTGTTCATAGACAGCAACTCCGGAAAGAAAGCGCTGGAGAGCGCACGCAGATATGAACCCCCTGCCATGTCGCGCATAAAGAGAGCTTGGAAGACACTCCATCCGAAGCCGAAGCCCAAAGCGTACTCCAGCGCAATGTCTGTAACTCTGGGTAATTGGAATAAGCTGGCGATGACCGCGCCCGCCAAGATTCCCACGCCATCGCCGGCTACACAATGCATGGTCGAACCCAGAACCTGTCTCCACCGTGTCGCGACGAAGCGTTCGTGCAGCCCAGGTAGTGGTTCGCGACAACCTAATACATACAGGAATGCACCCAGTGGCCCCGTGTACGCAGTGAGTAATATAAACCCCCACTTGAGGACCGGGGATGCCGGCGTGGTACGTATGTCAACCACCACAAACAACAGCGATAGTGCGGTAAGGAGAAACCACAGAAGCATCACGCCATCAAGCATCTTGGTCCTTTGGCGTTTTTGTGCCGAACTTTAATACGACAGTTGCCATATGAACTTCACCGTGCCGAGGTCTAAAGATTCCGCCGGCCGGCGAACCCACGGTGGACACCCAGGCTGGCGGCTGCCGTCTGCAAACGTTTATTTGCCCAATGGCTTGAGGGTGGTCAGCCCGAGGCTTTCCCAATCCTGCATACCGCCGCGATACCAGAGGATTTTGTGCGCCGGATAGCCGATTTTTAGCAGGTCCTTGATCGTGGTCGATGACTGTCCGCACCAAGGGCCATTGCAGAACAGCACCAGCGTCTTGACGTTGTCGAAGTTCCAGAAGCCGTCCCCCCGCTTGGCGCCCAGTTGGTTTTCCAGAATTTCTTGCACGGCGGCCGGCTCCGACTTGCCGATGTTAAGTGTGTTCCACGGGATGTTCACCGTCCCGGGGATGATGCCCTTTTCTACCCAGGCGGGTGTACGCGAGTCGATCACCATCACGGACGCATCGCCGTCGCTTATTTTCTTGAGAATGTGCAACACTTCAAGTTCCGCTATGGTTTCCACGCCAGGCGCCAGCTCGCTAGGCTGAATGCAAAATGGTGGGCATTTGCGCGAAGTCTTGGCGAAATCCGGATTGACAGCGTTGCTCTGATTCTGATTGCGCATGATCGTGACCTTCCGGCCATGATGCATCACGTCCACCGACGCCAGCTCGGCGGTGATGTTCACCTCCACAGCCGGCGCTGCGCCCGGCACGAGCAACTCAGTCGGCGCTGCGGTTGAAGCAGGCGGTTGGTCGTTCTTCATGCGCTGTCTCTCCTTTTTGTCACGGTGTCTAACGTCCCTTAATGCCGTGCGCCCGCGTCTGGTCCCGGCGTCACGCCGTGAGGCTCGCGCAAACCCGCTGCAGAAGTGCCCGTACTTCCTTGCCAAGGGCGTGCACTTCCGGTTTGTCAACCAACTGCAACACGGCCTCGGAGTCCATGAACGCAACCGTTATGGTTCCATCGGCTTCTTCGCGCACGACCACGTTGCACGGCAGCAGCAACCCGATGTCCGGGTCAGCCTCGATCGCGCGGTGTGCGAGCGGGGGGTTGCATGCGCCGAGTATGCGATACGGCCGGCGTTCGATATTAAGCTTGGCTTTCAGCGTCGCCTTGACATCGATATCGGTGAGCACGCCGAATCCTTCCTTTTTCAGGGCCTCGGTGACTTTCGCGACGGCGGCATCGAACGGTATCTTTAGCTGAGTACTGAATCCGTACATGAATCGACTCCTTATAAGTGGCGGAACTACAGGTTGGACGCCATGATTTCATTTTAGTTGCCAGCGGAACAAACGCGATACAGTTTCGTCGCGGCGCTTGCCCAGCCGCACTCGTCAATACACCCACATCCGATATCAACCGCGTTTCAATTTATCGCGCTGCTCCTTGGTGAGCACCGCATCGATCCGCTTCTGGGCGCTGAGCGACAGGTCAAACATCTGCTGCCGCAGGTCTGCCATCTTCCGGTAGCTCTTGCTGAGCGCCGCGTCATCGCGTTGGTCCGAGGTACACCCGCACAACCGAACCCCCAATACTCAGGCCGCGTGACTGAAGCATCTATCCGTTCACTTTCCCCTTTTGCTTGACGAACCATGCCACGAGTCCGGCGACCAGGATGACAAGCAGGATCGCCACCCATATCCCGCCGTATCCACCCATCCAGCCGGCGCCATAACCGTACATCATGCCGGGCCCGTAAGTGCCTTGCCCTTGGCCTTGGCCGCCCATCATGCCGGGCCCGTAGGCGTCTTGGCCCCGACCTTGACCTTGGCTTTGACTGTACATCATCCCCGGACCTGCCCGAATTCCCTCATCGCTGGGCGCCGAAGACTGAGCAAACGCAGCAGTTGTTAGAATCACAAAAAACAATACCGTTAACATCCCCAAAACTTTCTTTTTCATTGAGCTTCCTCCTCTTACGAACTGTTTTAGAGTGCCTGATTGCATATCGATCAGTGACAACATTTATTCCACCTCACAGAGAGGCCCGCCCGTTGAATCATCCCGTGCCGGCTCGCTTCTGCCTCGGTGTGGGCGTTGTAGATCCCCACCACCGCGTTATTCTCAGCCATGTTTTACCTCTTTGTTATTAACTAACCTTACTTTAATTCACGTGGGACTGCTGTCTAATAGTGGACGATCTTGAAAAGAATTATCGCGCGGTTCGCCGAGGTGTGCAGGCGGTTTAGCCCATCGGACCCAGATAGTCAGTGAGGGTTCTTCTTTGATAGGGACGCGGGCCAAACGCAAGTTCTTCGGTTAGAGAACCTCTGAATCAGTATCGTGCCGATGATTCGGTAATACCTCCGCCGCCTTTTTCGACCCGACCCTCCAAAGTGGGTACGCGGATTTCATTTCGTCGAGCCATGGCGCGCTATTTGTTCCCTGGCTGCCGCGACAACATGTGCCGGCTCGAAGCCGAAGTGTTGCGCGACGACCTTCAGGGGCGCAGACAATCCGAAGGTATGCAGGCCCATGATAGTTCCATCGATGCCGGTATAGCGTTCCCAACCGAAAGTGGATGCCTCCTCGACAGCGACGCGCGCCGCTATCGCCGGCGGAAGGACGCTGTCGCGATACTCTTGACTCTGGCTCTCGAACAGCTCCCACGACGGCATGCTGATCACACGCGCCTTGATCCCTTCCGACTTCAGTTGTTCATGAGCCGTAATGCAGAGCGAAACTTCGCTGCCGGTCGCCAGTAGCAGCACAGCGGGCCTGTGGTCCGGGGCGTCGGCGAGCACATAAGCGCCGCGCGACACGCCGCTCGCCGGCGCGTACTTCGTGCGGTCCAAGGTCGCCAATGGCTGCCGCGTCAAAACCAGGCTGACAGGACGATCCTTGATTTGCATGATCACCCGCCAGGCCTCGACGACCTCGTTCGCGTCCGCCGGGCGCAACACAATCATGCCGGGCATCGCCCGGAAAGACGCGAGTTGTTCGATAGGCTGGTGGGTGGGCCCGTCCTCACCCATGCTGATCGAGTCGTGGGTCCAGATGTAGATAACCGGCAGCTCCATCATCGCGCTGAGCCTGAGCGCGCCGCGGCAGTAGTCGGTGAAAATGAAAAAACTCGCAGCATAGGGACGCAGTTTCGCTAGGCTTAGTCCGCTCGCGATGGCGCACATCGCGTGCTCGCGAATGCCGAAGTGGAAGTTGCGTCCGCGGTACTCACCGCCGTGGCCCGGCGCCTGAAACTCACCGGCAAACTCGAAGCTCAAGTGAGTTTTTGTCGACGGCGCCAGGTCCGCCGCGCCACCCAGCAGCCACGGCACCTTTTCGGCGATGGCGTTCAGCACCTTCCCCGATGAGTCGCGCGTAGCCATACCCTTCGCGTCTCCAGGGTAGGTCGGTAGATCATTGTCCCAGCCTTCGGGCAAGTCACGGCGCTGCATGTGATCAATCTGATCGGCGAGGTCTGGGTACTGCTTGCGATAGGCCGCAAATAGTTCCTCCCAGGCTGCGCGAACGGTTGCACCACGGCTACCGAGCTGCTTCTTGAAATGCGCTGCGACACCGTCGGGCACATAGAACTGGGCGTCAGGGTCCGAGCCGTAAAACTCCTTGGTTAGCCGCACCTCTGCGGCACCAAGCGGCTCGCCGTGAGCCTGTCGGGTGTCGTGTTTGTGAGGAGCGCCGTAGCCGATGTGGCTCTGCACGATAATCAGAGTTGGACGATCATGGGTGTTGAGAAAGGTCTGGTAGGCGCGGCTCAGCATCTCCAGGTCGTTGGCATCGCTAACGCGGCTGACATTCCAGCCGTAACCGAGAAATCGTGCCGCCACATCCTCCGTAAAGGTGATGCTGGTTGAGCCTTCGATGGTGACGTGGTTATCGTCGTAGATCCAGCAGAGATTGGCGAGTTCGAGGTGACCCGCGAGAGACGCCGCCTCGCTGCTGATCCCTTCCATCAAGTCGCCGTCGCCACACAGGGCATAGATGTTGTGATTGAACAGGTCGTAGCCGGGCCGATTGTAAGTGGCCGCTAGCCATCGCTCCGCGATAGCCATGCCGACGCTCGTCGCAACCCCTTGCCCGAGCGGCCCCGTGGTCGTCTCCACGCCCGAGGTCCAGCCGTATTCCGGGTGGCCCGTACAACGGCTGCCGGCCTGGCGAAAGCTCTTGATGTCATCGAGCGTCACAGCGAGCCGACCGGCCTGCTCGTAGGTTGGATTCATCGCCTTGACACCGCAGAGATAAAGCAAACTGTAGAGCAGCGCGGAGGCGTGGCCGACCGAGAGGACGAAGCGGTCGCGATTCGGCCAGTTGGGGTCCTCGGGATCGTAGCGCAGAAAGCGCTGCCATAGGCAGTAGACTGTCGGGGCAGCATCCATCGGGGTGCCGGGATGACCGGATTGCGCCTTTTGGACGGCGTCGATGGAAAGCGTGCGAAGGGTATTGATGCAGAGCTGGTCGAGTTGGGTTTGGTCCATCATGGATTTCCTCCATAGAGAAGGGTGCTCGGCGGCGGCATTACGCCGCAACCGGTGAGTGGGGCGCGCCCGCTCGAAAGTGTTTACCCATCGGCAGCGCCAAGTCCCCGTTTATGATTGCTCCCTCTTGACCCGGCGGTAGCGCCGGATGAGCGCGTTGGTCGAGCTGTCATGCTTGAGCTGCGGCTCGCCCGCGCTTTCAAGTTCAGGGATCGTCCGCTCGGCGAGCACCTTGCCGAGTTCGACGCCCCATTGATCGAATGAATCGATATTCCAGATGGTCCCTTGGGTGAAGACGCTGTGTTCATAAAGTGCAACGAGAAGTCCGAGCGTCTCCGGCGTCAAGCGTTCGGCAAGAATGGTGTTGGTCGGGCGATTGCCCTCGAAGACGCGATGCGGCGCCAGCCCCTTGGGTGTTCCCTCGGCTTTGACTTCATCCTCGGTCTTGCCAAACGCCAGCGCCTCGCTTTGCGCAAACAGGTTCGCCATCAGCAGGTCATGATGTCTGCCAAGCGGATTCAACGTCTGGCAAAAGCCGATAAAGTCGCACGGAATCAGCTTGGTCCCCTGGTGAATGAGCTGGTAGAACGAGTGCTGGCCATTGGTGCCGGGCTCGCCCCAGTAGATGGGCGCCGTTTGATAGCCGACGCACGCGCCGTCGAGCGTGACGTGCTTGCCGTTGCTCTCCATCGTCAGTTGCTGGAGATACGCCGGAAAACGCTTCAAGTATTGATCGTAGGGTAACACCGCTACCGTCTGGGTGTCGAAAAAGTTGTTGTACCAGACCGCGAGCAGGCCCAGAAGAACCGGCAGGTTCTGCTCGAGCGGAGCGGTGCGGAAGTGCTCGTCCATCGCGCGAAATCCGGAGAGCATGGCGCGAAAGTTTTCCGCTCCGACGGCGACCATCGTCGATAGGCCAATCGCCGAATCCATCGAGTAGCGCCCGCCGACCCAGTCCCAGAACCCGAACATGTTCGCCGTGTCGATACCAAACTTCGCTACCGCTTCAGTGTTGGTCGAGACCGCGACGAAATGTTTTGCCACGGCTTGCTCGTCCCCAAGTTGACGCAAGCTCCATGCGCGCGCGGTACGGGCGTTGGTCAGCGTCTCGAGCGTCGTGAACGTCTTTGAACAGATGATGAAAAGCGTCTCTTCAGCGGCGAGGTCGCGCGTCGCTTCCGCGAAGTCGGTGCCGTCCACGTTGGAGATGAAGCCGAAGGTCATGTCGCGCTGGCTATAATAACGCAGCGCCTCATAAGCCATCACCGGACCCAAGTCGGAGCCGCCAATGCCGATGTTGATGACGTTGCGGATGCGCTTGCCAGTGTGGCCCCGCCAATCGCCACTGCGGACCTGGTTTGAGAACGCGGCCATCCGATCGAGCACCGCGTGTACTTCTGGCACGACGTCTACGCCATCGACAAGAACCCGCTCGCCCTCGGGCGCCCGCAGGGCAGTGTGAAGCACAGCGCGCTTTTCCGTGACGTTGATCTGCGCGCCGCAGAACATTGCGGCTATGCGCTCGCGCAGGCCGCATTCCTCAGCAAGCTGCACGAGCAGCCTGATGGTCTCGTCGGTGATGCGGTTCTTCGAATAATCGAGGTAAATGCCCGCCGCTTCGACCGCAAAGCGCTCACCGCGCCCGGGATCGTCAGCGAAGATCTGTCTCAGATGCAGGCTGCGTATCGATTGGTAATGCTCCGCGAGCGCCTGCCACGCCGGGCGCTGGTTTAGCGATGGAGTCTGCGTTGTCGAATCGGTAATCACGTCACTTCCCTCCTGCATGCGCGGCCTTTTTGAGCACGTTGCTCTTTGACGCGATACAGTCCATCAGGTCGTTCCAAGACTTATCGAAAGACTGGGTGCCTTCGCGCTGCAGTTGCGCGGCGAGCGCCCCATCGTCCACCCCTGCTCGTGCGAATGCGCCAATCACTACTTCGGCATCGCCGCCATCAGTCGGCAAGGCGCCTTTCACTTCACCGTGCTCGGCGAAGGCGTGCAACGTCTTCTCGGGCATGGTGTTGATGGTGTCCGGAGCCGCCAGCGCTTCGATGTAGAGGGTGTCCGAGGCTGCGGGGTCTTTTGTGCCGGTGCTGGCCCACAGCAAGCGTTGCGGCCGCGCGCCGGAATCGGCAAGCTTCCTCCAGCGTGGCGCGGCAAGCAGCTCGCAGTAGGCCTTGTACGTGCGCCTAGCGATGGCGATGCCGAGACGGTTACGAAGCTTGTCCGGAACCGTATCTTTGACAGCGACATCCCAGCGGCTGATAAAAATCGATGCCACGGAAGCGACCTTCGGAGCGAGGCCGGCGGCGATGCGCCGCTCGATGCCGCGCATATACGCTTCGGCCGCGGCAATGTACTGCTCGCGCGAAAACAGCAACGTGACGTTCACCGGCACGCCCGCGAAGATCGTCTCCTCAATCGCGGGAAGACCTTCGCGGGTGCCCGGGATCTTGATGAAAAGGTTAGGGCGTTGCGCGCGCGCATGAAGTTGCGTGGCTGCCTTTATGCTGGCGGAGGTATCATTAGCGAGCAACGGCGAGACCTCTAGCGATACCCAGCCGTCAACCCCGCCGGTGGCGTCGTGAACCGGACGGAAGAGGTCGGCGGCCTGGGTCAAATCTTCCAACGCAAGTTCGAAGAACAACTCCTCACCCGACTTGCCGGCGAGCGCTTTCTGGCGGATGGCATCGTCGTAGAAGTCGGCGTTCTTGATGGCGTGATTGAAGATCGAGGGGTTGGAGGTCAACCCCGTCACCGATAACTCGGCAATGTAGCGGCGCAGTGTGCCGCTCGTTAGAAGCTCCCGCGTGATGTTGTCGAGCCAAAGGCTCTGACCGAGATCATGCAGTTGTTGTGTCGCCTTCATCGTTCCTCCTATTCCGCACGGCCGGCTTTGGCGGCGCCGAGCAAGGCGGATAAATCGTAGTTGAGCAGATCGCCGATTCGCTCGACCGTTGTGTCAGCCGGCGGATATGCCGCGATATTGTCAGGGTCAAGCGCGTAATGTCCCTGCCGCGGAAAGACGGTCGTAAGCCGGTTTCTTTGAATCTTTTTCATCGCCGCCAAAATGCGCAGCTTGTCGTCTACCATTACATAATGTCGGGCGGGGTAGCGCCGCTCGACATCGTCGAGCATCTGCTCCTTGTGGATGTAGATGAGCACACGGCCCTCGACTGCTTCCCAGAGCCCCGAGCGCAGAACTTTGCGCGGTTGAAAAACCACGTCGCCGTCGGACAGGATGACCGTTGGGCCCCATGGGTGAAGATGCTCGAGGACGTCGAGGGAACCCGGGTAGAGCCGATTGGCAAATGGATAGTCCACCAGGAATGAAGACATCATCAACAGTTTAGGGTCGTGGATGGCTTTGAGCCGGTAGCGCTGCAACGCGCCCAGATAATCGGCATAACCAAGTTCAGCACGCAACTCTTCGAAGATCGCCCAGTACCGATCCCGGTTTTCAGGGCCGAACTCGCATTCAAGATGGTTCCTGAGGTCATCAATAATATGGTCGTTGTCGAGCAACGTGTTGTCGCAGTCGAGCAAAAACACTACGTCATCGGGCGCTTTCATGCAGAGGCCTCAGCCGCGACAGGGTCGTGCCAATTGCGCTCATCAGCAATGGTCCAGCCGATTCTGATTGCCCTCGCGGCACTCTGGTTTTGCTGTTCCCACAAGCGAAAGCCGCCCAAAAACGCATAGGCATTGTCGCCACGACGGGTCTGCGGCGGCAACCGCTTCAGATCTGCAGCATTCCCTCCGCCCAGCATGATGTAATCAGGCAACAGCGCGTTGCGGAAACTCTCCACGACATTCGCTACTTTGCCGCGCCATTTCTTTTTCCCCAGTCGCTTGCGCCCCTGTTTGCCAAGATAGTCTTCGTAGGTGTGCCCATGGGAGTAGTGCAGATGTCCCAGTTCCATCGCCGCTATGACGCCGTCGACGATAAGCGCCGACCCCAGTCCCGTCCCCAGTCCCAGAAAGAGCATCTTTCCGCCTTCGTAGCCGCCGAGCGCCTGCATTGCCGCATCGTTGATAATCTTTACCGGGCGCCCGAACGCCGCCTGAAAATCGAAGCCGACCCAGGCCGAACCTAGGTTGTGCGGTTCACGCACGATTCTGCCGCGGCGGACCACGCCGGGATAACCGATCGAAACCACCTCGAAGCGCCACCCCTCGGTGATTTTCAGAATCTTCCGTACCATGCGGTCCGGGGTCAGCTTCGCTCCGGATTTGAATTTGACGGGACTTTTGTGATCGGTAGCGACGCACTTGACGTGAGAGCCACCGACGTCGACGACGAGTATCTTCACGTTCTTCTCCATTGCGGCTTCATGATGTTTGCGTCGCGGCAGCAGGCCGCTCGCCTCTCTCGCTGGCGTGTTTGATCTGCTGCGCGGGAATGGACAGCAGACGGGCGGTGTGGATCAGCGCCATGTGCGTCAGTGCCTGCGGAAAGTTTCCGAGCATGTGCCGCTCGCGCGGATCATATTCCTCCGCCAGCAAGCCAAGGTCGTTGCTCAACGCGAGCAGGCGCTCGAACAGGGCTTCGCCTTCTTTGCGGCGTCCGCTCAACACCAGGCAATCGGCAAGCCAGAACGAACAGGGCAGAAACGCGCCTTCGCCCGGCGGCAGTGCATCCGCATCGGTTGCAGTCGAATAGCGCAGCACCAGTCCATCGACGACGAGTTTGCGTTGGATTGCAGCTACCGTGCCGAGCACGCGCGGATCGTCGGGCGGCAGGAAGCCGACCTGCGGAATCAAGAGCAGGCTTGCGTCGAGATGCGACGAGCCGTAGGACTGCACGAACGTGTTGCGTCGCGCATCGTAGCCCGCTGCGCAGACCTCGGCGTGAATCGCGGCGCGCTCCTGCCGCCAACGATCGACCGGGCCTTCAAGTCCGAAGGCCTCCATATCCTTGACCGCCCGATCGAATGCCACCCAGGCCATCACCTTGGAGTGGGTGAAATGACGGCGCGGCCCGCGAATTTCCCAGATACCTTCATCCGGCTGCCGCCAGTGCGACTCCAAGAACTTCAGCAAAACCAGCTGGATTTGCCACGCATGGGGTTCCGGTTCCAGGCCCGCGCATCGGGCCAGATGCAGCGTGTCCATGACTTCGCCGTAGACATCGAGCTGGAACTGTTTCGACGCTGCGTTGCCCACGCGCACCGGAACCGCGCCGCCATAGCCTGGCAGCCAGTCGATCTCGATTTCATCGAGACGCCGCACACCCGTGACGCTGTAGAGAATCTGCAGATCATCGGGGCGGCCCGCCGCGGCGCGCAGCAGCCACTCGCGCCAGGCGACCGCCTCTTCGTTGTAGCCGGCGAGCAGCAGCGCGTTCAGCGTGAACGTGGCATCGCGCAACCAGCAGTAACGGTAATCCCAGTTGCGCACGCCGCCCGGTTGCTCCGGCAACGAAGTCGTGGGCGCCGCGACCAGCCCTCCGGTAGGCGCATAGGTAAGCGCCTTCAGCGTGATCAGCGAGCGCACCACGGCATCGCGCCAGCGTCCCTGGAAGGTGCAGCGCTCGGACCATTTGCGCCAGTTGTTTTCGGTTGCCGTCAGCGTCTGCTCCGGATCGATGGTTTGCTGGGTAGCTTCGTGCGACGGACGGTAATTGAGCGCGAAGTGGGTGCGCTCTCCCTTGCTCACGTGAAATTCGGCTACTGTTTTCATGTTTTCGCCATGGACGGCGACCTCGGTGTGCAGTTCCAGCGTGTCCGGCCCGGCGGTCGCCAGCAGTGTGTCGCCCGATCGCTGCACCCAGGGCACGATGGAGCCGTAGTCGAAACGGATGATGAGTTCCATGCGCATGGCGACTCGCCCGCTCAAGCCCTCGACGATACGCAGCACATCCCAACGCTCGTTTGAGAGTGGCATGCAGTCGATGATTCGCACCAGGCCCTCGTTGGTCTCGAACTCTGTTTCTAAAATCAAGGTGCCGTCGCGGTATTTGCGCCGGACGCTGTGCACCTCTGCGGCCGGCGCGATCAGCCAGCGCCCGTGCCCTTGTCCTCCCAGCAACGCCGCGAAACACGCTCCGGAATCAAATCGGGGCAGGCAAAGCCAATCGATGGAGCCGTCGCGGCCGACCAATGCCGCGGTATGGCAGTCGCCGATCAGAGCATAATCTTCAATCGGCAGTGGCATCTTTCAGCCTCGGGTTGTACCAGCATCCGTCTGGTGCAATGAGCGCGTCAGCCTCTTTCGGCCCCCAGCTGCCGCGCTTGTAGGAGCGGACCCGGCGGTGGTTCTTGAGGACGGGGTCGACCACCGCCCAAGCGGCCTCAACCGCGTCCTCACGGGTGAAGAGCGCGCCATCGCCAGCCATGGCATCGCCCAAGAGTCGCTCATACGGCGTCTCTTCTCCCGGTTCCTCTTCGACCAGGTAGAGCTCTCGCTGGTCGCCGACGAACTCCTTTCCCGCGCTCTTGACGCGAGCGGCGAGAGCGACGGCGGAGCTGGGTGAGAGTCGGAAGCGTAGGTAGTTGTCCCGGCCGGTGTGCCGCGCTGAGTCGTCGAAGAGCCGCTGCGGCGGCGGCTTCAGCTGAACCAGCACTTCGGCAGCAGTTGCGCCGAGAAATTTACCCGAGCGCAGGTACCATGGCACTCCCGCCCAACGCCACGAGTCGATGAAAAGCCGCAGCGCGCAGAAAGTCTCGACGTCACTGTTCTTCGCCACGTCCGACTCCTTCCGGTAGCCGGCATACTGGCCGCGCACCATGTCGTTGGGCTTCATAGGACGCATGGCGAGAAAGACATTGGCCTTCTCGCTGTGCACGGCGCCAAAGCCGCTGTAGGCCGGCGGCTCCATGGCCAGCAGCGCGACGATTTGGAAAAGGTGGTTCTGGATCACGTCGCGCAGACAGCCGGCAGATTCGTAAAACGCGCCGCGTCCCTCGACACCGAAATCCTCGGACAAAGTGATCTGCACACTCGCCACGTAGTTGCGATTCCAAATCGGCTCGAGGAATGAATTGGCAAAGCGGAAATAGAGAATATTCATGATCGCTTCTTTGCCAAGGAAATGGTCGATGCGGAAAATCGAATCTTCCGGGAACACCGACTTTGCAATGCCATTGAGTTCCCGCGCGGAGGCCAAGTCGCGACCGAACGGCTTCTCGACGATCACGCGCGCACGTTCGGCCAAGCCCGTGCTGCCGAGCCCTTTGATTACGGTTGCAAAAAGCGCGGGTGGGATGGCGAGGTAGTGCGCCGGTCGCCGCGCATCGTTCAGCGCCTTCTTGAGCGCCTTGAACGTACTCAGGGCTTTGTAATCGCCATGCACGTACCGGAGCAGCGACAGAAGATGGTCGAAGGCGCGCCGGTTATCGATCCCGCCCGATCGCTCGATGCTGTCCTGCACGCGTTTGCGCAGTTGCGCGAGATTCCATTTCGGAGCGGCGACGCCGACCACCGGAACGTTGAGGACGCCTCGCTTCGCCATCGCGTAGAGCGCCGGGAAGATCATCTTGTGGGCGAGATCTCCGGTCACACCGAAGAGCACCAGCGCGTCGGATTGAGTACTGTTCATTTTAGGTAGGCTCCCTGGAGCATGCGCTTTTACGATCTAGGGAAACTTTCTTCCACCACCCAAATCGTGACACCACTAGCTTTTCTTACAAGCTCGTCGGCGACATGGCGATGGAACATTTCTTTAAGCCATGAGAATGACGACCTGCTCACGACAATGGTTTGGCATTTCTTTTCTTTAGCCGCTGCGAAGATATCATCGATCAGGTCTTCGTGATTGACCGATTGCCGAACGCAGGTTTCAATCGCCTCTGACGGCATTCCCGCCTTGGCCAGCAGCGTCGTCGCTTTGCGCAACAAGGCTTGCGCCGCACGCTCGGCGTTTATGGTCCACCGTGCGCACTTGACATCAAGCTCCCGGTCGAGCTGCTGCTCCATTTTGGCATCCTCGGAACCGCGAAATTCGCGCAGCTGCGGCGGCAAGGGCGGAATAATATGAAGGAGACAAATCGCCAAGTTTTTTTCCCCCGAAGTGATTCTCCCGACGTATTTTACGACAGCCGTTGAAGTCAAATCGTCATCCAGCGCTATAAGAATTTTTTCCTTTTTGGTCACGAGCCACCCCCATGCCTGAAAATTTGTCGCGCCGCCTGATTCACTATTTCTGACTTGTCACGGTCATTGAACCAGAGCTCGACCGGAGTCTGTGTTTGCGGCGTCGTCAGCATCTCCTCGGGACGCGAAGCGACCAAAGATCGCCGCGCTAATCATTGGCGCCGACACGCCTTGCTCGATAGCGGCCATGGTCGTCCATTCTGCGGTGATCGAATCACGGCTTGTGAGTCGACTCAACTTCCGGGGAAGCAGGAGATGACTTCAAACTTCCGAGATATGTCACAAGCGACGTCAATTCCTCATCGCTACCTGTAACCGGCGGCATGCCGCCAGCTTTCATCTTGACTGTCGGATTCTTCAACAGACTCATAATTTGACTCGGAGAGAGCTGCTTGCCAACATCTATCAGTGCAGAGGCCCGCTGCGTTCCCTTGCCTCCCTCTCCGTGGCAGGCCACACAGCCATGCGATTGATATATCTTTTCCCCGGGTATTGCCTTCTCGGTTGTCTTGTTATCGGCGAATAAAGACTTAATAAAAGAGAGGAGATCGACCGACTTGTCAGATTTGTCGGGGCTCTTGTTATCGGCTAATGCAGACGTTGCCGAACTTCCAGTTCCTGCTTTCACCGCTCCGGCTGTCGCAGCTGCTTGCGCTTTAGCCGGCGCAGGTGCAGACGACCCGGAAGCAGGTGGTGCCGCTACAGAGGCGGCCTTCGCCGGTCTGGCTGTTGCCCCTGGTTGCGCTTTAGCCTGGGCAGGGGCGGACGACCCGGAAGCGGGTGGTGCCGCCGCGGCAGAGGCGACCGTTGATCCGCCGAGGCTGGTCAGGTAGGCAACCAGTGCTTTCATCTCAGCACTATTCAGAGTCAGGGGGACCATGCCGCCAGCTTTCATCTTGGCAGTGGGCGCTTTCAGAAGTGCCGTCAATTTAGCTGGCGGATATTGACCGGAAATATGGGTCAGCGCCGGCCCAACGCCACCGCCTCCGCTCTGTCCGTGGCATTTACTGCAGCCGTGAGAATCGAAAATGCTCTTCCCCTGAGTGGCGGTTGCACCGCCTGCCGAACTTCCAGTTCCTGCTTTCACCGATGCGGCTGTTGCAACTGGTGCCGCTTTAGCTTGGGCAGGTGGGAACGACCCCGAAGCAGGTGGTGCCGCTGCAGAGGCGGCCGATGTTCCCCCGAGGCTGGTCAGGTAAGAAACCAGACCTTTCATTTCAGCATCATTCAACGTCAGAGGGACCATGCCCGAAGCTTTCATTTTTGCGGTAGGCGTTTTCAGAAGTGCCGTCAATTGAGCTGGCTGATATTGACTGGAAATATGAGTCAGAGCTGGCCCTATGGCGCCCCCTCCACTTTCTCCGTGGCATCCACTGCAGCCGTGAGAATCAAAAATGCCTTTTCCCTCGGCCACCAAAGTTGAATCGGTCGAAGTTGACGCACCGCCCCCAGCAGGCGACGATGCCGTATACGGCTGAAAAGCGGTATAAAAATACACATCTTCTTGTTGGTTCTGTTCAGCGAGTTGAGCGGCAACGGTGGGGTCGCGCGAATCATCAAAACGACTCGCCATGCCGAGCCATACCAAACCGATCAATACTATGAAGACGCCGCCTGTGGGAATGGGCCTGCGCCACGGGCGGCGTTCGAGGCCGCGGTCCATGAACGGTAGCAAGAAAAACAGTCCGATCAGAATTACCGGAATAATGAAAACTCCGATGACCGTGCTCCATCCCTCCCAATACTTCAGCCACTGGAACATCGGCAGGTAATACCACTCCGGACGGGGTAAATAGCGGGTATTTGTCGGGTTCGCCTCGAGTCCCAGCGTTACCGGAACAAAATGCGCCAGCATACCCAAAACACCCATTACCAGCAGCACAAACGCCATATCGATTAGAACCTGGCTGGGATAAAACGTTTCGGCAGGCAAGCGTGGCGTGACTGGATCTTCGTTCACCGGGCCTGCGGCGCCGGCTTTGCGAAACAAGAAAATGTGGATGGCGATAAACGAAAAGATTAGAGCTGGAATGATCAAAACATGGAGAACGTAAAAACGAGAGAGCGTTAGGGCTCCCATCATTGCGCCGCCCCGTAATAGCCGTCTAAGGATTTCCCCAATGATCGGGACCTGGCCAAGGATATCTGTGCCTACGGAGCCGGCAGAATACGCGTTCTGATCCCACCGTAAGAGGTAGCCGGTGAAAGTCATTCCCAAGACAAGGAGCGAAAGAGTGCAGCCAGAAATCCAGAGCAGCTCGCGTTTCCCTTTGTAGGACCCGTAGAGAAACGTCTGCAGAAAATGCAGGAGCAGAACTACGACCATGGCACTTGAACCGTAGGAATGCAGACTGCGCAGGAACGATCCTCCCGCCACTTCCTTAATAATGTAGGCCACGCTCACATGAGCGGCCATAGGAGAAGGGACATAGTACAGCGCCAGGCATATGCCGGTAACAATCTGCGAAATGAAAATGAACAGAAGCGCTGATCCGAAAACATATGCGAAGCGCGCTCCGCCCGGAATAGCTTCACCCAGGGAGTGGCGAAGAATCCGGTCCGCTCCTGTGCGTTGGTCTATCCAATTCCACAGATGCCCAAGCAGACTTGGTCTGCTCCGGCTCTTTTCCGAGTTCGCATCCGGCATGGTCATTGTACCTCCGCTGTTTAGCCGATGACCTCTTTGCTAGTCACGTCGGGACGGAAATATTGGTACTTCACCATTAGCTTGCCGCCGGACACTTTGGTTTTCAAAGAATCAAGCGAGCGACGCGGCGGGCCGGAGAGATGGGTGCCGTCTGCAGAGAAAGTACCGCCATGGCATGGACAGACAAATTCGTTTCGGCCTGGATCCCAGGGGACAGTACAGCCGAGGTGGGGACAAATAGCGGACAATGCCTTGAGCTTGCCACCGGTCTTGATGATGTAGATCACCGGTTGACTGGCTGTCTCCCGCCAACCGTCGCGCTGCTTCAGCTCGAGCGTGCGGCGTAGGGGCGCTTGGACGTTGGAAACACTTGCGACTGAGCCAACTTCCGTCCAGTCCGAACCTTCGGAGTTATTGGCAGTCAATGGATAGGAGATGTAGCGCAAGACCGGAACCGCCAATAGGGCGCCGACAAATGCCGACGCCAATCCAAGCAGTGCACCAAGAAAAGATCGACGGGATGGATCCAAGGGCGAGTGCTGATGCTCATGAGTTTCTACTTTCATTGAGTGTCTCCCCTTCTCAAAAGTTCAGCCACAAGGCGAAATAGACTGAGTTGTTCGCCGATGCACGCGGGTTACATCCGTCATAATTGCCGCGCTCACTTACATTTCGCGTATCCGTCGTACGCGACTGATAGTCCGCTGTTCTGTTGTGGGCATAATCTAGCTGGAGCAATTCTCTCTTTCATCGCGTAGAGCGCCGGGAAGTCATCTTGTGGGCGAGATCCCCCGTCACACCGAAGAGCACCAGCGAGTCGGACCACGCTGCGCGGCCGTTGGTCCTATCCACCTCAACTTTTGCCCTTCTTCTTTTCCTCATGCCCGCCAAACTGCTTGCGCATTGCAGACAACACACGATTGGCGAAATCCGAATCACCGCGCGAGCTGAAGCGTTCGTAGAGCGCGGCGCTAAGAACAGGGACTGGCACGGCTTCGTCGATAGCAGCCGCAATCGTCCAGCGTCCCTCACCTGAGTCCGACACCCGTCCGGTGAATTCGGCGAGATCCGAATCCTCGACGAGCGCCGCCGCTGTCAGATCGAGCAACCAAGACGCCACCACGCTGCCGCGGCGCCATACCTCGGCGACCTGGCTGGTATCGATTTGGTACTTGTAGGCGTCCGGGTCGCGCAGTGGGGTGGTCTCGGCGTTCTCCGCCCGTTGGTGTAAGCCGACGTCGGCGTTCTTGAGGATGTTGAGGCCTTCAGCGTAGGCCGCCATCATCCCATACTCGATGCCGTTGTGGACCATCTTCACGAAGTGGCCCGCGCCGGTCGGGCCGCAGTGCAAATATCCGTTCTCGGCGGAACTGGCGGCGCCCTTTTTACCTGGGGTGCGCGGCGCTGCCTTGACCCCGGGTGCGATGCTTTTGAAAATCGGATCCAAGTGCTTGACGACTTGGTCCTCTCCGCCAATCATCAGACAAAAGCCACGCTCCAGCCCGAACACTCCGCCACTAGTGCCGCAATCGACGTAATGGATACCTTTGCCCTTGAGCGCCTTCGCGCGCTGAAGATCGTCGCGATAGTAGCTGTTACCGCCATCGATGATGATGTCGCCGGCCTCCATGCGCAAGGCCAGCTCCTCGACGGTCTTGCCCGCTACGCCGGCAGGAACCATCACCCAGGCGGCACGTGGCTTGGCCAGCTTCGCGATCAACTCGTCGAGCGATGCGGCGCCCTGAACGCCCCTGCCCACGATCTTCTTCACAGCGGCGGAGTTCACGTCGTAGACCACGCACTTATGGCCATCCTTCGTCAGCCGCTGCACCAGACTCGCTCCCATACGCCCTAATCCGACCATGCCTAGTTGCATTTTGACCTTCCTTGCTTACGCTATTCGCAGACCTGCGCTCGTCGTCGTGACAGCAAATTAAGTTGCCGATACCCCTTGATGGGCGGCGACTTGTGCCGCGCCGGTGGTCTCAAGGATGCTCTTGGCCTTGGCCACCTCGGCGGCTGTGCCATGCGCGATCACGAGGAACTTGTCGGACTTGAGCGCCGTCTCGTACTGCATGATGCTATCTTTGGGAATGCCAATGCTGTACAACGCGGCGCCCAACGCGCTCAGCCCGCCGACGACCACGGCGCTTTCCAGTGCTCCGACAATCCACCCCACCAAGGGTCCGAACACGATAAGCGGGCCGATGCCTGGGATAAAGAAAAAGGCCGACCCAAACAGAAATCCCCAAAAGCCGCCCCAAAAGGCTCCCAGTTTGCCCCAGACCTTCATGCGGTCGCCGGTATTGTAGTAGCCGACGACGTGTTCTTCGGTGTGATAGTCCTTGCCCACGATGGACAACTTCTTCATGTCGAACCCGGACCGCTGGAGCTCTTTGATGCTCGCTTCTGCCTCGGTGTGGGCGTTGTAGATCCCCACCACTGCGTTATTCTCTGCCATGGTTTGCCTCCTTGTGATGGACGAAGCCTATTATTGTTCACCAGGGATTTCCGTCTAAATTGGACGGTTTAAAAAAGATTCATCGCGCACCGCGCAGACCTGCCTAGACCGCGTCGCTCCGACCATCTAACCTTTTCTTTAACTGAATGGCGCAAGAACAATGCCGCTCTGTTAACCAGGTAATCAGCAAGGTCCGTTGCTTTGATAGTGGGAGAGTGCCGAAAAGGAAAGTCGCAAATGCGATAAATCTCCGCTGGATTTTCGCAGAGTAAGGCGAGATTTCGTTGGCGCACCTGAGCGGCAAGGCGTCCTGCCGGAATTTGGCGCCTGTGGAGGTGTGGCAAAATAGCGAGGCGTTGAGCTGAAATGCCTCAGCTCTCCGCCCAATCCTTTTAGCCCAACTTACACCCTAACGGGAACTCGATGAGCGGGAAATCTCTCTTCGAGCGGTTCGTCAGCGGACTACCTTCGGACCGGCCAACCTTTCGGCCTGCGGAGCTTAATCATGGCCTGCGCATTAAGATGCGAACATAGCCCCATGGCTTCTCAAGAAAAGGGCTCAATTTCGGCGCGACCTCCACATCGGCCACGCGCTTGAGCAACGCGCCAACGCTTTTAGTTGACGGAGGTTTGAACCTGTGAGGATTTTTGTCTTCGCCAACCCGATTTGCTGATTGACGTCGGCCGCGGCCCGGTGTGATTGTCCCCCGTGATAATCTTCAGTACCACGCCGAAGTTTTTCAACGCAGAGGGCGCTTTTGTCGAACACTTGCCATTCCCGCACCTTGTTGCCGTAGAAGACGTGGATTCTTTTCGTTCATCGATTAGCCCTAAACCGACAATAATTTGGCAATTGCATGGAACTTTACCATTGGTATTTTAACAATTCTCCGGTCCATCGAGTTGCTCACAATCAGTGAAGTTTTGAACTGCTCACGCATTGATTCATTCAGGATGATGGACTTCCGTTTTTATTGTCGGTTTAGGGTTAGAAGCTGCTTTATCGCTTAATCAGCACCGGGACCGAACTCTAGCGGGAGCGATGTATCATCCCGGGACCCATCATACCGCCGCCCATCATTCCCCCCATTCTCACGGCGTTCCAACCTTGCTGTTCCTCGCCGAGAACCTGATTCGGGTCGAGACGATGGTTCGGGGGGACGAGTGATTCCAGGTAGTAGACCAGCGACCAGAGTTGTCGGCTGTTCAGCGAACTCGCATAAGACGGCATCGGCGTGCCGGAAAGCCCGGTAACAAGAGTGCGATAGGTTTCTCTGGTAGCAGATCCCCGTTTGAGTGGTCGCCACGTCAGGTCCGACGGCCAAATCGGCCAACCCCAATCGTCCTTTAATCCGGATGACGAGGGGCCATCTCCAAGTCCTCCCTCGCCATGACAGGCAACGCAGCCGACTTCACTGTACAATCGTTTGCCTTGAGCCACGGCTTCCCTGGTTTTCGGCGGAGCCGGCGGCACATTGATTGGCTTGCCCGGTCGTTCTTTTTCAAACCGCGACGAGAAGGTCTTGATGTACTGAATCACTGCGCGCCGATCATTGTCGCGGAGATCGGAACGACCGACCATTCCAGTCCAGCGAACTCCCTGAGTAACGGTACGCAGCAGATCGTCATCCGTGGGCAATGATCCTGAAGCCGTAGAACGGAACTTGAAGACGCCGGTTCTAAAGTCCCGCGGCCGGATGCGAAACATCGAGGCATAGGGACCCTTTCCATCCCCTCCGACACCGTGGCAGGCAGCACAGTTGACCTGATAGACTCGTTGTCCCTGGTACATAGTCTGTCTAGACGGCCAGGTTTCGGTTTCGGCAGCGCCGGCTGATATCAAGGAGAATCCAATTCCCGGCAAGAACAAGAAACCAACAAGAGCCCCCGCGGTGATTTTCATCATTCCTTCCAAACAAAAATTCAGACTGAACCCGTTGCTAGAACGGCGCCTGAGGTTCCCAAGTTCTAGGATTCTAAATCTTTCCTCTTTTCCTCGAATTCGACTTTTTGAATTTCTCCTCTCGCGTAGCGGAGTTTAAGAATCTCCAACGCACCTTCAGACGGTTTCGATATCGAGTGCGGTGATAAATAACGTACGAGAAGCACAATTCCGGCGATCACGAGAACCAAAAATATCAACATAAAGATAAATATGAATATCCCCCATCCGCCTCTCATCATGTTGTAATGCTGGTTAGGATAAGACTGCCTTTCGCCGGGTCCATAACCGTACCCCGGGCCCATCATACCCGGTCCCGTACCTGGTCCATATCCCGGCCCCATCATCCCAGGTCCCATTCCGTAACCACTTCCCGGTCCGTAACCGTACCCTCCTCCGGGTCCCATACCATAGCCCGGACCAGGCCGACTCCCCTCATCGCCGGGCGCCGAAGACTGAGCGAAAGCCGAGGTTGTGAGAATCACAAAAAACAATACCGTCAATAGCGCCAAAACTTTCTTTTTCATCGGGCTTTTTCCTCTTTACGTACAGTATTAGATCGCCTGATTGCATATCGATCCGTGACAACCTTTATTGCAACCATCGAAATGCCCGCCCTTTGAATTGTACCGTGCCGGCAATGAAGCGCCGCTGCTAATTAACAGAGAGCGTTTATTTACTTTTTTCGTCTTTCTTTTCAGGGCGAATTCCAATGCAGTTGAAGCAGGCCCATGGCAGTTCTTCATGTGCGCTCTCTCCTAAAGTTACAACCCCTCACCTGAGCGACCGCGCTCTGCAAGGCTATAAGCGAGCGTTGACAGCGATGTCGGCGGGCAGAACATTAGATTGACAAGCTCTATTTTAGAAAGTGCCCGCGAACTTTTGCTGCAATCTGGCGATCGGTCATCTTGTCTTGTGTGCCTCTCCATGTCTGATTCTATCCGCTTCATTTCTTCTCGCTTGTCCGCGATATCCACGAACACCGTCTCCCTGTGGTCGATCCATAAACCAACTTTTCTTTTCATCGTTCTTGCCTTTTTCTCAATGTTGCGCAGAAGCCTCCAGGGAACGGAAACTGATCATTTTCTTTTGTTTTTCGTCGTACAGACCCAGGCGCAGCGACTTGAGGCTGGTACGGATCGTCAACGGTTTGACTGCCTGGAACGCCGGGACGTTATCGTAACATCGCTGCAGATTGTAATTGGGAATCGTGGGCCGCGCGTGGTGAATGTGGTGCAGACCGATATTGCCCGTGAACCACTGTAAAATTTTCGGCAGCTTATAATAGGAACTGCCCTCCATAGCCACTCTTAAAGGGTCCCAAAATTCATGGCGCGCCCAGTAGACGTTCTCAAACTGATGCTGGACGTAGAACAGCCACAAGCCAAAGATGCCGGCAATCACGATGATGGGCAATTGAATCATAAGATAGGTCTCAAACCCAAAAGCTAAGCTTGCTGCTCCGGCGACGACTAGAATCGCCAAGTTGGTGAAAATCACGCTGCGGCGCTCCCTATTTCTGGCGCCCCTGGTACGGAATCGCTGGAAAAATAAAAACAGCAGCACAGGACCCGGAATAAACAAGATGAAGGGATTTCGATAAATCCGGTAGCCGATTCGCTTGCGAAGGGGCGCTGCCAGATATTCCTCTTTCGTCATCGTCCAAATATCCCCGATGCCGCGCCGGTCGAGGTCTCCGGCCGTGGCATGATGCACAGCGTGGGCGTACCGCCAGCGTTCAAACGGTGTGAAAATCAAGATACCTGAGACATAGCCCAGGATTGTATTTGCCCGCCTCGATGGAAAGAAAGAACCATGACAACAGTCATGGAACAGAATAAAAATACGGACAAGGATTCCTGCCGCGATCACGGCCAAAGCGAGGGTGATCCAATAGGAATATTCCTGCTGGACGGTATAAATCATCAGCGCCAGCAGGACGCAGTAAGGAACAAAGGTGTCGAGCACTTGGCAGAGTGCCTTGCGAAAATTTGCATCCGCGTACTTTCCAGTAGCCTCATGCAAAGCCGGTTGAGATATCTCGAGCCTGGGCGAATTTGCCGCGGTGATATCTCTAAGGGGATTCGCAACGGCCGGGGCGACCGCGATGTCCTGATTGATCACATTAGCCGCCATTGTTTGGATTTTCTTCCGCTCATTCCTTCGCGCCTTTCTTGTTCACAAGCCTGCCTTACCCATAGGCAAAACTCATGCCTCGGACTGATCGCCAAAAGAGCTGGAAGGGTTCGGTGAATCGACGAAAGCTGTTCGCACCTTTGCGAGGTTGCGCCGTGATTTTTCGCAATCCTGCAAAGCGAAGCGAAGTGCAGCGAGACGCCTAATAAGATTCGCTCTCTATTTAACCTTCCAGGTGGGTAAACTTGCTAATTCATTTTTCAAGAAGGCCCGCAAAGCGCCCTGTGATATTTCAATGACGGTCGCCGGCAGCGTGGTGCGGATAATGCATATTCCAAGGATTGGTGAAGTGAAATGACCTGGTTAACTCACCGGAAGGGGGCTTCGGATATGAGAACTGAGCTATCCCATTGGTGGCGAAGTTTTTTAGGCATTGGATACGAAGCGCGGCGTACGGCCCTCGACATTCTGCGCCAGCGCTATGTCGATGAGAACGAGCACGCGAAAAATTTTACTCAGCATGCCCGTCAGATGCATTATCCACAGTTTCGCGAAAGGCTTTTCCACATCGCGGCGGCGGAAATGGAGCATGCCGGGTTACTGGCAAAAAAAATAATCGACCTTGGCGGCATGCTGCCGGAAGTAGGGGAAGAACCAACGTCAACAGACCAAAGTAGTTGGCAACACCTGCTGACGGATTTAAAGGAGGAAGGCCGTTGTGCAGGCGACATGGCAGAGCAGATACGGGCAGTGCAAACTGACTATCCCGACATCGCCGTGTTGCTGGAGGGGATTTCCAAAGAGGAAATGAAACATCGTGACGAAATCCGCGACATGCTCATGCGCAGTGATGCGTTCGCTCAATCTCTCGCTTGAGATGCGGGATTGTCAGCCCGGGTTACCTCGCAAACGGCCTTGTCAGCCGATCGACGAGTTCGGTGGGCAGTCGAGTCAGCGCGCCGTCAGATTGCCGATTTTGCCTCATGCCCGCTGCCTCCGCAGATTGGGGGGTGTAAAACTGCTTCGAAATAATACCTCACAAGGTTACGACGATCCTCAGGTGAACGCTCGTTCCAGTTGACGCAAGATGCCGTCGGGTTCGGCCAGGGCAAGCTCCACGATTTGATCCGCGCGCGCCTGGGAGCCGCTGTTGGCGTAGACGCGTAACTGCGGTGCGTTGCCTGATGGCCGAACGTGCGCCACATCGCCATTGTGAAAATAGACGCGCACGCCGTCGAGGACGTTGATCCGCGCGATGTCGTCGAAACCGAGGGCCGTCGTGAAAAAGCGCGTCAGCGTTGTCTTGCCCAGCTGCCACTCCGCCGTCGCCGGTGCCGGAAGCAACGCGCCGCCAACGCCGGCGCGACTCCGATCGACGACCTGCCCGGCGTTATCGAACTCCACTTCGATCACGTCGCCGGCAGGAATAAGATTTGCCAGAATAGTTTGACTCGCGGCGACGGGAAAATTGTCGATCAAGCCGGCCCGTCCGAACCGCGCGGGCAAGCGATCCCATAAAGCGTTCAAGCTAATTCCCTGCTCCGCCGCCGCAAACAAATTGGCCAGTATAGGCAGCGTGGCATCGCGCGTCGGCAGCGCCGCCAAGGTCGCCTTATTCAGCGCGATATCGCTGCCGGTCAAAAAGCCGCCGTTCGCTTCCCAGCCGACGACGCGTTGGTAAGTCGCGGCGCTGCGTAAACTGTCGAGGGCGGAGACGACGTAGGGCGAGCCGATTTTCGTTTTCTCCAGGGTAACTTTGCGCTCGCGCCAGCGGCGCTCGACCGCATCATTGGCGCTGATCGGAACCGCTGCCGCGTCCGCGCGCAGATACTCGGCAACGACGAGGCCTAAGAGGTCGCCGGGCAGGAAACGCACGCGCCGCCCGCCAGGCTTGACTTCGGCAGCAGGCAGAACCGCCGTAACTAATGGCCGATCGGAGTCACCGTCCGTAGAGACAACTGCGTGGAGCGGCCGGCCGCTCGCTTCGGCAGCGACGGCGAGCTCCTCCAAACAATCGAGCTGTTCGTCGGTGATATTTTCGGTATCGATGGGAATAAACGTTTCGCTGCGCCCGGCGGCCAACACCACGGCGCCAAGTTCTTGGAGTATCCGCGGCAGGATATCGCGCCCCACCGCCGAATGTTGATAGACGAGAACTTTCAGACCGGAGAGGCCGCCGCTGGCAAAGCTGCTGAGATATCGACGCACGTAAGCTTGTTCGGCGGCGCCATCGAGCGGCGGCAATTCGGGCGCTGTTTTTAGCATGCCGTGGGCGTCGAACGCTGAAGTCGTAGCGTTACGACTGTATTCTTCGACGCGCACATGCTCAACCTCGCGGGTGATCCCCGCTTCATCCGATTTCAAGATTTCGCCGACGCTTTTATTGATCTTAATGCCGTTACGATCGAAGGGAATGTGACTGCCGGTCACCATCACGCCGGCGCGCCCGGTAGAAAGGGAACGGAGTATCAAGGCGGGCGTCGGGATCTTGCCGGCATTCTCCACCTGGCAACCCAAGTCGATAATCGCTTGAGCGCAGGCGCGCATGATGCGATCGGTGCTCGGCCGCAAGTCGCCGGCGATGACTACCGTGCTGCCCGCACCAATATCGCCGATGCTCAATAAATACCGCAGGGCCGCCTTGACATTGATATAGGCTTCGAGGTCGGTGATGTCCGTGACCAAGCCGCGCAGCCCACTGGTGCCAAACGTCAACGGGACCGGCGTATAAATTAGAAACGAAGCCAAACTCAATTTAGATTCGCTATCGGTATGATTGGACTGCAAGCATCGTCTTCATGCCAGCGGTTAATCATCGCCGGTATTTTTAAGTCGTTGAACTAGCCGCTCCTGAAACCAGGTGTTCGTCGGCCACTGCCAATTAAAGTGCAGAAGCTTCTCGACATCGTAGAAACAGCCGTTCGCTTTGCTCTGCAGAAAGACGAGCTGCCAGTCGCTTAGCTTGTCTCTAACATCGGCAGATTTCCCCGGGGTGCGCTTCGAGCCCCGGTGAGCGGTTCGCGAGAATTCGTCTTTCCACAAACCTATCGGCGACCAGTCTCTTGGAATGTTATTGACGCTCATGGTGACCTCCTCAGTCTTTTTCACTGCTGATATCGGCCGCTGTAATCGAGCCTCTCCCGGCAAATTTCGCCATGGGTTCCACGGTGCACGCGCCCGCAGGGAGGCCGGCCATCGTCCTAAGCGAGCGATTGCGCAAAGGGATCGCTGCGCATCATCATGTCCCTGATCTCCTTGCGATGGCTCTCTTGCTCTCGGTAAATCTGGCGGAGAAATTGAGCGATGTCGGGGTGCGCGGATTCGATTTCCCGCAGTTGCTCCGGCAGAAGGTCGGCCGCGCGATTTTCTTCGTCGAGCGCCATCGACAAAGATTGCCAACTGTTTTCTTCCGTCGAGTGAAGCTCGGCGACGTCCGGCAGTTGACCGCCGAGGGCGGCGATCTTTGCGCCGATCCGCGCCACTTGTCGGCTCTTTTCTTCGGCCATGCGGAGGAATTTCTCGCGATACTGGGGATAATGCATCTTCTCGGCATGCTGTCTAAACCGCCCGATGCGCTGCGTCGCTTCGACATATCGCCGGCGCAAGAAGTCAACGGCAATAGGATCCTCCTCGACTTCGAGACCAAGAAAACGGCGCCACCCTTCCGACCGGTTTTTGCTAGAGACCATACCATTCTCCAAATCCAATAAAGCTGTTTCGGCAAATCGCTGTGCGCCAACAGGGTGTCATAGCGATTCTAATTTTGCGAGGATTCCGACTCGGACTCTCCTTCTCGAAAACCGTATTTGATTAGCTTATAACGCAGCCCCCGTTCACTGGTTCCGAGCCGCTCCGCGGCGCGGGTTTGGACGCCGTCCGATCGGGCCAGGGCCGCGGTGATCATGCGCCGCTCCAGCGCTTCCACCGCGACCGTGAGATTGGGTTCAGTGTCACTCTCCTCGATTTCCGGATCCTGAACCGTCAACGGCAGATCGTGCCGCCCAATGACGTCATCTCGGGTGAGCACCACGGCGCGCTCGATAATATTTTCCAACTCCCGGACATTGCCCGGATAGTCGTAGCGCAAGAGAATATCGCGGGCCTCCTGAGTAAGACCGCGGATCGTCTTGGCGTTCTTCTCCGCGAAGGACCGCATGAAGTGATCGATCAGCATCGAAAGATCCGAGCGTCTCTCGCGCAGAGGCGGAAGGAGAATCGTGACTACATTGAGCCGGTAATAGAGATCCTCCCGCAACTCTCCCGCTTTAATAAGCGCCTCCAGCGGCCGGTGGCTGGCGGTGAGAATCCGGACGTTGACCTTGACCGGACGGCTGGAGCCGACCTTCTCGTATTCCCTCTCCTGCAGCACGCGCAGCAGCTTCGCCTGCAGGTGCAAGGGCAGGTCGCCGATTTCGTCGAGGAAGATCGTCCCGCCATTGGCTAATTCAAAACGGCCCTGGCGGGAAGTGACCGCGCCGGTGAAGGCGCCTTTTTCATGGCCGAACAATTCCGATTCGAGAAGATTTTCGGGAAGCGCCGCGCAGTTGACCTTCACGAGCGGGCCGCGCGCTCTTGAACTGGCAAAGTGAATCGCATTGGCGATCAGTTCTTTTCCTGTTCCGGTCTCGCCGCGAATCAGCACCGTCGCTTCACTTGGCGCCACCCGGCGCACCAAAGAGACGACTTCAAGCATTGCCCCGCTCTCGCCGATGATTCCTTCTATGCGATGGCGTTCTTGCAGGGTTTCCCGCAGCTCGCGATTCTCGACGAAGAGCCGGCGGCGCTCGCCGGCCTGACGAATTCGAAAAAGCAGTTCATCCAAATTCAGCGGCTTGGTCAGGTAGTCGATCGCTCCTCCTTTGATGCAGGAAACGGCTGCGGCGATGCTCCCGTATGCAGTCATCAAAACGACGCCCGTCTCAGGATTAATCGCGTGGATAGCCTGTAGCAGATCCAAGCCCGACATGTTCGGCATCTTTTGGTCCGTGAGCACCAAATCGAAGGATTCTTTACGGACCCGCTCCAAGGCCTTTTCACCGCTTTCCGCTAAGGTCACATCGAAGCCCTGCTTTTCGAGAAAACCCGATACGACGGTGCGCTGGGCGAGTTCGTCGTCGACTACGAGGATACGAAACGGTTCAGCCACTTAAATCTCCTTACGATTGATGGGCAGGGCAATCTGGAAGCGGCTCCCTTGGCCCACCTTGCTGACAACTGTGATCTTCCCGCCCTGGGCCTCGACAATCCTGCACGCGATCGCCAGCCCCAGTCCGGAGCCTTTGGTTTTGGTCGTGAAGTAAGGGTCAAAGATTCGCGCCAGGTGTTCCGGCGCAATTCCGGTCCCGTTGTCCTTGACGCTGATTAGCAGATTGCCTTTCGACACTTCCGCCTCCAGGCTCATTGTCCCACCTTCGGGCATCGCTTGTAATCCGTTGAGAATGAGGTTGAGGAGCGTTTGTCTGAGATATTCGCGGTCCGCCTTGAGCGCTGGCAGAGTCGGCGGCGCGGCGACTTGGATCTGCACCTTCGATTGCCGGGCTTCGTCCGCCACCAAGGCAGCTAATTCTTGAAGGACATCCGGCACCAACATCTCTTCGATTTTGAATTCGAGAGGGCGTGCCAGCGAGAGGAACTGTTCCACGATCTTATTGAGACGGTGCACTTCACCGAGCATCAGCTCGGTCAGCTGGGAATAGTGCACCGGGTCGTCGGCCGGCTCAAACTCCACATTGAGACGTTGCAGTCCCATCGCAATGGTATTGAGCGGGTTTCTGATCTCGTGCGCAACAGTTGCGGCCATGTTTCCCAGCGCCGAAAGACGCTCGCGATGCAACACTTCGGCCTCCAGCGCTTTGACCTCGAGCATGTGGGTTTGCTGGTTTTGAAAAATCGCCGCCATGCCAAGAATACCCGCGCCCAGGATCGCCAGGGCGAGAACAACGATGGCGCGCACGCTGTTGCGCCAGGCGACATCCATCGATCCAAGCGACAAACCCAACTTAAGGAAGCCCATATTGGATTCGTCGAGGGTGACCGGCTTGACCACTTCAAGGTACCGTTTGCCCCCGCTACCATCGACGATCTGACTGAAAAGCTGGCGGTCGACTTTGGCTTTCAACACCAGCGGTTCTTTTTCTTTTTGGCCGATCCGGCGCCGGTCGGTATGTGCTACGATATTCAGATTGCTATCGAGAAAAGCGACGAACTCACTGTCCGATTGGTGGCCGAGGTCCTCGATCTGACTTTGCACGCCGATCGCTTTCTCGAAGTTGAAAATATAGTCGGCATTGGCGTGGATCGCGATGATGCCGGGAAAACTGCGCGCTCTAACGGCGACGCCAAAGGCGCTGCCCTTCCAGAAATCTTTGTTCTCGATGGCTGGCGGCGCCGCCGTCGTTGCTTCGGCTTTGTCCGTGGGCAGCCGCCAGCGCTTGCCCCAGGCGAAACTGATCGTCTGCGCGCCCGGCTCAAGCGTTCCCTGTTGCGCTGTTTTCCTTTCTATCGCGGCTGGCAGTGCGGCAAGTTTCCAGGGCCGGCCCTGTGCATCGAGGAGATCGATTTTTTGCAGGCGGTTCATGGCGCTGATCTCTTTCAGCATTTCTTGGTCGACATGACGGGAGACCAGCAGTTGGTCGATCAGCCGGGCATTATCCACCAAACGCTGCCGGATCAGATTTTCTAACAGAGCGTTGCTGACGATGGCGTTTCTAACACTGCTCTCCATGGCCTTGGCCAATACCGTCCCCTTTTCCTCGGTCTGGCGCAGGAGCACCTGCTGAAGCCTTTTAGCTTCAAAAAAAGCATAGACAGACGCCAGGACGAGCAGCAGCAGACCCGACGCGATAAAGTGGCGGGGTAAAAAACCCCTTCGTATGGACGGTAAATTCCTAATCACGATGACTCGCTAAGACGCAAAGACCCCCGGGGCCAGTTGGTCCCAGGGGTCGTTCGTCGGTTGATCTATCTGGCTTTAAGACTCGCTGCGCCAGACTCATCAATCTTGCCCGCTATCTGGTCGCGGTCTCGGCGCTGCCGATCAGAACCTCGACGCGGCGGTCGCTCTGCCAACAAGCTTCGGTGGAGTCATTACACGTGGGCTGTGACTCGCCGAAGGCGCCGGTACGAATTCGGCTAACCGACACTCCAGCCTTAACCAGCTCATCGCTAATGGTATTGACACGACGCTCACTCAGGCCTTGGTTAAACGCATCGGTGCCGCGCGGATCGGTGTGGCCGTCGATCGCCACCTGGGCAGCCGGATTCTGCTTCATGTAGGCGGCGATGTCAGTTACATGGCTCATCTGGTTGGAACGAATGTCCGACTTGTCGAAATCGAACAGAAAATTCTTGAACGATGACCACTGCTTGGCTGCCACGGTCTGGGCGCCCGCTTGTCCAGCTGCACCTTGCGCACCCATGGGGCCGGCTGGTCCCATCGGACCCATCGGGCCGATTGCACCTGCCATGCCGCCGGAATCACTGCAGAACTCGCTCACGGTGCCGTACTGATCGACGCAAAGATTGCGCATTTCGCCGGCTGGATTTTTCAGGTCCATAGAGTACTCGACCGAGTATGACACCAGCGGCCGTGAGGGAGCGGTGTTGGCGGTCTGGTAGCACATGGTGGTATAGCCGCCGCCGTAGCCGGCCGGCCGCACGACTTTGAAGCCGTTCATGTTTTTATCGGCAAACCCTTGGGCCAGATCCCGGGCTTGGTCCTCGGTTATTTTATCCTTGGTCACCCTGGGCAAGGGGCAAGGGGCACTGGACATAATCTCATGCGCCCTTGCGCTCGCTGCACGGTGTGACTCACTCGGTGATTGAGCCAAGCCCACACCCGACAGCGCCATGATACCCGCTGCCGTAACCATCGGTGATAGAACTAATCTTAATCTCTTCATAACTTTTTATCCTCCACTAAAATTTTTTACTAAACCGTCTCTAGCGCAACTGTTGTGCCGCGCCTTGGCGCCGGACAAAGGCGATTTTCTTCAATCATTCCAAGACGGCTTGCGGTGAATCGGCAAGCAGCCGCGGCGAAAGCGTCGAACCCTTCGACCAAAGGGTCGGCCCGCCGAATCAAAATCGCGAAATTCATTTCTGGCTTAGCCATTTGTTTTTCAAACCGGCTGATCTTCAAGCCGAGAGCCGATCTTCACGGTGACCTGGAATTCCTTGACTTTGTCCTTTTCAACCAACCCGCGCATTTCCGGTCACCTCGAACCAGTCCACATGGCGCAGCGACTGGCAGGCCTTGGCTATGGCATTTTGAGTGGCGTCGCCAAAGCTGGTCTCTGAACTGCCGACGATTTCAACTTTTTTGTAAGTTCGGTCCATCTTGTTTTCCTCCTCGGTATCCTTATCTTGATCATCGCGCCGCGATGCGCTTCTCTGCGACGATCTCTTGTTTCGGCTCTCTTACCTCGAGCAGCTCATCGAAAAGGGCGCGGTAATGCACAACCGCTTTGCGCAACTCCTCGGTGTCCGCCGATCCACCTTGATCGCGCTCCGCAATCGCCTGCGCCGCCCGGTAATTTGCCACAACCTCCGGGTGATCGACCGAAATGTCCCCCGCACGCCGCTCGAAATCACCCATCGGGTAACCCCGCTTTTCCATCAATTCACGAACCAGCTGTTCGGCTTGGACCACCACCCCCTTGGGGTTGTCGACGAATCGGGCTTGTAACTCTTGCCAGGCCTGAGCGAATCTCGCCGCTTCCGGCGCCGGCAGCGGGAGAAGTTCGAGCCGCTCGACGCGCTTCTCGCGCGCCTTAAGTTCCGATTCGGCCTTGGTGCGACTCCCCAACTCAACCACGGTTCGATCATATTCAGCGCCGTAATGTTTTTGCAGCGTATGGGACTGCTTACGCCGGTAGAAAAAGGCTCCCACCGCCGTCAAAGCAACGGCCACAACCACTGCAAGGATTATCCATGTTTGGCTATCTATCGTTTCCATCTGTACCTCAGAATGCAATCAGTTTGATTTACATCCTGCGCCGTCCTTGATCGGATTACTGTCTAATTTTAGACCACTTTGAAAAGAAACTGTACGAGGGTCGCACCCGCGATTAATTGGCTTGGCAAAAGGCGCGCGGCAATAATCGCGGGATTTCGATTGATTTATCAGGCAACTCGGTCGCGAAGCGTTGCGGCGACCTCCGTCGGTGGTCGCCGACAATGAAAAACCCAAGGACTGCGACACCAAGTTAGATTGTTCCTTCGTTTGCTTGAACGGCTTCGCGCTTGCGCCCGGTTTGTATGACATGGCTCCGAGAATGGACCGATGAGAGGCTCGTCAAACGCGTCGAGAGCTTCGACCAAAAGGTCGGACTA
>CAVSHR010000006.1:167500-356781 GCA_963727625.1 uncultured delta proteobacterium | reverse complement strand
AACATAGCTTGGTCCGACCCGCTACGGACCATCAAAAGGGGAGCGTCAGGCTCGCATCCGAGCCAAGGTCTTCACACGCGAACAGCTCTGCGCGTTACTGAAAGCTGCGCAGGAATATGCGCCGGACTATCTGCCGCTTCTTTTCCTGTTGGCGCGAACCGGCGTTCGGATCGGCGAAGCGCTCGCACTCCAAATCGGCGATCTCGATTTCGTGAATTGTCTGATCAATGTCCAGCGAAATATCGTCAAAGGCGTTCTGGGTCTGCCCAAGACCGGACTTACCCGCCAGGTGGATATGAGCAGTCAGCTTCGGCGCCTGCTTGGTCACATGGTTCTCGACCGAAAAGAACAGCTCCTGCGACTCGGTCTCTCCGTTGACGAGCTGCCAAACATGTGGCTCTTCCAAAATCAGTCGGGCCAACCGATGGACGATTCGAAAGTTCGGAAAGTCTTTGCGCGCCTGCTCGCAAAAGCCGGCTTGGTAAAGCGTAACCTCCATTTCCTCCGGCATAGCTTTGCGAGTCTTCTCATCCAGCAGGGAGAAAGTCTCGCCTATGTGAAAGAGCAGTTGGGCCACTCCTCGATCGACATGACCGTCGATGTCTATGGCCATTTGGTTCCGGGCGGCAATCGCCAAGCGGTCGACAAGCTCGACGAGGGGTTCGAGATTCCTGACTTAGCCAGTATGGAAACAAAATGGAAACAAATCGAGCAAATAATGGTTCCAGAGGAAAAAGCGGCTTTGCAAGTACTTGAAAAAACTGGAGCCACCCGCCGGAGTCGAACCGGCGACCTACTGATTACGAATCAGTTGCTCTACCAACTGAGCTAGGGTGGCTCAAGTAGGTTTAATGAAGTGGATGATGGCCGCGATCACGAAGGAACCAACATACGCGGCGACGAAGTCGAATACAATCCGCAGTTCGGCGATTTTTTCGAGGTATTCGTCGAGCTTCAGCCAAAATATCATGAACTCGCCCAGGATTAAACCGAGCACGCCGACGATCAAGAATAAGACTACGCTTGCTCTCTGCTCATAGGCGACCGTTTTGACTGCCGCGAGGCCGGCGACAAAGGCAAGCGCCAGCGATACCAAAACACTACCTTGCAGGTAGGCAAAAACTTCCTGAGCGGTCTCTTGCAAACGCTCACCTCCGTAACAACTGCACCATTGTCTGCGCGGCGTCTCGCGGTTTTTCGGCGCTGATGATCGCGCTAATAAGCGCGACCCCGCGGGCACCTGCGCTTTGCACTTCCATGGCGTTTTCCGCCCTAATACCGCCTATAGCATAGACGGGGAGGTCGAGGATTTCCACAGTTTTCTTGAGGGCGGTGAGCCCCTGCGGCGCGCCGAAACTCGCTTTAGAAGGGGTAAAGTAGACCGGGCCGAATAAGACGAAGTCGGCGCCGCTGCGTTCGGCTTGTTGGCCTTCTTCGAGGGAATGGATCGAATAGCCGATGAATTTTTGCTGACCGAGCAGCGCGCGCGCGGTCGCGACCGGCAGCGAGGTTTTTCCCAACTGCACGCCCGCGGCGTCTACCGCCAGAGCGACATCGACACGGTCGTTGATGTAAAGTGCCGCCTTGTAGCTGTCGCACAGACGGCGAACTTGCTCGGCGAGTTCAAAGAGTTCTTTGCCGCCCAGATCCTTTTCGCGCAACTGAACCGCATTGACGCCGCCGTCCAGGGCTTGTTGCAGCACCCAGAGAAGATCTCGGCCGCGAGTTTGGGATCGGTCGGTTACCAAATAGAGGTCAAAAACGGGAGTCGGCACTTGGCGCTGCTAATTCAAAATCCCGTCGAGGGGGCTTGAAGCGGTGGCATAAAGTTTCTTGGGGATCCTCCCGGCCAGATAAGCTTTCCGGCCCGCCTCGACGCCGAGCCGCATGGCTTCGGCCATGAGGATCGGATTCTTGGCGCTGGCGATCGCGGTATTCATGAGCACACCGTGACAGCCCATCTCCATAGCGATCGCAGCGTCGGATGCCGTACCGACGCCGGCGTCAACGATGACTGGGACCTTGGCATGTTCCAAAATGATTCGAATGTTGTATGGATTGCGGATGCCGAGGCCGGAACCGATCGGCGCCGCCAACGGCATGACCGCGGCGCAGCCGATGTCTTCAAGCTTTTTCGCAGAAACCGGGTCGTCTGTAATATACGGCAGCACGGTGAACCCTTCTTTGACCAGAGTCTTGGCGGCTTCCAGGGTCGCCGGGACATCGGGAAAAAGAGTCTTGTCGTCGCCGATGACTTCTAATTTGACCAATTTGCCGACGCCGGCTTCGCGCGCGAGACGGCAGGTGCGTACGGCATCATCGGCGTTGTAACAGCCGGCTGTGTTGGGCAGGATCGTAAACTTTTTTGGATCTAGGTAGTCGAGCAGGTTCTCCTTGTTCGGGTCGGTTATGTTGACCCGGCGCACGGCCACGGTGACGATCTCGGCGCCCGAAGCTTCGATCGCTTTCTTGGTTTCTGTGAAATCCTTATATTTTCCAGTGCCCACGATCAGGCGGGATCGATAATTCGTTCCGGCGATTTGTAAGAAGTCTTCCATGGTTATCCTCCGCCAACAAAATGAACAATTTCCAGGGTGTCGCCTGCGGCGAGCAAAGTTGTCGCATAAGCATCGCGCGCAACGATGTCACGATTGCGTTCCACGACGACCCGAGCCGGACGTATTTGTAACTGCTCCAATAGTGCGGCGAGGCTCAGCCCCTCGGCGATTTCCTGTTCTTCACCGTTGATTTTAAGCTTCATGGATAATTAAAAAAACCGTATCCACAACAGCCACCAAGAGTGGCCAGGGAATACGGTTTCAAGTTTGCCCCGCGATTGTTGATCAGAGGGACTTTGACTCTCACGCTTCCCTACGCCGGTGCGACCCGGATCAGGTTCGAAGGGTTACCTGGTCTTGTCAGGCTCTCAGTCCGCCTCCGGCAGACACCCCTAGCTTCGAGTGCACCCTTAACAGAGCGATACCGGCAAGTCAAATTCACGTTGGCCGAAATATCCCGCAGTTGCACTCTGGGTCAGAATTCCAGCGCCACACTGGCATAGCCGACCACTTTGCGCATCGGCCTAACTTCGCCGGAGTGGCAATGTTTGAGCAAGCTTGCTTGGTGCACTCCCAACTCCAGCGCGGCAAAGAGCATCACGGCCGTCGGTAGAACACCGCACATGGTGATGCCTAGTTCTTCCACGACTTGAAGCAATCCCTTGGGGTCGAGGCGCAAGACTTGATCCAAGGCCATGCTGTCGAGTTGGAGAGTCTTTTGGGGTGAAAGATAATGGCTTAGATCGCTGCTGGCTAAGATGACCGATTTGACGCCGGCGATCACGCCAGCATGGTAAGCAGCGGCGATGGCGGCGCCGAGCTCGGCGCATTCTTCGATCGAGACATGAGACAGCGAGATCGGCACTAACGTGAACGCACCGAGCACGCGCTGGAGAAACGGCAATTGAACCTCGATGCTATGCTCCTCAGCATGAGCCTGGGCGTCGCGCGCGAGAAATTTGACGCGCGTTTGGAGAAAATCGCTCAGCGAATCGTCGACCGCAACATCTCCCAGCGGAGTTCGCCAGGTCTGCCATGGACTGAGCGCAGCCTTATGCCCCTTTGCGCTGTGATTGACGCCAAGCAGGATCACGGTCTGCACCGCCGGGTTAATTCGGGCGTAAAAATGCGCCGCGCAGGGACCTGAAAAGATCGGCCCGGCATGGGGCACCATGCCCGCAACGATCGTTGGATTGGGCTTGCCTGCCCCTTGGGGCCCCAGAGGACTCGTTTGAAAGCAGTCGTCGAGTAAAGCGTTAAGCTTTTGAGCAGCGGCTGGATAGAATGACCCGGCCACCGCAGCCGTCCTGATAGAGGTCATGGGGTGCCGCTATCGTTCATTATGGCGCGACGATTTCCACTTCCAGCGTGCCGATGCCTTCGACTGCGCCTTCGACTTTATCACCGGGCTTGAGAAATACCGGCGGCACTCGGGCAAACCCCACGCCTGAAGGCGTGCCGGTGCTAATGATATCGCCGGGCTCAAGCGTCATGCCGGCGGACAAACTTTCGATCGTTGTCGGAATGTCGAAGATCATATCGCGGGTATTGCCGTCTTGCATGACTTCGCCGTTTACCCGGCAGATCAGCCGAACCTGCTGCGGGTCACGCAGCGCGCTCTTGTGCACGATCCAGGGGCCGAGCGGACAAAAAGTATCGAGGGACTTGCCCTTGAACCATTGTCCATGTTGGCGCTGCAGCTCGCGCGCGGTCATATCGAGACACACTGTGTAGCCGAAAACATAGTCGTAAGCTTTATCTTTGGGGATGTCGCGACCCTTTTTGCCTATGACCACGGCCAGCTCGACCTCCCAATCGAGTTTGGTCGTGCATTTATGATTGATTACTTTGCCGAGATGGCCGATCACGGAGGTCGACGGTTTGGTGAAAAAGACCGGCCACTCGGGATACTTGATCTCCAGTTCACGAGCGCGCGCGCCTTCAGCGACATGCTCGCGGTAGTTGATGCCGAGCATGATGCAATTCTTTCTAGGCCGCGGGATCGGCGAGATGATTTTTGCCTGGCTGGGTTTGACCAAGGCGCCGGCGCTGACCAGCTTTTTCTGCTGATCATCGGTTTTGCCGGCGACATATTTTTCCGCCTTGCGGGCGACTTGGAGCGACTTGGCCCCGCCTTCAATGAAAGCCTGCATGCTCGTCAAGAAGGGCGCATTGCCGCCTTTCAGATAACGCCGGTTGACCTCGGCGAGATCGATCATTTGCTCCTGGGGTCCCATCATACCGAGCCGTTGTTGGTTTTTGCGTGAGAAGGTGACAAGTCGCATGGACGCCTCCAAGAAAAAGTTTGTCAATATCTAAATGCCGATTCGCAAGAGTTTACAAGCGTTGGTGTTGGCGATCCGCGCACCGCTCAAGCGGGTTGCCCCTCAAAGCCGCCAGCGGCTCGGAATCGCCCATGTCGCAGGGGAAATCGCTGCCCGGCAATACCTGTTCAGCGCCGAAGTTTTCGACCAAAGATTCCAACGCCATCCTGCATCGGTACGGACGCCAAGGCAACCAACCGGCCGGGATGATTCGCCACGGCTTTGGCCAGCTGATCGTTGAGCCTGCGCGCGTATTCGAGGGATTCGTCGGCCGGCATCCAATAAAAAAAATAGCAGCTGGCGGCCGACAACACCTGCAAGTCCACGCCCTGATGGTCCATGATTGAAAGCCGCAGATCGAGATCGGAAAATTCGGCTTTGAGTTGGTTGAGAAAGGTCCTGCCGTTGCTTGTGACGAGGTCGCGTCCCCGCGCATTTTTTTCGAGCTTTAAGCCGTGACGGCCGCCGATCTCGCTGGCCATATTAAGGCTCTGCGCAGGAACATAGTGCGCATGGACATCAATATTCATGGGTGTTTTGCTTATGTCAGCGACAGCTATCGGAGCGCTAGAGGAATGTCAAGTTGATCGAAGCAACGGTCGTTGACCGCTGTTCTCTAACTTTCTAGACGACGGCAGTGCGTTTTGCGGCGCAGCGCCGAGAAAAAAGTAATTTGCCTGGCGAATTTGGCAATGCTAGCTTTGGTCCATGAACCCAAGGCGGAAAAAAGATAGTCGCCCGACTATGCGCGAGGGCGACCGGATTCTCATCAACAAGGGCATTTCAAAAAAGGTCATGATCATCGCGCGGACGGAAATCCCGCATTCGATGGAGAAAATTTTTGTCACTAAGTCCGGCGGCAAATTTACGATCGGCTTAAAAGTTTGGAAATCGGATTATGTCTGGAATGAAAAAAGCCAGATGTGGGTGTCGAAGCGTTGATAAACCAAAGACGGCGCTGGGTCACCCTTGGTTCGACCCGCGATTGGGCGCCGAGCCGGCGCCTGAGCATGTAACATTGCCCTGGGTTGCTGGATCAGTTCAGGTTCCGTGAAACGCGACTTAAAAACTTTGCTGGGCGATATTAAGGCTGGTCGGGGACCCCGGCTCTTGCTGGTTTTCGGCGACGATCTTCAGGTGGCGGAGACTTGCAAAGCCGTTGTTGATGCGTTGGTGCCCGCCGAACAACGCGGTTTTAACTTCGAGCGCTTCGATGCCCGCGCGGCCGGTTGGGATCAAATCGAAGGATCGTTGATGACCCCGCCTTTTATCCCCGGAAAAAAACTGCTGTGGGTGGAAAACGCCCCCTATTTTTTCTCACGGGAGCAAAAAGGCGAGCTGGGGGAAAAAATTCTCAACCTGTGGCGCGACGGCAAGAGAGAAGACGCCGTCAAGCTACTCCTCGACTTGTTGGTCGTCGAGGGTTGGACGCAAGAGCAATGGAACGGCCTTGACGGCGGATCTTTGCGGCCATTCTTGGATCTGCTCGACGCTCCTGGCGGCGATGCGCAGGGCGACGCCGAGGCGCTGTTTGCCTATTGCAGA
Organism: uncultured delta proteobacterium; assembly: GCA_963727625.1. Taxonomy (GTDB): domain Bacteria; phylum Desulfobacterota; class Binatia; order UBA9968; family UBA9968; genus DP-20. Next base: position 350,354 of record CAVSHR010000006.1, on the reverse strand, counting down.
TCACGCTCCATAGAGCTGTCCGTCCGCAAGAGCTCCGAGGGACACAGACTGGACGCGTTGTTGGAGAAAGGGCTGCCTGAATGGAGCTTTTTATTGCTCACTGCGGTTCAGGTGGATCGGCGAACCCGGCTGTTCAAACGCTTCGATGAGCTTGGCGCAGTTTTCAACCTCGGTTTGGAGCGCGATCGTAGCGGCAAGATCAGCCAGGAAGTGTTGCTGGATTTCATCGGCCGGCGGCTGCGCCAGGCGGGAAAAAATCTCGATTCTCGGGCCAGAGAAGCGATCCTATCTCGGGCGGGCAACGACCTGCGCGGCGTGCAGCAAGAACTAGAAAAACTGCTGCTTTTTGTCGGCGAGCGGGAATCCATCCGGACCGAGGATGTGGAATTGATCGTCGCCGATCGCGGCGAGGGCTGGATTTTCGATCTTACCAAAGCCATCGGTGAGCGCGATGCTCGGGCGGCGCTGTTGCAAATGGCACGGCTTATCGGCCAAGGGGAGCATCCGTTGAAAATTTTAGGAACTATCGCTGCCGAGGTGCGCCGCTTGCTTTCGGCTCGACAACTTTTAGCGACCGATTTGGCAAAGTCGTGGCGCCGCGGTATGACCTACGCGCAGTTTCAACAATCGGTATTAAAGCACGGGGCGCCGTTGCTGACCCGTAACCCGTACGGCGATTACATGTGCTTCCAACGGGCCGAACGGTTTTCACTGGCGGAACTGAGCGCTTTCATGGCGCGTATATTCGAGGTCGATCTACGGCTTAAATCAAGCGGCAGCCAGCCGCGCATCGTGATGGAAAAGCTGGTTCTGGAATTGTGCCTCGGTTTACGCAAAAACACCGGGCATCGGCGAGCGAGGATTGGATCATGAGTCGGGCGACGCTCTTTGCCGGAGCGGTTTTTTTTAGTTTTCTTCTACTCGATGTCAAAGCGGGCGCAGAAATAGTCGTCCAGGCTTGTTTCAGTCCGCAAGGAAAGTGCTCGGCGCATATATTGCGCGAAATCGAAATGGCCAAGGAGGAGTTACTCGTCGCCGTCTATGCTTTCACCAGCGATGACTTGGCCGGTGCTCTGGTGCAAGCAAAAAAGCGCGGCGTGGTCGTCCAAGTTGTCATCGATCGGGAATTTGACCGGGCTAACGACAATTCCAAGGGCAAGTTTCTCGACGCGCAGAAAATTCCCCTGCGGCGCGTCTCCGCTGCCCCGACGCAAAGGGTCAAGAAAGAACCGGGGTTGATGCACCAAAAATTCGCGGTGATCGATCGCCGTATTGTTTTCACCGGCTCTTACAATTGGACCCGTTCGGCTGACAACCGCAATGATGAAAACCTGCTGATATTTCGCGATGCGGGCCCCTTGGCTGAGGCATATCGCCAAGCCTTCTTGCGCTTATGGGAGCGTAAGCAGTGATGCGAATTTCCACCGGTCGAGCGATGGCGATTTCAGTCGCGTTTTTAGCCGGCGTATTCGCCCATGTGCTTTACCAACGTTGGAACCCGGCGGTTTCGGAAAGGTCCGAACCGACTAGCGGGATACCGGTCGGCGCTGAATCGCAAAGCTACCGGGTAAGTTTCGTACCTCTGTCTGCCAAACCCACCGATGGCGAGAAAGCGAAAGAACTTGAAAAAATCGTCGCGCGAGACGTCGAAAAGATCCGCTCCTTAACCGGTCGGCAGGCACGTGTTTACGGCCGGGTTTTCCGCGTCGGCCATGCCGCCAAGAGCAACACCTACTTTCTCAACTTTGGCCCTTCACGCGAGTCTCTTACCGCGGTAATTTTCAGTTCCGTAGTGGAACTTTTCGAAAAGAATAACCAGTCGCTAAAGCAGTTTGAGAATCGCGAAGTGGAAATTGTCGGCTTGGTCAAGGATCATCCACAATACGGCTTGGAAATTATCCTCGAACATCCCAAGCAGATTAAGGTCGTCAACTAATTCCTACTCACAGCAAGGAGTACCGAATCGGCATGAGCCAAAGCGCGAAAAAATGCATGGTGTGCGCCAAAGCGGTAATGGTTTTGAAGGGCGGTATTTGCCAAGCCTGCCAAGACCGGATTCGCCGGGAAGCGATGGGCGAGCAGGCGCGGGTTAGCGAAGGCGCCGACCGCGAGCTGAATCGACATGGCGTAACCCCAGTAAAAAAATAGAGAGTTTTCCGAAGCTTGCAGCGTTGCCAGGGGCCCTCGGCCGCGACTTTTCAAAAGGGCTAATTTGGCTTGCGAAAGAGTCGTATTCAAGCTACAAGCGAGATATAAATCAGTTTTATTCAATGTTAGCGAAATGGGCTTGGAACCCATGACCGCCGGAAAATTCTGATTAGCGGCAGGAGGTTAGCAACACTGCGCTTTCGCAATTCGACTTCGGTTAGCCTAGTTCTAGCCATTTTCTATATCACAATTCTGGGAACTTCGACCTGGGCTTTCTCTCCCGACGAGGATCTCACGGCGCGCGCTGCAGTGCTGATGGATGCGGCGACGGGCAAAATTATCTATCAAAAGGAACCCGACCTACGTTTACCGCCGGCGAGTACTACCAAGGTAGTAACCGCGATTTTGACTTTAGAAAGCGGCCGCAATCTTCACGATTCTCTCACGGTTTCGAAAGAAGCGACCCGCGTTCCAGCATCAAAGCTTTACTTGCGCCCGGGGCAATCGGTGCCGATCGAAGAGTTGCTTTACGGCATCATGCTGGCTTCGGCGAATGACGCCAGCATGGTGCTTGCCGAGGGCATCGGCGGCTCGGTGGAGCGATTCGCCGAGCTGATGACAAAGAAAGCGCATCAGATCGGCGCCATCAACACTCATTTTACCAATCCGCACGGCTTGACGGCGCCGAATCATTATTCCACCGCCAGAGATTTAGCGATTCTTTTTCGCTATGCGATGAAGAACCCGACTTTTCGCGAGATCGTGCAAACCAAGTTCAGCTCGGTGAATACTACCGCGGTGGTGCGAAAGAAAGTCGTGCCGCGGCGTATTTCGCTGCGTAATCATAACCGCTTGCTGTGGAATTTTGACGGCGCCATCGGCGGCAAGACCGGCTATACCCACGCCGCGCAGAAGTGTTTTGTGGGCGCCGTGCAGCGCAACGGCACGACGTTGATCGTGGCGATTCTCGGCGCGCGCGACCAGTGGGGCGACACCAAGCGGCTCTTGGAATACGGCTTCGAGAACTATGAAAATTTAAAAGCGTCACTGCCGGGCGGCAGGGGCACGTCGAGCGAACAGCAGGTCGGTGCAGGCGGGGAGCGGGCCCCGGCCGCGGTCGGGGCGCCGCAAGAAAACGATCCAGGCAAGGCTTCGGAGGGCTACGTTTTGCAATTGGGGTCGTTCCAGGAACGGGAGCGCGCCGAATCGATCTCTCGTCAAATTACAGCTAAGGGTTTCGACGCGTTCATCGAAACAACGTCGCTCGGTGCCGGTGAAACGGCGTATCGCGTGCGCGTCGGCCCCTACGCCGAACTGCTCGCGGCTCAGGAAACCGCGCAGGCAATTTTGACCAAGAGCGGTTACCGCGCTTTGATCCTGCCCATACATTCCTGGCGGCAGGAGCCGAGCGATCAAAGCTAAAGCCGCTCGAGTTCTCGCGCAAGTCAAATCTCGATCACCATCCCATCTTCCGCAACGGTTAATTCTAGTTCATCCTTGCGCGCGAGCATCTCTTCACCCAGATGCGTGAGCACGACTCGCCGGCATTCCAGGCGGGGTAAATTCACCCGCAATTCTTGGTAATTGACATGCATACCGGGTTGTTCGCGGTAAAACGAACACTCGCAGAGAAACAAATCCACGCCGCGGGCTTGATCAATAAAAAGCTCGGTCCACGCCGAATCGCCGGAAAAAAGAATACGTTTGCCCTCATACGCGATTTTAAACCCGAACGAGATATCATGGGTCTGATGCGGCACGCGAAAGGGAAAGACTTCGACGGCCGCGACCTGTTGCGATTCATCCGGCCTCAGCACTTGGAACACATGCAGCGGATTTTCTGCCAGGGTCCGCCCGCTGCCGTACATGATCCCGGACAGTTGGCGAATTCGATCCTCCGTGCCCGGCGGCCCCGCGATAATTAACGGCTTGTGCCGCGGCTTTCGGTAAGTATCATCGATGAAAAAGAACGGCACGCCGCCAAAGTGATCACCGTGCAGATGGCTCAATAGAATCGCGTCGAGGAACCGCGGGTCAAAGCCGTAACGTTTCATTGCCAGCAACGCCGTTGGGCCGCAATCCAAGAGAAATAGACGGTCGCTCGCTTGAACCAAATAGGCGCTTTGTTGGCGGCCGCCGCTGCCGAAGGCATCGCCGCAACCGAGTATGTACAGCCGCATATATTCTTGGCGTCGCAGGGTGCGATTTGCTAAGGCCGGATTAACACTATGGCAAAACCGTTGCAACGCGGGTTTTCGCTCGCATTCCAAAACAACCGCAAGGGGCGCAAGCAAAGTTGCTTTTTCACCCCGGGGTGACTAGAGTAAGCATCGTGGCTGTTTTTAAGCGACCGTTCTTTTCATCCTACACGACCAGTCTTTGGGTTCGTTTTCTCCGCTTTGGTTTGCAGTCTTACAAAAAGCTGGAAGACGATTTAGCTAAAGCCGGGCTTACGCCACCGCAGTTTTACGTGTTGGCGACCATCGGCTATGCGGGCGGATTGCCCTTCGGCGAAATCGGCGCCAAGATGATGGTCACCGTCAGCAACCTCACGGGAATCGTTGATCGTCTCGAAGAGAAAAAACTGGTTCTGCGCAGGCGCGACGAAAACGACCGTCGCGTCGTCCATGTCGTGCTGACCGACAAAGGGGCGAGGCTGCACAAGACTACGATACCGTTATTTGAAAAAACCATCGCGCAAATTTTCTCCACACTCGACAGCCCCGAACAGAAAGAACTGTCGGCGCTGTTGCGCAAGCTCAATCAAGAATCCTCGACCCCTGCGCCGAAGGGCCACTGAGCCGGCGAAGTAAAACACCTCGGTGCCGAGCCTCCGGGCCGGTCGACGCCATGCTGTAATTGCGGGCTTGGCGCAAGCTTCTTCGATATCTTTCGCAGCTGGCAGTTTTCGCCGGAATTAGTTGACAGCGGCTATTGGCGAGCTATAAAGGTTAAAACCTTAACTAATTCTATAAATTCTCAATTCCGTGAAAAACGACGATAAAATCTTGCTCGGGCTCGAGCGAGTCAAAAAATGGCTTTACGCCAAACGACTTGACGAGCGCAGCAGCGGCTGTGTTCTATGCGGCTCTTGCTACGGCCATGGTCCGGCCAATCCGATGGAGGATGCTCCGGGACCGAAAGAAAAGTGCCCGCCCTATGAGTTTTATCGCTTTCAACGCCACACTCCGAAATCACGATGGCTGATGGCTCAGCGGGTTTTTCACGGTCTCGATCCGATCACGCCTGAGCTCAAGGAAGTGATCTACGCGTGCAGCAACTGTCTCCAGTGCCAGGAGCTCTGCGGTGTGCGCGACGACGGTTACGGGCCGTGGGACATCACCGTGGCGATGCGCGAGGAAATCTCAGAGAAAGAGGGTCCCATCGACGCGCACCGGCCGATCTATGAAGGCTTGCAGCAGCATGACCATCCTTTTGCCCTGCCGAAAAGCCTACGGGGCGGTTGGGCAACGGGTCTCGGACTCAAGAAATTGGGCGAGTCGGGCGCGACGACGCTGTTGTTCGCGGGTTGCTCGGCCGACCGCGCCAGCGGCCGCAGCGGCGCGATTGCGCTCGCCGGCATCATGCAAAGGGCCGGAGAAGATTTCGTCATTCTCGGCGACGAAGAAAAATGCTGCGGCCTTTACGCCTTCGATTTAGGCTTTCGGCGCGAGTATGAACGCTTGAAAGAAACCAATCTGACGACCCTTCGTGCCGCCGGCATCAAAAAAGTCGTTATTGCATGCGGCAGCTGTCTTCGAATATGGCGCGAATACACAAAGACGGGCGAACTTGATTTCCAGACGCTTCATGGCGTCGAATACGTCGACCAGTTAATTCACGCGGGGCGGATTAAGTTCGCCAAGCCGGTGAACCGACGGGTTACCTATCACGACTCTTGCCATCTCGGGCGCGGTGCCGGGGTCTACGACGCGCCGCGCAGAATTCTCAACGCGATACCGGGAGTCGAGCTGGTCGAAATGGAACGCAATCTGCGCTGGGCGTGGTGTTGCGGCGGCGGCGGCGGCGTGCCTGAGGCCGACCCCGCGCTGGCCGAATGGAGCGCCCGCGACCGAATGACGGAGGCGGCGGCGACCGGCGCCGAGCTCATGCTCACGAGCAGCGCGCTCTGCCAGCGTTCTTTTACGGAGCTCAAACAGCCGGCGCTCGCCGTGCAAGACCTGCTCGAATTTGTCCAGCAGGCACTTTAGATGATGCTCAAAGAAGCCCACTTTACGCCGCAAAGAGTATTGTCCATGCTCGGCCTCAAGCCGGACTCGCTGGGACCCTACGCACTGATTCCCGGTCCGAAAGAGCGCAGCGAATTGATTCTAAAGGCTTTGGAAAGTTCGCAAAAAAACTTCACGTTTCTCGACTACGAGATGTACACCGGCACCTTGGACGGCAAACGCGTCACCGTCGGCAACGGCGGGCGCTACGCGCCGGACACGGCGATTACGACGGAGATTCTCTGCGGCGCCGGCGCGCAGGCGCTGATCCGCGTCGGGAGTTGCGGATCGCTCCAGGAAGAGGTCAAGATCGGTGACCTCGTCATCGTTACCGGGGCGTTGCGCGGCGACGGCACGTCGCGTTACTACGTGGCGGAGAATTTTTCCACCACCGCGCACGGCGATGTCGTCAACGCGCTCAAGAAAGCCGCCGATAGCTTGAAGGTCCGCTATCATCTCGGCTGGATTTTCACCACCGACGCGCTGTTTCAAGAAACCCCCGAGCTGATTCAGCAGCTCAACGAGCAAAATATATCGAGCATCGATATGGTGACTTCGACCTTTCTCACCATCGCGCAGGTTCGCGGCAAAAAGGCCGGCGCGGTGCTCGCGGTTTCCGACGAGTGCCTGCACGGAAAGTTTGGTTTTCGCGAGCCGCGGTTTTTCGAGGCGGAGAAAAACACCATCGAAGTCGCGCGCAAAGCGCTGCAATATCTCTAGCCCTCCGCTATCGGTTTTTAGCGAATCATGAGCATCGCGCAAAGCCCGCTATTCGAACCCGTCCTGTGGCAGGACGGGGGATTCAAAATTCTCGACGAAATTCTTCTGCCCGACGCGGTTTCCTACATCGAGGTGAGCGCCGTTTCCCAAGCGATCGACGCCGTGCGCGACATGAAAACCCGCGCATTCGGCCAGGTGCTGACCTTTCTTTACAGCGGCGCGTTGGTGGCGCAAAACCACGTGCAGGACGATGTCGACGCGCTGCGCTGTCGCGTGGCCGAAATGACCCAACAGTTTTGCGCCGCCCGGCCGACTTTCGATTTCGCCGGTTTGGGAGATTTCTTCGACGAGCGGTTGCAAAAATTACCCGCCGGCGTGCCGGCTGGAGCGACAATCGCCAAACAAGCTCGAGAGTTCGGCCGGCAGATCATTCGTGGCCGGCTGGTGCGAGCGCAATTGGCAGCGTCGATTTTGCCGAATCCGACAAGGCTGCTGACCCATTGCAACGTCAGCGGCGAATTGGTTGCAGTGGCGCAGTATTGTAAAGCAGCGGGAAAAGAGTTTTCCGTGATCGCCAGCGAAACCCGCCCCTATCTCCAGGGCGCGCGCTTGACCGCGTGGGAGCTGGCGCAAGCGGGGGTGCCGGTGTCGTTGATCCCCGATTGCGCGGTGGCACAAGTGCTTGCCGACGGCGACGTCGACGCGATCATCGTCGGAGCCGACCGGGTCGCGCAGAACGGCGATATTATCAACAAAGTCGGAACCTATCCGCTGGCGCTCATGGCTAAAGAGTATGGCGTGCCGTTTCATGCTTTGGTTCAGGATCCGCGCTCGTTGGCGACGGGCGCCGACGTAGCGATCGAAGAACGCCCGGCGAAGGAATTGCTGATATTTCAAGGTCATCCCCTGGTCGCCGGCAGCGGGCAAGGCTTAAACGCCCGCTACCCCTCGTTCGACCTGACGCCGGCGACGTTGGTGACTCAACTGATCGGATTTGATGCGCTCTATACGCCGGAAACGTTTCGGCGGAAATACCAGACCCAACCTGCCGGTCAAACTACCCGTTCCGATCCTGGCGGCAAGTACGTCTTGGTTTACGGCGTGCCGCCGAAGAATCAGTACGCCTTTTTGCTCAGCGCCTTGAAAGCTGAGCAAGCTGAGAGTGTGCTGGTACCGGAAATGCGCCCGCAACTTTGGGGCGCGCAAGTGGTGGCGCGGGAACTCCTCGATCGCCAAATCCCTGTGACGCTGATCTCCGACAACGCGATGGGAACCCTGTTCGCGCAGGGTGAAATTCGCAAACTCTGCTTGTTCTACGACGACTTGACCGAAGCGGGGCCGAAGGCGATTTGCGGCTCCCTGCTCGCGGCGCGTTTGGCGCGTCTGCACGGCGTAGCCGTCGAATTGTTCACGGGCGCGGTGCAGCCGGAGGCAACCCAGGACGCCGATGTGAGGACATTTCTCGGCCGCAATATCTGCCCGCCCGGAGTTACCGCGCGCACGGTTGGCGCCGAAGTGATTCCCTGGTCACTCTTTAAATCTTGAGAAAACGATGACCCGGCTCGAACGTGAAATAATCCAGTGGGGCGAAACGCTCTTCGAGCGCCGCTTGATCAGCGGCTGGGGCGGTAATTTGAGTTGCCGGCTTGGCAAAAATCAATTCTTAATCACCGGGCAGCATGCGCCGCTGGGCTTTCTTAGCGCAAAGGATTTGGTAAAAATCACCGCCGCCGGCAAGCCGATGAAGAAAGATCAGCACGCCTCCAGCGAAACGCCCATGCACATGGCGGTTTACGCCGGCACCGAAGCCCAAGCCATCGTCCATGTTCACCCGCCCATGGTGCTGGCTTTTTCCTTGACTCACGAGAGTTTTGTGCCGCTGAGCTTCGAAGAGAAATACACCATCGGCGAAGTGCCGATCATTGCCCAGGACACGCCGACGGTGACCAAACCGGAACTCGTCGTGGAAGAGCTCAAGTATCATCCGGTAGTGATTATAAAAGGCCATGGCACCGTAGCGATCGGCAAGAATTTTCTAGAGGCGTTTTTGCTGACCGATTTGCTCGAAGAGGCGGCGCATTGCCAATTCTTCAAAGAGCGCGCGAGCGGCTCACCGCCGTTGAGCAGCGCACCTCAAGCCGAGCGGCAGACGGCGGTGCAGCAATCCGGCGAGCGTTATGTCTTGTTTTCCCAAGAACATATGCAGGCGCTGGTGAAGAGCGCCAATCAAGACCCCCTGTTCCGCTCCCAGGGCGCCGAAACCGGTCTGACTACGTCGCTCACGCTATTCCTCGATGAGTCCAAGGCAGCGTGGACGGTGCAATTCAATGGCGGCGAGATCACGGCGCTCAATCAATCGAATAACGGCGAATTCTTGATCGGCGGCAAGGCTGAGTGGTGGCGCGCGGTTTTCAGCAACCGCATCGACGCCTTTCTGGCCACCCAGCAGGGCAAGCTCAAACTTCTGCGCGGTGAACTGGCGCAGCTGTCGCGCTGGTACAAACCATTTCATAGGGCATTTGTGATATGGCAAACGATACCGGTTCAGTAGGCTTTTTCGCCGCCGAAGTTCTAGAACAGACCGCGGCGCGGCAACCGCAAAAAACCGCGGTCATCACCAAGGACGAAGAGTTGACCTTCGCGGCGTTAAACATGCGGGTTCACGCGCTGGCGGGGCACTTGCAACAGGAAGGCACGCGCCAAGGCGATCGCGTCGGGTTGTTGCTGCCCAACTCCACGGCGATCCCCTTGAGTTATTTTGCGACGCAGAAAATCGGCGCGGTGAGCGTCATCCTCGATGCCCGGCTCAAGGGAAAAGAGCTGCGGAACGTCTTGAAAGACGCCGACCTTAAGCTCTTGATCGTGCACAATCAATTATATGCGGAAGTCGATGAAGTGTTCAAAGAGATGGCGGCCGTCCCGGTATGGATCGTCAATGGCGCGGCAGAACAAAGCTTCGAGAAACGATTCTCGGCGCCAGCTCGGAGGGTTTCACTGCCGAGCTTGAATGCCGACGACGATGCTTTGATTCTCTACACGTCGGGCACTACCGGCGAGCCCAAGGGCGTGGTGCTTACTTACCGCAATCTCGTCCAGTATCCGCGGGTTATGGGGGAGATGGGCATCACGGATGCCTCGACGATACGCGGCTGCATCTTACCGATGTCGCATATCGTCGGCCCGGTGGTGTGCAATGAGTTGGCCGAAAAAGGCTATACGCTGGTGATCTTCGATCAGATCAACCCGGTTACACTGCTCGAAGGCATTCAAAAGTATCGCGTCACTGTTTTCGAAAGCGTGCCGATTGTGTTTCAACTGGTGCTCGGCGTAAAGAATCTCGCCAGTTACGACACCAGCAGTATGAAGATCGCCGCGATGATGGGAACCAGCATTCCGCTGCCGCTGTTGCGTGCCTTTCAAACAGCACAGCCGCAGATCAAGGTGATTCAAGGCTATGGTCTGACCGAGACGTCGCCGTTGATCACTTTAGTCGAGCCGGCCCGAGCCCAAGCCAAGATCGGTAGCATCGGCATCGCGGTGCCCGGAGTTGAGGTCAAGATTATCGATGGGAATCATACGGAGTTAGGAGTCGACGAGCCGGGCGAGATCATTACGCGCGGGCCGCATGTGATGAAAGGTTACTTCCGCAGGCCCGAAGCGACGGCGCAGCGCATTCGCGACGGCTGGCTTTACACCGGCGACATCGGCAAACGCGGCGCCGACGGTTATTTCTACCACCTCGGCCGGCGCGACGACATGATCATCACCGGCGGTCTAAACGTCTATCCCGCCGAGGTGGAGAATTTGATTTACACCTATCCCGGTGTGCAGGAGACCATCGTTTTCGCGATTGCCGACGTCAAACGCGGCCAGGTGATCGGTGCCGCGATCGTGCCACGGCCCGGCGCGAGCGTGAATAAAAAGGAGCTATTGATGTTTTTGCGCGCCAATCTGGCCAATTTCAAAGTGCCCGATCGAATCGTCATCCGCGAAGCGTTGCCGCGCACTTCTTCAGGCAAAATCATCCGCGATGCGGCAACCCTACTGGCGAGGTAGCCGGGTGCGCTCATGGCCGGCGAAACGACGGGCGGAGAAAAACTGATTGCTGCGACTCAAAACGCCGCCGACATCGTCCCCTCTGTCAGCGAAAACCGCAACCCGATCGAAGTGTCCTTCGAAGGCGATCTGACGCACACCCGAACGGTGGATTTATCCGCGGGCGGCAGGCGAGGGTTCGGTGTGACTCGACCCGCCGAGGCGAGCCGAAAATTAGCAATCCATGTGGCGGAGCAACCATGACTTGCTGGCCCGCTGCGCCCGATCCGCTGCCGCCGCTTGACGGCAATGTCCATGTCTGGGCGGTGCACTTGAACGACGCGGCCTTCGATGTCATTCAGTGGCCGAGGCGGCTTTCGCCTGATGAGCAAGAACGCGCCGATCGATTCAAATTCGCTCATGATCGCCGGCGTTATATCGTCGCCCATGTCGCGCTGCGCGCCATATTAGGCGATTACTTAAAGGTTAGCGGCGAAAATTTACCGTTCAGTGAAGGGGAGAACGGTAAACCGAGATTGACTGAGGCGCTTGTCGAAAGCGCCCTTGAATTTAACCTTTCTCATTCTCATGAGAAAGCTTTGATTGCGGTGAGTCGAGGTCGGATCCTCGGCGTGGACGTCGAATTTGTGAAAAGTAATTTCGCGTTTTACGAGGTCGCCAATCACTTCTTCACCAAACGCGAAGTGGCGGCGTTGACGGGGTTGCCTCGGGCGCAGCAGCGCCAGGTGTTTTATAAGTGTTGGACCGGCAAGGAAGCGTTCTTAAAGGCCAAGGGTGTCGGCTTATCCGGCGCACTTGACGAGGTAGATATCACCTACGGCGCCGGAAACCGCGTCGAGATCAACGCTGCCGTGCCCGGCTGGTCGTTGACGGAACTCGATCCGGGCGATGGGTATCAAGGCGCGCTGGTCGTCGAGGGTGGCGCCGCGCCGATTTTCTGTTATCGCTGGCAGGCGATTCACTGAGGCTTAATGGCCCGGTTAGCACCATGCCAGCGACAAGTCGGCGCAGCGGCGGCTCCGAAAGCTGCTCCCATAACAAAAGCGCGCTGGCTGATGGCTCCTCGCCTACCGCCTCGCAACAAAGTTTCTTGCGGCTTGACCGTTTCGGCGCAAGCCCTTAAACTTTGAGGTTGATGCTCGCCCATCTGTCAAAGTCTCGGACTTTTCTCATCACCGCGGTCATTCTCCCGGTGCTGCTTGCAGGTTTAATAACGCTCCAGCGCGGCCAGCCGCTTGCTCTGATCCGGGTGGGCAATCAATCTGGCAGCGGGGATTCGCTTTCAAATATGAGAGATCTTTTGGCAAAAGACCGCAGTCTCTTAGCTGGCTATGAACGAGAGCAGGCCAAGTTGCGGGCGGACGTGATTAGGCGACGCAAACTTTTCCAAGCCGGCCAGATCGCGAAAGCGGAGGTCCAGGAAACGGAGCAAGCTTTTATCGCCGCACTCAAACGGGTGTATGAAATGCGTCACTCGGTGATTGAGACCGACATTGCCATCACCGAAGCGGTGTTGGGCGAGAAGGTCGAGCGTCTGCCGGCGCTGTCGGTAAATGGTTACAGCGAGACGAAAGATCTGGCGCGCTTCAACGGTGGATTTAAATGGTCGCTCAAAGAAGCACCCAGTATCGAGAAGTATTTCTCTCGAACCTTCGGACGGCGGCTGCCGATCACTGCTCTAGGCCAATCGGAGACTCATAATCGCCTGCATTTCGATCATCGCGACTCGATGGATGTCGGGCTTCACCCCGACAGTGTCGAAGGGAGAGCGCTCATGGAACACCTGCGCAAGAGCGGCATACCGTTTATTGCTTTTCGCAGCGCCGTCGCCGGCGCGTCTACGGGCCCGCATATTCATATCGGTAAACCCTCGAGCCGACTGGCATCCTGAGACTTAATCGTAGACTCCCTGGAAGAATTGAAAGGCGACCGGTGAACAAACGCAGGTGTCGCCACCTGTCAATGACGCGATTCCCAGCTACGGCGTATCGAGCAAATCGAGAATCGGGGTGGCAATCTCCGAGTTTATCTTTGGGGCCACGCTCTTGTCGCTCATCCCCTATAAACGGGTTGCCGCATTCGCCGCAGGAAAAGAAACCTTTACTGCGGCAATTCAGCAGCTGAAGCGACTAGCTTTAGGACGAGTTTTTACGCTTGTGATTTTTAGGCTCTAAAAATTTTTCAGGAAATCCAAAATTTCCCACTCCTGCGGGTGGTGAACTTGAAAAATAGTCTATTCAATACCGTATTTTTTGAGCAGGTTTTTTAAGTAACCGATCGGGATCGCATAGGAAATGCCGCTGGGTTTCTGGATCACGGTCTCCTTGGTCTCCTGGATGAAAACTTTATTGATAACACCCACGACCTGGCCGGTGTCGGGATGATAAAGCGGACTCCCGCTGTTGCCGGGATAAGCGGTGGCGTCGAGCTGAAAGACATTATAAGGCGCGGTAAGCCGCATTAAGACCTTTTTGTCCAATTGCTGGCCGGAGAACTGAGGAATGACGATGGGGGTGATCGAAGAAATAATCGCCACGTGGGTGACCGCGTTCAGACCGAGCACCATCCCGATCGGGAAGCCGGTAAACGCGTACGTTTCACCTTCGCGTACCCGATCAGGATCACCCAACGGCATCGCGGGTAACGGTCGCCCAGTGATTCTGAGGATGCCCATATCGTGGTCAAGATCTTCGGCAACTATAGTCGCTTCGCGGATTTCAATCGCGTTGGATTTTCCCGAGAATATGGCGATGATCTCACGCTTGTCGCTGTCGACTTTTTCGGATAACACATGTGCGTTGGTGGCAACGTGAAGCCCGTCCGCGACGACGAACCCAGTGCCGCGAAAGATCGACGGCGGGCGGCGGGTCCGCTGAAAAGTGCCGATCCCGACGATCGACGGCTTAATTTTTTCAATTGTTTCCGGGAGGTTGTCGGTTCCCCCGGCGATAGCAACAAGGTCCGGCAGGAAGACCATGGCAAAAAACACAAACCAAAACCCCGTTCTTCGCCGTTTCATCGTCGCTCTATTCCAACCTTCAATGAACCAACTTCTCGATGGCAATTTTATCGCGCCGATAACCCGGCCACAACGGCGGGGCGCGCTTTTCAACCAATATGCCTTCTTGACCGCGGCGAGGTAAATTCCTAGACTCCGTCTAGCTCTTCATCGCGGCGTTGAGATTACCGAATGGCATTATTAACAGGGAAGGGTTTAGCGGTTTTGGTTGCAACGCTGTTGCTTAGCTCCCACCTCGGCAACGCGCAAGAGTGGGGCAAGCGGGCGCCGGTTCGATCAACGTTAAGCCGCCGGATCAATCCAAGCGAGTCCGAACTTTTAAAGGCGCGCGCCGATGTCATCGAGAAAATTAACGATACCCGAGCCGGCGCGGAAAAACTTTTGGCGTTACATGAAACCGAGCGACAGCGCCGTGCCGATGATTATCAACAGCGTCGTGATCTTTATTCCAAAGGTTTGATCGCGCGCAACGAAGTGCTCCAAGCCGAGCACGAGTTGATTGAGGCTATGCGGCGGGTCGATGAGGACAAGCGCTGGATCAACGAAACCAATATGGCGATCACCGAAGCCAACATGCGCGATGAGCTGCTGCGCTTACCGGGCCTCGCCGTCGGTGGCTACAGCGAGACGACAACGCTACTGCGTTTTAACGGGGGCTCATTGTGGTCGCTGGCGCAGGCGGCAAAGATCGAAAAGTTTTTTTCTGAAACTTTTGGCCACGCGCTGCCGATCAGCGCGCTCGGGCAAACCCCGACCCATGACCGCTTGCGCTTTGATCATCGCGACGCCATGGATGTTGCACTCCATCCGGGTAGTAAGGAAGGACAGGTCTTGTTGAGTTACCTGCGCCAGGCGGGAATTCCCTTCATCGCCTTCAGAAACGCGGTTCCCGGAGCGGCTACGGGGGCTCATATTCATATCGGCAAGCCGTCGACCCGGTTCTGAATCGGCGCTCCACCATTCGAGGACAACTCCACGAAACCGGAACTGGCAACGTCACACTGAATTCGCGAGCACTCACAACACCATGCCGCATCCCGCAACTCCCCAAGCAGCGTCGACTGTGGTCCTCATCCGGCCCGACCGCCAAGGCAATTTCGAAATCTACTTGAATCGCCGACCCGAAAAAATGGATACTTATGCCGGCGTTTATGTATTTCCCGGCGGTAGAGTCGAGGAGAGTGACTATTCAAGCGAAATGATCGGTCTGACTCGTGGGCTTACCGCCGCCGAAGCGCAGCAGAAACTTGGCTCGGAGCTGCAAGGCGAAATTTGTCTGGGCTACTGGGTGGCGGCGGTGCGGGAGCTTTTCGAAGAGGCGGGCATCCAATTTTTTGTATCTAACACCGACGAGGGTTTCGACACGTCACGAAAGAAATTATTCGAGCGCCTGGCCAGTCAGCGGGCGGCGCTGCAACGAGGCGAAATCAATTTGCCGAAGCTCTTGGCCACCGAGGGGCTGTGTTGCGACGTGGCGCGACTAAGATATTTTTTTCATCGGGTCACGCCGGAGCATTATTCTGTCCGGTTCGACACGTATTTTTATCTCGCCGCGCTGCCGCCGGATCAAAGCCCGCTCCACGCCTCAGAGGAAGTTTCGGAAAGTTTATGGATTACTCCCGACGCCGCCCTTGAGCGAGGCCAAGCAGATAATTTTCGTATAATGCCGCCCACCGTGGCGGTATTGCGCAGCTTAGGGGGTTACCGTTCCTGGGAGGAGGTGCGGGACGCCTTCAGTTTGCGCTAGGACACTCTAAAATAAAAGATTGGGTGTTCAAAAAAACAGCGTTGCCCAGTACCGCAGCGCCTGAGGCCGCCAATTTGTCCGACGGTTTCCTGGTAGTTCGACAATCCTAGGATTGATTGCCGCTGGCTTCAGCTTTGCGTTTGGTTGGCTATGGCAGAAGAACTTCGCGTGAGGTTAATTGCCGGCGGAACAGCGTTATGCTATCGCTTACTATGATCGATGAATGCCAGAAGTCTGCGCTGCGCGATCCAGCCATTATCGAGTGATTCTTAGCATCGTCAAAAAAGAAGCGTTATGAGTAATGCCTTGCCCCGTATGGGGACCGTTGCCTATTTCTCGATGGACGTCGCCGTCGATTCCGGGATCCCGACCTATAGCGGCGGGCTGGGTGTTTTGGCCGGGGACATGCTGCGCTCAGCTGCCGATCTTGAAATTCCCATGATTGCGGTTTCACTGGTTCACCGCAAGGGCTATTTCAATCAACGGCTCGACTCCCAAGGCAACCAGTTGGAAAGCCCCGCCGAGTGGTCGCCGGAAAAGCGCCTCCTACGACTCGAACCGATAGTTTCGGTATCCATCGAAGGCCGGGAAGTTCGGGTCGCCGCCTGGCAATATCTGTTTTCCGGTATCACCGGTCATGCCGTGCCGTTGCTCCTTCTCGACACGGACCTTGCCGAAAACAGCCCGGCGGATCGGGGTTTGACCGATTTCCTTTATGGCGGCGATCAGCGCTACCGGCTCTGCCAAGAAGCGATTTTGGGATTGGGCGGCGTGGCGATGTTGCGCGTACTGGGATATGCCGAGCTGCAGGTTTTCCATATGAACGAGGGCCATTCCGCCTTAGCCACACTGGCGCTGCTTGAAGAACAGATCGGATCCCGGCCCGAACGAAGCTTTTCGGAACCTGACGTCGAAGCGCTGCGAGGCCGTTGCGCATTCACGACGCACACGCCGGTCCCGGCCGGCCATGACCGTTTCGATACCGGTTTGATCTATCAAGTTCTCGGTGATAGCCGGGCCAACATGTTGGCCCGCTTGCAGCTCCTAAACGGCTCGTTGAACATGACCGAATTGGCGCTGCGGTTCTCCGGCTTTGTCAACGGCGTCTCGATGCGTCATGGCGAGGTGACGCGCAATATGTTTCCCAATTATCGGATCAGCGCGATTACCAACGGCGTACATGCGGCCACTTGGGCGGCCGCTCCATTGGCCGCGTTATACGATCGACACATGAACGGTTGGCGCAGCGACAATTGCTATTTGCGTTACGCGGTCGGTATACCGCTGGGCGAAATCCGCGCCGCCCATGAGGACGCCAAAAAAGAACTCCTGCGCCAGGTTCGTTGGCGTACCGGCAATCAACTCGATCAGAAGGTTTTTACCGTCGGTTTTGCCCGGCGCGCTACGGCCTACAAGCGCGGCGACCTGCTCTTCACGGATCTCGATCTGCTTAAACAAATCGCCCGCCAAGCGGGTCCAATCCAGCTGATCTATGCCGGTAAGGCACATCCGCGCGATGAGGGCGGCAAGGAAATTATCCGGCATATTTTCGAGGCGGCCGCGGCGCTCGCCAACGAAGTGCGGATCGTGTACCTGGAAAATTACGATATGGCGCTAGGAAAACTGCTCTGTTCCGGCGTTGATATCTGGCTCAACACGCCCCTTCGGCCGCAGGAGGCCTCGGGCACCAGCGGCATGAAGGCGGCGCTCAACGGTGTGCCGAGCTTCAGCATTCTCGACGGTTGGTGGATCGAAGGTCATGTCGAAGGAGTGACCGGCTGGTCGATCGGCGCCGCCGCCGAGACTGAAAATAATTCCGTCGCAGAAGCAGCCTCGCTATATGAAAAGCTCGAACATGTCATTTTGCCGATCTTTTACAAGGAACCGGAAAAATATGCCGAAGTGATGCGTGGGTCGATCGCGTTGAACGCGTCGTTCTTTAACACCCAACGGATGATTTCGCAGTACGTAAGAAACGGCTACGCCCAAAGCGGCGGCTGCGTCATCCGGCCGTTAGATTGAGTCTCTCGATAATTATCCCCGCCTCGGTTAATCGGTGTCGCTGGCTCAGCCGCCGGGACGATGCACCCGGGATGTCGTCCAGTCGATAAATCCTTTGAGCTGCTGAAAATAAACTTCGCCGCCGACTTCATAGGTGTCGTTGTGCCCGGCGCCGACAATTTTGAAAAACTTTTTTGGTTCGGGGGCCGCATCGAAGACTTTTTTGCCCTGCGCAAAGGGCACGACTTCGTCACGGTCGCCGTGGAGCACCAGAACCGGCACGGTGACGCTTTGAATTTTTGCCCGGGTATCGTAGCGAGTTTGCAGCAAAGGTCCGATCGGTAGAAACGGCAGCACGACGCGGGCCATCTCGGGTATGGAAATAAACGGACTCTCCAAAATCAACGCCTGAACAGCGTAGCGGTTGGCCATCTCGGCGGCGATGGCGGCCCCAAGAGAGCGCCCGAAGAGAACCGTTTTACCGGGCTCGGCAGCGAGTTCTTTGCGAACCAAATCGAGCGCGGCTTCACCGTCCAGATAAGTGCCTTCCTCGGACGCAATGCCTGCGCTGCGGCCGTAGCCCCGGTAGTCGAAGATAAAAATATTTACCGCGACCTTGTCATGCAGCCGTTTTATATTGTCGATCCGGTGACTGATGTTGCCGGCATTGCCATGAAACCAGACCAGTGTGGAACGGGCTTCGCGATGAGGGATATGCCAGCCATGGAGCCGGACGCCATCCCGGGCCGTGAAAAACAGATCTTGAAATTCAAGCCCGGCGGTTCGGGGCGTGTGTTCGACGGTCGGGCTCGGTTGAAAGATCAAGCGATCTTCAATTCTACAACCCGCGGGTAAAGAGAAAAAAGCCACAAGAAAAACCGCGCGCCAGAGGCGCGTTTCTGATCTTAACATTCGGTCCGAACGTCCCCGGCACGCCGGTCGCTACGATAAATACACCGCATAGATCGCGTGACGATGTCCTTCATTAACTTAACTCACCTGCTCGCTCGAGCCTAGCAAATTTGCCGTGGAATCCGTCAATCCGGCGGACTGTCTTCCCTTGACATTATATATATCATAGCCTTGACCGGAGAAATCACGACAATCCGAAGTCCGGTTTCCCCGGCGATAAGAGGGGGCGTATGAAAAATCTTTTCACGCAGGCGTAACTTTGGTATGATCACGCCAGGACGATGGAAACTAAGACATCGGACAACCGGTTGCAGAAATTCTTTCTTGACGTCGTGCGCCAGAGCTTCTGGCAGTTGGGGATCTACGATGCCACGGTGGCGAGCTATGTCGCCGATGTGTTGGCGGATTTTGCCCGGGCGGACAACCTGTATAAATTTCGTGGTCGCGCCGGCCGTAGAGTCGACCGCGTGGTGGAAATACTGGCGCGGCCGGCCGACGCCGGTGAAGACAAAGATGTTCTTAGAGAACGCTCATTGCGGAAATATACCGGCGATTATGCCCTGTTCATGAGCGGGATTTTTCGCAATTATGTGGAGGGAATCGGTTCCCTCGATTATTACATCCGGGAGGGTAGTCGCTCCTATTGGACGGTATCCGAACTCGACCTTTCACTGTATCGCACCGGCTATTTTCTCTATCAAGAGCTGTCGAAAAAATTCGAATATTATTCCGGTGCCCTGGATTACACACGGAAGGCCTATTTCGCCACGGCGCCGGGAGAAGACCCGTTCGCCGGTTTTGTGCGCCAAATCGAGGGTTGGATGAAAGTGAATATCACCGAAAACTAAGTTGCCGTCGATTTCGAAGCCTACCTAACTCCCCCGTCACATCCCGACTGCCGATCGTGAAAATCGTACGTTCCATTGTCATCGTTATTCTCCTTTGCGTCGCTTTGCCGGCGGGCTTACTGGTTTACCATATTTTTTATTTCACACCGGCAGCGGGTTTATATCCGGCCGAGATCCGTGTCGAGCAGGGCGATTCGTTGGCCTCCGTGGTACGCAAGCTGCGCAATCAGAACATCATCTCCAACGGTTTTTTGTTTTCCCTCTGGGCCCGTTTGAGCGGCGCCGAAAAAAAGGTCCATCCGGGCCTTTATCGCTTCGAGAGCAGTGTTGCGCCGCGGGAGATTCTCGACCGACTGGTCACCGGCAGGGGCGTCTTCCAAACCGTCACGATTCCGGAGGGCATGACGGTGCAGGAGATCGCCGAGCTGTTGGAAAAGATGGAGATCGCCAGCAAGGACAAATTTCTTGCCGAAGCCGCCGATCCCAATTTGCTCGCGACCCTCGGTTTGCAAGGCAAAGGACTCGAAGGCTATCTGTTTCCCAGCACCTATAACTTCACGCCGTCAACTCCGGAGAAAGACATAATCCTGACCATGGTCGAGCAGTTCCGCAAAGTGTCCTTGCCGCTATTGCTCCAAGGCGACAGGAAAAATGGATTGGCTCCCCGTGAAATTCTCACGCTTGCCTCGGTCATTGAGAAAGAAACGGGCATCGACGCCGAGCGACCCTTGGTGTCGGCTGTATTTCACAACCGGCTGAAACTGCAAATGCCACTGCAAAGCGATCCGACCGTGATTTACGGCCTGAAGAATTTCGACGGCAACCTGACGCGAAAGCATTTGAATGAGCCGACTCCCTACAATACTTATAAGATCGCTGCGTTGCCGCCCGGGCCGATCTGCAATCCGAGTCTGGCTTCCATCCGCGCCGCGCTGGATCCGGCGCAAGTTCCTTACCTCTACTTTGTATCCAAGAATGACGGAACTCATCTATTCTCCGAGACCATCGAGGCGCACAACAAAGCGGTAAAGATTTACCAACCCGTTCGCGCATCGTCGGCCGGCCGTTCCAGGGCTCACGGACGCCGCTAGAGGCGAGCTTCAGCGTCCGTAATCAACATGTTATAGTTCGGCGATGCAGGAGTCTTCGCGTCTTCCAGATCACGAACGGCCCGAAAGTCTAATCCGGCGCTTGGCTGCTCGTCTGAACCGCCATTGGCTTTGGGATTCGCTGCTGATTTTCTTGCCGCCGGTCGCCGCGTGGACTTTCGCCGTGGCCATGCTTTTCTCGGCGTCGTGGTTGAGCCCGGTCGCCGCTATTCTCACGGTTACGCTCGCCCTCGGATTAGCGCTGCTCGCCGTTTGGCTGCGCCAGCGTTCGAGGATAGCGAATATCCCTGTGGCCGCACGCTTGGCGGATCGCCAGACGGGGGCGAAGGACCACTTTCTCACTCTGACAACGGTCGATTCGGCGTATCAACCGAATTCGTTTTTGGCGCGGCTCCGTCAACAAACCAGCGGTTATCTCGGACGTATTGAGCTCAAGCGCGATTTTCCCTATCGCTTCAAACGATCGGCTTATTGGTCTGCTGGAGGCTCGCTGGTCGCGGTTCTTTTGCTGTATTTGTTCTTGCCCGTAGCGCAGTCGGCGCGCCATCCGGCGACGCTCTCGCAGCAATTGCGCGAAGTCGCGCGCGAGCTGGCGAAAAAACCCGATCTCAAGGCCTTGGCTAAAGAACTCGAAGCGCTCGCCGCCAAGATCGAGGATCCGAAAACCTCAGCCAATGAGAAACAAACGCTGGTGCAGAAGCTCGAGCAAAAAATCGCGGAGCAGCAAAAGAAAGAAGAGCAGAAGGATAATCGGGATCTGCTCGGTCAAGCGGCGAGCGCACTCAGTGGCACAGAGCAACAGCAGTCGGCGAGCGGACAGGAACAGAAAAAAGACCAAGAAAAGGGCGGCGGCGGACTACAAACCAACGCACAACAAGAAGGCCAGGGGGAAAGCAAGCAAAGCCAAGGCGGCAGCGGCGAGAGTAAAGGTGAATCAACCACCCAGTTGGGCCAGGATATGGATCAAGGGAAATCCGCGCAAGGCAATCCCAAAGAACCGGGACAAGACAAGAATCGTCAGGGTGACGGCAAAAACAATCAACCGGATCCAAACCAACCGGGCAAAGATTCGCGTGAAAAAGCCGGCAAGACTCAAGGCGGTTCGAAAGAAGGCGCCGGCAAGGAACAAGCCGCTGCGGAAGCGCCGCCGCAAGGCGGGCCGCCGGCCGAACGTTTCTACCGGCCCGGCGAAGGGAAGGACGGCCTCAAGGGTGCGCGTTACGTGACCGTGCAACTGCCCGAGGACGTCGTCGCAGATACCAAGGGCGAGACCCGCGCCACCAAAGAGTCGAAAAACAACCGGACTAAAACCCAAGTTCCGGTCAGCAACGTGCCCCTGCCCGCCCATGTGCCCAACGCCCCGACCGAAAAGCAACCGTTGCCCATCGAATACCGCGGCATCATTCGTTGACGTGAAAAGGAGTGTGATGGAACCGGACCAATTTCAAGCTACTTTCAAGCGTATCGAAGCGGAGGTGCAGAAAGTCATCGTCGGCCACGATGAGATCATTCGCAAAGTCTTGATCGCTTTTTTCGCTGGCGGACATGTGTTGCTCGAAGGCGTGCCCGGCTTAGGCAAAACGCTCTTGGTCAAATCCTTGAGCCAAGCGCTGGGAATGTCGTTCAAACGGATTCAATTCACGCCGGACTTGATGCCGTCGGATATCGTCGGTACCGAAGTGCTCACCGAAACCAACGGGCGGCGCGAATTTCAGTTCAAGCAGGGACCGATTTTCGCGCATGTGGTGCTGGCCGACGAGATTAACCGGGCGACACCAAAAACGCAATCGGCAGTGCTGGAGGCGATGGAAGAGAAGCAAGTGACGGTATTCGGCGACTCCCATATCCTTGAATCGCCTTTCATGGTTCTGGCGACGCAGAATCCCATCGAGCTGGAAGGCACCTATCCATTGCCCGAAGCGCAGCTCGATCGATTTTTTTTCAAGCTCTTGGTGACATCGCCGGAGCCGGCCGAACTCAAGGAAATTCTCAAGCGCACCACCGGCACGGCCACCGGAGAGATTTCAAAAGTGCTGCCCGATGACGGCGGCAAATTGGTCCGCGACATGAAACAGCTGCTGCGGCAAGTCATGATTGCGCCGCCGATCGAGGACTACGTCGTCCGTTTAGTGCACGCGACCCAACCTGAAACGCCCAACGGTGGCCCGGCCCAGGCAGCGGTGAAGCAATATATCCGATTCGGTTCCAGCCCGCGCGGCGCGCAGGCGATCATTCTCGGCGCTAAGGGCAAGGCCCTGGCCGAAAACCGCGTGCATGTGAGCTACGAAGATGTTGAACAGATCGTTTTTGCCGCGCTGCGCCACCGCATCATCTTCAACTTCCAGGCCGAAGCCGAGAATATCACGGCGGATCAAGTGATCGGCGAGATCGTTAATCAAGTGCCGCGGAACTAGCCGCCGCTCATTGCGGTCGATTACGCTCGGTTTTATTTGACCTTGTTTTTCACCGGCGGGATCGATTTCAAGTAATCCGCGATCGCCAGCGCGTCCTCTTTTTTCATGTCTTTGTAGCCGTGCGGCGTACCCTGAATCACTTCGTACATGAGTCCCTGGACGTTGTCGAGGTCGGGTTTGGTGGCGGTGATAAGCAGTTCGGCGATATCTTCGCGTTTCCAATCTCCGATACCGGTTTCCTTGTCCGGCGTGATGTTTGGCACGGCCTCGCCTAACGGGCCGATTTTTTCGCCGGCGCCGGAAAGATAAAGCGATTGCTGCGGGACGCCGATCGAATTCCGCGGCGTGTGGCAGTCGCCGCAAAGCGCAACATGATCCACCAAGTAGCGGCCGCGTTCGATGCCGCTTTTCGGCGCCTGCGCCGTCGAGTTGCTGAAATGCCCGAATAATTTGAGATAAACAAAAGTTCCCAGACTGCGCATGAACGGTACCCAGGTCTTAAGCGCGGGAGTCGCTTTACGCGCAGGCTTTAGGGTTTTGAGAAAGGCGACCAGCGCGGTCAAATCCTCCTGCGCCATGCCCGAATATTTTTCATAGGGCATCACCGGCAGAATCCGGCTGCCGTCGCGGCGAATCCCTTTGATTACGGCGTCGATAATTTGTCGATCTGTCCAGCCGCCCAAGCCGGTTTCTTTGTCCTGGGTCATGTTGGTGCTGTAAACCGTGCCGAAGGGAATGGGAAAAGCACGCGCGCCGGCGTTTGGGGTTCCTTTCGGGACCGTATGGCAGGCGCACCCGCCGGCGAGAGCAAAAATATACTGGCCTTTGGCGACCAATTCATCGCTGACTGGTTGACTCTGGGCGACGCCCTGAAAAAGCGCGCAGACACTCAGGCAACTGATGGCTAGAAGCTTAAGCGCATGGAGTAGATGAGGCCTAAACATGGCGTCAGCGGGCGGTGTCCTTACCAGTGCTTTTATTCAATTGCTCCAGTAAAGCTAAAAAGGCGCGATTGATCGGCGCCGGTTGGCCGACTTGCTCCAATAGTTGCACAACAATTCCGTTAAAGGCTTCGTGCTCAAGCGCCTTGCCGGCTTCCAAGTCTTGCAGCATGGAAGGTTTGAAGGGACCCAAGCCGCGCGAGAACGCGGTGGTCTCGCGGAACAGCGCGGGCGACAATTCAATGCCTTGGACGAGCGCCGCGGCTCGTACTTCCGCCATGCAGTCAACGGCGAGTTGGGTCAAGGCCTCGGACTCGACGATTTGTTGCGTATTGACCCGGGCTAGACAGCTGATTGCGCAAAACGGTGCATTCCATAATAGCTTGGCCCATTGGACGGTCTGAATATTGTCGCTGATCGCGCAGGTAATTTCGGCGGCGGACAGGGTTCGTTCGATCACATGCGCAGCTGCGTTGATCGCACCGTCCAGCGGACCAAAGATAATCTTGCCGCCAGTGGAGTGACGAATAACGCCGGGAGAATCGAGCTGCGCGCCGATATAGGCAACTCCGGCAAGGATTCGCTCTGTGCCCCATAATCCGGCGAGCTTTGCTGGATTGTCGACGCCGTTCTGCAACGATAGGATTATCGTAGCGGCGCCGATCAGCGGGTCCATCGTTGCCGCGGCCGTTTCCGTGTCATAGGACTTGACGCAGAAAAGCACGAGATCAACGGCCTTGGCCTCGGTGGGACTATCGGTATAGGTCGCCCGTTGAATATGCAGATCGCCATTCGGGCTAAGGATGCGTAAACCTGTCTTGCGCATGGCCTCTAAATGCCCGCCGCGCGCGATAAAAACCACGTCGTGTCCAGCCTCAACCAGCTTCGCGCCGAAATAACCGCCCACGGCGCCACTGCCCATGATCGCGATACGCATAAGATTCTCTCAACTCGGCGTGACTTTATTCTCGGGTGTGGGCGATGTCAAATTTACCGGCGGTTTAAGCTTTGCACCACGATATGCTATGAGAGCAAACGATGGAAAAAATCGACCCGCAAAGTGATCACGAGCATTTGAGCCGCTTTCCTCCAGGGCAGCAAGTCATGTTTAAGGGCAAGCCCTACACGATTCAACGGCGAACCACGCTGGCTTCCGGCGAGGCGGCGGTTGTGTTACAGGGTGACAAGGAACAGTTTATGATCGGTGCCGAGGAGTTTCTCCGCGGCGTCCAAAGTTAAGAACTCGAGAAGCGCGCATCGAAAGAAGTTAGCGAAGGAGCAACAGCATGGGAAAAGTCCGTTTGACATTGGCCTGTTGGGATTACGACCGCACGCGCGCGTTGCAGGACGGCCGGGTCGAGGTGGAGGGCGTGGATCTGACTTATCTGCCGCTGCGCGTTGAAGAGACTTTCTGGCGCATGCTGCGCTACGGTGAGTTCGACGTCGCGGAAATGTCGACGGGTTCTTTTTTGATGTCGCGCGACAAGGGAGCGCCGCGCTTGATCGGCATCCCGGTTTTTCCGTCGAAGACCTTTCGTCATTCGTGTATCTACATCAACACCGACTCGGGGATTAATAAGCCCGCTGATATGGCCGGCAAACGAGTGGGGGTTCCCGAATACCAAATCACCATGGCGACTTGGGCGCGCGGCATACTGCAGCACGAGTACGGTGTGGCGCCGGAACAAATGAAATGGTTCACCGGCGGGGAAGAGCATCCCGGCCGTCAGGACAAGGTGAAACATAACCTGCCGCCGAATATCGACATTCACCCGATTCCGGCGGACAGGACGCTCTCGGCCATGCTCGAACGCGGCGAAATCGACGCCATGATCTCGGCACATATACCGTCACCGTTCGTGCGCCGCCATCCGAAGGTGCAGCGCTTGATCCCCAACTTCCGCGCAGTGGAACAGGAATATTTCAAGCGCACGAAGATTTTTCCGATCATGCATACGATCGTCGTTCGCGAAGAATTCTACGAAAAACACCCATGGATCGCCCAGAGTCTTTTCAAGGCCTTCGAAGAGTCAAAGCGGCTGTGCCAGGAAGCGATGTACGAGTTCTCGGCGCTCAAATATATGCTCGCGTGGTCCATCGATGAGATGGAAAAAGAACGCGAAGCGCTCGGCCCCGACCCTTGGGCTTACGGCTTGGAGGCCAATCGCCATGTGATCGAGACTTTGGTGCAGTACACCTATGAGCAGGGTCTGATCAGCAAGCGCCTCGAAGTCGATTCACTATTTGCCAAAAGCACACTGGAGGAATTCAAGATCTAAAATTATGCAGTGTGGTTCTCTAGAAACTCACAGTAAATTGTAGATTCCATGGCCGAAGATAAGAGCCCGACATTCGAAGAAACCAAGTGGTGGATCGACCGCGGTCCGGTCAAGGAGCGCGAGAAGCCCGCGACCCCGGTCAAGGGCATCGTTGAGAACTGGGCGTATGAGCTGCTGAAGAATTATAATCAAGACCAAGCGGCTAAGAATCTCGTCGATATCAACCCTA
This sequence comes from uncultured delta proteobacterium, assembly GCA_963727625.1. GTDB lineage: Bacteria > Desulfobacterota > Binatia > UBA9968 > UBA9968 > DP-20. The sequence continues at coordinate 323,702 of CAVSHR010000006.1, read as the reverse complement.
AGCTGCTCAATGGCATCTCCGTCAACACCGGTGAATGGGGTTACTACTCACTCGAAGTGGGCACCTATCCTTCAGAGAAGCTCGCCAAGATCAAGAGCGGCCTGCCCCTGCCCGCAGGCACGAGAGGCATCGTTATCGACGCTGGATATTCCGTCCGGGTGATTATCACCGGCGAGCCGGTAGGTGAGCGCTACGTCGATATCAACTTCACCGATTCCCCGTCCTTGGATTTTTGGGTAAACGGTCAATTGATTGACGAGCGAGTCTACTCAAACATGGGCGAGGCGTTAAAGAGAATCCGCCCCGAACTAGCACGCTATTTGAATCCGCCGAAAGATCCTTAATGGCAGCCGCAGGTTTGCGGTGTGTAGGCGCAACCGGCGCCGGACGCCGGGCCGGCTTCCTTCGCTGTCGCGGGCGAGCTAAACACCGATAGTTGTTTGTCCACCGTCTTGCTTCGGCATTTCGGGCAGGCGATTTTTTCGCGCGCGGATTGCACGATAGTTTCGAACCGATGATTACAGCGGCGGCAGGTGTATTCAAAAATCGGCATGGTTCCTCGCGCGGCTCTGCCTACGGAGTTTGACCTGGCGAAATGATTTAGGCTCGTTGGGTTTTGGCTTTCTTTTGTTTGGCGGCTTCGCGCAGCGGATGGTCGCGCGGAATCGGCTCCAGGGCGGTGACTTCCAAGCCGTAACCGCGCAGCCCGACAAGGTGTTTTTTGTTGTTGGTCAGCAGGCGCATCTTGCCCACACCGATGTCGCGCAGAATTTGCGCGCCGATGCCATACTCCTTGAAGTCTGCTTGGTAGACGAACGAACGGTTCATGTCGCGCTGTTGTTTGCCTTCAACCTTCGGGTAAGCAACCATCGCCGGTCGCAGCCCTTTGAGCTCTGGTCGGAGGTAGAGAATGACGCCCTTGCCGGCCTTGGCGATGATTTCCATAGAGCGCTGAATCACCGCGTTGGTGTTGAGCAATTCAAAACCGAAAACATCGCCGGGGACATATTTGGTGTGGACGCGCACCAGTGTTTCTTCCTTGGGTGAAATGGTGCCCTTGATTAACGCCAGATGTTCACTCTGGTCGACGTGGGTATTGTAGACCACCGCCTGGAACATGCCGCCGATCCGAGTCGGCAGCGGCGCGGAGGCGGCCTTGTAAACCAGCGAGTCGTAGTTCAAGCGGTGTTGAATAAGGTCTGCGGTGGTCACTACTTTGAGTTTATGTTTTTTTGCGAAGCGCATCAGGTCCGGCTGGCGCGCCATGGTGCCGTCGTTTTTCATGATCTCGCAAATCACACCGGCGGGTTTTAAGCCGGCAAGCCTGGCCAGGTCTACCGAACCTTCGGTCTGTCCGGCGCGAACCAACACGCCGCCGTTGCGGGCCCGCAACGGAAAAATATGGCCGGGGATGACCAAGTCCTGAGGTTTGGCATCGTCGGCGATGGCGTCGAGAATGGTTTTGGCGCGATCGGCGGCGGAAATTCCCGTAGTGATCCCAACGGCTGAATCGACCGAAACGGTAAACGCCGTGCCAAATGGAGAAGTATTTTCAGACACCATCATCGATAAGCCTAAGTGTCGAACACTCTCCTCGGTCAGCGGCAAGCAGATCAAGCCGCGCCCGTAGGTCGCCATGAAATTGATCGCTTCCGGCGTGACCTTCTCCGCGGCCATGCAGAGGTCGCCCTCGTTCTCACGGTCCTTGTCATCCATCAGAATGACCATACGGCCGCGTCGGATATCGTCGATCGCTTCTTCAATGGTGGCAAGCGGCATGGGCAACCACTTTACCATCTTGACCTAAGCCGTCAACCGGCAAGCGGCGTGGCCAAAGGATTTCGCGTGCGCCAAAACCGCCGAGCGCGCGTGGATCGCGTTTGGCGCGCCGTCAAATCGCTCCCCCCCCGGCGCCCAACATGGCGTAACTCTTCAGTCAAAAATGGTCATATTGACTTTCGACTTTAGGGTGTTAGCGTAAATAAACAAACAACGTGCAGATTCACAAAATTAAAAGCACCATAGCGGTCGTCGGTCTGTTGCTGGCTTTCATTCTCGGCGTCGTCGCCGTGAGTCGGGCACAAGACAGTTTGCCGCTCGGACCCGTTTCCGCTCACGGCTGGCACCGTAGCCTGCCGGCAAAAACCTCGCAGCCTGATAGTTACACTCTCCGTCTCGGCTTAAGTGCCGAAACTGGCAATGTTCCGGCTTTCTTTGCGCGGGCACAGGGGGTCTTGGTGCTTGCTATGCCGCTTTGCGGGCCAGGTCCTGTGGCAAGATCTGGCGGGCCACTAACCCGAAAAGTCCCACTGCATCTGCTCGATTCTATTCTCTTGATCTAGTCTTTCGTCCTCAACGCGCTGCTCCGTTTATTGATCGGTCGATAAATTCTCCCCATGGGTAGAAAAATTACCTGACTGTTGGGATCGGCGCTATCGTTGATCGGTTCGGCAGCATTCTTGTGGTTGGGCGACATCGTGGTTTTCAGGTCGCCGCGTAAATCTGGAACAATTCCGACAATTGATTTGTCTAAGGTTAACGGAGGTACATCCATGATCGGTAAAAAACAGGCCAAAGCGGTGGCATCGAGTCATCAAGGACGGGCACCCTTTTGGGTACAAGGCTTGCAGCCGCGCAACGTTGCGGTGGAAGACAAGGTGATGACGCTCTTCCAGCCCGACATCCTTGTCGGTGCGCAATTTCAGTCTACCTATCGAAGGCGCTTTCATCTCGATCCCGAAAGAGTGCTCATGCTGGCGGTTTTGCAGGATGCCGTGATGTGTTTTCAGGAGAACGTGACGGCGAAATGCAAGCGCAAGCAGACCATGCACCTCGAAGCCGAGGAATGGGTATTAAACAAAGATCGATCCTATCTGTTCTCCTTTGAAAACGTCTGCGAAGCGTTGGGCTACGATGCCAACTACATGCGTGACGGACTGTTGCGCTGGAAGCGGGCGAGGCTGGAGCGTGGCAGCGAGTCGTTCGCGCACCAGATGATTGGTCGCGTGGGCACGTAAAAATGATGGCGATTGTTCGCTCATAAAGCAACAAAACAATGGGCGAGCGGATTTTCCGCCGGCGCCCGGAACTAAGGAGTATTAATCACATGGCAACGGAATCAAAATTAAAACAAAGGGGGTTCACCGTCTCATGGATGCTCGTGAGCAGCGCGCTATGCGTGTTTGCCGGCGTCGGCATCAGCGGCGCAATCGATCACTTCCAATCGGGCGGCGGCACGACGCCGGTCGCCAATGCGGCGCCGGCGGTGACTCAGGGTTTGCCGGATTTTGCCACCTTGGCAAAGCGGGTGGGCCCTTCGGTCGTCAACGTCTCGACGACGCAGATTCGCAAAACCGCACAGGGCTCTCCGTTTCCTTTCGATAGCGACGACCCCATGAGTCAGTTCTGGCAAAGATTCTTCGGCGGTCGAGTACCAGGCGGACAGCAACGCATGAACGGCGTGGGCTCAGGCTTTATCATCGATAAAAACGGCACAATCCTTACCAACTATCACGTCGTCGACGGCGCCCAGAAGATCGTCGTGACATTATCAGACGGTAAAAATTATGACGCCAAGGTGATCGGAAAAGACCAAAAATCTGATATCGCGGTGATCAAAATCGACGCCGGACAGAATCTCCCGGCGGTCACTCTCGGCGACTCGGACCGCTTGGAAGTTGGCGAGTGGGTCATGGCGATCGGTAATCCCTTTGGCCTCGACCACACGGTGACCTCCGGTATCGTCAGCGCTAAAGGGCGTCAGATCGGCTCCGGACCCTACGATAATTTCATTCAAACCGACGCCTCGATCAATCCGGGTAACTCCGGTGGTCCTTTGATCAATTTGCGCGGCGAGGTGGTCGGCATCAACACGGCGATTTTTAGTCAGTCAGGCGGCAACATCGGCATCGGCTTCGCGATTCCGACCAATTCAGTCAAAGAGTTATTGCCGCAGTTGAGAGAAAAAGGCCGAGTGGTTCGCGGCTTCCTCGGCACGACCGTGCAGAAGATCACGCCTGAAATCGCCGAGTCGCTCGGTCTAAAGCACAATAACGGCGCCTTGGTAGCGGATGTCGTGAAAGGCGGCCCGGCGGAGCGCGCCGGCATCAAGACGGGCGACATCATCATCGAGTTCAACCGCAAAGAGATCAAGGATTCTTCCGATCTGCCTACCGTAGTCGCGCGCGTCACCCCCGGCACCACCGTACAGCTCAAAGTTATGCGCGACGGCAAGGAAATTTCCCTGCCGATCACGGTCGGCGAAATGAAAGAAAATGAGATCGTCGCCTCCGGGCAGGAGGGCGATTTAGGTTTAACCGTGCAACCGGTAACACCTGAGATCGCCCGGAGCCTGGGCTTGGATCGTGCCCAGGGAATCGTCGTCACGGCGGTTAGCCCCGACAGCGCCGCTGAGGAAGCGGGATTACGATCGGGCGACGTGATCACCCAGGTCAACCGCCGTTCGGTCAATAACCTGGCGGATTATAACCGTGAATTGAACCGCAACGAAAAAGGAAAATCGGTGCTCTTTTTGGTTCAACGGGGACAATCCAGCCTGTTCCTAGCCTTGAAACGCTGATTCTAGATCGAAGTCAGGTTCGGTACCGCCCAGCTTCGGGTTTGTCATCATCGTGGCACTGAAGCTGGGTGTTTTTTGTTTACTCCGCCAGCCGATATTTTTCGGCCGATCAATTGCCAGCCGCAATTTATTCCTCCGCCGTTTCCTGCTAGACTGATTTTTTTGATTTCAGCATTGGGAGATTCCTTCCATGAAAGTAGGATTGATCGGCCATCGGGGCGCGGGGAAAACCACCATTTTCAACATGCTCACGGGGCTTCAGGCACAGATCGGCGGTTTCGGCGGCAAGGAAGAAGTTCACCTCGGTGTTATCAAGGTCCCCGACTCGCGCATCGACAAGCTGTCGAAGATCTTTAAGCCGAAAAAGACCACCTTCGCGGAAATACGCTTCACCGATTTTCCGCCGAGCCAAGGCGAAGAGGATTTCAAGTCGAATAACGCGCTGGTGACTCAAATGCGCGAAGTCGAAGCAATCACGCTCGTGCTCGGCGATTACAATGCTGACGCCACACCATTAAAAGAGTTGAACGCGCTCCTCACCGAGATGATTCTGGCCGATCTTACCGTGGTCGAAAACCGGCGCAACCGGATCAAAAAAGAAAAAGCCAGGCCGCAGGAAGAAGCGTTGCTCGCGCGCTGTGCTGCGGCGCTGGAGAACGAAGAGAGTCTCAGAAATCTTGGCTTCAGTGTAGACGAAGAAAACCTGGCCTCCGGCTTCGGTTTTCTCAGCCGCAAGCCCGTGCTGGTGATTTTCAACCAGTCCGAGGAGAAAGCCGGACAGCCGCTTAATGCTGCCCATCGAGAGGAACTCACCCGCCGGGGATTGCGAGGACTGGCGCTCTCCGGAAAAGTCGAGATGGAGATCACGCAGCTCGACGAAAGCGATCGCGCCGCCTTCCTGCGGGAAATTGGCGTCCAAGAGCCGGCGCGGGAGCGCTTCATTCGCGCGTCCTACGCGCTCATGGATCTGATCAGTTTTTTCACCGCGGGAGAAGACGAGGTGCGCGCCTGGACGATTGCCCAGGGGACTGTCGCCAAAAAAGCCGCGGGAAAGATCCACAGCGATATCGAGCGCGGCTTCATTCGCGCCGAGGTCGTCGCCTACGAAGATTTCATCGTTCATGAAAGCGAAGCCAAATGCAAAGAAGCCGGCAAGCTGCGTCTCGAAGGCAAAGAGTACGTCGTCAAGGATGCTGACATTATCCATTTCCGTTTTGCCGTTTAGTCGGGCGGTCTTGCGCCGGTCACTCATTTCTTCGAGGGCGTTTCTTAAAGGTGCAATTGCTTTAGCGCAATGGCACGCTTGTCTTGATTCAAGTCTTTTGTTAGTCCTGCCTCTGCTCGACAATCTAACTAAATCCGAAAGGCCTGAGGGATGAAAACACTGATCCAAGGCGGTTACGTCGTCGGTTTCGACGGGAATGAGCATGAAATAATCAAAAACGGCGTCGTGGTGTTCGACAGCGATCGCGTGGAGTTTGTGGGCAAGGAATATGCGCAGCCGGTAGAAAAAAAAATCGATGCCACGGGCTGCCTGGTTTCGCCGGGTTTTGTCGACACCCATTTTCACTCCGGCATCAACGCTAGCGACTATTTACTCAACGACTCGACCAAGACCGATTTTTTCGCTTCCAATTATTTGGCCCACGGCGGACCGACGCGCGAGGGCGCGCACTCGGCGCATTTGAAGGACGTCGATATCGGCCAGCGCTTTTCCTTGATTCACGTCTTGAAGAGCGGTGTGACCACCACGTTCGATATTGGCGGTGCCGGCGGCGAACCGGAGCGCTACGTCGACATGATCGATCAAGTGGGCATTCGTTGCGCCGCCGGTCCGAGCTACAAGAACGTCAATTTTTTCCACGATCGCGAAGGCCGATGGGAGTATGACTGGGACGATACGCGGGGCAGCGATGGCCTCAAGAGAGCCGTCGACTTCGCCAGGAAGTTCAACGGCGCGTGTGGCGGGCGCATGACGACGTTGCTGTTTCCGGGCCATGTCGACTCCTGCACGCCGGCGCTTTTGAAAGACACCCGCAACGCGGCCAAGGAACTCGGCGTGCGCGTGCAGATACACGCGACGATCAACCTTTTTGAATTTCATACCGTGATGCAGCGCGAGCGTTGCACGCCCATCGAGCTGCTCAAAAAGATCGGCTTTCTCGATCCCGAAGTGTCCCTGTCCCATTGTATCTTCGTCAGCGGCCACAGCTGGCTCGCCTATCCCTACGGCGACGATCTTAAAATCATCGCCGACTCCGGCGCGTCGGTGGCCTACAGCCCGCTGAAATATTTAAAACTCGGGATTTTGATGGAGTCTTTCGATAAATATCGCCAGGCCGGCATCAATATGGGCATCGGCACGGACACTTTTCCCAAAGATATTTTATCCGATATGCGCTATGCGGCGATCGCGTCGAGAGTCGCCGACAAAAGTTTTCTTGCCGGCCACCCGCGCGACGTGTTCAACGCGATTACCCTCGGCGGCGCCAAAATGCTTGGCCGCGACGATCTCGGCCGGCTGCAAAAAGGCGCGAAGGCCGACATTTCAATGATCAACCTGCGCGACATCGCCTTCGGCGCCGTGCACGATCCGATCCGCTCGCTGATGGAAACCGCCGTGAGCCGCGACGTTCGCACGGTCATCGTCGACGGCGAAACGCTGGTCGACAATGGCAAGTACCTGCGGCTAGACGAGCAGGAGTTGCTGGATAAAGTTCAAACCAAAGGCGAACAGGTTTGGGACAGTGTGCCCAAGTGGCACTGGACGGGAAAGACGGTTGATGAAGTGGTGCCGCCGACTTTTAAGATTAAGTGAGACAAGCGAAAAGCCGGTTTAATCCCACGGGTGGGCATGTTAACGGGCAACGGAAGTTCGCCGCCATGCTGCTGCAATTGCGCGCCATCGCATAGCCGCCAGGGCCGCTTAAATTAACTTCTGGAGCCGCGCGAGCAAAGACTTGATTTCTTCGAATCCTTTCTGCCAAAACTCGGCAGAGTGAATCTTCACGCCCAGCGGATGAAGCAGCGCCTCCGGCGAATCCGCGCCGCCGGCTTCCAGGAGCGCACAATACTTCGGGACGAAGCTTTCTCCTTCGTCTTTGTAGATTCGGTAGAGTGCAAGGACCAAGAGCTGGCCGAAGACGTAGCTGTAGCAGTAAAAGCGCGAGTGGATGAAGTGCGGGATGTAGGACCAGCCCCAGCGATAGCCGTCGGACAGGTCGACAGCGTCACCGTAGTATTTACCGTTGGCGTCGAGCCAAAGCCTGCCTAGGGTGTCGGGCGTCAGTCGTTTTTCCTTTCGCGCCGCGAAGACCGACTCTTCGAAGCGCGTCAACACGTTCTGGCGAAACACGGTGGCGAAGAGATCTTCGAGCTTGCCGGCGAGGAGCGCAATCTGCACCTGCGGATCGGTTTGCTGCTTAAGCAGATAATCGAAAACGAGCATCTCGCCGAACACCGAGGCGGTTTCGGCGGTGGTCAGCGTCGTGTCGTAATTGAAATAATTTTGCTTGCGGCTCAGCCAGCCGTGCAGCCCATGACCGAGCTCATGGGCGACGGTCATGACGTCGCGCAGGTTGTCGTCGTAGTTACACAGGATGTAGGGATGCAGCTTTGGCGAAGGCGAAGAGCAGAAGGCGCCGCCGCGCTTGCCTTTGCGAATCTCGGCATCGATCCAGTTCTTAGCGAAAAACTCCGTGGCAATTTGCCGAAAGGTTGGGTCGAAGGCCTCGAAGGCTTCGAGAATCACCTGCCGGGCTTGCTGGTATGGGAACGGTCTCACCTCTTTGCCGACCGGGGCGTACTGGTCGTAAAGCGCCAGGCGCGGCAGCTTGAGCAGTTTTGCTTTGAGCCGAAAGTAATCTTGCGCCAGGCCGTAGTTATTTTCTGCCACGGCCATCATGGTTTTGACCGCCGCGCTGTCAATTTCATTAAACAGATGGCGCTGGGCCATCGGGTCGGGATATTTGCGCAGCCGGTCCATGGTCAGATTATCTTGGATGAGCGTGTCATAGATGAAAGTCAGCACCTGGCCGTGCTGCGAAAGCCCCTCATAGAGCGTCTCCATAGCGTGTTGGCGCAGCGCGCGGTTGGGTTCGTGCAGCAAAGAAAGTATCTGGCTGAGATTTAGCTCTTCTTGTGTACCGTCTTTTTCTAACTTGAAGGTCAGCGATGAGGTGACCTCGGAAAATAACCGGCCAAAGGCGTTGCGTCCGGTGTTATCCCTTTCATTGATGATTTTTTCTTCCGGTTCCGTCAGGGTGTGCGGCCGGTAACGCCTTAGGCTTGCGAGATAATGCTGAAAATTTTTCAGCGCCGGGTCGGCGAGCAGCCGATCCGCGATCATAGCGTCAAGCTTGAGCCATTCGAGCTCGAAAAACAGCAGCAGATTGCGAATCTCCGTGGAGCGCTGCTCGACTCGTTGCTCGAAGTTTTGATATTCCGGGTTTGTCGTATCGGCGGCGTAGAGCAGGCCCGCGTAACTGTCGACGCGGCCCATAGCCTCGTAAATTATTTCAAGTTCCTCGAGCGCCTGTCGGATCACGCCGGCGCTGAGGCTTTCCGGATTCTGCATCAGCGGCCGGAATCGTCGAGCGAACCGTTCGGCGCCCACGTGACAGTCGTCAAGGGTCGCCGCGATCTTGGGATCATCGTGGGCCGCGAAGAGATCGCTTAAATTCCAAGTCATGCCTGCCGCGCTGTTGGTTGCCATCGAAATCCTGTTCCTATGGTTTTGCCTGGGAGAGCAGCGCCGACGTTACTCGGCGGGCTCGTGCTCATGAAAGCGCCGCATCGCTTCCTGCCAGCGCGGCGGCACCGCGTTGCCTTTCACGCGCCAACGGATGAATTCACTGCCGCCCATGAAGCGGCGCATGATCACCATAGCTTCCTGGTGTGGGTGTTTATGGATGAATTTCGCCAGCGCGACCTCATTTTCCCAAACCGACAAGGTCCAAAATCGCTTCGCTAAGACATGAGCCAGCAGCGAATAGCCAATCAGACCCGGTGCCGATTTCAATTGAGTTTGAATGCGCCGGCTGTAATAAAAAAACTGCGGTAAAGCCCACAGGCTTTTGAGCGGCAGGTAGGTCAAAACGGCGACGTATTCCTTGTCCGATTCCGGTTTGGCGAAGGGTTTCCAAAGCATTTCCGCCATGAGACGTTGGCTGTGGCTGACGCTGCTGTTGAACTATGATGGCAGGAAAGATATAGCACAAAAAAACCCGGTCGTAAGAGAGGAGCCCTATCGTGTCGGAATTATCGGAACTCAAAATTAAACTCGCCATGGCGTCGCGCATGCTGTTCAACGCCGGATTGGTGGACTACAGCGGACATATCAGCGCGCGGGTCCCCGGATCGGATCACCTGGTCATCCTGCCGCATCCCGTCAGTCGCGCCACGGTGCAGCCGGACGATATGGTGATCACGGACTTCGAAGGCAAGCTGATCGAAGGCAAATACAAAGCCCCGTCGGAAGTCAACATGCATGCGCGGGCGTATAAAGCACGTAGCGACATTCAGAGCGTGGCCCATCTGCATAACCACATGGTCGCTACGCTGTCGATGGTCGATAAGCCATTTTACCCGGCATCGTCTAATCCTGGAGCCTTCTTCGGTCCCGGCCCATTGCCGAAATACATGGACCCCGCGCTCATCCACACCGTTGAGCAGGGCGACGCGGTCGCTAGAGCGCTCGGCAAAGCTGATGCGGTCATGCTTCGCGGGCACGGCTCGATGGTTGTGGCTCATTCCATAGAATGGGTTTTTGCCGGTTGCGTCGATTTAGAGGAAGCCGCGTCGCGCTACTACAAAGCTTCCCTACTCGGTCCAGTGCTGGTGTACAACGAGGATGAAACGCAGCGCGTGATGAAACAGCGGCGCAAAGATTCCGTGGTGAAAAAAGTCTGGGACCACAATGTCGCCAAGACCAAGCTCGAAGGCCTGATGGGCGGGATCTAAACCCGCCCTGGCGTCATTCTCAATCACCTATCTCAAAACCCTGTGCCCCCGGTCAAAGCGGCCGAGCCGGCACGGGGCAACCGTCTACAAGATCCTTGTTGCAGGGTTTTTCATACATTGGTTTTTTGTCATTCTTGATAAGAAAGCTCAGACTCTCCTCATATCTAATACCTAAAGGGGTTTTCGTTTTTTGTTGCAGGCTACGATGACCTTGTGGTATAGGATCAATTTTAAGCCACCGAGGAGTTTTTCCACAAATGTACGACGATTTTCTAGCAAGAATTCTCGAGCCTGATATTTTTCTGCCCTCGCAGTTTTACGGCTCGGGTGCGTTATCACGCAAACTAGAGGGTGAAAAGCGGCTGATGATCGCTGTCTTGAAAGACGCGGTGGAATGTTTGGAGAAATATCGCGCTTCGCCTAGTAGCGCTGGCCAGAGCCAATACCAGAACGCCCTCGAATGGGTCGAGGACAGCAGCAACGATTGGCTATTTTCCTTCAATAATATCTGTGACTTACTAGGATTCGACCCGGATTATCTGCGGGAAGTTCTGCTCAAGCGGGAAAATCGCTATACCAAGCCGGTACGCCAGAAAGTGCTTTCGCTGGCTGCCATGCGCGGTCAGCCATAAGACTACTTTCTCCTTTTCTTTAAATTACTTAGCTCGTCCTTGATCACCTGTGCGCGGGGCGAGTTTTCGCCCAGGGCTTTGATCGCCTGCTGGTAGTCGGCGATGGCTCGTTCGTCTTCGTCTTGGAGCAAATACGAACGTCCGAGATAGTAGTAACCGTCGCCGCGCCGATCGAGTTTGCCATAGACTAACCCTAGCCGGTACGGCGGCCGATCCCAAAGCGGGGCCAAACGCTGGGCGTTAAGATAGGCGCCGGCCGCACTTCTCAGATCACCTGATTTTTCCAGCATCTCACCGAGATAGAGATAAGTGAGCGGCTCGTCTGGCACTAGAACCAGTGAACGGTCGAACGCCTCCCTGGCGGCCTTAAAGTCAGCCATTTCCCCATAGAGGCGGCCTAGGTCGCGCTGCAAGCCGGGGTTGTTGGGCTTTAGCTGACGAGACTGCTCGTAACGCTTCTGGGCCTCAGCTGCGCGCCCCTGAAGTTGCAGGGCAAAACCGAGCAAATAGAGCAGATCGGGATCTCGCGGGTTCTGTTGAACCAGCTTTTCGTACTCGGCAACCACTTCGTTACGGGGGGGGCGATCCATGCGGATAACGATTTGTACTTTTTTCAAGGCGTCCGGCTCGTCGGGGCGTATAGGGGTCTCGCCGAGCGATTTTACAACGAGTTGTGCATTGGCGATGCGCTCTTGGCTGAGTGGATGGCTTAAAACATATGCTGGAACATCGACCGGGTTGAGACTACGTTCCTGGTCCATCATCTTAAGGAAGGCGATCGTGCCCTGCGGGTTATATCCCGCCGCCGCCATGTATCGCGTTCCAAGCGTGTCGGCTTCCATTTCGAGCTGGCGGCTGTACGCCAATTGACGGGTCGCGGCGACGGCTTGACCTACCATGCCAACGGCTTGACCGCCGCTGCCGCTTTTCGCCAACGCTACCATCGCCAGGAGGCTCAGAATCGAAATTGGGTCGGGCCCCGAGGAACGGACCATGTGATGGCCTTTGATATGGGTAATTTCGTGACCCAAGACACCTGCAAGTTCATCCGTGGTTTTTGCGCGTTCGATCAGTCCGGAATAAACGTAGATGGATCCGCCCGGAACGGCAAAAGCATTAAGCTGATTGTCCTCTACTACAAAAAAGCGGTAATCGAAGGATTGCGGACCACTGACCGCTAAAATACGGCGCCCGATACGGTCGATGTAGCGCTCGACTTCGGGATGATTGACAAATTTTAACTCTTTCTTGGCCTCGCGACGGAATTCGCGACTGATTCTGGTTTCTTCGTCCTCGCTCGGCGGACTTAAACCGGGAACCGATGGTAAGTCGGCGGGCAACGAACCGCAGCTCACGAGAAGAATCGCCGCAACTAGCATCAGCGCGCACAGCACCGTGCCACGCTTCGGTTCGCCTGCTCCGAATATCATTGATGAAGTATAGAGAGTGGTTGATGAGCGTTCAATAGCCGGTTCTTAATCGCACCGCGGGAGTTGACGAGGGACCAGCGAGACCCTATCCTCTCGGCTAATTCAATCAACTCGAGGTACAATGATGTCGAAGAAATTTGAAGTGCCGCACGACAAGCTCGCTTGGCGCTGCGATCTCTCGTATCTTCCGTTTACCTGCACGGCGGAGATGACGCCGCTGGAGGACTTTATCGGCCAAGAGCGCGCGATCCGGGCCATTGAATTGGGCCTGGGAATCGACAAGCCGGGTTTCAATATCTTCGTCACCGGTCTTACGGGCACTGGGAAGACCAGCATCATCAAGGCGTTCTTGAAAAAAATTACCAGCCAAAAGGCGACGCCTTCAATCGACTCGGCGAGCCCCGAAGACTGGTGCTACGTATACAATTTCAATGATCCCGATCGGCCTCAGGCGCTCAAAATTCGTCGCGGTTGGGGCAAGGTTCTTCGAACCGATATGGAACATCTGATTAAAAATCTTCTGGCCGAAGCCAAGAAAATGTTCGAGAGCGACGACTACGCGCGTCAACGCCAGGAGATGGTTGAACAATTACAAAAAAAGCAGCAAGAGATGATGGAATCGTTGATGCAGGAGGCGAGCCAAAAGGGCTTTTCCCTGCGAATGACGCCCTCCGGTATCGTGCTTTTGCCGACCAAGGACGGCAAGCCCATGCAAGAAGCCGAGTATTTGGCATTATCTCAGGAGGAAAAGAAACGGCTTGAAGAGAGCCGCGGCGAGATCGAAAAAAAAGTCGAAGCTACCCTGCGCGAAGGCAAAAAACTCGAGCGGGAGATTGCCGAAAAACTGGGAGCTGCGGAAACCCAAACGGCGGATTATCTCGTGCGCATCCCGCTCGCCGATCTCAAAGAAAAATACCGCGACTACCCCAAGGTGCTGGCCTACCTCGACTTGGTGCACGATCACATTCTAAAAAATTTGCAGCGCTTTAAAGGCGCCGAAGCCGCGCCGGCGATGACCCCCATGGGACCGATGTTGTTTGGCGAGCCGCCGGGCGATCCGTTCTTGCCGTATAGAGTGAACGTGTTCGTCGACAATAGCGATAGTCAAGGGCCGCCGATCATCGTCGAGACCAATCCCACCTATCACAATTTGATCGGCGTGGTCGAAAAAAAGCCGATTGCGGGCGGTTATTTTACCGACTTCACACTGATCAAGCCGGGGTCCATCAGCCGCGCCAACGGCGGCTACCTGGTGCTCTACGATCGCGACGTGCTCTCCAACGCGGGGGTTTGGGAAGCGTTGCAGCGCGTGATCAAAAACCGCGAGCTGCGCATCGAGGAGCCCGGCGCGTTCTTCGGATTTGTTCCGCCCCAGGGGCTGCGCCCCGAGCCGATTCCGACCGACACCAAAGTCATCATGATCGGCGACCCATATTTATACCGTACTTTGGCTTCCATCGATCCGGATTTCCGCGAGACCTTCAAAGTCAAGGCCGATTTTAATTTTGAAATCGATCGCAACCAGGAAAATATTACCGCGTTGGCTTGTTTTATCGCCGACTATTGCAATCGAGAGAAGCTTCGCCACTTCGATACCGAAGCCGTCGCACGCGTCATCGAACAGTGCGCTAGACAGATCGAGGACCAAAATAAACTTTCCACCCGCTTCAGTGATATGGTCGATCTGCTGATCGAGTCGGATTATTGGGCGGAAAAGGAAAATGCTCAACTGGTGGCCGGGAAGCATGTCGAGCGGGCGGTGACGGAAAAAACCTTTCGACTCAACCTCATCGAAAAACACCTGCAAGAAATGATCACCGAGGGAACCGTGCTCGTGGATGTCGATGGCACTGTCACCGGTCAGGTGAACGGTTTGGCGGTGTACTCGATGGGTGATTTTAGCTTCGGCAAGCCGTCGCGCATCACGGCAAAAACATTCATGGGACGCGGCGGCATCACCAACATCGAACGGGAGTCCAAGCTCAGCGGCAAAACGCATGACAAGGGTGTGTTGATTCTCGGCGGCTATTTGGGCGGCAAGTACGCGCAGGAGAGCCCGTTGTCATTGGCGAGCACGATCTGTTTCGAACAGTCCTACGACGGCGTCGATGGCGACAGCGCCTCGTCCACCGAGCTCTACGCGATTTTATCGAGCCTGTCCGAGATCCCGATCAAACAAGGCATCGCCGTGACCGGTTCGGTCAATCAAAACGGCGAAGTTCAAGCGATCGGCGGCGTCAACCAAAAGGTCGAGGGTCACTACGACGTTTGCCGGCTCAAGGGTCTGACCGGGGAGCAGGGCGTGATGATTCCGCGCTCCAACCTGCGCCATCTCATGCTCAGGCCCGATGTCGTCGAGGCGGTTAAGGAAAACAAATTTCATCTTTATGCCGTGGGCACCATCGACGAAGGCATCGAAGTCCTGACCGGTGTTGCAGCTGGCGAACGGGACGGCGAGGGGCGATATCCGGAAGGAACGGTCAATTACGCTGTCCAAAAGAAATTACAACAGTTCACCGAGCTGCAAAAAAAATTGAGCTCATTCGCCGATCATAGAAACTCCAGCGCGCACGCTGAAGAGACCGACCGCTAACCTTCGCGCGCCTTGGTCGACTCGGGCCGGGTGCCCAGCGGCACGGAAATCTGCACGGTTTTCCCTCTGCGCAGGATAGTCAATTGCACCACTCTGCCGGCCTCGAGGCCACCAATCATGCGCGCCACGTCGCGCGGGCTTTCAACCTGAGTTTGGTTGATCGATAAGATGATGTCCTGTTTTTGCACCCCGCCGCGCGCCGCGGGGTGGCCGGGCAATACCGAACTGACGACGACGCCCTTTGCGGGCAAAATTCCCAGATGGGCCGCATGTTCGAGAGAAATGTTTGACATCTGGACGCCTAGCCAGCCCCAGACAAATTTTTCACCGTTGGCCAGGCGTGGCACGATCCGCTTGATCACGTTGACGGGTGTCGCAAAACCCATGTTGCCGCGCTCCGAAGCCATCGTGATCATGCCGATCACGTCACCCTTGCTGTTGAGCAGTGGGCCGCCGCTGCCGCCGGGATAGCCGCCGGCGTCGGTCTGGATGAACTCGAAGCTCGCCGAGTCGGGATAACTTCGCCCGGCGCGGCTGACAACGCCCAGATTCATCGAGCTTTCGCGGCCGAAGGGATAACCGAAGAGCACCGCCAGCTCGCCGACGCGGATCGCGTCGGAATCGCCTAGGTACAAGATCGGCAACTCGCGCTCGGTTGAAATTTTAAGAATCGCAATATCAATCTGGCTGTCGGCGGCAATCACTTTCGCCGGCAGTCGATGTGAGTCGGCCAACCTGATTTCGATCTCTTTGGCCTTATCGATCACATGCTGGGCAGTCAACACATACCCGCGCGGGTCGATGATGAAACCGGAACCGCGGCTGCCGCTAGCTTGCCCCGAATGGCTCTGGGGGTCCGGCGTGGTAGTCCGTATCTGCACGATCGCGGGCCGTGCCTGATCGGCCAATCGGACAAAAGCTTGATTGAGCCGGTCGAGCTCTGAATTGCCCCGCCCGGAAGGGGCGTCGCGCCACGTGAACGAGGGCACGGTGGACGGCTGGTCTTGCGCCTGCAACCGGGCAGGCACCAGCGCAAGAATACTGAACATCACAATCGCTAAAAATTTCACTTTACGCCTCCGGGAATTCTAGCTGCATTCCCTTTATCGAAAAGTTTTTAACAGAACAAGCGCGCGGCGGCGCGATTGGGTTTTAGGCCGATGGATCTGGTATTCTTTGCACGATGCTCGGCTTGGACCGCAAATTGTTCTGGTCACCGGCGCCAGCCGCGGCTTGGGCCGCGCCCTAGCTGAAGCCTTTGCCAAGCAGGGATGCCGCGATATTTTTGAAGTACGCGAGACATCACAGCTCCTGGCCGCTGCGGAAAAGATGGCGTATAAGAGCGCGCAGACCCTCGCGTTACGGTGGGATATCTGCCGCAGATATCAAGCATGGAGCAAGAACGAACAGATTCTTGCGCGCTGGAGCACCGTGCATACTTTGGTCGATAACACCGCTATGGCGCTTGCTGTAAACTTTACGGGTCGGGCTGACGATCTCTGAGACGAAACCGGGAAACCCGTCCGACCGGAGCACCGACTTTCTGTAAGAGTTTTTGCCGTCCATACTCCAAGCCGGGGGGGCGGAATCGTCAACAGCGCCAGCGGGGTTTTGCAATCGTTCGCCGCCGGCGCGCCGCAGAATTGCTCGATCGCACCAGATGAGATTGGCTTTCTTGCGTTTCCTGCGGCGTCGGAAAGCTCGGCTATAAGAACGGACAAGCAGTAAGCGGCAATGGCGTCCCCGTGATGGGTGTAGGGTAGCGAATCCAGAATCCCGGTATATAGTTCGCGTTTTATTGTTCTTTGACCCGGATCGACTTCTTTTGTCCGACCACGCGTAATTGGCTCGAGGTAAAGTTTGTTTTGCTTCGTTGACGGGACTTCGTTTTGGATCTAAGTGTCGTAGGATGGGTGCGTGAGCTTGGTGCCGGCGGATTTCTCAAGCATAGGGTGCCCGAAGAACTTTACGCGCTCACCCGACCATCCAAGCGCGCAGTCGGTGCAACTTGTGTGAAGAGTTGGCGCGGCGACACGCCGGCGGGTACGATGTTTGCGCTGGAGGCGCTCGGCAGCGATACAACCACGCTTGCCGGGCAGCTTCTTGGAGCAGCTTTACCGCGATGTCGGCGTGCTGCCGATTCACGAAGTCATATCGGGAATTTAAAAGTTGGTCATAGGGCGGAAACTACGGAAGATACTAGGCGCGAGGCGGACGGCATGAGCTGGAATTTTTTCGTCTGCCCTCGCTTTCCCAAGGAGGACGAATGGATTTTGAACTATCGGAAGAGTTAGTTGCGGTGCGCGATCTGGCGCGGGAGTTTGCCGAGAAGGAGATCGCGCCCACGGCGGCCAAGGATGACAAGGAAAAAACTTTTCGCGGCGATCTCGTCAGAAAAATGGGCGAATTAGGTTTCTACGGCACGATGATTCCAGAAACCTACGACGGCAACGGTCTCGGGTTTCTCGCCATGGTGCTGATCACCGAAGAAATCGCCCGGGTGCACAGCGCCATGCGCGTGGCGATCAACATGCAGATCGGTCCGGCTTTGACGCTGTTTCAATTCGGCACGGAGGAGCAGAAGAAGAAATTTATTCCAGGGCTGGTGTCCGGCGAAACCATCGGCTGCTTCGCGATCACCGAGGCTGATGCTGGATCAGATGTCGCGGCGCTTCGCACCACCGCAACCAAAGACGGCGACACCTACTTGCTCAACGGCAGCAAGCTCTGGATTTCCAACGGGCCGGTGACCACCGGCGGCTTGGTTTATGCCTATACCGATCGCTCGCAGAAACATCGCGGCATGACGGCTTTTTATACTGATTGGAACTCACCCGGATTAACCCGCAAGACACTGGAAACTCTAGGCGCTCATTGCTCTCCGCTTGGCGAACTGACCTTCGACAATTTTCGCATTCCGGCTGCGAACCGGCTCGGCAACGAAGGCGACGGTTTCAAGATCTGCATGTGGCAACTCAATCAAACGCGTCTCAATTGTGCCGCCGGTGCACTGGGAGTAGCGCGCGCGGCCAAGGACGCGGCAGTGAGTTACTGCAACCAAAGAGTCCAGTTCGGCCAGAAGATCGGCGAGTTTCAGATGAACCAGGATTTGATCGCACAAATGATCGCGCACGAAGAAGCGGCGCGGCTGCTCGTCTATCGCGCCGCTTGGTTGGCCGACCAAAAAAAGCCGAACAACCTGGAAACCTCGATCGGCAAATACGCCGCCGCCGAGGCCGCCAATTACGCCGCCGATGCGGCGATGAAAATTCTCGGCGCCTATGGTTACTCCACCGAATTTCCAGTCGAACGCTACTACCGCGACGCGAAGTCCTACCAGATCGTCGAGGGCTCTTCGAACGTGCAGAAGATGATCATCGCCCAGGATGCGCTGGGGTATAGAAAAGCGAATCGCTGAGCAGCATTTAGCCACTCAGCGATTCAGCTGATTCGACGACGAATTGAGAGATTAAAGCGTCACGCGCGAGCCGGAGCGAGAACGGAAATCTTTCTTTCAGCGAGGGAGAAGCCGCCGAAAAGTACCGCGGCGAAAAAGAGCGTGCCGAGCAGCCAGTTCTGAAAAAACGGAATGGCGGCGATGTAGCAGGTGACCAAGCCCTGGATGGTCATCGGATAGAGCCCGTCAAACGCCCACACGGCAAAATTAGATACGAAAAAGAAGAATGTCGCCGCGCCGACCGATGCCGCAGCGACGCGCGGCGCGGTCCTTTTTTCACGCAGCAGAAAGCCCATGCCGACGATGACTGCAAAGGCGCCGTAAATAATCGGCATCTGGCCGTGGAATCCGATCAAGAGATCGCTTAACAGCATCGCCGCCAGCGGCAGGACGAAAGCCCGGCGTTTATCGTCGAAATGGGCCCCGGCGAACAAAGCCAGAGCGCCGATGGGCGTAAAATTCGAGGGGTGGGGCAAGAGGCGTAAAGCGACCGCTCCAAAAATAATTGCGAGTAACAGTACGGCGCGTGGTTTCATAAGGACCTCCGTTAGTGGGTTTGTTAATTACCAGGTTTCCAATTTTCTTACAAATCAGTCGCAGCGGCGCTACACGGATGCGCGGCGGCGATGCCGGAAAGAATCGGCGTCATGTTTAGGTGGCGCTCGAGATGATTCGCCCAACGGTCAATGGTGGCCGTGAGCCGCGCGCTGACCCTTTCCGACACGCTGACGGCGAGCGGTTCGAGAACCTTTCGCGCGCGAATCCGATTCAACCATTGGCGACGAAAACCCGGACTGTCGAAAACGCCGTGGATATAAGTGCCCCAGACCAGTCCGTTGCCGCTAACCGCCCCGTCAAGAAGCTCATTGGCCACGTTAGCAAATTCTTTTGTGCTGCCAGTGCGTTGGAGAATCTCAAAACAAGGGGAATCGGCTCCTCTTTCAGTTCGTCCCATGTGGATTTCGTAGCCCCTGACGTTACCAGCGCCTGAGACGAATTCATTGATCGGGCGGGCCACGACCTGCGCGGTGTGCTTGGTCTCGGCGAGCTCCGTGATCACATCAAGCAAACCCAGGGCGCGCCGTTCTCCGCCGCTCTCGACGCCATGCGGATCGGCGATGGCGCGTCCGAGCATTTGCAAGCCGGCGCAGATCCCGGCGAGCTCGCCGCCTGCTTTGAGATGATCGTCGAGGGCCGCGTCGAATCCCCGATCGAGCAAATCATCGAGATTCGCGATGGTATTCTTGCTCCCCGGTAAAATAACCGCATCGGTCCCGCGCAGCTCCGACGGCGCCGCGACGTAGCGCAGTGCGACATCCGGTTCCGCCGCCAGCGCGTTGAAGTCGGTGAAGTTGCTCATATGCGGCAGTAACACGACGGCGATGTTCACCGTATTCGCGGTAAACGGCGTGTGGCGGTAGCGCTCGATCTCCAAACTGTCTTCCTGATCGAGCCTTAGATCGCGGTCGAACGGGATCACTCCGATGATTGGCAGTCCCGTGCGATTTTCCAGAAAGACGACGCCGTCAGCGAATAATGAACGATCGCCACGGAACTTATTGATGATGACGCCAACCACACGGCGTCGCTCGGCCGGCCCGAGCAGGTCCAAGGTGCCGATCACTTGGGCGAACACGCCGCCGCGGTCGATGTCAGCGACCAGGAGCACGTCCGCGTTCGCCATCTCGGCCACGGGCCAGTTTACCAGATCCTTATCGCGCAGATTGACTTCCGCGGCACTGCCGGCGCCTTCGATAACTATCACTTCATGAGCGCGTGCGAGCCGCCGGTAACTTGCTTCGATAAATCCTACCAATTCCTCATGGCGCGCGAAATACTTTCTCGCGTCATGCTTGGCCCAAACTTTTCCATGCACGATGACTTGCGAGCAGGTGTCGCTCTCAGGCTTGAGCAAGATCGGATTCATGTCGACGTGAGGCGAGAGGCCGCAGGCCTCGGCCTGGAGCACCTGGGCGCGTCCCATCTCGCCGCCGTCAAGGGTAACAAAGGAGTTGAGCGACATGTTCTGCGCCTTGAATGGCGCGACGTGAATACCCTTGCGGTAAAGCAGACGGCACAGACCCGCGGCGATGACGCTCTTGCCGACATCGGACGCCGTCCCCATCACCATGATCGCTTTGGCCATGGGCTTTCCCTCAATACTTAAACGACAACCCCGCGAATAGATTAAATCCCGGCGCTGGAACGCGGAAGGACTCATTGAAAGGCGCGCCGACGAGAATCCCCGAAGTCGAATACTTGCGGTCGGTGAGATTGTTGAGCTCGACGTGGGCGGTCCATTCGCGCCATTGATAGGCGATCCGGCTGTTCAAAACAAAATAACTCGCCAGTTTCTTGGCCTGATTGGGCTCGTCGCGCAGCTGAAACTGTTCGCCGACGTAGCTACCGAAGAGCGAGAGCTTCAGCCCTGCTAAGGGCCTGGTATTGATGCCCACTCCGATCCGGTGGCGCGGCACCAGGGGCAGCTCGTCGCCTTTTTTGACCAAGCGCGGCGGATCGAGAAAATCGATTCCCGGCACGAAGAAATCGCCGTCGAAAGTCGCCTTCGTAAAAGTATAGTTGATAAAACCGTCGAGCCACTTGTCGTAGCGGGCGTTGAGCGCGAGCTCGATGCCTCTGCGCAGAGTCTTATCGATGTTCTCGTTGCGGCCCGAAAAGGGGTCGAGCGGATTGGTAGCGATAAAAAAGATCTCGTCGCGCACCGGCATGTAAAAAACCGCCAGCGAAGCTTCTAGCCAGTCGGTCGGTCGCCCTTTGACGCCGAGTTCGAAGTTGCGGCTTTTCATAGGCACCAGATCGGGGTTCGAGCCGAAGGGGCCTTGGGCAAATATTTCGGTTACCGTCGGGATGCGAATCCCTTCGGAATAGCTGAAGGAGGCTTGCCAATTCTTGACCGGAGAATAGACCAGGCCCGCTTTAGGACTGAAACGGCTGAACTTGATTTTGCCATCCAAACTCGAATCGAGCTTGTCGGTGAAATCGAGGCTATCCCAATCGTAGCGAAAGCCGGCATTGAGCACCAACGATTCGAAGAGATTAAAATTATCGGTGAGGTAAGCGCCCAGAACATTGTCTGCCGTGGCTTGGCGTGACAGGAATGAAAAGGCTGGAAAAAAAACTCCGGAGTTTTGGATGTCGAATTGGTTACGGCTGAACTCGAAACCGGCGGTGGCGAGGTTTCTTCGGCGCAAGATATTTCCCTCATGGGTTAGCTGAGCCGTCGTGCCGCCGGATACAATATCGGTGCGCAGCGTCGACTCGGTGGTCACGCCTCTGACAAAAAGCTTTTGTTGATTATTACGAACGAAGCCGTTTAAGGCGAGGGAAAAGCCGACGGGCAGTTTTTGCCGAACGTTCAGGACAACCAGATCGAGGTTGCTCGCCGAAACATCTCCGGGCGTGAGATTGTCGTTGCGGTCGATACGGAGCCGGCTGGCCGGCAACGAACCGGCTTGGCTGAGATGATCCAGCACATGGGTATACGACAGCGTCGCATCGGTGGCGTCGCCGAGGCGGTAGCCAAGTTTCGCCGCCAGCCGGGTAATTCTCGCTCCGGCCATGCGGTCGCCGTTTTCCTCCCTGAAGCCATTGCTCAACTCGCGCGTCACACCGAAGTAATAGTCTAGATTCGCCAGCGGCAAAGGACCGTCGGTAGTGAATGAATACCTCTGCCGCGCGTAGCTGCCGCTGCCGATATCGATTCCGACATGCGGCCGGTCGCGTCGCCCGCGTTTGGTCGTGATGTTGATTACGCCGCCGAGGGCGTTGCGGCCGAAGACCGTCGCCGTGCCTGGCATGATCTCAATGCGCTCGATATCCTCGGCAGGAACTAAATCGAAATTGATCGTGTTGAAATCGGGCTCGTTGATGCGCACGCCGTCGACGAATACGCTGGTGGAGGTCACCGGCTGGCCGTTAAAGCCGCGCAAATCGATGGTCTGTTGAAACTCGTTGCCGATCGGATCGTAGAGCACGATGCCGGTTTGGTATTGCAGAACTTCCTGAACGGTCTTGGCGCCCGATTTTTCGATGTCATCGGCGGTGAGAACGATGACCTTGCCGGGCACCTGGGTTTCCGGCTGTTCGACGTCGCGCAGACGTGTGGAATTTACGAAAACCGTCGGAAACGTAACTTCAGGTGTTTCGGCGCCGCGCAGTTCGACGGGCGCCAACAGAACTAAGACCAAAAAGACAAAACCGAACCGCATAAAATCTCCTTTTCCCGCGAAAGGGGAGTCGTTGGCGCAGACCGGATAGGTCTCCTGGCTTGAGCTTCAAACCTACTTGCCGCGCCTTCCCACCCGTCGATTTTGGATTTCAGATTGCCGATTTTGGATTGAGGCCAAATTCAAAAACCCAAATTCGCAAATCAATTTGAGCAGTGGCAGTGTTCTGCGGCTTTCGTAGCTCTTACAGTTGCGGGGCAGCAGGGGAATTTCCGGAAAGGATGAAGAATAAGGGATAAAGGATGAAATCATTTTCCATCCTTTCGCCTTCTGCCTTTATCCTTTACGGAGTCACCCCTTTCCCTTATATCCGCCTGCGGTTAATTATAGCTGCTTGCTTCGTAAACCTCCTTTCTTGGAATGACTATCGCGCGTTGGCATTTGCCAGCGCGAACTCGATCGGAATCTTAACCCAACTTTCAACCGCGCGATCGCCGTAGCGCGCCGGGTAAAAACGCCAGCGCTTTATCGCTTCGGCGGCGGCGCGGTCCAGCACTTCATTTCCAGAGCTTGTGTTTATTTCTACGGTTTTCGCACGACCTCGATCGTCGACTAGGACCCTTAGCAAAACCCGTCCTTCCAGGCCCTCGCGCCGGGCGCTTTCCGGATATACCGGCCGCGGCGTTTCGTTCAATCGGGCTTGGCTAAGGACGATGCCACCCGCGGCTTTACCGCGGCCGCTTCCCGAGCCCGCTCCCCTTCCGCCACCCTGCGTTGAGCCTCCGACATTTCCGCCGTAGCGAGCCAAGGCGTTTGGCGCCGAACCGAAGACCGTACGGCTGTTGATTTTCGCGGCCTGTGACACTTCGCTGACGAGCGCGATCGGGCTTTCATTAGGTGCTGTGGCATCCAGTTCGGAAGGGGGATCCGGCGTCGTCGGCAAATCATCGAAAAGTCTTCTTGCAATTGGCTGCGCCAACGGGCGCGGCGGGGCCGATTGTAAACTATCACTAGCTTTCCCGGCGCCGCTCTTTAGAACATCCAGCGCTCCGATCGGCGCTCGTTCCGCGGCGACAATCGTCACGGGGATCAATCGTTCCCGCGCCGGCACGGCAAAAGAAAGCGGGTAGAGCAGTGCGCCGATATGCAACGCCAACGATAGAATAAAAAATACGGCCGATCGCATAGCCTTATACTGCCGGCCTCAAACCCAAAGGGAAAGTAAAGGTACCTTTCTCTCTTCTCCGGAGAGGCCGGTCGTTACGCTCTGGGCAGGTTTCCTGACTTAGGCTTTTTTCTACTCGCCGCGCCTTCCCATCCTTCAACGACGCTTAGGACAGTGGCTGCTTGCGGCTTTCGTAGCCGTCACAGTGGCGGGACCGCGCCGGATTTGCACCGGACTTCCCTTTGATCCCAGAGCCTTGGACTAATGTAGGCGAAAACTATAACGGACGAAGTATGCTGTCAAGAGTTTCTCGGGCGGCGCGCCGATGCGTTGGTTTCGACTGAAAAATTTCGGGTTTAAAGGATAATCCAAAATACGATCGGGGTTGTGAAAACCGAGATAAATGTGCTGATCACGACGATCGACGCGGCCAAGGCCGGATCTTGTTTATACTTCTCGGTCAAGACGAAGTTGATGACGGCGGCGGGAAGGGCGCCGTAAAGCAGCAAGACCTGGCGGTTGACGCCCTGGGCGCCGATCAAAAGCACCGCGACATTGGCGGCGGTAAAGCCTCCCAGAATGCGGACCAGCGCGCCGCCCACCGCATGTCCCCACTGCAGGGATTCCACTTGATGCAGGCGGTAACCGAGACTGATGAGCATGATCGGGATCGTTGCTTGGCCGAGCATCACGATTGGTTGCATGAGCAGCTCGGGAATCTTGACCTGGGCGAGATTGACCGCGAGCCCCGCCATCGCCGCATAAATCAAAGGCAGGCGAAATATTTCCGCCCAGTTGCCGCGCCCGTTCAAGATATAAATGCCCAACGAATATTGCAGAAATGTGAGCATCACGAACATCAACGTTGCACGCTGAAAACCGGCTTGACCGAATGCGAACAACGCCA
This sequence comes from uncultured delta proteobacterium, assembly GCA_963727625.1. Lineage (GTDB taxonomy): Bacteria > Desulfobacterota > Binatia > UBA9968 > UBA9968 > DP-20. Next base: position 298,791 of record CAVSHR010000006.1, on the reverse strand, counting down.
GCGGAATGCCCATGTTTCCAGCGTTCATGAACAGTGAGGGAAGCGCGAAACCGCGCGAGACAAATCCAAAACAAAAAAAATACACCCCCACGAGCAAGCCGACGAGTGCGAAGATAACGAAAATGCCGCAAAACAATACGGCGATATCGGCGGCAAAAAGCGGCTTGCTCGCAAGCGACCCGAACACCAAGGAGGGCGTGCCCAAGTAAACGATAATCTCGGTTACGGATGTGAGGCTGATCTTTTTCCAGTGGGCAAAAGCGAATCCCAACCCGATCAACAGAAATACCGGAATAACGGGAGAGAGGGGCTTGAATAGTTCCATGTCCAAAGAGCGCGGGGGTTGTGGTTCAGAGCGAAGCTAGCAGAACCAAGCTGAGCGCTTCGCCAAGCTCGACAATGGCGCCGACGTGGTCGTGCGTGAGAACGCCATGGCGTCGATGGAGCAGGCTGCGCGTCAGCAGAGCAAAAAGCGACAGCACTAGGCCGATCCGGAGCCCTCTGCGGCCGAGAAAATAGACCGCCAGAGCAAGAGTTGTCAAAGTGCTGATCAGTAAATGCCGTAGTCGAATCTGCGCGGCGATGAGTCTGAGCGTCTCGTCGAAGCGGGTCTGGTAGCCGTAGAGAAAAATGACCAACCCCCAGCGCGCGAAAAGCGGCGTGAGTAACAAGCTCAACGCGAGTTTTTCATCGATGCTGCCGGCGGCGGCGATCTTGAAAAGAATCACCACCAAGAGTACGGCAAAACCCAAGCTGTCATTTTCTCGGCCGTCTTGGCTTGTGGATTTGGCCGCGCTAGCGGCGAACGTGCGTCGTAATCCTTCGAGATGACGAGCACCGGTGGCCGCGATTAACAGGGTCACAAGGGAGACGCTTAAAATTTCCGGATGAAGATAAGGCGCGAGAAGATAGTTAGAAAACGCCAGCGTCAAGCCGACCGCCAATCCGACCAAAGGAAAAAAAACCGCTGCCTTGCCAACGGTTGCTAGAGCCGGTTGAACGGCGGCAAAGTAGCTCCAAATCGTCAAATATTTAAAGGCCGCCGATAGAGTTTGCACGGCATTCCTTTTCGCTTACAGGCCCTATGCTGTCAACTGTTGGCGGAAAAACAGCAGCTTTTCGCGCGGTTTTCTCAGGAATCCCAAGAAGGGGAAAATTGTCTATAAATTTCAAATACTTGAGAAACAGTTGGCGCTTTACTTTTGGCCCCGTTTCAGGTACGATTTAAGATGCTGGTAAATCTTTCTAACCCCGGAACTTTACAGTAAAAATATCAAAATTGCGCTAGGTGAAAATGGCCGACGAGAAATCCTCACAGGAATCCAACTATAGAGCGGATAATATTAAAGTCTTAGAAGGCCTGGAAGCAGTTCGTAAAAGACCTGGGATGTACATTGGCGACACCAGCGAGCGCGGCCTTCATCATCTGGTCTACGAGGTTGTTGATAACTCCATCGACGAAGCGCTTGCCGGGCACTGCAATTCGATCGAGGTCACGATTCATATCGATAATAGCGTGACAGTGACTGACAATGGTCGTGGCATTCCTGTCGATATTCATTCCACGGAGAAAGTTTCCGCCGCCGAAGTCGTGCTGACGAAACTGCACGCGGGGGGCAAGTTCGACAAAGCTTCTTACAAAGTTTCTGGTGGTCTGCATGGTGTCGGTATCTCGGTGGTCAACGCGCTGTCGGAAACTTTAGAAGTCGAAATCAAGCGCGACGGTAAGGTTTACCAACAAAGCTACCGGCGCGGTGACCCGCAAGAACCGCTGAAAGAAGTCGGCAAGTCGAAAGAGCGCGGCACGCGGGTGACCTTCAAGCCCGACAGTCAGATTTTTGAAATTGCGGATTTCAGTTTCGATATTCTTTCGCAACGGCTGCGTGAGCTCGCGTTCCTGAATCGAGGCCTCAAGATCACCATTGAAGACGAGCGCACGCAAAAGAAACATGAGTTTTTCTATAAGGGCGGGTTGTTGTCTTTTGTCGAGCACCTCAACCGCGCCAAGAGCGCGATCCATCCTAAAGTCGTTCATTTCGAAGGCGAGAAGGACGGTGTGGAAATCGAAATCGCCATGCAGTGGAACGACGGCTACACGGAAAATGTTTTCTCGTTCGCCAATAATATCAATACGATCGAGGGCGGCACTCATCTGATCGGCTTTCGCTCGGCGCTGACGCGTTCGGTCAACAACTATGCGCTCAACAGCGGCCTGCTCAAGAAAGACGATGAAAATCTCCAGGGCGACGATGTCCGCGAGGGTTTGACCGCCGTCGTCAGCGTAAAAGTGCCGGAACCACAGTTCGAAGGGCAGACCAAGACCAAGCTCGGAAACAGCGAAGTCAAAGGGATCGTCGAAGCCTTGGTCAATGAAAAACTTGGCAGTTATTTAAGCGAGCATCCGACCGACGCCAAGAAAATCGTGATGAAAGGCGTCGAAGCGGCGCGCGTGCGCGAAGCGACCCGCAAAGCCAAAGATCTGGCACGCCGCAAGGGTGCGCTCGATTCCGGCTCGTTGCCTGGAAAGCTCGCCGACTGCCAGGAGCGAGATCCGGCCTTGAGCGAAATTTACCTGGTCGAAGGCGATTCCGCCGGCGGGTCAGCCAAGCAAGGACGCGACCGGCGCAACCAAGCGATCCTGCCGCTCAAGGGTAAAATCCTCAATGTCGAAAAAGCCCGCTTCGATAAAATGCTTTCATCCCAGGAAATTCGCCTGATGATTATGGCATTGGGGACGGGCGTAAAGGAAGATTACGACGAAGCGAAGCTGCGCTACCATTCGATCATCATCATGACCGACGCGGATGTCGACGGCTCGCATATTCGCACGTTGTTGCTCACTTTTTTCTACCGGCAAATGCCTCAGCTGGTGGAAAACGGCCATTTGTTTATCGCTCAACCGCCGCTCTACAAGATCAAAAAAGGCAAACAGGAACGCTATCTCAAGGATGAGGCGGTGCTCGAGGATCACCTCATTGAGCTCGGTACCGAAAGTATCCGCTTACGCGCTTCCCAGAATGGTAACGGGCTCGTCGGGCAGCCATTGCAAGGTTATATCAAAAAAATCGCGCGCTGGGAAAAATTGATGGTCTTGGTCGGCAAGAAGAAAAAAAATCGCACGGTGGTCGAGGCTTTGTTGCTCGAAGATGGTTTTGGTGAAGAAACTTTGAAAGATAAAAACGCCTTGCAAAGTCTCGAGCGCCGTTTGGCTTCCTACGTGAGTCTTGCCGCGCCGGAGCAGGCGCCGTTGTCATGCCTATTAGAAGAGGATTCCGAACACAATTGCTACAAACTCGTCGTATCGACGCGCGCCAATGGCACCGGTTACCAGACCACGATCGATCGCGAGTTCTTGACCAGTCCGGAATACAGGGAAATCAAAAAACTCTTCGCAGATCTTTCCAGTATCGGCCTGCCGCCCTATACGGTGGAAGAAGGCGACCACAAGACACCGTTAAAGTCGCTCACCGAAGTATTCGCGTACGTGATGGAAGGCGGGAAAAAGGGCCAATATATTCAGCGCTACAAAGGTTTGGGCGAGATGAATCCGGAACAGCTTTGGGAAACCACGATGAATCCAGAAACTCGCGTGCTTTTGCAGGTGCGTATCGAAGACGCGGTGGAAGCTGACGAAATCTTCTCGACGCTGATGGGCGATGAAGTCGAGCCGCGCCGCAAATTCATCGAAGCGCATGCGCTCACCGTTAAAAATTTAGACATCTAAAGAAAAGGGTTTAGACCGTTCAAATAGTTCCAAACGTTCAAGTCGTTTGAACACTTAAAATTCTCAAGCAAATCGGACGAGCGAGTTATACATGGAAGCCACTTTAAAGTCGCAAAAGGTCCCCGTTTACATCGAAGAAGAAATGCGTGAGTCGTTCATGGCATATGCGATGAGCGTCATCATCAGCCGCGCGCTACCCGATGCGCGCGACGGGCTCAAGCCGGTGCATCGCCGGGTTCTTTACGCCATGTACGACGCCAGCAATACCTCCGATAAGCCGTATAAAAAATCGGCCCGTCTGGTTGGCGATATCATGGGAAAGTATCATCCCCATGGCGACACGGCGATCTACGACACGATCGTGCGCATGGCGCAGGATTTTAATCTGCGCTACCCGCTGGTTGACGGCCAGGGAAACTTCGGTTCCATCGATGGCGATAATCCGGCGGCGATGCGTTACACCGAAATCCGCATGACCCCGCTGGCCGAGGAAATGCTCGCGGATATCGAAAAAGAGACCGTTGATTTCATCGCCAACTACGACGACTCGCTCAAGGAACCCGCGGTTCTGCCCTCGAAAATTCCCAACCTGCTGATCAACGGCTCGGCGGGCATCGCCGTCGGCATGGCGACCAATATCCCGCCGCATAATTTGAGTGAAGTGATCGACGCCTTGATCGCGACGGTCGAAAATCCCGAAATTACGGTCAAGCAACTGATGAGACATATTCCCGGTCCGGACTTTCCAACCGGTGGTTTTATACACGGCAGAGAGCCGATTGTTCAGGCCTACCATGAAGGCAAGGGCATCGTGCAAATGCGTGGCAAAGCCTTCACTGAGACGGTCAAACGCACGGGCAAAGAGCAGATCATCATCAGCGAAATTCCCTACATGGTGAATAAGAAGCGGCTGATCGAGCAAATCGCCGAGTTGGTCAACGACAAAAAAATCGAAGGCATCGGCGACCTGCGCGACGAATCGGACCGCGACGGTATGCGCATCGTCGTCGAGCTAAAGCGCGACGCGGTGGCCGAGATCATCATCAACCAATTGCACAAACATACCCAGCTGCAGGACTCTTTTGGCATGAATATGCTTGCCATCGTCGACGGCAAGCCGAAGCTGCTCAACCTCAAAGAAGCGCTGAAGTGCTTCCTGGATCACCGCAAAGAAGTGGTGACCCGGCGCACCGCTTACGATCTACGCAAGGCCGAAGAGCGACTGCATATTTTAGAAGGATATCGCATCGCCCTCGATAATCTCGACGCCGTCATCACCCTGATCCGGAATTCCCAGGATCCCAAAGGTGCCAAGGAAGGCTTGATGACCAATTTTGCTCTGAGCGAGATCCAGGCCCAGGCGATCTTGGATTTACGCTTGCAGCGCTTGACCGGCCTGGAGCGCGACAAGATCATGGAAGAGCATCGCGAGACGGTCCAATTGATCGCCAAGCTCAGAGCCATTCTCGCCGACGAAAGAGAAATCTACAAAATCATCGTCGACGAGCTCAGCGAGATTAAAAAGCAATACGGCGACGAGCGGCGCACGCAGATCGTCGAGCGCTCGGAAGATATCTCCATCGAGGACATGATCGTCGACGAGGACATGGCCGTTACCATTTCGCACGACGGCTACATCAAGCGCAATCCGGTTTCACTGTATCGGGCGCAGCGGCGCGGTGGTAAGGGCAAGATCGGCACGACGACGAAGGAAGAAGACTTTGTCGAGTATCTGTTCATCGCGTCGATGCACTCCTACATCCTGTTTTTCACCACCGTCGGCAAAGTCTACTGGATTAAAGTCCACGAGCTGCCTCAGGCGAGCCGCGCAGCGCGGGGAAAACCGATCATCAACTTGCTCAATCTCGAAGCGGGCGAAAAGGTTTCGGCGTTCCTGTCCGTGAAGGAGTTTCAGGAAGGGCGCTATATCGTTTTCGCCACCAAGAACGGTTTGATCAAGAAAACCGAACTGATGGCGTACGCCAACCCGCGCGCCTCCGGCATCCGGGCGATCGGACTGGAAGACGGCGACGAAGTTATTGCAGTTCGCTTGACCGACGGCCAACAGGAAATCATTCTCTCCACCTCGGCCGGCCAATCGATTCGTTTCAAAGAAGAACAGGTACGAGCCACCGGGCGCGGTACCTTCGGTGTCGTCGGCATGAAGCTCGACGACGGCGACAAGGTCGTCAGCATGGAAATACTCACTCTCGGCTTCAATATTCTGACGGTTTCGGAAGGCGGCTACGGTAAGCGTACGGAGATGGATGAGTACCGACTGCAGTCGCGCGGCGGCAAGGGCATCATCACCATGAAAACCACGGACAAGACCGGCCGGGTGGTGGGCGTCCAGCAAGTCACCGAAGATGACCAGCTCATGCTGATTTCCAACAAGGGCAAGATTATTCGCATGCGCATCAAAGACATTCGCATCATCGGCCGCAATACCCAGGGCGTGCGTTTGATCGAGCTCGAAGAAGGCGAACGGGTGGTCTCGTTGGCGCGCCTGGCGGAAAAAGAGGAAGAGGACGAAGAGGCCTAAGGGGTGCGTCGCTGCGGCAAAGTGCGATTGCAAATTGTCAACGCTCCGTCCACCCATCGTGATTGCCGGCCAAGTGGTTCATGGCAACAGAGATCGGAATTTTAGGCGCCGGCGGCTGGGGCACGGCCCTGGCCAAGGTGGTCGCCGAAAAGGGCGAGCGCGTCACGCTCTGGTGCCACGGTGCCGAGAGCTTGCGCGCGATTGTTGAAAGCCGGGAAAATGGTATTTATCTTCCTGGGGTCACGCTCCCGCAAGCTGTCATTGCAAGTCAGTCCGTCGACGAAACCGTCGCGGGTAAAAACCTAATCATTTGCGCGTTGCCGTCCCACGTCGTGCACGAGGTTTTATCGCGGGTCGCCTCAAAGGTCGGCGCCGAGGCGATGATTTTATGCGCCACCAAGGGGCTGGAGGAGGGCAGCCAGAAGACCATGGGCGAGCTTTTCGTGGATCTCTTCGGCACCGAGCGCAAGCGACTCCACGCATTTCTATCTGGCCCGACCTTTGCCAGCGAAGTCGCGCGTAGGCTCCCGGCCGCGGTGACCGTAGCGGCCTACGACGATGCGGTGGCGCGGGCGATTCAGAAGATTCTCAGCACGCCCAATTTGCGGGTCTACACCTCGACCGACGTGATCGGCGTGCAGATGGGCGGGGTGGTTAAAAACGTCATCGCGATCGCCGCCGGTATCAGCGATGGCTTAATGTTGGGACAAAACGCCCGAGCGGCGTTGATAACAAGGGGGCTCGCGGAAATGACGCGGCTGGCGGTGCGTATGGGCGCGGACCCGCTGACCTTGGCGGGCCTGCCGGGTTTGGGCGACTTGATTCTTACCTGCGTCGGCGATCTCAGTCGAAATCGCAACGTCGGTTTACAGATCGCCGCAGGCAAGGGTCTGAAGGAAATTACCGGCTCGACACGGATGATCGCCGAAGGGGTGCGGAACACGCGCTCGCTTTACGCTTTGGCCCGGCGACTCGAAGTCGAGATGCCGATTGTCGAGCAGATGTACGAAGTGCTCTATGCCGGCAAAAAACCGGCCCAAGCGGTGCAAGACTTGATGCAGCGCTCGTTAAAAGCTGAGACCGAGTAAAATTGACAAGACCAGGTCGGTATGATTGATATAATCACTTGGCCGTTGAAGCGGCCCGAGGGAGTAATGTTTCTATGAAGCGAACCTATCAACCGAGCAACATACGTAGAAAACGCACCCATGGGTTTCTCACACGCATGGAAACGCCGGGCGGACGCAAGGTGCTCAAACGGCGCCGCGCTAAAGGACGCAAACGATTGACGGTTTCCGTGCCGCCGAAGCGGGCGCGCAGCTGATCTTAGCAGAGGAATGGCACGGCAAGGGAGCGAGAGTTTCCCGAAGACGGCGCGGCTGCTAAAACGAGCGGAATTTCTAAAAATATCGCGGACCGGCGCCAAGTCTCACTCGGCCAATTTCGTCGTGATCAGCGGCGCTAATGACCAGCGCGGAGCGCGGCTGGGAATTACCGTCAGCGGCAAGGTGGGCAACTCCGTGGTGCGCAATCAAATCAAACGGCGAATCCGCGAATTTTTTCGCCGTCGCCGCTCAGAGCTTCGTCCGAATGTCGATATCCTCGTGATCGCGCGCAAGAGCGCTGCCAACTTGGCCGACAAAAGCATCGAAGATGAATTGGCAAAGATCTTGGTCAAACCATCGGGCCGGTGCGGAGTATGATGGGCATTCTGCGTAGAGTATTTTCGTTGTTGCCGGCCGGCTATCACAGAATCCTGTCACCGGTATTGCCGCGTGCCTGCCGATTCTATCCCAGCTGCTCAATCTATATGGAACAAGCCATTCGGAGATACGGAATCCTCAAAGGCATTGTCGTCGGTCTCGGCCGGATCGGGCGTTGCCATCCCTGGCATCCTGGCGGATACGATCCGGTAAAGTAATATCGATCTATGGACAAACGCGCAATTATTGGCATCGCGCTATCGATTTTCGTGCTGGTGGTATACCAGCAGTTAATTTCGAAATTTTACCCGACGCCGACTACCGGCCCAGCGCCGGTTGCGGAAAAGAGCGTGGCGAAGACCGACGCTGCGCCGGCGGAAACAAAAGCCACGGCTCCCGCTCCCGTTGCGCAAGCAGCAGCGGGGATTCCCGCCGCTCAACCAGCGCGCGAGATCAAGGTTGAAACAGAAAACTACATCGCCGTTTTTACCACCCGGGGCGCGCGGCTGAAGAGCTTCAAATTCAGGAAATATCGCAGCTCGGCCGACGAAAACAGTCCACCCTTTGAAATCGTTCAAGCAGCGCCCGGTGTACCGTTGCCCTTGGGGGTGCGTTGGCAAGCGCCAGAGCCCTTCACCGATGAAAACCTGGTTTACAAGGTCAACGGCAAGGATTTGGTTTTAACGGGTGATGCCAAAGCAACTCTGCTGTTCCAAGGTCAAACGCCGGATGGCACGGTGATCAGCAAATCGCTGACCTTTTCCGGAGACGCCTATCCGATCCAATTGGAGGTCGCCGTCAAAACCGCGGCGGGCGCTGCTCCGGCACCGGAAGTGTTGCTCACCGATAAGAGCGATCACGCCGTGCCCAATCACGACGCTCCGTTCGAGGGTTTTATCGCCCTGGTCGATAACAAGATCAAGCGGGAACCGCCGGCTGAGGCCGTCAAGGGGCATGAATTTAACGGCGATGTGTCATGGGCCGGGTTCGGCCATACCTATTTTTTCTTCGCCCTGGTGCCGGAAAACGGCGCGCAGCATTATGTTTCGGTAAGCCGGGACGGCGCCGCGCTGATCGGAGCGATCCGCGGTAGCAGCCCGACCGAGCGCTATACGGTTTTCGTCGGGCCGAAAGAACTCGATATTTTGAAGGCGGTGGGCAAAGGCTTCGAGCGCTCCATCAATTTCGGCTATTTTGGCTTTATCTCGGTGCCGTTTCTTTACGTATTGCATTTTTTCCATCGCTTTACGGGAAGCTACGGGATCGACATTATCCTGCTGACGGTGCTTATCAAGCTGTTGATGGCGCCGCTTACACATAAAAGCTATGTGTCGATGAAGCAGATGCAAAAGCTCCAGCCCCAGATGGAGCGGCTGAAGGAAAAGTTCAGCAATGACAAGGAGAAGCTCAACAAGGAAATCATGGAGCTTTACCGCCGGAACGGCGTTAACCCGCTCGGCGGCTGCTTGCCCATGGTGTTTCAACTACCCGTATTTTACGGTCTTTACAGCGCCTTGGGCACGCCTATCGAGCTCAGACACGCGCCGTTTTTGTGGATCAAAGATCTCTCGCGGCCGGACTGGCAGTCGCTGCCGTTCACGCTTGGCAGTTGGCACCTGGGCATTCCCGTGCTCACGATTTTCATGGGCGCCAGCATGTTTCTTCAACAATGGATGACACCGACGGCTGGGGATCCGAACCAGCGCAAGATGATGATGTTGATGCCTTTGATCTTTACCTTCATGTTCGTGTCATTTCCCGCTGGATTAACCGTTTACTGGCTGGTCAATAACCTTTTGACCATCGGCCAACAGTACTGGATCAACCGCAAGCAAAATTAGGCCCCCTGTGGGAAAGGCTTGATTTATGGATTTCGTGGAAACCGAAGGCGACACAATCGACGCGGCGATTGCCAATGCCCTCAATTTGCTCGGGGTAGAGCGTGAAAAGATCAGCGTTGAAATAATATCCGAAGGGCGCAAGGGAATTTTGGGATTTGGGGCGCAGAAAGCCAAAGTGCGCGCCGAGCTGCGCACGTCCGCGGCTCCATTGAAAAAGCCCGAGATCCAGCCGAGTGTCAACCAGCCCTCGCCTACTCCAATCGAAAACTCAGCGGTCACCGAAAAAGCCCATGCCGCTCTGAACGAGATTTTTCGCTTGATGGGTATCAAAGCGACCGTGCAACGAAAGCCTTCGACCACGGGCGATGAGACGGTTCTCGAAGTCCAGGCGGAAAACAGCGGGCTCTTGATCGGCCGTAAAGGCCAGACCCTCGAAGCATTGCAGTATCTCGTCACGCGCATCGCCGGCGAGCGCCCCGACAGTGATGAGCCGCGCGTGGTCGTCGACGTCGAAAGTTACCGGGAACGGCGCCGTAAGTCCCTGGAAGACATGGCATTACGCCTCGGCGAAAAGGCCAAACGGCAGAGAAAGACCGTGACGGTGGATGCGCTGAGCGCGGCCGACCGCCGGATCATTCACACTGCGTTGCAGGACGATCCCTGGGTGTCGACCAAAAGTCTCGGGCAAGGATACTATCGTCGCTTGCTGATCATCCCGGAGGGGGATCGCAAGAGGAGAGAAGGAGCCGATCGGCCGGTGTCGGAAAATCAGGCTGCAAAGCCGCAGGAAATGTCCGTCAAACCAGCCGCGACCTCTATTCCGGAAGACGAGGACGTTTAAGCCAGCCGTCGACGGCGTGAGGATGAGCGCATTGACCCACCCTCACGGCTTCTCTATAGTAGACCTGTGATCCAGCGCCGCAAATCCAGACAGATTCAGCTCGGCAAGGTCAAAATCGGCGGCGATGCGCCGGTCACGGTGCAGTCGATGACCAAAACCGACACCCGCGACGTGCGCGCCACCGTGCAGCAAATCTGGGACCTCGAAGCGGCCGGCTGCGAGATCGTACGGTGCGCCGTGCCGGTGCGCGAAGCGGCGGAACAACTGCGCGAAATCAAGAAACGAATTCGCATTCCGCTAGTTGCCGATATCCACTTCAATTATAAGTTGGCGTTGATCGCTATCGAGCAGGGTGTGGACGGTTTGCGCTTGAACCCGGGCAATATCGGCGCGCGCAAGTACGTCGACGAAGTAGTCAAAGCCGCCTCTGAGCGCAAGATTCCGATACGCATCGGAGTCAACGCCGGCTCGTTGGAAAAAGACCTGCTGCAAAAATACGACGGACCGACGGCCCAGGGAATGGTGGAAAGCGGCCTGCGCCATATTCATATCCTCGAAGAATTGGGCTATCGGGAAATCAAAATTTCGCTCAAAGCTTCCGACCCTGTGATGATGATCGAAGCCTACCGCATGCTCGCCGACCAGGTCGATTATCCGTTTCATCTCGGTGTGACCGAGGCGGGCACGCCGACGGTGGGCACGATCAAGTCCGCCATCGGTTTGGGCACGTTGCTTGCCGAGGGCATCGGCGACACGATTCGCGTCTCGTTGGCCGCCGATCCGGTCGAAGAGGTGCGCGTCGGCACCGAGATTCTCAAGGCGCTGCAACTTAGAAAAGAGGGGCTGAGCTTCGTCGCCTGTCCATCCTGCGGCCGGGCCGACGTCGATCTCGTTGCCTTGGCCAAAGCGGTGGAAGAGCGAATGTTGCCCTATAGCAATCTCAATATTCACGTGGCGGTTATGGGCTGCGAAGTCAACGGCCCGGGAGAAGCCCGGGCGGCGGACCTCGGCGTTGCCGGCGGCAAAGGCATCGGCTTGATTTTCAAGCGAGGCGAAATTATTCGCAAGGTCCCGGAGGCCGAGATCGTCGACGCCTTAATGGAAGAAGTCAAACAATTTGCCGCCGAGAAGGACGCCGAACGGGTCACAACCGCCGCGGAAGCGTAATTTTCCTCTCCCCCATTTCAGTAGGCTAGCTTGATCCGGCGCGGCTACACCATGGTCAAAGAAGGCTAGAGACTTGACCGCAACGAATCTTGTGCAACCGAGCGGCTTCCAAAGGAGCAAGTACCGGATTCACCGAGCAGGTGCGGAGTTTTGGAATGAATAAACTCTTAAACTTCGTGATTTTCATGTCCCTCATGGTGCGATAGGAATTTTATCGAATCACACAGTACGGCTAGCGCGCCGGAAAATTTGCAGGAGTTGCGATAACAAGATTAGCGATACTCGGACCAATTTATGCGTTGGAGCAAGACCCTCATCCCGACCCTCAAAGAAGATCCAGCCGATGCCGAAGTGATCAGCCATAAGCTGCTCGTGCGCGCCGGCTACATCCGACAGATCAGCCGCGGCGTTTACGACTATTTCCCTTTGGCTCTGCGAGTCATCCGCAAGATCGAACGGATCGTGCGCGAGGAAATGGACCGGGCCGGGGCCCAGGAACTCTTGATGCCGATCTGCGCCCCCGCCGAGTTGTGGAAGGAAAGCGGGCGCTGGGAAATGTACGGCAAGGAGCTTTTGCGTTTCAAAGACCGCCATGATCGGGATTTTTGTCTCGGGCCGACGCACGAGGAGATCATCACCGATCTGGTGCGCCGTTCGGTGCGCTCCTATCGCGAGCTGCCGTTCAATCTCTACCAGATTCAGACCAAATTCCGCGACGAAGTCAGGCCGCGCTTCGGTTTGATGCGCGGCCGCGAGTTCATTATGAAAGACGCCTACAGCTTTCACACCGACGTTGACGACTGCCGGCGCGAATACGACAACATGTATGAAACCTATAAGCGGATTTTCAGCCGCTGCGGTTTGAGGTTTCGCCCTGTCGAGGCCGACACCGGCGCTATCGGCGGCAGCCAGTCGCATGAATTCCAGGTGCTCGCCGAGTCCGGCGAAGACGCCATAGTCAGCTGCAACAGCTGCGACTACGCGGCCAACAGGGAAAAGGCCGAAATCAAAGCGCGCCGGGCCGCCGGGCGCGACATCACAGAAGAATCGCCAAAGCTCGAAAAGGTCTCGACGCCCGGCAAAAAAAGCGTCGCCGAGGTCGCGGCATTTCTCAAACTGCCGGCCGACAAATTTATCAAGACGCTGGTTTACAAAACCGACGGTGACGAGCTGGTCGCTGCCTTGGTGCGCGGCGATCACGAGATCAACGAGCTCAAACTGCGCGCAGTGTTGAAATGCAAAGAGCTGACTTTGGCCGATGAAGCGGCGGTGGCGGTGGCCGCGGGTGTGGTACCGGGATTTCTCGGGCCGATCGGTTTGAAGCTTCGAACCATCGCCGACCTGGGCATCCACGGCCTGCGTGGCGCGGTGACCGGCGCCAACGAGCCGGACGCTCATTTCATCGAAGTCGATCAGGAGCGCGATTTTACCCCCCCGGCGTTCGCCGATTTGCGCCTCGCCGTGACCGGCGACCCTTGCCCGCGCTGTGAGCAGGGGACGCTCGAAACCCACCGCGGCATCGAAGTGGGGCAGGTCTTTTATCTCGGCACCAAGTACAGCGAAGCGATGGGCGCTACCTACCTCGACGCCGAGGGGCGCGAACGGCCCATCGAGATGGGCTGCTACGGCATCGGTATCAGTCGTATGGTGGCCGCCGCGATCGAGCAGAACCACGACGTCAACGGCATCATCTGGCCGTTTTCCATCGCACCGTTCCAGATTCTGCTCCTGCCGATCAATTACAACGACAAAGCGATCCGCGACGTCGCCGACAGACTCTATCAAGCGCTGCAACAAAACGGCGTCGAGGTCCTGCTCGACGACCGCGACGAACGGCCGGGTGTCAAGTTCAAAGACGCCGACTTGGTCGGAATTCCTCTGCGCGTGACCATCGGCGCCAAAGGCTTGGAAAAAGGCTCTATCGAGCTGCGCCGCCGGCAGGACGGTCAGACCGAAGAAATTCCCTTGGCCGAGAGCATCAAAAAATTGCAAGCCTTCCTAAACCAGACGGTGCAAACATAGCCATGGCATCCAAGCTCGAGCTGGTGCGTAGACGGGGATCCATGCGCGAGCGTTTGATCGTTGCTCTCGACGTCGACACGCTGAAGCAGGCCAAGGAGTTCGTGCAACTGCTCGCCGGCGAAGTCGGCTTGTTCAAAGTCGGCAAACAACTCTTCACCCACGCCGGGCCCCAAGCGGTGCAGTTGATTCAAGAACTCGGCGGCGAAATTTTCTTGGACCTAAAATTTCACGACATTCCCAACACGGTCGCCAAGGCGGCCGTCGAGGCGACGCGATTAGGCGTCAAGATGTTCAACGTGCATGCCTCCGGCAGTTTGGAAATGATGCGCACGACGGTGAAAGAAGTGGAACGGGTTTGCCGCCGGCAGAAGCTGCGCCGGCCGATTATGTTGGGCGTGACGGTATTGACCAGCTTAAATCAGGATGATCTTCAGCGCGTCGGCATCGAGCATAAAGTGGCCGATCAGGTGGTCCGCCTCGCGCTCTTGACCAAGGAAGCGGGAATGGACGGTGTCGTCGCCTCGCCCCATGAGGTCGCCGATATTCGCACGGCGTGCGGGCCGAGTTTCGTGATCGTCACCCCTGGTATTCGCCCCGCTGAGAGCAAGCGCAACGACCAACAGCGCGTCATGACGCCATTCGATGCGGTGCGCGCGGGCGTCGATTATATCGTCGTCGGCCGGCCGATCCTCGAATCCGGCGATCCGGTCAGCGCCGCGCGCGCCATTATCGTCGACATGGAACAGGGCGGCAAGTAAGCGTTCCGCCGTGCGGCCCTCGATCCGCCCGTCGTAAGATTTTAAGTTTTCCAGAATCTGTGAAAGTGGTGCACCGGGCTGTGGCCGGCGCCAATGGTAAAACCGGCGCGGATCGCTGCGGTGACGTATTTCTTGGCGGCGCGCACGGCGCTCTCGATATTTTCGCCCTTGGCCAGGTAAGCCGCGATCGCCGCCGACAGTGTGCAGCCGGTGCCATGGGTATTCTTGGTCCGAATGCGCGGTGCGACGAGAGCGTGAAACGTCTTTCCGTCGAAAAATAAGTCAACCGCCGGTCCTTTGCGATGGCCGCCCTTGATGATGACCGTCTTTGCACCCATGGCGACGATTTGCCGGGCCGCGGCCTCGATCTCTTCCCAAGTGCGTAGCTTCATGCCGGTGAGTTCTTCGGCTTCCGGAAGATTGGGCGTAATTACGCTTGCCAGCGGAAGGAGTCGAGAGCGCAGCGCCGCCACGGCATTTCTCTTGATCAGCAGATCGCCGGAGGTCGCCACCATCACCGGGTCGACCACGAGATTTCTTAGCCGATGTTGCTGGACTTTATTGGCGACGACTTCGATGATCACCCGATTGGCTAACATGCCGGTCTTGAGCGCGTGCGCGCCGATGTCGTCGATCACCGCGTCGATCTGCGCGGCGACGAGCTTGGGACTTAACGCCAAGACTTGGGTTACCCCAACGGTGTTCTGCGCGGTGATCGCGGTGATTGCCGAAGTGCCGTAGACGCCGAGCGCGGCAAAGGTTTTCAGATCGGCCTGGATGCCGGCGCCCGCGCCCGAGTCGGAGCCGGCGATGGTCAAAACTCTACGAATGGATTTCATTGCTGACGATCGTAGCAGAGCTTTCTTACGGTTTCGAGCCGGGACATTGCAGATGTTGATTCCCGGTCAATCTACGACGGCTGCGGTATG
Organism: uncultured delta proteobacterium; assembly: GCA_963727625.1. GTDB lineage: Bacteria > Desulfobacterota > Binatia > UBA9968 > UBA9968 > DP-20. The sequence goes on along the minus strand of CAVSHR010000006.1, from coordinate 283,264 downwards.
GCTCGTCGATCGATCCCGTATTGCCCCAAAACCACGATGGTGGTACGAGAAACGACGTCCGCGAAGTTGGATTGTCGCGGTAAAATCGCTTGCGGCAAGCCGAAGATCTCGGATGGAGTCCAATGAGGAGTAGCGGGAAATGAGCGACGCTTCAGAGCCTCTCACACTGCGAACGCTGCTGGGCGATTATCCCAACACCTTGGCATTAAAGAACGGCGAAGTGCGGGCGCCGAACATCATACTCGACTTCGCCGACGTGAAAGTGCCGAACACGGCTTTTAAAGAAGTCGTGCGCCATCTGAAGTACGACGTTGCCGAGCTGGCCATCGTGACCTACCTGCAGGCCAAAGCGTATGGCAAGCCGTTAGTCTTGTTGCCTGCCGTAGTGGTCGGCACGTTGCCGCATCCGTTTCTCGCTTATAACGCCGAGCGCGGCCGGCTGGCTCCGTCCGACCTTGGCGGCAAGCGCGTCGGCATCCGCGCCTATTCGGTGACCACCGCGGCGTGGATGCGCGGCATTCTCCAGAACGATCACAGCGTCGACCTCGACACGATCAAGTGGGTGACCTTTGAAGAGCCGCATGTCGCCGAGTATCGAGATCCGCCGACGGCGGAGCGCGCGCCCGACGGCAAACAGCTCGTGCAGATGCTTTTCGATGGCGAGATCGATGCCGGGCTGGTCGGCGGCGGCGATCTTAAAGACCCCCGGCTGCGCTCGGTGATTGCGAATCCCGACGACGCGGCGCGCTCATGGTGCCGCCGCTACGGCGTGCGGCCCATCAACCACATGCTGGTCGTCAAGGAATCGCTGACAAAGTCGAATCCCGCGGCCGTTAAGGAAATTTTTCAGTTGTTGCGCGCGAGCAAACAAGCCGCACCGGCCGCGGAAAAAGTGCTCGACCCGATCCAGTTCGGCGTAGAGAATATACGGCGCAGCCTGGAGCTGATCATTCACTACTCCGTGCAGCAGCGGCTTATTCCGCGCAAGTTAGAGGTCGATGAGCTGTTTGACGACGCGACCCGGTCTTTGAGTTAGGTGAATTTAGCCATGAGGTCGGGTTGTTGATCTCGCTTGAAACCTTTTTGAGTCGTTGATAGGTGTCGGACAAGAACGCGGTCCACGGATTGTAAAAATTATGGAGAACGCCGAGCCGCTCGTTCTGTACACGCAGCCGGGCTGAAGCAGTTGCCTTAGAACGAAAGAGTTTCTTTCGAGGAAAGGCATTGAATTCAGCGCCGTCGACGTATTAAACGATCCCGCCGGGCAAGAGCAACTTCACAAGCTTGGGGTGCGCACCGTACCGGTGCTGGCGCGAGACGGGCAGTATGTCTTTTGCCAGAATCTCGAAGATGTTGCCGAGTTCGTCGGCGTGCAAGGGACGGGGCAGACGCCCCTGCCGCCGGAAATTATTTTAACGAAATGGGTGGAGGTCTTACGCGCTGCGCGACGTTATATCCGGCAGATACCCGATGAACGGCTAGTGGAGCGGGTGATCGATAATCGCGACCGTTCGATCCGGCTCATGAGCCACCATATTTTTCGAATCGCCGAAGCGTTTCTCCAAACCGCCATCGACGAGGTTGAGTATCGAGTCAACAACGCCAACATTCCGCCTGAGGACGGGACCTGCTTGACCGGCGCGGAGATCGCCGCTTATGGCGAAGAAACGATCGCGCGAGTCGAAACCTGGTGGGACCGGCTCAACGACAAATCCTGCCGGCAAAAGGTCAAGACATTTTACGGCGCGCCGCCGTTGCACCAGCTCTTCGAGCGCTCGACCTGGCACTCGGCGCAGCATACGCGCCAACTGATCGCCGTGCTCGAACGCTTCGGCATCGAACCGGCCGGCCGGCTAAGCGCCGACGATCTCGCAGGCCTGCCGTTGCCCGAAGGACTGTGGGAATAGGCGCCACGATAAATCCAAGTTCATCACCAGGCAATCGGCAAGGACCCTACGAATTTGGCGGCAGTACAAATCAGGCGAGTTTCCTCTTCACAACATTTGAAAAAAGCCTTTGCCATACGCATACGCGTGTTCGTGCGCGAGCAGCATGTGCCCGCCGAGATCGAGCTCGATGGCGACGACGCAAGCGCGATTCATTTTTTGGCGATCACCGCGGGTCGGGCAGTGGGCACTGCGCGGATCGTCCTGCGCCGCGGCAGCGCCAAGATCGGACGCATGGCCGTGCTAAAAACTTATCGGCGCAAAGGCGTCGGGACGAGATTGCTCAAACGCTCAATTACGACGGCTAAGAAACTCGGCGCCAGAAAAATTTATCTCCATGCTCAAGTCCCGGTGATCGGCTTTTATGAATCCATGGGCTTTCGCTCCGTCGGCGCGGTTTTCGACGAAGCGGGCATTGCGCACAAAAAAATGGTTCTGCGTTGATCGCTTGGCGGAACCACACGACTCATGCATAAGCACATCTTTACTACCCTTGCTTACCGCCACGTTTAAGCTTTACCATAAGCGCGATTCCTGAACTCAGAAAATTGTGACGGAGGTCATGATGGAGCCTGTTCCTGCCGCGGTGCTCGCGGCTACCAATCAGAAAAGCAGAAAGCTTAGAGAACTCGTCCGCGCGCCGGAGATTCTCGTCATGCCCGGCGCTTATGATGTCTTGAGCGCGCTGCTGTTCGAGCAATTGGGGTTCAAGGCGATTCAGGGCACCAGCGGCGGCATCGCCGCATCGTTGGGTTTGCCCGACGGCGAGGTGATGAGCCGGGAGCAGTTCATCGAAATCAGCGGCGCCTTCGCTGGCGCCGTGACCGTGCCGTTCAACGCCGATGGTGAACGAGGCTACGGCGACGAGCAGGGCGTTCGAGAAACCGTGCGCGCGCTGGTGGCGCGCGGCGTGGCCGGAATGAACCTCGAAGACGGCGCGGTGAAGGGGCGTGGCGGATTAGTAGAAGTTTCTGAACAGCTGCGCAAGATCAAGGCCGTCATGGACACCAAGCGCGAAATCGGCAGCGACTTTTTTTTAAACGCGCGCGTGGATGCTTTTCACGTCATCACCGACGATCCGAAAAAAGCGCTCGCCGAAGCGATCGGCCGCGGCAACGCCTACGCCGAGGCGGGAGGCGACTGCATCTTTTACTTGTTCCTGCACTCGGCCGAAATCATCGGGCGCATCGCCAAAGAGGTTAAGGCGCCGATCAGCATTCTCGCCGGCGCGCAATCGCCGAGCGTCCGGGAGTTGCAAGATCTCGGCGTGGCGCGGGTGAGCTACGGTTCTTCGTTTCTCAAGGCCGCCATCGGCGCGGTGCGACGCTTAGCGTTGGAATTGCAAGGAAACGGCACGGTGACCGCGCTCAAAGACGCACTACAAACTCCGGAAATCGCGGCGTTGGTGGCACGAAAAAAGTAAGTTCGCCGATGGATGCTCTGGGCTCCGTGGTCTCGCTGCATATCGCGCCGACCGGCGCGGCGGCGATGCAAAGGGTTTCCTTCGCGCGCGCGGTTGCCGGGCACGGTTTGGAGGGCGATCGTTACTTCACCGGCCTGGGTACGTATTCAAAGAATCCCGGTACGGGTCGCCACGTTACTTTGATTGAGTTAGAAGCGATCGAGGCCTTGAAGAGAGAATACACCGTGGAAATTGAGCCCGGTCAAGCGCGGCGTAACATCGTCACCCGCGGGGTAGCGTTGAACCATCTCGTCGGACGGAAATTTTCCGTCGGCGAAGCGCGGTTGCGCGGTATGCGCCTTTGCGAGCCCTGCACCCACCTGGGAAAACTGACCGTCCACGGCGCCCGGCGCGGTTTGATTCATCGCGGCGGGCTTCGGGCCGAGATCCTGACCGGCGGAACGATTTGCGCCGGCGACTCCATCGCCGCGATCGACGATCATCGATAGGGAATGCGCATCAGCTTGAAATGACCGGTTGGGCCCTCACACTTATTTTAGCAGCTGCGCTAACCCACGCCACCTGGAATCTTCTCAATAAACGGGCGAGCGGCCATGCGACGTTTACCTGGCTGGTCGCATTGCTTTCAGCGTTGTTTTACGCGCCGGCCACGATCACGGTGATCGGCGTCTGGCAAATCAAGATCGGCTGGCTGACCGTCGGTATCATGGCCGGCAGCGCCGCGCTGCACACGGCTTATTTCGTACTGCTCAATCAGGGCTATCGCGTCGGCGATCTTTCATTGGTCTATCCGATGGCGCGCAGCACCGGGCCGTTGCTGTCGAGCGTCGGGGCGATTCTATTTCTCGGCGAACGCCCCTCGCTGGTCGCCGTCGCCGGCGCGCTTTTGATCATCGCCGGCGCGGTTTTCTTGACCACGAATCTCTCCCGCCTGCGTCAAAGCGGTGCTCACGACGCGGTGCTCTACGCCGCGATCACCGGATTATTCATCGCCGCTTACACGTTGTGGGATAAACAGGCCGTGAGTCGTTTCGGGGTCGCGCCGCTGGTTTTGGATTGGGGCGCCAACGTCGGCCGGGCGATCTTTCTCACTCCCGTCGCGTTGAAATATTCCGATCAGGCGGTGGCCGAGTGGCGCGAGCATAAATACGAGGCAATTTCCTGCGCGATCTTGATCCCGCTGGCTTATATCTTGGTGCTCACGGCGATGAGCTTTACCCCGGTGAGCTATGTCGCGCCGGCGCGCGAGATCAGTGTTCTGATCGGCACGGCGATGGGCGTGCGGTTGCTCGGCGAAGGCGATGCGCCGCGGCGTTTGGCCGGGGCCTGCGCGATGGTTTTGGGTGTGGTGGGGTTGGCGGTGGGTTAGACTGAATGGGTTCAAAAAGTTCAAGCCGTTCAAATCGTTCAAGACGTGTTCGGAGTGCGATGAATAAGAAGGATGAGTCGTTTAAGGATTTTGTGCTCGACCAGCTGCAGGAGTTGGAGGGTGTCGAGGCGCGGCGTATGTTCGGTGGCTTCGGTCTGTACCGGGAAGAAACGTTTTTCGCTATCCTTCATAAAGGCCGGCTGTATTTCAAGATCGATGATGCGAGCGTCGGCGAGTATCGCAGGCGCAAGATGAAACCGTTTCGGCCCAACGCCAAGCAAACGCTCAGAAGCTATTATCAAGTCCCGGTCGACATCATCGAAGACCGCGATCGACTGCGCGTCTGGGCGATAAAGGCGATCGGTTGCCAAACCTCAGCACAATCTATGGGGAGGAAAATATGAGCACTCTTACCGGCGGTTGCCAGTGCGGCGCGCTGCGCTACGAATGCGCCTCGGAGCCGTTGTTCAGCGGCAATTGCCACTGCCGAGATTGTCAGAAAGCAACCGGCGGCGCTTACGTGCCGGCATTCGCCGTGCCGGTGGGTTCGGTAAAGATTACCGGCGAGGTTCAATACTACGAGAGCCGCGCCGACAGCGGTAATACCTTCAGTCGTGGATTCTGTCCGAATTGCGGCGGCAGAGTCTTCGGCAAGACCTCCGGTTTCCCGCAGTTCATCTTGATCACCGCGGGAAGCCTCGACGATCCGAGCCGCTTCAAACCAACAATGGATTTTTTCACCTCCAGCGCCCAGCCCTGGGATCATATGAACCCGGATTTGCCGAAGTTTCCCAAGCAGCCGCAGCAAAAAAACTTTCCATAGGCTGGCTGCAATCAGCGGTCTGTTTTTTGTTTCGGTGGCACGCTGTAGATGCTCTGGGTGGGATTAAAGAAATGATCGAGTACCAGCCAGAGGCTTCTGGCGTGGTGGAAGAAGAGCAGCGGGAAAATCACGGCGAAGGGCACCCAGATGGCGAGTTGTTGGTTGATCGTCAGGCCGGCGGACAGGTCCAGGAGAAAGAATCCCGGGATGGCGATGGCCACTGTCGCCGCGTAGTTAATATACATCGCGCCGACGAAATAACCGGGCTCGCGCTCGAATTTTAGATTACAGTGCGGGCAATGGGCGAACATTTTAAACGGTTTCGCGTACAACCGGCCGGTGGCGCAGCGCGGGCAGCGCAGCCGGATGCCGGAGCGGAGCATCTTGAAAAGTCTGGCAGCCAAGTTAAGCAATCAGCTGTTGCGGCGATTCTTCGGTAGCGTTCCGCGCCGCGCCGTTATTGAGATACTCGCGCAGGAAACGTGCGGTGTGGGAGCTGTTGCCCTCCTGAGCGACTACGAAAGGGGAGCCGCAAGCGACGACTTTGCCGCCTTGCTCGCCGCCTTCGGGGCCGAGATCGATCAAATAGTCCGCGTCTTTGACGATATCGAGATTATGCTCGATGGTGATCACCGTGTTGCCCATGTCGACCAGGCGGTGGAGTATTTGGATCAACTTCTCGACGTCGGCAAAGTGCAGGCCGGTGGTTGGCTCGTCGAGCACGTAGAGCGTCTTGCCGTGGGACTCTTTGCCCAACTCATAGGCGAGCTTGATGCGCTGGGCCTCGCCGCCTGAGAGTGTGTTACTGGCTTGGCCGAGTGTGATGTAGCCCATGCCGATATCGTCGAGGATCTTAAGCGGCCGGGCGATCTTCGGAAAAGCGTGAAAGAAGGGCACGGCTTCTTCGACGGTCATGCGCAAAACATCGGCGATATTTTTGTCATTGAAGCGAATATTCAGGGTTTCCTCATTGAAACGCTCGCCGCTGCAGGCTTCGCAATCAATGAACACGTCTGGTAAAAAGCTCATCTCCTTGCGGATCTTTCCCTGCCCGGCGCAGGTCTCGCAGCGCCCGCCCTTGACGTTGAAAGAAAATCGGCTCGATGTGTAGCCGCGCAGCCGTGCCTCGGGTGCGAGGGCGTACAGCTTGCGGATCTCGTCGAGCAGACCGACGTAGGAAGCCGGCACCGAGCGCGGCGTTTTGCCGATGGGGGTTTGATCGACTTCGACGACACGCTCGAGAGATTTCCATCCGATGATTTCTTTGTGCGCGCCGGGCCGGCCGGCGAACTGGCCGAGGTGGAGCTTAAGTCCTTTGTAGAGAACTTCTCTGACCAAGGTGCTTTTCCCCGAGCCGGAAATGCCGGTGACGCAGGTCCACATGCCAACGGGAATCTTGACGTTGACATTTTTCAGATTATGGGCTTTTGCGCCGCGAATCGTCAGCCATTTGGTTTTTGCCAAGTCGCGCTTGGGGCCAAGGCGCTTTTTCTCGGATCGGAGATAGGCGCCGGTGGGCGAGTCGGGATTGTTCCTGATTTCATCAGGCGTGCCGATGGAGACTATGTTGCCGCCTCGCACGCCGGCACCGGGACCCAGGTCGACGATTAGATCCGCCGACTGGATCGTTGCCTCGTCGTGCTCGACGACGAGCACGCTGTTGCCCAATTGTTCGAGCCTTCTGAGCGTTCGGAGCAGCATGTCGTTGTCGCGCGGGTGCAGGCCGATGGTGGGCTCGTCGAGGATATAACAGACCCCGCGCAAGTTGGACCCCAGTTGAGCGGCGAGACGAATGCGCTGGGCCTCCCCTCCGGAAAGCGTATCGGCGCGCCGGTCGAGGGTCAGATAGGGCAAGCCGACTTCGGCTAGGAAATTCAGTCGCTGCTGGATCTCGCGCAGAATCTTGTCTGCCACCGCCTGGTCACGTGCCGCGTTGCCGTTGTCGGCGTGGGAAAGATCGAGCTTGTCGAAGTAAAGTTTTGCTTCATCGATGGAAAACCCGGTTACTTGCCAGATGGTTTTGCCTTCGACTTTCACCGCCTGAGCGCGTTGGTTCAAGCGCCGGCCGGAGCAAGTGGGGCAGGGCGTTTCGGTCATCAGTTCGTCGAGCTCGGTGGCGGAGTTTTTGTCACTGGCTTCGGCGAGTTCTTTGAGAAACGGCACCAGGCCGACAAAGCCGCTCCGGCCGCTGCTGCCGTAAAGAATTTCCTCGCGCGTTGTCTTCGGTAGTTTGGCGAACGGCTTGTCGAGGTCGATGCGGCGCTTATCTTTCAGCTCCTGGAGGAGTCTATGCAGCGCGCGCTCGGTTTCCGAGCCGTTCACCGAAGATCCGGGAGAAATACCGCCGATGGCGTTGCGCAGCGGCTGGCGCGGATCGGCAAAGATCAGCCCGGGATCGAAGTCCCAGGTAAAGCCCATGCCGCTGCACTGGCCGCACGCGCCCTGCTGGCTGTTGAACGAAAACAGCCTTGGGTCGAGGGGTTCATAGCCGATACCGCAGCCCAGGCAGAAAAGCCGTTGATTGAAAATCTGTTCGCCGCGCTCGGAGATCAGATGGATGACGCCGTTGCCCAAGCGCAGGCCCTGATCGACCATCGCCTCTACTTCGCGCCCGCCGGCCTTGGCCTTGCCGACGATGATGTCGATATTGTGCTCTTTGAAACGTTCGAGGCCGTTGGTCAATTCCGGTGCGCGCAGGTCGACGAGCTTGCCGTCGATGCGCGCGCGGCGGTAGCCCAGGCGGCGCGCGCCGGCGATGACTTCCTTGTGAAAGCCTTTGCGGCCGCGCACGATGGGGCTCAACACCATCACTTCTTTGCCGCGATGGGCGCGCCCGATGCGGTCGAGAATCTGGCTGCGCGACAGAGAATGAATTTGCCGGCCGCACTGCACGCAGTGCTGCTTGCCGATCTTCGCATAGAGCAGGCGCAGGTAATGATAAATTTCCGTTACCGTGGCGACGGTGGATTTCTTGCCGCCCTGGCTCAATCGCTGTTCGATGGCCACGGTCGGCGGGATGCCCGCGACGTAATCGACGTTGGGCCGGGCCATCACTTCGAGGAACTGGCGCGCGTAGGCGGACAGGCTGTCGAGGTAGCGCCTCTGGCCTTCGGCGTAAATGATATCGAAGGCGAGGGACGACTTGCCCGAGCCGCTCAAGCCGGTAAAAACCACGAAGCGGTCGCGCGGAATGTTCAAGCTGATGTTTTTGAGATTGTGTTCCTTGGCGCCGACGATGGCGATGGCGTTCTCGTCTGCCATTGAACCCTTGAACCTTTGAACGCTTAAATTTTTCTCCGGGGCGGGGCTGAAAGGGGAAGCGGAGCTTTTCAAGTACGGCCGCAGATAGACGCCGGTGAAGGAGCGCTCGATTTCGGCGATCTCCGCCGGCTTTCCCGCGGCGACAACCTCTCCGCCTTTGTCGCCGCCTTCGGGGCCGAGGTCGATGACATGATCGGCGCATTTCACCACTTCCAGATTATGCTCGATAACGATGATGGAATGGCCCTGCTCGATCAATTCGTTGAACGCCCAGAGCAGCCGCTCGATGTCGTGAAAGTGCAGGCCGGTGGTGGGCTCGTCGAAGATGAACAGGGTGCCGACCTTGCGCGCCTTCGCCATATGGGCGGCCAGTTTTAAACGCTGCGACTCGCCGCCCGATAGGGTCGTCAGCGGCTGTCCAACGCGGACATAGTCGAGCCCCACGGCGCGCAGCGGATAAAGCGCGTCGCTGATTTCCTTGGTGTCTTTGAAAAATTCCAAGGCTTCGGTGACGGTCAAGTCGAGCACATGGCGGATATTCTTGCCGCGATAGGTGACTTCCAAGACTTCCTCGCGGAAGCGGCTGCCATGGCACTCCGGACATGATGTGTAAACGTCGGAAAGAAACTGCATCTCGACTTTTTCGAAGCCCTCGCCGCGGCAGGTCTCGCAGCGCCCGCCTTCGACGTTGAAAGAGAAAGTCGACGGCGTGTAGCCGCGCAGGCGCGACAGATCGGCGGCGGCGAACAGCCGGCGCACGCCGTCGAACGCTTTCATATAAGTCGCCGGGTTGGAGCGTGGCGTGGTGCCGACGGGAGATTGATCGACCAAGATCACTTCGGAAATCTTATCGACGCCGTCGATGCCGGCGCAGTCGGTGACGACGGCGGCGGGCACCTCCTTGAGCTTTTTTAAATTACGATGGAGCACTTCGTCGACCAGGCTCGATTTCCCGGAACCGGACACGCCGGTGATGCAGACCAACATGCCCAAGGGAATCTCGACGTCGATATTCTTTAGATTGTGGGCGCAAGCCCCCTTGATGTTGATCGAGCGGCGCAAGAGCGGCTTGCGCCGGCGCGCCGGCAACGGTATCGCTTTGCGCTGGCTCAAATAAGCCGCTGTCAGCGAATGCTCGTCTTTAAGCAGCTCTTCATAGGAACCGGCGAACATGATCTGGCCGCCCTGCTCCCCGGCCTTGGGACCGAGGTCGATGATATGATCGCATTCCTTGATGATCTCGGGATCATGCTCGACGACGATCACGGTGTTCTGATTGGCGCGCAGGCGCTGGAGGATTTCCACCAGCCGGCGGCTGTCGCGCGGGTGAAGACCGATGGATGGCTCGTCGAGGATGTAAAGGGTATTGACCAGCGAGGAGCCAATCGCGGTGGTGAGATCGACGCGCTCCAACTCGCCGCCGGAGAGCGTGCGCGATTGGCGGTCGAGAGTGAGATATTCGAGACCGACGCCGACCAGGTAGCCGAGCCTGCGGCGGATCTCATCGAGAATCAAACGCGCGACTTCGTCCAACGAGCCCACGGATTTGAGCTCGGCAAAAAATCGCTGCGCCGCGCCGACGGTCATGGCGTTCACTTGGGCGATGTTTTTGCCCTCTATGCGATAGTGCAGCGCATCGGCCTGTAAGCGCGTGCCTTGGCAATCGGGGCAGATCAGATAAGCGCGGTAGCGCGCCAGCAGCACGCGCACGTGCATACGGTAACTTTTCCGCTCCAGGCGGCGAAACCAACCGCGGATGCCCTTGTAGTCGCCGTCGCCGTCGATGACCAGTTGCTTCTGCTTGTCGGTCAGCTCGCCCCAGGGTTTTTTCGTCGGAATTTTTTTGCGCTCGCAATAATCCAGCAACCGGCGGGTGCGGCGAGTGCGGTTGATCCAAGGCTTGATCGCGCCGTCGCTCAGCGATTTGCCGGGATCGGGAAGCACCAGATCGAGGTCGATGTCGATCACTCGGCCGAAGCCGCGGCAGGTCTCGCAGGCGCCCAGCGGGCTGTTGAATGAAAATAAATTGGGCACGGCTTCGCGGTAGGAGATGTCGCAATGCGGGCAGTGGAGATGGCTGCTGAAGGGCTCGCGCCGCCAGTTTTCTTTCGGGAAATAAAGATTCAAACGGCCTTTACCGTAATGAAAAGCCTGTTCCAGCGAGTCGGTGATGCGCTTCTTATTCTCCGTCCTAAAGGCAAAGCGGTCGACGACCACTTGGAGAGTTTCATTGCTTGCGGGAGCTTCGTCGAGTTCGTCGAGCTCGCGGATCGCGCAGTCGATCAGCAGTCGATGAAAGCCGGCTTGGCGCAAACCGTTGCGCAGTTCGTCCCAAGCGACCGAGGATGGCGCTAATGGAAAAGCCAAAACAGCCGGCGTGCCCTCGGGCAGGGCGGCGAGCTTGGCGAAAACCGATTGCGCGCTGTCACGCTCGATCACGCGCTCGCAGCCCCGGCAGTAAAGCACGGCGATTTTGGCAAAGAGCAGCTTAAAGTGATCGTGCAGCTCGGTCATGGTGCCGACGGTCGACCGCGAGGTGCGTACCGGCCGGCTCTGGTCGATGGCGATGGTCGGCGGGATGCCCTCGATGCTTTCCACGTCGGGCTTGTCCATGCGGTCGAGAAACTGCCGGGCGTAGGCGGAAAAACTCTCGACGTAGCGGCGCTGCCCCTCGGCGTAGAGGATGTCGAAAGCCAGCGTCGATTTGCCCGAGCCGCTGACGCCGGTAATTACGGTCAATGCGTTGAGCGGAATCGCGATATCGAGATTCTTTAGATTGTTTTGCTTGGCGCCCCGGATATGGATGAATTTGCCGTCCATGACGGATTCTTACTCGATGTTGAGTCCAGCGGGGTCGAAGTGACCGTGTAAAGAATTCATTGCAAGCGATATTTTTCCGTCAGGATGCGGCGAAAGCGCGACCCGTAGATCAGATCAAAGGTTTCTTCTTTGTCGGGAAAAAGTTGCAGTGCCATGCGTTTGGCGTGGCCGACCACGTCTTGCGCCTCTTCGAGGGTCAGATCGACCCGCCAGAGCAGAGCCACGGCAACGTCCATGGCGCAGCACAGCCGGCGAACCTTGCGCTCTTCGGCCACTAAAGCTTCCTGATCTGCCGTCATCCGATTGTCCCAATTCATGCCGCCGAGGGGCGGCGCCTTTTGCTCGGGCGCCAACCTTTAACCTCTACCACAAGGCGCGCTCGATGCAAGTTTCCCGCTTCTCTTCAAGCGGCGCGGGTGCTTTGCTAAATTGAAGCCATGCGCATCAGCGAAATCTTCTATTCGATTCAAGGCGAAGGGCGCCTGGCTGGCACCCCTTCGGTCTTCATCCGGACCTCCGGCTGCAATCTGCGCTGCGTCTGGTGCGACACCCCTTACACTTCCTGGCGGCCGGAGGGCTCGTCGTGGCCGATCGAGAAGATTCTCCGTCTAGTCGAAAAACAGCCGACTCGTCACGTGGTCATTACCGGCGGAGAGCCGCTGTTGACCGGCGCAATCGAAGTGCTGACGCAGGAGCTCAAACGCCGAAAAAAACATATCACCATCGAGACCGCCGGCACGATATTCAAACCGGTGTACTGCGATCTGATTTCGCTCAGTCCGAAGCTGGCGAATTCTACCCCTCGGCGCAGGGAAAGAGGCAAGTTTGCGCGCATGCATGAGGAGCGCCGGCTGAATTTGCCGGTTTTGCAAAGGTACCTCGACAGTTATGACTACCAATTAAAGTTTGTCGTCGAGAGCAGGAAAGATTTTGCCGAGATTCGCGCGCTGCTCGATCGACTGAACAACGTCGACTCGGCCCGCGTCATGATCATGGCGCAGGGCACCAGCAAAAAACAACTGGCTGCCAAAGCGCGCTGGATCGTCGGCGACTGTTTGCGTTACGGCTTCGGCTACACGCCGCGCTTGCACATCGAATTGTTCGGCAACCGGCGCGGCACCTAGTCCTCGCTTCGCTCGGAATTCCAGACGACAAATTGCCGATTGCAAGAATGCTCGCCCCGTAAATCAACGGGCCCGGTTTACAGTTGAGGTGGGTTGGTCGATGGATTGATTTTCCATCCGGGTGATGATCGTCGGGGCCAGGAGTTTCAGCACTGACACCGGCAAGCCGCTGGTAAAGTGGTAGTTCTCCGCCTCGCGCCCTTGCACGAAGGCCGTGATGACGCCGAGGTAGCGCGCTCCGATGTAAAAGACAAAAGTCGCGGTGCGATTGGTCGCGCGCGAGCTGGTCACGGCGCCGGAGCGGCTGAAGGTCTCGAAGCGGTTGTCGCCAGAACCGGTCTTGCCGCCGACGGTTAGCACTTCGCCGTTGGACAATTTAAACACGCCGTTCAAGCGGCGCGCCGTACCTTGCTTGACCACTTCGGCCATGGCTCGACGCATGGTCCGGGCGATTTCCGGCGCGAGCACTCGTTCGCCCGGCGGCGCCGGCCTTTCGAGAACGGTTTCATAAGGGGTGCCTTCGGCAAAATGAACTTCGGTGAGGCTCACCGACGGCCGGCGCATGCCGTCGTTCACCAGGATGCCGACCAATTCGGCGAGCGCTATCGGTCGATCCGATGAGCTGCCGAGGGCCGTAGCGAAGCTCGGCACCAGCGTCTTGAACGGAAAGCCGAGCTTTTGCCAATAGGGCGTCATGCGGTTGAACGCATCTTTTTCAAAGCGGATGCGCAGGCGCAGATCTTGAGCGCGGCGGTTGCGGCCGCTCAGTAACCATGCCGAGCTCAGCCGGCGCGCTTCGCCGCCGGCCGCGTAGAGCTTCTCCCAGGAAAGATCAGGAGTTTTATAAAACTCGCCGGCGCACCAAAGACTCAGCGGATGCACGCCGAGCAGATAGGCGTAGTCCGCCAGTGTCAAGCGCGGATTGTTATAGGCGTGAAACAGTTTCACCATGTCGACGCCTTCGGTTGGAACTTGATTCTTTTCGAACCACGCCTCGAGATCGCTCATGCCGGCGCCGATGCGCCAGGCAAAAAATAACATCGTCAAACGGCGCGCGATGTTTCCCTTGCTGCCGAGCAGACGGGCGACGATTTCGTCCGGACCCTGCTTGGCGTAGTTCTGGTGCGCCCGGCGCAGCGCCTGGCGGGATTCCTCTTCGGCGATTTCTCCAAGCATTTTCTGCCGCTTCGGGTTGGCCGGGTTCGCCAGCACGTCGTTGGTGTTGTAAGGGAGCCGGGCTCGATGATAGCTCACCAGATCGCGCATCAGGCGAATAAACACCAGGTTGATCGAATTGCGAAAGGCATCGTTGAGCGCCACGGCGCGGTGGTCGTCTTTTTTGTCGAAGTTCTCGAAGCGGAGCAGGCCGCCGCCGGTAAAGAATTCTTCATTAGGGCTCGCCGAGTAGCGCCGCTCCATCGCCTGTTCGAGGAAAGCCTGCAACGACAGGTTTTTTTCAGTCTGCGCCGTTTCAATGGCCCACCGAGTCAACGGATCGCCCGCGGTTTTGGCTCTCCGCGCCAACTCTTCGTCGTTCAATCCCGCGAACTCGGCGTGGAGCTCGGCCATCACTTCCAAGTAATGGGTCAGGGTGCGCAACTTGGCGGTGCTGCCCAGTTCCAATTTGACGCTTTTATTGAAGTCGAAGGGCGCGGCAAAATTATCCGCCTGCACGCGGATGAAATTGCCGGCCGGCGCGGCTTCGACCAACAGAAATGAATAAATCACCTTGGCGGGATCGGCGTCCTCCAGCAGCCGCTCGCCACTCAGTCCATGGGCACTGACGAATTGCGGATTGGCGAGGCGATGGAGAAATTCGGTTACTTTTTTTTGCAGGGCGACATCGAAAGAGCTGCGAACCTGCAGGTGCAGACGGTCCAATTCGTAAACGTTGGCGATGCCGAGCGCCTCCATCATGTTGGTGCGAATGGCATTGGCCGCTTTATTTTTACTCGACGAGGGCTGCGGCGGCAGCGGCGCGGCGAGGAGGAAACGGATCGGGGTTTCCTGCAACTCCGCGGCAAACTCCCAATCGATGATGCCGTTGCGCGCCATCAGGCGGGTGAACTGGTTGACTTTGTCCTCCAAAGAAGCCCGCTCGTCGACCAGATACACCGACGGCGCGCGCACCGAAATGAGCAGCGTCAAAACATGTTTGAAAGCGCGCACTTTCGCCGGCGACGGGCCGGGAGAATTCAACGCCGCAACGACGTCGTCGAGGCGCATGCCGAACCAGGCGTAGAGCGCTTCGCCAAGTCCATGGATCTCGCCGTAACCGGGCGCGGCGGCCAGCGGTACGGAGTTGAGATAATCGACGACGATGCGCTCACGCCAGGCGCGCGTGTTCGCGCCCTCGCGATAAGCTTTCAGACTTGCGCCGATGATCTGGCGCAATTTTTCCATCGGCGTGTCGGTACGGCCGTTGGGGGAGTGGCGAAATTTCTCCAGTTGGACAGCGAGTGTGCTGCCGCCCTGCACCGGGACTGGCAGATGAAGCTTGGACCCGATATACATCAGCCCGGCTTTGAGGATGCGGCCCCACTCGATCACCGGGTTTTGCCACGGCGTCGCCGGACGATCGAGATCGCGGTTTTCAAGAAACAGCAGTGCTTTGACCACCAGCGGCGGGATCGTGTCAATTTTTTCGAACAAAAATTCCGCTTGACCGTAGCGAAACAGAGGCGTGCCGTCGGCACCGCGGATATCGAGACCGGCGGCGGCTCGTTCGCCGTAGGGTGGGGAAATACCTTGCGCTAATAGCGTCAGCATGGTTTCCGATTGGCGCGCTTGCCGGGTTATGCGGTATCCCTGTTCTTGCAGTCGGGATTGAAACCGCGGCAATTTGGAATAGCCGCGCCGGTCGTCGAAGGGCGCGGCACGCGGAAAGAAGATTTCCGCACTCGGACCTTCCTGCAGGTTGAAGAACAGGCGCTCGTTGGTGCTGGTGAAAATCCATGACTGTAGGAGCGAAGTCTGGATTTCGATGAAGAGGCAGAGCAACAGCAGCAGACAAGCACTCAAGCGCCAGAGCCAGCGCTTGAGCAGCGGCCCATTGACGAACGAAAAGAACCGAGAGGCGACCGATGGCGCACGGGTGAGTTCGGACGGTAGGGTTTTCCCGTTCATCGGAAGTGTGAAAAGGATACCACAGTTTCGCGGAAACACTAAGAAACAAATTGTCGAGCCTAACTTTTGGCACGGCTTCGAGCGGCAGCGACGGAATGATAGCTGACGCCAATTCGGCGCCGTGATTTGCGCAACTGGGCACCGGTTGTCTAAAACCTTGCTTTGTTGCAAAAGAGTTCAAGGGTATTTGCCGGCAGGGGGGCAAGCATGAATATCGATGACTGACTCAGCTTGGCGGAGCAGCGCCACCGCATTCGCGGCTACGACGAACGCCGGGAGATCTCCGAGCGATGGTGCGAAAGGTTCTTGACTGCGCCCGCTGGGCACCGTCGGGTGGCAACGGACAGCCTTGGGAGTTTATCGTCGTGCGCGATCAAGCCACTCGCTACAAAATCGCCGACTATTATCTCAAGCAGATGGAACCAAAGCGCGAGATGGATTTAGCCGTGCGCGGTACGGCGAAGATGACCGGCGAGGGCTTTCGCCACGCGCCACTCCACATCGTGATTGTCGGTGACCCGAGGGTGAAGCAATCCTATCCTATCCGCACCCAACTGGAAAATGCCGAGTCGCGCTTCATTACCGGCCTGGCCAACGCGACGCTTCTGATCCATCTGGCGGCGACGGCGCTCGGCCTGGCGTCCCAGTACGTCAACGATGCCAATTCGCCCTAAATGGAAACCATGCTGAAAGTGTTGTTGAAAATTCCCCAGCCGCTGCGAATCTACCATCTTGTGCCGATCGGCTACGCCAAGTCACCGATCGCCGCGCCGGCCGGGCTTTGAGAAGACCTTTGAGCTAGGCTCGACTAGTCCGCCAATACTCCCATGTCCTGACCTCCGCCGTGCTGGTAAATGATGCGCTTGCCGGTCTTTTCATCGATCTCGTTGCGCTGGCCGCCGGCTTTGGCGACGTCTTCTGGCGTTGCCTTGTGGCTGTTGCCCAATAGAATCATCGGCTCATCGTAGGGATTCGAGCCCTCGTAAAACTCGTGGGCCGGTATGCTTAGAATCTGGCCGGCTGAAACCTCGTGCGATTCGTTGAGGCCCTTCATAATACCCTTGCCGGTGAGGACATAATAGGTCCGATCCGACGGATGGTTGTGCATTCTCTGCACATCCCCCGGCGGAAAGATAAGAATCCACGTTTCGAGGTTTTCGCGGCGGAAAAGGTCGATGCGTCGCTGACCTTTTTTACGCTCTGTGGCCTTTTCGGAAATATTTAATAGTTGCATGACGACCTCCCTTTATTAATGATAGTAACTCTACCCCAAGGTATGACCGGACTTTATTCCCGAAGGCAATCGGCTGTCAAGAATTCTTGCTCGTTCGTGTCGGGAATGGTTTGTTTGCTAGAGCAAGCCGTAATATAGAGGAGGGCGGCAGGCGAGGAATGGAGACGAGCCATGAGCTTAACGACTCTCAACGTCATGTACGGTCACCTCGAAGGCGCGGGCGGCGACTTCGCGCGCGATCCGAGCGGCTATTTGTCCATTGAGACGGGAATTTTTCAGAAGCATGGTCTGGAGGTGTCCTGGCAGCATGTGCAGGGCACCGAAGAACGCTATCGCAGGCTGGCGGACGATTCGGCGCAAATATCGCTGGTGGTCGGACGGGCGTCGTTGCAGCATTTCCTCGCGTCGAAATCGACGCGGATTCTCGGTTGCGCGATGAATCATTGTCCCTATTATTTGATCGCGACGCCGGGGATCGGCGCGCTCGCCGATCTCAGGGGCAAAATCGTGGCTTGCCGGGAAGGCCCATCGCGCAACGCGCCGATCGCGGAATCATTTCATCAATTAGCAATGCTCCGCGTGGGGACCGATCTGACGCTGCGGTTAGCGAGCGGCGATCAAGACGCTTTCAATTGGCTGATCGACGGCCAGGCGCAGGCGGCGCTCTTGCCGCGGCCTTTTGGTTTTATCGCCGAGGCGAGAGGATTCAAGCGCCTCAGTGAATGGCCGGAGGTGGTCGACGACCCGCTGCCGATAACCATCGAGACCACCGAGAAGCGATGGCGCGAGAGGGAGAAAGATCTGACAACTTTCCTCGCCGCGTACAGCGAGGGGATTCAATACTTCAAGTCGCATCGTGCCGAGGCGCTGCGCATTCTGGAAAAGCATTTTGGCCACGCGCCGGCGTTGGCGGAAAAAACCTTCAACGAATATATCGCCTGCATGGACGAAACGTTGAAGGTCGACTTCAAGCAATTCGAAAAGCTGCTGGCTCAAATCGCCCCGGAACAAGCGCGCGATGCGCGTCAAATCGCGTCAGAGTGGATCATCGCTGGGGCAGTGAAAGCTTAGTTTGCCATTGCTGGCGGAGCAGCGTGGAGTCTTGCTATAGCTCTGTGAACGGTGGCAGGAAGAGCGTGGTTGACGAACGGCGAAATCAGGCAGTTTCAATAGACTAGGAGGAATGCCATGGCAGGGATAATCGATGCGGACACGCATATTTCGGAAGGCGAATCGATGTGGGCGATGATAGACAAGGAGATGGTTCAACGCCGGCCAGTGCTGCTCAAAGGACCGGAGGACACGCTGTACGGGCCGCGCAACGCCTTTTGGCTGATCGACGGCAACATTTTTCCCAAGCCCAACGGCAAGGGGAGCTTTCGCTTGATTACACCGTCGGCGTCGAAGTTGGAAACCTCGCGAGGCGACATTCATCTTGCCTGCCGGGAGATGACCGATATTCCCAGCCGCTTGAAGGACATGGACCGGCTCGGCGTCGACACCCAGGTGGTTTTTCCGACGCTGTTTCTCATTTACATCACCGACGATGTCGGTCTCGATGTCGCCATGGCGCGCGCCTACAATCGCTTTCTCGCCCAGGCCTGCGCCGGGTCCCATGGGCGCATGCGCTGGGTGGTGGTGCCGCCGCTGCACTCGGTGGAAGAATCAGTGAAAGAAATCAAATGGGGCAAGGAGAATGGGGCGGTGGGCGTGTTCTTCCGTGGCATCGAGGGCCAACGCACGCTGGACAACCCTTACTTCTACCCGATCTACCAGGCGGCCAACGATCTCGACTTGCCGATCTGCATACATACCGGCGCCGGCTGCCCGCTGTTTTTGAATCTTTTCGACGTCGAGCGCAATCACACCTTCGGCCACAGCCGGGTCCAGCCGCTGTTGGCCTTCCGCGACATTATCGCCAACAAAATCCCCGAGCAGTTCCCGCGCCTCAAGTTCGGCTTCATCGAGGCCTCGGCGGGATGGGTTCCGTTCATGATGCATATCATCAAAAGATTATTTCGCGAGAAGTGGAAGTTCTCTTCAGACCAAGACATGTTTCGCGAGTACCGCATTTTCGTCGCCTGCGAAGCGGATGAAGACGTACACTATATCGCCCAATACACCGGCGAAGATCATATTCTGATCGGCTCGGATTACGGCCATCAGGACCCGTCCGAGGAGCGCCAGTTGGTCGCCACCATGCGCGCGCGCGAAGATATCCCAGCGGCGCTCACAGACAAGATCTTCTTTGAGAATCCGAAGCAGTTCTATCCGTTGCATTAACCGTCCGTCGGAAATCGCCACTGTCGGAGCCATGGAGTTCTCGCTCAAACCCTCTCCCGCTTGCGGGAGAGGGTTTGAGCGAGGGTGAGAGTTTGGGCAAATTTTCTTTGCAGGTGGGGTGCGTTAGCGCGCCGTACTAAGCCACTGGCAGCTGATGCGCTAGCGACGCAGCTGTTGCTTCGCGAGTTCTTCGACGAACTTCACTAACCCCGAGTGATCCAGATCGCCGTTGCCCATGCCTTTCATCGCGGTCATCATCTGGCCGACGACGCCGGTGACCATGAGCGGCACACCGTATTCTGATCCGGTTGCGAGCGCGATCTTCATGTCTTTCTCGTGCAGGACAATACGAAAGCCGGGCTTGAAATTGCGGTCGAGCATCTTCTGACCATGGGCTTCGAGGATTTTCGACTGGGCGAAGCCGCCGAGCAGCGCTTGCCTGACCTTCGCCGGATCGACGCCGGCCTTGGCGGCGAGCACCAGAGCTTCGCCGACGATGGCGATGGTGGTACCGACCACCATTTGATTCGCCGCTTTGGTCACCTGTCCGGCGCCGGCGTCGCCGACGTGGACGATGTTCTTGCCAAGGGCCTGAAAGATCGGCATCGCGAGTTCGACCGCGGAGACTTTGCCGCCGATCATGATCGATAAATTCGCGCTGATCGCGCCGGCTTCACCTCCGCTTACCGGCGCGTCGAGCATGTCGCAGCCGCGCTTCTCAGCCAGGCCAGCGAGCTTGCGCGCGACGACGGGTGAGATGCTCGACATGTCGACGAGCAGCTTGCCGGGTTTCACGCCGGAAAAAATTCCCTCTTCGCCTGCGTACACGAGTTCGACATCCGGTGAGTCGGGCAACATGGTAATGATGATTTCGCTGCGCGCGGCAACTTCTTTCGAGCTGGTCGCCGGTTGCGCTCCTTCCTTGCTGAGCTCGTCGACCGCGCCGCGGCTGCGGTTGTGTACGACTAGAGGGTAGCCAGCCTTTACCAAATTCCGCGCCATGGGCTTGCCCATGATGCCGAGACCGATGAAACCGATGACAGCGTTGCTCATATCCATTTCTCCAACCTATCGTGATTCGTGTTCCGCGCGCCATGTGAATAGCGTCCAAAGAAAGCCACCGAAGTCCTGGATCGAGAAGATCAGCGCGAGCGGTCCCGGGAGAATGTCTAAATGCCAAAGAATCGCCATCGCAAAGGGAACCAACGGCCGGTCGAGCATCGAAGCGAAAATAAAACCTTCGGAGTTCAACCGGCCGCTGGCGATATAGAGCATGCCGAGTCCGCACACCAGCAGGCCAACCAGCCGAAAATAGTTTGCGGCTTGGGGCGTGAGGGTTTCGGTCCCCAGCACCGAAACTAAAAAGTTCGGTGCAAACAAGGCAAGGGTTCCTTCGAGCAGAATCAGCCAACCGAATACTTCCACCGTCTTTGCTGAGCGGCTTTGACCTTCGGCACTGATCAGACGGGCGAACATCGGGCGACTGTGGTCCTTTCGTTTTGCGTCCAATCCAAATGGATTAGGCAGGTGACTCTCAACGGTCCCGATCCAAGAGGGCGGGCACAGGGACTACCCTTACATGGTTCTTTGACGGGGCCTTACTTTGCAGTAGAGTGGCGCCACTATGCAAGTCAGATTGTTTAATTGGCTCGGTCGGGAATTCATCGAGGTTTCCGGCGAAGGAAAATCCGGAATCGCGACAGACACGGCAACTGAAGAATTATTCGACCGGTTCACGGCGACACTTGAGGCTCGCGGTTTTTCATTGAACGATGCAGTACGCGTCCGGGTCTGGGGGCGCGACAAGGATGGGCGCACGCGGGCCGCCGCGGCGCGCTCGAGAATTCTTGCGGGCAACCGCCGTGTCGCAAGTTCCAGCTTTATTTCGCAAGAGTGGTTCGAGTCGGATGCAACAGCTGGTTTGGAGCTAATGGCCATGAAGCCGACCATCAGCGGCGCCGAGCGCCGGCCGGTGGATTTCGATCCGGTGCGAAATTATCTTTGTTATTTGGAGTACGACTCTGTTGTATTTTTCTCGGGCTTTACATCTGAGGCGCCGACATTACGGAAGCAGGTCAGGGAAATTCTCACCACGCTTGATGATGTCTTGGCTCGCGCTCGGACCGACTGGTCCACGGTGATGAAGCTATCGGTGCTTCTGCAGCGGGGGCACGATCTCGAAACCGTCCGGGGAGTCCTGGCAAGTTCCGGCAGGTTAACCGATTCGGAGATCGAATATGGCTTTGTCGACGGCTTCGCCGGCGAGAAATATTTACTGGAGATCGAAGCGACCGCACTGAGAAACTTGTAGCGTTCAAGGTTCAAAGTTCAAGGGTCCGGATTCAAGGAATCAGGCCAAACTTTGAACCTCAAACCTTAAACTGTCCTTAAGCGTATTCGCGGTAGATACCGTCGAATTTGCCCAATTTGATACGTACCATATACTGCGCGCTTTCGCGCACCAGCCGCTCCTCGCGCGGTGTCTTCACCATGCGCGCGATCAGGTCGGCCGACTGCGCGGTGTGTTCGATATCCGCTACCATGTGAGTGGTGAAGAAAACTAAATCATGATCGCTGAGCCCGTAATGTTTGCGCCCGGCGTTCAAAAACTCTTCGGAGTAGCGGCACACCATGCTTTCGCTGGTCATCGCCGAAGCGCGATTTTGCGGCGCAATCCCCGTCAGCGTGTTGTACACCGTGCGGGCCGAGTGGATTTGACACTCGAAAATCTGCGTCGCTTCGGCGAAGTCTTCCTCCTTCAGTCCCAGGGCCAAGCCAAAACGTTTCGCCAAATCGGGATGCGATTGCTCTTCGTTCATCTGATAGGTGAAGTAATCGATCATCGTCTGATCCTGGGCGTTTTTGACCATGCCTAGAGCAAACGATTTGAGAATCGCTTTATTGTGAAGATAATGTTGCATCGCCCAACCTTGAAGCCGTTTGACCGACAACTTGCCCTGGCGCAATTCGGTGAAATATTGCGTATCCATCAAGCGCTTAATGCCGGGCTCGATGACTTCTTTCTTGACTGAATCAACTAGTGCTTTACCGTCCATGTTGAACTCCTTCACGTTATTCAAGTCTAGAGTTTCGCGCCTCGCGTCTAGGATTAACTCTAGATCCTGGACCCTAGACCACGAGACTCCCATTGCCAATTTCCCCGCCATCACCTGATCGACCAACGAGTAATCCGTCACCGCGGCGACATTGATCGGCGCCGTGATTTGCTTTTGGGCGTGAACGAAATCGAAATATTCCTGCATGTCCTTGATGCTGTTCTTACCGTCCGCCGTCAGAATCGACAACCACTGGTCGTACACCGTCTCAGCGGTCTTTGTTCCATATTCCAGCGATCTTGGATGTAATTCACCACCCAAGTTTTCTCCTTGAGACAAAAGGCATGCAAGAATGCTTTTGCGAATTTTTCGCAGGCCGATTCCTTTGACAAGCGCTTGGGCTGCCATGCCGTCAACTATATCCGGCCCGCGGAAAATTTGTCAACGCGCGCGCGCCGAACAAGCCGCGCCGGTGACAGACCGGCAGCTCTTGCTGAGATAAAAAAATGAGTTAGAGAAAGTGAGGCCTGGGCGACATTCATCGCCCCGGCCGTCAGACTTAACGCCGGTTTAATTGGCGGGAATTTTATATTCGCGGGATTCGCAGCGTCGTGCCGACTCTCAAGAGACGCGCGTGGCGGATGTTGTTTGCCTGGATGATCCTCTCCACTGACGCGCCATAGCGGCGCGCAATCTCATAAAGCGTCTCGCCGCGTTTTACGCGGTGATGCACGACTTGCGGTTGGGCATTCGACTCGGAGTTTCGATTTTGCGCCGCGACGACGAGCGGCTCGGCGGCCTTATCGGCGGGAAGTTTAACGCGATAGCCTGCGGGGATGACCCGGATACCCCGGCTAAGCGCCGGGTTCCACCCGAGAAACTCTTCATGCTTTAGTCCCGAAGATTTGACGAGCGTCGCCACTCTGGTGCGGCGTTTCACTTCGACTTCCTTGATCTCAACCGGAGCATCGGCCTCGAGGCCGGGGAAATACCGGCTCACGTTGCTGCCGATCTCGACTGCCGCTAGAAATTCCGCGTAAAAATTCTTCGGCGCAAATCCCCAGTAGCGATGCTCATAGCTTTGAATTAATTCAACGAGGTCTTCGGACTCCACCACAGCCACGGCGCGCGCCATGCCGGCTGGTCCGAAATTATAAGAGGTAATCGCCAGAGGCCAATTGCCGAGCGTTTCGTATGCTTCTTGGAGATAGGCGGCGGCCGCGCGGGAAGATTCCAGCGGATCTTTTCTTTCGTCGACACCCCGGCTAATGCGGAGATACTGCCGCCCGGTTCGGGGCATGAACTGCCAGATGCCCAAGGCGCCGACGGAGGATCGGGCATTTATGTCATACGACGATTCTACGATCGGTAGATAAACAAGCTCGGCCGGCAATCCGCGCTCGGTAAAAATATTCTTTATTTGCTGGAGATAACGTCCCGATCGGGTAATGCCTTCGGCGGTGCGTTCTTTTATGCCACGCTGAGTTTTGACCCGTTCAATATCGACACCGTTTTCTCCCGCAACGCGCTTCCGCTCGGCGTTGATAAAATCGTTGGAGCGGTTGTCTTCGCCGACTTCGATCACCTCGTAGATCTTGCTCAAATCGAGGGGATCGAAAAAAATCATTTGAGAACGGTTGTATTCGGTAAAAATTTTCTTCCAAAACTCAACCGAAGATTCGAGGCCGGCAGGGACCGGAAACGGCTTGGAGTTCGAGGAATTACTCTCAGCCGTGGCCTTGGCGGGTAAACACACCAAGAAGCTCAAGCAAAGTGAAATGAACCATCGTCTTGCGCTCCGCATTACCACCTCCGAATCACAGCGGACGTAAGAGCAACCGCTGTGCCAGTTTCTCATCGGCGCCGTGAGCCGCATAGTAAAGAACTTTCTTGGCAGAAACAATCAAAATTAGCAATTTTCGCGATAAATCAGCCAATGGTGAAGCGGAGTTCTGTCGTTGGCCGTTTGCCAATCTGCTGGAGCGAGGACCGTAATTGTCCCATTGCGTGCGGCAATTGACCATCTTCCTACCGGTGGATATATTACGGCGGTATGTAGCGCGGCAACATGACGGAAGGAATTCCCCATTGGAACAGACAATACTGGTACTGCTGGCCGAAGCGACGTTGCGAGTTATTCTTGGTTGGCGCATGTTGATCAGCGGCCTGAGCAACGTTCGGCGCTGGCCCAATCCGGTCAATACCGCGAGTCTTTTATTTCCCCAAGGCGCGGTCTATTTCGGCTTCGTCGCAACCTTTCTGATGGTCGTCGGCGGCTTCGGCGTGGCCGCCGGGATTCAGACGCCGATCACCGCGCTGATGATCGTCATCTTCTTAATTCCCACCTTCGCGCTCCACTGGCATTGGCTAAAAGTTTTGCCGGCCATGGCGCCGGTGGTGAAAAATGCCATCAAGGAAGAGAAGGCGCAAATTTATTTTCGCTCTTTCGATCGGCAATCCTATCACGCTCACGAAGTCGGCCTGCGCGACAATCTGGTATTTCTCGCTGCTGCGGTCTACTTTGCGCTCCGCGGCAGTGCCGGATTCGGCTTTGACAACTGGTTCAGTTCTTGGGTGATTCGGTTTTTTTAGGTTTCGGACGCTAGGGACTGGGTCCTGAGTCTTCAGCAAGGAAATTCACAGGCCACCGACATAGCGGCCGGGATTGAGCAATCCTTTCGGGTCGAACTGGCGCTTGATTTCGCGCATCAGCGAAATCGTCGATGGCGAGGTTCCCCAGACGTTAATAGCGGATTTCAATGCGGCGGGGGCGGCGAAAATGACCGCATGGCCGCGCTGAGCTTGAGCCAATTCAGTCAGCTGGGAAAATAGCTCGAGAGAAACCGGCTTGGGCGCGCAGGCAATCCACACTGTTCCCGTTGCCACGTCGCCGGCGGTTTCTAGAACCGGCCAATGCCGGGCGTGCTGCAACAAACCAAAGACCGCAGCGCGGGGCAAGGTGACGCGGTAAACCAGAGATTCGGTCTGGAGCGGAAGATCGCACAGCCGGCGCCATAGCGCGCTCTGTTCTGCAGTGCGTAAAATTTCTTCGTTCATACCGGTGTCCGTCGCCAAGGCTCCCGAATCGCGCAGCCGGCGCGCTACGGTTTCTTCGAAGCCTTCCCAGCGCACCGCGACGCGCCAGCGTTTGCCGCTGTCCTCACTGAAAAGAAAAACCGCCGCCGGCAGCAGGGGCGAGCGGAACAGCTCGACGGCGAAGCGCTCGGCCTGAGCCAGGTCGCCGGTGGCGATCAGCGTCGTGGCGCTCTCGGGAATCGGCGCCAGTCGGAGGGTCACTTCGGTGATGATTCCGAGAGTGCCCAAGGAACCGACGAAGAGCTTGCACAGATCGTAGCCGGCGACGTTTTTAACGACCTTGCCGCCGGCCTTGATCTCTTCGCCGGTCGCAAGAATGACCTTCATGCCGATGACCAAATCGCGCACGCTGCCGTAGCTGCTGCGCCTTGGACCGTTCAAGTTGGCAGCAACGATGGAGCCGAACGTTGCCCGGTCGGCAAAGGGTGGGTCGAAAGGGACGAACTGCCTTTGCCCTTCAAGCGCAGTTTGCGCGGAGCTGAGAACAGCGCCGCTTTGCACGGTTACCGTGAGGTTGGCGGCATCATGCTCGATCAGCCGGTTGAATTTATTTAACTCGATGACGACATCGGCGCGGTGCGGCGGGTTGCCGATCGCCATCGCGGTGCCGCCGCCCCAAGGAATCACAACGGCTTGCGCTTCGGCGCAGATGCGCAGTGCGGCCGCGATCTCTGCGACAGACTGAGGCGTCACCACCAGCGCCGGTTCCCTGCCGTCTACCTGAAATTTTTTGAGAGCGTTGGCTTCATTGGCCACTGCACCGGCGGCCAAAGCCGACTCGAGCTTTTGCTTTAACTGATCGACAATCGATTTCATCGCCTCGTAGCTAGTCGGCGGCGCGGTAGGCCCGCTCGAGCAGGTCCATGAGATGATAAACTTCCAGCTCATTGCCAGAACGGCGCGCGCCGGCGCGAAGTTGCAGCATGCAGCCGGGGTTGGGCGCAACGACGGCGCTGGCGTAGGTGGCGCCGATCGTGTGCATTTTTTCGTCGAGTAAGTGTTGCGACATGGCCGAATGAGTCAGGTTGTAAATGCCCGCGCTGCCGCAGCAGCGATCGGCGCCCTCCATCTCTACCAGCTTTAGGCCGGGTATTGCCTGCAACAATTGGCGCGGCTGGCTGCGAATGCGCTGCCCGTGGGCGAGATGACAGGGATCCTGGTAGGTCACGGTCATCTCGACGGAACCGAGTTTGCCGATGAGACCGAGATCGGCGAGAAATTCGCCGGCGTCTTTAACTCGCCCGCTGAAGCGCACCGCCTTGTCGGAATATTTCGGGTCGTCGCGCAGCAGGTGGCCATATTCCTTCATGGCCGCGCCGCAGCCGGCGGCGTTGACGATGATCGCGTCCGCGTCGGACTCGAGAAATGCGTCGATGTTACGCTGCGCCATCCGTTTGGCCGCGGCGGTCTCGCCGTTGTGCAGGTTGAGCGCGCCGCAGCAAGTTTGTTTTTCGGGAAAAATTACTTCGCAGCCGTTGCGCTGCAGCACGCGCACGGTCGCATCGTTCACATCGCCGAACAATAGCGGCATGACGCAACCGTCGAGCATGGCGACTTTGGCGCGCTGCTCGCCGATGGCCGGCGGGACCGGCGTCCTCGGCGTGAAAAAGCGCCTTGGAATTACCGGCAGGAGCGCGTCCATGTCGCGTAGTTTCTCGGGCAGCATCCGGCGCAAGGCGCGCTGCAGGCCGGTTCGCTGGTAGACCCGCAGGAGCGCGAAGATAAAGTGCAAGCGGCGCCGGTAGGGAAGCAGTTGGGTAAAAACGAAACTCAAAACCGCGCGGCCGAATTCCGTGCCCGGCGGGCCGAGCTGCTCGCGCGCCGCCTCGGCGATGCGACCGTACTGCACGCCGGACGGGCAAGCGCTCTCGCAGGCGCGGCAGAGAAGACAGAGATAAAGGTGCTCCTTGAAACGTTCGTTGAGCTCGATCCGCCCGTCGGCGACAGCCTTGACCAGATGGATCCGGCCGCGCGGTGACTCCGGTTCGAGGCGCGTGGCGCGATAGGTCGGACACTGATTTAAACAGAGACCGCAGTGCACGCACTGGTAGAGCTCGGGAAGATCGAGGGCCGCCGGTTCCTGTCGTGTCACGTTTTCTTGGTCGTTCTCTGCATGCACCGGATTTTAGCCTATCTTGTCTAGAGTCCAGAGTCTCGGGTTGGAGTTTGAGGATTGAGATTCAAATTGAACGCAAGACGTGAGACGCAAAACTCGCAACTGTATTTTAGACCCACAACCCCGCCGGGATTGCCGCCGGCTGCAAGCGTATTTCGCCGCAGCCTACCGGGGTTGGAAAGAGCTTGGCCGGATTAAAGCGCCCGTCGGGATCCAACGCGCGCCGCACCCGCGCCATCGCATCCAGATCGGCCGCATTGAACTGCAAGCCGATGTACGCTTTTTTCTCCAGGCCGACGCCGTGCTCGCCGGTGATGCTGCCGCCGAGCTCGATGCAGGCGCGCAACGTGGCGGCGCCGGCTTCGATGACACGATCGAGCTCGCCGGGTGTGCGCATGTCGAACAAAATATTGGGATGCAGGTTGCCGTCGCCAGCGTGAAATACATTGGCGATGCGCAGATCGAATTGCTTACTGATGGCGGCGACACGGCGCATCATTTCCGGCAATTGGCTGCGCGGCACTACGCCGTCCTGGACGTAATAGTTGGGCGCCAGAGTGCCCATGGCGCCGAAGGCGCCTTTGCGGCCTTTCCAGAGGCGCTGGCGCTCGGCTTCATCCTTGGCGAGTTTCACTTCGCGCGCGCCGTTGCGCCGGCAGATTGCTCCGGCCAACACAATGGAGCGCTCGGTGTGCTCGTTTAATCCCTCGACTTCGACGAGCAGCACCGCTTCGGCGTCGCGCGGGAAGCCTGCCGGCGCGCCCCGCTCGACGGCTTCGATCGTCGTGCGGTCCATCATTTCTAACGCCGCTGGAATGATGCCCGCGGCGGTGATGTCGACGACGGTTTGAGTGGCGCTGTCCATTTGGTCGAAGATCGCCAGCAGCGTGCGCACCGACTCGCGCGCGCGCATCAGCCGCACGATGACTTTGGTGACGATACCCAGTGTGCCTTCCGAGCCGACGAAGACGCCGCAGAGATCGTAGCCGGGCGCATCGGGCGTTTCGCCGCCGAGCCAAACGATCTGACCGTCATCAAGCACGACCTCGACGCCGAGGACGTGATTGGTCGTGACGCCGTAGGCCAGCGTGTGCGGTCCGCCGGAATTGTTCGCCACGTTGCCACCGATCGAACAAGCCGCTTGGCTGCTCGGGTCCGGCGCATAAAAGAAACCGTCTTTGGCGACTGCTTTGGAGATGTCGATATTGATGACTCCGGGCTCGACGATGGCGATTTGGTTTTCGAGATCGATTTTCAAGATGCGATTGAGCCGCGCCAGTGATAGGACGATGCCGCCCTCGGCGGGCACCGCGCCTCCGGCGAGTCCGGTTCCCGAACCGCGCGGCACGATCGGGACATCGGCCTGCTTGGCGAGCTTGACGACTGCGGCGATTTCCTCCACATTGCCCGGCAAAACGACGATCTCCGGCATGACTTGAAAGATCGAGCCATCCTGTTCGTAGACGATGACGTCTTCTTTCTCGACAAGCACGTAAGGGCCGCCGAGGACGCCGCGTAGTCCGCGAATGAACTCTCTTTTCTGCATAATGAAGAGCGTAACTGAGCGACGAAGCCGGTGTCAATCAAAAGCGTGATTGGCAATGGATTGGCGTTCGAATTGTAAAAACGCTTGAGTGTGGCCAGTATCGGCTAGGATTGCAGGCGCCAAGTCACCGCGATAACGCTGTGCCGGCAGCGCAACGAGTTGATAGAATCGTGTTATGGCCGTTAAATTTTCCGCGTGAAAGTTCGATAAACGCAGTCGTAATGCTTTCATACCCACCTCGCATTGCCGGGTTGCGCGGCTCCGGGCATTGGCGACTACTTGACCGCGCCCAGGGTGAAGCCGGCGATAAACCGATCGACGAAAAAATTCTACAGAATCGCGATCGGCACGCTGGCGCGGCGGCGAATGACGTGATCGCGCTCGATTGCCGATTTAAAGCAGCTTGCGCTCGCGCCACTTCTCCCAGATGCGCTTGCATTCCATTTCCTTCTTTGACTGCGTCCTCGGGGCTTAGCACTCCTTGCGCGACTTTGGCCAACATGGCGTTGATGATCCATTTTTGGTAGGCTTCGTCGATAGCCTCGTTGGCGTAACCGGGGCGGCCGACGTTGGTGGCCCGGTTCAGCACGTCCTCCAGAACCTTGTATTTGTCAGCCGGTTTGGCTTTAGCGTCTTGGGTGAGCAGGTGGTTCAAGTCCGATCCGGTGCGTTGGAAGGTCGGAAAATCATAAAATTCGCCATTGATGAATACCTGGCGAAAATTGCCCACGTAGTCGACCAGAAATTTCTTCGCGCCGGTGGTGTTTTCGGCGAATTTCCAGATGACGCAGACACCCATCACATGCTCGACGCCGATGCGCCGCGCCGGGCCCGCGGCTGCTTTGGCAAGGTGAATTTTTTCGGTGAACGTCGGATTATCCTTTTCGCCGGTTCGCGTGATGGAAATCGCATTAAGCGCCAGTGAGATCGTGCCGGCGAGCATGGCTCAATTGTTCGAGGATGGGTCCCAGGTAAATACTTCCGGCGTCATGGCTTCTTGATAACAGCGCCTTAATAAACTTCACCGCCTCGAGCGTGTTCTTGGAATTTAACACTAAACAGGCGTTGGCATCCTGCACGCTGGCGCCGAAGGCGTACGTTACGGTGCGTATGGCCATCGCCGTTTCGAGCTCCTGGGCCAAGCCAATACGAAGTCAATTTCAAAAATATGACTCTAACCGCATCGTGATTCGGTCGAACGGAGACCGGTAGAAACGGAGAGCGAGATCACGCTCTCAAGCGACATGGCTCCAGGCGTGATAGGAGCTGCGCACGAGCGGCCCCGACTCGACATGGCGAAAGCCGAGCTTTTCGGCCTCTAGTTTGAATTCGTTAAATTCTTCGGGGGCGACGTAGCGCTCGACTTTCAACTGGCGGTTCGAGGGCTGTAGGTACTGGCCGATGGTGACGATGTCGACGTCCCTCTCGCGCAAGTCGTTGAGCGTGGCCATCACTTCCTCACCGGTCTCCCCGACGCCGAGCATGAAGCCCGACTTTGTGAGCATGTCTGCGCGCAGTTTCTTCGCTTCTTTTAAAATATTCAAAGAGCATTCGTAGCTGTGGCCGGGGCGAACCTTACCGTAGAGGCGCGGCACGGTTTCGATATTGTGGTTTAGAATCTCGATGCCCGAGTTGACGACGGTCTCCACTGCTTGCAAGTCGCCCTCGAAATCGGGAATCAACAACTCGACTCGGATTCCAGGGTTCATACTCTTGATCCAGAACACCGTGTTGGCGAAATGCGCGGCGCCGCCGTCAGGAAGATCGTCGCGATTGACCGAGGTCACAACGATATGATCCAAGCCTAAATCTTTGACGACCAGCGCGACATTACGCGGCTCGGCGGGATCGAGCGCCAGCGGTTTGCCTTTGTCGATGGCGCAAAAGCGGCAGCCGCGCGTGCAGGTGTCACCGAGAATAAGAAACGTCGCGGTTTTGTTGCCCCAGCACTCGCCGATGTTCGGACAGCGCGCCTCCTCACACACCGTGTGCAGGTTCTTCTCCCTCAGGATGCGCTTTAGGCGCAGATAGTTCGGGTTACCGGGAGCTTTGACTTTAATCCAGTCGGGGTGTCTTCGACCCATGGGGTTCCAGTCGTTCAAAACGTTCCAGTCGTTCCAACCGTCGGAGAGTTTGTCGACCTGGCATGCCAATCGTGCGCTTCGATACCTTCTTTGAGGTCATCATAATCGAAAGTCTCGGCGAAATTATGAAGAAAGCGGTCTCGAACCCGCTCTGCGCTTTGCACTTTGCCAAGTTCGTTGGCCATCGAGGTGACATCAGCCCATGCAAGGCCGCAGGGGACGATGCGCTTGAAATAGCTCAGCTCTGTGTTCACGTTGAGCGCCAAGCCGTGAAAGGTAATGCATCGGCGCACGGCGACTCCGATGGCGGCGATTTTTCGGTCGCCGATCCAGATTCCCGTGAACGGCGGACGGCGGATACCGCTGAGGCCGAAGTCTTTCAGGGTGCGAACAGCGGATAATTCGAGATTCCTCACGTAGCGATGCACATCTTTGCGCAGCTTCGATCTTAGATCGATGATCGGATAGACCACCAACTGGCCCGGCCCATGATAGGTCACGTCGCCGCCGCGGCCGGTGCGAATGACCGGAACGTTCTGCGCCGCGAGCACGTTTGTCTCCTTGCCGCCGCGCCCCAGCGTGAAGACATGGGGATGCTCGACGAAGAGCAGGAAGTCATCGGCGGTTTCGTCCTGCTTGAGTGCGACGAGCTTTTCCTGCAATGCGCATGCGGCGGGATATTCCATTCGGCCGAGATTTTGGTAACGCAACATGCCGGCTATTTTCTATCGCCCATTGCCAAGCGATTCAAGTCGGAAGACTCCGACGGACTGTTTGACAGCAAAGCGCCCCGGCAGCTACATTCGGCGGAAATTCCCCGGAGTATTTCCAGTTCATGAGCCAAAGTTTCACCAATCCCCCCTGGTTTGTGCGCAAGGATCTCGACGGCTTTTTCGGTCTGATGATCGACAACCTGATTCAGTTGATCCTGATTGTAAGTTTTTGCCGCGGCCTGATCCACCTGCCGGACGAATACATTTTCGGCAAGATCCTTCCCGGCGCGGCGATCTCGATTCTTGTCGGCAATTTATTTTACGCTTGGCAGGCGCGCCGACTGGCGCGCCAGACCGGTCGGGAAGACGTGACCGCGCTGCCTTACGGCATCAATACCGTCAGCCTGTTCGCTTTTGTTTTCTTCATCATGGTGCCGGTCGTGCAGGAGACCAAAGATCCGATCTGGGCCTGGAAGGTCGGACTGGTCGCTTGTTTTTTAAGCGGCGTGATCGAAATGGCCGGCGCCTTCATCGCCGAGAGCGTGCGCCGAGTAACGCCACGGGCGGCGCTTTTGTCGGCGTTGGCCGGTATCGCGATTACCTTCATTTCGATGGATTTCACCTTTAAAATTTTCGCCCAACCGTTGGTGGCACTGGTGCCGATGGCGGTGATTTTTGTCGCCTATTTCTCGCATCAGCGGTTCCCCCTCGGTTTTCCCGGCGGTATGGTGGCCGTGGCGATCGGCACGTTGTTGGGTTGGACGTTGGGCGCGATGAATCGTCAGACCGTTTCGATGAGCGCTTCGCTTACGCTGCCGGCTTTTAGCGGCGGTTCGCTTTGGGAAGCGCTCAGCCAGCCCGCCTTTCTCAACTATTTTTCGGTTATTTTTCCCATGGGAATTTTCAACGTCGTCGGCTCGTTGCAAAATATCGAAAGCGCGGAAGCCGCCGGGGACCGATTCCCTACTTTTCCCTCGCTCATGGCCAACGGTATCGGCTCGGTGGTGGCGGCGTTGTTCGGAAGCGTATTTCCGACGACCATCTACATTGGACATCCGGGTTGGAAACAATTGGGCGCGCGCTCCGGATATTCGGCCATGAACGGCGCCTTCATCGCCTTTCTTTGCCTCACCGGCACGATTCAAGCGGTGCTCGGGTTGATTCCGTTGGAAGCGGGAATCGGTATTCTTCTCTATATCGGTATCGTCATTGTCGCCCAGTCGTTTCAGGAGACGCCGAGGGAACATGCTCCCGCCGTGGCGCTGGGCATCGTGCCCGCGCTGGCAGGCTGGGGTTTGTTGATGGTCGAAACCGGGCTGCGCGCCGCCGGAAAATCGCTGTTTCAAGTCGGCTTGTCTCGTTTCGACCAAGAGAGCTTGGCGATTCACGGTATGATTTCTCTGGAGCGCGGCTTTATTTTCACCTCGATGATTCTCGCCGCCATCGGCGTGGCGCTGATCGAACGCAGGTTCGCGCGCGCCGCCGCCTGGTCGCTAGCGGCGGCGTTGCTTTCCGCTTTCGGCATCATTCACGCCTATGCGCTGACGCCGAGCGGTATCGTCAGCCGATTCGGGTTTCTGGCCGCGCCAGATTTTCTGATTGCTTACTTGCTATTGGCGGCGCTTTTTTCCGCTGTGGGATTAGCCGCGCGCAACCACAAAAACGCGTGAAGAGCGTTGCTGTGGCCGCTTACGGCCGCGCTGTTGTCGCTTGCTCGGTGGAATACTCGCGGTTGTTGACATGGGTGACTTGCCAGCCGCAACCGCCGTCATGGCTCAAGCGCGTCACGCTGCACGGATCGAGGTGAAAAGTGCGGTAGTTGTTGAGCGGCGTGCCGGTGATCCGGCAAACGATTCCGAGAATTGGAAAGTTGTGGCTTACCACCAAAATACCCGGCGCTTCACGGTGGCGCCGGACGATTTCGTTCAAGCCGTTCCACGCGCGCTCGGCGACATCGGCGAGCCGTTCGCCGCCTGGAACCCGGATATCGGCGGGTTCGCTGCGCCAACGGGTTAGAAAATCCGCGTAGTTGTCTTTGATTTCATTAAAGGTCAGTCCTTCGAGCTCGCCGTGATCCAGTTCGCGAACTCCGTCTTCGATCATGACCGACAAGTTGTGCGGCTGGCTGATGACCTCGGCGGTTTGGCGCGCGCGCCGCAGATTGCTCGAATAGATTGCCTGGATTTGTTCCCTGCGGAGTAGTGCCGCGGTTTGTGCGGCTTGATGCAGGCCAACCTCGCTGAGATCACGATCCGTCGATCCCTGGCAGCGGCCCTGCAAATTCCAATCGGTGGCGCCGTGGCGCACTAAAACGATCTGCACTGGCGAGTTCTCACGAGCAAACAGTCATTTGAAAAATCGGGCAGGTTTTGGCGCACTGGCGGGCCGAAGCCCGCCCGGCATTTTTTACTAACCGGCGGTTAAATTTAACTCTCTTCAAGGAAAGCGGTGTTGACCTTGATCTTCGCTTTGCTTTTCAGACCTTCCATAAATTTTATCAGCGCGCGCTGGCGGCTTTCCGCCAGCGCTTGTTTCTTGATCATCTCTTTTTCTTTCTCGAACCGCTCCATATCGGCGCCCTGGCTATCTTTAAATGCGATGACGTAGAGGGCATCTTTTTGAGTATAGAGGCGGTCCGGGATCGGCTTCTGCGCCGTTAAAGCAAGCGATCCCGCCTTCATTTCCGCCAGCTCGCCGATTTTCGGCAGCTGCGGCGCGCTGCGCAGGAACCAGCCGGTCTCGTCGAGCTTTAAATGATTTGCCTGCGCCAGTTTCACCATGTCCTTATCTTTTTTGAGTTGCTCGAGCAGGCTATGACCGCGCTGCAAGGCCAGCTCGTAAGCTTTGGATTCTTTGAGATTCCTCTCGATCTGACCGCTTACGCTCTCGAGCGGCGGCACGGTGGGTTCTTGGCGCTGCTTGAGGCGCATCAGATAGTATGCCCCTTTGCCCTCGACGATGGGACCGATATCTTTAGCGCTTAAAGAAAATGCATTTTTGTAAAATTCCTGATTTTCGCCGATTTCCGGCACCACTTGGCCGTTGGTGATCCAGCCCGTAGTTTTGAGCGTGACGCCGCTCTCTTGGGCCAGCTTGTTGAAGCCGGCGCCGGAGAGCGCTTTCTCGCGGTCCCGGTCGGCGACCTTGGCGGCATCGCGTTTGGCTTTTTCGGTTTTTAAATTCTTGGCGATTTCCGCGCTGGCTTCTTTGAGCGTCAGGGTCTTTGCTTCCTTGATGTCTTCGACTTTGAAGATTTGAAATCCCGCCGGTGTTTCAATCGCGTCGCTGACCGCGCCCTTGGCCAGATTAAAAAGGACCTTTTCCACCGGCGGCGGCATCTGTCCTGCGGCGATCCAGCCGATTTCACCGCCTTTGGCGGCCGTGGCGTCGCCGGATTCCTTTTTGGCTAACTGAGCGAAGTCTTTGCCGGCGCGGGCTTCTCTGACGACCGCTTCAGCATGGTCCTGAACAGCTTTCTTCTGCGCGGCGTCGGCGCCGGGCGGGACAGCGATCGAAATATAGCGAATTTTGACTTCTTTGGGTTTGCGAAACTGGCTGTTGAGATTGACCGTATAGTACTCTTCAATTTCCTTTTCACTCACTTGGACCGAACCGGTGAACCGATCGTATGGATAGGACAGATACTCGACTTGAATTTTCAAAGGCTCTTTGAGGGATTCCTTGTTGCGCGCATAGTATGACTTGATTTCGGCCTCGGTGAGCTTGACCTCTGGGACAAAATCGTTGATCGGCAGCTTGATAAAATAGAGATCTATTTTTTCCTGATCGATGCGATAGCGTTCACGCACCTCGGCGTCGGTCACATGCACGGCATCGAGAATCAGGCTGTAAAGCCTCTGTACCGTCAGCTGGTCGCGTTGTTCTTCCTCGAACTGCACCGGCACAATTCGGTTGGCCTCGAGAACTCGCAGATAGTGGTCCTTGCTGAATCGCCCGCCAAGTTGAAATTCAGGCGCTGTGGCAAGGTGGCGGGCGAGATCGTCATCGCTCGCGGTAAGACCGAGCCTGCGCGCTTCTTGGACCACCAGTTTTTTCTGAATCAACGCTTCGACCAGGTTGCCCTTGATGTTGAGGCCTTTGAGCATCTCCTGAGTGAAAGAGCCTTTCAAAATATCGCGGTAACGCTGCACTTCGCGCTCGTACTGTAACGCGAATTCGCGCTGGGTGACCGGCTCTCCGTTAACTTCAACCACATCATTGGTGGAACTTGTGTTCGTGATGTTGCTGCCACCGTAAAACGCGATAAAGACCAGGATGATAATACCGAGGAGGATAGTGATACTCCAATTTCTCTTCCTTTTTCGCAAAAAATCGAGCATTGGCGACGAAACCTTTCGGTAGGAAACGCTGAAAACCGCCCTCTCATGATAAAAAATGCCCTCCGGCAATGCAACCGGCGGCGATATTGTAAAACGAATTTTCTCTAATTTTTCCTTTATCTTGCTTGCTCTAGGCAAATCTGTTATTTTCTCGTTGCTTAAGTCCGCTTTTTCGCGCACAAGTAAGGAGTTTGTGATGTGGGGTAGCCTCATCGGCGTCTTTTCCAACGATCTCGCGATTGATCTGGGGACTGCTAACACCCTGATTTACGTCAAGAACCAAGGCATTGTGTGTAACGAACCGTCGGTGGTGGCCGTGCAACAACGTAACGAGCGCGCCGGTAAAAAAGTGCTCGCCGTGGGCGCTGAGGCGAAACGGATGTTAGGCCGGACTCCGGGAAGCATCGTAGCGATCCGGCCGCTCAAGGACGGGGTTATCGCGGATTTTGAAATCACCGAGGCGATGCTGCGGTACTTTATTCAAAAGGTGCACAATCGCCGCACTCTGGTGCGACCGCGCATCATCGTCGGCGTGCCGTTCGGCATTACCGAAGTGGAGAAGCGCGCGGTCCGCGAGTCTGCCGAGTCAGCCGGCGCGCGGGAGGTCTACTTAATCGAAGAGCCGATGGCGGCGGCTATCGGTTCCGGCCTGCCGATTACCGAACCGACCGGCAACATGATCGTCGATATCGGCGGCGGCACCACCGAAGTAGCGGTGATTTCGCTTTCCGGGATCGTCTTCTCGCGCTCCGTGCGCGTCGGCGGCGATAAGATGGACGAAGCCATCGCCCAGTTCATCAAACGAAAATATAATCTGCTCGTCGGCGAGCGCACTGCCGAACTGATTAAGATCACCATCGGCTCGGCGTATCCCAGCGATGAAGTGCAGACCATGGAAATCAAAGGGCGTGATTTAGTCGCGGGCGTGCCGAAGACCGTTGTCATTACCGATGAAGAAATACGCGATTCGCTGCTCGAACCGATCAACCAAATTGTCGAAGCGGTGCGGCTTTCTCTCGAACGGACGCCGCCCGAGCTCGCCTCCGACATCGTCGACCGCGGCATCGTGCTGGCCGGCGGTGGGGCGTTGTTGAGAAATTTAGATATTTTACTGCGTGAAGAAACCGGACTGCCGGTGATGATGGCGGATGACCCGTTAACGGCCGTGGTGATGGGCGCCGGCAAAGCCCTGGATGAGATTTCCCTCCTCAGAGAGGTCGCGGTTCACTAGGCCGAGGTCCGCATCCATCCTGATGGTTGGAGCCAATCGAGCCTTTCATGCTCGCTTTTCTGCGTAAGAATCAGGTTCCGTTAAGCTGTTTTTTTTGTCTCTTACTATCGGTTTACATCCTCACTGTCTCCGCCCGCGGCCAACTGAAAAACGAACCGCTGGGCACTTTGTTGATGTGGCTCATGCGACCCTTGCAAATCGCCTCGCAGGGAACCGCCAATTGGATCAAGAGCCTGCAAGATAACTACGATACCCTGGCAGGTTTCCGCAGCGAGAATGAACGATTGAGAAAGCGCATTCAAAACCTCGAGGTGGAGAGACAAAAACTTCTAGAAGCCCAAGCCACCAACCTCCAGCTCAAACAATTGCTCGATTTTCGCAGTCATTTATCCGGCGCTGCGGTGACCGCTTCGATCATCGCCAATAGCGCCAGCAGTTGGTTTCAAAGCTGCCTGCTCGACAAGGGCAGCGCCGACGGTGTGCGCAAAGGAATGGCAGTGGTGACTCCCTTGGGCGTGGTCGGCCAAGTGGTCGCGGTGACGCCGCGCACGGCCAAAGTCTTGTTGCTGACCGATCCCAATAGCGGCCTCGACGTCTTTGTACAGCGCACCCGCGCGCGCGGCATCGTTTCCGGATCACTGGACAGCGGCACGGTGCTCAAGTACGTCAAACGCAGCGAGGATATTCAAGAGGGCGACCGGCTGATCACCTCCGGCATCGACGGGGTGTTTCCCAAGGGCTTGATGGTCGGCACGGTGATCAAGGTGCACAAGCAGCATCTCGGTTTGTTTCAATTCATCGAAGTCCTTCCCGCGGTCCAGTCCTCGCGCGTCGAGGAGGTCTTGGTCGTCGCTGCCGAGGGCAACGCAGAAAAACGGTGATCCCGAAGGCCGCAACCGCCGGCAATTTTTCCATGAGGCTTTTCTTGCTATATTTTCTTGTCGGGATATTTTTCCTTTTGCTGCAATCCACGTTGCTGCACCTGCTCCCGCTCGGTCCGGTCGTGCCGGATCTCGTGCTGGTGCTGTGCGTTTACCTGGGCTTGCATCATCCCACGGTGGGCGCCGCGGTCGGTTCGTTTCTTCTGGGTTATTCCGTCGACGTGATGTCGAGCCGGCTGCTGGGCCTCAACGCTTTCGCCATGACCCTGGTATTTTTGGCGGTTTATTTCAGTTCGCGTGCCATATGGCTCCAAAACCCGCTAGTGAGCTCATTTATCGTATTGCTCGCCGCCTTGGTCAAAGGAGCGGCGTTGGTCTTGGTTTGGGCAGTGTTTCTCAGCCTGGATAGATTTTGGTTGGGTGCCGCTCGGTATATAATAAGCGAAGCGCTCCTGGCGGCTGCGCTTGCACCGTTGCTATTCGCGCTTTTGCGGCGCGGCGAAAATTACGTAAAGAAATTGAGTGTTACGGTATAAAGGTTATGGCCGCACTCGGAGAGATCAATAAACAAGACGGGGCTCCGGAGCTGCGCCGGCGCGCGTCGCTGCTCTACCTCGTTCTCGCCATCGCATTCCTGGGGCTAGTCAGCCGGCTGGTCTTTCTGCAAATTATCTCCGGCGAGCGATATACGTATTTGTCCGAGAACAACCGCATCCGCATCAAACGGGTGGCGGGGAGTCGCGGCATGATCTTCGACCGTCGGGGCCAGTTGCTCGTCGACAGCCGGCCCTCCTTCGATCTTATTTTTGTTCCGGAAGACTCCGCAGCCCCCGAGCAAACACTGCGTCAGTTGGCGCGATATCTAAAGCAAGATGAAAAAGAATTCCTGACGATCTTTGAAGAGGGTAAAAACCGCACCGCCTTCGACGAGATGATTTTAGGCCGAGACGTCGATTGGCCGACGGTGGTGGCGGTGGAAACGCACCAGATCGATTTGCCGGGCATCAGCTTGCGCGCGCGGCCACGGCGCAGCTACGCGGACGGGCCAGTGGCGGCGCACGTCTTGGGCTACCTGGGCGAGATCAACCAGAAGCAACTGAACTTGCTCAAAACGCAAGGGTACGTGATCGGCGACGAGCTCGGCCAATACGGCCTGGAGCGGCGTTGGGAAGAGCTGCTGCGCGGCCAAAGCGGTGGCCAACAGGTGGAAGTCGATGCTCTGGGCCGGCGGGTTCGCGTGCTCCACGAGGTCAACGACGTCCCCGGTCACACGATGTATCTCACCTTGGATCGCCAGCTCCAGGAAACCGCTTACGAAGCGCTCAAGGGCAAACAAGGCACCATCGTCGCGCTCGACGTCAACAGTGGCGCGATCCTGGCGATGGCCAGCACGCCGGCTTTCGACCCCAATGTTTTTGCCCGCGGCATCAAGACCGACGAATGGAGCAGCTTGATCAAAGATCGGCTGCGACCGCTCAATAATCGCGCTACCCAAGGGCAATATCCGCCGGGCTCCACGTTCAAAATCATTATGGCGATCGCCGGGCTGGAGGAAGGGGTCATTCAGCCCGACAGTTTCATTCAAGATCCGGGTTTTTTCCCTTTCGGCAAGCGCAACTTTCGCGACTGGAAAAGAGGCGGTCATGGTTCGGTGAACCTGTACAAGGCGATCGTCGAGTCGTGCGATACTTACTTCTATCAACTGGGGCCAAAGCTGGGCGTGGACCGCATCGCCAAGTGGGCCCGGGCTTTCGGCTTGGGCGAGAAAACCGGCGTGGGCCTGGACGATGAAAGAAGCGGCGTTATTCCCGACACCGAGTGGAAAAGAAAAAGATACCACCAACCGTGGTTCCCCGGCGAGACGGTTTCGGTGGCGATTGGCCAGGGTTACGTGACCGTGACGCCGTTGCAAGTCGCCAACATGATGGCCGCGGTGGCCAACGGCGGTAAACTTTATCGTCCCTACTTGGTAAGCAAGGTGGAGTCGGTGGACGGAACCACCGTGCGCGAATATGGCCCCGAACTGATTCGCACTATCGCACTCAAGCCGGATACTTTGGAGCGCATGCACAAAGCCTTGGCTGACGTCGTGAGCGCCGCCCACGGCACCGGCGGCGCCGCCAGATCGCCGATCGTCGCCATCGCCGGCAAGACCGGTACGGCGCAGGTTGTTGAAATGAAAGGCGCCTACCTAAAAACCGAACAGCTCGCTTATTTCAATCGCGACCATGCTTGGTTCGTTTCTTACGCGCCGGCAGGCAATCCGCAAGTCGCCATCGCCGTGCTGGTCGAGCATGGCGGCCATGGCGGCGACGCCGCCGCGCCGATGGCAAAAAAGGTGTTCGAGAAATATATCGAGTTGCAGAACCAGCCGGCGGGCAGTCAGCAAGTACGCTTGGAGGGAGAGGCCCGTGCAAATTGACCGGCGCCTGATTTCCCACTTTGACTGGACCTTGTTGCTGCTCGTTTTGGCGTTTGTCGCGGTCGGAGTAGCGACAATCTACAGCGCCAACTTCGATCTCGTGACCGGGCATGCCGGCGTTTTGCCGATACGCCAAGTCACCTGGTTCGGACTCGGTTTGATCGCCATGTTCGTCGCTTTGAGCTTCGACTACCATTATATTGACCGGCTCGCTTATCCGTTCTACGGCGCAATGGTCTTACTGCTGGTCTTGGTTATAGTCGTCGGTCATTCAGGCGGCGGCTCACAGCGCTGGATCAATCTCGGTTTATTCCGCCTCCAGCCGTCAGAGCCGGCCAAGCTCGCCGTCGTGCTGGTGATGGCAAAATATTTTCAGAGCGACGAACCGGCGCGCGGCTACTATCTGCGCGATCTATGGGTGCCGTTCTTAATCGTCGCGCCGCTGGTGATTCTGACGCTCATCCAGCCTGATCTCGGCACCGCGATCATTCTCGGTATCGTTTTCATCAGCATGATTTTGATGGGCGGGCTCAGGATTCGCTCCCTTGCTTGCCTGGTCGGCGCCGGCATGGCATTCCTGCCAATCGGTTGGCATTTTCTAAAATCCTACCAGCGCAATCGCATTTTGACTTTCCTCGATCCCGACCGCGATCCCCTCGGCGCCGGCTATCACGTGATTCAGTCGCAAATTGCCATCGGCTCCGGGCGGCTGTTCGGCAAAGGTTTTCTGCACGGCACCCAGAACCGGCTCGACTTCCTGCCGGCGCAGCACACCGACTTTATCTTCGCAGTTTTCTCCGAGGAATGGGGCTTTGTCGGCTGCGCGATCTTGCTGCTACTTTACTTCATCATGATCGTTTACTGCCTGGGCCTGGTCCAGCGCGCCAAGGACCGCTTCGGCGCCCTGCTGGTCTTCGGCATGGTCGCGATCGTCTTCTGGCATGTGTTTATCAATATCGCCATGGTCGCCGGCCTGATGCCCGTGGTCGGTGTGCCGCTGCCGATGGTCAGCTACGGCGGCTCCGCGCTTGCCTCGATGATGTTTGCCGTCGGCGTGATCATGAACGTCAGCATGCGGCGGTACGTGTTCTGAACTTTATTGATCGAGTTTCGACCCATTGGTCCAAGCGATGAATCATCAACGATTCGACGTGGATTAATCAAGGCTAACTAAGTCCCGCCGTGTCTCGTTAAGATCAAGATGCTCGAATTGTCTGAAATGCAGGGTTGGACATTTGAAATCGACGAAATCTCCGTGGCCAGGTACAAAGTAACCGGCTCAGGTATCCATAACCGTACGGCGGTGACGTTAGAAGGCCACTAGAAATTCGCGTCTCAATTCGTTGGAGTAGAATGCTGCGGATGAGTAAAGGGAGAAGCGGGAAACGGAATGAGCAGGGCCAGAATTACTTGAGCTCCAGAACCGAGCCTGACCTGAGTCACAAGTTTATTGTTGATGCCCATATCGAACAGTATAAACGTGCGGGCCTCTCTTAAAGAACCCGGAAAAACAACGGCCACCGCTTCGGGTACCGGGGATTCAGCTCCAGCGCAGCCGATACGTGCGACCGATTTGATTTGACGGGTGATGAGAACGGTTTACTGCAAAGCTTTTTCGATGGCGCTGACGAGTTTCGCCTTCGCCACGGCGCCGACGATCTGCTCTTTGACCGCGCCGCCTTTGAGAATAATCAAATTGGGAATGCCACGGATGCCGTAGCGCGACGCGGTGGCCGGGTGATCGTCGACGTTCAGCTTCGTCACTTTGAGCTTGCCTTCGTATTCGCCGGCGATCTCTTCGACGATCGGCGCGATGGATTTGCACGGGCCGCACCAGGGCGCCCAGAAATCGACCAGCACCGGCACCGACGACTTTAATACTTCGGCATCGAAATTGTTGTCTCCAACCTCGGTAATCTTGCCCATTAGAGCTTCCTCCTTATAGTGTCGAAAGAAATTTAAGCAGAGTGCGCACGCCGAATCCAGTCCCGCCTTTGGGGCAAAGCGGGGTGTCGCTTTCGGCAAACGCCGGCCCGGCGATGTCGAGATGGGCCCACGAAACTTCGCCTACGAACTCCTGCAAGATCAACGCCGCGGTAATCGCGCCGGCGTGGGCGCCGCCGATGTTTTTCATGTCGGCGACGCTGCTCTTGATCATTTCCTTGTATTCTTTGACCAGCGGCAGCTGCCAAAGTTTTTCGCCGGCTTCCTGCGAGCAGTGCAACAGGCTTTCCGCCAGGGGTTGATGGTTGCTGAACAGCCCCGCGACTTGATTGCCGAGGGCGACCATGCAGGCGCCGGTGAGTGTCGCTAGGTTAATCATGCAGTCCGGCTTTTGCTGTGCCGCGAGGGCGAGGGCGTCGGCTAAAATCAGCCGGCCCTCGGCGTCGGTATTGAGCACCTCAATGGTCTTGCCGTTCAAATAACGAATCACATCGCCGGGTTTCTGAGCGTTGTGCCCGGGCAGATTGTCCGTCGTCGGGACGTAGCCGGTCACGTCGACATCGAGCCCAAGCTTGGGCAGGCAACTCATGGCGGCGATCACGGCGGCGCCGCCAGCCATGTCGAGCTTCATGGTTTCCATGGACTTCGACGGCTTGAGCGATAGGCCGCCGGAATCGAAAGTGATGCCCTTGCCGATCAACGTTACTTTTGTTCTAGCCTTACCGGCCGGTTTGTAATGAATCTTGATGAAGCGCGGCTCTTCATGGCTGCCGCGGTTGACGGCCAAAAGTCCGGCCAATTTCATTGCTTCGATTTTGTTTTTGCCCCAAACTTCAACGGTGAGACCGCGACCGCGGCAAAAGCGCATCGCCTGGTTGCCCAAGAAGCGCGCGTTTGCGACCGAGGGCGGCTCATTGACCAGATCGCGCGCGAGAAAAACTCCCGGGATAATCGCTTGCGCCGTCTGCACGGACTTTTGCAAAGCCACCGATGGCTTAAGCCCCGGCCGGAACAAAGTGAGAAATTTGATTTCGTTCGCCGGCTTGGCGTTGGAGCGATATTTATTAAATTGGTAGGCTGAAAGCAGGGCGCCCTCGACTAACGCCCCCGAGGCAATCTCCGCATCCTTATCGGGCGTAAAATAAATAGCGCACTCCGCTGCGCCCAAGCTCGCGGCTTCCTTACACACACGCGCGCCGGTTCTCAGCCAAATGTCGCTGCCGATCTCGTTCAGAGCACCCAGGCCGATCAAAAGCACATGGACCGCCGGCAAGCCGGCGATAGTGGGATAGAGCAAAGTGCTGCCCGCGGCGCCGGTAAATTTACTTTTTACGATGCGCCGGCGCAAATCGCCCTTGAGCCGGCGATCCAACTGCCGAATCACGGGCGCGTCCAAGTTTTTTTCACCGACCGGGATCGCCAGAAGATCGGTTCTGATTCGTTCGGCGTTGGTATCGCGAAATCGTACTTCCATCTAGTCCTCGCTTAAATCCTTTGCCGGATCAGCGTCATAAATTCATTGCGCGTCTCCTGGCGCGTGCGAAAAGCGCCGAGCAAGCTGCTGGTGATAACGTAGGAGTTTTGCTTCTCGACGCCGCGCATGCGCATGCACAAATGCTCCGCCTCGATCACCACGGCGACACCGAGGGCGTCGAGTTTCTCCATAATGATCGTCGCGATCTGATTGGTCATCCGTTCCTGCACCTGCAAACGCCGCGCATAGATGTCGACCAGCCGAGCCAGCTTGGAGATGCCGACAATTTTATGATGCGGGATATAGGCCACGTGAGCCTTGCCGAAAAACGGCAGCAGGTGATGCTCGCACAGAGAGTAAAAGTCGATGTCTTTCTGCACGATCATCTCTTCGTAGTCTTCGCTGAAAAGTGCATCGTTGATCACCTTGGCCGGGTCCATGTCATAGCCGCGAGTCAAGAAAGACAGCGCTTGGGCGACTCGCTGGGGAGTTCTTAACAGGCCTTCGCGATCGGGGTCTTCACCCATGGCTTTGAGAATTTCGCGGATATGCTCTTCCATCGTTGCTC
The DNA here is from genome assembly GCA_963727625.1 of uncultured delta proteobacterium. Taxonomy (GTDB): domain Bacteria; phylum Desulfobacterota; class Binatia; order UBA9968; family UBA9968; genus DP-20. The sequence goes on along the minus strand of CAVSHR010000006.1, from coordinate 238,384 downwards.
CGTCGGGATGTTGACGTTTGGGCTTGCTCGGGAACGTCAACGAGTCTTTCAGAAAGGTCTCAAAAAATTAACATTTAGCCTGTAACGGGTCAAACCAGTGGAAAAATACCGGCGTGCTTAAAGCCGTTGCAGCAACCATTGCGGCGTAAAGCGCAAGGCGTAAGCATTGAGCAGCGTCATGTAGTCGGTAATCAAAAGAATGCCGACGATGATCAAGAGCAGACCACCGACGACGTGGATGGCTTGAACGTAGCGGCGCAGTTTCTGCGAAAATTGGAAGAAGGAATTAATTGCCAAGGCGCTCAAGAAAAACGGCAGCGCCAACCCTGCCGCGTAGCTGGACAACAGCAGCGTACCGCGGCCCACTTCACCCGCCGTACTGGCGAGCGCCAGCGTGGCTCCGAGGATCGGCCCGACGCAGGGAGTCCAGGCCACGGCGAAGGTTATGCCGACCAGGATCGAACCGAAATAGCCGGCCGGCTTATCCTTCAAATTAAATTGCAAATAGCGATCGAGCGCCGCGATCTTGAAAAGTCCGACGAGGTAGAGGCCGACGAGCAGTATGAACACGCCGCCGAAAATGCGAATGACGTTGCGGTAGCCCAAAAAAAGCCCGCCGAGAAAACTTGCCGAAGCGCCGAGAGACACGAACACCAGAGAAAAGCCAATGATGAACGCGATGGAGTTTAAAACCACCCGCCAGCGCACCCGAGAGCGGGCTTGATCGTTGCGCATTTCATCCAGCGACACGCCCGAGACGAAAGAAAGATAGGAGGGAATTAGCGGCAAAACACAGGGCGAGAGAAACGAAAAAACGCCCGCGGCAAAGGCGACAAAAACGTTGATGTCCGTCATCGTTTGCCGTCGACCAGATCTTTAATCAATTTGCGCGCCGCCTGGCTGTACCACTCCGCCGGTCCCCAGCCGCGCGCCAAGCCTTCGCCTTTTGCGCCGATCAAATAGGTCGCGGGTAATCCCCAAGCGCCGTACAGATTGCCCACTTGGGCGTCGGGATCGAGCGCAATGGGATAAGTAATTTTAAGCTCCTTGACGAAATCGACGGCGTCTTGTTTACGGTCCTTTACGGCCACGGCCAAGACGACAAAATTGCTTCCTTTATACTCCTGATAGAGTTTTTCCATTGCCGGCATTTCTTCGCGACAGGGCACGCACCAGCTCGCCCAGAAATTCAGCAAAACAACTTTACCGCGGAAATCCTTGAGTGAAATTTTTTTTTCCTCAGGCGTGGTCAAACTAAAATCCGGCGTGGGGGACCGGTCCTTCATCGGCTGCAGAATCGGTACCGCTTTGTAATCGACTCTCGACTGACTCCCCAGCGGCGCAACATCAAGCGTCAACAGACTCGCAGTAAGCACAATCACATACCGGAGGCGGTAAAGGAATCGGATCGTCATGAGACTTAACAGTAGCCAACCGGATAGGGCTACGCAACCCTCCCAATTTGGCTAACGTGTTAGGACTTTAAAAAGTTCCTAATGAAAGTTACGCCAGCCTATCGAACACCGTAATGCTGCAGATGCGATTTTGAGATTAACTCGAATGACGCGAGGCTAAAAACACAAGGCCCCCCGAGTGTAATGTCGGAGGGCTCTGTGTATTAGGCAACCAGAACGGTTACCTTGTCGCCTGAGAGTAAGGAGGGTTCAAACCACCACTACCACAACCTCACAACTCCATGCTTACTTCTTTTTCTTTTTGGCTTTCTTCTTGGCTTTTTTCTTAGCAGCCATAAGCACCTCCTTTTAGGATTCCAAGGGTGGGCTTTTCAGTTGACAGGTGTAAAAACATAACTCAGGCGAAGACGGACAGTTACTAAAAACCCTCCCATATTTTGTAGGTGATACGAACATTAAGGCACAAGGAGTTGTATGTCAAGAAAAAAATATCATTTTAGAAATTTTTCTTTCGAAAATCGTCTACCGCTGGCGAGACCGATTAGGGGCGTTATGAGAAGTAACAACGGCAAATTGAGGCGACGCGGTATCAATAGATTGTTTTATTCGGGGAGATCCGCTGTGCGGGGAGAAAATCACGCTTCGATAGGCGTTAACGAGGGGTTTTTTGATCGGCGCGCCATCGCGCAGGCTGCGCCGATCGCGGCTCAATCCTTGCCATGCCAGATCGAAATTCGCTGCGGTGCCGGGTTTAGACCTAGCGGGCGCGGCTGATTTTTCTGGCGGGGGAGCGCCGAGACCAAAAGTAATTTCCTTTCCCACCCAATCGGCCGACTATCGCCGATAGGTCATTGAGCGGCTGAACTCGATTCATCGGACTTAAGGGTGAAACATTTTAACGGCGAAAGCGCCAACCAAAGGCTATAACTTGGGTGATTGACGGAGGGAATCGGCAGAGCCGTGGGGTCGCAGCGCGCTAGAACAGTTGGCCAATCCGCTTTAGCGATCAGGTGATCCCGAGCGCCTTCATCAGCTTGAGCAGGTGGGTACGGTGCAGGCCGAGGGTTTTTGCCGCCGCCGCGCGGTTGCCCTGGGCGCGCGCGAGGGCGTCGACGATCAACGCGCGGCGGTGGCTATTCACAGCGTCGTGAAATTGTCTTGCCTCCGGTGGCGATGCGGCTGCGGTGCCGATCATCCGCGCCGGCAAATGATCAGCGGCAAATCGAGGGCCGTCGCCCAAGACAACGCCGCGCTCAATGACGTTGGCCAATTCCCGCACATTGCCGGGCCAAGCGTAGGCGCACAACCGAGCCAAGGCGTCTTCACTCAAGCCGGTGAAGGGTTTTTTCGTCTCCGATGCAAAGCGGCGCAAAAAATAGTCCGCCAAGGCGGGGATGTCATCTTTTCGATCGCGCAACGGCGGCAGTGCGATCGCGATGACGTTCAGCCGGTGGTACAAGTCTTCGCGGAACGAACCGCGTTGCACCGTTTCCTCGAGATTCTTGTTGGTCGCGGCGATGATTTTGATATCGACGCGGATGGGCTGGATGCCGCCAACCCGCTCGAATTCGCGCTCTTGGAGAAAGCGCAGCAGCTTGGTTTGCAGCTCGGGCGCGATATCGCCAACCTCATCGAGAAAGACCGTGCCGCCGTCGGCCGTTTCCATCTTGCCTTTCTTCGCCTGGTGCGCGCCGGTGAAGGCGCCGCGTTCGTGGCCGAACAGCTCGCTTTCGAGTAACTCCTTGGAAAGTCCGGCGCAGTTGATCGCGACGAAAGGCCGGGCCGCTCGATCGCTCCATTCGTGAATCGAGCGGGCGAAAATCTCTTTGCCGGTGCCGCTCTCGCCAAGCAGTAACACAGTAGTCGTGCTGCGCGCCGCTTTCTTCGCGTCGGCCAGCGCCGCCGCCATCGCGATGCTATTTCCCGCAACCAGATAATAACGGCCGGCGAGCTCGCGCGTGAGCAATTCCACTTCGGAGCGAAGCCGGGCTTTTTCCAGGGCTTTGTTGACGACGACCGCAAGATGCTCTGGGTCAAAGGGCTTGGTGATGAAATCGTCCGCGCCGGCTTTAATCGCTTCGACGGCGCGTTCGATGGTGCCGTAGGCCGTGATGATGATGACCGGCAGGCCAGGCTCTCTTTTCTTAATCTCGCCTAATACCTCGATGCCGTTCAAGCCGGGCATCTGGTAGTCGAGTAGAACGAGATCGGCGGGTTTCGCGGCCAGTTGCGCCAAAGCCGCGCGGCCGCCGTCTGCCTTATCGACTGGATAACCGAGATCGGACAGCTCCTGTTCCAAGAGATCGAGATTGAGCGGTTCGTCGTCGACGATGAGAATAGTTTGGCTCATGGCCGAGCTAATTGATCAAACCCAAGTAGCGCCAGTAGGGAATCGCGACGATCAACGCGGTCAAGTACGCGATGGCGTAAAAAATATTGATACGGCACATAAGTGGATAAGAGAAACCTTTGCCGTCGGTGGTGGAGTAGGCGAGCATATGCCAGTCGATCTGATAGGGGAAAAACCACACCTCGGAAGCGATCAAGATAATCATGGTGATGATCCACGGGCTCATACCGACGTCGATGGATAACGGCAACAATGCGACGCATAGAGTGACCACGGTGAGAAAACTCGTAAAGATCAGCTTGAGCGCGTAAGTCAAAAGCGCGATCACCACGAAAAACCAGGCCGGGCTGTTGATGAACGGCAGAATCAAAGGCGAAATCACCTCGACCAGCCACTGGTCGATCTTCGCCTGCCTTAAGAGCGTCGGTATGCTTAAAGTCACGCCCATGTAAATCAACAATTCCCAGTCGATGCCCTTGCGCATCATGTTCCAATCGAGAGTACCGGTGTTGACTAGAATGGCAAAGGCGATGATCGCAATCCACGCGCCGTCGACGCCGTGATAGGGCGCCGTGAGCCAGCCTGTCACCGTGAAAATCAGCACGGCGAAGCTGATCCATTCTTTATGAGACAGGGGTCCGAGAATACTGAGCTGGGTTTGCACCATCGTGTAGGAAATCTTCGGTCGCGACTCCGGGCGGTAGAGCAAGATCGTGCAAAGCAGAATGATAACGATTACCACGAGGGTAGGGGGCAAAGCGGCGAGGAACCAAAAGCCCCAAGTAAATTGCGCGCGCACGTCGGCGGGCAAAAGACCCCAGGCGATCAAGCTCGTCGTCGAGCCGGTCAAAAACAAAAATCCTAGTTGGCCGAGACCGAGAAAACTTGCCACGAATAGGCCGGTGGATGCTCTGGACGGTGTCTTGTAGCCTAGGCTTTCGGAAAGATTGACCAGCATCTGGCTGGTGATCACCGTGCGCGCGGTTTGCTGCGGAATCAGCGCCATGACAACGACGCCCATGATGCCGGTGGCAACGATTTGCCAGTAATAGCTCAACGGAAACAGACGCACGAGATGCAGCGAGAGGCGATAGAATAGGCCGCAGCCGGTAATCGCCGCGCCAAGTCCGAGGACACCCAGCGTCATAAACCAGGTCGTGCTGGCGAAACCGCCCATCACCGTTTGCGGCGATTCCAAGCGCGTGAGAATGATGATCATGGCAAACGCCAAGGCGACGCCGTAGTCCGGCAGGGACCTGAAGACCCAAAAGGTCAGCGTTGCAGAAATCAAGCCCAGGAGCTTCGTGGCGGACGGATCCAAGCCGATATCCGGTTGACCGAACCACAGAAAACCACCGACTGCTAGTCCCAGAAGCGCGCCGAACCATTTACTCAATGACGAAGAGCGGAGCCAAGGACTCCATGAACGCAGGCCGATTCGCAGCGTCCTCCCGCCGCTATCCGATAGCGGCGGGAGGGCCATCCCGGGCCACGTCATTTCCGGGAGAGTTTCTTGGTAACTGTCCGACGCCGTCGCTTCCTGGCTGATCAGGTTGAGCGCGCTGCGCAGGTGATGGATCGCCTGCCCGTATTCTTTGCGCTGCGCCAGGGTTTCGGCCATGCGGCGGTAGCCGGCGATGCCGTCGTTGTCCGCCGCGCCGGATGTCTTGCGGGCCAGGATTTCGCGATAGGCCCGATAGGCGCCGACCCTATCGCCCAGTTGAATCAAAGCGTTGCTCTTGAGGTTGACCAGGCGGGGATCGGCCAAGAATTGCTCTTGAGGGAAATCGTCCAAAGTGTTTTTAACGAATAGCGCCGCGCCGGCCAGGGATTGCTCATCTGCCGCCGTCAGCAGCTTGCTCGCTTTGGACCAATCCTGAACTTGCAGGGCATGATGAGCCGCCTCCTGCCAATCGCCAATGGCTTCGTACCGGTCGGCAAATTGACGATGGAGCCGTTCTTTTGCTTCGGCGCCGTCGGTGGCGAACAATTTCTCGTGGAGGAATTCGCGAAAAAAACTATGCAGCTCGTAACGGTCTTGTTCCAAACGACGGATCAGCGGGAATTGGCTCGCGGCGAGCTCGGTTAAGAGATTGGCAGGCGCCGCGACGGAAAGCAGCTCGGCCAAAGTTTTCCTGTCGATGGCGCGCAGCAAGGACGCTTGGCGAAAAAATGCTTGATCGTCGGGCGAGCGCGCCGCGTAAAACTCCTCGGCCAAGGAGTTGAACGCCTCGCGTCCGGTCGAGTATTGGCGATCAACGTAAGAAAGCCTTTTGCTCAGGGTGGCGCAAAATTGCAGCAACCAAGTCGGGTGCTTTTCGATCAATTCGTCCCAATCCTCGCGTCGGAGCCGCCAAAGAACGGTTTTCTTGACCGTGTCAATTGTTGCCGAGCGAGGCTCGCCCGAAAGCAAAGCCATTTCCCCGAACCAATCGCGCGGCCCAAGAATAGCGACGACATCCGATTTACCGGCGCCGCTTTCTAGAATGACTTGCACCGCACCGGATTGAATCAAATAAAATGCGTCACCCTGGTCGCCTTGGGAAAAAATCGTCTCTCCGGCGCCGAACGATTCCTCTTCCATTTTGCCCAGGATTTTGGCGATATCTTCGCGCGAAACGCCGGAAAATATCGGAATGCTGCGAATGATATCGGCGAGGGTTTCCATAGCCTAGCGAATGACTTTGTTTGCTTTTTTAATCAGCTTCCTGGGAAGCGGCACGCCGATAAATCGACTGGTGCGATAATTGAGCGTCAGATCGAATTGGGTTGCGTGCTCGATCGGCAAGGAGGACGGGCGCTTCCCTTTGATAATCTTCGCGGCGAGGCCGCCCGCTTGACGACCCATTTCAAAGTAATTGGGCCCATAAGCGGCAAGCGCTCCGTTAATCGCCCACGATTCTTCGTTGAACATCGTAGCGATTTTCTTCACCCGAGCGTTTTGAAAAAGAAACTCCGCTTCGCTCTCAACCAACTCATCGGCCACTTGAAACACGCCCATTCCGTTTCCAGGGTGCAAGTTAGCGATGGTGGTACGCAACTCGTCGGCGGATTTAACCGCAAAGGCGGCCGCTTCGAGATGAGATTTTTTTGCTAAGTTTTCGACCATCTTGTACTTATCGCGCGAAGAGGCATTGTTACCATCAAAGAAGACCACGACCTTTCGGAGCCCAGGAAAGATTTCATTGAAAAGCGCCAATCTCTTTTCGGTGGTTTCACCGGCGTAAGCCGCGACGCCCGTCAAGTTTGCCGACCGCAGTTCGGCGCTTTTGAACAAGCCGGAAGCAACCGGGTCGCCTGGGTGAACAAACACAACTGGAATCTCCCGGGTCGCGGTCACGGCCGCGCGGGTGGCGCTGGTCCCCGTGGTGAAAATCAGATCGACCTTTTGGCCGATTAACTCGGCGGCCGCGGGTTGCAACGCGGCCCGGCTGCCCTTGACGTTACGAGTTTCCAAAACGAGATTTTCCCGGTTTATATAGCCCAGCCGTTTGAGTTCCTCCGTCAGGCCCTTGATCGCCTGGAACTGAGCACGGCCCAGTTCCCGAACTAAAATCCCCACGCGGGCCGGCGCCTGGGCGAAGGTGCACAGCGGCTGCAGAAGAAACAGTGCCATGAACGATGTGGCGAGCAGACGCCCGTCTAGGCGGCGGCTGGGGCCCGTAGCGGACGATTGATTGTGCGGATCGGGTGCGGTTGTAGTTCGACTAAAGAGTGATTTCCATACCTTCATGGGCGACCTCGGTCGAGCGAAAGAGCAGTTTTGTCTGCTTTTCGATCTTCTTCATGGTCTTGTCGTCGTGGGTTGGCTCGTGGTGGAACAGCAAGAGCCGTTTGACCTTGGCCTTTCGGGCAACCTCGGCAGCCATTTCGATGGTGCTGTGGCCCCAGCCTTTGCGCGGTTTAGCGCGTCCCGAATATTCTTCAGAAAGATATTGGGCATCGTGAACCAGCAGGTCTGTGCCGCGGACGAACTCGATGATCTCTCGATAGCCGCCCTCCTTCTGTTCAATATCGGTGGCGTAGACGAAACTCTTGTTGCGGTAGTGAACCCGATACAGCATGACGCCGTTGAGTGGATGCGCCGGACTTTTGCAGGTGGTGATGACGAGCTCGTCGCCGTTGGCGACAGTCGCTGATTTCGCCGACTCGATTTTCGGTCGACGCGCGGTCGTGCCGAAGCGAATCGATTCGCCGCCGGCGAGGGAAAAGATTTCTTTCTTTCCTTTAAGCTCGTCGAGCGAAACCGGAAACAGATGGCTGTGAGTCAAGTGCCGCAAACTGCGCGTCAGAGCGCCGCGGGTATTGCCGGGACCGAGTATGAAAGAATGCGCCTTCGGGGTCAGCAGCGGCTCGAAAAAACACAGTCCCATGACATGATCGATATGGGTGTGGCTCAAAAAAATATAAGCCGTCGGCGGCGCGACCGCGCCGTCGCACAGCTCTTTGCCGAGCGGGATGATCCCGGTGCCGGCATCGAAGATCAAGCGGCGGCCGTCGACTTCGACTTCGACGCAGGAAGTGTTTCCGCCGACCGCGAGTGTATCGGGATCGACCGTCGGATAGCTTCCCCGCACGCCCCAGAATTTTACCCGAAAGGGCCGCTTGTTTTTCGCTTCGCGTTGAAGTTTTCCGCGCATCGCTGCCTGCTATTTGGCGCCCGTGATATTGAAAGCCGTAACCGGGCGGTTGATGCCTTTGAGATTTAGCTCCTGGATCGATTCCGCTGCAAACCCGTCTTCCAATCGACTCATGGTTTTCTGGTCGGTAAGGATCTGTCCGCCTTTGGCCTCGGCGCATAGGCGCGCCGCCAGATTCGGCAGATTACCCACCGTGCCGTAGTCCATGCGTCCTTCGAAGCCCATGGTCCCCAGGGTTGCGTAACCGCACGCCAGGCCGACGCCCAAATCCAGGTCATATCCCTTTTTGCGCCAGGCGGCACGCAGCTCCTTCACCCGGTCGCGCATCTCCAGCGCCATTCGCGCCGCCTTCTCGGCGTAATTTTCGCAGGGAATCGGATCATTGAAAATTATCACAATCCCGTCGCCCACGAAACGTTCCAATGTGCCCTCGAACTTGAAGACTAACTGGCCCATCTCGGCGTGGTAATGGCGCAAAAATTCCATGACCTCTTCGGGCTCGGCGCTGTCGGAGAAGGCGGTAAATCCCCTGAGATCGAGAAACACGATGGTAATTTCACGCCGGTGGGTCTTGAACAGCGAGTCGTCCGAGCCAAGGATGGTCTCGGCGATTTGCGGCGAGAGATAGCGCTTGAGGCGGGCCATGCGTTCGATCTCGTGCACCTGTTCCTGCACCTTTTCGGCGAGGGTTCGGTTCCATTCTTCAAGTTGGTCGTGCATTTCCTTGAGCCGCAACATGGCGCGCACCCGCGCCAATAGCTCGATCGAGTCGAAAGGTTTGGTCACGTAGTCATCGGCGCCGGCGTCGAGGCCGCGCACTTTGTCTTCCTGCGTTGCCTTGGCCGTGAGCAGAATAACCGGGATGCCCTTATGCTGCGGGTTTTCGCGCAGCCGTTTGACGACTTCGAGCCCGTTCATGCGCGGCATCATGTAATCGAGCAATATGACATCGGGCTCGAAACTAGCGGTTTTCTCCAGCGCCTCGGTGCCATCAGTCGCTCTTTCAATCACGTAGTCGTAGTCGCCCAGCTCTTGCTCGAGGAGGTCGAGATTAAACGGCTCATCGTCGACGATGAGGATCTTGTTTAACATATCTCACCTTTGCGCGATTGAACTCGAATAAGCCATCGTTGATTTATTCGAGAAATTTTTTGATCTTTTGCAGCAGCAAATCTTCATCGATCGGCTTGGGCAGGTAATCGTCGCAGCCGGCCTTGCGGGCCTCGATCTCGTCGCCGACCATGGCGTGGGACGTAACCGCGATAATCGGAATATGCTTGAGCCCGGGGTCGGCTTTGATTCTCCGGCTCGCTTCCCATCCATCCATGACCGGCATGCCGAGATCCATGAGGATCAGATCGGGCTTGCTCTGCTCCGTTATTCTCACGCCTTCGGCACCGTCAACGGCCTGAAGTATCTCGTAGTCTTCCTCCAGAAGCTGAACCAGCAGGTCGCGGTTCCAATCCGTGTCATCGACCACGAGAATTTTTTTCATTTCCATGTTGGTTACCTCCAGAGTGGGTGGCTCTTATCGGTCCATTGGCTCGTTCAGGAGCGTTCTGATAATGACGATGGCGGGGTTGCTCGTCCACTCTCTCGGTCCGACGGCCCGCGCAACCGCGCGTCTGTCGCGACCAATGAGAAAAGTAGCCGGTAGACCGACGACTCCGTAAGCCGCATTGATCTCTCCCTTTGGATCGAGCAACAGGGGAAAAGTTAAGCGGAGCTCTTTGGCGTATGCACGGATGGCCACTGGCCCTTCGCGAGCATTGATCCCGATAACACTGAGTCCATGCACCGCGAACTCGCGGTGCATCTGCTCGAACATGGGCATCTCAAGTCGGCATTCTTGGCACCAGGTCGCCCAGAAATTGACGACAACAACCTTGCCGACCAGAGAAACCAGAGATACCTTCCGGCCATCGATAGTGGTGCCATTGAACTTTGGCGGTTTTGTGACGCGAGGGTAGGTGGAGAGATGGAGTTTCCCCAACATATCCGGCGCCGCGGCGTGATTCTCCGGCGGAGTGCCGAGGATCGCCACGATCACAATTAGAAATCCTGCGATTTCCTGCCGCGTTCGATTGCTCATTTTATCGTTTCGTATCGTCGAATCGGGCCCCACTATCCCAGGGACGCGCCAGCACGTGCTGACGAGCCCGCGTCGATAGCCCGCGAGCCAATTTATTTCTTGCCGACGATCTCCTCGATATCCTTGAGCAAAGTGGGGCTATAGACAACCGTCACCGCTGGATTATTGATGATCCATTTCTTGCGGATGATTCCTTGCGGGTCGATAAGAAAAAACGACCTATTCGCGATCATAAGCTTGTCGTTAAGCACACCGTAACTGCGGATGACCTTGCGCTCCTGAAAGTCGCTGAGCAGTGGAAACGGCAGCTTTAGCGAGTCGGCGAAGGTCTGCTGCGAGAAGGTCGCATTGGCGCTGATGCCAAGGTTCTGGACACCCAGGGCCTGGAACCGGTTGTAGTCGGCCTTCCTGGCCGTCAGGTTCGCCGCTCAGGTGGGCTGGAAATCCGCGCCATAGAACTCGACCAGCACCCATTTCTTGCCTCGGAACTCGCTCAGCGAAATATCCACCCCGGTGGTCGCCGGCAGCTTGAAGTCGGGCGCCCGGTCGCCCACCTCAATGGCCCAAGCGGCACCGGCCATACCTAGCCCGCCGGCCAGGAGCAGGATCAAGAAAAACAAAACCTTCCGATACGCCATTGAATTACTCATCTCTTGGTCTCCTCTCTGCTTGGCAGTCTGCATTTTGCAATTTTCATTCTGCGCTATGTCAGTGAGTCATCGGATGACTCGGTTTGCCTTATACAACGCCTGCGGGGCGATCTTGATCCCCAATGCCTTCGCAACCTTCAGGTTGATAACCAGTTCGATCTTGTTGTTCACCTCCACGGGGATTTTACCGGGACTCTCGCCTTTTAGAATCTTGTCCACCAGCCGCGCCGCCATTCGGCCGGATTCGTAGGAATTGGGAGTGTAACTTGCGAGGCCACCATTCTCCGCAAAAAAAGTCGCGGCAAACATCGTCGGTATGGAAGACCGGGAACCCGCCTCGCGGACGTATCCAGGAATATTCGCTGTCATCGGACGTGGTGACAGGATGCCGTGGATGTCGCCTTTTCTTAACTTGCCCAGGACCGATTTTGCCTCATCCTCAGTGCGCAGCTCTTTCTCAATCAGCGCGATTCTGAGCCGACGCGCGGCATCGCGATACGCCTTCGCCTCGGAAACGCTGTAGGCATCGGTCGCATCGTAGGGGAATAACACACGATTTAGCTCGGGGATCATCTCCTTAAAAATCTCAAGGCGCTTGGGGCCCAACTCAATATCGAGATCGCTTACACCCGTAATATTAGTTCCAGGACGGGCAAAGCTCCGAATCAGACCGAACCCGACCGGATCGCCACCTCCGGCAAAGACGATCGGCAATACTTTGGTTTCCAGTTGAGCTGCCTTTGCTGCGCTCCGTCCCTCTGTGATCAGAATATCCACTCCTTGCCGGATAAGTTTCCTAACCGCCTCGGGAAGCGCCAAGGCATCGCCCTGAGTAAATCGGACGCCGATCACGAAATCTTTATCCTCCCGGTAACCAAGTCCCTTAAGCCCATCCCGCAGGCCTACTGCACCGGTGGTCGGCCCAAATCCCTCCGTAAGCACGCCGATCCTGACCGGCAGGGCGCGCTCGGCTGCAATCACATCGCAAGTTCGTGAAACGCTAACGGCGAGCAGTACGAAGAAGATGAACCACTGTCGCATTATTTTTTCCCTTCGGGGTGCTTCCACTGGCAAAGCCAAAAACATTTTTGAGGCCTTCGGCGAAGTTTACCCGACGCAAAGTCGAATCGGCTCAGGATTAAATTCCTCGAGAGATCCTGCATTACTTGCCTTACGCCCGGTCTCTTACTCTTGCCGTCTTACCCTTGAATTTTCAGTTCCAGCGGCATCGTGATCGTGAACGTCGATCCTTTGCCTTCTTCGCTTGCGACGACGATATCGCCGCCCATAAGATTGATGAACTTTTTCACAATGGCCAAGCCAAGGCCCGTGCCGCCGTATTTGCGCGTGCTCGACATGTCAGCCTGGCGGAACTCGTCGAAGATGTATCGGAGCGCTTCCGGGTTCATGCCTATGCCGGTATCGGATACGGTGAGCTTCAAAGAACCATTGTCTCGCCACGCTGTGACCTTGATCTCGCCGCTCTCGGTGAACTTGACGGCGTTGCTGAGAAGATTGAGGACGGACTGTTTGAGCTTGTCTCGATCGGTTTTCAGCGGCGGAATGTCCGGAGCGATGTCCGTGACCAGATTTACCCGGCCGTTCCTAAGCATCGGTTCGACCGTGGACATGGCCATGCGGATGATCTCGTCGACTTTAAACGTTTCCGCGTAGGCTTCCATCCGCCCCGCCTCGATCTTTGCCAGGTCGAGCAGCTCGTTGATCAGGCTCAGCAAATGATCTGCGCTGATCAAAACTTTTTTCAGATTTTCTTTTTGCAGGCTTTCGATCTTGCCCTCCGTGCGGCGCAAAACTATTCTTGTAAAGCCGATGATCGAATTGAGCGGCGTGCGCAGCTCGTGGCTGACGTTGGCGAGAAATTGAGATTTGTGTCGGCTGGCAGCCTCGAGCTGTTCGTTCTTCTCCTGAATCTCCTGGAACAGACGGACGTTTTCGATGGCGATCACGGCCTGATCGGCGAAGGTTTTGAGCAGCGCAATCTGCTTGTCGGTAAACGGCCGTACTTGCAGGCGGCGAATGACGATGGCGCCGATCGCGACGCCCTCGCGCAAGAGTGGCGTGGCGAGCACGGTGCGCTGCCCGATCTCTTTTTGAATCGACCGGACGTCCGTATATTCGGTCTCGAGCACCTCCTCGATATCATGGATGTGAACGGTCTTCCGGTCGAGAATGGCTCGGCCGCCGGGAAAACCGCGCGTGATCGACACCGGAAAATCCGGGGCTGGAATCGAGCCAAACTTGGCGACTCTCTGATGGTAATCGCCAAAGGCGCGAAAGATGATCGCGTCCTCGGCGTCGCAGAGCTTTGCTGCCCGCTCCGCCACGACGTCAAGCACCGGTTGGACATCTTTCGGCGATCCCGCGATGACGCGCAGGACTTCGCTGGTCGCCGTCTGCTGCTCCAGCGACTCCGTCAGCTCCCTCGTGCGGTCTTCGACCTTCTGCTCCAAGTTGGCGTAAGATTCCTCGAGCTGGGAAGTCATTTTGTTGAATTCATCGGCGAGCACTTCTATTTCGTCGCCGGTCTTGAGATTCAACCGATAGCCGAGATCGCCGGTACCGATGCGCTCCACGCCTTCGCGCAGTATCCGCACCGGTTGCACGACGCGGCGGGCGAGAAAATAACTGGCGAATAGCGCCATGCTGAGACCGATCAGGAACAGAGCGGCGGTGCGCAGCATCGAGGCATAGAGCGCTTCGTAGGCCTCGGCCAAGGGCCGGTCGACGATCACCGCCCAGCCGAAATCGGGAATGATCGCAAACGAACTCAGCACTTCCTTTCCCTGAATATTTTTTGTGACGAGTGCGTCTAGTGGCGCCACTCCGGGCTGGCTCTCGAAGGCGGCTTTGACGGCAGCCAATTGGCGCACGTTGCGGCGTTGCAAGACCAAACTGATGTCGGGGTGGGCGATCAGTTCGCCGGATCGGCTCACAGCGTAGGCATAACCCGCTTTGCCGATGGTGATACTCGAAACGACATCGCCGATGTATTTAAGGTTGACTTCCGCTTGCAGCACGCCGATGACGTCGCCGGCGAAGCGCTCGATCGGGACCGCGATCGTCATATAGGGCTCGGAGCCGCGCACGAAGTAGACCCGGCCGAAATAGGACTTTCCCTCGCGCGCTTGTTTGAACGGTTCCGAGCCGGAAAGATCCTTTCTGGCGTCGGGCAGCACGGTGCGCAGGCGCGACGCCTGGACTTGGATCCGGCCTTTCTCATTGAGCGCTACGGCTTCGGTCACTGCCGGCGCGATCAGCAAAAGTTTTTCGAGCTCGAAGCGAAAGTCCGGAGTGAGTCCCTTGGGCGCGATGTCGCGGCTTTTAGTCGCGCCCTTGAGGGTATTGTGAATCTCCTGAACGAAGCTCTCGATCTTGAAGGCGGCGCCGGCGGCGATCTCTTTCTGCAAGCGGCCCAACTGATCGCGGCTTTCGTGATAGCGAAAATAGATTTCGACGAGGCCGCTGGTGATCAGCCCGCCGCCAATTAAGATGACCGAGATCAGAAAGTAGTCGCGCACTAACCGCCCTCGGCGCGGCGCTCCAAAGATTCTTAAGAAAGGCATTTGCCGAAGCTTTGCGGTCCAGTGGCTCATGGGCGGTGTATTCACCTTATTACTTTATTCGCCCGCGCAAGTACATTGGGCGGAATCGTGAGTCCGATTTGCTTTGCTGTTTTCAGGTTGATGACAAACTCGAACTTGACCGGTTGCTCTACGGGAAGGTCTGCGGGTTTCCTGCCTTTCAGAATTTTGTCCACATAAATAGCGGCGCGCCGGTCCAAGTCGGGCAGGTTCACCCCGTAGGACATAAGTCCCCCGGCTTCCACATATTGTGAATTGCGGTATATCGTCGGAAGCCGGCTTTTTACCGCGATGCCCGCAATCTGATTTCGATGAGAAGCGTAAATTGGGCTCCCTAGCACGAGGACTGCGTCAGCACGCTCCTCAATTGCGGCTCGGAATACAGTCACAATGTCTTTGA
The DNA here is from genome assembly GCA_963727625.1 of uncultured delta proteobacterium. GTDB lineage: Bacteria > Desulfobacterota > Binatia > UBA9968 > UBA9968 > DP-20. The sequence goes on along the minus strand of CAVSHR010000006.1, from coordinate 223,235 downwards.
CATTTAGCACATCTAGGTACTGAAGCTTCACTCCCAATGCCCCCGCAGCGATCTCCATCTCGTTTAACGAGTGTGCCCAACCTAGAGTGGTCGAAGTCCCGAGGACGGCCACGCGTGAGAGCCTGGGAACAATCTCCTTCAAAAGCCCCACCTGTTTCCCGCTTATCTCCGGGGCGAGAATTGACAATCCAGTGATGTTCCCGCCAGGCCGCGCCAAGCTGGCGACGAATCCATTCCCAACAGGATCGGTTTCGCGCGCCATCACAATGGGAATCGAAACAGTTGCTTTCCTGGCAGAGCGGGTTGGTGACGAGCCACTCGTGACGATCACGTCTACCTTAAGACGCACCAGCTCCGACACAAGCGCGGGGAGGCGATCTAGTTTTCCCTCTGCAAATCGCCACTCAATAACAATGTTCTTCCCTTCAATGTAGCCAAGCTCGCGCAGACCTTGCCGGAATGCCTCGGCGCGGGCCGCCACCGAGGAAGAGGTAACGCTATAGAGGAATCCTATCCGCGGGATTTTCTTTGGCTGCTGCGCCTGGGCGATTGCGCCACCGCCCATCAACCCGATGATTAGGATTAGGCATGGAATGGTTTTCATCGCTCCTCTTCAGCAAAGGACTGACCAGCGAAGACTGAGTACTGAGTTGGAGAGGCCCGGAGACTCGCACTCATTGCTCAGCCCTCAGTCCTGTCATCTGATCACCCGATCCGCCCTTTCCAGCACGTTGGGCGGGATAGTGAGGCCGATCTGTTTGGCCGTTCTTAAATTGATGACCAACTCGAACTTCGTCGGCTGCTCTACTGGTAGGTCGGCAGGCTTCGCGCCTTTCAGAATCTTGTCGATCATCACGCCGATGCGCTTGAATGGCTCACCTTCATCTGCACCATAGGACATCAAACCACCCCTATCGGCGAATTCATCGCGCGTGTAGATCGCGGGTAGCCGATGTTTGGCTGCTAGGGAAACAATCAATTTTCGATTTAAACTGAATAAACTACTCAACGTCACGGCTAGCGCATCGCTGTTCGCCTTGCTCGCAAGACCGAAAGCGCTCTCGAACTTGTCAGGGCTGCTGACCTCCATGGAATGGATCTTCAAGCCGAGCTGTCGAGCCGCCAGTTGGCTTTCCTTCCACGATTCTTCAGATCCTTTATTTTGCGGCTGCCACAAGATGGCGAGTCGCGTAAGGTTGGGAAGGGTCTCCTTGAGCAACTCCAAGCGTTTGCCAGCTAATGCCGCTGCGATCGTGGCAAACCCTGTAAGATTTCCGCTGGGGCGTGCCAGGCTCTTTACGAGTCCCGATGTCACAGGCTCTGTGGCACTAAGAAAGATGATTGGAATCGCTTTGGTGAAACTTTTGGCAGCCAGGGCCATTGTTGTTGACGTTGCAAAGATTAAATTGACGGGCAAACTCGCCAGCTCGGCAGCGTATTTCCGTTGCCGATCGCGCCCGCCCCTAGCGTCTCGGTACTCGATGGCGACGCTTTTTCCTTCGATGTACCCCAGGTCGCGCAGTGCAAGCTTAAAGGCCGTGGCACGGGCGGAATCTCGATCTGGATCGGTGTTGGACAAATAGCCGATCCGGGGGATTTTGCGTTGCTCCTGCGCCCGTGCCTCAAACCCACCGAAGACCAATGCGAGCGAGAATGCAAAGATTCCCCACCATTTTGGATTTTGGATTGCCGATTTTAGATTGTCGGAGTAAGGCTCGGAAATTCTCTTCAAAGAAACTACATTCATCGTTCGTTTCCCTCAAATCGAAAATCCAAAGCCGAAAATGCTATCGAATCACTTTGTCCGCCCGCGCCAGCACATTCGGCGGGATCGTCAGACCGATCTGCTTGGCGGCCTTGATATTAATTACCCGCTCGAATTTGGTCGGCTGCTTCCCTAACCTTTGTTGATTTTCTTGACCTCTTTCAGTAGCTCGTCGGTGGAGAGAAGGTCTTGTTCCAGGGCGCTGGGCCTGACGCTCTTGAAACGGACAATGCCCTTCTTGTCGATAAGAAAATACGAACGCTTGACACCGCCGCTCGCTTTGTCGAATACGCCGTAGGACTTCATGACCTTTTGGTCCTGAGAATCACTGAGAAGGGGATAATTCAATTTCAGAAACTCCGCGAAGGCCTTTTGAGAAAAGGGCGCATTGGCGCTTATGCCCAAAACCTCGGTATTCTCTGCCTTGAACTTTGCGTAATTGTCCGCACCGGACGAGAGAATATGCTTGGTTCACGTGGGGCTGTAATCAGTGAGGTAAAAGTTAATCAGCACATTTCTCCCCCGAAGGCTGCTCAGCTTGAGTTTTCCTCCTCTCGTGCTGGGAAGTTCAAAGTCCGGTGCCTTATCCCCGACGTTCACCGCAAGAAGCGGCGTCGATAGCAGGAGAAGCAGGCCGCCTAGAAAGATTGCCATGAGAGGCTTTTTTCTCTTCATCGTTCTATCCCTTCTTAGGAGCCCAGGTTGTCCATGGCGCATTTATCTGGCCGAGTGCTGAAAGATCCTTCTCTTCGAGAGGCAAAAGATTCCACATGCAAGGCGCGCTATCATTTAATAACTTTGTTTGCCCGGGCAAGCAGTTCAGGCGGGAGGGTAAGGCCGATGTTCTTAGCGGTCTTCAGGTTGATGACCAGCTCAAACTGCGTCGGCTGCTCCACAGGGAGGTCGGCAGGCTTGGCGCCTTTGAGAATCTTGTCCACATAGGTAGCGACGTGCCGGAACAGACCGAGAAGGCTGGGCCCATAGGCCATCAGGCCTCCAGCATCCACAAACTCCCTCTGCTCATGCATCGACGGCAGCCGGCTTTTTGTCGCCAGGTTTACGATCCGTGATTGATAAGTAATGGTCAAGGGGTCTGCTAACATGAGGAGCGCGCCAGCACGCTTTCTGGTGGCGGTTTGGAATGCGCCGTCAAAATCATCGGGACCCCGCACCTCTAGGGATTGAAGCTCTAGACCTAACGTTCTTGCCTGGACCTGCGTCGCTTCGACATCGCGGGCCTTGTCTGGGTTAGCCGCATTCCAGAGGACCGCCACGCGCGCGAGTCCGCGTACCGCCTCCTTGAGCAGCTCCAGCCGCTTACCGCTTAGCTCCCGGGAAAGAGATGTCAGCCCGGTGATGTTACCACCAGGCCGCGCCAGGCTGGCGACGAGCCCGGTGCCCACCGGATCGTCGCTGGCGATCATGACGATGGGAATTGCGCTTGTCGATTGCCTGGCAGCATAGGCATCGAGCGTGCTCTGCGTAACAATGATGTCTACTTTGAGACGAACAAGCTCGGCCGCAAGCTCGGAGAGGACATTGACCTTACCTTTCGCATATCGGTATTCGATGGTGACGTTTTTTTTCTCGACATAGCCGAGCTCGCGCAGCCCTCGGCGGAATGCCTCGCTGCGGTAAGAGTCAGCGGGTTGTGAGAGCGCCGATAGATACCCTATCCGAGAGACCTTCTTCGGCTGCTCCGCCTCGGCGATTGCACCGCCGCCCAAGTACGCGACGATTAAAAGAAAACAATAAATATTTTTCATCGCTCCGCCCCACGGAAGTCCTGAGTGCTGGGCCATGAGTACTGAGTTTTTCCTGATTTTCAACTCAGTCCTCAGCAGTGTCATCTGATGACCCGGTCCGCCCGCGCCAACACATTCGGCGGGATCGTCAGGCCGATTTGTTTCGCGGTTGTGTCAGTTGATTCAGTAACCCAAGTCTGATAAATTTATCCCAAATCGATCATTTGGAGTATAATTATGGAATCGGTGCTAACTCTTAATCAAAAGTCGCAAATCGTCATTTCCAAAGAGATCCGCAAGAGCTTGGACTTAAAGCCCGGCGACCAGTTGGCCGCTGTCGTTGAGGGCAACAAAATTATCCTCCGGCCTAAACCGAAAAGTTCTGCCGGGCGTCTGCGCGGTCTCGGCAAAGGCACCTGGGGCAGTCGCGCCAAGATTGATGCCTATCTAGAGAAGCTGCGGGATGAATGGCAACGCGCATAGACTGCGACGGGTCATCGAAAAGCACAAGGTCGTTGGTCTCGATACCGCGCCCTTCATTTATTATATCGAGGAAGTTACTCCGTATGCCGATCTTCTCGATCCGGTATTTAGTCTTTTGGAGAATCATGCTCTGCGTGCCGTCACCTCGGCCGTGACACTGGCCGAGATCCTCGCAAAACCGTTTGCCGATAAGAACTTTTCTCTGGCCGATGAAATCAAATTCAGCCTGAAGTCTTTCGCTTCGCTCTCCGTCGTAACAATCGACGAGAAACTGGCTGAAGCCGCGGCGCTCATTCGGGCGCGCTACACGCTCCGGCTGCCCGATGCCCTGCAAATCGCTGCGGCCATTCAACAGGAGGCCACTCTGTTTTTGACCAACGATAAGCGCGTGAAGAAAGTTAACGCCATCGAAATACTGGTCCTGTGCGATTTTCTTCAGAGCTGAGAAACTCAAGCTTTTCGCCTGACCATTCATCGAATGACCCTGTCTGCCCTTGCCAGCACGTTCGGCGGAATCGTCAGGCCGATCTGCTTGGCGGTTTTCAGATTGATCACTAGCTCGAACTTCTTCGGCAGCTCGACCGGCAGATCCATCGGCTTGGCTCTCTTAAGAATTTTATCGACGTACGTTGCCAGCCGCCGGTAACCTTCATTCAAAATTGGACCGTAGGTCATAAGATTTCCTCGCTCGGCAAATTCGGCCCAACCGGACATCGCCGGGATGCGATTCTTCACTGAGAAGGCGGCGATCTTTTCACTGTTTCCGATTACTCCAGCATCGGGAAAAACAAATAACGCTTGGCTACGAGATTTGGCGACGGCGGGAAGGACGCGGTCGTAATCCTGTCCTGGCCGTGCCGGAAAATACTCAAAATCGAGACCGAGCGCTTTTGCCGCAGCGCGGGTTGCGCTCTGCTCGCTTTTCTCGCCTGGATGACTCGGATTAGCGAGCACGGCGACGCGCTTGAGCGAGACAATGGTTTCCTTCAGCAGCACCATGCGCTTGCCGACAAGGTCAAGGGAAAGAAAAGACACGCCGGTAAAATTACCGCCGGGATGCGCGAAGCTGTCGACTAATCCAGCTTCCACCGGATCGCCGCTGAGCCCGAACACGATCGGGATCGTCGGCTTTGTCCGACGTACGGCAAAGATCGCCTGTCCTGCTTGCGTCACGAGCACCCGGGGGCTTGAGCGTACTAGCTCGACCGCGTACTGGTCGAGGAGCTTTTTAGATCCATCGCCCCAACGTGCATCGATCACTAGATTGCGGCCTTCAACGTACCCTAGGTCACGCATGCCGTCGCGGAATGCATTGAGAGCCAAATGATCACCGCCCCCACCGGCGGAAAGCCAACAGATACGCGCCGGTTGAACTGCCTGCTGCGCCTCGGCCGGAATCGCAACAGTAAGCAAACTCACTGCAACCAGGATTGATAGTGAACCAAGTCTTTTCATATCCACCTCGTTCGCGAGCGTATGTAAGATAAAGACGGAAGCTGAGAATAATAAGAATTATAGTGGAAAGGGAACCGGTGCTTCGGGGGAAGATGCTCATTCAACGTCCGATTGAACTGAACTACGCTTCAGTTTGGCTTCATGCGACACTTAGTTGATGGAGAACAAAGTTCGATCCGAGCATTCCCGTAGGTCATTTGATCACCCGATCCGCCCGCGCCAGCACGTTCGGAGGAATCGAGAGTATGCGGGACCGCAGCCAGCCTAGGGCAGCGTGGCCGGATATGAAAAAGGCCTGGTGGCATCTACCACGAACATCGCCAAGGAGTGAAGATCTGTCGAGCCGCTGCTCGAGAACGCATCGGATTGTCTGCGTCACGGTCGGTCGCGGGTTGGCCAGCCCGAACACGGAGCACGCCTTGAGGCGTACGAATGGTTTGCTCCCCAGCGAGCACGTAGAAGGTCTCGAAGCCCGGATGAGTGTGCTGGGACGTTACGCTGCCAGGAGGGCCGCTCGCCTCGTTGATACGCAGGAGATAGTCCGGCGCAACGAACAGGGGAATGGGTCCGACCTCAGGACCTTGATGCCTCCCGGTGTTGATCCACCGGTGCCGCCGAGCGTAAAGAGCCAAACCTTGCCCATCGATGGAGCTGCCAGTGCCGTAGGACCGGCGGCGGCCTGCGCCTCGGCGAGGCCGGCAAAGTTCTCGATCCGCCAGTAAAGCGACCCTGCCGGTGACTCTTACACCTTTTTCTCGACAAGATTCTTGATGGTGAACTATTGTTGTGCCCATGCTCCGCCCGCGTGGACGATGGCCGCCAGCAGCACGGACAAAATCATTTTGTTGCGCGTCATAACCCACCTCCTTGAAGGATTTAATTAATTGGGCTATCGCTTGCGAGGTTTCCTAGGGGCCGTGTTTCGCCCTCCGCGACTTGCGACTTCGGCTCGATCATTTGATCACCTTGGTTGCGCGAAACAGAACCGATTGGGGAATCGTCAGGCCAAGTTTCTGGGCTGATTTCAGATTGATCACCAGCTCGAATCGCGATACCTGATCGACCGGCAGATCCGCCGGCTTGGTACCTTTGAGAATCCTGTCGACATAGGGGGCGGCGGCCCGGCCGACGGAGGCGAGGTCCGCCGCATAGGAAAACAACGCGCCCCGCTCGACCCATTCTTTGCGATGCATCCCCAAGGGTAGACGCCGCTCCGAGGCAATATCGACGATCAGCGAACTGTAACTGTTGCGGAGAATCAGAGACGCTACCAAGACTCCGCCGACTTCATCTCGCCTTACGGACCGCATCACCCGTTCGATTTCCGCTTGATTGCTGACTTCGCGCTCGATCAAACGAAGCTTCAGCGCGGCGCCGGCGCTGCGCATTTCTTGCAGCCAGCGATGCCCGACGGGATCGTCCGGATGAGCGATCAGGAGCAGACTGCGGAGATCAGGAATCAACTCTTTGAACAATTCGACACGCTTGCCATAGGACACGGGCCATGTGACGAAGCCGGTCATATTACCGCCAGGGTGGGCAAAACTTTTCACAAACCCATCCTTCACAGGAGCATTCGCGTGCAGGAATAAAACTGGCACTTCAGAGGTGGCTGCCTTGGCAGCGCGAATCGTCTGGTCCTCAAAGGCCACGATCAAATCGACCGGTTGGCGGGTAAATTCTTGGGCGGTAGCAAGGGCCGCCGCATCGTCGGGCAGGTTGCGCCAGTCCAAATGGCTGTTTTTTCCCTCTTCGTAGCCCAGTTCTTTGATTGCTTCCCTTAGCGCGGGAAATGACGGCGGAACATGGTCCAACCCCACATGGAACAAACCGATCTGCCAGATTCGCTTCGGCTGTTGCGCTTGGCTGGGTTCGTGAAACAACAGAATCGCACAAGCGAACAGGACGGTGAGAGACCTTGTGATCATGCCTTGCACCTCCTTTTCTTGAAAATTACCGGTCCGCCGATCAGGACTTACCTAATTACTCTGTCCGCCCGCGCCAGCACATTCGGCGGGATCGTCAGACCGATCTGCTTGGCGGTTTTAAGATTGATCACGAACTCGAATTTCGTTGGCTGCTCCACTGGGATGTCGGCCGGCTTAGTTCCTTTGAGGATCTTGTCGACGAAAACCGCGGCGCGCCGGTGCAGGTCACCCAAGTGCGTCCCATAAGACATCAGGCCGCCAACATCGACATATTGCACTTCATCGTAAATCGACGGCAGCCGCCTCTTTATCGCCAACTCGGCAATCTGTTTTCGGTGATTATTCAAAAGTGGAGTCCTTATGGTGATGAGCGCTTGAGCGTGGGCTCGGGTTGCGGTTGTGAACGCAGGGGCAAAATCATTCGAAGTTCGGACCTCTAAGGATCGAAGCTCCAACGCTAGCGGCCTGGCCGCACTCTGCATTTTCTTGAAGTTGCTGCGGTCCGGATTGTGCAAAACGCCCACGCGGGAAAGTCCCGGGATCACCTCTTTGAGCAGCCCCAACCGCTTGCCATATAACTCCGATGAGATGGAGGTAACGCCCGTGATATTTCCGCCCGGCCGAGCAAGACTTTGAACAAATCCTGCCCGAACCGGGTCTCCCGTGGTCCTAATGACGATGGGGATTGTCTGAGTGGCGTTCTTTGCGGCGCGCGCCGCCGGTGGGCTCAGGGCAACGATAACGGCTACTTTGAGACGGACCAGATCCGCCGCCAACTCCGGCAGTCGATCTTCCCTTCTTTGGGGATCCCCTCGGTACTCGATGATGATGTTCTTTCCCTCGACATAGCCGAGATCGCGCAGCCCTTGGAGGAATGCTTCAGATGGCCGCTCGACTTTGGACCCGATGTTTAAATAACCTATCCGCGGCATCCGCCCTGGTTGTTGCGCCTGAGCCGCGGTGACAACGGCCAGGGCCACTATGACCAATAGAAGCAATAGACTATTTCTCATCTCTCCTCCCTAAACGTGCTGCGTGCTGAGCCATGAGTGCCGGTCTTTACAGATCACCACCTCAGTCCTCAGCACTCGTAACTCAGTGCTGTCATCTTATGACCCGATCCGCCCGCGCCAGGACGTTCGGCGCGATCGTCATGCCGATCTGCTGGGCGGTTTTAAGATTGATCACGGATTCGAACTTGGTCGGATGCTCGACGGGAGATCTGTGGGTTGGCAAACCTGTATAGACTAACCAGTTTTGTTGCTTTGTTGTCTAGCTGCGCTACAATGACCATGTTTTTCGGAAGACCTTTGATATGGGATTGTTCCACGTAAAAGGGCATCTGACTGGCCCCACGGGGCGTGGCGAAGAAGTCGAGCTTTTGGTGGACACCGGTGCGACTCTTAGCGTAGTGCCACGGTCCCTGGCGGAAAGGCTTGAGCTGAAATCCACTCGCTCGCAACGCGTTGTGATCGCCGGCGGACAGCGAGACGTCTGGCCGGTAGCCGAAGCACGTTTGTCGCTGAACGGCACTGAGATCACGACTCCGTGTTTTATCGCGCCCGACGGTCCGCCGCTGCTCGGCGCCGTAGCGCTTGAGAGCCTATTTCTCGGCGTCGATCCTGTCGCCAAGCGATTAATTCCCGTAGATGGGTTTGTCGGGTAGCGCCAGATAGGCAAACCGCCTCCCGATTTGGTTTCCGGGTCGAACTTCTTCACCTAATAACTCGATCCGCCCGCATCAGCACGTTCTGCGGAATCGTCACGCCGATCTGGTTCGCGGTCTTGAGATTGACTACGAACTCAAACCTTGTGGGCTGCTCAACGGGTAAATCAGCCGGCTTGGCGCCCTTCAGGATCTTGTGCACGTACACCGCGGCGCGGCGGTGCAAGTCGACCACGTTCACCCCGTAGGACATAAGCCCCCCGGCTTCCACATCTACTCGCTGAAAGTATATCACCGGGAGCCGGCTGCTCACCGCGAGGTCCGCAATCTTTTTTCGGTGAGGATTCCCAATCGAGCCCGTTACGATCCAGAGTGCGCCGTCGGCCCGTTCCTTAACTGCGGCTCGGAATGCAGTCACAATATCTTTGGGACTTAGGATGTCTAGGTATTGAAGTTTCACCCCGAACCCCTCCGCAGCAAGTTCCACTTCTTTTAACGTTTGTGCGTTTCCCGGCCTGGTTGAAGTCCCGAAGACGGCCACGCGGGATAGCATGGGAACGATCTCCTTCAAAAGCTCCATTTGTTTTCCGCTTAGCTCCGGGGCAATTCTGGAAAGTCCAGTTATGTTACCGCCCGGCCGTGCCAAGCTGGCAACGAACCCGTTGCGGACCGGATCGGGATCCTGCGCCATGACAATCGGAATTGTGGAAGTTGCTTGTTTGGCAGAACGGGTTACTAACGGTCCAGCCGTCACGATGACGTCGACCTTGAGGTGCACTAGCTCGGTAGCAAGCGCCGGTAGGCGGTCACGTTTTCCCTCTGCAGATCGCCACTCAATCACAATATTTTTACCCTCCATATATCCAAGCTCGCGCAGACCTTGGCGGAAGGCCTCGTTGTGTTCCGCGATAGCGGAAGGCGGGCTACCGCTTAGGTATCCAATCCGGGGGACTTTCTCCGCTTGCTGCGCCTCGGCTGGACGGCAAAGCGCAAAGAGCATGGCGAAAAGCGTAAGGCCAATGACGCTGGCTTTTTTGCTATGGCTTGTTTTCATTGAATCACCCTATCCGCTCGCACCAGCACGTTGGGCGGGATCGACAGGCCGATCCGCTTGGCGGCTTTGAGATTTACAACGAATTCGAATTTCGTTGGTCGTTCGACCGGAAGATCAGCCGGCTTCGTGCCTTTAAGGATTTTGTCGACGTACCACGCTATGCGCCGCCGCCACTGAACACGGTTTGTCCCGTAAGACATCAGACCGCCGGTCTGAACGAACACCCAGTCCTGATACACTGCCGGCAGACGGTTCTTCACAACCAGCTCGATGATCCGTTTTCGATTGGTGGCGAATCTCGTGTCCGTCAGCCCCATAAAAGCATCGGCGCCCTCCTGGGCCATGCGCACGAAGGCGCTCTCCAGCTCGTTGGCGCTTCCCACTTCGACCGGCCGAATCTTGATTCGCAAGGTTGTGGCGGCCATCTCGATATCATTTCTCTCGGCCATATAGTCCGGTCCGGCCGGTTTCCACAAAAGGAGCGCTAGGCGTGAGATCTTGGGAACGGTCTCCTTGAGTAGTTCCAGCCGCTTGTCGGCTAACTCTCGGGCGAAGTCCGTCACTCCGGTAACATTTCCACCTGGGTGCGCAAGGCTGGCAACCAGACCGCTTCCTGCGGGATCTTGAGCGACGGCAAAGACAATGGGGATGGATTGAGTAGCCTTTTTGGCAGCCAGAGCGCCCTGCACGCTTGTGACAACGATGACGTCAACTTTCAGGCGTATCAAATCCTCTGCAAGCCCCGGTAACCGCTCGACCTTCCCTTCGGCAGATCGCGACTCGACGACAAAATTCTGTCCTTCGATGTAGTCTAGCTCGCGCAGACCGGCTCGCAGCGCGTCTTCGGTCGACGCGAGCCCACCACGAACTGATACCAGATACCCTATGCGTTCGACTTTCTTCGGCTGCTGCGCCTCAGCAGATCCCAATAGCGCAAAGAGCGTAGCGCAGAGCGCGAGAGCAACGAATTTCGCTTTATCGCTGTTGCCTGTTGCCCATCTTCACTTGATCACCTTCTGCGCGCGCGCCAGGACTTGCGGCGGGATCGTAATGCCGAGCTGTCTGGCAGTCTGCAAGTTGATCGCCAGCTCGACGCTGTCGACGGTCTCGATTTTCAAATCCTTCGGCTGGGTGCCGGTGAGAACTTGCTGGACGTACCTGGCCGAGAGCCGGCCGATCTCTCGGTAGTTCTGGCCGTAGCTCGCGAGCGCGCCTTGGGCCACTAGCGTTCGCTCCTGAAACATCGCCGGGAGCTTTTTTGCTTTGGTGCTATCGATAATGAGTTGTGATTGACTGCCCACCATTAGGTCCGCGGTGAAGAAAAAGGCGTCGGCTTCGCCGGTCTTAAGCTTGTGCAATTCGCTTTTCAGCTCGCCGACGGAGCTAACGTGCCGTTCGATGAGCTTGATGCCGATTCGTTTCGCCTCGTTGCGCGCCAGGGTCGCGCCCTCGGCGGCAACCCGATTGGCGGGATCGTAATAGGTAAGAACTCGGTCGATCTTGGGAAGGATCTCCTTCAAAACTTCGAGGCGCTTGGCGGTGAGATCGCGGACGAGATAATGGACTCCGGTGAGCCGGCCGCCTGGCTTGGCGAAACTCTCGACCAGCCCGCCGGTGACGGGATCGCTGCCGATCGAAAAGACAATCGGAGTGTGACCTGTCGCCGCCTTGGCTTGCGTAATGACTGGTGTCGTCAGCGCATAGATAAGACTGACTTTGGCTCTTTCCATGACCCTGGCCCCTTCATGAGCGACGGTTGCATCTCCTTCGACATCTCTGATCTCCAGAGTGTACTGGTTGCCTTCCCGGAGCCCTAGCTCTTTCAAGCCCTGGCGCAGTCCGTCGAGGGTTTCGTACTGAGGGCCGCCGGGAAGAAGAACCCCGATCCGATAGGGTTTCGCCGGCTGTCCAGCGGCGCTACAGGTGAGACTGAACAACAATAGAGCCGTGCCTAAAATAACTTTGTTCATCATAAAATTTGCGTAGCCTTCCGGCAGGACTGCATGGAAAAATCCACCAGCCGAAATGATTGATCTTGGGTAACGTTGGTAGCCCGCTAGGCGCTGCATACCCGGTCGGAGCTGTCATAGCGCAACTGTTGTACCAGGCGCTAACTGAGTTTTTCCTTTGAAGTAAGCCGTTGAATTGGCATGACAATTTCCACCGAGGCCAGAAGCGGCCAGTGCCGCTGGCTGGGCCTTGTAGTAGTCGGTTTGATACACCCTGTAGCAAGCTTGCGTCGCGACCGAAATGCCCGCCTGTGGTACAGCGCTTGAAGGACGCGAGCCTTGTGCGTAGAGTTCAACGAGCCGCAAAAGGAGTTCAATCGGTGAACCAAACTTGGCTCGTGACCGGGTTTTTCTTCGCGCTGCTGCTGCTCATACTCTACGGCGCGTTTTTGATTCTCAGCCCGTTCCTAAAGGCGATCACCTGGGCGCTGATTCTCGCCATTCTGGTATACCCGCTCTACGCCTGGCTACTCGGGCGCCTGCGCGGACGGGAGACTCTGGCGGCGCTGATCGTCATCGTTCTGATCACGGTGTTGGTCATTGCGCCGGGAATCCAGCTGGCTTGGTTCTTATCCGACGAGGCGGTTTTGCTGGTGCAGTCGGTGCGCTCGCTTTTGAACAACGAGAATGGCACCCCGTGGCAATCCCTACCGTGGGTTCAAGTGCTGTTGAGCTGGTGGGACCGAATGACTTTTCAGCTGGTCGATTTTAAAATCAACTGGAAGGACCTGCTGATTCAAGGCGCGCAATCTTCATCGTCGTTTTTGGTGGGGCAGGTCAAGGGCATCGCGCAAAATGTTTTGCTCTTCGCGGTCAACTTTGTGATCGCCCTGGTAACGCTTTTTTTCTTTCTTCGCGACGGCGCGGGTTTCGTAACTCGCGTGCAACGGCTGCTGCCGATGGGGCATGAGCACCAAACCCGTTTGTTTAAAAATATCGTCGATACCGTGGTCGCCGTGGTTCATGGTTCGCTGGTGGTGGCGATGCTCCAGGGTTTGCTCGCCGGACTGGCTTACTGGTTATTGGGTGTTCCCTTTGCGGTGTTGTGGGGCGTGCTGACGGGCTTTGTGGCGCTGCTGCCCGTGGGCGGGTCGACCATCGTGTCGATTCCGGCGTCGATCTACCTATTCGTTCAGGGCGAAACCGTGAACGGCATCCTCCTGCTCGTTTGGTGCCTGGGCGTCGTCGGCATGATCGACAATATTCTGAAACCGCTGCTCATCGGTAATCGCCTCGGCCTGCCGGTGTTGTTTCTATTCTTCGGCATCCTCGGCGGTATCTCGCTCTTCGGTGCGGTGGGCATCGTCCTCGGTCCGGCCCTGTTCGCCCTGTTGCGGGCGTTGCTCGACCTTTATTCCGAGGAGTATTCGACTCCCGAGCAGAGCTAGGGAAAACTTACCGGCGCGGTTGGCATAGCGGCCGATTCTGAATATATTGGCTCCGGGCGAATAAATTTCACCATTGGGAGAACTCATGGCCGAAGAGCTGCAAATCAAGCGAGAGATTGTTTTAGAGGCTGACGCCGAGACGCTGCAACGCATGCGCAAGGAAGGGCACGCCCGCGGCTTCACGGTTTTCTGTGATGAAGGGGAACGTATCGGCGGCGACAATACCGCACCGCCGCCATTGGCTTACTTTGGCCTCTCGGTCGGGTTTTGACTGCTCACACAAATTTCCCGGTACGGGGAAATGCTCAAGACTCATATTGAAAAAGCCAAGGTCTACGTCACCGCGCGCTTCAAGAACGAAGGTTCGGTGCTGCGCGAGACCGTGCAGGCAGAAGGGCTGGGTGTCGAGACGCGCTGCGAGATTACCTCCAAGGAAGCGCCGGAAAAAATCGCCAAGGTGGTGCGCAACGCCGAAGCCGGCTGCTATGTGATTCAAACGATCCGCAATCCGACGGCCGTGAAGAGCGCATACACACTCAATGGTACGGCGTTCGACCCGGCGGCGTTTAAGAAATAAATTCTTCGCCGCGGGCGCGCAGAGTTCGCCAAGAAAAATTCGAAGCACGAAATCTGAAGCTCGAAACAATGTCAAATTTCAAAAAAACCCGATTCGCGGCTCGCAATAATTTTTAGGATTTAAAAATTTGGGAAAGCGTGGTCGATGCCATGCGACCGGTGGCGGCCAACGTGCGCAACTTTGCCAAGGCGATCATCGCGAAATAATCCTGTTCAACTCATTCAAGCCGTTCAAAACATTCAAGGTGGGAGAAAACAGCTGAAATGAATCAGTGGACGATCGACGTTAGCGAAGAGAATTTCGAAGCGGAGGTCCTGGGACGCTCCCTCGAAGTTCCGGTTCTGGTGGACTTTTGGGCGCCCTGGTGCGGCCCTTGCAAAACCCTCGGCCCAATGTTGGAAAAACTAGCCGAGGAATATGCCGGCGATTTCCTGCTCGCCAAGCTGAACGTCGATGAGAATCCCAATCTCGCCGGCATGTTCGGCATTCAGGGCATCCCGGCCGTGAAGCTTTTCAAGGACGGCGATCTCGCCTCGGAATTTACCGGCGCGTTGCCCGAGCCGATGTTGCGCGAGTTTCTAACCAAATTCTTGCCTACCGCGGCGGACAAGCAAGCGCTGGCAGCGCGGGCCCTCGAAGAGCTGGGAAAAAGCGATGAGGCGAAGGCGCTCTACCAAAAGATCCTCGATTCCGATCCGAACCATCCCAAGGCGCTGCTCGGGCTCGGTCAATTGACGATGAACGAAGGGGAGTCGGACGCGGCTCTGGAATATCTCGATAAAATTTCCATCGTCGCCGACGAGCGCAAGGAAGCCGACCGGCTGATCGCACGCTTAAACCTCCAAAGCGGCGCGGCGGAAAACCTTACGGTGCTCAGGGATAAGGTCAAGGCCGAGCCTAACAACATTGCCGCGAAGTTCGAGCTCGCCCAGGCGCTGGCGGGCGCGGAAAAGTACGACGAAGCGCTCAAAGAATTTCTCGGCGTCGTCAAGGCGGATCGCGAGTTTCAAGAGGACGGCGCGCGCAAGGCGATGGTGCAGATCTTCGAAGTGCTGGGTTCGGACGATCCGCTGACGGACAAATATCGCTCCGAGCTCGCCAAGGTTCTGTTTAGCTAAGAAACGGATTTGCTCGCGCCAAGGCGCCAAGAACGCCAAGTTCGAAATTGGGTTTTCCTTTGCGGCCTTTGCGTCTTAGCGGGAGATATTCTGTGCATTGCTCGTGGTGAGGCCGAACTGTGACTCTTGAGAGCTTTTCAGGAGCGGGCGAGGGAACGCGATCATGATAACACTGGAACAGGCGAATCGGATCATCGCGGCGATTCTGGCGCACGGGCGCGAGCTCGACTGCCGTCCGATGAGCGTCATCGTCGTCGAGCCCGGCGCCAAAGTCAAAGCGTTTCAAAAAGAAGACGATTCGGCGATGATGCGGTTTGAGATGGCCTACGGCAAAGCCTACGCCGCTCTCTCGCTCGGACGCTCATCATCGCTGGTGCGCATGCGCACAGAGGAGCGCCCGCTCTTCATGCAGTATCTGATCCGCGCCTCTGATGACCAGCTCTTTCCCGAAGGCGGCGGCATGCTGATCCGAAACGCCAACGGCGAGTTGCTCGGCGCCGTTGGCGTCACCGGCGATACCCAGGAACGCGACGAAGAGCTCGCCGCTCACGGCATCCGCGCCGCCGGCCTAAAGACCGATGAGGACTGCGCCAACCTTGGAACCAAAGTGCGGCTGAAAAACTGAAGGCGTGAGTCTTGAGGCACGAGGCGCGAGTCAGAGAATCCAGAATCTAAATTCTTCACTCACGGCTCAAGCCTCGTGCCTATTTTTACGCCACCCACTCCGACACCGGCGCTTTGGCGTCCTGGAGCGGCTGGCAAACGATGTCGACCAGACTGGGCCCGCCGTGCGCCAATGCTTCCTTGAGCGCTTGACCCAGTTCATTCGGGTCGGTGACGCGCCGGCTTTTGACACCGAAGGCACTGGCGACCGCGGCGTGATCGGTGGCGCTGAAATCGACCGAGAAATAGCGCTGGCCGTAGCCCGATTTTTGCCCGGCTTTGATCCAGCCGTAGCTGCCATTGGCAATCACGATAAATGTAATCGGCAGACGGTAGCGCGCGGCGGTTTCCAGCTCGCCGCAGGTAAAGCCGAAGCTGCCGTCGCCCATCACCGACACGCAATTCACTTCGGGGCGTGCGAAGTGAGCACCCATCGCCGCCGCCATCGAGTAGCCGAGGGCGCCGTGGGCGCGGTTGGAGAAAACTCGCCGCCCGGTAGCGCGCACCGGGTAATAGGCTGAAAAATACGGACAGGGCGTACCGGCGTCGGCGACGACGATCGCATCGGCGTCGAGGACACGGCTGAGCTCGGCGATCACGCGCTCGGGTTTGATCGGGCGATCGATGGACTCGGCGAGGGCTTGAAATTTGGCGAACTTCTGTTCCTTGGCGAACGCCACGCGCGATGCGTCGAGCGGACGGCGCGTGCTCGCCAGCGCTTCATTCAACATCCGCAACGCCAGCTTGGCATCGCCAATCAAAGCCACGTCCACTGGATAATTGGCGCCGGGCACGGCCGGGTCAACGTCGAGATGAACGACTTTATTTTTTCCCGGCGCTGGATGACGCCAGCGCTCAGTGGTGACCGACCCGGCGCGGCAGCCGATGAAAACAATCAGGTCTGCCTGATCGACCAGGGCGCGGGTTTCCGGCGTGCCGCCGTTGGAGCCGACCACACCGACGGCGAGCGGGTGGTCTTCGGCAAGGGAGCCTTTGCCGCTGATCGTAGTGGCCACCGGCGCCGACAGGCGCTCGGCGAGCTCGATGAGCTCGGGCTCGGCTGCGGCGATCATCACGCCGCCGCCGCAGATAAAAATTGGACTTGCGGCCTCGCGCAGTAGGGCGGCGGCGCGCTCGACCGAGTCGCCATCGGGCGCCACGCGCGCAGCCGGGTAGCGGCCAAAGCGCTGCTCGCCCCAAACGTCGGCTTTATTGACTCGGCCGTTTTGGACGTCGAAGGGCAGGGCGATATGCGCGGCGCCGGGCCGCCCCGTGGTGATCTGTTTGAACGCGGCGCGAAAGGTTCGCGGCAAGTCTTCGCTGCGGTTGAGCACGGTGTTCCATTTCGTCACCGGGCGCATGAGCGCGCCTTGGTCCAATTCAGTGAGCGTGTAACGGCCGCGCGCCGCGACGGAGATATCGGAATTAATGCAAAGCAGCGGCACCGATGATTCGTTGGCTTCGGCAAGGCCAGGCACGATATAGGTCACGCCGCCGCCGCTCGGCCCTTCGCATACCCCGACTTTTCCTGACACGCGGGCGTAGCCGTCGGCCATGTAGGCGGCTGAGCGCTCGTCGCGCGCCAGCACGTGGCGCATGCCGTGCGGCAAGCGCGCCAGCGCGTCGTAAAACGGCAGGCTGGTGTCGCCGCATAGGCCAAAAAGGATTTCTACGCCATGGGCCTTGAGCATCTCCACGGCGGCTTCGGCGCCGGTAAGCGTTGCGAGTTTCAAAGCGGCGGCTTCACTCATGATCGGCTGTCGACCTCTCCGCCCCGGCGGTGCGAATCCTGCGGTTACCTCCGGCCGAGGGCTTCAGCAAGTGCTGCGATCGTATTATGATGAAGGCGGTTAATTCAAACGGATCGTGACTCTCGATGGCTGCCAACACTGTGCGTAACGATCGAACCGAGCAAGCGGTGCAGACGCTGGCGCGCGCGCTTTATCAGAAAGCGGCGCAGCATAAGCCGTCGCTCTTCGAAGCCAAAGATCTACTCGGACGAATGATCGACTGGTCGCTCGAAGACGAGTCGCTGCGGGTTGCCCTGTTTCGTTTTGTCGACGTGCTGCCGAGCCTGGAATCTTCGTCGGAGATCGGCCGCCATCTCCAAGAATATTTCACCCGCGTCGATCACGCGCTCGGCGGTCTGGCCTACCTCGCCCAAGCGCTGCACGCAGGAACTTGGGTTGCTCCCGTCGTGCGCCGCAACGTGATCAAGCTGGCGCGCCGCTTCATCGCCGAGGAGAGCGGCGAACCTTTGATCAAAGTGCTGACCGGCCTGAGACGGGAGCCCGCGTCGTTCACCTTGGACGTCGTCGGCGAGGCCACCGTCAGCGACGCGGAAGCAAGCGCCATGCAGCGGCGCTATCTCGATCTGTTACGGCGCTTGGCCAACGTCAGTGTGACATGGCCGGACATCGCGCAAATCGATGATTCGCCCCTGGAAAAAATTCCTCGGGTTAACTTGTCGGTCAAGTTGTCTTCTCTGTGCGCGCGCTTCGATCCGCTCGATCCCCATAGCGAAAAGACCGTGCGTGAACGGCTGCGCGAGCTGTTGCGTGAAGCGGCACAATCGGGCGCGGCGATCACCGTCGACATGGAGCAATACGCCTTCAAGGATCTAACCCTGGAAATTTTTTGCGGCGTGCTGGCGGAAGAGGAATTTCACGACGGACCGCACGCCGCGATTGCGCTGCAAGCCTATCTTCGCGATGCGGAAGCCGACGTGCGCGGACTGATCGATTGGGCGCGCCGCCGCCAGCGGCGCATCGGTGTGCGCCTGGTGAAAGGCGCGTACTGGGACAGCGAGATCGCCTGGGCCAAGCAGAAAGGCTGGCCGATTCCCGTTTATCTCGACAAAACGGAGACCGACTCAAGCTACGAGCGGCTCAGTCGGTTGCTTCTTGAAAACCACGACATGATCGACGCCGCATTCGGCAGTCACAACCTGCGCAGCCTGGCCCACGCTATTGTAGCGGCCAAAGAGTCGGGCGTTCCGGCCAACGGCTATGAAATCCAAATGCTCTACGGCATGGCCGAGCCGGTGCGCCGGGCGATCATTCAAAATGGCCAGAGATTGCGCGTTTATCTACCGGTGGGCGAACTGCTGCCCGGGATTTCCTATCTGATTCGCCGTTTAATGGAGAACACTTCAAACACCTCGTTTTTGCGCCAGACCTACGCCGATCGTAAAGACATCGCCGCTTTGATCAAAGCGCCGGCACGGCCAGCGAACCCGGATGAAGACAGGATCACACCGTTCGCCAAAGCGAACGATGCCTTGAGCCCGTTTCGCAATGAGCCGCCCGCCGATTTTTCACGGCGGGAGAAACGCGAGCGTTTCGGTGAAGCGATTAACGAGATTCGCGGCGAATTCAAAAGATCGCTCCGCCGGCGCAGCAGCGGCAAATGGCTCGAGTCGGTGAACCCGGCCAATCCCAAAGAGATAGTCGGCCGGGTTCGGGTTACTTCCATCGATGAAGCGGAAGCGGCAGTTGACAGCGCGGCGCGGTATTTTGCTAAATGGCGCGCCACGCCGGCCGCCGAACGCGCGCAAATCCTTTTCAAAGCCGCCGGCATCATGCGCAAGCAGCGCTGGGAGTTGGCGGCGTGGGAGCTTTTCGAAGTCGGCAAAGGGTGGCGTGAAGCGGATGCCGATGTCTGTGAAGCGATCGATTACTTGGAATATTACGCACGCGAAATGCTCCGTCTTGCGCCACCGCGCCGGACCCAAGAACTTCCCGGCGAAACCAATATCTATTTTTACGAGCCGCGCGGTGTGGCCGCGATCATCGCGCCGTGGAATTTTCCTTTGGCGATTCTGACCGGCATGACCGCGGCGGCACTGGTCACCGGCAACTGCGCGCTGATGAAACCGGCCGAGCAGTCGCCGATCATGGCGGTGCGATTGCTCAATATCTTACGTGCAGCGGGAGTGCCCGAAGACGCATGCCAGCTGCTCCAGGGCGGCGGCGAGATCGGCGCTCATTTGGTGCGCTCGCCGAAGATTCACTTGATTGCCTTTACCGGCTCGCGCGAAGTGGGTCTGGAAATTCTCCGCGAGGCCTACACCCAGCGGCCTGGGCAACAGCATGTGAAGCGAGTGGTGTGCGAAATGGGCGGCAAGAACGCGGTGATCGTCGACGACGACGCCGATCTCGACGAAGCGGTGCTGCACATCATCGATTCGGCGTTCGGTTACCAGGGGCAGAAATGCTCCGCGGCGTCGCGGATTATTCTTCTCGACCAGGTCCATGATCGGCTGTTGTCCCGCCTTGCCGAAGCGGCGCGCAGTCTCAAGATCGGTCCGCCGGAGGATCCGGGAAACGCCGTCGGCCCGGTGATCGAGAGCGCGGCTCGCGAGCGCATCGCCGAGTATATCCGTCTGGGCAAGAGAGAAGCGAAATGCGTCGTCGAAATGAACGCGCCGAAAGAAGGTTTTTTCGTCGGTCCGGCGATTTTCGCCGATGTCGACCCGCGCAGCCGGCTCGCGCAGGAAGAAATTTTCGGTCCGGTGCTGTCGGTGATCAAAGCGCGGGATTTCGACCAGGCGCTGGAGATTGCCAACACCTCAGCCTTTGCCTTGACCGGCGGGATTTTTTCCCGTTCGCCGGCGCATATCGAAATCGCCCGCCAAGAATTTCGTGTCGGCAACTTGTACATCAACCGCGGCATCACCGGCGCCGTCGTCGAGCGCCAGCCCTTCGGCGGGCTCAAGCTCTCGGGCATCGGCTCCAAGGCCGGCGGTCCGGATTATCTCCTGCAGTTTCTCGAACCGAGAACGATTTCGGAAAATACCCTGCGCCATGGGTTTGTGCCGCCGGAGAGGCTGGGAAAATAGAGTTCAAAACGTTCAAGCCGTTCAAAACGATGTATCGCGAATGGACAGCTGCCGCCGGCGTAACTGTGCAGTCGAGCTACCGCGCGCCGTGGTGGTTGCCGGGCCGACACTTGCAAACGATTTACGCGCGTTGGCTAAGGCGCAATTATTCGGTCCTGTACAAGCGCGAGCGCTGGGAGACGCCCGACGGCGATTTCATCGATCTCGATTGGCTCGATGGCACGCCGCTGGACGGTGAAAAATTATTAGTCCTGTTTCACGGCCTGGAAGGTTGTTCGCGCAGCCACTACGCGCTGAGCTTGCTGGCTGAGGTTCGCAAGCGAGGCTGGCGAGGTGTGGTGCCGCACTTTCGCGGCTGCAGCGGCGAGCCGAACCGTTTGGCGCGCACCTATCATTCCGGCGACTCGCGCGAAATCGATTGGATTCTGCGACGGCTCAAGAGCGAAAATCCGCGAAGCGAGATTGACGTCGTCGGCGTGTCGCTCGGCGGCAATATGCTCTTGAAATGGCTCGGCGAACAAGGCGCGGCAGCGCTGCCGGTTATCGATCGCGCTGTCGCCGTGTCGACGCCGCTGGATCTCGTCGCCGCGGCGGACCAGCTCGACCGCGGTCTCCATAGGTTCATTTACACCCGATATTTCCTCAAATATTTGCGGCAGAGGGCACTAGCAAAAATTGCCGCCCACGAGCTGCCGATCGATGCCTGCGCGCTTCGCTCCAGTTCGACCTTTCGCCAGTTCGACGACCTGTTCACCGCGCCGATCCACGGTTTCAAAGACGCCGACGATTACTGGACGCGGTCGAGCAGCAAACCCTGGCTGAAGGAAATCAAGGTGCCGACTTTGCTCATCAACGCGCGCAACGATCCATTTTTACCGGAGTCCGCGTTGCCAGACCATGGCGAAGTTTCAGCCGCGGTATCTTTGGAGTTTCCCGAACGGGGCGGCCATGTCGGATTTGTTACGGGCAAGATTCCAGGAAGCCTTGAATGGCTGCCGAGGAGAATTTTATCGTTCCTCGACGAACGCTAATTACGGCGTGAAGACTTCGTTCACCGATGAAAAGCTCGCGCCCGGCTTCGGGCCGCCGGCGATGACGTAGATCGATCGGCCGAGAACGGCTACGCCGAAGCCGTGGCGCGCGGTGGGCATCGGCGCCCAGCGCTGCCAGCGGCGTTTCTGCGGGTCGTATGATTCGACTTGATCGTGCGTTCCTCGTGTCGATTCGCCGCCGAAAATAAACACTTTGCCATCGAGCACGGCGGCGCCGATGCCGCTGCGCACCGTGGGCATAGGCGGTAGGGTCTTCCAAAGATTCGCGACCGGGTCGTATTCCTCATTAGCGGTTAGGTTGCGGTCGTGGCGGCCGTTGAGACGCCCGCCGATCGCGTAGAGTTTGCCTGCGACGACGCCGATCGCCAAATGATCCCGCGGCGTCGGCAGGCCGGCTCTTTTAGACCAACGATCTTGTGCCGGATCATACTCTTCGTTGGCGCGGGTATCCTTCCCATTGGCGCCGATCCCGCCCACCGCGTAGATCTTGCCGCCAATGCTGCTCACGGCAAGCGCGCTTCGCGCGGTGGGCATGGGTTGCTTGACGCTCCAGCGGTCATGGTCGGGATCATATTGGTAAACCGTATCGACCGTCCCGACACCGGTCATGAAGCCGCCGATGACGTAAATCTTTCCATTTATCGCAGTAGCACCGACATGGTGTAAAGGTTTAGGCAGGGAAGCGCGGCGCTGCCAGGTGTCTTTGCTTGGATCGTAGGCTTCGACGAGACCGCGGCCCTTTTCGTAACCGCCGATAATGTAGACTTTGCCTGCCAGTTCTGCGGCGGCGACTTCAGTGCGCGCCGAGGGCATGGCGGCGCGAGCCTGCCAACTTCCCGGCAACGGCGCGGCCGTGCCCTCGGGTAAACAAATAAAAACCACCAGGCAAGTGACGGCCGCGATGAGGCGAACAAGGCGCAGGGCCCAATCTCGCAATTGAGAAAGTTGTGTCTTGAACTCTGAGCGGTGCAACGAAGCCGCGTTGAATGAATCAGGCACGCCGATTCACTTACGCGGGATAAGGATTTTCCAGGGCGTGCTGTTCCATGAGGGCGTGCAGATCGACCATGGTGAAGGCGCAGTACTTGGGATCGTAGCCGAGTTTTTGAGCGGTCTTTCCCTGTTCGACGATGCGCTGGAGGATCATGCGGTTCATCGGCCCATGGCCCATGCGCTCTTCATGCTGCACCAGGTCGGCTTCGGCATGGGCGGTAAAGTAAATAGCCTGGCGTTTGCTCAGACCGTAATGGTCAACAAGAGACCTGCCCCATTGCTGCGACCAGTGGGCGAGGGTTTCTTCATAGGCGTGGGCGCCCCACAGCTCAATGATCGAGCCGTCTTGAAAGACCCGCCGGCAGTAGTCGCTGATCGCCCGGCCGGGAGCGGAGGCCGGCTGCTCGAACATCTCTTCTTTCGACAACCCCAGTGCGTTGGCGGTCTCGAGCAGGATTAGAATATGGCCCGGCGGCTTGGGTGCGATAAGCTCTTCTGCGATCTTGTCGGAAAAAGCCGGTAAGAGATCGTAATTCTCGACGAAGAACGGCAGGTGGACGTAATAGGACACGGCGTTGAGCGCCACGACTTCGATGGAAAAAAGGCTCCAGTCCTTGAAAAAACGGCGCAGGCAGGGCAGCGGCAGGGTCCCGGCGCGCAGTTGGGTCATAAAGGCACCGTGATTGATTTTCTTATCCCAGTGAGCGTAGACATCTTTATAAAGATTGTCGACGAATGTTTTGGCATCGGCGGATTTCATGGGGGCTTCGAGTGCCTGAATCACTCGCGATTAGGGCCGGAAACCTAGGCTTTACACGGAGTGAATTTCCTGTATTGTTAATACCTTAAATAATCTGCGTGTCAATCGTCGCGCGGCGATCTTCGGGAGGAATCCATGGAAGCTCTGAAATCGGAAGAGTTTCTCGATCAACTGATCACGACGCGGGAGGCGTTCTGGGAGAAAATGAACGCCGAACGTAAAAGCTACGGCGCGGAGAAGCCGCTCGCGAGCGCGGTGGTTTTACGCCGGCTGCAATTCGGCGTGGTCATGGAACGCAAGGCCGCTGAGGTTACTGCGCCGTGGGTTGGAAAAATTCCCGACCTCGAACTGCAGCAGCCTATGTCGGAGTACGTCGTCAACGAGCTCAAGCATGCGTCGATCTTGCGCAGGCGAATCAGCGAGCTTAACGGCGACCCGGATGCGCTGTGGAATAGCCCGTTGCCCGAGCTCAAGCAGCTCTGGGACTTTCATGCGAACCTCGGCTCGCTCTGCGAATTGATCGCCAGCGTGCAGTTCGGCCACGAGGAGTTTTTCCCGCGCACGTCCAAATCCTTTATCGAGCGGGTCGCTTCCATCGATCCGCAAACCGCGTCGATTTATCGTGATACTTTGCTCGCCGATGAAGAGGGGCATGAGTGGATCGCGCCGGAAATACTGCGGCGCTACGCCAAGGATGGCGCGACGCAGCAAAAATGTCTGGCCGCGTTAAAGCAGGGCTGCGAGCTATTCGGGCGGGCGATTCAGAGTTTTAACCGGAGCATGCCGGCGTAGGAAATATGGAGTACTGGAGTGATGGATTTCTGAGGGGCTGCAATCAAGCCCAGGATAAGCAAAGTTAAATTTCAGTGCTTCGGTTCGATCCGTTTGCCGTAGGTTACCTCGCCTTTATCGATGCGGATCGAAAAACCACAGTCGGGATTGGTACAAGCCCAGGCTTTATACATGACCGATGCGCCATCTTGGCCGTAATCTGATAGCGGGATCAACAGCCCGTCATTACATTTCTGGCATTTCGGCAGGTCCATCGCCACACCTCCTTCGCAAAAACCCAAGACTCACCCCGGGCGGCAGCTAACAAAAGTTTAATCAAGTGGGTAGGTGAAATCAACCAACGGGCCTGAATTGCGCAGTCGACCTGTTGGCGTCGGTAAGGCTTCCGCTGCATTAAAAATTCAGGGTAACCGAGAGCTTCGGTTACCCTGAATAAAAGCGAGGCTGGGTCGGGACTATTTGCCTTTCTTTTCCATCACATCGCCGGCCTTGTCCGACATTTTCTCTTTGGCCGTGTTAGACATTTTCTCGGCGGCTTTCTTGGTAGATTTCTTCGCCTTGGATTTGCCTTTGGCCTTCGCCTTGCCCTTAGTGGCGTCTGCGGCTTTCTCCGCCTTCTTTTCCATCGCCGGCGCGGCCGGTGTCGCGGGGGTAGCCGGCGTCGCCTGAGCGAAGCTCACGCCGCTAAATACCAGAGTGGTCAATGCAACAACGAAAATTCTGATTGCGTTTTTCATAGTATCACCTCCTTTCAACAGTTAGACGCGGTTTCCCCGCGTCAATTCAAATCAACATGGAAAATGCTGAAACACAAGGCCAACTATACCGTCAATGGGTCACGAGTGATCACAGACCATAAAAATGCCGGGCATTTTCCTCCAAGAGCTTTTTGCGGATGGGGGCCGGGATATCGTTGCGATCGCGGAGGGTCCGGGCGGTCCCTTCTGTTCGGTCGGCGTGGGGATAGTCCGAAGAAAACATGAATAAATCTTCGCCAACTTCTTCGAGGACGCGGCCGAGAAACGGTTCGTTGCCTTCGCAACCAAAGAAAATCCGCCCCGTCTTGAGGTAATCGCTGGGCGGATGACTGATCAGATCTTTCGCCCCATAGCGCGGATTTTCAAAGTGGTCGTCCATGCGCTCGACATGGGCCGGCACCCAGCTGATGCCGCCTTCGAGAAAGGCAAATTTAAGATTTTTATAGCGATCGAGCAGGCCTGAACAAAGCACGCTGGTAAGCCCGGCCATGATCGGCAGGATGCCGGCCAACACCCGGTTGGGAAAATGGTGCTCGAAGAGTTTGTCGACGACCGGGAATTGCAAGCTGAAGTGGACGGCGACGGGCATCTTTAATCGATCCGCCTCGGCGAAAAACACCTCGTGGTCCGGATGATCCAGCCGTTTCGCCCCCGTGGTGCCGTTAATCATCACCGCCATCACGCCCATATCGCGCAGCCGGGAG
Organism: uncultured delta proteobacterium; assembly: GCA_963727625.1. Lineage (GTDB taxonomy): Bacteria > Desulfobacterota > Binatia > UBA9968 > UBA9968 > DP-20. The sequence continues at coordinate 197,485 of CAVSHR010000006.1, read as the reverse complement.
AGTTCCTTGGCCGCGCCTTGCGCGTCTTGCAACGAGACTACACCGACGGCCTTGAGGCGGTCGGCGGCCTGGTTGCAAGCCTCGGCGAGCCAGGTGTTGTAAGCGCGGCAGACACCCATGGCCAAGATGCCGTCGGGCCATGAATTGACGTGCAAGAGAAAGCTCGGGTAGATAAACTGAACGTCGATCATCTCGCGATCGAGATCCTCCAGCCGTTCTTTGAGATTGGTCAGTGTCTGGCTGCCCGGTGATGCGCGCCGAGCCGATTGGAGCGCTTTGCCTGGTGGGGCGGCTGTCCCCGGCGCGCCTGCACCCTTGATCGTCGGCCTTTTGTACGAGGTTTGACCGTCGACGATCCAGAAGTTGTGACCCTCTTCGTCGGTCAAGAGCCGCGGCCGAAAGTTTCGCAGATTCGGCTCCATGTGCTTTTCAAATATCTCCTCGGTCTCAAAAAAGTGTCCGTCACCGTCGATGATCATGACTGCTGCCTCGCGGGAAAATTATTCTGTGATGACAAATCAGGGACGTCTGCCATACGCTCGTACATTCACCGGTTTTTTAGCCCGTTGCAAATTCGCCAATTCGTCGGCGACTACTTTGAACGCTGGGAAACCGCCTCGGGATTGAGCCCGGTGGGACAAGGATAGGCCTTGATACTGTGGCTGATCTTGTTGCGCGCCATCAGCTCGGCGTAGCTCACGCCGACGGCTTTGGTGTTGATTACGGGCACACCGAGATGGGGTTCCAACTCTTCAGGCGTGACGACGTACGGATAAATCTTGCCGCCGAGCGGAATGATCGCCTGAGCGCCCTGCTGCACCAATTCTTTGCCGACGGCGAGCGTGCGCTCGATGACGGCGTCGTGGTAGCCGGACAAGTCGCCGGTATCGTAGAGGCCGACGGTGCGAATACCGCAGACAAAATTCGCCATGCCATAGGTCTGCACCATGCGCATGGTGTGGGGCATGTGAGTTTCGAGCGGCACAATCAGAGCGAATTTGTCACAGATGCTCGCGGTAAAATGGAGCGACGCGCGCAGCAGGCCGATCACCGGAATGCGCACGGCCAAGCGGCTCGCCTCAACGCCGGGATCGAAGGTGTTGCTCTGGATCACCGCGTCGAATCCTCGATGCTCCGCTTCGATGGCTTTTTTGACCAGCGCCGGGGTTTCCAGAATATGATGCAATCCGGAAAGCGCCTTGCGTTCTTCGAGCAAGCTTAAAACTTCGCCGCCGCCGAGGTCTTCGGGATAGGCGAGCTCAAAAGTCGTGTCCGGTGAGGAGTAGCTCTTGAGCAACTTAAGAATATGAGCTTCGAGCTCTGAGGAATGGCGTTTGTACGAATGATTTAAAAACATGAATCGCATGATGGTCTCCTTTTGTCCGGCATCTCGGTCTCGCGTTTGATCATTGACTCAGCTCCCAAAGATCGACCTCAGTCGCCTGGCATATTCTTTGAGCTTTTCGGCCAGCGCCGGATTGACCGGGACAACCTTAAGCTGTTTCAACATGGCCGCTTGCTCGTTGTCGAGATCACTACGCGCGACCAGCCTGCCGGGAGTCTGCATGAGCTTCTGCCCGTCGCGCGATAGGACAAATTCCAAGAATAATTTCGCCGCATTGGGGTGCGCCGCCTGACCGGATAAGCCGATGCCGACCATGATCGCCGGCACCGGTCCGAGCGCTGTCCAATCGATGGGCGCGCCGCGCTCTTTCATGCGCTCCACCGAAGCCGCCGGAATATTGATATCGAAAAGCCCCTCGCCGGCGGCGACCAACTGCGCCAAGAGCTCATGGCCTTCGCGCGGGCTCGGCTGTTGCTTGGCCAGCGCGCGCATGTAATTGAGCCCGCGCTCCTGACCCATGATCTGCAACATGCCGGCGAACCAATCGGCCTTGGTCCCCTCCATCATCAACTGGATTTTCCACTTGGGATCCAGCAGATCGTCGTAGGTTTTGGGCAGGGAGCGAGGCGGCACGAGCCCGGTGTTGTATGCGGTCACGTAAGCGTTGTAGTAAACCGTCGTCCAGAATCCTTCTTCCTTAAACTCCTTAGGATAGAGCGTGTTGGCCTGCGGCAGGTAGCGCGCCAGGATGCCGCTGCGATTGAATATATGCATGCTGAACTCGACGGTCTGAATCACGTCGGCGAGGTTTTTCTTGGCGCGCGCTTCGGTCAAGACTCGCGTCAATAGCTTTTCGCTGCCGGTGCGGTGCAGTTTCACCTTGACGAAGGGGTAGCGTTTTTCGAAGGCGCCGATCACCCCGTTGGCTTCGGTCAAATTCATCGATGCGTAATAAACCAACTCGCCTTCCCGTTTAGCGCCCTCGATGAGCGACTCGTTGGTAGCGGCTGAGGCGGCAGTGAAAAAGACCAGGATCGCTGCCAGCGACACCCAGCCGCATAGCGCTCCGCGGTTTGCCATGATCTTCATGCTTCCGATCTTCCCTTTTCCGACAGCGAGGCAATAAATCCGTTCGCCTCAAGCTCGCGGATAAAACGGTCATCGACAAATGTTTTTGCGTCGGCGTTTTGCGCCTCGGGAAGCTCCGCGGCCATAAAATCGAGCAGGGTTTGCAGCGAGGCAACCACGGGATAGGGCACAGGCGGCATGCCGGGCTGGGTGAGGTCGTAGGTTTCCTCGGCGATGGTTCGGTCGTCGATGCCGCTGTATTCGGCCTGAACACCGACGGTAAACTCGCGGTCGGTGCGATAGCGATGCATGCCCTCGACGTAGGCCCTGATGAACTTCCGCGTGATTTCGGGATTCTTTTCAACGTAGTCGCGCCGCGCCGCGATGCCGCCGAGAGCATAGTTAAGGCCGAACTCGGCAAAATCGATCAAATATTTGCCGCCCTTTCGATGCGCCTCGATGCACTCCGGCGGCGTGCTGACGATCGCGTCGCATCTGCCGTGCAATAGAGCTTTAAGCTCTTTGGCGCCGCCAGCTTCGACCGCTTCCGGGCGCAATCCTTCGATGCCCGCGGCGCGCAACTTTTCAATGGCGAATTTCACCAGCGCGTCGTTAAGCCCGCCATCGCCGACGAGGCCGATCTTTTTGCCCGCCAATTCCTCGCGGCTGTTGATGCCGGGCCGGCCCATGATGAATTGCTGGTTGATGCCGCCGGTCAAAAAAACCAGATCCGCTTCACCCTTGAGATTCGCTCGCAGTGGTGCCGGCGCGGCCATGTTGCCGAAGTGAATCTTGCCCGACATCAATCCGCGGACAACGCCTTTGGCGCCGCCCATGATGCGCGGCCGGTCGATGGCCAGGCCGTGTTTCTCAAACAATCCAGCTTTCCAGGTCACCATCATCGGACCGGCGCCTTGGCCGATGGTGGCGAAGCCGGCGTTAAGATTTATTAGTTCCACCATATTTTGCCTCAAAAGTGCCGAAATTTCGCATAGTTGTCATGATTAATCACGTTGTGTGGTTTTGGCGATCAACTAAAATATCTCCTAACACCCGATGGCCCCAAGGAGTCAAGAGTTTTAAACCGTCAATCCGAACTGTGGGTGAGTGATGTCGTAACCCCTATCTCTTATGCTTGGGACGACGGTTGAAAATCAATATGCAGGCAGCGTGGTGATTTATCGTTACCACGCGCGAAGGGTCTGCGCTTAACTCCGGTACACGATGAGGTTGGCGCGCGCCCGAGGGAAAATCGCTTGTCGGAGAAAGGAGCTGAAAGGGATCAAGGTCAGAAAAAATTTTGACGGCTTGGTAAAATTTCGACCGATTGCGAATGGTCTCACTTAAACTTTTGATTAAACGCGCCATCGAGTGCTTTGCAGTCGCCGGCCTCTACGCGTTGAGCGCGCAGATCACGCCGCATTTTTCCATCGCCCAAGCGAGCGCGTCGCCTTTGTGGCCACCGGCGGCTATCGCCTTGGCCGCAGGGTTGGTTGTCGGTTACCGGGGAGTCATCGGCGCCTGGTTGGGGGCGTTGCTTGTCAACTTTCAATCGCTTTACGGGCCGGCCGCGAATATCGGCGCGCCAGCGTTGGCTACCGGAGACGCTCTCGCGATGCTGGTGGGGACGTTCCTTGTACATCAATTCATCCCGGATCTTTGTGTCTGGTCGCAATCCCGTGGTTATCGGCGATCGCCCAGCACCGGGCGCGACATTCTATACTTCATCAGTCTGACCGGATTCAGCTCCCTGATATCACCGAGCATCGCCGTAACAAGTTTGCGACTCACGGAGTCGATACCTTGGAAGAGCATGACGTCCCTTTGGCTGACTTGGTGGGTAGGTGATTACGCCGGGATTTTGATCCTGACGCCGCTGCTGATGATGATCATACTGGCATGGCGGCAGAAAAATGTTCTGGAACCGACTGTCTTCCCGATCACCACGGTTTGGTTAGGTCTTTCGTTAGTCGTTTCGTACGTCGTTTGGCAGAACCAAAACTTCGCGGCGAATCAAAGGTTACTCCAGGACACCCACGAGATCGCGCGTCAATTTCAACGAAGCAGTGAACGCGCGGTGGAACGAGTGCAGGCGGTCGAAGGTTTATTACTCGCGGCGCAAAAAGTACGCCGCGACGATTTCCGCAAATTTATTATTCGGCTCGCTGAAAACGATCAGACGCCTCGTTTGATCCAATGGATGCCTCGCCTTTCGCTCGCCGATCGGCAGGAATTTGAGACCGGAGCGCGGCAGGACGGAGTTCCCGGCTATGCTATTTTCGAATGGTCGGCGCTCGGCGAAAAAATCCCGGCCGGCAATCGCGCCGAGTATTTTCCGATTCTCTACTCCGAGCCGAGTCGGCGTGATCAATCCGAGTTAGGACTCGACATCGCGGCCAATCCCAATATTTTACCGGTGCTCAATAGGGCGCGCGACAGCGGTCGAATCACTCTGGCGCTCGCCAGTTCTTGGCCGGCGAAGAATATCCAAGATGGGCGCGCCTTCCTCTATAAGCCAGTCTATTTGAATCAAGTCGACAATGACGGCTCGGTACAGACACAGAGAGAAAGTTTGCTCGGTTTTGTCCGCGTGGAAATTCCAATCGCCGAATTAGTTAACCCCCCCAACATCGCCGAAAACTCGCGCCAGCGCGAAATCTACTTGTTTGACGTCAGCGATGAAGAAGACCCATTGTTCGTCGGTTTTTCCGGTTCGTCGGTCGCCTCGAGCGAAGAAGCGGCAGCCGCCGGCGCCCATAAGTTAGCCGAACTTCAGGGCGGAGTACACCAAACCGCGCAGGTCGAGCTCGGCGGTCATCAGTTACTCTTTTTGGTGCGGCCGGGCGCGGGGCAAAACGGCTTCAGCAGGATTTGGGACGTGGTCGGGATCCTGTTGATCGGCGTTTTGATCACCGCGGCGCTTATCGTTTATTTGAAGATGCGCGATCAGGCCTTGGCCCAGATGCAACAGGCCGAGATCCATTACCGGGCGCTCTTCGATGCTGCGCCCGCGATGTACGTTATTACCGGCGATCAGAACGGCGTGCCGATCATCTGCGATTGCAACGAATTGTTTTTGCAAACATTAAAGTACGACCGCAAGGATGTCATCGGCCGCTCGCTGGCCGATTTCCACTCGGCCGACTCAAGGCTTAAATTATTGGGCGAAAACGGCTATCGCAACGCGTTGCAAGGCCGCGTGGTATCGGGAGAACGAGAGCTGGTGGTCAGTGACGGGCAGATTATTCCGGTCTTGGTGCGCGGCGATCCGATCACCGACGAGACGGGCAAAGTCACCGGAACGCGAGCCATGTACGTCGATAATAGCGAGCAGAAAAGCGCTGAGGAGCAGCTTCGCTTATTGGTCGAATCGGCACCCTACGGCATGCTCCGTGTCGATGCGAGCGGTGCAATTACTCTAGTCAACTCGCAAGCCGAGCGCCTGTTCGGTTATAGTCGTGACGAGCTGGTCGGCAAACCCGTTGAGTTTCTCGTGCCGGCGCGTTTTCGTGCTAGCCATCCAAGCCAGCGCGAGCATTTTTTCGATGCTGCCGAGGTGCGCGTCGTGGGCCACGGTCGGGAGCTCCTTGCCTTGACCAGCGATGGCCGAGAAATTCCCGTTGAGATCGGCCTGAATCGTATTCAGGGGCCGGGCAGCTCGCAAGTGCTCGCGTCCGTCGTCGATATCACCGAACGCAAGCAAGTCGAAGAGGAAATCCGCGCTCTAAACGTTACCCTGGAACGCCGGGTGAACGAGCGGACCGAGGAGATCCAGGCTTTAAATGCCAGCTTGGAGCACCGAGTCGCGGAACGGACCAAAGAACTTGAGGGGGAAAATGCCCAACGGCGGCTGATCGAACGCGAGCTGCAGCAGGCCCACGATGAGCTCCAAAAGTCGGTTCTGGAGTTGGAAAGGCGTAACCAAGAAATGCGCCTGGTGAGCGAGATGGTAGAGTTGCTGGAGTCCTGCCGCGATTTGGACGAGGCCCACGGTGTGATCAGCCGGCGGATGCCGCTGCTGCTGCAGGGTACCCGCGGCGTGCTCTACATGGTGGTGGCGTCGCGAAGCTTGCTCGAGAGCGTAAGCCAGTGGGGAAGACGGGCCGGCGAGTTCGACAGTATCTTGGACCCGGACGATTGCTGGGCCTTGCGGCGCAATAAGCCGCATGGAATGGCACCAGGCGAAGCCGATCTGATTTGCCAACATGTCGGCACCGAGGACGAGCCCGAAAACGGCTACTTGTGTTTACCGATGATCGCGCACGGGGAGAACCTGGGGCTATTGCACCTACGCTATTCGGATCAGAGCGCTGGGGCCAAGAACATCATCGCTAACTCCGCCCGAGCGGTGGCGGAACAACTATCGTTGATCTTGGCTAATTTGCGTTTGCGGGAAACGCTTAAGAACCAGAGCATTCGCGACCCGCAAACCGGATTGTTCAACCGCCGCTACATGGAAGACACCCTCGATCGTGAGCTGAGCCGGGCGGAGCGTTCGGCTAAAGCCGTGGTGGTGGCGATGCTGGATATCGATAACTTTAAACTGCTCAACGACACTTACGGCCACACGGCCGCCGATGCCGTGCTACGCGAATGGAGCAATCTGCTCAAGGCCAAGTTTCGCGGCAGCGATATCGTCTGCCGCTACGGCGGCGACGAGTTTGTCATCATACTGCCAGACATCTCGGTCGAACCGGCGCGCCACCGGCTCGAACAACTGCGCATTGGCTTGCGTCGGATGGTCGTCAGGGAAGAGGGGCAAACCATCAAGAACATCACGGTTTCGATGGGAATCGCCTATTTCCCGGCGCATGGACAAACCAACCCATCCTTACTCCAGGCGGCGGATCAAGCGCTTTACCGGGCCAAGCAAGCTGGCCGCGACCGTATCGTCGTCGCTGCCGAAGAACCGCGCAACCAAAACGAATCGGACCATTCACTACGCACGTCGTAAATTTCCGATCCACTGCCGCTCCCGACAATCGTCCTGCGGCCTGACTTAGTTGCGTTGTAGTTAACCGGTGACATAAGTACCTTGCCGTTAGACCCTGTCAGATTCACTTTGCTACTACACCGACGCAAAATCTCATTGACACTTTTTCCGCCACCGCGTATATTCAAATTCCGTGATGTGCTTTCCGAGAAAGCCATTACGGTTTTTTCTTTTAGGCGCCCAATCGCATCTCTTAGAAAACGTTGAGTTGTCTTTACACCTCTGAATTATTGGACCGATGAGCGTTGTGGCGATTATCCCGGCGCGCTATGGTTCGACCCGTCTGCCGGGAAAGCCATTGGCCAAGATCGGCGGTAAACCGATGATCCAGCATGTCTATGAAAGCACATCGCGGGCACGGGAATTGAGTCGGGTTTTGGTCGCCACCGATGACCGCCGCATCGAACGAGCGGTCAAAAACTTCGGCGGCGAGGTGGTGATGACGTCGCGCCGGCATGCCAGCGGCACCGACCGTTTGGCCGAGGTGGCGCGCAAAATAAGGGCGGACTGGGTGGTAAACGTGCAGGGCGATTTGCCCTTTATTCATGCTGAAACCATCGCGCGTGCGGTGCGCCCGCTGCGGCAGAATCCGGCGATCCCCATGGGTACCGTGTGTGCGCCGATTTACGATTTAAAAGAATGGCGTAATCCGAACATCGTCAAGGTCCTCGCCAATCACGACGGCTTCGCGCTGTATTTTTCCCGCGCGCCGGTTCCCTACGCACGTAACATGGAGCTTGATCCGAGCGGGCGAAAGAATCAATCGAACGACGATCGGCGTTTATGGGGCTATCGACACCTCGGGCTTTACGTTTACCGGCGGGATTTTCTCTTGAAGTTTGCCCGATTGCGACCAACCTTACTGGAGCGAATCGAGAGTTTGGAACAGCTCCGGGCCTTGGAGAACGGTTATCGAATTTTTGTCGCGGAAGTCGACGAAAAATCGGTGGAGGTGGATACTCCGGCGGATCTTCGAAAAGCCGAGCGCTATTTTAAAACGCTCGTATAGCGAGAGGAGCTCATGGCGACCGTAAAAACCAAATTTATCTTTGTCACCGGTGGCGTGGTCTCATCCTTGGGCAAGGGGCTGGCGGCGGCGTCCATCGGCGCGCTGTTAGAGAGCCGCGGACTCAAAGTTACCATGCTGAAGATGGATCCTTACATTAACGTCGATCCGGGCACCATGAGCCCCTATCAGCATGGCGAAGTTTTCGTCACCGACGACGGTGCCGAGACGGATTTAGACCTGGGTCATTACGAGCGCTATGTGTCGACGCCGATGGGCCGGAAGAACAATTGCACCACCGGCCAAATCTATGAAACGGTCATCGCCAAAGAGCGCCGCGGCGACTATCTCGGCGGCACGGTGCAGGTCATTCCCCATATCACCGATGAGATCAAACGGCGCATTCTGGCGGCGGCGGAAGGATACGATATCGCCATCGGGGAAGTCGGCGGCACGGTCGGCGACATCGAGGGCTTGCCGTTTCTCGAAGCCGTCCGCCAGATCGCTTGGGACTGGGGCCGCGAGAATGTTTTGTATATCCATTTAACCCTGGTGCCGTATATTACCGGCGGCGGCGAGCTCAAGACCAAACCCACCCAACATAGCGTCAAAGAACTCACCGGCTTGGGAATCCAGCCGGACATTCTGCTCTGCCGCACCGATCGCATCCTCGATAAAAAGATCAAGACCAAGATCGCCCATTTTTGTAACGTCGCCGAAAACGCAGTCATTACGGCCAAGGATGTCGAGTGGATTTACGAGGTGCCGCTGGTTTTCCACGACGAGGGACTCGATGAACGGATCGTCGAGAAGCTCAATATCTGGACCGGCGCGCCGCATCTCGAAAATTGGCAGCGGGTTGTTAACGTACTTATAGACCCGAAAGATTCAGTCCGTATCGCGGTTGTCGGCAAGTACATGAGCCTCAAAGAATCCTACAAGAGTTTGCTGGAAGCGTTGGTTCACGGTGGGATCGCCAACGAAGTCCGGGTCGAAATCGACTGTATCGAAGCCGAGAGAGTCGAGCAGGAAGGCGCCGAGGCGGTGCTCAAGCAAATCGATGGCATTCTGATTCCCGGCGGTTTCGGCGATCGCGGCAGCGAAGGAAAGATCGCGGCGATCCGTTATGCCCGTGAAAATAATATCCCGTTTTTCGGCATCTGCCTGGGCATGCAGATGGCGGTCGTGGAGTTCGCGCGCAACGTTTGCGGCCTGCAGGGCGCCAACTCGAGCGAGTTTGATTTGCAGACGCCCCATCCGGTCATTCACTTGATGGCGGAGCAGAAGTCAATCGATACCAAGGGCGGGACCATGCGCTTGGGAAATTATCCCTGTGTGCTGCAGAACGAAACTCTGGCCGCAAAACTGTACGGCAGAGAAAAAATCGATGAGCGGCACCGCCATCGTTACGAGTTCAATAACGGCTACCGCGCCGAGTTTATCGCTCGGGGCATGGTCTTGAGCGGTCTTTCACCGGACGGCAACTTGGTCGAGATCATCGAATTGAAGAATCATCCATGGTTCCTCGGCTGCCAATTCCATCCAGAGTTCAAATCTCGGCCGATGGCTAGCCACGCGCTTTTCCGCGGGTTTGTCCAGGCGGCCTTGGCCAATCGCAAGGCGGTTCCAGAAGTGCCGCGCATGAAAATCGTCCGCACCTAACTCCAGCTCTTTTTGTGTTCCTATGGCGAGTAAGGCAGTCAAGGTTGGGCAGCTCAAAATCGGCGCTGGTTTACCCCTCGCCGTGATCGCCGGTCCCTGTGTGATCGAAAGTCAAGAGTCGGCGCTGCGCCACGCCGCCGCGCTCAAAGAGAAAGCCGATCATGTCGGCGTGCCTTATATCTTCAAGTCTTCTTACGACAAAGCCAATCGCTCTTCGGTGAATTCTTTTCGCGGCCCGGGATTGGAAAAAGGCCTAGAGATCCTCGCCGAGGTAAAAGCCAAGATCGGCGTGCCAGTACTGACCGACGTTCATGAAATCGATCAAGTGGCGCCGGTTCGCGAGGTCGCCGACATTCTACAAATCCCCGCCTTTCTGTGCCGCCAGACCGATTTCGTGCTGGCGGTGGCGAATTCCGGCCGAGTCGTGAATGTCAAAAAGGGGCAATTCCTGGCCCCGTGGGACATGCGCAACATCATCGACAAAATTATTTCCACCGGCAACGAGCAAATTCTTTTGACCGAGCGGGGCGCGTCCTTCGGCTACAACAATTTGGTTTCCGATATGCGCTCGCTGGTGGTCATGGGCGAGCTCGGCTACCCGGTAGTGTTCGACGCCACCCACAGCCTCCAACTGCCAGGCGGTCTCGGCAACGCGTCGGGCGGCGAGCGCAAATATATTCCCGCATTGGCCCGGGCCGGAGTGGCGGTCGGCATCGATGCGCTGTTCCTGGAGGTCCATGAAGATCCCGATCATGCCCTGAGCGACGGGCCCAATTCGCTTGACTTGGGCCATTTTGAAAGCCTGCTCAAGGTGGTCAAAGAGATCGACGCCATGGTCAAGCAAGGCGGCCAGCCGTGAAGAATGGTGAGATTCTCAAGCGTGCGGCGGATGTGCTGCGCATCGAGTCGCAGGGAATTTTATCGATTATCGAACGGCTCGACGAAAATTTTGTTCGCGCGGTCGAATTGCTGCGCGATTGCCGCGGTAAGGTTGTCGTCACAGGGTTGGGGAAGTCCGGCTTGATTTGTCATAAAATTGCCGCGACGCTCGCCAGCACGGGTACACCGGCATTTTTTCTCCATTCCGGCGACGCGGTTCACGGCGATCTCGGCATGGTCATGAGCTGCGACGTGGTTTTGGCAGTTTCGAATAGCGGCGAGACCGACGAGATTCTAAAGCTGCTGCCACATTTCACGATTAATGGTAACAAATTGATCGTTATGACCGGCAATCCTGATTCATCGCTGGCCAAGGCCGGTGATGTCGTCTTGAATGTCAGGGTGAAAGAGGAGGCTTGCCCCTTGGGCCTAGCGCCGACAGCGAGTACTACGGTTGCGCTGGCGATGGGCGACGCCCTGGCGGTGGTGTTGCTCGAAGAAAAGGGTTTTAAGGAAGAAGACTTCGCGGTGCGTCATCCCGGTGGCATTCTGGGCCGGAGATTAATTTTACGTGTTGAAGATTTGATGCACAGAGCCGAAGAACTTCCCCTGGTCTGCCAGGACACACCGGTTAAAGAAGCGCTGTTCGAGATTACTTCAAAACGCTTGGGAGTTACCGGGGTGATCGATGCCAGTGGCACTTTGATCGGTGTCATTACCGACGGCGATCTGCGCCGCGGCTTACAGACCCATGGCGACGGTATCCTCCATAAGAGCGCGGGCGAAGTGATGACGGCTAATCCGCGCACCATTGAAAAAGAGGTTCTCGCAGCCCAGGCCTTTGCTCAAATGGAAGAGAATTTGCCGCGGCCCATCACCGCACTTTTCGTGCTCGACCGCGAGTGCAAGCCGATCGGCATCATTCATCTCCACGATATACTCAAGACAGGGATTTAAGCTCTCGGTGAATCGTATTTCCTCGGGCGTGCGCTCGAAAGCCAAAAGCATTGTCTTGCTTCTCCTTGACGTGGACGGTGTCCTCACCGATGGCCGAATCATCATCGATGACCGCGGTGTCGAAACCAAGCACTTTCACGTGCGCGACGGGCAAGGCATTTCCTTGCTTCTACGCTCAGGCATAGACGTCGGTATCATCACTTCGCGTTCCTCTCAGAGCGTGCGCCACCGGGCCAACGAGCTGGGCATCGGCCTGGTCCGTCAGGGCGTGCGCGACAAGCTTGCCACCTACAACGAGATCAAGCGGCGACGGGCTCTCAAAGATAACCAAATTGCTTACATTGGGGACGATATCGTCGATCTTGCGATTCTCCGACAAGCTGGCTTAGCGGTTTCAGTGGCCGATGCTTGGCCCGGACTTGGCTCGGTCGTGGATTATGTCACCAATGCAAAAGGCGGCGCCGGCGCGGTTCGTGAAGTAGCCGAATTATTGATGAAAGTTCAAGGTAAGTGGACGGCGGCAATAGCCCAGCTTGGTTGATTTCCGGATGAATTGTTAGTCGCACAAAGCAAATTTCGTGCCGATTCCTTTACAGCTGTCCCTAAGAGTGTTACTTTTGCATTTTAGGTGAAACACCATGCATGTAACTAGACGCTCGGTATTGCTGTTGGCGATCCTGCTATCTTTAGGGGGGGTGGGCTATAAGGTGGCCGGCATCGTTCGTAACGTGCAAAAAGAATTTAAAACCAACCCCATGAAAGCGCTTGATTACCTTCCTGAATCGGCCCTGCACATGAAGGATTTCCACCGCTCCAAGATCGAAGACGGACGCAAAGTGTGGGAGCTCTTCGGCGACGAGGCAAACTATTTCAAAGAACAAAAGGAGGCCGTGATCAAAAAACCCAGGTTTTACTACTACGACAAAAAAGGCGAGGTGGCCGAGACCCAGGGGGAAGAAGCGCTCATTTATCTAAATGAAAGAGAATTGGATAGAATGGAGCTTCGCGGCGGTGTTCAGGTTTCTTTTCAGGGCTATGTGCTCAAGGCGGAGCAAGCCAATTATCTGCCGGCCAAGGATCAGATTGTGCTGCCAAGCCATACCACCGTAGTCGGCGATGGGATCGCTTTAGAAGGGTCCAGAATGGAAGTCGAATTGGAGGCTAAAAAAATTCGTGTGATTCGGAACGTGAAAACTAAAATTGAGCCCGAAAAGTTGGCAAAGAAAAAAAATATAGCTTCCGCAAGCCAGCGGGTCGGGGGATAATAAGATGGCGCGCGCAGTGATCGTCTCACTAGTTTTTGTTTTGGCTTTTCTCTGCCGCCCGGTGGTGGCAGCCAACGCCCCCGGGGCGGCTAAGGAGGACGCTAAAAAAGATGAGAAGAAGAGCCCTCCAGCGTTCGAATTCAACAGGAAGGATCCGATTTATATCACCGCGGATTGGATGGAAGTCGACCAGAACCAGAATACCATCACCTACAAGGGTCGGGTTGTCACGATTCAAAATGACATGACGATGCGCAGCGAGACTCTCACCGCCTATTATGACCCTGAGATGAAGCAAATGAAGCAGATCATCGCCGAAGGCAAAGTGAATGCGACACAGGGCAATCGCGTCGCTACGGCCAACAAGTTGGTCTTCGACGATCAATCCAAGACCGTCACGCTTACCGGTAGTCCCGTCATGCGCCAGGGTAACAATCAGGTGAGTGGCGTCAAGGTCGTGTACTACATGGAAAAGGATAAGGCGATCGCCGAAGGCGATGGCAAAGTTCGCGTGCAAGCGACAATATTTCCGGATGAGCTCAAGGGTGGGGAGCAAAAGGATGCCAAGGAAAAATGAGCGTCCTCAAAGCGGCGTCGGTGGCCAAATCCTACGGCGGTCGGCTCGTGGTGAACGGAATCAACTTGGAGGTGAAGGGCGGCGAGGTCGTCGGCTTGCTCGGTCCGAATGGCGCCGGCAAAACTACTACGTTTCATATGATGGTCGGTTTGATTCAGCCCGACGACGGGAAAGTGCTCATGAACGATGAGGATTTAACCGGCGCGCCGATTCATGAGCGAGCGCGGGCCGGGATCAGTTACTTGCCGCAAGAATCGTCGGTCTTTCGTCAGCTCACCGTCGAGGAAAATTTACGGGCGATTCTTCAGACCCTCGAACTGAGCGCCGCGGAGCAGCAAGAACGGGGCGACGCGTTGATGAAAATGCTCGGTGTCACCCACCTGGCAACCCATAAGGCGATCACCCTATCCGGCGGCGAGCGCCGCAGAGTCGAAATTGCCCGAGCGCTGGTGCTGTCGCCCTATTTCCTACTGCTCGACGAGCCTTTTACCGGCATCGACCCGATTGCCGTGGCCGAGATTCAGAAAATTGTGCGCCGGCTGATTAACAGCGGCATCGGAATTCTGATCACCGACCATAATGTTCGGGAAACGCTTGGAATCTGCGACCGGGCCTACATCGTCAATGAAGGGGTCGTGCTGGAAGAGGGCACGCCGGAAACTATCGCCGCGAGCGCCAAAGCGCGCAAATTCTACCTGGGAGAAGGCTTCAAGTTTTAATTATGGCTCTCGAAATCCGACAGGTTCAAAAGCTCGCCCAACAACTGGTGATGACGCCGCAGCTGCAGCAAGCGATCAAGCTATTGCAGTTATCCCGCGTCGAATTAGAAGAGATGGTGTCAAAAGAGCTGCAGGAAAATCCCGCCTTGGAAGAAGGCCCTGGCGAAGACGCCGAGAGCAGCGAGCAGCCGCGCAACGAAATTCCAGAGAATGCCGCGCCCGATGCTGCAGAGTTGGTTGTCAACCGCGAGCTTTCGGCGGTCGATAAGATCGGCACGCTGGATTGGCAGGAATATCTCGACACCCATTCCAATTCCATCCATGGTTCGCTCACGGCGGAAGCCACGGCGGAAGACGGCGACTCGCCGCCGTCATGGGAAAACAGCCTGACGAAGAAAACCACCTTGGAAGATCATTTGATATGGCAGTTGCGTCTTTCCAAAATCACTGAGCGAGAATCGGCAATCGGCCAGTATATCATCCAGAACCTCGACGAAAATGGCTATCTGGCGCTCAGCGGCGAAGAGATCTGCAACGCCACGGAAAGCAGCCCGGAAGAGTTCGAGAGTGTTCTAAAACGCGTTCAGTTTTTCGACCCGGTCGGGGTTGCCGCGCGCGGCCTGCGCGAATGCTTGCTGGTTCAGCTGGAAAACTTACAACTGATCGACAGCCTGGCGGCGAAGATCGTCGCCGATTACCTAAGTTTCCTCGAGTCGAAAAGATACGAAAAGTTGGCCAAGGATTTGGGCATTACCATCGACGAGATCGCCGAGGCGGCGCACCTGATCGCGTCCCTCGAGCCCAAACCGTCGCGCGGCTTCGAGCAGGATGAGGTTCGCACCGTGCTGCCCGATGTCTTCGTCGAAAAAATCGGCGACGAATTTCACATTTATTTAAACGACGACGGCGTGCCGCGGCTGCGCGTGAGCTCGCTCTATCGGCGCATGGCCGGCCAAGAGGGAGCGGAGGAAGAACAAGCGCGGCAGTACTTGCAGGAAAAAGTGCGCGCCGCGACTTGGTTGATCAAGAGCATCCAGCAGCGCCAACAGACACTTTTTCGAGTCACGCAAAGCATCTTCAAGGTCCAACAGGAGTTCCTCGACCACGGGGTCAGCCACCTCAAGCCGATGGTGCTTCGCGACGTGGCCGAAGATATTCACATGCATGAGTCCACCGTGAGCCGCGCCACCGCTAACAAATACGTGCACACGCCCCAGGGGCTCTTCGAGCTCAAATTCTTTTTCCAGAGCGGTCTCAAAGGCGGCAACGGGGAGGATGTGGCGAGTGAAAGCGTCAAAGAGAAAATTCGCGGCATCATAGGTGCCGAAGATCCGCGCAAGCCGTACAGTGATCAACACATCGCCGCCATGTTATCGATCGATTCCATCGATATCGCGCGGCGCACCGTGGCGAAATATCGCGAGGCCATGGGTATCCTTCCTTCTTCAAGGCGCCGCCAACCTTTCCTGCGCAAATAATTTTCAGGGAGCTGAAGCATTCATGAGCGAAATAAAAGTTTCAGTCACTTTTCGGCATATTGAACCGACCGAGGCCTTGAAGCAGTATGTCGAGCAGAAACTTCACCGCATTGGCAAATTTTTTTCCCGTCCGCTGGATGCCCACGTGATTCTCGCAGTGGAATCGAGAGAATGCCAGTTGGCCGAAGTGGAACTGCATGCCCACGGTGCAACGTTGCACGGCAAAGAAGAGAACCAAGACTTATATGCGGCGATCGATTTGACCATCGACAAGATCGAGCGGCAGATCAAGAAACAAAAAGAAAAAACCAAGCTTAAGCGAAAAAGGTCGAACGCGTGAAGATCACCGATTTTCTCACCGTCCGATCCGTCATTCCGGAGCTTAAAAGTAGGGAGAAAAACGCCGTGCTCGACGAAATCGCCGGTTGGTTGGCTTCCGCTCACCCGCAATTAGACAAAAAACTCGTGCTTGATGTGCTCCAGGAGCGCGAAAAAATCAGCACGACCGCGATCGGCGAGGGAGTCGCGATCCCGCATGGCAAACTCGCCGGGGTGGACCGCGTGCTGGGAGCGTTCGCGCGCAGCGCGGAGGGAGTGGATTTTGCCTCCCTCGACGGCGAGCCGACGCATCTGTTTTTCGCTTTGATCGCGCCGGAAAACGCCGCAGCCGACCACCTGAAGGCCTTAGCGCGAATTTCTCGACTGCTTAAAGACGAAGAATTTCGCCGCCGTTTGATCGCCGGCGAAACCGCGCAGGATCTCTATACGATCATCGCCGAAGAGGATGAGAAGTTTTGAACGGCTATGGCCGACGGCTTGGACATCATCATTATCACCGGTCTTTCGGGGTCCGGGAGAAGTTTCGCCATTCGCGCCCTCGAGGATAACGGGTACTTTTGCGTCGACAATCTACCCGCGCCACTGATTCCGAAGTTTATCGATCTTTGCCGGGGCTATCAGGAAGAAATCCGGCGCATCGGGCTCGGCGTCGACCTGCGTGGCGGCCAGTTCTTGAAGGCCTTACCCCAAGTGCTTGCCGAGGTGCGCGCCGCGGGCCACCACATTCAGGTTCTTTTTTTCGACGCGTCCGATGATGTGTTGTTGCGCCGTTTCAGCGAAACCCGCCGGCCGCATCCGCTCGCGAGCGAGGGTTCGATCCAAGACGGCATTTCGCGCGAGAGGAAGGCCTTGGCGCCGATCCGCGCCTTGGCCGACAAGGTGATTGATACAAGTGATTTTAACGTGCACCAGCTTAAGCGCGAAATGGAGCAGCAATTTTGCCAAACTGCGGCGGCGCGCCGGATGGCTTTATTTTTTACCTCTTTTGGTTACAAATACGGCATCCCTCACGATGCCGACATGATTCTCGACGTGCGGTTTCTGCCGAATCCCTATTTCGTCAACGAACTGCGCGAGCAAAGCGGCTTCGATTCGGCCGTGCGTGATTATTTACTTGGCGATGCCGAGACGCGGGCCTTTCTCGAACGGCTATTCGCGCTTCTTGAATTTGCCTTGCCGCTTTATGAGCGCGAGGGGAAGAGCAGTTTGACCCTCGCGCTGGGCTGCACGGGCGGCCGACACCGTTCGGTTGTTTTGGTCGAAGAGCTCAAAAAAAGATTCGGCGACGGCGGCTTTTGGATACATGCCAAACATCGGGACGTGGACAAATAAAACCATGAGCAAGGTCGTCAAGAAGCTGGAAATCAAAAATAAACTCGGTTTACACGCGCGCGCCGCCGCTTTATTGGTGCAGACGGTCAACAAGTTCTCCGCCCAGGTGAATTTCTCCAAAGACGGCCAAACGACCGACGGCCGGAGCATCATGGGAGTCTTGACCCTGGCTGCGCCTCAAGGCAGCAAAATTCAAGTGGACGCGAACGGCGAAGACGCCGAACGTGCCGTTAGGGCGATCGAAAAGCTTATCGACCATCGATTCAATGAACACGAGTAAGGTTGAATCCCCCCCTCGTATTCGTTATACAAGATTGATTAATTTTGGGGTTTTGTGCCGTTGGAGGTCAGCCCATGGCTGGTAAAGATTTCTTATTCACTTCCGAATCCGTTTCCGAGGGTCATCCCGACAAACTCTGCGATCAGGTTTCGGACGCGATCTTAGACGCGCACCTGGCGGGGGATTCGAACAGCCGGGTGGCCTGCGAGAGCCTTGCTAAAACGGGCATGGTTGTGATTGCCGGCGAAATCACCAGCAGCGCGAAGGTTAGTTACGTCGATATTGTACGCGAGGTCGTGCGCGAAATCGGTTATACCGATTCTACGATGGGATTCGACGGCAATACCTGCGCAATCTTGACGGCGATCGAGCAGCAGTCGCCGGATATTTCGCAGGGTGTTACCGAGGGCGAAGGCTTGCACAAGGAGCAGGGCGCCGGCGATCAGGGCATGATGTTCGGCTACGCTTGCGACGAAACTCCCGAGTTGATGCCGTTGCCGATCCAGATGGCCCATGGATTGGTTCATTACCTGGCTAAGGTGCGCAAAGGTGGCGAAGCTTATTTTCTCCGCCCCGATAGCAAGTCCCAGGTGACCGTCGAATACCGCGACGGCAAGCCGGTGAAAGTTAGAAACGTCGTGATCTCGACCCAGCATAGTGCCGATGTCGATTACGGCAAGCTCAAAGAGACGATCATCGACGGCGTCATCAAGGCGATCATTCCCGCAGAGTATCTGGATAAAGACACGGTGTTTCACGTTAATCCTACCGGCCGCTTCGTGGTCGGTGGGCCGCAGGGCGACTGTGGTCTGACCGGACGGAAAATCATCGTCGATACTTACGGTGGTATGGGACGGCACGGTGGCGGCGCGTTTTCCGGAAAAGATCCGTCGAAGGTCGATCGCAGCGCCGCTTACATGGCCCGATACGTCGCGAAAAATATCGTCGCCGCAGAGCTGGCGCAACGCTGCGAAGTGCAGCTTGCTTATGTGATCGGCGTGGCCCAGCCGGTGTCGGTGCTGGTCGACACCTTCGGCACGGCGGCGATTCCGGAAGGGAAGATCGCTAAAATCGTTCAAGACAATTTTGATCTCAGTCCCAAGGGCATCATTCAAACTCTCGATCTCAAACGACCCATCTATCGTCCCACGGCCGCTTACGGCCATTTCGGCCGCGCGCCTGAAGAGGGCCTGTTTACGTGGGAAAAAACCGACCGGGCGGCTGACCTTAAGAAGGCGGCGGGGCGAGTTTAACTCAACAAAGAAGCGGAGGAAGCGGTTACGATGGCGGGAAAGAAGTTCGACGTTAAAGATCTACGGCTGGCCGACGGCGGGCGCAAACGAATTCTTTGGGCCGGCCAAGACATGCCGGTGCTGCAGAGAGTGAAGGAGCGGTTTCAAAAAGAAAAACCGCTTCGCGGCATGAGCTTTTCCGCTTGCTTGCATGTCACGGCGGAAACGGCAAATTTGGTCCAAGCTCTTAAAGCCGGTGGAGCCGACGTGTTGCTGTGCGCCTCCAATCCCCTGTCGACCCAGGACGACGTGGCCGCCTCACTCGTCAAACACGACAAAGTTGCGGTCTTTGCCATCAAAGGCGAGAACAACAAAAGCTATTACAGCCATCTGAGAGCGGCGCTCGATCACAAACCGGTGATCACCATGGACGACGGCGCCGATCTGGTGTCGCTGCTGCACACGGAATATGCCCATCTGGCGTCTAATCTGGTTGCCAGCATGGAAGAAACCACCACCGGCGTCATTCGGCTGCGCGCCCTGGAAAAAGACGGCGCTCTCAAAATCCCGATCATTGCCGTCAATGATGCGGCGACCAAACATTTGTTCGACAACCGCTACGGGACCGGCCAGTCGACTCTCGACGGCGTCATTCGGGCTACCGATATGCTGATCGCCGGCAAAAGAATCGTCGTCGCCGGTTACGGCTGGTGCGGCAAGGGTGTTGCCTCGCGCTCCCGCGGCATGGGCGCGAAAGTCATCGTAACCGAAGTCGATCCGGTGCGCGCGTTGGAAGCGGCCATGGACGGCTTCGAAGTCATGACCATGAAAGAGGCCGCCAAGATAGGCGATCTTTTTATCACGCTTACCGGCGATATGCATGTCATTTCCGGGGATCATCTCAAGGCGATGAAAAATGGGGCGGTAATCTGCAACTCGGGCCATTTCGATATCGAAATCGACTTGATCGCGCTGAAAAAACTTTCCACCAAAGTCGAGAAGAACGTGCGCAATTACGTCGACGCCTACGTGCTGCCCGGCGGTAAGAAAATCTATCTCATCGGCGAAGGCCGGCTGGTCAATCTCGCCGCCGCCGAAGGCCATCCCGCGTCCGTCATGGACATGAGCTTCGCGACGCAAGCCCTGGCTTCAGAGTGGGCGGTGAAAAACTCCGAGAATCTCACGGCAAAAGTTTATGAAGTCCCCAACGACGTTGAGAATTGGGTGGCGAAACTGAAACTGTCGTCGATGGGCATTCGCATCGACAGTCTGACTCAGGAACAACGGAAATATCTCTCCTCCTGGGCGCACGGTACCTAACTAAGCTCCCCTGCTCATATTACCTGAAGGCTCTGGAAGTTATCTGCTTGCGGAGCCTTTTTGCTTTGCGAGCATGACAAACTTTATCTCGACTCCGCGTTGTGCGGCGAGATTAAGCGGGCTGGTTAAACAATTTGGTCCGGCGTTTATCCCGGTGGAACTTTATCAATCAGTTTGCCGTTAGTGTAGAGCTCGTATCCCTTGATTCCTAGTTCGTAGCCGCGCGGTGGATGGTCGGAAAAATCGGTGACGACGAGATCGAGAATTAAAACCGTTTCGCCTTCGATGGGAACCTCGAAGGACAGTTTTACCGGTCCCAAGGTATTTTTGACCGGCGCGTTGCGCGGTTTTTTCTTGAGCACTGCGGCGATGCTCTTGATTTTTACGTGAAAGGCGTCAAACGCGCCGGCCTTGATCGCGGCGTGAAAGACTCGGGCTGTTTTGCCGACGTATTGAGTAAGATCTACCGTAGGAGTCGATGGAATCAGATCTTCCCAGCCGGTTTGCCAAAACATCAGCCCGGGCTTTGGGCTGATCGAGATTTTGTCAATGGTGATGCCGAACTTGGCGAAATCGCCGATGGCCTCGCGGTGATCTTTGACCTGGATCTCGAGCACACCCTGATCGCGCCCCGCCGCAATCGCCGACGCCGCAATAATGCAGAAAACGAATACCAGTGCGGCAACCGCGTATACAACTCTTCCGGTGTTTATTGGGATGTAGCGAGCCATTGGATATCTTTAAGAACTTCCCTATCCTGCCATTTGTCGCCATAATAATCGACGCGCCGCTTGCCCTGACGATCGATGAGAGTCGTCAAGGTCGTGTGATTAACGTCCCCGGACTGGGTTTTAGTGACGTTGACCCGAAAATTTCTCCAGACTTTGGCAAGCTCGCTGCGCGTTCCGGTTAGAAAAGACCAGTGCCGGAAGTCGGCCTTAAAGCGCCCGGCATATTCTTTCAATACCGCTGCGCTATCGCGCTCGGGGTCGGTAGTAATAGTCAGCAGCAAATAGTCATTGACCTGCTTTGCATCGAGCGTCCTCTGGATCGCGGCGAACTTGGCAGTCAGCAGCGGACAGACATCGGGGCAGGCGGTGAAGACAAAAGTAACCAGGGTCAGCTTGCCGCGCGCCGCGGCGAAGCGAAACGGCTTGCCGTCTTGATCGGTAAGCCTGAAACCGGACACCGGTGTATTGACCAACCTTCGGCCGATGTCGCCGGGCTCTTTGGGCGGTATCGGAACATGCGCAAAGCCCGCCGTCGGCAATAAGATGACGCCGAGCAGAACCATCAAAATTCGCCGATTAACGTACGATTTGAAATTCATAGGTTACATTGAAAGCTTTGCTGCCATCGGGCAGGTCGCCACGCACGACATAGGTGCTGTTGAAAACTTGCTCTTCGCCGGGGCGCAGCCGCACCGGCAGCAACAGAGCGCATTCAACCAGATCCAGATAGGGCGCCAAATCTTTGGGTTCAATCCTGTGCACGATTCTTGTGATGATCTCGCTCGGGCTGCGGTTTGTTACTTTAAATCCGATCGTGAATAGGTCTCCGGAGCGGGCGACGGTTTCCTTAATCGTCGGCGCCGCCGCGAGCAATCCATTGGCTGGAAGCGTGGTCGCAAAATTGACGCGCACGCCGGCCGCCCAGTTAAGGTAGATTTTCCAGCGGGAACTTTCTCGAACCAGAACAAACTCCTCTTCGCCTTCGACCATGGGCAATTTATTTTCACGGCTCAGCGCGTCAATGGCAGAAAGGATTTTTCGCTGCTGCGACGCCGGCAAACTATTGAGGCGTTGCTCGTCCCAATCGAGCAATAATCCGGAAACCGCGTTGGCGTCGGGAAGTTTTAAGTCCAGACGGACGCGACTCCGGTTGCCATCCGGCTGTTGGGCGACCGGACGCGCTTCAATCAGGCTGGAGAGCTTGCGCGCTACCTCTAGAGTGAAGCCGGTAAACGGACCGCGCTCGCGCACGTAATCGTTTTGAGATTTTAACCGGCGATCCTCGGCGGAAATGAATTGGTAAGCGTGGCGAAAATCGCGCGCGTAGAGAAATTTAAGATATTCGTTCAAAACCTGCACCGGTTTGTCATCGCGATCTCGGTGCGCCGTTTCCAACCAGAGCAGCGGCGGGATGGCTAACAGGAAGGCGGTCACGCAAAATAGCAGGGATCTTTTTACGAATTGGGGCATCAGTTTATTCAGAGCAAGCTTTCCGGGAGGGAGGACACGAGCGATCTAGGGTGCTTTCGCCGGAACGAACCAAAGCTCGTTTATGCGCCCGTCACCTGATCCCAGCTCATAAACCAGATCGCCTTTCTTAACGCCTGGCGGCTCAATCGTCGTGTCGACGAACTCATTAGGCGAAGGACCGAACGGCACGAGTTTTTTCGAGCCGAAAAGCGAATCCTGCGCGTGGCTGAATTCAAGTGACCGTGACTGCAGCATCAGGCCCAGAGTCACAAGCCCAACGAGCAAACACAATCGACGAAAGTTTTGCATACTCTTCATTCTTATCGGTTAGACGACCGAAAACCCCACGCCGTGCAATTTTTAATTAACCATAAAAACGACCGGGCTGCCAGATTCCTGCCTCTGGCGATTACGAGCGGGCCTAAATAAAGAGGGCAGCGAAGAGCAAAAGATCCTTGGCCGAGCTTTTAGTCATGTAAGGATCGCAAAATTGCCCTCCGAGTAGCGTCAAATGAGTCGAGTCGTTGTGCTTGTAGAAATATTTCAATAGACGATATGCCTAGCGCAAATTTCATTAAAATAAGACTCAAACCGCCTGTGGTTTACCATCTGCGGCCAAATGATCGGCCGCATGCCGGGCTACCGCACCGAAGCGCCGAACTTTACCGGCGAGCAAACGCAGGACACGGCAGGAATCCCCATCTCACGCCATCGACCGATCTCGGCGTTGATTTTTCGCAAGGCGATCAAACGAACAGAAGCTCACTTGGTTCTGAATGAAACCTTGTCGGTCGCGTCCAGTTCGGTGTTGTGGTCGCTGGTCGCGACGCGAAGCTCAAGAGTATGCTGGCCTGGTTTGATACCGGTCAGGGTTCCCTTGACGCTTTTGAACATGCCGGCCATTTCGCCATCGACATAGGCGTGAACATGCTCGCCGACCTTGCCTTTTTTCATCTGGAATTCGAGCGGCACGGAGTCTCCGTTGATGACTTGGCCCGGTTTAGGGGAAATAATTTTGACGCTGGCCCCCTGGGCCGGTTTGAGGGCCGATTTTGGGGGCATCTTATCGCTATGTTTCATGGGCATGACCATGGCTTTCATGTGATCATGGCTGTCCTGAGCCAAAGCGGTTCTTCCAGTTAAAATTATTCCAATTGCCATAGCCATAATGGCTTGCGCAGAAATATGCCCTAAAGAATTTTTACAATATGATTTATTCATCTTTGCTCTCCTCTACAATGACGCTGTGTGCATAACCCCCACGGGTCAAAGCCGTGCCGTAGTTAGCGGCCCGCCGACTCGTTGGACAGCTTTTTGTGAAAACTTGTATGAACTAGGATCATGCTAGCGGAGGAGCGCGGATGTGAAAGGCGTTGGGAACAAAAACAGAAGCAGCGCGCGTTACGCCTAGAATGGAGGCCGTGACCACTACGATGGATTGCGAAGGGGGCGCGATGGGCGCAGCCAGACTCAGTTGGCAACGGCTGGCCGAAGCTTGAAAAACGCAATTCGAATCGCCGTTGGAGCGATTGTCATGATCGCGGTCTTGGGAGTGATCGTGGTCACCATGATGGTGTGCCACCGGGAACTGGTCGAAGAGGTGATGGACCCTATGGGGAGCGGAGTAAGCCAGGAAAAAGACAAAAACGGACGCACAAATAAAGTACGCGAAACGGCGAAATCTGGAATATGCCGTTTTTTGAGTGCGGTTCATGTCAGCGTCACGTTCCCGGATTCTATACCTTGACCTGGTTCGCGATCAAGATGCGATTTTCTGCCGTAACCCCGGAGTTGGTTGTGCTCCGGCCCTGTGGTAGGTCTTGTCTAGGCGTGACTAATCGAGACGGTTTAGCAATATTTTTGTTTATTCTTGTCGTCTTGGGTGGCTGCGGGCGGAACGAGAGAATGGACAAGATTTATGCCCAGCGCTGTATTAACTGTCATGGCAGCAGCGGTCGCGGCGATGGCTCGCTCGCGGTGGCCTTACCCGTTAAGCCACCGGATTTTCGCGACACGGTGCAGTACAAGAGCGTTGGTCAAATCCGCCGCGTGATTACGGAAGGCAGGGGCGTCATGCCCGCTTTCGGTCCGGTGCTGCAGCCTTCCAAGATCACCGATATGGTGCAAATGGTGCGTTTTTTGAGCCGGGAGGGAAGAGACCTGGCCTGGTGGGAAAATTTCGACGCACTCGTTGTGGCACATTGTAGTATACCGTGGGAAACGGTTCTGGACTATAGCGACTATAGCGAAACGCCGTCGACAGCAAAACCTAAATGAAGCGCCAAGCTGTTCATTGGACTAGATCCTTTCTTGCGGCCGCTCTATTGACGAGTGCTGGGAATGCGCTTGCGCATGAGCCCCACCTGCTACCGGTGCAGCGCCGGGAAGCACAGGTCCAGATCAACGATTTTGCGGCTACGGATCAGGCTGGACAGCGCTTTGAATTTAACAATCTGCGCGGCAAAGTTGTGATCGTGGCGTTTGCCTACACCAGTTGTCCGGATGTTTGTCCTCTCATCACGGCGTCGGAGCGGCGGGTGCAAAGCGGTTTATCGAGAGCGGAGCATCGTCGCGTGCAGTTGCTCACCGTGACCACCGATCCGGAGATCGATTCGCCAGGAATTTTAGCTGCGTACGCCGCGCGCTATACCGCCGACTTCGATAACTGGTTATTTCTCACCGGCAGCGAATCGGAGCTCGTAAAGGTCTGGAAAAATTTTGGTGTGGGGGTGAAGCGTAAGGCACGGGGCTTGGTTGACCACACGCCGCTGACCGCGATTGTCGACAAAAATGGAGTCATGCGGATTGCGTACGTCGGTGCGTCGCCCGACCCAAAATTGGTGTTGGGTGACGTGCGTCGATTGTTAAACGAACGTTGATCCCAATCAGGGCGCGACCCGAGCGCCGCCACGCAGTCGCAGGGTCCTGTCCGCGGTCCGATAATCAGGCTGCTGCGAGGTTCTATCATCTCTATTTCTCTCTGTTTTTGACCGATGAGCCAGCCGAAATCTCGGCTGAAAGCTCGGCTTGACAAGGTGTCGGCTTAAAACTAAACTCACACATGAAGTTTAACGGTGCATACGGCTATGGCACTCCAAAATATCGAACAACTCGAAGCGACGATCAACCTGCTTCTGGAACGACACGAGCGGATAAAAACCGAAAAAGCAGCGATCGAGAAAAAATTGCAACAAAAAGAAACCGAATGGCATCATTTGAAAGGGCAGATTCGCCAATACGAGCGGGAGCGTATCGAACTGAGAGAAAAATTGGATAAAATTATCGGACAATTTGCAGGTTTGGAGCTCGCAGACTAAATTTTGGAACGCTCATGAAGAAAGCGCTTGAAGTCGAGATCCTGGGGCAGAAGTTCACGATCAGCAGCGATGCCGAAGAAGGTTATATGCTCGAGGTCGCGGGCTATGTCGACGGTAAGATGCAGGAACTGATGCGATCGCCCAAGCCGGTGGCAAAATCGAACATGGCCATGTTGGCTGCGTTAAATATCGCGGACGAATATTATCGGTTGAGAGACACGCATGAAGCTATTTTAACTAGACTGGACCAATTATCCAAAAAACTTTCGATGACACTTAGTGAGGAGGGTTAGAAGCTTTTAAGGGAATTCGATCCCCAGGTTAATTGAGCGGGGAGAAACCTTAAAGTTGAGGCGGCGTGGAGAGATGAGGGAATGGGGAAAAACGATAGCAATGGATCTGATCCGTTGGATATTCTTGTTCTTTGATTTGCTTACAATGCAGCACTTTGTTACGGGAAATCCGTCAGTGAGTTTGGATATACCGTCGTACACGGCGATTTTGGTGCCCGTCCCTACTCGATTCTGGGGACGACGATCCAGGGGGCCGACTCTGCTGCATCATCGATCAGATCTTTAACCGCATATTTTTCCGCCAAAATTTTCACTCCACCTCGTCTGACCGCTCTGGCTTTCACGTAGGGCGCCGTTATGGAAGAGACGAGGAAGGCGTTGCGCAGGGCGGCACTAACGCGCCGCAGCGCGCTCGCACCGCAAACCTGGCTTTGTTGGAGCAGGTTAATTCAAGCCAAAATACTTGAACGGCCGCAATATCTCGCCGCATCTTCGGTGGCACTGTATAGCCCGGTGCACAATGAGGTCGAAACCCGGGCTATACTGAGTCACGCGTTTCGCCATCAGAAGAAGGTTTTTTATCCGAAGCTCAGCGGGAACGACTCCCAGGTTTTCGCCCGGGTCCGGTCCGTCGGCGATTTTATCGTAGGCCGATACCGTATACCTGAGCCCGCAGGCGAGGTTCGCCTGACGGATGCGGACTGTGAAGGTCTAGCGGTAATTATTCCCGGGCTGATTTTCGATTGTCGGGGATATCGCTTGGGGCGAGGCGGCGGTTGGTATGATCGAGCGCTGCGCTGGCTGGGCCATCGGAGTTATTTTGTCGGATTGGCTTATGAATTTCAGGTCGTGGATCGGTTGCCGGAACAGCCTTGGGATCAAAAAGTTCATTGTGTCATTACTGAATCAAGAGTGATCGACTGCGGCGATACGCCGCAGCCGGAGGTTTCTAGATAACACTGAAAGGAGGTGTTGTCAGTGGATCAGAGTTTAATTATCGGATTCATCGGTTTAGTTGGCGGTATTATCATTACGGCGACCGTGGCATGGATTCTCACCAAGCGGGCGGGAATGGATATCGAAGCGGCGAAAATCAGCGCTGCGCGCATCGTCGAGGAAGCGAAAAAAGACGCGTCCGCTATCAAGAAAGAGGCGGAAATCCAGGCCAAGGACAGCATACTTAAGGAGCGAGTGGAGTTCGAAAAAGAGGTGCGCGAAACACGCCGTGAGCTGCAGAGTCTGGAGAAACGGCTGATCAGCAAAGAAGAAGGAATCGACAAACGATTAGAAGCATTTGATAAGCGTGAAGGCGATCTGGCGCGGCGGGATCAATCTCTCAAATCCCGCGAAAAAAATATTGAGGAGAAAGCCTTGGAGTACGATCGCCAGGTGGATGAAGCGAGACGACAGTTGGAGCAGGTCGCCGGTTTGACCCGCGAGGAAGCCAAACGCAGCCTCATCGACCAAATGCTCGAAGAGGCCAAGCACGAGTCGGCCAAGCGCATACGTGTGATCGAAGAGGAAGCCAAAGAAGAAGCCGTACGCCGGGGGCAAAAAATCGTCGCCCTGGCGATCGAGCGGCTCGCCGGCGATTTCGTCGCGGAACGTTCGGTGACGGTGTTTCCTTTGCCCAGTGACGAGCTCAAGGGGAAGATTATCGGCCGGGAGGGGCGCAACATTCGCGCTTTGGAAGCGGCGACCGGAATCGATTTGATCGTCGATGACACGCCGGAAACAGTCGTCATCTCGGGGCACAATCCGATTCGGCGCGAGATTGCCAGGTTGTCGCTGGAAAAGTTGGTTTCCGACGGGCGCATTCACCCCGGCAGAATCGAAGAGGTGGTACGCAAATCGGAGCAAGAAATCGACGAGGCGATCCGCGAGGCGGGACAGAAGGCGATTTTCGATGTGGGCGTTCACGGCGTCCATCCTGAAATTATCAAGCTTCTTGGGCGGCTTAAGTATCGTTACAGCTACGCTCAGAACGTGTTGCTTCATTCCATCGAAGCGGCGTTCATCTGCGGCGCGATGGCCGCCGAACTGGGTTTGAATGAAAAACAAGCGCGGCGCGCCGCCTTGTTGCACGACATCGGCAAGGCGGTGGACCATGAAGTCGAAGGGTCGCACGCCATTATCGGCGCTGAGTTGGCGCGCAAATACGGCGAGTCGCCTAAAATCGTCAATGCCATCGCGGCGCATCACGAAGATGTGAGAGCGGAAACTATTTTAGCGCCGCTGGTTGATGCCGCCGACGCGCTGTCGGGAGCCCGGCCTGGCGCCCGGCGTGAGATGATGGAAACTTACACGCGCCGGCTCGAAGAGCTGGAGCGCATTGTCAATGAGTTCAAAGGCGTGGAAAAATCCTATGCGGTTCAAGCCGGGCGAGAAATTCGCATCATGGTGCAGCATGAGCTGGTTTCCGATGATGAAGCGGCGCGGATGGCCCGTGAGATTGCTCGCAAGGTCGAAAATGAAATGACCTATCCCGGGCAAATCAAGGTCACCGTGATTCGCGAGATGCGCGCGGTGGACTATGCGAAGTGAGTGAGCGAGAGCGATGCAAATCTTGATTCTCGGGGATGTAATGGGACGCCCCGCACGGCGCGCCGTGCGGGATATCGTCCCATCGCTCATCAAGAAGGAAGAAATCGATCTCGTCGTGGCCAATGCTGAGAACGCCGCGGGCGGCATGGGCGTTGATATCAAGAGCGCTAAAGAGCTGCTGTCGGCCGGCGTCGAGGTGATGACTTCCGGCAACCATATCTGGAAGAAGAAGGAAATCTACTCGTTCTTGGACGACCAGGACAGTCTTATTCGACCGGCGAATTTCCCGGCGGGAGCGCCGGGAAGGGGCTGGTGTCTGTGGCAACGCAATGGCTTGCGCGCGCTGGTCATCAATTTGCAGGGGCGGGTTTTCATGCCGAACCATGTGGAAGATCCGTTTCGCTGTGTCGACGGGATTCTCAAAGAACGGGGAGGGCAGACGCCGGTGGTCATCGTCGATATGCATGCCGAAGCGACTTCGGAAAAGTACGCGATGGGCTGGTATCTCGACGGCCGCGCCTCGATCGTCTATGGCACCCACACGCATGTGCAAACGGCGGATGAACGCATTTTTCCGGGAGGCACGGCTTATATCACGGATCTCGGCATGTGCGGTCCGTTGGATTCGGTAATCGGCATGGAAAAGGAAACGGTGATTCGAGGGTTTATCACTCAGTTGCCGCGCCAATTCGAGGTCGCAAAAGACAACGTCGTGTTGCAAGGCGTAATTGCGGACATCGACGAAGAGACTGGCAAAGCGCGCGCCATTCGGCGCCTGCGAATTCCCTGGGAAGCCGGTCACTGAGCATGGATGCGATCGACACACAACTCGAATTGATCAAACGCGGCGCCGTCGAGGTCCTTTCCGAAGGCGAGCTAATCGCCAAGCTGAAACGCGGCAAGCCGTTGCGAGTTAAGGCCGGCTTTGATCCTACCGCGCCGGACCTTCACCTTGGCCACACGGTGCTGATCCAAAAGATGAAGCAGTTTCAGGATCTTGGCCACGAGGTCATTTTTTTGATCGGCGACTTCACTGGAATGATCGGCGATCCGACCGGCAAGTCGGAAACGCGCAAGCAGCTCACTCGGAAGGAAGTCGCGAAGAACGCGGAAACCTACAAGGAGCAGATTTTTAAAATACTCGATCCCGACGAAACTGTCATTGAGTTCAATCATCG
>CAVSHR010000006.1:0-160000 GCA_963727625.1 uncultured delta proteobacterium | reverse complement strand
CCGAAGGACAAAGCTAAGGTCGAGAACGGCGTGCTCGTTGCCAAGCGCTGGATTCTATCGGTCTTACGCCACCGCAGGTTCTACGCCTTGGCCGATCTCAATACAGCCATTAGTGAATTGCTGGAGCGTTTGAATAACCGAACCCTGCGCAAGCTCAAGCAATCGCGCCGCGAGCTGTTCTTACTCTTCGATCAGCCCAACGCTTTGCCCCTGGTGCAGAAATCCTACCAATACGCCTAGTGGAAGATCGCCACCGTCCACATCGATTATCATATCGATGTCGACGATCACTACTACAGCGTGCCCTATGAACTGAGAGGGCAAAAGCTCCACGTCCGGTTTACCGCTCACACCGTCGAGGTCTTGCGAAAGGGACAGCGCGTGGCCTGCCATATCCGAAGCTATCTGCCCCATCGGCACACCACCCTCAAAGAGCATATGCCGCCGGCCCATCGCAAATATTCTGAATGGAGCCCCGACCGATTCATCCGCTGTGCGCACAAGACCGGTCCCCATACGGCTCGACTCGTTCAAACCATCATCGACAGCCGCGCTCATCCCGAACAAGGTTATCGGTCTTGTCTGGGGATTTTGTATCTCGAGAAACATTATCCTCAACAGCGTCTGGAAAACGCCGCCGCTCTGGCGCTGCGTTACTCCAATCTCTCGCTCAAAGCGCTGCGCAAAATCCTGGAGAACGGTCTCGATCGCTTCTAAGAAAAAGAATCTTCGACCGCAACACTGCCGGCCCACGACAACATCCGCGGCGGCCAGTATTACCACTGACCAGTGATATTACCGGACCGTAGAAAAAAACCACGCGTTTAAAGGCTCATTAACGAACCCAAGCGATGGGCGCAAGGATATACCACCCCCAGTTCAACGATAACCAAAACGTGAAAGGAAAATCTCCGATGCTTAACGAACAAACTCTTCAGACTCTCTATGCTCTGAAACTCTTCGGCATGGCCCGAAGCTTCGGCGACAAGATCGCCCATCCCTCTCCCGCCTATCTCTCCCACCCTGAGTTCTTCTTGCTGATCTTCCAGTACTAAAAAATGTAACGCGACAACTTGCGCCTCAAACAGCTGCTTCTTAATGCCAAGCTCACCCAGCCATCTTGTCTTGAAGATATCTACTACAAACATCCTCGCATCTTAAACAAACAGACGATCTTAGAACTCTCCTCCACCGATTCGATCAGTCGTCACGACACAGTGCTCCTGACCAACCCCACCGAAGTGAGCAAGAGTTACATCACCTGTGCGCTTAGCAACTTCACCGCCCGCCAGAGTCATAACGTGCTCTATATGCGCGCTACACAGCTATCACGCCGGCGCAACCGGCAATGGATGATTCGGAACAGCAAAAACTCGGAAGGAGAAACACTCATGAGCCAGCTCACCGCCATCGATGCCGACGGACATGTGATCGAGAAGGAAAGCGAGATCCGCAAGTATTTGAAGGCGCCGTGGAACCAACGCTCGACGGCGCTCCGTCCGGGCGATCAGCCGTGGGACAATTACATGTTCGACCACTTTGTCACCGAGCGCACCTGGAGCCGGCTCTCCGCCCGCGAACAGGTCGAGCGCTGGCAGGATATCCTGGACGAGCATCAGATCGAGACCGCGGTTTGCTTTCCCACCGGCTCGGGGAGCGTGGTGCGGCTCCAGGAGCTCAAGTTTCAAATCGCCGTGGCGCAGGCCTGCAACGATCACTTCGCCGCGGAGTATAACGCGCTCTCCGATCGCGTGAAGTGCGTCGGCGTGTTGCCGCTGCGCTCGCCCCGGGCCGCCGCCGAAGAGCTCGAGCGCGCGGTCAAGGAGAAGGGGCTCATCGGTTTTGAGATCCTGCCGGTAGGCTTGCCGATGGCGCTCGGCGATTCTTTCTACGATCCGGTGTATGAAGCCGCGGAGAGGTGCGGCGCGACGCTCGGCATTCACGGCACCCGGAGCTGGTCGCGCGAGCTCGGCGCCGAGGGTTTGAACACCTTCGCCGAAGTGCACGCCTACGCCTTTACCGCCGGCATCTTGCTGCAGTTCACCAGTATGATGTGCCAGGGCGTGCCGCTGCGGTTTCCCAAGCTGCGCCTCGCGTTTTTGGAAATCGGCGCGACCTGGCTGCCGTATTATTTGGATCGCCTCGACGAGCATTGGGAAAAACGCGCGGAATTCGAGATGCCGCTGCTTAAAGAAAAACCCAGCGAGCTGGTGAGAAAATCGGAGGTCTATTTCAGCATCGAGCCCGGTGAATCGCAGCTGGCGCATACCATCGATTACGTCGGGGCGGATCACTTTCTTTTTGCTTCGGACATTCCGCACTGGGACTGCGAGTTCCCGGGAAATCTGCAGCATATCCGCGACCACGGAGCGTTATCCGACGAAGTTAAGGAAAAGATCCTTTATAAAAACGCCAAGCGGCTCTTTAACCTATGAACGCGTCGATGCTGGCCGACGGTGCGGAAAACTGTCGACGCTGCGCGGGAGGTTTCGATATCTTGGCTTCACTCCGCTCCGACTTGTCACCCAATTGTACGATTGTTAAAACGATTGGGACGAAGTGAAACGATTGAACCCTTCGGGGGCTCAGGGCAGGCTCTTGGATCGACTGAAACGCTTCGGTAGACGTTCCCGCTGAGCCAATCTTCAGAGGAGAAATTCGTTGAAGCAAAAATATTTCGACTGCCATTTTCACATTATCGACAAAAATTTCCCCGTCGTTCCCAATCAAGGATTTATGCCCGACGGCTTTACCAGCGAGGATTATCTAGACCGCTTGAAAGCGGTCGACCTTTGCGGCGGTGCGGTGGTTTCCGGTTCGTTTCAGGAGCTCGATCAAACCTATCTCTTCCATGCTTTGAAAGTCCTCGGACCGACTTTTGTCGGCGTCACTCAAGTGCCGCAGACCGTTTCGGATCAGGATTTGAAAGAGCTCGATCAAGCAGGAGTTCGCGCCGTCCGCTTCAACGTCAAGCGCGGCGGCTCGGAAGATATTCGTCATCTCGAAAACTTCGCGCGGCGGGTTCATGAGCTGGCCGGCTGGCACACCGAGTTGTACGTCGATTCCGCCGAGCTGGCCGGTCTGTTCGAGACACTGGTGTCATTGCCGGCGGTCAGCATCGACCATCTCGGTCTCTCCCGAGCGGGTTTTCCGACGCTGCTCAAGCTCGCCGAAAAAGGCGTGCGGGTGAAGGCCACCGGCTTCGGACGGGTGGACTTCGACGTGCGGCCCGCGTTGACCGAGCTCTATGCCGCCAATCCGCGAGCGCTCATGTTCGGCACCGACCTACCGTCCACACGCGCCCCCAGGCCCTACCGGGACGATGACTACACGCTCGTACTGGAGACATTGGGAGAAGAAAAGGCCGCGAATGTTTTTTACAAAAACGCCATCGACTTTTATCGGCCGAAAAAAGTCAGCTAGCGAAAAACGGCGGGGCGGAGTAAATTTTGCCCTTTATGGCGAGCGCAAGACAAACACAAAACCGGCCATTCGCGGGATATGCGGATCTCCCGGGCGTGCGACTCTGGTACACGGATAGCGGCGGCGATGGTGTGCCGGTCGTGCTGCTGCACGCCAACACCGGCAATGCCGACAGCTGGCAGGGCAACATCCCGGGCTTTGTCGAGACGGGCTATCGGGTCATCGCCTTCGATCGTCGCGGCTGGAGCCGCAGCACTGCAAATCCTGCCACCGGTCCCCAGCCCGGCACCATCGCGGAAGATCTTCACGCCCTGGCGGAACAGCTGAAGCTCGACCGGTTTCATCTTGTCGCCGTGGCGGGCGGCGGCTTCGCCGCCTATGATTATGTCCTCTGGCATCCGGAGCGGCTCCGCAGTCTGGTCATCGCCGCCAGCGGCGGCGCGATCACCGACCAGGAAATGCGCCAGCTGCGCGAGAAGACCACGCTCCCTGGGTTTTCGAGCTGGCCCGCGGAGTTTCGCGAAGTGAGCATGGGCTACATGGCGACCAACCCCGAGGGTCTAAAGCGCTGGCTGGAGATTCATCACAACTCGCGCCAACCGGGCGCTCCGGCGCAGCCCCAACGCACGACGATCACCTATGAGAAGCTTGAAACGATTCGTGTTCCGACATTGCTTATGCCCGGAGATCAGGATTTGCAGACGCCGCCCTGGGTTATGCGCCGGCAGCTCGCGCATATTACCGGCGCCAAGTTCGTCGTGTTGCCCGAAGCTTCGCACTCGATCAACTGGGAGCAGCCCGAGGCTTTTAATCGTAATGTTTTGGAGTTTATCCAGCGACACTGACAGATGGCCGGATCGTGCTGGGGCGATTCGGCGCAACGAAGCAGATGGGTCTTTTTCAGCAGCTCCGCAGGGCTATTTTTTCGGGCGCTCGGCCGTTCGCACAGGCTTTGCGTAAAGCTTGAAGCCGCCGAAGCCGTACTCGCCTATGGGTTTGTTGGTCTTGGCATCGAAGAGATCGATCAGCATAAATTTATCCGGGTGCCCCGCAAGATAGTTCGAAAACGTGTCCACGAAATGCTCTTGGCTTTGAAAGTCGGCGCGATAGAAACCTTCCCCGAGATACAACCGATGGGGCCGGTGCCGCGCGTCGAGGCGCGTCCAGTAATGGGATCCCTGAGGTCCCATTGTATCGAGCCATTTCTTGTACTGAGCAATTTTTGCCTCTCGTTCTTTGAATTCGTTGCCGCGCACGGGCAAAGGCTCAAAAAGGCCAGCTACGAAAAGCAGGAGAAAAGCGATGACAAATCGTTTCATGTTTCCCTCCGATAGGCTATTCACTTCCATACCTAACGCAAGGCGTTTGCCATTCGCGG
This sequence comes from uncultured delta proteobacterium, assembly GCA_963727625.1. Lineage (GTDB taxonomy): Bacteria > Desulfobacterota > Binatia > UBA9968 > UBA9968 > DP-20. The sequence goes on along the minus strand of CAVSHR010000006.1, from coordinate 155,199 downwards.
AGAAATTTGCTGCGGCACGAACACTCGGCCAAAACTTGCGCAAACCCGCTCTTTCCTCCCAATATAGCGACTGGAATACGGTGCTTGGCCGCCGTAGCGAACTCGATAAATGGCGCGATGGGACGATGCGGCAATTTCTGGACGCACAATATTGCCCACGATCGACGAAACTCGTTCGCAAGTGGGCCTTTACACAGGGTTGCCAGAACGGCAGTAATTTGTTCAAGGTTCAAGGATGGAATTCGAAAGTGTGGAGAATTAGGTCTTTAAATTTTATTGAGGCACCAACTCTCGGGTTTATTCTTGAGACGCGATGACGCCCCACGAACACGGTCATCCGACCGGGACGTACGGAATGTTTGAAGCAACTGGAGCGAAGCGCCTGGAACGGTTGAAGACATAGGGACTGACTCTGGCGATATTCCCGCTTTACTTCCAGGTCGGCGGATAGAGCTTTAGCGGGAATAGGTTTTCTTCTTCTTTCAGAGAAAAAAACTGCTCGATGTCGGAACGGAACGCGCGCGGACGACAAGGCGCGGGAAGAAAGAATCCGCATGGAACGAGTAGCACCCGAAGTCAAAGACTTGATCGAAGAGGAAATCGCCGGGACCAGCCAGTGGCGCCAGAGATTCACGCTCTTTATGCCCGGCGGCCCGGAGACCGAGCAGCCGTTCAATCGCACCGGGATCAAGCTCGATCTCTCCGATCCGCAGATTCGGATCGATCCCTGGAAAACGCCCAAGGACCACCGCTTCGATGATTGAACGATCTTGGGAACCGTTTAGACTCGTAACCGCTCAGCCCTTGAGCGCCGATGCGCATCAGTAACACTGGTCGAGCACCAGTCGGAGAACCGATCCAAAAATTACCATAGACATTGAGATCTCGCTGCAGTAGAGAAGTTTCAGAAGCGCAGCACGCTCAATGTACTTCGCTGCCGGAGGAAAGATAAGCGCTTCGTTGCTCCGGGTTTCGAAACACTAAATTTCATGTCGCTGACGCGAGACCGATCCATAGCCACGGAAGAGATTCGATCGCCGCTTGACGCCGCGCAGGAGATCGCTCCGGCGATCCGCTCCTGCGCCGATGAGATCGAAAAAAATCGCGAGCTGCCGCGGCCGCTCTTCGAGGCGCTGGCCGCCGCCGGGTTTTTTCAGTTGCTGATTCCGCGCAATGTCGGCGGCGCCGAGATCGATTTGTCGACCTACGTGCAGGTTCTCGAAACGCTCGGCAAAGCCGATGCGAGCACCGCCTGGGTGGTCAATCAGTGCGCGGTCTTCGCCACCTACGCCGCGCTGATGCCGCGGGACGTCGCGCGCTCGATCTGGATCGACACGCCGCACAGCGTGGTCGCCAATACTTCCATGCCAACGGCTGAAGTGGACGTTGTCCCCGGCGGTTTCCGGGTCAGCGGTCAGCAGGGCTTCAGCTCGGGTTGCCGCCACGCGGCTTGGCTTGCGGCGCGCGGTGTGGTCAAGGAAAACGGCCAACCGAAACTGTTAGATGGCAAACCCGAGGAGCGCTTCCTGTTCGTGCCCGCCGCCGAGGCCGAGATCGTGGATGCCTGGAACGTGCGCGGCATGCGCGGCACCGGCACCCATCACTTCGTCGTCAAGGACGTCTTCGTCCCCGCCGAGAGAACCGTGCTTCAGGCCGGAGCGCCGGTCCTGGAGAGCGGACCGCTCTATCTGTTTTCACGGCGCTTGCTGTTCGCTTCGGGCGACGCCGCGGTGGCGTTGGCAACCGCGCGCGCGTGTTTGGATGCGTTCTCCGAGCTGGCCGGCGCCAAGAAGCCGCGCCTGGCGCAGGCCACGCTACGCGAGCAGCCGACGATTCAAGCGAGCGTCGGCCGCAGCGAAGCTCAACTGCGCTCCGCCCGCGCTTTCCTATTCGAGTCGCTGCGCGACATCTGGAGCGAGGCCGTGTCCACAGGAAAACTCAGCGCCGACCGGCTCGCCATTCTCCGCTTGGCCACGACTCACGTGATTCGATTGGCGGTGGAGATCGTCGATTCGGTCTACAACGCGTGCGGCGTTACATCGATCTTCGAAGGCAACGCGATCCAGCGCTACTTCCAGGACATCCACGTGATTAGCCAACACGCCCAGGCCAGTCTCGCCAACTACGAATTGATCGGAAAACATCTGCTCGGGGTGAAGGTCGATCCGGGGCGGTTCTAATCCGATCGTTCGTTGAAAGAATATTCAGGCGAACCTCGAACCCTGGTACATTGTCAAGATTGTTATGTCTCATCCTGGCCGGCTCAACTTGACCACGGTATCCTATTTGTTATCGCGATAAGCAAAGGGGGCGTAATCGATGCCGCTGAATATGCAAGCTTTGTCAAACAAGTTCGGTGTGGCCATTACCGGCGTAGACCTGTCAAAAGACGTCGACCAGAACCTCTTTAATGAGATTGTCGATGTCTTCGTAAAGAAGCAGGTCTTGGTTTTCCGCGATCAACATATCGCGCCGCAGCATCAAGTCGCCTTCAGCCGGAAGTTTGGCCCGCTGGAAATGTTGTTTGACGAGGACCAGCGGGTTCCGGGCTTTCCGGAAGTTGCCATCCTCTCCAATGAGAAGGTCGACGGTAAGTTCATCGGCGTCGTCGCGGCCGGCGATTTCTGGCATTCGGACCAGTCCTACAGAAAAGAGACGTCGCTCGCGACGCTGCTCTATGCCCGCAAGCTACCCAAGCACGGTGGCGATACGGAATTCGCCGACATGCATGGCGCCTATGAAAGCCTGCCCGATGATATTAAAAAGCGTATCGAGGGCCGCCTCGGTATCCACCAGCGCAGCAAATTAGGCAATCCACGCGTCGCGGTGACCCGGGAGGGCGGCGAGGAATATTACAAAAGGCAGGCCGGCAAGAATGTGCTCCATCCGATTGTCCGCACCCATCCGGTCTCGGGTCGCAGGGGTCTATATGTCTCGCCGCGTTTTACCGTCGGCATAGCGGGCATGGACGACGCCGAGGCGCAGCCACTGCTCGACACGTTATTCGCGTACCAGACAGCGCCGGGAAATGTGTATCGTCATCAATGGAGCCTCGGCGATTTCGTGATGTGGGATAATCGCAGCGTCAATCACCAGGCCTGCGGCGGATACGCGATGGACGACATCCGCTTGCTGCATCGCACATCGACAATAGGCGACCAGCCGTTCGCCTGACCCGGTAACCACTGAACTCAGTATTCGGGTGATAATGAATGCTACGATGCTAGAACCAACCCCGACGACCCCGACCCAGAAATCCGACCCCCGAAAATAACCAAAGGGCCACGGCCCTAGCCAATTGGATCAAAGCGGAAAATGATCGAGTCGGGACCGGGGTTCTGTTATTCAAAGATTCTCGGACACGCAGGGAGCTGAAAGATGGCATAATTAAAGTCCATGAATTAAACTTCCACTGTGGATTATTCTGATATTCAATCGTGTTCGGCAGATTGCCGATTCACCGAGCATGCGCGTCGAGAGATGGAGTCAGAATCCTTCGGGCTGATTCGAGTGGACGACGTGCTTGAAGCACTCGACGCAGGGGAGATTATCGAAGAATACCCGGACGACGAGCCGTATCCAAGCTGCCTGATTTTAGGTCTAACGCGAGCAACAAGGCCGCTCCATATTGTATGCGCTCTGTTTTAACTGAGCAGCGGCTGATCGTTATAACAATATATCAACCCGATCCGGCCAGGTGGGAAGCAGATTTTAAACGGAGGAAACGGTGATGAAATGTGTCATCTGCAAGACCGGTGAGGTGAGGAAATCTTCGGTACAAGTCGAAGTTAAAGTAGGGTACGACCATCTATTGACAACCGTTGAGGCGGAATGCTGTGTTGAGTGCGGCGAGACTTATTACTCGACGGAGAATTTGCAGCAGCTTGATCGGTTACGAGACGAGTTTGCAAGCAAGCAGATCAATCCGCGCTCAGTGGGTACGGTCTACCAAATTCCCTGAGATGGCGTTCACATGACGAAGGTGTTCAGCCGGTATGTGCTTACAACTGAGCCGTTTGTCGTTTGCACAGTTGGTGCCCCACCTAATGTAAATAAGGCAATACTCAGGCCAGACCCTCCAGCCTTCTCGAAACGTCGAAGGTAACGACATCACCCCGTCGGCTTCACAGACCTGGGCGCAGGCCACATGACAGGGCGCGATGATCGGTTTTGCTACGATAGTAGACCTGACCCTCCCGCCTCCTGCTCCTTGTTCGCGCGGAGAAAATGAAAGATCAGACCGCGCCGACCCGGCAAGCGCTAACGGGGTGACGGAGGTTTATTTTGCGCAAATTTATGCACAAGCCGGCTGACAGGTAAGTAGAGTTAGGCAGCATGAGTTGTTGTAGCGGAAGGCGCAGCGTAACCGCGCCTTCCGCTCGAGCGTGGAAAGATGGTTTCTTGACTCCTAGGAAGCCGTGGCCATCCGCAGCGGCGCCGGCTGCTCGGAAAAGCCTTGCTTGAGCCACCAGTCGGCAAGCTCGATGCCGGTCGCGAACCATACGCCTTCATGACCCTTCATGTATTCGATCATTTCTTTGAGCGCGCTGGTTCGGCCCAGTCTGCTGGAGACGTAGGGGTGCAATTGAAAAGTGGTAAACACCGGCGCCAGCGCCGATTCCTTGTATAAATCGTCGAAAAACCGTTTCCACAAGCGGAGCGCGTTTTCGGGATGATCGCCGGCGCGATTTTGATGGCCGTAAAGTCTGCCGTCGCCGAACGGCTGGCGCGGCAATTCGACCAAGCGGGCCTGCCCGTTTTCCCAGACGAACGGCAGATCGTCGGCGAAAGAGTTGCTGTTCCAGATGTAGCCTTCTTCCATCAGCAGCTCGACGGTATTGTCGCTCTGGGTGCAGGTGCGCCAGCCCACGGGCTGCTTGCCGGTGCGTTTCATCAGCATGTCGGTGGTGCGCCGGATGCAATCGAGCTCCTCCTGGCGCGTGAGGTCGCGCGCGATCTCGTGGTGATAGCCATGGCTGGCGACCTCATGCTGGCTCTCGGCGAGCGCCTTCATCGCCTCCGGATATCTTTCGGCGATGCCGCCGCAAGTGAGGAACGTGGTTTTCACATTGACTTCATCGAGCATGCGCACAAGCCGCCAGATGCCCGTCTTCGGCCCGTATTCTCCTTCGGCGTAATCCTCGTTGTTCATCTTGCCTTTGGGCCCCGGCCGCACCGGCTCACCGCCTTGAAGATCGAATGTGATCGCAACCGCAACGCGCTGGTTATTGGGCCAAGAGATTTTCCCCTTTGCATGATTCTCGACGATCATAGCGGACTCCTGTGGTGTTGTTGGAAACGAAATAAGCTGACACGATCACCGATACTGTAAATGAGGAGGCTCAGACCTGTCAATCCAGGCGGTGAATCATCGAAGCGAAGAGTGCCGGCGGTGTATGCCGACTCCGACGCTGCCGACTCAATGTTTGTGAGATTCCAGGCAACTTTTGATTTCGTCGCGTGTCAGCGGTTCTTTGAACATCTCGTTGCGCATGTAAATTCGCTGCAGGCTCACTTCCTGCACCGCCTTTCTCATTCGCTCCAGGTCTTGCTTGGTCTGAACTGCGCCGGCCGCTTCCCTTGCGGCTTCCTTGTAGTGGTTCTTCTCGTCCCGATAGACGACTTCCATCGCGCTGGCGATCATTCTTTCGAGCCGGCCGCCCTTTAGCTTTCTTCCTTCGCGAAACATCCGCGCGCCGCCGCCTTCGGTGACGAGCACGGCGGCTTTATCCACGGCCGATCCCGAATTCGCGTAATCTCTTCGCAGATCGCCGAGTTTTTTCTCCTGGGGCAGTTGAAACGTATCCTCGGCGGAAACCGGATGGCCCAAAAGATATTCGAGAACGTCAGCCATGAGCACGTAGTGATTGAACTCCTGGGTGAGTTGTTCCAGCTGCGAGTGATACTGGTGCCGTTCGACGGTTTTGTCGATCTCCGGAAAACGCGCCACCAGGTTGTTCAGCTCCTTTTGCAGCCCGGTGAAATAACCGTCCACCGGATGGAGCTCCTTCCACAGTTGCGCCTTGAGCCAAAAAATATGATCGTTCCGGGTCGGCTTGCTCTGAAAAAACCGCCGAACGATCGTCGCCTCAGTTTCCCAATACGGCAGCGCAGTCCCGATGAGCTGTTGTTCGACGTCTTTCATGCCGCGATTCTCGTTATCACATCTTCGGGATGATATTAGGATTAACTCTCGGAACAATAAACATAACGCCGACGATCCAGCAAGGCGACATGTACGAACAACAACGGGCAAGTGTCAAGCAATGCTTTGCCGGCGAAAGCAAAATCGATTTGACCGGTCTAAGCCGAAAAAGGTTTAGCGATCCGACTCGGTAAGCCGGGTCGTTGAGTCATCGAAGCAAAGCCGAGCAAACTGCGTCAAGGCAAGACCGGACCCGCACGCCTGTGCGGTTATGGAACGGAGGGTTCGTGTCTACTTATTTTGCGAGGCCAGTTCGTTGGTTGATTCAGGAGCGGCAAGCCATTCGATGCGGACTTTCGTTATTCCCCGTCTGACCATGCCCAGGGCTCGTGCCGCGGCCCGGGAGACATCGATGATGCGGCCCGGCTTGAAAGGCCCGCGGTCGTTGATCAGCACGTCGACGGACTTGCCGTTGTCGAGATTGATGACTTTCACTCTAGTGCCCCAGGGGAGCGTTGGATGCGCGGCCGTGAAACGGTTTTGATTAAAAACTTCACCGCTGGCGGTGAGCTTGCCATGATGCTTTCCGCCGTACCACGAGGCCAGACCCGTCTCCGTCATTATATGCTCCGACGGCTCGGGGATCTTTGGGACCGGCGGCGCCAGTTTAGTTTCCGGAGGGGGAGGGAGGCTCGCTGCCGGCGGGGGTTCACGCCGGCGCGCGGGCTCCGCCGGCTTATCGCTGGAAAGATCGCCCGGTTCGGATTGCGAAGGGGGGACTCTTTTCGTCGATAATGCGCGGCCAGGCGTATCCGCCATGATGCCGCAACCTTGAGCAGAGATCAGCGCCGCTAGCACGATGGCGCCCACTCGCCAATCCGCGGCGCTCGCCTGAGACGGCGAATTTTGTCCGCGAAATAATTGCATGGGTCACGGCTATCATCAGCAATGACCATGCCCCCCAAGATCTCACACGACAGCGGCGGCGAAGAGGCTCAGAAGCGGCCGATACAGGGCATTAAACGACAGAAAGAACAGTGAAAATAGCATAAGTGCGCACAACCGCGTACGGAAATGTCCCTTTCCAGGACGTTCGCCCATTAACGCATTCGAGTGACAAGGAAGACCGTTCGGCGCAAGGGATCGCATTTCAAGTTTGCTTACGATGCGGCGGTGTCCGGTGTGCTACCGGCAGCTCTCAAAAATGAATTTTCTGAATCGCTGCAAAGAAGAGATCTCCCAAGCTCGTTTGACGACCCGGCGACGAAGCGATTATAGAAAAAGCACAAGCGAGAGGAGCCGCGACGATGAAGCATCGCGCCGCAGAAATACACGCCGGCCTGAAACACCCCGTGATCGACGGCGACGGCCACTGGTTGGAACCGGTGCCGGTCTTTCTCGAGTACTTGCGCGAAGCGGGCGGCGCTCAATCGGTCGAGCGGATGAGAGCGCTCTGGCAGCGCAATCACGCCTGGTACCGCTCCACCTGGCCGCGAGCGCCGGCACGATCGCACCCGGCGCAGCAACTGGTGGGGCGTCACCAGCAAGACCCTCGACAAGGCCACCGCGCTGCTGCCGGCTTTGTTGAACGAACGACTGCCGGAGTTGGGCATCGACTTCGCGTTGATCTATCCGAGCCTCGGGCTCGCGTTCAATGGCATCGCTCAGGATGACCTGCGCCAGGCCGCCGCCCGCGCCTACAATAAGATGACGGTCGACATGTTCGCGCCCCATGCCGCAAGATTTGCCCCGGTGGCGATTATTCCCATGCACACGCCGGAGGAAGCGATCGAGGAGCTCGAATACGCCGTTGGCAAGCTGGGCTACCGAGCGATCATGCTCAAGGGAAACCAGGAGCGGCCGATCCCGAGTGCGGCGGAAGGCATCGATGCGAAGAAAGCCGCGTGGTACGTCGACACCGTCGCCCTCGACAGCCCGCTTGATTACGATCCATTCTGGCGGCGCTGCGTTGATCTTGGCGTCGCCGTAACCCAACACTCGGGCAGCGGCCGTTGGCCGGATCGCAGCTCCATCAGCAACTTCACCCACAACCATATCGGCCACTTCGCCGCATCGAATCGCGCCTTCGCGAAGTCCGTTTTCCTGGGCGGTCTGGTGCGGCGCTACCCGAGCCTTAATTTCGGCTTCATGGAAGGCGGCGTCAGCTGGGCCTGCCAGTTGTGCGCCGACCTGATCGAACACTGGGAAAAGCGCCGCCCCGCCGGCCTGCAAAACCCCGGCGCCACCAGCATCGCCGAGATGCATCAGTTCATCGCCCGGTACGGCGACGCGAGACTGAAAGCCAACGCCGACGCGATCATGAACAGCCTGGACTTTTTGCGGCCGGAATGCAGCGTCGAAGAACTGGCGCGGCCGGAGTTTGTCGCCGACGATTTCGCCGCGGCGGGCGTCGAGTCGAAAGACGATATCCGCGCGGCCTTCGCCAGCAACTTTTACTTCGGCTGCGAGGCCGACGACCGAACGACGATGTGGGCCTTCGATCCGCGAATGGGCTTCCGGCTCCGGCCGGTGTTCAGCTCCGACTTCACGCATTTCGACGTCCCCGACTTCGCCGATGTCATCCCCGAAGCGTTCGAGATGGTCGAAAAAGGCCTCGTCACCGAACAGGATTTCCGCGAGTTCACCTTCACCAACGCCTCCATGCTGCACACGCGCAACAACCCGGGCTTCTTCAAGGACACCGTCGTCGAGCAAGCGGTTGCCGATGAGTTGGGGCTGGAAAGGACATCGCCCGCTGCGACCGCATAGACGATTTTGCTGTGCGTAGCGCGCCATCAGTCAAAACTCACGCCAAACTCGAAGCCGCCCTCCAGCTTCGCCGCTCGGTTGTGCAAAACCGAGTCGGGGTATAAAATCGAGGAAAGTATACCCTAGGATTTTTCATATGGGCATGAACATTAAGAGCGACGATACGCACCGTCGAGCCAAGCAATTGGCGCGCATTACGGGCGAGACAATCGCCGAGGCTGTGGACAAAGCGGTCACCGAGCGCCTGGAACGCTTGCGGCGCCAACGCAATCGGAAAGCGCTCGCGGCGAAGCTGCTCAAGTTGGGCGAGCAGTGCAGCCGGTTGCCTGTAATCGACAAGCGATCGGCCGAAGAGATGCTTTACGATGAGACTGGCTTGCCACGATGATCGTCGTGGATACCTCTGCGCTGATTGCGATCCTCGACCGGGAGCCGGACGCGGCGATGTACGCAGAAGCGATCGCTGAGACGGATTCCCCGCTCATTTCCGCGGCGACTCTGCTCGAATTGCACATCGTGATGCTCAATCGGCACGGCGGTAGATCCGGGCGGCTCGTCGACCGGTTAATTCAAGACGCCGGTTTTAAAATTGAAACCTTTACCACTCAGCATCTCGATCTCGCGCGCGAAGCCTATGCCCGCTATGGCAAAGGCAGAAACGGTGCAGGGCTCAACTATGGAGATTGTTTCTCTTACGCGCTGGCAAAGGCCACCGGTTTGCCGTTGCTCTTCAAGGGAAGCGATTTCTCGAAAACGGATTTGGTCGCGGCATTGCCCAACACTTGAGTAAAGAATCAAATCCTGACGCCCGCGTTTTGGTTCAACTCGATTTAGCGCACTTCTGGATCCGCTCGCAAAGGATGACGGGATCGGCAGCTGGATTGTCACTGGAAAATTCGGTTTCTTTCGGCGGCTGCCTGATATAAGATTCATCCATGGCCAAACGTTCTCCATCGCCTTCGAGGCCACGCATGTACCCGCTCATAACCACGAAGGAGCGGCTCGCGATTTGGGAGAAAGCTCGCGGTTTGTGGAAAGGGCGAGTTCCCGAACCGATTCGGGAGCTCAAGAAAATGCGGTCCTCATGGGCCAAGAAGCGCCCGTCGCTCGACTAAGTGTACACGCTCAATACCAACGCGATTCTCTATTATCTAGATAACACGGAACACGCGCGACTTTCGAAGAGTCCAGAATCTCGCGGTGCTGAAAATTTAACGACCCTTCTCGGCGTGTTTCTAATCCGATCCTTCGACGGATGCTGAAGCAGCGCCGATGGGTTGCTTTCTTGATTGTGCAGAAATAGATCTCTATCGTTTATTGGAGGAAACCATCCGATGGCACTCACGGCTTCCCTCGCCGCGCCCTACGGTTGGCGCGCCCGCGTCGGCTTGATCACGCCCAGCCCCGGCCATGAGAACAACGCCTACGAATTTTATCTGATCGCGCCCGAGGGCGTTACGGTGTGTATGACCTCGCTCCGGGTCACGGGGCTGACTCAGGCGCAGTACGACGCGGCGGTGAATCGGATCGAAGCGGCGGTGGCCGAGATGGTGAGCCGCAGAGTCGATGTCATGGTGCAGGCGGGCGTGCCGCTCACTGTGACCAAGGGCTGGGATTATCATCGCAAGCTCACTGCCGAAGTCGCGAAGCTGACGACCATTCCTTTCGCCACCGATATCGGCGCCTGCATCGACGCCATGCAGTGCCTGGGCATGCGGCGCGTGGTGATGGTGACGCCTTTTGACGACGCCATGCACGAGCAACTCACGAGCTACGTTGCCAACGCCGGGATTGAGGTGCTCGCGGCCCGCTCCATCCGACCGCCCGCCGCCGAGGAGATCTCGCGCCACTACGAGGTCTCCACGGTGCCGCTGGCCGTTCCCTATCAAGCGGCCAAGGCGCTCTTTCGCTCGACGCCGAACGCCGATGGGATCTGGATCACCGGCGCGCTGATGCCGAGCGTCGGAGCCATTCAACCGCTCGAGCAAGATCTCGGCGTGCCCGTGGTCACCAGTATGCAGGCGATGGCCTGGGCCGGCCTCAAGCTCGCCGGAGTCAAATCGGATATCGCCGGCTATGGCCGGCTATTCGACCATCTGTAAACTCACACGATGTGCGGAGCGATGTTTCCGAGTCCGACTCACCTTACCCGGAGCGGTTGTGAACTCGTCCAAGAAACTGTTTTGATATCCAGGCACGAACCCGAGCATTATCGCGCGCACCGATTACGGCCGGATGTCAAGATTCATGACGCGACTCCAAAATCTCCGCAAAGTGTAAGCCAAATTCGGATTAAAGCGGCGCACCGCCCCAACAAAAGAATTGGAGACAAGCCAATGGCTGAATACATCCCGAGCCCGAGAGATTGGGTGCGTGAGCAGGTCGAACTCTACGAGCGCACGAACGGGGCCGAAGGCAACACGCTGCGCGATACTGGATTGCCGGTCATCATCGTCACTCACACGGGCAACAAGACCGGAGCCGTTCGGAAGACGCCGCTGATGCGCGTCAAGGATGGCGCCAACTATGTGCTGGTCGGGTCGACGGGCGGAGCGCCCAAGAATCCGGTTTGGGTCAACAACCTGCGTGCCAATTCGCTAGTGGAGCTTCGCGATCTGGCAGTGGTGCGGAAGATGCGGGTGCGCGAGGTCAGCGACGCGGCGGAGCGAGAACGCCTGTGGAAAGCCGCCGTGGCGGCCTATCCGCCGTATGCGGAGTATCAAACTCGAACGACCCGGGTGATTCCGCTCTTCGTGGCGGAGCCGGTGAGCTAGCGCTAGACCTTCGTCCTCCCGAAGGGGCGCGCGAAATGCTCAGAGGTGATTGTCAATACTCAGGCCCGATTTCGCCAGCTGAATTCTTTTGCCGACGAAACGTTAGGCAAGCACCGATTGTGACAGGATGTCAAGATTCAAGACACTTATTACTTACTTATCACTCATCCGGTGATCTCTCCCAATCGGTATTAAGATCGTATAAATTAAAGGAGGGACAGCGCTAGGGGAGTATTAGTATTATGGAGGGCAACAAAATAAACCCGCGGGTACGCACCTCATCGGATTCTTTGCTTGAATCGCTGACTAGTGATCTTAGGCTGCTAGGTTTGTCGCCAAGCTCTGACGATGAAGCGATAATACAATTCTGGCGTCGTACCCACATTCGAACCTTCTTTGCTTTTGTTGAGGGAGTAACCTGGCTGCATAAACAATATTGTCTCATGCTTAACAAACACGGGAGAGCCGATTTTACGACTGGTGAACTCGTTTTGCTACGGGAAGTACAATTCAACTTTCAAGACGGGCAGGTCAGAGAACAATTGAGGTTCCTAAATGTTGCGGATAACTATCGTTTTGCCTTCTATGCTCTCACCAAGACCGTACGGTCAAAGCATGTACTGGATGCCTCGGGCGAAGTGTGGCACGGGTTCAAGAAAGCCATCGAAATTCGAAATCGCATCACACATCCGAAAGGATCTGCAGATCTTCTAGTTTCGGCGGAGGAAGATTTATTGATTCACAAAGTTGCTGTTTCCATAGTTGGCGAATTACTGGTACTGAACGTAGCACTTCATAAATGGATGGAGGAGAATAGGGTACCTTTTGAAGAGCTAGATCTCGCTTCTGCCGAAGAGGTTGAAAGCACCCCGCCAGAGTCCACGGATACGACGACCCGCGGAAAGTAAGAGGGGAGGGGAAAAGGGGACGCGAACCTTTTCCTTGACTAGATAACGGCGATGGATGTATGCGTTGCTCGATGCCTAGACGAGCGCGCATTGCTCCCGGTGAAATAATTTACCACGCTCTCAACCGCGCCAACGGGCGCGGCCAACTTTTTGACAAGCCCGAAGATTACGCCGCGTTCGAGCGGATCATGGTTGCAGCGATGCGCCGTTCTCCGATCCGGCTGCTGGCTTATTGTTTGATGCCCAATCACTGGCACATGGTTTTGTGGCCGAAGAAGGACGGCGAGATGACCGAGTTTCTTCGCTGGCTCACGCTCACTCACAGCCAACGTCTACACGCTCACCGCCACACCACCGGCTACGGGCATATTTATCAAGGGCGGTTCAAAAGTTTTCCCGTCGAGCAGGATCAAGCCGCGCTCAATGTGATTCGCTATGTGGAACGCAACGCCTTGCGAGCCAACCTCGTCGACAAAGCGCAGGACTGGCGCTGGTGCAGTCTATGGCGAAAAGTTCATGGGGATCGAGAATCGTTGCTGAGCGAGTGGTCCTTCGATAGGCCGGCAAACTGGGTTGAATGGGTGAACACGGCACAAACAGAAGGTGAAATCGAAGCGCTGCGGAGGTGCGTGAACCGCGGCACACCCTACGGCACGGAAACTTGGAAGACAAAGATCGCGGCTACGCTCGGATTGAAATATACACTTCAGCCACGCGGTCGTCCTAGAAAGGCGGTGGAATTAGCAAATACGCAAACGTAAATAAGGTTCGCGTCCCCTTTTCTCACCCCCGGGCAGCGAAACCGGCCTTTCAACGAGAGCGGTTTTGCCGTATCCGCCACTTTTCCCTCTCGTAGCGCTCGATGACCAAGTCCGGGAAGCAAGCGTTAACGGAAGAAAAGAAATTCCAACTCGCCTTTTGGCATAATCCCAAAGCGGTCACTGCCCATCTTTTTTTTACATCCTGCTTTGCTTGACAGCGTCCCACGTTCGTTGATAACAAAAACCAAAGGGATCATTCCTGTTTGGTGGCGTTTACGAGTTACCGGGTCGGAATGGGATAATAAACGATCCCAGGTGAGACGTAAAAGGAAAATTATTTTTCAGCGCTTGATCTAACATTTGCAAAAGGCTCAGGCTCAATCTTTGCACAATTATGCCGCGCACATCCGCGGCAGGCGTGTTGGTGCCATAGGCAGGCCGCGATAGCGGACACTTGTAGCAACGAGTCTCCTGTTCCGTGAAAGATCCCAATCAATTAATCACAACTTTTGTTGGTTTCGGACCGACGTTTACTTTCTTACTCTGAAATGCAAGAAGGGAGGAAATCCGCCATGAAAGGTTTGAGAACAATGTCCTGGAGTGCGGTAAGAGTGCACATCCAGGCGATATTCGACAAAACGTTCCGCACGGTCCTGAGTGCCGCTGTTACAATGCTCCTGTTTACTTCAACTTCATTTGCGCAACAGGACTATCCGAGCAAGCCTATCACGCTTCTTTTTGGTTTTTCCGCAGGGAGTGGTGGTGATATTGCAACGAGGCTCGAGGGTGACGCGATGGGAAAAGAATTGGGAGTTCCTGTTGTTGTTAGAAACGTACCCGGTGCGGGTGGCCGGAATGCCGTAACCCTTCTCAATCGAGCCAAGCCCGATGGGCACACGATGGCCGTTGTCAACGTTCCAGGTCAGTTGGTCAATCAGGTCGTTCGCGGGCTGTCTCCTGATATTCGTACTTTCAAATGGATTGGCCGCTCGGTCGCGCAGCCATATTTTCTTCAAGTTTCAAAAAAAACTGGAGTCTCTACATTGAGTGACCTCCGGGCACGCAAAAAACCTCTGCAAGCTGGAATAACGGGGACAGGAGGAAATACTTTCCCTATATCTGTCATAGCAACCAACATTGTGGGGTATCCCGTTCGGTTTATCCCTGGTTTCACATCCCCCGAGATCATCACCAACATCATGCGAGGAGATCTTGAGGCAACGACGCTACCGGTAAGCGAGAGCAATTTCGGGGCGATTCAATCGGGAGAAGCTAAAGCCATAGCCGTTTATACGGCGGAGCGACACCCCATGTTACCGGACGTTCCGACTGGGGCCGAACAGGGGTTTAAAGAGCTGGCGCAACCCACAGTGATGGGGACGAATCTGATTGCGCTTCCTCCCGGGACCCCAGCGGCGATCGTTAGCAAGCTAGAAAATGCTCTAGCAAGGGCGCTTCGAGACAAAGCGGTGATCAGCAAAATCGAATCGGCGGGCAACTTCGTGAAACCCCTAACAGCCAAGGAGTCTGCTCAGTTGGTATCGGATATGATCCAACTAGTCGAGAAAAATGCGTCGTTACTAAAACAATACGTCAAGTGAATTTTGGGTGTTGTTCGAACCCGCCAGAGGCAAAGCAGGATCGGCAAGAGATGAGATAATGTTCGACGGATTTGGCACCGCGTTTCTGGATATTTTTAGTCTCAACGTCATCATGGCGCTTGCCTGTGGCAGTATGCTTGGCCTCACGTTCGGTGCCATACCAGGTTTGGGCGGCATAATCGCCATGTCCATGTTACTCCCGTTTACCTACTCCTGGAGTGCGACGACTGCCATTTATTTGTTTTGCGGCATTATGGGTGCAAGTGCCTTCGGTGGCTCGATTAGTGCTATCTTGTTGAACACGCCTGGCACAGCGGTTAATGTCGCGACTTGTTTTGATGGATACCCGATGGCTAGAAGGGGGGAGGCCGCTAAAGCTCTCGGAATATCTGCTACTGCGTCGCTGTGCGGCGCTGTGTTCGGCCTGTTTCTTCTAGCGGTTCTCATTCAGGTGATGCGGCCGGTGGTACTTGCCTTCGGCCATGCAGAGATTTTCTGGCTGGTTGTATTCGGTCTGGTTGCGACGGCGAGCATCAGCCAAGGTTCACTACTGGATGGTTTAATTGCAGGTGGAACGGGAATACTACTCTCTTTAATCGGGCTTAGTGAGCAAACTGGCCTGATTCGCTATACGGAGGGAAGCGAGTATCTGTGGGATGGTATTCCCTTAGTGCCGTTTTTCGTCGGCCTTTTCGCAATCGGTGAGCTGATTAATTACTCCGCGCGCGGTGGGACAATCAGCGCCGAGAATATTTCTGCCGAAATCACGGGCACATGGGACGGCGTCGTTGAGGTATTCCGGCATCCTGTTTGTTTTGTGCGTAGCTCCGCTATAGGTACGTTGATCGGGATTATACCGGGTGTCGGTGGAGAGACGGCTAACCTTATCGCTTACACGGCGGCAGTGCAGTCTTCTTCAAACCCCGGGTCCTTCGGTAAAGGGAATCCGGAGGGGGTCATCGCCAGCGAGTCCGCAAACGACGCGAAGGATGGTGGGGCATTGCTGACGACCTTGAGTTTTGGAATCCCGGGAAGTCTTGCCATGACACTCTTGCTCAGCATCTTTATTATACATGGAGTTCCCGCCGGTCCCCGGTTAATCATAGAGCAGCCGATCTACATTTGGAAGCTTCTCATCGGTTATGTGGTAGCAAATATCTTTGCCAGCGTTTTTGGTCTTTTCGCAGCCAGGTACCTGGCAATGGTTACTCGGATTCCGGTCTACTATCTTTCACCGGTGATTGCAGTGATAGCGTTTGTCGGATCGTACGTGCTAAGGGAAAATATTTGGGACGTACTGCTTGTCCTTATACTTGGCCTTTTCGGATTTGCCATTCGGAAGGCCGGACTTCCTGTACTTCCCTTGGTCATAGGTTTTGTGTTGGGGAAGCTCGCAGAGAAGTCGTTTCTCTTGACACTCGGAATCCACCAGGGGAGTTATGTCGGGCTATTTAGTAGCGTCCTCTCCTGGACTTTAATCGCCGTGACGTTTGCCGTGCCGCTCCTCAAACTACTTAGGCTTAAAAATAAGACACAAGCATGAGGCCATCGCACATAACATATCTTAGTGTCAACCTGTGTTACCTCGCCTTTGGTGTTTTCATTGTGCTTGAGTCAACAAAATTCGCGGGGGAAGGTCGTATCGTTCCTTTAGTGATTGGGGTTCCAACGGTCTTGATGATTGCTACAGCATTATGGGCACGATTACGGGCTGTCTTTCGTGGTGAAGGTTTCGTCCCTCTTGACGAGGAGGAAAAAAATTTTTACGACGTGGCATCGTGGCCTGCGGGATTTACTGTAGTGGCATGGATCACCGGGTTATTTGTGTTTATTCTTTTTTTCGGTTTTGAATTCAGTGTCCCAATCTACACCTTTTTATACCTGATTATCCAGGGTACAGTCTCATGGAGCAGGTCTTTTATCGTTGCTGCATGTTTGTGGCTCTTGATCTATGTCTCATTCGACGTCTTATTGAATAACTCACTCTTTCCCGGGATCTTTTTCGGTGGCGTGTTGCCAGATCTGTGAATTTTCAAAGCAAAAGTCACCAAACCCTTAAACAAACGGCTCAGACGAGCTAATCAAACTGCGATGGCGTTCGCTATTAGCTAGCTAGCCGTCGAGTCGAATAGTCTAACTGGACTTTCTTCGGGATGATCAGAAGCAGTGGCTCCGTGTCGGCCAAGACAACAGGCCTCTGCTCCGCTACAACTCATTGATCATGGTGAGCATACGCGGAATTTAGGGGATGTTGTTGACTAAGGGGAATAAGTCAAGGCTCCGGCCTTAGAGTGTGTCAACAGATGGGGTCTACCATCGGAATTTAGCAGGTAGCAGGAGCGGAGCGAAACAGGTCAGGGCAAAAAGGGCAGGGGAAAAGGGGACGCGAACCTTTTCCTTGACTAGCCCTGAAATAAGCGCCAAGCGTCTAAAAGTATGCATGGTCGGTTCATAGGGAGATCCTTGACGGTTCGTAAGCCCATCATGAGCATGCGTTTATATCACAAATCGGAGCCAGTCGGATGTTGTTGGACGATGAACCGAGGTCGAGAGTGATTTTGAGCGCAGCGCGGCGTGCGTCGGCCCGCGGGAGCAGCCGGATGAGGTCGCGTCGCAACCGTCTGTTAGGTCTGCAATCGAGCATGAGCGGCGAGGATGTCGGGCAAATACCGATGCGATCCGGCCAGCCGCACCACCAAGCTTCTGCCGAGCTTGAGAACCTTGGCCGCAATGTAGACAAAGTGGCGGCGAAAGCGCTTCCACTCCCAGCGCACTACCTCCTCGGGCAAGACCAGTTGGGCGATCCACTTGCCCAGATTCCACGCCAGCCGAGCTATTTCCAGCCACGCCGAGTTGCCCATAAACTCCGCCACCGGCATGCGCCACCCCGCAATGCCGTGACCGAATTGCTCGATGAGGTTTTCCTGGTCGCAGCGCTGATAGGTCAGATCGACGACCCGCTGAGCCGTGTAAGAACGCGGCAGATCGCTCAGCACCAACCGGTAGCGGAAATGGCGAAAGAGCACTCCCTGACCATCGCACTCTTCAATCAAAATCCGCCGCACGATCAGGCGACACGGAAAGGGCACCCCGGCGGGCTGATAGTCGATCTCGCTGATCCACTGCTGAAGCGTGCTCAACGTGCGGTACCCTCGCTGTTGGGCTTTGGTTTTGCGGTAGTTGGGGGTGCGCCCCTCACGACTAGACCCGGCTGGCTTGTTGCGCTCGGCGCGCGGACAAAATCGCTGCCAACGCTTCTCCGCAATCGCCTCGGCCAGCGCGGCGCGATTGGGATGCAGCTTGGCCCCAATGGCAAAGTACGCCCCCTGCTCGATCACCGCCTGGTACACGTCGGCCCGATCAAAGTCGGTATCGCCCCGCACAATGGCGCTTTTGAAATGGCGCTTCACCCGTGGCAAAACTTCCTTGAGAGCCTCGGCGGCGCCGTCCGCAGCATGCCCGCTGCCTGGCTGATTGACCACCTTGAGGCACTCCCCACTGCCACCCAGCGTCACCACCAACGGCTGATACGACCAACGCCCGTCGTAGCTAAAATCCGCCCCCTCTTTCTGCACCCCGTACAGGGGCTTGATGTGACCATCGAGATCCACCAGCGCCATCTCGTGCTTCTTCCTGTGACGACGTACCGGGGCGGGCAACTTCGACCACACCGCCTCTTGCACCTCGTCGCCCACCCCACTCAACTGCTCCAAATCTTGTGCGCTCTTAAACCGACGCAGAAAATCTCCCGCCGTCGTCGGGTCCGGAATCCGACACGCTCCCACCAGTCTTCGAATCGCCTCGCTCCCTTGCAGCACCGCCTGGTCCTCCAGACATGTCCCATCGGCATAAAGCGTGTACATCAGCGCCAGCACATGGTCCGACTCAAAGTAGGGGGCATGACGCCTAAACAACACCAGGGCCTGGTCCAACCGCTGCGCAACCCGAAACCGCCGGACAAACTGCTGCGCCAAGACCAAACCTCCATAATGCGTAATGTTACCTCGTGGATCGCTCTCAAGATGGAGCAGCGGATGGCGCATCACCCGCCCTTGAGTCTCGGGCCACGGAAGTTCGGCAGGATCGATGCTCGTACCGGAATTGACGTGACTTGCACGTCCAAATGCGATAGATATTTTCACTTGGGAGCCCTCTGCTTTTTGGGGTTACGTTGCTGTGTGGCAACTCTTCGTATACCTCATTTCAGAGGGCTTTTCCCGTTTTTAAATCCACCTCAACAAATTTTCCTGTCCACAGCGCTTATTTGAGGACTAGCCAAGGCCTCGGGGATTGAAACACCGACCCGCGAGGACTTGGCGCGCCTTGACCGCAAGCGCAAGAACAAGGGCTCCAACGATGACTGGACCCATCCCCATGACCCCGACGCCAAGATCACCAAGATGAAGGACGGACGCACGCACTTGGCGCACAAGGCCGAGCACGCGGTCGACCTGGAGACGGGAGCAGTGGTGGCCGTGACCGTGCAAGGCGCCGATCAAGGGGACACCACCACGAGTATCGAGACGTTGATTGAGGCCGCCGAGCAGATCGAGGGGGTTGTCCCTGACAGCGACGGGCCGAAAGAGGTCGTCGCAGACAAGGGGTATCATAGTAATCAAGCGCTCGTGGACTTCGAAGCCGCGGGCGTGCGCAGCTACATCTCGGAGCCCGATCGCGGGCGACGACAGTGGAAGGATAACCCCGAGGCACGCCATGCTGTCTATCGCAACCGCCGGCGGATTCGCGGCGCACGCGGCAAGCGCCTGCTCCGTCAGCGGGGAGAACTCCTCGAACGACCGTTTGCGCATCTGTACGAAACCGGAGCGATGCCACGGGTGCACCTGCGCGGTCATCAGAACATCCTCAAACGGATCTTACTCCATGCGGCGGCGTTGAATCTCAGCTTGTTGATGCGAACGCTGTTCGGTGTAGGGACGCCGCGGAGCCTGCAAGGCCGCGTTGCGGCGCTTTTTATCGTCATAGGCTCGCTTGTAAGACCTTTAGACACGCTCTGGACCCATCTTCGAAGATGGTATCGATCGGTTACGTCGACTGTTGCCTTGCACACGTCTCGCAAAGTAGATCGAATCAAATTCGCGCTCGTCAGCTCTTTTGCCACGGGCTGCTAGCCTTCATCACAACAGAGCCCTATTCTCCAACGCCCGTACATAACGGAAGTTGTTTGCAATAATCGCTGCCACTTTATCTTCTAGAAGTCCGGATCTCATTAGTAGACAAGCAGCAAGTACAAGAAACAGTACTTCTGAAATAACAAAAAGGTCCTCGTTTTTAACGGCCGTCGTCAGGCGATGCGTTAAATCGTTACGCGTCCGAGCGATCTTGGATGTGAAACGTTTTGGTGTGTGCTGGAGTTCGGCAGCAGATTTCTTACGATCAACTCTGTTTCTTTCAAAATTGCAGTAAGTCTAGCGGCAAGTCTCGGTTTATTACTATCCGCTAGAATTTGTTTAAGCCAATCTTTGTGTGTATCACGAACGTCGCTAAGGATTTCACTCAGGCGTTTGTCATGTTCCGCTTTGGATAATTCGCTTTGCGTTGAATGAAATAGCCGGTGATAAACTTCAGCAGCCTGAACTAAATTAAAAAACCTTTGAGTCAGGCGTACTTTGGCTCCAGTTGGAGGGTCGACGAGATTATCAATAACAGCCCTGGCGTTTGGATGAATCTGAATCCAATTCTTAAGAAACTCAAGTGAACTAGTACCAATATCTCTCAGAGAAAAAAGCATTTCGCTCGACGATAAGTGCCTCGTACGGTTGCCCACATAACCCGTCTTGAAAATGACGCGAATTGCGTCGCTCGGTTTATCATTTGCCTTGCGATAGACGGCTAGCTCTTCGAGCGTATTGTCTCGCATTGTAGTTAGCCTTAGGAGGTCCCACAAAGGCGTTATATAAGCATTGACAATCTCGTCGATGGTTTTTGGTAGTTTTGTCGTAAGGTCCCAACGCACTGATTCCTGTATCGTAAGTGTTGGCCCCCCGAACGGATATTTTCCACTAAAGGCTAGGCTTAGGGTAGCTTCTGGCAAGGTAATGGAAATGTCGTCCGGTCGTTGGTAGGTGACTGTGAATTTTTTGTCGGCTGAATAGCCTGTTTTAATTCCACTCGTTGCAACCCAGTCAATTAAATGAGTGAAGTCGAAAGAAGCTTTTGTGAAACGAAACTGCGAAGTCTTTGTTAGCGCTACGCCCAAAAAGGCGGTCTCAACTAAATACTCTTGACCAGTAATTTTCAATGCGCCGCCAACAGATGTGCTGGATATTTCGTAGCAACCTTGTAATGTTACGTCTCGGCCACCCGCGCGTCCTATTATGATTTTTTCTTTTCCGACCGTTAGTGATTTGTCGATTTCGAGTCTAACACCTTCATTCTCGGAAAATGTCAGCGTACCTGCCGCCCTTGACTGTCCTTTAGATGGCACCCACCACGTGCCGATTATGTTCAGTGTTTCCATGATATCAATATTGGCAATTCCGCTGCACCAGGTTCCAGGGTCAGATTTTCACCAGGTTCCACGGTCAGATCTTTAACTTTTGACATTTTCGTTCGCATCTCTCAATCCTAGCTCGCCTCGCGCATCTCGCTCGCCAATATCTCGTTCACCAGCGACTGGTACGGCAGCCCTTTTTTCTCGGCAGTCTTGCGCAACCAACCCAAAACCTTTGTATCCAATCGAATTGCGATGAGCTTCGTTGGCTCGTCACCCACAGTCGTCCGGCCGACCCGACGCATGGATGAACGCTGCCGCCGCCAGCGTTCACGTTGCCGGCTCACGCCTCGCGCCTCGCTCCGTGTGCGGGATGTTCGAGCCTGAGTATTGACTTATTTTCACCTGCCCGAGGTAATCCGAAGTGTAAGAATCAAAATTTATCCCTGATGTCGAATATCCTACTTTCTCGGTATTCTTCTTCACGGCGCGGGTTCGACTGTCGCAAATGTTTAGCGATAGATTTCATGGGTGCCAACATCGTAGTAGAGGACTTCGCTTGGACCGAGAAACCGAAATAGCACACGATACTCGCGGTTGATCGAGTAGGCCCAGTAAGCTGAGAGATCGCCTTTTAGTTTGTGAGTTCGGAGGCGCGGATCAAAGGCGTCATCGCGAAACCATTGATCTTTGCGGGTCGCGAGTATTTGAATGTGCTTGGGTAATCGAAGATAGGCTTTTTCAAAATCAGGGGTGATGTGAACAACGGTAATCGGCCGGGCCATCCCGCTACCGACCTAACTCCGATAAAGACGCGCCCGTCTTCGTCCTCCCTTGACGGTATGCGGCATCACCGCGAGAAATCACTTCCAGCGCGTGGCTAATTTCGCTGAGACGGCGCTTTAACGCTGCGTACTCTGCGGCATCGACCAGCACCACTTTTTTGCCTGCTAGTTTTTTCGGTACGCGCAACGAAACCAGATTTTCCGCTGTCGAAGACGCTCGCTTACGCATGACGGGCCTCCACTGTTTTTCTAGCATATCCAACTAAGCCCGGCATTTCCACTAGGAAATCAGGCTAGGGACTACTAAGGACAAGGGAATAAAGGGGGACGTACTTTTTCGAGCGCTCAGCTTTGGTTGGTGCGAGGCCTTTTCAACGCAGTTGAACGACGACCCTGGCGTGCGGCCCAACTTTTCTCAGGACAGTGTGCTTTTCGAAGAGTACGGCGACAATTTCCATAAGCGAAGCGAGGAATGCGATTGGTCGTCGCCAACTTCATCGACCAACCGGTCGAGTGAGCGTCCGCGCGACTGGTAGGGTAATCCCTTTTTCTCTTTGGTCTTGCGGAGCACCGCAAAACCTTTGTATGCAAACGAATTGCGATGAGCTTCCCCGGCTCATTACCCACGGTCGGCCGGCCGACCCGACGCATGGATGATAGCTGGCGCCGCCAGCGTTCACGTTGCCGGGCTCGCGCCTCGCGCCTCGCTCCTGTTGACTCCCTCGGCGAACTCGTCTTATTTATGAAAACTGCGCTCGAATCGGACGCCGCATCTCTGCGCGGCGCCGCGCGTAGCCGAAAGGATTGAAGCCATGAAAGACGGATTCAAAGTGATCGATGCCGACCGCCACGTGCTCGAGCCGACCGATCTGTTCGCCAAGTACCTGCCGGAAAAATTCCGCAGCCGCGTGGAGATCAAAGGCCCGAACCAGTCGTTCCGGCTGGTCGACGGCGAAAAAATCTCCGATGCCGACAAGCTGCGCAATGCCACCCAGCAAGAAAACTTGGGCAGTGGCGTCAGGCTTTGGTTATTTGCTTATGTCGGTTATCTTGTGAGGGTCGCCAGCGGGGTCGTGGCTGGGTATCTAAGCAATTTCGAAGAGCAACGGCGTTAGCAAACCCGTTTGCCAAAGTGAAACCAGCTTTGAGGAAACCCCGCTGAAGAAGAGAACGGATACGATGGTGTTCGTATCGAGGACGACGCGCACTACCGGGTCCGGGCCCGGCGAATGGCGGCGTCAACATCTTTTTTCCGTCAACCCCAGCGCTTTGATCTTCTTTCGAATCCGATCGAGTTTTGTTTCCCTTGGTTTTGATGACAACCGGCCAATTTCTTAAAGCTTTACAACCCGAATCCCATGCCCTTTTTAGATACCGCCGCTATTATGGTTTTGCCCTTGACACTAGTAACATAAATGTTACTATTTCCATTACGTGGAGATCAAAGAATATCTTGCTAGCAACGGCCGATCTCCGTTTCGCAAGTGGTTCGACGGATTAAATTCGGAGGCCGCGGCGAAGGTAACAATGGCAGTCACCCGTATGGCGAAGGGAAATCTTTCGAACGTCGCTAGCGTTGGCCAAGGGGTCCATGAGTACAAAATAAATTTCGGCCCGGGGTATCGGATCTATTTCGGCAAGGACGGCGAAGAGTTGATTATTCTGCTCGCGGGCGGGACGAAGAAAAAACAGTCAGAAGATATTGCAGATGCCCAAGCGCTTTGGGCAGACTATAAGAAGCGTAAAAAGAAGGAGAGCTAACCATGGCGTTAACAAGAGATTTTAAAGAAACCGTTCAGGCGCGAGTACAACGCGATCCAAAATTTCGCGAAAACCTCATTACCGAAGCCGCCGGGTGTCTTCTCGCTGGCGATGTCGAAACCGGAAAAACCATCCTTCGCGACTATATCAACGCAACGCTCGGTTTTGAAAAACTCGGCGCCGCGGTGCATAAGTCGCCCAAGAGCTTAATGCGGATGTTTGGCGAAAAGGGGAACCCACAAGCGCGGAACCTGTTTTCTGTCTTCGCGTACATTCAGAAAAAAGAGAAAATCAAACTCGCGGTACATCCCGAACCGGCCTAACGGTCGCGGCACGGAGACCCTTTCTTTGAAAAATCATAAGAGCGCTGGGCAAAAGCTTGTGGAGCCGTGAGGGTCACCCATTACGGCAGGTCAAGTAGGCACAAACATCCCAGCCGAGAAGAAAAAAGCCACCACGGCAAGATCTTTACTTTTGACATTTATTCTTCACGTTACTCAGTCCTAACTCGCCTTGGGCATCTCGCTGGCTAACATCTCGTTCACGAGGACTGGTAGGGCAAGTTTTTTCTCTCGGCAGTCTTGCGCAACCGACCCAAAACCTTCGTATCCAAACGAATCGCGATGAGTTTCCTCGGCTCATCACCCACGGTCGCCCGGCCGACCCGACGCATGGATGATAGCTGGCGCCGCCGGCGTTCACCTTGCCGCCTCGCGCCTCGCTCCTGTTGACTCCCTCGGCGAACTCGTCTTATTTATGAAAACTGCGCTCGAATCGGACGCCGCATCTCTGCGCGGCGCGGCGCGTAGCCGAAAGGATTGAAGCCATGAAAGACGGATTCAAAGTCATCGATGCCGACCGCCACGTGCTCGAGCCGACCGACTTGTTCGCCAGGTACCTGCCGGAAAAATTTCGCGGCCGCGTGGAGATCAAAGGCCCGAACCAGTCGTACCGGCTCGTCGATGGCGAAAAAATCTCCGATGCCGACAAGCTGCGCAACGCCACCCAGCAGGAGGACTACGGTTTCACCTTCGGCGCGTCGAAACGCTGGCGCGAGACTTTCGCCGACGCGCTCGCCGCCAAATTCGATCCGGCATCCAACGTCCGCGACATGGACAAGGAAGGGGTCGACTTCGGCGTGCTCTTCCCGACCGTGGGTCTTTACATCATGTGGCGCGACAATCTCGACCCGGAGTTGAGCGCGGCGATCTGCCGCGCTTACAACACCTGGCTTTCGGACTACTGCAGCTACGACCGCAAAAGGCTCAACGGCGTCGCTTTGATTCCCCTGCAAGACCCCAAACGCGCCGTCGAAGAACTGAAATACGCCAAGGAGAAACTGGGCCTGGTCGGGATCTTCTGGCGGCCGAATAAACTCTGCGGCCGGACGCTGTCGAGCCCCGACTATTTTCCAATTTATGAGACGGCCGCCGATCTCGGTGTCGCGGTTTGCGTCCATGAAGGCGCGCGCACCGTGCTCGAGCAGGCCGGCTCGGATCGCTACAGCGAGTTCGGCCGCCATATCGCCTGCCATCCGCTCGAACAGATGCTCGCCAGTTTGAATTTCTGCGCCGATGGGGTACTGGAAAAATATCCCAAGCTCAAAGTCGCCTACCTGGAATCTGGCTGCGGCTGGGTGCCCTTCTGGCTCGAGCGCATGGACGAGCACTGGGAGCATGAGGGCCATGGCCGAGCGAGAATCACCAAAGAAAAACCGAGCTATTATTTCAAGCGCCAATGTTTTTCCAGCGCGGAAGCCGGCGAAGAGCTTGCGCCTGCGTTCATCGAGCATGTCGGCGAGGACTATCTCACCATCGCCACCGATTACCCGCACAGCGACTGCATCGGCAAGTTTCCCGATCGCACCGTGGGCGATCTCACCAAGAACGATCATATCTGCAGCTGAAGCGCGGCGGAAAATTTTATGGGACAATCCGCTGCGCCTTTATGGACTGGAGGTTTAACTCAAATGGGTAAGTTTCATGTAGTGTATTTCGGCAGCAACGACGTACCGGTGGATCTGATCAAACCGATTCTCGCCGAGATCGACGCCGACATGACCATCCGGCGCCCGACCAACGACGCCGAAGTGGTCGAGATGGGTAAGGACGCCGACGGCATCATCATGCACGGCTCGGTGCCGCTGTCGCGCGAGATTATCGCGCAACTGAAACGCACCAAAGTCGTGTGCCGCACCGGCGTCGGCGTCGACCGCATGGATCTCGCCGCAGCCAAGGATCACGGCTTGATCATCTGCAACGCCGCCGGGTGCAATTCCATCGAAGTCTCCGAGCAGGCCATCGGCTTATTGATCGCGATCTCGCGCAAGCTCATGCGCATGAATCAATATGTGCGCGACGGCAAATGGCGCCGCCATACCGCCGAGTTGCACGCCTACCGTGGCCGCGTCTATCGGATTCAGGGCCGCACGCTGGGCATCGTCGGCCTGGGCCATGTCGGCAAGCAAGTCGCGCCGCGCGCCCAGGGCATGAGACTCAACGTGCAGACCTACGATCCCTATCTCGACGAAAAAACCGCCAAAGAGTATGGCGTCAAGATGGTTTCCTTCGACGAGTTGGTGAAGACCTCCGACTTTATCAGCGTGCACGCGCCGCTGACCAAGCAGACGCGCAAGATGTTCAGCACGCCGCAGTTCAAAGCGATGAAGAACACCGCCTACTTGATAAACTGCGCCCGCGGCGGCCTGGTGGACTCCGACGCGCTCTACGATGCGCTGGTCGCCGGTGAACTGGCCGGCGCGGCACTAGACGTCACGGAACCGGAACCCTTGCCCGCCGATCATAAACTGTTGACACTGCCCAATGTCATCGTCACCTGCCATACCGCGGCAAACTCTGACGAGTCCTACGTCGATTGCCAAACCCATGCCGCGCGAGAAGTCGTCAACGTGCTCAGCGGCAAAGGCCCGACGACCGAGATCAAAGATCCGTGGCTGCTGGCCGAAGCGCAGGATGAAGGATTCGGCGGAGTGTAAAGTGTAAGAGGTTAAGTGATTCTATAAATCGACCGGCTGAGCAACCTTGATCCATCTCCTTTGAGCAGCCAAAATTTTTGGGAGATCATCATAGCACTGTCGAAGGCGAAAAGATCGAAGTCATCGATGCGCACTCGCATATGGGCGCGCGAAAGAAACTGGCGATCCATCAGATCCCACCGATCATGAAATTTATGGCGGAAGACATGCTGCAGTCGATGAACGACGCCGGTGTGGACGGCGTCGTCACATTCGCCATCGGCATCGGCGAACCGTCCAACTATCGAGAAACCAATCAGTACATTTCCGAGCAGATGAAAAAACACTCGTGGCGGATTCATGGCTACATGCGCCTCAGCCCCGGCAATGGACCGAAGGACACCCTGCAGGTCCTGGAGGAAGGCATCAAGCTCGGACTCAAGGGCATCAAAATTCATCCGCTGATCGAGCACTGCCCGGCCAACGACAAGACAAAAGTCTATCCGCTCATGGAAGCCGCGCAGCAGCACGGCATCCCGGTGCTGTTTCACTGCGGTTTGGGCGAAGACGCCAGTCCGAAACGCATCGGCGAAGTCGCCAAGGATTTTCCCAAGCTTCCCATCATCATGGGGCACTCGGGTTTAGTCGAAGGAGTGAGAGACGTGGTCGAGATCGCCAAGAAGTGCGAGAACGTCCATATGGACAGCTCGGGAATGGGCTGGTTGCCCTTCTTTTGTGAATCGATCTCGTGGGCCGGTCCGGACCGCGTGCTCTATGGCTCCGACCATCCGTTTAACCCCATGGACTGGGAAATCGAGAAGATCGTCAAACACGCCCAGCGCCATTTAAAACTCAAGATCGAAGATCTCCGCCTGATCATGTCAGACAACATCAAGCGGCTGCTGAAACTCAACTAGCTCGACGACGCGCGAACGATGCCCTCGACTGCGGGCCTCGTCATTGAGTCGACATCATCACCACCCCGGACGACCCGGGATTCGGTGAAATCTTCAAGCCATTTATCGGGCGCCTGCGAGTTGCCAGGCCGCTGAGCGAGCGCACTGTTTGGCAAGGCCATTACGTCGATCGTTTATTAGCGTTTACCGCCACATCACAGCACAGTACAATGCTTGAATCAGAGCTGCTTAAAATGTCATCCAGTGGAGGATCGCCCGCATGCCCAATGGCAAAACAGATGATGCTGAGATCTCCAGTGTAGACCCAAGCCGTTGGGTCCCCGGGTTGAAAGACTCGTTCCAGCGCCATCTAACCGACTCCCTCGCCCAAGATCAATACACTGCAACCCAACTGGGCCGTTACGAGAGCCTGGCCCTTACCGTCCGCGACCAACTGATCCACCGCTGGCTGAATACCCAGCAAACTTACGATAAAGCGGATGCGAAGCGGGTGTATTATTTATCCTTGGAATTTCTCCTGGGGCGGCTGCTCGGCAACAATTTGATCAACCTGCAGCGCTTCGACGAGTCCGCCCAGGCGCTGCGCGAGCTCGGCTATCGGCTTGAAGATCTGCGCGAGGTGGAATGGGATGCTGGGTTGGGCAACGGCGGCTTGGGCCGGCTCGCCGCCTGCTTTCTCGATTCGCTGGCAACCCTGGAGCTGCCTGTTTACGGTTACGGCATACGTTACGAGTACGGGATTTTTTTTCAAAAAATCCGCGACGGAGCGCAAGTTGAAACCCCCGATAACTGGCTCCGTTACGGCAACGTGTGGGAAATTCCGCGACCCGAACGGATTTATCTAGTGCAGTTCTACGGCCGGGTTGTGCACTCGGAGAATGGTCGAGGACCACGGACTGAATGGCTCGATACCGATAACGTCATCGCCATGGCCTATGATTTTCCCATTCCAGGCTACGGCAACGGCACGGCAAACAATCTTAGACTGTGGTCTGCCAAGTCGACGCGCGAATTCGACTTGGATTATTTCAATCATGGTGATTATCTGCGCGCGGTCGAGGACCGAGACAAGACGGAGACCATCTCCAAGATTCTCTATCCGAACGACAACTTTTCGGCGGGTAAAGAGCTGCGTTTGCGCCAGGAGTACTTTTTCGTTTCTGCCACATTGCAGGATATTCTCGCGCGCTATCTCAAGACCCGCGACACTTTCGATGCCTTACCCGACAAGGTCGCCATCCAGCTCAACGATACTCATCCCGCGCTGGCGATTGCCGAGTTGATGCGCCTCTTGGTCGACCGCCACAATCTTGATTGGCAATGCGCCTGGAATCTCACCACGCGAACGTTCGCCTACACGAACCATACAGTGCTGCCGGAAGCTTTAGAGCAGTGGTCGGTGTCGCTGCTGGAGCGAGTCCTGCCGCGTATTTTGGACGTCATCTATGAGATCAACCGGAGATTTCTCGACGAAGTGGCGCGCCGTTTTGTCGCAGACACGGAACGGCTGCAGCGCATGTCTCTGATCGAGGAGAACGGGGTAAAAAGAATCCGCATGGCGAACCTGGCCATCGTCGGCAGCTATTCGGTCAACGGCGTGTCGAATCTCCATACGAGAATTCTAAAGGAAGAACTCTTCAGCGATTTTTTTGAGCTTTATCCCGGACGTTTCAACAATAAAACCAATGGTATCACCCAGCGGCGCTGGCTGCTGCTTTCCAACCCGCGGCTCTCCCGGTTGATTACCCGCCGTTTAGGCAAAGGATGGATCACCGATCTAAACTCCTTGCGCGGCCTGGTACCGCTCGCGGAAGACGCCACGTTCCTCGCCCAATGGCGGCAGGCAAAAAGCGCCAACAAACGCGATCTGGCCGCGGTGATCTTACAGAAAACCGGAATCGCGGTTCGACTCGATTCGATCTTTGATTGCCAGGTCAAGAGAATTCATGAGTACAAGCGGCAGTTGCTGAACGTTTTGCATCTGATCTATCTTTACAATCGTATCAAGGCCGGCGCCCGCATCATTCCTCGAACCGCGATTTTCGCCGGCAAGGCGGCGCCGGGATATTTCACGGCCAAGCTGATTATTCGGCTCATCACTGCGGTGGCCGATCGGATCAATCGCGACGCCGACGTCGAACCCTTTTTGAAGGTCGTTTTTATTCCAAACTACGGCGTCTCGTTGGCGGAAAAGATCATCCCGGCAGCGGATCTCTCCGAGCAAATCTCGGCCGCAGGAAGCGAAGCCTCGGGCACCAGCAACATGAAATTCGCGCTCAATGGCGCCTTGATCATCGGCACATTGGACGGGGCCAACGTCGAGATTCTCGAAGAAGTCGGCGCCGAAAATATCTTTATCTTCGGCCTCAAGGCAGAGGAAGTGCGCGCGGCGAAGCGCACCGGCTATCAACCCCGGTACTATTATGACAACGTCGCCGAGCTCAGAAGGGTCATCGATATGATCGCCGGTAATTTTTTCTCAAACGACAAACCTGGACTCTTCCAGCCGATCGTCGACTCGCTCTTGGACGGCGGCGATCCGTACATGGTTCTGGCGGATTTTGAAGC
Source organism: uncultured delta proteobacterium (assembly GCA_963727625.1). Taxonomy (GTDB): domain Bacteria; phylum Desulfobacterota; class Binatia; order UBA9968; family UBA9968; genus DP-20. Next base: position 124,785 of record CAVSHR010000006.1, on the reverse strand, counting down.
TTACGTCGAATGTCAAAGGCAAGCTTCGCTCGCCTATCTTGATGCCGAGAGCTGGAGTCGCAAGTGTGTCTTGAACGTAGCGCACATGGGACGATTCTCCAGTGACCGCACCGTCAGGGAATACGCTCAAGAGATTTGGCGGGTGGGTCCGGTGCCCGTCCAATCTCTCTAAGCGGTAGATAGCCTCACATTTCCCTCCGTTAATTCACGAATGGTCGTCACAAATTTGTCCGGGGCCGAACACCCCCTGGCGCTTAAAGGGGAAAATGGAGTCAAGATAGGGATTTTTTGGCTGTTCATGGAACAGGATAGCGAGGTATGGACTTTGCTCAGTTCATCCCTAGTGAGGTCAAAGCCATGAAAACAGGTGTGCTGACAATTTCGCTGCTGGCGCTCCTATGGATATCGCGGATTTCGCCGGCTCTTGCCCAAACCGACGGTGAGGATTTTTATCGCCCGTGGGTCGATTACCGGAATGGCGAGATCTCCATCGACTTTGACCGAACGCCGGTTACTTTCGCGCTTCACGCGATTCAAGCTAAGACCGGGTTTCAGATCGTCGTTCCTTCGACTCCCGACACCAAAGTGGTGAATCTCAAGCTCCGACGCCAACCGCTGGAGCCTGCGGTGCGATCCTTGATTTCTAATATCGGTTATAAAAACTTCGCGATGCTATACGACGAACAGGGCCGCCTGCGCCGCGCCGTCGTGCTCAGCGCCCAGCCGGAAGTAATCAGCGACACTTCCGCCACGGAAAAAACCGAGACGGCGCCGCCGCTCTCTAAGGACGAATTCGAAAAGTTGCAGATAGACCTGGAGCGCTGGAGCGAGTTGAAACAGGAAGAGCGCGGCCGCATCGAAGATGTTTTGAAAAGCCTGCCCGAATCGGATGAGCGCGAACAACTCGTGATACTCTACGGCCGCCAGCGATTGGGTTTAACGAAACCCAATTGAAAGCGAGCGGCTCGATTGACGCCTCCGCTCGATCAATCGCCGGCGATTATCTTCCCCACAGCTCCTTGGTCGCGATGCTCGCGCCTTCGGCCATCGCTTGAAACTTGGCCCAGGCGACTTGCGGGTGTCCGACACGCGAGCCAATGCCACAGTCCGTACCCGCAATGACGTTCTCCCGTCCCATCATTCTCGCGTAGCGCACCAAACGATCGGCGATCGCGCGAGGGTGTTCGATGAAGTCGCTGTAGTGGCCGACGACGCCGGGAATAAAAACTTTGCCGGCAGGAAACTTGACCTCGTTCCACACGCGCCACTCGTGGTCATGACAGGGGTTCGACGCTTCGATGGAATAGGCGCCGGCGTGCACTTTGAGAATCAGATCGACGATGTCTTGGAGCGGGATGTCGTATTTGTGCGGACCGTGGTAACTGCCCCAGCACATGTGAAAGCGAATCCGATCGATGGGCAGATCGCGCAGGCCGTGATTGAGCGCTTCGATGCGTATCTCCTGATATTTGCGGTACTCCACCACGCTCATTGCCGGATGCATTTGCCAGGCGTCGGCCAGATCGGGATCGTCGATCTGCAAGATGAAGCCGGCGTCGATGATCGCCTTGTACTCTTCGTGCATGGCGTCGGCGATGGCGAACAGATAAGCCTCGCCGGTGCGGTAAAACTCGTTTTTCATCCAATGCTCAAGCGTGCCCGGCGCAATCGCGGGAAGGAACGCCTCTTCGACCCGTTTGCCCCGCAGTGCGGCGTTCAAATTTTCAATATCCGCCTTGACCTCATCCTGGCCGACATACTTGAGCGGTTCGACACAGTAAAAAACTCTTGCGTGATGGCCGATGGCGGTGCGGCCGCCGCGGTTGAAATAGTCCTGGAACTCGATCAGGTCGCGTCCAAAGATCGACGTTGGCTTGAAATTCGCATCGGCGGCCCGCTCGACGAAGCCGCTCAACCGCTCGCGGGTGTAGCGGGAAAAGTTTGATTTGCCCAATTCGCCGTCGTTGACGATGTCGACGCCGCAATCGATCTGTTTTTGCACCACCTCCGCCACCGCTTCACGCGTGCGCTTGGCGAGCGCAGCAGCATCGTAAGCCTTGCCCTCGTTCCTGGCCAATAGCATGTCCATCAGATCTATCGGTCGCGCCAAACTGCCGACATGAGTGACTAGAATCCGATCAGTGCTGCGTTTCATAAATTTCCTCCAACCGGCGGGAATGGAAAAATTAGAACGACTGAAACCCCTGGAACCTTTGGAACGAACAACGTATTGCGGCGGACGATCAGCTTGGCGGCACTCTCGCGTCGTAATTTTTAACCAATCTTGCCGGCCGCCCTACGCTCCATGATGTATTTGACCAAAAACGGCCACACCTGCGTGGCGTCGGCGAGCACTTCAGCATAGATGCCGTTCTTGTCGGCTTTCCGCCAGGATTCGTTTTCCGAGTAGGTGCAGCCCGACAGATGGCCAAAGTGCGGCTTGTCGGGACAGATGCGCACGCCGTAGCTGAAGCGCCGATTGGGAAAGGTCGGACCGAGCCGCTCGTTGATGATCTCGATTAGCGGCGCGACGTTTTGCACGTTATTGCGCGGCACGCCGCCGCCGATCGAAAAAATACCGAAGCGTTTCGCGCCGGTGACGAGCTTGATCAATTCCTTACTGTCGCGCTCCAAATCCATCAGGATCGGCCGCTTGCCGCGGCGCCTCCGCTTGAGGTTATGGATGTAAATATCGTTACCCAGCTCGGAGTCGACAAAGGCAGGAACGAACACCGGCACCCTGTGGAGATAGGCGGATTTCAAAATGCCCCGCTCGTTTGGATAATTTTCGGCCAGATGCTTGCCGATGAGCCGGTTCAGCGCAGTCGGGCTGAGCGGTTGTTTGCCGTCGATGGTATCGATCACTTTGCCGATCACTTCTTCGACCGTATCGAGATTGGATTCCGGCTCCAAAGTATCGGTCACCCGGTTGAGCTTGCGCCGCGCCAGCTCCGTGTCGTTGTACCTGGGGTTGTATTTATAATGTTTGAGCCCGATGGACGACACCAGCCCATGGGCCATCAAGGCGCCGGTGGAAGAGATCGCATGGATCATGCCCTGCTCGATCATGTCGCAGATAATCAGGTCCATCTTGCCCACGGTCATCGCGCCGCTGATCGTCAGAAAGCGCGCGCAGTTTTTGTCGCGCATCATCGCTTCCAGCGCCTTGGCGCCGCGCGCCACCTGAGCGCCGAGACCACCGTAGCGCGCGAGCATCGCGATCAGTGCCCCGACCGAACGGCGCCGGCCATTGAGCCATTCGTCGAGCACCGCGTCGAGGACGGGCATGACAAAGCGCGGGTCGGCGAACACCGCATCCGGGAAAAAACCGTCGCGAATCTGCCCCGGTCGCGCCATGTCGAATGGGTTGATGAACACGGCCCGCGCCGGTTTCTTATAAATCGCCCGGGCGTTGCGCTCGGAAAACGCGCCGACAACGATCACCTGTCCGCCCCGGCGCTTCGTCCGGGCGTATTCCGACGGCAGCATAATCTCGCGGCACCATCCTTTCACGACGAATTTTTTCAACAACCGCCCGAGGGGCGCGTTGGCGATGCCGCCGTAGATCAATATCGGATTATCCTTCGCCGTTACCATTTCAAAAATCGTCTGTGCGACTTCGCCGAGCATGCGGGCGCCGAAGGCGCAGTAACGCATGGCGGTAACGATATCGCCGACGCCCGAGCATTTTTGCAGATCCAAGGACCGGAGCTCTTCGAATTGCGGTGCTTTCAAGGATTCACTCTCGCAGAAGTTTTTTGGTTCGTAACACGCAAGCCGGTTTCAGTCAATTTAAGATCGCGTGAAGCAATACGCCGCACCGATGGGTGGGATGAATCGTCTAGCCGGAGCGAGCGCAAATTTTAGCGCAGCGCCGGCAGCACGGCGCGAGCGCAGCGTTCCATCGACCGCAAAACTTTTTCTTGGCTCAATCCACCGAAGTGAAAGGTTAAACCGATATGCGTCGTGCCGACCACGTCGATAATGCGCCTCAGTATGCGCGCGCAGCTTTCCGGTCCGCCGAAGATACCGCGGCTGTCGCGCACCATCGCGTCGTAGTCCAGGTGAGCCAGGACGCGCCGGTAGGCGGGGTTTTCCGGCTTGAGATTCTGCGCTTCCATGGCGAAACCGCGCCAGCGATGCCAAGGCTCGATCACCTCGGCGCGCGCCTGCTCGTCGCTGGCGCCGACGTAGATCGGATACATGGTGAAAACATCTTTGTCTTCGACCCGGTGGCCGCCTTCGCGCAGCGCCGTCCAGTACATCTCGATCCGCGGGCGCTGTTCTTCGTTGGTCGCGATCCACGGCAGGGTCATGAGATGATGGCCGCGCCGGCCTATCATATTGAAGCTTTCCGGATCGCGGTTGGCGGTCACGTAGATCGGTGGATGGGGCTGCTGCCACGGTTGCGGGAAGACTCGAAGCTTGGGGAAGTGGTAATGCTCGCTCCTCCATTCGAATTCCTCACCGCGCCAAGCCCGCCTGACGATATCGAGCGCCTCGGGCAAACGCTTTTGTGCATCGTTCCAGTCGTAGCCGAACACCGCATACTCGGTCGGGTGCATGCCGCGCCCAGCGCCAAAATTCAGCCGGCCGCCGGACAACTGGTCCACCATGGCGAATTCCTCGGCGACGCGCAGCGGATTATGCATCGGCAAGATCGATACCGCCGCGCCCAGGCGCATCCGTTTGGTGCGCTGCGCCGCAGCCGCGAGAATCAGCGCCGGACTCGGCATCATGCCGCCGAAGTATCGGAAGTGGTGCTCCGTCACCCAGAGCGAGTCGAAGCCGAGGCTTTCCGCGGCATCGATCTGCTCGAGCCAGTGGCCGTACAGCTCCTTGCAGCCGCCATCCAGCTCCGGAACATAGGTGTTGAGAATGTAATAACCGAACTTCACGCGTTTTCTATCTCCTCAAGGCCGAGTTTGAGCCGCGCCCGCCGGCGCCGCTGAACAACCCGACGGCGAGCTAGAAAATAGGGGGATTTCGCCGAGGCGTCAAGCCAGAGCCGTTGCGAGCATGCGCTTATATAGCGAAGCGCGGGCCGCGGCCAGCGCCGAGTTGCAATTTCGCAGACAAGTAGGATTAATAGGCCGGCTCAAGGAGTGATTTATGTTATCAAGGCTGACGCCGATAAAATGGATTCTCGCCGGTTTGCTGGCGACGAGCTTTCCGTTGCTCGCGCCGAACGCGCCGCGCGCCCAGGAACTGGGCAAGCTTCCCTACGTACCGACGCCGCAAGTGGTCGTCGATGAAATGTTGAAGATGGCCAATGTCACGGCAAAAGATTACATCATCGATCTCGGTTCAGGAGACGGCCGGGTGATCATCAACGCGGCGCAAAAGTTCAAAGCCAGCGGCTTGGGCGTCGATATCGATGCCAAGCTGGTCGAGCTCGCGAACAAAAACGCCAAAGCCGCAGGCGTAGCCGGCCGGGTCAAATTCATCGTGCAAGACATGTTCAAGACGGATATTAGCCGGGCAACCGTCGTGACCCTCTATGTCATTCCCTACTTCATGGAAAAACTTCGACCCAAGCTGCTATCGGAGCTCAAACCCGGAGCGCGCATCGTGGCGCACGATTATTACATGAGCGGATGGAATCCCGACCGTCAGTTCTCTATGACGGTTCCGGAAAAAGTCGACGCCAACGGCACGGATAAGGCCTACCTCTATCTCTGGATTGTGCCCAGCGTCGTCGCTGGCAACTGGCGCGTGGAGCTCGATCCCGGCGGCACCAACCGGCAGTTGATCGCGATGGCCATCGATCAGGATTATCAGAGGCTCAATGCTTCGGCGGAAAATATCTCGGGGCCGCTAAAAATTGGCAATTCGCGCTTGCGTGGAGACGAGATCAGTTTCGATATCGCCATCGGCTCGAGCCCGTATCGTTTCACCGGCAAGGTTGGCGACGGTAAAATCGAAGGCAGCGCCGTGACGCCGGGAAGTAAACAGCCAATCCCATGGCACGCCACCAGATTGCCTGCCGAAACCAAGTGAATTTGACAACTAAACCCGGTTTTCGTAGTGAGTAGCCATTGGCAGAGTCGTAAAAACTCCCAATCGTCGTTATCAGTCGGAGCGAAAGCGAGGGCCCAATCATGAGCACAGCCGCAGCCACCTACACGCCGGAAACCGTGCTGGCGGGAGAAAAGATCATCTCGGCGGACTCCCATATTCAGGAGCCGGAAGACCTGTGGATCAAGAATCTTCCGCCGTCATTAAAGGATCGGTATCCGAAATTCCCCAAGCGCAACTCGCCCGGCGAAAAGCCCGGCGGTTGGGACCCTAAGGCGCGCATCGGCGAGATGGAAACCGACGGCGTCTCCGCCGAAGTGCTTTATCCGACCCTGGGGCTGCGGTTGTTCGCCATGGAAGACGCCGAGTGCCAGAAAGCCTGTTTTGAAATTGCCAACGACTGGATGATCGACTACTGCAAAGTGACGCCGGGGCGTCTGATCGGCATCCCGATGATCTCGCTCTACAACATCAAGAACGCCATCAGGGAGCTCGAGCGCTGCAAGAAAGCCGGCATGGTCGGCTGCCTGATCTGGCAAGTGCCGCCCGAGCATCTGTCATTCAAGACCGACTACTACGACCCGTTCTGGGAAGCCGCCGCGGAATTGAACATACCGGTGAACCTGCATATCCTCACCGGCTTCAATTACAGCCGCTTCGAGCGCAAGGGACTCGATACCTACAAAACCGCGGTCAACGACAAAGTCAACGACGCGGCGAATACTTTATTCGACCTCGTATTCACCGGCGTTCTCGCGCGGTTTCCGAAATTAAAATTGGTCTATGTCGAAAACGAGTGCGCCTGGCTGCCGTTCTACCAACATGAGTGGGACAAGTACTACCTGCGCTTCAAGACCAAGGTTCCGCTGCCGTTCATGGAAAAACTCCCCGGCGACTACATCAACGAACAGGTTTACGCGACTTTCTTCAGCGATCCTTGCGGCGGTCAGTTGATGAATCGCTACGGCCAAGACACGTTCATGTGGTCGAACGACTACCCGCACGCCGCATCGCCCTGGCCGCACTCACGCAAGGTCATCGCCGAAGAGCTCGGCCACTTGCCCAAGGATGTGCTCCGCAAAGTCGTGCGCGAAAACGTGATCAAGCTTTACGATCTGAAGATCGACGGAATAAATAATTGACATGCTCCTTCTGCAGGAGCATGTCACCCTGAGCGAACGCGAAGGGTCTATCTCATTTGAGCACAAAAACACCTAAGGAGAAAAATCATGCAAACCAGCGTCACAGCAGCCAAGTTAACCTCGCAGGACAAACCGAAGACTCAGCTCTTCTCATTGAAAACCCCCTATATGAAGCAGGGCCGGGTCACCCAACTCGTCGCCGAGACGGCGAATATGTGGATTCACACCAAGATCAACGCCGAGGGCGGCGAGAACGAAATTCACAAGCACATGGATGAAGATCACGCGTTCATCGTCCTGGAAGGCCAGATGAGCGTATTCGATGAAAACGGCGGCGAGATCGAAGTAAAACAGTACCAGGGCGTGATGATCCCCAAGGGCGCCTACTACCGCTATCTCAACACCGGCGAGGGCAATCTGGTGGTGATCCGCGTCGGCGCCGGCGTCAAAGGGCAACAACAAGGCGGCCAGGAAATGCGTCTCGGCGCCGACGGCAAACCGCTGGTGAGCGGAACGCCGGAGAATCGCAATCTGCCGCCCATCGAAGCCGGCACCTTTTTCGCCGAATCCGCGGGCTGATCACTCGACGCTAGGTTTAACCAGATAAAAAAGGCCACCCACAAGGAGTGGCCTTTTTTTGCTCAAGTTGCTGAAATTTTTTTCCGACGTTTTGAACGATTTGAACGGCTTGAACGTTTTGAACAAATGGCCATTGCGCCGTTCCTATTTTTTGTGATTATTATCTCCGAAGAAAATCGGAGGTGCGATATGCCGATCATCGACGCCGATACTCATATCGATGAAACCGAAGCGACTTGGGAATACCTGCGGGATTTCGAGCAGGAATTCAAACCGATTACTCAGAATCCTGCGCGCGTCGATCCGTCAAAAAACCCGGTGCGCTATTGGCTGATCGACGGCCACCGGCAGATGCGCTTCGTGCGCGACGATAACAATACGCGCACGACAGTGGAAACCCGCGAGTTGCTGGACGTCCAGGCGCGCCTGCGCGACATGGACGCGATGGGAACTCAGGTCCAGGTGCTTTACCCGACGCTGTTTTTAATGGAAGCCACCGAGCGCCCGGAAGTTTCCACCGCGCTCAGGCGCAGCTACAACCGCTGGCTCGCCGACCGCTGCGCCGAGTCGCATGGCCGGCTGCGCTGGGTCTGCCTGCCGCCGCTGATGAATATGGACGAAGCGATCAAGGAATTGCAGTTCGCCAAAGATCACGGCGCCTGCGGCATCTTGAAAAAAGGTGATCTGGAAGCCGGCAAGTGGCCCGCTGATCCCTACTTCTTCCCGCTCTACGAGGAGGCGAATCGATTGGACTTGCCAATCTGCGTCCACATCGGCTCCGGTACGCCCGATTTCGTGCCGGCGCGGGAATTTTCTCTGGGCTCGTTCATGCGCTCCCAGCTCCCGACCGTTCACGCTTTCCATACGATCATCCGCCATCGACTGCCGCAAAAGTTTCCCAAACTTCGCTTCGGCATCATCGAAGCGGGCTGTTCGTGGATTCCGTTTATTGCTTGGGAACTCAAACGGCGCATGGAAAAAGCCGCCGACGGCGCAGGCACCTTCAGCCAATTCGCCCGCTACACGCTGTCGTCGGAATTGCTCAAAGAAAACCGTATGTACGTCACCTGCCAGGTCGACGAAGACTTGCCTTACATCCTCAAAGTCGCGGGCGAAGATAGCCTAATGGTCGGCTCCGACTACACCCACCGCGATTCATCGATGGAGTACGAATTTCCCAAGTTACTGAAAGAGCGCGCCGAGAAGGGCGAGATTTCGCACATCCGCCGTGCAGAAAATTCTTTACGACAACGCGAAGATATTTTATGGGCTGTAGCCGAATCCGTTCAAACTAAAAATGATCCTGGAGCCTCAGCGATCCGGGTCCTTTTTCCTACGGTCACGCCATTCGCTAAATTCACCGAGCTTGCCACCTAGGAGCGAAGCAGTCTCAAGTCCCCTCACAGTTTTGTCAAAGAGCTCCAACGTTCTGATTGCCGCCCAGATTTCCTGTCGGACCCTATCATCATTCATCGGCGTCGCTTCGCCTCGCGTGGTGCCAATCGCTCCAGGCGCTAGCCCGCCTTTTCCCCCAATATCGATTTGGCGTTTTCGAAACCACCCTCCAGCCGCCTTTGACTAACTCGTCAACATTATATTCAAGGTCCTCGGCGGTTTCGTGAAACAAGAGTTTATCGGTATCATCTTTCTGAAGACCTGTTACGACTTCAACATGTCCAAGCTCGTCGTGCTCCACTTCAGTAATATGGTGCGGCAATAACCCGCTACGTTCGAACCTCAACCACTCGCCGACGCATGGCACACGCTGAAACCTGATTTTTCGATGCAACTGAACGAGCGTTTGCCGTGTCATCAAATACAGGCGTACTGTCGTCATGGGCCCTCCTGGCGCTACACTGTATGAGTCAATCGACAAAAAGCTTCGCAAAAAGCAAGTGGGGGCGACTTTGGCGAGACAGAGAAATTTCTTTTTTACACCCGGCTCCAGTGACTATCTCCGATAGAAGCTAGCCCTGCTGCTTCATCAGTCGCTCGTACTCATCGTGTCGCCCGATCCAAACCCAGATAAAATCCGCGCCATCCTCGACCGCTAACGCTCGATGATGCGGTCCTGCCCTTACGGACCAGAGTTTGCCGACCTTTTTGAAGCGGAGAGATGGGTGTGCAGGATTTTGTTTGAGGAGATTGAAATTTCGTCGCGCTACTCCCTGGACCGATTCCGGCAACCGTCCGAGGCATGACCAAAACCGAGGAGTTGTTCGGTGGCTCACAAGTCTTTGAGTGTTTTTTTTGTTTTAGCGTCGCGCGCCTCGCGTACCAGAAAATTTAGATTGCCAGCTTGCGAATCAGCTTCGATCTCCCGATCCCATGCGTCCCAATCTTTCTCCGACAACCAGCGGACGATCTCGGCAAACTCATCCTTAGGGAGTGCGTCAATTTCCATCTTGAGCTTTTCTACTTTCGACATGGTTACGAACCCTCATCTGCATTTTAAGTACATCCAACTAACAACCACACCATACAAGCCAAGGCCAATCCTAGTATGCCACTACCACCGAGTTCATGCCATGCCTGGGTTTCTTCTCTGCAAGAGTTAGCGCAAAAACTCTTTATCGAAATAGTCCGACCATTCGTTGCTTTTGTCGAAGAGAATTTCCGGGCTTAGATAATTAGCTTTCTTGAACCGGCCGCCGCCGGGTTTCAAGTCGGCTTGCAGCGCGGGAATATCCGGGTGCGCGGGCAGATAATTGGCCGCTTGAAACACTTTCTGGCCTATCTTCGAAAGCACGAAGTCGAGAAACAGCATCGCCGCATGCGGGTGCGGGGCGTTTATGGCAAGGCCGACGGAATTGACTGTCGCGGTCACCGGTTCCAGCGGCTGCCAATCGACCGGCGCGCCGGCCTTCTTGCTGATGTAAGCATGGTGATTGAAAATCTGGATCGCCATCGGATACTCGCCGGCGATCACCAGATCGAGAATCTGGCGAGCGCTGGCGGTGCTTTTGGCGACATGTTGCTGCTTCAGCTTTTGCAGATAGGCTTTGCCGGCTTCCTGCACCCTTCGTGAGCAAGAATGTTGCCGATGAACTGCGGCGCGCCCGAGCCACGGCTGGTCGACCACATCATCTGCCCCTTCCAACGCGGGTTGAGGAGGTCCTCGTAAGTTTTCGGCAGCTCGCTCGCTTTGACCATTTTCGTGTTGTAGCCGAGGGTCATGAAGTAAACATTGGTGCTGCCCCAGAAACCGTTGGCGTCTTTGAGCTCGCTTGGATACTCGGCGATGGGCGGCGAATAAAACCGCTGCATCACACCGGCGTGCCGCAGGATCGTTGCCGCGGAGCTGCCGCTGACGACATCGACCTCGTAGCGTTTCGCTTGATATTCGGCCAACATCTTTTGCGCCAGCCGGTCGGCGTTGCCGCGGAAAAACTCCACTTGGAGAAACGGATATTCTTTCTCGAAGGCGGCTTTGACCGGGCGCACGACCTGGTCGACGATCAGGCCGGTGTAGAACAACAGCTTGCCTTCTTTCTTCGCTCCCTCGACGAGAATCTTTTCACGGTCGGCGGATTTCATCAGAGCGATCTCCGCCACCGTCGCGGCCATAGCCGCGGAACTGAACCAAGAACAAAAGATCATGCAGAACGTGAATGCGAAGATGCGCTGAAATCGTATCGCCATTTCCCCTCCTCGGTCGCTGCCGCAGGTGAATCCTGTTCTAGACAATTCGAGACTACAGCGCGTACGCTAGTCCCGACGCAGACATTCTGTCAAGTTTTCGTGCAGGGCTAATGGAGAGGAGCATCGGTCGAATTTCTGTTGTGTCCAGGTTATTTCGTGTTATTGTCCGGCCAATCAAAATGACTCGATCGAAGGGACGCAACGCGGAGGGCATTTCCATCCTTCCGCCTTTATCCTTCATCTTTTCCTAACTACGGAGGTACCCCATGGCCGGCGCGCTCGACGACATTCGGGTGATCGATTTCACCCACGCTTTGAACGGACCGTTTTGCACTATGATGCTCGGCCATATGGGCGCGGAGATCATCAAGATCGAACCGCCTGCCGGCGACGGTTTTCGCCGCTCGTGGATGCCGCCCAACAGCAAAGTCGACGGTTACGAATTCCTGTGGATCAACGCCAACAAGAAAAGTGTCGTGCTCAATCTCAAGAGCCCGCGCGGCGCGGACCTGGCACGGCAACTGATCGCCAAGGCGGACGTCGTGGTGGAAAATTACCATACCGGGACGATGGAAAAATTCGGTCTGGGCTACGAAGACCTGAAGAAAATCAATCCGCGGCTCATCTACGCCTGCTCGCGCGGCTTCGGCGAGAGTGGACCGTACAAAGATTACGGCAGCACCGCGCACACCAACAATAGCATGACCGGCTGGACACACACCGGATGGAATTACAGCGGCGCGCCGGGCACCAAGGCGATCGGCATCGGCGACGAGGCCGCCGGCGTCAGCATGGCATGCGGCATTCTCGCGGCGCTCCATGCCCGCGAGCGCAGCGGCGAAGGGCAGAGAATCGTCGTATCGATGCAGGAAGCGCTGCTCGGTTTCATGATCAGCGAATTTCACGAGCACTTCATCGGCATCGAGATCGGCAACAAACCCGTGCCGGCGGCCGACGGCTACTTTACCTTGCGCATTCCTGATCTGAGCGACAGCGGCTGGGTCACACTCGCCAAGTTCATGGGCCGCGACGACTTGCTCGAAGATTCTAGATTTGCAACCGCAGCGGCGCGAAAACAGCATCGTTCTGAGTTATTCGAGCTGATCAAAACTTGGGTGAGCGGAAAAACACGCCAGGAGCTTTGGAACGGCCTGCGCGAAATCGACTATTTCGGCGCGCCGGTGTTGTCGATGGGCGAAGTCATCGACGATCCGCATATCAAAGAGCGAAACGCCTTCATCGAGCGCAATCACCCCATCGCCGGTCCAGTCAAATTGCTCGCGCCGTGGATTCACATGTCGAAGACGCCGCCCAGTATTCGCGAAGACTCTCCGGCTATCGGCCAGCACACCGACCAGGTCCTCGGCGAGGTTCTCGGTCTCAGCGCTTCGGCGCTGAGCGACTTGCGCGGCCAAGGCGTTGTAAAGTAGACAACCGCCAAGTGCGAATCATGTTTTTTCGCTGTATAGGGAGAATCATCCAGTGAAAGTTATCGATTGCGACGCCCATGTCGAAGAGTGCGTCGAAACTTGGCAGTCTCTCGATCCGAAATTTTATCTGCTGCGGCCGATCCCGGTGACGTTTCCGGAAGACACCTGTTTCGGCACGCACAACGCCGCCTGGGTGATCGACTACAAGCTGCGCTTCTTTGCCGCCAACCCGACGACGATGCGGCGCGCGCAGGAAAAAGACGTGCCGATCCCGGTGCAGGAAATGCGCAATGTCGAAAAGCGCCTGAGTTACATGGACGAACTAGGCATCGACACGCAAGTGGTCTTTCCCTCGATTTGGCTTGGCTGCCTGGCGGAAAACGTCGAGCTGGAAGCGGCGTTGGCGCGGAGCTACAACCAATTCATGGCCGGCCAGTGCGGCCAATCGGGCGGCCGCCTTCGATATGTCGCGATTGTTCCATGGCGCCGTCCCGACATGGCGGTTAAAGAAATGCGCCGCGTCAAGACACTCGGGTCGGTTGTGGGAATCTACGCGCGCGGCATCGAATGGGACCGGCCGCTGACGCATCCCGATCATTGGCCGATTTACGAAGAAGCGGAACGCCAGGACTTGCCGGTTACGGTGCATGTCGGCAACGGATCGAGCCCGATGATTCGGGAAATGTTCCAAGGGGTGCCGCGGCCGGCCTATGACGACTCGCGTCCCCATGTCCATCCGCTCGGCAAAGGCATAGTCAGCGGCCCCTATGTGCTCTATGCGTTTCAGCAAATACTCGGCTCGAAACTGCTTGACGATTTTCCCAAGCTTCGCGTCGGGTTTTTGGAAGCGGGCGCCGATTGGACCGTACGGCTCGTCAAAGGGCTTCGCGCCACCAAAGGCGACAAGATCGATCAATGGCTCAGCGAGCGTGTCTTCGTCTCCTGCGCCATCGATGACGACATTCCCTACATCAAAAGCAAGATCGGCGACGATTTTTTAGTGACGGCGACCGACTTTCCCCATGGCGATGCCTTTCGCCAGGATCAACTCGCCAACGGGTTAAAAGCTCGCGGCGATCTGAGCGATCAGACCGTCGAGAAAATCCTCTCGGCAAACCCGCAGCGCTTGTATCATTTCGACTGAAAGGTTTCTTAAGTGTGCTGACCGCAGTTCCGATCAAAGCGTGCGCCACTGACCATCGATGGTAATCTCGCAGGGGGATTTTCGAACCTGGCCGGTTTCATTTTCGTGGCGCTTCTTGACCCAGACAAACGCCCTTTCAGCTACGCGACAACGCCGCCGAAGGTATCCTCACGGAGATCGATGTGCCAGTCCTTAGCCGTTCCCACACCGACGATCGCTAGCTTGTAATCTGTCCCCCCGAGATAAACGTGCCGATGCGGTTGCCGCGCGTCACCGGCAAAAGCAAATGCGACGGATGCTCGGCGTCGTGATAGATCGTCACCCGCGAACTCGATTGGCGCGCCACATGGCCGGAGGCGATGCCGTGCAGATGGTGCGTCGGCGGATCGCCGTCGTGGCCGGAGATGCGAATTGCCAGGCGATGGCCTGGGCGGAGGCGGATGCCGTAAGGCCGAATCTCGATATTGAATTCGTATATCTCATTGGGCATCAGCGGCTCGCGCCGTTCGTGCGTGTGATAAGGCGCCCAGGGCTTGGAGCGGCTCGGATCGAGGCGGCGCTGTGAGCCTCTCAGCCAACCGCGCGTCAACAAACGTTCGCTGCCCTGCGGGTCGACTTCGAGTATCTGGACAAACCATAAAACTTCGTTGTCGGTCGTCGAGGCGTAGAGTGTCAAAGATATCGGCCCGCAGACATCTGTGGCTTCGACCACCGCCGGCGTTCGAAACAGAGCGCTGCCGCGCTCGTAGGGCGAATCGATATACACCGTAGGCGGTTCATCGGCCCAGAATTCATGCTCGGAGAGCAGACCATGCTCGTGCAAATAGAACGGCGTCCAGCGTGTCTGCGGCAGCGGCCACTGCTGGGCCTCGATCCATTCACCGTTACTGCCATCGAGAAACACCTGGACGGGCGGCTCGTCCATGATGCCGGTGTCGTTGTCCTTGAGCCAGAGATCGAACCAGCGCAGCGATTCATAGTGGTATTGATAAACCGGCCGGTCGAGATAGATCGGCGGTCCGAGGGTAAATCTTTTCGGTCCCTGCCACTGCTCCCAGGAACGCATATCGCCGGCGAGATGAATGCCGTAAACGCCCCAACAACTGCCGAGATAGGCGGGAACCTTAAGCTCCCCCTGGGTAGCGGCGTGCCATTCCTGCCAGAATTCCGAATACTGCGGAAACAGGAGCGGCTCGACGATCCACGCGTTGTGTCCCTTGTCCGGGTCCCTCAATGCTTCGACCAAGGCCGGGACCGACGCGACTTCCGGATCGCTCAACGCCGCCTGCACTCGGCGCCGGTATTCTTCGTCGCCGAGCTTTTCTCTCATGCGATTCTTCGAGCGCAGATTGGCGAGCTTGGGAATCCAGCGGGTGCGAAAATTATGGTGCAGAATACCGCCGTGATAATCCAGATCGCGGTAGAGATCGGTCAAGCCGTACATGGCAAAAACGCATTTCAATGACGGCGGATTGAGCGCGGCGACGCGCTTCTGCACCATGGTGAAATAGGAAGGACCGAACATGCCGACTTTGCCGTTGCACCAAGGCTGTTTGGCCAGCCATTCGATGGCGTCGTAAACGTCTCGAATCTCCCTCGGACCTAGAAAGTCGTAGAATCCCTCGGACTTGCCGGTGCCGCGGACATTCATAATCACGTGCGCGTAGCCGCGTGCGACATAAAAATTGGGATCGCCCGCTTCCATATGACCGCGGATGCCGCCGGCGCCCACCGGCATCACCGGCGCGACCTGGTCGTCGAGAGAGTAGGCGCATACTCCCAAGATTACGGGAAATTTTCCGTCGGCGTCGGGCCGGTAAAGAAAACTGTTGAGTTTAGTGCCATCGGATACGGGGATCTGAAAATCTCTTTCCTCGCGCACGCGATATCTGCGCTCGGAAGTCTGCCAGGTTTGCGTCAGCATGAGCTTCGATATATCGAACAACCGACTGGCCTGTCAATTTTACCGTGCGGCGCATGCTGCGTTGGACATTTGCCGCCGCCTGACGTATGGGATTTGAGACTGAAGCGGGCGTCAAGGCAAGATGGATCTCGAATCAATCAAGCAAGACATCGTCGCGGCGAGTCATATCCTGCACCAGCAGGGCATCGCCGCGGCTTTCGGCCACGTGAGCGCGCGCATTCCCGGCACCGACCGGTTTATTTTTTCCCCGCGCATGAGTCCGGCGCTGGTGCGATTGGACAATCTTTTGGAGCTCGATGTGGAAGGCCATCAACTGGCCGGCGACGGTCGGCCAATTACCGAATTCTGGATTCATGCGCGCATTTACAAGGCACGTCCGGATGTCCAGTCGGTTTGCCATGCCCATCCGCCGAGCTGCGTGGTGCTCGGCTCCCTGGGAGAAAGCATCCGTCCGCTGCACGCGTCCGGTGCAGTCTTCAAAAACAACGTGCGGGTGTTCGATCGGATCACGCTGATTCGTACGCGCGAGCTCGGCGACCAAGTTGCCAATACGTTGGGCCAGCACGGCGCCATGCTGTTGCGCGGCCACGGCGTGAATGTCGCCGACAAGGATGTAAAGCGCGTCTGCGTCATGACGCTGTGGATGGAAGAGGCGGCAAATTATCAGCTGCGCGCGATGGCTGCCGGCAAGCCGCGCTATTTTACCAACGAAGAACTGGCCGTCATTTATCCCCAGGTCTCCGGTGAAGAAGTGTCGAACCGGGCCTGGGAATATTTCAGCAGCCGGCTGGAAAACCACTGAAGTCGAGCAGGACTCGCCGCACAAACATACAGGAGGCGCTATGGCATTAAATCATAAAGAACTGCGTCAAGCCGTGATCGACAGCGCGAGATTGCTCGTGCGCACCGGCGCGATATCGATGAGCCATCACGGTAATTTCAGCGTGCGCGTGCCGAACACAGACACGATCTTGCTCACCGCCACCAGCTCATTTGACAATTTGAAGCCGGAAAACCTTGCTCTGCTGGACCTCGACGGCAAACTGCTCGAAGGCGAAATCAATCCGAGCAACGCCGAGATCGTCCATATGCATGCGATCGTTTACAAGGAACGACCCGACACCGGTGCCGTGGTGCATACCCACTCGACCTACGCGACTAGTTTCGCGTTGGCAAGCCGTGCCCTCGGTTGCTCCTACGAAGCCCTGGTGCGCCAGGACATGACCGACGGTATCCCGCTCGCCAAGTATGGGCCGCGCGGCTCCGCCGAATCGATTGCAAATATCGCCGAGGCCTTGAGCGCCGCCAAAAAAACCAAAGCGGTGCTCCTGGAAAGCCACGGCGTGCTCGCTTTTGGCGCCGACCCTGGCGCCGCGGCACGGGCGAATTTGATCGTCGAAGAAGCGGCGCAAATGGCGATCTTTGCCGAAGTGCTCGGCGGCGCCAAAGCGATTCCACCCGAGCTGCTCAAAGCCACGGTCGGGCGCAGAGATGAATTCGCCAGGGCCGGGAAACAACGGGCGTAAGCACGCGGTGCCCCAATGCATCGAAGCGGCAAATCTCCAACGGGAAACTCTGAAAGGACGAATGATCATGGAAGCAACCGCAACTGAAAAACGCAAAGCATTGCGCAAGATGCTCGGCGAGCCCGCCTGTCATCTGGCGCCGAGCTGCAACGACGGTATCCAAGCCCGCCTGGTGGAATGGCTCGGCTTTCCCCTCGTGCATATTTCCGGCAGCGGGCAACACCGTTCGCTCGGCTTCGCCGACGCCGGACTGCTCACGCTGACGGAGATGATCAACCGCGCCCGCGAAATTGTCGACGCCGTGAATATTCCAATCGTCAGCGACGCCGAGACCGGCTACGGCAACGCCGTCAACGTGGTGCGTGCGGTGCGCGAATTTGAAAAGGCCGGCGTGGCCGCAATTCATATCGAAGATCAGATGACGCCCAAGCGCGCCGGCCATGAAGGCTTCGACGTCGGCTTGGTTTCGAAAACCGAGTTCGTCAACAAGATCAAAGCTGCGGTGGACACCCGCCGCGATGAAAATCTGGTCATCATCGCGCGCTCGGAAGCGAAAGATTCTTTGCAGGAGCGGTTGGACCGCACCCAGGCCTGCATCGAAGCCGGGGCCGACGCCGCCTGGCTGAGCGCGCGCTCCGAAGACGACATCAAAGCCTATGCGAAGCTCGGCAAACCGCTGGTCGGCGTGCCGCCGCGCGGCCTGATGATGGTGGAGAAATGGGGCGAGCTCGGCGGCCGCGTCGGCTGCATACCGACGGTGTTGCAGGTGGCGGCGCTGCACGGCATGCGCCAATGCTTGGAGGAACTCAAGAAAAACGGCACCGAGGCGGGTTATTTCAAAAACACGCCCGGCATCGAAGACACGCGCAAATGGTACGCCAACATGGGCAACGAGGAGCTGAAGGCGCTGGAAAAAAAGTACGGCTATTAAGCAACGTAGGGGCGGGTTTGAAACCCGCCCTTTGCCGCTGGTCTCTCCAGTGCGAACTCTTCCATTCCTTACTCACGGTAAATTTCCGAATCCGGCGGGATTTCCATCGGCTCGATGCTGTTGCCATCGGGATCGGAGACAAACGCGATTTGTTGCTTGGCCCGGCCGATAAACTTTCGCTCCGGCTTGACGTTCATGGTGGCGAGATATTCCAGCGCCTGTTCCAGATCGTCGACCACCAGGCAAAAGTGAACGTACCCGATCGGATCCGGCGGCGAGGGCAGCATGTTCTTGCCGCCGGTGAATAGCTCGACGCACTGCCCCTTGGTGAATTCGAGAAACATCAGTTCCGGTCGATCGCCTTACGCCTCGGCTTGATAAATTTTTGTTGCGCCAAAGACGTCCGCGTACCAGCGAAGACTGCGCTTGACGTTAGCGACTTTAAAAGCGCTATGTCCGAAACGAAGTCCCGCGATCGACATGAATGGCTCCTTTGCGATTTGCGCCGGATCATCGAATGAAGGCCGCAAGCCTTGCAATCGACTCGACTTCAAACAGAGACAAGTCCGCGGAGCCGGGTTCCGAATGATCTCAACACGGATCGGCATTTTACCGGGATTTTTGGCGCGTTAAGCGATCAGTTTACGCGCGTCGAGATGGATAAACCGCGCGCCGCGATCCTGAGCGCGCTGCACCATGTCTTCGGTGCCACCCGGACCGTCGCCCGCGGCGCCGTTCCACAAGGCCATCAACGTGAGGTGATCCTGTGAAATATAGAGAGCATTGTGCAGCATCCAGAGATTGGAACGCTGCCAGACGCTGTAATTTTTTTTCGCCCTGAGCCAGCGCGGCAGCTGTTCCGAATCGGATAGAATTTTCGGTTGGAGCTTATCGAAGAGACGATCGAAACGATCAACCCAATCCGGCCCGCCGTCCGCGACCGAGGCCTTGATATACTCGCTTTTCGGCAACACCAGATACATCTGGCTGGGAATCCCGAGCTCTTCGCACACTTCGTGAAATAGGATATCGCCGCCGGAGGCGCCGCCGGAGATGCCGAACAGTTGTCCGTTCGGTTTTTCTTTTTCCCTCATTACGGCTTCACGAATCATCACCCTCGCCTGCTGTTCTTTGGCGGCGGGAAAGCGCGGCTCCTTTCGATTGGGCGAGTCGATGCGGTGTCCGGTAAACAGGAGTATTCGGGTTTGCATGGGCGCGCCCTCTCCCGGCAGCGCGACGGCCGGGATGTTATCAAGGGCGGCCTGAATATTGTCGCCGAAAACTCCGAGCTTTTGATAGAGCAAAAGCTGCCGGCGGACCGCTTGATTGGCGAAATCGGGGGCGCCGGCCAGCGCGCGCTTGTAGGCCAGACCGACGCGATTGGCACGCGTCGAAGTCAAACAGGTTAGATCCGCGTTACTGACCTCGGCCCAGATGTCGGTTTGCTGATCGCGCCTTAACGCCGCTTGTTTGGATTCGATCGCGAGCTTGACTCCGACCGCGAGGTCGGCGCGTAAATCTTTGAGCTCGCGCAGTTTCCGTTCCGCCTCGTCGTTGTCATCGAAGCCTGCCTGCCAAAGAACTATCTGAACGTCTGCCAGTTCGGTCAGAACCGTCACCATCGCCAGAGCGTTCAGTCCCGAGTAAAAATGATTACGGTCCGCGACAAATCCCTGGTGGTAAAGCTCTAGGGATTTTTCCAGATACGGCGAGGCCAGCGCGGCTCTTTGCCGGCTGTCGAGCTCGGTGGAGTCAGCCCAGGCTTGCTCCCATTGCGTCTTGGCGTTGCGGCCGGTCAAGGCGAGGATTTCCGCGCGGTCGCGCGGGTCCAGATCCCGGTTCTGCAACGCGCGCTCCAGCGCTTGATCAGAAGCGATGAGATCACCAAGCCGTTGGTAGATCGTGCCGAGCAGCGTGTTGCTTTCGAGATCCGTATCGTCATAGTCGCGCACGGCCATCCATGTCGCCTTCGCTCCGGTCCAGTCGCGCAAGCGAAATTGGGCTTGTCCAACCAGGCGCAAACCGGCAGCGCGCCAGGCAAAGCCATCCACCTCCGCGCCGAGCAGCTGGACGTCGGCGCAATTCTTGACCGCCTCGGCTCGTTCGACTTCCTCGCGGAAATCGAGCGGCAAGACGAGAAACTTGCTCGGGTCGGCAGGATTCAACTCTGGCAGCAGTTGGTAGACCGGGCTGTCGGCCTTGAGCGAATCCAAGGTCGCGTTGAGCGCGGCCGCGAGAACGGCGACGCTGGCGCCGGGATTACCGGCTTCGTAAGCCAGGTACCGGTCGGTTTTGAGATCGAAGGGAACCTCCTCTTCCTTTGCGTCTGCATCCGTCGACTTTTTCACCGCTCTGATAAGAAAGGTCCGTTTATCGCGCAGGGCTTGGCGAATACCGAGCTCGTAAAAAACATTGGCGTTATGAATCGAGATATCGGCGATCACCAGATCGGCGATCAAGAGCTGCTCGAACATGTCGGTGCGGATGTTTCCCTGCTGGAGAATCTGTCCCGTCGTCCCGCCCGTGAGTCCGGCCTGCCGCATCGCCGGCTGCATTAGATCGATCTCGACGCGCTCGAAGTCGATGCCGCTTTTCTTGCCGAACGGCCGAACGATGAAAACATTCTTCACGCCGCACCTCGGATTGCTTCGGAGATTTTGAGACGTTCAGCGCTATGCGACATTCACGGCATCAAGTCAAAATTCGATGAAAAATCTTCGGCGCGCACCTGCTGCTTCGCCGCTTTGGCACCGATCCCTTCCAGCGTCGTCATGTTCGCCGGATCGTCCATCGCGCTTAACCCAGCGACTTTTTCGTCGTCGAACTTCAAACCGAGACCTGTCAGGGAGTCCTGCGTTAGCGCGACATTGTAACGCAAGTAATTGATCAACGGCTGCGCAGCGATCAGGTCATGGCGCAAGTCGCCAACTTCGCGATCGATGGCGCGCGCGGTGTGGCTGCTCGACATCCATTGCAACAAGGTTTCGACCAGCTCGGCGCAGTCGTCCATTAAGGAAAGCATTGACTTGAGCGCGTTTTCAGCCGCCAGCTTGGCGGGCGCGATCTTGGGATCGCGCGAACCCGTGCCCACCGAGACCAGCAGTAATTTGTCCGCGCCGGTCGGCCAGCCAACGCAATAGCCATCCAAAGTCGCATACATCAACGCTTGCAGCGCAGGGTTATTATACGGGCTCACCCCGCCGTCGACGAACTCGCCGATGATCGGCACTTCGCCGGCCTTGCCGCGGCTGATTTCGATCTTTTCCGGATCGAAGTAGCGCGGCGCCGCTGTCGATGCACGCACCACCTGCCAGAGCGGATAGGCCGAGTTGACGATGACCGCATTGTTGGGGCGAGGGCCATAGTATTTCCCGCGCGGATTGTTCGAGACCGGCCAGGTGCTGCCGCTGTCCAGTCGCTTGGTGACGATCAGCAGTCCGGTCTGCAACGATGGATCGCCCATTGACGTGTTCGGTCCGTAAACCCGTTTGAGCTCATCGATCAAGCCGGCTTCGTCGTAGAACGCCCGAACAAAACCCTGGCGCAACCAGCTTTTTTGGAACACCCGCTGGCCGAGATCCAAGTATTTTTTGGTGATTTCTGTCACGGTCATGCCGCGCGCCAGTGCCGCGGCAATGATCGACCCGGTCGACGTGCCAGCAATTAAATCGAAATAGTGGCTGAGACGAAAATTGTCCGCGCTGCCATAGCGCTCTCTGAGTATCGCTTCGATCTCGGCGAGAAACGACAACGTGACGATGCCGCGCAGCCCGCCGCCGTCAAGGGCGAGAATGCGCTTCGGACTGCCGTCGTTGAGAAAGTGTTGGTCGCGCGTGCGGATTTTATAGGTCATATTCACCTCTCCATTTGATCCAAGAGCGACCCGGAAATCGGGCATCCCAGGATTTGCTCGGCTTGTCCGATAAACCACTGCGCACCGTCTTAGTTTGAATCGTTCTTGCCGAATCGGCAAGTGAATTGCGAGAGGCGCCAAATCGAGCCGGGACATTTGGCTGAATTAACCGGAAAACGAATTTGACGGGCGCCGATTTGTCGAGCTAAGAATTTCACCTAGCGCGCGACCGAGTCGAGCGGAATGAATTCCATAATGCGCCGTACTGTCGCTGGCCGCACCTGCCGCCCAGAGCGCGGCCCCGTGATATTTCGAGTCGCCTCCCGCCGCGGCAAGCATCATAAAGAATGATGCCGCAGCGCCATTCTGATCCAGATCTGTCAAAGGTCGCTTGAGAAAGCCGAGCTCGCACGCATCGCGATCGTAAAAACCGCCGTCGTAATTCTTGAGCCGGGCTAGAATGAACTCGCCGATCCCCTCTGCCTGCTCGAGATATTTTGCGTCGTGAGTCGCGCGGTAAGCTTTGAGCAGCGCGGTCCCCACCAGCGCCTGATCCAGCAGCATTCCCGGTAGCCGTGGCGTGCCGTCATGATAGTGATACATGCCCGTCTCCACGCTGCGGCAACGCTTCCAGAGAAAATCAAGCACGTCCAGCGCCCGCGCTTTACATTCCGTTCGACCCAAGAGCGCGCTCGCTTCAAGATAGCCGGCGGCGGTGACGGCATTGGCGTCGGTGTAAATGCACTCATCGATGATCGAAAACAATTCACCGTCGGGCGATCCCGCCGGGCCTTCGCGCCTAAGAAAATCTTCGCAGCCGAAAAAAGCGCCGGTCTTAGCGTCGAAAAGCTTCTTGTCCAAGTATGCGATGATCTCCTCCGCCATGCGCGCGTATTCATCGCGCCCGGTAAGGCGGAATACGTGAAGACAGTTCGACAAGAGACCTGCCTGCTCGACCAGCAGCTTTTCTCGGTGCGGCTGCACCCAATCCGCGCCCGTCGTGGTACGAAAATATCCGCCCGCCTCGACATCGTGAATCTGCCCTCCGCGCATGCGATCCAGCGTTAGCCGCACATGAGCGAGATAGGCGGGTGTTCGAGTCGCTTCGTAACGGCTCAGCAAAAAATCGTTTACCGGCGCCAGGATAAATTTCTGGCCACGGCCGTAGCCGCCGTTAACGGAATCGGCCAGCGCCATGATCGCATCGGTGATCTCGCTGAGAATCGCTTCCGCCGCCTTTTTCGCGGCGTCCGTCGTCGAAATTTTACTGGTCTCTGCCGGATGGGCCGCGCGGGTTTCGGCAGTTTTTTCCTGATAAGACAAATAAACATTGAGCAGCAGAGTTTTGAATTCCTCAACCGGGAGAAAGTTGGACGCCGCGAGCAAATCCCCCGCTGGAGTGAAAAACGCGACGGTCGGCCAGCCGTTGAGATTGTAGCGCGCATCCAGGTCCGGCCGCTTCGCGTCTTCGGCTCTGAGCGCGATGAAATAGGCGTTCAGTAGCGCCATGTTTTCCCGGTCGGACAGCGAGCCTTCATCCATGCGCTGGCAGTAGCGGCACCAAAAAGCCGATAGAAAAAGCATCACCGGCTTGTCCTCTTCTTGCGCCTTTTGAAAGGCGTCGTCTTCCCACTCGAACCAACGGATCAAGTGGGCGAGGTTGGGATTGGGCGAGAAACGCAGCATGACTCAACCTTAAGGGTCAACCATCTCATATCACCATGCGCTCTTTAGAAAAAACCCGCGGACATGAAAGTAGCCCATGGCCCTCGTATTAACGTTCAACTTTGATTGCATCACAGCGAATCAAGAAACGACTTGTGTCGTTGACAAGTTTCGTGCACCGAGAATAAGATCGCCCGTGACGTTATGGCTGACTATCGAAATCTGTTTGAAGCGCCAAAGGGAAGAAAACATTGCAACTAACCTTAGCAAAACATCCGGTTCGCGAACTCAAATTCGATGCGCCGGCGCGCCTCGAAGGTGAAGTCCTCTCCATCGATTCCGCCGAGCTGCGCCGTGTGGTGCTGCAAGATGATTGCTATATCGGCGTCGATTTCGCCATCGTCCACCCGGGCGAGAGTTGCCGCGCCGGGCCGATCTTCGACGTTATTGAACCGCGTGCAAAAGCCTCCGGCTCGGGTGCGGACTTTCCGGGAATTTTGGGAGCTCCGCTAACTGCGGGTGTGGGGACAACCCACGTCCTGACCGGAGCGGCAGTTTCCGTGCTCGCGGAAATCTCACCCGACTTGACGCGCAGCGCCACCGGGCGCGTGCTCGAAATGAGCGGTGCGCCGGTTGCGGCGAGCGACTATTCGTCGCTTTGCCATCTTCTGGTGATTCCACACACCAAGCCAGGATTGTCCCGCCAAGCGATTGAGAAAGCGTACCGCATCGCCGGGCTTCGAGTCGCGGTCGCGCTGGCGCGCTTCGTCACGGATCAGCCGGCCCATTCGCTGCATCAATTCCAACCCGTGGGACCGGCAGTAAGCGGGCGCGAAGGTTTGCCGCGCGTGGCCTACGTCGGGCAGATCTTTTCGCGGCAACGGAAACCGGAAGTCGACGAACCGATTCTTTACGGCGCCAATACCGACGGCATGCTGCCGATTGTGCTCCACCCCGACGAGTGGCTCGACGGCGCCATCGTGCCGTCGCTGCACTCCTGGTTCGGTGGCACGGAAACTTATTTTTATCAAAACCAGCCGATTATTCTCGATCTCTATCGCCGCCATCACGCGCGCGAGATTAATTTTGTCGGCACCGTGGCAACGATTGCAGGCTCGGACAACTTCGATCGCGAGCGCCACTGCAAGGCGGCAGCGAATTTGGTTAGTTGGAATCTAAAGGCAGACGGCGCGGTGCTGTCAAAGTACGGCGGCGGCTTGCCGCACGCAGACTTGGCGGAAACCGCGCGTCTGCTGGAGGCCATGAAAATTCGCACGGCGGTTATGGTGTCCGATGTGTCGCGCGACCGGCGCGTCGAGTCGGCGCTGCTCTTCAACGTTCCCGAAGTCGACGCCATCGTCTACAACGGGGGCAACGGCACGAGATGGGACGTGCCCAAGGTCGATCGCGTCATCGCCGCCACGCCCGAGTTCTCCGATTTACTCACTGGCCCCATGACCATCGATGCCAACAACATCGTCGGCGTCACCAACCAACAGGGCGCGTCGAGAATGAGGTCTTTGGTGTACTAAGAAGGCACGAGGCGAAAGGCTTGAGGCGCGAGCGAAGATTCTTACTCAAGCCTCTCGCCTCGCGGCTCACGGCTCTTCAAGGAGTTTCACATGCGCATCGCACATTACCTGAATCAGTTCTTTGGCGGCATTGGCGCGGAAGAACATGCCGGCAAGGGTTTGGAGATTCGCGACGGCGCGGTCGGACCGGGGAAACTCTTCGAATCTTTGCTCGGCCCCGACGCCCAAGTGGTTTTGACTTTCGTCTGCGGCGATAACTATGCCGTCGAAAACCAGACAGAGCTCACGGCTGCGGTTTTGGATCGGATTCGGAACGAAAAGCTCGACCTTTTCATCGCCGGCCCATGTTTCGATGCCGGCCGCTACGGCATGGCGGCGGGCGCGATTTGCCGCGCCGTGCAAACCGATCTGGGCATTCCCGCCGTCGCCGCTATGAGCGAGGAGAATCCCGGCGTCGATCTTTTCCGCGATACGCTCTACATCATCGACTCAGGCACCAACGTGACCAAACTGCGCAATGTGGTTGGCTCGATGGCAAGCCTCAGCGGAAAACTGGTCGAAAAAGAACCGATCGGTTCGCCCGCCGAAGAAGGTTATTTACCTCGCGGCTGGCTGCGCGATCAGCTGGTTGAGAAAAGCGCGGCGACGCGGCTGGGCGATATGCTCATGGCGAAATTAAGCGGTGCAACGTTCCAATCCGAAATGCCGGCGACCACTTTCGCGCCCGTGCCGATTCCTGCCGCGGTCAAAGACATGTCCAAAGCTCGAGTGATGCTGATCACCGACGGCGGTCTGGTTCCCAAGGGCAATCCCGATCGCATCGAGGGCACGGCTGCGACACGATGGGGAGCCTACAATATCGAAGGCCGCGACGACCTGCGCGCAGAAGACTACGAGGTGTCCCACGGCGGCTACGACACCCGCTTTGTTCAGCAAGATCCCGATCGACTTGTGCCCCTCGACGCTCTCCGCGAGATGGAGAAAAACGGCGTCATCGGCAAGCTCCACGATGAATTTCTCTCCACCTGCGGACGCTCCAATCCGCTGTCGAATACGCGCCGTCTGGGCCGCGAGATGGTGGAAAAGATCAAGCGCGACGGCGTCGACGCCGTCATTCTCACGTCCACGTGAGGCACCAGCACTCGCAGCGGCGCTGCGATTACGACTGAGTTAGAAAAAGCCGGCATCCCGGTGGTACAAATCACCGCCGCCAAGCCGATCGCCAAAATGGTCGGTTCGAACCGGGTGGTGCTGGGCACCGGCATCGTGCACGTCACCGGCGACGCCAAGCTCAAACCCGAGGATGAAAAAGAATTGCGTAGAAAATTGGTTCAGAAAGCGCTGGACGCTTTGCAGTCGAACGAAAATCAATAATTGCCCGCGAGTAAACTATCGATAGAAATTCCTCTACAAAAAGACGCTGATGTTCTTGGCCGCCAGCACCGCCTGATCCAAGATGATCGTGCGCCGGGCGACTTTGAAACTGTCGCCGATGCGGCGCAAGATATCTTGCCGCTCGCCGACAAACATATCCTGATCGGTTTCCATGCGTGTGCGGTAGCATAAAAAGTTGGAATGCACCGCGATCTCGTTGCCGTCTTCTTTTTTAATGCGAATATTGGAAATCATGTGGCGCGTGCGCGAAGGCGGCATCTCGGCCCAGGCGTTTTTGGCATAGGCGCGCTCGACTCGGATCCTGAGGCTCTTCTTATCGTCGTTGAAGTAGTACCCTTCCCCCGGTTGCGACAGCTCTCCAGTTACATCCACGGGCCGATCAAAAGTGTTGTGTCGGATCGGCATCCAGTAGCGCACGTCGTCTGTGAGCAACTCAAGCCACTCGCGCAATTTTCTGTCGTCGAGCAGCTCGGCCTCGAGGTACAGAAAGTCTTCGATCTGCTGGCGCAGGTTGCTATCCATCGCGCGCGCGCGCCAGTTCGCTCCAGTCTTTGGCTTGGAGCATCTTGGCCCAGTGCATGTACATGCTCAATTGATTGTTGTCGCTGAACCGGCTTTTCACCGTGCCGGGCAAAGCGACTTCCACGGGCGGTTCATTGCCGAGCATTTGATAATTGGCCGGATGGCGCCGCCCGATCAAACTTTTCGCCGCGCCGGTGACCTGGATCCAGTTATCCATGTCGTCCTGCTCGAACACGCCGCTCGGGCTGAAGCGATACTGCGAAACGAAGCGCATCAAGTCTTTGATTTTCGGCTCGGCGGCTTTGTCGACGATCGCCCAGCTCCAGACTTCCATTTTATCCGGCCCGCGCGGTTGCCATACGCGGATCGTCCGCGTCAGCCAGTGCACCGATAAATTCGGAAAGACCGTTCCCGCCGATGGCGCGATCTGGCGCGCGCGCACGGTGCCGAGCCGGCTCTCGATTTCGCTTGCGTGGTCTTTCATATAGTCGACAAGCTGATCATCCGGCTGCGCGAACCATGGCCCGCCCTCCGGCGGCGTGATCCACGACACGAGAATATGGCCGTTGCCGCAGGCGATCTGGCATCCCTGGTTCCATTGCCGCGTTTGGCTCGTAGTCGTGTCGATGCCGAGCTCGCGCGCCGAACCATGGGTAGAGGTGATGTGGTAACCGTCGCCACCGAAATTCTCCGCGGCGGTTTTCCAGTTGGCGTCGAGCAGCCAGCGGTGCGGCCCGCTCACTTCCGTGCCGCCTTCGCGCCGGTCGAGCAGGATATCTAGATACCACGCCATGTCGCCCAGATATTCGCGTAGCGGTGGCGCTTGAGGATCGAAGGTCGCGAAGACTAGCCCTTTGTAGCTGTCGATCTGCGCCACTGAAACCAGACCCCACCTCTCTCTATCGAGCCCTTTGAAGGCATCGAGCATGGGCACCAGCGCGAGCTTGCCGTCGCCGGTGTATGACCAACCGTGATACGAGCAGGTAAACAACTTGGTGTTGCCGTGGTCGGCGCGGCAAACGCGGTTGCCGCGGTGGCGGCACATATTCAAGTGGGCGCGCAGCTTGCCGTCGAGATCGCGGCCAAGAATCACCGGCTCTTCGCCCATGTAGCGGGTGACGAAATCGCCGGGCTTGGGAACCTCGCATTCGTGGCCGAGATAGAGCCAGCAGCGCGCGAACAAGCGCTCACGCTCGATCTCGTAGATTTCGCGGTCGGCAAAGATGCGCCGGTCGATGAGGCCACCTTTAGGGTCGATCAGAGATTTTATATCCATGCTCACTCCTTGGATCGGGGAGCCATGCAAGCTGCTTATCGGTAGGGCTTCTGCGTGTCAAGGCGTTCTCGGTCGCTGCGCCTAGTTCGCCGGGCATCTTGAGACCGGCTCTAATCAGGTGTAAGACAGCAGCTTAGCGTCGACGATAGGCGCCAGCGATCCGGCGATTTTCTCGCCGGCGACCAACCCACAGAACGTTAAACGGAGGACTCTTGAGTATAACTGCTGAGGCCGAGTACGCCGCAGTGCCGATCAGCGTGACCGTCAACGGCGTCAAGCGCGATGCCGTGGTCGAGCCGCGCACTCTGTTGGTCTATTTTTTACGTGAGCAATTAGGATTGACTGGCACCCATGTCGGCTGCGACACCAGTCAATGCGGCGCCTGTACGGTCCATCTCGACGGCCGCGCGGTTAAATCCTGCACCGTCCTCGCCGTGCAAGCCAACGGCGCACAAGTCAAAACCATCGAAGGGCTCGCCGACGGAGACTCGTTTCATCCCGTGCAGATGGGATTTCAGGAGAAACACGGCCTGCAATGCGGCTATTGTACGCCGGGAATGATCATGACTGCGGTCCATTTGCTCGAAACCAATCCAGATCCTACGGACGACGAGATCAAACACGCCCTCGAGGGAAACCTCTGCCGCTGCACCGGCTACATCAATATCGTCGAATCCGTGAAATGGGCAGCCGAAAAAATGCGGAAAGGATGAACGATGGCTCTAAGCTTTGCGATTGATGGTATGTACGACTCGATCCTCACGTCTCAAGCCTCACCCCTATTTCAGATTGGAGGCCGAAATGTTCCCCGCTAGTTTCGGATACGTTGCGGCGCGCTCGGTGGAGGAAGCGTTGGATCTAATGGCCAAGCACGGCGAAGAGGGCAAACTTCTCGCCGGCGGTCACAGCCTCATCCCCGCAATGAAGCTCCGGCTTCAGTCGCCGAGCACTTTGATCGATCTGGGAACCGTGCCCGGGCTTCGCGGTGTTAAAATCGACGGCAATCAACTGGTCATCGGCGCGCTTACCGTCCACACCGACGTCGCCGGCTCGGAACTCGTGCGCAAACATGTGCCGGGATTGGCCGACGCTGCGTCAGTCATCGGCGACGTGCAGGTGCGCAATCGCGGCACCATCGGCGGCAGCGTCGCCCACGCCGACCCGGCGGCCGACATGCCGGTCATCTTGACCGCGCTCAACGCGACGTTCATCGCGCAATCCGCCACCGGCGCGCGCGCCATCGCCGTGGACGATTTCTTTACCGATTTTTACACCACGGCATTGAATGCCAATGAGATTCTCAGGGAGATCCGCGTGCCGATTCCGTCTTCAGGAACCGGCACAGCATACGCCAAACTGCCCCATCCGGCGTCCGGCTACGTCGTCGTCAGCGCCGGCGCTTTGATTACCCGGCAAGCGTCCGGCACTTGCGCTGCAGCCCGGGTGGCCATCGGCGGACTGGGCAGCGGCCCTTTGCGCGCCATTGCGACAGAAATTGAGCTTCACGGTAAGCCGTTGACTAGCCAAATTATCGCCGCGGCAGCGGCAAAAGCCGCCGAAGAAACCGACCCGGTGGAAGATTCTTACGCCAGCACAGAATACAAAAAGCATGTGGCGACGGTTTTTGCACGCAAGGCAATTGAAGCGGCATTGGAGAGAGCAAAAGGCTGAAAACCGTGTTCGTGATTCGTGCTCGTGACTGGAGTCACCAGAGGAGAATACGAATCACCACCACGACCACGCTATCAAGAGGTACCTCATGACGACTGAACACACAGCAAACGGCCTCATCGGCGCATCGCCGAAACGCGTCGAAGATCCGCCGTTGATCACCGGCAAGGGTTGCTATGTGGACGATATCCATTTGCCGGGCATGCTTCATTTAGCGCTGCAGCGCAGCCCGTATCCACATGCGAAGATTCTTTCCATCGATGTGAGCAAAGCCAAGGCCATGCCCGGCGTCGAAGCCGTCATCACCGGCAACGACATCGGTGACAAACTCAATCTCACACCGTCGCAAATGCTGCCGAACATGAAAATCCCACCCCATCCGGTGCTGGCCCGCGGCGCCGTGCATTGCGTTGGGGTTCCTGTCGCCGCAGTGGTCGCGCAAACCCGCGCACAGGCGCAAGATGCCGCCAATGCCATCGAGGTCGAGTACGAAGCGTTGCCATCGATCGCTAACGCCGAAGCAGCGGCAAAATCCGGCGCACCGCTCGCGCGCGAAGAGATCGACAGCAACATTTGCTATACGCTGACGAAAAACGGCGGCAACGTCGATAAAGCATTCGCCGAAGCCGATCATGTATTCACCATGCATATCGCCAGCCCGCGGCAAGTAGCCCTGGCGATGGAGCCCCGAGGCATCGTCGCGAACCCGGACCCGTTTGGCAAGAACTTGACTGTTTGGCTCTCGACGCAGGGGCCGCACCGTGCGCGGGCCGAGATCGCCAACGTCATGGGTTTTCCGGAACACAGAATTCATCTGATCGCGCCCGACGTCGGCGGCGGCTTCGGCAGCAAGGGGCCGGTGTATCGGGAAGACATTCTCGCCTGCCACCTCGCGCTAAAGTTGCGCAAGCCGATCAAATGGATCGCCACCCGCAGCGAAGATTTCATCACGACGATTCAAGGCCGCGATCAGGCAATGACGTCCGAGATGGCGCTCAGAAAGGACGGCAAGATCCTCGGCTTGAAAGTAAAGGTGATCGCCAACCTCGGCGCTTATCTGCACTCGAGCACGGCCGGACCGCCGCAGCGCATGCTCGGCATGGCCTGTGGCAGCTACCAGATCCAAGACTGCCGCGTCGAGATCGTCGCGGTATTTACCAATACCTGCCCGACCGGCCCCTATCGCGGCGCCGGCCGGCCCGAATCGGTATTGAATATCGAGCGGCTGCTCGACAAAGCCGCCGCGGTGCTGGGCATGGACCGCCTGGAGATCCGCCGCAAGAATTTTATCCAGCCGGGGCAGTTTCCGTATATCACCGGCACCGGCGTCGAGTACGACTCCGGCGATTTTGAAAAGCCGCTGCGCGAAGCGCTCAAGTTGGCCAATTACGAAGACCTTCTAAGCCAGCGCGACGCACGGCGCAAGAGCGGCGATCTGGTCGGCGTTGGTTTTTCGACTTTCGTCGAGCCGAGCGGCGGCGCCGGCTTCGAAAGCGGCACCGTGCGCGTCGAGCGCACCGGCGAGATTACCGTGCTCACCGGTTCGAGCTCACACGGCCAAGGACATGAAACCTCCTGGGCGCAAATCGCCGCCGAGTTGATGAAGACATCGATGGACCACGTGACGGTTTTGCACGGCGACACTCACGTGAGCCAACAGGGCACCGGCACCTTCGGCAGCCGTAGTGCTGTGGTCGGCGGCGGCGCGCTCGCCATTGCGGCCGAAAAAGTGATCTCGAAAGGCAAGCGGATCGCAGCGCACCTGGTCGAGGCGGCGCCGGAAGATATAATTCAATCCGATGGCGGGTTCGCCGTCAAAGGCGTGCCTGACAAGACCATCAGCTGGCGACAAATCGCCACCGCCGCGTACGGCGGTCGCGTCCCCAAGGGCATGGAGATCGGTCTTCAGGAAACCGCTTTTTTCGACCCTAAGCGCGAAGCCTGGGGCTTCGGCACTCATATCGCGATGGTCAGTATCGACCGCGACACCGGCAAACTCACCATCGAAAAGTTAGTGCTCGTAGACGACTGCGGCGTGGTGATCAATCCGATGATCGTCGAAGGGCAGATCCACGGCGGCGTGGCCCAAGGGCTCGGCGAAGCGCAGCGCGAACAGATGATTTACAGCGACGACGGCCAGGTGCAAACCGGCACGTTTATGAACTACGCGGTGATGCGCGCCGCCGACATGCCGCCGATGATTCTTGGCGAGACCATCACGCCCAATCCGTTTAATCCGCTCGGCGTGAAGGGCGTGGGCGAATGCGGCACCAACGGAGCTCCTCCGTCGGTGGCCAACGCACTCATCGACGCGCTGGCGCCTCTAGGCATCGATCATATCGATATGCCCTACACCGCGCCCAAGCTCTGGGAAGTGATTCAAAGAACGGAACGAAAGAATTAATCTGCTGCCTATAGACTTCTAAGAGGATACCTAAATCGCTCGGCGAAACACGGTTTGTGGGTTTAACCCACAGCCGTGTTTTTAACCGGGGACCCCTGCTACATCCCGCCGAAACTAACGCTAGAAAATATTGTCCTGCCTTTAACCTTGCCTAGCCGACGGCGACCTTGATCCGGCGAGAGCCGTGATTTCTTAGATATTTAAGTACGTCGACATGCAATTTCGCCATTCCGGCAACATTCTCTGACGAATTTTCCCATTCCGGAAGCGGCGCCGCAATTGAGCAGAAAGTTTTTGATTTCATGCATGGCTGGCACTTCTGTTGCTTCGAATATTGACGACTTTCTGACCGGCACAAAAATTTTTGAGCAAATGTGACAAAAATTCCGTGCACGGGACCTGGATTTGCAAAATTTCCGATGAGATAGGTACGCCCGCTTCACACATGGGTTCCATTCTTCAACAAATTTGGCCGTTACGAGCTCTGCAGCCATCATCGCTTTAACAATGGATAAAGTGGACTTGTTGCTGCGCGTACCGGGTCAACGGGTCCAAACATGCCGGAGCTAAAACTCAGATGAAGAAATTTAAACGCACAATCAAACCAGGTGTCGGCAGGCCCGCCGGGCAGCGCCGTCTTGCTTCGAAAAAGAGCGATGACGCCGCCGATCAGCGGGAGGCCCTGCTCGTGGAAAGCCAAAATCGTTATCGTTCACTATTGGCTGGCGCGCCGATCGGTATTTTAACCGTGGACCAGGCGACCCGGATCGAATCGATCAATCCGGCCGTTGAAGAGTTGCTCGGCTTCAAAGGGGAGAGCATCGTCGGCAAGTTGCTCGACGACTTTATCACCGCGCCGGACGGACGGCCGTTGCGGGTCATGTCACCACAAGCGCGAACCGCCATGGCGCGCTGCTCCGACGGCCAAATCTTGCCCGTGCAAATCACTTGCAGCGAACCGCGCGCTGAAGGCCAACTGGTCTACACTTGCTTCCTTGAGGATCTGTCCTTGGCCCCAAAGACCCGCGAAGCCCTCAAACGAACCCACCGGGAATTGGAGCTTCGGGTGCGCGATGGCACCACCGAAATCGCCCGCTTGAGCGACGCACTCCAATCCGAAATCAGCGAGCGCGCCTGGGCTCAGGAGCAGTTTCAAGTTGCGGCGGAATCCGCGCCCAACGGAATCCTGATCGTCGATCCCATCGGCAACATCAGCCGGGTAAACGCCAAGATCGAGCAACTTTTTCACTACCATCGGGGCGAGCTCATCGGCCGTTCGATCGACATGCTGCTGCCCGAGCGCTTTCATGCTCAGCATGCCGGGCTTCGCGCGATGTTCTTTGCCAATCCCGACTTGAGCATGGGTGGATCGTCGACGGAAATTTTCGGCCTGCGCCGCGACGGCGTCGAATTTCCCATCGAGGTCAGCTTGAATCCGATTCACACGCCGCACGGAAAGGGCATCTTGATCTCCGTCGTCGACGCCACCGAACGCAAACGAGTCGAATCGGAATTGAAACGGACGGCGTTTCACGACGCCTTGACCGGCCTGCCTAATCGCACGCTCTTCCTCGACAATCTGCTGCGCCTCAATGCGATGGCAAAGCGCCATGGACACCATCCCTTCGCCCTGCTGTTCTTGGATTTAGACCGGTTCAAGGTCATCAACGATAGCCTTGGCCATATGACCGGGGACAAGTTGCTGATCGAGATGGCCCAAAGAATTGTCGAGTGCACGCGGGACGAGGATACCGTAGCGCGTCTAGGCGACGACGAATTCGCGATCCTGGTCGAGCAGATCCGCGGCCCGGAGGACGCCGTTCGTGTCGCGGAACGGGTCATCGAACGAATTGCCGATCCCTTGATCTTGGACGACAACGAAGTCTCGGTGGGCGCGAGCATCGGCATCGCCCTGAGCATGTTCGGCGAAGAACAGCCGGAAAATTTGCTGCGGGACGCGGATATGGCGATGTATCAGGCCAAGACGCGGCGCTCCGGCTATCAAATCTTCGATGCCGGGATGCACGCCCGCGCGTTGGATCGAATGAGATTGGAAATCGATATGAAACGGGCTATCGAGCGCAAACAACTTCACCTGCACTACCAGCCCATCATCTCGCTAAACACCGGCAAACTTGCCGGCTTCGAAGCCCTGGCGCGCTGGCAGCACAATGGGCGAGGCGCGATTTCCCCGGCACAGTTCATCCCGCTGGCGGAAGAAACCGGGCTGGTCGGTCCGCTCAGCAGTTGGGTTTTTCGCGAGGCCTGCCGGCAGATGCGCGATTGGCGCGATCGCTATGAAGCCAATGACGATGTTTTTATCAGCGTCAATGTCTCCAGCAAAATATTCTCGCACGGCCATCTGATCGAAGAAATCGACGAAGTGCTCAACGAAAC
Source organism: uncultured delta proteobacterium (assembly GCA_963727625.1). Classification (GTDB taxonomy): domain Bacteria; phylum Desulfobacterota; class Binatia; order UBA9968; family UBA9968; genus DP-20. The sequence goes on along the minus strand of CAVSHR010000006.1, from coordinate 89,734 downwards.
CGGCTTGGACCCTCGGTATCTCCGGCTCGAAATAACCGAAAGCGCGATCGTCGAGAATACCCGTTCGGCAGCTCACATCCTGGCGCAACTAAAGAAACGCCGCGTCAAGCTTTGCCTCGATGATTTCGGCAAGGGTTTTTCTTCGCTCAATTACCTTCATCGATTTCCCATCGACGTTCTAAAGATCGATCGCTCCTTCGTGCGGCGTTTGCGCGCCAGTTTGTTGAACGACAGCGGCAAAAAACGTCCCTATGAAATTGTCCGTACGATCGTGGCCCTGGCGCAAATTCTCGGCATGCAAGTGGTCGCCGAAGGCGTCGAACTCCCCGATCAGTTAAGGCTGCTCAAAGAGCTTGGCTGCGAATTCGCTCAGGGGTTTCTATTCTCTCCCGCGATCGATGCCAACGACGCGGAGCGGATTATGGAACTCGGGATGCCGTTGCCGACGGCGCAAGCCTCTTGACCGGCGCCGCTTGAGCACGGCTCGTTGCCCGGCAATCCGGTCAAACCGATTTCCCAAGCGAGCGTTGGGGCAAATCTAGCCAAGAATAACAGACCATCAGCTCGACAAGTTTGGCGTAAAACCGCATTCCAACTGCGCCCTTGAGCAACAAAAAGGGGCGTCTCGTGCTCAAGCCTGCCTCGCCGCACCGGCACCGAGAAACCCGCGCTAAATCGCTCCTTGAAACCGTAATCCCGCGCCGCAGCCTCGGCGGAAACGTATCCGCGCCGCAAATCGCGCTCGATCAATTTTCGCTGTCGTTCCGACGGCGGGCCATAGCCCCCCCCCGCCGCCGGTTTCGACCGTGATCGAATCGCCGGGCTCGAGCGGGTACGCTTTGCTTTTGTAGATAATTTCCGTCGCGCCGGATTTTTTGACGACAGTAATCCGACCCGATTTGCCTTCCCTGCCGCCTTGCACGCCCCAGGGCGGATACTTCACCCGGTCGAACATCGCCTGAAGATCGCACACTCCGAGAATCTGGTAACGCTTGCGAAATCCCAAACCACCGCGATACTTCCCCGCGCCTGCGGAATCTTCACGCAGGCTGAACTCGACGAGCCGATAGGGATACATCGATTCCTGCAGCTCGACGGGAATGATGCGCGTGTCGCCGTGCGCCATGGTGCGAAACGGCCCGGCGCCGTCGTGGGTCGCGCAGGCTCCCCAGCCGCCGTGACCGCTGTCGTGGCAATCGAATGGCGTGCCGTTATCGCGTTTGCCGCGAAAGCGCACGCCGGAAAACGTCCCGAAGTGTGCGCCTGTCACGCGCTCGGGCAAGGCATTTTCCAAAGCTTTGATTATGGCGTCGATCACCGTCGGGAATGGCTGCGAATAGTTGCCCATGGGCGCGGTCGGATGGGCGCTCAAAATTTTGCCCTCGGGCAGAATTAAATTTAGCGGCCGAAACGTCCCTTCGTTGGCCGGCTCGTCGTTGGCAACCAAATATTTAAACGCCACCCGTGCTGTGGTGCGGCCGCCGCCATAGTAGCCGGAGTTGATGCAACCGCGCACTTGCGCCGCAATTGCGGAATAATCGATGGTCATCTCATCGCCGGCGATGATCACTTTCACGCGGATCGGCAGCGGGTCGTCCGTCTCGCCGTCGTTATCGAAGAATGTTTCGTAACCGTAATGCGCCATCGGGAATCGCGCGGATCTTGGCCCGTGCCGCAGCCTCGCTCTGATCGAGCATGGTTTTCACAGCGCGGAAAAAAATCTCGACGCCGTACTTGTCAGCCAGCGCTTGGGTGAGGTCCCGGCCGAGGAAGCAACCCGCATGTTGCGCGGCGATATCACCGAGCAATTCGATCGGAAAGCGCGTGTTGTTTTCGATAATGCGGTAGACTTCCTGGATCGGCTCGCCTTTCGACCAGAGCTTGATCGAGCGCAGCTGCAAGCCCTCCATGAAGATATCGCTGGAGCGCGGCGTGATCCCGCCGATGTCGATCCAATGAACGTTGATGGCGAAAAAACCGATTAGCGTGCCCTGATTCGGCCCAGCATAAATCGGCGTGTACATCACCGTGTTGTTCAAATGCTGGCCTTGGATCGCGGCGTGATTGCACACGATCACGTCGCCGCGGTGCAAGCGCTCGCGACCGTAGACCGCCAATCCATCGCGCACCGCCATGCCGACAGAATCGGCGACGAACACCGGCATACCGCCCGTGCACTGGGCGATCAGCTCGCCGTCGGCGCCGACCAAGCCAGACCGCGAAGTCTTTGTATTCGTAAATATACGGACTGAAAGCCGTGCGCGAAATGTTCGCGTCGATCTGATCGGTGATCGAAACGATGCCGTGGCGGATCACTTCGAGGGTGATCGGATCGACAAAGTCATGGGCGGTGTCCAGGTGGGCTTGTTCATTCATGTCTAGTTTAACTGTGATTCTCTTGACTTGATTTCCCAACCCCGGCCCTCTCCCCCTCGACGGGGGAGAGCTAGAGAGGGGGTGAATGGGGTTACTTCGAAGCTGGACCCCCATCTTAATCTTCCCCCATCAAGGGGGAAGAAACGAAGCGGGAAAAGCAAGACAACTTGCCCCCCTGCTTGGTTACGCTGTCGTTCTCAGGTGCTGGAACACTGAATTCGAATCTCATGCAATACGCCGATCTCGAAGCGGTCCCCGGGCCAAACGACGGTCGTCGAACCATATTCTTCGATCACTGCCGGACCTGCGGCGCTAAAACCCGGCTCCAGCACATCGCGATGATAGATCGGCGCGTCCACCCAACCGCCGGCGTTGCCGAAATAGATTCGGCGCGTCTGCACGGGTTGATTTTTTATTGCGGCGCGCGGCAAACGCGCAACTTCCGGCTGTTTGAGCCGCGCGAAAGCGGACAGATGCAGCGCTTGAAATTCAGCCGGCGCCTTGGCATCGGCGTGGCCGTAACGCCGCTTGTAGTCTCGTTCAAAGGCCGCGCGAATTGGCTCCACATCACTTAACCCCGACACCGGCACTTTGATGTTGTGCCTTTGTCCGCGATACCTCATTTCGGCGTGATGCTCGAAAAATACATCGCCGGTGCCGAATTCCGCCGCCAGCGCAGTCGCGGCTTCTTTTTCCATTGCAGTAAAGGCCTCAGCCATCGCCGGCACGGATTTGTCGCTCAGGATGCCGACGAAGGTCTTCGAGGAATCGATGCGCGCGTCGGCCAGGAGCATGCCGATGGCCGAAAAGTTGCCCGGCTCCGGTGGAATGACGACGGTCGGAATCGACAGCTCATGGGCCAGTGCGCAGGAATGCAGCGGACCGCCGCCGCCGTAGCTGAAAAGAATAAAATCGCGCGGATCGAGACCGTGCTCGACGGAAATTTTTCGGATGGCGCCGGCCATGAGCACGATAGCGATCGAGATGATCCCATCGGCAATCTGAATCATGCCGCTTTCGTCCAAATAGCCGAGCGGCGTGGCGATTCTTTGTGCGACCGCCTGTTGTGCCGCCCCTACTTCAAGCTTCATTTCGCCGCCCAAGAAATTCCCCGGGTTGAGCCGGCCGAGTAGCAGATTCGCATCGGTAATCGTCGGCTCCGTGCCGCCGCGGCCGTAGCAAACCGGGCCCGGCGTCGAGCCGGCGCTTTGCGGGCCGACGTGTAAACGGTTTTGCGAATCGATCCACGCGATGGAACCGCCGCCGGAGCCGACTTCGACGATATCGATGACCGCCGACTTGATCGGAAAGCCTTTGACATAACCGTTGGCGTAATAGACCGAATTGACCGAGAAGCGGCCGTTCTCGACCAGCGCGGACTTTGCGGTCGTCCCGCCCATGTCGAAGGCAATGACGTTTTTGAATCCCAGCTTTTCTGCGTAGGCGCTGGCGCCGATGCAACCGCCGATGGGGCCGGACTCAACCAGACCGATGGGCTGGCGGCAAGTGCGATCGGCGGACAGCAAGCCGCCGTTGGAACCCATCATGAAAAGCGTGCCGCCGAAGCCTTGGCTCTTGAGATCGTTGTCCAGCCGGCGAATGTACGTGCTCACCTGAGGCCCGACGTAAGCGTTGGCGGCAACGGTCGAGCAACGCTCGTACTCGTACCACTCGCGGGTCAAATCCGTACTGAAGGTGACGTAAGTCTCGGGTAAAAGCTCCTTGAGCTTTTCGGCGGCGACCTCTTCGTGGGCCGAATTGATATAGGAATTCATGAAAAAGATCGCGACCGAATCGACGTCAAGTTGTTTGATCTCGTCGGCAAGTTTGTTCAGGGCGAGCGTATCGAGCGGCGTGACCACCTCGCCTTTGCTGTCCATCCGTTCCGGCACTTCGAGGCGCAGCTCGCGCGGAATCAAGGGTTCATCGCGCTGGTAGTGAAGATCGAAGGGGTCGGGCCGATTGCCGCGGGCGATTTCCAGAATGTCGCGGAAGCCTTTGCTCGTCACCAGCGCGGTCTTCGCGCCTTTGCGTTGAATCAGGGAATTGATCACCAACGTCGTGCCGTGATTGACCAGCGATGCTTCGGCCGGCTTGATTTTGGCCTTCTTGAAGCAGTCGAGAATGCCGCCGACAAGATTGTCGTAGGTCGTCGGACTTTTCGCATAGATCACCTTCTGCGATTCGTGATCGAAAGCGACCAAATCAGTGAAAGTGCCGCCGATATCGACGGCGATGGCGTAGCTCATCGAAGATGACTCCTGTTCAAAAGTTCAACGGTTCAAAGGTGCTTACAATCTCCGCCATTTTCTCTGACGTGGAACTTTGAAGCCGTTGAACCTTGAGCGTTATTGGCGGCGCGGTTTGCCGTCGCTGCCCAGCACGACGCCGTAGTCGTCTCGCGCGCTTTCACGCGAGACGAAGCCGCGGATGACATCGCGCTGGACCAATTCTACCGGGCGCTCGCGCGGCTGGCCGTAGCCGCCGCCACCCCCCGTGGACATGCGGACGCGATCGCCGGCGTCGAGTTGGCGGTTTTCCGTCTTGTAGATCAGCTCGGGCGTTGCATTGCCGTCCTTGTAGAGGAGCACTTGCCCGGATTTTCCTGAGTTCCCTCCCCGCACGCCCCAGGGCGGACAGCCGATGCGGTCGAAGTTTGCCCAAAGCTCGCACGGCGCGAGCAACACGTATTGTTTGTCGAATCCCAGACCGCCGCGCCATTTTCCCGGCCCACCGGAATCCTGCCGCAAACCGAACTCTTCGACGCGCAACGGATACATCGACTCTTGCAACTCGATGGGAATCAAGCGCGTGTCGCCGTGCGCCATGGTGCGAAACGGCCCGGCGCCGTCGTGGGTCGCGCACGCGCCCCAGCCGCCGTGGCCGCTGTCATTGGCTTTGAACACGGCGCCAGTGTCCATGCGTTTGCCGGCGAAGCTCAACGAAGAAAACGTCCCGAAGTGCGCGCCGGTGACGCGCTCGGGCAAGGCCGGCTCCAACGCTTTGATGATGCAGTCGATGACGGTCGGGAAAGGAATGCTGTAAAGCCCCATCGCGGCCGTCGCTTCGGCGCTGATCAACTTGCCTTCAGGCAGGATCATTTTGACCGGCCGGAAGGTTCCTTCGTTGGCCGGCTCATCGGTGGCGATCAGATACTTGAAGGCGACGCGCACGCAGGTCCGACCGCCGCCGTAGAAACCCGAATTGACACAGCCTTTGACCTGATCCGACATCTCGGAGAAATCGACCGTCATCTCGTCGTCGTCGACGATGACTTTGACCTTGATCGGAATCTTTTCGTCGCGCACCCCGTCGTTGTCGAGAAACGCTTCGTGCTGATAGGCGCCGTCGGGGATTGCCCGGATTTTTTCCCGCGTCGCCGCCTCGCATTGGTCGAGAATCCTGTCGAGGGCGCCGAGAAAAACCGCCGTGCCGTACTTGTCGGCCATGGCCTGCGTCAAGTCGCGGCCGAGCAAACAGCCGCCGAGCTGGGCTTCGATGTCGCCGAGCAGCTCGAGGGGAAAGCGGGTGTTGTTCTCGATGATCCGATAAACTTCTTCGATCGGCTCGCCCTTGGACCAGAGTTTGATCGAGCGCAGTTGCAGCCCTTCCATGAAAATATCGGTTGAGGAATAGGAAACCGAGCCGATGGCGCCGCCGCCAATGTCGATCCAGTGGCAGTTAATGGAAAAGAAACCGATCAACTCATCGCCGTTGGGTCCGGCAAACACAGGCGTGTACATGACCGTGTTGTTGAGGTGTTGCCCCTGCACCGCGGCGTGGTTGCAGACGATTACGTCGCCTTCGTGCAGATTCTCCCGGCCATAAACCGCCAGGCCGTCCTTCACCGCCATACCCACCGAGTCGGCGACGAACACCGGCATACCGCCGGTGGATTGAGCCAGCAGTTCGCCGATTGCGCCGACGAAACCCACCGCGTAGTCTTTGTATTCATAAATATACGGGCTGAACGCGGTGCGCGTCATGTTGGCGTCGATCTGATCGCAGATCGAAATGATGCCGTGGCGGATCACTTCGAGCGTGATCGGGTCGAGCTCGGCGCGATTCGGCGCGCTCGCTGTTGCGCTGGGTTTCATTTCAATGTTGTCCCGCCGACAAAAACTTTTGCGATAGTTTCAAGGAACGAAAAGGTTGTCAAGCAACGGCAAATTGCGTAAGTAGAAGTACCCGCCGTTTAAGGCAGACAGATTCAAAGGGAGTACCATGGAATGAAATACTTGACGAGAGCCTCCTTCGTGCGATCGGCCATCGCCGCATTCGTGATGTCGTTTTTGATGACGCCAAACTCGTCGGCCCAAGAGCGGCGCACCAAATTGAGAATCTCCAACGCCAGTTTTTCCATCACCGCCTTGCCGCTGCTCGCCGCCAGGGAGTGGGGCGTATTCAGCGCCAACAAGCTGGACATGGAAATCATTCTGATGCAGTCGTCCATCGTGCCGGCGGCCCTCAGTCAAGGCGACATCGATTATCAGGCTGGTGTTGGTCCCGCTTCGGTGAATGCCACACTCAGGGGTTTTCCCACCCGGGCGATCTGGTTCTCCGCGGACAAAATTTCCTACTGGCTGATGGCCAAGCCGCAGTACAAGACACTGGAAAGTCTGAAAGGAAAAAAAATCGCCATCACCGGATTGGGCGGCACTGTTCATGTCGCCTTCAACCTGGCGATGGAAAAGGCCGGCGCCAATCCCAAAGATTTCGTTCTGGTGTCGATTCCGGGGCAGCAGATCCAGCAGTTTCATTCCCTAGAGACGGGCTACGTCGACGCCGCGCTGCTGTCGCCGCCGGTGACCTTCGGGGCGCAGAAAAAGGGCTTCAATAAGGTCTACGACGTCGGCGCGTCGGTGGACATGCCGGGCGGCGGTCTTACGACGCTAGTGAAGACCCTTCAGGAGCGGCCCGCAGAAACCAAACGCGTGATTCGCTCACTCCAAATGGCCAAGGATGAAATCAAAAAATCTAAGCCTAAAACCGTCGAGCTGATCGTCAAGCTGCTCAAAATGGACAAGGAGGCCGCCAGGGAAACCTACGATGAGTTTGTCGCGGTGCTCAGTCCGACCGGCATTCCGAGCCGCGTCGGCATGGAGACTCTGGTTAAGGCAGTGCAATCGCAAGGCCGTCACGTCGACCGCAAAGTCGTTTTTACCGATATCGCCGATGACCGGCTCGCAACCGCGGTAGCCAAAGAGTTGGGGTACAAGCTGCCGTAACCGATAGGCTTGCAAATAATCACGGCTTGGCGTGCTTTGCGCCTTTGCGAAAGGAATTCCGAATATTTTATCGCGCCAAGACGGCAAGATCGCAAAGGCAGAAATACAATGGATACAATAGATTCCGACATTCTCGTGGTCGGCGCCGGCCTGGCCGGCTTCACGGCCGCCGTGCGCGCTGCCGAGCAAGGCGCAAAAGTCGTCTTGATCGATAAAAGCGCCGGCACATTGGGTGACGGCAATGTCCTGATGGCTTCAGGCAGTTTGCGTGCTGGAGGAAAAAGCCCGAGAACGACTCCGGGAGAGCTGTATAACTTTGTCATGGCCGAAGGCGTGGCCTCTCCGGATTTGGTCAAGGCCTGGTCGACAACTTGCGGCCGGGCAGTCGATTGGTTGATCGGCGCCGGCGTCAAAATCACGGAGAGCGCGCCCGGCCGAATCTGGCTCGACCAGTCCGGGGAAGTCTCTCTTGCGCCAGTTTACAAGAAAGATGTCGGCACCCGCGCCCTGACCAAACTTAAGGAACGCTTCGTCCAACTCGGTGGAAATTATTTAAACCACGTTGAAGCGCAGGAGTTATTGCTTGAAAATGGGCGTGTCTGCGGTGTCGGCGGAACCCAGTCCGGCGATGCGGTCGAATTGCGCAGCCGCGCTACGATCCTCTCCACCGGCGGCTTCAGCGCCAACAAGAATATGGTGCGACAGTACATCGGACGGCACGCCGACCAGTGCAAGCTGCGCGGTTCGAAGCAGTGCACCGGCGACGGCTTGCGGATGGCGCTCCAGATCGGCGCCAAAGCGGTTAATTTACAATATTTCTACGGCCACCTGATCTCGCGCAAAGCGCTCGTCGACGACCGTTTCTGGCCGTACCCGAGACTCGATTCCTTCATCGACGAAGGGCTCCTGATCGACCGCAACGGCGAGCGATTTGTCGACGAAGGGCGCGGCGATGTCGCCGTCGCCAACGAGTTGGCGCGCGCCGAAGACGTGACCGGCGCCACGCTGATCTTCGATCAAGAATCTTGGGACGCCGCCAGAGACGATGCCTTTGCCAATTCGGTCAAAACGCCGGCACCCAACCCCTGGTTGATGGACAACGACGGCGAAATTTTTACCGCGCCGACAATCGAAGATCTGGCTGCGGCAATCGGCGTCGATGCCGCAGCGTTGACGAAAACCGTCGGACAGTACAATCACGCCGTGCAGTCCGGCGCGGGCAATTCGCTGACGGCACCTCGGACCGGCACGCCGAAGGTCTTGCGCGCACCGATTTACGGCTTAAAAGTGATACCAGGAATCACCTTTACCATGGGCGGGATCTTAATTAACGGCCGAGCGGAAGCTTTGAATCAAGAGGAGCGACCGATCGCGGGTCTCTACGCCGCCGGCGACGCCATCGGCGGCTTGATGGGAGGTTACCGCGGCGGCTACACCGGCGGCTTGATGCAAGCCGCCGTTACTGGAATTTTGGCGGGAGAGAGCTCATCCACGTCTGCGCTGGAAAGATAGACTCTTTTGATCAGGAGAAATAATGATTAGAAGGATCCTTTTGAAATCTCGTTCGAGCGCCATCATCATCTCGGCCGCCGTCCTGGCGCTGATCGCAGCCATCGGACCCGTCTCCGCTCAGCCGGCAAGGGAAAAAATTAGAATCGCAAATGCTTCCCTGAGCGTGACCGCGCTGCCGCTGATCGCCGCCAAGGAGTGGAAGCTCTTTGAAGAGCAGGGATTCGATCCGGAAATCATTCTCATTTCGCCGGCGATATCCGCGCCGGCCCTGATTTCCGGAGAAATCGACTTTGTCGCCGGCGTCGGACCGGGATCGGTCAGCGCGACTTTAGGCGGGCTGCCCTTGCGCGCAGTTTGGTTCTCTTCCGAGAGAGTTTCTTATTCGCTGATGGTGAATCCGAAATTTAAAAGGGTGCAGGAGCTCAGGGGCAAAAACATCGGCGTCACTGGCAGCCTGGGCGCAACCAACCACGTATCGCTCGTTATCGCGCTGGAGAAGCTCGGCCTGACTCCCAGGGATTTCAACATTCTCGCCCTTCCTCCGACCGAGATGCTGCGCTCCCTCGAGACTGGATTCGTCGACGCCGCGTCTTTGAATCCGCCTGTCATGTTTTTCGCCGAAAAAAAGGGATTCGCCAACATTCTGGACATCGGTTCGTTGGTGGAAATGCCCGGAGGCGGTCTGACCGCACTGACTAAAGATATCAACAACAAACCGGACAAGGTGAAGCGCGTTATCCGGGCGCTGCAAACGGCTAAAGACATGATCCGCAAATCAAAAGAGAAAAGTGTCGAGCTGATGATGCGAATCCTAAAAATGGATCGAGAAATCGCTACAAAGACCTATGACGTATTCATGAAGACCCTCAGCAAAAGCGGCGTTCCGGCCCCGACGGGCATCGAAAACTTGGTAAAATCGATCCATGCTCGCGGTCGCTTCGTCGATAAGAAGCCGGCGTTTAGCGATATTGCCGACGACCGATTGGCGAAAGAAGTCGCCAGGGAATTAGGTTATAAAATACCTTAGGCCGCGGATTGCCGATGCAGCGATCGTAGTTGATCTCGGCGCCTCATGTGACGAGCCTTCGGAGCGGTCCCCCCTCAAACCTGGGAAACTTTGCGCCGGATGAAATCGGTCAATGCGTCCAAGCTGTGGAAGTTGTCCGGGTGGATTTCCTTGTCTTCGATGACAATATTAAAATTTTCTTCAACGTCGAAAACCATTTGTAACGCGCTCACGGAATCAAAGGTTCCCTCCTGGCCGAATAAGAGAAACACCTCCTCTTTGGACTCCGTTTTGGAACGTCCTTCGGACTTTTCTACGAGTTTCTCCAATTTGTTTTTTATTTGAGCTCGGGTCACGCTACCACTCGCTTTCTTGACCGATGACTCTTTTCCAAATACGCGCAAACTCAGGATAGTCCCGCAGATAACCGGCATAGACTTGTCCAAATCCCTTCATGATTGCTGTGCGTTCAGGCGCCAAAGGGGGCGACAACTTTATTTGCAGATTTCCATGGTCGTCGCATATCGCGAAATACGGAACCACCGGAACCTTTGCCGACTCAATCAATCGGATGATTGAGGGATCCAGAAAGAACCGCCCGCAGAAAAAATCGATTTCCAGATCCGGCGAACCTGCCGGAAAGCCCCTGATCGACATTAAAACAATGCCATTTTGCTTCAGCCGGCGGCGAAGTTCACGCATGACATGGATGTGGTGCCAGTAATCCCCATGATAGTTGAGGTAACGCCAGCTTTTAAATGATCCTCTGCCCCACCGCGACACGCGTTTTTCAGGATCGGCCCCCGTGCCGGTTCGGCTCACCTTGTAGCCTTTCTGCGCAAGCGTGGCTGCTGCATACCGTTCGTATCCAAACTGATGGCCGGTCAGAAGAATCGCGCCTTGACCGCCCGCCAGAGCCGCTGCCAGATGATTTTCTCCGTCGACGAAAGTCCATTCCTCGCAACGCGCCGCCCAGTTTGGCCAAGCGTAGATCAAATCGTTGAACCAGCGCCGGTAAACCAGATAGCGCTTGGCAAAATCTCTGACATCTCGCCGACAGCTCGTACCGACGGCTTTTAGCAAAGGTTCTACGCTCCGCTTCCGGTGCGGATAAAAATAAAAGGCCGCGAGAGCGCTAAAGCGAGTCCAGTGAAAAAACCAGCGGTACGGAAGCACCGTTCCCAAATGGCGTAGAACCGGCGCTCTATGGCAGAGATACATCAGCGAAAAATGCACTCATCTCCTCACTGATTCGAGCCATGCTAATCCGGATTGCAGCGCTTGCGCGACGGCCAACAAGGGCGGTTTCAATCAAATGGCACAGGTTGTAACGGCCATTGAATATTTCACAGCTTGGGCATAAATTCCAGAACTGACGCGCCGCGACATGCAGTATTAATCCTTGAAAACCATCGCCACCTTGAACGATCGTGCTCTACGCTGCTTTACTTCACCAAGCCAAGAAGACCCCGGACAAAACCGCTGTAGTCGGAGAGCGACGCTCTCTGACGTTCGCGCAGCTTCGGCGCGAAGTCGACGCAATTGCCGCCTACTTGCAGCAGCTTGGTATTGGGATTGAAGAGCGGCTGCTCGTCGGAATCCCTCCCTCGCCCGAATTTTATGCGTTTTTTTACGCCGCCGCCGCGCTCGGCGCAACCGTAATTCCTGTTTTACCCTCGGCAAAGTTCCCGGCTCAGTTTCTCGAGACCCATCCGGTTCTCGCGGTGGGTAGCCGTGAGTTCGTTGACAGCTGTTCGAAAAGCTGCCCCACCCTCCGCGGCACGATTCTTTGTGAGCGAAACAGCGGGCTGCGCGTGCCGGAATTTACAAAACCGTTTATTAAGAAGCGCGCTATGCGCCGAGAGCAGGTCGTCGCGGTATTCAGCTCCGGCACTACCGGGACGCCGGCGGTATGTTTCCAATCCGCGGAGCTTTTGTTGGAACGGGGGAAATTGAAAGCGAGCGTGCTGGGAGTCTCCTCCGACGACGTCTTATTGTCAATTCGTCCATTCAACAACGGCTCGAGCATCAATAATCATGTCATCGTGCCGCTCGTCAAAGGTTGTAAGGTCGTCGTGCATGAGCGCTTTGAACGCTTTAAGACGATCGACGCTATCGCGAAGGAACGCGTGACAATTCTTTATGCCGTCGCTTTGGTCTTTGAGCTGCTGGCGGCCGTTCCCGCTTCCCACCCCGTTGATTTTTCATCGATTAGACTTTGTATCTCCGGGGGCGGACCGCTTTCCAAATACATCTACGACCGGTTTCACCAGCGCTTTGGTATCTGGATTCGTCAGCGCTATGGAGCGACCCAGATCATTCCGGCGTTTACCTATAATTTCGCGGGAGTCCCGGGTGCCGTCGGTCAAGTCTCCGGTCCTTTCCCTGTCGCGGTCCTAAGCGAGCGCAAAAGGCCAACGCCCCCCGGGCAGATCGGCGAAGTCGTTTTCAATGTTTCGAAATTCGCGGCCAAATGGCAAAAGTTTTTTCACAAGCACCCGCACCGGCGTGGACGCTATATTTATACGGGCGATCTGGGGCGTCTCGACAAGGACGGAAACCTATTTATCGTCGGGCGAAAGAGTTCATTCATCAAGGTCGGCGGCAACCGGGTTGAGGCGGCCGAGGTAGAAAATATCCTGCGCACCCACCCGAAGGTAAAAGAAGCTTCGGTCTTCCCTATTCGAACCGGACAGATTGATGAGGCAGTCGGGGCTGCGGTGATCCCTGCGGGGAGGGTTGAACGACATGAACTTATCGAGTATTGCTCGCAACGGCTCGATAGCTATAAATGCCCGCGTCAGATTGAATTTAAAAAAAATCTCCCGCGGAATGAAAACGGCAAAGTAATTCAACGATTCAATTCATCGTGGTGTTAGCCTGAGCCGAGACCATTAGGCTGACGAAGACTGGCGCCGGATTTCCAAAACAGCTCGATTCGTCACGAGCACGAGTTATTTTACTCCGCTTGCTCCCGGTACAACCCCAGCGCTTCGGTGGACGGCCGGTCGTTAATCGAAAATAGAATAGCGTCATCGTCGGTCGTGTTTTCATGCGAGTGCCACTGCCAGGAGGGCACGACGAAAATGATCGCTCTTCTCCCATCTGAATTCATTGGCCGAGACTTTGGTCATGCCGCTGCCGCGAAAGGCATAGTAGACCGTCGTGCTCGTGTGTCGATGACTCTTGGTCTTTTCCTTCGGCCGAAACAGTTGGATCGAGCAGGAACAGGTCGGCAGCGTGTGACCGCCGTCGACCGGGTTGGCATATTCCAAGATAACCCCGTCGTACGGGTCACCGGCGCTTTCCTTGAGTGACTGCAGGGCCGTGTTAGTTTCTTCCCAAGGATAACGATAGGGCGGCGCCTGGAAGGAATTCTTGATCCAGGTCGGCCGCGCGTGGGAGAAAATCTTCGACGAAAAGCTTTCCGGCTTCTCGACCGGTTGCTGCTGTGCCGTAAAATTCTCCTGGATCATCGCGCCGAAGTGAGTCACAAGACGGACGTCCAGGCCATCGAGCCACATGACCGGCTCGGTCGAATTGTTGAAATGATCGTGCCAGGTCCAGTTCGGCGTGGTGATGAAATCGCCCTCGAACATCGGGAAACGCTCGCCTTCGACGATGGTGTACGCGTTGGGCGTGCCTTTGACAATGAAGCGGGTCGCCGCCGCCGTGTGGCGGTGCGCCGCGGCGATTTCGCCGGGCTTAACCAGTTGCACCGAGATATGCACGGTGTTGGTCATGCCCGCCGACAGACCGGGATTGCGCATCTGGATCGTGCGCCGCCCTGCTTCCCCGGTGGTGATCGCCTCGCCGGCCCAATCGAGCGCCTGGAAAATATCTTTTCCCTTCCACAAATAGGGCTTCACCGTCTGCGACCAATCCGAGTGCTCCCAGTGGCCCTTCAAGTTTCGTTCCTTCATCCACAGACTCAAACCCTGCAAGTCCATAATGTCCTCCCCCTTGAATTGAACCCGGCCGCTCCGTGCTTGTTCAATACAAAGGGCGCCCCACCCTGTCAAGCCTCGGCCGTTGAGCCACGGCAGGTGAATTCGGAGAGCTGATTCTAATCTCAAGAAAACTGGAATTTAATGCGAGGAGCGGAAGTGCTTTAGTCTGTCTAACAACCGCATCGGGGAACGCGCCAAGCGCCCCCTGCTGTCGGGCGATCGCTCCGGTTCTGCCGTAGCGCGGACAACGGCGGCAGAAAATTGCTCCAGCGCGCGATCGATGATCGCCCGCGCCGCGCCTAGCGCCCAACTATCGGCATCTAATTTGTTTGGAAAGATCAGCTTGTCGGCGTCGAAGCAGTGAGCAAAGCTGCGCACCCACAATTTGCGTAACCCGTTCTCGGTCTCCATCCAGACACAGGCTTCGGGAAGCCAAGACTGCGGGCCCACCGGATACGATGCCGCGCGAATGCCGCATCCTCGATGTCGCATGGAGTCAGGAATTGCGTGTTCAGCTAGGTTCATTTAATCACCACCATGACCGCTGCAAAATATTACTTGCGGGCACAAGTTCCTATGGCTTCCATACTAAGCAAACCATGTACCATCTGATGAATTGGCATTTCTAAGCATTTTCGCGGACGATGTCGTTCTCTCTTAGCAAGCTTATGCGTAAAAGCGTTCGCCTATGCTTAGAATTTACCTGTCGGTCAGAGCTTGACCGAAATACCGCTCTGTTTGAGCTAGGTCGCGGAAATAGCTCAGCATCCGAGCAAATCCATCGAGCTCTGGTTAATCCGCACCAGCGCGAACGCCAATACGGCGTAAAACTCCCAAGGGGCGGCGCACCACGCCGAGGAGCTTGCGCATGGGGTTGGTGCAAAGCGGCACGCGCGGCGAAAAGATCGCATCGAACTCAGGCAGCGCCCTGTCGATGATCGCGCAAGCGGCGTCGAAGGCCCAATTATCGGCTTCTAGTTTATTGCGAAAGGTAACCTTCTCGCTGGCAAAACAGTGAGCGAAACTGCGGAGCCAAACCTTAATCGACCCGTCGTCGGTTTGCAGCCAGACGCAAGCCTCGGGAATCCAACTCTGCGGTCCAGCCGCGTAGGATGCCGCCCGGATGCCGCACCCCCGATGTTCCTTGGTGCGAAATATAAAGCCCGATTCCATGGTGAACCAACTCCTCCGACCGGGGATCGACGCATGCTGCAAAATCGAAAGGCAGCAGCCTTTGTTGCCAAATCGCAATCTGCATACCATCGATTTTCGCGCCAATCTGATGCAAACAAGCGCCAGGTCCGCCAAAACTAGGAGCAAAAATGTTCGCCTTATCAGACGAAATCTGGCCGCGTCTATCTCGGTTCGATCCATAGGCAGCCCGTCAGCATGGCGCAGTGGAGATTGCGACCGGCGTTTGACAGCGTATTGGCTGGTGCGCTTTGCTCATCGACAATCATGAAGTTCCCGCACGCCTTATTCCGCCGATCGCTGCATTTAGTTCTGATTCTCGCGCTTCTGTTGACTGCGACCGGCTGCCCGATCGACCGGATCGGCGGCGCTTTTTCAAAGACTCCCGAAGAGCTCGCGCAAGGTGCCAGTCCGTCGGCGCAGACGCTAATCGACCAAGCCTTTGAAGGCATCGATCCGGCGGGGCTGGTCGATTACCACACCCATATCATCGCCATCGGCACGAGCGTCCCTGACGCGTTTGTGAATCCGCGCACGCGCAGCGGCTTTAATCTCGAACGCTTGAAGTTTTGGATCTACGAGAGCGCCTCGGGGATTAAACACGAAAACAACGCCGACGCGGAGTATATCGACCGGCTGGTGCGTCTGGCACGCGCCATCAAACGCCACGGCAAATACCGGATCCTCGCTTTCGACAAACAGTACAACACCGACGGCAGCGTGAATCTCAAGAAAACCAATATTTACATCCCCAACCGCTACGTTGTCGAGTTGGCCGAGCGGTACCCCGATATCTTCCTCCCCGTGGTGTCGATCCATCCCTACCGGCGCGATGCTCTGCAAGCGCTCGATCGGCGCGCGAAGGCGGGCGTTAAATACGTCAAATGGCTGCCCAACGCCATGGGTATGGATCCGGCGGACAAGGCTATCATTCCCTTCTACGAAAGAATGAAGAAGTACGGGATGATTCTCTTGTCCCACGGCGGCGAAGAGCAAGCCGTCGAATCCCGGGAAGATCAGCGACTCGGCAACCCGCTCCGGCTGCGCCGTGTGCTCGACGCCGGCGTCCGCGTCATCATCGCCCACGCCGCCAGCCTCGGCACCTGCGAGGATCTCGACAACGGCGTTGGCAAAACCGCGAGCTGTTTTGCGTTATTCCTGCGCCTGATGGATGACCCGAAATATGTCGGCCTGCTGTTCGGCGACATCTCGGCGATGCTGCAATTCAACCGCATGCCCGAGCCGATGTTGACGATCCTAAAGCGCCAAGACCTGCACCCGCGCCTGGTCAACGGCAGCGACTACCCGCTGCCGGCGATCAATTCCCTGATCTGGACGCGCGCGCTAGCACGTGACGGATTCATCACTGCGGACGAGCGCCAAGCACTCAACGAAATCTACGACTACAACCCGCTGCTCTTCGATTTTGTGCTGAAGCGCACCATCCACCACCCGCAGACGAAACAAAAACTCGCCGCCTCCGTGTTCATGGCTAATCCGGGACTGGAGAAGTGAATCAGAAACATCGCAGTGTTGGGTTTTTCGGATTTCCCAGCACTACAGTACTTGTCCTATCCCACCAGATTCGAAACACTGGATAAGTGAGAGAGAAATGGCCATAAATAGGCGGCTCCCCCCTGAAACCGGGAACGCTTGGCGATAGCTTACCCACTCCATTTTCCTTGACGCCTCTCTTGAATGCGCCTATTTGTAGGGGCGCGATTCATCGCGCCCCGATGAGACGAATCCATGGCGATCTTACGCACGGAACGTGAGCAAAGCATTCGGCAACCCGGACAAGGGGTCGGCAGAGGTTGTCGCGGTCAATGCGGTTTCGCTCGATGTCAGCAATGGACCGTTTTTACCAATCATCGGCCCGTCGGGCTGCGGCAAGTCGACGTTGCTGCGCCTCATCGGCGGCATGAAGCGCGGACAGGACATGCGCCGGGCCAACGGGTCGGGCGCAACGTTAAAGCGCGAAGAGGAGTTGGCTTTCGACGACGCACTCGAAACCAACGATAGCGCGCTGTGCAGGTTCTCGGCGACGAAATGTTGAAAATGAGCCTTTTTTGACCGAAGAATAGCGCCATGAAATTCGCCACGCATATTTTGCCTACCTACATGCCCGAGGTCGACGCGACCTTGCCGGCTTTCTATCGCTGCATGTTCGAGCAGATCATCGAAGTGGAAAAGCTCGGCTTCGATCAAGCCTGGGTGACCGAGCATCATTTCGGCGGTTATGGCGGCACCTTGCCGCACCCGCCGACATTTCTTGCCGCCGTGGCGCAGTTGGCTGCGCGCATTCGGCTCGGCGTCGCCGTGGCGGTGCTGCCGTTGCACCGGCCGATCGATCTCGCCGAGGCCTACGCCATGGCTGACGTGGTTTCCAACGGCCGCATCGACTTCGGCATCGGCAAGGGCAGCGAGCCGGTGGAGTATCGAAAATTCGGCGCGGAGCAAAACGAAGCGACCCAGCGCTTTCATGAAAGCGCGGAGATTATCCGCCAGGCGTGGTCGGAGCAGCCAATCAATTATCGCGGCGAGTTTTATCGTTACGAGAACGTCAATGTTCTGCCCAAGCCGGTGCAGCGGCCGCATCCGCCGATCTGGGTCGGCGCCACGCGCAGCGAGGCGACCTTTCGTTGGGCCGGCGAGATGGGTTACGACCTGATGACCGTGCCCTTTGTCCACCCTTCAACCGACGCGCTGCGCGAGTTGGTGAAAGTGTACCGCGACGCTCTGGCGCATAACGGCCATGATTTCGTCGGCCGCCAGGTGCTCGGCAAGTTTCACATCTATGTCTCCGACAGCTTCGAGCGCGGCATGCGCGAAGCGGCGCCGTTCATGAAGAACTACAGCGACATCCATCACGCCGTCGATCCCGAGCGCCGGCTCACCGAGCGCGATATCGGCTCCGACATGGCGCGCGGTTTCATCATCGTCGGCGATCCGGAGCGCTGCAGCGACACCATTCAACGCTGGCATGAAGAAGCCGGCATCACGACGTTCTCCGGCACGTTTCACTTCGGCGGCATGCCGCAGGAGCTGGCGCTCAATAACATCCGGCTGTTTGCCGAGCGGGTGATGCCGGCGCTGAAAGATCTGTAATCGGTCTGCGTTGCGCTCGGTTCGGCGTTCTACGCCGATGCGCCGCGCCAGCCATCCAAACCGGTGCGCTTGCGCTTTCATCCGGCCGCGCAAGAATCCTGCTCCGCGCTAGGATCTAAATTTTCACCGTTGTATATTTGAAACAGCGCGCGGTCATAGTTAAAGCCTGCGCGATCGGTTTCGAGAAAGGAATTAGTCATGGCGATTCATCCTCTGGCGGGAAAGCCGGCGCCCGCCGATATCTTGATCGACGTCGAGCAGCTGGAAAAAGCCTATTACCAGCGCAAGCCCGACGTTGACAACCCGCAGCAGCTGGTGAGCTTCGGCACCAGCGGCCACCGCGGCAGTCCCCTCGAGGGCACGCTCAACGAGGCGCATATTCTCGCTATCACCCAGGCGATCTGCGATTACCGTGCAAGCAATCAACTTTCCGGGCCGCTGTTTATGGGCAAGGATACTCATGCCGTGTCCGGACCGGCACAAAGAACCGCTCTCGAAGTGCTCGCCGCCAACGGAGTGACGACGATCATTCAGCAGGCCGATGGCTTTACGCCCACGCCGTCGATCTCGCGCGCGATTCTAGTTCATAATCGAGATAAAAAGACGGCGCTTGCCGACGGCATCGTGGTGACGCCGTCGCACAATCCGCCGGCGGATGGCGGCTTCAAATACAATCCACCCCAAGGCGGGCCGGCCGACACCGACGTGACCGACTGGATACAGCAGCGCGCCAACGAGCTCTTGCGCTCCGGTAATCGCGCGGTGAAACGAGTGGCCTATCCCGCCGCGCTCAACGCCGCGAGCACCCATGAAGCGGATCTGCTTGGTCCCTACGTCGACGATCTGACGGCGGTGATCGACATGGAATCGATCGCCTCGGCAGGAGTGAAAATCGGCGTCGATCCGCTCGGCGGCGCGGCGTTGGCCTACTGGCAGAAAATCGCCGGGTGTTACCGGCTCGACCTCACGGTCGTCAATGACAAAGTCGATCCTACTTTCCGCTTCATGACATTGGATCATGACGGCAAGATCCGGATGGATTGCTCCAGCCCCTACGCGATGGCCGGTCTGGTCGGCTTCAAAGACCGTTTTCAAGTCGCCGTGGGCAACGACGCGGACTCTGACCGTCACGGCATCGTCACGCCGTCAAAGGGGTTGATGGATCCGAACCATTACCTCGCCGTGGCGATTCATTATTTACTGACGCACCGGCCGCAGTGGAGCAAAGAGGCGGCGGTCGGCAAGACACTGGTGAGCAGCTCGCTCATCGATCGCGTCGTCGACCGCCTGGGCCGGAAGCTTTTCGAGGTGCCGGTCGGCTTCAAATGGTTTTCACCGGGCCTGTTCGACGGTACGATCTGTTTCGGCGGCGAGGAGAGCGCCGGTGCGAGTTTTCTCTGCCGCGATGGCAGAGTCTGGACCACGGACAAGGACGGCATCATTCTTTGTCTGCTTGCCGCCGAGATCATCGCGACCACCGGGCGCGACCCCGGCGCTTGGTACGATGAATTGACCAGAGAATTGGGGCGGCCATGTTACGCGCGCATGGATCTGCCGGCGACGGCGGCGGAAAAAAAAGCGCTCAAAGCGCTGCGACCCGAAGCGCTGGCGGCGACCGAGCTTGCCGGTGAGCCGATCATGGCCAAGCTCACCCGCGCGCCGGGCAACGGCGCGGAGATTGGCGGTCTAAAAGTTTCCGCGCGTAGCGGCTGGTTCGCCGTGCGTCCCTCGGGCACCGAAGACCTCTGTAAAATTTACGCTGAAAGTCTCCGCTCGGAAAATCACTTAAAAAAGATTCAAGACCAAGCCTGGCAGATCGTGCAGTCGGTGTTTGCTTCCGGGACGAAATGAGTCCGCGGCGTGCAATTGTCAGAGGTTGTTTTTAAACTTACGCGCGCGACTTCCCGGCGTTGAAACATGGCTTTCGCTTGCCGCTGTACCGTTTGGCGCTCGAGGTTGCACCCTAGGCGCCGATGGGGCCATCGCGTCATCAGGCCGGCTTATGCGGTAAACGAATGGACCCTAGCGAGCGGCTTTCGTCTCTTTCGGTTCAAGGTCACCGCTGCAAATCTTCGTGTTCTGCCCAGAACTTCGCGATATCGATGCAGCGGCAAAACCACACGCCCCGATGGTCTTTCACATATTCCAAAAATCTTTCGAAGACTTTCGCCAACCCGGGCCGGCCGCCGGTGAAGTTGTGCATGGCATAGCGGAATTTCATTGGATGGCGCGCGCTTTCTTCAAAGTGCGCGTCGAATTCGGCTTTCAGTTGCTCCAGGGCGCCAGGCAAGCCTAACGGCAAGAGATCGTTATCGGTATAGCCGGGCCTCACGTAACCGACGGACACGAGCTTCTTGCCGTTCACATCGATCATGTAAGGTATATCCGAGTCACAGTAATCGCCGTTCCATGCGAAATCGAGAGCGGCGCAGATTTCCAAAGTATAGGGACTGGGCCGGGGACCCGGCGACATGTAGCCCAACGGGCGTTTACCGGTAGCGCGCTCGATGGCTTCGACGGATTTGACGATCACACCCCGTTCCTCTTCCATGCCGGCGTATTCGAAGGGGTGCCGGCTTTGATCCCAATGATGACAAGCGACTTCATGACCGCGCGCGATCGCGTCTCTCAAGGTTTCGGGAAACAGCTCTGCCATGAGCCCGCTGGTGAGCACCGTAGCCTTGACGTCAAATTTGTCCAAGACGTCGAGCAACCTTCGAAAGCCGAAATTGGCGCCGTATTGACGCGCGCCAAGCGCCAAGAAATCGATGCCCTCCGCGCCCGCCGTCAGTCCCCGTTTGCGGATCGCGGTCGAACGGGGCACCGACTCCCACTCATGCATGATGTTGAAAGTGACGGCGATGCGGTTGCCGCCCGGCCATGCGGCAAACCATTTTGGCCGCTGCGGTGACTGTGGCCGATAGTTCCACTGATAGCCGCTGCGTAGATCAGTGTTGCTCATAACCTCTCTCCTTTGCGCGCAAGTTAGTTTGCGCGTGAATCCGTTTGCCTAAATAAAAAGTGTTCATACTTGTTTTGTGGCAAAGTTTGGGCCAATGACGATATGCAGACTAGGCCACCAATGAAAGCGATCGGCACCGGCGAATGATCTGATCTAGCGGTGCGAGCGGAGGCTGAAAAAGCAAGAGGGCTCCGACCGATGCCGGAGCCCTCTTGTGGCGTTATTGCGCCAACGGCATAACTGTAAATTTTTTTCCAATCGCTGGCTAGATCGGTAGCGTTTCTCCGGTTATCGAGTTCCGCTCCGAGTTCCCCGCTAGTGTTTAGCCTCTTCTTTAGGTTCTCGCCGCAGCGAGATCAAACCTTCCGGGGTTTAGCGTGAAGGCGTAACATCCAGCCACTCGTAGCCGAGAAGCGCTCCGTCAACCACGGAGCTTTTTCTTTTCTAGCCAGGTGGAGTGTCCTCTCGCATACTGTGCACCTCCTACTGCTTTAATTGAGCAACGCCCATGCCAAAAGTGAGTTAGATCGGTTTCCTTTGATTTTCACTACTTCGGAGTCGAGCGCCCGGCGTCGAAAATTACTCCTGAGAAATTTGCCCGGAAATTTTCCAAGATCTTGGAATCAGGCGCTGGTCGTCGAGCGTTTTTCCATGGGCCGGTGCCGCCATCGCCGGTCATGCGAAACATCACTCGTCTGACCTGCGTTGCGGAATCAGAACAGTTCGATTCTTTCGCTCTGTCGCCGGCTGATCGCACTGCGCCGGACGGAGCCGGCCTTATCCGTCGGCGACTACGCGGCGCGGGACGGAACAATCAGCGGCAAATCCATCGGCGATCCCTCAAATGAAATTCGCGGGGCAACCAAGATCGACGAAAAATCTTGCCTCACGGCGCGTCAGGGCAATTCTTGCTCTTCGGCTTTGGGGAAATTGAGCGCGTCAATCGCGAACTTTCTTAGCGTGGGCATCACTTGCTCGGCAAAAAGACCCAGCGAGCTGAGCGCTTGCCTTTGACTGAGCTCGCCGAAAGTGAACTCGCCGAGGAAAGTATCGGCGCCCGCTTCATTGGCGATCTTCTTGATTTGCTCGACGACGGTTTCCGGCGAGCCGCAAATAAACGACCCTTCGGCGATGGAGTGCTCCATATCCATCAACTCCTGGCGGCGCCCGCCGTCGAGAATCGTGGACAAGCCCGTCGAGCCATGGGCGCCGTAGGTGCGCGCGCCGCCGCGGCGCTGCCAAAAATTTTTCCAGTGATACTCGCCCTGCGCCCGCGCTTGCTGGTCGCTTTCGGCGACGTAGATTTCGCGCATCAGGCCGATGTGCGGCTCGGGCCCGGCGGGCTTCGCTCTTTGATACGCCTCTCGATATTCGTCGAACGCCTTGCGCACAGCCTTCATTCCCGACGGCACCCATTGCACGGTGCTGATGCCGCTCGACGCCGCTTCTTCAATAGAATCTTTGCTGCGCGTCGGCATCCACAGCGGCGGATGGGGCTTTTGCACCAGCGGGATGCTCGAGTCGATGTCTTTGCATTTGAAGTAGCGCCCTTCGAAGCTGAAAGTTTCATGGGTCCAGATGCCTTTGATAACGCGCAGCGCTTCCAGCGTCATCTCGCGCTTTTGTTCCCAGGGAATATTGTAGGCGGCGAAACTGAACGGGCCGATGCCGGCGCCGAATCCGCACTCGAGCCGGCCCTCGGTGAGGTTGTCGAGCAGAGCGATTTCCTCGGCGAGGCGGATCGGATTCCAAAGCGGCAAGACGTAAACCAACGGCCCCAAGCGGATTCGCTTGGTGCGCTGCGACGCCGCGCCGAGGTAAGTGCCGGGACTCGGGCACTCGGAAAACCCCATGTCGAAGTGATGCTCGGCTACGAAGTAAAAATCCATGCCGGCTTGATCGGCGGACTCCAGAACGTCGAGATGATTTTTGTAGAGCTCGACGTAAGAGAGCGCCGGATTGTCGTGTTTTTGCATGTGGTCGAAGAGTCCGAGTTTCATGAGCGATCCTTACTTCGTCGTTTCTTTCTCGATTTCTTGCAGCAGCGAGTTGTCGTACATTTTCCCCAACGCGAGCTTTTTTACCACCGCCGCCGTTTCGGATCGGAAGTCGACCAGCGAAAAAAGGCCGGAAGCCGAAACGTACGGGATGCGCAGCGCGTACGCTTTGACGTTTTCCTTGTAGGTCGCGTCCGAGGTTTCCCTGTCGGAAGTGCGGGTGTATTGGCCGACCGCCTGCTTGGCCAGCGCCGGCTCCCGGATCGCCAAATCGTAGGCGGCGATGGTGGCGTGCAAAACTTTCTTCAGCTCTTCGCGCTTGGTCTTGAGCAGCGAATGTTCGACGACGAAACGGCCGTAGTCGAACGGCAAAGCGATCTGTTCAGTGCCCAACAATTCGCGAAATCCCGACTCGCGCGCTTGAAGGCTCAGCGGCAGGGCATATCGATCCGCCCGGCAGCAAATTTCTTTGCATGCCGGCGATAATTTCCCGAGTGCCGCCCAGTTGGATGACCGCGACGTCTTTGATCGGCTGAAGT
Organism: uncultured delta proteobacterium; assembly: GCA_963727625.1. Lineage (GTDB taxonomy): Bacteria > Desulfobacterota > Binatia > UBA9968 > UBA9968 > DP-20. The sequence goes on along the minus strand of CAVSHR010000006.1, from coordinate 65,865 downwards.
CGATTTTTCTTCAGAACGTGGCGCGCCACGAAATCGGAAAACGCGCCGAAGTGCGAGATACCGACGGCTCCGCCTTTCAGCTCGCCGATGCCCGCAATCGGCGCAGTCGTGAAAAACGAAGCTTGCCCTTTGTCGTACCGGCAGCCCACAACGTGGCCAGATCCGCACCCGACAGATTAGCGTCAACGACGGCACTTCACTTTTTGCGCCCGGCGCACCATCGGTCGAATTCCGATAGATCACGTTCATAACCACGATGTCAAGATTTTGCATTGCAGGCGGTACTCCGCCATCACGGTCCTGCGGTTCGAAGATAAGGATCCTGCCCGCTTAGAAAGCTCACTTGACTTGCGTCTTGACGCTTATCGCGATTCTAACCTATGGTGTGCCTGCCCAACAATTGCCTTTGAGAGATCGACCAGACGCGAATCAACGGATTGGAGTCCGGTCATGGAATACCAAAGCAGGATCGCGACGCAAGGAGTAGCAATCTTATGATCATGTCAAAGACGAGTAACCGCTATTCATGTTTGACTCTCGTGTTGGCCATTTTCTTGGTCAACGATGCGCTGGCGGAAAAAATTCGCACCTCGGTGCCCGGTTTGAACTTGAATTACCTGTCCATCTTTTCGGCGGATGCCAAAGGTTTTTTCAAGGATGAGGCGCTGGAAAATGAGACCATCGTCGTCGGCGGACCGGCGGGCATCGCGGCCTTGATCAGCGGCGATGTCGACTTCAGCGGCGCCGGCGGCAGCGGGCTTAGAGCCGCGTTCAAGGGCGCACCGCTCAAAGCGATTCTGTATCAAACCGAGCGGCCGACCTGGTATTTGATCGTTCATCCATCGATTTCGCAGACGACGGATCTCAGAGGAAAGAAAATCGGCGTGGCGTTGCTCGGCGACAGCGAGGATCGTTTCACCACGCTGTTCGTCGAGCGCGCCGGCCTAACGGCCAAAGATGTAACCAAAATCACTCTGGGCACGAGCCCGAGCAATAAAATTCTTGGCGTCAAGAGCGGCGCCGTGGCCGCCGTGGTGCTCGATCCTGCCGGCGCCGTCGCGGCGGAACGAGAAGGATTGCGCAATCTGGCTTACCTCGGCGATATTTTCCCGTTGCCGTTCCAAGGCTATGTCACCACAGACAAGAAAATCGCCGAAAACTCCGCACAGGTCAAGCGTTGGATGAAAGCCGTGATCCGCGGCCTGATGTTTTTGCGCGAACGGCCCGAAGAAGCCGCCGATGTGGCCATGAAGAAGCTCCAACTTCGGAACCTCACAAAGGCTATGCTGGTAGACGCGATCAAAGGATATGCCCGCGCTCTGCCGCAAGGCGTTCCGGGCTTGCCGTCGGCCGAAGGGATCAAAAACATTCTCGAATATGAAATTCGGTTGCCGATGAAGCTCGCAGCGCCGGTCGCCGCAGAAAAGTTCTTGGACTTGCGCTGGGTCGCCGAGGTGAAAAAAGAAATCGAACAAAAAATTAAGTAATCCTCAAGGCTATCAACCGGAGCCTCGACGGCGAACCGAGCCTAGCGAACCTTGTTTGCGAAAGGAATGAACTGATGAGTCTTGCGTCAGCCGTCGATCTCCACACTCTGCGTGTCGATTTGGTCGGCAGCTTGCTCCGGCCGCAATCGGTGAAAGATGCATTTGCCAGGTGCGGCGAGGGAAAGATAAGCGAAACCGAGGTCAAGAAAGTCCAGGACGATGCGATCCGCGCTGTCGTCGCCAAGCAAGTGGCGCATCATTTGCCAATCATCGTCGACGGCGAGTTTCGCCGGACCAGTTTTATGGAAAGCTTCGCGGTAGTCGCCGGCGTCGAGGAGTGGCAGGCGGGGGTTAAGTCTTACCACGAAATTCTCAAGCGCGCCGACAGCGATGAATCGACCGCCCATAAAGGCCAGGATCCGATCCTGCTCAACCGCAAGCGCGTCACGCAACGACTGCAATTACTACGAAACTCTTTGCTCGACGATTATCGCTTTACCCAAAGCCTGACCGAGCGTCCGGTTAAAGTGACTTTGATCGGACCGGATCGAATCCAACAATGCTACGACAGCGCGGCGTCGAGGTCGGTGTATCCGAGCACCGACGAGTTTTTGCGCGACGTGGTTGCCATCGAGCGACAGATGGTCGGACAATTGACGCAAGCGGGCTGTCGCTACGTCGGCATTGACGGCCCGGGCTATACCGCCTACGTCGACCCGGATTCACTGGCGGCGATGCACGCGCGCGGCGAAGAGCCCTTGGCGATCATGGAGCGATCCATCCGAGCTGACAACGAAGTCATTGCTGATTGTCCTGATGTAACGTTCGGCATTCACATCTGCCGCGGCAACCGTCAAAGCATGTGGCACCGCGAAGGGCACTATGACGCCATCGCGGAAAAATTATTCAACGGGCTCAACCATCAGCGGCTTTTGCTGGAGTACGATACCGAGCGAGCCGGCGGCTTCGAACCGTTACGTTTTGTCCCGAAGGGCAAGATCGCCGTCCTCGGCTTGATCAGCTCCAAAGTGAGCCGGGTCGAGAACGTCGATGAATTGCGGCGCCGGATCGACGACGCCGCGCGCTATCTGCCGCTGGAGCAGCTGGCGCTCAGCCCGCAATGCGGATTCGCATCCAGCCTGCGCGGTAATTTGTTGAGCGACGAAGATCAGTTCCGGAAGTTAGACGTGATGCTCGAAACGGCGAGGAAAGTCTGGGGCGATTAGACTGCGGGAATCCGCTTTGCCGAGTCGGTCCAGGCAGATTGCCCGCAGCCTGTCGCAGAAAGACAACAGTTAAGGAATCTCTTACCTCCGCCGGGGATCTCCGCGCTCGCGCATCGACCACATGGTTCTTTGCGCGGCACAAAAGCGGCGGTCGGCGTCGACTCTCTGGCGTGTGCCGTCGAGATCGACCTGGACGGTGAAACAATGTTCGCGCCCGCGCATGCTAAAGCGCTCGGACACGGGAATCGTAACTTCATTGATGCCGGGCCGCAGGTTGTAGTTGCGCAGGGAGCCGACGTTGTTGCCGCCTTCGTGAACGACAATGTCGGTTTCGCAATTACGCCGGCCGTCGAAACGGATGCGCACTTTCCACTCACGCACGCGCTGGCCCTCAACCACCGGGTCAGGCGTCATATCGAGGTCTTGAATCTGCAGGCGATCGGCGCGACGACAAGAATTGCGTCGGCCATAGTCCGCCGCCCATATCGGCGGCGCCAAATTCATCAACAGTAAATTTAAAAGTCCCGTCAATAGCGCTGCTTTAACCCAATCCATAGATGCCTCCTTTTGAATCTGTTATCTGGCTTAGACGAATGAAATTATCGCCTGCTACAAAATGGTAACGCAAGTAAAAAAAATAAGGGTTTGACTTCACTTTCCCAAACTTGCCATCAAACGACCGAAACCGACGATATTCTCTTTGATATCGATGAGCTTCATGGCGTACCAAATGCAGGCCAAACTGCTGGTCACCATCGGTTTGCCGATTTCGTCCTCCAGCAGTTGCACGTCGGTAATGGTCGGCCAACGGGGACAGGGAACGAAAATTCCGTCCGCGTTGCGGGCCTTGGCATAAAGACGCTTGGCGATCTTGTAGGCAGCATGCACCGGCAGGTCGGTGAGCTGAGCGTTCTTGCGCACTCCGTAACCGGCGATTTGCAAAACCTCGAAACCGGATGCTTCGAGGTGGCGCTTGAGCCGCTGGTTGATCTCATCTTCATAAGGCGTGCCGACAACCAATTTCTTGCAATGCATCACCTTCAAGGCTTCGACCTCGGCGGTCAATCCTGCGGCCACCGGGACACCGAATTGGTCGCTTAACTTTTTGCCGAGCTCCCGGTCACTGCCGAAAGGCAATCGGGTGAAAAGGGGCGAGCCGCTGAAGATGATCGAGTCGCAGTTATTCTCGACCAAGTCTTGGACCGCTTCCTCGATGCGACTCAGTTGCTTTTCGAAGTCGCCATCGACCAGCTGGCGCACGGTGCCGGTCGTGTTCAGCATCATGAAGCCTTCGGGAAACATTCGATAGAATTCGTAAACTAAAGTGTCGCCGCGCGACGGGGCGACGTGACCGATGCGAGCACGCCAACCGTACATAGTATTTTCCTCCTAATGTTTTTTCACTGATTAGCTCGGTGCTATTGAACTTGTTGCGGGCCAGTTCAAGACGTTCAAATCGTTCAAGTTGTCAGAACAATGCCCTCGACTTTTTTCAAGGTTAGATTTTCGGCCAGCCGTAGATTCTCGCCGGGTTGTCCGCCAGGATTAATTTGCGCGTTCGTTCCTCCGGCGCGGCCGCCAACAGAAAATCGAGCAGGTCGCCGTCGTTGGGCATGGGCACGGCAATCCCGGCGTGGGGCCAGTTGCTGCCCCAAATCACTCGATCGGGTCTTGTATCAATGATTTGCTGTACCACATCGACCATGTCGCTGTAGTTCGGCGGCCCGGATCTTGACAGCTGATAGAAGCTATAGAGATTGATCCAGGCATGCTCTTCGTTTTTGAGGATGGCAAGCAGCTCGCGAAATTCACGATCATCTTCACCATTATGGAGTTCGGCATGGGCGACGTGATCGAAGACATAGGGGATTGTTAGGCTATTCAAGAAAGGTACGGCGCCGATCACTTCGGCCATCGATTGCGACATGAACTCCACATGCCAGCCGAAATCCACCACGCGCGCCAATATCTTCTTGCTGTCTTCATATGACAAACCGCCTTTCCCGTTGGCTTTGACGCGAAAGCCGGTGATGCCGCCGTCTTTGAATCGTTGAAGTTCGGCATCCGTGACTGCGGGATCAAGCAACGCGAGGCCTTTAAATTTGCCGCCGATCCGCTTGAGTGCGTCCAACGTTGCCTGATTGTTGGTGCCATTGGCGCTGCCGGTGACGATGACCGCACGCTCTAAACCAAGCGTGCGGTGGACTTTCAGATAATCGTCCAGGGTCGAGTGCGGATCGGGCGTATAGTTTCGCTCGGACGCAAGAGGATATGATTCGCGCGCGCCGTAGACGTGGAGATGGGTATCGCAGGTGCCGGGCGGAGCGATGAGCCGCGGTTTACGGGTCGCCGAATTGGGTGGTTGAACCGGTCGCATCATGAGCCGACAATCTAATCCAGGACGCGGTACAATATCCAGCCTGTGTAATAAAATTTGCCGGCTTGACGATGGTTTGTCACTTGCCTTATTTTTGCCGGTAAGAACCGGTAAAAAGAAGATGACCGCGGCACACAGTCGATTGTAGGAGACAATTCTTATGGTGAGGAATGGTCTGTTGAATCTGTTCTTGCTCAAGGCCGACGGGCTGGTGCGCTGTCGGTGGGACGGGAAGTCAGAGAAAGTCGAGGAACTCAACCGGGCGCTGGAAGGCGAGACGGTGCGCGAAGTGGCGCACGATCCGTTCAATCCCAAGCGCTTGTACGCGGCGACGCTGACTGAAATTCACGTCAGCGAAGACGACGGCGCGAACTGGCAATGGCTTCCTTCCGGCGGCATCGACCATCGCGATATCTGGACCATGGCGGTGCATCCGACGCGGGCCAACGAGATCTACGTCGGCACGCTTCCGGCAGCCGTGTATGTCAGCGAAAACGGCGGCCGCTCGTTCCGCGAGCTATCGGCGTTCCGCAACCTGCCCGATTATAACAGGTGGACGTTTCCACCCGGCCCGCATGTGGCGCACGCGCGATGCATCGTGCTCGATGCGCGGGTGCCCGATGAAATCATCGTCGGCATCGAAGAAGGCGGAGTGGCGCGCAGCCGCGACCGCGGCGCCGCCTGGGAAGACATCAGCGGACCGCCGAGCGTGACCGCTTTTCCGAAGATCAACGATCCAGCCGGTATCGTGCCCTATGAGATGGGCAAGCACGAGGAGGGTCGCGTCTATCGCGACGTGCACTGGGTAACGCGCCATCCGACGAGCTTGGAGACATTGTACGCCAGCACGGGAATCGGCACCTACCAAACAAACGACGGCGGCAAAAGCTGGCTCAAGTGCGAATACGGCATGGGCCGCGCTTACGCGATACCCATGGCAAACCATCCTGCCGCTCCCGATCGGCTGTTCCTAGGCGCTGCGGAAAATGGACCGGTGACCTGGCCAGGTTACCGCACCGTGCGCGCCGGACCTTACAACACCATTAAATTCAGCCGAAACTTGGCGGCACAGACCGGCGGCGCTAAGTCCCAAATCCTGAGGAGCGACGACGCCGGCAAGAGTTGGAGTCGGCTTGACGGCGGTCTGCCCATGGGACATGAGCATATGACTTGCGGGTTTGCCGTGCACCCGAACGATCACCAGACTCTTTGCGTCGGCTACACGGATGGCTCGGTCTATTCAACAAACGACGGTGGAGAAAACTGGCAGCGGCTTAAAGGCTCAGAAGAAAAACTCTATGGAATTCGTCTTATGTCGGACTGATTTTTTATAGCTTACGGGAGCTTTAAGGCGTTTTGGTCTGTTGTGATATCAATTTTTGTCAAAAAATATAATCTTGTTTTGACCGAGTTCTAGAGTTGACAGGCCCTTTGCAATGCTTCACAATTGGTCATTCAAATCAGTCCAATACGGACGGGAAAGGTGGGCTAGATCGATGAGGGCGCGAAAAGCGGTATTGAGTTTTGGTTTGAGTTTATTGACCGCGGTGTTTTTAATTTCTTGCGGTAACCCCGCTAATCCCCCGCCGCCAAAATGGACGGCGGAAAATCCTAATGCATCATCCGGCGCTATGGCCGCAGCGCCAAAGCCGGCGGCGTCGAAACCCGATACGACTTCCAGCCTAGAAGCGTTGCGCCGCGGTGAGAGAGCTGCTGAAGGCCCGCTTAAGGATGTCCATTTTAGTTTTGACAGCGCTTCGTTGTCCGACAGCGCGCGGTCCACACTGAAAGTAAATGCCGAGTGGCTGAAGAGCAATCCCGCTGCTCGCGTGCAGATCGAAGGTCATTGCGACGAGCGGGGCACGGCGGAATACAACATGGCACTCGGCGCCAAGCGCGCCCAGGCAGCGTTCGACTATCTAGCCACTCTGGGCATCGCCGCCAATCGCATGTCCACGGTCAGCTACGGCGAAGAGATTCCGGTGTGTAAAGAACATAACGAAGCCTGCTGGTTTAAGAACCGACGGGCGCGGTTCGCCGTTTCCGGAGGCAAGCCGACTTCGTAAAAACTTAATCCCAGCTACAACGATCCAGCAAAAAGGCCCATGTTAAAATAACATGGGCCTTTTTGCTGAGCGATCTAAGCAGGTTGAAAAACCACTGCACTGCTGGTGGCGTCAATTCCCGGAGGCATGGTTCCCTTGACGTCAATCAGTTTTGGAACCATTGGACAGCTTCTCTTTCTCCAATCGATGCGCTCAAACATTGACAGCGGCCAAAAGTTTGTTACGGTCGCAGCCGAATCGACAAAGCGGCACGCCGCGATCGGGCGCGGTGTGATTGCTTCAACGTTCAAATCAGTCAAGAAAGATGGATTGCCACCCGGGCTATGGCCGCTTGATGGAGAGCTTGCGTCTGCCCAATGGACACAATGTCGCGCAAGGTTTGTGAAGCGAGCGTTCGATGAGTTAAAAAATTGCGATTGCCTACACGGCTCACCAGGAGGTTTGGTCATGGTCGGTGTTCGAAGCGGTAAAGTCTTATGGAGAATTGCTCTCGCGATTGTCGCCTGGGGTTTAAGCTTCAGCACTTATGCGCAGGAGCCGTTGCGGGTTTCCTATGGCGGTTACAATGAGACCGCGGCGCCGATGTGGGTGGGCATCGACACCGGCATTTTTAAAAAATTCGGCATCGACGCCTCGATGATTCAGGTGCGCAATGGCGCGCTCAGCGTGGCGACGCTGGTGGCGAAAGAAGTCGATGCGGTTCATCCCGCGCAATCTACGATCCTCAGCACCGTTGCCGGCGGGGTCAAGCTCGGCTGCATTGCCAGCGCAATCAATAAGATTCCCCGGCTGCTGGTCGTGCGCAAAGACATTAAAGGCATCGAAGAACTGCGCGGCAAGAGCGTCGGAGTGCAGAGCATCGGCGGCGGTTTCTGGCTGCAAACGATGATCATCCTCGATCACCTCGGCATCGACGCGGAAAAGTTCGGCCTCAAGATTCGCGTCATCGGCGACGGTCAGGTTATCGCTCAGGCGCTGATGGCGGGAAACATCGACGCGGCAGCGATGACTTACAGCCTGAGCGAGGCGCCGCTCAAAGCGGGGTTTCACTCACTGGCCGATGCCGCCGAGCTCAAGGCGCCCTACCAGGGGCCGAGCATTTGCGCGCTAAAAGAATCCATCGCCGGCCGGCCGGAGTTTTTCCTGCGCTTGACCAAGGGCCTCGCCGAGGCGAGCGCGTTTATTCTCAACAGCGGCCATAAAACTGAAGTCACCAAAATTCTGCAAAAAAATCTGCGACTGTCGAAGCGCGATGACGCTCAAGCATCGTACAAGGTGCTGCGACTGATGACGACGCTCGACCTGGCGCCTAATCCGGCCGCTTACAAAATCGTTCAGCGCATCGTCGGTAAGGTCAATCCGAAAATTAATCAAGTCGATCTCGACCAGATTATCGACCCGAGTTTTGTCCGTAATCTCGAATCCAGCGGGTTCTTGGCCGAGCAAAGGAAAAAGGCGAAATAAGACGCCAATTTCTAGTCGTCGAAAAGATCCAGGGTTTCGGGCGCAAACAATTCTTCGACGGCAAATTGTCTCCGGGTAAGCCCTTGCTCGTTGGAATAGAGCGCCGCCGCTTCCAGCGTCGACAAATTATTTTTAACGCCGTAGGGGTACACGTCGCGGCCCAAGACCTGCCTGGCGTATTCCAAATCTAGATTGACCCAGGGCAACGACGATAAACCTTCTTCGTAAGCTTCGAAGGCGCGCTGCTTCGCGGTTTCAAAACCCTGCGACAGCCGGACGGCGATCGTCGGATCTTGTTCATACACGGCGCGCCGGATCACTACCATGTGCATGATCGGAAAAATCTTGGTCTCACGATAATACGCCGCTTCGACGGTACGGCAATCGGGAAACAGCCGACGCACCAGCGGCGATCCCTGCAAAAAAGCCCGCGGCGGCGACGTGACCGCGAGGGCGTCGAGCTTTCCGGTTTCGATCAGGTTGTCGAGAGTATCGTCTTTGCCGATGTTGTCGATCTGAATGCCCGGCGGAATGTCGATCGCGACGTGCTCTGAACGGCGGCGAAACCAGTGGATGTCCTGCGGCGCGACGCCGTATTGGTGTTGCAACAAGCCGCGCACAAAGAGCAGCGCGGTCATCGAATAGTCGGCGATGCCGACTCTCTTGCCTTTGAGATCTTCGGGTTTTTCGATGCCCGATCGGGTATTGATCCAGATATACGAATGGCGAAAGACGCGGGAAGGAAACACCGGGATCGCGATGAACCTGCGGTCGCCTTTGCCCAGGGCGATCATGTAATTCGACAGCGACATTTCCGAAGCGTCGAATTCCTCGTCGTGAAGCATGCGCAGGAAGATCTGCGACGGCGGCGAGATGTTGACAAACTTAACTTCGAGGCCCGCGGCTTTGACACGGCCGTCGGCGAGGGCCCGGGTGTGATCGTAGTCGCGGCAGCCGATGGTGATTGTCTGATTGGCCATTTTCCCCTCCGTCGTCCGGGCAGCTAGAATCTAGGTGGAACGGGGCCGCAAAGTCAACGAGCAGAAGAAAAGTATAAAGGAAAAAGGATGAAGGCTAAGGGATCCAGGAATTGCGTTGAGAGTATTCCGAATCATCCCTTATCGTTTCTCGTTCGTCCTTTTGCAGCTGTGGACAGCCCCGGCGAATAGAGTAAGTGAAGCTCCAATGGAGTGGCACTATGGAAAAATTGTGACTGGATGCGGTAGTTCATTGGTCGATACTGGTAAACGATCTGGCAGAAGGGGAATAATTCTACCGCGACATTCTCGGCTTGGAGCATGTCGGGCGGCTGCGCGCAACGGCGGCAGTTGCGTGGCAAATAGCAGACCAGCCAGCGCGCAAACCACGCCACCCACGGTAACCACCAAAGGCGCGCCGATACGATCCGCAAACCAGCCTGCCAGCAGACTGCCAAATGGCGCCATGCCAACGAGCATCATAGAAAAGAGACTCATCACCCGGCCGCGCATGGTGTCGTCGGCGAGGGTTTGCAGCGCGGTATTACAGCCGGCGATCAATACCATCCAGCCCGTGCCGACCGCCGCGAGCAGCAGCGACAGCCGGAATATCTCTGCAATGGTGAAGACGACCAGGGCAACGCCGAACCCCAACGTAGCAATCACGAAAACCCGGCCGAGGCCGATCAGGGACTTGCGCCAAGCCAGAGAAAGCGCACCGATGAGCGCGCCCAAGCCGACTGCGCCCATCATCAAATGGCCGCCGAATAACTGACCCCATTGATCACAAAACAGGCGCCCTCGCCGAGCTTGGCGACGACGCCGAGTAACGTCGCCGATCCAGTGAGGCGATAGTCCAGCCAGCTTTGCGCCACCTGCCGCATCCATGTGCCGCATACGGAGGCCAGCTGTCCGGTAAGATAGAGCCGATAATTGCGATGGCGCATGGATCGCCATAAAGGCGATTCGGTTAAAAATTTGAGCTGCATGGAAAAGACTTTACTCAATCGGCGATTTTATGACCTGTGAATCTTCGGATTATCCCATGGGCGATGAAGAAAACGAAACGAGAAGCGCCTTCGGCGAACGGAGCGCGGGGCGCCCCATTCTTATAAATAAATTATGATGGCAACTGGAGGGATTGCGCGGCTAAGCGCGGCGTGGTGATTGCAAAGGCGGGTTTTACTGCTGGTAGGAGTCCAGGCTCAGAGTCCAAGGCGATTAGTTCAACGCCGGCAGATTGTCGACTCTGGCGATCTGCAGAGAGTCTCTTTTGCCGTTCTTGATCCGGGTCATCTGCGCATCGGCCTCCTGCATCAGCTCGGCGACCGTGCGCGGCGCCTTGGCACAGGCGATTGCGCTGATAAAGAAGGTCAAAGGGTAAGAATACTTGCGCCGCTCTTCATGCAGCGCGATTTGAAGCCGTTGAAGAATGAGATTGGCGACATCCGAGGCGATGTTGGGCAATAGGACAGAGAATGACGTGCCACCCAGCCGGCCGACCAGGTCAGGCCGCGGCACGTGTTGTCTTATCGTATGAGCGACGGTGCACATCATCTGGTCGCCCATGGGATAGCCAAAGCGGTGGTTGACCCATTTGAATCCTGTCACGTCAATACTAACCAGGGTCATCGGTTCCACCCCGAATGCTCGATCCATTTCATTTGCCGTCAATTGGTAGAAAGCGTGACCATTCGGCAGGCCAGTAAGAAAATCGCGGCTGGCCAAATTAGACAGTTCATCCAGCTTAGCGCGCAATAACGCCTGCGTGACGGCGAAAAAAACAAATGCCGCCGTGCGCATGAATAGATTCCAGTAAACAATCCAGGTGGATGAATAGGAACGGCCGCTCAGGGAGGCGGCGATAAGCCAAATCAGCGACGCGAACAGCGCGAGATAGATGCCCGTTTCTTTGGAAATGAACCAACTTCCGATGAAAATAGGGATTAGATAGAGAAGCAAAAAATGGATTTCGTGTCCGGTGACGACATCGACAACGCCGAGCAGAACAGAAATCGTAAACGCAAGAGCGGCGAGAGTGAGCTTGGATTGGCGCTCCAGGAGTCCGGCAAGGTTCTGAAACATGGAAAACTCCGGTGGTGACCTCTATCGATGGCGGATACTAGTGAAACCACCGACTGCGGTCAAATAGGAATTTCCTTATGCGCCAATAGGTCTTGGTAATAGCCTCGGACACCGCGAGGCTGGCGATCGATGGGCGTTTGGTAGGACAATCCGCCGCTGTTTTCTGGTCAAGATTTCACAAGCGATTTTATTGATTGCTCGGGTACTGGAAAATTTGTTTTGGTCGCTGCGCCCCACGGTATCCCGCCATTGATGGTGCCGGTAGCCGCGCTCTCGCTCGCTTGCGCGTGACCTGACGAAACTCCCGCGTATCGCTGGAAAGCTTCGCATCCTTTAAGGATGCAGGGCCGCGAAACTAGCCGTTCTCGGTGATATTTAGCGAAACGCGGGCATCACTTCTTTGCCGAAGAGGCGCATGGACTTGAGGATCTCGCCATGGGGGATGCCGCCAAAGTTGAAGGTGGTGGTCAGCGTGTCGAAATAGTAGTTCCGCATCGCGTTGTGGATCTGGTTTATGCACTGTTCCGGATTACCGTAATTATTCCGGCCGGTGGCGAGCATCAAATCCCAATCGTACTCCGCCGGCGCAGCGGTGAGCGAGCGGCGGCCGATGCGGGAGATGTCGTCGTAGCGTTTGATCGCGGCCGTGGCGATCGAGCCCGCCCGCGCAGCGCTGTCGTTCACGTGCGTGCGCACGTGAAATTGGCAGTGCTTTTCCTGCGGGTCGAAACCGGCGTCGATCAGGCCTTGCTTCCACGCCTCCACGCCGGGGCGAACTTTTTCCGGCGGATGCGGGTGGCCGACGGTCATAATGTGATAACCTTGGCGTCCCGCCCAGCCTAGACCCTCCGCAGAAGTGCCGGCGACCCAAATCGGCGGATGCGGCTGCTGGATCGGTCGGGGGTAAAGCGTGAGCTCATCGAAAGACCAGAATTCTCCCTTGTGGCTTGCCCGTTCGCGGCCCCAGACTTTTAAGATGACGTCGATCGCCTCGCGCAACCGCTGCCGGTCGTTTTCCCGGGTGACGCCAAACACTTTATAATCCATCTCGGTGTTGCCCGAACCGATGCCGAACTCGAGCCGCCCGCCGGAGATCGCATCTACCATGGCATAATCTTCGGCACTGTGGAGCGGATGGCGCAGCGGTAGGATGGCAATGCAAGGTCCTAAACGAATTTTCGACGTGCGCGCCGCAGCGGCGGCGAGCAAGACGGCAGGATTGGCCACCAACCCGCCGTAGCCGAGAAAGTGATGCTCATTGAACATGAAACATTCCCAACCCAATGCCTCGGCGAGCTCGATCTGTTCAAGGATTTGCCGGTAGTAGACGTCGTAGGGCGGATCGCTATCCGGGAAATAGGTCGTCAGTATGTTGATGTAAAAGCGCATGATCGAGTTGTTTCTTGGGAAAGCGCAACCGGCTTAGAGCGCGTAGAGCGCCCGGGCGTTATCGCTCAAAATTTTTCTTTTCAGCGCCGGCTCCATGTCGGTTCGGCTTCGGAAGACTTTGATCGCGTCCACGTCGCTCGACGTATCGGTATGGCCGTAGTCGGTGCCGATCACCAGGCAGTCTTCGCCGGCTTCGCGCGCTATGTAGGGAATGTCGTCGGAATTCTCACAAGTGACATACATGCCGAACTCGTGGATCGCGTGTTCTGGCCATTTGCGGCCCAGCGTTTTGAAACGATTTTTCGCTTCATGCATCACCCAGGGAAGCCACTGAGCGCTGGCCTCGATAAAGCCGAAACGAAGCCTGGGAAACACTTCATGGATCTCGCTCATGATGATGTCGTTGAAAGCTCCGACCGTGGGAATTCTAAAGCGATGGAAGGTCGATGCGATGCGCACCGGATGGCTGTATAAATCGTTGAGCCACGAGTTGCCGTTGGCGATGTGGATGGCGATCGGCATGTCGAGTGACTGCGCCTGATCATAAATCGGATAGAAATAGGGATCGGCGAGCAAACGCTGTCCCTCGATGGGACGGAGCAGGACCGCGCAGGCGCCATGCTCTTTCGACCAGCGAATCTGATCGAGCGCATCCGGCATGCTGAGGGTCGGTGCCATGCACGACCAGCGCAAGCGGCCTTTTGCCTGGTTCCAGATATCGGCCAGCCAGCAGTTCCAGCTTTTGTACAAAGCCACTTCGACCGCGGCGCGGTCGGTGGCCGACTCGATGAACATGGTGTTGTGCAGCACCTGAATATCCACCTCGGTTTCATCCATGTGCTCCAGGCGCAAATCGACGTTGCCGAGCTCGCGCGCTTCCTGGGCGTGGGCAAACTTGCGTCCGACTTGACGGGCGAGCTTGTCCAGCTCCTCGGCGGAAAACGCCGGGAAGCGAAATCCCCGCACTTTGCCGTCGATGACCCAAAATTGCAGTCTAACGCCGGCTTCCTCGCGGGTCTCGAGCGGCATAGGCCGGTACTTCTCCTCCGAAGGGTCCATGAACTCCCAGGTGCGCGCGCACTCGACGACGTGGGCGTCGGCATCGATCACGAGATTATTTTTTTCTCGCTCCATCGAACGGTTCTCCCTTCCGCGGCAAAGAATGGCTTCACAGTAATGGAGCGCGGGCGCGGCTGTCAATCGACGGCCACGCTTGTGCAGAACGAAAACAGACGAGCTGTCTTGACAATAGTTATTAGTTGCAATAATTTATCAATTGTAAAATAAAACCGGATCGGAGGAGCACCCTATGGAAGCTGCCAACAAAGATTTCGGCCTGGGCACCGGCGCCGACATTCGCGTCCTGTCGCAACCGGATGCCGTCGCAGCGGCGCAGTATTTCGACGGCCTCAAGCGCCGGGCACCTTTCGATCCGGAGGCTGAATTGGCGCTCGCGGTGCTCGAGGACGCAGTGATGTGCCTGCGAAAGTATCGCAAGGCGCGCTCCGAGAAAGAACGGCGCCTCTACCGGGAAACGGAGGAATGGGTCTTTGAAGACGATCGCCAGTGGATTTTTTCTTTTCTCAATGTCTGCGACTTCCTCGGTCTGGATCCCAACTATCTGCGCCGGGGATTGCGCCAAGAAACATCCGACCGCAGCGCGGTTAAACGTTCCGCGGCCTAACTCAACTTAAGCACGCTAAACCCAAAAAGAGATCCGGATGGCAAGAAAGCAAGAAGCGAGCTGTTACGGATTTCACGGACAGTTAATGGGGCGGCGCCAACATCGAGTCATAGCTCGTCGGTGCTTGATAGTTTAATGACTGATGTGAGCGATGGCGATTATGTGGGCCATTAACTTAAATCTTATGAAGATAATTGCGAAGATGGGAACCGACGCATTATAGGTAACTAAAGCAACGCAGTAAGTAAGTCCAAACCACGAAAGGAGACAAGTTATGGCTGACAATAACCAATGCCCGTTCAACCACATCGCCGGCGTGGGCAGGACCAACCGCGACTGGTGGCCGAACCAGCTGCGGCTGGAATTGCTGCACCAGCATTCGGCGAAGTCCGACCCGATGGGCAAGGGCTTCGACTACGCCAAGGAGTTCAATAGCCTCGACTACAAGGCGCTCAAGAAGGACCTGGTCAAGCTGATGACCGACTCGCAGGCGTGGTGGCCGGCGGACTTCGGCCATTACGGGCCGCAATTCATCCGCATGTCCTGGCACGCCGCCGGAACCTACCGCATCCAGGACGGCCGCGGCGGCGGCGGCCGGGGCCAGCAGCGCTTCGCCCCACTCGACAGCTGGCCCGATAACGTCAACATCGACAAGTCTCGCCGCCTGCTGTGGCCGATCAAGCAGAAGTACGGCCAGAAGATCTCCTGGGCCGACCTGATCATCCTGGCCGGCAACGTCGCGCTGGAGTCGATGGGCTTCAGGACCTTCGGCTTCGGCGGCGGCCGCCCGGACGTGTGGGAGCCCGACGAGGACGTGAACTGGGGCGCCGAGATTGCATGGCTGGGCGTCGACAAGCGCTTCAGCGGCGACCGCGACCTGGATCAGCCGTTCGGCGCTACCCACATGGGCCTGATCTACGTCAACCCCGAAGGCCCGGACGCCAGCGGCGACTACATGGCCGCCGCCAAGGACATCCGTGCCACCTTCGGCCGCATGGCGATGAACGACGAGGAGACCGTCGCCCTCATCGCCGGCGGCCATACCTTCGGCAAGTGCCATGGCGCCGCCCCGGAATCGCACAAGGGTCCCGAGCCGGAAGGCGCGCCGCTCGAAGCGCAGGGCCTGGGCTGGATGAGCGACTACGGCACGGGGCACGGCGCCGACACAATTTCCAGCGGCATCGAAGTGACCTGGACCAAGACTCCGGCGCTGTGGAGTAACAACTACTTGGAGAACCTGTTCAAGTACGAATGGGAGCTGACCAAGTCGCCGGCCGGCGCCAAGCAATGGGTGGCCAAGGACTCGCCGGAGATCATCCCCGACGCGCACGACCCGTCGAAGAAGCACAAGCCGACCATGCTGACCACCGACCTGACGATGCGCTTCGATCCGGAATTCGGGAAGATCTCGCGCAGGTTCCTCGACGACCCGCAGGCCTTCGCCGATGCCTTCGCGCGCGCTTGGTTCAAGCTGACGCACCGCGACATGGGCCCGCGCGCCCGCTACCTGGGACCGGAAGTGCCGAAGGAAGAGCTGATCTGGCAGGATCCGATTCCCGCGGTTAATCACAAGCTGATCGGCGAGAAGGAGATCGCCGACCTCAAGAAGAAGATCCTCGCCTCGAAGCTGTCGGTGGCGCAGCTCGTGTCGACGGCCTGGGCGTCGGCGTCCACCTTCCGCGGCTCCGACAAGCGCGGCGGCGCCAACGGCGCCCGCATCCGGCTCCGCCCCGCAGAAGGACTGGGCGGTGAACCAGCCGGCGCAGCTCGCGAAGGTGCTGAAGACGCTCGAGGGCATCCAGGCCGACTTCAACAAGAAGGCCAAGGGCGGCAAGAAGGTGTCGCTCGCCGACTTGATCGTGCTCGCGGGCTGCGCGGGCGTCGAGCAGGCCGCGAAGAAGGCCGGCGTCAACGTGAAGGTGCCGTTCAAGCCCGGCCGCATGGACGCCTCGCAGGCGCAAACGGACGTCGAGGCGTTCGCCGTGCTCGAGCCGATCGCCGACGGCTTCCGCAACTACCTGAACGGCAGGTACACGGTCACCGCCGAGGCCATGCTGGTCGACAAGGCGCAGCTCCTGACGCTCACGGCGCCCGAGATGACGGTCCTCGTCGGCGGCATGCGCATGCTGGGAACCAACGTCGGCGGCTCCAAGCACGGCGTCTTCACCTCCAAGCCCGAGGCGCTGACCAACGACTTCTTCGTGAACCTGCTCGACATGGGCACGGATTGGAAGCCGGTCTCGACGAAAGACGCTGACGTGTTTGAAGGCTGCGAACGCGCTACGGGCAAAGTCAAGTGGACCGGCACGCGTGTCGATCTCGTTTTCGGTTCAAACTCCCAGCTCCGCGCCTTGGCTGAAGTCTATGGATGTGCGGACTCCCAGGAGAAGTTTGTCCATGACTTTGTCGCGGCATGGAACAAGGTGATGAACCTGGATCGCTTTGACCTCGCCAGAATTTAGCGACAACGTCCGCGAGGGGTTCCGAAGCGTATTCTGAACTGCATAGATGATCAGGATGCGATGGAATCCCCACAAGTTAAGTGGCCAAGGGCTTGGGTTTGCCGATTTTAAAGGTGTCGTAGTAGTATCCCTGGAAGCGCGGGACGCGGCTTCAATCGCGTCCCGCGCACAAGGAAAAATGACCGGGTGAAAACCTCTCGAAACTTAAAGCAAAGAAAACTAGCGCTTCTCGAAGCGATCTCGCACGAGCGCAGCCTGCCGGTGACCGTGCAGAGACGGGTCGTGCTCGACGCGCTGCTCAGCCGCGAAGATCATCCGACGGTAGACCAGCTTTACGAGGACGTCAAAGAACGCATGCCGGGTGTGTCGCGCACGACGATCTATCGCGCTCTTGAGACACTGGTCGATTTAGGATTGGCGCGCCGAACCAACCACTTCGAGGCCTCGGCCAGGTTCGACGGTAACACCGATCATCACCACCACCTGGTCTGCCGGAGCTGCAACCGCGTCGCGGATATCGATCATCCGAGCCTGAGCAAGATCGCTTTGCCGAGTTTGGGCGGCATCGGCTTCGAGGTCATAGATTATTCGATCCACCTCGAAGGGCTGTGCGCCGATTGTCAAAAACACGCGGCGAAATCGAACCCGAAAAAAGCCAGAGCGAAATCGCCGAAGGGAATTAACTGGTAGAAGCGAACTAATTTCCTATGCCAGCCAAGGGCGCGATCGACGTTTGCCGAGTGGCGCTAATGCTGCTCAGCGCCCTTTCGGCGCGGATGGCGCGCCGACCTGCCAGCCGATGACCCGATCGCTCTTTCCTTTAAGCAATAGATCCCGGCGTAGCGCGCTGACAGAGTCGCATCAGCGGATCTTGCGCCCTTCTTTGAGGTAGTTCTGCCAGAGATGCTCGGGCTTGAACCCGAGCATGCGCCGCGCTTTGCTCGAATCGACACAGCTCCATTGCGTGCCGGAAAATTTTTTAACTTTGGCGCCCTGGGGCAGATATTTATTTACCAGCTCCAATGTCGCCTGAATCATGCAGTTCTTAGGCGCCGACGCGATGAAGATTTCGTGGCCTCTGAATCTCGCCTCCAGCGCGAGGCGGCAAGCCGTCGCCGCGTCGCGCGCATCGATGTAAGTCCAAAAGCCGCTGGCCCGCGCCGCCGGGTTGCGCCAGCGCTCGCGAAAGCTTTCATAGGAGAGATCGAAGTTGACGCCGGGAAAACGCAGGCTGCTGACGGTCATACCCTTGTGGACCGCGACGATGGAATCGGCGATTCGCTCGCCCAGTATTTTGGATAGGCCGTAGCAGTCCTGCGGCTTGGAGGGATGGCGTTCGTCGAGCGGCAGATAATCCGGCGCCCAAAGTTTTTTCGCATAGATGAAGCCGAAGGCCGCCGTGCTCGACGCCAGCACGACTTTATTCACTCCCATATCGGCGGCGGCGCGCAAAACGTTGTAGGTCGCGCTCACGTTATTGGAAAGCGTCTCGGCCTCCGGCGCGAGATTGGGCGCTTGATAGGCGCCTAAATGAATGATTCCGAAAGCGTCTTTCAAAGCCTCGAAGAGATCTCCCGAGTGGCGCAAATCGGCGATCCAACTCGGACATAACTTTTCCCTGGGCGAAACTTTGTCGAGGCTCAAAACCTCATTGCCATGGGCCAGCAGCTCGCGAATAACGAATTGCCCCAACCGTCCGCTGCCACCGGTCACGACGACTTTACTCATGGTGTAATTTGCTCCTGCTTCCTGTTCCCGCGCGCTAAAATTTTTTGGGGGATCTAAGGAGTGCGATCAGTCGAATCGCATCGCGTCATCAAACTTCAATATAAACCGGCAGAGGCAGCTTTTTCGCCAGCGCGCCCGCCATGTTGGCGAGCAGTATCGGGCTCGGCCGCCGTTGCGCCATCTTCGACTGGAAGCGCCAGCGGACAAAGCCGTCGGCGTCAACCAAAAAAGTCGTCGGATGGACCATGGGCCCGGCCCAGTGTTCTTCGCGTACCGCACCGACCCGTCGGCCCAGAGAATTTTCCGGATCGCCGATCAAGCGAAACGGAAACGCGCTCTTGGGGTCTTGCCAGAAGGCGTCGTGATTCTTGTGCGCCGCCTGATCGATTTGCGCGTCGCGAATTAGCCGCTCGCGCAGTTGCCGGCCGTTCTCCGCCGTTTGCGGACTGATGCCGACGATCGCCACGCTGTGCTCTTGATACCTTCCGTACTCATAGACAAAGGCCGCAACCTGGGCCCGGCACCATGGTCACCACTGGCCGCGGTAGAAAAACACGATCGAGGCCGGCGCGCTCTTGAACGCCGCCGGAAAGGCGATCGAATCTCCATCGATATCTTTCAACTCGATCTCGGGAAATTTTGCGCCGATCGGTAAAAGTGCCATGGGCTCTCCTTTCACTCATTCGGTAATCTTAGCCGAATCGCACGGCCGCGTTGAGCTCTACCAGGCGGCAATAATCCAAACGTATTTCAGCTAAACTAGACAGCGCGACCCCCGCCGTCAAGCGAAAAGACACCCGATCACGACGCCCCAGATCTCAGGGAATTTCGCGGCTTCATCACAAATGAATCACCGCCGCGCTCTGGCTTTAGAGTTACTTTTTCGTCAAGCTAATAGGAAAACAGTAGCGGTTCCGGCATCGAGCAAATTTCCAACTCACTGTTTAGTTGTTCAAACGCAATCGATCCGGCGCGCGGTCGAGGAAATATCATGGAAAATAATCAAAGCGATTTTTGGCAGGGTCTGCGCAATTTAAAAAAGTCGGCGGCGGATAAAAAAATCGCCGGCGTCTGTGGCGGCTTCGGCGAGCACACGCCGGTGCCGGCCTGGCTCTGGCGCGCGCTGTTTCTTATTCTGGTACTTCTCTACGGCACCGGCCTGGTGATCTACATTATTTTGTGGATTTGCATGCCGGCGCCGGACCAGTAAAAGCGCCCCCCGCCCGCTAAGTCGCGGCTGCTTTGGTTGGCCGTTTCCGGGACCCCGTGCGACTCGATCATTTCTCCAATAGCTTCTTGCTCCGTTTGATCACCGCCCGGCGATTACACCATGATTTCTTTCGCTGCGGCGAACGAACCCAAACGGGAGCCTGAAAAGGGTCTGGGCTGTTTCGCCAACCAATAGAAAGGCGCAATCACCGAAGCTGAGTTTGCGCGCCCATCGTCTAAGCTTGCGACCTTCCGGTGCGCACCGCAAAATTCTCTATTTTGCAGAGACCGCGGGTGTTTCAGTCTCGCTCGCTTTCTCGGCGTCTTTCGCCGGCGCTTGCGCGCCGATCCAGCCATGGGTCGTGATATCGATCATGACCGCGTCGGGTCCCTTGTATTTCTCCTCGAAGAAAGTCGTCGTGGCCGCCTCGGGGCGACCGAAGCGATAGTCCGCGCCCGACTCTTCCAGGCGGCGCCGCGTCTCTTCCATATCGTCGACCCAAAAACCGAAGTGGTGCAAGCCGAACACCGGTCCGAGTCCGTCTTGCCGGTCGGCAGCCTCGACCGTCTTAAAGCGCAGCACAGCCAAGTTGATCGTGCCGTCGCTCAAATAGATTCCCTTGGCGATGGGCGAATCGGTGCGTCCCACTTCGACCAGGTCGAACACGCGCTTGTAAAACTTCGCGGTCTTCTCTGGGTCGGGCGTATGCACGGCGATATGTCTTAGCTTGGCCATAATGCCTCCTTGTTTGGCGGGTCGAAAAAAACGTTATAAAACCGCATTGCGCAAATCCTATCGAGTGTACACGAAAGATAGGATCGCTTCACGATTGGCGTCAAGTGATAAAAACAGCGCTGGTACGGGCGCAGCAGCGGCATCGTGACGGCACCGAAAGGGGTCAGCGGCGTTCCTTTAAGTAAATTTGACATAGGCACCGGTCGGCAGTAAGCGTGGTCTGAAAATGTTTCCACCGTTTCAGTCGAATCGTTTCGCTTAAAAGGGGGGAATATGGAAGTGATCAAGGGCGACTTTAGCGAGACCAAGGGCATCCCGGCGAGCGGCTTGTGCGTCGGCGTGCACCGGGCCGGCGCGATTCATCAAAAGATGGTACAGCGGTACGGCGACGGCTTGGCGGTCTGGTCGCTCAGACCGGATCTCGACTTCGTGGCCTTCAAAAAAGACGGTCTTGGCGAAAAAGGCATTCGCTCGACCAACGACATGGAGTCGATTCGCGGCGAGAAGCTCATCTACGGGGTGCGCGGGGCGCCGCCGCAAATTCGCCGGCAGGCGCGCGCGCAAGGGCTTGAGCTTTTGGCCGACGCCACCTGCCCGTTCGTCCTTCAGCAGGAGGAAGCCGAGCTTGAACTGTTGGATCAAGGCTACGACCTGGTGGTGCTAAGCAGCCCGACGCACCACGGCATTCCGCGCATTCAGGGGATCGCCAAGGAAAAAGGCCGCGAGGTTTTCATCGTCGAAACCGAAGACGATGTGGACAAGATTCGGCGCACACGTTTCGAACCGATCGGGGTGATCGTCCAGACCACGTTTTGGATCGAAACCTACAAAAAAATCATGGCGCGGCTTCTCGAGCGCTTCGCCAACGTGAGGGTGCGCAACACGGCATGTATCGATTCCTTGCAGCGGCTTCCGGAAGTGGAGAAGCTCGCCAAGCAGGTCGAAGTGCTGATCGTGTTCGGCTGGACTGAAGGGATGACGACCCGCATGCTCGAAGTCGGCCGCGCATTTAATCCCAACGTCTACAAGATCGAGAAACTCGACGATCTGCGTCCCGGGTGGTTCCTCGGCAAAGAAAAAGTTGCCGTCATCGGCGCCAACGAGACTCCCGAGTGGATGGTCGATGAGGCCATCGATCGGATCAAAAGCCTGGCCGCGTAGTCTTGTATGCCGAAAATTACTTTCATGCCTTCCGGCGCTAGTTTTGAAGTCGACGATGGCGCCACCATTCTCGTGGCCGCAGTCCGCAACGGTTTGAAGTTGCGCCATGATTGCACTGAAGCGATTTGCGGCACCGACCGGGTCAAGATCGTCGACGGCTGCCAGAACCTGAGCGAGAAGAGCGACAACGAAGAACTGACGTTGGACATGATGAAAGCCGGTTCGGATGAGCGTCTCGCCTGCGTGGCGTGCATCCACGGCGACGTGGTGATCAAAATTCCCAGATAGAGACGCGCTGCGATCAGCGATTCAGGACGGCAAACAAAAGGGATCTTGACGCACCCAGACGACCACCGCGGTCTTTTGACCAGGTCGGAAGCGGTCGAAGCTATGTTCGATGCGCGGGCTGTCAGCATCGAACATTTCTTTGTTATGGATTTCGCCTTTGCGCTAGAAAAAGACAAGACAGCGCCGTTGATAGAGTCACGCCAGCCCAGGCGTTTTTTGCCTGCCGCTCGGATTCGTGCCTTTTCTCTTCGACACCCGCTGGAGATTTTTACCGGCGCTAAGCGGTTTCACCGACTAATCGATTGATCGCAATCGCAGTCGAAATTTTACGATCCGGTAATGAAAAGAGAGTCGGGACGAATGACCCTTGTGCCTCGCTTAGGCTTTTCACTAGCGAGCCACGTTCCCGACCCTAGCCTTGAGGGGGCTTTCAACTCGACCGGACGTGGGATAGAAAGAAGACATCATCATTTTGACCTCCCTCGGCAGGGAGCCGAAGGGAGGTAGCCGGATGGGCCTTCTATGAAAAAGGCGCCGCTCTATAGCTCCAGCCGCTCGTCTACACCCCGCGGGACAGCCCCCGCCGGCCAGCCACAGAAAACAGCAGAGTTCCGTCAGGCCCAGAACACGTATCCCGCGCAGGTGCCGCGTCAACCACTGCGTTCGCGCTGGCGAACCCTCTGCGCTCGTTATGACCGCGCGCTCTGGGTCGGCGCCGCAGTGCTACTCGCGCTGCTCGTCGTGTTGACTCACGCCTGGATCATGCCCGCGCCGCGCCAGCTCACCCAGGAAGATATCAACGCGGCAGTACTCCACACCCTCGAAACCAACGCTCTGCCCGCGCCGACGGCCAAGGCGTACGAGGCCATTCGACCTTCGGTGGTTCGGGTGCGGCGCCTGGAACCGGGCAAAGCCGGCGGCAAGGAGATCGAAAATGGCGTCGGCAGCGGCGTCGTCATCGTCGACAAGGGTATCATCTTGACCAATCTCCATGTCGTCCTCGGCGCCAAACGCGTGCGAGTTGTCTTCGCTGACGGCCTCGAATCCGACGCGACGGTCACCGGGGTGCGGCCGGAGCATGATTTAGCGGTGCTGCAGGCGCACAAGATTCCCGATGACCTGGTCGCGGCGACCATGCGTTCCACCGCCGATCTAAAGCCCGGTGATCAAGTTATCGCCGTCGGCTTTCCGTTCGGCATCGGCCCGTCGGCGACGGCGGGAGTCGTGTCCGGCCTGCGCCGCGACTTTCGCTCGCCGCAAGGTAAGCGCGTGTTGACCAATCTCATCCAGTTCGACGCCGCCGCGAACCCCGGCAGTTCGGGCGGTCCGCTGGTGAACAGCCAGGGCGAGGTCATCGGCGTCGTAACGGCTATTTTGAATCCGACGGAGCAACGTGTCTTCGTCGGCATCGGCTTCGCGGTGCCGATTGAAAACGCCGCCGCGGCTGCGGGCATGCCGCCGTTCTAGCAGGAGCCGCGGCAACGGAGCCTGCTTCAACGTGCTCGGCATGAACGGAGAGGTCCAGACCATTTGCAGGACCCTTCCGCTCGTCCCGAGCTTGGTTGAACAATGCCGAAAGAGATCTCTCGGCAGTCTAATGATAGAATAGAGCGAGATATGGACAGAGACACCAACCCCAGTGAAGTCGCTTCCCTCATGGAGCGCATTCTCTACGAGGTGAAGAAAGTCATCGTCGGCCAGGATCATTTTCTCGAGCGCGTGCTCGTGGCCGTGCTGGCGCAGGGACACCTGCTGGTCGAGGGCGTTCCGGGGCTTGCCAAGACGCTTACGGTCAAGACGCTGGCGCGGACGATTACCGGCTCGTTCAAGCGTATTCAATTCACGCCGGATTTGGTGCCGGCGGATCTGGTGGGCACGCGCATCTACAATCAGAAGACCGGCGACTTCGCCACTTCATTGGGACCGGTTTTCACCAATCTGCTGCTCGCCGACGAGATCAACCGCGCGCCGGCGAAAGTGCAAAGCGCGCTGCTCGAGGTGATGCAGGAGCGCCAGGTAACCATCGCCGGCGAGAGCCACCATGTGCCCGAGCCGTTTTTAGTCATGGCGACGCAGAACCCGATCGAGACCGAAGGGACCTACCCGTTGCCAGAGGCCCAAGTGGACCGCTTCATGATGAAAGTGCTGGTCGGCTATCCGACCGAAGAAGAGGAGTTCGTCATCGTCGACCGCGTCACGGGAGCGCCGAACGACGTCGTGCCCATGGCCAGCACCGAGCAGTTGAAATCGCTCCAGCTAGAGTGCCGGAACGGCTACGTCGATCCGGCGCTCAAGCAATATGCCGTGCGGCTTGCCACCGCGACCCGCGATCCGGAGCGCTTCGGTGTCGCCGATGTGGCGAAATACCTGTCCTTTGGCGCCAGCCCGCGCGCCTCGATCAATCTCATCGAAGGCGCGCGCGCGTTGGCGTTCCTGCGCGGACGAACTTATGTCTTGCCCGAGGATGTAATAGATTTAGTGCCGGATGTCTTTCGTCACCGGCTGGTGCTCACCTATGAAGCCCTCGCCGAAGGCATCACGCCCGATCATTTGATCGGCCGGATCATGCAGCGTATCCCGGCGCCCGATAAACCGTTGGAGACCCATGTCAAAGTCGCGGCAAGTTCGTAGGGCCGACCGGGCGCCCCTACCGTGTGAATCGTGATTGTGAATTCGTCCCGAGCACGAACACGCGCCACGAACACGAAATCGAGCGAAACGACGGCTTGAACGATTTCGTCATGCTCAGAGCAAGCGATCTATGAGTCCCGTCCAACAACCCGTTCCTGCCTCCGGCGCCGAAAGCATCCTGCGCCGCCTGGAGTGGACCGTGATACGGCGCCTGGACGGCCTGCTGCACGGCGACTACCGGACTTTATTTCGCGGTTTCGGGCTCGATCTCGCGGACCTGCGCGAGTACCAATATCACGACGATGTCCGCTACATCGATTGGAACGTCACCGCGCGGCTGCAGACGCCCTATATCCGCGTCTACAACGAAGACCGCGAAGTGACGGCGTGGTTCCTGCTCGACTTGAGCCCTTCGGTGGAGTTCGGATCGCAAGTCGAAAAGCGTTCGGTCTCGACGGAATTCGTCACCCTGTTGGCGCGGCTCCTGACTCGTCACGGCAATCGCGTCGGCGCGCTGTTCTACGGCGACAGCGTCGACACGATGATTCCGGCGCGGAGCGGCCGGCGCCACGTCCTGCATATTCTGCACAGAATACTCTCGCGCCCCGAGCCCGCGCGCTCGGCAGAGACCAACCTGAGAGATTTTCTCCAAACCGCCCTCCGGGTCATGCAACGGCGCTCGCTCGTTTTCGTCGTCTCCGATTTCATCAGCGCGCCCGGCTGGGCCAAGCCGCTGGCGTATCTCGCGCGCCGCCACGAGATCATCGCCGTGCGGCTCTACGATCCATTGGAAATGGAGTTGCCCGATCTCGGACTGATCACGATGCGCGACGCCGAGACCGGCGAGCAGTTGTTCGTCGACACCCATGACCGTAACTTCCGCAAGCGCTTCGCCGCTCTGGCCGAGGAGCGAGAGAAGGAGCTGCGCTCGGCCTTTGCCCAGGCCGGCGTGGACGCGCTGGAGTTATCGACCAACGACGATTTGGTGAATGCGATTCTGCGCTTCGCCGACCTGCGCAAGCGGCGCAGCCAGTTGGCCGCGGGCGCCGGCCTGCCGCAGCATTTAAGAGGGAGCCATGAAATTTCTTTGGCCTGAGATGCTCTGGCTGCTCCTGCTTGTCCCCGCGCTGGTGGCGGGATATTTTTATCTCTTGCGCCGCAAGCAGCAGGCCGCGCTCAAGTACGCCAATTTGAGCATGGTGAAAGAAGCGCTGGCCGCGGGCCAGAGGTTTCGCCGCCATATTCCGCCGGTTCTATTTCTGACCGCGCTCGTCGCCATGCTCGTCGCTGTCGCCCGCCCCACCGCCGTGGTCACCTTACCGTCCCAACATCAAACCATCATCCTCGCCATGGATGTCTCCGGCAGCATGCGCGCCACCGACGTCCAGCCCAATCGGCTTGTCGCCTCCCAGGCAGCCGCCAAGGCGTTCGTCGCCGAGCAGCCCTCCAACGTGCGCATCGGCGTGGTGTCGTTTGCCGGAACCGCGGCGGTCGTGCAGGTGCCGACACAAAATCGCGACGACATCGTTGGTGCGATCGATCGCTTCCAACTGCAACGCGGCACTGCCATCGGCAGCGGCATCATCGTCGCGCTCGCAACGATCTTCCCCGATGCCGGCATCGAAGTGAGCTCGTTCATCTACGGCCGCAACGGCCCGCGCGGAGTCCCGATTGATCAGGCTGATAAAACTGAAAAGCCGCCGTTCAAGCCGGTCCCGCCCGGCTCCTACACATCCGCGGCGATCATATTGCTCACCGACGGCCAGCGAACCACCGGGCCCGACTCCCTCGATGCGGCGCGCCTGGCCGCCGACCGCGGCGTGCGCATCTTCACCGTCGGCTTCGGCACGAAAAGCGGCGAGAGCATCGGCTTCCAAGGCTGGTCCATGCGCGTGCGACTCGACGAAGACACGCTCAAAGCGATTGCCGACATCACCCGCGGCCAATATTTCTACGCCGGCAGCGCCGACGATTTAAAGAAGATCTACGACTCACTCAACAGCAAGTTCCTGCTCGAAAAGAAGGACATGGAAATCAGTTCCCTCTTCGCCGGCGCCGCCGCGCTCTTCGCCCTGGTCGCCGCGTTGCTTTCGCTCCTGTGGTTCAATCGGATTTTGTAGCGCCCGATCGTTGGCCTCTTAACCGGAACCTTCGCCCTGGTTCACGTCGTACCTTGACCGGATAAAGTTTTCTTAGTTTCATATGCTCACCCTCGCCTTGCGGAAATCAGCGACGCACTAAAAAAAATTACGGGGTGGCGCTGCTTACCGTCAGGGAAAGACAAAGATAGTCTCCTCTTTAACTGCATTAACTCGGTAACGGCATGGCCCGGCCGATCACCTCAGTTTACGTCAGATCCGACTTGGAGACGGCCTATCGCCGATTACCCAAGCACATTCAAAATCTCGCATCCCGTATCAATGGTTGCGTAAAACCGCGGAGACCAAGGGATTGCCGTACCAGTCGCTCGTCAACGAGATTTTGGCCGAGGTGATGAGCAAGGCGAGTTAGCGAAGCCGCATTGTCCAAAGATAGTCAAGTCGTAAACGTCAGGCCCCACAAAATAAAATCCTCGGTGGTGGGCGCGGCACGAGCGACTCCCTAGCGTCCATGAACGAGCATTCGAATCTGAAGAAATAAATCTAGCTTACGCTCATACCCAGGGGTTTTTCCCGGTGATGACCAGCGACCAACCGTGCGACGTACTCGATTCAAATTTTGGAATTAGGCAATTTAAACAAGTCAGGCACTCTGCGCGTTTGTGATCATCATGCGCATAGGCGCTTTGCACCCGCCGATATAATTGGAACAGCTAGCTGGCTCGCCATTGGCGGGAGTCCCAACGGCTTGAGAAGCATTTTGGCCGCCATGGTGTAAGGATAATATTGCCGGGCAAGCGATTTATAATGGTCGCAGAACCTTCTGTAATCATCGTCATTGAAAACCCGCTCGGGGTGACAGGCCGTAAACACGTGCTTGTATGCGTAGTAGCCGTCTTCTTGATCGATTTCAGAGATGCGGCTCCATAACGCTCGCGCCAAAGCGTAACGTCCGGTCGGTTTTTGCTCCCGGAAGCGGCAAAAGTAGCTGTAGAAGTGTTTGTAGTGCCCTATCTCATCATTTCTAATGTGCCAGGTGAGCCGGCGTAATACCGGGTCGCTGACCAGGCGTTGCAGCATCGTGTACAAGCTCGCCGTTCCCGTCTCAACCACGCAGCGAGACGCCATTTCCAACGCCCAGGTTGGTCCGAGTACCTTGACTTGACAGCGTTGCGAGTACTCTCGATAAAAACTTTGATACGTGAATTCCCAGTCGAACTCCGGCCACACGGTATTAACGTAGCGTTTGAGAGCGACGCCGTGCTGGAGTTCCTCGGGAAGCCAATGTTTATTCAACCAATCCGTCACTTCCCTGTCCGCTCGAAAAAAATCGACGAGCGCCGATGCATAGAGATCCGAAGTGATTTCCACGAACGACGCCGATGCCAAAAGATATAACAAGCGCGATTCCGCATTGAGCCATGGCCGGGGACGAATGTCCTCATACGCTATATCGCTCAGCTTCCAATGTGGAAACGACCTCATGATGGCCACCTCTGATATTTAGAAAAACGCAAGAACGGTGCCTAGTAGAAGCGTATCCAATAGGAATACCGAATTTATTGCCCGCGAAAGTTGTTCTTATGAGTTTAAAATCGCCGGATTATAAATGAATCATCGAAGCGCAAGCGTTCCCAAGCCCAGGCCTATCCTGTGCATTCAGCGAAGCGCCAGCATGTAAAAAAACTTGATATTGTTCACTGCGCCAATCCACGACCCAGCATCATAATAAACCGACTGCGCCGCGCTTCATTGCGGCGATAGCTGATGGTCCTGTGACAGGGTGGTAAACTGTCGAGGCGAATTGCCCCATGAACGCATTGTTCTGACCCGCAAGGATGCGTCGCCTGGCTGTTTTTCTATGGCACGCCACTTGCCTAATCTACCAGGGCAGAAGGGGGGAATCGTATGAAACCCACATTTGGAAGAACTCTCTTGGTGTCAGCATTTGTTGCGACATTAGCTGTTCCTTGTTGGGCTGCCGACGAGTCTCAAAAGGCCGGGCCTAAACAGGAAAAGGCAATGAAAAGCGCCGTGAACGATCAAAGTCGGGATGAGGTCAAAAAGGTTCAAGAGGCACTTAAAAGTAAAGGAGAAGATCCCGGCAACGTCGATGGCGTGATGGGTAAAAAAACCAAGGAAGCGCTAAGGGATTTTCAAAAAACCAACGGGCTCAAAGTCACCGGCGCGATGGATCGAGAGACGGCTAACAAATTAGGCGTCGAAATGGCATCCGCCTCGGCAAAACCGCGGAAAAAATAGCCATCGCTTTTCAAGTGCAAATCGCCGCGATGCTCTGCTCTATACTTCGCGGCACGGTCGCGACGCCTTGGCCGGCGCCCTAATAGAGCACTCTACAGAGTCGCGTCGCGACCTTTGATGTTTCTGATCGTTTCCCGAGGCCCAATAACTGACCCCTCGACAGAGTTTGGCCGACACGGCTCGACAAAGACTTCCGGATTAGGGCAACTCAGGCAGGTCAGGACCGGTTCTACGGAAAACTTGCGCCTTCTCCGGAAAGGCAGTGGGCTTAGCGTCGATCGGTTCCCCCGATCTGCCAGGCTCTAAAAATTCACGATCTTTTTGGTCTTAATAGGATTTTCGAGCTGCGTTGGGTTGAGCCGTTGTGAATCCACCATGTTTGGCCTTACCAGAGGCTTCTTTTGCTCCTCTGGATTCCGTGTGGATGGAGCGGTGGATCCCGTTCGGTCATCGGTGCCAGGATGATGTGAGGGAGTGGAGCTACTTGGCTTCCATAAACGTTTCCCGTGAACTATTCTTGCCCAGAAGTTACGCCGTCCGATCGAGCGCCAGTGAGATTTTTCGTAGGAAGCCAGGGCAATTTTCTTTTCCCTTAGTTCGGCGGTTAGTTTTTGGACTTCTGCAGACATGCATTCGCGGAGTTTCACCGCATCATCGTCCTCGATCTTATGAGGTAGTTTGTTTTGCTTTAACTCGGCTGCGAGATTTTGCAAAAGCTGGTCTTTCACTTGTAGCTGGTTTTCAAGCATACGAACTTTCGTATTAAAGCTCTCCCGGAGCTGTGTGACCGTAGAAGCTTGCGCGCTGTCTTCCTTTTCCCTGAGTGTCGCTTCAAGCGCCGCATATTTCTCTTCGATTTCCTGGGTTCGCTGCGTTTCACCGAGAGCCGCTGTGCGTAAATGCTGGATAAGAGACTCCAGCCGCGTTACTTGGATCATCGAAACGCTGATCTTTGCCTGGAGATCTTCGAGCCCGGTGTCGCGACTTTGAAGAAGCTTGTCATTGACTCTTAGTAGGTCCTCCAGCTCGCGGATTTTAACCGCAAAACTTTCTGGCAGTTCGCTTCTGGAAGTATTTTTTCCAGGTACCGACTTGTCCTTCACTTGAAGCTTCGCTTCCAGCGCGGTCATTTCCGCTTCACCCTGTTGAATTTCCCGAGCACGCTGCGCTTCCGTAATATCTGCTGCCTCCGACTGGTCGATCACGCACTCACGCTGCGACTTGAAGGCCATCAAAGAATCTGTCGTGGGAGTGAGTTTCGCGAGGTTCCCATGGCATTGCAGCACCGGCTCGTTCCCGTTCCCAGTGTGAGCTGGCACAGCAGAGTCGAGTTCGTCATGCTTCGAGTGGCGATTTTCCATCTCGTCACAGGAATCGAGCGTGGCCAACACCTTAGACTCTCTCATCGAAGCCGGCTTTGGATGCAGCATATGAGTAAAACGGATTGAACTGCAAAACTTTATTGATCCATCTCTTGTCGGCATTGGCCGCAGGGATCTGCTGCGAACGTTTGCTCAGCCAATACTGAAACTCTATTGGAGAAATCGGCTTGCTCATGTAATACCCCTGCGCCGCATCACACTTGAAACTGCCGAGCATTTCCTTGGTTTTTTTATTTTCGACTCCTTCAGCAACCACTTTAAGTCCGAGCTTGTGCGCAAGGTCGATAACGGACTGGACGATTATCGTGTCGTTGATATTTTCCGACATGTTGGTTACGAAAGTTCTGTCAATTTTGATCTCGTTAACCGGCAAGTTCTTGATATACGCGAGGGACGAGTATCCGGTTCCAAAGTCATCGATTGAAATCCACAGCCCCATTTTTTTCATGCATTGAAGGATCTCGGCCACACGGGACGAACTGCTCATGATCGCGGTTTCAGTGATCTCGAGCCCAAGCTGGTCAGGTGAGACGCCATAACTTGCGAGAAGACCAGGAACCTGGTCCGAAAATCCTTCATCCCGCAGGTCCCACATGGAGAGGTTGGTGGCGATTTTGGTCGCCATTCCGGCTTGATTCCAGGCCCGGCACTGCCGCAAAACCTTTTGGAATACCGAATGAGTGAGTTGCGTGATCAGGCCTGTTTCCTCTGCTAACGGAATAAACTGATCCGGCGAAATGACCCCGAGTTGGGGGTGACGCCAACGCACAAGCGCCTCGACTCCGGCGACTTGGCCGGTCATGAGGTCTATTTTGGGTTGATAAACTAAAAACAGCTGATCGTCGTCGATAGCATGACGCAAATCGCTCGTGAGCCATGCCTTTTGGCTTTCAATATCGGCCTGTTTGGGTGAGTAAACGAAAAAGTCTTGCCGTGCATTCCTGGCTGCCGATAAAGCTAAACGAGCCCGGTGCAGGAGTGTGTGAGCGCTGATCTCTTGTTCTTGAGAAAGCGCCAAACCGATCCTTGCGATTAGTCCGAGATTGAATTCCGCAATTTCAAAAGGTCGATGAATTGCCTTGAGAATTTCGTGGGCACGGAAGGCGGCATCCGTTAGCGACCCATTAGGCAAGATCACAACAAATTCAGCACCGCCAACTCGACGAAAAGTTTGGGTGCCCAGCATCTGCCGGAGGCGTAATTCAACCTCCTTTAGAAGCAAATCGCCGATTTGATAGCCGAAACTTGCGTTGATCCGTTCAAAGTGGTCCAGACCGAGAATCAAGAGAGCGAACGGATTCGCTTGATGTTGGCCAACTGTTTGGACTTGCCATCCCAAACCTCCGAAGCACTCAGCGCGGCTGGGAGCAACGAAGGAGTCATGAATAGCATTGCACGTGCTCGCGATCGTCATTTGGGGCTCCTGGTTTCGCCGACCCTAGCACCAAAAGCTGGCAGTCCCAGATCACGAGAAACTTCTACTAGGCTTAGGAATAGAACAATGAAAACCGGTAATTGAAACGAATTAAACGGAAAATAGGAAAGGGCCTCAACCATTGGGAATTACTCCTTCTTGTCGAGACCCTGCGCTGCAGAATCAAACCCCTCACTTCGGCGGTCCAGCCATCAGCCATTTCCGCTGATCTGTGGCTTTGCGTCCTCACGTCACCGTGAGTATGCATTATCGGTGAGGGTCTCTTAAAATTAGTGAAAGAACGAGGACGCAATAGATGGGCCAAGAGAGCTCAGGGCTTTGTTTGGGAGAATTCTTCCCCTAAGTCGGTATGGAATTCGCGCTCCCCTGTCAAATTCTGCATCCAATTGGCAAAGTTTGTCAGTCGGCGCTGCAAAATAAGCTTCTCTTCGAAGCAGGGGCGAAACGTCGAGCCGTCTCGCAAGATGGCTCTTAAAGATCAGAACCATCGAAGCCTTCGCAGCGCCGTGCCTTGCCGGAAGAACCACGCGGATCATATACGGCGTGAGCCGTTCCACGCGGGCGACTTCGGCGAGACGCGGCCGCGGGCAGACGCGGCGGGGCTTAATAACTTACTGTTGCGCGCGCCGTTGACGCTGGGAAGGACGCGGCGGCGATCGATCGAGCCCGCTGCAAGTATTCACCTCGCACTCTTGAGCTGGCTGTTTCTCAGTGGTTGAATGGCCCGTAGCCGAGCATCGCTGTTGCGGCAGGGCGCAACGGTGAAACCAAAAATGACGCAAAAAGGGAGGCTCCAATGGACGATCACATCTATAAGCAAGTCGAATTGACCGGTTCTTCTCGAACTTCCATGGAAGACGCCGTCAAAAACGCCATCACCAAAGCGGGCGAGACGCTCCACAATATTCACTGGTTCCAGGTGATCGATACGCGCGGCTATGTCGTCGACAATAAAGTCGACTACTGGCAGGTGACGATCAAGCTCGGCTTCCGGCTCGACGACTAGGCCACAACTTTTTTAGCGCAAGCGAAACCCGCATTGACTCGGTATCGGGGCCGCAGTTCTACTTCGGTCTTTTACCCGTGCGTCGTTTTAGATTGCCTTGCGCATCTCCGTCGCCAATATCGCATTGGCGAGCGACCAAAAAATTTTGGACGGCAAAATCGTCGGAGGTGAGACGTGGTGCGGCGGTTCACTCGATCCCCGCCTCACTTCTTGTATCCACCCACAAGCGCGCGCCGGCCGCCGTCCCAAAGACATTTCACTCTGGCAAAACCGGCGGTTTTGAGCCACGCCATCTGCCCGGTCCTGGAGGGCGTCATGCGGTCGAAGTTGAGAAAACAGCCGCCCCGTTTAACCAGTGAAAAAGTTTCTTGGTAGATCGACCGGATAATCTCGGGGGAGCGGACGTTGTGAATCGCGATGGAAGAAACCACGGCATCGAACGGCCCATCGATCTTCCGGCTCCAACCGGGCTTGCTAAAATCACAGAGAATGTACTCGAAGCGGCCATTGAGAGAGCTCATGCGTCGGCGGCCAAGCTTGGCCATCTCCGCCGAGCCGTCCTGGCAAACCGCCGTGGCATTGAGAAAGTGACTGAGCAAATACTGCGCGAGCGCGCCATAGCCCGCGCCCAAGTCCAAAATGCTCGCCGCGGCTTGCTGCTCGAAGGGCAGGCTCATCGCGATCAAACGGAAAATCTCCGCACGATCGATTTCCCGTTCGTCTTGACGCTCGGCCCAGTCAGCAACGTATTTTCGCGAGCTCCAATCGTGATGGTCCCAAGGATCGATCAATTTCGCCATCGCCAATCTCCTGTAAGTATTCGCGACAGAGTTTGCCGGCAATTGACAAATAACACCCGGCTCAGCGCCCGACAATTGGGGAGAACACCGCCGCCACCGAAAAATTAGCCAATTTCTTGGACTTGAGAAAGTGGCGGGCCAAAACCGTTTTCGTTGATTGACTTTCCGCTAACCCTCGCCAAGCTCAAAATGGCAAGGTGATCGGCGACTGTATGCCGCGTCATCGACACCAGGAATTTATTCGTTTCCTCAACAAGATCGATGCCGAGACCCAGTCCCATCTCGATCTGCACCTTATCGTAGACAACTACGCAACCCACAAACACCCGCGGGTCAAATCCTGGATCAGCGGACATCCCAGATTCCACATCCACTTCATCCCGACGTCGAGTTCTTGGTTGAAGCTGGTCGAGCGTTGGTTTGGAGAGATAACCGACAAGCGGATTCGCCGCGGCAGTTTCCACAGCGTTGCGCAATTGATTGCTGCGATCCAAGACTACCTCAATTGTCACAACCAAACCCCTCGCGCTTTCGTTTGGAAAGCATCAACGGATACCATCATGACCAAAATCGCCAAATGTAAACAAGCGTTAGCGACACCACACTAGCAGGTTAGTCAGAGGTTCGTTCAATTTTGCCTCTCGGTTTGTCACATTTTGTCGTTAAAACCGCCGTGAGTTTGCATGGCGTCCGAACTGCGAAAGTGGTATGAGTTGTGCGTATGCCGAAGAATATGAAAAAATGGCTTAGACGCGTTTTTTCCATATTGACACTTTACGCCATCGGACTTTTTGAAGGTTATTACCTGCCCCGTTATGGAATTGAGTGGACGCTATTGGCGATTGGTGCAACCGCATTTCTGGCCGGCTTCTGGATTAGGTCACATTGGGACTAATCAAGGCGAGACCTTTTAATAAAGCCTTTAACAAATCGGTCAGAGTTCGCGTCAAAATTGACGCGAGAAAATTTTATAATCCCGTTGGTCGTCCTCTTTCGCAGGGATCGCGCAGCGCCGACGATACCGACTGTTAAGAGTCCGCCCGGTCGAGTGGCTTCCCCAGATCGCCGGCTAATGGCCCGGCGAATTTCGCCGCACCCGCTTTGGCGGTGCAGCTGCAGAGCCAAGGTTAACGGTTCCGCGCTTAAAATCGCTGCTTCCCACCGACGCTTATGCGCCTGCCGGCCGCCACATATACCAGGTCGGCGTGCCGATCAATTCTTCTTGGTGGCGCAGCACGAAGCCGAATTTTTTATAGAACTCGACATTCTCGGGCCGGTCGGTCTCGAGGTAGCCGGCGATTTTTTCCAACTCGAGGTATTCGATGTAGCGATTCATCAATGCGGTGCCGACGCCTCGACCTTGGGCCTCTGGGGCGACGCCGATCGGTCCGAGATGCACATGCGGCTCGTCGGGGTCGAGATGACACCACCGGCTGAACCAGCGGATCACCTGGGGGATCGCTTCACCCAAAGGTCGCAACAACGTCGCCATCGCGAGCGGGATTTCTTCCGGCTTCGGCAAACAATCGGGCCAGGGGTTGAAGTGGACATAGCCGCGCACCGCCTTGTCTTCCAACGCCATGAAAGCTTCGCCGATGAACATGCGGCGCAGACCGATGCGGAAGAATAAACGATTCTGATCGATCCGCCCGGGGCCGAAAGCGCGCAGATGCAGCGGATTGGTGACGAACGCATCGGCTAAGAGCGATACGCATTCTTCCAGACGGTCAGCGGAAAATTTTTTAACTACAAGCGCCATATTTTCCGTCGGCACTACGCGCCCTTGGGCGCACCTAAAGTTTCCTTAATAACTTGGGCAAGGCCGAGGATGGCGCCGGCGCCATCGCCTTGGAACGACGAGCCATGCATCACGGCCAGGGTGCGCGGCTTTAAATCGGCAAGTCTCCGCAACGTCGCGTCGGTGGATGCCGTATACGGCATGTCGTGGGCCAGCGGGCCAGTGAGATTTTGCACAATCGACTCGCGCGCGCGCTCAACGACGTCGGTCTGCATCAGCGGTTCCGGGTCGGCGGGGTGGAAGAACAGGTCGGAGCAGAAAAGCGTCCGATCGCTCTCTTCGAAAAAGAAGCCCGCGTCCCAGCCGTGCGGCACATGCGGCGTCGCCAGGAACCGCAGCCGACGCCGACCGGTGATCAGCACCTCGTTGTCGGCCAGCGGCCGGGCCGGGCGGTCAGCAAAATCATTGACCATCACGACGGCGCCCACGAAGCTGCAGGTTGCCTGCGCTTGCGGTGCGACGCGCAGCCATTCGTTGAGCGCGCCGCACTCGTCCGACTCGAAGTGGCTGAAGCCGACCCAGCGCAGTTTGGCCGGATCGATGACGGTTGCCACCGCTTCCAAAGTGGCGGCGAACATTTTTTTCATCCCTGTGTGCATCAGAAACGGCTCGTCGTCCTTGACCAAAAATTGATTGAATTGAATGCCGAAATCAGGCTGGAACGTCGACAGCCGGTAAACATCCGGTGCGATCTCGGTCACTGTGCTTGGCATGTTTGCTTTCCTTTCATCGTAACGGTCGGTAATTTATTTATGTTAGCATCGCTGCTTTTATTCAGTTGTCAAGGCGGTGGCTGAATTGCATTGGCTAGAGCATAGCCTCGCAAGTCACCCGGCGGACCGGTGTGAGATCGGTCGATCGCTGCAATTCCACTCCGCTGATCCGTAGAGTTCGTTGGCCGGCGCTACTACGGGGCGCAACAACAGCGTGTCGTAGCAACGTCAATCCAAGTATGCTCCGACTAATTCCCGCCCCATGGAGGTGACCCATGTTCGAGATCGGTGGCAGACAGATCCCGGCGACCTTGGCCGAGCTGGTCGATCCCAAGCGGACGGCGTTGCTGCTCTGGGACATGGAAAACGCTATCGCCCCCAACGCCTTTAACTACCAAGATATCCTGGCCAACTTAAAAATGCTCGCTGCGCTCGCCCGCGCGGTCAACGTGCCGGTTTTTATTCGGTTCAAACTCCGTTCGACTTGCTCAATGAAGAAGCCGACGTTTGGGTGCGCGTGCGCATGAAGCGGGCAAAGGTTTCGGATCCGGCCAAGCTCCTCGATGAAAAAGAAGACCCGCGCGGTCGCGAAATCGTCGACGCGTTAAAACCGCAGGCGCAAGATCGTGTCTTCCGCAAGCGCCGGCCCGACGCCTTCGTCGGCACCGATTTCGATCTCATGCTGCGCAGCAACGGCATCCAAGCCATCGTCGGAGGCGGCGTCGAAGGCACGGCGCGCAGCGCGCGCAACCTGGGATACCAAATCGTCATACTCAGAGACGGCGTCGGCTCGCGCAGCCGCGAGCTTCATGAGCGGGCGCTAAAGCTGATGGAGCAAGCCCACTTCGACATTGCCGCTTCGAGTGAGGTCGCGGCGATCTGGAAGGCAAATTAAATGAACCCATCGGTACGCTCCAACGAATGCGGCCCTGAGAACAGCGCGGCAGGTAAGCTGCTCTTGTACGCGCGACTGAACCGCAGCTGAATCGTCGGCGGTTGATCTTGATTTCGGTTACTTGTTGAGGGAAGCTTTAACCAATCTAGAAAGGAGAATAACCATGGGTTTCACACTCGATTCATTTGCGGCGGATGTTCATCGAACTCTTCAAGAGGACTCCAGCCCGGCGGGCAGGGAAAAGGTCCGTCAACTGGTTGAGGAAGCGCTCAAGGATGAAAAGTTCATCGCCACTTATATCAACGACAACACACCGGATCGCCAGATCATCTACGAGGATCCGCAGCTGGGCTTTTGCGTCTGCGCCCATGTCAATCGGGACGCGCGCGAAGCAAATCCGCACGATCACGGCAGTTCCTGGGCGATCTACGGCCAGGCATTCGGCGAAACCGAAATGAGCGATTGGGAAATCCTTGAGCCCGCCGCCGAAGGCAAACCCGGCAAAGTCCGCCGCGCCCGGGTTTACGCACTCAAACCCGGGATGGCGCATAGTTACAACGAAGGCGATGTGCACTCGCCCAAGCGAGTCGCCGCCACCGGATTGCTGCGCATCGAGGGCAAGAACACTCAGAAAATGAAGCGAATGGCCTACAAGGCAGTGTGACGCTCAACGCTCTGTTCGGTTAATTTCGCAAACGATTGAGCCGCGACGAAGGTCGGGCGAGTTGTTTCGGTCCTTTATGGTCTGAAATCAGCGCTTCGACCTTCGCTGGCATTTCTGAAATTTCTCTTATCGACTGCCGACGATGTCGCTTCTTCTTGGTGGACACCCGGCTTTGGCGGCAGGCCATGCCGCCAAAGTCACCGAAGCCTTTCATTGAGCCGACTCAGATGATTGACGAAAAGCGGGGTTCAGCGACCTTTCATGCAAACAGGCTGGACGAAGCGCAACTGCTTCGCTTGCTCGATAC
Source organism: uncultured delta proteobacterium (assembly GCA_963727625.1). GTDB lineage: Bacteria > Desulfobacterota > Binatia > UBA9968 > UBA9968 > DP-20. Next base: position 27,534 of record CAVSHR010000006.1, on the reverse strand, counting down.
CGCCGTGGCGCAGGCGAAGGAATCGATCATGATCACGACGGCCGACCTCGATCCTCCCGGTCCGCAAGTGATCTTTGTCAACCCGGCGTTCACGGAAATGACCGGTTACAGCAGGAGCGAAATTCTCGGGAAGACCCCGCGCCTGCTTCAGGGTCCTAAGACCGACCGGAGGATGCTTCGGCGCTTGCGCGAGACCATCACCCGCGGTGAAAACTTCACGGCCGAAACCGTCAATTATCGCAAGGACGGCGGCGAGTATTTTGTCGCCTGGGATATTACGCCGGTGCGCGATGGAGAGGGAAAAATCGTTCAATATCTCTCGATTCAAAGAAACGTGACCGAGCGCAAGCGGGCCGAAGCGAGACTGGCGGAGTTGCTCGTCCAAGTGCAAAAAAGCCGCAGTGACTTGAGTTCGATCTTGAACCAGCTTCGCCTCGGCACCGCCATGACCGATGAAAACGGCCGGATCGTTTTCCTCAACAACCTGGCCCAGGAATTGTTCGGCAATCCGGACACGGACGGCTACGGGCAAGCCTGGGACGAAGTATTGCCCGTCGACGCCGAAGACCGCGGCGACCTGAGCGAGGTTTTGCGCCGGCCGCCCGAAGAGCGCGGCAAACTGCCGGTTCACGTCGACCTCGCCGATGGGCGCAGAGTCTGGCTCGAAGTCGACGTGAAAGACGATCCGCGCGACGCGCGCGGTAAGATTTTTTTGTTGTACGACGTCACCGAGGTGCACAACCTGCGCTTGCTGCTCGACGAGCGTGCGCGCTTTCACGATCTGCTCGGCAAGAGCAAAGCCATGCGGACCGTCTACCAGCAGATCCGCGATGTCGCCCGGGTGGATTCGACGGTATTGATCGAAGGCGAAACCGGCACAGGTAAAGAGCTTGTGGCCCGCGCCATTCATTTTACCAGCCATCGCAAGGACCAACCGTTCGTGGCGGTGAATTGCGCCGGCCTCACCGAATCGCTCCTCGGCAGTCAGCTCTTCGGCCACAAACGCGGCGCGTTTACCGGCGCCGTCGAGGATCATCAAGGCTTATTCGAAGCGGCCAATGGCGGCACGCTGTTTCTCGACGAGATCGGCGATATCCCGATGACCGTGCAAAATCAGCTCCTGCGCGTGTTACAAGAACGCGAGATCATTCGGCTCGGTGAATCCAAGCCGCGCAAAATCGACGTGCGCGTGCTCGCCGCCACCCATCGAACTTTGAGCGACGAAGTGACGAAGGGTAAATTTCGCTCCGATTTGCTCTACCGGATCCGCGTGGCCCGGATCATGCTGCCGCCGCTGCGCCAGCGGCGCGAAGACATCCCGCTGCTCGCTGTCTCTTTTCTCTCTCAGTTCGCGGCGGCGAGCGGCACGCCGGTCAAGGAATTAGGCTTGGGAGCGCTGCGCTTGCTGGCGGAATACGACTGGCCGGGCAATGTGCGCGAGCTCAAGAGCGCCGTGGAGTTCGCCGTCATTGGCTGTAAGGGGTCGGTGCTTCAGGAAGACGACTTGCCCCCGGAGGTCAACCCGCCTCTTGATCCCCACAGCGAGATTTCCGGGGATATCCAAGCTGACGAAAAAACGCGGATTCTCGACGCGTTAAATCGCGCGCGCGGCAATCGCGCCCTCGCCGCGCGAATGTTAGGAATCAGCCGCGCGACTTTTTATCGCCGTTTGGCCGAGCTCGATATCTCCCTCGCGGATAAATAACTGCGCCGTCTCGCCTGATACAGTCTGGGACACTGCTGAGACGGTCAGTTGTCTCACCGCTGTATCACGGTTGTGCACGTAACTATCCCTCCCAGGCAAATTCCTCTTTGTAATCGCTGGCAAACCGCGCAGCGGCGCTGTTGGCACCGCAGTTGCTCTACTGCTGGCACAGGAAGATTCGAAAAAAAATCAAAAAAGGAGGACAGAAACATGGGAATCTTCAAAGCAACAGTCGCAGCGTTGGTAGTCACTTTTGGATTGGGTTTAGCTGGACCCGTGAAGGCTGAATCGATGCCGGGCAAAGACATCGTCGATATCGCGGTGTCCGCGGGATCGTTCAAAACGCTGGTTGCCGCCGTCCAAGCAGCGGGTCTGGTGGAGACGCTAAAGGGGGAAGGTCCGCTGACCGTGTTCGCGCCGACCGACGAAGCGTTCGCCAAGTTGCCGGCGGGCACCATAGAAAATCTGCTCAAGCCGGAAAATCGCTCCAAGCTACAGGCGATTCTAACCTATCACGTGGTCCCGGGCCGGGTGACTGCGGGCGAGGTGGTCAAGCTGAGCTCAGCGCCCACAGCCAACGGACAGGAATTGAGAATCAGTGCTGCTGACGGCAAGGTGATGGTTGACAATGCCAACGTCATCAAGACCGACATCATGGCCAGCAACGGTGTGATTCACGTCATCGATACTGTCATGATCCCGTAAGGTTGCGAGACCATCCCGAGGCCGGTGCCCATGCACCGGCCTCGAAACTTTTTTACGCGCGCCCTAAGCCTAAGCAATCGATCACGACTTTTATCGTTTGAACAAATTCTCCAGGCCCCGCCGAATCATATCTTCAGTGGAATTTCTTTTTTTCTTTTTGCTTTCATCCGGCACGGCCTGCTTTTCCTCGCTCGTCCCCTTGCCTCCGAAAAACCGGTTCTGCAGCTCTTCGACGCCACGGCGCATGAAACCGCGCTGCACCAGTTGGCCAAGAAATTTAGAATCGGGCTTCGGCTTCACGTTGGGCATCTTGCCGGTCAGCGCGAACGGGATTTCGAGCTGCCCCTGATTGTTCGACAGATATTTGATCTCGCGGGTGGACTGGCTCAAATCGCTCGACAGGCGCTGCGAAAAACTCATCGTCGCGCGCATATCGACACGCCGGTTGAAATCGGCCCAGCCGTTTCCCTGGACGACGAACTCCGCCGCCGCCATGCGCAGATTCTTGATGTTCATGCGGCCATCCGCCAAGTCGATCTGGGCTTTTAGCTCCTTGAACTCCGTGTCTTTTGCAGTGAAGGTTTCCGGGTATTTCTTGCGCAGCGACGGATTGACGATATTCGTCAGTCCGGGAATGCCGGTGATACCGGTGAGCACGCTGTCCGCAATATTGAAGTTGTGCACCGCTCCCTGCAAGACCTCCGCGTCGCCCTGGCCGCGCAGATTGGGCTTTATTTCCTCCCAGCTTTTGCCGCTGCCGGAAAGCTTCATGTCGGCATTGAGCCGGCCGCGGATATCTCGTTCCGCCTTCTGATCGAGGGCGGTATAGAGCTCTTTGACATCGATGCCTTGGATCTTCGATGCGACGGTAAAACGCGGCGCGGGATCTTTGAATGAATATTCACCATCGAGCTGCACGGCACCGTTCAGAGCGTTGACCCGCAGGCTGTGGATGTTGGCGATTTTGTCCGCCAGGGAAAGCGCTGCGTCGAGGCCCTTGTAGGCAATGTTATAAAGCGTGCCGTCCGCCGAGCTGAGCTTGCCTTGATACACCATATTGCCGCCGGCCATGGTGAACTGCCCTTCGCTGCGCAAGTTGCGGATCACGTCGGCCTTGCGATCACTGCTCAGCGCTGCTTTGTAATCCGCGGGCCAAAGCTCCGGCGTCGAAAGCTTGTAAGACAAGGTGAGCGGTGAGAATTTCTCGATCGCCGCGGCCAAACGGATTTTTGACTGTCCCAAGCTCAGAGTCATGTCGTCGATATTGGCTCTCTGGCCGGTGAATTTGATGCTGGTATCGAGATTCTCGATGGGCTTGGGAAATTCCGGCGGTTTGGCGCTGGCATTCTTCAAGTTGAGCGTCCCTTGAACTTGCGGCGCTGCTCCTTTGCCGACCCGGCCGCGCACCGTCGCCTTGATCTCCATGGTGCCGGAGAGCTGATAGCTGGCGACCGCGGGGACGATCTGATCCCAACCGTCGAGTGCCGCGGGTTTGGAATCGACCGAGAGGTTGAGCGTCGGGACGTCGCCGAGCTGAATATCGCCGGTTGCCGCAAGCTCCAAGCTATGAAGCTTGAGCAAACCTTTGCGCAGGGTCACTTTCTTGCCGGCGTAGCGCCCGTCGACGTTGAGTGTCAGCGGTATGCCCGCGGGCTTTTGCAATGTCTTGCCGTAGCGCACCGCGCCTTTGCTGCCTTCGATCTGGCCGCTCACCGCCAGCTCTTTGAGCGTTCCTTTGAATTTCAAATCTTTGACGCGAAACACGCCCGAGAGATCGAGGTCCCTGGGCAGCGAGTTTTTTAATTTCGGAGCGGCGGCTTTTAGACGGGTCATGTCGAGCGGGTCAATATCGATCTCACCGTCCACGGGAACCTGGTCGAATGCGCCGTCGCGGCGCAGCGGCCCGATTTTGCCGGCTAGCTTTAAATTCTGCTTGTCGGAATAAACCGCCGCCGCAAGCTTGAATGCGAAGGGTTGATCGAAATCGAGATCTTCAACTTTGAGATCGATTTGGCGCAGTTGCAGGTCGGCGCCTTCCTTGCGGTCCAGGTAACGGATATCACCATCCGAAATATCGACCAGCGACACTAGAAAAGCAGTCGAAGCCTCCTCTTTCGTTCCGGGTTCTTTTTTTTCTTTCACCGCCGCGGGCCGTTCTTTTTTACCTTTCTTGCCGATGGTCGAGAAATTGAATTTTCCATCGGTGTTGCGGACGATACGGATCACCGGATCATGGAGGATGACTCGCTTGACTTGAACTTCCTTCCTGAGCAGGGGCCAGAACTTGAGATTGACTTGGAGGTCCTTGGCGCGCACGAAGTCGCCGGTCGAATAGGCCGGATTATCGGCCATGGCGAAATTTTTCAGACGCACGCCGATGCCGCTGAACAGCGTCGCTTCCACCTCGCCCACGGAAATTTTTCGGCCCAGCGCCGTCTCGGCTTGATCGAGCAGATAATTTTTGTTGCGCGCGATAAGGGAATTGATATTGAGCAATCCCAGCCACACGACGGCTGCCAGAGCGATCAGGATGGCACCGACGACAATCCATTTGCGCATGCGAGCTCTCCTCAAAGTGATTCTGAGTGATTGCGTCGACCGCCGCTGCCCCGTGCGTCGGCGACTACTTGGAAATTACGGCAAAAAACCTTGGTTTCAAAAACCAGCAGCGTAATGATTCTATCAAAAAGACTAACCAGGTCAGTACCTCGCTTCAAGGCCAGCGATAAATTTTGTCAGCTGCTGCACCTGTCCTGGCACGAAAGCGTAATCAATCACAAGACTCTCATTACACCAGCGGCTCCATTCCCTGGAGCAAGGTCGGAATCAATTCGGACACCGTGGGATGGATATGCATCGCCCGCGTAATCGTCGTGTAAGGCGCTTTAGCATACATTGCGTCGAGCAGCAGGTGAATCACTTCGTCGCCCGTGACCCCCAGGATCGCCGCGCCGAGAATCTGCTTGCTCTCGGCCTCGACGACAACTTTCATAAACCCCTGGCTTTCACCTTTCTCCACGGCCCGGCCGACTCGGGTCATGGGACGAGTAGCGATCAGCGCCTTGCGCCCGGATGCTTTGACTTCCGCCGCGGTCATGCCGGCGCGACCGAGCGGCGGGTCGATGAACAGGCCGTAGGTCATGATCCGGTCAGATACTCTGCGCGGGTCGTTGTCGAGCAGGTTTGCCGCGACGATTTCATAATCGTTGTAGGAGGTGTGGGTGAACGCGCCCTTGCGGTTGCAGTCGCCCAACGCCCAGATGCCGGCCACGTTGGTGCGCAGCTGATCGTCCACTTTGATGTACCCGGCGCTATCGGTTTCGACGCCGGCTTTATCCAAACCGAGATCGTCGGTGTTCGGCACCCGGCCGACGGCGAGCAACAGATGCGAGCCTTTGACCTGCCGGCTCGAGTCGGCGCAGTCCAGCCCGACGACGATGTGGTCGCCCTGCTTGTGCGCCGTGATGCATTCCGCGTTCAAGCGAATATCGATATCCTCGCCGCGCAAGATTTCTTCTATCGCCTTGGAGACGTCCTCGTCTTCGCGCGCGATCAAGCGGGGCCCCTTCTCGACGATGGTAACTCTGGAGCCAAAGCGTCGATACATCTGGCCGAATTCCAAACCGATGTAACTGCCGCCGACGATGATCAAGTGCTCGGGCAGGAAATCGACGTCCATGATGCTCGAGTTGGTGAGATACGGCACCTGTTCCAAGCCGGGCATCGACGGCACCAAGGCTCTGCCGCCGACGTTGACAAATATATTCTCGGCCTCCAGCACCTCGCCGTTCACGCGCACCGTGCGCGCGCTTTCGAAGCGCGCATGGCCGCGATAGACAGCAACGTTGGCCAGCCCGTCCATCCACTGCTCGACGCCTTGGTTGGAACGGCCGGAGATTTCGTCCTTGCGCGCTTTGACCCGCTTCATGTCGACGCGGACTTCACCGCGGATATCGACGCCGTACTCACCGCCGCGCCTTGCCAGATGCGCCGCGTAAGCGCTCGCCACCAGGGTTTTGGTCGGAATGCAGCCGGTGTTGACGCAGGTGCCGCCAAATTTTCCCCGTTCGACCACCGCGACCTTCCTCCCGGCAGCGGACAACCGCGCCGCCAGCGCGGGTCCGGCCTGCCCGGTACCGATCACGATGGCATCGAATAGAGTAGTCATAAGCTTCCTCCTTATCGACCTATGGTTACGGCCTGCCTCGGACTTCAGCGTTCTTCGGCAAGTTCGTATCTTAACCCAGATCGTGTTTAACCGCAGCAAGCGAATCACTCCAGAGGCGGTCGGGTTCGTTCGCCGGCCATACGCCGAAGCCAGGCTTTCCATGTCTCCTGGTTTTTCCTGACGATGAAAATTCGCTATTCTGTTTTGAATGATACGCCGTAATAAGGGTCAAGGGAGGAGGCTACATGAAACTTGATTCCAAAGACTTCCGCGTCGGCGAGGAAAAAAAAATCGATCTTCGAAAGTGGCCGACCGAGGTAAAGCCCTACTACGACTCGAAAAAACAGCTCAAGAAGCTGCTCGGCGAGCGCATCGAAAAGACCAGCGAAGTGCAAAACCTCTTATACGCGTCGAACCGTTATGCCGTGCTGCTGATCTTTCAAGCGATGGACGCCGCCGGCAAAGACAGCGCGATCAAGCATGTGATGTCCGGCGTCAACCCGCAAGGCTGCCAGGTCTTTAGTTTCAAGCATCCGAGCCTCGAGGAATTGGATCATGATTTTCTATGGCGCACCACCCGTTCGCTGCCCGAGCGCGGGCGCATCGGTATTTTCAATCGCTCCTATTATGAAGAGGTTCTCATTGTGCGCGTCCACCCCGAGCTCCTGCGCGCCCAGGGTCTGCCACATGACGAAGTAAACGAAAAAACCATCTGGCAGGAGCGCTATCGATCGATCCGCGGGTTAGAGGCCCATCTGCACCGCAACGGCACCCGGATCGTCAAGTTTTTTTTGCATCTTTCGAGGGAAGAGCAGCGCAAGCGCTTCCTCGCCCGCATCGATGAAGCGGACAAAAACTGGAAATTCAATCAAGGCGACGTCGAAGAACGGAAGTATTGGGACGAATATATGAAAGCCTATGAAGCCTGCATGAGCGCCACCAGCACCCGCCATTCGCCCTGGTATGTGGTGCCCGCCGACGATAAAAGGAACACCTGGCTGATTGTTTCGGAGATCATTCTCGACACCCTGAAAGAGCTCAAGATGGAGTACCCAAAGCCCACCGAGGCCCACTTGAAAGAGCTGCAATCCATGCGCAAGCTGCTGGCGAAGAAAAACTGACTACCCGTCGGTTTTGAGACGACGGCTTTTCAATTTGTTGACTGGAAGTGGACTTCTAGTTCTCGTCACTCCGGCGCCTACCGGAATCTTGACGCGTTTTGCTTTCCAACCGAGAGGAAACGTGGATGCCGGCCGGCGCTGGCACGACAAACTCTACATTACGTCGATAATGACCTGGGGTCACACGAAGGCGCGGCCGAATTCAACGATCCCGAAAAGAAACCTTAAGCCACATCCGCCAGGTTATAAAACCGCGCCACGTTGTCGTGCAGCATTTTCTGTTTGGTCTCTTCCGAGAGATCTTTGCGATCGCGGACGACTTTGATCGTGTGCGGCCAATCGCCGTCCCAGTGGGGGTAGTCGGAAGAATACAGCACGGTATGATCGAGTCCCCAACGGACGGCATCGGGAACGGTCTTCTCGCCGCACTCGATGCCGAAATAAATCCGTCCGCTTTTGATAGTTTCGCTCGGCAGCATTTTCAAATAGGGCGCTTCGTCGGCGCCGCGCTTTTCCACTTCCTCGTCGAGCCGGTCCATCATGTAGGGCACCCAACCGATGCCCGACTCCAAATAAGCGATGGTCAATTTTGGAAAGCGCTCGAAGACGCCGCCGACGATGGTGGCGATCATCGCCATCATCTGCTCGGCGGGGTGATCGATGGTATGCGCCGAAAGAAACTTGCGAAAGCGTTGCCCGCCGAGCGAGTCCGCCGAAGTGCCGGTGTGAAAACCGAGCCCGACACCGAGCCGTTCGGCGGCGGCGTAGATCGGATCGTAAAGACCATCGCCGAAGTCGGGCATCTGCGGCACGTAGGTCGGCAGGACGCCCGCCACTGCGCCACGCTCTGTAACCGCGCGGGTGAGCTCTTCGGCGGCGGCCTTGGGATCCTGCGGCGCCAACAGGGCGACGAATTTCAAACGCGCCGGATCGGTCTTGCAGAAATGATACAGCCAGTCGTTGTAGGCTCGGGTCACGGCGGTGGCGAAGTCGCGCTCGTGCAGGCTGCTCACATGCAGACCGGCAGTCGGATAGAGCACCATGATGTCGATGCCGTCCTGATCCATCGCCGCGAGTTGATCCTCGGGTCCTCCCGGCTTGGCGCCGAGCTTGCCGCGCAGGTCGCGGTCCCAGGCGTCGTTGGGAAATAGATTTCGTCTTTGCCAGCGCGGCTCGATGAACTCGCGCAGCCCCACCATCGACTCGCGCACATGCCCGTCGGCATCGATCACTTTGTAGTTCGCCATGGCTCCCTCCCAATTATTCGGCTTTATGTTCTAGAGCGGTTCATTGACACCGGCACGGTTAATTGAATCGACTGCTGGCAAGCTGATTCGCTCTTCCTCTGTGGTCATACATATTGCGGCGGCGCGCCGGTCGTCAAGGGGCATCCAGAGCCCGCTTTCACGGCCAGTCAGACACAATTCAATGCGAGGCTGTCCGGATAAGTGAATTCTCTGACACGATGCAACACTCGCTGAGCGGAACACGCCGCGCAGCCGATCTGTTCGGTTTGAATGATCAGCGCAGTGCTTCGACCACCTTGCGCGTGATCGCGAAGTCGAACACGCGCTCGGGCGCGACCTGCGGCGGCAGCTTGATGTGCTGCGTGGCGACCGCGATCATCTTGCTCTGGAGCTTCTCATCAACGGCGCCGGCAAGGAGATCGCCGTCGACCGCGGCCTCGTAGGCTCGCTCGGTAAACCGGTCGCGTTCGGCGCCTAAACCGAGATTGGAAGCCTTCATGAATCCGAGCGCATATTTTTTGTCATTCTTGATTAGCCGCATGGCACGAAGCGTCGCGCGGACCACCTTGGCAACCAGTTCCGGCTGCTCGGATAACTTGGCTTTGGTCGTCATCCTCCCACCCTGACATGATTACGTTGCCGTTAGCCCCTGACAGATTCACTTTGCTACTACATAGCGAATTTCTCTCCTTGACAGCTCCGCGCCTGTGCAATAAACGACGAAGAAGGTTACGGTGCTTTAAGAAATCTTTAACCACGGAAATTCTTGATGAGTCGGAAGGAGACGCCATGCGCATAGACGTCGATGCCCATGTGGACGAATCGGACGCGACCTGGGAATACCTCGATAATGGAGCGAGCCGCTACAAGCCGGTGACCCTTGATCCGGGAACTCCGACGGCGCCGGGCGATGCCCGGCCGCACCGCCTCTGGGTCATCGACGGCACGATCCGGCTCAGGCGCTGGCGCGACGACAAGCGCACTGGAACGGTTCAGGCGACCCGCGAGCTCCGCGACGTCGAGGCTCGCGTCCGCCACATGGACGAGCTCCGCGTCGACGTACAGGTGCTCTATCCGACCCTATTCCTCCACGCGCTCACCGATAGGCCGGAGATCGAGCTCGCCTTGTGCAAGTCCTACAATCGGTGGATCGCCAAAGCCACGGAGAAAAGCCGCGGACGGCTGCGCTGGGTCGCCATGGCGCCGCTCCTCTCCATCGACCGGGCCGTCGAGGAAATCCGCTGGGCGAAGGATCATGGCGCCTGCGGAGTGTTCAAGAAAGGCATCGAGTGCAGCGATCGCGCCGCCAGCGATCCGTATTTCTTTCCCGTGTATGAGGAAGCGAGCCGCCTCGACCTGCCCATCTGCATCCACAACGCGACGGGCAAAGTCGAGTCTGCCATCGCGCAAGGATCGGGCTTAGATGGCGGCATGAATGCGATCTCGGCGTTCAGCGCGCTTGCCGAGCAAGGCGTCCCGGATTTGTTTCCGAAACTCAGAGTGGGCTTCATCGAAACCGGCGCCTCATGGGTGCCTTATCTCCATGCCGATCTGGTGGCAAAGAATCTCCGGCGGACTTTCCTTCCAGTCGACTTCAAAGAAGACCTGTTCCGCCGCAACCGCTTCTATGTGGCCTGCCATACCAACGACGATCTTCCTTACATCCTGAGATACGGGACTGAAGACAGCTTGATGATCGGCACCGATTACAGCCATGCGGACCAGTCCGCGGAGATCGGGGCCCTGGACGTTATCGAGCAGCGCGGCGAAAAAGGCGAAATCTCCGCTTCCGTTGCCCGCAAGATTCTCGACGATAATCCGAGAAGGTTCTACGGGCTATAGGTGATCTTCCGGAAGGTTTATCGATCTTCAAGAGTCGGAGCCCCATGTTTCGGCCCTGATGCGTGACCGTTCGGGCAATTTTTCAGTCGAACGACTGATGGACTTTTTAATTGCGCTCGACCTCACATCGTCGATCCGAGAAGATTATTATGTCCGAGACCTAGACCTGTCCATGACCCTATCGGCGAGATTATTTCGCTTTTAAAAATTCTTAATTATCGTAGCGGCAAACAAGGAAGAGGATACGAGCTTTATGGCAGGAACGGTCTATGACGTAATTGTCGTCGGTGCGGGCAACGCGGGCTTAACCGCGGCGCTGGCGGCACGGCAGGCTGAAGCGCGCGTGCTGCTCTTGGATAAATGTCCCAAGTCAGTGCGCGGAGGCAATACGCGATTTTCCGGAGGCGGATTTCGTTTCATTTACAGTAGTCTTGACGATATGCGCCCGATGTTACCTGGCCTGACAGACGAAGAGGCCGCGAAAATGGAAGTCGGTACCTACTCCAGCGCGGATTTCTTTGAAGATGTCATGCAAGTGACCGAGTATGCCGCCGATAAGAAGCTTACCAACATTCTCGTCGACCAATCCTATGCAACGGCGCGATGGCTGACCGACATGAACGTCAAGTGGATTCTCTCGACCAGCACACACGCGGTCAAAATGGGGCACAAGATTAAATTTCCGTCCGGGCGGGTCATCTCGGTAAACGACGGCGGCCTCGGACTGGTGGAGATGCTTTTCCCGACCGCTGAAAACCAAGGAATCGAAATCGTCTATGAGGCGAAAGCGACTGGTGTAATTGCCGACAAGAAGGGCAAACTCACAGGTGTTCGTGTCCAAACGCGACAAGGGATCGTAGACTTTAAGAGCCGCGCCGTCGTCTTGGCCGCCGGCGGGTTCGAAGCTAACCCGGAAATGCGCGCGCGCTATCTTGGAACGGGATGGGATTTGGTGAAAGTCCGCGGCTCGCGCTACAACACCGGCGAGGTCCTCAACTTTACGCTGGGCTTCGGTGCCCAGCCGGTCGGTCACTGGAGCGGGTGCCACGCCGTGTTGGTGGATGCGGAAGCTCCCGACGTTGAGTGCGCTTACGAGCACCGCTACTCCTATCCGTATGGAATCATGGTCGACATCAACGGCAAACGATTCGTCGACGAAGGCGAGGATTTTTTTAGTTATACCTATGCCAAGTATGGCCGCGAGGTGCTGCGCTTGCCGTGGCGCACGGCATATCAAATTTTCGACAGCAAGACTCGACCATTGCTGCGCTCCGAGTATAACCGGGGCTCTCATGTCTCTGCCGATAGTATCGAAGCATTGGCAAAGAAGTTACCGGGCCTGGAGTGGGAGAATGTCGTCAAAACGGTGAACGATTTCAATGACGCGGTGGGCGATGCGCCGTTCGATCCATCGAGACACGACGGTAAATGCACTCACGGTATTGACCCGGTAAAGTCGAACTGGGCGCAGAAATTGGACACGCCGCCCTATTATGCGTTCTCGGTGACCTGCGGCATTACCTTTACCTTTGGCGGCGTCGGCATTAGCGAAAATGGCGAAGTTAAGGATACAAGCGGTAATTTGATCAGCGGACTTTTCGCTGCGGGTGAAATAACCGGCGGGTCTTTTTTTAACAACTATCCCGGCGGTTCGGGATTGATGAAGGGCGCGGTATTCGGCCGATTGGCGGGCTCAAGCGCGGCCGCTTTTGCCAAGGCGAAACGCGTATAAAAACAATCCGTAATGGCTTCCCCGTTTGGCCTTGCGGGGGCGGCCCATCCGACAATCGAAGGGACCGAAGGGCTCGGACCTCGGATTCGCGTGAAAGGCTCAGGTGACGCCGCTCGGTGCTGTCGCGGATAGGTTCGACGTTGGCCTCATTTGTTATCTAAAGCGTCGGCCCATTAAACGGTTTTCTTGATATTTTCGAAATTAAGGATAGAGGAGAGACGGCAATGACCATCGGCCTTACCGAAAAACTCGCGGCCCATACCGCCAAGGTGCGGTTTGAAGATATCCCTCCCGAGGCGATTGAAAAGGCTAAAGATTGCATCCTCGACCAAATCGGTGTCGAGCTGATCGGTTCGACTTTGGAATGGAACAAGATTGCCTATCGATATGTTGCTGAGATGGGCGGACGCGGGGAGAGCACGGTCGTCAACTACGGAATCAAAGTACCGACGCTGGATGCCGCATTCGTCAATGCCACCTTCGGTCAAGGTTGCGAGCTCGACGATGTTGGCTTCGCGGCTGGCGGCCACCCGGGCGCTGCCACAGTACCGGTGGCCCTGGCGGTTTGCGAAAAGCAGCGCAGCAGCGGAAAGGATTTTCTTGCCGCGGTCGTGGTTGGGTGCGACGTCATGTATCGCCTACTTGCGGCGGTTAGGCCGTCATCCGGCAAACGGGGGTTTCACAGTCATGGCATCGGCGCGCCTTTCGGTGCGATGACGACGGCGGCGCGCCTGATGGGCTTGAATGACGGACAAATACTCCATGCCTTCGGCATCGCCGGCATGCATTCCAGCGGGACCATGGAATACGATCAGACCGGCGGCGAAGTTAAGCGGGTGATCGCCGGTATCGCCGCCCGTGGCGGCATTCAAGCGGCAATGCTCGCGCAACTCGGCCTCACCGGGCCGCCGACCATCATCGAAGGCAAACGGGGTTTCTTGAAAGTCTTTGCCGATCAGGTGGAGCCTGAGGGAATTACCCGCGATCTTGGCCGGGAATTTAAGATCATGCGGCTCTGGTTCAAGCTTTACCCCTGTGTCGCTACCGTGCAGGGCGTCATTTACACGCTGGCCAAGATGATCGAAGAGCACCGCTTCGGCGCAGATGATATAGAAGAGATACGCGTCGGCATCTCGGAAACTTCCCTCACTCACGGCGGCGCGATCTACGAGCCGCATGATACTGCGAGCGCGCAATTCAGCCTGCCATTTTCATTGGCAATCCGCTTGTTAAAAAATGACAATGACTTGAGTTTTTACATGGATCCAAAACTCTGGACAGATTCGAAAGTGCTCGCGCTGGCGAAGAAAGTGAAGAGCTACGCAGACCCGAATGCGAAAGGAGACCAGAACTACAACACGACGATGGAAGTGAAGCTCACTAACGGCAAGACTCACAAGGCGTTCGAGCCCTATCCTCCCGGCTCGCCGCTCAATATGGTCAGCCGCGATGTGCTGCGGGCTAAATTCCGCAAGATGGCCCGCGCGGTATTGACCGAAGAGCGCATTGAGAAATTAATCGAAGCGGTGGATCGTCTGGAGCACTTCGACGACGCGGCCAAATTGATTACGCTGGTGGTCAAGTAACAAAGCGAATGCTCACCGAACGAGGTAAGGCCTGATTTGCAAGAAGGTCGAACCGTGAAATTTGGCTGGTATCCAATAGCCGCCAATCTATTTGGCCGGTTCTCTCTTTGGAATTTTCCAAGAGAAAGTCACAGACATCGGATAAGCCAATCGATAAGGCTCGCCTGACCCGAGCGCTATGGTCTTTGTCTATCTAATCGAGAAAAAAGGCTTAGCCTTTATATTTTTTATTCATCTACGCGGCGGCAGAGGACCCATTTCAGCGATCGCTGCGAAAGCTTTGATGACCTCGGGGTCATGCGGCAGATCCGCCACGAGTTTCTGCTGATCCTCCGGCATCAGCGGCGTCGCATCGACGCCGAGTAGTTTTTTATACGATTGAAGAAATTCCTGATCTTCGAAGGATTTGTGAATTGCCTGCCTGACCGTCTTCACCAGATTCTCCGGCGTGTTGGGCGCCATGAAGATCAGCGTGCCGACCCCCCAGAATGTCCGCGACATCGCGAGAACGTCTTTTTCCAGCTGAGTGCGGGTAAATGTCCCGACTTCGGGCAGCCCGGCAAATGCCGGTGGACGATTGCCCTTGGGAATTTCGAGTATGGCGTGGAAATTCGCGATTTTTTTATATTCCGCCGACAGCGTCTGCGTATTGAGTGCGGACGCTCGCGCGTCGATTTCACCGCGCTCCAAGGCCGCATCTAATTCCGGCCCCGAATAACCAACCACGAATTTCGGTTCTTTGAGACCTAAAAGCCAGGTGAATAGCCTGCTGCGGATGAACTGCACATGACCCACCGATTGGCCGCCGACTCTGAGCCCGGCGCGCTCGCGGAGCTTTTCTACACTCTTAATGCCGAGAGCTTTGCGCGTTACAAAGATATTGTTGTTTTCGCTGAACGGCGAGCCGAGATAGAAAAACTTGGCGGGATCGTATTTGACGCCCTTCATGCCCAGCGCCGCGCTCACGAGAATGCCCGGCGAGCTGGCGCCGATCGTGAGCCCATCGCTCTTGACGTTATGAGAGAGGTGGTTGGCAACCTTTCGTCCGCCTGCTCCAGGCATATATTCTGAAAGGACGGTTGGATGCCCGGGAAGGTATTTTTGCAGGAAGGGAAGGATGACCTTGTTCCGCAAGTCGCCGACGCCTCCGGGATTGCGTCCTTGCATGAATGTAATCGTTTTCCCTTTATAATAGTCCGATTGGCAGGAACCTTCTTTCTGCAGGGAGAATAGAAAGATAACAGCCGCGCAAAGCGTAAAGGTAAAAAGTCTCATTTTCACCCCCGTCAATCTTATGATGTCCCGATCCTTATCGAGCGGTACGCCAAGGGCATTTCTAAGTCAATCAGGTCAAGAAAATTCTCGCGCCGAAGTTTGTCGGAGATCGCGCCGCGAGTTGTCGTCATGTTGAATATATGACCGGCGCATGGCGACGGCGCTCTCGATACGCGCGAGCGAAGTGGGTCGGTGATGAGTAGTGATGGCGGTTGAATCCAGGCCTGGTCTCCCATTTCGGTTCGCTTGACTGAAAACCTGCTCTCCGCAATAAAGGTTTCGATCCGAAGGAGAGAAAGATGAAGCGAGAAGTGGCCGCCGAGATCGTCGATTCGCTAAAGGAGGCAGGGGTCGATTTTATTGCAACCCTTACTGAAGCGAACCTGCACGATCTGGTGATTGCGCTGGGAGAGGATTCGGCGATTCATCATGTGCCCGTGACGCGCGAGGAAGAGGGCATCGGCATCTGCGCCGGCGCCTACCTGGGCGGAAGACGGCCGGCGATGGTGATGATGAACGCAGGCTTCTTATTGTCGACCAACGCTTTGGCGACGGTCTGCATTCATCCGGAGATACCCGTGTTGATGTTGATCGGCCACAGCGGCGGGGTGGGCGAGGAAAATGCCGGGCACGCCACGGTCGGGGCTCTGACAGAGCCGGTGCTGCAGGCCATGCATATCGTTTACGAGAAAGTCGGCCGCTTCGAGGAGATCCGCCCGACGATTCGCGACAGTCAGATGCTCGCGCGCTCGTCGCGCCGGCCGACGGCCATCGTCCTCAACAAACAAGCACTGAGGTAAGTCGATGAAAAGATACGACTGTCTGCGCGCAATCGCGCCGCACTTCGGCGACGAGCTGGTGGTCACCAACCTGGGCGCCGTGCGCCACGAATGGCAAGCTTTGAGGCCGCACCACGGCAACTACCATTTGCAAAATCTCGGTCTCACCTCGTCCATGGCGCTCGGCTTGGCCCTGGCTCTGCCGCACCGCAAAGTCGTCGCCTTCGACGGCGACGGGTCGTTGCTGCTCAATCTCGGGAGCCTCGCGACCATCGCCAATCAACATCCGAAGAACCTGGTTCACGTCGTCTTCGACAATGAATGCTATGAGTCTTCCCGCGGCGCGCCGACGGCGACCGCGGGCCAAGCCGACCTGGCCGCCATCGCCCGGGGCTGCGGCATCGCCAACGTGCTCACGGCGAAGACGCTCGATGAATTCGAAAACGGTTTTATGCGCGCTTTCAGGGGTGACGATCTCTATTTCATTCATGCCAAGGTTGAAGAGGGAGCGGGCGATGTGCCCGCGGCGCCGCTGGATTCGCAGGAAAACAAATATCTGTTCGTGCGCTACATAGAGAAAAGCGAAAAGATAAAAATCCTCACCTCGACGCTGTCGCGCGCGAGCGCCACGCGCTAGCAATCGGCGTGGCATCTAACTCAATTAAGCTAGCATCCCAGGATCGAACGAGGGATCCGCCATGGCAAAAACCTCCTCCCGACCCAATTTCCTGCTTTTCATCACCGATCAGCAGCGCGCGGACTTTCTGGGCTGCTACGGCCACCCGGTGCTGCGCACCCCGCACATCGATTCCATCGCGGCGCGCGGAACTGTCTTCGAGCGCTTTTACGTCGCCAGCCCGGTCTGCATGCCCAACCGCGCCAGCCTGATGACCGCGCGCATGCCCTCGGTGCACGGTGTGCGCTCAAACGGCATTCCGCTGACCATGAACGCGGTGACCTTCGTCGATCTGCTGCGGGACGCCGGTTACCGCACCGCCCTGATCGGCAAGAGCCATCTGCAGAATTTCACAGCGAACCCTCCGACCATCAAGCGTCCGCCGCCGCGCGACGGGTTCCATGAGCCGTCCAAGGCGCTGGCGCAGGCGCTGCGCCACGATCTCGCCGAGCCGCAGTACGAGCAGGAGACGCCGGAATATTGGAACGGGCCGGACGCCCATGTGCGCACTCCGTTCTATGGCTTCGAGCAGGTGACGCTGGTGCGCGCGCATGGCGACAGGCCGGGCGGCGACTACGACCGCTGGCTCGATCAGCGCGATGCCAAGGCGCGGAGTCTGCTTGGGCCGAAAAACTCATTGCCGCACGATTACATCTGCCCGCAGGCTTATCGCACGGCGATCCCGGCGGAACTTTACGCCACGGCCTTCCTCGGCGAGCGCGCCTGCGCTTATCTCGACCAGGCCGACGCCGATGCGCCGTTCTTCTTGATGGTTTCGTTCCCCGATCCGCACCACCCGTTCAATCCGCCGGGTAAGTATTGGGACATGTACGAGCCCGAGCAGTTCCCGGCGCCGGAGGCGTTTTCCCGCCGGGACTGGACGCCGCCAACGCTCATTCGCAACATCTGGAGGGATCGCGACACCGGCAAGGCCAACCTCGACGGCATGAACAGCATCGGCGTCACCGCGCGCGAGGCGCAGGAGGCCCGGGCGCTGACCTGCGGCATGATCTCATGCATCGACGACGCCATCGGCTCCGTGCTGGCGGCGCTCGACAAGAGCGGCCGGTGCGACGACACCGTGGTCCTCTTCACCAGCGACCATGGCGATCATCTCGGCGATCACCGCCTGATGCTCAAAGGCGCCGAGCAGTACCAGAGCATAGTGCGCGTGCCCTTCATCTGGGCCGATCCACAGACGCCGCCGGCACAGGCGCGCAGCGACGCGCTGGCTTCCACCATGGACATTCGCGCGACGATCCTGGAGCGGGCGAGGGTCGAGCCCGCGAGCGGCATGCAGGGTAGAAATCTGCTGCCGGCGATCGAGCGCGGCACAGCGGTGCGCGACTCGGTGTTCATCCAGTACGACCACCAGAGCTCGAGCCCGGGCACCGCCATACCGCCGCGGGTGCACAGCTTGATCGACGGCCGCTACCGCCTGTCGGTCTTCCATGGCACCGGCTGGGGCGAGCTCTACGATCTTGAGAACGATCCGGGCGAGTTCGATAATCTCTGGGACGATCCGGCACACGCCAAGATCCGCGCGGCCCTGACCGAGCGGCTGCTGCTCACCGAGATCGAGCACATCGACCGCGTGCCGCTGCCGACACGAAGGGCGTGAGTGCCCGCGCCCGTTGGACTCGCAGGAAAACAAATATCTGTTTGCGTGCTACAGGCCGGCGGCTCCCCCGCCAACAGCGAATTTGAGTTAGTAGATTTAGGCAAGTCGGACACTGGAGGGGAGGCTATCAAGTCATTCGAAATTACTCTTTGAATTCGCTTCTCGACACCCCGGACTGGCGGATGATCGATTGCAGCGTGCCAATGCGAATCTCACCGTGATCAGGTACTGGAACAGTAATCGTTCCCGTCGCAATTTTTTTCTGCATGATCACATGGCTGCCTCGCCTACGGATTTCCTCAAAGCCGGACTTTCTTAGGATAGCGCAGACTTCCTTCCCGGAAAGAATACGCAGTCTAGCCAACTGCGACCTCAATCTGGGTCACGAACACCTCGCTCCGCAGCCGCTGCTTGATTTCATCGGCTGAAGCCGACTCCAAGAAGAGCTCCAACGCTTCGCGTAAATTGTCGCGCGCTTCCTCGACGGTTTTACCTTGACTCGCCACGTCCAGCTCGGGGCACAGCGAGACATAACCGTCTCCCTCCCGCTCAATGACCGCAGTTAGTTTCATTGTTCCCTCCGTTACGCGCTGAGTATACCAAGGCCGGGTGATCTCGCCAACTTGAGGATTTTCCGAGTGATGCGGACAATCCAGACGGTAAAACCGTCGCGCACGAGGGCCACAATTGATTAGATATCCAGACCCCAATGACGATTTAAGCTGGCAACAGCAAATCCAAGAATCAAGAGACCTGACTCCCGAGCCGCGGCACACACCAAGATCCGCGCGGCCCTGACCGAGCGGCTGCTGCTCACCGAGATCGAGCACATCGACCGCGTGCCGCTGCCGACACGAAGGGCGTGAGTGCCCGCGGCGCCGTTGGATTCGCAGGAAAACAAATATTTGTTCGTGCGCTACATCGAGAAAAGCGAAAACATAAAAATCCTCACCTCGACGCTGTCGCGCGCGAGCGCACTGACCGGCAAAGGAGCCATTGATCATGGCGGTAAGGAAAAAAAACCGAATGACTTTCGAAAAGAGCAGCGGCAATGTATTCGCCGATATCGGTTTCGCTAATCCGGAACGCGAGCAACTCAAGGCTCATCTTACGCTGCAGATCTACCGCATCATCAAAGACCGCGATCTCACCCAGACTCAGGCGGGCGCTTTGCTCGGCATCAAGCAGCCCCATGTCTCGGCGCTGATGCGCAATCGGTCCGGCAACTTTTCGGTTGAAAGGCTGATGGACTTTCTAGTCGCGCTTGGGCAGGACGTGGAGATTACCGTCCGCCCGACCCGCAGGCCCCATGGTCAGGTTTCGGTTGTCCTACCATGAATCGGAGTGCTCGACCCCTGCGTCTCACCCAATAACTCTCGCTGAAAGTGTTTAGCTATCGTAAGGGACTTGTGCGGCATCGCCAACGTGCGGACTGCGAAGACGCTCGACGAATTCGAAAATGGTTTCGTGCGCGCTTTCACGGATAACGATCCCACACAACCTACGGTAATTGACAATCAGCTTTACATGAAGGCAGACTGCCGGTAGCAGGAGGTTCCGCGCTTTGCAAAGGGAGAAGCCATGACCGATCACGCCGATGCATTCATCGCGACGATCGACCTGCGCGTGCGCGATATTCTTGACCGCTGCACCCGCTGCGCGAAGTGCGTCGAGGTTTGTCCCACGGCGGCGCCGGCGGGGATCGATACCACCGAGCCGTCGGCGATCGTCGGCGATGTGCTGGATATTTTGCGCGGCGGCGGCGATCCATCAAGCCGCGGCGCCCGCTGGGCCAACGCGTGCACCGGCTCCGGTCGGTGTCTCACGGCCTGCGACGACGGCGTTAATCCGCGTTTCATGTTGGCGGCGACCCGTCTGAGGCTCAACGAGCGGCGCCAGGCGGGCGAACGGCGCGCCGCCGGCCAAGCCGGCTTCAAAAAAATGTCCAGCGCGGTGAAGGTGCTGTCGCGTCTGCAGCTTCCCGCCGATCTCCTCGCCGGTTTCACTCAACCGGCCGCCGCCGGGTCGGATCCGGCGCCGGACATCGTGATGTATCTCGGTTGCAACGTCCTCAAGACGCCGCATATCGCGCTGCTCTGCCTCGAAGTCCTGGACCGCCTCGGCGCGCGCTACAGAGTTTTTGCCGGCCCCGCGTATTGCTGCGGCGTGATTCAGTACCGCGCCGGCGACACCAAAACCTCGGGGCGAATCGGCGGCGGCACAGTGGCCGGATTCGCCGGCACGGGCGCGCCGCGCGTGCTCACCTGGTGTCCGACCTGCAACATCCAGCTGGGCGAGATCGTCATGCCGAGCACCGACGCAACCTTCGATCTGCAGCACGTCGTGCCCTACATCGCCGAGCGCATCGAGCTGCTTCGCCCTCACTTCATCCATCCGATCAACAAGCGGATCGCCCTGCACGAGCATCCCGGCGTGGCCGGCGTGACCGAAGGCGCGATTAAAATTCTCGCGGCGATTCCAGGTTTGGAGCTGGTCGATCTCGAACAGCCGCGCGTCGGCTACATGTGCAACTCGCTCGCTCCCGTGCCGGCGTACAAACGCGAGCTGCACGCCCGCGAGCTAGAGGCCGCCGCTGCGGCCGGAGTCGATTATCTCGTCGGCATCTATCACGCCTGCCATCGCGAGCTGTGCGCCCACGAAGCCACGTCACCCTTCAAAGTCGTCAATTTTCTCGAGCTGGTCGGCGAGGCGATGGGCGTCGAGAAACCCGATCTCTTCAAGCAGTGGAAAATGATGCAGGACATTGACCGCGTTTTGGCGGAAGTCGCCCCGCATGCGGCCGCTGCAGGGTTGGACTTGGAAAGCGTCCGCGAAGTGCTCCTTGCCAACATGCTAGGCGAACAACCTCTGCCCATCGATTTTCGCGCCAAGCCGCCGCCCGAGCCCGAAGCCGCGCCGGTGCGCGTCATCTCAGAGTAGACTTGCGCAGTTCCAAGTTACCTTGCCGCATTGTTCCAGCTTGCGAATTAACGATAGACTCTAGACATTCGTCGGTGGAAGCCATATGGAACCGGAAGTTCTCGCCAAACGCACTCGAGACGCATGCCTTGAAGCCGCCCTTCAAGCCTACGAGGATGCGGGCATGCAGTGCCTCTGCGCCGAGGGACGTTGGGAAGCCGCTGTCGGCGCGCTGAAGACAGTTGAACTCGCACCGCTGTTACGTGAGTTCAAAAACCCGTCGGCAGATTGATCGGCCCACGGCAGTACTCTTTGGGCCAGGCCTGGATATCTAAACAATTGCACCGGCGGGCGGACTCCCCGCCAATCAGCGAACTTGAGTTAATTAGTAGAGTTAGGCAAATCAGACACCCCCCTCTCTGAACTGAAGGGCCGCGAAGGCGTGTGGCGATCCCTCGTGATCTTGACAGCAAGGCTTACCTAATTTATATGTGATTACATGGTAAACCTAATGAAAAAGGAACCCATAAACGCGATCAAAGTCGCAGACGAAGTTTGGATCGCGACCGCTCTCCTGCACAAGGAAAATCCAAAACGCGAGGATTTCAGCGTCGTTGAAATAGTAGACCGGGCACGACGGGAACATATATCCGCGGAGTTAAGAGCGGGCGTTCAAGTACATGCATACCTTCATTGCGTTGCGAACCGGGCGCCGAACCCCGGCTCGCATCGGATGCTCTACGCGACCGGTAAAAGCACCCGCCGGCTCTTTCGGGAAACCGACGACTTCGATCCGAAACGTCGCCGTGGCAAAGTACTGCCCGACAAGGAAGATATTCCAGCCAAGTATCACCCGTTGCTCGTTTGGTATAAGGAGCAATTCATCGGCAAAAGAAAAGGATCCAAAGAAAGTGATCCGATTTTAGGCCTGCGTGGATTGGGGAAAGAAATTTGGGTGAATGAAAAGCCCGATGACTACGTCAGCCGCATTCGCGGAGGATGGGAGTGAGCCGAATTTTCTGGGACACCAATCTCTTCATTTACTTGATCGAGGACTTTCGTGACTTATCGGAGCGCGTCACCGCTTTGCGCAGACGTATGCTCGAACGCGGTGACGAGCTCTACACTTCTGCTCTTACCTTGGGAGAAATCCTGATCAAGCCGATGGAAGAGGGGAACGAGAGTTTGGCCCGTCGTTATGAATCTGTGTTGCTGCGGGGCGCGGTGATTATTCCTTTCGATGTCGAGCCGGCCCGTCTCTACGCCAGCATTCGAAAGGATCGCACCATCCGACCACCCGACGCGATTCAGCTCGCCTGTGCAGCGCACGCGCGCGTCGATCTGTTTATCACAAACGATGAACGGCTAAGCGCGAAATCCGTTCCGCACATCCAATTCGTGAGCTCCTTGCAGCGTGCATTCTTATAACACGACAGCAGCTTATCGACGCTAATCCGAAAAGGAAGATATTTATGTTCCGGGTTTGTAGGCGAGATCCAACCTCTCATGGAGTGGTTTGTCATCGCGATAGAATAAGTCGATAACTCATGCTTGACCCCAATCCGGTCTCCTGCTTCCTGCTATGGATTGCCCTTGGAATTGTAGGCAGGATCTGAAACAAGATAAGCTGCGAAAAAGCACAGCCTGATTCGGATTGAAGCGGCGCACGGTTCTCAAGTAACTCTAGCGAAATGGAAGATGGCTCAGAGTCAATTGCTGATCGGGCTCCATTTTTACACTGAAAACGATGCGAGGAAGCAGAATGGCGCGTAGACACGCGGTCAACAGAGAAGATAGCACTGACATCCCCGTCCTGGTCGTCGGCGCCGGGCCCGTGGGCCTTGCCCTGGCGGCCGAGTTGGGCCGGTTAGGTGTCGGCTGCATCGTTGTGGAAAAACGCGACGGGACGGTGCCCGTGCCGAAAATGAGCCAAGTCAGCGCGCGCAACATGGAATTCTGCCGCCGCTGGGGGATCGCCGATACCGTGCGCAAGGCCGGTTGGCCGGAAGATTATCCCGGTGACATCGTCTACCAGCGGAGTTTCCTTGGGCCGGAACTGGCGCGCCTCAAAATCCCATCCTATGCGTCGCGTGACCGCCAACCGTTTACGCCGGAAAGCCCGTGCCATTGCCCGCAAATTTTTTTCGATCCGATCCTCGCTGCTCACGTTAAAACGCTGGCTTCGGTCGATCTGCGCTACAATATCGCCTTGGAAGGCCTCACCCAGGACGAAGACATCGTGAAGGCGGTGCTGCGCGACGGCGAGACCGGCGCGAGGGAGGAGATCACGGCGCGCTACCTCGTCGGCTGCGACGGTCCCGGCGGCGTGGTCAGAAAGGCGCTCGGCATCGAACTCGGCGGCCTCGGGGTTTTCGCCCATTCCATCAACATCTTTTTCCGCTCGCCCGAGATGATCACGCTCCACGACAAGGGACGGGCGCGCTTTCACCGCTCCATCGACGAGACCGGCTGCTGGTCCGAGATGATCGCCATCGACGGAAAAGAGCTTTACCGCCTCACGGTCTTCGATGAGCCCTCCCGCGACGCCGACGCCGAAGTTTATCTCCGTCGCCTTTTCGGCGGCGATTTTCCCCATGAAATTATCGACGTCACACATTGGGAAAGGCGCGACTTCGTCGCCGAGCGCTACCGCGTCGGCCGGGCCTTCATCGCCGGTGACGCGGCCCATCAATGTTCTCCCACGGGCGGCTACGGCATGCATACCGGCGTCGAAGAGGCCGGGAACCTGGCCTGGAAGCTTGCTGCCATGATCGAGGGATGGGGCGGGGACGAGCTTCTCGAATCCTATGAGTCGGAGCGCCAACCCATCGCCCGGCGCAACGTGACGCTGGGCACCGAAGCTTTCCGGGCAATCACCGGCGTGCCGGCCATCACGGCGCAGGCGGCGGAACGCGCGGCGGCCGGAGAGAAAGACCCCTCCGTTCAGGCCCTGCGGGCCATCTTCACCGAGTTCTCAGGGAGCGACTATCAGAAATTCCAATACGCCTACGAAGATTCGCCCATCTGCATCGCCGACGGCACGCCGCCACCCCCCTTTGAAAAATTCTCCTTTACCCCGTCGGCCCGGCCGGGAGCGCGCGCACCCCATGCCTGGCTCGAAGATGGCACGTCCATCCTCGACCTGTTCGGCACGGGCTTTACCCTGCTCAGGCTCGGCGCCGCGCCGCCGGACGCCCAAGGATGGATCCGGGCAGCCAAACGACGAAACGTTCCAATGACCGAGATCGCGATCACCGATCCCGCGGTTGCCGAACTTTACGGCGCTCGCCTGGTGCTGGTGCGCCCCGACGGCCATGTGGCCTGGCGCGGCAATGCCTGTCCCGACGAACCCATGGCGGCGATCGACCGCATCCGCGGCGCGGCCACCTAATCGCAAGGGCTACTCCACATTGGCGATTGCGAAGTTGTCGAACTCGAACTCTCCGGTCCCAATCGCCAGCAACCCAGGATCGCCGCGCATGTCGCCGCAGGAACAGACAACTCCGGGATCGGGTCGAAAAGACTGTGGCGAGTATTAGCTAACTCTAGACTTGCCCCTTTGCTTCCCTGGATCTGGATATTCGTCTGCGCCACGACAATTTTTGACATCGGACAAACCAAGGTTCGATGAATGCTATCTGCGCGGCAAAGCACAATCGAGTAGAAATGTTATTGGTTGACCTAACCGCTCAAAGTAATGGAGAGTCCGCGCGATCTTGACAGCCGGCCAGTGGCTATTATACTGGCCGTTATTGAGGTCATTATGAACGAGATATCAAAATACGTCCCGATCACAAAAGCAAAAAACGATCTATTGGATCTGATCCGTCAAATTGAAAGCGCCGACGAGTCGGTCGCCGTCACCAAAAACGGCGTCCCCGCCGCGGTGATCCTCAGCATGGAGAAATACGCCGGTTTGCTCGAAACGCTCGAGATTCTCAGCGACGAGGACACAGTCAAGTGTCTAAGAACTTCCATCCGTCAAGGCCGCAAGGGCAAGTGGTTGCGTCCGGACGAGGTATATCGGCGTTGAGCAAACTGTTTGCTCGTTATACCCCCGAATGCTCCCGGCTTATTGCCAAGCTGCCGCCTGAAATAAAACGGCTGGTCCGATCGACGATCGATACGTTGCTAACAAAGCATGAGATGGGTACGGAACTCACCGGTGAACTCGACGGTTACCGTTCCTACCGCGTCAGGCGTTATCGCATCATCTACCGGGTCAATGACGAAGAGTCCTGTCTGGAAGTCTATCACGTCGGCCACCGACGCGATGTTTACGAGACCTTGCGAACGCTGCTATCCCGCAAGGGTTAGCGGATGGTGTCACGGTGCCGTCCAACATAAATCAATACTCAAGCACGACCCCGTCATTATTTCTGCGAAGATTGTAGTGATTGTTATGCCCGACCCCGCTTCCCAGATGTTTTTTACCCAAGAACTTGCCTCCGTCATCGCAATATTGGGAGCTGTGCCCTCTCGACATAAGCGGTCACGATCAAGTCCATTTACGCGCAGCGCTTCGGGCTCAAAGGAATCGGAAATTGGCTTCAATTCCCGATAGAAAGTTTGGTCGTATGACGATGGATGAACAAACTTCCGGCCGTCGAAGAGTCCAGCGTACACTAAGGCAAATGACAGAATTGAAAACGGCCCCGGTATGGGCCCATCCGTTTCGACATCCGCGGAAAAATAAAAATCCATCGATCTTTCTGTTGGCATTCTATTAAATTCTCAACATTTTTGAATTTCACGAACTGGGACAACCCCAGTCGTCCCAAGCTCAGTAACGTATCGTACTGTACACTATCCCAATACCCACGAAAACACCGCCATTCGAATCGAAGCCGCCCTACTGGGGTCGGACCGCGGGGATGAGAAAAGGGGACGCGAACCTTATTTACGTTTCTCCTGGCGCAGATGGTCTTAAAAAACCCGGATTTTGGGGCGCGGTCGTGCGGTCGTGTCTTGTATCTTGACATTCTGCCGCAATCGGTGCTCGCGATAACGTTTCCTCGGCCAAAAAACTCAGCGCGTAATAATGAGACCGGGCTCGACGGGCACGTAGCTGACTCAGTTGACAAACTCGGTCCACGGTCATCAGCGGAGCTGTGTCGTAAGCCGGATGTGTTGACCCGGCTATGCGTCATTACCTAGCAGCCCGTGGTAGAAGGCCGATTTTTACAAAACGCACGGAATCAGTGCGAAGCGGTGACTTGGGATCGCAAATAGTCTCAGATCGAGTCCTCGGCGCCGATGAGCGGTCAGTTGGTCGCGCAGTAGCATCCAGAGAGTAAAATAAAAAGCCAGTACAGCGGCCAAACGGCCCTGTAGGCCGCGTGGCGTTCCAATTCCGGTCAACGTGCGCATCCACAGGCCGAGGTTACAGGCCGCCACGTGTACGAGGGGGTGAGAAAAGGGGACGCGAACCTTATTTACGTTTGCGTATTTGCTAATTCCACCGCCTTTCTAGGACGACCGCGTGGCTGAAGTGTATATTTCAATCCGAGCGTAGCCGCGATCTTTGTCTTCCAAGTTTCCGTGCCGTAGGGTGTGCCGCGGTTCACGCACCTCCGCAGCGCTTCGATTTCACCTTCTGTTTGTGCCGTGTTCACCCATTCAACCCAGTTTGCCGGCCTATCGAAGGACCACTCGCTCAGCAACGATTCTCGATCCCCATGAACTTTTCGCCATAGACTGCACCAGCGCCAGTCCTGCGCTTTGTCGACGAGGTTGGCTCGCAAGGCGTTGCGTTCCACATAGCGAATCACATTGAGCGCGGCTTGATCCTGCTCGACGGGAAAACTTTTGAACCGCCCTTGATAAATATGCCCGTAGCCGGTGGTGTGGCGGTGAGCGTGTAGACGTTGGCTGTGAGTGAGCGTGAGCCAGCGAAGAAACTCGGTCATCTCGCCGTCCTTCTTCGGCCACAAAACCATGTGCCAGTGATTGGGCATCAAACAATAAGCCAGCAGCCGGATCGGAGAACGGCGCATCGCTGCAACCATGATCCGCTCGAACGCGGCGTAATCTTCGGGCTTGTCAAAAAGTTGGCCGCGCCCGTTGGCGCGGTTGAGAGCGTGGTAAATTATTTCACCGGGAGCAATGCGCGCTCGTCTTGGCATCGAGCAACGCATACATCCATCGCCGTTATCTAG
>CAVSHR010000005.1:0-1115950 GCA_963727625.1 uncultured delta proteobacterium | reverse complement strand
GCCGGATACCGGTTTCCAGGTGGCATTCGAGTCCCACAAGATCGCTTCTGAGATGACGAGCGGCAAGATGGTATCCGCGGGTATCACTGTCAAAAACCTCAGCCCCGTGACTTGGCCTAGCAAGCCCGACTCCAACGGCCGCTATGCCGTGAATCTTTCGTATCACTGGCTGGATCACAAAGGGAGAACGGTTGTCTTCGACGGGCTGCGCACGCCCTTGCCGCGTGACCTCAAGCCGGGCGAGTCGGTTGATCTCAAGGCTGCGATCCAAGCACCCGCAAAGCCCGGTCGCTACACCTTGGAGCTGACACTAGTGCAGGAAAGTTCTGCGTGGTTTCCTGAGAAAGACGGCGGCAAGCTCGTGCTTCCGGTAACCGTGGTTGAAGGCGGTGAAGTTAGCGCGGATGCTGGCGCCAACGCGACCGCTCAGACGCAAGCTCGCGCGGCGATCCAGGAGAAAAAAACTCGAGCTTCCGAAAAACCCAAGACGCCTCAGCAAGTAGCCAAGGGCGCTGGAAAAACGCCTTCGAAAAAAACCCCGGCCCACGACGCCGCGGCTAAAACAGATAAGCTTGCCCGTTCTTCCGACGGCGATAGCGGCCCTTGGTCGGTTCAAGTGGGCTCCTACGCGCAGAGAAAAATCGCCGCAAGCTTGGTCAACAAATTAAAGGACAAAGGTTACGACGCTTACATTGCGGTCGTTAGGGTCAAAGGAAAAGAGTGGCACCGCGTTCGCGTCGGTCACTTGAAACGCCGGGCGGAGGCCGAGACCCTCCGCGATAACCTCAGGAGTGCCGAAAAACTGGAGCGCTCCATCGTCACCAGCCGCTAATTTTGTAAATTTTCTAAACAGGAATTGCTTCTCTTGCGTGGGAGGCGGTCATTTTGGATCAGGTTAGACGCGCCGACCCCCGAAGATTTTTTTGATGAAGGTCGCTCTAGTTCACGACTGGCTGACCGGCATGCGCGGCGGAAAAAAATGCCTGGAGGTTTTTTTGTGAGCTTTTTCCGGAAGCCGATCTCTACACTCTCAGTTACGACCGCGACGCCGTGTCGCCGACGATCCAGCGGATGAATGTACGGTCGTCTTGGATCGATCGTTTGCCGGGCGCCCGGACATGCTTTCGTCCCTTGTTGGCATGGTATTTTGCCGACAAAAAAGGTAACGTCGTCCCGCATGTTGAAAGAAACCTTCGAAAGATTGCTCGGAGACATTCTCGCTATGCTTCGCGAATTTTATGGCGACAGGCTTGTCAGTGTCGCTGTTTTTGGTTCGGTGGCGCGTGGAACACAACGCCCGGACTCCGATATTGACCTGCTCGTCGTATGTAATTCCCTTCCTTCCGGCCGCATGCGGCGCATCGCAGAATTCGAGGTTGCGGAGAAAAGGCTGGGCCCTGTGCTCTCGAACCTGAGCCTGCAGGGAATATCGACGTGTTTGTCCCCTGTGTTAAAAACCCCGGCAGAAGTGCAGCGAGGCGGACTGTTTTATATCGACTTGGTCGAAGATGGTCGGTTGCTCTACGACCGCGATGGTTTCTTGAAGGGGTTTTTAGATCGAGTCCGCGGTCGTTTACGGCAGCTTGGCGCTCGTCGCATCCATTGCGGAAACGCATGGTACTGGGATCTCAAACCGGACTTTAAGCCGGGAGAAATTTTTGAGTTATGACCAACCGCGACCTGGCAAAGAGCTACATTTGGAAGGCCGAGACTCGATTGGATGCATTAGAGGCCTTGAGAAAAAGGCGAAATTTTTCCGATGTTGTTCGCGAGGCGCAGGAGACGGTTGAACTCGCCCTGAAGGGTATGCTTCGGGCTGTAGGAGTGGAACCCCCTAAATATCACGACGTTGGCGGCCTCCTCCTGGAACATGGCGACAGGTTTGAGTCAACGATTACGAATGACCTTGAGCGGGCGGCGGCTATTTCTAAACGTCTGCGCAGGGAACGGGAGCTGGCTTTTTACGGCGACATCGATTTCATCCCCACCGAAGAGTATACGGAGGAAGACGCGCGCCAAGCCATTGAGGACGCCAGATGGGTAGTGGAGTTGGCAAAAAAGGTGGAAGGCGGCTAAAATTTGGCGGTCGGTAGACCGTTCGAATTTAGGGCTATCCTATCTCTCCAACCACAACCCGCTGCGCTAAAACCCAGCGTGGCGAAGCCGCAATCAAAGGAGAAAAAGAAGGACTGACCGCAGAGGCCCAGAGTTCGCAGAGTTCGGAGTATTTCTTGATAAAATTCTTTTCTCGGCGACCTCCGCGCCTCCGCGGTGAATTCTTTTCCGGACTGAGACAATCAGGCTGGGCCGGTGGATAATTTGTGCGCGCGGGGAAATATTTACAACCCTAGTAATATGAACACTCTCCCATTTTCGTGGTCCTCTGCTAATCGCTCCGGCTAAAGGAATCATCGGTGAGAGTCGCACTGGTCCACGATTGGCTGACAGGCATGCGAGGAGGTGAAAAAGTTCTTGAAGTTTTTTGCGAGCTTTTCCCAAGGGCCGATCTTTACACGCTGATTTACCTTCCAGAGAAAGTTTCGCCGACCCTTCGCTCCGCGAAGGTTTACTGCTCCTGGATCAGTCGACTGCCGGGTATTGAACATTATTATCGCTATTGTCTTCCCGTCTTTCCGCGCGCAATTGAGAGCCTCGACTTGAGAGGGTATGACCTGATCATTTCCAGCAGCCATTGCGTGGCGAAGGGTGTTTTGCCAAAGGGGGCCCTTCATGTAGCTTACGTCCATGCGCCCATGCGTTACGTTTGGGACATGTACGATGCTTATTTCGGTTCGGATTCTCCCTGGCCGGTACGAATGGGAATGTCTATCTGCCGCAAGTATCTGCAAAAGTGGGATCTCCGTTCGTCCAAGAGGGTGGATTTCTTTTGCGCGAATTCGCAGAACGTGGCGGCGAAGATCGAAAAACTCTATGGGCGAGACGCAACGGTGATTCACCCGCCGGTAGACTTGGAACGCTTCTACATCGTCAACGAGCAGGCGCCTTTTTACCTGCTGGTTTCTGCTCTCGTGCCGTACAAAAAGATTGATCTTGCCATCGCAGCTTTCAATCGGTTAAAAGCACCCCTGAAGATCATCGGAGACGGGCCGTTACGCAAGAGGCTTGAGGCGATGGCGGAGCCCAATATCGAATTCTTGGGCCGGGTCGACGATGCCCAACTGGCGCGGCTCTACGCGCGGTGCCAAGCGTTGATTTTCCCCGGCGAAGAAGATTTCGGCATCGTACCGCTCGAGGCGCAGGCGAGCGGCCGGCCGGTGATCGCCTATGGCAAGGGAGGCGTGCTCGAAACCGTCGTCCCGTTAAATTCCGGGAACGTTCCACCCTCCGGTAAACCCACCGGGATATACTTTCACGAGGCGACCGCCGAGAGTCTCATCGAGGCCGTCGGTTACTTTCGAGAGAATGTGCACAGGTTTGAGCCCGCCGGCGTTCGACAACATGCGTCACAGTTCTCCCGGGAACGCTTTAAGACGCAGATAAAAGAGTATCTAGATGCGCGGGTAAACAATCGCTCTAAGGCTGTCTCGCCATAGGTCAATATACGTCGAGTCTATCGAACGCCACACTCAAGGGGCGGGGGTCGGGGCCCAGGCCGCGCGACTTGGGCGAGGTGTCGTAATCAAAGGAAAACTGGAGAACGTTGTCGCCAGGAACGATCATCTTGCCCGGCGCCCTGAATTCGTAGGAATGCCAGCCTTTTTCTAAGAAGAGGTTGGCGACCGGCTTGCCGTTGAGCTTGACTTCCACCTGCTGACAGACCAACCCTTTCGGCGAGTAGGGGAACAGCGTCAGGTAAACAAGGTAGTCGCGCGCGCTCGGGAGGGCGAGGGCCACTTCTGCGCTCCGTTTCCCCGCCCACACGAGCGACAGCTTGCCGTTGTCCCAGAGCTCGTCCTGGTA
Organism: uncultured delta proteobacterium; assembly: GCA_963727625.1. Taxonomy (GTDB): domain Bacteria; phylum Desulfobacterota; class Binatia; order UBA9968; family UBA9968; genus DP-20. The sequence continues at coordinate 1,112,029 of CAVSHR010000005.1, read as the reverse complement.
CCACCCGCTACGCAGCGATTTGCGTGCGTCAAGCGTGCCGAAGTCCAACGATTCGGCCGCGCTTATGGTGGGTCTCTGATCTACCGAGATGGAAGCTTCGATCTCGCGCTCAATCGCGTGAAAAAATATCAGGACCCCGATGCCGATTGCCGCAGGCAGCAACAAGCCTAGCGTACTCAGGCGGCTCCGAATTACGGCAAATGGCGGACCGATGAGCTTTCGGCCGACGGATAATCCCGCGGCGATTCCAATGACGGCGCCGCCGACCACGTCCCAGGTAAAATGGGCGCGATAATAAAGCCGCGACAGGGCGGTGAGCACGGCAAGGAGATAGAAAACCGGACTTGCGCTTGGGAACACGACTCCCAAAACGGCGGCCAAACCGAAGGCCGCGCTGGTGTGGCCGGAGGGAAATCCGGAGCTGGTTCTGAGTTTGGGGCGCGGCAGGTCAACGATATTTTTCAGCACGGCTGCCGCAGTTCCGGCGAGGATCAGAACGATGATTACGGCAAGCCCGGCGCGTTTCGTGCGGACATTCTTGCATAGGTATCCATGTGCGAGCAGGGATATCGCTACGGCGCTGCCTACCGCACCATGACCAAAATATGCCGCCGCCGTCATGAGCGGCGCGGCAAGCGGCGCGCGAAGCGCCGTGCAACCTATTCCGACCAGGTCCATAAATAAGCAATCGAGCCATAACACAATTCGTTGTTAGCGGGGTAAAGGATTTCAATTCCTTGCAAGACTGCGTACGGCGGCGGGCTGGCGCGGCAACCGTTTGGCGACCGACGCGTCGCAAATTGATATTGCCGCGCAGGCCCTAAATAGGTTACAAATACCCAAGCGCGACAGCACCGAAAGCCGCAAAGGCGAATCGACCGCAAAGGCCGCAAAGATGTCGTCTCGACTGAATGGGAGAAAGCTTGCTTAGATCCCTTGCACTGGCTCGGGATGACATGCCTTGGCCTGTCACTTGGCGTTGTTGGCGCCCTGGCGCGAGTAAATCTTCTTGCTTTGCGAGCTGTGGGCGGCGAAAAAATTTGCCCATGCCAAAAAAGCTTCAAACGGTAGGAAGAATAAACCTCCGGTTATTTTCTTCATGAAAAGTTCACCGGCTACTCTAACCGAGGCTGTTCATCGAAACCAGAAGCTCAAGCATCCGTTCGGTGCCGCGGCGCTGCGCCGTTGCGCGTCGCGGTTTTCCCGCGGCGAATTCAAATCTCAACTAAAAGATTTTATTGACGCTATGATCGATGGGCGAGTCCATTTAGCCGAACAAGAAGATGTTAAAACGGCACAACGAGTTCTTTAAGAGTCTCTTGCGGCTGAACGATTTATTGGCCGTCAGCTTGGCCTGGTGGCTGGCATACGGGCTTCGTTTCCATACCGATCTGTTTTCTGGCCGCGAAGACTACCTGCCTCGGCATTACCTCGGCGCGTGGCTGTTGATCTTGATCGTATGGGGCGTGGTCTTCGAGCTTTTGGATCTCTACCGTCCGCGCCGGCTCTCGACCTATGGCCGCGAGATTATTGACCTGGTCAAAGGGTCGGCTCTGGCGTTGCTCATTCTTCTCGGCCTCTTGTTTTTGATCCGCGAGATCATACTTTCCCGCCTAGTCGTAATGCTCTTTTGGTTTAGTAGTCTCTTATTTTTGAACGTCAGCCACATTACATCTGCGCGAGGGACTGCGATTCTTCCGGCGCCGGGGTTACAACCTTCGCCACCTGCTTGTCGTAGGAACGCCCGAGCAGTCTCGCCGGCTGATGCAAAAACTTCGACGCAAACCGCCATCTGGGCCAGCGCGTCATCGGCCAATTTCTGGTTGATGACGGCACCCATGATCCCGGCGAAAGCGGAGTCAAGGTCATCAGGGACCCGGCTGAGTTATTGAGCGTAGTGAGGGGAGGAGGCGTGGATGGTATTTTCGTTACTTTACCGTTGGAGCAAGCGTCGCGCTTGGGGGAAATTCAGCAATGGTTGGCAGATGAACCGATTGATCTATACTTCATCCCGGATCTAGGCAATCTCGCGACACTGCGCGCCAATGTCGAAGAGTTCGATGGGATGCCGATTATCAGCCTGCAGGCATCGCCCCTCTACGGCTGGAATTCGTTGCTCAAGAAAGCGATGGATCTGACGGTCGGCGGACTCGCTTTCTGTTTCTTTTTACCGGTCATGAGCGTGATCGCCATCGTCATTAAACTGACCTCTTCCGGTCCGGTGCTTTACCGACAGGAGCGTATGGGGTTGGACGGCAATCGTTTCGAGATGCTCAAGTTCCGCACCATGGTTGACGATGCCGAGCAGCTTACGGGTCCAATCTGGTCGACTGGATGATCGATCCTCGAGTTACCGGCATCGGTCGTTGGCTGCGCCGGACGAGCCTGGACGAGCTGCCGCAACTCTTTAACGTATTGCGCGGCGATATGAGCCTGGTCGGCCCGCGCCCCGAGCGGCCGCCGTTGATCGCTGAATTTCGCAAGTCGATGCCCAAGTACATGCTTCGACATAAGGTCAAGGCGGGTATGACGGGCTGGGCGCAGGTCAACGGCTGGCGCGGCAATACTTCGCTGGATCGGCGCATCGAGCATGATTTGGACTACATCGAAAATTGGTCCCTCTGGCGCGATTTGAAGATTCTGGCGATGACCCTGTTCGCCGGATTTCGTAACGGCCGGATCACCCACTCATAAGTCATACTGTCAAAGCGTTTCTGGAGAATTTAGGGGACAGTCCCCTTGTCGGAAGGGGGCTGTCTCCCCTCGTATGACCCCCGAATATGGATAAGCTTCTGGACTGGTGGCAACGCGGTTTGATCGCCGCCCTGGCCGTTTCGATTGGCTTGCTCGGCGTCGGCCGCCTGCAGTTCTTTGGTTCGGGCGGCAGCGTGAGCGCCTGGAGCGTTTCGCGGACGACGTTCTTTTTTTGGCTCCTTTGGAAAATGCTACTGTTCTACCAAGGCGGTTGGGAACGAATAGAACTGAATCGACTCAAGTCACTTGCGCCGTTGTACCTGTTTCTTATGGGGGTCACTTTCTCTCTTCTCCCGGATTTTCATCAGGCTGGGGACTATCGCTATTTCTTTTTCGGTTGTGCTCATGCGGTGATGATCGTCGATGTTTTCTCGACCGCGCCGAAAATACGCTGGCTACCTCCGCTGCTTGGGTTACTCCCGATCGTTCTCGTGCTGCGCGGGTTCCTTTATAATCCGGCTATTTTTGATTTCTCGCTCGCGGAGCGCTTTGCCGATCCGTTGGATCATGCCAATACAGCGGGTTATCTTTTAGCTATGAGTCTGCCGCTGGGCGTGGTCGTTGCGGCGGCAAGAACGGGTTGGTGGCGCGGTTTTGGATTGGTATCCTGCGCGAGTCAAATGTTGGCGCTCGTTCTGACCTTTTCCCGGGGCGCGTGGCTTGGCTCGGCCGCGTCGATTGTTTATCTGACCGTCGCGTCAAAGAAACTGAAACTTCTTGCGGCGTTCATCTTGGTCGCAGCCGCGTCTGCGCTGGTCTTTCCGGAGTTGCGGGATCGCCTCGACTCAGTGACCCGTCCTGGAGACGATCCGGCAACGCAAGAGCGGTTGCAGCGGTTCAAAAGCGCGCTACAGCTTGGCATTGACCATCCCATACTCGGGGTGGGGTACGGTCGTGGCCGCTTAAAAGAATGGCTGCCGTCCTACTTGAAGGGGACGTTACTTGAGGGCGCCCCGGTTTTGCACACGCATAACGTTTACGTCGAGCTGTTTGCGGAAACCGGCGCCATCGGTCTCTTGACGTTTCTCTGGTTGATCGGTCAAACCCAGTGGCAGTTGTGGCGATGCGCGCTTACACGTGAAGGCGCGGAGCGTCTGTTGGGATTTGGCCTCGCCGCTTCGTGGGTTGCCGCCATGGTCACGGGTATTGGGGATATTCCTTTCTATCATCATGGAACGCGCATTTACTTTTTTACTCTCTTTGCACTGGCGCATCTGTATTGTGCCAAACGCACCGGCGAAGCGATGCTTTAGGCGCCTCTGCAACCCAACGTAAAAACCATTCACCGCAGAGGCGCAGAGGGTTTTTCAGGTTGCCTGCTGCAAGCTGCCAGCTGCTCCCTGCTCTTTGTCCCACGCCCCTTGCCCTCTCCTGCCGGCTGCTCTCTGCGCCATGCTCTTTGCTCTGATTGACCGGAGACGGGAGACCGGGAACCGCTCCGGGCTGCTACCTGCCGCGGCGATTCCCTGTCCGATGGGAATTTGTTATCATAGGCATCGCTATGGCGGTAGACTTAATCACGAGGGACAGAAGAGTCGAGAAACCCTGGGGGTACGAGCTTATTTGGGCCCATACCGACCGTTATGTCGGCAAGGTTTTGCATATCAATAAAGGCGAGTCCTTGAGCTACCAGTACCATGTGGTGAAGGACGAAACGGTTCGCCTGCTGTCGGGGCTTCTGGCCATGGACATCGAGATCGAGGGCGAGCGGCATAAGCTTGAGCTTTTGCCGGGAGATGGTCTGCACATCATTCCGGGCATGAAGCATCGCATGATCGCATTGGAGAATTGCGACGTTCTGGAAGTGTCGACTCCGGAGCTCGACGACGTGGTTCGATTAGAGGACCGCTACGGCCGGGCGGGGTCTAAACCAGAAAAATAACGAAATAAAAACCCATGGACGCACCGTTGAGTCTTTCCGAGCGATTGGTCGAGCGCGGTCTCCTCTCCAGCGACGAGCTCGATCGGATCATCAAGTTGCAGACCGAGCAGCAGGCTCCTCTGACTCGCCTCATCGTTGAGTTGGGATTCTTATCCGAAGAGGATTTGCTGCCGGTTTTGCGGGATCACTTTGATATTCCTGTGATGGCGCTTAAAGACGTTCCGAATTCTCCACTTCCGATCGAATTTCCCCCCGGCATCGGGGACTTTTTTAAGCTTGCCCACTTGGTCCCTTTGACGATTGAAGGGGCCGAGCTATTGGTCGCGACCACCGATCCGCTCGATGTCTCGCGTTTGCATGCATTGGAGGTCGCTGTCGGTATGCGCATTCGGCCTGTGCTGGCACGGGAAAAGGAAATTGCCGCTCGCATCGAAGCGCTCTTTGCCAGTGGTTACACAGCGGACGAGGCGCAACAAGCCGAGGCACAAGAGATTGAAGGAATCGGCGACGACGAAGATGTTGCTCACTTGCGGGATATGGCGTCTGAGGTGCCGGTCATTCGTTTAGTTAACCAGATGCTCGTGCGGGCGCTCGAAAGCCGTGCCTCGGACGTGCATATCGAGCCGTTCGAGAATCAGCTCAAGGTGCGCTACCGCATCGACGGCATCCTCCATGAGGTGGAATCGCCGCCGCGCCAGCTCAAAGCCGCGGTCATTTCCCGTCTAAAAATTCTCGCCCAGCTCAATATCGCCGAGCGCCGCCTGCCGCAGGATGGCCGGATCAAAACGCGGCTGGCCGGTAAAGACGTCGATCTGCGCATTGCCACCGTCCCGACTCTCTACGGCGAGAGCGTGGTGATCCGGCTTTTGGAGCGCGGCCAAATCTTCACTCAGCTAGAAACCCTGGGATTCCCGGCGGCGTTGCTCGCTCAGTTCAATGAAATGATTTTGAAGCCCCATGGCATGATCCTGGTCACGGGGCCCACCGGCAGCGGCAAAACCACCACGCTTTACGGCGCGCTGCAAAAAATCAACGATCCGGGCAAAAAGATTATTACGATCGAAGATCCGGTGGAATACCAATTGAACGGCGTCAATCAGATTCACGTCAAACCGCAGATCGGTTTGACCTTCGCCAACGGACTGCGCTCGATCGTGCGCCAAGACCCTGACGTGATCATGGTCGGCGAGATCCGCGACGCCGAGACCGCCGAGATCGCAGTTCAGGCGGCGCTCACCGGCCACCTGGTATTTTCGACTTTGCACACCAACGACGCTGCCGGCGCGATCTCCCGTTTACTCGAAATGGGCGTGCAAGATTATCTGCTCTCGTCGTCGCTCTTGGGCGTGTTGGCCCAGCGGCTGGTGCGCCAGCTCTGTCCGAGCTGCCGTAGAGATGTACCGTTTTCCGGTTCGGATGGCCTAACTGCGGAGTTGGAAATTTATGAAAGCAATTCGCTGCGCACAGTCTGGGAGGCGGTCGGTTGCGACGCTTGTAACGGTACAGGTTACTTGGGTCGCGTCGGTATTTTCGAATTTTTACCGGTGACCTCCGAAATCTGCAAAGTGATCGTTCAGCGCGCCGATGCCGGCGCGATCCGCAGCCTGGCTGTGCAGCAGGGCATGCGTCTGCTCAGGGAAGACGGCTGGGACAAGGTTCGCCGCGGCACCACCACACTGGCCGAGGTCTTACGGGTTACCAGCGAAGAGACCTAAAATATTTTAGATTTTGGATTTCCCAATTTGGATTGTCAGACCGAGATAGTAGGATTATTTCTGAGATGCACTCCGGTAAATCGAAAATCTAAAATCCAAAAGCCAAAATAGACTTACAGATGGCCTTTTTCCAATATCGCGCCGCGGATCAAGCGGGAAAAGTTATCGAGGGCGTGATGGAAGCGGATGCCGAGCAAAGCGTGGTGTTGCGCTTGCACGAAATGGGTTGCGTGCCGCTGCGCATCGCCCTGCCCAGCGCGCGGGCCATCGGCGCGCCGCGCCAACAGCTCGCGTTGTTTTCCAAGCGCAAGGTCAATCCGCAACAACTCTTGCAGTTTACCCGCGAGCTCGGCGCGCTGTTGGCGGCCGGCTTGCCGCTCGATCGCAGCCTGTCGATTCTCGGCGGGATGGTCGAGGACAGTGAGCTGAGCAAGATATTGCGTACGTTGGTCGAAGCGGTGCGCGCCGGTAAGTCGCTGGCGGTCGCCATGGGCGAGCATCCCGAGGTGTTTCCCAAAATCTATGTCAATATGATCCGCGCCGGCGAAGCGGGCGGAATTCTGGAAAGCGTGCTGCGCTATTTGACCGAGTACTTGGAAAGCACCCTGGCGCTCAAAGAGGAGATCAAATCCGCGCTGATTTATCCGATCATACTCGCCAGTGCCGCGGGAGTTTCTTTGATCGTCTTGTTTCTCTTCGTGATCCCGAAGTTCTCTATGATTTTTCGCGATAACAACAAAGCTCTGCCGTTGATCACCAAAATTGTCATTAATTTTAGCCAGGTACTCACACAGTACGGCTGGATTATCTTGCTGGCGCTTGGCCTCGCGGTTATCGGCGTGGTGGTTTATGTCAGGAGTCCCGAGGGGCGCAACGAGTGGGATCGTTTCTGCGTGCGCGGCTGGTTGTTTGGCGACCTGGTGCGGAAGTTCGAAACCGCGCGTTTTTCCAGAACCTTATCAGCTTTGCTGAAAGGAGGTGTGCCCATGCTCGAAGCCTTGGTGACGGTTCAGGGCGTCGTCGGCAACCGCTTGCTCGCCCGCGCCGTCGGTCAAGTTCAGCTGCGCGTGCGGGAAGGCCGGGGTATGGCGCGGCCGCTGAGCGAGAGCGGATTGTTCCCGCCGCTGGCGCTCAATATGATTGCGGTCGGAGAGGAAACCGGTAAACTAGAAGCCATGCTCGCCGAAGTCGCGGGCTATTACGACCAAGAGGTCAAGCGCACCACCAAGAGATTAACCGCGCTACTGGAGCCGGCTTTGATTCTGACCATGGGGTTGATCATCGGCACCGTGGTGATCTCGATGTTGCTGGCGATATTTAGCATCAATGACTTACCCTTTTAAAAAAATCCTAGGTAATTCGACGGGGTTCACGCTCATCGAGCTGATCATCGTGGCCACCATTATCGTGTTGCTCGCGGGACTGGTGCTGCCGCAATATATCAGACAAGGCGAGAAGGCCACGGCGAAAGCGGCGAAAGCTCAAGTCGAAAGTTTCGGCACCGCGCTCGATACTTTCCGGCTCGACGTCGGACGCTATCCGACCACGCAGGAAGGTTTAGAGGCGCTCAACCAGAAACCCAGCGGGGTCGATCGTTGGGATGGGCCTTACTTGAAGAAGGACGTGCCGCCTGACCCGTGGGGCAAGCCGTATGTTTACAAAAGTCCGGGCGACCATGGCCCCTACGATATCCTTTCCTATGGCGCCGACGGGGCTCCCGGAGGCGACGACGTTAACCGTGATATCACCAGCTGGGAGCGATAGCCGGGGCTTCTCGCTGTTCGAGCTCATTTTGGTGCTGCTGCTGCTCGGGGTCAGCATGGCCATCGTTCTGCCCAATATCGAAAAAGGCATGCAGGATCGCGAGGTGCGCGGTGCCGCTCTCGGTTTGGCTGCTACGGCGCGCGATTTACGCAGCCGCGCCTTGCTCGACGGGGTTCCGCAACAACTCGTCCTCAATTTGCCCGAGAATAGCTATCGAGCGGCGCCATCCGTCGAAGTTCGTTTGCCGGTCGAAGTCAAGTTTGCTTCGGTCGACGGCGGCGAGGATCTGGACCGCGACCACAAACGCTTCTACTTTTTCCCCAATGGCAGCAGCATGGGCGGCACCATTGTGCTCGCCGATAGCGCAAAATCGATTTCCTATCTCATCCGTCTGGAAGCGCTGACCGGCAGAGTCGCGGTCGCGCACGGCGATAACCCGTGAATTTTACCGCTTGCCGCAAATCGGCCAACGGATTTACCTTGATCGAGGTGGTGGTCGCCATGACCATCGTTGGCCTCGGTGTGGTGATCCTGCTGCAAATTTTTTCTCAAGGCTTGCGTCTCGAAACGCGCAGCACGGTACGCACCGAGGCGGTCGCCCGCGGCGCCCGGGTGATGGACGAGCTGCTGGCCCGCAAGAAACTCACCGACGGTTCCGACAGCGGCAGGGTCGGCGATGACGGGCGCTGGAACGCACAGATTCGAACGACGCGGGACAACGAGCCGGCGCTTGACCTATCGAGCAGCTGGGAGCTCAAGGAAGTGGCTTTAGAGTTGATGGTAACCGATGGCGAGCGCGAACGGCAGATCGAGCTAAAGACCCTTCGTCTGGCCAAGAAGGCGAACCGATGAACGTTGAAGTCATTTCGACGCGGCACCGCCGCCTTGGGCTCGGCGTGATTCACAGCGCTGCGCGCCGGGATGGCGGCTCGGGCGGCTTTACGCTCATCGAAGTGATTCTGGCGCTGACGATCTTTGCGCTGCTGGCCGGCATCGTTTACGGAGCGCTCTCATTGAGCCAGCGCGCCGTGGCAAAGGCGCAAACGAGCGCCCAACGCAACCAGAAGCAGCGCTCCACCGTCGACCTGCTCGGCAGTTATCTTCGTTCCGCTTATCCGTACCGCCCCACGCCGCAAAATCAGGCGATTTTTTTCGACGGCGCGAGCGATAGTTTGGCTTTTGTCTCGGCATATTCCCATGCGCTGGGCGGGCGCGGCATGGCGAAAATTCAGATCCGCGCCGCGGAAGCCGACGACGGCCAGGCGGCGCTCAGCCTCGAAGAGACCACTCCGGTGCGCCTAAACGGCGATCAGGACAGTGCCGGGCAGAGTCAATCCTTGGTGCTGCGGGAGGGCATCAAAGACTTTCGCTTGGAGTATCTGGATCCGCAAGCCGAGGATGAAACCTGGGAAGAGCTTTGGGATGGCCAGGAGCGGCGCATGTTGCCGCGCGCGGTGCGCTTAACCTATCGGGACCAAAACGGCCGGGAGGTGCGCTGGATTTATCCCGTGATGATGATGGTGCTCGCGCCATGAAATTTAAATCGCATTCTTATCAGTCGAAGCTCAGCGGCGAGCGCGGCGTGGCTCTGATCCTCGTGCTGTGGATTTTTATTTTCCTATCCGCGGTGGCTTTCGAATTCAGCGCCGCGATGCGCGAGGAAGCCGCCGCCGCGCTGCGCTTTGACGACGAGACCCAAGGCTATTATCTCGCAGTGGCCGGCTTCGAGCGCGGTCTGTATGATTTTCTCAATCAACAAAGAAACGCGCCTTTGGCCCAAAAAGAGCCGCAGAAAGCCGATCTATTCGACGGCCGCTGGCGCGAGCAAGAACTCGGCGACGGCAGATTCCGCGTCCGGCTCGTCGACGAAAGCGGCAGAATCAATATTAACCGGGTCAGTGAGGAAACGCTGCGGCGGGTGTTTACCAATCTCGGCATCGACGATGCCCGTCGGGATATCCTGGTGGACTCGATCATGGATTGGCGCGATGCCGACGACTTGCACCGTGCCAACGGCGCGGAGAACGATTACTATGCCAGCCTCAGCCCAGCTTACACTGCTAAGAACGGTCCGCTCGATACCGTCGAAGATTTGCTTTGGATCCGAGGCATGACCAACGAGCTTTTTTTTGGTGCCCCTGAGCCGGCCGATCCAGCAGCTCAGCCATCCGGGAGAATTGCGCTGCGGGACATTTTCACCGTTGATAGTCCCATCGATCGGGTAAATCTACGCACGGCGTCGGCCGAAGTCCTCCACGCACTGATGGGCATTTCTCTCGAGAAATCTCGCACCTTCGTCGAGGAACGCCGCAAGCTCTCGGAGAAAACCTTGACCGACCTTCTGCCTCTGCTCGGTATCGGCTCTGGCGACCCGGCGCTGCAGATGTTCATCTTCACCCATCCGTCGGTGGTCGCGGTGGTGGCGGAAGGGCGAGCGGCCAATTCCCCCATGGCGCGCCGGGTGAAGGGCATCGTCCGGCTCGGCGGCGGCCAGGGCTTCGAACTGCTGCGCTGGTCGGACCGCGAACCAGCGCTACCCGATAGTTGAATCTTGAGCTACAATGACTTGCAGACAAAGACTGAGGAACTGATATGACATCGCAAGTGCTAATATCATGATCGGGCTGCGTCAATTAAAGGACCTTTCACGGGCGGATTTTCTCACCAGCGTCGGGCTCTACGTCGCGAGCGACCGGCTGTTTATGGTTCGTCTGCGCAAGAGTTTTCTCACCCTGTCCATGCTCGATCAAGAGCAGCGCGGGTTTGGTGCGGGCGACAGTCGTCAAGCGATCTCTGAGCTTACCGGGTGGGTCATCGACGATGTCCGAGAAATCGCGCTCCGAGCTGAAAGCGATACCCGCGAGCGCGCGCTAAGGCAAGCCATCGTTTCCTTGCTGCCGCATATCAATGCCGCGCGGGACCAAGTCTATATTTGCTTGCCTCAGGAGCAAGCGATTGTGCAGCAAGTGTTTCTGCCGGTGGCGGCGCAGGACAATCTGCAATACGTGCTGGATTACGAAATTGAACGGCAGTTACCGTTCAAGCGCGATGAGATTTATTACGACTATCTGCCCGGCGAAATAAAGGGTGAAAAGCTCAGCGTTTATGTTTTTGCTATTCCAAAAAAAATTTTAGATACTCTGCTGACGACACTGGAGTCTCTGGGCATCAAACCGAGCGGCGTCGAGACCACCGTGACCGCGCTCGCGAATTATGTGCTCTTCGCCGATGAAGCCAAAGCCAAGAGCGCCGCGGTGATCACCGGGCACCCAAACCATTGGGAATTGGTCGGCGTCGAGGCCAAGGGCAGTGGCTGGGCTTCGACGGCTGAATTGCTCTTTAGTCACCGACTCCCTACTGCGGCGTGGGCACAGAACGCTGGACAGGAGCTGTTGCAAAAGTGCTTGAGGGAGGTGCCCAAGCTCTTTCACTGCGGCGATATTACAGCGCTTAACGGCGCCGCCGGCGGTAAAATCGCACAGGCGGAGGACGTAACTGCGCGAGTTAATCCACGGCTGGCAGGTCTCAAGACTGGCAGCGAAGCCGACGAGATTCCTGCGATTGGTGCCGCCTTGCATGGCGTGCGCGAAGGGTTTTTGCGAGTGAATTTTTTGCGCCATGAGGCCAGTGACGCAAAGGGGATCAACCATCTATCGGTACTCAACACCGTCCTCTTGGCACTCCTGGTGATTTCCGTGGTTGCCTGGGGAGTGAGTTTTCCGATTAAAGATGAATTGCGTCTGCGTGAGCTCCAGCAGGAGAATAGGAAGTTCGCGCCGGCAATCGAGGCTTTGCGCCGCGAGGAGGAGCAGCACGATCGGCTGCGCAAAGAACTCAGTTTTTTCAACGGCCTTGAACAGCGCCGCGGCGAAGTTTTGCGGATTCTCGATGAGCTTACCAAAATCATTCCGAACAGCGCCTATCTGTCGAACCTGCGCTACCGCTCCGGGCTTTTGGAAATTCAGGGCAACGCCGAGAACGCGTCCGCTTTGATTCCGTTGTTGGAACGGTCCCCGGTTTTCGAAAACGTTGGTTTCAATGCGCCGTCGAACCGCGGCCGTGACAATCGTGAAACATTTTCGTTGAAGACGAATATCGAAAAGCCCAAAGAAGTTGCCAAAGAAATCCCAAAGAGCACAACGGCGGTAGCGCCGTCGAAGGACACAAAGGCAAAGCCGTGAGCACATTTTGGCAGAGGCTATCCCGGCGTGAGCGAGCTTTGGTGATACTAACGGCGTTGATTCTGCTATTGTTTGTCGCCAAATACGCGGTTTTGGCGCCGTTTTTGGACCGCCGCGCGCGGGTGAAGAGTGAGCTCGAAAACCAGCCGCGACTGCTCGCTAGAAATCTCGGCTATCTTGCTAAAAAGGACGCATTTTTGGCGGGGCTGGAAGCCGCCCGTGCGCAGATTCGGTTGCAAGATCCTAAATTACTCACCGGGGACACGCCGTCGGTTAGCGCTTCCGATCTTCAAGCGACCGTGCAAGCCATGGCTGCCAGGGAAGGTACTCAAGTTATTACTACTCGGGTGCTCAATCCCGAACTGGCCGGGTCATTTTCAAAGATTGGCATTCAACTTGAGATTGGCGGACAGATTCAGCAGCTTGCCAACCTGATCCGAGCCATCGAAAATTCACCGAAATTGCTTGTGGTCGATGAAATCAATATTCGGTCGCTTTTTCGTCCTATCGGTTTTCCCCAGCGCCGAGGCGTGTCCCAAGTTCCGGCGCAAAACCTGCGCATCAGCCTGATGATTTCGGGTTATGCGCGAGCCCAGGCAGCAGAACCCCAAAAAACCGAAGCGTCGGCCGGTTCGTCCTGAGCGGTTTCTCAAAAACAATTTGGGCTTGATTCGTCAAAGGCGCCGCGCCGGATTTTGATGTGTTGAATTGGGGATTTCCTATTTCGCGGGTGATCAAGGCAACCGGGGCGTAAAGTAATAATGTAATCAAGGGATTTGCAGGCTTCGAAGACTCCAAAGGCTGTGAAAAACGGATTTTATATTCTCGTCGGCAACGCTATAATTTCGTGATCAGTTTGACCCTGGAATTTCGCCAGCGTAAATTAAACGCCTTCGGGGCAAGCAGGGTCATCAAGGGATAAACGCGATTCTTACACGAACTTCTCTACTGAGTATTATCTTGACCGCGGCTGTCGGGTTCGTCGGTTGGGGCATTTATCAATCTTGGAAAGATGAACCTTGGCAATTGCCGGTTCCGACCAAGACCGACTCGCCAGCTCCCGTAGCCGAGAAAGTAGTTGCAGCAGCTCCCAGAGTAGCAACAAACACGGACGTGATCATTAGCAGAAACCTTTTTGACCCGGAAAGAGGCGCGGGTGCGAGTCGCGAAGCGGAAGAAGGCTCCCGGGCGTCTCAACGTATTCGTAATATGATCCTGGTCGGCACGGTCATCATTGGCACCAATCGGACGGCGATACTCCAAGAAGGCGCGGAACCGAGCGTAGGGCCGGCGGGACAGGCCCCACCATCGGCGGTCCCTTTGCGGCTGACGGTCGGCGACAACGTGGAAGGCTACAGGTTGTCTGAAATTGCCGATAAACGAGTCGTCTTTACGAAAGGTGCTGCACGGGTCGAATTAGTACTGGATTATTTTCGTAAAGTCGAAGTCCGGCAGCCAAGGCCAACGCCTCCTGGCCGGGTCGTTCCGCCGGGTATTGTCGCCCCGCGCCCACGGGTTATCCCAAATTTGCCGAGACGCGGGCGAATTCCGGCTCCGGGAAATGTAACTCCCAATTGATGATTTTCGGAAGGGGAATTTCGATGGCAGAATTGCGCTGGGCAACTTTTGTGGCGTGGGCTTCAATGCTCGGAATTGCCATTCCCCTGGCGGCGCAGCAAGCACCGGCTCAACCAAGCCCCAACCCCAGCCAAAGATCTCCCGGGGCTGCTCAACCCACAACGCCGACAGAAACGAGAACGCCGCCGACTTCGAGTCCACCGATCATCCCGCGCCGGTCGCCAATTCCGGTTCCGACTCCGGCTCAAATCGCGCCGCGAGCCAATCCACAACTCGGACCTCAAGCGCAGGAGACGCCAGAACCTCAAACCTCGCCACAGGGGCTGCAGGGCAGAGGCGTGGGCGCGTCATCACCTGCGGCCGGTGGTATGGTTTCTTTAAATTTTAATCGCGCCGACCTGGTGGAAATTATTCACATCATTGCCCAACAGCTTCGCCTAAACTATACGATCGATCCCGAAGTCAAAGGCACCGTGACGATCAATAGCGCCGAGCCCCTGCGGGCAGAAGATCTGCTGCCGATTTTTCACCAAGTGCTGCGCATGAACGGTGCGGTGGCGATTCGGACCGGGAACCTGTACCACATCATGCCCATCAAGGATGGCAAAGGTTTGGCGCGGCCGGTGGGTCAGAGCAAAGAAGATAGCTTCGCGCTGCAAGTGATTCCAGTGCGATTTTTCGCGGTAGCAGAAATGAAACGGTTGTTGACGCCGTTTCTCCAGCCAGGGGGCGAAATCATCGAGAATCCGCGCGGCAACTTTCTCATTGTCATGGACCTGCCGTCCAATATCCAACGCCTGATGGAGATCGCAGGCCTGATCGACGTGCAAGTCTTCGCCGGAACGCGCATGGAGATCTACCAGCCTAAGGTGGCGAGCGCCGAAGAACTGGCCCAAGAAATGACCAAAGTCATGCAGTCCTTTGCCTCGTCGGCGCCGCAGGCCGAGAATTTTGCCGCGCAATTCATAGCACTGCCGAGGATTAACCAACTTTTAATCATAAGCCACAGCGATGCGGCCTGGACCTACGCCAAGCGCTGGCTGGATCGCATCGACATCGTCGCCGAGGGGCCGGGCCGGCGCATATTTATTTATCCGGTGGAAAATGGCAAGGCGACGGAACTCGCCGACGTTCTGAGCCAGGCGTTGGGCCAACCCTCGACTGGTAGCAGGGAAAAGGCTCGAACGCTTGAGGATTTACACAGATCGACCCCGGGGGGAACGGCATCGTCGACAGGACAAAGCTCTACGGGTTCCACGTTTGGCTCGTCCAGTTCAATCGGCCAGCAAAGCCGGCCGCTCGGAGCCTACGCTGCGGTTCCAGCACCGGGGCGGGTCGTTCCGCCTACCGCGGTAGCGCCGCCGCCGGCGCCGACCCAGCCTCCCGGCGCAGCGCGGCCGCCATCCCAAGTTCAGCAACAGCAAGAACAACTTCGAATCGTTGCCGATCCGTCGACCAACTCGCTGATCATCTACGGCACCGTGCAAGAGTTTCAGAACATCAAAATGATCCTAAAAGATCTGGACGCAATTCCACGCCAAGTGCTTCTGGATGTACTCGTCGCCGAGGTAACGCTTACCGATAACCAGTCGCTTGGCGTTGATTATGAAATTCTTAGGCGGAATCCAGGCACGATATTCGGCCAAAAATTTGGCTCGGCTGGAGCAATTAAAACTCTTGGCGAGCTGTTCCCGACGAACAATGCATTTGGTGGCGGCGTCAGCGGAGTTTTCGGCGGCAAGGATATAAAAGCTTTCATTAACGCTTTGCAGTCGGATTCACGCTTTAAAGTTCTTTCATCGCCGTCGATACTTGCCACCGATAATCGGCCCGCGCGAATCCAGGTCGGCACCGAGGAGCCGGTAGCGACCGGAACCACGACGACGCAAGTCGGCACCCCGGCATCGAGCACTTCCATCCAATACCGCAACACGGGTCGAATCGTGACCATCATCCCGCAAGTCAACTCGCAAGGCTTGGTCAACTTGCAAATACTTGCCGAGGTAAGCCAGAAGCGCGACAAGAATGTGTCGGTGGGGGCCGATACCTTCCCTGCTTTCGATACGCGGCAAGCGGAAACAACGGCGGTCGTCCAGGATGGCGACAGTTTAGTGATCGGCGGGATTATCACCGATAATAAGAATCGCACGAGGAGCGGAATTCCCTATCTGATGGATATACCGGTTATCGGACGATTGTTTGAGACGACCAGAGATGATTCCGAGCGCACTGAACTGATCATGCTCATTACGCCTCACGTCATTCGTAACCGCGACGAATCCCAGACCGTTTCACAAGATTTTAAAAATAAGTTATCGACCCTGAAAAACGAGCTCGAACGGATGAATCGCGATCGCGCAAAACTTCAGGCCAAACCGCCCGCAGTGAACACGCCGCCTGCGGTGGAGCCGACACCGAATGGCGGCGAAAAGCCGGCGTCCGATAGTCGAGGCCCAGTGCCTCGAACCGACGCGCTTTTAGCGCCAAGTTCTGCTGTTGTCACCGAGATTTCCACTGTAGCACCGCCTCACGACACTCCCGGCTCTCTACCGGCTGTGGGCGAGTCGAGGCCAATGAATCAGGTCGACGATTTGCCCAATAATACACCAAACCCAGACCAAGCTGTGGAACCCACTTCGATAAAGCCAGTGCAGAATCAACCCGCATACATGCTCTCGCTCCCGCGTGATGGTACGACAGCGCCGACTTCCCCGGAGAATAAGCCAGAGCGGCAAAAGGAACCTAAGCCGGTTCGGCAGTGGACCGTCCAGGTGGCGGCGTTGGAATATAAGCAGGACGCGGAGACAATGGTCAACCAATTGCGGTCAAGCGGTTACGATGCCTACATTGTGACCGTTGAAACCGAGAGCAAAACTTGGCACCGCGTTAGGGTAGGACAGCTGTCGGAGCTGAACGCTGCAAACCGGCTCAGACAATCGTTGGCTGATCAAGCTTCATTCAAGCAGGCTTTCGTTATTGCGTATTAGATGGCTCTCATCCCCAGCCTAAGGCAAGCTAAGAAAACGAAAATGCGGGATCGAGGTCGGTTGTACGCATGAGATCGCTTGGACGATAGGCATTCGTAGCGGTCACGGGGTTTGGCCGATTTATCCTTACCCTCCTGGAATTTCGTATTTCATAGCGATTTGTTATAATTAGATCGTAGCCTTAAAATCTCGCGATTTCAGGGCGCGTAGAGCGGGCCGTTACTTACTTGGCGCTTTACCTGTTCGGTTCTTCGGTCGCAGCGCTTCTTGCCCGCTCGACCGTTGGCATACCTGGTAGTCTCCCGCAGTCGACAGGCGTAGTTCGGGTTTGTCACGTTGATCCAAATCGGCTAAGAGGGTATGGTTACTTGATTTAAGAGTGGCTGGCGGTGGCGATTGATGGAGGTGGGGAGAGAAATTTAACCAGTCAGCTGCTCGGGCGGCAGATAAATTTCTTACGGTGAGGGAGAGCGTGAATCCAAATCAACTTTCGATTGAAAAAGTCCAGGAGATTCTTCTCAAGGAAAAGTATGTCTGCGATCGCGCTTTGGCCACGGTGGTCTACCTTTCGTTGATCATGGGCAAGCCGCTGCTTCTAGAGGGCGAGGCGGGGGTCGGCAAAACCGAGATCGCCAAGGTGCTCTCCAAGGTGCTCGATGCCAAGCTCATCCGGCTCCAATGCTACGAGGGTCTCGATGCCAACACGGCTCTGTACGAGTGGAACTATCCGAAGCAGATGCTGCGCATCAAGCTCGAAGAAGTCGAACACGGCGACAAGGCCAAGGTCGAAACGGAAATATTCAGCGAGGAGTATTTGATCAAGCGGCCGCTGCTCGAAGCGATCCAAACCCACGACGCCAACCCACCGGTGCTTTTGATCGACGAGATCGACCGCGCCGACATGGAATTCGAGGCGTTCTTGTTGGAAGTCCTATCGGATTTCCAAATCACCATTCCCGAGCTCGGCACGGTGGCGGCGAAGCACCGGCCTTACGTATTTCTCACTTCGAATCGCACCCGGGAGATTCACGATGCGCTCAAGCGGCGCTGCCTGTACCACTGGATCGAATACCCGAGCTTCGAGAAGGAATACGAAATCATCACCACCAAGTATCCCGAAGTGGAAGATCGCATGGCGCAGCAGATTTGCGCATTCATGCAAAAGGTCCGCGAAATGAATTTCTATAAGCGGCCGGGAGTTGCCGAGACTTTGGACTGGGCGTCGGCCTTGATCGCGCTCAACCGGAAAAATCTCGACGACAAGAGCGTCATCGAAACCATGGGCTGTGTTTTCAAATATCGCGAGGATCTGCATCACCTGCGCGAGCAGGTCGAAAGCCGCCAGTTGAATCTGGACGCTTTGCTGCGCGTGTCGCCGGAGTTGGTGAGCTAGAATTCATGGATGTCACCCCCGAAAACGTTGCCGCAGCAGTGAGCCAGGTCGCTTCGGCGCGCGGCAAGGGCACCTTGCCCAATGTGATGGCATTTGCGCGCGCCTTGAAAGAACTGGGCGTCAAGGTGAGCTTGAGCCAGGTGCTCGACGCTTCGCGCTCGGTGGATCTCGTCGATATCGGCGAAAAGGCGGACTTCCGCGCCTTGCTGCGCGCTAATCTAATTTCTCAGAAAGAAGACTTTCCTGTGTTTGACATGGTCTTCGATTGTTTCTGGCGCGAGCAGAGTTACGAGCGCGTGCCGATGGAGACCATGGAGATTCAAGGCACGCCGACCGAGTCGGATGCGCCGGAGGGTGGTGACGAAGAGGGCGGCCTGGAAGAAGCGGCCGCGGAGAGCGTGGCGAACGAGAATTTGGAGCTCGATAATCTCGACGAGTTCACGGTGCCCACTTACAGCCCGCAGGAGCTGATGAATCGCAAAGACTTCAGCGAGATGGGCGTGGAGGAAAGCCGCGCCATTGCGCGCGCGATCATGCTGATCGCCACCAAGATCGCCACGCAGATCAGCCGTCGCAAAAAAATCGGCCGAAGGGGAAACACCGTCGATCCGCGCTGGACCATGCGCCGCAGCATGAAGTACGGCGGCGAGGTCATAGATCTGGTCCTGCGCAAGAAACGCATCAAAAAAACCAAAGTCGTGCTGCTCTGCGACGTGAGCGGCTCGATGGATTGTTACAGCCGCTTTTTGATTCAATTCATGTACGGTTTGCAAAACGAGCTGTGGGGCGTGGAAACTTTTGTTTTCAGCACTTCGCTCAGCCGGATCACTCACCTGATTCGCACCAAGGACATCGTCAACGCCCTGGACAAGATTTCCGGCAGCATTCTCGGCTGGTCCGGCGGCACCAACATCGGCCGCTCGCTGCACACTTTTAATCGCAATTTTGCGCCGAGCATGGTCACGCATCGAACTGTCGTCGTGATCATCAGCGACGGCTGGGATCGCGGCGATGTGAGCCTGCTCGAACAGGAAATGCGGGATCTCAAGCGGCGCTGCAAGAAAATTATTTGGCTAAACCCGCTGCTGGCGAGCGAAAACTACGAACCGCTGTGCAAGGGCATGCAGGCGGCGCTGCCTTATTTGGACTTGTTTCTGTCGGTGCACAACGTTAATAGTTTGGTGGCCCTCGGACGTACGTTGCAAAAGATGGTGGCTTGAATGATCGGTGCCATCGAGTTGAAAGCAGGGAGGTAAAATCATGGCTGGACCGGGTGCATGTTATAGCGATGCGGATCTAGAAGCTAAAAAGAAAGACTCCGTTTATCACCAAGTGAAGGAGTTTATTGATAAGGGAGAGACCTTGGCGGTGGCGACGATCGTGTCGACCAAAGGTTCGACGCCGCGCGAAGTCGGCGCCAAGATGGTGGTGACGGCTTGGGGCGAAATTCTCGGCACCATCGGCGGTGGTTGCGGCGAGGCCGACGTCAAGCGAGAGGCCATCGAAGTCATCCGCACGCGCAAGCCGCGGACTGTGCGCGTGGATCTGCTGGACGATATTTCCTCGGATAGCCCGGCGGTGTGCGGCGGCATCATGAACGTCTTCATCGATCCCTGGTGGAAAGAGCGGGATCAAGAGGTGTCCACCGGCAAATGAGCTCGCTTTCGGAAGAACTGGTTCAAATTAGCGAGCTGGGCGCTGCGGCGGTGCTCGCCACGGTCGTCGAAATATCCGGTGAAGTTCATGTCGAGCCGGGGGCGAAGTGCCTGGTGCGCGACGGCGCGGTGCGCGCCGAGAACATCGGCGATGCGCGGGTCGTCCACGCGATCGTCCAGGAATCTGCCAATCGCCTGCGCGAAGAGAAATCCAAGCTCGTTTCGTTGGACGTTCCCCAAGCCGGCGGCAAATTGGAAATTTTTTTCGAGGTGATGCCGGCGCCGCCGAAGCTGATCGTGGTCGGTGCCGGCCATATCGCCGTGCCGCTGGCCAAGATCGCCAAGGTCTTGGATTTTCATGTCACCGTAATTGACGACCGTCTGCTCTATGCCAACCGCGAACGTTTCCCGGATGCCGATGAAGTCGTGGTCGGCGACATGGCGCAGACGCTCAAGGAAATGACGATCACGCCGTCCTGTTACATCGTTTTAATCACTCGGGGGCACGCTTACGACGAACCTTGCTTGCGCGTGATCGTCGGCAGTCAGGCCAAGTATATTGGCATGATCGGCAGCCGGCGGCGAATCAAAGCTTGCTTCCAGAGATTTCGCGACGAAGACAAGATCGCCGAAGAGCTGCTCGAACGGGTCTATGCCCCCATCGGCCTTGATATCGCCACCGAAACGCCGGCGGAGATCGCACTTTCGATCCTCGGCGAAGTCATCAAAGTGCGGCGCGGCGGCAAAGCGGCTTCGCTCTCCGGCCATTGAGGCACGGGATCATGGGGCGGATGACCGGAGTTATTTATTCCGATCTTGGATTGGCCTGCTCGTTTATGAGGTTGGATTGGGTGCGGCAGAGCTTGCAGCGGAACCTCGGCTTTAGTCCGTTTCCGGGGACGCTCAACGTTCACCCCCGCGCTGCAGCCGATGAAGAAATTTGGCGGCGCGTGCAGACGGAATCATCCGGGGTGCCACTGGCGCCGGCAGAAGGCGGTTTCTGCAGCGCGCGGCTCTATCGGATCCAAGTCTTGAGCGGCGCAGGTTCCGCCGCTGACACAATCGAGGCGGCCATTCTGCTGCCGGAAGTGAAAGATTATCCGAGCGACAAAATCGAGATCGTCGCGCCGGTGCGCTTGAAAGATCATCTGGGCGTGCGCGACGGCGATTCGCTGACTTGGGAGTTCGTCAATTGAACAAGAAGAAACGACTGATCATCGGCATCTCCGGCGCCACCGGGGCGATCTACGGCGTGCGCATGCTGGAAATTCTCGCCAAGATAGATGAAATAGAAACCCATTTGGTCATGAGCAAGGCCGGCCGCATGACGATCCAAGTGGAGACGCCTTATGCGGTGAAGGACGTCGAAGCATTGGCCGACGTGGTGCACGATATCAACAACGTCGGCGCCAGCGTTTCGAGCGGCTCGTTCCGCACCGAAGGCATGGTGATCGCGCCGTGCTCGATGAAGTCGATGGGCGCCATCGCCCATTCGCTCGGCGCCGATCTTTTGGTGCGCGCCGCCGATGTGGTTCTCAAGGAACGCAAAAAGCTGGTCTTGGTGGTCCGCGAGACGCCGCTGCATCTCGGCCATTTGGAAGCTATGGCATCGCTGACGCGCATGGGAGCGATCATTTTTCCGCCGGTGCCGGCATTCTATCATCGGCCGAAAACCTTGGATGACGTGATCAACCAAACCGTGACCCGGATTCTCGATCAATTCGACATCGACGTGGATCTATTCCAACGCTGGGATGACGAGGGCATGAGCCGCCACCCGGACGCCGGCAAGGCGCCCACGCTCACCGCCGTCAAACGGCCAGCCGCAAAAAAGCAGCGGTGATCGATCCGGCCTGTCGTCATTATGCCGAACCGCAGGGTCAAAAACGCCTTCACGAAAACCCAACGGCGCAAGAAGGAGCATCTCGAACTCTGTCTCGACACCGCGAGCGTTTCCAGCCCTTCCAACACGGGGCTGGAGGGCTACCGCTTCATCCACAACGCCCTGCCCGAGCTCGACATCGACGAGATTGATTTAAGCACGACTTTTCTCGGCAAGCCGCTCAAGGCGCCGATCCTGATTTCTTCGATGACCGGTGGCTTCGATCTGGCGCGCAAGGTCAATCGTAATTTGGCCGCGGCGGCGCAGGCATTGGGCCTCGCCATGGGTGTGGGGTCCCAGCGTGTCGCCATCGAAGAGCCGTCCGCGGCGCCTTCCTTCCAGGTCCGGGATCTAGCTCCTGATATCCTCTTGTTCGGCAACCTCGGCGCGGTCCAGCTCAACTACGGCTACACCGTGGACCATTGCCGCCGCGCGGTGGCGATGATCGGCGCCGACGGGCTGATTCTCCATCTCAACGTCCTTCAAGAAGCGGTCCAGCCCGAAGGTAATCGGAATTTCAAGGGCCTCGGTGAAAAGATCGCCGCGGTGTGCCGCGATCTTGAAGTTCCGGTGATGGCCAAAGAAGTCGGCAACGGTATTTCGGTGGACGTCGCCATGCGCTTGCAGCGGGCCGGCGTCAAAGCGATCGACATCGCCGGCAAGGGCGGCACCTCGTGGTCGGCGGTGGAGGCCCAGCGCTCGGCAAAACAAGGGCAACGGCCGGACACCGCGTTTGCCGATTGGGGCATTCCAAGCGAGGAGGCGCTGGTTGGTGTGCGTAAAGCTTTGCCCAAAATTCCACTGGTCGCCTCGGGTGGCATTCGTACCGGCGTGGATATCGCCAAGTCAATCGCTCTCGGCGCCGATATCGCCGCCTTCGGACAGCCGCTTTTGGCCGCCGCCTTGGAATCTTCGGCAAGGGTCCTCGAATACATTTCCGGTGTTATTCATGTACTCAAGGTGAGCATGCTCTGCGCCGGCGCGGCGAATTTGGCGGAGTTGCGCCAGGCACCACTGGTGGGTAAGACGCATTAGTAGTTTTACCTGCCGGCATTTTGCTTAAGCGGCCTCGACGAGTTGATGTAGAACGCCCATGGCCGATCCTTTGAAACAGCAAATCCTCGATTACCTCCACTCCCACAACACCATGACGCTGGCGACCTCGGCCGGCGATGTTCCCTGGGCGGCGACGGTTTTTTACGCCAGCGACGAGTTTGAGCTATATTTCTTTTCTTCGCCGGACTCGCGCCATGGGCAGAATTTGGCGGCCAACCCCCGGGTTGCAGTGACGATTCAAGAAGATTATAAGGACTGGCGCGCGATCAAAGGCATTCAGCTCGAAGGCCGAGCCGTGCTGGTGGACGGCGTCCTGGAGAAGGCCAAAGCCATGGCGATTTACGCGCGCAAGTATGTCGATGTCATCAAGCTTTTCACCGATCCGGCGAGCGGAGCCTTCTACAAGGCCTTTCTCAAGGTCAAGTTCTACCGCGTCGATCCGGAGAAGCTTTTCTTCATCGACAACCAGCAGGGCTTCGGCAAACGGCAGGAATTGACTCTGGGGAAATAGTCGGGCGACTCGAATCCATCATCCAAGAAGGATTAAAAATCAAACATGTCGCAACTGATCGGCAAAGAATTGACGCCGGCGCTGCTCCGGCGTTTGGGAGGCACGGAAATAGACTCCCATGAAGGCAAAATCATTCCGATCTGCACGATCGATGAAACCGGCTGGGCCCACCCGGCGTTGCTGTCCTACTACGAGGTCGTCGCCAAGAACTCCTCGACCCTTGATATGGCGGTTTGGAAGAACAGCTCGACGGCGATCCATCTCAGAAACGCCGGCAAAGTAACTTTCATCATTTCCGACCAGGCGGTCAATTTTTATCTCAAAGGCAGCGTGCGCGAATTGCAGTTCGAGATGGCCGGCGCGGCGCCGGTATCACGCTTCCGGGTTACCTTGGAACAGGTCATCGAAGATCAGGAAGCCAACGCGGAGATCACCACCGGATTGACCTATCGCCGGTTGACCAAACGGGATGCCAACGATTTTGCGGCGAAGGTTTTCCGCTTGTTGCGCGAGGAGGCATGAAGTTAAAAAAGCTCGCGCTAGTCGTCGTCTTGTTGCTGTTGGTCGGCGGCGCCGGCTTTGCCTATTGGCGTTTGAGCGAGTCGACAAACAAGTCGCCATATCTCACGGTGGCGGCAAGCAAAGCCAATGTCCGGCAAGTGGTTTCTTCGACCGGGACTCTACAAGCGGTGGTCACGGTTCAAGTGGGCAGCCAAGTGTCGGGGACCATCGATAAATTGTCTGCGGACTTCAATACCAAAGTAAAGGCCGGCCAGGTGATCTCACAACTCAATCAAGACAAGTTCAAGGCCGCCGTCGATCAGGCGCGCGCCAACCTTTTGGCGGCGCAGGCGAATTACGCCAAGGCCAAAGTCGTGGTCGCCGATACCCGGCGCACGCTGGAGCGCAACCGGGAGTTGCGCAAAAAAGAGTTGATGGCGCAGAGCGATTTGGACGCGGCGCAGACCGCCCACGATGCCGCGCTGGCGCAGTTGAACGTCAATCAAGCGCAAACCGTGCAGGCCCAGGCGGGGTTGACTCAGGCCACGGTGGATCTCAACAACACGGTCATCCGCTCGCCGGTCGATGGCATCGTGATTTCGCGCAACGTCGACGTGGGCCAGACCGTGGCGGCATCGCTGCAGGCGCCGACGTTATTCACCATCGCCAATGATCTGGCGAAAATGGAGGTGCACACCAGCGTCGACGAAGCCGATGTCGGTAACGTTCGGGACGGCCAGCAGGTGAGCTTCACGGTCGATGCCTTTCCAGCGCGGCGCTTTCGCGGCAAGGTTTTTCAAGTGCGCAACGCACCGAACATCGTCCAGAACGTGGTGACCTACGACGCCGTGGTGCGGATCGATAATAAGGAACTCTTGCTCAAGCCCGGCATGACCGCCAACGTGCAGTTTCTGGTCAGCGAAAAGGAGGATGTGTTGACCATCCCCAACATGGCCATGCGCTTCAAACTGCCGGAAGATAAGAACGAAGCGCAGGAGGCGTTGCGCCGCAGCGTAACCGCGCCGTATCGCGGGTCGGCGCACGGCGGACGAGCCGGCCCGGGGGTGGTGGAGGCGGCGGCGTGCGGCGGCGGCGCCAGGCCAAGATCTACGTGCTGAAGGACAACCAAGCCCAAGCGGTGGACGTGCAGCTCGGCATCACCGACGGTTCCAAGTCCGAGGTGATCAGCGGGCCAATCAACGAAAAAGATTTGGTTATCATCGGCATGTCAGGTAGCGCCACCGGCCGGAGCCAAGCCGTGATTAATCCCTTTCAGACTACCCGGCCGCGCCTAGGGTTCCGATGAGCGAGCTGATCCGGGTCGAGGAGCTGCACAAGGTCTATCGCATGGGCGATGTCGAAGTGCCGGCGCTGCGCGGCATCAACCTGACGATCGAGCGCGGCGAGTTCGTCGCCGTGATGGGCTCGTCGGGCTCGGGCAAGTCGACCTTCATGAACATCCTCGGTTGTCTCGACCGGCCAACCATGGGCAAATATTTTCTGGAGCAGGAAGAAGTGGGCTCGCTGTCGCCGGACCAGTGGGCCCATATCCGCAACAAGCGTATCGGTTTTGTCTTTCAGGGATTCAACTTGCTATCGCGCACCACGGCGCTGGAGAACGTCGAGCTGCCAATGATGTACAACGGATTTCACGGCGTGGAGCGGCAAGCCCGCGCGGTGGAAGTGTTGGGTTTGGTCGGGCTGGGCGAGCGCCTCGATCACACCCCGAACCGACTGTCCGGCGGGCAGCAGCAGCGGGTCGCCATCGCGCGGGCGCTGGTCAATCGGCCATCGTTGATACTCGCGGACGAGCCGACCGGCAATCTCGATTCGGCGACCAGCGGGGAAATCATGGCGCTCTTCCAACGGCTGAACCGCGAGCAGGGAATCACCATCATCCTCGTCACCCATGAACCGGATATCGCCGACCATGCCGAGAGACAAATCGCCTTCAAAGATGGCTTAGTGATTTCCGATCGGCCGAACCGCGCGGTGATGATCGCGGCGGGGCATTAAATGCAGTGGCTGATGACCTTCCGGATCGCCCTTCGCGCCCTGGCGCGCAACAAGCTAAGGGCCTTTTTAACCATGCTCGGAATTATCATCGGCGTCGGCGCGGTGATCGCCATGGTGGCGATCGGTGAGGGCGCCAAGGCGACCATTCGCGCGCAGATCGCCAGCCTCGGCACCAACGTGTTGATCATCTTGCCCGGGAGCAACGTCACGGGCGGCGTCCGCTTCGGCAGCGGCGCCGTGAGGACCTTGGTCGACGGCGACGCCAAAGCGATAGTGCGCGAGCTGCCTTCGGTCGCGTTTACCTCGCCGATCGTGCGCCGCCAGGAGCAGGTGATCGCCGGCAACCTTAACTGGGGAACTTTGATACAGGGAGTGGCGCCGGAGATCCAGCAAATTCGCGACTGGGAGGTCGCGCAGGGGCGTTTTTTCCACCAGGGCGATGTCGATAGCGCCGCCAAAGTAGCAGTGGTTGGCGAAACCGTCGTGCGTCAGCTCTTCGGCAACGACGATCCCATCGACGCTGTGATCCGGATAAGAAATATTCCGTTCCGTATCGTCGGCGTGCTCACGGCCAAAGGTCAGACCGGTCAAGGCACCGATCAAGACGATACCGTGATGGTGCCCTTCACGACCATGCAAAAGCGCCTCTTGCGCATCACCTGGGTGCAGACCGTCATGGTTAAGGCGATCAGAGCCGAGCGCGTCCAGGAAGCGGCGGAACAGATCGTCTTGTTGCTGCGCCAGCGCCATCGTATCGGGCCGGACCGCGTTGATGACTTCACCGTGCGCAACCTGTCCGATATCGCTGAAGCGGCATCGACCACGGCGCGTGTTATGACCGTTTTGCTCGGCAGCGTGGCGTCGATTTCCCTGTTGGTCGGCGGCATCGGCATCATGAACATCATGTTGGTTTCGGTCACCGAGCGCACGCGCGAGATCGGCATTCGCATGGCCGTCGGCGCGCGCAGCCGCGACATCATGCTGCAGTTCCTCGTCGAGGCCGTGGTCATGGCCGCTACGGGCGGAGTCATCGGTATTATGCTTGGCATCGGCAGCTCCGAAGTCCTCAAAGAATGGGCCCACTGGCCGACCCTGATCAGCCCGGCGATCGTCGCCATCGCTTTTGTCTTTTCCGGCGCCGTCGGCGTCTTCTTCGGTTTTTATCCGGCCAAAAAGGCCGCGCAACTCGATCCCATCGAAGCGCTGCGGTACGAATGAAAAGGCGACTCGGCGGAAGCGCCGAGATGCCGCCGCGGTGCGCTCACGACCCGCAGAAAGAACGCCGCTGCACGCCGCTGCAATTTTAACGTTGCCGGTCGAAAGTTTCCGGCTCGATCGCATCGATATTCAAACCGAAGTGCCTTGTCTGCTGGGCTTAAGCGCCAGAGTCTACGGCCGCGTCCTCAAAGTTGGCCGTACCGTCGCCGATCTCACTGGCGCGGAAGAGATTCAAGTATCCTACATCGCCGAAGCGATTCAGTATAGAAGTTTGGATCGGAGAATGTGATCCCGTGCCCCACCGTTGTCGCGTCGGTACGAGATCTGAGGCACCATCGGTTTGATCGGCGCATTCTGCGCCACCGAAGCGCGCAGCAGCGATAGAAACTCCCGTGCCAGAGGGGAGAGCGGCCTGTCCTTGGAGTAAACAATGTAATTTTGCCCCTTGAGATCGAACCGTGGGAATTGGATCGCATTAAATTCCCCACGCTCTATTCCCCGTTTGATTGAATCATAATACAGGATCCCTACACCCGCCCCGTGTCTGACAAATTCCTTGACCACGTCGGGAGACTCGCAGCGCATCACGACTTTGAATTTCATTCCTCCTTTCTCAAATTTTCCCAGCTGTGCCTCAACCCTGCTTTCACCCTCGCGTCGACATTTGACGATGAGCGGAACCGTGCCCACGTTCGACGCTTGCACAAATTTCATTTTCGCCAATGGATGGCTCGTTGCAACGAATGCGGTTAGTGGCTCGCTAGAATAGGGCTCGGTGAAAAAGGCCGTACCTGACATATTAACATTGTTGGTGATCGCGAGATCAACTCTGGACTCCAACAGCAGTTTCTCAATTTCCACGCTGCTCCGGGTGAGTAAAGTCAATTTCGCCGAAGGACGCATTTTACTAAACTCTATCATTAGCCTCGGCAGTAGGTATTTCGAGGGACGATGACTGGCCGCGATGGTGAGAGAATCTCGGCTCGGAGTATATCTTTTCTCCAACTCTTCAAACTGTGACCAGAGCGACGAGACTTCATGCCGAAACGTCCGACCCGAAGCGGTCAGTTCCATGCCGCCTCCTTTTCTCTCGAACAGCTTGGAGGAAACCTTGACTTCAAGCTGTTGCAGTTTACGGGAGGCCGCGCATTGGCTAATGCCAAGCTCGCGTGCCGCCTGGCTAATGCTCCGATTCTTAGCGACACAAATGAATAATCGAATTCTATCGAGAGTCATGCCACAATTTCCTTCACGATGACTATGAATATTTCTGCAAGTTATTTGAACAACCTCGGACTTTGCCCGCACAAAAACGCAAATGTCATACCAACCCGTAAATAGAGAGGAACCGACTCCCGAGTCGTGAAAGTTTCGAAAGTTGCAAAATGAAGGCAGATAAACTGGAGCAACTCTGGTTTACATATCCGCAATCCTGGTTGACACGAGATGCAACCAAGGTTGCGTTATTTCGATTGGGCAACAATTTAAATTTCTTGCTGCAAGCCTCATTATTTCGTCCGCTTCTCTCCGCCTAATTCCCCCGCCAAAGGCAACGGGCCGGAATCGATTCATGCAAAAGGTGCATAGGTCTATGCAAAAATAGCATTGGACAAGACTCACCCCACCGTGTAAAAGCCTCCTTACGATTTTCCCGGAACAGAAATCGGTCTTACGTAAATTTGAAAGCGGAGGCGAGGAGATGATCACTCACAGGCTTGGAACTTTTTCAATCTCGCAACAACCTATGCTCTCCCATCTATTTCAAGTGGCGGCCCTAATATTCCTGATAGCAATTGTTGATCAATCTTCTTCAGAGGCGTCGCATATCAGCGCAAGTTCAACTCAAACAACATCAGCCGCGTCGAGTGCCGCGAACCAAACAACCAAGAAACCGACCAAGCCAGGTGCAACCGTTACGACTAGCGCAGCAACGGCGGGTCTCGGCGCCTCAGTCGATGGTTTTAATATTCAATCCTTCCAGGCCGATCTTTTCACCGGCTCAGCCGGCGCCGAGATTCCAATATTGGTTCCGCCAGGAGCGGCCGGCATCGCGCCGAAGATCTTGCTCAATTACAACAGCGGCGTTGTTGATGACATGGGCAACAACAGCGAGCGCGATCAAGCCGATTGGACCGGCCTCGGCTGGAGCCTGGACACTGGTGGGTTCATCGTTCGAGATACCAAAGGTTCAACCAGCACGTCGGACGACAGCTTCAAGCTCGTCTTCGGCGGTCATACCTATGATTTGGTGTCTATCGGCAGCGGAAGCTATCGGACCAAGGATGAAACGTTTTGGAAGATCAACTATTTTTCAAGCGGCGATTACTGGACGGTAAGGACCAAAGACGGAACCACACACCGCTTCGGCTATACTTCCAACAGCCGCGCCACGGGGCTCACCTTCGCGCTCAACACTGAAGTGCCGGTCACTTTTCGTTATTTCGTCGATGAGGTTTCGACAACCAGCGGCGTTTCCGTCCGATATAGCTACTTCAAGCAAAGCTCAAGTTACAACAACAAGGCTTACGATCAGGCGGTCTATCCCGATACCATCACTTATGCCTACTACGCCGGCTCGCTCGTCGGCAACAGCCGCACGGTGACGTTTATTCGGGGCAATCGAACCGACTGGAAGGACACCAGTCCGGACTGGCACACCTCTTATCACCAGCTTTACCGCCTCGATGCCATCGAGGTCCGCGTCGGCAATAGCTTGGTGCGTCGGTACAATTTCGGATACGACTACTCGATTGACCGTGACCCCAACCAAACCTGGCAAGGCGGCGCCGCCGGCGATCTCACGCTGACAAGCGTCACGCCGATCGGCAGTGACGGAACCTCCGCCTTACCGCCCCGGTCCTTTACTTATGTCGGCACGGTGCTAGCCAGCGCCACCAACGGCATCGGCGGATCGGTGAGTTTCGCCTACGAGGAGATCAAGTCGCTTTATTCCGTGTGGTACGAAGACTTTAACAGCAACTGTGTTTTCAGCGGCTTGACCGACACTCGTACCGACACTGAGTGTCAGTGGACTTCGCACGGCGTTGTGCTGACGTCAAGCGCAGCCGGCACACTTCCGCTCTATGACGTTTGGAACGAGGATTTTAATAGCAACTGCATCTTCGCCGGACTGTCGAGCAGCGGTCCGGGAAACTGTGGCGGGAGTCTGCATGGCTACCCGTATACTTCAAACGTGCTCGATGCGGTAGCGCTCTATGACGTTTGGGACGAGGATTTTAACAGCAACTGTGACTTCGTCGGATTTTCCACCAGCGGTCCAGGAAACTGTGGCGGGAGTTTGCATGGTTATGTCCGCCCGGGAGAAGTAGACCGCACACGACACCGGGTTATTAGCCGCACGATGAGCGATGGGCTCGGCTGGAGCTCGACCACAAACTTCACCTACTATAACCCTGCGGTTAACGCCGATCGCAAAGAATTTCGCGGCCACGCCAAAGTCCGCGCCATCGATCCCATCGGCAACTACACCGATACATGGTTTTACCAAGACGACATCAAGAAGGGCCGCCCCTACCAGATCGAAACGCGCAGCGCCGCCGGCGCCCTCTACAACAAAGTCGTCAACACTTTTACCACGTCGAATCCTTACACCGGCGTAACCTTCGTGGCGCTGACACGGACGGACTATTACGAGTGCGAAGGCCAGGCCACCTGCCACCAAAATGCCGAGACGTTCACCTACGACACTAACGGCAACCCGACCCAGAAAAATGATCTGGGCGACGTGGCCACCACGGGCGATGAAAGAACCGAAGTCACCGAATGGATCGTTGACAGTGCCAACTGGATTCACCGCCCCAAGCGAACGGCGCTCCTCGATAACACCGGGGCGACGGTGCGCGAGCGCTGGATTTACTACGACAACGCCGCTTACGGCGCACTCGGGACGCGGGGCCTGGTCACAAAAGAAGAATCGCGCTTAGCCGGCAATATCGGAAACGCAGGCAACCCGACGGTTACGTACAGCTACGACGCGTACGGCAATCGCACGTCGGTGACCGACGCGCGGAGCTGCACGACTGCCACTGTCTTTGAATCCAGCCAAACATTTCCCTCCACCGTTACCAACTGCCTCAATCATCAAAGCACGATGGCATATGACGAGCGCTTCGGCGTCATGACCAGCCAGACCGATGCCAACAATCAGACGACGACCTCAACTTACGATGTGTTTGGTCGGGTAACAAAAATTACCGGCCCGCTCGACGGCAGCTCGACCTATGGAACCGTGAGCACGTTCTATCTCAACTGGGGTAATCCCAGCTTGCAGCGGGTAACCGCCTATCGGACCGAGCAGCATGGCACGGGCAATTACATATCGAGCGAGGCGTACTTCGACGGCTTGGGCCGGAACTATCAATCTGCGCAGGAAGGACCCGGCGGCCAGGCCATCGTCAGCGAAACTTTCTTTGACAGCCGGGGGCTTGAGTGGAGGACCTCGGCGCCGCGTTTTACGACTGAAACAGCCGTCTGGACGGAATTCCTCTACGACGTACTCGGGCGGCAGACGCGGGTGAATTTCCCGGACGGCACCAACGCGCAGACCGCCTACGATCATCACGAAGTGATTGCCACCGATCCGCGAGGAAAGATCAAACGGACTTACACCGATTCCCATCACCGGGTGATCCAGGTCGAGGAAGTCAACAGCGGCGCGTCTTACTTTACGACCTACCAGTACGACGCGGCGGATTCTTTGACCAAAGTGACCAATAACGCCGGCCACAACACCCTGAACGCGTATGACTATCTGGGCCGCAAGATCGCCATGTGCGACCCCAACATGGGCACGGCGTCCAGTCTGACAACATGTTCCACCAGCACGCCCGGCGCCTGGGTGTACACGTATAATCTAGCCGGCGACCTTCTGACCCAGAAAGACGCCAAAAACCAGACACTGACGTTTACTTACGATTCCCTTGGCCGTCCGCTTACCAAAAAGCAGGGGAGCACGACCCTAGTCGCCTGGACCTATGACGATGCCGCGGTGCCCTATTCGAAAGGCCGGGTGACCCAGATCGTCGATCAGGCGACCACGACGAAATTTGCCTACGATCAGCTCGGCAGAACCACCCAGACCCAGCGCCAGCTTCTGGGCGTGTGGCATACGATGGCTCAGAGCTACGACGCCCTCGGCCGCATCACCAGCGAGACATTCCCCGACAGTGAGACGGTCACCTACACTTACAACGAAGCGGGCTGGCTGAGCAGCGCACCCGGTTACATCAACGCCGTCACGTACAACGCCAGAGGGCAAAAGACCGCGCTGACCTATGCCAACAGCCTCACCACCACCTGGACCTACAACGCTGCCAACTTCAGAGTTACCAACCGGACCACTTCCAACAACCAGCAGAATCTTGCCTACGGCTACGACAATAACGGCAACGTCACCTCGATTACGGACAGCCTGTTCACGGCAAGCCGGACGTTTGGTTATGACGATCTCAACCGGATGATCAGTGGTTCCGGCACCTTCGGGACGAATCAGTCCCAGCAGAACTGCACCTACACCTACAACGCCATCGGCAATCTCACCGACAAGTGCGGGGCGGTGCTGAGCTACAGCGACGCCAACCATCCCTCCGCGGTCACCAATCATTCGGGCTTGAGCAAAAACTACAGCTACGACGCCAACGGCAACATGCTCGCCAGAGGCAACCAGACGCTGACCTGGGATATTGATAACCGGGTCAGCAGCATTGCCATCGCCGGCGGCGGCAGCACGTCGATGGAGTACGACTATGCAGGTGTGCGCGTAAAAAAGAATGCCCCGGGTGGCACCACCATTTATCCCTTTGCCGGCTACGAGATCGATCCCAACGGAGTGATCACGAAGTTTATCCGAATTGGGATCGAAAACTTCGCTTCAAAAAGAGGAACAAACAAATACTTCTACCACAACGATCACCTGGGCAGCGTCAATGTCATCACCGACATCGCTGGCACCCGAGTTCAGCTCAACGAATACGATCCCTGGGGCAGTGTTTCCCGAACCGAGGGCACGATCGACCCAACCCACCGGTTCACCGGCCAGAAGCTCGACCCCGAGAGCGGGCTTTACTATTACGGGGGAAGATACTACGACGCCGAGACCGGACGGTTCGTGTCCGCCGATCCCTTCGTCCAGACGCCGCTAGATCCGCAGAATCTCAACCGCTACAGCTACGTCGTTAACAATCCCCAGAACTACATCGACCCCGATGGGTATTTCCATCGGCATAAGAAAAAGGGCGGGTTCTTTAACAGCATCTTTGGAAAAATCTTTCGCATCGTTTTTAACCTTGCCTTTATCGCGGCGGGGCTACCGCCGGGAGCGGATTTCGGGTTCGGTTTGGGCACGGCGTTTGCGCTGGGCGACATCGGCCACTCGCTCGCCGGTATCCAGTCGGACCTTCAAAACGGGGGGTTATCAGCCGCGCCTCCGGACGGGTCCTTAATTCCCGGTCTAAGTCACGCCGGTGGAGGAGGGTTTTTTAGCCCGGCCTTGCAATTGGCGGTGGAGGCAGGATGTGATGTATGCTCGGATGCGAGACTAGATCTTCTTCGTTTGCTGATTAGTGGAAAGGAAAATGGTACCGATTTACCAACGACACTGATCTTGCCTGGCTTATTCTTCATGCGCGGTGCTTTACCGGGACGGCCTGACATCGCTAGGGTTCCTTTCTCAAGTCTGGATACGGGGGCTCAACCCGAACAGTTCCCAGGTTTCACCAGATCTGCGGCGGACCTTGCACCTGGTTCAGCTAGGCAACTTAGGTTGTCCCTGCAGGTCGACACAGGCTCCCTTCGCACCGGGACCTCAACGCTCCTTCTCGAAGGAACACTCGCCAAGGATCCGAGCGGCAATTTGTCTTTCGAAGGATTCGTCTCAGGTAGGCGTGAAGCCTTCAATTTTGACAAGCCGGGCTTCGCCAATGCTGTGGGCAGACGTCTTCCCGGCCGCGACTTTTTGATTGAATTCGTCGGCCAGCGGCCAGTGAGATTTCCTCGATGATGTCAAAGTTCCGGGTTCTGGCGCTTCTGATCCTGGCGCTCGCTTCCGCCTGCTCGAAGCAGGAGGGAAGCGGGTGGTTTCTTGACCCCACTTATTCCCACCTCTTGCTCAACTTCTCACAATTCTACGCACTGAGTACCAAGCAAGATGCGGCAGATACTGTGGATGTCTTGCAGATGTACAAGACAAAGAGGGGAAAAGATGCCCTGTTTAGTGTAGATGAGATCCGGTCTAGTGCATGGGTTTATGAAACAACGAGGCGTGAGGACATTGCAGCGTTCTTCCGCGCAGCGAGAAACGAGGTTCCCAAGGACACACGTTGCGACATCTTTGCCAGCGATGTTGTTTACCTCATTCTCGCGTTTGATCGAGATCTGATGCGCGTCGGCTACCTCAAGTACTATCCTTGCGTGGGGCAGGATCTTGGCGCATTGATGTCGTACGGCACGTCTTCATTATACTTTTCATCAGACATTGCAAAGATAATGAGTACCATAATGGGTCCTGAGCTCTACAAGCCGGAGAGGAGCGCTGGGGGACTCGGCTCATGGGAAAGCAGATAGAAGGGGAAAGAGCATGTGGCAATTGAATGGTGCAATTGGGGTCAGGAGGCAATTGGGAGGCAATTGGGGGCAATTGGGGGTCAAATCTGGAGTTGACTAGTTCCCTCCTTCTTTGATAGTTCATATCCATGTCCCGTCCCTTGAGAATACAGTTCCCCCAAGCGGTGTACCATGTCATGAACCGGGGTCGGGCACGACAGCCCACGTTTATCGACGAGGCCGACGATCAAGCCTTTCTCGATACCCTCGCCGAAGCCCATCGGCTGTGGGACGTCCAAGTCTTTGCCTATTCTCTGATGGGAAATCATTATCACCTGTGTGTGAGAACACCGAGAGGGAATCTATCCCGAGTAATGCGCCACTTGGACGGTATCTATACCCAGCGATTCAACCGCCGCCACCGGCGCGACGGGACGCTGTTCCGCGGCCGATATAAGGCGATCCTCATTGAGGCCGATGAGTATCTGGCAGCGGTGGTCCGTTATATTCATTTAAACGCGGTAGAGGCGGGATGGGTCAAGATGCCCGAGGATTATCTGTGGGCGAGCCACCGGTATTATGTTCAGGCCAGAGGAGCACCGGGTTGGCTCGATACCACCCCGGCATTGGAACAGCTTGGAGGGCGACAGGCGTTTCACGAGTTTGTGCTATCGGGAAACGAGGAGTCGCTCAAGCAGTATTATGAGTCCAAGCGTCGGAGTCCGATCCTCGGCAGTGAAACGTTCATCGAGCGGCTTAGAGTTTTAGGTGTGCCCGCCGCACGGGAACATCCCCGCTATGAGCGGCGCGTCGTCGAGGTGGGACCGGAGCGTGTGATCAACGAAGTCGTGCGTCGGTACAAGGTAGCGCGGCAGGAGATCTTTCGCGGAATAAGGGGACGGGAGAACGAGGCGCGGAAAGTGGCGCTTTACTTGGTGAAGCGCTGTTGCGATCGGCCCTTGCCTGAGATCGCGGAATACTTCGGCATCGGAACTTATTCGACAGTGAGTTGGAATTGTCGTGCGGTAGAATCTCAGATGGCCAAGGACAAAAAACTCAGAGATCGGATCGAAAAGATGGTGGCGAGGATTAGCTAACTCCATACTTGACCCCTTCCCGACCCCTTGTTCACGGCAAGCCGGACGTTTGGTTATGACGATCTCAACCGGATGATCAGTGGTTCCGGCACCTTCGGGACGAATCAGTCCCAGCAGAACTGCACCTACACCTACAACGCCATCGGCAATCTCACCGACAAGTGCGGGGCGGTGCTGAGCTACAGCGACGCCAACCATCCCTCCGCGGTCACCAATCATTCGGGCTTGAGCAAAAACTACAGCTACGACGCCAACGGCAACATGCTCGCCAGAGGCAACCAGACGCTGACCTGGGATATTGATAACCGGGTCAGCAGCATTGCCATCGCCGGCGGCGGCAGCACGTCGATGGAGTACGACTATGCAGGTGTGCGCGTAAAAAAGAATGCCCCGGGTGGCACCACCATTTATCCCTTTGCCGGCTACGAGATCGATCCCAACGGAGTGATCACGAAGTTTATCCGAATTGGGATCGAAAACTTCGCTTCAAAAAGAGGAACAAACAAATACTTCTACCACAACGATCACCTGGGCAGCGTCAATGTCATCACCGACATCGCTGGCACCCGAGTTCAGCTCAACGAATACGATCCCTGGGGCAGTGTTTCCCGAACCGAGGGCACGATCGACCCAACCCACCGGTTCACCGGCCAGAAGCTCGACCCCGAGAGCGGGCTTTACTATTACGGGGGAAGATACTACGACGCCGAGACCGGACGGTTCGTGTCCGCCGATCCCTTCGTCCAGACGCCGCTAGATCCGCAGAATCTCAACCGCTACAGCTACGTCGTTAACAATCCCCAGAACTACATCGACCCCGATGGGTATTTCCATCGGCATAAGAAAAAGGGCGGGTTCTTTAACAGCATCTTTGGAAAAATCTTTCGCATCGTTTTTAACCTTGCCTTTATCGCGGCGGGGCTACCGCCGGGAGCGGATTTCGGGTTCGGTTTGGGCACGGCGTTTGCGCTGGGCGACATCGGCCACTCGCTCGCCGGTATCCAGTCGGACCTTCAAAACCGGGGCTTGTCCGCCGCGGCTCCGGACGGGTCTCTTGACTTGTTCTCTGGCCTCGCGAGCTGCCGTGCAGGAGACGATTTTTGCGGAGCAAGTCCTGTGTTGATCAAGTTTCCTATTCCAGTAGTTCCTGGTGCCGGATCGGCGCGAGGCGAGTTCTTCATTGGGTCCCCAGCCGCCCTTGGTCTTCGGGGAGATGCGCGCGATTTTGATCCTGCTCCAAATCCCACTCGGTCCCGCGCGTTTTTCAATCTCGATTTTGAGACGGGATCTGGCACTTTTCAGGTCAACCCTACATGTGCCGCAGCAGTTCAAGTCTGCAGGTCTGCTTTGACAATTGGCCAAGGTAATATAGTAAACGTTGGGGTAAGAGGAAACACGGTGGGTTTGAGCGGTGCTGTTCGAAATTCTTTTGATCCGTTCGGCATTGGTCCGGCAATAGACTTTAACCTCTCGATTACAGCAAATTCGGGGGGCATTCTCGCCCGAGGCGTCATAGACCCGTTCCCTTCCTTTGAGCTTACGCGGACCGTAGGCGGATCAACGCAGTTCTTGTTTCGGAGCCGGGAGTCGAATCCCATATGCCTCACAGGAATTTGCGGTAGTGTAACGGTTGGAACGCAATGATAGTGAAGTGGCGGAAACTCATATCGATGTTCCTTTGGAACGCCTTCATGGCGGCGGTGGTGTTTTTGCCCGTGTTTTTGGTTGCGCTGGAGTTTGAACTCAGGCTCCGAGGTGCACCGGGTAGTGACACCTTATTATGGTTTTTAGGTAGCGCGGCGTACATGTATCTCCTTTTTGTGGTCCCAGTGGTGTTGGGTTCAATTGTTTATTGCGTATTGTCGCTCGTCTTGCCGTACGGTTTTGTTGAGAGGCATCCACGCCTTGCTGCTCTGGCCGTCACGCCAGTAATTCCAGTGAGTCTTCTGCTGTTACATCAAGGAGCAGCTATATTCTTGTGGAGCTTCTTTTTTTCCACAATAGTTGCGATGGTCGCCTACGGCATGTGCGCGAGGGTTGATCGTAACAGACAGTCGTAACCAGCAAATACGAAGCACGCAGGTGCCGGACTTGCCCAAGTTGCCTAACTTGTCGTCGTCTCCCACCTAACCGAAACCTTCATGTCCAAACGCCGTACGATCCGCAGAATCTCAACCGCTACAGCTACGTCGTCAACAATCCCCAGAACTACATTGACCCCGACGGGTA
The DNA here is from genome assembly GCA_963727625.1 of uncultured delta proteobacterium. Lineage (GTDB taxonomy): Bacteria > Desulfobacterota > Binatia > UBA9968 > UBA9968 > DP-20. The sequence continues at coordinate 1,074,050 of CAVSHR010000005.1, read as the reverse complement.
TTTCCATCGGCATAAGAAAAAGAAGGGCAGTTTTTTCAGCAGGTTCTTCGGTATTTTCTCCATCATCATCGGGATAGTTACCCTTCAACCCGAGCTTGCAGCGGAATTGAGGGTTCAAATCTGGAGTTGACTAGTTCTAGCCTTCTGAGATAGTCCTAAGCGCATGTCGCGACCGCTAAGAATTCAGTATCCCCAAGCGGTGTACCACGTCATGAACCGGGGTCGGGCAAGACAGCCCACGTTTGTCGACGAGGCCGACAATCAAGCCTTTCTCGACACCCTGGCCGAAGCCCATCGGCTGTGGGACATCGAAGTCTTTGCCTATTCCCTGATGGGAAACCATTATCACCTCTGTGTGAGAACCCCGAGAGGGAATCTATCCCGAGTCATGCGCCACTTGAACGGCATCTATACCCAGCGATTCAACCGCCGCCACCGGCGCGACGGGACGCTGTTCCGCGGCCGATATAAGGCGATTCTTATCGATGCTGATGAGTATCTGGCAGCGGTGGTCCGTTATATTCATTTAAACGCGGTAGAGGCCGGATGGGTCAAGATGCCCGAGGATTATCCGTGGGCGAGCCACCGGTATTATGTTCAGGCCAGAGGAGCGCCGGGCTGGCTCGATACCACCCCGGCCTTGGAACAGCTTGGAGGGCGACAGCCGTTTCACGAGTTTGTGCTATCGGGAAACGAGGAGTCGCTTAAGCAGTATTATGAATCGCAGCGTCGGAGTCCGATCCTCGGCAGTGAAGCGTTCATCGAGCGGCTCAGAGTTTTAGGCGCGCCGACCGCACGGGAACATCCCCGCTATGAGCGGCGGGTCGTCGAAATGGGACCGGAGCGTGTGATCAACGAAGTTGTGCGTCAGTACAAGGTAGCGCGGGAGGAGATCTTTCGCGGAATAAGGGGCCGGGAGAACGAGGCGCGGAAAGTGGCGTTGTACTTGGTGAAGCGCTGTTGTGATCGGACGTTGCCTGAGATGGCGGAATACTTTGGAATCGGAAATTATTCGACGGTGAGTTGGAATTGCCGTGCGATAGAATCTCAGATGGCCAAGGACAAAAAACTCAGAGATCGGATTGAAAAGATGGTGGTGAGGATTAGCTAACTCGATTCTGCTGAAAAACCCCATTGTAAAAAGTGATTGATCGGTGGCTGTAGTTGTGCCAGTGATAATTTTGATCGCTGCGTGCCGTAGGTGTGAAAAACCCTCATTCTTTGCTCTTACGCCGGGGTGAGAGTGGCCAATTCGATCTGGAATGCCAGCCGTCTTAAATATCGTTTCACGTTGCAGGCCGCACCCATGAAGTAATGCGACAGGGTGACTCGGTTGAAACCCCGATATTTAGTTCGTCGCAGCCCATGGCCTCGCACCAACTCGCTATGGGTTCCCTCGATCCCGTTTCTGGGATGCATGGTTACGGAGTACTCCGCCTGTTTCATTTCCTTGCGCCGCCTCTCGACCAGATCGTGGCGTAAGCCAACTACCAGGATTCTGCGTCCGCTCTTGGCGCGAGTGCATTGTTTTTGCACAAGACAGCCGTCGCATTGGCTACCCCACTCCAGACGGTAGTACTCGCTGCCCATGTAGCTATCCTTGATGTGGCTGCATTGAGTGCTGGTCTTTCCCTGGGGACACACCGCCCGCTGGTTCTCCACATCGACAACAAACCCGTCGGCATTATACGGTCCTTTGTGGGGATCGGGACGGGTCGGCCCGAGAAGTTCCATCGCGTTGCCTTCGGCTTGCGACAAAGTGCTCTCGGTCACATAACCTGCGTCGGCGTAGATCGCCTGGGGTTTGATCTCGTGGTGGTGTTGTTGCCGTTTGAGCGCTTCGGCCAAACCGGTCTTTTCGTTCTCGGCCGCCTCGGTGGTTAAAATCTCGGTAATAAAATGCTCGCCGGGCTCGGCTTTGACTTTGGCTGGCTGTTCTGGATCGACGCTCTCCACCACGTGGACTTTGTAGCCAGTCCACTGCTTGGTCCCCTTGTCGGCGTAATGGGCACCAGGATCATGGGGATTCTGCACCGATCGTGACGGCCGGGTGCGGCGCGTTTGGATGGCGCCCTCGATGACCTCGAACTGTTCCTCAAACACCCGGCGCAATAGTTTCACCGATTCAATCTCACCAAGCTTGCCATCCTGGTTGTCGATCCACTCCAATAGCTCCATGATGTCTTGGCCGCATTGGCGGTAACGGCTTTGGCGCTCGGCTTTGCTCAACCGCCATCCCACTTCGCTCTGAACGTACAGCGACCATAGCCTCTCCCAGAACACTGGCCGCTTGCTGGCAACCACTCCGGCCAACTCCTCCAACGCCAAGCGTATCGTCTCTGCCGCGCATTCCAATCGGCTCATCTCTTTGACGTAGCCTAAGATATGGGTGCTATCGATGCGCTGCTTGCCCGCCCGCTTGATCAGTCCCAGTTCGATCAATAAATCTACAATCCCGTCGAACACCACCCGGGCAGCCTTTTTCTCCTCCAACCTATCCCTAAAATAAACCAGCACTGTCGGATGAAAGCCTTCGTAGGGTAGCTCCAAGTCCAAGGCGTACTTCCAGCCCAGATGATAGACCACTTGCTCGGCTGCTTTTCGATCCGCCACTTTCTCCATGAATTGCAGTAACGTCACCCCGCACAAAAGCACCGGATCGATCGCCGGCCGACCATTGTTCTCGCAGTAAAGCGTTTCTAACTGCCACTCGAAGCGCTAAGAGCTGAGGAAATATCTTTTCCCGAAACAGCCGGTATCGGTCGGCCGCACCGAACAGCTCGCCGCAAACAAAACTCGTGTGATAAAAACTCCGCTGTGAATCCATGCGTTGTACGCTCATGTATGCAAATTAAAGACTGCCACTCACTTTTTCAACGATGATTCGTTTCTTCGCTAGTCAAAAACAATTTACAAGAGGGTTTTTCAGCAGAATCCTAACTCCATACTTGACCCCTTAGCCACCCCTCGATCCGCTTACAACGTTCGCAAGAAGGCTATCAAGTCACTCTTTTCTTGCTCGGTAAAGCCTATACCGAAACGTTGATCGTAAAAATCGATAACCTTCTCAAGGTCCTTTGCCGATCCGTCATGAAAATAGGGAGCTCGCGCGGCGAGTCCTCGGAGAATAGGACCTTTAAAGCGGCCGATGTCTTTCCATTTTCCGGTGATTAACGCTCGTCCGGGGTCCGTCGTCTGGATCGTCTCCCCGGTAGCCTTGTTTCGTAAAGTATAAAGAGGCATATCAGGTGTCCGCCGACCGGCATCCGCGATGCCGATGTTGAGCGGCGCGGCAACAGAATGATCTCCTGCATTAGGACTGTTGTGACACGTCGTGCAAGTTCCGTTGACCACGGCAGGATTGCCGAATGCCGCCTCGTCATTAATGCCTGACACATCGGTGATTTTGATCAATTTGGTATTAAATAATTCCTGACCGCGAGCAACCGCCGCCCTCGCATTACTGATGCCGCCTGCCAAGTCCTTCCAGGCGTCGTAAAGAGTAAAAACGATCGGAGAAAAAGGCTCTTGCGTCACGCTATCGCCAAAAAGATCATTGATGCCGATATAGAAATCCTGGGAAGACAATTGCCTGGGTCCACCTTGAGCTCCGACAGCAATCAAGGATTTGGCATTATTATCATACGCTTGAGCGGTAAAAAGCGCTGTCTCAAAGTTCACGATGCTCTCTTGCTGCGCATCCGTCAGCGGATTCGGATCTTGAGCATGGCCTTGATTGGCATGGTCGGCCTGGCTCCGCAGATCAAAGTGGATCGTCTTGTCCGTAAAGGTCTCGCGTCCATCCCACATAACAGTACTCAAAAATCTTAAATTCGTAGAGGGCAGGGGACGCCGGAACAACGACAGCTCGGTGGCGCTCGCGAATTGATATGGATCATCCACCGCCGCTAGCTCAAACTCTGCGTTCTCAGGAATGCCGATCCCGACGCGAATCAGTCCTTTGCTGAGAAGCATGCTATAAGCCTGCCGGCGCGCGCTGATCGTAGACACATCGGCGTTGGGAGAGTTCGAGCCGTCGTTCAAGCGGAAGATAGGATCTGCTCCTCCGGTAGCTTCGAACCGAGCCTGGACATCTTCCGGTGTGATTGTCCATCCCGCCTGGATCCTATGGCAGGTGGAGCAGCTCCGGCCATTGGTTCCAAGAGTTTGAAAAAAATCATTTGATAAATCGATGGGACCATTGGTGTTGAGCGTAACGGCAAAACCGCTGGAATTAAAAAAAGGTGTGTTGTCGGGAAGTATCGGCGGGCTTGACGTACTTGGTTTAACAAAAAAGGGGATTGCGCCAATAGCGATGCCTAGTGCAAATACCCGAAGCATCGATCGCGTCGGGCTTGTGAAGCGGTGTAATTTTTTAAAAATCATTGGTCACCACCATTTCTCTGACGCGTTCATGGCTATTGACCCCCATAGCCGTGAAAGAATCATCCGATCGTGAAGGTGCTATCGCCTGCTGTTACCAAGCTGACTAAGGGCCACGGAGCGGCGAAGACCATTTTTTCCGGGTGTAAATTACACTCGACGCAAAGGATGGTCAACACTTTTTGGTCTTCTCGTGCTCGTCGTTGACTTTGGCGGAAGAGAAGCCTGCCCTAAATGTCCCGGCATGACCCTGGTTTCATCTCTTGACAAGGATTCGTCAAGCAGAATCAAGAATTAGGGTCTGGAGTTGATCAGTTCTAGCCTTCTGAGATAGTCCGAAGCGGTCCGGCCCCTGGTCAGGTCTTTACTTTTGATATCGGTGATTCGGTTGTCTGATCTGCGTTTCCCTTCAGCCGCGGCGTTGCGGCACCGTCAGCGAAGTCGCGACAGAAAATAAGCGAGATCCAGGATCTGCTCGTCGGTGACTGAGAAAAACACGTCGGCCATCGCGGCGTTGTAGCCGCGGCGGGTGTTGTTTTTGTAATCGCGCAGCGCTTAGACGAGATACTCGTCACGTTGGCCGGCGAGTGAAAAACTCTTCCGCATTGACGTTCTAATCGCCATAAAAATCCTCCCGGTTCGAAGTGGTCGCAAGCGCTTCAGGCGCTTAGCCATCGCGCACTCAAGAATTATTCAAGCGTACCTGATTTTGGCCGGACGATAGCCGAGATGTCACCGGTTTGTCAACTTCGATCGGATTGCCGGACCTGCGTGGACTCGGCGACGAGCTCAAAATCGATCTCGCTGCGAAACGCATTGATGCGCACGACTTTCACTCGCACATTATCGCCCAAGCGAAACTTCTTACCGTGGCGGCGGCCTTTGATGACGTATTCCTTTTCGTAATAGTCGTAGTCGTCGTCGGCAAGCGAAGACAAACGCACCAGACCCTCGATGAAGTAATCGTCCAATTCGATGAAAAAACCGAAATTGGCCAGGCTGTTGATAAAGCCGGTGAATTCTTCGCCGATTTTGTTGATCATGAACTGAGCTTTTTTAAGATTGACCATTTCCCGTTCGGCGTCCATGGCTTTGCGCTCGCGTTCGGAAGTGCGTTTGCCGGCTTCGACCAGGTAGGCGTTGAGATCCTCGCGCTCGCTGGCTTTTAATTTTTCTCCGCCGATCGCCTTGTCCAGCATGCGGTGCACGATCAGGTCGGGGTAACGGCGGATCGGCGAGGTGAAGTGAGTGTAGCAACTCGACGCCAAGCCGAAGTGGCCGATGTTTTCCGGTTGATAGACCGCCTGTTTCATCGAGCGCAAGAGCACTCGGTTGAGCACGCGCTCTTCGGGCTTGCCGCGCGCCGCTTCGAGCAGAGTTTGAACTTCCAGCGGCGCGATCTTGTCTTTCTTGAGCGGCAAAGGGTAGCCGAGGGAGAGGAGAAATGGCGCGATCGCTTCCAGCGCGTCCCGATCGGGACCTTCGTGCACGCGATAGAGCAGGGGCAATTTCAATTCTCTCAAATGGCGCGCCACCGCCTCGTTGGCGGCGATCATGAACTCTTCGATGATCCGATGGGCGATGTTGCGCTCGGCGCGCACGATGTTTTCCGGCGCACCCTGCAAGTCGAGTATGATTTCCGCTTCGGGTAAATCGAAATCGAGATTGCCGCGGGCTTTGCGTTTCCCGTAAATCAATCGCGCGAGCTCTTCCATGAGCCGGAACTCATCGGCCTGACCGCGATAGCGCTCGAGCGCGTCGGGATCGCGATCGACTAAAACGCGCCGCACATCGGTGTAGGTCATGCGTTCATGGCTGCGGATGACCGAATTGAAAAAACGGCTTCGGACAACTTCCCCGTTGGCATTGAATTCTACGGCCGCCGTTTTAGTCAGGCGGTCTTCATTCGGATTCAAGCTGCAGATGCCGTTGGAGAGCGCCTCGGGAAGCATCGGTATGGCGCGGTCGGGAAAATACACGCTGGTGCCGCGGACGTAGGCTTCCTGGTCGATGGCGCTGCCGGGCGCGACGTAGGCGGCAACGTCGGCGATGGAGACCAAGAGCTCGTAGCCTTGATTCCATCGGCGCACGTAAACGGCATCGTCGAAATCGCGCGCGTTTTCACCGTCGATGGTGATGATCGGCAAATCGCGTAGGTCGGTGCGGGCGGCAATCTCCGCCGGCGCGATGGCGTAAGCCATTTCACTGGCCGCGCGGTAAACCTCGGGAGGAAAGCTGGTCGACAGGCCGTAGCGAAAGACGATGGATTGGGTCTGCACTTCGGGATCGTCCGGATCACCCATGACTTTAACGATCTCGGCTTGCGGCGCTGTCATCGCAGTGCCGAAACGGGTGATTTCGGCGGCGATGACTTTGCCTTCTTCGGGTTTCGGTCCGGCCGGATCGAGGCGAATGGCGCCAACTCGCGCATCCATCGGAATCAAATAAGCCTGGCGGTCGATCCTGTTATAGGTCCCGAGCAGACGCTTCTGGCCGCGTTCCAAAACTTGCATGATATGGGTTTCGGCGCCGCCGCGCGCCTTGCGATCGACGCGCACCATCACTTTGTCTCCGTGCATGACTCGGCGCATCTCGCGGCGGTTTAGATACAAATCTTCGGCGTCGCGGTTTTCGGGGATCAAAAAGCCGTAGCCGTCGGGATGAGCGTGGACTCGCCCGGTCACAAGATTTTGCCGGTCGGGCAGGGCGTAGTGGTTTTTCTTTAAGCGGGTCAGACGGCCTTCGCGGCATAGGCCGCGCAGGGTATCGATCACCAGCTGGAGCTCAGGGCCGGCGAAGCCGGCGCGCCGATGGATCTCGGCCGGCGTCAGCCGTGAGCGGGGATTCTTTGCAAAGAGCGCTAGAATTTTTTTGGGGGCGGTCGCCGTCGAAATCGTATCCCCGATAGGTTGCGGTGTCATCGTCTTGTCGCGCTGCTATCCGAACATCCGGCTTTGCCATGGGCCGCGCTCAGCCCGGCCTGTGCTCGAACGGATCATTGCCTTTTTTTCGGGACGGCACGGCCCACTACTGCCGCTCCGCAGTTGTCGCGGAGTAGAGCTCGGCCATGAGCCAGTCGTCCGTCCTATCGGCGGGACGTGGAATCTCCCGTAGCGGCACATCGTTCTTGATCGATGCCAAAATGGCGCGCGCGACGGTCAAGAAGTCGGTCATCGCCAGCAGCACAACGACGGCTCTTTCGCGATCCACAGTGCGAATAATGCCGACCTCCTCGTAGGATTCGAAGATGAATTTCACGTAGGCGATATGGGCCGGTGACAGCTCCAAATAAATGTCATGCAATGGTCATGGGCCTCCTTTAACGATTGAGGAAGCGTTTGAGGGCATTGGGCAGCCAGCGCTTGCCTTCCTTGGCGGATTCGGCGCCAGCGCCTTCCGAGCCTCCTCTTGGCGCTGCGCCTCCGCGCAAGAGCTGGGCGAGGGCGCGATTCTCCAGTCGAATCGTCACATTGGGAATCTTGCCCGCGACGCGGAAGGCGATCGACAGCCGGCTGCGCCGGTCGAGCAGATAACGGATCATACGGTAGTCGCGCTGAACTTCCTGGGTCAGTCCCGGCGAGAGCACAATGGCGCCGTTCCAATTGGTCGAGCGATCAAAAGCCATCGAGCCGGCGCCGGTGACGGTGTAATCCGGCGTGGTGATGATAAGGTTGTCGGTGAAGATACGCTTTTGATCGACCGTGAAATTTGCCTTTAAGGATTCAAAGGGCGTATTGCGCCGCTTGACCAGAGCGGCAAAACTGGGCGGCAGGCGCGATATCGAAGCGGCGGTCACGGCGGCGCCGCTGCCTCTGAGCAAGAGCTGGCTTACCAGGTTGAAGTCTCTTATGACGCCGCGCTGAATCGAGGTCTCAAAGGATCCTGCCAAGCTATCTTTAGCTTCCGCGTCATCCGCGCCGGTTATGTGGAAGCTCCCCTTGCCGGTCAATTGGCCCTCAAAGCGATCCCTGAGCGGCGGTAAAAGTTGGCCCATTAGCGCGGATAGCTCGACGCCGTCGACTTGCGCGGCAAACTGCAAGCGCTGGGCACGGTCGGTCGCCGCGCTCCAGTAACCCTCGGCACGGAACACGCCGTTCAGCGTCCGCGCCGAAACATTGTTGAACCCCAATCCACTGGCGGACAAATCAATATCGGCGCGCAGCTCGCGATACGGAAAAGTACCCAACTCGCCATGCGGCGAAGCGATCGAACCGTTTAGCCGCCACCGGTCATTGTCAAGATAAATCTCTCCGACGCCGTTGACGCTCTTGAGCCGGACCGGCGCGCTGGCGCCGATGATGGGCAGATCTCCAAAATCGAGGTCAGGTGAACGAAGGCGGTAAAGCAAGCGGGGTTCGAGGAGATTGGCAATGGTCCCGTCGATAAAAAATTTGGAATGGCCCACTCGGAAACGCATGGCGTGGAGACGCGCGCCCTTGCCGGTGAACGCAACCTCGGAGTACAGGTTTTCTACGTTGCGCCCGCCGGCGCTGTGCTTGAGCTCGAGGTTATCAATCTTGAGCCGGCCGGCCATGTTCCAGTTGCCGTCGTTTGAGAGCAAATTTTTGCCGATGGTCACGTTCAGATCGAAATTGCCGGCCGCGCCAGCCAATAGGGGTGTCGTGATAAATTCGTTCCACGCCGGCACAGAAGCGTTTTGACTGCGCAGCGTCAAAAGCAGCCGCGGCGCGGAATTGAAATAGACGGCGCCGCTAAAGCCCAGCTTGTTTGCGCCAAGGTCAAGTTCCGACTCATGAAACTCCAGCCGTTGTTTTACCCGGGATATTCTGGCGCGAATCGTTGCGGGGGAGTCCGCCGGTTTGCGAAACCATGTGTTGTAGCCGAGCTCAGCTTTGTCGGCGCGCACGAGCGCGCCGATGCGCAGAGTCCTCCAGGTTCCCTCAAAGCGGCTGTCGATATTCACCGTGCCGCGGGTGATCAGGGCGGGCGGCAAATGACGCGTCAATAATTTCAAGTTGCGCAGCCGCGCCAGCGCCAGCGGTCGGACGACCAGCCGGCCTTTAAGCTGCGCGCTTTCCCAGGTGCGCTGCTCGGTGAACTGCACGCTGCCAGTCATGACCGCGTTGTAGTCCGATGAGCCGAACAGCGGGATTTTGAGCGTGATGCCGTCGAAGCGCGGCCGCTCCAGCGTGCCGCCGGCCTTCGCTTGCAACGCGATGGGCCCGGTGACGTCGAGTTCGCTCGGGATCTTGTCCCGCAATGCGCCGATGGCGCGGGCGACGACCGGGACGCGGAGCGAATCAAATCGCAGGGTCAAATCGACGCCGCGCTGCAACCAGGGACGATTCTGGGGCGGCGGGGCGAGCTGCCCGTCGATGCTTGCGTCTTGGCTAAGTCCCTCGGTCAGCGCCGCGCGGATACGAACCTTGGTGGTTTCCCCGGGCGCGAAACCGTGCACGCTTAACGAAATGTTCCTGATGCGCAGCTCGGCGGGCTCCTTGACCGAGCGATCGAGATAGTCGACCCGGCCGCGTTGGATGCGAATCTCGTCGACAGCGAAGCTCACCGCAAGCGGCTTGAGCTCCGGTGCCGCCCGCCGTAACCTGGGGAATCGCCGCAACTCGGTTTTGCGGTTGATCAACGCTGTAAGATTCAGCTGCCCGGACTCGTCGGTGATGATCTGAAACTCGGGATCGTTAAAAGTGAACGACGTGATGACCAAGCGGCGGAAAAACAGCTCCCAGACGCTGACGCCGAGAACGAGCTCGCTCGCCCGCAGCAATGGGGTGGCCGCGAAGCGCGAGTCGTCGGCAATGCGAAACTCCCTGGCCACGAAGCCGGGGCGGCCAACCAGATTGACTTCCAGACTCGCGAAGCTCACGTCTTGGCCAAGGACTTTTTGCAGCTCCTGGCGCACCTGCTCGCGGTGCCGCGCCGCGAGAATATTGAAGGACTCGACCAAGCCAGCGACCGCGACCGCCAAGCTCACTAGAATCAACAATAGAAGTCTTCGCAGACTTTTCATCGCGCCAGCGACGGCAGGTCAGAGGCGAAGCGATGGAGTCGAACGATCAGGTTCGGCGGTCGAATCCCGGCTGAGATTAAAACAATTACAAGGGCGTCTAGAAACTGTGGAACAGGTCACCTTCCAACTTGCATTTGCTGTCGGGCCGATCCGCCTACTGGATTCTTTCCACGACCGTCGCGATGCCTTGGCCGACACCGATGCACATGGTGGCCAAACCATAGCGGCAGCCGCGTTTTTTCATCTCATGGATCAACGTCGTCATAATGCGTGCGCCGCTGCAGCCGAGCGGATGGCCAAGGGCGATGGCGCCGCCGTTGACGTTCAATTTATCCAAATCGATGCCGAGCTCGCGCGCGCAGGCGAGCACTTGCGACGCGAAGGCTTCGTTGATCTCGACCAAATCGACCTGCTCAATCGTCAAACCGGCGCGCTTGAGCGCCTTCTGTGAGGCCGGGATCGGGCCGATGCCCATGTAGTTGGGATGGACTCCGGCCGCCGCCGAAGCGACGATGCGCGCCAGCGGTTTTAGTTTTAATTGCTCCGCTTTTTGCGGCGTGGTAATCAGCAGTGCTCCGGCGCCGTCCGACAGGGGCGACGAGTTACCCGCGGTCACCGTGCCGCCTTTTTTGAACACCGGCTTTAGGCCGGCGAGAATTTCCAAAGAGGTGTCCGGACGCGGACCTTCGTCTTTGTCACGAACCAGCGGCGCACCTTTGCGCTGGGGAATCTCCACCGGAATGATCTCGTCTTTGAGCCGGCCGCTGTTTTGCGCCTGGAGGGCTTTCTGATGGCTGGCGAGGGAGAACTTGTCCTGATCCTCCCGGCTGATGTGATATTTCTCCGCGACATTTTCCGCGGTCTCGCCGTTGTTGATCAAGGAGTAGAGCTCGGCCATGCGTTTGTTGGGGAAACGCCAGCCGAGCGAGCTGTCGTACATCTGCACGTCGCCGCGCTGAAAGGGGTTGGCCGGCTTGCCCAGGACCCAAGGACCGCGCGTCATGCTCTCGACGCCGCCGGCGATAAACAGATCGCCGTGATCGGTTTCGATGGCTCGGCCGGCTTGATTGATCGCTTCCAGTCCCGAGCCGCACAAACGATTGACGGTGGCACCGGGAATGGTGTAAGGCAAGCCGGCGAGCAGCGAGGCGTTGCGCGCGACGTTGCGCGAGTCTTCGCCGGCTTGGTTGGTGCAGCCGAAATAAACATCTTCAATCTCTTCTTTGTTGATGCCGGCTTTTTCGACCAGCTTGGCGATGATGTGCGCCGCCAGATCGTCGGTGCGCAGTTCTTTGAGTATGCCGCTGTGGCGTCCCATGGGCGAACGCACGGCTTCAACAATGACGGCTTCTCTCATGGTTTCACCTGTCCTTCGTGATGCGAGTAAAAACCTTTGCCGCTGGTTTCGCCGAGAAAACCGGCGATGACGAGCTTCTTGAGGAGCGGTGCCGGGCGATAGCGGTCGTCGCCGGTCTCGCGCTGCAAACCTTCGAGCACGGCGAGTACTTCGTCCAACCCGATCTGATCGGCCCAGCGCAACGGGCCTTGGGGATAATTGACGCCAAGCCGCATGGCAACATCGATCTCTTCCGCGCCGGCGACGCCTTCTTCGAGACTTCTTGCCGCCTCGTTAATAATTAAACTTAAAATGCGTGGAAAAGTAAGGCCGGCACTGTCTTTGACGCGCACGGTTGCTTTGCCGAGGGATTTAAAGATCTCCTCCGCTTGCGCCATCGAGGCGTCGGCGGTTCTTAACCCGGCTGCGAGCTCCACTAACTTTCGGTCTTTAAGCGGAAAAAAGGTGGCGAAGCCCACAAGCCGCTCGGGCCGTTTCACCCAGGACGCCATCACGGTCGTAGCCGAGCGCAAACAGGATGTAATGATCAGCGCCGACTGCGGCAAGGCGGTGTCGAGCCGCTGAAGCAAGTCGCGTTTGCGCTCTTCGGCGCCGTTCTCGGTGTCGATGACGCACTCGGTGGTCAAGGCCACGCCGGCGGGGTCGCGTGCCTGCTTTGCCTCCAGCCCCTTTTCCTGGCTGAGGCGCAGCAGTTCCTCCGCGAGGCGGCTCGTGCCGATGATGGCAAGACTATTTTTTGTCATAGGTATAAAAACCCCGGCCGGTCTTGCGGCCCATGTTGCCGCCCATCACCATGCGTTGCTGGATCGGGCTCGGGCGAAAGCGCGGATCTTCAAAAAAAGAACGATAGAGCGACTCGGTGGCGGCGAAGTTGATGTCGTTCCCGATCAGGTCCATGAGCTCGAACGGGCCCATGCGAAAATTGCCGGCTTCCTTCATGATCCGATCGACGGTTTCCACGGAAGCGCCGCCGTCGCCGAGCATGCGCAGTCCCTCGTTGTAAAAGGGCCGGGCGATGCGATTGACGATGAAGCCGGGCGTGTCCTTGGCGCGCGCCGGCGTCTTGCCCATGGCGCGCACGAGCTCGGTGGCGTTCTCGATGGTCGCCGCGCTGGTGCGATCGCCTTGAATCACTTCCACCAGCGCCATGAGCGGCGGTGGATTGAAAAAGTGCAGACCTAGGACACGCTCTTGATGGCGAGTACTCGCGGCGATGGCGGTGACGTTAAACGAAGATGTGTTGCTTGCCAGGAGCGTCTCGGGCGCGCAAATGACATCGAGCTGCTTGAAAATGTCGCGCTTCAAGTCGAGCTTTTCCGGCGCGGCTTCGATGACCAGCGCGGCGCCGCGGCAATCCTCCAGCTTCGTCGATGCGCTGAAGCGGTCGAGGATTTCTTGTTCCTGCTCGGCGCTGAGCTTGCCGCGATTACGGCTGCCCTTGAGGAAATTGCGCACGCGCCCCATGCCGGCGTCGATGAATTCCTGCTTGATGTCGTAAACAAGAGTCGGAAAGCCGGCTTGAGCGGCAACTTGCGCGATGCCCGCGCCCATGGTGCCGGCGCCGAGCACGGCGATCTTTTGGTTTTTGTTGGCCATAAGAATTTCCTGTCTCGGGTCTAGTGTCGAGAGTCTGGAGTTAAAACGCAAGACCTCAGACTAGAGACGCGAGTTTACTTCCCGGTAAACACAGGTGTTCTTTTTTCCAAAAAGGCTTTCACACCCTCGTCGTAGTCGGAGCTTCTTCCGGCGATTTCCTGCAAATGCGCCTCGTAATCGAGGTCGTTTTCCAGATTTGCCAAATTGGCGTGGTTGACGGCGCGCTTGATCAGGCCGATGCCGCGCGGCGCGCGGGCCACTTGCTCGGCGACGGCGCGCGCCGAAGCGGCAAATTCAGCGGCGGGAAAGAGCCGCGCCACCAAGCCGATGCGCTGAGCTTCCTTGGCGTCGATGGCGTCGCCGAGCAGCAACAGCTCCATGGCCTTACTCACGCCGACCAGCCTCGGCAAGATGAAGCTGCCGCCGGAATCGGGCGCCAAGCCGACGCGCACGAACGATTGAATAAATTTGGCGTCTTCCGAGGCGACGCGCAAGTCGCAAGCCAGAGCGAAATTGCACCCGGCGCCGGCGGCGACGCCGTTGACCGCGGCGATGACGATTTTTTCCAACCGGCGGATCTGGCGGATCATCGGATTGTATTTTTCCCGCAACGACGCGCCCAAAGAACCTTTCTGATCCGGCGTGCGGCCCTTGAGATCCTGTCCGGCGCAAAATGCCCGGCCCGCGCCGGTGATCATGAAACAACGGACTTCTTGATCGCGCTCGCCGGCGCGCAGGGCTTCGAGCACTTCCCTGTTCATCTGCGGCACGAAAGCGTTGAGCGATTGAGGTCGGTTGAGCGTGATCGTCGCCACACCATTGGATTTTTCGTAGATGATTGTTTCGTAGGCCACGGCCTAGTCTCGTTTCTATTTACCGGTGAATTCGGGCTTGCGCTTTTCGAGGAAGGCTTTCATCCCTTCGGTGCGGTCTTCGGAAGCGAACAGCAAGTAAAAAGCCTTGCGTTCGAAGTCCAACCCTTCGTCGAGTGGCATATTGGCCGCTTTGAGCACGGCTTCTTTTGCCTCTTTGATCGCCAGCGCCGGTTTGGCGGCGATTTTTTTGGCGACCGCTTTCGCTTCTTCCAAGAGCAGCTCGACCGGTACGACGCGATTCGCCAAGCCCAAGCGCTCGGCGTCGTTCGCCGTCAACATATCGCCGGTGAGCACCAGCTCCATGGCGCGGTGCTTGCCCAGCACATGGGTCAATCTTTGCGTGCCGCCGCTGCCCGGAATGATTCCGAGATTCACCTCGGGCTGGCCGAAACGCGCGGTCTCGGAGGCGATGATGATGTCGCAGCTCATGGCCAACTCACAGCCGCCGCCCAACGCAAAGCCGCTTACCGCAGCGATCACGGGCTTGGCGATTTTATTGATTTGATCGCGATAGGCGAGCCGTTCGCGGATCCGTTCATCGAACGGGCCGCGGTCGGCCATTTCCTTGATATCCGCGCCGGCGGCAAATACTTTTTGACCCCCCGTGACGACGATCACGCGAACTTCTTGATCCCGATCGAGCGCCTGCATGGCCAGCGAGAGGTCTTTGACCAGGCCATAGGATAGCGCGTTGAGCGCCTGGGGACGGTTCAACGTAACTACGGCCACGGCGCCATCTTTTTCGACAATGACGTTCTCGAAGTTCATGGTGTTTTTTTAGCAATACACCAGTGTGATGGGTGATTCAAGGTAGGTTTTTCTTCACTACTTAGGTGAATTTCTGCTACATTTGATCTCTCTTTCCACGATCCCGCGGCCCTGTGGTGGTCGCTTGGAACGACTTTCGCTTGAACGATAATTCTTTTTAGGAGTGACCAGGAGTGATTAAGACCGTGGTCGTGGATCTCGGCGGTGTCTTGTTCTCGGAGGGCAAATCCGTGGCTTTGGATAAATTGGCGGCGCATGGCTACGACCGCAGCGTGGTTAGTGCTATCTTATCCTCTCCGCAAAGTATTTTGTTGCGTAAAGGTCTTATGACAGATGAGGAATTCTGGCAATGGGCGCAGCAGCAATTGCCGTCAAGTTACGATGGCCGCTTGATCCAAAGCGAATGGTATGACAGCTACATTCTCGACGGGGAGATATATGCGCTCGTATCAAAATTGCGAAAAAATTACTCGATCATCGCATTCTCGGGAAATATCAGAACCCGCGTTGCCTTTCTCGAAGAGAGGTATAGCTTCCGCCACCTGTTCGATATCGAAGTTTATTCTTTCGATTTGCACATGACCAAACCTGAGCCCAATTTCGTCAAGGCTATGATCGAAAAATCGGGAGTGCGCCCGCGCGAGATCGTCTATATCGATGATAACGATTCCTACGCGCAACCGGCGAGAGAGCTAGGCGTGAATGTAATTATTTACCAGCGCGGCGAAATAGCGCGGTTGCGCATAGAACTGCAGCAGCTTGGAGTCGAGATCTAGGCATTGAACCGTTTACCGAAAATTCATTTGACAGGAGCTGGGCAGCCAGCTAAGTAGCCGGAATAAAAGGAGAGATCTATGGAAACGGCAATTTCTAGCCTGCTTTTTAAATCTCATCCGCTCGGTGATGTGATCGATCTTGCGCGTGACCATGGCGTGTCGTGGCTCGAGGTTTGGACCGAGCACCTATGGCGCGACGACAAAGGTGAGCTGCTAAAAAGGCTTCGCCAATCCGGCCTGAGCCTTTCCGTCCATGGCCCCATCGGCGATCTCAACATCACCTCGAGTAACCCAGGCATCCGAGAAGAATCGGTCCGCCAAGTTATCCAGGGCATCGAGGAAGCCGCGGCGATGGGTGCCAAAGTCATCACCGTTCATCCGGGCTATCTCACCGGTCGGCAGGACGCGCCGGAGGGTATATGGGATATGCAAATCAGCGCCTTCACGCGTTTTGCCAACAGGGGCAAGGAGCTGGGCCTGGTTATTGCTATGGAAACGATGGAGAAGCGTAACAAGGAAGTGGTTATTTACCCGGAGATCGCCAATCAGATTACCGACGCTGTGAACATGGAGAATTTTGGCGTGACCTTCGATGTTTCGCATGCGCACACGGTGATGGACGTGGTCGAGTTCATTCGGGCTCTACGGCGGATCAGACATATTCACATCAGCGACACTAAAAATGGAAAGGTTCATGCCCTTATGGGGCAAGGGGAGATCGCCTTCGAGCCGGTGCTGCAAGCGTTGAAAGAAAAATATAACGGCGCGTTGGTGATCGAGGGATGGAATCCGAAGGACGAGGCGGGGATGGTGCAGAAATCCACGGCGTTTCTCAACGCCCAGTTGGCCAAGCTACAAAGCGAGTAAACTCTAACAGCGAGGTGGATCATGAAAAAGCTGATTCGTCGATCGAGTGTAGTAATGATGCTGATGAGTGGGATGATCGCGTTGAGCGCTGCGGTGGTTTTCGCTCAAATGAAAACGCCCAGCCGCGTGTTGCTCTATACCTCGGTTCCGCAGCGGCTTGCGACCCAGTTCGCCGACGCGTTTATGAAAAAGCGGCCGGACATCAAAGTAGAAATTTACCGCGCCGGCAGCACCGAGGTGGGCGCCAAAATCGCCGCGGAGCGTGAGGTGGGCGGTATCCGCGCCGATCTGCTCTGGCTAGCCGACGCACCCGTTTATTACAATCTCAAAAAGCGCGGCGAGCTATTCGCGTATATTTCTCCCGAGGCCAAAGCGATTCCCGCAGAGCTCAAGGATCCGCAAGGGTTTTTCACTGCAGGGCGACTGATCAACATGATCATCGCGGTTAATACCGAGGTGATTGCGCTGAAAGACGCGCCGAAATCTTGGAATGATTTTCCCGATGTTGGCAAGAAGGCGGCGATGGGCAACCCGCTCTATTCCGGTTCGAATTTCGTCACGGTTGCCGCCTTTGTGCGAAAAGACGGTTGGGGATGGTTCGAACGCGCGCGAGCAAAAGGGGTAGCCGTCGTGCGCGGCAACTCTGACGCCGCTAGTGCTCTGGCGGGCAAAGAGTTCGGCGTTGCCATGACGCTCGACTATATCGTCGCGGGCTTGATCAAGAAGGGCGCGCCGCTTGCGATTGTTTGGCCTTCGGATGGAGCTGTCTCCGTACCCAGCCCGATCGCGATCATCAAGGGAACCAAAAATCCCAACGGCGGTAAAGCGTTCGTCGATTACGTGTTATCGAAACAAGGCCAGGAATTTTTGGTCAAGCAACAAGTGATCCCGGTACGGGGGGACGTCAAACCGCCGGCAGGTCAGCCTTCGGCCAAGCAGATCAAGATGATGGCGATTCCCTACGAGTGGGCGGCCGATAACGCTCCGGCCATCCGGGAAAAATTTGAGAAGATCATGCTTCAGTAAACGGCCGCGGCGCCTAGCCGTTCTTGCGCATGACCGCTTCCAACTTCGACCGCCGCTATTTCTTGATGGCGGCGGCCGGCGCGTTTGTTCTACTTGTCGTCATTTATCCGCTCTGGCAGGTCTTCTATCGGAGTTTCCTCGACGCCGGTGTCCTGTCTCTCAAAAGCTATCAAAAGGTTTTTTCCTATCCCAGTTACTATCGGGCGCTGCTCAATTCGGTCTGGGTCTCTTGTGCCACTGCCGCGATGTGCATGGCGCTGGGCACGCTTCTAGCGTTTCTCGTCATCCGGACCGATCTGCCCGGCAAAAAGGCACTGAGAACGTTGTTGGTTTTGCCCTATGCGCTGCCGTCGTTTTTTGCCGCGATTTCCTGGATCCAACTTCTGGGTCCGCAAGGTTACCTTGCCCGGCTATTCTTTGAGGTCTTTGGTTTTACCACCGTGCCCTGGAACATCTATGGCCCCGGCGGCATTGTCTTTGTTCTGACGGTGCACTATTTCATCTTGGTTTTTATCACCGTAGCGGGCGCATTGGAGCGCATGGACGCAAGTCTCGAAGAGGCGGCGCGCGCATCGGGCGCCAACACCTACCAGATTATGCGCCAGATAACCTTACCTCTGGTTCTGCCCGCGATTATGGCGGGTGGCTTACTGGCATTTATCGGCGCCCTCGCCAATTTTGGCATACCGGCGCTGCTGGGGATGAGAGCGAGATTTTTCGTACTCACGACCAGCATCTATTACGCCTTGGCAATCCCGGATTTCGGCCTGGCCACGGCGCTTTCCAGTATGCTCGTGCTGGTGGCGCTCGTCACCATGGCGCTTCAGTTCGGCATTCAAAGAGGCGAGAGCCGCTTTACGGTCATTTCCGGCAAGGCGGTTCACCCCTCCGAGCTCAAACTTCGTTCGATCCGCTATCCGCTATCTCTATTGACATCGGCGATCGTTGTCTTTATTTCGATCCTGCCCATTGTTTCCATGGTGCTGACGGCGCTGATGCGTTACTGGGGCGCACCGATCAGCGCCGCCAACCTCACGCTGCAAAATTTTGATTATGTGCTCAAGTTTGAAACGGCGCAGCGAGCGATTATCAACAGTTTGTTTCTCGGTGCGGTCTCGGCCACGGTAGCCATGTTTGTCGGCACCGTGATTTCCTATCTGCACGTCAAGGCAAAGCTAAGGGGTAGTCGCGCGCTCGACTTTCTCGCGACGATTCCATACGCCGTGCCCCATACCGTGATTGCCATCGCCATGATTCTTGCGTGGTCGAGACCGCCGGTAAGCCTATACGGTACACTGTGGATCATCCTGGCGGCCTATCTCGCGGTTTATCTGCCATTCGCGGTTAGGACGACGAATTCGACGCTACAACAAGTGCACGATTCACTCGAAGAAGCCGCCAGGGCTTCAGGGGCAAGATTGTTGCCACGATTGCGCGACATCATTCTTCCATTGGCTCGGCCGGGAATGATCGCCGGCTGGATTCTAGTTTTCATGCCCGCTCTGCGGGAGCTCACCGTCTCGATTCTACTCTACGCCTATCATACCGAAACCATCGGAGTTGTCGTTTACAACTTGCAGGATGCCGGGTATCGAGAGATAGCCGCCGCCCTCGCTTCGATCGTCATGGGTCTATTGATCCTGGGTAACGCGATCCTGCGAAGGCTAACCGGCGGCGTTGCGGGGTTTTGAGCAGCATGGAAAAGATCAGGATTATCGGTTTATCCAAGCGGTACGGCAAAGTCGTCGCTGCCAACGACGTAACTTTTTCCGTCGGCGACAAGGAGTTTTTCTCTTTGCTCGGGCCGAGCGGTTGCGGTAAGAGCACCGTGCTGCGCTGTGTCGCCGGGCTTGAGGAACCCAGCGAAGGGACCATCTACATCGGCGAAACGCGCGTGAATTCGACGGCTGACGGAGTCAACGTACCCACGGAATTCCGGCCGATCGGTATGGTTTTTCAGAATTACGCCGTTTGGCCCCACATGACGGTTCATGACAATGTCGCTTATCCGTTGAAGCTCAAGAAGCTGCCAAAAGAAGTCATCAAAACGAAGCTTGAAGGGGCTTTGCATTCCGTCGGTCTCGATCTCTTGGCAGATCGCTATCCGAGCCAGCTCTCCGGCGGAGAACAACAGCGGGTTGCTTTGGCTCGGGCCTTGATCAAGGAGCCCGAAATACTCCTGCTCGACGAGCCGCTGAGCAATCTCGATGCAAAATTGCGCGAGCAGATGCGCTTCGAGCTGAAGGACTTGCAGCGCCGAACCGGCATTCCGATTCTTTACGTCACCCACGATCAGAGCGAAGCGCTGGCGATGTCGGACCGACTGGCCGTCATGAATGCAGGCCGCATCGTCCAGGTTGGCGTCCCGGCGGAGATTTATGCACAACCCGCGGACCGCTTCGTCGCCGACTTCATCGGCCTCATGAACTTCGTTCCCGGCCGCGTCGTCAGCCGGAGCGGAGAACAAGCCACGGTCGAATTACTCGGATACCATCGCCTTAACGTCATTGACCGAAGCGGTCTTACGGGCGAGTGCGTCGTTGCGGTGCGTCCCGAGGACATCTCTTTGAGCCAGGCGGGTCCGATCCTCTGTCGAGTCGAGTTAAGTAATTATTCGGGGCATCTGATTGATTATAAGGTTAGGGCGGATGGTGTTGTCCTTCGCGTTCAGACCCCCAAGACGGTGGTCTTTAAAGACGGCCAAGAGCTCGGATTCGCCATCGAGAAGGCGATGCTTTTCGCCGCTCGCGGGAGCGAGCTCGAAGTTGGGAAGTGATAAAACCGGAAAATGCAAAGCGCTCAAGATCGGGCTAGTCAGATGCGGACGCCCTATCGACGCAGGAACCTAAGTTGACAGCCCAAGACCGATTTGCAACTATTCCGTCTATCCATGTCCAACCGCATTGAGCCCGCAACACGGCACTACGACGAAAAGCTTCAGCTGATTCTCAAGACATCAGCCAAGATCTTCGCGGAAAAAGGCTTTCATCACACTTCGGTGCGCGACATTTCGCGCGCCACCAAGATGAGCCTGTCCGGGCTGTATTATTACTTTTCCACTAAAGAAGAGTTGCTTTATTTGATTCAAGAGCGCTGCTTCGTGACCCTGTTGCAACGCTGGGAGCAGGCCGCCGACGCTGGGCTGGACGTACGCGCGCGCATCCGCGCCTTCGCCGAGAATCATCTCAGTTTCTTCTTGCACAACATGCCGGAAATGAAGGTGATGGCCCATGAGGATGAATCACTCACCGGTGATTTCCAAGACAAAATCCTCGTGCTGAAACGGCGCTATGTCAAAGTCATCATGGATTTGATCGGCGAGCTGCAAGAACAGGAAGGCGGCAAGGTTCTCGACCTGCGGGTGGCGACTTTTACTCTGTTCGGCATGATGAACTGGATTTACACCTGGTATCAGCCGAAACGGGATCTGCCGTATCCGCGTTTGATCGAACAGATGTTGCGAATCTACTTTTTCGGCTTGCTCAAGTCCGGCACGATCGAAGAGGGTTGGTTTACCGCGGCCGCTGCGCCGAACCGGAAAGAGGCCTTTTCGCTTTGGCAAAATCTTCCGTGATGGTTGAAGTGACGATGAACCCGCTGCAAATTGGCGATCAAGCGCCGGATTTTACCGCCAAGGGGATCTTCCGCGACCGCGTCGCCGATTACTCGTTATCGGCTTACCGGGGGAAATGGCTGGTGCTGTTTTTCTACCCGGGAGATTTTACCTTTATCTGTCCCACCGAGGTGGTCGGTTTCAGCAAGATGGCGCAAGCGTTCGGCGCCGAGAATAGTTCGATTCTCGGCGTTAGCGTCGACTCCATCGACAGCCATCGCGCCTGGGCCGAGGAATTGGGCGGTTTGGAATATCCTCTGCTGAGCGACGTCGACAAGAAAATCAGCCGGGCCTACGCTGTGCTGGATCAGAAAGAACAGGTCGCCTTGCGCGCGACCTCCATCATCAACCCCGGCGGCGTAATTTGTTATCAGGTCGTGAGCCACGTCAACGTGGGGCGCAGCGTCGAAGAAACCTTGCGCGTCGTCAAGGCGCTGCGCACCGAGCGTCTCTGCCCGTCCGATTGGCAGCCCGGTCAGCCGACCGGAGATTTGGGACTCAAATACTAAAGTCAAAATGAATAATGGATAGTGGAGAATTTTGGAAATCGGGAAATCCCGAGCCGGTCTTCAATTGTCCATTCTCCATGATCCATGATCCATTAACAAATCGGATGTCCCTCGACGAAATCCAGCAGAAAAAACAAATCATCGAGAGCCGATCGCGTATTCGCGAATTCGTTTTCGGCATCCAAGACGGGTTAATCAGCACAGTCGGTTTGCTCGCGGGAGTGCAGGGCGCGACCGAAAACAGCCTCGTGGTGATCATCACCGGGTTCACGGCGATGTTTTCCGGAGCGATCTCCATGGCGGCGGGATCCTATCTGTCGTCGGTGGCGCAGAGGGATATTTTTGACAAAGAAATAACCGATGCGGAAAAGCTCGCCGAAAGCGAGCCCTACCTTGCTGCGGAAGGATTGCTCAGAGCGCTGGGCGACGAAGGATTGGGCAAGGAACAAAGCTACCGGATGGTCAAAGTTCTGATCCAAGAGCGCAGCGTCTTCATGCGGACGTTTCAAGAAAAAGTCTTCGGTCTGGGCAGCGCGGAAATCAATCAGCCGATGCAAGCCGCATTGGTCATGGGGCTTTCCTTCATTGTCGGCGCCGTCGTGCCGATTGTGCCGTACCTGTTTTTAGCCGGCGTGCCAGCGTTTTATCTTTCGACTTTGCTCGGCGGCCTGACGCTCTTCGGCGTCGGCGCCTTCAAGGGTTATCTCGCCGGACAGTCGCTCCTGCGATCCGGCTTCAAATTTTTTCTGATCGCGGTCAGCGCCGCCGGTTTGGGTTATCTAATCGGACTGGTCGTCCAGCATTTCTTTCCGGGCATCACGGTTCCGACGGGCTAGAGAAATCGACATCCTCGCCTTGCAGCCCGTATTTTTTGAGTTTGTAACGTAAAGCGCGCTCGGTGATGCCGAGCAGGTCGGCGGCGCGGGTTTGCACGCCGCCGGCGCTCGCCAGCGCATTTTTGATCATCCGCCGTTCCATTCCTTCCACCGCCGCGGTGAGCTGGGCTTGCGGCTCGTTGGGCGCTTCCGGCTCTTCGAGCGTCAGTGGCAGATCGCCGCGGCCGATCACATCGCCGCGGCAGAGAACCACCGCGCGCTCAATCAGATTTTCCAGCTCACGCACGTTGCCCGGGTAGTCGTAACGCAGCAATGCATCACGCGCTTCGCGGCTGAAGCCGCGAAGCGCCTTGCCGTTTTTGGCGGAAAAGAGTTTCAGAAAATGATCCATGAGAGCCGGCAGATCCTGGCGGCGCTCGCGCAGCGGCGGTACCAGGATCGTCACGACATTGAGGCGGTAATACAGGTCTTCGCGAAACTGTCCCGCTGGCATCAAAGATTCCAGATCGCGGTGGGTCGCCGAGAGGATTCTGACGTTGACCTTGATCGGTTGACTGGAGCCGACCCGTTCGAACTCCCGCTCCTGCAGGACGCGAAGGAGTTTGGCTTGTAAATGGAGCGGCAGATCGCCGATCTCGTCGAGAAACAACGTGCCCATGTTGGCCAGCTCAAACCGCCCTTTGCGGTTGGCGATGGCGCCGGTAAAAGAGCCTTTCTCGTGACCAAAGAGTTCCGACTCCAACAAATTCTCGGGCAGCGCGGCGCAGTTGACGCGCACCAGCGGCCTTTCCGCGCGCGGGCTGGCGTAATGGATCGCTTTCGCGATGAGCTCCTTCCCCGTACCGCTTTCGCCGCGGATCAAGACCGTTGCTTCGCTTGCCGCGACTCGCTGGACCAGGGAAATGACCTCCAGCATCTGGCCGCTGTCGCCGATGATGCCTTCGATGCGATGGCGTGATTTCAATTCCTCGCGCAGGGCGCGATTTTCGGCATAAAGCCGGTGTTGTTCGACGATGCGCTCGATTTTTTGTCGCAACTCTTCGAGATGGAGCGGCTTGGTTAAATAATCGGCGGCGCCGGCCTTCATCGCCTCGACGGCCGTCTCAACGTTGCCGTAGGCGGTCATGACGATCACCTGAGTTTCCGGATTGATCGCTCGGGCAGCCTTGAGCAGCTCGAGGCCGGAGAGACCGGGCATACGCTGGTCGGTCAGAATCAGCTCCATCGGCGCCTGCCGAAACAGCTCCAGCGCCGGCTCGCCGCCGGCGGCGGCAAACACTTCGAAACCCTGTTTCTTGAGGTAGCCGGTGACCAGCTCGCGCTGGCCCGCTTCGTCATCGACCACCAGGATGCGGATGGAATCGCTCATTTAAGTTTTAACACCGGCGATCGGCAGCGACACCCGAAAACAGGAGCCCTGTCCCGGCCGGCTCTCCACGGAGATCTTACCACCATGGGCCTCGACGATTCGACGGGCGATGGCCAGCCCCAACCCAGAACCGTTGGCTTTGGTGGTGAAGTAGGGCTGGAAAATCTTGGTCAAGTTGTCGGGCTCGATGCCAACGCCACGATCGATGAGGTTCAGCCGCAGAGATTCTTGCTCTACGACGGCTTCAACCGACAGCTTGCCGCCCCCCGGCGTGGCTTGCACGCCATTTAAAATGAGATTCAGCAAGAGTTGTTTGAGATAATTTCGGTCCGCCCGGAACGGCGGCAGGTCCGGCGCCACTTTCAGCTCGATATCGACGTTCGATGCCTTGGCTTCTCCGGCCAACAGCGCCGTGATCTCGCAAAGAAATTCGTCGACCACGATCTCTTCGTAGTTCAAAGTCAACGGCCGGGCCAGAGAGAGAAATTGCTCGACGATGGTATTGAGCCGGCGCACTTCGTCCTGCATCAGATTCAAAAAATGCGCATACTCCTCGGCGTCTCCGGTCGGCGTAAACTCCGCCTTGAGCCGTTGCAGGCCTATGGACACGGAATTGAGCGGATTGCGAATTTCATGGGCCACAGTGGCCGCCATGTTGCCGAGCTCAGAGAGCCGCTCTTTGCGGTTGATTTCCTCCTCGAGCGAGCGGACTTTTTGCAGGTGGCCCCGCTGATTATAGAAAATGGCGCCCATGCCCAGGATGCCCACGGCGAGGATGCCGAGGCCAAAGACGGCCATCGATCGCAGGCTGCGCCGCCAAGCCGCCTCCATGGGCTCCAATGAAAGGCCGATTTCGAGAAATCCCAGCGGAGTGCCGTTGATGCTTACGGGTTTGACGACGTCAAAGTGTCGGCTGCCATCAGGTTGCTCGATGATTCCACGGCCGAGTCCTCGGTGTGTTTTCATCTCGAGTAGCAGCGGGTCGTCGTGGCGTTGATTAATGAGCTTCGAGTTCGTGTGGGCCAGCACTTTGAAATCGTTGTCGACAAAGGCGACATGCTCGATGTCAGATTGCCGGCCGAGCTCTTCAACTTGTTTTTGAACGTCGATCTGCTTGCGAAAATTAACGATGTAATCGGCGTTGGCGTGGATGGCGATAATGCCGGGAAAACTGCGGGCGTCGATGGCGACACCGAACAGACTGCCCTCCCAAAATTTTTTTTCGGTGATTTTGGGCGGCGTCGGGGTTTGCTCCTGCGGCAGTCGCCAGCGCCGGCCCCACATGAAAGTCATCATCGCCCTGTGCTGTTGGCGCGAATCTTCCGAAGGAAGCGCCCGCATCCGGCCCATCATCGCTTGCATGGGCCCGCGGTTGGGCGCGGGCAAGGTGTCCAAGGGCCGCCCCTTGAGATCAAGCAGCTCGATTTTACTAAGCCGATTAGCGGCGGCAATCTGCTGGAGCATTTTCTCGTCGGTCCGCGGAAATTGCAGCAGCTCGTCGATCAGGCGCGCGTTGTCGAGAAGCCGTTGGCTGATCAGTTCTTCCAGCAAAGAATTCGCCACCACCGAGTCGCGGATGTTAGCTTCCATGGCGTCGGCCAGTGCGAATCCCTTGGCTTCGGTCTGGCGCAGCAACTCGTCCTGGGAACGCCGCGCCTCAAAAAAAATATAAACCGAAACTAACGCGAGAAGCAGAACAACGGAGAGAATAAAGTGGCGCGGTAATATACTTGGTCCCATCGTCGCCGCTCATTATAATCAGCGCCCGGCCGTAAACAAAGTATTCACTGGTCGACCGCAGGACCTGCAAAGGGTCTCGATCACCTGGCCTAGAGCCGGGGGAGGTGAGGAGCCAAGCTCCGGGTAACGCTTCAGATAGGTAGCACTTGGCAACTCGCCTCAGAGGAAAGGCCCCCAAAAGGGGGCCTTCGTTCATCGTTGGCGCTAGGACGCTCTGCCTCGTGGTCCGCCGAAGGGCACGACGTTGCCCCAAGGGTTCACGTGCAGGGTTCGGACTTCGCCGGCTTCGTTCTTGAGTTCCACCGAGTACATCGTGTGCACTCGGCCGGTAAACGGCAGCACGCGCTCAACGGTGAATCCTTTCAGGTATTCTCCGGCGTACGCCGTGGCCAGTTCCTTGGCTTTGGCCTCGTTGATCTCGCCGGCGGCTCCCGTGAAGCCCGCGCAAGGAGCGCCGCCGGCCATCCAGCCGCGACCGCCGCCGCCCATCATCCCCGGTCCCCAACCGCCGAAATGGCCGCCGCCCGGTCCGCCGCTCCACTGTGCCCCTGCCACTCCGGTCAGGAGTGCCAACCCGCCTGCTACCGCGACTGCGCTTAAGAGCTTTTTCATAACCTGTTCCTCCTTTTTGTTTTGCTCTTTGATTTTTTGCTAGCGCAATCGTGATGCCAACAGCGGGGTCGAAGGAACCGGTGATTTTTAAAAGTGTTTTTCTTTAGCGGGTCACCGGTGGCGAGAAAAAACTCGCCGCGATCGTCGAAGTTTCGCCCATTTGGTCGAATTGCCGAGGGGTTAAAATAATGAAATTCAGCGCTGAGCGAGGAGACTGCGGAGCAGTGCTAAGTTCTCCTGGTCTTCTTTTAAGTCCGGGCCCTTCGGTGTCTCCAAGCACATGGGCAGGCCCCAGAATCGCTTGTCGGTTATCAACAAGCGAAAGGCTTCGACGCCGATGAAGCCCTTGCCGATATGCTCGTGGCGGTCGACACGGGAGTGGAATTCTTTTTTTGAATCGTTGAGGTGAAACGCGGCGAGCAGTTTGATGCCGATCGCTTTGTCGAATTCCGCGAAGGTGCGCTCGTAGCTTTCCTTGGTTCGAATGTCGTACCCCGCGGCAAACGCATGCTCGGTGTCGAAGCAAACCCGCAATCGGTCACTTGCTTTGGCGGCGCCGATGATGGCGCCGATCTGCTCGAAACGATAACCGAGATTCGATCCTTGTCCCGCGGTTATTTCCAGCGTCACCTTCGTGCGATACCCGGCGCACGCCTTGTGGACTTCGTCCAGCGACTTCGCGATCGTCTTGATGCCTTCGACCTCGCCGGCACCGACGTGTGAGCCGGGATGGGCGATCAAGTTCGTCACGCCCAAAACTTCGCAGCGCTCAAGCTCGTCGATAAACGCCGCCACCGAGCGTTTCCTCAAGCCGGCATCGGGCGAGCCGAGATTCAGTAGATAGGAATCGTGGGCGATGACGGTGGTGATGCCGGTTTCTTTTTGGTTGATCTTAAACTGCTCGATCTCTTCGCCGGCGAGCGGTTTGGCCGCCCACTGGCGCGATGACTTGGTGAAGATCTGAATCGCATCACAAGCGACCTTCTTGCCGGCCAGCAGGGCGTTGCCGACGCCGCCGGCGATGGACATGTGAGCGCCCAATAACGGGCCGCATGGTTTGCTTTTACTCGTCATAACGTTTTGAACGGCTTTAATGACGGCTTAGGCACGAGGCGAGAAGAGTGAGGCTTGAGTTAAAAATTCCTAGCGCTTTACCGTCTTATTCGTGCCTTCCGCCTCATGCCTGAAAATGTCTTTTCTCGACCAGCGGCAGGGAGATGCTGCCGGCGCTCAAGAGCTTGTCGTGAAACTCGCGCAGGATGAAATTGCCGCCGAGCCGTTTTTGCTCTTGGGCACGCAGCCGGTTGATGATCGACCAGCCGAGCGCGTAGCCCATCGGTCCCGAAGGCGACTGGCTGTACCAGTTCAAGTCGCCGCAGGCCTGGGCGCGCGGGAAGTGGAGTTCGCGCACCATCAGATCCGCCGCCTCGTCGTAGGTCATACGCCCCGTCTGGGTTTTGACGTCGATGACGATTCGCAGCGCCCGCCAGAGCCGGTCTTTGAGCATGACGAAGCGGTGCTCTTTGCTTTTCAGAAATCCTTGCTCTTGCATGAGCTGCTCGCAGTAGAGCGCCCAGCCCTCGTAAAAAACCGACGATTCGTTCATCAGCCGCGGCAAGGTCGACGCCGCCGGAACCGAGTTTGCGACGGAGAATTGCAGATGGTGTCCGGGGTAGCTCTCGTGCACCGAGGTGTTTTCCAAGCCCACCCAGTTATGTTCGCGGAGGAGATCGTCGTCGGTGACCGGCGTGACGTAGTAGTAACCGACCTGATCGGGATCTTTCGGCGAAGGCGACAGGTAGGCGGCGAACGGAATCTCATGGCGGCGGAACTCCGGCGTGTGCACCACGTGCAGCTCTTCTTTCGGCGGAAACGATACGAGCTTTCGCTCCCTGACGAATTCGCGCGCGGATTCCATGGCCTTCTGGTAGGCAGGGAGCACTTCGCCAACCGAGGGGTGATTCGCCTGGATTGACAGAGCCGCTGCTTCGATACTTTTTCCGGGAGCCATCTCGTTGGTAAGCTCGGTCAATTCTCGCTTGGTTTTTGCAAACAGATTTTCGCCCAACGTCAGCAGACTGTCGGCGTCGTGATCGAGAAAATGTTTCTTCCTGAGCAGAAGATTGTAGTGTTCCAAGCCGACGGCGTAAACACCGTTGCTGCGCGGCAGCAAGTGGCGTTTGAGAAACATGGCCAAGTCACCGATCGCGCTCTTCGCTTTGTCGATCGCGGTTTGCAGAGCGTTCGGATCGATGGCCGCGCTCTGCACTTTCGGATGGCTTGGCAGGCTCTCTAGAAAACTAACCGCGCCTTTGGCGCCTTCGATCGCGATTTCTGTCCAGAGTCTCGGTGGATTGGCATCTTTGCGGCTCAGATTTTCGATACCTTGGCGAATGAACGCTGGCGTCCGATTGAGCCGGCTCAAAAGATTGCCGGGCAGGTCGTTCGTGGCGCGGACGGTGAGAATATAAATTGCGTCGATGGGCGAATACGTATCCGGCCACTTGAGCCGGTAGTCTTCTTTGGCATGCTCGTAATTCTGGATTGCGAGCTTGCCCTCGAGCAGCGTGTAATCGATCGCCTCGTCTTGGCTAAGATTGGCCGTTGGAATTTGCTTGACTGCGTGTAACGATTCTTCGACAAACGCTTTTTCGGCCTGGAATGTCGCGTCCGAGTAATCGTTCAGCAAATGATCAAAGCCGTCGACGCCGTAGTAGATCGCGTCCGTTGGGTGAAGCTCAAAATATTTATTGAAATACCCGGCGCAGAATTCGGTGAACTTAGACATCGGGCGCGCTAGATTACTCCTTATCTTAATTCCTGCCGGCGAGCTTGCGACCTTGATCCAAAACCCCGAAGGACCGGGGCGCGGAAGGCATTAGAAATCGATATCCGGCGGCGACCAGGCGTTCGATGTTCTTGGCGTCCGGATGAGGATGGCCGCAGGGCACGTCGTGCTCTTTGCAGATCGCGAGAATGCGCTCGATCTCTTTGGCGACCACCGGGTGTTCGTAGTCGCGCGGATGGCCGAGCTCCTGGCTCAAATCGCCTTCGCCGATCAAGACCACGCCGATGCCGGGAACTTCTTTGAGAATCTTTGGCAGGTTGTCGATGGCGCGGGTTTCCTCGCATTGGATGACGACGAGAACTTCTCCGTTTGGGGCGAGGGGCCAAACATCGGCGCGTTTGTAATATTCCTGTTGCGTCAGTCCCCAATAGCGCGCCGCGCGCGTGGGCGCGTCGCCCCGGATGCCCGGCGGATTATAAAGCGGCGCGGTCGATAGGCGCGGATAGCGGCAAGCCCCGACGGCGTTCCAGGCTTCTTCCACTGAACTGACGTGCGGAAATATAATTCCGAACACGCCGATATCGAGAACCTGCTTGGCGATCCAACTATTCATCTCAATGCCGTTGGGCGGGATGCGAACCATCGGCGTGACCGCGGGCGCGAGGGTAGCGCGCTCGACGATTTGCCGGCGATCAAGCATAAACTGCAGCGCCTGGCGCAATCCCGGAAAATCCAGCGGCGCATGCTCCATTTCAAACGCCACTCCGTCGAGCTTCGAGCTTGCCATCGCCACGGCGTTTTCGATATCCACGGGAGTGAAGGCGACGAAAGCGGTTTGCCCTTGTTCCAGGGCTTTGATTACGCCGTTGAGGCGGGGTATGTCTGGCATTGATGAACTCCTTCAGGTCGTTCAAATCGTTCAAAATGTTCAAGCCGTTCAAATCGTCGGAAATCGAAAGCAGCGTGGAACACTTTATAGAAGATTGCTATAGCAAAGCGATTTGGAGCTGACAATCAGCGCGGGTTGGCCTTCGGGTCATTGCAGTGTCACTAGGATTCAGGGGTTCTTGAATTTGATCTCCCCAACGTTTTGAACGGAGCGCAGCGGTTGAACGGCTTGAACAATTTGAACCTTTAACTTTTCGGAGGTTTCCTATGATCATCGACGCACATACTCATTTCACCACCGCGCCGGCGCAGCTGCAGGCCTATCGCGGCCAGCAAATCACCAACCTCGCCAAGCCGGTGAAGGCCAGGCTCAATATTAGCGATGAAGAGCTGGCGCGCTCCATGCAGGGCCAGCTCAAACGCATGGAAGAATCGGGCATCGACCGTTTGCTGTTCTCACCGCAGGCGGGGGCGATGGGGCATCACTTCGGCTCGCCGCTGGTGAGCCGGTATTGGAGCGAGGCGTGCAATGATCTGATCGCGCGCGTCGCCAAGCTCCTTCCCGACAAAATTTCACCGGTTTGCCAGCTGCCGCAGTCGCCGGGCGTCGGGCCCAAGGAATGGGTCGACGAGCTCGACCGCTGCATCAAAGATCTCGGCTTCATCGGCTGCAACGTCAATCCCGACGTCGCCGGCGGGAAAGAGCCTTTGACGCCGTCGATGGGCAGCGAGTGGTGGTATCCGCTCTGGGAAAAGATGGTCGAGCTCGATGTGCCGTGCACCGTGCACGCGAGCGCCTCGCTCAATCCGGCGATGCATCTCACCAATGCTTACTACATCGCGCACCATAACTCGGCCGCGGTCGAATTGCTCAAGTCGCGCGTGTTCAAGGATTTTCCCAAATTGAAAATCATAATTCCGCACGGCGGCGGCGCCATTCCCTATCAGTGGAATCGCCAACGCGGCATGCACGTGAAGGAAGGGCTCGAGCCGTTCGAGGAGGCAGCGCGGCGGGTCTACTGGGACATGGCGATTTACGACAAGGAGTCGATGGAGCTGCTGATCAAACGCGTCGGCGCCGACAACATTTTGTTCGCCACCGAGATGTTCGGCGCGGTCAACGCCATCGACCCCAAGACCGGCCGCAACTTCGAAGACCTGGTGCCGATTTTCCAATCGATTGACTGGCTGAGCGAGGAAGACCGCCTGAAGATCACTGAAGGAAATGCCAAGAAAGTGTTCTCGCAAATGAAAACGTAATCGACCGCGGATCTTGACGGGGGAACGGTCGAGCGCCCGTTTCCGGGCTTTTCAGTTCCGCGAAATAGAGGCGGATCGGCGGCGAGCCGGGCAAGACGGTGAAGACCGCTAACTCGCTCGCGGCAACTCCCGTGAGACGCCTTCTGAGTAATGGCTCGCCGGTTTCTTCAAGGCGAAAAAATAGCCTGCGCCGCCAGCGTCCGAGGTCGTCTTCGCTGCGGCCATATTTGGTAAGCATAGTGCTTCCTTGTTGCGGTTCCAGCGAAATGCTCGGCCTTCGTACGTCGGGTGCAAGGTGTCGGCGACACGATCGCGCGAGGGTGCGGTGGGCCGAACGTTACGGCACATTTGCAAAAGCCGGTCAACGTTGCCGATTCGCTTTGCCCGTTCAAGCCTACCTTGGTCACCCAGGCGCACAAGTCGGCTAGTTGCGCATTATCCATACTTACCGTTTTTATAGCATGGGCTGAGGCTTGGATGTACTGGCCACAGCGACCACGGGTCGGAGGGACGACAAATAATTCCGGTTGAACCCACCACCGGCCTTTGATATTCGGTCCTTGGATATTGGATAATTACATACAACCTAGCGCGGCGCTGCAACCATTAGAAGCAGCATTATTTCACCGCAGAGGCCCAGAGTTCGCAGAGTTCGAAGTATATATCGACCAAAAACGTTTTCCTCGGCGTACTCCGCGCCTTCGCGGTAAGTTTTTTTCTGGTCCGATACGATCAGACGAGACGCTGAAAAATTTACGCAAGCCACGGAACCTCTCCGCTATAATAATACGACGTCAATACGTTGACTCCGCCCTGAGGAGGTATTCGCCATGCCGACTATCGATGCTGATGCTCACGTCGTCGAATCCGAGCGCACCTGGGATTACATCGACAAGGCCGATCAAAAATATCGCCCGCTGATCGTCAAACCGCGCGGCGAAGGCGGCGGCGAATACTGGTACATCGACGGGAAAATCCGCGGCCTGGTGCGCGTCGTTCTCACCGCCCGGGATGTGGCCGACGTGGCAAGGCGCACAGGACGCGACATGAACACTTCGCAAGAAACCCGCGAGATGGAAAACGTGGCGGCGCGGATCAAGCACATGGACGAGCTCGGCATCGATGTTCAGGTGCTCTACCCGACCATGTTCATCGAGCAGATCGCCGACAAACCCGAGTGGGAAATCCCGATTTCAAAAGGCTACAACCGCTGGCTCGCCGACATTCACGCTCAAGGACAAGGTCGGCTGCGCTGGATTTGTGTCCTGCCGCTGCTCGACATGAGCGCGGCGCTGGAAGAGCTAAAGTTCTGCGGCGAGCACGGCGCCTGCGGCGTCTTCATGCGCGGCATCGAAGGCCAGCGCATGATCACCGACCCGTATTTCTATCCCTTGTACGAAAAGATGAGCCGGCTCAACCTCGCCGTCGGCGTCCACGTCGGCAACGCCAACCCGTACGTCATCGATCTCGTCTCGCAATACAACGGCGGCGGCAGCTTTTGGAAGTTTCGCGTCCCGGTGATCGGCGCGTTTCATTCGGTCGTCATGAGCGAGGTGCCGACGCTCTTTCCCAAGCTGCGCTTTCACTGGGCCGAAGCCGCCGCCCAGTGGATTCCCTACGTCGTCAAAGATTTCCAGCGCCGCTGGGGCGCGATCAACCGCGCCCTGCCGGATAACCCGCTCAAAGAATATCGCCAGTTCGTCTCGTGCCAAACCGACGACGATGTCGACTACGTGCTCAAATACTCCGGCGAAGAAAATCTCGTTATCGGCACCGACTATGGTCACAACGACCAGTCCACAGAGATCGAAGCGCTGCGTAACTTGAAAAATCAGGGCGGCATCACGCCGCGGCAGTATGAGAAGATTACCTATGATAATCCGAAGGTGTTGTTTGGGTTGTGAGCATCAGAAACTGGCTGTCATGGCGTTGAGATGAAGACGCAAAGGTGCTGCATGTCATGAAACAAACATACAAAGGTTCCTGTCACTGCGGAAACGTTCAGTTCGAAGTCGATGCCGATCTTGACCATTTGTTCATTTGAACGGTTTTCTTTCGCCCGGGACCGGCACGTCGAAGGCCTTTAGCGTCATTGCGACCATTGAATGGAAGCCTATCGCGCTGACGAGTTCGACCATCTTTTGCTCCCCGAACAAGGCCATGCCGCGGCTGACATCAGCTTTGGACAATTATCGGATTGTGTTGAGCTCCATCGTGATGTCGTAGACCACGCGTTCGTCGTCGCGGGTGAAACTCGGTGTGCGGCGCTCGCGGGTGGCCTCGACGATGTGGGGCTCGGCAAGGCGAGTCATGCCGGTTTAATCAGCTCTTCTCGGTCCACCGCGCCAATTGTGTTAGAAGCGGGAACCCGCCGGGCTTGGTCTATTCGATCCACATGAATGAGCGTTAACTCCAAGTTTTTTCTTTTTGAGAAAATCACTCGCCCGTTTTCTTGATTTCCGGAAGCCCCCCATCGGTTTTACGTTGAAAATTCGTCTCCCGCTAATTGCATGCAATGGTATGCGGTTTGCGTCGGGTTGGTGTCAAAAGATCAAATTTGTCTTTTGACTCTTGCACATGAGACTCGGACGAGAGAGCGAATACGCGATCGAGGGACTCATCGCGCTGGCCACCAAGCCTTTTGGGACGGTGATGCTACTTCGCGACGTCGCGAAGTCGCGCGGTATACCGGTCAGTTTCCTCGCGAAAATCTTTCAAAAACTCACCCGGGGCGGAATCCTGGTTTCCTCCCGAGGGGCCGTTCGTGGCTATGCCCTGGCGCGAAGACCCAAGGACCTCAAGCTGAAAGAAGTTTTTCTCGCAATAGAAGGGTCTGATCTTTTCGAGCGGTGCATTTTTTGGAGCGAGCGGTGCGCGGAAGCAAATCCCTGCGCGCTCCATTTTAAGTGGAAGAAAGTGAGACAACGGGTCATCGGCGAACTGATGGAACAAACAACGCTGGCCGACTTGGCGAGCAGTTCGGGCAGATGACAGGGCGGGTTTTTCAGTGATTCAGCCGACGCCGACGCCGGCGACGACGAAAACCGATGGTGCAATGATGCGAACGCCGATTCGGGCCGAGCTTCCTAGAGGCGATCACCATAAGGATCTGATCGCCTGCCAAGTCGCTTGTCCAGTGCACACGGATGCGCGGGGCTATGTGCGCGCGATCGCCGACGGGGAATTTGACAAGGCCTACCTTATCGCCAGAGGCCCGAATCCCTTCGCATCGATCTGCGGCCGAATCTGCGGCGCGCCCTGTGAGACCGGGTGTCGGCGCGGGAAAATTCCTCGGACCGATGCCGATGGCTCATTCGTGGCGACCGACCGGCCCATCTCGATTCGCGCCTTGAAGCGCTTTGTTTGCGAATCCATCGGAGCCGAAGCGCGGGCTCCGGAAGAAATTTTGCAAAGCCTCAGGAGCTATGTCCCGAAAGTTGCGGCGGACGCCGAGGAAATGGCGTTCTTGCTACGTGCCGCTACGCAAGGAGCTTTAGTCCCCGCCGAGGGGCAGCGGGTCGCGATCATCGGGTCGGGTCCGGCGGGGCTGAGCGCGGCCCACGACCTCGCCCTGCTGGGACTCACACCCGTCGTGTTCGAGATGGAACCGTTGGCCGCCGGAATGCTGGCGGTGGGGGTTCCGGAATACCGTCTCCCACGCGAGCTGATCCGGCGTGAAGTCGCGGTCATTGAAGCCCTCGGCGTCGAAATCCGCTGCAAGACCAAAATTGGCCGTGACCTTTCATTCCAGTCGTTACGCGATGAATTCGCCGCGGTAGTCATGGCCGTGGGTGCAAAGCGTCCACGAGCCTTGGGTCTTCCGGGTGAGCCGGGGCCGGGCGTTTACGGCGGCGTCGACTTCCTGCGCGCCGCTGCGCTGGCGGAGAACCTGCCGCTTGGGGCCGATGTGGTCGTGATCGGCGGTGGCAATGTCGCGTATGACGTCGCGCGAACGGTTGTCCGTCAAGCGGCATACGACACCGCGCGTATGGCCGCCCGCCTCACCGGCACGCGGCGCGTCCGTCTGGTCTCTCTTGAAACTTTGGAGGAGATGCCGGCGGACACCGTGGAAATTCGCGAAGGGGAAGAGGAAGGCATCGAGCGGCTCTCCGGCTGGGGGCCGGTGGCGATTCGGCGTGACCCCCAAGGGACCGTCATCGGCCTGGAAATCAAACGCTGCGTCCGGGTTTACGATGATCAACGCCGGTTTGCGCCGTCATTCGAAGAGGAAAACAGACAGGTGCTTGACTGCGACTCGATTCTGATCGCCGCCGGCCAAGCGCCGGACCTTTCGTTTTTGGACGAGGGCGGCGCCGATATTGAGCAATTCCGGCCGGGCTGGCCAAAAGTGGATCCGACAACGCTCATGACTACGGCCGAAGGCGTTTTCGTGGTTGGCGATCTGGCGCACGGGACCAGGCTCTTGATCGATGCGGTGGCCTCGGGAAAGAAAGCGGCTCGCTCGGTGTACCAATACG
This sequence comes from uncultured delta proteobacterium, assembly GCA_963727625.1. Classification (GTDB taxonomy): domain Bacteria; phylum Desulfobacterota; class Binatia; order UBA9968; family UBA9968; genus DP-20. The sequence continues at coordinate 1,038,323 of CAVSHR010000005.1, read as the reverse complement.
TGACCGGCCGCGCCCTTCAACCCGAGACGTTGATGAGTTTCGTGCGGCTCGACCGTTATCGGCGCGAGCTCGGTTACGAGCGGATCCGCCGCGTAGAATTGCCGATGGCATCGCCTGCGGAGCGCTTGGCGGACCCGACTTTGACGGTAGAAAAACGCCTTGCCGAGGACGAAGCGATGCGCGAGGCGTCGCGCTGTCTCGATTGCGGCGTGACCCCGGTCTTCGACGGCAATCGCTGTATTCTCTGCGGCGGGTGCGCCGATGTTTGTCCGACGCTGTGCTTGAAGATCATCCCTCTCTCCGCACTGAACCCGGCCGCGGAGGTTAGCGAGCTTTTTGAATCTCAACTCGGCGCTGACGCCGATCTGGAAAATAACTCGGCGATTCTGAAAGACGAAGACCGCTGTATTCGCTGCGCGCTTTGCGTGGAGCGTTGTCCCGCCGATGCCATCGCCATGGAGCGGGTGAGCTTTCAAACCGAGTGGAGGGCTGCATGACAACCGAAGCCAAGACCCCATCGACGTTCCGGTCCAGATTGGATCCCGAGGCGATGCCACGCAGGGATTTCCTCGGTCTCGCGGCGTGGTGGTCTGCGTCAGCCGCGCTGCTCTTCGGCTTTCTCGGCGCGATGCGGCTGCCGAAAGCTGCGGTCCTTCCTTCTCCGTCGAAGAAATTCAAAGTCACGCTCCCGCCATCCTTGCTCGCGGGCCAACCCTACCTCCCCGCCGGCCGGTCGGTAGCGATTATAAAAGAGGGCAACGCGGTGCACGCGATTTCCCGGGTCTGCACGCATCTGGGCTGCATCGTCAAGCCGACCGAAACGGGTTTCGACTGCCCGTGTCACGGCTCGAAATTCGCAAAGGATGGCTCGGTGATCAAAGGACCCGCGCCGAAGGGACTGCCGTGGCTCGAGGTGAAACATTTGAGCGGCGACCATTTCATGATCGACGAAGGGAACAACGTCGCCGCTGGAACAACGGTGACGGTATGAATCCGCTAACCTCAAGGGCGGAGGCCCCGAGCGGGTCGGCACTAGGCCGATTCACTGAAAATCTAAAACTGGCGCCGCGCCGTTTGACCGAGACGATGTTTCGGAGCGGGAAGCCCGCGTCGGACCGGACCCGCTCGACTTTTGTGTTTGGCAACGTCTTTCTCCATCTCCATCCGGTGCGCACGCACCGCTGGAGTCTCCGCTGGTCAACGACCTGGGGGCTCGGGATTGCGGCGCTTTCTTGCTTTTTGGTTCTCGTGATCACCGGCGTGCTGCTCATGTTCTACTACAAGCCTTACCCGGACGTCGCTTATTTTTCGATTAAAGACATTCACTTTGTCGTGCCGACCGGACGATTCATTCGCAACATCCACCGCTGGTCGGGAAACATGATGGTGGTGGTGGTTCTGCTGCACATGGCGCGGGTGTTTTACACCGCGTCTTATCGAGCGCCGCGCGAGTTCAACTGGCTGATCGGCATGGGGCTTTTAGTGCTGACGCTCGGTCTTTCCTTTACCGGCTACCTGCTTCCCTGGGACCAGTTGGCCTACTGGGCGATTACCATCGGCGCGAACATCGCGCAGTCGCCGCGCGAAGTCACGGACGCACTCGGGATCACGTCGTGGTTCGACATCGGCGGGCTGCAAAAACTAATCCTTCTCGGCTCCGAAGAGGTCGGTGAAGAGGCGCTCATACGTTTTTATCTCTTTCATGTGATGATTCTGCCCCTGCTTTTGGTCACGCTCATGGCCGTGCACTTCTGGCGCATCCGCAAGGATGGCGGCCTGGCAAAACCTGCCGACGCGGACCGGCGGCTCGGGGCCGGGCCGGCGGAGCTCTATCCGGTCTTTACGGAAGCGCCGCAGAAGACCTACAGCTTGGCAGCCATCGTCAAGGGACGAACAGCCGCGGTCGGAGACGGGCCGGAGCACACCCTGCCTTCCATGCCGCACCTGCTATATGGCGAAGCCGCCGTCTTCATGTTGACGGTCGCGCTCTCGGTGATTCTGGCGATTTTTCTCGACGCGCCGCTGAAAGAAGTGGCCAATCCGGCAATACCCGAAAATCCCGCCAAAGCGCCCTGGTATTTTCTCGGGCTGCAGGAATTAGTCTCGCATTCAGCTTTCATGGGCGGCGTCGGCATTCCGATGATCGTGCTCATCGGCCTCGGATTGATCCCTTATCTGGATCGTGAAACAGACGGGACCGGAACCTGGTTCGGCGGTGCCGGAGGCGGGCGCTTGGTGGCCGGCGCGGCCATCTTCGGGCTGACGGTGGTGGTGGTTATCGAAGCCTTGGTGATTCGATTCGGTTGGATTCGCCAATGGTGGCTCGGCGCGCCGCAGCTCATAATCACGTTCATTAACCCCGGCACGCTATTGACCTTGATCTACGCCTGCTATTCGCTTCGCTGCCTGAAAAAGTACAACTCGACACGCGCCGGCGCATTGGCTTTGTTCACCTGCTTTATGTGCGGCTTTGTGGTGCTGACAGTGATCGGAACCTATTTCCGCGGACCGAACTGGGAGTTTTATTGGTCTCACTCCCAGTGGCCGGGACACTAGCTCTGCGGGATCTCAGATGACGAATCTCAAATTGCAGATTCAGGTCAACGCTGGAAGATGAAGGCGAACAAACATCTGCTCCTGTGGTCAAGCCTGGCGGCGCTGGCGGTGCTGGTTTGGGCCGCCGTCAGCGAGAATTTCTTCCGCGACTGGCGCGTGATCCAGCGGCGCATACAAGCGGAGCTGCCGGCGTCCCAGGCCGACGCCTTCACGATTCAACTGCGGCAGATTGTCAGCCGTGAGCTGGAAGCGACGGACCGGTGCGTGAGTTGTCACGTCGGGATGGCGCCGGGTGAAAACGGCATCGAAGGCGATCGACTCTTCGGGCGCCATCCGGATGTGGTCCACGATCCGGCCGCTTACGGCTGCACCGTTTGTCACAGCGGCCAGGGAAGGGCGACCGAAACGGCGGCGGCGCATGGCGCGGTGCCGTATTGGCCGGAGCCGATGCTGGAAAAAAAATATCTCTATGCCGGGTGTGGCGGATGCCACACCCACCTGAGCGTTCCCAACCTCGCTCGTCTCGAAAACGGCAAACGAGTTTTCGAACAAGCCGATTGCCTCGCGTGCCACAAGCTGGACGGAAGGGGCGGAACGCTGCGTCCTGGCGGTGCCGGAGGTGGGGAGGGACCGGATCTCTCGCGGGTAGGCGCGACCGGATTTAAGGCTGATTGGTACGATGTTCACCTCGGCGAAAAGAAAAAGGCAGCTTTCGGACCATGGACTTCGGCCTTTGGCGAGCTTTCAGCGGCGGAACGAGCCGAGCTGGATGAATATCTTCGCTCTCGTGTCGGCGCCCCGGGTTTAGTGGAAGCCAAAGCGCTGTTTCATACTCTCGGCTGTCGCGGCTGCCATAAAGTTCGCGGCGTAGGCGGGGATGACGGGCCGGATTTGACCGCCGAGGGTAACAAGGATCCCGGACAGCTCGATTTCAGCTCAGTCAAAGGAGCACGCACGCTCGCCAACTGGCTCAAGGATCATTTCCGCGCTCCCGCTTCGGTGGTGCGCGGTTCGGCAATGCCCGAGCTCGGATTGGGCGACCAACAGATCGATCGGCTGACCTTGTATATGATGTCTTTGCGGCGGCGGAACTTTTACGAAGCGCTTTGGCCTAAAGACCGCATTCGCGCCGAGCGCTTCGGTTTGCGCGAGTTCGCTACGGACGGGGCGACGCTCTATGGAACTTTCTGCGCGGCCTGTCACGGCGCCGGAGGCGAAGGCATGCGCTACCCCGGTTTAGCCCCGTTTCCCGCTATCGGAAACCGGGATTTTCTGCGTCTGGTTTCCGACGATTTCTTGCGCGAGCAGATCAAGCGGGGGCGGCCGGGGCGACGCATGCCGGCTTGGGGAGAGTTGGAAGGCGGGCTGCGCGATGCAGAGATCGTTCGGCTCGTCGCTTACATTCGCGATCTCGGCGGGATCGCCTTTGAAGGGGATGCTAAACCGCGCCGCTGGATTGAAGGCAATGCGGCCGAAGGGCAGCGTTTGTTTGCCTCGGCCTGCGCCCGATGCCATGGCGAGCGCGGCGAGGGCAAGGAAGGGCCGGCGCTCAACAATCGCGTCTTTCTCGATCTCGCCACGGATACCTATCTTTTGAAGACGATTCAAAGCGGCCGCGCCGGAACCTCCATGGGCGGTTTCGGTACGAGCTCAACGGTGCAAGGAGCCCTGACGGACTCGGAAATTTCATCCATCGTTGCATTCCTACGGACCTGGGGGACAAGAAAATGAAAAATATCAACCGCCGTGAATTCTTAGAATGGGTCGGCGCCGCTGGCTTTTCCGCGTTTGCGCTCTCGGTGCGCGACGCCTGGGGGCTTCAGGCGATTGAAAATCCACTGGCGGCCTATCCAAACCGCGACTGGGAAAAAACCTATCGCGATCTTTGGAAATCAGACTCGAGCTTTACCTTTCTGTGCGCCCCCAACGATACCCATAACTGCATCTTGAACGCTTATGTGCGCGACGGCGTGATCACGCGCATCGGTCCGACCATGAAATATGGGGAAGCCAGCGATCTCTACGGCACGAAGGTCAGTCATCGCTGGGACCCGCGGGTGTGTCAGAAGGGACTGGCGCTCACGCGGCGATTTTACGGAGACCGGCGCGTGCGCTATCCGATGGTGCGCAAGGGTTTCAAGGCCTGGGTGGACAAAGGGTTCCCGCGGGACAAAGACGGACGCCCGCCGAAGGAATATTTCGATCGAGCGCGGGATGACTGGCTGCGGGTCACCCATGAGCAGGCGGCGGATATCGTCGCGGCGGCGCTCATCAACGTCGCCACGACGTACAGCGGCGAGAAAGGCCAAAAGCTCCTGCTGCACCAGGGTTACGACGAGCAGGTCGTTCAGGCCACCAAGGGAGCGGGCACCCAGGTGCTCAAATTCCGCGGCGGCATGCCGCTCTTGGGGATGACCCGAGTTTTTGGCCTGTACCGGCTGGCGAATTCCATGGCTCTCCTCGACCACAAGCTGCGCGGCGTTAAACCCGAAGAGGCGATCGGCGGACGCGGCTTCGATAACTACTCCTGGCATACCGATCTGCCCCCCGGTCATCCCATGGTGACCGGGCAGCAGACCGTCGAGTTCGATCTTCACGCCGTGGAGTTGGCGCGTATGGTGATTGTCTGGGGCATGAATTGGGTGACGACGAAAATGCCCGACACCCATTGGCTGACCGAAGCGCGCCTGAAAGGCACCAAGGTCGTGGTGATCGCATGCGAATACTCGTCGACGAGCCCGAAAGGCGACGAGGTCATCGTCGTTCGTCCCGGCACGACCCCGGCGCTGGCGCTCGGCCTATGCAACGTCATCATGGAGAAAAAGCTTTACGATGGCGACTACGTGCGGCGCTTCACCGATCTGCCGCTGCTGGTACGGGCCGATAATTTGAAATTGCTCCGCGCCGAGGAGGTCTTCGGCGGCCAGCTCCATATCCTGAAAAACCAGACGAAGACCGTGGTGAAAGGGGACAAAGTACCGCCGCCGGGCGCTCAGACCGACATGCTGCTTCCCGAGGAATTGAGAAAAGCCTGGGGAGACTACGTCTGGTGGAATCGCCAGACCTCCAAGCCTGAAGCGCTCGCCCGCGATCACGTGGGCAAATACTCGACGGTGGCCGACCCGCTCCTGGAAGGTTCGGTTGAAGTGACGCTCAAAGACGGCAAGAAAATCTTCTGCCGGCCGATTTTCGATGTGATCCTCGAATACGTGAAGCACTTCGATCCGAAGACCACAGAGGAGATTACCTGGGCGCCAGCGGAAGCGGTGGAAAGCCTGGCAGCGGAAATTGCAAAAACGCCGGGAACGACTTTGTTCGCCATCGGCATGGGGCCGAATCAGTTCTTCAACAACGACAATAAGGACCGAACCCAGTTTCTCCTGGCCGCGCTCACCGGCAACATCGGCAAGCTCGCCGGCAACATCGGCTCCTACGCGGGAAATTACCGGGTGGCGATGTTCAACGGCGTGCCGCAATACATCAATGAGAACCCGTTCGATCTCGAGCTCGACGGCGCCAAGCCGGCGCGGCCGAAGCAGTTCTGGAAGGCCGAGTCGGCGCATTATTACAATCACGAAGACCACCCGCTCAAGATGGGCAAAACGATGATCACCGGCAAAACGCACATGCCGGCGCCGACCAAATCGCTCTGGTTCGCCAACGCCAACTCGATATTGGGAAACGTCAAGTGGCATTACAACACGGTCGTCAACATGTTGCCGAAAATCGAAATGATCGCGGTCCAGGAATGGTGGTGGTCGACTTCCTGTGAGTGGGCGGACGTGGTTTTTGCGGTTGATAGTTGGTCCGAGCTCAAATATCCCGACATGAGCGCGTCGGTGACCAACCCGTTTCTGACGATCTTTCCCCGCACGCCTCAGCCGCGGCCGTTCGATACCCGCGGCGACATCGAATACCTGGCGCTGGTCGGAAAAAAGCTGGCGCAACGGACCGGCGATCAGCGCTTCGCCGATATGTGGAAGTTCGTCGACGCGGGAAACGTGGAGGTTTACCTGCAGCGCATTCTCGACCACTCTTCACTCACCAAGGGATACAACATCGCCGACTTGGAGGAAAAGGCGAAGAAGGGAATTCCCGCCCTCATGATGAACCGGACCAATCCCAAGGCCGTCGGCTACGAGCAGGTCTATGACTCCCGACCCTGGTATACCAAGACCGGACGTTTGGAATTTTATCGGGAAGAGGACGAGTTCATCGATGCGGGAGAAAACTTGCCGGTTCATCGCGAGCCCATCGATTCGACTTTTTACGAACCCAACGTGATCATCGCTCCAAGCCATCCGTTCATCAAAGCCAGGGGGCCCGAAAGCTACGGCGTCAAAAAAGACGACCTTTCCAACGATGTTCGCCAGGGGCGCAATGTCGTCATGAGCTGGAACGAAGCGAGAAAGACCTCGCACCCGCTGGCGAAGGACGGTTACAAATTTGTTTTTCACACGCCGAAATACCGCCATGGCGCGCACACGATGCCGGTCGACACGGACATGGTGGCGATGCTCTTCGGGCCGTTCGGCGATATTTATCGTCATGACAAGCGCCAGCCGTTCGCCGCCGAAGGCTACGTCGATATTCATCCGGAGGACGCCAAATCTCTCGGGATTGACGATGGCGATTATGTCTGGATCGATTCCGATCCTTCGGACCGACCGTTCCGGGGCTGGCAGAAAAATGAAAAGGATTACAAGTTCGCGCGCCTGCTGTGCCGCGCCCGCTATTACCCGGGCACGCCGCGCGGGGTGACCCGCATGTGGTTCAATATGTACGGCGCCACGCCGGGATCCGTGGAGGGACAAGAGACGCGCGAAGACGGTCTGGCGAAAAATCCGCGCAGCCCCTATCAGGCGATGTTCCGATCCGGCTCGCACCAGGCCGCCACGCGCGGGTGGCTCAAGCCCACCTGGATGACCGATTCGCTGGTGCGCAAGGACCTGTTCGGTCAATCGGTCCACAAGGGTTTCCTCCCCGATGTTCATTGCCCCACGGGCGCGCCGCGCGAAGCGATCGTAAAAATCACCAAAGCCGAGCCGGGCGGTATGAACGGCAAAGGCATCTGGCGGCCGGCGGCGCTCGGGCTCAGACCGAAATACGAGCGCGCCGCCATGAAGAATTATCTCAAGGGTAAGTTCGTCGCCGCCAAAAACAAGAAAGGTGGAGAAAAATAATGGCACGCGTATACAACTGGCAGCTCGGCCGTGAGATGTCCTACTGGTATCCTGAGAGCCGGCCCAAACGACAGTTCGCCGCGGTCTTTGACACCAACAAGTGCATCGCTTGTCAGACTTGTACGCTCGCGTGCAAAACTACGTGGACAAGCGGCAAAGGGCAGGAGTACATGCTGTGGAACAACGTCGAGACCAAACCTTACGGATTCTATCCGCTCGCCTGGGACGTGAATCTCCTGGAAAAACTCGGCGGGCAGAATTGGGAAGGCGAGCGCTACGCGGGACGTACGATTTTCGAAGCGGCGCAAGCCGGCGAGCGGGTTTTTGGCTGGCGGCCCGAGGAGATGGACTATGCCAACCCGAACGTCGGGGAAGACGATTGCGCCAACGGCGTGGAGAAAGGCGCGTACTTTACCGGCGTGCACAACGCCTGGTTTTTTTATCTCGCGCGCATCTGCAACCATTGTACCTATCCCGCTTGCCTGGCGTCCTGCCCGCGCGGCTCGATCTATAAGCGCCAGGAGGACGGCATCGTGCTGATCGATCAGGGACGCTGCCGCGGTTATCAGGAATGCGTCAAAGCCTGCCCGTACAAAAAAACTTTTTACAACACGATGACGGGAACATCGGAGAAGTGCATCGGCTGTTTTCCCAAGATCGAACTGGGCCTCCAGCCGCAATGCTTCGCCAACTGCATCGGCAAAATCCGCTTCGCCGGCTGGGTCTCCAAGCCTGAGCAGGCGCGGCCGGACAATCCGATCGATTTTCTGGTGCACGTGAAAAAGGTCGCGCTGCCGCTCTTCCCGCAGTTCGGCCTCGAACCCAACGTCTATTACATCCCGCCGCTGAACGTGCCGCGGGATTTTCTCGTGCAAATGTTCGGGCCGAACGTTGACGGGGCGCTGGAAACCTACCGTAACGCGCACCGCGACAAAGATCTTGCGGGTCTTCTCACGCTTTTCGGGTCGACGGAGAAAATCGTCCCCAAGTGGAAGCGGATCGACGAGGAGGTGATCGGTTTTGACGAAAACGGCAAGGAGATCGTGCGCGTGCCGCTGCGGGAACCCACGACAATTCGCCCGGCGTTTGACGCCGCGCGCGGCGTGGCGTGCACCAATGTTTCTTGAGGAGAATCCCTGTGATCGCGCAAAAGATAGACGCAATCCGAACATTATCCTTGCTCTCATCCCGAGGGTCTTCACTAGCTGCCTCCCGCTCCTTTCGCAGGCGAGAATCAGAGCTGAGCGTGGATCACCGCCGATATGACCCTCACGCCGGCCCTTTGGCGCCGGCGGGCGAGGAAAATTGTTTTCGTAAGCTGAGGGTTCCCTGTGGCCTAAAATTGGTTCTTTTTGTATTTGTGCTGATCTCTGCGGTTATTTCCGGCTGCGGGAAAAAAGGACCGCCGATTTCCGAGTCCGAGGTCAAGGCGGTATTCGCAACCAAGCTGCCGTCCACGGTGGACGACGCCGCTTGGGAGCGGATCCCCGTGCATCACGCCAAGCTGCTGCTGCAAGACATGGTCGAGCCCAGAGAGATGCAGGCGTCGACCGCCTTCGTCAAGGTTCAATCGGCCAGCGACGGAAAACAAATCGTCTTTCGTCTGAGTTGGAACGATGCAACGCTGGACGACATGCCGGGACCGGGGCGGTTCGGGGATGCCGTTGCGGTTCAGCTGCCCGCCCTGACCACCCCGGATGTCCCCGCCCCGCAAATGGGCGAGAACGGCAAGCCGGTCGAGATCACCTACTGGTCAGCGATGTTTCAGGCCGTCGCCGACGGTCGTCAAGACGACATCCACGCAATCTATCCACGGGCCAAGGTCGACCATTACCCGTTCGAGGCCGCACCGCTCAAGCTTGGATCCGCCGTACAGCAAGAAATGGCAAGGCGCTATGCGCCGGCCCGCGCTTTGGGGAACCCGATGGCGGGACCGCGCACGGTTCCGGTTCAAGACCTCGTGGCGGAAGGTCCGGGCACCCTCCGTCCCGCCGATAAGAGCATCTCAGCCGGCAATGGAAAACACGGACAAGAGGGCTGGAACGTCGTGCTCATTCGGCCGCTGCCGAACGGGGCTCGGCCGGGAGGACGAACGCAAGTCGCGTTCGCGGTCTGGGAAGGGTCGCACCAAGAGGTGGGATCGAAGAAAATGCGCACCGCCTGGATTCCGCTGGCGCTGGAGAGCTCAAAATGACCATCCCCTACGCAATCAAAACGGAGGAGCTGGCAAGCGCCGCGGCGTGGCGGTTGGCGTCGCTGCTTCTGGAACGGCCGACGCCGGAGTGGAAAGACAAGATTGCGGCGCTTTGCTGTGAAATCACCGATGAGAAACTTTTAGCCTGTGCGGCGCAAGCCGGTCCGGTCGGTGAAGAAATTTATCACCGGCTCTTCGGTCCCGGCGGGACTCTATCGCCGCGCGAAGTGAGTTACTGCGGCTTTGAAGATCCGGGCCGCCTGATGGCGGAGCTCCAGGCTTTCTATCAGGCGTTTTCGTTTAATCCCCAACGGGAAGAGTCGATCGACCACCTTTCGGTCGAAGCGGGTTTCGTCGGATATCTGTTCTTGAAAGAGGCCTATGCTCGAATGGATGGAAATCCCGAGGCCGCCAATCTCACCAAGAGCGCGCGTGAGCGCTTCGCCGAGGAACATATCGCGCGTTGCGTTGCCGGTATGACTGAACCGAGGTCGGACAAACCCGGCTACCTCCAACTCTTGCTTTCATGGTTGATGGATCGGCTCGAGCGCGACCGCCGGCCGCTCGATCGAAGCGCCACTGCCGAAGAGCCCGCTTGAGCCTTGTCAATCCAACGGCTTCTCATCTCCGGGAACCGCCACGTCGAAGGCGTTGAGCGTCATGGCGACCATCGAGTAGAAGCCGATGGCGCTGACGAGTTCAACTAACATTTGTTCGCCGAACATCGCCATGCCTCGTTTGAAGTTTCTTTCGGCCAGCGAGTGGGTGGTGTTGGGTTCCATGGTAATGTCGCAGGCCAGCCGTTCGTCGTCGCGGGTGAAGGTGGGCGTGCGGCGTTGGCGAATGGCTTCGACGATGTCCGGCGAAATAACCAGCTTGAGCGCGTGGGGCAGGTGGACGCACCAGGCGAACTGCGCGTCGGCGAATCGGGCGGAAACAAGGGTCATCAACTACACCAGGCGCCGGTCGAGCGCGACGCGCGAAGCGAACAGGCCCTGGAGCTTGAGCGTATATTCGGCCGGCTCGGGATTGCCCAGCCAGACGGCGAACGGGCCGCGGACCTGGCCGCGGACGCGCTTGATCTCGTCATAGAGGCGTTTCTGCTCAGGTGTGAGTTTGGCTTCTTCGATCTCTGGCAAGCGGGGCATGGGTGCGTCCTTTCGGGCTGAGGTGATAGGCCATTGCGTGTCATGCCGAAGAGCCAGGCGACGAGGAATCTGCTTTGCGGAATCAAGCACAGAGGAAAAGCAAATCCTTCGCCCTTGGCTCAGGATGACCGATAAAATCCGAATAACACGATCGCGACGGCGATACATGTCCTAGAATTTGAGACCCTCGGCAAACCTCTCCTGCTTCAGCCGGTCCATTATCGAGCCATCGACGAAGTCCTTCGGGTCGCGGCGCGGGGCGTTTTAGACAGATTGGGTCGCCGATCTCTCAGTCGTGAGCGAATCTATCAAGAGCAAACCGCGACGCGGCGTCGCAAATATTGTCCGACGGATTTGTCGGTAACCCTCGCACGGGGTTCGTTCTCGGGCCACTCCATGACGACGTTGCCGCGAACCAGCGTCATGACCGGCCAGCCGGTGATCTCCCAGCCTTCGTAGAGCGACCATGGCGTTATCGTGTGGATCAGATCCTTGGTGATTTTCGCGCGCCGTTTCAAGTCGACGACGATCAAATCGGCATCGGCGCCGGGGAGAATCGCCCCTTTGTTCGGGTAGAGTCCGAATATCCGGGCGGGATTTTCGCTGGCTATCTGAACCAACTTTTCGATCGTGATGCGGCCTTTGTTCACTCCTTCGCTCAGCATCATCGGCAACATCCCCTCGACCCGCGAAGGAAAACCGCTGATCGTTGTCCAGACATTGCCGGTTTCCATCGATTCGCGGGTTCGGGTGTGGGCGACGTGGTCGCTGCCGATACAATCGATAGTGCCTGAGGCGAGGGCGCGCCAAAGCGTCTCATGCGTAGAGCGATCACGCAGCGGCACGTTAATCTTCCACGCGTCCTTGTGCAGCACGAGATAGTGCGTGCCGATTTCGCTGTAGACGGTCAGGCCCTCGGCCTTCGCTTTTTCAATCTCCGCGAGCGTTTCCTTTGTGGTCGCATGAACGATGTATATCGGACAGCCCGCGATGCGGGCGTAGTAAAGATAGGTTCTGGCGTGCCCCGCTTCGGTGAATGCCGGTGAGCGATCGTCCCAAGCACCCATGTCCGTACGGCCCGCCGCCATCAGACGTCCTTGCAGGACGCGGGCGATTTCCCAATTTTCACAATGCAAAAGCGCGATCGCCGGCGCGCCGAGCTTGGCGACGGCATCGAAGGCGGCGTAGATGCTGCCGTCGTCAAACGAGTACGCCGGCCAGGAAGCTTTCCACGGTCCTTGCATCTGTAAGTGTAATTTAAACGAACTGATTCCGTGTTCTGTGGCGAGGTAGGGGATCTCGGCGACATGCTCGTCGGTGCCGAGAATCGGCGTCAGAAAAAAATCGATGGCCGCGGCGCGCGACGCCTCATAGTAAAACGGCATTGCCCGAGTAAACGATGGAATCTCCGACGGACCTTTGACCTTATCCGCTCCGCCGGTAATGGCCAGGCTCACCAGCTGCATTCCCCAGGTCGTCACCCCAGCCGCTGCGGCCGCTCTCGTTTCGGACTGGAAATCATCGGCGAGCGGGCGATGGCTGCCTAAATGACATTCCGGGTCGATGGCGCCGGGAAGCAGATATTTCCCGGAGAGATCAATCTCGCGGTCGGCGGCGGGCAGAAACGCGTCCCTCCCAACGGCGGCGATTTTGCCATTGACGACCGCGGCTCCGCCTTCGATTGTCCCTCCGGGCGTTACCACCCAGCCGTTTTTGAAAACTATATCGGCAGCTTTAGCAGCCATTTTTGTGATCCGCCGGTTTTTTAATTTGCTTTCTTGCTTCCGCCAGGTAGCCCAGATCGATGATGCCATCGACCGGCGGGGGCATCTTTTGCATGCCGAAGTCTTTCCAAATCTCGGCGACCTGGCGTGCGCCGTGCAGGTCGACGCCGCCGTCCCGCGGGATGGTCTTCTTGGTTTTCATATAGAGCGCTCGGTTTTTTCCGCATCCTCTTTGTTCGACTTGGTGCGTTCGGCAAGCGCCCGCACGGCGGCTGACCGGTTTTTGGTTCGTAGAAAAACTCGCAGGTTTTCACATAGGCGCGCAGGAAGCGCACTACGAGAGGGCGGTTCTTTTGCACCCAGTCGCGCCGCGCGCCGGTGGAAGTTGTTGACGTAGTCGGTTGAGGGTCCCAAAGAGCCGAATCCGGACGCAAGCGCGATGAAATCCGAGGGTTGGTTGATTAACGCCCCCGCGACACCACCGTTCTGCACCGCGGCGAGACGCTGGGGTTCGCCGCCAAGGAGAACGAAGACGGCAAAAAGAACAGCCAGAAAATGACAGGGCTTTTTCATAGTGACCGCTTGGATACCTTTAACGGCTAATTTCGTCAAGGGTTTGTAAACCGGTTCCGTGCTATTTTATAAGTAAGAAGTTGAAGAGGAGGCAGGCAATGGCGACGCGTTGGCTATTCAAGACCGAACCGAGTGTTTATTCCTATCAGCAACTGGTGAAGGACAAAAAAACCGTTTGGGACGGGGTGGCGAACAATCTCGCGCTGAAAAACTTGAAGGACATCAAAAAAGGCGAGCAGATTTTTATCTACCATACCGGCGACGAGAAGGCGGCCGTCGGCGTGGCCAAGGCGCTGGGTAGCGCCTATCCGGACCCGGAAAAGGACAAGCCCAATCTCCTGGTCGTCAACATCGAGCCGGTGCGGGCGCTGCGCCGCCCGGTGACGCTGGCCGAAGTGAAGGCGCATGCGAAGCTCAAAAACTTCGACCTGGTGCGCAATTCGCGGCTGTCGATCATGAAAGTCACCGACGAGCAGTGGGAGATCATGGAAGGGATGGCGAAGGGACAGTAACAAGAAGGCAATAGGCAACAGTAAGAAGGCATAAAAGAATCCGACTCTGCGAACTCTGCGTCTCTGTGGTGCATGATCGGATCCTTCACCGCGGAGGCGCTGAGGGCGCGGAGATTAGGGCAAGAGTAAAGAAGGGATAAGGCAATGGCGGACGAACACGGACACGGACAGAAGCACGATCACGAACATGGCCACGATCATGAGCATGGTCATTCACACGGCCATGGGCACGAAGACCACGCGCACAGCCACGCCGCGGACCACGGTCACGCTCACGGCGATTCGGATCACGAGCACGGCCATCAGCACGATCACGGTAAGGGCCACGAGCACAAGACGCGCTTTCACGATCCCGCTCATGCCGCCGAGTTCGACCAGCGCGGGCTGTCCGGCATTCGCGCTTCGCTGACGGACAAGTTGATCGAGATGCTCGCGCTCAAAGGCGGCGAGCTGGTGCTCGACGTGGCCACCGGTACGGGGCGCATCGCTCGGCCGCTGTCCAAACATCTCCAAGACGGAAAAATCGTCGGCGTCGATCAGGCGCTGGCGATGCTCGACGTCGGCCATCAGCACAAAGATCCCATACCGCATTATGAGCAGAGCGCCGGCGAAGCCGACAAGCTGCCGTTCAAGACCAACACGTTCGACCGCGCCTTTGTGTCGTTTAGCCTGCATCACTTCGGCAATCCTTCGGGGGTGGTCGGCGAAGTGCTGCGCGTGCTCAAGAACGGCGGGCGCTTCGTGGTCGTCGATCCGATTATCGAAGAGGCGAAGGACTCCGTCGACATCGCCCTGGAAACGAAAATCAATCAAGTTTTCCGCCGCACCCACGGCGGCGATTTCCGCTACCACACCGCGAGCAGCATCCAGCGCCTGCTGACCAAAGCCGGCTACCGGGTGCCGCGCTGCAATGTTTTGTCCTTCTCGTTCAATCAGGAGGGGATGGACGGCATCCCCACCGGCCGCCACTGGCTCGAAGCCGCGCTGGAGCTGGAAAAGGAATCGCCCGAGCTCGCGGAACGGATGAAGAAAAACTATTTCACCTGGCACTCCCACGGCGATCACACGCACATCAAGGGAAGTTTTTCCTACGCGCTGATCACAGGGGTGAAACCGGCGTGAAGTCAGTGCTGAGTTATGAGTGCTGAGGGCTGAGGTTTCGGGCTAGAAAGGGGTACGGCATGCCGTACCCCGTTGTTTAAGGAGCAGGGAGAATGAAAAAAGCGGATTTTCGAACTTTCTATCGAGACGCCCATGCCGTCGAATGCCTCACCGACCGCGAAAAGATGCTGATGGGCCTCGCCGTCGCGATGATGCGGCTCTGCGATCCGTGAGTGGAACGCCGCCTTGCGGACGCAAGGAAAGCGGGATTGACGGAAGAAGAACTGGACGCGGCGATTGACGTGATCGCCGCCGTCGATGCGGGCGTCTTGGAGTCGCTAAATCAGCGGATCAAGCAGAGAAATAAGACGTAAGAAATTGGGGTCACCTATTTCCCCCATGAGCATTTGTGAAATTAGGCGTGGCAAAGATCGGTGTAGTACTGGGCGTGGCGTTGCTCGGGTCCTGCGCTGCGTTGCTAGCGTTCTACTTTTGGCTGTCTGAGGGCGAGATTCAGGAGAACCGTTACCGAGCGTATAGCGAGGCTCGGGGGTCACACGACCACGGCTGGCTGCCCTCTGTGCTGCCGCGTTCAGCGACGTTGATTCATGAGTGGCACGACCTTGATACCAACCGGTGCTTCGGCAGCTTCCGCTTCGATCCAAGCGACCGTTCTACTATCGAGTCAGGGGTGCGACCCGGTTTTCGCTGGACTATTCGAATCGATCGTGACCCTTCGTTTGCGAGTCCTCTTCCGCTCGACTCCAGCGAAGAACAGCTCAAGACCTCAGGTTTTGAGTTCTATTCAGATTGGGATTTCGCGTTCGCCATCAACTGGAACAACGGCATCGCGTATTTTTGGAAATCATCGTCCTGAATGACTGCTCTCTTCGGTTCGGCGGTACAAAAGAGGACTCGACCCTTTTTCGTTCAACCCACTTTTTTGGATCTACTACGTGGACGAAGCGCAGACCCCAAGCCCAGCGCATTCTCGATCTCCATTGAGCCTTCGCCAGGGGCCAAGAAAATGGTTCGCGTTCTCTTTGTTTTTTCCCGCGCTCGACTCTCATCGCTCGGCGTGCAAATGAAATCGATTGGATGCGCGATATGCAGGCTTGTTCTCAGTCAAGCAAAACATGATGAGGCGGCCGCTTTATTACGCTAAAAAAATTACCCACGTGTGTGCCTGGTCTAGACTGATTCTGTCGTGACAAATCCGCCGGAATCGTTTAGAGTAATTGCGTTGTGGATGTATCAGTTTTGCCATCGGACCGACACCAAGAAGCTATCCATGAAATTTATTTAGGGGCGGATATTGAAGCCGAGCGTTGCTAACATTGACAAGGAGGCGCTGAGCTGGAGCTTGTCCTGGTATCCGGAAGGTCGTTGCGACCGTTTCACCAGCGAGGCGATCCTGGCCTGCGCGCCGCCGACGTCCGGCGTGTATGGGCTCTTCAACTTCAATTGCCAAGTTTTGATCGGCGAGTCGGCGAATATCCAGGAGGCCTTGCTGCGCCACGAAAGCGAAACTGATTTTCAATCTCGGCACCTACGGCCGACGGGTTTTACTTTTGAACCCTGCGCGGCGGAATTACGCAAGTCCAAGGCGGATGAGCTGATCGCAAGATTCCGCCCGGTGCTACAAACCGAAGCGGCGTTGATCGAAACCCGGTCGCTGCCAAACGTCCCAAGGGTGGGCGACGTGCGCCGGGGTGCTCAGGAGTCGGAAACTGACGCCGATCAACAGGAATTTCCCGCGCACGAGCGTGAAAAGCTTCCAAAAGCTCGCCGGCGTTTTTATTCTAAGCGGATGCAGGGCAGCGCTTTTACGGTGATGTTTGTCGCGGGCGCGGTGGTCATCTTTTATCCGGGTAACCCCCCCGACAAAATTATTCAAACGCGAGTGGATGGTGCGGGCGAAAAACCCCTGGCGCGGAATTCGATCACGCAGCCCGCCGCCTCGGCTCCGGCTGGGATCGGATTGAAACCGCAGAATGTGGCTTCGATCGACACGCCCGGCGGGCTCGCGAACCAAAGCGCCGAGCCGACACCAGCTAAACCGGAGGTTCAGGGAACTGCCTCGACCCCGAATGGCCCGCTGCGGCCCGCCGCGAAGAGCGCTTCCGCGACGGATGAGGCGGGCTCTCAAGCGCCGTTGGAGCCGGCGAAAACAAGTTTGAAGGCTCGCTCCGCGGAAAGCACCGACTTGAGCAAAAAGTGGTCGGTGCAGATTTCCGCGTCGCCCGCGAAAAATATTGCCGATAATTTGGTGCGGCGGTTAAAAGCCAACGGTTACGATGGCTACGTGGTTCAGGCCGTGGTGAAAGGACAAACTTATTATCGCGTGCGGGTTGGACACTTCGACGCGCGAGAAGACGCGGAATCAGTGCGCCAGTCATTGGCGCGTCAATGAGGGCTATCGAGGCGCGTATCTCACCGGCGATTGAGCCCTTGCGCGAAGTTCATTCCCGGCCTGCTGCCTGGTCCTGCTCGTTTAATAATGGGAAGCCGGGTCAGCCACCTCGATCAAAACTATTTATCATCACAGCGGGTTTTAGCTTCTTTCGGCGGGGCGGGAGCGCTCTCTCCACTCTATGATCTTAATCTAAAGCAAAACCGTTATCCTGACTGATATCGAAGCGGCCGATCGCGCGGCGAAAGAGAGCGGTGCGCAAACTCATCGGCCCGCGCTTAGGGCGGCGTTGCCGCTCACTTCAGCGCGGGCCGATGACGCTTCCGACCGAGAAGCTGCTAATTCGCCTTGGATTCTTGAAGCTTTCCGATCAAGGTGTTAGAAAAACCCAGTGGTCGCATAGCTCAGTTGGTTAGAGCGCGCGCCTCACATGCGCGAGGTCGTAGGTTCAAGTCCTACTGCGACCACCATTTTCATTCCACCTCAATTCCATCCGATCCGTCTTGAGGGCAAAAACATTCGCACTCAACTGTGCTCATGCTCACATGGTTGAGCTTTCCGGCGCTGCGTTCTGGCGCGCTTTTAAGCGGCGTTCGACGGTTTCCCAGTTGATGTTGGCGAAAAAGGCTTCGATATATTTGGGCCGCTCAGCCGGTTGATAGTCCAGCAAATAGGCGTGCTCCCAGACGTCCATCACCAGCACCGGCGTAAAACCGGCGATATTGCCGATTTCGTGCGACGTGATCCAGTGATTGCTCAGGCGGCCGCGGTGAGGATCTTGGAAGCAAATAACCCAACCGATGCCGCGCATTTTCCCTTTAGCGGCGAAATCTGCTTGCCAGTTCTGATAATTGCCGAAGCTTGACTGGGCGGCTTGATAAAACGCGGAATTGGCATGGGGATCGCTGGAGCCGAATTTTTTCAGGTTGCCGAAATAATATTCATGCAGGATCATGCCGTTGTATTCGAATCCCAGGCGGCGGGTAAGCTCCGAATAGACGTCGAAGTCCGCCGCTTCAACCCTGCCATTCTTTGAATAGCCCGATAGGCGTTCGATCAGATGGTTAGTCTGTTTCACGTAGCCTTCGTAGAGTTTGAAGTGCATCTCGAGCGTGCGGTCGGAGATGCCGTGCAGCCCGTTTAAGTTGAACGACTTAGTCGGGTAGGAGCGCTCATCGAAGGCCGCCTCGATGCCGCCGGTTTTTTTAGGTTCAGTTTTCGTGTTCATGATTTCCTCCTGTTCGTTGGCTTCTCGTCACATCGATCAAAAACGTTGGACCGGTTCTATCTTTGGCTGATCTGTTGAGCGGCGCCATCCCAATGTAAGAGCCGTGTCATCAAACGGCCTTGGGAAATCCGCAAATCTTTGATTTCCTCGGTTCGGTTCCCATAGTTAGCCTTCACGTCATATTTCCCCGGGGGGACGGCTGATATAAAGCCATGGACCTGCAGTCGTGGTGCTCAAGACCTGCTTGCCATGCGCGTCGTCGACCGTAACCACGACGTCGCTCAGATAATCACCGCGGCGATCGGCAAACGCCAGCTTGAGATCGTAGCCCGGCGCCATCTTGAGCATCTGTTGGCGTTCTTCGAGACCGACACCGCCGGACATGAAGCGGGCTCCCTCCGGCGACTTCCCCGTGTCGATACCGCTCGGCATCGTCCGCGCCCACAGCGGCAGCGGCTGGGCCAGCAACAGAGCGAGCGACGCGGCGGTGAGAGATAACACTCGGACTATTTTTGTCTTGGCATTTAGGCTTTCTTTCATTGTCGGTTCTCCTTTACTTGGTCATGGGTCAAACACCGAAATCGAATGCAGTTTAGTCGCCGCCGGATAATGGCGCGGTAAAATTCCGTCTGCGCCAGCGGAGGATCCATACTGGCGGAGTGCCGCAACTCCCATGCCAGTAAGGCAAAGATTAAGGCAGCGCGCGACGGGAAAAGAATGCCAAACATTATGGACGATAATGCGTGAGCGGCGCGATCGAGTTCCCGGCGGCACGGCAATTCGCGCGACCCTGTGCCCGCTGTTTGTGGCGCAAATGTGTGGCCCCTGGGGCTCGATGGCATGGTGTTGCAGTCGGCGGCTGGCGCGAAAATCTTTTTAAGAACTCCCTTTTGACGTTTAAATTACTGCGGTGAGTTTATGTTGCGGAGATTCAAATCCTTTAACGTGCTATCTCGTCAGTTCAAATAATTTATGGATTCCTTGGCGGACTGGAGCTGGGTCAATCAACCCCAATCCTCAGGGAATTCCGAGTTCTCGACAGCAACCGTAGATGAAGACCGCGCGAATAATGCAACAATCCTCCGCGTCCGTGCGCTAGCGGTCGGTTGTCTTGGCGACCAATTCGAGCAGCTCTTCAGTGGTGAAAGGTTTGGACAGGAGGGGCAAACCCAATTTATTGGCTGCCGTGTTTAACATGTTGTCGGCAAAAGCAGAAATCAGAATAATGTTTGCTCCGGGGCATTGCTCCTTGAGGCCTTCGGCCAGTTCAGTGCCCAAGATGACCGGCATGCAGATGTCGAAGACAAACAAGTCGTAATAACAGCGCTGCGATAACTTAAAGGCCTGCAGCGCGTGGTTGGTCCAATCGACATCATAGCCGTTAGATTCCAAGAGCTCCACCAAGAATTGGCAAAAAATTTTATCGTCGTCGACGATCAATATGCGCATGATAGCGCCCCCAGGCGACTTCACCGGCAAAAATGGTGCCAGCGAAAATCGGGCCGCAGTGTCTATAGCGCAGAGAATTGCGAAAAGGGAGCGTTTGCGGCCAATTTCTTACTCTTTGTCGGAAGTGTCGACCTTGTAGCGTGTCAGCATGCGATACAGGGAACGACGGTCGATGTTGAGCGTCCTTGCCGCGCGCGAAAGATTGCCATCGCACAGACCAATGATGCGCAGCACGTAACGCTTCTTGACTTCTTCCAGAGGCGGAGTGTCGGCAATCAGAAACGGCTCGCGCCCGGACCCATCGCCATAGAGCGGAGACCGCGAAAGCGTGCGAATCTCGGGGGGCAGATCTTCCGCGGTGATGGCGCTTTGGTTCGACAAAACGACCGCTCGTTCGATGACATTTTCCAATTCCCTTACGTTACCGGGCCAGGAATACTTCATTAACAAACTCATCGCCGGTTCCGAGATGACCGTGACCGGTTTCCCGCTTTCCCGGCTGTAGCGCTTGCGGAAATATTCCGCCAGCGGCGCGATATCCTCGGTGCGCTCGCGCAGCGGCGGCAGGTGAATCGTCACGACTTTGATGCGGTAATACAAGTCCTCCCGGAAGTCTCCATCGCGGATCAAATGTTCCAAGCTTTTATTGGTCGCGGCGACGATCCGGATGTTGACCTTGATAGACTTTTGCGATCCGACCGGCCTGATTTCGTGCTCCTGGAGCACACGCAACAACTTCGCCTGGTTCTCCAGGCTGATGTTGCCGATCTCGTCGAGAAAACAGGTGCCGCCATCGGCGGCTTCGAAGACTCCCTTCTTGTCATTGACGGCGCCGGTGAATGCGCCCCGAACATGGCCGAATAATTCACTGGCCAGCAGCGTCTCGGTCAAGGCGCCGCAATCCACGGCGACGAAAGCGTGACCGGCTCGTTCGCTGTGCTCGTGAATGGCGCGGGCGATGAGCTCCTTGCCGGTGCCGCTCTCGCCGAGGATCAACACGGTGCTGCGAGTCGGCGCTGCGCGTGCAATGGTTTTGTAAACCTCCATCATCGGTTGGCTTTTGCCGACCACCGAGCCGAGGAGCGTGCCGTCGTCTTCGCCGCGTGCCTCGCCGGCCGTTTGTTTTCGCAGCTCGGGTTGAGCCAGCGCACGGCGGACGGTGCGCTTGAGCTCTTCCAGGTTCATTGGTTTGGAGATGAAATCGAAAGCACCCTCGTGAATCGCTTGGATTGCGGTGTCCATGGAGCCAAATGCGGTCATGACGACCACCGGTAATTCCGGATGGTCTCGGTGCGCCTGGCGAGTCACGTCGAGGCCATTCACTCCGGGCATGCGAACGTCGACGATCAGTAAATCCGCACCGTTTTGCGCCAGAGCCGTCAAAGCGTCGCCGCCGGACCGCACCTGCCGGACGCGATACCCCTCGCCCGCCAAAACTTCGGCGAAGAGCTGGCCGCTGATTTCATCATCGTCGGCGATAAGAATTTCGGCGTTCATGATCCATCAAGCTTGTAAGGTTGTCGAGCAAGCATCGGCCGGAAGAAATACCGTCACCGTCGTCCCTTTGGCGACTTCGCTGACCAGTTGGATATCTCCGCCGTGGCCCTTGATGATTTCCTGTGAAATCGCCAAGCCCAAACCGCTGCCTTTGCCGGGCGCTTTGGTCGTGACGAACATCTCGAACACCGTCGGCAGCACTTCGCTGGCGATGCCGCTCCCTGTGTCCGAAAGGGTCATGGTGACGCCGGAAGGCTTCGATCCCAAAGCGGGCCAGCTTTGTGTAAGGATCTTCACCACGCCGCCTTCCGGCATGGCGTCGACGGAATTATCGAGCAGATTGACTAACACTCTTTGCAATGACGGTCCGTCTCCCAAAGGGGTGGGCAAGCTCGACGCCAAATCGGTTTCAACCGTGACGCCGCGCTGCTGGAGAATCGGCCGGAACATGACGAGGGTTTCTTGGATTAACTCGTTGATGTCGACGCGCTGCCGCTTCGGGTAGGAACGGCGCACGCGGAAAAGATAAGAGTTGATAATTTCAACCATGCGTTCTACTTGCAGCCGAATGATTTCCAAACGGCGCCGGCCGTTATCGCTCAAGTCGTCTTGGGCGAGCAATTGGGTGTAGCCGAGCACGGAGTTCAACGGGGTGCCGAGCTCATGAGCGATGGTCCCGGTTACGCGTCCCAGCGCGGCCAGCGGTTCGACCCGTTTCATCTCGCTCTGCAGACGCCACAGCTCGCGGTTGCTCTCGATCAGTTCGCGTGAGACTTGCGTCACTTGATCCGCGGCCTCACGGCGCTGAAAATAGGACTGGAGCATCTCGGCGAGCGATTCGACGAGGCGCTTTTCTTCGATTGAAAAAACATGGCCACCGCCCTCCGAAGCGGCGCCGATGGAGCCCACCTCGATGAATCCGCGCTTGCCGCCGCTGGTGGCGAAGTCGGAATGTTGTTGACAATGAAACTCGGCAAAATTGGCCGTCTGGTATTGGCGTGCGGTAAACTCGATGCGTGCCGCGGTCGAATCGGGCTGCTGGCAGGCGGCGGGAATGAGTTCGACGATCTTGCGCAAAAGATTGGAAGCTTTCTCCTCTTCGTCCTGGAGCAAATGGGACGCGGCGTGAAGGGCCGTCAGTTCCTTGACGCGCTCGCCGAGGTCGCGAAGCAGTTTTCGATTGTCCTGCTCGGCGCGTTTGCGCTCGTCGATCTCTATCCGCAGGCTGTCGTTAGCCGCGGCCAGCTCGGCGGTACGCTCCTTGACCCGAAGCTCTAATTCCGCGTGAGCTTGGCGCAGCGCTTCTTCGGCGCGCTTGCGGGCCGCGGTTAACGAGCTGATCAAGAGCGCGACCAGGGCGAATAACGCGACGCGTACCGTACCATGAAGCGGCCGCAATGGCTCCGCACCGTGGGTAAAAAACCATTCGGTGGCGAAGACCGCGACGACAGTCGCTGCCAACCCTGGGCCGAGCCCGCCGAACCATGCGCTAATCATCACCGCGGCGGTATAGAGTGGAAAAAGACTGGGTTCGAGCGTCGGGCGCATCGCAAGGGTGACCAGCGTGGCCAGCAAAACGCATCCGAGCGCGATGCTATAAGCAGCGGGCGCCGAGCGCTCGCGGTGATCGAACGTTTTCCAATGCTTCGTCATGGGCGCTAAATGCAACGCGACCGATCTGCCCTCGTGCTCCATCCCAGCTTCACTTGTTTCATTTCAACACATTCTTCGGGGATCGTTAAGAAGGGGATGCCAAGAGCGGGGGCGGTGGCGCCGGCACCGTGCGGCGATGGCTTGCCGAGGAAGTAGCCATGCGCGGTGCAATACCTGCTGCGCCGGCTTGGCTGGCGGAGATCACAGGCTCGGACTTTAATGGGCGTGATGCTGATGCTCTGCCCAGCTCCGGCCGTGGGAATCTTTCCAATCCTGGAACACCGCCAGCAACAAAACCACGCCGCCGATACTCACGTTATTCCACGCCGCCAACTCCATATTGAAGTAGCTGTATAAAAACGGATTGAGCAGAGTAAGAAATCCCAGCGCCGTAATTAGCCAATCCAGAATTACGTTCCCCCCCTCGCCGCGCGCCAGGAGTCGGCATAGCGAAAAAGTTGCAATGCCGAATCCGAGCAACAGATCCTCCCAAAGAACTTTAAGGGCGCCGTGGTTAAGCAAGACCAGCACAAACGGCGAGATCATCAACCAAAGCCCCAGAATCAAACTTGACCAAATCGTCCGTTTCAATAGACTCGCCTCCTTCCATCCGACCGCCCGACGTTACTAGTCGGCCGATGGTTTCTTCATTAAAAATAACGACGCAAGCGCGGTGCCATCGGGGCATCATCATCCTGCCGATGCCAGGGGCTTGCTTTGGCTGGACAGCGCGCAATTCTGCCCCACCCGCCGCGCAAGATAGCCACAGTGGGCGGCATCTGGTTGCTGCATTGCAGAGTCGGCAGCGGCTATTTCCCACCCATCGCACAGCAAAACCTGCAATCGATCAAGCGGCACGGGATTTGCCAATAAAAACATTTCAGAACGCGAAACGCGGCGTTTGATGCAGTCGACTCGGGTCTCAGCGCGACTGCAAGATTGCGAGGAGGAGCATTAAGGCGTGGGCGAAAAGCAGGCAGCGCGCGAGTATCAAAGTTGGATGTCGCTTTTTCAACCGGATGTTCTCGCGCCCGTGCAGTATTTCGAACGTTGGCGGCGGCGCCGTTGGAAAAGTCCAGAAATCATGCTGATGTTCGCGGTGCTGGAAGACGGCATCGCTTGCTTTCAAAAATTTTCCTCGGCGAGAAGCCGGCGCGGCAAGGCGATGTTTCGCGAAGCCGAGATTTGGCTCATGCATGAGCACAGCGACGGTCTGTACGCCTTTGAAAATATTTGCGACGTTGTCGGCTTAGATCCAAACTACATTCGAGCCGGCTTGTGCCGCTGGCAGCGGAGCGGCTCGGAGCATTAAGCGAGCTTTTGCTCGCTCGACGTCGATCGGCGATGTGCCATTAGCGACGCGGTTCAGAGAAGATCGATCCATGCGATGTGCAAAGGACGGGTCGGGTGCTGTAACGCTTACCGACGGAAATCAGAGGGAAAAACGATGATACAGAGTATTTTGGGAGTATTGATATTGGTTTTGTCAGTCTTGCCGGCGGCCAAGGTGTTTGCCTACGACGGCGGGGCCGTCAGCCACGGCGGCACGATTGACGGCGTCGTTATGTTTAAGGGCAAAGCGCCGGCGCCGAAAAAAATTCATGTTTCCAAGGATGCCGCGGTTTGCGGCAAGGTGGCAAAGACCGATCAGTCCTTGATCGTCTCCAATGGCAAGGTGGAAGACGCGGTGGTGTTTATCGCGGATATCAAGAAGGGTAAGACGATGACTCCCGGGGAGGTGAAACTCGATCAGCGCGATTGCGAGTATCATCCCCATGTATTGGCTTTCCCGGCGGGCTCTACGGTGGACGTCATCAATCCGGACGGGATTCTGCACAATATTCACAGCTACAGCAAGATCAACGCGCCATTCAACTTCGCCCAACCGAAGTTCAAGAAAACCCTGAACGTAAAGATTGAAAAACCGGAAATTATCAACATCAAATGCGATGTCCATAATTGGATGAACGGCTGGCTATTTTCGGCCGCCAATCCTTACTTCAACGTCACCGATCACGCCGGCAGCTTTAAGCTCACCGACGTTCCTCCCGGGACTTATACACTTACGGTTTGGCACGATACTCTCGGCAAGGTGAGTCAGAAGGTCACCGTCAAACCGGACCAGGAAACCAAAGTGACTTTCGAGCTGGCAAAAAAATAAAACGCGTCGGTTACGGCGAGTTTTCATTTCTTTCGCTTGTCGGCTTTATCCGTTCAGCGTTTCCCCGCGTGCATTTGCAGCCACCTTTGACGTTTAAAGCGGGTTTTCCGTCGGATTACGCCATCGGCGAGGTGAGCAATAAATTCTAACAGGAATATCGGGTTTGGATAGTGCGCGAGGAAGCGGGCTTTCACGCGCTCTTCGCCAAATGCACCCATTTGGCTGCACGCCCAATTGGCTGCAAGTGGAAGACAAATTCAAATGCCCCTGCCATGGCAGCGGTTACTATGAAAGCGGCATGAACTTCGAAGGCCCGGCGCCGCGCCCCCTCGACCGCTTCGAGGTCAGGATCGCCGAAGACGGCCAACTGCTTGTGGATAAGAGCACGACTTCTAAAATGCATCCGAACGAAGATCCGGACGATCAATATCCGCAGAGCATTCTCAAGGCCTGACCACTCGGCTCGGCTAGACAACGCTAGAGAGGACGCTCAGCCGGCAAAATTAAATTTATTGCCATCGCAAGTTCTCGGTAGGCACCGATATTATCGAGCCCCACTGATTTGCAAAGAGGTAAAGCCGGAAATCCCGCGCCTGCCGTTTTGCCGCGGGCGCGACGATTTATAGCTTTCGCGCGGTCATGTGAGGAGGGTGCCGGATGGGTTCAAGCCGCCGGTTCGGACGCTATTAGACCGGCCCGACTCCTTCCCAAGGCCGCCGCGAATCAGAACGAACCGCCGCCCTACTTTTGTCCGCTGCAACCGTCTGGAATGGCTGGTTTTGTCCGCCGAGAGGATGTTTGGATTTGCAACCTGGTCCGGTTCCAACGCAGCAAGTGCTTGTTCGCACAAGTTTAAAATCTCAATCAGAGCGTCGGCGCCGGTGCTTGAGCTGGCCATGGCAGGATAGTTAGGCAAGAATCGTGCAAGGGCCTTCGACTAGGATTTAAGAAAGTTTTAAGGATTTTTGAGATCGGCTACGCCAGCTCTCTGCCAAGCTTGGCAAAAGAATTGCCACCGAGGGACACGCATCGAACGCTATGGCGGTGTGTTAGCGGTGATTATACGCTGAGGCCGCGAGTCTCCGAATCCTCTGGGCAGATTCGAGGCTCAAAATCTGACCCGAGACCGCGTGACTGTGGTCCCACTGCCACGGAGTTTTTCAGGTGTCTGCTGCGGCTGTCAGCGCGCCGTGAAGCGAATAAATTCAATAAGCTTTTTTTCCGCTGGACCCAGAGACCTCGCGGGGTTGTAGATCAGTCTCGCTCTCGGGTGAGCGATGAGTTTTTCAAGGTTGATAGTTCGAAATCGACCGTTATCTTCAGGTTCAATGCAGATGTCGTGGACGATGCCCAAACCGACAGCGTTGGCGACGTAGCGTTTGACTTCCACGCAGGTGCTCGCTTCCATTTCCGTTCGAAGACCAAGATTTTTCTTGCGGAAAGCTCCGTCTATCACCGCCCTTGTGGTGGTCAACGATTGCAGCAATACCATGGGTTGCTGCGACAACTCCTTCAATCCTACTTGTTTGGCTGTAAAGCTTACGCCTTGACGCGGGATGACGAGGGTCAGTTTGGGGGTAATCAAAGGAACTTCTTCGAGGTCGACCAACGAGTGCGGAAAAAGCCCCATCGCCAGAGCGGCGTCGCCGGAACGGACCATGGAGATCGCGTCCGCATGGCTCCTGGCGAGGACAGTGAGCTTGATGGAAGGATAGGCGGCGCGGAAGCGCGCAAAGCTCGGCAAATAAAAATATCGCAAGCACGCCGGGGCCGCTAATGAAATCGTCCCGCTAAAATCGTCCGTCCGGCTTTTTGCTTTCTCGCTAGCCTCATGGACCGAATCAAGAATTTTTTTGGCGTCACAGTAAAATACTTCGCCCTTCGGTGTTAACGCCAGTTTTCGCCCTTTGAGCTCGAAAAGTCTTAAGCCCAGCTCCTGTTCGAGGGTCTTGATCTGCTGGGATATGGCGGAAGGAGTCAGAAAGCAGCGCTTCGCCGCTTCTTTCAGCGAGCCGCATTGAACGATCTGGCAAACGCTATTGAGTTGGCGAAGCTCCATCAAAATAGTTCAAAAATACTAAACTAATCATTAAGTAAATTAAGATTGACATCACTTCAAGGGCGTCATTAATATGGCCGCTCGTCGCCAGGAATTTTTACGACGGTAAGATAAGCTAGCGCGGACTAGCGAACGAAAGCTCGGAATATCCTCGGCTAACTCGCAAAGGCGGCGAAGGAATAACACCGATTTCGAACGTCGCGTTTTTGGCCTCTTGGCGCGCCAAAATCGGGTTTGCGAAACGACGGGCGGAATATTTGCGCGAACTGCAAATGACAATGATATGAAGAGAACATCCGAAGTTTCGCCAGCGGTTCTGTGCCGCGTTAGCCGGGGAACTCCGGCGGGCGAGTGGTTTCGCCGCTACTGGCTGGTCGTGGGCACGACTCGCGAACTCTATGACATACCCCAGGCCGTCAAAGTCCTGGGCGAAAAATTCGTATTGTTTCGCGACCCCGATGGCAAGCTCGGTTTGCTGGGCGTTCACTGTCCGCACCGCGGAGCATCATTAGAATATGGCGACATCGAAGACGGCGGCTTGCGCTGCCCTTATCACGGTTGGCTATTCAACGTGCGCGGCCAATGCTTGGCGATGCCGGCGGAGCCCAAAGACAGCCGTTTTCCTGAAAAGGTGCAACATGTATCCTATCCGGTTCGAGAGTTAGGGGGGCTGCTCTTCGCCTATCTTGGGCCGGACCAGGATGATCCGCCGCCATTGCCCCAATATAAAGCCCTGGCCGATACCGCAGGGCAAAGGTCGTTGGAAGCGACGCGAGCCTACGATTACAACTGGTTCAACTTTATCGAAAACGGCGCGGACCCGGTGCACTTTTCGATTTTGCACCGCGCCGACCCAAACGACGGCACGTGGCGCAGCTGGTTTTTTAATTTTAAAGACATTCCGGCTTTCGACGCAGTCGAGACTTCCTACGGCATGAAAGTCATTTCGCGCAAGCCGGGGCCGACGGCGGATACCGAGTACGTCGATGAAAAGAGCTTCGCGCTGCCGAGCATCCTGCAAATCGGCGATACCGAGTTCACCCATTTCAAGCAGCCGCGCGAGGCGTTGAGCGCGGGCTCGCACAACGCTCATTTCATGTTTGTCACGCCGGACGACGATGAAAGCTTTCGCCTGTTCACCGTGAACCATTATACCGGTTCCGATCCGGAGTTCTTTGATAAATTGGCGCCAAGCCGCAGAGTTGAAGCTAGGTCGGAAAAGAAGCCCTACGATCGACGCAAATTCTCTCCGTTTAGAGGAAACGTGCGCACTGAAGACATTGCCTGCCAGGGAACACAACCGCTGCTTGACGAGCGCAGCGAGCAACTTGGGACTTCCGACAAGGGGGTCATTCTGATTCGGAAGATTATTCTGAATGCCGTCCGTTCGGTGCAGAAGGGTCAGATTCCCAAGGGAATTCCCTCCCGGGGCGAAGCGAACGAGACGGTTCAAATCGATTCATTCACGGGTATCAGAGCCAAAGGAGGTAGTTGATTTGAAAGGTTGCATG
Organism: uncultured delta proteobacterium; assembly: GCA_963727625.1. Classification (GTDB taxonomy): domain Bacteria; phylum Desulfobacterota; class Binatia; order UBA9968; family UBA9968; genus DP-20. Next base: position 1,009,361 of record CAVSHR010000005.1, on the reverse strand, counting down.
AAATTCTCACGCGTATTCGCGGCGACCCTGCTGGCATTCACACTATCGGTGTGTGGCGTCGATGCGGCGCCGTTGCGGGTGGCGTACAGCGCGATCAGCGGTGCCATGTCGTCGCTGTGGTTGGCCAAGGAGGGCGGTTATTTCAAACGCGAAGGACTCGACGTGGAGTTGCTTTACATTCGCGGTGGTTCACTCTTGATTCAATCGATGCTAAGCGGAGACGTGCCGTTTGCCTATGGGCCGTCGGTTCCGGTGATCAATGCGTCGTTGCGCGGCGCCGATCTCCTATTGATCGGCAACACCGGTAATTCTCTGGTTTTTTCGATCATGTCGCGGCCGGAGATCAAGCAGGCGGCGGACCTCAAAGGAAAAAAGGTCGGCGTGACACGCTTGGGCGGGTCGACCGATTGGGCATTGGACGCGGCATTGAAGCGCTGGGGGCTGGAGCGCCGCGATCTCACTGTGGTTCAGACCGGCGGGATGCCCGAGGGTCTGGCAGGGCTGGTTGCCGGCGTGTTCAGTGCGGTAGTGCTTTCGCCGCCGAGCAATTTCAAGGCGGCAAAGGCCGGCCTGCGCGAGCTGGTCGATGTCGGCCAGCTAAAAATCATTTTTCCCAATACGCCGCTTTCAACGTCGCAGGCTTTCATCAAATCGAATCGGGATACGGCGCTGCGATTTCTGCGCGGCTTTACCCGGGGGCTCCATCGGCTGCGCACCGATAAGGAATTCAGCATGAAAGTTCTGTCGAAGTACACCAAAGTCGCCGATACCGAGACGCTGGCCCAGCTTCATCAGACTTACGGCGTGCGTTACAGCGGCGATCCAATTCCGTACGTGCGCGCGGAAGGAATCGATGAGATCCTCAAGAAGATTCCCACAAAAGCGGCGCGCGATGCCAAGGCAGGAGACTTCTTCGATAACAGTCTATTGAAAGAACTGGAGCAGAGCGGCTGGTTTAAAAGCTTGGGGCGCTAGGCATGCGGATCGTTGTCACCGGCGGTTCCGGACGGTTGGGTCAGTATGTGATTCGCGAGTTGTTTACGCATGGTCACGCCGTAGCGTCTTTGGACGCGGTTAGACCGCGGGAATGTCTGTGCCCGACGCACACCGTTGACCTCGGCAAGTTCGCTCCGTTGCTCGATCATTTTAAGAACATCGATGCGGTGGTGCATCTCGCCCGCATCCGTTTCCACTATACGGAAACCGGTTTCAATGCGGCGAAGCAACAGTGGGAGTTCAGCGACATCGCCGGCGATGCCGAACGGTTCAATCAAAACGTCGCCGTCACCAACAACGTGCTCGCCGCAGCGCAAGCCTGCGGTATCAAGCGGGTCGTCTGCGGTTCGAGCCTGGCGGTGTACGGCTTCTACTATCCGACCATCGAACTGCAGCCCGATTATCTTCCTGTCGATGAAGGTCATGCGCGAAGGCCGCAAGACCCTTACGGCTTGACCAAGCTCGTCGGCGAGCAGCTCTGTGACGCCTTGGCGCAGAAAAGCGGCGCGCAAATCGCCAGTCTGCGATTTGCCGGTGTTTACACGGAAGCGCATCGGCCGATGCTGCTGGAACGGCGGAAAAATCCCGCGATCCGAGGCAACGGCGCGCTGTGGAGCTATATCGATGCGCGCGACGCCGCGCACGCCTGCCGGCTGGCGCTTGAAGCGAATTTCACAGGCCATGAGCCCTTCAATATCTGCGCATCGACAACGATCATGGACACGCCGACGCGAGAATTGATCGCCAGGTATTTACCGGGGGTCAAAGACCTGCGCGGTGGACTGGACGGTTGTCACAGCGGCTACAGCATAACTAAGGCTAAAGGAATGTTAGGATTCGAGTCGCGCTGCTCGCTGGTGAATTAATTAACGCTCGGCCCTCGCATCTTATTCGGAGTTAGCTGTGGATGTTCTTACGGGAGCGAACTACGCATGATGGATTTACGGGAATTTCTCAAGGTTTTGGAAGAAGAGCACGAGCTCCAAAAAATCAAGATCGAAGTCGATCCCAAATATGAGCTCGGCGCGATTTGCAAGATTCACAACGAGCGGCCAAACAGTCCGGCGCTATTGTTCGAGAACATCAAAGGCCACAACATTCCGGTGGTCGGTCAACTATTGGCGAGCGATCGGCGCGTGGCCTTGGCGCTTGGCCTGTCGCAAGAAAACGTTTTCGACGAAACCGTGCAGCGAGCCAGCCATCCGATTGCGCCGCGCCGGGTTTCCCAAGGCGCGTGCCAAGAAACGGTCTTCGAAGGCGCCGACGTCGATTTGACCAAGCTGCCGATTTGCACGAACAACCCGCGCGATGGCGGGCCCTACATCACGGCTGGCCACGTGATCATCAAAGATCCCGAATACGGCAACAACCTCGCGATCTACCGGATGATGCTGGTGTCGAGCAATGAAGTGACCATCCGCTTCACGCCCGGCCACGACGGCCACGATTTCATCAAGAACGCCGAGAAGCGCGGCCAGAAAAAATTCGAAGTGGCGGTCTGCATCGGCGTGCCGCCGGCGGTCTACGTCGCTTCCCAGTTCGAGCCGCGGGCCGGCGTCTACGAGCTGGAGATCGCCGGCGGGCTGGCCGGCGCGCCGGTCGATGTCGTGAAATGCCGGACGATCGACCTGGAAGTTCCGGCGCTCGCCGAGATCGTCCTCGAAGGCGAGTTGACGGTTCCGGCGAAAACCGGCGACGAGGGTCCGTTCGGCGAATTCTGCGGCTACACCACGGCGCAGGTTCCCAACGAAAGAATCATGACGATCAAGGCGGTCACTCACCGCAAAAATCCTATCTATCACAATATCTGGCTCGGCAAGCCGCCGCACGAGCATCTCTACGTCGACGCGCTGACCTACGCCGTCGCGGCCTATCAAGAATTAAAACCGGCCTATCCGGCTATAAAAAAAGCCTACGCTCCGCCGTGGGGTGTTTCGATTGTCTTAATCCTCCAACTGGAAAAGCGTTTGATGAGACCGGGCATCGTCAACAACGTTCTGGCGGCGTCGCTTTACACCCGCAGCGGCAAATGGAAGCACGTGATCGTCGTCGACGAGGACATCAACCTCGAAGATCCCAACGAGGTGCTGTGGGCGCTGACCACCCGATTCCAGCCGGCGACCGACATGTTCGTCATCCCGCGCAGCATCACCAGCTCGCTGGAGCCGTCGGCGACGGTGAACGGGCTGACGTCAAAGCTGATGCTCGATCTGACGATAAAAGAGAACTTTCGCGGCGAAGTGGCGGAGCCGATCGACTCCCTGCGCCAAACGGTTTTGCGCCGCTGGCAGGAATACGGGTTCAAATAACCGACGAAACGGTTCAAGTAGTTCAAGACGTTCAAATCGTTCAAGCCGTAAGAAGAGCGCAAGAGAGGAAAAGGTCCGTGGCGAAAATAGTTGTGAAAAGAAAAAACACGAAAGTGGCGCTTGCGGATATTCCGCATGTCGGGCCGGGTACGCCCTGCGGCGAATGGTTTCGCCGCTACTGGGTCGTCGTCGGTACGGCGCAAGATCTCTACGATATTCCGCAAGCGGTAAAGGTGCTGGGCGAGAATTTGATCTTATTCCGCGATGAGTTTGGCAAGCTCGGATTGCTCGGTGAGCACTGCCCGCATCGCGGTGCGTCGTTGGAGTACGGTGATATCGAAGATGGTGGCTTACGCTGTCCATATCACGGCTGGCTGTTCAACGTTGACGGCCAATGTATGGAAATGCCCGCGGAGCCGAAGGACAGCAAATTCTGCCAAAAGGTGAAGCACCTGTCCTATCCCGTCAAAGAATTGGGTGGTTTGGTCTTCGCTTACATGGGGCCGAATAGAGACGACCCGCCGACCCTGCCCAACTACGCGCCGCTGGTCGAACGCACCGGCCAATGGCAGGTCGAGCCCGTGCGTCACGCTGAATACAACTGGTTCAATTTCTTCGAAAACTCCGCGGACCCCGCGCATGTCTGCATTCTTCACCGCAATGCCGGCTACGGCCGGCAATCCTGGGGCAATCAGTTTTTTAGTATTGCGGAAATGCCGCACTTCGAGTTCGTCGAGATGGATTACGGCATGAAAGTAGTCATGACCAAGCCCGGTCCCGAACCGGGCACGGAGTTCGTCGACGAAATGAGTCTGGCGCTGCCGAGCATCGTTCAGGTCGGCGATACGGAATTCGTCCACGCGAAAGTCGACGCGGCGGCGCTGATCAAGGAGGGTTCCCAGTGCGAACATTGGATGTTTGTCACGCCCAACGATGACGACCACTTCATGCTTTTTACCGCGGACAATTACCGGGGTCCGGAAGAGAATTTTTTCGAGAAACTCAAAGCACTGCGCGCCAAGGAAACGCCGGTGCAGAACGTGATGCCGTACGACAAGCGCAAGTTCATGCCCTACAAAGGCAACGTTCGAAAAGAAGATCTGGTGACTCAAGGGACGCAGGGCTTGCTTGGCGATCGCGGCGAGCAGCTGGGAGTTTCCGATCGCGGCGTCATCAAATTTCGTAAGATCGTTCTCGACGCCATCGAGACGGCGCTGAACGGCGGCCGGCCCAAAGGGATTGCCGAGAAAAACCGGGCGAGCGAACTCCATCGTTTGGAGACACAGGTTGGCGTGCGGGTGAAGGAAACAAAATAGGACGTGAAGTTTGGCCAAAGATTTAACAGGAGGGTAGATGCTTCGTCGCTTGGCTTTTCGGAGTAACCTTTGGATCGGGTGCCATTCTGAACGAAGTGAAGGATCTAAGTCATTAGCACGATGATGGGGAGGCAAAGATGATTCGCGGAGTGTTGTTGCCGGTTATTACGCCGTTCGACGAGAAGGTTCGCGTCGATGAACAAATGATGCGCCAACTCGTCGACTTTCACATCAAAGCCGGCGTGCAGGGCCTATTCGTTCTCGGCTCCACCGGCCAGGGGCCGGCGATGACTGTCGAAGAGCGTAAACAAGCGGCCGCCATCGCGCTCGATCAGGCCAAATCGCGCGTGCCCGTGATCATCCACGTCGGCACCGCCGATACCGGCAGCGCGGTGGAGCTGGCGGAGCATGCGGCGGCGCACAATGCCGACGCGGTGGCAATCGTGCCGCCGTATTATTATTCCGATCACACGGAATATGAAATCATCGCCCACTACAGAGCCGTACATCAAGCGGTGCCGCTGCCGATCTACATCTACGAGAATCCAAAATATTCCGGCATCTCGATTCCGCCGGGCTTGGCCGTGCGTATGAAAGAGCAGGTGCCGGCGCTCAAAGGTATCAAGGTCGCCTACGGCCAGGGCGCGCTGCTCGAGTACGTCAGGCTCTTGCCCGATGTTTCGGTGTTCACCGGCAACGCGGATTTGTTCGGCCTGGTGCCGTTCGGCGTCGCCGGCATGATCAATCCGCCGACCAGTTTTGTTCCCGAACTCTGCGTAGATCTGTTCAACGCATTGGACAGCAAAGATTACGCGCGCGCGGTGGAGGCGCAAAAGCGTGTCGATGCAGCGGCGCGGATCGTCGCGGCCCGCCTGCGTCAATATGGCCGGGTGCCGTTGCAAGAGGTTTTCCGCATGCGCGGTTTCGCGGTGAAACGATTTCCCAAGTGGGAGACCGAGCAGATGCCCACAGAGGAAATCACCAAGTTGGAGCGCGAGCTGAGGGACGCGGGGATTCTTGGGCAGTAATAACGGTGCAAAATGAGCGCAACCCCTAAGGACGGATTTTTAACCGCCACATCGAGGGAAATTATTAATGGTTTATTACAAGAACCTTCGTGAATATTTGCAAGCTCTCGAGCAGGAGGGCTTGCTCTTCCGAGTCACGCGACCGATCGACAAAGACACCGAGATGCACCCGTTGGTGCGCTGGCAATTTCGCGGCCTGGACGAGGCGCAACGGCGAGCATTTTTTTTCGAGGATATCCACGACGCCAAGGGCAAAAAATACGACATCCCCGTGCTAATCGGCGGATTGGCGGCTTCACAGCGAATCTATGCGCTCGGTCTGATGTGCAAAGAAGAAGAGGTGGAAGAGATTTGGACCAAAGCTCTGGAACGCCCGATCGATCCGATTCTGGTCAAAGAAGGGCCGGTTCAGGAAGTCGTCTATCAAGGCGACGAGCTGATCCGTTCCGGCGGGTTATACAAATTGCCGATTCCCATCTCCACGCCCGGCTTCGACAATGCGCCTTATTTGACCGCCGGCTGCTGGATCACCAAAGATCCTGACACCGGGGTTAGAAACATGGGAGTTTACCGCGGGCAGATTAAGGGCCCGCTCAAGACCGGGATCATGTGGGGCAGCCTCAAACACACGGCGATCCACTGGGAGAAATGCAACGAACGAGGCATTCCTCTGGACGCGGCTATCGTCATCGGCGGCCCGCCTTGCATCACCTATGCGGCGGTTCAGCCGGTGCCCTACGGCGTCGACGAAATTGCGCTGGCTGGCGGTTTGGCGCGTGGTCCTCTGGAAATGGTCCGCTGCAAGACGGTGAATCTCGAAGTCCCGGCCCACGCGGATATCGTCATCGAAGGTAAAATTCCTTGGGACTATTTGGAGCCCGACGGTCCCTTCGGCGAAGCGCACGGCTATCTCGATCCAGGGGATTTAAACGGGGTTTTTGAAGTGACTTGTATCACGCACCGAAAAAATCCCATTTACGTTTCGATGATCAGCCAGCTCACCCCGAGCGAGTCGAGCAAGATCAAACAGTCCGCTTACGAAACTCTCGCGCTAAATCATTTGATCAAAGATGTCGGAGTCGACGCGCGGCGAGTCGCGCTTTACGAAGACCTGCTCAACCGGCAGGTAGCGGTGATCCAGCTCAAAAAACAAAAACCGGATGACACCTGGCGCGCGCTCGAAGGGCTGCTGCCGTCGCGGGTCATTCACAAGATCATCGTTTGCGTCGACGAAGACATCGACCCGCACGATGCGCAGTCGCTCTTATGGGCGATGGCCAACCGGTGCCAGCCCCATCGGGACATGAGAATTGTGCCCAACCGGCCGCTCCCTTGGAATCCGATTCGCTACGTCGCCGACGGCGAGCACTATGACGTGACCGATTCAACGTTGCTGGTGGACGCGACTTTGAAGGCGGAATTTCCGCCGGTTGCTCTGCCGAAACGGCCGTATATGGAACGGGCGCGGGAGATCTGGGAGGAGCTTGAGTTGCCGAAATTGAATCCGCGCCCGCCGTGGTGGGGCTATTCGCTCGGCATGTGGCCCAATGAAGCGGTCATTCAGGCCGACAACGCGGTGGCGGGAAATCATAGCCTCAACGCTGAATTTAGCGCCCGCAAGGGGATCAAAGTGCCTCGGGGAGCTAAATTCATGGACCTCAAGAAGAAGTATCTCGCCGATGAGCTTGAGAAGCTCAAGAAGCAAGTAGACAAGAAAAACGATTAGCCCAAATTATTAACGGTGGCGTTGCCCGTAGCAGTGCCACAGTAGCACCAAGGAGGCTTCATCAGGTGATCCTAGCCAATGTATTGATCTCGCTGTTCTTCCTAACCGGCGTTTTGTGTCCCGCCGGCTCATGGGCTCAGTCTAAGAAAATCAGGGTCGGCTACAGCTCCGACGCGCCGGGCTCTCTGGCAACCTGGTTGGCAAAAGACGCCGGAATATTTGCTCGAAACGGATTGGAAGCGGAGCTGGTGCGGACGCGCAGCACCATCGGCGTACTGGCCTTGCTGTCGGGCGATCTCGATTTCATTCAGGCTTCGGGCCCGACGGTGATCGAGAGCGGCCTCAGGGGGTCGGATCTGGCTTATGTGGCCGGCGGCATGGCGACGCTGGATTTTATTTTCCTAAGCCAACCGGAAATTAAAACGCCGGAGCGGCTCCGAGGCGGTATCATCGGGCTCGCCTCGATTCGCGGCGCGTCGCTGGTGGCCACGGAATTCGCCCTGGAGAAACTCGGCTTGAAGCCGAGGGACGTCAAATACATCGTGGTGGGCGGGACGCCGGAACGGCTCATCGCTCTTCGTAACAAGCAATTGCAAGCAACCCTTCTCAGTCCTCCGACCAGTATCGTCGCGGAAAGGGAAGGCTTTCACCAGCTGGCGGATGTCGGCGCCCTAGGCTTGCCGTTTCTGCACAATGGCATCGCCACCTCGCGCCATTATATCCGGGACAACAGGGACACGGTGAAGCGATATGTCAAATCGCAGGTCGAGGCGGTGCATCTCATGAAAACCGACCGCAAGACTAGCGTGGCGGTGCTGGCGAAGTATCTGCGGCGGACAAAAGACCGGGACATCCTGGAAAAAAGTTACGAGCTTTCGGCGACCGATCAAAAGTATCCGCGCAAACAGTATCCGACCCTGACCGGGATTCAGACCGTGCTCGACGCCATTGCCAATGACAATCCCAAGGCCAAAGCAGCGCGTCCGCAGGATTTTGTCGATGCGCGTTTTATCAAGGAGCTCGACGACAGCGGTTACATCGACGCTCTCTATAAAGGAAAGGTCAGATAGAAATGGATAACGCCCTTGCGCAAGGTCTGGTGCACGCGTTGCGGGAAGCGGGCGTAAATTTTGTCACTTATTTGCCCGAGACCCGGCTGAGTCAAATTTTGCCGGTCATGCATGCCGATCATTCTTTTCAGTTGGTGCCCGTCGGCAGCGAGGCCGAAGGTGTGTCGATCGCCGCGGGAGCCGCGCTGGGTGGAAAGAATGTCGCGAGCTACATGGAGGGAACCGGTGTTTACGTGTCTTGTTACAATATTCTGACCGTCGGCGTGCGCTACGGCGTTCCGATGCTTTTATTGGTGAGTTACGTCGGCAGTTTTGAAGATCATCGAAACAGCTTTCTTTATGTCCAGCGCGGCATCAAGTTGATCCCTCAGCTCGAAGCGCTGGACGTTCAATATCAGGTTATCCGTAACGGCGACGGCCTCGATCGGAAAATCAAAAACGCGGTGCGCACGATGAACGCGCTCAAACAGCCGTTTGCGCTGCTATTCACGGAGGATTTTACCCTATGATTCGTTACGATTGTTTTGAATGGCTGGCGCCGCAAATGACCGACCAGATCGTTGTTACCTCGCTGAGCGGGCAGCGGGTGGAGTGGGGACATCTCTCCAAGCGGGAGGCGGATTTGAATCTCGGCTCCATGGGCAATGCGCTCGCCGTGGGGATCGGCCTCGCGCTCGCTTTGCCGCACCGGAAGGTTTTTGTCTTTGAGTCCGACGGCAGCGTTTTGCTCTCTTTATTCAATTTGCCCACGCTGGCCAATCTTGATCCGTCCAACCTGGCCGTCTTTGTTTTCGATAACCAAGCCTACAGCGGCACGAGAATCAGCTATCCGAGCGCGACGGCAGGGAAAACCGACCTGGCGGCGGTGGCCAGAGGATCGGGTATCGAGCATTCGGTAACGGTGTCCGAGCTGGCTGACTTCAAGCGTGAGGCGACCGCGGCGCTCAACGAAAACGGCCTGCGCTTCGTGGTCTGCAAGATCGAAGAGAGCGTCGGCCACCGCAAGATCACCAGGAGCAATGTAGATTTATTGGAAACGAAGTACCGGTTTGCGCGGTACCTGGAACGGACTGAAGGCAAGTCAATATTTCATGGGCGCGGATAGGTAAACCGAGCCAGGCGTTTCTGCCGTTCATGGCGAAAATGAAAAGCTAGCTGGGAATATGATTTGCAGTTGAAACTTGGATTACGAATTTTGAAAAGCGACGATACGCGCAAAGCACGCCAAGTTCTGAAAAGAGGAGCATGACCCCACAACTCGCGGATAGCTTAGTCAAAGCCTTAAGGGACGCAGGCATCAATTTTGTCGCGTACGTTCCCGAGACCCGCTTGAGCGGGATTCTCCCGCTGATGGCAGCCGACGAGTCTTTCACGTTGGCGCCGGTCGCGAGCGAAGCCGAGGCGGTGGGAGTCGCTGCAGGGGCTGCCCTTGGTGGCAAACAGGCGGCGGTTTACATGGAAGGCACGGGCCTTTTTGTCTCTGCCTATAGCCTCTTGACGGTCGGCATTCGCTATGGCGTCCCGATGCTCTTGATCGTGAGTTATATAGGCAGCTTGGAGGATCAAAGAAGCACGTTTCTCTATTCTCAATACGGCGCGCGCATGATACCCCAGCTGGAGGCTTTGGGGATCCAGCATCGCGTCTTGAAAGACGGCCGAAACATTATGGCCAAAATCAAAAACGCCATGCGCGCCATGCATGCTTTAAAGCAACCGGTCGCGCTGCTATTTACCGGAGAATTTACCGAAGCGGAATGACTTTTCAGAAAGGAGCGCAGAAAAAATGGTGAGGAGAATCAAATTAACGTCCTTTGTAACGGCTTTGACAATCGTCTTTTCGCTGGGCGTCGCCGAAGCACAGAAAATACGCATCGCAATATCGAATCCCGACATGTCGTTTCTTAGCGGGGGGGTGGCCAAATTCAAAGGATTCTTTAAAGAGGAAGGGTTGGACGCCGAGCTCATTCAGATGAACGCCAACGTTTCCATCGCCGCTCTCGCCGCCGGCAACATCGACTACAACTTGATTTTACAATCCATCGTGACGGGCAATCTAAGAGGGCTTCCGATCAAAGTGGCCGGCATTCTTATCGATAGGCCCAATCACGTTGCCGTGGTTAATCCTAGAATCAAAAAATATTCGGATCTTAGAGGAAAAAAGATAGCGGTTAGCTCGTTTGGATCGCTTACCGATATTTTAGCGCGCTTAACGACCGAGCACTTTAATTTAGATCCGAATACCGACGTGCAGTTCGTTGCGGCGGGGAGCAGTTCCGGCCGGGTCGCGCAATTGCAATCCGGTTTGGTCGACGCTTGTTTCATTTCCCCGCCGGCGGATATCAAAGCGGAAAGCCTGGGTTTCAAATCTTTGGTCCACGTGCGCGATATTTTAATTTTCCCGGTCAACGGCGTCGGAGTACACGAGCAAAAGCTTAAAAACCAGCGGGCTGAAGTTAAAAAAGTTCTTCGCGCGCTCCTGAAGGCCAATCGCTTCATTATCGGGGATCGCAAGGGCGCGATCGAGATCCTCGCAAAGTGGGGCCGGACAAACCCGAAAGCCGCCGCGCAGGCCTACGATGCGACGGTGGGCAACTTTAGCCGAAATCTTATAGTGTCGAATAAAATCTTGGAAAAAGTGATCCAGAGCACCAAGTTAAATATCAACCTTGAAAGAGACGTGCCGCTGAGCGAGGTTTTTGATTTGAGCATCGCTCGGGAAGTCCTAAAAGAGATGGGCGAAACCCCGAAATAGCCGGAAGGATGCTCAAGTGGCGAAAATGGTGCTTAGGGCGAACGACTATTTTAGGGAAAACGTCGGTGGACAACGGAGCCGGAAACGCTGGATGGGAACCGTTTTTAGCCGGTTCGTGACGCCGTCAAGCGGGAATCCTTGGGTGCCGCCTGTAGCGGCAAGATCAAAGAACGGAACGAATATGAGAACAACGAGCAGCAGTTTCAGCCGGTGGGGTATCGTGCCGGCCTTTATGGTTTCTTGGTTGTGGATCCAGCCGCTTTGGGGCCAAACCTATGAAAAGATAGTTTTCTCGATTCCCAGCCGGAGCATCGCCGCCATCGACCTTTACGTCGCCAAGGAGCGAGGCTTCTTTCGCGATGAAGGGCTTGTTGCCGATATCGTGCAAATCCGCGGCAACGTGGCGATCGCAGCGGCGCTGAGCGGCCAGGTGCAGGCCACCAACGGGATCGGAACCGTCATTCGCGCGTTGGAGCGTAGCGATATCCCCCTCAAGGTGCTCACGGTAAGTCTGAAGCGCAACTTGTTTTGGCTGGTCGCCAGGAAAAAAATAACTGCGATTTCCCAGCTGAAGGGCAAGATCCTGGGTACGACAACCTTCGGCGGCTCGCAGCACACGGCCGCCACCCGTCTGATTCGCAGAGGCGGCGTCGATCCGGATAAGGATCTCACCGTGGTGGTGGGTGGGGACGTCCCGGCGCAGCTGCAAAGCCTGGTCAGCGGAGTCATCGACGTGGCGGCCCTTTCGCCGCCGACGGTCATCTTGGCACGCGATAAATTCAAGCTGAACATTCTCGGCTCGGCCATGGACGATCTTTCCAACCTGCAGAATGGAACGGCCGTGACCGAGAAATTTCTACGCGAGAACAGAGACCTTTTGAAGCGTATTCTCCGCGCGCGCGCAAAGGCGAACCGTTATTTCTGGGAAAACGAACGCGGCACGAGCGAAGTTCTGGCGAAATATCAGCACGTCGACATTGCTGTTGCACTGGAGTCTTATCGGCTGGCCAAACCGGCGTTCACGGCAGATGGAATTCCCTCACAAAAGGAAATTGAGGAGTTTCTCAAAGCCGATGCCGAACTATTGAAGTTGAAAGAACCCGCTGCGGCATCCAAAATTTTCGATTTCTCTCTGCAGCGGGAAGTGAATCAGGAGTTGGGGATAAAATGACGATGGGCTCCTTTCGCCATCGACGGCTCGGATAATTTCGTTGCCTGGGTGATATCGATGGAAGCAGAGTTGGCTCAAAGATTGGTCGGTGGCCTGAAGCAAGCGGGCATCGATCTCGTTACCTATTTGCCGGAGACCCGGCTCAGCCAGATTTTACCGCTCTTGCGCAGCGAGCCATCGTTTACACTGGTGCCCGTCGCCAGCGAATCGGAGGCAGTCACGATCGGCGCAGGCGCGGCGTTGGCCGGCAAGCAGGTTGCGATTTACATGGAATGCACCGGGCTCTACGTCTCGTGCTACACGCTAGTATCCATCGCCAGGCGCTACGGTGTGCCTTTGCTGCTCGTGGTCGCTTACCTCGGCAGCATGGCCGATCAAAGGAACAATTCAGTTTATGCGGTGTCTGGAACATACGTCGAGCCTTTGTTGGAGGCTTTGCAGATTCAATTTCGGATTATCAAGAGCGGCGAGCGCCTCGAGCCCGAGATCCAGGACGCGGTGCGCCACATGCACGCCCTCAAACTGCCCGTGGCGCTGGTGTTTACCGGAGACTTCACCCGATGATCCGCTATGACTGCTTGACGCGGCTCGCGCCGCGGATTACCGACCAGCTCGTCGTCACTTCGCTCAGCGGACAGAAAATCGAGTGGGCGAGTTTATCGCAACACCCGGGCAATCTCTTGGTCGGCACTATGGGAACGGCGCTCGGCGTAGGGATAGGCCTGGCCATTGGCTTGCCCCGGCGCAAGGTCATCGTCTTGGAATCGGACGGCAGTGTGCTGCTCTCGCTGTTCAATCTCGCGACGCTGGCTAATCTCGATCCAAAAAACTTGATCGTCTTGGTTTTCGACAACCAGGCGTACAGTGGCACGCGGATCAGCGAACCGACGGCGACGGCGGGCAAAACCGATTTAGCGATGATGGCGCGAGGGGCGGGAATCGAGCAGGCCGCGACCGTGCGCGATCTTGAAACTTTCCAACGGGAGCTGGACACGGCGCTGAACGGGGCTCAGCTCAAATTTATCGTCTGCAAGGTCGAGGAGAGCGTCGCCCACCGGGAGATCACGCGCACCGATCTGGATCCGATGGAGAACAAGTATCAGTTTGTCCGTTATCTCGAGCGAAGCGAAGGCAAACCGATCTTCCGCGGCCGCGGCTGATCGAACCATCTAGCGCAAAGGGAGAGATCCATGACCGGAACCAAGGGAAACGATCGCGCCGGCGAATACGTCGACGAGCACTATCGGAAAGTCGCCGCGCGATGGCGCGCGCGCGTCACCGATTCACCCTTCATGCAACAGTTGAGAGCCGGCACGCTGCCGGTAGAGGCGCTTCGGACATTTTTCAAAAACTGGGGCTCTTATACCATAGAGATCAACACGGTGGAGGCGGCGTCGTACCATAAGCATATTTCGTTTTTTCGCAAACATCGCGACCTCATGGCGCGCATGGCGGAAAAGCTCGCCGACGAACTGATTCACCCCGAGCCGCCGGGTCATGTGCATGTGGTGGTGGAAACGGCGAAGGCCCTGGGCATCGCCGAGGATGATATTTTTCTGGCGCCGATGTTGGCCGAGTTTCGCGCCAAGCTCGATTTCAAAAGATCGCTTTTGTGGGAAGGGACCATGGCGGAATTCTATGCCGCCGGCGCTACCGAAGAGCAGACAGGCTACTGGTCCGCGGATTTCTACAAGGCCCTGACGACCCATTATGGCCTCACGCGCGAGCAAGCGGTGTATTTTTCCACGCACGAAGAGGCGGATCTCAAAGAGCACGCCGGCGTGATGGGTCATGGGAGTTTTCGCCGCTTGGTCTTTAAAACACTCTTGGAAGACGGCATGGCGCAAGCGCGGCCCGGCTACAGTTTGGAATATTGTGGCTTGACCGCCGTCGACTTGCACGGCGTGTGCTTGCAAGCCGCTTTCGCCGCTGCCGGCAAGCCTTCATCGGGAAAGTAGTGAAGTGAAAAAAAAAGTCGCCCGGGCGCGCCCTAAAACGGCGCCGAGAAAGATCATCGGCACGCCGACGCAGCGGCTGGAAGGCCCCGAAAAGGTTTCGGGGGGGGCGATCTATGCCGCCGATGTCGACTTGCCGGGCATGCTCCGGTGCAAAGTTCTGCGCAGTCCGATCTCCTACGGGCGGATCAAAAAGATCGACGCGGTCCACGCGCTGGAATTGCCCGGCGTGCATGCCGTTGCGACCGGAGAAGACGTCAAAGGCCTTTTGATCGGGCGGAAAATCTACGACATGCCGATTCTGGCCGACGGCGTGGTTCGGTTTATCGGCGAAAAAGTCGCGGCGGTGGCGGCGGAGAGCGAGGCGATCGCTGAAGAAGCGCTGGGTCTGATCGAGGTCGAGTATGAGGAAATGCCGGCGTTGCTCGACCCGCTCGAGGCGGTCAAGCCTTCGGCCGCGCAGCTCCATCCCGGGGTGCAAAGCTATCGCGGACTGCTCCATCCGATCGACGCGCCGACCAACGTGTTCGTTAACATGCATTGGCGCAAAGGCGATGTCGAGTCAGGACTCCGCGAAGCCGATCTGATCGTGGAAAACATGTTTACGACCCAACCGGTCCATCAAGCTTACATCGAGCCGCATGCCTGCGTCGTGCAGGCGCGCGACGGCAGCGCCAGCGACATTTGGGCTTGCTCTAAGGTCCCCTTCGCCCTGCGCGAGCAGATGGCCACGGCATTCCGAAAAAACACCGAAGATTTTATCGTCCGGCCGGTTTTCATCGGCGGCTGCTTCGGCGGCAAGGGCGACTTCATGGACGTGCCGATTTGTTATCTCCTGTCGCTCAAGAGCGGCAGGCCGGTGAAAATGGTGATGGACTATGCCGAAGAGTTTGTCGCCGGCAATCCGCGCCACGCCGCGATCGTGCGGGTGAAAAGCGGCGTTAAAAAAGACGGCCGGCTCGTGGCCCATCAAATGGAGTATGTTTTCGACAGCGGCGCTTACGGCGCGTTCAAGCCCCAGGGTTATTTGGTCGGTCCGAAAGAAGCCGCCGGGCCGTATAATATCCCCAACGTCTATATCGAAGAGAAAATCGTCTACACCAACAAGATTCCTTGCGGCCACATGCGGGCGCCGGGCGACCCGCAGGGTTTTTTCGCCAATGAGTCGCAGATGGACTTGATCGCGCGCCGATTGGCCATGGACCCGATCGCGTTTCGGAAAAAGAATCTGATGCGTGACGGCGATGTCTCGCCAATCGGCCACAAGGTGCCGCATATCAAGAGCGACGAAATTCTCGACGGCGCGCTCGAGCGCTCCGGCTACCGGCGACCGAAGCGAAAACATACCGGGCGCGGGGCGGCGATCGCCCAATGGCTGCCGTTGGGAGGTGAATGCCACGCCTTCGTGACGATCGACGGAGCTGGGATCATCTCGGTCTCTACGGCGATGCTCGATCAGGGCGCGGGCACGCACACGGCGATGCGGCTGGTCGCGGCTGAAGAGCTGAAAGTTTCGCTGCAGCAGATTCGCATCGAGACATTGGATACGAGCCGGGTTGGACCCGACACCGGCATCGGCGCGAGCCGGGGGACGCGCATTTTCGGCAACGCCACACGGCTGGCGGCAATCCAAGCGAAAGAGCAATTGCTGGACGCTGCCGGTCGGTCATTGGGAATTGCCAAGGAGCTGCTGTCATTGACGGGCGACGGCCGGCTGCGAACGCCGGCCGGCAAGAACATAGCCTACGGCGAGATAGTGGAAGCCAACGGAGAGGCGATTCGCGGTCATGGCTTTTACAAGAACTTCGAATCCGGCCCGGAAGCGGCGCTTTGCGTGCAGGTGGCGGAGGTGGAGGTGGATGTCGAGACCGGTCAGTTGAAGCTCAACCGGTTCACGAGTGCGCACAGCACGGGAACGGTGCTCAATCCGCTTATGCATCAAGGCCAAATCGACGGCGGAGTCGTCATGGGCATCGGCTTCGCGATGATGGAAGGCGTCGTGATCGACGGCGGCAAGGTTATCACGACCCATTTCGGCGAGAATAAGATTCCTTCGATTCGGGATATTCCAACTCTGAGAACGGTGATTCAGGAATTTCCGGTGGGCAACGGACCGTACGGCGGCATGAGTATCGGCGAGCCGCCCGTCGTTCCCACCGCGGCGGCGATCGCCAACGCGGTAGCGGACGCCGTCGGTGTGCGGATTTTCGATTTGCCGATTACGGCGGAGAAGATCCTGCGGGCGATACGCGAGCAATCGGAGTAATGAAGTGTCGGGCTTCCGGCATGGGCATTTATTTCGAAACGACTCGAATGGAGCGAAGCGATTAAACGATTGGAACGGGCCTTGGGTATTTTTCCCGTTGCCAGTCATTCCTGTCTCTGCTAATGCAGTTCATTATTCATGAAAGACGAACTCGCGAAAAGATTGGTCCAAGGTCTGAAAGACGCCGGGATCAATTTCGTGACTTACTTGCCGGAAACCCGGCTGAGTCAGATCGTGCCGCTTATACGCGATGATCCCGACATGGAACTGATCGCCGCCGCCAGCGAGCAAGAAGCCGTGACCATCGCCGCGGGCGCCACGCTGGGCGGCAAGCAGGCGGCTGTTTACATGGAAAACACCGGCATTTACGTGTCGAGCTACAGTTTGCTGGTGACCGGCAAACAGCTCGGCGTGCCGATTCTTCTCGTCATCGGTTATCTCGGCGGCGTACCCGACCAGCGCAACAGTTTTCTCTACGCCACCATCGGTAACCACACGATTCCCGTGCTGAACGGTCTCGGCATCGAACACCGGGTGCTCGAAGACGGCGCGCGCCTCGAAGGCAAAATCCAAGACGCGGTGCGGGCGGCCAACGCTTTGCGCGCGCCTTACGCGCTGCTTTTCGCCGGGGAGTTTTCGGTATGATCCGTCATGAATGCCTCGAGTTGCTGGCGGCGAATATGACCAACCAGCTGGTCGTCACTTCACAGAGCGGTCAACGCATCGAGTGGTCCCACCTGTCGCAGCATGAAGGCAATCTGTTGGTCGGCATGATGGGCTGTGCCATCGGTGTGGCGACGGGATTGGCCTTGGCTTTGCCGCACCGCAAAGTGATCGCGCTGGATTCCGACGGCAGTGTGTTGCTCTCGCTCTTCAATCTCGCGACGCTGGGCAATTTGCGACCGAAGAATTTGGTCGTTTATGTCTTTGACAACGGCGTCTACAGCGGCAGCCGGATCAGCTACCCGACGGCCACAGCGGGAAATACGGATTTGGTCGCGATGGCGCACGGCGCGGGAATCGTCAACGCGCATACAATCCGCGAAATCAACGACTTCAAAAACAAGGGGATCGAGGCGCTGTCGCAAAATGAACTCGCCTTCTTGGTTTGCAAGGTCGAAGAGAGTTTGCTGCACCGGGAGATTCCCCGGCCCAACACCGATCTCGCGGAAAATAAATACACCTTTGTGAGGTATTTGGAGCGGACGGAAAAGAAGACGAATCCTTTTGTCGGTCGCGGATAAAAATCAGGCCAGCAGCCACAAACGCGCAAGAAATGGAGTTGACAGGATGCGAAAATTAAAATTCATTTTGACGCTCGCGCTCGGACTTGCCGTTGGCTTGCTATCGCAGGCGCGAGCACAGGAGTTTTTTAAAGATAAAACGATCAAGTTCATCGTCGGTTATTCGGCCGGAGGCTCCTTCGATCTTTATACCCGAACCATCGCGCGCCATTTTTCCAAGCATGTGGCGGGCAATCCGACGACCATCGTGGAAAATATGACCGGAGCCGGCGGGATTATCGCCGCAAATCATTTATACAATCGGGCCGCGCCGGACGGTCTGACCATCGGCGCCTGGGCGGCGCCATTGGTGCTGCAAAACGTCATGGGCAATCAAGCAACGAAATTCGATGGTCGTAAATTTGGCTACCTCGGCGTGCCGAGTCCCTACGACACGGTGTGCATGTTTAATGAAAAAAGCGGCATAGCCAACATGAACGACTGGATCAACTCGAAGCGGCCGATGAAAATATCGGCCATCGGCCCCGGCACCAGCACCTCGGATATTCCCAAGCTTCTCAAGGTCGCCCTCAATTTGCCGATTAATGTCCTGGACGGCTACAAGGGCGGCGCGGGCGCGCGCCTCGCGGTGGAGTCCGCAGAGGTCGACGGCTATTGCGGTTCGTGGCAGACGGTGGAAACGGTGTGGCGCAACGCTTACCAAAGCGGAAAGATCCGCGCGGTGCTCCAGGCGAGTCTGCAATCCCAGCCAAAGTATAAGAAAGTTCCGCTGGCCGTCGATTACGCCAAGACGGATTTCGCTCGCCAGCTCATCAACGTCGCCGACAGCGCCCATGGGGCGCAGTTCCCCTATACAGTGCCGCCCGGGATGGCCAAAGACCGGCTTGAGCTTTTACAAAAAGCCTTCGTGGATACGATGAAGGATCCGGAGTTTCTGGCGGAAGCCAAGAAGTCGAAGCTCGAAATCGAAGTCATCAACGGACCAACGATCGCCAAGAAACTCGGCGGTCTCTACGACTTACAACCGGCGGTGGTGGCAAAACTCAGGGAAGTGTTGTTACCGAAAAAGTAATGCCGCCATGGCGTCGGCGCAACGCTGAAACTATCGGCTTGCCGATTCTTGGGGAAAGGCGACGCAACGTCCGGCCTTGAAGTTGAGCGTCACTTCCTGGCCGTCCTCGAGGATGGTGGAGGGGTGCAGTCGCGCCCGGAGCACCGTGCCCGCGAAATCGATTTCGCAGTTCATGCTGTCGCCGAAATAAACCACCTGCCGCACGATTCCCTTCCAGGTCGCCGGTTCGTTCGCGCCGTTAGCGCTCACCTCGATGTCCTCCGGGCGTATGCTGACGATTACGGGCCCTTGTCGAGGGCACCCCTCAACGATAATGCACGCGAGCGGTTTTCCCGCAATAAAAACGCTTCCCATCGCGCCCGGTGAGACAAGGCCGGCGACGGTTCCGGGAAGCTGGTTGCTGGTTCCGATGAATCCGCTCGCAAACATGTTGTTGGGTTTTTCGTACAGCTCTCTCGGACCCCCGACTTGAACAATATTGCCGCTGCGCAACAGCGCGATCTGATCGGACATCGAAAGCGCCTCGGCTTGGTCGTGCGTCACGTAGATCGTCGTAAGCCCGAGCGTTTTCTGAATCCGGCGAATTTCCACGCGCATCTCTTCGCGCAGTTTGGCGTCCAGATTAGACAACGGTTCGTCGAGCAGGAGCAAATCCGGCTCCGAAACCAGCGCTCGGGCGAGAGCCACCCGCTGCTGCTGGCCGCCGGAAAGCTGAGTTGCCATGCGTGAGGACAAGCCCTCCATTTGAACCAGGTCGAGAACCCGTCCGACCCGGGTCGTGATTTCGGCGGCGGGCACGCGCTTTAGCCCGAAGCGTAACGGAAAAGCCACGTTGCTAAAAACCGTCATGTGCGGCCAGATGGCGTAGGATTGAAACACCATGCCGATGCCGCGCTCCTCGGGCATCAGCCCGATTCGCTGCTGATCGGAATAGTAAATTTTTTCGCCCAGACGAATCTCGCCGCTATCCGGCATTTCCAGGCCGCCGATGCAGCGCAAAATGGTTGTTTTCCCGCTACCGCTCGGCCCAAGCAAAGTGAAAAAAGTGCCTCTGGGAACATCGAACGAAACCCCGTGCACGGCTTGGACTTCTCCGGCTTGGGCATGAAAAGCCTTTCTAAGGTCGGTCACCTTGAGATCCATGGTGATTTACTCTACGGAAAACGCCTTGACGATTAAACGGCGTCCAAGGAAAGTTAAAACTGCGACGCTGAGAATAAAAATCACACCCAGCGCGGCCGCCAGGGGCAGGGCATTTTGATCGTCCCAGATTTGCCACAATATGACGGACAGCGTCCAGTTGCCCTCGCTGGCAAGCATGACCGGCACGGAAAAGGATCGTACCGCGTGGGCCGCCACCCAAATCCAGGCAGCGGCAAAAGCCGGCAGCACCAACGGCAGAGTGACACGAATCAAAGTCGTGATGCGACCGACGCCGGAAATGCGCGCCGCCTCTTCGAGCTCCTTATGAATTTGGGCGATCGCGGCGTTCGTGGTGCGGCTCGTGAAGGCAATATACTGGGTAATCAGCGCGAGGGAGACAATCCATACTGTGCCGTAAAGATGGAGAGAGCGAAACGGCTCCTGGAGATAGACAAAGATAAAGGCGAGCGCGATGACGATGCCGGGAACCGAATGAGCGAGGAAGGTCAGGCCGTCTAGCAGCATGCGGCCGCGGATTTGCGTTCGAACCACGATCCATGAAACGAAAAAGGAGAGCAGCACGGTGACCGTTGCCGTCGTGAGCGTAATCACCACCGTATTCCACGTCGCTTGCCAGATTCCCGGCTCGTCCCACAGCTGGCGGAAATGGTCAAAACTAAGCGCGCTGAGCCCTTCCCAATTGGGTTGATTGTAATTCGGCGATAGCGCCGCCCAGATCAGAATGAAGAGCGGTAGCACCACCGCGAGAAAAAAATAGCCGGCAAAAAGGCCGAAGGCCGGCCAACGCAACCGGCCCAAACGAGTGACCCGGGGACGATAGCCTTTGCCGGTGATCGTCGCGAATCGCTCGGTCTGCCTCAACGCAACGCGCTGATAGATGACCACCATGAAGATGGCGAGAACGCAGTAACTGACGGCAAATGCGGCCGCGAGACCGAAGCTCGGCATGAGCCGGGTAGAGAAGTAGATCATGGTGCTATAGACATAAATACCGCCGGGCAGTCCCACGAGCAGCGGAGCTTCGAAGGACTCCATGGAGGATATAAACGAATACAGGAAGGCGGCGAGGATCGCGGGCAGAAGCGTCGGCATGGTGATGCGACGAAAGGTCGTCCAGGCTCTTGCGCCGGCGATGCGCGCCGCCTCTTCGAGATTCGGGTCCATGGCCCGGAAGGCGCCGACGACCAGCAAAAAAACCGTGGTGACGCCCCTCAGGCCGTCGAGATAAATCATGCCTCCCATCGAGTAGATATTAATGGGGCCGGTCGCCATGTCCCAACCAAGCGACGCAAAGAGCGCGCGCAGCCAAATGTTGACGATGCCGATCCGATTATCCAGTAGGAATATCCAGGCCATGGCGAATAAGAATCCCGGCATCGCCAACGGTACCAACAGCAGGCTCCAGGCCAGGTTGCGCCAAGGCATGTCGGTTCGTTCTGTGAGCCAGGCAAACAGCACGGCTATGGAAACGGTGAGCAGGGTTCCCGCCGTCGCGAAGTACAGCGTATTCCAAATCATCTGATAGGTCAGAGGATTGGCGAAGCCGACGATATAGTTTTGCAGTGTGAACGGTGTCGGGACGGCGGGATGCCCGGTCCGGAAGCTGTTGAGAATCAACTGCCCCAGAGGAACCAAAATCAACCAGAGCAAGACGAGCACGACAGCGCCGAAAAATAGATTCGGCGCGACCCGTTGGCGCATCCATGCCAGTCGCACGGATACAGTTCGAGACGCTCCCACAGCTTCCATGTTTGTGAGCGGCGCTGAATCCTAACGGACGACCGGAAAACCCATGGCTTGCAGAATCTCAGCGAGAACCTTGTCGGACTCAGCGGCCTGCTCCCATGTCCCATACGCGACTTTCTTGCCTTTGACGATCTGGTTGACATCGCTGCCGTCGAACGAGGGGTGGCCGGAAAAATCCACGTCATCCAAAAGTTTTTGCGCTTCCGGGGTGGTTGTCCATTGCACGAACAGCGTCGCCGCGTTGGGGTTCTTGGCCTTCTGGGTCACAAAGATGAGATCGCCGATGCCAACCGGGACGGGTTCCGGGTATACGATGCCGATGGATTTGTTGCCGCCGTAAACCTGGAGGTCTTTCACCTGCCGGCGCGGCATGCCGCAGATCAAATGGTACGCCCCCGAAGCCAGTTTTTGCGCTCCGGTGGAACGGCTCGGCTCCATGGCCGGCTTATTGGCGGCCCAACGCTTGGCATAATCCAGTGTTTTTTCTTTACCCCAGGCGTAATAGAGCTCGTTCAAGTGTCGCGGACGGTCGTCCGTGGCGGCTTTTCCTTTCCATTTTGGGTCGGTACAGGTTTCCCAGGTGAAGGTCTTGGCGACGTTGTCCGGGATCAAATCGCGATTGTAGGCGATGCCGAATACCGGGGTGCGCAGGGTCACGCCGATATTTTTCGGATGGCGCAGCGCTTCGGGTACGCCGAGTTTTTTCCAATCGACAACCTGCACCAATTTTGCATCCACGATCGTCGGGATCATGGTTTCACTCACCGTGGCAACGTCAAAATTCACGACCCCGCCAGCCATCTCAGAAATGATTCGATTGCGCTCTCGAGCTCCGCCGATTCTTTTGAATTTGACTTTCAAGAACGGGTAGCGTTTTTCAAACGCGTCTAAATATTTTTGTCCGGCGACCTTGCCCTTGGACTTTCTGCCGGATGGTGATTCCCACGCGCACGGAAGCTTCTTTCTTGGCGCCCTCGATATACCGGTCCAGCGGAGCGGAATACCCCATGGCCGGGTAGAGCGTTAGCCCGCCGAACAAAACCAATGAGATGACGCGCCCTGTCATGTTGCTATGCATAATGACCTCCTTTATCAAAATAAATGATTGCCGCCACCACTTGAGTTGGATTCAATCGAAATACGGGCCATCGCGGTCTTTTTAGCCAGTCCCGGAGACTCGCTGTCGTAGAAAATCCGGTGGCTGTCATCAAAGTAAATTTATCGTTATCTATTCCTTAGGCAAGCATGCGGCCAAAATAAAGACTCACCCGGCTTTATCGGTTTGGGGGTGCGTGAGTCGGCTCGGAGAAATCTGCGTCGCTTGACAGCGGGCGAAGTTTATTTATACAGGTTCTGAGTCGGTTAACGTTTCGCCACAATGGCGTGCATCCGAGGATCGAAGGAAGGGTCTAAACATGGCTGAGATCGTTCTAGGAATGGCGACGTCGCATAGCCCGCAATTGAGCATTAGAGCGAAGGACTGGGATTATCTGCTTAGGAAAGACCAGACCGACCCGCGTCTCGATTACCCGAGCTTGGTCAAACGGGCGAAGCCGGGCTTGGAAGAGGAACTCACAGGGGAAAAATTTCAAGAACGCGACGAAGCTTGCCTTAAAGCGGTCAAAAACTTGGGCGATGCACTGCGGGAGGCAATGGCCGATGTGGTGGTTGTCTTGGGCGACGACCAGCATGAGCAGTTTCACGACGACAACATGCCGATGTTCGCTATCTACCACGGCAAGTCGCTGCCGGTGGTGACGCACACCGGGCGCAATCCGGCCGGTTGGAAGGACGCTGAAGAACGCGGTTGGGCGGCCACTGCTCCCGAGTACGAAACCGATCCGGCGTTGGCAGAGCATTTGATCCGTGCGCTCAGCGCGGCTGAGTTCGATATCACCAGATGCAACAAGCTTAGACCTGAAATCGGCGTCGGCCACGCCTTTAGTTTTCTTTATCGCAGGGTGCTGCCGGGCAGTAAAATGCCGATGGTTCCGGTGATGGTGAATACGTATTTCCCGCCGAACCAACCGACGCCCAAGCGCTGCTATGACTTCGGCCTTGCCTTGCGCCAGGCGATCGAATCCTGGGATAGTGAAAAGCGAGTGGCCCTTATGGCTTCCGGCGGGTTGAGCCACGTGGTGATCGACGAGGAAATCGATCAAATGACCATCGAAGGGCTCAAAAACAAGAAATCGGAACTGCTGTTTCGCTTGCCCCGCGAGAGACTCTGGGGCGGCACCTCGGAGATTCTCAATTGGGTCGCCATGGCCGGCGCGATGGAGGAGCGCGAGCTCAAGTACTTTGAATACGTCACCACTTATCGCTCCCCGGCGGCGACCGGTTGCGGGATGGGGTTCGCGTACTGGATATAAGAGTTTCAAGTCTTGAATCTTGGGTCTCGGGTTTTGATTCGGATTCAAGATGGAATTGGAAAAAACCGATTTTGCGGGTTGCTCGGAACGACACCCGGCGCGATGAGCAATGAGAAAAGGGTGTTTATCGGAAAGAAATTGAATGGCTAGAGAAGTGATCGTCGAACGTTTGGCCAAGCTCGACACCTGCGCGGTGTCGGATGCGTTGGATAGCTTGAGTTTGAAAGGCGCGACTTGGGGCGTGCGCCCCCAGTGGCATTGCCCGCGCATCGTCGGCCGCGCGGTGACAATGAAAATCAAACCGGCCGGGCTAGAGCAACCGACGCAGCATCTTGGCACGGCGCCGATCGAGGCGGCACGGCCGGGCGACATCATCGTCATCGACAACAGCGGCAAGCTGGAGTTCTCCTGCTGGGGCGGTTTGCTGGCCCTTTCCGCGAAATTGAAAGGCCTGAGCGGCGTGGTTATCGACGGCGCGTCCCGCGACATCGACGAGGCACGTGAACTCGAGTTTCCGGTTTACGCGCGCGGCGCGGTGCCGATGACCGCGCGCGGGCGGGTCGTGCAGGAGTCTTTCAATCAAGAAATTCAATTTGCCGGCGTGCAGTGCCGTCCCGGCGATTTGGTGATCGCCGACGGCAGCGGCGTGGTGATCATTCCACGAGAAAAGGAAGACGAAGTCGTGACGGCGGCGGAAGCGGTCTATGCCAAGGAACAAGAAATGGCCGCCGGCATCCGCAAGGGGCACTCCGGTATGGAAATGTTGGAAAAGCTTGGCTACGAACAAATGCTGAACAAGAAATAACTAGCAAGCGTCGACGGGCTCTCGGCGTAAAATATCGGAATGGTGAATCGAATATGCTCACAAGAGAAGAGAACGAACTGCTAACCCAGGTGAACCGCGGCACGCCGTGCGGCGAGCTATTGCGCCGTTACTGGCATCCGGTGGCCGCCGCCGCCGAGCTGACCGACGAGAAACCGGTCAAAGCGGTGAAGATTCTCAACGAAGAGCTGGTGGTCTATCGGGACAAGACGGGAAAGTACGGCTTGGTCGGCGAGCATTGCCCGCATCGGATGGCTTCCCTCGCCTACGGGCGCGTCGACGAGGAAGGGATTCGCTGCCCCTATCACGGCTGGAAATTCAATGGAGCGGGCAAGTGTCTCGAACAGCCGGCCGAGCCGCCCGAGGGCCGGTTCAAGGACCGCATCCGGCATGTCGCCTATCCGGTGGAGTATTTGGGCGGGCTTATCTACGCGTATCTCGGTCCCGCGCCCGCGCCGTTGCTGCCGCGTTGGGACGTGCTGGTTTGGGAGCACGGCCGGCGCTGGATCGTCAAAGAATCGATCATCGATTGCAACTGGCTCCAGCCGATGGAGAACTCCGTTGACCCATCGCATCTTTTTTGGCTCCACGGCGATACCGAGCGCTTTGTGCCGGCAGTGAAAACCTACGCCGAGAAGCACGAGTTTATCCGCTTCGAGTACGGCATCAGAAAACGCCGCACGACTTTACCGTTGGCAACCGGCGGAGCGCCGGCAGTGGACGATCATCCGTTGCTTTTCCCGACTGTGTTGCGGCACGTGGCGCCATTTAATGAGGGTAGCGGGCACCGCCATAATTTACAGATTCGCGTGCCGGTGGACGATTTTCATACCCAGGTGTTTCGCGTGAATTTTTTACCGATGGACTCCGAACGATCGCCGGCAAGCGCGCCGGTGCCGTTGCGTTTCGTGCAACTTAAAAGCGGTCCGCGTGAGTACAAGATGAATATGATTCCGGCGCAGGATTCGATGGCATGGGAAACCCAAGGGGCGCGGACCGACCGAGCGCAGGAACACCTCGGCGTCGGTGACGAAGGGGTCATTGAGCTCAGGAAACTTCTGCGCGAGCAGATCGAGCGCGTGGGTCAGGGACTCGACCCCTTGGGTATCCTCCGCGATCCGGAAAAAAACCAGCTGATCGATCTCGGCGTGATCAACGAACGAATCGGGCTCAAGAGCGCCGAGAGTCGCCAACCTAGCCGAGACCGAGCCGCGTCGTAACCCTCGATTTTCTTCTGCCCGCGTTTTGGCGTCGGGCGACAATCCATTCCATTTCTTCCGGTAAGAATTCCCGCCGCGCCTGGCCAGCTGCGATCGTTAAAGTATCAAAATTCCATACATAATATAACTTATTGAATTTACACGGCTTTTTTCGCTTCCGGCCTTGCGCGAAGGGGGCGGATTCGTCTATGATCCGACACGGTGTGGAGTATTTCTAAACTGACTGCTTGCGAAAAAAGAAAACTGAAATCGCAGAAGAAGAAGTTGACGATCCATTTCGACGGAGGAGAACGGCATGTTGACGCGGGAAGAAAATGACAGGCTCACACGTGTAGGTCCAGGAACCCCGGCGGGCGAATTGTTGCGCCGTTATTGGTTTCCGGTGGGCGTGGCGAGCGAATTGACAGAGGAGAACCCGACTCAGTTGGTTCGTATACTCGGCGAGACGCTGGTGTTGTTCCGCGATAAAAAGGGCAACGTCGGTTTGCTGAACGATCGCTGTCCGCACCGCGGCGCGTCGCTGTCGTACGGCCGAGTCGAAGAGCGCGGCGTGGCTTGCCCGTATCACGGTTGGCTTTTCGACACCCAAGGCAGCTGCTTGGAGACGCCCGCGGAGCCGTGCAGCAGCAAGTTCCATCTGACGGTGAAGCAGAAAGCGTACCCGGTGCAAGAACTGGTGGGTTTGTACTGGGCTTATCTGGGCCCGCAGCCGGCGCCACTGTTTACCAATTTCGATGTTTGGTTTCGCAAGGATGGCCGCCGGAAGATTTTCATCCAGCCGCAGCTCGATTGTAACTGGTTTCAAGCGATGGAGAACTCGATGGATCCGGCGCATTTGCAGATTCTCCATCAGGATACCGCCAACCGCGGCCGGCCGATTCAGGACAGCACACGAGGATTGACCGATGACGTCCAAGAATTCGACTTCTATGAAGTTTCTTACGGTCTGATGAAGCGGCGCACCTACAAGAACGGCATGGTCGACGAGCATCCCGTCCTCTTCCCGAACATCTTGCGTCAGGGCAACGTCGGCCAGATCCGGGTGCCGATGGACGACACCCACACGAAAGTCTATTTCGTCCGTTTCTTTCCGAGCAAAAACGGCGAGATCGTCGAGAACGACGAGCCGCCGGTGGAATACATCAAGCCTTACAAGAATCCACCCGATGCGCTGCATCCCTACACCAGATTCCGCATGGACGCGGTGCAGGCGCAGGACCACATGGCTTGGGAAACTCAGGGGCCGATCTGTGACCGCACAACCGAAAGACTGACGAGTTCCGACCGCGGCGTCCTCCTATTGCGTGAAGTGATGTTCCGCGAGATGAAAAGAGTGCAGCAGGGGCAGGATCCGATGGGTATCGTTCGCGATGCTCATCAGAACCCTTTCATCGATACCCATCTCATGGAGTCCATCGAACAAATCGGTCAAGATCGCACGCCCCGCGCCGTCAACGAATAAGCGCTTGTCTCGAATCGGCCCTTCGGCTCAGCCCGGAGGGTTTTTGTCTCACTCTTCCGGCGTCGGCGAAAACGTTTGAGGAAGATCCCGCACCGTGCCGATGGCGGCGCCGGGTCGATTTCGAGCTATGCCCGAAACTAACCGCTTGCCTTGGCGCTAGCTCGCGCATATGATTCGGCCGTCGCCGCTTTTCGGCGCGACCCATTGCAATCGAGGATACAGACCTATGAGTGATATCTCCAAGCTGCGCGCGCGGGTCGCGCAGTCCTGCCGCATTCTCGGTAAACTAAACTTAACTAAAGAACCGAGCGGCCACGTGAGCGCGCGGGTGCCCGGCGAAGAGCGCGTGCTGATCAAAGCGCGCGGTCCCGACGAGTCGGGTCTGCGCTTCGTCGCCGCGCGCGACATCATCACCGTCGACTTCAACGGCAAAAAAGTCGCCGGTGATGACGGACTGGAAACGCCGCAGGAAGTCTTCATCCATACTTGGCTCTATAAAACCCGTCCCGATGTCGAATGCGTCGTGCATGTTCATCCGTTGACCGTGGTGCTATTTACGATCTGTGACAAACCCATTCAGCCACTGTATGGCGCCTATGATCCGTCCGGCCTGCGCCTCATCGTCGATGGCCTGGCGAATTATCCGCGCAGCATCACGGTGTCGAGCGAACAGCTCGGCGAGGAATTCGCGCGGGCGATGGGTGACAAACAGGCCTGCCTCATGCGCGGTCACGGCATTACCAGCTCCGGAGTGAACATCGAAGAAGCGACGCTGACGGCGATCAAACTCAACGACGCGGCGGTGATCAACTACCAAGCCAATCTGCTCGGCACGCCCCGGCCGATTCCCCAAGAAGACATCGACATCATGGCCGGCAAGTCTCGTGGCAGCTTCAAGTCGGTGCATAGCCAATCGAACTGGCGTTACTACTGCAAGCTCCTCGATGAAGAGCCGGTTTAACGGGTTCGAATTCATGGCCGTGTTAAGGAATTCGACGGCACCAATTTAAATTGGATCGCTACCGGGGATCGCAAATATCGCGAAAATGTTTGGAAACTGCTCAAGGGGAAATAGCATCCGTTCAAACCGTTCGATCAATTGTAGAAAAGGCGGGAGGAATCATGGCTGGGAAGAAAATTAAAATTTATTATCGGGCGCCGAGTCACGTGCCGCTGTGGAAAGTGATGGAGGAGGGCGGATTTCTCGAGAAACACGGGTTGTCGATGGAAATGGGCTCGCTCGAAGGCCAGCGCAAACGCGCTGCCGAGGGCTTGAAGGCGGGCGATCTCGACATCGTCTCGGGCAACCATCATAACCTCTACGCGCGCAAGGCGCTCAACGGCGACCCCTACGTGCATATCGGCCAGAGCAACAACTCTTGGCGCGAGAACTTTCTGGTCTGTGGCAAGGGTATCAATGGACTTGCCGATCTCAAGGGCAAGAAGGTTGCCATGGACGACTACGACGGCCACACCGGACTCAATGTCTGGCTTTATCTCAGACTGCATGGTTTGGAAGAAGGGCGCGACGTCGAGTTGGTTACCGATCCGGTGAAGGGAGCCGAACGTGCAAAGGGCGTGCTCGACGGCAAATATGACGCCACGTTCATCCGAGCGGTGGACCGGTTGCGCGCGCTCAAATTCGGCGCCAAGATCATCGAAGTGCCGCCCATGGCGATGATCGAAGGCGTGACACTGACGACGACCACCACGTACGTGAATAAGCATGAAGACGAGTGCAGGTCGCTGATCATGGCGCTGATCGATGGCATCCACTTTTTCAAGACCAAAAAGGCCGACACGTTGAAAATCGTCCAGGAACACTGCTCGGAGTTGCTCAAGATGCGCAGCGACGATGAGTGGGATTGTTTTTACGACAACCAGGCGGAGTCGTTGGAGAGCGTTCCGTATCCGTCGATCGAAGCGATTCAGAACGTCTTCGCCCTCGGCGTGAAACGCGATCCGGAAATCAAAGACTTTAATCCGCTGGCGCTCTGGGACTTGCATTATGTCAAGGAGATCGACGATATCGGCTATATCAGGAAACTTTATGCTCAATAGCTTTGACTATCGAGAGATAAAACAATCGGATTTCGACGCCCAACCCAGCGCGCGCCCCGCCAGTCACTTTTGACCCATGTCGACAACTCGCTGCGGCCAGCGAGCACCTGCGGGTCACGATAAGATTGCGCGATGCCTTAATTTTCGAACCGTCGGGATACTTGAGTCAGCGGAAAAGCAGGATGCAACGACGCTTTGCGGAGATTTTGATTCTTTGCCTTTGGTGTATATCCGTTGGCGATATCCGGTCAATTTCTTTTGCCGAGAGCCGATCCGGCGATGCGGTGTTGGTCGGCGCCGCAGATATTGCCAACTGCGACGAGCGCCAAAGCGAGCTTACCGCGCGCTTGCTTGACAAGATTCCCGGCACGGTTTTTACCGCCGGAGATAACGCTTACTCGCATGGGACGGCGCAAGAATTCGTCGAGTGCTACGGTCTGACCTGGGGGCGTCATCGATCTCGCACCCGCCCCGCGCCGGGCAATCACGACTATGAGTCTCCCCAAGCCGCGCCCTATTTCAAATATTTCGGCGACAATGCCGGCCCCGCCGGCCGCGGCTATTATAGCTATGACCTTGGCGCATGGCATGTGGTGTCCCTCAATAGTAACCGCAACGCCAAGAGCTGGGGAGCCGCGCAGGAGGATTGGCTGCGCGCCGACTTGCAAGCCAACCGATCCCATTGCGTCGCGGCTTATTGGCACCACCCACGCTTCAGCTCAGGAAACAAATACGGTGACCATGCCTACATGAACGCCCTGTACAAAATTCTTTTTGCGCGCGGCGTGAGCTTGCTGATCTCCGGGCACGATCATATTTACGAGCGCTTTGCGCCGCAGGATCCGAAGGGCGAAAGCGACTTGCACGGCGTGCGGCAATTTATCGTCGGCACCGGCGGGGCCCGGCTCTACTCGATCGGCAAAGTCAAAGCCAACAGTGAAGTACGCAACACGGTGGCTCACGGTGTGCTCAAGCTGACGCTTCATCCGGATCGCTACGAATGGGAATTCGTCCCGGTGGCCGGCCAGAGTTTTCATGATCGCGGCACAGCTAGCTGCGCGGCCGTCGCTAGCGATGTCAGGAAGCAGGCAGCGAGGCGTTGACACAACGCCACGCGATCTGCGAAGAACGGGTGATATGAAACAACGATCCGCTGGATTTAGATTTTGAACGTGGCGAAGCATTCTTTATGGGGGAATCGATGACCACAAATCCTCAACCGATCAATCTTTTTGACTTCGAGGATATCGCCCGTGAGCGGTTGCCGAAGGAAGAATACGATTACATCGCCGGCGGCGCCACCGATGAGATCAGCGTCGATCGCAACCGGCGTGCCTATGCCTCCTGGGCGCTGCGCCCGCGCGTGCTGCGCGATGTGAGCGGGCTCGATCTATCGACTACGGTATTGGGCGCCAAAGTCGATTTCCCGGTTTTGATCGCGCCCTGCGGCGGCCACAAGAAAGCGCACCCCGAAGGTGAGTTCGCGACCTTTCGCGCCGCGTCGGCATGCGGTTCGATTTTTGCCGTGAGCGCGAATGCCAGCGCCGACTTCACAGAATTGAGCCAGGCAGCGAACGGGCGGCTCTGGCTGCAGCTTTATCCGTTCCGCGACCGTGAAATGACCAAAGAGTGGCTGGCGCGTGCCAAGCGAGACGGTTACGAAGCGGTGTGCGTGACCTTGGATTCCCAGTGGCCGGCTAAGCGCGAGCGCAATATTCGCAACCAATATGAGAATCGGCGCGGCACCAATTTTTCCAAAGACCGGCCGCGATCGCCGCGTGGCGCCCATCCCGGCGGTGGCGATCCGGCGGCAACGTGGAAAGATCTGGAATGGATCAAATCGATCGGCGGGCTGCCAGTGGTCGCCAAAGGCATCATGGCCGGCGAAGACGTGGCGCTGTGCGCCGAAGTCGGTGCCGATGGTGTGATCGTTTCCAACCATGGCGGCCGACATCTCGACAACACGCTAGGTACCGTCGAAGTGCTAAGTGAAGCGGTGAACGCCGCCGCGGGGAAACTGGAAGTTTATCTCGACGGCGGTATCCGGCGCGGCGCCGACGTGGTCAAGGCGATCGCGCTGGGAGCGAAAGCGGTTTTCATCGGCCGGCCGCTGTTTTGGGGTTTAGCGTACGCCGGCGAGCAAGGGGTCTCGCGCGTGATGCATATCCTGCGCGAAGAAATCGAAATCACCATGGCCAAGTGCGGCCGGCCGACGATCGCCAGCATCGATTCCTCGACTGTCGTCAAGGCGCCGCCGCTCTGAAGCCTTTTTCGTAGCGTGAAGCGCAATCACAGGGATTGAAGTCCTCCCCCTCACATGGGCACACTGCGGTTGCCTCGAAAAATTTGACCCGATCAAAGTGCACCGGGTGCTGACGAGGCCGGTCGATCTTGTTCCCCGTCGAATCCCGGCGATGACCGACCGCCGATCGGCGGGAAACCGGCGCCGGGCTTGGTGCAAATTCCGCCAACTGAATTCCCCGCAAAAAATCGCCCGACGTTGACTTGGGCAGATAAAGTTTCTAGTAATTTATCGACGAGATGGCGATGAAAAAAACCGTGGTGATCTGTTCGCTGTTGTTGTTTGTAATGGGCGCGCCTTTGGCGCGGGCGCGCGGGGCCGACTCTTCGCCTTTGCCGTCAATTCACAAGCTGGTCTTCGGTTTGTTTCTGCACGATCGCGGTCCGGGCAGTGACCGCCATGAAAGCGGCGTCGATCCGAATTGGGAGATTCAACTCAAGGCGCCCGACTGGAAATATTGGAAATGGATCGGCTCACCCGCGCCGATGGCGGGTATGACGCCAAACTTCAACGGCGACACCAGCGCGTTTTACGCCGGCCTGAACTATGAATTGAGTCTATCGAACCGGCTCACCGACCGGTTGACGCGAAATTTAACCAAAAATCTTTTTCTCTCGGGAGGCGTGAGCGCGGCGCTGCACAACGGACCGCTGCACAAAGACAAAGTCGGCTGCCGCGAGGACAGCGATTGCGGTTTCGGCTACCGCGTGTTGCCGCGCTTGAACATCGAGTTGGGAACCTACTTTCGGGGCAATCAGGGGCTATCGCTGTTTTACGATCATATGTCGCACAAAGGTATTCTGCCCGGCGAAAACGAAGGCATCGACCACATCGGCATCCGTTATCATGTAAGGTTCAACATCCCGCAAGCGATCCATTAATCTGCCAGCGTCCAAAAAGTTTGGACCCACTGTCGGTTTAGTTCATTCAAGTTCCAGAGAAATTCGCACGCCGCCAAAAAAACTTCCCGCTCCGGCAAACTCCAGAGCGAAAATTATCGCTGTTAATCTTGTCGCCGACCGTTGGCTGGCCGCGCTCACAGCGCCGTCGTGCTCGCAGGCGGCCGGCGATGATGCGTGGCCTGTTCGTAGGCGTACGCAAACTTGATCAATTGGCCGTCGTCATAGGGACGGCCGATGAAGCAAACTCCCGCCGGTAAATTGTCGCGGGTGAAACCGGCCGGCACGACGATGGTCGGCGTGTAGACCAGAAAGGTGTTTAAGTGCGGTGCGCCCTTTTGATCGACGAAGGGCGGAGCGATGCCGTCTCTGATGAGCGTCGGCTGGTGCTCCACGGCTTTGTGCACGATGGCGTCGAGCCTGTGATCGGCCATCACCTTTAAGAAATTGGTCATCAGCTCATCCTGCGCGCGCAGGCTCTCGTAGTGCTTTGCCGCATCGGGATTTCTCTTGAAGCGATCCTGGGAATGTTTGACCACTTTGGCGAAGTCGGGCGCGGCGACGACTTCCTGCGGTGTTTTGAACGGCGGATTGGCGCTGCGTCCGAAATAATTCTTGAAGGACTGCCCGGTATCCCCCGGCCCGCCTGAGCGCTTGGCGAGCAGCTCTTTGATCTTCGGAATCACGATCGGATCGACGATTTCGGCGCCGGCGCTTTTTAGCTCCTCGACGGCTCGGCCAAACACTTCGGTAATTTTTTTGAAGTCTTCCGAATCGGGTTCGGAATTAAGACCGATGGCCTCGCGCAGGATCCCGATGCGTGCGCCTTTGAGGCCGTCTTTGTCCAAGAATTTTGTGAAACTATCCGGAACCTGGCCGACGCCGCGCGCGGTGATCGGGTCTTCCGGGTCGTAGCCAACCATGGCATCGAGCAACGTGGATAGATCTTTGACGGTGCGCGCCATCGGGCCCAAAGAGCCGAAAATTTCCGGCCAGCAGCCATAGACGCCGCTGCGGCTGACAAGACCGGCGGAGGGACGCATGCCGGTGATGCAGTTCCACGTCGATGGACGGCGGATCGACGCCAAACCTTCCTGGCCGACGGCAACGGTCGAGAAATTCGCCGATACCGACGCCGCGGAGCCGCCGGACGACCCGCCGACCGTGCGCGCAGTGTCGTAGGGATTGCGCGTCGAACCGAACAGCGAACCATGGGTGTCGCCGCCGCCTAGCTCGCCGAGGGTCGCCTTGCCCAAAAGGATCGCGCCGGCTTTGCGCAATTTTTCCGCCACAAAGCAGTCGCGGTCGGGGAAATAATCTTTAAACAGCAGCGAACCCAGCGTGGTCGGCATGCCTTTGACATCGGCCTGATCCTTGACGATCACCGGGATGCCGTGCAGCGGTCCGACCGGTCCGGA
Source organism: uncultured delta proteobacterium (assembly GCA_963727625.1). Lineage (GTDB taxonomy): Bacteria > Desulfobacterota > Binatia > UBA9968 > UBA9968 > DP-20. The sequence continues at coordinate 974,989 of CAVSHR010000005.1, read as the reverse complement.
CGATTTGTCTGCGGCATCGAGACGATCGGCATCTTGGAGCGCCTCGGGGTTGACGGTGATGATCGCAGTGATCGCCGGCCCCTTTTTGTCGAAGGCCTCGATGCGATCGAGATACATTTGCACTACTTTCCGGCAAGTGAGCCGGCCCGATTTGTAAGCGCTGTGGATGTCGTCGATGGTCGCTTCGACAACGTTGAAATCAGTCGATTGAGCCATGATTTTGTCTCCCTCCAGCCTTTGATATTGAAAGAGCGTGTAAATGTCCAGCCTAGAATTTAGGCATGGCTCTGCCGGCCGAGGTGCTGGTGACCGCCGGCGCGACCGAAGCGGTTTTCGCGGCGGTTCTTGGGCTCGCCGGTCCGGGCGATGAAGCGATCGTCTTCGAGCCGGTCTACGACACCTACGTGCCGAATTTGCTCATGGCCGGCGTTGTCCCGCGCTATGTGCCGTTGCGCGGCGATCAGTGGACGTTCGACCCCGACGAGCTGGCGCGCGCTTTCAATCGTCGCACCCGCGTAATTCTCATCAACACGCCGCACAATCCCACCGGCAAAGTTTTTTCCCGTGAGGAACTACCAATCATCGCCGAGCTTTGCGCGAAGCACGATGTCATCGCAGTGACCGATGAGGTCTACGAACATATACGATTCTGCTGAAAAACCCTCTTGGTATTTCGTCATATTAATAGAATAAATGTTGACAATGGACGGAGTGGGCCTCAAGGTTTTTCCATGAGCGTGAAACCGATCGATGCACAGAGAAGCTTTTATCACACCGACTATCTTGCTGGAAATCTGTTCGGTCCGGCCAACCGCTACCGGCTGTTTCGGGAAAAGATTTGGCCCAAGCTTTTGGAGCTTGCGCCTAAGCTGGAAGCGCTTTACTGCGCCGAGAACGGCCGGCCGCCGATCGATCCGGTGCTACTTTGCGGGGTGACGCTTCTCCAGTTTATGGAGAAAGTGGCGGACCGGGGCGCCAGCGAGCATGTTGTCTATCATCTGGGTTGGAAGTACGCGCTGGATTTGGAACTGGACTACGGCGGGTTTCATGCCACGGTGTTGGTTTATTTTCGCAATCGGTTGGAGGAGAAAACAGCCGAGCGGCTGATTTTTGACGGGGTGGTGGATTTATTGATCGAGCTGGGGTTGGTAAAGCGCAAGGGCAAGCAGCGGCTCGATAGCACCCATATCGTGGGATACGTCAAAGCGATGAGCTGGATGGAATGCGCGCTGGAGACGCTGCGTTTGGGGTTGGAAGATTTGGAATATGAAGCAGGAATGAAAAAGCGCCCAGAGTTTTGGGACCGACTGTGGGAGTTTTATGTCGAGAGCCATCTGGATTGGCGGTTAAGCAAAACCGAGCAAGCCAACCGCCATCGGCAATGTGGGCAGGACATCACAGAGCTGCTGGAGTGGATCGATACAGAGAATCCCCAGCTCGCTGAACGTGAGGCGGTGAAACTGTTGCGGCGAGTCTTTGACGAGCAGTTCGCAGTGGTCGAGGGAAAGCTTGAACTGGCCACCCAGCGGCCTTCTCGCGCGGTACAGAACCCCCATGATCCCGATGCCCATTATGCCGATAAGAAGACTAAGCAATGGATCGGCTACAAAGTGCACGTGGCTGAGACGGTCGATCCCCAACAACCGATCAAGAAAAAAGGCGAGCCCGCCGAGCATTTCATTACCGAGATATTCACTACTGAAGCGGCCCAAGACGAGATGGCCGGCTTAACCGAGGTGCTTAAAACAGAACAACAGCACCATGAGATTACACCCCAGGCGATGTACAGCGATGCCGGTTACGTCACCGAGCACACCTTAACGCAAGCGGAACAAAACGGCATCGAGTTATTAGGGCCGACGCGTCCCGACCCGTACAAGGGAGCGTACAATAGCGATGCATTCCATGTTGATGTCGAGAAGCGTCAGGCGGTTTGTCCCCAGGGTAACTTAAGCAGTCAATGTAGCCGCATCAAAGATAATTACCAGGGAACCGAGTACTACCGCATCGAGTGGGCCAGTCAATGCGATAGCTGTCCTGTACAAAAGCAGTGTACGCATTCCAAGAACGGCCGGAGAACTTTAGTCGTCGGGGTGCGCCACGATCTGGTGGAGCAGCGGCGCAGAGAAATGAAACAGAGTGGGTTCTCAAAGAGCATGCATCCGCGAAACGGCATCGAAGGGACTCACAGCGAGTTGGTGCGTGGGCACGCGATGAGACGGACGAAATATCGAGGCTTAAGCCGGGTCGGTCTATCGCACTATTTCATGGGCGCCGCGTGCAATGTGAAACGATACCTAAATCTGCTCGCATTCCAGATGAGAACGCCGGTTCTGAGCCCGGCTTAAGGGCTCGGGGCCGTTCATTTTACTGGCTATGGCAGCGTTGCAGGTGAAAATTTTTTTGTCGTAACACCATTTGGGGATCGACAGCGTTTGCTAACGGCGGTCGCAATTCAAATTGACGGGTTTTTCAGCAGAATCATATACTATACGACGATGCGAGCCACACGCGCCTGGCTACGCTGCCCGGTATGGCGGATCGCACGCTGACGATCAGTTCCCTGGGCAAGACCTTCAGCGTCACCGGCTGGAAAATCGGTTGGGCTGGCGGTCCCGCCGCGCTGGTGAACGCAGCCAACCAGGCGCATCAGTTTATTACCTATGCGGTAGCTTCGCCGCTGCAGGCCCGCCGCCGCTACGGCGCTGAAGCTGCCATTTTCATTTTTTGAGCAATTGCAGAGCGATTACCAAGCTAGACGCGACCGCATGGTGAATATTTTACGAAACGCCGGTTTCAAGGTTTTCAAACCGAGCGGCAGTTATTTCGTTATGATCGACTGGCGCGGCGCCGCGCCGGCGCATGTTCAAGACGATTTTCAATTCGCCCGATGGCTGATCAGCCAAGTCGGCGTCGCCTGTATTCCCGCCAGCCCATTCTATCGGAAATCGGACAAACAGCTCGGCAAGCATTTCGCGCGCTTCGCGGTCTGCAAGAAGGACGAGACGCTTGCGGCCGCGGCCGATAGATTGGCCAAGTTGGGTTAGCGGCGGATAGCTCCAGCGCGGCCGAGTTGAATCGTTTCTCGCGACTATGTTAAAGCTAGTCTGCTGATGGGGAGGGATTATGTCGCGCATCGTTCATATTGCGCTCAAGGTCGACGATCTGGAAAAGGCGACGGAGTTTTACCATAAGGGTTTCGGATTCGTCGAGGTCGAAACCGGTCAGGTTAGGGACCATACCTCGCGCCACCTGACTGACGGCGCCATCGACCTGGCGTTGATCAAATACAACAGCGAGGAATCGGCCGAATCGCGTGCCTCGGGTATGGGGCCGTGCATCCATCACTTTGCCATCGAGGTCGACGACATGACGAAGTCGGCAGCCGACCTGCAACGCTTCGGCTGCGAGATCATCAGCGACCCCGGTGTGGTTCCCATCAAGTTCCGCGCGCCCGGCGGAACGGTGGCCGAGATCGTCCCCAAGGCGCGGTACAAAAAAGCCAAAGAGTCGGAGTGACGGAATATCAGTGGATTGAAGTACTGGAATGGTGGAGTATTGGGTTTTCAGAGGATCACTCTAATCGCTCAGATCATGAGCGACGATTAAAGGCAGGTTGTTCTATAGGTTACGGACGTAGCGCTCGTGATGAGCGCGACAAAGTTAAGCGGGCCAAGTCTGCTTTTTTTTGGCGAGAGACCAGTCGCTAGAAAATCGGAAAATAAAGGCCAAAGAAATTTGGCTTTTTAATTCCAATCTGCTTGGGAAAGCGACGAAATGAAAAATATCCGGGATTGCATAACTGAAGCAGCAGGAAAGAATGAATCGATCACTATTCTTTATTATGGCGGTAGTCAGCCAGGGACAAAGCGGTCGATCCTTCCGATTCTCATCTCGGGTAAAATGTTAAAGGCAGAGGATCTCGCGACGCGTGAAATTAAGAATTTTTTACTCGAGAAAATTCAAATTGTCGATGACACTGACTCTGCTTGCCCGGGATACGTTGCCAGCCCGAGGATTGACAACAGAAAATCGACCCTAGCAGCCCGTGGCAAAAGAGATCATAAAGCGAATCTGATGGGATATTCTTTGCGGCACTCGTGCAAGTCTACATTCGAGGTTGCGAGTCGATAAAGGCGTGTAAGCCTTACCCAGAATATCTCTGAGGGGTTTACGAAAGACCACAGAGCTAATAAAAACGCGGCCACGCGGCCCTGCAGACCCCGCGGCGTGCCCACACCGAACAGCGTGCGCATCAACAACCCGAGATTTACCCCCCCAGCATGTAGCAGGACGCGCTTGAGGATGTTCTGATGACCGCGCAGGCGCACCCGCCGCATCCCTCCGGTTTCGTACAGATGGGCAAACGGTCGTTCGAGGAGTTCTCCCCGCTGACGCATCAGGCGCTTGCCACGCGCGCCCCCAATCCGACGACGGTTGCGATAAACAGCGTCGCGCGCCTCGGGGTTATCCTTCCACTGTCGTCGCCCCCGATCGGGCTCCGAGATGTAGCTGCGCACGCCCACCGCTTCGAGGTCCACGAGCGCTTGGTTGCTATGGTACCCCTTGTCTGCAACGGCCTCTTTCGGCCCGTCGCTGTCAGGGACGACCGTCTCGATCTGCTCGGCGGCCTCAATCAACGTCTCGACACTCGTGGTGGTGTCCCCTTGATCGGCGCCTTGCACGGTGACGGCCACTACCGCGCCGGTCTCCAGGTCGACCGCGTGCTCGGCCTTGTGCGCCAAGTGCGTGCGTCCGTCCTTCATCTTGGTGATCTTGGCGTCGGGGTCATGGGGATGAGTCCAATCGTCGTTCGAGCCCTTGTTCTTTCGCTTGCGATCGATCCGCGCCCGATACGGACCGAGCTTCTTCGAAACTGGCCGTTCGCGCCGCCGGTAGCCGGGTGGTATCGAAAACTCAAGCATCTTCGTGATCGTGTTGCGATGCACGCCAAACTGCTTGGCCGCCTCGCGTCGGCTCAGACCCTCCACCATCACGGCGCGCCTGATCCTTGCATAAAGTTCCACTGTGAACATCCTTCCTGCCTCCCAATGCCATCCATAGACATCGAGACAGCTTAGCAGGACCGGTACACTTTTGACCCGCCATCGCCTGCCAAGTCAAAGCCGGTTCAGTGGTACACTTTACCGCCGCGATTTATAACTTTCTTTTTCCACTCTTTTTGATTGTAGCTCCGAAATCCGGCTAGCTCGCAGGTCGAATCAGTGCATATAGTCACGCACCTGACGATGCATAAGTGCATTTGCGAAGGGACCCTTTGGGACAGGTTTGATTGGCTCTGAATTATCAACCGAGGTACGGAGAAATAACAGAAAGTCTCGCGCAAGCATAGGGAAGGGCTTGTCCTTTCGGTAAACGATGTAACCTTTTCCTGCTATATCGAATTTCGGAAACTGAATGATCTTGAACTCCCCTCGATCGATGTCTGGCTTAATTGCACTATAATACAGAACGCCTATGCCCATTGTCTGCTTCACGATTTCCTTTAATACACCCGAAGATTCACAGCGTATTACAGTTTTGAATTTGACACCCTCCTTTTCCATCTTCCTCAGTTCTGCTTCAACTTTGCTCTCCCTGTCGCCCGTGGCCTTTATGATAACGGGGTTGGTAAAAATTTCCGATGCCCGCAGACCCGTCCCTTTAGCTAATGGGTGATCGGCTGCAACAAAGGCAGTGAGCTTTTCAACGCAATAAGGCTCCGCGACAAAGATCCCTGGCGGAAGTTTTGAATCGGTCAAAAGGGCGAGATCCACCCTAGATTCTAAAAGTATTTTCTCGATTTCACGGCTACTTCGAGTAATTAAAGTCAACTTAGCCAATGGATGTGTTTTAACAAATTCCGTCATAAGACGAGGTAAAAGAAACCGCGACGGACGATCACTAGCGGCGATGGTAACCGAATAGATGTCTTTTTTGTGCTTGTTCTTTAATTCATCGACACTTGACAGCACTGAAACAGCATCTTCGTAAAAAGCTTGGCCAGCGTCCGTTAAGACAAACCGCCCATTTTTATTTCTATTATAGAGTATACTTCCAAGTTCGTACTGTAAAATTTTGAGGTGCTGGCTCACCGCAGATTGGCTAATTTTGTGTTCGCAGGCTGCACGAGTGACGCTGAGCTGCCGTGCTGCGGAAACGAATAGCCGGACACGATCAATATTCATCCCACGCTCCTATTCGCAAGCGCACAAAAACCTGGCTACATCTCAATTAAAATCAAACTGGAATCTAGCCTTCAGCAAAGGACATGCCAATACGCTCCGACCGCTGTCAAGTCTATCTAAGTGTCCAAATTCATTTCGCAATTGTCGATCAGCTTTTTGCGATAATACCAGACACTACATTAGGTCGCTGTAAACTTTTGTTTACGGGACGGTAAACGAGTGTTGTCAGACTTCGTTTGCGCCGTATTACCGTATAAACACTATGCCCAATTCCCGCCACACGGTATCTTCCCGCACTACCCGCTCCGTTTAGCCAATAAGCAAAACTTATCTATCCATAAGAATTTTATATTGGACGCGGCGCACCGACAGAGCGTAGTAAGCCTATCGGTGTAGAAGCATTGTTGCACCCCTACTTTTAGTGTTACGTCACCCAGAGGAGTCTTTATGTCTCGTTCCTCAGTGAAGTGCTCGCCGATAACCATATCGATGTTTTTGGTACTCGTCCACTGGAGCGTTTGCTCACTGACACCCAATCTTCCGCTATGGCTGGGACCGTCAACTGCGGAAGCCGCCCATGCGTCTTATCCCGATCTAGAAATTAGCATCCTTAGTAATCCGCCGTCCTCAATCCCTGCCGGAGGAAGTTTTTCCCTTACGGATACAACCCTTAACTCGGGCACGAACACAGCCGGCGCATCGACTACTGAATTTCGCTTGTCGACAGATGCCACTATCACGGGTTCAGATACGCTGATCGGCTCCAGGTCAGTCGACGTACTCAAAAAAACCGCGAGCTCCAATACGAGTACGGCCGTGACCATTCCATCTAATCTGCCTGTTGGAACTTACTATTTGGGTGCCTGCGCCGACGCAGCGGGGGTAGTCTCTGAGTCTGACGAGACCAACAATTGCCGGGTGTCTACAACTACGGTTAATGTACTTGCGCCAATCCCGTTCAGCGCAAATCCTGCCGTCATACCCGCCGGCGGCATCGTCTCCGTGACCTGGGATCAACTGAGCAACGCTGCCGTAGGTGACAAGCTTTATCTATATCCGATTGGAAGCTCTTCCTATGTCGACTGGCGCTACCTCAATTGTTCACAATATGTCGTACCGAGCAGTCCGATTACTTCCGGGTCATGTAATGTTTTGATTTACAATACCCTGACACCTGGAAATTATGAATTTCGAATTGCGAGCAACGGTGCTTGGGTCGCCTCAGCCGGTATTTTAGTAAATTCAGTCGAGCCTGTTAGCAAACTCGCCATCATTACTTCCGGGTTAAATCCTTTTGTAGGGTATGACCTTTCTTTCCATGTACAGTCCCAGAGCGTCAGTGGCGTTCCGACAAACGTGAGCAGTGATACCGGCGTCAGTCTTAGCCTTAAAACAGGTACGGGGATCCTGAGTGGCACTCTAACGGGAGTAATCCCAGCTGGCTCATATCAAGTGTTTATCGGCCCTGTTCAGTACACCAAGGCTGAGAGCGGGGTTGTATTAACCGCTACAAGAACTAGCGGCGACCTTTTAGACCCCGGTGACAGTAGCCCAATTACGTTTGATCCGGGCAATCCGACGACTCTATCAATCATAACCCAGCCCGGAACTTCACAAGCCGGCGCAACAATAGTCGGGCCACCCGCAATCGCATTCAAAGATAATTTTGGGAATATAGTGACTTCTTCCGCTTCGCCGATAACGGTAGAAATTAACAGCCCAAATTACGGGGCTCTTTACGGTACAAAAACAAAGAATGCATCAGCCGGTGTTGCGACGTTTTCCGATCTCAGAATCGATGCATTGGGCACATATACGCTCAGAGCTTCATCCTCCGGCTTCCAAACCATTACGAGCGCACCCTTCGATATTACAACCCCATTGGGAGGGGTCACTGGAACGATATTGAATGCAAGCGGCGGCGCACCGATTGAGGGTGCCACAGTCGAAGCTTTACAATCAGGGATCGTAAAGAGCTCCGGAGTCTCGGCGGCAGATGGGGTCTATTCGATTCCGAATGTACCGACCGGCATTTTTGACATTCGTACATCGGCTCCTGGCTTTTTGGCGCAGACTCAAAGCGGCGTCGAGGTGCTCTTAGGTTCTACAGCAACGGCCAACTTTAGCCTGAGCCAAGAGCGGATTGTCTATGTCTACGATCCGCTTTCACGGCTAAAGGCAGTTATCGATGTCTCGGGGCAGACGGCAACCTATGCGTACGACGCAGTTGGAAATCTTCTTGGAATATCCCGATACCCGTCTTCACAAGGTTCGCTCATTGAATTTGCACCGAAAAGTGGCGCGGAAGGTACAGCAGTCACCATTTTGGGAACAGGCTTTAGCGCAACCCCGGCCCAGAATAGCGTAACCTTTAATGGGATAGCTGCGACCGTGCTCTCGTCCGCGCCAACCCAGATTGTCGCCGAGGTTCCCTCCGGCGCAACGACGGGACCTATCGGCATTACGACTCCGTCAGGATCATCGACAAGCGCCGATTTGTTTACGGTTATCACTTCGTCGTCGGGCGGGACACCTACGCTTTCGGGATTCTCGCCGGTCATTGGTGCCGTCGGTACGCCTGTGACAGTTACCGGAAATAATTTTGATAACAGTCCCAGCAAAAATGATCTGCGCTTTAATATCAGTCATGGCTCAATCAGCTCAGCCAGCCCCACTTCACTTTCTACCACAGTTCCGACCGGCACGGGCTCTGGGCAAATTTCTGTCACTACCGCCTGGGGCAAGGGTACGAGTAACGCAGATTTCTTCATACCACCATCGCCTTTAACCGCCACTCATATCGAATTTACTGGGCGCCTGGCCGAAGCGACGCCTCTTAACGTGATCCTCAATACCTCTGGTAAAAAGGGTTTGCTCGTGTTTGACGGGATAGCGGGACACCGGGTCAGTTTGGGCGTATCAAACTCTACCTATCCTTTTCCTTGCCCGTGGTGCTCAAATGTTGTTCTTACCTTTTACCGCCCAGATGGGAGTTCATGGGTAACCACTAGTTGGGCAAATTCGAGTTCTCACTATTTTGAGCCCCCAACTCTTCCCATGTCGGGGACTTACTCCATTTTGTTCGATCCGGTTTTGGTCAATCCCGGCGACGGCACCGGGCAGGCAAATCTCACTTTGAGTCATATTAGCGGAGAAGACAAAGGGACAATTGCGATGGATTCGCCCATAATAGTGAGTGTGCCCATACCCGGACAGAATCCCTGGTGGACATTCACCGGCACAGCCGGGCAAAGGATCTCTTTGAATATTACAGGCGCAAATTTACCCATGGCCTGTCCGTGGTGCCAAGCGGCTTATGTCTATATCTACAAACCCGACGGTCAGACACTCGTTAGCGGAACCTGGGCCAATGGCACTGGAATTTTTATTGAACCACTAGAGCTCCCGGTTTCGGGAACCTATACCCTCCTCCTCGATCCGCAAGGCGGAGGAACTGGAAGAGCAACCATTGGATTATACAATGTCCCACCGGATGACCAAGGGTCAATTTCCGCCGACGGCATACCGGTATTCGCTAACCTAGCCGTACCGGGGCAAAAGATAATTCGCAGCTTTGCCGGCACTCAAAATCAGATAGTCAGTCTGCACGCATTGAACTCTACTTTTGGCTGCGGCACGGGGTCGGTATCCATTCGCGCGCCGGACAATTCGTCGTTGGGTTCAATCAACTTTTGCAACGGTCAACAATTTCTCGAACCCGTGACATTATCTGAAACTGGAACCTACTCGCTACGGGTTGATGGTTCGGGTCCCTCCACAGGCCAAGTAACAACAACACTCTACACTGTAGTGGACGTAACCGAAGCTATTACGGTGGACGGCCCGCCCGTAACCGTGAATATAACCACGCCGGGTCAAAGAGCGCTTCTAACGTTTACCGCAACGTCCGGACAATTAATCAACATAGAAGGCTCTAACTCGACATTCCCCGACCAAGGTTTCTCCTGTGGGATAAGCCTAACCATACTAAGCCCGTCAAATGCAGTCTTAGGGCCGCAGGGAGGGTCTTGCAGCGCGCAGTTTTCTTTGGGGGGATATCCGTTGCCGACAGACGGAACCTATACCTTGATGGTCGATCCCGGCGTCGATGGACTTGGCCAAGTGACTTTGAGGTTGGTTTCGTGGCCATTTCTAACACTCACCTATAACGGCAAAATCCGTGACCGTGTAGGCCAAGGTGACTCTTATACAGGTCCCGCCGCGTTGAACCCGGACGGCGCTTTGGACGGCACATTTACGGTGAGTTCACCAGCGGGTTCCGGGCAACGAACTGTCACATCGCTTGAGCTACGTAACAGCGTGTACGGTTACTGGAACACCGTACCGGACACCTTTTGGGTTCTTGGCGCAGCAAGTAACTTCGATGCCCCGTTCTATAACGATTCGCTCGGTATGGTTAACTTCACGTTGGCAAGTGGCGGGAGCTTTTCTGTCTTTGGATCCGATTACAATAACACCCACTTTAATTCCGGCACGGTTTTTTACATCGTCGTGACGTTTTCCGATGGCACCCAAGCCGGAGGGAGTACTGTCGTTCCATAATGTGATTTACAACTGATCGCCGGAAGAGTTAGCCGACTGTGAAAGCAATCGAGGTTTGAAATGAAGAAATTGTTTTTAAACTTCAAAAAGCAATGCAAATTGGCACCGATTATATGGGTATGCGCTATCTGTGTTGCAAGCGCGGTTTTGCCCATATCACTGAGCTCTCAATCTTTACCGGCATCGCCCAATCTGAATCCCGGCCAAACGGCAGCAAAGCTTTCAGACGGCACGCTGCTCTTGTTGGGCGGCGAGAGCCCTGCGGGGGGAATGAAGGCGGCGTCCATCTGGAACCCTACGACAAACACTCTCACAACGCTTCCCGCGACGATGATTCAAGGCCGTGCTTGGCATACAGCCACGATGTTGCCCGATGGCCTGGTTCTCATTCTGGGAGGGCTCGGCAACGGTAAGCAAGTCGTTTCGACTGCGGAACTTTTCGATCCTGCCACACAGACGTTCTCCATCTTGCCATCAGCTGGAGTTACCCCGCGAGCACATCATACCGCCACTTTACTCTCCGATGGTCACGTCTTGATCACAGGAGGAGTCGGAAGTAACGGCCAGGCGCTCGACGCTGCGGAGCTTTGGGACGCCGTCGATCCATCTGCTGTCTCTTTACCCGCCACGTTAACTCCGAGGCGTGACCACAGCGCTACTTTACTCTCGGATGGACGGGTCCTGCTTTGGGGCGGTGCCGACGGAGCAGGGAATGCACTCAATAACGGCGAGTTGTACGATCCCTCGACCCAGCGTTTTACGCTCGAACCGACATTTCCGGCCGATCTTATAGCGTCATCGACGGACGCTCCCTCATTAGTCGCTTCGATCCCCCTCGATCGTTCTGTCGATGTCGACATAGAGAGCCTGGTGTCTCTGCGCTTCTCCAAGCCACTACGTGCGGAAACAGTCAACCCGAACACGGTCTCCTTAAGCGGTCCCAAAGGGCTCGAAAGAATCTCTGTGGTTCCCGCAGAGAACGGATCTCTGGCGTTTATTACGCCCGAGTCGCCTTTGCTCCTTGGGTCGACTTATACCGTATCGGTTAACGGTGCGGTCGATAGGGACGGACTGTCTTTGCCAGTATCGGGCATTAGTTTTTCAACGAAATCCGTAGCCGGAGGCGGAAATTCCCCGTTGGATTCGAGCAATTCGTCTTCAGCCACTTCCCAGATTTCAATCCAGCCGTCGAGTTCATCAGATGCAGACACCGACGATGGCTTAGCATGGAAAGGCAAACTCAAGGACGGCAAGCCGCATTCGGATTGGCAGGATTTGCCGGCGCTGCAAGCTCCAGCCGGTGTGACCGCTCTGGCCGGTCAGGTTTTGGACCTCCATGGCTTGCCGCTGGCAAACGTCGAGATGGAAGTCGAGAGCGAATATGGGGGGAAATCAAAGAGCGCAACGACCGATGAGACAGGGAGATTCTTGCTGGCGGACATCGGTGCCGGTTGGGGCGAATTGATTATCGATGGGCACAAGGGCCGGCGGCGCGTGAGCGATAATTCATCCGTCCTTCGCTCTGAAGAAGATCATGGCTTATTCGAATATGGCTTGGAGATCAAAGACGGGCAGACGCTGGTCCTTCCATTCACGATCTGGCTGCCAAAGATCGACACGGAACATGCTGTGGCGATTCCCCAGAAGCCAAGCAGCGAGTTCATCATTACAACGCCGAAGATCAAAGATCTGGAGCTTCGTCTCCCGGCCAATGGCGAGCTCATCGGGCGTGATCAGAAGCCGGTGAATGAAGTGAGCCTCACAGCGATTCCTACGGATCGTACCCCATTCCCATTGCCTGCGGTGGATGTCCCGGTCTATTTCACCGCACAGCCCGGCGGCGCTTATATCCGCAACCCCGGCGGCATCGGTGCGCGAATCTACTACCCCAATGGCTATAAGCAACTTCCCGGTACGCGCTTTGCCTTTTGGCATTACGACCCAGAAGAATATCGCGGCTGGTACGTGTACGGCCAGGGAACGGTCCTTGAAGACGGCAAGCAGGTCATTCCCGACGATGGGATTTCGATCTACGAGTTTACCGGCGGCATGTACCAAGGAGGGTGCGGCTATCTATGCGGACCGCCGTCCTGCCCTTCTGATTTGAACTGCGCAGTCGGTGATCCTGTCGACGCGGCCACCGGACTGTTCGTCTATAAAAAGACCGATCTCCAAGTTGCCGACAGTGTAATGCCAATTACCTTAACCCGTACCTACCGGCCGGGTGACACGGTGAGCCGCGCCTTTGGGCTCGGCACGAGCCACCCTTATGACATGTATATTATCGGTCATCTCTACACTGACGTGGATCTTATCATGGCGGACGGAGGTGGTTTCCATTTCACTCGCATTTCCCCCGGCACGGGTTATGGCGATGCGGTGTTTGAGCATGATGCGACTCAGTCGATTTGGTACAAATCGACAATTCGCTGGGTCGGCGTTTGGGAACTGAAGCGCAAGGATGGAATGCGCTACTACTTTCCCGACAGTGAACTGACGCAACGCCAAACCCAGGCGGCGCTTCTCAGCATTGCGGACCGCAATGGAAACGTAACCACCATTGAACGGGCCGGCTCCGGTGACATTATTCGGATCACCAGCCCGGGTAGTCGTTGGATTGAGTTTACCTACGACGGAAGCCATCGAGTCACCCAAGCCCGGGATAATGCCGGCCGGACCGTCGACTACGAATACGACGCGAGCGGACGTTTATTTCGCGTCACCGATCCCAACGGCGAAACGAACGAATACACCTACGACACGCTCAACCGAATGACGACGGTCAAGGACGCGAGGGGCACTGTTTACATTACCAACGAATATGACACTACCGGGAAAGTCACGCGACAGACAATGATCGACGGCGGTATCTATCAGTTCGACTACACGATGAACGGAAGCAACGTTACCCAAACCGACGTGACGGATCCGCGCAGCAATGTAAGACGTGTCACTTTCAATGCAGACCGGCAGATTGTCTCCGACACACGCGCACTGGGCTTGCCTGAAGAACAAACGATCACTTACAACCTTGAGTCCGGAACCAATTTTCGCTTGTCTCAAGTCGATGCGCTCAATCGGACCACCTCCTACACTTACGATTCTTTGGGGAATACGACGAGCGTAACACGCCTCGACGGCACTCCGGATGCCGTGACGACGACTTTCACCTATGAGCCCCACTTCAACCAGTTGGCGAGCATCACCGATCCACTTAATCACACAACGACGTTAAATTATGATTTGGAAGGCAATTTAGTTAGCGCGAGCAACCCGCTCGGCGAAACAACGGTCTTCGTTAACAATCAGACCGGCCAGCCCGTGACTGTAAAAAACCCTCTCGGGCAGGCAACGACTCTTGGATACGACCTGGGAGATGTCGTGTCGGTTACCGATCCCCTGGGCAACGTTACGAACGGGCTACTTGATTCGGCTGGCCGAGTCATTAGCCAGGCCGATCCGCGCGGTAATGCCTCCATATTTGACTATGACGGCCTCAATAAACTCACCAAGATTACCGATCCGATAAATGGGCAGACGAATTTTAGTTACGACCCCAACGGCAACCTGCTGAGTGTCACCGACGCACGCTCAAACCCGACGATCTATACCTACGACAACATGGACCGGCTTGCGACGCGAAAAGACCCCTTGCTTCGCACCGAGGGTTATCAGTACGACCTCAACGGGAACGTGTCGCAGTTTACCGACCGCAAGAGCCAGGCGACGATCTACACCTACGACGCCCTCAATCGTCGCACGGGCGTGACCTATCAAGACACGTCCACGACAACTTTCACCTACGACAAAGGTAACCGGCTGCTCCAGGTAAACGACTCCGTCGCCGGAATGATTACCCGGACGTATGACGGCTTGGACCGATTGACCTCCGAGACCACGCCGCAGGGATCGGTCGGCTACACCTACGATGCCGCAGGACGGCGGGCCAGCATGACCGTGGCGGGACAGTCGAGCGTCACCTACTCCTATGATAATGTGAACCGCCTTACGCAGATCATGCAGGGCTCGTCCATAGCGAGTTACACCTACGACGCGGCCGGACGGCGGACGAGCCTTACACTCCCCAACGGGGTTTTGGTAGAATACGGCTACGATGGAGCCTCGCGATTGACGAGTATGACTTATAAACAGAATGGGATCACCGTGCTCGGAAATCTGACTTATGAGTATGACAAAAACGGTAATCGAACCCGGATTGGCGGTTCGTTTGCCCGCACCGGAATACCGCAGGCTGTCAACACTACCGCGTACAACGCTGCCAATAATCAGACGACGTTTGCCGAAAAGACTCTCACATACGACAACAACGGTAACCTTCAGACGATCACTGACGCCGGCGGGACGACGACCTACACGTGGAACGCGAGGAATCAGCTTATCGGCATCAGCGGGCCGGGAGTGAGCGCGAGTTTTGTTTACGATGGATTGGGGAAAAGGGAGAGCAAGACGATCAACGGGAATCTGACAGAGTTCCTTTACGACAGACTGAATCTGGTGCAGGAAACGTCCGGCGCGACGATCCTCGCCAATATTTTGCCCGGCCTTGCCATCGACGAGTTTCTAACCCGAACGGACGTTGTCGCGGGCGTGACGGGCAATTTTCTGACCGACGCTCTCGGCTCTCCTGTCGCAGTAACAGATAACTCGGGTGTCGTGCAGACCGAATACACCTACGAGCCGTTTGGGAAAGCGACGTTCACAGGGAATTCTAACAGCAGTTCGTACCAGTACACCGGAAGAGAGAACGACGGGACGGGACTATTTTACTACCGGGCGAGGTATTATCACCCGGAACTTCAGAGATTTATCAGTGAAGATCCGGTGACATATTACGGTGGAGACGTTAATTTTTATTCCTATGTTACCAATAATCCATTAACTTACACTGACCCTGTGGGTTTGTTTAAGGTAATACCCTTTGGCTTCGGTTATAGTGGAGTCGTAGGCAATAGAGGTGGCGAACGTAGCATGGGTTGGTACGTCGATCCTGCAACCGGGGAGTTCGGTCACTTTGAATCCGGGGCGGGACATCCGGTTCCACCCGGCTGTGATAACGAGACGCAAGTCGGTGGCTTAAATGTGGGTATTGATGTTTTTGGAGGAATCGTATGGGGAGATTTAGCCGGGAAGAGTGTGAATTGGAATTTATCGATGGGTGCTTCCCTAACTATAATTACGGTTGGGGGGAAGGTACAAGGTTTTACGTTAGGCGTTGGACTGCCTTTATTTCCCCCTGGTGCTTCGGGGACTGAAAGCAATACCGAAGTTTATTGTACGGTTAATTGCACACCACCCCCCAAGGAAAAATGTCGCTGTTGATACATCGGGGTTGCTTATGGGATTGATTTTATCTCTCTTCGGATTTTGCGGTTTTATACTATTCGTGGTTGCACAAGTGGCCATGCTCATGAATCGAAAGCCCGGCGTCAAACTATTTGATGCCGCCATCTTCGGCAATCCACTGGCGATTCAATATTTTGGGAGAAGGTATCTGACTGAACGAGGAATCTTTTGGCGGAATGTCTCGTGGATAACTTTAGGCGTTCTGGTACTGTCTTTTTTCGTATTTCGTGAAATAGCACTAAGGATTGCTCCCCATTAGGTGGACCTGTGAAAGCGGTACAGCTGTTAGTTGCTCGCACAACTTTTCGTATTATTTATCAAATGGGAAGTAGCCCTTGGAAACGAAAGTCCAAATTACACAAAGAACGGACGTTCAAACTCTTACACCTACAGGCGTTGTTTTTGACGGCATCTTTCAGGTGTAAATTTTCAAGCGGACAATGAAATACGTAAATGGAATTGTATTGGGATTAATTATAGGGCTGACTGTGGGTTCTAATGTTATACGAAACCCATTTGACGTTGACTCACTTCCGCATTTAACGGTGTACATCATCATTGCTTTTGGCTTTGTTGGAGGCGTATTGACGGGGATTTTCCTTCTCCACAAGAATCCTAATCCGTCGAATTTCTTAGCCAAGTATATCGACAGGTTTATTGATTATTACTCGTTGTTGACAGTTTGCATGTTATCTATGGGTATCCCGATTTTACTGAAGGTGGGGTTCAGTGACTTTTATGCTAGTAGACTTTTAAGTGGTTACTTTTTTTCCTGCGTCGGCATCGGTCTCGTATTTGCTGGCACTGGAAAATTTTTATGGACATACCGAACAAGATTTAAGGGGTCTACCATCGGAATAAGCAGGTAGCAGGACGCAGAGTTTTTGCGCAAACAATGGGGGACCCGGTGTCAGGCTTTGGTTATTTGGGGTCAGATGTTGGGGTCTACCATAGGAATTTAGCAGGTAGCAGGATTTAAAAGAATCCTGTAAAGAGATTTTGACGAGGGTGTGGCTCTTGGGGTCAGTGGCCTGTTCATTCAGGTTCGCAACGGCTTGAAATGCCGCCCTCGTCACCTGCATCATCTGAGGGGTCGACCGGGATGGTGCCATATTCTCACCGAATACGTGGCTCTGTAAGTAGACGAGACCGAAGGATGATGAATCGATCTTGATCTGCAGAAGGAGGGCTACGTGTCAGACAAAAGATCAGTAGAGCTTCGGGTCAGTGTGGATGTAGGGTATCGGTGCCACAGCGTGGCGATCGGGCTACCGAGCGGGGAGGTGTTGGAAGAATTTGAGATAGCGCACCGGTCCGAAGGGTTTGCGGAGTTTTTTTCTCGCATAGAGAAACATCAAAAGGTCAGAGACTGCGAAGTCGCGGTAGCGATGGAGGGGTACAATGGTTGCGCCCGGCCGTTGGATGCGATGGTTCGTCGGCGCGGCTACCGGCTGTATAACATCAACAATTTAAAGTTGGCGCGATTTAAGGAGATCTTTCCTGGAGCGGCCAAGAGCGATCGGATCGATGCGCGCAAGGGATTGGAGCTGTTTCAGCTAAGCGATCATCTGCCGTTGGCCAAGGAAGTGTTGCAGGCAGTCAAGGGAACGCCCCAGGCAAACGAGGTTCTCAAGCGGCTCACCCGGCGCCGACGCAGGCTAGTCGACGAACGGGTCCGTGTGATCAGTAATCTGCAAACCGATCTGCAAGCGGTTTGCCCCGGACTGTTGGAAATCACCAAGAACGCCGGCAACCAGTGGTTTTTGAACTTTCTGCTCAGTGCGCCAACCCTTCCCCAACTCGCTCGGCTGCGACCGTCGACCTTACTGAAGATCCCCGCTGTGGGTAGAAAGTATGCGAGGCTCGCCGAGGACTGGCAGAAGCGAGCCTATTTCAGCGAAGAGGTTGATTGGGTCAGCGAAATGATCCAGGAAGACGCGCAACGGTGTCTTGAACTTGACGAGAAGATCAAAGCGTTGAGGGCTAAGATTAAAGAAGTCGCCAAGGATTCCAAGATGGCTAAGATTTTATTGTCCATTCCAGGATTCGGAACGATCTGCACTGCTGAGCTAGCCGGAGAGATCGGCACCGTCGAGCGCTTCTCAAAGGAAGGAAGTTTGGCGCTGTATCTAGGGATGTCCACTCTGGACAACAGTTCGGGGAAGTATCAAGGATCCAGGCCACCCAAGCACGTCAACACGCGAGCTAAAGCGGCGATGATGGTAGCGCTCGATCGTCATCGAAGGTATGTGCCACAGTCACAGAGGTACTACGAGAAGAAACGAAGCGAGGGAAAAAAACACAACCAGGCGATTCGAGCTCTGGGACGCCACCTCTGTCGAATCATTTACAAGCTGCTCACCGAGGAGCGCGAGTATGAGATGCGCCCCGAAAAGGGTAATACCAAGAGCAAGGTCAGTCCGGGATCGTTGATTAAAACGCAAATACGGAAGCCAAAAATTTCAGTCAAAGGAAAAAATAACAAATTTTACCAACAGAGCGCGTAATCGGACCCTGCTTGAAATTTCCAGCGGGATGTTCAGGTCTTGCAATACGATTCTGCTGAAAAACCCCCCATTCACGAAAATTCGGGATGAAGAAAATCATTAACCAAGATCCGATCGTGCGTTATAGAGCAACCGTGAGCGAAATATTTTTTCTAATTTTTGGAATCGGACTTTTTCAGCAGAATCGCAATACGACAGCAGCTTTGATTTAAGTCGGTCATGGCCCGTCCCCTTCGGCTGGAGTTTCCCGGCGCGATTTACCATCTGACCGGCCGAGGCAACGCCCGGCAAAAGATCTTTTTTACGGATGCCGACCGCGAGCTATTCTTGGATACTTTGGCCGGAGTTGTTTCCCGT
The DNA here is from genome assembly GCA_963727625.1 of uncultured delta proteobacterium. Lineage (GTDB taxonomy): Bacteria > Desulfobacterota > Binatia > UBA9968 > UBA9968 > DP-20. The sequence continues at coordinate 956,010 of CAVSHR010000005.1, read as the reverse complement.
TACGGCTGGATCTGTCACGCCTACTGTTTGATGGCGAATCACTATCATCTCCTGGTGGAAACGCCCAAGGCAAACTTAAGTCTCGGGATGCGCCAGCTCAACGGAGTTTACACCCAGTCGTTCAATCGCTTGCACAAGCGGGTCGGCCATTTATTCCAAGGACGTTTTAAAGTGATCCTAGTGGAAAAGGAATCCTATCTCTTGGAGCTTTGCCGCTACATCGTGCTCAACCCCATCAGAGTCAAAGGCAAAGCGGCTATGGGCAGTTGGAAATGGAGCAGTTACCGGTCTACCGCCGGTTTAGCATCGGCGCTGGATTTTTTGACTACCGATTGGACGCTTGGGCAGTTTGGAAAGAACCGGCGGGTGGCCCAGAAACGGTATCGGGAATTCGTACGGGAAGGATCGGAGAACCGTCCTTGGGACAAGCTAAAGGGGCAGATTTATCTCGGAAGCGAGGCGTTCATCGAGAGACACTCGCCGAGGACACAAAAGCTCAAAGAAATTCCTCGCGCGCAAGTGAGAGCGGCCCGGCCCAAGCTGGAGAAGGTCCTGAACCGAAAGAACAATAAAGGCATCGTCGAGGCCTATAAAGAGCACGGCTATCGGCTCCATGAGATCGCGTCTCACCTGGGAATACATTATGCGACAGCGAGCCGGCGCCTCAAGCGATTAGAACACTGAGTATTATATGAAACGAAGCTTGCTTGGCCCGCTCGCAATCGTTGTCTTTCTCTGCATTTACCTGCTTTCCTCATCCCTTCACTCTTCCGCCGCCAGCGCCATCAAAGCCAGAGATCCTGGGGTTCGTTCAGGCGCGCCAAGCGCCGGGGAACCGATCAATGGGTTGTCTTTAACCCAGGTCGCTTTTTTCAATGCGGGGAAGGAAGAGTTCGAAAGCGAAGAAGGAGTTACCGACGGGCTCGGGCCGAGGATGAATCTCGATAGCTGCGCCGGCTGCCACTCCTACCCTGCCCCAGGGGGAGCGAGCCCGTTTGTCAATCCGCAGGTGGCCTTCGCCAAAAAGAACGGCGCTGCCAATGCCATTCCTCCGTTCATTACACTTAACGGACCGGTGCGGGAAGCCCGACTGATCAAATATCCGGATGGGAACCCCGACGGTGGAGTCCAGGCGCTGTTCACCATCGCCGGTCGATCGGACGCTCCGGGATGCGCGTCGACTCAGCCCGATTTCAACTTGGAGCTGGCAAAGAACAATATTGCCTTGCGGATTCCCACCCCGCTATTCGGTGCCGGGCTCATCGAGCAGATTCCCGACAGCGCGATCCTCGCCAATAAGGCAGCCGATCAGGAAAAAAAGACGGTGCTAGGCATCCGCGGCCGGGCCGGTTTCGTTCGCTTCGGCGGAATCCAAGGTAAGCCGGTATCGGGCATCGCCAACACCAGTACAAACGACGGAACCGTCGCCCGTTTCGGTTGGAAGGCGCAGAACAAATCCTTGATGCTCTTTGCCGCCGAAGCCTACAACGTCGAGATGGGCATCAGCAACGAGATGTTTCCGAGCGAGCGGGACGAGGCGCCGGACTGCCAGTTTGCGACGACCCCCAACGACAGCACCAATACCGACGCTATGACACACGAAGATATGATGGGCGGCATCGAGAAGTTCGCCTTCTTCATGCGCTTCCTGGCCCCGCCGAAACCGTCGGCGAGCGCGCCGGGTGGAAGCGACTCCATCGCCCGGGGGCGGGTCCTGTTCGGTCAAATCGGCTGCGCGGCCTGCCACACGCCCAAGCTCTATACCGGCAACGCGACGGTGGCGGCGCTGCGGAACAAGCCCGTCGATCTCTATTCCGACCTCTTGCTCCACGATATGGGGCCTGGACTGGAAGACGGTGTTAGCCAAGGACAGGCGGGACCGAGAGATTTTCGCACCGCGCCGCTCTGGGGCCTGGGCCAACGCATTTTCTTTCTTCACGATGGGCGAACCACCGACTTGCTCGAAGCGATCCGTCTGCACCGCAGCGGCAACGGGCGCAACGGGTCGGAAGCCAACGCAGTCATCGACAACTTCGCTGCGCTCGGCGAGAATGACAAGCAGGACTTGCTAAACTTTCTGCGGTCGCTCTAGTTTAGCAAAATTCTAGGCCTCTCACTTTCCTTTCCGATCTTGTGAGCGCCGTCAGTTCACTTCCCAGCTGCTTGGCCCTCGTTCGTTGGGTAAGTCTTAGCTCACGCCCGTTCTAACTACGTTCCCGGTTTTGTTACTGTCACGTGAGATTCGATAGGCCGAAGTCGATCAACTAATGTTGCCGCTTGTCGCTGAATTTACAGCGCCGTCGTGCTCGCAGGCGGCCGGCGATGATGCGTGGCCTGTTCGTAGGCGTACGCAAACTTGATCAATTGGCCGTCGTCATAGGGACGGCCGATGAAGCAAACTCCCGCCGGTAAATTGTCGCGGGTGAAACCGGCCGGCACGACGATGGTCGGCGTGTAGACCAGAAAGGTGTTTAAGTGCGGTGCGCCCTTTTGATCGACGAAGGGCGGAGCGATGCCGTCTCTGATGAGCGTCGGCTGGTGCTCCACGGCTTTGTGCACGATGGCGTCGAGCCTGTGATCGGCCATCACCTTTAAGAAATTGGTCATCAGCTCATCCTGCGCGCGCAGGCTCTCGTAGTGCTTTGCCGCATCGGGATTTCTCTTGAAGCGATCCTGGGAATGTTTGACCACTTTGGCGAAGTCGGGCGCGGCGACGACTTCCTGCGGTGTTTTGAACGGCGGATTGGCGCTGCGTCCGAAATAATTCTTGAAGGACTGCCCGGTATCCCCCGGCCCGCCTGAGCGCTTGGCGAGCAGCTCTTTGATCTTCGGAATCACGATCGGATCGACGATTTCGGCGCCGGCGCTTTTTAGCTCCTCGACGGCTCGGCCAAACACTTCGGTAATTTTTTTGAAGTCTTCCGAATCGGGTTCGGAATTAAGACCGATGGCCTCGCGCAGGATCCCGATGCGTGCGCCTTTGAGGCCGTCTTTGTCCAAGAATTTTGTGAAACTATCCGGAACTTGGCCGACGCCGCGCGCGGTGATCGGGTCTTCCGGGTCGTAGCCAACCATGGCATCGAGCAACGTGGATAGATCTTTGACGGTGCGCGCCATCGGGCCCAAAGAGCCGAAAATTTCCGGCCAGCAGCCATAGACGCCGCTGCGGCTGACAAGACCGGCGGAGGGACGCATGCCGGTGATGCAGTTCCACGTCGATGGACGGCGGATCGACGCCAAACCTTCCTGGCCGACGGCAACGGTCGAGAAATTCGCCGATACCGACGCCGCGGAGCCGCCGGACGACCCGCCGACCGTGCGCGCAGTGTCGTAGGGATTGCGCGTCGAACCGAACAGCGAACCATGGGTGTCGCCGCCGCCTAGCTCGCCGAGGGTCGCCTTGCCCAAAAGGATCGCGCCGGCTTTGCGCAATTTTTCCGCCACAAAGCAGTCGCGGTCGGGGAAATAATCTTTAAACAGCAGCGAACCCAGCGTGGTCGGCATGCCTTTGACATCGGCCTGATCCTTGACGATCACCGGGATGCCGTGCAGCGGTCCGACCGGTCCGGACGATTTGTCTGCGGCATCGAGACGATCGGCATCTTGGAGCGCCTCGGGGTTGACGGTGATGATCGCAGTGATCGCCGGCCCCTTTTTGTCGAAGGCCTCGATGCGATCGAGATACATTTGCACTACTTTCCGGCAAGTGAGCCGGCCCGATTTGTAAGCGCTGTGGATGTCGTCGATGGTCGCTTCGACAACGTTGAAATCAGTCGATTGAGCCATGATTTTGTCTCCCTCCAGCCTTTGATATTGAAAGAGCGTGTAAATGTCCAGCCTAGAATTTAGGCATGGCTCTGCCGGCCGAGGTGCTGGTGACCGCCGGCGCGACCGAAGCGGTTTTCGCGGCGGTTCTTGGGCTCGCCGGTCCGGGCGATGAAGCGATCGTCTTCGAGCCGGTCTACGACACCTACGTGCCGAATTTGCTCATGGCCGGCGTTGTCCCGCGCTATGTGCCGTTGCGCGGCGATCAGTGGACGTTCGACCCCGACGAGCTGGCGCGCGCTTTCAATCGTCGCACCCGCGTAATTCTCATCAACACGCCGCACAATCCCACCGGCAAAGTTTTTTCCCGTGAGGAACTACCAATCATCGCCGAGCTTTGCGCGAAGCACGATGTCATCGCAGTGACCGAGGAGGTCTACGAACATATACTATACGACGATGCGAGCCACACGCGCCTGGCTACGCTGCCCGGTATGGCGGATCGCACGCTGACGATCAGTTCCCTGGGCAAGACCTTCAGCGTCACCGGCTGGAAAATCGGTTGGGCTGGCGGACCCGCGGCGCTGGTGAACGCAGCCAATCAGGCGCATCAGTTTATTACCTATGCGGTAGCTTCGCCGCTGCAGGCCGCCGCCGCTACGGCGCTGAAGCTGCCATTTTCATTTTTTGAGCAATTGCAGAGCGATTACCAAGCTAGACGCGACCGCATGGTGAATATTTTACGAAACGCCGGTTTCAAGGTTTTCAAACCGAGCGGCAGTTATTTCATTATGATCGACTTGCGCGGTGCCGCGCCGGCGCATGTTCAAGACGATTTTCGATTCGCCCGATGGCTGATCAGCCAAGTCGGCGTCGCCTGTATTCCCGCCAGCCCATTCTATCAGGAATCGGACAAACAGCTCGGCAAGCATTTCGCGCGCTTCGCGGTCTGCAAGAAGGACGAGACGCTTGCGGCCGCGGCCGATAGATTGGCCAAGTTGGATTAGCGGCGGATAGCTCCAGCGCGGCCGAGTTGAATCATTTCTCGCGACTATGTTAGAGCTAAGCTGCCGATGGGGAGGGATTATGTCGCGTATCGTTCATATCGCGCTCAAGGTCGACGATCTGGAAAAGGCGACGGAGTTTTACCATAAAGGTTTCGGATTCGTCGAGGTCGAGACCGGCCAGGTGCGGGACCATACCTCGCGCCACCTGACTGACGGCGCCATCGACCTGGCTTTGATCAAATACAACAGCGAGGAATCGGCCGAATCGCGTGCCTCGGGTATGGGGCCGTGCATCCATCACTTTGCCATCGAGGTCGACGACATGACGAAGTCGGCAGCCGAACTGCAACGCTTCGGCTGCGAGATCATCAGCGACCCCGGTGTGATTCCCATCAAGTTTCGCGCGCCTGGCGGAACGGTGGCCGAGATCGTCCCCAAGGCGCGGTACAAGAAACCGAATGAATTGCTGTGATGGAGTATTGGATTATTGGAGTGTTGGGTTCCGGAGCATCACTCCAATACTCCACCACTCCCGCACTCCAATCGTTACAACTGAGATTCACCATGCCGCCGCACTTTAATTCCAAGGAAGCGCTTCAACGCAAATCCTGATCTATTGAGGTTTGTAAAATATTGTGACGGATCGCAATGCTTTTTCCCTTATGAATTCGGCCAAAAGCTAGTCACTATAATCTGCAAACATCAATAGTTTTCTTATGAACCCCACGCAACGCCTCGCTCGCTTCGCCGTCGATTTGAGTTACAGACAAATCCCCAAGGAGGTCATCGCACGCTCCAAGGCTTGCATTCTCGATACCCTGGCAGTCGTGCTCTATGGCTCGACCAAGCCGTGGAGCCGCACGGTCAGCGCTTTCATTCGCGACTCGGGTGGGCGCGGCGGCGCCACGGTCTTGGGTGAAAACTTTTTGGCGGCGCCGGCCCAAGCAACTCTGGCGAACGGCGTCATGGCCCACGCTTTCGAGCTCGACAACGTGCGCCAGCCCGGCGCGGGGGTTCATCCCGGAGCCACCGCCTTTCTTCCCGCCTTCGCCATGGCGGAAGAAAAGAATGCCGATGGCAAAGCCTTGCTGGCCGCCTTCGTCGCCGCGTGCGAAGTCATGTCGCGCATCGGCGTCGCGGCCGGAAATTCACTGGAGCGAAGGGGGTTTCACGCGCCGGGATTGACCGGTACTTTCGGCGCGGCGATCGCCGCCGGCCGGCTGCTCGGTTTGAATCAGCGCAAGATGGTCAACGCTCTCGGCATCGCCGGTTCCTACTCCGGCGGCCTTATCGAATTCTCCCGCTGCCAGGAGGGCGCGATGATCAAGCGGCTGCATCTCGGCAAGGCCGGCGAAGGCGGAGTTACCGCCGCGCTGCTCGCGAGCCGAGGCTTCGCGGGACCGGAGAGCATCCTCGAAGGCAAATTCGGATTTTGCCGGACCTTTTCCGATTCGCCCAAGCTTTCCTATCTCACCCACCGTCTGGGCCGCGAGTTCGAGACCATGAACATCGGCATCAAACGCTGCGCCTGCCATATCAACGCGCACGCGCCGATCGAGGCTCTGCAAGAGTTGCGCGCCGAAGTTGGATTTGAGCCGGTGGAAGTTCGTCAGGTCGTCGTCGCCGGCATCGAAAAACTGGTGACCCATCACGCCATCTATCGACCCAAGGATTTGATGATGGCGCAGTACAGTATTCCGTTTTGCATTGCGCTCAGTCTCTACCATGATCCGACGGATCCGGAGTCGTTCAGTGAAGCGAGACTCAGGGACAAGAAAATTCTCACGATGATGCGTAAGGTGCGGCTTAAAGTAGATCAGGAGATTGAAGAAAAGGGTTGGGACCGGGCCGCGCGCGTGACCGTCGAGCTGGCCGGCAAGCGGCGGCTAGCCAAATTGGTCATCCATTTCAAAGGCACCCCGCGCAATCCGATGAGCCGGCTAGATGTGGAGGACAAGGCGCGCAAACTCACCCGCGGGATACTATCCCAGCGGCAACTGGAGCGTTTGGTCGAGACGGTGAATGATCTGGAAAAGGTTGACGACGTCTCGTCGATCGGCAGTATGTTGCGGCGCCCGGCATGATTCCGATAAACCTCCGCGCTTCGGGCGGCACTTTAGCTGAGATCGCGTTAAGAGCGCGCTACACCGGGCACAGGGTATAGTCCTAGCGCACGATGGCTCCGGTTGTCCGGTTCGAGCCGAATGTCGCGCGAAGGACGCCGTGAGTTAAACCGGCGCCCTTCGAGGTCATTTGCCTCCTCGAGAAATAACCGTTAAACATCGATTACGTTTAGTCATGGAGGAATAGCAGGAATGAAATTAATCAAGATTATTGTTTTGGCGATTTTGCTTGGCGGCATGAGTTTGGTAACTTCGACCGACTCCCAGGCCGGTGAAATCAAGATGACCATCGTCAACGTCGAAACGGGGCAGGGTGTAAAAATTTGGACGCCGGAGTCGATAACCGCCAAACGGGGCGACACGGTGACGCTGACCCTCGTCAATAAACTCGACGCGGAGCATGGTTACGAGATCGACGCCGTGAAAGTCAAAGAGGTGGTTGGTCCGAAGAAAACCGCGACGGTGACTTTCAAAGCCAATAAGGCGGGAATTTTCCCGATCAAATGCCAGCTCCATCCGCCCCACGTTGCCGGTCAATTGGTGGTCTTGCCCTGAATATTAGTGATCGAGCCTTGCCGATTCGCCGCTGCGATCGCGATCGCTATATTTCTCGTTCTTGCGATTTCGGATCCGGCGTCTGCGCTTGACTCGGTTCAAGCGGGGCGCCGGCTTTTTGCCGTTAATTGCGCAATTTGTCACGGCGAGCGCGGCGATGGCAAGGGCGCCGCCGCGAGTCGGCTGAAAACAGCGCCGCGCGATCTTACCCTGGGCGTCTATAAATTTCGCTCCACCGAATCGAGCCAGCCGCCGACCGATGATGACCTGATCCGGACAATCTCATTCGGCATCCCGAGCACCGCGATGGTGGGCCAAAGGGATTTAGGTGAATCGGAAATTCGTTCGCTGGTCGACTTCATCAAGACGCTATCGAGCAAGTTTGCAAAAAAATCGAGTCCCAAGCCCTTGCCGATCCCGTCACCGCCCGCGAACAACAAAAGTGCACTCTCGGCGGGCCGTAAAATTTATCAAGAAAGCGGCTGCATCGAATGCCACGGCGCACGCGCTCGCGGCGACGGTCCATCGGCGTCCAAGTTATCCGTCAAACCGGCGGATCTCACGCGCCGACCGCTCAAGAGCGGCGCCAGTGCAATAGATATCGTCCGCACTATTTTGACCGGCCTCGATGGAACGACGATGCCGTCCTTCCATCAAGTCTTGCCCGAGGAGAAAATCTGGCTGCTGGCCTATTACGTCCAATCTTTGGGGAAAGCGCCGGTGCTGACCGACGACGAGCGCATCGGCCGAGAAATATTGCGTCAACTCAGAGCGGCAGCCAAACGAATCCGGTAAAGAGTTTTTCGCAACACTCTGATAGCTTGTCGATTCACGCCAGGCGCGGTCAAATCCGATTCAGGCGTCTTTCAGTGCGTCCGTTGAAGCCCGGCGCATCGTTGAGTGAGGGGTGTGAAAATCGGAGAGCGAAGCTGAAAAGATTTTCGCCTCGCTCTCCGATTCCTATGGTTTAGCGGCCGTAAATCGACTTGAGGAACTTCACCTGCTCGGGAGACATCTTGGCGTCTTCCTCGTAATAGCCGGGCCAGTACTTGACGCCCTTCTTGGGTACCCAGTAAGGCGGCACATGATCCGTCGACACGTCGATGCGCCGGCTCACGTAACCCATTCCCTTGCTGAAAACCGTCTGGCCCTCCTTGGTGAGCAGCCAGTTTATAAAAACCTTTCCGGCATTGGGGTGAGGAGACTTGTTCAAGAACATTAAGCTGCCGAACCCCGGTGTCAGATAAGCGCCGTAATCCTTGAAGGAAGAAATCACGCCAAATTTTAACCCGCGTTTTTGCAGTTGATACATGACCGTGCCGGGGCCAAAGTTCAACGGAAATTTACCCTGAGCCACCCACTCGATCTGGCGGCGCTGGTCGCGGTCGACGGCAGCCGCTTGCGCGCGCATCTTGCGATAGTAATCTTTCGCCTTTTCCGGTCCCAGGACATGCCACAACCAGCGAAAAACCCCGTTACCGGTGCCCGACGGAATCGGATCCTGGACGGCGATCTTCCCCTTCCATTTTGGGTCGAGCAGCTTATACAGCTCGTCGACTTCCTCGGCTTTGACCTGCTTGGGATTGTAAATCACCGGCACGTTATTTTGGGTGGAGAAGACCAAATCGAGATGGGTCGAGCGATCGGAAAATTCAAGCCGATTGTCGCGCCAGTTTTTCGGATCGATCACCTCGGGTAATATCAGCGCCGGCTCGATCGGATCGAGCGACTTCATCGGTTTGAAATACGAGTTGGCCGTGCTAGTGCCGTTGATCAAGATGTCGGCGCTATAAATGCTGGCGTCGCGCTCGGCCTTGATGCGCGTCGCCAACTCGCCGCCGCGGGCTCCGGAAAACTCGATGGTGATGTCGGGAAAAGCTTTGGAGAACCCCTTGGTGATGGCCTCGCGAATCTGATCCCCCGGCGGGCCCAGTACAACTACTTTCCCTTCTGATTTCGCCTTAGCGCGTGTGTCATCCCATTTCTTCTGCCATCCGGCGTCGCTCTGTGCCGCTGCGACCGGCGCATAGATGAGAGCGAGGATCAGCAACGCCGCCGGAGAGGCGGCCGTCTTGAATCTGGTGAACACTGTTTTCATGGTTTCCTCCTTGCCCAGCGGGCATAGCTGCGATCAACTTAATTCTTTGCGATGATTCATGATTGCACCGATGATCGGCGAAATCCCAACAACCTCCCGATCACCAACAACACGAAAATGAGCAGGACGAGAAATACGCCGAGTACGGCGGCCTTTTCCTTGTTGGCGTCGGCGATGTAATCGAGCATCAGCAGGGACAGCGTGCGGGTGTTGTGCGTCGACAAAAATATGACCGTGGGGATATCGCGCGCCGCCGAGATAAAAACGATGATCGCCACGGCCATCAGGGTCGGCTTCAGCAAGGGCAGCAGAATACGGCGAAAACCGGCCAACCAATTGGCGCCGGAGGCGCTGGAGGCTTCCTCCAGCTCGTTGCTGATCTGCAGTACGCCGGCCTTGATGATTTGCGTGCCGAGCGGCATCTCCTTGATAATAATCGCCAGGACCAAAACCGTCACCGTGCCATAAATTAATTTCACATAATCGCCCGAGCCCAGCACGGCCCATAACAAAGCGAGGCTGATCAACACTCCTGGCAACGCCCAGGGCAGCCACGAGAGAATGTCTATGACGGTGCGACCGGCAAGCCGTGTACGCACGATTAGATAACTGGTCAGGGCATAAAGCAGTGTGCCCACGGCGGCCGCGCCGAGGCCAAGGATCAGAGTGTTTTTCAGCGCGCGCAGGAACACCGGGTCGGTGAAAACGGAGATCCAGTGGCGCAATGTCCAGGTATGATCGACGTCGAAGTTGCCGAAGAATTCCATGAACGTGCCCATGATTAGAGTCGCCAGCGGCAGAATGATCATGACGAAGATAAACAGCAGGCAGAAAGCCGAGGTTGCCCAACGCCACCGTCCGAGGGAAAAAGTCCGAACCATGTAGCTGCGCCCGGTCACGGTGGTGAATTCCCGGCCGCGCAGGTAAGTTCGATGCAGCCAAATCAGAAAGAAGATGAAGATTAAAAAGATGCTGCAGAGCGCGGTGGCGCGGTCGTAGAGCGGCGGTTCCCAATGGATGTAATCCCAGATCTTGGTCGGCACGACGTAGATGCCGGCGGGGATGCCTATTACCATTTCGATCTCCAGCGACTCCAGGCTGCGGATAAAGCCGAGTGCTGTCGACGCGAGAATCGCCGGCGCCAGGATCGGAATGGTGATGCGCATCAAAACGCCCAAATTGCTGCTACCCGAAGTGCGCGCGGCATCTTCAAGCGCCGCGTCCATGGCGGTAAACGCGGGCGTCATCAAGAGAAATCGAACCGACGTACTGAAGGCGAGATGGCACCAGATAATGCCCCAGTAGGAGTAGATGTCGAAGAGCGGCGCCGAAATCGCGAAGCTGGACATCAAAAATTTATTGATCAAACCATAGTAGGGGTCCAGGAGCAGAATCCAGCCCATGGTCATGGGCAGCAGCGGCAGAAAGAACCCGAGCCAGAGCGCGACTTCGATGAATCCTTTGAAGGGTGTATCGGTGCGGGTCACCACCCAGGCGAAGAAAATCGCCAGGGCGCTGCTGATGGCGACGCGGACGAGGGCGAGGTAAAACGTGTTGCCAATGGCAACAGCAAGATTGACGTCGGTGAACGCCGCCAACCAGCCGTCCCAGCCCCAGATGACCGGCTGCCCGGGGCGGCTCACGGCAAAGCTTTTGATGAAGAGCAGCATCAACGGATAGGCCAGGATAGCGATTAACACTCCGGCAAGCATCGTCATCGGCAGCCATTTCCAAGAGATCCTTGGAAACGGTACGGTTCTTAAAATCGCCGGCCTGGTGAGTTCCACGGTCTTTTACTCGAATCAAAAAGCTACACTTTAGCTGCCGAAAAGCTTCTTCAAAAAAAGTTTTCCTTCATCATCGCTCTTCCCTACACTCCTTGTTCTGGCTCAACACCTCGCGAGCTCCAGGATTTGCCTCGCCGCTGCGGACGTTGGAATGCTCAATGATGATGCGAGGGGCTGCTCTTTTAGAACCTTAAAGGTGATCGGCAAGTCAGCTTGGGGATCGGGCCAGACGAGGCGGCGGTCTCTTTTGACAGCTTTGTGAGTTTGCTCCCAGCACCGCTGCCCATGGAACTTGCTTTGCGCGTGAGCGGCAGGAATCGGTGAAGAGTTGAGAAACGGCGCGCAGGAGATTCCCTTGTTAGAGAACAACAGTGCGCGGGCGGACTGCTTTGATCTCATCGATAATTCCCCGGGTCGTCGTCAGTGTTGTCGTCACCGTGAAGAATCCGACGCTAATCTTCGACTAAGCTCCGTATCCGCCTTTAGAAATTTTTAGTCAAGCCCCCTCTCAGAAATTTTTACCGGAGCAATCTCGGTCAATAGCATGCCTCCTTTGTTGTTGAGGCCTGCCGGTCATGGGTCAGGACTAAGCACGCCTTGATTGATCGGCTTCGCTAACCTTCGGTGACGCGCTTGTTTCGCGAATGCAACGTTGTAGGATAAAAAAGGATGCTCAGGAGAAGCCGATGGCCGAAACTCTTCGATCCGCGCGCCAGTTAGATTTTACCCCGCAGCATGAAGTCTTTCCCTCTCCTGCCGATTGGCGCGACGAATTTATTTACTTTCTTTTGGTCGACCGCTTCGATAACAATCAGAAGAGGTTGCGACCCTACACGGCGGCGGCGCCGAAGGGCAGAGACCCCGACCAGGGAAAGATTTTTCAAGGTGGCAACCTCAAGGGCATCCGTCGTCGTTTGAATTACATCAAAGGGCTGGGAGCCAGCGCCCTATGGCTCAGCCCGGTGTTGCAGAACCGTGCCGAGAAAGCCGACAGCTACCACGGCTATGGCATTCAGAATTTTCTTGAAGTCGACCCGCGCTTCGGCAGCCGCGAAGATCTGCAAAATCTCGTGCGCGACGCCCACGCCCGCGGCATGTACGTGATCCTCGATATCATATTAAATCATACCGGCGACAACTGGGCCTATCCCGGCGATTTTCCGTACTACTATTCAAAGCAAGCCGGCGCCTTTGAATTCGGCTTCTGGCGCGAGAACGATCCGACGCCGGGCTTGCAACTCGACGATGCGGTCTGGCCTGAAGAGCTGCAGCGTCCGGAGTGCTACAAGCGGCGCGGCCAGATTCGCAACTGGAATGATCCCCAGGAGGCGATCGACGGCGATTTCTTGAGCTTGAAAGAGCTCGATATCCGGCGCGCCGATGTCTTGGATGCGCTGATCAAGGCCTACAAACATTGGATCGCGGTCGCCGACATCGACGGCTTTCGCCTCGATACGGTGAAGCATATGGAGTCCAGCGCGACGGCGATTTTTTGCAATGCCATCCGCGAATATGCTCGGCGGATTGGCAAGCATAATTTTTTTCTTTTCGGCGAGATTGTCGCCGACGACGAAACCCTGCAGCGCTATCTTGGTCGCAACAGCCGCATCGAAGGCACCAACGAGCGCTTCCCTTCGCTCGACGCGGCGCTGGATTTTCCGCTCTATTTTCTCCTCGAGGAAACCATCAAGGGTTTTTTAAATCCGGCCGAGCTGCGCGAACGCTACGAAAGATTTAAAACTCGGTACGCCGACCACGGTGAGGCCGGCCAATATTTCGTAACCTTTGTCGACAACCATGACCAGATGTCACGGCCTTACCGCCGATTCATGCACGGCAATCCGTTTCCAGAGCAAGCGATGCTGGCGATGGGTTATCTGCTGACCAGCCATGGTGTGCCCTGTATTTATTACGGCACCGAGCAAGGTTTCGATGGCGGCGGTGAAGACGACAGTTACGTGCGCGAGTGCATGTTCGGCGGCCGGTGGGGCGCGTTTGACAGCACCGGACGACACTTCTTCAGGCCGTCAAATCCGATTTATAAAAGCGTCGCGCGGACTGCGGCGATTCGCCGAAACGAACCCGCGCTGCGCTACGGCCGACAATATTTTCGGGAGATTTCCGGCAACGGGCTGGACTTCGGTTATCCGATCGACGGCAAATGCACGCTGGCGTATTCGCGCATTCTCGACGACAGCGAAGTTCTGATCGCGCTCAATCTCGACGCCGCGCCGCGCCGCGATTACGTGACGGTCGACGCGAGTCTCAGTCCGGCCGGGGTCACGCTGACAAATTTACTCGACCCGAAGGTGCAACTGAACGTCGAAGCGCGCGCTGGCCGCAGTACCGTCAGAATCCCGCTTGCGGCCCATAGCATGGTGATCTTGGGGCAGCGCTAGGAGAGACTTGCCACGAAACGTCATGAATCGAATTACAAGATACGGCTTGACGTTCACCTGCATTTCAGGCGAAGGCGAATTTGAGATGACGGTATGAACGAAACCCATTCAGACGCGTTGGTTTTTTTCGGCGCCACGGGCGATCTCGCTTACAAGCAGATCTTCCCGGCGCTACAAGCTTTGGTAAAAGGCGAGCCAGCTCGATTTGCCGATTATTGGCGTTGCGAAGTCCGGATGGAACCTCGAACAACTGCGCGAGCGTGCCCGCGATAGTCTGCGCCACCACGGCGGCATCGATGAAGCCGCCTGGGAAAAGCTCTCGAGGCAGCTTAAATACGTCGACGGCGACTACCGCGAGAGCTCGACTTACCAGGCGTTGCGCCAGGCGCTGGGCAACGCCCAGCGGCCGCTGCATTATCTCGCCATTCCGCCCAGCATGTTCGGTATCGTCGCGGCCAACTTGGCGAAGGTCAGTGGCAACGATGGTGCGCGCGTGGTTGTCGAAAAGCCATTCGGCCGGGACCTGGCGTCGGCCCGGGCGCTCGACGCCACCCTGCACGAGTATTTTCCTGAAGCGGCGATCTTCCGTATCGATCACTACCTCGGCAAAGAAACCGTGCAGAATTTGCTTTACTTTCGTTTCGCCAACTCTTTTCTGGAACCGATTTGGAATCACGAGCATATTCAAAGCGTGCAGATTACCATGGCCGAGAGTTTTGGCGTGCAAGGGCGGGGAAAGTTCTATGACGAGGTGGGGGCGATTCGCGACGTCGTGCAAAACCACCTCTTGCAAGTGATGGTGCTGCTCGCCATGGACCCGCCGGCGGCAAGCGATACGGTGTGCGTGCGCGACGAGAAAATTCGCGTCATGCGGGCGATCCGGCCGCTCGATCGCAACGCGGTCGTGCGCGGGCAGTTCAAGGGCTATCGAAACGAGCCGGGCGTATCGCCCCGCTCCCAGGTGGAAACTTTCGCCGCGTTGCGATTCTTTATCGATAACTGGCGCTGGGCGGGAGTGCCATTCTGCATCCGCGCCGGCAAGGGTATGCCGGTGACGGCCACCGAGGTTCTGGTTACGCTCAAGCCCCCGCCTCATTCGGTCTTCGGCGAAGTGGTCGCGGCGCAGGACAACTACTATAGCTTTCGCTTGACGCCGGATTTTCTCATAGCGCTTGGGGCGCGCGTCAAGGCGAGCGGCGAAGCATTCGCTGGACAACCGGTCGAGCTCATTGCGCACGAGCATCCCGGCGACCCGATCTTGCCCTACGAACGGTTGTTGGGCGACGCCCTGCGTGGCGATGCGGCGCTATTTAACCGTGAAGATGCCGTCGATGCGGCTTGGCGCGTCATTGAGCCGGTACTCGACGACATTGTTCCGGTACATGAGTACGAGTACGGCAGCTGGGGGCCAAAAGAAGCTGACGCCATCGCTGCCGATATCGGCGGTTGGTTCAATGACATAGAGGTGGAGCCGTGTCCATGACTGCAACGCCGACCGTGTTTCTTTTTGACGTGGACAACACGCTGCTCGACAACGACCGCGTGATTGCCGATCTGATGCGCCATCTTGAGCGCGCCGTCGGGCAGGAGCGCGCGAGCGGTTACTGGACAATCTTCGAGCAATTGCGAGGCGAGCTTGGCTACGCCGACTACTTGGGCGCATTGCAGCGCTATCGGATGAAATATCCGCGTGATCTGCGTCTTTTAGTCGTATCGTCGTTCCTGGTGAACTACCCTTTTGCCAACCGGCTATTTCCCAATTCCCTCGACGTCGTCGAGCATGCGAAGCAATGGGGATCGACCGCCATCTTGACCGACGGCGACGTGGTCTTTCAGCCGCGCAAGGTCGAGCGTTCCGGTTTATTCGATGCGGTTGACGGCAACGTGCTTATTTACGTTCACAAAGAGCAGGAGCTTGAGGATATCGAACAGCGCTATCCGGCCGACCATTATATGTTGATCGACGACAAGCTGCGGATTCTGGCCGCGGTGAAGAAGATCTGGGGTGATCGGGTCACCACGGTGCAACCGCTGCAAGGGCATTACGCGAAAGATCCGGCGCTGCAAGCGGCCCATCCAGCCGCAGACTTAACCATTCACAGAATCGGAGAATTACTCGATTACAATCTGTCCCGGCCAATCAGCAAGGTTTGAGCGATAGTGAGGATGATTCCCCGCGCAAAAGATTTCTAGATGACTCGCCTATGGATTGCGCTGGGCCGGCCGCGGCATGTCAGCGCAGCGGCTTGAGACGCTGTTCCATCTCCCGGGCGGCACGCTGTTTTAACTAACTCCATGGCATCGCTGACGATTAGGGAGACTGGCGGCGGGCGAGGCGGGGCAAACTGCAATACCGCATAAATGATCCTTGTGTTCCATGATCACGAGGCCTACACTGATAAGTATGGCAAGAGTAACGGTTGAAGATTGTTTGGAGAAAATTCCCAGTCGTTTTGATCTCGTATTGCTCGCGTCGATACGAGCTAAGCAGCTCTTAAAAGGTGCCAAGCCGCTTATCGTATCGGAAAACCGAGATATCGTTATTGCTCTTCGCGAGATCGCTGCGGGGAAAGTGCGCTGGGCAATTCCTCAAACCTGACGCGTCGAAGCGACAGGCTCGCTTTTCTCCATAGTTTTCAAAAGCCTTTATGGAGCAAGTACGGAAAAGGTCCGGAGTCCGCCCTTCATGCCCGGATCGTCCTCGCCTGATAGGTCAGCGCTGCGCGCCCATAACACCGCGGCTCATCCCAGTCGTTCCAAAAGTTCCATCGTTTCGCTCCGTTCAAGTGCTTCAAAGCCGGAGTTCGTTCAAGAGTTCGAGATAAGACTTGAGCTTGTTCAAATCGTTCCCGTCGGTCAACCGCTTTGCTCCATTCAAGAGGTTAAAGACAACTACAACTCTGAGCCGAGTTCGGAGTTTCGGGAATTATCGGAACATCGAAACGTCCGATAAATCATCGGCGAATTCACCGCGGAGGCTCTGGACGCGGAGCGGTAAATATCTCAGCTCGTTTGAAAATTTCCCGCGCGGTTGGCGCGGGTGCGAAATAAATAAATCGCCTGTCCGACGGATAGTTTAGACTAACTCCTTAGTATCGCTGAGGATAATGTAGAGTCGCGGCGGGCGCGATAGGGCAAACTGTAAAACAGCAGTAATTCTTCTTGTGTTCAACGATCCCGAAGCCTAGAGTGTTCGAATATGGCAAGAATAACCGTTGAAGATTGTTTAGATAAAGTTTCGAGTCGGTTTGAGCTCGTCATGCTCGCATCTATTCGCGCGCGCCAGCTTCTAAAAGGAGCCAAGCCATGCGTTGAATCCGATAACCGGGATATTGTCGTCGCGCTTCGGGAAATCGCGGAAAATAAAGTCCGGTGGGCTGTTCCTAAACCCTAACCCGCCAAAGCGCAGACTCGTTTGTCAAAGACAGTTCTGGAAAAACTTCGACCAGCGGGGTAGCGGCCTGATCGTTATACGGGAGGTGCGTTGTCGCCGTTGGACCCCCGCAACTTGCGGCGTCTTTGCGCGGCGGCTTGGTGGCTTCGATACGATCGGAAGGCCTCCGCCCGGCTCGCAATCGGCCTCATATTCGAGCTCCCGTTTAACGGTGGGCGAAATGATTCGTACACCCCGCGATACCCATCGGATCGAGGTTGACAGCGCCCTGGATAACACGTAGGGTGCTTCATCTTCTTCAGTCTCCGGCCTTCTGAGGAAAATAAGTAATTCGAAGGCCTCTTGTCAGTCTCTCTCCTTGCGAAGCGATCTCTAAATGACAAGCCGACCAGAGCGTGGTTTTTGTATTTAGCCCATGTTCTAGCCCATTTGCAGGCAGATTCTCAGGGTCAAAGACTATAACAGTCTCTCATAGGAGGAGAACATGGGTACTAAATTGTATGTCGGTGGTTTGCCCTATTCCGTAACGGAAGGGCGTTTAAAAGAAATTTTTTCGGCGCATGGTACGGTCGAATCAGCCAACGTCATCGCCGACAAGTTCACGGGTCAATCTCGCGGCTTCGGCTTTGTCGAGATGAGCTCTGGCAGCGAGGCCCAAGCCGCTATCTCGGGGCTCAACGGCACGGAACTCGATGGCCGCACTCTGACAGTTAACGAGGCCAAGCCGATGGCGCGGCGCGATAACGACGCCGGCGGCGGACGCGGTAACCGTAGCGGCGGGCGCAATCGCTGGTAGGTTTCTTGTCAGCTAAGTAAGCGGAAGAAAGGGCAACAGGTCGGGTTGCCCCTATTTCCAAATTGGTCTGAACCAGCGCGCTGGCGGAAATAACCGAGCGCGTTACGCCGCCGATTTGTCAGCGGCCCGGGTTTGCCATGGCGCGGAGCAAGCGGAACCCCCGTCGAAGAAAGAACCCTTGGGCCCCCGATGCTTAACGTTGGCTGATCGATTGCTGTGTCGCTCTAGGCCAACAAATAGTTACGCAGGACATCGCGCAGCATCGGGAATTGAAAGGGCTTATACAAAACCTCGGCGGCCCCTGCATTGAGCGCGCGGCTGATGCGCTCTTCCACGTTGCAGGCGGTGGTCCATCCGGTATTGATGACCACGGGTATGTTTCGGGTGGAGGTATTTCTCTTTAATCGTGCCGTCACCTCATCTCCATTCATGCCAGGCAAGCGCACGTCCATCATGATGAGATCAGGATGGACGCTGGAAGCCATGTCGATGGCGAGTGGACCGGTGATCGCTTCGAAGACTTCGTGGCCTAAACTTTGGATAAAATTACGGAGCGATTCTCGGAAGCTGTCGTTGCTGTCGACGATCAATATTTTCTTCACGGTGTTCCTCATATAGGGTAGTGAGAGCACAAAGGATGCCAGTTCGCCAAAAGCCGTACTTTTGGCACTTTCTTTCCAGAAGGAACCATCCTGAGATATTTCGTGGTGAAGTTTGCATAAACAGACGCTCCCCCGGAAAAGTAGAAACTCCCTGTTGCCGGTTATTTTTACCTACGCGGGATAGATACGAAGGTGCGGTACGACGAGCAGAATCGGGACCGTCCTAGAGCCAGAAGCTACACGGGCGTGGTTTTCCATTCCGAAGCGAGTTTCAAAAGTTCCAGCTGCGCGCTCGCCGTGCTCTTGCCACCTTTCTAAAGACTGTGACAGACGGGAGAGACTTTGTGCCACACGGCAGTCATCTCGCCGGAAGACTGTCTCTATCGAGGGTTTCAGATTGTCAATGGCTCTGCTCGGATAGAACGAAGCCCGTTCCGAAGGTCCAGCAGTTCCGATCGTTCCATCGCTTCGCTTCGTTCAAATCGTCCAACTTGCCACCACGCCGCGGCTAGCACCCCGCTTCAATGGTTCAAAGTAGCGCTGAAGCGAGTTTGCGTCGATAGCGAGCATTGTCGCCGGGCCGGTCGATATAACCCTCCGGAGTTCCTTTGTTTCCTCGTCAGCTCTTGGAACTTGGCAATCGCGGGTTCAAACTAACAAGGCAGGTATGAGGAGTAATCCTTGAACACACCGGAGCCCGTTGAATACTTTTATGTTCGGGAACCCGTGGCGCTGGAGCGGCTGATCCATCACATCGGCGCAGCGGAAATCGTCGCGCTGGATACCGAGGCCGACAGTCTGCACAACTATTTTGAGAAGGTCTGTTTGATCCAGCTCTCGCTCGGCGGCGAGCACTACCTCGTCGACCCGCTTGCCGCGTTGGACCTGGGTGGATTCTTGGAAGCGCTGGCCGAAAAGCCGCTGATTCTCCACGGTGGCGATTACGACCTGCGCATGATGCGCACGTCGATGGACTTTCGGCCGCGCCGTGAAGTTTTCGACACCATGATTGCGGCGCAATTGCTCGGCATCGAACAGATCGGCCTGGCGGCGCTCATCGAGCGCTGCTTCGCGATCACGATCGGCAAGGCAGGGCAGAAGTCCGACTGGTCGCGCCGCCCGCTGAGCGAAGCGCAACTGAGCTACGCGGTGAATGATACGCGTTTCCTCGAGCCGCTCGCCGAACGGCTGGCCGGCGAGTTGAGCGGGTGTGGACGGATCGAATGGCATAGGGAAAGCTGCCGGGGGATGGTCGGGGCGTCCGGCCGGGATCGCGTGCGCGACCCGAAAAACGCCTGGCGCATCAAGGGGGCTGGCCGGTTGACCCCCCGCCAACTCGCCTATCTACGCGAGCTCTGGGGCTGGCGCGACGAGCACGCACGTACCGCAGACGTACCGCCCTTCAAAGTCTTCGGCGATGAGCAGATGTTCGAGCTGCTCCAATGGGCCGAGTCTCACTCGACCGTTCCACTGCGTCAAGGACCGAAGTTGCCGCGCAACATTCGCGGCGCACGGCTGCAAACCCTCGAAGAGGCGATCGCCCGGGCCGCCCAGATGGCGCCGGCGCAATGGCCGGAACGAAGGATACCGGACCATGGCGCGGTTCTTCCGGCCGACTGTCGGGCGCAATTCGACGCGCTGCGCATCGAATGCGTGCGCAGCGCCACGGAGTTGGGGCTCGCCGCTTCGACTCTGGCGCCGCGCGCCGCGCTCGAGGCCGTCACCCGCAGCCGGGCAAGGAGCGTCGATGAGATCATGAAAAGCGGCGGCCTGCTACGCTGGCAGGCCGAACTGGTGCAGGGGGCGGTAGAGAAGTTGCAAGTCAAAAGTAAAGATTAAAGGCAAAAGTTCGGAGCCTTTTGTTTGCTCTGCGCACTCTTTACGCTGTGGTGAACCGGGATTCAAACTTGTGTAGTTTTTTTCCGTGTCGGCGATAAATATCTTCAGTCCTGCTTCACCCCGAAGCGCTTGCCGACGTAGGTACCGATGAATGACAGGGTGAGAACGAGCAGCAACAGAATGACGCCCATCGCGGAGAGCATGGGATACTGGCCGTCCTCATAGAGATTGTAAATCGTTACCGACATCAGCTTGGTATCGACGCTGCCGAGCAGGATCGGCATGGAAAGAACTTTAAAAGTCAATGACAGGCTGTAGATGAAAGCCACCACCAGGCCCGGCGCCATCAGCGGCAGCACCACGGAACGGAACGTGCGACCCCAGGAAGCGCCGCTCACCGTCGACACTTCTTCGAGCTCGACGCTTATTTGTTGCAATGAGGCGTGGGTCGAGCGCACGGCCACGGTGATATACTTGCCGACGAAGGCGACGATGAGAATCCACATGGTTGCGTAGATCGGAATCGGTACCACCAAGTAGAGCCATAAAAGGGCCAGACCCATGACCGTCCCGGGTATCGCGATGGGTGAGAACGAAAGAAAGTCCAAAAATTTTCTTCCTTGAACCCGGCTGCGGATGACAATCCACGAGATGGTCGCGGCCAGCAGGACAATGATCAGCGACGACACGATGCCGACCAGCAGGGTGTTGTAAATGCTTCGCGCGGTGTTGGGCAATTCCAAGATTGCCCGGTAGTTGTCCAGGCTGAAGTGCGGCAGCTGAGAGAGCGATGGAATCTGGTAGAACTGCAGGAAGGAAGTCCAGACGAAGACGAAGACCGGCAAGCCCACGCCGACGGCCAAGAGCAGCAGGCTAAAGAGGCTGAGCGGCCAGCGCCAGCGACTAAGCTGCATACGGCGGGGCCGAAACGCTTTCCCGGTAACCGTCACGTAGCGCTCCGACATGCGCGTCGCGCGGTGATAGAGATAGAGTAGAAGCAAGCTGATGACTAGGTACCCGACGCCGAAAGCCGAAGCGACGTTGTAATCCTGCGGTACATCCCAGACCGCGAGAAACACCTGGGTGGCGAACACCGGAACGCCGGCTGGAACGCCGAGCACCGCGGGCACATCGAAGCTCTCAATTGCGCGCACAAAGACCAGCAGAAAAACCGCCAGCACCGCAGGTAGCAGCAGCGGCAGCGTTACCGTGCGCATGGTGGTGCCCAAGCGCGCGCCGGCGACAGCGGAGGCCTCCTCCAGCGACGGGTCCATTGAACGAAATGCCGCGGCCATGAGCAAGAACGGCAGAGAAATCTGGTCGATCGCTTGGGCCCAGATCATACCGGCCATGCTATAGCCGTTGAACACCGGCCCTTCTATGCCGAACAAAGTCTGGGCTGCGACGTTGATGATACCGATCTTCGGGTGGAGCACCAGGACCCAGGCACTGGCCATCAAGACACCCGGAGCGATCAGCGGAAACAACGATACAGCATAAATCAGCGGCCGCAGCGGCGCGTCGGTGCGCTCGGTGATCCAGGCGAGAAAAGTGCCGATCACCAGACACAAGAAAGCCGCGCCTAGTGCAAAGACCATCGTGTTGCCGACCGTTTGGAGCAGCGTGTCCTGGTAGGCTGCGACGAATTTCGTCAGGGTGTAGTGACCGGTCTGGCCAGGTTGGCCATCGCGAAAGGCGCCCCAAATCACCACCGCCAGCGGGACCATGATCAGCCAAGTCAGCAGCAGGGTAAGCAAACCGACGGCGATGGTTTGACCGTTGAGCCGGCGCGACCAGTCGAGCGGCAAACGCAATGAACGTCTCGCTGACACCGAAACGGCTTGGGTGCTCATGATGAAAAACTTCTTGGTAGTGCGACGATCGCGCCCCCAACACCTACCATGAAATGGGGAAAAGCGCCCCGGCCCGGAAGCAGTTCAATGCAGCGTGACAACGGGCCGAGCGCGTTTAGAGTTTTAGCTCACTTTTTTCCCCGGAATGCCGGGTTGTAAATTTCCTTGATGATCTTTGTGTACGGTTTACTGTACTTCACCAACTCCTCGGCAGTAAGCAGCGACATGCGATCCAACGTGTCCTGAGCGGTTACCTGCTGGAGGTCCTTATACTTAAGTTTAGTGTCCGGGTGCGCCATAACGCGCCCGAACTGGGCGAGAATTTTCTGCCCGCCATTGGGGTCGACGTGAAAGCGAGCGAGAAGCAGCGCCGCATAGGGATGAGGCGCCCGGCTGCTGATGCCGACACCGCTGGCCTCGGCCGACACGAACTCCTTTGGGAAGACCATTTCAACAGGAGCGCCTTTGTGCTTCATGGACGCTATTTTGTAAGAATAGAGCTCAATCGACACCGGAAACGCCCCGGCGATGAGGAGGTTGGTCTGGTTGGTGTGACCCTTGCGAATCAGCGCTTTCTGATCCTGGATCAGCTGCTTTTGATAGTTATAGGATTTCTCGGCACCCCATTTGTTGAGCATGCCAAAGATCCAGGTGTCGGGTGAGTTGTCGACGGAAAATTTTCCCTTCCACTTAGGATCGAGCATGTCCGTATAACCTTTTGGCGCGTCCGACGGTTTTACCAAGTTGGTGTTGTAAGCGATGATCATGCTTAACAGGTTCCAGGAATAGAAGTCTTTGCCGCGGAATTTGGCTGGATAGTGCGCATCGCCGACCAGATCATGAATCTGGGCGAGGGCTTTTGCTTCCCGGTATTGCCCCAGAAACGTGCCGATGCTGATGAGGTCGAAACTACTGCGGCCGGCGCGCGCTTCGGCGAGAACCCGGTTGCTGACGTCCTCTTGCTGGCCGCCCAGGCCTTTGGCGTCGATTCCCGGGTACTTCTGCATGAAGCCCTCCATGAACTTCGCCATCTGGCTCTCCTCGAACGGCGCGGCATAGGTGACCGCGCCTTCCTTCTTCGCCCCTTCGTAAAGCACCTGGTCAAGCTGGTTCGGCGGCAATTTAGCCAGCTTGGCGTAAAGCTCGCTGGGGGTTTTCCAGCCGGTGGGCAGCTGGACGGATGATGATTGGGCCGTCATGCCGTTGCCGGTGGCGGCAAATACCAGCGCTGACGCCGCCAGTAAAACCAGCATATTTTTCAGGTTTAATCTCAACATGATCACGTCCTCCTCTATCTGGCTCTATCTCGGATTTTACAACTCGGGCCGGTGTCGGGTTCTTCGCCTACCCGAGGTTTTAAGTCTAGGTTCGGTCAATTCTAAATCAACCCCCTTGGGTCAATTCGTCATGGAGGCTGGCTGAAGCGAAAAAATATTAGGAGCGAATAATTTCAAATCCAAGCGGTTTGCTCCGCGAGCTCCGCGCCTCCGAAGTTAAGGATTAGCCCAGCATCTTTGCTACTCACCGGATGTTGCCACTATCCGGCAGATTGTCGAGTAGTGTAGGTCCAAGTGGCTCGCCAACTCCATTTGGCTGTAGCCGTATTCGGTGACAGCCTTTGCGATCCGTTGGTCTCTCATTTGTTTTTGGCGAATTCTTGATGAGAAGATCTTCTCTAAGGTGGGTCGTCCGGCGTATCTTTGACCTTTTGGAATCTCTCGGATCTTTCGCTTCCCCGTCACGTGCTGGCGTAGGCCCTCGGCGAAGCCTTCAACACCCAGAAGGCTCTGTGCTTCGAGACCATCCCATATCGAAGCACTGCCAATCCCCGCTTGAACGAACTCGGCATAGTTCCGTCGCGCGGCGGATTTTCTTTGCCCAAAATGACTAAGGACTTCATCAACGGTGAGACAACCGTGAGGGCGAGTGTTGCCTGCCGTTGCGCGGTAGCTGCTCCATTTCCATTGCCGCGGGTGGCGGACCATCTTCGCTCGCACCGGGTTAAGCACGACGTAGCGGCAGACTTCCAGAAAGTGGCTGTCTTTCTGGACCAGGATGCTTTTAAATCGTCCCTGAAAGACATGGCCAACACGGCGGTGCTGCTTGTTGAATGACTGAGTATAAACTCCATTGAGCTGTCTCATCCCCTTAGATAAATTACCGTCCGGAGTTTCGATGACCAGGTGGTAATGATTGTTCATCAAACAATAGGCGTGACAAATCCAGTTAAAGCGCTCCGCGACCCGAGCGAGAATTTTGAGAAACAGCTCTCGGTCAGCGTCATCCTTGTAGATTGCTTTGCGGTTATTTCCCCGCGAGGTGACGTGATAAAGCGCGCCGTCGAATTCGATCCGTAAGGGCCGGGCCATGGGGCGAATCTAATCTACGTTTTCGGAAATGTCAAAAGAAAAGACCTGACCCTGTTTTCCTGTTTTCCGTTTCCTGGGCTTGTTCTTCTCTCGGAATGCGCTGACAAATTATTGGTTGCGCTTG
The DNA here is from genome assembly GCA_963727625.1 of uncultured delta proteobacterium. GTDB lineage: Bacteria > Desulfobacterota > Binatia > UBA9968 > UBA9968 > DP-20. Next base: position 931,299 of record CAVSHR010000005.1, on the reverse strand, counting down.
CATATCGAGCCTGATAGATCGCGACTAAGAGCGACCGCGGATTGGCTCATCCACATCGGGACGCGGCTTAGGTAGCGATTATTGACCTACGATGGAGGTGGCTATGAGCGCCAACGGCAATAAGACGATTGTCGTCTCTGACGGGATTCTCATCGACGGCAACGGCAATCCTCCGCTCCGAAACGAGGCGATTGTGATTCAAGGCAATCGCATCAAGAGCGTGGGACGCCTGCCGGGCGATTTAAAATTGGAAGACCGAGACAACGTGGAAGTGATCGACGCCGCCGGCCAATGGATTATGCCGGGACTGATCGATGCTCACACTCATCTTTCATATGGCAACCCTAAAGTGCCGGGCGAAGCCAGAGGCAGAGGCACGACCCGGCCCGAATTCAACACCCTGCGCGCCGCGAGAAACGCGCAGCAGGTGCTGCGCTCCGGCGTGACCAGCATCTCCGTGCCGGGCGGAACCTGGTTCACCGACGTGGCTGTGCGCGACGCGATAAAACTCGGCTTGATCGAAGGTCCGCGTGTATACTGTGCCAGCCGCATGATCGTGACCTATGGCTCGATCGAGGACGAAGAGCCTTCCTGGGTGGGAACTCCGGATCACTCCATCGGCGTGCTTTGCAACAGTGCAGCGGAGATGGTTGGCGAAGCGCGGCGCCAGTGCAAGCACGGCGTTGATTTTATAAAAATGGCGGATAGCCGCTCCGGCGAAATCCAGACCCTAGCCAAAGAAGAAATCGCCGCGGTGGTCGGCGAAGCACACCGGCGCAACGTGAAAGTTGCGATTCACTCTCGAGGCTCAGCATCGACGCGGGCGGCCGCGGAAGCCGGCGTCGACTGGATCATGCATACCGACATGGCCACGGAAGCGGACCTCGAAGCCGTCGCAAAAGCGGGCGCGCGCATCGTGCCGACCGCGACGTTCGTCGAAAGAGTCTTGGAAATCGGCCGTGAAGTGGGGCAGGAGCAAATTCAGATCAGCCTCGAACGAATGAAAAAGAACATGGACGGGCTGGTGCACGTCCTGCAACGAGCACGGTCCATGGGGATCAAAGTCATGTGCGGCACGGATTGCGGCAATTATGCCTGGATGCCCTATGGCAAGATGCACGCCAAAGAGCCCGAGATTTTGGTTCGCTGCGGCGGCTACACGCCGCTCGAAGCGATCAGCGCCTGCACGAAAGAAAACGCCTACGCCGTCGGACTGGAAAACCAGGTCGGCGTGCTGGAAGCGGGCAAGCTCGCCGACGTGATCATTCTAAAGAAAAATCCGGCCGCAGATATTCGAGTCTTGCAAGACTCCGCCAATCTCGCGGTGGTCATCAAGGATGGCAAGAAAGTAAAGCTGGACGATCAGAGTTCGGAGGAGATTCAACTGACGTTCCAAGAGGCGGTCGCGTAGACGAGTTTCGCACCGTGATGAATTTGACTCGCGTCCGACGAAATTCCAGCCAGCGACCTGCGAAATTTTGCCGCACGCTAAAAATCTATTTGCGCACGCGCATGCCGAGCTTGGCGTCCCACTGAAGAATCTTGTCGCTCTTGGGGAGGGGAGCCTCCGGAACTTCGCCCACAGACACGCCGTATTTCCAATCCGCCGGACAGATCGCAATGTAACGAGCGTAGCCGCCCAGGCCGCCGGCGAATTTCGGATAGCCGATGGTGACCAGGCAGCCCTTCTCGGGCACCTTGTCCAGGTTCGCCACACCTTCGGCCTGGGAGTAGCCGTGGTGCATCAGCCAATCTTCGCCTTCGAGCGTCGGCGTGGTGTCGGTGTCGAGCGGCTCGTGGCCGTGAAAAAGAATGTGGCGTTCCTGGTGGAGAAATTTAAGCGCTTCCAACGACACGCCCGGGAAAACTTTTTCGCTCGCCAGCGCCGGATCGGGCCACTTCTTCGACCAATCCGAACGGACCATCACCACCGAGCCGGGCGGAATAGTGCCGTTGCGCTTTTCCCAACTGTCGATATCGGACTTCTGCAAATGATAGCCGGGATCTTTCGCCACTTGATCGACGATGGAAATCACCACCAGCGGACGCACCGCATAGGTCGCGGGCAGCTCGTCGATGGCCGGATACTCCGGCGCCCAATGCGCCGGCGGATCGAGCTGGGTGCCGTACTGATCGGTGGGCAAGTCGTAGTGCGTTGCCTCGAAGCCGTCCTTTTTGTAGGTGTAAGACTGCTTGGTCTGCGGATTGACCGTGGGCATGAACTTCGCCTGAGCGAATCCTTTCCACACTGGGATCGACGGCGTGAGCGTGTGCGTCAGGTCAACGTACTTGGCGCCTTTGAGGGATTGATCGTAGACGCGCCAGAGGTCGGATGCTGCGGACTTGTTTGGTTCGGAGACAGCCTTTGATTCGGATGAGCTGGTTGCTCTCTCGTCGCACGCAGCAAAGAACGTGATCGATCCCAGAAAGGCAGCGAACAAATGTATGCCCCTGAATGTCATGACCGCCTCCTTAAAAGTTCCCGACAAACAAATCGTACGTGAATTTTAAATCTTCCTTTACAGTCAGACGCCGGGCTTGCACATTGATCATATTTCGCTAATCAACGAGGCCCTGGATATCAAGATTGCGCAATGCCCGGCAAGCGTCAGCCAGAAGTGGTGGGGGCGCAGAAACTATGGCTGGCGATTCCGTAACGGTACGCCATGATTCAAGCGTTGTGCCGTTGACACTTTTTCGGCGCGGCGCTATAGCTCGCGTCAGCGAAAGAGATCGTTCAAATTTCCCGCACTGATGCGTGCTGCATACCATGAAAGTCTGCGCCGATCAGCAAGCAGACTGTTGAGCGAAAAGGAGTATGTTATGGCAGTGACAGCAACCGACCAGAGACTCACGGGTCAGATATCCGAGGAGGAGCGCGAGCTGCGCGTCAACCTGGCCGCCGCGTACCGCCTGGCCGACAAGTACGGCATGTCCGAGCTGATCAACACCCACATCTCTCTGCGTGTGCCGGGGCCGACGCCGTCGTATCTGCTCAATCCCCACGGCATTCTCTTCAACCAGATCACCGCGTCCAGCCTGGTGAGGATGGACTTCGCAGGCAAGGCCGTAGGGCCGAGCGAGGCGCCGGTGAATCGGGCCGGCGTCGCGATCCATGGGTCGATCCTGGCGGCGCGGCCGGACGTCAACTGCGTGTTTCACACCCACATGCCGTACACGACCGCGGTCTCGTCGCTTCAGTGCGGGCTTCTGCCGATGTCGCAGCCCGCGCTCCGCTTCCAGGGGCAGACCGCCTACCACGACTACGGCCGCGCGGCCGCCGATCCGGCCGAAGGCGCGCGCCTCGTCAAAGACCTGGGCGACAAGCCGGTCATGCTCCTGCGCAATCACGGCGGGATCACAACGGGCAAGACCGTGTGCGAGGCGTTCATCGCCTCCTTTTATCTCGAGAAGGCGTGTCAGTTTCAGATCCTGGCGCAGTCGGCAGGTGTGCCCTTGGCCATGCCCGCCGCCGACATCATCGCCGCATCCGGCGGCCGCCCCGCCGGCGACGACCGCGCCTGGCCCAGCCTGCTGCGCATGCTCGACCGCGAGGACGTCTCCTACCGGGACTGAGCCGGCAAGCTAAAGTTGTCCCCGCAAAAAAGAATCAAGGCAGGGATTGACGACCTGCAGGGCGCAGTTTGAGTTAACGCGTGAGGATGAAATTCAGCCGCATGCGATGATTTCTTACCGCCTGCCTGCTCCTGCTGCTCGTGGGCTGCGGCGACAAAGCGAAAGACTTATACGATACGGCGCAGTTGGAAGAGAAGCAGAACAACAGGCCGCACGCTACGAAACTGTATCGACAGATCGTCGAAGAATATCCCGACTCGCCTTACGCGAATCAGGCAAAGAGTCGTTTAGCCGAGTTGGAGAAAGTGCGTTAGATATTCATCGAGGGTCGCGTTCGTCTGAAAATTTATTATTTCAGGATGACCTTTATGCATGTCATCACTTGAAAACGCCTCAATGAATTTGCCGAGAAATTTTCGGATACTAAGTCGGCCCTGGCCCGTTGGTACGCAAATATGAAAAACGGCACCTTCTCAAATTTCGCCGAGCTTCACGCCGTCTTCCCAACCGCGGACCAAGTTGGTAAACTCACGGTGTTCAATACCGGAGGAAACAAAGTTCGATTGATCGCCGCGATCCACTACAATCGACGAAAGATATATGTCCGGGCCGTGCTGACCCATGCCGAATACGACGAGGGCCGTTGGAAGGAGTGATCCATGCAGAATCTCGATGTTGGCAAAACCGTAAACGCGTGGTCTTCACTGGCCGACACCCTTTTCGTTTCCCACACCGAAGCTGAATACGACAGATTGGTTTCCTTGCTCGATCGACTGGTCGATGAAGTCGGCGAAGACGAATCGCACCCTCTCGCTTCGCTTATGGAAATTGTCGGCGTACTTATCGAAAAGTATGAAGACGAGCACGTTCCGGAGTTGTCTGCAGAATAGCTGGGCCGCAAGTTGATTTAATTTCCGATGCGTCAGGAGAAATAGCATGGCTTACACGTTCGATGAGTTCGCCGCCGACTGCCGTCGCATCCTCAAGGCCGACCCAGGTCCGGGGGGGCGCGAAACGGTGCGGAAAAGATTGCAGGACTTGCTGATGAACGAGGATTTCGTCGTCGCCCATTGCGGGCCGAACGCGAGCGTTGGCACAAATTTACTCTATGAGGACCCGGAGCTAGGCTTCCAGGTCCTGGCGCATATCATGGACCGGGACTATGCCGGCGGACCGCACGATCATGGCGACTCCTGGGCAATTTACGGCCAGGCGGTCAAACATACTGAAATGAGCGAGTGGAAGCGTACGGATGACGGCTCGGTTCCCGGCAAAGCGACCATAGAAAAGGCGAAGAGCTACCGCATGGAGCGCGGCCAGGCCGGTATCTTCCAGAACCGCGCCATCCACTCCATCGCCTACCCCGCCGGCGGGCGTTTCATCCGCGTCACGGGTACAAATCTAGAAAACATCGCGCGCGGCCGCTACAACAGCGAGGCGGGTACCATGGTGGTGGAGAAACGCCCCAACTTTCGCGGCGCCGCCTGAGCTTCAAATCTTACGCGCAATCTAGAACGCCGGGGCAAATCCCCGGCGTTTTGCGGTCTCAACCGGGTTGAAAAGACCCCCGCTGCGTCGCACCTTGTTCACGCAGCACGGTCCGTGTAATAGTCGGACCATCACACTCCGGAGGAGCCGAGCCATGGAGAGCAGCGCCCGAATCGCGCAACATCAACGACCTCGCTTTTCTTCCTTGCACCATGTCAGTCTGCCCTGCTGCGACGTGGAAGAGTCAAAGCGATTTTATACCCAGGTCTTGGGTGGGGAACTCATCCATGACATTCGGGGATTCGCTGAGGTACGCATCGCCGACATAATCTTCGGCATGTCTCGGCAATCCGGCGGTTGGACGGGGCCGACGGTGGAGTACCCGCATTACGGGCTCAATGTCGACGGAAGAAACTTCGCGCTGGCCCGCCGCTGGCTCGAAGCATGCGCGGTGCCTCGGCACGGCTGGACGCGAAACTACAAAACTGCGCTCCTCTATTTTCGCGATCCTTCGGGCAATCTACTCGAGATTTACTGCGACAGCGGCTACGAAGAGATTCGCGAGCTGGCACTCGGGCCCCGCCAGGGCGGGACACCGCTGCCGTTGGAAGCGCTCCAGTATCAATGGAACGGCTCCGTGGGAAATGCCGCCGAGCGCCCGCGCATCCATTCCTTCGGTCACCTCAGCATGCCGGTGTGCGACATCGAACAGTCCAAGCGCTTCTTCATCGATGTGTTGGGCGGAGAACCGATGTCAACGAGCGATCCGGAGACATTCACCGAGGTTCGGGTCGCCGGCGCGGTCGTCGGCTTGTCGACGCGCGGGGGCGAGCCCACCGGGCGCGATGTCGAATATCCGCATTACGCGTTTCACGCCGACGCGGAGAATTTCCTGCCGATGATCGAGTGGCTCAAATCCCGCGGGGTGGTCACGCCGGGTCCGTGGACGCGTGACGGCAAGAAAGCTTTGATGTACTTCCGAGATCCCTCGGGAAACCTGCTCGAGATTTATTGTAGCGGCGATTTTCCGGCAGCGTCGACTTTTCCGCGCGGCATCAAGCAAGGCGGTAGTTACAAGACAGATTACGCCGGTTTGTACTATGACTGGCGCGGTTAGGCTCGTCGACACCACCGGCACATCCCATGCGAGGATTTGACGATAGCAAAACCGTAAACGCGTGGTCTTCGCTGGCCGACACGGTATTCGTCCCCCACACCGCAGCTGAATACGACAGATTGGTTTCCTTGCTCGATCGACTGGTCGATGAAGTGGGCGAAGACGAATCGCACCCTCTCGCTTCGCTTATGGAAATTGTCGGCGTACTTATCGAAAAGTATGAAGACGAGCACGTTCCGGAGTTGTCTGCAGAATAGTTGGGCCGCAAGTTGATTGAATTTCCAATTACGTCAGGAGAAATCGCGTGGCTTACACGCTCGATGAGTTCGCCGCCGACTGCCGTCGCTTTGGAGTCAGTTTTGGAAATTTGGCTTTTGACATGCTTTATACACATATGTTGCTTAGGAGATCGTTAACGTAGCAATGGCCTCGTTCCGTCTTGATCCCTCGCTACAAGGCGTGGCACTTGCGCTCGATTTTGATTGACGACTCGCGGGCTCAGCGATAGCCTACTGCCTATTGAAATCGGGACTCCAAAAACCATTACGGGATAGGTGCCCTCTACAAGCCTCGTGAACTGTCAAACTGGGAGGCGCAATTCACAATGCTTATTGTCTTCGTTCATGGCTGGAGTGTTACCAACACGAATACCTACGGTGGTCTGCCTGCCGCACTTGTCAAAAACGCGTCTCCGAAACTCGATCTTCAGATCACGCATCTCTACCTCGCCAAATATGTGAGTTTCGCTGACGAGGTGAAAGTCGATGATATCGCGCGTGGAATGCAGCGAGCCATCGCCGCGGAGGTGCTGCCGAAGCTCACCAAGGATGAAAAATTCGCTTGCGTGACGCATTCCACGGGTGGGCCGGTGGTGCGAAAATGGATAGACCTGTTTTATCGTGGCAAACTCAGCAAGTGTCCACTCGGACACTTGGTCATGCTCGCGCCGGCGAATCATGGCTCGGCGCTCGCGCAACTTGGCAAAGGCCGCATTGCGCGGATGAAGTTTTCTGCGGACGGTGTCGAACCTGGCACAGGCGTTCTCGACTGGCTGGAGCTGGGCAGCGACCAAAGCTGGGAACTCAATCGTGACTGGCTCGCTTACGACTGCGTGGCTGCAAGGTTGTATCCCTTCGTTCTCACAGGGCAGAGGATTGACCGCGCCTTCTACGACAACCTTAATGCCTACACCGATGAGGCGGGGTCGGATGGAGTCGTGCGGGTCGCTGCGGCAAACTTGAACTACGGCCTGATTCGGCTGGTGCAGACCGATGGCGCCCTCGCGCTGAAAAAGGATGATCGCAGCGCAAAAACCGCACTCGGCGTTTTGCCGGGGCGATCTCATTCTGGCACGACCATCGGCATCCTCGCCAGCGTGACAGCAGACGATGACGGCACGCACCCCACGGTGCAGTGGGTTTTGCGTTGCCTGGAAGTGGGCAGTGCTGCGGCTTACAATCGGCTGGTCAAGGACCTAGAGGATCTCACGACAAAGACTCAAACAGATGAGCGCAAGCAAGCGGTGAAACAGTTGTTCGTCTTTAGGCGGACCTTCGTGACTAACCGGTACTGCATGCTCGTCATTAGGATCATCGATGACCGTGGCAACAATCTTTCCGATTACGACGTGCTCTTCACTGCGGGACCGGATTATGACCCAAACCATTTGCCTCCCGGTTTCTTCGTGGATCGCCAGCGCAATCAGCGTAGCCCAGGAAAGCTGACCTATTATATCGACTACGATGTGATGAACGACTGGTTCAGCAAGCCCGAGCTGGCAGGAAAATTTGGCGTACGGATCACGGCACGACCGGCCGAGGGTTTCGCCTACTACACCGTGGCCGAACACAAAGGCACTTTCGCCGCGCTCAAGCGATACTTTGAGCCAAACCAAACGTTGATGATCGAAGTCGAACTACGCCGCCACGTCGTGGAAGGCGTTTTCCGCCTGACGCAAAACTTGAACCCAGAGAATTTCAAAAATCAGCCGAAAGGCGCGGACTTGCCTTAGTCCGATTTCGGCTTTTTGGTCTCGGTCAAGCAACTGTCTTGGCGAAGGAGTTGAACGTCGAGTTCAAACAAAAAAATCTGTTGATAATCGTGGATGCGCTCGGAGTGAAATATAGACTGCAACCCCGCGGTCGTCCTAAAAAGGTTGTGGGATTAACAGATACGCAGAGCTAAAAGGTTTGCGTCCCCTTTTCCTTGCCCACGCAAAATATGGCAAAATCATTTTTCCATTGTGCACGGGTGGCGGAACCGGCAGACGCGCGTATTTGTAAGAGGTTCTGATCGCAGTCGGAACTTGTTGCAAATACGTGTCCGAAAGGACGTGCGAGTTCGAATCTCGTCCCGTGCACCATAAAAACCATCGGGAATTTCGGTTGTCTCTGGCTAAGTTTTGCCAATAAACTTCACTTCGAATTTCAAGGTGCGGGCAAAAGCATATCGAAGCGATTGCAGAAGCACCGATAAAAGAGCCCGGGTTTCTTTTTATGTGAGTTTGTTCAATTCCTTTTCTCACAGTCTCCTATGAGGTTTTGATCATGTTATCACCCGGCGAAAAAGAAACATTGAAACTATTTCTCAATCAGATGGATATAATTCGCAAGGTTCGACTATTTAAAAGGCGTCAAAACGCGATTTCAATTTCCATCAAGATACTACCTGGCCGCGGGCTCACATCAAAAATAAAAAATTTTAAGATGGATGAGTTTCGTTCCGCGTTAGTCAGTCTGCGACAGTTCTATGCACCACGTGAAAAAATCAATCTGTACCGGGTGTGCAATATACTTGAAAGGGCAGGTATCGATAAAAAGCTGCTGCCGTGGATAAGGGCTGCAAGGCAAAACTGGACGAACACTCTTAAGAGTTGTCCATCACACTATTTTGTGGGCAACAAGCCACTGCTTGTTGCGGACGCTATAAATCTCTTCTTCAATGGCGTTGTCTTTCATTCTGACCCTGACAAAGCCCGTGAGTGGTTGAATTTAGCTGCTGACGAAAAGAATTTTCATATCTACTCGATCTATGCGGCATGGCCACAACTGCTCGTGAGCCTATCAAATATCGATACAATAATTGATACAGTTCTAAATCACCCTCGTAGAAAGCTTCCTGAGTTTCCAACGCCTAAGGGACCTACGACGCCAACGCCTGTGGCACCTCAGGTACCTTAAAGTGAGAGGGCTTGGAAACCGGCTGGGTCTGACTTCCAGGTCTCTCCTTGCTTCGTCGCCCTGGACAAGAGTGCGTTTCTATTCGACACGGTAATCGCCCATGAGTCTTCCATGCGCGGTCCCCGTTGCAAGCCGCAAAGCGATCGTCGATCACATCATACGATCTTAAGCGAACAGGCGAAGAATGAAGCGTTCCTGGTCTTCAATGAGTTCCGGTTCGGTATTGTTATGGGCTTTCATCCCCTGAATAATCTTACGAGGGACGCCCATTCCCATATGTTCTAGATAGTGATAGTCGCGCATAACCTCTTTCAAGAGCTGATTTCGGGCTGCGCGTGTTCCCGCGCGCATTCGGTCTGGGGTAATGCCATTCGGTAGCCTGCCTGGTGAGATAATCTCTAGCCGATTGCTGTATACAACCAGTTCGATGTCCGTACTCGAAAGAAGGTAGTCGCGGTGAATCAGAGCGTTCACGACCCCTTCACGAAGTGCTTCAGGCGGATAGGTCGGCTTGTCGATTCTCCTACCGTTTTCAAGCACCGCAGTAACGGGTGTATTGCGCCGTACAAAGTCTAACGCCTGCTCGACCAGGCCATTTTCCACGAGTTCCGCTGCAGCGCTAAATAGCGGTGTCATGGGACCACGGAGAGCGAGCCGTTCTCGAGCAGCATAGTCCTTTTCAGTTCCTGGAAACGAGGCGGCGTCGATGCCGGCCTGTGGAAGAAAATGGTTAGGTCTCTGACCAAACAGGAGCATCCCGCCTACCGTTACGCCTTCGTCAGTCATGATCTCTGTATTGGCCAACAGGATTTGCCAACCCGTCTCATCCTCGTCAGAAGGCATTGCCTGTTGACGGATCCGATCGAAATAATCGCGAAGCCGGCGGCGATCCAAATCGGCAAGGGTCGCACCAGAGACAGGCCGCAGTTCCGCGCGGAAAGAGCCGCGCTGCTGAAAGAGTCGGCCGAGCTCCTCCGGGCTCGGTTCCCTGCTCTGCGTTCCGACGCGTATGTAATAGGTATTACGATTGTTGTGCCACAAACTGTGAACATCGAAGCCGCGCGTCACACGTACAATGGCGACACTTTTTCCTGGTTCGATGTTTCGAACAACCTCAAAAAAAGGAATAATGCTAGGTCTGATCTTGTCGCGGCATGTGGTCAGCACCCATTCTTCCAGATCGGGTCGTGTGATCCCTGATATGGTTCGGTCATCATCCACGCCTAGGAGTACCACTCCGCCGCTCAGGTTCGAGAACGCCACCAGCTCCTTAGCTAGGTCATGATTTTGCAGAACGTCTCGTTTGAACTCGACTCCGGAGCTTTCCCCGTTTGCAATGATGTCCATCAATTCCGTATGCGTCGTCATGTTTCAGAACCCGTATTTGGAACGGCGCATCTCGAAGGCATCTTTGCCTCCTTCGAGAATTTCTTCTACCAGTTCGCGCACAGGTTTGGAGTCGATTGATCCCATATGTTCGGGAGCGATTTTGGCGTGGCCCTCCCTTCCTTCGCCCGATGCGGCCAGGCCCAGAATCAGCTCGGCATCGCCGAGCACAGGAATGTTCGCATTGTGGGTTGAAAACACAAACTGACGCCGCCGCTTTTCCAGTCGCATGATTGGTACCACACCTTCCGTAATGAAGCGGTTATCGAGGTCGTCCTCCGGCTGATCGACCACAAGAGGAGCTTCCGATTCCAGTAAGAGAAGTAATAGGACAGCTGTTGCCTTCTGCCCAGTCGATAGCGCTTCCAACGTCTGCCACGTGGCAGGTTCACCATCCGGCGCAGTGTTCAATTCAATCTTCGTCGTCGCCGGAAGGTCCAGCTCCTCAATCTTCATTAAGAAGTCTAGGTCCGCTTGGGCAATTCTCTCGGCCGAACCTGCTGGCAGTCCATACTGTTTGATCAGAGCCTCCTTGCCCTCCCGGCAGCGCTGCGCCAAATCCGGCAGCGAAAGTTCTCCCAGCGACCGTAGACGCTCCAAGGCAGCGCTCAAGTTTCCACCCAACTCACGTAAGAGCTGCTCCAACGGCTCACGATTTCCTGCCATGGCGACTTCTACCCGCACCCGCTCCTGGAGCTGACGAGAAACCTTTTTCGCTGCACTTTCAAACTCGCGATACTCACTCGCCTTGACGTCCTCCCATTCCGCGAGCAGCTTGCGGCGGTTTGCCTCGTGACTGGCCAGGTCACGTTTCAGCGCGTCTATTTTTTCTCTCAAAGGACGTAGATCTTCAATCTGTTTGCGTAGCCGGATGAACTCAGCCCCGTCGATCTTCGATTTCTGAAGCTCCCGTAGAAGCTTTTCATATACTTCTTCTATAACCTTGCGTTTCTTGTCCCACCGGGATTTGGTTCCCCCAACAGAGCTGTCCGCTTCTGTCAGTGCCTTTGCGAGCTGATCGGCAATTGCCTTGAGTTTTGTACTCAAGGAGCCCAAGATCGTTCCGATTTCGGTTAGAATCGCTGCATTCGGGAGTCCCTCCAAAGCTTTTTTAGAAACGAAGGCAGTATCAAGCGGCAACGACTCGACCAATTCACGGTGGAGCGCTCGGACAGGTTCAAGTCGCTCCGTAACATTCGTAAAAACTCGCTCTTCCCGAATAAGCAGGCTTTTCTCCTTTAGGCGTTCTTCAAGCCCGGCTTCTTGGAAACGTTTCTGTGTCTCCTCCAAGCCCGGAAGCGCGGCAAGCCGTTCGTCGAGAGCTTTCATCTCGCGGTGAACATCCACGATACGGCCTCGGGAGCGTTGAAGGTCCAGTTTGAGTTTCGATTTTCGTCCCAACAACGTTGGATCGCGGTCGACGAACCGTTCCAGAAGCATCGTCAGCTTCTCTCTGCTTTTGGTGAGTTCGGATATTTCGTGTTGTCCAAAGACCTCGACTCCCGGCATTACGTCTTTCGGCGAGAGCGTCAGGACTTCCCCGGCTTCGTCCTTTACGATCGGTGGATTAGGGATTGACCGCTCAATGGTATAGCAACGCGCGGAAGGCTTATGCGATTGCACTAGCAAAGATATTTTCGTCCCGGAGCGAAGTACGTACCGGATCACTCCTTCGTGGGCCTTACGCGCGTCTTCTCCGAGCGGTTCGAGGCCAAGCGCGTAGCGTATGCTCTCGACCATGGTCGACTTTCCGGTTCCTCTACCGCCAACCAAGACGTTCAAGTTGGCGTTGAAATGAACGGATGTGCCCCCGAGGAATCCGCCCTCCCATGTCAGAGCCAGAAATTCTGCGTGAGGCTCCGCTTGAGAATCGCTATGTAGGCGAATGCGCGATTCGGGATCAAGAAAGGCTTGTCGTAGAGCCTCAACAGAAATATTCGACATCTTAAGAAAACAGGACGCACCGTTCTTTTTTAGATCCTCGGGGCTGTTCACGTCTGAAGTGTTCAGTACAGCCACAGGTCGACTACGCTTGTGTTGCGAGTCTCGGTTTTCAAGGATCGGACGAATGTTCTCAGGGGCATCGGAAACTGGACCCGCAAGAGCACAAGCAAGAAGTTCCGGCGACTTCCAAGCGTTGATGCGAGGCTGCCCCTTGAGCCTGTTCAAAAGACCTCCCTCGCCCGCTACATGTGCGGCCACGCAAATAGCACCCCAGTCTTTCGCTTGGTTAAGGAGTTCAATGGAATCGAGAGCTCCCGTTGGTGATGCAGCTGCCATGTCGTGAACGCCGCACTCACCAATAAAACGTTCGAGCGCATTGTCCTTCTCAGGATCGAACAAACAAAGAAAATGTACACCGTCCTTGGTTACAGACTCAAAGCCGCTGAAGGCGAACAGGCCGGCGGCTCGTGCCGCTTGCACAAGGCTCTTTGATTCTTCAACCCGATAATGATCCGTAACGCCTATGACTTCGATTCCAATTTCTTGGCAGGCGGCGATGATAGCCGCATTATATTCGGCTTCTTTGAGGAAGGATGTTTTCTTATTATGCCGATGTAAATACGCAAACGGGTTGATCTGCAATGCACAGCGGTAAAACCGCGCTCCATTAGGCAGATCTAGGGCAGCGGTCAAACGGTCTGATAGAGTTGCAGCTGAACTACTTATTTCGCCGGTGCGCCCCAAGCTTTTACTTGTCTTCTTCATGGTCTCCTAGCCGATGGAGTATTGGTGCGAGATTTATATCTCCGCCGCCTCCTGTACAGCCCAAACCAGCAATCCCTTTTCTCATGTGGAGAGGTAATCGAGATGCGAATAGCCGACGCTCTCGACGCCTTTACGCGTCTTCGTTATGGCATTTTAACTTTCATTGGACAGTCTCTCAATTGTCTCTCCACACTACACCACAGCCGGTGAACTTGCCAAGGTCGCTTTGCGATCACTGCGGGGGGTGAGAAAAGGGGGAGTGAGAAAAGGGGATCGCGCCAAGAAAACTTGGGAAAGGAGGAAGAGATGTAGAAAGCAGCTCTGAAACCTTTCAGCGAAACCTTGCAGGTAAACAAGCCTGTCCGGGAAGGCCTAACCCGCTCCCGGAAGCGAGTCTTGCGCTGCGCTGGGGCAACCCACGCGGCGAAGCGTAGACAGCGAGTGCCAAGGCCCGGCTATTGAGCTTCGAAAGTTTTCAACTGTGAGCCTTCGTCGTTCCCCTCACGGGGGCGATGCGGCGCGCACCGTTAGGGTGAGGAGTGAGCCGTCACACCGGAGTCGCAGAACCGGGCATAGGCACAATGGAGGTTTCCCAGGAACTTGGGAGATGCTGTTGTCTCCACCGGATCCAGCCGGTCTCAGGAGTGGCCGAAAATAAAGTACTCCCGGCCCGCCGTGGTTGCGCTTTGACACGGCGGGAGCGAAGCCCAAGGCGCGCCGAGTGGCAGCGCCAAGCGAAGGAAACCAAGCGCGGCGTGAAAGGACGGCAGCAAGTCGTAGCGCCTTGATAGTACCTGAGAAAGGCGGGAACGGGACCTCCCGGACCGCGTGGAGGGAAGCGAGGCGTCGGATTGTGGAACCGTTGTTGGGAAAGACGGCGAATGCATAGAAATTCGAGTACCGTGTCAACGAAACAGCAACGGGTAGCAAAGCTGGCCAAGCAGTCACCGCAGATGGGATTCACTTCCCTGGCGCACCTAATGGACATCGACTGGCTAGAGGAGGCCTACCGGCGCACGCGCAAGGATGCGGCTGCCGGGGTGGACGGCATCACTGCCGAGCACTACGAAGCGAACCTGAAAAGTAATCTTGAGGAGCTATTAGGCTGGGTCAAAGCCGGTACGTACCGAGCACCGCCCGTGCGACGGGTACACATTCCGAAAGGGAATTCGGCTACCGATACGCGTCCCATCGGGATACCGACGCTGGAGGACAAGGTTCTGCAGCGGGCCGTCGCCATGGTGCTGGCGCCGATCTACGAGCAGGATTTTTATGACTGTTCGTTCGGCTTTCGGCCCGGGCGTTCGGCGCACCAGGCGCTTGAGTCGTTATGGAAACAAGTGATGGATAGCCACGGGGGCTGGATATTGGAAGTGGACATCCGGAAGTTTTTCGACACTCTGGATCATGCGCACCTGCGAAGATTGATCGGCCATAGGATGCGTGATGGTGTGCTGAGGCGTTTGATCGGCAAGTGGCTTAGAGCGGGAGTTCTCGAACACGGCGCAGTGACGTACCCGCAAGCGGGTTCTCCCCAAGGCGGAGTGATTTCACCTGTGCTGTCAAACATCTTCCTGCACTATGTGCTGGACCAGTGGATAGAGCAGGTGGTTAAGCCGCGTTTACGTGGTAAGGCCTTTCTCATTCGCTACGCGGACGACTTTGTCATGGGATTCACTCATGAACAAGACGCACGGCGGGTGTTGGCGGTCTTGCCGCAGCGACTGGCCAAATACGGCTTGACGATCCATCCGGAAAGGGGAAGAAAAAGGGGACGCGAACCTTTCCTTGACGAAATTGATGCCTTTGATTAGAGCGTGGCGCATGCCTCGGCGAGCGCGTATGGCTCTGGGTGGCGTGGTTTATCACCCGCTGAATCGGGCGAATGGCCGAAACGAACTGTTTTCCAAACGGGAAGACTATGTTGCGTTTGAAACGGACCCTGGTCGCGGCGACAGGCCGGAAGTTTGGGTCGGTTGGGTGAACGAAGTTCAAACTGATGCCGAGGCCGAAGCGCTGCGGAGATGCGTAAACCGCGGTACGCCCTTTGGTTCGGAAAATTGGACGACTCGGATCGCGGTTGCGCTCGGACTGAGATACACACTTCAGCCTCGCGGTCGTCCTAGAAAGGTCGCGAGATTAACAGATAGGCAAATGTGAAAAGGTTCGAGTCCCCTTTTCCTTTTCCCCCGAACGAGCCGCCGAAATCATTTACCCTCTGGAAGTAATCCCATCTTGACGCACATAATTCCAATGGCACCAGCGTCGCCACCTCGATCAATACCTATCAGAACAGCACCACGCATTACGTCTTCATTCCAGACTGGTTTAACTAGAAAGAATGCCTTTCCTGCGTACCCTCCCATGCGATTCTTGGCATTGACGACTCCACAATACCCTTCCTTTGATCGGAGTGGCATATGTCCGAATGCAGCAGAGTACGGATCGATCAGAGATCTACTAACAGCCTCTTCAATAATCTGTTGCTCATTAACAGTCAATTGACGAGGAGGAATCTGTGAAGCTCTCTGAATCCTGTCTATTGCGCCCACCGCGCATCCAGTCAATAAGAACGACAATAATATATGTTTAAGCTTCATGGTTTGCCCTTTTATGTTCATGCTGCCTTATCGAAGGTCGTTAAATGGAATATTTTATGTTTAGATCCCGCTGACTGTGTTTTGAAATGAATCACCATGATTCGAAAACATAAAAAGGCTCGTGTCCCCTTTTCCGGTCTCTTCGAGCAAGTCTTCCGGGGTTTTTGCGTATGGGCGAATGGAGCCATGACGCCGAAGAGGAAAAGCAGGATGGCGGTGAATCGTTTCGCTGTCATACCAAAACCGCCTCCTTTGCATCCAGCGAGGCGCTCTGTAGCAATTTCGCCACGGCGGCCTCGCAGACCGTGCCTTTGAAAAAATCGGGATTCATGCCGGCGTAGAGCGTAGCCGCATTGGCAAAAGTATAGTCGTGAAAATCTTCTTCGGTGATCAAACCGTCGTCGACCAATTCGTGAGCCTCCTCGACCACCTCGTTCATGTCGGTCACGTCCCAGTGTCCGATATCCGAGCTCATCATCGCTTTGAACTTCACGCCCATGGGATTCACTTTTGAATTAAACGCCCACGCGACCATGGGATCGTCGGCCTCGCAGCCGTAATAGAAATTCGGAATGAAGAGATCGCGCAAATCTTCCAGCTTCTCGGCGCGGCAGGCGGCCCAGTCATCGAGATTTTTCGGACGGCGCTGCGGCTGGGTGACCCACTTGACGATTTCATCGGCTTTGCCCTTCATTCTGCCAGTGCCGTGCTCGTCGATGAGTTTGCGCATGAGTGCGCCGTCCAGACTCTGCGGGTCGAGATTGTGGATCGCTTTGGCGTTGCGCTTCTTCCAATGGCCGACGATGTCGGAGAAAACCCCGCAGGCCCAATGCACGCCGCCCTCGAGGAAAGCGAAATGCAAATCGGGGAAGCGGCGCGTGACGCCGCCGAAGAATAACGCTTTACAGAAAGCCTCGCCCGCGGCGCCGAAGTGGCCGATGTGATTGAACATGTAGTTGGAGACCGAACGGCGGCTGCCCCAGCCTTGTCCGGTGGCGTGGGATGTCACGGCGACTTTCAGCTCGACGCACTTGGCCCAGAACGGGTCGTAGTCGTATTCGCTGTCCAACGCCAGCAGATCGATGAAAGTCGTTTGACCGGCCGCCTCGGGATGTTCCTTCAATATTTTCGGCACGGGCCGCTGCACGTGGGAAATCACCGCTGCTTTGAAGCCCTGGCTTTTGACCGCGTACTCCAATTCATCTATGGCTTCCTGCGGCGTGTGGACGGGGATGACGGCGACGGGCGTCATGCGGTCGGCATAGGGACCGTAAATATCCATATGAAAGGTGTTGAGCGCGCGGCAGGCGGCGCGGCGCACTTCTTCCTCGTCGATGCGCGGCGGTTCGGTCAAGCCGAAGGTGGGGTAGAGCACCGCGAAATCCAGGCCCAAGCTCGTCCATGCGCTGGTACAGCAGGTGCGGCAGCGATGCGGTCGCTCGATCCAGCGTATTTTTCGCCGGCCGCGCCCACCAGGGCGGGCAGGTCGCGCGCGTGTAGTGCCGCTCTTCCTCGGATAGCTCCATCCAGCGGTTGTTAGAGCGGCTGGCGACGGCTTTCTTGTAGCGCTCGATCATGCCCGCGCCGCCGACTTCCTTGATGTAGTCGAAAAACACCGGCATGAATTCGACGGTGTGGCCGTCGGTGTCGATGATCGGGTGATTCAGCTTGGGCGCGGACTTTTGCCGACTTGGAACCGTTTGCTGACATGGGCGTTACCTCCTTAGCCGGGTATATTACGCCGGTCTCCAGGGTGTCAATTCCGCGCTGCCGGGGTGTGATGCGGCTCGACATTTTCAGGAATTCCTGCTCTGAATGACAGGAACATGGACCAAACCATCTCAGCGATCGACACGATCACCCTGCGCATTCCGTTGGACATCTGGGCACCGCCGCCGATGTCTCAAGGAGCGCCGCGCACGCATGTGGAAAGCCTTTATGTGCGCGTGACGACCAGCAGCGGGGTGGTCGGCTGGGGTGAGTCGTTCGGCACGGCCCGTCCCATGGTCGTCGCCGCGTTCGAGAACTGGGTCAGGCGACTCGCCGTTGGACAAAGCGTCTCGGACGAGGCACTTATCCCGCGCATCGAACGCATGCTGCTCTCATTGAGTCGCTCGGGTCCGCTGGCCCACGCGCTCGCGGGACTCGACATCGCGCTCTGGGACATTCGCGGGAAGCTTGCCGGTGTTCCGGTATCGAAGCTTTTGGGCGGCGCCAGGCGAACTCGCGTCGAATGCTATGCTTCGTTGCTGCAATATTCCGGCAACCCTGAATACATCAAGCGCAACACCGCCCGCGCTCTCGAACGCGGCTATCGTTACGTTAAGCTGCATGAGCGCACGCCCGCGGCGGTCGGCGCAGCGCGCGATGTTTTGGGCCCGGACATTCCTTTGATGGTGGATACAAACTGCGCTTGGACACCGGCCGAAGCCGAGGCGGCGGTGGCGGCGATGGCGCCGTACAAGCCATATTGGGTCGAGGAGCCGATCTATCCTCCCGAGGACTTCGAGGCGCTCGCCAAGCTGCGCGCGATGACCGGCGTACCCGTGGGGATCGGCGAGAATGCCACCAGCCTGCGCGATTTTCGCAGGATGGTCACCCTCGGCAAGGCAGATTTTATTCAGCCCGCCATGGTGAAACTCGGCATCACCGCCATGGCAAAAGTGGCCGCCGAGGTCGAGGAAGCAGGCGCCGTCTGCGTGCCCAACGCCTTTTATATCGGACCGGCCTTTCTCGCGGTGTTGCACTGCATGGCGGCGAAGGAGAAAGATTGTCCGCTCGAGCGGATGTTCGCCGAGTTCGGCGCGACTCCGTTCGCGAGGACTGTGCCTATCGTCAACGGCGGCGTCGAAGTTCCGCAAGGCCCGGGTCTCGGCGCGGACCCGGAAGACGAACTGATCGCACAGTTCAGCGTGTGAGTCCGCGCTATTCCCAACCACAGCGCCCCCGCTTGAAGTACCGTTATAAGGAGCCGCGGGGATGTAGCTGATCAGGTTGATCAATTCCGAGTTCCGGTAACGGAATGGGGACCGTTTTGGGGGAACTCTCCCAGGGTCCGGATTACTGAATAGATGCGTGTTTTCGCCTAACCCGCATGTCGGAGTTTTGATTCACTGGCTCTTTTTACGGCCTCCGCTTCATAAAGAGTTTCCGGCGCGATGTCGGCCCCGTTCGGCCAGGCGATGGTAGGGCCGTCAACGAAGAATTTCTTGAAATAGTCTTTACTCTTTAAAGGTCTGAAAATTGGACCCGTGAGCCAGGGTGCAAAATCAATCACTTTTTTCGTGCCGTCGTTAAACTTAACCTCGATCAGAAAGTCTCTAACGTACTTAGCCCTTGTAACTGAAGGCAGCATTGCAACTCCTATTTCAAAGGTTCAATTCTCGTGAATTCTTTCCTCTGACGCATTTTCTGCCAATTTTCGTTGAGCTCAGATTTGTGTAGCCTTGCCCATTTTCTGATAAGTGATTTGGCGGTTCGGGAATCAATTTCACCTTCGAGGAGCTTGCCATCGAAATCAAACGTAGCATTTTGTCCCTGATACTCTGCATGAAAATGAGGTGGATTATGATCGCGGTAAAACATGCGAATGATTATACCGAAGAATACGCTAATTGTAGGCATGATGCGATGGCTCCGGCACTGTCGCGACGAGATTCGAAAATAAATAGGGGCAGGTTTGAAACCCGCCCCTAACTTACGAACATCTTTTTTAAACTGTTGTTACGCCTTCCCCGCCTCCTTCAATCCTCGCAGCACGTTCTCCGGGCTCAATGGCAGTTTGTTGATGCGCACGCCGGTGGCGTTGAAGATCGCGTTGGCGATGCAGGCCATGGGCGGGACGCAGGCGATTTCGCCGGCGCCTTTGGCGCCGTAGGGGCCGGCGCCGGGGTAGCCGGAGACGAGCGTCGTCTCGATGCGCGGCATCATGTTGATAGTCGGCATCAAATAATCGACAAAGCTTGGGTTCATGGTTCGGCCGTCCTTGTCGAAGACGACTTGTTCGCAGAGCGCCTGGCCGATGCTCATCGCGGTGGCGCCTTCGATCTGGCCTTCGACGGCGGCTCTGTGGATCGGCTGGCCGATGTCGTGCACGGCGACGTATTTCAGAATCTTCACGTTGCCGGTGTCAGGGCTCACTTCGACGATGCAGGCGTGCGCGGTAAACGGCTGCGAGCTGCCGTGGGCTTTTTCTTGGGCCATCAGTTCCAGGTTGTCGCAGTAGCCGCGGCCGATCACTTCGCCGATGATGTTATGCGCAGCCGTCGCGATAGTCGCCAGCGGCACCGACTTTGCCGGCGTGCCTTTCACCTGGATCTGTCTGTCGACGATCTCCAAATCCTCCGGGCTCGCTTCGAGCCGGCTGGCGGCCATTTTAAACAACTGGTTGCGCGCGTCGATGGCTGCGAGCCGGGATGCGGTGCCGGAAACCAGGATGCCCCGGCTGCCGACCGTGCCTGCGTCCCACGGGCTGGCGTCGGTGTCGACATTGACCACGGTGACATCGCTCACTGGAATGCCGAGCTCTTCGGCGACAATCATTGGAATACCGAACCCGGGGATAGTGCCCATGTCGATCTTGCCGATGTGCACCGTCACCGAGCCGTCCTCGTTGACTTTCACGATGGCGCCGCCGCCGGGCCCGGCGCTTTCGATCCATGAGCCGGTGGCGAGGCCGATGCCCTGGTTCTTACCGAGAGTGGGCGCAATAAATTGCGCCCCTACCTGTTTGAATCCGATTTTCTCCGCGGCGGTTTTGATCGCCTCGCCGAGCGACACATCGCGCAGCTTGGGCACGCCGACGATTCTGTCGCCGGCTTTGGGCGTATTCTTCAAACGAAACTCGACGGGGTCCATGCCGAGCTTGGCCGCGATGGAGTCCATGTGCGACTCGACGGCGAACGCCGCCTGCGGGCCGCCGGGGCCGCGCACCGGGCCGCAGACCTGCTTGTTGGTGTAAACGGTATAGCCGTCGATATGGCAATTGGGCATCAAGTACCAGCCGCCGAGCATGTTGGTGCAACGCCCGCCGGCCTGGACGCCGAAGCCGGAATAACCGCCAGCGTCGTAAATCACCTTGCCGGTGCGAGCGACGATGGTGCCGTCTTTTTTCACGCCGGTCTTGATGTACATCTTGGCGCCGGCGCGAATCGTCGTCGAGATGGTTTCTTCGGCCTTGTCGAGAACGATCATCACCGGCCGCTTGGCCTTCATCGCCAACAGCCCGCAGATCGGCTCGACGGCCGCGCCCGAGGTGATGCCGCTGCCCTTGCCGCCAAAGCCGCCGCCCAACTCGGCGGCAATCACCCGCACGTTATTGAGGTGCAGGCCGAGCATTTTGGCGACCTCTTGACGCACCGGAAAGGGTGCTTGGGCGTTGGCCCAGACGGTGAGCCGGCCGTTCGGTTCCACCTGGGCAGCGGCCATGCGCGGCTCGAGATACTGCGGATGGATCATCTTGGTTTCATAAACTTCTTCGACCACAACATCGGCTTCGGCCATCGCTTTCTCGGCATCGCCGACACGAACCGCGGCGAAGCCGCAGACGTTTTTGACTTTGACGCCTTCGGGCAAGTTTTTCGGCAGCGGCATGTCTTCGTGCAGCGTCGGCGCCTCCGGCTTCATCGCTTCTTCCGGGTCGATGACCACCGGCAGCGGCTCGTAGACGACTTTGATTTTCTTCAGCGCTTGCTTGGCGATCGCCGGAGTATCGGCGGCGACGGCGGCGACCGGGTCGCCCATGAAACGCACTTTGTCACGCGCCAGAATGTAACGGTCGATATAACTACGGCCGTAACGCACGTTCGGCGCATCCGCGGCGGTTACGACGGCGTGCACGCCCGGCATTGCTTTGGCTGCGCCGGTGTCGATGCTGACGATCTTGGCGTGGGCGTATTGGCTGCGCAGAATGGCGCCGTGCAGTTGGTCTTTGAGCATCAGATCGATGCCATAAACGCCTTTGCCGACAACGCGATCGACGCCGCCCATTCGATTCGGGCTGGTGCCGACGACTTTAAATTCAGCTTTGGCCATGACTTAAGCCCTCCCTGCGATGCGGTCGGCGGCGAGATGGATCGCGTCGACGATCTTATTGTACCCGGTGCAGCGGCAGATATTACCGGAGACCGCTTCCTCGATGTCTTCGGCCGTCGGTTTGGTGGTGCGGTCGAGCAGCGCTTTGACCGACATGATGTAGCCCGGCGTGCAGTAACCGCACTGCACCGCGCCGGTGTCGATGAACGCCTGCTGCACGGGATGCAATTTATCGCCGTCGGCAAGACCTTCGATGGTCGTGATCTCGGCACCGTTGGCGTCAGCGGCCATGGTGACGCAAGAGTTGATCGGTTTGCCGTTGTAAATCACCGTGCAGGCGCCGCACTCGCCGGTGTTGCAGCAAAGTTTGCTGCCTTTCATTTCCAAGGTGTCGCGGAGAAATTCCAACAGCGAGGTCGACGGTTCCGCGCTGGCGCTGACCGACTGGCCATTGATTTTCGTATTGATCGTAATGCTCATTACGCTACCTCCTTGCCGGTGGCGGCTTTCCAGGTTTGTTGCAATCCGCGGCGGGTCAACGCTTCGACAATCCAGCGGCGATTCTCGGCGCTGCTGCGCTGATCGCTGATGGGTGCGGCTTCGGTCGCGGCCAATGATGCCGCTTCTTTCAAGAGCGCCGCCGTCAGTGGCTTGCCGCGCAATAACGCTTCGGTTTTCGGCGCCCGAATCGGCGTCGGCGCTACCGCGCCCAGGCCGATGCGCGCCTCTTGGATGTTATTTTTTCCTGCATCCGGCGTCAGCAAGACGGCGACGCCGACCATGGCGATGTCCATGGCGCCGCGCACGGCGTGTTTCAGATACACGCCCTTGCTGCCGGCCGCGGGATAGGGGATGTCGATTTCGGTCAGCAAGCCATTGGCGCCCGCGCTACTCTTGCCAGGCCCCTGAAAGAACGACGTGAACGGGACGGTTTTTTCGCCGTCGGCGAAGGCGAGGACCGCTTTGGCATCGAGCACCAGCAGCGGCGCCAGAGTTTCGCCCGAGGGCGAGGCCCGGCAGATGTTGCCGCCGATGGTTGCGGTGTTGCGCACTTGCAGCGAGGCGAATTGATGGGCCGCTTCCCAGAGCACCGGCAGTTTGTCGCGTACCAGAGCGTTGCTTTCAACATCACGGATCGTTGTGAGGGCGCCGATGCGCAGGCCGTTGCCGTTTTCTTTGATGCCGCTCAGGCCGGGGATTTTTTTGATGTTCACCAGGCCGCCCGGCTCTTCCTTGAATTTGACATCGACCATCACGTCGGTGCCGCCGGCGATGACCTTGGCTGCTGCGCCGTGCTTGGCGAGCACGGAAAGCGCTTCGCTGACCGTTTTAGGTTCGAAATAATCCATGGTTCCCGCCTCTTGCTTGAATTTTTTTGCGTCGGAATTCGTTTCTGTCTTAGCCCAAGTGGCGTGTCGATGGCAAGGGCCGCTGGCATAATCGGTTTGTAAAATTCAATTCCTGGGCTGTCGTATTTGGCTCCGGCCAATCCATCGTGCTAGGATGCATCATTATGGCGCACCGGTGATGCACTATGGCGAGGTGAATATGAAGGCGATCACATTAAGAAACTTGCCCCCGGAGATTGAAAAGGTCGTGCGCAAAGAAGCGGACCGCCAACGCACGAGCATTAACAAAGCGGTGATCAGCTTGTTGGAGCGTAAGGCCGAGGGCCACAAAAAGAAGCGGGTTAGAACAAAGGGGCACGATGATCTCGATGCTCTGGCTGGGTCATGGACGAAAAAAGAGGCTGCCGCGTTCGATAAGGCTTTAACCGCTCAACGATCCATCGATCCCGAATTGTGGAAATAGATAGTGCGCGTCTTGTTAGATACTTCAGCATATTCAGCATTCATGCGGAGGCACGCCGACATTTGCGCAGCCATCAGAGCGAATGAAGAAATTTTTTTAAATTCCGTGGTTATCGGTGAACTCTTCGCGGGTTTTATTCGAGGAAATCGAAGGCGTAAGAATGAAGACGAGCTGCACCGATTTCTAGCCTCGCCTCGCGTTGGGGTCCTTGAAGTTACCGAGGAAACTGCCGAAAGATATGGGGTCATCCTAAATTCCCTTTGGCACGCGGGCACGCCGATACCGACCAACGATATTTGGATCGCAGCGAGCGCAATGGAATACGGCTTGCGCGTCGTGTCCACGGACGAGCATTATCGGAAAGTGCCGCAGATCATGGTTGATTACTTTCCGGCAAGTTGAATCGCGATTTTCCCCGCCCGGGGACATTGAAATCTTACTCGATAGCTTCAGTGGCGAACCCATCCTCTGATAGAGAAAAAATGGCGCGGTAGGAAGCCTGGAACCATCGTTAGAAGCGCTGAATATTCGTTGATGCCTTAACTAAACTCGTCTTGCAGTTTTATTCTCTCAAGAATAGATTCGCTGTTGCCCAGCTTAAAGCAGATCATTTGACGTGACGAGGAGAGTTAAAGCCGTGAGATTGCCGCATCGGGATCCGATTCAGTTGGGTCCGACACCGTACGAAGCGTTTCAAGCGAAAGAAGGCATTCCTTCCGTTACGGGCTTCTTCATCGAAGATCTGATGGACGTCGAAGTGAGGCCCTGGGCGCGCATGGGCGCGCTCGGGTCTTATCTCAACATGGGCGAGCAGCAGGAGCACGACGCTTATATTTGTGAGATTCCCGCCGGTAAGCAGACCGAGCCGCAGCACCACATGTTCGAAACGCTCATTTACATTCACAAAGGGCGCGGTGCGACCACGGTGTGGTTCGAAGGGGATGCCAAGCAGACCTTCGAATGGAGCGCGGGGGCGCTTTTCGCGATTCCGCTCAATGTTTCGTACCAGCACTTCAACGCGTCCAATGAGCCGGTGCGCTTTCTCGCCGGCACCAACGCGCCGCACGTGATCAATTTATTTCATAACGAAGACTTTATTTTCCGCAATCCGTTTCAGTTTCGCGACCGCTTCCGTCCCGACCGGGAGTTTTTTAACGAGAACAAAAAACTCACGACACGCTCGTGGGAGTCCAATCTCGTTCCCGACGTCAACGAATTTCCACTCGACGATTATCCGATGAAAGGCAAGGGCGTGAAGATCATGCGCTTCGGCATCGCCGGAACGACCTACGGCTGCCACGTCCAGGAGTTCCCCGCGGGGAGCCGCAGCACTTTTCACCGTCACGGCCCGGGCGCCATCGTGTGCGTCACCAAAGGCGAAGGCTTTGCCATGGTCTGGCGCGAGGGCGAAGAGCGCACGCGCTTCGAGATCAAATCGGGTTCGATCTATTCGCCGGGCGATTTGATGTACCACGGGCACTTCAACACCGGCCACGGCGTTTTGCGCCACTTCGCCATGCGCGGGCGCAGTCCGAAATTCAGCCAGGACCGTTTTCGCACCAAGCTGCACGAGATGATCCCCTTCGAGGAGGAACCGCCGGAGATTCATCGGATGTTTTTGGAAGAGTTGAAGCGCAAGGGCGTGAAGTCGGATATATCGGTGGTGGAAGAATAGGGGCTATTCTCAAGGTTCAAAGGTTCAAAGTTTAAAGTTGGGAGAAGAAACATGTCTGAACTGGCCTACCATGATTTTCGCAGCTTCATCGAGGAAGCGAAGAAGATCAGCGACTATCGCATTATCGAGGGCGCCGATTGGGACGCCGAAATTGGCGCGCTGGTGGAGTCGACGGCGGAGCTGGTGCCGCAGCCGCCCATGCTGATTTTCGACAAGGTCAAAGGCTATCCGGCGGGCTATCGAGTTTGTAGTTTGCCCTATGCCGCTTACCGGCGCGTGGCGCTTGCCTTGGGTTTGCCGACGGATAAAACCAAATTGGAAATTCTGCGTCTGGCGGCGCGCAAGGTGAGAAGCACCGAGCCGATCGCGCCGAAGGAAGTCAGCAGATCGCCGCTGTTTGAAAACAAGCTCACCGGCAACGACGTCAACTTGCTTAAATTCCCCGCGCTTCGTTTTCACGAGAACGACGGCGGGCGCTATTTCGGTCCGGGTGGCGGTTTGATCAACCGCGACCCGGATTCGGGCTACGTCAACACCGGCACCTATCGCATGCAGCTGCACGATAAAAATACTTTGGGCATATGGATGAGCCCGGGACAGAACGGCCGGCAGATTTGCATGAAATATTGGGAGCAGGGTAAAAGCTGCCCGGTGGTGGCGACCTATGGCCAGCATCCGCTGGTGTTCATGCCGTCGTATACGAAATTTCCTTTCGGCCGTTCGGAGATGGAAATCTCCGGCGGGCTGATCGGCCGGCCGTTGGAAGTTCTGCGCGGGCCGATCACCGGATTGCCGATTCCCGCGTCGTCAGAAATCGCCATCGAGGGCGAAATCCCGCCGCCTTCGGAAGAGGCCCGGCCCGAAGGGCCCTTCGGCGAGTGGCCGGGTTACTACTCCGGCGGCACCACCGGCACAGGAGAAAATCAGCCGATAGTGCGCGTCAAGGCGGTTTATCATCGCGATGATCCGATCCTCGAAGACGAAGCGCCGCTCTGGCCCGGCGCGGTGAAAATGGACCTGCATATTTCCGCCGGGGTGCTTTGGGATCAACTGGAAAGCGCGGGCATCCAGGACATCGTCGGTGTCTACAATCACACGTCTTATCTCACGGTTGTTTCGATCAAGCAGAAATACGCCGGCCATGCCAAGCAGGCCGGGACTGCGGCGCTCAGCTGCGCGGCGGCCAATCGCAACGGCCGCTATGTCGTCGTGGTCGATGAAGACATCGACCCGACCAACGTCAAAGAAGTTTTGTGGGCGATGATGACGCGGGTCGATCCGCCGACCAACATCGACATCATCGACGGCTGCTGGTCGACGCCGCTCGATCCGCGCATGCCGCCGGACAAGCGAGACAATAAAGACCATACCAACGGCCGGGCGATTTTTTACGCCGTGCGGCCCTTCGCCTGGAAAGACAAATTTCCTAAGGTCAGCCGCTCGAGCCGCGAGCTGCGCGAGAAGACCATCGCGAAGTTCAAGAGCGTCATTCCGTTTCCCGGGGCGTGATTTCAGCGGGAAGAAACGGCTTTCCACGATTTTGGGAAGGTGAGGATGGAACCTGTAATTTTCGTCAGCCCTCACCCTGGCCCTTTCCCGCAAGCGGGAGAGGGGACTAAGATTATAAAGCGAGGGAATTGCAGAGATGATCAGCCGAGAGGAAAACGAACTCCTGACTCAAACGGGGCCCGGCGCGCCGTGCGGCGAGCTGTTGCGGCGCTATTGGCAGCCGGTGGCGTTGTCGGAGGAGTTGAAACCGGACGGCGCACCGTTGGCGGTAACGTTGATGGGCGAGGAGCTGGCGATTTTTCGCGACGACAACGGGCGCATCGGTGTCCTGGATGCGCATTGCTGCCATCGTGGCGCGGACTTAAGCTACGGCCGGTTGGAAGATGGCGGGCTGCGGTGCATTTATCATGGCTGGCTATTCGATGTGAACGGCAAGATTCTCAATCAGCCCGGCGAGCCCAATGGCGGCGAGCACCGCGATGCGTTTTGCCAACCGGCGTTTCCTTGTCGGGAGGCCGGCGGCGTGATCTTCGCCTATATCGGACCCGGCAAGCCGCCGCTGCTACCCAATTACGAATTTCTCCAGGTGCCGGAAGATCAGCGCTTCGTTTCCAAGATTCATCACTCCTGCAATTACCTACAGTCCAACGAGGGCAACATCGATCCAGTGCATCTGTCGTTCTTGCATCGCAATCTGGAACTTACCGAGATCGACAAAAAACGGCGCGTCACCGGCAGCGAGAGTCCGCCCAATTCGCTGTTTGGCGCGGACTTGGCGCCAAAGATCGAGTTGGAGCTCACCGATTTCGGTGTGCGGATCTTTACGGTACGCAATATCGAAGACGAAAGAATTTATTTCCGCACCTCCAACTTCATCATGCCCAACTTCAGCACGTTTCCCGGGCAGACGGCGGCTGAGGGGTATTCGGTCAACTGGCATGTGCCCATCGACGACTACAATCACTGGAAATTCGTCATCGTATTTAGCCGCAAGCGGCCCCTGTCCCGCGAGATGATGTTGCGCGGACGCGACGAATTGACGGCCGACTACCATATGGTGCGCCACAGGGCGAATCGCTATCTGCAAGACCGCGAGTCAATGACGAACAAATCGTTCAGCGGCATCGGCTACAATTTCCAGGCGCAGGATGCCTGCGTGATTGAAGGCGCCGGGGCGATTCAAAATCGCACCAAAGAACATCTGGTGACCTCGGATAAAGCCATCGTTGCGGCGCGCAAACTCTTGCTCAAGGGGATTCAGGATGTGAAAGAGGGACGCGATCCGCTGCATGTGGTGCGCGATCCAAAGGCGAACAGTTTTTCGCACCTCGCGGTGATTTCCGAGGTGGCGCCGAAATCGGCGGATATTCGAGCCATCGTGCAACAAAAAATCGCCGCGCAGAGTTCGTCGAGTTGATTTGTCTGACCCCGCTCCCTCCGGGAGAGGGAAGGGTGAGGAAAAAGATTTCGACTTTCTCAGGAGCAAACCGTGAGTGAAATTCTCAGACTAGGCATGGCTGGCTTGGGCGTGGCCAGTACGCAGATCCTGCCGCCGATCGCCAACTTGCCGTTCATCAAGATCACCGCCGCGGCGGACATGCGCGCGGATGCGGTGGCGAAGTTTCGCGAGCAGTATCAGGCCGAAGGTTACACCAGCATCGAAGAGCTCTGCGCCAGCCCCAACCTCGACGCGGTTTACATCGCTACACCGAATTCGCTTCACGCCGAGCACGCAATCATGGCGGCCAAGCAGGGAAAACACGTCGTCGTCGAAAAGCCGATGGCAATGACCTTGGCCGAGTGCGACGCGATGAATGAAGCGGCGGATAAATACGGGGTCAAATTACTATGCGGCCACACCCACAGCTTCGATCCGCCGATCCGCAAGATCCGCGAGATCGTCAAGAGCGGCGAATTGGGCAAACTGTGCATGATCAACACCTGGAACTTCAACGAGTTCATGTACCGGCCGCGCATGAAGCATGAGCTGGCCATGAGCCGCGGTGTCGTGCTCAATCAGGGGCCGCACCACGTCGATATCGTGCGTCTGATCGGCGGCGGTATGGTGCGCAGTGTGCGCGCCATGACCGGCGTTTGGGACCCGGCGCGGCAGTGGGAAGGCAGCTACACCTGCTATCTCGAATTCGAGGACGGCACGCCGGCGACGCTGGTCTACAGCGGTTACGGCTTTTTCGATACGGCGGAATTATTCGACTGGGTCGGCGAAGGCGGGCAACATCGCGCACCCGAGACCAATTTAAACGTGAGAAAAAAGCTGCGTGAAGTGAAAAGCGCCGAGGAGGAAGAACAGTTAAAAGAAGGTATGCGCTTCGGCGGCCGGCGCGAGGGGGAGTACAGCCATGTCTGGACCGGCGCGCGCAAGCAGCCGTTCTTCGGCTTGACCATGGTCAGCTGCGAGAAGGGGGACATTCGCCAGACGCCGGACGGCCTCAAGATCTACGGCGAAACCGAACAGCGCGAGGTCGATTTGCCGGCGGGAAGCCGCGGCCGCGAAGCCGAAGTCGAAGAGCTGTACAACGCCGTGGTGCACCATCGCCCCGTGTTTCACGGCGGCCGCTGGGGCGCGGCGACGCTGGAAGTCTGTCTGGCGATGCTCGAATCGGCCGACCAGCGCAAAGAGGTTTTCCTTTCGCACCAAGTGCCGAGCCCGGGGTAAAAAGAGCGTTCAAGGTTCAAGGGTTCAACGTCGGATGGAAGAGGGGTTCAATCATGCTGACCGCTGAAGAAAATGAAATGCTGACGCGGGTCGGTCCGGGAACACCGGCAGGCGAGCTGCTGCGCCGCTATTGGCATCCGGTCGCCATCGCGGCGGATTTGACGCCTGATAATCCGACGAAGTTTGTCCGTATACTGGGCGAGGACTTGGTGCTGTTCGTGACCCCGAAAGGCGAAGCCGGGTTGCTGCACGACCGCTGCGCTCACCGCGGGGTTTCCCTGTCTTATGGCCGCGTCGAAGAACGGGGCATTGCCTGTGCCTATCATGGCTGGCTCTACGACATCCAAGGTAATTGTCTGGCAACTCCGGCGGAGCCGGCGGACAGCAAGTTTTGTCTCACCGTCAAGCAAAAAGCCTATCCGGTGAAGAAACTTGCCGGTCTGTATTGGGCGTATCTCGGCCCGCAGCCTGCGCCGGAAATTCCAAAATATGATGTTTGGGCGCGCACGGATGGTTGGCATTGGCTGCGCGCACTGCCGCAGCTCGACTGCAACTGGCTGCAGGCGATGGAGAACTCGGTGGACACGGCTCATCTGCATATTCTCCACCAAGAGCTTGTCACTGACGGCTTCAAAGTCGAGAGCACGACCCGGGGCACCATCGACAATCTCGTGCATTACGAAGTCAAGGAGTTCGAGCATGGGCTAATCAAACAGCGCGTGTTCAGGGACGGTAAAATAGAGGAACATCCGCTCCTGTTTCCGACCGTCCTGCGTCAGGCCAACCGCACGCAGATCCGCGTGCCGATCGACGACACCCATACTTGGATCGTTTACGTCCACTTCGTGCCCGATGCCGTCGAGCCGCGGCTGGATAAGGATGAAGTGCCGGTGAATTATCGAAGGCCTTTCAAAAATCCGCTCGGTGTGCGCCATCCGTTCGCCAAATTTCGTCTCGACGATGTCGATGCGCAGGATTTCATGGCGTGGGAAACTCAAGGGCCGATCCTCGACCGAAGCCGCGAGCGGCTAGCGGTGTCGGATCACGGCGTCGTCATTTACCGCGCCATGCTCAAACGGGAAATCAATAAAGTGGAGCAGGGCTTGGAGCCGATGAATGTCTTTCGCGATCCCGATCATCCGATCATTGACACCAAGTTGGATGAATCCTTGCGCGTCGGCAAGGCCGGCTCGGTGACCTATCATGTGCCGCCGAAGCAGTGAAAACAAGCACCCGCCGCAAAGAACGCAAAGGTTGCGAGTTTCGGGTCTAGCGACTTGAGTTAAGCCCAGATTTCTATATAGAGTCCCTATCCGGAGGCGCGGAGAAATGTCCAAAGGAAAATATTTAGTTGTGGGGTTGTTTTGTATTTTGTTCGGCGGCGCGGCCTATGCTGCTGACGCGAAGCCTGCATGGCAGACCGAATGGGAAAAGACCATCGAAGCGGCGAAAAAAGAAGGACAGGTGACGGTTTATATCAGCGGCTATGAGGCGGTGCTGCCGGAGTTTCAGAAGGAATTTCCCGAGATCAAAGTTACGGCGGTCACCGGCCGCGGCTCGCAGATGGCGCAACGATTACTGACGGAACGGCGCGGCGATAAATATTTGGCCGATGTTTTTAGCTCCGGCGGGGTAACGACCTACGGGCGGTTGCACAAGGCCAAGGTGCTCGATCCGATCAAGCCCGTTTTGCTGCTTCCCGAGGTCACCGACTCGTCAAAGTGGTATCAGAAAAAACACCACTACGCCGATCCCGAAGGGCGATATATTTTTAATTACGTCGGTTCGGCGACTTACGGTTCAATCAATTACAACACCAAGCTCGTCGATGGCAAAGCGTTCAAATCCTACTGGGATCTGCTCGACCCGAAATGGAAGGGCAAAATCATTGCGCGCGATATTCGCACGCCCGGGCCGGGGTCCGGTAACGCCAGGTTTTTCTACTATCATCCGGAGCTCGGCGCGTCATTCCTGCGCAAGTTGTTCGGCGAGATGGACATCACGTTGTTCCGCGATTATCGCCAGGGTCCTGATTGGCTGGCCGTCGGCAAATACTCGATTTGCTTTTTCTGCGACGTCGATGTTTTGAAGCAGCAAGGCCTGCCGGTCGACACTTTCGGACCGAAGGTCTTCAAGGAGGGCGGCGGCCTGGTGCAGCAATTCGGCACGTTGACCTTGATCAATAAAGCTCCCCATCCGAACGCCGCGCGGGCGTTCATCAACTGGTTGCTGTCGCGCAAAGGCCAGATCGCCTTGCAAAAGACCCTGGCCAATTCCGAGAGCCCGCCGGATTCGCTGCGCATCGACATTCCCAAAGACGACGTGCCGTTGATAAGCCGGCGGTTGGACGGCGTCAACTATATCGACACGAGCAAGCCGGAGTGGCAAAGCATGAAGCCGATCCTTGATGTCGTCAAGGAAGCGCTCAAGAGCGCAGGGAAGAGCTGAATCGGGAAGAAAGAAACAGGACCGAGTTTGGCGCATTTCGCGCCGCCGGCCTCTTTATCGAGAGGGATCGTTTGATGAGCATGTTTCCAATATCTGTATCGCGCGCTATCACCGCGTGGTTGGTTCTTTTAAGTTGCGCGAGTGCGGTTTGTGCCGCGCCGGCGAAACTCGCTTGGCAAGGTGAATGGGAAAAAACCGTGGAGGCCGCCAAGAAGGAGGGCCAAGTAACCGTTTACATCAGCGGCTATGATTCGATCTTGCCGGATTTTCAAAAAGAATTTCCGGAGATCAAGGTCGTCGCGGTTACGGGGCGGGGCAATGAGATTGGACAGCGGATCGCCGCCGAGAGACGAGGCGAAAAATATATCGCCGATGTGGTCAGCGCCGGCGCCAATCCCAACTATCAACAATTCTATCGCGGCAAGATGCTCGATCCGATTAAACCGGCGCTGATTTTACCGGAAGTTTTGGATCAAACGAAGTGGTACGAAGGCAAACACACCTACGCCGATCCAGAAGGGCAGTATGTTTTTGTCTACGTCGGCTCGGCGACTTACGGCGCCATCAACTACAACACCAAGCTCGTCGATGGGAAAGAGTTCAAATCCTACTGGGATTTTCTCGACCCGAAATGGAAGGGCAAAATCGAGGCGCGCGACGTGCGGCGGCCGGGACCGGGCAGCGGGAATATGCGCTTCTTTTACCACCATCCCAATATCGGACCGTCATTCATTAAGCGCTTGTTTAGCGAGATGGAAATCACGCTGTTTCGCGATTACCGGCAGGGACCGGATTGGCTGGCGACGGGAAAGTACGCCATCTGTTTTTTCTGCGACGTCGATGTCTTGAAACGCCAGGGCCTGCCGGTCGACACTTTCGGACCGAAAGTTTTCAAAGAGGGCGGCGGCTTGGTGCAGCAGTTCGGCACCTTGGCATTGTTGAGTCACGCGCCCCACCCGAATGCGGCCAAGGTGTTTATCAATTGGCTGCTATCGAGTCGGGGACAGATCTCGTTGCAGAAACGATTGGCGCAGGCCGAATCTCCCGCGGATTCGCTGCGCATCGATATCCCGAAAGACGGCGTCCCCTACGAATCGCGGCGCTTGGAGGGGGTAAAATACCTCGACACCGGCCGGCCCGAGTGGATTGACATGAAGCCGATCATCAAAGTGGTCAATAGTGCCTTGAAGTCAGCGGCGAAGAAATAAAAAGCGACCTCGTCTGCGGTGCTCCGGAGCGGACAAACACGATGACGAAGGTCACATAAAAACGTCGTCACTGCCCAGAATCGATAGAGAAATATGGCAACAACTTCATCGCTAGGCTACAAAGACTTGCGCGGCTATCTCGAAGCGGTCGACACGCTCGGTGAGCTGAGACGCGTCGCCGGCGCCGACTGGGATCTCGAGCTTGGCGCGATCACCGAAGTTGCGGCGCGGGCGGCGAATCCGAAGGTCGTTTTGTTCGATCAGATCAAAGGTTACCCGAAAGGCTTTCGCGTTGTCACCAACGCGGTTTGTTCCGCGGCGACAACCGCATTGGCATTCGGTCTCAACCCTAAACTGAACGGCCTCGACCTGATTCGCGAATGGAAGCAAAAACTAGGCAGGCAGAAGCCAATCAAGCCGATTGAAGTCTCGGACGGTCCGGTGCTCGAGAACGTCGACCGTGGTGCGCAGATCGATTTGTTGAAATTTCCCACGCCACGCTGGCACGAGGAGGACGGCGGGCGTTATATCGGTACCGGCTGCATGGTGATCATGGAAGATCCGGATGGCCGGTGGACCAACGTCGGCACCTATCGCGTTTGTGTTCATGATAAAGAAACCCTCGGCATCTGGATTTCGCCCGGCAAGCACGGCCGGCTCATTCGGGAAAAATATTGGGCACAGGGAAAATCCTGTCCGGTCGTGATCAGTTTCGGCCAGGACCCGGTTCTCGCGAAAGTCGCAAGCTGGTACGAGGCCTGGGGTGTCTCGGAATTGGAAATTGCCGGGTGGTTGTTCGGCGAGCCGGTTAAAATCATCCGTGGCGGCGAGACCGGTCTGCCGGTTCCGGCTACCTCCGAGCTCGCCGTCGAAGGATACATCGTGCCGCCGAAAGAAGACAGCCGATCCGAAGGGCCATTCGGCGAATGGACGGGTTACTACGCCTCGGGGACGCGCAATGAGCCGGTTGTGAAAGTGAAGTCGGTGATGCACCGCAAGGACCCCATTATACTCGGCATGCCGCCGGGAATCTCCGGCAAGTCGGTGTCGCTGAGCGCTGCAAACGTTTGGCTCGCCCTGGAAAAAGCGGGTGTAACCGACGTGCAAGGGGTTTGGGAATATCAGACCCGCTATATCACGGTCATTTCACTTAAGCAGAAATACGGCGGGCATGTGAAGCGCGCCGCTCTGGCGATGCTCGGTTCGACTTATGGTTATCATCGCCGTTTCGTGATCATCGTCGACGACGACGTCGATCCGTCGAACATCGATGACGTGTTGTGGGCCCTGGCGACGCGCTGCGACCCGGCGACGGCGATCAATGTCATCACGGAAGCCTGGAGCACGCCGCTCGACCCACGCATCGCGCCGGCGGCGCGCGCGGCGCGCAATTTCACCAACTCCGTCGCGATCATCGACGCCTGCCAGCCTTTTCACTGGAAGGAGCAGTACGCCAAGACCTGCTACTTTTCCGAGGCGACGCGAGGCGCGATATACGATAAATGGAAGGACATTCTGAGACTGGACTGATCGGGAACGGGGAAGTTGGATCGATGGAATAATGGAGTATTGGGTGATGAGTAAAAAAGCGCGGACAAATTATCGGCTGTTTCTGTGGTTCGTGGTCGTGTTCTTAGTTGGCAGTTCGCAGGTGGCCTTCGCGGCCGCGGCGGATGCGTGGAAAGCCGAATGGGAGCGGACGCTGGCGGCGGCCAAGAAAGAAGGTGAATTATCTTTCTATGGCAGCCAAGGATATGAAAAGGTTTTTGAGCGGTTTCAAAATAATTACCCTGAGATCAAAGTCAAATCGATCACCAATCGTCGCGGGAGTGAAAATGGACAAGCGGTGATGACCGAACGCCGCGCCGGCCAGTATTTGGTCGACTTGTTCATCAACGGCGTGGTCACACCGATTCAAGTTTTTTTCAAAGCAAACATCCTCGAACCCATCCGGCCGCAACTGATCCTTCCCGAAGTCGTCGACCAATCGAAGTGGTGGGGCGGGAAGCATCACTACGCAGACCCTGACGGCAGATATATCTTCATATTTCAGGGGAACGTTCATGGCGGTGAGACCGCCTACAACACCAAGCTGGTGAATCCCAATGAAATCAAATCCTATTGGGACTTCCTGGATCCTAAATGGAAGGGCAAGATCGTCGCCTATGACGTCAAGCGAGTGAGTACGGTGGCTCACGCGTTGCGTTTCTTTTACAACCATCCGGATCTCGGACCTGAGTTCGTCAAACGATTTTTCAGCGAAATGGAAATTACCTATTCGCGCGACGAGCGGCAGATGATCGACTGGCTTGGCGCAGGCAAGTTTCTTCTGGCCTTTTTCGTCAGCGATATCGAGGACGCCGCGAGCAAGGGTCTGCCGGTAAAGTTTTTCGAGCCGGGGCAATTCAAGGAAGGCGCCTTTGTCGGACCGACGCAGGGAGGGGTGAGCTTGTTTAAGAACGCGCCCCATCCTAACGCCGCTAGAGTTGCGATTAACTGGCTGCTCTCGCGAGAGGGCCAGGAAGCCTATCAGACCGTATTTGCGCAGCAGCATGATGTTCGCCAGTCGATGCGTGAAGATATTTCGATGGACGTGATTCCTCCCGCCTATCGGCGGATCAAGGGAGTAAAATATATTTATTCCGGCAGACCCGAGTGGCTCGATATGGGAGCGGTGACCAAACTGATCAAGCAAGCGCAGCAGGCCGCGAAAAAGTAGAGTGAGGAGAACAAATGAAACAAAAATTAAATTTCGTCGGCGCCGCAATCGTTTTATTCGGGCTTTGGACCGCCGCCGCCAACGGTGCGGCGGCCGACTCCTGGAAGGCGGATTGGGAAAAAACCGTCGCAGCGGCAAAGAAAGAAGGGCAGTTGGTGCTCTACGGCAGCGCCGATTTCGAAAAACTCTTCGCCGAATTCCATAAAAAATATCCCGAGATTAAAGTCACGGGAATTTTTGGCCGGGGCGCCGATGTCGCCAAGCGCTTTATGGCGGAACGGCGCGGCGAAAAATACCTGGCGGATCTCTATGTCAACGGCATGACCACCGGTTACAACGTGTTTTATAAGGCCAAAGTCCTGGACCCGATTCCGCCGCTGCTGGTCTTGCCGGAGGTCACCGATGTCAGCAAGTGGTATCAAGGCAAGCATCACTACGTCGACCCGGAGAGCCGGTACTTGTTCAATCTCAACGGTGAAACTCGGATCGTACTGGCCTACAACACCAAGTTGGTTAAACCGGCTGAAATCAAGTCTTACTGGGACGTGCTCAAGCCGAGATGGAAGGGCAAGATCGTCGCCTACGATCCCAGGCTCGGCGGTGCCGGCGACGCCATGCGCTTTTTCTATCACAACAAGAGCCTCGGCAAGGAATTCATCAGACGGGTTCTTACGGAGACGGACTTGGTGATCAGCACGGATACCCGCCAGATGGGCGATTGGCTGGCGGGAGGCAAATTCGCGCTGTCCATTTTCGCGCCGATTTCACGCATGGATCTGGACGTGATGCAGACCCAAGGCTTGCCGGTGAGCTGGTTCGATCCCGAGCAGTTGAAAGAGGGCGCTTATATCACCGCGGGCTCCGGCGGGGTGGCGCTGATCAATAAGGCGCCGCATCAAAACGCGGCCAAGGTTGCGCTGAATTGGCTGTTATCGCGCGAGGGGCAAATCGCCTATCAAACCATTTTCACCCACGGCAACGACGGTCCGGATTCTTTGCGGATCGACATCCCGAAAGACAAAGTGCCGCGCGGCAATCGCCGGCCGCAATCGGACCCGAATCGCTATCCGATCGTTGACCGGGCCGAATGGATGGATATGAGTCAAATTCGAAGTTTCATCAAAGAAACGCTAAATCAAGCTAAAAAATAGACCGGGGGTGTCGCATCGGGGATGGCGCAACCAAGCGAGAATCGGACGATCCACGGAGAGCCCAACATGTCTGATCGCCCAACGATGAGTATCCGCGGCTTCTATCGATCGCATTCCCACTTGCCGATTTGGGAAGTGATGGACAAGGCCGGCGTCTGGGAGCAGGCGGGGCTCAAGGTGACTTTTGAGTTCTGCGATAGCTCGGAGGCCGCGGAAAAGGCGCTCTTCGGCGGCGACGTCGATTTCGTCTCGGGCAATCATATTTCGCCCTATCTCTTGGTGAGGCGCGGCAAGCCGATCGTTTGTTTAACCTCGCCTTCCAACTCTACCAACGACCGGCTCGTAGCAAATTTTCCAATAAAACAGTTGTCGGAACTGAAAGGCAAGCGGATCGGCGACACCACGCTGGTCGATTCCATCGGCGGTTACCATCATCCGCGGGGCAACCACATGCTTTACGTCATGCGCGGCGGGCTGCGGCTCGACGAAGTCGAATTCGTCGAGCTGACCGAGTCCAATAACGAGTTCCGGGCGATGCAGTTGGATGTGTTGCGGACGAAAAAGGTCGACGCAATCTTCGTCACGGGCAACACGGAGAAGTTCGAAGAAGCGGGCATGAAGATCTTGACGCTCGATCGGCTGCCGATGATCAACGGGCCCACGTTGACGACGACGATCACCACCTTGCAAAGCAAAGAAGGCTTGGCCGAGCGGCTGGTGAAGGCCCAGGTGATGGGTATCCATTTCGCGCGCGTGCGCCGCGGCGAGACGGAACAGATTCTCGACGATCTGCGCCGGCGCGTGCCTGAATGTCAGAACGTGCAATACCGCAGTGTGGCAAAGCTTCTGCCGAAACCGTATCCGGAGCACGAAGCCGTCGCGAATGCCTACAAGCTTTGCTGTATGAAAAACCCGGAAACCGAGGAGCAGAGCCCGATGGCGTTGTGGGACTTGCACTATTTGCGGACCCTCGATCAATCGGGGTTTATCGACAAGCTATACGAGCAGAAAACTTAAACGGAATCATCCATTGACCTTGACCTTGAAGGCGGTAGCTTTGTTATCCTAGATGTTTTTAGATAAAGGATGGGCATGGGCAATCAATACACAAGCAAACTCGTTTCATTTTTGACCGGCTTGGTCCTGCTTTTCGTGTCGACGAGCGTGCTCGCCGCGCCAGCGGACTGGAAAAAGGACTGGGAGCAAACCCTGGCGGCGGCGCGAAAAGAAGGGCAGGTCACCGTCTATATTTATCGCTATGAAGCGCTGTTGCGCGGCTTCAAACGCGATTTTCCGGGGATCAACGTCGTTTCGGTCACCGGACGAGGCAGCCAGCTGACCCATCGGATCATCGCCGAACGCCGCGCCGGCAAGTTTATCGCCGATGTCTATAGCGGCGGCACGAACAGTCTTTATAATACGCTCTATAAAGGGAAGGTCCTCGATCCTTTGAAGCCGGTGCTGATTCTTCCCGAAGTCGTCGACCCGTCCAAATGGTTCGGCGGCGAGCAGCGCTACGCCGATCCGGAAGGCAAGTATATTTTTGCGTTCA
This sequence comes from uncultured delta proteobacterium, assembly GCA_963727625.1. Lineage (GTDB taxonomy): Bacteria > Desulfobacterota > Binatia > UBA9968 > UBA9968 > DP-20. The sequence goes on along the minus strand of CAVSHR010000005.1, from coordinate 892,460 downwards.
TCGCCAGCCCGAGCAACGCCCAGCTCTCCTACAACACCAAGTTGGTCGATCCCAAAGAGTTCAAATCCTACTGGGATGTCTTGAATCCCAAGTGGAAAGGTAAGATCGTCTCCCTCGATCCGCGCGACACCGGCTTGGGTGCGACCATGCAGTTTTACTATTACAGCCCGGAAATCGGCGCCGAGTTCATGAAAAAGCTCTTCGGCGGCATGGAGATTACCTACGCGAAAAATTTCCGTCAGATGACGGACTGGCTAGCGCAAGGGAAATTTGCTATTTGCATGGGCTGCAAGGATTCCATGCGCGCCAAGCACCAGGGCTTGCCGGTGGATGACTTCGACACCACCCGGTGGAAAGAAGGTTCGAGTTTTTCCGCGGGCGGCGGGTCGGTGAGCTTGCTGAATCAGGCGCCTCATCCCAATGCCGCCAAGGTCTTTCTCAACTGGTTTCTGTCGCGCAAGGGACAGATGGCGCTGCAAAAGTTGGGGGATCCGGACGATCCGGCGAACTCCCGGCGCATCGATATTCCCAAGGACGAAATTCCGCCGGATAACCGGATGCAGCCAGGCGTTAAATATTTCGACGTGGTCAAGCCGGAATACGGCGATATGAAACCGATTTTCGATCTGGCGAAAAAGATCATGGCGGGTATTGAAAAGAAATAGGGAAGCAGCATGCTGACGCACGAAGAAAACAAGCGGCTCACCAGTGTCGGGCGCGGCACGCCTTGCGGCGAGTTATTGCGCCGCTACTGGATGCCGATTGCCTGCGCTGGTGAATTGACAGAGAAGAAGCCGATCAAGTCTGCGCGAATACTGGGCGAGGATCTCGTTGTCTATCGTGATCAGTCGGGCCGCTACGGCGTGGTGGGCGAGCAATGCCCGCACCGCAAGGCGTCACTGGCGTTTGGCCGCGTGGACAAAGAAGGTATTCGCTGCCCGTATCATGGCTGGAAGTTCGATGGCAGGGGCAAGTGCTTGGAGCAGCCCGCCGAGCCCGCCGACGGTGGATTTAAGGAAAAAATTAAACACACGGCGTACCCCGCCGAACGCTTGGGCGGATTGATCTGGACCTATATGGGCCCGGAGCCGAGGCCGCTATTGCCGCGCTGGGACGTGCTCAGCTGGGAAAATGGTAAGCGCCTGGTCCAGAAGCATGAAATCTACAACTGTAATTGGCTCCAGCCGATGGAGAACTCCGTGGACCCGTCGCACCTGTATTGGCTCCACGGCGAGACCGCCCATTTGGCGCCCACGGTGGACCATTACGAGGAAGATCACAAATTCATCCCCTTCGAGTTCGGCATTTTCAAGCGGCGCGTCACGCCCGGCAAAAAGGCCGGCGATCCTCCGGTTGTCGACCAGCATCCACTGCTCTTCCCGATCACTTTGCGCCATGTGTTTCGCGACCGGCTGTTGAGCGGCAACCTGCTCCATAATCTGCAAATTCGCGTGCCGGTGGACGATGCGCACACCCAGGTCTTCGTGGTCTATTTCACGCCCAACGATACGGATCGATCGCCGGCCGACGGCGATACGCCCTGGGAGTATTTCCCGATCCGCGACGAACACGGCGAGTATCGCTTGGATCAAGTTCTCGTCCAGGATGCGATGGCCTGGGAAACCCAAGGGGCGCCCACCGATCGCACCCAGGAGCACCTCGGGGTCGGCGACGAGGGAATCATCCTGCTGAGAAAAATCTTGCACGAGCAGATCGACATCGTTGGAAAAGGCGGCGAGCCGATGGGCTTGGTGCGTGATCCGGTCAGGAATCGGCTGATCGAACTCGATGTGATCAACGAGCGAATCGGCCTGTTCGGCGAGCGGCCGCCGCAGAAGGTGGCTTAGATTCGAAATCAGTCTATTGAAGGGGACAATCTAAATGGCCCAATCTCCACAGCAAGCGTCCGACCTTAAACCGGAGCGGCTCGATACTTATAAAGTGTGGCAGGCGGAGCAGAAGATTCCTTGCATTCGCGGTTTCTTTGTAAAGGACGTCAATCAGGTGCCCGTGGAGCATTGGGATTTAAAAGGCGTGCCTTGTTCCTTCGTCGTGCTCGACGGCACCGGCGGCACCAACGATGGCTACGTTTGCGAGATACCCGCCGGCGGCAAGACCACGCCCCAGAAACATATGTACGAAGAGATGGTCTACGTCTCCAAAGGCTACGGCGCGACCACGGTATGGCAGCGCGACGGCAAGAAAAAACACACTTTCGAGTGGGGGCCGGGCAGTATGTTCGCGATTCCGATCAATGCCGACTACCAACACTTTAACGCTAGTGGCAGTGAAGCTGCGCGTTATTTCGCGGTGACCAACTCTTGTTTCATGATGAACCTATTCCACAATGCCGATTACATCTTTAACAGCGATTATGTTTTTACCGACCGCTTCGATCCGCACACCGAAGGTTACTTCAACGGCGAGGGGCAGATCACCGGCCGTTTCTTCATGACGACCAACTTCGTGCCGGACACGCACACCATCAAGCTCACGGACTACAGCGAGCGCGGCAAGGGCAGCACCAACATGAAGTTCGATCTGGCGCGCAATACCATGGGCGCGCATATCTCGGAGTTTCCGGTGGGCACTTACAAGAAAGGCCATCGCCATGGTCCTGGCGCCCATGTCATTATTCTTTCCGGCCAAGGTTATTCGATCCTGTGGAAAGACGGCGAGCCGACCGAGCGTGTCGATTGGGGGCCGGGTAGCGTGGTGGTGCCGCCGGATCAATGGTTTCATCAGCATTTTAATTCCGGCGCCGCGCCGGCGCGCTATCTGGCTCTGCGCTGGAACAACTGGCGCTATCGATTCATGCGCTCACAGGATGGCGAAGGCGGCACTTACACGAGCTTGAAACTCGGCGGCAACCAGATCGAGTTCGAAGACGAAGATCCGCAAATCCACAAAGACTTCGAAGCGGCGATGAAAGCCGCCGGCGCGAAATGCAATATGCCCTATCACCCGGGGTGCACGCAGAAATAGCGCTCGGATCGCCGATCGTGTCGGACAGGAGCTATTCCTCTAGCTTCGAATATTTAGGGAGGGCCGTCGGTGGCGGAATCTCAACAGCAAGCAGCGGATCTTAAACCCGCGCGCATCGATACTTATAAGAACTGGCAGGCAGCGCAGAAGATCCCCGTGGTGCGCGGCTTTTTTGTCGAAGACTTGAACAAGGTCGAGGTCGAACCCTGGGATTTGAAGGGGGTGCCTTGTTCCTTCGTCGTGCTCGACGGCACGGGCGGCATCAACGACGGCTACGTTTGCGAGATTCCTGCCGCCGGCAAGACCAAGGCGCAGAAGCATCTTTACGAAGAAATGGTTTATGTGACCAAGGGCTACGGCGCGACCTCGGTGTGGCAGAAAGACGGCAAGAAACACACTTTTGAATGGGGACCGGGCAGTTTGTTCGCCGTGCCGATCAACGCGCACTATCAACATTTCAACGCCAGCGGTACCGAGACGGCGCGCTATTTCGCCGTGACCAATTCCTGTTTCATGATGAATTTGTTTCACAATGTCGATTTTATTTTCGGCGACGATTTCGCGTTTACCGACCGTTTCGATCCCGCCACCGAAGGCTACTTCAGCGGCCAGGGCGAAGTCACCGGCCGTTTCTTCATGACGACCAACTTCGTGCCCGACACCCACAGCATCGGCCTGGCCGACTACAGCGAACGCGGCAAGGGCAGCACCAACATGAAGTTCAATCTCGCCGGCCAGACCATGTGCGCCCATATCTCGGAGTTTCCGGTCGGGACATATAAGAAGGGTCACAAGCATGGTCCCGGCGCGCATGTGATAATTCTCGGCGGCCAGGGCTATTCGGTGCTGTGGCCGGAAGGCGAGGCGATCCAGCGGGTCGACTGGAGGCCGGGCAGCGTGGTGGTGCCGCCGGATCAGTGGTTCCACCAGCATTTCAATTCCGGCTCCACGCCGGCGCGCTATCTAGCGCTGCGCTGGGGCAGCTGGAAGTTTCGCTTCATGCGCATGCAGGACGGCGAAGGCGGCACTTATACGAGCATCAAGGAGGGCGGCGGCCAGATTGAGTTTGAAGACGAGAATCCGCAGATTCACAAAGAGTTCGAAGCGGCGATGAAAAAAGTCGGCGCGCATTGCAACATGCCGTACCACCCGGGCTGCACGGATAAATAGATTGCAGGAGACCGAGTCGATAGCTCGCTTGAATTCACGGCGCAACGACGATAGAACTCGCGGGCGCTTCCAGCGCATTACTCTATGGCAAAGACCGAAAGCGTAACTGGCGCGTTACCGGCGCGGAGCTGGCTGCCGCCGCTGGACGGCGGGACGGCGCTGATGGCGCTGTTGATCGGCTTCATGGGGTTCTATGTCATCTATCCGTTGGCGTTGATCATCATCAACAGCTTCAATACGGCGACGATCGCCGAGCCGCCGGTCTATGGGTTAGGGGCCTGGCGCGAAGCGTTCAGCGAGCCGGGCATCTGGCGCTCGCTATGGCACAGCATAAAGATCGGTGTGGTCTTGCAGGTGGTCTCCCTGCCGCTGGGGATTTTTGTCTCCTGGCTTTTAGCGCGCACCAACATTTTATTTGGCAACGCGCTGGAGTTCGGCTTCTGGATATCTTTTTTCCTCCCCGGCCTGGCGACCACCTTTGGCTGGATGCTGATGCTCGACCCGAGCACGGGATTGATCAACTCGTGGTTGCGTGATGTGCCGTTTTTGAGCGGTCTCAATTTCGACATCTATTCGTTTGCCGGGATCATTTGGGTGCATCTGGTCAGCCACGGCATATCCACCAAGGTCATGCTTTTGACCCCGGCGTTTCGGCGCATGGACGCCTCGATGGAAGAGGCGAGCCGGATGTCGGGAGCCAACGCCTTTACCACGCTGTTACGGATCACGGTGCCGGCCATGACGCCGGTGATCGTGGTGGTTTTCCTGTTAAGCGTGATCCGCATCTTCAGCAGCTTTGAGATCGAGCTATTGCTCGGCGTGCCCTGGAGCTTCTACGTTTATTCGACCAAGATTGTCGATCTGGCGCGCCAGGAGCCGCCCCTGGTCAATCAAGCCGCGGCGCTGGGCAGCGTTATTCTGGTCTTCCTGGTCGCTTTCATTCCGCTGCAGCGCCGGCTGATCACGCGCCGGCAGTTCACCACGGTAACCGGCCATTTCAAAACCAAGACCGTCGATCTGGGCGTGTGGCGTTATCCCGCCACCGCGTTTGTCGCGCTGGTGATTTTCATCCTCGACGTGGTGCCGCTCCTGAGCGTGCTCGGCGGCAGCTTCATGACCCGGTTCGGCTTCTTCCATCTACCCAAGACCTGGACCCTGGAATACTGGATTGCCGCGCTCAAGGATCCGCGCATCATCCAGGGGCTGCAGAACACCTTGATCGTCGCGGTGAGCGCCGGCGTGTTCGGCGCGCTGGCCTTTTCATTAATAGGCTACGTCCTGGTGCGAACCAAGCTTCCCGGCCGCTCGGTGCTCGACTCGATTTGCTGGCTGCCGTCGGCGATTCCCGGAGTGTTGTCCGGCCTCGGGCTTTTGTGGATGTTTCTCGGCACGCCGTTTTTCCGGCCGTTTTACGGCACCCTCGTGCTGCTGGTCATCGCCCAGGTGCTCGGCGGGGTCACCCTGGCCACGCAGATTCTCAAGGCGAACTTTCTCCAGCTCGGCAAAGAGCTCGAAGAGGCTTCGCGCATGTCCGGCGCCGGTTTTTGGCGCACTTACTTGCGCGTCGTATTCCCGTTGATGGCGCAGACGATGGTGCTGGTGGGGGTCATCAAATTCATGTTCGCGGCGCAGCACAACTCGGCGATTATTTTGCTGGCGACTTCGGAGACTCGGACTTTGTCGCTGCTCGCGCTCGACCAGGTTGCCGCGGGTTACCGGGAGGTCGCCAGCATCACCATCATTCTGATCACGCTGCTCACTTTGGGCCTCGCCATCATCGCGCGCTCGTTTGGCCTCAAGGTCGGTATCCGGGCCGAGTAATCATCTTCATTCAGGGAGCCGTACGTGGGTTTATTGCGCATTGAAAATCTCACCAAGAGCTTCGACCGTGTGGTCGCGGTCAACCGGATCAATCTGGAAATCGCCGAAGGGGAGTTTTTCACCTTGCTCGGCTCGAGCGGCTGCGGCAAGACGACCACCCTGCGCATGGTCGGCGGCCTGGAAAAGCCCGACGGCGGCGCGATCTATCTGGGCGAGCGCTGTCTGGCGAGTCCCGACGAAAAAATCTACATCAAGCCGGAAAAGCGCGACATGGGCATGGTGTTTCAGTCCTACGCGCTCTGGCCGCACATGACGGTGTTCGAAAATGTTTCCTATCCGCTCAAGCTTCGCGGCACCAGCCGAGCCGAGATTAGGGCCAAGGTGGCCGAGGTGCTCAATCTAGTAGGCCTGTCCGGGCTCGAAGAGCGTCCGGCGCCGGCGCTGAGCGGCGGGCAGCAGCAGCGCGTCGCGCTGGCGCGCGCCCTGGTTTTCTCGCCCAAGGTCCTGCTGCTCGATGAACCGCTGAGCAATCTCGACGCGCAACTGCGCGAAGAGATGCGCCGGGAATTAAAGGCTTTGCAACAACGAGTCAACGTGACGGTGATCTTTGTCACCCACGACCAGATCGAAGCGCTGAGCCTGTCGGACCGCATCGCGATCATGAAATTCGGCGTGCTCGAACAGGTGGGTACGCCGGAGGAAGTTTACTATCATCCAGCCACCCCGTTTGTGCGCGATTTTTTGGGGAAGACCTTTTTATTGCCGGGAAAAGTGATCGCGCTTTCCGAGCAACTGGTCAACGTGGAAGTTCCCGGGGTCGCCGCCGCGCCACTGATTCTCGAGCGCCGCAACGTCGCTTCGACAGCCAACGGTTTTCCGGCGGTGGGGCAGGGCGTGATGGTGGCGATTCGTCCGGAACAGGTCAGCTTGTCGGCCGAGCGGCGCGAGGGCCAAATCAACCGGGTCGAATCCATTTTACAGTCGGTGCAGTTTCTCGGTGACCGCTACGAATATACGGTGACCCTGGGAGACGAAAGCCACGTTATAGGCTCACCCGAAGCGCGCCAACTGAAGCCGGGCGGCAAGGTTTTTCTCGATCTCAAACCGGAAAGCATTTCGATTTGGCCGCGCGGCGATTAGCAGCTCCCGCGCCGGAGTCGATGAGATGTCCCGCGATTTCATTCCGATAAATTTTCAGGGCCGGTCTGGGATTGGATCGGCTTAGCGTTCCGTCTGCGCCGTGGCTCGATTGAGCTCACTCGCAGCCTTGTCTTTGCCGGCTTCCGGTTCGTCGGATTCCATCATTTCCTTGTCCCAACTAAAACGGCGGATCACCGGCACCCGCCAGACGGTCAGTAACGTCATGAACGTCACAATCACGCCGCCCAGCACCGTCGCTTCGCGCGCGCCGATGAGCGGCACGACGAGGCCGGTTTCCATCTGCCCGAGCGGATGCAGGCCGCGATTGCTCAACTGGAACACACCCATGACCCGGCCACGATACCTTTCCGGTGTGAGCATTTGCAATATCGTGCTGCGGGCAGCGCTCCAGATGGTATCCGTGGCGCCGACGAAGGCGAGCAGGATCAACGCCGAGGTAAAAGAAGGCGACAGGCCGAAAACGGCGAAGCCGGCGCCGTACAGGATCGCCGAGATGAAAAGCATCTTGCCCTGAGCGGCGCGCTGCCCCATGGCGATGAAGACGCTCGAGCCGACCACGGCGCCGACGCCGCGTGCCGATAACAAGAAGCCAAAGCCCGATGCGCCGACGCGAAAAACGTCGCTGGCAAAAATCGTCAGCATGGCGTGATCCAGGCCGAAAACCGAAGCGAAGGCCTCCATCACGGTGAGCCCGAGAATAATCGGCTGGGAGACGATGTAGGAGAAGCCGGCTTTGGTCTCGCCGAGGAAGTCGCGTCGTTTTTCCTGCGCCGGCGAAGTCGCGCGCATCAGCATCAAAGCAATCACGACGGCTAGAAAACTGGCGGCGTTGGCAAAGAACGCGCCGGACGTACCCATGGCAGCAATCGCGATGCCGCCGAGGGTGGGGCCAAGCAAGGCGGCGCCCTTCCACAAAAGCGAATTGAGCGCTACGGCGTTGGGCAAAACCGCGCGCGGCACCAGTGACGGAAAGAGCGCCTGGCGCGCCGGACCGTCGAAAGAGCCCACCGACGAGCTGATAAAGGTAAAGAGATAAATCTGCCAGGCTTGAATATGGCCGGCGTAGTCGAGGAGGCCGAGGGTGAGACTGAGTCCGGCCAAGACGAGTTGGGTCCCAAGCAGCAGCTTTCTGCGATCGTATCGATCGGCGAAGGTGCCGCTGATCAAGCCGAGCGCGATCGCCGGAATCGCGCGAAAGACGCCGTTGAGGCCGAGCTTCAGCGGTGAACCGGTGAGTTCATACAACAGCCAGTTGGTCGCCGTCATCTGCATCCAGGTGCCGATGTTGGAGATGAACAAGCTCAGCCAAAAAAGCCTGAAGTCGCGGTAGTGAAAGGCGGCGAGCCGGCCTGACGGAGCCGCCGGAGAATTCGACATGTCGCTCATCAACAAATGCTTCTACACGAACGGCGCAAGGGACGAAAGGGCATGGAAGCAACAGCCAGCAGGCCGAGAAGAGACACCCGTTTTCACCGACATGACGGTAATACAGCGCGGCAGAGCCACAACTGATTTTCGGAATGGCTCGCGCAAAGGCGCAAAAAACCTCCAGGAAAAACTACGACTCCGAACTTTGCGTTCTCGGCGTCTTGGCGCGGGTAAGTCCCCCGTTCCCCGCGTTATGAATTGTCGTAAAATTTATCGGCGCCGCGCGGACTTTCAATCACAAGGAGTACGCCGGATAAATTGTTTAACAAACTTTAATTCCACTACACTAACGGCGGATTAAACATCAGGCGCAATCCCAGTGGGCGAAGCCCATGGCGCAACCGATGCCGGTGGTGGTACGGTAAAGCGGGAAATAATCGACGAGCTTCCCGGGCCGGTCGGCGGCGGCCGCGACGACGATCCAATTGCGAATCTCGGAAGTCCCTTCGACCAAATCCGCGGCGCGCATGGCGGCCATGTAACTCTGGTCGTTTTGCTCCAAGGCCTGGATGAATGCGTGATCCAGATTCTCGTCGATGGTGGTGTGGCTGAGGCCGCCGGAAGCGACGATCATGATCCGTTTGTCATCGGGAAGCCGGCGTATGACTTCGCCGAGCGCCCTGCCGAACGCAACGCAGCGTTTGGCCGACGGCGCCGGTGGATAGTATGTGTTCACCATCACCGGAATCACCGGATAGTTCGCTTGCGGGCTCAAAAATTTTAGCACTCGGGCGAACGCATGGCCGAGACCGCCGTCGTAGCGCGTACGTTTGGAATAAGATGGGTCGAATCCTTGGTCCATCAGCCCGTCGACCAAGGATTTTGCGAGCGAAGCATCGACGCGATAGCTGGTGCGGTTCTCCGACTTGGGCTGGTTCAAGTAGCGCAGACTGGTGCTCGCTTCGGCTTCTTCGCCGATGAAAATCGTGAACGGAGGCATGTTGTCGTCGACGAGATTTTCGTGCTGGTCGTCGCCGATTACCATCAGAATATCGGGATTGATCTGTTCGACCCTGTCGCGCAGCTTGGCGATGGCCGCCATGCAGCCGTTCCATTTGGACCACTTGACCTCGGCGGTTTCCCGCTCCAAGCCGGGTTTCTCGGGCAAGTGCTCACTCTCGCGGTTTTTGAGCAGGTGCCAGTGATCGGGGTTGAGCATCAACTGCGGCGCATGGGACATGGCCGCGCAGCCTACTAGGGTTGCCATAAGAAATTTCGTTCCACGTTCAAGGTTCAAGAGTTCAAGGTTTGGTCCTGCCAGTGTGCTGCCTTAAGTGTGTGCCGCCTTCAGATCCGAAAGCTGCGGTACGTTTAGATTCAGTTTGAACCAGCTCGCGCCGCTGTCTTCGCTGCCGAAGAGGTCGCCGCTCCGCTGTGCCGCGTACATGCGATCGGCATCGCTCGGATCGAAGGCAAAACTTTCAACGAAGCTTTTATTTGCTTTGGAAACTTCGCCTTCGAGCTTCTCCCAGCTCTTGCCGCCGTCGGTAGACTGGATCAAAAACGCCTCGGCGCCTGAAGGGCGCTTGCGCCAAGCGCCGGGCTGGCCGTTTGCCACAGCGGAGTAAAGCACGTTGGATTTTTTCGGGTGGATCGTCAATGGCACGGAATATTCCTCTTTGAACTCGGCCGCCATCGGCGTCCAATGCTTGCCCCCGTCTTGGCTGGAGTAAAGCGCGCGGCCCGGCGCGCGACCGGCGCGGCAGTCGTGCCCGCCGGTGGCGATAAAAATTTTCTCGCTGTCGTCGGGATGAAGTACGATGGTGTGAACGTCGCAATCCAAGTTTTCATTCAAAAGCTGCCAGTTGCAGCCGCCGTCGGTGGTCTTGAGCATGTAGCCGACTTGCAGGGCGACGTACATGGTCTTGGTGTCTTTCGGGTCGATGGTGATGTCGCGCACGTGCGGCTCCACGGCGGCCACCGGATAGGTAACCGTGGACACCCAGGGAACGTTCCAAATAGAATCCAGGCGCGCCCAGCTCTTGGCTTCGTCATGACTGACGAAAACATCGATGGGCTCGGTGCCGGCGTAGAGTGTTTGGCTGTCCTTCGGATCGAAGGTCAAGCAACGCACTTTGCCCGGGCCGCGCTTGCCGTAGCAGGGCTTCTTCCAGGTCGCGCCGAAATCTTCGCTCAGCCACACGCCGTCGCCGCGGGTGCCCGCGAAAACTTTATTCGGCGCGGCAGGCGAGACCGCGACTTCCGGTATGGCCCAGTCTTTCAAGCCGTGATGTTCCTGTTTCCAGGCCCGGCCGTCTTCGCTCTTGAGCGTGACCACGCCCTCATCGGTTCCAACGTATAGATAGGATGACATGACGCTAACCTCCTGCTTGATTACCCGGGAATCTACTACAGAAAGATGGCGGGGGACAAGGCGAGCTTAATTTATAGGGAGTTCAAAACGTTCAAGCTGTTCAAACCGTTCAAGTGGTTGGTGAAAAATCGGTAGTGAGTCAGAGCGCTCCTGAGCCTAACATCTTTGCATGAGCCTCAAAGATCCGCCTCCCGGGCTTTGCCATATAATGAAATTGGGGCAATTCCGGGGGACACAATACCAATTTTTAACGATGCGCATCTAAGCGGAGGCTTCGCTTTTCACCCAGCGGGATTGGGGTCTAACCGTGAAACGCATTTGCTCCCTTCCCATCAACCAACATCTCGAATGGATCAATACCCGAGTTCTCTGTCGACCAGATTGCGCAGTGGCTGGCCGGCGAGGAAGCGTCGCAAATTGTCGGTAAAGATCGGCAGCAGGGCGGGCCATTTTTGGCTGGTGAGACCGGCGATGCGCGGCGTGAGGATCACGTTCGGCAGGTTCCATAACTCGGAATCTTGCGGCAGCGGCTGACGCGCGAAGGCATCCAGTGCGGCGCCGGCGATCCAGTTTTCCTTGAGGGCGCGCACGAGCAATGTTTCGTCGATCGCTCGGCCGCCCGTGAGATTGATCAGGTAGCCGCTCTTTTTCATTCGGCGCAGCTCGTTTTCGCCGATGAGGTTGAAAGTCGACGGCACCGACGCAAGCAGCAAAACCACGTAATCGGATTGTGTGAGAAGCTCGGGTAGGAAGTCGCCCGCGCCGAGCTGATCGACGTAATCCGGCTTATCAGTAAGGCTACGTTTGGTCGCGATCACACGCATGCCTAGGGCTTTAGCTTTTTGCGCCAACACCGTGCCTACGGTTCCGAGGCCGATGATGCCGAGAGTTTGGCCTTCGATTTCGACGGGTTGAAGCTTCTGCCATTGACGTGCGTTTTGCGCCTCGAAGCATGCTGGGAGCTTTTTCGCGAGGGCAAAAATGCAGGCCAGGGCGAACTCGGAAAAGACCGTGCCGTGTACGCCCTTGGAGCCCGTTACCTGGATCGGGCGCGCCGTCACGGTAGGCGTGAGATATGAATTCACGCCGCCGCGGGTGACGTGCAGCCATTTTAAGCGGGGCATCCGCTGGACCAGCTCGTCCGGTAAAACCTCTTCCGTGAAAACCCCTTCGACCTCGCGCAGCCATTGCGCATCGATTGCCGCATCGTCTCCCTGGAGCAAAGCACAATCGGAAAAGCTATCCCGAAGCGACGCGACCTCGTTTTCAGGAAGTTTTACGCGGAGCCAAATTTTAAGCGGCATGGATGACAGGTATCGAAATATGTTTCGGCCGTCAACAAAAGGTCATGGCACAGACTGAATACAGGGCCAGACTGCACACAATGAAGGATTCCTCGCTTGATCAATCTCGCGTTGACGCAAGAATGACCGCGTGTTACTAAGCGCATAGCTTTTCCGGGAGCAGCGCAATCCAAAATCGAAAATCCAAAATTCAGAATTCCTTAAGCGACGCCGCTCTCGTCAAAAAAGTAGCGCTGTCGTGTCAGATCCTCGCCAAGCTCGGCATGTTCAAGGAGACCACCGGCCATGTGAGCGCGCGCAGCGCCGACGGCAAATCCATGTGGATCCGCGGCCGCGGCAGAGAAGAAAGCGGGTTATTATTCACCAGGCCGAAAGACATTGTGCGGGCCGACTTCGAAGGACAGCGCACGCAAAAAAGCGGCGCGCTCAAGCCGCCCAACGAGTCCTGCATCCACGGTGAGCTGTACAAGTGCCGCAGCGACGTCGGCGCGATCGTGCATGCGCATCCCGCCTCGATCGTGCTGACCAGCATGGCCGGGATCGAGCTCAGGCCGATTTTCGGCGGGTATGATCCGCGCGCCATGCGCATGGCAATCGCAGGCATTCCGGTCTATCAGAGCAGTGTCACGCTTCATTCAAAAGATCAGGTGCGCGAGATGATGGCGGTGATGGGCGACAACGATATCTGTGTGCTGCGCGGTCACGGCGCGGTGGTCTGCGGCAAGGACGTCGAGGACGCGACCATTAAGGCGGTCAAACTCGATACCCTGGCCAAACTCAATTTGCAGGCCGCCTCACTGGGCAAAGTCTCGACGATATCGGAAGGGGACATGGATGCTTTCATGAACCGGCGCGGGCAGGGCATGGGTGGGGGCGGGGCGGAGACGCTATGGCGGTTTTATTGCGAGTGGCTGAAACGGGGATAAGGTTCAAGCCGTTCAAAGCGTTCAAGCGGTTTGAAACGTTTAACACAGTGCGATAAGCGCGAAATCGTTCAAGGGTTCAAGGTTCAAGGGTTCAATGGCTCCGAAAGTCCAAAATTTGAAGCGCCGCCTCGTCGAGGGCATTCAAGTTATTACCGGAGAAGGCGTGCTTACGGGCTCGGGGCATCTGAGCGCGCGTATTCCGGGCACGGAAACTTTTCTCATCAACCCGCGCTTTGCCGGTGCGCTCGCCGATCCGAAAGACATTTGCACCGTCACATTCGACGGCAAACGGATCGCCGGCAAAGGGCCGATTCCATCCGAATCGCCGATTCATGCCGCCGTCTACGGCGCCCGGCCCGATGTCGGCAGCGTGATTCACTGTCACGCGCGCTATTCGATCCTGGTCGGCTTGCTGGATCAAGGTTTGATTCCGTTCAACCGCGAAGCACGTATATTCGCCGACGGCGTACCGATCTTTCCAGAGAGCCGGGGCATCAATGATTTCGCTCTGGCTCAGCGCATGGTAGAAAATCTTGGCGCCCACTGGGCGACGTTTCTCCGCGGTCACGGCATCGTCGTGGCCGGGCCGGGGATCGAAGGCGCTTGTATCTCGGCGATTCAACTGGAGAGGGCGTGTCAGGACCAGCTTTTGATGATGAGCCTTACCGAACTCAAGCCGATGGTCGACGCCGGACGAGGACGCAACAACGCGCGCCTGGAGAATCCCTATCGCGCCTGGCCGTTCCTGCTCTACAAACATAAGGTGAAATCGAAGGCGCAGATTCGCGCCGGAATCCGCACGTTAAAAGAAGGTCAGCACTACTGATGCCGCGGAGATCGCGCATCGTAACGGAGGGACGATTATGATGTCTTTCGGGAAAACATTCTGGTCGCTAATAGTCGTGTTCATGATCGTGATCGCTTCACGGGGGGGCTTCGCGCAAGACAAGAAGCTCGACTCGTTCACCATTTCCTACGCTTCTGTGTCGGGAACCCGCGCGCCGCTCTGGATCGCCAAGGATCTGGGGCTATTCGAGAAATATGGTCTCGACGGCAATTTGATTTACATTTCCTCCGGCGTCACTTCCGTGAACGCCTTGCTCAGCGGCAGCGTGGATATCATTGCCGCGTCGGGTTCTTCCGCGGTGGGCGCGGCGGCGCGCGGCGCGCCGATCGTGATCATTGCCAGCCTCGGCCATATTGCTTATAAACTGATCGCTCATCCCTCGATCAAGAGCGTGCAGCAGCTCAAGGGCAAGATCATCGGCTCCAGCCGCATCGGCGCCGGCTCCGACTTTGCCTTGCAGCGTCTGCTGCCCAAGCTCGGACTGATTCCCGGCAAGGATGTGCAACTTATCCCCACCGGAGTAAGCGAATCGGACCGCCGCCTGTTAATGCTGATGCAAGGAAAGATCGACGCGACGCTGGGCACGGAGGATAACCTGCTGGCACTTGCCCATCGCGGTATGAAATTTTCCGTTCTAGCCGATCTCTACGACGCCGGGGTGTTCACGACCGGCAGCGATATTGCGACCAGCCGCCTAATGCTGAAGCAGCGCCCACGCCAGCTCAAGGGTTTTCTCATGGCGCTCACCGAGGGCATCTGGATCGGTCGCAACAACAAAGAAGTGGCCATGCAGACCTATCGCAAGCATATGAGAATCACCGACCAGGAGCTGCTCGAGTCGATGCACAAAAATTATTTGCTCGGCTCGATTCCGATCCGGCCTTTTCCCAACGAAGCGGCGATTCAAAACGATATCGAAGATTTGAGCCGCATACTGCCGCATTTGCGCGGCAGGAAGGCCGCGGAATTTCTCGACCTTACGCTGCTAAAGAACATGGAAGAAGAAGGCTTCTTCAAGCGCCTGCACGGCAAATAGTCGAAGCGGATTGACCAACGATGCGATGGTGACTCCCGCCAAGCCGCGCCTATTCGCCTACGAGCTTCCCGGCGGATGGAAACTGTTCGCCGGCGCCACCGATGCCGCTAACGATTATCTGAGCACCAGAATATCGGCGCCCAACGACTGGTGGTTTCACGCAGACAAAGTTCCCGGCAGTCATATCATTCTCCAGTCCAAAGAAAGTGAAGAGCCGAGCCGTGAAACCCTGCGCCAAGCCGCGGCGGTAGCGGCCTATCACAGTAAAGCGCGCAACGCCCGAATGGTGCCGGTGCACTGTACGCGCGCGCGTTACGTGTCGAAGCCGCGCGGCGTGAAGACCGGCACGGTCAATGTCTCCCATGGCAGCATTTTGAAAGTTCGGCCCGACATCAGCTTTGCCACCCGAATCCGATCCGCTATTGAAGCCGCGAGCGGGCGCGTTGATGGGTCAGCGTGAGAGTTCGAAAATGGGCGGCTTGACGCTCGCCTACCGCGACGACGATCGGACGCCGGTGATCTTCGCTATTCGCGAGATCGCCGCGCGCCACTACGACTTCGACGTTCGCGTCAGCAAGGTCAAGGACGGCGACGAATATGAAGCGGCGCTCTTCAACGGCGCCGCGGATGTTCTGATCGAGCATTTGGAGTTTCTCTACGAGCGAGCCGCCAAGGGCAAGAAAGCCGTCCTCTTCTGCGCGCCGAGCCAAGGCGGCGGACTTGCTCTCGTCGATGCCGCAAAATATCCAAATCATTGCCGATCTCAAAGGCAAAACGATGGCGGTGCGAGCGCATGTCGAACCGGACGCGGTGACGCTTTGGCTCAGATGACGCTGTGGGATTTAAACTGGGTGAAGAAGCTAGATGACGCAGGGTTCATCGACGGGATCGTGAAGCAAATATCCCGTTAAACTACTTGCCGAACCGCAGATTAAATAGATATAAAGTAGCCATTTGATGGCGATTGGATTGTCGACGAATCTCTAAGGGGCGGGACAATGATTCCCCAGGAAGAAAACCGACTCCTCACCGAAACCGGTCCCAAATCGCCTTGCGGCGAGCTGATGCGGCGCTACTGGCAGCCGGTGGCGCTGAGCGAGGAACTACCTGCCGGCGGCGTACCGCTGACGGTCAAGATACTCGGCGAAGAACTGGTGCTGTTTCGCGACGATCAAGGCCGGCCGGGTTTGTTGGGACTGCACTGTTCCCATCGCGGCACCGATTTAAGTTACGGGCGGGTCGAGAACGGCGGACTGCGCTGCCTTTATCACGGTTGGCTTTACGATATTCGCGGCCGTGTCCTTGAACAACCCGGCGAGCCGGGCGGCGGGGCGCAGCGGGACGCCATCTGCCATCTCGCCTACCCCTGCCAGGAGGCCGGCGGAGTGGTGTTTGCCTATATGGGAGGCGGCGAACCGCCGCTGCTGCCAAATTACGAATTTCTCACCGTGCCGGAAGCGCAGAGGACGGTGATCAAGATTTTTTACCGCTGCAATTATCTCCAGGGTAATGAAGGGAATATCGATCCCGTCCATCTGTCCTTTCTGCATCAATACCTGAACGAAGCCCAAGTCGCGCACAAGCGGATCGTTCCGGGAACCCGCACGACCGACAATGCGCTGCTCGCCGAAGACCTTGCGCCGATCATCGAGGTCGAGGTGATGGATTACGGTTTGCGGATTTACACGATACGGGGCACCGGCTCGGACAAGACCTACCTACGCATCACCAACTTCATCATGCCCAATCTGTCCGCCTTTGGCGGTTCGACGGTGGGCGAGGGCTACGCGATCCACTGGCATGTGCCGATCGACGACACCTGCCACTGGAAATATGTTTTCATGTTCAGCCGGGAAAAGGCTCTTACCGACGAGCTGCGCAAAAAACACCGGGCCGATGTCTCGTCGGATTATCGCTTGGGCCAGGAGGCGGCGAACCGCTACCTGCAGGACCGCGATTCTATGCGCGATCGAACCTTCACCGGCATGGGGCTCAACTTTCAAGCGCATGACGCTTTCGCGACGGAAAGCCAAGGCGCGGTTCAAAACCGCACCATGGAGCACCTGGTGTCGTCGGACAAAGCGATCGTGGCGGCGCGCAAACTTCTCTTGAATGGAATCGAGGACGTCAAGCAGGGCCGCCAGCCCCGCCACCGAATCAGCGATCCAAAAGCGAACCGCTTCCCGCATCTCATGGTCGTTTCCGAGGTCATTCCAAAATCGATGCACTGGAAAGATTTCGCCAAGAAGCTGGTTGAAGATCATCAAGCGCAACCCGAATTCCCTAGTTGATAGGTGCCCGGCAGCATCGCTGCCGGTGTGTAGACTTAGGATGGCATAGCTCTACAATACTTTTCAGCGGCAAGGTCGTTGTGAGTCGGAACCAAAACGAAGGGAGAACGTATGAAATTTTTAAGCGGGATACTGTTATTCGCGCTGTCACTGCTGGTTTTACCAAAAATCTCCGTCGCCCAGGAAAAATACATGCTGGGATACGCCGGGTTTGCAGGATTCCAGGCTCCCATGTGGGCGGTTGACGATCTGGGATTTCTCAAAAAGTACGGCCTTGACGGAGATACGGTGCTGCTACGGGGAACGAGCCGCCAGGTTCAGGGCTTGATCTCCGGCAGCTTGCAGTTCGCCCATGTCGACGCGTCGGGATTTATTCAAGCCGTAGCACGAGGCGCCGACATGGTGATGGTTGGCGGGTCGCTCAACAAATTTCCGTTTAGTTTTGTGACGCAGAAGGAGATTCGCAAGCCGGCGGATTTGATTGGTAAAAAAATTGGCATTGTGGGATTTGGCGGAGCCAACGATCTCGCCGTAACACTTCTGCTAAAAGAGTGGGGCATCCCCCGAGACAAGGTGTCGGTTATTCAAGCCGGCGGCGGCAACCAGCGGCTCATCGCCCTATCCACCAAGGCGCTTGACGCCACTGTGCTTTCTCATCCGGAGCTTGGCGAGGCTCTGCGGATGGGTATGAACGAGCTGAGCAATTTGAACGAACTCAAATCGGGTGATTATCCCATGGTTGCCGTGGGCGTGCGCCGCCCTTTTCTAAAAGAAAACCGGAATGTGGTAAAACGGTTCCTGCAGGCCTATGCTGAGGCAACCTACGTATTCATCCACGACAAGCAAAAGGCAATTTCCGTATACCAAAAGCGGCTAAAACAGGATAACCAGAAGGCGCTGGAAGAAACCTATCAGTATTTTGCCTCGAAGTTTTCCTTTCCCATAAGGGTCTCTCAAAATGGAATGAAGAACAGCCTGGAGGTGCTCGCAAAAGAAAACCCAAAACTTGACATGAGCATGAATAAATATCTCGATGAGAGCATCTTAGACGAGCTCGACAAGGAAGGATTCTTCAAAAAAGTCGCTTCGAAGTGATGCGTGTTCAAGCCGTTCAAGCCGGTCAACCGGCTGCGCCTCCGTTCAAGTCGTTTTCGAAGGTTGAAGGACTGGTTTTGGGGAATTTAACGGCTTGAACAACTTGAACAGTTGGAACGTTTTGAACCAGGCCGACCACAGGGAGGCTTATGTTAACCCGGATTCAACACTTTGCCATCGTCAGCGAAAACTTCGTGCGTGAGGCGAAGTTTTATGAATCCGTATTCGGCATGACGCGCTCGAAACCCGGCTCGGAGGCGGAACAGAAGGCGATTCGCACCAATTACGCCGTGAGCATCAGCGACGGCTATGTCGGCGTGACCATGATCGGCAGAAAGCCCGGCTACTTGCCGGGGCTCCATCACTTCGGCGTCGATGTCGACGACGTGGATGAGGCGATCGCGCGCATCAAGAAAAATTATCCCGAGGTCGCCGTGCTCAAGCGGCCCTCCAACCGGCCGTTCGCGACCTACGGCGCGCACGATCCCGAAGGCAATTACTTCGACCTGACTCAGGAAGGTATGTCGAATCGGAGAGACGTTTATGCTGGTGAGCAGCGCGAACAGCCTCGCCATATTCACCATCTCAAGCTGCGGGTGATGAATGCGCCGGCGATCGCGGCTTTTTACCGCGATATGTTGGATCTCCGGGAAGCCGACAAAGCGCTGGAGGATCCCAATTTTTATCTCACCGATGGTATAATGACGCTGATTATCGCGCCGTGGAAAATGAGCGACTTCGAGGGCGCCGGCATCGACCGTCCCGGCCTGGAGCACGTCGGTTTCAAAGTGGAGAGCGTGGACGCCGTAAAGAAAGAGCTCGGCGCTTTGCGCGAAGTCAACCCCGAGATGCGCGAGCGCATCATCGCCGAACCGAGCGAAGGCAAAAGACGGGTTGCATTGATCGATTCCTGCCGCCACGCGATACACGTGACTTCGAGCCCTGACGGCGTGTTTGTCGATATCTGCGAACACGATTAGCCCTATCGCTACCGATCGAGATCATTACGACCGAATTTTCATCGCCGGCACTTATCACGCAGGCTTCAGCGCGGCCATACGCCTTGTCCAAGGCTGAATCAAACACACAACCAGCAGCGTCGCGACCGTGAGCAGTCCTAGGAAGATCCATAACACCAGCGAGTAACTCTCGGTCCGGTCGTAAACGACTCCGGCCATCACCGGCCCGACGAAGCTGCCCCAACTGTAGAAGAAACTCATCGTTCCTCGGATCGTGGCGAAATTGCGCCGGCCGAAAAAATCTCCGACGGTGGCCCAGACAATCGGGAATGAAGCATCCAAAAGCGTGAACGCGGCGGTAAAAAACCAAAGTTGCCAATAACCAAAGCCGAACAAGAGCGGCGGCAAAGAGAGCGCGGGCAAGAGATGGCAGGTGGCCAAAAGCTTGGGTTTGTTCACCCGGTCGGCGATCCAGCCGAGCACGAAATGCGAAAGTAGATTGATGAATGCAAAAGCGCCGAGCAGCGATGCGGCGGCGCCTTCCGACAATCCTTTCCAGACCATGAAGGGAATAAAATGAACTATGGCCGCGCTATAGCAGGTGACCCGCAAGGTCATGGCAACGACCAGCAACCAGAAGGCGGCGGTTTTCATCGCTTGTCCGCTGGTAAAATTTTCATTGGAGTCGGTGGATGGCGCGTCGGGCGGCGGACGGACTCCGGCATCCGACGGCACAACGTCACCGTCCGGCAATAGTCCCATGCTTTCCGGCGAGCGCTTTAATTGAAAGCTCAAAGGCAGGCAAACCACGAGAAATATGCAGCCCGAGGCAAACGCAGCCCAGCGCCAGCCGATGGAAGCGACGCCAAGTGCCAGCACAGGCGAAATCAATGCCCCGCCGATGGGCACGGCGGCGCTCACGAGCGTCATGGCCCGCGCGCGGCTGCGAATGAACCAGCTGTTGGCCACGACCATCGGGGAGTGGACGAAGCCGGCAATGAACGCGAGGCAGATCACGCCGAGATAGACAATCATGAAGTTGGTATAGTTGTTGACCCAGGACAGCAGGATGTAACCGATACCCGCAAGAAAAACCGCGGTGACGAGAATCGGCCGCGGGCCATGGCGATCGATGAAATATCCGACCAGCGGCGCTATCACGGCGCCCTGAGCGCGCGACAGCGAAAACGCCAGCGAAGTCGCCGCGCGGCTTATATTGAGATCTTGGCTGATGGGCAGAAAGAAAACCGTGAAGCCGAACTGATGCAGCCCGCCGCCGACCACGCGAATGAGCGAAACCAGTCCGACCATGCGCCAACCGTAGAAAATGCGCGAGTAAAAATTGGAAAAGGCTTTGACGCTCATGGCGGCGCGGAAAAGTTGCAGCGCCGACGTTACGTGAATGAACGGCCGAGCGTCAAGAGTGAAGGGTGGAGGGTCGCTGCGCTCCCGTTCAAATGTTTGGCAAGCGCGCTAACTAGCTGGTGCGACGTTTTTGTTTAGTCGAAACAAGTTCTCCGGATCCCATTTTGTTTCGACGAGCCGGTCATAGTTTTTCCTGTAAGCGGCGCGGATACGGTTATCGGCCTCCTCCTCGGTCAGAAAGTTTATATACGTTCCTCCCGTTGAATATCTGCGCATGTCTTCCCACGCTGCACGCGCCCACCCGATGTTGGTCTTGTCGTCTTCAGCATTTTCCCAGGACGCGGTGATGTTCAGAACCCAGGCGGAATCCCGGTTGCCCACGGCCGAGTGATCCTCGGGCAGCCGGTTGAGCGCGCGATAGAGTGGAAAAAGTAGGATCGCCGAGTGGGGCGAGGCGATTTTTCGGCGTGTTTAATGAGAGTTGCAATGAGATCCGGCTCGACCCTGGGCAGGTATTCCGACTTCCAGTAGTAGCGCCGTCCCTTGGGCTGGGTGGCATCGAGCAGGCTTTGCTGGGAAATATAGGGGCGTCGCTGGATAATGTCGCCAACCGGCTGGCCGAAGGCTTTGATCTGAGCGACGAGTTTTTCGCCTTCGGCTGACGGCCCCGTGTGACAGATGAAAAGTGCAATGACGGGTTTGCCGTGAACCGCTTTGGCCAACCACGGCGCGGGCGGGGCGATGCGGAGGGCCGGCACGCAAACCAATTCTGGGGGTGCTTTCTCCATGATGGCGCTGAACATTCCGAGGACCTCAGCAGCGGACTCAGCGCGCTAGGCGATCCCGCCGGCCGTCACCTCCGGACCCACCGAATAGAGTTTGTATTCAAAGTTGGTTACCACTCTGGCAAATCGCCAGTGGCACTGCCTTTGTAGTCATGTCCGCATTCCTCGTCTCTATACCAATGATAAATTTTCAATTGACTCGGCTTGGCCATCCGCCCCTGGCACCTTGGGCGCTCTGGTGCGTGTTTGGCATGAGCACCCTTGCTGCTTCTTTCTCTTGGCCAACTTGGTCGGTTGGCCGTTAGCACCGTCGTCGTTTCTCTATGGTGCCGGTCTTACGCTTTTCTTAGCGGTTAGCATCGCTGGCGTGGTTTCAATGTTCTGGCTTTTACTGGCCGAATTTACAAGGCAACCACGGTCCAATTAACAGTCCTCACAGCGCAAGAGCCAAGTAGGCGCGCTCTCAGGTGCTTTCGCTCCTGTCCCGGCTAATCACGCAAATTGCCTGAGGAAGGGGGCTACCGATTAAGCTCCCTTTCGATCTACTCTCGCTGCTGCGCTGCTGACGCTTCCACTACGGATACTTCAGAGTCTGTCGGTATAATTCTTGCCGTGCGGAATCCCGCTTGACCGAGCAGGGCCGCGTATTCATCGGCGGTCCTAAGCCGGCCGTGCAACATAACGAGAAACGTCATGTCATAGAGATGCGCCGGCGATGGCTGATTGGGTTTTCCGATCAACGGCTCGATGATAAGCAAGTGCGCTTCGTTGTTCATCGCGCGCCGGCAATTCGTTAGAATTTTGACTGCTTCTTCGTCGGTCCAGTCAAAAAGCACGCGCTTCAAAACGTAAGTGTCGCCGCCGGACGGGACGGTGTCAAAAAAATCTCCCGCGACGAGGTTGCAACGGGGCAGGGGCCCGCCCCGCCCCGCCTTTGCCGCTTCTATCGCGGAGGGCTGGTCAAACAAAATCGCTGAGAGATGAGCGTTGCCCGCTAGAGTCGCAGACAAGAATCCGCCGTTGCCACCGCCGACATCCACTACGGTTTTGCTGTCCGGAAATTTGTACGCATCGAGGACAGCCGCGGTTTCGACGCTTCCGCGATTGCTCATGCCGGCGTGAAAGACAGCTTCCTTATCCGGATCGGCCCGCAGAAAGCTGAAAAAGTCGTCGATCACGGGTTTGCCGCTGCGGACGCTGTCTGCGATCTCCTTAAAGCTGTCGTAGACGATTTCGTGATTGTAGATGGCGTAGTCGTGCACAGATTGGGGAGAGTCCTTGCTCAAGGTTTCGCCGAACGGCGTCACGAAGAATCGGTCATTGTCGTCTTGGTGCAGTACCCAAGGCCGGCGAGCACGCGCATGACGCGATACAAAGCTGCGGTATCGACGTTAAGTCTTTGCGCGAGGTCTTGCGCGCTCGCTCCATCTTTACCGATGTGGTCGACGAGTTCCAGCTTGGCTGCGGCGTAGATCACCCGGGTGGGAATGTAGCCCATGAACAGGCGGATCATGGATTGCCCCAGTGTTTGATCTTCGATGGCCATGATTTCCACCTCCTTGCTGTACGCAGATTACGGCACGCCAGTTTCTCCTTCATTACTCCTTGCGTCGTTATCCCGGTTTGTTTCTACAAGTGAATGTTTTCCGGAAGCTACTTGGACGGCTGGCTAGTCGTCCAGATGTCTCGATGAAGCTTCCAAGCGCCGCCGTCTGTTTTCCAGATGACGATATATTTGCCCATATCTGCAACGGAGCCATTAGCGACAAGTAACCTGTACCGGCCGCCTTCGATGGAGGTAGCTCCGAGGTCTTCCGCTTCAATCGTTTCTAAGACCGCCTCCTTGATTCCCATGTTCATTACGGATTGCCAGAAATCGCGGATGGCGTCGGTACCTTGGACGACGTCGCTATTGGCCGGGAGCAGTTGAGCCTGTGCCGTGTAAAGGCTGGCGATAGTCGCTGCATCGGCATTCTTGAACGCGTTCATCCAATGTTTATTTGCCGCTTCAATGGAAGCTTTAATGTTTGCAGTCGCCATAATGAGATCGCTCCTTTCGTTTTTTAGTCGGCGTTTGAGATTGCCAATCACGGGAATGGCTTCCCGGAGCGCCAACGGTCTCGGGCCTGACGGGACTCCGCCGGACGTTCGCTGAATAGCCATCTCAAAGAACAGTCCACCCTCCGAGTGATCAAAGGACAAACTTTGTCCCTACGCTATTGGGAACAAACGCTTGCGGAAACTCGTTTGCAATCAGATGGGTGGCCTGCCAACCCGTGCAGTGTTGAGGGACGATCACCTCGGGACTGAACTCCTTGAGCGCTTGAATGGTCGGGGGGATTATCGGTTCGAAGAGTTTGCCAGTGAGATGGAAACCGCCCATCACTGAGTAAATCTTGTTAACCCCGGTCAGTTTCCTTGCGTGCTGCAGCGTGTTGATCAGCCCCGCGTGTCCGCAGCCGGTAAGGACGACGAGGCCTTTGTTCTTGACGTTGATGACCATCGCCTGATCGTCGTGAATCCAAGGATCCGGTTGCCAGACACCGTCGATCTCGGCACGATTAGGAGGAAATCCTTTCTCGAAGGATGTGAGCCGCGGGATTTGTCCGGTAACAAGAACTTTCTCATCCACCAGGAATGTAGGGGCTCGTTCCTCGATCACTTTTATTCCCTCGGCCTCGATGTCGCTGCGTTTGGGCGGCGGAAGATCGATCTCATGATCATCAGGCAAAACCGCTTTGCGATTGAGAAACGCGTCTGGATGGAGAATGATCGGCATTCCGGCTCGGCCGTGACGTTTTAGGATCCCAATGAGGCCGAGAGTGTGATCGGTGTGGCCATGGCTGAGGACGACTGAATGAATGTCATTCGGTCGAACTTCCAAAACGTCAAAATTATGTAACACTCCGTCGACCGAGGTTCCCGCGTCGAAGAGAAAAGAGTCCTTGCTTCCCTCGGAGTCAATCGTTATGAGCATCGACACCCCGTGCTCGGCGCGCAGTTCGGGGCGGGAAAACTTGTCGCGCAACAAAGGCGCGCGTTGCGCGATTGGGGTGCTGGCCATAAGAACATCTATAGAATTGTCCATGATGCACAAGACTTCGACGTGATCGACCGGCTTCAGTGTTTGCTCCGCCATACTGGCCTCCTCAGAATAGGCATTTTGAATTACTTTACGGGACGATGCCGCGCGCGGCCCCGGCTCTGGCTTTAATGGAGAACGATCCGTCGGTGCGATCGCCCAAGAGAGTTTTACGCAGTTGCTCTTTAACTGCCGTTTTCTGTTCGGGAGATAGCGAAGCTAGGAATTTTCCGGGAACGCCCTCGCCTGTGGCCAAAGGGATCCAGTATTCATCGAAAGATGAGAAGCGCCGTTCGGTGACGATGTCCGTGACGGTTACGTTTTCAAGGCCGGCTTCGGACAAAAGTTTTGTCAAACCTGCGGCGGAATTAGACGCCGACTGCCTAGCCGATGGTATGTCTGCTGGAAGATCGAGGGCTAGCGCCGCATCCCACAAAGATTGATTGGGACTAATCCCGCTGATGGTATCCCACAGTACAATTCCAATGACGCCGCCGGGCCTGGTGACACGTTTCATTTCAACGATGGCTTTGACTTTGTCCGCCACGAACTGCAGGATCAGCATTGCCATGCAGCGATCAAAGGAGTTGTTCGCGTAGGGAAGATTCCGCGCGTCGCCCTGTTCGAAACTAAGCCGGCAATCACCGCTTTTGCCGCGGGCGTAGTCGATGAAGCCCGCGGATAAATCGATGCCAACGATCTTCGATGCTCTTGTTTTTTCCGCGATGGCGAGAGCGAGCATTCCCGTGCCGCAACCGACGTCGAGAACCGATTCGCCCTCCTGGATTTGCATGAAGTCGACAAACCGCGGCGCTAAAAGCCGGCTCCAGGCGCCGGTCATGCGATCGTATTTGTCTCCGGCCGAGAAAACGAAGGGAAGAATTTCTTTTTCATTGGCCATCGTATTGCTTCTTGCCACTTCTTGATCCGCTTCGTTTTTTGAACGCCCGATCAGTTCGCGCCTTTCCGCTCGTCGGTCGAAGATTTAATCGGCCTAGCCCGGCTTTTGCGCGGTCATGAGGCCGAGCCCTTGGGCGAGCGGAGTTTTTGCGCGCTCGATCTCCACGAATCCCGCCTCGCTGAGCCATTCTCTGTGTTCCTGCTCCGTGTAGGACTCGCCCGTGTCATACAGATTGACGAAATTCAAATTGAACCACACTGCTTCCGGGGGAGAAGTACGCGAATCATCGAGAATCTGTCCCACGACGTAAATTGTACCGCCTGGATGGATCGCCGCGGCTATATTCTTGACCGCAAGCCGTGCGCCTTGCGGGGAAAGCACCTGGAGAAGCGCTCTCAATATTGCAGTATCATAAGAACCCGGTAGTGGGCCGCTTAAGACGTCCGCGGTTAAGACTTTGACGCGGTCTGATGCGCCTTCCTCGTTCACGATCTTTTGCGCGATCGGCGTAATCTGGGGGAGATCGAGAGCCGTTGCTTGAATGTGCGGACAGGCTTTCGTCATTGTCAATGCTAGCCCGGCGCCGCCACAGCCCACATCCGCCAAAGTATTGAGAGACGAAAAATCGTACCGCTCCAACAGGGAGCGGGTTGCTGCGACTGTGCTCGTATTGATCCTCCGAAGGAACGCTTCCAGTTCCGCCGGCGGTGAATTAGAGAAATCAATTTTAGCCTGTGGTACGCCGGCGCGAATGGATTGCCGTTTTAAGCTTCCAGCCCCACGCGCTGGAGTAGTTCGCGTGCATGTTGCCCATGTACGAGGAGATGCCTTTTACCAGGAAGTGATTCGCTTCGGGAGTGTTCGAGAACCGTCCGTCTTTTTCCGTTAACAGTCCCGCGGAAACGAGCGACCACAGCAGCAGGCGCAATCGATCTGCCTTGACGCGGATGGCGTTGGCGATCTGCTCGGCGGTCATCGGCCCGTCCTTCATCGGCGTGAAGACATCGAGCTGCATGCCCGCCAGCATGGCGAAGGCCGCGTCGGCACCATGTCGCAGCCTATTGATGGTCACAGGCCGTAGAGTCGAATTTTCCACAGCGGTATCTCCTGGGCTGACAAAGCGGTCCGTTGTCTCAAGCGACAGGCGGATGACGGCCTTGGCTCTTTTTCGTGGCCTGGTCCATTTCCTCCGGGGTGATGAGCGCTGTCAGTTTGACGTTGATCGCCGCCGTGGAATTGGCTGCCAGCGCGTGTGATCGTGACTGGCAACCATACTCCCAGCGTTTGCGGCGAAAGCTGAATGGTCGGGAGCGTTTGATGGATGGTCGTTAATCGCAGCCCGCAATCGGTCCCGTAACAACGCGCCCAGCACTTTCGCATTCTCGCCGCTCAACATATCGCCCGAGTCTCTACCCGGCATGTGATGCAATGCGGTTTTGCCTGCCCACAACTCTTTCCAATTCAAGGCTTCGATATATGCTTTGCGCGGATGACCCGAGACAAACACCTCCAACGCTCCCAACCGACGACCTGTTAAGTGTTTCGGACGATACCGCGCACCGGCCGCTCGGCTGGCATTAAACACCGCCAGCTGATGCATCTCGCGTCGGACCCCGCGAAACGCTTTTCTGTTTCCCATTTTGCGGCCCAAAAAAATAATTTTGGTCGCAACGAACCTCGCCCTATCATAATTGTTTAAGTCCCGCATCTCGTCAAGATACAGCTTCAAACGGCTGGCCACAAAACTTTTACTTGAAGGACTCCCAACCGCTGCGGGTACTTCCCTCGCGGAACCAAACCCTTCCTGAGCTTTTACCATTCGAATCGGGTCCAGCAATCCCAAAAAACTTATCTCTTCACCCGCCTCCATGAGTTGGGAGACCATCTCCCAAGCCACCGTCGAGCCGAAACAGGCACCGATGAGGTTGTAAGGGCCAATGGCTTGGACTGTGCGCACTTCGCTAATAAATCGTCTGGCCATCTCCTCGATATTTTCGATCGGACGCTCCAGCCCGTCGAGCCCGATCGATTGTAAGCCGTAGAATGGCTGTTCCACTCCCAACTCTCGACAAAGATCGTTCAACCCCACGACGTTTCCATAGACCCCGGGTACTGCAAATATCGTCGGATAACTGCCCGTTTCGACAAACGGCACCAATGCAGAAACTCTATTTGCCTCGCTCTTGCTGCGGAATTGCTCCGTCAACAACCGCACGGTGGGCGACCCGACCAAGAAACTGAGCGGTAATAACCGCCGAAACTCATCGTCCAGGCGCGTAAACAACCGTGCCGCCAGCAAGGAATGGCCCCCCAGGTCGAAGAAATTGTCATCGATCCCAATCGGCCGTATATCCAGCACTTCCTCCCATGCACCGACCATTCGTTTCTCTATATCATCTCTGGGCTCAACATAGGCTGTCCCCAATTCAGGCCGCTTCTTGTCCGGCTTTGCCAACGCCTTGCGGTCCACCTTCCCGTTCGACGCTAGCGGGAACTTTTCGACTCTCATAAAAGCTGAAGGGATCATGTAGTCGGAGAGTCGAGTTTTTAAGTGACTGCGGAGCGCGGATAACGCTTGAGGTTGATCGGAAGTGTAATAGGCGGTCAAACTGGTCGACCCGTCGTCTCCGGTTCTTGCCAACACCACAGCTTCGTTAATGCTGGAATTCGATAAAAGCGCTTTTTCGACTTCTACCAGGTCGACTCCGTATCCGCGAATTTTAATGCGAAAATCTTTGCGCCCTTGGTAAACTAAACATCCATCGGCAAGGATCAAACCTAAATCGCCTGTGAAATAAAGACGCTTGGCCGGATCTTGAGGATCGGGCTTGAATTTCGCATCCGTAAGTTTGGGCTGTCCCCAGTAGCCCAACGCGAGATAACGGCTTTTGACGACAATCTCACCGGAGCGCTCGCCCTCAACTTCCCGTTCCTCGTCGTCGAGAATCTGAATCTCCATATCCTCCAGAGGAAATCCGATCGGCACCGCTTGAGAATCGATCTGCGTCTTCTTATCCATGAAGTACAAGGCGCTGGTACCGGTTTCGGTGGAACCCATGCCGTTGCAAATAATACAGTCGTCGGAAAAGTGTTTTCGGTACAAGTCCACATCGCTCTGCAACATCGCCTCACTGGCCGAGCGCACCAGCCTTATGCTGGAGAGCTTTTCGTTGCCCCTGAGCGTCGTCGCCAATTGGCGAAAGAGCGACGCGCTGGAATGATAGATGGTGATACCTTCGCATTGTAGCCATTCGGCAAATTCAGCCGGGCTATGTTCTCTGGGATCGAACGGAAAAATAGTCGCGCCGCTCAGCACCGCGCTGAATATGTTCATGATGGCTTGATGTCCCCCGGATGAGAGAAGAGTCAAGCGATCCTCGGGTTCTATTCTAAACCCGTTGATGCGCCTCATGACGCCGTGCAGTATATTTCGGTGGTTTTGAAAAACGCCCTTCGGCTTCCCGGTGGACCCGGAGGTGTAGACTAGATACCCGAGTGAATCTGGCGAAACATCGAGTTGGACATTGCTGCCGGAAATTGAATCGGCCAGTTGATTAACATTCAGCGATATCCGGGATCCGCTAACCAACTCTCGAACCAATTCCGCGCCGTCATCGTTGGTGACAATCAAATCTGCCTTCGAATCTTCCAAAATCGCAGCAAGCCTCTCTCGAGGCCACGACACCTCCGCAAGTACAAAGCATTTTCCGGCCTTGAGCGCTCCCAGAATTCCCGTGAGCAAATCGATGCCTTGTTTAATGAGTACGACGACCGTTGAATTACCAACCCCACACCGGCTAATGATTGCGTGAGCGACTCGATCGGCAAGCTGATTTAGTTCATCAAAACGGAGCTCTTGAGCGCCCGTCTTCACGGCCAAGCGTTTTGAGTGTCGCCTGACAATTTCTGCGAAGCGTTTCGGAATCGATTGCTCGATCTGCTCTTTGGAGAACTCAATAAACTGTCTCGCCGGGTGAAAACATTTGGCTCGAATCGCTTCTTGTTCGGCTGGTAGTTTCATCGGCTCACCTCATTTACAAAAACTGCCGATCTTCCTCGCATCCAGCAACCTGCTAATTCTTACACGACTGTCCTGCTGAATTACAACGTTGCATACGGGGCAGATCTCGTTTTAGAGAATTGACGCCGTTTATAGGAAGTTGCGGTAAAAAACGCGTCTTGATAATTTCCGCCAGCGAACTCCAGGAATGCGCGGTAGACGACAAAAACGCTGCAATGCCAGGATGTCGAAGCGCTAAACGCACGGTCGACTGCCGTTAGGGCTCCCGTTGCCCAGAATCCGCGACTGACTCGTCGCGTGCAAGATAAATCGCGACTAAGGTACGATTCCGTTCGCCGCCGGGCCTTGGATCGGATCGAAAACGATCCGTCGGTGCGATCGCCCAGGAGTACTTTTTCGCAGCTGTTCTTTGACCGCCGCTTGACGCGCTGGCGAAAACGAAGCCAAATACGCTCCGGCGGCACCTCCACCCATGATAAATCGTGTCCAGTATTCATCGAGGCATGAGAATTGCCGTTCGATCAGGAGCCCCGTGACGGTTGCGTTTTCAAGACCGGCGTGCGCAAGAAGTCCTGCTCCCGAGAGTGTCCTAGATTTTAGAAATCACTCTTTGATAATTTCCCCCATCAGGTTGTCGACGATGACCGGGCTATAAAAGTAGATAATCGACGGCTCGGCGCCGTATTTTCCCTTGACGAAATTCTTCCAGTCTTGGGTGTACAGAGCCTCGGCATCTTCTTTCGACTTCCATAGATACACGCCTCCGGCGGTCCCCCCATCTTCGGAGAGAAGGTAGTACTTACGAATCAGCCCTTGCACTTTTTGGTAATTCGGTGCGGTGCCGGAAAACACCTCCTTTGCTCGTTCCCGACTCATCGGCGCCGGAACCCTGAATTGAACGAACGCTGTGACCATAGCTTACCTCCTTTTTCGTGTTCAGCTGGCTGCTTCAGCCTTCGGAAGCCGTTTGTTCGACTCCTCGAAAACTCGCATTGCCGCGGCTACATCAAACGGCCGCTCTTCGAGAGTCTTCGGGTCCCACTCGCTGCGCGGCACCGCGAAGAAGTCACCACCATAGACATGGATGGCGGCGGTGATCTTTTCGAGCGGATTCGTCACCGCATGTATGACCGATTCTCCCAGGGGAACGACGTCTTTGGTGTCGAGGGTTTTAGCTCCAACCGCGGCAAGCCCGCTTTCGCTGCGTCGATAAAAGGCGTTCTCCTCCCGACCCCCGTAAATTCCGATGACGGCCCACATCCGATGATCGTGGGGATACAGATACATGCATGGGCCCCACAAGACATTGAGGATTGTCAATTGATCAGAACGGTACAGAGTTTGGATCGAGGCCAGCTTTGGCTCCCCGAGTGCTTTCAAGACCTGCGAAGGTTCGGTGACGGTTCTCGCTACGATTTCTTTGACTGCCGCGTGGGCGTTGGTTTCATTCAACGCGCGGCAACAGTCGTCAATCAGCTGTTGGGTTTCAAACATAAAAATTCCTCCCTTAGAGAGTAAGTAAAGCCAGCGCGTTCCGGCCACTTAATTTGCCGGAGCGGCTGGCTTCAAATAATTCTGATGAAGTTGCTCCACAAAAAAACACCATGAATGACTCGCTTTTTTGCTGTCCAGGAGCAGGTGAGCGCGAACGAGGTGTCTAAACAATCCCTTTACTAAATAGGTATGCTTCGGTCAACGCAAAAGCATCGAGCGGGAAGTTAAATTGTGCAACGAGCAAGGCGGCTACATCCAGAGATTTGGACCGGATAGGCGATCTGGAGACAGAACGGTTCCGATGGTCGCGTCGCACGAATCTAGCTAACGACGCAATGGATTTCTTATCGCGGAGCAACGTCCTGGAGCGCGCCCTTTATTAGTTCTCGAAATCGACGCGCCTGCTCTTTTACTAGAGGAACCGCGCTTTGGCGCGCGATTCGGGAGTTTACACTTCTTGCCAATTGACTTCGTACACGCGAATGTTGTGCTCGAAGCCTTTGAGATTTATTTCACCCAAATCTATCAGCGGCAAGTTTTTACCCGGGCACTGGTCCAGCACGAGCTGATCGACAAGAACTCGGCCAGGTGCGGCATGCGCGCAAAGGCGCGCGGCCAATTGCACGGCCTTGCCAAAAAGATCGCCATGGTCCTCGATCGGCTCGCCGGCGCTCAGCCCAATGCGTAAATACAGCGGCGTCTCCGGCTGTTCCAGATTATAGGCGGTAAACGCCTTCTGGATGGCAACCGCACAGTCCACCGCATCCGGCACCGAGGCGAAAGAGGCCATGATGCCGTCGCCGGTGTGCTTGACCTCGCGTCCGCGGTGAGCGTTGAGCGCCTTGCGGGTGAGCGCATTGTGGACATGAAGCAGATGGAGCGCCTTGGCGTCTCCCTGCAGCGTGGTCATCCGCGTCGAATCTTTCAAATCCGTGAACATGATCGCCCGGAGCCCCGGGTCAATGGGAGTCACTGCTGACTTTCCGGGTACGGTATTGATCGGCGGCGGATCCTTGATCCTGCCCAAAAACGCGTCCACCACGGCAGGATCAACCTCAAGAACTTCATTAGGGATAGAGCCGTGAGCTTCGTTGTGGGCGCGCTCAATAGTTTCTCGATTCGCCGCCTCGATGAGACAAAACGCGGTAGAGCGCATCTCGTCGAACCAGTAGGTCACAAACTTGATGTCATATTTGTCCTGAAGCGCCAGATCCTTCTGGTGCGCATCGGCCACTGAGTGTTGAGTTGCGCCTTCGATGTAATGGCGATCCATATAAACTGGCATGTGTCGTCCTCTGTCGCTACAATGCACGCGCGGCGATGGTGTTGCAAGACATTCGAATGCGACGATTTCCGGGGTGATCACCCGAGCATAATGATAATGCGACTCCTCGATCAGTCAAGGAGAGATGCATGCCGCGGCGTCGGGTTCTGAGTGTCCGCCAAAAGGTTCGAACGACGGCGACCTCCTGGATGCTTGCCGGGAATTTCATGTTGACAACTTACTTTTTGTGCGACCTAATTATGCCCTAAGAGGTCCTATGGCTCGCGTGAATGTTTTCTTGAGTGATCGGTTGCTTGACGAGTGGTGCCAATGTTGAGCTGGCATCCAATCGTTGCCGCTAAGACAGCGGTTTAGCTTCGATCACCGACATGATCGAGTCGGTTGGCGTTACCTTGGTTAGGACAAAACCTGCGGCCTGAAACAGTGCCTCATATTCAGTCACGGTGCGCTCATGCCCGCCGGTCATGACCATCATGTTCAGGTCCGACATCACTACGGCGCGCGATAACAATGAGTTGTCCAAGCGCTCCGGCAAAATTCTTTCGATCAGCACCAGCCGAGAGTTTGGCGTCATCGCGCGGCGGCAAGATTGCAGCAATACGATCGAGTGTTCGTCGTCCCAATCGTGAATCACGGTCGATAGAATGTAGCCATCGGCGCCCGCCGGCAGATCTTGAAAGGCGTCGCCGCCGATCACTTCACAACGGTCGGTCAGGCCGGCCGCGTCGATGCGCCGCCTGGTTTGCTCGGCCACGCGCGGCAGATCGACGATCACGCCGCGTACCGACGAACAGGCTTGCAAGATCGCCGTCATCAATCTGCCGTTGCCGCCTGCCACATCGACGATGGTTTTGAAATTGCCGAACGGATAAGCCTCGAGCGCCGCCTGAACATGCGCCGTGAACGTGGCGATCGACTTGTCGAAGAGCGCGCCAAACTCGGCATGCGCGGCCCGGTATTGCCACACACCGACGCCGAAAACATGATCGAAAGCGGTCTCGCCGGTTTTGACGGTGTGCATGACGCCGCCCCAAGCCCGGTAGCGTTCCTCCGCGAGGGCGTTCAGAACCAGGTCGCGCAATGAATCGGCCGTGTCGCTGCGCAGCAGCTCGCCGATTGGCGTCAGCGAAAATCGCTGTTGGTCGTCCTGCGCCAAGATGCCGACGCTTGCCAGCGCGCGCAAAATTTGTCGCAGCGTCGGCTCGTGGCTGTCCGTCGCACGGGCCAGATCCTCGCATCCCCGCGGCCCGTCTTTCAAATAATCGGCTAATCCCAACCGCGCCGCGACATAAAGAATCCGTGCGACGCGCAAGCCTTCGATCATCGCGCGAATGACCGCGCCCGGGGCTTCGGTCGCGCTGTCGGCTGATTTGTTTTGAGCCATGGGTTTCTCGTAAAGCCAGTTCTCAATACCCCGGAAGAGCGGGTTTTGTAAAACGGCGCATCGAGAACTTTTGGTTGGGAGCAAGAGCGCGGACTGATGGGCATCACGCGCCGGTAAGGAGATCTACTGGGGTCGTTCTTCGAAATCTTGACCGGGAACTATTGGGACGTTGTTGACTAGCTGGACAAAGCCAACCACCTGTCATTCGAGCGACGATAAATCTTCGCCGGTTGGCTTGCGCCAGTCCACTGAGTCAACAACGTCCCATATAATCTTGCTGTGTGGAGGAAGCGCAATTGATAGCAGCGGTCACCGTTTTGCGCGATACGCCGTGCACACCCCAGCGGGAAACGGGCGACGCTACACGGCAGGCTGCCCCAACGCTAACATCAGTTGATTCAGGCGCTTCACAAAACCCGCCGGGTCTTCGAGTTGGCCGCCTTCGGCCAGCAGCGACTGATCGAACAACACCTTCGCAAGATCGCTAAAGTGCGTTTCGTCGGCCTCATCTTTGAGGCGCAGCACCAGCGGGTGATGCGGGTTGATTTCGAGAATGGGCTTGGAGGCAGGCACATTCTGACCCGCGGCCTTGAGCATGCGCTGTAAGTTGGCGCCGATGTCGTCATCGTCGGCTACCAGACACGCCGGTGAATCGGTCAAGCGCAGCGTGACGCGCACATCCTTGACGGTATCGCCGAGTGATTTCCTGATGCGCTCCAGCAGCGGTTTGGATTCTCCCTCTTCTTTTTCCTGCGCCTTTTTCTCTTCTTCGTCCTCGAGCTTGCCCAGTTCGAGGCGGCCTTTCGCAACCGACTGCAACGGCTTGCCCTCGAACTCGGTGAAATGCTGCATCACCCATTCGTCGACGCGATCGGCCATCAGCAGCACCTCAACACCTTTTTTGCGAAACACTTCCAGATGCGGGCTGTTCTTCGCGGCCGCGAACGTTTCGGCGGTGACAAAGTAGATTTTTTCCTGCTCCGGCTTCATGCGGGCAATGTAATCCGCCAGCGAAACGTCCTGGGTGTCGGTATCGGTGTGGGTCGAGGCGAAACGCAGGATCTTCGCAATGCGCTCGCGGTTGGCGTAATCTTCGACCACGCCTTCCTTGATGACCCGGCCGAATTCCTTCCAGAACGTGGCGAATTTTTCCTTGTCGTTCTCGGCCAAATCTTCGATCATCGACAGCACGCGCTTGACGTTGCCCGCGCGCATCGCCTCGATGTCCTTCGATTCCTGGAGGATTTCACGCGACACATTCAGCGGCAAATCCGCCGAATCGATCACGCCGCGCACAAACCTGAGATACACCGGCAGCAATTGCTCGGCGTCGTCCATGATAAACACCCGGCGCACATACAACTTGACACCGCGGCGGTGCTCGCGCTCCCATAGATCAAACGGCGCCCGCGCGGGGATATAGAGCAACTGCGTGTATTCCTTGAGCCCTTCGATCTTGTTGTGCGAATACGCCAGCGGCGCTTCGAAATCGTGCGCCACGTGCTTGTAGAACTCGTGGTATTGCTCTTCGGTAATTTCGCTCTTGCTGCGGGCCCATAGCGCGCCGGCCTGATTGACGGTCTGGTCCTTGCCGGTCGTACGATATACCGAGTTGTCCTTGTCCCATTCCTCCTCTTTCATCACGATCGGCACGCTAATGTGATCGGAATATTTGCGAATGATAGTGCGCAGCCGGTTGGCGTTGGCCAGATCGTCTTCGCCGTCGCGCAGGTGCAGGGTGACTGCCGTGCCGCGGGTTTCCTGATCGACGACCTCCAGCGTGTAATCGCCACCGCCATCGGACTCCCAGCGCACGCCGTGTTCCTTGGTGAGTCCCGCGCGGCGCGTCACCACCGTAACCTTGTCGGCCACCACAAACGAGGAATAAAAGCCCACGCCGAACTGGCCGATGAGATTGGCGTCTTTCGCCTGATCGCCGGTTAGAGTATTCAGAAACTCGCGCGTGCCCGATTTGGCAATGGTGCCAATGTTGGCGATGACTTCATCGCGCGACATGCCGATGCCGTTATCGCTCACCGTGATGGTGCGCGCCTTGGGATCGAATGCCACGCGGATTTTTAACTCGGCATCGCTTTCCATCAGCGCCTTGTCGGTCAACGCCTCGAAGCGCAGCTTGTCGGCTGCGTCCGACGCATTGGAAATCAGCTCGCGCAAAAAAATCTCCTTGTTGCTGTACAAGGAGTGAATCATCAGCTTGAGCAGTTGTTTGACTTCGGCCTGGAAGCCGTGGGTTTCTTTGGTGGAGGTCTCAGTCATGGCATCTATCCCATATATTCAAATAAAATAAATATTTATGTTATCAATTTAGGAAATTCAAACCGCCTTCCTTTTTCTGAGCGGAGATAAAGTGTTCAACCGGCGGGGGTGCCAACCTTCGGAGAAGTTCGTAAAGATCCGAATGTTTCTTCGGTCAACTGCAGTGATTCAATTCCGGCACTTGCCGGCGTTCAGAGCGAGCAAGGCTGATGGCTGGCGTTGGCTGGCACCCGACGGTGGTCCGGCTCGGGAAACCTTGCCCCAGGATCTCGCGATGGCCGAAATAGCCGAAAGTTTCAAGTTAAAATGCGGCCCTTGCAATGGTTGCAACGTCGTTAGAGGGAGGCCCGGGCAAACCGTGGGAAAATTGTTCAGAATGTCAAGAAACAAGATCTAACCCTAAAAATCTGTGCTTTAAGCGACCCTTCTTGCTCTTGACGACCGCGGACAGGCAAAGCAGAATGCCCGCGCTGGTGCAAAGAGCCGGCAAGCGATTTTCTCATGATCTGAGGGAGCGGGTATGAGGGACAACATGCGCGGCGCGGCCGCTATCGTCGGGATTGGCGAGCTGAAGCCGGAGCGCACGCGGCCGGGCCGCGATGCGATGAGCTTGCTGGCTGAGGCGGCGTATCTTGCGATTCAAGATGCTGGGCTGACCAAGGCGGACATTGACGGGATGATCCTGGAAGAGGGCATGACCCCGACCGGGAGCGGCTACAACACGAAGATGGCCGAATACATGGGCATCTACCCAACCTTCGCCACCGGCTGTGATGCGCAAGGCGCGGCCGGAGTCACGATGGCACTGCAGGCGGCGGCTTACATCAACGCGGGCTTGTGTGACTATGTGCTCTGCGGCATGAGTGCCGCGATCGACGGCTCGCGTCCCCGACGCCCAGCTGGGCCGGGTCACACCGAAACGGCGACCTCTGAGTTCGCCGCACCCTTCGGCCCGACCGTGGGGGCGAACGGCTGGTACGCCATGATCGCCAAGCGCTACGAGAAGCTGTACGGCGCTACCGTGGAGAAGCGCGCCAAGATCAGCGTGGACCTGCGCTACAACGCCAACCACAATCCGATGGCTATCTGGCACGACGTGCCGATTACGGTCGACGACGTGGTCAAGTCGCGCATCGTGGCCGATCCACTTCATTTATTGGAATGCGTCATGCCCTGCGCCGGGGCGTGCGCGTTCGTCGTGGCCCGGGCGGACATCGCGCGCGGCATGCGCCATAAGCCGGCCTACGTGCTCGGCGGCGCCAACGGCGTATCGCGCGGCAACTTGACGCACGTCGGGGAGATCACCATCTCCCCGGTGGGTCGGGCCGCGCGCAAAGCGTTTGCCATGGCGGGCTACGGTCCGTCCGATGTCCAGGTCATGGAGATTTACGACTCATTCACCATCACCGTGATGTGTGAGCTGGAAGAGTCTGGCTTCTGTCCGAAAGGCACCGCCGGCGACTGGGTGCAGGATCACGATTTGACCTTCAAAGGCGATAAGCCGCTGAACACGCATGGCGGTCAGCTCTCCTATGGCCAGGCGTCGACCGCGGGTGGCTGTGCCCAGGTCACCGAGGCGGTGCGCCAGATCCGTCGCGACGGCGGCGAGCACCAGGTGCCGGGTCCGACCGATTTGATCTATGTGACAGGCTCCGGCGGCACCTTCTCCCAGCAGTCGGCGCTGCTGCTAGCGAGCGACGCGGCATTATAGAAAAACCCAAGCGAAGGAGTCACGAGATGGCCACTACGAGCGAATACAAAAAGCCTCTTCCTACCCCATCCCACGTCAGCCGGCCATTCTGGGATGCTGCGAAGGAACATCGCCTTACCTACCAACGCTGCAGCGCATGTGGAACCCGGGTTTTCTACCCGCGCGACATCTGCCCTGGGCCCGAGTGTTTCGGTGTCGGGACGCTGGAGTGGGTCGAGTCGAGCGGGAAGGGTTGGGTCTACGCTTCCTCGATCTCTTACCAGCCGGCCCACCCGGCGTTCGCTGAAGACGTGCCCTACGTGCTCGCCATCGTCGAGCTGGACGAGGGCGTGCGCATGCACAGCAATGTGGTCGGGATCGATCCGAAAGAAGTCGAGATCGGCATGCGGGTTGAAGTCGCCTGGGACGACGTCACGCCCGAGATCAGCCTGCCGAAGTTCCGGCCGATTCAGAAGTGATAACTCGCAAGCGGACTGAAGCGGGGGTTTGTCTTTTCGTCTTTAAGTGAACCGTTTGACTTTGATTGCCTACGGCACTTGAGCGCAGCAGCTTGAAAAGACGTCGCCGCGCAATATACTAACCCCGTTATGATGACCGACGATGAACGCGTTCGCATTTTGAGCGAATCCAAGCCGAAGAGCTGGGTTGCCTTTTCCAGCGACGAATCCAAGCTCGTCGGCCGTGGCGATACATACCAGCAGGCGGTTGAAGACGCGCGGAAACATGGTGAAAACGACCCGCTGCTGATTCAAATCCCTGACACTTGGGAACCCAGGGTATTTTCGCCTTGCGAATAGCCTATCGATCGTTTCCTTTTCGCAATCGAGGGGTGCCGGAACAGACGAGAGTCTGGCGGCCAGTGCTTCCGGTTCAAATCATTTCTGGCAATCACGCGACTAGCAAACGTTTCGAAGCCGTAGTGGACACAGGCTCCGACTATTGCCTTTTCAACGCAATGATCGGCGCCTCTATCGGCATCAAAATCGATAGTGGATCGGAAGGCGATTTGGGTGGAGTCATCGCTGGACCCCGTGCCAAAGTTTATTTCCATAACGTGAAACTCGTTGTCGCTTCGGAAATCGTCGACATCAAAGCCGGATTCTGCTGGGACTTGAGCGAGAACCTCTTGGGGCAGGTCGGGTTCTTTGACAACTTTGTCGTAACTTTCGATCCTGGGCCGCATCCACCGTGTTTTGATATCCAGCGAGTCCGGCGAAATTAGGCGTCACCGGATGTATACGGCCACCAAGATCAATCCAAAGAAGACGGCATGGTGGGTGTGATGAGGCGCAAGAAAAGCTTATCGTCGGCGGTGATCGAAAAGATTTTCTGTGACAACCTGCGTCGTGTCTACGGACTGTAGCGGGAACCTATGTTCTGCTCTTAGTAATACGTAGGCCTGATTCCATCAACCGAAAGAAGTCGATATCGGCATGCGCGTCGAAGTCGCCTGGGACGACGTCACGCCCGAGATCAGCCTGCCGAAGTTCCGCCCGATCCAGAAGTGATGGGCCGGACTGTAGCGGGGGCATGTCTTTTCGTCTTCGATGTGGCATTATCATTATCGGGCGTGAGGCCAGACATGACAAATTCTGCAAAGGCCATCTTGAAATCGTTCGATAAGCTCCCGGACACCGAAAAGCGGGACGTGGTGCGTGCCATACTCCAACGCGCCTTGCACCTGGATTCACCGCCTCTCACAGACGAGGACCTGGTGGTACAAGCCGAAGATATATTTCTTGAGCTAGACAAGCGCGAAACCGCGGATGGCCAAAGCTAATCGCGGCGAAGTCTGGATCGTCGATTTGGGTTTGGCGGCTAAA
Organism: uncultured delta proteobacterium; assembly: GCA_963727625.1. GTDB lineage: Bacteria > Desulfobacterota > Binatia > UBA9968 > UBA9968 > DP-20. Next base: position 852,995 of record CAVSHR010000005.1, on the reverse strand, counting down.
ATCCGTCCTTGTTTGGTCCTCAGTGTTCCTTTTTCCGACCAGGAGCGTTCCCTCATTACAGCAGTTGCTCATACCACGAGTCCTCGGGGTGGCCGATTTGAGGTAGCCGTGCGAGCGATGTTTCTAAAAGCAGGCGTATTCGATGCCCAGAATCTCGTGACCATCCCTGAAGCCAGATTGATTCGGCGTGTCGGTGCGCTTCGAGCTGAAGATCTGAAGTCCGTCGAGGCGTCGGTACGTGCTTGGCTTGGCCTCCAATAGGCGTCGCTCCCAATAAATCCAGAAGTAACAGCCCGTAAAGGTCATGTCTTGGGGTCAAGTTGAGCGAACTCCAAGACTTCCATGATCTGGCTGTTCCACTTGATCCAGCCGAACAGTCGAACTCTGGCGCCCGCCGCCGGTAAGCCAATGCTTCGTGATTGGCTGACACGACACCACAGCTCTCGTTCTTCTTCCAACCCGACGCAAAACAACCCAGTGTCAGGATAAACTTCCTTCAGTTCGCCCTCATAAGAGACCGCCAGGCCGAATCGGCGCCAGAGCAATTTGATATAGAGGTCCGGCGCGTTATCGGCCGCCGCCAGAGCGCCCCCGGTGGCATCTGTGTCGGTGCCTAACCAATAGCCTTGATTTCGATCGACTATGACCAAGGTCTCCCGCGGCAAACCGCCGCCGTTGTACACTGATGCACCGGCAAAATTCAATTTTTTGAGATAGGCGACATCGTCAATCTGTTCGACGACCAGATCGACGCTGCCGCGGCCGCGCCGCCCGGCCAGAAGACGCAATCCGTCGAGCAGGGGTTCCGGCAGCGGCGTATTGAAATAGGCGATCGTGTGCTCGGCCGATTCCAATCTGACGACGAGGTCGCTGAGCGAGATTCGCGGGTTCATCTTGGTTCGGTCTAATATTGCAATTGTCGCGATCGGTTGAAACAACCGATGCAAACATTCAAGCCGCGCAGCCCCATCGACGCTCGCCAGCGCGTTGGTCCGAATCGATCGCGGTCGGAAGCTTAGCGTTTTATCGACCAGGTAAGAAGCAACGCAGTGTTGTCTAATTCCGGTAGATGGCTTCTATGAGTGGAAACGCCAAAGGAACCAGGAAGTGCCGATGTGGATCTGCCGACGGTAAATTTTTCTTAGCGACACTGATTTCGGATTTCGCCAAATTTGGCTGCCCAACACCGTAGCTTCTGCGGGGCGAACTCCTAATGCTCCGCCTCTTTAATCGCGTCCCGCAGATAGCGTAGCGTCAGCGTCGTAAAGGCGATCATGTTGGGCTCTCGGTCCGGCAGGCCGGTCTGCTGCACGTTGACCCGCGTTACAGGGCCGCAGACGCAGATCGTCGTGCGGCCGGGTGGCAGGCCGGATCGGCCTCGCGTGGGACCGGCGAGGCCGGATTCGGCGATGCACCAGGTGGCGCCCAGGCGCTGGCGCATGGCGTCGGCGATGGCGGCGATCATCTCCGGCGTGGTGCCGCGGTAGTTCTCAAACATCGATGTCGGCACACCCGCCAGCGCCGTGCGCGAGCCAAGCGTGTAGAGCACGCTGCCACCGGCGTAGTACTTGGACGCGCCGGCCACCCACAGCAGCGCCGCGGACACGAGGCCTCCGGTGGTGGACTCCGCCACGCAAACCGTCTCGCCGCGCGCGGTCAGTAGGGCGGCGATCTCGTTCGCAAGGTCTTTCTGTTCGCCAGTAAGGAAGGACATGTACGCCTCCGTGGGCTTCTAGCGTCACGTTAGCACCTCGATCTGTGTCACTCTATGGATATTGCGCGCAATTTGAGCTTTTATTGTCCGAGCGGTCGCCGAGATAAGCTGACCAACAATTGTTGCTAACATACGGCGGCTCCACTTCATAGTTCGGCAAATAACTTCGCGCACGACTGTCTTCTAATTCCTAAAGAAAGAGTTCTATGGCGAAATACCTAATCTCATTTCCAAGCGCAGCGATGGTCGTACCCGATGGCGAATGGGAGGCGGTTGGTCGCGACGCACGCGCGGTAATCGCCGAAGCAAAAGCCGCCGGCGTATATGTCTTCGGCGGCGGTATCGACGAAGCGGTCCCGCCGGTGCTCGTCTCGTCCGATGGCACGTTCTCCGCAGGCGGATACTCGTGGGCGCCTCCGCTCAATGGCGGCTTCACGGTGCTCGAACTACCCTCTCGCGAAGAGGCTATCGCGTGGGCCGCGCGCATCGCGAAGGCCTGCCGCTGCCACCAAGAGCTACGAGTGTTCGGGTTCGATCCCGCTTCTTAAGGTCGATGCTACCTCTATTTCCAGTTCCCGCGGAACAGACGAACATTGCGCTGGAGCCAACGCCGGATAGCGCTTTCAGTTCCGCTTTCGCGGTTGACATCACTAGTCCGGCGTGGCGCAGCGTGAGTCGTCAGCCGTAAAATTGAACTGAATTCTCCGTCAATCCAATTTGCGGCAGCATCGAAGTAATGCGTCGTACAGTTCGTGCCGCAAAATTTGCTTTTTCTCCTCGAAGAAATGCAGTTTTCCCGCCGCCGTAAATGACCATCGCTTTCCATTCGTGGCTTTTCATCAAGCAGAAAGAAATTGACCGCTCTACCAGGCCTGCGATATGAATTTGGTCATAGAAAAAGGCGGTTTTATTCTCACTGTAAATAGGGCAGGGGGCACCCGACGCGAGGGACAACGATGGCAGCAATTGCAGCTTCTAAATTGGCGCTGACGGCTGCCACTGCCGAAGAGACGCCCACCCGGCAGTACGCGCCCGCGGACAGCACATTCTCAATCATCGCCGTGGAGAAGGACACGGGCCTGCTCGGTCTCGGTGTGCAGTCCAAGGCCCTGTCGATCGGCAACCGTGTTGTCACCGGCAAAGGCGGCGTTGCTATTGTCGCGCATCAGTCGGCCTGCAACCCGATGTACGGCAAACTCATCATCGACGGCATCGAGCGCGGGATGACGCCGCAGCAGGCGCTCGAGTTCGCGCTGCGCGCCGACAAGGAGCCCAACCACCGCCAGGTCGCCGTCATCGACATCCAGGGCCGCAGCGCCGCGTGGTCGAGCAAGACGATCCCCGAATGGACCGGCCACAAGTGCACGCCGACCTACTGCGTGCAGGGCAACACGCTGGCCAATGGCGATGTGATCGAGGAGATGGGCAAGGCCTTCGAGGCCGCGAAGGGTCCCCTGGCGGAGCGCTTGTTGGCTGCCCTCGATGCCGGCCAGGCTGCCGGCGGCGACCGCCGCGGCATGCAGGGCGCGATGCTCAAGATCGTCAAGCCGCTGGTTCGCGCCGACTATGACGACACGCTGCTCGACATCCGTGTCGACGACCACAAGCAGCCGCTCGTCGAGCTGCGCCGCATCCTGGGTGTCACGCGCGGCTTCGAGATGATTGGCCGGATCGGCCCGCTCATCGAGAAGAACGATCTCACAGGCGCCATGGCACTCGCCGAGAGCGCACTCAAGGCCTCGCCCGAGGACGATCTGGCACTGGTGGCAATGGCCGACATCAGCCTGCGCCAGGGCAACAAGGCGGCGGCACTGAAAGCGATCGAGCGCGCCATCGCCTCCAACACCGCGCAGAAGGGCCAGTTAAAGCGCAACAAGTCCTTTGCCTCGCTCTTTGACGACGCCGAGTTCCAGCGCCTCATCCAGTGACTTCAGATCGTTGATCTCGCCATCAAAAAATCGCATGCTCCTTTTTGCCGAAGCAGGAATTTGGGTCGACGCCGGCGCGCTCACGCGCTCATGTCTTACGCAACTATCGCAACTATGGACTCGGGGAATCGGAGGGCATCATGAGCCAGGAAAATCTTGCGCCGCTTCGCATCGAAAAGTGCATCGCCGAACGGCGCGAGCCCGGCATGATGGTCTTCAACGTTCGTCCCGGCGGTGGCGATGATACCAGCGGCAATGGCTGGATTATCGGCGTCGATCAAAGCGGCCATTTCCCCCTCAATTTAAAATTCGACACGCCCGCTCAGGACACCTGCGCCCTTCCCAACGGCAATTTGTTGTTTTCACTCACCGCGGCTGGAATTATCCGGGAAGTCACAAGATCCGGCGAGACCGTTCGGCAATGGCATATGCGAGGGAAATGGCAGGACAGAATCCCGGCGGCGGGGAGTATCGAGATCGACTTTCCGCTCTCGCATCACCGGGTCAATATTTTTCCCAACGGCAATTTGTTGTTGATGAGCGCCGAGGTGCGGGAGTTCCCCGATTGGCCCGAGAATGATCGCGACGCCGACGCCAAGCGCCGCACCGCCCGCGTGGTCGGCGACGTGATTGTCGAGGTCTCGCCGCAAGGTGAAACCGTCAATCGCTGGGCCCTGCTGGATCTGCTCGATCCCTACCGCCTCTGTTACGGAAGCTGTTCGCGCTATTGGGAGTCGCGAGGGATCAAGGAAAGCAACGATTGGGGTCATGCCAATGGCGTGACGTACCACGCCGCGGATAATTCGATCCTGGTTTCACTGCGTAATCAGGACTGTATCGTCAAGTTCAGCCGTGACAACGGTGAGATCAAATGGATTCTCGGCGACCCCGGCAATTGGCGGTCGCCATGGTCGAATCGGTTGCTCAAACCGGAAGGGCCGTTGGCCTGGCAATATCATCAGCATGACTGCTCCGTGACGCCGGCCGGCACCATCCTTTGCTTCGACAACGGCAACCACCGCGCCACGCCCTTTGAGCCGAGGATGCCGGATGAGAATAGCTACAGCCGGATCGTCGAATTTGCCGTCGATGAAACGGCCATGACGGTGAGACAGGTTTGGTCTTACGGAGAGGCTGCCGGCGAAAGGCTTTACAGTTGCTACCAGGGCGGCGCTTATCGGCTACCACGGACGGGGAATACTTTCATGACGTATGGCGGGATCTGTACGATCGACGGTGTACCCACCAGCGATAATCGAAAGGGGTTTTGTCGGGCACGGCTGATGGAGGTGACGCCGGAGAAAGAAATAGTCTTTGATATGTGGATCGACGGGAGCGGTGAGAATCCAGCGCTGTCGCTCTCCTCGTTCCGAGCCGAATTCGTGGCCGAATCAAAATGGACGACACGTAAATTCTAAATCCGGTAAGTCAAGATTTGACCGCGGACCACGCCCTCAACAGGATAGTCGAGACGTAAAAGCCTGACCGGGTCAAGCACTGGGGTCAGGCAAACCTTATTGCTATTTCGCGGCTGGCACACTATGGTCGCGTTATTATGGCCAGAAAGCCCAGAATACATTTCACCGGAGCGCTCTATCACGTCATGAGTCGCGGCAATCAGGGGCAGGCAATCTTCAGCGAGGATCAGGATCGTGAGCGCTATTTGGGCTTTCTTAAAGAGGGCCAAAAGCGATTTGGCTACCGGCTGTACGCCTATGTCCTGATGGGCAATCACGTTCACCATCTGATCGAGATAGGCCAGACACCGCTTTCGAAAGTGATGCAAAATATTTTGTTTCGCTACACGCGTTACTGGAACCGGCGGTATAAGAAAACGGGGCATTTATTTCAGGGGCGTTACAAAGCGATTTTGTGTGACAAAGAGAGTTATCTTTTGGAGTTAATCCGATATCTCCATCTCAATCCAGTGCGAAGCAAGATTGTGGACGATCCCGGCAAATACGCCTGGAGCAGTCATGGAACGTACTTGAAGGGCGAAGCCAAGAGCTGGATTGCGGTAGACGAGGTATTGCCTCAATGGGGAAAGGGCCGGGCACAGGCGATCGATGGGTATCGTCGTTTTGTGCTGGACGGGATCACGGATGGGCATCGCGATGATTTGTACAAGGTTATAGATCAGCGCTACTTGGGTGACGATGGGTTCGTGGAAAGAGTAGAGGAGCGGGAGCCGGAGCACGAAGAGAGGCAGATCGTAGAAATCAGCTGGGCTGAGATAAAAGACCGCGTCTGTAAACAGTTCGGTTTGCCTGCTTCGGCGGTGTTGCATCGCGGCCGTGCAAGAGAGATCGTGCGGGTGAGGCGGGTGATGGCATGGGTGGGCAGAGAATTGGGCGGGTTTACCAATCAAACGCTAGCCAAACAGTTGCAGCAAGAACCAGCGGTGTTGAGCAGAGGATTAGGAAAGCTGGCAGAAGAGTTGGCGAGCAAACCGGAGTTGCGTGGTGCGGTGGAAACGCTTTGCGATAACTTGAGGAGGGGACGGCGACTAAAAAGATCGATAAGGTTTGCCTGACCCCGGCATCGACCCCGGCCGTTTCCTTGAAAAACACTTCCTATCCACTCCGTGTCAAGCTATGGCGGTTCCATTCGCGTCGGTTTGGGCACGGGAACCGACAATCAATTCCTGCATCTTTAAGTATTTCCCATGACGGCTTCTTTGCTCGGAAATGGTGATACTAAGCTCTTAAACGCAGGCAAGTCTTGCTTTGCCTGCTTAACGAAATCTGGATGCACTACCACCCGACGTAGGCGGTCTAGTTTTAGGTTTCCAAACTTTCGCCATTCACGCTCCATGTAGTAGTTTTCACGATTATCGACTGCGAGTGTGGCGTCAAATGGTTTCACGTATGCCAAGAGCTGCTGTAGATATATACTGGACGTTGCATAGATTGCTTGTTCGGCTGTGCTCGGCTCGCTTCCTATATAAATAGCCGGCGGATCACCGAGCGGATCAACAACTAGTTTCTCAAAGCCCTTAAAAGTATTTTGCAGATGCTTTATCAAATCGCGACCAGAAATGGACGGTGAGCCAGTTGGAAGGTAGGGCACATACATGACGGGGCGAGTATGATAATACACCAGATATGAGCGATGAAAGGAAATTCCGAATTGACCGTACTTTTGGCCATGCAGCCCTAGACATTCATATGGAATATCGGCGAAACAGGTGATTGTAGGGACTAAAAATTCTCCTTTCGCCATGTCAGCGTCCCAGTTGATCTCAATGCGGTGCTCGCCCCAGTCTTTTGCGTGGGGCCAATACGAAATCCACCCGCTCGCAAAAATGTCCTTCAGGATCTTGTAATTGGCATCATGTTTGTCTGGGTGTTTAAAACCGACTAGATGGAAAAGCTCATCAGACACATAATTAGGAAATCCCGGCATTAAAAATCTCCTAGTCACTGCACTGAGCGCCGAACCACTTTAGGCCAGATAAACACTGAAAGACCGAAATCTAAGAATTTAGGGAGTCGGGAAATTCAAAATCTACAGTCGTAATAGAACGTTGAGTCCGTTTACCATCTTCATCAAAAATCATCTTAAAGAATTTTGCGACGTGCCACAAAGGATGAAGGTCATCATAATCACTGAGTTGGACCGCATAGGAGGCGGCTGGAAGAAAGATGAGGCTCACTGGGACCCTTTTATCACTGCCATCGAATTTAACGTCCACAAGACGAACACCAATTTCACCTTTGGGATTTCCTAATGCGAAGGGCAAGAATTTTAGCGGTCCTCGGCCGCACGCATATCGACGAATTGGATCAAATCGTGCTGCAAGCGCCGTCTCGGGCGCATAGCAGGCCAATGCTTCAAGAGCCATCTTTGCGAGGCATTTTCCTATTCGCCGCGTGTTGACAACACGATTTTCAATTTCGATCCTCGTTGGTTGTCGCTTTTCTACAAGATCAAGGTCCCTTAAGAGATCGTCTCTCTCTTTTTTCGTCTTTATTTGGAATTGAACAGTGTTGAGATCGAGCTGAAACTTTCCCCAAAAATCTTTACGATCGACTTGTGCACCTTTTCGGTTCTTTACGGTAACACCATAGACGACACGGCCGACAGCACCGTGATAATGTTTGGCGAAATAATCGTCTTCTACAGAGAACTTATTGTTACATTCACCACATACCCAATCGACTAAAATCATAGCCTTCTCCCCGACAACCGTTTCTGGTGGCAGGTCTTCCTTTGTAAAGGGCACATTTCCACGCCGGCAGAAAACGCATGGTCCCTTTGCCAATCTTTTGATGATCTGTCGAGTTTTAGCGGCCATATCTCAATTTATGTTGCTACCGGTTTAGTCGCTGGCACCATCGCTAGTTATGACTTCGTAAATCTTCGTCGATAGACATTGAAATGTCCAGACCTGTTGATAGTCAAATTGCGTGGAGCGAGAAAAGTGTATGAAGTTCGGTGTCAGGCCTGAATATTGACTATTCAGCTAACCGTTGCGGGAGTTTCTTCTCGGTGAGCCTGACTGTCAAATAACTCAATACTCAGGCATGACACCATCACCGATATGGCACCATCACCCACGAAGACGACGGTGGGTTTCTCTTCAAGCAGAAAAGCAAATTGACTTCTCTTTCGGTCCTGCGCTATGTCTGCGCTGAGTGGCGCGGCCGCTGCCCGATGCAGCCCGCGCCTTCTTTTCGTGATGCTAAGGAGAATCGATGGATGCCGAACCCGCACGATTGATCATTGAAGCGCTGAAGGAGGAGAAGATCGATCTCTACGTCACGCTTCGGGAGGAACCCACGGTCTTACTCACGCAAGCGGTGCAATAAAGAGCCTTTGCGCCCTTAACGCCCGCTCTCCGGCCGAGCCGCCCGATAGAAGACTTGGGCTTTTTCATCAGAACGAAAAGGGATTCACAATTCCGCCGGTGTTGCGATATAGCACCGGCCATTGAAAAGGTCGGTCAAAAATCCTATTCATAGGCCGGCGGATTCAAGGCTGCCAGCGCGAAGATGATCGACGAGTACATGGAAATGTTTCCCGTGACTCCGGCGACATCGGTACAGGAAATCAAGAACCGGCTGCAGCCCTTCGTGGAAGCCGGCGTGGATCGACTTATTGTTCCTTATGTCCCGGTGACGGAACCTGTCATCGACGATGCTCACAGGTTCGTTGAAGCGCGGGGCAAGTTATAGTCTGCATTTAATAAACGAATCGAAAACCTTTGAAACGGAGCTTTGAGTAATGAGAGAGAGAATCAGCTACTATAGCGACGGGCTAAAACTGTCCGGAATCCTTAATACGCCTGACAATTCCCAAGGAAAACGCTTTCCTGGTGTCGTGCTTGTGCCAGGTTTCATGAGCACGGCGGATGCTTTCTTTCCTGGGTTCGCTGATGAGTTGAACAAAGGCGGCTTTGTATCCCTGACCATGGATTTCAGAGGATTCGGACAGAGCGAAGGCGTCCGCGGCGAGGTCATTCCATACCTGCAGATCTATGACGCCAGCAACGCCATATCCTTCCTGCAGTCAAGACCAGAAGTTGACCCTGATAAAATAGCCATACTCGGTGTGAGTCTGGGAGGCGGAGAAGTGGCGTACATAGCGGCTCGAGACCGGCGCGTAAAGGCGGTTGCCTCGATGGTCCTGGTCGGCGATGGCGTGCGCAGAATGCGAAAATTTCGCACCGAGGAGCAGTGGCAAACTCTCATGCAAAAAGTCCAGGAGGACAGGATCAACCGGGCCGTGACCGGCAAGTCCAAGGAGTTCCGTGGCTTTTTGAAATCGGGAACCGATTCGGTACTGATCATGCCTCCCGATCTGACCTCTTCCTTGAAGGAGGCCGAACAAGTGGAAGACGATAAAGGCAACGACACAACTCTCGCCACCGTTGATGGGTGGCTGGGCTACAAGCCGGAAGAGATTATCGACAAGGTGTCTCCAACACCCATTCTCTTCGTTCAAGCTGAGAAGGACGAGCTCGAGGCGGATGACGCCAATATCTTGTATCGCAAGGCTGGGGAACCGAAGAAGCTCTTCACTCTAAAAGACGGCGTACACTTCGACGTGTATGGGAAGAGGACAAATGAAGCCATGAAACCGGTCCTCGAATGGTTCAAGCAGTATCTTCAATGAATCCAATGCAGGACCGATCAAATCCACAAGTTTGACCGTCCCTTGATTCCTCCCCGGGTGTTGATTTGGCGTCAGGCCTGACACATTCCCCCACAGAGACGACGGTGGGTTTCTCGTCAAGCACAAAGGCAAATTGACAGCTCTTCCGGTCCTGCGTTATGTCTGTGCTGACGGGCGCGGCCGCTGCCCGATGCAGCGGTGGCGCTTCTTTTCGCCTTGGAAGGAGAATCGATGGATGCCGAACCCGCACGATTGATCATCGAAGCGCTGAAGGAGGAGAAGATCGATCTCTTCGTCACGCTTCCGGAGGAACCCACGGCCTCGCTCACGCAAGCGGTGCAAGCCGATCCCTACTTTCAATGCGTGACGGTCGCCTCCGAGGATGGCGGTGTGGCGCTCACTGCCGGCGCGGCGATCGCCGGGCGTCGCGCGGTGTTCGTCACCGGGATTGCGGGCTTGTTGAAAGGCGGACTGGCGTTGATGCACATGGGGCCGCAGTACGGTATTCCGGTGTTCATCCTGGCCTCGTACCGCGGCGACTTCGGCGATCGCTCGGGCATCTCGGGCTCGAAGCTCCAGGTGTTCCGCCAAGTGGGCGAGCCTTTCCTGCAGGCGCTGCGCATTCCGTATCAGATCGCCGGCGAGCGGCGCACGCTCAAACGAACGATCCGCGATGCGCACTTCATGTGCCGCACCTCGGACATGCCCGCGGCGCTGCTCCTGACCGGCGAGGTGCTCTGGTGAAACACTCTGCCTGCATGAAACTGCTCTCCGATCTCATCGACGGCGAGACCCTCACGATCACCAATTTGACCACCAACGCGCGCATGTGGTCGGCGTTGCGCGGCGAGCGGCCGAGTTTCTACGGCCTCAACATGGGCCTGTGCCTGCCTTTTGCCGTCGGTGTCGCGCTCGCGTTTCCCAAACGCCGCGTGGTCGCGATCGACGGCGATGGCAGTCTCATCATAGAGACGAGCAGCCTCATCACCGCAGCCGACGTTCGCCCGGCAAATTTAACCGCCGTGGTGTTCGACAACGGCGTCTACAGCAACATGGGCGAAACGGCAACGGCACGACGCACGGATCTCGCCAAGATGGCCGAAGGCGCCGGCATCGCGCACACCGCGACGCTGCGCACCATGGAGGAGTATGAAAAGGCCTTGCGCGCGGCGCTGGCAGCGCAGGAATTTCGCTTCCTCGTCGCCAAGGTTGAGCGCGACGATACCCTGCCTTTCACCGGCAACTACATCAAGCGTTCCGAGCGCGGCATGAAAGAGTCCTTCGTCGACGCGTTGAAGCGCCTGCCGGACTATCCGGGCGAACGCTAGGCTCTACAACTCAGGAAGGTCACCCATGGACCTGCCGGTCGATCATCTCAAACACGCCATGGCGCCGGGACAAACGGCTTCGGGCATCTGGCGCAACCCATGCAGTGAATTCGCCATGGAAGTCGTGATCGGCGCGGACTTGGGTTTCGCCATCATCGCACTTCAGAGTGAGAGCTCGCCCGGCTAAACTACATCGAGTTCCTCGATCAGACTGCCGCCAGGTTCTTGCTCACATCCGGCCACGGATCGGGCATCTTTTCGTAGCGCTGCCAATCCTGCGGGCGCAACCATTGGAGAAACGCCTTATCGAAGGAGCGGCGCGCTTTGGCGCGCTCCCACCACGCTGCGACGCCCGGCTTGTGATCCCACAGGCGCGCGAGCCGCAACATCTCCAGACGCATCATGTAGGGAATGGCGGCGATGTCGGCCAGCGAATAGTCCGGGCCGGCGAGCCAGGCGGATTTTTCCGTCGACTCTTCGATCCACTTGAGCAGCTTCATGAAGCTCTTGGTCGCTTCCTTCCCTGCCGGCGATCCAATGCCTTCCTCGACGCCGGCGCGCTTGTACTCGGCCTGGCGCTGCAGCGGCATCTTGGCATACTGCTCGGCGCGTTGTTCAGGAGACAAGCCGGCGAAGCGGCCGCGGTTGGCCGTTGCAAACGTATAGACGATGCACGCCGGATGGATGTATTCGTCCATGAGCTTTTTGAAAAGATGGGCGCGCGTCCGGTCGAGCGGCGCGCGCGGCATCAGCGGCGGATCGGGAAAGATATCGTCGAGATAGTGGATGATCACGGTGGACTCGACGATGATCGTGCCGTCGTGCACCAGCGTCGGCACCACGCCGTTGGGATTGATCTTCAAATACTCCGGGGTGAGATGATCGCCGTTCAACTCGAGCAGGTGGCTGTGCCACTCGAGCCCCTTTTCCGCGAGAGTGAGCCGCACCTTCTGGGCGCACACCGAAGTCGTGCCATGATAAAGCACCAGCATGATTCCTCCGCATTCATCTAACCGCGAGCCGTTGCATGAGCTTACGTTGCGCCTTCAATGAAAACCATAGAGATCGGGAGAAATAATCGGGCTGGCTTTTGCACGGGCTGGCAGCTTCGTATAGTCGTATCAAGAAATTCTATAGGGGGAAAACAATGGCGGAAATGGACCTGCCCGATATCGATCTTGAGGGCCGCGTCGTCATCATGACCGGCGCCGACCGCGGCCTTGGCCGCGCGATGAGCCTCGGCCTCGCAAAAAAGGGCGCGCGCCTGGTACTGGCCTCGCCGGTCATGGACGGTCTCAACGCGGTGGCGGAGGAGATCGCCGCCATCGCCGGGCCGGGCCGGGCGCTCGCCGTCGAGACCGACATCACCGATTTGGAATCCTGCGCAAACTGTCTGAAGGTCGCCGTCGACGCCTTCGGAGTGCTCCATGTGCTGGTCAACAACGCCCGCCGCCTGCGCCGCGACTCCGGTAAGCCGGAGGCCGCCGGGCATCTCCCGTTTTGGGCCGTCGATCCGGTTCTGTACCGCGAGACGGTGGAAGTCAACGTCGCCGGAACCTTTTTCATGTCGCGCACCGTCACGCCCTACTTCCTCGAGATGGGTTACGGCAAGATCATCAACCTCACCACCTCGCTGCGCAATTTCTACTCGGTGGGCCAGAGCCCCTACGGCGTCACCAAGGCGGCCATCGATTCGTCCACCTATATTTGGGCGCGCGACCTCGAAGGCAAAGGCGTCACGGTCAATGCGCTGCTACCCGGCGGCGCCTGCGACAACGGCGACGTCAACCGCCCGCCGGAACCCGGGCGCACGCTGCTCCCCGCCGATATCATGAACCCGCTTCTGGTGTGGCTGTGCTCGGCCCGCTCGGACGGCGCGACCGGCACGCGCTTCGTCGGCGCGCTGTGGGACAATTCCCTCGACCCGGACCAAGCCGCCGCCGGCTGCCTGGAGGACGCCTCGATCCGCGGCGCCGGGGCGTGAACGCCTCGGGCAGAACAAAAAGCTGGTTTGAATTTCTTATGCAAACGCGAGATCATGCAGCGTGGCCAATTCACGCGGGTGATCGTCTCGCCCCCCCCTAGCGCCGGCGCCCCTCTCGGCATAGTATAGAAAATAGTAGTTGAAAGGATTTCATTTGCCCCATCAGGACCGTCTCAACATCGCCGTCTTCATCGACTTCGACAACATCGAAATCGGCGTCAAATCGACGCTCGGAGAGAATTTCGACATCGGCGCTATCCTCGACGCCTTGAAGGAGCGGGGTGAGGTGGTCACCAAGATCGCCTATGCCGACTGGACGCGCGCGGGCGAGTACAGCCGCCATCTCACGCAGCACGCCATCCGGCTGGTGCAGCGCAATCTGACGCCCGGCGGGGACAAGAACGGGGCGGACATCAACCTCGCCCTCGACGCTCTCGAAATGGCGTTCACGCACCCGCACATCAACGCGTACGTGATCGTCGGCGGCGACAGCGACTTCCTCTCGCTGGTCGAGAAGCTGAAGCAGTACGACAAGAAGGTCTTCGTCGTGGGCGGCCGCGCTTTCACGAGCATTATCCTGCAGCGCAACTGCCACGAGTTCATCGCGTACGAGAACCTCACGGGTGGCCGTCGCTCCGCGTTCAAGGGTGGTCGCCCGGTGGCGCCCGCAGCCTCCAGCCCGATCGCGCAGGCGTTCCCGATCGTGCGCCGCGCGCTGAAGATCCTGTCCGACCGCGAAGTGTCGCCACAAACGGGGCTCCTGAAGAGCACCCTGCTCCAGCTCGACTCGACCTTCTCCGAACGCAACTACGGTGCGTCCTCGTTCCACGATTTCGTCGAAAAGCTGGCTCAGGCCGGACTCGCGCAATTGAAGCACACTGGCCGGAGCGTGATGGTCGAATTGAACGAGCACTTCGAGGAAGGCGATCAGTCGGCGGCCGCGCCGGCCAAGCCCCAGGCTGCGCCGGAGACGAGGCGGGACGTCGTTCGACCGCCTTCTCCCGAGGCGGAGGCCGTCGAGGCACCTGTCGTCGCGGAGGCACCCGTCACGCCGGCGGGTGACCAGGCTGATGGTGTCCGGCTTGTCGGGCAAATTCTGACGGCCGCGACGACCGCGCGGTGGCCGATATACCTGCGCAATGTCAAGCAGCTGTTGCGCGCAGCCGATAATGGTTTCGACGAGCGCCGCTACGGCTTTCCCGGCCTGATCGATCTATTGCGTGCCTGTCAGCGCGAGGGCCTCGTGCGGCTCGAACGAGATCGCCGCGGCGGCCTGCTCGTCTTCAAGGGGCCGGTCCTGCAGCAGACGGGGGCGACCCGGTCCGCGGTCCCGCAACAGGACCCGGGCGAAGCGGAGTCCGACGACGTCGTCGAATCGATGGACGCCGGTGCGCGCGAGCCGCTGGAGGAACTTAATCAAGGCGAGCCGGGCAATCGGCTGGAGCCGCAGGCGGAGGCCGCTGACGACAAGGCATCCGAGATCGGGCCCATTGCCATCGACGCGACCGCGGAGCCCCTCGGGCGCGCCAAGCCGCACCGTCCGCGCGCCCGCGTCGGGGCCGCCGCCCCCACGGCAGCGCGTGTCCCGCGAAAGGCGGCCCCGAAGAAGGCCGCGCCACGCGCGTCCACGCGGTCGAGGAAGCCGGCCCGATCCGAGGCCCCTGGCAAAAAGGAGAACTGACGCACCCGGTCTCTCTTCATTCCCTCGGGTTTCATTCCCTCGGACCAGCGCAACATCTTGATTTGACAAGCTGAGATAGCGCAAGAAGCATCGTTTAAGCGCTTAGAGCCGGCTTTTTAGAGGCGAAAAACCACGTGTAAGCAGAGCCAAGAGTGAGGGATTGGGGCTGTTCTTTGAAATCTTTACTATTGTTCTCGGTTGTTTCTTCTCTGGCTCGCCCGCCACGGTTCGTCCACGACTCGTTGACCTTGAGAAAAATCGCTAGCGCCGTCATGCTCACTTGCCTATTGGTATTGGGCTACGTAGCAGAGAAACTTCCGGCTCGCGTCGGCTTTCTCTCCGTGTTGGCGCCCATTCAGGCCAAGTTCTAGACACGCTGTAACAATCTCAGGATCTGCCGGTCTGAAGGATCGGTAGGCTTCGAACGCGCAATCGTCTTGCTTCGAAGATTACGATGCTTCCTCGGTCGAGCAGTTCTTCTAAATTGGTGAGATTCGCAAGCAGCAACGCAGCTTGCAGCTCCGGACGGTGCGGCGATTCGCCTCTGAATAAAATCACCGACGGTTTTGTCGCCTGCCTGTTGACCAGTATCGTTCCGAAGTCCGTGTCAGTTGAAACGACGACGCGATCCTCGTTCGCCGCTCGGTCAAAGATAACCTCGTCCTCGGATTTCTGCAGACCATAATCTCTCACATGGACGGAGTCGTGATCGGCCGTTTGTAGCGCCTCTGATAATAGCGGCGACAATGAGTTATCGATCAAGAACTTCACCGGATGTCGACGAAAGGAAGTCCACGTTCCCGTAAAGCCTCTGCCGCGAAGAAGAGGGCTTCGCGGATATCGTCGGGTTCCAGATCAGGATAGGCTTTTAGAATTTCTTCCTTCGACATACCCTCGGCGATCATACCGACCACCGTCGCAACGGGAATCCGCAGCGCTCGAATGCAAGGGACGCCATCCATCTGTTTTGGATTAACGGTGATTCGATTAAATTTCATATCAGGCTCCGGCTTAGCTCGGTCTAGGCCCAGTATCTCGAATTTTCGCTGTCACCACAACCGATAAAATGTACTGTCTATCGGGGTGGTTCTCTCAAGACTTGACGATCGTCCCCTTTTGCCGCGACTCGTCTAGGTGGCCAACCCTACACCTTGGCGACCAAGCCGCTCCCGTGGCTGGCGATCACGGCGTCGAAGTTGTCGACGGCCGTGTTCACATCCATGGCGCGCACGCGGTAGATGTCGCCGTGAGACGCGGGGAAGGGCTCGATGCCTTGCTGGAGGTCGCGGGCCAGGTTCAGCAGCCGCTTCCGTGCCGTGATGATTGCTTGGTCACTGGTGCCGAGGTGCTCCTTGCGGCGGTCATAGATCGGGCCCATGCTTTCTTGTATCGCACGATCCTGGTCGTTGACGCCCCAGATGCCGGTGTAGCTGGTGGTGCGCTGGATCTCGCGATCGAGCTGGTAATCGTTCGCCATGTTGCGCTTCGGGACGAACGTGCCGGGGATCAACTCGGGAGGGAACGCGCGACCGGTGCGGCGCATCGCGAGGTCCTGGTCGACCAGCGGCCGATCGGGGTGGTACGAAATGTAGAAGGTCATGATGCGATGGTCGTCGACCGGAATCCAGGCTCGTCCGCCGGCCGGGAAGCGGATGAAGGGGATGAGGCTATAGGTCGGCAGCAGAGCTTGGGTCACGCGCCAATTGTAGGTTCCCTCGCCGATGGTGCGGCGGGCGCCGTAGCGGAAACCGTACTCGGTGTCGTTCACTATAATCTTAGGCGCCCGGTCCAGCGTTTTGAGTCTTGGATCGATGGCGCTGCCGTCGTTGCTCGGCGCAGCCGCCGGGTCCAGATACGTGTGTAAGAATGATGCGTGGGAGCTGTCGATGTCGCCCTCATAGCCCTGGAGGTAGTTGGTCTCCTGGTACCACTTCGACACCGAGCGGTGGCTATCGGGAACTCGGGTCCACTCCAATTGGGGCAGCTCGGCGCGGAGATGTCTCGGCCCCATGTAAACCCAGATCAGGCCGCCGTGGAGAGCAGTCGGGTAAGCCGTGATGTGGATCTTGTCTTTGAAGTTGCTCTCGGCGGGTTCGGACGGCATGTCGACGCAGTTGCCGGCGACGTCAAATTTCCAACCATGGTAGACGCAGCGAATGCCGCACTCCTCGTTGCGCCCGAAGTAGAGCGAGGCGCCACGGTGGGGGCAGTGCGCTTCGACGACGCCGATTTCGCCATTTGAGTCCCGAAAGGCGACCAGGTCCTCACCGAGTAATCGCAGGCGCACGGGTGGGCAATCCGCCTTGGGCAACTCGTCGGGCAGCATCGCGGGCAGCCAGAAGCGCCGAAACAGCTCGCCCATGGGCGTTCCCGGCCCGACACGACACGCGAACTCGTTGTCTTCTTTGCTTAACACGGCCGCTCCCTGTTTTAGGAAATTTAAACAAGCTATTTTCTGACCGGAGATTTATCGCTGAACCGGCGAGGGTGTCAATCGTCGGGGAGCTTCGTGAAAATCTCAACTGTAAATTTCCATAGGTTGAGTGACAAGGTGTACATCGCTCGGTTAAATGCGGTCACGGTTCAGCTTCAAACGGCACTCCGGTTTTTTTTGAAATATCCAGCAAGGCATCGACCACCGGTTTCAGCAGCGGAATTCCTTCCTTGCTTCGGGTCGCCTCCACTTTTCGCTCCGGATCGCCGGGAATCAGCGGGCCGTTAGTGCCGGGAGCGGGTTTGGTGTTGCGGAAAACGTGAATCCATTCGTCGATCTGTTTCTTGAATTCGTTTTTATCGATGAAGCCGTCGATCTGCATGGCGCCAAAGAAATGACCGATACCTTTGCCGACGCTGCGTGCGATCTTTGCCCGCAGAGCTGTAGTACACGATTTCCTTTAGATGGCTTTATAAACCATCGATAAGAAATATAATACAACGATGAAAAAGAACCTTGGGCAGCAGGAGACGCAGCTACTGGCCTACCTTCAACTCCGCAAACTGCGTACGGTGCGGACCGGTGAGTTAACGGGGCCGCTGAAAATCACTCGCGAGCAGGAGCGAGAACTCTTTCGCCGCATGTCGCGCGGTGGTTTGATCGCCCGGGTACGTCCAGGTCTATATCTAGTGCCGGCACTACTCCCGCTCGGAGGTTTATGGAGTCCTGACGAGACTCTGGCCCTGAATACGCTGATGGAAGACAGCAAGGCTAAATACCAGATATGCGGCCCCAACGCGTTCAACCGTTACGGATTCGATGAGCAGGTCCCAACGCGTGTTTACGCATACAATAATCGAATCTCTGGTGACCGCAAAATCGGTGCTGTTGCACTTACTCTGATTGAGGTGGCGGACAAAAGGTTGGGCGATACGGAAATAGTGGAAACGGCGGAGGGTGCAAAAGCGATTTTTTCATCCCTTCCTCGCACGTTGCTCGACGCTGTTTATGACTGGTCGCGATTCAACACACTGCCGCGAGCCTATGATTGGATACGCAAAGCACTGAAAGCGAATCGGGTAATGCCGGCTGAGTTGGTCGCCGTGACGTTGAAGTACGGTGATATCGGCACGATACGGCGAATGGGCGCGCTGCTGGAACGGGAGGGCGTCGCGAGTCCGTTGCTAAAGAATCTCGAAAAGGCACTGCCGAAGAGTTCCAGCCTGATACCCTGGATTTCCACCAAACCGAAACGAGGCACGGTCAACCGCCGCTGGGGCGTGGTCATCAATGAGCAGAGCTGAATCACCTGCCATCAATGCTCACGAAGATGCTGCGCTGTTCCGCGAAGCTGTGCAATTCACCGCCGCGGTGAGCGGATTTGTGCCGCGGCTGATTGAAAAAAATTACTTTTGTACCTTGCTTCTCGCTTATTTGTCCGCATCAGCCGGCAGTGACCTGGTTTTCAAAGGCGGGACCTGCCTGACCAAGGTTCACTCGGAGCTTTACCGCCTGAGCGAGGACTTGGATTATACTAGACCGGTCCCGGCGGACACTTCCCGGAGCGAACGCAGTAGACGGGCAGAGCAGGTGAAGTCCGCTTCGAGCAATTTAAACAGAGCGGTCCCCGTATTTCGCCTGATCGAAACATTGAAGGGTGCAATCCGGTCGACGCAATATCTGGCGGTCATTGGATACGATTCAATGCTCGGTCAACAACAAGAGACGATCAAGATCGAAGTAAGCTTACGGGAACCGTTGTTGGCGCCCGCGATCGAGGCCACGGCACATACGGTCCTGCGGAATCCGCTAACCAATAGACCGATGGTCATGCCACTTCAGGTGCGCAGCATCGATAAGACCGAAGCCATGGCGGAAAAGTTTCGCGCGGCTTTGTCACGCCGCGACCCGGCTATCCGGGATTTCTTCGACATCGACTATGCTGTTCGCAAGGGCGGGCTTCGGCCTAATAATGCCGAATTCATCGATCAGGTAGGACAAAAGTTGGCGGTCCCGGGCAATGATCCTGTCGACGTCAGCAAAACGCGGCTGGATGCATTGCGCCGGCAACTGGAGCCTGAGCTGAGACCTGTGCTGCGCGATCAAGACTTCGCAGAGTTTCATCTGGACAGAGCCTTTGAGATCGGTGTGCGAGTGGCTAAAGCGGTTGCCGAGCGATGATCACCGACATCAATAGCGTCTATGCAGCAAGCTAAATCATTTCTTTCTTACGATCATTCTCACCAATCGGAAGGGATGCCCAGGCATTCAAGACTTCGGTTCACTATTGCGGAATTGAATCAAACGGAATTCCCGTCTTCCTCGAAATATCCAGCAAGTCATCCACCACAGGTTTCAGCAGCGGGATTCCTTCGTTGCTTCTGATCGCCTCGGCTTCGCGCTCGGGGTCGCCGGGGATGAGCGGGCCGCTCGTACCGGGCGCGGGCTTGGTGTTGCGGAAGACTTTGATCCATTCGTCGATCTGTTTTTTGAACTCGTCTTTGTCGATGAAGCCGTCGATCTGCATCGCGCCGAAGAAATGGCCGATGCCTTTGCCGACGCTGCGCTCGGGAATTTCCTGGCGCAGCGCGAAGGGCGGGGCGAAGGGGCCCCAGTTTGCGCCGCTCAAAACGCAGCAGAGGATATCCACCATCGAGGCCAGGCCGTAGCCTTTGTGGCCGCCCATTTCGCGGTCGGAGCCCAACGGCAATTGCGCCCCGCGATCGATCATCTCCATGGGATCAGTGGTGTCGCGGCCGTGCTTGTCGACGATCCAACCTTTCGGCACGGGTTCTTTCTTGCGCAGGGCGATTTCGATCTTGCCGTAAGCGACGGCGCTGGTGGCCATGTCGATGACGATGGGGGGTTCTTTATAGCCGGGAAAGGCGATGGCGATGGGATTGGTGCCGAGCATGCGCTCCGCGCCCCACAGCGGCGCGACGAGTTTAGTCGTGTTCGTCATCGCCCAGCCGATCAGATCTTTTTCCAGGGCTTTCAACGGATAGTAGCCGGCGATGCCGAAATGATTTGTATTGCAAACACTGACCCAGCCCGAGCCATGCTGCTCGGCTTTGTCCATGGCGATCTCGTTGGCCTTCGGTCCGACGACAAGACCGAGCCCGTTGTCGCCGTCGACGGTCGCGACGCTGGCTTTTTCACGGATGACGCGGATTTTTGGTTTAGGATTGATCCGGCCCAACTCGAGCATTTCAAAGTAAGTGTGCAGGCGCGCCACTCCGTGGGAGTCGATGCCGCGCAGGTCGCTTTTGGCCAAAACTTCACTAGCCTGTTCAGCGTCGCCCCGGGGTACACCGAAGTGAAGAAAGACTTCGGTGCAATAATTTCGCAAATACTCGGCGGCAAAAAGGTAGCTCGTCGGCGCATCCATCGTTATACTCGTTTGCGATGAAACTAACCGCCCAGTGCCTTTGCTGTCAATGCATTATTCCCCGCGGGCGGTCGGTTGGAACGTTGGCGGTATCGATGGTTGAAAAGCGCTGTGTTGTCGGCAAGAAGTACATCTAGCGTGAAGGACCTCAATCGTGTTGTCTGAACTTTCAGCTTGGGTTATGGTCGGCCGTGGACGGCGAAGATCCCACGCGGGAACCCGGCATGGTTCCGAGCTGGCGAATCTTCCATGAGCAAGCCGCGCCGGAACCATCAAGGAGGTTGATTGAGAGTCGAAGCGATCGCAAAACTTATCGGCGGAACAGTGCAAGGAGACGGCGATCGCGAGATCACGGGAATTGCCGCCCTGGACACGGCCTCCTTGGCAGATCTTGCTTTTGCCGATGGGGCGCGCGCGGTCGAGCGCGCTGCAAATTCGACGGCGGGCTGTATCTTGATACCCGCAGGATTTTCGTTGCAAGAGTGCACGACAATTGCAGTTGCCGATCCCAAACTCGCCCTCGTACGCGCCGCTGCTGCGATCCTGCCGCCGCCTCCAGTCCACAAAGCGGTGCATCCCAGAGCGACGATCGACCCCAGGGCGCAACTGGCGGAGGGCGTCAGCGTCGGTCCCGGCGTCATGATCGACGCGGATGCCAAGATCGGCGCGCGCTCGTGTATCAACGCGGGAGCGGTTATTGGGCGGGGGGTGGAGATCGGCGAGGAATGCGTGCTTCACTCCGGCGTTCATATTTATTCCGATGTTCGAATCGGCAATCGGGTTATCTTGCATTCGGGTGTCGTCATCGGTTCCGATGGGTTCGGCTATGTATTCGCCGAAGGCCGGCACCAAAAATTTCCCCAGTTGGGCAATGTGGTTATCGAAGACGACGTCGAGATCGGCAGCAACAGTACGATCGATCGCGGCTCGCTTGGCACGACCTTGATCGGCCGGGGGACGAAAATCGACAATCTCGTGCAGATCGCGCATAACGTGCGCATCGGCAAGCACTGTGTGGTTGCGGCGCAAACCGGGATCTCGGGGAGCGTCGAGATCGGCAATTACGTTGTCATCGGCGGGCAAGTGGGAATCGGCGATAAAGTGAAGATCGAAGATCAGGTTGTGATTGGCGCCCAAGCCGGTATTCCAAGCGGTAAAATCATCCGGCGCGGCAGCCGGATCTGGGGCACCCCGGCGCGGCCGATGTCGGAATTTAAAAAAACCTATGCGCAAATCGTCAATCTGCCCAATTTGGCGCGGCGAGTAAAAGATCTTTCGCGAATCGTCGCGGCGAAGAACCCCGACACAAATTAGTGGCCGCTGTCGGCGCCTCAGCGATAAAGAGCGACTGGGATTGGACTGAGTTAATTCGACCGGAGTCCGGAGCACACTGAGCATGAATTCGCGTAATTTCTCCATTGTCGGACAATCGGTGCCGCGAGTCGATGGAGTCGACAAGGTCACGGGCAAAGCGAAGTACACAGGCGATCTGATCGTTCCCGGAATGCTCGAGGGTAAGTTTTTGCGCAGCCCCTACGCCCACGCGCGCATTTTGTCCATTGATATAAAACAAGCCGAGGCGATGCCCGGCGTCGTCGCGGTGTTGACGAGCAAAGACTTTACCGACATCAGCCCCTTTGCCGGACGCGGCAAAAATAAGGACCAGCCGATCATCGCAGTGGCGCGAGCGATCTATGCCGGCCAGCCGGTGGCCGCGGTGGCGGCGATCGATCGGGCGACGGCGGAAGCGGCCCTGGAGAAAATTGCCGTCGAGTACGAAGAATTGCCGGCGGTGATCAGTGTCGAAGAGGCGATGGCCGACGGCGCGCCACGCTTGCATGATTTTGCGGCGCGTAATGTCTGCGCGCATCACGAGCTGGTCAAGGGCGATGTTGAAACAGGTTTCGCCGAGTCGGACGTGATTGTCGAAGACGAGTTCGACTTCCCAATGATTTATCACTATTCGATGGAGCCGCACACGGCGATCGCCCAGGTCGATGGCGATGGCATCACGATCTGGACGTCGACCAGCCAGCCGTTCGGCGTGCGCCAGGATGTCGCGCAAGTGTTTCACGCGCCGTTATCCAAAGTCCGCGTTCACGTAAATTTCGTCGGGGGCGCCTATGGCAGTAAGTCCGGGGCTAAAATTGAGCCCTTGGTGGCGGCGCTGGCGCATAAAGCACAGCGGCCCGTTCGGGTGGTCACGTCGGTCGCCGAGGCGATGGTGACTTGCCGCCGCCACGCGATCACGTGCAAAGTCAAAACTGGTGTTAAGAAAGACGGCACCTTGGTGGCGAAACAAGCCGAGATTTTTCTCAACACCGGCGCCTACGCGGAAACCGGTCCGACGGTTGCCGGACGCACCTTGACACGCATCCTCGGTCCCTATCGTTATCCAAATTTAAAAATTAACTCTTACTGCGTTTATACCAACACGGTTTCGGCCGCTTCGTTTCGCTCCATTGGCGGGCCGCAGACCGCCTGGGCGACGGAATCGCAGATGGATATCATTGCGCAGAAGCTTGGCATCGATCCGGTGGAGCTGCGGTTAAAAAATCTCGTCAGAAAAGGCGAAGAGTTGCGGCCGAAATATCGGCCGCTGGACACCGATCTGGCCAAGGGTTTGAGGCTCGTCACCGATAAGTTGGGTTGGGACGGTCCGCTTTCGAAAGAAGGGCATGGCCGGGGAGTGGGCTTTGGCACCACCGATCCCGGCGCACCCCTGGCGTCCACGTCGACGGTGCATGTGCTCGCCGACGGCAGCGTGGTTTTTATGTGCGGAACCGCCGAGCTCGGCCAGGGCGCGAAGACCGTCATGAGCCAAATCATCGCCGAAGAGTTGCGCGTGCCGCTGGAGCGCGTGACGATTCGCCCGATCGATACCGCGTTCACGCCGTTCGACCGGTCGACCGGGTCGAGCCGTTCGACTACGGTCATGGGCAAAGCGGTTGAGCTGGCCGGCAGCGATGCGCGCCGGCAGATCGTCGAACTTGCCGTTGAGCATTTCGAATGTCCGGAAGAGGCGATTACGCTGCGAGACGGCGAAGCGATCGCAGGCGGCAAGAAAATTAGCTACGGCGCATTGATCAACAAACACTTCGCCGATCAGGGCGGTGAACTCGTCGGCACCGGGTACGCGCACAGCGGCATGGCGCCGACACCGGCCAATCCGCTGTTCTGGGAAATCGGCATCGGCGCAGTGGAAGTGTCTGTGGACCGCGAGACGGGTAAAGTTCACGTCGAAAAATACGTCACCGCCGCCGACGCCGGCAAGGCGATCCATCCGCTGCAGTGCGAGGGACAGGACGAAGGTTCGGCGATGATGGGAATCGGTCATACTTTTTATGAAGCATACCAGTGGGACGGCGGGCAGATCATCAATTCCTCTCTTGTCGATTACAAGGTGCCGACCTTTGACGATGTACCGGAGGAGTTCGAATCGATTCTCATTGAAGACGGCAACGGGCCGGGACCCTACGGCGCCAAGGGTTTGGGCGAGGGCGGCATCATTCCGGTCGCGCCCGCCATTGCGAATGCGGTCTTTTGGAGCACCGGCGCGCGCATCAAATCGCTGCCGCTGACGCCGGAAAAAATTTGGCGGGCTATACAAGAAACTAACCGTTTGGCTTAACGAAAGGAGTTTTTCATGGGTTTGGCATTGAAAATATCGAGATGGACAATTATTTTATTTGCGTTGCTGATTCAGAGCCAAATTTCGGCGCAGGCGCAGACCAAAATGACGGTCGCGTACTCGTCGATCGGACCGATGGGGACAGGTATCTGGATGGCGAAAGACATCGGCGCGTTCGATAAGAACGGGATCGATGCAGATAGTATCTATATAGCCTCGGGACCCGTGTCAGTTCAGGCGCTGATCGGCGGGGATCTTCAGGTCGCTAGTGCGGCAAGCAACGCGGTGATCAACGCGATTTTGAACGGCGCGTCCATTGTCGGCGTGGCGGCCACCGCCAACCGGCCTTACCACCGGCTGTTTGTTCAGCAGGACATCAACAAACTCGAGGATCTCAGGGGCAAGACTCTCGGCGTCACGCGCTTCGGCTCGATCACGGATAATTTGACAAGGATTCTATTGCGCAAGGCGGGACTCGAAGGCGCAGTGAATGTGCGACAGATGGGTGGAACTATCGAAGTCGGCGCTGCCTTTCAGAATCACTTGATCGCCGGCGCAGTCACCTCCGAATTGCGGGTGACGCCGCGATCCATGGCGAAGGTTCTTACACGGCTCGTCGATCTTGGCATTCCTTATTCGATGAACATGATCGCGGTGACCCGCGACTATTTGCAGCGCAATCCGGATGCGGTCGAGCGGATGATTAAAGCCTATGCCGAGGGCATTGCTTTTTTGAACACGCACAAAGAACAGTCGCTCAAAATCATCGCCAAGTACTCCCGTCTTTCCGATGCCAAGATGATCGACAATTTCTACAATGACTCGGTGACTTATTTGGAGCGTGTTCCCAAGGCCGACCCGGAAGCCGTGCAAACGATTCTCGAATTCAGGGGGAAGAAAGACACGCCGCTCAGTACTTTCATGGACACAACGATCGTAGACAGGCTCGACCGCGAGGGTTTTTTCGCCAAACTTTACAAAAAACCGTAATCGCGGTTGCGGCGGTTTCATATGTTGAAACGAGGAGGAAAGAATTCATGGCCAGGGTCGTGACACGCGGTTTAAAGGAAACCGAGGACGGCATCCAGGGCTACATCGCCTACCCGGAGCGTGAAGAGAAAGGGCCCGGTCTCTTGCTGATTCATCAGCATTCCGGTCTGACCGGATATTTGAAAACCGCCGCTTACAAATTCGCCCAGCTCGGCTACACGACCGTGATCCCGAATCTGTACCACATGCTGGGTTATCCGGCGGAAACCCACATCGACAAGGGCACGGAGATCCAGAACAAGACCCCCGACCCGGACTTCGTGCGCGTGATCGACCAGGGCTGGCGCTATTGCCTTTCGCGCGGTGGCGTCGACGGCGCACGCGTCGGCGTGGTGGGGTACTGCATGGGCGGTCGGTTGGGCATTCACTTCGTTGCGGCGACGCCGGCCGCGCGCGCCTTCGTCGCCTATTATCCTTCCGTGCGCGACGAGCAGCCGAACAAGATTCGCCCGCGCCATCCCTGCGACGCCGCACGCGAAATCCAATGCCCGTCGATGATTCTTTACGGCGGTCACGATCAACACAGCACTTTTCCGGTGCAGCAGCGGGTGATGGAAAGTTTTCACGCCAACGGTCAGCCGCTCGAATGGCACTACTTTCACTTCGGCTATCACGGCTTCGCATCCACCGAGTCGGACGGCTATCAGCCCTATCTTGCCGATCTCGTCTGGCCGCTGGTGACCGAGTTTCTGGGGCGAGAGCTGATCGGACCGGTCCTATGAACGATGATCATGTTTTAGCTTCGAACGGAAATTTTGCTCGTTGGCCGAGCCCCTGCTGACAACTAAATTTATCATCGCCTATGGTTTTGCCGGGGATCACTCTTTACGGAAAGACGAACTAGAAGTATTGTGCCGGGTTGTCAATTTGCCATAGGCAATGGGTTTGCGCGGATTTGACATCCGATAACGTTTCGGGCGTATTGGGACGTAAACTGCAAATCAGCTGTCTCGGAAGCGGGAGAATTCCATGAAAGTTGCAGAATGGAAGAAAGTGATTGGGGAAATGGTGCGCGACCATATGCGCTCGCCTCAGCTGGAGCACTATTTTTCCGTCAGAATGAACCGGCGCCGGGCGCAGATTATGATTTCACAGTTGGGGCTCTTCATCCGCCACCGGCGCGACTGCTGGGCGCATGTGTCCGGCAACTGCCCGATGATGGCCATCAAGCAGAAAATTCTCGAACACGAGTACGGCGAGGTCATCAAAGATCAATATTCTCAATACGGCCATCTGCAGTTGATCGTGCGTCAAGCGGAGAAAGTGGGCATGACGGCCGAAGAGGTCTTGAGCGTCGATCCGCTGCCGACGACCCGAGCCACGCTCTATGCCTGGGATTGGGCGACGCGCGAAAAGAGTTGGCTCGAGGGGCTCGGCTCCCTGACGGTCACGGAATGGACCAACGACGATCGTCTGTTGACGGATCTCGGCGGCGGCCATTCGACTCGCTTGGGCCGGCGCTGGACGGAAGACTTGGGACTCAAGTGGCGGGACATGCCGAACTTCGACGTTCACCGGCAGGCCGACGAGGAGCATAGCGATATGTTTTTGCCGTTCTTGTCGGAGCATACCGTCGGCGAGAAACAGCAACGCGTGCTCGACGCCGTGCAGGAGTCGCTGAATTTGTTCGCGCTCTACCGACACGGGGTGGCCAAAGCGATGGAGCAGATACCGCTGAATTAATTGAGAATGGAAAACGGAGGATTGAAAATTTAAGAATCGTGGGCACTGAGGCGCGAATTGTGTCTTGTTGATTGCCTTTAGAAAAACATTATCAGGTGTTCACTATCGGAACGAGGAGGACGTTATGGAAAAACCGAGAATTAGGCATATCGCGATCAACGTCGAGGATCTCGACAAAACCGCGGAGTACTACAAAAAAGTATTCGGCATGGAAGAGAAGCATCGGCGGCCGGGTGGGACGATTTATTTGTCCGACGGCCATATGGATCTTGCGCTGATTCATAGCGAGAAATATCCCTGGGGCATTCATCACTTCGGTTTCAAGGTCGGTAGCGTCAAAGAGATCGAGACAGTGGCCGACACCAAAGCCGAGGACAACACCTATGGGGCGATCGCCGAAAGCTGGATCAAAGACATCGAAGGTAACCGGGTCGATGTCTCCGAGCACGGCTGGCCGATATAAAATCAGTTGCGAGTTCCGGGAGTCGAGTAGATTTCAAGCCCAAGCGTCGGATGACCCGTCACGCGGAGTCCATGGTTTACGGCCTGCTCGCTGGGTTAAACCTAACCCCCGAACTTGAATTTTGAATTAGTCGTCGGAGGTTCGATCGTGGATCAGAAGGGTTGGAGGAAGGCCTTTGGCAACCTGGCCCGGCAGACGATGGCGTCGCCCGAGCTTGAGCAGTATTTCTCCGTGCCGATCACGAAGGCCAAAGCAAAACTCATTCTACAGCAGCTTTCGCTTTACGTCCGTCATCGCAGGGATTGCTGGGCTTACGTTTCGGGAAACTGTCCGGTGCTCGCGGTCAAACAGCGGATCCTCGAGCACGAGTACGAGGAGATGATCCGCGATGCCCACTCGGAGCACGGCCATCTTGATCTGATCATCCGACAGGGAAAGCCGATCGGGCTGAGCGCGCGGGATATTTTAGAGACCAAGCCGATCATCACGACCACCGCGGCCCTGTACGCCTGGGGATGGATGACCAAGAAAAAAAGCTGGTTCGAAGGATTGGCCGCGATGAGCGCGACGGAGTGGAATCAGGATGACCGCCTGCTGGCGGATCTGGGCGGCGGGCATTCCTATCGAATGGGCCAGCGTTGGGTCGAGGCGTTGGGGTTGACGTGGGACGATCTGCCGAATTGGCGGGCGCATCGCGAGGCCGACAAAGGCCACGTGGACATGTTCCTGCCGATTTGGGAGGAGTATGGCGTCGGGGAGAACGAGTCGTTGATTCTGCAAGCCGCCAGGGAATCGGAAGAGCTTTACCGTATCTATCACCAGGGACTCGCCGAGGTCATGGAGGCGTTGCCTTGAAATCGTCGGATTCGATGGTGCGATTGCGCTCGTGTCGAGTATCGATCCAATTGGATTTAACGAATCACTGGATGATTCATGGTGAAAAAAGAATGAGAAAAGTACATTGGCTTGTTGGGTTTGTGCTTCTGCTCCTCTGTCTGAGCCCCCGGCTCCTTTTCGCCGGCGAGAGCGGCAAAGAAAAAATTTCTTTCGCCTATGCCGCGGTCAGCCCGTCGATGGCCGGAGTCTGGATGGCCAAGGAGATGGGCGCATTTGATCGCCAGGGCCTCAATGTCGATCTCGTTTACATTAACTCAGGATCGGTGGCGATCCAGGCGCTTGTGGGCGGCAGCGTCCAGGTGGCCTTGGGCGCAAGCAACGCCGTCGTTGCGGCGGCAGTGAAGGGCGCGCCGATTATCGCCGTTGGCAGCAATACCAGCCGGCCGGGAATGCAGTTGTGGGTTCAACCGCAGATTCAACGGCCCGAACAGCTCCAAGGAAAAACGCTGGCCATTACCCGGTTCGGATCGACCAGCGAATTCGTTACCAAGCTGATTTTGCGCAAGCTTAACCTTGAAGGCAAGACCGAGCTGCGCCAATTCGGCGGGGTGGTGGAAGCCGACGTCGGCTTCCGCGCCGGACAGGCGGAGGGTCGGGTTTCCTCCCAGTCGCCGGGGCCAAAGGCCAAAATGTTGGTCGACGCGGCGGAGCTCGGCATTCCTTTTTCAATGAACTTGCTGGCCGTCAGCACCGGTTACTACCGTCGATCGCCGAAATCGGTGGAGGGAATTCTCAAGGCCTACATCGAAGGCATCGCGGCGCTGAAGACTCGAAAACCGCAGGCGCTCAAGATCCTCGCCAAGTACATGGGACAACGCGGCGGCAGCGCGGAAACCCATTATAAATTCGTGACGAAGTATCTCGATTCGATTCCGCGCGTCGATCCGGCCGCGGTCGATACCGTGTTGGAAATGGTCGGCCAGGAGGGGGCGTCGAAGGCAAAGATTTTCGACAATAGCATCGTTGATCGGCTCGTTCGGGAAGGTTTCGTCGAGCGCTTGTACAAAGGGACAAAGCCATGACCGAGAAGCAGTGGCGAGCCTGTCTGGGCGAAATGGTTCGGGACTACATTCGGTCGCCGGAGTTGGATCACTATTTTTCCATCAAGATGAGCAAGCCCAGGGCGGCGATTATGGTGGCCCAGCAGAGCCATTACGTTCGCCATCGTCGTGATTGCTGGTCGAACGTGTCGGCGAACTGCCCGGTGATGGCGGTGAAGCAAAGAATCCTCGAACACGAGTACGAGGAAATTATCAAGGACGATTTTTCGGCCTATGGACACCTCCACCTGATCATCCGACAAGGCCAATCGGTGGGCCTCAGCGCCGAAGAGATCTTAAATTCCGCGCCGCTGCCGACGACGATGGCGGTGCTGTATGCATGGGGCTGGATCACGCACGCAAAGAGTTGGACGGAATCTCTGGCCGCCATGACGATTACCGAATGGTGCAACGATGATCGCCTGCTCGGCGACCTGGGCGGCGGTCAGTCGACCCGCATGGCCAAAAAGTGGATGGATGAGATGGGCTTTACCTGGAAACAGATTCCCAATTTGCAGGCCCACAGCCAAGCCGACGAAAAACACAGTGATATGTTTTTACCCTTTTTGGAGGAGCATGCGAAGGGCGAGAAAGAGGCGGCCGCCGTGCAAGCCGCTAGAGAGTCGCTCGACTTGAACGCATTGTTCCGAAAGGGCATCGCAGAGGCGCAAGAGAAGCTGCCGGCATAACGATTGGAGCGTTGGAGTAACGCAGTGATGGGAAATTATTTGGATTTAGGTTAGGCAACCGAGAGGGATTATTTTAGGAGGGTTTTTTATGAGTCTATGGCCGAAAACTAGGGAAGTCCTGAATGAAATGGTTAACCGGCACTTTGAAACGCCGGAATACAAGCAGTTTTTCGCCGTAAAGCTGACGCCGGCGCGGCAGAAGATTTGGGACCAGCACTATCCCCACTATATCAAGAGCCGGCGTGACTGCTGGGGCGCGGCGGCGGTCAAATCTCCTCTCGACGTCAAGCGGGCGATTTGGGAACATGAGAAAGACGAGTTGATCTTCGACAAACGCATGGGCTCGGCGCATTTGACCGATCAGCAGATGGCCGAGGCGGCGGCGGAAGCGAGCTTGCTTCCCGGCGTGCGTGCCGCGATCATGGCGTGGATGTATTTGTCGACGACACGGCCTTGGATCGAAGCCCTGACGGTGAACCACATCACCGAAAGGAAAAACAACCCGGCGATCGTCAAGGGCGGCGGCTTCACGGCGCGTTTTGCGCACAAGCGTGTGGCCGACCAGGGAGGCACGATCGAGGGCCTCGATATCAACACCAAAGTGCACATGGTCGCCGACGAGGATCACTCGGATATGTTCGAGCCGGTTTACGACCGCTACGTCACCGAGGAGCGCGTCGCGCAGGCGGTCATTCGCGCGGCATCGGACAGCCTGGCGATCGATCGCGCCTATCGCAGCGCGCTGGCGACCGGGATGGCGCGGATTGAAGAATCGGCGGCGGCGTAGCGCGCTTAGCGCGGGGTTCAAGGTTCCAGGTTCAACGAAGCACCAGCCACGCAAAGAGTTTGGATTATTCGACTTAGTTGTTAGGGGCGCAATGGATTGCGCCCTTCTTTCTTTATGCCTGAAACATTCTCCGTCATAGCCAAAAACGGTATGGTCGCTTCGAGCCAGCCGCTGGCGACTCTCGCCGGTGTGCAGACGCTCATGAACGGCGGCAACGCCATCGACGCGGCGATTGCGACTGCTGCTGTGCTCGGCGTCGTCGAGCCGTCTTCCATCGGCATCGGCAGCGATGCCTTTTGCCTTTTCTATTCGGCTAAGGATGAAGCGATCAAAGCGTTGGATGCCAGCGGGCGGTCGCCCTATGCGGCGAGTTTGGATTTCTCCCGCAAGAATGGATTTAAAGAAATACCGCAGCGCGGGATTCATTCCGTCACCATTCCTGGCGCGGTGCATGGCTGGGCGAAATTGCTCGAAGCCTACGGCTCTAAGTCATTGCGCGTGGTTTTGCAATCCGCGATCAAGCACGCCGACGAAGGATTTCCGGTTGCTGAGCTGACTGCTGAGCAGTGGAAGGAGTCGGAAGCGAGATTGAAAGCCGATGAAGGCGGGGTGATGAATTATCTGATCGGCGGACGCGCGCCGAACGCAGGCGAGATTTTCCGCAACCCGCGCATGGCACGCACGCTGGAGCGGATCGCCGTGGACGGAGCGGATTATTTCTATCACGGCGAGATCGCCAAAAAGCTCGTGCGCTGTTCGGAGAAACTTGGCGGATTATTCACGCTCAAAGATTTCGCCGATCATCGCTCCGATTGGGTCGAGCCCATCACCGCGAGTTATAAGGGTTACGACGTCTACGAGATGCCGCCGGCTACGCAGGGATTTGTCGCTCTGGAGATGCTCAAGATTCTCGAAGGCTTCGAGCTCAAAGCGATGGGAGCGAATTCCGCCGACGCACTACACGCGATGATCGAGTCGAAGAAGCTCGCCTTTGCCGACCGCGATCGGTATCTTGCCGATCGGGAATTTATGAAAGTCGCTGCGCGCGATTTGTTCGCTGCCAAGCGGGCGGAGCGGTTGCGCGGACTAATTCGTATGAATCAAGCCGCCGGCGAGTATCCGAACGTTCCTGGCGGCACTGACACCGAGTATGTCACCGCCGCGGACGCCGAAGGCAACCTAGTCTCATTCATTCAAAGCAACTTTATGGGCTTCGGCTCCGGTGTCGTCGAGCCTGAGACAGCAATCATTCTACAAAACCGCGGGCATCTTTTTTCTCTCGACGAAAAGCACCCCAACTGCATCGGCCCGCACAAGCGCTGCGTGCACACGCTGGCGCCTGGGATGATTATGCGAAACGGCAAACCCTGCGCTGCGCTGGGCTTGAAGGGTGGCCATGTGCAGCCGCAGGTGCAGGTGCAGATCATTTCGAACTTGATCGATCACGGCATGACACCGCAACAGGCGATTTCAGCGGCACGATTCAATCACATCGACGGGACGAAAGTTGGCTTGGAACCAGGGGTTGCGCAATCGGTCAAAGATGAGTTGGCGCGCCGCGGACATCAAGTTGTCGGTGGCAAACCAGAGAGTTTCGGTGGCGCGCATATGATTCTCATCCACCCCGACTCCGGCGCCTTCGTCGGCGGCTCCGACCCGCGCAAAGGCGGCTGCGCGCTGGGATACTGAAATCTTCCGTTCAAGCAGGTCAAGCCGTCAGACATTGAATCCGTTAAACTCGAGGT
The DNA here is from genome assembly GCA_963727625.1 of uncultured delta proteobacterium. Lineage (GTDB taxonomy): Bacteria > Desulfobacterota > Binatia > UBA9968 > UBA9968 > DP-20. Next base: position 820,436 of record CAVSHR010000005.1, on the reverse strand, counting down.
TGGCGCAACTCGATCTGTAATCAAGCCAGTCGGGCTTTCAGATTATGGATGCGGCCTCAACGCTAATCTTCCCCCGCGACGCGGGGGAGGGGGCTTGAATGGCTTGAACGATTGGAACGTCTGGAACGGGAGCGCTCACACCATAGTCTAGCAATCATCTTTGAAATCAAATACCACAGAGCAAGGCAATGACATAAGGAGATTCGTGCATGGGCTATTTCAAAGATTTGAGAGAGCATATCGCCGCGCTGGATAAGGCGGGTTTGCTGGTCAAAATCGACGAGCAGATCAACAAAGACACGGAGTTGATGCCGCTGGTGCGCTGGCAGTTTCGCGGGCTTTCGGAAGAAGAGCGGCGTGCGTTCATGTTTACCAACGTCATCGATGCCAAGGGGCGCAAGTACGACATTCCGGTCGTCGTCGGCACCCTCGCCGCGTCGCGGCAGATTTACGGCTTCGGCTTGCAATGCCAGCCGGAGGAAATCGTCGAGCGCTGGAATAAAGCACAGAGCAATCCAATTCCGCCAAGAATTGTTCAGAACGCGCCGGTGCACGAAGAGGTCCACTTGGGCGCAGCGCTTTTGGAAAAGGGCGGGCTCGGAGAATTCCCGGTGCCGATCTCCACGCCGGGTTATGACTGCGCGCCGTTCACTACGGCGTCGCACTGGTTTACGCGCGATCCGGAGACCGGCAATATAAACATCGGCAACTACCGCGGCCATATCAAGAGCCCCACGCGCACCGGCGTGTTTTTGAGCTCGAGCAATCACGGCGGTTATCACTGGCGCAAGTGTCAGGAGCGTGGCATTCCGCTGCAAGCTGCGCTAGTTATCGGCGCGCCGCCCTGCGTTTCCTACACCGCGCCGGCGCGGATTCCTTTCAGCGTGAGCGAGCTCGACGTCGCCGGCGGGCTGGCCGGGGAGCCTATCGAAGTGGTCAAGTGCAAGACCAATGAGGTTCTCGTGCCGGCCAACGCGGAGATCGTCATCGAAGGCGAGATTTCCACAGAGTTTCTCGAACCCGAAGCACCCTTCGGCGAATCCACCGGCTATATCGCGGAAAAACTTTTGAATCCCTACTTTGAAGTGAAATGCGTGACGCACCGTAAGAATCCGATCTTGGCGACGATCATCAGCCAGATGCCGCCGAGCGAGTCGAGCGTCATGCGCCAGGTGGCGGCCGAAGGAAACTATCTGCGCTTCCTGCGCGATCAGTGCAATATTCCCGGCATCATCGAAGTCGCCTTTCACAGCATCGCCGTGCGCCAGATCTGTGTGATCAAGATGAAAAAGATCAACCAGGCTCATGTTTGGCAGGCGCTGCACAGCATGGTCGGTTACAATCCCGCCACCGGAAAAATGGTCATCGCGGTCGATGAAGATATCAATCCGCGCAATCTCGATTCGCTCTTCTGGGCGATGGCTTTTCGCATGCAACCGCACCGCGACGTGCTGATCATTCGCAACCGCACGCCGCAGATGGACCCGTCGGTATTTCCTCCGGGCCATGAGCAGGGATTGTCCGTTGACGAAATAGCCGGCTCCTCGGCGATGCTGATGGACGCGACACGCAAGTGGGCTTATCCGCCGGTGTCGTTGCCGAAAAAGGAATACATGGAGCGCGCCAAGCAGCTATGGGAGCGTTTGGAATTACCCAAGCTCAAGCCGCAAGATCCGTGGCACGGCTATGATCTCGGTTTATGGTCGGATGAGGACGAAGCCGATGCGCAAGCCGCGGTGAAGGGCGATCATTATGAAACCGGAGAGAAGCGGTCCAAGCAGCGGGTGCGGGTCAATAAACTGGGGTGAGCCGGGCGGAAACCATGCCCTGTTTAATTTTCTAGCTCGATAAGTGAGGCCGCCGTGTGATGGACGAGCTTGGACTTATCCAGCTCGTCAATAATCTGCACCTAGAACTTTAAATAAAACGTTCCGCGGCAATCCAACTTATCGACTGCCCAACTCCTTCAGCGCTTCATTGACGAGGGTGGAGTCGACGACATTTTCGGCTTTAACGCTTTGCGGCACTAGGTTTCTGGCTTTTTCAATTTTCAGCAAAGTCTCGACGCCATCGAGGGGCACCCGGCCGTCGCGGCTGAAAGCATCGATCACGACATCATAGGACTCGCGCGCGAGCTTGGGGTCCATGCTAAATCGCTTTAATATGACCTGGGTCGTTCCCTCCGGGTTGTCGTGCAAGTAGCGCATCGCTTCGATTTCCGCTTTTAAAACCTTTTTTATCTGGTTGCGGTTGCTCTTGATGTTTTGCAGAGTCGTGCCGATGCCAGAGAACGGGATTGTCAGCAGTTTCGCGCTGTTGGCCAGATCGGAAAAGCCTTCGCGCTTGAGGATGACCGAAAAAGGTGGTGCGACCATGACGGCGTCGACGCGGCCGATCTTAAACGCCTCGTGCATCAGTCTTTCGTCGCCGATGGCAATGATCTTGACGTCCTTTTCCGAGTCCAGGCCGAAGTGTTCGAGCACCATGCGTGTCGCAATGTAGTTGGTTCCGCCTAACGATGTCACGCCGATCGTGCGGCTCTTTAGTTCTGCGACCGACTTGTATTTAGTTTTCGCAATCAGACTGAAAAACGGCGCGCGAATACTTGTGGAGATGGCGCGGACGGGTGCGCCTTTGGCCGCTGAGCGGATGGTCGATCCGATCAGTTCGACATAGCCAATATCGCCGCTCAGCAGCGCGGCCATGGCGACGCCTGGACGCACTTGAATCATTTCGACATCGAGACCATGCTTCATGTACAAGCCGCGGTCTTGGGCGACAAAGGGAACCAAGAATGCCAGTGAATTCGAGGCGTAGGCGATACGAATTTTTTCTTGCGCTTGTACCGCGGTTGTCAACGCAAGTGTAGCGATGGGCAGCAAGATCCAAAGGCGCGCTGTTATTTTACCTAACATGGAGCAGAGTCTCCTTCTTGCGATGAGTCGTTTTGCTTAGCCGTTTGAATGACTTGAATATAAGTTAAATTGGGTTGGAATGGCAAATCGTCATTCTTGCAAGCGGTTGCCAAAGCGAAAAATAGCTTATCGATGGCGATCCATGAGGTGCGGATGAAATTCGATGCCAGCCTACTGGTTCATGATCTCATACAGATGCCGGCGCTCGCGCGGTTCTGCGAGGACGCCCGTTTCGATGGCCTTTGGACTTTTGAAGCCGCACATGAGCCGTTTTTGCCATTGGTTTTAGCTGCCGAACATAGCCAACATTTAAACATCGGCACGAGCATCGCAGTCGTGTTCCCACGCAGTCCGACAATCACGGCGCAGATCGCCTGGGATCTCGCGCGTTATTCGAATGGGCGATTCATTCTTGGGCTCGGAACTCAGGTCAAGGGTCATAACGAGCGCCGTTTCGGCGTCAAGTGGGAAAAGCCGGTGGACAAGATGCGCGATTACATTCTCGCTTTGCGCGCGCTATGGGACTGCTGGCAGAATCAAACAAGGCTGAATTACCAGGGCGAATTTTTCAAGCTCACGCTGATGACGCCGTTTTTCAGTCCGGCACCGCACGAGTACCACCGCATTCCGATCTTTGTCGCCGGCGTGAACCCGCGCATGTGCCAGCTCGCCGGAGAATTATGCGAAGGCTTCCACGCGCACCCGCTGCACAGCGCGCGCTACTTAAAAGAAAAAGTGTTGCCCAACATCGAGGTCGGCCTGGCAAAAAGCGGCCGGCAGCGCCACGTCATCGAAGTGTCGAGCAGTATCTTCGTCGTTCCTACGGACGACCTGAACGCGGCGAAGTATGAGTCCGAGATTCGCGAGCAGATTTCTTTTTACGCCAGCACGCCGACGTATCGGCCGGTATTCGAACTCGAAGGTTGGGGCGGCGTGGCCGATAAGCTCAAGGCGATGGCCGCGCGCGGGCGATGGAAGGAAATGCCTTCGTTGATTACCGATGACATGCTCGACGCCTTTGCCCTGCGTGCCAGCTGGGCCGAGTTGCCTAAAAAAGTCTTGCAAAAATACGCTGATCTGCTCGACCGGGTGAGCTTCTATTTACCAGTGGTCCCCGGCGAGAATGAAGCGCGATGGCGCGCGACGGTTGCGGGTCTCAAGCGCTAAAGGCGATTTGCTATTTTTCATTCTTTGGCGGGCGCCCATAGAGCTTATCGAAAAAGTCGGACGTCTTATTTACTTGACCATTGTCGTGTCAATCACGCTGGCCGGTTTGACGTCGCGCGCGTTCGGGTGGCCTCGGGAATCGAGGGCATTTTTACCAACGACGAGCAAGGTAAACGCTGCAATAAGAATGAACGCTGTTCTCGGTTTTTGCTCCCTGCAATTTTTTCGCGTTTCAAAACAGCGGCGCCGAGGTTGGTACGGTTAGGGTGTTCGCCCCACCACTTCTTTGAGTAGCGCGGCGTATCTCTTGTCTAGCTCGGCCTTGAAGTCGTCGCTCACGGCGTTGACGGCAGGGAACCTGTCGCGCCATTCATACGGCCGCGTCGCGTCGATGATCGCGCGCGAGTTGAACCCTTTGCGTTCGCGCGGGATCGCCGGGTCGAGGGGACCGCTCCAGCAGCGGCGCAGGATATCGATGTTCTCGGGCTCCGAGCGCGTGCCGATGGCCCAGATGACGTCGTTAGGATTGTAGATATCGATGTCATCATCGACGACCACAACGTAGCGGCCGAGATACGCCCCGGGGCGGCATTGGCTGGCGATCAAGGCCGCCTGTTTGGCGTGGCCGGGGTAGCGCTGTTTGATTTTTAGAATTGAAAAAAATCGATAAGCGGCGGGATGAAGCCAGACGCCTTGAACGTCGGGGACGCCGGCGTCTTCAAGGGCGTTCCAGATCAACGCCGAGCGTTGGATCGAGCGGTGAAATCCCTGACCCGCCGATGGACGCAGTGGCGGTTCGCCGCAGAGAATCGGATTATTTCTGTAATAGAGCGCCTTGATGCGCACCACCGGCTCCGGACGCGTGGCGCTGGCGTAGTAGCCTGGCCATTCGCCGAACGGTCCTTCGGGCAGGTCGTCGCCGGGAACCATTTCACCCTCGATGGCGATCTCCGAGTAAGCCGGAATCGGCAGGCCGGTCAGCGGCCCGCGCACCAGTTGAATCGGTTCGCCGATGACGCCGCCGGCATAATCGAACTCGCTCATCTTCACCGGCACGTCGGTGCAGGCGGCGAGAAACAGGATCGGGTGATGGCCGAAGGACATGACCACCGGACAGGGCTTGCCGGCGTCGAAATATTTTTGCCGCTGCACGCGGCCATGTTTGCCCGGCGAGATATAGAGCGCCACGGCGTCTTTGCCTTGCAGCATGACGCGGTAAGTTCCGGCGTTGATCCAATGCTCTTCGGGATCTTCGGTGATGACCAGATCGTCGGTGCCGATATACCGCCCGCCGTCTTCTTCATGCCATCGCGGAATCGGGAAGGCTTCGAGGTCGATCTGTTTGTCGACGCGGTTTTCAAAGATCGGCGCGTCATTGGCGAACTGTGCTGGAACCGGCTCGAAGTTGCGAATCTTACGGCGCCACGCCTGAATGAAATCGGTCAGCCCGAGTTTCGGATCGGTGCCCATGGCGATTGCCAGTCTAGGCAGTGTGTCGATCTGGCTGCACAGAATCTCCATGTCCCGGCGCGCGCCGGGGACTTTCTCGAACAGCATCGCCGGTGGATGGTCGCTGCGTTCCAGTATCATCTCGACCAAGCCGCCGATGTCCTTGTCCCAGGGGATGTTTTCGATGCGGCGCAGTTCGCCGATTTTATCGACTTCGTTTAGAAAGGCGCGCAGGTCGTGGTTTGAGGGGGTCATCAAAAGCTCCTTGGGTAATTGTCTTGGGTCTAGAGTATAGAGTTGCGCTCGGCCTCAACTCAAAACACGAGACGCGAGGCTCTAGGCATGGTTTATTCCGCTAACTCTACCGCGGCGCGGTGCATGACGCCGTAGAGATCGACGGCGGCGAGGGCGCAGTATTCCAAATTGTAACCTTCGCGCGTGTCGGCGTAGCCGTCTTCCAATATCCTCTGCATGACCAGCTTGTTAAAACTGCCGTGCCCCATGACGCCGTCTTCGTGCTCTTTCAAATCGGCTTCTTCATGGGTCGAGAAATAAACCGCCTGCTCTTCGGTGAAGCCGTACTTCTGCGTCAAGGTTCTGAACCACATGGCCGACCAGTGGCCGATGGGCTCTTCGGTGAGCATCGAGAACCACCACTCGGCAACGGTGCCTTCCCACATGAGTTGGCGTTTGAAGTCGAGAATCGCCCGGCATTCGGGAAGCATCGGCAGACGCAGGATTTCATCCTGCGTCAGACCCAGCGCTGCGGCGGTTTGCAGCATGACCAGCACATGGCCGGGTGGTTTGGGATGAATGAATTCATCGGCGATTTTAACCCCGAGCGGGCCCATTAAGTCGGGATGGCGCTTAAAAAAGCCTATGTGCTTGTGATAGGAGACCGACACCAGGGTGTTGATCTCAACCGTGAAGTTGCCCCAATTTTTGAAAAACAACTTAATAGCCGACAGGGACAGTTTGCCTTCGAGAAATGGGCTCATGAACGGGCCGTCGGTGACGCGTTCCTGCCAGCGTTGGACGACTTTCTTGTTCACTTCACTGATGTAAGCCTTGGAGTCCGCGGAATTCATGGGAACTCCTAATTTGGGCGCGGTCTGACGCATGGCAAAATCCTTAGCTCCTCAAGAAATCATCGCGCCGAAAAGCGATTCAGGCCAGGGGACATGTAGGAGCGTGTCGAATAATAAGAATACAAAGCCCCAAGACATCACCGCCAGCGCCGCCGAGAGAATCCAACCCCCCCCGTATACCTTGGTATAAGAAAAAACAAACAGCGGCACGGCGAGCGGAAAGCCAACAATGTGAATGAAGCCGTAAAATCCTAAAATCCAAGCCCAGATTTCAAAATTGCCCCAGCGGCTGCTCACCTCCAAGGCTGGTGCCTCCATAGTCAAGGCCGCGGCGGATTTTCGCGAGCGGAGGTTTTTAAAGTCCGAAACTAATTGGGCGACGGCCAGCGCTAAGCCGATTCCACCCAAAACCAAAATGATAATCGATGCGCGGATGGACCAATCTCGGGCGATTTGAAGGGCGCCGGCTAGCAACGCGGCTATGAACAGGGTAAATAGCAGCTTTTCAATTTTGATCCAACTCATGTGCTACGCCGCTTCCGAAGGATCGGAACCGCCACCCCGTTGGTTTTGCCAAACGGGATAAAAAACCGAGGCGAGCACGATAACGAACAAAACAATCACGCCGGGCCGCAGCAGCCATTCGGTGCCAAAGCGGGTGTATGAAAGCCAGAGATAAAGTTCCATCTTCGTTCCAAGCACCACGCCGAGCAACAACGGCGCGCGGGGCCATCCATGCCGGCGCATCATGAAACCTAAGGCGGAAAAGACCAGGAGCAACCCAAGATCATAGTCATTAAAATGGGCGGCAAACGCGCCGATAAAAACAAAAACCAGAATCAGCGGCACAATGGTGTAGAAGGGGAAAAAGCAACACTTGGCGATGGGTTTGGCAAAGGCCATGCAGATCGCCACGGCGATGATATTGGAAATCGTCAACGTCCAGATGATTGCGAAGGTGAACGGCAATTGCGTCGTCAGCATTTCGGGGCCGGGGTTGATGCCGACCGCGGTAAACGCAACCAAAATAAGCGCCGTGGATGTGCCGCCGGGAATGCCGAAGGCCAGCGTTGGGATATAACTGCCGGCTTCCTTGGCGTTGTTGGATGCTTCTGGCGCGATGACGCCGCGAACATCACCCCTGCCAAAATTTTCGTGGTTTTTCTCCGTCTGAACCGCATGAGCGTAGGCGAACCAATCCGCTACCGAACTTCCCAGCCCGGGCAAAAATCCGACCCAGATACCGATGGCCGACGACCTTACCGTAAGCCACATGTTCTGAAAGACATCCAGGATTCCCTGTTTGAATCCAGACCCTAGTTCGTGTCTTTCTGAGATGCTCGATTTTCGGGTCGCCAGGTCGATACATTCCGGAACGCCGAATATGCCGAGGGCGACGATAATCAAGCTGACACCGTCCCAAAGATAGGGCTCCCCGAAGGAAAAACGCTCGATACCGGATTTTATGTCCAGACCCACAGTGGCGATAAAGACGCCGATGATTCCCGCCATCAGCCCTTTGACGGGAGCGTTGCCGCTCAAGACTCCGACCATGGCAAGTCCCCAGAGCGTCAGCACGAAGAACTCCGGCGAACCAAAGGCGAGCACTAAGGGGCGCAGAAAGGGTAGAGAGGCGAGCAGGATGAGCGGGCCGATCAAGCCGCCGACGAGGGAGGCCATGAAAGAAGCGCTCAAGGCCCGCAAAGCTTCGCCCCGTTTGGCCATCGGATAACCGTCGAGAATGGTCGCTTGCGACCCCGAACTCCCCGGTACGGATATGAGAATCGATGTAAACGAGCTGGCGGTGTTGCCCACTGCATCGATACCCACCAGCAGCGCGATGACCGGCACGGGATCCTTCATTACCATGACGAAAGGAAGCATGATGGCGAGGGTCGTAGGCCCGCCGATGCCGGGGAGAAAGCCCACCAAGCTGCCGATGAGGACCCCTAGAAGCATCATCGAGAGGGACTGAAAGGTTAAAATACCTTGCAGCCCCTCGATCGCAGCCTCAAGCATAGTTTGCCTATTTTCTTTGCTTGCCGGTGGGCAAGCCGTACTTCTTGCGGAGTTTGGTTAGGACCGCTTGGGCATCTTTCGAGATTGTCGTGACATCGCGAATCATCGATTGCGTTTTTTCTCCGGTTCGGGTCCGCCAGGCGTCGCCAAAAAAATTGGTCGCCTGTTTTTTGAACTCCTCGTCTTGTCCCATCTTGACGAAGGCCGCGCGCAGCGCGGCGACGACGTCTTGCGGCGTGCCCTGCGGCGCGACTAAAAACTTGTCTATTTCGTTTGGACCCGACCAGGCCAGGTAGCCTTCCCACGCCGGACCTTTAGGTTTCTTGTCGCCCAGGACCTCTTCAAAAGTCGGCACGTTGGGAAATCCAGGCCGCCGTTGGTCCTCCTGCTGAAACAAGACTTCGTGCTTGCCTCCTTTGACAAAATCATTGATGAGCTTGGCGTTCGAGGTTCCCCAGACATCGATTTCGCCTTGTCTGAGGGCGAGCTGCAACTCTTGGCTTCCCGGATAACCATAGACAAAGCGGAGGTTCCAACCCAAATACTCCGCGGCCCAAACCATGGTCGCGACCCAGGTTCGAATCCCGTCGCTGTCGCCGACCACGACTTTTTTCGCCTTTGGATCCGTGAGCCGAGGACGGGCTTCTTTGCTGATCATCATCAGCGAGCCGCCCCGGGTGATCGAACCGATCGCCTGGTTTTTCCTCGGGTCGTATTTTATCCGCGAGCCGCCGCGGGTGAAATTTCCCAGACCGGAGGATGAGTCCTGAAATAACATCAACCCGTCCGGTTTCGCCTTGGCGGCAAAATAGTTGTTGGCGATGGTCCCGCCGCCTCCCGGCATGTTCTGAACGATGGTCTGGGGCTGACCTGGAAGAAACTTCGGCAAGAAACGGGCGACGAGACGCGCCGCCGTATCCGTGCCGCCGCCCGGATTGGAAGAAACCAGCACGGTAATAGTCTTGCCTTCATAGTGGGCTTTCGCCGAAGCCGATTGTGCTGGCCTCCCATCGAGGACCAGCCCCATGCTCGTGGCTATCAGTAGCGCCGGAAAAAAATATGGCAGACGAAGCTTCATGATTATTACCTCCTTTTCGGTTTATCCAATTAAAGTGAATCAGGACACGCCGAAATCTAAAGTTTGTACAGGTTGTCGATGAAACCGCTGTCGTCGATGCGCCTGAGATAGTGAAAATCCCACAGCGCCATCGGATCAGTTTTCTCGGCGGCTTTGTCCTGCTCGATGGAAATCTCGTAGACGTTGCTGATCGCCGGAATGGTCGCGTAAGGCTTCGCCTGCAGGATCATTTTAAGATCGTCATAAAGATGGGTCGCCGCCTCGTCGTCGAGGTCGCCTTCGGCTTTGTATTTCTCTTTGATAATCTTGATCGATTCGGCCCGATGGGTTTTGAAGTAGGCGATGCCTTCGCACATGCCGCGGAGCATTTTGTCGACGATGTCGGGATGTTTCTCGACGAACGGCAAGCCGCTGGAAACCGTGGTGAACCAGACCATCGGCAAAAACGGCACTTCGATGACTTTGAGGCCGGCGCGTTTGGAGAGAATATCCGCCGGCGGCGTGACGAAGGCGGCGTCGGCTTCGCCGTCGCGCACCGCTTCCCAATGGAACTTTCCCTTGGCCTTTTCCACCTGACAATCGTTCAGCAGCCCCGCCTGCTTAATAAAGAGCCAGGTATTCAAACCGGGGTGCTTGCCTTTGGTCGCAACTTTCTTGTCTTTGAGATCCGAGACTTTGTTGATACCCGAGTCGGCGCGCACGACCAAGCGATGATTCAACAGGCTGACGGTTTGCCCAAGGTAAACCCATTTGTCTCCTGCGGGACGGCGAATGTAAGGCGAGAGGTGGTTGCCGCCGACGAACTCGACGGTGCCGTTGGCGACGTTTTTATGCGAGTCTTCCGAAGTGATTTCGTAGTCGTAGTTCACGTCCAGGCCGTGCTTCGACCATGAGCCGGAATCGTGCACGACGTGCAAAAACGGCAGATGGCTGTCGGAGCGATAGGGGAAATTGACTTTGTCCATCAAGGTCTCCTCCTTTTTGACCCTAATATGGTGCAATAGAACTTCAGTCAAGCATCCTCGGTGATACAAAGCGTCGCCAACGCGGGATGTCAGCTTCGGCCTCTTTAGCCGGTGTCATGATTTGCAGATCCGAAATAAGCAGATTGATAATCCAGTGTCGCCTTGGTTTGCTCGCGCTTGATGACGATCATTGACCGTCACTATACGCGGCGCAACGGTACGACCGACACACCGGGGCTTAGTGGCGGCGCCAATGGTTTGCCACCAAGCTTACCGGAGGTCATTTCAGACCGAGTGTAGGGGCCCACTTTTCCCAAATCTCTTCACGTTTTTCGGCGCTGAATTTGTTGGCTAATGCGAACTGGTCGCGCCAGTGGTAGGGCTTGCAAGCGTCGATCAGCATGCGGCTCATCGTGAAGTCGCCTTTATCGCGTTTCTCGGGCGGCAAACGCGGGTCGAGATCGGTGGTCCATGACTTTAGAATCTGTACCGATTCCGCCGGATCGACGCGCGTGCACATGGCCCAGATGACTTGCTTCAAATCCACCGGGTCAATGTCGTCGTCGACGGCGATGTAGTAGCGGTACATGCTTGCGCCTGTCTGCATGCCGGCGACGGCCGTCAGCGCTTGCATCGCCTGGCCGGCGTGCCTTTGACTTAGTGAAACGACGACCATCAAGGTGTGGCAGTGACACCACACTCCTTGGATGCCGGAGACGCCGGATTGCTCCAGGTGGTCCCAGATGCGCGCCGCAAAGAGCGGAATGCCGTAACGCTCGGTGATCGGCAAAAGCGGCGGATTGCCGAGCAGAATCGGATCATTGCGATGGAGAATCCGCTTGATGCGCACCACGCATTCTTTGCCGCTGTGGGTGTAATATCCCGGCCATTCGCCGAATGGCCCTTCGGCATGCGATTCAACTTCGGGCGCGGGCATCTCTCCTTCGATGACGATCTCGGCAGTCGCCGGAATGGGCAAGCCGGTAAACGGCGCGCGGATCACCTCCAGCGGCGCGCCGCGCAAGGCGCCGGCGTATTCGTATTCGCTCACGCCGGCCTTGGCGGCGGAGGGTGCAGCCATCCACGTTGCCGGCTCGCAGCCGAGCACGATGGCGACGGGGCAGGGGCGTCCCGCTTGCCAATATTTTTGCGCGATTTGTTTGCCGTGCTTGTGCTCGATGATCCAGAGCGTGACTCGATCCTTGTCGACGATGCAGGAACGGTAGGTGCCGACGTTGACCCAGCCGCTGTCGGGATCTTTGGTGACCACCATGTCGCCGGTGCCGATGTAGCGCCCGCCGTCGTGTTCGTGCCATTTGGGTGTTGGAAATATGCCCAGGTCGATGCCCCTGCCTTCGAGAATGTTCTCCATGATCGGCCCTGACGAGATCTCTACCGGTGCGTACGGTTTCAGATCGCGAATCTTGTTGCGCCAGGTTTTGAGAATTTCCAGCTTGAGCGCGTCCGTCGGCAAGCCGAGGGCGAGAGCGAAACGGCGCGGCGTGGCGAGCACATTAGTGGCGATGCGGAAGCCCTTGGGATAACCGACGATGTTGTCGAAGAGCAGCAGCGGGCCGTCCTGCTCGGCCATGAGTTCGGTCAAGCAACCGATTTCAAGATCCCAGTGCGCGCCATCGACGGTCTTCAGCTCACCGATGCGCGCGGCGCCGTCGATAAAATTTCTTAAGTCAGCGAATGCCACAAGTGTGCCAGATCGGTTTTGGTCAAGAGTTTAGGGTTGGGGGGAGGGGGGCTCAAGACCCTAGACATCCCTTTCCCGCGTTTCTTCCCGAAAGAAGCCCAAGGCCTCTATGGCCGGGCGATCATTGATTGAAAAAAGTATTGCCGCTTGGTGCGAATTGTTTTCATGCGCATGCCAGTTCCATAGCGGTACAACGAAGGAGTCGCCCTGTTCCCAGTCGAATCTCTGGTCGCCGACCCAGGTTGTGCCGGAGCCGCGAAAGGCGTGATAAACGACCGTGTACGTGTGGCGGTGCGAGCCGCCAATCTCTCCGGGGCGAAACATCTGCACTTCGCAATTCAACGTCGGCAACGTCGAGCCGCCGCCGATCGGATCCGAGTAGCGCAGCAAGACTGCATCGTAGGGGTCGCCGGGCGCTTCGGTTATCGATTCAAAGGCCTTCGCGGTGTCCTTCCATGCGTAGCGGTAGGGCGGGCGATAATTATTCCAGGTCGGCGTCGGTGCCGACTGCGGGCGTAGGACATTGTAAGTCTTTTGTGACCAGCCTGCCGGTTTGGTTACTGCTTGTTGTCGTTCATGAAACGGATTGGCGAAACCCGCTTGATAATAATGCAGCATCGGCCCGTCGGCGCCGTCCAACCAGATGATCGGCGCGTCGCCCGGGTTGACATGATCGTGCCAACTCCAGCTCGGCGTGGTGATCAAGTCCCCGGGCTCCATCGGCAACGGCTCGCCCTCGACGACGGTGGCAGCGCCGTGGCCCTCGACCACGAAGCGGATCGCGCCCATCGTATGCCGGTGCGCCGGAGCGAACTCACCTGGCCGGACCATTTGCGCACCCATGAGCAGCGTATGCGCCGTGCCGAGTTTCAACTCCGGATGCTGGTAGCCGATAAATCTGCGAAACGCGTCTTCGGGACGGATAAACTGAGCGGCTTCATCGAGCGCGGCGCGAATTTCATGCCACTTCCAGAGAAAAGGGCGATAATTCGCTTCCGGTTCGCGAAAGCTGGTGCTGGTGTTCGGTATCGTCCAGTAACCGATGAGGTTTTCTTTCTTGAGTTTCTGGTTCAGTTCTTCCAGCGACATAAGTCCTCGCTTCGCTCGGAATTGCAAAGTCCAAGTTCCAGATTGCAAAATTCCGGAAGTTTGGAATCTGGAATTTGCAATCTTTCATGGGCGGCTAGTGTGTGGTCGCATAGCAGCCGTCCATGAACATCTTGTTCAAATCCGCCGGCGTGACCGCACAGTATTCCGCCGAGTAACCGGGGCGCTCGTTGATTCCCTCTTGCAGCAGGCGCACCAGGACGGCTTGGGTCACCGCGCCATGAGCCTTTCGATCCAAATGATCCATGGTGTCGGCTTCATGATGCTTGGAAAAATAACTGGCGTCAGCGGTGGTGAGGCCGTAGTGCATGGTGAGCGCCTTGAAAAAATCGAGACAAGAATTACCGAAGGGATGCTCCCATAGAACCGAAAACCAGTACTCCTGAATTTGGCCGTCATTGATCAGGGTGCGATGAAAATCCGGCAGGGCGCGGCACTCCGGCAACATCGGCGAGAGCAAGACCTCTTCTTTGTTCAGACCCAACGCTTTTCCCGTGCTCATCAGAATCTGAATATGGCCCGGCGGCGAGGGATGGCCGAATTCGTCGAGGACTTTTTGAGTGTAGACTTCCATCAGGTCAACGTTCTTGACGAAAAACCACAGATGTTTGTAAAAGGCCGAAGTATAGACCGAGTTGATCACCGGCACGAAGGAGCCCCAGTTTTTGTAAAAGAGCTGGATGGTTTTCCTCTTGAGCTTTCCTTCACGCAGCTCATTCATGAACCGAGTCTTATCGACGGTCTCCTTCCAGCGCCTGTCGCACTTGTCTGCCAACTCGGCGACCATTTCCACGGCTTGGCTTTCGTTGCACTTGAGCATCCACTGCCTCCCTGCGAATTTTCTAAAATCCCCGAGCCGATACCTCTCACCACATATTGCAGCCCCGATTGGCTGTCAAGGCGCATTTGCCCGCACTTGCCGAACGCGATAGTCCTGGGCTAGTATACAAACCACTTCAAGGGAGGATTTGACATGGACGTTGCCAATCTCGAAGAAATGATGAAAACCGCGAAGCGCAAAATCGATTTGTTCGGTACGGATAACTTTCGGTCATGGATGCTCTATTTTGTTCCCGGCGACGGCACGGATATGCACTTCCATGCCAGCCCTGAAACTTTTCTCATCCTCGCCGGCAGCGGCGTGGTCAAGGGTCTGAAAGGCGAAGAACGGCCGATCAAAAAAAACGAGGTGGTGTTTTTAAACGCCAAAGATTACTACCAGATAACCAACACCGGCGCTGAGCCGCTGGTACTATTCGGCAACCGTTCCGAGGCTTTCGGCGGACCCCATATCAAGGCGGATGGCAGCGACCGCAACGCTAGGGCGTAACGGTCATGCGGTTTTGTGGATTAATTGACATCACGCAGGGTAGTGGTTACTTTTTAAGATAACTTTATATCAGAGGAATTCCCATGCCTATTTACGAATACCAATGCCAGAGGTGCGGTACCTTCGAATTCACCCAGAAAATCACAGATAAACCCTTGGGCAAATGCCCGAGCTGTAAAGGAAAAGTCAAAAAGCTGATCTCCAACACGTCGTTCCAGCTGAAAGGCACGGGTTGGTACGTTACCGATTATGCGCGCAAAGGGCAAAACGGCGACGCAAAAGGCAGCGCTTCCTCCAAGCCCTCCGGTGAAACGAAAGGCGAAACGAAAAAAAGCGAAGCTTCAACTTCCAGCGGCGAGACATCCTCGACGACAAGCAGCACCGCGTCGGCATAGCGCTCGCCGGCAATATTATTCAAGTGCCTTTATCGTATGATTAAAATGAGCGGCGCCCGCGGCGCCGCTTTTTTTTTCGCCCGACGGCGGCTGCCAAATGATCGAGCGAAGGACTGGAATTGAAAATTGTTTTTCGCTATACCTGGAAACGAACAATAAAAAATAATCGCAGGAGGTTTTAATCAATGGCGCAAACTATAGACAATATCGTCGATCCGAAGGATGCCGCCCTAAGCTCGGAGATGGTTCAGTTTGCCGGCCCCGCCGGAAACGTGAACGCTTACGTTTCCCGCCCCAAGGACGGGAAAAATCTCGGGACCGTTGTGGTCATTCATGAAAACCGAGGGTTAGTGGGGCATATCAAGGACGTGGCTCGGCATTTCGCCAAAGAAGGGTTTGCCGCAATCGCGGTGGATTGTATGAGCCGCATTGGTGGCAGCGACAAATGGAATGGTAGTGATGAGGCCACCAAGGAAATTCAGAAAGTAAACGGCACCATGGTGGCCGAGGATTTGACCGCAGCCGTGGCTTTCATGAAAAAGCAGAATTATGTCAACGGCAAAATCGGCGTGGTCGGCTACTGCTGGGGCGGTGGTCAATCGCTG
The DNA here is from genome assembly GCA_963727625.1 of uncultured delta proteobacterium. GTDB lineage: Bacteria > Desulfobacterota > Binatia > UBA9968 > UBA9968 > DP-20. Next base: position 804,616 of record CAVSHR010000005.1, on the reverse strand, counting down.
AACTTCGCGACGAAGTGTAAGGATCTCAATGCCGCGGTCGTCTACTACGGCCGTAACCCCGATCCGCTCGATTCGGTCGCCAATATCCCCTGTCCGGTGATGGGCAACTACGGGGCAGACGACCCTAACATCATGCCTGGGGTTGAGCCTTTGAAGGCGGCATTAGCCAAAGCCGGAAAAAGTTTCGATTGCAAAGTTTTCCCCGGCGCGAAGCACGCGTTCAATAACAATACCAACGCTGACCGCTACAACCCCGAAGCGGCAAAAGACGCGTGGGCGAGAACGGCCAGCTTTTTTAAGGCGAATTTAGCGTAATCAGACGATCACGAGGGATTGAATGCGGCGTGCAGCGCGGCTTCGCAGCCGGGTTGCGCGCCGCGGTTATTTTTTCTCGGCGAGTTCCGGGCGCCGGCCTATCGAGGTGCGGGCGAGATCGGGAGTAATGACGTAGGGCCCTTGGGAGGTGTCTTGCCAAATTTGTTGTGTCAATTCGAGATTGCCGCCCGTGACGACGAAAGAGAGAGCGCCGCTCAATGCGCCAATTGACATCGAAATCGCTTTGATCGGCAAGAACCACATATTTCCAGCGCTGACGCCGACAGCGACACCGGCTTTCTCGATAACCTCTTCAGCCCGGACCGTCAGGGGGGATAAGCTCATCAACGCCAGCGCCAGCGCGGCGACGAAATATTGAAGCTTATTACTCATGGCAGCACCCTCAAAAAAATAGTTTGGATCGAATCGCCTCGACGCCTTGGCTCGGATTCCAGTAGCGCCTAACGCCGAAATAATAACAGCAGGTTTCGTTGTCCAGGTCATTGTTGAAACAGCGGAGTTGTCCGTCTTGAAAGCGCACTCGGGCGAGGCAAGTGCCACCTGGAATCGACGACGTCATCACTTCCATAACAACGCCGATGCCCCACTCTTCGTAGCGCAGGTGATTGACCTCGTCGCCGACCCGTAGATAGAGCCGCTTACCCTCACTCCGGTTGAGGGATCTTTCGATGCGACGATTAAAATGCTTGAGCGTCAGCGGGACGTCCGGACCCGATGGCTCCGTTAACGCGGCGCGTTTGCGTTTCGGTACTGCCAACACTTCGCGTTCGAGCCCCTCGTTGCCCGGCTGGTTTCTCTTGCGTGAGGAATTGCTTTTGCCCACAACCCGTTCCTAATTTGACAATCCTTTTGGCATTCTCTCATTCCTTCCATGATCTTTATGATTGTGACGACATAATCACAAAATTTGGCTTCATTAGTCAAGCTCTTAGAGCTGCCCCGCGACATTTAACCGCGCATGACATCAACGCGGGGAACGCTAGCGGATAAATTCACGCCGAGCACGGTTGCCGGGTGGGGGGCTAGGCTGCCAAAAAATTTGCGACGCTTTTGGCCAACTGCTCAGGGTTGTCCTGGTGCACCATGTGGCCGGCTCCGGCGATCGTCACGAAATGGTGCCGGGCGATGGCATCGTAGCGCTGCTGCTTGTCGGTGCGCTTGGTTTGCCGGCTTTCTTGGCCGTCCACGATCAGCACGGGACATTGGATCCGGCGAAAAAACTCCAAGGCCTGGGCGGTGTAGAAGGGTTGCGGTGCCACGGTGCGATGGAGGGGATCGAATTTCCACACCCATTTGCCGCCGTCGATTGGTTTCATGCCGGCGCGGGCCAACTCGAGTGCGAACGGTGTTTTTAGGCGTGGATTGGTCATTTGCAATTGCCGCGCGCCGGCCTCGACACTCGTGTAGGCGCGGAAGTGGTTGCGCCCGCGCTCATGCATTTCGCCGACCCACCTGGCCATCCTCAGCGGCGCTTCGGCGAACTCCACGCCGACCGGTCCGACGCCTTCGATTAACACGAGCTTGTCGACCCGGGTTGGAAACGCGCCTGCATAAAGAAATGAAATCGTCCCGCCCATGGAATGGCCGATGAGCTTTACGCGCTCGGTGCCGAGCGTTTGAATGACTCCGTCGAGATCGAGAATGTAATCGGGAAAATGATAATAGCCGCCGGCGCCGACCCAACCGCTGTCGCCGTGACCGCGACAATCCGGGGCGATGATCCACGACGCGTGTTCTTGCCGCTGCTGCAGCGCCACCACGAATGCGTTCCAACTATAGGCCATATCGAGATAGCCATGCACGAGCACGAGAGGCTCACCTTTAGGTTCGCCCCATTCGAGAAAATGGATCGGCAAGCCTTGTGATTTGATGAAGTGTTCCCGGGGCTCCGACATGCCGGCGATCACTCGCTCCTCGCGATCGGAACTTCGGTGAAATCTTTTTTTGCCGGTGTCCAGGCAAAGGCGCGAATGACTTTTACCGCGCGGTTATAAATAGACACGACGATCTGGGCGGCGTCGGGATAAGTGGGCTCGCCGAACGGGCTGGCAAAGGCTTTGTCTTCCTCGGAAAAGTAAGCGTCGTGGTCCGGGTGCGAGTGATAAAACGCTTTGAGCTTCTGGTTCTTGACTTCGGATTGTTGCAAAACTGTCTCAAGCTCGAGCGGATCCATAGCGTAGGCGATCACGGCGGTGCGCGGATAGGTCTGGGGATCGAGGGCGTGCAGTTTGTTCTGAATATTGTTGAGCGGTTGGACGCGGTCGACGGCCCCATCCGTGAGTACTATGCCGCAACATTCTTGAGGAAAGGCTTCCTGCGCGTGGCGCGAAATCTCGTTCCACGCGTCCTCGGTGAGTCTAACAGTTCTCGGTTGATCCATGATGCGCGGCTGCCGGCTACCTAACTAATTTATCACAGATCTCCGGCGGATTGCTATGCAACCCGCACAAGCGCGGCTCCGATGGCATTCCGTTCAAACAGACGAAAAAGGTGCACGCTCCGCTGCTCCGTGAGGTTCGTCATTGCAAATTTTTGCGGCGACGAATGAAAACAAAAAGCAAAGGATCAGCGGCAGAACGCAGCGCGACGGGATTAGAATCTTGGCGCCGGGGTTTTTTTGAACCTGTGGTAAGCACCCATCACGGCGGCGGCAAATTCATCGGAGAACTCAATTTTGTTTTCAATGCGATTTTGCACTTCTGCCGGACCGAGGTTATAGGCGATCAGCGCGAGACCGATGTTCTGAAATTTTTTGAGCAGGTCGTGGAGATAGTAGGTTCCCAAGCGAATATTGAGCAGCGGATCATCGAGTAATTCAGGCTTAAAGAACGCCGGTCGCAACCCGCGTTCCCGGCGTAACGCTTCCGCCAGATACTTGCCGGTATCGGGCATGATTTGCATCATGCCTCGCGCGCCCACGGGAGAAACCGCGGCGCGTCGGAACTCGCTTTCGATCTGAATGACCGCCAGCACCAACAACGGATCGAAATTGCGCTTGACGCTTTCATCCAAGACCGCCTGCGAAATCCTCCAGGCTTCCGCCTCGGTAAGTTCCGGGCGGCGCGATTTGACGATGGAGTAAACTTTGACGAGTTGCTTGGGGTGAACTTTTTCAAGCACGCGGTGAGCTTTTGACTTGGGCGAGTCGGCCGGTTTCTCGTCCGGCTCGATGGGCAAGTCGAAGACCAGAAAAACCGGCAGAAACAGTACGATAACTAGGACGAGCTTGGTACAGGCAGCGCCACAGTTTAAAGTACGAGCCAGCGTTTTTTTAATACGTTTCTCCATACTTTCACCGGGAGTGAATAATTTTCGAAAGCAGCGGGAACGCGCGAGTTCGAAAAACTTGTAAGTAGCTACCAGACCGATCGGCTCAAGTCAATGCAAGGAGGAAGAAAAAATTACCGGGCGGAACGAGCTCAAGAGTCATTTTCGCGGCGCGGATGACGCGCGCAGCGGCGAACAAACTTGCGGCTAACTTTTATACGATCGAATTCTGTTTGTCGATCCTTTGAATTTCATTGGCCAAAGAGCCGGAGAGGGAATCATCATGACGATCCCCTCTCTGCCAACGAAAACGTAGAAACGTTTTTATCTTCCCGTGCGCGCCAAGGAAAGCACCCAACCATGCATGCGGGACTTGGCGTTTTGAACGTCTTTGTCGGTGAACCACTTTTTCAAATCGATCCTGTCAACCGGATAAACCGGCCGCATGAAATCGCTCTCGTAGCCAAACGGCACAGTGGCGTCGATACCCATGCCGCCTTCGAAGTTGGTGTTCGAAGCAGTCCACTCGCGTTCGCCGGCGGTCATTCGTTCGGCCGGCATGAAAGTTTGGCCGCGGCCGCCCGGCAGCGGGTTAATGATGTCGGTTTTCGGATTTACCCGGGTCGTTAGGTTCCACATGATGTCGTCCATGTCGTAGGGATCGGTATCTTCGCTGACCGCGATGACCAAGCGTGAACCCTGTGAGGTGGCTAGAATGGCGGCCATGAAATTGCGCTGCCAGCCCTCTTCGATGCGATTGCGCTTCTTCACTTGAATGATCGCGCCGCCCCAGTCGGTCATGCAATACGGAATATTGACATCCATGATGATGCCGGGCTGCATGCGTTCGCAGAGCTCGAACATCGCCGCTTCGCGCACCGTGGTGTCAATATTGTGGTCGTCGAGAGTGTGCACGCCAAGCGGAAAGATGATCGGTTTGCCTTCGCGTTTGCGAGTCGTGACCGCGGTGACGTGGAAAGTCGGCGCCTTGTACGCTTTGCCCATGTAACCGGCCCACTCCGGATGAAAATGAAAACGGCCTTGAACGCCGGCTTTTTCCGACTCCGCGGTCTCGAAGCGGCGGTCGCGCGGATTGACGTAGCCTTCCAATATGACTTCGGCATCGGCGAGTGCATAGGCGTCAACGGTGCGAGCTTTCACTATGCGCATGGGCGCGCCCTGCACGGCGCCGGCGATACCGACTTCATCGCAACCCTGCGGTAGGATCACGTAATCAAAGCCCGCGCCGGCGAGTAGAGAACCAGCCGGCGGCAAACCGAAGTTCATCGTGATCGGTACCATTTGATTGTCTTTGTAATATTTGCTTACCACCTGCCACATATGCGAGCCGGGGGAAATTTGAAAGGTACCGACGTTACCCCAACGGAAATTCATGCGGTTGTAGCCGAGATCGGTTCCGCCGTTGAAGTGCTCGCCGGAAATCAAACGATTGCCCGAACCGACGGTCAGCTCGGGCTCGATGTTGGTATGGCGGATCGGCACGACGTATTCATTGGCTTCGGCCGGCTTTTCGAAGACTTCTTCTTGGACCGGCGCGTCTTTTTGATCGACGACGATCGGCGCGATGGGATGGGTGACGGCGTAGGCGAGCTTGCGTGTGCGATCGGCGTGGTCTTTCCAGCCGAACATCTTGTTGATGACGTTCATGTCGCCAAAAAGATTGGTGATGCAACGGTGATGGGGTTTGCCTTTAACGTTGTTGAACAGAATCGGGCAGCCGCCGTCGAGTTGTTTTTGGATGCCGGTGATCTCGAGGTCGGGATCCACTTCTTTATCCGTGATCAGGATATCCCCTTCTTTCTTCATCCATTCAATCGCGTGCCGCAGGTCTCTGACTTCTTCCGGTGATGCGCCGTCTCGCTTTGCGTGTGCCATTGCTTTCCTCCAAAAATGTTTCGATCTTTTACTTAGCCGGAGTCGTTGGATTGTTGTGTATAAATAACGTTTTGTCCTGAAAGAAGACGAACTTCCCAGGGCCAGTCAGATAATAAATTAGGAGTGAGTTCTCAGATTCAGGACGCCTAGACGGTATTCATGCTTATACGACATTTTCGCTGAAGTCAACGAACGGAGTGACTGAGCCTGTAGCTCCCGGCGCGGTTGTCGCGCGATTTCATGCGGCGGGATGACCGTGTAAGCGGCGACCCTTTACAGTTCGCCAACGGCCTGCTATCACTGCCTGGATTATTTTACCGGGGGCGTTAAGGAGTGCGTATGACGGATCGTGCCCAGGGTTCGAAACAAGATTGGCTGTTGCTTGTCGGTCTCTTTTGTTTCTTCTTCTCCGGCGCGGCGGGTTTGATCTATCAAGTCGTGTGGACCCGCATGCTAACGCAAATTTTCGGCAACACGACCTACGCCATCGCGACCGTCTTGTCGGCATTTATGGCGGGGCTGGCCATAGGTAGCTATCTCTTCGGACAGATCGCCGACCGCGGCAAAAACGATTTCCTATTATACGGCGTCCTCGAAGCCGGCGTCGGCGTGTACGGTTTCTTGGTGCCGTGGATTTTCAGCATGACGGAGAAAATCTACGGGCCGATTTTCGGACTGAACGAATCCTATCCATTTCTCTTCAACCTGGTGCTTTTCTTCCTGTCCTTTGTCTTGCTGGTCTTCCCCACGCTGTTGATGGGCGCGACTTTGCCGGTGCTCAGTAAATTCTTCGTGCGCAGCTTCGCGCAGTTCGGCCAGCGCGTCGGCGATCTTTACGCCACGAATACCCTCGGTGCGGTGATCGGCTGCGCCGCCGCGGGATTCTTTCTCATCCCGGCCTTGGGCATGCGCATGACCGTTTTCGTCGCCGCCGGGTCCAACTTGATTATCGCGGCGGTCATTTTAATCGCCGATGTCTTTCGCGATAAATCCCCGATGATCACCGCTCCGGAAGCGGTCGTGGCGCCCGCGGAGGCGAGGGAGACGACGGAGATATCGAGCTCGTCGAAATTGCGCTGGGTGCTGCTGACTTCGTTCGCTTTGTCCGGTTTCGCCTCTCTGGTTTACGAAAACGCGTGGACGCGATCGCTCACGATGGTCATTGGCAGCTCCATCTATTCCTTCTCGACGATGCTGGTGACTTTTCTCGTCGGTTTATCCCTCGGCGGCTTTATTTACGCGCGGTTTCTCAGCGGGCGCGAACCGCGCTTGAGCACTTTCGGTTTGATCGAGCTGTGGGTCGGGTTGTCTGCACTGGCGACCATTCCGCTGTTCGAGAAATTACCGTTAATTTTCGTTCGGCTGCTTCAAGGTTTCGGCGATACATTCACCGTGTTTATCAATTTGCAGGTCTTCTTGTCGGCGCTGGTCATGTTTATTCCAACGGTACTGTTGGGCATGACCTTTCCATTGGTCGCGCGCTTGTTCACCCAAAGCCTGTATCGGGTGGGCAGCGGCGTTGGCAATTCCTACGCCGCCAACACGGTGGGCGCGGTGCTCGGCGCCTTTGCCGGCGGTTTTCTATTGATTCCGAATCTTGGCGTGCAAAATACGATCATCTTCGCCGTCGTGATGAATCTTTTGATCGGAGCATGGCTAGTCATCAGCGACGCGAAACTTTCCTCGGTGCCGCGCTACGCTCTCGGTGTGGCCGTGCTCGCGCTGGCGGTGATCGTGCCGTTTAAAATCCGCCGCTGGGATCCAAGTATCCTTACGAGCGGGGTAACGATCTACGCCGATCGCTACGAGTCCCTGCCGACCGACTCGCTGCGCGTCGAAGAGATGAAGCGGGACGATGTGCTCTATTATCGCGAAGGCTTGACCACGACCGTGAGCGTCCACAGCATTCCCGGCAGCGACTACCTTTATTTCAGATCAAACGGCAAGATCGATGGTTCTTATGGCGATGCGTTGAGCCAGCTGATGACCGGATACATCGCCATGTTGCTGCATCCGACCGCGAAAAATGCGGTCATCATTGGCTTGGGCACCGGCATGTCGGCCAAGGCGGTGGCGGCTTTCAAGTCGATCAAATCGATCGAAGTCATCGAGATCGAGCCTGCGATGATCGAAGCGAGCAAGTATTTCAACCGTGCCTGGGTGGAGCTCGAGAAACTACCGCCGGGTGTGACCTTTCCCGCCGACGGCTCGAAGGGCCGGGTGTGGTACGACGCCAAGGAAAAGCGGCTGTACTATAAGGGAGTGATGGAGCGCGACGCGCGCGCCGAATTGTTGAAGCGCTCGGACGATGTCGACTACCGCGGCGCCATCGACCGATTGTCGCGCAACGCCCGCCAATCGCGCCATTCGAGCGTGCTCGAAGATCCACGGGTGCGTGTGATCCCGACCGACGGCAGAAATTACATTTTAGCAACCCCCGAGCTCTACGACGTGATTAGCGCCGAGCCGTCCAATCCCTGGATCGCCGGCATCGCCAATCTCTATACCCGAGAATTTTATCAAGTCATTAGGTCCAAGATTAAGGACGACGGGATTTTCGCCCAGTGGTTTCATAACTACTCCATGTCGCCGGACGATTTCCGGATGGTGTTTCGCACCTTCGCCGAAGCATTCCCCTACGTCTCGCTATGGGGTATGAAGGAAAGCGATTTTCTCCTGGTCGGCAGTAAGAAGCAGCAGGTTTTCGATTACGCGGCGGTGAAAAAGATTTACGACAGCAACAAAACGATGCAGTCCGATTTCGACTACTTGGGTCTTTCCGACGTTTATGCGGTGCAGGGGTTTTACCGGATGGACCGGGACGGCTTTCTGGCGTTCTCCAAGGGAGCCGCCATCAACACCGACGACGGCGCGCAGCTGGAGTTCTCCGCGCCGAAAAATCTTCGCCGCGCGACCACCGATCTTAATCGTAAACTCATGACACCCTATCTAGTCGATGCACCGCCCTGGTTGAAAAACAAGCCGCTGGCGGTGCCCGAGGCGATGCATCATTACTACATGGCGCAAGCCCATCTGGTGAGCCAATTGCGCGGCCGGGCGCTCAAAGAGATCGACGAAGCGCTTCGCCTCGAACCGAAAAACCCCGCGTTTCATCTTTTGAAAATGCGAATCTTTCTCGACGAAGACAAGAGCGTCGAGGCAGCCAGGGAGGCGTTTGCCGCGCTACAGAACGGTAAGGAATATATTCCCGAAGTATTGGCGATGAGCGATGAATTCTACCTGCCCGAGGCCCAGGCGGTTTACCGAAAGGTGATCGATATGGGTAACAAAGAGGTGTTGCCTTATCTCGGCTTGGGTAATATCGCGCTTCACGGCGGCAATTTGCCGGAGGCTGAGAAATGGTTTGTGCGGGCGCGCGACCTCCAGCCGGAGCATCCCGCAGTTCTACTCGCGTGGGGGCGTTTGGTGGCGGCGAAGGCGCAGCTTCAGACCGACGAGGCGAAAGCAAAAGAAGAATTGCAGGAGGCGAGGGCGTTGCTGGAAAAAGCCAAAACCAAGGGCGAGGACTCGGCGACCGTCCACACGGAGCTCGGCATCGTCTATTACAAGCTTGCCATGTGGGAAAAGGCGGTGCAAGAATATCGCGACGCGCTGCGGATGCGCCGGCGGCGCAACGACTTACGCTTTTCGCTCGGCCAAGCCTATGCCCAATTAGGCAAGTTCAAAGAGGCGGAGCAAAAATACCGGGAAATTCTCGCGCTCGCGCCCGACGACGCCGAAGCCTTTAAGGCGCTCCAGGACCTTGGCAAGCGCTACTAGCGGGGAGTTGTTCCCAGACTTACAGCTAAAGCCCCTGGCAAGCCCGCGGGGGCTTTTTTATTTGCCCGGCGGCCTGAGACTTTGAAGTTCCCGGCCTGACGATTTATGCTGGCGGACAATCGATGATTGCGCAGGAGGTTCCAGTGTTGACCGAAAAAATCGGCGTTATCGGCGCGGGAAAAATTGGTTCCGCAATCGCTCGTGGGGTCATTCATGCCGGGCTTGTGGCCAAAGGACAGGTCATAACCAGCGACGTGAGCGAAGCGTTTCGGCAGTCCGCTACTGAGGAGCTCGGCATCCGCGCCACGGCGGACAACCTGGAACTCTGTAACTTCGCCGATATCGTTATCTTGGCGGTTAAACCGCAGATCGTCGATCCTGTGGCCCAGCAGATCGCCAAGAAACTCGGCAAGAGCAAGCTGTTGGTCTCGGTCGCCGCCGGAGTGCCGCTGGCGCGCATCGAAGCACAACTGGAGCCGGGCGCGCGAGTGGTGCGCGTTATGCCCAATATCCCCTGTGTCGTCGGCGCCGGCGCCGCCGGCTACGCCGGCGGGGCTCATGCCACGGCATCGGACTTGGAAAAAGTCGGCGCGATTCTTAATAGTTTTGGCGTTGGAATGGCAGTGGAAGAAAAATATTTGGACGCGGTCACCGGGCTGAGTGGCAGCGGGCCGGCTTATGTTTTTCTGTTCATGGAAGCGCTCGCCGACGGAGGCGTTCAGGTAGGGCTCACCCGCGAGGTCGCGCTCAAGCTGGCGATGCAGACGGTTTACGGCGCCGCGCGCATGGCGCTCGAGAGCACCAAGCATCTCGGCGAGTTGAAGGATGAAGTAACCTCTCCCGGTGGTACCACCATCGCCGGCATTTACGCCATGGAACAAAAGGGTTTTCGCGGCACGGTGATGGACGCAGTGGTGAGCGCGACGAAACGGTCCCGGGAGTTAGGCAAGGGAGGTTAAGTCTTTTTTGCGTCTCGGCTCTCGCGTTTTGAGTTTGATCTGAGCGGGTTTCCATTCGCCGTGTGATCCGTCTATGAAAATCCTGCGGCTCGGTTCAACATGGCTTCACCCCGAAGTTGCGCTGCAACCACTGCTCAATGGCGACGGTTCATTTTCTTCTCTGCCGGGATCATCCCGATCACGAATGCGGTCCAAGGAATTTATTTTAGCGCGTGCCGCCAAGCCTTATTCCTTAGGCTCCATCGAGATGATAATAATAATGGGTGAAACGGCGCAGTAAAATTCTCATCTGTATTCTGTCAGGATTTTTCCTCCTTCCGCAATGCGCTTCGGCGATTTTAATCGACGCGCTCGATCCGGCGCGGCAATGGCGCGTTGAGCAAATTGAATTCTCCGGAAATAAAAAGTTTTCGGCGGACGAATTGGGCGCCGCGATCGTCACGACGACGCGTCCCTGGTATCGCTTCTGGGAGGAGCGGCCGGTGTTCGATCCGATCACTTTTGATACCGACCTGGAGCGACTGCGGCGTTTTTACGAGGCAAGAGGATACTACGACGCGGCTGTGACGTACGATCTGTCGGTCGACGACGAGGGCGGGCTCGTCAGCGCGCGGATCGCGCTGCACGAAGGCCGGCCGGTTCTAATTTCTCAAGTGGATGTTGCGGTTAGGGCTACCGATCCCAGTCAAAAGCCGCCGTCGCTGCCGGAAAGTTTGCCGGTAAAGAGAGGCGATGTCTTCTCCGAAGCTGAGTACCAGCAGGCGGAACAGAACCTGCGCAATTCCTTCCTGGAAGAGGGATACGCGCACGCGCAAACCGAGCGCAAGGCCGAGGTCGACTTGGATGAACAGCGTGCCCGCATTCGTTATTCGGTCAACCCTGGTCCGCTTGCGGTTTTCGGCCAAACGGAAGTGAAGGGGACCGAGTCGGTTGATCCGGAGCTGATTTACCGAGAGCTCGCCTATCACGCCGGTGAGACCTATGCGCAGTCGAAAGTCGTCGAAACCCGGGCAAAACTATTGGCGCTGGAACTTTTTAGCGCTGTCCGGGTCGGTCCGGCGCCGACGGCGAACGGTTCGCCGGTGGTGCCGATGGAAGTGGAAGTTAGCGAAAGATCCTATCGGGATATAAAGCTCGCGCTGGGCTACGGCACCGAGGATCAATTCCGTATCCAACTGGAATGGCGCCACTTGAATTGGCTGGGCGGCGGACGGCGTCTATCGGTGCTGGGGAAATACTCCTCGATCAATATTGCCGGGGCGGTGAACTTTATTCAGCCCCATTTTCTTACGCCGCGCACGCGAGGAATCGTCGATTTCCGTTATGATCAAGAAATCGAGCAGACTTATTTGCGCAACGTTTCTCGCTTGGCGCCGCGCCTGGATCATCGCTTTTCCTCCTCGCTCACCGGCTTTATCGGTTATCGATTCGAATACAACAAGCTCAACGACATCGCCGCGGCGACGGCACAGGCGTTGGGAGAATTACGGCGCGAAGGCTTCGTGTCGGGACCGACGGCGGGAATGGTCTGGAACACGGCGGATGATCCGTTCAACCCGAAGAAGGGCGAAGTCATTTCGCTGGTGTTCGGTCAGGCCGGAGCGATTTGGGGCGGTGATTTCAGCTTTTATAAAATAACCGCGGAAGCGAAGAAGTACGTCGATATCGGTTGGCAGACGGTTTTCGCCAGCCGTCTGAAACTCGGTCTCGCGGACGCCATCGGCTCGGACAAGAACTATCCCCTATTCGAACGTTTCTATTCCGGCGGTGAGAAGAGTGTGCGCGGTTACGGTCGGCGCCGGCTCGGTCCCCTGACCGCCAGCGACGATCCTCTCGGCGGTCTCAGTCTTATCGAAGGCTCGGTTGAACTGCGCCGGCCGATCTGGAAAGAATTAAGTGGTGCGGTGTTCATCGATTTCGGCCAGGTATCGAAGCGCGCCTTCGATCCGCCGTTGGGGAATTTACAGTTCTCCGGCGGTTTCGGCCTGAGCTACGCCACCCCGGTGGGACCGCTGCGACTGGACGTGGGATTTCCATTTAAAGCGCCGCCCGGAGACAAGCCCTGGCAAATTCATTTTAGCATTGGAGCCTATTTTTAATTGCGGAGATTTTGGCCCTTCATAAAATGGTCGGCGCTCGGACTTGGCTTGCTGTTAACCCTTGTCATTGTGGCGGCGGCGCTTTACAGCCGAACGGAGAATTTTAACCGTTGGGCACGCGAGCAGATGATCACGGCGATCAACGACGCGATTTGCGGTTCTGTGGCGGTCGAACGCTTGGAGGGCTCGGTCTGGGGTAACCTGACGCTCTATAATGTCACGCTGCGCGACGACCGGGCCGAAATCGTTAAACTTCCCCGCTTGCAGGTCGGCTTTTCCTTGCTGCCGCTAATTTTTGGTCGATTGCAGGTTGGGCAAATCGAGGCCGCGCAAGCTGAGGCTAAGTTGCAACAGGACCAAGGTGGAAAATGGAACGTGATCGAAGCGCTATCAGCGCGACGGCCGGAGCCTGAATCGCCCGGTGGTTTAACGGTCACGGTGCGGTCGATCCGTTTAAGCCATGCCGCCATTGAGCTCCACTTCGCCGGCGCCAAGAACTATCAACTGAAAGATTTTAACCTGAGCGGCGATCTTGCGGTGCGACCCGCAGGCATCGCCGTAAATCTGCCGGAATTCGCAACCCTGCTGACCGCCGCAGGGCAGCCGGAGCTGCGTCTCAAGGGCGGGCTCGACTACCGCCAGAGCGCCGCTTCGCCCGGTGTTTTGAACATAAAAGATCTCTGGGCTGTCAGCCGTAATTCACGCGTAAAGCTGAACGGTCAAATCGCCGAAGGTAAGGCGCTGAAAATTACCGCGCGGGCGGCGCTGGAGAAGCTGGCGCCGGCGGACATCGCTTTCTTCGCGCCGGACTTGCGATTGAAGCACGATATCGTGGGCCGTCTGTCCATCGACGGCACTCTCGACGCTCTACATGGCGACCTGGCGCTCGGTGCCGCGGGGGCGACGATCGTCGGCAGGTTCCGCGCCGATGTCGCGCATGACAGGCCGCGTTACACGGCGACAATGACACTCAGCGGTTTGGATCTGCGCCGCTGGCTCGATAACCAGGAATTGGCCGGAGTCGTCAGCGGAACGGTAGAAGCGGGCGGCGACGGCTTTGCGTTGGCGGATACCAGAGCCAAAGCAAATTTGGAAATTCACTCCGCCGAAGCACAAGGGTGGGCTCTCGGCCTGGTGGCGCTGGACGGCCGCCTGCAGGACAGCGTGGCTGCGTTCGACGGCAATCTCAAGAGTAAGTTGGGTGGCGCCAACTGGAGCGGTAAGATAGCGTTTGGCGAACGACGGCCAACCTACGAATTGGCGCTGTCGGTGCAAGATCTCGACGTGGAAAAAACCATGCGAAGCGACGAAACGCTGAAGGGGAAGCTCAACTTTCGCGGTACCGTGAAGGGTGAGGGATTCAGTCTCGCCGCTATGCACACACGTGCCGAGTTGCGCATCCTGCCATCGACCTTGGGCCCGGTGAAAATTAAACAGGGCGAGGTGAGCGCGCTCCTCAGCGATAAGAAATTCCGCATCGCGCGCGCTGTGCTCGGCACGGCGGAGTCGACACTCAGCGCCACCGGCGAGCTCGGGCTCGACGCTAAAGTGGGCGGCAAGCTCGACTACCGGCTGCGCGTCGCTGATGTTTCCCCGTGGCTGGCGCTGATCCAACGCAAAGGTTCCGGAGCGATCGATCTCACCGGTGTAGTGCGCGGAAATCTCGCAGACCTCAGAACCGAAGGGAGCGCGCGCCTGGCGGGTGTGCGGATGGACGGGACCTCGCTCCGCGAAGGTAGCATCACATTCGCTCTGCAGGGATCAAAGGAAGAAATGTTTCCGCAGGGAACCGTCACCCTGCGTCTAACCGCGCTTGACGCGGGATTATCTTTGCGCCGGGTCGATGCCAACGCGAAGCTGGTTCGGCAGCCTGCTAAAGTGATTCAACTCGACATCTCCGCGCAGGATGAGCGCAACCGCAAGCACACGCTCGCCGGATCGGTGCAATTTCCATCCGGCGGCTTGACGGTGCATCTCGACCAAGCTTCGCTGGCTTTACCCGACGGTTCGTGGAAACTGGTGCAACCGGCGACGCTGAATCAACGCGAAGCGATGTTTGTCATCGACTCGCTGACCCTGCGGAACGGCACACAAAAAGCATCGTTGCGGGGTACCTTCGGTTTTTCAGGACCGCAAAATTTGATGCTCGATGCGGACGGCCTGCCGCTCAAAACGCTTTCGGAGTACTTGCCGAAGCAGCCCAGCATGACCGGACTCGTTGCGCTCAAGGCGCAGATCGCCGGCACGGCATCGGCGCCGGAGATCGCGGCGTCGGTGCGCTTGAGCGATGCGACCCTTGCCGGTCAAGCCTATGCGGGCGCGAGCGCCGACGCGAGCTATAAAGACAAGCGGGTTACGCTGCGCGTGGCGGTGCGTCAGGATCCTACCCATGTCCTCAACGGTGGCGGGACATTGCCGGTCGATCTAAGTTGGCATAACGGCATGCGCGCCGAACTTGCCGAGGGTGTCGATTTTCGCGTTCAAAGTGCGGGAATCAGTCTCGGCTTCCTAAATGCTTTTAGCGGCAAGACGGTCGAAGACATCGGCGGTGAAGTCTCTCTCGACATGACGGCGCGCGGCTCGCTCAAGCAGCCGGATCTGCGCGGCCAGTTTCGCTTGCGCGATGGCAAGGCGAAGATCGTTCCCATTGGCATCGACATTAACGAGATCGCCGTCGCGGGCAATTTGGCGTCACAGGTGTTGACCTTCAGGGAGCTTACGGCCAAAGCCAAAGACGGCGAGATCCGCGGCAACGGCTCGCTTGCGCTCAAAAATCTAGACGTCGGCGCGTTCAAGCTCGCGCTCAATGCACGGCGCTGGCCGGCGATAGAAACGCTGCGCCATCAAGTCAAGATCGCCGGTAACGTCGAGGTGCAAGGAACCTTGGTCGCGCCCAAAATAACCGGGCAAGTCGAGGTGATCGAAGGTTCGCTGCGTCCGGATCTAGCTTTTTTGGAGGTCAGCAAGGTGTCGCTGAAGCGCGACCAGACGATCGTTATCGTGAAAAACAACGGCGCAGGGCGGCAGCCGCTGCCGCAAAAACCGCAGCGCGCCAATCTAACCGATAGCGAATATTTCAAGAAACTCAGCCTGGATCTCAAGTTGCGAGCCCCAGGTAATCTTTGGATCCGGCATCCCGAGCTGGTCTCGGAGCTCTCAGGTGAAATCCAGGCGCGCAAGGCGCCGAACCAAGATCTGGATTTGACCGGTCGCATCGAGATGGCCCGGGGTTGGTTCGCATTCCAGGGGCGGCGGTTCGAGCTGACGCGTGGCAGTATCGAATTTAGCGGCGGCGACAAAATCAATCCCGCCCTCGACATTTTGGCCCAATATCGATTGCCGCAGTATCAGGTGGACGCGATCATCGGCGGAACCGCCGAGAAACCGTCGTTAACCCTGACCAGCCAGCCGCGCCTGGAACAAGCCGATATTCTCGCGCTGTTGATCTTCGGCAAACCCACTGCGGCGTTAAATCAAAAGGAGCAGGGTTCGTTGCAACAAAGTGCGCTCAACATCACCGGCGGTTACGTCGCCGGGAGAATCGCCAATTCGGTTTCCGAGGCGCTCGGGCTCGATAGCTTGGGAGTGGATATCCGCGAGGTGGACTTTACCGGCGGCCGGGTCGGCTTCGGCCGGTACGTCGGGCGCGACACCTATGTTTCAGCTTCCCAGGAGCTCTCCGGCGAGCGCGGCCGCGAAGTTTCGGTCGAATACCGGCTCGCGCCGGACTGGAAGTTCGGCACTTCCACCACAAGCACCGGTTCCAACGGCATCGACCTCATCTGGCACAAGCGCTACTGACAACCCGCCGTGACTTTCCCAAGTCATTTAATCTTGTCTTTGTCGCGCAAGAGAAAATTGGATCCTATTTTCTTTTCCAATTGCCCTGGCTGTCCTGGATCCACCATCCGGGTCGCGCCTGCTCGATCCAACTTTTAGCGAAGATCGCTTTGATTTTCGGGATACTGTCCTTGGAAATATTATTCGCCTTTGCGATCTCGGCGTAGAGAGCTTCGCGATCGCGATTCTCGGCATCGACCAATTGCTTGGTCTCGGCGCGTTCCTTGAGATTGAGACCGTCGGCCGTGCGTATCATCAACAGTCCGTCTTGCGCTATACCGATGTTGCCGCGGTCCATGAAGGGTTTGATCGCATCGGCGCGCGCTTTGATCGATTTTTTGAGTGCGCGAATCGCCGGGTTCGATATGTTGATGTCCGCTTCCTGGGCCTCGGCTTGGCCGACATACCCCAACGCTGCAAGGCGGAACGGAATTTCCCATGCGCGGCTCTGGGGTTTGGCCGGGGTTTTTCCCGCCTCGCCCCAGGTTTCTTTGACGATTTGATCGGCGGCCCGTTCCACCGCGGCGGCGGGAAAATAAATATTCACGGTCACGCAGGAGCTGGCGAAAAATACCGCAAGAAAGATCGTTCGTTTAAGCATAATTCCTCCAGTTATTTGACTTCGGGTTTGTTCGATTTAATTCTTTTCAAGCGTCGCATGAGCTCGGAAAAGGCGATGTTCTGAGTGTGGCTGACGATGTTTACCGTCGGCGGAAGAAAACTGCCGACGACAAGATATTCCTCTGCGCCGCGGGTTTCGACTCCGCGTAACGTCAGCCGATCGTTGCGCAAGACCGCTTTGAAGCCCAACTTGCTATAGCGAAAGCTGTCGAAAAAACCGGCGAGACCGCCGTACAAAGCGCCGGCATTTTGTCCCGAGCTCAAAACGGTGATCTTGTTGAGCGCTTCCACGCTGATCCTTTGCTCGGCGCCGCGATCCACCGAATGCAGGTCGGCGCTGAATTCGGCGGGTTGGCCGTCGGAAACGATGAGATCATCGACGGTCCCTTCCAAAATGCCCGAGATTCGTCCAAAGGCAAAGGTCTTCGATAATTGTTCGAGCTGAATATCCGCCAATTTGGCATCGAGTTTGAACGCGGCGAGGGATGAAAATGGATTTTCCAACTCGAGCTTGCTCATGCTTAGGCGGCCGCCGAAAAGTTTCGCTTGAATCTCGCCGTTGGTCCTGAGCGTATTGCCCACCGATTGCACTTCAGGAATCGAGCCGGTCAAGGTGCCGCTGAAAGGCGGCCAATTAAAAGCTCGGGTAAGTCCTTGAAGCTCCAGTTGCTTGCTTTCAAGCGAGAACGATAGTTGTTTTGGGTCTTTCAGCACATTCGGCCAGGAAAGATTTCCAAGCAAAACCTCGCCGCCGAACAGCGCCAAGCGAATCGGTTGGTGAAAGCGCAATGCGTTGTTGGCCAGGGAGAGGGTGGTCTTGATCGGCCCCAACGATTGGTCGCCGAATCGTGCCCTGTCGATGGTCAGCGAGCCGATTCGTTGCTCGCCGGGCGAAGTCTTCTTGGCATCGGGCCAGCGGGCTTGGAAAGGAAGGTTCAATGCCAGCGGCCCGATTTGCCAGTTCCAGGATTTCACTCGAATCTCGCCGGCCTTGAACGCGAGCTCGCCTTCGACCGAAAGATCGCTCAGGCCGCCGCGTATTTCAGTTTGAAAAGCGAGCTGCCCGCTCAAAGCGAGCTGGTCGAGCAGGGGAAATCGACGATTGTAGGTTTCGCGCAGAAAAAAATTGAAGAATGCGCCGGGCGAAAAATTCCCGCTGCGCGCCCGCAGGCGGAGCTCGGGAGCGGTGCTGATGCGGTTGATGGAGCCGCTCCCGTCGACTGTGCCGACATCGGCGAGACTTAAACTGCAGCGTCGGCAGTCGAGTCGATCCGCGCTTTTAAAATAATCCGCGTCGAAATCGAGTTCCGGCTTTTGGGTTTTCAGATCACCGAAAAATTTGCCCCAAAGCAATTCTCCGGTGCTAACTTTGACTTTGCCGGCCAGACTGAGGGAGTCGGCGCCGGAACGAGGCGCGGCTTCGAAAGATCCGCTGAGCGCCAAATTCTCGCCGACCTTGGCGCTGTCGGGCGAATTGAACTTGCCGCCAGTGGTTTCGAAGCGGCCACTGATTTTCCACGGCTCGTTGGCCGTGAATGTGGACGACGCGCTCGCTTGGATGCGCGCGGCCGCCAACTGCCAGCGATTCTCGCGAACGTAAATGAAATTCGCCGCGTCGAGCGTCGCTTCTTTTATGTGCAAGGTCGGAGAATTCCACTCGAAGGGTGCTACGAATTTGACACTCGCGACCTTGACGTTATCGCTGCGAACCTGGATGCTGTCCCCGCGCGCGATACCTTTGACCTGGGGCGCATTCCACGCTCCCGTTAACTCGGCGTTGATTTGCCCGCGCCCGTTGTAATTCCAGCGAGTCAAAGGCGCGGGAAGGAGCGGTTGCAAAATTTCTAGCGGCGCGTCGCGCCAGCGCAGATTCGCTTTTGAAATATGCGGTTGCGCAACAAAAACCATTTCACCCTCGCCGGTGCCGCTGCCCATAGGTGAGACGAGCCGCAGTAATTTAAATGTCAGTCGTTTTTCAGGAATCGCAAGTCTGCCGAAAAAATTCGCGGCACTGGAGCCATTGGGAATCTTGAACGCCGCCGACACGAGCGCTTGGGGCAAGCTTTCTAAAGTTAATTGGCCGGTGAATTCGGCGGCGGTGAATTCACGGTTGAGCCCGACGCGCGCGTCGAGTGAGCCGCTAAACTTGGTGTCACCAATTCCTAAACCTTGAAATTTAGTCTCGATCTCGGCTTCGGCGGCCCCTTGGTCCGGCAGATGCATGCTGGCCTTGAGATGCAATAACTCGGGCGCTGCGCCGTCGGTTTTTTGCGTGCCAAACGGGCGCGGCGTCTTCTTCGGACGGATGACGATCTCCGCTTGTAGGCCGGAAAGTCGACCGGCGAGCCGAAGCTCCGCTGCGCCGTCGAGCTGGGGAATATCGGCTTGAAGCTTCATCCCGGCTTGCTCGCCAAGGTTAAAATTCTGCGCGTCCAAGTTGATCTTCGGTAGCTCAAAAATAACACTCTCGCCTTTTTTTAAGATGATTGTGCCACCTTGAACATTTAAATTGCGGAGCGCGATTTGGCCGGTTGTTTTGTCCGGCGATTGGCTCATTTCGAGGACGTCGAGCTCAAGCACCGGCTCTTCGAATTTTAAGCGATGAATGGTTTTTGAAAAAAGATCCAGCGGCGTGATCGTCGCGGTTAGCCGGCGACTCTTCAGCAGAAATTCCCCAGGCTTGGAAATCTCCACACCGTCGGCACGGATAATCATCGGCGGAAGCAGGTGAAGCGACGCAACGCGTATTTCAGTGCCGCTTCGTCCCGACAGCTCTGCCTGTATCCAGGTTCGAACCTTGGCCGACTGAACAACGAAAAAGAGCGAGACGTAAATGAACGCAAGTAAAGCGAAGAATATGCTAATGAACCTTAGCCCGGTGCGCGCCGTGGGGGTCATGGAAAAACGATACATGTTGAAAAATGGCTCAGCAACCGAAGTTTAAGCTTGGATTTTGCGCCAATCGATTAAGTTCATTGGCACATCTCTTAGACTGTCCAAATCTATCCAAGTTGTCTGCCCATTGGATTGACATCACATTTTTCCATGACATATAAGCTTCCCACGGATTGCCCCTTTTAACTGAGCGCGAGGGATCAATCGGATTATTGGAAAGGAGAGGAAAATGTATAGTGAGTTTAAAGCTTTTGTCATGAGGGGGAACGTCGTGGATTTGGCCGTCGGCGTCGTGATCGGTGGGGCGTTTGGTAAGATCGTGGCGTCGCTCGTCGAGGACGTGCTTATGCCGCCCATCGGTTTAGCTTTGGGCAACGTGGATTTTTCAAATCTATTCATCAATTTATCCGGCAAGGAATATCCAAGCGTGGCGGCGGCCAAGGCGGCGGGGGCGGCGACGCTCAATTACGGCATCTTTTTTAATAACATTCTTAATTTTTTAATCATTGCGTTTGCGATATTCCTGCTCATCAAACAGATCAATCGGATGCAGCGACCGGCGCCGGCAGCGGCGCCGAGCACCAAAGATTGCCCGCATTGTCTGTCCGCGATTCCTGTCAACGCGACAAAATGTGCGCACTGCACGTCGAATCTAAATTGAGTTGGATGATATGGATCTCGCTTTGTTGTCTGGCGCGATCGGGATGATGCTTTCTCGGAATGCGACGGTGCCATAGTGATTCCGAGACGACGATGAATTGCGAAGGGCGGATTGCTGTATGGCTTGGCAAGCAAAAATGACGATCTTCAAGTTTGGGCCGCAAAAAAGTTCTTTGACTTGCTTACGCCTGCCAGTGCCTTCTGATAATGGAGTCAAAAAATTGCCGTGCTTAGGCGTGCTTGGGATAGATGCCAGAGTCGCGGCCCGCGCCAAAGGGTTGCCCCAGCGGCGGCAAGCAGCGTGTTTTGAACGCGTCGCGATCGCGGGTTCACCCTCGATTTTTTTCCCGGGTCCGTTCTGTCCGACCCGCGAGGGTCAATAAAATCCGCCGCGCCGACCTCGACCAAAGGTCTTAGCGTTTTGCTAGTGGGCGTCTTGATTTTGAAATTCTGGCTTTCATACCGGTTTGGGGCCAAAAATTCTTGACAAAAGAGCTATAAGATCATTAACTAGCGGGGCAAAAGACCTCTGAAATGGGCATTGCGGTATTTGAAAGATATATAAGAAACTGCTTGACATTGAACTGATCCTATTTTAGTTTGGATGAAACTTTTTACACTAATTTTGCTGGGAGGCATAGATGGGCAAGAATAAGCATCTAGCGCTGATTGCGGCCGGGTTTTTCCTATCGTCTGGTTGCGCGGGGATGACCTATAAGCAGAAGGCGGCTCTTACAGGCGCCGCCGTATGCGGTGCTGTAGGCGGTGCCGGGGGAAGTGCCGTAGGGCATAACGTTGGCGACCGTCGCAACGAAGGGGCAGGCGCAGCGATCGGCGCAGTGACGGGGGCTCTCATTTGCGGTGGATTAGCTTATTTACTGGCGGAGGAGCCAAAACCTAAACCGGCTCCACCACCACCGCCGCCGCCGGCACCAAAGCCGCGTCCCAAACCAAAGCCGAGACCGGCTCCGCCGCCGCCTCCGCCGCCGCCGGCACCAAAGCCAAAGCCGGCACCAAGGGTTGAGCGGACGATCATCCTCGATGATGTTCTTTTCGACTTCGACAAGAGCAACATCAAACCGGAAGCCGCGGCGATCTTGGATCGCTTGGTCACCTTCATGAACGAGAACAAAGATAAGAAAGTGTCCCTGTCCGGTCACACCGACAGCATTGGCACGGAAGCTTACAACCAGGCTCTGTCGGAACGGCGCGTCAATTCGGTCAGAGACTATATCGTGAAGAAGGGCGTTGCCGGGAATCGCGTATCCGGACAAGGGTTCGGCGAAAGCAAGCCGATTGCGGACAATAAGACTCGAGAAGGTCGGGCGAAGAACCGCCGAGTTGAAGTTAAAGTTAACTAGAAAAGAAGGATAGTTGGGAGAGTTCTCAATGCGGGTGCTAGGAAGAATTCAGATTTTCCTCTTAGCATCCGCATTGTTGTTTCCGACGTTTGCGACGGCTGAAAATATCAGTTTCAAGGAGATCGACGCTCGGGTTGCCCAATATCGAAAGTGGTTAGACAAAGCTGGAGCCAACGGCTCTCGCTATTGGGTTAGATTGGACAGCACCAAACGGCCGCACCGGCTTTATGTCGGCGAAGGTTTTATGCATGCCGACGCCACGCACCAGGAAGAGTTTATAGACACATTCTCTCACTTTCTCGCCGGTCATCCGGACAAATTCATGCTCATCGATATCTTCGACGCCAAAACCGGGAAGCCGATCGGAGAATATGGCTTTGGCGGTTTCCGCCTTTTCTAAGTTTTCCCTGCTCGATAAATTTCTTCGGAAGCTTTAGATCCTTCCAGAGGTTCACTTGAACCGTTGAATAGGCTCGGGCCTCAGTCTGGATTGTGTCCTACCGCGGCGCGGATGGCCGTGGTGGTGGAGCAAATGTCCTGCTCGCGGCGTCCGCAAAGCCTGTACCATGAAGTGAAACCTAATTTCAAAAAGTTGGAAAATTTTAACGGCTTCACCGCCTTGCGAAGACAGGCTTAGGTTTTAATCGCTGCAGGCTTGAATTGACCATTTATTCATGATTAGAGTGCCAATTTTTAAAAGGGGAAAAGGGCATTTTTAGATTTATGAATCGATGGAGGCGCAAGGAATGATAGATGTCAGTCTCAAGGGACTTCGCTGTCGCGCGGCTAGCGAAATCCTCGATATTGATGGCACCATCGGCGCCGCGACCGAAGGAACGATCGTCTATGAGCTCGAAGGCGAGGGCGGCCAGTTGGTCAATGTCTGTTGGGATGACGGCACCCGCTCTTTGGTTTCTTCAGAAGAAATCGTGATCACGGACATGGTCACGTGGAATTGACTAGCCATCCGGCGGATTCGATCATGACATTTCCTTACCGATCCGGCGATTGAACTCGCCGACTCTCGAAGTATTCTTCTCTACGGGCCCGCTGTTGCGACGGCCTGTCTTCGGGTAATCATCAGTTTTTAAATTTCCACCCCGTCGCATGGGCTTGCGACGGGAACTTTCGTTCGACGGGTGCTCTTCCTAGTTTCGTTGATGCCCCAGGGTTGCTTACGCTCCTCGCGCAATGGCGAATCGCCAAGATGCGAGTGTCACCCGGTGCCGCTAAACAACCCTCTCGGTCGGCTAGCTGCTGACACCAGTATAGCTCACAGTGGTCTATTGCTAATTTGATCTGGAGAGTTATTGACGGCAAAAACTCCGGGTGTAGGATCAATACTGAACCGCATATGTGAATTTGGGAGTCGCGAAGATCATCAGTTCTTGAAAATCTGGCGCGTGACGATTGGGTCAACGCGCGTCGCGAGTTTCATGTTCGGACGCGGGAATTACGACTGCAGAGGATTTTGCTCTTGAGCACGCGTTCCCGGCCAGCAGCTTGGTAAAAGCCGATGGCCCAGATATTTCATCCAAGCACAAACACGATCTCCAGACTCACCATCTTTGGCGGTGTGTTACTCGTCGTCGCCTTAGTGGCCGCGGTCGCGGCAATCAACGAATCCCCTTACATTACCGAGGTTGGCGTGGCGCGGGGCCAGCCTGTGCCGTTCAGTCACAAGCATCACGTCGGTGACGACGGTATCGATTGCCGTTATTGCCATACTTCCGTCGAAGAAAGTTTTTTCGCGGGCATCCCGCCCACCAAAACCTGTATGAATTGCCACACGCAGATCTGGTCGGATAGTCCGGTTTTGGAGCCGGTGCGGGACAGTTTTCGCACCGGCAAAGCGATTCAATGGACGCGCGTGCACAACCTGCCCGGCTTCGTCTACTTCGACCACAGCATTCACATTCACAAAGGTGTTGGCTGTTCGACTTGTCACGGCCGGGTCGACAAGATGCCGCTTATGTGGCGTGAAAACACCCTGTACATGGACTGGTGCCTCGAATGTCACCGCGCGCCGGAACGTTACGTGCGGCCGCGCGAGTATGTATTCGACATGGACTATCAGCAGCCGGCCGATCAAATTGCGCTGGGTGAGAAATTGGTCAAAGAATACAAGATACAAAAACTGACGAGCTGCTCGACTTGCCATCGCTAAGAGGAAAACGCAGAGGAGCGACAAGGTGCACGATCTAAAGGCCATTCGCCAGCGTCTTTCCGGCGCGCGCGGTCCAGAGTATTGGCGCTGTCTCGAAGAACTCGCCGACAGCGCGGAGTTCAAAGAGCTGGTCAGTCGCGAAGCTCCGCGTCATGCCGCGGCGTGGCTCGACGCCGTGGACCGGCGGGATTTTTTAAAGCTGATGGGCGCATCGCTTGCGCTGGCCGGCCTGGGTGGCTGCGTGAGCTCGGCCCCGGCCCCGCCGGATGAAAAGATCGTCCCTTACGTCAAGCAACCCGAGGAGATCGTCCCTGGAAAACCGCTTTATTTTGCGACGGCGATGCCGCTGCGCGGCTTCGGGCGCGGCGTGCTGGTCGAAAGCCATATGGGCCGACCGACCAAAGTCGAGGGAAACCCGGAACATCCCGCAAGTCTCGGCGCGACGGACGCGATTACGCAGGCTTCGGTGCTCGGCCTCTACGATCCGGATCGCTCCCATGCGATCAACAACGCGGGTCGCATCAGCACGTGGAATGGGTTTTTTACGGCGCTCAACACGGAGCTCGAATCGCAGCGTCTGAGCCAGGGGTCGGGGTTGCGTATTTTAACGGAGACAGTGACCTCGCCGACTTTGGCGCAGCAGTTCAAAGAGCTATTGACCAAGTATCCGAGAGCCAAGTGGCATCAGTATGAAGCGTTGCCAAGAGATTCTGCTCAAAAAGGTTCACGGCTCGCTTTCGGCGCCGTCGTCGAAACGCTTTATCGGTTCGATGCCGCGGACGTGATCCTGTCCATCGACGCGGATTTTTTATTTCACGGTCCCGGCAGCGTTCGTTACGCGCGCGACTTTGCAAGCAAGCGCCGGGTCGACGGCCCCAAGGCCCAAATGAACCGACTCTATTCCGTGGAAAGCGCGCCGAGCGTGACCGGTGCGATGGCTGATCATCGGCTCGCTCTCGGTCCGAGCGCCATCGAGGCTTTTACCCGCCTGCTCGCCAATGGTTTGGGCTTGCAAGCCGCCGGAGAAAAGCCGGATATTTCAAAACCGCAGGCAAAATGGCTGGGCGCTTTGATCCGTGATCTGCAGCGCCATCAAGGCCGCAGCATTATCTTGGCGGGGGACGAACAGCCGCCCATCGTTCACGCTCTCGCGCACGCGATGAATCACTCCTTGGGAAACGTTGGCGCCACCGTGATCTACACGGATTCCGTCGTCGCGAATCCGATCAATCAAATCGAATCACTGCGCGATCTGGTGCGCGACATGGAAGCCAATACGGTGCAGGTGCTAATCATGATCGGCGGCAACCCGGTGTACACCGCGCCGGCGGATCTCGACTTTGCCGGGCACCTGGTGAAATCGAATTTCAACGTCCATCTATCGCTTTACGACGATGAAACCTCGGCGTTGTGTCACTGGCATATCCCGGAAGCCCATTACCTGGAGTCTTGGAGCGATGTGCGCGCGTTTGACGGCACCGCCACGATCTTGCAGCCGCTGATCGCGCCCATCTACGGCGGGCGCACGGCGCATGAAGTTCTCGCCGCCGTCGTCGGTAACCCGGGACGATCGAGCTACGAGATCGTGCGTGACTATTGGCGCCGCCAGTTGTCCGGCAAAAATTTTGATGCGGCATGGCGCCTGGCGTTGCACGATGGCGTGGTGGCCGGCACCGCCTTCGGGCCGAAGCCGGTGCAAATCAAAGTTGCCGGGAGTTTCGAGGCGCAAGACTCGGACGCCGCGCTCCGTGCCAAGAGTCCGGCGGCCGATGCGGAGAGGTCTCTGGAGTTCATCTTGCGCTGCGATCCGACGATCCTCGACGGCAGCTTTGCCAACAACGGCTGGCTCCAGGAGTTGCCTAAGCCGCTCACCAAGATCACTTGGGACAATGCCGTACTCATCAGCCCGGCGACGGCGAAGAAGTTTGGGATTTCATACCAGATCGGTTCGACCGGCGGGGAACATGGAACCCTTCACGCAGACGTGGTCGAGCTGGAGCATGGCGGGCGAAAGCTGAGCGGGCCAGCGTGGATTTTACCCGGCCACGCCGACGATTGCGTGACGCTGCACTTAGGATACGGGCGAACGCGAGCGGGCAAGGTTGGAACGAATCTCGGCTTCAACGCGACCGCGCTGTTAACCTCGTCCGCTGTTTCACAGGGGGCGGGGCTGCGCCTTCGCAAAACCGGCGAGCGCTATCCGCTCGCCTGCACACAGTTTCACCACTTGATGGAAGGGCGTCATCTGCTGCGTGTCGGCACGCTGGATGAATATCGCAAGAATCCGAAGTTTGTCCACGAAATGGCGGGGGAAGTGGAACACGCGGAAAGTCTTTATCCGGGCTTCAAATATGACGGCTATGCCTGGGGTATGTCCATCGATATCAACGCTTGCATCGGCTGCAACGCCTGCGTGGTCGCCTGTGAAGCCGAAAACAACGGACCGGTGGTCGGCAAAAAGGAAGTGATGCGCGGCCGCGAGATGCACTGGATCCGTATCGATCGTTATTACAAAGGCGATCTGAATAATCCGCAAACCTATCATCAGCCCGTGCCGTGCATGCAATGCGAAAATGCGCCTTGCGAGTTGGTCTGCCCGGTGGGTGCCACCAATCATAGCCACGAGGGGCTGAACGACATGGTCTACAATCGCTGTGTCGGCACTCGTTACTGCTCGAACAACTGCCCGTACAAAGTTCGCCGCTTCAATTTTTTTCTCTACAGCGACTTTAAGACCGAGAGTTTGAAGCTTTCGCGGAATCCCGATGTGACCGTGCGCTCGCGCGGCGTCATGGAAAAATGCACCTACTGCGTGCAGCGCATCAATCAGGCGAAGATCGGCGCCGAAAAAGAAGACCGCCGAGTGCGCGACGGCGAAATCGTTACGGCGTGCCAGCAGGCATGTCCGACGCAGGCGATTGTCTTTGGCGACATCAACGAACCGGACAGCCACGTGGTTAAACTGAAATCCCGGCCCCTGAACTATGGCCTGCTCGCCGAGCTGAACACCAAACCGCGGACGACCTACGGGGCGAAGCTGAGAAATCCCAATCCGGAAATCGAGAACGAATAGACCCATGGCCACAGACCAACAGGGTGAAAGGACCAACACCGCCGGCTCTTTGCCGATCATCGAGCCCGGCCATACCCTGGGATCGATTACCGACAAGATCAGCTCCATCGTTCTGACTCGCCGAACACCGCGCTTCTGGTACGTCGGTTTTGCGCTGTCGTTCGTCCTGGTTTTGGTTCTTTTCTTTTGTATCGCGGCGATCATTTCCGTCGGCGTTGGCCTGTTCGGCATCATGATCCCGGTGGCTTGGGGATTTGCCATCGTCAATTTTGTCTGGTGGATCGGCATCGGCCATGCGGGAACGTTGATCTCGGCGATCCTGTTATTGCTGCGGCAGAAGTGGCGCCAGTCGATCAATCGTTTCGCCGAAGCGATGACGCTGTTCGCCGTCGCCTGCGCCGGATTATTCCCCATACTCCATCTCGGCCGGCCGTGGTTTGCTTATTGGCTGTTTCCTTACCCGAGCACCATGGCGATTCAACCCCAGTTTCGCAGTCCGTTGGTCTGGGATGTTTTTGCGGTTTCCACTTACTTCACCGTTTCGCTGCTCTTTTGGTTCTTGGGACTCATTCCCGATCTCGCCACGCTGCGGGATCGGACACGCAGCCGGGTGCCGCGCTTTATCTACGGCATGTTGGCGATGGGCTGGCGCGGCTCGGCGATCCACTGGCATCGCTACGAGATGGCCTATTTGCTGTTGGCCGGTCTGGCCACGCCGCTGGTGGTTTCCGTTCATACCGTTGTCAGTTTCGATTTTGCCGTGGCGCTCGTGCCCGGGTGGCACTCGACGATCTTTCCACCTTATTTTGTCGCCGGTGCAATCTATTCCGGCTTCGCCATGGTGCTGACGATTGCCATCCCGTTGCGCAAGCTTTACGGGCTCGAAGACTTCATCACCCTGCGCCATCTGAAAAACATGGGCATCGTCATGCTCGCCACGGGGATGATCGTT
Source organism: uncultured delta proteobacterium (assembly GCA_963727625.1). Classification (GTDB taxonomy): domain Bacteria; phylum Desulfobacterota; class Binatia; order UBA9968; family UBA9968; genus DP-20. The sequence goes on along the minus strand of CAVSHR010000005.1, from coordinate 776,710 downwards.
GCCTACGGCTATTTGATGGAAACCTTCATGGCTTGGTACAGCGGCGATATTTTCGAAAAGTACATGATGATGAACCGTATGTTCGGTCCCTACGGGTGGATGTATTGGCTGCTGGTTCTCTTCAACATTCTGATTCCGCAGGCGCTCTGGTTTCGCCGCTTGCATACTAACGTTTTTATCCTTTTTGTGATCGCGATTTCGGTCAACATCGGCATGTGGCTGGAGCGCTACGTCATCGTCGTAACCAGCTTGCACCGAGATTTTATGCCGTCGGCGTGGGGCATGTACTCGGGCACGATCGTGGACTATGCGGTGCTCGCGGGCTCGATTGGCCTTTTCGTTTGTCTGTTGTTTATTTTCATTCGCCTGCTGCCGATGATTTCGATTTTTGAGATGCGCGAGCTGGTTCACGAGGAAGAAGCGAAAAGCGAATAAATCGTACTTATGGCTGACCCAGGATCTTCGATCAACAGGTTTTCCATTTACGGGCTCATGGCCGAGTTCGACAGCCCGGAAGCGCTGCTCGAAGCGGGGCGGCGCGCTTACGCGACGGGGTTCCGCCGCATGGACGCCTATTCCCCATTTCCGGTCGAAGGGCTGGCCGAAGCGATCGGTTTCCATCGCTCGCGCGTGCCGCTGATCGTCCTGATCGGCGGGGTCCTCGGCTGCCTCGGCGGATTCTTCCTGCAATATTGGGCTTCGGTCATCAATTATCCGATCAACGTGGGAGGACGACCGTTGAACAGTTGGCCCTCTTTCATTCCGGTCACTTTTGAAGTGACGATTCTTCTGGCGGCGCTAGCGGCGTTCTTCGGCGTCCTGGCGCTGAACGGCTTGCCGATGCCCTATCATCCGGTCTTCAACGTCGAGCGTTTTGAGCTGGCGAGCCGCAATCGGTTTTTTCTCTGCGTTGAGGCGAAGGATCCCAAATTTGATTTGAAAGGTATCCGAGAATTCTTCGAAACCGTGGGCGCGCAAGGCATCTACGAAGTCGATCCCTGACGGCGATGAAAATAAAACGATCAAGAAGACTGCGGCGTTGGTGTTTGCTAATGGCTTGTTTTTGGTTAACCGGGTGCCAGCAAAAAATGGCGGATCAGCCGCGCTACGAACCGCTGCAAAAGAGCCAATTCTTCGACGATCAGCGCGCTTCGCGCCCGCTCGTCGAAGGAACGGTCGCGCGCGGCCATCTCGACGCCGACGAGCAACTTTACAGCGGGAAGGTCGGCGGTGAGCCTGCGAAGACTTTTCCTTTTCCAATCGATAGGGAAGTCCTGCGGCGCGGCCGGGAACGTTTCGACATTTTCTGTTCTCCTTGTCATGATCGGGTTGGCAGCGGGCAGGGGATGATCGTGCGGCGTGGCTATCGGCCGCCGCCGTCGTTGCACATCGAGCGCTTGCGCGCCGCCCCGCCGGGTCATTTCTTTGACGTCATGTCACATGGTTTCGGCGCCATGCCGGATTATGCCGCGCAAATTTCAGCGCGCGACAGGTGGGCAATCGCGGCTTACATCCGCGCCTTGCAGTTGAGCCAAAACGCAGTAATCGGCGACGTGCCGGAGCCGGAACGTCGTGCGCTCCTCGAGAAAAAACCATGAGCGGTTTAGATACGCAGCTCACCACGGAACTGGATCCGGCATCGCGAATATCCATTGCCATCGGCGGCGTGGCGCTGCTGCTTTGCTTGGTCGGCGGGTATTTTGACCGGCAGCAATTTTTTCGCTCCTATCTCACCGCCTATATCTTTTGGCTCGGGGTCCCGCTCGGTTGTCTGGGCATCTTGATGATCCATCACCTGGTTGGCGGAACCTGGGGATTTGTCATCCAACGCGCTCTCGAGTCGTCGATCCGGACCTTTCCGATTATGGCGTTGCTCTTCCTGCCGATTCTGTTCGGTTTGCCGGAGCTGTTTTTGTGGGCGCAGCCGGGAGTGGTCGCACACGATCCGATCCTCCAGCAAAAAGCCGCCTATCTTAACGTTCCAGCCTTTATCGCGCGCTCGGTCATTTATTTCGCCGTATGGATTGTTTTGGGGTTTCTATTCGCCCGCTGGTCGAAACAACAGGATCGCAGCGCCGACCCCGCGCTGACCCAGCGGCTGCAGACGCTGAGCGGGCCCGGGCTGATCCTTTACGGTTTGACCGTGACGTTTTCCGCCATCGATTGGCTGATGTCGATCGAGCCGCGCTGGTATTCGACGATTTTCGGCATGATCTTCATGGTCAGCCACGGCCTGGTGGCTTTGACCTTCGTAATCTGCGTCAGTTATTTTCTCTCGCGCCGCGAGCCGCTCTCGAGTGTCATCGCGCCCTGGGTCTTTAACGATCTGGGCAATCTGCTCTTGGCCTTCGTGATGTTATGGGCGTACCTGTCTTTCTCACAGTTTTTGCTTGTTTGGGTAGAAAATCTCCAACATGAAATTCCTTGGTATCTTCATCGGATGAGCGGCGGCTGGGCGGTGGTCGCCATGGCGCTGATCGCGCTGCAATTTGCCCTGCCGTTTATTTTGCTGCTGTCGCGCACTGTGAAGCGTAGAGCGGCGATGTTATGCGCCGTCGCCATTGGCATCGCGCTCATGCATCAGATCGAGCTGTTCTGGTTCGTCGCGCCGACGTTTCATCCCGACGGTTTTGCGATTCATTGGACGATGTTTCTGGCTCCGATCGGCATCGGCGGCGTTTGGCTGTTTGCGTTCTTGTCGGAATTAAAAAAGCGGCCCTTACTGCCGTACCGCGACCCGCGATTTATCGCCATCGTCGAGGAGCATGGATTGGCGCAAAATGGCTGAGCGTAAAAATCCGGCAAATAGCACGGGTGCCGGCCACGAGCTGAGCGATTTGAACCCCCGCAACATCGCGTTGTTCGGCGCGACCTTAGCGGTGGTCATTGGCGCCACGCTGTTGGCTAGCTACGCCTTGTTCGATTTTTTATACACCGGCGTCACGCGAGCCCGGCCGCTGCCGAGCCCGCTGTCCTATAACCGAGAGCCGACGCCGGAGCCTCATTTGTTGGTCAAGCCAGGCAATGAATTGAAGGCTGTGCGAGCGGAGGAAAGCAGGATTCTGAATAACTACGACTGGGTCGATCGAGACAAGGGGATCGTTCGAATCCCGATTGAGCGCGCGATCGCGATTGTCGCTCAGAGGGGACTTCCGGCGAGGACTGCTAAGAACAACGGGCCGGATGCAGAAAAACGACCGCCGCGGCGAAAGGGGCAAAGAAACGTTAAAGCAAATTAAGCATGAGCGAGTCCGCGCATGGAGCTCTAAACCCACGGCGGCGCCCGAGGGTTTGACGCGGATCAAGCTTGGAAATTGGTTGCGAGCTGCCGGGATGTCGTTGGTCTTCGTTATGGGGATTGTGGGTGTGGCTGGCGCGCATGACAACAGCCGGCCGGCGGCGCTGCGCGACGTCGCCTTTGACCAGAAGCTAAACCAGCAAATCCCGCTCGGTCTCACGTTCCGCGATGAAACCGGAAAAAGCGTCGTGCTTAGCCGATACTTCGGGCGAAAACCCGTCATCCTTAACTTTGTCTATTACAAGTGCCGGGATCTTTGCCCGTTGCTTCTGGACGGGATGGTACGAACCCTGCGGGCGCTCTCCTTCGAGATCGGAAACCAGTTCACGGTATTGACCGTAAGTTTCGATCCGCACGATGACGCCACGCTGGCGGCTGCGAAAAAGCGGGATTTTGTCCAACGCTACGCCAGGCCCGGGGCGGAGACTGGATGGCATTTCCTGACCGGCGACGAAGCGGCCATCGAAAAACTCACACGCGCGGTTGGTTTTCGTTACCATTATGATCCTCAAACCGGAGAGTTCGGCCACGCCACGGGAATCGTGCTGATCACGCCTGCGGGAAAAACCTCGCGCTATTATTACGGCATCGAATTTTCACCGCGCGATCTGCGCTTGGGGCTGATCGAAGCTGCCGCGGATAAAATCGGCTCGCCGATCGACCAGCTCCTGCTGTTTTGTTATCACTACGATCCGGTCACCGGAAAATACGGGCTCTTGATCACAAACGTGATCAAGCTCGCCGGCGGCTTCACAGTTTTGCTTCTGGGCGGATTCGTTTTCGTGATGCTGCGGCGCGAGCGGTCCCATGCATCCACGGGCGGGGGAGCGACATAGCCGTCATGTCCACCTTGGGCTTTCCCCTGTTCCCAGAGCAGGCCTCGACTATGGCCGGGCGCGTTGACGATCTATTCTATTTCCTCGTCGCCGTCAGCGCGCTCTTTGCAACCTTGATTTTTGTCTTGATCGTCGTATTCGCGATCAAGTACCGGCGCCGCAACGAAGACGACCGGCCGCGAGCGATTCCGGGCAATCTGTACCTGGAAATTTTGTGGACGACGATTCCGCTCGCATTGACCATGGTTATTTTTGTCTGGGGTGCCAGGCTGTATTTTGTGACTTATTATCCGCCCAGCGACGCGCTGGAGATTACCGTCGTCGCCAAACAATGGATGTGGAAGGTGCAGCATCCTGAGGGACAGTCGGAGATCGACGAATTGCATATTCCCGCAGGGCGGCCGATCAAGCTGGTGATGACCTCGCAAGACGTCATCCATGATTTTTTTGTTCCGGCCTTCCGGGTGAAAAAGGATGTGCTGCCGGGACGCTACACGACGCTTTGGTTCGAAGCGACTAAACCGGGTTCGTATCAATTATTTTGCGCGCAGTATTGCGGCACGCAGCATTCCGGCATGGTGGGCCGGATCATCGTCATGGAGCCGACTGAATTTCAGGTTTGGCTGAGCGGCGGGACCGCGGGGGTGTCGATGGCGAGCGCAGGTGAAAAACTCTTTCAAAGACTGGGTTGCGTGACCTGCCACCTGCCAAATGACACGGGCCGCGGGCCGTCGCTGGTCGGTTTAATCGGCAAAAAAGTGCAACTGCAGGGCGGCGGTTCGGTGGCTGCAGACGAAACCTACGTCCGCGAATCCGTCCTGAATCCGCAGGCCAAGGTGGTGGCTGGGTACAAACCGATCATGCCGACCTTCAAGGGCCAGATCAGTGAAGACGGCCTAATGCAAATACTTGCCTATCTCAAATCGCTCAAACGGGAAGAAGGGGCGCAGGGAAAGAAATGAGTGAAGTCACCGAGGAACCCCGGCAGCATTATTTGAATGTCAACTACGGTCTCAAGTCGTGGCTGTTCACGACGGACCACAAGCGCATCGCCTGGCTGTATTTAGTTTCCGTGACTTTTTTCTTCTTCGTCGGCGGACTGTTTGCCACGTTGATTCGTTTGGAATTATTGACGCCGCAGGGCGACCTAGTGCAGGCGGAAACTTATAACAAGTTATTCACCATGCACGGCGTCACGATGATTTTCTTTTTTCTCATACCGTCGATTCCCGCGGTGTTGGGCAACTTTCTGATCCCGATGATGATCGGCGCGCGAGATTTGGCGTTCCCGCGTCTCAATTTGGCGAGCTGGTATATTTACATTCTGGGCGGACTGTTTACCCTCAGCGCGGCAGCAGCCGGCGGCGTGGACACCGGCTGGACTTTTTATACGCCGTACAGCAGCATCTATTCCAATACCCATGTCGCCTTGACGGTCGTCGGTATATTCATCACCGGTTTTTCGTCGATTCTTACAGGTCTCAACTTCATCGTGACGATTCACACCATGCGCGCGCCGGGCATGACCTGGTTTCGCATGCCGTTATTCGTATGGGCGCACTACGCCACCAGCATCATATTTATCCTGGGCACTCCGGTGATTGCGATCACGCTTGTGCTTGTAGCGTTGGAGCGTTTGTTTCACCTGGGTATATTCAATCCCGAGGTTGGCGGTGATCCGCTCTTGTTCCAACATCTCTTCTGGTTTTATTCCCATCCGGCGGTGTACATCATGATCCTGCCCGGCATGGGCGTGATCAGCGAGTTGATCACCTGCTTTTCACGCAAACGGATTTTCGGCTACGACTTCATCGCCTTCTCCAGCCTGGCGATCGCCGTGCTCGGCTTTCTCGTCTGGGGGCACCACATGTTCGTCAGCGGGCAGTCGGTCTATGCCAGTATGATTTTCTCTCTTTTGAGCATGCTGGTGGCGATCCCTTCGGCCGTAAAAGTATTCAACTGGACGGCGACGCTCTACAAAGGCTCGATCTCCTTTGACGCGCCGATGCTTTACGCCCTGGGCTTCATCGGACTGTTTACGATCGGCGGTTTGACGGGCTTGTTTCTGGCGACCTTGGGAGTTGATGTCCACGTTCACGACACCTACTTTGTGATCGCGCACTTTCATTACATCATGGTCGGCAGTGCGGTCATGGCGTATCTCGGCGGCATCCATTTTTGGTGGCCGAAAATGACCGGAAGAAAATACCCGGAAACTTTGGCGCGGCTGGCTGCCGTGATCATTTTTCTCGGATTCCACCTGACTTTTTTTCCGCAGTTCGTGCTCGGTTATCTCGGCATGCCGCGCCGCTATCACGTCTATCCGCCGGAGTTTCAGGTGCTCAACGTGATGTCGACTGCCGGTGCATCGATCCTTGCGGTGGGTTATGTGCTGCCCCTGGTTTATCTCGTCTGGTCGTTGCGCTACGGCGCGATCGCCGGAGCGAACCCTTGGAAAGCGCGCGGTTTGGAATGGCAGACGCCTTCACCGCCGCCGACGGGCAACTTCGATATCACGCCCACGGTCGTACAGGACGCCTATGCCTATGAAACCGTGGAACCCGAAATCATCTATCCATCGGGGAGGCCGGCAGATGTCTGATACCGCCGCGTCTCATGCGCACCATTTCGACGATATCCGACAACAGCACGAGGCTTCGTGGCTCGGCATGTGGGTCTTTTTGGCGACCGAAGTGATGTTCTTCGGCGGGATGTTTTTGGGATACACGATCTATCGTACCTCTTACCCGCAAGCTTTTGCCGGCGCGAGCAATCATCTGGATGTCTGGCTGGGAACCGTCAACACCGCGGTGCTGATTTGCAGCAGCTTCACCATGGCCCTGGCGGTGCGTGCCGCGCAGCTCGGCCAGCGCAAGCCGGTGATGATCTTTTTACTCTTGACGATCATTCTCGGCACGGCGTTTCTAGGAATAAAGTTTACCGAGTATCACGCCAAATTCGTCGAGCATCTGGTGCCGGGCAGCGCTTTTGCCTACAAGGGCTCGGTCGCGGGCGGAGCGGAAATCTTTTTCTCGTTTTATTTTGCCATGACCGGGATGCATGCGCTGCACATGATCATCGGCGTCGGTCTGCTCGCCAGTCTGATCGTCAAGACCGCGCGTGGGCGCTTTTCACCCAGTTATTATACGCCCGTCGAGCTGGTCGGTTTATACTGGCATTTCGTCGATATCGTGTGGATTTTCCTTTTTCCTCTGCTGTATCTGGTCGGAAGGCATTTCGGATGAATTCCCAGCATATCGTTTCGATTAAACTCTACGCGACAATCTTCGGTGCATTGCTGCTGCTTACTCTGGCCACCGCCGGCGTCGCCTTCGTCGATCTCGGCGGAGAACTGAACACCATCGCCGCCCTGACGATTGCGATTGTCAAGGCGCTGTTGGTGATTCTATTTTTTATGCATGTTCGTTACAGCAGCCGCCTGACCTGGGTCTTCGCTGGCGCGGGTTTCTTCTGGCTGCTGATCCTTCTGACGCTGACGATGGCAGATCCGCTGAGCCGTGACTGGCTCGAAGCGGTGATCAAATGACTCTTAGCCAGGCCAAGAAAACCAACCTGATTATTTCACAATAGGCACTTCGGTCAGCGCAGCCACGCGTTTCCCATGGTGATCTGTGCTGCCTTGGTGGGGGAATGGCGGAGAAGGGAGGGAGTCGAACCCTCCGGGGACCTTACGACCCCCAGACTGGTTTTGAAGACCAGCGGCACCACCGGGCACCTTCCTTCTCCTCTTGTCGAAAACCAATTAGCTAGCATGTCGGCCGACCCCGGTAAAGGCAGCTAGCCGTGAAAATCGACTGGCGGTGTTGTCAAAAGGTCAAGCTCGTAATCTGTGTTCGAATTGGCGGATTGGTGAAGGTTCCCAGTTGGCTCGGTTACGCCGCACGGTGGTGCGGACCGTGCATCCGGCAATGGGGATATCGATAACCGCCGCCTCACGATGGGTTCTATTTTGCGCCAGTTCGACGGGTCAATTCACCGCAATGCGCCGGTGTTCGCGTTGCTCTTCATCGACACGAACTTATCTCGTGCCGGGTTGAAATAACTTGAACCAGTGGCAGCTAAACAAACTTGGAGGCTGATGAACTACCCCGTTGCAAGCTTCGGGGAATTTGACCCGTAGAGGTTGAAACAACGGCGATCGAAATTTCACCAGCAAATATATTGGCGAGTTTGCTCTAAGCACGGGGCTAGGCGCGATCAATTTCCAAAAATCCCCCATTACGGCGTTTGACCGGCGAAGCTTGACGCTTTTCGGCGCTCCAGCGCAGGGAGCTGGAGTCGCGGATGACTTCTGTTGCCGCCACCATAGCATTGATGTCCCTCGTCCGGTGGTGAATATGACGAGTACGTCCGCCAAAGCGCTCAATTCATTGGTCTGAAGTGCTGCAAAGTCCCCTTTTGCGGAAATAGTTCGGGAACTGTTCCGAATTACGTCTTCAGAGGATAGATCGCGATCAGTTTTGCAACCGGCTTCGCCCGCTGACGATGTACGCAATTGTTCGGGTGTGCAGTGACCATCCAAGCTGAGCTTCGTATAGCCTGTGGCGGGTCCGCTTTAGGACTGGCCGTGCTTCTGTAAATAGCTGAAAATAGAGCGACAAATTTAGATCTCCACGGGACTGGACGGGTTCCACCGGAGTTGGTCTGGATATTGCCTTAATAAACAAGGGATCGCAAAAGGCCAACAATCATTAAGGGTGGTCCAAGTAGGATCGACTAACGCAACGGGAAATAGAGCTTGTAGCAACCTTTCTCGACCGGGTGGACCGCGCGATGGGGCGCGGCAATTGCGGAACTTGGATTCGGCAACGGTAATTACGCAATGTTATCGACTGTTTTACATTTGGGGATTACGAACGGCAGCGAGCGACGGCGTGATTTGATTCAAATCCAATGGTTTGTCGTCATCGCCTGCTCTTACCTGCTGCTCGTGCAAGAGGATCGGTTGGTGCAAGATTCCTTGAGCCTCTTGATGCTCGCTGCGCCCTTGACCTTGATGCTGGTTTTCTTGCGTCTTCCTGAGCGTGTCTTCGCGCATCGCGCGTTTCCGCAAGTCATGGTTGCCGTCGACACGGTGCTGATTTGTTTGGCAGTTATTATCAACCGGCAGAGTCCCTGGGATCTTATCTTAGTGTTTTTCTCCGGCGTCTTGATAGCGGCGATCGGCGAAAACCTCCTGCAAATCATTGGCGGCTGCTTGGTTGTCGGAATTTTTTCAGTATTCATCATCCCGGTCTCGACAGGCTCCCAGTTCTCGCTCGACTCCAATACATTGTTAAGAATTCCGTTGCTGCTCGGTTCCTCGCTTGTCTACGGCTACTTGGCCGACCAAGTAAAACGAGAAAAGCGCAAGGTTGCCGCGCTCGAGATGAACCGCCGGCAGCAGCTCTTGACCAAAGACCAGTTTTTCTCCAACGTCTCGCACGAACTGCGCACTCCGCTTACCGCCGTGTACCAGTTCGTCACGATTGTTTTAGACGGGTTAGCCGGGGAGCTGAAACCGGAGCAGAAGGAATATCTCGAAGTTGCGCTGCGCAACGTTAAACAGTTGCAAGCGATGGTCGGGGATTTGCTCGAAGCGACCCGGGCCGAGAACGGCAAGTTGGCGGTGCACCCGAGCGGCGTGTCGTTGGGTTTGTCCGTCGCCGAGACCCTGGGGATTTTCTCGGCAAACGCGCGCCACAAGGGGGTCGAGCTATTGGAGAACATTCCCGGCGACTTGCCGCTGCTCTATGTCGACCCGCGCAGAGTCAAACAGATCCTTACCAATCTGGTCGATAACGCACTAAAGTTTACACCCAAAGGCGGTCAAATCACGGTGTGCGCGGAGGTCTTTGAGGAAGACCGCGAGTTTATCCATGTATCCGTCGCCGATACCGGTTGCGGCATTAGTCCGGCAGACGCCGAAAAGATTTTCGACCGCCTCTATCAGGTGGAGAATACCTTCGAAAGCAATCGAAAAGGCCTGGGCTTGGGACTGCACATTACCAAGGAGTTGGTGGTACGGCAGGGAGGCAGAATTTGGCTGGAAAGCGAAGAGGGCAAAGGTACGCAGTTCCATTTTATAGTGCCGCTGTTCTCGCTCCAACAGGTGTTGCAGTCCTTGCTGAAACAAGAGGGCCCGGCGGCCAACGTTTTGTCGCTCATTGCCGTGGAATTGTTATACGATTCTGCGACTTCTCTGGATGTGGCCAAAGCCGTGCATGAAACCACCTGGCTCGCCTTAAATCAGATGGAACTGCCGCAGCGGGCAGCACTCTTTCCCAACATTTTCTTGGCGGGCGAGCGCGGACTTTTTCATTTGCTCCAAGCGAAGGACCTGGAGTCGGGCCGAGAGCTTGCAGCGCGAGTCGAAAAAGAAATCTGCCGCGGCAAGCAATTTCGCGCCGCGAATTGTCGAGTTCGCAGCTCCGTGTCGGCCATAGAAATGCCGACGATAGCGGATGGGCTCGATATCGATGGACTCGCCGCGCAAATCGATGCGCGAATTTCTCAGGCGGTATTTCAAGCGGAGCGCGACAAAGCCGGTCGCCAACAACTGAGCTTGGACGGCGGCGGGCCAAACGATTATGCGGCTGTCGCCTAGGCGGTGGCTTTCAACGGCGTATCGCGAAACCGGTGCGAACGATCACAATGTCATCCTAGCTAAACGGGCGAGTCGGTTTTTAAAAGGAGCGATTATGAAGTCGAAAACAATATTGATTGTCGAGGACGATAAAGACTTGATGCTGGCGATGAGCGTGCGCTTGCTCGCGCGAGGCTACACGACCTTGTCGGCTCCGGATGCCGCATCGGCGATCCAGTTGGCGGCGATGCGTAAACCGGATTTAATCCTGATGGATTTAGGCCTGCCGGACACCAACGGGTTTGTCGTGATGGAAATCGTCAGCCAGCTAAATTCGGCGGCGAATCTTCCGATCATCGTGGTTAGCGCACGGCCCGCCGAGGTGTATCGGGATGCCGCGATTTTGGCCGGCGCCAGGGACTACTTCGAGAAGCCCTTCGATAACGACGCGCTCATGATGGCAATCCATAGAGAGCTTGACGATGAACAGCCCAGGCTGATCGAATCGTCGATTTGCTAAGGCGGACGCGGCCCGCGATGCCACAAATAACGGAGAGGCTCATGGCAAAGAAAAAAATCTTGATCGTTGAAGATTGCGAAGATGTCTCGAGGGGGTTGAGAATTCTTTTTCGCGCCCACGACTATGTCACGGTTCTGGCGGCCGACACCGTCTCCGCGATCAGTCAGGCGATCAAGGAATCGCCGGACTTGATCTTGCTGGATCTCGGCATTCCGGCCGGCGACGGGTATCTGGTGATGGAAAGGCTCGGGAATATCGACGCCCTGGCGTCGATCCCTGTGGTCGTCTTGACCGCCCGGGATGAAGGAAGTAACCGACAACAATGTCTGGAAGCCGGCGCCAAAGCGTTTTTCCAAAAGCCCGTCGACCATGGCGAGCTGCTTTCAATCATCGAGCAGCTCCTCGAAGGTCCGAGCCGCCTGCAGCCGTTGATGGTTTGACCCCTAATCGATACGAATTCGCAGTGGCTCCTTCATGCGGGCTTTCTCCTCCGCAGAAGCGCGTGCGCCGTATCCATCTTCCGCTCCCTCGCGCTTTCGCTGCGCGCGGCGTCACGGCTAGTCATTTACCGGAACGGTTAAGGTAAAGGTTGAGCCTTTACCATATTCACTGATGACGCTGACGTCTCCGCCGAGAAGCTGAGCCAGTCTTTTGGATAGATAGAGTCCGAGGCCCGTGCCTTCATAGCGCTTTCTCAGGCTGTCATTGATCTGTGAGAACGGTTGAAATAGATATTGCAGCTCCTCGGATTTGATGCCGATTCCGGTATCACTTACGCACACGTTCATATTTCCACCGACAACCTCGCAGCGGATAGTGATTTCTCCATGGCTGGTGAACTTCACCGCGTTGCTGGCCAGGTTGAGAACGATTTGCAGGAGTTTACGCTTGTCGGTGGTGATGGGAGGCAAGTTTGGTGGAATTTCGCGGATTAATTTGAGCGAATTGACCGTCATGATCGGGGCGATGTTTTGTACGACCTCGACGATGATCTGCTCGATGGAGACCGTGCTTTTGAGCAGCTCCATTCTGGCGGCCTCGACTTTAGAAAGATCGAGGATATCGTTGATGAGATTCAACAGATGCCTGCCGCTGTCGAGAATATCGCCGAGATATTCTTTGTGCTCGGCGGAGACCGGGCTGCCGGCTTTGCCGTCGTGCATGAGCTCGCTGAAGCCGATGATGGCGTTGAGAGGGGTGCGTAGTTCGTGCGACATGTTGGCTAAAAACTGGGATTTGAGCCGGTCCAGTTCCTGCAGCTTGACGTTTGCCTCGCTGAGCTCACGGGTCCGCTCGTTGACCGTCGCTTCGAGTTGCTCGTGCGCTCTGTTCAATGTCTCCTCAGCTCTTTTGCGGTCGGTAATGTCCTCGGCGATCCCGGCGATACGGTAAACCGCGCCGGCACCGTTGCGCACGGGAAAGGCGCGGTCGCGTATCCAGCGGATCGCGCCGTCCGGGCGCACGATGCGATATTCTTGGTCGTACGCTCCGTCTTCCGGTTCGCGCAGTGCCGCTCGGAGCACGTTGTCGCGATCTTCTGGGTGAATCGCGTTCAGCCAGTCGCGCGGCGAGTCGTACAGGCTCCGGCAATTGCGTCCCCAGATCGATTCGTAACCCGGACTTACGTAGATCATGCGGCTTTTGTCCGGAGTGCTCAGCCAGAAGACTTCATGGATATTTTCGGTAAGTTGACGAAAGCGCTCTTCGCTCTCGCGTAAGGAATTTTCGGCCCGGAGTTTCTCCGATTCGTAGCGGTGAATTTCCAAGGCGAGACCGATATCCGCCGCCAACTCGTCTAGAATTGTCAATTCCTCCGGATTAAAAAAGCCGCGCTCGGCGGAGTAAAGATTGAAGGTTCCGACCACCTCAACGCCGATTTTGAGCGGAAAGGCGGCGGAGGAGCGGTAGCCGCGCCGTAGCGCCTCGTCCCGCCACGGCGCCATTCGCGGGTCGTTCTCGATGTCGTTGCAGACATCGTGGATGCCCTCGCGCTGGGCGGTGGCCGTGGGGCCGAGGGCGTGCGTTTTCAGACTCGCCTCGATTTGCAGATTTTCGACGTAGCCCTCGCTCAGGCCAGCCTGGGCTATGGGTTTGATCAAGCCGGTCTCGGCATTGAGCAGTCCGGTCCAGGCCATGAGGAATTTGCCTTTTTCGACCGCGATGCGGCATGCTTGATGCAACAGCTCTTGAGGATCGCGCACACGGACGATGGCTTTATTGATCTCGCTCAAAACGGCGTAGACCCGATTCAATTGTTGGATGTGCGCTTCGTTTACCTTGCGTTCGGTAATGTCCAGGATGACGGCAAGCAGACTGACACGGCCGATCTCCTGGACCTTCTGGAGATGAACTTCCACCGGATAGCGGCTGCGGTCGGAGCGGAGATGCTCGCTGTAATAGACTTGAAATTCGGTTTCGCCGCGAACCAGCGGCGCGATCGTTTTACGAAACGACTCTTCGCTGAACTCCGGCTTGATATCCAAAATCGTCATACGCCGCAGTTGTTCCAACGAAAAGCCGAGGTTGCGGCATGCGCCGTGGTTGACGAACTCGAAGATCAAGGTGTCGGCGTCGAAGATATAAATTTCGTTGAGGCTCGATTCCAGCGCGCGGAGTAACCGTGTCCGCTCCGCTTCCGCCCGGAATCGCTCGGCTGCGGCATTTTGCATCGCCTGGGCAACTTGATTGATTTCCAAAATAGGCGACGACAGCGGGACTGGTGTTTCGCCCCGTCCCAGGGCTGCCGCGCTTTCCGATAATGAGGCGATAGGCAGGGTGATGCGTCTGACGAAGTAAAATGCCAAAGCGCATCCAATCATGAGTAGAGCAGTGCCACCGAGAGCAAGCATCAGAAATGAACGCCGCATGGGGGCTTCGAGGAGTACGGTGGGCACCGCGACGCCGACTGTCCAGCCGGTAAATTCGGAGCGCCGGTATGCCGCGCTCACCGGGATTCCTTCCTTGGTGACGCCGGTAAAAATTCCTTGCGGTTCGCTCTTGCTTTTGGCCGAGAAAAGAGGGGTCGCGGGTTGATCGAAAAATTGCTCGGTATGGGTGAGCCTGCCAATGATCACCCGGTTGCGGTCGAGTATTATTGCGAGCCAGCCAGCCGGAAGCATTCGTCGCTTTAACAAGTCGGTTAGGAAATGCCGCGCCGCGCTCGACGTGAGCGTGTACTTGACTGCACCATTGCGAATCACCGGGACGCCAATAGCGATCACCGGGGTCTTGACGACACCGCCCAAAAATAGATTGGAGACAACCGGCTGCCGGGTCTTGACTACCGCCGCGTTAAACACCGGAATGCCGGTCATTGGAAGTGGAGAGCCAAATGGCACCCGGGTATTGGCGACCTGTTGGCCGGACGGATCCACGAGCACGAAAGCTTCCCAGGGAGCGTGAATATCGAGAACCCGCACGGCCTGTTGGTAGAATCGCCCTAAATCACCCGAATCCAAATAACTCGAGGTCGCTAAAACTTCCAACCGATCAATCGCGGCGCGCAGCTCGCGATCGATGTTGGATGACAACTCGTTAGCGATTTCGGAAAGTCTTTGCCGTTGCCCGGCGGCTTCGTTTTTGCTCTGCAAAAAGATGAGGAGGGCCGCGAAGATTAAGATTGGCAAACAGGTCGCGGTGGTGAGGATGACGAGTTGGTTGCGCAACTTCATGCCGGTCTTGCTCCGCCCCCTGCTAGCGATTCGCTAGGTAACTTGCTCCTGATCGCTGCGTCAAATTCAATGATTATCCGCGGGGCGCTTAAACTACTGGACGGTTCTAAAACAATCTGGCGAGACCGTTTGAAGGCACCGTGTGTTCGCGGGCTTTGCGGTGTGCCATTCAAGGCAGTGTTGGTGCCTGGGGTTTGCTAGGCTGCTTGCCTGAGTGCCACGGCTTTCGACGCCGGTGGCAGCTGGATTGTAAAAGTCGTCCCTCGGCCCATTTCGCTTTCCATTGAGACGCTGCCGCCATGAGCCTCGACGATGGTTTTGACGATGAAAAGCCCCAGTCCGGTTCCCTCGATGTTCTCGGCTCCTTTGAGCCGCCGGAATTCAGAGAACAAACTTGGGACCTCGTCTGTGGGAATGCCTATCCCGGTGTCACTCACCCGCATCACGACTTTTTTCTCGATCATCTGAGATGACAGGGTGATGCGCCCGCCGCCTGGGGTAAACTTAATCGCGTTGCTGACTAAATTGCTTAACGCGCGTTGCAATTGATCGGGGTCGCCGAAGACCGGTTCAAGCTCGGCGTCAAGTTGAAGCAGCAGGCTGAGGTTTTTCTCGCGAGCCATGATCATTTGCTCTCGGACCACATCTTGGACGATGTCATTCAACTGAACCAAGTGTAGCGCGTCTTGCGGATTCGCCGTTTCCAATTTTGCAACGTCCAAAAAATCCGTGATCAACTTAACGATCCGGTCGATATTATCTCGAATGCAGTTGAATGAATTTTTTCTTTCCGCCGGAGTCGAGTACCCGCCGGACGGATCGGCAAGCAGCTCGGCGTGGCCGAAGATGACGTTGAGCGGCGTTTTGATGTCATGCGCCAGGGCGCAGACCAGTTGCCGTTTCAATCTCGAAGCTTCTTCCATCCGTTCCGCCCGTTTCTTCTGTTTTTTTATTTGACTGACCAGATAGCCGTAAAAGATCGAGATGCCGAACATGAATGGCACGCGGAAAAGAAAATTCGGGTGGACAGTCGAAAACTCCGCCGCGTTTGGGGAAACAAACATCACGAAGACTAGGCTCAGCAGGACGGATCCCACGCCGATTTGTACCAGGTTCTCGCCTATGGCCGCGAGAAAAACACAGAAGAAAAACAGGATCAGCAGGTCCCAGGGTATCTGCTGCGACGTCGTAATCGCTGAAAAGATGAGTAACGAGTCGACAAGGAGAAGTCCGGGCTCGACTATCCGTTTCTCAAATAAGGCCTCGGGGAGGCGCTGCAGCAGGACCGCGGAGACGAGGGAAATTAAAATTAAAAGTGCGGGCAGCGGTTCGGTTAGATTGAGATCGTTTGTGGTGAGGACGAAATAAGAAACGGCGATCGCAACCAACCATTGGACAGCGGTGATGTCTTTTCGATCTGCGTGCCGTAACCGGCCGTCAATGCTCGTCGAACCGGCTGAGTTGGCCGCGCTCGGTTTTGACTTGGGGCTGCCATTTCTCATGGGCCAGTGAAATAAAGATTCGATCATCACGGTAAATTGCCCTGAGTTCCGATTTGTGGTTCCGATCGCACGAGAAGTGCTTTTGGCTACTTCAAACAACCAGCTATACGCTAACTATAGCAGCTAACATGCCAGACTTTGGAATTCGTAAATCGCTGTGAATATAGCCAGTTAGCTCTATGCCAACAGACGTGGCAGCGATTTTTCGGTAAGTTCTTGAAAGGTTTTGCCAAAAATGAACTCCTGCGGCACTGAAATTAAGCCAAAACCAGCAAAGCGGCGTCGCGCCGCGCTTGGAGCTTTGCGACCTTAAGATCCCAAGGGAATCGTCAGCGTGAACGCCGACCCGACGCCCTCGGTACTGGTGACGCTGAGTTCCCCGCCGAGCAGATTGGTAAAATGCTTTGCGATATAAAGGCCCAAGCCGACGCCGCCGAAGCAGCGCGTCCCCGAGCTGTCCGCCTGGTAAAATTTTTCAAAGATCGTGCTGAGTTTATCGCTGGGCATGCCGACGCCGGTGTCGGTTACGGTGATTTCAAGAAACGGGGGCTGAGGGCTTAGCGCTGAGGGCTCAGAGCCAGGCGCTATGCTCTTTGCGCCACGCTCGTTGCCATCGGCGACCCGCGCGGCGACGGTCACGCTGCCTTCTTCGGTGAACTTGATTGCGTTGCCGATTAAATTGTCGAGGACCTGCTTGAGCTTTAGCCGATCGGTGTTGAGGTTTGGCAAGTCGGCAGGGTAGCGCCATTCCATGATCACCTGCTGCGGTGCCGTCACCGCATAGTTGGCGCGCAATTCGGCCAACAAAGAATCCAGACTGAACTCCTGGGCTTCGATCGTGACCTGTTCAGTTTCCAGCGTGGTCGCATACAGGAGCGTATTGACCATTTCCAACAGTTCCTTGGTTTCGCGGGCGATTTTCGCCAGGGCGCTTTCCTGCTGTGGCCCAATTGCTCCGAGCACGCCGTCTTTGAACAGCGAGGTATAGCCCATGATGACATTGATCGGGGTGCGCAGCTCGTGGGAAATCATGCCGAGAAATTCGTCTTTGACTTTATTGGCGCGTTCAAGCTCGATGGTCTTGAATTGGAGCTCATCGACTTTTGACCGCACGTCTTCATAAAGCCAGCTGTTCTCAATGGCGACGGCCAACTGGTCCGAGATCGCTTCGAGCAATTGAACCTCGGTTGTTGAGAGAGAGCGGGGGCGCGTATTTATACAGTCGATGGTACCGAGACTCGCCATTTTTCCCCTGATCGGGAACACCGCCAAAAAACGGTAACCGTCTTGGCTCATCGTGCTCGTACGGCTGAGTGCCCGGTACCGGGGATCGTTCGGCGCATCGAAAAAAATCATTTTTTCGCCGGACTGAGCGACGGCTCCGACAACGCTGTCGCCCATTTTGAATGACCGCGTCGAGGAGAAGAGTTTCGGATCGTCCACGAAAGCCGCTCGGAGGATGAAAGCATCTTTGTTCCTGTCGTAAAGATGAACGAGGGTTTCATCGAAATTAAAGATTTCGGCGATTTTTTGAATCGCTGCGTTTAGGATCAGCTCTAGTTTCAACGACTGGCTGGACACGGACGCGACCGTGTGCAGGGCAGTCAGCATGCGATTGCTATCGGTCAACGCCGCGTTGGCGTTTTCGAGATCGTCTCGGGATGACTTAAGGTCGTCGAAAAGCCGGCGGTTTTCTAAGGCGATGCTCAATTGCCGGGCTATCGCCACGAGATGGTCTCGATGCTCTTGGTCGAATCGGCCCAGTTGTTTACTCGACAATTGTATAACACCGCGCACGTCATCCTGAGTGATCAAAGGCAACATAGCGCTCGAACGAAAACCGTACTCCATCTGAGATTTACCTTGAAAGCGCTCCTCGGCGGCGATGTCCGGCGCCAGAATCGGTTCGCAGTGCTGAGCCACCCAGTCGACGGCGCCTCCTGGCGGGATTTTCTCTAAGCGGGTCAGGAAAGGCTTCGGGTAGCCGCTGTGACTGACGATCCGGTAGTTCTTCGCCTCAGCATCCCAGACCCGGATCAGGCCGGCGTCGGCGCCGGTGGTTTCGATGAGCCGGCCGATGACCACGTTCAGAATTTCCTGATGGGTGGCGCCGGGAGTCAACGGGGCGAGGGTCGCATAAAGACTATCGAGGTGCATGAGGGAGCGGTCCAGCGACTGATTTGTGACCTCCAGTTGATTCTTCGCAAGCGTAATGTCGTCGAAAAGGCGCGCATTGTTGATCGCGATGGCGGCTTGACTCCCGGCGGACAGGAATATGTCGATTTCTTGTTCGGTAAATTCGTGAAAGGCGGTGGTGTAAACACCGAGGATCCCAAGCACGTCATCCCTACCAATTAACGGCACCCCGAGATAGCTGACGAGGCCGTGTTGGCGGTAGAAAGAAAACCTGTCCCCTTCCGCGATTTCTTGAATCTTTGGAATGATCACGGGACGTTTTGTTTGGGCAATCTGTTCCGAAATCGTACTCTTCATGCGCCTGGCCCTGCCGCGCCATGCTTTCTCGTCAAGGTTGCGACAAGCGGTGTCATCAAACTTTCCGGTGTTGTGATTGAATAGGCGGATGGTCGTGACCGCCGAGGACGGCAGAAATACATCAATTTTCTCTAACAATAGGTGGAGAACGGAATCGAGATCCAAAGTGGAGGTAATCGCTCGTTCGATCTCGCGCAGCGCTTGCACCTGCTTGAGATGGTTTTCGGATTCCTTATAGAGCTGCGCGTTGTAAAGCGCCAGCGCGACTTGATCGGCGAAACTTTGCAACAGCGCTACTTCGTTGTCCATATAGCTGCGCCCAACCGTATCGGTGAGGGAAAGTATGCCGATGAGATTCTCACGGGCGCTCAGCGGCGCAGCGAGGATCGAACCGTTGCCGCTCGAGCGGATGTAATCACGCATCGCCTCGCTTACCTGAATGGCGGGGTCGTTCAGCATGTCAGCGGACGCAATGGGCTTGCGTTCAGCGAAGGCGAGGCCGGCGATGCCTGTTGCCGGCGGTATGACCGCACCGCCTGGGATCTGTGAAAATACATCGCCCGCCGCGGCGAGACGAATCAAAGAGCCGTCGGGCTGGCGCAGCCGCAGCGTCGCGCCCTTTACGTTAAACAATTCCATTACGCTGCTGACGACTCGTTCGCCTATGGCGCTGATGTCGAGGGTCTCGGTCAGCGAGCGGGCGATTTTCGCCAGCGCTTCCGCCTCGCGCCGGCGCCGTACGGTTTGCTCATAGAGCTGCGCGTTTTCGAGGGCGACTGCGGCCTGTCCCGCCAAGGTCGTCAGGAATTCGATCTCTTCGGCGCTGAACTCGTGGAGCTCCTGGGTATAGACGCCGAGCACGCCGATGACTTGATCGCGCGCGATCAGCGGCACGCCGGCGTAGGAGACTAGACCGAAACTCGCGGGCATGGGTCGATCTTTTGCGTGGACATCACTGTGGATATCGGGGACGATCACGGGCGCCTTATTCTGGACGACCTGCAATGCCCGGTGGAGGGTTCGCCCCGGCTCGCGGCTAAGCCATTCGCTTACTATGACTCCGCGCTGGGCGAGGCACTCGAGCCGTCCCGTTTCTGGTCGGAACAAACGCATCGATGAAACAATCGGGAAGGCGAAGAAGCTCTCGATCTTTTCCAGCAGCATATCGAGCTGGCTTTGCCGGTTCATCGTTGACGTGATGGCCAGATTGATTTCATGCAGGGCGCGAACCCGATTGAGGCTTCGTTGCCGCTCGTCTTCCGCCTGCTTGCGTTCACTGATATCGAAAACCGATCCGATATAACCGAGAAATTCACCGCGCTCACTCAGGCGCGGCTGCGCCGAGTCGATCACCCAACGATGCTCGCCTTCACGCCGGCGCAATCGAAATTCCATACGAAATGATTCATGGCGGCGATTTGCGTCCGCGAATTCCCGGCCGGCACGCTCGCGGTCATTCGGATGCAGAGCATCCAGCCATCCTGAACCCAAGCCGGTTTCATCGGTTTGGCCGGTAAAATCCTGCCATTGCTTATTGAGGTAGGTGCAGGAGCCGTCCGCGCTCGTAATCCAGATCATCACAGGGGCACTATCCGCCATCTCGCGGAAGCGAGATTCACTTTCGCGCAGCGCGTCTTCTTCGCGTTGTTTGCTAATCGCGATGGCGGCGATGCGGGTGGCGATGTCTGTCAGTCTTGAGTACTGTTCCTCGGGCCGGCGCGGCGCATGAAAATACATCGCGAAGCTGCCGAGCACCCGCTGCTGGGCGTCGAAGATCGGTGTCGACCAGCAGGCGCGCAGACCATGGGCCAGCGCAATCTGCCGGCAGTCCTGCCACAACGGATCGCTCGTGATGTCTTCGACGATGACCTGTTCCCGCCGATAGACTGCGCTACCGCAGGAGCCGGTGCCTTCGCCGATAGCGGCGCCGTCGATGGCCTGCTGGTAACGCTCCGGAAGCCGCGGCGCAGCGCCATACCGCAGGTGTTTGCCTTCGGCGTCGAGCAAAAGAATCGAGCAGAGCATGTCGCTGGATTGCTCTTCGATCACACGCAGTAACGCGTCGAGCGTCGCGGGCAGGGGCGCACCCCGGGCGATCATTTCGAGAACGCGCATCTGGCCGCTCAAGAGCGTTGCGTTATGCTTTTGTTCGGTGATATCGCGCGTAATACCGAGGGCGGCGACGATCTCGCTATTGGAATTGCGCAGGGGCGCGGTATGGGTATCAAGCCAGCGGCGCGTGCCTTTGAGTCCGAGGATCTCGAATTCAAGGGTACCCGATTCGCCCCGAAACACGGCTTCGGTGAGTTCCTGAAAGGAGCGACGGTGCTCTGGAACGATCAACGGGTAGACCTTTTTTCCGATCACCGGCTCCGCTGAATTGGCTTCGAACATACGCAGGCCGGCGGGGTTCATTTCCAAAAGAGTTCCGTCACGAGCAAGAATCTTGACGCACTCGGGTTCGGACTCGATGATCGCGCGCCGGCGGCGCTCGTTTTCCGCCAATGCGGCGTTGGCGACCGAGAGCTCGATGATGGTTTCCTCGAGTTTCCGCACCAGCGATTCGCTGTACTCCCGCAGCGCGGGCATGTCTCCAGGTTTTTCTGGCGGCGCTTCCGAATGCTCAGTGCGGGGCTTCTCGATCGCCTCGTTGAGTGCTTCGAGGATCTGTTCCGGCAGCGCGGGTTTGCGCATAAATTTATCGGCACCCATCGCCATCGCCGCTTTCTCATCGGCGGCCGAGAGATAAGTTGCGGAGTAGAGAATGACCGGAGTGTTTTTGAGATTTTTATTCGTGCGAATTTCATAGCATAGCCGGTAGCCGTCCATTTGCGGCATCAGCACATCTGAAATCACTGCGTCGCAGGGGTTTTTTTCAAGCCAGGCGAGGGTGGCCAGGCCATTGTCGCATTCGATAACCGTATGTCCTTCATGGCTGAGCAGAGCATGGAGGTATTTGCGGTTGATCGAATCGTCGTCGGCGACCAGAATCTTCATGTTAAGACCTTAGTTCTTCACTGGCTGGGTTGAGGCTCTCCCCTTCGGGAATAGCTTGCAGGTTGTTCCCGATCGGCAAAGTAAATGAGAAAGTGGTGCCTTTCCCCTCGTCGCTGTCGATCCAAATTCTCCCGCCGTGGGCTTCGACGATCATCTTGCAGATCACCAAGCCCAATCCCGTGCCCTTATCGGCGAGAGCGCGCGCGTTATCCGCCTGGCGGTACTTTTGAAATAGCTTGGCGATTTCGGCGCGGGGAATGCCGACGCCGCTGTCCTGGATTTCGATCCTTATTTCTTTTTCTTGGCCGGGTAGGACGCGCACTTGAATCCTGCCGCCTTCATTGGTGAACTTGATCGCGTTGGTGATCAAATTGGTGATCACCTGATCGAGCCGCCGCGCGTCGACCTCTATATGGGGGATCGACGGGTCGCCGCTGTAGGTCAAGGCGATCATCTTGGCTGCCGCGACAGACTTATAGTTTGCGACCGTCGCGCAGGCAAGGTCGGCGACGTCGGTTAAAGCCCGATGCAGTTCGATACGCCCGCTTTCGAGCTTGGATACGTCGAGAAAGTCGCTCACCAAGCTGACGAGATTCTTGGCGTTATTGCGCATGCGGCCAAGCCAGTTCTTTTGTTCTTCCGAAAGCGGTCCGAAAAGCCCCTGGTCCATCATCTCGGCGATGCCGATGACGTTAGAGAGCGGCGAGCGTAAATCATGGGCGATCATCGCGGTAAAATCTGCCTGAAGCTTGTTGGCTTCTTCGAGCGCACGCGCTTGTGTCTGGATTTTCTCGTAGAGCTGCGAGTTGTGTATGGCCACGGCCGCTTGGCTCGCCACCGAAGAGAGAAATTGGACTTCGTCTTCGGTGAATTCGTGCGCCGCGCGGGTCAGAAAGACCAGCAACCCCAAGGTCTCGCCTTTGGTCAGCAGCGGGACGCCGAGGTAGGAAATCAACCCGTTCCGTTGATAAAAGGCGCGATCGAGGGTTCTCGGGTCGCTCCGGATATCGCTGATGACGACGGCATTCTTGGATTCCGCGGCGGCGAGCACGAGTTTCGGGACCGCTGGGAGCGCTCTGCCCATCCAGTCCTCTTCATCCAGGTTGCGGCAGGCGGCGCGCTTCCAGTCGCCGCTGACCGGGTCCTTGAGCCAAACCAGCAGTGCGCTGTAAGGCAGCAGGCGCTGGATGGTCTCCAGCAGCAAATTCAACATCGGCTGGAGGCTTAGAGTCGACGTCGCCGCCAGATTGATTTCCCGCAGGATCGATATTCGTTCCAACTGTAATTGGATTTGCTCTTGGGCGCGCCGGCGCTCGGCGATCTCGCTTTCCAACCGGTCGTTGGCTGCCTGGGCTTGCCGGGCACGCCGCCGCGCGCTCTGGGCTAGATAGGTGACGGCGGTAATTAGCGCGGTGGCCAACAGGCCGATCAGCAGCGCCAGCAGATCCGCGTTGGAGTCCATGGCGGCCATTGTGGACGGCTTGGCCCAAACCCGGACGGTCCAGGTTATCTTACCAAGCGATATCAACGACTCCTCGGCCCAAGCACGGTATTGCGAGTCGGAGCCTCTGCGCTGATAGATTTCCTGACCGCCGTCAAACAATTCGATCGAGTAACCGATGAAAGCTTCATCGTCGATTAGCTGGTCGAACAATTCTTGGGCATGGAAAATGCCGATCATGAAGCCGCGAGATTTCCGTTTGTCGGAGATCGGCGCGTAGATGAAATATCGATCGCTGCCCGGCGTTCCATCGGGCGCCGCGATCAGTGCCATTCCTTCGGCGCGCGCGGTTTCCAGCGCCGCCTGATTATGCGGATCAGCGCTCAGATCGGCGCCGACCAGCGTTGGGTATTCTCCTTTTGGGATAATCCAGCGTAAGCGGTTATTTTCGTCGAGCCAGCCGATGGCGCGCAAGCCGCGCAGCCACTGAATGAGCAGTCCCGCCTCGTCTTGGATTCGCGCGGGGGACTCGAGATTGAAGCGTTGCCAACGCGTGGCGCTGCGCATCAACTCAAACAGGGTCGAGTTGATGTTCAACGTGATTCGATTATGGACATTGATTTCCTGGTTGCGGATGAGCTGGTGGATTTTCGAATCCTCCGAGGCGAGAAGAGCATGCCAGAGGATCAGCGTCGCCGTCAGGCCGCTAACGCCCACGAATAGAGGCAGCCAGGGCAGCGACCTGTTTGCCACACCGCTTCCATGGCGCCAGCCGAGGGCGACCAAACCGCCTCCCACGGTTACAAACCCCATTGCTGTGGGCAGTGCCATGCCGTTGAGCTGATCCCATTCATAGGTGGCGCTGAGGCCGGTCAAGTAGCCGGCAAAGGCGATCGCTCCGATACTGAAAAGGACGCCGCCCAGCAAACCGACGAACATCGGCTGGATTGGCGCGTTTTCGCCAAGGGATGCGAGGGAGAATGCCGTTCCGGCAAAAAGAAAACATAGTGCCGTCGATGGCGCCATTCGGGCGAGGTCGGCGGCTACCGGACCGGAGGTTATTCCCAAGAGAGCTTCGTTGATGCGCAGATCGAAGCCGATGAGATACTCCGAGATAGTCACTAATCCCAACAAACCGGTGCCGGCGCCGATTAGCAACGTAGCCCCACGCGCGCCGCGTTGCGCCGTAAACAGGGCCGCGCCGCAGAGTATGAAGCCGATGGCCGTGATGGGTTGCAGGGCGACCGCCCCGGCAAGAATTTTTAGCAGAGCCGTGTTGCCGCTGTACCATTCGGCGGTGCTCAAAAGTCCCAGGGCCGCCGACAACACCGACGAAGCGAGGATGCTGTAGTCGAGGTAAGCGGCGGCGCGCCGATCTTGAGCGAGAATTGGCAAGGCGCTAGCCGTCTCCTCCAGCGGCCGCGTTTGCGAGGCCGGTAGTCATCGGCTCGATAGAGGTTCTTGATAAATTCACGCAATCCACTGGACAGTTGGCGTCGGCGCTGGACAATGTTTCAAAATTTCGCTCGCAACCAGCCATTTTGTAACCTACGCCAAAGTCCCATTACGGGCGAACAATTTCCCGGCATTGCCAAAATTGTCTTAATTTTTCTCGTCGTACCAAGTCTCATTTTCGGACCATCTGATTTTTGAGCAATTTCGGTTCCAGACCCGATCCCGCGGGTAGGTCCAGCAATGAGCTCAGTCTTGGATAGGCGCGCCGCAAGTACCCTCTTGTCTATGATCTGGAGCTAGGTTGAGTACGCTGAGAGGAGTTTTACGACCGATTGCGCGTCCTGTGCTGCGGCGAGGGTTGCTCGAATGCCTACTAATGGCCGCTTTTGGGTGCCGTTCTTTGCAAATATCCCTTGATGAAAATGGGCAAAGCCCGCGTGTCGATCGGCTTAGAAATATAGCCGGCGCAACCGACGGCGATGATGCGTTCCCTATCGCCTTTCATCGCGTAGGCCGTCAGTGCGATGACCGGGATGTCGCGCGTCGCAGGCTCCGCTTTCAGGCGTCGAATCAGCTCGATGCCGTCGATGCCCGGCAATTGGATATCCATGAGAATCAGCCCCGGATGAAACCGGTGCAGAACTTGCAATGCTTCGTCGGCGTCGCCGGCCGTGCGCACCTCGTAGCCTTCTCCCGCCAACAGGACGCGAACGAGTTTTGTGTTAACCACATTGTCGTCGACGATCAAGACAGACTCCGGCGCCATAATTGCCCTCCGAGCTCGGGTTCCGCGATAATCAAAATTCACCTTTCATAAAATTCTTCCGTTGGGGCAGTGGGCGGGCGCAGAATACTCTGGATCTCGCGCACGAGATCGAGCGCCTGGTGGTCTTTCTTGGTGACGGCGCTGGCCGTGGCGCGCAGCTCGGCACGTTCCGCGTCGGTCAAATCCTTGCCGGTCCAGACGATCACGGGCGTCCGGCGGCCGCGGTTGGTTCTGCGGAAGCGCTTGAGGAATTCAAAGCCGTTCATTTTCGGCATGACGAGATCCAGCACGACGGCGGCCGGCCGTTCTTTGGATGCGGCTTTGAGCGCGCTCGCCGCGTCTTGCCGGCAGATCGTGCGGTAGCCTAATCGGCGCAGTGTCCCGTAGGCCAGCTTCAGTGCGGATTGGTCGTCATCGACCACCAGTATCGGGCGCGACGACTTGGGCGTGACGCCGCAGCGATCGAGCGCCTTGACGATTTCCGCCTGCGAAACCGGTTTGGAAAGAATATCGTTGACCTGAAAGCCGGCGACGACTCCCTTGTTCGCCAGCACGGTGACCACGGTGACCGGAGTCTTTTGATTGAGACCGCGTTCGTGCAATTTTTCGAGCACAGCGCGACCGCTCATATCCGGCAGCGTGATGTCGAGCGTAATCGCGTCGAAGCGCCGCTCGCCGCAGCGCACCACAGCTTCGGCTCCTGTGGCTGCGGTCTCGACGGCGTAACCCGAGTCACGCAAGGCCGAGGCGATCCAGGCGCGGTCGTTGACATCGTCTTCGATGACCAAAATCAACGGCGCGCCCGGCGGAGCGGCAACGGACTGAGCCTCTTTTATCGGCGCGCATTCGGTGCGGAAGATGCGCGGCAGCGTAGCATGAAAAATACTGCCCTTGCCGGGAACCGTCTGCACCCCAACTCGGCCGCCCTGCGCCTCGACGATCCTTTTAGTCAGAGCAAGCCCTAAGCCGGTACTCGCGAACTCTTTACCGCTACTCGAATCGAGCTGTTGAAATTCGACGAAGAGCCGGTTTAAATCTTCGGGCCGAATGCCGATGCCGTTATCCTCCACTTCGATGCGAAAGGAGTCGTCGTCCGCAGCCGTGACGCGCACGAGGACCTCGCCTTCGTCGGGGGTAAATTTGAGCGCGTTCGACATGTAGTTGTAAAGAATCTGTTTCAAGCTGCGCGGATCGGCTTCAATATCGCCGAGCGACGGGTCGCACGCGGTTTTCAATTTGATGCGCTTCTTCGCCGCCATCGTGCGCACGATGTCCGTGACTTCGGCTACGACAATCGCCGGATCGGTGCGCTCGGGCGCAAACTCCAACTTGCCCGCTTCGACTTTGGACAAGTCGAGGACATCGTTGATGAGCCGCAACAGATGGCGCGCGCTGGTTAGAATGTCGTTCAGATACTCTTTATGGTCGGGCGACACCGGGCCGACTCTTTCATCGTGCATGATCTCGGCGAAGCCGATGATGCCGTTGAGCGGCGTGCGCAGCTCGTGGGACATGTTGGCGAGAAATTCGCTCTTGAGGCGGTTGGCCTGCTGGATCAGGCGGTTTTGCTGTTCGAGTTTCTCATTTTTTCGCAGCAGCTCCTCCTGGAGCTTTTTGCGATCGGTGATGTCTCGAATCGCGCTCATCGCGAACATACCTTCTTCGGTGTCGAGCGGCCTCAAGCTGATCTCCACGGGAAATTCGCTGCCGTCCTTGCGGCAGGCGAACAGCTCCAGGCCCGCGCCCACGGCGCGTGCCTTGGGCTCGGAAAAATAGCGGGTGCGATGGCTAACGTGACTTTGACGGAATCGCTCGGGCAGAAGCACCTCGATGGGTTGGCCAAGTAATTCTTCGCGGCCGTAGCCGAACAGAGTCTCGCCCTGTTCATTGACCAGGACGATGCGACCGGTGTTGCTGACTATCACGATCGCGTCGGGGACGGTTTCGAGCAGGTTGCGGTAGCGCGCGTCGAGGATTTTTTCCTGATTGGGGACTTTGAGCTGGGTCGTGCCCTTTTGATTGACGGCGCCAGGGCCGAGCCGGCCCTGGCGACCGCGCACGGCTTTGGCGGTGATGTCGAAGCCGATCGCAGAACCGTCTTTTCTCCGATGCACGGATTCGCGCGCGCCGGGTTTACCAAATCGAGGTTTAGATTTTTTTACCATCGTCGATTTTCAAGCTCTTGCGCCGCTGCCACCGCGTCGCTGATTTTCCGGTAGCGGCTTGGACGACATCGATTGTTTCAGTCAGACGGCCGCGCCGCGTAGAATAAAAGCGAGCGCGGTGATGGCCGGCCAATTTTTCCTTCCGTGTTTGACAAGCAGATTGCTGAGCCGATCCAAAAAAATCGCTAACGTTTGTTTTGCCCGTAAGCAATTTATTTCCCTTCGCAACTGCCGTTGACGATAAATTTAAAGCTCGTCCGCTATATAGAGAGCCCGGTCCAATTTCGACGGAAAGGGGATCAATGCCCTGATTGCCGGAATAAGGTCGATGGTGATTCGATTCCTGGCGACCCAGGCATCGGCCCCCGGCGCCAGGGCGGATTCTTTGAATCTTGCAGAGTTGCCGGAGGTAAGCGCGATAATGCCAAAAACCGGGAAACGCCCGCGCAGGCCGTTCAGAAATTTCGCGTTGTCGTGCGCAGCATCGACCACAACGACTCTGGGCTTCAAGCCGGCGGGCAACGTCAGGGTCTGGGCTTCGTTGCTGGCGCATTCTTCGATCACCGTATTCAAGTTGGCGCGAAGGTAAGCCGCGGTCAGACCGCGAAACTCGCTGTCGTTATCGATCAAGAGGATGGCATCCAAGTCTTCATCCTGCGCTGCCGATTCGGGTCGCTTCGGCTCCGTCAAGGCGTGAATGGTCGGCAGCAGATCCGAACTCAGCCGCTTTTTGGCGATAAAGGCGTCGGCACCGTTGCCGAGCGCCGCTTGTTCATAGTCGTATTCGGCATGAACAGTCAGGATGATGACTCTAGTTTGCGGCTGGTACGCTTTGATTCTCCGAGTCGCATCGAAGCCGTTGACCCGCGGCATGGTAAGGTCCATCAGAACCACGTCCGGATGAAGCGCGCGCGTCTGGCGCACGGCTTCCTCGCCGTTCTCTGCTTCGCCGATTAACGTGATTCCGGCGTCTTGGCGCAGCAGTCCCCTCACAATATCGCGGAAACTCCGATCGTCATCCACGGTCACTATCGTCGCGGTCATAACTCCCTCGCTGGCGATGATTGGCCCCAGTGCCGATCCGCCGATAAAAAGCGTAGACTATCGGTTAGGGGAGTGATATCGGGTAAAAACCTTAGATCTTGCAATAAAACACCCCACGGATGGAGCGGATCGGGGATTGATGGCGGGGATTATGGAGGGATGAGACCGATTTTGATCGCGTGTCTAACCAAGCCTGCGGTTTCATGAATATCGAGTTTGGTCATCACGTTGCGCCGATGGGATTCGACGGTTTTTACGCTCATCCCGAGCTGCTGGGAAACCTCCTTGTTGCTTTTCCCTTCGGCAATCAACTGCAAAACTTCCCGTTCCCGTGGAGTCAACGGGTCGAGGGCCGGCGAGTCCTTGGTCAGCGCGGCCTGCACGATGCTGTCGGAAACCCCCGGGCTGAGATAAGTTTCGCCTGCCAGCGCCGCGTGGATCGCGTTGACGAGATCGGCGGCGGCCTGGGTTTTTAGCACGTAGCCTTTGATGCCGGCGCGCAAGGCCTCGAGAATGAACTGCCTCTCTTTGTACATGGTCAGTAGAATAGTTTTCGTGTTCGGGCAGGCGCCGGCGATTTCCCGCGCCGCGTCGATACCGTTGAGAAGCGGCATCGCAATGTCCAAGATGGCGATGTGCGGACGCAGCTTGCGGCTCAAGTCCACGGCTTCGCGTCCGTTTGATGCCTCGGCCGCGATCTCGAAACCTTGGCCGAGCAAAACGCCCTTCAGGCCGTCTCTGACAATGGTGTGATCATCAGCAATCAGGATTCGCTGCGTCATTGGGTTTCTCCAGTGGAATGGATAGATACAATTTGGTTCCTTCGCCCGGGCTGGAAAGGATCTGAAAGGTTCCGCCTATGGCTTCGATTCGCTCGCGCATGCCGGGAATGCCGAGGCCGCGGGTCATCGGTTTGCTGCCGTGGGCGAGACTGGCGGACTGAAAGCCGATGCCATCGTCCTGAATCGCGCACTGGACCAGCCCGTTGTTTTCCAAGAGTCGGACCCGGATCGTTTTCCCGCGCGAGTGGCGGACCGCGTTGCTAATCGCTTCCTGGAGGACGCGGTAGAGGGTCAGTTCCAACGGCGGCGGGAGCCGCCCGTTCAATTGACTATGAATCATGGTCTGAATTCCAGAGCGTTTGGAAATCTGAGCGGCGAGATTTTCGAGACTGGGCGCCAACCCCAAATGATCGAGCAGGGCGGGATGAAGGTTGTGGGAAAGATCGCGCAGCCGATTCTCGATCTCATCCAACAAATTCTTGATCCTTTGCACCCGTTCTCGGTCGGAGTCGGAGAGTCCTTTCGCCAACTCATCCAACGAGATGTAGACCATGGCCAGGATCTGCCCGGACTCGTCATGCAAGATGTTCGCGATGCGTCTAGCTTCTTCGTCGCGCGCGCGTATCAGCCCACTGGCCAGCGCTCGAATGTGCTCGCCGCCCACCTCCAGCTTTTCCGCGAGACTTTTGGTTTCCTCGTAAAGTTGGGAATGGTATATGACGATGCTCGCTTGCTTGGCCAAAGTTTGGGCGAAGCGGATCTCGTCCTGGGTAAACTCGTGTTCTTCTTTAGTCAAAAGCGATAGCACGCCGATTGCTTCTTCGTTGACCATCAACGGCAGGCCGAGGTAGGAAACTAACCCTTGCTGGTGATAGAATTCCGGGCGCCGAAACCGCTTTTCGGCGTGCAAATTGCGCAAGACTACAGGCTGTCGAGACCGAAGGATCCAGTTTAGAATCGAACCCTCCGATGGTGAGTCGCCTGCCTTCCACGCTGTCTCGTCCAAGTTGCGGCAGGCCACGGGCGTGAGTTTTCCAGTGGCTTCATTGACCAGTCTGATGTGGCTGGCGGAGTAGGGAAGCAGCAATTCGATCTTTTCCAGTAAAATCTGCAATATCGCTTGCCGGTCCAGGGTCGACGAGATCGCCAAATTAATTTCGTGCAGCGCGCGCAGCTCGCGTTCGGAGCGCTTGTGCTCGCTGATGTCTCGCATGATCGAAGCGGCGCCGATAACCCTGCCGTCTTCGGCGATGATGGCCGATACGGTAACTGAAACGTCGACTGTGGTACCATTTTTTCTGATTCGCACCGCTTCGTATGAGTCGATAGGACTGCCGCGCTTGACTATGTCGAAGTTTTGCAGCACCCGATCCACCTGATCCTCGGGCACCAGGACCATAAGTGAATTGCCGATTATTTCGTCGGCGCTATAGCCGAAAAGATCTTGCGCGCCCTTGTTCCAACTCGTGCAGATGCCCTCATGGGTGCGGCTGATGATGGCGTCACTGGAAGATTCCACGATGGCGGCAAGCAGGGCGCGGGTTTGCTGGGATTTTATGCGTTCGGCGTCGCGAACCTGAATCGCGTCGGCCATCTGATCGATCGCGCCGGCTAATTGGCCGATCCCGCCACGAAGCTGTTCCATGGCGGTACGGGTGCTCAGGTCGCCTTTGCCCAGCTTTGCGCTGGCGTCGATCAGCGCGCGAATCGGCTTGAGTGTGAGCGTTGTGCCGCCGAACCAAGCGTCCGCCAAGCACGCGCTAAGACTTCGACCTAACGGTCTTTTCATATCGAGATTTGCCTGACTCCCTTGTCACTAGCCACGCACAGGAATTGGCGGGCTTATAAATCACGACCAAACGATCAAAAAGCAACCACCGAGCCAAGTGGCGTAGTTGCTGTCAAGTTCTTGAATTTCCGACTATTTTGGCGAAAAGGGATGAATAATTTTAAACGTGGATCGAACTTAATCTTACAAAAACGGACAAAATTGGACATTTCGACGCAAAGCCAGCGAAAATCACCATTAGATTCGCCGGTGCGGGATAGATGCTTTGGCAGGTTTGCCGGGAGCTTTTGGGACTACTCGGTGGGTGCTTTTTCGATGCCGAGGGTAGTCATTTTGTATGACAAAATCCGCCGGGTGACACCGAGCTGGCGCGCCGCTTGAGTTTTGTTCCAATCGCACTTTTCCAAGGCTTCGATGATCTTCGCGCGCTCGAACGCTTCCACCGCTTCAACTAAATTTTGGCTTGGCTTGGACGAAACAGATTGCGCCGATTGGGAATTGCCGCGCGGACGCTGCAGCACCGTCGCGGGCAGGTGCGAGACTTGAATCTCCTCGTCGGGACATACCATCATCGCTCTCTCGATGGTATTTTGCAGCTCGCGGACGTTTCCCGGCCAGCGATGTTCGCACAGCGCGGCAATGGCAGCATCCGAGAGAATGCGCGCAGGGTATTTGCCGGACCGGCTGCTCACCGCCAAAAAATGGCGCGCCAGCTCGGGGATGTCGGCGATGCGCTCGCGCAGTGGCGGCACTTCGATGGCGAACAGGTTGATGCGATAAAATAGATCGTCTCGGAACGCGCCGGTTTGAACCGCTTCCTCGATATTGCGGTTGGTCGCGCAAATCACGCGCACATTGACCGTGATATGGTCCTCGCCGCCGACCCGCTGAAAGCTGCGTTCCTGCAAGACGCGCAAAATTTTCCCCTGGGTCGACAACGGCATGTCGCCGATCTCGTCGAGAAACAGCGAGCCGCTGTTGGCCTGTTCGAATTTACCGCGGCGCCGGGAAATCGCGCTGGTAAAGGCGCCCCGTTCGTGACCGAAAAGTTCGCTTTCGATCAAAGTCTCGGTAAGCGCGGCGCAGTTAACGTCGACGAAGGGCTTGCCGGCTCTTGGGCTCGCGTGATGCAGCGCCCGGGCAACCAGCTCTTTTCCGGTGCCGCTCTCGCCCAGGATCATCACCGTGGCATCGCTCGGTGCTGCTTGACGAATCATATGGCGAACATTTTCCATGGCGGGCCCGCTGCCTATGATATGTTCGAGCCGATAGGTTTCATTGAGCTCGGAGCGGAGCTTGGCAAGGTCTTGCTGATGGCGCAGCAATTTTAGCGCGTTGGCCAAAGAGACGATGAGCCGTTGATGGTCCACCGGCTTGGTAACATAATCGGTGGCGCCGCCTTTGAGGGCACTGACCACGTCGCTCACCGCGTTGGACGCGGTCACGACGATCACCGGCACTTCCGGATAACGAAGGCGCGATTTTGCCAGCAGATCCAATCCCGATGCGTCGGGCAAGTGGAGATCGACCAGGATCAAATCCGGTTTGTTCTCTGCGAGAGCTTTCAAAAACTCTTGTCCGGTTGACACTACTTTGACGGCATAACCTTCGCGCTCGACGATGGCATGCGCTAGCCGTCCCGAGGCTAAATCGTCTTCGACGTACAAAATGCTGGCGATCGGCTTGGAAGTCGTGTCATCCATTGTCCATCCCTACCCTATTCGATCGTTGCAGGATCGGTCAAGCGCGGCTCAAGACCTGCCGTCGCCCGTAAATACAGCCTTCGCGTGGGTAACGCGGGAACTCACGGTGAGCATGGAGAACAACCACCGCCGATGACGATACGTTTCGGCGTTGCCTGAAGCTCAAGATAGTGTAAACTAAACTCCTCGAGCGAAAAAATCTCAGTCTCCGCTCGAATTGAGCGCGGACGTTGGGTTCGGTGAGTGCCGATAGGGACACTGGCGAAAAGAGACAAGTTGTCTTAGCGCACGTCGAGAAGTCGATTCTTTCCAAAGGCCGTTTAGAAACCTGGGAGCTGTGATTGGGACGCGACCGAGCGCCGCAATTTATCCGCTGCAGCGTATTTTTTTAGCGTCAAATTTTATTATTATTGGGCTTGTGGACGAAAACGGAAAAATCGCACTTGGCTTTGCGCCAGCGGTGCTTTTCATCGTTGTTCAAGCTGACCGGCTGGGCGGAAAAATCGAAACTTTTCAATGGAGCAAATCCTGAACAGACTCGGTGCTAATTACCTGGGCAAGAATACGTGCCGCTTTCGGGTTTGGGCGCCGTCGATCGCTCAGCTTGGCGTGCGGCTGCTGAGAACCGATCGGCTGATCCCGCTGGAACGAACCGGGCGCGGTTATTATGAAACGGTGGTCGAAGACGTTCATCCGGGCGATCCCTATCTTTACCATTTAGGGCCGGATAAGCAGCGTCCCGATCCGGCATCGCGATTCCAACCGCAGGGCGTGCATGGACCGTCGGCCGTCCTCGAAGATGAGTTTCGCTGGAGCGATACCGACTGGTCCGGCATCGCACTCGAAAATTACGTTATTTATGAGCTTCATGTCGGCTGTTTTTCGCCGGCGGGCACCTTCGAGGCGGTTATTCCATTTCTCGATTATTTGAAGGACGTCGGCATCACGGCGATAGAGCTCATGCCGGTGGCGCAATTTCCCGGCGCGCGAAACTGGGGCTACGACGGCGTGTTGCCGTTCGCCGCGCAAAATTCCTACGGCGGACCTGTAGGTTTAAAAAGGCTGATCGACGCCTGTCACCAGCGCGGTCTCGCCGTGATTTTAGACGTGGTCTACAACCACCTCGGACCGGAGGGCAATTACCTCTCGGACTTCGGACCGTATTTTACCGAGCGCTACCAGACACCGTGGGGAGCGGCGCTCAATTTCGACGGCCCGCAGAGCGACGAGGTGCGCCAGTTTTTCATCCAAAATGCGCTTCATTGGCTTGTCGATTTTCACGTCGATGCGTTGCGCCTCGACGCGGTGCACGCGATTCTCGACCATTCGCCGTTTACTTTTCTCGAAGAATTGGCCGTTGCCGTTCATGCCGAAGCGGAGCGGCTCAACCGGCGCATGTTTCTGATCGCTGAAAGCGCGACCAACGACGCTCGTTTGGTGCGCGAGCGCGAGCGCGGCGGATACGGTCTGGATGCGCAGTGGAACGATGATTTTCATCATTGCCTGCGCGCTTTGCTCACGGGCGAAAGAAACGGTTACTACCGCGACTACGGTGAGATCGCCCAACTGGTCAAAGCCTATCGCGAAGGCTTCGCCTATTCGGGCGAGTACTCCGAGTTTCGCCGCCATCGCCATGGCAGCTCGTCGCGCGATCTGCCGGCGCAGCGCTTCGTGGTGTTCGCGCAAAACCATGATCAGGTCGGCAACCGCATGCGCGGCGACCGTTTGACCGAGACGGTGTCTTTCGAGAATCTCAAGCTTGCTGCTGGTTTGGTCATTTTGTCGCCATACCTTCCGCTTTTATTCATGGGCGAAGAATACCGTGAGCAGGCGCCGTTTCCTTACTTTGTCAGCCATTCCGATGCCGGGCTCATAGAAGCGGTGCGGCGCGGCCGGCGCATGGAATTTGCCAGCTTCGAATGGCAAGGCGAGATCCCCGATCCGCAGGACGAGGCGACGTTTGTCAGCGCGAAGCTGCGTCATGAATTAGCGAACACCGGCGAGCATAAAGTCTTGTTGGATTTTTATCGCGAGCTGATCCGGTTGCGAAAGACCACGCCCGCTCTCGCCGAGTTGACCAAGCAAAACATGGACGTCACGGCGGTTGAAGAAACAAAATTGTTGCTGGTACAGCGCCGGAGCGGCGACGATCGCGCGCTCATGATCGCTAATTTGGATTTGGCCGCGGCGTCCGTCGAACTGTCCGTACCAGCGGGACGCTGGCTCAAGATCATCGATTCGGCGGAGCCCGAATGGCGCGGCGCCGGCAGTGTGCTGCCCGACGAAATCAAGGGTGGCGCATCACAGCGATTTACGCTGCCGGCACGCTCGCTGGCGCTTTTTCGAAGTGAAACGAGTGCGTGAGCCTAAGGCGAGCGCGATTATTGAAGGCTACATGAAGATCTGGCAGGGGAAACCCTATCCGCTGGGCGCGACCTGGGACGGTGCCGGGGTGAATTTCTCGCTTTTTTCCGAGAACGCGACCAAGGTCGAGCTCTGCTTGTTCGACGGCGCCGATGCGCAGCGGGAAACCCGCATCCCGGTCAGGGAGCAAACGCATCAGGTTTGGCATCTTTATTTGCCTGAGGCGCGGCCCGGGCAGTTTTACGGTTATCGCGTGCATGGTCCCTTCGAACCCCGATCTGGTCATCGCTTCAATCCTGCGAAATTGCTTTTAGACCCTTACGCCAAGGCGATCGCCGGCACGATTCAGTGGAGCGACGCGCTATTCGGCTACGCCATCGGCCATAGGGACCAAGATCTTTCGCGCAGCAATACCGACAGCGCCCCGGGAATACCCAAATGCGTGGTCGTCGATCCGGCGTTCAGTTGGGGCAACGACGCGCCGCCGAACACACCCTGGCACGAGACGATCATTTACGAGCTGCACGTCAAAGGCTTCACCATGCGCCATCCGGCGGTGCCGCCGGAGCTGCGCGGCACCTATGCCGCGCTCACCTGTCCGGAGGTCATCGATTACCTCAAGGGCCTTGGCATCACCGCGGTGGAATTGATGCCGGTGCATCAGTTCGTCGCCGACAAGCACTTGAAAGACCGCGGTCTGACCAATTATTGGGGCTACAATTCAATCGGTTTCTTCGCGCCCGACGTGCGCTATGCGAGCGCCGGGGTCATCGGCCAGCAGGTCACAGAATTTAAAAGCATGGTGCGGGCGCTGCATCGCGAAGGCATCGAAGTCATCTTGGATGTTGTCTACAACCACACCGGTGAAGGCAACCGCATGGGCCCGACGCTGTGCTTCCGCGGCATCGACAATGCTTCGTACTACCGACTGGTGGAGAACGACCGGCACTACTACATGGACTACACCGGTTGCGGCAATACACTCGATATGACCCATCCGCGCGTGCTTCAGATGATCATGGACAGCCTGCGCTACTGGGTGATGGAGATGCACGTGGACGGTTTCCGATTCGATTTGGCTTCAACTTTAGCGCGCGAGCTGCACGACGTCGATCGTCTCGGCGCGTTCTTCGACATCATTCAGCAGGACCCGATCCTCTCTCAGGTAAAACTGATCGCTGAACCCTGGGACCTGGGACCGGGCGGTTATCAGGTGGGCAATTTCCCGGTTCTCTGGGGCGAATGGAATGCGGCTTACCGCGATACCGTGCGGCACTTCTGGAAAGGCGACGGCGGCCAAGTCGGCGGCCTCGGCTTTCGCCTCACAGGGTCGAGCGATCTCTATGCACACAACGGCCGGTTACCCTACGCCAGCATTAATTTCATTACTGCCCACGACGGCTTCACGCTCAATGACCTGGTCAGCTACAACGACAAGCATAACGAGGCCAACGGCGAAGAAAACCGCGACGGCCACAACGACAATCTCAGCTGGAACTGCGGCGTGGAAGGCGAAACCAACGCCCCGCAAG
Organism: uncultured delta proteobacterium; assembly: GCA_963727625.1. Taxonomy (GTDB): domain Bacteria; phylum Desulfobacterota; class Binatia; order UBA9968; family UBA9968; genus DP-20. The sequence goes on along the minus strand of CAVSHR010000005.1, from coordinate 739,766 downwards.
TGCTGACACTGCGCGAGCGGCAAAAACGGAATTTCCTGGCGACGCTGTTTTTGTCCCAGGGTGTGCAGATGCTCTTGTCGGGCGATGAATTTGGGCGAACCCAAAAAGGCAACAACAATGCCTATTGCCAAGACAACGAGCTTTCCTGGATCGATTGGCAATTGGATCGGCCGCGGCGCGAGCTGCTTGAATTCACGCGCTTTATGATTCGACTGGTGCGTGCCCATCCGGTGCTCCGGCGCCGCAACTTTTTTCAAGGCCGGCACATTCGCGGCTCGGAGGTGAAAGACCTTGCCTGGTTTCGTCCCGACGGAAGAGAGATGAGCGACGAGGAGTGGAGCAATCCCGAGACGCGTTGCTTCGCGCTGCGCCTCGCCGGCGACGCCATCGAGGAGCGGGATGGCCGGGGCAACCGAATCGTCGACGACACATTGCTAATTCTCCTCAACGCGCACCACGAAGCGGTTTCGTTCACCTTGCCGGCCCATCGGCGCAAGCTGCGTTGGCAAGTGATTTTTGACACCTATGATACGAGCCTGGACGTCAGAAAACCGCGGCGAGTGCGCGGCGGCGAGCCGTACGAGATCAGTTCCCGTTCACTGGTATTGATGCGCTTGCCGAAAAACGTTGAAGCGGACGCCGAAAAGAGTGAGCCCCGCGTCGTGACGCGACGCTCAAGGCGCGGAAGAAAGAATGGCGCGCTGCTATGAGAATACCCGCGTCGACCTACCGATTGCAGTTTACACCATCCTTCGGTTTCAAGGACGCGAAGGCAATCCTCGACTATCTTGAAGCGCTGGGCATTAGCGATATCTATGCCTCGCCGATCTTTCATGCCCGACAGGGCAGCGAGCATGGCTACGACGTGGTCGATCCGAACCGGCTCAATCCCGAGCTTGGTAGCGCCGCCGATTTCAACGCGTTGACTGATGCGGCGCGCCAACGCGATCTCGGCTGGCTTCAGGATATCGTGCCCAATCACATGGCCTATGACCGGCAAAATCACATGCTCATGGACGTGCTCGAAAACGGCCCGGCGTCGCCGTATTACGATTTCTTCGATGTCGATTGGAATCACCCCTACGACAGCATGAAAGGTAAGATTTTGGCGCCGTTCCTCGGCGGATTCTACGGCGATTGTCTGGAGCACGGCGAGATCACGCTGAACTATGATCAGAACGGCTTGAGCATCCGTTATGCTTCGATGCAGTTTCCCGTCAACATCGAATCCTACGCCGACGTGATCGCCCATGATCTTGGCGCGTTGCGCAAACGGCTGGGCGCCAGTCATCTGGATTTCATCAAGCTGTTGGGAATTCTCTACACGCTCAAAAACATTCCGCCGAAGGAAGAGAGCCGCGAGCGCGCGGACCAGATCGCATTCGTCAAGCACATGCTCTGGGAGCTTTATAGCGGCGACGCGGAGATCAAGCGCCATTTCGACGCCAATCTCAGCCGTTTCAACGGCAGCGAAGGCAAGCCGGAAAGCTTCAACCTGCTCGAGCGGCTGCTGGCGCAGCAATGGTATCGCCTGTCGTTCTGGAAGGTCGCGGCGGAGGAGCTCGACTACCGGAGGTTTTTCAACATCAACGAGCTGATTTCGCTGCGCATGGAGGACGAGAAAGTTTTCAATCACACCCATGGGCTGATCATGAAGCTCGCTCGCGAGGGCCAATTTACCGGGCTCAGAATCGATCACGTGGACGGCTTGTATGACCCGCTGGAATATTTGCAACGACTGCGCCGCGCCGCCGGCGACGTCTATCTGGCGGTGGAGAAAATTCTTGGCTTCGATGAAGAGTTGCCGGAAAATTGGCCGGTTCAGGGAACCACCGGCTATGAGTTTCTAAATTTCGTCAACGGCCTGTTCTGCGCGCGCGCGCAACGCCGCAAGTTCAGCCAAATTTATAGCCGTTTCGCCGACAGCGAAACTTCTTGCGGCGCGCTGCTGGTCGAGAAAAAACGCTTGATCATCGGCAAGTACATGGCCGGCGATATCGAAAGCCTGGCCTATTTGTTGAAAACCGTTTCCAGCCGCGACCGCCACGCCGCCGACGTGACCCTGTACGGCCTCAAACGTGCCCTGGTGGAAGTGCTGGCGTTTTTTCCAGTCTATCGAAGCTACGTCAGCCCGGGCCACTTCAGCGTCGCGGACCGCGCCTGGTTGAATACCGCCGTCGAACGCGCCAAGACCGCTAACGCCGGCTTGCTGCTCGAACTCAAGTTCATCGAACGGTTTTTACTGCTCGATTTTGCCAATCATCACAGCGATGAAGAAAAACACAGCTGGACCCATTTCGTCATGCGCTTCCAGCAGCTGACCGGGCCGCTGATGGCCAAGGGCTTCGAGGATACGACGTTCTACGTTTACAATCGCTTGATCTCGCTCAACGATGTCGGAGGCGACCCGGATCGTTTCGGCGTCTCGCCGCAGGAGTTTCATGAGTTTAATCGGCGGCGCCTTAAGAGTTGGCCTTACACGATGAACGCCACCGCCACCCACGACGGCAAGCGCGGTGAGGACGCACGCGCGAGAATCAATCTGCTTTCGGAGTTGCCGGAGGAGTGGGACAATCGGCTCAAATCGTGGAGCCGAACCAACCGAGCGAAAAAGAGCAAGATTAAAGGCCTCGAAGTCCCCGACCGTAATGACGAATATTTCTTATACCAGACCTTGATCGGCTCTTATCCGCTGCAAGACGCGCCCGACCCGGGCTTTTCGGAAAGACTCAACGCTTATCTCATCAAAGCGGTGCGGGAAGCCAAGGTGCACACGGAATGGCTCAAACCGGATCTGGCTTACGAGACCTCCTTCGTGAAATTTGCCGACGCGATTCTGACCCCCTCAGCGGACAACGGTTTCCTCGACGAGTTTCTGCCCTTTGTCGAGAAGGTCGCTTACGCCGGCATGTTCAATTCGCTGGCGCAAACACTGCTGAAAATCGTCGCGCCCGGCATCCCGGACACCTTTCAGGGAACGGAGCTCTGGGATCTGAGCTTTGTCGATCCGGATAACCGCCGCCCGGTGGATTTCGCCGCCCGGCGGCGCCTGCTGGGCGAGCTCAAGATCAGTGAGTCGAAAGATCGTGCAGCACTGCTGCGCGAGCTGATTTCCCAATGGCGTGATGGCAGGATCAAGCTTTATTTGCTGCACAAGCTGTTGGGCTTTCGCCGTGACCATCGCGAGCTGTTCGGTACGGGCGATTATTTGCCGTTACACGCCAGCGGCGAGATGGCCGATCGGGTTTGCGCTTTTGCTCGGCGCAAGGATCAGACTTGGGTACTGGCGATCGTGCCGCGCTTGATCGGCAGAGATGCTTATCGCGGCGGCACGCCGCTGGGCGACGAGTTTTGGCGCGGCACAGCTCTTAGTTTGCCGGACTCGGCGCCAGGCCGGTGGGTCGACGTGCTCACCGGTCATACTCTGAAAACGGCGCTTGCGGCGCCGAATAAAACACTTGAACTCGGCGGCGTCTTCAAAGATTTTCCGGTGGCGTTGCTGCGCAACGAAGAAACCTCGGGCGAGTTGCCGAGCATTAAGGAAAACTCAGATGGAAGAACTATGGAAACCATTGCATGAAGGGCGAACCCGCATCGTCATCGAAGGCGTGGTGCCCGAGATCGACGGCGGTCTGTTTTCAATCAAGCGCACAGCAGGTGAGCGGGTCGCCGTTGAAGCCGATGTTTTCGTTGACGGTCACGAAGTGATTTCCTGCGCGCTGCTTTTCCGGCGCGCCGAGGACAGCGATTGGAGCGAAACGCCGATGGAGCCGCTGGTCAATGACCGCTGGCGCGGCGTCTTTATCGTCGCCGAGGTTGGCCGTTACGTGTACACGCTGATCGCCTGGGCCGATCGATTCAAGTCCTGGCGCCGCGATCTGGGCAAGAAGGCCGAGGTCGGCGAGCACACGGATTTGGATATGCTGACCGGGGCGCAAATGATCGAAGCAGCGGCCAAACGCGCCGGCGGCGCCGACGCAAAAAAACTCACCGACTGGGCCCAGAGCTTAAGCGCAAAGAAGCCAAGTTTAGCAGCCAAGCTTGATACTGCGCTCGGTGATGAGCTTGGCAACTTGGTCGAAAAATATCCCGATCGAAGCCTGGCCACGCGCTACGGCAAAGAGCTCGGCGTGGCGGTCGACCGCGAAAAAGCGCGCTTTAGCTCCTGGTATGAAGTGTTTCCGCGTTCCTGCTCGGACGAGCCCGGTAAGCACGGGACTTTCAAAGACTGTGAACGGTTGCTCCCTTACGTCGCCACCATGGGATTCGACACGTTGTATTTCCCGCCGATTCACCCGATCGGCCGCACGCACCGCAAGGGCAAGAATAACGCTGTGATCGGCACGGACGATCCCGGCAGCCCTTGGGCGATCGGCGCCGCCGAGGGCGGCCACAAATCGATTCATCCGGAGCTCGGCACGCTCGAAGATTTCAAGAGCCTGGTAAAAAAAGCCAAGTCACTGAACATCGAGATCGCTCTGGATCTTGCTTACCAGTGCAGCCCCGACCATCCTTACGTGAAAGAACATCCGCACTGGTTTCGCTGGCGGCCCGATGGCTCGGTGCAGTACGCCGAAAACCCGCCGAAAAAATATCAGGATATTTATCCGCTGGAATTTACCTCGGATGAATGGCGCGAGCTCTGGGAGGAGCTGAAGAGTGTGGTGGATTTTTGGATCGAGCAGGATGTTCGCATTTTTCGCGTCGACAACCCGCACACCAAGCCGCTGCCGTTTTGGCAATGGCTGATCGGTGCGGTGAAGCAGAAACATCCCGACGTGATATTTCTCGCCGAGGCGTTCACCCGTCCCAAGCTGATGTACCGTCTGGCCAAGCTCGGTTTCAGCCAGTCCTACACCTACTTCACCTGGCGCAACACCAAGCCTGAGCTCACCGAGTATTTCACCGAGCTCACCCAGTCCGAAGTGTGCGAATATTTTCGTCCCAACCTGTGGCCGAATACGCCGGACATTCTAAACGAATATCTCCAGTTCGGCGGCCGCGCCGGTTTTATGGCGCGATTGGTATTGGCGGCGACGCTCGGCGCCAGCTACGGGATTTACGGCCCGGCCTTCGAGCTGCTCGAAGCCCGCCCGCGCGATCCCGGCAGCGAGGAATATCTGGATTCGGAAAAATATGAAATCAAGCATTGGCGCAGGGAAAGTCCGGAGAGCCTCAAAGAGTTGATCGCCATGGTCAACCGGATTCGCCGGGAAAATCGCGCGCTGCAGAGCGACGGCAGCTTGCGTTTTCACGCCGTCGATAACGAACAGATCCTCTGCTACACGAAGCAAACCGCAGACTTGAGCAACGTGATCGTAGTCGTGGTCAATCTGGACCCGCACCACAGCCAGGCCGGCTGGGTGAACCTGTCCACCGAAGAGCTCGGGCTCGATCCGCTGCAGCCCTATCAGATGCACGAGCTGCTCACCGGCGCCCGTTACCTATGGCATGGAACGAATAATTACGTGCAGCTCGATCCGGCGAGCGTGCCGGCGCAGATCTTTCGCGTGCGCCACCGACTGCACCGGGAGCAGGATTTCGATTATTTTCTGTAAACGAAAGCGATCCCCATGAAGCGCAAAACTCAAAGTTCAGCCTCGACGATTCTGGAAGCTCAGCCGCGCTGGTACAAAGAGGCGGTGATCTATGAAGCCCATGTGCGGGCTTTTTGCGACGGCAACGGCGACGGCATCGGCGATTTCATCGGTCTAACTGAAAAGCTCGATTATCTTCAGGATCTCGGCGTCACGGCGCTTTGGATTTTGCCGTTTTATCCCTCGCCCCTGCGCGACGACGGTTACGACATCGCCGACTATACCGACATTCATCCGGACTATGGCACACTGCAGGACTTCAAGGTGTTCCTGCGCGAGGCGCACCGCCGATCGATCCGTGTCATCACCGAGCTGGTCATCAATCATACTTCCGAGCAGCATCCCTGGTTTCAGCGCGCGCGCGAGGCCAAGCCGGGCAGCAGCGCGCGCAACTTTTACGTTTGGAGCGACAACCAGGAGCGCTACCAGGAGGCGCGGATTATCTTTAAAGACTTCGAGCAATCCAATTGGTCTTGGGACCCGGTGGCCAAGGCCTATTTCTGGCACCGTTTCTATGCGCACCAGCCGGATTTGAACTTCGATCATCCGGAAGTGAAAAAAGCGCTTTTCAGCGTGTTGGACTTCTGGCTCGACATGGGCGTCGACGGCCTGCGTTTGGACGCCGTGCCCTATTTATACGAGCGCGAAGGAACCAACTGCGAAAATCTTCCCGAGACCCACGCCTTTCTCAAAGAGCTGCGCCAGCATGTCGACAAAAAATACAAGAACCGCATGCTGCTCGCCGAAGCCAATCAGTGGCCGGAAGACGCGGTTAAGTATTTTGGCGACGGGGATGAGTGTCACATGGCGTTTCATTTTCCGGTGATGCCGCGGCTGTTCATGGCCGTGCACATGGAAGACCGCTTCCCGATCATCGATATTCTCGAGCAGACGCCGCCGATTCCGGAGAATAGCCAGTGGGCGATGTTTTTGCGCAATCACGACGAGCTGACCCTGGAGATGGTCACCGATGAGGACCGCGACTACATGTACAAGGTCTACGCCAACGATCCGCGCGCGCGGATCAACCTCGGCATCCGTCGGCGCCTGGCGCCGCTGCTCGGCAACAACCGGCGCCGCATGGAGCTCTTGAACAGCCTGCTGTTTTCGCTCACCGGCACGCCGGTGATTTATTACGGCGATGAAATCGGCATGGGCGATAATATTTACCTCGGCGACCGCAACGGCGTGCGCACGCCGATGCAATGGAGCGCCGACCGCAACGCCGGTTTCTCCCGCGCCAATCCGCAGAAGCTGTTTTTGCCCGTGATCGTCGATCCCGAGCACCACTACGAAACCGTCAACGTTGAAGCGCATCAGCAAAATCCCAGCTCGCTGCTCTGGTGGATGAAGCGGCTTGTGCTCTTGCGCAAGAGTTACCGGGCCCTCAACGAAGGCAGCATCGAATTTCTGCTGCCGGAAAACCGCAAGGTGCTGGTCTTCCTGCGGCGCTACCAGGATGAAATCATTCTCATCGCCGCCAACCTGTCACGCTTCGTCAATTGCGCGGAGATCGATCTCTCCGCCTATAAAGGCATGGTGCCCGTGGAGTTATTCGGCCAAACGCGATTTCCCCCGATCGGCGAGCTCCCCTATTTCCTTACCTTCGGACCGCATAATTTCTATTGGTTCAAGCTCGAACAACCGCAGGCGGCCAAAACCGGCGCGACCATCGAAGGGTTCGAGCCGGCGAAATTGGAGGTCGAGGGCTCCTGGGAGCATATCCTCGCAAACAAGGCGCTGACGCTCCTGGAACGCACCTTGCCGGCTTATTTCCTCAGTTGCCGCTGGTTCGGGGGCAAGGCGCAACAAATTCGCTCGGTGAAGAAGGTCGACATCATTCCGTTTCATGTGAACGGCGCGAGCGCGTTTTTTACCACCTGGGAAATCCAGTTTCTCGGCGCCACACCGGCGGTCTACGTCCTGCCGTTGATGTTCGCCGCGGGGGAGCGCGCCTTCGGGCTACGCCAGGCGAGCCCGCAAAGCATCGTTGCCCAATTGAAGGTTAAAAATCACGATCAGGAGATCGACGGGGTGCTTCACGACGCCCTATACGATGCGAATTTCGCCAAGTCACTCCTTAGCGCCGTCGGCCGCGCGCGGCGTTACAAAGGGCAGGGCGCAGAACTGGCGGCGCAGCCGTCGAAGATCTTTCGCAAAATTAGCGGCGGTGCCGAAGCCAACCTGGAGCCGGTCATTCTCAAACGAGAACAGAGCAATACCTCTGTAGTCTATGGCGATCGCATGATTCTCAAACTCTTCCGCCGCGTCACCGAAGGGTTGAATCCCGATTTGGAGATCGGCCGGTTTCTTACGGAAAAGGCCCGTTTTGCCCACACTCCGGCGTTGGCCGGCTCGTTTGAATTGCGCAAGGGTCGCGGCGAGCCGGCGACACTCGGCATCCTTCAAGGCCTGGTCGCAAACGAAGGCGACGCCTGGCGCTACACACTGGACAGCCTGGATCATTTTTTCGATGAAGTGTTGGCGCGCAAACCGGACGTTCAGGCTGCGGTTGTGCCGACAGCCTCCCCGGCAAAATTTGTCGACGAGGAGATTCCCGACTTGGCACGCGAATTGATCGGCTCGTATTTGCCATCGGCCCATCTCTTGGGACAGCGCACCGGCGAGCTGCACCGGGCTCTTAGCTCGGAGCTGAAGGATCCCGCGTTCGCGCCGGAATCTTTCACAGCTCTGTACCGCCGCTCGCTCTATCAGAGCATGCGGACGTTGGCCGACCAATCGCTCACGCTGCTCGGGAAAAGACTCAAAGGACTCGGCCAAGAGGTACGCGTTGACGCCGAAAAAGTTCTCAAGCTGGAGGAATCGCTGTTCGCGCGCTTTCGCGAGATTGTCGAAACCAAAATCACCGCCATGCGCATCCGCTGCCACGGCGACTACCATCTCGGCCAAGTGCTGTTTACCGGCAAGGATTTTATCATCATCGATTTCGAGGGGGAGCCGGCGCGGCCGATTTCGGAGCGACGTCTAAAACGCTCGCCGCTGCGCGATGTCGCCGGCATGCTGCGCTCGTTCAATTATGCCGCGGTGGCTGCGCTCAAAAGCGACGCTCCGCGAGCCGAAGACGCTACGCAAGTGCGACCCTGGGCGGATTTTTGGAAATTTTGGGTATCGGTGAACTTTCTCAAGGGTTATTTCGAGGCTACCCGCCAGGCGGCTTTCATGCCGAAAGCGCGGACGGAAATTGCTTTGCTGCTGGATATCTATTTGCTGGAAAAGGCGGTCTACGAACTGAGCTACGAACTCAACAACCGGCCCGACTGGGTGGACCTGCCGATTGCGGGGATTTTACAATTGCTGGCGGACCGCGAGTAACCGCTGCGGCGCGGCAACGGGTCTTGTCAATTTCAAAGAGCGTCGACCGGCTCTTCACGGCTTTGGTCCGGCCGTGACGGATAACGCTTCAATCGATGTGAATGGAAGGAAGGTGTGCCACTGATGGACAGCCAGAATCCCGTTAGCTTGCTGACGAACGACGATCTTTTTCTCTTCAACGAAGGCAGCCACTTTCGCCTCTACGATAAACTCGGAGCGCACCTTGTCAGACAAGAGGGGAAAGCAGGGACTTACTTTGCAGTCTGGGCGCCAAACGCCAATCACGTGAGTATCATCGGCGAGTTCAACGGCTGGGAAAAGGCCAAGCATTTACTCCGGCCCAAAGGCGACTCCGGCATCTGGGAAGGATACTTTCCAGAAGTCGGCAAAGGAACTCTGTACAAATACCACGTCGGATCGCGCTTCAACGGCTACCGTGCCGACAAGGCCGATCCCTTCTCGATTTTCAACGAGATCCCGCCCAAATTTGCATCGATCGTCTGGGATCTCGATTATCGATGGAACGATCAACAGTGGATGGCCGAGCGGCGCCAGCGCCAGGGCCTCACCAAACCGATGGCGATCTACGAGATGCACGTGGGGTCATGGAAACGCATCGTCGAGGAAGGCAACCGCTCGCTATCCTATCGCGAGCTGGCGCCGCAGCTGGCGGACCACTTGCATCACCTGGGCTACACCCACGTCGAACTCATGCCGATCATGGATCACCCGTTCTTCGGCTCGTGGGGCTATCAAATCACCGGCTACTTCGCGCCCTCGGGCAATTACGGCACGCCGCAGGACCTCATGTTTCTGATCGATACGTTGCATCAACGGGGTATCGGCGTGATTCTCGATTGGGTCCCGTCGCATTTTCCCAGCGACGAACATGGCTTGGGGTTTTTCGACGGCACGCATTTGTTCGAACATGCCGATCCGCGCCAGGGCTATCACCCGGAGTGGAACAGCTATATCTTCAACTACGGCCGCAAAGAGGTGCAAAGCTTTCTGATCAGCAATGCGGTCTATTGGCTCGACAAATATCACGTTGACGGCCTGCGGGTGGACGGGGTGGCGTCCATGCTCTATCTCGACTACGCTCGCAAAGAGGGCGAGTGGATTCCCAACAAGCACGGCGGCCGCGAGAACATCGATGCCATCGAATTTTTGCGCTATTTGAACGCGGAAGTCTACGAGCAGTTTCCCGAGGTCGAAACGATCGCCGAGGAGTCGACCTCTTGGCCAATGGTTTCGCGGCCCAATTATCTGGGCGGCTTGGGCTTCGGTTTCAAGTGGGACATGGGCTGGATGCACGATACGCTGGAATATATGCGTCAGGACCCTGTGCACCGCCGCTACCACCACGACAAACTGACCTTTCGCATGCTCTACGCGTTTCACGAAAACTTCGTCCTGCCGCTGTCCCACGACGAGGTCGTTTACGGCAAGGGCTCGTTGATCGGCAAGATGCCCGGCGACGACTGGCAGAAATTCGCCAACTTGCGCGCACTGTACGGCTACATGTATGCTCAGCCGTCGAAGAAAATGTTGTTCATGGGCGGCGAATTCGGTCAATGGCGCGAGTGGACTCATGACGCGAGTCTCGAATGGGCACTGCTGGACCAGCCCGCCCACGCCGGGCTATTGAAATGGGTGCGCGACCTCAATCATCTCTACAAAGACGAGCCCGCCATGCATGAATGCGATTGCGACCCGGCGGGCTTCGAGTGGATCGACTGCAGCGACGTGGAAAGCAGCGTCGTGACGCTGTTGCGCAAAGGCAAGACGACGCCGACGATCATCATTGCAGTGTGCAATTTTACGCCGGTGCCGCGCTACAGTTATCGCATCGGCGCGCCGCGCGGCGGTTATTGGCAAGAGGCGCTCAACAGTGACGCCGCCGAGTACTGGGGCAGCGGCATGGGCAACATGGGCGGCGTGGAAGCGGCGCCGGTGCCGTTGCACGGCCGGCCCTATTCGTTGGCCATCACCTTGCCACCGCTATCGGTGTCGTTTCTCAAGAGCGAAGGTTGAGCATGGGGTGAAGTTTGCTTCCGCCAGCGGGGTGGAAAACCGCGATTAAGGGTCAAATTAAGACGGGCAGATCGCATCGGCTCGATGAGAGGCAATGCGTCTCGCGACGGTGCGTGTCGTTTGGTCCGGCTAGCTTTTGTCCTCCTGCTCCCGCGGGGTTTTTCGCACCAGGACTCTCACCGTCGTCGGGACGAGCTGCTGCAAAGTGAGCGTCTGCGGATGACGCACGTTCTGCTCTGAAATGCGCAGCGTCTTGCGGCCCGCTTCGGTGGTCGATAGATCGACGTCTACCTTGAGTTTACTCGGATCGAAGAAATAAAAAGCCCGCTTGGGACCGGTAAAAGTCGCGTTGACCTCGGAGGGTTGGACATCTTCGACGTGATACTCGGGTTGCAGGTTTTGCACCTGCACCGGGAGTTTATAGGTCACTTCGACGGTGCTCGATCCGGGGACCAAGACGTACCAAAGCCCGATGGCCAAGGAAAAGCTCACCAGTTTGGCGAGCCAGTTTTCTCTGATCAGCGACGCCGAAGGAATGCGCCGATCCGACGAGGGAAACTTTTCCCCAAGAAACCTCTCGAGCAGCTGTCCCAACTCTTGAATGTTTTCGATCTGCCGCAGATGGCCGTCTCTGGCCACCGAGATCGTGCCTCTCTCTTCGGAGACCGCGATACACAGCGCATCGCTCAGCTCGGCTAGTCCCAGCGCCGCGCTGTGGCGAGTGCCGACGTTGGCCAATTGTTGAAAGTCTTTCGACAGCGGCAGATGCGCCGCGAAAAGAGTGACCTGGTCGTTCTCGACGATGACCGCGCCGTCATGTCCTGCCGAGTGCGGATCGAAGATGCTTTTCAGCAGCGGTTCGCTAATACTGCCTTCCAATTCAATCCCGCCCATCACATACCGGGCGATGGGATCTTTGCCTTGAATAACGATTAGTGCGCCGATTCTGTCCTTGGCGAGGTCGGCCAGCGTGCCGACGAGGGTATCGACAGTGTTGGAGCGCAGCGGCCTGAAGGCTTTTGGCGCCAAGCTCCAAACGGCGATCCGTTCAAATATCTGCCGGAGCTCCTCCTGGAAAATCACTACGATAATGATCAAAAAGATCGCGAAGAAACCCTGGAAGATCCACGCGGTCAATTGCAGATCGAGGTATCTGGCGATGATGTAAATCGCCGCGATGATAAAAATGCCGCGAATGATGAAAGCGGCTCGGGTTTGTTTGAGGAACGCCGTGGCGGTGTAGAGCAAAACGGCGACGACCAGGATATCGATGACGTCGGCGATGCCGATGTTAAAGAACGGCGTAAACATAACGAGCTTAGTTGTAGACTATAAATGAATTAAACACGAGCGGGCCGCCTCGAGCAATCGATTCCAGTCATTTTGTTTAATCATTGAGCAATCGCGGGCCAATCGTTATTATCTCTCACTCCGCATCTGCGCGGCATTCGAACTTGTTCGCCGAGGCATTGACTTCACCGAAATCATGGCGGCGCAACCCCGGCTGGCTCACTCGGCCGCTTTGACGCGCAGCAGGCGGCCGATCTCTCGGAATAGTTTATTCCAAACGCGCGCGGTTTCGTCCCCTTGCCGTTGCGCCTCCAGCCGGCGCGGATAGTCCTGCGTCAATATTTGGTAGTAGAGATTCTGGACCTGCCACAGATCGACGGTGAACGGCAGCCGTGGAAGCGCGGCGGCGGCTTCATGCAATCCTTCGAGCTCGGCCCAAGTCAGATTTGCCAAAGCGGCTGCCGCCAAATGCTCCAGCGATTGGCGATAGGCGAATTCCAACGTCGGCGCATCCAGCGAAGCGCCTTCCAAGCGGGCGGATTCGAAAAGCTCGAACGCCCGCTTTAGATCGATGCTCGGCGGCGCCAACGCGGTGCGCAACTGGTGGTTGACGACAATATCCGCAGCCGCGGAAAAGCCCTCGGGCAGCGGTATGCCGAGGTCGGTGAGAAAACGCATGAGCGGCGCACGGGGTTCGTAGATTTGCCGGTACAAAGATTCCGCTTCTTGCAAATCGGCGGCGAGGATCATGTTCAAGACGTTTCGCTGCTCGTCGCGAAACAGCGAGCGCAGCGAATAATTCGAGCCGCCGAAGCGCCTTTCCATCTCGCGCATCACGGCGGTGAGGTCGGCGCGCATAAATGGCTCCATCGTGGCGCGAACGCTCTCTTGGTAGCTGTCGTCGTCGAGGTCTTCGCGGACGCTGCCGCTCATGTTGTGGTCGCCGAGATGCAGCACCGCAAAGATGAGCCGCGCCGTCTCCCGGGTAATCCTAGACGTGAGCTCGACTCGGCCGATGCCGAGCTTGGCGCGGCCGGCGCTGAACACCCGAGGGTCCGCGACTTTGGCATCGTAGCAGTAGACCGCGCTACGCTCGGGAAAACCTTCGAACAAATTGCTCAGCGCGTAGTGGCCGGCGAGCTTCGGCCAGTCTACTTTGGCCGGCCGGATCCGGCGCTCATAGATGCGCGCGCCGTCGCCTTCCTCGGGCCTGTTGCTCTGCGCCGCCGCAAAGCGGCGCACGAACTGCTCCTCTAACGAGTTCCCGAATAGCTCCTGGGCCAATTGCAAGGTGCGGCCGGCAAACTGCAGAATCTGAATCGTCTCGATGCCGGCGAGATCGTCGAAAAACCAGCCGCAGCTGGTGTACATGAGCATGGCGTGGCGCTGCAACTCGAGTAGTTTGAGCGCCGTAGTGGTTTCCGCCGCCGATAACGGTCGAGCAGCATAGCGCGCAAAAAAGTTCTCGATATTCTTTGCCGAGCGATCGAGCACGACTTCGATGTAGGCGTCGCGCGCCGCCCAAGGATCTTGAAAGAACTGGTATGCTTTGAGTTCCCATCGCGGCGAGACCTCGTCGCGCAGCCAATCGACAGCGTTTCGCAGCGGCGTGCGCCAGCGCTGATTCCAATGGGCATGGGCGCCGGTGTTACAGCCGCAATCACTCCACCAGCGGTCGATGCCGTGGATACAGCTCCAGGAACTTTTCTCGACGATTTCGACTTCGTGTTCAGGCGGGTATTTTTCTAAAAATTCGCCGTAATTGGTCAGGTGCGCCAGTTGGCGCGCTTCGATCTGGTCCAGAGCATAGGCGAGCGCCATGTCGCCAAAACGGTGATGATGGCCGTAGGATTCGCCGTCGGTGGCGATATGGACGAGCTGCGGCCGGGCGGGGTCGGCGGCGAAAGCGCCGACCAAGCGGTCGATGAAACGCTCGCCCTTCGACAGCAAACCTTCGAAGGCAACCGCGCGCGCGACCGCGCCGAGATAAAAAAATACCGCGATAGCGCGCCCTGAGGGCAAGCGCTGCTGATAGGTGACCGTGGTATCGATCTGTTCGCCGTTGATCTCATGCCAGGCCTGCTCGTCCATGCGGCGCACGCGCTCCGCTTGATGCGGCGCCAGGATGACGAATCGAATGCCGGCGTCGACGAGCAATTCGAGGGTTTCCATGTCCACCGCGGTCTCCGCCAGCCACATGCCCTCGGGCGCGCGCCCGAAGCGATGCTCGAAGTCGGCGATGCCCCAGACGATCTGCGTGACCCGGTCGCGAGTATTGGCGAGCGGCATGATGACATGATTGTAAACCTGAGCAACGGCCGAGCCGTGGCCGGAAAAAATTTCCCGGCTCTGCCGGTCGGCCGCCAAAATGGCGGCATAGACATCGGGGGCTTTCACTTTAAGCCAACTGAGGAGAGTCGGACCGAAATCAAAGCTGATCTTGGCGTAGTTATTGACCAGCTTGATGATGCGGCCTTGGTCATCGGCGATGCGCGAGACCGAATTGGGCGCATAGCACTCTCGGGTGATGCGCTCGTTCCAATCGTGATAGGGCGCCGCGGAGTCTTGCAACTCGACCGCTTCGAGCCAGGGATTCTCGCGCGGCGGTTGGTAAAAGTGGCCGTGGATGCAGATGTATCGGTCCATGGGCGGTTCGAACTGCGGGACGGTGAGCGAGTCACGTGGCTCGCGGGTCTGGTGTCGTATCTTGGCGGCAATGTGCCGTGAGTGAGGCGGGCGCCATGCTCATCGACCTTTGTCCCATCAGCGTTCTTGGCTTACCCAGATGATTAGCCACAAATCCTTTCTTTGCGTCAGAACCATGCCGTTTAGGGATCGGTCATGACCCAGGTTGTTTTGCGCGGTGCGCGCGGCAATACGACTACGCCGTTCGGTGAGACTGTGTAGAGCTGTCGGTCTTTGTCTAGGTCATATCCGATCTCCGTTCCCGACGGGATGACGTTGGCCTTGTCGATGACGGCGTGGCGGATACGGCAGTTCCTACCGATTTCCACCCAGTCCATGATCACCGAATCCTCGACTTGGCTGAAGCTGTGGATGCGCACGTTGCGGCCGACCACGCAGTTGCGCGCGTAACTGCCGCTGATGATCGAGCCTTCGGCAACGATGGAATTGAGCGCCATGCCCTGGCGGTCTTTCCAGTCGAACACGAACTTCGCCGGCGGGTCGGCGTAGCCCACCGTGCGCAGCGGCCAGCTGCGGTTATAAAGATTGAAGGACGGATCGATGGAGCAAAGATCCATGCTCGCTTCGTAGTAGGCGTCCAAGGTGCCGAGATCGCGCCAGTAACTCGGTTCTTCGCCTTTGGACGGGATCGGCACCCGGTTCTTGCGAAAATCATAGCCGTATACCCGCTGGCTTTTGATCAGCGCCGGCAGAATGTTGTGGCCGAAATCATGCTTGCTGGTTTCGTCGGCTGCGTCGGCGTTGAGCGCCTCGATTAAAACTTCGTTGTTAAAGAGGTAATTACCCATGGAGACTAGGGCATATTCGGGTTCTCCTGGAATCGATTTTGGGTGTTTCGGCTTTTCGTCGAAGCCGATGATGCGCCAGTCGGCATCCACCGCGATGACGCCGAACTGCGAGGCTTCCTCGATCTTGACCGGCAGGGCCGCGACGGTCACGTCGGCGGAGTTTCGCTGGTGCTCGTCGATCATCTGGCGCACGTTCATACGGTAAATATGATCGGAACCGAAAACCGCGACCAATTTCGGGTTATGGCGCTCGAGCAGATATAAGTTTTGATACACCGAATCCGCCGTCCCTTGGTACCACTCGACACCCGAGCGCATTTGCGCCGGCACCGGCGTGACGAAGTGTTCGCCGAGAAAATCGTTGGTGCGCCAACCTCGATCGAGGTGCTCCAAAAGCGACTGCGCCTTGAATTGGGTGAGCACGTAGATCGACAGGATGCCGGAGTTGACGAAATTCGACAGCACGAAATCGATGATACGGTAGCGGCCGCCGAAGGGCACCGCGGGTTTTGCTCTGTGCTGTGTCAAGGGGTAGAGGCGCTCGCCTCGACCACCGGCCAAAACGACACCTAGAATGTACATCATAGGCCCCTTTGGTGTATGCTCCCTTCAGTGCAAAAGTTGCTGGTACAAGTTGCTGTACAGTTTGGCTGAACGATCCCAAGAAAAGTCCATGGCCATGGCGCGGCGCCGCAGCGCCGTCCAGGATTTCTTGTCGCGGTAAACGGACAGGGCGCGATCGATCGCGGCGAGCAACGCCGGGCCGTCATAGGATTGAAAGACAAATCCCGTGCCGGTCTCATTTTCGCTGTCGTAGTCTTGCACGGTATCTCTCAAGCCGCCGACGGCTCGGACGATCGGGATGGTGCCGTATTTTAGACTGAACATTTGATTGAGGCCGCAGGGCTCGTAGCGCGACGGCATCAAGAAGAGATCGGCACCGGCTTCGATCCGGTGCGCCAGCGCCTCGTTAAAACCAATGTCCACCGCTACCCGGCCCGGATAACGCGTAGAGACGGCTCGGAAAAACTGCTCGAAGCGCGGATCGCCGCTTCCGAGCAAGACGACCTGGACATCGCGCTCGAGCAACGCGTCGAATCTGTCTTCGATCAGGTCGAAGCCTTTCTGTGAGGTCAAACGCGAAATCATCGCGATGAGCGGCGTGTTAGGTTTGTCTTGCAGGCCGATGGCGCGCTGGAGGTTTTTTTTGCAGTCTCTTTTGATCGTCAAGCTGTGCTCGCCGTAGTGATGTTTCAGGAACGGGTCGGTCCACGGATTCCATTGCTGGTCGTCGACCCCGTTGAGGACGCCGACGAGATCCGCGGCACGCAGCTGCAACACACCTTGCAGCCCGAAGCCTTGCTCGGTGGTCATAATCTCCTTGGCATAGGTGGGGCTCACGGTGGTGATTTTGTCGGCGAAAACCAAAGCGCCCTTGAGAAAATTGATATTGCCGTAAAACTCCAAAAACTGCGGCGTGAAATAGGCGGCGTCGAGGGTCAACAGATGCCAATCCGGTTGCCAGAAGACCCCCTGAAAACCAAGATTGTGGATCGTGAAAACGGTCTTTGCCGCGGCGTTTTCGGCATAGCGGGATGGCTGGGTCTTGAGAAAAACCACGGCCAAGGCGGCTTGCCAATCGTGGCAGTGCACGATGTCGACGGGATGATCCCGCAGTAATTCGAGAGCGGCGCGGCAGAAAAAAACAAAGCGCTCCGCGTTGTCCGGATAATCACCGTTCGGCGCGCCGTAAAGGTATTCCCGATCGAAATATTTGTCGGAGCGAATCAGGTAAACCGGCACATCCTTGCCGACGGTGGTTTCCATGATGCCGGCTTCTTCCTGGCGATCGGTAAGCGGGACCGAAAGCTTGGTCGCGTTCTCGCGCAAGGAAAAGCCGCCCTGGAGCACACAGCGATACGCTGGCGCCACGACGCATAGCTTGTGGCCGAGCCGTTCCAGTGCAACGGCCAGTGTGCCGATGACATCGGCCAAACCTCCGGTCTTGGCGAAGGGGTTTACCTCGGAGGCGATCATTGCGATTTTCATCGAGCGTTGTTTTTTCGCCGGGCAATTGAATGAGCGCCGGCCATTTCGGTTTTTAGCTGCATGCCCAATCCAGAGAATCGCCGCTTCCGAAAAATTGCCGCAAGAATCGCGAAACCGACCCGTCGACGGGCAAAATTGCATCAATTCTAGCGGATCACGGCGCGCTTGTCGCTAAGGATTTTTAGCAAATTTAACAGGTTCGGCATGGCCCGAATCTCGTCGAGGCTAAAGCGGGCCTTCTGCTGCCAGTTGGGCCGTTCCACCCAGGTGCCGGGAACATTTTGCGGCGCCTCTTCGAGCCAAAGGTCTTCGAAATTGACCAGCAGAAATTGCGCCTCACCGCCGGCCAGATAGGTGAGCCAACCCTTTAGCACGGCGTCTGGGGCGGAATTGCCGTCGTCGACCAAGCCGCGCCGGCGCAAAAAGGCTACGAGCGCTTCGCGCTGGGCGGCGCGATATTCCTGCTCGTGGTCAGCTTGCTCTCGATCGATCAGCCCCAAAGCCAAACGGTCGCGAATTTCACTGCCGTTCCAAAACCCCATGAACGTTGCGGTATCGTGGGTGCCGAGACTGGCCACGGTCTGCGCCGGTGTGGCCTCCAGGGCGCGATCCGGGTCGGCATTGACGCCGAATTGGCCCACATACATGCCGAGTATTCCATGGCGCACGAGAGCGTGGTTCACATAGTCCGGCACAGTGCCGAGATTTTCGCCGACAATCTCGACCTGATGGCGATGAGATTCGAGACTCAGGATGGCGTAGAACTCCTCGGCGCGATATTGCACGTACAAACCTTCGGCAGCGCCGAACCCTTCCGGCACCCAGAAGGCGCGATGCATGCCCATGACGTGATCGATGCGCAGCATGGCGGCGTAGGACATGTGATGGCGCACGCAATCGATATAGTAACCGTAGCCGCGCCGGCGGATCGCTTCGGGGTGTAAAGGCGGGAAGCCCCAGTTCTGTCCCTTGACGAAAAGACCGTCGGGGGGAGCGCCGCCGCTGGCGCCGAGAACGAACAGATCGCGCTCGCGCCAGACATCGTAGCCATCCCGATTCGTCCCGAGGGGAAAGTCGAGATAGAGCTTGGCGCTATTGGCCTTGGTTTCATTTTGCAGCCAACGGGTCTGCTCTTCGCACTGCCACTGAACATAGAGATGGTACAATTTCGCCGGCTCGTCGCGCTGCTCCATTTGCAGGATACCGGCGCGCTCGCCCGCTTCCCACTGCTGCCAACTCCGTCCTTCACGCTCGACTCTGGCGCGAAAAGCGGCGTAATCTTCGACTTTGGCATGCCCGGCGATAAAATCTTCAAAGCTCTCGCGCCGGGTTGGCGACCCCGTCATGACAAAATCGAGAAGCGCTTCGATCGTCTTGCGCTTGAGCGCCATGATGCTGCGGTAGTCGACCAGCGGCGCGGCGCGCTGGCGCGCCAGTGCGCCGCGAAATTCCTCGGAGCTAACCAAGGATTGAGCTTTTGTAGACGCGGCGAATTCCGGAATTCGCGTGACGTCGAGATAGAACTCGTTCCAGAACAGCCGACTGACCGGCGAGTAGGGGCTGGGATTGAACGGCTCGTCCAGAAAACTAGCGAGCATCGGCAAGGTGCCGACGGCGTAGCCGTTGAGGCCGCCGACGAAACGCGCCAGCGCCGCCAGGTCGGAGTAATCGCCGGCGCCCCAGTTGGTCGCCGATCCGAGCGCGTAGAGCGGACAGAACACGCCCCAGCGTTTGCCGCTCGACGGGTTTGCTGCGTAGGCTTCGAGCGGCGCGGAGAAGAGCGCCGATTCCAATCGGAGATCACTGACCCGCAGCCGCAGTCGATGATAACCCAGGGGAATCTCCCGGCGCAGGAGCAGGCTGCGGGCCACGTAGGCTGCGCCCTCCACTTCCCTAAAGCGCGGCTTACGATCGATATTCTCTTCACATCGTCCGCGGATGCACTCGCCGCTTTCCAGAACAATTTCGTAATCGGCCAGTGTCTCGGCCAGCCGGCTCGGCAACCGCAGCGGGATGAACAGCGGTTGATTCTGCCAGGCGATGGTGACGGGCTCGATAGCGCTTTGCCACAGGGCCTGGCGTCGCTGGCGCAAAGCCCAGGCGACGTCTTTCATGGAGTGGACCGGCGCGTCGAGCGATTGGAGTGCGCTCAGGATTGCCTCGGGCGGCGCCTTGCGCAACTGGCCCAGGCCGTCTTGGAATTCACTCTGTATTTGGTAAAGGCGCGCCAGATGGTGCAGCAGGTTGCTCATAAAAGAACGCCCATTGCGCGGCTGATTGAATGAATCCTTGCTGTGAGATTATCTGTCATTTGCCGGCGATCAGCGCCGTCAACATTATGGCTTGAGCCATTCATAATGTCGAATCGGAGACTGAAAGCGGCGGGTATACAAGCGCCGGTTTAGACGAGGCGAACCCAAGGTTTTTGCAAGGAGGTGGCGTAGCCGACTTCGGCGGCGCAGGCGACACCGGCGGTGTGCAGATCGTCGATCAGCTTGGCCGCGTGCCGTTTGGCGATCGCGATCAGCAAGCCGCCTGAAGTTTGCGGGTCCAAAGCGACCTGAACCAAGCCTTCACGGATCGATTTCTCGATCACCATCTTATCGTTCAAGTATTCCTGGTTTCGTTTGCAGCCGCCGGTGACATAGCCTTTTTCGGCGAGGCGCGCCGCAGCTCGCATCAGCGGCAGCTTGGCCGCTTCTATGACCAGCGTGACGCCGCTGCCGCTCGCCATTCCGTTGGCGTGGCCGAGGATCCCAAATCCGGTGACGTCGGAACAGGCATGCACCGGGTGCTTGCGCATGACGGTCGAAGCGGCGGCGTTGAGCGTGGCCATCGACTTGACCGCTTCATTGACGCTTTCGTCCGAAGCTTTGCCTTTTTTGAGCGCGGTGGTGATGATGCCGGTGCCCAGCGGCTTGGTCAGAACCAGCACGTCGCCTTCCTGGACGCCGACGTTGCGCAGAATCTTGTCCGGATGAATGACGCCGGTGACCGCCATGCCGAATTTGATTTCTTCGTCGATGATGCTGTGGCCGCCGATGACGACGGCGCCGCTTTCGATGACCTTATCGGCGCCGCCTTTAAGGATCGCGCCGAGAACTTCGATATCCATCTTGCCCTTGGGAAAGCAGACTATGTTCATGCAGGTCTTGGGCTCGCCGCCCATGGCGTAGACGTCGCTCAAAGAGTTGGCTGCAGAGATCTGGCCGAAGAGATAGGGATCGTCGACGATGGGGGTGAAAAAATCCACTGTGTTGACGATCGCCAGGTCGGGGCGCAGACGATAGACCCCGGCGTCGTCGCCGGTTTCGGTGCCCACCAGCATATCGGAATTTTTAAATTTAGGCAGGCCGTGCAAGACTTGCACGAGGTCGGCGGGGCCGAGCTTTGCGGCTCAACCCGCGGCTTTAACCTCTTGCGTCAAGCGCACGGCTTTCTTCTTTTTCAACATCATAACTCGATGACTTTAAATCGACCGGCGGCAAATTTCAACGTGGAAACTCAATTTTTACACGGACGATCGAGATTTGAGACGGCGGATATCGCCGATTCTGATGGTCAGGCCGTCGCGGTCGAAAAATTCCAGTAACGGAATAGTGTATTTGCGGCTCGAACCGATCAAGTCTCGAAACGAAGCCGCGGTCATCTCGCCTTTTTCGGTCAGGAAATTTTGCAGCGTCGCGCGCAACTGCTCAATGCTGCTGGCCAGGAAGTACATGTCGGTGGTGACGCGGACGATCGAACCGTCCCGTTCTAAAAGGCGGATGACCTCGTTCAAGCGCTGGCGCGGCACGCCGGCCTGCTTTTCGATCTCTTTCAAATCGGGCGGCGCCAGAGGTTGCTCGCCGAGCAGCTTCTTGATTTTATCCATGAGGGTTTTTTCCTGGCCGCCAAGCTGGAGGCGATGGCCGGCCAGGCGCAGCAGGTTTTCTTCCTTGGCGATTAGCTTCTCGTTGATGAACTGTTCGACGATGACACGGAAGATTTTCGGCGATAGCTCGAAGCCGAGCTTGCCGCGCAACTCTTCCATGTCCATGCCGGGAATCAACGGATGCGCGGCGTGAAACTCTTTGAGGGTTTTTAGCAGGCGGGCTTTGAGCTGGTTCCACTTGGCCTCGATGGTATAGACTTTCTCGCCTTCGGCGCTGAGCACGCGCACGCCTTTAAGCGCGTCGATTTTTTGCCGCGCTTCTTCTTCGCGCAAGTTGAGAAATTGGTAGATCGCGTCGATCGGCAGGGCGAAGGCGGCGCTTTCGCCGAGAAAATTCTCGACGACTTCGGCGACCTCGCCGACATGCAGCAACTTGAGTCGGCTCAGGAGCCCGGCTTCGCCGCTTTTATGGCGATTGGCCCAGGGATGCACCACCGCGCCGCCGCCGAGGGTACGGCGCGCGGTCTCGTCCCTGGCGACGAAATGGTCGCCGCGCATGACCAGCAGCGGTTTGTTGAGCGTAATCTGGCAGTACGCCGAATCTTTGGCGTTTAGCTTTTCCGCACCGCCGAGCACGACGACTTTCGCCAAGCGCTCCGCCGCGCCGATATGGATGCGCAGGCGCTGATGATTCTTGATGCCCTTTGTCGCCGCCGGCCGGACTTCGAGAAAAGCATCGAAACGGTCCGAGGTGAGCGACAGCTTTTCGTGGCAGATCACCTGGCCGCGCTCGATGGAGGCGCGCTCCGGGCCGGTGAGATTCATCGCGACGCGCTGGCCCCAACCGGCGCTGTCGACCGAATGGCCGTGCACCTGCAGGCTGCGAATGCGAAAAAGATGATCACCCGGCAAACAGCGCACCTGCTCGCCGACCTTGATTTCGCCGCTGAGCGCCGTACCGGTGACGACGACGCCGTGGCCCTGCAGGACGAAGGCGCGGTCGACAGGCAGGCGGAAGTAGCCGTTGGGGGCTGAAAGGGTGCGGGATTTTAGCGTCGTCGAAATTAACTGTTTCAGCTCGTCGAGGCCTTGGCCGGTGACGGAAGAGACCGTCACCTTCGGCGAATTTTCCAAGGTCGTGCCGAGGGTGAGGATGTCGATCTCTTCTTCAACGTCGGCGAGGCGCCCAGGAGGAACCAAGTCCGCCTTGGTGATCACGAAGATCGCCATCTTGACGCCGAGTAAATGAACGATGTCCAAATGCTCTTCGGTCTGGGGCATCACGCCATCGTCGGCGGCGACGGTGAACAGGACCAGATCGATGCCGTGGGCGCCGGCGAGCATGTTTTTGATAAAGCGCTCATGGCCGGGCACGTCGACGATGCCCGCGGAAGTGCCGTCCGGCAGGTCGAGGTGGGCGAAGCCGAGATCGATCGAGATGCCGCGCTCTTTTTCTTCCTTGAGCCGGTCGGTGTCCGTGCCGGTGAGCGCTTTGATTAAGCGGGTCTTGCCGTGATCGATATGGCCGGCGGTGCCGATAATGTAGGGCATGAGTCAATTTTGGATTTGCGATTTTGGATTGTGGATTGCGAACCGTTCCTTCATCGGACGGATTTGCCATTCTGTCCAAATTGCGGGATCAGGTCTTCGGCGTCGAAGATTATTCTGAGATCGAGCAGAAATCGGTCGTCTTTGATGCGGCCGATGATCGGCGGATTGGCCGAACGAAACTTTTGCGCGATGGCGTTGGCGCTAAGCTTGGGATGCTCGATGCTGACTACCGAGGTCGGCAGCTCTTCGGTCGGCAGCGCGCCGCTGCCGACCTGTGCCGTGGAGTCTTGCAGGTAAATTTTAAACTCATTGCCCAGCGCGGCCTGCAGCCGAGGCAGCAGCACTTCACCGAGGGCGCGGATCTCCTCCATCGGCCGGGTGAAGGCGCGCAACGTGGGAATCTCCCGGACGATGTCCGGCGACTGGCGGTAGCGGCGCAGGGTCGCTTCCAGCGCGGCGAGGGTCAACTTGCCGCAGCGTAGGGCGCGCTGCAGATGATTCTTGTTCATTCTGCCGATCAGCTCTTTCTTGCCGACCAGCAAGCCGGCTTGCGGGCCGCCGAGAATTTTGTCGCCGCTGAAAGTGACCACGTCGGCGCCGGCGTCGATCCGCTCGGCGACGATCGGCTCTTGGGGTAGGCCGTATTTGCTCAGGTCGATGAGCGCGCCGCTGCCCAGATCTTCCATCACGGGCACGTTGTGGCGCTTGCCGATGGCAACCAGCTGTTCGAGTGACACCTTGGCGGTAAAGCCAACGACTTTGTAATTGCTTGTGTGGACTTTCAGGAGCAGGGCGGTTTTTTCGTTGATGGCGTTCTCATAATCGGCCGGATGGGTGCGGTTGGTGGCGCCGACTTCGCGCAGGATCGCGCCGCTCTTGGCCATGATCTCAGGAATGCGAAAAGCGCCGCCGATTTCGATCAGCTCGCCGCGCGAGACGATCACTTCCTTGCCTTCGGCAAGAGTGTTCAATCCGAGCAGCACGGCGGCGGCGTTGTTATTTACCACT
Organism: uncultured delta proteobacterium; assembly: GCA_963727625.1. GTDB lineage: Bacteria > Desulfobacterota > Binatia > UBA9968 > UBA9968 > DP-20. The sequence continues at coordinate 715,536 of CAVSHR010000005.1, read as the reverse complement.
GTAGCGGCTTCCCCGCCGGTAAGATCGATGAGCAGCGTCTCGATGGTTTCCTCGCGCTTCCCGCGTTTGCCGGCCGCGAGATCGAATTCCAAATTGATCGGACGATCGGCGACTTCGAGCATGGCGTCGATTGCGGCTTGCGAAAGCAGGGCACGCCCTAAATTGGTGTGAAGAATCGTTCCCGTAGCATTGACGACGCGCACATGCCCGGGCCGGCTGTCGAGCCGGATGCGTTGCTCGATCCGGTCGAAGATCGCGCCGTCGCTCACGTCGATGCATTGGCCGCGGTTTTGTCGGATCGTGGTGCGCAGGTCATCGAGGGCGGCACGGCAATGACCGGCGACGTAGTCCCGGTTGTAGCGCTCGAGCAACGACTCGGAGCGCGAATGTTTGAGCAGTTGATCGATGGACGGGAGCTCGCGCAGGAGATTGGCAGTTTGATCAGCCATAAGAAATCAAAGATTTGCACAGTGAGGGGGGTAAATTCAACATGGTCGCTTTACCTCGTCGCAATCGCGCGCCCGCTTCCCGGGTTTGAATCGGTTGATTGACAACGTCCCATCGGTTCATTAAGAGTTCTGAGTATCACGCAGGATCAGTCATGCCGGTCACGATGCATCGCACTACCGAAACGGATAACGTCGCAAAAGAAAAAAATCTCCGCGAAAGAGTGCTTGACCTACTGCGTGCACGCGACAAGAAGGCGCGCTTCATGACCGAGTTGTACGCGTCCCTGGGGCGGTTGCAGATCAGCGCGGCGGAGGTGGATTGCGCTTTGGCCGAGTTGGAAACAGCCGGCACGGTGATGGTGCGCGATCATTTTTGCGCCGATCCGCACCTCGCCGGCGTCGACCTGCGCGTGGTTGCGCTGGTGGAGGAGAACGACGGCGAAGATTCGCAACTGGGCGCGATCCGCAGGATCGATAACACCTGGGACAAGTGGTTAAACGAATATCTCGCCAATCATCGGTGCGGCTAAAACAGATTGGAGTCATGGAGTAGTGGAACAATGGAGTGATGGTGCTGGCCCAATACTCCAGAACTCCAACACTCCAACTTTATCCTTTTGGAGGGCAGCTTGCGTGTCGCGGTGGATATCGGTGGAACGTTTACCGACGTCGTCGTTTTTGACGAGGCGAAGAGCGCGTTGGCGTTGGCTAAGACGCTGTCCACGCCGGTGGAGCTGGCGCGCGGCGTGTTGGAGGGCTTGACCAAAGCTGCGGTGCGTTTCGACGAAGTCTCCAGCCTGATTCATGGCTCGACCGTGGTGATCAATGCGGTGATCGAACGTCAGGGCGCCAAGACCGCGCTGGTCACGACCAAGGGTTTTCGTGACGTCTACGAGATCGGCCGGATCAACCGCCCGGAATCCTTTAATCCGCGTTTTCGCAAGCATCGCCCGCTGGTGCCGCGGGAAGATATTTTCGAAGTCACCGAGCGCATGCTCGCCGACGGCTCGGTCCGCACGCCTTTCGATGAGCGAGAAGCGCGCGAGGTGGCGCGGATCATCAAAGAAGAAGGCTTCGAAGCGGTGGCGGTCCTTTTTCTCCATTCGTACCGCGCGCCCGATCACGAGCTCCGCATGTGCGAAATTCTGCGCGAGACCGCCCCCAGTTTATTTCTCAGCGCCTCCCATGAGCTATCGCGCGAGTATCGCGAGTACGAACGTACCTCGACGGTTGCCGCCAACGCGTATGTCGGGCCGAAGGTAAGCCGGTACCTGGGCGATCTGGAACGCCGCCTGCGCGACCAGCACTTTACGGGCAGCCTGATGATCATGCAATCCAACGGCGGCTTGTCCGATGTCGAGATGGCGCGGCGCCAATGCATTCAAATGATGGAATCAGGCCCCGCGGGCGGCGTGGTTGGCACCATGGCGCTCTGTGAAATGCTCGATCTCGACGCCGCTATCGCCTTCGACATGGGCGGGACCACCGCCAAGGCCTGCGTCATCCGGCGCGGCGAGCCGAGCCTTTCGCCGGATTATTTCATCGGTGGTTATAACGAAGGGTTGGCGGTCCGCATTCCCGTGCTCGACATCGTCGAAATCGGCACCGGCGGCGGCAGCATCGCTTGGCTCGACGAAGGCGGCGGTCTGCATGTTGGACCGCGCAGCGCGGGGGCCGAGCCGGGCCCGGCGAGTTACGGCCGCGGCGGCAACGAACCAACGGTCACGGATGCCAACGTGATACTCGGGCGGCTTTCGCCGGAACGTTTTCTCGGCGGCGAAATGCGTCTCGATCGCGGCGCCGCGGAAAAAGCCCTGCGCGAGAAGCTAGCGCAGCCGCTATCCGTAAGTTTGGAACGGGCGGGCGCCGGTATGCTGCAAGTGGCCACCGCGGCGATGGCCAACGCGGTCCGCCACGTGACGCTCGAACGCGGCCTCGACCCGCGCGACTTCACGCTAGTCGCCTATGGCGGCGGCGGGCCGCTGCATGCCGCGTCGGTCGCCAAAGAGCTATCGATCAAGAAAATTATTATTCCCAACGCACCGGGCCATTTTTCCGCTCTTGGCATGCTGATGGCCGATCTGCGCCGCGATTACGTTCAGACACTTTTCGAGCGCATGGACGATTTGGAAATGTTTCAGTTGGAAGATCAGTTCCAGAGGCTCGAAGCGGAGGGCAGGCAAGCGCTGGAGGCGTCGGGCATTTCGGCCGACCGAATTGTTTTCGAGCGCGCGGCCGATATGCGTTACGTCGGCCAGGAGCATGCGGTGGCGGTGCGCGTGCCGGCTGCGGTCGGCGACGAGTCGGCGCGGGCCGAGATCAAGCGGCTGTTTGACGAAGCACATGAGCTGCGTTACAGCCACAGTGCGCCGGAGGAGTCCGCCGACATTGTCAGCCTGCGCGTGTCGGCGATCGGTCGACTGGGAAAACCGCAGTTCCCGCAGATTCCCCAGGGCGGGAGTCATCCGCCTGAGAATGCCCGGCGCGGAGTACGCAAGGTGAACTTCGACGGCAGGGCCGCCGTGGAAGCGCTGGTATACGATCGTAGCAAGCTATTGCGCGGTAACGTTATCGCCGGCCCTGCGATCATCGAGGAGGCTGCGTCGACCACCGTGATTGAGCCGGGCGATACCGTGACGGTGAACGCGTTCGGTCATTTGGTCATGACCTTGGGGCAGTCGTGAGGTGCGGATTCTTGTCTGTCATTCCCGTGCAAACGGGAATCCAGGCCACACGAGAGCAGATCTAAAAAATAGAATCGCGCGTGATTGAGTGGGTGAGCTTGGTAAGAAATGCTGTTCTTGAAGGTTTCAACTCCCCCTTTGAAAAAGGGGGATGGGGGGATTTTCGCGATGTTACCTTACAACCACCAGCTTAAGGCTAAAGCGCGAACCTTGCGTGCCAATCCGACCGACGCCGAGCTACATCTGTGGCATCACTTGCGACGAAAACAAATCCACGGCGTGCAGTTCTATAGGCAAAAACCAATCGGTAAGTACATCGCTGATTTTTATGCGCCGGCAGCAAAACTAGTCGTAGAACTGGACGGCGCTCAGCATTTGGAGGCTCGAGCAGTAAAATACGACCTACAAAGGACCAAGGAGCTGGAACAGCAAGGACTAAAAATTTTGCGTTTTGACGACCGAGAAGTGTTGCTCCAAACAGAGGCGGTGCTGGAATCGATCTTTCAAGCCATGAAAATCCCTCCTAACCTCCCTTTACCAAAGGGAGGGACCGTTCATGGGAGAGTGATACCGTAGGTCCCAAAATCAGCAGGCTGTTATCCCTAAATCATGCCAAATCTCTTCATAGGAATTGTGAATGTTTGCGATCCGGTATAGGAGGGTTTCATCTTAACAAGCATCCGTTTCCACCCACTCCATTACGCGATGACCCCAAAAATGGAACCGAGCTTGGAAGCTGGAACTGATCGAGGAGAAGAATCCGGGCTGGAAAGATCTCTGGGGCGACATTCTATAGCGGTTGGAAGTGACCTGGATTCCCGCGTGCGCGGGAATGACGGAAAGCCTCAAGTTGGCAATTTTGCGATGAGTATTGGCATATGCAATCTGAAATGAAGCATGCTGCGGCAAACGCAGGCACCGTCGATGCTTTTACCGCCGAAGTGATCCGCAGCGCCGTGGTGGCGATCACCGGCGAGATGAAGACCAATCTGATGCGCACGGCGTATCACACGATCATCTACGAGGCGGAAGATTTTACCGTCGGTCTGTTCGACGCCGACGGCAACACGATCTCCATCGGCCTCGGCCTACCCATGTTCATTCGCGGCTTGTCGGATGCGATCAAGTCGAAGATCTCCTTCTGGGGCAAGGAGAACATCGAGCCCGGCGATATTCTCCTGACCAACGACAGCTACATCATGGGCAGCCATCTTAACCATATGATTTACACGCTGCCGATTTTCAACGAAGGCGAGCTGGTGGCGTTCGCCTCGTCGATGGCCCACTGGCAGGACATCGGCGGGCAGCTCGGCGGCGTCACCCGGGATATCTTTTCCGAGGGGCTCCAGCTGCCCTTCGTGAAGCACTTCCGCGCCGGCGTGGAAAATACCGAGATCACTTCGATCATCAAGGCCAACGTGCGCGTGCCGGAACGGGCGATGGGCGACATGCGCGCGCAACTGGCGTCGATCCGCACCGGCGAGCGGCGCCTGCTTCATTTACTGCAACGCTACGGCAATCCAGCGTTCAAAGACAGCATCGGCCGGGTGTTCGAACAGAGCGAAAAGTTGGCGCGCGCCGCGGTACGGCAGATTCCCGACGGGGTCTACGAAGCCGAGTCGTTCATGGACGACGACGGCGTCAACCTCGGCAAGCATATCCCGATCAAAGTCCGCGTCGAAGTCGCCGGCGCGAATATGACCATCGATTTGACCGGGGTGAGCCCGCAGGTGGCGGGATTTTACAATTCGGGCATCACCGCCGGCCGATCGGCGGCGGAAGTGGTCTTCAAGTGCATCACCACGCCGCTGCTGTTGCCGATCAACGACGGCTCGTTTCGCCCGCTCAAGATCATCCTCCCCCCCGGCCGGGTGGTGAGCGCGATGAAGCCGGCGCCGGTGCGCGTCTGGATGACCGTGCCGATGACCGTATGCGACACGATCTTCAAAGCTTTGGCCGACGCTTGCCCGGAGCGCACCCTGGCGGCGCACTACGCCGACCTGTGCATCGTCAACCCGCACGGCTTCGACGTCGAAACCGGGCGATTCTTCTGGTCGCATATCGGCCATCCGGGCGGCGGCTGGGGCGCGAAGTCGGACCAAGACGGGATGAGCGCGACGGTGGCCTTGAACGACGGCGACACGCATAACTCGCCCGTCGAGGCGACCGAAGCGAAAAGCCCGATCATCGTCGAGCAAAGATCATTGCGCCAGGATTCGGCTGGTCCGGGAAAATTTCGCGGCGGCCTAGGCGTGTCCCAGGAGGTGCGCATGCGCAAGCCGGCGACCATCTTCTCGCGCATGGAGCGGACCCTCTGCGCGCCTTGGGGGCTGCACGGCGGCGCCGCGGCACTGGCGAACCGGATCTCGATCCTGCGCCATAATGGCAAGGTTGAAAAATTCGCCACGGGAAAGATCAAGCCGACCGAGCTCGAAGCAGGTGAAGGTTTTCTCATCGAGACCGCCGGCGGGGGCGGTTTCTGGAATCCGTTGGAGCGGGAGGCGGAAAAAGTTCTCGCCGACGTGCGCTCGGGTTACGTGACTTTGGAAGCGGCACGACGGGAGTACGGGGTCGTCGTTGAACAGCAAGGGCGGCGGTTCAAGCTCGATGCCGCAGCCACTTTGGCTTTACGCCGAGCCAATGGCTCGTAATGGTCATTTTTCTCCGTGCAGCGTAAATTCTGGATTTTCGATTTTGGATTGCGAAAAGAACAGGAACACAGTTGTTCAGATTCACGCTCCTGGCCAGTCCGACAATCTAAAATCAAAAATCCTAAGTCTAAAATCGTTGTGGATAGGATCTTAGCTTCGAAGGCAGAGTGAGCGCCGAGATGACACCAAATCCATCGACAATAGACGCCTTCACCGCCGAAGTGATCCGCAGCACGGTGGTGGCGATCACCGATGAGATGAAGACCAACCTCATGCGCACCGCCTACAACATGATCATTTACGAGGCGGAGGACTTTACCGTAGGCCTGTTCGACGCCGACGGCAACACGATCTCTATCGGTCTTGGCCTGCCGATGTTCATCCGCGGCTTGTCCGATGCGGTCAAGGCGAAGCTCAGGCACTGGGGCAAAAAAAATATTTTTCCCGGCGACATCCTCCTTACCAACGATCCGCAGGTGATGGGCAGCCATCTCAATCACATGATTTTTACGCTGCCGATTTTTTATGACGGCGAATTGATCGCGTTTTCATCATCCATGGGGCATTGGCAGGATGTCGGCGGCGTGCTCGGCGCAGTGACGCGGGATATTTTTTCCGAAGGGCTGCAAATGCCGTTCGTGAAGATTTTTAAAGCCGGCAAGCAAGACGCGGAGCTCACGGCGATCATCCGCAACAACTGCCGCTTGCCCGAATTCGCCATGGGCGATTTTCGCGCTCAGCTCGCAGCCATTCGCACCGGCGAGCGGCGCTTGACGCGGTTGCTGCAACGCTACGGCACCGAGACCTTTAAAGAAAGCGTGCTGTTGATCTTCGATCAAAGCGAGAAGCTGGCGCGCGCCGCGGTGGAAAAAATTCCCGCCGGCGTCTACGAAGCCGAGTCTTCCATGGACGACGACGGCGTTAATCTGGGTAAACCTATTCCGATCAAGGTCCGCGTCGAAGTGCGCGGCGCAGAGATGACCGTCGATTTGAGCGGGGTGAGCCCGCAGGTCGCCGGGCCGTACAATTCCGGCGCTACCGCGGGCCGCTCGGCCTCCGAAGTCGCCTTTAAATTTCTGACTACTCCGCTGTATTTGCCGATCAACGAAGGCTCGTTTCGCCCGCTGAAGATCATTCTCCCCCCCGGCCGGGTGGTGAGCGCGACCAAGCCGGCGCCGGTGCGCACCTGGATGACCGTGCCGATGACCGTGGCCGATACGATCTTCAAAGCGCTGGCGCCGGCCTGTCCAGAAAACGTGCTCGCCGGCCATCACGCCGATCTGGCGGCGCCGCGCACCTTCGGCCTTGATCCGAAAACCGGCCGGGCCTTTCATTTTCCTCAGACGCTGTCCGGCGGCGGCTGGGGCGCTCTGCATGACCGCGACGGGCAAAACGCGACTTTTTGCATCAACGACGGCGATACCCACAACACGCCGGTGGAGGCGGGCGAAGGGAAAGGGCCGATTTTTATTTCTTATCGCAAATTGCGCCAGGATTCGGGCGGCGCGGGGAAATTTCGCGGCGGCCTGGGCGTGGCCCAGGAGGTGCGCATGCTCGCGCCGGGGAGCGTACTGTCGGCGATGGAGCGCACCAAGTGCGCGCCCTGGGGACTGCACGGCGGCAGGGACGCGCAGGCAAATCGTTTCAGCATCGTGCGCAAGGATGGCTCGATCGAAAGGTTGCCGACGGGCAAGACGATCGGCCATGCGACGCTTGCCTGCGAAGACGGTTTTCTTGTCGAAGTCGGCGGTGGCGGCGGTTTCTGGAATCCGTTGGAACGGGATCCGGAGCGCGTGCTCGCGGACGTTCGCTCGGGATATGTGTCCTTAGACGCCGCGCGCCGCGATTACGGCGTGGTGATCAAGCAGAACGGGAGAAAATTTGCATTTGACGAAGCGGAGACCCGGGAACTCAGGGGACGCGGGAAACTGCCCGCTAATTCCGCTGGGCTCAACGGGCGGTAAATAAATTTCAGGAGGTTTATTATGAGATCAAAGAATCACGGAACTCGCTTCGGAGTGACCGCAGCGATCATCGCGGCGGCTGTTGCGCTCGCAGTGCCGGGGTCCGCACAGGAGCGTAGAACCAGGATCCGTATTTCGTATCCCAACACGTCGATCTGTTGCCTGGCCTTGTTTGCCGCGCAGCAGTGGAAAATCTTCGAGCAAAACGGTCTCGAAGTCGAAAGCATTCAGATGCGCTCGCAAGCGGCCAATTCGGCGTTGGCCAGCGGCGAGCTTCACTACGTCGCCGGAGTCGGCCCCAACTCGGTGGCGGCAACACTCAGAGGTTTGCCTTCTAAGGCCGTTTGGTTTGCTTCGGAGTCGCTGATTTACACGGTGCTGGCCCGGCCTGAATTTAAATCGCTCAAAGAATTGCGTGGCAAACGCATCGGCCTCACCGGACTAGGTGGAACGTCGGACGTGGCGCTCCGTATCGCTCTGGAAGCCGTCGGCGAAAATCCGAAAGACTTTGTGCTTGTTGCGCTAGGGGCGCCGCAGCTGTTGAGCGGCTTGGAAAGCGGCGTCATCGAAGCTGCCCAGCTCAATTCGCCATTGAATTATCACGCCAAGAAAAAAGGCTTTCGCGCGTTATTAGAAATCGGCGATTATGTGCAGATGCCACTGGGCGGGCTTACGGCATCGAATGCGGCGATTCAGAACCGCAGCGATGAACTTAAGCGGGTGATTCTCTCTTTGCAAACTGCCAAGAAAACCTTACTGCAGTCGAAAGAAAAAGCGATCGATCTGATCATGCGCACGATAAGAGTCGACCGCGAAGTTGGCGAAGAGATGTTCGCGGACGCCCGCCGCAGCGCCGCCGGCAACGGCGTGCCGAGCCGCCAGGGCATGGAACAGATCGTCAAGGCGCTGCAGATGCTCGGGCAGTTTGCCGGCAAGAAGATTTCGCTGGACGAAATTGCCGACACACGAATCGCGCGCGAGGTGGCTAAGGAGCTGGGCTACAAAGTAGAGTAGGTTAAAAAGTCTCGGGCTTCTGGCTGAATTCGGCGGGCATCTGCGGCCTTGTAGCGCGAGGTGACTGATGAAGCAGCTGAGCAGCAACGTATTCGTGGAAACCGGCCTGAAGGGCGCCAATCACGGCATCGTGGTGACCTCGGACGGGATCGTGCTGATCGATACGCCGCACAAGCCGAGCGACGCGGTCCGGCTTAAAACCGAAATCGAGCGGCGCGGCCGCTTGCGCTACATCATCAATACCGAGCCCCACGGCGACCACTGGACCGGCAACGCTTTCTTCGATACGCCGGTGGTCGCACACGAAGGTGTGCGCGCGCGCATTCTGGCCACCGAGCTGCCAGCCCATGTCGCACGCGTGGCTTCCTTTGGGCCCGAGGAACCCAAGCTGCTGGAAAACTATAAACCCAATGCGCCGGTGATCACGTTTGACGAAGGAATGACGTTGCACGTCGGCAATCATACTTTTCGCATGATCCATATGCCCGGCCACACGCCCTATCAAGCCGCCGTTGTCGTCGAGGAAGAAGGCGTCGTGTTTACCAGCGACAATATTTTTTGCCGGGTGCAAACCTGGATCCAAGAAGGCAACCCGGACCATTGGCTGTCGGCGCTCGAATCGCTGCGCGCCCTAGACGAGGAAACGCTCGTACCGGGCCATGGACCGGTATGCGATAAGCGCTACTTGGACGAGCAGGGCGCGTTTCTTAGCGAGTGGGTGGACTACGTGCGGCGCGGCATCGAAGCCGGGATGAATAAAGAACGGTGCATGGCAAGCCTAACCGCCTTGACCGACAAATATCCAATGGATGTCGGCCAAGACGGCATGGCGCCGCGCGTGATGCGGATGAACGTGGCCAATCTTTACGATTATTTGACCGGCGCGGGAATTCACCGGACAACCTGATCTTTCTGCAATTCCAGGATCGCGGTTGCCGCGGCAAAGCGGCGATCACGATCTGAAATCGCGATGTTTCGAGTTTTATTCTACGGGCCGTCCCGGCCCACAGACCAGTATTTGCATCTGTCGAATTCCGGCAAATTTTTGCCTCCGATTGATCTTTTCTTTTTGCTCCGTTAAGCGAGAGGAATGTCTTTTGCACGGCGTTTTCGCCAGGGGATGAAAGCGGCGATTCCGATCTGGATCGCTTTCGTGCCGTCATCGCTCGCCTGGGGCATTGCCGCCCAGCGCCACGGCCTCTCGCTTGATGAAGTCATTCTCATGTCCGCCTGGGTTTATTCCGGGCCGGCGCAATTTGCCGTGCTCGGTCCGCTCGCCGAAAATATGTCGGCGCTGCAAGTTCTGGTTGCGGGGTTTCTCATGAATTTGCGATTCCTGCCGATGAGCACGGCGCTGGCGCCGTTCTTTCGCGGCGTAAAGCGTTTGCCACTGCTGATTTCGTCGCAAGTGGTCAGCGCCAGCAGCTTCATCGTGCCGTACCTGCAATTTCAAAAAGAACGAGCCGGGGTTGGCGTTGATTCAGCAGAAGGGCGATTGCCCGGTGGCTACGGCAACCTGGCTTTTTTCCTGGGCGTCGGCGTAACCAGTTTCACTGTTTGGGTCGTCGGGACCGGCGCGGGATTCGGCGTCGCGCTGGGTTTTACCTCGGATTACGACGAAGCGCTGCGATTTATTTTACCCGGTTATTTCGCCGGCTTGCTGGTTGTGGAAATGAAAGGCTGGGCGATGCCGCTGATTTGCGCCGGCAGCTTGATTGCGGCGCTCCCCGGCGCGCTCGCCAGTCCGGGTTGGGGCTGGCTGATCATGGCGATCGTCGTCGCAACTCTGGTTTGGGGGGTAGAAGAGTGGAAATTACGCGCGTCCAAATCATCCTGATCATGGGGCTCATGGCGTTCGCCATGCGCGCCTTGCCGCAGCTTCTTTTTGCCGGGCAGAAATTTCCCGAGGCGTGGGACCGTTGGTTGCGCTACGTTTCCTATGGTCTGGTTTGCAGCATTATTTCCGTCACACTTTTCATGTCGGGGGCTCGTCTGGAAACCGCCGCCGCGCCGCGGCGCGTATTGGCTCTGACCGTCGCCGTCGTCATCGCGCGTAAAACCAAGAGCGCGGTCAGCGGCATGATCGCCGGAGCCGTGCTGGTGCTTATTCTATCCTGGCTTTCGTTCTGACCGATGGCAATGAAAAAATGTCGCGGCCTCATCCGCCGCTAACATCAGACATCGCGGACCCGATCCTGCGGTATTGAACCCACCCCGCACCTTTAACCGTCGCTCTTGCCGAAAACCCGCCGGATGCAGTAATCTACGAAAAAATTTTACGCTGACTTTCGATCCACAATCCGACGCGATCTTTAGCTGTGAGGCCTCGACACCCGCGTAGTAGCAGCACAGACGCGACCCATGAACAAAAAAGAACTCACCGAAGCGGACATCCGCACTAAGTTCATCACTCCCGCGCTGGTGCCACCAAGCGGCGCATGGGACTTGATGATCCAACTTCGGGAAGAGGTCTATTTCACCAAAGGCCGCGTGATCGTTCGTGGCAGGACGGTGAAACGCGGAGAAGCCAAGAAGGCTGACTATCTTCTTTACTACAAGCCCGGCATTCCGATCGCGGTCATCGAAGCCAAAGACAATAACGAGACCGTCGGCGCCGGTATGCAACAAGCGCTCGAATACGCCGAGATTCTCGATGTGCCGTTCGCCTATAGCTCGAATGGCGATGCATTCCTCGAACACGACCGAACGGGCGGGGCGGGCACAGTGGAGCGGGAAATCCCGCTGGACCAGTTCCCGTCGCCGGACAGCCTCTGGGACCGTTACCGTGCGGCCAGAGGTTACACGCCCGAGCAGGAAGTCGTCACGACGCAGGACTACTACGACGACGGCACCGGGAAGACGCCGCGCTACTATCAACTCGTTGCCATCAACCGCACCGTCGAAGCCATCGCGCGCGGCGAGAACCGCATTTTCCTAGTGATGGCCACGGGGACCGGCAAAACCTACACCGCCTTTCAAATCATCTGGCGGCTGTGGAAGTCGGGCGCCAAGAAGCGCATTCTATTTCTGGTCGACCGCAATATTCTCGCCGATCAGACCAAGACCAACGATTTCAAGCCGTTCGGTCAGGCGATGACGAAGATTACCCATCGGACGGCGGACAAGGCTTTTGAAATTTATCTGTCTCTCTATCAGGCAGTCAGCGGCACCGAGGAAGAGCAGAACATCTACAAGCAGTTCTCGCCGGACTTCTTCGACCTGGTCGTGGTGGACGAATGCCACCGCGGCAGCGCCGCCGACGATGCCGCCTGGCACAGGATTCTGACCTACTTCTCCTCGGCGACCCAGATCGGCATGACCGCGACGCCCAAAGAAACCAAAGAGATTTCCAACATCGAATACTTCGGCGATCCCATTTATACCTATTCGCTACGCCAAGGCATCTCGGACGGTTTCCTCGCGCCCTATAAAGTCGTGCGTATCGGCTTGGACAAAGACCTCGAAGGCTGGCGGCCGGAAAAGGGCAAGACGGACAGGTACGGCCAGGAAATCGAGGATCGTGAATATAATGTCCTGGACTACGACCGCATCCTCGTTCTGGAAAAACGCACTGCCATCGTCGCCGCCAAAGTCACCGAGTTTCTCAAAGCCACGGATCGTTTCGCCAAAACCATAGTCTTTTGCGAAGGCATCGAACACGCCGAGCGCATGCGCCAAGCGCTGGTCAACGCCAATCCGGATCTCGCCGGCGCCAACAGCAAGTACGTCATGCGCATTACCGGCGACAACGAAGAGGGGAAATTGCAGCTCGATAATTTCATCGACCCCGAGTCGACTTTCCCAGTGATCGCCACAACTTCGCGGCTGATGAGCACGGGCGTGGATGCGCAAACCTGCCATCTGATCGTCCTCGACCGCCGGATCAATTCGATGACCGAGTTCAAGCAGATCATCGGCCGCGGCACGCGCATCAACGAGGATTACAACAAGTTCTTTTTCACCATCATGGACTTCCGCGGCGCTACCAAGCTATTCGCCGATCCCGATTTCGACGGCGACCCGGTGCAAATCTACGAACCGAGTGATGATCAATCGCCGGTTCCTCCGGACGAACCAAGCGATGTTTTCCCGGATGATGTTCAGCCAAGCACTGATGAAATTACAATTGATGGCTCACTGGCCTGACGGCGGCCCGCGCCGTAGCAAATATTACGTCGACGACGTGGAAGTGTCGGTGGTTTCCGAACGAGTTCAGTATCTGGACGGCGACGGAAAGCTGATTACCGAGACGCTCAAGGACTACACGCGGAAGACCGTGCTGCAACAGTACCAGTCGCTGCGGCATTTCTGAGCGCCTGGAGCGACGCCGAGCGCAAGCAGGCGATCGTCGAAGAGCTCGCCAAACAGGGAGTCTTTCTCGACGAGCTGGCGGAACAGGTTGGCCGCGATTACGATGCCTTCGATCTGGTCTGCTATATTGCGTTCGAGCAGCCGCCGCTCACCCGGCGCGAGCGCGCCGAGCAGGTAAAAAAGCGCGATGTCTTTACCAAGTACGGCAAGAAAGCGCGCGGCGTCCTGAACGCGCTCCTGGATAAATATGCCGACGGCGGCATCAAGAGCGTCGAGTCGCTGGATATTTTAAAAGTCGATCCGCTTACGACCTTCGGCACTCCGATGGAAATTATCAAAGCCTTTGGCAGCAAGGCAAAGTACCTCGCGGCGATCCGCGAGCTCGAAATCGCGCTCTATCAGAAAGCAGCATGACCTATGGCTAACGTTTCCAATCTCGTCAAAACCATTCAGGACATCATGCGCAAGGACGCCGGCACCTACGGCGACGCCCAGCGCCTCGAACAGTTGGGCTGGATGTTCTTTCTGAAAATCTTCGACGACCGCGAGCAGGAGCTCGAATTGCTCCGCGACGACTACAAGTCGCCGCTGCCGCAGCATCTGCGCTGGTCCGCGTGGGCCACGGACGAGGAGGGGATTACCGGCGACGCTCTTCTCGACTTCGTCAACATCACGCTGCTCCCCAGGCTCAAGTCGCTAACAGGCGGCGCGAACAAGATCGCCGGCCTGATCCGCATGACCTTCGAGGACGCCAACAACTACATGAAGAACGGCACCCTCATGCGCCAGGTCATCAACAAGATCAACGGCATCGACTTCAACGCCTCCGATGACCGCCACATGTTCGGCGACATCTACGAAAAGTTGCTGAAAGATCTCCAGTCCGCGGGCAATGCCGGCGAATTCTACACGCCGCGCGCGGTTACCCAGTTCATCGTCGAGCAGATAAACCCGCGCTTGGACAAGCGGGAAATCATCCTCGACCCCGCCTGCGGCACCGGCGGCTTTCTCGTCTGCGCCATCGAGCACTTGCGCAAGCAGGCCAAGACCGAAGCCGACGAAAGTTTCATCCAGGACTGTTTCTCCGGCATCGAAAAGAAACATCTGCCGCATATCCTGTGCATGACCAATCTGCTTTTGCACGGCATCGACGTTCCTTCCAACGTCCGCCACGACAACACGCTGGCCCGGCCGCTGCGCGATTGGTCGCCTAGGGAGCGCGTCGATGTCATCGTCACCAACCCGCCGTTCGGCGGCATGGAAGAGGACGGCATCGAGTCCAACTTCCCCGCCGAGTTCCGCACGCGCGAGACCGCCGATCTTTTTCTCGTGCTGCTGATGAAGCTGCTCAAGCCCGGCGGCCGCGCCGGTCTGGTGCTGCCTGACGGCACGCTCTTCGGCGAGGGCGTGAAGACGCGGATCAAGGAAGCGCTGCTCACCGACTGCAACCTTCACACCATCGTGCGGCTGCCCAATGGAGTGTTCAATCCCTATACCGGCATCCGCACTAACCTGCTGTTTTTCACCAAGGGCCAGCCGACAACCGAAATCTGGTACTACGAGCACCCTTATCCGCCCGGCGCCAAGAGCTACAACAAGGGGAAACCCATCCGAATCGAAGAATTCGAGCCGGAGCGGGCGTGGTGGGACAAGCGAGTGGAGAACGAGCAGGCCTGGCGCGTCTCGATCGATCAGATCAAGGCGGGCAACTACAACCTCGATCTCAAGAACCCGCACAACCCCGACACCGGCCCGGGCGACGTGGATCATTTGCTGCCGGAATACGAGAAGTTGCTGGCCCAGATCGCGGAAACTCGCAACGCTTTGAAAGCGCAATTGCTGGAAGCTCTCACGCGATGAAAAGGAAAGTCGGCCGGCAAGAAAGCTGCGCCTGTAATAGCCAAGTTCGACGGTCTCGCTACGCTCATCGCTGAGGTCCGCGAACTCATCAATCCGCTCGCCGAAGCGTGGCTTCAGCCGTGGATACCTTTCAGGTGATGACCAATTTCGAGATCGGCCGGCGCATTGTGGAGCACGAACAGAAAGGCGCAAAGCGGGCGGCTTATGGGACGGAGTTGCTGAAAGAGTTGTCGGCCCGGTTGACGGAAGAGTTTGGAAGCGGCTTTTCGGAGCGAAATCTCGACTACATGCGAAAGTTCTATCTAGCCCGAAGTTCATCGAAAAAGTCTAGAACGATAGCCGCGGGTCAAGTCGCATTCAAATCCCCCTTTCTTCCCCCTTTTTCAAAGGGGGATTATGGCTACGGCATCAGAAAACCCCTCTTTGACAAAGAGGGGCAAGGGGAGATTTATTCAATGGATTTCAGTTCCAGGAGACTAGCGTGGCGAGAGCGCTTTCCCTCAATTTCGCAGACACCGTCTGCGAAATTCGTTCCCATTCCGATTTCCGCGACACCGTCTCGGAAATCCGTCAATCCCTTCACCCTCAGTTTGTCCCATTACGTATTCTTGCTTGAGCATTCCTCCAAGCAACTGCTCAAGAAAAAGCTCCTCGAATGGACCCGCGATCAAGAACTCAACGTATGAATCTGGAAACCTTCTTCGAAAAATTCGACCTCTTCGCCGACGCGCCCGATGCGGTGGCGAAGATGCGGGAGTTGGTGCTTCGCCTCGCATTCTCCGGCGGCCTGTCGGGCAAGAATCCGAACGATAACGGTACTCCCTCGGAGTGGGAGACGCGAACTATTGTATCAATATGCTCGTTGATCACGCCTGGATTTGCCTGTTAAGGAATCACCAGATGGAGAACGGACATGTTCATCTCCGTACGCGACAATATTTCGACGCTGGGAACTCCGAACCTTGATCTACTCGTGCGTATTAATCCTAAAATGGTCGATCCCCAATAATCGTCGATCCGCCGAGGTGATATTCTCTGAATAACACCAACAGCCAGGAGCTGGTCGGCAAGACAAGTCTGGTGGATCGTGATTATGACTACGCGTTCAGCAATCACATCACTCGGCTTCGGCTCAAGGAAGGCATCTATCCGGGGTTCGTTGTTTTTTACTTTAACGCTTCTTCGGAATAGCGGATATTTTGCGAAAATCTGCACACGGTGGATCAATCAAGCAGCGGTCAATACGGAAACATTGAAAGAAGCAATCTATCCTCATTCCCTCCCGCCCCTCGCCGAGCAGAAGCGGATCGTGGCGAAGGTGGATGAGTTGATGGCGTTGTGTGACCGGCTGGAGGCGCAGCAGCAGGAACGGGAGACGCGGCACGCCGCGCTCGCCCGCGCGTCGCTGGCCCGCTTCGCCGACGCGCCCACCCCGGCCAACCTCAATTTCATATTCCACAAATCCTACGACATCGCCCCCGCCGACCTCCGCAAAACCATCCTCACCCTCGCCGTCCAAGGCAAACTCGTCCCGCAAGATCCCAATGATGAGCCGGCCGGTATTACGCTTGATGCCTCAGGCGTCGATCTGGAGCGGTGGGCGGTCTCCGAAAAGGAACAACGGTACGCGGTGCCCGACTCGTGGTCATGGTTACGATTTGCCGGTGTCGGTGAGCAACGACTAGGGAAGATGCTGGACGCCGAGAAAAATCGAGGAGAGCTGAAGCCTTACCTTCGAAACACTAATGTTCAGTGGATGCGGTTCGAACTGGATGACGTAAAAGAGATGCGTGTTGAGGAGCGGGAGAAAAACGACCTTCGCTTGAGCAACGGCGACCTCCTGATTTGCGAAGGCGGCGAGCCGGGACGTTGCGCCATTTGGAATGATCAGGTTCCTGAGATGTATTTTCAAAAAGCACTCCATCGTGTTCGACCCTGTGCGGCGATTCTCACAGAATTCTTGGCCCTACACCTACAAGTTGACTGCCAGAACGATGTGCTCGCGAGCTATTTTACGGGTGCGACGATTAAACATCTTACCGGGCGCTCCTTGAGCGAATATCCTATTCCAATACCCCCCCTCGCTGAACAACGCCGAATTGTGGCGAAAGTAGACGAACTGATGGCCTTGGTGGATGCGTTGGAAACGCAGCTCGCCACCGCCCACACCGCCGCCGGGAAACTTATGGAAGCCGTCGTCGACGAACTCACCGGTCAACAATTAATTAATGACCCACTCTTGGAAAATACAACGCCCAATTTCCACTGTCATAAAGATCTTATAGGGGACTTGAAAGAAGGGGCGCGACGTGAGTAAGACCCAGCGGATCATCCTGTTCATCATCGCATCGGCCCTTCTCTTCCTCATCTTCTATGTCAGTACTGGTAGAGTTTTCCCCTCGTCAGAGCAATCCATAGTTCTCCTGACTGCACTGCTGATGCTGTCGTTCGTGACGCTTTTTCTTGAGCACTTTTTCACCACACCGACCGATGTCCTTGCCTCTACGATTGCTATCCTGCTTCTGATGGCGCCGCTACAGTCCCAGCTTTCGAATCTCGGACTGTGGTACTGGATCTTTTTCGGGTACAATCTTTTTCTGCTTCTCACATCTCTAACCGCGCTCCTGCTGCTGGATGCCCATAAATCTTCGATGGTGCTGCAGAACCGCCTGTCATCGGTTTTAAAGAGGTTTTCTGTGTCTTTTGGTAACGGACGGTTTTTGTTCTTTGGGCTGTTTTTGCTAACGCTCTTCTTCTACGTCGACAGTCAATCTTATCAGTTCGTCGTCCTCGCGGGCTACGCGTCCGTAATTCTGCTCGTCGACCCGAAAGGTTTTGTGCTTTCAGCCTGGCGATCGAGACGCGTAACTGGCCTCGACATTGGCGAAATAATCGGCGTTCAATCACGAAACACCTTCTTGGCGAAGCTCTATACGGAGCACATTCCCGTTCGACGTTTTGATCTTGCCGAGTTCCGCTATTCCATGGCCGATGGTCGACGGATTTTCAAAGGAATGATCGTCGACAACTACCTTCTCAACGAGCAGCAGTGGATCAAGATCCTCGCCACAGAACAAATACTTCGGGCGCTTGGGGACAAGCCCCATAGCATGATCACCGCTACAAACGTCGTATACAAAATCGATGTGCAGAACGCCCCGGAGTTTCTTGGGCGTTTTGTCGGTGTTGTCATTGAACACTCAAGTATTATGAAGGTGCGTTTTGACTACGCGGGTAGGACTCCCGTTTCAGAAGGGAATCTCGTTGAAGCGCATGTGTCGGGAAATCAGGTTTTGTACCAGATCGTCCAAGGCCTTACAGAGATCGAAACGTTGGAGCAGAAGAATGAGGCGGGACTAATCGTTGGGGAAGCTATCCAGCTAGGAATCTGGGATTCCGACCGGTTAGTCTTCGAGAAATTTGGCTGGGTCCCGGAAATAAATGTTCCGCTGTTCTTGGCGCCACCAACACCCGCATTCGTGTCTACCCCGGGAGAGGAGCAGGTGGGCGCGATTCCCGGCACAAACTATCCTGTGTTGCTCAATCTACGGCAAGCGGTGACACACCACACGGCGATTCTTGGAGTCACCGGATCTGGCAAGTCTGTCTTTTGTCGCAATCTGCTTCGCAAGATTATCGCGGATGGTACCAAAGTGATCTGCGTCGACTTCACGAATGAATATCGCAGCAAGTGTCTGGATTTGGCGCCAGAGAATATCGTTCCAACTGCTCGGAAGGACGAGCTCTTTGCTGCGATCGACACGCTTTCAACGGAACTTGAGAAGTTCCCTAATCTGCAGAACAAGCAACTCATCGCAGGCAAGACGGAGGTTTTAAAAGATGGCTTTTACCAAGCCGTGAAGGAGTTCATGCAGTCGGAGAAGCCTCTTGCGCTATTCGAGCTCCCGGATGTTTCAAACACCACGGGCATACTGGAATACACTAAATGGTTCTTTCGTGGGCTCTTTCAGATTGCTCGACAGGACGCGAACTTCGGAAAACAGGTGTGCGTCGTGCTAGAGGAAGCGCACACGGTGATTCCGGAGTGGAACTTCATCGGAGTCGAGGAGCGAAAGGCCCAGTCGTTGGTAAACAGCATCAGTCAAATTGCCCTACAAGGACGCAAGTACAACGTCGGTTTCATTGTTGTCGCACAGAGGACCGCAAACGTTTCGAAGACTGTTCTTACTCAGTGTAATACCATTGTGGCATTTCAGCAGTTCGATAAGACAAGCTCTGATTTTCTCTTGAACTACATGGGTGCGGAAATGGTCGCTGCACTTCCAGCTCTGCGATTTAGGCAGGCCATTGCTGTTGGAAAAGCATTTAGGTCCGGGATTCCCGTCATCTTCGAAGTCCCGGAGATCCAAGAACCAGCGGCGGAGCCGGCAGCGGCCGAGTAGGTTATTGGGCATGGGGATGCCAATTTGATGGAAGGCACCGAAAAAAGGAAGGAAACACTGAGTCCGGGACGAGAGTCAGACTTTGAGAAGAAGAGCGAGTCACAGGGTCAGGCCTGAGTTTTGACTTATCAGTGAGTGAGCATCGCGGTCACTCGCTACGCTCGTTCACAACAACTCGGTATAGAGCTATGTAATCGGGGCAAGTCTTTAATCTTGCGAGGAGAAAAGGGGACATCTCTAAACGGGACGGCCCTGTCAAGCACCCAGAGATCCTTATCTTAGTGGTTGGTCACTCGATAAAACGGTCTTCATAGTTTCCTTTTAACGCACGATCTCCGTCCGAAGTGAACTCGGCAATCCCCTGGTTCTGGCCTCACCGCTGGCGTAGTGGATCAACTTGTGGGTGGCAACCCAATCATCTCTTCGCGCTTTTTCCAGCGCATGATCTCTGATCCGGCGGGTCTCCTCATACAGGAGAGGCGCAGCTGCCCAATCAGGCTATCGGTCCGTTGTGGACCAGTCCCCTTTGCGGGCTCACTGCGCGTTGCCACCGCGCTTTAAAAACTCTTGATAGTCGATCCGATCTTTCATCATGTGAAAGACGATCCCTAGAAGTTTGTTTGCCGCGGCCACCCGGGCAATATGTTTGCCTCTTCTGTTAAGCACTCCCAGATAATGTTTGCGAGCGTCGCCCTTGCCGATGCGGACATGCCAGAGAGCCGCCTGGATCATAAGCGATCGCACCATGCGGTTGCCCTCTTTGGTGATGTGCCCATGTCTTTCCCGGTCTGCGCTCTGTCGTACCCTCGGTGCCAATCCGAAATAGCTCGAAAGCTTCTTGGCCTTGGAAAATCTGTCGATGGTGCCAATCCAGCAGTTCGCGGCGACGGCACTCAGCGGGCCCACGCCCGGGATCGTCATCAGCCGTTTGGATTCCTCCTCCTCTTCGGCAATCTTTTTTAACTCGCTATCCAATCCCCGGAGCTGACGGTTGAAAAACGCCAAAAGCTCTGCGTCCTCCTCGACGATTCGCGGCCCGTATCCACTGAGATCTTCGATCTTAAAGGCCGGCGGACGGACTCGGTGAAAAGTCATTCCGGGATCCATATTCCTTTTGGAGTAAAGCGCGTGAACTTCGTTAATCACCGCAGTGCGCTGGCGCACTAGAGGAGCACGGTGGGTGAGAAGCTCTCGAATGTAGCGCTGTTTGGCCGGTGGAATCCACACGGTGGGAAGCAAATCCGACTTCAACAACTTCGCTAACATCAAAGCGTCCACTTTGTCCGACTTCAATCGCGCCGATGCAATGGCCTTGGTCTGCTTGGGATGGGACATGATGACTTCATGACCGCTCTTCTGGGCGAGATCCACAAACCACCACCATGATCCCGTTGCTTCAAGCGCGATCTTGCTGCCCTGGGGAAGCTTCTTGGCGCTGAATGCTGGGTCGGACCGAAGGAATCTATTATTTCCGATTGTCAGCCGAACACCCACCGCGACGATATTCGAGGGAATGGAACCCAGTAAAACCGCGTACCGGTCGCGGCAAAACTCCTTTTGCAGCGGCGGATATAATGGGTCGGTGCGCATTGAGTGTAATCGAGCCTAGGCAAATCAGTCGCTTAATCTTGGAAAATGGGCTTTTGACGTGAATCTATTGATGATTCTTCTGCTCAATCGCGTGGCACGCATCCTGCGTTAATAATACTTAGGTAAGTTTATGAGTTTATAAAAGGTTTTTTAATAGGTCTACGATAAAGGCAAACCAACCGAAAGGTTGGGACGCAAAGCTTCTGACCTAACTCCTGTCGCCCAAGGACAGGACATGGTAGCAGAGCCGCCGAAAGGACGCACAGTGCTCCACTCAGCTCGTGCAATTTCGGATTGCGCAGACCCAGCTGGGAGGACACCGTGCGTTACAATTTTTCTAAAGCTCTTCTCGTTTTTTCGCTCATCATGCTGTCATCGCTGGTCGCGCTGGCGATTCCCGAGGACCAAGCAAATGCCGCTGTGACGCAATTATCGTGGGCGGATAATTCAAATGACGAAACCGGATTCAACATTGAGCGTAAGATCGGTGTCAACGGGGCTTTTATCGCGATTGCCAGTGCCCCGGTTAATTCGATCTCGTACAGTGACGCCGGCCTTGCCGATAGCACCACGTATTGCTATCGCGTAGATGCCTTTAACGACACCGGTACCTCGGCTTACACCTCCGAGGTCTGCGCCACCACTCCGCCGCCTCCGGTGACGACCTACAGCGTGACTCTCGTATCGCAGGTCGGCGGCACGGTGAGCAGCAGCCCGTCGGGAATAAGTTGCGGCACGGAATGCGTGGCGAATTTCTCGAGCGGCACGACGGTCAGCTTACAGGCGGTGCCGGCAAGGGATTATTCATTTGCGGGCTGGAGCGGTGACAGCGACTGCCTGGACGGTTCGCTCACGATGAACGCCAACAAGTCGTGCGCCGCAACTTTCACTGCCAATTCTACCGGCTACTTGTTAACGACAAATTCAGTGAGCGTCGTCACCAGCGCCGGCAGCGGCAACGGTAAAATCGTCAGCTCGCCAGCGGGGATCGACTGTGGTAGCGCGTGCTCGGTGACATTTCAGACCGGAGTTGCGGTTACTCTGCAGGCGACACCGGCTTCCGGATCCACCTTCGTCGGCTGGTCTGGGGATAGCGATTGCGTGGATGGGTCGGTGACGATGAGTGCCAATAAAACCTGCACGGCGTCATTCAAACTAATCACTTATTCTTTGACTGTCGTGCGCACGGGAACCGGCACCGGCCAGATCACAAGCCATGCTTCAGGAATCGATTGCGGTACGAAGTGCGTGGCCGAGTTCACCGAAGGAACGGTCGTCGCTCTTACAGCAACACCCGCCACTGATACCGATTTTTCGGGTTGGAGCGGCGATGCGGATTGTCTCGACGGTTCGGTGACGCTTAACGGCAACAAGTCGTGCTCGGCGAGTTTCACCAAAAAACTCGTCGCCAACGTTGGCATCTATCGCCCGGCTACGGGAGCTTGGTATCTGATCACGAACCCCACCGGTCTGTGGCAGGGGTGCACAACCGATGTTTGCGGCGGACCATTCGGCGCCGACACTGACCTGCCCCTCGTTGGGGATTGGAATGGTACGGGTCAACTCAGCCCCGGCCTCTATGACACGACGCAGAAGAGTTGGGAGCTCGACACCAACGGAGATTTGACTGGGCAAGGATGCTCGCAAGAGACTTGCTTTAACTTTGCTTTGAATAACAACATGAGTAACCGTGAAACCCCGTTAGTCGGCAGTTGGGACGGCGCGCCGAAAACTTCTCCCGGGGTTTACACACTGGTCGCCTCCACCAAGACCAAGGGGAAGAGAAAACATAGGACGACCACCACGACAACAGCGGGTTACTGGTACTTCGATCGTAATGGTAACGACAAATGGGATGGTTGCCACCGGGATCGCTGTTTGGGCCCCTTTGGCCAAGCGGGCGATGTTCCCGTTGTGGGCGACTGGAATGGCGCGGGGATTGCGCAGATCGGTGTATTCACCCCGCAGACCGGTATGTGGATGCTGGACGCCAACGGCAACGGAAAGGCCGATAGTTGTACGATCGACCGGTGCTATGGTCCGTTCGGCTCACCCGGTGATCTGCCGATCGTGGGGGACTGGAACGGCAACGGCACGGCGAAGATCGGCGTGCTAAGAGCTGCCACCGGAGAATGGTTCTTGGACTTCAACGGCAACGGCCAATGGGATGGCGCCGATGTTGATAAATACATCACAGGCTTTGGGCAGCCAGGTGATCTTCCCGTGGCCGGCAAGTGGTAAAGACTGTGTCTTATTAAAAGCCTCGCTGCCGAAAACAACTAAAAAGGGCGGCCGTGATGAGCGGCCGCCCTTTTTAGTTTAGTACGGCAATCGGACCAAGAGAAATGGTTGATTTCCCAACGGAAGGTAGCATACAAGGCATCTTTTAAAGGCTTAGAGGCGGCTTTTTGATGTCGAAAGGCCACCTCTAAGAAATAGTGATGCCGCGAGCGAATCGTTATTTCCTGCCTGGCCACATCTGGCACATCACTCACCGATGCCATCAAAGCAAATTTCTACTCAAGTTTGCGCGCGATCGACGGCGCTATTTGCATTGGCTGCACGAAGCCAAGAAGCGTTACGGCCTTTCCGTTCTTGATTATATGGTTACCTCCAACCACATCCATCTTTTGGTCAAAGACACCGGCGCGAACGTCATCGCAGAAAGCATGCAGCTCATCGCCGGCCGCACTGCCCAGGAATATAACCAGCGCAAAGGTAAGCGGGGCGCGTTCTGGGAGGATCGCTACCACGCCACCGCGATTGAATCCGATGAACACCTGCATCGCTGTCTGATCTATATCGATCTCAACATGGTTCGTGCCGGGGTGATGAATCATCCAGGACAGTGGAAGGAGAGCGGTTATTCTGAGATCCAAAAACCGCCCAAGCGTTACGGCATAATCGATTTACAGAGTTTGAGCGAGTTGAGCGGGTTTGCGGATCGCCGAGATTTTCAATCAACACAGCGCCAGTGGGCCGAGCAAGGTCTGGGGAACGGCTTGGCGGCCCGCGAAGAATGCTGGACGGAAGCGATTGCGGTTGGAAGCCTGGCATTCGTCGAGAGCGTCAAGAATCAGCTTGGTGCAAAAGCCGCACATCGCGATGTGATAGAGAAGAATGGCAGTTATGCACTGCACGAGTCACCGGAAGCTTACGGACTTAAATTTGCCGCTGCAAATGAGGCTCTAAGGCATCAAAACACCTTTCTCTGGGATGAAACTGTTGACGAAGCAAGGGCATGGCTTGGTCCGACTCGAATAGATTTCGTAATCTGTAACCGTCCGCACGGTAATTCTGTCATCGACAATTTGACATCCTGTTCTCGACTCTGGCAAAACCGGTGTATTAATAGGGATGGAGACGTACCGAGGTTCGTCACGGCTCATCCTCTGAGAAGGAGGCGTTCATGATTCAGGAACTCGAAGACGTGATTCTTACATGTGATTTGCCGGAACAGGGACTGGCACAAGGCGATATCGGCACCGTCGTACTGGTCCATGAAAAAGGCAAAGGTTACGAGGTCGAGTTCACGACCTTGGACGGTGAAACTATTGCCATCGTAACCCTCACAGCGACGCAGGTTCGTCCCAGCAAGCCAAAAGAAATTGCTCATGTGCGTGATCTGGCCGCCAATCCGTAGTTAGTTTCCCTATGGAAGCGAAGCTAACATTTAATTACGACCGCCAAGGAGACATTCTCTACATAAACAAAACGCCCCCCTATCCCGAACAGGAATCCGAAGAACTGGGAGACGAGGTCATCGCTAGGCTCAACCCAAAGACCGGGGAGATCGAAAATCTCGAGGTATTGTTCTTCTCGACCCGGTTTCTGCGCAGCGATTTGTTTGAACTGCCGGTCACTGCGGACCTGCGTTTGGCAGAAAAGCCGCAGTCGAGGGTGGACTTAATCGGCCCACATTAGGCAGCTTCCATTCTCGCTTAAAATGCTCGTGCATGAATCCTACCATTCTCAAGTCGACGGATGCTGCTTATCCCGCTCCTTTGCAAGAGCGGTTGGCAATACACGCGCCGAGCACGCTGTACGTTTTCGGTCCGCTTGAACTACTTTCCCAACATAAAATAGGACTGTTTTGCTCCGTTCGCTGCCCTGGTGACGCGATCCTTGGCGCTTATGACGCCGCCCGAAGTCTCCGTGATCAGGGCATGACCGTCGTCGGTGGGTTTCACTCGCCTGTCGAGAAGGAATGCCTGCGAATTCTGCTGCGAGGAAAGCAGCCGATCGTCGTTTGTTTGGCGCGAAGCCCAGAGAAAATTCGGCTACCCGCTGACTGGAGTGCGGCCCTGGAAACTAAGCGAATGGTTCTGCTCTCGTCGTTCGCAAAGCACCCGCGGCGTCCGACGACGGAGTCATCACACCAGCGGAACGAACTGGTGGCGGCTTTGTCCGACGAAGCGCTTATCGTTCATGCCGAACCGGGCGGAAGCGTCGCGCGTGTCAGTGAATTACTGGACCGCTGGAAAATACCCAAAAGAAAATTAGCGTAAGCTTCTATTCGGCTTATTTCTTCGGCGGCACGCCGTACAGGCCCGGGTTGGGGTTGAAGAAATGATCGAGCACCAGGCTGTTTTCTCACTGCTAGCCATGATTTGGGTCATGGTTTTCGTCTCACATTGGCCAATTGCGAGAAATTCCTGCTACGTCGGACCAAGCAAGATAAGGGGCTACTTTTCGATTAAAGCCGTCGCTTTTGTCACCCTCGGCAGGCGGGCAAAATGATGGTATAAGGATCATCAGGAGCAAGCCGCAATAGTCAGCGACAGTTTGAAGGTTCGAAAATGAGCAAGACGAAGAACATCGATTTTCCGGCCGATAAGGTCGCCGAGTTCTGCAAGCGCAACGGGATTCGAAAGCTTTCGTTGTTCGGCTCGGCATTGAGAGATGACTTTCGGCCAGATAGCGATATCGATCTCCTGGTCGAGTTCCGGGCTGGCGCTGCGCCGAGTTTGCTCGATTTGGCGCGTATGGAACGGGAGCTGTCAGTCATTCTGGGAGGTCGCAAGGTCGACTTGCGCACTCCCAAGGAGCTAAGCCGCTATTTCCGAGAGGAAGTCTTGTCCACGGCAACCGTCCAGTATGCAGAGGCATGACCGCATACGGCTCCAACATATGTTGGACGCGACTAATGAGGCATTGGAGTTCGTTCAAGGCAAGCAGCGTTCGGACCTGGACACGGATCGCAAGCTGGTTTTATCCCTGGTCAAAGAGCTGGAGATAATCGGTGAAGCGGCCGGCAAGGTATCGGCCGAAATCCGAACCCAATACGGCGCCATTCCCTGGCAAGATATCAGTGGAATGCGTAATCGTTTGATCCACGCGTATTTCGACGTTGATTCGGATGTTGTTTGGAGCACGGTCACCAAAGACCTGCCGATATTGCAAGCCGACCTTGAAAAAATTCTCTGACCACAAAAAGAAATCTGAGGGTGAGGTCTTTAATCTTGCTGTTTTCTCACTGCTAGCCAAGATTTTGGTCATGGTTTTTGTCTCACATTGGCCAATTGCGAGAAATTCCTGCTACGTCGGACCAAAAGCAAGAAAAGGGTCAGGCTACTGTTCGATTGAAGCGATTACCGCGGGATTGATTGACAGATCCGACGGCGCGGTGTTAGCTTTTCTCGCTGCGCAATCTGAGTTATTGAGGAGCGATAATGAACTTGATCGATTGCCACGCCCATTGTGTGCCGCCGACGATCCTGGAAGCGCTGCGGGAATTCGCCGCCGGCAGCTATCTCGGCCGAACGCTCTACGCGGACGAAGGCTTTGCCTCGCTAGAGAAACATCTAGCTTTGATGGATCGCTTCGGCGTTGAAAAAGAAGTGATCAACTACGGCAATCTGCTGGTGCCGGCGGCGCGGGCGCGCAAGCTGCCTCTCGACCAAGTCGTGAAAATGGTCAACGACTACATCGTCGAGGCGGCGCGCATCGCTCCCGGCCGTTTCGTGCCGGCGGCGGCGGTGGACCCGTTCGGCGGCGAGGCCGGGTTGCGGGAGCTAGACCGCGCGGTGGAGAAACTCGGCCTGTTCGGCATCTCGCTCTCGACCAACCTCGACGGCCGCGCGCTCGACGATCCCGTGTACGAGCCGATTTTCGAGCGCGCCAAGCGCTGGAACATGCCGTTGTGGGTGCATCCGGGTCAGGTGCCGCAAGTATGGCAGCAAGCCCTCGGTCTCAAAAATCGTTATCTCAACAGCGGCGTGGGCTTCTTGCTCGACGACATGCTCTGCCTAATTAAAATGATCACGGCGAATGTTTTCGACCGCTGGTGGGGCGTCAAGTTCGTCTTTTGCCAGCTGGGCGGATTCCTGCCGTTCACCATGGGCCGTTTTGACCAGCAATTTTTCTTCGAGCGGCGCGTCTACGAGCAGGAAAACAAACCCATGCCGGATTACTTGAAGAGGCGCGTACTGGAATACTGCCAAGCTTTCTATGTCGACACGCACACCGCGGACGCTTCGGCGATCCGCTGCGCGCTCGACTGCATGAGCGCCGATCGCATCGTGCTCGGCGGCGATTATCCGATCTCGCCGCCGGAGATCGGCCTCGGTTACACCATTCCCCAACTCGACAAGGTCGGCCTCTCGGCGAGCGACCGAACCAAGATCGAGCGCGGCAACGCGGCGCGGCTCCTCAACCTGCCGTAAGCGCCAACATTGCGATCTAAAGGTGCAACAATGAATCCTGAAAGACCGGCAGCTCTCGTCACCGGCGCCGCCACAGGCATCGGCCGCAGCGCGGCCACCGCGCTGGCGAAAAACGGCTACGATGTAGTCGTCAACTACAGTCGCAGCGAAGCAGGCGGCGAGATTCACCGCGCGCGAAGCCGAGGCAGTGGGCGCCAAAACGCTGCTTTACCGTTGTGACGTGAGTGACGAGGCCGGTGTGCGCGCGATGCTCGCGGCGACGGAAAAAGAGTTCGGCCGGCTCGACGTGCTGATCAACAATGCTGGCACCACCGTCGCTATCGAGCCCAAAAACTTCGGGGAAATGACCGTCGAGGCCTGGAATCGGGTCTTTTCGGTCAACGTCCTCGGTCTGTTTCTCGTGACTCGCGCCGCGGCGCCGTTGCTGAAAAAGTCGCCCAACGGCTGCATCGTCAACACTTGCAGCATCGCCGGCTTGCGGCCGAGCGCGCAGCCTCTGCCCTACGCCGCGAGCAAAGCGGCGGTCGCCAATCTAACCAAAACGCTGGCCAACGCGCTCGGCCCGCAGATCCGCGTTAACGCGGTGGCGCCGGGATGGATCGAAGGCGGGTGGATGAAACGGACGCTGGCGGAGAATTACGACGGTCTGATGGCCCGGCGAGCGAAATATACGCCGCTCAAGCGCTGTTGTACGGAAGACGACGTCGCCGACAGCATGCTGAGCCTGATCTTGCACAACCGCTTCGTCACCGGCGAGATCATCATCGTTGACGGCGGATTTTCGAGCACGACATAATGGCATGAGCACGTTCAAAAGGTTCAAAACGTTCAAGCTGTTCAAACCCCCTCCTTCATCCTCCCCCGCGTCCGCGGGGGAGGAAAGAGGTGGGGACTTGAACGGAGCGAAGCGGTTAAACGGTTTGGACGGGTTGAACAAGCCGCGCGAAGCGAGGCCCTAGATGCTAGACGGCGTGGTGCGCTTTCCTCCTGAGTTCGCGGCGCGCTACCGAGCCAAGGGCTACTGGGAAGATCGTTCGCTGCGCGATGTCTTCGATGAAGCGTTCATTCGTTACGCCGGTCGGATCGCCGTGATCGACGGTCAACGGCTGGTCTCTTACGCTGAACTCAACGAACGCGCCACCCGACTGGCGCTGAATCTACTCGACGAAGGATTCAAACCGCTCGACCGCGTGGTTGTCCAGTTGCCCAGCGCCGTCGAATTCGTCTATCTGTATTTCGCGCTGCAAAAAATCGGCTGCATTCCGATTATGGCGCTGCCCAGCCATCGGTACCGGGAAATGAGCCAGTTTGCCGAGCTGTCCGGGGCGGTGGCGTGTGCTACACCGGACAAAGCAAAAGATGTCGACTATCGCGATCTCGTCCGAAGAATTCGCCAAAGAAACAAATCGGTGCGTTTCGGGATCATCCTGGGCGAAACCCCGGAAAATGTTTTTTCGCTCAGCGAGTTGATCGAGCGACCGAGTCGGCGTCCGACGAGCGACTTGAATCAAATCGTTATCGATCCCGAAGATCCGGCGGTTTTTCAATTGTCCGGCGGCACCACCGGCATTCCCAAGCTGATCCCGCGCACACATAATGACTATCTTTACAATTCGAAAATCGCCTCAGCGGTGACCGGCGTGGGTCCGGAAGAGGTTTTTCTCGACGTCCTACCGATAGCGCACAACCTGCCGCTCGCGTGTCCGGGTTTGCAGGGTTATCTCCTTCATGGCGCCAAGATGGTGCTGTCGAATTCGACGCGCAGCGAGGATATCTTCGCGCTGATCGGTCGGCACCGAGTTACCCATATCGCGGTGGTGCCGGCGCTGCTGATTCGCCTGATCAACGATCCGTCCATCGGAAAATTCGATCTGTCCTCACTGCGGGTGATCCAGAGCGGCGGCCAACGGCTTCAGCCCGAGGTGCGGCGCCGCACCAAAGAATTAATTCCGAGCGTCACCGTACAGGAGAACTTCGGCATGGCCGAGGGCATGCTCATGTTCGTCCGCTTCGACGACCCCGAAGACGTGCGGATGGAAACTGTCGGCCGGCCGCTCAGTCAGGACGATGAAGTGCGACTGGTGGATGACGACGATAACGAGGTCGCACCGGGCGAAGTGGGGGAGTTTCTCGCGCGCGGCCCGTACACCCTGCGCGGCTACTACGGAGTGCCGGAATACAACGCGCGCGCCTTTACCTCGGACGGTTTCTATCGCTCCGGCGACTTGATGCGGTGCCACCCTTCGGGAAATTACATGGTGGAGGGGCGTAAAAAAGACTTGATCAACCGCGGCGGAGAAAAAATCAGCGCCGAGGAGATCGAAAACTTAATTCTGACCCACCCGGCGGTGCACAATGTCGCCTGCGTGCCGATGCCCGATCCGATCCTCGGCGAGCGTATGTGCGCCTATGTTATCTTGCGCGGCGGCCGGTCGCTAAATTTGCCGGATCTGATCGCGTTCCTGATGAACGAAGAGATCGCGAAACATAAACTGCCGGAGCGCATGGAAATCGTCGACGAGTTTCCGTTGTCGCCGTTCGGCAAGGTGTCGAAAAAAGACTTGACCGAGAGAATCACCCGGCAGCTGAAGGCCGAAGGCAAAAGCTGATTTCACAGTAGGGGAGGAGTAAAGTCTGGGTACCGATTCCGGCATTGTGATCCGGCGATGGACAGCGCCAACTTTATTGTTCGTCTTGCCGGTATTATCCACCGACCTCGCCCCCGCCGCGAACCGGCTCATCGGCCTGCATTTGGCGCCGGCCCTGTCGCATTCGGTGCCCTCTTTGTGCCGGCGCTTTACACCGTTAGGTTAGCTTGACACGCATCAATGATTGGAGGGCATGTCGGTTTATGTTGACAGGTCCGCTGTCGATCAACTAGGTTTGGCTGCACCGGTAGAGCCGACTCGATTGAGTGTTACCGACGGACGTTAGAGCAACCGAGGCAATGAGTCAGATAAAACCCGGCAATTGGCGCATCGACGTGCACCACCACGTGGTGCCGCCGCGCTATGCCGATGAATCGATGCCGATCAAGCCGCCGGACACCGAAATGCAACTGCAGTCGATGGACCGCTGGCATATCCAAACCGCGATCACCTCGCTCACGCCGCGCGTCGTCTTGAAAAACCTCAAGCGGTTGGGCGCCGTGGCGCGCAATTGCAACGAGTTTCAAGCGCAAAGGACGCGCGACCATGCGCCGCGTTTCGGCGCCTTCGCTTTGCTGCCGCTGCCCGATGTCGACGGCGCGTTGGAGGAGATTTCCTATGCGCTCGATGTATTGCGGCTCGACGGCGTCGGACTCTTCTCCAGCGTGATGGACCGATATCTCGGCGATCCGCTGTTCGATCCGGTTTTCGACGAGCTCAACCGGCGCGCCGCGGTGGTTTTCATTCATCCAACCCATTGCGAAGCGCCGGAGCAGACACACCTGCACGCGCCGCCCTTTGTCGTCGAATACGTCTTCGACACCACGCGGGCGATGGTGAATCTGATCTATTCAGAAGCTGTATGGGAAGTAGAAGGTTCGCAAAGGGCAAGGAGCGGGGGACATAGGGTGGGGAGTGGAGTCAGGTCGCTTTGCGCTATGCGTTTTGCTCTTTGCGGCCGATGGAAGGAGAGCGCCCGATGGCAACCAAGATTAGACTTTCGGTCGCGGTCGGCGACTATGAGATTATTCGCGCGCTGAAGGAAGGCGCGGTCGAGGCCGATGGCCTCGAGCTCGTAATTCTCACCGGTCATGGCCCGCGCGAGCGCCACTGGCGCATGGCGCGCAATCAGGAGTTCGACGTCTGCGAATTCAACGTCGGCGCCTATTTGATGTCGCGCGACCACGGCGAACCGTTGGCGGCGATTCCGGTATTTCTCCACCGGCGATTTCGCCACGGCTTTGCCTTCGTCAATGTTAACTCGGGAGTCAAAACACCCAAGGACCTGATCGGCAAACGGGTCGGCGGCACGAATTTCCAACCGGCGGGCAACATCTGGCTGCGCGGCATCTTCGAGCAGCACTACGGCGTACCGCATGAGTCGATTACCTGGGTCGTCGACCGTAGCGAAGATGTGCCCTTCGACCCTCCGCCTGGGCTTAAAATTGAAATGATCGCCGCTGGCGAGTCGATGGATGCCATGCTCGCCGAAGGCGAAATCCCGGCGATGATCAATCCGTATATTCCACAGCCGCTGGTCGATGGCGATAAGCGGGTGGCGCGCTTGTTCCCAGATTACAAAGCCGTCGAGCGCGAGTATTTCCAGCAGACAGGTATCTTTCCGATCATGCATGTCACCGTGATCAAGCAGGAGATCGTCGAGAAATATCCCTGGGCGCCGGTCAGCCTGGTCAAGGCGTTCGAGAAGGCGAAGAACATCGCTTACAAACGGCTGGCCAATCCGCGTATCACACCGCTGGCGTGGGTCAGAACCGAATACGAGGAAGAGCGTAAGCTTCTGGGCCCCGATCCATGGGCCTACGGCCTCGGCGAAGCCAATCGGAAAAATCTTCAAACGATTATCGGTTACTGCCACCGGCAGGGATTAACCCGCAAAGCCTTGCCGATTGAAGAATTGTTCCTGGACACCGACCCTGAAGACGGCGGGGACGTCGATCATGTATGAGAGAACAATGCCGTTTCTTTGAGGTGTAATCCGCTAGCCATCGGGCGTTGCGTATCTTTGCCTGGAAAGATGGAGCTTCAGCCCTGGGAGGTGGCATACCATTAGATGACGCGCAGCGGGCGCATGACCGACGCACGATTGCGCCGGCTCTCGCCGAAGTTTATGGCGTGTGTCGATGCGGGACGGGATCGGCTCCCGAACCGCGACGCGGTTTAACATTTCTGCCGTGCGTCGCGGTCTATTTTATTTCATACCGCTTCACGGTTGCCTGTCCGCCCTGCAAGCCGCGTCCGTGTTGTTGAATTTCTGCGTGCGCCGGGCTTTTGCGATAACGATCGATATTTGCCTGGCTGTCCCATTCGGAATAGGAAATAAATTCCCCGGGTGCGTCGACGCATTCTAAAAGTTTCTCCGATAGGCAGCCGGGCTGCTTGATCATGAGAGGGGCGCAGTGGTTTTTCCAAAGCTCGATGGCTTTTTGCACCTGGTCCGGCTTTACGGTGACGTAAATGAGTCTGACGATCGACATATTTCCTCCAGCGGCTGGGCACGTTACTAATTGCGCCGCGACGGGGTCAGGTTCCGGTTGGCGCGAGACTTCTCAATTACCTAGACTTCATCCAACGAGAAACAAACCTGCGGCTCAATCGAAGTTTAACAGCAGCGGAAACACGAAGCCAGACGGACTCTGAATTTTTTACGCTAAGACGAAAGGCCTGTCCGAGTGCGTAATAAAGGTGATAGGGGGCGGTTTAAAAAACCTAGCGTAACAAGCCAACGTAGATACCGGCGATGATGGCTGTGGTGATGACCCCCGCGACGTTGGGTCCCATGGCAAAGGGCAGGATGATCGCGTGCTTGTTTGCCGCCATGGCGCATTTCTGCGCGACCTTGGCAGTAGTCGGCACGCACGAGACTCCGGCGATGCCGATCAGCGGATTGATCTTGCCACCGGAAACTTTGTAGGCAATTAACCCGGCCACGATACCGCCCACGCCGGACAAAATTATCGCGATCAAACCGAGAAGCATGATCAACAGCACGCTCGAATCGGTGATGACGTAAAAGCTGAACAGTGCGCCGAGCACGAATCCGAGAAAAAATGTCGACCCCGTCAGCAGCACTTCATCCAAAAAACGCTGGTAACGCGGCAGGTCGGCTTCGCGGACCATGACACCGATAAAAAAGGAAGCAAACAGGGGCGCTGCAACTGGGAATAAAATCGACAGCACCGCGGCAGCCAGTACCGAAAAGATCAACTTCTGGCGCGACGATACCTTCGGGAGCGCGTGCAGATCCATGACCACGCCCTGGAGCTTTTTCGGCACCATCAGCTTGATGAGATATGGATAGAGGGCGTAGGTGATACTCAGGTAAACATAAGCAACCACGGAGATCGGCACGAAAAGATTTTTGGCGAGCTCGAGCGAAGTAAACAATACCATCGGTCCGTCGGCGCCGCCGACGATGGCGATGGAGGCGGCTTCTTTGTAGGTGAAGCCAAGCCCCACGGCGAGGGGAAAGGTCAGAATCGATCCCAGCTCGGCGCCGATGGCGATCAAGAGACTGGTTAAGGGCTCGGCGATCAAGTAGTCGAGCGGCGTGATCGCGCCGATGCCCATGAATACCAGGCAGGCGATCAGGCCATTGGAAAACATCAGGCTGTAAATCGGCTGAAGGAAGAGAATTTGCATGTTCTGAACGACTTTTTCCGGTTCCATCAGCATCGGGTCAACGAACAGATTGGCGAGTTTACCTTCGATGGTGAGCGTCGCGCCGTTGACCAAAACCATCGCGAGTCCCATGGGCATAAGCACCATGGGATCGAGAATGTTTTTCGCACTGAGGTAGATCAGCAAAAAGCCGGTGAGCATCAGAACGATGCGAATCGCCATGGTCTGAAAATCCATCTGGCCAAAAGTGGAAAGCCCTTCAAAGATATGCGCGGCTTGGGTCAACACGATCGATTTTCTCCTGTGGCGAATGGACTAGAGTGCTGATTTTTTGGCAACGGCGAGCGGTTTATCGCGCGAGAACCAGCGGATGAGGACGATGACCAGCCAGACCACGAAGGTTACGCCGATGCTCACGGCGTAAATACCCATGGCATATTCGAACGCGTCAAACATCTTTAACTCTCCTCGATCGCACTCTCATGGACACGGGGATCTGCGTCAAGAACGGGGGCGCAGCGGAAGATCCGCGGGTTTGAAGAGGTGGCGGCTGCTGCCGGGGACTGAAGTTTGTCCCGGCGGCTAAGAAATTCTCTCCAGGCACGAGCGCCGCGGCGCAGAGTCGGAAGCCCCCGCGGCGGTCAAGACGAGAATCATTCTACCTGGCCGGCGATGGATTCTCGGCAATATGATTCTATAGAGCATAAGCGCGCTCAATATAGCATGTCCGCCCCGATACACAATCGAAGTTCGGGCGCAGCTGGAGGAGCGTTCGCGGTTATACGACGGGTGAGTTAGTTGAACATGACGCGGCGGGGCCGCCAATTGCCGCTTCTATGGGCCTCTAGATAGTCATCGCGAATGAACAGTTTGATCAGCGCGACGCCGGCGAGGAAACCGCCGACATGGGCCCAGAAAGCGACTCCGCCGACGTCGTTGCCGGCAGTCAAGACACCGCTCGCAAGTTGAATAAAAAACCAGTAACCGAGCATCACCCATGCGGGGATGG
This sequence comes from uncultured delta proteobacterium, assembly GCA_963727625.1. Classification (GTDB taxonomy): domain Bacteria; phylum Desulfobacterota; class Binatia; order UBA9968; family UBA9968; genus DP-20. Next base: position 680,649 of record CAVSHR010000005.1, on the reverse strand, counting down.
CGATCGACGTGAAAAAGAAGCCCAGAAACACGAGTGTGTAAACGCGCACCCGCGGAAATAGAATCAAATAGGCGCCCATCACGCCGCTAATGGCTCCGGAAGCGCCCACCATGGGCACTACCGAGTCAGGGCTGGTCACGATTTGACCGGCGGCCGCCGCCAGCCCGCAGGCGAGATAGAAAACGATAAAGCGCAGCCTTCCCATGGAATCTTCGACGTTGTTGCCGAAGAGCCATAGAAACCACATGTTGCCCAACAGGTGCATCCAAGATCCGTGCAGGAACATGGAGGTGAATATATGCGACACCTGACGGCCGGAATCGGTCAAACAAAGCAGCCGGTCGCCCATCGGGAATCGCGTTCCAGGCGGTAAAGATAGAGTCAACTCGCCGGGAATGAGACCGAGCTCGCACACCGAGCGCGCCAGCGGCACCATGGAGCCGGCGCCTTGGACGAAGATCCAGACCAATACATTCAGGACGATGATCGCCCCGGTGATGATCGCCGCGCGTTGGGTTTCATTCTCGTCGCGATAGGGAAACATGAAGATAGGTTCTTTTTTGTTGGGCTGCTATCCGGGCATTGCACTGGGATACCTGCACAGAAGGTTAAACTAAACGTAATTCCCTTGATGCCATCGGTCAATAACAACATGGAACCGGTCAGACGGCAACTCCGCGGCGACGGGGAGAAAGACGGCGATGAGCTGAGCCGTGATTTGACATCGGAATAGAGCGTCGGATACGTTAAAAGTAGCTAAAAAGCCGGCGGCTTTAAATTTGATCCATTCGCCGCGCCGGCCGTGCCACGTAGGAGGTTCCCATGGCTAAATCGGAGCCGAGATCTGAAGCAGACGCATTTCGCGCGGCGTTTCATGAGCGCATGCACGCCAACAACATGTACGGCCTGTGGGAGCTGGCGAGTCAGATGACGCCGCATCCCCAGCCCAAAATGATTCCGCATATATGGCCATGGTCGGTGACCGAGTCGATTATCGAGGAATCGGCCCGGGCCGTGCCGGTGGGGGACGAGCGGCGCGCCCTGCAGCTGTTCAATCCGGGTCTCGGCGGTCGGTGGGCGACGACCAACAATTTAATTGCCGCTCTGCAGATTCTCCTGCCGGGCGAGGTCGCGCGGGCGCACCGCCACACTCCGACGGCGATTCGCTTTATCATCGAAGGCACGGGCGCGTATACGGCGGTGGACGGCGAGCGGGTTTACATGGCGCCGGGAGATTTGATTCTGACGCCGAGTTGGGCCTGGCATGACCACGGCAACGAGACCAAGGAGCGCGTCGTTTGGATGGATGGTCTGGATATTCCGTTGATTGCGTCCTTAGAAGCGATGTTCTTCCAGTTTTATTCTGCGCCGCAGGTGCCGGCCTCCCGTCCGCCCAACTCTTCAGGAAAAATGTACGGCCACGCGCATATCACGCCGACCTGGGTCAAAGAGAAACCGCAATCCTCGCCGTTGTTACTTTACACCTGGGAGGAAGCGTGGAAGGCTTTGGACTCGTTGCGCGAGAATGAAGGCAGCGCCCACGACGGTGTGCTGCTCGAATACCGCCATCCGCAAACCGGCGGGCCGGTGCTGCCGACCATGGCCTGCATGATCCAGCTGCTGCGGCCGGGCGAGCACACCAAGGCACATCGGCACACCGGCAGCGCGGTTTACCATGTCGTACAGGGCGCAGGGTCTACCGTGGTCGACGGCCAACAATTCGAATGGCGGAAAGGCGATCTCCTCGCCATTCCGCCTTGGGCGCTGCATGAGCACGCGAATTCATCGGCGAGCACAGACGCCGTGCTGTTCTCGATCCAAGACTTGCCGGTTATGAGCGCGCTCTGTCTTTACCACGAAGAAGAGCTCAAAGAGAATGGCGGGCATCAGCAAGTGACCTCGACTTTCAAAGCGGCGTGACTCACGGATGCACGCCGCACCGGCTTTTGACGATCCAGCCGTAGATTCGTCACTTTTTCAAGTTCCGGAAGACAAGCGGTTCGTCCTGAGACTCTCAATGGACGAACGGCAGCCCTGTGGGCGTTAATTGGTGTCTCGACCGTGAGTGTTGAGCGCACGGATATTTTTGAAAAGCTGCCGAGCCGAAATTCGAGTTCTTCGCAAGAAGTTGGCCACTGAAAGGTTAATTTGAGGCAATTCTCGGATGCAATCCCGAGTACGCCAGGGTCCGGGGAATGTCTGGAACCGGCTTGACAGCTGAATGAACCGAACGTTATTCTCGCCCCCTGCCGGATGCATTAACTTTCCGTGCGGGAGAAAAAAGATCAGTGCGGATCATCGATTTACATTGCTATCCGAATACCGAACCGTGGATCAAATCGCAGGGGCCCTACGTCGAAGCGTTGGCAAAGTACTGGAATCGCGCCTGGACTTGGAAGCAAGAGGACGAGGTTATCGCCGAATTTCAGCGCGCCGGCGTCGAAGCGATGCTCGTCGCATTCGATATCGAAACCGTCACCGGCGCGCCCCCTTGCACCAATGAATACGTCGCGCGCATGCGTGACGCTTATCCGGGCGTGATTCGCCAGGCCTGGGGTGCGGTCGATCCGCTCAAAGGGGAGCAGGCCATCGAGGACGCGAGAAGAGCCGTTGAAGACTTCAAGCTATTCGGGTTTCATTTTCATCCGATCATGGGCCACTTCTCGGTCGACGAGCGGCGCTTCTACCCGCTGTGGGAAGCCATCGACGCGCTCAAAGCGCCGGTGATGATCGATGTCGGCACGACCGGTATGGGCGCCGGCATGCCCGGCGGGTTGGGTGCGGTAATCCGCCACGCCCATCCTAAGGCGATAGATCGGCTGGCTGCGGATTTTCCCAATTTAAACATCGTCGCGGCGCATCCCGGCTGGCCGTGGACCGAAGAGATGCTCGCCGTTGCGCTCCATAAAGGCAATGTCTCCTGGGAACTTTCGGGTTGGGCGCCGAAATATTTTCCCGATGCGCTCAAGCGCGACATCAAAAGCCGACTGAAGGACAAGATCATGTTCGGCAGCGACTATCCAAGCCTGCCCTACGAGCGGATTTTCAAGGAGTGGCAAGAACTCGGCTACTCGGATGCGCTGATGGAGAATATTTATCACGGCAACGCCGAGAGAATTCTCGGCTTGTAGCGAGCGGGTCAAGGTTGGATCGCAAAATTTGATGGCGTCACGGCGCGCTCGCGCACGGCACCGATCAAGGCGGCATACAAAAGCAGCGGCACGGATGAAACCAGGATCATCGCAAATAGAATATCTCCGCTGGCGGTTATCAACTTGGCGGCGAGCAACGGCGCCAACACGCCGGCGGTGTAGTGCAGCGACATGATGATGCCGGCGGCGGTGCCGGCGCTTCCGGCCGGCGCTGCTTCTTGCGCGAGCGCCACGACCAGAGCAGGTACCGAGGCTTTCAGCACTCCGAAGACAAAAACTCCCAACCCCAGACCGACCGGCGATTGCAGCCAATAAAATACCGCGAATGCGGCCGCAGCCGCGGGCACGGCGCTGAGCGTGATCACCGGTTTGCGTCCGAACTTGTCAGACAACGAGCCCAGCGAAAACGAGCCGAGCATATTCGCCATACTGAGCACGCTCATGACCCAACCGGTTTCTTGGAGGGTGAGGGCCTTGGCGCCGCGCAGAGCGGTCGGCGTCCAGGCGGCGCAACTCCAGAATACCGAGCCCCCGATAAATTCAGCGAGCGCCAATAGCGCGATCGAAAACGACAGTGCGGACTTCATTGAGCCCATGCGCGCGGCGGTGCGGACACGCCGAATGTCGCGAATCCAATAAAGCTGCACCAGCATATCCACGGCGGCAATACCTCCGACGCTGACAAAAGCGGCGCGCCAACCGAAGGCCGCGGCAACACGGCTGGCCAACAAGGCGCCGATGGCGCCGCCGATGCCATAAGTGACGGACACCAGACTCGCGCCGAAACCGCGGCGCTGCGGCAACAAGTCGGACATGATTGCGTAAAGCGACGGCGGCGTGAAGCCATAACCGATTCCAGTCACCGCGAGAAAAAAGTAAAACCACCAGCGCTGACCGCTGATGCCGGCGCTGGAGAACCCGAAAGCGAGCAGGCTAAGACCGGTGATCAGGACGGTTTTGCGGCCGATCTTGTCGGCAAGGCGGCCGGCAACGGCGCTGGTCAAAGCGGCGATGATCATCATCACCGAGAACAGGCTGCCCGCAGCAACTTCGGAGAGTGCAAAAGTTTGACGGATCTCCGGCAGCGCGATGCCGAGCGTCGCCACCATCATGGACGGCATCAAGTTCGAGCATGGGACGATCCAGACGGAAAGACGGTCTCGTTGCTCCGGCACAGGTGATCGCTGCACTTTGATCGAGTCTCTCTAGAGCAAAGGAATAAACACGTAGTTGCGCGGCTCGCCGCCGACGACCCGGGTGATGTGGCCGTGGCCGGTAGTGTCCTCGGCGAGCATCACATCGCCCGCACCGAAGTGCCGCACGGTGCCGTCGCCGGTTTCGATTTCGACCTGGCCAGAAAGTGTGATCACATACTGCCGCTTCGGCACGGGATGAAAGTCGCTCAAATGATTGGCCGGCGCCGAGCGAAAAACAATTCCAAGAGCGGGCTGGAGGGCCGAAGCTTGAAGCCGGCCGGCGACATTCAGATCCACATCGACGTCTTCGAAGTGCGATTCGTTGTCGCCGCCGGTGTACAATCGGACGATCTTCATCTGCCGGTATGTAAGAGAATCGCCGCGGAAAAGCAAGGTAAGGGTTGCCTTCTTTACTGCGCCATCCGAAATAGCCTATAAACATTCAAAAAGAATCGTTGTTGAAGTTCGGAGAAGACAGGAGCAATTCCATGAGTGATAAAATTTTAGATCAACTTGCCGCCGACATGACCCATCTGTTGACGGAACCCGTGGGCAGCCGACGCGTGAAGATCACCGACTTGACGCCGCGCGACGGGCAGCAGTGCAAGCTTGCCACGCGCGTTACCACTGACGATTTGCTGCCGCTCTGTGCATCTCTCGACAACTGCGGGTTTTACGCCGTAGAGGTTTGGGGCGGCGCCACCTTTGACGTGTGCATGCGTTATTTGAAGGAAGACCCCTGGGAACGGCTGCGGCGGATCAAGGCGGTGATGCCGAAGACCAAGCTGCAGATGCTCTTGCGCGGCCAGCATATTCTGGCCTATCGGCCCTATAGCGACAATATCGTTTACAAATTTGTCGAGCGGGCGATCGCCAACGGCATGAACGTGTTTCGCATCTTCGAGGCGACCAACGATTTTAGAAACATCGAAACCGCCACCAAGGCGGTCAAAGAGCTCGGTGGCGAGGCCCATGTAGAAGTCAATTACACGGTGAGTCCGGTGCATACTTTGGAAAAATGGATGGAGTACGCCGAGCAATTGATCGAAGTCGGCGCCGATTGGCTGTCGTTCAAAGACGCTACGGGGATCTTGACGCCCTTCGATAGTTACAGAATCATCAAGGGCATCAAAGACCGGGCCAAAGGCAAGCTGCCGGTGCTACTCCACTGCCACGACATGGGCGGGACATCGAGCATGAGTCATCTGATGGCGATCTTGGCCGGCGTCGATATGATCGACACCGTTTTGTCGCCGTTGTCTTTCGGCTCGGCGCATCCGGCAACGGAGACGATGGTCGCGTCATTGAAAGGCACACCCTTCGATACCGGGATCGACATAAAGGCACTGGAGGAGCCGGCGCAGATCACCAGGCAGATCAAAGAGAAGTACGAAAAATACGAGACCGGATACACCGGAGTCAGCGCCGACGTTTTCATTCATAAGGTTCCCGGCGGAATGATCTCGAATATGGTGGCGCAACTTAAGGAAGCCAAGCGGATGGATTTGATGGAGGCGGCGCTCAAGGAAACGCCGAGCGTGGAGAAGGATCTCGGGCATCCGCCGCTGCTCACGCCGACGAGCCAGATCGTCGGCGTGCAGGCGGTGCTCAACGTATTGGCTGGAGAGCGATACAAGATCGTCAGCCGCGAGACCAGCGACTATGTAAAAGGAAAGTATGGGCGACCGCCGGGGGAAGTGAACAAAGAACTGGTCAAGAAAATCATGAAAGACAAAGAGCCGGATTATTCGCTGCGCTCCGGAGAGATGGCCGATCCCGCCGATTGGGATAAGGCGATCAAAGATCTCGGCCCGCTAGCCAAGAGCGATGAAGATATTCTTCTCGGCGTGCTCTTCCCGATGCAGGCGAAGGAATTTTTGACGCTCAGGGAGAGTGGCGGGTTGGGGTAGAAAGAGTTCAAGTCGTTCAAAACGTTCAAAATGTTCAAGCCGTTTCAGGGGACTGTCGGAGCAGTCCGTGAGTGCTCCTGGTGACTGACACGCCATGCCCGAGTATCCCGACGTTACGGTTTATATCGAAGCGCTCTCGGAGCGCGTGCTGAATCAGCCGATTCAAAAGATTCGCATCGGCAGTCCGTTCATATTGCGCTCATTCGATCCGTCCATCAGCGCGGCGGAAGGAAAGAAGGTTTTAGCGCTGCGTCGGCTCGGTAAGCGTATCGTTTTAGAGCTCGACGACGAGTTTTTTATCGTCGTGCATCTCATGGTCGCCGGACGGTTTCACTGGAAACCGAAGGGTGCGAAGATTGCGCGCAAGTACGGCCAGGCCGCGTTCGATTTTCCCAACGGCACGCTGCTCTTGACCGAGGCCGGAACGAAAAAACGCGCGTCGATTCATTTGGTCCGCGGCCAAGCCGCGATGCGGGAGCATGATCCCGGTGGTCTGGAAATTCTCGAAGTAAGTCTCGAACAATTCCGCGAAGCCCTTACGCGGGAAAATCACACATTGAAACGTTTGCTCACCGATCCGCATCTGTTCAGCGGCATCGGCAACGCCTACTCGGACGAGATCCTCCATCGCGCCCGCCTCTCACCTATACGCCTGAGCCAACAGATGGCGAAGGACGAAATCGAACGTCTGTATCGCGCGACACGCGAATCGCTCGCGGAGTGGGTCGAGCGCCTGCGAACGGAACGAGGAACCGGCTTCCCCGAAAAAGTCACCGCCTTTCGCCCAGACATGGCCGTGCATGGCAAGTTTCGCAAGCCTTGCCCCGTCTGCGGCTCGCCGGTCCAACGCATCGTACACGCCGAGAACGAGACCAACTACTGCGCCAAGTGCCAGACCGAAGGAAAGCTGCTGGCGGACCGGAGTTTGTCCAGACTGCTTAAACAGGATTGGCCACGAACGTTGGAGGAGTTGGAAGAAAACAAGAAAACTCGAATTTAGAATGGATCGATGGTGCGCAAGCGCACCCTACGGTTTTGATTTATCTAATTTATCAATAACCCTCCATTCGAAAATATTCCTAAAATCGGCAAAGCACTGCTCACATATCCAGTGGTAATCATCTTTCGTCGCGTACCCTTGATGCAACGAGTCTAGCAAATCTCCGACCGTAAACTTGGCCCAGCAAAACTTGCAATGATCATGATCCCATTTCAGATTCTTCGGATACTCGTGGTATCGACAATGCACTAACGTCAAGCCGTGCAAATATTTCTCCTGATCCTGGAGTCGCCAATCCGGTTTATCGTCTGCGAGCATCGCGGTGTTCGTGCGTGCGCTTGCGCACCATCCGAGGTTGCGCGTTATACCATCGGTACAAAGCCAGGCTGATCTTTCATTCGTTCGATCCACGCTCTGATCTTCGGAAAATCACCCAATGGAAATCCGCCTTCGTCGGAGACGTGGGTGTAGGCGAAGAGGGCGATGTCGGCGATGGAGTAATCGCCGACGAAGAAGTTGTTCGTGGCGAGATGATTTTCCATCACTTTTAAAGCGGCCCAGCCGCCCTCGCGCTTCGATGCGAGAAGCGCGGATTTCTCCGATGAGTCGGGTTTGTGCTGAATCCAGAAGCGCGACGTGGCGATATATGGCTCATGGCTGTACTGCTCGAAAAACATCCACTGAAAAACCAGGCCGAATTTCTCCCGGTCGTCGGGTAGGAATTTCGTGCCTTTGGCCAGGTAAGCGAGGATGGCGTTGGATTCCGCTAGGACAAAGCCGTTGTCGTCGAGCACCGGTGTGCGGCCGTTGGGATTGATCTTTAGAAATTTCGGCGGTGCGGCTCTCACCTTTCAGGATATCGACTTCGACGATCTCGCAGGGGATGCCGAGCTGAGCCAACAGCAAGCGGACTTTGTAGGAGTTGCCGGAGTAGGAAACGTTGTACAGTTTCATGGGCAACAGCCGTTCAAGAGTTCAAGGTTCAAAAGTTCAAGGTCAGACAAAACTCCGAGTTAGGACTTTGGTTTCGAGAAACATTGAACCTTGAACCTTTGAACGGGAGTTTTTCAAATTTGCGGTTCGAGTATCTCCAGCCCCTCATATCGATCGATCAGATAAAGCTTGCCGTCCTTGTCGTGGAAGACGTCGTTGCTCATGACGACGTCGTAGCCTTTGCCGGGATTCGGGACGTAGTAACCGATTTCTTTCGGCATGTACGGGTTGGAGAAGTCGACGGCGCGCAGGCCGCCGCCGAACCACGTGATATAGAGCGTGTTGCCGTAAACCTGCTCGGCGGGCTGGTGCGCGCCGAAGCGGTTGCGCCCTGTCGATTTGCCCGCGAAGGGGACGATGTATGTCGCGACGGGGAGCGGCAGCTCTTCTTTGGTGATATCGATTACCCAGAGAAAGGCGTTATGCGTGTCGTTAAGCTTTTCTCCGACTTCTTCGTCGGTGACGATCAACCAATCGCGATCCATGATTTTGTTGAGCATCGGCAGAGTGGTATGCGTCGGACAGGGATAGGGCGGACTATAATCCAGCGTGCTTACGGTTTTGGGCTTGCTCATGTCGGAAATATCGACGATAGCGAATCCCCCGTGCCAGTAGCTGATATAGAGACGGTTGCCGCGCCGAATCGGATGGTGGCAGCGGGTGTCGGTGCCATGCCAGGTCGGCGTCTCGCCGCCGGCAGTCCATTGCCCCGGCATCCACCAGCGGCAGACCTCTTCCGGCTTCTCCGGATTTTTAAGATCCATGATCATCGCGATGTTGCCGACGTAACCCTCCAGGGTGGGCGACAGATACGCGTAGCGGCCGTCGAAGGTAAAGCGGTGCAAGCCTTTGCCCGGTGCTTTGAAAAAAGCGATCTCGCGCGGCATGGACCGATTGGAAATATCGAAAATCTTGAGCCCGGCGTCAGGCTCTTCCTTGGTTTTGTAACGCTCGTAATTTATCAGCATCAGGTCGCCGCTCACGCGCACCTTGTGCGAATGAATCCCCTCGGGGACCTCGAGCTGGGCTACGAGCTTAGGATGTTTGGCATCGCGCACGTCGAGAATGGAGGTTCCGTGCGGCGGATCGATATGGCCTACGTACGCGTAGCCGTTCTCGACAACCACCGAGCCGCCTCCAGGGAGGTCCGTTCGGCCAATCTGTTTTATGTTCTTGCTGATACCGACTGGTGCTGTGCCGTTCGATGCCATGGTCGCCCTCCTGAAAGATGTTTGTACGAAAATTATGGTTTGCCCTTCTGCAGCATCGCGATCACTTGGTCCGTCGTGCGCACGCGTGACATGCGCGGGAAAACCAGCTTCATGAGCATGTCATGGGCACGCTGGTCGTGGGAGGTGCCGCAGGCGTCGCTGGCGACGATCATGTTATAGTCCAGGTCTCGCCCAGAATACAAAGTCGAAGTCACACCGACGTCGGTAGAGCCGCCGGAAATGATGATGGTGTCGACGCCGCGGGTGCGCAGCGCCAGGTCCAGGTAAGTTTGGAAGAACGCGCTCCAGCGATATTTCACGATGTAATAATCATCCGGCCGCGGTTCGAGATCGGCGAGCACGTCGGAGCTCTTGTCGCCGGCGATCACATGCATTTTCGTCTTCGTCACCTCGCCGTTGGGCCAGGGAGTGAGGGAATTGTTGGTATCGGTCAGAATCAGCGCCGTCGTGGCGTTGTCCGGGCGATGGTTGCCCTTGGCGAAAAAAACCGGCAGGCCGGCGGCGCGGGCCGCTTTGCCGAGACGGACGGCATTGTGAATCCACGGTTTGAGACTTCGTGTTTGGCCCGGCGCGGGTTCCGGCACGTAGCCATTTAAAATATCGAAAAACAGCATGGCGGTTTTCTTGAGTTCGAAATGGTTGACGTTCATCCGATGGCGCCTCCTAGCGAATTTTGATGCCTCTCTTTTCTTTTTCCTCCACGACTTTCCAGCCCTGATTGGCGTACCATTCGATCTGGCGAAACATGCCGGTAAGAATCCTCACGTCTTTATCTTCCAGGCCGCCTCGGCCGAGGATGCGGCGCAAGGCAAGAAGAATATGCTCGGGGTTTTCCGAATCGAGAAAGCCAATCTTGAGCAGCGATTTGCGCATGATGTCGAACAGCCGCTCTACCTGTTCTGCCTCGGCGCGCTGAATTCCGACATCCTCCGCCGGCGCCAACGCGGCGGCGAAAATTTCGTAGAGACAGATCACCGCGGCCTGGGCGACATTGAGCGACTGATACTCGGCGTTGGTCGGAATCGTCAAGAGCAGCTGGCAATGTTCGAGATCCTTGTTGCTGAGACCATGATCTTCCGGTCCGAAAAGCAGCGCGACTCTGAACTTGCGCGCGGCCGCGGCGATATCCGGGGCGACATCACAAAGCGTTCGGCTGTGGCTTCGATAGAGACCGGCGCGGCAGGTGGTGCCGACGACCAGCGTGCAGTCGGCGATCGCTTCGCGGATCGAGTCATAGCATTTGGCATCGGCGAGCACGTCGCGGCCGTGGACCGCCATCGCCCGCGCCCAAAAGCTCCGCGTGCGCGCCTTGCCGACAATGGCGAGCTCGGCGGCTGCGAAATTTTTCATGGCGCGGGCCACCGAACCGATATTGCCGGAGCTGCGCGGACGGACCATTATGACCCGAAGATTGGCTAGCATGATTTAGGTATGAGGCGTGAGGCTTGAGGCGTGAGCCGGACTGAATTCCTTCGACGAATCTTTCGCACTGCCGCCTCGCGACTCATGCCTACCGCCTCTTTCCTCATTTGGCAAACGGGCAGGCGCGGTTTTTCAGGATCACGGAGCGGTTCTTCGCATCGAACTCAGTTCGATAGCCGAAGGTTTCGTTCATTATCGAGTTGATGTCTTCGACATGCTCGGCGCCGAACACGTGGGCGAGCTCGTGAATCAGGGCGACCACGTCCAGCTCGGGTTCGGCGTCGGTCCCCTGATAGTGGAAGACTTTATGAATCGGCACCACCGCGTAACTGGCCAAGCCCTGTCGGCAGTTGCCGATGCGGTCCACGCGAGGCCGGCCGGCGGTTAGATATGGGCTCACATTTTCAGCGGTAAAAGCGACAATCAAATCGTAACTGCCATCCTTGGCACGAACCGGAAACTCCTTCTTCAGCCTTGCGAGCAGCACCGGCGTGGAATCGATGCGCTCCGCTGCCGGCCATGCGAAAACGCTCTGCGTGGCAAAGCGGATGTCAAACTCGCGCTCGTAATAATCCGAAGCCGATTCGACGAGTCCGCGTGCTGCCTCGGCCCAGTTAGGATTACGCGCCCGGAACGGAACGTCGGCGACCACCTTGATGCGCACGACCCTTTGCGGAGCGTCGGGGCCTAGGACCGAACAGGCGGATAGGAAAAGCGCGCTAAGGATTGAGCAGGTTATCCGTCGGCGCGAAATCATCGGTGAGTACCGGCACGTCTTCCGGGAGGGATTTGTCATAGTAGGCGACGCCGATGTCTTGAATGGGATCCGGAAAAAGGCCGCTGTCCACGACGGTGGCCCGCTTGACGATTTCCCTGATGTCGACGCGTTGCTTATCGCGGGTGGCGACGACAATGACGTTTTGAATGGCATCGAGGCTGACGTTATCGGGGCGACGCGTGGCGAATACGTAGGTTTGGGGAAAAACCTGGCGCTGCGTGCGTACGAAGGCGCGCGCGATCTTGCCGTGCGAGCCGGTGACGGCGCTGATCAAGTTGGCCACGACCACGCCGTTCGGCGTAAGTCTTTTCTGCGCCAACTCGAAAAATTGTCTGGTGGTGAGATGAAACGGCATGGAATCGGTAAAATAGGCGTCGAGCAAGATGATGTCGTACTGCTGCTGTGTGCGGGTCAGAAAGAGCCGGCCATCCTGGGCATAGAGCCTGAGCAGATCGCTCTCTTTGACCTGGAAATAGTCCTTAGCCATCTTGATCACCTCGGGGTCGATCTCGACGGCGTCTATTTCCATATGGGGAAATTCCTTCCGGATCTTTTTCGGGATCGAACCGCCGCCGAGCCCGATGACGAGCATCTTTTTTGCGTCCGGTCGAAACGCCATACCGAGCGAAGTGTAACGCGAGTAAAGCAATCGAAGCGCCGTGGGGTCTTTCAAATTCATGGCGCTTTGAAGTGTGCGGTCGAAGTACATGTAGCGCGCTTCGTTGTCCTCCTCGATGCGGATGCGGTGATAGAAGGTGTCTCTTTGCAAAATGGTTTTCGTCCAAGCTAAGGGCGCCCAAAACATATCCGTAAGCCCCAGGATGCAAAACATGGTGGCAACAGCTCGCGATAGTGTAACGCCCTGCAGCCGGACCAAGGGTACTACAACTAGGGACAAACATACCAGTGTGATGCCTAGAGCGTGAATGATATTGCTCACGCCTAGAACCGGAATCAGATAAAAGGCCGTCAGCAGCGTGCCGAAAATACTGCCGCAGGTCGACACTGCATAGAGCGTGCCGGCGGTGCTGCCGACAGTATGGAGCTGGGTTGCGGCGAGCCGGATAACGTAGGGTGAGATGGCGCCGATAAAGACTCCCGGCAACAGAAAAAGCGCGCTGCAGGCGATCAGCGGGTTGAGCCGGTTGCCGAAATCGATGCCGGCGATCCATTCATTGACCGATGGATAAATGAACGGCAGAAAAAAAATCAGCACTCCGGGGATCGCCAGGAGGGTCAAAAGCTTACCGTAGGTCGGTTCTCGCGCTGACAACCAGCCGCCCCAATAATAGCCGATGCTCAATGCGGTCATCACCACCGAGATCAGGCTGCCCCAGACGAAGATCGAGCTGCCGAAATAGGGTGCCAAGATGCGGCTGCCGACGATTTCCAGCGCCATCAACACCGCGCCGCTGGTGAAGACGACAAAGTTGAGCAGCAATTGCATCATTGATTAACTCTCCCAATCCCAGTAGGACCCCTCGGGCACAAGCGCGACCGGTTCGAGCAGCCGTTGCGGCATGCCGTCGATGAATTGCGACGGGCGGGACAACACCATGCGGAGACTCTTGTCGAAAACCCGGGTCGGGTAACTGATAAAGAGATTTTGCTTGGCGCGGGTGGCGGCGACGTAGAGCAGCCGGCGTTCTTCCTCCAACTCTTCGTCGGAGTTGGTGTTGTAAAACGAAGGGAATCTGCCTTCCAAGGCCCAGATGATGAACACCGAATGAAATTCCAAACCCTTCGCCGAATGAATTGTCGATAAGATGAGCGGCCCCTCGTCCGGGTCGACTGCCAAAACCCCGGCGATGCTGTCGTTAGGCGGTTCCAGCGCCATGTCGCTGAGCAAACGCTCTAGGCTGCGATAACGCTCGGTCATGCCCTGAAAATGCTCCATGTCCCTCAAGCGCTTGGGATGGTCGTCGGGGTAATTCTGCTTCAGGATCGGCATGTAATATTGCATCAGATACTGGGCCTGCTCCGACGGCAACTCAGCCTGCTTGGCTTCTTCGAGCACCTGCGCCAGGGTACGCAAACCGTGGGCGATCTTACCTTTAGCTTGGTAGCTGCGCAGGCGAGCGACCGCGTCGCTGCCTTCGAGCAGCCATTTGGTGATCTTCCGGCAGGCCCCCGGCCCGACGCCCTCGAGCAGAAGCAGCACCCGGTTCCAGGAGATCGCGTCCTGCGGGTTGGCGAGAATCCGCATATGGGCGAGCAGGTCTTTCACATGGGCGGCTTCCATAAATTGAAAACCGCCGCGCTTGACGAATGGAATTTTATGGCGCGCGAGCTCGATTTCCAAATCGAAAGAGTGAAAACTCGAGCGAAACAGCACCGCGATATCCCACAGCGGCACGCCTTGCTCGCGCAACTCCAGAACCTTCTGGCAGACGAATTGCGATTGCATTTGCTCGCTGCCAGCCTGCACCAGCTTGGGTCTAGTGCCGACGCTCTTGCGCGTGAACAACCGCTTCTCATAGCCCTCTTTGGCGCGTTCGATGATCTCATTGGTGAGATTCAATATCGGCTGGGTGCTGCGGTAGTTTTCTTCCAGCTTGATAAGCCGCGCAGCGGGAAACTGCTTGGGGAAGTCCATGATGTTGCGGAAATTGGCGCCGCGAAACGAATAGATGCTCTGAGCGTCGTCGCCGACCACGGCGACGTTGTCATGGGTGGCGGCGAGCAGGCGGACGATCTCGTCCTGCAGATGATTGGTGTCCTGGTACTCGTCGACCATGATGTAGCGAAAGAGATCGGAAAGACGCTCGCGGACCTCGCCGTGATTGGCCAGGAGATCGCGCAGTTTGATCAGTAGATCGTCGTAGTCGAGCAGCGATTTGGTCGACTTATAATCGACGTATCGGCGATACAGCTCACCCAGTTCGAAGTTGGCATCGACCAGGTGCGGGTACTCGAGCTCGAGCAGATCGTTCAGCGGCGTCTGCTTGTTATGGGTCATGCTGAAGATTTCCGCCACGGTTTGTTTGCGCGGAAAGCGCTTCTCTTTGGTGTTCAGCCCCATGTCGCTGCGGATAAGCTGGATCACGTCCTCGCTGTCGGTGCGGTCCATGATGGTGAACGACGGCGAGAGCGCGATATGGCGGCCGTGACTGCGCAGAACCAGATTGGCAAAGGAATGAAAGGTTCCTCCGGCCACCTGATTACAGCGCCCGTCGATCAACAGGCTGGCGCGCCGGATCATTTCTTCGGCGGCGCGGCGGGTAAAAGTCAGCAATAAAATCGAGCGCGGGTCAATCCCCTGGTCGATGAGATGGGCGACGCGATAGACCAAGGTCCGAGTCTTCCCGGTGCCGGCGCCGGCAATAATTAACAACGGCCCCTCCATTGCGGTCGCTGCCTGATACTGCGCGTCATTTAATTCCTTGCGGTAATCAAGACCTGAACTGCTGCGTTCCGGTAGCGGCGGGTTTTTGAGGATATAGGTCGTCGTCAAGGAATCTCCAATCGCAATGTAAGGTACCGATTTTCCTTCAGTGGAGCAAGCGTTGACGCGCGCCTAGGCGGGCTTCCAGTAAGAATTAGAAAATTACCGGGCGGCCGGTCTGCAAATCGGCGGTTTGCTCGCGCGCTCGTTGACGACGGCGCAGCCTTGCCCGGGATTTTGCCAAGGGTTAAGCAGCGAAGGACGTAATGCGGATAATCATCACTGCGACGCTGCCTGCGGAGCCGGCGCGATAAATTCAAAAATTCCACACATACGCATAGAGTAATCGCCAAATTCCGTGACGGCGAATTCCTTCAGCATTCAGGTCACCAGATTTGTGGCGGTTATTTGCTTACTGTCAGACGCCAACGTAGGAAATGCCCTACAATAGAGATTCATCCTGGTCGCCCGGTAACGGTCGAATCCCTCTTGTATTTGCGCGGCTTACGCCCGGCTTGAAGCCGTTGGTATGGGCCTTGCGGTTACATTAGGGCGTGAGCGAAACCACGAAATGTAAATTTATCGGAGGTGGCTAACTTGGGTAGCAATAAATAATTCCGCAGACGAAATCGCCCGGCTCGTAAACCGAGCACAATATCAACGCGAGGGGAGAATCAGCGATCGATGACCGGCAAGTCATCGCAAGGCGAAAGTTTGTCTGCGACCCGCAGCGTGTTGCGACAGTGCGAGTAAATTTTTGAAATGTCGCAAGACAGATTTCAATAAACGGCACGGTTGTTTTGGAGAGGAGGAAATCATGCAGAGAGTAAGAAAATTCGACACGACTTTGGGGGATTTGATCGTCACTTTGACCGATGAAGCGGGACACTATGTGGGCAACGAGCGGAAAAAATACCGAGTGGTGGCAGTTCTGTTGGCCGGACTTCTGAAAAATTCCGCATCGCCATCATCGGTTCGACTCGCGCCGCTCATGACGCGCGGTATTTCCAAACCTAAAACGCAGACGAACAAGCCGGTCCATTGGGCGGTCTAAAAGAAGAGGGGGAATCCATGCGCTATCTAAAAATCGTTTTCGTGCCTGTCATTGTGTTGTTGTGGCAAATCGTTGGTCCCGCCGAACTAAGAGCGGGAGCGCCGACGGATCAAGTCCGTCAAACCGCGGATCAAGTGCTTACCCTGCTCCAAGATCCGCGGTTCAAGGGGGGGGATAAAGAGAGCCGGCGCCGCGAACGGCTGCGCCAGATCATTGGAAATAGGTTTGACTTTGACGAGATGGCCAAGCGCTCGCTTGGTGCGAATTGGCGGAGAGTCAGTGGCGAGGAACAAAAAAGGTTCGTGCAACTCTTCACCGACCTCCTGGAAAAATCCTACGCGGACCAGATCGAGTCCTACGACGGCGAAAAGATCGTTTACGGGCGGGAAAAGGTTACGCAAAACCTGGCTGAAGTCGACAGCAAAATTATCACCAGGAAAGGCCAGGAAATCGCGCTGAATTATAAACTGCGATCGGCGGGCGGGGATTGGAAGGTTTACGATGTGGTGATCGAAAACATCAGCCTGGTGAACAATTACCGTTCCCAATTCAACCGAATTCTCGCCAAGTCGACGTTTAACGATTTACTCAAGAAGCTCGAAGCGAAGTCGCCCGAGGCGAAAGACGTCCGTACCTAAGGGCCGGCGGGGCAAAGCGACAAGGAGGATCGGATGACACGCATCACCGTTAAATTTCTAATCGGAGCAGCGCTTTTGGCATCGTTGATTGTCGGCTTTAGGGCGTCGGGTAGCGCCTGGGCGGGCTCGAGGCAAGGGTCCGCGGCGGCGCAGTCGAAGGTAAGCGATAAAGAACTCAAAGCCTTTGCCAAGGCCTACGTCGAGTATCATAGAATCAAGCGGAGCTACGAGCCTCAACTAAGAGCAACGAAAGATGAAAAGGCCAAAGAGAAAATCGCCAAGGAAGGGAACGAAAAAGTGCGCCGCGTCCTCTTGAAACAAGGGTTCACGCCGCAGAAATACAATCAAGTTTTTGTCGCGGTAAACGGTAATCCGGAGCTGCGGCAGAAAGCGTTGGAGTTGATCCGGGCCGAGCGACAGACGTCGTAGGCAATCTTAGCGAAAGGGGGGCCCGATGAAAGTGAAGCGACGAAAACGGCTAAGCGCGGCTTTAGTCTTGTTCGGCTTAACGATCCTCCCGGCAAGCAATCTTCGCGCCGGCTACGCGATCACCGACAGGCAGGGAACCTTTTTTCGATTGTATGTGGAACCGCAGGAGGAAGAGCTTCTCGCGTTCATTCGCGGCAATGCCGCGCGCTACTCGCATTATCTTTATTGACGTTGGCGAAGCTCGGAAAGGAGACTTCTTCTATGATATCGACAACAACGCTAGGCAATCATAAGGCGGTTTTGTTGATGGCGGCAACTCTGCTGTTGGCCGGGTGCGCCGGCGGCGCGCTTACGACGCGTGAGAAAGGCGCGGGCATCGGCGCCCTCGGCGGTGCCGCGGTCGGCGGAATTGTCGGCAGCGCCGTGGGCCATCCGGCGGCCGGCGCCGCCATCGGCGGCGGGCTCGGCTTAGGCGCCGGAGCGTTGGTCGGCGATCAGCTGCAAGGACAGGAGATTCAGAATGAACGCCAAGAAAACGCAATCCGAAACAACCAGTCGGAGATCGACCGGCAGCGGTACGAGCTGGAAAGACTGCGGCTCGAACGCGAAGAATATTAGACGGATATCGCAGCAAGCTCGCGCAGGTTTCTTCCCTTGGCGTATGAGCGAAAGCTGGGAAATCCACCTGGCATCAATGAAGCTGACGAATCAGAAGGCGGTTTGATCCGCGTGGTTTTTTAAGGGCGTGAAAATGCAGATCGAGGAGCGCGCTTACCGGTTCTCATCGGCGCGGTCGGAGGGCAAGAAATGAATAGAAATTCACGGGAGGGATGAAAGAATGATCAAGACAAGTTTGATGGGTGCAGTTGCAACAATCCTTGGACTGGTATTGTTTTTAGCAGCGTGCGAGAAGAAAAATGAAAGTGAGTCGCCGCAATCATCGTCCAGCATTGCTGCGTCACCCGAGCCGGCGCCATCGGCAACCGCGGAAGGCATGACGGCCCCGGCCACCGGCTCGGACCAAAGCACGACACCCGCGGCGGCAAAGCCAGACGAAAACACGAAATCGCCGGCCAAATAAGCCCGCTACGCTTTAAGTTAATTCGGCAGAAGTAGAGTTTGCCGATCGCCGGGTTCGCCGGGAATCGTTGCTTGCCGGCGAACCCGGTTTTTTGGGGATTGATAAAGGCTGCTTGGCAGCGAAGATTAAAAAGGATTGGCGATCCAAAAATCGAATTCTTGGCGCAGCTCGTATCCGGCTTGCTCCATATTCCCGTTTGATGAACTCGCTCGGGGTGTAGTGACGCAAAAGCCCGACGATCCAGCTACGCCGGTCGAATTCGATGATCGCGATGCGGCCGCCGGGACGAAGATAGTTTAGCAACTTGGCAAAATAGGCGACGCGATTTTGGATGTGGTGGTAAGTGTTCGAGGTAAAGATCAAATCGACGCCGGTTTTCCGAAGGCGAAGGTCGGCGGGGCTTCCCAGAATCGCTTTGACATTGGCGGCGGCCATTTGTTTAGTTTCGCTGGCAACGAGATCGACCATGCCGGGGTCGAAGTCCACAGCGAAAATGATACCATCGGATTCCACCGCATCGGTGAGCTTCAATGTAAAGTAGCCCCCGCCCGCGCCGAGGTCGGCGACGAGAGCGCCGGGCTGGATTTGTAGCGCCGCGACGACTTTCTGCGGCTGTTGCCATTGGTCACGATTGACGCCCTGATAAGCGCATTGTTTGAGGCGGGCACAGCCGGCAAGGAGCAGGACGGCGAGGAAAAAGCACGTGAGGGTTCGGCGGCGATCACCGAACAGGGTCCGAGGCGATGCCATCAGCCACCCTCACGGTGCCTTGGCCGCGACATGTTCCAGCGCGCGGGCGACTTTCTGGCGTAAGTCGCCAACGTCGAAGGGCTTGCCGATAAAGTCGAAAGCCCCGTCTGCGATTGCCTTTTCCGCCAACTGTTGGGAATTGATGCCGGTGAGCATGATCACGGCACAACCCGGGTGAATTTCTTTGATGCGTCGGAGCGCCTGCAAGCCGTCAGCCTTCGGCATCAACACGTCGAGCAGAACGACATCGGGGTGAGCTTCGTTGACCTTGATCAAGGCGCTGTCCACGGAATCGGCTTCGAACACCTGATAACCCCGGCCAAAAACCATTTTCAGCGACTCGCGCACGCTCATTTCGTCGTCAACCAGCAGCAAAACCGGCGGGTTCATTAGTACAGGTCAATCCTTGGTATATCTTTTAACCCTCGCCAGTCACTTTGTCATCTGACCTGAAAAGTGACAAGGGCCGAGGGCTCCAGGATGGCAATCTCAAGATTAAAATTGTTTGGCCCAATGCCAAAGCCATCGGCAAGCGGAAATCTGTTGGCTGGTATGATGCGATTCCGGAACAGATCGCCGGGCGATGAATTAGCTTAACACATCAACCTAAATGGCCGCACGGCGCGGCTTTGAATTATGCCCTCAATGGCCTCTCATATATTTTGCCGGATAGCAGCCAAAACTTTCGGCTGCCAGGTTTATTCAGCTACTTATTCGCGCGAGCAAACGTTTGCACCGATTATTCCTCGAATTCTGTCAGAGCGCCGCAAGAAAAGATTCGTTTAGTGTGGATTTTATGATAAATTGACCGATAAACGATTACCCGTCTGGAACGTCTAACAGTCCACCATGCACAAATCCAAAGTTTTCACGGCCTTGAGCGTCATTTTCGGTTTCCTACTGTTTTCGGTCGCTGAGGCGGGACAGCCGATGGCGGTCAAAGCCGATGCCGTGCCGGACTATCATCCGAAATATTTCCCCTTCGAATACGGCGAGAAAGCCGTCTATCACGCCACCTGGAACGGCA
Organism: uncultured delta proteobacterium; assembly: GCA_963727625.1. Taxonomy (GTDB): domain Bacteria; phylum Desulfobacterota; class Binatia; order UBA9968; family UBA9968; genus DP-20. The sequence continues at coordinate 660,602 of CAVSHR010000005.1, read as the reverse complement.
TGATCTCGGTGGCGACGGCCGAGGTTTACACCACACCGACGGTGGTTGACGGCAGAAAAGTTTACCAGGTGCGCGTCGAAGCAAAATCTTCCAGGGTCCTCGATTTTATCTGGCGGATGCGCGATACGATCCGCTCGACCTTTGATGCCAAGGCTTTGATGCCGTCGCAATTCACCTTCAAACAGCGGGAAAACTCCCGGATTATCGACACGGAAGCTCATTTCGATCATGCCGCCAACCGCTGGGCGGTGAACCGGCGGCAGGTGGGCAAGCGGGCCAAAGTGTATCATTTCGATTCGCACAATACGCTCGATCCGATCACGGCGTCCTATCTGGCGCGCAGCACGGATTTCAAGGTCGGCGACAAGCTCTACTTCAAAGTTTTCGGCGGGCGGTATCAGTATTTGCTCGAATTGTCCGTGGAAGCCAAGGAACCGGTGACGATGGCGTCGGGCAAGACGGTCGAAGCCTACCGGATCGTGCCGCAGATCCAAAATATTACCAAGAGAGGTTACGCCAATCGCTTGAACGAAGCGGCGATCTGGATCTCCGCCGACGAGCGGCGCGTGCCGGTCAAGCTCAGCAGCAAGATCGTCTTTGGCACCGTCTACTTGGATCTGGTGGAAGACAAGTTTGGCGTTCAATCCACCGCTGCCCGAGAGCAGCGGCCGGCTTCCTAAAAAATCTAAAATCCAGCCGTTATGTTTCGCGGAAATAGTGAGATTTGTAAAAGCCGAACGGCGGTGCGGCGCGGGTTTTCGCTAACGCGGGCAATCCCAAGCCAAAAGCGAAATGGCTTGGCCGCCGTCGTAGCTCTATTGTTCGCGACCGCAGTACTGCCGGCCTGCGTCGCGGTCGGGCCGGCGCCGAGCCGGCGCGCGCCGCGGCAGGATTATCCCTCGTCCCGCTCATCTGCGTCCGGACGCGTCGACTCGTACACGGTTGAGCGCTTGCGCCGGGTGATGGTGCCGCTATTTCGCGGCATGGATCATCCCTGCAGGTTGGACCAAGCGCGCGTCGGCATCATCAATCAGGACGAAATCAACGCCGCCAACGCCGGTAATTGCGAGTTCTATGTGACTATGGGGCTGTTACGGCGTGCCAATGACGACCAATTGCGCGGGGTTTTAGCGCACGAGGTCGCGCATCAGGATCTCGGCCATGTGGCGAAAGCACAGGTGGTCGGCGCCGGGCTTAATATTTTGGCGGCGGGCCTTCAACAATTGTTTCCCGGAGCCGGAGCGCTTGCGCCGATCGCCGGCGAGCTGGTCGCGCGCGGTTACAGCCGCAACGAAGAATACGCCGCCGACCGTCATGCCGTCGATATCTTGCGCCGCAGCGGTTATTCGAAAGAGGCTCTTGTCGATGCGCTAACCTGGATTCGCCGGTCATCGGGTGGGGGCGGGGGTGGGGCGGGTTTCTCTCGACCCATCCGGCGATCGACGACCGCATTGAGACCATTCGGAGACTACGCTAGCTGGCGTTTCCAACCCGCCTCGATATCAACTGCTTTTTCCGCCAACTCGGTCAGGTCAGTAAACAAATTCGTAGCCACCGCGTCTAACTGGTCAAGGAGGCCGAATATCATGAAATCTAACCGGGGCGCTTTGCAAAATCATTCGCGAATTGTCCTGAGTATGGCTCTAGCCGCCACGTTGGTGGCCGGGTGCGCGGGAGGTGCGCTGACGACCCGCGAAAAGGGCGCCGGGATCGGCGCACTCGGCGGCGCCGCAGCGGGCGGTATTATCGGCTCGGCAGTGCGTCATCCGGGCGCGGGCGCTTTGATTGGCGGGGCTTTAGGTTTGGGCGCGGGCGCTTTGATCGGCGACCAGTTACAGGGACGCGAAAATCAGGCGGCTGGGCAAGATCAGCAGATTAACCAAAATCAGCTGGAAATCGAGCGCCAGCGGCGCGAGCTCGAAGAGCTCAAACGCCGGCCTGAGTATTAGTTCCGCAATTCCCGACATAGTCTAATCAATTGGGGGGCAATCGCCCCCCAAATTGTATTTCGACCAATGCTAATGAACGGATCATTCTCGGCGTTGCGCATTCGTTGTTCACCAAGAATTTCATGAGCCGACGGCGCGCAAGGCGACTTCGATTATCGGTCGCTGCGATTTTGTTCCTACGTATCTCGGTGGCGCCGATGGGATGCGCCGTTGGGGCCGCGCTTGCGGCCGGTCTTTCTCCCGGAAATCATACGATCGATTTGAATCATGGCGGGCGCGAACGCAGCGCCATCGTTCACGTGCCGCCGCAGGCAGCCGGCAAGCGCGAGCTGGCGGTGGTGCTCAATTTTCATGGCGGCGGAGGGCATGGTGCCAACGAGCAGGAATATTCCCTGATGGATCGCCTCGCCGATCGCGAGACTTTTCTGGTGGTCTATCCCAACGGCACCGGGCGGTTCGCAAAGCGGCTGCTTACCTGGAACGCCGGCACCTGCTGCGGCTTCGCGGCGATCAACAACGTCGATGATGTCGGCTTCGCCCGCGCACTGATCGGCAAATTGGCTGAAATCGTGCCGATTGACCGGCGCCGGGTTTACGCAACCGGATTGTCGAACGGCGGCATGATGGCGCATCGGCTCGCCGCAGAAGCCGGAAACCTGATTGCCGCGGTGGCGCCGGTGGCCGGCGGGCTGGTGCTCGCCTCAATTAAATCGGCTCGGGCCGTGCCGCTCATGCACATTCACAGCGTCGACGACCCGCGCGCGCATTACAGCGGCGGTCTCGGACCGCCGTTTCCACTGACCAAAAGCCGGGTGTTCCATCCCAATATCGATCAGATGATCTTGCGCTGGGTAAAACACAACGGTTGTGCGGCGGAACCGACGGTGGCTGAGCGCCGCGCCGACCATGACGGCCGCGGCCACAGCGCCATTCGGTACGTTTATTCGCACTGCCGGGACGGCGCCGAGGTCGATCTCTGGAAGCTCACCGGTGCCGGGCATGTCTGGCCCGGCGGCAAGGCGAAATTCCTGGAACGCATCCTCGGACCGTCCACCGATATCATCGATGCCAATCAGGAAATGTGGAGATTCTTCAAGCACTTTGCGTTGCCGGGCTAATTTTTTCAGCTCGTCTTTCTTGGCGTCCTTTACTCTACCGCGAGACATTCCGATTCTCTGAGTGCTGGCGGCACGCCTTGGTGGCGCGGAGAGCCTGCTCTAACCTCCTTGATCGGTCCATGGTCTCGCTTTAGACTCTGCGGCAGTGAAAATTTTAATCACGGGCGCGGCGGGACTCGTCGGCAGTCATCTGACGAGAAAGCTTGGGCGCGAGCATGAAGTAACGGCGCTCACGCACGCGGCGCTCGACATCACGTTTCGCAATGCCGTGCGTCGAATCGTCGGCGAGTCCAAGCCGGAGATGATTTTTAACTGCGCCGTGCTGCAGGTCGATGAATCGGAGCAGGACCCGGCCAAGGCGCGGGTGATCAACGCGGACGGGCCGCGCTATCTCGCCGAGGCGGCGCACGCAATCGGCGCTGAGATCGTTCAGTTCAGCACTCAATACGCTTTCTCGGGGGAGCCGGTCGGGCGCTCGCCATACACGATCGAGGACGAGCCGCAGCCGGTCAATGTCTACGGCAGAACCAAAGTCGCCGGCGAGAGGGCGGTACGCGACGCGTGCGCGCAAAGCTACATCGTGCGAACCTCGTGGGTCTATGGCAGCGGCAAGGCGAGCTTTCTCTGCAACGCGCACTGTGATCTTAAAGCCGGCAAGAAAGTTCGCGCCATCGACGACATCTGGTCGAGCACGACCTATGTCGAAGACTTGATCAACCGCTGCCTTGAAATCCTCCGCACGCGCCGCTACGCGACCTATCACGTCGTCAACGCCGGGGTCTGCACCTATTACGAGTTCGCCCTCGAAGCGGGCCGGTTACTGGGATTATCCCGCGAAGAAACCGACTCGCTGATCGAGATCACCCACGAGCGCGCCATGAAGCGCATCGCCGCCCGGCCGCGCTACACGCCGCTGTGCTGCCTGGAATCTGAAAAGCTCGGGATGACCCCGATGCGCGACTGGCGCGAAGCGCTAGCGGCGTACGTGAAGGGCGGAAGTGGAGTGATGGAGTGATGGAGAGTTTTGTAGTAATGCGTCAAAATTAAATCTGCTTTCAAGTCAATTCCGAACTTTTCCGAAACCCAACACTCCAGTATTCATCAACCCATCTCTCCAATCTTGCCTCCCATTGACAGCCGTCTTGCGTCGGGTCTACAAGGTCGGTAGTAGTCAGATCCTGCGCAGGAGGGCAGTCTTATGGAGAATTTTCCGGTCATCGATACCGACGGTCACGTTCTCGAACGGCAAGCCGACATCCGCAAATATCTCGAAGAACCCTGGATCAAACGGCCGACGCCGCTTTGGCCCGGCGATCAGCCCTGGGACAACGACATGATGAACTCCTTCGAGATGGCACGGGAGTGGAAAGGGCTGGGCGCCGCCGAGCAAGTCGACCGCTGGCACAAGCTCATGGACGAATACGATATCGAGAAAGCGATTTGCTTTCCGACCGGTTCGGGAAACATCGCCAAGAATCAGGAGGTGCCGTATCAAATCGCCGTCAGCCGCGCCAGCAACACCCACTTCGCCAAGGAATACAACGCGCGCTCGGATCGGCTCTCGTGCGTCGGCTGCCTGCCGATGCGCTCGCCGAAAGCTGCCGCCGAGGAAATGCGCCGGGCAGTGACGCAGTTGGGCTTGAAAGGCTTCGAGATCCTGCCGACCGGATTGCCGCTGGCGCTCGGCGATTCCTTCTATGATCCAATCTACGAGGAAGCCGAGCGTCTCGGCATTGTCCTGGGCATTCATGGCACACGCAACACCTCGCGCGAGCTCGGTACATCGAGTTTGGCCACCTTCGCCGAAGTTCACTCGTACGCGTTTCCCGTCGGGATTCTATTGCAATTCACCAGCATCGTCTGCCAGGGTTTGCCGATTCGCTTTCCAAAGTTGAAGCTGGCTTTCTTGGAAATCGGCGCGACCTGGCTGCCGTACTATCTCGACCGGCTGGACGAGCATTGGGAGAAACGCGCGGAGATCGAAATGCCGCTGCTCAAGAAAAAGCCCAGCGAGATCGTGCGGGAGTCGAAGCTGTATTTCAGCGTCGAGCCGGGCGAGTCACAGCTCGCGGCTACCGTCGACTACGTCGGCGCCGATCACTTTCTCTATGCCTCGGACATCCCGCACTGGGACAACGAGTTTCCGCACAACTTGCACGACCTGCGCGGCCACAAGCAGCTGTCGAACGAGACCAAAGAGAAGATTCTCTACAAGAATGCCAAGGCGTTGTTTGCGCTTTGAGAAAAACATTTGGGGGTAAATTCATGGCACGATTTGTCGGCAGTATCGTTTTATTTATCGTCAGTTTGGTTTTTTCTTCTTTTGGCGCGGTTTCCGCACGGGCTGCCGAGCCGATTCGGATCGCCTACAGCTCGGTGAATCCCCATGCGCTACTTGCGTGGATTGCCGAGAAGCGGGGACTGTATGCCAAGTACGGTCTATCGTCGGTGCTGGTTTATGTTCCGGGCGGGTCGGTAGCGATTCAAGCGCTGGTTTCCGGGGACATCGACTTGGCTCAGTTGACCGGCCCTCCGGGCGTTATCGCCAACCTGAAAGGCGCGGATATCGTCTATATTGCGATGACCGATGACAAAATGGGCTATCAAATGGTGACGCGCCAGGACATCAAAAAGCCCGCCGATCTGAAGGGCAAACGATTGGGCATCAGCCGCTTTGGTTCTTCCTCCGACTTCAGCACGAAAGTCCTGCTCAAGAGAGTCGGCATCGATCCCAAGGACGTAACGATTCTCCAAATCGGCAATGAAACCCAGCGGCTGGTGGCGCTCAAGTCGGGCGGCATCGACGGGACGATTTTCAACGCTCCCTTCGGCGCCGAGGCGAAGAAATTCAATTTCAATATTCTTGCCGACGCCGGCGCGCTCAACATCACGTACTTCAATACGGGGATGTGCGGCAGTGCTCAAATGATGCAGAAAAATGAGCCGCGGATGTTAAATTTTCTGCGTGCCTACCTTGAGGCGATCAAGATTTTCAAAACCGAGCCGGAATACACCTTAAAGGCGCTCTCCCAGTTCAGCAAAGTGAACGACATGGAGCTGCTTAAAGAGGCTTATGAGTACAATAAGGCGCGCATCCCCGACATTCCCTATCCTTCTTTAGTGGCGATGCAGGCGGTGGTCGATACCCTAGCGGAAACCGATCCGAAGGCAGCCAAAGCCGACGCGAAAAAGTTTATTAACGACCGCTATTTGAAAAAGCTGGAAGAAGAAGGTTTTCTGAAAAAACTTATGGGGCGGTAAGCTCGTTTATACTTTGGTGAAATAAGGCACCGAGCGCTAGCAAAACCGACACCGCCCAACTATCGTTGCGTTTACGGCTTAAGGTGGCCAGTGGATATCGCGAACGATTAGAACTTAACTGGACTCCGACGCTAGGATGCCTGACCCGCATGTGTCACAGATAACGACGGCTCACTTAATAATAAGAACGGCTTAAGAATTTTACTATCGCGATATGACTGGCCCAGAATTCTCGAAACGGATCAATCCAGTTCTTCGTGCTCTGACTGAACTTGGCGGATCCGCGCGACCTCGCGAAGTCGTTGAGCGAGTCGCAAGGAACGAGAACGTCGGAGACGATATCCTAGATCAAATCAACCCTGCGGGTGGGCAACGTTTCCCAAACCAAGTACACTGGGCACGCTTCTATCTCGCAGAGGGAGGACTCATCGATCGGTCGCGTCACGGGGTGTGGAAGCTGACGGATGCCGGCGCAAGGTGTGGACAACTTAGCACGGGTGCAATTTCAGAGCTTGTAGAGCGTGTGCAACAAGGGTCGCGGGATGTGAGTGCTCGCACTGTTCTCACTTCGCAATCAAGCGCGCAATCTAAAGCTCCAGTTGCTGCCAAGCCTAGTGAAAGCGATGCTGAGCAGCTGGCACCGGATTCCGATAAAGGCGACTATCGTTCAAAATTACTTGAAATTCTAAAAGGACTTCCGCCAGGTGGATTCGAACGGATATGTCAGCGTCTACTGCGAGAAGCCGGATTTGAGCAGGTCATAGTGACCGGCAAAAGTGGTGACGGTGGAATTGATGGCCATGGAGTTTTGGCCCTTAACGCATTCGTCAGCTTTCGTGTCCTCTTTCAGTGTAAGCGATTTGTGGGATCGGTCTCACCAAGCCATGTGCGAGATTTTCGTGGCGCGATGCAAGGACGCGCCGATAAGGGTCTCATCGTTACAACCGGCTCGTTTTCTGCAGAAGCGCGTCGCGAAGCAACACGGGATGGCGCTCCCCCGATCGAGCTCGTAGATGGCGAGAAACTAGTTGATCTATTCGCATCGCTCGAACTCGGCTTGCGGCCGATCACAACTTACGACCTAGACGACAGCTTCTTTGAAGAGTATCGCAGATAGGGTTTCTAACGACGTATTGCAGTGGACGCTGCAGTGACGGCTACTACTTTTCTTGATGTTGTAATAGATGGATAGTTCTCTACAAAGACTAATGAAGAAAACGCTGTTGGCAGTCGCCGGTATAATCTGGGTGGGCGTCTGGTTTTGGGCCTTCACTTTGCGTATAGCTCAAACTTCTTCCTCTACAACCGTCACACGCGGCTGCCCATATTTCTTGCCTGTTTGCTGTGTGTTTCCACTCTGCCGGTGAGCGTCTTTGCGCAGTGGAGAAGAGTGTCGAGGTCTGTTACGTCTCCGATACTTGCGTTCGGCTACCACATACTGTTGAGTGTTGCGCTCCTTGGGTTACCGTTGATGCTTATCTTTGTGTTCTCGCGAGCCAGCGGCTCTTGGCACCTCGAGGCGGACGATGTAATGGGTGTCGCATCGATATCGCTTTGCTTCTCCTTGCGGCGGTGTCGATCGCAGGCGCCTTGGGTGTAGTACTAGCCATACGCGTTCGTAGATGCGATCAAGGTCGGTGAAATACTGTCCCGTTCGGTGGCGCTAAGTGGTTGCTAGATTTTTTTGGAAAAGAAAACGGCGCCGTGAAAAGCGCGGCAACGTCAGTCAAAGACTAACGGATCAAATGTCGAAGTTAGCTGCCTTTTGCCTGCCTCACCGCCGCGATATCGCCTTCGCTGAAACGGTAGAAGCGCACCGGGTTGTCGTAGAGCATTTTCCGTTTGAAATCGTTGGATAGGTCCTTGCGGGCGTAGAGGTGGGGGAGGTCGCCACCGCTTCATTGCGAGGTGCACCAGAGTTGGTAGTTGACAGAATTCTGTACGTTATTTAAGCTTTTCTAAAAGGAGACAGCCCGATGCCAATTTCATCGAAGGACATCATCTCGCTCACGCGGGCGCGGTCAAAGTTGACCGAGCTCTGCGCTGAGGTCCAGCGAGATCACGGGGAAAAAATTCTCACAAAAAATGGCGAGAGTTGCGCGGCCTTGATCGATGCGGAACGGTTGGACTACTACCATCGATTGGAGCGCGAACATATCCACATTAGGCTACTTGAGGAGGCCGTTCGAGGATTGGATGATGTGGAGGCCGGAAAGGTTGTCAGCGCCGCGAAACTGAAAGCCCGGTATGGCCGGTAAGTCGCAGCTCTTTTTCACTCAGAACTTCACCGCCAACTTAGACGAAATTCAAGAGTTTCTATCCGTCGAGGGGCGTATAGCGTTTCAACGTTTGCTCGATCGTTTATTCGACGATATCTGTCCGCAATTATCCCGATTCCCTTTGTCTGGCCGTTCGTTCTTGGGGCACCATGCCGGTTCGGCTGACGCGGAGAAGCTGATTGAACGTCTTCGCGAAAGGCTTCGGGCCGGCGACAACCTGCGTGAATTCGTGGTCGACGATTATGTTGTGCTCTATTTGGTCAGGCGAACTCGAATTTATTTCATAGCCATCAAACGCCATCGTCAATTATCGTTCGACCTGCGCCGATTCTGGTCGTAAGCCGTCGTGGCGAAGGGCCTTCAGCTGCCTTTTGCCCCCTTCGCCGCCGTAATATCGCCTTCGCTGAAGCGGTAAAACCGCACAGGGTTGTCGAAGAGCCATTTTCCTTTGAAGTCACCGGACAAGTCTTTGCGTAAAGGCAGGACAGGTCGCTGCCGAACCGGCGGCGTTTGGCGCGAACCTTCACGTTGACAAGTAGAGGTAGCTAAGCGGATATTGCGAATGATTTGAACTTTATCGTCAGACCCGTCTTCGAACGCAAGGCGACCGGCGTTTGTCGCCATTTATGGCAGCTCACTTAATCGTTAGGTTCAAAGACACAGTGGCTTGACCCAGATTATGGTATGAAGTATCGTCATACCTTGAGGTGAGTCATGGCAAGATCCAAAGTTGCAATTTCTTTAGATGAATCCACCCTGGATCGTCTCGATCAACTGGTTAAGAAACAGGTCTTTCCCAACCGTAGCCAGGCCATCGAGGAAGCTGTTACGGAGAAACTCGCGCGGCTTGAGAAAAGTCGCCTAGCCCAAGAGTGCGCGAAACTTGATTCCACGTTTGAGAAGGCGCTTGCAGAAGAGGGTCTTTCGGAGGACTTAGCGGAGTGGCCCGAATACTGAGGGGAGAAATTCGCTGGGCCGACTTGAACCCGGTACGAGGGCGAGAACAAGCAGGGCAACGTCCGGTTTTGATTCTAAGTCAGGACGTCTTTAATGAACGTTCTGGAACCGTGATTGCTGTTGCTCTCACGAGTCAACCTCAACGCGCAGGCTTTCCTCTAACCCTTGAACTTCATGCCAGGGGGCTTCCGAAAAAGTCGTGGGTGAAGATTAGCCAAATTCGAACGCTTGCGGTTGAAAGAATTGGAAATCTCATTGGAAGGGCATCTCCGGAAGAAATAGCTCAGATCGTTGAAGGATTGAACGAGATTGTCGGAATCTAGCCGGTGGCTTGAGCCGATTCCGGTTCAGCCTTCGCGTGGATCTATAATGTGGCCGACGACGCACCCTGGCTCGCGGCAAGCGCCTTAGGGGTTGCCAAAACCTTTCGATAAAGAAACCGGCGTCGCGAAAAACACAGCGCCGTCGGGCAGAGACCGCCGGTTAAATATCGCAGTTAACTGCCTTTTGTCTTCTTTACCGCCGCGATATCGCCTTCGCTGAAGCGGTAGAACCGCACCGGGTTGTCGTAAAGCATTTTGCGCTTGAAGTCGTCGGATAGATCCTTACGTGCTTTTAAGTGGGGGAGGTCGCCGCCGAACTGATCCCGCTCGCGCTCGTGGGGAAAGTCGGAGGCCCACATGATGACGTCGTCGCGGAACAGGTCGGCGATGTAAGGGGCGGTGCGTTCTTCGACTTCCATGGTGACGAAGATATTGCCGCTCGTGAAAAAATGGCTGGGCGGATTCTTCAAGTGCGGCGCCAGGCGGGCGGCGAATTTTTCGTAGTCTTCCTCCATCCGGTCCATCATGAACGGCACCCAGCCGGCGCCGGCTTCGAGGTAGGCCACGCGCAGCTTGGGAAACTCCTGAAACACGCCCTGAAACATCATATTGGTAATTTGCAAAAATAGACCGAGCGGGTGCTCGAGCATGTGCGCTTCCAGAAAGCTTGCGACACGATCGAGGCCCAAGTTTTGGCTGACGCCGCCGTGGATGGTAAGCGGCACGTCGAGTCGCTGGGCTTCGTCGTAAATCTCGTGGAACACCGGCGAGCCATAGAGCGGCAGCCGGTTGTTGGTTACGGACGGTAGCAGACCGGCGCAAAAGCCGAGTTCTTTGACACAACGGCGCAGCTCGGCGGCGGCAGCTTTGGGGTCCTGCGGAGCGAGCAGGGCTACGCCTTTCAAGCGCGGAGTTTGGCTGGTGAAGCGGTCGTAAAGCCAGTCGTTGTAGCCTTGCGCCAGCGCTGATGCCCAGGCGGGCAGCTGAATCATTCCGATCGCCAGCGCGGAGGTCGGATAGAGGACGGCGCAGTCAATGCCGTTTTCATCCTGAAATCGAATCCAGGCTTCGGCGTCGGGATCTTCGCGCTTGCCCTTGCGCGACAGGCCGCGCTGCCAGCCGTCCGCGTCGAACATCGGCCAGGTCGAATGCCAGTTCATTTCACCGAAGTTGCCCTTGATACGGCCAAAGATCTCCTTGTGGTCTTCCATGATATGGCCGTCGGCGTCGATTACAAATTCCGCCATCGCAGGCTCCTCCGGTTACTTCTATGTACTATGATCTGCTTAATTCCAGCCTCGGGTCCAATGCTCGCCGCGCTTGACCTTGTCGGCATAGTAGTTCCACTCGGCAGAGTGGAACATTTCGTCTCTGGGCCGGCGAAATAGCTTTTTCCGGCTTTCCGTCAGGGTGTCGATAGCATCCGTGGTGGGTCCTGCGTAACCGTGCAAGCGGGCGATGGCCATGATTTTGGCCGTGCGTTCCATGTAGAGAGCGTTCATGCAGGCCTCGTCGATAGTCTCGCCCACCGTGACGATGCCATGTCCCTTGATCATGACGGCGGAGGCGTCGCCCAAGCACTTTGCCAAGGCCGCGCCCTCGGACTCGTCCAAAATGTAAATCGGCCGAGGAAAGATCGGCGTGCCGCCTTTGAAGCGCGACGATTGCATATGCACCCAATCGATCGGCTTGTCCGCCAGGCTCAGAGCTACACACATGGCGGCGTGGCAGTGCACCGCCGCGTTGACATCGGGCCGGGCCTTGAAAATTTCCGTATAGATGACCGACTCGCGCGGGATGGTGCCGACGCCCGAGAGTTTTTGCAGCGCGTAATCGAAATGTACCAGCCAGTCCTTCTTGCTTTGCTCGGCCCGGCGAAACATGCGCACGGCGATGCCGCGGTCACCGGGCAGGCGGCAACCGACGTGGCCCCAGATATCGCCGATCTCCCAGTCGAGAATTTGCGCGGCGATGTTGAGCTCTTGCTCGATTGTTTTGCTCGATTTTTTGTCTTGCTGGCCGACGGCTCTGTCAGATTTGCTCATGGAAAAATTCCCTCTCGATGTTTAGAGTCAGTCGCTTGAAGGGTGAAGCGCTCGTGTCACGACGCAGCTTTGCGCCGCGCCTGGTAAGACGCCGGGTTTTCTCTTTCTGCTTTGGCGGTCAGATAGTTGAAGTGTTGCTGCCAGGGCATGTCACGCGGCAACAGGTGGGCGAAGCAATCGATATGCGGAAACCAGTTCTGCTCGGCCACGCGCGCTACGTGGGGCGGCTCCTTGCCTTCTTGCAACTCCTTCACCGTGGTCAATAAAAACTTGCGCACGGCGATCACCGCCTTGTCGCTCACGCCGAGATGTTCTTTGCTGCGATCGAAGATCGCTCCCATGCTCTCGGTGGCAGCGGCATCGTGGTTAAGAAAGTCTTCGATGCCGGTGAAGTTGACCGTCTTCTGCATGGCGCGGTCCTGCAGGTAGTTGTTGCGCGCGTTGCGCACCTTGGTGAAGTCGGGATGGATTTGTTTGCGCCGGTGCACTTCGTCGTCGCGCACGGCGCGGTCGCGGCGAAAGCCGATGTCGTAGCGCCAGCAATGGGTGTCGTCGGCGGGCACGTAGGTGTGGATTTCGAAGCCTTCCATCTCATTGGTCGGCCGGCCCGCCGGCACGCAGCCGTACACCGGCATGACGAAGGCCGAGAAACGCACGTAATGCTGGTGATCGGTGTTGCGCGTGGCGATCAAGCGCACGCCGAAGTCGGTCTCTTCGGTCTCATAAACCGGCGAGGTGTCGCTCTTGTAGAGAGGCTGGTTGCGCTCGTTGGTGAAGGCGCGATGGAGAAAGGAGAGATGCGATGAATCGCACTCGCCTTCGAGCCCCTGGAGATAATTGCACTCCAACAGGCACTTGGTCACGTAGCTGTTTTCCAGCGGCACTTGAGTCCATTCATAATTGGGAAACAGCGGCATGAGCTGGCGCGGCCCCAGATAGGCGTAGATAATGCCGTTGGCCTCATGGGTCGGATAGGCCGTGTGGCGCAGTTTTTTCCCGAAGTCGCTGCCGGCAGGCTCGGCCGGCGTGTCGACGATGTTGCCTTCGACGTCAAATTTCCAGCCGTGATACACGCAGCGCAATCCGCACTCTTCGTTGCGGCCGAAGAAAAGCGAGGTGCCGCGGTGAGCGCAGTGCTCGCCGATAAGACCGATCCGTCCCTCGGTGTCGCGGAAGGCGACCAACTCTTCGCCCAACAATTTGACGCGGGCCGGCGGGCAATCCACCGCCGGGATTTCCTGCGACAGCAGCGCGGGAACCCAGTAGCATCGGATCAGCTTGCCCATGGGCGTGTCGGGATTTGTTTGAGTGAGCAACTCATTGTCTTCTTTGGAAAGCATGCAGGGCTCCTTGCGGGTTTGTTCAAAAGTTCAAGAGTTCAAGTTCCATCTAATCAACGTTCAAATCGTTCAAGCCGTCGAAGAAAATCAAGTGTCGAGGGTGCCGGCGGCGAAGATGTCTTCGTAGGACGGCGCTTGGCCGATCATGCCTTGCTCGACGTTGTAACTGATAAACTTATCCACAGTGCTGCGATTCGCTTTGACGCCGTATTTCCACGGATCGCCCCAGGTCTTCATCTGTTCCTTCATCCGCTCGCGCAAATAGACGACCGAGAAACCGCCGCGGTCGCTCAAGATATCGTCGTAGGCGATCGCTTTGGCCTTTTCGAAGGCGGCGTAGAATTTGCCGGCGAGCTCGGGATGCTCGCGGTCGAGTTTGCGGCTCATGACGATCATATGGACCGGCGTGAAGATGCCGCTGTCGCGGTAGAGCTTTTGATCTTCTTCGAGGCAATAGGGGAACAAGCGTTTTACCTTGGGATTGTTTTCAAGGTTCTCGAACATTTTGGTGTCGGAAATATCGGTGATGATGGCGTCCAACTCGCCGGCGATCAGCCGCTGGGAGATGTTCTTGCCGTCGTCGACATATTCAACGTTGAGCTTGGCGTCGTGCACCGGGAAAACTTCCTTCGCTTGGAGAACCCAACGCACCGCCGAGAAGTCGACGCCGTAGCGTTCGCGCAAGAGGCCGCGGGCCCACACGGTGAGCGCAGTGCGGTAAGTGCGCGAGCCGATGCGCTTGCCGGCGAGATCTTTGGGCTCCCGGATGGCGGCATCGGCGTGGCAAAAGATCAGCTGATAGACCGGCTTGCGCTTGGAGAAGACCGGCAGGCCGATGATTTCCCAGCCCGCTTCGATGGCCGGCAGGAGGTAGCCGATGTTGAGGTCCATCAAGCCGAAGTCACCGGCTTTCAACTTGGGATCTTCCTTGTTGATCATCGAAGAGGATTTGACCGGTTTTAACTTGACGCCGTCGACGGCCACGCGGCCTTCCAGCAGCGGCAGGGTGATATCGTAGCGCATCACCGGGAATTCGATTTCAAGCGGTTGATCGAAACTCATATCGGATTTCTTCTCATTCGGAAAATTTGCTGGCCGTAGAATTGCGCGCTGGTCCGGGTCTGTCAAGAGCTCGCCGGCACTGAATAGCGAGTGCCGTGGACTGGGTGCGTCACTTGGCGCCGTTTACCGCGAATTCGTCAAACTTGCGTAGCAAATGAGGCGGCTGACCATGGGCGGACGACAACAGTCGCGCTATCGCGCCGTCGCTGACTTCAGAGAGCGCGGGTGGGTTCCATTTCGGTTTTTGATCTTTGTCGATCAAGCGCGCGCGCACCCCTTCGCGGAAATCCGAGCGGGAGCAGAAATTTAATGCCATGTCCCACTCGCGTAGGAAAACTTGCTTGAGCGACAGCTGTTTCCCGCCCGCGAGTTGTGCGAAGATCGCCTTGGCCGAAGTCGGCGATCCGCCGAAATAGTTGGCGATACAGTTTTTCAGCCAGGCGTCTTCGCCTTGCCATTCGCGCATCGCGCCGTCGATTTCCTCGATCGAGGGTTTCCGGGTCAGGGATTGAATCTGTCGAAGTCGCCTGATGATCGGCGCGTCGGCGCTTGCGGCAGGCTCAGCGAAAGTTTCCAGATAGCGGCGCAACATTTTGTGGTTGTGCGTGCCGTCGGTTGACCAATTTAGCTGCGATAGGCCGTCGAAAACGTCTTCTTTCTTGGTCGCCGCGATCAATCCATCCGCCATGCCGATGGCGACGGCGTCAGCGCCGGTGAATCCCGCCGAAGTCAAGCCGAGAAATAGGCCGACTCCTTCGGGCATACGGTTTAAAAAGTACGTCCCGCCGACATCGGGGAACAGACCGATACCGATCTCGGGCATCGCCATCAGGGTACGTTCGGTGACGACGCGAAACGATGTCCCGTTCATGATTCCGATGCCGCCGCCCATGGTGATGCCATTTGCCCAACAGAGTATCGGTTTAGGATAGCGGTGAATGAGGTAATCAACGAAGTACTCGCTGGTGAAAAAATTCGCCGCTGCTTGTATTCCCGTCCGGCTTGTCAATGCCGCGAGCAGCGTCTTGACGTCACCGCCGGCACAGAAAGCTCGATCCGACGTCCCGTGCAGCACGAGGCACGCAAGGTCATCGCGCCTGAGCCATTGAAGTAATTGGCGCTCCATGGCCTGAAACATTACTAACGTCAAAGCATTGAGGGCGCGAGGATTGTCCAGAGCAATGAAGCCGATTTTGAAATCGCCGGCGCTTGCTTCGGCAAATTGCACCCCGGTTTGGCTCTGAAGGCTCAATGTCATCGGTGGGGTCCTGATCTATTCAAGCACAAAAATGTAAACCGTTGACAACAGAAGTCAGCTGATGCTGACCAGAAAAAACCCGATCGGTTTTCTGGAAAACAGGAATCTTCCACAATATCAACAGCTTGGCAGGTCCCAAAAGATTTGTCTAAAGTTGGTATGCCGATTGCTTTAGACAACGAGCATCAAGTTGCAATCGATCGACAGTGAGGGACAAGATGGAATCAGCAACCACTCAGAAATTTTACGACATCGAGTATGAGAAGGCTACCTTTCACGCCGTGGTTTGTCACCGCTGTGGCGCAAAGATGTATCCGGCGGAGCTGCTTGAAGCCCATATGGATCGTCACGAGCTGAAAGATATGTACTTGCAAGGCGAGTTAAAAAAGCTCCAGTACTCGATGAACAGAATGCGATAAAAGTTTTCCCAGCTTGCCGGTGTGATACCGGCGATCGATGTTCCCAAGCGCAAATTTGGACTCTCCTCCTCGGTTCAAGTTTGCGGCTATTACCGCAGGGTGTCCCCGAAAGGGGACACCCCTCCCCCAAAAAAACTCAATCACATCTTTGACGTGACCGATCGCCGCGGTGGTTTAAACGCGTCTTGGCGAATTCTTGCGTATGGGTCACCGCAGCAGGCCGCGGCGATCAAGCGCTTGGGCGCAGGCCTCGACTTGTCCCAACTGGTCGCGGGAGGCGAAGCGCAGGACGAAGGTGCGCGCGCCGGCTTCGCCAAACAGCTCTAAGCGGTCGATGACTTCGTCCCATGAGCCGGTGACGCAGAGCTGCGCTTTGACGATGGCTTCGTAGGAACGATTGTAGTACTCGGCGAGAAATCGTTGTCCCTCGTCGACAGCGTTTTTGTCTCCGGCAGCCACGGTCAAGTAAGCTCCAGGCTCGATCGCATCCGGATCACGGCCCGCTTGCGCGGCGTAAGCGCACACCTTTTCCCAGCAAAGCCGATAGGTCTGGGGGCTCTTGATGTTGTTGATCCAGGCGTCGCCATAACGCCCGACGCGGCGAAGTCCCGTTTCGACGTCATTGGACGCGAGCCAGATCGGCACGCCGGCTGGCTGGGCCGGCTTGGGTTCGAGAGTGACATGCTCGAAGCGGGTGAACTTGCCGTCATATGAAACATTACTTTCGCGCCAAAGCCGGCGCATGATGTGGACCGCTTCTTCGCTCATCTTGATGCGCGCGCCGGGATCGAGGCCGAGGATTTCAAATTCATGCACCTGCGACGGCTCACCGGCGCGGCCGTAGCCGATGCCAAAGTCGATCCGACCGCCGGTGAGCCAATCGAGGCTGGCAAGTTGGTAAGCGAGCAGGACCGGATGGCGCAGCGCCGCTAAAAAGATCGCCGTGCCCAGACGCACCCGGCGGGTGCGGGCGCCGACGGCGGCGAGCGTGGTCAACGCGTCAATGCGCGGCCTGGCCGTGAGGCTGTCGCCCACCCAGACCGAATGATAGCCCAAAGCCTCGGCGCGATCGGCGATGTGCAATAGGCCGGACGGATCGGCCCGGCCGGACAGGACTGCTTCGCGGGTCGGCAATAAAATACCAAATTTCATTCTGCTGTTATAAGAGATAGGTTTGGCCTTCGATTCCCGAAGAACTCCATTCACCGGCCGTGCCGTGCGTCACTGGAGGCGGCAGCCGTCGAGATACGGGCGGCGCTACAAGCGTGGGCGCCGAGAGAGCGGCAGCATCATCCTGTTTACGCGATAAGCCGAGATTCAGCCTCCCATAATTTTTATTTTATCGAATTCCGTTATCCGGAACTTCTCCGCCGCACCGCCGGGGAGGATCGTGAACTGGTGCAAGGTAAACTCGTGCTCGTAATCACTGCGGGCGATCAGGCCGTCCACCGGGATCACGCAGGTGTAGCCGAACGGGCGTACCGCTGCGGTTGCCGTGTACATAACCGCCTGGTTGCTCGACGCGCCGCAGCAGATGACCGTCTTGATACCTCGTTGCTGAAGCATCGGTTGCATCTCGCCGCTATAAAATTTATCGAAGGCCGGCGGAAAAATCGTCGGTTCGTCCGAGCGCTGCTTGAAAGCGGCGGGCATGCGCGCTTGCGACGTGTCTTTGTAGCGGTCGGCGGCGGTATACAGGATAAACATGCTCGCTTGCCGGGCGCGGTCTAAAAATTTGGCCACCGGCTCGATCAGTTGATAGCAGCGCTCCTTCGGATCTTCGCAGCGACAGTTCAAGTCCAGAACGAGCAGTGCCGTTGATTTGGCCTCGACGGTGACTTCTTGAGGAACGGGCTTGTTGGGCATAATGCAGCTCCTTGCAAAAATTTTGCGTGACAACTCGTTTCTCACGCGGCGTTACCCGCGAAACTATCTCCCTCGAGACTGCGCGTCAAACGCGTCCAGTCGCTTGACGGCCAAGCCTCGAGTGGCGTAAGTAAAAGCGATGAAAAACTCTGGGCAACCCGCGTGACTGCCCGTTTACTTATTTCGTCGATGAAAGAACTCCGATGAAAGCTGCCGTACTGTACGAAGCTCGCCAACCCTTGAAATTCGAAGAGCTTGACATGCCGGAGGTGCACGACGAGGACGTGCTCATCAAGGTTGCATCCTGCGGCGTGTGCCACACGGATTTGAAGGTTTACGAAGGGCGAAATCGTTTTGCCCCGCCGACGATCCTCGGCCACGAAGTCGCCGGCACGGTCGAACAGGTCGGCGCGCATTGCAAGGATTTCAAGATCGGCGACCGGGTGATCATCGGCATGCGCTATAAATGCGGCCGCTGCCGCTATTGCCTAAGCGCGCGAGAAAATCTCTGCGAGCGGCGGCCGGCGCCGCCGACGTTAAAGAAAACCGACGGCAGCGTGGTGACGCGTTGGAACGTCGGCGGCTTCGCCGAATACGTCGCCGTACCGGCGTATATGGCGTTCAAAATTCCCGACGGCATGTCGATGGACGAGGCGAGCGTGGTCGGTTGCCGGGTGACGACGGCTTATAACGCGGTCAAGCATCGCGCGCGCTTAGAACCAGGCGATTCGGCACTGGTGATCGGCTGCGGCGGCATCGGCCTCAATACGATTCAGTTTCTCAAATGCTTCGGCGCCTACCCGATCGTCGCGGTCGATATCGCCGACGATAAGCTGGAAGCGGCGCGGCAGTTCGGCGCGACGCATGTGATCAACGCGACGGCGGATGACCCGGTGCAGGCGGTGATCAAGCTCACCGGCGGCGGGGTGGACAAGGCTTTCGAAGCGATCGGCAATCCGAAGACCTCCGATCAGATCATCCAGGCGACCCGGCCGGGCGGCACGGCGACGATCATCGGCGGCCTAGGCAGCGGGCCGTTCACGATCAGCAGCGGTAACTTCGTCACGCGCGAAATCACCATCACCGGCGTGTCGAGCCGCCAGGCCAACGACGTCGACGAAGTTTTCCAGATGGCGAAACTGGGGCGAATCGAGTTGAAAAACCTGATCACGAAGAGTTACCGCTACGATCAGATCAACGAGGCGTTGGCGGACCTCGAACACGGCAAGTTGCGCATGGCGGTTTCGGTGTGGAATCAAAAGTAAGGTTCCAGCCGTTTCAATCGTTCCAGTCGTTTAGGACCATACCGTAGTCTCGCTGACGCAAAGGTGGACAGGAATGAAACTCAAAATCGCTTTCGTTTCGCTGCTAGCGCTGGCGGCGGTGCTCAGCCAAGGTGGTCGGTCGAATGCGCAGACGATCAACCTGCGCATTGCGTTTAACGGATTTGGCGGGACTGCGCCGATCTACCTTGGGCAGGATGCCGGGATTTTTAAGAAGCATAATCTGAATCTGGAAATGATTTTCATCCCCGGCGGGTCGCTGTCGCTGCAGGCCTTAATCGGCAAGAGTCTTGAGCTGCTGTTAACCGGCGGCCCGCCGGTGGTAAACGCTTACTTGCAGGGGGCCAAGATCAAAATCGTCGGCGGAGTGGTCAACTTGCTCCCCTACACCTTCGTTGCGAGCGGTAACATTCGCGCGCCGGAACAGCTCAAAGGCAAAAAAATCGGTATCAGCCGTTTCGGCAGCAACACGGAGTATGTGGTCCGGTTGGCGCTCAATCAGTTCGCGCTCAGCCCAGGTGAAGTTCAGATCATCCAGGTCGGCGGGTCCCAGGCACGCCTGGCGGCGATGAAATCGGGCGCGATACAGGCAACGGTCCTGAGTCCCGAGGAAGCGGTCGTGGCGCAGAAGATGGGTTACGGGATCCTGCTCGATTTCATCGCGAAGGGCATCGAGTTTCCCCATGTCAATTTTGTTGTCCGTGAGGATTTTTTAGAGAGCCAACCGCAAACCCTACGGACGTTTTTGCGCGCTTATCTGGAATCGTTGCGTTACTTCAAAACCCACCGCAGCGAAGCGGTGAGTAAAATCGTTTCGCTGAGCAAGCTGCCGAGTCGACAGATGGGCGAGCTCGTCTATGACGGATCGCTGCGTTCGACCCCCGACGACGGCAAGCCAACCGTGAAGGGGATGGAAGTTGTGCTCGATGCCTTGGCCAAAGATAATCCCAAAGCGCGGGGCCTGACCGTCCAACAATTGGTCGATTTACGCTACCTTCCCTAACTGATTTTCCGGAGGGGGGGGCCACTAGGCAAATGACACGGATACGGGTCTTGCTGGCGGCGATCCTCACATGTTTTTGTCCGATCGTGAGGTTTGCCACCGAGGAGCAGCCGATCGACGTGATCAAAGACAACAGTTTTCTGATCGAAGAGGCGTATAATCAAGAAGCCGGGGTAGTTCAATGCATCTTCACTGCGGCTGACATCAACGACTCGCAGCGGCGCGGCTGGGCGCCGAGCTTCACTCAGTCAGCGCGAGCAGTCTTTTTGTCCTTACGGCGCGTTTTCATTCGAATCTAAGTTTTTATCGAGGTGAGCACTATGAACGGAATCATTGACGCCGACACTCATATTTCCGAGGGCGAAGCGATGTGGGCAATGATGGATAAAGCGATGTACCCGCGCCGGCCGATCATGCTGTCGGTGCCCGAGGATACCTGGTTCGGCAACCGCAACGCCTTCTGGCTGATTGACGGCGAGATTTACCCAAAGCCAGCGGGCAAGGGGAGCTTCAATCTGGTCACCCCGTCCGGGCAAAAGGTCCAGGAAGGGCGCAAAGACTCGACGCCGGCGACACGGGAAATGACCGACATCAAAGGCCGCGTCGCCGACATGGATAAGCTCAGAACGGCTGTGCAGGTGGTCTATCCGACTCTGTTCCTGGTCTACAACACCAAGGACGTCGAGCTCGAAATCGCGCTATGCCGCGCCTACAACCGATTTCTCGCCCAGGCCGCGGCGCAGGCGCCGGAACGAATCAAGTGGCTCGCCGTGCTGCCCTTTCAATCGATGAAAGACGCCATCGATGAGATCGGCTTCGCCAAAGAGAACGGCGCAGTGGGGATCTTCTTTCGGGGCATTGAAGGCAATTACACGCTGGACCACCCGAATCTGCATCCGGTCTATGCGGAAGCGCAGAAGCATGATTTGTCGATTTGCGTGCACACCGGCTGCGGCGTCAGAGAAATTCTTGAGATGTTCAACGGCGCGCGCAACCATACCTTCGGCCACACTCGCGTGATGCCGCTGCTCGCGTTCCGCGACCTGATCGCCAACAAAATTCCTGAGCAGTTTCCCGGCCTGCGCTTCGGTTTTATCGAAGCCGCCGCCGGCTGGGTGCCGTTTTTGATTCATATCGTACGGCGCTTGCAGAAGGATAAATTTCGCTTCGGCTCGAGCGCCGAGCTGTTTCGCGAATATCGGCTGTTTGTCGCTTGCGAAGCCGACGAGGATATTCCTTATCTCGCGCGATATACCGGTGATGAGCATTTGCTGATCGGCTCGGATTACCCGCACAGCGATCCGTCGCGCGAGGACCAGTTCGTCAATGTCCTCAATGCTCGCGAGGATTTATCGCCGCAATTGCGGCAAAAAATTATGTACGACAATCCGCGCGCGTTCTACGCGCTCTGAAGACTGAAGCGACGGAGTATCGAAGCATTGGATGGTAACCCCGTCACTTCACCACTCCGAACCTCGAACACTTTCATTCTGACGGGAGCGATGATGACTGCACGTTGTTACGGGAAGTACAAAAGGAACTGACCGTTCAGTAGAAGTGGAAGGGAAGGGAGCATGATTAGGCTCATAATCGTAAAAATAGTTTTATTGACCAGTGTAGGCCTTGCTCTCAGTGCACCGAGGTCAGCAATAGGCGCCGAGGCGGCGGCTCGAGTTCGCATCGCCTACGCCAGCCGAAGCAGCTCGGCGATGCCGCTCTATATGGCTTTGCAAAAGGGCTACTTCAAGGCTGAAGGATTGGATGTAGAAATCATTCAGATGAATCCGCGCCTTGGCGCCACCGCCGTGGTCAACGGCGACGTCTCCTTCGCGACACCGTTCACCAGCACCTTTCGCGGCATTCTTCAGGGCTTTCCGATGAAGTTGGTGTTTATCCACCTCAAAAAGGGACCCTACTTCGTCATGGTGCGGCCGGAAATCAAAGACGTGCAGCAGTTAAAAGGCAAGAAGATTGGTGTGGCGACGATCCGGGGGACCGATCAACTGGTGGCCGAAGAAATGCTCCAAGCCAAGGGGTTCAACCCGAATCAGCTGCAAGCAGTCGCCATCGGCGATGGCCCGCTCAGGATGCAGGCGTTGATCAGCGGCGCCGTCGATGCGATCTCGGTGGCGCCGCCGCATGATTTGATGCTCAAGAAAATGGGTTATCGCGCGTTGGCGGGACCGCCGGAGATCGGGCTCCCATCGGCCGGAATGCTCACGTCCGATCGCCTGATTAAGGAAAATCCTCAGCTCGTCAAGCGAACGTTAAAGGCGTTGTTGCGCTCGCACAAGTATATCCTAGAGAACCGGCGAGAGACTATTCAAACTCTGATCAAATGGTTGCCACAGCCGATCGACATCGCGGAACATTCTTACGACAACGAGCTCAATACGCTGAGCCGCAACGGCATCATGACCGACGCCGAGATCGAGGCGATCATCGCGCGGGTCGGCGAGAAAAAGCGCCCGCTCGACGAGGTCCGCGACTTTTCCTTCGCGCGGCAGGCGATGAAAGAGCTTCTATCCGAGAAATAATGCGGCGTGTCCGTGATTTGGACGAACACGTTCCACGATCACGAATGACGTGGCCACCTTTCGTTTATTGCTGCTAATGGGCGCGATTGACGTCGTAGGGCTCGCCTAGCTCGGCGGCACCGACAATCTGGGCGGCGATGTCGTGGCGGCCATGCATCATGTGCAGATGCATGTCGCGGTAGAAACGCTCCAGCGGATATTTTTGGAAGAGTGACGTCGAGCCGCAGACCTCCCCGGCGCTCCACATGACTTTCTCGAGAGTTTCTTTTGCCATCCACTTGGCCTCGTGGGCGGCGATCATGGCGCCGTCGGAGTCGGTCTTGAACATGCGCACGGCGTTGTAGAGAATCGAGCGCGAGGCGTCGATCATGCTTTTGAGTTCGCCGAAGCGCAGTTGCCGGTAAGGATCCTTGCCGCCGCCGCGCTCTCGTATATAAGCCAGCGCCCAGTCATACATGGCGCGCGCCGAACCGAGATAATTCGCGGTAAAGGCGAAATTGATTTTGCCCATCCAGTTTTCGTCGAGAAATTGCCCAGGGTTCCCGAGCAGGTTTTCTTCCGGGATAAAGCAGTCTTCGAAATAGATCCATGGGCTGACGCAGGCGCGCATGCCGGTGGGGCGCCAGATCTCGCTGTCGATCTTGAGGCCGGGCGTGTCTCTATGGACCATGAACATGATCGGTTTGGGATGGGAGTCGGAACGTACTCGCCCGACCCAGAGCCACTCGGCTAAACTAGCATTGGTGGCGTAATGCTTGGTGCCGCTGACAATATAGCCGCCTCTGACGCGCTTCGCGGTCGTCGGCTGGGCGCCATGGGGTTCGGCGCCGGCGCCGGGGATCAAGGCGCCGCGCTTGACGGTCGGTCCGATCCAAGTTTCAACCTGGTTATCCCTGGCCATGGCGTCGATCATCATAAGCGCGTTGTTGTGGACTTGGAAGCAGTGCGCCGTCGAAGGGTTACCGTAGGCCAGGTGCTCGTCGATGAGAAAAAACGCCAGTGGATCATCGCCGTAAAGCCCGAAGCCGAGCCCGCCGCGGCGTTTATCGAGGTTCGCGAGCAGCCAGCCTTCGCGATGGAGCTCTCGAATGTCTTCGACCGGAGCTTCGAAGGCTTGATCGTACTTGGCGGCGCGCGGCGCGATGCGCTCGCGGACGAGCGCGGCGACGCGATCGATCAGGCGTTTTTGCTCTGAGGTAAAACCGAAATCCAAGTTGGTAACCCTATCGTGATTGATTGAAAAGTAGATCCTTCGCTTTGCTCAGGATGGCACCGGCTTGGTCCAAGGACAATGACTTTGTCAACAACAAGCGGCGGTGGCATTCCGAGCCGGCAGCGTTGTCGCTTCCATGTTAATTTGTGACCGGCTAATCCTTCATTGAGTTGTTGGCGGCTCTTGAGGAAAGAGCCGCGGGGAACGGCTTTCGCCGTTCCCCGTTCCGGGATTCGACCGGAATGATCAGGGACGGGTCCCGAAGGTTTTCTGCTCGACCATCCATTGCTTTTGCGGCGAGAGGTCGACGCGCTTGTTGTCGATGTTCTGATCCTTGGCGGTGACGCGTAGAATTTCGAGCGGTTCCGGCGAAGCGCTCTCAAACCAGTACTTGTAGCCGCGTGGGACCAAAATGCCTTCGCCTTTTTTGTATTCGCCGATCAGTTTGTCGCCTTCGCCGTAGAACTTAACCGTGCCCCTGATGACGTACCAGAAGGCATCCTCGCCGGTATGGGTGTGGAGGTTGTTTTCGCCGCCGTTTTTCACCACCTGCACCTGGACCTTCATCAGGTCGCTGTTGCAAACTTGCCAGGTCTTTTTGACGCCCTCGAACTCGGGAGTCTGGTGTCTGAATTCTTTTGTTTCCTGGGCCATAGGTCACCTCGCTGGAAAATTGTTTGCGAGCTTATTCCGGTTTGGGGGCGGCGGTCAAGGGTTGTCGTCATTGCGGATGCAATTGAGCGATCGAACCGACTCGACGCTGCCGTTGACGGTTTGCGCTCGAGTGTATTACTTTGCGTTTGGCGAATTTTACGGAGTTTGGAGGACTCATGAGGAAGTGGCTTAATATCATGTCGCTGACGGTTTGTCTTGTGCTCGGCGCAACGTTTGCGCACGGTCAAAATTCACCCACGCTCAATATGGGTTTCAGCGGCGCCGGGATTGGCTCCGATCTGCTCAAAGTGATCGACCGCAACAGGCTGTGGCGCAAGCACGGCATCGATGTCCGGACGATTTATCTTTCGAGCGGCTCGCTGATGGCTCAGACCCTTTCGTCGGGCGACATCGGCATCGCCGGCTTTGATACTCCGGCGATGCTGAATTTGGCCTTGGCCGGCCAAAGCCTCAAGGTGATCGCCGTGCCGATCAATCATCTTGAGCCGTTCTTCGTCGTGCGCAGCGACATCAAGACGCCCGCGGATCTCAGGGGTAAAAAGGTCGCGATCAGCCGCTTCGGCTCGGGCTCGGATATCATGACGCGCGTTGCTTTGCGTTACTGGAAGCTCGACCCGGAAAAGGACGTGAGCTTCTTTCAGTCCGGCAATACCCCGACGCGCGTTGCCGCGCTGGTCGCCGGCCACATGGACGCCGCCCTGGTGAGCTCGACGGGAGTGGCCAAAATCGTCGCCACCGGTTGTTGCCGCGTGCTGGCCGACCTGGCCGAGCTGCCGCTCGAGTACGCCAACTACGGCGTGGTCGTGTCGGGCGCTTTGCTAAAGAATCAGCGGGACTCTATCAAGCGGTTTTTGCGGGCGATCATCGAAGGCATTTACATATTTAAATCAAAGCCCGAAGTGGCCAGAGCGGTGTTACGCGAGAGCAACGGCGAAGCCGCCGTCGGACCGCTTTACGAACGGCTGTCAAAGTCGTTCCGGGATTTTCCATCGCCTGAAACCCGTGGCATTCAAAACGTCATCGACTCGCTGCCGGTGCCCAAAGCGCGCGGCGCCAAAGCCGAGGATTTCATAGACACGACCCTGATGGAAGAAATTCGCAAGAGCGGCTTCATGGACAAGCTGCACGGCAAATAAACGGGTACAAAACACCGCAATGGCAGATCTTGTTATCACTGACGCGCTGATTTTGCCGATGATCGAAGAGCGTCGGTCGTTTGTCGGATACCTGCGCGTACGCGACGGAGTGATCAGCGAAGTGAACGCAGGGACGCCGGGGCCGAGCACGGAGGCAGAGCAAAGTATTGACGGCACCGGCTGCGCGCTCATGCCCGGTTTGATCAATGCGCACACCCACCTTTATCAAGTGCTGCTGCGCGCGGTGTGGGAAGACTTGGACCTCATGCCCTGGCTCAAGCGCATCTACGGCTGCGCCCATGTGCTGCGGCCGGAGCATTTTTACGCCGGCAGCCTGCTCGGCTGCGTCGAGGCAATTCGCAGCGGCGTGACCACCGTCTGCGAGCATAATTTTCTCAACCCGAGCCCTGAGTGCGGATTCGAGACCCTCCGGGCCATTCAGGCCTCCGGCCTGCGCGCCGTTTTCGCGCGCACGATCATGGATACCGGCGAGATCGTGCCCGACTGTACCAAAGAAAAGCCGGAGCAAGCGTTTCAGCGCATCGATACGATTCTTGCAAAACATCGAGGCGATGACCTGCTCTCGTTTATGACCGGGCCCAATACGCCGCCCATCAATACGACTCCCGGGTTGCTGCGCGAGATCCGCAGGTTCGCCGACGACCGCGCGCTCGGTATCAGCGCTCATGTCGCAGAATCGAAATCGGTCGTCGAATGCGTGCGCCGGGAACATGGCAAAAACGGCGTCGTCGAGTTCCTCCAGCAGTTCGGCGTTCCCTCGGCCAACTCCATATTCGCCCATTCAGTTCATGTCTCGGCGGATGAAATCAAGATATTGAGCGAAACCGGCGCTTCGGTATCGCATAATCCGGTCAGCAACATGATGCTTGGCGACGGCGTCGCGCCGGTGGTGGAAATGCTGCGCGACGGGGTGAACGTCGCGCTCGGCACCGACGGCGCCGCGAGTAATCACTCGCAGGATTTGTTCGATACGATGAAAGCGGCGTCGCTCCTGCAAAAGGTGCATCATCAAGATGCCGGCGTCATCGATCCCTACGCCGTCCTGCGCATGGCGACGGTGGGCGGCGCCAAGGCGCTCGGGCTTGATGCACTCTGCGGAACGATTGAAGTCGGCAAGCGCGCGGACTTGATCCTCGTTGACCTCGACACCATTCACAATCAGCCGATCAATGATATTTTTAGCCAAATCGTTCACTGCGCCAAGGCGAGCGACGTCCGCACCGTGACGGTCAACGGGGAAATCCTGATGCGGGATCGCGAGCTTGCGCGGCTCGATGAGAAGAGGGTACTTGCGGAGGCGAAGACCGGGCACCACGATCTCTTGGAGCGGCTGAATCAGTTGTCCTTCTGAAACGAGTGTGGCGAACATCGCGGGTCGAATCACAGAAGTCGCTGTCCTGAACCCATCGAGACGGAAGACTTCTCAGTCGCTTCGCTTCTTCGAAATGACAATCCCGCCGCGGCTGTCATTTCGAGCACCGCGAGAAATCCTTCTCAGACCGGATCTTGCCATCCAATGATCTACTCGCTTCTCGCGATCTTCGCCTCCGGCGTCATCCCGGTTATTTTCCGCGGTTTTGAAGCCTGGCGCGTGAACTTGTTTTGGGCCATCCCCGTGAATTATCTAACTTGCGTAGCGCTCGGCAGTATTTTGACCAGGGGCTCCCTCACTCGGTCCGCCCTGATTGCACAGCCGTGGATAGGCCTCGCGGTCATCCAAGGGACTTTTGCTTTCGGTCAACTTTTACCTGCTGGCCTACACCGCCCAGCGGTCCGGTGTGGCAATCGCGGCGTTGGGCGAGCCGCCGTGGCGCTGCTCGATCGCTAGCTGTGGCCGCTAGCGCAGCGACTCGCTGACCTTACGAACGACGCTGAAGTCGAAGACCTGCTCGGGGAGCACAGGATGCGCGGGCTTTACTCGTACCGACGCGTCGGCGATCATTTGCTTTTGAACCGCTTCGCTGACCATGCCGTTTTCTAAAAAATCCGGGCCGGCCACGTCGTAGACGCGCGCGGCGAGTTTTTCGGGATCCTTGCCGAGATCGACCCAGGGCCCCTTCAGAAAGTCGATGGCGTATTTTCTGTCGGACTTGATCAAGCGGGTCGCGCGCAGCATGGCGCGCACGACCTTGGTGACCAACTCCGGCTGCTCGGTCAGCATCTTCGTGGTCGTCGCCAGGCCACCCTGAACCGATCGATACACATCGCGCGCCGAGGCTAGCTTGCGAAAACCTTCGTCCTGCGCGGTGAAGGTCAACGGCATTTGCAAGGGCGCGGCGTCGATCACCTTGGCCTTTAACGACAAATAGGTCACGTGACTGGGGCCGGTTGCGAGAATCGAGACTTCTTCAAGTGGGACCTTGTTGGCGATTAAAATCCGTCGCGCGAGAATCTCCGCCAGGGAGCCGACGCCGCCGGTGCCGATTTTTTTGCCGCGTAATTGTTGGATGCTGGTGATATTGGGCTGCGCGATCAGATCGAAGGACGGCCGGTCCGTGACGGCAAAGATCACCCGCATATCCGCGCCCCTGACGGCCGAGCTCACCGCCGATCCGGTGGCGGAGGCAAATTGAGTGCTGTTTGCCAACGTCGCCTGGATCGTTTGGATCGCCTGCATCACGATCAGCTCCACCTCCAGGCCTTCCTCGTGAAAAAAGCCGCGCTCCTTGGCGACGAAGTAAGGCATCGACGTCGTGCTGCGTGCCGCCAGGCCCATGCGGACGCGCGTCAGATTACCGGCGCCAGCTGCAAAAACCGCAGGTGTAACTGCAAGGCAGAACAATGTTGAAATAAGAGAGCAGATAACGATTTGTCGGAGTTTCATCGCAACGCCTCCTCTGGACACTCTCGACTCGCGTGTCTCGAGACAAACTCGAAAAACATAATAAAGAAATTTTTGGGATCGTCTTGGGGAGCGTGTAACATTGGAAGTTAACCCAAGCCCCGGCTCCTTAGACTGCGACGGCAAGCGCTTCATAATGCCCCCCCTTCGAAATTGGCGCCAAGCCGGTGATGATGCGGCTCCAGTGCTCGCCGGTATCGTCGCTGCAATAGACCTCTCCGGCGGTTGTGGCCGCAAAGAGCGATGCAGATTCGCCCCAATCGTCCAGACAAAAGGCTTCGATACTGGCTTGCATACGCTCGGGCAAGCCATTTTGCAGCATCTCCCAGTTGCGGCCGCCGTCTTTGCTGCGGGAAATCTTTGCGCCGGCGTAGTGGGTTTTCATCCATGTGCCGGGGCCGGTGTCGGCCGAGCCGAGAAACATCAATTCCGGTTTTCGCGGATGGATCACGATCCCGTCCGGGTAGCCGGCGATGGGCGAGGGCCTCGCGACCCATTCCTCGAAACTGGCGCCGCCATCAGAGCTCACGTAAAGGCCGTGGCCGGTAACCACGTAGAGACGGTTGGGATCTTGCGGATGGATCGCCAGACGATGAACGTCTTCGTATACCCCTTCGATTTGTTCCCAAGTCGCGCCAGCGTCCCGGCTTCTGAGCAAAGCGCCAACTTCGATGCAGGCGTAAACCGTGTCGGGATCTCCGGGGGCAAAGGTGATGTGTTTGGTGTGCGCGATGTGCGGCGGCACCGGGAATTTCCACTTGGGCACGCTTGGTACCGACCTCATGCCGGGTAGCTCGCGCCAGTGCAGTCCGAGATCGTCGCTGCAGAAGATGTGAGCAGGCTCTGTTCCCAGATAAAGACGGGTTCCACCGTTGAGCCGCACTGCCGCCAGGCTATAGACATCGTGCTCGGTTAGACCGCTGTCTCTCGTTCCCCAGGATTTGCCGCCATCGGGGGTTACCTGCACAGAACCATGAAAGGCTCCGACAAACGTCAAATCACCCTCAGGCTCTGTCAAGATAGCGCTGATGTGCTTGTCCTTAAGCAGCCGGCGCGCGATCCGCCAGCCGCCGCCTCCAGCGGCGCGCTCGATGACGACGATTCCTTCCTTGGTGCCGACCCACACTTCGTCGGGACGCGATGGAGTTGAATAAATGGTGGTTCCGCCGTGCGAAAGTCCTAAAAACATATTTTGACCTCCTTGGATTGGAGTTCTGGTTACGGCTCGAGTAGGTTCAAACGTTCAACCGCTGCGCTTCGTTCAAGCTGTTAAATCCATTCGAAAACGTCGGTGGCGCCCCGTTCCGCTTTCGACTCGAATTACAACGTCTTGAGCTGCTTGATGCGATTAAACTAGTCGGCTGCTTTTTGCTCTGCCGGTTCCTTCGATACATGTTGAATCAGTCGTTCCAGTTCTTCGTAGGGCTGCGCGCCGACCATCAGATACCGCCCGGCGAGAAACGTCGGCACTGCATTGACGCCGTAGGCGGCGCAGCGGTGCCAGTCGTCGTCGACCGCGTCTTTGTACTTGCGGCTGAGCAGGACGTCGGTGGCTTCGTCCGCAGGCAAGCCGATGCCTTGAGCGACCTCCGTCAGCGGCTCGACCTTGCCGATGTTCTTGACATCGACGAAGTAGGCGCGAAACAGCGCGTCGTGCACTTCATCGCCTTTGCCTTTTTCTTCGGCCCATTTCGAAAACTCCTGGGCGAGACGGCTGTTGTAGGACATATTGCGCTCGGCGTTGAAGGGCAAACCCTCGCTTTCCATGTTGACCTTCATGCGCTGGTTGCGCGCGATGATCTCCGGACCGCGCAAGCTGCCTTCCTCCGGGGTTTCCGGATGGAGGGGGAACTGGGTAAACTTGATTTCCAGACCGTAATTTTTTTTCAGTTTCTCGACACGCCCGGTGACGAGGTAGCACCAGGGTCAAACGAAATCGGAAAAGATTTCAAAAACTAGGGGCTCTGGCATGATTTCCTCCTGTTTCAATGATTCAAGATTCTATGGTTCCAGAAGTTCCAAAGGTTCCAGTCGTTCCAAGCGCGCAGACAATTCAAAGATCCAAGGTGCTAACGCTCAACGTTTCGGATCGATACTAAGGTTGTTCGCAGGACGAAGTCAAAGGGATTCTCGCTTGTCCCCTCAAAGTTGACTTTCAGTGAGAGGCTCGGATAGTTTCAAATTACGGCCATGCCATTTGTCCAAATCAACGACATTGTCCATCGCTGCGTCGATGAAGGAGCGAGAGGGAAAGCGGCGATTCTGTTCGCCAATTCCCTTGGTAGTGACCTGCGCATCTGGGACGAGGTGGCCAAGCGTCTGGCGGGGAGATTTCGCGTCGTTCGTTATGATTTGCGCGGACATGGATTGACGGAGGCGGCAAAGCCGCCGTATTCGGCCAGTGATCTGGCACGCGATGTCGTCACGTTGCTTGATGAGCTAAAGATTGAGCAGGCCGTAATTTGCGGTGTATCGGTGGGCGGCGTGATCGCCCAAGCACTGGCACTGGGTCATCCTAAGCGGGTACGCGGTTTGGTGCTTTGCGACACTGGGGCGCGGATCGGTTCGGCGGAATCCTGGCAGCAGCGCATCGACATGGTCAAGGCGAGCGGTATTGCGTCGCTGGAGAAAATTACCATGGAGCGTTGGTTCTCCACCGGATTTCGCGATCGGCGGCCTGCGGACGTGCGCGGCTACGCGAATATGCTGCGTCAAACGACCGTGGAGGGTTATGTCGGCACCTGCGCGGCGTTGCGCGACGCGGATTTTCGCGGCATGAATGCAAAAATCAAATGTCGGACCCTGGTGCTGTCGGGCGCCATCGATATCGCTACTCCGCCGGAGCTCGGTCGTGAGCTGGCGGGCTTGATTCGCGGCGCCCAGTTCTCGTTGATCCAAAACGCCGCGCACCTGCCGTGCATCGAGCAGCCCGAGGCGGTGACTGAGCGCATATTGGAATTTTTTCGGGAGGTGAAACTTGTCTGACGACCTATTCGACAGGGGCATGGCGGTGCGCAAGTCAGTGCTCGGCGCGGAATATGTGGCGCGCGCGGAGGCAAACAAGACCGAGTTCGACGCCGACTGGCAGCGCTACGCAACCGAGAACGCCTGGGGCGCGGTTTGGACGCGGCCGGGGCTGGAGAAAAATATCCGCAGCATGCTGACGATCGCGATGCTTGCCGCACTGGGACGGCAGGAAGAGTTGGCGCTGCACATTCGGGCGTCGAAAAACACCGGCGTGAGCAAAGAGGAAGTAAAGGAAGTGCTGCTCCAAGTCGCCGTCTACGCGGGTGCGCCCGCGGCCAACTCGGCATTCGCCGTCGCAAAGAAAACCTACCAGGAGATGGAAAAGGAAACCAAATAGTCGTAGAGGTGCCCAATCATGAAGATCCCGGAATATAGTCCGCGCGACTGGAGGTCGCATCCGCCGTATAGCTTTAAAGCCTACGGCTCGTCGGTGAAACGCGGGCCGCTCAAACGACTGGCGCGGATCACGCAAACCCTGTCGGAAGTCACCGGGCCCATTGTTCAGCGACATCAAACTTGAACCGGGAGAAAACGATCTCACGCGCCATCCCGCGACCGGCAAGGAGGCGTTGGGAGAGCGCATCATCGTGATCGGCAAAGTGATGGATGAGGACGAGCGGCCGGTGCCGAACACTCTGATCGAGATCTGGCAGGCCAACGCCGCGGGGCGCTACCACCATCCGGTGGATCAACACAACGCCCCGCTCGATCCGAACTTCATCGGCGCGGGGCGCTGCGTCACCAATGATAAAGGCGAGTATCGCTATCTCACCATCAAACCCGGTCCGTACCCTTGGCTGAATCATCCGAACGCCTGGCGGCCGGCGCACATTCATCTGTCGATATTCGGTCCGGCCTTCGTGACGCGCTTGGTGACGCAATTCTACTTCCCCGGCGACCCGCTGATTCCGCTCGATCCTATTTTCAACTCGGTTCCGACCAAAAGCGGGCGCGAGCGGTTGATGTCGAGCTACGCCCACGACGTGAGCGAACCCCAGTTCGCGCTCGGTTACCGCTTCGACATCGTCCTGCGCGGGCGCAAGGCCACACCGTTCGAGGAGCCGCGATGAAAAAAGAAACTCCTTCGCAAACCGTCGGTCCGTTTTACGCCATCGGCCTGACACGCAAACCGATGAACGTGATGGCCACGGATTCCACCCAGGGGCAGCGCATTCGCATCGAAGGGCAGGTCTTCGACGGCGAAGGCGTGGCGATTCCCGACGTCATGGTAGAAATCTGGCAGGCCAACTCCTACGGCCGCTACAATCACCCCGACGATAAACAAGAGAAGCCGTTGGATGAGACCTTCAAGGGTTGGGGCCGCTCCGGCACGGATGAAAACTGTTTTTACAGCTTTGAAACCATCAAGCCGGGACCGGTGCCTGGCACGGAAGATACCGTGCAGGCACCGCACATCAACGTCTGCGTATTCGCGCGCGGCATGCTGGTGCATGCCTACACGCGGATTTACTTCGCCGACGAGCCGACCAACGCCAACGATGCGGTGCTGAATTCGATCAAAAACAAGAAGCGGCGCCAGACTCTGATGGCGTTACCTGGTACGGAGAATGGCAAGACCGTTTATCACTTCGACATTCGCCTGCAAGGAGAAAACGAAACGGTGTTTTTCGATATGTGACAGGGTGAGGATTAAAGTGTTGGAGTATTGGAAAGCGTGTACGTCGGCTCATTTGGACCGCTTCCGCGGAGCTCATTTTGACAACGCTCGATCCGTCATTCTGAACGAAGTAAGGGATCCGCTTTAAGGGTTCTCCGCGGATAAATCCAATGGCCACTCCACTCGATTCTGCTATCCTCGGTCCGCTTTTTACCGACGACGAGATAACCTCCCTATTGACTGACCAGGCGTTCGTGCGCGCGCTGGTCGAAGTGGAAGTTGCGTTGGCCCGTGTTGAAGCTCGGGTCGGTGTGATTCCGGCGAGTGCGGCGGAACAGATCGCCAACGTGGAAGCCGGAAAGGTTGACATCACTGCGCTGACCAAGGGAACGGTTCGCTCCGGTTTTCCGGTTATCGCTCTGGTTCAAGAGCTGCGGCGACAGGTGGCGCCAGAGAGCGCGCCGTATGTGCACTGGGGCGCGACGACGCAGGACATCGTGGATACCGCCAACGTTCTGCAATTGCGCGCTGCGGTTTCCGTATTCAAGGCTAGGCTCGCCGAGACCGCGCGCCATTTAGCCGCCCTCGCGCAGCGCCATCGCCTCACGGTGCTGGCCGGGCGAACCCATGGGCAACAAGCGTTGCCGATCACGTTCGGTTTGAAGGTTGCCGGGTGGCTCGCGCCGCTGCTGCGCCATGTTGAGCGGTTGCAGGAATTGCAACAGCGGTTATTCGTCGTTCAGTTCGGTGGCGCGGCTGGTACTCTGGCTGCGCTAAACGACAAAGGGCTGGCGGTGGCGGGAGCGCTGGCCAAAGAGCTCGGACTCAATCTGCCGGCGATGCCCTGGCACTCGCAAAGGGATTCCATCGTCGAATTCGCCGGCTGGCTGAGTCTTGTTACCGGCTCGCTCGGCAAGATGGCGCAGGATATCATATTGCTGGCGCAGACTGAAGTCGGGGAAGTCGGCGAGTCTGCGGAGCAGGGGCGCGGCGGTAGCAGCACCATGCCGCAGAAGAGTAATCCAATCACCAGCGAGTTGATCCTGGCCGCGGCGCGCGGCAATGCGTCGCTGCTCTCAGCCATGCATCACGCGCAGGTCCAGGAACACGAGCGAGCGACGCATGGCTGGCAGGTGGAGTGGCTGACGCTGCCACAAATGCTTTTGCTCACCGGCGGCGCGCTGAAGCA
The DNA here is from genome assembly GCA_963727625.1 of uncultured delta proteobacterium. Taxonomy (GTDB): domain Bacteria; phylum Desulfobacterota; class Binatia; order UBA9968; family UBA9968; genus DP-20. The sequence continues at coordinate 626,181 of CAVSHR010000005.1, read as the reverse complement.
TGGCGCTGATCTGGCGAAGAATCTGCAAGTGGATGCCCAAGCGATGGCGGCCAATATCGCACGCGCCAACGATGTCAGTCTGGCCGAAGCAGCCGTTTTTGTTTTGGCGAAAGCGCTGGCGCGGCCCGAAGCCGAAGAGCTGGTCAAAAAAGCGTGTGCTATTGCCGTATCGGAAAATAAGCCGCTGATTGATGTCGTGAAAAAAATGGCCGGCGGCTCGGTCAAGAAGGATGAAATCGACTGGCAGGCGCTGGCGCGCCCGGAAAACTATCTCGGCGCCACCGAAGATTTTATCGACGAGGTTTTGGAGAAAGCGAAGAGGCTTCGGTAGCCATGGAACATTCATCCCCCGCAACATTGACGGAATTGCTCGGCGGTCGTGTAAAACAACATCCGGACAAATTGGCGCTGATCTTTAAGGATCGCCGCTGGACTTACACCGATTTCCAGCGTGAGGTTGACCACGTCGCCAAGGCTTTTCTTGGGCTCGGCGTCAAGAAAGGCGACCGGATCGCGTTTTTGCTGCCCAACTCGGCTGAGTTTCTCTTCGCGACCTTCGCAGTGACCCAGATCGGCGCGGTATTCGTGCCGCTCAATCCTCAGTACACAGCCGAGGAAGCCGAGTATGTTTTGCACCACTCGGAGGCTTCGATCGTGCTTACGTCGCCGGAGCTTTTGCCGTTGCTCGATTCGGTGCGCGCGAAACTGCCGGATCTCAAACAAGTCATCGTCACGGCGCCGGGCGAACCATCGAGCGCGCTATCGTGGGACAAATTGTTGGCAGGGGGTGCCGAGGCTTCAGCCGACATCTCGATCGATCCCGAGGGTCTCGCTTCGATCACATACACCAGCGGTACCACGGATCGGCCCAAGGGCGTGATGTTGTCGCAGTACGCTTACGCATTTGCGCCGCGCATGCGCGCGCAGGGTTTGGGCTGGAATGAAACAGACAGGGTACTCTGCGTACTGCCGCTGTTTCACGTCAACGCGCTTTGCCACACCTGCATCGCCATGCTCTCGGTCGGCGGCAGCATCGTGCTCGTGGAAAAATTCAGTGCGTCGCGCTTCTGGGACGACGTGCGCGAGCACGGCATCACGACTTCGAGCTTGATGCGTACGATCCCGCAGATCCTGTTAAGCCTGCCGGAAAAGCCCGATGATCGCGACAATCCGTTGCGTCTGATCGTGACCCTGTTGTCGCCGGAGATGCACTTGCGCTTCGAAGAGAGATTCGGTGTCAAAGGGGTGCCGTCATACAGTTTGACCGAAGATATTTTGAGTCTGATCGGACCGCAAAATATGCCCAAAGAAAAGCTCGGCAGCTGCGGTGTGCCGCTGGCGCCGGAGGTTCATCGGGTTGCGATTCATGATGAAACCGGTCGCGGGCTCGCGCCGGGAGAAGCCGGCGAGATCGTCAAACAAAGTCCGACGGTGATGAAGAGGTTATTACAAAAATCCCGGAAGCGACCGCAAAAGCTTTAAAGAACGGCTGGCTTTACACCGGCGATCTCGGCTACCTCGACGAGGACGGATACCTCTATTTCGTCGACCGTGTTAAAGACATGGTTCGGCGCGGCGATGAAAATATTTCGTCGGAAGAAGTGGAGCGCGTGCTCAACTCCCATCGGCAGGTTGCCGAGTCAGCGGTGATCGCGGTACCCGATCAGATCCGCGGCGAAGAGGTGAAAGTTTATATTGTCTTAAAACCGCCGGCGACGCCGGAAACCGTCCCGCCCAAAGAGATCTGGAACTTCTGCAAACTTCACCTCGCGGCTTTCAAAGTGCCGCGCTACATCGAATACCGCGCGGAGTTGCCCAAGACACCGAGCTCAAAAGTGCAGAAAAATATCCTGCGCGACGAAAGCCGGCAGTCGGGCGGCCGCGTCTATGACCGCGCCGCGCAGCCGACGAAATAAAGCTCCTTCTTATCTAGAACGCGTCCGGTCGCCGAAGAGGCCAGCTGGGTTCCGAGCTTCGGACACCCGTAGTTGCCAATCCGCTCACCACTTGGCTCTCTGCTGCACCAGGGGCTTCCAGAAGTGGCAGAATTCGGGGTACTTAAACAGATACTCGGAAAAGAGCCGGCAATAGGCCCGCAGAATCTCTTCGTCCGAGCCGCGGAGCGGCGCATGAACGATGATACGTAGGCGGCCGCGCTCATCGCAGAGCCCGAAGCAGGGAAGCACCGCCGTATCGAGATGCTCGAAAAGCGGCAGCAGCGCCGGGTCGGCGTAAAATTTCTTTCCGAACGCGCAGACCTCCGCGTCCGGGCTGCCGGTGGGGCGGTTCGACATCGACATGAGAACCAAGCCGTTGTCTTTGAGCGCTGCGGCAACTTGTTTGGCGGCGCGGAGCCGTTTCCAACGATCCTTGGTGAGAAAAATTTTCTTCCACGGCCGCTGGTCGTGATCGCCCCAAAGCTGCGTCATGGCCTCTTCGTCCCAACCGCCGACGCGCCAGATCGGATAACCGAACGCCGCGATGACGGCAGGAATCAAGCGATTGATGCCGAAGAGGTGGCTGCAGAGGATGATCGCTCCTTTTCCATCGGCCCGCGCGTTTTTGATATGTTCTTCGCCTTCGATGGCGAAGAACTTTCGCCCGCGCCGGGATTGCTCCTCCCAGAGGTGGGGAAGATGGTCGGCGTATCGGCGGTAGGCCAGAAAGTTAGCCGCGATTTCGCGCGCGCGGACGCTGTCGACGTGGGGCTCGATGACGCTGAGCAGCGGCCCCAGGTATCGCTGCGTGTGCGGATTGAAGCGGCGCGAGAAACCCGTTGTAAAACGACAGAGCGCCAGCAGGGTTTCCGGAGGCATCTTCCGGCTCAGGCGTTGAACCGCAGGAGCGCGGAAGAGAAGCGGATAGAGCGAAAATTTCATTGTTTCACGCCCAAAGAGATCAAGGGAACGGGCGCTGAATGGATCCAGCCGTCGGCGCTCGCCGTTCGCGGCGCCGTCTATATCAGGCCTTCGACCTAACACTCGGTGAGCCGCCGGTGGTGCCCAGAGCCGGGACGCCGACTTTTTTCTGTTTGAGCTCCGCCAGCGTCTTCAATTCGGGTTTGCCGTAGAGCAGAAAAAGCGGCTGGTGAAACGAGCTCATGATAATTCGCACGGGGGCGCCGCCGAGAATGGCGGAGAAAAGTCCCGAGCCCATGGCTGCGAATTCGACATCCCCGGTCACCAGCGCCTTGACTCCCAGTCCGACCGAAATGCGGACCAGCTCGACGTCAAGATTGTATTCGCGATAATAGCCCAGGTGCTTGGCCGCCGCCGACGCGATGACATAGGAATATCCCGGGATCGCCGCTCGAGCGGTTCGGCTGAGCGCCGGCCGGCAGAATCCCAAAGAAAATTGCGACGCGGTCAGGAGGAAAGCGACGGCTTTCATGGCGATCAAACTACTAAAGTTTCGCGCGCAAGTAAACGCGGCCGCTGTCGATGCGCACCATTGCTCTAGCCCCCCGTCGAGCGTCGAGGGAGACGGCGAATCACTTTGCCGTGGGCGTTTCGCGGCAGCGATTTTCGAAACGAAATGGTCTGCGGGCATTTGTAGGGGTCGAGCCGTCGAGCGCAATGCGCGATCAGCTCCCCGGCGGTGACCGGACGGGCCGGCACCACCACGGCACCCACCGCTTCGTCGGTCTGTCCCGGTCGAACCGCGAATACGATGGCGTCTTGAACATGGGGATGGGTGCGCAGCGCGTCCTCGACTTCCGCGGGGGCGACGCGGTTGGCGCCCACTTTGATGAGCAGCGCTTTGCGGCCGACGATGTATAGATTGCCGTCGTCGTCGAGCCGGCCCAAATCGCCCGTAAAAACAAAACCGCCCTTCCGATTGGGATTTTTTTGTAGAACCGCCATGGCCCAGGCGATCTTGAGCTTGCCGAGATCGAAAACGATCTCGCCCACGCCGCTCGGCGCGACGGCTTTTCCATGGTCGTTGACGATTTTCACCGGAAACAGGCCGTCGGCGCGGCCGACGGAGCCGGGCACGCCGTCGAGATTGACCGTGAACGCGGGCGTGAAGTGGGCGCCGCCGTAGCCCTGAGCGATGCGCAGGCCGAAGCGCCGATAAACGCGCTCGGCGATCTCCTTCGGCAGGTGAGTGCCGCCCGCGATGCAGCAGCGCAAGGAGGAAAAGTCCGCGTCGTAACCGGCTGGGAGCCGTGCCAGCACATCGAAGACCATCGGCACGACGAACAGCACGGTGACGCGCTCGCGGGCAATGGCGTCGACGACCTGGCGGCGGTGGAAGTTCTCCAGCACCACCACCTTGGTTCCCTGCACCATGGGTAGAACCAGATGATTGGTGGTGTTGAGACCGCTGGTAAACGGACCGGTCGCGAGCAGCGTGTCGTCCGGCGTAATGCGCCAGGCAGCCGCGCCTAGGTGGGCGCGCTGGAACAGATACTGTGCGGTGCGCTCAAAAATCACCGGCTCGCCGGTGGTGCCGGAAGAGAAGGTGCCGAGGACTGGCCGCTGCTTGAAAAACTTTTTTCGCAGGAAGCGGCCTTTCGGCGGAGAAATCGCCAATCCCCGCTTCGCTTCCCACAGGATCTTATGTTTGCAGCCGATCCCGCTCGCTAAGACGTTCGAGATGAACTCTTCGCTGCCCGCGAGCAGGAGAGGCTCGAAGGGTCTGACCGCCGACGGAAGCTTGCCGGAGGGGGGCGCCGGGATGGTGGTCATTCCTAGCGCCGCCGCGGCGAAAAAGACCAGGTAGAACTCCGGACTGGGGGGAATCCCCATGACCAGATGGTCGCCCGGTCCGAAGCCCTGTTTCTGGAGATAGAGCGCGACGCTGCGAACCTGCTGCAACAGTTCTGAGAAGGTATATTTTCGGTGTGGACCGACGACGGCCAGCTTGTCGGGATATTTCCTCGCGGTACTTTCCAGCGCTCGATACAACATAGCAATCGCTTTGCCTTGGGAACATCGTCGGCGCGGCCGAAACCGGACTGACGGCGCCGTTCGGGTCCCGGCGATGGTAACGGTCCGGAGCGTTCGCTTGCCGGAAAATTAGCTCTATCGGTCGCCCGGTATTCTCGAATCGAAGATCAAGGGGCTTTTCGGCCGCATCCCCACGGGCGAAATATCATGATGCTAAACCGCCCGCAGCGCGAACAGCCTTCGCCAGTGAAGACCGCGAGTTTTGCTTGCGGACGAAGCCCGCATTCACTAGCCGTCGAGCTTTTTCTCTATGAACCGAACCAGGCCCGACAGGGTTTCAAAATTTTGCGGCAGGATTTCGTCGTCTTCGACGGTAATGCCGAAGGTCTCTTCGATCTGCATGATCACTTTCAAAGCCGTCACCGAATCCGCCGAGCCCTCCTGAGTGAACAGCACGAGTCTCTCGGGCACCGGATCTTTTGGCTTGATCTGATTGGTCTTGCGCAGGATGGTCTCGATCTTATTGCGAATATCTGCGGCTGCCATAGGGAATTTGGTTCGCCCGTTACGCCGGGCGGGGCCACTATCGAGCGAGTTCGGGAGCCTCGCGCAAGTAAGATTCATATACTTTCGCGCTTTCCAGGGCAAGCGACTCGACTCCAAGATCATCGACGAGCGGAGCGGCACGATCCTGCGCAGAGGTTCGGATGTCCCGTGCCTGATCGTGGCTCTCTGCCGTGGATGGAAAGAGGACACCGTTCAGACTGAATTCGAGCGCAATACGAATGCGAAGCGGCGGTTCATCGGATTTCGCCGCAAGAAGGGCGCTTTTCGTAAACGATCCGAATCCCGTCGACTGCGGCGAATTCCGTCAGCCCATGTTCATGGCATCCGTCATCCATGATATGCCGCACGGTCCAGCCGCGTACCAGGAACGCATCGGCGAGCAGCCGGCGGTGGCAGCGCCAGGGTACCGCCTCCGCGCACATGAGCGCGCTGGGCGACCGTTCGGCGCGCGCTTCGATCTCCTTAGCGATGCGCTCGAACGCCTCTGTCAGCATGAAATCGCCATAGGCGCGGAAGGCTGCGACCCGCCATCCCGTGTTGAGTGAGCCGGGTTGCGGTTTGCGAAAGCCGCCCAGATCGCCGCGCCAGAGATAATCGATGCCGCTCTCTTTTAACGCTGCGGCGAGAGGCTCGCGGTTGAAGTGGGGATAGCGGCGCGACGCCGGCCAGCGCCGCACGTCGATCACCAAGCGCATCGAATGGGCGGCCAGCAATTCAGCGAAGGACGAAAAATTTCGCGTCGAATGGCCGATGGTGTGGAGTGTGCTCGGCGTGTCGCAAGGGTTATTCATGGCGATTCTCGCGGCCGGTCGAGGCTGTTGAACCGGTTTCTCCTCCGGAACCCAGCGGTGATCTCGCGAGCGAAGCGCTGACCGGCCAATTCGTGCCGGAAACAATTGACTTCTATCAGAGCGGAGGCCAGAATCCACAGCATAAAAATGGACAATGCTTCAAATCGCTTCGCGCTTTTCGAGCCTCGCACCAACTACAATGCCGTCGCCGAAGTCTACGATCGCGCCCGACCGAGTTATCCGGACGAGCTGATTGATGACGTTCTGGCATATGCCGAAGCTCCGGCCGGAGCGAGAGCGCTGGAAATCGGCTGCGGCACCGGCCAGGCGACAGGCTCCTTTGCCGCGCGCGGCTTGGAGCTTTTGGGCCTCGAGCCCGCGCCCGCTTTGGCCGAGATCGCCAGACAGCGGTTGAGCGCCCACGACCGGGTCAAGATCGTGACCGAGGCGTTTGAAGCCTGGCACGTGGAAGAGCCGCCATTTGATCTGGTTTATTCGGCAACGGCGTTTCACTGGGTGCCGCGCCGGATTCGATTCATCAAGGCAGCCCAAATTCTGCGTCCCGGCGGTACGCTGGCGGTCTTCAACGCCGTTGCCGACGCGACGTCGTCGGCGCTGCCCGATCCTGTGAAGCGAATCTTGAGACGCGATCATGACCAAGTCCAAGCCGGAGAAAAATGGCCGTTTGAGAAACAGTTTCAGGAAAGCGGCAGCTTCGGGCGGATCGCTAGGCGGCTGTACGCCGTGGAGCGGAGTTACGACGGAGCCGGGCTGGAAAGTTTGCTTCGGTCGTTGAACCGCTTTCGCAGCCTGTCGGATTCCGAACAGGGCGAGCTCGCGGGGATCGCGCGCGCAGCCGTGGACGCCCAAGGCGGCGACCTTTCGCTCAAGTTTCGTGTCAAGCTGATCATGGCGCGGCGCGTGCCGGACCCGCCGCGCTGGAAAAGCTTATACCGGCGGTGGTTGAGCCGGTCCAAGTGATCTCGCCGCGCATCCGATCGATCTCATCCAACGGACTGGGCAGCGAATCCGAGGACGGATCGCGGCGCCGGACGGTCGCGTGGCAGTGCTCCGGCAGCAGCGCGCCAAACTTGTGGCTGCAAACAGACTCCGGAGAAACTCGGCGTTGACTCATGTGGCATTCCGTTCCGCTCACGTCTTTTTGGTTCGTTTATTTCTGCTCACTGGATTTTATTCCTATTTTAGTCTTTAGCTGCGGGAGAACGCCGCTCTCAGCGGCACGGAAGTGGGTCTGATCCTGGCGATCTCGCCGCTAGTGGGCATGATCGCTCAGCCGCTCTGGGGGCAGCTGGCGGACCGCACCGGCGCGCGCAGCGAGCTGCCCAAAACGCCGAGTTCCAAGGTGCAGAAAAATATCCTGCGCGACGAAAGCCGGCAGTTGAGCGGCAAGGTCTTCGATCGTATGGCGAATGTGATAAAATAGTTTGATTGCCGGAGAGCAAAAATAACGGGTTCATCTTCGCTTGCGGATTTACCCGGTCGCGAACTTTCGCAGGAGAAGATTTCATTGTTGCGGCAAAAGAAAATCACCTGCCACCGCGGCCTGTTTTGTACCAAGGGCTTCCAGAAACGGCAAAACTCCGGGAATCGGGTGAGGTAATCCGAGAATACCTTGCAGTAGGTCTGTGACGTTGCATCGATCGTCCCGGCCAGAGGCGGATGCAAGATCAGTTGGACCCTCCCACGATCGTTGCAAAGCACGAAACACGGTAGAATAACCGTGTTGAGATTTTCCAAGAGCTGAAGGATTGCCGAGTCGACGTAAAAAGTCCTGCCAAAAACGCACACCTGCTGTTCCGGAGGGCCGATGGCTTGGTTGGAAATCGAGACACAGACCAGTGAGTTGCCTTTGAGAGCCGAAGTAATTTGCTGGCCGGCACGAAGGCGACTCCAGCGATCGGCGCCGAGCGGAATTTTTCCACCTGCGCTCCTCCTCATTGCCCCAGAGTCGCGTCATCGCTTCGTCGTCCCAGGCGCCGACCCGGCGGATGGAATAGCCGAACTTCGATAGCACCGGCGAGATCAGCCGATTGACGCCGAAGTTATGGCTCGAAAAAATGATCGCGCCCTTGCCCGCCGCGAGCGCGGCTTGGTGATGTGCTTCCCCATCGACATCGAACAGGTCTAGTTGGCGCTGGATTTGTCCGCGCCAGGCAAAGGCCAGGTTGTCGAGATAGCGTCGGTAGACCAGATGCTTTTTGGCGATGTCGCTCAAGCGCTCCGGGTCGCCTTGGGATTCGAGCACGCTGCGGAGCGGTCGTAAGTATCTCCGCGTGTGCGGATTGAAGTAAAGCAAAGCGATAGGCCGGCTGTGCGCCGACAAATGGCGAGGAGAGTTTCAGCGATGTATTCTTGCTGAACCCATACAGCGCAGAACACTGATAAAACAGGTGCAGGATCGACAGCTTCATCCGTCGCAAGGGCTCACGCTATAATCGCACGATCATCGGAGAATGGCACGGCAACACTTCGATGGGACTTCCCGAGCTGCGGCGAGTTGCCGAATTCGACTAAGGACCAAATGCAGGATTGCGCGTCAGCGATGGAGTTCCGGCAGATTACGGTTTCCATCGCACAGCTTTGAGCTCGGCATTAAGCTTGCGCAGTAAAGAGAAGTCAAAAATTCTCTGCAAGGGTGGCGATTCAGTAGCGCCGCGCAGCCGTAAAGCCGGAGCGAGCGCTTGTTTCTGGCTCTTACTGTCGATCGTGCCGTCCGGCGTCAGAGCCCCGCGCATCATTCGGTAATATTTTTCGGCGTGAGATTTTTTCATGTGCAAGCTCTTCGAAATCAGCGGAATCATGCCGGTTTCGTTGGCGAAAACGTAGTGGTGTCCCTTGAGCGTTGCGCGAGCGAAATTCTCGACGTGGGTAGAGTCTGTGCGCAGCAGTTGTTCGCTGACGCCGATTCCGCCGCCGGGAAACACCAAGTCTTGATTGACAAAGGATAGGATCTGGCTAAATCCAGCGTCTTCGGCGAGAAAAGTCGAAGGCGGCGAGAGGACCGCTGCGTCGATGACACCGCGTAGAAGAGCTTGGAGTCTGGTTTCCGTGCTGCCAATGCCCACAAGCGCGATATCGCTGTCGGGCAATTGTCCGTTTCTCTGCAAGATTTCGACGAGCATGGAGTGTCCTGCGGTGCCGAGTGCCGGCACCCCGACCGTTTTCCCCTTCAAATCCTGCAGCCGCGTGAGCCCGGGGTTGGCGTAAAGAAAAAAGAGCGGTCGATGAAAGGAGCTCATGATAATTCGCAATGAGGCACCGCCGAGGATGGCCGAAAAAAGCGCCGAGCCCATCGCGGCAAATTCGACGTTTCCCGCCAGTAACGCTTTTACGCCCACCCCGACAGGCATTCGGACGAGTTCTACGTCCAAATTTTCCTCGCGGTAATAACCTTGCTCTTGAGCGGCCACAAAAGCGATCACGTAAGAAAAGCCTGGTATCGCAACTCTAACGGTTCTGCCGTGCGCGGACTCCGTCGGAGCCACGAATAACAGTAATGCCAACAGGACAAGCATAGAAGTCCTTTCTGAAGCGCTGAATCTAATGGAGTGCCATCTGTATGTCAATGTTGCGACGAAATCGCCTCAACGTGCCTTTGGACGCATTGAATCGGTCCTGCGAGCGGGTAACCGGCGAGCCGACCACCGGTGAGATGGTTTGGCGACGAGAAGCTTTTTCCATCCCGGCGAATGCGCTGTTTCACACGATACAATCGTGAACGGTTGTTGCTAACCGGTTGCAATCCGCCGGACGGCTGTTCATAGAGATATCGAATCACCTTGCCACGAGCGTTGCGGGGCAACGACTTTCGAAAGGAAAAGGTCGGGGGACATTTGTAGGCGTCGAGTTGGCGCGCGCAGTGCTCGGCGAGCTCGTCGGTGGTTGCTCTACCGTTCGGAACCACGACCGCGCCAACAGCCTCGTCGGCTTGTCTGGTTCTTACGGGAAACACGATAGCGTCTTGAACGTGCGGATGAGAACGCAGCGCATCTTCTATTTCCGCAGGGGGGGACGCGATTGCCAAGTCATGCTGCGCTTGCCAGAGAATTGTATGTCGGAGTTTGATGCCGCCGCCGGTTACGGTCGCGATGAAATCCTTGCTCCCGGCAAGCGCGAGGGGCTGAAGAGCCTTGATCGAAGCGGGCAGTTTGCCGGAGGCTGGAGCCGAGGTCGTGGTGATTCCCGGCGCCGCCGCGGCGAAGAACAGAGCATAAAACTCCGGGCTGGGACTAATGCCGACGACCAGATGATCGCCGGGGCCTAGACCCTGGTCTTGTAGGTGCAGCGTGACGCCGCGAACTTGGCGCAGCCGTTCGCTAAATGTATACGCGGCGTGCGCGCCGACGATTGCGACCTTGTGGGGATGTTTTTTAGCGATATTATCAAGTGCCCTATACAACATGGGTGACTGTTTGTTGTCGGAGTTTCGTTTTCAAAGAACGTCGTCTCGTTATCGAACCTTTCCGGGTTGAGAAGAGTTCGTTCATCGTAAATGCTATCTTGTTGAAAGGGCTGCAACCGGGTAAAAACCGGACACATCGACGGAAGCAACAAACGATCTGGCGTAGAATCGGATCGCTCACCGATCTCTCCATAGAGAGAGGCAGGGTCCGCAGCAATGGCCTTTTGAGCGGCAATTCTGCGAAAGTCAGGCGTTTGGAAACCTTGAGAAACGGCTCTACCTCACAAAGCGGCTGTACAACGCACAGGGACTTGAGGATTTATTACGCTCTCTTAATCTCTTTCGAAAGCTGCCGACTCATGAGCAAGTGACTGTGCTAAAGAACGCTCGTGGCGCGGTTGAATCGCAGGGCGGTGTGATTCCACTGGACATTCGGATCCGGCTCGTCATGGCCCGCCGCGAATCTACACGGCCGTGGTGGCGCCGATGGCCACGAAGCAGATAGGTCTTAAACAGGTATAGGAGGTGAATCTAAAACTGGGTTCCCTCCGAGATCGCCAAAGAAAGAGCGCAAGCCAACGTCCAGGCTAAACTGCCGACCAGCTTGGATTCTATGAAGCGAGCCAATGCGGCGATCGTCTTAAAGTTTGTTGGGCTTATTTCTTTCTCCTCGACGGCGATGTCGAACTCGTCCTCCACTGACATGATCAGTTTTATTGTGCCAACGGAGTCGAGCACTCCGTCTTCGCCGAAGAGTATCACGCTGTCGGAAATCGTTTTAGCCCCTTTTGCATGATTTACTTTTCTAATCAGAGGTTCCAGTCGCTTTCGGATCGTTGCCTGGTTCATCGGGTTTCCGATCTCCGTGTGCGGTTGTTTGACGGTAGACTACGGCTGTCCTGAGAAAGAATCGCCGATTTCTTAACTTAAACGCGCGTTGTGCTGACAATCATATAAAAAAGCCGCGGCAATTCAAGACGAGCCCTTCCGCTCACGGGCCGACGGATGCCGTTCCATGGGCGAGGGGAGGCGCGCAGCTTATTCCATTCCAGGTTGATCACGACATTGGTGCAGATGGGCGGTCGGGGTAGCGCCGGAGCCGGCTCACCGGGATGATTGCCGTGCCGCGCGCCGCATAAAAGAGAATATAGAATTCTAGGCAAGGCGGTATTCCAGGGGCAAGCGGGCGCCGGACCGGAGTCCACCGCGGTGAAAGAGGGCGCCGCTCGGCACATTGCGCGCAAGAGTTGCTCGTAGTAGAGCGTTCTACGCTCACCGGTCACTGCCGCTTTCCGCTCCTGTTGTGCACTCGTTTGGCGTGGGTTTGGTATAACTTCGAATCCCTCAATGAACGAGCTTAGCAATCGTTCGATTCCAACCATGCCGCGACTTTTACCAAAACGCCTTTTGGTTTAGCAACGGTTTCCAAAATCGCACGTATTGGGGAAGCTCTTTCAGATACCAGGAAAATAGTTTTGCAAAGCCGGCGGTCAATTCTTCGATTGTGTCGCCTAAATGCGGATGGATCTTAATAGTGAAATCGCCGTTGTTGTTACAGAGCGCAAAACAGGGCAGCACTGGCGCTCGCAATCCATTGATCAGCTCAAAAGTGCTGATATCGAGAAAAAAGTTTCGCCCATAGAAATCCACCTCGGCAATTTTATCGCCGAATCGACGGTTGACAATTAGAAGATGTATAATCCGGTTGTTTTTCAAGGCGGAAAGAAGTTGTTTGAGAGCGCGGACGCGGTCCCAAGGGTCTTTGGTCAAATAAATATACTGCCACGGCGCTTCGGCACCCCATCTGTGTCGAACGATGTCTTCAGTTAAACTGCCGGCTCGGGAAATCTCATAGCCATCGTCGGCCAAGATGGGACCTACCATCCGACTGAATCCGTAATTATGACCGGAGATCAACACTGCCCCTGTGCCATTTGATAACGCCTCGCGTAGACGCTCCGCTCCGTCGAAAATAGCGGCGGGCCGTTGATCCCGGGTCATATGCTGCCAAATAGTTTCCAAATAATTTAGATATTGACGCTGAGCCAGATATTCGTAACAGATTTCCGATAACCGTTCATCGCTCAGGTAACCCGATAGCACGGTCCGAACCGGGCGCAGAAACCTTTTTCGGTGCGAGCTATAATGCATTGACAGCGCGGTATTGAGCCGACAGAAACGGTAGAGCCAGGAATACGGAACCTGTTTCATGACCGGTCTCAGCCACGGCGTCTTGTAACAGAGAGCGACAGGAGAAAATTTCATTTATAAATCGTTGATGCTTATCTTGGACAGGTCAAGGTACAAGGAGTTATCGATGCATGAATAAATACGGGCTGATTTTGCCATGCTGGTTGCGCGGCAAATGGCGCCGAAACACAATCGACCGGGGGCATTTGTATCGATCCAATCGCCGGGCGCAATATGCGATAAGATCTTCCGCGGACAGCTCGCCATCGCGCACCACCACGGCGCCCACGGCTTCATCGGTTTCTCCCGGCCGTAATGGGTATACGAGTGTTTCACGAACCTTCGGATGCGATCTTAAAACATTTTCCACTTCTCCAGCCATGACTCGCACCGCGCCAACTTTGATGAGAGAGTTTTTTCGTCCGACCACGAACAGATTGTCCCGGTCATCGAAGCGCCCGAGATCGCCGGTATAGAGATAACGGCCACGGCAATTGGGATTTTTCAGCAGAACCGCCTTCAAGGCGCGGTTCGAAACACCGGCGAGATCAAATACGATTTCGCCGACCCGGCCGTTAGGTAGCGCGCGGCCGTGATCGCCGACGACTTTGGTCGGAAAGGGACCGGATCGTTGCCCGACCGCTTCCGCTGCGTCGCCGCGGTTGCATGTGAAGGCCGGTGCGAAGTCGCTGCCGCCGTACATCTGGCCGATGCCGATCGCGAATCGCTCGTAGAACCTTTGGTAAATGTTTTTGGACAGCGGCGCGCCGTTGGAAATGCACAGGCGCAGCGATGAGAGATCAGCCGGGTAATTCTTGGGAAGATGGGCGAGCACCTCGAAGGTGAGGGGAATGGAGCAAAGCACGGTGATCCTTCGATGCTGAATCGCATCGACGGTTTTGCGGCGGTCGAATTGCTCCAACACCACGACCTGGCAGCCTGCGATAATTGGCAGGACCAAATGAAAGACCGCGTTGACACCGCTCGTGAACGGTCCCGCCGAGAGCAGGATGTCGTCGCGGCGTATTTTCATGCTCTCGATGCGCAAGCGGGCACGATGATAGAGCTCTGTCGCCGAGCGTGTGAAAATAACCGGTTCACCGGTAGTTCCTGACGTCGAGGTGCCGAGGACATCGGCCGCTCGTACGATTTTGTTTCTGCTTAGTTTTCCCGCTGCGGTCGGAATGCCAAGACCGGTATCTCTATTCCACGGCATAACCAAACCGACTTCGAAGTTGAAATTCCCCGAGTTACGCAGAAATGTTTGGTCCCCGGCAATGGCGACGCGCCCGCGAGGCTTCACATGGGAGGATAACTTTCCCGCCGGCGGGACCGGAAGTGAAACGATTCCTAGTGTGGCGGCGGCGTAGAATAAGACGTAGAATTCCGGACTTGGCGGTATGCCGAGGATTACATAATCACCGGCCCGAAAACCATGTTTATGTAAATAGGTAGCGGCGCTTCGCACCTCCTTGACTAGCTGGCGGTAAGAAACCGACCGTCGCTCGCCGACAACTGCGATCTTTCGCGGATTTTTGTCGCTCTGGTTTACCAATAGGCGGTACAGCATGTTGACAGTTTCAATATATGAAACGCTCCGCATCGACAAGTTGCGCACTGCTTAAAACGTGTCTCAGGGCAGCTGCAAGTGCGATCTTTTGCAACTATAGCGCGCCCTTAGTAAGAATTGGCTGGGTGCCGAGGAGAACACCCCGGTCGCGGCTGATAAGAAAGATGATCGATGCTACCATCACGCCATGTGGCATTCTATTCCGCTAACGCTTTTTTGGTTTGTCTACTTCGGCTCTTTAGGAATCTTCTATCCGTATTTTAGTCTTTATCTTCGAGAGAACGCTGGGCTTACCGGCACGGAAGTCGGCTTGATCCTGGCGATCTCGCCGTTGGTGGGGATGATCGCCCAGCCTATCTGGGGACAACTGGCGGATCGCACCGGCGCGCGCAGCCGGACCTTGGCGTTTCTAACCGTCGGTACGGCCCTCGGTTATTTAGGAGTGGGGCAGGCGGACGGATTCTGGCCTATCGTTCTGGCGATGGCCGCACTGGCCTTCGTCGGTACGGCCATTTTCCCGATGATGACTTCGGTGAGCCTGGCGATTTTGCGCGACGCCGGCAGCCACGCTTTCGGTTACGTGCGCGCCTGGGGAACTGTCGGCTATTTTGTTGTGATCGTCCTGTTTCCCTGGCTGCTGAAAATTCTCCCGGCCCATAAGGACGGTGCGGCGGCGTCGGCGGTTTCGCAGCCGGGTCTTGGCCTGATGTTTCCGACCACCGCGAGCCTGGTGCTGGCTGCCGCCTTCATTGCTTTTTTTCTGCCCAAGAGAGGGGCTGTTTCGGTGCGCGCAGCGCGCGGCGATTGGCGCGAGCTGATTCATAATCGCGCCTTTTTTCGATTTCTCCTGTTCTCGCTGCTCGCCCATTTTCTCATGCATGGCCCCATGTGGCTGTTTCCGCTGTTCGTGCGTTCGCGCGGCGGCGACGTGGGCACGATTCGGAATATGTGGATTCTCATGTTGCTCATCGAAATCCCGCTGGTGCTCTCGACGGGCAGCGGATTGAAACGGCTCGGCGCGCGAGGCCTGCTCGCCGTCGGCGTGCTGGTCGGCGGCTTACGATGGACATTGTGCGCGCTGATCAGCGATCCCATACTGCTTTTCGCCGTGCAGGCGCTGCACGGTATCACCGTCGTCGGTCTCAACATCGGCAGCCCGCTTTATCTCGACGAGGTCGCGCCGGAAAAATTGCGTTCAACCGCCCAGGGCGTACTCTCGATGGTGGGCAGCGGCGTGGCCGGTATTGCTTCGAATATCTCGGCGGGTTGGCTGATCGATCGGAGTGGCATCGATCTGCTCTACTTGATTTGCGGCCTCGGCTCATTAATGTTGGGCGCGTCGGCGCCGTGGATGTTGCTGGGAGCGCAGCGCCCGGCGCAAGATATCCGGGAAACCGCGTTGCCGAGCGATACACCGGCGTGAACAGATTTCCCGGCATAAAACGTGCGCGGGTTTCCGACTGTTATCGCTGAGCCGTTTATTTGCTGATTAGAAGTTCGACGAGGATAACGGTTATCGCAAATTCAAATGAAGGATTCTTCAGTCCGGAGAGTCAAATCTGGCGGGTAAACCGTGAGATGGCGCTGTTGCTCGCCGGCGGGCGGGCGCTGCTCATGCAAATCGCTCATCCCAAAGTTGCCGCCGGGGTCGCCGAGCATAGCCATTTTCAAGACGACCCCCTCGCCCGTCTCCACCGCACGATGGGCGCCATGTGGTCGATCGTGTTCGACGAGCAGGCGCAGGCGCGCGCCGCACTCGAGCGCGTGGCGAGCCGCCATGAGAAAGTTTACGGCATCGTCCCCGACGTTGAATTGGGCCACGCGGGTGTGCGATATGACGCTTTCGATCAAGATCTGCTGCTCTGGGTTCACGCCACGTTGATGGACTCGGCGATGGTCGCTTATAGCTTCTTTGTCGCACCGTTGGCGGAAGCGCAAGCAACGGCTTATTACCAAGACTCGAAAAAACTCGCAGCGCTGTTCGGCATAAAGGACGAACTTATCCCCGACTCCCCCGGCGAGTTTAACGCGTACATGGATAGTATGATCTCCGGCGATGTCATTACGGTTGGTCCCACTGCCAGAAAACTTGCTCAAGATATCCTGTATCCACGCCAGTGGATTTTCAGACCCGGCGGCCCGCTGTTTCGTCTCGTGACGGCCGGCTTGTTGCCGGAAAAACTGCGAGACGGTTACGCGCTCAACTGGAGTGTTCGGAAAGAAAAATGCTTGGTTAGTTTTGCCGGAGCGGTCCGAGCGGCGCTCCCTTTCGTACCCGCGCGAATACGAATCGTGCCGAATGCGCGGGTCGCGGAAAAGATCATTCGAAGCTGACTAGCGTGGCAACCCGGTATCCTCCGGCACGCCGAGCATCAGATTCAAATTCTGAATCGCGACGCCGGCCGCGCCTTTGCCGAGGTTGTCGAGCCGCGCCATCAGCAAGACGTGGCCCGATCGATGCGGCAGGATGCGGAGCGAGATGCGGTTGGTATCGTTGTGTGCTTGCGGGTCGAAGGTGAATTCATCGGCCCCGCTTGCGTCCGTCAACGGTTCGACCTCAACGAAGAATTCTTTTTCGTAGCGCGCCGCCAGGGCTTCCCATATCGCTTTGGCGTTGGCGGGTTTGGCCAGCAAAGTTTTTGGCAGCATAATTTCCACGCGCATGCCGCAGCGAAACGG
This sequence comes from uncultured delta proteobacterium, assembly GCA_963727625.1. Lineage (GTDB taxonomy): Bacteria > Desulfobacterota > Binatia > UBA9968 > UBA9968 > DP-20. The sequence continues at coordinate 609,069 of CAVSHR010000005.1, read as the reverse complement.
TCCGACGTTGGGTAGAAATTGCGGTTCGGCATTTAGCCCGCCGTGGCGCATGATTTCGGGAATATGCTTGTGAAGCTTGGTTATGCTGTAGGGAGCTTCGTAGGCGAGCTTCGAGAGCCCTCGCTGAGGATCTTCCCAGCGTTCGATCAAAGCCCGGCCGCCGCCGGAATAACCCGAAAGTGCGTGGATCGGCAGCGCGGCATCGGATGCGATGAAGCCGGCGTCGACGAGCGGGCGCACGAGCAGGATCACGGCGGAGGAGTAGCAGCCCGGATTGGCGACGAGCCGGGCTTTAGCGATTCGCTCGCGCTGCCCCGCAACCAATTCCGGCAAACCATACACCCAATCATCGTTGACTCGATGTGCCGTGCTGGCGTCGAGAATCCGCACCGGCGAGTCGGCCAGCCATGCCGCAGCTTCTTTCGCAGCATCGTCCGGCAAGCACAAGAGTACGACGTTCGCGTCCTGGAGCGCTTTCATTCGCGCGGCGGCATCCTTGCGCAATTCCTCGGGGAGGGTAACGACGTCAAGATCTTTTCGACCGGCCAGCCAGTCGCGGATTCTGAGCGCGGTCGTGCCGGCCTGGCCGTCGATGTAAATTTTAGGTGGCATCCCTGAGTCCTCGAGATCAAGAATCGAGAAGAATTCTACGCCGATTTTAATGGCTTGGCAAAAGCGCGGGGTGGGTAACGGAACGGCGGTGCGCGCTCTATTTTCTCTGACATGCCGGCGCGCAAGCTCGCGTGAAGGAGCTTGTGAAACAAGTGTTCGCCGGCTTTACGCCCCACTGACAGCCGACCGGTGTCGTAGGATTGCGCCTGCTAGATAATAGGTCAACTTGTTAAGGGCAGCGAAGATTTGCCCTAGTCCCTTCGCATTGCGCCATTACGACCGCAGCGTCATGGCGGCGGACGTTGTAGAAGCCCGGCAGGACGCCGTCGTTTCCTCCAACCGCGAGAATCGGCTCACCGCGGAGGTTGATCGTGATGAACGGGCCCGGGCGGGGGTCATTGATCAGCGCGTCCAATCGCCGGGGCGAAAATAGAGAATCCAGGAGCGAAATGAATCGGAACCAAAGAGTGGCACGAAGCGCTTGTTCTCGTCGTGCGCCGTGCGCATGGTGTCATTGATATTGGCGAATTCCACGTGTCCTCCAAACTGGTTTGCGTCCCGAAGTAAGCGGGAGTTAGCCGCGACCGGTGCGCCGGTCCTTCAGTCGGTCAGATCCAACAGCACACCGTCGGGATCCGAAAGGCTTTGCTTGCAGAGCCTACAGCCTTCGAGATTTTTCTGGCGCGTTTCACCGTCACGGCCGATGGCGATCTTGCGGTATGCCGAGGCTGGCGACGATTTAGCGAGATTATCGAGATCTTTCTTGGTTTGCTCCAGATTGTCGACTTTGTAGCCGAAGTGATCTAACCCGGCCATGTGCCCACGATACTGGACCATGTCCCAGGGACGGATTACAAGAGCGACCTTGCCGTCGGTAAGGTAGTAGCTGTTGTCGCCGGACATGCCCTCCACCGGTTTGAGATCGAAGACCTTCTGATAGAACTCGGCGATGTAAGCGGGGCGACCGCTGCGAATACAGATATGATTAATCCAGCGCGGCTGCTCCCAGCCGAACTCGACATAGCCTTCACGAACATTGTCCATACCTTTTTGCGAAAGGTCGTACTGATTGCCGTCGGGATCATGTCCGCGCAGGCCGGCAAACGGAACATGGCTTTGGCTCTGATGGATGTAAACATCGGGATAAAACTGTTTGATGCGATCGCGCACGACCTGCACATCTTCGACGGCAAAGCCGAAATGGTCCAGGCCCGATTTAAAGCCTGGCTGACGTTGCAACAGTGCCAGGCCAATGACCCCGTCGCTCAGATGACCGCGATCCTTGTTGTATTCGCCCTTTTCATCGGTCATGCCGTTGGTTATTTTTTTCATGCCGAAAATGGTCTGATAGAATTTCGCTTCCCGGTCCCAATTCTCCGTCATCACCGCGATATGTCGAATGCTTGCGAACATGGTTTTGCCCTCCCTTTAAGTCGGATTCATCTCAAAGTTGGCTGCGCCTGTCAACCGGAGAACTTGCCGGCAGATTTCCGCCGGCCGGTGACCCCGTGCAAAAATTTGCATGCTTGATTCTAGAGCGGTGTAAGGATAGAAAAACAGCGACTCCTTGAGGCAACCGATGACGATTTGTTCCTTCGATTTACTCCAACCGCACTCCGTGCAGGAAGCCGTGGATTTGCTGCAAAAGCATGGCGATGACGCCCGCCTAATTGGCGGCGGCACGACGTTGGTCGTCTTGATGAAGCAGCGCGCGCTTCACTATCCCTATTTAGTCGATCTTCAATCGGTCCCCGGCTTGGGCGAGATCAAAAGCGAAACCGATGGCGTGCGCATCGGCGCGCTCGTGACCCATCGCATGGTGGAGACTTCCGCCGTCATTAGGCAAGCGTTTCCAGCACTAGTTCAAGCCTTCGCCCAGATCGGCAACGTGCGGGTGCGGCAAACCGCCTCTGTGGGGGGCAACCTCGCCCATGCCGACTATCGCCTCGACCCGCCGCCGCCGCTGCTCGTGCTCGGTGCTGAGGTCACTGTTTTTGGCCCCAAGGGTTCGCGGACTATTCCGCTCAAGAATTTTTTCCGCGGCATGTACGAAACCGCATTAGATCCGGCGGAAATTTTGGTCGATGTCAAAGTACCTTTCATGCCGGAGGGCAGCCAGTCCGCCTATCTGCGTTATACGGCGCTGTCGGCCAACGACTGGCCCTGTCTGGGAGTGGCCGGGCTCTTAATCAGAGAAAATGGTCGTTGCCAAGATTTGCGCTTGGCGCTCGGAGGCGTGGCTGCAACGCCGCTGTTAGTTGACGGATTAGAATTCGCGCGAGACCAAGCCATCGACCACGCTCTGATCGACCGAATGCTCGAAATCGTCGAAAAACAAATTTCACCTTTCTCTGATTTGAGAGGTTCAGAATGGTACAAGCGCCGGATGGCTCGGTTGTTCGTGAAAAAAGCCGTGGAGCAGTTGAACAGCGGTCAACAATGACCTGAGAACTCTTGCAACGGGCGGCCAAAACAAGCCAAGGCCTACCTAAAGGATAATTTTGTATGAATCGCGAAATCACGCTCCGAGTCAACAATCGCGCTGAAATGCTGCAGATTGGCGATGCCGAGACCCTTTTGGAGGTCTTGCGCGATCGTCTGAAACTCTGGAGCGTGCGCGAAAGTTGCGGCGTGGGCGCCTGCGGCAGTTGCACGGTGCTGTTGGATGGCCGCCCGGTCAGCAGTTGCCTCTTGCTCGCGGCACGAACCGCCGGCTGCAAGATCACCACGCTGGAGGGTCTCGGCGATGGTTCTAAGCTCGACAGCATTCAAGAAGCCTTTGTCGAACAGCGGGCGTTGCAGTGCGCCTATTGCACACCGGGCTTTGTCTTGTCCGTCAAGGCGCTACTGGATGAAACTCCCAATCCCACCGATGACGAGATCCGCGACTATCTAGCTGGCAACCTCTGCCGCTGCGCCGGCTACGCGGATATTTTGCGGGCGGTGCGCGCAGCGCAGGAAAAGCGTAGCGGCACCGTGAGCCAGAGCTAACGCAAGGTTTTCGCAAATCACTCACCCACTCCAAGTTGCCAGACTTATCCTGACAATTTTCCGCGCGTGATGGACCCCGCCGGCTCGGCTACAAAATTGTCCCGTACAGATTTGAATTGAACTAAAATTTTTCTCCCTGCGATTCTTTAAATTGCTGATATCCTTGAGTAAAGCCGCTTTCGGATAGGCGTGAATGGGTGCTTATCGGTCGTGGCATATAATATGCACCTTCGTGAGATCAAGTTAAGTTTCAGGGACTTTGATTTCTCGATCCGATGGCTGTTTCGCAAACCGCTCATTCTGAATATTTTGTGCGCCGTTCGTGGAAGATCGACCGGCTGTTTGATGCTGCCAAGAAAGATACTGTCATACGGTTGCGCTGGCCGTTGGTCATTCTTTCTTCCTATTTACTTTACTATACGCCGAGTCAGTGGTTGACGCCGACGCAAGTTCAGGCGGTTCTGATTCTCTATCTGCTGAGCCACACTACGCTGTATTTTCTCGCCGACGATCTTTTTGATTCGCGCTACTTTTATGGTCCGCTCTTGCTTTTCGATACGGTCGTCCTGGCGGCGGTTTTGAGCACGATTGGAACAGCCAGTCCGAATTTTTATCTTGCCTGCCTTTTCACTCTGGTCGTCAGTTGTATTTGCAACGACATCCGCGGTCTATTGGCCGTGACCATCTTGGCGCCGCTGGTCTATGGCTATTTCGTTTTTTCCACATCCGAGACAGTCAATCCGAGCGTCTATTTGCGTTTGCCGTTTCCGTTTGTAATCTCGCTTTTCTACGGTTACTTCGCCCAAGTCGAGCGCATCCGGCGGGTGGCACGGGAAAAGGAAGAACAAGCGCGGCGGCAGCAAAAGGTCGCTGAAGAAATTCGTCGCCAACGCGAGCGGATCGAGGTCATCCATCAAGTCAACCTAGCGGTCACTTCGACCATCGACACTCAAAAGTTGCTTGTCTTATTTCTTGAGACGGCGCTGATTCACTTGCCCTACGCCGCGGCGATAGTGCGGTTGAGAAATCATGCCACGGGAGCGATCGAAACCGCCGCGGCGTGCGGATTTGAATCCCGAGAGCTCGGCACCGCCGATGAATCTCTCGCTTTTGTCGATCGGGTTGTCGAGGACGACCGTCCTTTGATCGTGAGCAACGTTTTTACCGACGCACGGGTTGAGAGCCTCGATTTATTTAAAAATGAAGGGCTGTTGGCTTTTATCGCTTTGCCTTTGATCGCCAACCAGGCGCGGCTCGGCTGTTTGGTTTTTCTGGCGCGGGATAACCACGAGTTCGGTGAGGAGGAAATCGACTTCCTGTCGACGTTAGCGGGGCAAGCCGCGATTGCGATTCACCATGCCGAGCTCTACGACCAAAGCCAGAGACAAGCCGAAGAACTGCGCGGCGCGCACAAGATTAAAGATGAATTCTTAAGGGTTGTCTCGACCCAGCTGAAAAGCCCGTTGAACGTAATCACCGGATACGCGGATATGTTTATGGACGGGCTGTTGGGAGAGATCACGCCACTTCAGGAAAAGGCGATCGAGACGGTCGCGAGACAATCCAAAGAACTGCGTCGACTGATCAATACCGTCCTGCAAGTGAGTAACATGGAAAGCGAGGTTCCGCATGTGGAGCTCAACGAGGTCAATCTCTGGGAATTTTTGACCGAGATACGATCGATCTATGATGCTCCATTGGCAAAAGATGTGAAAGTGATCTGGGATTATCCCTCCGACCTGCCGTGGGTACGATTAGACCGCGGCAAACTCAGACATATTCTCGATAATTTGATCAACAATGCAATCAAATTTACCGCACATGGCACGGTAACGATTACGGCGCGGTACGTAAGTTTCAAGAGCGCCTTAGAGCTAAAGGTCGCCGACACCGGAGTTGGAATTGCAAACGAGCGGATCTCGACGATTTTTGAGAGGTTTCGTCAAGCGCAGGATCTTCAGACTGGAGCGCCGCGTGGCGGGGTGGGGCTCGGGCTTTACATCGTCAAGACTTACATGGACCTGCTCGGCGGGAAGATCCATGTTGAAAGCCGCGCGGGCGAGGGGTCGAGGTTTGTTTTGCAAATCCCCGCGCCGCGTAAACAGAGCCACGCGCCGCACGAGCAACTCTTGCTGCCAACGGCAATGGAAATACGGAGCGCCGGGATGCGCTAGCTGTCGCCACCGATTCGATGATCGAAATAAGATGTGCGTTGAATTTAGCGCGGACCATTGGGAGACGCGCGGTTATTGCGCTTCAAATACATTCTGACCCAGAGGTCGTACAAGTTGTCCGGGCGAAATATGTCGATTTCCTTGCGCCCTTGAGGCGTCTCGACGACCACCGCGATCGAGAGGTCCTGCCAAGCTATTCCTAAGAGCCGTGCGCTTCGCTGCCCGACAAGATCGCCGACCGTGCGTAGCAATTGCGACAGGCTGTGACCGTCAGCACTGCCGCTCGGTCGGTGCCGGAGCGCGTACTGTTCCTGCTCGATGCGATCCAATTCTTGAACCGAATAGCGCATTCTTCGGCCCATTTCGGAAGCAGGATTCGCGTAAGATTCCTCGTGGCCGATGGTGCGCGGCGACGTGCGGTTGCGCCAGAGTTTTTGCAGACGATTCTTGCTGATGCGCATCAGCGGCTTGCTATTTTCGACCTGATCACCGGCCTTTACCCACACCCAATAGGCGTCGCCATTAAACTCGAGATTGAACTGGCTCAGGTGACGAGTTTCCAAGTCTTGACCGATAGCTCGCAAATGGCGTGCGTAATCGGCCGAACTGATTCTGCTATCCATATCGTTACGCTGGCTCTCGCCCTCCGTGCCAAACGCGGGAGTATTCAGCGTGTTGTGGACCAAGCGCAAGCCAGACCGGCGCAGTGACGGGGCGGTTTTGCGGGCGCCGTGAATAATCCGGCGCACCGGCAGCCTATGGTTGCAATTCAGACAGAAATTAGTGACCGTGCTCTCGCCGCTCCTCGTGACCTGTCTGGTTACTGCAAAGCCTATGAAGTAATTACATCTCGGGCAATGGCGCGCGCGGTACTTCGACATAGTTGCAGCCCTGATAACGGGGTCGGTTTTAGGCGTAACGACCGGCGTTGTCAAGATAAGTGGCGAGAGTTTTACGAAAAATTCGAACAAATTTTTGCTTCCGCGCAAGTTTGTGCCGGCCTCCTGTAATTTTTGGCAAGCGATGGCGATTGCTGGGCATGATCGGCATAAAAACATCCTCGACCGATGGCCGAGGAAAAAAATACCTCGGTTCGACTTAAGGTTTCGATCTGGTCCGCGCGCGGGATGGGATGATTGTCACGCCTCAGCGCGGTGTCGAAGAAGCCTCAACCGCCGCAGAGCGGCTATTTTCGTCGGCCAGGGCTTTGTGGTAGAAAAATCGTCATATACCAAAAAGTTTTTGGAGGAATTTCGCGTGGCAGAAAAAATTAGGGTCTTTGATTGTGACGGTCATATCATCGAGTCGATTCCGGAAATGGTGCCGTTTCTCGATCCAGTGGATCGTGAAGTTGCATTGACTCCGTCGAGAAATCGCCAGGGAGTATTTGCCAGCCTTGACGATATTCACTATCCGAGAAATGTGCGCAAGAGCGGCGAGGTCGAGGCGCCGCGTCGGCCGCGCGTCGACGCCAGCGATCATCGCAAAGGTTCGGGCGAAGATTGGGTCGCTTTCTTGGAGAATGCGGCGGTTTCGCAAGCCGTGCTATTCCCGTCCGAAGGACTTTCGGTGGGCTTTTTCCAACAAGCAGATTACGCGACGCGCGTTTGCCGCGCCTTTAACGATTATGTCTCGGAGCGCTACCGCAAAGTCGACTCGCGGCTTCACCCGATGGGCCTGATCGCCATGCAGGATGTCAAGGAAGCCGTAAAGGAATTGCGCCGCTTGGTGGTGGATCTAAAGCTTCCGGGAGCGATGCTGCCGTCGCGCGGTTTGCCGCTTCATCTCGGTCACGATTATTACTGGCCGGTTTACGAGGAGGCGGCCAATCTCGGCTGCGCTTTGGGAATTCATGGCGGCTCGAGCATTGGGCTCGGCGCCGATACTTTTACCGATCCCTGGGCAGCGCGCGTTTTAAGACATCCAATGCCGTTGGCTCTTGAGTTCGTGTCCTTGGTCTATCACGGCGTTCTCGATCGTTATAAAGACTTACATATCGGTTTTTTCGAAGGTGGTTGCGCTTGGCTGCTGCTCCTCAAAGATCGCATGGACCGCGACGACAACGTCTACACCACCAGCACCGGCCATTCGCGCAGCCTCAATGATTACCTCTCCAGCGGCCAGGTCGTTGTCGGCTGTGAGGGGAACGAATGGATCTTGCCGTACGTTATCAAACAATGTGGCGCCGACGCGCTTTCGTACGCGTCCGACTATCCCCACGAAGTCGATTTAGTGGCGGCCAAGCAAATGATCCACGAAACTGTGGAGCGGCCTGACTTGAGCCATGCAGAAAAGGCCGCGGTTTTAGGTGAAAATGCCAAGCGCTTTTTTAGGGTCTAAGAATCTTTCGGGTTCAAATCGTTCAAAATGTTCGAACCAAAAAAAGCCGGGAGAGAAAAATTCTCCCGGCTTTTTATTGTTGCGGCGAGGCGGGAAAGATCAGGGATTTGATAACCACCGGCACAGCACCGGACGACTGGATGAGCGCGCCGATGTCGATGTAATCGAAATCGCTGAGGGCGATGCCATCGATAGAAATGATCGACGCCTGCGTCTGCAATTCTTCTTGGAAGTGAAGCCCGATAATGCCGCCAATGTCGCCGTCGTTGACCAGCACCAACGGATGGCCTTTGGCCAGAATGTCCTTTAGCCCTTCGGCGATGCCGCTGCAAAAGGCTTGGAGGCGGAAAAACGTCGCCGAGCCGTCCCAATGAAAGGCGACCGCTACCGGTTGGCGCGCGCTCAAGAGATCGAGACGCCGTAGCGCGCTTAGCGTCGCATCGCGCACCGCTTCTTTGGTGAACTCGTCGTTGTCGAGCGGAAACTCCGGCGCCACCACGGCGATATTGCGAACTGGCACGGCTTCTACCGGTGATATGAATACGGTGTTGCCGCTCACTTGCACGGTATACTGGGACGCGCCGATCACGGTGGCCCGAATGCGCGCATTGGGTTCCATGACGAGGAGACCCAGGTCGCTCATGCGCCGATGGACCTCCTCGGCGATCAGCGGTCCCAGGTCGCCGAAAGTGGTTTTGGTTCGATTGTAGATGAATTCGGAAACGCCGCCCGAAAACATTACGCAATCGATCTCACCTCGGTAAGTGAGCGGCGGCAGGCGCAACAGCCCCTTGATCTCTTCGCTGGCCTCCCCCGGTTTGAGCATGACGAACAGCTTATCAATCATGCCGGCGACCATCTTCTTCAGACTGTCCTGCGGAATTTTCTTGCCGAGCTCCACCGCGAATCCCGCCCAGCCGGCATGTTTGCGGCCGGCCTCTTCGATGCGCACGACCGCGCCATCCTTGTCGAAGGCGAGCAGGCGCGCGCCGATGTCGAGGGCCGAAACCTCCTGGACCTTGCCGTTGTTGCAGATGGCAAACTTGCTGGTGCCGCCGCCGATGTCGACGTTGAGCACGACACCGCCGATTTTCTCCGAGTGGGCGACCGCGCCGGAGCCATGCGCCGCCATGGTCGCCTCCAAGCCGTCCCCGGCGCTTACCGCAACGAATTTTCCCGCCTCCTCCGCGAACAGCTCGGCGATGGCGCGGGCGTTGCGCCGGCGCACGGCGACACCGGTGAGTATGAGCGCACCGGTGTCGACATCCTCGCGGCGGATCTTGGCATTCTTGTATTGTTCGTTGATGAAGGTTTCCAGCGCCTCAACGTCGATTCGAGTGTCATCGACGTAGGGAGTCAGGAGTATTTGCGACTCGTTCAACACGTCGCGTTTGGTCACACGATAGCGCGAACCTTCGAGGGTCAACTCAAGTCGGGAAAAAACCAGATGCGATGTCGACGAGCCGATATCCACGCCCACGCTGGTGAGCTGAAGAGTTTCCTCTTCCTGCATGTGGCGGTTGGCATTGGAAAACGAACCTCTAGGTGCGGTGGCCATGAAAATCCTTGGACGAGAAAGTTTGGTTTGACGTCTAGCGTCTCGGGTTTAGCGTTCATTCGAACGCTAAACCCGAGACGCTAGACACTAGACAGTGATTGATTCTCAGTAGGAGTGCGTATAGAGTTCCGGCTCCATGCGGGATTTCGCGCCGACGCTCGCGAGCGTTTCTTCAAACTCTTTACGGAGATACGGATCTTCTTCGTTGTACGGGATTGCCGTGCCGCCATCTTTCATGTCGATAGCGCCGTAGTCGATGCCCTTCTCGCCAGGCTTGCCGCGGTCGCGTCCCGGCGCATTGGGACCGAACCAGGCGGTGAGACGCAGCGGCTCTTTACTCGCGCCAAAGTGAGCGTGGAACCAATTGCCGCTCATCGGCGCGGCGCTCACCATGCCCACCGGTTCATAGTCCTGCCGTCTGATTTCTTCTGTCGTGCCGTTCTCCCAGGGGTGGGTGCCTAATTTTGACGGCCAGGTGTAGGTATACCCTTTGCCGCTGAGACAAATCAGCACCGCGGCGGAGCCATGGGCATGCGCCTTCGAGTAACGGCCGGTTTCATGCTGGCCGATCCACATATAGAATTGCTGTCCCGCCATGTGCGGTTCGATGCGCCGGTAACCCGGCGAGCGGCGGTTGTCCATGGGCAACTCGCAGGACATCACGTCGGGAATGATGTTGGTCTGGCGCATGGCGAGACCCCGGAGCGGATCAGGCGTGACTTCTTCTTTGTACTTGTAGTAGTCGTCGCTCGGATCGAAACGATCTTTGAAGTGATAGGGGCAATTGAAGATAAAATCGTCGCTACCGAAGTTATTCATGACGTTCGGCGCTGTGGTGCCGCCCAGCAGAAGCGCCGGGCTCGAAGTTGCGTTGACGATACGATGCGTCGCATTCATCGGGATGGCAAACATCGAACCCTTTTGCCACTCAAAGGTGACCTTCTTCGGATTGCCTTCGATCCAAACCTCGGTCGTGCCACGGCCGTCGACGACGAGATATTGTTCTTCGTAAAGATGCTTTTCCGGGTTCAAAGCCCCGGCGCCAGGAACTTCGACGACGTAGCAGCCCCACAGCCCCTCGGTGCCCAGAAGCTGGATGAAGGTACCGTTGCCGCCCATGCGCTTCCACGGCTTGCGCGGCAAGTCCTGAACGCGGCGGACGCCGATGTCGCGATAGATTGGAATGCCCTGCGACTCCATGAAGTTGTCATAGGGTGTATTAGGCCGGAGAAATTTTCCATAGCCAGCCCGGGTCTTTTTATCGGTCGGTTCCTGAAATGATTGCTCAGCGGGATGATCCATAATGCCTCCTTAAGTGCTCATTACGTTACCGGAATCTGCGAACTGGCGTGAGGATATGATACTCAAGCCCAGCGGATTTGACTTCAATTATTATAGATTGCCCGATTGGGAGTCAACCGAGGCATTGGGAAGGCGGGAACGGGAACTGAACGTCAATTGAAACTTGCGGAAGCCCCTCATGACAAGTTTTTTCCCGATAGGGCTGTCGACCAGCTCTATCTACGCTGAGCCCGGCCCTTTCGTAAACGTAAGCCGCCTATAGACTTGACGCGTGGACTCAACATCCCGTTTGCAGTATTCGACGATTTCGGCGAGCCTTCCGGCGCGATAGTAGGGGTAGACTTTCGAGCCATCGAGATTTTCTTTGGGTGAGGGGATGCCAAGAGCTTTGGAGAGCGAGTCGAGGCTGGCGTGCTCTCGGCCCCATTTGCTCCATTCTTGCATGGTGTCGTAGATCGGCGCGTTGCGGAAGCGGGTGAAAGGGATGTCGCGGGACGGTTTGATCTGGTGGATGACCGAGCGTTGATAGATGAAGCGCAGGTCGAAATCCAAAATATTGTGGCCGACGAAGAGATTGACATCCACGGCGAGCTTCCAGAAGTTTTTGATGATGTCGGTCTCTTCACCCTGCAGGACTTCCACAGTGCCGCTCGCCGATGGCTCGATGGCGTAGCACAGGCAAAGAATCTTTGCCGTCGTCGCCGAAAGACTGAGCTTCTTGATGAGCTCGGCCTCGTCGAGTTGGATCTGCGAATCGAGCAGGCCGTTTTCTTTCAATGATTGGTCGGTGGGGACGGTTTCAATATCGAGAAAGCAAATTTTCATAAAGAATCTCTAGAACAGTGATAGTTTCTTGTTGGTCTCTGCGGCGATCTCCACGGCTTCGCCGAGACGCAGAAAGATAATTTTAAACGCCGTGGGTTCGCGCCCAAGACTTTGCTTCACGGCTTGCGAATAAATTTCCGCCTGCGGACGATAGCGTTCAGCGCCTTGGCGCAGTTCATCTGGCGCGACTCTATCTGTCTTATAGTCGGCCAAGTAATGCAAGCCGTTTTTTTCGTAGATTAAATCAATCACACCTTCCATGATCTGGCCGTTCCACGGCATCAAGAGCGGCACTTCGCGCCCGAGAATGCGCGCCTCGGTGAGCTCTGCATAGATGGCCGAGCGCGAAAACTTTTGCACGACTTCGCGCAGCTCGTTTTCGATCTTGGCGCGGGTCTGCTTCGGTTTGCCGGCAAGAAAGGGTTGAGCGAACGCGCTGACCTGGTCGGGCAACGAGCTTGGGTCGGCGGCAAAATCCCAGCGCTGCAAAAAGCGATGCGCCAAGTCGCCGACAAGGAGCGCGGGTTCGCGCTTCAAGCCTGCCCGCCGCGCGCGAAGTGCAATTTCGCTGTTCTCTTCTTCCTGCTGCTTGAGCAGCGTCGGGGTTACAAACTTGACCTGCTTCATCGCCGTCTCGTAGCGATCCTGGCGTTTATTCCAAGTGTCGATGAATGGCCGCCAATGGGGTTTCTTCTTGCTCGCCTTGGCTTTTTTTCGGCTCTGACCTGGGGCGGAGAGGTTTTGTGCGATTACTTGAACGGCGATCTTGCCGTTACCGACCTGAACGCCGCTTGAAACTTCCGCGTCTTCGATCTCGGCGCCTAAGCTGCCGGCGAGCATCGAAAGGAAGCTGCCGCTGGACCTGCGGCCGGACGGCGCGCAGGAAAGGACGAGATGCTCTCGCGCCCGCGTCATGGCGACGTAGAGCACGCGCTTTTGTTCTTCTTCGGCGCGTAGGCGGTTTTTCTCCGCGATATAAAGTCCAGGCAAGTCCCAGAACTGACCGACGCGCAAACCGGTGAGGCCGGTGGACCAATCGGAAGAGGCCTCATCGGTCGATTGTCTGCCGTCGGTGCCGGTGTGGCATCCGGCCAAAACGACGATGGGAAACTCCAGACCCTTCGCTTTGTGGATGCTCATGATTCGCACGGCGTCGAGGTTCTCCTCGGCGAGCACGCTCTCGCCTTCTTCCTTGACTTCGAGCACCCGCTCCTGCAGCTGGCGGATCGCTTCTTTGAGCGTGGTGAGACTTTCGCGGCCGAGGAGGATCGCTTGCTGGCGGAGCTTCTCCAGATTCGCCACGGCTTGCTCGCCATGAAACTGACACGCGGCCAAGAGCTTGAGCGGCAAGGTCGCAAAGATTTTGTTGATCGCTTCACCCACCGGCAGGAGCCGCGTCTCGTCATTCAAATGTGCCATTAGACGATAAAGCTCGGCTAGCGTGGCGAGGTCCTTTTCTTTGCCCACCGATTCGGCTTTCCGGTAGTCGAGCAAGTTCGCCCGATGCAAATCGTAGATTTGCCGGTCGGTCAAGCCACCGAGCGGCGAGCGCAAGACTCCGACCAACGCCAAGCGGTCGTAGGGATTTTCGATGGCGCGAAATAAATTGACTGCGTCGATGATCTCTTTGGCGGCGTAGAAGTGACGCTCTCCCTCGACCACATAACGGATGTCGCGGCGGCGGAAAGATTCCAGATAGTCGTGAATGTCGGTGAGCTTGCGAAACAAGATTGCGACGTCTTTTGGCTTCGCGTAAACCCGTTCGCCAGCGGCATTCAATATCATCATCTTGTCGAGAATTTCTTCTTGCAGCCAGCGCGTCAAGCCTTCGCCTTCCAAACGGCGCGCCTTTTCCGCATTCAGTTCTTGGTCGGCGACAATTTTGCGGAGCGTTACCGTGGGCAAATGGCTATCGGCGGCCGATAGTCGGCCCGGCGCGGCATGGATGGCGATGTAGGGCGGTTGAATCCCGTCCTGCGGCCGGATGAGCGCGGAAAACGCGCCGTTGACGACATCGAGGATGCCGCTATTGCTGCGGAAATTAGTCGTCAAGCGGCACTCGACGCCATCCTGCGCCTTGATGATTTTTTCGACGACTTCGAGATAAGCCTCGATATCGGCGCGGCGAAAAGCGTAGATCGATTGCTTGGGATCGCCGACGACGAAGACTTTTCCGGCAGTGAGATTGACCTTGCGCCAATCTTTGGCCGCAGCGCTCTGAATTTCCGCGAGGTAAAGCAGGATCTCGTACTGGATCGGATCGGTGTCCTGAAATTCGTCGATCAAGATCGTGCGGTATCGGCGTTTCAGTTCCTCCCGCACGCGCAGCTGATCGCGCACGAGGTTGCGCGCGCGGATCAGCAGGCCATCGAAAGAAACAAATCCTTGGCGGACAAATATTTCTCGAAACTTTTCCGCGAAGGGAACGAGCAACTCCCACAGCGTCCCGGTGAGATCGGCATCGACCTGGCAGAGCCCTTTGGCGACGCGCACGAGCTCTTGCGCTGCGCCGATGTCCTCCGAAGACCAACCTTTGAGAGTTCGGCTGATCGATTTTTCCGCCAACAGCGCTCGCGCTTCGCTCAATTCGGATGACAATGCCGGTCCGTTCCCGCCGGATGCTTTGATCACTGCGTGCGCCGCGCGCACGAGTTTTTCGTTCATGCGCTCTTCGGGATGGTGTTCGCTGAGCGACGCAGCCCCGGCTTCGAGCTGGCCCAGCCAAACTTTGAGAGCCTCAGGAATCGAGCCAGCGTTCTTCCGATCGCGCTTCAGCTCGACTGTTTCGGCGGCGAGCGATTTTGCCAGCGCCTTGACGTGATCGAGGGTGACCTTCCCAAGGACAGCCTTCCAATTGTCGGTTTGAGGGCTTCTAAGAGAAAGCTCCTGATCGAGCCAGAGATCCCATTGCTCGTCGAATAGCCGGTCGAATTGTGCGCCATCGTCTTCGTTAAATTGCGGATCGACACCGGCTTCGAGCGGATAAAGGCGCAGCAGCGTCGCCGCGAAACTATGCATCGTGCCGATGTCGCTCCGCTCGATATTTCGGAGCGCGTCATGAATACGGCCGTCGAGGTCGTCCTTGGATAGCTGATAACGCGCGAGCAGCGCTTCGACGTCCGCCTTGGCTTTGCGCTCGACGCTGCCGGCGGGTTTTCGGTCGAGCCAGACGGCCAGATAGCTTTGCAACCGGTCGCGCAGGCGAAGCTTCATTTCATTGGCGGCTTTATTGGTAAAAGTCAGGGCGACGATCTCGGTGATGCGCAATGGGTCGGGATTGCGCAGAAGCAAGTGCGCCAGCCGGTCGACCAGTAGCGTGGTCTTGCCCGTGCCCGCGCCCGCGGTGACCACCAGATTGCGGTCAAAGGTCGCCACCGCGCGCTCGCGCTCGGCAGCGTCGATGAGTTCCGGTGCATTTCTGTCTACGGTCATAACTTCTTCGGGTCTTTATTTTTGAGCTCGCGATGCGGCCTCGTGATCGGATCGTTCTCCGCACGCCACAAACTGGGCGGGTGATTTTTCCGGCAGATCTCCGCGACGTCACAATGATCGCAGTGGGTGCCGCGCTGGATAAAGAAGCGTCCTTCACGGATGCCATCGGCGAGATAAGCGATGGTCTTCGCGATCTCCGCGCCGAGTGTCCCTTCGAGACCGGCGGCGTTGAAGGCCTCGGTCACCAATGGGCCATTGGACCAGCGCCCGGCGATGTAATAAAACTCCGCGCCGACTTCGGCCGGCTGGCCGGTTTGCTGGCGCGCCCAACTTTTACCGAGCAAGCTATAGAAGGGCGGTTGCAGCCTTTCCCCTCTGAGCGCCGCCCGATCGAGGTTCTTGTCTTGCGCCGTGGCGCCGGCGCCGAATTTAAACTTATAATCGATGACCCGCAGGTTATGGTTCTCCGCGTTGGTATCGATGCGGTCCATCCGTCCACGAATCATCACACCGCGCAGCGGTTCCGGCCACTTGTCCGGCAAGCGCTCGGTCGCTTCCACTTCAAAATGAGCCGGCACAAATCCTGAATCGGCCATCTCTTGAAGATCTAGAGTCACGACGTCGCGGATCAATTGGGTCAGTTGCTCTTTGAGGCATTGCCAGGTGAGCGCGTAGCCGACCGGTTGGTTCTTTTCGTATTCAGCGAATACCCGGTGCGCGACGGTTTCGACGGTTAATCCGACATCCGCAGATTTGCCGGCGAAGTAATTGCAATCGACCAACGTTTGATAGACTCCGTTGAGGATGGTGTGGCCGAGCTCACCATACTCCGCCGGGCCCGGTCCGGAAACGTCTTCCGGTCTTTCAAGTCGCTCGAGGCCGAGCACGTGACGTGCGAAAAATTGATAAGGGCAACGGGCGTAGGTTTCCAACGCCGTGGGCGAAACGCCGCGCCGGATGAAATGCTGCCAATGATCGGCCAGTGGTCCCACCGCACCGTCGAAACCGCGCAGCTGGTCACCGTTTTGATCGAGCTCGGCGACGACTCTGCGACCGTGTTTGTAGAGGCGGGGCGCGGTGGAAAAATTCTCGATCAACGCGCTGGGATCCTGGTCCTCGAGCGTCAGGCGGATGCCAAGCTCTTCGGGCAACAACAAGCTGTCGCGGTGAAAGGGCGGGGAGCTCGACTTCTCGGTGAGACTCCGCGGAATCGTAATCTCGGTAACCCGGCTTCGCGCTTCGTCGCCAAGGGCGCGTTTGAGTTCGCCGAGATACCAAGATGGCGACAGGGCGCGGCCGGATTCGTCGGCGCGTTGAAATGAAACACAAAGCCGCTCGCGCGCGGCGCCGACAAGCAAGGTAAAAAGCAGTTTTTCCTCATCGAAGCCGGCGAGCTTCGGATTGACCTTGTAGCCTAAGTCACGCTCGAGAACTTCTCGGTCGCGGTCGCGGAGGAACGCGTCCTCGCGAATCGTGCGCGGAAAAATCCCTTCGTTGAGGCCGAGGATGAAAAGGGCGCGAAAGGAAAGCCCGCGGGCTGCGGTGGCATTCATCACCGTAACGCCGTCGACATCCTTGGCGCTTGGGTCCAAGCTGGAACGTTCCAGCCAATGTTCGAAAGTCAGGCTGAAATCACTGAGCGTCACCCGAGCACTCACGGCGTCCAGCGCGGCAATCTGATCGAGAAGCGCGAAGATCTTTTGCTTCAACGACTCGTCGCTGTTTTTCTCTGCTCTCGATTCGTCAACCGAAACGCCCAGATATTTGCGGAGTAGCTCCTTGAAGGCCGCGGCATAGCCGCTCCAGGAATCATTTTCAGGTAGAGCCTGTAAGTCAGTGGTGAGACTCTCGACGATATCAGACAACGCACGCAACTGCGCTGCGGCGATGCGGATGACGCGGAATTCGTCATCGCCACTGAGCTGGGAAATGATCAGATCGCGGTTGGCATAGTTTCGCAGCCGGCGCCATTCCAGAACGCCCTTGCAGATCGCCAACTCACGGCTGGCGAGGTCCCACAGATCCGGCCGCGGCGGGTCGGCCTCAATGGGTTTCCCGAGCTGAAAGTAGGGCGATGAGAGAAGATCGATCACGTGGGAGCGGAGAAAATCCTTGGCCGGCATGCTGAAGAGCAGAATCGCCGCCTTGATGAGTGGAAATTGCACCAGCGGCGCTTCGATGGCGCTTTGAATCGGAACTTGATGTTCGCGGAAGACCTCCGCAATGGCATCGCCATATGAATCGAGGCTGCGCGCGACCAAGCCGATTTCTCCAAAAGCCATTTGCTCGTCGTCAACGAGCCGAAGGATCTCTTTGGCTGCTGCGGCGACTTCGTCGTAGACGCCAAAGCTGTTCGAGACAACGCAGTGCCAGTTGGCCGGCAGACTCCGGTAAGACCGGTCAGCCTGCTCGTCGAAGAGGCGCAATGTTGCCGGAAGGGAAGGTTCGGCGGCATTGAGGAGATCACGGGTCGGTTCGGTGTTGTAGCCCTGGACGTGACGTTCGTAAAATCGTTCGGCAAACGTCCAGCCGTTATGGCTCGGTCGGATCGGCAACAGCGGAAACAATAAAGTCGTCGGATAGTTCTTTGCGACGGCTTGGAAACCATCGAGTTGAATTTGTGTGAGATCGTAAAAGCCGTAATAGAAGATTCGCTGGAACTGTCTGAGAAACGGTGACGCCGCCGCTTGTCGAGCGCCGAACTTATCCAGGTCGGAATGATTCTGAATCTCATGGCCGTCGCAGAAGCTCAACAATCCCTGAAGCAGACGCAACAGTTGCTCGGTGCGTTCGCCGCTTTTGCGTGCCAAGTGCCCCTCGTGGCTCGCTTCCAGTGCGTTTTGCGGATCGACTAGGCCGTCGCGCAAGTCGCGCAGGGTCTGCCAGAGCGCAGCGCAGCCGCCGGCTCGATCTTCGATGCCGGCAAAGATCTCCGCCCCCGCTTGGCGCGTGCGCACGAGCTGGCGCACCACTTCTTCTAGAAACAGATCGTCGCGCAACTCCGGCAGTGAGCCGTGAACTTCGGCAAAAAGTCGGGCGGAGAGTTGGTAGAAGGTCAGCAGATGAAGATTAATGAGAGACAACTTATGATGCCCGCTCAGCAGCTGTTTCAAATGCCGGCGCAAAGCTTCCGAAGGGACGAGCACTAGCAGCGGACAAAGCGCATCGGCCTTTTTACGCGTGAGAATTTCATCGACGATGGCGTTTTCGAGGTAAGGATGAAATGGCCCTAAGATCGTTTGCATGATTCGCAGGACGCTCCGATGCCTCTCGAAGCTAAATCACTATGAAAGAAGGTGTCGTCGAGCGCAAGCATAATGACTCCGCGCAGGACCGTAAGTTGCAAAAGCTCAGGTAAAACATTAGACCAACAAGAAAGTTATGCACTCCACGAATCGCCGTCGCCTATTTTTGGTTTTTTTCGTCGTCTTCGCGCTTTTTCAATCCGATGCCCACGGCCGAACGCTCCAGTCCGCCACAGGCTTGGTGGTCGCCGATAGTGAGCTGGCGAGCGATGCGGGAATGACAATTTTGAAACGTGGTGGTAACGCCGTGGATGCGGCGGTCGCCACGGCGCTGGCGCTCTCTGTGGTCGATCAGGCGTCTTCCGGTCTGGGCGGCGGTGGTTTCTTGGTGTTTTACCGCGCCAGAGACAAACAGTCGTTTGCGCTGGATTTTCGCGAGACCGCGCCGGCCGCCTCCCGGCGCGAGCTTTATATGAAAGACGGCAAGCCGGCGGCGTCGTTGAGCCTCACTGGAGCGCTTGCCGTCGCGGTGCCCGGCGAAGTTGCCGGCCTGATCGAGGCCCGCAGGCGCTTCGGAACGTTGCCGATGGCGGTCTTGGCGGCGCCGGCGATCAAGCTCGCCGGCGCTGGATTTCCCTTGGATCCGGCCCTGGGTGTTGCCATCGAGCGTCAGCAAACCAATATGAAGCGTTTCGCGGAGCTTGGCCGGATTTATCTGCCCAATGGCGAAGTGCCCAAGGACGGCGAGATAATTCGCCAGCCGGAGCTGGCCGAAACGCTTAAAGCCATCGCCCGGAAAGGTGAATCGGTTTTTTATCGCGGCTGGATCGCCGAAGCGATCGTCGAGACGATCAAGAAAGCCGGCGGCGTCATGACGCTTAACGATCTCAAAAACTACAAACCGGTATGGCGCAAGCCGCTCATCGGCTCCTATCGAAACCGCACCGTGATTACCATGCCGCCGCCGAGTTCGGGGGGCGTGGCGATCGTCGAGATGCTCAATATTCTCGAAGGCTATCCGCTCGGCGAGTTCCGGCATAATTCCGCCTTTTATCTGCATCTGCTCAGCGAGACAATGAAGCATGCGTTTGCGGATCGAGCGCAATTTCTCGGCGACCCGGACTTCGTGCATGTGCCGGTGGGTAAATTGACGGCAAAAAACTACGCCGCATGGGTTCGAAAACGGATCGCGCCGGACAAGACTCGGCCGCCGGCATTTTACGGTTATTACAACTTTCACGCCGAACAGGGCGGGACAACCCATTTCAGCGTGGTCGATCGCTTCGGCAACGCCGTGGCGGTTACCCAATCGGTCAACACGCGCTTTGGTTCGAAATTGCTCGTATCAAAAACGGGCATCGTTTTGAACAACGAAATGGACGATTTTACCATCCACCCCGAGGTGGGTAACGTTTATGGCCTGGTCGGCAACCAAGCCAATTCGCTCCAGCCCAATAAACGGCCGCTAAGCAGCATGTCGCCGACAATTATTTTAAACAACGGTCAGCCCGAGATGGTGGTTGGCGCTGCCGGTGGGCCGCGCATTATCAATGCGACCTTGCAGACCATTTTGAACGTGATCGATTTTCGCATGCCGGTAAAAGCGGCGGTGGCGGCGCCGCGCATTCACCATCAGTGGCTACCGGACCGTTTGAACCTGGAAGCCAAGATCAGCGTCGAAGCGAAAAAATCGCTCGAGCAGCGCGGCCATGCGCTCAGGGAGCGAACTTCGCTCGGCGTGGTGCAAGCGATCACTTGGCAGGGAAATATATTGAACGGAGCGGCGGACCCACGCAAAACAGAAAGGGCCAGGATGGAATAATTCGCAGGCTTCAGGAGCCCTGGACGATGGTCAAAAATTGAATTTTTAAAGTGGTGGATTAAGACGCGATGCGCCGGCGCTTGGACCACCAGGCACGGAGCGGTAGCACCAGGCGCCATAGCTTAAAAATCTCGCCGGTTCCCCTGAGAAGCTGTCCCGCATAGCCGCTTACCAAAATACTCGAAATTGCCGCGGCGACCATGGGGTAAGCCTTGAGAGCGCGGCCAGCCCCGAGGAGGGCGTGGCCCAAATCAAAAGGGGAGCGCATTCGACGATAGGCGGCGGCCCATTCAGCGCGTTCCATGGCGGCCTTTTCGATCAGGGCTTGTTTACGCCGGGCGATATCTTCGAAGCGCTTATTCACGAGCGGATGCTCTCAAATGATCGCGATCCTTGCCGAGTTCAGCCAAGGTGGCGGGGAAGAGACCGGCGCGTTTTAAGATCGCGCTTCGGAGTTTGACCGCGGCTAAGACGGCGACGCCGAAATAAACCAGCGCCAAAATCCCGATTGCCGGGATCCAGCCGTTTTCCCAAAACAGCGCGACGATAAAGATCGTGAATAAGATTAAACCGAAACTGGCGCCGAATATCACCAGGAAGGTGAGCGTTAAGGTCTGCTTGAGCCGCTCGCGCTCTTCTTCGAGCTCGGTAACGAACAGTTCGAGGCGCGTGTGCAACGCCGCGCTCAAAACCGCCACGGCGGTCTTGAACGGCTGCGTAAAGCTCGACGGCCCCTCCTGGTCCGGGCTGCTTCCTCGATCGCTCATTTCGAGGCGATTATCTGCTGCGGATCAGTAACCCCAGCGCCAAACCGACGGCAGCGGCGACGCCCACCGCGCTCCAGGGATTTTCCCTGACATAGTCATCGGCGATTTCGGCGCATTCTTTCGATTTCTTAACAAGGGATAGTTCCGCGTCGGCAAGCGCTTTTTTCCCTTCCACCAGGCTTTGCTCGATCTTTTGCCGCGCCACAGAGATTTTTTCCCCGGCTTGGCTTGCGGTCGCCTTGAGCAGCTCTTCCGCGTCGTTAACCAGGACTCTGAGATCACTCACGAGTCTTTCTTTACTGGTTGCTTCCCCTTCCATAGGCACCTCCTGTATTGCAAGCTCTTGACCCGTAACATGATAAACACCGACGGGCCCCTATTCAAGGTCAGACCGGTGTTAGTTTGCCATATTCGCGTGAAAAACGGGCGAAACATTGATTTATTTATCGGTTCCAAATGCCACCCATTCATCTGCCCGATTTTGAGCGCGAAGGAGGGCAAGACGCCGTTTCAAAACCCGCGGTCGAGAGTCGCCGTATCCCAACGCGGCCCGGCTTTTCCGTGGCTTCAAGTACCTCATCGAGAATCCCGAAGACTACCAAGACTTCAACGCTTCGCTTATGCAGTATCTCGAGATTTTTAAGTTGCGCTAGTCTTCAGGGGAGTGGCGGAAGACAGGAAGGGTGAGAATGCGAATTCGTCTCATGCCTCCCAGCCTATGTATCCTATTCGTCGAAGGGGTTTTTTAACAGTATCGTTTGCTCTCGTCCGGGGCCCACTGACACTAAAATAATTTCAGTGCCGATCACCTGCTCGATACGCCTGACGTAATTTTGCGCGGCTTTGGGCAGGTCGGAAAATTCCCTTACGTCATCGAGGGGCGCGTTCCAACCTTCCATCTCCTCATAAACCGGCTGGGCGTTTTGCATCACCTTGGTGCTGGCCGGGAATTCGTCGATCAATTTTCCCTGGTAACGATAAGCCGTGCAAATCGGAATTTTTTCAAAGCCGCTAAGCACGTCGAGCTTGGTTAGGGCGATGCCGGTCATGCCGTTCATGCGCACAGCATGGCGTACGCCGACGGCGTCGAACCAGCCGCAGCGGCGCGAGCGGCCCGTGGTCGCGCCGAATTCGGCACCTTCGCGCCGAAGCGTTTCACCCTCGGGGCCATCGAGCTCGGTGGGAAACGGCCCGCTGCCGACCCGGGTCGTATACGCCTTGGAAATGCCGATGACCTGCTGAATTTTTTGCGGTCCGACGCCGGAGCCTGAACAAGCGCCGCCGGTAATCGTGCTTGACGAGGTCACGTAAGGGTAGGTGCCATGGTCGACGTCGAGGAGCGTTCCCTGAGCGCCTTCGAAGAGCACCCGCTTGCCGGCGCGCATTTTCTGGTCCAGCAGCACCCCGGTGTTGGTCACAAAGCGCTTGAGCTCGTCGCGATAGCCGGCGTAGCGCTTGTGAATCGAGTCGAAGTCAAGAGCCTTCTCGTTGAGAATGGCTTTCAAATAAAAATTCTTTTCTTCGATGTTGCGCCGGAGTTTGTCCCTGAAAGTGTCTTGTTCCAGCAGGTCGACGAAGCGGATGCCGACGCGCGCCACCTTGTCCTCGTAGGCCGGACCGATGCCGCGGCCGGTGGTGCCGATCTTACCTTTGCCGCGCAAACGCTCGCGCGCCAAGTCGATCGCCTTGTGATAAGGCATGATCACATGAGCCTGCTCGCTGATGCGCAATTGTTCGTCGCTGGTCAGATGCCCCTGGGCCTTGAGGGCGTGAATCTCTTCGATCAAGATTTCCGGATCGACGACCACACCGTTGCCAATAACGCAGAGCTTATCCGGATGCAGGGCACCCGAAGGAACCAAGTGGAGGATTGTTTTGTGGCCGTTGACGACCAGGGTATGGCCGGCGTTGTTGCCGCCCTGAAAACGGACGACGATATCCGCTTCGTGGGTAAACAGGTCGACCACTTTGCCTTTGCCTTCGTCGCCCCATTGGGCGCCGATGATTGCGACGTTTGCCATTTGACCTCAGGCGTGAGGCGTGAGGCGTGAGGCGTGAGTAGGAGCACGCCGTGCCGCGGCCCTACATTTACGTCCTCGTGCCACTTGCCTGGTTTTCACAGTTTTACCAACGTTGCCGAGACGATTTGCGGCAGGGCGCGCAGCTCGTCGAGAGCTTTCTTGCCGACCGCTTCGTCGACATGCGTGAAAGAGATTGCGTTTCCGCCCCTTTCGCTGCGGCCGAGTTCCATGCCGGCGATGTTGATGCCGTTGTTGCCGAGAATGGTGCCCACCGCACCGACGACCCCTGGGACATCGTTGTTTTGCAAGATGAGAATATATCCCTCGGGTACGGCTTCGAGATAGAAACTATTGACCCGCACGATGCGCGGATGCTTGGCACCGAAGATCGCCCCTTCGATCTCGAGATTTTCCTTGCCGTTTTTTGCCTTGACCGTGATCGAGCTGGCAAAATCGCCGGCTTCCTCGCCTTTCGATTCGACGATTTTGATGCCGCGTTCTTTCGCCATCATCTGCGCGTTGACGTAATTGACGGCCGATTCTAAAACCGGCGACAGAAGCCCCTTCAATACGGCTAGGGTGAGCGGCGCGACGTTATATTGCGTCACATCGCCGCGGTATTCGACGTGAACTTCGTTGGGCAGCGTGCCGCCTATCTGTGTGTGCAGGCTGCCGAGTTTTTCGCCGAGGGTTAGGTAGGGTCGCAGCACCGCCAATAATTCAGGGCTGACAGACGGTACATTGACCGCATAGCGGACCACTCCCTTGGCAAGAAAATCGACCATCTGCTCGGCAACAGCTATGGCGACGTTGAGCTGAGCTTCATCGGTGGACGCGCCCAGATGGGGCGTGGTGACCACTTGATCGAGTTTGACCAGCGGGTGATCCTTTGTTGGCGGCTCCTCGACGTAAACGTCAAGCGCAGCGCCCGCGACCTTGCCGGATTTGATCGCATCGGCGAGATCGTTCTCGTCGACGATGCCACCGCGCGCGCAATTGATGATCCTCACGCCGGTTTTCATCGTGGCGAAAGCCGCCTTGTTAATGAGGCCTTGGGTTTCCGGTGTCAACGGTACATGCACGGTGATGAAATCCGACTTGGCGAATATATCCTCCAGGGTGCCGGGCTCCACGCCCATACGCGCGATGTTTTCCGCAGCGATAAACGGATCGAATCCGATGACCTTCATTCTCAAGCCGGCGGCTCGTTCAGCGACGATGCGGCCAACATTGCCGAGGCCGATGACGCCGATGGTCTTGTTACAGAGTTCCACGCCGACGAATTTATTACGTTCCCACTTGCCGCTTTTGAGCGAGGCCATGGCTTGCGGGATATGGCGGGCCAGCGCCATCATCAGAGCGATGGTGTGCTCGCCGGTGGTAACGTTATTGCCTCCGGGGGTGTTCATGACCACGATGCCACGCTTGGTAGCGGCGTCGGCGTCGATGTTCTCATAGCCGACGCCGGCGCGCCCGATGACTTTCAAATTTTTCGCCGCTTCGATCAAGTCGGCGGTAATTTTCGTGCCGCTACGAATGACCCAGCCGTCGTAGTCGCCACAAATTTTCTTGAGCTCGACCGGCTTGAGGCCAATCTTGACGTCGACTTCAAACCCTTCGGCGTTTTTAAATACTTCGAGGCCTTCGGGAGCGAGCGAATCCGTGACGAGAATCTTCATAAGCTAAGCCAAAGCCTCCAGCAGGACTTCCTGTGCGGCTGCGACACCTTTGCCTAGGGGAATTTCGGCGCCGAATTTTCTCAGCGCCATTTCCAAGGCGGCGATCGCAGTGATTACGTCGAAGGCGCCCATGTATCCGATATGGGCGATGCGGATCACTTTGCCTTTGAGCTGATCCTGGCCTTCGGCGAGGGTGACGTTCATTTTATCGCGGAGATATTCAAGCGCCTGGTCGGCGTCGATGCCGTCGGGAAGATAGACACCGGTAGCCGCCGGGCTCGGGCTGTCGGGGGCCAGCAATTTTAACCCCATCGCGGTGACGGCGGCGCGCGTGGCACGGCACAGGCGCGCGTGGCGCGCGTAAACGTTTTCCAGGCCCTCGCGCTCGATCATTTGTATCGAAGCGCGCACGCCAAAGATCAATGACACCGCCGGCGTGAATGCGCCGGAGCCCTTTTGCTGGTTTTTGCGCTCCAGATTCAAATCGAAGTAAAAGCGCGGCAGCTTGGCTTTTTTGCTTTTGTCCCACGCGCGGTCACTGAGCGCGATGAACCCCAGGCCGGGCGGCAGCATCAGCGCTTTTTGCGATCCGGTTATCAGCACATCGATGCCCCAGTCATCCATGGGCAGACGCGCGACGCCCACTGCGGTGACTCCGTCGACTAGAAACAGCGGTCCGCCTTTCGTAATCTTGGCGATTTCTTTTACCGGGTGAAACACCGTGGTCGAAGTTTCGCTGGCTTGAATCATCACCCCCTGGATGTCCGGGTTGGCATTGAGCTGTTTTTCGACGTCGCCGACTTGGACCGCATGGCCCCATTCGACTTTAAGCTCGACGGGATTTAAGCCGTAGGCATTGGAGATATTGCGCCAGCGCTCGCCGAACTTGCCACCGTTGATGACCAGGACTTTATCGCCAGGAGAAAACAGATTGACGACCGACGCTTCCATCGCGCCGGTTCCGGATGACGCCAACATCAATACGTCGTTCTTGGTGCCGAAGAGTCGTTTCAGACCTTCGCGCGCCTCGTTGAAGACTTGGTTAAACTGCGGCGTCCGATGGTGAATCATCGTCTCCGACATCGCCAGAGCAACTTCGTTAGGAATCGGCGTCGGGCCGGGTGAAAGTAGATACTGTTTGATCATTTTTGGTCTTTCTGTTGGTTTTGCGATATTAAATCCACGAGTCCAAACAAGCAACGCAAATCGTCAGCCGCGTGAGCCGCGTCGGCTGGAGACTGCTTTTTCGACCGGACGGCATGGAAATACAAAATCGAGAAATGAAGTTAGGCGAGTAGGATTGCTTCGGCATAAAAAAACCTGGACCTCTCTGTCTAAGAGACCCAGGCGTTTGGCCGTCTTAATGCTTTGCACTTCCTCGTGGTCAATTCCACGTTCGCCAGTCGCGCAAAACTTACGCAATTTGTCTATCTAGAAAGCTCCGAAATGTCAACGTTGGACCGGGGGATCCGGGCCGGTCTCTTGGAATTTGCTTAGCCGATTCCAATTGTGCCAGTATTCGCTTGCTCATGGAACGACTGATCCTGTTCGACATCGACGGCACGTTGACACGCACACAAAACGGTTATCTGCCATTCAACGAGGCGGTCTCCAACACCTTCGGGGTCGACGGCGATATTCGCACGGTGGTGCCGGACGGCAACACCGATCCGCTGATCGTCAGAGATATTTTCGCCAAGGCCCGCTTTAAAATCGAGTTTCAAAACGCTGAATGGCAACAATTTACGCTCAATTTGCACGAGCGCTACCGTTACCACCTGCGCCAAGGCACGACGACGATCAGGCCGCTGCCGGGCGCCGCGGAACTGGTCCAGGCACTGTCGGCCGGAGCCGATTTTATTCCCAGCGTGGTGACGGGAAATTTCGAAGTCACCGCGCAGTTCAAGTTAGAAGCGGCCGGGCTGGCGGCTTATCTTCAGCGCGGCGCCTACGCCAGCGATTCAGCGCATCGTCCCGATTTGCCGGCGCTAGCCAAGCACCGGTGGGAGGAGTGGTCGGGTCGAAAGCTTCACGCGGAGCAGTGCATCGTCATCGGCGATACACCCAAGGATTTGGAAGCGGCGCGTGCTAACCGCATGAAATGCGTGCTTGTCGGCACCGGCCGTTATCCGTTAGAAGAGTTGGAGTATTGGCAAGCCGATGCGTGCTTGGCGGATCTCTGCGATACCCAAGCAATATTGGATCTGCTGGCGCATCTTTAGAAACGCTGAGTTTCGGGAGGGTATCATGCAATATCGCACGATCGGCAAGACGGGCTTGCAGGTTTCCGAGATCGGATTTGGTTGCGGCAACAACGCTGTGCTGATGGTCAAGGCGCCTTACGAGGATCAAGTGAGGACGGTGCGTCGGGCGCTGGATTCAGGAATCAATTTTTTCGACACCGCCTTCGCCTACGGTCTCGGCAAGTCCGAACAAAATCTCGGGCGGATTCTGAAAGAGCTGGGCGCTAACCCGGTAATTTCGACCAAGATTCGTCTCGAATCCGATGCCGTCGGCAATATCAAAGCGGCCACCATTCGGGCGGTGGAAGCGGGCCTGGCGCGGCTCGGCCGTGACCGGGTCGATTTTGTCCAGCTGCACACGCGCGTGACTCTGGAGCGCGGAGCCGACAAGCGCTTTAGCCTGACGCCCAAAGATGTCCTGGGTCCGAACGGCGTAATCGAAGGGCTCAAGACCATGCGCGACCGCGGCAAAGCCGACTTCTTCGGGTTCAGCGGTTTGGGTGATCCGAAGGCGCTCCATGAGCTGGTTGACAGCGGCGAGTTCCACGGTTTTCAGTGTTATTACAATTTGCTCAATCCGAGCGCGGGACACATGGTACCGCAAAGATTCAGCGCGTTGGATTACGGCCGCATCCTCGATCGCGCCGCGGCCAAGGGCATGGGCGCTTTCATCATTCGCATTCTAGCGGCCGGGGCGCTCACGTCGGACCCCAGCGCGGGGGGTGGCGGCAGCGGCCAGACGCTGTCGCCGGGGTCGGATTACCCGACCGATCTAAGGCGCGCGGCAGTGGTCAAAACCGCGCTCGGGGTCGAGGGCAAAGATCTCACCCAGGCGGCAATCCGTTTCGGGCTGATGAACGACAAAGTCTCCACCGTGTTGGTCGGATTTTCCAATCCTACGCATGTCGATGACGCGGTTGCCTGCTCCGGCGCACCCGGGCTTTACGATGAACAGATGGCGAAGATTCAAAAACTTTGGGATACGGATTTCGGCAAGCTATAAAGCTGGTCGATTGATGGGAGAATATCGTGGCACTGTTTTTTCATTCCGACGAGGTCGATCAGTTGATCCCGTTTAAAGACGCGGTGCAAATTACCGAGAACGCGCTGCGTGATCTGGTTTCGCCCAAGGGCGTCAACGCGCCGCGCAAGCGGCTGAACCTGCACCGCGATATCGGCGAGGGCAGCTTCGATACGGTGCTCAATATTTACGCCGGCGGATCGGCGAGCTATGGCGCCATCGGCGCGCAGGTTGCGCTACACCGAAAGGCGATCGCCGGCTCGACGCAAAAGCGGCCGCCGTTCAATCCCGACCAGACCGAGCTCGCGCTCATTTATGATACCGACGGCGGTTCTTTACTCGGGATCATGGCGCACCGGCCGCGTGATTTTACCGGGGTAGCGGACTTGCGCACGCCGGCAACGAGCCTGGCGGGTCTGGACCTATTCGCCCGTAAGGACGCATGCCGCGTCGGGATCTACGGTTCGGGCCAGCAAGCTTGGGCGACTTTCGCCGGGCTTTGCGAAATGCGCAAGATCGAAAGCGCCAAGGTTTTTAGCCCGACGCCGGCGCACCGTGAAGGCTTTGCAAAAAAAATCAGCGCGAAGACCGGCGTAGCCGTCAAACCTGTGGACGCGCCGGAATTGGCCGCGAAGGACGTTGACATCATTCTCTGCATGACCAACACCAACGTGCCGGTGATCGACGGGGCTTGGCTCGAAGAAGGGCAGTACATTATTTCAGTCATCGGCAGCAATATTGAATTGGTCAAAAGCGGCAATCTCGCCGCACCGCGCCGCGAGATCGACGATGGCACTCTTCGGCGCTGCGATTTCATTGTTGCCTTGTCAAAACTGCAGGCGATCGATTCCCAGCAAGGCGATCTTTATTGGCCGGCGCAGGACGGAGTCATCACCTGGGACAAAGTCGTCGAGATCGCCGACGTGCTCGCCGGCCGAGTCAAGGGCCGGACCGACGACAAGCAAATCATTCTCTATAAGAATCAAGGCGGGCAAGGGATCGTCGATATCGCGCTGGCAAAAAAGTGCTATGAGCTTGCCAAGCAGCATAATAGGGGGTTCGAGCTCAAGATCGAACCGCGCCTTAACTGGTGGGTGCAAGGTGGAAGGGCGGAGACCTGGTGATCGGTTCCGATGAACCCTGAGTCATGCGGATTCCCGTGCAGCGAAATATTGAAAATCAAGCTAGTCACGGCTTGATATCCTGCATGAACCATTCACTAGGGATTTCCCGGCCCAGGCCCTTTGCTTTGGCAGTTTTGTAGGCGCAATAACCCATGGCGGCGAACTGAACGCCGGTGCCGACGTTGTTGAGAAAGAAAGTGATTTGCTGGTCGCTGGTCCGGCCCGGTACTTTGCCCGCAATGAGTTCGCAGATCTCGGGATATTTTGACCAATCGCGCGGTTTTTCGCGGCGCACGCCGGGCATGTCATCGACGATTCCCGGGGGTTGATAGTGTTGGATTCCGCCGAAGTTGGTGTGGATGGCGATCACGTCGCATTTGTTCAATACGGCGAGGTCCGTTTCAAATTCCCGGATTGAATTGTAGTGCATGCCGGGCTCGAGCCAATCGATCTTAACAACCGGCTGCGAGGAATTGGTTGCGCTGCAGATCACATCAGAGCCTCTGGCAGCCGCTGCGGCGCTGTCGACAGGCTCGCCGGGAACCCCGGTTTCTTTTTCCATCTCCTCGACAAAGGTTTTTCGGTGCTCGGGATTTGGGCTATAGACTTTCACTTTTTTTATCGGCATTACAGCGGTCATGAAACGATAATGAGCTTTCGCCTGTCCGCCCGAGCCGATGAGCCCCATGGTTTTGGAGTTCCTTCGCGCCATGATTTTCATGCCAAGCGCGCTGGTCACTCCGACGCGAGTCTGCTGGATGAGCCCGTCCGGCATGATCGCCAAAAGTTCTCCGGTTTCCGCGCTGAAGAGTTGTACCAAACCGACAAACATCCCTTTGCCAGCGAGCGGCAGCTTTTCCAGACGGGTGGTGCCGTGGACTTGCTGCTCCTGAACCACGTCGGAGGTTACGCGCAAGGCTAAAACCCCGTACTTGCCGATACCGCCGTCGACCGATTTGAAGCTGTAAGTCGAGTTCGGCAGCGAGTGAGGCAGATAGGAATGGCAAGTAGGCCGGTTGACCGCGCGGCTTTCAGCCTGCTCGCGATAGGATTCCTCCATAACTTCGAGGCACTCTTTTACGCCGAGAGCTTTTTGCACGTCGTCATTGCTGAGAATTAACGTCATCAATGGTGCTCCCATTCAACTTTCACAAGTTTTTACCACAGGCTTCGTCCTAGGTACATAAACGCCGCAGTTTTTGATACGCCGATTCAAACTTTTCCCGCGTTGCCGATCCGGGGACGATTCTGAAAACGGAACAAGAACCTGGAACCGTTGCGGTTTGCTGACGAGAGACAACCGCTAATTTTGACAATTGAGATTGCACATCGCACAAACTTCGCTTCGGCAATGTCAGTGATGTGCGGGGCTTTAGGGTGGTCAATGGAAGGATTGGATATTTATGCGTAGTTTTCCCCATGCACAGAGAACGAACTTCATCGCAAAATCCTGGGTAGCTAGCTGGTGTGATAATTGCTTTCCTATCTCGGATAATCAACCGGGTTCGACACTGCAACCTCTTTGCGGAGTAACAAATGTTTGAAAATCTAAGCCAAAAGTCATCTCAGGAAGATGGGATGTTGCATGAGATTTCTTTAGTCATCGGTCCCACCGAAGTGGCCGATGTGATGACCGGAAAGGTAGTCACGCTAAGCCCGCATCATAGCTTTGACGACGCCGCCAATTTGATGAACGACCGCCATTTCCGCCATTGCGTCGTAGTTGACGGTTCTCGGAAAGTCGTCGGAGTGATTTCCGACCGAGACATCTATCGGACCCTGGCGCGAAATCCCAATGCGCGTGCGAAATCGCTCGATCAGTTCATGTCCCGCAATCCGATCACGGTAAAACGCCGCACGCCAATCATCGACGCAGTTTCGAAGCTCGTCTCCAAGCGCATTAACTGCTTGCCCGTTGTCGAAGAAGACGAAACGGTATGCGGTATCGTCACGTCGACCGATCTTCTGAAGTCCTACCAGCAGCTTTTAGAACTGGTGCAAAAACAAGTCCGCTAAGCTCTCCGACAGGTAGATTCTGTAGCGGCTATTGAACGGCGCCGTGCCATGACTGTAAAAAAGGTCATGGCACGGACCATTGCCGTAACCGTCAAGCCCAACTCAAAGTCACCTGGTGTTACTCAACTAGGCGAGCGTGATTATCGCGTCGCGGTGCGCGAACCCGCGCGCGCCGGCAAAGCTAATCAATCGGTCATCGATCTGCTTGCGCGCCATTTCGGCGTGACCAAAGCGCAGATCGAAATCCGCCGCGGGCAAACCTCTCGGAACAAAATCATTACTATCGGCTAGACACATGAGCTGGAGTTTATGTCGTCTTTGAGCAAGAAACGTGGGAGTTAACTGTTTCGTCAAGTCGCTCATGACCCTCTCTACGGAAGAGCCATTACTAGCGAACTGCTAAAAACCCGCATATGGAACAAGGCTAATTCTAGGAACGCTAGCGACGTGGCAAAACTTGAAAACATTCAAACTGTAGCTGTTCCGCTTGTGAACTGGGGTCGGTTAGCGGCTAACTGCACGGCGCATATGAGCGAGCATCTCTTTAACGGTGTGATCGCCGTTATTCTGCCGCTCATCACGACCTCCCTCGGATTATCTCTCGCGCAGGCCGGCTCGTTGGCCTCGGCGCGGACGTTGATGGCGGGTGTGGCGAGCTTCCCGTCGGGGTTTTTCGCCGATCTGGCGAGCCGGCGCAACCTTTTGCTCGGGGTATGCATCGGTTTGATCGGTGTCGCCTCACTTGGACTAAGCGCCGCGACGACGTTTCCGGTGTTGTTGATTTTCATGGGGGTGGCTGGATTCGGTAGTGGGTGGTTTCATCCGCAGTCGCTGGCGATTCTTTCGGCGAAATACCGCGAGCAAAAGGCCTTCGCTTTAGGCGTTCATGACAGCAGTGCCAATCTTGGCGAGGTCGTCGGGCCGCTCGCAATCGGTCTTCTCCTCGTTTATTTCGACTGGCGCACGACCCTGCAAATCTGGGCAATTCCCGGTCTGGTGATCGGACTCCTTTATGCGGTTCTCGGCGCTGAAGGGAAGGTTGCGGTACCTCGGCCGCGTGATTATCGGCGCGCCGTCTGGGATGACGTGGTCAAAAATCGAACGATTTGTGGTCTCGTTGCGGTCTCGACACTCCGGGCCATGGGTCAAACTGCTCTGGCAGCGTTCCTGCCGCTCTATCTATCGCTTCAGTTGAATCTTTCCGCGGCTGCGACCGGCGCTTACATGTCGGTACTGTTTCTTTTTGCCGGCATGTCGCCGGCGATTGTCGGCTGGATATCCGATCGCTTCGGCCATAAGCCCTTGATCGTGGTATTTTCCATGCTGAGCGTAGTCGTAATCGTGATGATTCCTTACGCCCAAGCAGGTGTCAATTTGGGTCTAGGGATGGGGGCTCTTGGCGCTCTGCTTTGGGCGCTTCGACCCGTGATTGTTTCCGCCGCGATGTCCGCCGCGCCGCAACATCTTTCCGGCAGCATAGTCGCGTTTATTTACGGCGCGAACATGGGTGTATCGTTTCTCGCTCCCGTTATCGCCGGCTTGGTCGCGGATCGCTACGGTCTGCCCATCGCACTAAAGTCGATCGCGCTATTTCCGCTGCTCGCCACGGTTATCTGCCTTTTTCTCGTGCGTTCGCCTAACCGGGCGGCTACATAAGCATGACCTGCTCGGATCAAGTCACCGCTTTTCCTGCACGTTTGTTGGAGATCTATCCAAGCGAGGCGGGCTAAAGCCATCGAGGGATTTTTATCGGCGCCGCTTGCGGGCGGGTTTTGCAGCGGACTTTGAAACTCTGGCTTCAGCAGCGGCCTCGCTGCTGGTTCCCGCCAATTTAGGCAAGATGTTGTCGTTGATCCATTTCTGGTCCCACCACTCCACCGGTAGAACAGCCAGGCCATGAAGATAGACGCCGAAATGCAGATGATCCCCAACGGCAAGCCCGGTATCACCTGTTTTGCCTAGGGCTTTTCCCCGGTTGATCTGGTCGCCGACTTTCACGTCGATAGAACTCAAATGCGAGTACAGGGTAAACAGCCCCAAACCGTGATCGATGATCACCGTGTTGCCGTAAATGCCGAGGTCGCCGACAAAGGCCACCACGCCGCTATTGGCTGCCTCGGCCGGGTAATGTTTGGTAACCGACAGATCGTAACCGAGATGATGAGCATGATCGATGACTTCGTCTTTATACGTATAGGTTCGCGCATCGGCAAAATTGGCCTCGACTTTGGAATTGCTCAGCTGACGAAACGCGCCGTTCCAAAGTATCTTTGGCGTTGACTTGAGCGTTATCGATTTGATTTTTTCTTCGTTTTCTTTTCTGAGGTCGCGATTGACCTTGATAAACACATCTTTTGGGCTGCCTTTACGCGCGCCCACGTCGCTCAACAGCGGCGCGACCTTGGACTCGATAAACGCATCGGAAATCGGGATTGTACTCTTTTTGTAGCGGACATTTTTGAGCTCGTAGACAAGCCGCATCTCTCTTGAGTTGCCGGCTTTGTCGGCGGCGACGAGCATCGCCTTTTCCTCTGGCCCGACATTGTAAGGGTGAGCGAAGAAGGCGATGTAGTAATCCGGATGCTCCTTGATTTGATCCTTGTAACCGGGAAAAAAATAGCCGCCGATCTTGACGCCGGTGGTGACGGTATCGGCCGATGGTTTGTAAACGATCATCCCGACACCGCCGAAGTTCACGTAACGATCATCGGCGATGAGCTCGATGGTCGGCGGCGTAATATCGATGGTGACGTTTTTTTGCAGTACGCCCTCGTTGCCGCGAAAGAAGCTCCAGAGCGAACGGTCGCGGGCGCTGATCCTGAGCACGGCCGGACCTTCTTTCAAACCCGTGAGTTTCGACGTGAGCGCCAGAGTAAACTTTTTCTGCATGACCGACTGGTCGTACTGTTCGGCAAGGAGCGGAATATCGGAGCCGCCGGATTTTAAACTCACGTTGAAAGATTTTAAACCGCTACCGCGATCGCTCGCTTCGATCTCGAGGGCGCCGAGACCGATGACATCCGTATCGGGGGTAATTTTTATTTGCGGTTTGTACCACTCGAAGCGCGGCAGGACGAGATAGCCGCCGCCGACGAGCAAAATGACCAGCAACACTAAGAAAAAACCGCGGCCGGGGAGAAGCCGCCTTTTTGGTCTGCCAATTTCTAGAGCGCTCATAATTATTTAATATGGAGGGTGTGGTGACGGAATGAATCTTTCTCGAGAATAAACGGGGGGGCCGGCGAAGTCAACAAAACTCGACCGGAGCTTTGGATTTTCACTTACGCGTAAGTCATTTGGCGCGGATAAACGCAAACCGTGAGAGCTTCTTGGGCGAACTAGAGCATTCCCTTGTCGCTGAAACTAAAGAATCGGTCGTGGCCGATGACCACATGATCGAGCACGCGCACGCCCATGACTTCGCCGACTTCTTTTAGCCGGCGGGTGATGTCGATATCTTCGGGGCTCGGGGCCGGGTCGCCGCTCGGGTGATTGTGCACAAAAATCACCCCGGCGGCGGATTCGCGGATCACCGGATTATAAACTTCGCGTGGGTGGACGAGGGATGCAGTGAGCGACCCTTCGGAGATTTTGACCTCGCGGATTTTGCGATTTTTGTTGTTGAGCAGGACGACATAGAAGAGCTCGCGTTTCTCTCTGCCGAGATTCTCGCGGAAATGATGATAGACATCCTCGGCGGAACGGAGCGGTTGCCCGGTTTCCCATTTTTGCGCGCCCACCCGCTTGGCGATTTCCAAGCAGGCTTTGATCTGCGCGATCTTGGCGGGGCCGATGCCTTTGACCTTGCCAATCTCGGCGACCGACGCGTCGTCGATGCCTTTGAGGCCGCCGAATTGATTTAACAGCAGACGGGCGTGGTCGAGGGCACTTTCGCCGGTGCTGGCGTTGCCGTTTCGTAGGATAATCGCCAAAAGCTCCGTCTCGGTTAAGGTTTGCGAGCCTCTGGCGAGGAGTTTTTCTCTCGGACGGTCTTCCTCGGGCCAATCCTTGATGGTCTGATAGGCGGCCATGGGCACCTCGCGGTGGCAGGCATTGAACGCGTTCGAATGCCGATAGGGGGTCGACGAAATGGTCTACCACAAGGCGCGCCAATTAGTCCAATACGCGGAGTGCGAGCCCTTTTAGATACTCGCCTTCGGGGTGATGGAGGCTTACGGGGTGATCGATGGGCTGGCCCAAGCGCTTGACGATCGTGACCGTACTTTGCGCATCGACGGCAGCGCCGAAGACGATTTTTTGAAAGAGGTCCGAAGAAACATGTTGAGAGCAAGAAAAAGTCAGCAGCAAACCGCCCGGATTGAGATGTTTGAACGCGTGCAGGTTGAGAAACTTATAGCCGCCGGCGGCAGCGTCGATATCATTTTTCTTATGCGCTAAAGACGGCGGATCCAAGACGATGGCGTCGAACTTCCTGTCGATCTCTTTTAAATAGGCGAAGGCGTCGCCTTTAAGCAGCTCGCCCGGCGCGTTGGCGAAGCCGTTGAGATCAAGATTTCGCTCGGCGAGCTCCAAGGCCGGCTTGGAAGAATCGAAGGTGACGACTTCCTTGGCGCCGCCGGCGAATGCGAAGACGGAAAAACCGCCGGTGTAGGCAAAGCAATTGAGAACCGCGCGGTCACGGCTGAGCGTCGAGAAAAATGCGCGATTGTCGCGCTGGTCGAGAAAGAAGCCGGTTTTCTGGCCGCGCCGCGGATCGACTAGAAATTTCTGGCCGTTTTCCTCTATTTCAATTGTTTCCGGTGGCGCCTCGCCGCGGATGGTGCCAACCGACGGTTCGAGCCCTTCTTCATCGCCGACCCGGCCTTCGGTGCGTTCGAAGATACCATCGATCGATTCGCATGAGCTTAGCGCGTCGAGGATCTCTTGCCTGAATTGCGCCAGTCCCGCGGTGTAGAACTGGCAGACGAGAAAGCCGGCGTAGCGATCGACAATCAGGCCCGGTAAAAAATCACCTTCACCGTTAACGATTCGATAGGCCGTGGTGCCGGCAGGGCGAGGGCGTTGGCGCAGGGCGAGGGCGTTGCGCAACCGGCGCGCGAAGAAATCGCTGTCGATGGTTTGCTTCTGCCGGGTCAGAACCCGGACGCTGATCTGAGATTTCGGATTATAGTAGCCTCGGGCAAGCCAATTCTTTTTGCTGTCGAAAACGTCGGCAATGCCGACCGATTGGGCGTCGCCATCAATTTTTTCGATGGCACCGGAGAAAATCCACGGGTGGCCATTGAGCACGGGACGCTCCCGGCCTTGTTTCAGGTAAATGTGCTGCATGGGCGCTAACTATCAAAGATAACTTGGCCGGTTGGCGGAATGCTCTTTATTGAACCTTGTCGTTCATATCGATCAAGCCGTTCAAAACGTTCAAAGGGTCAAAAATTTTCTGCTGTCTGAGGGCTACTCTTTTCTGATAAAAGTCCCGCTTTTGCCGCCGCTCTTTTCAACCAGGCGAATTTCGCCGAGGGTCATCTCGCGGTCGACCGCTTTGCACATGTCATAAATCGTTAGGCCGGCCACCGACACGGCGGTGAGCGCTTCCATCTCCACGCCGGTCTTTCCGCTCACTCGAACCAAGGCTTCGATGTCGACGCGCGGAGGCTTCTTTCCCGGAGTCAGGTCGATTTCTACCGAGGTGATGCTCAGCGGATGACACATGGGCACCAGCTCCGAGGTTTTCTTTGCCGCCATGATTCCGGCAACTCGGGCCACGGAGAAGACGTCGCCCTTTTCAATTTTGTCTTTCAAAATAAGCTCCAAGGTTTTTGCGCGCATGTGAATCGTGCCGCGCGCCACCGCGATGCGGCTGGTGATGTCCTTGTCGCTGACATCGACCATACGCGCGCGCCCGTGTTCGTCTAAATGACTCAGTTGTGCCATGAATAACCCGCTTTCACTCCCAACTTGATCGCGCCGAAGTTGCCTCGCCCAGAATCCTTCTTGTCGCCGATGGACTCGTCAGGCGAGCTTCCTTTCTGCGTGGAATTTATTATGTTACAGAAACTGGATGGATAAAAAAAGCCATTATCGTGTCATCATCTTGGGTTCCGGCGCCGCGGGGCTCACCGCCGCCATCTACGCTGCCCGCGCTGATCTTCAGCCGCTCGTAATCGAGGGCTCTCAGCCCGGAGGCCAGCTTACCATCACGACCGACGTAGAGAACTACCCGGGCTTTCCCAAAGGCATCATGGGGCCGGACTTGATGGCAGAATTCAAAAAACAGGCCGCTCGCTTCGGCACGGAAACCATTTTCGGTGAGGTGACCGCGGTGGATCTGAAGAAGCAGCCCTTCGAGATTGCGGTTGGGAAAGAAAAGTATAGTTGCGATGCGTTGATCATCGCCACCGGGGCGACGGCCAAGCTATTGGGCTTGGAGTCGGAGATGAAGCTCATGGGCTACGGGGTGTCGGCTTGCGCGACCTGCGACGGTTTTTTCTTCAAAGACAAGGAGCTGGTCGTCGTAGGCGGCGGCGATACCGCAATGGAGGAGGCGACATTTTTGACGAAGTTTGCCTCCAAGGTCACCGTCGTGCACCGGCGCGATAAATTGCGGGCTTCGAAGATTATGCAGGACCGAGCTGAGAATAACCCCAAGATCTCGTTTATCTGGGATAGCGTGGTGGAGGAAGTTCACGGTCATGTCAAAGCTGGTGGCGTGAAAGGGGTCACGCTGAAAAACCTAAAGACCGGCAAAAGCGAAGACTTCAAGTGCGACGGCCTCTTCATCGCCATCGGCCACGAGCCCAACTCAAAATTGTTCATTGGACAATTGGAGCTCGACCCGACGGGCTACATCCTCACCCACGACGGCACCAAGACCGACGTAGCCGGTGTCTTCGCCTGCGGCGATGTGCAGGATCACATTTACCGCCAGGCGATCACGGCCGCGGGAACCGGTTGCATGGCGGCGATCGATGCCGAGAGGTATCTGGAAAGCCAGGACGCATAGTTCCACCAGGGTCTCCTGACCGGTGGGTTCCAGCCTTATTCGTTTTTCTGAAATTTAACTTAGTTAACGGTCCGGTTGGCCGGCAGGCGGAGCGGGTGACTCGGACCAGGCAGTGTTCCGCTGTTCACAAGGGTTCAATTATACCATTTTAGATCGTTGAGATCTTTAAGAAGCTCATACCAGGCGAAAGCCATGAAGACATTGGAAGCCACAAAGAGGAGGGCGGTTCGAGCAAAACAGGTTTTGTTATTGTTTGCCTCGTTTTCGAATCAATCAATCGCGCGAAAACGCGGTCAATATCGCGGCAGCTACCCCGACTTATTGCCAATCGGGTGGGGCGACGAGCGATTTGTTAATGAGCTTATTCCGGCTGAATCAGGTTATCAAATTTCGCGCTTTTTGAGCCCCGCGAGCAAAAAGTCGCAACTCGTGATCTCACGGCCGTCTTTAAATCGAATCAAATAAGGTTGTCCTGTGGTGCCCGAAGTACTAGCGACCCTAGCGATAAAGTCCGGGGCGGTTTTTATGCTTGCATCGTTAGCTTCCCATATCCCGCGAAGAAAACGGGTCGCGGTGGATACTTCGTAGGTCCAGCCGTTGCGGATGAATTTGGCGCTTTGAGATCGCCGACCTCTTTGATCAAGGTTTCGATCTTTTGCTTTTCGGGCGCGGGCGCGGTTTGAGCCTAGACCGTCAGGGGAAATAGCACTGCGGCGATCAGTGCCCAGGTGCAGATGAACCGTAAGGATTTCAAATCACTCATATTATCTCGCCGCTCTCATTGATTGTTAGACGTTGGGACGGCGGAAATATTTAGCGGCGGTTAAAGAATCCGATTCGCCTCCCGTCAGTCGGTTTACTTTGCCCCTTTTCGAATCATTTCCAAGACCTCGTCGGTCGTCCTCACTCGGGCCATGCGCGGGAAAACGGTGTTCATGAAAGCAGCCATGGAGTCCTCGTGGGAGTTGCTGCACGCGTCGCGCACGACAATGACGTTGTAGTCGTGATCCCGCGCCGAATAGACGGTCGATGCCACGCCGACATCGACGGCGCCCCCGGAGATGATCAAAGTATCAATGGCGCGCGAGCGCAGCGCGAGATCAAAATAGGTTTGGTGAAAAGTGCTCCAGCGGAATTTGGGAATGACGTAGTCCTGTGCTTGCGGAGCGATTTCAGCGATCACTTTTTGCTCCCAAGAACCTTCGGTGGCGCCGTGGACCGTGGGGTTGCAGTCATCGTTTGGCCAGGGGCGAAGCCGCATGTCGGTGTCGGTGACAATCAAGCTCCGGCTCTCGCCGTCCGGGCGGTGGTTGGCTAGGGCGTAAAAAATCGGCATCGCCGCCTGCCGCGCACCGTTCATCAAGCGCACGGCGTTGTCGACCATCGGTTTCATGCGCTTTTTGGTCGCCTCCGGCGCGCCGTGGTAATAAACGTTCAGCATGTCGAAGAACAGCAGGCCGGTCTTTTTAATAGCGAGTTCGTTGACGTTCATCGGTTCGTCCTCAGGCGAAGTTTGCGGAAAGAGAATGGTGAGACTAGGACTTCATTGCATGGGAGCGGGGTCTTTAATCATGGGGCATGCGATTTCCCACCAGTTGCGGTTGAGATCGCAGAGCAGAAAAGACTGGCCGGCCCGATTGTCTTTGATTTCGCTGATCTCCGTCACGGAAAATTCGTCGCGCCGGGCGATTAGCGCGTCGCGGGCTTCGCGAAGTTTTATCGGTGAAGCGACCGCGATCGTGAAGCGCTGGAGTGGCCCCAAGTATTTGCGGCTTCGCTCGGGCACTTCCAGGCTCACTATATACCAAGGATTTGCGGGATGCTTGATGTTGTGCGGTTTGGGCGTGGTTACATGGGTAATCATCTCCATTCCTAAGCCTTCGGTGTAAAACTTCACCGATGATGCCCAGTCGTTGCATTCAACAGTTCCGTGCGTAAATGCTTGAGGAATGAAACCCTTTCCGGGGAATTTTTCCTCAGTGAGAGGTGCAGTCCAGGGATAGGAAACCTCGTAGGGCAAACCGGCTTGATGGCGGTGCTGATAGGATTCTATCTCCCAGTAATTGCCACCGGGCTCGACGAAAAAAACCGAGTAGGAACCCGAGCGCTCGTTCCGCATGACGACTTTCTTTAGGCCCAACGCGTCTTTTTTAGTCAGTAGATACGCGTAGGCTCGGTCGACCGCGGCGTTGTCGTTGACGCGCACGCCATAATGATTGCGAAAAGGCTTGTCCGGCGCGTCGGCGCCGCTTTGGTGAATGATCAGCAGCCAGTCCGTGTTTGGGTGTTTCATGATGACTTCGTCGTTGCGCCGCTCGACGACTTCGAGGGCCAGCAGTTCCGACAGGACCGGCACAGTCTCATCAAAGAAACGGCATTCGTAGTGGCCTTTGACGATGCCGAGGGATTCGACGGCGGATCTATTTGCTTCCAACATGATTGCCGGGTCAGTTCTTCAGGTAGGCGATCTCCCACCAATTACGATCCAGATCGCTCAGTAGAAACGACTCCATCTCGGGCGTGGTCTGGATATCGTCAATGGCTGTGATCCGGAATTCCTCGCGGCGCTTGAATAGTTCTTGATGGGCTTGAGCGAGCGCCGCCGGTGATTCTACGGAGACTGTATAGCGTTGGAGGGGCGTTAAGTAATGTTTGTTTTTCGGCGGCACCTCGAGGCTTACGACGTACCAGGGAGTCGAGGGATGTTTGATATCGTGGGGTCTGACCGTCGGTACGTGGGTGATCACATCTAATCCAAGGGCTTTTTTGTAAAACTTCACCGACGCCGCCAGAGCGATGCACTCCATGGTGCCATGGGTCATCGCCTGCGGGATGTAGCCGCAGC
The DNA here is from genome assembly GCA_963727625.1 of uncultured delta proteobacterium. Classification (GTDB taxonomy): domain Bacteria; phylum Desulfobacterota; class Binatia; order UBA9968; family UBA9968; genus DP-20. The sequence goes on along the minus strand of CAVSHR010000005.1, from coordinate 568,091 downwards.
CAGGCAGCTTTTCTTCGGTAAGCTTGGTCTTCCACGGATAGGCAACTTGTTCAGGCAAGCCGGCCTTGCGGCGGTTTTCGTAGGACTCGATCTCCCAGTAGTTGCCACCGGGCTCGACGAAAAACATCGAGTAGGAGCCGTCGCGCTCTTTGCGCTTGACGACTTTTTTAAGCCCGAGTTTTTCCTTGTTGGCGAGCAGGTACTGATAGGCGTTGTCGACTTCGCGATTCTTCGACACTCGCACGCCGTAGTGATTGCGCTCGGGCTTGTCTTTGACCTCGGCACCCCCTTCGTGAAGGATGAGCTTCCAGCCGGTGTTTGGATGCTTCAATACGGCTTGGTCGTTTTTTCTCTCAATCAGCTCCAAAGCTAAAACCTGCGTCAAGACCGGCAGGGTCTCGTCGAGATATCGGCACTCGCTATGGCCGTAGACGAGACCCGTCGGTTTGATGACTGAATGCACGGACGACATGAAACGGCTCCTTGTCGATCAGTCCCAACGGCGATTATTCCGCAACGATACGATTTCTGAGCCGGCCGATTTTCTCGACCTCGGCTTCGACCACCTCGCCGGGTTTGAGCCACCAGGGTGGCTGGTCGGATTTTCTTCCCGCCGCGACGCCGCGCGGTGTCCCGGTGGTCAACACATCGCCGGGATTTAGCCCCATCTGCGACCAGTAGGCGATCATCTCGCGGATTTTAAAAATCATGTAGCTCAGATTGGAATCCTGGCGCACTTCGCCGTTGACCGACAATCTTAGTTTCAAGTTTTGCGGCTCGGGAATTTCGTCCGCGGTAACGAGATAGGGACCCATGGGTGCGAAACCGGGAAAACTCTTGCCCATCAAGTGAATTCCAGTCTTGTTTTCGCCGCGGATGATATCCCGGGCGCTGATGTCGTTGAATGCCGAGTAGCCGGCGACGTAATCCAACGCCTCATCCGCGCTCACGTCGATGCAAAGTTTTCCGATGATGATGGCCAGCTCGACTTCGTAGTCCAAGTTTTTCACTTCCGGCGGATGGGGGATGTCATCTTCCGGGCCGATGACCGAGCCCGGGACTTTGAGAAAGGCCACCGGCGCCTCCGGCCCTTTCTTGGATGCCATTTCCGCGACATGGTCGGAAAAATTTTTGCCGGCGGAAATCAACGCGCCCGGCCGGGGTACCGGAGCCATCAGGTGAACCTGATCGCGTTCGAATATCATTTCTCGGCTCCCGTCGCCGGTGTTTTCGCTCAAATAAGCCAAAGCCTTGCGGGCGCCGTCCTGGGCCCCAGGGCCGCGGCGCAAAAATTCCAGCATGTCGCGGCCGAGAATTGCGGTGGCGAGTTGATCGGCGTGAGGATGTCCTTCGGATTCTCGCAAAAATCGCGCGTAGGCGCCGAGCAAATCGACGATGTGGCCGTTTGTCGCAACGGCGCCGATTTTCTCTTCATCGCGATATTTAAACGTCACGAGTTTCATCGGCTTCGACCTCCCGCGGCAACCACTCGGTGCGCTAATTCTCCGATGGCGGGCGAGACGCAACGGATGGCGGAGCCGACCTTCAACGGCGCAGGACTTTGCAGGCGATCGCCATGGATCGCCATGCTGGCGCCAATGGCGAGGAAGTCGCCGGGCTTAAGACCGAGGATCGACCAGCGGGCGACGATCTGCTCGACGGTGAAGACGCTATCGGCGGGGTGGAGTTTTTGCTTTACCTCGTCGTCGATGCTGAGTTCGACTTCCAGGCCTTTGAGCGCCTTGCGATCAGGCTTGAGCAATAGGGCCGGACCGAGAGAGGTGCTCCCGGGAAAATTTTTGCCGAGCAGATTGTTGGTCGTCAGGCCTTCGCGCTTGTTGATGTCGCGGGCGGTCACGTCGATCAGCAGCGTGACGCCGCCGATGTGATCCCAAGCGTTAGCGGGTTCGATCCTCCTGCCCGCCTTGCCGATGACTAAAGCGAGGCAGGCGTCGGCGTCGAGCTGTTCGGAGAACTTCGGCCAGACGATCGGCACGCCACCGGCGACGAATGTTTGCGGCAGCTTGTAAAAACCCGTGGGGATTTCGGCCTTGGGCAAGGCCTCGGTGCGGGCCCGGTCGGAAAATCCAATGACAAGGCTGCGCTCGGGATTTTGCAGCGGCGGGAGCAGGCGAATTTCATCCAGAGCGTAGGTGACTTTTTCTTCACTCGGACCGCGAAGCTCCCGCGCACCGCTTTTGTGCGCGAAGGATGCCGTCTCGTCCAATGCCTTGCTCCCTACCTCGCCGCGTTCGAGAAAGGCCGCGATCGATTGCGGCAAATAATATGCGGCAAGCTCGTAGGCGTTGGCGCAGTTCGCCCTGGTTTGGGCCAGATAGCCGGCGTAGGCGAGCTGGAGATCGACCAGTTTGCCTTGGACCTCGCCGAAAATTCGCGTCCTCCTCGGTGGTGAGCTTTCCAATAATCCAAGATAAATTTTCATTCATTGCCTGAACGAGTAAAACTATTTTCCGTTTACCACGGACGAAGAAAAATTCCTAGGCTGACGCTACTTGCCGCGCCGCCGGCTTTTGATCATTTCTTTGGCCGCGTAGTAGCCCGGAAGGCCGGTGATGCCGCCGCCGGGGTGTGTGCCAGAGCCACAGAGAAAGAAATTTTTGATCGGTGTGTGATAGCGTGCCCAGCCGGGCACCGGCCGCATGAAAAAAATCTGGTCCAGACCCAACTCCGCGTGGTAGGGGTGACCACCGGTGAGGCCGAAGTCTTGTTCTAGATCGAGCGGTGTCAAAACCTGGCGGTGCAAAATGGAATCTTTAAAACCGGGCGCATACTCTTCGATCAAATCCACTACGGTATCGCCCAAGGTGTCGCGCTGGTTGTTCCAATTCGATCCTCGCAAGTCGTAGGGCGCAAATTGTGTCCATACCGACATGACATGTTTACCCGCCGGCGCCAGCGAAGAGTCGGCGACTGTCGGAATGACGATCTCGAGAAAGGGATTCTCCGAGAAACGGCCGTATTTGGCGGCGTCGGCGGCCCGTTCGAGATAATCGAGGGTCGGGCCGATGTGAATAATGCCGCCGAGCGCGGACTCTGACCCGCGGTCGCTCGGGCCTTTGAACTTCGGCAATGCGTCCAAGGCTAAATTTACTTTGGCAACGGTGCCGCGGGCGCGAATGTTTTTGACTCGCAGCAAAAAGTGCGGATCCAGATAAGTCGGCTCGACGAGCTGCAGGAAAGTTTGCTTGACATCGGCGCTGGAAATCACCGTTGAGGCATCGATTTCGTCGCCGCTTGCCAAGGCGATGCCGGTCGCGGCGCCGCTTTTCGTGACGATTCTTGCCACGGCATTGCCGGTCCGGATCTCGGCGCCATGCCGGCGCGCTGCGCCAGCGAGAGCGTCGGCCAGCTTGCCGATGCCGCCGCGGACCAAGCCGGTCGTGCGCAGGGCGCCGTTGGATCCACCCATTTGGTGGTGCACGAGATTGAAAGCGGTTCCTTGTTGGTGCGGTCCTACGAAGGAGCCGAGGATGCCGCTTGCAGCAAGACTGGCCTTTAGTAAATCGCTCTCGAACCATTCGTTCAGCAAGTCGGCTACGCTCATCGGCAAGATGCGGAGAAACTCGTAACCTTCTTTGTCGCCCAAACCGTGAAACTTGAGTCCGGCTTTGAGCAGCTCCATGGAATTAAAGTTCCCAGGGTTAGCTTTGTCCGGCATTGACAAGCCGTAGAGCGTTCGTAGAAATGCCGACAAAATTTTTAGCCGGGCGAAGAATGGTGGGTACCTGTTTGCGTCGTCTTTTGAATGTCGACTAATTCCCTCGACGGCCTTGGCGGGGTCGCTCCCTATAACCAGAGAATTGCCGTCGGGGCTAGGTGCAAATAGAAGCGGGTCGAGCTGAAGCACTTCCAGTCCATGCTTTTTCAAATCGAGATCGGCGATCACTTCGCTGGAGAACGAACTGGCAAGATGCGCGCAGGTGGAATACTTAAATCCCGGAAAAGTTTCTTCGGTCGCGGCGATGCCGCCGAGGATGTTTCGCCCCTCGACCACCAAGACTTTTTGTCCCGCTTTCGCGAGATAGGCGGCGGCGACAAGGCCATTGTGGCCGGCGCCGATGACGATGGCGTCGTAGGTTGGCATGGCGGGTTAGAACGGGCTCCTGCTTAAGTCTTTTAATATTTCTAAAGCTGCCAACCGCCCCGAAGCGGCCATCACGCCGCCGCCGGGGTGGGTGCAGGCGCCGCACATGTATAGGTTTTTGATCGGTGTGCGATATTTCGCCCAACCGGGAATGGGACGAAGAAAGAATAATTGGTCAAGCGTGAGCTCGCCTTGAAAAATATTTCCCTCGGTCAGGCCGAACTCCTGTTCAAGATCCCAAGGCGTGACTACCTGGCGGTGGAGCATAATGTTTTTTAAATTGGGCGCGTATTCGCTCAAAGTGTTGATGACCGCATCCCCGAGAGCTTCGCGTTTTTCCGGCCAGCTGCCACTGCTCAAGTGGTAGGGCGCGTATTGCACGAAGATGGACATGACATGCTTCCCCGGCGGCGCCATGGATGGGTCGAGCATCGACGGCAAAATAATGTCCATGTAGGGATGGCGCGAGAAATCGCCGTATTTGGCGTCGTCGTAGGCGCGCTCGATATAGTCGAGGCTTGGGCTGATCGAGATCGCGCCGGCGAGGTGCGGGCCAATGCCGGGCATGCTGGTGAAGCTGGGTAGCCCATCGAGCGCAAGATTCACCTTGGCCGAGGAGCCGCGAATTTTGAAATTACTCACCTGACTTTGAAAGTCGGGGTCGAGCTGGCCGGCGTCGACCATTTTCAAAAATGTCCTCTTTGGATCGACGCCGGAAACGATCACTTTGGCATTGAGTTCTTCGCCGGATGCGAGTGCCACGCCGTAGGCGCGGCCGTTCTTTACCAATATCCGATCCACCGCCGCGCGGGTTTTAATCTCGGCACCGTGGTGGCGCGCCGCGTCGGCGATTACCCGGCTGATCGAGCCCATGCCGCCGCGAGCAAAGCCCCAGGAGCGAAAGGCGCCGTCGAGCTCGCCCATGTAGTGATGCAGCAGGACATAGGCAGTCCCAGGCGAGCGCGGGCCCATGAACGTGCCGATAATACCGCTCGCCGACATGGTGGCTTTGAGCGCCTCGGTTTCGAACCACTCGTCGAGAAAGTCCGCCGAGCTTGCGGTCATGAGCTTGGTCAGATCGTAAAAAAGCTTTTCCCCGAGGCTGTGAAAATGGCTGCCGACACGGGCCAGTCCGAAAAGATCTTTTGGATTCCAACTCGTTGGTTCCGGTGGGATCATGCCGAGCAGCGGCTTTACCGCCATCGCCATCTGCGCCATGCGCTGGCCGTATTGCTCATAGGCCTCGGCGTCGGTCACCGAATGGCGGGCGATCTCGCGGCGGGTCTGGGCGTGGTCGCCGCAGCGGTAGAGGTAATCGCCGTTGGGCAGCGGTGTGAGCGTGCTGTCGAGGGGAATAATCTCGAGGTCGTAATTGGGCAGCTCCAGCTCGCGAATCACCTCGGGGCGGAGCAGACTGACGACGTAGGAACAGACGGAGTATTTAAACCCGGGGTAAATCTCTTCCGTTACCGCCGCGCCGCCGAGCACATGGCGGCGCTCCAGCACCAAGACTTTTTTCCCGGCTTTGGCCAAATAGGCAGCGCTGGTGAGGCCGTTGTGGCCGCCGCCGATGATGATCGCATCGTAGTTTGCCATGGCTGCAATTTGCTTAAGTGCGCATATTTGGTAATTTCCTCTGCGAAGTCAACGCGGCAGCGGGTATTTCATCGAATCCAAAAATTAAACCTAAGTATCCCAAGGTACAGATGCCGGTCGGAACACCTTTTCACTCACGGACCTCAGCGCTCTGCTTGAGCCAAAATTGGCGGAATTGGTCGGGGTATTTCGTCGCCAGTTCCTATGAAGTGGTGCACGACTACGAATACCACGCGATCCGCAACAGCGCGGGGCTGATCGACGTATCTCCGCTCTACAAATACGATATAAAAGGCTGCGACGCGCTCAAGCTTGTCAATCGCGTGATCACCCGCGATGCGGCGAAATGCGCGGTCGGCCAGGCGTTGTATACTTGTCTGTGCGAAGACGACGGCGCGGTGATCCAGGACGGTACGGTCTTTCGCCTGGCGGAAAATCACTTCCGTTTCCATTTGGCCGATCCGAGCCTTCGCTGGCTCAAGCTCAACTCACGGGCACTGGATGTTTCGATCGAGGAGGTGTCCGAGCAGGTTGCGGCATTGGCGTTGCAGGGGCCCAATGCGTTCAAAATTCTCGAACGGCTTGTCGATGGGGAGCTGGCTAAGCTTCGATTCTTTCGTTTTAGCTCGGGACGGATCGCAAACATTCCCGTCATCGTGTCGCGCACGGGTTACACCGGCGATTTGGGCTATGAGATTTGGTTCGCGGCCGATTGTGCCGAACGAGTTTGGGATTTGGCAATGGAAAAGGGCGCCGTTTTCGGCATAAAGCCTGCCGGGATTCTCGCGCTCGACGTGGCTCGCTTAGAGGCGGGCTTTATTTTATTGGAAGTGGACTACATCGGCGCGGAGAGGGCTCTGATCCCTTCGCAGCGCTATTCGCCCTTTGAAATAGGGCTGGGCTGGACTGTCGATCTAAAGAAAGATCACTTCGTCGGTGCGGAAGCGCTGCGCCGCTCTAACCAAGATGGCGAATCCCGGCAAATCGTCGGCCTGGAAGTCAATCTGAGCGACTACGAATATTTATTCACGCAGGTCGGCTTAGCGCCGCAGTTTCCAAGCGCCGCATGGCGCGGCAGCACGCCGCTCAACAAAGATGACCGACAGGTAGGCTACGCTACCACCGGCGCCTGGTCGCCGGTATTGAAAAAATACCTTGCGCTCGCCACTGTCGATCGAGAATTTGCCCAGCTCGAAACCCGCGTCGAGCTTGAAGTCACCGTCGAACACCAGCGGAAAAGTGCTGGCGCCCGGGTCGTTAAATTGCCGTTTTTTGACCCGGCGCGAAAACGTGCCTTGCCTGGGTCGTCGAACGGTCGTTAAGCGTCAACTTCAATTGCGAGAAGTTGACGAGTATCAGCGCAGCGGGCGTACCGTGACGCCGCGACTTTCGAGGTATTTTTTGCACTCGCCAATGGTGTACTCCCGGAAGTGAAAGATCGACGCCGCCAGAGCTGCGCTCGCCCCGCCTTCGGTTAGCCCTTCGTAAATATGTTCGAGATTGCCTACGCCGCCGGAAGCTATGACGGGGATGCCAACGCGGTCGGAAATCGCTCGGGTCAGTGATAAATCGTAACCCGCTTTGGTGCCGTCCCGGTCCATGCTGGTCAGGAGAATTTCGCCGGCGCCGAATCGTTCCATCCGTTCGGCCCAGCCGCAGGCTTCGATTCCTGTCGGGTTGCGACCGCCGTGGGTGAAGACTTCCCAATGATCGCCGACGCGCTTGGCGTCGATCGCCACGACGATGCACTGGCTGCCGAACATTTCTGCCGCTTCACGAACGAACTCCGGGCGATTGACCGCGCCTGTGTTGATCGAGACTTTATCGGCGCCGGCTCGAAGCAGGGCGCGGATATTCTCCGTCGTATTAATGCCGCCGCCAACGGTGAGCGGCATGAAAACCTGCTCGGCGGTATGTGCCACGACGTCGAGAATGATGCCGCGATTTTCGTGGGACGCAGTGATGTCGAGAAAGCAGAGTTCGTCGGCGCCTTCGCGGTCGTAGGCGCGCGCGGCTTCGACCGGGTCGCCGGCGTCGCGCAGGTCGAGAAACTTAACGCCCTTAACTACCCGTCCGGCGTTAACGTCGAGGCATGGAATGATTCGCTTGGCCAGCATAATTAACCGGGAGTTTAATTAAACACCGGCGCGATCACAACTGATTGGTTTGCCTGGTCGGTTTGGCGTGGTTGGTTTCGGACGCTGTTCCGAACCCGCTGTCCGAATTCCAACGATGAATGATCCTGCTCCGACAAATTGAGTTCAACCTAGGTAATTTTGGGGAACGAAGCGGCAATTATGCAAGCACCTTAGTACTACTGTTTCAATAATGTCGATTGACCACGTTGCAGCATGGGCATCGATTAAGTCGTCTGGCGACTGCACGGGCCAGGATATAGCGCAGTGTGGCGATGGAATCGGGGACGTGACTTTGGAGGCGTTGGGCTGCCGCGCGGGGTGTAATTTTGGGGTAGGCAAGCCGGCCTGATTTGACGTGTAGGATTAGAGAAGCCCAAGAGCGGCAACGGGAAATGGGTCTGAGGAAGCCCGGCTAATGGGTGACCTGTATTTGCGCCCTGGATCGCTAAATCGCGGTTTACTTCCTATCCCCGAGCCCATTCACTCAAGTCGAATGTAAAAGTAGCCAGCGGCGGCGTTATGCGAGCCCAGGATTGCATTCTCACCCAGGTGGTTCAACTTGGTAGCGCCAGAGGCGACATATCTCGCTTTAACGTAGCGAACGGGGCACCTCTTCAAGTCGTAGGACTTTATTGGGGTTGCTCTGGCCATCGCGGCGGTATCTCTCCTTGTTCGGTCTTTGGTGCTTCGATGCAGATGGCAAATCGATGCTAACTATTACCTGGGCTTCTCACTGGATCGCTGCCTTGGCGGTCTATTTACAAACCTGGTTTGATGCCTAGCTGAAGTGGCTTTAACCCTAATTTTAGGCTCGACCGTATGTGGATATTGTAAAGCTGCAATTCCCTCCTAGTTTGGTTAGAAAAGAGCGCTTGACATTTCGATATGTCGTAAAGTATACGACTTATGCATTAGGATTAGATTAGACTTAAGTCGTATAACAAAAAGGAGGAGGAGTATATGCAGAAAACGATATCAGTCAGCGGAGTCGCGGCAATCGCACTAGCTTTTGTGTTGTCGGCCTGTTCGACGCAAGAAGAGATGATGGCAAAGCCGGCTCCAGCGTCGGCGCCGAAGCCTGCCGCTACGGCGAAAGCGCCAGCGCGGTCTAAAGCCAAGGTTGAAAAAGCGCGCGGTTCCGTGGGTCTTCTCGATACGGAGAAGAACTACCTGATTCTTGTCACCAAGGAGGGCAAGCTTATCACCTTGGACTTCGACGGAAAAACCAAGGTATCCAAGCGAACACCCAAGGCGGCCAAAATGGCGGATGTGGGGCTCGGTTCTTCGGCGACGGTGACCTACACCCAAAAGGGCGGTAAAAATGTCGCGAGCGCATTGCAGTACGACGCTAAAAAAGGCAGAGACTAGGTTTCAACTGGAGAAGTTACGTTGACAATGATTAGGAGGCAAACGAAAATGAATAGCCAAAAGTATTTGATCTCTGCCGGAGCAGCATTGCTTGCGGTCGCGTTAATCGCAGCGCCGGCAATCGCCCAGCAAAAAAAGGCGGCGAAGGCCAAGGCGCAAAAGGTCACGGGTAGCGTCGGTTTATTGGACACCGAGAAAAATTACATGATCATCGTAACCAAACAGGGAAAGTTGGTTACTATCGATTACACCAACAAGACCAAGGTAACCGCTATGATGCCCGGCAAAGCAAAGATGAGCGATGTCGGTCTGGGTTCGGCCGCTTCGGTTCAGTATACGAAGAAGGGCGACAAGAATCATCTGACCGCTATCGAATATATCGCGAAAAAAGGGCGCGACTAATCCTACCGGACCGGGAGCGGGTTCCACCGTCACACGCCCGCTCCCTGGACCGCGCAGGCTCTGGCTAACTCTCGCGATTGGAATGGCCCGTTCGGGGGGCAAGCATGGGGAACCGTTTTTCCCGGCTATTCCGCCAGAGAGATTGCAAAGGAAAGATTCGTCCCTTGACCGGGGGAGGACTTCACCGAAAGTTCTCCCCCAACTTTTTTGATCCTCTGTTCCATACCCGGCAGACCCAAACCATTTTCGTGGCTTATATTTCCCGGGCTAAACCCAACGCCATTATCGGCTAACGACCCTTCCAGGGTGCCGTTGTTGCGCCTGAGATGAATTTCCACTTTCGATGCGTGGGAGTGGCGGGTGACGTTGGTCAAGGCTTCGCGCAGCACGTAATAGACTTCTCGTTCGGTGTCCACAGGTAAATCAAGATCCTCCGGTTCGCTTTCGAGGATGATCTCCAAGCCCATTCCGTCGCGTAAAAAGCGCGCCTCCTCGCGTAATTTTTCAATCAGCGTTCCTACTGCCAGGGGCATGGGCTGGTGGCCGGAAAGGAACTGGCGAATCTGTTTCATCGAGTTTCTGGTCACATCTTCGAGCGAGTGAAGCTCGTGGGCCAATTCTTTTTGCGAGTCGGAGAGCCGTCTTCCGCAGTCTTCGAGTCGCAGAATGAGCGTCGCCAACGACTGCAAGATCCCGTCATGGAGCTCGAACATTATCCTGCGTCGCTCATCGATAGCGGCCGCGTGGGCGGCGGTTTTAGAAAGAGCGAGTACGCGTTGAATCTGTCTCTTTTCGAATTCACTGATGTATCCGAAGATGCACGCCAAGAGAACCAAGTACAGGCTGCGAACAACGAGTGTGTCGACACCGAGCGGCGAAGCCATGGACTCACCGGCTAGAGTCATACGGACGATACCGTAAAGCGCCACTCCGACCAGGGCGACAGGCAAGCTGCCCCTTAGCCCCCAGCGGATGCTCGCGGTGATCACCGGAAATGAATAATAAAAGAAGAACGGCGTGCGTGATCCCCCTGTGGAAAAAACGATCGCCGCGATCCATACCACGTCAAGAGAATTTGTCAGAATGCCGAGAGGCGACGTTGTTAACTTATTGCGCCAAGCAAGATAGAGAATGACGAGGCTGTAAACGAAGAACGAAATCAGAGAGACTAACGACAACTCCGGAAATCGGGCGACGCGTTGGGGATTGAGTTGAATGACTAGGACAGCGACGGCTGCAAACACCACCCGCAACAAGGCCACGGCGCGTTCCCGCCGGAGCAGCCAACTTTCCTCCGGGGTAATTTTATCCGCTGTCATCATCGTGCTTTTATACTGGCGGGTCAAACCAATCCGCTGCTATACCTTATCGTCTCGATTCGAACGACTCCATCTATTAAACATGCTGCCCCATAAGCATCAGAGCAGCCTTGAAGCGATTGTTGACTTTGAGTTTGTCGAAAATATTGGTGAGATGTGTCTTTACGGTTTTTTCGCTGATGAATATTTTCTTGCCGATTTCTTCATTGGTGAGTCCCTCGGCGACTAGTCTCAGGATCTCCATTTCTCTCTTGGTGAGCGCTTTGACGCTCTCGTCGATATGTGGTGGCGCCTCGCGAGAACCCGCTTGAGCATGGACGATTTCTTGAAAAGTTTCCCAGGATGGAATCTCCCTGTCGATCCAATAATCGCCGCTGTGCACGGCTTTGATCGCTTGCAACAAAGTCGTCGATGGCACCCCTTTAGGAACATAGCCTTTGGCGCCGCCTTTGGCCGCGTTCAGCACGTTTTCTTCGTCTGAAAAAGCGGTAAGGATCATCACGCGAGTGGCCGGACTTCTCGCGCTGACATCGAGAAGATTTTGCACCACGTCGCCCTTGGGCATTTTTAAATCGAGAAGCAGCACATCGGGTCTCAGCCTCTCAACCAATTTCGATACTTCGTCACCGTTACCGGCTTCCCCCACCACAAGGATATCTTTCTCCAGAGAAAGAATCTTGCGCAGGCCATCGCGGAACAACGCGTGATCGTCGGCGATTACGACTTTAATCGGCATCATGGACACCTCGCGGCACAGGACCTCTGAATAATGGCCACCAGGTGAAAATACATCAATTCGAAGCGCATGCAAATCACTGAATTGGCTTAAAATTGTCTTTATACGACTCCGGTCTTACTAAAAATTTGATTCCCGGCTAATGAGCGGTCGAATTCATACCTAAAGCGTATTGAGAACACATCGGTGTCACGATAAAAACCGTCGCTAAAATAATGCAAACTCGATCAATGGATGGAGGTAGTATGAAAAACATTTTTTCAGTCACGGGTCTCGCAGCGGTCTCGATGATGTTCGTAATGTCTGCTTGCTCGACCCAGGAGGAAATGGCTTCAAAGTCGGCACCTGTGCCGGCAGCAAAAGCGCTGTCGGCACCAACAGCTACAGCGAAGGCTCCTGCACCCGCAAAGAGCAAGGTCGAAAAGGCGCGTGGCGACGTTGGCCTTTTAGATCCCGATAAGAACTACATGATTCTGGTTACCAAAGAAGGCAAATTGATAACGTTGGATTTTGATAACAAATCAAAAGTCACACGGATGACTCCAACTCCCGGAAAGGTCGCGGATATCGGTCTTGGCTCGTCGGCAACCGTGGCTTACTCGAAGTCCGGGGAAAAGAACGTTGCTTCCAACGTTGAGTACACACCAGCGAAGGGCGAGTAATCGAGTTATTGGCTTTTCAACGACGACTGACTAAAAAGCAGGAGGGATTCGCTAATGTTGAAACAATTGAAAAGATATGGTGTCGCGGCAGCCTTGGTTGTAACTTTTGGAGCATTCCCTTTGTTGGCCCAAGAAAAAAAGGCCGCGAAAGCAAAGGCGAAGGCGGAGAAGATTTCGGGTGATATCGGACTGCTCGATACGGAGAAAAACTACATGATCGTAGTTACCAAGGAAGGCAAATTGGTCACCCTTGATTACACGCAGAAAACCAAGGTTACGGAACTTCGAGAAAGTAAAGCAAAGATATCCGACATCGGTCTCGGGTCGGCCGCGTCGGTACAATATACCAACAAAGGCGAAAAGAATTACCTGTCAAGTATCGAGTTTACGCCGGCCAAAGGCGAATAATCTAGTTCGGTACCTAAGGATCAAGCAGTTTGATGGGCACGATGAAAGTCGTGCCCATTTTTTTCTCACGCCAACAAATGAACATAGCGATCACCCCACGCCGAAGAGCAAGTGCACTGGCGACCAGGGGAGCCTGGAAACCTCTAAATCGGGGAAATGGTTAAAAGTCGATCTTCAATTAGGGAGAAAAGAAAATTACTAAAAACCGTCTTCTTCGATATCACTGATGTCGAGCTTACGGTAACTTCGTTCGTTTTCTAAGGTCTTTTGGCGTTTGTTCTCGCGTTCATTTTCTTCCTGGCACTTGACGCATAGTCTTGTGAAAGGAAGAATTTTTAGTCGTCCGAGGTGGATTTCACCTTCGCAGCTCTCGCATATTCCATAACTCTTGTCGGCGATCCGCTGCAAAGCTTCATCGATGGCTAAGAGCTTTTCGCGCTCGCGATCGTTTAGGATGAAGTTAATTTCCCGGTCTCGTTCGTCGCTTGCCAGGTCATAGGTGTCCCGGCCTTCGTCTTTGATGCCTTCGGTTTCTTCCTTGACGCGGCCCTGCAGTTCTTTCATCAGACCGCGTTTCATTTCCTCGAGCATCTCCGAGGCTTGCTTCAGAAAGTCTCGTCGCTGTTTTTTTTCTTTTTCAGGGTCGGCTTTAGCCATGGAGTTTCTCACCAATCAGGTCATAGTCGGATGCGCCGATAATTTTAACATCGGTCATTTCGCCGGCTTGTGCGCAGGTTAATCCGCAGCGAGATTCAAGGCCTTCGATATAAACAGCCCCGTCGACCTCCGGTGCATGCGCCTGAGTGCGGCCTATTACTTTGTCCGAGTCCAAATCAACGCCGTCAATGATAACCCGCTGAATGCTGCCAATCAAGGCCTCGTTCTTTTTTCGCGAGATCGACGATTGCACGTCCATGATTTCCTGCCAGCGACGCTCTTTTTCTTCTTCCGCAACTGTTCCCGTCATCAGCGCTGCCGCCGTTCCTTCTTCCGTCGAATACTTAAAGACGCCGAGCCGCTCGAACTCGGTCTCTTCGACAAAATCCAGCAGTTCGTTAAAATCGGCCCCCGTCTCGCCGGGGAAACCGACGACCAAAGACGTTCGCAGGGTCAATCCGGGGATAGCCGCGCGGAGTTTTTCTACAGCCTCGCGAACCGCGCTGCCACTCTTACCGCGGCGCATGCGCTGTAGCACCGATCGACTGATGTGTTGAAAAGGAATGTCGAAATACTTGCAGATTTTGTCGTTGTCGCGAATCGTTTCGAGCAGAGGCTGGTCGAGAAAGTTGGGATAGGCGTACAAGAGCCGGATCCAGTGGATGGTGCCGACCTGCGCCATGGCTTCAAGCAAGCGATGCAGCGTGGTGCCGTCTTTGCGGTCGCGACCATAGGCGGTAAGATCCTGCGCGATGAGGTTAATTTCCTTTACGCCGTTTTGCGCCAGCGATAGGGTCTCTTTGATAACTGAATTAATGGACCGGCTGCGGTGCGGACCGCGCAGCTGGGGAATGATGCAAAACGCGCACTTGTGGTCGCAGCCTTCGGAGACTTTGAGAAAGGCGCTGTGGGACGGGGTCGTGCGCAGCCGAGGAGTATCGTGATCGTAGATGTAGCTCGGGACGCCGACGTACTGGCGGCGCTTTGAACCGGCGCCGAGCTCGCGCAGGATCTCGGCGATTCGGGGTACTTCGCCGGTGCCGATGAAAAGATCGACTTCGGGCAACTCCCTGGCTAAATCTTCCGGATAACGCTGCGACAGACAGCCGGCCACGACAACTTTCTTAATCTTTCCTTCTTCCTTGAGGCGCGAGACATCAAGAATGGTCTCGATCGACTCCTCCTTGGCCGGACCGATAAATCCGCAGGTATTTACCAGCACAACATCCGCATCGGCGGGGTCCCCCACCATCTGATAGCCATTCTGATGCAGTAACCCTGCCATGACTTCGGAATCCACCAAGTTGCGCGCGCAACCGAGACTTACAATGCTAAATTTTTGTTTCACTTGTTTCATTGACCCAATTCAACGATGTCGGCGCCGTCGGGAATCTGCACCTGGAAAAAGGAATCTTTTATCCCCACTCCTTTGCGCATGTTGGAAAAGCGCAAGGTTGTCAGATTACCTACCGCGTCTCGCACGCTCACCCAAACGATGTCCGACGAAGCTTTGTTCACACCAAGCAGGATTTCGCTGTAACCCCCGGCTTCACCCTTGGGATCGAGGCGCAGAACGTTCTGATTTTCTGTGCTAGCCTTGAGCATCCCGGTAAAATCTTTCTTGAGATTTCCCAGTCCCAATAAGAAGGACAAGGGAATATCACCGCGAAAGGCATTCTTGAGCGGGCTTTTGATCACTTGATTCTGATCCGGTTGATAAAAGTAAAGGTATTTTCCGTCGGCGACCACAAACTGATCTTTGGGTTCTGCGTAGCGCCAGAGCATTTTGCCTGGCCGTTTAAAATATAGCTTACCAGAGGCTTTGAGGCTTCTATTGAGGGATTTGAGTTCCGTCTCCTGGCGGAAATCGGCGACGAAATCCACCGTCGCGTCGTAGTTTTTCTGCAAACTGTCGATGATGTTTTCCGCCGCGTTGTTTTCCCCCGCCTCGCACCTTTGGGAGCTGCCGAGCACCGCGATCGCGGCCAAAAGGCAGCCGAGCAATGCGGCTGATTTAAGCTTCGATTTTTGGCGCATAAACTTCCCGCGGTCTAGCGCCGTCGGCCGGCCCGACTACGCCCTCGCGCTCCATCTGCTCGATCATTCGCGCGGCTCGATTGTATCCTACCCGTAGTCTTCGCTGAATCATAGATATGGACGCCTGCTTGGTTTCCGTAACAATGGCGACGGCTCGATCGTACATCTCGTCGTGCTCATCCTCGGCTGCCGTGGCCAGCTCGGTTTCTTTCTTTGCCTCAAGTACTTCCGGACGGTAAGTCGGCCGGCCTTGCTGCTTGATGAATTCTATCACCCGGCGGACTTCTTGATCCGAGACAAAGGCGCCGTGCACACGAGTCAATCGCGCGGTGCCCGGAGGCAAAAACAACAAATCGCCGTTGCCCAGGAGTTTCTCGCTGCCCATGGAATCCAAGATCGTCCGCGAATCGATCCGTGAGGCGACTTGAAATGAGATGCGGGCGGGAAAATTCGCCTTGATCAAGCCGGTGATCACGTCCACGGAGGGACGCTGGGTGGCGAGAATCAAATGAATGCCCGCGGCTCGGGCTTTTTGCGCCAATCGGGTAATATATTCTTCGATGTCGCGTCCGACGGTCATCATCAGATCCGCCAATTCGTCGATGATGATGACGATTTTCGGCAGCTTCTCATGAACCATTGAACTGTCTTGGGAAAGGGGCCCGCCGATCGCACCGGGCTCTTCGAAGGGCTCCGCTTCAGTCAAGTCGATTACGGGTTTCCGGTTACCGCTTTCCCGTTCCAGTGTCCGGTTATAACTGTCGATATTCCGCACACCCTTGTCTCTCATTAGACGATAGCGCCGGTCCATTTCGTCCATCGCCCAAAAAAGCGCCGCCGCGGCTTTCTTTGGATCGGTCACCACCGGAACCAGCAGGTGGGGAATATCCTCGTAGACCGTGAGCTCGAGCATTTTGGGATCGACCATGATGAATTTGACGTCCTGGGGGCTCGATTTGTAAAGGATGCTCAAAATCATCGCATTGATCGAAACCGATTTTCCGGTGCCCGTGGCGCCGGCGACGAGCAGATGCGGCATTTTGGCCAGGTCCGTAGCGAACGGCGTGCCGCCAATATCTTTGCCTAGCGCCAGCGTCAGCTTGGAATCAGCGTTGCGATACGCTTCGCTTTCGACCACTTCGCGCAGATAAACCGTTTCACGGCGCGGATTGGGGATTTCGATGCCGACGACGGATTCGCCGGGAATCGGCGCCAGGATGCGCACGCTCACCGCGCGCAGCGCCATCGCGAGGTCGTCGGCCAGCATGACAATGCGCCGCACTTTCACACCGGGTGCGGGCTTGAACTCATACATCGTGATGACTGGCCCGGGACGTACCGCAACCACTTCGCCTTCCACGCCGAAATCCTCGAGCTTTTTCCGCAAAATGAGAGAGTTAGCTTGTAAGGTGTCGGTATCCACCTTGAATTGCTCACCGCCCGGCCAATCCAGCTTTTCAAGCGGCGGCAGTTTGTAGCCCTCGCCCACTTCTGGAAGTTTAAACTGCTCGGGCGGCTGGGCCGGCTTTTTCTGTGACTTTTTTAATGTCAGCTCGTCTCTAATTTCCTCTTTTAGGAGAATCGGCGGCGGTACATAGTCTTTTTTCTCTTTCTTGGTATTTTCGCCCTTGCGCTTTTCTTTTTTTTCCTTGAATTCACGCAGCCGGTGATTGATGGCGGGGAGCACGGACTTGCGCAATTCGCCGAGGTTCTTGCTGGTGAAACCGATGATGTCGAGCAAGGAGTTTTGCGTCAGCAACATGACCGAAAGAAGCAAGGTAAAACAGGCGATCAAAACTGAGCTCAGAGGGCCGAAGAGAGGCAGGAGAATGCTTTCTTCCAAGAAACCGCCGATGATCCCACCGGCGTCACGGGCGCTTTCTGAATCGATGGCAACACTGAGAATGACGCCGACACTCAGGAGTACGATGACGTAAGCGACGGCTTTGCTTAGGACGATGCCCCGGTAATTGGCGCGAAACATCTGCGCGGCGGTGAGGAAAAGAAAAATCGGCAATAGATAGGAAGCGAGTCCCAGCCCCTGCAATAGCAAATCCGCTAGCAAAGCGCCGACGAAACCGCCCAAGTTATGGGTGTCGATGGCGCCCGACGGAGTGTTTAGCGAACGATCGTTGACGTTGTAGGAAATTAGGCTCAGAGCGATGAGCAAGGCGGTTAGGCCGAGAACCACAGCCCAAATCTCCCGTTGGAGCCGTCCTTTTTCCGGTGCACCGGGCATAACGAGTTTCCTCAGGTTTCGATGATATAAGGCAGAACGACCGGGTGGCGCTCCAGCTTCTTTCTAAAAAAGCGCCGCAGTACCTTGCGCACTTCCTCCTTAAGCTCGGCCGGATCGGTGCGCGTCTCGCGGTTCATGCCGTTGAATGTGTCGAGAACGACTTTCTTGGCGTGCTCCAAGATCTCTTCGCTTTCTTCGGCGCTCATGAAGCCTCTCGATATTAGATCCGGCCCCGCGACGATTTCGCCGGACTGCTGGTGAATTGCTATGACGGCAAGCACCATGCCGTCTTCCGAGAGATGGCGGCGGTCGCGGATGACGATATCGCCAACGTCGCCGACCCCCTTGCCGTCGACGAAAACTTTCCCCACTTGAATAGGCTGGGTTTTCTGCGCGCTGTTGGCGGTTAGCTCTAGCACATCGCCGTCTTCGAGGATGAAGCAATTATCCGCCGGTATGCCGACGTCTTGGGCGAGCCGCCGGTGGCGCACGAGATGACGATACTCACCGTGAATAGGCACGAAGTAACGCGGCCGGGTGAGTTGGAGCATGGTCTTCAGCTCTTCCTGGCTGGCGTGGCCGGACACATGGATCTCAGAGACCTTCTCGTAATGGACCTCTGCACCCCGGCGATAGAGATGATTGATTAAATTAGAAATTGTCTTTTCGTTGCCCGGAATAAATTTCGACGAAAGGATTACCGTGTCACCAGTTTGGACTTTGATCGTTTTATGATCGTCCAGTGCCACGCGGTGCAGCACCGACAACGGTTCGCCCTGGCTGCCGGTGGTGAGAAAGGTGAGCCGGTCGATGGGTAGGTCCTGCCAGCGCTCGCTTTCGGTCATGAAACTGCGCGGCAGATGCAAGTAGCCCAGCTCCGCCGCTACCTGGCTGTTGCGGATCATGCTTCGGCCGCTCAGCACGACGCGCCGCTCGCAGCGCTCGGAAATATCGATAACCTGCTGGATTCTCGGGATGCTCGATGAAAATGTCGAGACTAGAACTTTGCCGCTGCTATGCTGAATGATTTGTTCGAGATTGCTGCCGACTTCGCGTTCAGACGGTGTATATCCCGACTTCTCCACATTGGTCGAGTCCGACAACAGCAGCACAACGCCCTTCTCACCATAGGCGGCGAAGCGCTGGAAATCGAACATCTCTCCTTCCATCGGCGTGTTGTCAATTTTGAAATCGCCGGTGTGGATCACGGTGCCAATGGGCGTTTCGATGGCCAAGGCCAGACAATCCATCAAACTATGGGTAACGCGAATGCCTTCGATGCGGAACGGTGCAATGTCCCAGGGTGCGCCGGCGGTGATTTCGCGAATATCGACTGTGTCCTCGATATCATGTTCTCTCAATTTGTTTGCTAAAAGCCCGAGCGTGAGTCGGGTGCCGAAGATGGGCACGTCAAAATGCTCGAGGACATACGGGAGCGCACCAACGTGATCTTCGTGGGCGTGGGTTAGGACGATGGCCTTGAGCTTGTCGCGGTGTTCGAGCAGGTAGCTCACGTCCGGTATCACTAGGTCAATGCCGAGCAGGTCCGCGCTGGGAAACATGAGACCGCAATCGACGGCAATAGCGGCATCGCCGTACTCGATCAACATCATGTTGAGTCCGAACTCCCCTAAGCCGCCAAGGGGGATGATCTTGAGCGAATCCATGGTTTTTTACGCGCTCCGTTTTTCCAACCGCTGGGCGCCGGTTGGCGTTGGTTCACTGTTTGCCGGCGCGGATTGGTCCAGATGACCCGCGATAATTTCACGCGCCGCTTCGGTAAGAGGCCGCAATTTCCCAACGCGGTAGCCGTCGACGGCAATAGGTTTGTCGACGAACACCTCGATCACGCCGGAGCGAAGCTTCCATCCACCTGGTGGTAAAATGTTGCCGCTGCCCTTGATAGCAACCGGAACGATCGGCGTGCGACTCTGCACCGCCAGCAAGAAGCCGCCTTTCTTGAATCGCAACAATTTGCCGTCGCAGCTGCGCGTTCCCTCGGGAAAAATCGCGATCGATAGGCCGGCAGCAAGTCGCTCCTTGGCGCGCTCCAAGCTCTTGACCGCGTCCAAAGGGTCCAAGCGATCGACGGTGATATGCTTGGTCGCCCACATCGCCCAGCCAAACAACGGCACCCAGAGAAGCTCTTTCTTGGCGATCCAACGCAGTTGAAACCGAATCAGACTCTGGACCAGCACGGGGATGTCCATGTTGCTTTGGTGATTGACTATGAAAATATATTGCCGGGCCGGGTCGATGTTCCCCAAGCCGCAGACCTTGAGAGAAATTCCGCCGAAGCGCAAAATAAGCCAGGCCCATAATTGATTGATGCGATAGACGCGCTTGCCGTGGGGATCGAAAGGCCCCAAGCCAATCGTCAAAATAGCCAGGGGCACCGTGATCAAAAGTATGATTAGCAGCTGGGCAAGATAAAACATCAAGATAATTGTAAACTTGCTTTGCACAAGGGATGGAAATTAGATGAAATATATTAGTTCTTGGCCGACGAAAAATCAATGCGACGGAAGCTTGCGTCCAGCCTTTTAATTATTATTGACTCTGCGGCATGCCGGCGATAAGTTGGCGATACTTTCCCGCCGGAGCGCTGAGCTCCGGCACCTTGGAGACTGAGATGTCGGTAAATAAAGTGATTCTGATCGGCAATCTGGGCAAAGATCCCGAAGTGAGGTTCACTCAAACAGGCAACGCGGTGGCCAATTTTTCCATTGCAACATCTGAACAATGGAACGACCGCGACGGCAAGCGGCAGGAACGAACCGAGTGGCATAACATCGTGGTCTGGGGCAAACAAGCTGAAACCTGTGGGCAGTACCTGGCAAAGGGTCGGCAAATTTATGTCGAAGGCAGTATACGGACGCGCAGTTACGACGACAAAACCGGCACCAAGCGTTACGTCACCGAAATCGTCGCCCAGCGCATTCGCTTCCTTGGCGGGGGAGGCGGCACGCGGGTGGCGCCCGAGATGGACAGCGGAGGCACCGATGAAACGGCCGGCAGCGCCGGCATGCCTCCGCTGGATGACGACATTCCGTTTTGATTGATACCGGCTCGCTTTGCTACGAACTGCGCCGGTGGTTGCTCGGCCCGCGGCGAGGCGATCCTCAAAGTTTTAGCCGAGGTCAAAGAGGTCGCTGAGACCGAGGCCACGGTGCGGATTTTGGGCGAAACCGGCACCGGGGAAGGGGCTGATCGCCCGGGCGATTCATCTGGCTAGCCGGCGAAGCGCCAAGCCGCTGATCAAGGTTAATTGTGCGGCGATTCCCGCCACCCTGATTGAGAGCGAGTTTTTCGGCCATGAGTAGGGCGCGTTTACAGGCGCCACCAAAAAGCGCGACGGTCGTTTCGCCCTGGCCCACGGCGGGAATATCTTTCTCGACGAGGTCGGTGAGCTGTCGCTTGATCTGCAGTCAAAACTGCAGCGCGTGCTCCAGGAAGGGGAATTCGAGCCGGTGGGAGTTCGCAGACTCGGCAAGGTCGACGTGCGTGTGATTGCCGCCACCAACCACGACTTGCAGGGGGCGCTCGCGAGGGCAAGTTCCGTGAAGATCTTTAATACCCTTTGAACTTCTTTCCGTTTCAGTTGCCGCCGCTGCGCGAACGGCGCGAGGATATTGGCCCGCTCGCCACCGCGTTTGCGCAGAAGTTTGCCCGGCGGATGGGGCGGACCCTCAAGCCCCTCTCTCAAGAGTGTCTGCGCCGGCTCCGGGCTTACAGCTGGCCGGGCAACGTGCGCGAGCTGCAAAACGTCATCGAACGGGTGGTGATCACCTCGCCCGACGGGCGGCTCAATCTCGACCGCGCGCTGCCCGAAAGCGTAATTGCCATGGCTGCTGTGCTATCGAGCGGAAAAAATGGCAACCACCGGGTACGTACGGCCAAAGAGCTTGAAGTGCTTGAGCGCCAAAACATGATCGCTGCCCTAAAAGCTTGCCAATGGAAAGTCACCGGAGAAAACGGCGCGGCACAGTTCGTAGGCATCAAACCCACCACGTTTAGCTCCAGGATCAAGGCGCTCGGTAACGAGCGCAAACGCTAGCCAAACGCTTCGGAGCAAGAGATCGACCAGGCTTTCAAGGAATACGGGAAGATTGGGGCCTTTCTAGACAAGGGATACAGCAGCAGGCGGAGTTTGACGTGGAGGCCTTTGTGACGGCTATAAGAAAGAAGCTCTCCAAGACCGAGCACCAGCAGATGACCGAGGCGGTGCTCAGGGGGAAGTGCTGGACCTATCTCGGCACGGGAATGACCCATCCCAACTTTCTGGCCACCGTACAGACGATCAAACCCGAGGCCCGCCAGCATATCGAAAAGATGGCCCCGGCGTTTTGTTAAACGAGAATCAAGATAGAAGCGTCGGAATGTGCGGGCCTAGGGTGGCCGCAATCTAAGCGACGCGATTTCTATCCTTCCCTTGCAGGAAGGCCGAGATGTTTTCTTCTACTTCTCTGAGCAGCCGCTCGCGGGTTTCACGCGCTGACCAGGCGGTATGCGGCGTAACGATGAGATTATCGAGCTGCTGTGCCGCCCGGATGATCGGATGATTCGCGGGTGGTGGCTCTTTCCTGATAACATCGAGGGCGGCCGCGGCAATACGTTTTTTTTTCAGGGCCTCGATCAGTGCGGCTTCGTCGACGAGTGCGCCCCGCGCGGTGTTTATCAGAAAAGCCGTTGGTTTCATCAGCGCGAGGCTTCGCGTGTTGATGAGATTTCGAGTCTCGGGTGAGAGGGGGCAGTGGAGCGAAACGATATCGGCTTCGCGCAGCAGATGGTCCAACGGCATCCGGTTCTGTAGCATTGAACCCGTGGTGCCCGGCCGCGTGGCTACCAATAGTTCCATACCGAAGCCGCGCGCCAACTGCGCGACCGCTTGACCGATGCTGCCGTAGCCGACGATACCGAGCTTTTTCCCGCCGAGCTCAATCGTAGGGAAAGTGAGCAGAGAAAACACGGGGCTTTTCTGCCACTCGCCTGCCTTCACGGACTCAAGATATCTTCCGGTTTGTGTCGCCAATTCCAAAATTAAGGCCATGGTAAACTGCGCCACCGACTGAGTCGCGTAGCCGGGTACGTTGCAGACTTTAACACCGCGCCTTGCCGCTTCAGCGTGGTCGATGATATCCGTGCCCGTGGCCGCGACGGCGATGAGTTCCAGGTCGCGGGCTTCGGGTGAATTGAGCACTGCGCCGTCGATTGCCACTTTGTTGGTGACCGCGATGGTGTGACCGGCAAGCCGCCGTGCGGTCTCTACGGCATGGGTTATTTGATGGACGGTGCATCGCCAATTTTCGGTAAAACGGCCTAGAGACACGTCGCCGTAGGTCGCGGCGTCGAGAAAAACGATGCGAGATTGAGCTAAGCTCATGAGGATTTTCCCCCTGCTTCGAGGGCCTTCGCTTCTTCCCAAAATCGGTCCATTTCTTCGAGAGAAGATTGCTCGAAACTCTTGTTGGCTTGCGCCAATCTTGTCTCGATGTGATAAAAGCGATGCGAAAAGCGCTCGACCGTTTGCGCCAGCACTTCTTCGGCTTCAATTTGGAGGAAACGCGCAATATTAACGAGTGTAAAGAGCAGATCGCCGAGCTCCTCGCCGATTCGCGATCGATCACCGGATGCCGTTGCTTCTTTGAGCTCGCGCATCTCCTCTTCGACCTTGTCCCAGACCGGATCGATATTGGGCCATTCGAAACCGAGGTGCGCTGCTCGGCGCGAAATCGACTGCGCCCGCGCCAATGCGGGCATGGCTTTGGGCACGTTGCCAAGCGCTGAGGTTGCCTCGCCATCCTTGCGCTCGCTGGTTTTGATCTGCATGCGCTGCTTTAAGACGGCGGCCGTACTTTCCGGCAGTGGTTCGCCGGCGAAGACGTAGGGATGGCGGCGCACGAGTTTGTCAATGAGCTCGGCAATGACGTCTTTCGCGGTGAAGCGGCCGACTTCGCTAGCAATCTGAGAATGAAAAACCACTTGCAGTAACACATCGCCCAGTTCTTCTTTTAGTTTCTTCGGATCGTCTTTGTCGACAGCGTCGAGCAGCTCGTAAGTCTCTTCGAGCAAGCACGGCTTGAGCGAGCTATGGGTTTGCTCTTTGTCCCACGGACAGCCGGTCTCGCCGCGCAACCGCGCCATCACGTCAAGGAGCTCACTGAACTTTTCTTGGGTATCTCGGTCGCTCACGGCTAAAACCTCCAAGGGCAATACGACTTTTCTAAAGGGCTCTCGGCGTGGTAAATCTTATGTGGCGCGACTCTCGATGTCCAGCAAATCAGAGGAGAAATCGCTATGCCCATGGCAACGATTGACGGAATTGAAACCTATTATGAAACTCACGGCAGCGGCACGCCGATTTTGATGTGTGCGCCGGGCGGCTTCGATGCGACCATCGACAAATGGCGCAGCGCCAGTGCATGGACCGGAATCGACGCAATCGCCGCGCTCGCGGCGGAGCATTTGGTTGTACTTTACGATCGGCGCGAGTGCGGCCGGTCTGGCGGGCGCGTCGAGCGGCTGAGCTGGGCGAGTTTCACCCGCCATGGCAAGGCGTTGCTCGATCACCTGAGCATGGCGTCCGCCTGGATCATGGGCGGCTGCATGGGCTGCTCGGTGGCGCTGGCGTTCGGCGCGCACTACCCCGAGGCGACGCGCGGTCTACTGTTGCACTGGCCGGTGGGCGGCTTTCGCTGGAAAGTAAACGGCCAGGAACGTTTCCTGCGCCACTACAATTTCGTCAAAACGAATGGTTTGACCGGCGTGATCGAGCGCGCCCGCGGTGGCAAGAGCTTTTGGATGGATCCGGAAGCTGGGCCGTGGGCCACGATGATCGCCCGCGATAGCGCTTTTGCCGAGCGCTTTGCAGCCCAGGATCTCGAATATTATTTGGCATTGATTATCACGAGCGGGCGCAGCTTATTCGATCGCGACACTGCGCCGGGCGCCGAGCCGGAAGAGGTGATGGGCATCAAGGCGCCGTCGCTGATCATCCCCGGCGACGACCCATCGCACGCGACTTCTGCTGCGCACTACCTTAGAGAATTGTTGCCGAAGGCGGATTTTTGGAACGTCATGCCGCCGGAACAGATCACCCGGAAGGTTTGTGATCGAGTGCTGGAGTTTTGCCGAAAACACGATGAATTCTAGATGAAATGCGCGGCGCTGGGTGTGGACCGGCAAATTAAAATCTGATAGAGAAAAGTCACTTCAAAAACGACAATCAGGTCTTTAGGAGGTCGACTCATGGACACCAGCAGGGCAACCGTGCAACTGAATACTTCCGACGGCAAGATGGATGCGTACGTGGCGCAGCCCAAGGACGGCGGGAACTATCCGGGCATCGTCGTTATTCAAGAGGCCTTCGGAGTCAACGGCCATATCAAAAAGGTCGCCGACCGCATCGCCGCTGAAGGCTACGTGGCGATCGCGCCGGATATTTTTCACCGCGAAGCGGAGCGGATCATTCCCTATTCGGAGATGCCGAAGGCGATCGCGACGTTGCAGCGCGTTGTCGACAGCAAGGCGATGGAAGATGTGGGCGCGGCCATTGCCCACTTGAAATCGCAGAGCAACGTCAAATCCGGCTCCATCGGCGTGGTCGGCTTTTGCATGGGCGGACGGCTCACTTACTTGGCCGCGGCGCATCATGCCGACGACGTCAAAGCCGCGGTGCCTTATTACGGCGGCGGTATCACCATGGGCAATCCGAGCCCGCTTTCGCGCACGGGCGAGATCAAGTGCCCGATGTACCTTTTCTTCGGCGCCAAGGACCAGCTGATTCCGATGGATCAGGTCGGCCAGATCAACACCGAGTTGACCTCGAAGAAAGTCGGCTTCCAGATGAAAATTTATCCGGAAGCCGGCCACGGTTTTAATTGCGACGACCGGGGCAGTTATCATGAAGCCTCGGCGAAGGACGCCTGGGAGAAAACCAAGTCGTTTTTCGCCCAGCACTTGAAGTAATTTTTCGCGCCGCTATTTTGGGGGGAGAGGAAGAGATGCGACTTTCCTCTCCCTTTTTTTGTTTTCCAAGCGATCAAGACGAGGTTTACACAGTGGCCCGCGGCAACTCCAAAAACAGCGTGACGCTGGGACTGATTCAAATGACCTCCGGCGCCAATCCCGCCGAGAACCTCGCCAAGGCGATCGAGCGCAGCGAAGTAGCGGCCAAAAAGGGCGCGCAGATCGTTTGCCTGCAAGAATTGTTTCGCTCGCGTTATTTTTGCCAGAGCGAGAATCATAGAAATTTCAAACTGGCCGAACCGATCCCGGGGCCGAGCACGGAGGCTCTTTCGGCGACGGCGCGGCAGAAAAAAATCGTCATCGTCGCCTCCCTGTTTGAACGCCGCTCCGCCGGCATCTATCACAACACCGCCGTGGTCATCGACGCCGACGGTTCGATCGCCGGCAAGTACCGTAAGATGCATATTCCGGACGATCCGCTTTACTACGAAAAATTTTATTTTACTCCTGGCGATCTCGGCTTCCCGAGCTTTGCCACGCGCTACGCGAAAATTAGCGCGCTGATTTGTTGGGATCAGTGGTTTCCCGAGAGCGCGCGCCTGGCGGCGCTATCAGGCGCGCAGATTCTCTTTTATCCCACCGCAATCGGCTGGATTCCCAAGGAGCCCCGGGCGGTGGCGCAAAATCAGCGTAACGCCTGGGAATTGATCCAGCGCTCCCACGCAGTGGCTAACGGAGTTTACGTCGCTTCGGTGAATCGCGTGGGACGGGAAGGCAAAATCAAATTCTGGGGCCATTCCTTCGTTTCCGGCCCCTTCGGTGAGATCGTCGCCCGTTCCGGCGGCGAGCGCGAAGAGATTCTGCTTGCCCGGTGCGATCTCGGGAAAATCGAAGAGACGCGGCAGAGCTGGCCGTTCCTGCGCGACCGGCGCATCGACGCTTACGGTTCGCTCCTGACGCGCTCGTTGGAAGATCGTAAAGCCGGACGATGATGGCGGGATTCGCCTCAACTCTTCAATGACTGTTGCCAATAAAAAGGAAACGCCGCGGTCGCTCGGCTACTCGATGCCCGCCGAATGGGCGCCGCATCACGCCACCTGGCTTTCCTGGCCCCATAATCGGGAGACTTGGCCGATCTTTTTGGAAAACGTGCGTGACATCTGGATTGAGATGGTTTGCGCCTTGGCACCGCACGAACAGGTTTGCCTGCTTGTCAATGACCAAGCGGCGCAGATGGAAGTCGAAGTTCGATTGAAGTCGGCTCGCGCAGCGATGGGAAATGTTAAGCTTCTGCAAATTTCCACCATCGACGTCTGGATGCGCGATTACGGACCGACCTTTTTGACGCGAAAATCCGCCGATCAGCCGCTCGCTTTCAACGACTGGATTTTCAACGGCTGGGGCGGGAAATATAAAACCTACGAGGAAGATGAACGGGTCGCGCGAGCAATCGCCGACCTGCTCAAGGTTCCGGTCTTCGATTATCCGATCGTCCTCGAAGGCGGCTCTATCGAGGTCAACGGCGCCGGCACTTGTCTGACCACAGAGCAGTGCCTTCTCAATAAAAACCGCAACCCGCACTTAAGCCGCACGGAGATCGAGGATTTTTTAAAAGATTCCTTGGGCGTGAGCCACTTCCTCTGGCTAGGCGAAGGCATCGTCGGCGACGATACCGATGGCCATATCGACGACGTCGCGCGCTTTGTCGATCCGACGACCGCGGTGTGCATTGTCGAGTCGAATCCCCGAGATGAAAATTACAGATACTTACAAGAAAATTTCGAACGGCTGCAAAGCGCCAGGGATCAAGACGGCAAGAAACTTTCGATCGTCACTTTGCCCTGCCCTGGGCCGGTGGATTTTGAAGACGTGCGCCTGCCGGCGAGTTACGCCAATTTCTACATCGCCAACCAAGTTGTTCTGGTTCCCGTCTTCGATGACGCCAACGATCGCCGCGCGCTGGGAATCCTACAAGATTTGTTTCCGCGGCGCAAAGTCATAGGACTCCGATGCAACGAAGTGGTCGCCGGTTTGGGCTCGATTCACTGCGTCACGCAGCAGCAGCCGGCAGTGGCGGGTTTTGGGCCTTGACAATTTTCTCGACTCGCCTATGCTAACGCCTAGTATGGGGCAGCTGATCCAGATCGACGAATTGCATCAGGCGCGCCGGCGCCGTTCCGAGAAGGTGAGCATCGAGCAATGCGTCGAGTTGTTAGAATGGAACTTGAAAAAAAGCGTCGACGATTATCTTAATTCTCCTCGCGAAGAACGCTCGATGCGCGCAACGCAAATCCGCAAGCTCAGCGAGATCCTGGAGTACGCCGTCAGACTGGTTTAAGAACGCCACGGTTCATCGTGGAACTATCAAACGCTCTCGTCCTGATTCTTCTCGCAATCTTCTGTTTGGCTCTCTTCGGTTGGGTTTTCCTAAGCCGTTTGCGTGCTGTCATACAGGAAAAACGGGACGACCCATCGCTGCTCTTGTTGCAGCAGCAGATCGAGCAGGTGCGCGCGCAGTTTAGCCAGGTTTTGGACAGCAACGCTCAGTCGATCCAGCGCCAGCTCGGGCAAGTGCTTGAACATGTCAACGACCGGCTCAAGGAAAATTCTCAGGTGCTGAACGCGACGCAGCAGAGTTTAGGCGAGCGCCTGGACAACGCGGCCCGGGTGGTGGGTCAGGTGCAGCGCAGCTTGGGCGGGCTGGAAGAAGCCAACCGAAAAATTTACGAGGTCGGTAAGGACATCGCTTCGTTGCAAGAAATTCTCCGGGCGCCGAAGCTGCGCGGCGGTCTGGGCGAATTTTTTCTTGAAGATTTGCTGGGGCAGATTCTTCCGCCGCAACACTTCTCGACCCAATATAGTTTTCATAACGGCGATAAAGTCGACGCAGTGATCAAGGTCGGAGCGTTGTTGGTGCCGGTGGACGCGAAGTTTCCGCTGGAAAATTTCAAGCGGGTTCTTGATGCGGCGAACGACGACGATAAAGCCCGCGCCCAAAAACAATTTGGCGCCGACGTGAAAAAGCATATTGATGCCATTGCCGCGAAGTATATCCTGCCGGACGAGGGCACCTATGACTTCGCGCTCATGTATATCCCGGCGGAGAATGTTTACTATGAAACGATTATCAAGGACGGCGCGCCGGAAGAGAAAACTCTCAGCTCCTATGCCATGTCAAAGCGGGTGATTCCGGTTTCACCCAATAGTTTTTATGCGTACTTGCAGGCAATCGTTCTAGGCCTGAAAGGCATGAAGGTCGAAGATCGTGCCAGGGACATCATTCAGTACTTGAGCCGGCTGCAAGGTGACTTTAGTAAGTTCCGCGACGAATTTAACCTGTTGGGGAAACACTTGGGCCATGCCCAGTCGGGTTACCAGAACGCCGACCGCCGCCTGGATCAATTCGCCCAGAAACTCCTTTCAGCGGACGCCGATCGGGCGGAGTCGTTCGATAGGCCCTCCGCCAACAAGAGCAGCTAGGGCTTCTCACCGCAGCCGAGGACGACACCGCCGTGCGTTTGAGCTTGTTTTCCCGTCTGACGTTCGGTTACCTGGCGATTTTTTTAATCGTTGCCGTGGCGAGCGCTTATGCGGTGCTCCAACTGCGCCACTTCCGCGAGCTCACGGAGTCGATCCTCAAGGTCGACAATCGGATACTCGACTACGAAAAGACTCTCGCCGATCTGCTGTTGGCGCAGAGCCGCGCCGAGCAGAAATTCGCCATCACGCGGGATGAGACGTGGTACTTGCAGTTCGTGCGCCTTAAAATTGACTTCGAAGCACGTTTGGAAGGCGCCTTCGCCTTGAAAGATCCGGTGGCGATGCCAGTGCTCAGGCGCATAACGGATGGCTTTCGCCGTTACGACGCGCTTGTCGGCGCGGAGGCGCGACTGGTTCGCGCCAAGCGACGGTACAGTCAGGCGCAGTACAAACAAGACAAGGACGTCTTAGTGGATGCGATGCTGGCGTCGTTCGAGAAGTTGAGGGTCAATCAGCAGCAATTGACTTACGCCAAAGTGACCGACCTGGCCGCTGCCGCCGACCAGGCGCGTGAGGTTTCGGTGACGATCTCGGTCGCCTGTTTGCTGGCGATTGTTTTGATGTCGCTGTTTATCACGAAAAGTATCACCCGGCCGATCGGCTTGCTCAAGAACCAGACGCGGGAAATCGCGAAGGGGAATTTCGCCGGAAAGCTCCTGGTGAACTCGCCGCCGGAAATCGGTGAATTGGCCGCCGCGATCAACTCCATGTGCGAAAAACTGCAGGAGATCGACAAAATGAAAACCGATTTCTTCGCTTCCATGTCGCACGAACTGCGCACCCCGTTGACCTCCATCAAAGAGGGCACCGGACTATTGCTCGATGGCGTCGGCGGTGCGATCTCCGACAGGCAACGCAAGCTGCTGAGCATACTCGCCGAGGAGAGCAACCGGCTGATCACCGTCGTCAATTCGCTGCTCGATTTTTCCAAGATGGAAGCCGGCATGATGGCTTACGAATTCGAGATAACCAGCCTCGACCCGCTGGTCAAGCGCGCTATGGCCGAGATCACGCCCTTGGTGGAAGCCAAGGGGATTGCTCTGGAGAGCGAGCTGGTCGAGCCGCTACCGCAGCTCAAAATCGATCCGGAGCGGATCCTCCAGGTGATGCGCAATTTGCTCGGCAACGCGGTTAAGTTTACCCCCAAGGGCGGGCGGGTAAGGGTTGCCGTAAAAGCGGTTAATGGTAAATTACAGGTTTCCGTGAAAGACTCAGGGCCTGGAATTCCAGCAGATAGTTTGGTGTCGATTTTTGAAAAGTTCAACCAAGGCAGCCGCCTAACCTCGAACGCGCGGCTGGGGACCGGGCTTGGTTTGGCGATCGCCAATAGCATCATCACTTCGCATGGCGGTAAAATATGGGCCGAAAGCGCATTAGGCAAAGGCAGCACTATTATTTTTGCTTTGCCCTGTTAATATTCTTTGCGAGCTGCAGTCTGATCCAAGAATCAAACCGGCGCCGGGAAATGCGCGAAGGTCTTGCCGCGGGCAGCGAACTTCTGATTCGAGGGGACTTCGACGGCTCGATAAAATCGTATCAGAGCGTTCTTGCGATGGCGCGGCACAAGCCACCCGCCGATGTCGCGGCGTATCAAATCGGCTTGGTTTATGCCCATCCGGAAAATCCAAGCCGAGATCTGCAAAAGGCGATGGGCTCCTTTTCTCGGGTGGTTTCGTCCTATCCTCAGAGCCCATGGGCCGAGCAGGCGCGGGTTTGGCTGGGGGTGTTAAAAGAGACTCGAGACTCGGAGCGGGAAATCGAGAAATCTAGACGGGCTATCGAAAGGTCCAAACGGGAAATCGAGAAAAATCGCGTGGCGATTGAGAAGTCCAGGCGGGAAATCGAAAAATCCCGCGCCGAACTTGAAAAAACCAAGCAGGAAATTGAAAAAAACCGGCAGGTGATCGAAAAATCCAAACAGGTAGATATGGAAATCGATCAAAAGCGGCGCGAGCGTCGGAGATAAAGCACGACATGTCTAAGGGTCAAATTCTAGTCGTAGACGATAACCCCAATCTGTTAGAACTGATCCGCATGCGGCTAGAGTCGGCGGATTATGGCGTCACCGCGATAGCTGAGGAAGAGCAGGCGGTGAAAACGCTTAAAGAAAAACTCGTCGACCTGTGCATCGTCGACCTCATGCTGGCGAACGGCGACGGGCTTGCCTTGATGGATGAATTCCGCGGCATCGACCCCGACGTGCCGACGATTATCCTGACCGCCCACGGCAGTATCGGAAGCGCTGTGGAAGCGATGCGCCGTGGCGCGTTTAGCTACTTAACCAAACCCTTCGAACCGACCGATTTGATCATGCAGATCGAACGGGCACTGGAAAATCGCAAACTCAACTCCGAGATCAAGCGGCTCAAAGACATCATCAACGAGCGCTACGATTTTGCCAATATCATCGCGCGCAGTGGCAAGATGCGCGCCGTGCTCGACGTGGTGTCGCGCATCGCCAAACTCGATTCCACCGTGCATATTCACGGCGAAAGCGGCACCGGGAAAGAACTCATCGCCAAGGCGATTCACTTGGCCAGTGATCGAAAGGACAAACCTTTCGTCGCGTTGAATTGCGCGGCGCTGCCCGAGACGTTGCTCGAAAGCGAGCTGTTCGGTCACGAAAAGGGCGCGTTTACCGGAGCGGTCAAAAGCACCCGCGGGCTGTTTACCCAGGCCCACGGTGGCACATTATTCCTCGACGAGATCGGCGACATGCCGCTCGCGACGCAATCCAAGCTGCTGCGGGTCTTGCAGGAACGGCAGTTCTATCCCGTCGGCAGCGAGGTGCCGATGGCGGTGGACGTTCGCGTGATCGTGGCGACCAACAAGGATCTGGAAGACCAGGTGCACAAGGGGCTGTTCCGCGACGACTTGTTTTACCGAATTCACGTCATTCCGGTTTTTCTGCCGCCCTTGCGGGAGCGCAAGGACGATATCGTGCCGCTGCTCGAGCATTTTCTGAAAAAAAACAGCGACCATATGAAAAAGGACGTAAAGGGGCTGACGCCGGAAGCGTTGCGCAAGCTCATGCTGCATGACTGGCCAGGCAATATCCGCGAACTGGAAAACACCATCGAGTACGCCGTGGCGATGACGCAGAACGATATTGTGACCGAGGATTTTATTCTGCAAGGCAAAAGCGCGGCCGTGGAACGCGGGCATGGTTTTCTGCAGGAAAAGATCGCGGAACCGAGCAGTGGAATGAAATCGCTGAAGGACGCGCGCGACGCTTTCGAACGGGATTATCTCATCCAAGTGCTGTCGATGACCGAAGGCAACGTCAGCCAAGCGGCCAAACTCGCGGGTAAATACCGGGCTGACTTCTACGATTTGCTGAAGAAACATGAGCTCGATGCCCATGAGTTCAAGAAATCGAAACCAAGTCTGCCGAACTAACGGGTATCTTCCGAAACTGAACTACCTCGAGCCGTGTGATCCATAGCTGTGATATGTTCGACCCTTCCATCCTCTCTCTAAACCGTCGAACCCTGCTCGTAGGGTTCACCAAACTCTAAATGCTGAATCGCCACTGAGCCGGGTGCGAGTCTAAAGCTTGGCGTAGACAGAAGGCAATTAAAGCGGATGAACTCAGCCTTTTGTCTGCAATGACCGAGAAGCAACTGAGCCGATATCGCCGCAAGAGTGTCTTCACGGGCGGGCTTGGTCGGTAGGGTCTATTCCATAGAGGTCGGGGTCTGTCGTGCCCTATTTCGATCCGCAGCTTTACACTACGGATGGCTTCGTCCATATTCCAGGATTTAAGAATTTTGGGTGGAGGTTTTTCCAGATCAGAGAACTCGACGCGGATTTTTGGCTGTCTTAAAGGCGTGGCAATGCTGGCATTGAATATGCTCACTCCTCTTCAAGTTAAGGTAAGATCTAATTGTGCGAATATGATCGAGAAGATTTTGCCCCGGGCCAGTAAGCGAAAAACGATTGATCCGGGTGATGTGGTGGTTGCCAACGTAGATTAACCGCTGTTGCATGACATGGTGGCGCCAGGATCAGTTACGTTGGAAAGCTGAGAAATCGATGGACGCCTCGCGACGGAAAGCTATTGAGGCCCAGCAGACTGAAAAGCTATCGCGCATGCTCAAGGCGGAACTGCCGGGTAATGCCTTTTACCGTCGCAAGCTCCTGGAAAAAGGGTTCTCGACCGTAGATTCATTGGCGCAGTTCAGAAAATTCCCGCATACGATCAAGCGTGAGCTTGTCGAGGATCAACAGGCGCATCCTCCGTTTGGCACTGCTCTCAGCTTTCCGGTCGAGCGCTATGTCCGCATCCACCAGACCTCCGGCACTACGGGTAAGCCGCTGTATTGGCTCGATACCGAGCAATCTTGGCACTGGTGGGCAGGGTGCTGGGAAACAATTTATCGGGCCGCGGGCGTTAGGCCCGACGACCGAATTTATTTTGCCTTCTCCTTCGGGCCGTTCATCGGCTTTTGGTCGGCGTGGGATGGCGCGCGTAAACTGGGCGCGCTGGCGCTCTCCGGCGGTGCTCAATCCACCGCACAGCGGCTCACGGCTATCATCGACTATCAAGCTACCGTGGTGGTTTGTACTCCTACCTACGCGCTTCATATGGCAGCTGAGGCAGCAAAGGGTGGCGTCGATTTGGCCAATGGCTCGCAGGTGAGAATCACCATCCATGCGGGAGAACCCGGGGCAAGCATCCCCAACACGAAGCAGAGAATCGAAGAGGCCTGGGGCGCGAAGTGCTACGACCACCCTGGTGCCACCGAAGTCGGCGCCTATGGGTTTGAGTGCGAGGCGCGGCCCGGCGGCGTTCATGTGAACGAGTACGAATTCATCGCCGAGGTCATCAATCCAACGACCGGCGAGGCGGTCGGAGAAGGAGCCAAGGGGGAGCTCGTCATAACCAACCTGGGAAGAGTCGGCAGCCCCGTGATCCGGTACCGAACCGGAGATCTGGTCCAACCGAGCTACCGCACGTGTCCATGCGGCCGGCCATTCTTGCTTTTGGAGGGTGGAGTCATGGGCCGGATTGATGACATGATTATCCTTCGCGGGGTGAATGTTTTCCCCAGCGCTATTGAAAACGTTATGAGGGAGTTTGCCGAAATCGACGAGTTCCGCATTGAGACTTTTGAGAGAGAGGAGATGCGCGAGCTAAAACTCATCCTCGAGCCGAGAGCGGATGGTGAACTAGCGCAATCTCTCGACGAGAGGGTTGCGCTGAGGCTCCGCGAGCGGCTCGGATTGCGTCCCCAGGTTGAGGTGGTTGCACCGGGAAGCCTGCCGAGATTCGAGCTCAAGGCTAGAAGGTTTTTTAAGCTATGAAACAAATCCTCCGTCTGCGAGTTAACGGTGAGACGAAAGAGGTCGCAACCGAGGTCAGTAAGACACTCTTGGAAGTATTGCGCGAAGATATCCAGCTAACAGGGACCAAGCACGGCTGCGAGCTTGGCGAGTGCGGTACCTGCACGGTGCTTCTCGACGGCGAGCCTGTCCTTTCCTGCCTGGTCCTGGGCGTGGAGGCCGAAGGCTCGGAAATTCTCACTGTCGAAGGACTCAAAGAGCGGGACAAGCCGCACCCGCTCCAGAAGGCCTTTTCGGATCTAGGGGCAGCCCAATGCGGCTACTGCATCCCGGGTATTCTTCTTACGGCCAAGGCGCTTTTGGATAGGAATCCCCATCCTAGTCGAGAAGAGATTAGCGAGGCGCTCTCCGGTAATCTCTGCCGATGCACTGGCTATAGCAAAATTATCGAGGCCGTTGAGCTTGTCGCCAAAGGTGAGGAGATTCAATGAGCAAGACGAATTTTTCCGTAATCGGGAAGCCGCTCCCAAAGGTGGACGCGATGGGGAAGTGCACCGGCGAGACGCGTTATGCCAACGATCTTGAGCTACCGCGGATGTGCTATGGACGGTTGCTTCGGAGTCCTCATCCGCATGCCCGTGTTCGCGGCATCAGAACTGAGCGAGCGCTCTCTCTTGAAGGTGTTTATGCCGTGATCACGGGCGCCGACCTCCCCGTGAAGTTCGGCATTTTGCCGGCGACGGAGGACGAAGAAGCGCTGGCCGCGGAAAAAGTTAGGCATGTGGGAGACCCTGTTGCCGCCATAGCCGCCGCGAGCGAGAGCGTTGCGGAGAAGGCTCTGCAATTGATCGACGTGGACTATGAACTGCTGAAGCCGATTCTCTCCATTGAAGATGCATTGACGGCGACCGAAGGTAGCGAACGGATTCATTCGTGGAACCGGCGCGCCAATATTCAGAAAGCGGTCTCCCTTGAGTTTGGGGAAGTGGAACAGGGATTCAAGCAGGCGGAGCAGGTATTTGAAGATACCTTCTTTTATCAGGGCAACACGCACCTGCCAATGGAGCAGTACTGTGCCATCGGCCAGTATGGGCCTGGTGGAAAAGTTACCCTCTGGTCCTCGACGCAGACGCCCCATTATCTGCATCGCGCGCTGGCCAAAGTTTTGGAATTGCCTATGAGCCGGATTAGGGTGATTGCCACGCCGGTGGGCGGCGGCTTCGGTGGCAAGAGCGATCCATTTTCGCACGAGATCTGCGCGGTCAAACTAGCCATGGTCACCGGTAGGCCGGTGAAGTTCACCTTGACGCGGGAAGAATGCTTTTACGTGCACCGGGGCAGACACCCCGTTAAGATGTGGATCAAGACAGGAGTCAAAAAAGACGGAACTCTTCAGGCGATGCACTTCAGGTCTTTCCTGGACGGTGGGGGCTACAGTAGCTACGGGTTGGCATCAGTTTACTACACCGGCGCGCTGCAAACCGTAACATACAAACTACCGGC
Source organism: uncultured delta proteobacterium (assembly GCA_963727625.1). Classification (GTDB taxonomy): domain Bacteria; phylum Desulfobacterota; class Binatia; order UBA9968; family UBA9968; genus DP-20. Next base: position 532,127 of record CAVSHR010000005.1, on the reverse strand, counting down.
TTATAAGTTCGAAGGCGTGCGGGTTTTCACGAACAAGCCTGCTTGCGGACCCAAGCGAGGGCATGGAACGCCACAACCCCGGTTCGCGCTGGAAATTCATTTGGATAAAATTGCCGAAAAGCTCGGCATGGATCCCATCGATCTCAGACTCAAGCAGCTGGTGCAAGCCAACACGGTCACGGTGAATGGCCTGAAGATCAGCACGTGCGGACTAAGAGAATGTATTGAAAAAGTTGCCACGCGGGCCGAGTGGAAAAAGAAGTTTCGCCAGCTCCCTCATGGCAGAGGCATCGGCTTTGCCGCCAGCGCTTACATCAGCGGCGCCGGTCTTCCCATCTACTGGAACAAGATGCCCCATTCCGGCGTCCAGATCCGTCTTGATCGGGGTGGGGGCATCACCGTTTTTTGCGGTTCCACCGACATAGGACAGGGGTCGGATTCTATCCTGGTTTACGCGGTGGCCGAAGAGTTTGGCGTGAGTGTGAGCGATGTCCGGGTGGTGACGGCGGACACGGACTTAACTCCAGTGGATTTGGGAAGCTATTCGAGCCGGGTCACCGTAATGACCGGCAACGCGGCCATACAGGCCTGTGGCAAGCTGAAGAAAATTCTGCTTGAAACCGCCGGTGAGGCCCTTGAAGTACCTGCCGATGATCTGGAGATGATCGACGGGCTAGTTCGCAGCAAGAGTTATCCGAAGCGGGCCATAAGCTTTGTCGACTGCGTGGAGGGCGCGGAGGCTAAACACGGAACACTCGGGGCCACCGGAAGTTATCGTCCGCCAAGACATCCTGCCACTTACAAAGGGTCCGGAGTCGGGCCTACCACCGCCTATACTTTCTCAACCGCGATCGTCCAACTGTTCTGCGATAGCGAAACAGGTGAGATCAAGGTTGAGAAAATCTGGATCGCGCACGATTGCGGTAGAGCTTTCAACCCTCTGCTGGTCGAAGGCCAGACGGAGGGCAGCGTTTATATGGCTTTGGGTGAGGCGTTGATGGAAGAGCAGGTATTTAGAAAGAGCGGGCTGCACAAAATTCCTTCCATCCTAGAATATAAAAGCCCGACAACACTCGAGACCCCGGAGATCGAAACGATGTTGATAGAGACCAACGATCCAGAAGGTCCCTATGGCGCGAAGGAGGCAGGACAGGGGCCGCTGCTGCCGGTGGTTCCGGCTGTCGCTAACGCTCTCTATGATGCGATCGGCATGAGAATCGATGAGATCCCGATCACGCCTGACAAAGTTTTGAGAGCAATCGAGGGTCGCTATAAGAGAGTTTCAGTTCCGTCGTTTGAGTTTCCTCCGCCCATCAAATGGCAGCCTGGCCAAGGGATCGACGTTCCGCAAAAGAGTTGACAGAGACAGAGACAGAGACAGAGAACAGAGAAAATGTTAAGACTACCTGATTTCAATTATGTAAGGCCCAAATCGTTAGAAAAGGCGGCGCGCCTGCTTTCAGAGCTGGGAACCGACGCCATGGCTGTGGCGGGTGGCACGGACGTCTATCCCAAAATGAAGCGGGGCCAGTTTACTCCCCGCCATTTGATTTCTCTCAGATCGTTAGCCGAGGTCAGAGGGATTCGTGCCGATGACAAGGAAGGGATGTGGATCGGCGCCGGAGAAACCCTGACTCATGTGGCCCGTAACCGGGCCGTCAATGAGCTCTTCCCGGCTCTTTCTCAAGCCGCCGGTTTGGTCTCCACGCCGCAGCTTCGCAATGTCGGAACTATCGGTGGCAATGTTTTTGTCGACACCCGCTGTAATTATTATGACCAGAGCTTTTTCTGGCGCAACGCAGCCGGCTTTTGCCTGAAGAAAGACGGCCAGATCTGTCTCGTGGCGCCGAAGAGCAAGATCTGCCTCGCCGTTTTCTCATCCGATACGGCACCGGTCCTTTGCAGCTTGAACGCCGTGGCGGTGTTGGTCGGCCGCGAAGGCGATCGCCGGGTCCTGTTCGACCAGTTGTATCGCAATGATGGCATTCATTTTCTGTCCAAGAAAAACGACGAACTCCTCCAGGGAATCATAATTCCCCGTGCGGCCTTTGGTCAGAGAAATGTCTACTTAAAGCTGCGCCGTAGAGGGTCTTTTGACTTTCCGGTGCTCGGCGTGGCTGCTGCCATGAGATTTAACGGCGAGGGGCTGTGCAGTTCGGCGAAAATTGTTCTAACGGCCGTCTCTTCAGCCCCTGTTATGGTGAATGTCGCTCCTGTGCTGGAAGGGAAGAAAGTGACCCGAGAGCGCATCGAGGTTGTCGCCGAAGCTGCAGCGAAGCTCTCGCATCCGGTGGACAACACCGACATGGACTATTGGTATCGCAAACGCATGACAAAGGTTTACGTGACTAGGGCTTTGGCTCAGATAGTCGGTTTGGAAGACAAGAGCCCCTGATTTTCAAATAACACCGGCGTTGGAGGGATGGAAAAATGGAAGAAAATTTTGTCCATTGCCTGGAGACTAACGCGCGTCGCTCGGGTGATAAGGTTGCCTTGGTATGGGAGGGCGGCAAGCTAACCTGTGCTGAACTTGACCGACACGCGTCGGGATTCGCTCAGTATCTTACTGACGAAGGGATAGGGCCGGGCGATAGGGTCGCTATCCTGCTTCCAAACCGTTGGACTTTTGTTGTTGCCTTCTTAGCGGTCCTTAAGGTCGGCGCCACGGTCGCTCCACTGAGTCCGGATCTTAAAGGAGAAGAGCTTGGGGAGCTGCTCGCCGATTTACGGCCAAAAAAGGTTATCGATGACGTGCCGGTGGCGGATTCTTCGTGGATTACACCTACACGTGCCAGATCTCCGGCCGTCATCGTATACACTTCTGGAAGCACCGGCCGACCTAAAGGCGCCGTCTTCAGCCACGAGGCCGTGCTCTTCGGCACCCGGCTGTGGGGCAAAGTGATCATGGATCTCGGAGATGAGGATGTGGTCCTTGGAGTTCTCCCCTACTCCCACAACTATGGGATGTATGCCGGACTTCTTGCGCCGCTCCTATTCGGGGGGACCGTGGCAGTGATCGAGCACTTCACGCCTGAGAGTGTTTTTGCGGCGATCAAAAAACACCGTGTGACAATTCTTCCGGGTGTGGCGACGATCTTTCGGCGCCTTCTCAGTTCGCCTTTGTTTTCTAAAGCCGACCTGTCGAGCCTCCGGGTCGCGACTTCAGGAGCCGCGCCCTGTTCAGCCGACCTCTGTGGAGAGTGGCACGAGAATACCGGCGTCAAAATCTTGTGCGGCTATGGCGCAACTGAAGTCCCTCGTTCCATTTCCTATTTTGCCGACGATCAACGAGAGTTGCCCGGCGCCGCCGGGAAACTTGTTCCAGGTGTGGAAATACGAGTGGTCGACGAAGAAGGGATATTGCTGACCGATGGAGAAGTGGGCGAATTGTTAATTAAGTCTCCCGCGGCCATGGATGGCTATCTCGATCACCCTGAAGAAACCCGGGAGGTCCTCAAGGACGGCTGGTTTAGCTCTGGCGATCTTGGCACTGTGTTGCCCGGCCGGTTCGTTCGACTCGTTGGGCGAAAGCAAGAAAGGATCCTTAGAGGAGGCTATTCCGTGTTCCCGCAGGAGGTGGAGGCAGTTTTGCTCTCCCATTCGGCGGTCGCCGAGGCCGCCGTTGTGGGGGTTCTCGATGCTGACCTGGGCGAAGAGATCGCGGCCTTTATTACTCTGAAGCCGATGGCCGAGGCCGCCAGCGAAGAAATCATTTCTTACTGCAAGGAACACCTGGCGCATTATAAGTATCCCCGCAAACTCACGATCTTGAAGGAGATGCCGAGAGGAACAATCGGAAAAATTCTCAAATCCGAGCTGTTGAAGCGATACTCAGCCGCCAAAAAAAATGAAAGCAATTCAAAAAAAGTGGCATAACGGTGCTCGCATTGAAGTCCGCAAGCGCGCCACAATTGTACGGCGAAAAGAAAAATCTGAAGAGCTTTCTCAAAAAGTAAGTAACGCACACAAAGTCGCAAAGGACGCCAAGACAAAGCTGCAAATCCTAACTTCGACACAAATTCAAATGACCCAATAACATAAAGTCCGAAACTCCCTCATTTTGGATTTTATCTTTTTGGTTTTCGACTTTGCGTATTTTGGTTTGTTTCGGATTTGGTGTTTTGGATTTAGGATTTTGCTTCGGGAATGCTCAGCGTCTTGGCGCGATAAAAATGCGATCCTATGGTTTACTCACATTGTCGCGGCGCAAAAAATATTAGAGATAAATTTTCAGGTTCTGTATGTAAGTCGCTGAGGCCGGGAGAAACCGTGACGAAAATCTTCTGGGTAACGTATCCTCAGTGCAAGGGTGAGTTTTATCGTCTCTGCCAGGAACTGCGGCACAAAAAAATAAAGGCAATGTATTCCAATTGTCGTCACCAGTTTTTAGGCGAAGAGAGCTCTAAAATCGTCGAGTCGGGATCGACCAATTTTATGGCGCCGCAAGACCTGCGAACCCATCTCGATTTCGTCGAGAAGTTTTATCGGAGGTGAATCGCATGGTGAACGATCTGCGCAGCTTCATCGAAAAAGTCCGGCAGGAATCCCCTGAGGATGTCTTAACCATCAGCAAGGAGGTGGATCCTCGCTTCGAGATCACGGCTCTGGTGGTCAAGCTGGAACAGGAGAGGCGGTTTCCCATAATGGTCTTTGAAAACGTCAAGGGCAGCAAATTTCCTGTCGTGACAAATGTCCACGCCGCGCGCCGGCGCTTGGCCTCGGCCATCGGCAGTGACCCGCGGGACGCCGTGGCGAACTATCTGCGGCGCATTGAGCGTCGCATTCCACCTAAGGAAGTTGATACCGGGCCTGTTAAAGAAGTCATTTTGAAGGGAGAGCAGCTGGACCTGCGCGCCATGCCCCAGATTGTCCATCATCAAGATGATGCAGGGCCGTATCTGACTGCCGGCATCACCCTGGCCAGCGATCCCTTGGGTGGCCGCCTTAACTGCAGCTTTAATCGCCTCATGTTTATCGACAAAAATCGCACCGCCATCCACCTGACGCTGGCCAAGCACCTCTGGGAATTCTATACCAACGCGGAAAAAATGCAGCAGCCGCTCAAGGTCGCCGTGATCTTGGGGGCGCACCCTGCCTGGTCGCTGGGAGCGTTGAATATTGGCTCCATCGACGAAGAAGAGTTTTACTTAATGGGATCTTTGGCCGGTGCGGCGATGGAAGTAGTTCCCGCGGAGACCATGGATCTGAAGGTTCCCGCTGGAGCGGAGATGATTCTCGAAGGCGAAATCCTCCCCTTTGAAAGAGTGGACGAAGGGCCGTTCGGGGAGTTTACGGGCTATTCGCTGGGCAGCCGCAAGCGCGAGGTTTTCCACGTCAAGGCCGTCACCCATCGGAAAGATGCCTTCTTGCACGATATTGCCGTCGGCCACCTGGATCACTTGCTGCTGTCCACCATTCCCATGGAAGCCAATCTCTTCCGTGCGGTAAAGGCCATGGTTCCGTCTGTGAAGGGGGTGCGAATCCCCGCGCCCTTTACTGTCTATGTGTCGATCGAGAAAAAGACCGAGGGGCAGGGAAAGAACGCTATCCTTGCCGTCCTCGGCGCCGATATGTACATGAAACACGTGATCGTGGTGGATCACGATATCGATATCTTCAACGACCAGCGGGTGCAGTGGGCAGTGGGCACCCGCTGCCAGGCGGATCGCGATGTCATGATCGTCAGCATGGTCGGCGGCTCGGATCTCGATCCCTCCGACTTGAAGGATGGAGTGACGGCGAAGATGGGGATCGACGCCACGGCGAAACCTCTTCTGAGTAGTTTTACGCCCAGGCACAGGGTTCCCATGGATGTCTTCGAACGTCTCGACTTGAAAGACTTCGTTCCCGTTGCCTGGCTGACACAAAAGGATGGAAAGCGTTAAGATCTTGCTCGCTGTCCGCTGACGCAGCCGCAAGAGAAATTTCCCTCTGAAGCCATTGTAAGATAGGACTGGTCACTTCAGCGGGCTGCCGGGCGTGTGCTTGTAAAGAAAATCTAAGAGCAGTCGCCGCAGGCATCGGTAGCCCACAAGAAGATGAGCAAATGTGGAAAAAAGGTTGGACCCAAGAAGCTGTTTCACCCTTGTTCGATGGCTTTGATCAGTGCCTCCACGGAACAAAACAAGTTGAGCGATAGACCGAATCGTTTTTCCGAGAGTTCGGCTACGCGGGCAAGCTCTATCTGGTCAATCCGAAATACCAAGAAATTGCCGGCGTGCGCTGCTTCGCAAATTTATCCGACGTGCCAAGCGAGGTGGATTTGCCGGTCATTACCCTGCCGGCCCCCCCCCGGTTCTCGCGCCGTGCTACCTGACGGCATGGTACAGTGCCAATAGGCGCTCCGGGCGGCGTCTTCAATGGCGCTGTAGAGCTCTGCCCCGCAATGCAGACGGTGTCCGCGCCGTTTGGGCGAGCGTCACCGCCCGCATCAGATTATTTGCCAGCGCATACCTCAGTGCAACCGCCTTAACCTTGTGAGCTCGCGCACGACGAACTGCGTGAGCCCACGTCCGCGCGCAATCGCATAACAAGAGGTCAGCGAGACACTTAGGGAAGCGCAAGAGGCTTTGGCGCATGAACTGAGCGGCTCAACCCGGCAGTTAGGCATCGAATAAGTTAGGAAAACGAACAAATCGCGCAGCATTGGCAGAAGTTCATCGTTTGTTAGCATCCGGAAAGCCCCTCGCCAGAGTCGACACTTCATCGTGTAGGAAGAACCCTTCAGTTGATCTATTTCAAAATAATATTTATTTAATATATTAAGATACTTAACATTAAAATCCTAATTCAACGCCTATGGAATACAGATTGCTCGTCACAGCTACCGGTAAAAGAGCTTAATCCATGTCCGTCAAGCTGAAGACTGTTTTAGTTGTCGACGATAATGAGGCTTTGGCCCAAGTTGTCGCTCTCACCTTGCGAGCGGCCGGCTTTGAAGTCTGCACGGCTTGTGACGGCATTGATGGATACATGAGTTACCTGCGTTCGCCGGCGGATTGGGTTCTAACCGATATCCAGATGCCGAAGTTGGACGGTGTCGGGATGATGCGCTTGATTCGTGTGCTTAACCCACGCGTCAAAATGCTCTACATGAGCGGTGCCGTTGATCAGTTCAATGCTGTCTTGCAACGTGAAATCGCTGAGTTTGGCGCTAGGGTCTTGCGCAAACCGTTCGCGCGAAACCAGCTAATCACTCTGTTGATAGAGAGCGGAGACGGCTTGGCCACGATGCTATAAGCTACTGAAAATGATGAATAAAATTAGAGGAGGTCTCGGTATGGTAAGCAGAGTTTTAGTCGGTACGTTGATGCTCGGTTTAGTCGTGATGGTTGCTGGCTGTTCCGCGCCGATTACCACGCGCGAGCAGGGTGGTCTAATCGGTGCTGGCCTCGGTGCCGGATCCGGCGCGATCATTGGCAGCATGGTAGGGCATGCCGCCGCCGGTGCTTTGATCGGTGGACCGGTCGGCCTGCTTGCCGGGGCGTTGATCGGCGATCATTTAATGGGTCAGGAAATGCGGCAGCAGGATCAGGCTATGCAAAGCGAGCAAAATCAACGCGAGATCGAGCGCTTGCGGCGCGAGAATGAACGTTTGAGACAACAAGGTCTCGAACGATAGCGACTAATCGGTTACGGTTCGGCTGAGGATCAAGTGGATATTTCCCTTGGGAATCCTTCATGTGTGTAGGGAATTGGCTTCAGTGACGCCGTCAGACTTAGCCGCTTTATATTTAAGCTTCAGGAATTTAAGGAGATTTTTAGAGTATCGCCATGGTATGAAATTTGGTTACTCCCAACCTGTGTAATATCGCCCCCAGTTGTGTCGCTGCGGCGTACAGGCGAGCAAGGGTCGCAAACGGAATATGTCGGCTTTCAAGGGAATCAGAGAACCGTCGGGAAGCTGGGAATCATTCGTCGGCCTATGGGAAAGAGCCAATCTAATTCGCGCGTTTATTTGGAATCAGCAGTTCGTTGATGAAAAAGTCCTATTCACTCACTTTCTGGCGCGTTTGCGGCGATTTTTCGCCGTCGATTTTTGCTACGGCGCGCTTGCGGCGCCCAACGAGCAACTCCTGGAGGTCGGCCAGCCTGAGGCCGCTGTTTGCCAATTGCCGGAGAATTTCTCACGTCGCTGTATGGATCTCGTAGCCAAATCGTCAGCACCGGTGACATGGCATAACGATGTAAGCGCTGGGTTCGGCTACCGTAGCGCCGTAGTGGCGCCGCTCACACCGCCAGCGGGTCGCTCTTTTGGGTTTTTGATGCTCGGCCATGGCCGGCCTAAGGGTTATTCGCCTCATGAACTGTTTTTGCTTCAATCCTTGGCCGGTGAATTGAGTTGGGTCGTGCATGAATTGGCCGCGAGAAAGCAGCACCAGCACGAGCTCCTTACAACATCTCACGATGTGAAAAATGCCCTCCAGGTTGTTGTCGGCAACGTCGCGCTGATCCACCACAAGCTCGAGGGGCCGCTGCAGAGCGAATGTGCAAAGCATGTCCAGAGTGTCGAATCGAGCGTCCAGCAAATCACCGATAGCATGAATGCGCTGTCCGGACTGCCCAATTGCGCCGATGAAGATTCCAGCCCATTCGAAAACATTGTCGACGAAGCGGTTGTCGATATTACCAGCGCCATCTCCCAGTCGGTGGCCTCTTGCCGAAGCGCCGCCCGCGAGAGAGGTGTCAACGTCGAAGTGATTTACACGCCCAATGCGCCGCGCAACGCAACGCTGGTTCCGGCCATGTTCAAAAGGGTCTTGCATACCCTGGTCGACCATGCCGCGTCGGCGACCAGGAATGAAGCGGTCCGACTTACCGTGCGGCGCGAAGACGGCGACTTGGAAGTGGTCGTAAAGGGGATGGAGTCGAACCGAGTAGCCGATCGATTGAAATCGTTGTTTGAGCCTGCGTCGCGATTGGAGGGCGCGCGCGATAAGAGCGGCGAGGGATTAACTCAGGTACGCAAATATCTAGATAATGCCGGAGGTGATGTCTATTTTAAGAGCCGTCCTGGAGAGGCTGCGGAATTCATCGTCTGTTTACCGATTGAAAGCGGCGCGCACTCCGGCCGGGCAAGATTTAGAAACTAAAGTTGTCGCAATTTTTACAGTCATGAAAATTATTAGTGTTGCAATTAAGGAGGAATTTATGAAAGGCATTGGTTCTTACGGGGCCAATTATTTTATTGGCGCGGGCGTGGTCGGGGCGTTATTGGTCTCGCAGGGATGTCTTGCGACGCGTAACTGGGTCAAGGAGCAGGTGGACCCGGTATCAGGGCGGGTCACCCAAACCGAGGGCCGCATCGATAAGGCCGAAGGTCAGATCGGGAGCCTGAGCGGCCGCATGAGCGGCGTCGAGGGCAAACTGGGTCAGTTCGAAGGGCGATTGGGCGAGGTCGATGCCAAAGCGCAACGCGCCCTGAGCGCCATCGCTAATCTTCGGCTGGAGCGCAAGATCGTGATCGACATGAAGGACGGAGCCAACTTCGCGTTCAATTCAGCGGCCTTACCGGCCTCGGCGCAGCGTGAGATCGACGGCTTTCTGAGCGATCTTAAAGGCGACGCAGGGGATGGCGCAATGTTTGTGGTCGCGGGACATACGGACAACATCGGTAACGACGAATATAATTATGAACTGGGCAAGAAAAGAGCCGATGCGGTCAGCCGCTATTTAATCACCCAGAAGAAGTTAGATCCGATGCGCGTGGTTCCGGTCTCCTATGGAGAGAGCTCACCGGTGAATGATAATAGCACTCCGCAAGGTCGCGCGAAGAACCGCCGCGTTGAGATCTTAGTTTATCGTGACGGGATTACGTCCGAGCCGACGGTGGCGGCGGTGCCTGCTGTGCAACCTGCGCCGCGCCCGGCTCAGCAATCTCAGGAGCAGTCGACGAATCGGCTCAGCCAGCGGTAGAAGCCGCCGTTATCGGGTAAGAGGAGAAAAAAAGGCGGAGCAGCGAGCTCCGCCTTTTTTTATTGATAGAGCCGGTCGATATAACCGCTATCGTCCAATTCGCGGACGAAATGGGTATCCCATAATCCGAGAGGGTTATAGCCGGCGATTTCCGGGTTACGCCTGAGCGCGAGCTGAAAGACATTTGAAATCGCCGGCAGCGACGGGTACGGCTTGCGTTCGAGCGACTGCGCCCACTCGTCGTAAAGCGTTTCCACCTCTTTATCGGACTGAAGTTTCAATATCGGCGCGGCGTGCTCCTTTAAAATCTCCAGAGTCGGTTGTCTGCGGGTGCGAAAAAAGTGGATCGCGTCGACGAAGCCCTTGGTGAGCAGGCGAATTTCCTCTTGATGATTTCGCACGAACGTCATGGTTGTCGTCAGGGTCACACCGCGAATCATGGGTATGGCGCGCACGGCGATCACCTTAGCGCCGGCTTTGGCGGCACGGCTATCGTGCGGAATGGTGACGAAAGTAGCGGCGAATTCACCGTCCACGACGCGCTTCCAGCGCTCTTCCGACGAGCCGCGCAACTCGATTAGCTCGACGTCACCGCGGTCGGCGTCGAGACCTTCTTGTTTGAGAAACAGCCAGATATTGAGCCCGGCGTGAGAAGTTAGTTTGTCAGCGACAATGTTTTTTCCGCGCAGTTCTTGTAACGAGCCAATGCCCGGTGTCATGACGAGCTTATTTTCGGTCCAGTTATTGGTCGCTTGTGCGAGGTGGACGAAGTCTTCAGCGTTCATTGCATTGCGCACGTAAAGATTATGATGATTTCCTGAGATCAGGTCGACGTGGCCATTCTTTAGCGACTCGACTGCCTTTTCGCGAACCGGTTGCGGCGAAGTGTCGACATCGAGGCCGTTTTTTTGCCAAGAGCCCGATTTGTCGGCCACCAGCCACAGCGGCGCGTGAGAATTTGAGCGATAAATGATCCGTAACCGACGATCCGCCATTGCAGTTTCCTTTCCCGTTCTTGTGCGACTTGCCTCGCTACATATCACCAGAAGGCAGTCATTCGCCAGCGGGAAATCAATTTTGAAGCGCAATCGACCTGGATTGACTCTATAAGTTTGGTTCGCGGTAGGGCGGAGCCGTAGGCACAAGACTAGGCATGCATGCGGATGCCCAACCAAAGCGTAATGGCGGCAAGGATGAGGATGCCCCAGTTGACGCTTTTCAGGCGGTGAATGATCGAACTCAACTGATCCGCGGTGATAGGCTCCCCACCCTCGTAGCGGCGCACGAAACGGTGCCCGATGCCCAAAGCCTGATAGACACTAAAAATTACCAGCACAAAGGCAAAGGCGAGCTTTACGCCAAGATGGTAGGCGAACTGTCTGACGAACATTTCCCGGTAAGCGGCCTTGATCTCGGTTAATTGGAACGCGCCGGTAAAGAGGATCACCCCGAGGGCGCCAATTTGCAGCGGATTGTAAAACTTGAGGCCACGGGCAAGCAGCTGTGCTTGATCCTCGTGCTTTTCCATCGCCGCCACGGACGGCAGCAGCATCAGCCAAAAGCCCACGACCGCGCCAAGGTAAACGATCAAGGCAATGAGATGAAGCCAGGAATAGAGCATCGGATGAAAAGATCAGCCCCAGGCGAAGCGCGAGCCCTTCTTGAAGGGTTTACCCGCGGCGTCGTAATCGTCGCCGATGGCGCCGAGTTGGTGGTGAATTCTCTCCAGTTCGCGCTTCTGGTGGGTCTCAAAAGCTTCCGCTTCTTCGGCGCGCCGTTCGAGAAATTCGGCGCGGTCGCGATCGCGCCGGGCGCTAAACTCGGCTTGATCTTTCTCCCACTTAGCGTAGGCGTCTTTGAGCAGCGTGCGAATGTGATAGTTGAGGTTGTCGCGCACAACCATCGACTTGTTGCAATGGGGACAGAAAATAACATTGCCGATGGTAAAATTTTTGACGTTCTCGGTATGCACCTCATTGCACTTGAAGCACCGCAACGGAATGTCCCAGGAATCGATTTCCGGGAGCTGCTGGTAATTGACATGGGTCTCGGCAAACGTGCCGATCGGAGCGGCAGCGCTCGGCTCTGCGCCTGGGGTTGTCACTGCCGGAGCTTGCGGGGCTGTTCCTGCCGCCGCGGGGGCAGCAGCTGGGGCTTTGCCCTGGCCCTTGCGAAAGCGCGATTCGAAATTTTCCGGAATATTGACTTCCGGATGAAGCTCGCGGGCGCGGGCGATCAGCGCCGCCTCGGTCTCGACGTTATTTGGATCAGTGACGCAGACATCGACTGGGCAGACCGCGGCGCAGGCTTCGTAGTCGTGAAAGCCCACGCATTCCGTGCACAGCTTCGGATCGATAACGTAAACCGGATCTCCCTGGCTAATTGCGTTGTTCGGGCACTCCGGCTCGCACGCGCCGCAATTGATGCAGTCGTTGGTAATCATCGTTGCCATGAAACTGCCCCTCCCAAGGTATAATGGAAATTCTAACCGGCGTGAAAAGTGAATTAATCCTAGAGGAAATTTCCCATTGTTGCAAATCAAGAATCCGATATTGACAGGCTGTTTGTATTGCGGGGAAACCGAGATAAATTTCTTTTGTGAGCGTTAAACCAGCCGCGACATCGACTCCCTTCTTTGTCGGAACCTGCGGCTACTCTTACCCCGGCGATTCGCCGCACGGCTGGAATGGCGTGTTTTACCCGACGGGTGGAAAAAAGCGTGCTGACGAGTTGGAGCACTACGCGGCGTTTTTTAATTTAGTGGAGATCAACTCGACGTTTTATCGACCTTCAAACGTGGCCATGGCGCGGCGGTGGTTGGAAAGAACCCCGGTGGATTTTCTTTTTGCCGTAAAAGTTTGGCAAAAGTTTACCCCATCCGGCCCGACTCGGTGACGGTGAATCACGCGAGAAATGGAAAGGCGTCGACCGATCGGATGTGGCGCGCTTTATCGAGGGCAGCCAGCCGACTGGGGCCGCTGCTGTTCCAATATCCGGCGAGTTTTATCTTCAACCCGGCGAATTTGGAGCGCTTGGAGGCGACGCTCGCTCGCTTCGACCTGTGCCAACGGGTGGTGAATTGCGCCATCGAAGCTGGAGCGACCATCCGGATAAAACCAAAGACGTTCTCACTCGCGCCAGAGCCGCCTGGGCGTTCATCGACGAACCGAAATTTCCGACATCGGTGAAACAGGACTTAAGTGTGCAAGGCGATATCGCATATCTTCGTTTACACGGGCGCAATCAACAAAAATGGTGGACGCATCGGGACGCCTGGGAACGATACGATTATTTTTATCAAGCTGAAAATATCCGCCGGCTGGCCGGCCGGTTGAAAGAGCTCGCCAGCAAATCCCCAACCGCCGAATTCTATGTGCTATTCAACAATCATGCGCGCGGCCAGGCGGTGGCGAACGCCTTGATGCTCCAAGGCGCGCTCGTTCCCGAACGCAGATTTCAAGCGCCGCGCGCGCTTATCGAGGCTTTTCCGGACCTCAGGAATTTTGTTGTCGGGAAATCCGCAGATTAGTTGAATTGACTCAACCTTAATCTCCGATTCGACGCGGTGTCGTCCGGACCGAGGTGGAGTTCGACGTCTTTTGGTTGCAAGACTTTTCAATCCTGAATCGAGGTTATGATTTATATTGACCTGTGGGCTAGTGGATAACGACGGCTACTGGCGATTTGGCCCAATATCGAGTTAAAGTGTCAATTGAGCCTAAGGTAATTTCCGTGATTGTTTTTTTCACGCTAAGTCCTGGTTTGTGAAGCTCTTCGATGCACTATCAAGGGCCTTTGCGTCAAAATCATTGTGGGCTATGATGCTGTGTATGACTAAATTATCGACTTGCCGTCCACTTCGGGTTGTCCGGTTCGGCTGCGCCCTGGTTGCGCTGGTCTTTGTGGCGGTGTCGGCCGGTGCGGCTGAGAGTCCTCGCAAGCTGCGGCTTGCCTACGCCGGCTGGGAGATCGGGACGGCCGTCGCGTATATCGGAGTCGATGCCGGCCTGTTCAAGAAGAACGGCGTCGATATCGAAGAGTTGCCGATTCGCGATACACTTTCCGCCGGGGTGCAATCGCTGATCGGTGTCGACCTGCTGATCGGCTTCGGCAACCCGCTCGCGGTCCTGCAACCGGTGGCGCTCGGCGGCGATATCGCCTTGATCGGCTCCCATGTGAGATTCGATCAATACGGCATGGGTGTGGGGGCGGCGATCAATTCATTGAAGGATCTCAAGGGCAAAAAGGTCGGCGTGTCGGCGCTCGGCGCCCGCTCGGATCTAGTTGCCAGGGTCATGCTCAGACGCGCCGGATTGGATCCATCCAAAGATGTCGAAATGGTGGCTGCGGGTTTTACGCCGGCTCGAGCGTTGGCGTTGACGAAGAACCTGGTTCAGGGCGTGCCGTTGAATCAGGATGTTGCCGCCGAAGCGCAAAAGCTCGGCATCAAGGTCATAGAAATGAAAGCCGTTCCGATATTGACCGATTTACTGATAACAACGCGCTCCTTCGCTAGAAGGGAAGAGGACACGGTGCGGCGTTTTATGAGGGGTTATGCCGCTGCAATCCAGTATTTTGTATCCAAACGAAGCGAGAGTGTGGAAATTCTCAAGAAATATTTCCCCGGTAACCAGGAAATCGGGGTCGACGCGATGTATGAGGCATTCTCGGCCCAGCTTCGACCGCTGCCGGAATTGAACGACGAAGCCATTCAAGCCTTCGTGGATGTCGGCGCAGCGGTTGACCAGCGCATGAAAAATTTGAAGCCTGCGGATATCATCGAGCCTAAATTTTTCGACGAGCTCAAAAACAGCCAATTCCTGAAAGATCTCTACACAGAAAAGGTCAGCCTGTGAGGTAACCGCATTTCGGGTTCGGCTTGACGAGTCCGGCGGCGAGCCCCCGGATTCCTGCATTACCTGGCCCAGCTAGCGAGTCTTTTCGCGGCGATCACCCACTCGGCTGGAAGTTTCTCGGGGCATTTGCTATTGACCGAAGATAAACGCTTGGAGGATTCTATGAGATTGAAGGATCAAGTCGCCATCGTGACAGGTGCGGGCCGAAACATCGGCGAAGATATTTGTAAACTCTATGTTCAAGAAGGCGCGAAGGTTGCGGTGGTAGACTTGGATGAAGCTCGCGGCAGCCGGGTCGCGGCCGAGATCAACGGGCAAAATCCCGGCAAAGCGATCGCCGTGGTCTGCGACGCCTCATCGCCGTCATCCGTCGACAGCATGGTCCAAACCGTGGTGAAACAGTTCGGCGGCGTGGATATCTTGGTGAACAACGCCGCCTGGACTGATCACAAGACGCTTTTCGACATCACTGAAGAGGAATGGGATCGAGTCATGAACGTGTGTCTGCGCAGCGTTTGGTACTGCACTCGGGCTGCGGCTAAAGCGATGATCGACCAGAAACGCAAAGGGAAGATCATCAATATCGCGTCGACGTCCGGTCACTGGGGGCGCAAGGAGGCCACCGCGTACACCACGGCGAAGGCGGGCGTGCTGAATCTCACTCGCTCGATCGCGGTGCAGCTGGCTCCGGAAGGGATTCGGGTCAACTCGATCTCGCCCAACCGCATCGGATCGCCGGTGGGACAGCAGGACGTGCCTGAGAATCGCTTCGTCAAAAATCTCGCCGGCCGGCGCGGTGTGCCGATGGATATCGCCAAAGCAGCGGTGTTTCTTGCCTCGGACGAATCGGATTTCATTTATGCCGTCGATTTGCCTGTGGACGGCGGAGCGCTGGCGATTCGCGACTGATCCCACATCGATTGATTTAATTTCGATAAGCAAGAGCAGCGGAAGCAATCCTTGTTCCGCTGCTTTTTATATCGGCGCCGCACATCGCTGTTGTCCCGAAACCACCAGCGCGCCCGGCGTTGACAGGCTCGCGGAGCATCGGATAGGGTTTTGAAAATCGAGGTCCGACTATGTCTGAAAATCCGCCGGATGCAGAAGCGCAACGACTCGTCGATCCTATTCATGCCGACGCGACTTTGCATTCCACGCCCGAGACGGTTCTATGGGGCTACATCGCGGCCAATCTGCCGCCGGCGTTGACGATTGAGTCTGGACAAGTTGTCGAAATCGAGGCGCTGTCCCATCAAGGCCTGACCACGGCGAAAGATCCGGAAAAATTTTTCGCCGGCTACGGCATCTCAAACAGTGAAGTTTTGGCCGACGCCAAGACGGTTTATAGCGAAGTGAAACGGCCCAAGGGCGCGAGCGTGCATATTCTCACCGGCCCCATTTACGTCAATGGCGCCGAGCCCGGCGACACCTTGGAAGTTCGCGTGCTCGACATCAAGTTTCGCGTGCCCTACGGTGTCAACAACACCGGTCCCGGCAAGGGGGTACTGCCGAAGCTGCTCAAGGAGCCGAGCGCGAAATTGATTCGCGTCGATTTGGAACGACGAGTCGCCCTGTTCTCCAGCGATGTGGAGATTCCGCTCAATCCGTTCATGGGCATCATGGCAGTTTCGCCGCCGACCAGCCTGGGCATGGTTTCATCCACGCCGCCGGGGGCCTGGGGCGGCAATATCGATCTTAAATTTTGCGGTATCGGTTCGTCGCTGTTTTTGCCGGTCTTCAACAAAGGGGGGCAGTTTTTTACCGGCGATGGTCATGCAGTTCAGGGCGACGGTGAAGTCGACGGCGGCGCGATCGAAATTTCGCTCAAGCCGACGCTTCAGTTCATCGTGCACAAGGGTAAGCCGCTTAAGCAGCCGCGGGTCGAAACCTCGACGGATTATCTCACCACCGGTTTAAGCACGGATTTAAGCGAAGCGACGCGCATTGCGCTGCAAGAGGCTGTCGAATTCCTACAAGTGGAGAAGGGAATGCGCGCCGCGGATGCATACGCGTTGTGTAGCTTGGCCGTCGATCTCGGCATCGGTGAAGCCGTCGATATCGTCAATCTGGTCTATGCCAAAGTTCCCAAGAGAATTTTTAAACACAACCCCGAGTTCTGGCACTGGTGATTCGACAACAAAGGAGCCGATCATGGATATTGCGCCACTCAATCAAAAAACTGGTTACGTGCGCTGGATGCAGAGCCAGGGCTTGCCCATTCACACCGGCCACGGCATGGCGGACTTGCGAGCGCTTGAAGTTAAGCCGGATGCGCGGACCGGCGGCAAATCGGCATTCATTCATCTGCACGGCATGCAAGGCATCACCGGCGGCTACATCGGCGAGATTCCGCCGGGCGATGCGCTCAAGCCGGAACGGCATCTCTACGAAGAAGTGATTTGCATCCTCAACGGCCAGGGCGCCACGGAGTTGTGGGACGACCACGGCAACAAGAAAATGTTCGAGTGGAACAAGTGGAGTCTGTTTGCGCCACCGATGAACACCACCCATCGTCTGGTTAACGGCTCGCGGGAGCCGGTCCGGTTTTTGGCGGTGACCAACGCGCCGCTCGCCTTCGATATTTATCGCGACGATAATTTCGTCTTCAATTGCCCGTACAGCTTCAAAGACCGTTACTACGGCGAAGACGACTATTTCGAAGTCGGCAAGAAACGCTACGTCAGCGGCCTGATTAACATCTGGGAGACCAATTTCATCCCCGATATTAAATCGGCGACGCTGGAGAGCCTCGAAGTCAAAGGCGCAGGTTTGCGCCTGGCGCAGTTCGAGATGGCGGGCAACGCTTTGGTCGGTCACCTCGGCGAATGGCCGGTGGGCAAGTATCACAAAGCGCACCATCACGGGCCGGGCGCGATCATCGTCGGCACCCAATCGGTGGGTTACGTGCTTTTATGGCATAAACAGTGGGGCATGCATCCGTACACGGACGGACATGAAGACAAGGTCATCGACATCAAGTGGGGAGAAGCGAGCATTTATTGCCCGCCGGGAGATTGGTTCCACCAGCACTTCAACACCGGCAAGGAACCGGCGCGCCACTTAGCGGTGCGCTACGGCAGCCGCATTCACCCGCTCGGCTTTAAAGTCTCGCATCAAAAGACCGACGACGACGTGTTTCGCAGCGTCGACGAAGGCGGCTGGATGATCACCTACGAAAACGAAGACCCGGAAATTGCCAAACGCTACCAAGCAGCGCTCAAGGCGAACGGAGTGGTCGCATAAGCGCAGATTTTGCTGCGGCGTCGATTGCCTTGGCGTTTCTCGTCGATTTTGAGGGCCTACCGCCAGTCTAGCGCGCCTGCGCGCGAAGCATTTGATCGGCTTCCTGCGCTTCGCGAATCGCAAACCGATATTCCTTTTGACCATAATGACCCCACGCCTTTCTAAGCTTGGCGAGGGCATTCACGTTTTCGGCGCTCCCCGGTCGATAGCGCGCCTGTTCCAATACCGTCTCCACGACACGGATCACGGCGATGGCTTCGTTACTCGCAGGGCCGGTGGAGACGGCATGCCATTTGGCCAGAATCAAAGCGATTAGCGAAACCACAAGGATCGCGCCGGTGTAAACTCCGCTCCGGCTTGCGGCCCATGCGGTTGGCATGGGCGGCACAAGCGAATCTAAAGAGGCTCGGACGCTTGTACGCCAATCCCGTTGGGCCGCTAAAGACGCGATTACCGTTAACGCCAACACGCCGGCGATGACCGTCAACGACGCGCCGATCGGAATTTTGTAGAGATCCACCAGCAACATCTTGACGCCGACGAAACAGAGGACCGCGGAAAGTCCGACTTTGAGATAAATAAACATCTCCAAGATCCCGGCGAGCATGAAATAGAGCGCGCGCAGGCCGAGAATCGCGAATACGTTCGAGGTGTAGACAATAAACGAATCCTGGGTGATCGCAAAAATGGCCGGTATCGAGTCCACGGCGAAGATGACGTCGGTGGTTTCGATAACGATCAGGACGACTGTCAGGAGCGTGGCTTGGGTCTTGCCGGTTTGGCGGACGAAAAAACGCTGGCCATGATAGTCTTTGCTGATCGGCACCCAGCGTTCGAACAGACGGACCACGAAATTTTTTCCCGGCTCCAATTTTTCATCGCCTTGAAGAAACATTTTGATTCCGGTGAAAACTAAAAAGGCTCCAAACACGTATATGATCCAGTGGAAATTGCTGATCAGTGCGGTGCCGGTAGCGATAAAGATCGCGCGCAAGACGAGCGCGCCGAGAATGCCCCAGAAAAGCACGCGATGTTGATATTCGCCGGGCGTATTGAAGTATTGAAAGATCATCAGGAAGACGAAGAGATTGTCGACGCTCAAGGATTTTTCGATGACGTAGCCGGTAAGAAACTCCAGCGCCTTCTCCTGACCCCAGGCGAAGTAGATGCCGAGATTGAAAACCATCGCCAACGAGATCCAGATGATGCTCCAGGTCGTCGCTTCTTTGATCGAGACCGAATGCGCCTTGCGGTGAAAAACTCCGAGGTCGATGGCGAGCATGCCGAGGACAAAAACATTAAAAGCAATCCAAAGAATCAGCCGTTCCGAATCCATAATTTCTGAAACCTCCCATTCCCAAATCCGCGCCTACCCGTGGGGCCGGGCGTAGCACGTCGCAAACTGTTCTCAGGAAGGGGACGGTTAGATTTGAAAGACCTGAAACAATGGTTGGGGATAGATCGAGGAGGGGTGTGAGTGATTGCGGAAGAGTGAGAAACGCACTGCGTGCGTGTCCGTGCGGGGTGAAGCAGCGAGCCCGAACGCCTCCGCGCCTCGGCGCGCTCGGGATCGCTTGAGTTCGGCGGCCGGATAGACATTCGCGTCGCGCTCTTCCACTGCGACGTCTTCGACTCCGGCGGGGTTGATCATCGCTTGCAGCTGCGCTCCGGGATTGCCCGCTGCGCCAAACGCCAGCAGCACCATGAGCAGCGACAGCACGATTGGTCGTCTCATGCTCTGACGACTAACAATTCAAAAAGTCTAATTCAATGTCGCTCAGTCCATTGTTTTGGGCCGAATCTTCAACTATTTGGAGCGGCGGTTTGCGCAGACAATCTCAAAGATTTGCATTGTCGGCGCAGCGATTAAGCGCGGATCGCAAAGCCTCAGGGTTGGAATTCGGCCGGCAAACCAAGGCCAACAACTCGGGCTGGCGCGCGGAGAATTTCAATCGCGTATGCGCGAGTAATTAATCTCCCGGCTGGTCACGAATTCCAACAGCGCGGCTTTGCCGTCTTCGGTGACTTTGCGCGCGCGCTGGAGCGCCGGGACGATTTGGCCCGGCTCCTTGACGCGCTCGGACCAGCCGCCGAGGGATTTTGCCAAGTCGGCATAGTTGCCGAGGATGTTCATGGTGCCGTAACGCTCGTGCGACGCCTGCATGCTGTGGGTTTCGGCGGCCATGAAATTATTGTTCAAAACGATGGTTAGGGTCGGGATGTTGTTGCGCACCGCAGTTTCGAAATCCAGACCCGTCATGCCGAAGGCGGCGTCGCCCATGAAGTTGACGCAGAACTTTTCTGGGGCGGCGAGCTTGGCGCCCATGATCAGGCCAAGTCCGGTGCCGAGGGCATGGGACTTTCCCCAGCCCAGATAGCTCCGCGGCGTCGGCGCTCGGTAGAAGGGGACAAGCTGGTTGCGCGGGCTGCCGGCGTCGTGGGTGACGATCATATCTTTGCGATCGAATAGGTTCATGAACTCCCACATGACGCGATAGGGATTGAGCGGCTTTTCCTCGGATGTCAGCTTGGGCAGCCACTCGGCTAGCCAAGTTTCCCTGCCATTCTTGATCTCTGCCGCAAGCCCGGCCGCGTCACACTTTCGGTTGCCGAGGGCGTCTTTGACGGCTTCGATGAACTGGCGCAACACCGGTTTGGCGTCGCCGAGGATCGGATAATCCGCGGCGTAGTGTTTGTTGATGTCTCGCTCGTCGTTGCTGGCATGGATGATCGTCTTGCCGGCAGGGATCGGCGCGGCGACGATGTTGTGTTTGGTCAAGCTGGCGCCCACGGCAAAGACGACGTCAGCCTTCTGCAAGAAGGTATGCACCGGCCGAGGCATCACGCCCGCACCGGTGCCAAGCGCGAGCGGGTGATCCTCGGGGAAGGCGCTCTTGCCTTCGAGCGGCGTGGTCACCGGTGCGCCGAGCAGCTCGGCGAGCTCGACCAATTCGTCCGACGCTTCGGCGTAAAGCACGCCCTGGCCGGCGACGATGACCGGCGCCTTGGCTTGAGCCAAGACTTTTGCCGCCGCTTCGATATCGCGTGTGTTGGCGCCGCTGACGGTTTTTTTGACAGGCGTGTAGTTGATCGTGGATAAGGGGAAATCTTCTATCGCGGCGTCATTCGGTATTTCCACCAGCACTGGCCCCAGGCGTCCCATTTTTAGATAACTAAACGCGCGCCGCATGATTTCAGGCACCTGATCGGCTAGCGTAATCTCCTCGGTCCACTTGGTGACAGGCCTGTAGGCTTGTGTAGAGCGGAAAAAATGAAAAACCTGCGAGGTATTGCGCGCGTGGCCGACCGGCAATAGCAGAATCGGCACGGAGTCGGAATAGGCCGTGGTAATGCCGGAGTAGGCGTTCTCCGCGCCGGGACCGGCCTGCATACTAAAGACGCCGATGCGCTTGCCGTTGGTGACGCGGGTGAAACCGTCGGCGATGCCGACGCCGACGCGTTCCTGACGGCAGACGATCGGGCGGATGCCCGCCGAGGCCGAGGCCTCGATCATTGTGTTGGTCGGATAGCAGGAAAGAAATTCAACTCCCTCACGCTTGAGGATTTCGGCGATCGCATCGACGACTTTCATGGGCCCTCCGGGGTTTTATTTCGGCTTGTCTTCTATTCGGTGGAATTTTGCAGCGAAGCCGAGAAATCTCTTCTGTTCGTTTGCGATGACAGAGCCGGACGATTCGCAATCGTGGAGCGCGCAGAATGTTTGACGTCGGCACAAAACCTACTTGCTCGCTGTCTCCCAGTATTTCTCTTTAATCAACTGTTCGGAGACAAACTGTTCCGGCTTTTTAGTTGAGGGGATCTTGGCGACGATGCACGCCAGGTGGCGCAGGTCGTTCTGTTCGGCATTGTGAATAACATGCGGCGGCTCGTTGCCGGCCATCGCGCCCCGAACGCACTTCAGCAAGAAGCGCCGAACTGCGATTACGGTCCCGTCGCTCGCGCCGAGATGTTCCTGGGAGCGGTCGTAGATCGGTCCCATGCTTTCGGTGGCGCAGGAATCGTGGACCAGGAAGGTTCTGCCCATCCCCGTGAAGGTCTCGCTTCGCTGCTCTTCGCGATTTTGGAGATAGTTGTTTTGCAGGTTGCGCACTTTTGTAAAATTCGCCTCGATCTCGCGCTCGTGCTGCCGCTCTTCGGCGTGGATCGGTCGGCTTCTCCGGAAGTGAATGTTGTAACGCATGCTGCGGGTGTCGTCGATCGGTACGTGCGAATGAATCGTATAGCCCTCGGCGTTGCCTTTGAGGCCGCCGGTGGGGATGAAGCCGTGGCAGGGCAACACGATGTTGGAAACTCGCAGGTAGATCGTATCGTTGTCGGCTTTGCGGCAGGAAATCATTCGGATACCGTAGTCGGTTTCGGCGCCTTCGAGGCTTGGCGCGGTATCGGCGGCGTACATGTCCGGATCGCCGCCGCCGCGCTGCCGTTCCGAAAAGGCTTTGTGCAGAATGGACAGATGGGACGAGTCGCATTCACCTTCGAGGCCTTGGAGCCAGCTGCAATCCTGCACTGATTTGGTGACGTATAAATTTTCGAGCGGCAAATTCATCCACTCGTAATTCGGCAAGAGCGGCATGCTTTCTCTAGCACCGAGATAGCTCCAGACGACACCCGCAGCTTCCCGGCATGGATAAGCAGTGTGGTGCACTTTATTTTTCAATGTGCTGTCGGCGGGCTCCGCCGGGGTTTCCAAGACGTTGCCGTCAACGTCGAATTTCCAGCCGTGGTAAATGCAGCGCACGCCGCATTCCTCGTTACGCCCAAAAAACAACGAAGTGCCGCGATGCGAGCAATGTTCGTCCAAGAGCCCGACCCGACCTTGGCTGTCTCTAAACGCCACCAAATCTTCGCCAAGCAGGCGGACGTGCACCGGCGGGCTGTCGGGTTCGGGGATTTCCTGCGACAACAACGCGGGAATCCAGTAGTGCCGCAGGAGCCGGCCGAGCGGCCTTCCAGCACCAACCTGGGTGAGTAAATCGTTGTCTTCGCGGGGCAACATGTTCAGTCTCTTGATTTAAAACTTGTCAATGAAGGCCCGGCCGCATCGCTGCTGGTCGGGTATAGCAATATCGACTTGTCTATCATTCCGCGGGCGATTTGCAACTAAGAATCGGCGCTGCCACGCTCGAGCGGGCCTAGGGTTTGGCAAAGCGCACACGCCAGTTGTAGTTGGCCAAACCCAGGTATTCATGCAGGGTGATGAAAAGTCTGCGCGCCGCCTGCTCGTTGGGAATGAAATCGAAGGGTGTGATTTCCAGGGCGCTGAGGGAAAAGTCGCCGGGAGCGGCGATCGGTTCGGGCGCCAGGGCGCTAAAGGCGAGCATGCTTCGCGGCATATGCACCGCGGAAGTAACCAGCAAATAACGTTTGAAGCCTTTTTGTCGCAAGATCTTTTGTACCTCAACGGCGCTCTCAAAAGTATCCCGCGATCGGCCTTCGCCGATCACGTCATCTACCGGCACGCCCCAGCGGATCAAATAATCGCGGGCGATCTTGTTCTCGCTTTTGTCTGCGGTGAATGGGTTGACATGGCCGCCCGAGACGATGATCGGCCTGGGTTGAATTCGATACAGCCGCCAGGCTTCGTCAAGGCGGCGGAACATGAACTCGTCGATGGAAGGAAATGGCACCAAACCTCCGGCGGGGATGATCCCGCTGGTAAGAACGACGATGGCATCATAGGACCCCGCTGTTTGAGGATCGAGAAGCGGTGGATAACGCGACTCGAGCGGGTAGCGGAGTGCGTAATTCACCGGGCCGCTGTGTAAGGCGAAAATCAAAAGAATCGTGTAAAACAGGAACTTGCGTGCCCAACTGCGGCGCCAGAAGACGAACGCCGCCAGCAGCATGAGCAGCCAAACCGTCGGCGGCAGCAGTAATGCTTTGAGAAATTGTTTGATAACAAACATGGGTCGGAAATGTTTCTAGTGTCGGGTCAACGCACAAGGTCGGGATCCGAACTTACGACCACGTAATCGAAACTACTTATTCCGCGTCCGGCTGCTTTTCCGGCGCGGCTGCGGCGAAGGGCGGCAGCGCCATGCAAGTCTTTTCGATGGCTATAATCGTCGGGTACTTGGACAGATCGCAGCCGTAGCGACGGGCGTTGCCGAGCTGTGGGATCAGGCAAATATCGGCGAGGCTCGGCGCGTCGCCGAAGCAGAATTTGCCGCGCTTGGGCTGAGCGAGAATCATTTGTTCCAGAGCGCCCAGGCCGAGATCGATCCAATGCTGCGCCCAGCGATTCACCTGCTCGTCGGACTGGCCGTATTCTTTCTTAACGTAATTGAGCACGCGCAGATTCTGAATTGGATGCACTTCGCAGGCGATGACCATGGCCATTCCGCGCACCAGCGCCTTGTCGGCCGGGTCGGTGGGAAGCAGCGCTGGTTTTGGATGGGTCTCTTCCAGATACTCGATAATAGCTAGCGATTGCGTGAGAACCTTCCCGTTGTCTTCCAGCGCAGGCACGAGCGCTTGAGGATTGATCGCCTTGTAGGCTGGTGCCAGTTGCTCGCCGCCGCCGCGCCGCAGATGGACCGGCGCCTGCTCATAAGTCAGGCCCTTTATATTGAGCGCGATGCGCACGCGGTAGGAAGCGGAACTGCGAAAAAACGTGTAAAGCTTCATGGTGAATCCTCTACGGGTCCATCATTGGAGTGATGGAGTAGGGGAGTGGCCGCCTGGAAGATAATAGATAAAGAAGAGAAGAAGGAATAAAAGTGAAATACCGATCAGACAATTCCAAATTTATTTTTATGCCTTCTCCTCTCGCGATTATCCTTATTCTCTACGCCGCCAACTCCACCGAGGTTACGAAGGGCAAACCGCTGACGACTTCGCGCACGCCCTTGTCGTCAATCACCAGCAACGAACCGTCGGAGGTGCCGGCCACCATTCCATTGCCGTCAGGGGTGGGGCACATATGCATCACGCCCCCCGTAAGGTTGCCGACGAGTGTTTCCCAGGTCGCGCCCTTGTCCGGGCTGCGGAAGATCGCCGCGTTCGCGCCTTCCTCGCGAATCCATTTGTTGGGTCGCCCCTTGCCGCAGCCGAGAAAGACGACGCCGTTTTTGTCTTCGGCTACCGACGTGCCGTAATCGTGCGACTTGGGTGACATGTCTTGCCAATGGGCGGCGCGGTCGAAGCTGCGGAAGCAGGCTTCACCACAGGCGAGGTAGACCATGCCGGGGTTCGCCTCACTAGCGAGCACCTCATGAATGTCCATGTCGGTCAACCCTTCGTTTGCGGGTTTCCAGGTGCAGCCGCTGTCGTCGCTGACCAGCATGCCGCCGACTTCAATGCCGGCGTAGAGGCGTGCAGGCGCGACGGGATCGAAAGTGAGATAGCGTGCGCGGGATTGCAGTTCCGGACTGGGCGGAAAATTGGCGCCGGCGCTGTTGACACGCACGCCTTCCAATTCTTCCCATCCGCCGTTCTTGCTGCGAAAGACGGCGGACGGAATGGTCCCGACCATCACTCCGCCATTGAGCGCCAGGGTCGAATACAGCATCATCTTGGGCGTGTTCGGTTCGGCGCGCTTCCAGTTCTTGCCGCCGTTCTCCGTGTAGAAAAGCCCGGAATGCTCGCTGCCGGCGTAAATCTTTTCCGGACTCTGCGGATCGACCGACATGCAGGTGAGGGTCCAGTAGGTTAGATCCCGTTTGGTTTGTTTGAACTCTTTGCCATCTTGCTCAAAACGATACCATCCGGAAAAGGTGGCGACGTGAAGCGCCTTCTTGCCGATTGTTCCAGCCATAGCGATCTCCTTTGACGAATTATCGAGGGAACTTAAAATCTTTTAACTCCTTCGGGATGAATTACGCAAACGGGGAAAGCTAAAATTAGGCTTTGGCTCGGAGCTCGAATTGAATTTGTTGAATCGCTTCTTCCAGCCAAAGCCGGAAGCGCTTGGCGGCCTCTCGGTCGGCAAACTCGCGCGACCGCCCTTGGATGAGGATCTCGAGCGTGTTCAAGCAGGCAAAGGCCACGAGGCCATCGAGAGCTTCCTGCCAAACTTCTTCCGCATCGTCGTTCAAGGCTTCAGCCAACAGTGGAATTGCTGAGTCATCGCCGCGCTCCCAAGCGGCCTTAATTAGAAAAGCCCGGATAGGGGGCTCGGTTTCGACATGGAAAAAGTCGACGATCGCCGGCAACACTTCGCCCGGCAGCTCGATCAACTCAAGGAATGCATTCTCCTCATCGCCACCATGAAGTTTTTTGACCGCTTCACTAACTTCAACTTTCATCGAAGCTCACCGTCGCCAAAGATCGATCAGTTCTTTGGAATCGATGACTTCGGCGAAGCGCTCCATGCGTTTGAGCGCGGCGTTGTGGCCTTCTTCGGTATAAGTGCCGACGCAGTCGCGCGGGATGACCATGAAGTAACTGCGATTGAACCCCTCCCGCACTGTGGCTTCGACGCCGCCGTCGGTGGTGCAGCCGATCATGACAACCGTGGTCGCGCTGATATTATTCATGACGGTTTCAAACTCATTGCCGATGAACATGGTCGGACGGCGCTTGTCGATCACCATGTCATCCGGGCCAGGCTTGAACGGTTCCATGAGATTCCAGCCGAAACTGCCATGCAGGCGGCGCGGCTTGAGCTTGCCCGGGTGGTCGACTTTTTGATCTTTCATGCCCCGGCGGATCCACACCGCAGCTTCGTCTTTCCAGAGAAAGGGGGTCTGACGCGTGTAGATGGTTTTGATCCTTGCTTTCGCCGCCGCGTCGATGAGCGGCGGTGCGTTTCGAATCAGCGCCTCTTTGTTGAAGGCGCCGCCGGCTTGATCGTTCTGCATGTCCCAGACCAGGAGCACGGTACGTTTGGGATCGACGATCTCTTTGAGCTCATTGGGGATCTGCCGGCCTTCGAATTCGAGCATGATGCCTCCTTATGCTATCGGGCCAATTTTTAGTCAATTTTCGACCGCTTATTTGGTGGTACGGTACAAGGACCGCCGCTACCTGGCGTGATGGCCGTATTGATAGTGCTGGCGCAAGAGATCTTTGCCGTAGTCGTTGCCGTTGGGCGTGCGCACGATCACGTGGATATGGTCTTTATACGGCTTGGTCTTTTCGCGGAAGGCGATACCGCGCTGGTGATCGAACTCGACGATGATCACCGGGCTCTGCACGCGGTAGTAAAAAGTGCTGTCGTTCTCCATGCCGCCCATCCAGCAGAAATGCGTGTCCTTCAAATGGCGCTTCACTTCGTCCATTTTCAATTGAGCATGGCCGTTGCGCAGGCGCCCGACGTGATAGTTGACCAGTTGAAGCAAGAGATCATGCTGCTGGGTCGAAAGGTCTTCGTAGCGAATACCCGCATAATCCAGCACGAGGTTATCGCGAAACGCGGTGGTGAAATCCTCGCCGGACGTTTCCGGCGCAAGCACTGTCTTGGCGCGCTGGGTATCGGAAAGCGTGCGGGCAAGCGCCAAGCCGCGGTCTTCGTCGGCTTTGAAAGCGCGCAGGCCGGCGTATTTGCCGATTCGGGCGTGCACCGGCTCAGCCCCCAAAAAGGTCGGCGTCGCCACCACCTGATCGCCGAGCACCAGATAATTGATGATCAGATGATGGCCGTCCCACTGCCAGCCCCAGGGCTCGGTCGCGGACGGCGTGCCCATGATGCTCAGCCAGTAGAGGTCTTCGCCGTACTCGTCGACCCGGCCGGTCATCTCTTGGACGGTTTCGTTCAAGTGCATGAGGTCAAGGGCTTCTTCGAAACCCTGCCCGCTCAAGCTCTCGCGCAGCAACGCAAAAGCACAATCGCGCTGCGCATCGGTCATCTCGAACAGCGGCGTGCCGTGCCGCATGAGCGTCGGATGAATATTGCTCCACTTACGCCACTGGTCAGTGTCGACGGGAAAGAGCGTCTTGGCGCGCTGCGCAGGGGTCAGCGACCCGAGAAACGCTTCGGCGGCCTCGCGGATCGACTGGGTCGAAACGCCGGTCTTCTGGATGCCGAAAAGACCGGGGATCACGTTGCCGTCGCTGGTGATGCCCTTGAACGGGGTGGCCGCGGCCGCCAGTGACTTCTCCACGTAGTTTGGCGGGCCACCCTTGGTGAAAAGCGACCGGTTCGGGCCACGTTGTGCGGCGGTTTCAGATAAGCTGCGAGTGCGTGGATCGGTGCTCATAGCCAACTCCTCCGAGGGTTTCTTAAGTGCGGTTGCGGAAGATAGGTCAAAAACTAGTGCGTGATGCCGGTTAGCTCGTATTCCTTGAGCGCCCCCGGCGCTGGGCAGTAGGGAACACAATCACCGCAGCCGGTGCATTCGCTCTCGATCACTTCGTACATGTGATGGATGTCCTGCATTTTCGGGTGGACCGCGCGCTCGGGGCAGACCTCGCGGCACAGGCCGCAGGCGATGCAGAGATTTTCAATAATTTTGACTTTCATCGTTAGGTCCGCTCGCAGCGTTCGTGCGTCGAGAAGCTCAGCGCAAACGAAAAAGAATCCTCATTCCAAATCCTTTCACGCAAGCGTTTCTTCATTGCGAACCGCCCAGAGCGCGGCTCGGCTCCGGTGCCCAAGGCCTGAGTAAAAAGTCGAAGACTTCTTCGATCGGCTTCTGATCTTCCGGCGTGAGCGCATAGGCGTCGATCTGATATTTGCCTTCCATGAAATGCATCAGCTCCTCGGCCGATTGGCTGTGCAGTTGGTGGCGCACCAGGTCGTCGTCGATGACGCTGAGCGTCGCCGCGATCCCAAGGCAGGCCATCGATTCGTTGTAATAATGCTGGCCGGCGCGGGCCAGCGGATGGATATGCGGGAACATCGCCGTCATGCCGAAGTAAGAGAGCTTGGGCTGTGTGTTGGCGCGCGGATCGTCCATTAACTCTTCCTCGCGCTCTATGAAACCGCCGCGCAGGAGCACGTCGGCGTGGAGCTGGCCATGCTTCACCTCGTCCCAGATCTGCCGCGCGCGCATGCGCTGGAGGTCGATATATTTCGGCTGCTCGTCGATTTCGACCGAGAGAATCTGCGTCGACATCTGCTTGAGCGACATGAACGGCCCCTCGGCGGCGTAGCCGGCGCGAGCACGCACGGCTTTGTATTCACCGCTGCCGGATTTTAAATCCTTCTCGGCGAATTGAATCGCTTGCCCAACGAGTTTGTCCCATAGCGGCAGGCAGCGCTCGGTCTGGCGCAGGCGAAAATCGAAACCGGGCCCGGTAAAGCCTGTCGGATATACCCATTGGTCTAAAAAATTTTTGAGGATAGGTTGCATAACGGGGCTCCGTTCAAATCGTTCAAACAGTTCAAAACGTTCAAGTCGTTTGAATGCTTTCGTTCGTTTATGAGTTTAGGGTAGACGCGGCCACCTTCGATTTTCCGTCCAGACTTCGGGCGGCGGAGGGACCATGGATCGTCCCGTGTTCGTTTCGACGATGGACCCTTCCGCCGGGCAGTACATCAGGCAAACGGTGCAACCGGGATAGGTGCAGCGCTCGTCGATTGCCAGAAAGTGCTGGGACGTCGGCGAGACGACGACGGCATTGATGTCGATCTCGCGGCAGACGACGTAGCACATGCGGCACTCGGTGCATTTATCGTGGTCGATTCTAAGTTTCGGCATTGTTCAATGTTCAAAGGTTCAAGCGTTCAAGGTCGGAGTTCATTGAGCTTTTGAAGCTTGAAATCTTTAACCGTTCGTTTTTCGATCAGTCAATATCTCCAGAAACGGTCACTTCACCGGCCTTTTCTTCTTCCATACCCAAGACAAATCGGGCGGTTTCTTCGAGGAAGAATAAATAGTCACGCCGGGTTTCGGCGCATAAACGCTTGGCCAGCTCGGCGTCCACCTTTTTTTGAATGAAACGTTCCGTTTGAAATTTTCCCATCAGGACATGGCTGCGAGTTTCGGCGAGCTGGCTTTGAAAGATCGCGTGCATGGATTCGTCGGGGATCGACTTTGCGAACTTTTCCGTCCAGGCGAGCTCGATGACCTTCGGCCCGAGGTTGAGCGCGGCGATGCGAACGTTTTGGGGGTAGTTGGCGAGGGCTCGCAGGCAAAATATGTAGGCCCCGGCGCGCGTCGCCGTGGCGAACCGAGCGTAGGGGTGGGCGAACAATTGCTTTTGCGTGCGCGCCCAGCGGCGCCGCAAGATCTCGTCGCAAAGCTGCATCTCTTGGGTGGATTCGTCGTAGGTCTGCTTGCCGAAGAGATAAGCGACCGAAGGCGGGTACTCGTTTAAATTAATTCCCTGGGCCCAGCCGCCATAGACGTAATACATCATGCGCTTGAGCGTCCAGAAACGGGCGAGCAGCCGATAGCAGCGATCGTCGGTGAAGCTTTTCGCGAGCGCCGCGTCGAGCACGGCGTCCATCGGGGTGACGGCGCCATCTTGCTCGCTTTGCTTGAGGAGCTGTCCGGCAAGCATCGCACCGGGAGTCTCGCATGTTGAAGTCATCGTCGCTGATTATTCCAGGAATACCCAGGTAATAGGTTGTGCCGATCGCCAAATTGCTTCTTCCCCGATCACCTAGCTCGCCGCCAGCAACCTCTCGTGCCCCTTCTTCGAAATCGGTGCCAGCTCGGCTGTGATGAGCGTCCAGCTCTCGCCATTATCTTCGCTGCAGAAAACTTCCCCGCCGGTGGTGCCGCCGAAAATCGAGCAGGTGCCGTTTGACTCTTCGAGGCAGAGCGCGCCGAACTCATGCTTCAAACTTTCAGGCAGTCCGCCGCCGAGGTGCTGCCAGTTTTTGCCGCCGTCCTGGCTGCGATAGATTTTACCTCCGGCGCGGGCCGCCGGTCCCGCTTTGCGCCAGGTTTGCGGATTGTGCTCCGCGGCGGAGACAAACATAAGATCGGGGTTCTGCGGATTCCATACGAAGCCGTCGGGATAAACGTCCGCCGCCCAGTCGGAGCTGGTCCAGCGCTCCCAACTGCCGCCGCCGGTGCGGGTGACATAGAGCCCCGCGCCGCCGGTGACGTAAATGTTCTTTGGATCGCGTGGATCGATCAAGCAGCGATGCACGTCATAAAAATGCTCCACGGGGCGATTTTTGTCGGCAAGCAGTCCGACGGTATTCAACTCGGTCCAAGTTTTGCCTTCGTCGGTGCTTTTTAAAAATGCGCCCTGTTCGACGCAGGCATAGATGGTTTTGGAATCGTGCGGATCGAAGGTGATGAATTTTGTGTGCGCAATATGAGGAGGCGCAGGGAAGGACCATTGCGCCGCCGAGGGCACGGAGCGAAGCGAGGGGATTTCACTCCAGTGAAGCCCTAGATCCTCGCTGACGAACAAGTGCGCCGGTTGAGTGCCGGCGTAGACCCGGACTTTGCCGTCGACGGCCTTCGAAGCGAGACTGTAGACATCGTGAATCGTGATGCCGTTGTCGCGGCGCTCCCAGGTTTTGCCGCCGTCGCTGCTCGCATGAACGGAGCCGAAGAAGGCTCCCGCGAACATCGTCCCGGTGGTGGGCTCGAATATTATTGCGCTGATATGCTGGCCGCGCAGGGCGCGCTGAGCTTCGCGCCACTCGTCATTAACGCCGCGCTCAAAGAGCACAATGCCGTCTTGAGTTGCCACCCAAAGCTGGCGTGATCGCTCACGTGCCGAATAAACATTGGTTCCGCCGTGGGATAGTCCGATCGCCATTTTTACCTCCCATTAAAAACTGCGCCGATTTGCCGTTGCCGGCGCCAAAGCAGCCTAAAACCTACACCTGTGCGAGCGATTCGGCAAGAAGAACTCGCCGGCAAATTTGGTGCGTAAGCCGTGGTGACGGCGGGCAACGGCATGATCGAGGTCAAAATCGGACCGCACAACATGCCCGCTTCGACGAAAGGCAGAGCTTTGATCCGCGAATAAAAACGGCGCGCTGGTTTTTGCTTAAGCGACGGCGATCACGCGTCGTGTTAAGAGGGATGTCTTAAGAAGAATTGACCGTTCGATGCAAGAAATTTTCAGACTTGAAAAGTTGACGGCGCGCGCGCTCGGCCATCGTGCTCCGGATCGCCGAATCGTGCGCCGCCGCCGCAGTTTGCAAGAATAGGTCGAACGAGTTTATTCGATTAGAATACGTCGAGTCTGATTTCGTTGGGGACCGACTTCCCTACGAATCTGGTTTGAACCTTCGCCGTCGCCTCCTTACCCGGATCCAGCCGTCCTTTGCCCGGTGCTTTCGTTGAGCCTCCGAGCCAGCCGCCGGTGTCGGTCCTGCCCTGACCGAAAAGTTGATAGGTGTGCGGCTCGCGCGCGGTATTTTTAATGACAACCTGCAAATTGAGCCTGCCGGTTTTTTTGCCCTTCTTCATGTCGATATAAGGGTCGACTTTAACCACCTCGACCGGCCCAATCGTCCGGACCACGATCGTGGGCCCAGCTCGTTTGACATAGGTGGTCTCTTTGACATTTTGCGCCGCCGCGGGTTTTCCACTGAATAGACAAAGTATAAACACGATGCTTGTAACTATCGACATCAAGAAACTCATTATCGGATACCTCCTAAGATGTAATCGCCGTTTTAATCGCTTTGTTTTTCAATGACCAGGCACCGCTCGGGCGGCAAATGGAGAAACACCTGGCGGGTTTTGGCAAACTCTTTTAGTCCGTCGCCTTTGACTCGACATTCCTGTTCGCCGACGCGGATATGGTATTCCACCGAATCGCCTTGGAAAGTCGCCAACAGAATTTCGCCGCCGATGACGTTGTTGCTCGCCTCAGGCTTGGACTCCAAAATTTCTATGCCTTCCGGTCGGATTAAAAGCTGAACATTGTCCTTGGGCTTCAATCCCTGAGGCAGCGAGCAGGCGAGCCGGCCGGTGGCAAGCTCCACCACGCCGACGCCGTCCTGGGCCGATTCGGTAACGACGCTGCCGTTGAAAATATTGGTCCGGCCGATGAAGTTGGCGGTGAATGCGTCTTTCGGCTCGAGATAAATTTGCCGCGGCGTGCCTTCCTGGATAATCCTGCCTAGGTTCATCACCGCGACCCGGTCCGACAATGCCAGGGCTTCGGCTTGATCGTGGGTCACGTAGAGAGTGGTAATGCTCAGGCGGCTGACCAGCTGCTTTAATTCCACGCGCATCTCTTCGCGCAGCTTGGCGTCCAGGTTGCTAAGCGGCTCATCGAGCAAAAGCACCTTTGGTTCGTAGACCAACGCTCGGGCGAGCGCGACACGCTGCTGCTGTCCGCCGCTCAAAAACGGCGCCGGCCGATCGGCGAAGTTTTCGAGCTGAACCAGATTCAGCGCCTTCATTACCTTGTCACGCAGCTGATGCTTAGGTACCTTGCGCTTGCTGTGTTTGAGCGGAAAGGCGACGTTGTCGAACACCGTCATATGCGGCCAGATGGCGTAGGATTGGAAAACCATGCCAATGTCGCGCTTGTGGCTGGGGAGCAAGATATTCTGCTCACTGGAAAAAACGATATTCTCGGCGATGGAGATTTGCCCTCCGTTCGGTTTTTCCAGGCCAGCAACGCAGCGCAACGTGGTGGTCTTGCCGCAGCCGCTTGGACCCAGGAGGGTATAAAACTCTCCTTCGCCGACGTTGAAACTGATGCCCTTGACTGCGGGGACGTCGCCACCATAGCTCTTTACGAGTTTATCAACGGATAATAGCATTGCGATGCCTCGATTTTTAACTCAGGGTTTCCCGCACCTTCGCCTTGGAGGCAAAATATTGTCCGAGAAACACCAGGGTAAAGGTGATCGTCACCATGATGACGCCGACGACACAGGCGTCCTGGACTTTGGCCTGCTCCCAGAGATTCCAAATCAAGACGGAGAAGACCAGACTCTTGGGCGTATAAAGCATGACTGGTATCGTAAATAACGCGATGCTGAGCATTGCTATGTAGAGCCAGCCGTTGACGAACGCAGGTATCATGAGGCGCAGTGTGATCAGACAAAAAGTCTTCAGCCAGCCGACTCCGCAGACTTCTGAAGCTTCTTCGAGCTCTTTGTGCAGTTGGAACATGGCGCCGATCATGATCCGGCTGCCGTAACTGACTCGTTTCGTGACCAAGCCGATGATGATGATCCACAGCGTTCCGTAAACCGGGATCAACCAGTTGACGCGCAGATAAAAAATGATCAGCCCGACAGCAACCACGATGCTTGGAATCGCGTGGGGTAGGAACGTCAGCAGGTCGAGCTGCCGGCCGCCGCGGATCTTGCCGCGCACGACAAACCACGCCGCGAGAGACGAAATCAGCATTGTGACGGTGGCAACGGCTAATGTGACGTAGACGGTGTTCTTCAGCGCGAGACCGAATTGCGGAATGCGTCCCAAATCTCGATAGCTTTCAAAGGACGCGTTCGCCAGCGCGGCGAACGACGGTGCCTGCATGTAAGGCAAGAGACTGCCCCAGATTAACACCAACAGCGGAAAAATCACTGAGAAGGCGAAAAACAGAGCTGTTACACCGAGGGCTGCGTAGCGCCAGTTGCCCAAATCGATCAAGCGGGGACGATAGGCTTTGCCGGTGATGGTGGTAAAACGCTCGGAGTGTTTGGTTGCCCGTGAATAAAGGTAGATCAGGACGATGCTCAAGGCGACGAAAATGATCGAAACTGCCGCGGCCACGCTGTATTGAGGCATCCGCGTCGTCGCATTGGTGGCGAAAAAGATTTTCGTGGTGAGCAGCTGCATGCCGATCGGCAATGCGACGATCGCCGGTACTTCGAACGACTCGATAACCGTGATGAAATAGTAAATACAGGCTGCCAAGATTCCTGGTAGCATGAGCGGTGCGGTGATCAACCGCGAGGTGCGAACGATTCCTGCTCCGGTGGTGTATGCTGCCTCTTCGAGGGACGGATCCATGCTTTTGAGCACAGCTGCCATCATGAGAAAACTCCCCGGCGTCAGGCGAATTCCCTCAATGAAAATCAGCCCGGTCATCGAATAAATGTTCAGCGGTGCGTCTTTGAAACCGAACAAATCCATCAACACTTTATTGATGACGCCGATGTCGGGGCTCAAGAGCAAGATATAAGAAATCGCGAATACCAGGCCCGGAATCGCGACTGGGGCGAAAAGTAATGCGTACGTGACGTTGCGAAACGGCATGTTGGTGCGCTCGACTAACCAGGCGAACAATGTGCCGAGTCCCACCGCGACGGCGGTGGCGCTGACGCCGAAGACCGTCGTGTTCCAGATCATTTCCATGAAATGGCGATCGGTGAAGACGTTGACGTAACTACCGAATGTCAAAGCGACTTGGTCGCCGATCTCCCAGCCTGGATGGACACTATCCCACAACAAGAACAGCAAGGGGCCGAACGTTAAATAGGCCAGTAATCCGACGATGCTGCAGAAAACGAGCATGCGAACATTGAACCACTGGCTGAGGTTCGCCCGGGTTCTACCAACGGGTTGGTACTGCTCTACCTGAGCGGCAGTAGCCATAATCTGCTCTCTAACGACCGCGAAATCTATTCAAGGCCGATTATTTTTCGAAACTCTTCGCCCATATGTTCCTTGGCGGCGCGCACGCCCCAATTCCAATCGAAGACCTCCAAGTTCCAGCCTTTAAATTTGTCATGGAAGGGGGTGCCGGGAACCTCCACATTGCCGTAACCGCCGCACTTATCCATGCCCTTGAGATAGTCGGGCGCTCCCATGACCCAATAGGCCCACAAAGCGGCCGCGTTAGGATGGGGCGCGTGAGACATTACGCCCATTAACAAGGTGTCCACCGGCACAAGAGGTTTGAGCGGTTTCCAATCGATCGGTGCCCCTTTATTCTTGAATTCGTATAGAGGAATGCGACGAATGACACCGGGGGCGATGAGCGTCTCTCCGGCGGCAACCATTTGGGTGATGACGGTATTATTGGGGTGGAATTTGGGCTTCATCTCCCCAAGCTTTTTGACGAACTGTTTAGTTTTTTCCATGCCCCACTGGTGCGCCAGGATGATGTACTCTTTTAGATCCGTGTCCACAGAAATCTTGCGGTTCGCGAACATCGGATTTAGTACCTCGTCATAACTGTTGGGCACTTTGTCTTTCGGAATTTTGGCAGTGTTATATGCGAGGCCGCGCGGGCTGGTCCAACCGATGAACGCCGTGCTGTGCGGGC
Source organism: uncultured delta proteobacterium (assembly GCA_963727625.1). Lineage (GTDB taxonomy): Bacteria > Desulfobacterota > Binatia > UBA9968 > UBA9968 > DP-20. The sequence goes on along the minus strand of CAVSHR010000005.1, from coordinate 496,053 downwards.
TGACCATTTTGGGCACTTCTCTGTATGTGGTTACGTTCTCTCGATAGTTCAACTTCTGTAAAAGCCCCTTTTGCTCCAAACGCGGCACATGGTGAACGCTGAGGTTTCCGACGTCGACCGTATACATCCCGGCGACTCCTTCGAGCAGAATCCGCTGGACGATTTGCGCCGTGGTGTATTCGGTGTGCTCAACCTTAACGCCGTAGTCCTTTTCAAACGGCCCGGCGATCAACGGTGTGCAGGAAGGATCTGGGTGAGACCAGAGGACCAGGTGCCCCTCTTTTTTTGCCCCTTCGACCAGTTTCTCATATTCGCCCTTTGGGCCGATCCACCAATTTGGTACGTTCGCGGCATGGACTATAGAAAATGAAAAGGCCGCAAAAAAGCAGAGGAACAGTCCGCTGGAGACTAACGAACGCTTCATGATTTCACCTCCCGGTACAAAATTATTTTGCGAACATAAATTATGCGGCGATTTCGACACGAAACCCGTCGCCAACTACAAAAAAACTGATATTTTTCTCTCTTCGGCGGCACACCGACGAGCGCGCATAAGCGCGAGGAGAGTTCGTGACGGAATGGTGGACGAACTCCCAAATCTCCGCTGCGCAAGGAGGATGCCAACAAGAAACCGATCAACCAAAAAGCCGGATATTAAAGGAAAACCCACGCTTATCCGGCACCGGCGGCCGCCGGTTGCGATGGCAAATTTGCATGATGTAAAGATTGCGCACACTCAAGGGCAAAATCAAAATATCGTGTGAATAAAATATACAGTGGAGTCGAAATCGCGTCCTGCTATCGCGTAAGAATTTCTTCTGCCAACTTGATATCAGCCTAAAAAATGAAGCGCTTAACTAGCCGGATCCGTGTAAAGCTTGTTTACCTCGGAATCCGGCGAAGCTTCCGCTCCTTTGCTTGCACGGACAGCCTCACCTCTGTCACGGTTTGGCGCCTATCCACGTTTCTTGATTCCGTTATGCCGGTGCGAAGCGTAGAAAATAAATTTTGCCAACCGCCTTGACTCAAGGGGCGCACGACCCTAAGGAATTCTTAAGAACACCGTAACCGTAAAACGTGAATAACGATTCGCTAAAGAGGAGGAGGCTTTTATGAAAACTATTTTTGCTCGGATATTTCTAGTGCTCATCGCGCTGTGTGTCGGATACGGAACCGCAGCGGCCGAGGATTTTTACCAGGGAAAGACGGTTCGCCTCATGGTCTTTGGCGCGCCTGGCGGCGGTTACGATACCTACACGCGCATCATCGCGAGGCATATCGTCCGCCATATTCCGGGCCATCCATCGACCGTCGTTGAAAACATGACTGGCGCGGGCGGCTTGGTGCTCGCCAATTATTTGTACAAACGTGCTGAACCGGACGGACTGACTTTCGGCACCTTCAACAATTCGCTCGTCGTGCAACACGCCCTGGGCGATCCCAAGATCCGTTTGGATTTCAACAAATTCGGCTGGGTGGGCGCGCCCAGTGTCGGAGCGCCCGTGTGCATGGTGATGGGCTTCACCGGATTGAAAACCCTCGAAGATGTCTTGAATTACAAGAAGCCTCTCAAAGTCGGCGCCACCCGCGCCGGATCGACCGGTTACGATTTACCGCTGATCATGAACAAGACCTTGGGCACCAAATTCGACGTCGTCTCCGGTTACACCGGCACTTCGACGACCCGTGTCGCGCTGCAAAAACACGAACTGCAGGCGTTCTGTTCCCAGTGGGAATCGATGCGCGTGACGGCGCGCGCGATGCTCGACGCGCCCGGCGACGGCAAGCTGATTCCCTTCATCATCAACGAGCGCACTTGGGAAGATCCGCAGGTCAAAAATCTCCCGACCTTCAAAGAAGCGATCAAAGACCCGAAGAAATACGCGATCTATGAGAGTTGGGCCTTTCAGATGGATTTTCAGCGGGCATTCTCGCTGCCGCCAGGTACGCCGAAAGATCGCTTGGAAATTCTCCGCAAGGCATTTCTGGAAACTCTGAAAGATCCCGAACTGCTCAAGGATGCAAAGAAATCCAAACTGGTGATCACACCCGTGCCGGGTGAAAAGGTTGAAAAATTGGTCAATGCGATTCTCAGCATGCCGGCGGACGTGAAAGAGAGCTTGTCGTTCCTGGTGCGTAAACCGGGCAAGAAGAAGAAATAGATAGAATAAGCCCACGCGGAACTGCGGTCATTCTATTTTGAATGACCGCAGCGGCGACAAGAAAAGTCAATTCGTGCGCTCTTGGGCGCGCCGGCGTCCGCATCGCGTTCAAGCACCGGCCGTGATGCGAATCGTGAATCAAGGCTTTATGCTGGACTTGTCGGACCATGCCTTGATTCGGACAATAGGTGTAGCTTTGCCGCTCGATGGTTTTCTTTCGTCTGGATTCACTGTAAACCCAGTCGAACTCCAAACAGCGCGGCGTGAAGCACGCGCGCGAGAACCGTGACGACGGCATTCGCGCGCTACGAAAATGCGTCGCGCTTAACGCCGGTGAGGCGGCCGCGGGCTACGACGAATACCGTGCTTCTTTCCCGCTCGACGGTCGTATTCTCGACGCCGGCATCACCGTCGCCGTGGAGAGGGAGATGGAGACCGGCAGACTAAAGGGCACAATGTCCGCGAACGAAATGATCGACCCCAGCTTCATAAATACGCTGGGGAAAAAGTAGCCTAGGCTGCGAAATTTCAGTGTACGGGAAGCTGCCGCGATTGCGTCAGGCCAGTGCCCGAACTTAACGATTCGCGGCTGCAACGCTACGTCCTAAAACCTGCGATTATCTTAACTTGAAAATTCCCTTCCAGAGTTTTTCGTATCTTGGAAAGTTTTTTACGTCGTGTTCGCCTACGGCGTAAATCTTCGCGGGTCTGGTCTTTTCAACGGGCTCAACCTTCGGGTGTGCCGGAAGTCTACCGCCCATGGAATAAACCTTTTGCCCTTCTTCGCTAGCCGACCAACTCGCGAAGAGCCATGCGGTCCTCGGGTGAGGCGCGTTTTTAAAGACTGCGGTGGCGTCAATATCACCGACGCCCTCAGTAAGCATGTAACCCACCGGCGCCCCTTTTCTGATCCGGCTAGGGTAGTGATGCGAATAGCAGGTCACGCATGCGGCGGCCTGGCCGGCCACCAGCAGTTCGGCGAGCTGGGAATGGCCTTTGTGAAACTCGATATTATTGGCGGCAATCTTGGTCAACAAGGCAATCGCCTTGTCCTCGTCGTTGAATTTCTTGGTAAGGCCGATCAAAACCTGAAAGTCTCTTGGTTCGCCGATGAGCTTGTTATTCCAACGCGGAGCCCCCAGATCATCGAATTGCTTCGGCTCCTCGCCCTTCTTCACCAAATTGGTATTCCAAGCCGGAACCGTGAAGATCAAATCCGTCGCGACCCAATAGGAACCGCGTAGGTTCGCTGGAAAGGCCGAGGCTTGTGGAGGAACTTGATCGAGAAACAACCCTTGATCATGAACGCGTACGATGCCGTCCAAGATCGACTGGTAAATATCCGCCAGAACCTTGCCGCCGCGCGCTTCGGCAATCGCGCGTGTGGCGAGCTGATCCGAGGTCGCATCCACATGGTTGATCTTGAGGCCGGGAAAGCGCTTCTCGAACGCCGGGAAAATCTTCGCGGCATTGATCTGAGCTAACGTACAATAGCAGTTGAGCGTTCCGCCCTCTTTCAATGCTTTCTTATAAAGCTCGTCGAGAGTTTCCGCTCTGGCTGCTACCAGGGAAAAACAAATTGCGATGCCGACGGTTAAGATTTGGATTCCTTTATTTAGCCACATAGGTTTTCCTCACCTTCAATGGGACGAATATTAATTTTTTATCAACAAGCCGCGCTGATGTAAAATGCAGCTCCCGGGGAGAGAGACTAAATGAAAACCGCGAGCCAGAGTTAAATTGATTTCGGCCAACGACATTCGTAATCGATATCAAACGACAATTCACCGGGAAAGAATTAATCGCATTATGCCGAAGCTTTGATTCCTACGAACCCTATCAACGAGCGTCACTCTACAGCGCGATCGTCTCAATCCGCTGGATTTCCTCCGGGCTAAGCGTCAACTTCTCGGCTTCCAAGTCCTCTTTCATATGCTGTTCGCTGGTGGTGCCGGTCAGCGGCAGCATGCCGATTTGCATGGCGAAGCGGAAGACAACCTGCGCGGGGTTGGCATTTAGACGACCAGCGATCGCCCGGATATCCGGATCGAGCAGCACTTCTCGATTGGCGGTTAACAGGGAAAACCCTTGATAGATAACTCCGTGGGCGCGGCAAAGTTCTCGGATCTCCATGTCCCACCCGAGCGCGGCGAAACAGCGGTTTTGCACCATTAACGGTTTGACTTGCGCCCGTTCGCAAAGCTCGGCGAGCTGATCCGCGGCGATGTTGCTGATGCCGATCATTTTGGTTTTGCCCGATCGATAGAGGGCTTCCATGGCGCCCCAGACTTCCCAGTCGGCCTGGCTTAATCCGCGCCGCGAATAGGGCGCGTGCAAGACATACGAGTCGAGATAATCGGTGCCGAGATGGCTCAACGAGCTGCCAAAGGATTGTTCGACTTGAATGGCGAGATCGGCCGAGGGATCGTAGGGGCCGCGGCCACCTTGGCCGCTCACCGGCGTGAACTTCGTCTGGAGAAAAAGCGTTTCACGCTCGATGCCTCTTTGCGCCAGGACCTGCAGCGCGTCGCCCACCAGCGCTTCGTCGTAATGAATCATTTGGTTGGCCGTATCGATGGCTTTGAAGCCCGACTCCACCGCCAATTGCACCAGTTGGCTGGTGGCCTGCTTTTTCCAAGCCGTGCCGTACATGAAAGACGGGACGGGGACAACGTTATAAGCCGTCGAGGTCATAAGCTCTTCCCTCCAAGCCTGGTCGCGATTTAGTTTCGCTCGTAGCGGGCAGAGAGTAAAGCGAGGCGCCATAGTTTTATTTTCAACATTGCCTTGGGCTCCACGCCGTGCTCTCCACGGTTGTGCGGCAAGAATATCCGGATGAGCGTTCACCAGGGCGAGGCAGCATTCGCAAAGCTCGGTTCGTGGTTTCGCAACACTTCGAATGGATGTTAGTTAGTAACTTATCATGAACCAATCGAAGCGCCATTTTGATCCGCCGGGTTTGATTGCGCGCGCCGTAAACCGCCTTTTTGGCCGGCTAGCGTCGGTGGGGGTCGGTCCGTCCTATAGCTTCCTATTGCTCGCGAAGGGGCGAAAATCCGGATTGACCCGCGCCACGCCGGTTAACGTCCTGCGTCACAACGGCAAACTCTATTTGGTTGGAACCCGCGGTCACACCCAATGGTCGCGCAATGCCGCTGCGGCTGGAGCGGTGACGGTCAAAAGAGGCCGGATTCGCATCGGCTTTCGCTTACGGATTGTCACCGACAACGAGAAACCGGAAATCTTGAAAGCCTATTTGACCCGATTCAAATGGATGGTGGCGTGCTTTTTCCCTGTGCCTGCCGAGGCGGGATTGGACTCCTTCGCGGCCATCGCATCGCACTATCCGGTTTTCGAATTGCTCGCGGAAAAATAACGGTTCGACTCGCGATCGGCAGAGTCGACGTTTCAACGTTGAATCCGTCGCTCAATTCGACCTTGCCGGCATACGCGCGAGACCTAGATTGACATCGCAGCCGTTCCTCAAATAGTTTGCGTTGAGCAATCAATGCCGCCAACGTGGAGAAAACCATCTGCCCATGGTGCGGGGGGGGGGGATAGGCGGTCTTGTGGTTGTTTTCAGACCGGCGTGAGAGGAGAAAACAAACCATGGCGGAGCAAACGCTCGTTGTGCAGGGTGGCAAGCTGATCGACGGCACAGGCCGGCCGCCTATCGAAAATTCGGTCATCGTGATCCACACAGGCAGATTTCAGGCGGTCGGCAGGATCGGCGAAGTCGCTATTCCCGCCGGCGCCGAGGTGCTGGATGTCACGGGCAAGACCGTTCTGCCGGGCTTCATCGACGGTCATGGGCACCTGGAGGATTTTCACGGGGAGCTTTATCTCCATCTGGGAATCACCACCTGCGCCAATATTGAGCTGTATCAGGACGGGCCGTGGACTCTGGCGCAAAAGCAGGGCACCGCGCTGGGAAAAATTCGCGGCCCGCGAATTTGGATGACTGGCCGGGCGATCGGCGGCGTCAGCACCGGGCACGACGCCTTCGGCTCGCGCACCGCGCGCGACAATATCATCGTCACAACGCCGGATGAAGTACGCAGAGCGGTGCAGCGAAAAAGGGACCTGGGCTGCGACATTGTCAAGGTCAACGAGTTTCTTTCCATGGATCTCGTGAAAGTTGCGTGCGATGAAGCGCACCGGCTGGGCATGCCGATGGCCGCCCATAGTTGGGACGTCGTTGGCTCGGCCAAAGCCGGCGTCGACGCCGTCGAGCATATCTGGTCCGTGGGTTACAGCTCTATTCCGTATGCTCCGGCAAGGCGTAAACTCGCGGCTGATCGACTCGGCGGCGTGATCGATCAGGAGCTAGCCGGCGCCTATTATCAAACCGAAAATTTCGACGCGGTCATTGGCGCGATGGTGGATCATCAGATTTCTTGGACTCCGACGATTGCCAAATGGCTGCGGCCGCTTTCGTCATACGCTCCGCGTTTTCGGGAACGAGAAAACCAAATTTTGAACAATCCCAATGCCGATCTACCGCCTGCGGTGCGCGCGGTGACCGACAACTCCTATGACAAGCTGCTTACGCGCTACACGCCCGCCCAGCTCGATCAAGCCAAAGTCGGCTATGAAAAAGCGCAAGAGTTCATTCGGCGTTTCGTTCAGGCCGGCGGAATTCTCAAGGAAGGATCGGATCCGCCGCGCGGCATGGCGGCGTTGTTGATGCATCAGGCGCTGGCGATGGACGTGGAGGCGGGTGTGTCGCCGATGAAGGCGATCCAAGCCGCCACGCTCAATGTCGCTAAGACTTTCAACAAAGACAAAGAGTACGGCAGTGTAGAGGCCTGTAAGGTCGCGGACCTCTCCATCGTCGAGGGCGACCCGCTGCAAGACATCTGGATGACGCAAAACGTCAAAATGGTCGTCATGGACGGCAAGGTCATCGATAGCGGATTTAAAAAATACAAGAATCCGATTCCGTCATTCTATTCCTATCAGAGCTTGCCGCTGGACTTGGAAATATCTCCGCTCTTTCTTATCGAGGGATCCGGTCCCACGGTATTGAAAATACGCGGGGCGGGGGGCATGTGGCCATTCCACCGCGTGATGCTGAACGGCGAGCCGCTGCCGACGAGCTTCGTCTCGAAGGATGAGCTCAAGGCGACCATTCCGCCCGAAGCGATTCCAACGGCGGGCACGTATATCGTTACGCTCAAGTGCGAAGGAGAAGCTTTTCCCGAGTCCCATCGAGCGCATCTCGTCGTGGGATTTAGGCCATAGGGTGGACAAACGAGCACTGTGTACCGGCAATTTAGAATATGACGGCTATACTTCTGGGCGCATTGTTAACGTTTGCTATTTTAACTTGAATCATCGGCAATCCCACGCCGGTCATTTCCGTACGTAAACAGAACCAGCCCCCGGCTCGCAGATCCCACCGGCGTAAGCCGTTCGTAAGCTTTGGTGAGATGCTGAACAAGGATGTGGACTGCGCGTGATGGGTGGGCGGCTCAGTCCTGGCGCGAACTTGACTCAAGTGGAATCAAAGCAAGAACGGTGCACTCGTGTTGTGTAAAAGAAAGGCAGGGTCGAGCATGCGTTCTAACAATGTCAAGTAGCGCGGTAAATGATGCGGTCATCTCGTTGGACGGCAACAAGTGCTATTCGATCTGCGCAAGTATCACCGGATCGGTTCTCCCTCCATCCTTAATATATACAATTAAGCGCCATGTTCCGGAATTACCCTTTACTCAAGGGATGAGTCACTGAGGCCGGCCTTGTAGACTGCCAAACCCCCGGTCGTTTGGCGTAAGACAAATGGCTCAGCCACGTTCTTCCGGTTCAATCCATTGAAATGTAACGATGGGCGGAACGGCGAGTCGCGCCAGCGTTGGTAGGATTTTCTCGCTGTCCTTCTGGCCTCCTCCGGTCCGCTCGCAACTTTTCGCCGCATCTCTTGTTCGAGCACGAGATTTGCAAGCCGATCTCGATTGGCAAACTCTCGCTTGAAGTGCCGATGTCGCCGATCCAATCGGCTCAGCGCGTGAGCTCAATCTTGCCGACCAACTGGTTGAAATAGGCCGGTACTTGGGATTCGAACGTGAGCTGCCGTCCGAGGAAGGGATGTTTGAACGAAATCGAGCTCGCATGCAGCGCTAAGCGCATGTGGCCGCGATCCTTTTTGCCGTATTTCTGATCGCCGACGACCGGATGGTCGAGCCCTGCCAGATGGACGCGAATCTGGTGTTTGCGGCCGGTCACCAGATCGAGTTCCAGCAAAGCGAAATCTTTAGTTTGCCGGCGGACCCGATACCCCGTGGTCGAAAGTTTTCCTTGCTTCTTATCCGAGGTCGAATAGACCCTGTGCGCTCTGTTCTCCGCCAGGTAAGTCGTGATTGTCCCCGATGTCTTTGCGCATTGACCATGCACGACCGCGAAATATTTTTTCGCGGTGTCTTGCCAGTGCTCCTGCAACCGAACCTTTGACTCGATGTTCTTGGCGAAGATGACTATTCCCGAGGTTTCTCTATCCAAGCGGTGCACGATGAAAATCCGCTCGCGCGACTTACTGTAACCCTTGCGAACATAGTCCGTTAAAAAGAAATAAGCCGTTCGGGTTTTCTCGGAGTCGGTTCCCATCGTCAACAGCCCCGCGGGTTTATCCACCACGAGAATGTCCCGGTCCTCGTAAAGAATCACGAGTCCGTGCGGCAAAAATCTGCGATTCGAACCGGCGCGTTTAGACATAGAGACCTTCCAAGCAAGCGGCGCAACGATTTTGCGCGATCCTTGCAGCGACCTCAGGCCAGTCTTGACGGCGACTCGTCCGGAGAATCGGCAGCGGGCGATTTAAATCGCAGTTCAAGCAAATCTCGCCAGGCAACGGAAAACCGCAAAATCGACCTGATTTCATCTGACAAGAACTATCTTGTTCACGTTCTTCATAGTGATGGGTGCTTCGGACTGATCTCCCCTCGCCGCCGCGTCAGCCGCCGGCGGCCGTAGGCGACGAACACGCAAAGGATCCCCACTGCAAACGGCATCAGCGCCGTTGCGATATCTCCGGTGATCAACGTGACCAGGGTTGCACCGATCATGATGATCACCAGGCCGGCGGCGGCAAGCGGCGTCAACCCCGGGCGAATGTGCAGAAGCCACGGAAAGATCAAACCGAGCGCGCCCAGCACCTCGGCTATGGCGATGAACCGCAGGAACCAGCCCGGCATCATCGGCATCTGTTTGGTCATTTCTTCGATCGGCAAAACCAGCTTTGTGCCACCGGTGAACAGAAAGAGGAGCGCGAGCAGTACCTGAATGATCCACAGCGCAATGTTCATGAGCGGCCCCCTTTAAGGCGTCTCGTCGCCGTTTCCACTCGACAACGCCGGATACTCCCTGTCATTTGGATTTTCCCCTGCCGGGTTTCTCCTGCTAAGTTTCAATCAGAGCAGGTTTGATTCCCTTTAGCTCGAAGCTGAACTGCGCGGTGTTGGCGGCTGCCAAGAGCTTGAAAAATTCCAGCTTGATTCGGATCAGCTCGCTCGGACGGCTCTTTGTCGTGGTCTTGGTTGGGATCATGGCTGTCCATGTCACGATTCAATTTCCATTCGGTCCTAACCGGAGCTCCCATTCCTAGCCCCCGGCGATGGCGCCGACAATCATAAACGGCTGTGCTCCAGTCGCGACGGAATCGGGCAGCGGCGCGTCGGGCGGTTGGTGGGATAGATCTTCCCCGCACGCGAAGAAACGCACGAATGCGCGGCGTCTTTGCGTGACGTGGTCGCGGATCGTTCCTTGTAACATCGGATAGCGAAATTCGAGGGCGTCGAGAACCGAGCGTTGCGTGACTTCGCCCTCGATTTCGAGCGCTACGTCGCCGTCGACTTGCGCGAGCTTGCGCAGATGGGGCGGGAGCGTCACGCGGATCATACCAACGTCTGGACCTCGACGGACACCACGGCCGGAAGATCGCGGACGATAGGCTTCCAGCTATCGCCGGCGTCGGCGGACGCGTACACTTGGCCGCCCGTGGTACCGAAGTATACGCCGCACGTATCGAGCGAGTCGACGGCCATGGCATCGCGCAACACGTTGACGTAACAGTCGCTTTGCGGCAGGCCCTTGGTGAGCGCCTCCCAGTCGTTGCCCCCTGTGCGGCTGCGGTACACGCGCAGTTTGCCGTCGGGCGGAAAGTGCTCCGAGTCGCTCTTGATCGGCACGACGTAAATCGTTTCCGGCTCGTGCGCGTGAACCTCGATCGAAAAGCCGAAGTCGGTCGGCAGGTTGCCGCTGATCTCGTGCCACGAGTCGCCGGCGTCGTCGCTGCGCATGACGTCCCAGTGCTTCTGCATGAACAGCACGCCGGGACGCGACGGGTGCATGGCGATGCGGTGAACGCAGTGGCCGACCTCGGCCGTCGGATTCGGGATATAAAGCGAATGCAGGCCGCGGTTGATCGGCTGCCAAGTTTTGCCGCCGTCATCGGTGCGAAACGCGCCTGCGGAGGAGATCGCGATGAAAATTCGGTTTGGATTATTTTGATCGAGAATAATCGTGTGCAGGCACATTCCCCCGGCGCCAGGCGCCCACGAAGAGCCGGAGCCGTGGCCGCGCAACCCGGCGAGTTCCTGCCACGTCTGCCCGCCGTCCCTCGAGCAAAACAAAGCTGCGTCTTCGACCCCGGCATAGACTGTGTCCGGGTCGGTCAGGGATGGTTCGAGATGCCAGACGCGCTTGAACTCCCACGGGTGCTGTGTGCCGTCATACCATTGGTGTGCAGTGAGAGGTTTGCCGGTTTCAGGAGAGGTGTCGTAAACGAACTTGTTGCTCTCGCCCTTGCGCATGCCTTCCGCGGAGCTGGCCGGTTCGCCCGTTGGCGTTCCGGGTTGGTGCCACGTTTTGCCGCCGTCATCCGAGCGTTGAATGATTTGCCCAAACCAGCCGCTCGACTGCGAGGCATAGATCCGGTTTGGATCAACGGGCGAACCTTTCAAATGATAGATCTCCCAGCCGGAAAAGTGAGGGCCGCTGATGTCCCACCGTTCGCGCTTCCCGTCCGACGTAAGGACGAACGCACCCTTGCGGGTGCCAACCAGCACTCGAACTCCGCTCATCGTTCAATCCTCCCTGAGTTTTGCGTTTTTCGCCCGAAGTTTCTTTACACCGACCTGGCGCCCGGGGCAATCAGTGCTTGCGCTTTTGACGATCGATCGTTGGGTTCGTTGAATCTTTATAGGTCAAATTTCTCGCAGCTCGCTGCGGAAAACCAGCCTAATCTTTCCAGAATTGTCGGTTGAAATGTGGCTTTCGGAATCGGAGAGCGATGACTCGCGCAAAGACGCGAATCACGCCGAGCGCGGAGAAATACACTCTTCTACCAACGGCGGATTTCGTGTCGGCCTGGATCGTAAGTCATCCGATTTCCAAGCGTTGTCCGGGTGTGTCACCGAATTGGCTCCGGTAAAATATTGGCTTGCCGGCTGGCATGGGAAGCGCCGACAATGTACCATCCTGCTGAATGACCATCGGCGACGCTCGCCAGAACGGTAAAATTGATCAAACTGTGGTCGGTTAACAAAGATCTTCGAGTTATCGAAGGCGGACCGCGCCGGGGTTCCGGAGGCAAGTCGTGGAATACTGGCCCCATACGCTTTATTGACTCCGGTGAGGTTTACGTTAGGCTGAAAAAATGACTAGAGGAGTGGATCGTACTCACATGAATTTGAAGGCTAAACTAATCGTCGCGGTTTTAATGGTCGTTTGCAGTTGCAAATTTGCCAACGCCGGCGAGCCGACTGAGGCAATTCGTGGAGCGGTTAATCAAGGCATGGAGATTTTGAAGAATGCCAAGCTCGACGATCAGAAGCAACGCGATCAAGTCATCGACCGATTGCGGCAGATCGTATATCCGTTATTCGATTTCCAGGCGATGGCCATGCGCTCGCTGGGGGCAAATTGGCGCCGCCTGAATTCGCAGCAGCGGAAGGAATTCGTTTCCACCTTTACCGCTTTGCTCGAAAAGACGTATGCGGATCAGATTGATCTCTACGATGGGCAACAGGTGGTTTATGGCAAGGAAAGCGTCGATGGCGATTACGCGCAGGTTGATTCCCGCATCATCGATCAGAATGGTCAGACCTACTCCGTTGCTTACAGGGTCCATAAAGTCGATGGGAGGTGGAGAATCTACGACGTCGTGGCGGAGAATGTCAGTTTGGTTAACAACTACCGCTCGCAGTTCAATCGCGTGATTGCAAAATCGTCATTCGAAGAACTCCTGAAAATTATGAAAGACCGGGCCAGTTAGAGGATAGCATTCGAGCGATAGCCTTTGTCACTTTTAGCACCGGGCAAATCATCGATCTCGGACTCCAAACGGCCAAGGTTTCGATTCCGCTGTTCCATTCCTGTAGTTTGCCACCGGATCTTGAATTATCCCCACCGTAACTTCTCGGGGTCTCCAGTCGCGCCATGAGAACCCTTCGGTTCAAGCCGCCGATTGAGTTCAATGTATTGAAAACATTTGGGCTGGAGCGCTGCAGCGCTTGATTCGCGTCGGTCTATTTGAGACCCTTCGACGCGTTAGGAGCGAAAAGTTTAAGAGAAAACCCTTTGAGATGGGCATCCTGCCCCAAGGTCCGTCGACGATGCCCAGGATAAAAACCGGCGGACGGTACCGTGAACGGTAAACTACTTTTATGAGTAACAGTTCGCTGGAAACCATGGAACAAACCGAATCGCTCAAGCCAAATGTCACCCGGTTCGCGCTGTTTCTCACCTTTTCCCGGATTAGCCTGTCGAGCTTCGGAGGCGCGCTGTTTTGGGCGCGGCGTGGACTGGTGGAACGACAGCGCTGGCTCACAGACCGGGAGTTTGTCGACTTGTTGACGCTCGGACAGCTCCTGCCCGGCCCGAACGTGCTCAATCTTACGGTGATGGTCGGCTATCGTTTTTCCGGTTGGACGGGCGCCGCGGCGTCGGTCGCCGGCTATTTGGGCTGGCCATGCCTGGTAGTCATCGGCATGGGCGTGCTGTACCAGCACTTCGGCGCGCTGCCGCAGGTGCAGCAGGCGCTCGCGAGCATGTCGAGCGTTGCGGCGGGCCTGCTGCTCGCCACGGTGATCAAGTTAGCCATGGTGCTGCCGCGATATTGGCGGCCGTGGCTGTTCGGCATTCTCGCTTTCGCCGGCGTCGGCGTCATGCGTTGGCCGCTCTTGTGGGTCTTCGGGGCCCTCGCTCCCTTGGCTGTCTTCGCGGCATGGAGAGACAACGAGTGATGGAACGCGTCGATCTGAGCGGCATGTTTCTGCATTTTTTAGCCCTTTGGTTTGTGGCTGTTGGCGGTCCCTCGACGATCTTGCCGGGCATTCACCGCTATTTGGTAAACGTGCACCACTTGTTGACCAGCGCGCAGTTTGCCGAACTCTACAGCTTGGCGCAGGTGGCGCCCGGCCCCAACGTCATGTACGTCACGCTGATTGGCTGGCACCTGGCTGGGTGGAAAGGCGCGGCTGCGACCACGATCCCGCTGCTCATTCCGGCGACCACGCTCACGCTGTTCGTCGGACACATGAACGAGCGCTATCCCGACGCTCGCATCTTCCGCGCCGTCCGCCGCGGTATGACGCCGATTACGATCGGGCTAATGTTTGCGAGCGCAACGATTTTGATGCGCGCGGTGAACCACGACTGGCGCGGCTACGCGATCACGCTGCTCACCGCCGCCGTGGTCCTGCGCAAGTCCTTGAACCCGCTATGGCTGCTCGCCGCCGGCGCGCTGGCGGGGATATCGGGTCTCGTGTAATAGATCGTGATCGGATAACCGACGTGCACGAGCACGTTCCGCAAACACGGCATGTTCTGCTATCCGCACTCCGGCGTTTGGAACGCTTGGAACCCCTGGAAGGACTGGAACCGCAGTTCTGTTCGAACTATTCCAACGCCTCGATAGAATTACCGCGCCGCGATCAACTTCTCGATCTGCGACGTGATTCTTTTATCCTCCGGCTCAACGGCGCTTTCGAAAACCGCGACGGGCTGGCCCTTTTTGTCGAGTAGATACTTGTGAAAGTTCTAGCGCGGCGGCTTGCCGGTCTGTGCCGACAGCGCTTTAAAAAGCGGGTTGGCCTTCGCGCCGGCCACCGAGGTCTTGGCGAAGACTGGAAAGGTGATGCCGTAGTTTACCTCACAGAACTGCTTGATCTCTTTGTTCGTCCCCGGCTCCTGGCCGCCGAAATCGTTGGCCGGAAAACCTAGAACGACGAATCCTTTGTCGCGGTAGCGGCGATAGAGTTTTTTCAGGCCGTCGTACTGCGGCGTATAGCCGCACTCGCTCGCGGTGTTGATGATCAATACGATTTTGCCAGCGACCCGGCAGAGCGAAACCGGCTCGTCCATCAGGTTGGAAAACTTGTGATTCAGCAGCAGCGGGCAGGGCGGCGCCGCCGCAATGCTTGCATTTGGACCAACAAACAACAACTGCGCCGCAAGAACGAAAGCATAAATCGGCCGGAGAATCACAGCTTTCATCTTTTCGCCTTGTATCACGACTTGAGTCGTCATCGAAGTTCTATCGCTGGCGTCGCGGAAGCTAATCGAAAGAAAAAAGCTAGTTATCGGCAATTGTTTAGATATCCGGACACAACCCCAGTCAGTTCGTCCCGACAAGAAAAATTAGTATTGTGTTCCCGGAATTCCGGTCTGATTTTTTAGGTGGTTATTATTTTCTTCGATTTCCGTCTATCGCGCGCTACATATGAGTTAGTAGACTTAGGCAAGCCTGACGCCACTGCTTCTCACAAACTGGCGCCGAGGTCGAAGCGCTGTGGAGTTGCGTAAACCGCGATACGCCATACGGTTCGGAAAATTGGACGACTCAGATCATGGTTGCGCTCGGACTGAGATACACACTTCAACCCCGCGATTGTCCTGGAAGGTCGTGGGATTAACAGATACGCAAACGTAAAAGGTTCGCGTCCCCTTTTCTCACCCCCCTGATGTAGGAATTTCTTATTGGACAGCTAGCAAGAGGTTCGGTTATATTTAATTCGTTGAGAAACTAAATGTGGGGTACGGAGAGACAAAGTTTCAGGAGTTGCGGATCGAAAAAGTAGCCTGTCCCTTTATTTTTCTCTTTATTTTTCTATTGTTAATATCATCGCGTACATGTCGTGGTGTTTGCAGAAAATGTAAAAATGTGGGACTTGACCAACACTCTGCGGGACTCGTTGCTTCCTCAACTTTTGAGTGGCAATCTGGAAATCAAGAAACACTCCGATCAATGCCATGATTAACACAGTATGGGGCAGCACAGACAAGCCGATTTCGAGTAAGCGGCTTGCTGAGATCCTAAGCGAAGACGCGGACCTCGAAGGTACGCTCTACATTGGCTATCCGATCATAGGAACACCGGAAGGATCGTTTCCGATTGACGCGCTGCTTGTATCGCCGTCAAAGGGTCTCGTATTGTTTAGTGTTATTGAAGGCAAGACCCTCCGGGACTACGCGGCAATCCAAGATGAGGGCTTCAATAAGTTACAGGCGAAGCTCCTTCAACACCAGAATCTGATTCAGAAGCGTAAACTCTTGGTCGACATTCACACGCTCACCTTTGCTCCTGCGGTGAACCAAATCGATGCAACCGGCGACGAGGACCATCTCCTTTGCAATGCTGACAACCTTCTTGCAACTATCGACGAACTCGATGACTTTAACCCCGCCCTTTATTCTGCGCTGGTTTCAGTGATTCAGGCGATTTCTACACTTCGCCGCGGACGCAAGAAACGTGAACTCCGCAAGCAGTATTCGCGAGGCGCCAAGGTCAAGACACTGGAGGATTCGATAGCCAACCTCGACAGCCAGCAGAGCGCAGCGGTGGTCGAAACGTATGAAGGCGTCCAACGAATTCGCGGCCTCGCGGGATGCGGTAAGACAATCGTCCTAGCTTTGAAGGTCGCATACTTGCACGCAAAGCACCGGGATTGGCTCATCGGCGTGACATTCAACACACGGTCACTGAAAAGGCAGTTCGAGAACCTGATTACGACGTTCGTGCTTGAGCAGGCGAACGAAGAGCCGGACTGGGACAAAATACGAATATTAAATGCTTGGGGTGCTCCCGGCGGAATAGGTCGTACTGGCATCTACTTCGAATTCTGCCGTGACCATGGCGTCGAGTATTTGGATTTTGCAACGGCAAAAAATCGGTTTGGCGCCGACAACGCGTTTGAATCGGCATGCGACATTGCCCTTCAGGGCGTGAAAAAATTCGCGCTTAAATACGATGCTATACTACCGCGTATAAATAAAGGGACATAGTATGTTTTCTGTGGCATACTCCTCACAGGAGGAGATGCCATGCGTGCTCGATTGTTGCGGTTGCACCCCAAGAGCGTTAGCCGGCTGGTCCGCCTGAGTAAGGAGGCAGAGCGAGTTGGCGCTTACCGGGTGGCGAAGCGGCTGCAAGCCGTGGTGTTGAATGCGGAAGGCCGGACCAGCGGCGAGTTGGCGGAGATTCTCAAAGCGCCGCGCTCCAAGGTGTCGGAGTGGTTGTCGCGGTATCAAGCATACGGAGTCGATGGTCTTCTGGAGGGGTATCGGTCCGGGCGTCCGCCGCAGTTGAGCGAACCGCAGCGAAAGCAACTTGGCGACATTCTCGACAGTGGCCCAGTGGCCTACGGACTGGACAGCGGAGTGTGGACCTCGCCGATGATTGCTTGGGTGATCGAAGAGGAGTTCAGCGTCACTTACCATCCCGGACATGTGCGCAAGTTCCTCCATGGTCTGGGCTTCTCCGTGCAACGTCCCCGGCGTCTGCTGGCGCGCGCCGATGCTCGCCAGCAAGATCGCTGGCACCGGCATACCTATCCCAACCTTAAAAAAAAGCCCAAAGAGAAAACCGGGCGCTGATCTTCACCGACGAAGCGAGCTTCCGGCAGGACTCCACGCTGCACGCCACCTGGAGTCGGATCGGCCGGCCGCCGCAGGTCCCAGTCACTGGCGAGCGTAAGAGCGTCAAGATCCTCGCCGCCATCGAACTCTGGCAGGCCCGCTTCCATTACCAGCAAGATGCCGTTTTCAATGCTTCCACGTACTTGGCATTCCTCCATCAACTGGCCCTCCACTACCGCCGCCGTGGAGCGATTCTGATTCAAGACAACGCCTCGTATCACAAGGATGCCGGCGTTTGGAACTGGTTCCGATCCAACCGCCACTGGTTGGAGGTGCATCAACTGCCACCCTACTCGCCGGAGTTCAACCCCACCGAGCGACTATGGCAATACACCCGAAAGAACGGAACCCACAATCGCTACTTTGCCACCCAAGCCGAACTCGTCACCACCTTGGCCCGCGTCTTCGGAGAAATGCAATCTTATCCAGAACTGATCCGCCCATCTCTCCTCTCTTTTTGTTAACCATAATGTCCCTTTATTTATACGCGGATGTATATCCTAGTTGATGAAGCGCAGGATTTTGCACCGAATTTCTTGTTACTCTGTTACGAATATCTCAAGGATCCAAAACGCCTAGTGTATGCATACGACGAGTTGCAGAATCTTGGGAATAGATCTCTTCCACCGGTCGAAGAAATCTTCGGCAAAAGCACGGATGGAACGCCACGGGTAATTATTCACCCCTCTGAAATAGGGAAACCCAAGCAAGATATTATCCTTGACACTTGCTATCGCAACTCCAGACCAGTTTTATCGACGGCTCATGCTCTTGGATTTGGGATTTATCGCAAGAAGGGCCTTGTCCAAATTTTCGAGAACAAGAACCTTTGGTTCGATATTGGTTATGAAGAGGACAATGGAGACATAGAGGACGGTGAGCTCGTTAGGCTCAGTCGCACACCAAAATCCAGCCCGGAATTCCTCGAGAAGCACTCGCCAATCGAAGATTTGATTCAGTTCCAGATCTTCGAGACGGCGGAGGCGCAAACTGCATGGCTCGCAGCCGAGATCAAACGGAATCTGACCGACGATGAGCTCATTCCAGACGATATTGTTGTCATCAATCCCGATCCGCTTAAAACGAAAGATGCAGTCGGCGATGCGCGGCGGGCGCTGATGCAGATGGGGATAAACTCGAATCTTGCTGGCGTGACGACGATTGCCGATGTTTTCACTGAGCCGGGGACGGTTACCTTCACTGGTATATTTCGAGCGAAAGGCAATGAGGCGGCTATGGTCTACGTGATCAACGCTCACGACTGCTTTGGTGCATTCTCGCCACGGGATGTTGCCCTCGTCCGAAACCGTCTTTTTACAGCGATTACGCGCTCTAAAGCGTGGGTTCGGGTTCTCGGGATTGGAAAGGCAATGTCCGCTCTGAAGGAGGAATTCGACAAGGCGAAGGCAGAGAATTTCGCGCTACATTTCCGCTATCCGACAGAGGCCGAGCGTAAGACAATGAAGACCGTAAACCGTGATATGTCGAAAGCGGAACTAGACCGAAGCGCGAAAAGGAGAAACAACTTTGCAGACATTATCGCGTCATTGGAATCGGGTGAAAGTTTTATAGAGGATTACCCTGAAAATCTCGTGAAGAAACTTCAGACATTTCTGGCTAAGAAATCCAAATCTCGGCGTAAATGACACCTCAGCAAACACTTAAGCAAATCAAAGATCTCACGGAAGCGATCGTTGGATTAAGCCTTTCGAATGAACAAAATTTTCCAGCGACGCGCGGTCGTAGCAATGCGGCATTCGAGATTACCGTGAGTAACGCCGCAGGAATGAGCGTCGCATTAAAGAATGTGGCATACCGCGAAATCTATCGTGAGCTGGAGAAAGCACGGTGCTTTAATTTCAAGATGCTTGATGGAGCGTTGATTTCCCTCCGCTACCGGTTTCGAGGTGGAATAATAAACGAGCATTCACTTTCATATTTCCCGTCGCCTGACCTTGAGCATTTTCAGAATGACCCCGAAACTTATTTAGAAGATGAGATTTACGCGGATGTCAGCGCTAGAAATATCGTTGCTTTCCCTGTACGTTTCGATTACAGTGCTGACCCGGCGAAGTTCGTGGATGTTCATCACCCATATTCCCACTTAACGCTTGGCCAGTATGAGAATTGCCGAATACCCGTCTGTTCCCCGCTTAGTCCGCTCGCGTTCGGAGGTTTCATTTTAAGAAACTTCTACAACACAGTGTTCCGCAAATTCTCTGAAAAAATTCCAACGAGCACCTTGACCTTCGCGAAAACAATCACGGCTAACGAACGGAAAATTCCACATGTTGTGTGCGGCGAGTAGCGGGAGAGGATTTCGGGTCAGGTCTTGCAGTCACACATTGTCGCAAGGCAAGAGGCGACGCCAGTAGTGACGTTTCTATTCGTGACTTCGTCAAAACCGCTACAATAAACTTCGATCCATGATCTACGCGAACAGTGTACGATCGAAAAATTTCCGCGGATCAGTAAAGTTCTCGGCCCACCAGGGCACTTCGCCCGGATTTCGCGCGGGCTTGGCGAGGGTGAGTTTCTTTTTGACTTTCTTGGCCTCTTCTTGAATGACGCGAAAGTGGTAGTGGTCGAAGAGGCGCAACGCTTCGATGGTGTAGGAGACTGCGATCCGGCGGTCGCGGATGAGAAGCAGGTTTTCTCCGTTTTTGATATCCGCTGGCGAGGAGAAGTTGTACGAGCCGAGATAAACCCGCGCGCTCGGCTTGTCGAAATCGATGACGACGAACTTGTGATGCATGCGGTTGCCGACGCTGCCGGCAAGTCCCGTAGGCGCCTGAAAAATCGGCGAAAAATCGGGGTCAGAGAACATTTTCGGTTAAAACCGTTGCAGTTTGTTTTGGTCGGCCGTCCGTTTCACCCAGCCATCATCGTCCCGTTATCGCTTCCACTTGTAGCTGCAACGTTTATTAGACCAATCCGTCCTCGTTACGTCCCTTGCTAAATTTCATTCTCAGAGACAATAATTGGGGTCAGAGAGCATTTCCGGGTGGTAGCTAGGTTCTGGCTGGATAGATTGCGCAAGCGACTCGGCCACGACGACTTGCGCCAAAGTTGGTGCGCGGGCGAATAGATCCATTCCAATCATGTCATTGTCAAAGTAGTTTCAATAAATCTCATCCACTACCTACGCGAAGAGTTTTCGATCGAGAATTTTCCGTGGATTCGTAAAGTCCTCGGCCCACCAGGGTTTTTCGCCGGCCTTGCGCGGGGGCTTCGCTAATTGGAGCTTCTTCCTGACCTTCTTCGCGTCCTGTTGAACAACGCGGAAATGGTAGTGGTCGAAGATTCTTATCGCCTCGACAACGTAAGAGACCGCGATCCGGCGGTCACGGATGAGAAGCAGATTTTCCCCGTTCGAGGTGTCTGCTGCCGCAGAGAAGTTGTAAGAGCCCATGTAGACCCGCGCGGTTGGCTTGTCGAAATCAATGACGACGAACTTGTGATGCATCCGGGTGCCAGCCCCACCAGTGGGTTCTGACTTGAACGGCTCGGGAACATTTTTTCTCAGCGCTGCCGGTTGAACCAGTGTGACTTTGCCGTTGGGCTTCTGCAGGGCGACGCCAATAAGCTTTTTGACCTTATGGTCAGAAATGCCGTAGGAGAAAATTTTGCCGTCTGTCTTGATTTTTTTCACTGCGTTCTGGATGGCACCCGGGGTCTGATAAAGAAAGGCGAGTGAAAAGAACAAGCTGGAGAGAGTATTCTTAGCGATGTCGTCGGCGATTGCCTTCAACACCGCATTCTTCTTCAACCGCGGAGAAAACCCGATTTGCGCGTCGATCCCGGCCAATCCGAGTTTGTTCCAGTTCGCAGAGCCGGTCTTGCCGAAGCCGACCACGGCGTCGTTCGCCCAGTAATCGTCGAATCCCGCGCGGAAGATCTTAACAGCGTTCTTGCCGCGCAGAATGATGGCGTTATTATTCTGCACGAAAAAGCCGCGCCAGGAGTAGTTGGTAGAGCCGCACACGGCGGCCTTTACCTTCGGGCCGTCAACCACAATGGTCTTGTTGTGCTGTAGTTTGCCCATATGCTGCCGTTTGACATTCGTCGCCCCAGCGGAGGCAGAAAGCAGCTTTGCGGCCTTTGTCTCTCCCGACTTCGGCTTTCCGTGAGCGCCGTCGTCGTCGATAATGATCTTTAGCCGTTTGCCGAGCTTTTGGAGGCGCGAGACAATATCGGGTTCGTTCAGATCATAGGCCACCACGCGGACCTGAGCGTTCTTGTCGGCAACTGCCAGATCGAGCACTTCGAGTATCGCGCTCCGCGCCTCGAAGCCCATCCATGCCAACGCTTGCTTGGTCTTGGGATGGGTTGGAACGAACTCCAATCCTTGGTCCGCCTTCCGAGGGAGGAGGGTTGAAATAGCCTCCGATCCATACCGATCCACGAACGCCTGCGACGATACGAAGCCGCGGGTGAAGGTGACGTTGAGCTTTCCCGGGTAGGTCTCGCGCCGCAGCTCGATCGCCGCTTGCTGGGGCTCGCCGTGGCTCAGCTCGTCCATCTCGTTCATAAAGACCGGCGTGACCCGGTAGACGAACTCACCGGGGAGTTCGGCGTTGCGCGGGAAGTGGACCCAACGGAACTTTTGGATCGGCGACCGCATCGTCGAAAGCTGATTCGGGTCCACCGCGCCGCCCGGTCCCGGGAAGGAAAGGCGGTTTTTCAAGGCAAAGAACTTGTCGCCGCCCGGCTCCCTGTATTCGATCGCAAAGCCGACGAAATCATCGGGCGGTTTGCCTTTCTTCCAATTCATCGCGACCAAGGCCATGCCGTCACCGCGGTGAAGCTTGAGCGAGAATAAAGCGGCGTTATTGTGACCCGTGACCTGAAATTCACCTGCCATGGCCGTCTCCCCATGCATTCCGTGGAACTTATCTAAACCCTTCCTGGTGGTTCCCGTCGCGCCGTTCCCTCGCGACCGTTTCGACTCCGATTTTTATCGCCAATTCAGCAGCGCGTCCAATATAAAATTCCTATATCAGTGATATAGGAAAATCTTATATCATTGCTTTGAAGGGCCGACGGTGGTCCGGATTTTAGACAATAGTCCGCGCAGGTTTGGCGGCGCCCGGGAACAGGCCGTGCTTGTCGAGAAACTCGATCATGAAGCGGTTGAACAGCCAGGGCTGCTCGATCTGGCAGGCGTGGCCGGCGCCGGGCAAGGTTCTTAGCTCGCATTTCGGTATGAGCTTTTGGAGCGCAAAGGCCCGTTGATGGCTGTTGTCCTCGCTCCCGGTCAGGATGATCGTCGGGCAGGCGATGCGCTCGTGATGGCCTTCGGGATAGGGCTGGGCCAGCGCTTTGAACTGGTGGATGATCGTCTCCACGTCGGCGTGCTGGTTGCGCTCGGTAAAAAGGTTGGCGAAGAAGTGCGCCATCGGCGTGGTGCGAAACGACGCGCTCAAATCCTCGAACGTGTAGGCCCAGCGATAGTCTATGCCGTTGGTGGTGTAATTCTCGATCCGCCCCTTGGTGAATTCCTTGTTGGGGTTGTAGCCCGTGCCCGAGAGCACCAGGGCGGCGGTTTGGTTGGGGCGCTGGTGGTACATGTGCGGCGCCAGCGAGGAGCCCACCGAACAGCCGACCAATATCGCGCGCTCGCCCGGGGCCGCTTCGTCGATCGCTTCCCAACAAGCCTGGGCCATGTCGGCCATCGTCAGCCCGGCATCCGCCTTGGGCGAGCGCCCGTAGCCGGGAATGTCGATAGCGATGCAGCGGTACCAGGTCGACAGGTGCGCCATCTGAAAAATCCAGCATGACTGATCCATCGGGTTGGGATGAACAAACGCGATCACCGGCCCGGTGCGTCCCATCCGTTCGTAGTAAAGCGGTCCGTGAATATGTTGCGCCATGATTTTCCTCCTGGTTGATCACTCCGTCTTCAAATGACACTGAGCCGGCGGGCAGCCCGATTGGGTTTTGCCAGTCGGCGCTTGAACTTGGGTTGCGACCGACTGTTTCCCCGCCGATTGCGTCGTCTATAACAAGTTTTCCCCATTTCCTCTATCGGTCAGTGGCACGGGCGAAAAGACCCGCTCTTCTATCCATGGGCGCAATTGGGGCAGTTTGGCAAAAGAATCGATCGGAGCATGTGTGCATTTTTATATCGTTTTTAGGCCCATAAGGAAAACTTTAGCACGGCATTTTTCTTGCTTTAAGCAAATGATAAATAAGGTCGTGAAACCAAAGGATTAAGCTTATTCGAAGGTAGCGGCAGCAGTGACGAGCGAGTCTGCGCGTATGATAACTAAAAATTTCGACACACTTACTGTCTCCGTACTCTCAGCGATCCTGGCAGCGAAAACGAAATGTGTAGGCTTTTTCAAATCCCTTGTGTCGAGAATCAGCTCGAAGGGTCATTACGCGGCCGATCAAATGTTTGAAAGACTGGGTGTCCCGGCGCTAAAGAAGTGCCCCAACTGCGCGGGGCAACTGCCGCTTTCGGCGCTGATCTGTGATGCCTGCGATTACAACTTTCTTTCCGGGAGCATAGGGCACGGGCATAAGATGTTGCCCGCGCCCGAAGATTGGACTGATCAAGTGTCCAAACCAAAGCTGGCGCCCGTCAGGATCTGAACCGACAACCTGACCGGCTTTGTCTAATTCAGAGAAACCAGCTTCACTGAACTGTCGAACTTCAAGTCTGGATCACCAATCAATATTTCGACCTCTCGTCCCAGCCGTGCAGAGCGCCGCTTGCCGGCTCGCAAGCGGCTCGCCGATCGAGCCCAATCGTTTTTTTCTCAATCGTCTTAAAAGACTTGATTGCTCGGAATCTTTGCGGGATAAGACGCTCGTATGACTCGGAGCGGCAGTGAGTATGTGCGCGGTCTGCGCGATGGCCGCAGGGTGCTGCTCGGCGGCGAGCGCGTGGCCGATGTGACGAAGCATCCGGCCTTCGCCGCCGGGGTTCGCACCGTTGCGAAGCTCTACGATCTCGCCCACGATCCAGCCAACCGCGAGCAGATGACCTACCTGTCGCCGCGCGATGGCCGACCGATCAATAAGTCCTGGCTGGTGCCGCGCACACGGGAAGATCTGGCGGCGCGCCGGCGCGCGATCAAATTCTGGGCGGATGCGAGTTACGGATTTCTCGGCCGCTCGCCCGATCATGTCGCTTCGTTTTTCGCCGGCTTCGCCGGCTCGTCCGAATTCTTCGCGCGCGGCGGGCAGCAGTTTGCCGACAACCTTTTTCGTTTCGCCGCCAAGGCTGCTGACGAAGATCTTTATGTCAGCTACGTCATCGTCCATCCCACCGTGGACCGCGCCAAGCCGGCACATCAGCAGGCCGAGCCGTATCTCTACGCCGGCGTCGCCGAGGAGCGTGACAGCGGCATCGTCGTTCGCGGCGCGCAGATGCTCGGCACGGGCTCGCTGATGTCCGATTACATATTCGTTTCGGTGATCTTGCCGCTCAAGCCCGGCGACGAAGACTACGCGATTTCCTGCGTGGTGCCCACCGGCGCGCCTGGCGTGAAGCTTTACCCGCGGCGGCCCTATGCGCTCGGAGCTACCAGTGTATTCGACTATCCGCTGTCGAGCCGCTTCGACGAAACCGATTCGCTGGTCATATTCGACAACGTTTTGGTGCCGTGGGAAGACGTTTTTATCTACAAAAATATTGGACTCACGACCGGTCAGTTCAGTGTGACCGCGGCGCATGTGCTGGGCAACACCCAGTCGCATATCCGTTCCTGGGCCAAGCTGCAGTTTCTCGTCGGGCTGGTAAAGCGCTGCATGAATTTGAGCGGCCGCTCGGCAAGCGGCGACATCATCGCGCAGCTTGGCGATCTCGCTAGCCGCGTCTCGCTGGTGGAAGGAATGATCCTCGGCGCCGAGGCCGCGGCGGAGCCCGACCAATTCGGCGTGATGCGTCCCAAGGATTCTCTACTATACGCCAGTCAGCTGTTTCAGCAGGCGATGTATCCGATGCTGCTCAACCAGTTCCGCGGACTGATGGGCGGAAGCCTGATCCAGCTTCCGGCGACGGTCGGCGAGCTAACTGCGCCCGGGTCCTCGGCGGACATCGAGCGCTACTTGCGCTGGCCGAAAGCGAGCGGCCGCGAGCGGGTGAAGATCTTAAAGCTTCTGTGGGACGCGCTCGGCTCGGAATTCGGCTCGCGCCATCTACAATACGAAATGTTCTACGCGGGCGAGCCGGCGGCGATTCAAGGCCGTGAGTTCCGCGCCTTCGATTGGGCGGCCGCGGAAGCCTTGGTCGACCGCTGTCTCGGTAGTTACGATCCGGAAGAGAACAAAAGCTAAAAGCTTCGTTGTGGCCGCCGCGTCGCGCGCCGGTTCGAAAGCGACTCCCGTCAGGGGATCCTGCTCGTGACAAGACTGCCGCTAGGTTTGCTTTGGCACGCGTTCAGACCTGCTGGGATGAACCGAATCATCGCGCCTGCGTTCGCCCTTCGCTTTGGAAAGGAGAGACGTGGTCATGAAACTGGGGCTGACGATACCTTCGTTCACCTGGCCGGGTGGTGCAGAGCAGATCGGTCCGACGCTGGCGCGCATCGGACAGGCGGCGGAAGAAGCCGGCTTTGCAAGCCTGTGGGTGATGGACCACTTTTTTCAGATCGCGCAGATCGGCAAGCCGGAGGAAGCGATGCTCGAAGGTTACAGCACGCTCAATTTTCTCGCCGCGGTAACTCAAAGAATTCGCCTTGGCACGCTGGTCACCGGCGTGATCTATCGCTACCCGGGGATTCTCCTCAAAACCGCGACCACACTCGATGTGCTTTCCGGCGGCCGGAGTTATTTCGGCATCGGCGCGGCGTGGTTCGAGCGCGAGGCGCGTGCCCTCGGCGTGCCGTTTCCGCCGATGAAAGAGCGCTTCGAACGGCTCGAAGAAACCATCCAGATAGCGCTGCAAATGTGGTCGGGCAAAGCTGGACCGTTTAATGGCAAGCATTACCAATTGGTCGAAACGCTCAATTCGCCGCAACCGATTGCCAAGCCGCATCCGCCGATCATGATCGGCGGCGTCGGCGAGAAGCGCACGCTGCCGCTGGTCGCCAGGTACGCCGACGCGTGCAATCTCTACGCGCAGGACGGGGCGGCCGCCGTCCGCGCCAAGCTCGACGTCCTGCGCCGGCAATGCGACTTGATCGGCCGGCCGTACGATGAAATCGAGCGAACTGCAATCGGCAGTATGGATCTCCGCAACGGCGCAATGAGCGTGCGCCAGGCGATCGAGTATTGCCGCGGCGTCAGCGACGCCGGTATTCGACACCTGATTGTAGCTATGCCGGGAGTTCACGAGATCGGGCCGATCGAATTGATGGGGAAAGAAATTATCCCCGCGGTCACGACTTTGTAAGGCCGCCAAAACTCCGCCGGTTCAAATCGTTCAATCCCTTCAAGCGCGTCGTTTATGACGATTGCCGACGAGAGGTGAAGCTCTCGCCACACCCGGGTTTCTGCGATGGGAAATCCTTGCACCATCGATCTAAGATCGCGAATCGTGGTCGCCTACTGCGCTTGCCGGCGCCTTCGACACCAGCGCCTGGCGAATTTCCCGGAGTTTCTCTTTCAGCTTGAGCTCATTGGCGCGGCCCATTCTCAATAAGAGTTTCTGTCCCGCCGAAAGCTTTTCCAGCTTCGGATCGGCGAACTGGTAAAGAACTTTGGGTTGAACGAGGCGCAGTGGTCCGTCGATCTCCGGCGCAGCCAGCAGATGATCGATCACCTCGATGACGCGATCGTTGAAATACTTGCCCGGATAACCCAGCTTCTCGTACTGCTCCTGGAACAACGGGTAGAAGCGCGAGTATATTCCCACGAGCGCGTCGGCGGGCAGCGCTTCCGCCAGGCGCATATAGGGCCGGTAACGCGCGGCATTTTCCGGGCTGAGGGCAAGCGTGTCGCCGCTGTTTACGGTGATCGGAAGCCCGGTGACGGGCTTTACCGGCATTAATCGCGGCGCCACGTAATCCCGCGGCAAATTGTCCACGGTGGCCACGATTCGGTGAACCAGATTATCTAAATAGACAAACTTAGGAAGGTTGTGCCCAAGCAGGGCTGCCAACGCGTCGCGCAAGGCGCCGTCGCTCTGCGCCAGGGGCGGCAAGGGCTCTCCAGGAGTCTCGACGGTTTCGACGGGGTGGCGAATCGCCGGTTCGACGGCGGGCGCGGGTGTCGAAACGGCTTGGGGTAACGGCTTTTGATTCTCGGGCCAGAAATAAATCCCCGCGACCGCGCCAAGCACGATGAGCGGAATCAGCCAGATAAAAGTTCGTTTCATAAGAGACCCTTCTCCTGCGCGTTGGCCCGACATTGGTCTTCGATGAAGCATCCAATAGGGGTTAGTTCGCTAATAAGAGTTTCCAAGACGCCCTGGTCGCGGTGAAATCTCACGGATACAAAGTGACACCTCACCGATTAGGCGCGGGTTTGACGGCTGATTTCAGCTTCGATTTCTTGCACAGAGTCGGGACAATGCTTGGAGGCGACGGCCAAAAGCTCCTCGCAGTGTTCATCGCTGCAGTCAACTTCGTAGAGACCTCCCGGCGGGTCGCCGAACCTGGTGACCACGGGAGCGCCGGAGAGCAGCTCGTGCACGAGCGAACCGGGCTGGGTGCTGTCGAGCAAGCAGGCGCGCGTCTCGGTTTTCAGACGGATCATCTTAACTCCCCTCTCGAAAGAGATGGAACGGTAATTCAATTCTGTAACAATTGACAAGCCGCCCGGGCGATCGCTCCATAAATTAAGCGACAAGTTAGAGATAATTCACATGTGCACTTGAAAAACCTAACGCGGAGATAGGGTTAATACAAGGCAGGGCGCCGCTTTACACTCAAGTGGCGTGCCCAGGTTGAGCTTTACTCGGCGCATCGTTTTCGTCAACGCCGCTGAGTTCGGTGATTAGCGCCGGTCCTGAAGTTTGCTGAGCAGGCGGAGAATCTCAAGATAGAGCCAGACCAGCGTGACCATGAGAGCGAAGGCAGCAAACCATTCCATGTATTTCGGCGCGCCTTGCTCGGCGCCCTGCTCGATGAAGTCAAAGTCCAGCACCAGGTTCAGCGCGGCGATGACCACGACGAAGAGACTGAAGAGGATGCCGAAAGTGCCGCTGCCATGAATCAGCGGGATGCTCATGCCGAAAAAGCCCAGCACGAAACTGATCAGATAGACGAAAAAAATCCCGCCGGTGGCGGCGGCGACGCCCAACTTGAAATTTTCCGTCGCTTGAATCCAGCCGGAGCGATAGGCGATCAGCAAGGCGGCGAGCGTGCCGAAGGTGAGGAAGATTGCCTGGCTGACGATTCCCGGATAACGGCTCTCGAACAGCACGGAAATTCCGCCGAGAGCAAGGCCCTCTAAAGCCGCGTAAATCGGCGCGGTCACCGGCGCCCAAGATTTTTTGAAGACTGTGACCAGCGCGACGACCATGCCGCCGAGGGCGCCGACCATGATATAGCCCGACGCCGCCGGTCCCTGGCCCCAGGTGTACGTCGCCGTCACAAACAAGATGGCCAAAAGCAGCGCGGTTTTGTTGACCGCTCCGGCTACCGTCATCACATCGCCGCCCGCGAGCGCCCGCTCTCTTCGGAAAGTATCCCCGGTCAAAACCGGATTGCCGGATCTCATCGTTAGATGTGCTGCCATGTGTACTTGCTACCTCTTTACCAGAGGATGTCAATCCGGCGTCTGGCTGCCGGCTTGCGGTTGCTCCGACCTGGAAGCGCTGCAAGTCTTCTGCTAAATTCCCGTGCTGTTGATGACTTCGATCGCGTGATACTTTCAATTCCGCAACACACACGGGTTAATTTTCTATGACTCAAAACCTTTCGGAATCTACGCAGGTCAAAATTTATCAAATGATCGCCGCCGAACTCGGTGCCGGGGCGCAGCAGGTCGCCGCGGCGGTGGCGCTGCTCGACGAAGGCGCGACGGTGCCGTTCATTGCGCGCTATCGCAAGGAAGTCACCGGCAATCTCGACGACACGCAGCTGCGCAATCTCGAACAGCGGTTGGGTTATCTGCGCGAGCTCGAAGAGCGGCGCGGGATGATCTTCGCCTCCATCGAGGAGCAGGGAAAGCTCACCGATGAGCTGCGCCGCGCCATCGAAGCGGCGGCGACCAAGCAGGCGCTGGAAGATCTTTATCTGCCGTACAAGCCTAAACGGCGCATGCGCGCGCAGATCGCACGCGAGGCCGGACTGGAGCCGCTGGCCGATGCGCTGTTCGCTGATCCATCGCTAGACCCGCCGGTGGAAGCCGCCAAGTTCGTCAACGACAAACCCGCGGCCGAAAACGGCGTGCCGGACGTCAAAGCCGCCCTCGACGGCGCGCGCGATATTCTTGCCGAGCGGTTTGCCGAGACCGCCGAGCTGCTGGCGAAGCTGCGCACGCGCCTGTGGGAGCAGGGGGTGGTCAGCGCCAAAGTAGCGAAGGGCAAAGAGGGAGCCGAGGCGGAAAAATTCCGCGATTATTACGATTACTCGGAAACAATCCGCACCATCCCGTCGCATCGCGCCCTGGCGCTGTTCCGTGGCGAGGCTTTGGAGGTGTTGACGATCAACCTGGGCTTGGGCGACGAACTTGAAGCCGCCGTGCCGCATCCCTGCGTCGCGATGATCGCCGCGCACTTCGGCATCGAAGAGCGCGGCCGGGCGGCCGACCCGTGGCTCGGCGAAGTTTGTCAATGGAGCTGGCGCGTCCGTGTGCACCCGCATATCAGCACCGAGCTCCTGATGCAGCTGCGCGAAGCGGCGGGGGCCGAGGCGATCAAAATCTTCGGCCGCAACCTGCACGAGCTTTTACTGGCAGCGCCCGCGGGTCCCAAGGCGGTGCTCGGCCTCGACCCTGGTATCCGTACCGGCTGCAAGGTCGCGGCGGTCGATGCCACCGGCAAGCTGCTCGAAACGACGACGATCTATCCGCACCCACCGCGTAACGATTGGCAGGGCTCCCTGGCGACGCTGGCGCGCATGATCGTGCAGCATAAGGTCGAGCTGGTCTCCATCGGCAACGGCACCGCCAGCCGCGAGACCGACAAGCTCGCGGCCGAAGCGATCAACTTGGTCGCGGCGAAGATGCCGGAACGGAAAGTCAACAAGATCGTGGTCAGCGAAGCGGGCGCGTCGGTCTATTCCGCATCGGCCCTGGCCGCCGCCGAGTTTCCCGACCTCGACGTCAGCTTGCGCGGCGCGGTGTCGATCGCGCGCCGCCTGCAAGATCCGCTCGCCGAGCTCGTAAAAATCGAGCCCAAGGCGATCGGCGTCGGCCAATATCAGCACGACGTCAACCAGAGAGCGCTGGCGCGCGCGCTCGACGCCACGGTGGAAGACTGCGTCAACGCCGTGGGCGTGGACGTGAACACCGCGTCGGCGCCGCTGCTCGCGCGCGTGTCGGGGCTCAACAGCGCGCTGGCGAAAAACATCGTCGAGTTCAGAAACGGCAACGGCCGGTTCACCGATCGCATGACCATCCGCAAAGTACCGCGATTGGGCGACAAGACTTTCGAGCAGGCCGCGGGCTTCCTGCGCATCAACGATGGTGACAATCCACTCGATCGTTCTGCGGTCCATCCGGAAGCGTATCCGGTGGTGGAGCGGATTCTCGCCCGCATCGGCAAAGAGATTGGCCAATTGATGGGGCAATCGGCGGCGTTGAAGGGGCTTGCGCCCGAGTCCTTCACCGATGAAAAGTTTGGAGTGCCGACGGTGCGCGATATCCTCGCCGAGCTGGAAAAACCCGGCCGCGACCCGCGCCCGGAATTCAAAGCCGCGACATTTCGAGAAGGTATCGAGTCGCTTGCCGACTTGCAGCCGGGCATGATCCTCGAAGGCGTGGTGACCAACGTGGCCGCTTTCGGAGCCTTCGTCGATATCGGCGTGCATCAGGACGGCCTCGTGCACGTGTCTCAGCTGGCGAACAAGTTCGTCAAGGACCCGCAGGAGATCGTCAAGCCTGCACAGATCGTCAAAGTGAAGGTGATGGAAGTCGACGAAAAGCGCCGGCGCATTTCGCTGACCATGCGCCTCGACGACACACCCGGCGGTAGTCCGCCCCTCGGTAATCCGCGCGCCAAGCAAATCGACAGCGCGGCGCGTGGACAGGGCGAGTCGCGTCCACCTGATTCGAAGCGCGCGCAGGAGCGCGTTGAACCGAAACCCAGCGGCGCGTTCGCCTTGGCGCTGGAGCGCGCCAAATTGAAAAAATAACCGATCGTATCGCGGCATGGGCCGCACTCCCGGGGACCAGCGCGACGAATCCAGCCCATTGAATAACCTCTCCCAAGGTGGTGGAATTTCCCTAGGTCCGGAAGGGCCCCTTTAAGTCTGCCAACAAACCAAACGATGGCTCACGGGCGGTCGGTGGGTGAAGTTGAGTCGCCTCCACCTGCTTCGGCGTCCCGTTTCCAGCTGCGGAGGTCATGATGACGGCAACATCAACTCCGATAACGGATTCCATAGAACTCTCGGCGCGGTCGCTCTTGCAAACGGTCTTGGCGCGGTTGGGGCCGCGAGAATTTGCCGTTCAGCTCTGGGACGGCGAGCAGTGGCCGGCGGAACCAAACGGGCCTGCGGATTTCAAGCTGATCTTTCGCACGCCCAACGTCGTGCGCAGCATGTTCAGCAACGTGAGCTCGCTCAGTTTCGGCGAGGCCTATATCTATGGCCATTTGGATGTTCAGGGCTCGCTTATCGATGTTTTCGAATCCGGCGATCGGTTGCTGAGAATCCACTATCCGCCGGCGGAAAAACTACGCTTGGCGCGCTGGCTTTGGTCGATCCCCGCGCCGAAGTATCCGCGCGACGGAGTTTTTTCCGGATTCGCCCGACGTTTTACGCCGACCGCCGCCCGCATCCGTGCCGCGGTGAATTATCATTACGATCACCCGGTGGATTTCTGGAAATTATGGCTCGATGAGTCGCTGTCTTACAGTTGTGCTTACTTTGAGTCGTCTCGGGCCTCGTTGGCCGAAGCGCAAAAGAGCAAGCTCGATTATATCTGCCGTAAATTGCGTCTCCGACCGGGGCATCGTCTGCTCGACATGGGGTGCGGTTGGGGTGCGCTGGTGATGCACGCCGCGGCCAACTATGGCGTGGAGACTCTCGGGCTCACGCTCAGCCCGCACCAGGCAGAAGTCGCGCGCGAGCGGATTGGCGCGGCGGGTTTGGCGCATCAGTGCCGCGTCGAGGTCGCAAACTTTCTCGAGTTCCGCCCCGCTGACAGCTTCGATCGCATCGCCAGCGTGGGCGCTGCCGAACATGTTCCGGAAAATTGTTTTGACGATTATTTTGCCCGAGCGTTCGAGCTGCTTCGCCCCGGCGGTCAATTTCTCCACCATGCCATCGTGTGCGTGCCGAGCATTCAAGAGCGGCCGGGCCGCTCGTTCATGGATCGATATGTGTTTCCCGATCATTTTCTCGCCACCCTTGGGCGCACCGTGGCCGGCGCGGAGGCCGCGGGCTTCGAGGTGCGCGACGTCGAAAGCCTGCGCGAACACTACAAGTTGACGCTGGAACAATGGCTCAGACGGTTCGAGGCTGCCCAGGCGGAGATTGAGCGGCAAACCGATCCGCTGAGTTTCCGGGTTTTCCGGTTGTATTTGGCTGGGTCGGCTTACGAGTTTCGCTGTGGCCGTTTAAGCCTGTATCAGACGTTG
Organism: uncultured delta proteobacterium; assembly: GCA_963727625.1. GTDB lineage: Bacteria > Desulfobacterota > Binatia > UBA9968 > UBA9968 > DP-20. The sequence continues at coordinate 463,338 of CAVSHR010000005.1, read as the reverse complement.
TTGACGAAACCGGAGCGCGGTCAAAGCGGCTTGCCGCTGACGCGGGCGGACTGGTACCGGCCGGCGTCGTTTCCAGACGATCGTCATGCCTTTGCCCAGAATCTTTCAGACAGGCCGCCTTCTCGACCCTAGATTCTTGGCCGCGATGCCGTAATAAAAATACGGTTGGCTAGAGACGATCGCCGCGACTCAATCCAACCAGTCTTTGTCTTTTAGCTTTCTCGGCAGGTAAGTCTTGGTGAGATACTGAAAGTCCTTATTCGCCAGGGCGTCAAGCTCGTACTTGAGGCCGCTCGAAAGCATGCCTTTGATTTCGTTCTGCCACTGTTTTTTCTGAAACCATTTGTACTTCATCAGCTCCTTGGCGCGGTTGATGTCTTTGTCGTTCAATTTAATACCGACGGTGCGAGGCAAACCATAGCGGTCGGGATCGGCGCTGGAGAAGCCGATGAACTTCGCTTTGGGAATCGCCATGCGCTGGCTTTCGAAGGCGAGATTGATCGAGCCCTGCTTGATGACCGAGTAGATGTAGTAACCCCAGGGATCGTTGTCGACCAAGACGTAAACGGGAAGTTTGTACTCTTCGTGCAGCCGGCGCGCCAGGCGGCGCACGCCGCGGGGCGGCTGGCCGTTGCCCGTCAGCAAAATGCAATTGTAGCGGCGCCAGAATTTGTCTTCCGACAAGCGGTTCCACTGGGTGCCTTTCTCGACGAGCAGGACGAAGTCCGCCGTGCACTTGCTGATCTGAATATACTCGGGCTCGACGATGGAGGGGACCGAATAGCCGCCTTTGCCGAGCCGGGTGCAATCGACTCGGTCGCCGTCATCGACCAGCACCAGCGGGCCAACGACCGTCCCCGAGTTCTCGGCGCGCACGTGCAGCTCTTCGCGCAGGGCTTCGAGCGTGACTTCGAGGTCTTCGATCAGCGGGTCCGATTCGTTCTGGCCGTCGAAGGTATTCTCGTGGGAGTTCTTAATGGTATGCTTGGTTCTGTAGTAAATTTCGCGGAGCGAGGTCGTCAAGTTGGCGCGCTGCAGCTCGGCAAGTGCGTCCGCAACCAGCACCGTCTGCATAAACTTCTTCGCCATGCCGACGTTGAAGAAGGTGCGCGCCTGTTTTCTTTTGCCCATCTCGATGATGCCGCGCTTCTCGTTGAACTTGACGTTGGCGAGACTGCGCACCGGAATCGACAGCGCGGGGTCCTGGCTCCGTTGCGCGGCGCCGATGACGACGTCGGCAACGCCGATGAGTTTCTTCTCAACTACACCATTATTTTTTGGTTTTTTTTGCGCCATCATTTTTTCCTATTGTTCCGGTTTGACTTGGCGCTTGCGCCGGATCGTTCAAAGCCCAGGTTCATCTGCTTCTCACCTTGGGCCTTGGTGCCGCGCGCCGGCTTGGCCTTCGCCGAAGTGTTGCCGGCTTTGCCGGCCGACTTTAACTTTGTTTCCGTTAGCGCGGGCAATTCCAGTTCCGGCGCCTCCGCAGCGGTTTCTTGCGGCATCGCAACATCCCTTTGCTCGTCACCGGGCAAAATCGGAGCGTCGCCTTCGGTGCCCTCGGGGGTGACGATGATCGAATAGGGGAGACCTTCCGGCCCGCCGCCGTCACGGCCCAGGATCTCATCGGTCTTCTCGCCGCCGGTTCGTTTGCTGGCGATCTTTTGCAGTTGGTTCTTGAGTTTTTCTTTGGCAAGTTTGCCGCCCTTCAAGCGATTGCAGGCGTCGACGACTTCTTCGATGTAGAGCTCGAAAATATTGCGCCGGCGGAACTCGCTCTTGGCGCGCTCGCGGCGCCTGAGAAAGACGCCAAGTCGCCGGCCGCATTCCTGCAGGGCGAGTTTGATTTCTTTTCTGATCTCGTCGTAGTCGGCGATGGCTTCTTTGGATTCGCTGGTAAACGGCACCCAGACCGAGGCCATGTGCACGAAGATCACCATGGGCCCGGCAGGCAGCGCGCCGCGGGATTGCGCCACGCCGTAGTTGCGCCATGTGGTGTCGAGCACGGCCTTGAACGTCGCACAGGAGGACTGCTGGTAAAGCAGCGGCACGCGGTTGGCATAGCGAATGACACGCGCCAATTCGTCGTCCCCATCATGAGATTCGCCTTCAGCGAGCGGTGCCGCCGGCTGTGGGAGTTTTTCCGCAGCCTGCTCCGGGCCCCTGCCGAAGGCCAAGCCGGCTTCGATGACGAAAGGATTGCCGCGATAGACCGAGGGCGGCCGGGTGACAGCCGTATAAAACTCGCCTTTGATTTGCTTGTACAAGCCGTGCAGGATCGCGCGCTCGCCGATCGGAGAAATGCAATTGCTCGGCGGCGCCATGATCTTGGTGCTCTGGATGGTTTTGTAAAGCGTCTCGGCGGCCGCGCCGTGCAGATTGCGCGGCCTCGTGTCGGGCGATAGCTTGGCGTTTTTGCAGATGGCTTGCGCAAGACCGGCGGAAACGCGGCTAAACTCACTGGATAGAAAGCCGCTCAGGGAGTGGCTCTTGGTGTCGTGCAGCATCTTGAGCATCATGCCGAACTCGATGCCGTAGGGGTGCGGCTTGATCTCCCGAGGCTGGGGCGGAAGCTCCTCGATGGTGCGCGGAAAGGTCCTAACCTCGCCGTCGGGCGTATGGTAGACGAGCGTGACATGCGGGTTGGCGATCGCCGTCTGCTCGAGATATTCGTCCACTGAGGCGCGCCCCTTTTGGTAGCGTCCTTCGATCTCGAGCGTCACTTGCGTGCCGCGATGATTTTCCCAATCGATTTTTTTGTTCTCGAAGATGCGCGGCTCGTTTTTCTTGGTATCGATCTGCACCTCGAAGTAATGAGCCGGCGCTCGCGCGCCGGTGCGCGAGATGATCTGCACCGGTTTTCCAGTGGTCAATTGCGCGTACATCCCGGCGGCGGAAATGCCGATGCCCTGCTGGCCGCGGCTCATGCGCAGCCGGTGGAATTTCGACCCGTAAAGCAGCTTGGCGAAAATCGGCGGGATCTGCTGGCGCACGATGCCGGGGCCATAGTCGACCACGGTGATGCGAAAGCGGTTCGCTTGGCTCGGGGCAGGCGCGGCGCCGTCGTTGGCCACCACGTCGAGCTTGACGACGACTTCAGGTAAGATTCCGGCCTCTTCGCAGGCGTCGAGCGCGTTATCGACGGCCTCTTTAACGCAGGTGAGCAGGGCCTTGCGCGGGCTGTCAAAGCCCAGCAAGTGACGGTTCTTGGTAAAAAACTCGGAGACCGAGATTTCACGCTGACGCGCGCCCATCTCGGCCGCAGACAGGGTCGTTTTCGATTTCGGCTCGGCGCTCGGCGTTTCGGCCGCCGCGCCGTTGGATTTCAGCATCGGTTTCGCCATTTCTGGGTTTCTTTCTCCTTCTTCGGCGATTGGAGCGCTGCGAAATATTGCGCCCTGACAGCAGGATGACAGTCTATTTTGTTCGGAGATTGCAACACGAGCAAACGGCAAGGCAAGCTTTTAACGCAGAATTAAATTTTCACGAATCAACGTGATCATCGCTGGCTTTGATTATAACAGAGAGAAAAATCTTTTGTACTGTCCAACGGGAGATTCTTGCGGCGGGGCTGAGATCCAGAAATAATCGATATTCAAACAGCGCGGCGAAGTTTCGCGCTATCGTTTTGGAGCTTCATCGATCATCTCTTCCGCCGCGTCGAGATAAATTTCCGTGCGATATTTTGCCGCCTGCCGGTCCGCCGTGAGGCGCGAGATCAGATCGCCGCCGCGGCCGGAAATCGAAACGATCTTGATCGTTGGATAGCGTTTTGAGAAATCGGCGAACAGCTTTTCAAACGGGCCTCGGGTGTGCGAGATTGTGAGCGCTCCTTTCTTCCTTGCCCGCTTCGATGCCGTTGGCTCATTCGGATTCCCATGCCGGGTTGCCTCGTGGACTCGAGCCTGGTCCAGCCAAAGACAAAGGAGCAATCCGTAGAGGAGCCTCGCGGCGGGTCAGCGTTTCATCGCTTATTCTCATGGTTTCAGCCGGCCCTCGTCTTTGAGCTCTTGCTGGGCTCGTTTCAAAATCCGCTCGTCGATCACCCGGTCGAGGGTAAATTTCTTGTCGACAAGGCCGGCGCGAATGTCTTCATCGAGCATGATCTGGATGCCGTCTTGCGCCACGGAAAGATCCCCGGCGTAGCCGGGGCTGAAAAGGTCGTAGGAGCGATTCACAATATCCGGGTCGCCCTTGAGTCCCGCGGCAAAGCCTGTCTGAATCGCCTCCTTTTTGTTGTGCTTGGCGAACTGCATTCCCAAAATCACCGCTTTGAGAAAGCGCTTGGTGGTCTCCGGATATTTTTGCAGAACTTCGCCGCGGGTGACGAAAACGCTTTGCGGGATGCGCAAGGCTTCGTTGAGATTGACGATCATCGGGTAACCCTTGTCGAGCAATCTTACGGTGTCTTCTGCGGAAAACGGCGCTGCGGCGATCAGGCCTTTCTCGATGGCGATGGCGCGCAGGGAGGTGCCGCCGATGGCACGCAGCGTCACGTCCTTGTCGGGATCGATATTGTTTCGCTTAAGAAAAATTCTGATGGTAAAATCAGAGAACGAGCCGGCGCCGGTAACACCGATGACTTTGCCGCGCAGCTCTTCGATGCTCTTGGCTTCTTTGCTGCCGAGCAGCGCGTAATTGGTGTAATTGGACAGCGACGCAATGATATGGAGATCCAGACCGCGGGCGTTGCTGCGGATCGCCGCTTGGGCGCCGCCGATGCTGGCAAAATCGACGTTGCCGGATGCCAACGCGGCAATCGCCGTCGGCCCGCCGCGCACGAAAATCGGCTCCACGCTGAGGCCCTGGTCCTTGAAATAGCCTTTGGCCACGGCAATGCGAAAGGGGAGCTGATTATTCCAGGACAGGCTGACGAAGACGATGCGGAGGTTTTTTTTCTCCTGGGCGTGGGCGGGAAAGGAGTGTAACAATAGGACGAAGAAAAATAACAGAGCCAATACAAGATCGGTGAGCTTGATTCGGGTCATAGCGAGTCTACTCCTCGGTTTTTAGGGTCGAAGCGCTGATCCGGTCGACAAAGGGTTGCCGTCCGCGGCCAGTTAATCGCGCCGCTCGCCGTGGCGCGGTCGCGACGAGGTGTGGAGCGCCATCAACGCTTGCTTTCCAATTCTTCTTTGACTTCGCGCATTAATTTCAAACTCAGCACTTTTCCCGGGGCGATGTCTTCTTTGATCTTGAGCGGCGCTTCGACGTCGTACTTCATCAAGGTTTTGATCCCCTGCGGGCTGGGCAGACCGGGTACGCCGTTCGGTAATGCCTTGGCAAAACGCCGGATGCCTTCGATGACCAAAGGTCGGGTCATGTCCTTGCCCATGGGAATTTTCTTTCTGGCGATGTCGGCGGCTTCTTCGGGCTGATCGCGAATGAACATCAACGCTCGCGCCATCGCCCGCAGCCAGCGCTTTATATCATTGGGTCGTTCGGCAATCATTTTATCGGTGGCGACAAAACCTTGAAAGGGATAGGGAAACAAGTCACCGATGAAAGCCAGGGTGCGCAGACCTGCTCTTTCGCCGAGTAACGACTCGTCGGCGTTGACTACGGCGGCGCTGAAGGCGCCGGTTTTTAGCGACAAAATCGTGTTCATTGTGTTGCGCGACGGCAGGGCAACGCGATGGATATCCCGGCTGGAGAGGCCTTCGCGTTCCACCAACAGGGTGATCAAGGCGTCCTGCGTATCGCCGATCGTGCCGACGGCGACGCGCTTGCCCTTGAGGTCGGAAATCTTCTGAATGTCGCTGGCCGCCAGGAGATACCAGGTAACTTTATCAGTTTGAAACATAATCGCTTTGATCGGCGCGCCGCGTACGGCGGCGCGCATGCCGGATCCGCCGGCGCCACTGTAGTCGACATTGCCGCTAATCAGTGCTGCAATCGCCGTGGTGCCCGGTATTACGATCGTTTGATTTTCCAAATTTTGATCGCGAAAGTATCCTTTCGCTTCGGCGACCGCCAGGCTCAAGTAATTGAGTGTTGACCGTGGTATGGCGGTTCGCACCTGCTCGGCCGAAGCGACCGGCGCCAAAAGACCTATGCAAACGAAAACGACCGATCGGATCCAGATCATCGTTGGACGCTCCCTTCCAAGAAACCCTTTGCCATTATGGTTAGCCATTCTACCGATGCTGAGTTAGCACGGCGTGTTTCAGAAATCCATCGGCCGGGCCGATCATGTGCCGTGTTCGTTTCCTACATTCTAGGTATGACGTAATCGTCGCAAATCGCCAACCGCCCTTTAGCATATAAAGGTTGTGGCGCGCCTGCGTCAAGGACAACGAGGCGCCGGCATTGTATAATCGGGCTTACTATAGTTGATTGGAAAACCACTCTGTACGAATCGATGGGAGGCAGGCTATGGCAACGGCGCGAGTGCTGGTCGAAGAATTTCAACCCGAAGTGCTCAAATGGCTGCGCGAGCGCGTCGAATTAGTGGTGGTCAATCCTTGGACGGAGCCGCAACGTTGGGAGTTGGAAGTCACCCGGGTCGACGCCGTCATCAGCCGGAAAGGCAAGATTACCGGAGAACAGATGCGCCGAAGCGGCGGGCGGCTCAAGATCATCGCCCGCACCGGCGTCGGCGTCGATCCGTCGCGCGTCGACCTCGAAGCCGCTAAAGAGTTAAAAATCTGGGTAACCAACCAACCCGGCAGTAACGCCGTATCCGTGGCCGAGCTGGTCTTCAGCCAGATGATCGCGCTGGTGCGCCACACCCACGCCGCCAACCGGGCGGTAAAGGAGAATCGCTGGAGCGATTATCTCAAATTTATCGGCACCGAATTGGCCGGTAAAGCTCTCGGCATCGTCGGCCTCGGTAATATCGGTATGCGTGTTGCGCTGCGCGCGCGGGCGTTCGAAATGGATTTATTAGTTTACGATCCGTATATACCGGAATCCCACGTGACGGCGCTGGGCGGCAAGTATGTCGGCCTGGAAGAATTGCTGGCAGAGTCGGACTTTGTCACGATTCACTGTCCGCTCAATCGCGAGACCCGCGGAATGATCGGAGCGAAAGAACTCGACTCGATGAAGTTCTCGGCGTTTTTGATCAATGCCGCTCGTGGCGGCATCGTTGATGAAGAGGCTCTCTGCGGGCTTTTGCGGCGCGGCAAGATCGCGGGCGCGGCCTTGGATGTCATCGCCAACGAGCCGCCCGCGAACGATCATCCGCTCTTCAAATTGGACAACGTGCTGTGGACGCCGCACTTGGGCGCGGTAACCCTGGAAGCCTCGGAGCGCGGCGAATGGGGTGCGGCGCAGGAAGTGATTCGGGTTTTGGAAAGTAAGCGGCCGAAGAATCCGGTGGTGGATGCCGATGAAGCCCGACTTTTACTTCCAGCTTAACGACGAGGTGGATATTTTGATTGGGGAGATAAAACGGGAGCCGCTGGAGGTCGTCAGCGCAGCGGCGCTTTGCCGACTTGCACGCTGCCGTCGCCCGCAAAACGCACGACATTGACGGTGCCGGTGTATTCCGGCGAGCCGGAGTAGTGCGCGGTAATTTTCCCGTCGCCAACCGGGGTCGCTTGGTTCCAGTGACCGAGGGCGACATAGTCGGCGCCGGTGGCGGCCAGCTCTTCGCGATGGATCAACCATGACCCGATCATCCGGTTCGGGTCCCTGCTGGCGTCTACATAATGACCGTGGGCAGCGGCGAGCTGCCAGCGCGAACTGCGCGGCCGAGGATTGGCGAGCGGCGACATGTCGGTGTAATCGAAATGGGCGTGTCCCCAAATTTCCAATTCGAATTCTTCAAACATCACGGCTTTGTCAACGTTCAAGCCGAGAATGCTGACATTGGGAATCAGCCCCAGGTCGGCGCGGCGGTAAACCGAGTCAGGCGTCAGCGGATCGTGGTTTCCGGGTAAAATGACCACCGGCTTTTGGTAGTCGCGCAACATTTCCGCGGCGCGCTCGAGTAATTCTAGAGGCTGGCGGTGGTTGTCAAAAGAATCGCCGGCGAGCACGACGACGTCCGCGTTGACTTCTGAAGCGGCGGTCAAAACCTTGGGGAGAACCGCGAGGCGGTCTTTGTCGCTAAAGCTATCGTCGGTGCCAAGATGAAGATCGGAGCTGTGAACTATCGTTACTTCGGGATGTGAAGCCATGGTCGAGCACTCTCGTTCGCAAATTTCCGCCCAGGATAGCAAAAGCGCCCACAGAAAAAAAGCTGGACCCAAAAACAGAAACGGGCCAGATATCCTGGCCCGTTTCTGGAAAAATCCGAGGGAGCGATAAGGTCCAGTCGGCTCACTGGGTGTCGGCGTCTATTTCGTCACGCAAAATCCCCTCGATTTGCCCGACGTGGTGCTCGGCCAGCTGGGCAATCGGGTGCAACACGCCCTGCGAGCTTTCACGCCGCGCGACCAGAAGGCGGTGAAGGCCGCGGCTCAGACCTTTCGCCAGAATAAGGATTTCGACGTGGAAACGGCGATCACCGAGCTTGGCGTCGGCGAGGCCTTGGTCTCGTTTCTCGATGAAAAGGGCCAACCCACGGTGGTCGATCGCGCGCTAATTTATCCGCCGCAAAGCCAGCTGCCGCCGCTCGATGCAGGCGCGCGGGAGCAGATCATCAAGCAGTCCACGCTGTACGGTCACTATGAAGAAATTTTGGACCGGGAATCGGCCTACGAAATGCTCAAGGCGCGCGCCCCGGAACCGAGCTCGACCCAAGCGCAAACTACGGCGCGAAGCGGGGGAAGAACTGAAGTAGGCTCGCTATTCGATGCGTTCGGCAAGAGCGCCGTGCGCGCCATCGGCAGCCAGGTGGGGCGGGAAATTATCCGCGGCGTGCTCGGCTCGATCTTCGGTAGCACGACGACGCGGAGAAGAAGGCGGTAAATACCTACGGCCGTTCGACGGTTAACGGCTCGTAAATCTTTTCGCCGCGGATCGCGTACACCGGCAAAATCGTTTGGTGCGCCGGGATGATTCCTTTCTGCGAATCCACCGCTTTCCATTCATGATCTTCGACTTTCATTACCGAAATATCGGCGGGCTGGCCGACATTGAGTGTGCCCAGCTCGCCGGCCCGGCCCAAGAGTCTAGCGGCGTTCGCCGTTGCCATCTCGATCACCTGATTCAGCGAAAAGCCCAAAGCCATCAACTTCGCCATGGTCGTCGGCAGATCATAAACCGGTCCGGCGCGGTTGCCACGGTGGCCGTCGGTGGAAACCCCGTCGGGGTGAAGTCCCTGGTCAAGAACTTTTCGTGCCACGTCGAAATTCAAATTATGTAGGCCGTGGCCGACGTCCATCAGCACGCCGGATTCTTTGGCGTCGCGCACTTGCGGCCAGAGCTTGCCGTTGGCGTCGAGCAGACCGCCGGGATGGACCGTAAACATGTGGGTGACGATGTCGCCGGCGCGAAGATATTTGAGCACGTCGCCGACGGCGACCGGCTCGGTGCCTTTGGTCCAGCTCTCGCCGATATGGACGAGCAGGGGAATCTTTAAAGCGTCGCCGAGCTTGCGCGCGCGCTCCAGCGGTTTTAACCCCTGGGCGCCGAGCGCGCCGCCGGTGGCCATGATTTTGATGCCGACGATGATATCTCGGTTGGTCTCGACCGCTTTTTCAATTTTATCTTCATCGATTAGGCGCGGATCGGCGAGAATGCTGTATCCCGGCCCGCTCACGCCGCCGAGCGTGGACAAATTTATGTAATTCAGCACCCGCGTGTTGGCGTTATCGGTGACGTAGTTGCGAAAGACATTGAGCAACGTATGCCCCGCGCTGCCGGCGTCGACGACCGTCGTCACGCCGGAACCGACGCCGAATATATCCGGGTCGACGCCGAAGGCGCCGAGTCCTTTCATCAAATGAAGATGCACGTCGATCAAGCCCGGCGTGACGATATGGTCTTTGACGTCTATTACTGCTGCGCCGTTCGCATCGAGATTGGCGCCGATGGCGTCGATCTTGCCGTCGCGTACGCGAAGGTCGAAAAGGCCGTCCGTACCACTGGCGGGATCGATGAGGCGACCGCCCTTCAGTAAAAAATCATTTAATTGTCTTTCCATGGTCTATCTCTCGCAGTAGGCTGGGCGTTGCTGCTCTTGAAACCGTCGTGTTCGTGACCGTGATTCGTGTTTGTTGGTCGAATCGTAGTTCACGAGCACGAATCACGACCACGATCCCTACGTCGTATAGTACGCGTTCTCCTTGATATAGCCTTCGGTCAAGTCGCAGCCCCACACGCGCGCGGAAGCCTTGCCGATGCCGAGGTCGACGCCGATGGTGACTTCGGGGTTGCCGAGGTAGAGGCGCAGCGCTTCGAGATCGCAGTCCACCGGCGAGCCTTTTTTGAAAACGTTTGTAGCGCCGAATCGGATCGTGACCTTCGCCGGGTCGATGCTCGGATCGAAAGTCTTGCCGACCGCCATGATCACCCGGCCCCAGTTGGGATCGCAGCCGTAAACCGCCGTCTTGACCAGCGGAGAATTTACCACGCACTTGGCGGTGTGTTTCGCCTGCACCGCGCTTCTGGCGCCATTGACGTCCACCGCGATCAATTTTGTCGCGCCCTCGCCGTTGCGGGCGATCTCCTTCGTGAGGTACTCGCACACTTCGAGCAAGCCCTTTTCGAACGGGCCGAGCTTTACCTTGCCGGCGAGGCCGTTGGCCATCAGCACCACGGTGTCGCTCGTGCTGGTGTCGGTATCGATGCTCATCGAATTGAAAGTCCGATCGACCACCCGGCAGAGCATCGGGCGCATGGCCGCCTTGGGCAGCTCTGCGTCGGTCATTAGGTAAACCAGCATGGTCGCCATGTTCGGCTCGATCATGCCTGCGCCCTTGGCGATGCCGGTGATGGTCGCGCGGCCGACCTTGCGTGAAAAATACTTGGGATACATGTCCGTGGTCATGATCGCTTCGGCGGCGAGCTTGAGATTGTTAGGTTTCAATTCACCGCGAATTCCGCGCAAGCCGGCGCGAATCTTGTCCATCGGCAGCGTTCGGCCGATGACGCCGGTGGAAAACGGCAGAACGTCGTAGGGATTGACGCCGAGCTCAGTGCCGACGATGCGGCAGGTCTCGATCGCATTGTCGATGCCCTGCTTGCCCATGGCCACGTTGGCGTTCTTGCTGTTGATGACCAGGGCCTGAGCAAAACCGTGGGCGATATGTTTTTTGCCGACGATCACCGGCGCGCCGGGAAAGCGGTTGCGCGTAAACATCGCCGCCGCGCGGGCACGCACGGTCGAGTAGATCACGGTCAGATCGAGGGTGTGATCTTTGATGCCGACATTTTTTGCCAGCGAAAGAAATCCTTGCGGCTGGTTAAATTCTCCGGGGGGAACGTGTTGCATCTTTCCGTGACAGCTCCAGAAATATTTTTATTTTGAACAGAGATTAGCACAGGCCGTCGATCAAACGGAACAGAAACCGCGGAGGTTATCGATCCTCCTAGCGGGCGTTGGCTTTGCAGATGAAATAAAGCCGCTCGGATCGATCCGAAGCCTTTGCCCCGAAGGGATCGAGAACTTTGACACGAGTGAAGCGGGCGCGAAGGGCCGCCAGAATCCGCCGCAGCGGAAACGCGGCCTCGGGAATTTCTTCATGGATCAACCGGTAGCGATCCCGCCCTTGATGTTCGAAGATTTTCACGTCCCAGATAAATTTATTTCGCCGGCCGCGAGTGACTTTGATGACGACCAGATCCCGGTCAAACCAGTTCTCCCAGGCAGGGCCTTCAGTGAGTCGCTGCAGCTTGCCCAGGGTGTTGACGTCGAAGATAAATATTCCGCCGGTGTTCAGATGCCGCTTGACGGAGTGAACAGTTCTCTCCCAGTCGTTGAAGCGAAGGAGGTGATTGATCGAGTCGAACGCGCAAACGATGACGTCAAAGCGCCGGCCGATTCGAAAGCTGGTCATGTCTTGTCGGAATAAGCGCACATGAGGAAGCTTCTTCCGTGCCAGCGCGAGCATCGGCTTGGACCAATCCAGGCCGGTGACTTCGTAGGATGCCGAGAGCTTGCCCGATATGGTGCCGGTGCCGCAGGCGATCTCCAGCACCGTCTTTGCGTCGGGCATATGATCAGCGATGAGGCCGGCGATGTACCGAGCCGCATCCGACCGGTCGCCCATGACCAGGTCGTAATATCTTGAAAATTTCTCGTAGGACATGGGATCGAGTCGCTGGCTGCCGAGTCGGTCAAAACCCTACTCGTCTCTTCACCGTCAGCACTCTAACTTCGGGGTGAAGCTTGGAAAGCCGTGAGCGACGGTTGATGACGAAGCAATTCCTCCTTGGTTAGTAGACGGGGAGTTTCCAACAGCACCGTTGCTCCTACTTCTGTCAGTTCCTCTCGCGAACCGTAGCCCCAAAGGACGCCAATGGGGAAAACTCCGTTCGCTAGAGCGCCCTTGATGTCGTGCTCGCGGTCGCCGACCATTACGGCCTCCGTCGGGTGAATTTGCTCTTTCTCAAGGACATGGGCGATCAATTGCCGCTTGTCAGATCTGGTACCATCCAGCTCGCTTCCGTAAACCGCGAAAAAGAATTCCGCGATCCCAAAGTAGTCGAGAATCCGGCAGGCAAATACCGTCGGCTTCGTTGTCACGACGTAGAGACGAAAGCGCTCGTGATGCAGCGCCGCCAGCGCGTCAGTAATTCCTGGATAAAGCGAGTTCTCGAACATGCCCTGCGAAGAGAAACGATCTCGATATAGCTCAACCGCTCGCTCAATCAAATTCCTGTCGTTGGAATCAAGCAAGGTGGCGAAGCTATCGAAAAGCGGTGGGCCGATGAAACGGAGGAGCTGGTCCTCGGACGGTATTGTGTGGCTCAATTCCTTGAGCGAATATTGCAGGCAGCGAATGATGCCTATTCGGGGGTCGCTGATAGTGCCGTCTAGATCAAAGAAGATGGAGGAATTCACATTCAATATTTTTACCGGTGATCGCTTAATAAGATTGGAACTTCAGCCAGAGACTGAATCGTAACGCCGCGCCATTCTCGAGCTTCTCGAAGTACTTCCTTGCTATCTTCCTGTGACGAATCCCGAATCAATACGGGATGCATGCCGATCTCGGCCGCGGCGGTGAGCTCGAAATTCTCGCCGTCGGCGATGTAAAGGCAGTCTTCTGGAGCGACGCCCAAGCGCTCGCAGGCGAGATGATAGATTCGCGGGTCCGGTTTCTTCAAACGTTCGCGGGAAGAGAAGATCGGGTTTTTGATTAGCTGTGCAAATTCAGTTTCTGGCCAGAGGATAGGAATTTCGATGGAGCAGTTACTGAGCAGGCCGACCTTGAAACCTGTCTGTTTAAGTTCCTGTAACGTTGCGACCGCATCCGGTTTGGGCGTGAGAGCAAGCCTGGTGTATTCCAGGCGAAATTCGACCCCTCTGGCCATTTGCTCGGCATTCACCGCCGCACCGAGCGCGCCGCAGACATGCCGGATGCTGGCTTCGATAGTCTGAAACTCGCCCATTGTCCGTCGCCCGGTTATCTCCCGCCATAGTTTTGTGAATGGTTCATATGGAACGCCGAGAATCGCGGCGAATTGTTCTTGTGTCTGGCCCGCGACCGACACGAAGCCGTCAACTAACGTGCCGAAAAGATCGAATATAATCACGCGGCGGTCCATTTACTTCGCCTGCAGGTTTTGAATATCGACAGGCTCTACCGGCTCCGCCAATTCGAAGGAAAATACTCTTGAATAGAAATACAGTTCCGCTTCCAACACGCGTTTGATGTTTTCCGCTTTGCGAAAGCCGTGCTGCTCGCCCTCGAAGGTGAGATAGGCCACGGGCAGTTTCGCAACGCGCACGGCTTCGACCATCTTTTCGGCTTGATTGGGCGGAACCACTTTATCTTCCAAACCCTGGAAAAGAATCATGGCGCAATTTAATCGGTTGGTGAAGTGAATTGGCGAGCGGGCGATGTAAAGATCGCGGCGCTCGGGGTAGGGGCCGATCAGTCGATCCATATAGCGCGACTCGAACTTGTGGGTGTCCTTGGCGAGCGCTTCGAGGTCGCTGATGCCGTAGTGACTCGCGCCGGCCTTGAACACATCACGGAACGTCAGCGCGCAAAGCGTCGTGTAGCCGCCGGCGCTGCCGCCGCGGATCGCCAGGCGGTTGCCGTCGACTTCGCCGCGTTCGGCGAGATAGCGCGCGCCGTTGGCGCAGTCGTCGACGTCGACGATGCCCCAGTTGCCATTCAATCTTTCGCGATAGGCGCGGCCGTAGCCGGAGCTGCCGCCGTAATTGACGTCGAGCACCGCAATCCCTCGGCTAGTCCAGAACTGGATCGAGTATTTGAGCGAGCCCGAGCTCGACGAGGTCGGCCCGCCGTGGCTCATGACCAACAGCGGCGGTTTTTCGTTTACAGATGCGGCGTAATCGCGGTTCTTCGCTGAATAGAAATATCCATGCGCGGTTAGACCGTGTTCAGTGGGGAACTCGATGGCGTGCGCTTCGGACAAGCAGCTGGCGTCAACTGTGGTCCCGCGCGATCGGCGTAACACCACCGGTTCTTGCGTCGTCAAATCCAAAGTTACGACGGCACTCGACTCGGATGCCGACGCGCCGATGAAAGCCACTCGGTCGGCTGCAACGCGGACTTGCGAAATGGCGGAATAGGGGAGATCGATATCCCGCAAGGTTTTCGTTGATGTGTCGAGCGTAGCGAGATAGTCGCGACCGTTCTTGCTGTAGCGGCAGACGATTTGTTTTTCCGATGCGAAACCGTAGAGCGAGGCGCCAAAAACCCACTGCGGCTGGCCGAACTCCGCTTCCATCGGATAGAGCGGTTCGATGGTGTTTTCACTCCACCGGTAAAGGTTCCACCAGCCGGTGCGGTCGGATACAAAGTGGAGAATACCGTCCGGCGACCACTCCGGTTGAAAAATAGATTCATCGATGCCACCGGCGATCCGTTTTTTTTCGGTGATCGAACCGTCTTCGTTAAGTTTGCCGATCCAAAGCTCCGTGCCGTCCCACGGCATGTTGGGATGATTCCAGGTAAGCCACGCCAGTTGAGCACCGTCGGGACTGAGGCGGGGCGATGAATAAAAGTCGCCTCCCGACACCACGATTGTGCTGGCGCCGCCATTGGCGAGATCGACCCGCACGATCGTATTGGCAGCTTCACCCGCAATAGAGTGATCTTCGCGCACGCAGTAAAAAAGATTTCTGCGTCGATCGATTTGACCATCGGCGTAGCGCAGCGCGGCCTGTGGGGTAAATGGCCTCGGTTCAGAGCCAAGTTTTTGGCGATAAAGACGCTGGTCGGAGAAATTGGAAAAAACCACAGTTCCGTTGGAAACCGCGTAATCGCCGCCGCCGTATTCGTGTACGCGTGTACGAGCATTGAATCCTGTCGGTGTTACGTCGGCAGCTTCGCCGTCGCTTGAACGCCGGATAATGACTTTTCTCCCAGCCTCATTAGCGCGACGCTCGATCCAAAAAATTTCGTCGCCGTCGATCCGGACTTGTTCCAGTCCGATTTCACCGCTGCCGACAAGGTCAGCTGTGATTGGCGATTTCCATGAACCGTAGGGCGAGATGGTTGTTGTCATAAAGTGAAAAGCGATACCGACCGTTGCTTTCTCGGATCCATCCCGAAGTGGCTAAGGCTCTGACTCAAGAGCACGATCGAATTTGGTCCGATCATTCCGGCTTATAGCGGAATTTAGACTCGTTTATTTTTGTCCTACCCTCGTCATCGCCATAGATATTTCTAAGAATTGATAAATTCTCGAATTGCCTCGTGCGCCGCCGCCGGATGAGTTGCCAAATAGTGATGCCCCTCGCCGGGTAACGCCACCAGCTTGGCATTCGGGATCGCGCGCGCCAGCTGATGCGCGGCGCTCCAATGGGTGTTGTCGGTGGCACCGTGATTCTCGTCGTCGCCGACCAGGACGAGTGTCGGAACTTGTATTTCTTTCAGACGGTCCGTGTGATCGTGCTCCTGGCGCGCCAGGACGAAATGGAGATAATTCTCCAGCGGCGCGATGCCGGACATCCTCACCTGCAGGAAAGTTTCGATCCGCTCGGGGTGGGTCTTGACGAATTCCTTGGTCCAGCCGGTTTCGATAGTGTGCTTGCGGATATAGCCTTCGAAGCCCCCGAGCACCATGTCGCGGCACATGGAGAGAGGGATGCCCCGCGCACCAGGGTGGGCGGTGCCACTGGAGGCGAGGATGAGTTTCTTAACTTTTTGCGGATAATCGAGAGTGAGCAACTGCGCCACGACGCCGCCCATGCTGTGCCCGCAGACGACCCCTTGTTCGACGTTCAAATGATCGAGCAAGGCCGCGGTGTCGTCGGTGAACATTTTGATCGAATATTTCTGCACCGTCTTGCTCGACTTGCCGGTGCCGCGGTAGTCGAAAACGATCACCCGATGATCGCGCGAAAACTCCGGGATTTGGTGAAACTTCCAAGCCTGGTGGTCCAGGCCGGTGACGCTGCAAAGCAACAACGGAGGGCCATCGCCGTGGGTCTCGTAGTAAATTTCTGCATCACTTCGTTTCAGGTAGGGCATATCCAAATTCTTTTTCGTTCAGCTAAGCGTGGCGCGCCCGTTCACTGACTAGTCGATCGCTTGTCGCAGCCATTGATCGATAATCGCGACGATCTCAAGCGTGTGCCGGTTGTAAAAGTGATTGGCCCCCTGCACCACCCTGCAAGTGCCGCGCGGCGCCGCGGCGGCAACGATTTCTTCGGCGTATTCGTGAAAAAACCTGGGCTCCGCGCTTCCGACGATGGCGAGCAGCGGGCAGCCAAGCAGCCTGGCGTAGGGGCGGCAATCGTTGCGATCGTCGCGGCCGTACTTGTTCACATGGGTGCGGGCGGTGAAAATGCCGGGTGTGGAGCCGACGCCCACCGTCAATAATTCTTCGCTATCGCCTGCCGCGATCATCGCTTCGGCCTTTTCGATGACCTCGCGAAACCCCGGTTGGCGCGCCACCCGTTCGGAAAAAAACTGGCGCGGTGCAGAGCAAGAGACGACGGCCGCGATATCGGCACGCCGGCGCCTGCCCTGATAGATAATCGACTTGATGGCGCCGAGGCTGTGGCCGATCAGGACGAAACGGCGGTAGCCACGCTCTTGGAGATAGCCGAGAGCGCCGTCGAGGTCGGGAAGACACTCTTCGAGAGTTTCATAAGCGGAGCCGCCGAACTTGGTCAAGTTGCCGGCGCGCGAGATCCAATCGTGGCCGCGAGTGTTGATCACGAAGCTGTGAAAGCCTCGTTGCGCCAATTCCTGGCCGAACACCGACAGCGGCGGCAGATAAAAATTCATCGCCACGCCGTGCACAAATAACAAAGCGCGATCCTTGTGCGCTGTCTGGGGGGTGAACAGCAGGCCGTGTAATCGTTCATTGTCGGCGGTTTTGAAAGTGCAAAGTTGCGTGTTCATTTTCCGATTTCTAGCACGGGAAGGTTTCCCGGCGCTATTTGACACCGTACTCATGGTGGCTAAAACCGATCGAAACTGCCGAATTTAAGAGCATTGTAAAAATGATTTTGAAACCTGCCAAACTCTAAATAGCAACAACAATCGAGCTCTAACAGGTGAATTTGCCGGAATATAACTTCAATGGTTGAAGAGGCGCAAGCGGAGCTTTAGCGTTTCGAAAATCTACCGGCCACATGCAAAAGCGTCTGTAATTTTTTAAAGCTGGCGGATGGTTCTTGACAAATTTGATCGATTTACTTAGGATCTGGCCACGTTGGAAATTGGTCGTGCGTCATGAAGGTGAGCTCCAAAGGACATTACGGATTACTAGCGCTCGGAGAGCTGGCTGAGAACTACAAGCAGCGTCGCGCCGTGCAGGTCAAAGAGATCGCCGGCAATCAGCAGATTCCCTTGCAGTATCTCGGTCAAATTATGGTTTTGCTCAAACGCGGTCATTTGGTTCACGCGGCGCGCGGCCCTTCCGGCGGTTATAGTTTAGCTCGACCCCCCGAGACGATTTCGGTGAAAGAGATTCTCGCGGTGCTGGAAGGCCCGGCGATTGGATTCGAATTGAAAGCGCAGATGCATAGCCGGTCGATATCTCAAGTGACCCAGCGGCTGATTGAAACTTGGGCCCGCGGCGTGCACGCCATGGAGACGGTTCTGGAAGAGACGACTCTCGCCGATCTCTGCAAGCCCGAGACAGCTGCGCTGATGTATTACATCTGAACAACGGATGAACTAGCGGGCGATATTTTTTTTGACACAATTCTGACTCAATCGATCAAGTAACTTTAGTATGACGAGAACCAAGATTCTTTGAGGGTGTTATGAAACATGGACTGAGCTGGAAAGAAAAATTAGCCGACAAGATCTCCGACGAGTTAGGACGGGAGATCGATATCTTCGAGCAGCAGATGGAGCTGCGCAAGCAAAGCAAAATCGACGAGAAGGTTTTCGCCGAGACCCGCTTGCGGCGCGGCATTTACGGCCAGCGCTACGACAATGGCCAGCGGCATGACGGCAACAAAATCCAAAAACTCAAGCTGCCGGCCGACGTCCTCAAAGGACCCGACACCCTGTGGGATGCGCCCGGCATGATGCGCATCAAAATCCCGTTCGGCGGCGTTACGCCCGAACAATTGGAAACTCTCGCCGATCTTTCCGAAGAGTACGCCGACGGTGTGACCCATGTGACGACGCGGCAGGATTTTCAATTCCACTACGTGCATATCGACGGCACGCCGGATCTGATGCGCCGGCTCGCCGCGGTGGGGATCACCACCCGCGAAGCTTGTGGCAACGTGGTGCGCAACGTAACCGCATGCCCCCTGGCGGGAATCTGCCGCGAAGAAACCTTCGACACAACGCCCTACGCCAAAGCTTGCTCCCGTTTTCTCATGGGGCATCCCGACACCCAGGACTTCGGGCGCAAGGTGAAGGTCGCCTTCTCCGGCTGCGCGCAGAACCCCTGCGGACTGGTAACCATGCATGACATGGGCGCCATCGCCAAATCCAGGGTTGTCGATGGCAAAGTACAACGCGGCTTCGCCTTCTACGTCGGCGGCGGTTTGGGATCGGTGCCATACAAGGCGAAACTATTCGATGAATTTCTGCCGGAAGAAGAACTCTTGCCAACGATGCAGGCAATTTCGCGCGTCTTCGCTCGCCTCGGAGAGAAGCGCAATCGCGCACGGGCAAGGCTTAAATTTTTAATCGCCCACCTGGGCATCAATCAGTTTCGCAAATTGGTATTGGCAGAACGGCAAACGCTCTCCACCGATCCGCGCTGGACCGATTATCTTCGCGCGGTTAATCAGTGGACCGAGCAACCGCTCAAGCAGGGCGGGAGCCTCAATGGCTACCAGCGTCCCGAAGGCTTTGACGCTTGGTATGCGACCAATGTCTACAAGCAAAGACAGCCGGGCTACGTTGCAGTCACGGTGACATTGCCGCTCGGCGACGCCAGCGCCGATCAGCTGCGCGCGCTTGCCGACACCGCGCGCCGTTTCGTCAAGGACACGCTGCGCACGACCGTGGAACAAAATCTTCTTTTCCGCTGGGTGAGCGAGGCGGATTTGCCGGAGTTTTATCAAGCGATCAAAACGATCGGCCTGGGCGCGGCGGACGCGGCGACCATCGTCGACGTGACTTCGTGCCCCGGCACCGATACCTGCAAGCTGGGTATCGCATCCTCGCGCGGACTGGCGCGCGAGCTGCGATACCGTTTGGGCGAAAAGAGTCTAGCGCTCGATGAAGCGGTCAAGAATCTTCGCATCAAAGTCAGCGGCTGCTTTAATTCCTGCGGCCAGCATCATATCGCCGATATCGGCTTCTACGGCATCAACCGCAACGTCAAAGGATTTCAAGTACCGCATTTCCAGGTGGTCCTCGGCGGCAAATTTCACGACAACGCCGGCGAATACGGTGTGGCGATCGGCGCGGTGCCGTCGAAAAGAATTCCCGAGGCGGTTTCGACTATCATCGAGTATTACGTGAGCAAGCGGCATAAAAACGAGGGCTTTCAGGAGTTCGTCGCGCGCATTGGCAAGAAGCAAATCAAGGATCTGCTCGACGATCTCACCCAAATTCCCGCCCATGAGGTGGATCGATCGTACTACAGCGATTGGGGCGATCCGCGCGAGTTCACCCTTGTCGATATGGGCGTCGGCGAGTGCGCCGGCGAGGTGGTGAGCCAGGCCGAATTTACTCTGGCGGCGAGCGAGCGGGAGCTGTTTGAAGCCCAGCTGCTTTTTGACTCCGGTTACCTGGACCAGGCGGTCAAGCTGGCTTATGCGTCGATGGTGCGCGCCGCCCAGGGTCTGGTGAAAGACCAAAACCCGAGCATCATGGAGGACGAAAATCAGATCATCGGCGAGTTCACCCGCCGGTTCGTCGACACGCAAATTTTTTGGGACAAGTACGCCGGTGGAAAGTTCGCCGAGTACCTATTCAGGGCCAGGGAATTCGTCAATGCTGGCAAATTCGCGGACGCCGATCGGGCGACACAACTCTTGCAGGAAGCGCAGCTATTTATCGATGCAGCCCATGATTGCTATAGCAAGACGCGCGGCCCAGTGCCGAGCTCAACGCCCATTCCCGCCGGAGTGCAGCCGAGCGTGTAACCCCAGGAAGCTAAGATGGATTTACAAAAGCTGAACGTGAAATTTTTCGTCGCCGGGCCGGACGCCGTGCCACTGACGGATTTTATCGAAGTGTTTCACGGCTGGATTCAGGCCACGGACGGGGTTTACCACAACGTTGCCGATTACAGTCATATGAAAGCCGGGCCCGGTATCGTGCTCATCGCCAACCAGGCCAACGTGAGCATCGACGAAAGCGGCGGCCGGCGCGGCTTGCTGGTCAATCAGAAAAGCCGGCTGAGCGGTTCCAATCAAGAGAAGTTCAGGGCGGTTTTTCGGGCAGCCCTGGAGAATTGTCGCAAACTCGAGGCGGAGCCGGCGCTGCGCGGTCGGTTACGCTTTGCCCCCGACGAAGCGCTGATCTTTGTCAATGACCGTTTGTCAGCCATCAACACGCCGGATTCGTTCGCGGCGATCAGGAGTGATGTCGAGGAATTTGCTCAGAGGCTGTTCGGTGCCGCCGCCGTGGTGCTTGATCGCGACGACGATCCCCGCCGCCGGCTTGAGGTTCGCATCAAGAGCTCAGCTGCGCTGGATCTACTCGGTTTGTTGCAAAGCTTGAAGCGCAATTAGGAAGCGAGACGGATCATGTTGTCGCCCGACAGCCAAGAATCAGCCGAAGTTGAGATGGCGCGAGATTTCGAGCAAGCCCCTGCCGAGGAAGTTCTGCGCTGGGCCTTCGAAAAATTTTCACCGAATATCGCGCTGGCTTCTTCTTTTCAAGCCGAGAGCTCGGTGCTGATCGATATGCTGCATCGACTCCGTGGCTCCGACTTTCGAGTTTTTACCCTAGACACGGGCCGGTTGAATCAAGAGACCTACGACTGCATGGAGGCACTGCGGCAGCGCTACGGCATCACCATCGAAGTTTATTTTCCCGCCGCTGACGAGGTCGAGCGGATAGTCAAAGCGCACGGGCTTAATCTGTTTTATGAATCCATCGAACTGCGCAAGCGCTGTTGCGCCGTGCGCAAGGTCGAACCGCTCAAGCGCGCGCTCAGCGGTTTGGCGGCCTGGGCTACCGGTCTCAGGCGGGAGCAGACGGTGGCGCGCACGGGCGCCGGCAAGATCACGCGGGACGAGGCGCACGGCGGCATCGCGAAGGTCAATCCGTTGGCCGACTGGACGCGCAAGCAGGTTTGGGACTACATCGCTGCTCATGACGTGCCCTATAACCAGCTGCACGATCGCGGTTTTCCAAGCATCGGTTGCGCGCCCTGCACCCGCGCGATCAAGCCTTGGGAAGAGAGCCGCGCCGGGCGCTGGTGGTGGGAAAAGGTCGAGCACAAGGAATGCGGACTCCATAGTTGAGGAAATTCCGTCCGTGGGATCACCGCAGCGCTGAAGGGACGTTATGGAAGCGATGAGAGAAATCCATCGCAGTTGGCTGGCGCAATTCATCTATTTCTTTGGCGCTGGCGCGGCTGCGCAAGCGAAGAAATCGCGGTATCGGGACAGCGTCGGATCGACGCATTGCCGCCCGTCAGATCTTGCGTTTCGCGACGCCGCGCATGGCGCGCGCCGGCACGGAGTCCGAATCTTATTTCGTTGGTCTACTGCAAGCGAAAGGAGAACTATCCTACGCCGAGGCCGTCGAAGGATTGGCAAAATTTCTCTACGAAAGAGAGCTCGCCGCCGGAGCGGCGATTGTCGATATCGGTCTTTGGGGAGAGGCGCTGTTTGTCTCCGGCGCACGCCGCGAGTTAGAGTTGGGGAAAGGAAAAATCTGGGTACTCGATTTCGCAGGAAGGACGCCAGATGAGTTACTTTCCCATCTATATCGAGATGAGGCGGCGGCGCTGCCTGGTGATCGGTGGGGGAGCGGTCGCGGAGCGCAAGATTGCCAATCTATTGGAAGCCGGCGCGGAGGTGACGGTGCTTAGTCCGGACGTGACCGAAAATATCGCGCGCTGGTCGAAGCAAAATCTGTTGCAATTGACGGCCAGACGCTACCGCGAAGGCGATCTGGCGGGATTCGAGCTTGCTTTTGTCGCCACCGACGACGCCGAGGTGAACGGCGCGGTTTGCCGCGAGGGCAGAAGCGGCGGCGTTTGGGTCAATGCGGCGGATGACCCGGCACACTGTGATTTCATCCTGCCCTCGGTGTTGCGGCGCGGTGACTTGACTGTGACGGTATCCAGTGGCGGCAATAGTCCGGCGCTGGCCCGCACGGTCCGCGAAGAGCTTGAGCTTTACTTCACCCAGGAATATGAAGCGCTTGCCCAGCTGGCGTCGGAAGCGCGGCGGGAGCTACGGCAACGCGGGATGACCGTATCATTCGAAACCTGGCGCCGGGCCTTGAGCGGCGACGTGCGCCAACTGTTGATGCGGGGTGAGCTGGCACGCGCCAAGAATCTGTTGCTGCGAGAACTGGGGGTTGCCGAGTGAAAACGGGTAAGGTCTACCTCGTCGGCGCCGGCCCGGGCGATCCCGGATTGATGACGGTTCGCGGTCTCGAACTCCTGCGCCGGGCACAGGTGATCGTTTACGATCAGTTGGTCAATCCCGATTTCTTGGATGAGTCGTCGCCTTCGGCAAGCAAAATTTTTGTTGGCAAACGCGCTGGCCGGCATTGCATTGGGCAGAGCGAGATCAACAGCGTGCTCATCGCTTACGCGCGCGCGGGAAAGGAAGTCGTGCGCCTCAAGGGCGGCGATCCTTTTGTTTTTGGCCGCGGCGGAGAGGAAGCCGAAGCGCTTTCGGTTGAGGGAATCTGCTTTGAAGTCGTGCCCGGGGTGAGCTCGGCGGTCGCCGTGCCGGCCTATGCCGGCATTCCGCTCACGCATCGTGAGCTCGCGTCGTCCTTCGCCGTGGTCACCGGCCACGAAGCGCGCAAAGCGCATTCCGCCGTGGACTGGGCCAAGTTGGCGACGGCCGTCGACACGTTGATCATTCTGATGGGATTGACGAATTTATCCACCATCGTCGAGAAGCTGATCGCGCATGGCCGTTCGCCGCGGACGCCGGTGGCGGTGATTCACTCGGGTACGACGCGCGAGCAGGAAATCGTTGTCGGCACTCTGGCCGATATCGTCGAGAAGAGCGCGCTGATCGAAGCGCCGGCGTTGATCGTCGTCGGCGATGTTGTTTCATTGGCGGATAAGCTAAACTGGTTTGATCCCGCGCTTTTCAATGCGCCGTTTTATGATTTCAACGCCGCCAACGAATCTGCAAGGGCTTAAGGTCCTCTCCTTCGAAAGCCGCCGCGCCAAGGAAATGGCGGAACTGATTCGCCGTTACGGCGGCGAGCCGATCGTGGCACCGTCGATGCGCGAAGTGGCGTCGGGCGAGAATCGCGCGGTGCTCGATTTCTTTCCGGAAATCGAAGCGGGAAAGTTCGACATCATGATCCTCATGACCGGGATCGGCACAAGGACGCTCTATCGGGCGCTGCTTACCCGCTATCCGCAGGAACGAATTCTCGCGGTTTTTAAGAGGTCGCAACTGGTCGCGCGCGGCCCCAAACCGGTCGCGGCGCTAAAAGAGCTGGGCCTGGTTGCGGCGCACACCGTACCCGAGCCCAATACCTGGCGTGAAGTGCTGAAGGTTCTTGATGCCGCGGCTGTCCTCGCCGGCAAACGAATCGCGGTTCAAGAGTATGGTGTTCCCAACCCGGAGCTGGTCGCCGAATTGGAACAACGCGGCGCTCGTGTCACAACGATTGCAATTTACCGTTGGGCCTTGCCGGAAGATCTGGGGCCGCTGCGCGACGCGATTCGAGGAATACTGCGCGGCGTCGTCGATGTGGCGCTGTTCACCAACGGTGCGCAGGTCGAGCACTTGTTTCTCCTTGCGGCAGAACAGAACGCCGGCTCCGAGCTGCGTGTTGCCTGTAGCCGTGTCGCAATCGGCTCGGTGGGGCCGATCTGCACGCAGATGCTGCAACGATTCGGCCTCAAGCCGGATATCGAGCCGGCGCATCCCAAGATGGGTTCTTTGATCGCCGAAGTCGCCGCCGCCGCACAGGGTATTTTGGTTGCCAAGCGCGCTGCCCAGTCCTGAGCGGAGTGGGAATTTGCCCTCAGATTTAGTAAAAAAGTTGGAAAGAAACTGTGCACTGGTTTGCCCGGTTATAGGCGCGTCGGACAGACGATTGCAGGAGGATTGTAAATTCGCACCATGAGCGACCCTATCTTTTCAGAGCTCGAATCGGAGTCGATTGAAATCATTCGCGAAGTAGCCGCTACAGCAGCGAAACCGGTGATGCTCTACTCGATCGGCAAAGACTCTTCGGTGATGCTGCGCCTGGCGCAGAAAGCGTTTTACCCCGGACCGATACCATTTCCCTTGATGCACATTGACACCCGGTGGAAGTTCCGCGAGATGATCGCGTTTCGCGACCGCAGGGCGGCCGAAGTTGGTTTTCAACTGATCACCTACACCAACGAGCGGGGCGCGGCCGAGGGTGTTGGGCCGATCACCCACGGCTCGGCCTATCACACCGATGTCATGAAGACAGAGGCGCTCAAGCAGGCCCTCGATCTGCACGGCGTCGACGTGGCGTTCGGCGGCGCGAGGCGGGACGAGGAAAAATCGCGAGCCAAGGAGCGGATTTTTTCTTTTCGCGCGCCGGGGCACCGTTGGGACCCCAAAGCGCAGCGCGCCGAGCTTTGGAATCTTTACAACACGCGCATCCATCCAGGGGAAACCATCCGAGTATTTCCGTTGTCCAATTGGACCGAAGCGGACATCTGGGCGTATATCCGCCAGGAGAAGATTCCGATCGTGCCGCTTTACTTCGCCGCGCCTCGTCCCGTGGTCAAGCGCTTCGGCAAGTGGATCATGGTTGACGATGACCGGCTGCCGCTCGAACGCGGCGAAACACCGCAAACGCTGATGGTTCGGTTTCGCACCCTGGGTTGCTATCCGCTGACCGCCGCGATCGAGAGTCAGGCGACCACGCTCGACGAGATCGTCGCCGAAACCCTCGGCGCGACGACCTCGGAGCGGCAGGGGCGTATCATCGACCACGACGGCGCCGGCTCCATGGAGCGCAAGAAGCAGGAAGGATATTTTTAATGGACACCCTGCGCTTCATTACCTGCGGTAGCGTGGACGACGGCAAGTCGACCTTGATCGGCCGCTTGCTCTACGAGACCAAGTTGATCTTCGAGGATCAACTGGAGGCGCTCGAGGCGGACTCCAAAAAATTCGGCACCCAGGGCGATCGTCTGGATTTCGCGCTGCTGGTCGACGGATTGCAAGCGGAACGCGAGCAGAAAATCACCATCGACGTGGCCTACCGCTTTTTCTCCACGCCGAAGCGCCGCTTCATCGTCGCCGATACCCCGGGGCATGAGCAGTACACGCGCAATATGGCGACCGGGGCATCGACGGCGGAGGCGGCCGTGCTGTTGATTGACGCTCGCAAGGGGTTGCTTGTCCAGACCAAACGGCATAGTCGAATCATGTCGCTGCTCGGTATCCGCCACGTGGCGTTGGCGGTCAATAAGATGGATCTGGTGGACTGGTCCCAGCTCGCCTTTGACGAGATCGAGTTGGCTTATCGTCGGTTTGCCCAAGATCTGGGCTTCGATACGATCACGGCAATCCCGGTATCCGCTCTCGAAGGTCACAACGTTGTCGGCAACAGCGATGAAGCGATGCCCTGGTACCGAGGTTCGACGCTACTCCAATGGCTTGAAAACATACCGGCCGCAGCGCGCGTAGCATCCCAAGCCTTTGCTATGCCGGTGCAATGGGTGAATCGACCCAATCTCGACTTCCGGGGATTATCCGGGCGCATCGCCAGCGGGCGAATAAAGCCGGGTGACAGCGTGCGCGTCAGCCCCTCGGGCGTGGCCAGCATAGTTAAGCAGGTCATTGACGGCAACGGCGCCGCGGCCGAAGCGCAAGCCGGCCAGTCGGTGACTTTGGTGCTCGAAGACCAAGTCGACGCCAGCCGCGGCGACGTCATTGCGATGGCGTCCCACCCGGTCGAATGCGCCGACCAGTTCGAAGCGGATCTTTTGTGGATGAGCGAGCACGCCTTGCTGCCGGGTCGCCCCTACGCGGCGCTTATCCACAGCAAAGCGGCGAGCGTCAGCATTACCCACATCAAACATCGTCTGGACGTTAACACCGGCGCGCGACTGGCTGCCAAGACACTGGGCTTGAATGAAATCGGCACCGTCAACTTTAGCTTTGATCGCGCCGTACCCTTTGCACCCTATGTCGAGAACAAACGGTTGGGCGCTATGATCATCATCGATAAGCTGACCAACGAAACGGTCGGCGCCGGCATGATTCGTTTTGCGCTGCGCCGCGCGGTGAACGTCCATTGGCAAGCGCTCGAACTAACGAAAACCGCCCGTGCCGAGTTGAAACATCAAAAAGCGTGCTGTCTTTGGTTCACGGGGCTTTCCGGCTCGGGTAAATCGACCATCGCCAACTTAGTGGAGAAACGCTTGCACGCCGACGGCAAGCACACGTATATGCTCGACGGCGACAACGTGCGCCACGGCCTCAACCGCGACCTGGGATTTACCGAGGCCGACCGGGTGGAGAACATTCGCCGGGTCAGCGAAGTCGCCAAGCTAATGGTGGACGCGGGACTGATCGTCATGGTCGCCTTTATTTCACCGTTCCGAGCCGAGCGGGAACTGGCGCGCGGCATGTTTGATCCCGGCGAGTTCATCGAGGTCTTTGTCGACACGCCGCTCGAAGAGTGTGAACGGCGCGACGTGAAAGGGCTATACGCCAAGGCTCGGCGCGGCGAATTGAAAAATTTCACCGGTATCGACAGCGACTACGAGCCGCCGGAGTCTCCGGAGATTTATTTGCGCACGCTCGGTGCCAAGCCGGAGAGTTGCGTCGACGAAATCGTTCACTGGTTGCGATTGTCTCACTCGACTTGACGATCGTGGTCAGTTCTTGGTCCGTCGCCCGTTTCGATATTAGGGGATCAAAACGCAGAATAAGAAATTTGACCGATCTGTAACCCCTTCCATGATGGGTACACCGTAAAATGTGATCACTGAAGCGACCATGAATAAAATTCTAGTGATCGCCGGCGGCAGCCGCGGGATCGGCGCCGCTACGGCTGGGCTTGCCGCCGCGCGGGGTTATGCCGTGTGCGTCAATTATCGTGGCCATCGCGCCGCGGCGGATTCCGGAGTCGAGGCCATTGTTCGATCCGGCGGGACGGCGATTGCGGTGGCGGCGGATGTCAGTATCGAGGCCGACGTGGTTCACCTGTTCCAAACTGTCGATGACGTGCTCGGTCCGGTCACGGCGCTGGGTGAACAATGCCGGAATCGTAGAACAGCAGACGCGAGTTGAGAATGTGAATGCGGCGCGATTAAGTCGGGTCTTTGCGGTAAACGTCACCGGCGCGTTCCTGTGCGCGCGCGAGGCGGTGCGATTGTCAATGTCTCTTCGGTCGCATCCCAGCTCGGATCATCCGACGGGTATGTCGACTATGCCGCGGCGAAGGCGGCCATCGTCTTTTGCGCCGCCGGGATTTTTTTCTCGGCGCTGCGCGGCGCGGAGAAACCGGATGAGCCAGCAAGCACCGAGAATTTTCTCCACTGCGACCGTTTACAAAACATCCGCTGCCTAGACCTTGGCACGAAGCGACGCTATATTTAAAAAATAGCCGGGCAATCTCCTGCTTTTAATCTTTGCGGTTGCCGACGCGAGTGTAACGGCCGCAAGCGATTTTTCCCCATGCTGTCGATCCGGCATCTGGTAATTTTATTGTCGTTACTTGCCGGCGTCATGGCGTTGATGGGAGAGGCGGCGTCCGGCGCTCAAGCCGCCCGGTGGTCATTAAAGAAGTACCCTATGGCGGTGCGGCCAAGGGAGAGCGGCGCCGTAGTTTCGATCTGTACCTGCCGGCGGAGTCCGGCGCCAAGCCGGCTTTGCTGATTTTTGTTCACGGCGGTTTTTGGCACTTGCCCGACGACGGTTATCGCATCGGACCGTCGATCGCGGAGAATTTGGGTCAAGACGGTGTTGCGGTGGCGCTTCTGCGCTATCGTTTGGCGCGTGGGCACCGCCATCCCACGCAGGCCGAGGATGTTGCGGCGGCGGTAGCTCAACTGGTCAAAAACTCGCAAAAGTATGGATTCGTCGCCAAGCGAGTATTTCTCGCCGGCCATTCGGCAGGCGGCCAGTTGGCGTCGTTGGTGGCGTTCGACCGAAGTGATCTCGAACGGCAACGCTTGTCGCCTAAGGCGCGTGCGGGGTGATATCGATCAGCGGTTTCTACGATTTCCTCCCCACTTGGGGGGATAACGAGGAATCAAAAGACGGCAACCGGGAAAACCTTCGGCCACGATCCGGCGGCGCTCAAAAGCGCGTCGCCGTCGAGCTACGTGCGTGCGGATGCGCCGCCGTTCTGGATGCATGAAGAGCTCGTGCGCTCCCATCCGATCGACGAGCGTTTCAAGGAGATGCTGCTCTTCATTTATCGCGCCCGTAAAGAGGAGTCGCTGGAGTGGTCGTTAATGCAGATCCACGTCATCGACCCGTTTTCATTTTTGGATGCGCTGCCAAGATCGCAGGCGGACGCAGGCGAATTCATCGTCTTGACGAATATTCGCGGCGTCGGCTCGCGCCAGCCGCTTTTTGATCCGGTCAACCCGTCGCGCGGTGAGCGGGGGACGATCTATCGGCGATAAAGCCGCGAGTTTGCTTTATCGGAGTCCGGGTGGCGCGGTAATTTCCACCATCACCGCTTCGGGATCAGCGCCCCAGCGAATCGGCAAGACGACGCTGCCCAAGCCGCGCGAGACCAGCAGCAACGCAGAACGGTAAGCGTACACGCCTTCATCGAGACAGTAACGACTTTGGCGAATCAGCGCAGGGCCGTTGGGAAAACGAATCTGCCCGCCGTGAGTATGTCCCGATAACGTCAGCGGCACGCCATGAGCTTCAGCTTCGTAGAAGTGGTCCGGGTTATGCGCTATCAGCAGATGGGGCGGGCCGTGACTCGAAATCAGCTGTTGCCAGTCAGGCTGGCCCATCAACTGATCGTCGATACCGCCGAGAATGATTGACGTGGCGCGATGTTTAAGGACGGTGCTTTCGTTCGTTAAAGTTTTGATGCCGACGGCGGCGAGGTTTTCGCGCAATTCGCCGGGATCTCCGCCAAAGTAGTCATGATTGCCGAAACAAAACCAGGCGCCCAGCGGCGCGGCGTTAAGCGCCGCCAAAATATCGAGATAGCGAGTCGCTTCGCTCACGTGACCCGTGACCAAATCGCCGCCGATGATGACCACATCGGGCTTCATCCCCATCAAAGCTTGAACGATGCGCCAAAGCGTTTCCCGGTGCAAAAAAATCCCGGCGTGAATATCGGTGATGAGGAGCACGCGCAAAGGGGCCGCCCCGTTCGGCCATCCCACCGGCGCGAGCGTCGTTTGGGCGACAGTGAAACGTCGTTCAAGCAGCCAACTGTAGGGGTTCCAGATTGGGCCGATCAACGGATAGACAAAACGGGAAACAAAAATGTCGGCGTAACGCTCGGCGAGCTTGATCAATCCCCGGTTGGGATGGACCAGGCGGTGCTCGTGTCCGGTCATCCTGCGAGCCGGTGCAAGATGGCGTGTTTTCAGACTGGCTAGGTGATTTTCTACAATGAGGCCTGCGGCGCGCATGTCAATAGAGGCTATTGTAACGCGCCGGTCGCGCGAATTCATCATCGACGCAAGGCGGTGAAGCAGCCCTCGGCGCGACAGGTTTTCGGTCCAGGCGGTCAATTTAGCGCCGATACTCTCGGCGTAGAGCGGCCAACCCTCGACGAACGCGGTTGTATCCGGCGAAGCGCTGGAAGCGTGGCACATTCCGCAAAACGGGCGATTGCTACGAACGCCGCGGAGTCGGAGCGTTCTGGCAAAGTGGATTGGTATAGTTTTATAAACCGCGCCGGAATTACTTTGGATTTACTTCTTGCCTTTCCAGAGGTCGAGGCTTTGGGTGCTGGAGCGGGCCTGATAATAACTCTGTTGCGCTTTGTATAGTTCCGTAAGCGTCATTTCGACTTTGCGCGTCCCGCCGCCCATGGCGACGTACTCAAAAACCACCCGGCGCTGATCCTTGAAAATCCGCGTCAGCTGGCCATCCTCTGCGTCGATGATTCTGCCGATGGTGCGCAACGCTTCGCCAAGGTTGTGTATATCAGGGATCTTGCCGAGTTGGATGCGCCTATGGAGCCCGGCCTCGTCGATGCGGCTAATATCGTTGGGAGTGTAGTTGCGGGTTACATTCGCCAGGTCGGATTTCTCTGGTGCTTTATCCAAGCGGTAGGTCGCGAGCTTGTGAATGATTCCTCCGAAACCCGATTTTTGCGGCTCAGGCGCGGTTTTAACCCCTGCCCTCTTGCGGTCGCAGCGCACGTGGGCGACGAAGCTGCGTCCCTGCTGCTCGATTTCGAGCTGAACCGGGAATAGTGCGGAAAGGTCTTGGCCAATCGCGCGCAGGACCCGGGCATAATAATTGGCCGTCGGGTTCGACTCCACCTTGGAAAACTCCAAAAATTGTCACCCAGAGTAACACCCACGGGCTAAAATTTCATCAGAAATTTTGCTATTCAATTTGTGTCGGTGCTTGACGGAGCGAGGTCCAGGAAGGATCTTCGGTTTAACGCTTCGCTAACTACACGGGCAGGCAACGGCCGTTCATTGGCCGGGCTTGTCGCCACTCGATCCGCTGCGCTCCGCCGCGTAGCGCTGCTGTAGCTGATAAATTTCTGTGTTGTTCAGCGCTTCTTTGCGCGCATTGCCGTCGCCTTCCTGGTATTCGAAAACGATCTGATGGAGATCCTTGAAGAGTCTGACGATGCGGCCGTTCTGCCCGTCGATGACTTTGCCGATGGTGCGCAGCCGCTCGCCAAGGCTGTAAATATCGGGCATGCCGCCGTAACCATCCCGCTGATTCGTGGCCTGGGTTTCCAGGCGATCGATGTCGCCGGCGCTGTAAGTTCGACTGAAGGGGACGAATTCCAAGTCGGGCTCGCGATTCGGCGGCCTGATCAGCGCGTCGGCGACTTTATCTATAAATTTTTTTATCCCGGCACGGGACGCTGTCGACTCGATCTCCTCCATTCGGCTCTTGGTGCAGAAGCCGTTGACGACGAATTCATCGCCGCGCAGTTCGATGGCCAAATTTTCCGGCAGCAGGTCAGCGAGATCTTGACCGATGACTCTTAAAGCGCGCGCATAAAACTCAGCGGTTTGTTCCATCATAAACTTTAAAAGCTCAAAGAGTTTCACGTGGGTGAAATCAGGCCTATGCAGGAAAGAAAAAAACGACTGATTGTCTGTCCGTTTGGCTTTGAAGGTGACAACCCCAACCCAATTGCTGCAATCGGTCAAAATCTTGAGAAGGGGATGAATATAACCGTTGAATCATTTTTACTAGGTTACTCAAAAACGGAAAAAGGTCAACAAAAATCTTTTGTTGGCGTAAGTTAGCTGCCTCGCTGCGGGGCTGCTCCCCGGTGTCCAGGAGCGAAAACGAGCCGCGCGAGTAGAGCGTCGAAAAGGTGGGACGGGCCAATCGACGGCTTGCCTTGACCTCAGGCGAGCCGTCGTATTAAAAGCGCAGTACGACTTCACATAGCGCAAATTCAAATCGTTTAGGAAGGCAAGACAATTCATGGTTGCAACCAATCTCAAACGCGCCGGCAATGAGCTGGGCGCCAAGACCAGTTACGAAATCTTCCTGGAAAAAGAGGGCGTGCCGGCGTTGCGCGGCTTTCACATCGAAGACATCAATGCTGTGGAGCTTCACCCTTGGGCGCGCACCGGCGGGCGCGGCGTTTATCTCAATCTGGAAGGTTCCGAAGGCATCAACGACTGTTATATTGCCGAGATCGCACCGGGGAAATCCCTCGAGCCGCAAAACCACATGTTCGAAGCCTTGATCTACGTCGTCAGCGGCCGCGGCGCGACGACGATATGGCAGGACGGCGGCAAGAAGCAAACTTTCGAATGGGGCGAGGGCGCGCTCTTTTCGCCGCCGCTCAACGCCCGTTACCAGCATTTCAATGGCCAGGGCGACAAACCGGTACGGCTCTTGGCGATGACCAACGCGCCCACCGTGCTGAACCTTTATCACAATAGGGACTTCGTCTTTAACTGCGATTATCGTTTTACCGACCGTTACGCCGGAGAAGAAGACTTTTTCAACGGCCAAGCAAAGATTCCCGGTGAAGGGTTTCACGATACGAACTTTATTCGCGACGTGCGCAGCTACGAGCTGCCGGAAAGAAAGGACCGTGGCGCCGGCGGCAGGATGCTGATGATCGAGATGTCGAACAACGTCATGTCGGCGCATATTTCCCAGTTCCCGGTGGGAACTTATAAAAAGGCGCACCGCCACGGGGCCGGCGCCCATGTGATTATCCTCAAGGGAGAGGGGTTCTCGATGGTGTGGCGCGAGGGCGAAGAAATCAAACGCTACGACTGGCGCGCCGGCAGCTTGCTCGTGCCGCCCGAGCGCTGGTTCCACCAACATTTCAACGTCGGCGGCGATCCGGCGCGTTATCTCGCTCTCAAGCCGTTCAGCAGCCGCAAGTTTCCCGGTTTGCGCAAGCAGTGGGGAACCTCCGAAAGCGTCAAACTGGGCGGTGACCAGATCGAATACGAGGACGAAGACCCGCGTGTTCGCGCCATGTTCGAAGCCGAACTAGCGAAACGAGGCGTGCAGAGCCGGATGGGAGAAGTGTTCAAGGCGGCGTGACTTCATGCTCGCCGGTGTGACGAGCATGAAGCCGTGAGCGCGGATTGATTGAAACGAAGTTCCAGCGGCGAAGAGGTACCTGGACTAGCGGCTCTGCAAAACCTGGCCGCCCATATTGGTAATTTTATCGAGGCTAATCACCACCGCGGCGCCTTTGCGTTCGGGGTCCTTGTCGAGCTCTTCCTTCACCGTGCGGGCCATCACTTGCTCGCGGATCGCCCCATCCTCGTGCAGGGTCGCCTTGCCGTGAAAGCGCCAGGCGGCTTTGGATTTGGTGTCGCGGAATAGCACGACAACCTTGGAGTTCTCTTTGACGTTTTTCATGTGCTGGCGCTTGGTGCGTTCCCAGTAGGCCAGGGAACTGTCGTCGAACACCATCATGCTGCCCTTGTAGCCGATGTCCGGCTCGCCGTCGCCGGAAACCGTGGCGAGAATACAGGGACATCCGTTGGCCAAGGCGTTATTAACAAGATCCTTCATTTGGTCGATTATCGCAATCATAGATCACCTCCTGGATCGTAGAATTTACAGAACAGGCGGACTTTGGTCAAACGGAATTTAACCGGATTGTCGAGGAGGCGGAGCAGGCATTAAACGTCTTCGATTTGGAGGTCGTGGTTCTTCAACACGGCGCTCCCATGATGACCTCCTAATCGTTTTGTGGGGCAGAACCGTTCAAATTTCAGTCCGGATTCATCACGGCCGAGCCGCAGAGTTCACGGAGGATTTGGCCAACGACGTTTCTTCGCGTCCTCAGCGCTTTCGCGGTGAAGGTTTTGGGTTCGGATCTGGACGTCGCTAATCCGCCGCCACCAACTTGCCGTCGCGGTGTTCGACGGTCTTGCCGGTCATCTCCATGCCCGCTTGCGCCGCAAGCACGAAGCCGTTCCCGAGACTTTCCGGCCCGGGCAAGCGCTGGCGCGCTTCTGCGGGCGCGTCTTCGGTGGCGATCGCTTGTTTCGGGCTGAAGGCGACGACGCAGACGTTCCACTCGCGCTCTTCTTCGGCGACGAAGCGGGTAAAGGTCCGGATGGCATCCTTGCTGACGACGTAGGGCGACGCGCCGTGATTTTCCGCCCGCCCGCCGCCCCACAGATTGACGATATTTCCCGAGCGGCGCTCTTCCATGAACGGCACGACGTACTTGGTGCAAAGAAATGTTCCGCCTAAGTTGGTCTGAATGACGCTGTCCCAGAAATCTTTGCTCAAGAAGCGCACGCGCGGCCAGCGCGGGACGCCCCAGTTGAAATGGGGTACGATGCCGGCGTCGTTGATCAAGGCGTCGATCTGGCCGAAACGATCCATCGCCTCGTGCATCAGACGGCGCACGTCTTTTTCATCGCGCACGTCCGTGGGCACGGCGACGGCTTGATCGGTGATCTGCCGGATCTCGCTGAGCGCCTTGTGCATGCGCTCGACGTCGGTGTCGGCGAGCACGACTTTCGCGCCCGCCTTCGCAAGCGTGAGGGCGGCGTGACGGCCGATTCCCTTGGCGCCGCCGGTAACGATGACAATTTTTCCCTGCATGGGTTTCTCCTTCCCGCAACGTAGATTGATTTGAGCCTGCTCTGGCGCTTGCGCAACACTCCATGACGAGAGCCTTCGGGTCCCCCGCCCCGCGGGAGTGCTGGAGTATTGGTTTGAAAGATTTTCTTTATTTCGCCGTCTCTTCGGCTTTGAACCCGATGTTCTCGTGGCTGCCGTCGCAGAAGGGTTTGTTTTTCGATGCGCCGCAGCGGCCTAGGTAGAGCGGATCGATGGCGCTCTCCCCATATTCCCTACCCGTATGGTCCTGCACCATGGCGCCGCCGGCGACTTCGTAGGGTCCGTTTTTGAGGGCTTTCGCCGTAACATCAGCCATAACTGCCTCCTTAGTGTAGCGATCCCGTCGAACATTGCACACTGAGCTGAATCGATCAACGTCCCACCTTGCATAAATTCCCGCCGCGCCGGCGAATTGCCATTGCCGCGCGCGAGGCTGATGTGCTACTAGGGCGCTATGAAGAACATTAATTTTATCCTCTCTTTAATAGTTGTTTTTTGTTTGGCCGGCCATGCCGAGGCGCAGGATAAACTGCGCGTTGGCCAGGGTTCGGTCAGTTTACAGTCGGGCCTCATGCATATCGCCAAGGACCGCGGCTTCTTCGCCAAATACGGCCTGGACGTCGAGACGATTTATATTCCCGGCGGCTCAACCAACATCCACGTGCTGATCTCCGGCAACCTCGACCTGTCGCAGCTGAGCGGTGCGCCGGGCGTGGCGGCCAATCTCCAAGGCGCCGATATCGTCTATTTCGCCGGGCTGCTCGACAAACTCAACTACCAATTGATCACCCGTCCCGAGATCAAAAGGGTGGAACAATTGAAAGGCAAGAAATTCGGCGTCAGCCGCTACGGCTCTTCCGCCGACTTCGGCATGCGCGCCATGCTCAAGCGCCTCGGCGTCGATCCTGTCAAAGAGGCGAGCATCTTGCAGATCGGTGACGAGCCATCGCGCATCGCGGCGATCAAGTCGGGCAACATCGACGGCACGGTGGCCAACGCGCCCTTCGGTATCGAGGCCGAGCGGCTCAAGCTTTTTGTCCTGGCGGATTCGGTCAAGATGAATATACCGTTCTTCAATACCGGACTGCTTGGCAGCAAACGGTTCTTGGACAAACAGGAAGCCAAGGTGATGAATTTCCTGCGTGCCTATCTCGAAGCGATCAAAGTCCTCAAGACCGAGCGCGATTATTCGATCAAAGCCCTGGCGCAATTCACCCGGGTCAATAATCTCAAGTCGGTGGCGGAAGGCTACGACTACTTCGTCAAACAACTCGAACCGGTACCGCATCCATCCGTTTCAGCGATGCAAGCCGTGGTCGACCAGATCGCCGAAGGTAATCCCAAGGCCAAAGGCATCGACGCAAGGAATTACGTCAATGACCGTTATTTAAAACGGCTGGAGGAAGAGGGGTTCGTGAAGAAACTTTGGGGGAAATAGCAAATAGTCTTGGGTCTAGCGTGTAGCGTCTCGGGTTGCTGAACGAATTCTCAGAAAGCAGCCTCGATAAATAACCGGGCTGCCCGCACCATCTCGGTAGAAGGTAATTCACGACTAAGGTTCTTGAAACTGTGGTGCGCGATCGAGACCTCTCGAGGCCGGGTTTTCGCATACAGGGTGAACGATTCCGACACAACTCAACTTAACAGGCCGCGGGGCGTGGCCTAATAACAACCGGGCAGCGAGGAGGACGTATGTATACACAGATTTTAATACCATTGGACGGGTCCAACACCGCCGAAAAGGTGTTGCCGTGCGCTCGCTACTTCGTAGCAAAATTCAAGATCCCGGTTCAATTGTTAGCGGTCGTTGATATCGCTGAAATGGTAACTCACATTTCCGCAGATAAAGCTCGTTTTGTCGAAACTATGATCGAGAATGGTGTACGCAGCAGTGAAAACTACCTAAGTGAGGTTGCCAAGACATTTCCTGGAGCCGAGGTGAAGTGCACGGTTGAAAAAGGCAGAGCTGAAGAAGTTATCATTGAAAAAGGGAAAACTGATAGGGAAATCCTTATCACGATGGCTACCCATGGCCGTTCAGGGCTCAATCGGTTCCTATTGGGGAGCATTGCGGAGAAAGTTTTGCGTGGTGCGGCTAACCCGCTCCTGTTAGTTCGAGCGACGCGGCCAGCGAGATCGGCAGTAGAAGCGACCCTCAAATCGATCATCATACCGCTGGACGGGTCGGAACTGGCGGAAAGCCTATTACCGATGGTCGCCGGAGTGGCGGAGAAACTAGACGTGGAGGTTGTGTTATTCCGTGCTTATCATATTCCGTATACCCCTTACGCAAATAATGAAAGCTTCTATGCGGGCGTCAGCTTCAGCGAGCTAATTGCTAGCGCGCGAGATGAAGCCAACGAGTATCTAGAGAAGAAGGTCGCAGAACTCAAAAAACTGGGGGTCAAGAAGGTTACGTGCGTTTCCAAAGAAGGTATTGCCAGTGACGAGATCATTGTTCTGGGACGCGAGACACCGGATAACTTGATTGCCATGTGTTCGCACGGGCGCACGGGAATGGAACGGTGGGTGGTAGGTAGCGTCACCGAGACGGTGGTACGCCACGCCGATGAGCCGGTTCTCGTGGTTCGGGCCAAGTAAAAAAACGGCTTGGCCGGGGATGAGGCCAGCGGCGAATGGCTTTTTCAAGTTGGGCGAAAGGTGCTAAGCCCAGCCCGGATATCGACATTCCTCAAACTTTTTTAACTCGCGCATAGATTATACAACCAGCCGAAAAACACGCCGCCGATCGCGCCGTCCAGAACGGCGTACAGCGTTCCTACAATGACATTCCCCAAAGACGCCTGGGCGTGATATCCCGGATAAATGGAACTAATGAGCTGAAGGAAGGCAGTACCATAGGAGGGCCACCCTAAGTTGACCAGACCCACAAACAGCACTGCTAATCCCCAGGTAATAGCCGAGCCAAGCGCCAATCCCTTAACGGATAATTTCATGGAATTCTCCTCCCAATTTGTTCGCTTTTCGCTTTCTCCACGCAAAGTCAAGTCAACGGATCATTTTTTTCCTCAAATGGCGGTGCCATACCCATGTAAAAATCGGCGGACATGTAGGCCGTAACCTGTGTCGGTCTTACCTAAGACCTATGGAGGCCGAGGAATTTACTTCGCGAGAAAATCCAAAACCAGCCTCACCGTCTCATCCGGTTTTTCCACGTGGGCGCTGTGGCCGGCGCCGGGAACAATTTTCAGCGTCGCAGTAGGAATGCGTTTGGCGTAGGTTTCTCCATGAACACGCGGGACCATGTGGTCGTGCTCGCCCCAGATGGCTAGCGTCGGTGGTGAGATGCGATGCAGGCGATTTGTCAGCGAATAATTGTAGAAGTAGGGCGGTTTGAAACCGATCCGCGAGCTCAGCCGCAGCATCTGATACCGGCGCAATTCATCGTCGATATCGCCTTTGCCGTCGGGAAACATTTGTAGCGCCGTCGGGTGGTCGGCGCGGGAAAAAAGCATTGTCCGCAAAGTTGCATAGCTCGAACCGTACTCGGGCTGGGCGTTCATGAAGACATCGCCGATGAGCGCGCCTTGGACGAACAGGCCGGTGGCGCCGATCAGGACTAGCTTGCCGACCTTTTCCGGATGGCGCGCGGCGAGCTCGGCGGCGATCCAGCCGCCGACGCAGCTGCCGACGAGATCGAATTGCGTCAGCTTCAGGGCGTCGAGAAGTTCGAGATAGGAAAACACCACGTCTTCGACACTGTCGATATCTTTGTCTTCGTCGCTTTGGGCGCAGCCGGGATGCGCTGGAGCGATCAGGCGGGCGGATTTGGCGAGCTGCTCATGAAACGGCAACCAATTTTCATTTACCGAATGAATATCGGCGAAGCCATGCAGATAGAGCAGCGGCGCGCCGCTGCCGCTTTCCAGGACTTGAACCTTACGCTTGTTGACCTCGATGATTTGCCCGCTCAATGGATCGCCTCCGCAGCTTGTTCAAGATTGACACCGGGATACTCTTTGGTGAACTGGGTCAAAGAGGCATCGCGCAGCGCCGGCGCGACTTTTTCGGCGAAGAGCTTCATGCTTTTCCGCGCCAGGTGGTTGGGCATGTTGCCGAGCTGGAATTGAATCAACAAATTGCCGACTTTGGCCTTCTCGATGAGATTTTGAATGCGCCGCGTGACGGTTTCTGGGCTGCCGACGATGATCGATTGAGACGCTTCCAGTTCCTCCCAGTTGTCGACGTCGCCCAAGAGTTTTTGGCCGGGTTTGTAGTGCTTAAGATATTCGCGCCAGGCGGCGGCGGGAATATACGGAACCCCTGGGCCGTAGGTAAGTTGGCGGCCGACCCGGCGGAGATGGCCTTTGAGACAATTCTTCAGGAAATACCACACGCCTTCCTCGCACTCTTCGCGCGCTTGTTGATCGGTTTCGGCGACGTAGGTGGACATCAAAATGCCGAAGCGGAACGGGTGGTACTTGTCACCATGTTTTTCTAGCACGGCGGCGAATTCTTGTTGCGCTCGATGGGTCTCTCCACCGTGGCTGCGCGAGGAGAGAAAATAACAATAACCGCGTTTGGCCACTTCGGTCATGGTGGATGGGCTGCGCGAGCCGGGAATCCACACCGGCGGAAACGGTTTCTGCAGCGGTTTTGGCCAGAGATTCACATAGCGCAGCGGAAAATACCGGCCTTCGTGGGCGAAGGGCCCGTCTTCGGTCCAGGAGCGCACGATCAGGTCGGCGGCTTCCCAGAATTTTTCCCGGCTGTTGGCCGATGGGACGTCGTAGTTGAAGGTTTCCGGCCCACCGCCGGGGGCAAATCCGGCGATGAGCCGACCGTCGCTCATCTGGTCGAGCATGGCGTACTCTTCGGCGACGCGCATTGGATTCAAATGCAGCGGCAACAGGTTGCCGAGGATGACGATCTTGCCCCGGGAGGTGCATTGAGAGAGCGCCGCGGCGATCAGGTTGGGCGAGGGCATCAAACCGTAAATATTCTGGTGATGCTCGTTCAACACCATGCCGTCGAAACCGAGCTCATCGGCGTAGGCAAGCTGGTCGATATACTCCTGGTACAGGCCGCGCGCCTTGCGGTTGTCCCATAGACGGTTGGGCACGGTGACCCAGCCGGTGTATTCCTTTTCATCGAAATCTTTGTCGAGATAGGGATAGGCCATGAAATGCCAGCAGAAAAGTTGTACCGGTTTCATCGTGCACCTCGGAATTACAGAGCTGACGGCGGCGATTGCGCCGAATTGTTTTCGGACTATAACTTCAAAGGTAAACACCGCGCAACCGTTATAGGTCTTTTCCAGTTCGGAGAAATCTTTTCGACGTGACGTGGCACGGGCAAATGAATCGCCAAGCCTCGCAATCGCAGCGCGTCAAAGGTAAAATCCGCCAACTCTTGAAAAGTGTCAGAGGTTCAATTGAAACGGCTCGCAATAATTTTACTGTCATTGACTTTGGTCGCCTGTGGCAGCGGCGCTGAGGTGGACTTCGCCCGCTCGCTCGCGGTCAAGACGCCTGCCGACATGGTTTTGCGCGGCGGCAAGATTATCACCGTCGATCGCGATTTTTCGATCGGCCAGGCGGTGGCGATCAGAGACGGGCGCTTTATCGCCGTGGGCACCGATCGAGACATTCGCCCGTTGATCGCGCCGTCTACGAAAGTGATCGATCTGGCGGGACGGACGGTGATTCCCGGGCTGATCGACTCGCATATTCACGCGACCGTGGCCGGCTTGAGCTGGGACAGCGAGCTTCATTGGGAGTCGCTGCGCACGCTCGCAGACGGTTTGCGACAAATCGCCATCGCGGTAAAGGCAAAGCCGCCGGGAAGCTGGATTGTCGTCGGCGGCGGCTGGGTGCCGACACAGTTCGCCGAAAGGCGCTTTCCCAGCCGCGCCGAGCTCGACGCGCTGGCGCCGAATCATCCCGTCTATATTCAGTACCTGCGCCAGGGTGCGCTATTAAATCGCGCGGCGATGGCTGCGGTCGGCATCGGCCGGGGCACGTCCGATCCCCGGGGCGGCAAGTTCGAGCGCAATCCGAATACCGGCGAGCTTACCGGCTGGCTGCAGGGTGTGGCCGCCTGGGAGTATGCTTATCGAAAAATTCCTCGTCTCAGCCTCGATAAGGTTCGCGAGAGTCTGCGCAATTCCTTTCGCGAACTGAACCGTTTGGGCGTGACTTCCATCGGCGACATGCAGACCGACGGGGTCAACTTCGCGCACCGCCGTTTGCTTGGTGAAATGGCACGCAGCGGCGATCTGTCGTTACGGTTAAATTTCTACGTGGCGGCCAACGACCCCGGCGATGAGTTGGAGCAGTTGAAAATCGCCGTCGAAGCGCTCAAACGGCTGCCGCAAAATGAGCTGTTTCGTTTCGCCGGTTTCGCGCCGACTTTGGCTCCCGGGATCGATGATGGCGATCTTCTGCCCGATTCGAAGGGTGCGGGAATAGCCGCAGCAGCCAAGGAAAAATTTCGCCGGACGGCGCGCTTTTTCGCCGAGGGCGGCTATAACTTTCACATGCATACGACGCGCGACCAGACCGCTCGGCAATGGCTCGATATTCTCGAGCAGGTCCATAAAGTGACGCCATTCACGCGCCAGCGCATCACTTTTTCCGGTCTCGAAGACGCCACGCCCGAGACCATCGCGCGGATCAAAGGACTCGGCGGTGCGATTGCGCTGGTGAACCGCATAGCGCTTACCGGCGAGCGCTACGCCGAGCTGTGGGGAATCGAGAAAGCGCGCAACGCGCCGCCGTTGCGCACGATGGTCGCATCGGGTATTCCGTTGAGCGTCGGCACAGACGCTTTTCGCGCGGGGAATTATTCGCCGATGCTGGCGCTCTGGTGGTTGATCACGGGCAAGACCGTGGCCGGCACGAAGCTGCGCAGCCCGAGCCAGAATCTAACCCGCGCGGAGGCGCTGCGGCTCTATACCATGGGCGGCGCGTGGTTGGATTATCAGGAAGGGCGGAAGGGTTCGATCGAACCGGGCAAGTTCGCGGATCTGGCGGTGCTCAACGCGGATTACCTGACCGTGCCTGATGAGCAGATCCGCACGTTGCAGGCCCTGCTGACAATGGTCGGCGGGCGCATCGTCCATGCGGTCGGCCCGTTTGCCTCGCTGGAACGAAAATAGAACTATCGTAACGCTATAAAAATTTTCGGGAGGAACTATGGCGCTGAGTCGGCGACTTCTGGCTACGGTGTTCCTGTCGTTATTATTGATCGGTACGCACACGTTTGCGGCGGAGCGTTTCTATATCAGCATACCCGGGCCGACACTGAGCTATATGTCGCTGTATTACGGTCAGGAAAAGGGTTTTTTTGCGCAAGAGGGCTTGGATCTTCAGGTGCCGGTGGTCAGAGGCATCGTCGGCGTAAGCAGTCTGATGTCGGGCGAAATCGACGTCACTTGTCACGCCGGC
Source organism: uncultured delta proteobacterium (assembly GCA_963727625.1). GTDB lineage: Bacteria > Desulfobacterota > Binatia > UBA9968 > UBA9968 > DP-20. The sequence goes on along the minus strand of CAVSHR010000005.1, from coordinate 421,128 downwards.
AGCGGCTTTTCCGCGGCGCTACGCGGCATGCCGCTCAAAATCATTTCGGTCACGCGCGACCGACCGATTCATGAGCTGATCGTTAGCGCCTCGGTCAATAGCGCCGCCGACTTAAAGGGAAAATCCATCGCAGTAGGATCGCTGGACGGCACCGCGGCGATCATGACGCGGCGAATACTCCAGGCCAAGGGGCTGGACCCGCAGAAAGACGCGACTTTTTTAAGCATGGACACGCCGGCGCGATTGCAATCCCTTTACTCGGGTAGAGTAGCCGGCGCCATGATGACCCCGCCGGCCACCTGTCTGGCTCAGGATTAGGGTTACAAAGTCTTTGGCCGCGGCCGCGACTATATGCGTTACTTGCAGACCGGCGTGGTTTTAACCGACTCGAACATCAAACAGAAGCGGGGAAAGCTGGTACGCTTTCTGCGCGCCTGGAACCACTGCTTGAAAGTGTATCAGGGAAGTCCCGATATCATGGTGCCGTACATTCAGAAACGGCTCGGCATCAAAGATGCCCAGCTGGCGCGCCGCATGTATGACGACGATGCGCCGTATGTGTTGCCTGGCGGCCGCTTGAGCGTCGACGCTGAGAAGGAGATCATCGAAATCGGCCGCGAAGCGCTGCGCGTCAAAGAAGCGGTGCCGGCCGAGAAGATCTTCGACTTTTCCCTCGCAGGGGAAGCGATGAAATAGGCCGCCCGCGACTTTTTCACCGCGGCGCGCAAAAAACTGTCATCGACCACGTCCGCTAGCTTGATCGGCTTGGTGATCTTGCCAAGCTCGTGGCTTCGTCGATGGCGGCTTGCAGCGACTCGTCGTCGACGAAGCCGTCGTGCGACAGCGCCTCGACCCTATCGTTACAAGCTTCCTCCAAGCTGCCCGGGTTAGCAATTTTATGGCGCGCTTGCAAAGCGACAGGCGAATTCGTAGTTCTGGTGCTGCTGGAGGCAACCGATGAGTTACAAAGACGTCAGGGAGTGGATTCAAAATGTCGACGAACTCGGCGAGCTCAAAGTGATCCGCGGCGCGGATTGGAATTTAGAAATCGGCGCTCTCTCGGTGCTCGCGTCCAAGCATAAAGAAAACAGCCCGGCGCTGCTCTTCGACGAGATCAAGGATTATCCCGCCGGTTACCGCATTCTCGTCGGATTCTTCGAGAGCCTGAAGCGCTCGGCACTGACGACTAATTTACCGCTCGACATCACGCGCGAAGGTTTCATTGGAGCCTGGCGCGAGCGTTTGGCACGGCCGGCGTATATTCCACCGGCGATGGTCAAGAGCGGCCCGGTGCTGGAAAATATTTTCAGTGGCGACGATATTGATCTGTTTAAATTTCCCGTTCCATTCTGGCACGAGCGCGATGGCGGCCGTTATCTCGGCACCGGCCATGTGGTCATCACGCGGGATCCTGACGAAGGCTGGGTCAACGTCGGCTGCTACCGGGCGATGGTGCACGATCGAAACTCCGTGGGGATGAATATCTCTCCGGGCAAGCATGGCAGACTGCATCGGCAAAAATATTTCGACCGCGGCACGCCTTGCCCGGTGGTGGCCTGCTTCGGCGTCGATCCGCTGCTGCACATGATCGCGACGCGGCCCGAACCTTATGGCCGCAGCGAATTCGACGCCGTCGGCGGCATCAAAGGCGAGCCCGTCGAGGTGATCGAAGGCGAAGTTACCGGCTTGCCGATTCCCGCTTACGCGGAGATCGCGATCGAGGGTGAATTCCTGCCGGACCAAGGCAAATCGGAAGGGCCTTTCAGCGAGTGGACCGGGTACTACGCCAGCGGTGAAAAACTCGAACCGCTGATCAAAGTGCACCGGCTGTACCATCGCAACGACCCGATCATCACCGCCTCGCCGGAGTATCGGCCAACGGCGCGGGCCGAGCACTGCTATGAGCTCTTGCGCGCGGCGTACATTCGCGACCAGGTGGAGAAAGCCGGTGTGCCCGACATTCAAGCGGTGGCGAGCTACTTCCGCCGTTTTCTCACAGTGATTGCAATCCGCCAGCGCTACCCCGGCCACGCACGCCAAGCCGGGTTTGTCGCCAGTCAATGCCAGGGGGCGGCCTATCTAGGCCGGTATGTGGTGGTGGTCGACGACGACATCGACGCCTACGATATCAGCGACGTGTTGTGGGCCATGTGCAGCCGCGCCGATCCGGTGGATGCCGCGGAAATTATCCGGCGCTGCTGGAGCGGGCCGCTGGATCCGATCATTCCGCGGGAGCGCAAAGGCTTCAGCTCGCGTATGATCATTGACGCGTGCCGGCCCTTTGAATGGCGCGATAAATTTCCACCCGCGGCCGAGATCAGCGCCGAGCGTCAGCGCGCAGTGATCGAAAAATGGAAGAAAGAGTTGTTTAGTTGACCAGTATTGCAGTGTGTCCGCGAACGCCCATTTCGGCCTGGTCCCTTATGCGCCTTCTAAACCTGTCTGTTCATCCGGCTTTTGAAGGTGGTCGGTAACGGCGCTAGTGTTCCGTGCCTCGTTGCTGAAAAAAAACGAGGCCAGACTCTTTCGAGTCTGGCCTCGTGCCACTGAACGTGACGGGAGCTCAGTGGCGGCCGCTGTCCCGTGGGAGCTGTGCTGAAGGAGGCAGCGCGGGACGCGGCTAGCTAATTTAGATTTAACTGTTCCGGGGGCCGAAAGAATCGTTGATTCCGTAGACGGCGTTGCAGGTAGGTGTCTCGCGGCCACTCCCAGTGGCGCCCCGGCAGTTCGTCGCCGCTGTAGGGCGCCCCGTTGACTTTGCTCTGCGTGAATATCAGTTGCCAATAACTCCGTTTATCCATTTCGTGTTCCGTCGTTTTCATCTTTGTCCCTCCTTTGGATCCTGTCTTTGAAGATTGTAATGTAAGTTCGTGTTAATTCGCTTTGGCGTCCCTGATTCTCCATAGAGCAGGAGCCATGCCGGGTCGCGAATATCTGCGAATAGTACCGCCTGTCATCAGATGTCTGAAAAATTACGATGAGGAACGGGGGCAGGGTAGACCGGGAGCGAGGTGAAGTAACGCCATTCGGTCAATTCTGCCGTAAACGCTTGGTGGTATGCTCGGCGCTCTTCCCTTCGCGACTGCAGGCTGAACAGGGTTTGTTTGTCCGCGATCCATCCGTTAAAGGAGCGAGAAGGTAATTCTTGCTGTGACGCGTAAGCGCCCAGGACAGCGGCAAGTCGCGGCATTGGTCCTGGCTCGAACTCGCGGTCGCAAGAGGGTGGATCGAAACGTCGGCGCGCGCCGGCTAGACGTGAAAAGTATCCAAGGTTTCCTTGGCAAAGAGCTCGTCGGCGCTCAGCAGTCGCCTCGTCAGGCCTTGCTCGAAACTATAGCGTAGGAAAGTTTCCAAAGTCTTGCGATTGGCCTCGACGCCATAGGGCCAGAAATTTTGCCCCATGAGTTTTCTCACCTCTTCGGCGTGCGGACCCGCCCAAGGCAAAACCGAATGGATCGCGTCGTTCTTAAAAACGGCGTCGATGCAGTGCTCCTTGGCGTCGAGCAGAGCCTTATAAAGGCTTTGCGCCACCCAAGGGTGGCGTTTGTAAAACTCTTCGCGAATGATCATGACGTGCATGATCGGAAAGATACGGGTGCGGAGAAAATGATCCGCCTCTACCTGGCGCGTGTCGGCGAACAGACGGCGCACTTGCGGCGCGCGCTTGACGTAGGGCGCCGGGACCTGGGCGGTGAGCAAAGCGTCGATCTCGCCGCTCATCAACATGTCCGAAAGGGTTTTTCCCGACGCGATGTTTTCAATTTTGATTTCCGGCGGCAGCGTCAGTGCTACTTTCTCTTTGCGCTCGGACGATTCCAGCCCGCCGGTGAGCCAGTGCACGTCGCTCGGGCGGACGCCGTAGTCGTCCTGTAAAAAGCCGCGCAGCCAGACCGTCGCGGTCATCTGCCACTCCGGCACGCCGACGCGCCGGCCTTTCAGATCTTCAGGCTTGTTGATTCCGGCGTTGACGTTCACATAAGCGCAGGAGTGGCGGAATTTGCGGTAGACGAACGCGGGAATGCCGACAAAGGGAAAGTCGCCGCGCGCCTTGCCGGCGACAAAGCTGCCGAAGGACATTTCGGCGGCGTCGAATTCGTTGTGCATCCCCATGCGCCAATGCACTTCCGGCGGTTTGTTGATAGGGATGAAGTTGATTTCCATCCCTTCGGCGCGCACGTTGCCGTCTTTGAGCGCCCGGACGATGTCGTAGTCGCCGCAACCGAGGTCGAGAGTTAACATCGCCATGTTTGGCCTTTCGTTTCTTGAATTGAATCCACTGCTTCTAATCACCAAATTCGTGCTCGTGCCGGTGATTCGTCCGAGCATTTTTCACGAACACGATCACGGTTTTTATCAGCTTCACGCATACGCGTTATAGATGCCATCGAACTTGGCGATTTTATAACGCACCATGTAGCGCGCGGCTTGGCGCACGAGCTCTTGCTGATGCTCTGTGTCGGCGAGCTTGGCGATTACTTCGCCGGCCATCGCCGTATGCTCCTGATCGGCGATCGCGTGAACGGTGAAAAATTGAATTTGTTTGTCATTGAGACCGTAGTGTTGGCGCAATGCCTTGATATGTTCCTCTGAGTAGCGACAAACCATGGTTTCATTGACCAGCGCCGAGGCGCGATTTTCCGACGCCGAACCCAAGAGCATGCCGTGGATAGTTTTCGCGGTGTGGCTCAAACATTCAAAAATAGGCAACGCTTTATCGAAGTCTTCATTTTGCAAGCCGATCGCCAAACCGAATTTTTTCGCCAGGTCAGGGTGATATTGCTCTTCATTCAACTGGTAAAGGAAGTACTTAAAAAGCTCGGGGTCGTGGCTGTTCTTGACCATGCAAAGGGCAAAGCCTTTGAGCAAAGCAACGTTGTGAAGGTAGTGCTGCAGCGCCCAGCCTCGCAGCCGTTTGATTGACAGTTTCCCGCTGCGCAGCTCGGTGAAATAGGGCAGTTCCATCAACTGGTCCACCCCCGGTTGAACGATTTCCTTGATTACCGAATCGACAAACACCTGACTTGCCACGTTCAGCTCCTTTTCTGCTATTTTCGTTCCTTAAGAACCTCGTCTATGAAGATATCATCGATCACCTACGCCGCCGGCACGGGAGTCGGAATCAGTTGGGTGGCGTAAGCCTTGCTTTTTATGAATTCCCACGTCTTTGGCGACGGAAAAAGTGAGAAAGGTAAGACTGAAAGCGGGATAGCCGATGCGGACTTTCTTTAACTCTTGGACGCGCAGCGGCTGGGCAAAAAACAACGCGAGCAATGCCACGGGGATACACGCAACGTCGTTCGGGTATCTTTTTAATGGGCTTCCCAGGAACTGTTTCAGCGCCCCGGTGTCGACGGCGCTCGCTCTATCGCCGGCGAGCGCAGAAGCGCCGTCGCCGCCGGCTGTTTTCCTCGGCAGTTCTTCCTGGCGCGCGGCTCTGGCGAAAACTTTTTCGATGAAACCTTCTTTGACCAGCTGGTAGACAAAGCGGTTGCCTATGACTTTAGGGGCGAGCGTATCCGCATCGACCCCCCTTAACCGGCTCGAATTCCAGGGTTGTGAAAACGTTGCGCGTGTCGACTCTCGGCGTTTTCTCGATGCAGCGGATGGCGATGGCATACATTTCTTCAAGAAAGACCGGATCGTTACGTTTGAATTACTTCGCCGTCCACTTGGTCGCGACTCTACCGTACCGGGAAAGTTGCCGTGGAATTCCCTTGCCGTTATAAAGGCGGACGATAAAAATTTCGCGCGTTGCCGCCCAAGACCGCTTCCTTATCCGCCTTCCTGAGATCCTGCCGTTCGAGCAGCTCATCGATTTCATGGCGGCATTTCGCTGCGTCGAACACTTCGTGGGGAAAATCGCTGCCGAAGAGAAAGGATTGGCGGCCGCCTTTGGCTACCGCCGTGTTCAAACCGTCGTCATCGCAGTCGAAGCCGACGAAGATGCGTCCTTCGCGCAGCTGTTTATTGAAGTAGTCGCTCGCTTTCTCGCCTTGCTTCGGCCCGCCGATCAGCTCGCCGTTTAAAGTCAGCTGCTTGTGACCGTCGTGATAGGAGCGATCGAGGCGGTCCATCATGAACGGCACCCAACTGGCGCCGCCTTCGAGGAAGGCCACGCGCAAATTGGGGAAGCGATCGAACACGCCGTGGGCCAGCATGGCGCCGGCCTGAATCATCAAGCTGAACGGATGGCCGAGCGCGTGCGCCGGATAGTACGTCGCGAACGAGTCCAATCCCATGTGATGAAGGCAGCCGACATGGACGGCGAGAGCGCAGCCGAGCTTTTCCGCTTCTAGGTACAGCGGCCAATAAATTTTATTGCCCAGGTGTCCTTGAATGGCTTCACCGTTGGATGGCAGCATGGCGCCGAGCATGCCCAGCTCTTTGACCGAGCGGCGCAACTCTTCGATCGCGGCACCGACGTCCTGGAACGGGATCAGCGCCATACCTTTGAGCCGGGGATTCTTGCCGACAAATTTGTTATGCAGCCAATTGTTGTAAGCTTGGCACGCCGCCACGGCCCAATCCGGCGCCATGATTCGGCCGACTGCGAGACCGGCGGTAGGGTAGAGCACGGTCCAGGCGATGCCGGTCTGATCGAGAAACGCATTCCAATCGTGCGATGATGGATTGCCGGTGGCGCGGCGGTTTTGTTTTAAGTAGCGAAAATGCAGGTGGTCGAACTCGGGGAAGAGCTTCGCCATCTGATTCCCCTTGGGCAGGTAGCGCGCGATTTCTTCACCGCAAACGTGATCGTTGATATGGCCGTCGGCATCGATGATTTGCATAACCTTTGGCTGCCGCAGCGGTCAACCGGCGCGATCTCAATCATGGCGAGCGAACCGACGCGGGTAAATGACCTCCGGGATCTTTTACTCGAGAATTAATACAGGGTTGAGCGCTGCGTCAAGGGCTCGGGCTACCGTCGAGGTTTTGCGTTCTCCCGATGATTTCTGCTATGGTCGGCGGCAAAAGAAAAATATATTGATAAAGATTTTCTTGTGACGGGCTCGCGGGCTTTTTCGCAAAGGTTCAAATAGAAATTCGGAGGGCAACGTGGACTGGCTGTTCCAAACTGACGGGTCGTTTTCCTATGTCATCTTGCGGTTCGGCTTGGCGGTGACCTTTTTCATGCACGGCACGCAGCATGCGTTTGGCTGGCACGGCGGCAAAGGCGCCAATGCGCAAGTGAGCAACTGGCGCGACAAGTACCACATTCCCTTACCCATGGGGTATTTTGCTCTATGTATCGAATTGTTCGCCGTGGTATCGATGGCGCTCGGTTTCTTAGTACGGCCGGCGGCCTTTGGGCTGGCGGTATTTATCAGCTTCGCTTTGGTTCTCGGCCATTGGAACAACGGTTTCTTTCTCGCGTCCGGGCCGGGCAGGGGAAGCGGTATCGAATATACTCTGGCGCTTGTGCTGATCTCGCTCGCTTTGGTTATCGGGGGCGCTGGGGCTTTGTCGATCGACGGTTTGATCGTCCACTAACGAGAGGTTTCCTTCCCGCGAGGTCGCTTCAATCGCCGATAGCGTCTGAATCCTTTTGGCGGCGATAAACTGGCAAAGGCCGGGGCGCCGAATCTTCGTTTGGTTGGTATCGCACCAAAACCAACCGGTGTTTTCCCACGGCGGTGCGCCCCTCGCTGATGTCCATCATTTTGAGGTCGTTTCGGCCGCGCAAGGCCTGCCAGTCTTCCTCCCACATTAAAAGAAAAAAGGGCGGTTTCAATTCAGCAGCTTTGCGCGCATAGGGTGGAACGTGGCGGTGGGAATAAAAGACCGTGCCATAATCAAAGCCGCGGAAAAAAAGCAGCGGGAGCTTCGGATCAACCTTTTCAGTCACGCGCTCCATAAACGGCTTCAGCGTACGCGCGAAGGCGATCGGTGGAAAAATCGCGCTCTTCATGGCTATGGAGATGGCGACCGCGATCCCAGTGAGGGAGGCGAAAATAATCTGCCAGTTTTTCTTGGAGAGCGCCCAGATCAGGCAAAATAGGGCCGCCGTAAAGAGCATCAGGCACGCGACCACGATCGGCGAGGGTGGTGTGAGAAAACCCAGAATTTGCCTCACGTTTTTGAATTGTGTCAGGGCAGCGAAGAGCCGCGGATTTGCCAAGCCGTTCTGTCCCGCGATGTAAAGGCAAAGCGCCGCTAGCCCGGTTGCGTAAGAGATCGCGACGAACCCGCCGATCCAGCTTGTGAATCGATGATTATCGGGCTTTCCTTCACCGAGTCGCTGCCACCAGGCGCCAATGAGCAGCGCAAAAGCCGGGTAGAGCGGCAAAATATACACGCCCCTTTTTCCCAGCGAGAGCGAAAAAAAGACCAGGACCGTGATCAGCCAGATGGACGGAAAGAGCAGGTGCTCGTGCGAAAACTGCCGGCGCTGTCGGTAAAGGTAGAGCCCAAGGGCGGGGAAGAAAAAACTCCACGGCATGGTGTTCTGAAAAAAGATCGGAACATAGTAATAGATCGGCTGGTGATGGCCGTAACTCCCAACTGCGGTCAGCAGGGTTTCATTGATGATTTGGCGGAGAAAAAATGGCCAGCCGCCCTGCCACAAGGCAAGAGCGTACCACGAGCCCGCAACGGTAAGAAAAACCGCGGCGCTGGCGAAAAGATGAAGTTTTTTTACGAAGGTAAAGTCGCGTCGGGCGCAGAGAAACGCCAAAATGACCATAGACGGAACCGCCAATCCGACCGGACCTTTGGCCAAGGTGGCGAGTCCCAAGAGTAACGGCAGGCCTAAACATTTCAGCAAGCCAAAATCTTGCCGGGTGTAAAGATAATAGAAATACAAACAGGCCGCGCTGATGAAAAACGCCAAGGTCATGTCCACCTGTGTGTCGGCACCCGCATTCCACCACTCGACGCAGGTCGCCAGAACTACGCCGGCGATGACGCCCGCTCTTTCGCCCCATAGGCGCGCTCCTGCGATGTAGGTCATCAGCACGCCCAGTGTAGCAAACAGCGCGGACGGCAGGCGCAGGGTAAACTCATTGATTTGGCCGAAGAGGTGGCCAAGGATCAGAGCGAACCAGTGAAACAAAGGCGGCTTGAAGGGGATATAATCGCCGTTGACGGCCGGAAGAATCCAATCGCCCGAATGGTACATTTCCCAAACGACCAGGCCTTCGCGCGGCTCGCCGCGATTGAAAAACGGCAGATCACCCAATTCCCAAAACAGAAGAATAAAGCAGAGCGCCAACAGGAAAGCGACGTTGAAAATCCAGGTGCGTTTAGCCGGTGAAATTTCCGCCACAGATGTTTGCTTCCGCAGGCGCGGCACTGTCCATATATCTTTCGTACCAGACCTGAAAGACTAAAAGGGTCCACAACGGCTCGCGATGGTCCTTCGATTTAGCGAGCTGTTCGTCGATCAGCCTTTTGACGTAGGGATAGTGAAAGATGCCTTGTCTGCGAATCCTTTCCTCGTTCAAATAATCCAACATGAAGCTCTTGAGCTCGGTGTTGAGCCAGCGCGCGAGTGGAATGCCGAAGCCTTTCTTCTGCCGATGGATGATTTTATGTGGCAGAAGGCCTTCAGCGGCCCGCTTGAGCAGATATTTGGTCCTAAAACCGTTGAGCTTGTATCGCATCGGCAGGCGGCAGACGTACTCGACAACGTCTTTGTCCAACAGCGGACATCGCACCTCCAAGCCGTTGGCCATGCTCGCCCGGTCGACCGTCACCAAATTGTTGTCTTGCAGATAAAGTTTCATCGACAGATAGAGGATTCTCTCAAGCGCTTTCGTCAAACCGCTCTCGGCGATGTAGCGGTCGACGTCTTCGTAGCAGTTGTGGCGGGCAATCTGCTGTCGCAGCTCGGGGTTGATAAGCTTGTTCTTCTCAGCGTCGGCAAAGGCGCCCCGCCAACGAAAAAAGCGAATTTCCGGCAAGACTCCGTCGCCCTTGAGAAATTGTTTGATTTTATAGTCGGTGCTCAAGTACCCGTGCGACACGGGCAGGTGGGACGCGAGCATTTTTATCCATTTTCTAAGGAAGCCGGGCAGCGCTTGGTAATATTCCATGAGCTTGTGCGCCTGAAAAGTCTGATAACCGGCGAACAGTTCGTCGCCGCCGTCCCCGCTCAAGACGACCTTCATCCGCTCGGCGGCGAAACCAGACAAGAGATACAGCGGCAGGATGGACGGGTCCGCCAGCGGCTCGTCCAAGATTTGCGGCAAGGATTGCACCAGATTGAGCATCGATCGAGCATCAAAGATCCTGACGTGATGTGTGATTCCAAGGCTTTTGGCGATCTGTTTGGCGTAACCACTTTCGTCGAAGCTCGGTTCATCGAAGCCGATCGAAAAGCATTCGAGCCGATCTTTCGCCCTCGCGGCAAATGCCGCGACGATTCCGGAGTCCAACCCGCCGCTGACAAACAGGCCCACGGGGACATCGGCTACCAGGCGGCGGCGAACCGAGCGGTCAAGAAGTTCCCTCAGCTCCTGGACGCAGCGGGCTTCCGATTGAATCGGGGCCGGATCGTCTTGAATGGGAATTCGCCAGTAGGGAACGCATTGTATCGCGCCGTCTCGGTAGAGCAAATAATGTCCGGGCTCGAGTTTTTTGATCGATTGAAAAATGCTGTCGGGAGCCGGAACATATTCGTAGGCGAGGTATTTGCTCAACGCTCCTAGATCCAGGTCGCGGCGAACCTCGGGATGCCGCAGCAGCGCTTTGATTTCGGAAGCAAAAATAATCTCGCGCTTGGTTACACAGTAATGCAAAGGTTTTTTGCCCACCGGGTCTCGAGCAAGCAGCAACGATTGTTCCTTGGCGTCCCAAATGACAAAAGCAAACATGCCATTCAGCCGGTCCAGACAACCGGCACCGCTCTCCTCATACAAGTGCACGATTACTTCGGTGTCCGAATGGGAGCGGAAACGGTGTCCGTTTTCTTCGAGTTCTTTGCGCAGCTCTTGATAATTATAAATCTCGCCGTTGAGCGTGACCCAGACCGTCTCGTCCTCATTGCACATGGGCTGCTTTCCGGCCGGAGAAAGATCGATGATGCTTAAGCGTTTGTGCCCAAGTCCCACACGGGTTGGGCCGGTATTGTCGATCATCTGGCCTTCATCGTCAGGCCCGCGATGGGCGAGGGTGCGGCCCATGCCGCACAGGATATGAGGATCGATTTCCCCTTTTTGGCTTGCGTATCCGTAAATGCCGCACATGAGGTTTTTAATTTGGTGGTTGCGAAGCGGTTCCGGTCTTGCTGGCGAAACGTTTCCTAGGGTTCGAGGTTGACCGCTGTCGCAAAAATATACAGGCACAATCGGGCTGCCGGTGCGGCAGAGTGTCGCAGCGTACCGGCTTGTAATTCAATTTTGTCATGACGACTCGTTTAGGGAACGTCAGTTTGTAACGACCAGGAGTTCGCCATGTTCCAACAGGACTTTCACGTCGCCGGACACGCTCTCTTCTAAGCGCGGGAGGTTCTTTTTCTTGAGAATCACCGCAAAATGGCCCTTCGGAGATTTCGCCCATTCTTTGTCGAATTCCTCGAAAGTCAGCAAAATTTTGCCGTATCCCGGCGCCGGCCTTGGGCCCTGCTCGGCCAAGTAAAAGCTGCCCATGACGCTATGTTTTGCGCCCGACCAGACGATCCATATCGGCCGAGTTGTGCTGAAATAAAAAGGTAGACTCTCTAAAGATGTATCGTAGATGACCAGCTGCGCGGATGGATCAATGACGGTCGAGGCCTGTTTCACCAGCTGGCGCGAGGAACGATGGGTCGAACTAATCGCTATAACCTCGGTTACAAGACTCACGTAAACGATAAGACCCAAAGCAAATCCGAGGAACAACCGCTTATGGCTTTGCCGTTGGCCAGTCATCGTCGAGAACGCAAGGCCGCCAAAGACGGAGCCCGCAACCATGCTCCAGAGAGCAAGGCGCGGCGGCAGGCGCCGTATGGCAACGCGCGCCGCGGCCGGAAACCATGGCCAGGACCACAGGGCAACGGTGAAAGCGATCATGAACAGGCACAGGACGAGGCCGGAAAGCCCCAGCAGTTGGGTCAGTTTCGGCGCTGGCGCGCCGAGTTCCTGATCTATAGCCAGGCCCGTCAGTAACGCGAGGGGCGGGAAGACCGGCAATATGTAATGCGGCAACTTTGTGCTGGAAAAAGAGAAGAAAATCAGCGGCAAAATCGCCCACAGGCTTAAGAAAAGGATGGCGTTGTCGTGGCGCCGGCGCCAAGCCTGCATGAAAACGGCAGGGATGCACAGCGTCCAGGGAAAAAATCCCAGCGCCGCAACCAGCAAAAAGTAATACCAGGCCCCGGCGCGATTGAAATGCGGCGTTAGATAACGCGTTATGTTTTCTTCCCAGAAGAAATAGTCCAGGTATCCAGGGTTGCGCGTTTCCACGAGATGGTACCAGGGGGCAACGATAGCCAAAAAAAGCGCAATCCCCAAAGGCAGTTCAAGAACGCGCAAGGCGGATAACTTCCGGGAGAAGATCAAGTAGGAAAGGATCACCATGCCGGGAAGTATGACACCAATAGGTCCTTTTACCAGCGTAGCGGCGGCCGAAGCGGAGTACATGAAACAAAGGGTCGTTCTGCGGCGCCAACGCGCTTGTTCCTCCAACGCTTCGAAAAAGCAATACAGTGCAAGCGTGACAAAGAAAGTCAAGGTCATGTCGAAAATCACGATGCGAGAGAGCAGATAAAATTCGAGGCTGGTAGCGAGCACCAGTCCGGCCCAAATTCCCGGCCAGAAGCCGAAGAATCGCCCGGCCAATAGAAATACTAAATAAACGCAACCCGCTGCCGCGAGGGCCGAGGGAAGCCGAGCGGACCATTCCGAAACCCCGAATGCTTCAAAGGAGGCCGCGACCAGCCAGTAATAGGCGATAGGCTTATCCAGAACCGCCAGAAAGTTCTCATGGGGCGTGATCCAGTCATGCAGCAGTAAAATTTCTCTGGCCTTTTCGGCGTTTCGGCCCTCGTCCGGTTCGAATAAGGCGGGCGCGCCCAAATGGTCAAAGAGCGCCACGGCGCAAACAAGCATGAGCGCGCCGATCGCGACATAGCGGGCTAAGCCGGAGAGCGTTCGGCCCGCCACGGGGTCGCGGGTTGGAATGAGGGTTTCCGCCATTGGATCGAGAATCAAGCGAATCGCCGAGCCACCGTTAATGGCAAGCAAGCCGGTTCGATACTTTTGCGGCAAAGAATGATGGCAGTCGCCGTAAGAATTTTGTGAGCAGAGGAATGATCCAAATGCACAACAGCCTGGGTAATTTAAATTGCAATTTTGGCCCCCGCTGAGCGCAGTGATTGTTCGCCGGCTTCGAGCACGTTCAAAACTCGCAGCGAGAACTCTCCGTCGGATAACGGTGCATGTCCTTGCCTCACGCTGGTCAAGAAATCGCTGACGGCGAGCATCAGCGGTTCCTGATCGGTTAGGCCCGTCAAAGTCGTCTCGGAAATGATTTTAGACGGAATCGTCGTCGGCAGTTCGGCCAATCCGCCGGGTGCGGCGCATTGATGATCGACCACGTACGGATACAGAGTGACCGCCCGCTTTTCGAATTTTCCTTCGTAAACCAGCATTTTCTTGCTGCCGATCACCGCCAGCTTCGCGGTGTTCTCGGGAAATAACCAGTTGTGATAGACGAAGGCGGACGCGCCGTCGGTCATCTCCAGGACGGCCATGTTGAGATCCTCTAAAGCTGGCTGGAGATAACGATAGCCGTGCAGCGTAATGCTTTTCGGTGCGCTCGCGAGAAGATACAGAACGATGGAGACATCGTGGGGGGCGGAGTTCCACCAGACGTTGGAGTCCCGCTTGATCCGCCCCAAATTAAGCCGTTGCGAATAGATATGGTGAACCTCGCCCAGGTCGCCCTGAACGATTAGCTCGCGGATCTTCCGAATCGCCGGATCGTAGAGAAAGGTATGATCGACGAACAGAACCGTTTTCCTGTCTCGACTGAGTGCGACGAGCTCGCGCCCCTCGCCAACGCAAAGAGCTAGGGGCTTTTCAATCCAGACATGCTTGCCGGCTTGAAGGGCTTTGCGCGCTAAGGAAAAATGCGTCGCCGGTGGCGTTGCTAGAACCACGGCATCGATTCCCGGATCTGCAACGATCGCCTCATAGGAATCTGTGGTCGGGATCTCCGGAAAGTGTTTGTCGATCGCCTCGCGATTGTCCGGACGGAGGTCGCAAACGACTTTTACACAACTGTCAGGGCTGCCAAGAAATTTCGGCAGAAGTTTTTTTCCCCAATAGCCCGCGCCGACGAGTGCGACGGTTACCTTGTTTTTCATGAGCTCACCGGTAGTCTTTGACGCGAAATTCCGGCCTGGCCTGTGCCGTGATGAAACGGCCAAGGTTCCACACGTTGGAGAACGCCATGAGCGCAAGGAGGAACGCGACGATGGCCAAATTCTCGTGGCCCCCGATGAAGAGAAACAAAGTCGCCGCCAGGCAAAGCCATTGCAGACAACGAAATCGCCCGCGCCAACGCCGCGGACCGCGCACTGCGAATGGAAGCGCCAGAAGATCTCTCAAGACCAAAAATACACGATTGAGCCCGTAGTGGGATTCTCCCGAGATCCTCGGCCGGTCGACGACCTCGACTTCGGCAAACTCCTCGGCGCGAACCCCGAGAGCTGCGGGCGCGAATCGATTCATGAATCCCTTGGGTACAAATTTGCCTTCCAACACCTCTCGCCGATAGGCTTTGAGGCCGCAGCCGCAGTCGTGGACCGCCACGCCGCTGACGAGTCGAATCAAACCGTTGGCGATCTGTGACGGCAGCAGACGGCTCCAAAGTTTGCCGATGCGTTGACGGCGCCGGCCGGACACGACGCGATAGCCTTTTGACAGCTCCTCCAACAAAGCTGGAATATATGCGGGATCGTTTTGATAATCGCCGTCAATCGTCACTAGAACTTCGCCTCGGGCGTGGATTATTCCCGCCAGCAGGGCCCAATTCTCACCGACGTTGGTTTCCAGGTCGACGAAATGAAAGTGCGGATCGCTCCGTTGAACTTCCCGCATCCGATCGAGCGTGCGGTCGGCGCTTACGTCGTTGACGAAAATAATCTCGTAGGGCTGAGCCAGCCGCGCCATGGCATTGCTGATATCCTGGTAGAGCGGCAGAACATTTCCCTCCTCGTTATGCATGGGCGCGATCACCGAAATTTTGATGCAGGACACAGAATTATTTATCGCGTGCTGAAAAAAAATCTCTCACACCGGCAATCACGTAGTCGACCTCGTCCTCGGTCAATTCGGCGAACATCGGCAGGGCGACGTTTTGCGCCGCATAGCGTTCCGATTCCGGCAAAGAATAGCGGGGCAAGCCGCGCGCAAGCCACGCTTCGTGTTGGTGCAGCGGCAAGGGATAATAGATCCCGGTCCCGATACCGCGCGCCTCAAGGAATTGCTTCAACTCGTTTCGATGAGGCGTCTCGATGACATACTGATGATAGACGCTCTCGCGGTCCGCGAAGCTCGGCGGTGTCGATACTGGAAGTTTGCGGAACTCGCGTGAGTACTCCGCCGCCATGTCGCGCCGTCTGGCATTGTCTTGGTCCAGGGTCGGGAGTTTCACCCGCAGCACCGCCGCTTGGACTTCATCCAGGCGGCTGTTCCAGCCATAAAGCTTATGGTTGTATTTTTCCGCTTGGCCGTGTACGCGGAGCAGGCGCACGGTTTGGGCCAGGCCATCGTCATTGGTCAGCACGACACCGCCGTCGCCGTAACAAGCGAGGTTCTTGACGGCGCCCAAGCTCATCGGGGTTATCGTTCCCAATCCCGCGGCGCGCTTGCCGCGATAGGTCGCTCCCTGGGCTTGGGAAGAATCCTCCACGAGGGGAATATTATAGTGATTTGCTAGCTGAGAAATGGGCGCCATATCGCAAGGCAAACCCAACATATGGACGGCAACGATCGCTTTGGTCTTCGCAGTGATGGCGGCTTTCAAACTCGCTAGATCCGGACCGTAATCAGCCGCAGCCTTATCCGTCAAAACCGGAACCGCGCCAAGATAAATGATGGGCTCGATCACCGGGGCGGGCGCATGCGCGGTCAGGATGACTTCGTCGCCCGGTTTAATGTCGAGGGCGCGCAGAGACAAAAAAATCGCATCGGTGCCGGAGGCGACTCCAATGGCGTGCCGGACACCGCAGTAATCGGCAAATTCCACTTCAAATGCGCTCAAGTTAGCGCCGTTCAAAAGTCTCATGGATTCGAAAGCGCCATCCCATAGCCGGCGCAGTTGCGCTTCAATGGCATGATACTTTCGCTTTAAATCAAGTAGCGGGACTCTCCTGAGCGAATTCTGGTTAGGGGTCTTTTTGCCATTCTTGCTCTGGGGAAGCTTATCGGAAGCACCCAAGCCGTCGTTTTGCTTGGGCTTGAGCGATAAGGAAGCATTGGATGTCATTTGAATTCTCCGTTCTGATCTTCACCATGAAATGGTTTTTTAAAACCCGTCGCAGGAATGCCGCTCGGTGTAAATTCCGCACATCGGGTCCATGCCAACCGCGCAAACCCGGTAACTGTGGAACGGATCAAAGGAGAAGGGAACACTTTATCCTCAGCGGTGAAATATTCTCGGTCGGCACCTTTGGGAAGTTTTTTAAACCTCGGTCGAACGGCGAATCCGCTAAAATCAAATGAAAAACCGTGGGCAAGCTTTTGAGGTCGACCGATAGGTCGCTCATTTGAGGGTCGGCGCAATTCTGGTCTGCTGTCGAGAAGGTTGCCGCGGCCGTGAAATTGTCAAGGCCGCCGTTAGCGCCGTACCCGAGGCCGATCAATACTAGCCAAATAGTTAAGATGGACATCGCTATGAATCGAGAAAAGGCGGAACTACGATGATGGTTGGTTAAACGCGACATCGCAATATTCCACAAGCAGTGGACTCGCCAAGGTTTTGCTTCGACGGGAAAGCAGATCGAGTGATATGCCGCATGACTTGTTTCCCGGAACTGGCTGCCGGACTCTCTTTATGGGCTGAATGGCCGAAACTGGGCTGGAATTTAAACATTTTTGTATAAGTCTATTCACTCGCACGGTTTATTTTGCATTGCAATATGCCAACGCCCTCTTTCGTGACAACGCGATCGTCCTCACTCCTTCGTTTCCGATTCCGCGCTTAAAGTACCGTAACGGATTTTGTGCGCGAAGCAACGTCGGTGTACTTCCGGAACCTTTCCCTATCATTACAACTTTGAAAGGTTAGTCTTGGGAGGGAAGTTGCCGGACATTTCGAAGATGAAATTTTTTCAGACTTTGGACGAGGATCCGCGCCGGGGCCAGCCAGCTCGGTGGATTCACCTTCAAGTTTGTTTATGACGCATCCGGTCTCGTCAAAAAGTTATCCGACGGACCGGCGATCTGCATGCCGACATTGGCCAATCCAGCCAGAGCTTTGCCTCGGCCGTGTCGACGCAAGCCGCAATAGCACCCGGCGCATTTCCAGGAGCGAACCGTTGTGATATGGAATTTTTTCTATGGAAAACAAAAAGACAACGAGATTCCGTGAGTTACTTAAACGGCCCGAGCTGCTGATTATGTCCGGCGGCTTTAGCCCGCTCCATACGCGCATGTCCGAGGTGCTCGGCTACGAAGCGTTTTTCATGTCGGGCTCGCAGGTGTGCGCCTACGTCTACGGCTACCCCGACGTCGGCCTGCTCGGCCTGAGCGAGATGGCCGACGCGGTGCGACGCATTACCAACGTAAGCGCGATCCCGGTGTTTGCCGACGCTGATACCGGCTACGGCAACGCGGTGAACGTTTATCACACGGTGCAGGCTTATATCCGCGCCGGTGCTGCCGGTTTGCACATCGAGGATCAAGAGGCGCCGAAGAAATCCGGCACGCTGGCCGGCCGGCGGCTGATTTCGCGCGAAGAAGCAGTAGGCAAATACCGAGCCGCCATGGCGGCGAAGCAAGAGCTCGACGCCGATTTCGTCGTGTGCGCGCGCTGCGATTCCATCGGCTCGGAGGGCGGCAGCTTCAAAAACGCCATCGAGCGCTCCATCGCCTACGTCGAGGAGGCGGGGGTGGATGCGATCTGGGTCAACACGCTGACCAAACGGGAGGAGATCGAAGAGGCTTGCCGGCGCATTCCGGCGCCGGTGATCGCGCCTTACTACGGGCCGCGGCCGTCGCCGACCTTCGAGGAGTTCCAAAACCTCGGCGCCGCGGCGGTGCTCTATCCAAGCCTGACCACGGCGAACGGTCTGCAATCGACCTGGGAGCTATTGCACGAGTTCAAAGAGCGCGGCCCGATCGTGCTCGAAGAGTGGAACAAGAAAGCGCAGGCGAGCCCGTGCGGCATGGTGCCGCGCACGCAAGATCCGATTCTCCCCGCTAAGAAAATTCACCAGCTGGAAGATGAATTTATTCCGAAAGAGCTGCAGCGGGATTATGCCAAGACGTTCGGGCATAACCGGCATTGAACCGGCGACCGACGCGGCTCGTGTACGTGATGCGTGTTCCAACGCGCACGACGGACGATCACGATTCGTTTGCGAATCGGATAAATTCACCAGGAAAACTCCTGCGGTTCGGAATTTGCTAACTCTGGTTTGGCCGTCTCACGCGTTACGAGCCCGCTCGCCGCGGCGCAAAGGGAATAGAGTAAATCAGCGAAAGCGTTCTTACCGTTCAATTGCGCCAGCATAACTCGGCCGGCGCCGGAACGGCGGTTGGGTGAGCGGTCTTTGGTTTGGTGCCAGGCCTGCTCCATGGTCTGGCGCGCGAAATCCTGGTCGGTGCTGTCGTCGATGACAAACACGATGCGCTCGAGCGGTACGATATTGAATAGCTCGTGGATCTCGAAGACGCAGCCGACGTTGGCTTGGGAAAAGCCGCGCAAATCCATGAGCACGGCGTCGCTTTCATTGGCCAGGCGGGAAAGCGTGATCTTCCAGGTGTCGTCATGACAGAAGAACTCGGTGACGCGAAAACGCCCGTCGCCGTCGGCTTCGAGATCCATCTGCGAGATCCTCAAGTCGAGGGTCTGGCCGGAGTCGATGAAGCGGCGCGCCAGCTTGCCGGCGATAAAATCCAAAAATTCATGGGGCTCGACGGTCGTCGTCACGAGATCCGGACCGGCGATCATCTGCATGCTGCCGACGCGGCGCCAGCTTTTTGCCAAGGCGTTATAGACAGTTTCGCTGCGCCGGCCGAGAGCGAAGACTCGCAGCAACAACAGGCGCTTTCCCGCGATGGTTTTTCCCAGGCGCAGCAACCGGAAGCCCAACGCGGCGACGATCTTAAAAATTACAAAGGCGACCAGACCGCTCAGTATCCAGCGCGGGCCTTCAAAGACCAGCTCCATGGAGTTGACGAGGCCGAACAGAAGCCAGACGGCGTCGATCGTGACCGATTGATCGCTGATTATTTTTTGCTCATACATCTGGCGCAACGAATCGACGACGATCCAGCCGGCGACGGCGAAGACAGCGAAGCCGAGGACGTGTAAACCCCAGAGCGTGCCGGTCGCGCCCAATCCGAGGGAGTGGGCGAAGTCGCTGATGGCGCGGAGCAGCTTGGGACTGCTGCCCGCCACCGAGGTCAAGAGCGTCGCTCCGGCAGCGCCGAAAATCATGAACAACAGCACGAGCGGACCGACCGCGCGGATGCGCCGGTTCAAAAAGAACAGCAACAGGACGGACGGAATCGCGTTGGCGTTGAGCCATAGATAGCCAAGCTGCACGACGGTGAGGTCCGGGCTGCGGCCGAGCATCAGAGTGCTCAAGGCGATACCGCAAAGCAGATAAACGGCGAGGACGATCATCCGGCCGCGGCGGCTGGTGACAGCGACCAAGTTGGCGGTGAGCACCAGCGGCCAAGCATAGCCCCAAGTCAAATAGGAGAAGCGCAGCGGCAAGATTGTCATCTTGGCCGACAGCAAAAACACGGCGCCCATGGTCGCCGCGAAGCAAACGCCGGCGGCAGTATAGACAAGAGCAGCGAGCCAGGGCCGCAGCCGCGCTTGGCGGTAGAGCAGATTTTTTTTCGCCGCCGAGCCGTCGCGTCCCTCAGAGCCGGCAAAAGTGAAAACCAATGCCTCGTCCGGCGGCTTATGCGGCTCGTCCGGCGGGACAAAGCCTTTTTGCTCCAGCAGATCGGCGCGGCCGCGCCGCCGCATCGACTTGATCACCGCGCGCCGGTAACGCCATAGCAGAAAGAGCGACAATACCAGGGCGAGGACCGCCGCGACGATCAATACGGCGGACAGTTGGCCGGTAAGCGCGACGGTGAGTGGATCAAAATGTTTGTTCATGCCCAGACCAGGGTCCGGCTTTGGGAAATGAAAATCAAGGCCGAACGGCGAACTTGTCGCGAGTCAACGCAACATGTTTAATTTTTTTACGATAGGCCGTGGCGATTCTCACCTTGGACATTTCGACGCGTTAGAAATCGCAAATGCAGTACCCAGGGGATTTTCGTTTCAATTGTTTTGCGGATTGAAGTTAACCGTGCCCGGCCGGAAAACGGCTATCGCCGCGCCGCAAAATGTCGTTACTTGGTCGCAAGGTTTCGTCATTCATTTGGCATCAAAAGCTGCAGGTGATGGCCGTCGGGGTCGTTGAAGTAGATGCAGTGCGGATCGTTTTTGCGGCCGTGGACTTGGATGGCGGCATTTTCGAGCGTGGCTTTGACGCGCTCGTAACCGCCGGCCGCCAAGCGCAGCGCCATGTGATTGACTTCGCTGCCGCCGTGGACTTCTTCTCCTTCGTCGACTTCGAACAGGGCGACGCCCTGGTTGCCGCATTTGAGAAAGCACTGCCAGGAGCTTTCGTGGTCGATGGTCATGCCGAGAAAGTCGATGTAGAACTTCTTCGCGCGGGCGAGGTCGGTAACGTGAAGGACTACGTGGTCGATGCCGGAAACTTTGAACGGGGATTCCATGGTTTACCTCCTGCTTCGAACGTGAGGTCCTGTGATCTAAGCCTTGCCCAGGACGAAGTCAATAAGAAAATATCGCGCCAAGACGCCAAGTGACAGGTTAAGAGCCTGTCATCCCGAGCAAATGCGAGGGATCTAGGAAAGCCTTCTCTCTTCGTTCGAAATGACAATGCTTTTCCTTTGCGGCCTTGCGCGAGATATTCCGGCTTTTGGTTGCGGCGCAGCCGCGCTCGGTCATTCGTGGTGAATGAAAAACATCGTTTATAGGCGAATCAGGTTCAGAGCATTATCTTCGAGTATGAGTTTTTTCTGCTTGGGTGATAGATCCGGCCGCTCGCGGATGCCGCTCACGGTTTTGGGAAAGGTGGAATCGAAATGCGGATAATCCGTCGCCATCACCACATGGGTCTCGCCGATCTCGGCGATCGCCAGGGGCAGCCACTTCTCGTCGGCCTCGCAGCTGATATAGCAATTGCGCTTGACGTACTCAGAAGGCAGCATGCTCAATTGCGGGCACATGCCTGCGTCCTTGATGACCTCGTAGTCGTCGTCCATGCGGTGCATCCAGAAGACCAAAAACTCCGCCGTGACTTCGAAGAAGACCACTTTCAAACGCGGGTATTTTTCAAACACGCCGCCGAGCACCATGGCGACCAGCGGCGCGACGCAATTGAGCGGCCGGCCGAGAATATGCATCGGAAAGAAATGGCTTTGGCGATTGATTAGCGTGCCGGGCGCGCCCAGGGTGCTCGGGTGGCAGAAGAGCGGCACGTCCAATTCCTGCGCCGCTTCATAGAACGGAAAGAACACCGGATCGTCCATCTGGCGGTCCAAGGTGTAGCTCACCAAATGGGCGGCTTTGCAGCCCAAGTTGTTGACGCAATGGCGCAGCTCGTTGGCCATCTCTTCCGGACAACCGGCGGGCATCATGGCGACGGGCGACAGACGGTTGTGATGGCCGGCGACGAGCTTGTGCGCCCAATCGTTATACGACCGCGCCACGGCGGCGCCGAGCGGACCGGGGTTCTGCGATGGGATGTCGATGGCGGTGGGAAAGATCAACTGATAGTCGATGCCTTCGCGGGCATTGTCTTTTATCCGATAGTCCATGTCGTAGCCGCCCTGTTGCCAGCGCATGACCTCGTTGCCGCGCGCGTTCGCTTCCGGGTTGTAAAAAACCTGGTGCGTCACCGGCTTCTTGAAATTGGCGTTGGCCACCGGGTCTTCCATCGGTGACAGGGTATGCTCGAACTTCGAGTAGAAATATTGGCCGTCGCCGATTCTTTTCGGGGAATGCTTCGCGAAGGGCTCGGGCAGTTGATAGATCTCGTCGAGCAGCCAGCCGTCGCGCAGGTGGGAATCCAAATCGATGATCGCCATAACAGCTCCTTTGCAATTACAAACGTCAAAAATTCGTTTACTATTTGTTTGTGCTTAAAAACTAGTACACTCGCAGCTTGAGCGTCAAGGTCGATGCGCGAGCAAGCTAGCTGCCTTAAACTGCCGAGCAATTGCGGCCATCGGCCGGGGTGGTGTAAATGAAATGGGATGAAATCTTGTAAGCGGAGGAATGTTCATGTCCATTAGAATGGGGACTTCGGAGCATGGCGGCACTTTTTATACACAGGGACAGGCGATCGCCGAGCTTTTCAATCGCGGGCGCGCCGGCGCGGACCAGTGTGTCGTGATGACGACCGACGCGAGCATTCATAACGCCGAGCAGCTCGACCGTGGCGAGCTCGAATTCGGTTTCATGGCGTCCAACTGGATCGGCCGCGCCAAGGACGCGGCCGCGCCGTTCAAGAATAAAATCGCCATCCGGATGGTGGCGCCGGCCAACGCCGGGCCGATGTGCTTCGTCAAGCTCGCGACTTCGGCGATCCAATCGGTCGCCGATTTCCAGGGGAAAAAGATCGCCATCGGCGCCAGAGGCAGCGGCATGGAGCAACATATTCACACGATCTTCGGCGTATTGGGAATTTCCTTCGACAGCTTCATGCCGGTGCACATGGGTTTTGCCGAAGGAGCGGATGCCTTGGTTGCCGGCGCCATCGACGCGCAATTTCACCCGCCGATCCCGAATAAAGTGTTGACCGATCTGAGCGCGCGCGCCGATATCCGGGTGATTCCCTTCGCCTCCGGCCAGATCGACAAATTGCTGGCGCAGGTGCCGTTCTATCGGCCGGTGGTGGTGGAGAAAAACGCCTTCCGCGGCGTGGTTGAAGACGTGACCCAGGTGGGCGTGATCAACGTCATTGTTACCCACGCGCGGGTGGCCGAGAACGTCGTGCACGACATGGCTAAGGTGATCGCGGATAATCTCGACAACCTGCCGGAGATGAATCCGCTGTTCAGAGGATTGAAAAACTTGTTCGAACCGCTCCGAAGCCAAGGACAAGCGGCGTTTGAATTCGGCGGCGTCGCGTTGCACCCGGGAGCGATAAAAGCTTATCGGGAAACGGGTTGGCTGCAATAAAGGCCTTCACCCCCAGAGCGGCGAAGCAGCAAGCAAAAATCGGAAGATCTCCCGCCAAGACGCAAACGTAAAAAACGTTCCCGAACCTGGCGTTCTTGGCATCTTGGCGCGAGATCGTTCTTGCGAAAACCGTTCGCCATGCTGCCGCTGCAATCTACGGCTTCCAGCCGTTTGGGGCAATTCGGCTTGAGCTTTACGCAGAAAAGAAAAATCGAAAATCTCCTCGGGACGGACCTCGCGGATCACGCAGGCGAAACTTTTGCCGCTGGAGCCTGAAGCAGCATCGTAACGACCAACGCAACGTACAGTTTTTGTTTCATAGGATCTCTCCCGACTTTTCCATTGATGCGATCACAATTTCGGGATGCGCAAGGTTTTGCTGATCATGGCGCAGCCGTTGAGAAAAAACAGCGACGAAATTGGATGCCAATGCCAGCCGCCTATTTCAATGCTGCCGAAGGGCAGGGCGTCGTCGATATGGTCAAAATAGACACAGACGGCGAGCACACCGACCAGGACCAGGCTCGATGGTATCGGCGCGCCTTCGAAATATCTGACCTTGCCGGAAGCGTCGGAAAGTTGGCCGGCGGTAACGTTGTAACGCGCCAAACGGCTGATGCCGCAGGCGACGAAAAAAATCAGCACAACGACATCCAGTCCGCTGCGCATGCCAAGACCATAGGCGAGGGTGGCGGGGGCGACGCCGAAACTGACGATGTCGGCCAACGAATCCAGCTCTTGACCGAATGGCGATGGCTCTTCATGCCGGCGCGCGACTCTGCCGTCGGCGATATCGCACAGGAGCGCTACCGGCACCAGCGCCAGCGCAAGGTATACGCGCCAATCCTCCGGCGCGGTCAGATAACTCATGATCGCGAACACCGCGGCCATGCCGGCGGCGGCGTTGGCGAGGGTGATCAGGTCCGCGACCCGATAGCTTCGGAGCATCGTGAAGTGGACACGGGTGCGGGTGGAAGCGGGCTGCGCCATATTTCACCTGAGGGTCAGTGTGGCGCCGCGCACCCTGGCACGGCGGCACTGAAAGGATCGATAAAAAATCCCTGAGGATTTTGACTTAAGGGCGAAGCGTCCACCGCGGTTATTCCTGCGGAAAAATTTCATCATATTTCTGCGCCGCCTCGGCGCTGCCGCAAATATAGACCGAGTCGTTGGGCTGAAAGCGAAAGTTCGGACCGAACTCCACCAGCAATTCTTCGCCGCGCTCGACGGCGACCACGGAGCAGCCGGTCTTGAGCCGAAGCTCTGCCTGGCTCGGATGAAAATTTTCGATGCCGCGCGTCGAGACCTTGATCACGCGTAGCTCGGGATCGAGGGCGACCGATTCCTTGCCGAGCAGTCGCCAGGCGAGCAGTTGGCCGGAAACTTGACTGATCGACAATGCGAAATCGGCGCCCGCAGCGTAAATGCGCTCGACGTTCTCGGCGCGGTTGACGCGGGCGATGACCGGAATATCAGGCGCCATATTCTTGAAGATCACTGTGGCAAAGAGCGTCGTCGAATCGGCGTTGAGAGCCAGGACGACGGCTTGCAATTTGTCGACGCCGGCTTGCTTCAAAATCTGTGTGTCGAGCACGTTGCCGACCAGATTGACGCCCGGTCCGGGTTGGGTATCGATCAAGAAAGTCTCTTCGCCGGCGTCGTTCAGCAGCTCGGCGACCTTGCGTCCGACCTCGCCGCCGCCGGCGATTAAGAACGGGCCATGGCGGCGCAACTGGCGCGCCCCGGCGCACAGATCCATGAAGCGTTGAAGACTTTCTTCGTTGCCGACGAGAACGAGTATGCCGCCCGGTTCCAGGCGCATGTCAGGCGTCGGCGGGGTGGTGAGCTTGCCGCCGATCCATTGGCCGATCACGGTGACGCCGGTGTGCTGGCCGAGTATGGCTTCCGCCAAGGTCTTGCCGCCGAGCACGCTGTCGCGCGTGATGCGCGCTTCACCGACCAGCAGTTTGTTGCCGAGGTGCTGAATGCCGGCGACCGTCGGGCTCACTTTCTGACTGGCGCGGGCCGCCAATGCCGCGCCCAAGACATGCCGAGGAGTGTAGGCTCCGTTGGCGCCGGCGAGAATGATCGGCTCGCGATGATAGGGGTCTTCGACCAGCGCGAGGATCTCTCCCTTGAAGCCCAACTGGCGCGCCGTCAAGATAGCGGCCGCGTTGCGGTCGTCGGAGCTGTTGACGATCAACGCGCGCGCCTGGGGCAGATAGGTTTTTTTCAGCACGCCTTCGTCGAGATTGCCGTAGATGACTCGATGTCCTTGCTCGTGCAGACGGCGCGCGTCGTTTTCGTCCTCTTCGACCACCACGGTGGCGATGTTGGCTTGCTCCAATTCGGTAAGCAGGGTCGTAACCGCCGGGCCGTAATCGAAAATGACGACATGGTCTTTGAGATTGCCGACCTCCTGGGGCAGCCGGGTCTGGAAGCGCTCTTCTAAAAACGGCAGCAAATACACCGGGAAGACGAGAAAAACCAGAAACACGCCGACGAATTGCACGAGCACGACGTAGGAAACCATCAGCGGATGGTTCCAGTTGGAATCGCGGCCGTAACCGGTGGTGGACAAGGATTCGCCGGCCCATTCCAGCGCGTCCCAGAAGCCGCGCGGCTTGCCTTCGAGATAAACCATGCCCCACATGTACAAGAAAGTTGCGACCAGGAGGAGCAGCAGTAAAACGCCGAGCAAGGCGAGCAGTCGTTTTTGCGAGCGGAGCATGAGTTGTTGTCTAGTTTGCCGAGCGATGCTTCGTTTGATGCGCGCCGGTGGCTGGGCCGATTTAATTCCAGATGCTTGCTTAACATGGCGCCGCGCTTTGCTTCAAGAAGATCATGCGCGGCAGCAATGCGCTTGAGCAATATTAATCGCAGGGTGCGCCGATGCCGATCGAGCTGACGGTCGTGAGAAGCGATCGATCGCAGCGGTGCGGTGTGGGTCCCGGCGACTCAGCCGCCTGGCGGTTCGCTCGGCGGGCGATCGTGGCGCCGGCCGGCACCGAGAAAATAAATTGCCCAGAGGCCGAGGCTACCGGTCAGCACAGCGATGCGGCTCGGATAATCAAGGCCGCTCGGCGAGACGAAGCCTTCGATGAAGCCGGCAAAAATCAGCATGACCATGCAGCCGAGCTCGATGGACAAGGCTTCCATGCCGACGCGCTTGAGCGCCGTGCTGCGGCGCAGCTCGCCGGGTGCAATGATCGCGCCGGCGAGAATGTAGCCGGCTGCGCCCGCGAAGCAGATCGCCAGCAACTCTGTGCCGCCATGGGGCATGATCCAGCCCCACAGCGCGCGGTCCTTGCCGTGCAATACCATCCAGCCGGCCACCGAGCCAAGATGAATACCATTAAATATCAGCAGCACGCTGGTGCCGATGCCGGCCGTCAGTCCGAAACCAAAAGCGAGCAGCGTCACTTGGATGTTGTTCGAAATTATCACGGACGAAACCACCGGACGCGCCAGGCTCGGAATGCTGTGCAGATTCTCGGGTGTGGCCGGGTCGAAATCGAGAAATTCGTCGGCGAGCATGTCGTAGGCTAACGAAGGATACAGCTCGACGGCAACGAAGCTGACAACGGCGGAACCAAAAAACATGAGCGCGGACAGGGCCACGGCGCCGGCGTGCCGGCGCACCGCGCAGGCGAAGCTGGCAAAGCCGTAGGTTGAGCCGGCGCCCTCGCGCAAGCGAATTTGCCCGTAGAGCAAATTGTGACCGGCCACGGCGATGCGATTGAGCTGATCGATGGTCTCGCGCGCCGCGCCTAGGGAACGCGCCCGGGCCAAGTCAGCCGTCAACGCTTGATAATCGTCGATCAGGCGGGTGAGCTCGGCGCCGCTCAAGCGGCGCAGCGCGCGCGAGCCGCCGCGCAGCAGCGTTTGCGCGCGCTGGTAGAAGCGCGACCACTGTTCAAGCTTGGCGTCGGCGTCTTGCATCACTTTAGTTCGTTCAAAACAACGGTGTTGCTTGCGGTGTCTTAGGCGCCACGGCAGACGCCGGCACTTTTGCTTTAGCGAAATCGAGGATTTGCAAGAGCAAACGCTCGCAGCGCTCGGTGCGCTCGGCGCTGCGCGCCAGGCTGGCATGATCTTCGCCGAGAAGCGCCAGCAACGGCTCGGTGATCTGCCAGACCAGCTGCGCGCGCCGGTCGAGCGACAGCTCGCGGCTGCGAGCGAGGAACTGCTCGATCAACGCCAATTGCTGCGCCGAGATCGTGCCGCGCGGTAAGGTGAGCGCCTGGCGCGAGCGACCCTGCTCGACGCGCTTGGCCCAGGCCGCGCCGCTGACGCCCTGCGCGGCGATATCGAATTTCTCGACGACCACGTAGGTGCCCGCCACCATGTCACCGAGCCGGCGGCCTTGCGGATCGAAGTGCATCACCAATCCGCCCAAAATATAACTGGGCGGCGGCAGCATGTCGGCGGCACGCACCAGATTGCGCAGCGCCGCTTCGCGCAACCCGATCGGTAGTCCGTCCTGGCGGATGACGCGAATGCCCATGCGTTTTTTCCCCGGTGTCGAGCCTTTGCCCAAACCTTCGAAAAAAACGTAGTAGCCCCAGTTGATCAAAAAAATGATCAAAACCAGCAGGGCCAAGATCCAAGACGCGCTCCAGGAGCTGCCCCGCGCCACGCCCATGAGCGATCTCAACGTGACAACGGCGCCGCTGGCATAAACCGCTAAAACGATGACGACGATCAACAAAATATTAAAGAGAAAATCGATCGCGTAGGCGGAGAAACGCGAGCCTGGTCCGGCGAGTTCAAACTCGAGGCTGACGTGATCCGGAGTAGAAATGTGAACTCGTTCTTCCATTCTTATTGCAGGTTCGCCTGGCGAATTTCCAAATAACGCTTGACCAGGTGCACACTCAAGTGCGCCGGGTCGGTCTCGAGGACTAAAATTCCCCGCGCGCGCATGCTCTCCAGCGCAAGCCGACGGCGGCGCAGCTGATCGCACGCGGCGGCCTTGCGATAGGTTTCTTCCACCGTGGTCGGAATCGAGCGGGCGATCTCGGCGATCGTTGGTTCGCTGAGCACGACGCAAAGCACCAGATGCTTTTCCGCGGCGCGGGAGAGATTATTGATCAAGCCCGCACTCGCCGAGGCATCCAGGACATCGGTGATCAAGATCACCAGACTGCGCCGGTTGAGCAGGGTCATCACCTGGGCGATCGCCTGCCAATAGTCCGACTCCACCGGCCGCACCTGGACCGCGTAGAGCGACTCCAGGACGCGCGGCATCAATGCCGAGCCGCGCAGCGTCGGCAGGAACGATTCGATCTTGTTGGAAAACGACGCCACCGAAAGGGCGTCGCCGCGCTTCTGCACGACATAGCTAAGCATGACCGCTGCGTTGAGCGCATGCTCGAGCTTGGAATACTTGCCGACGGTCTCGGCCATCAGCCGTCCGGCATCCAACAGGACGGCGAGCTGTTGGCCTCTTTCCACCTGTTTGTTGCGGCTGATCGGCGCGCCGCGCCGCGCCGTCGCCTTCCAGTCGATGTTGCGCGGATCTTCGCCGGGAATGTATTGCCGCAGGCTTTCGAAGTCGGTGCCGGCGGCTTTGAACCGGCGCGGCTTGCGCACGACCTCGTCGCGCTGGTCGATTTGTGCCAGCAGCTGATATTGATCCGCGCCGCGGACATTGGGATAGACCTTGGCGTTGTCGGTGGCGCTGAGCGACAGCTGCTTCTGGATCAAGCCCCGTTCTCCTTGCACACGCAGAATAATCGCACCGAAGCGATGGGCGCCTCGCCGGAGCGGCCTTACGCTATAGCTCAAGCGCGCCTCGCCGCCCGGTGGGATGGTCACCGGCGGCCAATCGGCCCGTACTTCGAAAACCTCCGGCGCTTCATCGCGCGCGGCGATCTGAATCGCCCGCGCGGCGAAACTTTTTATCACGAGCTCGATCGGCTGCTCGACGTCGAGGGCGAAGCGCGGCGGCAACCGGCGCTGCGCCGACAGCTTGGCGGCCGACGGGATGGTGCCGGCGTCGCGCCAACAAAGCGCGATGATTAGCAGAAGATAGAACAGGCCGGCTAGCCAGCCGGCTGGGATCAGCAATGCTAAAAGCCAGAGCGGCGCGCCCAGCGCGAGCAGGCGGAGCAAGCGCAGTGTCGGTAGCAGTGAAAACAATCGCGTCATGCCTTTGTCATCGGGGCACGTCGACTTGCGCGAGCAGCGCCTGGATGCAGCTGTCGGGCGTCAGTCCCTCGATCTCGGCTTCCGGCGTTAGGCGAACCCGATGGCGCAGAACGGGCGGAGCCATGAGCTGAATCTCATCCGGCGTGACGTAGTCGTTGCCGCGCAGCAGGGCGAGAGCCCTTGCGGCTTGCAGCAGCATGATCGCGGCGCGCGGGCTGGCACCGAGGGCGAAGCTGGCAAAGCCGCGCGACTGGCGGATGAGCCTCAGCGCATATTCCAGCACGGTGTCATCGACCCGGACCGCGTTGGCCGCCGCGCGCAATCGGATTATTTCCTCGGGACCGATCACTGGCTCGATGATGCTGTAAGGCTGCGCTGCCTTGTCGCCGAGCGCCTGCATGGTTTTTAGCATGGTCCGTTCGTCGTCTTCACCGGGATAATCGACGATCACTTTCATGAGAAAACGATCCAGTTGCGCCTCGGGCAGCGGGTAGGTGCCTTCGTATTCGATCGGGTTCTGGGTGGCAAGCACGGTAAAGCAGCGCGACAGGGCGCGACTTTCGCCGTCGATGCTCACCTGAGATTCTTGCATCGCCTCAAGCAGCGCCGCTTGGGTCTTGGCCGGGGCGCGATTGATTTCATCGGCCAGCACGATGTCGGCAAACAGCGGGCCGGCTCGGAAGCTGAACTGATGCGTCGCCGTATCGAAGACGTTGACCCCGGTGATGTCCGACGGCATCAGATCCGGCGTAAACTGGATACGCCCAAAGCGACAGCGCAGCGCGGCAGCGAGGCTGCGGGCCAAGAGCGTTTTGGCGACTCCCGGTACGCCTTCGATGAGCACATGGCCGCCAGCGGTGACGGCGACGAGCAGGCTCTGAATCGCCGGCGCTTGGCCGCAAATCACTTTTTGCAGCTCGCTCTGCACGGCGCGGCCGATGCCCAGCACGTCCTTGGATATTTTGTTTTCAGTCATGGTTTCGGTCCTCTGCTGATTTCGCCCGCGCTGCGGCCGAGCTCGATAAACTCACGGTCGCTCAGACGCTGGCCATTTTGCACTTTACCGAACAATCCTTGAAGCGTTGCCGCGACGGCGCCGCGAGTTTTTGCCATGATTGCCAGCTCTCGGCTCAAATTGACGGTATCTATGGTTTTGCCGTGACTCTTGGTGAGATTCTGACAAAGATGCTGCACGATCAATTCCGCCGACAGCGCTCGCGCCGCCGCGGCCCGGAACACTCCGGCGCGGGCGTCGAGCAGCTCCAGCGGGCTGGCGCGATTAGACGGCGGCGGCTCTCGGATCCGGCCAAAGCGGCGCCGGTAGGCGAATAGGTAAAGCAGTCCCGCCGCGGCGAGTTGCAAAACGCACCAGCCCCAGGGGGTCATGAGAAAGGCGCGGGTCAATTCAACGGTGCTGCGTTTTTGGCCGAAGCCGAGATGATATTCGTCGAAAAACGTGTTGCCGTTGCCCCAGCCGGCGGCCAGATCAACCAGCCACACCGCGTTGTCCGAGCGGCGCAGCGCGCCGTTGCTGACCATCGCGGGATCGGCGACAGCGATGATGCGTCCCCGGCCCACCGGCAACTCAACGGCGAGACTGGCATTGTTGATGGCGGCGACGACCTTGGCGCCGCCGGTGGCGCTGAAACTGCGCCGCCAGTGGAGAGTGAGCTCTTGGGTGGAGAGCGATGAGCCGATGGCGCGCCCGGCCCGGGTACGGACTGCTTTAGTCCAGCGCAAGCCCGGCGCGTAGCGCGACAAAAACGTCGCGGCGAGCTTGTCGTCGCGATCCTTCGACGCGCGCGAGTCCTTTTTTGACGGGGCGTCATAGCTCGTTGAAGGCTGCCCCAGGGGCCAGCCGCTGTCATTGAGCAAAATGAGCTGGCCGCCGGAGGCGAGCCAACCGTGGAGGGAGCCGGCTTCATGGGCGGAAATCGGCCGCGCCGGCCCGGCCACGATTAGCGTGCTTGGTTCGTCCGGGCTGTTGGGCAACGGCAGTAAATAGAGCGGCCGGCGCCATTGTGCCACTTTCGGAAGAAACTGCTTCATGACCAGAAATAAAGCGCGCGAGCCGCTCGGGTCGGTAAAAAAGGTCGAAGGACGGCGCAGCAGGTCATCAGTGCTTCGCTGGCTGGAGAGGCTCGCCAGCAACAGCGAGAGCACCAGAAAAATGCCGGTCGCCATCGCGGCCGTCAAGCGATTTTGTGTCTGCGAGGTCATCGGATGATTCCCGTCTCGAGGCAAAACCGGCCGACGCGCGCAACCCATTGCGCCGCCGCGTCGGCGGAGATTTGCCGGCTCGCGTACACGGCTTGCTCGTAAAGCTCCGTCAGTTCCGCGAAGGCTGGGCGCCAGGGATGATCGCGCGCGCATTCGCCAAGATACTGCGAATTGGTTTTCCAACCGGCGAACTTCACCGCGCCCTGTTGATCCAACAGGCCGAGCAGAACGCGATGGGCGATCCAGACGGCCCGGCGCGAATTGCCTTCGTTGACCATGGCGCGGGCGAGCTCGAGAGCCTCGCGCCAGTTGGTTGCCGCCCCCTGTAAAATCTCCCAGCGCGCCGGGCGCGCGGCTTCTCTGTCTTGCTTGCGCCTAAACGGCAACACGTCGGCGAGGGCGAGATAGAGCAGATGAGTGAGGCAAGCGAGCAGAATCACGAGCGCGATGATAAACAGCACACGGGCAAGATCGGGATGGGCCTCGGACCAGTTGCCCAGCCGGTCGAGCCATTCTTTGATCGCGTTCAGTATGTCGTTCACGCTTCGGTACCAGCGCGACGGCTCGGCGAATTCGGGGCGATCGAGGATTTGCCGAGTGGCCTCGCGGATTTTCTCCGGGGGCGGAATGGGATTGACTTGCAAGGCGGCCATCAAAGATCAGCGGCTCGCTGAAGGCGCTGCAGCGGTGCTCTGGTTTTCCTTCGTGAGCGCGTGGTTGAGCATCTCCAGGTCGAATCCTTCCTTGCGGATGCGCATGTCGTAGTAGAGCAGAATCGCCGCGATGATACCGAGCGGGGTGAGAAAGATCGACAGCAGATTGCCCAGCGCCGAGCTGAGGATCTCGGCGCTTCCCGAAGCCGCGCTGAAAAACAAGTTGGAAATCATGCCGACACCGCCGGCCAAAACCGCCTGGAGCAGATTGACGATCAGTAAGACCCCAAAAACCTTGCCGCGGTGACCCCGCACCAGGTCGCGACTTCGTCGCAGACTGGGAAGCGCCCGCTGTCCTTCGATGAGAATCGCCGGCACGATCAATGAGTAAGAAAGCATCCACAGGATTCCGGGCACGATCAACAGAAGAAAACCGATGAGCACGCGGATTGTAGCGGTGATCTGGGCGATCGAGAGCGCCCAGAAATGGCTCAGGCCGCGGCGCAAAGCGTCGCCGATGGTGACCTCATTGCCAAGATACCGCTCGCTGATGGCGTAGGTGGTCGCGCCGCTGGCGATGGGAAAGGCGATGCTCGCCCAGAAGATCATGAAGATTACTTGGAAGAGCAGCGCCGACAGGCCGCCGACCCGGGATTGTAATTTGCCGCCGATGCCGGACTCGAGGGCGAGCATGATCAAGTAAAACGGCACATAGGCGCCGGCGGTGATGCCGAGCATAAGGGGAAAGTTGCCGGTGTAGAGGCGGAACGCGTGGTCGAGCAGCGCGCCTGTAGTCATCGGCTCGAATCGGGGAGCGTCGGCAGCATCCATGGATTGTTTGGTCCCTTTGCGCGGCTGGAATCTGTACTACGACAGCTCAGCCGGTGGGTATTTCCAATCGCTGCTTGCGGCCGAGTCGTTGTTGATTGACCGTCGATTTCCTCTGATGCATGGCCGCGGAGTATAACACAGCTCTTCGGCTCTGCGAAAAAAAGTTGGATCTGCTATGCCGGTCCGAAGCGGACCCACGCGCCCGGATAGTTTGGCAAAAGCTCATTCGAAAAATTCGGCGCAGCGATCAATTACTTGACGCAGGACGTTATTGCGGCATCACGTAACGTATCGACCAGCTTCCGGATTCACTGGCACCGGTCCATAGACCGCTCAACGCCTCTTTGGCGGCGGCTTCGAACATCTCGGCAAAGCGCGCGTTGCGCATGTAGGGGAGTTCGGCGGACCAACTGCCGCTGAGTTCCGCGTCACGGCCTTCGACGGCGGCATGCCAGACTCCGTTCCATCCGGTCGAGTGCTTATCGGCGGACCATGTGCCGCGCATCACGGTAGCGCCGCTGTTATTGCTCAACGTCCAACCGCCTGAGGCGGTGCTGCTCGTCGTGCTCGGTGTGATGCTCCAAGTGCCGCTGAAGATGCGGCCGTCCGCGGTGCGCGCCGACCAGGTCGACGAGCCGTATGGATTTTCCTTAAATGCGTTCCTGGTTTGATTACTGATGACGACGTCGGTGCCGCGCACCCAACCGATCTGACCTTGCTTGGTGCGTACCATGTACCAGGTCTCTCGGCCGACCGCTTCGACCATGGGGAAGAGCTCGTCGCCCTTGTCCAGTTTGCGGATGGGCGCGGTTTCAGCGTCTTGTTGGGCGTAGAGACCGACGCCGCTTTCACGGGCGGTTAGCGCCGTCGAAGATTCCGCGCCGTCGGCATGGGAGTGCGGGAGTGCGAGCAGGATGGCGGAAAACATTAAACACCTGAGAGTGAAAAAAGCGCGCATTATAATGACCTCTTCCAATCTTTTCTGGTTGCAACCCAGCCGGTGCTACGACCAGCCCTCATTTTACTCCATTTTCGTAACTCGAGTCACCCCGGTCTCGGAGATTCCTGGAGGCGCAGGTCCGCGCGTCGCGAGATCAACATACTTGGGTTTTGTGGGTTATGTCGGGCGGAGCGGCGATGACTGAAACTTCACCGAGGATCAATGACGCGGACGCCGCCTTTGATGATCGGTGATATGGAGAACGGCTTGAGAAATTGGCCAACGAAAATAATCTGACGTCGCCTTGAGGTGCAACTCAAGCGGTGCCGGGGCACGAGCGCAGGATCGAATAGGAAAGAACCGCCGCACCGAGATTTTTGCGGTGAGGCGGTAAGGTCATGGCGCGCGGGAACGTCACTGGTTTCCGGGCGCCGTCTGCTCAAGCGTGGGCGTGCGCGGTGACCTGGCGGTGCGCTCGGGCCTTCTGGGTCTCCGTCGCTTCCTGCTCTTCGACAGCGAGCATCGCGAAGTTCGCGGCGATCAATCCGCCGATGCAAATACCCGCAGCCAGACCGAAAACGATGGATGCGAGCAACGCGAATCCGCCTTCCGCCAAGGCGTCTGAAGCCGCGACCCAAGTGATAACCGTGGTGAAAAGCGCGCCGACAATCACGCCCTGAATCAAATGTTTGTTCATGGTTCCTCCCGACTGAGTTAGTGGCCGATTGCTTCGGATGAAAAAGCAAACCGTGCGCCAAAGGTTATAACGGCAATTTTCAAGCGAAATTGCAGCGGCGGAGAGGATCGATTCTTAGTTTGTAGAAAACGGTGGAAAACGATTCCAAAGTCTGGGAAGGGTGACAAGAATTTGCGCTGTTTTTGAACTGACGTCCGTATTCAGTGTTGAGCGCCGGCGGGTACGTTTAACCGGCCGGCCGATGAAACGCCGATGGTGCCGTCGAGGGAAAGCTCTTCAAGCGCGGCTTGCAATACCATCGATGCGCTGGCGCCGTTGGTATCAGCGACGGTTCGCGCCGCGCTCGGCGGCGGCGCCCAGCGCAGGACATTGTTTTTTTGAAAGATCGCCAACACGCGCACGCCGACGGCGCAGGCGAGGTGCATGGGGCCGGAGTCGCAACAGATGAGCAGATCGAGATGCGCAAGGATCGCCGCGAATTTTCTAACCGAGGGTTCGAAGATCACTGGAATCGACGGATCAAAAGAAGCCCGCAGCAAGCCGGCAACGTCAGTTTCTTCCGGGCCGAAAAAAGCGACGACGGCGACGCCGCGGCGACGCAGGCCGTTGGCGACCTCGACGAAATTTTCCAGCGGCCAACGTTTGCCGCGAAGCTTGCGCCCGCCGACGAACACGCCCACCCTCGGTACGTTGCGGTTGCCGACGAGAGATTCGAGCGTCTTGGCTCCTTCAAGTTTTTCGGCGGCGGAGAATTGGACGGCGCCGACTGCGTCGATGGTTTGGAGATGCATGGCGGTGAGCAGTTCGGTCATCTTGCGGTATTTGTTGTTTTCGGCGAACTTGGCGATTTTCAAATTGAACAGCTGATCCCACTTGCCGGCGATGCCACCGCGGATGCGCGCTCCGGAAAAACCGACAATGAAAGAGCCGACGCCCGAATGGGAACAGCTCACGTCGAGCGCCAAATCGTAGTGCCTGGCGCGCAGTTCGTGCATCAGGCGCGGATACTCCCAGACCACTCGGGGAAATCGGCGCGGCGCGATGTAATGCCGGTTCAAGGGCTGGTGACGAAACAACAGCTGGGAAATCGGCGAGCCGACAAAATCGACAGTGGCGTCGGGGAAGTGCCTCTGGAATGCGGCGATCGCGGGTAAAGCGAGTAGCGCGTTGCCCATGCGGAAGTTGGCTCGAACCAGCAGGATTTGTTTGACGGACGAGTTGCGCGGATCGAGTTCGACCCCTTGGGCTCGCGGCGCAAGCCATCGGATGATGCGCATGATCAAGTCACGGATCAAGCGATCGACGCGGTAGCGCAAGGGGCGCCTGTTATCAAAAGGCCGCAGGGTCACGAAGTTTCCTCGCAAATGGCAGTGCAGTTAAAGCTCTACCGACAAGCCGAAGGGCCTAGCCGCTGGTCCGCTGACCCTTGGCGCATTCCAGAAATATCCTAAATTTACGGTCGCTTCCACTCGGTGGCCGATCTTCGGTTTTTCTCCGGCTGGTAGCTACGCCGGGCTGGATCGATAGCGGTGGAACGAGCCAACGCTTCACCACAGGGGGCCCGGTGAGCTTGCAGATTTCCCACCGATCAACGGCGCGTGATCGCGGCAGATTTCACACTGGTCTCGCAAGCCCGGTTTGTGTTACTCAAGAGCGAAATCGTACAATTTTACGGCGCCGCCAACAACGGCGGTGCGTTCGGTGTGCCGTGAGAGCACGCGGTGCGGAGAGCGGAGGTAACCCATGTGGTTTCTCGGGTTGATGCTTGGCGCGATCATCGGCACGGTGGGCGGCGCGTCGGGAGCCGTGTTGGGCGCGTTGTTCGGAGCCTTCGCGGGATGGTCGCTGTCGCAGAAAAAGGATTCGTCACCGAAGGTGGATAGGCTGCATGTTCTCGAAGCTTCGGTGCGGGTTCTACAAGAACGAGTTGCGGTGCTGGAGAATGCGCTTCAGACGCGCGCAGCGACCGACGCGGCGTCCCGAGAGGAGACACGGGAGCCGACTTACGTCGAGCCGGTGTTCGCAGAGCCGTCGGGAGCGGCAGGCGCCCAAGACTTCTCTGTGCCGGCAACGATGCCCTCCGATTTTTCTACGCCAACGTCAGAGGCGCGGGCCGATGAGCCGCCCTTTGAAGGCGCTGCTAACGACCAGGTACCGGCGTCTGCCGCGCCTGTCCCGCCGCCGAGACAGCCGTCGGCACTGTGGAATTTCTTTCTCGGCGGCAACACGCTGGTGCGCTTCGGCGTCATCGTGCTGTTCTTCGGGGTGAGCTTCCTGCTCAAGTACGCTTCCGAACATATCGAAATTCCCATCGAGGCGCGGCTGATCGGTGTTGCCTTGGGCGCCACGGTCATGTTGGCGATCGGCTGGCGGTTGCGGCTGGCGCGGCCCGGTTACGCTTTGATCGTGCAGGGCGGCGGCGTCGGCCTGCTCTATCTCACGCTGTTCGCCGCCTTTCGCCTCTATCAGTTGCTGCCGGCGGGATTGGTTTTTGCGCTGCTGGTGGCGATGTCGGTTTTTTTCGCGATGTTGGCCGTGCTGCAAGATTCGCGCTCGCTTGCCGCCATGGGCATCAGCGGCGGTTTTCTCGCGCCGATTCTCGCGTCCACGGGCGCCGGCAGCCACGTGGCGCTGTTCAGCTTCTATGCTTTGCTCAACTCGGGGATTCTCATCATCGCCTGGTTCAAGGCCTGGCGCTCGCTCAATCTATTGGGTTTTGCTTTTACGTTCGTCATCGGTCTGTCCTGGGGCGGAAGGTTCTATCGCCCCGAACTCTTCGCCAGCACCGAGCCGTTTCTGATTCTCTTTTTTTTCTTCTACGTGGCGATCGCAGTGCTGTTCGCGCTGCGCCAGGAGGCCAGCATCAAAAGCCCGGTGGACGGCACACTGGTATTCGGCACGCCGCTAATCGCATTCGGCCTTCAGACCGTCATGGTGCGCGGGATCGAGTATGGCGCGGCGTACAGCGCTCTGGTTTTAAGCGGCTTTTACCTGCTGCTGGCCAAATCGCTTTTTTCCCGGGTCGCCGTCCCGCTGCGCTTGTTGGTCGAAGCGTTCATCGCCATCGGCGCGGTTTTCGGTACGCTGGCAATCCCGTTGGCCGTCGACGGGCGCTGGACCGCCGCGGCTTGGGCCATGGAAGGCGCGGCGATCGTTTGGGTCGGCGTGCGCCAGGATAAAATTCTTGCGCGCGGCTTCGGTATTTTTCTGCAATTCGCCGCCGGGGCGGCATTGTTTCTCACTGCCGCGGAACCGCGTGGCGCAGTGCCGGTATTCAATCGCTTCTATCTCGGCGCCGTTATGATTAGCGTAGCGGGACTCTTTAGCGCTTGGTATCTCAAACAGCAGCGCCACCGATTGCGCGACGAGGAGGCATCGGTCGCCGTCGCGCTATTTTTCTGGGGAGTGTTATGGTGGTTCGGCAGCGGGTTCGAGGAGATTACGGCGTACGTCAGAGCCGAGCCCCTGGCAAGGCGATTTTATCGCGTTCACATCGTCGTCCTCTTCGTCACGGTGTCCTGCGTGCTTTTCGGCGCGCTGCGGCGGCGCTTGAAATGGGACGAAGCTCTCTATCCGGTGATTGCATTACTGCCGCTAATGTTTGCGTTAGGAGTCGGCGAGACTACCCGGGCCGTCCACCCGCTTGAATATTTCGGTTATATCGTATGGCCCCTCGCCTTCGTCACCCACCTCTGGCTGCTTCGGCGTAACGAGAAGGAGATGCCGCAAGTTGACTGGTGGCACGCCGCCGGTGTTTGGCTGTTCGCCGCTTTGGCGAGTTGGGAAGCGGCGTGGTGGATCGGTGAGTTGGTCAAAGGCGGCGAGGCATGGCGCGTGATCGGTTGGCCGCTCGTGCCGATCGCACTGCTGGTATGGCTTGCCGACCGAAAGCAGCCGTCGGTCTGGCCGTTGTCCCGGCGTCCGCGTGCTTACCTGATTGAAGGCGCAATACCGCTCGCGGCCTATCTTTGGTTGTGGATGCTGCATGCCAACTTCACCAGCCGCGGCGACGCCGCGCCGATTGCTTATTTGCCGCTGATCAACCCTTTGGATCTCACGCAATTTGCCGCGTTGATGGCGTTGTTTGCTTGGTCTCGGCGGCTGCGCTCGGAGGACTGGGCGCCGTCGCAGCTTAGGTCGGGAGAGATCGCATCGGTCGGCTTGGGCAGCGCCGCCTTCTTTTGGCTCAACGGCGCGCTGCTGCGCTCGCTGCACCAGTGGGCCGGCGTGCGCTTTGGTTTCGCGCCGATGATGCGCTCTATGCTGGTTCAGGCGTCGCTGTCGATCTTCTGGTCGCTGTTGGCGCTGTGCCTGATGTTGACCGCGACCCGTCTACGTTTGCGGCCGCTGTGGCTTACCGGGGCGGCTTTGATGGGCGTGGTGGTGGTCAAATTATTTTTTGTCGATCTCTCCAATGTCGGCGGCATCGAGCGCATTGTCTCGTTTATCGGGGTCGGCTTGCTGATGCTGGTGATCGGCTACGTTTCCCCCGTGCCGCCGGCCACGGCCCAGGAGGAAAGATGATCGAACTCTTTTTGTTGCTTGCGTTGACACCAGGTCTCACGGTCGCCGCCGAGCGCCCGGCAGATTTTGCCTACGGCATGCCCATTCACACCGACGGCAAGGACGCGCTTTACGAAATCGAAGTTCCGCCGTCGCTCTACCGCGGCGTGACGCGCGCCGATCTTGGCGATGTCCGGGTCTTTAACGGGAAGGGGGAGGTGGTGCCGCACGCGCTGCGGCCGAGGGAGACCCAGCGCGTCGAAAAAGCCGCGCCGGTGCGTCTGCCGGCATTCCCGCTGCGCGGCGCGGTGGGCGTCAAGGCCGACGATTTGCAGGTGCGCATCGACAAGCGCGCCGACGGCGCCATCGTGTCGCTGCGAAGCCGGGGTGAGCCAAATCCGCAAGAGCGCCGCTTGATCGGTTATTTGCTCGATGCATCGGCATTGAAACAGCCAATCCGGACTTTGCAGATT
Organism: uncultured delta proteobacterium; assembly: GCA_963727625.1. GTDB lineage: Bacteria > Desulfobacterota > Binatia > UBA9968 > UBA9968 > DP-20. The sequence continues at coordinate 381,288 of CAVSHR010000005.1, read as the reverse complement.
GGCTGGCGGGGCAGCGCGGAAGGATTCGTCGGCAAGATCAGCGTTGCAGTCAGCGACGATCTCAATGCTTGGCGGATGTTGATCCGGAGCGCGGCGCTGGCGCGGGTGAATTTTGGCGGCTTTAATTTGGTTCAGAATCGCCTCGATCTCGGCGGCGCGAAACATAAATATTTGCGGATCACCTGGCCGAAAAGCCAAGCGCCGCTGGAGTCGCTCAGCGTAATTGCGGAACCGACCGCCGGCGTGGTTGCGGCGCCGCGCCTCTGGCAAACGATCCAGGGCTCGCCGGTAGCCGGCAAGACGGGTGAATTTAGCTACGATCTCGGCGGGCCGATCCCGTTCGACCGGCTGCGCGTGGATTTGCCCCAAGTCAACAGCGTGGCCCGGGTGCAAATACTCGCGCGTGGCAAGAACGGAGAAGATTGGCGGCTAAGATCCACTGCGGTTGTCTATCGCTTGCGCCGCGACGACGCCGAGGTTGAGAGTCCGGAGATTTCTTTATCCGGCGCCGGCGCGCGCCAATTGTTGCTGCGTGCCGAGCAGAAGGGCGGCGGTATCGGCACGGGAGTTCCGACGATTCACCTTGGCTGGGTGCCGCAAACGCTGGTGTTTACGGCGCGCGGCAAGGGTCCGTTTCAGTTGGCCTACGGCAATCGCGATGCCAAGCCGGCGGCCTATGGCATCGACGCGCTGATACCCGGTTACCGGACTGCGGCGGAATTTGCCGTCAAACCGGCAACGCTTGGCGCCGCTGCAGCGCTCGGCGGCGCGGCACGGTTGCGTGACGGTGTCGATTACAAAAAATGGATCTTGTGGAGCGTACTGGTGTTAGGCGTCGCCGTCTTGGGCTTGATGGCGTATCGTTTGTCCCGTCAGGTTTCCTCATCGACCTCGCCCGGGTCTTCTGACAAGAAATCCGACTGAAGAGCGTCAGGCTCGACTCGTAAGTGGACGCCGATCCACACGCGTGTTATAGCCAGGAAGAAATTCTACACTCGCGCTCTAGGTCATCGAGCCTGCTCGTCTCCTTCGGCCGGTCGGAGTCTGTACTGCAATCGGAATCTACAAAGCCAGAAAAGGCCGGGGCGGCTGCCCAGGACGGCGGCGTCGCGCCGGACGAAAAACTCTGGTATCCGCTCTCCGCCATCGTGCGGCTGCGCGCCTTCGAGGCGCTGCGCTATCGCGAGTATCGCTTGCTTTGGTACGGCCAGGTGTTCGCCTCCATGGGCACCTGGATGGATCAGGTGACGCGCGGGTGGCTGATCTACGAGCTCACCGATTCGGCGTTTCAACTCGGCCTGGTGCGTGGCATTCAAGCGATTCCCTTTTTGCTGCTCTCACCGGTCGCGGGCAGCACGGCGGACCGTTACTCGCGCAAGTTCCAGGTGGTCGGCGCGCAATTCGCCAACGCTTTCTTGTATACCGTCATCGCGGCATTGATTTTTACCGGCCTGATCCGGCCATGGCATGTTTACGTGACCGCGGTACTGATGGCATGCGTGCAAGTGTTTTTGCAGCCGTCGCGGGCGGCGATGATTTCCGACACGGTGCCAACCAAGATTTTGACCAACGCCATCGGCCTCAACGCGGTGGTTTTCAACATGGCGCGGAGCACCGGGCCGGCGCTCGCCGGCGTGCTGATATCGCTCTTCGGTACGGGCATGTCCTACGCGGTGCAGGCGGTGTTCTTTCTTATGGCGACCGTGTGGACCGTGCAGATGAGCTCGAAGCTCTATTCCGAAGCCTCCGCGCGGCGCGCCGGCAAGCACGATGAATCCTTCGTGCAGAGCATTTTCGAAGGATGGAAATTCGCTTGGCACAACGAGATCATCCGCACCGGAATCCTGGTGGTGGTGATCGCCGCGTTATTCATGATTCCTTTTTCGACCCTGTTGCCGATTTTTGCCCGAGATATTTTGGTGGTGGGCGCGGAAGGCCAAGGACTTCTCCTTACCGCCATGGGCATCGGCGCGCTATGCAGCTCCCTGTTGATCGCCACGCTCGGCGACCGCATGCCGCGCGGCTTGATCATGCTCGGCGGCGTCGCAGTCTACGGCGTGCTGGTGGTGATCTTCGCGGCATCGCGCTGGTTTCCGCTGTCGATGATACTGATGGCGATCATCGGCCTCTGTCACGTCAGTTCCCACGCGCTGGTGCAAACCGTGCTCCAATTTTACTCGCCGCCGGAAATTCGCGGCCGCGTCATGTCGATTTTTCATATGACGCAGGTATTGCTCCTGCTCGGTGGACTGTTCGTCGGGGCTTTGTCGGCGCTGATCGGTGCGCCGAAAGCCGCCGCCTCGATGGCCATTACCGGCACATTGTGCATGGTCATTCTATTCTTTGCCGCGCCGCGGGCTCGCCAGATCCAATGACCGAAAGTAGCTTCGCCCGTCTATAGTTCCAGATCATGGCGCCCAAGAGCTTTGTGAATCAGTCTCCAGAGGCGGATGAACCGGCGCTCCCGGCGATCGCCAGATCGGTCAACTATTTTCACGGCCGGCAATTAAGCAAAACGCGGTAAACAACAATTTTTTTCAACCATCACCGCATGGCTGGACGGCGGTCGAGGCCGCGTGTTATAGCCGACGAAAATGAAATATTTTCTTCGTCGATATAGCACCGGAGTTGGCGATGCCCCGCCCGCCCATCGATAACAATGCGCCTGACGCGGAGGCTGTGGCGGGCGTCGCCGAAGCGGCTCCGGGATCATGGTCGCCGCTCAACGCGCTGCTGCGATGGCGCGCGCTTACATCGCTGCAGCATCGAAACTTCCGGCTGCTCTGGTTCGGCCATGTCTTTACTTCCATGGGTTTCTGGATGGACCAGGTGTCGCGCGGCTGGCTGATTTATGAGCTGACCGATTCCACCGTGCAGTTGGGTTTGGTGCGCGGCGTTCAGGCCATCCCGATTCTCCTGCTGTCGCCGATCGCCGGCAGCGCCGCCGACCGCTATTCGCGCAAGACGCAGATTTTAATCGCCCAGATCATCAATGGCGCAATGTTCGCCGCGTTGGCGTTGTTGATTTTCGCCGGACGCATCGAACCCTGGCATGTTTACGTCACCGCCTTCGGCATGGCGATCGTGCAGACCTTTCAGCAGCCGTCGCGCGCCGCGATTATCAGCGATGTGGTGCCGCTGAAAAGTTTGACCAATGCGATCGGCCTGAATTCGGTTATCTTCAACGTGGCGAGAAGCACCGGTCCGGCGCTAGCGGGCGTGCTCATCGCTTTATTCGGCACCGGCGGAGCCTACGGGACCCAGGCGATTTTTTATCTGCTCGCGACCTATTGGACGCTGCGACTCCAGGCCACCGAGCAAACGGCTCAGGGCGGCGGCAAACAGTCTGCGCACGCGGTTTCTTTCGGTCGGAGTATTATCGAAGGCTGGATGTTCAGCTGGCGCAACGAAACCGTGCGCGCCGGTCTGCTGATCACCATGTTTGCCTCATTGTTAATCGTGCCGTTCACGGCGCTCTTGCCGGTATTCGCCCGGGACATTTTTAACGTCGGCGCCACCGGTCAAGGTTTTCTGCTCACCGCCATGGGCATCGGAGCTCTGGGCAGCGCCGCGATTATCACCACTTTTGGCGATAGGATGCCGAGAGGATTGTTCATGCTCGGCGGTGTCGTGCTCTATGGCTTGAGCGTGGTCGCTTTTGCCGGTTCGCCGTGGTTTCAGCTGTCGATGGCGTTGATGATCGTGGTCGGTTTCGCCAACGTTTGCTCTCACGCGCTGGTGCAGACGGTGATTCAAACCTACTCGCCGCCGGAATTTCGCGGCCGGGCGATCGCGTTGTTTCACATGGGGCAAGTCGTGATGACCGCAGGCAGCATGGCGATCGGCTGGTTGGCTGTGCTGTGCGGCACGCAATGGGCGGTGGCGCTGATGGGGGCGGCGGGTGCCGCCGCCATGTTGGCCGTCCACCTCGTTCTGCCGCGTGCATGGCGGATCCGCTAGCGGCGCAATTACGAACCGAAAATATGGGTGTAGAGGCGGGTTTTAAACCCGCCTCTACATGTGACCATCAATGGCGATGTTCAATTTACATGCACAGCAATCTCACCACCACGATAGCATCGTAGGGGCGACCGGCCGGTCGTCCCTACAGTTGGAGATACCATAGAATGGCAATGGAAAATCGCAACCCTGGAGCAGTCAGCGAAGCCGCGTTAGAGCCCGACATGCCGATCTGCGACGCACACCACCATCTTTGGCAGCGGCCGCGCGAGCGTTACCTATTGAACGACTTGCTCGTCGATCTTCGCAGTGGCCATCGCATCAGTTCGACGGTAGCCGTCGAATGCGGCTACGGTTACCACAAAAATGGACCCGAGCAGATCAAGCCGATCGGCGAAGTCACATTTCTTGACGAGATAGCTGGCCGTGTTGCATCGGATCCGTCCATCACGACGCGTATCGCCGCCGGCATCGTCGGCTTTGCCGACCTCACCTTGGGCGATGCCGTCGCGCCTGTGCTCGAAGCGCACATGACGGCAAGCCCGAACCGTTTCCGTGGCATCCGCTACTCGACGACCTGGGACGCCAGCGCCGCGCTGCGCAGCGAAGCGCCACCGGGAATGTTGGCGGATGGCAAATTCCGCAGCGGATTTGCATGGCTCAAAAGATTCAAATTGACCTTCGACGCCTGGCTCTATCATCCCCAGCTCCCGGAGCTCACCGCTTTGGCGCGAGCGTTTCCCGATGTTACGATCATTCTCAATCACATCGGCGCGCCCCTGGGCGTAGGCCCCTACGCCGGCCGGCGCGATGAAGTCTTTCAATTGTGGCGCCGAGGGATCGCCGAGGTCGCGAGCTGTCCCAACATCGTCGTCAAACTCGGCGGCGTCGGCTCGGCGCGGTCGGGCTACGACTGGCATCAGCGCGCGGTGCCGCCGTCATCGGAAGAGATCGCCGGTATATTAAAGCCCTACTTCGAATACTGCATCGAGAAGTTCGGCGTCGAGCGCTGCATGTTCGAAAGCAATTTCCCTGTCGAAAAGCGTTCGAATTCTTACGTCGTCGTGTGGAACGCCTTCAAACGAATCAGCAAAAACTTTTCCGCTGCCGAGCGCGCCGCGTTGTTTCACGACACGGCAACGCGGGCGTATCGAATCAAATAGAGGTGAACAAGATGAGTTCCGTCGGCACACAGGAACAGATCGTCAATTGCCTCGGCGCGCCCTGGCCGGAGGATCTCTCGCCGGCGTTTCTCGATCAATTGCACGAGCAGTGTGTTCGTGTCGTCGGCTGCACCGCCAATCTCACCTGGGACGATGCGCTCGAAAGCATCGAAAATTTCGAGATGGTCAAATCGGTCGTGCGCGACCATCCCCACGCCTACATTCTGCGGAGCGCCGCCGATCTCGATCGGCAGGAGAATCGAGACAAGGTCGGCGTGCTACTCGGCCTGCAAAATCCCAAAGCGCTGAGCGATAGCCTGCGCTTGCTCGACGCCTTCTTCGATCTCGGCCTGCGCTGTCTCGCGCTGGCCTTCAATGAAAACAGCTACTACGGCTGCGGCTATGCGAGTGAAGTCGATACCGGCCTCACTTCTCTTGGCAAGAAAGCGATCCGACGGATGAACCAACTCGGTATCGTCATTGATTTGTCCCACGCCGGCGACCGCACGGCGATGGAAGCATTGGAAACCTCCGAGCAGCCGGTGATCTTCAGCCACTCGACGAGCCGAAACCTGTTCCAACGAAGCCGCAGCGCACCGGATTCGTTGATCGTCGCCGCGGCGAAAAAAGGCGGGGTGATTTGCCAGGACGTGCGCGCGAACACGAGCGTCAGCGAGTATGCGGACTGGATCGACTATTGCGTGAAACTCGTCGGCATCGACCATGTCGGAGTATCGGCCCAGGACGATTGGCACCGCTCGTACAAAGACACCAAACGCATCGCGCCGTACCTGCCGTCGTTCGCGGCGGAATTCGAAAAACGCGACTGGAGCGAGGACCGCATCTACCGCCGCGACAACATCGGCGCCAAACTCCTCGACCGGGAAAACCTGCAGGCCGAACTCGCTGGACGAAACTATTCGGCCGAAAGCATCGGCAAGATTCTCGGCGGCAACATGATGCGGGTGCTCAGAACGGCGCTTCGGTAGAGTAAATCTTGTAGAGCTGATGTCTAACCCCAATCCCCGACCAAGAGAGAGCAGCGGTGATATGGCGTTGACCAGAGAAGTCCAAGAAACCATTCAGGAGCGCGCGCGCCGTGACGCGGCGTTCCGCGAGGCCCTATTGAAAGAGGCCGTCGATGCTCTGCTCTCTGGAGACGTGGAAACCGGCAAGACGGTGCTGCGCGATTACATCAATAACGGCGCTTCGATAAACTTGCGAATGTCGAAAAAGTCGACGTCAGCTGATGCGCATACTAGTGTAGTGTCTCTGAATTAACGGGACTTATCCTTCGTCTAACTCGGAGGAGAGTTCCATGCAGTAGCGCACTATATAAAAAGAAAACGTGATCGTTGGAGCTGTTCTCGCTCAGCAGCTTCATAAATCGCACGCAAGGAGAAACCGATAACCCAGATCACCGAAATCGCCCCCGCCTCCCGCCCGCGTTTCGCCGGTTGGCGGGATTGGGATCTTCCACGGGGTGGGCGCAGGCCAGGAGCGAGAACGAATGGCTCCTTTGATTATCGAGAGGACCACTCAAAGTAAGCCGCTGACGCCACGCACTGGAGCGTGAGGACGTTGGCCGAGAGTCTTGGGATCGACAAATCGATGGTTCACCGGGTCTGGCAAGCCAGCAGACTAAGCCGCATTTGGCCAAGAGGTCAAAGTGAGCCGGGACAAAAAGTTCGCCGAGAAAGTCATCGATGTGGTAGGCTTGTATTTGAACCCTCCCGAACATGCGCTGGTGTTGTGCGCCGATGAGGAAACATCGGTTCAAGCATTGGACAGAACCCAACCCGGATGCCCTTTCACGCAAGGACTGGAACCATAACCCACGATCACAAACGCAATCGCACCACGACTCTCTATGCCGCTCTGGAGATAACCGAAGCAAGCGTCATTGGAACCTGCATGGATCGTCACCGCCATCAGGAGTGGATCAAGTTTTTGAAGCTGATCGATCTGAAGACCGTGCCCGCATTGGACCTGCATTTGATCGTCGACAATTACTCCACCCACAAACCCCAAGGTTAAAGCGTGGCTCAAACGTCACCCGCGATTCCATATGCACTTTGTGCCGACTTCCAGCTCCTGGCTCAACATGGTCGAGCGTTGTTCGCAACTGACCACAAACAAATCACCTAATCTCCTAACTATATCTATCGCATCTCCACCTTTGTTCCGGAGGCGAATCTCCATCCCGCGCTTCTGTCTTGGTCTACCGCTGGCCTACCCTGTCCTTTTACCTCGTTTGACACCGCTCGATGTGCCGTCGCTGTGTGTTAGTAGACTTCTATGACATGCGACTCGGATTTAGAGCACCGGCGGTGTATCTCAATCAATCTCTCGTACGTTGACGGTTCGCCGGTGCGGCGATATAGCTCCGGTCAGAAGGTGGTTTAATTTACTGTGTATACGCGCCAGTACAAGGGTCATGAGAACGTCGCTGTCGGCATCATCGGCGACCTGATCCGTGATTGGCGATCGCCGTGCCGGACGCCGCGCATCGCAGCCAAGACAAGCGCGACGAGCTGCCGCGATCTCGCTGTGTCACAGTCGCATCGCGCGCCAGCTGCAAGCCAGGGCTCGTTCCGCGCCGCCTCGCGCTTGTCCATCGAGGCGGCCCGGAGATGATCACAACACTTCTTGGTGTCGTGAACCGCGCGATTGCGATGCCACTGAGCGACGAGGTTCCGGTAACCGACCTTGCCAGTTACCTCGTTGCAAGCCGGATCGATGGTGTCCTGGTCGACGCGCGGCTCGACACACCCGTTCGCGAAATCGCGCGCGCCACCGGACTGAGGGTCATCGACGTTCGATCCGGACAGGCCGGTGACGCAGCGGGCCATGTTGAGCTTGACCTACCGTCTCCGGCGGATGACGCTGCTGCCACGGTCACGTGCTCGAACGATATTGCTTTTATCTTCGGCACATCGGGCTCGACCAGCGCCGCAAAACTAGTTCCCCTGCGCCATCGCCATTTGGTGTCGGTTCTGAATCGACATTTCTCGTGCGCGACGAGCAGCCGCTCCTGTTTCACACCGAATGAAGGGGCTGTTTCTGTCCGGATTCGATGCGCGATGCGCTCATCGCCCGCGGTGTGTTCACTTCTTGCCCGGCCTAAAGAGATAAGCTCATGCGTTATATTCGCCATTATAACAAGCAGACTCGTCCGAAAACTTGAAATGGAAATACTTCGCTCTATCCCACTCGCAGGATCAAAGCTTGCCTTTGTTCGTCAAATCCGCTATTCACCCGAATATCTCGGCCGGACTGGAAAAGATCTTCGGCGTGCCCGTCATCGAAGCCTACTCGTCGACCGAGTCGGGACGCATTTGCGGGAATCCGTTGCCGCCGAGGCGCCGTAAGCATGGAACCGTCGGCCCGCCGACCCTCCACAGCAATGTCTTGATCGTCGATGACGATGGAAGTCCTATGGTAAATGGCGAGCGGGGGAAGGTGATCGTTCGCGGCGCCAACGTGTTCGATCGGTACGATCACAGTGCATCGGCGATCGAGTCGGCCTTTTCCGGCGAGTGGTACCGAACCGGCGACGTGGGCTTCTTCGACGAGGATGGCTACCTGACGCTCGTCGGCCGAACCAAGGAGATGATAAATCGGGGCGGACAGAAGATCGCGCCCGTCGAGGTGGACGAAGCGCTTCTTGCCCATCCGGAAATTTCCGATGCGGCGGCATTTGCCGTCCCGCATCCGACGCTGGGCGAGGTCGTTGGCGCGGCGATCGTTGTCACGCCGAATTCGCACGTGACAGAACAGGGCTTATCAGGGTATCTTCGCAATCGGCTCGATCCATTCAAATGGCCCCGGGCATTTGTGTTCGTCGAGCAAATCCCGAGGGGACCTTCGGGCAAGATACGAAGGCAACAGGTTGTCCAGCTCTTCGAGACGTTGAATCCGCGGCCACATCGGTTTCTCGACCATCAGGGCTTGCTTGCCGATGGGGCGGCCAGCCCGACTGAGGCCAAACTTGAGACGCTCTGGAAGGCACTATTACAGTCAACTAGTCTATCAAACGATGATTTTTTCATCCGATGCTCCGGGCAGATTAACCTTTTGCGTCAATATCTGTTTCATGTTGAATTAGGCCTTGAAGCTGTATTCAGTGACGCAAGCACGCTGCGGACGATGGCCGCCAAAATCGAAGGGCTCGAAGGCAAGGCCCGAACCGGGCGAAGCCCGGACCTGCCGTTGCTCACGATCGACGATCGAGTTCCACGCCACCGCGGCAACAGCCAATCCGGCAAGAAGAAGTTTAATAGAAAATCGAGGGCGTCTGAAAAGGAGGTGTTTGATTTATTTGCGCTGGACAAGGATACCGGCCTGCGCCGAATGAGACCCGGTGCCGGGTCTGGTTCCGTCGTAGCGAACTCGCACGGATACCGAAGTCCCGATATTTCCTTGCAAAAGTCTGCGGGAACAATTCGGTTCGCGTTCCTGGGTGATTCGCTGACATTCGGTTCCTGGAGTGGCGGTAACGAGACGACTTGGCCGTTCCATGCGATCGAAACGCTGCGCCGAGCACATGGCGGGTTTTCCTGCGACTACATCAATGCGGCGATACCAGGAAACGGCATTACCCAGGTGGGAGTCCGAGTATCGCGAATCGATTTCGAAGTTCCAACCCGACGTCGTCGCTCTTGCTCCGGGCACGGGCGGTAGTTCTGCCGACTGGGCGCGGAGGAAGATTGGTTATTCCGGGGTCCACTATGTTTTGAGCCGGCTCGGTCAATGGTCGCCCTTGCTCGGTCTCATCGAGAAGAACCTCGTCATTCATCTCCGTCAAGTCCGGGCGTTGAGCGACCGCGGAAAACTGATATTTGAGCCGCACGAACCATAGAGTTTAAAATTATTCTATGCGGCTATAGCGATATTATAGACGAAATCCAGAATGGCGTATCTATCGTCGTCCTCTTGACGCGGGAATCGAGGATACGGCGGGATCGGCGGAGGTTGCATCAAATCTGGTCCGCCGGCTCGAGGCTGTACTACCAGCCCTACATGTCGATTTCCGCCCTGCTCGACGTGAAGGACGAGTTCAATCGGGTTTGTCGTGAAATCGCTTCGCAGAGCGGTGCCGTGCTCGTTGACGTGGCTGGGGCGCTCCCTGCGACGAGAGAGTATTTCGAGGACAGCAGCCACTGCACACCGGCGGCAAACAGAATCATCGGCGAGCGTTTCGGCCAAGCGCTGAATGAAAGCGGGCAGTTCCAACAACTCTTGCGTGACAGGTCCGGATTTCCCGCGGCGCACCGCCATGAATAGGCAGAAGCCGAAGTCGAACCGGCAATTGCAGAGAAGTTCCGTGTGGTCCGAGGGATGGACAAACGTCGCCATGGCAGCGGTACGTCGTTCCGGGTGAAGCGAACACGTGGCACGCGTGAGGTTTTGCGGATCTTACCGGGTCGCCCATTAGCAGGCAGGTCAAGGTCATGATTACTCAAGATAAGTTTCTAAAATACGCTCCATTCGGAGGCTTAGAAACTGCTTTTTGGGATTGAAACGCTCACCCGAAGAAACCTTTCGCCTCTCCCCGGCCACAATCCTTTACCCATTACGCTGACGCATAAGGTCGCTTAGGACTGCCTGGGGTCTGATATACCATCTTCTCGGCGTACTGGCTTAGTGGATTGGCGCCTGAGCGGCCGTTCCAAGTTTCGCCCACGGCTTGATCAGGAGCGCGGTCATGGCGGTGGAGATCAGTAAGGCTAGGGTGATACCGAAAAAGACCATCTGATAGCTTTGCGTGCGGTCGTAGACGGCGCCGGCGATGAAAGGGCCGAGGATCGAGCCCCAAGTGTAGAACAGATTCATGTTGCCGCGGATGGTGCCGAAGGATTTACGGCCGAAAAAATCCCCCACCGAGGCCCAGAAGACTGGCATTGACGCATCGAGCACGCTGTAGAGGCAGGTGAAAAACCACAGCGCCCAGAGCGAGTTCGACCACTGCATCGGCAACACGGCGATGACGCCCAGAAACATGCAGATCGCCGTGAGTCTCGGCTTGTTGACGAAATCGCCGATCCAACCGAGCAGAAAATGGATCGGCAGATTGACGATGGCAAAGCCGGCGAGAAAAACCGAAGCTTCGGTTTGACTCAATCCCTTCCACACCATCATCGGAATGAAGTGGCTCGTCACGGTGGTGAACGCCGCGGAGCGCGCCGTCATGGCGAGCACCAACGTCCAGAATATGGGGGAACGCAATGCTTGGCGGGCGGTAACGTCCGCTGCGCTGCGCGGCAGAGGATGGCTTGGACTCGCCGCACCGGGCTTTTCGGTTTCGGAGTCGCCGTCGGGCGCGAGGCCCATGCTTTCCGGCGACCGCCGGATGAAAAATGTCAGCGGTAATCCCACCGCGAGAAATAAAAGGCCTGCGCCAAACGCGCTCCAGCGCCAGCCGAAGGCTCTCACCGCGACCGCCAACGCCGGAGTGATGATCGCGCCTCCGACGGGAACCGCGGCGCTAACGACGGTCATGGCGCGGGCGCGGAAGCGATTGAACCAATTGTTCGCGACGATGGTGGGAGCGTGAACGAAGCCCGCCGTAAAGGAAATCGAGATCACGCCGAGATAGACGAGAAGAAAGCTCGTGTAGTCATGAACCCGGGAAAATAGAATGTAGCCGACCCCGGCAAGGAACGCCGCGGTCATCATCATGGGCTTGGGGCCGTAGCGGTCGACCAGATAGCCGACTAATGGCGAGGCGAACGAGCCTTGCGCGCGCGCCAAGGAGAAGGCGAGAGAAGTGGCGGCGCGACTGAGCCCGAGCTCCTGGGTCACCGGCAAGAAGAAAACCGTGAAGCCGTACTGGTGCAAGCCGCCGCCGAGCACGCGCAGCGCCGAGACGATGCCGATCATGCGCCAGCCGTAGTAAAGGCCGGCGATGGATTTTCCGATTCTGCTCACGATTGTTGGGAGAAATTTTTGTCGGCCGGCGCGAATTCAGAAATGACTCACGCGAAGGCGCAAAGGCGCTAAGTTTAGAAAGAAGAGATACTGACGTTTCGAATAACTTTCAGTTTAAACTCCGAACTTCGCGGCTTCGCGTCTTTGCGAGAATATTCCGAAATTTCTGTTCGCTTGCGGAGTCACTTCGCGCCCAACCAGCCGGCGCTGGAAACATCGATAATTTGCTCTTCGGGACCAACGCACTTTACTTCGAAGTAAGATTGCTGCTTGGTCGGATCCGAGCGGTCGACTTCATTGCGTTCGTTCAAGGCTTTTCCGCCGACGTCTTTCACGCGGGCCAACGCAGCGTCCAGATCGTCGACTTGAAAACCGATATGGTCGACGCCCAGCTTCATGGTCTCTCCCTCCACAGCGGGGCGGAAGTTCAAAACGGCGATGTTAATGTGGCCGTCGGTAAGATAAATACCGTTCTTGCCGGCGCCGACCTGCTCCAGGCCGAAAGCTTCTTTGTAAAAGCGCGCGGTCTTTTCCACGTCATGGGTACGGATCGCGATATGCTTGATTTGCGCCATTGTCATTCCTCCCTTTGTGAATTAGCTTGGCCGGCCCACCCCAACGCTCTTTGAGAAAGCCGCTTTCCTCGAGATTCTCCGCTAAGCTGTTGCCGTAGGTTGCCTTCGCTTTGCGGCGAACGTTGGTGCCCGCCTGGCGGGCAAAGTCAATTGCACTGGCGACGCGTGCGGCGGGATTTGAGATGCGCCGGCAGCCAAGCGCCTAACCGTGCGACAACGCCAAGTATCTCAATTGATTCCTCGTGCCTATTCCTGGAATCTTTGTCCTTTGCCCGGATGTATGCGACCATCCCTTAGCTTAGCAACGGAGCCTAGTCAATGACGGTGCGGCAAGTATTTCTCTGCGGGGCGGTTTTCCTGGGCTTATGTGGAAGCGGATTACGGGGCAAGGCGGCAGCGGAAACCTTCGAGATCCATCCGGCAGCGACCGAGTCCTGTGAAGAGGAATTCGAATCGATCGCCAACAAACTGCAACCGGGCGATGAATTGATCTTGCACGACGGCGTCTATTCGCAAGGCTGTCGCCGCGGAATTAACGTCAAAGGCGTGCCCGGCAAGCCGATCGTGATCCGCGCGGCGGCGGGAGCGCGTCCCGTAATTACCCGATCACGGCGTACTCATGCGGCGGAGAACAATATCGAGATCATCGACTCGACGTATCTTATTATTCGCGGTTTGCGCTTCCGCGGCGGCAGCATCGGCGTGCGGATCATGCGAGGCAGTCATTTGACAATCGAGGATAGCGAGATCTTTGAGACCCAAAACAATGCCATCGCAATCAACAGCGGCAATGTTGATTCTTTGATCATTCGGCGCAATCACATTCATCACACCGGACTTTATTCACTCGGTCCGACCGAAGGGGAGGGGATGTATATCGGTTGTCACGACGGCAGCTGTAAAGTGACCAACAGCCTTTTCGAGGGCAATTATATCCACCATCTGCGCGGCACCAGCGACGGTGGCAACGACGGCATCGAGATCAAAGTCGGCTCCTATGGCAACGTCGTGCGCGACAATGTCATTCACGACACCAACATCGGTAGAAAATACCCCTGTATTTTCGTTTACGGCGGCGGACCGGAAAGAAACCTCGTCGAGGGCAACGCCATGTGGAACTGCGGCGAGGGCATCCAAGTCGTTGCTGACGCAATTATCAGAAACAACCTCGTCCTCAACTCTGCGATTGCCGGTATCGTCGCCGCGCCCCATGCCGCCAATCGCCGCGTGCGCGACGTTACCATCGTCAACAACACGATCGTCGGCCATCCTACGTGCCTGGATATTCGTTGGAATGGCGCGGTCAATATGATCTTGGCCAATAATGCCGTCTATTGCCCGGACGGCTCGGCCGTGAATGTTGACGGGTTGGACGGAAAGAGCATTATCATTCGTGCAAACTTTCTTGAAGGAGGGTTAATAGGAGTTCACTTGGATAGTGAGAGATTCTTGCCCGGGGGAAGTTATGCAAGCGTTTTTGTCGGCTCGGACGCGTTTGATGTATGGCCGCGGCCCGAGTCGGCGCTCATCGGCAAAGGCGACGCCAAGCTGGCGCCGCGCAGCGACTTCAATAACGCACCGCGCGGCACCCAGACGGTAGACGTTGGCGCTTATGAAACACGCGGCTTGACCGCGAATTTCGGCTGGAAAGTAAAACCCGGTTTCAAGCAGCCGCCTGTAAAACGGGACTGACCGTTTGGTTGGGTGTTTCTGATAGTCTGTGAGGCAGATACGATCGATCGGCTCGCGCAATTCGAAGAAACACAATCACGCCAATCCTCAAACTCTCGATGATTGCTAAATTCCAATCAAATGCCGCGCCGCATTGCCCTCCGTTGCGGTAAATTCGCGGCTTTCATGGTACCCTTCGGTCAGCATTTATCGTGAGCAGATGGATTTACGCGCGGAGCGACGTCGGCAAGAGATCCACGAACCGGCCTTGGTTTTAGAGGCAAATCTATTGATGGTCGGAAGAAAATTTATGCTTCAAGGAATAAGTCATAGGGCTTGGTTCCGATCCACGCGTTAGATGTGCGGTGCACCGGTAATTCAAGTCCTGCGGGAGCCGCCTACATCGGCGGCATGATGCCGCCGATACCTACCGTGATTCTCCTCGCGGTGAGCGTGCCGTCGTCGCCGCGAACGGCGGGAATGAAAACACCGGCGCCGAGCTTAAGCAGGGCGCGATTGCCGGGAACATTGCGCACGATCGGCGTGCCGGGCGGAATGAAAATTTTTTGTTGGCCGTCCTTGTAGTGCAAGGTCAATAACTCGCCTTGAACTTTTTCAACCGCCACCTGATCGACCTTTTCGACATTGGCGTTGGTCATGGTCGAACCGGGCTGCAGATCCCAGGGACGGTGCCCTTCGCCCGTGCCGCGCGCGCTCTCGGGAAAAATATGTACCTCGAGGGCTTTCAACGTGCCGTCGGCCCGCTTTACGGCGGTGGCGCCCACATAGGCGCCCGCGCCGATGTCGGCGAGCTTGGCGGCTTCGACCCCGCCGATGCGAGTCTTCTCGGCGAACTTGATCATGACATGGCCCGCGGCTGTAGTGACTTTGAGGGTGGTTTTATCCACCGCGGCAATTTTACCGCGAATCGTCACGGGTTTGCCTTGGGGGGATTGCGCGTGGGCAGTGCCCAGCACCAGGATCAGAGCCGCCGCCGTCGAGGCGGCGGTGCGGATTAATTTTACCGCTCTTTTTTTCATCGCAGTCTCTCCCTGTGGCGTCTTTGCGCAGTGGATCTTTCGGTTATTTCAGTGTCGCCAATGCTTTCTGGTAGAAATGTTCATCGACGTATTTTTCCGGTTTGGGCACGGGCGGCTTCATCAGACCGGCAACTTCGCGCAGCTCGATCACGGTGCGGATACCTTCCATGTCGATGCGGCTGCGCGGCGTGAGTCCCATGGTCGGACTGAGCGACTGGCGGTACAACGATTCGGCGCGAGCTTGGTTGTTTTTACTCTCGCTCAACAATACTTGAATCGCCTCGTCCCGGTTTTTTGGATCTTGCAGCCAATCGGTGGCGCGGATCATGGCGCGGTTAAAGCGCACGACCAAGTCTTCGTTGGCATTGGCCCATTGCCGGCGCGTGGCCCCTAGGCCTCGGGCGTAGTGCTTGACGTAATCCTGCGCCAGGGCGAGCACCTTGAAGCCGCGGTTTTGAATTTCTTCGTCCGACATGCTCATCATCGCGCCCGCCGCTTCGCCTCGGCTCATGGCGTCGGCGCGTGCCACGGTGTTGCCGAAGGACTTGACTTTGTAGTCGCGCTTCCACTCGAGGCCGTGATTTTTCAGGATCGCCATGGCGACGACGGCGTAACCGGTGGTGACCGCGTCGGCGGCCAAGAGCTTCCCTTTCAGGTCTGGGAAGTCTTTAATCGCGGGAGCCACCACGAGCTTTTGATCGACGCCCTGGCTGCCGCCAAGAAAAATCACGAAGTCGTTTTTTTGCGGGTCTTCACCCTGGCCTTCGGCCCAGGCAATAACGTTGTCGGCATTATTTAAAATAAGGTCGTATCTGCCGCTGATCAAATTGCGCAGCAGCGTCGGCGAGTCGGTTACCGTGTTGACCTCGACTCGAATGTCTTCCTGCTGGAGAAAGCCCTTGCCTTCGGCGACGATGATCGCCGCATCGCGATTGAACAGACCTATTTTAATTAAATCTTCCGCCATAGCTTGGATCGGCAGCAACGCGAGCGCCGCTGCCATTACCCCCCTTTAGTCATTTCATCCGCGCGTTTCCGCCTGACACTTTGTCACCGCTTTTATCGCCTTGTCAATCTCATCGAGATTGCGGATTATGCTGCAACGCTTACAGCGAACGGACGGCCGCCGGCGAAATCGCTTGAAGCGTCATTGAACCCTGTACGGAAAGCCTTACGTGAGTCATTGATTGTTATTGGCGGCCATTGATTTCTTGATTGCTCAGCGGCGTCAGTACGGTTGTAACCGTTTTTCGCAAGGTTTGTAACGAATGGTCCAGTTCGCCGCGAATGGCCTCGGTGGTTCGGAAGGCCTGTTCGAGAATTTCCTCTTCGTGTTTGTCCTTAATGTCGGCGAGGATGCGCGAGCGCGCGGCGACGAGCTCGGTGCGACGCCGTTTATCCGCGCGCAGCACCGGGATGAGGGTCATAATCAACACCCCGCCCGCAATACCGGCAGAAAACAGCAGAACGTCGGAAATCCAATCGCTCATTTTCGGTTTCAGCGCAATGAAACGTTATCGTGTGGCATGATCGCCGGGTTCGCGCAGACAACTAACCCGATGCCTCGCGGGCCGATAGGAGCCTTAAAGGGACAGTTTGTCCCAGTCCGAGCTCGAAGCATCGCGGGCAATGGCGAGGCCGCCGTCCGACCCGGCAAATACTGGATCATTGACCACCGTTGCTCGTCCGCCGCCTAAATCTTTTAACGCGTTGGCGATCGCCTCCGGCAGTCCGGAAATGAGCGACGTCCCGCCCGCGAGGATAACGTTGTCGCGCACTTTATCCTGATACTCGGGGTCGACTTTCATGAGTAACGCGGTCATGGTTTCGCACAGCGGTGGAAGAATACTCTCGCAAGCCGTCCGCATTTCCTGGGTGATATCGATTTCAGTCATTTTCCCCTTGATGGGCACGCTGACCATGACTCGATCCTTGGGCTCGCCGACAAAGCTCCGACTTTCCTTCCATTCGCGCAGCATATGGATCGAGAACTGAGCGTCAGGATGGCGTTCTCGAATCAATTTCATCAATTGCTCGTCGATCGAGTCGCCCGCGTTAGGCAGGGTCTTTTGATCCTCTTCGGTAGGATAGCGGCCCTGCATCACGCAAAAATCAGCAGTCCCGGCGCCGACGTCGATGACCAGGGAATGCAGCAACGCTTCAAGTCCATAGGCGACGGCGAACGGCTCCGAGACCATCATTACACTTTCAGCAATCCCGTCGATGGTGTTGCGCAGGTTCTGGCGACTGACACGAAAGGCCTCTGCCGGAACGCCGACTACAGCGCGCACCTTTGCTTTGTTTTTTCCCTTCTGCTTGATACCGACCAAGGAAATCAAATGACGCACGAGTTCCTGAACGGCCTCTTGATCCCTCTCGGAACCCTCCTTCATTATTCCCCGTTCGAGCGGCCGGCGCAGGTCCAGCATGGGGCGGTTATCCAGAGCTTCGCGGCCAATGAGCACGGATTTTTTCACCAATTTGCGCGCCACCATGTCCACTGGCCAGCCGACGTAACTATCCACGACGTGGCGCTCGCCATTGGATGCCGAAATGGAGCTGCGAGAGGTGCCTAGATCGATCCCAACACAGAGGGTATCGTTTGCTTCGTCCATCGATTAACTGCCTTTCCTATCAGCCATATTAAATGTGTTTGCGTAGCTACGTATGCCCCTTGCCAGAGCCACGGCGATACTTTCCCGATACTCCTCTTTTGTCAACAACTGTACTTCTTCCGGGTTGGAGAGGCAGGCGACTTCGATCAAGATTGCCGGCATTTGTGTGCCGATCAAAACCACAAACGGCGCCGTTTTGACGCCGCGATTTTCCAAGTCAGGATTGTTTTCTTTGAGCGCCCGGAACAATTGGGATTGAACGGTTTTCGCCAGAATGTGAGATTCATGACGGCGCGTGTCAACGTAAATTTTTTCAAGAATTTTCTTATAATCCGAAAGCGAATAGCCTGATTCTTTATTTTCCCGGCTGGCTAACTTGAGTACGGAAGGGTCATCGGTTGGGCCGACGTAATAAGTCTCGACGCCGCGAATGCTGTGCGGTTCCATCCAATTCAAGTGAATCGATACAAAGAGATCCGCCTTATTTTGGTTGGCGAAGGCCACGCGCTTGTCGAGTGGCAGCCGACGATCCGTGTCGCGGGTTAATAACACTTTAAACGGGGCTTGTTTCAAGTGGCGACGCAAGCGCAGCGCCAGATCCAGAGTGATTTCTTTCTCGGTAATTCCGGATTCTGCCGCCGTCCCCGGTTCGCCACCGTGGCCGGCATCGATAACGACAGTCCTGATCGCAAGCGGAATCGCTTTACGATCGATCGGCCGGGGAGATGCAAGGAGAAGATCCGTGTCCGAAAAATTGCCGGCGCTCGCTGTCGAGACTCGCGCAGGTTTTACGCTTGGAGTCGGCGTGTTTATTTTTGGAATGACGGCCATAGCTAGGGTGAAATAGGCCGTTCCTGCAGTGAGCAAGCCGCCCCATAGCCAGATCCGAGTCCTGCTCTTGCGGGGTTGGACTCTCGTCGCTTTTACGCCATGGATCACATTGATGTTATCCTGGACCACAGCGCGTAAGATCTCAGCCTTGGTTTCTTGTGTACTAGCCATCGCCGCCGGCATCAAACTTGGGAATAAAATCGGTAACTTACAAAAGGTATCTGCGAAGGTTTGTCATGTCAACCCTGACTTGGGCGTGGCTCCTGCATCTCTGGTCACGAGAATCGATTCCTTTGGACAACATTTTCAAGAATTTGTGTTAAAAAGGTAAGGGCCGAACAAAACTCCCTGGAGCAAATTTTAAGCCGTCGGCCCAATACTCTATAACAAATATTAATCGTCCTGATACAGGTCGACTTAGATTAGGAGGTCTGAATGCCAATTTTGCTAGGCGAAAAGGATTTAGCGCTTTTATTGAGCGACCCATCGAATATGGATGGCCTGTTAGTTTGCATCGAAGAATCTTTACGGGCTTTCAACAGCGGCGCAGTGGCCGGCCAAGTGCGATTGGAGACCAGCCTGACCAACCCGAAGAAAAAATATCGCATCACCACCTCGGCGGTTCCGGGCGCGGGACAGGGGATGCGCGTCAGCGCGCTGTTTCGCGGCGCCAGGGATGCCTATTTTATCTTGCTCTTCGATGAAGATCGGGGGGATCTGCTCGCGCTTGTTGCCGGTACGGCGCTTAACGTCTGGCGCACCGGCGCTCCGGCGGGCGTAGCGAGCCAGTATCTGGCGCCTGCAGAAGCCGATACCCTCGGGCTCATCGGCAGCGGCCGCCAGGCGGGCGGGCAGCTTTTGGCGATTCGACGCGCGTTGCCCTCGTTAAGACGAGTCAGAGTCTTCAGCCCGACGCGCGAGCATCGCGAGAGCTTTGCTAAATCAATGAGCTCTTGGCTTGGTGTCGAGGTTGAAGCGGTGGACAGTCCGCGCAAGGCGGTGGAGCATGCGCCGATTGTCAGTCTGGCGACCAGTTGTCGTTCGACGATCATCGAACCCGACTGGATCGAGTCCGGCGCGTTGGTGATTTCAATCACCAGCGGGCAATTGCCCGCCGAGACGGTCAAGAATTCGCGTGTCATCGTTTCTTGGAAGGAAGAAGTTCTCGGCGGCGAGGCGCCGCGCCAACCCTATGCCGCGATGATCGCCGAGGGCTCATGGTCCGGCGATGACATCGCCGCGGAGCTAGGGGAGGTACTGCTAGGAAAAGTTACCGCGCGGCGCAATGAGTCGGAGACAATTGTGTTCGAATCAGTGGGCATGTCGTTGTGGGACAGCACGGCGGCAGCGTGGGCGTGCCGTTGGGCGCTGGAGCATCAGGTTGGGATGTCGTTCTCGTTGGAGTGAACCGCGTGATTCGGAATACGATCGATGAAGTTGCGGAAGAGCCGGGCCTCTTCTCCTTTTCCTGCAAAGCGGCAGTGGGAAGGGGTGAGGGTCCGGGCTCGGACTCTCCGTCACCCCGGCCCGGTCTCCCGCGATGACGTGTGGCGAGGGAAATCCTGATCAATACGATGGGTTTGATTGACTTGGATCGAACTGTGCAGCGTTAGATCTGCTGCTACTTGGCAAATTTTGGCAGAAAATCTTCCAAGCGAATCTTCTTCATCACTTCTACGGGCACTCTGAGTTCCGGTGCAAAGCCGGTGAGCGGTTTGGTCGCGTCCAACCCCATCTTGGCGTTGACGCCGCCGGGGCCCGCCGACGGATCGAGCTCGCTACCCTGAGCATTGGCAATCACTATCAGACCGCGATCGGCTTGAAAACGGTTCGACACCGCCCATAAGACTTGCTCTTCGTCGAAGACGTCGATGTCGTCATCGACGATGACCACATGCTTGAGCAGCATGTCGGCGGCGAAGGCGGCGCAGATGGCGTTCTTGGCTTGTCCCGGTGTGCGCTTGGCAATCGAAATGTAAGCGTGAAAGCGGCAGTTGCCGGAGACCGGCATGCAAACGTTTCGCACCGTCGGTACCGTCTGGCGCACGGCTTTGATCAGCGCCGCTTCGCGCGGCACAGCGCCCATCAGTTTATGCTCGGTATAGCCGGCGTGGACGTCCTGGAAAATATAACTTTCGCGATGGGTTATTGCCGTCACTTCAATGACCTGGCGATCGTCCTTGGAGACGGCGTGGCCGGTAAATTCGCCGAAGGGACCTTCTTCCCGGCGCAAGTTGGGCAAGATTTTTCCTTCGAGCACCATCTCCGCGTCGGCGGGAACCAAGATCGGCAGGGTCTTCGCTTTGACGACGCGCAGCGCTTCTCCCATCATGCCGCCGATCACCGCATATTCGTCTTCGGTCGAGGGGGTGAACGCTTGAGCACCGAGAGAGAACAATGGATGAACGCCGACGACAATGGCGATCGGCAAAGCCTCATTGCGCCGTTCCAACTTGTTGTGCAGCGTCCAGAGATGGCGGCCAATGGCCATGAAGATGCGCAGCTCGCGCTTGCCCGCCATCATCAAGCGATTGTAGCTGGTGTTGCGCACGCCGGTGTCGGGGTCGGCCGCGACAACGATGCCGGCGGTGACGTAGGGAGCGGCGTTGACATCGTAGTGGGTGAGCAGCGGGACTTTCGTCAAATCTACTTCATCGCCGTTTTTGATCACTTCTTGCACCGGGGCGTCACTGACCTCGACGGGCGCGATCGGCCTGCCCTGGCGCTCGGTGAAATTCGCGGCCAGCGCCTCCGCTTTACATTCCAGCGCGAGCGCCATCAGTTTGCGGCTTGACTGAGCATTGATCACCACCGGCGCGTCGCTGCCTTCGACCTTCTCGCAGTAGAGCAGAGGAAACCGTTTGATCTTTTCCAGTTGAGTGAGCAGCGCGGTGATCTCGTAGCGCGGCGAAATCGACTTTGCGACGCGGGCGATTTCTTCGGGATGCCGGGCTTCTAATTCAGCGATGAAACTACGGAGATCTTTGGCCATGGTACGACCGGCTCCTTCAGCTTTGCCCTCGTTGAGTATCTGACGGTGTCAATGATGTCATCATGGCAGCAGAGCCGGAAGTTTCTACCTTCGAGATCCTCTCGGTTGCATCAACTCCACTTCTTATCATAAGCGAACGTTAATGACGGACACGCTTGCTTTTAATAACCCTTTCGGGGATGGTTGAGATCCCTCGCTTTCCGGCAAAGTGAAAGTTAGCCATGCCGGCAAACGCCGGCATCCAGGTTCCCTCTCGGTCCGAAAACAAAAAACCCCATGGATTCCGGCATGCGCCACAATGACGGAAACAGAAGTCGACTTCCAGTCGACAAATTCGGAACCCCCCGGCTTGGAGCCGAGGGTAGTTCAGTTCTCCTGAGGCAAAGGAATTGCTAATACAGGACAAGGCGAACTTCGGAGAACTCTTTCCGTCACGCTACCCAGCATCATCCGGGGTATTCCGCTGCGTCCATGGGTGGACATCACGATCAGATCGACTTTTTCTTTCTTTGCCCGATCGACAAGGGTCGAATAGGGCTCGCCGACTTCGACAATTTTGCGTACGTTTAAACCCGACCCAACCTCAGGAACCTGGCGTTTCACAAACTCTTCAAGCAGCTGTCTGTGGCGATCCACGAGCCGTTCTTCTAGCGCATTCGCTTGATCCCATTGAGCAGAGGGGCTGTCTTGTAATTGTCGGAACACGGACATGAGCTCCTCCACTTTGATGGCATTGACGATGATTACTTCTGCACCGACATCTTTAGCCAGATTACAGGCGTACTTTATTCCGCTGGCCGAAACCTCGGACAAGTCCGTTGGTGCCAAAATCTTCTTGATGACAGCCATACAGGTCTCCTCATTGGATTATTGTTGGACACCGCAGGACAGACGTCTCTCCAAAGGCCGTCCATCCGATGGCTGAATTATAGGCTTAAGTTAAAGGTAATAACAACGAAAATATCCGCCACCGGAACCGGAGCGTTCCGGTCCGCACGGATTTTGTCCCTACCGCTGGGTTTCCAAACACGCTCAGATTGAATCGATTTCTCCGACGACTTAAACAGAGGGGGAATCTTGATGTGCGGAAAAAACAGGGGAGAAGCCAATTCGTTGAAATGTGAGAAGTTCTTGGATGAGCACGCTGAAACGAGCATCGTGAAACGACATCGTACTTCGGACAATTGAATAGGCGCGGAATCGGGTTGCACGGCTGGAAAAAGCGTGGGGCGGCTGCCGATTTGAGAAGCTGCCCCACGCTCTACTCTGTCTAACCAAGTCGCCTATAGCCCGTACAACCGGCGCGGGTTGTCGTCGAGAATTTTTTTCTTGACCGGATCGACGACCAAATCATTGGCGCGGAAAATATCGATCGCGTCGACTTCACTCGACGCATCGGTGTGGCCGTAGTCGGTGCCGATAACGACGTTATCTTCGCCGGCATAGCGCAGCACGTAGTCGAAATCGTCATTGGTTTCCGTTGTCACATAGATGTTGAATTCCTTGAACGGTAGCTTGGGATAGCCTTTGGCGCCGGTGCGGCGGGTTGCTTCTTTGACGACCCAGGGAACCCATTGTGCCGAGGCTTCGACAAATGCCCAGCGCAATTTCGGGAAAGTCTTGGGCACTTCGCTCATCATCAGCGACAAACAAGTGATAACTGTCGGAATGCGAAACTGGGCGAAGCCACCCATCTTATCGTAGCGCGGTTTGAACTGATCCAGGAGCTGCGGGCTACCGTTGGCGATGTGCACGGCGACGGCCATATCGAGTCGCGTCGCTTCTTCATAAATCGGGTAGAAGTACGGATCGACCAGATGTTTGTCGTCCTCGAAGGGACGCAGGCTCACGGCTACCGCACCGTTTTTCCTGGCGTAGCGCATCTGGTCAAGCGCCTCGCTCAAGGTCATCGCTGGCACGACGCAGGACCAGCGCAGGCGATGGTTGCCTTGCTTCCAGACTTCGGCCATCCAGCGGTTCCACGATTTGCACAACGCGATCTCTGCTTCGGCTTTGTCGGCGACGCGGGCGATCCACATGGTGTTGAACAAAATCTGCACGTCGATGCCAAGCTTATCCATGTGCTTTAAACGAAGCTCGACATCACGCAGTTCACGCGCCTCGGGGGCAGTCTTCAGTTCCCGTCCGGTTTCCTTGGACAGGGCGATGAGCTCCTGCTCGGTCAGCGTCGGCGGGCGAAAGCCGATAGACTTTCCTTCGACGAACCAGTACTGCATGTTGGGGTTGTCGGTGGAGCTGAAGAGTTGCGGACGAAATTTTTTTTCGGCCGCATCCAAAAAATCCCAGGTGTGCTCAGTTTCCACGACATGGGCATCGGCATCGACGATCATGGTCTGCTCCTCACTTTTTAGCGCGTTATGGCTGGCAATTCGTTGGCCCTTTTCAACCTTCACTCATTCTACTGAAGCCCCCGAGCGAATCAACCCGCAAATGTCGCATGTCCGATCACGCGATGGCTCATCGCCGCGCTCGGCCGGTTAATTCAGTGTCGGTTCGAATCGGCCGTCTACATAAGCAGGAGTGAACCGCTTCCACTTCGCGTCAAAGTAAAGGTTGGTCTTTAATTCGCGGCTACGCCGCCATAGCGAATTTTCCTGCGGTCCTAGTTTGTGCTAGGGTAGCGCCATCGAAGAGAGAAAGAAGGAGCGAAAATGTTCGACAGCGCAAAGATTCAACCGTACATTGCTTTTACCGACCTGCGCGAATGGATGCGCGAAGCCGAAAAGCTCGGCGAGCTCAAAACCGTTCTCGGCGCCTCCTGGCAGGAGGAGATCGGCTTGGCGACCGACGTCGTCGTGCCGCCCGACGAAGGCCCGGCGGTGATCTTTGACGAAGTGCCGGGTTGCCCGAAGGGGTATCGCTTATTGATCAATTGTTTTGCCGGCAAGCGGCGCGCGATGACGCTCGGTTTTCCTCAAGGGTTGACCAAGCAGGAATTGAGCGACGCCTATTTCGCCCACTACCAGAAAGATCCGAAACCTATTCCGCCGGTGATCGTCGAGGACGGGCCGGTATTCGAAAACGCTCGCACGGGCGGCGATGTCGATATCATGAAATTCCCTACGCCGGTCTGGCATGTCAACGACGGCGGGCGCTATATCGGCACCGGCTGTTTTTCCGTCACCATGGACCCGGACGAAAAATGGGTCAACGCCGGCTGCTATCGCGCCATGGTCCAGGATCAGAAGAGCGTCAGCCTGCTGATGGTGCCCGGCAAGCATGGCTACATGCACCGGGAAAAATATTTCAAACGCGGCGAGAAGATGCCGCTGGCTCTCGTCATCGGCGGCGATCCGCTGTTTTTCTTCATGGCTGGAACGGAGCAACCCTACGGACTGTGCGAGTACGACATCGTCGGCGGCATGCGCCGCAAGCCGGTTGAATGCGTGCGCGGGAAAATCACCGGTCTGCCGTTTCCGGCCAACTCGGAGATCGTCTTCGAGGGTTTTTTGAACAACGACAACCGCAAATTCGAAGGGCCGTTCGGCGAGTGGACCGGATACTACGCCTCGGACGAGAGCGCCCAGCCGGTGCTGGAGATCGAAGCGATCTATCATCGCAATGATCCGATCATTCTCGGGGTGCCGCCCATCGGCGGCGGCTCGGACGAAATGGCGCGCTATCGCGCGATCATGCGCTCGGCCATGCTCAAACAGCAACTCTATGCCGCCGGCGTGCCCGAAGTGACGCAGGTGTGGTCGCACGAGATCGGCGCCTCGCGCATGCTGATCGCGCTCGCCATAAAGCAACGCTATGCGGGGCACGCCAAGCAAGTCGGAGTGCTGGCGGCGAGCTGCGGCGCGAGCGTGTACGGCTGCAAAATGGTGATCGTCGTCGACGACGACATCGACGTGTCCAATCTGGATCAGCTGATGTGGGCCATGCTGTCGCGCTACGATCCGGCGACTTCTGTGGACATCCTGCGACGCATGCGCAGCACGCCGGCCGACCCGCGGCTCACGCCCGAGCAGCGCAAGGTCCGCGACTTCACCAATTCACGTATGGTCATCGACGCGACCCGGCCCTTCGAATGGCGCGACAAATTCCCCCGGGTGAACGCGCCGAGCCAGGAGATCGTGCGCAAGGCGCGGGAGCAATTCGGCTACTTGCTGAAGTAAGAAACCAAGAAGAACTAACCGCAAAGAACGCAAAGATCACCAATAATGCAGGGGCGACCGGCGTCGCCCTCGATCTCTCTCCATCGGCGCTAACAGTAATCTTTCTATGCAATACCGTTTTCTCGGCAAAGAGCGTTTGAAAGTTTCCGCCATCGGCTACGGCTGCCCGCCGTTTCAGGGCAAGCTCAGCGGTGCGGATGAGAAACAGGCTATTGCCGTTTTGCACCGCGCCATCGGCATAGGAATGAACTTCATCGATACGGCGGATCATAACAACGGTAACAACGAGGAGATTCTCGCCAAGGCGCTCAAGGGCAAGCGCGGCGAAGTCGTGCTCACGACCAAATTCGGCAACCTGCGCGGACAGCCGTGGGCCGAGGGTCGCGAAGTGGAAGGCAAGCCGGAATACGTCGCGCGGGCCTGCGACCAATCGCTTAATCGGCTCGAAACCGATTACATCGATCTTTACTACTTGCACCGCGTCGATCCCAAAGTGCCGATCGAAGAGACCGTTGGCGCCATGGCGAAACTCGTCGCCCAGGGCAAAGTGCGCCATCTCGGTTTGAGCGAAGCGGGGCCGCAAACCCTGCGGCGCGCCAACGCGGTCCATCCGATCACAGCGGTGCAGAGCGAATATTCGCTCTGGACACGCGATTATGAGGCCAACACGATTCCGGTCTGCCGCGAGCTCGGCATTGGCTACGTCGCTTACTACGCCTTGGGGCGAGGATTCCTAAGCGGCAGATGGAAAGAGTTTTCGGACTTGGGCGAGAAGGAAGCCAAGCGGCGCGGGCCGCGCTTTCATGAGCAGAACTTTCAACGTAACGTCAATCTGCTCAAAGAGCTGGAACAAATCGCCGGTGCGAAAAACTGTTCCGTCGCGCAACTGGCACTGGCCTGGATTCTCCATCAGGGCGATTTCTTCGTGCCGATTCCCGGGACCTACAAGATCGCCAACCTGGAAGCCAATGCGGCGGCGGCCGATATTTCGCTCACGCCGGAAGATCTCGGCGCGATCAATAAGATTTTTCCTCCGGGGGCGGCCTCCGGCGGGCGGCATGCTTATGATCGGTCGAAAGAGTTAAACATCTGAGTCCCGGTCAAGCGTTCAAAAAGTTCAAACCGTTCAACCGTGGCGCTCCGTTCACGACGTTCAAACCTCGGGCGATTCGTTCAAACCTTCAAGATTGGGATCGCTTTTCTCACCCACAGCCGAATCACCCATACGATCCCTTATCACGCTTAGAGCGAATCCGGGCCTGGCATGACTGCGCCGCATTGCTTGCAGGTACGAAACTCTTCGCTGCTGAAGAAGCGCTGGTACGCTTTCGAGACCGGGTCCAGGGCGTAGTCTTCCACGACGAAACTTTCTTCGTGAAGAAGCGCATCGCACTTCGCACAGTACCAGTGAAAACGGTCAATCTCACCGGCTCGCCGCTTGCGCTCGGAGATGAGCGCGAAGGCGTCCGGCGGGAAGCGCGGCGAGTGCGGCGTCCCGGCGGGTGTATAGATGATCGCGCCTTGCGGGATCACCGCCACCTCCTCTTTGCCTTCCGGCGTGCGGTAGTGCAGGCGCATCTCGCCTTTGATTATCTGCATGGTTTCGTCGCTCGGATTGATGTGAAATTCGCTCCGGTACTCGCGCCCGCGGGCGAGAAACACCAATGTGTCGGCGTGCTGCCAGAGGACGCTCACGCGTCTGCCAGTTTCAGCAAGCTCGCGCCCGCGCGCGAGCAAGTCGACGATCGGCATTTGGAACATTGCCTGCCTCCGGCGTAAGTTCTATT
Source organism: uncultured delta proteobacterium (assembly GCA_963727625.1). Taxonomy (GTDB): domain Bacteria; phylum Desulfobacterota; class Binatia; order UBA9968; family UBA9968; genus DP-20. The sequence goes on along the minus strand of CAVSHR010000005.1, from coordinate 353,585 downwards.
CGAGCGCAATTGACGCGGCTGAATCTGCAGCCATCATAGGCTGCGCCGCACCGCGATACAATTCGCGTCAAGCTCGGAGTTGCCGTGGCTTTGCAAACCCGGCGCGGTCGCGTAAGAATAGCGATCACAAGCAACTTAGGTCAAACATGCCAAGTCTACGGAATCTTAGAACCCTGCGCTCTCTCAGGCATCGTAACTTCCGTCTCCTGCTGGAAGGTGCGCTGATCTCCAGCTCGGGCGATTTCATGCAAAACGTCGCCCAAAGCTGGCTGGTCTGGCATATTTCTAAATCGCCGGTGGCGATCGGCGTGGTGGCTTTTTTCGATACGATGCCCCGGTTGTTGGTCGGCGCCCTGGGCGGCGCCATCGCGGACCGATTTGACCGCCGACGCGTCTTGATGATCACTCAGTCGGCAGCGATGACCCAAGCCATCGTATACTGGCTGGCGGTGCAGTTTGACGTGATTCAACTCTGGCACATCGCTGCGCTAGCGTTCTTTCTTGGCGTTGTCAACACGATCAATCAAACGGCGCGCCAGTCGCTGGTCAACAGCTTGGTGCCCAAAGAGGAATTGCTCAACGCCATCGGCCTGCAGTCTTCGGTTTTCAATTTCTCCAAGATTCTTGGACCATCCGCGGGCGGCATCATCATCGCCTACATCGGCATCGCCGGTTGTTTTCTGGTGAACGCGATCAGCTTCGTGTTTTTGCTGTTTAATCTTTACTTGATGGAGCTTCCGCCCTGGGAAAAGCGCGCCGATGAGCCGAGTCTCTGGGTCGACGTCAAGGAAGGATTTAATTATTTGCTCGGCAACCGGCGCCTGCTTTCCATCGTCGGGTTATCTTACGTCATCGCCACCTTCTGCGCGCCCTACAATCGCTTTGTACCGATCTTTGCCACCAATGTATTGCACGTCGGGGCGTCCGGCTTCGGTGTGCTCATGTCCGCGCCGGGACTCGGCGCCACCGTGGCAGCGCTCACGCTCGCCTCGTTAAAGAAACTCCATGTCGGGGTCCGGCCGGTTTGCTACAGCGCCATGGGCTTCGCGTTATTTCTGACTTTGTTCGCTTTTTCCCACTATTTTTTCTTGTCGTTTTTTTTCCTGGCGATGATCGGGTTTTCGCAAATCTCCGGGCGCGCCTTGGCCAACACGGCAATTCAAACCGCGACGCCGTCGAATTTGCTGGGGCGGGTGCTGAGCCTGTTTTTTATGGACCGCGGGCTGTGGTCGCTGGGCAGCGTGATCATCGGCACCGCTGCGGCAGGTATCGGCATCGAATGGACCTTCGCCCTGTGCGGTGCAGTTTGCATCGTCGCCGCGGCGGGGCTGCTAATCATCAATCGTAGGTATCACGCTGAGATTGCCCGCCACGCCGCCGATTACGCCAACATCACGCAAGAATCGGATCTGTGACCGGCACGTGACTGGGAATTTTCGGCACGCGGGTTCTGGGCTTGCCGTCGACTCCCGAATTGCCGGCGCCGAGCAACAGCATTCTCCCGCTGCCGGTGTTGCATAGCTGGTAGGGCTCGCCGGATTGCAGCAACACGGTGTCGAACTGCTTCAGGACAAACTCTTTGTGCGGCGTGCGAATAGTGCACTCGCCTTCGAGCAGCATGAAGATATGATCGTCGTTATCGTGGTAGTGCATGTCGTCCTGGAGCCGGCCTTCGCAATTGATCACCCAATAATACGCCAGATCGGTTCTCCACAGACTGAGGTGATTGACGCCCGGATTGGCGTCGGCCTCCTTAATAGGGTTTTTCATCTCGACCATGGTAAACCTCCTTTAAATTAAAACGCGTCCAAATCGTTCAAGCAGTTCCAATCGTTCAAAACGTCAAACAATAACTTTAGTTATCCGTGATTTCGCGGCGGTCTTTCCTTGGGTTTGACCAAACGGCCATGGGTGCCGTCACAAAAGGGGTGTTCTTTTGACTTCCAGCAGCGGCAGATGGCGATGGTTTCCGGTTGCTCGAGCTCAAGAACAAACGGCTGTACGTTTGTCACCGCGTGCGATCCGTCGCAGAACGGCAGATTCTTACTGCGCGTGCAGCGGCAATAGGCAACGCTTTTCGAAACTTGTTTTACGATCGTCGGTTCGATGAGATCATCATAGGATAACGGCGGCATAAAAACTTCCTTTCCGGAGCATTAAATTGCTTATGCCACGTCGCCGGAATGCGCGCAACTTGCCAACCCACGGGTCATGACCCTTGCAGCAGCTTCAGCGCGTTGGCGCCGAAAATGTCTTGGCGCTCCGCTTCCGTGATTGGCAGCTCTTCGATGATTTTTTTTGCCCGCGGCAAGAGCGGCAGGAGCGGCGGCGCGTCGCTGCCGAACAGCAAATGCTTGGCGCCTACGGTCTGATAGGCGCACATGATGGCCGGCGGATGATAGGCGACCGTGTCCATGAAAAGAGTCTTGAGATAATCGCTCGGACGCTTGGTGATCAACATCGGCTCATAGGCCCCCAACCCGGAAGCCAGGTCGCCGAGCTCGTAGGCGTAATCCATCCGGCCGATGACGTCGCAGATGCCGCCGCCGAGATGGCAGCCGACGAATGTGATCCCGGGGTGGCGCTCGAAAACGCCGCGCACGATCAGGCGGGCGATGCTCAGGCACTCGTCGAAGGGCCGGCCGACGCTTGAAGCCAGGCGGTAGTCGCGCATGCGCTCTTCGCCGTAACCCACCGAAGGGGCGTGCATCATGAGCGGGATGCCGAGGCTCGCGACCGCGTCGAAAAACGGCTTTGCCTCGTCGTCGTCGGGGTAAGCATGCTGATGACTCGAGTTGATGAGCACGCCGCGCAAACCGTATTCGACGATGGCCCGTTCCATTTCCTTGACAAACGACGCACCGCCGCAGGGCAGGGTGCTGGTGAAAACAATAATTCGATCTTTATATTTTTGCTGGATCTCGGCGCCGTACTCGTTCCAGCGGCGCAGAAACGCCAGCGACTCGTCGTTGGTTTTGTCCTTTAAGTAATGAATCGTGTTGCTGACCACGCAGCGATCGATACCCGCGTTCTCATGGGCTTCGAGCAGATTTTCTATGGTCAACGGCGTTGTGCCGCCCCAGCGGCGCTCTTTGGCCAGTTCGGGCGGATAAACATGGGCATGCCAGTCGATGATCATGGTGGCTCCTTCACTCTCACTCTCCCCCTTCAAGGGAAGAAGTATAGGATCCCGTACCTGGCCAAACTATCGGGCCGGTTTGATTGCCAGCTCCGCATGCACCGTAGCGGTACCGTTTAGTGCGGAAAACTAGAATTGCTCGAAACCGTACAATGCCGCGGGATTGTCGACCAATATCTTCTTTCTAGTCGCCGCGTCCGGCGCGAAGGCCGCCAGCAGATCGACAAGATCGCCGTCGTTGGGTGTATGGCCGGGCACGAAATTATTCGAGTGCGGCCAGTCGGTGCCCCAGATAATCCGCTCCGGCGCGGCTGCAATCACCGCCTGGGCGTAGGGAATCACTTCGACGAAGGGAAGGCCATAGTAAGAGTGCACCAGGGTCTGGCAAATCTTATCCGCGCCGCTGACCTTGACCCAGACATGCTTGAGTTTCATCAGATCGAGCAGTAGTTGAAACCCCGGCTGGTCCAACCCCCCGGCGGGCTTCACCCGAGCGATATGATCGATGACTACGGGCACGGGCATGGCGCGAATGCGCTTTTCCTGGGCGATCAAGTTCTTCATGTCGATGTGCAGGTCGATGGACCAGCCGAGTTCGGCGACGTTGTCGACACAGCGGTCGAGCACGTCGAGCTTGACGTTGCCGCGCGGCCGATCGAGCAAGTTGAAGCGCACGCCGCGGATGCCGGCATCATGCAGGCGCCTGATTTCATCCTTCGTGGTCTTGTCGTCGATGCGGCCGACGCCGCGGAACCTGCCCTGGGAGTTCTTGACAGCATCGAGCGTTGCCGAATTGTCCAGGCCGTGGACGCTCGGTTGCACGACTACCGCGCGCTCGATGCCGATGACCGCAAGCATTTTTAAATAATGCTCCAGCGGCGCGGCCGGCGGGGTATACTCGTGCGTAGCGACAAAAGGAAATTGCTCCGGCGGGCCGAAGACATGAAAGTGGCTGTCGCAAGCGTTCGGGGGCGGCGACGATTGCGGCTTGCGCGTGTTGGGATCCGGTGGGTAGCAGTAAGGCATGGTTCGTTTCTCCCGACAACCCTTCTAGCCTAGAGCGTGGTTCCTGTCCACTTCGGGTAGTTTCGGCTAGCGCCGAATACAAGCCTTCTGTGATTTGTTCTGGGGCCGGCTCCACCGCCACACTGATTGGCGGCGGTCGATTTACTGCGCGGCGTGGCGCATCACCCAGTCGAGAATGACTTGGTTGGTTTCCTCGGGGGCCTGCCAGAAAAAGCCGTGGGATTGGCCGTCGAGCACTTGCAATTCAGCGCCGGGGATTCTTTCGGTCAGTGCTTGCGCCTGAACCAAGTGGTCGCTGCGGGCGCGGTCGTGGTTGCCGATCAGTACCAGTGTGGGGCAATGCACGTCGCCGAGTCGGTGGGTGGCTTCCCAGTTGTGGCGCGCGATGCTGAGCTGGAGGTACTCGCTTAACCCGGCGTGGGTGGCGCGAGCGACGCGGAAAAATTCCTCGACGCGCTCCGGATGGCGCGCGCGGAAATTGCGGGTGAAAAAAACCTCCGAGTCGCAGTACTCATCGCGGAGACATTTCTCGTAGCCTTTTTCGACCAGACCGAGCACCAGCCAAAGGGGCAGGCCGGGGACGCAATCGGGCCCGGGGCGCGGCACCAGACCGGACCCGCCGGCGGCCATGATCAGACTCTTCACTCTGCCGGGAAAATTGAGCGCCATCGTCAGCGCCACGCGCCCGCCCATCGAGTGGCCGATCAGATGGGCTGCCGGAATATCTAAATGATCGAGCAGCGCGGCCGCATCGCTGGCCATTTGTTCGATCGTATAGACCTGCTGTGAGACTCTACTGCGCGGGCAACCGCGCGGGTCATGGAGGATCAGTTGCAGGGACTGCGCCAGCGCCGGGACTTGATAGGGTTTCCAAACGCCCGCGGAAAAAGCGGTGGAGGGGAAAAACAGCAGGGGCTCGCCGCTGCCGTGAACCTCATAATAAAGCTCGACGCCGGTGGGCAATGCAGCCGTGGGCATGAAATTAATTGCCGCTGTGCTTCTTGATCCAATCGAGTATCGCTCGATTGGTTTCTTCTGGCGCTTGCCAGAAAAAGCCGTGGGACTGGCCATTGAGCACTTTGAGCTCGGCGTTGGCAATGCGGTTCTTCAAAGTCTCGGCCTGCGCAAAATGATTGCTCCGGGCCGAGTCGTTGTCGCCAATCAGAACCAGCGTCGGACAGCGCACGTCGCTGAGACGATGGGTAGCTTCCCAATTATGACGGGCGATGATCAAATGGATATACTCCGGCAGTTTCGAGTGGGTGGCCCAGGCGAGCTGAAAAAACTCCTCGATTTTGTCGGGATGTTTGTCGCGGTATTCTTTCGTGAAAAAAGCGCTGGTATCGCAAAATTCTTCACGCAGCGCTTTCTCGAAACCCTTTTCAACCAATCGAATCACCAGCCAGTGGGGCAGACCGGGAATACAATCCGGTCCCGGACGCGCCGCCTGGCCGGAGCCGCTGGCCGCCATGATCAGGCTTTTGACCCTGCCCGGAAAATTGAGCGCCATCTCCAGGGCGATACGCCCACCCATGGAATGGCCGAGCAGATGAGCCGACGGAATTTTCAGATGATCCAACAGCGCGACCACGTCGTTGGCCATCTGGTTGATCGTGTAAACCTGTTGGCTTGCGGTCGAGCGGCCAGTTCCGCGCGGGTCGTGAATGATAACATTGAGTGACTTAGACAATCCGGGAACTTGGTAGGGTTTCCATACTTCGCCGGAAAAGGCGGTTGAAGGGATCAGCACCAGCGGCTCGCCGGCGCCGTGCGATTCATAGTAGAGATTGGCGCCCGTGGGTAGTTTTACATTCGGCATGTTTCGATGTTTCTACGTTGGCGTCGTTCAAATAGTTCAAGCCGTTCAAAGTGTTCAAATTGTTTGAATTTCATAAGCGGCGCTCCCGTTCGCTAACTCGAATTGTTGCCGGCTTAAATTCCCATTTGTTGGATCATCGCGCGGGTTAACGGGCGCGTGTCGTCGAGCAAATGCTCCGACATGGTGTAATGATTGGCTTCGGGCTCGACGAGATAATCGACGCTCATGCCGGTGGCTTTGCAGTACTCGTAGTAGTCTCGTGAAATCTCTTGCCAGCCCTTGGGCTCGGCGGCGCCGACGGCGACGACGAGCGGGCATCGAACCCGCGGCGGGTGAAGCAGCGGGCTGTTTTCCCTGGCGAGCTCGGGTGTCATTCGCACTTGCTCCTGCACGCTGATCCGCATCACCATGTCGAGATCGTAAACTCCCGAAGTCGCCGTCGCGCCCTTGATCATATCGGCGGGCAGCCCGTCGCCGGGCCAATCATGGGCCAGCGCCATCGCGGTCAAATGGCCGCCGGCGGAGTGGCCCGAAACAAACAGTTTCGATGGATCGCCGCCGTAGCGCAAGATGTTTTTGTAAGTCCAACCGATTGCCGAGCGGGTTTGCCGGACGATGTCGCTGACGGTGACCTTGGGACAGAGATCGTATTCGACGAGGACGACGGAGGCGCCGCGCCGGGTGAAAGTCGGCACGAAATTGCAGTTGTCCTCTTTGCTGCCGCTGCGCCAGTAGCCGCCGTGGATGTAAACCAACACCGGCCCGCCGGGTTTGTCCGCGGCGTAGATGTCCAGAATTTCGCGCGGCGAAGCGCCGTAGGCAACGTTCAGCCACGACCTGGCGGTCTCGCGCACCTTGCGCGCTTGCGCGGCCCGGATTTTCGCGAGCTCAGGATACTCCGGCACCGAGACGCGCGGATTGTATTGAAACTCCATCTCTTCCTGGCGAAAATTTCTGTAGGCGAATTCGCTCATGGCCGTTTCGTCCTCGTCGGCTCTTTTGCTCAGCTCTAGCACATTGCGGTAATTTCGACACAAGCAATGAATCCCTTTTCGACGGCGGCAAGAGAGCAGGAATTGTTTCGAGCTCGAAACACAAAGGCCAAGAGCACCCGCTATGGCGATGCCCTTGGCCCTGAAAATGCTTTTTCGCGTTAAGGGTATTACTTCACATGCTTGCTGACCAGTTTGGTCATCTCGAACATGGTCACGGTCTTTTTGCCGCCGAATACCGCCTTGAGCTTGTCGTCGGCGTTGATGTTGGTCTTCTTCTTTTTGTCCTGGAGCCCATTCTTTTTAATGTAGCCCCACAGTTTCTTGGTCAGTTCCGTGCGCGGGATCGGTTTGTTGCCGACCACGGCGCTGAGAGCGGCGTCCGGTTGAACCGGTTTCATGAAAGCCGCATTTGGTTTGCGTTTCTTTTTTGCTGCTGCCATTTCTTCCCTCCTTCAGGGGTGAAAAATTTTTCTACCTGTATAGCAGAGGGAACAAGTCAATGCCAACGGTTTTTTAATTTTTTCCTCTCAAAATGACAGTGGCGGCCTCGTCCACGACGGGTTTGCCGTCGGCGAGCCGAAGCTTTACGCCATAATCGGATTCAGCCCGCTCGGTGGAAACGTACCCCTGGCGCACGTCTTCGACCACTTTTTCGGTGGGCCGTCGGCGCGGGTTGCCAAGGCCGCCGCCGCCGGGACGTTCGACTCTGACGATATCGCTTCGTTGCAGCCGGTGATCGCCGAAACGCGAGGGAAGACGCTTTTCTGCGCCGGCAGCGGGATTCACCAAGCAGGCACCGGTGCGTCCCGGAAGGCCTTGGTCGGTGCCGAAGGGTTCGACGGCATGCTTGTCGGTGCGCATGGAAAAGCGCACGTCGTCGCCAAGAATGCGATAGTCTCGGACGAAACCGAGGCCGCCACGCCACTCGCCCGCGCCGCCGGAATCCGCAATCATTTCAAAACGTTCGACCCGAGTTGGAAACTCTGACTCGATGATTTCGATGGGTGCGGTTTTACAATTGCTCAAATGAAATGCGGTGGCCGAGACGCCGTCTTTGCCTGAACGGGCGCCGGTACCGCCGCTGAAAATTTCATAGTGCACGAAGGCGCGGTCATTTTGGTTGTCGCGGCCACCCAGCACCAATGCCGCGCTGCCTGAGCCGCCAGCGATTCGCTTGTCCGGCACGAAGGGCGCCAGCGCTCTTAAAACCGCTTCCGCGACGGCGAGCGCCGTCGGCATGTAAGTATTCACCGCGGCCGGGAAGCGGGGGTCGACGACGCTGCCCTGGCGAAAGCTGGCGTCGATGACGCGGGCCAAGCCCTGATTGATCGGTAGAAACCGGTCCACCAGCGCAACCAGACAGTAGACACAGGCTGCGCGCACCAGCGGCGGGCGGATATTCGCCGGTCCCTGGGTTTGGTCGCTGCTGGCGTTAAAGTCAAAATGGATACGGTCGCCGCGTTTGATCACTTTGACATGAACGTGAATCGGTTGGGTGAGATCGATGCCGTCGTGGTCGACGAAAGTCTCGCCCTCGGATTCGCCGTCGGGCCAGCAGGAGATGGCCTGGCGCACGCGGTTTTCGGTGTAGTCCGACAAGAGTTCGGTGCAGTCGAGCACGGTGGTCTTGCCGTAGCGCTCCATCAGCTCAGCCATGCGCCGCTCGCCAACACGGGCGGCGCCCACTTGGCCGCGCAGGTCACCGATGACCAGCGCGGAGGTCCGGCTGTTGGCGGCGATCAGCGCTTCGATTTCTTTGACAGGCTTTAGCCGTGACATGTATTTGACCGGCGGCAGGTGCAGGCCTTCTTGATAAATCTCCCGCGCGTTGCCCGAGCCGCTGCCGGGCACGGTACCGCCAATATCGCTCTTGTGCGCCATGTCGGCGGCGAAACCGACCCAATCGCCGCGATGGAAGATCGGCGTGAGCACGCCCATATCCGGCGCGTGGGGGCTGCCGCCGAGGTAGGGGTGGTTGATAATAAAAGCGTCGCCCTGGCAAATTTGGCTGGGCGGAAAGGCCTTGAGAATTGCTTCGGCGCAGGCCGGGAAGGCGCCCATGTGCAGCGGCAGCACGACATGCTGCGCCACCACTTCCCCCTTGGTGTTCAATAGCGCGCAACTGGCATCCTGAGACTCGCGAATAATCGTCGAGTAGCCGGTGCGAAACAGCGAGTTTTGCATTTCCTGGACGATGCCGGCCAGGCGCGCTTGGATAACTTGGAGGGTGATGGGATCGACGGACATGGGTTAGGGAATAGGCATCAGGCAATAGGCATTAGTGAAAATAAAGAGAACCGGCGCTGGGTATTTTCTGTTGCCTATTGCCTAATGGCTGTTGCCTCTTGTCGCAGCGCGCGGGTCTGCGCTTCATTGAGCACAAAGTCGCTGTTGACGCCATCGATGGCGACACCGAAAATCTCGCGCGCTTTCTTCGGTGTCACGTAGCCGTTGCGCACGTCATTCAATACTTTGAGTGGATCGCGGTGGCGCGGGTCGCCGAGGCCGCCGCCGCCGGGAGTTTCGAGACTGAACACTTCGCCCGGGTGAAGCACGTGGTCGGAGTAGCGCGACGGGATCACCCGCTCGTCGGATGTGCCGGGATTGAGCGTGCACAGGCCGGTCTTGCCGTCCATGCCGCCGTCAATGCCTTTGGGCGCCACCGTATGCTTGGTCGAGCGCAGTGAAAAGCGCGCGTCGTTATCCAGCACTTCGTATTCCCGCACGAAGCCCAAACCGCCGCGGAACTCGCCCGGACCGCCGGAATCAGGGATTAGTTCAAAGCGCCGGACACGGGTGGAAAACTCCGCCTCGATGATCTCGATGGGCGCGATCTTGGCGTTGGACTGATTCACATTGGTTCCCGACACGCCGTCTTTGCCGCTCCGACCGCCGGAACCGCCGCCGAAAATTTCGTATTGCACGTAGCCCTTGCCGGTCTTGTTGCTGCGCCCGCCGATGATGATCGAGCGGCTGCTGCAACCGTCGCCGACTTTTTTGTGTGGCGTGATCTGGCTCGATGCTTCGAGCAGCGATTCCACCAGCGCGTGGACGGTGGGATTGTAAGTATTCACCGGCGCCGGGAAACGCGGATTGACCACACTGCCTTCGCGCACTTTGATATTGATACACCTGGCTAGGCCATAGTTGATGGCGAGGGCCGGGTCGACCAGGCAGGTGAGCAGGTAACAGCAAGCGGCGCGCACGATAGTCGGACGGATATTGGCCGGGCCCTTGGTCTGGTCCGCCGAGCCGGTGAAGTCGAAGAGAAGGTGGTCGCCTTTTTTCTCGATGCGCGCATGCAACCGCACGGGCTTGTCGAGCTCGATGCCGTCGCTATCGACGAACCGTTCGCCCTCGCCGACACCGTCGGGCCATGAAGCGATTTCCGCGCGGACCTTAGCTTCGGTCAGGGCAAAGAGTTGCTCGAAGGAGTCGAGAATAGTCTCCTTGCCGTAACGCTCCATCATCTCCTGAAAACGTTTTTCACCGAGACGCGCCGCGCCGACCTGGCCGCGCAGGTCGCCAACGACCAATTCCGGCGTGCGGCTGTTGCAACCGAGCAAGGCTTCGATGTCTTTGCTGGTTTTGTAAGCCTGCACATATTTGATCGGCGGCACATGCAGTCCTTCTTGATAGATTTCCCGTGCCTGGCTCCAGCAGCTGCCCGGCACCGGACCGCCGATGTCGCTTTTGTGCGCCAAATTAGCTGCAAAGCCCACCCACTCCCCTTGATAAAAAATCGGCGAGAGCACCGCCATATCCGGCGCGTGCGGGCTGCCGCCGAGGTAAGGGTGATTGGTGATGAAGGCGTCGCCCTCGTGCACTTCTTCCGGCGTGTAGTTTTTGAGAATGCCCGCGGCGCAGGCCGGGAATGCGCCCATGTGCAGCGGCAACACGACATGCTGGGCGACCACTTCGCCCTGGCGGTTCAAGATCGCGCAGCTGGCGTCCTGAGACTCGCGGATGATCGTCGAGTATCCGGTGCGGAACAGCGAGTTCTGCATCTCCTGGACGATGCCGGCGAGACGGGCCTGGATAACTTGTAAGGTTACGGGATCAACGGTCATAGCGTTGGAGGCGTGAGGCGGAAGGCACGAGGCGTGAGTAGCAAAGAACGCGGGAAGTTGCCTTCCCTTGTACCTCATGCCTCCCGCCTCCCGCCTGTCTTAGTCGTCTCATGCCTTCTCCTTTATGATGATATTGCGATACTCGTCCACGGTCGCTTCCTGCTCGGGGTGGATCACCGTGGTGGTGTCCAACTGCTCGACGATGGCCGGGCCGCTGATGGTATGGCCCGGCTCGAACCTGTCGCGATTGTAAATCTGTGTCGTGAGCGTGCCGTGCTCTTTGCCAAAATAAACCTTGCGTTCACCGGTTTTTGCCGCTTCAACTTTGCGCCCGGTGACTTTGCCCGGCGAGAGTTTCGCCTGCGGCACCAGGCCGAGTGAAATCAGGCGCAGGCTGACGAGTTCCACCGGCTCGGTCTCGGCCTTATGCCCCGAGTTTTGCTCGTGCAGCGTGTCGAAGCGCCCGCGCATGACTTTCAAATCTTCCTTGTTGAGCGGCGGCATCATGCACGGAACAGTCAATTCATAGCCCTGGCCGGCGTAGCGCAGGTCGAGATGGGGCTCGATCTTGATCTCATTGTCGGTGAAGCCTTCGCCTCGCAGGTCTTTTTTGGCCTGATCGATCAGTTGCTGAAACATCTGGTTGATCTCGCCGAGATCAAGGTCGTCGAGCCCGACCAGCTTCGAGCGCACGTAGTCGTGTTTCACGTCCGACATTAATAAACCGAGCGCGGAGTGAACGCCCGGTGTGAGCGGAATTAAAACCGACGGGATGCCGAGGTCGAGGGCCATGCGTCCGGCATGCATCGGACCGCCGCCGCCGAAGGCGACCAGGGTGAAGTCACGGATATCGTAGCCGCGCGCCGAGGAGACCGCCTTGATCGCTTCTTCCATCTTGACGTTGATGATTTTCAAAATCCCGTCGGCGGCTTCGTGCATAGCGAGCTTCAGCGGCTCGGCGATCTTCTCTTGCAGCAGCTTTTCCGCTTTGGGCCGGTTGAGTTTCATCCTGCCGCCGAGGAAATGATTGGGGTCCAAAACTCCGGTGACGATGTTGGCGTCCGTGATCGTGATGTTCTCACCGCCGCGATCGTAGGATACCGGGCCCGGGTCGGCGCCCGCGCTGTCGGGGCCGACTTGCAAGCCGCCCACGACGTCAATTCGCGCGATGGTGCCGCCGCCGGCGCTGACCGTGTGAATGTCGAGCATCGGCAGGGCGATCGGGCGCAAGCTGATCTTTCCCTGGGTCGTGATGACGGGATTGCCCTGGTGAATCAAGGCGACATCGCAGCTGGTGCCGCCCATATCGAAGGTGATGATGTTGTTGATGCCGACGCGCTCGCAGGTGCCCATGGAAGCGATGACGCCTCCGGCAGGGCCGGAGAGCACGGTGGCCACCGGTTTTTCCGCTGAGCCTCTGAAAGTCGAGACGCCGCCGTTGGATTGCATGATGTAAAGTTTCGGTGTCGTGATGCCCAGCTCGCGCATGCGGGTTTCGAGCCGGTCCAGATAACTCGCCATGACCGGCTGAATGTAGGCATTGATCACGGTGGTGCTGAGCCGATAAAACTCGCGGATTTGTGGCAGGACTTCATAGGACAGCGACAGCCGCGCTTCGGGAAACTCTTCGGCGAAGATTTCTTTGATCTTGAGCTCGTGGGCGGGATTCAAAAAGGAAAAGAGAAAGCACACCGCTACCGACTCGACTCCTTTTTGCTTGAGTCTCCCGACAGCTTCGCGCGATGTTTCCACGTCAATGGGTTTTAACGCATTCCCTTTGAAGTCGACCCGCTCGGGGATCTCTTCGGTGTAGTAAGGGGGCGCGAGCAGCCGCGGCTTTTCGAAGAAGAGATCGTAGGTAGCCGGGCCGTAGCCGCGGGTCTGCTCCATGACTTCATAAATGCCGCGGAAGCCCTGCGTGACCAGCAGGCCGGTCTTGGCGCCTTTTTCTTCGAGGAGCGCGTTGGTGCCGACTGTCGTGCCGTGGCAGAAAAACGAAACGTCGCCGGCCGGCACGCCTTGATCGAGCAGTTCTTTAACGCCGTTCAGCACGGCTTGAAAAGGTTCTTTCGGCGTCGATGGAACCTTGGTGATGGCTATTTCGCCGGTGTCTTCGTTAAAAAAGACAAAATCGGAAAAGGTCCCACCGGTGTCTACGGTCACACGATACTTGGACATAGTTTTTTTCGTCTATCATTAAACTTTAGGCGCTTCAATTCGCGCCGCGGACGCCACCGTTGACATCATGGCGGCGATCGTGAGAACCAGGGGCTGGCGGCGACGGTCGCACTCTAGATTTCGGGAGCATGCCATGGCGATTTATTCTGTTAACGAAAAGAACGTGGAGCTGGCCAAGAGCGGCCGAGGACATACGAAATGGCTGCACGTCAGCAAAGGCGAAACGGGTCCGGAGATCATGATTCGTCACTGGGGACCGGAGACCGATATTCCGGTTCACAGCCATCCGTATCACGAAATGTTTTATGTTCTCGAAGGGGAGATCGAAATCGGCGGCGTAACCTACGGCGCTGGCGAGTGCATCTACATAGAGAAAAACTCGCCCTACGGGCCGACGCGGGCACCCAAGGGCGGTAAGGTGCTGCGCTATGCCGAAGCGCCGTCACGGTTCTGAGGTTTTTTTGCGCGCTAGGATTGCTGAGTTTTTAGTGCAGGGTGGTGCTCGGGTCAATGTTCCTCCGGTAGCGTGGTTTGAACTTTCATTGAGCCGATGTGGTAGATAGGCTGGAAATGGCGCCGAGATTTATGGATCTCGCGGTGGCGTCGCCCATGGTCGAGCGAAGAGGTTCTTGAAATCGACCGGTTTTTGAATGAAGGAGGTCGGCTATGGCCGATGAATCGCAAACGCAGCAGAGCATGCCGACGCAAAGGAACGTTGATCCGCTGATCCTCCAAGCCGCGCTGCAAAGGCTTAAATCCGAGCAAAATCTGGCCCTGGCCGTGCTCGCTGGAGGTGCGGCCGCGCTTTTGGGCGCAGCAGCGTGGACGGTGGTCACTCGCGCGACTGGGTACCAAATCGGTTTCATGGCGGTGGGTGTCGGTTATCTGGTCGGATATGCGGTTAAGACCTTCGGTAAAGGGCTCGATCGGAGCTTCGGCATCATCGGCGCCGCGTGGTCGCTCACGGGCTGCGCCGCCGGCAATCTATTCACGGTGATTGGGTTGATCTCCAGCCAGCACCATGTTCCCTTTTTCGAGATCCTCAAAAAACTAGACAGCGAGATTATCGCGAATCTGATGCGCGCGAGCTTCAATCCGATGGATTTAGTTTTTTACGCCATCGCCGTGTACGAAGGTTATCGTTTCTCGTTTCGGCAGGTAACTGAAAGCGACCTGATCAAGATCGGCTGAGTGGGCTTCCGTGCAAATTCAGCTCGATTGAGGATCGTGGCAGGAAACCGCGCCGCGATTTGCTCTAGCCATTCCCTGTCATTGGTCGAATCTCAAATGGACCATTTCCCGGAATACCTGAGCGTGGGGATTTCTAGCCGCAGGCTGCCGCAACCGTTGATCAAAGCGCTACGCCGTTGGCTTAACCGGTTGGCTGGCTTCAGCCAATTTAACGCCACGTACGCGCCGGTAATCGCCAACGGGATTCCGGATAACCTCGCTGAGCATTTTCTCGGCCACATCGGCGCTTGCGTGGAGATCAACGACGGCGGATTGGCGCGTGTTTCACCCACGGGCCCAGTCATCATCGTCGCCAATCATCCATTCGGTGTCATCGAAGGATTCATCTTGAACGCGGTCGTTTGTTCGGTGCGGCGTGATTACAAGTGCTTGGCCGCCTACAAACTGGCGAGATTGCCCGGCCTGAGCCAATTTCAGTTCATCGTCGATCCAATCAAGAAGCGGGGCAAGCGGCGCATCAATCTCTCGGCTTGGCATGGTGTTTTCAAATGGCTCCGACAGGGAAGGGTGTTCGCGGTTTTTCCCCCCGGTCGAGCCTCGCGATTCAGCTTGCGCGAGCGTCGCGTTACCGATGTCGCCTGGAGTCCGCACATCGGCGCGCCGGTGCTGCCGGTTTATTTTCCCGGTGCCAACGGGCTGTTTTTTCAACTCGTCGGACTGATTTACGGCGACTTGCAGAATTTCCTCATCGTGCCTGAGTTCAACAAAATGGCTGGCGGCAAATTCCAAGTCGTGATCGGCGAAATGATCGAGCCTGGAGAATTAGCCGCGTTGAATTCCGATCAGCAATTAATCGATGAACTGCGCAGGCGCACCTACGCGTTGGCCGAGGGCATGGAGTCGGTTCGCTACGTTCCGTTCGGCGGCGCGGGCAAATCCACCATTTCGTGAATCTGCCCGGTCACCGGTGAGGTTTTGAATGCGCGGTCCTGACAATGGAGCATCATCGGCAGGCCGAAGGTGGGATTCATGGTTACGCGCACCTTGCGATCGATGCGCGAGCCTGGGATCACGGTCAAGCGAAAGCGGCGAATGATTTTCAAAAGCGCCAGGCGAATCTCCGCCATGGCAAAGTGGTAGCCGACGCAGAGCCTCGGGCCGGCGCTAAACGGTAGATAGCTGTATGGATCGGCTTTAAGATTGAACCAACGCTCCGGCAGGAATCGATTCGGCTCGGGGTAAAGCTCGGGCAGATGCTGGGTCATGTAGTGGCTGATCACGACGCGATCGCCGCGCTTGAGCATCACGCCGTCCAGCTCGGTCGGCATCGTCGCGGTGCGGACGGTGTAGGGCACGGGCGGCAAGAGGCGCATGGACTCGTCGATCACGGCGTTGAGCAGCGGTAGAGCGTCCAGTTCATCCAATGTCGGCAGATCACTCAGCTGAGCGGCGTCCAGCTCGTCGAGCAACTGCAACGCCACATCGGGGTGCTGCGCCAACAAGAACAAAGTCCAACCCATGGCATCGGCGGCGGTCTCGTAGCTGGCGCCAAACATGAAGACCGTGTGACCGGGCAGCTCGGCTTCGGTGAACGCTGGGTCGTCTTGCGTGCAAGCGCGTACCATGATCGATAACACGTCGCGGCCGGCGTTATCGGCGCGGCGTTTAATCTCGATCATCTCTTGAATCAACCGTTCCAGCTCCTCGGCGCATTTGAGCATGCGCCGGTAGGGAAGGCCGGCCAGGTTCACCGGAATAATTGAGGCGCCATGGGCTGCCGCTTGGCCGAGAAAGTTTTCTAGAGCTGTGCTGAGCCTTGTCGAGCGCTCTACGTCATCAGTGCCGAACAAAAAACGGCTGGAAAGTGTAAGGGAGAGCCGGCGCATCAGCTGGTGCATGTCGATGGGCCGGTGGATGGCCCAGCTATCGAGAGAGCGGTCGATGATTGCGGCCATTGCAGGGACGTAATCGTTCACCGCCGCTTTTTGAAACGGCGGCAGGATCGTATGCCGTTGTTTGCGGTGGCGCTCGCCGTTGACACCGGCCAGGCCGCGACGCAAGCGGCGCAACGCCGAATCGCGCCGGCTGCCCTAGGACCAGGCGGTTGTACGGCGGCCCGATGGCCAGCACGTGAAGTCGGTGCGGCCGACGAATCCATTTCGGCTCGGCGAGCACGAACAGTGGACCGAAGCGCCGATAGATTGTCGCAATGCAATCGATCGGGTCGCGCCAAAACCGCAAGTACCACCCCCATGAGCCGATGCCGCGCATCGGCTCCACCGACGTGCCGTTGATTTGCGGCGTGGGGATTTCTCGAAACTCTTCCATATCGAGCGCTCGGTGGAGAGATTGTGTTAGGGCAATTTAGACTGGCCGGAATAACTCTGCAATGCTAAAGACTAAATTGTTGTCGTCATTAGCTCACTGACAACGCAGTTGAGTGCGCCGGACGCATAGCGCTCAGCGAGAATTTAGGAATGCCTATGGTGGTGGGTCATTACGGGATCAGCTATTTCGCCAAAGCGATTGATAAGTCGATTCCGTTGTGGGTGCTTTTTCTTGCCGCGCAGTTGGTCGATGTCGTGTGGGCCATTTTGTCCTCTTGGGTATCGAGAAGGCGCGCATTGTTCCGGGTATTACGCCGATCAATCCGCTGGACTTTTACTACATGCCCTACACCCATAGTTTAGTTGCGGTGATTCTCTGGTCGATTGCGGCGTCGGCCGGTTATGGGTTAATCACCAAGCAGCACACATGGCAGGCAGCAACGACCGTCGGTCTGGTCGTGTTCTCTCACTGGGTCCTTGATTTTATCGTGCATCGTGCAAATTTGCCCTTGTACGCGGACACCTTTAAAGTTGGTCTTGGTTTCTATTATTTCCCCGCCGCGGCCTTGGCACTGGAAGTAGGTCTGCTTTATGTCGGCCTGCTGTTTTACCTGGGTACAACTAAACCGTTGAGCTCCGTAGGCCGCTACGGCATGATGGCGTTTAGTTTCGTGCTGCTCGGATTGCTTGCCTTCGTTTCCTTCGCTCCACCGTTACCCTCAATGCGGGGGGCAGCGCTGTCGGCGCTGGTTTCTTACTTTGTGTTAGCCGGCATCGCTTATGGGCTGGAGCGCCAGCGAGCGTTGGGTTTAGGAGCTGAGATGGCGGATTGAATGGGCGGGTGTGTATTTTAACGACTAAGAAAAAGTTGATCCGGTTGGCCCATCGGTGAAAATTTGTGCTACAAGCGTGAGCAAAGAATTCGCAGGTATGAATTGTTGACCGCCAAGAATAAGAAAAGGAGAACCAAGAAGATGAGGAGATGGGGTGTTAAGATTTGTATAGTGTTCGCGCTAAGCGTCTGCCTATTCAATCCTGCGCGCGGCCAGGAAAAAAAGTTGGAGAAACTTCGCATCGGCGGCGGCTCGGCTTCGGCGACGCAGTTGCCCATGTGGCTTGCCAAAGAAGGGGGCTACTATGAAAAGCATGGGCTCGATGTCGATTCGATCAGCATTCCCGGCAGCTCTCTGGCGCTGCAAGCGATGCTCTCAGGCGAGCTGCCGGTGCTTCAGCTGGGCGGGGCCGCGTCGATCCGGGCCAATCTCTCCGGCGCCGACACGGTGATCGTCGCCACCATCGTGCGTAAATTTGTATTTTGGATCTACGGCCGGCCGGAGATCGGCCGGATGGAGGATCTCAAAGGCAAAGTCTTCGGCACCACGCGCTTCGGTTCGCTATCGGATCTCGCATCGCGTTTCGCGCTTCGGCTCCATGGCATCGATCCCGAGCACGACATCACGATGGTGCAAACCGGCGGACCGGCTGAGACGATCGCCGCAATGACAACCGGCAAGGTTCAAGCCGCGGCACTAACGCCGCCGGCGACGCTGCAAGCGAAGAAGGTCAAGTTTAAAGAATTATTGGATATGTCCAAGCTTGACGCCGAGTATCATATCAACGGTGTGGTCACGACGCGGCACTTTCTCAAGAGCAACGAGGATACCGTCAGACGCTTTCTACGCGCTTACATCGAAGGCACGGTGCGCGCTCAAAAGGACAAAGCGTTCGCCCTCAAGGCGATGGCTAAAATGTTCCGCACCAACGATCGCGAGGTGCTGGACGAAAGCTACGACATGATCGTTAAGTCGAACTTCGCGATCCCGCCGTATCCATCGCTGCCCGGTGTCGCGAGTCTGATTCAAGTGGTGGAAAAAACCAATCCGAAGGCGAAGGGCGCCAAACCGGAAGATTTCGCCGACGGCCGGCTCGTACGCGAAATCGTTAAGAGTGGGTTTATCAAAAGTCTGCAACAATAGGAACGAAGTTCGGACTAGGAACGCGTTCAAATCGTTCAACCGCTACGCTCCGTTCAATCGCTCCGCTCAGACCCCTCCTTACATCCTCCCCCGCGACGCGGGGGAGGATGTAAGGAGGGGTCTGAGCGTTTTGAACGGCTTGAACTATTTAAACGAGTTGAATTTTAGAGCCGGTAAAACCGTTTGGCGTTGTCGAAGATGGCTTTGCGCTTGGCCTGGGGCGTTAGGTCTTTGCGATCGAAGTGCTCTTTGACCAGCACACGCATGTCGGTGCGGGTGGCTTCGTGGGGGAAATCCGAAGCCCAAAGCAAGCAGTCGTCGCCGAGCAGTTCGATATCGCGCTTGGTCGTGACCTCTTCGCCGCATTGAAAATAGAGGCGTTTTTGCGCCAGCAACTCGCTCGGCAACACGGGTCGCTCTTTCGGCGCGACGCGCTCTAAGCGTTCTTCGATCTTGCTGATCAAAAACGGCACCCAGCCGCAGCCGGCTTCGAGAAAGCCGAGCTTGAGCTTTTTCAACCTATTCATCACGCCGGAAAACATGATGTTGGTGAACTGGCGCATCTGCGGGATCACGTGGGTCAAGGTCGCCGCTTCGTTGGGCACGAGATAGCGATCGTTGTCGCGCAGCGAGTTGCACGAGTGCACCGACAGGGCGCAGCCGAGTTTGTCGGCTTCTTGATAGATCGGCCAATATTGCCGGTGGCCCAGCGGCAGCGGCAGGCCGTCGGCGGGCAAGATGCCCCCGACCACGCCGTATTTTTTGACAGTCCGGCGCAGCTCTTTCACCGCGGCGGCGGGATCTTGCAGCGGCAACAGCGCCATGCCTCGGAAACGGCGATCGTGGGACAGAAACTTGTCATGGAGATAGTCGTTATAGGCGCGGCAAAGCTCCACCGCGTAGGGCGGATTGCCGATTTGGCCGATATGCATGAGACGCGTGGGGTAGAGCACGGTCAGCTGGAAATTGCCCTCGTCGAGCTTGCTCACCCACTCGCGCCAGTCGGGCACGCGGAAGTCCTGGTGGCGAAAATCGTTGGCCGGGATCGAGCGATGCCAGCCATGGTGCGGAGTCAGCGGAAAATAAAGCATGGCGTCGCGTCGCGCGCGGTAGCCGGCGGACATGTACTCGATGATTTCTTCATCGGTCTCGCGCACATGGCCGTCGGCGTCGATGATGCGGCTCTTGGTCTTAGTCTGGTTCATGGCTGCCTCCGCGGCGAATTGTCTACGGATCTTCTCGCACGGAGTTTGTCGGCTTGTCAACGAATTCGCTGCGCGCGCCGCGCGGATTAGACTTTTCGCCGACGCTACGTTAAGCAAATTCTATGAGTGACTCTTTCACCGCGCGTTTTTTCAACCAGGTCGATCGCCTGTCGCAGGAGCGCGGCCGGCGTTACTTCCAGCACGGCGCGGTAAGTTTTATGGACGGCGGCCCAGCGTCGCTGTACGCCGGCGTTCAAGGCACGCGCCTCTATGACGTTCAGGTCGCCATCGAAAAGCACGTGGTGAACGTCTCCTGTACCTGTCCTTTTTTCGAAAGAGACCGCGATCCCTGCAAGCATATTTGGGCGGCGCTACTCGCCGCGGAGCAGAGCGGCCTTTTGGCCGGACTCAATGCCGTCGCGGCGCCGCATCTGCGCGGCGTTGCCGGGCAGCGTCCCGGAAAAACGAGATCGCCGGGCAGCGGCGCGGGTAAGCCTTCGTTGATCGCGAGCTGGAAGCAGCAGCTGCTGCTCCTGCGCGGACAGTTGATTGCGGCGGAAGAGCACGCCGTCGTCGCTCATAGAGCGGAGCGCCAGTTGCACTATTTTATCGACTCTCAAAACATGGCCGCCAACGGTGAGCTCAGGCTTCAGGTGGGGTTGAGTGAGCGCAAGCTCGACGGAAACTGGGGTAAAATCAAATTCAAGAAGCTCAGCCGCGGCGATCTCGTGCCGCTCAGTGACGCCTCCGACCGACGTATTCTGGCGACGCTGCTCGGCGCGCAGGATCAGCCGGGCTACGTCTATTCGTCTTACGCCTATGGCGCGGCCGGCGGCGAATTTGTCCTCGCGCCGGCGCTGTGGGAGGTGATTTTGCCGCTCATGTGCGGCACCGGACGCTGCGGGCTACGTCAAGCCGCGGCCGGCGGGAAAATTGAAACGCTCCAGTGGGACGACGGCGGCGCGTGGGAGCTCTGTCTGCGTATCGCTCCGGCCGACAGCAAGAGACAGTATTGTTTGACCGGGCTGTTGCGGCGCTACGGCGTTGAAATGAGCTTGGCGCAGCCGGCCCTGCTGGTCGCCGGCGGCTTGGTTGTTTACAGCGGCCGGATCGCACGGCTCAACGATTTCGGCGCCTTCGCGTGGATTAATTTGCTGCGCGCGCGCCAGGGTTTGTTTTTCGCCAAGGGAGAAGCGGACGAGTTTTTGGATCAATTGATTCGTTTGCCGCGCCAACCCGCGCTCGATCTGCCGGAAGAGTTGCGTTTCGATGTCATCGCCGTTTCGCCCAAGCCCAATCTGACGATCAAAGCAGGAAAGCGCGACCCGTGGGGGCAGGATTTTGTCACCGGCGATTTGGCCTTCGACTACGATGGCAGCATGATCGCGGCAAATCCGGCATCGCAAAACGTTTACCAGAAAGGCGAACGGCGCGTCGTCCAGCGTGATCAGCAAGCCGAAGAAGCGGCAAAAACCCGTCTGGCGCAGCTCGGATTCCGTGATGGATTGCCGCCGCGCGACGGCGTCTTGGAGATTGGCGCCGAACGTGTGCCGCGGGCGGTGCGGGTGTTGACCCAAGAGGGTTGGCGAGTCGAGGCAAATGGCAAGCTTTACCGCAACGCAGTGGCGGTACGGCTGGAAATCAACTCCGGCGTCGACTGGTTCGATCTCGACGGCGGCGCGGAGTTCGACGGCGCCGGCGTGTCGCTGCCCAAGCTGTTGCGCGCGATCCGCCATGGCGAACAGACCGTGCGCCTGGACGACGGCAGCTTCGGGATCATTCCCGAGGAATGGCTTGCCAAGTACCGTTTGCTCGCCGGGCTCGGCGAACTCGACGGCGATCGGCTGCGCTTCACGCGGCCACAGGCGGGCCTGCTCGATCTCTTGCTCGCCGATGAGTCTGCGCTGCGCGTCGATGCGGTCTTCGAGAGCGTGCGCAATCAGCTGCGCGGTTTTGCCGGGGTTGAAGCCGCCGATGCCGCACCGAGCTTTCGCGGCACACTGCGCGATTACCAGCGCGAAGGGCTGGGCTGGCTGCAATTCCTCCAGCGCTTCCATCTGGGCGGCTGTCTCGCCGACGACATGGGTTTGGGTAAGACTATTCAAGTGCTGGCGCTGTTGGAAGCGCAGCGCGGCGCCGATTTCAAACAGGCGCCGCGCGCTTCCCTGGTCGTCGTGCCGCGCTCGCTGTTGTTTCACTGGCAGGAGGAGGCGGCGCGCTTTGCGCCGGAGCTAAAAATTTTTGATCACTCCGGCGTCGGCCGGCGCCACCCGGGCGCGCACTTCGAGGACTATGAGCTGGTGCTGACGACTTACGGCACGCTGGCGCGCGACGCGCTGCATTTCAAAAACCTGCGCTTTAAATACTGTGTGCTCGACGAGGCCCAGGCGATCAAGAACGCCAACACCCTGTCGGCGAAAGCGGCGCGCTTGATCAACGCTGAGCATCGCCTGGCGCTTAGCGGCACGCCGGTGGAAAATCATCTGGGCGAGCTCTGGAGCCTGTTCGAGTTTCTCAATCCCGGCATGCTCGGCGGCGCTTCGGTCTTCGGCGGCGTCGGCCGCAATCCCGACGAGGCCACGCGCGCCGTCCTGGCGCGCGCGCTGCGGCCGTTTATCTTGCGCCGGACCAAGGCGCAGGTTGCCAAGGAACTGCCGGCCAAGACCGAGCAAACGCTTTACTGCGACCTCGAAGGGCGCGAGCGGCGGCTTTATGACGAGCTGCGTGACTACTACCGCGCCCGTTTGCTCAAGGCTGCCGCGGAGAAGGGGAGCGGGCGATTCAAGTTTCAAGTCCTCGAAGCGTTGTTGCGCTTGCGCCAGGCGTCTTGTCATCCGGGCCTGATCGACAAGGACAAACTGAAGGAGCCCAGCGCCAAGATCGACGCCTTGCTCGAGCAGTTGGATCAAGTGCTCGAGGAGAATCACAAAGTGCTGGTGTTTTCACAATTCACCAGCCTGCTGGCGATCGTGCGCGATCGCCTCGACGGCTTGAAAATTCCCTACGTTTATCTCGATGGCCGGACGCGCGACCGCCAGGCGCGGGTGCATCGATTTCAAAATGATCCGGAGACAAAGCTGTTCTTAATCAGCTTGAAGGCGGGCGGCTTGGGGCTCAATCTCAACGCCGCCGAGTATGTCTATTTGCTCGATCCTTGGTGGAATCCCGCCGTCGAAACCCAGGCCATCGACCGCGCCCACCGCATCGGCCAGACGCGCCAGGTCTTCGCTTATCGTTTGATCGCGCGCGACACGGTGGAGGAAAAGGTGCTGGAGCTGCAGCGCTCCAAGCGCGACCTCGCCGACGCGATCATCAGCGGCGACAACAGTCTGCTGCGCAATCTCACACGGGAGGATTTGGAGCTGCTGCTTTCCTAAGGTTCGATCTCAGGCTGCGCGAGGTGCCCATCCGCGTGCCCGTCACCATAGCCGTTAGAATTGAATGTTCTTGTGGAAGTTGTCGCGGCGGCGTGTTATGGATGCAATTACCTTTTTTGGGATTTCAGACGTCTGCATGGGTAACCGAGGGGACATTGAGGGCGCGGCGGGAAAATTTTGAAATTGAAAACTCTGCGTACTCTGCGTCGCTATGGTGACTAGGTGTTCACAGGAAACCGGGATGCCGCCTTTTTTCAATCAAGGAGAATCGCGTTAGGAGGAAAAAACAATGGATAAAAAATTGCGCATGGAGTGGAAATTTGGACTCATCGCTTTGGTTTTGGGGCTTTTCATCATGCCCGCCATGGGCGATGCGCAGGCCGCGAAGATCAAGATGGGTTCCTCTCTGAGCCCGCCATCTTTGGAATCGATCACGCCCTACGTGGCCATCGAGAAGGGCATTTTCAAAAAGTTGGGCGTCGATGCCGAAGTTGTCGAGTTCCGCGGCGACGCAACGCACGTTAAGGCACTGTTATCCGGAGACGTCGACGTGTCGATCAACATGGGTGCCACCCAGGGCATCGTCGCCGCCGCAAAAAAAGCGCCGGTTCGCCTCTGGGTCGTGGCCAATCCGACGACGCCTTACCACTTCGTGGCGCGCAAGGCAGCGGGCACGACGCTGAAAGCGCTGATCGGAAAGAGCGTTGCGGTCTCGGGTATCGGGGCCATCTCGTACCATATTCCGCGCATCGTTCTGGAGCGCAGCGGCATCGATCCGGAAAAAATGAAATACGTCGCGGTGGGCTCGCCGGCGGATCGATTCAAAGCATTGATCGCCGGAAAAGTCGACGCCACCGTGGTGACCAACATGGAAGTGGCAAAGCTCGTGAACTATCCCGAGATCATCGACTTGGTCAACGTTCCGAAGGTGGTTCCGGAGATTCCCTACGAATTCGGCATGGCGACCGTGGAGTATATACAGAAGCACGGCGATACGCTTTACAAACTCGCCAAGGGAATCATCGAAGCCAACCGCTGGATCCTCGCTAACAAAGCGGGCACCCTGGAAGTCGCCAAAAAAATCCTCCCCAACGAATCGCCGGCGGTGCTGAGCAAAGCTTATGACCTCGCCGATAAAAGGCTCTGGGGCGTGAACGGCGATATCACCGAGGCTTCGTACAATTTCACCGCCGATTTTCTTAAAAAGGTCGGTTATCTGGAGACCCCGATGGCCTATAAAGAGTTTTTCGATCGGCGCTTCGTCGACCGCGCCCTGAAAGAACTGGGACGGAAATAAAGATTGACGGCGTTCCCGCGGCGCGGGCTTCGTTGAGTGGATGAATGCTGGAGGTCCGGCAGCTTAGCAAGGTCTTCTTCGAGCAAAACGATCCGAGCAGGCCGGGATTAGTCGCGCTGTATAACGTCTCGCTCGTCATTAAAAAGAACGAGTTCGTCTCGCTGCTCGGTCCGAGCGGCTGCGGCAAAACGACGCTCATCCGCATTATCGCCGGCCTGCTTCCGGCAGACCGGGGCGAAATTCGAGTCAACGGCGAGATCGTGACCGCGCCCGGCCACGACCGCTGCATGGTGTTTCAACAGTTCGGGCTGCTGCCCTGGCGCACGGTCGTGAACAACGTCGAGTTTGGTTTGGAGATCGACGGCATGCCGCGGGAAGAAAGGCGCGCCACCGCGCTCAAGTATATCGAGCTCGTCGGTCTGAGAGGCTTCGAAGACTATTTTCCACATCAAATCTCCGGCGGCATGCAACAGCGCGTCGGCATCGCCCGCGCGCTGTCGAAAAAGCCGGAGATCCTGCTCATGGACGAACCCTTCGGCGCGGTGGACGCGCAGACGCGCGAGCAACTGCAGGAAGAGCTGCTGAAGATCTGGGCCCAGACCGAGACCACCGTAGTGTTCGTTACCCACAGCATCGATGAGGCGATTTATC
The DNA here is from genome assembly GCA_963727625.1 of uncultured delta proteobacterium. Lineage (GTDB taxonomy): Bacteria > Desulfobacterota > Binatia > UBA9968 > UBA9968 > DP-20. The sequence continues at coordinate 328,334 of CAVSHR010000005.1, read as the reverse complement.
TTTCCGACCGCGTCGTGGTGATGCAGGCGCGGCCCGGCCGCATCAGGGAGGAATTGACCGTCGATTTGCCGCGGCCGCGCTGGGAAGGCGACGTCAAGGCCGATCCGCGCTTCGCCCGATTGCGCGCGCGCCTGCGCGAATCGCTGCGGGGTTGATGATGGCGCTGCCTACCAACGAGCAGATTATCGAAGAGTTGGGGCTGCGGCGCGAGCGGCGCTGGTCGATCTACGATCATCCGAATCTCATTCGCCTGGGGTCGGTGACGATTTTCATGCTGGTTTGGGAATATTTCGGGCGCCAGATCGATCCGATCCTTTTCACTTATCCGAGCGCCGTCGCGGCCGCTTTCGTCAAGCTGGTCGCCAGCGGCGAGCTGATTAAACAACTGGCGGTGAGCTTGAGCGCGCTGGCGGCGGGTTTTTTCGCTTCGCTGATTCTCGGCGTCGCTCTGGGTCTGGTGTTGGGCATGTCACGCACCGTCGAGGCGTTTTTCGAGCCGCTGATCAACGCGCTTTATGCCACACCGCAGGTTGCGCTCACGCCGCTGCTGATGATGTGGCTCGGCCTCGGCTTCAGCGTCAAGGTCTCGGTGGTTTTTCTCTTCGCCTTTTTCCCGATTCTGATCAACACTGCAAGCGGGGCGAAAAACGTCAGCGCCGCGATGGTGGAAGTGGCGCGCGCCTATCTGGCGCGGCCGCGCCAGATCCTTTTCAAAGTGATTTGTCCGGCGGCGCTGCCTTTTATCATGGCCGGCGTGCGCATCGCGGTCGGCCGCGCGCTGGTGGGTATGATCATCGCCGAGCTGTTCACCGCGATCACCGGCCTCGGCGCCATGTTGTCGCTCTACGGCAATATCTTCGAAACCGCAAAAATGTTTGTGGTGATCGTCGTGCTGGCGTGCTTGGGGATCGTCTTGATTCGAGGTTCCCAATGGCTTGAACGCCGGCTGGCGATTTGGAAAGAGACCGAACGCGCGGTCGGCTAGGCCCGGCCAGCCGGAAGGGTTCATGTTCAAGGTTCAAGGTTCAACGTTCAAGTCCGGAATGGGATTGGCTGTCGACAGACGCGCGTCCCGACAGATTTCTCCGGCCCGCTCCGGTAACGAGGAAGCATGGCGCTCAATGCTCTGGAACAGCAGGCCGTAGTCGAGCTCGATCTGCCGCAGACCCGGTCGTTCAAGCTGAGCGAGCGTCTGTCGCTGGTGCGCTTGGCTTCTGTCGTGCTTTTGATCGGGTGCTGGGAAATCTTCGGCCGCCAGGTCAATCCGCTGTTTCTTTCCTATCCGAGCGCCATCGGGCGGGCATTTCTGCAAATTGTAGTCACCCATGAATTCCAGCGCGCCGCGCTGGGCAGCTTGCAAGTGTTCGTTATCGGGCTGAGCGGCGCGCTGGTGCTCGGCATTGCGGTGGGTCTGCTTATGGGCCGCTACCGGCTCGCCGAGTATCTGCTCGATCCCTACGTCTACGCCCTGGACGCCACGCCGCGGGTGGCGCTGATCCCGATCCTGCTGCTCTGGTTCGGCCTTGGCGCGTCATCGAAGATCGCCATCGTGTTTTTGAGCGGTCTGTTCCCGGTGCTGATGAATACTTTCAGCGGCGTGCGCACGGTGAGCGCCCAACTCGTCGAAGTCGGGCGCGCCTACGGCGCCGGCGAGCGCACGCTCTTCACCAAGGTGATCCTTCCGGCCGCCTTGCCGTTTATCATGACCGGCGTCCGGCTCGCGGTGGGACGGGCGCTGATCGGCATCATCACCGCGGAGATGTTTACCGCGGTGACCGGCATGGGCGCGCTCCTGGTGCGCTACTCGAGCGCCCTGGCGACGGATAAATTTTTTGTTCCGGTGATCTTGCTGGCGCTGCTCGGCGTGGCGCTCAGCAGTGTCGTCCAAAAGCTGCAGAAAAAGCTCGCGCCGTGGAAGGAATCCGAGCGGGGGCTGTAAGCCCCGCTGGAGCCGAACCCAAAATAGATACAGGCATCTCATCACAAAGATTACGAAAATCACGAAGGCTTCGGATATTAAAATGCATTCTACTTGGTGCGCTTCGTACTACTATACTTCGAAATTTTCGCGGCTCGCGCAAATTTTCCTACCCATGAGACGTTTTCGATTCGGATTTTTTTCCCGCCAAGGCGCAAAGTCGCCAAGTTTACGAGGAAAAGACGAATACGCTTACGAATGACCTTGCCTGTAATTTCTTAGCTTTGCGCCCTTTGCGTCTTTGCGAGAAATACTCCGAGATTCGGTTGCGGCTTCGCCGCGCTGGGCGACGCGGCGAGCCGTTTCCGTCGATAGATAGGCTGATTCGGTTTGACAGACTGTCGGGGCTGCGGGTAAGCTCGGCAAAAGTCCGATGGTTAAGGGGGATCTCCAATGGCTTATGACATTTTGATCAAGGGCGGGCGAATCTACGACGGCAGCGGGCTGCCGTCTTATCTCGGCGACGTGGCGGTGCAGGATGGTTGCATCGTCGAAACCGGCCGCATCAGCGGCAGCGCCAAGCGCACCGTCAACGCCGACGGGCTTGCCGTTTCGCCGGGCTTCATCGACTTTCACACTCATCTCGACGCCCAGCTCTTGTGGGACCCGCTGGCGACTTCCTCCTGCTATCACGGCGTGACCACGGTTATCCCCGGCAATTGCGGCTTGTCGCTGGCGCCGTGCAAGGAGCCGGATCGCGACACGATCCTAAGAAGTTTCGAGCGCGTCGAAGCTATCACCTTTCCCGCTTTGAAGGCCGGCGTGCCCTGGGGCTTTACCACCTTCGGCCAATATCTCGACGCCATGCGCGGCCATCTCGGCGTCAACGTCGCGTCGTTGGTGGGCCACTGCGCGCTGCGCCAGTTCGTCATGGGCGATGCTTCCATCGAGCGTGCCGCGACGCCGGCGGAAATCCACCAGATGAAAGAAGTATTGAAAGCCAGCGTGCGCGCGGGCGCCGCAGGTTTTTCGACCAATCAGAATCCCGTGCACATGTACGCCGACGGCACGCCGATCCAAAGCCGCTTCGCCACCGACGACGAGATCATCGAGCTCGCCTGCGCGCTGGGCGAAATCAATCAGGGCGCGATTCAGATCTCGCGCGGCTCCCTGGGGGTATCGGTGCCGATACCGGAGAGCTTGAAGCTGTTCGAAGAGATTTCCTCTCGCTCGGGGCGGCCGGTGATCTGGCAGAGCATCGCGCACCGTTGGGACAAGCCCAATGAATGGAAAGTGCTGTTGCATGCGGCCAAAGAGACCATCGACCGCGGCGTGCAGTCTTATCCGCTGTGCAATGCCCGCCTGTTCAACAACCGGCTGACCATGAAAAACGCCCAGGTGTTCGACGATCTGCCGACCTGGAAGACGGTGCTTTTCTTGCCGCTGGAAGCGCGCTTTGAAGCCCTCAAAGATCCGGAGACGCGCAAGAAGATGCGCTACGAGGCGGTGGAAGAAAAGAAGTCGTCGCGCTTCTCGCGGCGCTGGGATCTGGTTTATTTGATCAACGCGGTCAAACCGGAAAACAAGCACCTGGAAAAGAAAAGCGTGGCGGAAATCGCCAAGATTAGAAACCAGGACGTCATCGACGCGTTTCTTGATCTGTCGCTCGAAGAGGGATTGGACACCGAGTTCCAGACTTCCAGCACCAACGGCGACGAAGAGGCAGTGGCGGAGATCATCCGCAGCCCCTACGTGCTGGTGGGCCAGTCCGACGCCGGCGCCCATTTGATTTACGACGCCGGCTTCGGCTACGCGACCCGCTTGCTCGGCTACTGGATCCGCGAGAAAAACGTCATGAGCTTGGAAGAGGGCGTGCGCAAATTGACTTTCATGGTCGCGTCGATTTTCGGCCTGCCGAATCGCGGCCTGTTGCGCCGCGGCATGGCAGCGGACATTTGCGTCTTCGATCCGGCGACCGTCCGCGAGGGCGACGCCGAGATGGTGCAGGACCTGCCCGGCAACGAGAGACGCTTCATCCAGAAAGCGACCGGCATCGAAATGACCATCGTCAACGGCCAGGTGCTGGTGGAAAAGGACAGCCACACCGGCGCGCTCCCCGGCGCCGTGCTCGGCGGCGGCAACGGTCATTCGCTGCAGGCGGCGGCGTAACCAGACGCGCTGCGCGCGTCGTTCAAAAGTTCCAGGGTTCAAAGGTTCAAGGTTTTCCGGTTCGGAAATTGAATCGCAAAAAGCACTAAGAGAGTATTGGGCGAGGGCGGGTTTGAAACCCGCCCTTTGCTTATTAACGCCGTTCTCGATGAGGTGAAGAATGGGTGCCACTGAGAAAATTACCCGGTTCATCGTGGATACCGGCTACGAAGGCATTCCGTACGACGTTGTCGAAAAAGCCAAGCGCACGGCGCTCGATTGCATGGGTGCGGCGCTGGCCGGCGTTACCGAGCCGGTCAGTCAAACCATCACGGGTTACATCATCAAGCTCGGCGGTCCGGCTCAGGCGTCCGTATTCGGCGCGGGTGTCAAAGTTTCGGTTCAAGACGCGGCCCTGGCCAACGGTTGTATTGCTCACGCCTTGGACTACGACGACTGCGGCGTGAAGATCGGCCACCCGAGTGTATTGGTTCTGCCCGCGGTGCTTAGCCTCGGCGAGCATCTCGGAGCTTCGGGCCGCGACGTGCTCACCGCCTACGTCCTGGGACTGGAGGTTGAAGGCAAGCTGGCGCTCCACGCCGACTTCAAGCTCATGCAGGCACGCCTGAATCACCAGACCTGGTACGGCTCCATCGGCGCGGCAGCCGCCTGCGCCAAGCTGCTCAAGCTGGATGTCGACAAGACGAGAGCGGCGCTGGGAATCGCCGCCAACTTCGCCGGCGGCCTGTCGGCGAATCACGGCAGCATGGCCGGCGCCATGGCGGCGGGCAACGCCTGCCGCAACGGTGTGACCGCCGCGCTCATGGCACAAGCCGGAGTCACGGCCAACATCAACATCATCGAGACCAAGAACGGTTTTTACGACACGCTGGTGGGCCGGGACCACTACGACGCCGAGCGCATGGCGGATAGTCTCGGCAAACCGTTCTACACTCGAGTCGCCGGGTATCGGCCTCAAGAAATATCCGAGCTGCTATCACACCGCACCGGGCGCTGGACGGAGTGTTTCCAACTGCTGCGCGAGCACTGACTAAGCGACGAAGGACATCGCCGAAGTCGATGTCGGAACTCCAGAGCGCGCCATGCGCGTGCTCGCCTTCACCGAGCCGGCGACGCCGTACCAGGCGAAATTCAGCATGCCTTACTGCATCGCTGCCGCGGTGGTGGACCGCCAGGTCACGCTCGAAACTTTCACGCCGCGCAAGTTCGAAGATCCGAAAATCATAGCGACCCGAAAAAAAGTTCACCTTTCATTCCCCGACGTCCCCATCTGGCCCGGCCTCGCCGACGTCGGCCCGGACACCGAGTTCGTCGGCAATCCGGTGACGATCAAGACCACCGACGGACAGAGCTACAGCGCCCGCGTGGACATACCGCGAGGCGACCCCGCTCAATCGCTGACCGACAACGAGCTGATTTCTAAGTACCGGGACTGTGTGCGCAGCCAGCTAGGCCCGGACGATATGGAACGTAGTGTAGGCTTGGTTTTGGGCTTAGAGAGTATGGCAGATATCGGAACGCTGACGGCGGCTCTCGGGTCTCCCGTGAAACATTGAAAAGACATCCCAAGCCGCCAGGGTTGTTTGTATTGACGTTGTATAGACAACTTTGCTACATTCACTACGAGCGAAGGGCTCTAGGCGTAGCGCATAGGTGACAGCCATGGCCGAGACACAAGCACGAAACGAGATCATTAACCTGCGGGCGAGCCGGCGGCAGAAAGAATTGATCGACCAAGCCGCGGAGTTGCTCGATAGGACGAGGTCGGATTTCATGCTGGAGGCCGCGTGTCGGGAGGCCTTGGCATTGCTCGTGGACCAGACTCACTTTTCGCTCCCTGAAGACAAGTTTAAACGGTTCATGGCGGCGCTCGATAAGTCTCCGAAAGATAATCCCAAGCTTCGACAGCTGCTTCGGTCCGCGGCTCCGTGGAATCGATAAGTCTCACAGAGATCAAAAACGCTCCGGAGAAACTCCAACCGGAGCACGATCTCTCGAAATTCAATTGTGGCGAGCCGGTATTGAATGATTGGCTACGCCGGCGCGCACTGCAAAATCAGCAAAACGCCGCATCGAGCACCTACGTCGTGCTCCATAAGACGCGAGTCGCCGCTTACTACAGCCTGGCAGCCGGCTCGGTGGCGAGGGAAACGGCGCCGGGTCGCGTAAGACGCAATGCGCCGGATCCGGTGCCTGTGGTTGTTCTGGGCCGACTCGCGGTCGATCAGGATTATCAAGGCCAGGGGCTCGGGCGTGCGTTGCTGCGGGACGCCATCCTGCGAATCTTGCAAGCCGCGGATATTATCGGTGTTCGAGCCATCCTGGTTCATGCGCTCTCTGAGAATGCGAAGCGGTTTTATGAAGGGTGCGGGTTTACGGTTTCGCCGATCAATCCTCTGACGCTGATGATTACTCTCGCGGAGGCCATTGGCGCACTTCGGAAGCAATGAATCATACGGATCACCCCACGGCGTTTTCCGAACAGAACGCACTGTTCAGTTGGTTTCTCGGGCTGGAGAGGGTGGATATCAGAACGTTGACGACGGCAATTAGCGCGCCTAGTCGTTATGCTTGAGCCGGGATTGATCTAGTGACTGTCAAGATTCACGATTCTCTTAACGTCACGATAGATTGTTGCGCATCGAATGGGGTGCTATATTTCGTGCGGGCATTGATTGCCCAATAAGGGGGATCGCCAATGTCTCTGACTCCTTCCGAAGATATTTGCTCGGTTACCGATCTCAAGCGCAACACGAAGCAGATTATTAGCCAGGTTCATCGTACCAAAAGACCTGTGGTGCTCACGGTCAACGGGAAAGCCGACGCGGTGCTCATGGACACGAAAACTTATGAGAAGCACTTGAAAGCGGCCAACATGGCAAGGCTTCTCGCACGCGGGGAAGAAGACCTCACGGCCGGACGCACGCGACCCATGCGTGCTTTCCTCAAAGAATTTAAACATGCCCGCAAAGTTTCGCGTTAGAATTACGCGCGCGGCAGAACGAGATATCGAAGAAATCTGGAACTTTATCTCCGACGACAGCACTGAAGCAGCCGGCAAATTCACCCGTCGACTGGAAGAACAAATTGAAACCTTGGAGAGGTTCCCGGAAAGGTGCCCGCTTATTCCGGAAAACGAAATACTCGGAACCCGCTATCGCCACCTGCTCTACGGGAATTACCGAACCGTATTTCGCATCGCGAAAAACACAATCTACGTGATCAGAGTCATCCAAGGCGCCAGGCTCTTGGATAGCTCAATGTTTGAAGATTAGGACCCGCGCTTCAGGAAATTTGCGGTTCAGAAAAGATCGTCGTGTTTGAGTTAGGCTTGCAGGGCATTGCAGAAGAGTTAGTAGACTTAGGCAAGTCTGGCGCAATTGGTTTTCTGATGTCAGCAGTGTGCGGCGGTGCGGGCGTGCCGGCGCTGGCCAATTAGCAATGAGGAGTTGAAACATGCCGAGAATACGGGCGTTGAGCCGAGACGAAATGGACGCGGAACAGCAGAAGGTTTATGACGAGACCGTGGCGACGACGGGGCGGGTCGGCAAAGGACCATCGGTCGGCTATTCGTATTCGCCGGGCCTCTGGCGGGTTCACAACGCATCGAGCGCGCATCTGCTCGATTGTTCCTTGACCCAGGCGCAGGTCCGGATCGTCTCGCTGATGACGGCGCGACAGTGGAACGCCGCTTACCCCTGGAACGCGCAAGCCGCGCCAGCGTTGGCCGCAGGCGTCGAGCGGACCGTGCTCGAGGCGATCAACGCGAGGGAGCAGCCGAAATTCACGGACCGCGCCGATGAGATGGTGCATGCGGTGGCGCGGGAGCTGCTCGCGACCGGGTCGCTGAATGATGACAGCTTTAAGGCTGCTGAATCGACGCTCGGCTATAAGCGCCTTGCCGACGTGGTCGGCGTCATCGGCCATTTTACGACCACGGCAATGATGGCGAATGTCGTCGGCGCCGAAGCGCCGGCGGACGCGCCGTTGCCCCTCAAGCGTTGAACGCCGAGCCTCGGGAAAGATGACTGCGCCGAGGTCACTTAGGGAATTGATCAAGATCGACTCAAGGAGAAAGCGAAATGGAAAAACGCACGATTGATTTGAGCAAGGTCGATTTGGACGGGTTGCACGATCCCGAAATTGAAGCATTGAAAAAAGTTCAGCCGCCGGCCGACATGCCTTTCAAGATCGGCAAAATGGGACATGCCGTGCTGGTCGTGCGCGACATCGACGCCTCGGTGAGATTCTACACGCAGGTGCTGGGCTTCAAGGTCTCGGACGTGTATCCCGACAGCATGGTCAAAGGCCGGATGGTTTTTATGCGTTTCAACGACGACCATCACGGCCTCGGTCTGGTGGGCCAGGGCGGAGAGATCTCCAGGCAGCGTGAATTGCATCATATCGCTTTCGAAGTCCCGACCATCGACGAGGTATTTCGCGCCCGGGATCATCTCGAGAAAAACGGCGTGACGATCGATTTTCACGGCCGGCGACGCGCCGGCTCTCAGGTGTCGGTTGAGTTTCGCGATCCCGACGGCCACGCCCTCGAAATATTCTGGGGACTCGACAAAGTGAATTGGGAAGGCGAAGCGCGCCCGCCCGAAGAGTGGATGCCGAAACATACTCTCGAAGAAGCTGTCGACCACGCCCCGCCCGGTCAGGACACCACGCTCGCCGATCCGAGCTTGCGAAGAGATTAATTGAGCCGGCGCCGCTGATCTGCCGCGATTACTTATTTGCGGGAACGAGCGCAGGAATAATATTCAGATAAAATTCCCGGTCGCCTTCGAACGTGCCGTCCATGCGGCAAATCTCGTCGACCGTGAGCCATCGTGCATCGCTCACTTCGGCAGGGTTGAGCGTCAATTCGCCGCCCACGTACTCCGCCATCCACCAGTGCAGTTTAAAAGTGCCCCGCGTCGAGACGTTCTCCCAAACCTTTTGCATCGGCCGCACCGTCAAGCCCACTTCTTCCATCGCCTCGCGTGCCACGGCCGCTGCCTGGCTCTCGCCGGCCTCCACTTCACCGCTCACCGGCGCCCAATGCCCGCCGCCCCGAATGTTCGGCGCCCTTTGGATGAACAGAACCTTTTCTCCCTTCATAATCACGGCGATGACGGCGTCGAGCATAAGGTTGATCGATTTGTGTCGGTTTTTAGGTTTAGTGGAGAGACAACTCAAGATTTCTTGTAGACGAGCGTCACCATAGCAGCACGGCGCGGCCGACGGCAAGAAAGGTCGAATGTCGGCGCCCGCCGGCGCGTCTACCGAAACCCCAGTGTTCGATCCGCTATCGGAAATGATCCCCGAGGCGTGTTGTTTTACGTAACCCGTAAACTCTGGTAACGTTTCAGGAGATGATCCGAAGCTTCAAGGACCGCAAGACGGAGGATTTCTTCGGCGGAGAGAATGTCAGGCAGTTTTCAGGCTTCAAGAAAGCGGCGGAGCGCAAGCTGGTCATGCTGGATAGTGCGCTGAGACTCGGCGACCTCGCCGCGAGTCCCGGAAATAGGCTCGAAAAGCTCTCCGGAGACAGAGCGGGGCAATACAGTATCCGGATCAATGATCAATGGCGGATCTGTTTTAATTGGAAGGATGACGGTCCGTATGACGTCGAAATCGTGGATTATCATTGAGGTATGATGAAATGAAAAAGAATGGGATGCGACCGGTGCCGCCCGGTGAAGTTCTCGGCGAAGAATTTTTGAAACCGTTGGGTTTGAGTGCAAACGCGCTGGCGAAAGCGATCGGCGTGCCGCCCAATCGCATCACGGCGATACTGAAGGATGAGCGGGGAATCACAGGGGATACGGCAATCCGGCTGGGAACCTTTTTCAAAACCTCGGCGGAATTCTGGATGAACCTGCAAATGGCCTACGACCTGCGCAACGCCGAGAAGGCGCTACCGCAGAGGGTGAGAAAGAGTATCGAAGAGAATAGAAGCCTGCTGGCATAATTTGGGAATGTCAAAGGTAAAGACGCCATCTCATCACGTCGCACAAACTTTGAGTTCGAGAAAGTTACAGCTTATGGCCAAGACTTTGAAGTCGTCCACGATTTGTTGCAATGCTAAAACCCCACTGAGCGCAGCGGAGCTTCACCGATGGCGATAATAGATTCCCAAGTCCACGTCTACGAGGCAAACACGCCGAACCGGCCCTGGCACAGCGTGCCGAACTGGCCGGATCACGTAACGGGCGACGAGATGGTGGGGGCGATGGACAAGGTTGGCGTCCACGGGGCGATCTTCATCTCCGCTTTCACCATGTACCGCTACGATGCAAGCTATGCCGTCGAAGTGCAGCGCGCCCACCCCGGCCGTTTTGCGCTGGTGAAACCGGTAGATCCGGACGATCCGGCAGTGGCCGACGTCATCGCCGACTGGAAAAGGACGCAGGGTGCGGTCGGCATCCGCATCATGATGACGAAAGAATCTGGGCGCGATCCGACCGATCCGGGGCTCGACCGTATCTTGCGCGCAGCGGTTAGGCACGATTTGCCGGTCAACATGCTCTGCTGGGGCAATGTTGAAACGGGCACGGCGCTGATCGATCGCCATCCCGAGACGCGATTCATCATCGACCATCTGGCACTCCTGCAGCCGCGCACTCCCCCTGCGCCGCCGCAGCCGTGGTCAGACCTGCCGAAGGTGCTGGAGCTGGCCAAGCGCCCGAACGCGGTGATCAAGGTCAGCGGCGCCTGCACGCTTTCCAAGGAACCCTATCCCTTCTCGGACATCTGGGACCCGCTCGCCCGCGTGTTCGACGCCTGGGGCATCGACCGCTGCTTGTGGGGCACCGATTGGACCCGCGCCTTGGCGGTCGTCAACTACGAACAGGCGGTCGAGCCTTTCCGTCTCACCGAACGCCTGAGCGAAAGTGAGCGCGCGATGCTGATGGGCGGTGCCTGCGCCAAAGTTTACGGCTGGTCGCCGAAGAAAGACTAGATTCAGTCGAGATGTAAAAGTCAGGCAGACCCCAGAAGTTTCCCAACTCCATTAAGTTTCGGGAGATCCATGCGATGATGTCTGGATCATCCTCGAGATGTAGTTGCAATCGCTTGAGCTGCTTGTGAATAAAGTATGGAGCGGAGTCAAGCAAGCCTCGCGCGAGTGGCTCAGCGATATCCGTTCTCCCTTCCAAATGCCTCGTATGTTCCAAGAGCGTAACGATATTTTTTGTAGCACCCTCTATATCTCTGGGAACCTTTTCAATGTCTGTCACGAGTTTGTTGTAATCCATCTGCTTAATACCGTTGATGGAATCGGTTCACCCCATTTGGAGCCGTTGCTTCTTCGCTCTCTCATCTTCGCGCTTTGCGTCAGATTCCCACAACGCCGCTATTCGTTCGCACACGGCCCGTGTGCGTGGCCAGCGAAGCCCCAATCCTAGAGCCCAATTGCGCCATTTTTCAGCAAGGGCTCGTTCTTGAGTGCCTCCCTCAAATAGCCCTTTGTTGACAACTCCTCGCGCATTAAACTGTTCAAGTTCGATGCCCGCCTCCAAATTTTCATTTTGAAGTCTTTCAAGTAATCGCCGCAACTCAATATGTGGCCATACGGAGTCGTTCGGATCGCTCGGAAAATAGAATAAAACTTTGCCTATTTCGCGATCCGTGACATCGTTGCGATCCACTTCAACTGCAAGCTGGCGTGCTCTTTCGACCCACTCGTTAAGTTTGTCAGCATCCACATCCCCGCTAGCGGTAACTCCGGGCGGTTGCCTCCACGATCTCAGAAGCTCCCAAGCAAATTCTGCACGGAGACGCTCATCCTTTGTAGGTTGGTAATGTTCGTTCACATCGGAAGATGCTTTATAGAGATCGGATACTACCCTGACGAAGAAGACCGGGTCGGTTGCAAGGATCTCATGCAATGCCAAATGTGTTCTTTCAGCAGTTCCTGTGAGAAGCGGCAAGTAAGCGTATTCCCTACGCGCGAGCTGCCCTTTATCGATCCCCGGTTGACGACGAAGCCACTTGAACAACTCGTTAAGCCAGAAACCAGCATTTCCTAATGTTTGGTCATCCTTTTTATCATTCAGTTCTTGGACGGCTAGGTCCAATAATTCAAATACAACGATGGGCTCTTTTGACTTCCAGTGTTGCGCAGCAGAAACTAGAGCATCAAGAGCACGTCCATTTTCCATCAATTTCTTGATGGCATAAGCGACCAGATCTTCATCCTTACAACTAAGCCATCTTGGTCTCCTAACCCAATATACCCGCTGTATTTCGGGGGTAAAAGATTCTAATAATTGAAATGTTTTTCGCGCATCTGGAAAATTAAGCAGTGCATTGACAAGTTCGTCGGCCGACCAACTGTGGTCTTTCGTTTTCGAGAGCAGAATTAGCGTCCAGGCATCGCCGAATTTGTCATACGCGCTTCCGGAGAGGCACCTTGCAAAAAATTTCTCTTTATCAGTTCCATTGCGCGTCAGTTCCATTATTTCGATCGCGATTTTTGCATCATTCAGGCACGGCATCAAATGCGCGCCAACCAAGCCCACGTACGAAACTTGATTGACAAGACTTTTGATCAATTCAGCTTGACCGATTTCCCACACCTTTTTTATGGCGTCATTGCGGAGGTTATTCAATTGCTCGCGTTCCGTTTCGTAATTAGTTTTGGGAACCGGTAAATCTGGAAAATCTTCGTTAAAAAGCCACGCAACCTGATCTATGAGATCTTTGGGCTCAAAAAGCTGCCTAACACCATCAAGTCGTTTAAGGCGTTCTTCTGGAAGTGACCATGGTGCCTCCGCGTACGCCCTGTGTCTGTTGAGAAAGCGCCTAATCGCCTCCCAGATTATTTTTCGATCACCCTGAGACAGGCCCTGCTTAGCTAAGTCAATCAACCCTCCCTCGATCGACTTCTGCCACTCGTCTGGAATATCATCGCAAACGTCAATGAGTGTTTTCCAACGACTTCCTTGGGCTCGAGCATGACTAATTGCTCGGTCAACGTAGTTTTTATAGGCTCTCCACATCGCGGCATTGGTGAGCGGTTCCCTCTGCGACCGTCCGAAGTCTCTCCACTGGGGTTCACGCGTTGGGGAGGATACGTCACTACTCTTTGGTAAAATTCCGCTCAATAAATCCCAGCCGATCTCATCAAATCGATCGAGCACCAAATCCAAGGCCTCTAGTCTTTGGTCGAGGTTCGCACTCGTACCTGGCCTCCACGCAAGAAAGATTTCCTTGAGTGTGTTTATTGGTCGATTCGATAATTGTCCGCCCGGGTCGATTTCCGCGAGTTTTCCGAGGATAATTACAACAGGAGCAAGATAAGCCGGATTCCACGCCAATGTTTCCAGTGCCCATAGCAATCCCGTGTGGAATACGTCTGGGAATAGCCCTTTGCCTTCGACAAAAATAGGCCGAAGTTTCTCAGGTTCGCCCTGGAGAAGGCGTTCCAGGGCTTCGACGAAAGGGAGAGGGGCCGCCTCTGCAAGCACGGGGAGCTGATCTTTAAGACTCGCCACAAGCCGCCAGTCTTCACGTAAGCCCGGCAGTTCTCTCACAATCGAGTCCACGTAAATTTGACGACTTTGACGCTGCGGAATCACGCCATTTCGTTCAAGCTCATCCCCTATAACCGCAATACGCAGCAGTGACTCGGCAAGACCGTCACGTAACCACGTCGAGTTCCTCATATGGATATCTTTGAGTCCGGCATAAGCTCGTTCATCGGGCGGAAGATTAATTGTTGGATCGACTTCTGAGAAAACTGTCTTGACTACCTTTGAAAAAGCATCAAGATGGCCTTGTGTTATGTGACGTGAGGTAAGAGCAAACGCGGTGGCTGGAGCCGAAATTACCCATGCATCACTGACCTTTATTAAGAGAGGATTGTCCGAGGAAACAAAACGATTGAGTTGATAGCGATAATCGCTAAAGGTTTTTCCGCTGATAGTCTCGATGATTTTCCTATCGCCCTCAGAGTCTTCATTCCAACCGCCTAATAATACAGCAGGTACAACGAGCGCCGAACATTCCGGTTTTGCCCAGTCAGGAATTTCGCTTTCAGGGTCTGCACAGCGATAGAGATTCCAAACGCGCCAAATCGATGCGCTTCCCCCACAGGCTCGCGCTTCAACGGCAGCTTCGTCTTCGGACATCCCCATTCCGACGAGAGCGTTGGCAAAATCAGAGCGTAGCGGCCGAATTATCCGAATTGCAATTCTATGCGCCAACGAACCATTTCCAAGAGTATTAATTACTGTGTGACCACATCGTGACAGTGATAAAGATTCGGTTGTCGCAGGCGGAGTAAGGATTATGTTTTGTGCCTTTGGAGAGGATCGAAATCGCGCCGCATCCGCGCCTCGGTTAATCACGATGGCTCGGGCTAGGAATGAGTCACGGAATAAATCGTCATCGGAAGATTCAATAACCGAATAAACAAATGCTACCGCTTCAGCCGGTGAATCCGCTTGGACATTGATTGGGCTGCCGGGACTGGCCAGATTGCTCCGCAGGTCAGCGGCATTTTGAGTCCGTCCGGCAAGAACAAGCTTAGTTGAAACGGGGGGCTGAGTCTTCTCACTCCAATCTCCCCACGCTCTCGAAAGCGTGCAAATACTCGGTGGAGGGCCTATCCCCTGCTCTTGTAACCATGTTTCGACGGTTGGGCTTACTTCAATCCATTCTTCAAACGCTTGCGCGTCGATTACACGGACATCGAACCAAGGACTATCGCGCGTCAGTTCATTAATTAGATTCGCGATATCGTCAACTTTCCTTAGAGTAACGGCCACGTACGTTGTCTTGTTCCTCTCCCAGTTAGGCAGAAGCTCCTTTTCTCGTCGCTCGGCAAAATCATTGCGAATTTTTTGGCGAGCGCTGCTTCCGGTTCCAAGCTCCCAGACCGAAGTGTTAGATGGTATCCAAGGCACTTGGCTCTGGCATTCCAGAGTTCCATCCCAGCCAGAAAGTTGATTTGATTCGTGCGCTAGAAAACGGATCGTCTTGATGGCGGGCAGGGAGATGTTGGCATGGATCAACCGCCTAAGCAGTTCTCCAAGCTTATCGCGCGAAAGATTCAAGTTCGCCCAATTATCGAGCAACGAAGCATGGATCAAAGCCATATTTCACCCTTCGGCTGTTAGTGACGAGCTATCGTCCCCCAGTTTTGCCCGCCTGAGCATCGGGGTCAAGGGTTGTATTTTGACATTTCGGATTCTCGTCGGTCTCACCGCAGCACATCGATCAGGGCCAGGTCTTTATATTTTTTTAATCGTGAGAGGAAAACGACCCCAGCCGAAAGGGCGCGACAAAAAATTCAGCAGCGTGTCAAAGGGGGCGTAATCATCGCGCTACCACCGCAGCCCTCAACGCGTCTTCGACTTGATGGTTCGCGTGAAATGAACGCGAGGTTGGCACGCCCCATGGCCTGCGCGCGCTTCAATGACGCCGAATGTAACGAAAGCTATTGGCCCGGGTTGGCGAATATTTCGTTGAGCAGTTGTCCGCCGGTCTGCGGTCGGAAAATCGCTCGTCGTCGCCGTCGAGATATTCGACGCTGTCTTCCCGCTGATTTTCTTCCGGCACTTCGATTTTAGGAATGCCGCTCCTTAGCGAGTTAAAGCCGGTGCCGGGGCGTCCTTGCAGCGTTTCTGAACTTGCGCTTGTCCGAAGCGGGAAAGCAGTCAAAGACGGAATACACACGGTGACAGATGATATGAAAGAGGGACCAACTCTGAGTAGCATGGGAGAAACAGAAACCACCTACGAAGGAGGTTGGAGTATGACCTACATCGGATTCGATTATCACAAGAAGTGGACGCAGTCCGCCGCTATCGACAATCCTTGAATGCCCGATAGTTGGTTTCACCGAGAAAAATCTTCTGCCCGTCATTGCCGTGGGCCATGACGTGAAAGAGCAAGCCTTCAGCGTGAACTCGGGGTGGCGCGGCATCGTTCCCTCCTACCATGAGTTAATAGGCATGTCTGTCACTGATGCTTCCCCCAACTGCGCGCCTCAGGAGGATGCGATCCCCCGGAAGGAGCCGATCTCGATCGCTAGCTCGCGCACCCGGCGGCGAATCTCCCTTTCGTCAGCAGTAGCGAGCACGCCGTCTCGCAGCACGATGCGTCCATCGATAATGACCGTTCTCACGTTGGAGGTCTCCACGGCGTAGGCGAGATGAGACACAGGATCGTAGAGCGGCACCAGGTTGTCTTCGTCGAGGTCGATGACCACGACATCGGCCCGCTTTCCCGGCTCTAGCGAGCCGACCAGGTGATCCAACTTGAGTGTGCGCGCGCCCCCGATGGTGGCCATCTCAAGCGCTGCGATTGCCGGAACTGCTAGAGGATCGAGCCGGACACCCTTGTGAACAAGAGCGGCGGTGCGAATCTCGGCGAGCAGATTAAGCTCATTGTTGCTTGCAGCACCATCGGTGCCGAGAGCAACCAGGACGGCGGCGCTCAGCATGTCGGGAATCGGCGCGATGCCGCTGGCGAGCTTCAGGTTGCTGCGGGGATTATGCACCACGCCCACACGGGCCGCCGCCAGGAGGTCGATTTCTTCGCCATTGACCCAGACACAGTGGGCGGCGACTAACCGGGCATCTACGAGGCCGAGGTTCTCCAAGTGATGTACGGGCGAGAGCCCGTAGCGGCGGCGGATCTCACGATCTTCCTCCCGGGTTTCGGCCAAGTGGGTGACAACGGGAACATCCGTTCGCTCAGCGAGCGCGTGCAATCGACGGTAAAGGTCGGGCCCCACGGTGTAGGTCGCGTGGGGTCCTAATGCTGGTACAATACGGGAGTGACCGTGCCAGCGAGCGATGAACTGTTCGGCGCCAGCCAACGTGCGCGCGCGTTCCGTGTCGTTGGCGGCGGTAGCGTCGAAGTAGACGTTTGACAGAATCCCACGCATCCCGAGCTCATCGACGACCTCCGCGACCTGATCTTCATGGAAATACATATCGCATAGCGTGGTCACGCCCGAACGCACCAGCTCGGCAACGCCAAGGCGGCTGCCCCATCGTACGGTTTCTTCGTTGATGAACTTTTGCTCCGCGGGCCAGACATGCTGCTCGAGCCAGGTGTGCAGTGGCAGATCGTCGGCGAGCCCGCGAAAGAGCGTCATCGGGATATGCGTGTGGGCATCGATCAGCCCGGGAATAACCAGGCATCCCGCCGCGTCGATAACCGTCGCGCCATGGTACGCCGCAGCGATCTCGGCTCGCTTACCGAGGTCGACAATGGCGTCCCCGCGTATCGCCAGCGCTCCGTCGGGCAAAATACTGCGGCGTTCGTCCATGGTGATAACGATGCCGCCGAGCACTAGGATATCGGCTGAGGTCCGGGCCGAAGTGGAGGTATCGATGTCACCCATTGCAAGACCTTACTTTACAGCAGGTGTAGGTCAACCCCTTCCTTTGTAAAGGATTTAAAAATCAAACTCAGCGTAATCTGCATGAGGGTCGAGGGAAAACCGAGTGTCAGCTCTTTGAAGTTACTGTTAAGCGGTGGTGGTTTCGCGGTGGCGGAATTTCTAAGGTGCGACATCACCACTTCAGCGTTGCGTTAGAGGATCATCGCGCGGGCGTCTTCGCTGATCTCTGCTTCACCGAGGGCCTTGTGAGTCCAGTCGCAACCGAATTCGGTGCCGTCGGTACCGCACACGATGCGCTCGGCGCTGTAACAACGCACAGCGGCCTCGATCGCGCGCGGGCCGAAGGAGCACCTTGGCGAGCGTTATGGTTAACGTGGAACTGCCAAGAGTCAGAGCTTTTATTTTGGCGTTTTTAATGTCGCGGGCTTACGGAAGCATAAGATGACTTTGACCTTGTTTCTGCGCGAAAGTGTGGATGGCCAAGGAATGATTTCGAAGTAACTCTTCGATGGTTTTGACTGGGCAGTTGCCCACACGCAACCAGATAAATTTCGGTGGGCTGCCGTAAAGTAAGCTGCGTGCTTGAAAGTCGGAATCTTTTGACACAATTACAAAATCATTGGTTTTGGCGTACTCCCAAATTGCCGTGTCGGTTGCGTCACGCATGCCGACTTCGCGCACGTGAACACTTTCTGGATAGATGTCGATCAATATACTCGGAAGACGGGGTGAGAGATTTTGGTCGAAGAGAAGCTTCATTCCGGAAGGGATGCAAGCTTGCGCTCGCGATCTGCCGCGAAGGCGAGGCAGGCGCGAATGTCCTCGGCTGTCAGATCAGGAAACTCGGCAAGTAATTCTTCGTGCGTCATACCCCCGGCGAGATACTCCAGGACATCGGTGACCGTCATCCTGGTGCCACGAACGCAAGGCTTGCCGCCTCGCTTGTCCGGTTCGATAGTTATGATTTTCTGATAATCCATACGCGAATAGTACCATAATTCAGTATCTTCAGAGAAGGTTCACTTCAGACCTTCATGAAGTGCCCAATGCGGCGCTTTGGCATGTGCCGAGAGCGCGCAGGCAAATGGTTGCACCACAAATGGTGTGATGGCGTACAAAGTATCAGGATTGGCTCATGAAATATTCGATCCGGTTTTTCGCCGTTCTCCGCAGAGGTTGGGGGTTACGCGGCGACGGTTTCGCGCTGCGCGGAATTTCCGACCCGCGACATCATCGCTGTCGGCGTTGCGGTGCAAGATCTTCGCGCGCGCATCCTCGCCGATCTCCGCGTCCGCAAGCGCCTTGTTGGTCCACTCGCAGCCGAATTCGGTGCCGTCGGTGCCGCAGACGATGCGCTCGGCGCCGTAACAGCGCACCGCGGCCTCGATCGCACGCGGGCCGAACGAGTTGCAGTCGACGTACACCTTGGCGCGGCGGAAGCGAGACGATGGCAGTTCCTCGTTCGGTGTATCCAGCAGGCAGCGGTGATCCATGCGCTCGATCTCGTAGGGAATATTGCCGCCGAGATTGTGCACCAGAACCGTCGCATCGGGGTAGGGCGCTAGGTAGTCGGTGAGGCACAGCGTCACCATCACCGAGGAGAGGCTCGCCTGCATGTCGAGCGTGCCGTTGCGGCGCCGCGCGTTGTCGGTGTCGCTGGCGACCTTGGGAAACGCGTCGCCCGGCCGCGGACCGTGATGAATGAACACGATCGCATGGTGATGGTTTGCCACTTCCAAAAGCGGGCGCATGGCTTCGGCGTCCTTCTTGGTGAGAAAACCGTTTCCCGGCACTTGCGCGCCGACCACGCCCGGCAGCGCCAGCGCGCGCTCGAACTCGGCGGCGGCGGCAGATATATCCACGAGCGGCAGCGCGGCAAACACACGGAAGCGCCCCGGGTGTTTCTGGCAAATCCCCGACAGCGCGTCGTTGACCATCTGGCACAGCGGCAGCGAAACCTCGACCGGCTGCGACTCGATCCAGCAGAACGCGCCGAGCAGCGACAGCACGCTGGTGCTCACGTCCTGGCGAGCCATCCTTGCGAGATGGAATTCCACGTCATCGAACGCCTTGGACACCGGCTCCTCGCCGATCCGGCTCTTCAGCACTTCTGCGCCGTCCTGGTTGCGCACGATGCGCGGTTCCTTGATACGGGCGCGCAGGGCGTCGATCAGCTCGGCGGGCCTCCAATGGGCATGCATGTCGATCATGGCTATCTCCTTGGTTTTTCGTCCAACGGATTTAACCCCGAAAGTCCCGATGTGCGCGAGGTTGTTTGCCAACACTCGTGCAATCTATTCCAAGCGCCACAACGTGGCAAGTGCTTTACCGCGCCCTTGCAAGCCGACGATGCCGAGCTTGGCTACCGCGTAAACCGCCTGCGAGAGGTAGTGTCCTTGAGACATTTTGTGGATGAGCATGACCGGTGATTGAGTGTTCTCTGCCATCGTGATTTCTCCGCCGTTTGATTTGTTTGAAGAGGAAATCTCAATTCGACCGTGGCGCTAACGTTAAGCAGAACTAGGCGGCGTTTCCGGCGCTGCAGGATCTAATGCTGTCTCTTCGCCTGCACTTGTAAAAGTTCGCCTTGCGAACGCGGCGCTTGTGCGAGCGATGCGCCGCCACGACGCTGTCGGGGTCGCGGGTAAATCCTCGTCGATAGGCGAAGCGGCGCGAGCACGAACGTGATGCGGTGCAACAAAATTGGGCAAGCAAGGAATTGTCCAGCCGCACAGTCAGGCGTACTCGTCGTAGATGCTGTCGAACTTGCCGAGCTTGAACCCGGCCATGTTCCGGCAAATCGTTCGAACCTTTTCCTGATCCTCGTCGCTGGTCGCGCTCTCCGCGATGGCGGCGGCCGAGCGCTCGGTGTGCTCGACGTCGGCGCCCTTGTGAACGATGAAGAACTCGCGGGCTTGCTCCGACATGTTGTAGGGTGCCTTCGATAGGTATTCGTCGAACTCTTCGGCGTAACGTTGGACCATCGTCTCGTTGGACAGCGCCATGGCACGCATC
Source organism: uncultured delta proteobacterium (assembly GCA_963727625.1). GTDB lineage: Bacteria > Desulfobacterota > Binatia > UBA9968 > UBA9968 > DP-20. The sequence goes on along the minus strand of CAVSHR010000005.1, from coordinate 307,884 downwards.
TCAGCGACGGACACCAGGAATATCCCGTGAATACACACCGCCGTGTGCACCAGGGCGCCGGGTACCGGCACGGCGTTGTCGAAGTCCTTCTCCGTGAGGCCCAAGGAGAAGCCCAAAGTCTTGCACATGTTGGGGTGGGTCAGTTCCTCACCCATGGCCGTGGCATACGCCGTAAAAGTCCGGTCATCGGCGGCGTGCTGGGTCGCCCCGAGAGCGAACGCTTTGAGAATGCCCATATTGTGGATGTAGTGCTGCATGGCGAAACCTTGGATCCGGCGGGTAGTAAGCTTGCCTGCTCGCAGGTCGGAGAAGTAGCGGCGTTTCCATCAGCCGGTCCATACCCGGCTGGATAATTTTCCTGATGACAGAGTCAATGAACTGCCGGTTGCCCTTGTTCGTAGTCATAAGCTGCTCTCCTTTATCTAACGGTTAAAAAATCGGTATTGAGGCATGGTCACCGAGACCCCAAGAATGCTGCTAACGGCCTATTTAAGAAATAAACAAGCCAGCAACTCTGGCAGGTTAAATCACCGGAGCGGCTGGCTTCAAACAATTCTGTTAGAATTGCTCCTTCGACGTAACATGATGTATTGCCTCGCCGATCTCGATAGAATTGAGGGAGCCGGTTACTGCGGAAGGAAGTATCTTAGCCGCTATCAAAGATGAATCGATAATGTCAAACCAGGTGAGGGCTTAGATACCTTCAACCAGAACAAGTTCGGCATCACAGCCCGATTGTCGCAGCTTGATCAACGGCGCATAAGCAGGGTCGTCGTGCCACGCCTTGGCTTTTTCCATGGACGGAAACTCTATGACGACGATATTGACCGGCAGCTTGCCGCCTCCCTCCAGGCTCTCCTTGGCGCCGCCCCTCACCAGAAACTTGCCACCATGTTTCTGCACCAGTGCCGCCGTCTTCGGTGCATATTCCTCGCGCCAAGCCGTATTACGCATTTCCAAGACACGCACGATTACGTAAGCAGCCATGTATAGATCCTCCTTTGCTGGTAAATCGAAATGAACCCCATTTTGTCCCGAATGACAGACTCACTTCTGCGTATTCAGATTTGCCGGGGGCGCGACATTGACGCCGTGCCAGCCGGCCCTGTCGATTACTTGCCGCACCACTCCTGACGCCTTCGCCTTTTCAATGAAGTCGCTGATATAGGCTAGCCATCCCTCTTGATCCTTCGCAACCACCATCGTTACGAGGTTGGCACCGTAGCGGTCGTCAAGCACTCGTGAGCCGGGCAGTCGGTTGGCATACCCCAAAAGCACGGGACGGACCGATGCGAATACATCCGCGTTTCCGGAACGCAGACGGTCGAATGCGCCGTCTGGGGTCTCGGTGCCGGCCATCTCGGCTTGTTTGAGTTTCCGGCGCAGAGCCGTGGTTGAAAGGTGATGGCTCACGGCCGTGATTCGAACCCCGGACCGATCCGCGTCGGCGACGCTGCGGATTGGCGACCCAGCGGGCGCGAGGAAGGTGTAGTCCAGCTCCATGAATGGCGGCGAGCAGTCTATTTCACCCGCGCGCTCGGTCCCCGCGAACCCCACATCGCACGCGCCGGCCTTGAGGGATTCGAAAAATTTAGGAGGAGTCGGATATCCCATCAGCTCGGCCTCCACGCCGAGGTGTGCTGCCAGCGCGCGTCCGATTTCAATAAACAGACTCCCGGTTGGCTCACCACTTACCGGATCCTTGGTGTACTGAGGGGGAAACAGGCCGACCCGAACTTTGCCGGCCCGCACGATGTTAGCGACCTGCGGACCAATCGAGTCCGGCACATTTCGGGTATTCATAGTGGCATCCTCTATCGGTTGATTCGCACATATGCGTGGCGGCCTTGTAGAACAGCATGGTTATTCCCACCGTAAGGTTATCTTTTCAGCATCGGTGACGACTGGTTATTTCTCTGTACGATAGTTACCGGCGCGCTGCGGCCAAGCGTTAGATAGTAACATCGTTAAACAGAACGAGTTTAAGAAAAATTATCGCGCCACGCACGCTAAGCTCGCAAAAGCCACGCCCCGCTCGCTTTATTTCGTTCCCCCTTGGCGTCCTTTGCGCTCTTTGCGCGAGTAATATTCTTTCCGGCTTCCTCAATCCAAAATCGGCAATCGAAAATCCAAAATCAGTGGGTGGGTAGCGTAAAAGTAAACGTCGATCCCTTGCCTACCTCGCTTCTCACCCAAATCCTTCCCCCATGGAGTTCCACGAACTTCTTGGCCAGCGTTAAACCGAGTCCCGTTCCCTCGCTCTTGTGCGCATAGTCACTGCCCACCTGGCGGAACTCCTCGAATATCTTGGGCTGGTCCTCCGGGGCGATGCCGACTCCCGTGTCAGTTACGGAAATCTCAACGACACCGTCAGTCTGCCTGGCGTCAATCCCGATCCGTCCCCCCTCCGGGGTGAACTTGACCGCGTTGGAGAGCAGATTGAGCAGTATCTGCTTGATCTTGCGCTCGTCGCCGACGATGTCGCCAAGACGGTCGTCGACTTTTACATCCAGCGTGATGCCGTGCGTGGTGGCGCGTTCGCGGACAAAGGTGCGGGCGTTATCTATTGCCAAGGGAAGATCGAACGTAGCGGTCTTCAGCTCCATGCGTCCGGCCTCGACTTTGGATAGATCGAGAATCTCGTTGATGAGTGAAAGTAAATGGCGGCCGGAGGTGAGAATATCGTCGGTGTACTCGGCTTGTTTCTCGTTTAGCTCGCCAAACAGTTTTTCCTGCAGGACCTCCGAGAAGCCGATGATGGCGTTGAGCGGGGTTCTAAGCTCATGGGACATGTTGGCGAGAAATTCCGACTTGTGCCGATTAGCCGCTTCGATCTGCTCGCTCTTGTCCTCGATCTCCCGGAACAGCCGGGCGTTCTGGATTGCCAGGACCGATTGTGTGGCAAAGGTCTGAAGCAGATTCACAACTTCCGGCGCAAAGCTTCCCGGGGTGCGCCGGTAAATGGTGAACCCTCCCATGATCCGCCCCTCGCGAAGCAGCGGCACCGCCAGCAAAGAACGATAACCGAGCTGTCGTAATACAAGACGCAGTTGCGTTGCGGTCGCATCCCGCTCGTCGAGAATCTCTGCAACTTCAACCGGGGCTCCGCTCGATGCCGCTTGGGCCAGAGCGCCTCCCCCGAGCCGAATCGGATTGGCACGCAGCGCCTCGACAAATTCTTTCTCGATCTGGTGGCTGCCCCGAAGGGTAAACTCTTCGGTAGCTTCGTCGAACTCGTAGATCGCACCACCGGCCGCTCCGGTAAGCTGTACGGCGTGGGAGGCAATGCGCGTCAATACGGTCTCAAGATCCAGTGTCGAGCTGACGGCTTGGCTGACTTCTCCCAGGGCTTTGAGTTCTCCTACCGAACGAGCCAGCTCGCGGGTGCGTGCCTGGATCTCCTGGAAAAGGCGGACATTTTCGATGGCAATCACTGCCTGATCCGCAAAGGTTTTGAGGAGGGAGATCTGCTTGTCAGTGAACGGTCGAACCTCAAGTCGACGAATCAAAATAGCCCCAATTGGGATGCCTTCGCGCAGCAAAGGCGTGGCGAGCGCGGTACGCCGCTGCCCAGTTAAGCCTCGCACGCTCGGGAATTCAGCCGCAGCTGCCGCGAAGTCTTGTACATGAACAGTCTGCCGCTCGATCACCGCTCGCCCGGTGACTGAGCCATGGTCTACCAGGCGCTCGGAACCAATAGGCCGTGCCGGCAGTAAACCGCAGTTGGCGACAAGCCTAAGGGTGTTCCCGTCTAGACGCCAGACTTGCGCGTCTTCCGCTCCACAAACACGCAGTGCGTTTTCGGACACTGTGTCCAGCACAGGCTGAATATCGGTCGGCGAGCTGGCGATGACCCCTAAAATCTCGCTCGTGGCAGTTTGCTGATCCAGTGACTCCTTTAGCTCGTTGAACAGCCGCACGTTCTCGATAGCGATCACCGCCTGATGGGCGAAGGTCTTGAGGAGAGCGATCTGTTTGTCAGAGAAAGGCCGGACCTCCACTCTGCGAATCAAGATAACCCCAATTGGCTGACTTTCTCGCATCAGGGGCACGGCAAGAGCAGTTCGAACGCCAACTCGTGCTCGATCAGGCTCGGACTGCGGAAACTCTGCCGCTGGCACAGAAGCCGCATCCTCGATGTGAATTATCTGGCGGTCGACAACCGCTCTGCTGCTTATCGAGCCACGGTCAAGTGATCGTTCTAGCGGCACACTAGGAATATAGCCGTGGTGGGCAGCCAGTCGGAGCACGTTCCCTTCGAGGAGCCGAATCACCGCGTCGTCCGCGCCGCAGACTCGGGCCGCATTTTCCGCGATGGTGTCCATGACTGGTTGGATTTCGGTCGGCGAGCTGGCAATAACGCCCAGAATCTCACTCGTTGCAGTTTGCTGCTCCAACGACTCCTTGAGTTCTTGGAACAGCCGCACGTTCTCGATTGCAATAACGGCCTGATCGGCAAACGTTTCAAGGAGCTTGATCTGCTTGTCAGTGAACGGGCGCACCTCCATCCGGCGAATATGAATCACCCCAATCGGTACACCCTCGCGCAGCAAAGGCGTGGCGAGCGCGGTACCCCGCTGCCCAATTAAGCCTCGCACGCTAGGGAATTCAGCCGCAGCTGCCGCGAAGTCTTGTACATGAACAGTCTGTCGATCGATCACCGCTCGCCCGATCACTGAGCCGCGATTTAGCGGTCTCTCAGACCCAACCTCTCGTGATGGCAGTGAACCGTATTTAGCGACAAGCCTAAGGGTGTTCCCGTCTAGACGCCAGACTTGCGCGTCTTCCGCTCCACAAACACGCAGTGCGTTTTCGGACACTGTGTCCAGCACAGGCTGAATATCGGTCGGCGAGCTGGCGATGACCCCTAAAATCTCGCTCGTGGCAGTTTGCTGATCCAGTGACTCCTTTAGCTCGTTGAACAGCCGCACGTTCTGAAGCGCGATCACGGCCTGGCCGGCGAAAGTTTCGAGCAGTTTGATCTGTGCCGGGGTGAAGGGACGCGTCTCAATTCTCCGTGCGGTGAGATATCCAATGACTTCTCCATACTGGCGAAGGGGGGCATATACGACAGTGCGCCAGCTGCCAGAAAAGTTCGCCAATGGCAGCTTGTCTTGCTTGCGGATGTCCGCAATATGAAGCACGCCGTGCTCGCGTATCCATTGAAAATAAGGCTCATCAATACTGATCTCAACGCGGTGGATGGGTATTGAACCAAAATGAGCCCGCGGGACGGCAACGTTTCCCTCGCGGAGCCGTAGTATCACGTCGTCTATTCCGCAAACCCGGGCGGCGCTCTCAACGATGGCGTCGAGCACCGGCTGCACGTCCGTAGGCGTGCGGCTGATGATGCCGAGCACCTCGGCCGTTGCCGTTTGATGCTCCAGCGCCTCGCGCAATTCCTTGGCGGTGGCATTCTCCCGCTGCAAAGATTGGGCGAGTTCCCGGCGTAGTTCGGCAATCGTCTGCGCTCGTTTAGGCGGCGATGTTTTTACCACGGCACGGCGCGGTTTTGCCTTGGTATTCTTAGAGCCTTTTTTGGTCGGGGTTGCCATAAAAACAAAGAGAACGAAACGGAGATGTTCGCCGCCGGAGAAACCATAAGTATGACAGGATCAAGTTACGCCGTCGCAACAGGCTCCCCCGGCGGGTGAGCTGACTATTACTTCAGGTGGTTGGTGGCGTCAACGATGAAATCTAACTGTGTGAGCTGGGCGTCCCTTCGACGAGACTCAGGACATGCTTGGCGTAATAAAGATTCAAATCTGATATCCGTCTCCGACGCGATGACACAATGATCACCAGGATCAAATTGTAAGACGCAACGGACAAGTTTCACCGGATTTGTTGCCGACTCGCGGATTATGCGTGTGCGATTTCGGCTTGCTGATTTAGAGTGACGCAATCAACCGGCTGAGCCGATACCTGGTGTGAACCATCCCCGCAACAGCGCGATTTTCATCAAAATAATCGTGCGATTGATTGCGCGCCGATGCGGCCATGTTAAAGCTAAATGGACGAGAGAATAAGGAGACAACGAGATGACGCTTCCGCTAGAACGTTTTCGCATGCTCGATCTGACAAGGCTGGTGCCAGGCCCCATGGCAACGTGGATGCTTGCCGATCTTGGAATGGATGTTCTGAAAATCGAGGACGTCGCCGACCGGAGCGACTATCGCGATCAACAGGCAGCCCGTGCATCGAGGGACAACATCTCCGTTAATCTGGAAGCGCTGGAAGGTGAGGCCCGGTCTAATGCCTGGGACCACACCCACCGAAATAAGCGCAGCATAGCTATCAACCTCCAGAAGCCGGAAGGCCAAGCGATCTTCCATCGGCTGGTCGCAGACGCAGACGTCTTCTTTGGTTCGTTTCGTCTCGGTGTTTATAAGCGGTTGGGCGCGGACTACGAGACGCTTAGCAAGATCAACCCTCGGTTGATCTACGCCACGCTCAGCGGTTACGGCTTCGGCAACAGCTTTACTGAATGGCCCGGCAACGAGCGCAACGCGCAAGGGATGTCCGGCGTTAGCGCGTTAACGACGGCGCAGGACGGCGAGCCCGCGGACATGCTCTTCCAGCCTGTGGACAGCTATTCTGCTGCATTGGCAGTGATATCGATCCAGGCCGCTCTCTGGGCGCGGGAGCAAACCGGACGCGGACAACAGGTCGACATCGCCCTGGTGGAAGGAGGCACTGCATTCGTGAATGCCAACGTACCCGACTACTTCCGCAAAAAGAGCGTCCGCCGGCGCGGTTTCCCAAGCATCGGCAACTTGAGATGCAAAGACGGGAAATACCTGAGCAGTGCGGCATCGGCACAGGCGCATTTCTGGGCTCCCTTCTGCGATGCGGTGGGGTTGCCAGAACTGCGAGATACGAGGCCCGTCGGCAACGAGGATTTGATACGCAAAGTCAAAGCGCACATGCTTACAAAGACACGCGATGAATGGCTGGAGCTTATCCCCAAGGAGATCGCGGTTGTGCCGATGCTGGAATTCGACGAAGTGCTTGAAGGACCGTTTGCGAAGGAGCGCGGGATGGTGCTGGAGTTGGACCATCCGCTGGAAGGAAAGGTTCGGCAACTTTCTTCCCCTTTCCGGTTGTCCGACACGCCGCCGACTTTTCGCCACTTTGCGCCCGTGTTAGGCGAGCATACCGTAGAAGTTCTCCATGGCATTGGGTGTAGCGACACCGAGATTAGCGAACTTGAACAGGCGGGCGTTGTCCGCGCGAGTCACTGGGACGTTACCACTTCGAAACCCTAGCAGCCTGTCGGACGTAGCAACATCTACTGCGAAATTGGCAATACGCGCTGGCACGGCGATTCGATCTATTCCAATTATGGCGGACCAATCCAGCCGAAGTAAAACTGGACTTTTCATCAAACAGAAAGGGGATTGACAGCTCCCCGGTCCGGCGATATTGCTCGGTCAAGAAAAAAGGGGTGTTTTAATTTCCTATACAGCAAGCGCTGACTTTGGTTCTAGCGTCGGAGTCCGACTCGAGTGGTTGGGTGTTAGCGTCTAAGGAGGAAAGAATAATGAAGCATTTGATTTCTGTTGTGACTATTGCCGTTGCAGCTCTGCTGGCGGTTGCTGCGTCGTTTGTGTGGCTCGATCCTGCAAGTGCCCAGCCAAAGACCGTGGGTGAGTTGGCAGCATATCGGGGACCTGACCGGCAGAAGATCCTGGAAGAAGGGGCCAAGAAGGAGGGGACGGTCACCTGGTTCACCTCTGGGACGGTTCCGACCAATGTGCTCCCTACCATCAAGGCGTTCAACAAAAAATATCCGGATATTAAGGTCGACTACTTTCGAGCAGACGGCAGGGCGCTGGTGACGCGGCTCTTCGAAGAACAGCGTTCCGGCAATATGAAGGTTGACGTGATTGGACACAATGGTCCGTTCTTTTTCGAAGGTCGCGGAATTACCCAGCCATACTATTCGCCGGAGCTCGCGGCTCTCGAAGAGGGTGCAACGAGAACAGAACCGGGCGGCAAGCTTCCGTTCTGGGCCGGTCACTGGGAAACCTGCATCGTCACCATGTACAACACCAACAAGATTTCCAAAAAGGACGCACCCAAGACCTATCAGGATCTCCTAAAGCCGGTATTCAAAGGTAAGATGACATTGCCCACTTCAACTACGGGCTCATACTTTGTGGGTAACGTGCTCATCCATCAGGGCAAAGAATTCCTCGACAAGCTGGCCAAGCAGGATGTTCGGGTACAGAAAATATCGGGTGGTGCCCTGGGTAGTTTGGTGGTCGCTGGCGAAGTGCCCATGACGCCCGCCACCTATACCTCCACCGCAGCCGCGAGCGTGGCGAAAAAGGCGCCGATAGGAGTTGCTTTTTTGGAACCCGTGGGTTGCTCCCTGGCGGGAATTATGTTGGGGAAAAATGCGGCACACCCGCACGCCGCCATGTTGTTCATCGACTTCACTCTGTCCAAAGCTGGTGCGGAAGCGCGTGACCCACGCTACGCTTCACCTCGAAAAGATATGGCAGGTCGAGGTATCGCATCACGTTCGTTCAAGAAGTTCTACTATCAGCTCGTGAAAGATCCGATCAAGACACAAAAGGGGTGGAACAAAATATTCGTGGAGAAGTTCGTGGAAGGGAAATAGGGCATCCCAAAAGAGCGTAGGGCGGCAGCAGCTAGGGTGCCGCTTTAGGCGCGGCTCCTCGCTGCGCGCGCTCTGATTGGTGCACATCTGGATGCTTTCGCTACGCAAACACCATGAGTAGTTCTGTTAGTGGCGATTCGATGGAAACTGTTCTCCGGAATCGCATAGGGGCGTTGGCTTCCTGGACGCCTAATTCCCAGTGGCTCGGTCTGGTCGGAATGGGATGCGTGCTGGGTTTCCTGGTGGTGCCGCCACTTTTCTTTCTCGTTCGTACGAGCGTCGATCCTGGCTACTTTGGCGAGGGCGCCATTACCCTGGAACACTACGAGAACGTTCTCGAAGCAACCACTTTCACTCTGCTCACCAACCTCTTCGTGTTCGCCGCCGGGAGTGCTTTGCTGGGACTCATTTTCGGGATTCCCTTGGCTTGGATCGTGGAAAGGACCAATACACCATTTCGCGGTCTCGTTTATATCGCCGCCTGGGTTTCCTTTGCCACTCCGCTCGTGGCCAAGGGTATCGCGTGGATTCTTCTCCTGGGCCCCGAAGCGGGCATCATCAATACGTCGCTCATGGAACTGTTCAATCTCCAGAACGTTCCCTTCAACGTGTTCTCCATGGGCGGGATGATCTTCGTCGAAGGAATTCTCTGGGCGCCACTAGTGTTTCTGCTCATGGCTGCGCCCCTGCGTCACATGGACCCGTCCCTGGAGGAAGCCTCTGCCATGTCCGGGTCGGGAACCGTCCGTACCGCCTACCAGATAACTCTCAAGCTCGCGTTGCCGAGTATCCTTTCGGTGTTGTTGCTGGCGTTCGTGCGGTCGATGGAAGCCTTTGAAGTTCCAGCGCTTATCGGATTACCCGCCAAGGTCATTTTGCCCATCACCAAGATCTATATTTCCCTCGAGCTCACCTCGACGCCGGACTATGGTGTGGCCAGCGCTTACGCAGTGGTGTTGCTGGCATTGGTCGGAGCGGCATTGTACGCCTACGCGCGGGCCACACGTGCTGCGCATAAGTTTCAGACGATTACCGGTAAGGGATTTCGGCCACGAGTTTTGGATATTGGCAGGTGGAAGTACGTGACAATTGCGTACGTGCTTATTCTGCCGACCCTGATCATACTTCCGCTCATCGTATTGCTGTGGGTATCTTTTTTGCCGTTTTCCATGCAGCCGTCCTGGGAGGCAGTCTCTCGCCTCACCCTGGAAAACTACCCGAGGGTGTTCAGAAACACGGCGGCTCTTTCCTCCCTCAAGAACAGTGCCATTGTCAGCGCGGCATGCTCTACTTTTGCCGTGTTGATTACGGTCATCGTCGCCTGGACGGTCATCCGGACAAAGATGACCGGGCGTTGGGCCCTGGACGGGCTCGTGTCTTTTCCGCTGGTGTTTCCTGGTCTGGTTTTGGGGCTTGCGGTCTTGCGGACCTATGCTTCACTGCCGATTCCCATATACGGAACCTTGTGGATTATCATCATCGCCTACATTGTTCGTTATTTGCCCTATGCGGTTCGATTCTTTTACCCGGGCATTCTTCAGATTCACAAGGAGCTCGAGGAAAGTGCCCGTATGTGTGGAGCGACTTGGCGCTACATGTTCCGGCGCATCGTGCTGCCATTGTTGATGCCTGCCATAACGGGTGCGTGGGTGTGGATCTTTCTTCAGAGCATCAAGGAGTTATCGACCGCGGTTCTCCTCGCGGGTCCGGGAACCCAATTGGTGTCCGTTTTCATATTCGATCTGTGGGAGGACGCACAACTCGTGGATTTGGCTGCGTTCGTCAGCGTTTTTTCCGCGGGTTTGATTGTGCTGGCCTTTGCGGCGCAGAAGCTAAGCACCCGCTTCGGCACCCACGTGTAAGACACGTTGCTGGCCTTTTCAGCGTGCGGTCATGCTTCTTATCGCGTTCGATCGCTCCGTTCTGTAAGGAGTTACGAAATTCTCTTGGAATCGGTGATTGCCAACAACCGGCAGTTATTTCGGGACGAGGACGATGGCGGCCGGATCCAAGACGGCGAACGCTTTGTCGCCGCGCTTAATTTCTAATGAGGCTTCACCTGCTGCAGCGATCGTCTGGTTGCCGACGGATAATTCATATTCAATACGATCGCCCAGGTAGGCGGCCATTGAGACTGTACATTCTAGGTAGGGTCGCCCATCTCTCGAAGGTGATCGGCGGACCTCTACGCTATGGGGTCTAATCCGTGCGACAATCGGTTCTTCTGGTGCCAGTCCTTCCGTGCTTGGACATTCAATTGTGTTGCGCTCGGCGCCGTTGACCTTGAGCCGACACTTTCCCGTATCGACATCGACGACCGTGCACGCGATGTAGTTCATCTGGCCGATGAAGTCTGCCACGGATGCCGTCTTGGGCCGCTCGAAAATGTCGCGAGGACCGGCGAGCTGTTCAATGTTGCCGGAGTCCATGACGGCTATGCGGTCTGACAGCACCATGGCTTCAGCCTGGTCGTGGGTGACATAGATGCAGGTGATACCGACGCGCTGTTGGAGATTTCGGAATTCCAGTCGCATCTGTTCACGCAGTTTTGCATCGAGATTGGAGAGCGGTTCATCCATAAGCAGAAGCCTGGGCTCGAACACCAGTGCCCGTGCCACAGCAACGCGCTGTTGCTGGCCGCCGCTCAGCAGGGATGCGGACCGGTCGTCCAGACCGGCGAGTCCGACCATCGCCAGCACTGTCTGCACTTTTTCTTTTATGGATGTTTTGGGAAAGCTTTGGGCTCGCAGCGGATAGGCGACGTTCTCGAAGACCGTCATGTGCGGCCACACCGCGTAAGACTGGAACACCATTCCCATGGACCGGTTCTGGGGTGGCACCGATGTTCGCGTCTCGGTTGAGGTTACGACTCGGTCGCCCATGGTGATCTCACCGGAGTCCGGTTGTTCAAGGCCGGCAACGAGTCTTAATGTCGTGGTCTTGCCGCACCCACTGGGGCCGAGCAGCGTGAGGATTTCGCCATCTTGGATGTCGAAATCGATATGGTTTACGGCGACGACGTCGCCAAAGGTCTTCGTTAGATTTCTGACCACGAGCGCAGGCATAAAGTGATCCCCACGATGCGAGGACAAATCTAGCCAACCTGTGGGAGCTGGTCAAGGCGATCCAGAACATAGAAAGAGATACCATGGAAAAGATCATCAAATTTCTCCCGGGCTATTGTTCTGCCGGTCGATTACAACATGCAGACCAAGGGCACGGAAACGGGGTTGGGAGTCTTTTCTTGATTCTGCTGAAAAACCCCATTGCATTTTTCAAGATTAAAGTGGCGATAGAGTGATCATCGTTGATAAAATTGTCGCCAGTCTTTAGTTTGAGTTATGAGCGTACGGTGTTTGGATTCACAGAGAAGTTTTTATCACACCAGTTTTGTCTGCGGCGAGTTATTTGGCGTTGCCGACCGATACCGGCTGTTTCGGGAAAAGATTTTGCCCCAGCTGTTAGCGCTTCGAGGGCGGTTAGAGACGCTTTACTGCGAGAGCAATGGGCGGCCGGCGGTCGATCCGGTGTTAGTGTGCGGGGTGACGCTTTTGCAGTTCATGGAGAAGGTAACGGATCGCCGGGCCGCCGAACAAGTGGCCTATCATCTGGGCTGGAAGTACGCATTGGACTTGGAGCTTCCCTATGAAGGGTTTCATCCGACGGTGCTGGTTTATTTTCGCGACCGGCTGGAGGAGAACCAGGCCGAGCGGGTGATCTTTGATGGGATCGTTGATCTATTGATCGAACTTGGACTGCTCAAGCGAGCCGGCAAGCAGCGCATCGATAGCACGCATATCTTGGGCTACGTCAAAGAGATGAGCCGGTTGGAATGCGCGGCCGAGACGCTGCGCTTGGCGCTGGAGGATTTGGCTGGAGTTCTGGGTGGCGGCAAGCGGCCCGGGTTCTGGGAGAGATTGTGGACGTTGTACGTGCAGAGCGAAGTGGGATGGGGGTTAAGCAAAGCCGAGCGCCAAAGCCGCTACCGCCAATGCGGCCAAGACATCAAAGAGCTGATGGAGTGGATCGACAAGAACGATCCCAAGCTCAGTGAGATGGAATCGATCAAACTGTTGCGCCGGGTGTTTGGGGAACAGTTTGACGTGATAGACGCTACCGTTCAATTCCGGCGCACGCGGCCGTCACGTGCAGTGCAGAATCCCCATAATCCCGATGCCCATTACGCCGACAAGGGAACCCGGCAGTGGGTCGGCTACAAAGTCCACGTGGTGGAGAGTGTCGATCCAGCGCAGCCGGCCAAAGTTAAAGCCGAGCCCGGCGAGCATTTTATTACCGAGATTTTAACCACCGAGGCGGCCCAGAACGAAAAGACCGGCTTGGCCGAAGCGCTCAAACGGCAACAACACCACCACGAGATCAAACCCGAGGCGATCTATGCCGACGCAGGTTATGTGACCGAGAGCACTTTGTCGCAAGCCCAAGACAACGCCATGGAGCTCCTGGGTCCGACCCGTCCCGATCCACACAAGGGGCCGTACAACGCCGATGGGTTTCAAGTCGATGTGGAGCATCAGCGGGCGGTTTGCCCGCAGGGGAAAACCAGCGCTCAATGCAGTCACATCAAGGACGGCTACATGGGCAGCGAGTACTACCGTCTGGAGTGGGGGAGCCAATGCGACTCCTGTCCTGTACAGAAACAATGTACCCGTGCCAAGAGCGGGCGCAGAATCCTGGTCGTTGGATTACGTCACGATCTGGTCGAACGGCGGCGCAAGGAGATGAAACGGGCAGAGTTCTCCCGATCCCTGTATCCGAGAAACGGCATCGAGGGAACCCATAGCGAGTTGGTGCGCGGGCATGGGCTGAGGCGGACCAAATATCGAGGGATCGATCGAGTCAGCCTGTCGCATTACTTGATGGGCGCTGCCTGCAATGTGAAACGATACTTAAGACGACTGGCTTTCCAGGTCGAAATGGCGACGGCACACCCCGCATGAGGGTTAAATGTTAGAATTTTTCACCGTTGCGACAGGCATCAATGAAAATTATCACTGGCAGAACTACAGCCGCCGACAAATCGAAATTTGCAACGGGGTTTTTCAGCAGAATCGACTTTTATTTCCAGACTTTCCCTTCAAATTGTTATAACGTAAAAGTCTGATCCGGCGCTCTGACCCCTCCGCCATCTTCGTCGCAACCACGCCAGACCTGAATTTCACTCGGAAGAGGAAAACCATGACGCAACCCAGTCCATTACGCGGAGGGCTCAAAGGATAATCACGGCCTCAAGCCGAAAATGCGTGGGAATGATTCAGTAAGAACAAGCAGGGAAATAAGTGAACTTGACAGATTTATTCTTACTTTCTATAAGCGGATAAATTCAAGGAGCTTATCGTTACGACCGACTACATACATAAACTTCTGCCGCGTTTTCGCTATGGGGTGATCCAGCCGCGCGCCCATGAAGACCTCCAGCGCGCACGCAGCTATCAGCTCTATCGCCTCCTGCCGCTCGATTTCATGGAAATCTCCACGGGGCTGGGGCTCGAGAATTACACGAAGGAAGGCGTCGAGAAAGCGATCGAGAATTACTGGACTTGTGTCGACCGGCTGGCCAAAGAAAAAGTAGATCATATTATTTTTAGCGGCGCGCCAATCTCCGCGATGTTGACGCGCCCGCGGGTGGTCGCATTGCTGCGCCAGACAAGAGAGAAAACCGAAATCTCCGCCGACGCTCCACTCGAAGCGCTGATTGCCGCCATGAAGTATCTTGGCCTCAGCAAGCTCGCGGTCGGCAGCCGCTGGGCGGACCCGGTCAATGACGCGATTATCCGCTACCTCGACGCGGGCGGCATCCAAGTCGTCGGCATCACCAAGCGTAACCAGTGGGCGTCGGACTCATTCGCCATGACTCTGGAACAAGGCCTGGAAATGGCCCTTGACGTCGGCCGTGAGGCGGCAAAAACATGGCCCGAGGCTGAAGCGATATCGGTGCCGGGCGGCGCGGCGATGGCACTGCACGTCATCCCAGCTCTGGAAGAAGAATTCGGCAAGCCGACTTTCACCAACATGAGCGCTGAAGTATGGAATGATCTCGTGCGCCCCGGCATCATCCCGCCGGTGCAAGGCTGGGGAAGGCTGCTGGCGGGAATGAAATAATTTGGCTTACAGGGTGACACCGTGTCAGGCTTGACACCCGCGGGAGGAGGTAGCAAATGGTCCGCTTGTGCTGTGATCATAGACCGACTGGTACGGGCCAAAATCCGACGCCGACCAATCGAAAACAGGGGTGCGTGAACTAGACGATCAAACGCCGACGAGCTGATACGACGGGGGAATAAAAAGACCTCCTCCACGGGAAACGCTATGCCTTCTTGACCGGCCGGCTCATGGGTGGCCTCTATACTCTTGTGACCCCCTCTATACTCTTGACCCCGACACTGCGTTACTGTGCGGGTTGCAACGTAGAGACGCCGACGAAAACGCGTTTCCTTAAACAAGCGGGTATTTCTCACGCAACCGCGATATTCGGCATGGCTACGGTGCGCGCTGCCGACGAAGCCGAAAACTATCGCGACAAGATCGAGCAACTATGAAGTCGAACGGTACGGTTGATTATCAATTCGTGTTACGAGCTGTTGGCCAGGGACTCGAAAAACTTGGAGTGGAATTGTTTGATTTAGAGATATCAGACAACCAAGATTACGTAGTGAGCGGCATCTATAGAGAAACAAAGAGCGCATGGGGGCCCAAACCCGGGCTTAAAAAATCGTTTCTGAGTCTCATTTTCAACGCAGCCAAGTACAACTATAATAGAATCACGGGCTCAACGCTTTTTCCCTTTTCCGCAATCCGTTTCACTCAAAGTAATATCGAGCTTTTAGACCGGGCAGGCAAAGCTTCTAGATCGAGTTGGGGTGGTGGCCCAGTGAAGAACCTCGTTAGCATAGCACCTGTCCTCAGAATGGCTGGGTCTTATCTCGATCATAAGGGTAGCCGACTTTTGCGGCTGTCATACCGTCACGATACCCTTACACTTTGGCATACTAAGGGAATCGGCGTCGAAACGAAGGAAGTATTTACGCTACAAAACGGGATAACGATCTCCCTCGATAGCGCAATAGACGAGGGAAGCTAGCGGTCTTTAATCTTGCTGTCAGCGCGCCGATCGAGGAACGAAACCGGCGTCGCACCTTTGTATTCGATTTTCTTTTCACTAGAAGAATTTCCATTTAACATTCGCCGCCGTCGTGCGTAGTCTCAGACCCCTCGCACGCACGCCTTTAAGCGAGGTTGAAAACTCAAGGTTACCGTCGGGCGACAATGCGTGGATCCGTGTTCGTGAGTCGTGATTGTGTCCGTCTCGCGATCAAGCCCCCATTCATTGGGCGAGCGCCGGTGCAGTTGCCGCGGCGCCCACGTGCAAGAAGTAGGGAACTTCTCCGGGCCGCAAAGGGCAGAAGCGTGGTCATTCTTATCGAGCTTCTCGCCCGCCGTTAGAAGTCGAAAATAAATTCCTCTATCATCGGCGGATGCAACGAGACTCCGCCGAGCCTGTCAGCAACACCGCCAAGCGGATCACCTTGATCGTCGCGACCTTCGGTTCGTTTATGACGCCCTTCGATGGCAGCGTGGTGACCCTGGCCCTGCCGACGATCGGCAAAGACCTGGGCGGCGATGTCGTTTCGCTCGGCTGGGTCGCCAGCGCTTATGTGCTCGGTCTGACGATTTGCGTCATCCCGTTCGGCCGGCTTGCCGACCTTCGCGGGCGCGGGCGGATTTACGCCCTGGGCGTCGGTCTGTTTACCTTCGCTTCAGCGTTGTGCAGCCTGGCGCCGTCGCTTAACGCCTTGATCGCGACAAGATTTATCCAGGGGATCGCCGCGGCGATGATGGCGGGCAACTCCATCGCGCTCCTGACCGGCGTGTTTCCCGCGAGCGAACGGGGCAAGGTTCTTGGCATCAATACCGGGACGGTTTACGTCGGGCTGTCCGTGGGACCGTCGCTCGGCGGATTTCTCGTCGAGCACTTCGGCTGGCGTTCGGTCTTTTACGTCAACGTGCCGATCGGTACTATTGTTGTCCTGCTGGCGTTGTTCAAACTGCCGCGGGAAGAAATCGATCGCAAAGCCGAGAGTCTCGATCCGATCGCCATCGTCACCTACGGTTTGGCCCTGTTCATGATCGTCCTGGGGCTGACTCTGTCGGAGGGACAGGTGTCCCTGCTGTCGGGCAGCTTGCTGATCGGCGGCTTCGCGGTTCTGGCTTTTTTTCTTTTCTACCAACGCCGCCTGGAGTCGCCGCTGCTCGACATCCGGCTTTTCAAAAACACCCCGTTTGCCTTCTCCACGCTGACCGCCTTGTTGAATTACAGCTCGGTCTTCGGCGTGTCGTTTATTATGTCGCTGTACCTGCAGCTCGTGCCGGGCTTCAGTGCCTCGCAAGCTGGGTTGATCATGTTGGCGCAGCCGGTGATGATGGCCGCCTTTTCGCCGGTGGGCGGCAGGCTCTCCGATCACGTCGAGCCGCGGATCGTTTCGTCGATCGGCATGAGCATCGTCGCGGCATCGGTGTTGTCCTTGTCGCGCCTCGGCGCCGCGGCCCATTGGTGGGACGTCGCCGCGCGGCTGATGATCCTCGGCATCGGCCACGCTTTCTTCAGCTCGCCCAACACCAACGCGGCGATGAGCTCGGTTGCGAGGAAGCAGTACGGCATCGCCGCCGCGATCCTTTCCACCTTCCGCTTCACCGGTCAAGCGGTCAGCCTCGCCATCGCTACATCGGTGCTTTCCGCCCACCTTGGCGGCGTCGCGGTCTCCGCCCGCTCCGGCGCGCGAGTGCCGGTAGCGCCGTTCATGGCGGGCATGAAAAGCGCGCTGACCCTCCTCGCAGCGATCTGCGCAATGGGAGTATTCACGTCACTGATCCGAGGCCGAATACGAGAGGCAAGCCAGGAGTGACGGCCAATTCTCAGTGCCTGGTTACATCTCTCGTCCGTCGACGCTCGCATTCTCAGCCGGTGGGTTTCAATGCAGGCAGACATGTTCAATGGTCCAGGTGCAAGGTTCAACGATCTCGGACTTCATGGCATCGACCCTAGGGTTTTAAACTCGGGTCAACTTAAGTTGGCGAATCTAGTTCCTCGTCCGGTTCACCGCTTGATAAGCTGCTGCGACTAGGATATTCGAGCGGGTACTAAGATTAGAAAGCGAGCGGAAAGAATATGTATTACGGCGCGCGCGGAGTTGTCGGGCTAGTTAAGCCAACCTATCGGCCGGGGTCAATGGAGAGTTTTATCAAGCTCATGCCGGAGGGCGTCGGCTTTATTCCGGCCCACGCCGGCATTCGGGCGGGTAACGAAAAGGAACTGCAAGAGGCCCTGACCGTTGCGGAGAGAAAGGTCGCGCGCTTGGCGGAGTTGGGCGCCGATGTGGTGATGATCATGGGGGCGCCGCCGACCATGGTGCGCGGCCACGGCGCCGACCGCGAGATCGCCGAAAGCTTGACCAAGAAATACAAAATTCCCGTCACCGTCGCGACCATCGCCCAGGTCGACGCGTTTCGCGCCTTGGGCATGAAGAAACTGGTCGGCATCACCTATTTTCAAGACGACATGAACCAACGATTCGCGAAATTTCTCCGGGACGACGGCTTTGACGTGAGGGCGATGGATGGCATCGAGGTGCCGTTCAAGGACGCTGGCAAACTCTCGCCCGAGGCGATTTACAATTTCGCCAAGCAGACCTTCCTTAAACACGGCCCGGTGGACGGCATCTATATGCTCGGCGCGGGGTGGAACAATTTGCCGGTGATCGAAATGCTCGAGAAGGATTTGAAAACCACGGTGCTGTCGAGCATTCCGGCGCAGGTCTGGGCGACGAAAAAAATCCTTCATTTAAACGAGCCGGTGACGGGCTACGGACGGCTCTTGGCAGAGATGCCATGAAGATTAGTTTGGAGTCCAGGGTCTCGGGTCTTCGGATAAGGCGGCTAAGTTCGCTAATTTGTGCATTTTTGCAGATCACGCTTCTTGTTTGCGCAGACATTGTGACCGGCGCAGTCGCGCCGGGCCTGCGGGCTAAGGCGGGGGGTAAGTGCGTCGCGACGTTTTGAGTTTTGCAAAGATCGAGACTCGCGCAGCCCGAATCGGCCGGCTGCGCGGTTGGATTAATGCCGGAAATGACAATACAAGATTTAGAAGTTCCGCATTTCAGGAGGGCATCCGTTCGTGTCACAGGATCTCCGCAGCTACATTGACTTGATCAGAGAACACAAGCTGCTGCTCGATATCAGAAAGGAAGTCGACCCCCTGACCAACCTGGCCGGCATCGCCTATCGGGGTGAAAACGACATGGGCAAGGGGACCATGTTTCACAACCTCAAGGGCTATCCCGGCTGGTCTGCGGTCAGTTATATGTGCGGCAGCCGGGAGAAGATGGCGCTGGGTTTGGGGACGACGAAAGACAAGGCCTTGGTCGAGCTCGGCGGCCGGATCACGCGCGGGCTGGTGAAACCGCAGATCGTCGAAGACGGTCCGGTTAAAGAAGTCGTTTGGAAAGACGATGACGCGGACCTGGGCCGCTTGCCGATTCACGTCCACTCGGACAGCGACCGCGGCGTGCCATTCATCGGCTCGGCGATGCAGTTCGTCAAGGATCCTGAAACCGGCACGCAAAACATCGCGCTGCAGCGCGATCACATCAAGGGGCCGAAGAAGATGGGAATCTTCGTCCATCCCAAGCGCCATACCGATATCTGCATGCAGAAATATTGGAAGGCGGGGAAGGCGATGCCCGTCGCCACGGTGATCGGCCACCATCCGGCCTACTACATCGCGTCGACCTGGACGACCAGTTACGAAACCGACGAGGTCGAGATCGCCGGCGCATTGTTGCAGGAGCCGGCGAAAATGGTGCGCTGCGAGACCATCGACGTGATGGTGCCGGCTGATGCGGAAATCGTCATCGAAGGTGAGGTGCCGCCCAATTACATGGAAGACGAAGGGCCGTTTTGCGAGCACGCCGGCATGACCCACGGCACGCTGCAGCAGCCGATCATCAACGTCAAATGCATGACGATGCGCAAGAACGCCATCTATTACGCGCTGCAGGGCGGGCGGCCGATCTCTGAGTCGCAGCCGCTCGACGGTTTCCCCATGGAATTGGTTCTCTACGCTCGCATCAAGGACGTCGGTGGCTTCATCGACGTGAAAGACGTCGTCGCCTTGCCGTACGCGGGCGGCAGTCACATCATCGTGGTGCAGATGACCCCACGCAAAGCGGGCGAGGTGCGCAGCATGCTGATGGCGCTGCTCTCCAGCCCGTATCTCCACCCCAAGATCGGCATTGCCGTCGACGAGGATGTCGATCCCCATAATGCGCAATCGATCCTGTACGCGCTGTCCACCCGGGTGAACCCGAAATCGGATGTGTTGATTATTCCCGATACCCTGTGCCACACCGGTGATCTAACCGCTGAGCTATTGCCGGATGCCGGCGATCATATGGGGTTTCATCCGCGCATCGGCTCGAAGATGCTGATCGATGCCACCAAAGGCGCGGCGCAGACGCCGGAGCTGCGTGCCTACTTTGAACCGGTGAAGCCGATGGGTTTGGCGAATGTGAAATTGGAAGATTTTCTCGGATAAAGCTCCGGTTAGAGTCCGGTGTCGGGATCTCGGATTAAACACTGGACGCTGGCTGCCAGACCTCGGAGACTGTAGACACTTTATGAAAGTCGTCGTTCACGGTTTAACCAAACAGTATGAGACCAGCCAGGGCGGCATTCGCGCTCTCGGCGGGATTAATCTCGAAGTGCGCGACCGGGAATTCTTCGGCATTATCGGACCGACGGGATGCGGCAAGACGACGTTGCTGCACATCATGGGCTGCCTGGAGACGCCGAGCACGGGCACAGTCGAATTTATCGGCGAGCAGCGCTCCAAGTCGCCGGTCTCCATGGTTTTTCAAGACGCGGCGCTAATGCCCTGGCGCACCGTCGAAGAAAACGTGCCGCTGGGCGCGGAATTTCGCGGGGAGGAGCCGTCGGTTTACAAGCGAATCAGCCGATTTTTTCTCGATATCGTCCGGCTGTTGGATTTCGCCGGCGCGCGGCCCCATGAATTATCGGGCGGCATGAAACAGAAGGTCGCGATCGCGCGGGCCTTGGCAAACGATCCCGAAGTGGTGCTGATGGATGAGCCGTTCGCCAATCTTGACGCGCAGACCCGGCTGGTCATGCGCGAAGAATTGTTGCGGATTTGGGAGCGTGACAAGAAAACCGTGGTTCTGGTGACCCACAATCTCGAGGAAGCAGTGATGCTCTGCGATCGCATCGCGGTCATGAGCTCCAGGCCGGGCCTGATCAAAGAAATCGTCACCGTGGATATCCCGCGCCCGCGCACGATGAAAAGCATGCGCGACCCGGACTTCTCACTATGCATGGAAAAGATCTGGAACCTGCTGCGCTATGACGTGGACGCCGCGCTCCAAAGCAACCGAAGCTAGGCCCGACCAATGAACCACCCCGCAGCAAGCTGCTGGGAATTTGACCCCCTGCCGATTAAAAATCACCGCTGCTCCGCTGCCCGACCGTATCCCGCGAGGCCGCGCCGGGCGGACGATCACGGTAGATGACAGAGCACTGGACCGAACGCGAGCGGCGTTTCAGTGCAGCAACTCTTGCTTTTCTTTTCGGACATTCTACATTCGAACAGCTGATGAACGGAGGAGGCGCGCTTTGATGAAAAACTTACGTTTGCTGACTAAGGGTTGGCGGTTACTGCTAGCGGTGATGCTCGCGGGCTGCGCGGCGGCATCGGCGAATTATACCTCGATAATCGCCGATCCGGATCGGCCACAGAATGAGCGCGCCCTCGACGGCGCGCGTAAGCCGGACCAGGTGCTGGCCTTTTACGGTGTCAAGCCCGGCGATAAAGTCGCGGATATCTCGGCGGGGCGCGGCTACTACACCGCGATACTCTCGCAGGTCGTCGGACCGCAGGGAATCGTCTACACGGTGAATGCGCGCTCGCGCGATGAAATCAACCAGCGCTGGAAATCGGCGAAATTCGCCAATGTCCGGGTGGCCGATGGGCCCTTCGACAAGCTCGCACTGCCCCAGGATGGTTCGCTCGATTTCGCGCTCATTCATCTCAACTATCATGACCTGGCGCCGGCGGTACGCGGGCCGATGAATCGAAGAGTGCTCGCGGCGCTCAAACGCGGCGGGATTTACGCCGTGGTTGATCACTCGGCGAAAGACGGGTCGGGTAACGAAGCCAACAAGACCCTACATCGCATCGATAAATATCAGGTCATCAAAGATGTCACGGCAGCCGGGTTCAAGCTCGCCAACGAAGGCAATATGCTGCGCAAGCCTGAGGACACGCGTGACTTCAACGTCAATCGGCGACGCAACCAAGACGACCGCTTCGTGCTGGAGTTTGTGAAGCCGTAATGCCGCGTCAGATCTCCGCCACGTTGCGGAGCTTCAATTTTTTCCTTTTGGCTTGATCCAAGACATATTTGCCGACGGCTAAGTCTTCGTCGGCGATGCCGTTGGATTGAAAGAAGATTCGTTTCGGCCGCGGTTGCAACATGCCTTCGGCGACGATTTTTTCCAGCGGCAGGATATCTTCCCAACGGGCGATGCCATTCTGGCAGGCTTCGGCCAGATCGCCGCTATCGGCTTTCGCCGCGGCCAGATCTTCGGTGACGATCAAGTCCATTTGCCGGATTAAATAATTCGACACTTCATGCTTGACGGTGGAATTGGCGCCTATGGATGCGACCAAAACTTCGTCCTTCAAGCTGCTGCCGGTGGCTACCGGCGTGGTCGAGCTGGTGGAGACGACCAGGATATCGGACGCCGCTTCAACTTCGTCGACGGTGCCGACCTCCTGCCAATCGGCTTTGACGACTTTGCTCATCTGCTTGATAAAATCTTTGCGCCGTTTGGGCGTGCGTCCCCAGACCACCACCTGCTCGATCGGGCACGTCTCGGCCACGGCTTCCACTTGAAATGTCGCTTGCCAACCCGGGCCGATGATGCCGAGCACCTTGCTATTTTTCGGCGCGAGATATTTGGCCGCGACGCCGGTGGCGGCGCCGGTGCGCAGACTGCTCAAGTAGCTCATGTCGATGATCGCTTGGATACCGCCCTTGCGGCCGTGGTAAAGCGTGATGGTGTTGGCGCCCCCAGCGTAGGCGCGCAGACAAATCAAGTCCATCTCTTGGTGCCACGCCGCCATCATGTTGAGCTGCTTTTCGCTGCCCTTGAGACGGCGACGCGGCACGCTGCGCATCTTACCGGCGGCGCGGTCGCGGAACATCTTGTCGAGCTGGGCGATGGCCTGCGCCATGCCAATGAGCTTTCGGGTTTGCGTTTCGCTGATGATCAATGCCATGGATCGAAAATCCTCCAAGGGTTCTATAGCTCAAGGAAAAAAGCCGGACAAGCGGTTCATAATGGTTTCTTCGAACGTCTAAGCGAAAATAAAGGTTCAGCCGGAATGGCTAAAGCGTTGCCTGTCTTGGGGCCAAACCCGAAGACAGCCGTGGGTCCCTGACGGGTGACGGGGAGCGCAAAACTTAACCTCAAGTGGCTTGACCGAGGGTTCCATGCAATCGATAATATCCAGTAATAGTGCGAGAGAGGGAATTTTTCCAAAGGGGCGTGCTAAAATAGGAAAGACGGAATATCAAAAATGGCGGACGCAAAAATTCACACCCGGCTTTGTCCGCATTGCGCCAACAGCATTGCCGCGGAAGCCCTGACCTGTCCCTACTGTAAGGCGGATCTGGTTTTATCGATCGAGCCTGAGTGGCCGCGACATGTCGAAGATCTGGACCATCCGGCCGCTCTACCCGAAAAAGAAAAGCTCACGGTAAAATCGAAGGCAATCTTGGTTTTGGGGTTGGCCGTTTTCGCTCTCGGGATTTATCTCGTCGGCGGCAACGTCGAACGCCACGATATGGGGCCGCAGTTGGCCGAACAGCAACGGGCGATCCAAGAAAAGGACGAAAAGGTCAAAGATCTTGAATCGCAACTCGCGCAGCTGCGTCAGGATAACCAGGGTACCCGCCAGCAGATTGGACAGTTAAAGGCAAATCTAGAGGAAACCCAGAAGGACCTGGCGCAGGCGCAGAGCAAGCTTACTAGCGCCAATCGCGAAATCGCACGCCTGTCGGCGAGCCGAATCGCTTCGGGTCCGCTACCGACGGCGCGCACCATAGATCCGCCCCCCGCGCCCACGGTGACCGCGCGCGCCAACCGGACCGTGGAGCCGCGCCTCTATGAAACCATACGAACCACCCCGGTCTACAAAGAGCCGGCCAATTCGTCCCGAGTCATAGCGCAAATCGGCCGGGGGACACAGATCACGGTTGTCGGCTCGGCCGGTGGGTGGCTCGAAATCCGCTCAAAACACGGTAAACCGCCCGGCTTCATTCACGCTGACGATGCTATGTTCCTCAGCAGAGCGAACTAGCAGGTCGCTGAAAAACGCGTCGGAATGGCTCGACACGCTCGGCATGAACGGATAAATTTCAAACATTCAACCCCTTAAACGATAGCATCCGATACCGGGCGCGGCCGGGTGATGAGCACCTATGCGCTTGATCGCGGCTTGGTGCCGATCGGCGCCCCGGCGAAGGTCAGCGACATGGGATTGTTGGTCATCGTTCTCGCCGTTCTGGTGGCTTGGCGCGCGCCGGTGATGCGCGGTTTAGCCGTGAGCTCAACGAGTTGACTTAACCCATTGGCGCTTCCTATGATTACTCCATTCGAGGGCGCCACTATGAAATCCCCGGCATTGCCTTTAACCTGGTTTTTTTTGATCGTCGCGCTTTCCCCTGCCTATGGCCAGGGTTTACGCAGCGCCCATGGGTGGGGGTCTGGCAGGGGTGGTTGGACGGCACCGCCCGCGCCCGCTAACCCGTCCTTTCAAAGGCTACCGTCTCCTCAAAGCCCGTCATCTCCGCCGGCCAATTCCGGTCCTAGCCCGGGCGTGACGGTGCAGCAAACTCAGACTCGTAAAACGCCCGGAGCGAGGCCCTCGGTGCCATCGGGCCCTTCCATGATTGTGATTCCACCCGCGAGCCGATGGCCCAAGTCGCCCAAATGGGTAGGCCGACCGGATCGCCCGCGCCGGCCGCGGCCACCGCATCCTCACCCGGGGGTCGTCATTTTCGATGGGCCGTGGACGTACGGTACAACGGTAATTACCGAGGTGGCGCCGGGCGTGGTGCAAGAGGAGCGCCGCTACGCTGACGGTCCATCGAGCGTGGTGCCGGGGCGCGGTCCTGACCAGGTGGCGCCTTTCGACCCGACGCCCCATGAAGTCGTCGAGCGCATGCTCGTGCTTGCCAGCGTGAAAAAGGGCGACGTAATTTATGACTTGGGTTCGGGAGACGGACGGATTCTCATTGCCGCAGCAAAAAAATACGGCGCGCGCGGTGTCGGCTATGAAATCGACACGGGGTTGGTGAAGTTAGCCCGCGAGAATGTTCGCAGAGCGGGTGTGGAGAAGCTGGTAAGAATCCGCCAGGAAGATTTCCTCGCGGCGGATTTGTCATCGGCGTCGGTGGTGACGCTTTATCTTTCCTACGACGGCAATCTTGCGGTGCGCGAGCAATTAAACCGGCAGCTCAAGCGGGGCGCGCGAGTGATCTCGTACACATTCGACATGGGTGACTGGCAACCGAAAATTACCGAATCCTATCGCGACGCTGTGGGAGATGTTCATATGTTGTACCTCTGGGAAATCGCCAAGCCGGTGCTTGCGCCCGAGCCTTCGGGACCGATTCTTGAGCCTTACCCGCAGCGCAAAGGTCCACTGATTATCGAGGTTCATTAACGATCTCGGCTCGCAGCGTCGCAAAATCCGGCCGGCATTTTTCCAATACCGGCAAAGTGCACTGTCAGCGTTGGTAATGGCCCATGAGCTCGGCTTGGCCGAGCACGTGGCCTTTGATCGCTTCGAGGAGTTGCGCTTTGCTTGCGCCCGGTTGGAGACCGGTCGGGGCGTCCAGCGCATAAAGCTTAAAATAGTAGCGATGCGCCGGCCCCGCCGGCGGGCAGGGACCGCCGTAGCCGATCCGCCGAAAACTGTTTATGCCTTGCTTGGCGCCAGTGGCCAGAGTTGCGGTCTTGGCGGTACCTCCGGCGAGCTCGTTTGCCGCCGCAGGCAAATCATAGATCACCCAGTGCACCCAAGTTCCGCCCGGCGCGTCGGGGTCGTCGGCGACCAGCGCGTAAGCTTTGGCTGCTGCCGGCACGTTCTCCCAGCGCAACGGCGGCGAGAGATCTTTGGCGTCACAAGTGTATTTGTGCGGGATGGCGGCACCGGATTGGAACCCCGGACTTTTCAGAGCAAATGTTTGCGCAGCTTTAAATTCGGCGCCGCCGGCGCCTGACGCGAAAGCCATCGCGCAATTGACGGCACCTATTAAGAACGACTTGTGCCAAGCCCAGGACCGCATTTTCAGCCTTACCGAGCTCTTTTTTATCCCTTGATTTTAACCGTCGTTTCGGTGTTCAGGAGCTTCGTCAAGCGCGTGGCCACGCTTCGGCTAACATCGGCGGGGACGCCGATGCGCTTGAAGCGCGGTTTTTCCGCGAGCGGCACCGTCGCGTCGATACCGACCTTGGCGCCGATCATGTCCTTCTTGTGAGACGGATCGATGCTGCGGCCGCGCAGCCCGGGCATAATCACGAGATCCTCGTCGCCTTGAACGCGCGTGGCGATCGCCCATTCCATGTCTCTCGGATCTTGAACGTCGACGTCTGCATCGACCACGACTGCGTGCTTGATGTACGGCACGCCGGCAAGCAAAAAATGTAGAAGTTGCTTCGGGTCCGAATCGTGGCGTTTTTTCAACGCTATAACGACATGGGTTCGTCCACTCGGCGCACTGAGCGCCACATCCTCCACGGCGAATCCCTTCTCGTGCAGCATCTGAACGATCTCCGCTTCGCCGGCCGGGCCGCAAAGTAGGGCGACTTCCCGCGATGTCGGATGAAGAGCCTGGAGAATGGGATCCTTTCGATGCGTGATGGCGGTGACTTCGATGACGTGGCTTTGATCGCTGAAATAATACCCTGAAGTCTCGCCGAAGGGGCCTTCCGGCTCTCTCACTTTCGGCAGTACCCGGCCTTCGATCACCACCTCGGCGTGGGCCGGAATATCGACATCGGAAGTGTCGCATCGGGCGAGCGCCAACGGGCTGCCGAGCAGGCTGCCGGCGATGGCGATTTTATCTTCGGTGGGCGCGCTGACGATGGACGCAAGCAAAAGAATCGGATGAACACCCAGGCTGATCGCGACGTCGAGGGGGCGATTGTTTTCTTCGGCCTTGGCGACGAAATGCGAGATCGGCGGATTGGCCAAATGCACGCCCAGGCGCCGGCTGCCCTTTACCTGCAACCGGTGCAGTCCCATGCTTCTTGCGCCGGTTTGCGGATCCTTGGCGGTAAGGATGCCGCAGGTGATATAAGGACCGGCGTCATCCTCGTGGTAAGTCGGAATAGGCAAAGCATTGAGATCGACCTGCTTGCCGTTTCGTAAGATCACCTCTTTGACCGGACCGTCTTTGACCCGCCGTGGTCTGCCGACGCTGCCGCGCCGCTTGCGGTAAACCTCGAGAAGTTTGTTTTCGTTGGTGAGACCGAAGGCGAGCGCCAAGCGTTTTTTTGTGCCGACCAGATTGCCGACGACTTTCATCGAGTGCCCCTTGATCCGCTCGAAGGCGAGCGCCGGGCCATGGGCGCGGTCGGCTTGATGGAGGAATTCGCAGAGCTCGTAGCGCAGGTCGACTTCGTCGCTCACCGCCAGCAATTCGCCGTGTTTGCGCAGCTGACCAAGAAAATGGCGAAGATCGAGCGGCGGCATCTTCTTATTGCGCGTAGAGCTGATCGATAAAACCGCTGTCGTCGATTTTCCTGAGATAGTGCAGATCCCAGGGTTCCATGGGGCCGATGTGGCGCATCTTGGGATCCTTGCCGACGTCGAGATCGTAAACGTTCTGAATTGCGCTCGGCAGCGGATACGGTTTCTTGTTGAGCAGCTTGGCCCACTCGCGCTGCAGATGGACGTAGTACTCGTCGTCTTCCAAGCCGTAGCGCTTGGCCAGGTTCTTTTTCAGAATGGGCACGACTTCCGCCGGCTTGGTTTTGAAAAAATGCAGCGCTTCGACGAACCCCTTGATAAAGGCGTTGACCGTTTCTTCGTTCTCTTTGATGTAATCGCTGGTCGCCAGCAGCGTCGTATTGTGAATCACCGGGCGGTCCGGCAGATCGACGACATGCAACCCTTTCTTGATGCCGTAGAGATCGAAAGGCATATCGACCAGCGCGGCTACCGCCTTGCCCGAAGTAATCTCATCGACGAAGTCCAAAAATTTACCCGACGTATCGTCGATGACATCCATATTGATTTCCTCGGGCTTGAGCCCGCAATCTTGCAGCACCGCGCGCAGGTTGCCGGAGACGCAAGGAGCCTTGGAATGGCAGACGATCTTTTTGCCCTTGAGGTCCTCGACGGTTTTGATCTCCGGCAGTGCGACCAGTCGGTCGTCCCAGTTGTTCTGCGCCTGCGCCAGGTAGGTGAGGCGCTTTTCGCCCTTGGCGCGCTCGCGATAGGTTTCATGATGCAGGCCGCTCAGAAAATCGATCTCCCCGGCGAGCGCGAGCTTGGCGCGGTGCGCCATGGTCGGCGCCTTGGCGCCGCCGACGATATGCAGGTCGATTTCGTAGCCGTATTTCTCCATCACCTTGGATTCCTTGAAGACGTAGAGGAACGGCAGGTGGGATGAATCGCTGGCCAAAAGATCTAGAGTTCGCATGGTTTATCTCCTCTTCTAGTTCGTTTTGTCGCTGCAATAGCTTTCGCCTTATTCCGGGTTCAAACCGTTCTAATTGTTCAATCACTTTGTTCCGGTCAAGAGTTCGGAGAGGTCTTTTTTAAAAGTCTCGTTTGCCGGCGTTCCAATCCTGGGCTTTGATCACTTTGCCGGTGATCGTCGGTCGGTCTTGCTGTGCCAAAAACAACACCAGCGGCACGACGACCTCGGCGGGCTGGCCGCCTCTGCCGTCGACGTTGACCCGTCCGCCCGGGTGGATGGCGTTGGCGCTGACGCCGTGGGGTTGCATTTCTTTGGCCACCGTCTTCATCAAACCTTCCACGGCGTGTTTCGAAGCCACATAGGCGCATTTGCCGGCGACGCCTTCATGGCCGGCGTTGGACGAAATGCCGATGACGACGCCGTGCTTTTGCTTGATCATATGCGGCAACGCGAAGTGCGTGCACAGGTAAACCGCCCGCAGGTTGACGCCCATGAGCAAGTCCCAGTCGCCCGCCGGCACTTCATGGGTGGGGCGTTGTTTGAGACAGCGCCAGTCTTCGTAAACACCGTCGTCGTGCACTTCCATGCGCAGGCCGGCATTGTTGATCAAAATGTCAACGCTGGAAAATTGTTTCGCGCAGTCATCGATCAACCGTTGGGCGACGAACTCCTGGCTCAGATCGCCGATAAAAACATCGGCGCGGCCGCCCTGGTTTTGGATTTCTTGCCGGGTTTTTCTCGCGCTTTCTTCGCGGACATCGGCAATGAGTACTTTAGCCCCGGCATGGGCCAGTCCGATGGCCATGGCCTGGCCGAGGCCGCTGCCGCCGCCGGTGACGATCGCTGTTTGACCGGTGATTTCCATTCTCCACCCCGCCTGTCTACTGCAATCCGAGCTCCCGTTGGGTCTCGCGCAGCAGCGACATATCGTGTGCTATCGATACCTGTACGTTGGTCTTCTTCGTCTGTTGCTGTAGAAAGCCCCACTCGACACCGAGATCTTCATCGGTCAGCATCCCGTTCTTGCTAAAGCCGGGCTTGGCCAGCTCCAACGAGCGGAGCGCGTCTTTTTCCGTCGCGCCGGTCCATTTCATCAGGATCTTCACCGTATCGCGGGGATTCGACTGCAAGAGCTGCAAGCTGCGCAGAGTGGCGCGGAGCACATGTTTGATCAGATCCGGGTCCTTCCTGATTTTTTCTGCTTGGACGCCGATACCGGCGATCGGGTTGATAATAATTTCCGCGGAATTGCCGAGCAAACGGTAGCCCCTGCTTTCGAGCTGAACGTTGGTCGGCAGCGGCATCAGGCTACCCTGGACGAGATTTTTATCGAGAGCGGCAATCCGTGCCGGCGTCGCGCCCATGGCCAACAACTGATACTCGCCCTTTTTCAATCCCAAATATTGAAGATGTTTTTCTGTTAGGATCGCCTGTGTGTTGCCGAAAGAACTGACGGCGGAATAGGAAAAGGTGGTTTTTCTGAGCTCGGCGCCCATGGCTGAGTTCGGCTGGGGGAGCGTGAATGCGCATAACGCTATTATGAGAAAGCAATTTATTGTTTTGCGGCTACCCGTGTTCGGGATTTGATCCCGCCAAGGCGCTAAGCACGCCAAGTTCGGAAGAGAAAGATAGTTACTCTTACGAACGGTCTTCATCATTTTTCTCCGACCTTTGCGGCCTTTGCGTCGTTGCGCGAGATATTCCGAATTTCGGTTGCGGCTTTGCCGCGCTGCGCTGGATGCAGTTAACGGTCCAAATTCCCGTCAGCTATTTTGCTGCGGGATTTCCAGCGGCAGGTCGGCGCGGTCGCCCCATTCTTTCCAGGAGCCGATGTAATTGCGCACTTTGGCAAACCCGAGCAATCGCAAGGCTACATAGCTGTGCGCGGCACGGTAACCGCCCTGGCAATAGGAGATGACTTCCTTGTCCGGGGTGATGCCGGCTCTTTCGTACAAGGCTTTGAGCTCGTCGTTGGATTTGAATTTTCCATCTGGAGCGAGGTTGTCCGTCCACTCGATATGAATGGCGCCGGGGATCGCGCCGCCGCGCGCCGCGCGCACATGGTTGCCCAAGTATTCACCTTTGCTGCGGGTGTCGAGAATTGCGATGTCTTGTTTGTTTAGCGAGTTTAGTACGTCATCGGCGGTCGCCAGGACATCGCGGCGCTCGGTGATTTTAAGCGGCGCTGCCTTGGGCAGCGCGGAATCGGTCGTGATTGGCGCGCCTGCGGCCTTCCAGACCAGGAAGCCGCCGTCGAGCATCTTTGCGTTCGGATGACCGTAGTATTCGAGAAACCACAGGCCTCGCGCCGCGCGCATGCCCGAGTTGGCTTCGTAAAAGACGACTTCTTTGTTTTCATTCACGCCGCGCAGCTCGAGCACATGGCGGATCATGAACATGAATGCTTTCAGCGGCGCTTCACTCGTATCGATCAGGCTCAAACCGAAAAGGTCGAAATGGGTCGCGCCGGGAATATGCCCCTTGGCGTAGTCTTCGGCCGGACGAGTGTCGATGATGCAAAGATTAGCTGCTCCGAGTTTGTTTTGTAATTCCTCGACTGTTGTGAGGAGGCTTTCACGCGTATATTCTTGGTTCATACGTCCCCTATAACATTAGTCGAAAAGGCACTGCAATCTTGCGATCGGACAATATTTTTAATTCGGCTCTTAGGTCACGCTGGGTATTCTTCTGCACCCTCTCCCTCGACGGGAGACGGAAGAGCCTGCCCCGGAGTCGATCCGGGGGTGAGGGTGAACGGCGCTGGCTCGTCAGTGTCGCTTTGATTTGTTGCTTTCTCATTTTCTCCGGTTTTACCTATCAGCTCGCTCTCCCTGGTCGTAAACTTACATTTCCCGCGGAGCATTTCTCGCACCCGGATTTCAAGACCGAGTGGTGGTACTACACGGGCCACCTAAAAACGGACAGCGGCAAACGCTATGGCTATCAGGTCACTTTTTTTCGCTTCGGTTTGCGCGATCGCCAGAACGGGCTCAAAGAAAAACCCTTGTTCAGCGAATTGTACATGGCGCACTTCGCGCTGTCCGACCTCGGCGCGAAGAAGTTTCATTACCGCGAACGAATCAATCGCGGCTACAATAACAAGGCCGGTGCGGCGACGGACCGCTATCTAGTCTGGAATGAAGACTGGAGCGTCCAAGGCGATTCAATAAACCACTCGATTCAAGTCGCCGATCGCGGAACCCGGCTGCGGCTCAATCTAAAATCGCTCAAGCCGCCGGTTTTACATGGCGACAACGGTCTTAGCCAAAAAGGCGAGGGCGAGGGACGAGCATCGTATTACTATTCGCTGACCCGCATGCAAACCAACGGCGAGTTGACGATCGATGGCATGACGAAGAACGTACGGGGGCTAAGCTGGATGGATCACGAGTTCGGCAGCAATCAGTTGCGCGCGGACCAAGTAGGCTGGGATTGGTTCAGCATCCAGCTCGACAACAACACGGAGCTGATGCTCTACCTCATGCGCCGCAAAGACGGTTCAGTCGATCCATATTCCAGCGGCACGCTGGTCGACGCGAGGGGGAAAACGACCCATTTGAATCTCAAGGATTATCGGATCGAAGTGCTGGATCGGTGGAAGAGCCCCAAGAGCGGCGCCGAATATCCGATGAAATGGAAAGTGACGGTTCCCGGTGAGGGGATCGAATTGGAGATCCTGCCTGCCTTACCCGATCAGGAATTGATCACCAATCGCAGCACCCGAGTGACTTATTGGGAAGGGGCGGTAAGAGTGTTGGGTTCAGCAAAGGATAGACCGATCAATGGCGCGGGGTATGTTGAGATGACCGGGTATGCTGGTAAGCTCACTCTCTAAAATGGACATTCGTCGACGGGTGCAAGAGTTTCTACTAAGGAGGCAATTGCTTTCGCGTGGAGATCGTCTGCTCGTCGCCGTGTCAGGCGGGCCGGATTCGGTGGCGTTGCTGCACATTTTGTGCGAGTTGCACCAGGAATTAGGCTTGCATCTGGAAGTCGCGCATCTCCAGCATGGAATTCGTGGCGAGGAGGCCGGGACTGACGCCCGGTTTGTGGCCGATCTAGCGGAGCAGTTTCAACTGCCGTTTCACCTCAAAGAGGTTGATCTGCCGGGAATTAAAAGTGCCGCTGGCAAGGGCAACCTCGAAGCTCTCGCGCGGGCCGAGCGCTATCGCTTTTTTGCCGATACCGTCCAACAACGCCAGCTTAATAAAGTCGCCACGGCGCATACGCAGGATGATCAGGCGGAGACCATGCTCATGTGGTTTCTGCGGGGCGCCGGCATGAAGGGGTTGGGTGGCATGGCGCCGGTGTCAAAGCTCAAAGTCGCCAGCGGCGAGTTGACCCATGATCTCGTGGTGGTTCGCCCGTTGCTCGATATCTCCAAGTCGGAGCTTCTCCAATACCTATCCGATCGGCAGTTCGCCTACCGCATGGACAAGAGCAATGAGGACCCGGCTTTTTTGCGTAATTGGATCCGGGCGGAGTTGCTGCCGATGATCGCCCGGCGCGTCGATCCCCATGTGCCCGAGCGTTTGGGCCAACTCGCGGAGCTAGTGCGCGATGAGGATGATTATCTCGATGATCTGGCGCGCCAGCATCTTACTACGCTGTTGGAAAAGGATGGATTGGCCCGCCCGGCCTTTCTAGCGCGACCTAAGGCGTTGCAACGCAGGATTCTTCGCCTATGGGTTGAACGGACGCGCAGCCGGCCGCACGGCTTAGAGTTTATTCACATCGAGATAATGCTACGTCTAATCGCTCACGGGCCGCCGCAGGGGCGTGTGTCGATTTCCGGAGGCTGGGAGCTTGAGCGGCAATATGAACGGCTGCGGCTGACAAAACGGGATCGGAAGTTACGTCCGGTGTGTTATAGGTATCAACTGACAATCGGCTCAGTATTGGCGATTCCCGAAGCTCATCTTCAAATTCACAGCAGTACTGTCGCGGCGCCGTTGGGGCGGCGGCCTGAGGGCCTGATGGAAGCTATGTTTGACCTGACCGATGTGGGCGGGGGATTATCAGTGCGTAATTTTCGTCACGGTGATTGTTTCCAGCCGCTAGGGATGAGTGGACATAAGAAGGTCAAAGATTTATTCATCGAAAAGCGAGTACCACTGTCGATTCGCGCCTGCTGGCCGCTTTTGACGCGCGGCGAAGAAGTCTTGTGGATTCCCGGCTATGGTCGAAGCGAGACGGCGCGAGTCGGGGCTAAAACCACCGCTGTTCTGGAGCTAAAAGTCCTGGTGATTTCGAGCTAGCCAAAAACACTCTATTATTGATAGAACTGCTTGCGTATGTTAAACTTTTTTGGTTAGTAACTTTTGGAGGATCGGTTGAGTCAATCATCTAAACATATAGCCCTCTGGCTGGTTCTGGCGCTGATCATTCTAGCCGTATTCAGTGTATTCAACAAGCAGCATGGGCGCGACCCGGAGATTGTCTTCAGCGAATTTATGACCGCGGTAGAACGTGGCGATGTGCAGAAGGTCACGATCCAAGGTCATAATATTCAAGGGGAATATAAAAACGGGGAGCGCTTTAGAACCTTCGCTCCAAACGATCCCGAGCTGGTGAAATCGTTGCGCGAGAAACGCGTGAAGATCGCCGCGAAACCGGAAGAGGACTCGCCTTGGTATATGGTGCTGCTGCTCAACTGGTTTCCGATGCTCCTGCTGATCGGCGTGTGGATCTTTTTTATGCGCCAGATGCAGGTCGGTGGCGGTAAGGCGATGTCGTTCGGCAAGAGCCGAGCAAAGTTACTTACCGAAAACCAGCACCGGGTGACCTTCAGCGATGTTGCGGGTGTCGAAGAGGCCAAGGACGATCTCCAGGAAATCATCGCCTTCTTAAAAGACCCTAAAAAGTTTACCAAATTGGGCGGGCGGATCCCTAAGGGCTGTTTGCTGGTTGGCCCTCCGGGGACAGGCAAGACTTTGTTGGCCCGGGCGATTGCCGGCGAGGCCGGCGTACCGTTCTTCAGCATCAGCGGCTCAGACTTTGTCGAGATGTTCGTCGGTGTTGGCGCCTCGCGGGTGCGCGACCTTTTCGTGCAAGGGAAAAAGAATGCGCCCTGCATTATCTTCATCGACGAAATCGATGCGGTCGGCCGGCACCGCGGCGCCGGACTTGGCGGCGGCCACGACGAGCGCGAACAGACTCTCAACCAGTTGCTGGTCGAAATGGACGGGTTCGAAGCTAATGAAGGCGTGATTTTGATCGCTGCGACCAACCGGCCGGATGTCTTGGATCCGGCGCTGCTACGTCCGGGGCGATTTGATCGCCGGGTCGTTGTGCCCCGTCCGGATGTGAAGGGCCGCGAAGGCATCTTGCAAGTGCACACACGCAAAGTGCCAGTGGGTTCGGACGTTGATATCGGGGTACTTGCGCGCGCGACGCCGGGATTTGCCGGCGCGGACTTGGAGAACCTGGTCAACGAAGCGGCGCTGTTGGCGGCACGCAATGATAAAGAAAAAGTGGAAATGCACGATTTTGAGCTCGCCAAGGACAAGGTCATGATGGGCGCCGAGCGACGCAGTATGATCATTAGCGACGAGGAAAAGCGCAACACGGCTTTCCACGAAGCCGGCCATGCGTTGGTCGCCAAGCTTCTGCCGGGAGCCGATCCAATTCACAAAGTGACCATCATCCCGCGCGGCATGGCCCTGGGTCTCACACAGCAGTTGCCGTTGGATGAGAAGCACACGTATAACAAGGACTATCTACTCAATAATCTCGTGATCCTCTTCGGCGGACGCGTGGCTGAAGAACTGGTGCTCAATCATACGACGACGGGCGCCGGAAATGACATAGAGAAGGCCACCGACCTAGCGCGTCGCATGGTGTGCGAGTGGGGCATGAGTGAGAAGCTTGGACCCATGACGTTTGGCAAAAAGGAGGAAGAGATCTTCTTGGGACGAGACTTTACTCAGAAGGTCGATTACTCCGAGAGCACCGCGATCGAGATCGATTCCGAAGTCAGACGAATTATCCAAGACAGCTACTACAAGGCGAAGGACCTCCTGAAGACCAATTTGAGGCTCCTCCATAAAGTTGCCGAATCGCTGCTAGAGAAAGAAGTTTTGGACGGCTCCGAGATCGACGCCATCGTAAGAGAATTTGGCGGGAACGGTGGATCGCCGATTACGCCCTCGGCCGCCGCGGCTGTCGCCTAGGCTTTCTCCCGGAGCATCGGCTCCCAAATTCTTCCGTTCCAAATTTTCGATCATCCCACGCACGAGCCGCTCTTTGGCTTTGGCAACGAGTGTCTCGTGCGCTGGGCCAGCAATGGTAGCTGGATTTTGCGCGGATGTATGGCCTATGGACGATAACAAGCCGCAAAAGTTTAGCGATAGCTTGACTCATTTCGCGCCGTTAATCAGCAGCGAGCGCAAAGCGTTGCGCACGCGCCACGGCGATCTTATTTTAGCGACCGCACTTTAGTCATGGGCATATTAAACGTCACGCCGGATTCGTTTTATGACGGGGGGCGGCGTGTCGACCCGGCCGAGGCGATTGCCGATGGCGTGGTGATGGCGGCGCGCGGCGCGGATATCATCGACATCGGCGGCGAGTCGACTCGTCCTGGCGCTCAGTCAGTGTCCGAAGACGAAGAATTGGCCCGGGTATTGCCGGTCGTCGCAGGCTTGCGCCGCGCAGTCCCCGTGCCGATTTCCATCGACACTTACAAATCGAAGATCGCCCGCGCTGCTTTAGGTGCCGGCGCGGATATCGTCAACGACATCAGTGCGTTGCGTTTCGACCCGGCGATGGCTTCGCTGATCGCAGCGGAGAAGGTGCCAGTGATCTTGATGCATATGCAGGGAACGCCGCGAACCATGCAACAGGAGCCACAGTACGAAGATGTCGCGCGCGAGGTGAGGGATTTTCTCGCCATGCAACTTTACGAAGCGATGGAGGCAGGGATCGTGCCCGACTCGATTATCCTCGATCCCGGCATCGGTTTCGGTAAAACCTTGGAGCACAATCTGCTGTTGCTCCGCGGCCTTCCGATGTTCGCGGCACTAGGGCAGCCGCTCATGGTTGGGGTGTCACGCAAGACCTTCATCGGCAAAATCTTAGAGATCGGCCCCGACGATCGTCTAGAGGGTAGCCTGGCGGCAGGGACGGTGGCGGTATTGGGCGGCGCTAATATCCTGCGCGTGCACGACGTGCCCGAGACTTGCAGGGCCATACGGGTCGCGGATGCGATCCGTTTCGGCTTGGCGCAGTGACCGAAAAGCAACCGATGTTCGAAATGCTCCAGCCGCTTCGTTGGCAAGACCTGCTCGATATCGGCATCATTACGTTTTTAGTCTATCGCGCACTGCAGATCGTGCGCGGTAGCCGCGCCATGCAGATGATCATCGGTTTGGCGGTGATCTTAGTCGCCTACGTATCGTCGCGCGCCCTCGGGCTGCTCACGCTCAACTGGATCCTTGATAATTTTCTCGGCTCGATCATCTTGGTCATCATCGTTATTTTCCAAAGCGATATTCGCCGCGCGCTCACCCAAGTCGGCAGCGCGCCGTTGTTTGGTACCGTGGATCGCGTCGCATTGCACGGCGAGGATCTCATCGAAGAAGTTGCCCAGGCGGCCGTGGCGCTCGCCGAGAAAAAGGTCGGTGCGTTGATCGTTATCGAGCGCGAAGTGGGCCTGAACGAGTATATGGAAATCGGCACGCGGCTTGACGCGCGGGTAAGTCGGGAACTGGTGGAAAGCGTATTTTTACCCCATTCGCCAATCCACGATGGTGCTTTGGTGATTCAGAAAGGCAGGGTCACTGCGGTGCGCTGCCTTTTGCCGCTCAGCACAAACCCGAATCTGCGCAAGACCTGGGGTACCCGCCATCGCGCCGCGCTGGGGGTGACCGAAGAGACCGATGCGGTTGCGGTGGTGGTCTCTGAACAGGAGGGCACGACGGCGCTGGTGGTGGGAGGCAACGTGACCGAGAACATCGACGGTGCCAGGCTGCGCTCCGCCCTGCGCGATTTACTTAAGGCATGAAGCGGCTCTGGGAAAAAATCGTTGCGCTGGCGGGGAGCAATCTCGGTCTGAAGGCGCTGGCGCTGATTATCGCGGTGGGACTCTGGTTGGCCGGCCATCGCGATATCGAGCGGGCCATCGAAGTGCCGCTGGAATTTCGCAACATTCCGGCGGATCTAATGGTTATGGACAACCGCGTCGATTACGTGGTGTTGCGCTTGATGGGACCGCGCACCTTGATCTCGACGCTCAATGCCAGTGATTTAAAACTCAGTTTGGATCTGAGCGGCGCGAAGTCGGGCGCATTGAGCTATCCCTTGGCCTCCGGTTATTTCAGCATTCCACGCGGTGTCACGATCGCGCGTATCACTCCTCCGGTGCTCCATGTTCGGCTCGAGCCGGTCGCGCGGCGGACGCTGCCGGTATCGGTGCGTACCTCGGGCAAGCCATTAGCCGGCTATCGGATCACCCAAAGCGTGGTCCGACCGGAGAGTGTCTCCGTGCAGGGGCCGGCCGAAGAGGTGCGGCGCTTGACCGCCATTGAAACGATCCCGATCGACGTCGTAGATAGCCGCGGTGTCGTGCGGCGTACGGTGCGCCTGTCCAACGACGGCAAGCCGCTCTCGATTGCGCCGGACCAGGTCGAGGTGACGATCACCATCGAAGAAGTGCAGATGACCCGCGCCTTCGAGCGGATCGACGTGAGCGCGCCGGATTTCAAGGGCGTCTACACCGTATCGCCGCCAAACG
The DNA here is from genome assembly GCA_963727625.1 of uncultured delta proteobacterium. Taxonomy (GTDB): domain Bacteria; phylum Desulfobacterota; class Binatia; order UBA9968; family UBA9968; genus DP-20. The sequence continues at coordinate 269,717 of CAVSHR010000005.1, read as the reverse complement.
TATCTTTAAAACTGAGCGGACCGAAAAGCATCATTGAGCCGTTGAAATTGTTTCCAGAACAAGTCCATTTGAATTTGCAAGGCATGACGGTCGGTGATCATAATGTGACGCTGGAGTTAAATCTGCCCGCGGAAATCAAGGTGGTCGAGCAAAAACCAGAGCGTTTTCGGGTGCGGATTACCAAAACGGCGGAATAATCAATCGTCGTGCACAGGAGTTACCTGCAATGATTCAGCCACTGGTAAAAAACCGCAAGCCCAAGCGCCAATTATTCGGCACCGACGGGGTGCGCGGAGTCGCCAATCAAGAGCCGATGACTTCGGAAATGGCACTGAAGCTTGGCCGCGCCATCGCCAAAGTGCTGCATGAGTCCAAACCCCGCGAGCAAACGGGGCGCGGGCGGCCGCCGGCGTTTTCCCGCAAGTTGGAGGAAAACGGCAAACATCGCTATAAAATCTTGATCGGCAAAGATACCCGGCTGTCCGGCTACATGATCGAGACCGCATTGGCATCCGGGATTGTTTCGATGGGCGCCGACGTGTTGTTGGTGGGGCCCTTGCCGACGCCCGGCGTGGCTTTCTTAACCAGGAGCATGCGCGCTGACGCGGGGGTGGTGATTTCCGCTTCGCACAATCCCTATCAAGACAACGGCATCAAGTTTTTTTCTTGGGACGGCTTCAAGCTGCCGGATGAAGTTGAAGCGCGCATGGAGGGAATGATTTTTAGCGGCGAGACTGAGGAATCGCGCCCGACCGCTTCGGAGATCGGCAAGGCTTTTCGTATCTCCGACGCCGTCGGCAGATACAACGTGTTTCTCAAAAATAGCTTCCCGCGCCATCTGACTCTCGAAGGCTTGAAGATCGTTGTCGATTGCGGCCACGGAGCCGCATATCGAGTCGTGCCGGAAGTTTTGTCCGAGCTCGGCGCCGAAGTGTTGCCCATCGGCGTACAACCGGACGGCGAAAACATCAACCGGCGCAGCGGCGCGCTCTATCCGGAAACGGCCCGCGATATTCTGCTCCATGAGGGAGCCGATTTTGCCGTGTCCCTCGACGGCGACGCCGATCGGGCGATCTTCATCGACGAGACCGGCGACATTCTCGACGGTGACCAGGTGCTCGCGATTTGCGCCTTGGATATGCAGCGCAACGGCACACTCAAGAGCTCCGGCATCGTTGCCACGGTGATGAGCAACATGGGACTGGAACTGGCGTTGCGCGGCGCAGGTATCAAAGTCGTGCGCGCTCAGGTGGGCGACCGCTACGTCGTCGAGAGGATGTTGGCAGAGGGCTACAATCTCGGCGGCGAACAGTCCGGCCATATTCTCTTCCTCGATCACAACACCACCGGTGATGGGGCGATTACCAGTCTGCAGATCCTCGCGTTAATGGTGGAAAAACACAAGCGGCTGAGCGAGCTCAAGGGGATCATGACCCGGCTGCCACAGGTATTGCTCAACGTCAAAGTGAAGGAGAAAAGGGATTTCTCCGAGATGGCAAAGGTGCGGCGCAAGATCGCCGACGTGGAGCGCACGCTCGGCGACCGCGGTCGGGTGCTGGTGCGCTATTCCGGCACCGAGCTGCTGGCGCGGGTGATGTTGGAAGGCGAGGAGGAAAAAAAGATTCGCGCCATGGCAGAAGAAATCGCCGATGAGATTCGCGCCGAGGTCGGCAAATAGCGATGCTGCGCCTGGGAGTGAACGTCGATCACGTGGCGACGGTGCGGCAAGCGCGCCTCGCCGATGTCCCCGATCCTGTTGAAGCTGCACTGCTGGCGGAAAAGGCTGGCGCCGACGGCGTCACCGTGCACCTCCGCGAAGACCGCCGGCATATTCAGGAGCGCGACGTTGAACGCCTGCGCGAGCTTGCCACGACAAAAATTAATTTAGAGATGGCCGCGGCGCCGGCCATGGTGGCCTACGCGGAGAAGGTTCGTCCCAACGACGCCTGCTTGGTGCCCGAGAAACGCCGGGAGTTGACCACCGAAGGCGGTCTCGACGTCGTCGCCCAGCAAACCAAGATTAATGAGGCGGTGGCGAGATTGCAAGAGCGCGGCATTCACGTAAGCCTGTTTATCGATCCCGCCGCGGCCCAAATCGAGGCGGCTCGCGACAGCGGCGCCCATGCCATCGAGATCCACACCGGACGTTACTGTAACGCTACGGGCGCGGCCGTTGAAAAAGAACTCCAGGCGATCGCCTCAGCAGCGGCTTTGGCACGCCGCCTCGGTCTTGAAGTGCATGGTGGCCACGGCCTCGATTATCAGAACGTCTCGCCGATCGCGGCCATCCCAGAGATCGTCGAGCTCAACATCGGTCACAGCATCATCGCCCGCGCCGTCATCGTCGGCATCGAGCAAGCGGTGCGGGAAATGAAAGAACTTCTGAATCGTGTTCGTGAAACGTGATCGTGATCTTCTTAGAGATTGAGAGGTAATCTTGAGCTCCACGAACACGGGGTACGAACACGCGTCACGGTTTTCATGTTGATCGTAACCGCCGAGCAGATGCGCGAGATGGATCGTTTGACGATCCAAAAGTACGGCGTGCCAAGCCTCGCTTTGATGGAGCGGGCCGGTGCCGGGATTGCCCAGGCCATTGTTGGGCGCTTCGGGCGCACGGCAAAGAAAGGCGTCTTGGTCATTGCCGGGAAAGGCAACAACGGCGGCGATGGCTTCGTCGTCGCGCGTTTGCTCAAAAAGAGACGAATTCCTTGCGAAGTGGCGCTGCTGGCGCGCAAGGACGAACTATCAGCCGACGCGGCACACAACCTGCACGCCTTCCTCAAACTTAAAGGCAAGGTCTATGAAATGGCCGCCGACGATTTCAAATTGCTTAGCCGCCGTATTGGCAAAAACGGTTTGATCGTCGACGCCATCCTCGGCACTGGAATTAAGAGCGAAGTGCGCGGCCGGCTTGCCGAGGCCATTACACTGATCAACGCCGCGGGACTGCCGATCGTCGCGGTGGATATTCCTTCCGGGCTTGACACCGACAACGGCGGGCCGCTCGGTGTCGCGGTTCAAGCGGAAATGACGGTCGCCTTGGCTTTCGCAAAATTGGGCGAGGTTATTTACCCGGGCGCCTCTTATTGTGGTGAGCTGGTCGTCGCCGATATCGGTATCGATGACCGGGCGGTGGCGGAAGTTTCGTCAAAGACAGAACTTCTCGATCGCGAAAATATTCGCTGGCTAGTACCACGGCGCGAGGCAGATACCCATAAGGGCACCTACGGCCATCTTCTGGTCGTTGCAGGTTCGCGCGGAAAGACCGGCGCGGCAATCTTAGCTTGCCGGGCGGCGATGCGTACGGGCGCCGGGTTGGTGACTCTCGCGGCACCGCGCTCGCTCAATAATATTTTCGCCGGCGCGCTGGTCGAGGTGATGACCGAGCCGTTGCGCGATAACGCAGCCGAGGAGATGGAGGCTCTCAGCGACGACGATTGGCGCGCTTTGCTGGCGCGAAAAAATGCTTTGCTCTTCGGGCCCGGTGTCGGGGTCAATTCGGCGACGCAAAATATCACGCGCTGGCTGCTGAGAAATTTAGACATACCGTGGGTGATCGATGCCGACGGCCTCAATAATCTGGCTCTCGCAATCGATCGTTTGCACCACGCCAAGTTCCCGCCGGTGTTGACGCCCCATCCGGGCGAGATGGCCAGGCTCATCGGCAAAGATATTGCCGCGGTCAATGCGGATCGAGTGGGCATCGCGCGCGCGTTCGCCCTAGAGCACCGCTGTCATTTAATCTTAAAAGGCGCGCGCACGGTGATTGCGACGGTGGCGGGAAAAGTCTTCATCAATCCGACCGGTAATCCGGGCATGGCTAGCGGCGGCATGGGTGATGTGTTGGCTGGAATTCTGGCGGCGCTGCTCGGCCAGGGGCTGCCAGCCGAAGACGCCATGAAACTCGGCGTTTATCTGCATGGATTTGTCGCCGACCAGATCGCCGCAAGCCAAGGTGAAATCGGACTGATTGCATCGGACATCATTCAAAGACTGCCGGCAGGGATGAATGCGCTTGCTGCTGAGACTCTGCGTGGAAGTTCCCGGTGATTTTCGGTGTTCGTTTTCATCAACGCAAACCGGCTTTAGAGCGCCGATGAGATTGTTTACCGCCGCCAGTTGCCGGTGAGTCAGTCTCGAAATCTCTTGAAAAATATACTAGTTGTACTTGGAGGCCCGCTTGGCAATGGGTTCGTGTACGGTCGTTGCTAATTCTCCCCGTAAGACCATGAGCTTAGGGCAGAAGCTTGGAAAGTTGGTACAAGGGGGCGAAATCATTGGTTTGATTGGTGAGTTGGGCTCCGGTAAGACCTGTTTTGTGCGTGGTTTTGCCGCGGGGGCGAAAGTCGGCAAGGACGCCTGGGTCCGCAGCCCCACTTTCACCCTCATCAACGAATACCAGGGCTGGTTGCCGGTTTATCACATCGACCTCTACCGCGTCGGCAAGCAAGAGGAGATCGAGTCGCTCAATTTGCGGGAGTATCTGTACTCGGATGGGGTCAGTCTCGTCGAATGGTTCGAATATCTGCCGGCGGGCGAAGTGGACGGTTATCTCGAAGTCAAAATCGCCCACGCCGGTGGTGCGAAGCGAGAAATCACTTTTGTTTCTCACGGTGCGCGCTACGAGCGTTTGCTCGAAGCGCTAAAGGAGCGTCGTTAAAGCGTTCAAAAGATCAAGGGGTCAAGGGTTCAAGGAACAAAGGTTAGGAAGAAGCAGTGGCATTGCTGGTACAGAAATACGGCGGGACATCGGTCGGTTCGATTGAGCGCATCAAGCAGGTCGCGGCGAAGGTCGCTGCGGCCAAGCGGGCAGGAAATGAATTGGTGGTGGTCGTTTCAGCCATGGCTGGGGAGACTAATCGTTTGGTTGCGCTGGCTCAAGAGATCGCGGAGCTTCCCGACGAGCGTGAAAAGGATGTTTTGCTCGCTTCCGGCGAGCAGGTATCGGTGGCCTTGTTAACTTTAGCATTGAAAGAATACGGTCAGCCGGCCCGTTCCTTCTTGGGCCATCAGGTGCGCATCGCAACGGATAACGCCTACGGCAAAGCGCGCATCTTGAGCATCGATTCGACGAAAATTCAGCGCGCGCTCAAGGCCGGCGAAGTGGTGGTGGTCGCCGGATTTCAGGGTGTGGACGAAGACGACAATATCACGACGCTCGGGCGCGGCGGCTCGGATACCAGCGCGGTGGCGCTGGCGGCGTTTCTGTGCGCCGACGCCTGCGAAATCTACACCGACGTGGAAGGGGTCTTTACCACCGATCCGGGCATTTGTCCCGAGGCGCGCAAGCTCGCGCGCGTTTCCTATGATGAGATGATCGAGTTTGCCAGCACCGGCGCTAAAGTCCTCGAAATCCGTTCCGTGGAGTTTGCCAAAAATTTTTCCGTTCCGGTGCATGTCCGTTCGACTTTTTCCGATGTCGAAGGGACATGGTTGGTCAATGAGGAGGATACCATGAACGATGTGTTGGTGTCGGGCGTGGCCTGCGACAAAAATGAAGCCAAGATCACGCTGCTGCGGGTGCCGGACCGGCCCGGATTGGCGGCCCAGGTGTTCGGCCCGATCGCCGACGCGCACATCGTTGTCGACATGATTATCCAGAACGCCAGTGAAGACGGCACTACGGATTTGACTTTCACCGTGCCCAAGGCCGATCATAAAAGAGCGTTTGCCATCGTCGAAAAAACCGCGCCGGCGGTCAACGCCCATGGCGTCAAGCTGGACGCCGACATGGCGAAGATTTCCGTGGTCGGTGTCGGCATGCGCACGCACGCCGGCGTGGCCGCGAAAATGTTCGAAGTGCTGGCCCGCGAGGGGATCAATATCGAGATGATCTCCACTTCGGAAATTAAGATCTCCGTGGTCATCGACGCTAAATACGCGGAGCTCGCCGTGCGGGTATTGCACGAGGCGTTTATCGGCAAGCAGGGGGCGGTATGAAGGATGTTTTGCTATACGACACGACACTTCGGGACGGCTGTCAGGCCGAGGATGTTTCGTTCACGCTCGAGGACAAACTCCGCATCGCGGAGAAGCTCGAGGAGCTGGGCATCGACTACATCGAAGGCGGCTATCCGGGTTCCAACGTGCGCGATGCCGATTTTTTCAAGCAGGTCAAGAAACTGAAACTAAAGAACGCCAAAATCGCATCCTTTGGCACAACCCGAAAAGTCGGCGCCAAGCCGTCGCAGGATATCAATCTCAAGGTTCTGCTGGCCGCGGAGACGCCGGTGGTGACGCTGGTCGGCAAAACCTGGGACCTGCACGTGCGCGACGATCTGCGGATCAGCCAGAAAGCCAACTTGGAGATCATCGCCGACTCGATCTCGTATATGAAAAAGCACGTCGACGAAGTCATTTTCGACGCCGAGCATTTTTTCGACGGCTTCCGCGCCAATCCGGACTATGCCATCGAATGTCTCAAGGCGGCCCAGGAAGGCGGCGCCGATTGGATCGTGCTGTGCGAGACCAACGGCGGACGGCTGCCCGGCGAGGTGCGCGACGCGCTGAATCATGTCGTGCGCGAGATCAAGACGCCGCTGGGAATTCACTGTCACAACGACGGTGAACTGGCGGTTGCCAACACCCTTGCCGGGGTGGAAATGGGCGTGACGCAGGTGCAGGGCACGATCAACGGTTTCGGCGAGCGCTGCGGCAACATGAACTTGATTTCGGTGATCGCCAACCTGCAGCTCAAAATGGGCAAAAAATGCGTGACTCCGGCACAGCTGAAGAAACTTCGCGAGGTCTCGCAGTTCTTCTACGAGCTGGCGAATATTCATCCCAACAAGCGCCAAGCCTATGTCGGCGACAGCGCCTTCGCGCATAAGGGCGGCTTGCATGTTTCCGGCGTGCTCAAAAATCGCGAGACCTATGAGCACATCGATCCGGAACTGGTCGGCAATCGCCAGCGCGTGCTGGTCTCCGATCTGTCGGGCCAGAGCAACATCGTCTACAAGGGCAAAGAGTACGGCATCGACTTGAAGGACAAGGGTGACGCGGTCAAGGAGATTCTGCGGCGCACCAAAGAGCTGGAAAGCCAGGGGTACGAATTCCAAGCCGCCGAAGCTTCCTTCGAGCTGTTGATTCAAGAGGCGCTGGGCAAGAAGCGGAAAAATTTCAATCTCGTCGGTTTCCGGGTGATCGACGAAAAACGAAAGGAAGGCGAGGCGCCGATTTCCGAAGCGACCATCATGGTGCAGGTTGACGGCGTGATGGAGCACGCCGCGGCGATGGGCAACGGCCCGGTGAACGCGCTGGACCAGGCGCTGCGACGCGCGCTGACGAAATTTTATCCGGCGCTCAAAGAGGTGGAGCTTTTGGATTACAAAGTCCGCGTCTTGTCTTCGGGAGAAGGCACGGCTGCGGTGGTGCGCGTGTTGATTGAGTCCGGCGACGGAAAAGACCGTTGGGGTACAGTCGGCGTGTCGCAAAACGTCATTGAAGCGAGCTGGCAAGCGCTGGTCGACAGCATCGATTACAAGCTCTATAAAGATTCCCGGCACCGGGGAAATTAGCAAAGGAGACAATAGGCATTAGGAATAGACTGCGGGAAGCCCCACTTCTGTTATTGCCTAACGCCTATTGCTTATCCGGCATGTGGCAAACCGTTAAAGAAGACTTTCAGGTTGTTTCTCTGCGCGATCCGGCCTTGCGCTCGGTGTGGGAGATCGTGCTTGCCTATCCCGGCTTTCACGCCGTCGTCATGCACCGGCTGGCGCATTGGCTGTGGCAACGGGGGCTCACTACGCTGGCTCGATTCATCAGCCATGTCAGTCGTTTCTTGACCGGTATCGAGATCCACCCTGGAGCGAGAATCGGGCGGCGCTTTTTTATCGATCACGGCATGGGTGTCGTGATCGGCGAGACCAGCGAGGTCGGCGACGACGTGACGATCTACCAGGGTGTGACACTCGGCGGCACCTCGACGGCGCGGATCAAACGACACCCGACCATTGAGGACTCAGTGACGATTTTCAGCGGAGCGGCAGTGCTTGGACCGGTGACGGTCGGCCGCCATAGCCGCATCGGCGCCGGCTCTGTGCTGGTGACCTCCGTGCCGGCGCATTCGACGGTGGTCGGTATTCCGGGCCGGGTGGTTAAAACCGAAGCGCTGCATACCCAAACCGGGAAAGCGATTATCGATCTCAATTCCGCCGACCTGCCCGACGTGGTGGCAAAAGCTTTTGGCAGCTTGGCCGACTACGTCGAAAAATTGGAGCGAAAGGTCGATGAACTCAGCGCGCGCCAAGGCGGATTAGAGGAAAAAACCGCCGAGGACAGCGAAGTGCTGAACAAGGTAAAAGAGATGTTGAAGAATACCGGAAGCTAACCGGGCGCCGTAATAAAATCCGTTCCAAGTGTTCCAATCGTTCCATAGGTTTCAATGGTTGTAGATCAAAGTCGAAAGTAATGTCTGGGTCAGGAAAGAAAATTGTTGTCGCGATGAGCGGCGGCGTTGATAGCTCTGTAGCGGCGTCGCTGCTCGTCGAGCAAGGCTTCGACGTTCACGGCGTCTCGCTGCGCATGTGGGAGGAGAATCACGGCCCGCGGGTTTGCTCCGATCATCGGGGTGCGGTAGAAGTCGCCAAGCTGCTTGGCATCAGTTACACGCTGCTCGATTTGCGCGGCCAATTTGTCGAGCAGGTGGTAAAGCCCTTTGCCGCGGATTATCTCAGCGGCCGCACCCCAAATCCTTGCGTTGCCTGCAATCGCGATTTCAAGCTCGGCACTCTGCTCAAGTGGGCGCATGCGCAGGGCGCCGAGTTCGTTGCTACCGGCCACTATGCGCGGCTGGCGCGGGATGCGTCCACCGCGCGGGTTGCTTTGCTGCGCGGCGCCGATCGCGGCAAAGACCAGTCCTATTTTCTTTTTGCCCTTTCGCAGGAGCAACTCGCGCAAACGTGGTTTCCTCTCGGCGAAATGCAAAAAACAGAGGTGCGCGAACGCGCGCGCCGTCTCGCACTCCCCGCAGCGGAACGCCCGGAGAGCCAGGATATCTGCTTCGGGGACTACAAAAGTCTGGTCGCAGCCTACGCGCGGGAGAGCGAGAGCGCCGGCGGCGAAGTGGTCGATCGATCGGGCAAAGTTCTGGGGCGCCATGGAGGGATTCACGGCGTGACCATCGGCCAGCGGCGCGGCTTGGGGATTTCCGCTGAGGAGCCGCTCTACGTGGTCGAAATCGACGATCGAAGCAAGCGGGTGGTGGTCGGCAAGAAGCCTGAGCTGTTATCGGCCGGGTTGACCGCGCGCGCGGTTCATTGGCAGGAGCTGCCGAACGCATCCGAGTTCGCAGCCGAAGTGCAGATCCGTTACCGGGCGCCGGCCGTCACCTGCGTGATTCGCCTCCAGAGCGATTCTCGTTGCGAAGTGCGCTTCCACGAGCCGGCGGCGGCGGTGACGCCCGGGCAAGCGGCGGTCTTTTATCACGGCGAGAAAGTGTTAGGCGGAGGCTGGATCGAGCGAGCCATTAAAGAGGAAAGGCAACAGGCCACAGGAAATTGGCAACAGTGAAATTCAATCCGAGTTTTACTATTGCCTGGTGCCTAATGCCTATTGCCTAGAATATGCGTATCGCGATTACCACACTCGGTTGCAAAATCAACCAATACGATTCGGCGGTGATTCAAAGCCGTTTGCAGGAGCACCATGCGTTCGTGCCGTTCGAGGAATCGGCGGACTGCTACGTGATCAACACCTGCACGGTGACCGACCGCGCCGACTGGGAGGCGCGCCAGCTGGTGCGCCGCGCAAAGCGGGCGAACCCCGCGGCCAGAGTATTGGTCACTGGCTGCTACGCCCAGGTGAGTGCGCAGGAAGTCTCCGAAGTCCCCGGCGTCGATTTCGTCGTCGGGCTCAATCGACTCGACGATTTGATTCGCTTCGTCGAGAGCGCGCCGGCGTCAGCGCCGCAGCTCGCCGTCAGCGACGTCAAACGGGAGCGCGGCGTGGCGGTGCTTGGAACCCGGGTTCTACCCGGCCACACCCGGGCTTTCCTAAAAATCCAGGAGGGCTGCAACTATACTTGCACCTATTGCATCATTCCGACGGCGCGGGGGTTGAGCCGCAGCGTGGCGCCGCGCCAGGTGATGGAGCAGGTGCGCCAGCTCGCCGACGCTGGCTATAAGGAGATCGTGCTCACCGGGATTCATCTCGGCGGCTATGGACAAGACCTCAAACCGAAGATCGATCTAACCGCGCTCATTGAAATGATTGCAGCGAGCGGTGCGATTGCGCGTCTGCGTCTGAGTTCGCTGGATCCGCGCGAAGTGCCGGATCGCTTGCTCGATTCGATCGCCCGTTCCGACACCGTCTGCGCGCACATGCATATCTGCGCCCAAGCCGGCGACGATGAGATTCTCAAACGGATGCGGCGCAACTACGATACGGTTTACTTCCGGGACTTGCTTGCGCGCGTGCGCGAGCGTCTGCCCGAGGCCGCTCTGGGGAGCGATATCATCGTCGGTTTTCCCGGCGAGAGCGAGGCGCAGTTCGAGAGCTCGCTGGAATATTTCGCGTCCCTGCCGCTTACCTACTTTCACGTATTTCCCTATTCCTTTCGGCGCGGCACGACGGCGGCCGGATTAGCCGACCACGTTCCTGGCGCTGTAAAAAAAATCCGGGCCCGGCGCATGCGCGAGCTCGGCGCGCAAAAGAAAAAGGACTTTTATGCCGGTTTTCTCGGGCGACGGATCACCGTGTTGATCGAGGATAAATTCGACAAGGCCAGCGGACTGCGGCGTGGGTTTAGCCGCAATTATCTATCGGTCGCAGTGGTCGGCGCCGAGGGTTTAGCTAACCGCGAGCTTGACGTGCGGCTCGACGGCTTTCACAACGGCTGGTTAACCGGCAGCGTCGTGGGTGACTATACGATCGAGTCCGCCGACGGTGCGACAGCGATGCTTCAGCTGCAGTAGGCGCAGTTTGAAAAACCAGACGCAACTCCAGGAATTACAACAAGCGCTGGGATATGAGTTCAAAGATCCCGCGCTGCTTTTGCGCGGCCTAACCCATGTGTCCTTCGATCGGAAGAAATCCGAAGGACACAATGAAGTGCTCGAATTTCTCGGCGACGCCGTGCTCGATCTCGCGGTGAGCGATCTCTTGATGCGCCGCAATCCCGACAAGACTGAAGGCGTGCTCTCGAAAATGCGCGCGGCGCTGGTGAACGCCGCCGTGCTGGCGGAAAAAGCAACTCAGCTAAATATCGGTCCGCTCCTGCGGATCGGAAAAGGCGAAGAACTGAGCGGCGGGCGCGCCAAGCCGTCGATTCTCGCCGGAGCCTTCGAGGCTCTTTTGGGCGGAATTTATCGGGATGGCGGCTATAGCGCGGCGCAGCAGGTCGTGGAACGTTACTTCGGCGCCGACGTGACCGCCAAAACACTCGGACAGCACGATTACAAAACCCGGCTACAAGAAATCAGCCAGATGCTTTTCCGCGCGCCGCCGAGCTACCGGATCGTTTCCGAGAGCGGGCCGGATCACGAAAAATTTTTTGTCACGGAAATTGACGTGGGCGGTAAAGTTTTGGGCAAAGGCTCTGGCCGCAGCAAAAAGCAATCCGAACAGGAAGCGGCCAAGCTGGCGCTCGAAGAACTGCAAAAGAGCGGCGCGCAAAGCGCTGAAGATTGAGCGACTAACTTTCGTCCCTCGGGGTGCGAATCTTTCATGCGCCATCTCCCTCCATTGACCATGGCGGTTCGGTCCACTGAAACAACGTTGCTGCGCGCCTGACCCGGCTCGTCCGGCGAAGCTGGGGGCTACACGACAGCATGGCGAAGAGGATGACGTCAAACGCTGACTTTGGCACGCGATTTCTCACCGCCGAGTGGCGCTCTCTGGCCATGCTCAACTACGAGATCGAGCCGGAGATTTTGATGCGGTTGGTGCCGAAGGGCACGGAGTTGGATGGGTGGAGGGGAAAGACGTTTGTCAGCATGGTCGGTTTTCTTTTTCTCAACACGCAAGTGATGGGAATCGCGATCCCATTTCATCGGGACTTTGAAGAGATCAATTTGCGCTTCTACGTGCGCCTCAAGGGAGAGGACGGCTGGCGCCGCGGCGTGGTGTTTGTCAAAGAGATTGTGCCGCGGGCAACGATCGCGCTGACAGCGCGATGGTTGTATAACGAGAACTACGTAGCCTTGCCGACAGGGAATGTGATTCTTAGGTCGCAAGACAATCCGGCCAACATGGAAACAGCCAAATATTTTTGGACTTTCGGGAATAAGTTGCAATACATTGAACTCGCGACGCGCGGCCAACCGAGCCATTTCTCGGAAGGCTCCGAGGAGGAATTTATCACCCAACATTATTGGGGTTATTCGACACAGAGAGACGGCGGCACGGTGGAATATCGCGTGGATCATCCGGCCTGGCGCGTCTGGCAGGCGCAAAGCTGCCGGCTCGAATGCGACGTGGCGAATCTCTACGGCAAACAGTTCGCGCAAGCGCTTAGTGGGTCGCCTTCTTCGGCGTTTCTCGCCGAAGGATCGGAGATTACCGTATACACGGCGCGGCGGATCGCTTGAGTCTTGCTCATGGCCGACGAAATCAAAGGCTGGGTGCTCTACGACGGCAATTGCGGTTTTTGCAGCCGCTGGGTGCCGTTCTGGGAAAAGACGCTCGCCAAACGCGGCTTTCGCATCGCGCCGCTGCAGGCGGATTGGGTTGCGGATAAATTCGAATTGATCGAGGACGAGTTGACCGCGGATTTTCGATTGTTGCTCGCCGATGGCGAAAAAATTGCCGGCGCGGATGTGTATCGCTACTTAATGCGGCGCATCTGGTGGGCCAAGCCGCTCTGGTTTCTTTCGACTCTTCCCATACTGCGCCGGCTTTTCGATGCCGGTTACCGCGCCTTTGCCGACAACCGCTATTGGATTTCGCGCGCTTGCCATATGCCGACTCGGCGCGATTCGAAGTAACAGCTTGGGAAAGATTTCCCTAGGATTACTCGGGATGACGGGATTGTCATGCCCGCCGCGGTAAAGCACCTGAGAGTTCTTTTAAGAAACGAAGCGCCCATCCAGACTCATGAAAGTGTCTTGCGTTGTCATTCTATGTCATCGCAAGACTCGGCCCGCATCTTTACTATACTTTTTTTCTCATTTCCTTGGGGCACTGCGGATTCTTTCAAACCAGTCCAATAGTGAACGTTACCTGTCTCCCCGTCGCTATATACTCAAAGCGAAGTTGTTTCTCTGTGGCAGCCTGTTTGTGTGACTGAGGGGTTAAGCCCGAGCGCTGCATATGAGAAGCAATTGACGCGACGCCTAAGCTGGATGCGAGAGCGGCGCCGGGGCCGATAACGGCATGAAGGTGCATGACAAACCACTAACAAGAACATCTGGGACTTATTCAAGTGCCGGCTCTATGTTCGCCCTCGACGCGCGGAACTCCGCGCAGGCGCTTGCGAGATGCAGGGCTTTTTATTCAGCAAAGCGGTGCCGGGAGAGATCTTTGAAACAAGTTTCCTGGCTCTGCCTGCGCCAGGGTGATGCGATGAACGGGTTGAAACTTATGCACGAGCGGAATGCGCAGGGACGAGTGACGATCCCCTTTGGGATTGGCATGCCGTCTCAGCAGGGAGCGATATCTATCGCGCCCTGCGAATTCGCTCATGCGGCGTTGCCCGAGGCGATTTATGGCGGGCGCGACCGGCTTGTCGCATCGAGCCGGGACGCCATGGGGGCGTCGATCGCATGAGTTTGCGCGCCCGCATCCTGCTGCTCGTCCTGCTTGCTACCCTCATGCCGGCCGTCGTGTTGGGGTTTTATTTCTTCAACGAGCGCGACCGCGCCATCGACGAAGCGAAGGACCACCTCGGTGCTCTGGCGAAGTTCGCGGCTGAGAACCTGGACCACAAGGTCAAGGGCACGGTGCAATTGCTGTACGGCCTGTCGCGCGCGCCGGACATCGACACAACGGACGCGGCCGTCTGCTCGGCGTTTCTCGCCGGCGTGCTCGGGCGTTATCCGCAGTATACCGGTTTGCTTACCATCAAGCCGAATGGCGACCTGCATTGCGATTCGTTGCGCACGGGCCGCAAGCTAAACGTGAACGGGCGCGGATACTTCAAGCAGGTGCGCTCGTCACTGCAGCCCGCTTTCGACGTGGTGATCGGCAGGCTGACCGGAATTGCGGTGCTGCAGGTAGCCTACCCGGTGCTTGACGGTCAGGGATCGCTCAAGTACGTGCTCCTCGCCTCGCTGAACCTTTCCGAGTTTGCCGAGGGTGTCGCCGCGGCGAGCCATTACCCCGACATCAGCTTGCTGATCTGGAATCGAAACGGAATCCTGATGGTGCGTAAGCCGGACGCCGGGCGCACGGACCTAGTCGGTAAGGATTTTGCCGCGTCTGAATTGTTTCGCTTCACGGCTTCACAGAACTCCGGAGCTTGGGCCACGTTGCCGGGGGCGGATGGAGTGAGTCGGGTCTGGGCGATAGGTGTCCTGCCCGAGCCCCGCGGCGGCGGCGCGCGCATGGTTCTGGGTATCTCGCAGGGCATGCTGGTGGCGGAAGCCAATCGGAGCCTGCGCGACGCGCTGATTTTGCTGTTGGGCATTTCGCTGTTGGCATTCATAGTCGCCTGGTACGTCGCGGAGACCGCCATCCGCCGTCATGTGCGGAGCATCGCGAATGTGGCCGGGCATATTGGGGCGGAGGATTTGAGTGCTCGAAACGGCCCGCCCTATCCCAGGGGCGAGCTCGGAGAGCTCATGGCTGTCGTCGATCGCACTGCCGAAGCGGTGCAGGCGCACCAGGTGGAAATAGCGGCGGCGAGCCGAGATCTAAAGAAGGCCAACCGAATGCTTCGTGCGCTGAGCGGCATCAACACGCTGATCGTGCGCGTGCACGAGCGCGACGAGCTATTCAGAGAGGCCTGCCGGATCGCGGTCGAGGACGGCGGGTTTCGCATGGCCATGCTGAGCGTCGTCGATCCGGGAGTGACGAAGGTTGTCTCGGTCGTCTCGGCGGGTGTGGATGAAGAGCTCCTGAGCGCCATCAAGGTTCGCTTATCGTCGAGTGAAGACGCGCCCAGCACCATGATCGCCCAGGCGCTCAGGGAGAAAAAGGCGGTCGTGTCCAACGATTCGCTACACGATCCCAGAGTTTTGTTCGGCAAGAAATACGCCGAGGCCGGAGTCCGCTCCATGGTGATTTTGCCGCTGATTGTCGCGGATCAAGGAGTAGGCGCGCTCGCGCTCTACTCCGCGGAAGCCGGGTATTTCGATGAAGAAGAGATCAAGCTTTTGACCGAGCTGGCCGGCGACATCGCATTCGCCATCGATCACCTCGACAAGCAGGAGCGGCTCGACTACCTCGCCTACTACGACGCGCTCACCGGGCTTGCCAACCGAGCTTTGTTCCACGAGCGTCTGAACCAAAGCGTGGTGAATGCAGAAGAGCGGGGCGGCAAACTTGCGCTCGTGCTCATCGACATCGAACGATTCAAGAGCATCAACGACTCGCTGGGCCGGCCGACAGGCGATGCGCTGCTCAAGGAAGTGGCCGGGCGCATGACGGCTTTTGCCGGGGACGCCGGCCGGCTGGCACGGGGCGACGCCGATCACTTTGCGGTCATGGTGCCGGAAGTGCAGAGCGCGGAAGAGCTGGCGCGCCTGATCGAACAACGGGTTAGCGAAGTCTTCGGCCCGCCATTTCGGATCGGCGAATCCGAGCTACGGGTCTCCGGCAAGTTCGGTATTGCGATGTACCCCGGTGACGGCGCCGACGCGGAGACTTTGTTCAGAAATGCCGAGGCCGCGCTCAAGAAGGCCAAGGCGGGCGGTGAGCGTTACCTGTTTTACACCCAGACCATGAACGCGCGCGTCGCCGAAAGTCTCTCCCTGGAGAACAACCTGCGCCAGGCGCTCGACAAGGGAGAGTTCGTGCTCCACTACCAGCCCAAGGTGAACCTCTTGAACGGCAAGATGACCAGCGCCGAGGCGCTGATCCGCTGGAACGATCCGCGCACCGGCCTGGTGCCGCCGGGCCGGTTCATCCCGGTCCTGGAAGAAACCGGATTGATCCATGAAGTCGGGCGCTGGGCAGTGCGTCAAGCGATCGAAGACTATTTGCGCTGGCGCGCCGCGGGCCTGGCCGCCGTGCGCATTTCGGTGAACGTGTCACCGCTGCAACTGCGCAGTCGCGGCTTCATCGCCGAGATCGAGCAGGCCATCAGTATTGACCCTCAGGCAGCGGCCGGACTGGAACTGGAGGTCACCGAAAGCTTAATCATGGAGGACATCAAGCGCAGCATCACCAGCCTGCAGGCGATCCGCGCCATGGGTATAACCATAGCTATAGACGACTTCGGCACCGGATTCTCCTCGCTCAGTTACCTCGCCAAACTGCCGGTGGACACGCTGAAGATCGACCGCTCATTCGTGACCAACATGACGACCGGGCCGCAGGGAATGGCGCTGGTGTCGACGATCATCAACCTGGGGCATTCGTTGAAGCTCAAGGTGGTGGCGGAAGGAGTCGAAACCGAAGAGCAGTCCCGCCTGCTGCGGCTGCTGACCTGCGACGAGATGCAGGGCTTTTTATTCAGCAAAGCGGTGCCGGCGGAAATCTTTGAAACAAGTTTCCTGGCTCTGGCTGCCGCCGCTTGAGGAATCGTGATGAAGATAATGATCCGGATGACTCGTCCACCAAGCGCCCCGCACTCTGGCTTGAAGCGGCACGCGCTGAAGTCAAGAAACAACGGGAGACACTCTTTGACGCGGTGAAATAGGATGGATGACTTGCCCGATATCGATGGCACGGTGGTAAGGCGCAGGCGGTTTGCCTACGTCGCCATGTTTGCAGTCCTTTTCTTCGCTTACCTCTACCTCAGAGATTCAACTTGGCACGGTGATATCGAGCTGCATACCCTGATGGAAACGGTCGCGACGGTATTGTCGCTTGCCGTCGGCTGTCTCGCGCTGCTCCGGTTCTACAGTAACAAGGACAACACGTTCCTCTTCATCGGCACGGGCTTTGTCGCCACCGCTTTTCTAGATGGTTATCACGCGGTGGTCAGCTCTTCCCATTTTATCGAAACATTTCCGTCGACTCCGCCTGCGCTCATCGCCTGGAGCTGGTTCGCGTCGCGCATCTTCTTGTCCATGCTGTTGTGGCTGAGCTGGCTGATGTGGCGGCGCCAAGACCGGCGCGGCGCGGCGGGCCGGGTCAGTGAGAGTCTGGTTTACGGTACCGTCGTTGCGCTGGCGCTCGCGTGCTTTGCCGTCGTCGCGTTCGTGCCGCTGCCGGCCGCTTACTATCGGCAGCTCGTTTTCCCGCGGCCGCAGGAGTTTGTCCCCGCGTTGTTCTTTCTGCTCGCCCTGATCGGTTACCTGCGCAAGGGCAAATGGAAATTAGATGCGTTCGAGCACTGGCTGGTGCTGAGCCTTATTGTCAGCTTCATGGGGCAGACCATGTTCATGTCCTTCTCCGGCCGGGTTTACGACATGATGTTCGACGCGGCCCACCTGCTGAAGGCCGGCTCGTACATCTGCGCGATGGCCGGCCTGCTGGTCAGCATGCTGCATCTGTTCAGCGAATCGCTTGCGCACCAGGAGCTCCAATTCAAGAACGTCCTTCTGACTACGCAGCAGGAAGTCTCGCCGGACGCGATCCTCGTGGTGAACGAGCAGGCAAAAATCATTTCCTACAATAGGCACTTTGTCGAGCTCTGGGGACTGCCGCAAGAGATGGTAGAGGCACGCGTTGATGAGCCGGTGCTTCAAGCGGTCGTCGCACAGGTAAAGGACGCGGATGCATTTCTTGCCCGCGTCAAATATCTGTATGAGCACAGCTCGGAGAAAAGCCATGAAGAGATCAGTCTCAAGGA
Source organism: uncultured delta proteobacterium (assembly GCA_963727625.1). Lineage (GTDB taxonomy): Bacteria > Desulfobacterota > Binatia > UBA9968 > UBA9968 > DP-20. Next base: position 251,875 of record CAVSHR010000005.1, on the reverse strand, counting down.
TGGCAGGATCATCGACCGCTATACCGCGCCGATGAACGGGGAGGACGGCAAATACTGCGGGCGGATATGGTTCTTTCGTGACATCACCGAGCGCAAGCGCGCGGAAGTGGCCCGCGACCAAATGGTTGCCATTCTCGAATCCACCACCGACTTAGTCGCCACCAGCGATCCGGACGGACGCATCCTCTATATGAACGGCGCCGGCCGATCTCTGCTCGGCGTGGGCATTGATGAAGATATCACCAAAACTGTCATCGCCGATTTCCTTCCCGACCCCGCCAGTCATCCAATATTGAGCGAAGGAATTCCCGCTGCTGTCCGCCAGGGCAGCTGGAGCGGCGAGACAGTCTTGTTAAGCCGTCGCGGCCCAGAAATACCCGTCTCCCAAGTCATCCTGTGTCACAAAGCCCCCGACGGGAAGATCGAGACCTTGTCCACGATCATGCGCGACATCACCGAGCGCAAGCACGCCGACGCGGAGCTGTTGCAGTTCGCCACCGAGCTGGACCAGCGGATCTTCGCCGCCGCAGCCGCCAACGACGCGTTGCAACGTCAGACGGAGGAATCGCAGCGGTTAACTGTGGAACGCGCGGCGCTTGCCAAGATGAATGACCTGCTTCTTGCCTGCGCGAGTTCCGATGAGGCCTTCGACATATTCGGCCGTGCCGCGCCCGAGCTGTTCGAATCATCGACCGGCGCATTGCATATTTATGCCGCCTCGCGCAACCAACTCACGCCGGCTGCCACGTGGGGCGAGTGGCCCGATGCAGTGATGCCGTTCAGTCCCGAGCACTGCTGGGGACTCAGGCGCGGCAATTATTACCTCGGCAACGGGACCTCCACCCCGCCCTGCGAGCACGCCGGATCGTTTAAAGTGGGCGCCACGTTATGTGTGCCCCTGATGGCCTACGGCGAAGTGCTCGGCGTACTGCATCTGCGCGGTCCCGACGCCTCGACGCTCCAATCGAGACTTCAACTCGTCACCCTGGCCGGCGACGGGCTCGCGATCACGCTCGCAAACATCCGGCTCCGCCAGACCCTAAAGGAGCAGGCGATCCGCGACCCCCTCACCGGTCTGTTCAACCGGCGCTACCTGACCGAGACGCTGGTGCGCGAGTTCGCCCGGGCGCAGCGCTCCGGTGCGCCGATGGCGATCGTCATGATCGACGTGGACCATTTCAAGCGCTTCAACGATAGTTTTGGGCACGATGCGGGCGATGCCGTGTTGCAGGCGCTGGGGTCGTTTTTCGTCCGCTCGGTTCGCGCCGACGATATCGCCTGTCGCTACGGCGGCGAGGAGTTCTGCTTGGTGCTGCCGCAGATGGATCACCACAATGCGCGGCAGCGCGCCGAGGCCATTCGCGCAGGAGCCGCGGCACTCGAAGTGAAGTCAGACGGCAAGGTGCTCGGGCCGGTGACGCTGTCGCTCGGCGTGGCGTTATTTCCCGAGGACGGTAGCGATATGGAATCCCTGGTGCACGCGGCCGACGCAGCGCTGTACGAAGCCAAGAAGGCGGGACGCAACCGGGTCGAGATGACCAGTGCCGCGGCGCTTTTACAACCATCGGAAACCTTAGATCAGAAGGAACAGTCAATATGAAAAAGACCAACGAACAGCAAAACCATTGCGCTAGCGAAAGCGCCGATCAGTTTTCAAGTCCTGGATCAACTCACCAGCGGCGGGAGCCAGCCATGTTGAAAATTATTCTTACCGCGGCATTCGTATTTTGCGCGGCCCTCGCTAGCGCCGAGGATGTCCGCATCGGCGGCACTGGGTCTGCGCTCGGCACCATGCGCTTGCAGGCCGACGCATTCCATGCCACCAACACGCAGACGCGGATGAGCGTGCTGCACGCGCTGGGAAGCAGCGGTGCCATCAAGGCCCTGCTCGCCGGAGCCATCGAGGTCGCGGTGATCTCGCGGCCGCTCAGCGCGGAGGAAAAGGATCATGCTCTTACGGCGATCGAATATGCCCGCACGCCGTTCATATTCGCCAGCTGGCCGGGGAACCCGATCGACGGCGTGACCGTGGCGGAACTCGCCGAATTCTACGCCGCGAGGCGCCCACACTGGCCCGATCGCACGAGGGTCCGGCTCGTACTACGCCCATCAGGCGACACTGACACACAAATCTTATCCGATATCTCACCAGGCTTGCGCGACGCGGTGGCGGCTGCCGGCAAGCGCCAGGGCATGTTGATCGCAGATACCGACACGGAGGCCGCGAACCTAATCGAACGCACCGAGGGTTCGCTCGGCGCCACGAGCCTCGCGTTGCTGCTGTCTGAGAGGCGTAATGCCAAGATCCTCAAGCTCGACGGTGTGTCGCCCAGCGCCAAGACGCTGGCTGATGGTCGCTACCAATTGAACAAACGTTTCTACGTTGTTATTGGTCCGCGCGCAGGCGCGAGCACACGTGGGTTCGCGGCGTTCATCCAGTCTCCAGCGGGTCGAGCGATCCTCGAGCGCACCGGTCAGGTGCCAATCCCGGCGCGCTAAACGAGGCAAAATGCTGTCAACGTCCAAAGACCCAGCACGGATCATCACCAGCGTCGCTGTAACGATCGCCATTCTCGTGGCGCTCACTCTGCCGCTCGGCTACTTTCTGGCCGTGTATCGTAATCTCCAAACCGCGAGCGACGGCCAGGCCAACCTCCTGTCACTGAGGATGTCACGGTTGGTTTTCGAGCAGCCGAGAGGATGGAAGTTTCTATCCCACCTGGGCGAGCTTCTGCGCCGCGAATTGGCCGATTTTAGTAGCGGCCGGGTCGCGGCCATTCTCATCGAGCAGGATGGCGGCGTTATCGCGCGGACCGGTCCGTCGCCGGCGTCACCTACGCTCAGCGTTGAGGCGCCGCTGTTTGACGCTGGAGTGCAGGTCGCGGTGATCCGCGTTGAGCACTCGCTACGTCCAGTACTGGAGGAAACGGCCCTCGCCGCGGTGCTCGGCCTATTCCTCGCGGCGGCGATCCTTGTTGCGCTGCGGGTCCTCCCGCTGCGTGCCCTGCGGCATACGCTCGCCGAGTTGCATGGCGCGCGCAACAAAGCTGAGAGCCACGCGCACGACCTCGAAATATCTAACGAGACCTTGCAGGTGAAAATCACTGAACGCAAACAAGCCGAACAGGCATTGATCGACGAAAGGATTTTCACCAACACTTTGATCGCAAGCCTGCCGGACCCGTTCTGCGTGTTCGAGTCCACCGGGGGGTTTATCCGCTGGAACGACAAGATGAGGGATGTACTCGGCCTCTCCGATACACAAATGGCGGCAACCAACGCGCTAAACACAATTTACGAGGCGGACCGACTGGCGGTTGGCCAAACAATCGAGCAAGTTTTCGAACAAGGCGCGGCGATCACCGAGGCGCGCCTCGTCACCAAGTCCGGGATACGCGACTTTAGTTTGAATGCGACGAGAGCAGACACGGCAAAGGGTACGTATCTGGTCGGTGTGGCTACCGACATCACCGAGCGCAAGCGCGCGGAAGTGGCCCGCGACCAAATGGTTGCCATTCTCGAATCCACCACCGACTTAGTCGCCACCAGCGATCCGGACGGACGCATCCTCTATATGAACGGCGCCGGCCGATCTCTGCTCGGCGTGGGTATTGATGAAGATATCACCAAAACTGTCATCGCCGATTTCCTTCCCGACCCCGCCAGTCATCCAATATTGAGCGAAGGAATTCCCGCTGCTGTCCGCCAGGGCAGCTGGAGCGGCGAGACAGTCTTGTTAAGCCGTCGCGGCCCAGAAATACCCGTCTCCCAAGTCATCCTGTGTCACAAAGCCCCCGACGGGAAGATCGAGACCTTGTCCACGATCATGCGCGACATCACCGAGCGCAAGCGCGCCGACGCGGAGCTGTTGCAGTTCGCCACCGAGCTGGACCAGCGGATCTTCGCCGCCGCAGCCGCCAACGACGCGTTGCAACGTCAGACGGAGGAATCGCAGCGGTTAACTGTGGAACGCGCGGCGCTTGCCAAGATGAATGACCTGCTTCTTGCCTGCGCGAGTTCCGATGAGGCCTTCGACATATTCGGCCGTGCCGCGCCCGAGCTGTTCGAATCATCGACCGGCGCATTGCATATTTATGCCGCCTCGCGCAACCAACTCACGCCGGCTGCCACGTGGGGCGAGTGGCCCGATGCAGTGATGCCGTTCAGTCCCGAGCACTGCTGGGGACTCAGGCGCGGCAATTATTACCTCGGCAACGGGACCTCCACCCCGCCCTGCGAGCACGCCGGATCGTTTAAAGTGGGCGCCACGTTATGTGTGCCCCTGATGGCCTACGGCGAAGTGCTCGGCGTACTGCATCTGCGCGGTCCCGACGCCTCGACGCTCCAATCGAGACTTCAACTCGTCACCCTGGCCGGCGACGGGCTCGCGATCACGCTCGCAAACATCCGGCTCCGCCAGACCCTAAAGGAGCAGGCGATCCGCGACCCCCTCACCGGTCTGTTTAACCGGCGCTACCTGACCGAGACGCTGGTGCGCGAGTTCGCCCGGGCGCAGCGCTCCGGTGCGCCGATGGCGATCGTCATGATCGACGTGGACCATTTCAAGCGCTTCAACGATAGTTTTGGGCACGATGCGGGCGATGCCGTGTTGCAGGCGCTGGGGTCGTTTTTGTCCGCTCGGTTCGCGCCGACGATATCGCCTGTCGCTACGGCGGCGAGGAGTTCTGCCTGGTGCTGCCGCAGATGGATCACCACAACGCGCGGCAGCGCGCCGAGGCCATTCGCGCAGGAGCCGCGGCACTCGAAGTGAAGTCAGACGGCAAGGTGCTCGGGCCGGTGACGCTGTCGCTCGGCGTGGCGTTATTTCCCGAGGACGGTAGCGATATGGAATCCCTGGTGCACGCGGCCGACGCAGCGCTGTACGAAGCCAAGAAGGCGGGACGCAACCGGGTCGAGATGACCAGTGCCGCGGCGCTTTTACAACCATCGGAAACCTTAGATCAGAAGGAACAGTCAATATGAAAAAGACCAACGCAAAACAAAGCCCGTGCGGCGCAGCGTCGGCGCCGGGGCCGGTAGAGAGAGGGTTCCGATGGGCTGCGTGATGAGGGACAAGCCTTCAGGAGCAGAACCGCGCGGCAGAACTAGAAGGCCTCCGTACACGGCTGGCCGAGGGCGGGAGGTCTTGAGCAGTTCGCTGAAAACTATTTCAGCTATTAGACAGAAACCGTCTGCACAGCGACCTACCCTTATGGTGAAAAGTGTCCCTGCTGTGCAGGGCGCCGGCTGGGCAAGATGCTGCTGGCGCGGGAATGTTTGGCGCACGGCGCTGTGGATAAGGGCGCAGATAATCGTGACGAGCTGCGGCGTTAACCGGCTACGCCGCATCGACACAACCCAGTGACCGCCATGCTTCGCAAAATTTTCGCAAGTCTGCGCGTCAGATTGATCCTACTCACGCTGGTGGACGGATGTCATTCAGCCCGGATTCCGCAGTCAGAATCCCAAGAGATATACGAATAAGAATTGTGCTTACGTTTTAAATACTTATCCGTAGCGATTCTAACTGCGGCGCAGTTGAAGCGGGTGATTTCTGAAACTTGCCAGGGCTCTCAAAGACCAAACCTATAATCACTTTTTTCTCCGACCGAAATGATTCACAACCAACTGCGGAATCCCGGTTCAGTCTACGCCAGCCCCATCAGCCGCGCCGGATTGATCGATGCGACTTGATTGACTTCGCCCTCGCTCAGTCCGCCTTCGTGCAGCATGCCGAGATACATACGGAAAAGTTCGGCAGGGTTGGGGCTGTAGGGGCGGAAGTAGTCGGTGCTGGCGATCACCTGTCTTAGACCCGTTTCGCGAAATTGCTTGACCAGTTCAGGGGAATCCATCCGGCCCGGCGCCAGCGCGTTCCAGCAGGCTTCGAGAAATGCGCCCATCTCCGCGGCGCGTTTCATGGCGTCGACCGGCATGGCGATGATGTGGCTCTGCACGTGGTTGACGACGATTCTATGGCTGTAGCCCATATCGCGCGCCGCCTCAATGAACGCCATCGATTCCTGCCACGATACATGGCCCATGCCGAGGGTGAGATCGCGGGCCTTGCAGGCTTCGATGATCTCATAGCCGCGCCGAATGAGCTTGCCCTTGTCGTCGAGAAAATAATAATTGGGATTCTCGAGTTTCGCATGACTCCGATAGTAGGATTTCAGGCGGTTGCTGAAGCCCTTGCGCTCGACGTCGTTGCGCGCGCTCCAGGTCGGCAGAAAGACCATCCTGCCGCCGAGCTCGGCGCAGGCCTCGACGATGCAGGCATTCGGCCCGCCGGCGGTGCTGTTGAGCGCGACGCTCGACCAGAGCGCGACTTTGGTTTCCACGGTTGAAAGAATGTAGGGCACGACGTTGATGGTCGGCCACCAGTGAGACTTGAGCACGACGCCGCGCATGCCCATGGCCTCGGCTTTCGGCAGCCAGAGAAATTCCGGCTCGCGTTTGCGCTCCTTGGCGGAGAATTCAAAGTCGATGTGGCAGTGAATATCGATCACGCCTTCCATCATGTCGTCGTAGAGGGTCATGCTGTCACCTCGGAATTAATTACCACGAAAGATCCGCTGCACCATCGGCGCGATGACATATCGGAATACCTCGCGCAAAGACGCCACGGCCGCAAAGGTCGGAGAGGAATAGCGAGGATCGTCTGTAAGGTAGCCATGATCCCTTTCCGAACTTAGCGTGCTTTGCGCCTTGGCGCGAGTCAATCCTATCGTTGACTGCTTAAGGTTGCAGGAAAGGGCCGCCAGACCTTAAGGCTTTGCACACGCGCCATGCGAGTAACACGAAACGAACAGGTCTATGTTACAGAGCCGGCCGGGTGCTACCGCAGCAGCGCTTGAATTTCTTGCCGCTACCGCAGGGGCAAGGGTCGTTGCGGCCGGCCTGGCGGACCGAAGCTTTGGCCTCGGCGGCGCGGACGATTTCCATCAATTTCTCCGCCGGCTCGCCGGCCTCGACCAATTCGGAAAATTTTTGAAAGTAAGGTTTGCTGTGGGTGAAAAAACCCTTGAGTCCGGCGCAGAGGTAATTCAAGCCGTCCTCGCCGTCCGGCGTCTTGATGATGCGGTCTTTGGGGCAGCCGCCGTTGCACATGCTCAAGACTTCGCACTCGCGGCAATACTTCGGCAGGCTGGTCCATTTGGCCTGGCCGAACTCGCGCTGTTTGGGGTCGTCGACCATTTCCGCTAACGGCCGTTCGTGGATATTGCCGATCTTAAATTCCGGCTGGACGTAGTGGTCGCAGGAATAAAAGTCGCCGTTGTGCTCGACCACCGGCACGTCGCCGCAGGTTTCGCGGTAGATGCACAGCGCGTGTTCCATGCCGAGAAACGGCCGAACCGATTCGTCGAAGAGCTGGATGAAGATCTTGCCGATATCGCGCCGCACCCATTCGTCGAAGATGGTATTCAAAAATTTTCCATACGCCGCCGCCGGCACCGAACGTTTGTGCACGGGGTTGTTCGGATCGCCGGTCTTTTCGACCAGCGGTAAAAATTGCAAATACTGCCCGCCGATCTCTTTCAAGTATCGGTACACTTGCGTGGGGTGTTGAACATTAACGTCATGCACGACGGTCAGCAGGTCGACGTGGACCTTGGCTTTGCGCAACATGTGGAAAGCCTGCACTACCTGCTTGTGCGTCGGCTTCTGACCTTTGGTCACGCGATAATGATCGTGCAGCTCCCGCGGCCCATCGAGGCTCAAGCCGATGTAAAAACTCTCCTTGGCGAGGAACTCGCACCATTCGTCGTCGATGGTCGTGCCGTTGGTCTGAATGCCGTTGATGATTTTTTTGTTGTCGGGCAGATGTTTTTTTTGCAGTGCCACGGCCTTGCGGAAAAACTCGACGCCGAGCAGCGTCGGCTCGCCGCCGTGCCAGGAAAAGCTGACGATCTCGCCGGGCGTGGCCTTAATATGCTGCTCGATATAGCGTTCTAGGGTCTTGTCGTCTAGACGAAAATTCGTGCCCTTGGGGTAGAGATTCTCTTTGTCGAGATAATAGCAGTAGTGGCAGTCGAGGTTGCAGATCGCCCCGATGGTCTTGACCATGATCTGAAATTCACGCGCGGCAGTTTCCAATACAATGACCTCCAGTAATCGAGCGGCACCGGTCTGCGACGGAGTTTTGTGCGGGTGCCCTGTGCCTCTCCGGACTCTACTCAAAAAAGCCCTCGATGTCACCACCCGGGGCCGACGCGTGGTCACGGACTCCAAATCATCTGCGACTGCGTGAAAAGTGTCGTTTTCAAGCCAATAGGAGACCTGCCTTAAAGTACTCTTTTGTCGCATCGAAATACCATGATAGATTATGTGGCTATGAGTGCCGCAGAATTTCACGGAGTATTTCCGTATCTGGTTTCTCCCATCGACGCTACCGGTAAAGTAAAATCCGATGTGCTGGCGCGGTTGTGCGATGATCTGATCAAAGCAGGCGTGCATGGGCTCACGCCGCTTGGTTCTACGGGAGAATTTCCGTATCTATCTTTGCAACAGCGGCGCGGCATTGTCGAGATCGTTGTACAAGCGGCGCGCGGGCGCGTGCCGGTGGTGGCGGGAGTGGCTTCGACGACGATTGCCGACGCGGTCATCCAAGCGCGCGACTATGAGCGCCTCGGTTGCCAAGGGATCCTCGCGATCCTCGAAGCTTACTTTCCGATTTCAGACGATGGCGTTTTTCAGTACTTCAAGGCGATTGCCGATGCCGTTTCCTTGCCGGTGGTGTTGTACACCAATCCAAGCTTCCAACGCTCGGACTTGAGTCTGCCGGTTATCCAGCGCCTGAGCCATGTGCCGAACATTCGTTACATCAAAGACGCATCGACGAACACCGGCCGGTTGTTGTCGATCCTCAATCAGGTGGACGGGCGGATGAAAGTCTTCGCGGCGTCGGCGCATATCCCGACCTGCGTGATGTTGATCGGCGGTGTCGGTTGGATGGCCGGACCGGCATGTGTGGCGCCGCGGCAGAGCGTGGAGCTTTACGAAACGTGCCGGCGCGGCGGTTGGCAGACGGCGATGGATTTGCAGCGACCTCTTTGGGGTTTGAATCAGGCTTTTGCCAAGTACAATCTCGCCGCCTGCATCAAGGGCGCGCTGGAGCTGCAGGGTTATCCCGTCGGTGCACCGCTGCCGCCGCAGGCGCCGCTTTCACCCGAGGGCGTCGAAGAGGTGAAGCGCACGCTGGCTTCGATCGGCGCCTTATAGCGATTATATGCAACTCGAGTTGGCATCGTTTCCGGTACATGAAATTCGCTTCGGTAATTCGTGCCGTTATCAGAGCGGCCGGCTGGAGTTGAATTCAGACGAGCTGGCGCAAACGGTTCTCGAAGATGCTCGCATCGACTCAGCGAGATTCGAAACCGTTCGCCCGGAGGAACACGCGCGCATTACCGGCATTCGCGACATCGTCGAGCCCAGAGCGAAATTCGGCGCAGGCGCTCAAGTGTTTCCCGGCGCGATCTGTCCGGTGGAATGCGTGGGCAGCGGAGTGACGCATCGCCTCTCCGGCATGACCATCGTCGCAACGGCAGCTTACGAGGGCACAATCCGCGCCGGCACCGGCGTGCAGCGCAGCGCTATTCTCGACATGTGGGGGCCGGGCGCGGCGGCGTCGCGCTTCGGCAAATTCAAGCATCTGGTTTTGATTCTGCGGCTCAAGCCAGGGCTCGGCGAATATGACGCCCACAGCGCGATCCAGCGAGCCGAGTTCCTCGTGGCAAAAAAATTGGCGGAGCTCACCGAGGGACAGAGCCCCGAGCATGTCGCGAATTTCGAATTGGCTTCAGCTGTACACGCCGCGCCGCGCGTGGCGCTGATCCAGGGCTGCATCACCAACGGCGGCCAGCCCCATTCCGGCGTCAGCTACTACGGCCTGCCGATCCGCGAGTCGCTGTCGACGCTGATCCATCCCAACGAATTGTTCGACGGCGCGGTAACCACCAACACCACCCGCGGGATCGGCTATTACCCGACGACTTGGGATTGGCAGAATCATCCGCTGGCGCTGGAATTGTATCGCGAACAGGCCGCGGGACACCTGAGTTTTGCCGGTGTGATCGTCGAGCGGATCGCCTACGACACGATTCATGGCAAAGAAGTGGTGGCGCGCAACACGGCGCAGCTCGCCGCGCGCATCGGCGCGGACGCGGCGCTGGTCACCTGGCTCGGCTCCGGCAATGCCTTCGTCGACGTCATGTTGACCATTCGTGCTTGCGAGCGCATCGGCATCAAGACCACGTTGGTGACTTACGAATATGGCGGCAAGGACGGTGTGGACTCGCCGCTGCTGTATTACACTCCGGAAGCGACCGCGGTGGTGAGCACCGGCAGCCGCGACCGGTGGATCGAATTGCCCGCGGCGGAGCGGCTTATCGGTCCCTATGAGGATATTTGCGTTCTCAGTTACCCCGGCGCACCGGAGACTTCGGCGCGCGGCGCGTTCACTCTGGACGCGCGCGATATGATTATCGGCGGAGTCGATATCTGGGGCGGCGAGGCGGGGATTTGCACGGCGTATTAACAACCGTGCGCAGTCGCAAATAAGAAAATCACAAGCGAGAACCGGATTCATGGCGGAAAAAGAGCGACAGATCATTCCCATCGGCGGCGGCGGATTCTATCGTGATGCGGAGAATCTCGAGCTGGAAAAATATGTGATTCGCCAAACTGGCGTGGAGCATGCGCGGGTCGCATTCGTGCCGACGGCGAGCGGCGAGCCGGATCATTATATTGCGAGTTTTTACTCGGCGTTTCTGAAATTGGGTTGCTGCCCGTCGGTGCTGACCTTTTTCAAACGCACGCCCGATCTTCGCTCGTTTCTGCTCAATCAGGATGTGATCTATGTCGGCGGTGGCAACACCAAGAGCCTGCTCGCCCTATGGCGCGACTGGGGGGTGGTGGAAGTTCTCCGGGAAGCCTGGGAGTGCGGAATTGTCCTGACCGGTGTGAGCGCCGGGGCGATCTGCTGGTTCGAGCAGGGACTGACCGATTCCTTTTCCGACGGTCTGCGGCCCCTCGACGGTTTGGGCTTTCTCCCCGGCAGTTGCTGCCCGCACTACGACGGCGAGCCGCAGCGCCGGCCGTCCTATCACCGCCTGTTAAGTTCGAGTAAAATTTCCGCCGGCATGGCCATCGAGGATTGGACCGGCGTGCACTTCAAAGGCACAGAGATTTTCAAAGTCATCGCCTCCAAGCGCGGCGCGCGGGCCTACAGCATGCGCGCGGTGTATGGCTCGGTGCAGGAGGTGCCGTTGGCGGCCGAGTTCTTGGAATCGTCGATGTCAGAACCGGTGTCGAGCTGACCCTCTCGTAACAAAGTTTGGTTTCGTCTCGCTCCGCGGCTTATCCGTTCCGTTTGAGACCCCACAGCTTGCTGCGCAGTAGTTCCATTCCGCAAGATTTCCCGTACAATTAATATCAGCATGAACGTACTGGTGCTCAATTGCGGCAGCTCTTCGGTAAAGTTTCAGATCATCGAGACTGCCGGTGCCGAGCGCAAGCTGGTCTCGGGAATCGTCGATGAGATCGGTGCTCGTGCAGCGCTGCGCATCGGGTATGCCGATGCTACTCCGCTCACCGAAGAAAGATGCGCTGCGGCGGACCACGACGCGGCGGTACGTCTAATCGTCACTCGGCTCGGCCTGGCGGACTCGGCCGCGCCCCGCAAGTTCGAAATCGATGCGGTGGGCCACCGCGTGGTCCATGGCGGGAATTTGTTCGCCTCGACGGTGCTGATCAGCGACGCGGTGCTGGGGCAAATCGAATCATTGAACGAGTTGGCGCCGCTGCACAACCCGGCGGCCGTGAGCGGCATCCATGCGATGCGGAAAATTCTCGGCGCCCGCGTGCCGATGGCGGCGGCGTTCGACACGTCGTTTCATCAGACCATGCCGCAGATCGCCGCGCTTTACGCGATTCCGAGCGAGCTCTCGGAAAAACATTCGCTCCGCCGTTACGGCTTCCATGGCCTGGCGCATCATTTTTCCTTGCTGCGCTATAGCGAGATAAGCGGCATCCCCGTCGAACAGATCAATCTCGTCACCATGCATCTCGGCAACGGCTGCTCGGCATGCGCGATCCGCGGCGGTAGATCGGTCGATACGTCGATGGGTTTCACGCCGCTCGAGGGTCTGGTGATGGGCACGCGCTCGGGCGATCTCGATCCGGCGCTGGTGGGCTTTCTGGCGCGGGTGGAAAATGTCGACGCCGTTGAAGTGGAAAATTGGCTCAACAAGCGCTCGGGTCTGCTCGGCTTATCGGGCATCTCCAGCGATATGCGAGAGCTGCTCGCCGTCTATGATCGCGATCCGCGCGCGCGCGTTGCGGTGGATCTTTTTTGCTACCGGGCGCGCAAATATTTGGGCGCCTACTTGGCCGCTCTCGACGGCGCGCAGGCGGTGATCTTCAGCGGCGGCATCGGCGAAAACGCGCCCTCGGTGCGCGAAAAAATTTATGCCGGCATGGATTGGTGCGGCTTGATCCTCGACGAAAAAAACAACGCCGCGGCTGTCGGCAGCGAAGCCTGTATCTCAGCGCCCGGGTCGCGCATCGGCGCTTACGTGATACCCAGCGACGAAGGCGTGATCATTGCCCGAGAGACGGCGCGGCTGGTGCGGCGCGAAGTGAAATAAATATCGACAAGGAGAACGTTAATTTAAGGCTTTGTCGAACTCCGAAATCGAGGCCATCCTTGCCTATTGGCGAGCGGCCAATCCCTTATCCGCAGGTTGAATTCACCTGCTCGACAATCCGCTGGTCAAGGAACCGTTGAAGGCGAGCCTATAAAACTGTGGCTGCTGGGCCGCCACGCCGGGGCTCAACTTCATTTACACCCATTGAATTTCTCAATCCCGACACCAACGGCGGGCTGCCGACCCTGCATTTGAGCTGATCCATCGCTTGACCTATCGGCGGACTAATCATAAAAATCTCCACGTGTGCGGTTACCAGGAAGAGGGCACGACGACGACTCCGTTGGACATGGTCGCGCGCAATGATATGGATCGCTACCCTCCGGTCGCGGGGTTGATCGGCCCGGTGCCCAAGCCGGGCTACCACGCGGCCTACGGCAAGCAGGCCGTTCGCGATAAACTGATCGGGCATAAGGAAGACATCACGACCCAGGGCGGCGACCTGCCGGATATTCGTGGCTGGCGCTGGGCCGATGTTTGAGCCGACAATATAACCGGCGACTAAGCGCTGCAGGGCCGTGAGGGGGAGGCGGAATGAAAAAACGACAAAAAAAGATGCCCATCGTCGGTGCCGTGATGACTTCCTTTCCTTACTTCGTCGAGGTCGACGACACGGCAACGACCCTGGAGCGGATGATGGATGAGCACGGCATCCGCCATTTGCCTGTGCAGGAGAACGGCAAGGTCATCGGCATCGTGTCCGAGCGCGACCTGCACCACCATGTCAAACGCGACACGCCGCAAGCGGAGAAAGACACGATTCAGGCGCGCCATATCATGGTGACCCAACCCTATATCGTGCCCTTCCGGGCGCCGCTCGACGCCGTGGTTATGGAAATGGCCAAGCGGCGCATCGGATCGGTGATCGTGCAGCGCCAGGGCAAACTGGCCGGCATCCTGTCGGCCATCGACGTTTGTCGCATCCTCGGCGAGTACTTGGGCTCGATGTTTCCCAGCGGCAGCCGCGGCGGCAATACCGCAGCGTGAATTGGATTTAGCGAAGCGACAATATCCCGCTTGCTGCTTCTTTAGTGTAGGAAGGTAGCAGCGCCGCTGAGCCGGAGCGATGGCGCTCCGAAGTATTGTTGCCGGACCATGACCCATTACTCCAACACCCCATCACGCCAATTTTTTTTCTACGCATCGATGGTCTGGCCGCCGTCGACCACCAGTGCGCTGCCGGTGACGAAGGAGGCCTCGTCCGAGGCGAGAAAGAGCACGCCGTAGGCGATCTCTTCCGGCCGGGCAAGGCGGTTGAGGGCGCGGTTGAGTTTCGATAGCCGGTCAATCTGCTCCGGCGGCAAGCCGCTTTCGAACATCGCCCGTGGCGGCACGCCCCTGAATCGTGGTGTGTCGGTGGCGCCGGGACAGATGCAGTTGACGCGGATTCCCTGGGTTCCATAATCGAGGGCGATCTGGCGCGTAAGGTTGATCACCGCCGCCTTGGTCGCGCAATAGGCAGGATTCTCTTCCGAGGCGAGAATGCCGAACGTCGAGGCGGTGTTGATGATGTTGCCCCGGCGTTTGGCTAAGAAGTGGGGCAACACGGCGCGCGAGCCGTAGTAGATCGAGTTGAGATTCAAGTTCATGATGAAGTGCCACTCGTCGTTCTTGAGCTTGCCGATCTTGCCGCGCACGCCGCCGCCGGCGTTGTTATAGAGAATATCCAGATCGCCGAAACGCTCCAGTGTCGAACTTACGGTCCTGGTCCAGTCCGCTTCACTGGTGGCATCGGTCTTTAGAAACAGGGCGGAACCGCCGTCCTGCGCGATCAGGTCGTCGATGCGCGGGCTCAACTGCTCCTGAATATCGCAGCAGACCACCTGCGCGCCTTCGCGAGCGAAAAGGCGCGCCGTGGCGCGGCCGATGCCACTGTTGGCACCGGTGACGATGGCGACTTTGCCTACGAGCCGGTCCCGTCCTTCGCCTATTCCCGGATGTTCATTATTTGCCCTTGCCATTGCTCTCGTCCTCCTCATGAGTTCAATGCACCAGCCGGGAGTAGAAAATAAAAATTGCTAAGTTGCAACATTGTTTTGGTTGCGGTGAATATGCCGCCGGTTTTTAAATGACGACTGGAGCGTGCCGCTCGAACGATCGGAGCTGGCGGGGTGGCGGTTCAGCTGGGAGCTCTGTCTGGCAGCGGCGGGGCAAATTAGCTAAGATCGGCGGAACATAATTTTGCGGAGGATCCATGGATATTTCCGAGGCACAGGAGTTTTTGAAGCATAATCATCACGGTGTATTGGTGGCGCGCAAGCGCGACGGGTCGCTGCAGATGACGCTGGTGTCGCCGGTCATCGGCGCCGATGGCAGGGTGACGATCACGGCGCGGGATAACACTTACAAGGTGAAAAATATTCGGCGCAATCCGGAAGTTTCTCTGCTGGTTTATGGAGAGAAGTTCAACGGCTCCAACTATATTCAGATCGACGGCAGGGCCGAAGTGGTGTCCCATCCGCAAGCCATGGACATCGTGCTCGACTGGCATCGCCAGATCCGCGGCGAGCCGGAAAACTGGGACGATATCCGAAAAAAAACCCTCGCCGAAGGGCGCATCGCCATCCGCGTCACGATCGAAAAAGTCGGGCCGCAAAACCGGACCCGCGGCAGTTGAGCGCGGGCACTTGGCTTGAAGATGGGGGGCGACGCCCTCCCGCTCATTGAGCTTTCGACAGGGTCTCCAGAGCGTCTCGCAAAGACTCGGCCCAGCTCTTGAGCGTTGACGCGCTGATTTTTCCGTCCGGGGTGTTGATGCCGACCCCGTCCGTGCTGATGTCGAGCAGAATCGATTCAAGATCCGAGACGACTTTGTGGTACTTGGTTTCCGTCAGAACCTTGTAGCTTTCCGGCACTGACTTATAGATCTTCTTAGGAGGCGCACCCTCTTTGTTGGTCAATACTGATGCTAGATTCGTGACAGCGGTAACGGCGGCGTTCAAGTTGGCGGTCTCCTTTCTCGTTCGGTTGGGCCTGGTTATTGTCGTCTTAAAAATCCGTGGGCTATCGACCTGTGTCCAGCTCGTCAACAAGAACAATGGACTGTAATGCAACCCGCTAATTCAATTGAGCAAGGACTGCGCCAAGCCCATCGAAGGGTCCTGGAACTCGATTCATGTAATAAATTTAACTGTTTAAACAATTGTTCGCCGAACTCCCAGTCCCTCGTTTAGGAAATAGCGCTCCGGGCGTTCTTAACTTTGCAAAAATATTTTTGGCCGGACCTGGTAGTCGCCACGTCGAATGCGGCGTTGAGCGACTTTGAAATGATTTGTGAAAGGCTACAAAAACCTGCCGCAAATCTATAGGATCGAAGCCTCCAGTCCTGTCCCGGTCCTTCTCATATTTCGTCTCCGTGCTATGCCGATCGACCGTTGTCGAAGCGGCGGCGGAGACGCCGAGGGTCTGAGAACCGGCGAGGGTATTTTGACCGGCACGAAAGGTTTGAAATTTGATTTTGCAAGATCAACCCCATGCGCATGACAAGCTGCGCAGGCTTACTCTGATCAACTCGGTCATCGGGGTCACCGTCGCGGGCATCTCAACGCGCGTGTTCATCATCTCGATGCCGACACTGGCCTCGGCGCTGGGGACGGACATCCTTGGAATCTCGTGGGCGCTCATCGTCTATCAGATGGCGGGGATCGGCCTGGGCGTGATTTGCGGGCGGCTGGGCGATATCTACGGCCATCACAAAACTTTCGGTATTGGCATGGCTGTCATGGCCGTCGGCTCGCTGCTCTGCGGCCTGTCGCAGAACGTATTGCAATTGATTCTGTTTCGCTTCCTGCAAGGCGTCGGCGGCGCGATGATTCAGTCATCCGGACGCACCTTGGCGTTCCGGGCCATGCCGGCGGGGTCGGAAGGAAAGGCCCAGGGTCTCATGGCCATGTCGCACCAGTTCGGTTTTTTTATCGGTCCGCCGATCGGCGGCTTGATCATCGATTGGGTGCACTGGCGGGGGATTTTTTTCTTCTTGTTTGTGCCGAGTGTGGTTGGATCGGTGCTTTGCTACCTGACCGGACGCGCCGTGCCGTCAACGACTTCTCGACCGCAAGCTGTCGATTACCAGGGCGCGTTGCTCTTTCTCGCTCTGACGATTCTGGTCACCCTGCTGCTGGATCAAAAAGTTGCGCGGGTCATTGGCACCGGCAACCAGACGCTTTTGGTCATGGTCTTTATCGGCGCGCTCTGGGGATTTATTGCACACGAAAAGAAGACCCGAAGCCCGATGATCAATCTGTCGTTTTTCTCGGTGCCGGTGTTTAAATTCGGCTCGGTGGGTCTGTTGATGTGCTGTATCACTCAAGGCCTCACGACGTTCATTACGCCTTTCTATCTTCAGGACGTGCTCAAGCTCTCTCCATCGTTCATGGGGCTGATGTTTCTCGCCCCGTCGTTGCTTAGCATGGTGATCTCGCCGGTAAGCGGCGCGCTGACCGATCGGATCGGAGCGCGCTTTCTATTGATTCTGGGCGTGCTCACCCTGATGACGAGTTTCTTGATCGGCACCAACCTGCGTCCCGACTCGCATTGGATCTTGCCCGCGCTCCTGCTCGCCCTGACCGGCGTCGGATCGGCAATGTTCAATACTCCGTCGCAGGCGGTGATGATCGGCTCGCTCCCCAAAGAAAATTGGGGCACGGCGATCGGCATCATCAACGGGATCTTCGGCCTGGGTCAAATGCTCGGAATATCGCTCAGCGGGATTTTCCTGACCTTGGCCTTCCGCTACTACTCGGGGATTCCCGGTACCACGCCCAACCCCGGCGACACGCAGGTTTTCGTCGCTTCGGTGAACGTGACCTACCTGTTTGCGCTCGGCATCAGCGTGATCCCCCTCTTGACTTCGCTGAAGATGAAGAAGGGGCTCTGACCGCCGGCAAAAGTTTCGGCACCGTGCGATCCGAAAAGCGGCTTCACTATTGCCAAACGTGCGTCAGAGTCGCGACCCTGGATGCCATGTTACGGGAAAGTTGGCCGCCCTCTTTCTTTAGGATCTGCGAACAATATAATCGCAGCCATCGAGACGATACCGAACCGCCGATAGAACCCAGAATTCATTATCTCACGGCATGTGGGGGGTGTTTATGAAGAAGAATAGTGGGTCGACGTTGCCAGCGTCTGTGCTCGGGATGGTGCTCGCGCTGTTGTTATTCCTACCGTCGGGCGATGCCCTTGCTCAGGGCGACTTCTACAAAGGCAAGACGATCAAGATCATCCGCGGCGGCGGCCCCGGCGGCTCAGGCGAATTTCAGACCCGGGCGCTGATGCATACGTTGGCGAAGCATATCCCAGGTCATCCGACTTTGATGATCGATTTCGTGCCGGGCGCCGCCGGTAGAAAAGCCGCGAACATGCTTTTCAGCTCGACGAAGCCCGACGGGTTAACGATTGGATCGATCGGCGCGGGGCTTGTCGTCGGACCGATTCTCGGTCTACCCGGCAGTCAATACGATCTCGATAAATTCATCTACCTTGGCTCTACGGATACAGGCGATCCTTACGTGTTTTACACCAAGGCGGAAGCCGGACTGGACAGTATGGCGAAACTGCAAGCCAAAAGCGGCGTCAGGTTTGGCGCGCACGCGGTTGGCCACCCGGTCTATGTCACCGCGCGCATGGTAGCCTACGTGCTCGGCTTGAAGGATCCTAAGTTCGTCACCGGTTTTACCGGTCCGGAGATTTACATCGGGCTCGAACGCGGCGAATTGGATGCTCATGTCACCGGTGCGGCGCGCTTTGTCGTCGAAAAACCGGAATGGATCGAAAAGAAGCTGATCCACCCTCACGCGACTCTGACGGTTCCGAAAGGACGTTCTCATCCCGCCTTTAAAGATCTGCCCCAATTGGAGAGCTTTGCCAAGTCAGATAAAGAACGAAAGCTGCTGGCCATGTTTCGTGCCTTTCAATACCCGCGCTGGCCGTATCTCTTCCCTCCTGGAACACGGAAAGAGCCGGTAAAGATCATACGCGCGGCGATGCGCAAGGCGTTTGCCGACCCGGAGTTTCCCGCCGAGTATAAAAAGTTGATGGGTGATCCTCCAAACCCACTTAGCGGCGAGGAACTGGAACAGGCGATCAAAGAATTGCCGCGAGATAAAGAAGTTATTCAGTTGTATAAGCAAATGGCCGGCGGCGGACCGCTGCCGGCTCGATGAGAATCAAAACCGCCAGGAAAGACGGATTCTCGTCAAAGCCGACCCCAAGCCGCAGCGCGCCCGGCACTTTCAATTTTACCGCTGACGCGCCTATCTAACCCACGCGGTAGCACGCTCGGGGAAAAGTCGACCACCGCGGTAATCCGGCGGTCATTTCATCGAGTGGCGCTGTTGGCCGGAGCTAGGCCGACTACCTGGAGGTCTGCCCGCGTGCTCCTTATGGCGCGGTCCAGTTCTCTTTCACGCACTCTTCAGCGCATCCTTTTTTGTACGGCCAGCGGCTGCACCATTTCACCGCGAGTTTCGATTTGCCCAACGCCGACATGAGACCGGCGCGGCCCGCTT
This sequence comes from uncultured delta proteobacterium, assembly GCA_963727625.1. Classification (GTDB taxonomy): domain Bacteria; phylum Desulfobacterota; class Binatia; order UBA9968; family UBA9968; genus DP-20. The sequence continues at coordinate 232,662 of CAVSHR010000005.1, read as the reverse complement.
TTAGCTCTACTTCGGCGAAGTTCTTGTTTTCCGGGCAGATGACGACTTTGCGGTTGCGATAGCGCCGGTAGGTGTCGACCGCGACCGGCGCAAGGACAAACAGAATTCCGGCCGCAAGGATCGCTGAAATGGTGATGAGTGGAGTGTACATATCCTACCCTCCCTTCCGTTGCATTCGGACTACTCAAGAGAACCGCAATCTATGTGCCAGCGGCGCCTGCCAAGTTCACGTGGGAATTCGCCCGGCGCCATTCAATATTGCGAATTCTCAGCCGCCGGATTCGCAACTTTTAGATTTTCATCAAGCCTGGCGGCGGTGACGCGGCGCGCAATCTTCGAAGCGGGAAGCAGTGAAACCGAAGGGCGAAACCGGCAAAGCTTCGCGTCGAAGTAGGGCTGGGTGCTCAGTTTCGGAATCTCGGGGGTCGTGGGTTGTGGAAAACGGTAACGGTTAACGCAAAGCTCAGCCGTCGCTATTAGGTCGCGATTGTGGGTTCAGATCCCAAGACTCCGCACAAACGACAAGTTAGGCATATCGACGCTTCTGCTCATACTGCTTTCGGCCTCAACAAGATGCCGCACAAGAATATGGGAAATAACGTTGATGCCAATGCCTCCGAACATGGCGGGCAGCAGATAGAGCGCAAGGGATAACTCGGATGAAAAGACTGCATCATCCACGAGAGATGGAGAGACCTTTGCCGCGGCGGCCAAGCTTTGCAAGAGGTAGACATCAATCCACTCCAGCAATCACGACAGGCGCGAGCCCGAAAGCTAGAACTGTCTTGCGAGAGATGGCTTTCTTCGCGAGAAGTAATCTGTCGATAGCGAAGGGGAATATAACCGCAAAGACGATCAACATCCAGAACTCTATCTCGGTGAAAACCGTCGTGCTCATGGTCATTTTAACGATAGAGATGCTCAAGGTTTAGTGTTTTATCCCGCAAAGCTTGCAGGCAAACAAGTCGCTTGATAGCGCCGGATTATCGCCAAGGGGAATAAATCGTGTTGGACTGAAAGTGCTCGGTTGAAATACCGGCGCAGTCTATTTTCTGTCCCACTGGGTGCCGTAGCCAACACAGTTAGCTAAGCCTCGCTTCATCTCGTTACCCCACCAGTAGGCAGTTTCAGTTTCCGCGCGCGCGGCATATTCCCATTGGGCCGCGGTCGGCAGCCGGTAGTGCTTGCCATTTTATGGAAGGCTTCCTGGCAGCACCGTTCAGGCTGCGCCTGGGCTCATCCAGTCGCCGGTCTTGAAAATCGGCTCGAGGCTCTTGCGGTCTTTGGGTCCGGGCAGCACTTTGTCGAGATGGGCTTGGTATTCGCCCTCGGTTAGGGGATTGCCCTCGACGCTGTAGTGCTTGCCGGCGTACTCGCCGATCTGCCGGTTGAACTTCAGATCGGGCGCGCGCAGCTTCGGTTTGCCTTCGGGGATCAAGCGATTGAACGAATCGATGATCTCGCAGTCTTCTTTGTAGTAAAGCAGTCTGGCTTCCTCGTTCAGCCGTTCGAGATCCTTGGGTGGTTCCTTGGCGGTGGCTTCGTCGAATCTGCCTTTGAAGCCCCAGCGGTAGAAACGCGCCGCGGAGCCGGAGCGGTCTTTGCCCAGCAAGTCGTAACCGGTGGAGAGCCACTTGTTTAGATATCTCTGGACAATTTCGATGGGAACTTTTCCGGCCTTGATGATGCGCGACAGGCCGGTCTGGCCGGTGAACAGATGAAACGCTTCTTCTTTAAGCATGGGTCCCATGCTGCGCGAGAGCGGCGCGAAGCTCGAATGATGGAGCATGGTGAGTTGGTATTTGCCGTCACGGTCGATGAAACAGGTGTAGGTGACGAAGTCGATAAAGTCATCGACGTTGCGATTGAACGCGCCAAGCAGACGGGTGTTTTTATAGGCGCGCCGTTCGAGCAGCTTTTGCGCCTCCAACTTTCCCGAATCGCCGAAGTTGTTAATCAGCACATGGCACATTTGCCAGCCATGGCGCTGTTCTTCGCGCATCACCCGCAACAGGCACTGGCGGTCATAATCGGTGGGCGCGTTGTCGATCAGCATGCGCTGTTGCTCGGATGAGCCGAACTCGGTGTCGCCCTGATAGAAAATCAAATGCAGGAGCGCGTCGCGCATGTCCTGGGTTGGCACGTCCAAAACTTTTTCGAATTTCTTGCGTCCTTTGAAGTCGCCGAACTCGATGATTGGACTGGTCCCCTCATCATAAATCGAATCGAACTTGTAATCTTTCACCAGCGAGGCGTCGAAGCCGATGTCCTTTTGCCATTTGTAAAACAAATCTTTCCAATCATCGAAGTTCGCGATGCGTTCTGCCATGAACCCTCCTGTTTAAGTCTGAATGATTTCGCGCCGGCCGAAATTGCAGCGCATTTGCGCCCATAGCTTCGCAAAGTAAATGCCAGCAAAAGGCTAAAAACGCCAAGGAATTTACAGGCTAATCGGAAGCGCGATGGGGGAATTCCTAATGCTTGGAAACATCGGCCTCGTGCTTCTTAGGCTTAGGAACGAGGACGGCGAAGCTCAACGATGGAATGGGGAAGGTTTAACATGAAATTAGGACTCACAAACATGCGAGCCGGGTCTTCGACCAGGCCGGGCGCGAAAAGGCGAGATCTCAAAAACAAGGCGCGCGGGGTATTTATAGATCGTAAACCGGCGTATGGATCGCGACATGTTCGCCGCGGGCGATGGCGCTGACGATATCGGCGCGACTGACGATGCCGACCACTTCCTCGCCGCGCATCACCGGAACGCGTTTGATGTTATGCGTGGTCATGAGCTCGGCGATCTCTTCGACAGAGGTCTCTTCGGCGACGCTAATGATCTTTTTGCTCATGATGGATTTGACGGCTTTGCCTTTTTTGGCAACGATATCCGCTTCCGAGACCACGCCGATGATCTTGCCGTTCTTTCCGGCGACCGGGGCCCCGCTGATCTGATTTTTGATCAGCGTCATGGCGAGAGTTTTTATCGTCATGGTCGGACTGACCGTGATGATGTCCTTGGTCATGATATGCTTGGCAATCATGGATTGTTTCCTCCTACAGTCCTTTTTCCACCATCAGTTTAGCGAGGTCGCCGACGCGGCAACTGTAGCCCCATTCGTTATCGTACCAAGAAAGCACTTTGGCCATTTTGCCTTCGAGCACCACGGTCGATAGGCCGTCAACGGTCGAGGAAGCGGGATTACCACGAAAATCGCTGGAAACCAAGGGCTCGTCGCAATAGCTAAGAATGCCGTTCATTTTTCCGTCAGCGTATTTTTTCAGCGCCGCGTTGATCGCCTCGACGCTGGCGCTCTTTTTAAGATCGACCACCAGATCGACGACTGAGACCGTCGAAGTCGGAACTCGGAGCGAGATACCGTGCAGTTTGCCCTTCAATTCCGGCATGACCAGGCCGATGGCCTTGGCTGCGCCGGTGCTGGTTGGCACGATGTTCATCGCCGCGGCGCGTGCTCGCCGCAGGTCTTTATGCATCAGGTCGAGAATCCTTTGATCGTTGGTGTAAGAGTGGATCGTCGTCATCAAGCCGCGTTCGACGCCGAATTGATCTTGCAGCACTTTGGCCACCGGGGCCAAGCAGTTGGTGGTGCAGGAGGCGTTGGAGACGACGTGATGCTTGCGCGGGTCGTAGGCGGAATCGTTGACGCCGAGGACCAGCGTGATGTCTTCGTTGGTCGCCGGCGCAGTGATGATCGCTCTCTTGGCGCCCGCTTCCAGATGGGCGCGCACCTGGGCGCCGTCGGTGAACACGCCGGTGGATTCGATGACGATGTCGACGGCGAGGTCCCTCCACGGCAAGCGGGTTGGATCTTTTTGATTCAAAACCGTAACGTTTTTGCCATCGATCCGCATAACGCCTTCGCCGGCACTGACTTGACCGGGGAAAATCCCGTAAGTGGAATCGTAGCGAAACAGGTGCACGTTGGTTTTTAAGTCAGCCATGTCGTTGACGGCAACGACGCTGAAGTCTTTCTTGTGGCGCTCGATCATCGTGCGCAGGACCAGGCGGCCGATGCGGCCGAATCCATTGATGGCGATTCTGGTTGGCATGCGTTCTCCTTTTAAATTATGGACCGCCGCGAATTTCTGCGGCCAAATATTGATAGCGGTCGCGAAATTGTTCAGGCGAACAGAGCGCTTTATCCGAAGATGCGGCTTGGGCGAGCAACCGGAGCTTTTCCGGATCGGCAAAGTCCTCTCGTTCCAATCGAATCATGTATTCGCGGGCGACTTTGTAGGACGGCGTGTCGATATCGACCTTGCGCACTCGTGTCTTGCCGGTCTCGGTGTCTCGAAGGCTGGCAAAATCGAGATAGTCGAGCTTGCCGTTTACCAGGGCAACCAGCGCGCCGTTCAGCGCTTGCGCCGCGGCGGGTGGGTTGAGCAAAAACTCGACCGCGCCGTAACCAAGGGTGCGGACATACTCGCAGTCGAAGGCGATGGGCGCGGCGCAGCGCAGCTCGTAGCCGATGTTTTTGTGGACGATAGCAATCGGCGCCCCCCGGCCGGCGAAGCGGTGTTCGACGAGGGTCTTTAAAATATAGGCGAGATCTACTTCGGCCAGGCGCAAATGGCCGTAGCTGTCATGGGCGATGCGCACACCCTCGATGCCGCTCAGTTCTTCCGCAGCCATGTGCTCTAGCAAGCCTTCAGCGATTACGGCAACACCGTCGCAGCGGTTCCACAGCGCCTGGCGTTTGAGGATCGCCCCTTCGAGGATATCGCACACGGTGGCCATGCGAATCGGACCGGGAAATTCTTCGGGGATCAGCGTCAGCGTTGCGCCCGTGGCCTTGCCGATGCCGAGGGCCAAATGGCCAGCCGAGCGTCCCATCACGACGACGAAGTACCAGCGCCCGGTGGTGCGCGAATCTTCCATCAGGTTTTGCACCAGCGCGCTGCCGATCTGGCGCGCGGTTTCGAAGCCGAATGTCGGGATCTCGCCGGGCAGCGGCAGGTCATTATCGATGGTCTTGGGCACATGGCACACGCGGATTCGGCCGTTCGCCTGCTTGGCCACTTGGGCGGCGGCGAACATAGTGTCGTCGCCGCCGATGGTCGCGAGATAACCGATATCCAAGCGGTCCAAGGTTGCGACCACGCGTTCGAGATCTTCGATTCGCTTAGTGGGGTTGGCGCGCGACGTATTTATCACCGAGCCGCCGAGAAAATGAATGCGCGAGACATCGTCGTGATTGAGCTCCCTGGCATGGCTTGTATCGCCGGCCATGAGCCACTGGAAGCCATCGGCAATGCCGATCACCTTATAAGCGCGAGTCCTCGATTCCAGAGTGACCGCGCCTATCACGCCGTTGATTCCTGGGGCCGGGCCGCCGCCGACCAAGATGCCGACGTTGCTTCCGCGTCGGCTCGTCAATTTTTCGTTTTGCTCCGCCATGTTTTCAATCCTTAACAATTCTTGATTGCTTGGGTCCAAGGTACTTTAGAGCGATTTCCATGCCGGAGCAAAGATCCACGATGTTCTAGGTAAAATACCAAATCGTGGTGGATTTCTTTGCAACCCTGCGAAAATTGACTGGAAGAGTTCCTACGATTAAGAAAGCAATCTTGACATCAGGGGATGTTGGTCTATTTTTGGCCTACTTACCTCTGGCATATACTTTGCGGCCGTTATGTTGCAATAATATAAATAGGAGAAGGAGCCGGTCAAAGAAAGTTCTACCGATAACCGAATCCTTGTCCAGGAATACGATGAAAAGGAGTTTCCCCATTTTACCGGTAAATCGGACCCGAAGAGATTAGGTGGCAACGATTGTCGAATTCGCTCGAGAGGAGAAATTCCGACTGTAATCTAACGACTAGAAAAGGAGAAAAGCCATGGAAGAATTCGCAGATGTAAGCAATTTGCTCGGGCTCGCAAGCATTGCGGAAGGGATCTCGCCGGTAGAGAAGCTGCTCAACGCATTCGAAGCCCATGAGTCCAAGGAAGATCGCTCGGTTGAATTTTACAAAAACGCGTTGCCCCATCTGCCCAATCCGATGACCCGCTTTGTGATGCAGATGATCATTTCCGACGAGGAGAAGCATCGCGCGGTGGTGCATGCGATGGTGTCGACGTTGAAGGGCAGTCTCACCTGGACGAAACCGGCCGGCACCCTCGAAGGCGCTGCCGATCTCGCCAGCGTCAACGACAAACTGCGCGAGGCCACCGAGGAATTTATCCGGCTTGAAAAGGAAGGGATAAGAGAATACAAAGCCCTCATGAAAGAGAGCAGCGGCTACTATCATGGAGCTTTCAAGATTCTCATCGACGCGATGATCCGGGATTCTAAAAAGCATGTCGAGCTGCTGAAATTTCTCAAGGAGAATTTAAAAAACACATGATAGCGCCGGAGCCGTTCGATCCCCTGATCGGTTTTGCAGAGATCGAACGGCTGGTTGCTAAAATCTATTTTCGTTTCTCGCATCTGTTTCTAACCCGGCCCGAGCTGCGTGATTTCTGGTGGGAGATGGGGCGGGAGGAAGAGCAGCACGCCAGTATCCTGGCGGCTTGTCGGGCAATGATTGCCAATTACGAGGACGAGGTGGTGGATCCTATGATCAGTCGCGAAACGGCCGAGGATCTCAGCGGTCGATTACAACGCTATCTCGCTCAGGGAACTCCCGCGCTCGATGTCGAAGACGCTTTTAAGATTGCGCTGGAAATCGAAAGCTCGGAAATCGACGTGATCTACGGCAAGTTGCTGCAGTTGGGCGGGCCCCAGGTCGGCAAGACCATGGAGAATCTGGGTGTGCCGGCGAGCGTGCAGCGGCAAAAGCTCAAAGCCGCGCTGCGCCAGTTTTGTTCCAATCCCGAGCTGCGTCAAGCCGCGGAACGACTCTGAAGCTAACACCCAACATTTCAATTATTGACACTCTGGCAATTCCTTTTTATCTTGCCGAAATCCCAATATGACAGCGATGTTAGGCTCCGGACGCGTCGCCATCGTGGGTTCTTGGAATTTTGACAGCATGGAATTTCACTTCGACAACATCATCGGCAAGAGCAAGGCAATCAAAGACGTCTTGGAATTGGTTAAAAAGGTTGCCAACACTCAAGCTACGGTGCTGATCACCGGAGACAGCGGCACGGGCAAGGAGCTGATCGCCTTGGCGCTGCACGCGCACAGCGACCGCAAGGACAAGCTGTTCCTGCCGGTCAACTGTGGCGCGTTGCCCGAGACTCTGCTGGAAAGCCTCCTGTTCGGCCACATGAAGGGTTCTTTCACCGGGGCGTTCGCGAACCAGGAAGGTCTGTTCGAGAAAGCCCACGGCGGAACGATTTTCCTCGATGAGATCGGCGAAATTCCGCAGCACCTGCAAGTCAAACTGCTGCGCGCTTTGGAAGCCAAGGATATCATGCCCATCGGCAGCACGGCGCCGCGCCATGTCGACGTTCGGGTGCTCGCGGCGACCAATCGCAATCTAAAAAAAGAAGTCGAAGCCGGGCGCTTTCGCGAGGACCTCTTTTACCGTCTCAACATCATGGAGATCTACATCCCGCCGCTAAAAGATCGGCCGGAGGATATCCCGCTGATGGTCGAGCATTTCATCAAGCGCCATAATCCCGAGCTAAACAAGAACTGTACCGGCATCGACGAGGACGCGGTGCGTGTGTTGATGACGCTGCCGTGGAAGGGCAATGTGCGCGAGCTCGACAATGTCATCGAGCACACGATGATTCTCGCCGAGGACGAACGAATCACGCTCAAAGATTTGCCCCAGTCGGTGATTGCCGGAAGCCAGGGAGTCCCCGCGTTCACATTCAACCTCAAGGAAGCGCTACGGTGCTTTGAAAAGCAGCATATTCTGCGCGCCCTCGAACAGACAGGGCAGGACCGCAAAGAAGCGGCGAAACTTTTAGACATCAGCTTGTCGTCGCTCTACCGAAAGATCGAAGAACTGGAAATTACCTAGGCCTGCCGTACCGAATTCCGCGGTGGGAGTTCACCGCCTCCAAGCCCATTACGATCCCCCCTGCGGGTTTACCCAACGTTTCGTCCGGGATTGATCCCGGCTCGTTGAGCTAATTTTCGCGCCTGCCGCGCCGTAGCTTTAACTGGTCCCCCCGCGCCGGTTTCACCTGGGTGTCTATTTTGTGCAACTCGGAGAAGGGTTTTTTCCAGGGTGTGGGAATGCCGCTGCAATTTTGTGGTGATTTTTCAGCATGGCATTGTTATTGCGGGGTGGACAAGAGGATGCCCCTATTGCAGAGCGTTCACGTGACAAACGGCAATCTCACGGGTTTACAGTCGCAGGATGAGCTCGTAGCAGCGATGCTGAGGCCTGTCTTCTATCCCAGGCCGGCGGATGAAGTGGTTCATCAGGAAACCCATATCTCCCATGTCTTTCTGGTCGGTGATTTGGTTTACAAAATAAAAAAGCCGGTGCGCTATTCGTTTCTCGATTTTTCGACCCTGGCGCGGCGGCGGCATTTTCTGCAAGAGGAACTGCGGCTAAACCGCCGTCTGGCGCCGTCGGTCTATTTGGCCGTGATGCCGATCTGCTTCGACGAAAGCGGCTGGCGGCTGGGCGGATGGAGCGAGCCCGCCGAATACACTCTCGTGATGCGCCGTCTGCCCGAGAAGCGAGTGCTCAAGTTCCTGCTGCAAACCCAGCAAGTGACCCCGTCAATGATGGAACAACTGGCGGACCATCTCGCCGACTTCCATGCGGCGGCGGAAGCTAACCGGGGCATCGCCGCGGACGACTATCTGGCGGCGCTGCACGCGCGGTGGAGCGATAACCTGGCAGAGATGACATCGTTATTGACAGCTCATGCGGACCGTCGGGCGCTCGAAACGATCGATGCATTCGGCGCAGATTTTCTCAAAAACAATCATGACCTGTTGGCACGCCGCGTCACCGAGGGGTGGATTCGCGATGTTCACGGCGATCTCCACGCCGAGCATATCTGCTTTGCGCCGGAAGGGATTCAGATCTTCGATTGCATCGAGTTCAGCGCCAAGTTGCGCTGTTGTGATCTCGCCTCGGAAATTGCCTTTCTAATGATGGATGTGGCCAGCCGGGGCGGCGAGTCGCTCCTTGGCCCATTCATCGCGCGCTATCGCAAGCGTATCAAGGACGCCGAGATGATGCCGTTGCTGCCTTATTTCCAGTGTTATCGGGCGATGGTGCGGGCCAAGGTGAACGCGCTCCGCTTAGGCCGCTGGAACGATGAATCTGCCCGCTACTTCCGCTACGCCCAGCGCATGACCTGGGAGCCGTTCAAACCGTTTCTCTTGCTGGTGTGCGGTTTGACCGGCAGCGGCAAGTCGACCTTTGCCCGGCCGATGGGCGAACGCCTGGGCATGACCGTGATCAATTCGGATATCGTGCGCAAAGAAATCGCGCACCAGCCGGGTCGCCACGCGGTCGGATATCGTCAAGGCATTTATAGCCCGGCGATGACGGAAAAAACCTATGCGGCTATGGCGTGCCTGGCCGAGGATAAACTCCTCAAGGGCGAGGGCGTCATCGTCGATGCGACCTTTGCCCGGCGCGGCCATCGCGGTAAATTCGCCGCGCTCGCCAAGAAATACAAGATTCCCCTCATCGTCGTGCACTGTTCGGCGTCGGAGGTAACGACCGAAAACCGCGTCTCTTTACGAGCAGCGCAAGGAAACGATATTTCGGACGCGGGTTGGGAAGTCTACGTCGCGCAGAAAGCCTCGTACGAACCCATCCATGAACTGCCGCCGTCCTCGCTGATCGAGCTTCGGACCGAAGCGCCTTTGGAGCAGTTGATTGACGATAGCGAAACATTTCTGCGCGCGCGCCTAGCGTCCGCCTAACGCCGAGCAAACAGCGCACTTTCATCGGTTGCACAAAACAAAGAAGCTGTAGCAGCCGCCCGGCTAGGTGCCGGTTGCGCGCTGGTCGCGAATTAGAGTAACAGATAGCCGGACGCTGTGATCATCCTATTGGGCGGTGACTCTCGGGAAAGGGGAAACCGATGTTTAGCAAAATTCTCGTGTCCCTGGACGGATCCGATGCGGCAGAGAAGGTGCTGTGCTACACGCGCAGTCTGGCGGGGGTGCTGAAGTTACCGATCGAGCTTCTTGAAGTGATCGACATTTCGGCGATGAGCGCCCATCTGGTCGGCGACAAGGCCCGTTTCCTCGATCGCTTCATCGTGGAGGCGGAGCGCGCCAGCCGACAATATTTAGATGAGATTGCGCGAGGTTTGGTCGGGTTTAGTGTCAGCGCTTCGGTGCAGCGGGGCAAACCGGCCGAAGTGATTCTTGAAAAAGCGGCGGCGCAGCCGGCGACGCTGGTCGCCATGGCCACTCATGGCCGTTCGGGAATCAATCGCTGGTTGTTAGGCAGCGTTGCGGAGAAAGTCTTGCGCGGCGCCGACAATCCGCTGTTCTTGGTGCGGGCCGACGATGCTCAGGAGGGAGCCGAGGCGGTCCTGCATTCGATCATCGTGCCCCTGGACGGCTCGCCACTGGCAGAGTCGGTGCTACCGACGGTCATGGAAATGGCCAAGGTGTTCAACGCGGCTGTATTGTTACTCCGGGCCTTCGAATTGCCGGCGTCAGCCTATTATGGGCGGGAAAATTATCTGCCGAATTATGAAGAACTGACGAACCACGTCCGCACCGATGCGCAGTGTTATCTCGACGGTCAAGTTGCGGCGCTCAAAGCCCAAGGGTTGCCACAGGTCAGCTCGCTCTTGCGCGAGGGAGTTGGCGCTGAAGAGATTATCCGCTGCGCGCGCGAGCGGCCGCGCTCGCTCATCGCCATGTGCACGCACGGGCGCTCCGGGGTCAAGCGTTGGGTGCTGGGCAGCGTCACAGAAAAAGTCGTTCGACATTCCGGCGATCCGGTGCTGGTGGTCTCGGCCCGCTAGCGTGGGCGGTTGCCCTCGGCGGCTAAATGAGACTGGCTACGGTGCTCAATCGAGCGAACATCGGGGCGTTTCGGGCCTAGGTAATATCGCCGACCTTTCGGACCCCGTCGCCCCAGTCCTCCACTTTGAAATCCTTGAATGGGACCACGATCGGTTCCTTTTCCTCGATGGAAATCATCCGACCCTTGTATTCCAGCAGAAAGGAGATCTTTAACAGGAGTGAATCATCCCTGACCTCGAGGAGGTTAACTTTTTCTTCGAGGTAGGCATATTCCTTGTCTCGAAAAATTTGTTTGACCCGTTCCCTGGTGAGAACTTCTTTAGCGCCAAGAAAGCCGCCCATGTGTCCTCCTCATTGGTTCCTTAACCGGGATGATTGGTTTTAGCTCAAGCCGGCGCCGCTCGCCTCAGCATGCGCCGCATTGCCTTATCCCAAGCCCTCCACATAGCGCAAAATATCGGTGGTCGTAACCAGCCCGACGAGCGCGCCATCGTCCACCACTGGCACGCAACCGATCTTCTTGTCGGCCATGAGCTGTGCGGCGTTTTTAATCGGCGTATCGGGATCGACCGTGACCACGCGTTTTCGCATAATATCCTTAACCCGTACGCTCTTTAAAAGCGCCGATTTGCTCCTTTGTTTAAGGCCGAATATCCGGTTGGCGGCCGTGCCCATCAAGTCGCGTTCGCTGATCAGGCCGACCAGCCTGCCCGCTTCGATGACCGGAATATGGCGAATGCGGCCTAGTGAAATCACGTTGCTGGCCAAGTCCAAGGTGTCTTCGGGTCCTAGAGATACCGGTGAGCCCATCATGATTTCACGCACGATGCCCTGTTTGCCGTTCTTCATGGTTGTTCCTCCCGCAACCGGTTTAGAAAACACCTGAGCAAATCGACGTAAGTGACGATGCCCACCAGTCCTTCCGCTTCATCCATTACGGGAATCCCGCCGATCTTTTCGTCGATGAGTAGTTCGACCGCCTCCTGCAGCTCGTCATCGGGGGAGAGAGTGAGAGGTTCGGTGGTCATCAATTCCCGCACTGGCGTGCCGAGCGCTTTTTCGCGTGCTTCCGGATCCAAAAGCAGCGAGCCGCTCAGAAAAGAACGAATATCGCGATCCGTGACGATTCCAAGCAATGCGGTGCCTTCCACCACTGGTAGTTGGCGGATTTTATTCTGGGTCATCAGCTCATCGGCCTGTCCGACGGATTCGCTAGGTGTCACAATCACGGGATTCCGCGTCATCACATCGACGATTTTCATCCAGTCATATCCTCCCATGGTTTGTTTCCTTTCTTTTGACAGCTCGCCGGTCATTCCGCGCCGATTTATTTCTTACTGATTCAAATGAGCACAGCTTATGCCAAGGCTTTGGCTCTGGGTCCTCTGTGATTTCAGAAGCTTAAACCCATCATCTCATGCTCGATTCGCGTAGGCGCGAATTTCGCCGAAGATTTCCTCAAAGATAAGAAAGAAAAGGCGCGAAAACGTTAAATCCCCCGTTTGATCGGCGCGCGAAGCGAGGCACGGATCTTGCGCTGCTCAATGTCAGTTGAGCCATTCCATAAGGAGGTTCTTATGTCGAGGGTGAAGAAGATTTTGGCGCCGACCGATTTCTCGGAGCTATCCAAGCTTGGGATTAGCTATGCCTTAGATGTCGCGCGCGATACCAGTGCAGAGGTGATCGTTTATCACGTGATCGATTTTAGCGGTGAATGGGCGGATAAGCGCGGCGAGGTGCTGGCCCACCCCGACTTGTTGCAGCACTGCCGCAACAAGTTAGATGGTTTTCTTGCCGATAACTTTGCCGAATGCATCAATCTTGTCGAAGTGCGGCCAATAGTCGAGATCGGAACGGCGGTTCAAAGTGTCATCGAAAAGGCAAAAGAAGAAGGTGTTGACATGATCGTCATGTCGACGCACGGTCGCACCGGTCTCGATCATATAATTTTGGGCAGCGTGACTGAAAAGGTGGTTGCGCGCGCGCCCTGTCCGGTCCTTGTGGTGCCGCGTTCTGGCCGGCATATAAACAAAGCAAAGGCCGCCTAAAATAGCTCAGGAGAGAGGCTCCTCGCGACCATTCACTAGCGGCGTAACGGTGCCAAAGCTGGGTATTCAACGGCGGGCGCCGTTACATTGTGGTGCGATGACTGATAAAGAGCCGCTTATCCTGCCGAACCGGCGCTGCAATTTCTGACGCTAACCGATCTCAATCTCGCGGCAGGATGGCGCAGGTCACGCGGTTCATGGGGCGGAAATCTGTCTTGGAAGAAATTGCCGCTAATTCCGCGGGACTTTCGGCTATTTTTTTTGCAGTGTAGCGACGTATTCGGCGATGATTTTTGCCTTCAAGAGTGTGGTGAGCTCGGGGTATTTCTTTTCGGCGAGCGCGCTAAGAAACCTGTCACCCCACACGGGCATTTCTCGATCGCCGTGGGCTCTGACCAAACGGCGCCCGTCGATCGTCGCCATTACGTCATCGAGCGGATAAATGCCGTGATTCTTTTTCGCCAAAAGCGTGAGATTCGGAACCTTAAGCTTCAAGTCTCGGCTCACGGGCCCATCGCCGATCGCCGTGCGCCCATGACAAGAGCTACAGTACTGTAAATACATTTGCTTGCCGCTGTTGGTTTCACCCGCCCATGCCTTCGCCTGATTGCTCAGCGCTAACAGCACTGCAAGGCCTAAAAAAAATAGCAAATTTCGCATCGCCGGCTTTTTCCTTTCGCCATTTGAAAGCGGTGATTGGCAGCCCATAACGTAAATGCAAAATGGCTGCTTCGCAATAACCGCGGTTATCACCTCTATGGCGAAAGCGAGACAAAAAAGTTCCAATCACCGCGAAAACAAGATCCACCTCTTCGCGATTTTGCGAAGCGCTTCCGATGATAGCCCTTGGTTACAAATTAACCTGCCCGCCGGCACGGAAGAATTTCGCGGCGTTTGTTCGCCGACTTGGCATTAAAGCTGCGTCTTCCTTTGACTGAAAACTTTGGAGGGATGAGCCATGGCTGAGGAAAAAGATCGATTTGGCAATACCATGAGGCTGGTCGAACGGGCCAAGGAAGATATCTATTTCGCGGAGCGCGATCGCGAAGTGCTCGAAAAGCTTCGTGAGCGGTTAAAAAAAGTCGATAAAACCAGCAGCGACTTACGCTGTCCCAAATGTCCCGGCTCGCTCGAGACCTATACCTTCGAGGGGCATCTTTTGGATCGCTGCCGCGAATGCGGCGGTATTTGGATGGACAAGGGCGAGCTGGAAGCGGTCATTCGCAAGATCAGCCGGGGGCCGCTCGGCGCCTGGGTCGATAAACTAACTTCCAAAGTGCCTGAGACCAAGAAAGCGCGAAAAAAAACATGAGACCCGCGGCCAAGAAATATGCCACATCGTACAAAAAGGTCGATGGGGAGCGGGATATGTATCTGCCGCGCCGCTTGCCCAAAGAGCTCCTTTAATGCATGGGTTGCGGCGCTTTTTATCATCGGCGTCGTTGGACGCTGACGGTGCCGGGCGGATTGAGCAGCCCCGTTCATACACGCCCGGTCTGCTGCCCGGCCTGCAGAAAGATTAAGGACCGATATCCATCCGGCGAAGTCCGTTTGTTCGGCTTGGCGCCGGCGGAAAGCGCGGAGGCGCTCCGGCTGCTGCGCAACGAAGCAGCGCGGGGAGGCAAATTAGATAAAAACCGTCGCTCTTCGCCGACGCCCGCGAAGGTTACGATCGTGCAAGTCATTTTTAGCCGTCGCCGGGCTCAATCTTCGTAACGCTCGCGCCGCACGGCGGCCCGCAAAGACTTTTTTTCGCTCTGGCGGTGTTTGTCGACCAGCAGGCGCAGCTTGGCACGGCGCGAGCGTTTACGCTTTTGGCGGCGTATCTTGGCGACACGCTGCTCTGCTTCGGCCGCGCTGCCTCTAAGCTTGGCGTCGATTTTCTCCAGCAAAAGCCGGCGCGCGATGAAACGATTGAGCCCCTGGGAGCGCTCTTTCTGACATTTAACGCGGATTCCCGTGGGCCGATGATGAAGGACGACGCAGCTCGAAACTTTGTTGACGTTCTGGCCGCCGGCTCCGGAGGAGCGCACGAATTGCTCTTCGATGTCCTGCTCGCGAATGCCCAACGCCTGCATGCGCTCCTGCAATTGCTTTTCTTTTTGCGCCGAAACGGGGAAGAGAGCCATAGAGCCGCCTAGGGTTCGTTTTTTATTTTGAACTTGTCTTTGAGCAAGGTCTCGTAGATCCGCTGGACGTGTTCCATCCCTGTGGTTTCGAGAGTCAGCTCGACTTCGGTCTCGCCGATGGCCATCTCGCCAAAGCCGCGGGTTTGACTGATCCGTAAAATATTCGCGCCCAGGTCGGCGACGCGCTGTGTCAAGCGCGCCAGGCTGCCGGGGCGGTCGGAGATGACGATGGAAAACCGCCCCAAGCGGCCGTCCTGGATCAAGCCGGTCTCGATGATGCGCGCCACCAGATTGACGTCGATATTGCCGCCACTGACGATGAGGCCGACGTTTTTGTTGGCCAGAGACACTTTCTGGTTGACTAAAGCGGCGAGTGGCACCGCGGCGGCGCCTTCAGCCACGGTTTTTTCGATTTCTAAAAGTAACAACACGGCATTGGCTATCTCGCCTTCGCCTACCGTGACGATTTCATCAACATAGTTTTTCACCAACTCAAACGGCGTTGCGCCGACCCGGCGCACGGCGATGCCGTCGGCGATGGTCGTGGCAGGCGGCAATTCGGCCGGCGCGCCATTTTCCAGTGCCACTTTCATCGACGGAACGGCTTCGGCTTGCACGCCGATGACTCGAATCCTGGGTTTGAGCGTTTTGAGAGCGAGCGCTACCCCGGCAATCAGGCCGCCGCCGCCCACCGGGATGATTACCGCGTCGAGATCGGAATTTTGCTCATAGATCTCCAGGCCGACGGTTCCTTGGCCGGCGACGATCCAAGGATCGTCGAACGCCGAGATAAACGTGAGCGCGTTTTTCCGGCTCAATCTTACGGCCTCGGCATAGGCCGCATCGTAATCGCCGCCGTGCAGCACGCTCTGGGCGCCGTACTGGCGCACGCGGGTGACTTTGACCAGCGGCGCAAACAGCGGCATGACGATGGTCGCGGCGATGCTCAAACGCCGGCTGTGAAACGCCACCGCCATGCCGTGATTGCCGGCGCTGGCGGCGATCACGCCGCACTGAGCTTCTTCGGGCGTGAGCGTCAAGAGGCGATTGAGCGCGCCGCGCTCTTTGAACGAGCCGGTGATCTGCAAGTTCTCCAGCTTAAAAAAGACTTTGTTGCCGGTCATCCGGCTGATGGTATCCGAGTGCGCGAACGGCGATAGATAAATCTGGTCCTTGATGCGCTCCCGCGCCCCTTCGAGATCGACGAAGGTGATCATGCCTTGAAAGTAGAATGAAAGCACGGCAACACGCAAGGTTCTCCGCCAGAGCTTTGACTTGTCAAATAGCTAGGAGTAGCGAAAGAACGGAAATGTTGGGCGATGATCCAAGGTTGAAATTTGCTGGGATGTTACCGGAAATGAGGCGGGAAGATCTTGAGCCGCAAGGCTCGCGCGTCGTATAGGTTGCCATAGACAGGTTTCTGCTGTGAATTATTCACAAGATCGGTTTGGAGGCGCAGATGATTAAGGCGTGGGACGCGGACGGGCATGTATCGGAATCCGAAGTGACGTTCTCAGACAAATATTGGGATCCTAAATTGAAAAATCGCAGACCGAGCATTGTCGAGACCGGCCCGGACGGCCCGCTCTACTGGATGATCGATACCCGCTCTTTTCCGGTGAGAAGCGGGCCCTATCAGCAAGCCGGCTTTCCCCTCAGCAAGAACGGTGTGGCGGCAAAAGTCACGCCGGGCATCAGTCCTCATGACCCCGTCGAAAGCGCGGAAATGCGCTCGGTCAATACTCGTCTTGAACAATTGGACCGGGAGAATACCGCGCTTCAAGTGATCTATCCCACGATGTTTCTCTCCTATCCGATCACCTATGATCGGGAGTTGGCCGTGGCGATGATGCGCGCCTACAATAGCTGGGTCGCCGACCTCGCCCGCCAATGTCCCGAGCGCCTAAAGTGGGTCACGGTGATCGACCCCGTCGATCCGCAGGCATCGGTTCGGGAAATCGGGCGAGGCAAGGAGTTGGGAGCCGTGGCCGTGATGCTTCTCGGCGTCACCGGAGACGTGAGAATCGACGACCCGCCCATGGAGCCGATTTGGGCCGCGGCCAACGACACCGGGCTTCCCGTAGCGGTGCATACCGGACACAGCTTTCGCGCCCTCGGCCAGGTTAACGACACGCACCATGACAAGACGGCAATATCGTTTTGGCTGACCGTGCAGTTCGCTTTCCACCGCGTGATCTCGAAAGGGATCGCCGACCGCTACCCGAACTTGCGAATTGCGTTTCTCGAAGCCGGTTGCTCCTGGGTACCCGCTTTGGTGGAGCGAATTGAAGAATATAGCGGCTTTCCCGGGGCGCGGGCGGGAGTCGATTTTCACCGGGGTTACAAGGGTAAGCTTTTGCCCAAAGAATACATCGAGCGCGGACAGATTTATTTCGGCTTCGAGGTCGATGAGAAACTGCTGCCGTTCGCCATCGAAGAGTTCGGCGACCAGTGCTGGGTTTATGGTTCGGATATCCCGCACGGAGATCGCCTCTATGGCGCGGTTGAACTCTTCCTCAAGCGAGACGATATCAGCGAAGAGAGCAAGCGAAAGCTGCTCGTCGATAATACAGCGCGCTTTTACGGGATCGGTACATAAACAAAGCGCTCCGTTCAAATCGTTCAAGCCGTTCAATCGCTTTGCTCAGTTCAAAACGTTCCCACGAAAATAGGTTCCAAAGGTTCCAGAAGTTCCATTCGTTCCAATGGCTCAACGCTAAATCGTGATCCTGTCGGCCAACGTGACCGTGAATTCACGAGCACGAACACAATTAACCCTTATCCTTTTCCCTGCTGCCGCCCAATGCGATTGGCCAACTCGGCGGGCGAGGCCATGGCCAGAGACAGCGGCATCATGAAAGCGCTGAGGACGATGAGGCCCCCAAATGGCGGCGGAGTAGTTCCCGTGGGGTCGGAGATCAAGCCCATGACCAAGGGGGCGATGACTCCGCTGCAATCGGCCCCCCTGCAGAATCCCTATCACTCTACCGCTGGCTCGGGTGCCGAACATGATGCTGCCGACGGCGCCGCGCATGGGAACCAGGCAGCCGAAGCTGACGCCGAACGTTAACGCGAAGGGCAATGTGGCCCAGACCGTTTTGACGGCCATGATCTGAAGGTACAACAGGTCGGTGCCCATCATCCCGGCGACGATGGCCAGGACGATTCGATAGTCCATCCTGTCGAGCAGATAGCCGCCGCCTATGCGGCCGATCCCGCTGAGGATGAAGACCCTGGACATGACCACGGCCGCCCATGCCGCGCTGAGTCCGATGTCCTGCTGGAAGTAGGGAATCATGGGGGACTTGGACCGCGGAGTTTATGGCGAAGGTACCCGACAGGTAGCTCGTGAATAGCCAGAACTCCTTGGTGCGGACCACCGCGTGGAGCGTCAGTCCGGTATCGGTTCGGCGGCGCGATGGGCCGGTCGCGCGTTCTGTGGCGCTCTCCTCCGGCAGGTCGCCATCTGGCCGCAAACCGTAGGGCTCCGGCCGGTCGCGCACCAGCTTGCTAAGCAGCGTGACGCCGACTAAGACCCGGGTGCCGTAGCCGAGGAGAACAACGCGCCAGCCGTACGCCTCCTCGATCTGCATGTTCAGTTTGACGATGGGCGAGCCAAAGATGGGGCCCGTTACTGCAAGCCCCGTGGTCAGGCCGCGGTTGCGACGAAACCACCGCGAGATGATCACCGGCCGGGTAACCACATGGCTGACGCCGGATCCTCCCAGGAAAATGACCACGAAGCAGAGAAAAAAGTGACAATGCCGTTGGTGAAGGTGAGGCCGATGAAGCCGACGCCTGAAATAACCCAGCGGTCCCAGCCGAAGGTGCGTTCTATCGGGATGATGAGGACGCCGAAGCCCTGGAAATAGGCGGCGGAAAAGATCGTGTTGGTCGCTACACTCGCGGCTGCCATGTATCAACCGAAAAATTTCCGACGCCTCCCTGATTTCTCAATTGGTATGGATCATTCCGGGCTCCCTGTGCTGGTATGGCGGGGCATATTCATGGTGTCATCTCAGCTCCGTTGAACACAGGCGATAGGCTTATCGCGCGGCTCGGGTCGGACCGCGCTTTGCCTAAGCACCGGAAATTTCCTTTCAGAAAATAGTTTTCCGATCTTAGCAAATGCCATAGGGCATTTCGCATGCGGCGCGTGGACAGATTTACTTCGGCTACGAGGTCGATGAGAAACTGCCGCCGTTCGCTAGTGAAGAGTTCGGCGATAAGCGCTGGGTTTATGGTTCGGATATTCCCCTACGGAGATCGCCTCTATGGACTCGAAAATCTAAATCCGAATGCGCTCGGACACGTAGCTGGCTGAAAGACGGCGATATTGAGTTTCATGGATTAAGATCGCACTGTGGATTATTCTATTATCCGATCGTTCTCGGGAAATTGTCGATTCAGCGAGCACGCGGAGGTGAAAAGGGGAGGTGAAAAGGGGTCGGGAATTTTTTCTTGGCGACCGAACGACCATGCGATAGACGCGACAATTAAAATTGATGCTGCGTCGACCTCGTCTTTCGACCGGTGGAGTCGCCTATCGCGTACTGAACCGACGTGTCGGTCGGTTGGAGTTATTCGAGGAGCCCTCCGATTATTCTGCGTTTGGAAACATTCTTGCCGAAGCCCATCACCGCACCGGCATACGGATCGCGGCATATTGTTTGATGCCAAATCAACGGCATCTCTTGTTGTGGCCGCGCACGATGGAGATCTATCGGCAGTGATGCGATGGATCTCTGTGACACACACCCAGCGTTGGCACGCTCACCGCCACTCTTCCGGCGCTGGTCCAGTTCACCAGGGAAGGTTCAAATCGTTTCCGGTCCCCACCTCCTTCGTATATGGTTTCTATTCGTTCCCCATGCTACTCAGAGTTGGTCCCTCTTTCATGTCATCTGACACGTTTCTCGATTCTCTATTCGACGGGAAAATTTGGGCCGAGAGCCAACCAGGGCACGGGGCGAGCAATAGCGCGCACGTCTGAGGGTAAGGGTATCGGATCAGCGCGGCGATCGTTGGCAAATTATCTAGCGAGCATCCGGTTGCCAAGCGCCGAGAGTTGCTGCGATGGACCCATCTTCGCCGCAGATGTGGTCGGTGAACGAAGGGCGAAGATTGCCGAGGACTCCTTGCAGCGTGATCCAAATCAAGATCTCTTTGCCTTTGCCCTCATTCACCAGGTCGAGAAACTCTAAATCCAAAGCTGTGTCCACGGAGCCCATCTTTGGGCCGCCGATATCGCCGGAAAAGCTGCCGCGAGCATTGCCCGCGAGCAGCTAAAATCGATGCCACTCGCGATGTCGTATTGGAGCAGTCCCTTCGCCATCGCTAACTCTTTCGCTCAAAAAAGGCATCTTCCTTGTGGACGTAGCCACGGATCGTCTCGGTTCCCAGCGAGCGGATCCGATAGTATTGTCCCGTCCGGCCCGCGACGGTGATGCGTGTGCCCGGCTCCAGAGTGGCGACGATTGCCGCGCCAGCGGTTGGTTTGGCCCGAACGAAAGATCGTGCTACGACAAGAAAGTTTGCGCTGTTTGTGGATTTTTTCTCGTTGTCGCCGCGCGCCGGCTCCGCTGCTTTTTGGACTTCGGCGACGATGACCGCGGTTGAGACCTGTTGTCCAGGCTCTTCAGCAGCCGAGGCAGTGATTGGCTTTTCCATTTGATCAGAAACAGCTTGCCCAGTGGAAACATTTACTGCCTCAATCCGAGGGGCGGGTAAGGTTGCTTGGGGAGTTGTGGCTGAAGTTTTCGCTTCGAGCGCAGACGCGGCCGACTCGACCTGAGTCATTTCTTTGCGTCCCCCGTCGACGGCCGCTGCAATATCGCTTGAGGAGCCGGAAATGGGATATCCCCATTCGTGAGAATAGAGGAGAATGCCGAAGCCGGTCACCAGGGCGATAGCCGCCGCCATGCTAATCATCGGCCTGAACCGGTTGTGGGTATCCCGAGGGGACGGCATGGAATCTTTTTGCATAGCCATGGGACGATCGCCGGAATCGCTGAAGAGCGGCTGCTCTTTTGTGATGCGTTTTCCCTCCGGGGCCGCTGGGAATTCCAACGTATTTTTCCCTTCAAACGGACTTGTGGGCGGCTGCGCTCGAACGTCTTGTTGAATTCGTGATTGGCCAAGGCGTAGATCCTCGGCAACTTCGTCAATGATTGCGGCAGTGATTTTGAGTTTGGAAAGTGCAAAAGCGGCCAAAAGAGCATTGTCGCAGATGATGTTGATGAGGCGGGGGATTCCAGCCGAGTATGAGGCGATCTTTTCGACGGCACCAGGGTCAAACAGCTCCTCGCTCCTATGGCCGATGGTCTGCAGCCGCGAATCCATGTAGGCGCCTACCTCGTCGCGCGCAACCGGTTTGAGCCGGCAGCGCAGCACCAGACGCTGTTTCAGCTGAAGGAGTTCCGGTCGATCCAACTTTTGCTCAAGCTCGGGTTGCCCGACCAAAACAATTTGCAGGAGTTTGTCTTTGTCGGTTTCCAGATTGCCGAGAAGCCTCAGTTCTTCCAGGGTCTCAGGGCGCAGATTTTGTGCCTCGTCGATCAGCAGAGCGACGATATTTCCCGCCTCAAACTGTTCGATCAAATACTCAGTCAAGCGCTCGATCATCATCGACCGATTATCTGTGGAAACCGGCAAGCCGAGATCGGTCAACATCAAACGAAGCAAGTCGGTGTAATCGACCAGCGTGTTCGGTAAGTAAGCTGCCTTGATGTTGGAGCCGAAAGCGTGCATGGCTTTTCTGAGCAGAGTCGTTTTTCCCGTACCCGCTTCACCGGTAATTAAAATGAATCCCTTGCGGGCCTCGATACCGTAACGGAGAGTCGCCCAGGCCTCCTGATAAACCGCGTTGGAATAGTAAAACTGCGGGTCGGGTGTCACGCCGAATGGCGCTTCGCGGAATCCAAAATGGGCATTGTACATGGCTTGTCCTCGCTCTTCCGGCCGTCAGCGGATCAATGATCTCCTCGGTGGAGATCTGCCGCTAAATCGAGATTCGCTGCTCGGCTTTCCTCCGTAGCATGCTATTCTGCGCACAGGAAAAGCCTCGGGTCAATGGATGTTACTTATCACCGCCGTGCGATCCCCTGCGTCTGTTCGCAGTAAGTTGTTCACGATTCGAGATGCTGTCCGTCGGCGCATTGCAGAAGCCGTGCGCGGTCATCTCCAGGCGCGAGCGTCCGCGAAATTTCCGTTGTAACAACAGGGTCCAGTGCAGTGGATCGCAATTTGACTTGCGGGCGAGGGCTGTGGCAAGCAGTACATGGCGGAATTCGCGGTACCTTTGCAGCGATTCTCAAAATGGCAAAACCACCATCGATCACGGCAGCGGACATTGAGCGCTATCGGGCGAATTATGTCGTCGAACAGGACGGTATTGCGCTTTATCGCGCCATGGCCGCGGCGGAAAAAGATCACAAGCGCGCGGAGATCTTCGAGAAGCTGGCGCAGAACGAGGAGCGGCATGCGCAGCGCTGGGCCAAGCTGATTCAATCGGGCGGCGGCGCGGTGCCGGCGCACAAACCCTCCGCTCGGGTGCGCATGCTCGGTTGGATGGCGCGGCGCTTCGGCACCCACCGGGTAGTTCCCATCATTAGCAGCCTGGAGGCCCGCGACGAAGCGGGTTACATGCGCCAGCCCGAGGCCGAAGGCTTGCCGGCGGAGGAGCGGGCTCATAGCCGCACGCTGCTGGCGATGGAAGGAAAAGGATCGGGCGCGGATAACATCGCGGAAACCGAGCGCTGGCATGTCTCGACGGGCGGCGGTGGGCTGCGCGCCGCAGTGTTCGGCGTCAACGACGGGCTTTTATCTAATTTCAGCCTCGTCATGGGTTTTGCCGGCGCCGAGGCGAGACCGGAATATATCATTCTCGCGGGCGTTGCCGGATTGCTCGCCGGCTCGTTTTCGATGGCCGCGGGCGAGTATGTTTCGGTGCGCGCCCAGCGCGAGGTGTTCGAACAACAGATCGCGATCGAGAAAGAAGAGTTGGAGATGTCGCCCAAGGAGGAGGAGGAGGAACTCTCTTTAATTTACCAAGCAAAGGGCATTCCCGAACAGGAAGCGTCGTGGTTGGCGCACCGGATCATTCAAAATCCCAAGACCGCGATCGACACGCTGGCGCGCGAGGAGCTTGGGCTCGATCCCGCGGGACTCGGTTCGCCCTGGACCGCGGCCACGAGTTCCTTTTTCGCTTTCGTGGTCGGCGCCTTCGTGCCGCTGGCGCCCTATTTAATTACCGTCGGGACCAAAGCTTGGATCGCTAGTGCTTTGATGAGTTTTTGCGCTTTGTTCAGTGTCGGCGCCGTGCTGTCGATCTTTACCGCGCGCGGTCCGATCCGCAGCGGCGCGCGCATGCTCGGCATCGGCCTGATCGTTTCCGCGATCACCTATTGCGTCGGTTGGTTGTTCGGCGTATCTGTCGCCGGGTAAACCTCCAGAAAATTGCCGCCGGTCGGCGGCGATTTTCAAGAAAAATTTCTTAACTTTGCGACTGGTTTTGCAACGGACTCGCAGAGATGCAAAAGAATTTTCCCGGGAGTCGCGGAAGTTACCGTAAAACAAAATGAAGTTTATGGCATAACCATTGCTCATTCGCTCCATCGATATTTCTGATCACCGCTCGTGTTCGGCCCTCCGCGAGCGGCGTGTTTGGCGGCTCTGGATCATCGTCCGGGAAAGGTAAGGGAATCCAATTGTGAATGTTTCTAAATGCACGGTAGAGGGCCTGACCGCGGCCGAAGGACGCGTGCTGCGGTTGATCTCGCGGTCCAAAACCAATCGCGAAATCGCCTCGGACCTGCGTATCAGTCCGGCCACCGTGAAGCGCCACGTGGAAAATATTCTGCGGAAACTGCGCTTGCGCAATCGCATCGAGGCGGCGATCTACGCTCTAACTCTCGATGGCTGTCCGGTGCGAAAACAGGTGAGCTGTCCGTTGGAGCTGTGGCGTCAGAATTTGCAAGACAGTGACGAAAATTGGGCCAGTTGACCCATAGACTTGGATATTTCCTCAGTGCTATAAGCCTATGGCATATCATCTGTTTAACGCTTGTTGCCAAATTCGCCACGGAGGATTCATGAAGCGGTCCGTGATTGCCACGATTTTTATATTATCTTTAGTTGGGTCCGCACGACTCGCGTGGTCGGCCTCGGCCGATGCGGCCAAGCCTGCCCCGGCTACTTATATGGGCAGCGAAGTTTGCCAAGCGTGCCACGGGGCGCAGGTGGAAAAATTCTCGCAGACCGTCATGGGCAAGATTTTTCTGCACAATCCGCGTAACGCGATGGAAAAACAAGCGTGCGAGAGCTGCCACGGTCCTGGAAGCAACCACGTCGCGGCCGGTGGCGGCAAAGGAGTCGGCGGACTGATCACATTCCGCAAGGACTCGGGGGAGTCGGCGAAAGTCCAAAATGAAGCATGTCTTGGTTGTCACCAGCGCGGTATCCAAACCTACTGGGAGGCAAGCCCGCACGCGAGCCGGGGAATAGCCTGCGTCAATTGCCACACCATTATGGAAAAAACCACCGATCGCTACCAGCTTGCCAAGGTCGGAGAAAAGACTCCATTCTACAACAAGCGGGCCGAAGCCGAGGTTTGCGGCCAATGTCATCTCCAGAGAAAAGCGCAGCTGATGCGTTCTTCCCACATGCCCATGAGGGAAGGAAAGATTACCTGTACGGATTGCCATAACCCGCACGGAACGCCGAACCCTTCTCAGCTCATACAGGCGAGTGTCAACGAGAACTGTTACACCTGCCACGCCGAGCGGCGCGGGCCATTTCTTTTTGAGCATCCGCCGGTTTCTGATAATTGCACCAATTGCCACGAACCGCACGGCAGCGTCAATGACCGTTTGCTCAAGGTGCGCATGCCGAGGCTTTGTACCCAGTGCCACTCGGGTCATAGAACCAATGATCTGAAAACCCAGCGTGGCTTTTTCAACCGGAGCTGCGCCAACTGTCACAGCCAAATCCATGGCTCGAATCATCCGGCTGGAATGTTCTTTCAGAGATAAGGAGGTCTGAGATGGAACGGAGAGCTAGTTTCTTGATTGTAAGTTTAAGCCTTGCGCTCGTTTTGGTCTCGGCCTCTGCTGCCCGGGCGGAAATCGACATCGGCAATTACACGCTCAGTGGTTCGGCGGAGGTGGATGGGCTGCCAAGGGCGTTTCAAGGCGATCAGTCGAGGTTCCAGGGATACCGGGATATCCCAGAAAGCGTTGTCGTGCCCCAACTCGAGTTGATGATCGGCAGTAAGAAGCAGGACTTCTTTTTCAAATTTGACGCCGGCTCAGTGGGCCGCGACGATCAGAACTATAGTTTGCGCTTCGGTCGGTATGGGCTCTTCAATGTCGAGCTCGAGTGGGACCAGATCCCGCATGTCTTTAATATCGACAACGCCCGTACTCCCTTTCGGATGAGGGGCGGTACCTACACGTTGCGTAGCAGACCCACTGCGGATGACGCAACGACATTCTCAAACTGGATCAACGACCCCAGTACCACAAGAGACATTGACCTGAAGATGCTTAATAAGATCGGCAAGATCTCGGTCCGCTACACACCCAACTCAGGATGGAGCTTCACCGGCAAATACTGGCAGCAAAACACGGACGGTAAAAGAGCGATCGCATTTCCAATTGGGACAGGCAGCTCCAGCGGCATTACCGAGCTTGCCGAACCGATCGACTACCGGACCCACAATATCGAGCTTGGCGGAGAGTATGCCGGCAAAGGCTGGTCGCTGGGGCTTAAGTACAACGGTTCGGTTTTCCACAACAACATTAGCACGCTTATTTTTGACAATCCGGCGGCCACGGGGCCCGGATGCACCGACGCCGCGGTCATTGACTACACCACCGGCGCAGGGCCTTGCCGTGGGCGCGTCGATCTTTATCCCAGCAACCAGGCCCATACTTTTACCCTGACCGGAACGGCCAAGCTTCCCCTGAAGACCCACTTTTTGGGCACGGTTTCATACGGCTGGAGGCTTCAGGATGATTCCTTTTTACCTTTCACGATTAACAGCGCCATACCGCAGCCGATGTTGAGCCGGAATAGCCTGGAGGGGGATGTCCGGCCAACGATGGTCAACCTTACCTTTGTCAACAAATTCGTCGACCGTTTGAACCTGAAGGCCTACTATCGCTTCTATGACTTGGATAACCGCACCAAACCGGTCTCGACCAATGGAACGGTGCGCAATGATCAGGGCGCTTCCGGCGCTAACGATTGGATGATGGCCTATCCTTATCGGTACTCGAAGAATAGTGCCGGTGTCGGAGCGGGCTATAGTTTCACTCGGTGGCTTACGGGAAAGTTTGATTTTAGTTGGGAGAAAACCCACAGGTCCATAAACGACATTGCGGATGGAGGCTTTACCGAGCCCCTGAACCAGGACGAATTCAAGATCAAGCCGACGGTTGACATCAGGCCGCTCTCCTGGTTGTTGCTCAGGGCATCCTACCAACATTCCTGGCGCTTCGCTCCGGGCTACCACGGCGAGAACCGTAGCCAGATGTTCTTTCTGACGAAACGCAATCAGGACAAAGTCAGCCTGTTCGCCGACGTCAGCCCCTGGGAGACTCTCGGCTTCCACGCTGGATTTGATTACCTCAGCAATAACTATCCTGAAGTCGACCGCCGCCTACACAACGATCAGAACTACTCCCCCTCTATAGGTGCTGTTTATGCTCCGCTAGAATGGCTTAAGTTCTTCGCCGATTACAATTTCGACTGGTCTAGCTGGAACCAGAAGTATGATGACGACCCCAGTCACAGCCGTGGCAAAGATGTCGTCAATACATTTAGCCTGGGCAGCGATGTGGATCTCATCAAAAACGTTCTGGGATTTCGGATCCAGTATGGATTCTCACGGGGCGTGAGCCAAATCACCAACCACAACACGAACGAGGACCCGAACTGGCCCAATAACAGCAACTCCTGGCATGAGTTGCTTGCCCGGCTCGAATATCAGATACACAAAAATGTTGCCCTGCAAGTCGGCTATTACTTCAATCGCTTTGACAGTAAAGACTACGGAGTCGACATCATGAAGCTCTGGATGGGAGATCTCGATACGAACTCAGGCCAACTGCGCTCGATCTATCTCGGTGATCAGTTCAAAGGGTCGTACACGGCTCATGTCGGTATGATCGGGCTGAAGTTCAAGTTCTAGTTACTGTCTAGGTACTGGCGAGTAGTTGAATCTTGATGGTTAAATCCAGTATGGGGGGAGTTCGAATAAAACTGCAGTGCATTCGTCTAAACGGTCAAAAAGGGAGACTTAGGTAATGAGCCGGAAAATTTCCTGGGCTTTGCTTGTGGTATCACTTTTTTCAGGTATGGCGTTCGCTCAGACGAAGGGCGACGCTAAAGCCGGGAAAGTCAAATACGATGCCAATTGTGTCGGCTGTCACGGTGCTACCGGCAAGGGCGACGGACCGGCCGCCGCCGCTTTGAATCCCAAACCGCAGGATCACACTAACGGCAAAGTGATGAACGCGCTGAGCGACAAGTATTTGTTTGACATCATCAAAAACGGCGGCGCGGCGATGAAAAAAGCGCCGTTCATGCCGGCGTCGAAAAAGAAGCTGACCGACCAAGAGATCTGGGACGTCGTCGCCTATATTCGTAGCATCGCCAATCCTCCTTACAAGCCGGCTAAATAACCTGCGAGTTTCTTTACCCGCATCTGTCCAGCGGTTCGCCGGAGAGATGCGGGTTTCTCTCAGACGCAATATCGGCGATTCTCTCTTAAGCCCTCACTAGCACCGGTTTTTTTCTTTTGCGGTTCCAAAACCTGCGACTGTTTTTAAGATTATTTCTTATCTCCAGGAAATAATCGCCGTTTCGTGACGAATCTCCCAGCTAAGACTCCTGGCACACAGCTTGCGGTAATCGATTCTAAAATCGCCGGTGTGATCAAGGAGCGTAGTAGCGGGTTAATGGCTGCACGATTGCGGGTGAAACGAGTAATCATAATCCTTGGAATTGTCTTGGTCGCGTTGGCCTTCGGTTACGGAGCCGATTGGGGCGCGCCAGCCGTTAAGCAGCCCATCGAGTTTCCCCATAAAACACATATCGCGCAAAAAATTCCATGCACGGGTTGCCATCAGCGCGCCGAAAAGGATCTTGTCGCCGGGCGGCCGCCCACGGCGTTATGTCTTGCCTGCCACGCCGGCGGGGATTCCAAAAGCCCGGAGATTCGTAAGCTCAAGGCCTTTGGTGAAAAGGGACAAGAAATCCCTTGGCGACGGGTATGGCGCTTACCCTCGCATGTATTTTTCTCGCATCGAGTCCATGTATCGGTCGCCAAGCTCGCTTGCCAATCATGCCACGGCCCCATGGAAACCCTCGATCGTCCTCCGCCCCGTCCGCTTAAAAGTCTCAAAATGGCGGATTGCATAGATTGTCATACGCAGACTAAATCATTTGCCAGTGCCAAGGTCGGTGCTTTGCATCCGAGCGCCGTTTCGCGACAGCGCTTAGTTAACGATTGTGTCACTTGCCATAGGTGAGGCGTGCGATGCGTTTTACTCGACGACGATTCATTCAAACCCTGACCGGTGCTGCGGGCGCGGCGGCTCTGATGCAAAACCGGCTCTCTGCCGTCGATCAGGTCGCCGGTGACGTGCAGCGGTGGGCGAGGCCGGAGGAGGTTGTGGTTCCGACGATCTGCCAGCAGTGCCCGGGTGGCTGCGGCTTGCTGGCGCGCACGCTCGACGGGGAAGTTGGCGGAATCTCGGGAAACCCGTTTCATCCGATCAATCGCGGTTCGGTCTGTCCTAAAGCGTTCGGCGGGCTGGAACTTCTTTACGACCCCAATCGTATCAAGGGTCCGCTGGTTCGTGCCGGTGAGCGGGGCCGATTCCGCTCCATTGGCTGGGACGAGGCCTTGTCCATGGTCACGGCGCGTATGACCGATCTCAGAGCGAAAGCACTGTCACACACGGTGGCGATCCTCGGTGGGCAGTACCGCGGTTACCGCGATCAGTTGTGGAACCGATTCGCGCGAGCCTACGGCACGCCCAATTATATTCGCTTGCGTTGTTTTGCGCCGGAAAAGCCGGCGCTGGCGCATCAACTCATGCAAGGAGTGACGACGCCGCTCGCCTACGATTTAGCGGAGTCCCAGTTCATCCTCTCCTTTGGCGCGAGCTTGCTGGAATCATGGGTCGGGCCGGTTCATGCATCACAGGCGTTCGCGCGCTTGCGCCGCAGTGGCGATCGGCCACGAGGTTTGCTCGTTCAGGTCGACCCGCGCCGTTCGCCGACGGCAATCAAGGCCGATCGGTGGATTCCCATCATCCCCGGAACCGATGGAATCTTGGCCCTCGGCATCGCCAATGCCTTGATCCGCGAAGGGCTTTATGACGAAAAATTCGTCGAGCGATCCACTTTCGGCTTCGAAGACTGGGTCGACCCCAAGGGACAGCAGCATCTCGGTTTTAAAAATCTCGTCTTGAGGGATTACGGCCTGTTCACGGTCTCCGCTGCCACCGGCGTGCCGGTGAAAAGCATCTTGGAAATTGCGCGCGGTCTCGCGACCAACAAACCCGCCATCGTTATCGGCGAGCGCGGCCCGGCTTACGGCTCCGATGACATCTACACCCGCATGGCGATTCATAGCTTGAATGCCCTGGCCGGAAACATCGGCGTCACAGGCGGATTACGGTCTCAAGGCGAACTTCCGTTGATGCCGTTACCGGCGCTCGATCTCGACGCGGCGGCGCGGCAAGGCGCGGCGCAGACGCGGGTCGACGGCGCCGGCGAGAAAAACTATTTTATGGTTGACGATGCGCCGCAGCTTTTGCCGCAACGGATCTTGAGTGGAAAGCCCTACCCGGTCAACGCTTTATTCTTGTTCGCCACCAACCCGCTCGCCAATCATCCGGCAAAGGAAGCATTCGCCGCGGCGTTTAAGAAGATCCCTTTCATCGTCAGCTTCACACCTTTCCTTGACGAATCGAGCGCCATGGCGGACCTTATTTTGCCCGACCAGACTTACCTTGAGCGGTGGCAAGACGATCAGGTCAACCATCTGGCGGGCTTTACTTGTTTCAGCGTCGCGCGTCCTGCGTCTAAGCCGCTGCACCAGTCGCGCAATACCGCCGACGTGATCCTGCAGCTGGCGCAGTCCCTCGGCGGTACGGTGGCGAAAAATTTCCCGTGGAAAAATTTTGAAGAACTGCTCCACGCAGGCGCGGAAGGGCTCTTCAAGGCCGGCCGAGGCTACGTCGTTTCCGTCAATTCCCAGGAAGCGCTCCGCAAGATCCTGGAGCGGCAGGGCTACTGGCTGCCCGAATTCCAGGACTACAATGCTTTCTGGAATGCCTTGCTGCAGCGGGGAGCGTGGTGGGATCCGAGCAACCTGCCGGTGAGTCGCGGTGCTTTGCTGCAAACACCGTCAGGGAAATTCGAATTTTACTCCATGCGACTCAAGCAATGGCTCGACAAGCGCGCACCGACGCAAGATGCGCGCAAATCTCTGCTCGCGAAATTTGGCGCCGACAAATCGGAGGACTTAGTTTACCTGCCGGCGGTGGCGATTCGGAGCGCCAAGAAAACGGAGTCGTTTCCGCTTCGACTCAATACTTACCGGCTGATGAGCCGGCCCATGGGCGGCGGCAAGAACCAACCTTGGCTGCTGGAACAGCCAGCCGTGCACCTCCGGGCTTCCTGGGAAGGTTGGGTGGAGATCCATCCCCAAACGGCCGCGGCACTAGGTGTCAAACAGAACGATTGGGTGTGGGTCGAATCGGCAAAGGGCCGAATAAAACTGCGCGCCAAATTATACTCCGGCACTGTTCCAGATATTGTCCATATTCCATTGTTCGGCGGCGAAGGGCCAAACCCTAACGATTTAATCGAGAACGAGACCGATATTTTAAGGGGCTTCGGCGTGCTCAACAACACGCAAGTAAAATTGAGGAGGGCGTAAGTGGCACTGTGGGGTATGGTGATTGATCTTGATCGTTGCACCGGATGCCAGGCCTGCGTGATCGCCTGCAAGGCCGAGAACAACGTTCCCGCGGTCGGTGCCGACGAGTCAAAGCGCGGCCGGGTGATCAGCTGGATGCAAGTGCTGACGGAAACCGATGATGAGCACCAGGGCGAAAAGATGCGATTCATTCCACGGCCCTGTCTCCAGTGCGACGATCCTCCTTGCACGAAGGTCTGTCCGGTTTATGCCACCTACCGAAATCCCGAGGGCATCGTCGCGCAGATTTACGCCCGTTGTATCGGCTGCCGATTTTGCATGGCCGCCTGTCCATACAACGCCAAGTATTTCAATTGGTATAGCTACCAAAAGGAAGCGCCCGGACAAAATCCGGATGTTTCCGTGCGCCCGAAAGGCGTCGTCGAGAAGTGCACGTTCTGCCACCACCGCTTGCAAAAGGCGCGCGAGCGGGCGCTGGCCGAAAAACGGGAATTCGATCCAACCGAGTACGTCCCTGCCTGCGCGGAAGCGTGTCCTGCCAAGGCAATTGTCTTCGGCGACCTGGCCGATCCCGCGAGCGAGGTCGCGCAACTGGCGCGCAGCCCGCGGGCGTTTAAACTTCAAGAAGAGTTGGGCACCAAGCCCAAGGTGATTTATCTGACGGAGGGTGAAGGCGGTGGCTGAGATCCGCGATGCGCACGAAGATATCTTGTTCGCGCCGATCGAGTACACCGGGCGCGGGTTCTACTGGGCCGTGGCTTGCTTGAGCGCTTTGATTTTGTGGGGCGCGATCGCCTACGCGGTACAATTTACGCAGGGGTTGGGTGTCACCGGCATGGCCCAGCCGGTCAGCTGGGGTTTTTATGTAACCAATTTCGTCTTTTTCATCGGCATCAGTCACGCCGGCACGCTTATATCCGCGATTCTGCGCTTGTCGAAAGCGGAATGGCGTCGCCCGATCACGCGCATGGCGGAAGTGATCACTTGCATGGTGATCTTCATCGGCGCCGCCCAAATCCTGGTCGACTTGGGCCGGCCCGATCGCATCATGAATGTCTTGCGCCACGGCCGTTATCAGTCGCCGCTCTTGTGGGACGCCACCAGCATCAGCGCGTATCTCACCGCGAGTCTGACGTATCTTTACCTGCCGATGATTCCCGACATCGCCATTCTGCGCGATCGCCTCGGCAAGCGGAAGTTGCTCTACAGCGTCTTGGCACTGGGCTGGACTGGGACTGAGCAGCAGCATCGAGTTCTCAACCGCGCCATCGCCGTTATGGCGGTCTTAGTCATTCCCATCGCCATCTCGGTTCACTCGGTGGTGTCGTTCGTTTTCTCGATGACGCTGCAGCCGGCGTGGCACTCGACCATTTTCGGGCCCTACTTCGTTGTCGGCGCGATTTTCTCCGGCATTGCCGGCCTGATCGTGACGATGATTATATTTCGCAAGGCTTACGGATTGCAATATTATCTCAAACCTATCCACTTCCGCTACCTGGGACAGCTTTTGCTGATCATGGCGCTGCTGTGGTTTTATTTCACCTTCGCTGAATATCTCACCGGCTATTACGGCGCGGAACCGGAGGAGCTGAAAGTTTTTTGGGCCAAGTTCAGCGGACCTTTCTGGCCGTTTTTCTGGACGATGGTGTTGTGCAATTTGGTGGTTCCGCTTATCTGCCTGGTAAGCTTGAAGCAGCACACCGTGGGCAAAGTTCTGATCGCTTCGCTGGCGATCATCGTTGGGATGTGGCTTGAGCGCTTTATCATCGTGATTCCCACACTATCTTTTCCTAGGCTGCCTTTTCCGGAGGGAGTCTATTGGCCCACATGGGTGGAGTGGGGCGAAACTGCCGGCAGTTTCGGTCTATTCGCGCTTTTTTATCTTTTATTCACCAAGTTTTTTCCGATCATATCGATCTGGGAAATTCGCGAAGGGCGCGAAAAGAGCGTGAGCGAGGTCGAGGAAAGAATTCTAAGCTACCTTCCCGGCGAGGTCGAGGAAAGAACCTGAAAGGCTTGCCAAGGAGCACCATGGAACGTCCGCCTGCAGTGTCAGAACGGCTGATTAGAACGTTGCAATGGATCTGGTTGGGGGGCGCTTTCCTGCTCGTCGGCGGAATCATTGTCTGGATCATTCATCTGATCGTCGCTTCTTGGCGCCTGGACGATTTCATTCAAGCGTCTGTGGGAATATCGATCGTAGCGATACCGATTTTTCTCGTGTTTATCGGCGTGGTATTTTACGTTTTTTGGGGAGTGGCATTGCACGGGAGGAAGCGTGAAGATTAGTCTTTTCTTCATCGCCTTGACAGTGTTGTTCGTATCGGTGCGCGAACCGCGTGCGCTGGTCGAGGCGGCCGACACGGGATCAGCGATTTTGCCGGGGAATCCGCTTGAGGGGAGTCAACTGTTTACCGATAAGGGTTGTTTACGTTGCCACGCGATCAACGGTGTCGGCGGTGTCGGCGGTCCCGAACTTGGTCAAGGCATCTTGAAACGTTCGTTGCTCGATATTGCCGGTGTGATGTGGAATCACTCGCCAGGAATGGCCCGTGTGATTGAAGCGCGGCACGCTGCACGCCCCGTGTTCAAAGCGCCGGAAATGGCGAGTCTGCTCTCGTTTTTATATTACATCGGGTCATTGGACCCTCCGGGCGACGTAGCCAACGGCGCTCGAATTTTTCGTGATAAGGGTTGCCAGCAATGTCATTCCTTGGGAGGCAGGGGAGGTCAGTACGGCCCGAGCCTCGATAAGTACGGCCGTTTTGCGTCGCCGATTTTTTTGACGGCGGGCCTTTGGAATCACGGCAAGGCCATGGCCCGGACCATGGAAGCGCTGCGGGTTTCCCGGCCGGTTTTTGAGAAGAACGACATCGCCGATTTGCTGGCCTACATTCGCAGCACTAGCGGCGGTCTGGAGCGCATCTACACACCACCGGGAAGCCCGCGGCGCGGGGAAAAGTTGTTTGCGGAAAAACGGTGCGTTGAGTGTCATTCGGTCAGTTCACAAGGGGAGCAAAAACGCGCGAATCTTCGCACCAGGCTCATTAAAGGTAGCCTCATGACGATCGCCGGCGCCATGTGGAACCATGGGCCGAAGATGTGGGCCGACATGGAGCGGCGCGGCATCGCGGCGCCGTCGCTCACGACCGAGGAAATGTCGGACATCATCGGTTATCTTTACTTCCTGCAGTTTATCGATCCGCCCGGCGTTGCCGCCCGCGGGCGCATCGTGTTTCAAGAGAAGCGTTGCGGTAATTGCCATGGATCGCCGGACAAGGGCACGCCACGGGGCCCGGATTTCACAAAGAGTGATAAACAAAAGACCCAACTGGAAGTGGTCACCGAGATGTGGAATCACGCGAGCACGATGGAAGAAGAAATGCTCAAGCAGTTCGTCGAATGGCCGGTCTTCAGAGGCGGAGAGATGGCCGACCTGATGGCGTATATTATTTCGTTGCGCGCGGGGAAATAAGCGCGCTGGACCCCTACCACGCGAACAAAGGAAGTCCTTTGGCGTGAAAAAGTATCTTGCTGGAATCGAGCGAGAGATCGCGGCGCCGAAATTTGCCGCGCCGGGCGGCGCGGCGCTCGCCGAGGAAAGGGGAAAGAGCCATGAAGCCAATTGAAAAAAGAATGGCGATCCTGGCCCTGGGACTCATCAGTGTATGTTTTTTTTCGGCACCGGCTCAGGGGCAACCCTTCGCAGGCTCTACCCAGGATCCGCTTGCCGGCTCTCGGGTCTTCGGCGCCAAGGGCTGTTCCGGGTGTCATGCGGTGAACGGCGTCGGGGGCAAGGTCGCCGCCGACCTCGGGCGCGTCGCCAAAGGGCGCACTTTTTATGATCTGGCGAGCGCGATGTGGAACCATATCCCACAAATGGCGGCGCAAATGCGCAAACTAAAAAAACCGCCGCCGCAATTGAGTCCGCGCGAGACCGGCGATTTGATTGCATTTCTCGACACGGTTAATTATTTTGAACCGGTTGGCGATGCAAAGGCCGGAAAGAAAATATTCTTCGACAAGCAATGCGTAGTTTGTCATCAAATCGAGAGGGTGGGCGGCGTGTTCGGACCTAGCCTTGATTCGGTCGTCCAGTTTGGGCCGATTTTTTTCGCTGCCACCATGTGGAATCATGGTCCGGCGATGGCCGAGGCCATGCAAGCACGCGGCGTCAAGCGACCGCATTTTAGCGGCAGTGAACTCAGAAATTTGATCGCTTACGTCAAATCGGTGTCTCGGCGGAGGGGCGATGAGCCGACACAGGTGCTGCCAGGGCGCGTCGAGGACGGAGAGCGACTGTTCGCGTCTCGGGGTTGTGTCAATTGCCACGGGGTCAACGGAGGCGGTGGGCCGGTGGCACCCGCGCTTGCCGGGAAGAAGATTTATCCCAGTCTCTTCGAATTTGCCGCGGCGATGTGGAACAAGGGCCCGGTTATGATGCGTGAGATGCGGCGGCGCGCCGTGACCGTTCCGCCGCTGCAAGCGGACGAATTGGCGGCTATCGTTGGTTATTTGTACTCGGTGGACTACTTCGCCGCACCGGGAGACCCGCACCGCGGTGAACAACTCGTCAAAGCCAAAGGTTGTCTCGAGTGTCATTCCATCAGCGGAAAAGGCGGACGAGTAGCACCGGATTTTGCAAAGAGCCGAGGTTTAAACGAGCCGGCGAACGTGGTTGCGGCGATGTGGAACCATGGCGCCGCCATGGAGCAAAAAATGCGTGACGAAACTCTGTCCTGGCCCATCCTTAAAGGCGATGAAATGGCGCAGGTCGTAAGTTTTCTCCAAACGCTTAGCCGGCGCCATCGATGAAAATTTTCTCTCGTCTGGGTGTCCCCGCTTTTGTGCTTCTCTTAGTTTGGGCATGGCCGGAATGGGTCGATGCCCAGCCGCAGTCCGAGAGCTGCGCGGTTTGCCACTTGGCGATGGGCGTGGACCGTCTGACCAAGCCCGCCGAGCTTTATAAAACAGACATCCATGCGGCGAAAGGCTTCGGCTGTGTCGCCTGTCACGGCGGCGATGGCACGGTTGGCGGTATGGAAGCGATGGACCGGAAAAAGGGCTATATCGGAAAACCGACGCGGACACAGGTCATCGAAGTGTGTGGACGATGCCATTCCGACCCAAATTTCATGAAAAAATACAATCCGTCCCTTCGTGTGGATCAGGTCGCCGAATACTACACGTCGGTTCACGGCAGGAGGCTCAGAGAACATAAAGATCAGAAAGTGGCGACCTGTGCCAGTTGCCACATCCCGCATTCGATCAGGCCGCCCAATGATTCTCGTTCATCCGTCTATCCGCTGCGGGTTGCTGACACTTGCGGATCATGTCATGCCAACAAAGAGTACATGGCGCCCTACAAGATCCCCACCGACCAGGTCGAGCAGTATAAAAAAAGCGTTCACTGGAACATCATGACGAGCAAAGGGGACCTTTCGGCGCCAACCTGCAATGACTGTCATGGCAATCACGGTGCGGCACCCCCGGGCATATCTTCGGTGGTGAACGTTTGCGGCCAGTGTCACGTAATTAATTTTGAATTGTTCAATAAAAGCCCGCACAGTAAAATTTTCGTGCAAATGGGTACTCCCGGCTGCGCGACCTGTCACAGCAACCACGCCATTCTTAAGACCAGCGATGCAATGTTGGGCACCGGCGACAAGTCGATCTGTGGGGCTTGTCATTCGCCGACTTCCACGGGCGGGTTGCTGGCGGCGCGCATGTTCGCGTCCATTGAGCGATTGAATCTCAGTTACCAAAGGTCGCTCGCGGTACTTAACCAGGCAGAACATGCAGGCATGGAAGTGAGCCAGCCGCTATTCGAACTCAACGATGCCAAGACCGCGCTGATCAAATCGCGCGCCGCGATTCACGG
This sequence comes from uncultured delta proteobacterium, assembly GCA_963727625.1. GTDB lineage: Bacteria > Desulfobacterota > Binatia > UBA9968 > UBA9968 > DP-20. The sequence goes on along the minus strand of CAVSHR010000005.1, from coordinate 195,772 downwards.
GTTCGACCTGGCGATTTTCAATAAAGAAGTCCAGCCCGGGCTCAAAATCAGCGATTCCGTCTACCGGAAAGGTCTGAAGGCGCTCGATGAATTGGGCTACCGGCGCAAAGGTTTGGCGGTCTCGGCGATCATCATCTTGGGGCTAGTTGTCGGCTTGATCTTCAAGATCCGTCAAATGGAAAGTAAACCAAACAGGTCAAATGGGAATCACCAATAATGGAGCACTCGGAAATATCGGCGACGGTTGATAACGGGCGGAGAAGGTTTCTCAACTGGTTCCTGGGTACCACAGCCGGAGCATTTTTTGTTGCGGTGACTTATCCTCTGAGCCGTTATTTGATTCCGCCCCAAGTTGCAGAATCGACCGCGCATTCGGTGACGCTCTCGCTCAAGCCACAAGAAATAAAGGCCAACAGCGGGCAGATCTTCCGCTTTGGCAGCCAACCGGCAATCTTGATCAGGACCCCCAACGATGAGCTCAAGGCGTTTACCGCGGTCTGTACTCACCTCGCCTGTATCGTGCAATATCGTCCGGACCTCAGCCAGATTTGGTGCGCCTGCCATAATGGCCATTTCGACTTGAGCGGAAAGAATGTCGAGGGACCTCCGCCAAAACCTCTGGACGAGTACACGGTGAACGTGCGCGGCGATCAGATCATCGTGAGCAGGAGGGTATAAGCGCGCAATGGACGCTCCCGGTGTAAAGCACGGAAAATTCTGGCTCTGGCTCGATGAACGGATCGGGATTAGCGATTTTGCCAAACTCGCCAAAAAAAAACAGGTGCCGCTGCATCGTCACACTTTTTGGTATTACTTCGGCGGCATGACGTTGTTTCTGTTTATGATCCAGGTCACCACGGGTATTCTTCTTTTGCTCTACTATCGACCCAGCGCGGGCGAGGCTTTCGAATCCATTCAGTTTATCATGACCGAAGTCCAATTCGGTTGGCTGGTCAGATCGATTCACTCGTGGTCGGCCAACCTGATGATCTTGGCCATGTTTATTCATCTGTTCAGCGCTTTGCTGCTCCATGCCTACAGGCGTCCGCGCGAATTAACCTGGCTTTCGGGCGGTGGACTCCTCGGTCTCAGTCTCGGGTTTGGATTTACCGGATATCTATTGCCCTGGAATGAGCTGGCCTATTTCGCCACCCGCGTCGGCACCGAAATCCCCGGGGTTTTGCCTCTGGTAGGCCCATTTCTGCGCCGGTTGCTGCGCGGCGGCAATGATGTCACCGGCGCGACGCTGACGCGCTTCTATGGCATCCACGTGGCGATCTTGCCGGCGATCGTTACGGTCGTCCTCGGACTACATCTTTTTATGGTGCAAAAGCACGGCATGAGCCGGCCGGCGAGCGTTGATCGAAATGGCGGCGAGAAAAAAACTATGCCGTTTTTCCCGAATTTTTTCTTACGCGATCTAGTCGGTTGGCTCTGCGTCCTTGGATTGCTCGCGGCTCTGGCCGCCTATTATCCGGCCGAGTTGGGCAAGAAGGCGGATCCCTTTCAGCCCGCGCCCATCGGCATCAAACCCGAGTGGTATTTCATGGCGATGTTTCAGACTCTAAAGCTGCTGCCGGGTCATATTCTCGGAATCGAGGGCGACCTGCTCGGCGTCGTCGGCTTTGGAGTGATCGGTCTCATACTCGTCGGCATGCCTTTTCTTGAGCGCGGCGCGCTAATCGGCAAGTCAGCAGGCCGTTTAGCCACGGCGTTCGGCTTGTTGCTGATTGTTTACTCGATCGTTTTGACCTATCTTGGTTACACTATGAGCGCTACGAAATGATCCCAACGACGTAAACCGGGTCGTGGATCCGCGGCATAGGCCTCAAGCCGGCGGTACGACCGGGAAGACCGCGGCAACGTTTAATTGAGTACTTTTTCTAATGGTCGGTGAAACCAAAGATCGCCTCTGTCTTTGTTTTTTGGTTTTCCTGATCTCCCTCCTATACGTCCCGTTGTTATGGGCGCAGCCGGTGACAAAGGAGGTTTGTCTCGGCTGCCACAGCGTGCCGGGTTTGCAAAAGAGCCGCGACGGCAAAAATATTTCGCTTCAAGTCAATCAGGAGACCTTCGACCGATCCATTCATGGGGCCTTTGAGTGTACGACTTGCCACCGCGATATTTCGCAGGTGCCGCACAAGTCCGAACTGAAGCCGGTACAATGCGATAGCTGCCATGCTGCGAGCGTGAAGGCGTATAGGGAAAGCATTCACGCGAAGGCGCGCAACCAGGGTTTTAAAGAGCCGCCAACATGCACGAGCTGTCACGGCGATATCCACAAGCTCGTCTCCCGCTCCGAGCCGAGCTCCCCCGTGCATCCCAAAAACATCGCCAAGACTTGCGCAGTTTGTCACGCCAACGTGGAGTTGACAAAGAAATTCCACATTCCGCTGGTCCGGCCCGTCGAGGCGTATTTGCAGAGCGTGCACGCGCGCGCTGTCGCGGCCGACAAGTCCGGCGCAGTCTGCACGGATTGTCACGGGGCGCACGCCATACTTCCCGCCGGCGATCCAGCGTCGCAGATTTGGCGCAGCAGAGTTCCCGAAACCTGCGGGAAATGCCATTCCGAGATTTTCGCCACTTATAGCAAAAGCATCCACGGTGAAGCAGTGGCGCGCGGCGTGCGCGACGCGCCGGTGTGCACCGATTGCCATGGTGAACATCGCATCCTCAAGCGAAATGAACCGGACTCACCGGTCTCTGCGGCGAACGTTTCCGGTGAGACCTGCGGGCGGTGCCATGGCAGCGCCCGCTTGAGTGAGAAATACGGACTGCCGCTGGATAAGGTGCCGGCTTTTGAGGAGAGCTTTCACGGCCTGGCGCTGCGCACAGGCCAGGTGACGGCTGCTAACTGCTCGAGCTGCCACGGTGTGCACGATATTCTTCCTTCCACCGATCCACGCTCTCATGTGAACAAAGCCAATCTTCCCAAGACTTGCGGGCAGTGTCATCCAGGAGCTGGAACACGATTTTCATTAGGGCCGGTTCATGTTGTGGCCTCAGCCGTCAGTTCGCCGGCCGTGTATTGGATCCGACTGATCTACCTCTGGGTTATTTTCGTCACTATCGGCTTTATGGTTCTCCATAATTCAATCGATTTTTTGCGTAAAGCACGAACCGAACGCTTACCTATTGAAGGCCCAGTGAATGTCCCGGAAAGGATGAGCAAGGACCTGCGCTGGCAGCATGGCTTGGTCATGGTGAGCTTCTTCATGCTGGTTTATACGGGGTTTGCACTGAAATACCCCGAGGGATGGTGGGCGGCTCCGCTGCTCGCGTGGGAAGCGCAGCTCGGGCTGCGCGGCATGCTTCACCGAATTGCCGCGGTGGTGCTTATTGGCTCACTGCTCTGGCATCTTGGTCAATTGGTGATCAGTCCGTCTGTGCGGGCGAAGCTGCGCGGGTTAAAGTTCCGGCGAAAAGACTTTGGTGATTTTTTTCGCCTGCAACGTTACAATCTGGGTTTAGATCGCGTTAGGCCGCGGTTCGGAAAATTTAGCTATATCGAAAAGCTCGAATACTGGGCTCTGATGTGGGGCATGCTCTTAATGACCGCGACCGGCCTTCTCCTTTGGTTTGAGAATTTTGCCCTGAGTTTTTTGCCAAAATGGATCAGCGATGTCGCGACCGCCATTCACTTTTACGAAGCGGTGCTCGCCACTCTGGCTATTTTAGTCTGGCATTTTTATTGGGTCATTTTTGACCCGGAGGTCTACCCCATGGATGCCAGTTGGTGGCATGGCCGTACGCCCGCCACCCGTGCCCGCGAACGAATGGCTGAAGCGGACACCGCGGGGAGCGACGCGGAAAACAAATCGCGTCCCGAGCGCACGACAGAGGAAAATTGACACAGTTTTTGCTTAAAATGGATCTAAGTCTTTGAGGAATATAAAGCTCGTAAATCTAGAACATGCGTAACTTACTCCGTCACCCGTTGAGCCTGGTGGGCGCCGGCTTAGTCATTCTGAGCGGTGTCTCTATTCTGTTCTTGTTTCTGATCGAGGCGATCAGCGGAAGATCCAATCCCTACCTCGGCATCTTTACCTACATGATTTATCCTGTGCTCTTGCTTGCGGGAGTGATCCTTGTTCCGGCGGGTGTTTATTTGGAGCGGCGACGCCGCGTCAGATTCGGAGATCTCCCCCGCTACGCGGTTATCGATTTGAACAATGGCAAAACTCGCGGGATTTTTTTGTTCGTCGTGGTTTCGTCCATTTTCCTGATGGGGTTGATCTCCACGGTCAGCTATCAAGCCTATCATTTTACCGAGTCGGTGACCTTTTGCGGAGAACTTTGTCACTCCGTGATGGAGCCCGAGTACACCGCTTATCAAGATTCGCCGCACGCCCGAGTGACCTGCGCCGAATGTCATGTCGGATCGGGAGCGGGCTGGTACGTGCGGTCGAAGCTGTCTGGAGTCTATCAGATCTATTCGGTCTTGTTTCACAAATTTCCCCGACCAATCCCCACTCCCGTGCATAGTCTGCGCCCGGCGCAAGAAACTTGCGAACAGTGCCATTGGCCGGAAAAATTTTTTGGCGCCCAGTTAAAGATCATTACTCGGTTTGGCCACGACGAGAAAAACAGCGTGCGTCAAATCAGAAGCTTGCTTCGCACCGGCGGCGGCAGTCCGACCACGGGCATCACTGCGGGCATCCACTGGCACATGAACATCGGCAACGAAGTGTGGTACGGAGCCAGCGATCCGCAGCGGCAAAAAATTCCCTGGGTCAGAATCAAGGACAAGCAAGGGAGAGTCACCGAATACTTCGATCGCACGGTTTCACTTACCGCCGAGGAGCTTAAGAAGCTCGATATCCGCAGGATGGATTGCATCGATTGCCACAACCGCCCGAGCCATATTTTTCGCGACCCGGACGGCGCTGTGGATTTGGCGCTTTTCACCAGTCTCATCGATTCGACCTTGCCCTACATCAAGAGAGAGGCAGTGCGCGTTTTGAGCCAAAGCTACGCGAGCAAAGAGGCGGCCAGAGAAGGCATCGCGACATCGCTTGATACTTTCTACTTGAAGCAGTATCCAAAAGTTTATCAAGAGCGGCGCGATGCCATCAAGAAGGCGATTGGGGAAGTGCAGAAGATTTACCAGACCAATATTTTTCCTGAAATGAAAGTCGATTGGCGCACCCATCCCGACAACATTGGACACACGCTCTACCCGGGTTGCTTTCGCTGCCACGAGGGCAACCATGTCAGCCGGGAGGGCAAGGTGCTGCGTAAAGATTGTCAGCTCTGCCATACAATCATCGGCCAAGAAAGCGCGCTGCCAAAACCCACCGAGGTCGCAGCGGCCGAAACGTTCAAACACCCCTGGCCGTTGTTGGGAAAACACGCGCAACTCTCCTGTAATCAATGCCACTGGCGCGGCAGAGGGCTGTCGCCGGATTGCACGACTTGCCATACACATCCGGCGGGAGCTCCCATGGCAGCGCTGCCCTGTGCTACATGCCATCTGAAGGAACAAGAGGTCAAGCCAATTACGCCCTGTATCGCGTGCCATCCCAATCGCGCGGAACTTCATCTAAAACCGACTCACGCCCAAACCGACTGCACGCTGTGTCACCTTCCGCATCAGTGGGCGGTGAACAAAAGAGAGGTTTGCTACAGCTGCCATCCCGATAAGTCGAACCATTACTCTGAGGGGATGTGCCGCGATTGCCACTTGTTTCGTCAGGCTGCGAAGGCGTCATGATTGAAAGAAAATGGCCGTGTGATCGTCTAATGGGTTGGAGATTAGCGTTTTTAAGAAAAAACCGTTCGGAAGGAGGCGAATAAATGACGCAATTCAGTAGAGGGTTGGGTATTTTGGCGGGTATAGTTCTAATGACAGCGTGGAACAGTCCTTGCGCATGGTCGGCCGATGCCAAGCCGGGCAAAGCGACCTATGATAAGCTTTGTGTGTCCTGCCATGGCGCAGACGGTAAAGGGAATCCGGCCATGATCAAGGCGCTGGGTGAGAAGGGACTGAACATCGTCGGGAAAGATACCAAGGCCAAAAAAGACCAAGAGCTTCTCAAGGTCATCGCCCAAGGAGCGGGTAAAATGCCTGCTTCAGGCAAGGGCTTAAGCCAGCAAGAACAAAAGGATGTTTTGGCTTATGCGAGGTCTCTGGCGAAATAATTTTGCCGCCCACTAGGATTTGAAAAATATTACGTGCTGGTCGATATCGACACTCGTAAGGTATTAATAATATTAAAAACAGAAAGGATTAATAGCGAGATATGAAAACCAAGATACTGCCCCTTATCATTGCTCTCTGGATCGTCGGCGGTTGGGTTTCCACAGCGGTCGGGGCGGACACTAACGCGGGAAAGGCCCTCTACGAAAAATCGTGCATCGGTTGTCACGGCGCAGACGGTAAAGGCAACCCGGCTATGGCAAAAATTCTCGGGGGAAAGGGCTTGAATATTGCCTCGAAGGATATCGCCAAGAAGCCGGACGGGGAGCTTTTGAAGGTTATCGCCCAGGGCTCAGGGAAAATGCCTGCAGCTAAACTTAGCAAAGAAGAACAGAAACAAGCTTTAAGTTACGTGCGTTCCTTGGCAAAATAATTTTTTGGCGAGAACTCTGGAGGATGCTACGGTTTGCGACTGTAGCATCCTCCAGAACGGGACGGGTTGTTTTGCCACATTATTTCGGATAACCAACATGGGTCTCGCTAATTCTCAGTCTGCTTCTTTCCCTTCCATCAGCGCTTTGAGTTTTTTACCGAATTCCGCGTTGTCGTAATAGCCTCTAAAAAGCTCGGCGCCGACGCCGAGGGCGGCCACTAGCACCGGCTGGTTGGTGTGCGTCGAGGTTTGCCAATAAGCCTGGGTATTGTTCGCAACCATGGCGCCAAGGGCCTGGGCGGTGAGATCGATAAAAAGCGTGCGGGAAATCGGCCGCCGCTCGACGATCGCGTCTTTGAACTCCGCGGCGAGGGTAAATCCTGGGAAGTGCTCCTTCATCAGTTTGTCGACCGCCGCCGGTGTCGGATTGCGCCCGAGGATTCGCGATGCCTTCTGCAACGAAATATCTATCGATTGAATTTTTTTTAAATCGTCATCGGTCGCAGCTATTTGGTTGCCGCTTTTGGTGTTGTCGAGATTTTTCAATGCGAGTGTAAATCCAAGGCCGCCGGTCTCATGGTCGGAAGTCACGAGAATCAAGGTCTCGCGCGGATATTTGCGGTAAAAATCATAAGCAAGGCCAACGGCGCGGTCGAACTCCCGGTACTCGTGAACCACCGACGCGATGTCGGAGAGGTGGCTCGCGGTGTCGATACTTTCCGATTCGATGAAGGCGAAGAAGCCGCGCCGATTTCGTTCGCGCAAAAGGCGAATCGTCGCCCGCGTCATATCGTAAACCGAGGGCTCGACGTACTTGTCGCGATCGAGCTCCAGGCTCATATCGCGCATGGCGAACAATCCCAAAACTTTGCCCGGGGAGATCTTTTCGAGCTCGGACTTGTTTTGAGCCAAACGATACCCCTTGCTTTCAAACGCGGCCATCACATCGGTTTCGTCCTTGCGATGGCTGCCGGGCCGGCTTTTCGGGAGAAACTGATCCTTGCCGCCGCCCATCAGAACGTCCGGTTCCAATTCGAGATAGCGATCGACAATGGCCGCGTAGTCGCGGCGGTTGGGCACGTGACAAACGAAGGCCGCGGGACTGGCGTCGTAAAGGGTCGAGTTGGTGACCAGCGCGAGGCGCATGCCGCGCCGGCGCGCCAGTTCCATGGCGCTGACCGCGATGGTCCCGTCGGCGCATATGCCGAGTGCGCCGACGTTGGCCTTGCAGCCGCCCGCTAGCGAAGTAGCTGCCGCGGCAGAGTCGGTGGAAAGCGCGTCCGCGGCATGAGTGGTCATCACGCCAATGCTGCCTTCTTTAATGATCTTATCGACGATGACGTAACCTTCGTTTTGGATGAACTGGCGATAGCGACGGGCGATTTCCAAATGGGCCATGCCGCCGCCGTCGGAAAGAAACAAAAAGACGTATTTAGGGATTGCCCCGCCAGAGCCGGACTGACCGAATGCCGGTGCGGCCGGAAAAGCGAAAATCAGGCAAATGATCAGGGGAATATAGACGGCGGGCAAGGTGCGGTTGTGCAGGAACTTTGACATGGTCAGCCTCGCTAAGATGTTTCCGTCATACGGAGAATTTCTAGCCAGAGGGATAGCGCCGTATAGTAGACTGGAAATAGCAGCGTCGCAAACACCAGCGGCCCGGGCGATTCCGGCGAGCTGTAGATGACATAAAAAATCGCCAACGCCCAAAGCGCGCCCAAAAGATTGGTCGGCTTGCGAAAGCGCGGGCTCCGGCTCGGATAAATATACTTGATCGGCACGAACACCAATGCGGATAGTCCGATGACAAGAAAAGCATTCACCCAGAGCGGCGTCTTTAAGGTGTAAAGATAGAAAACCAGGATGTTCCAGTAGGAAGGAAAACCGAGAAAAAAATAGTCGGCGGTCTTGGCGTTTTTTTGACAAAACCCGTAGGCGCTGGCGAGCAGCGGCAACGGCGCCAGCCACCATGCATCGTGCGGCGGCAGCAGGTCAGCGCGAAGCAAAAACAAACAGGGAACGATGACATAGTTGAAATAGTCGACGAGCTCATCGAGAAGATCGCCGTCGAACCAAGGGATTAACTCCTTAACCCGAGCGGCGCGCGCGAGCGTGCCATCCGAGGCGTCGATCACGACGGCCAAGGCCATCAAAAATAACGCTTGGCGAAAATTTCCTTTTTCGAGCGAGAGAACCGTGATGAAGGCGACAACGGCGCCGAGGGCAGTATAAAGGTGGACCAGCCAGGCAATGCCGAGACTCCAGGGCATCCGGCCTAGCTAGCTTGCAGAAGCGGCGTAACTTGGTCTGGCTTTAAGCCGGGCGATCCAGGCCGTGGTGTGTTTATGCTTGTTCGCGTCCACCGGGATACTGAGACGTTCCAAGAGATCGAGGTTTGCCATGAAGGCAATATCGGCGAGGCTGAAGGACCCGACCAGATATTCTTTGCCTTGAAGCTCCCTCTCGATTCTGTCGAAGCACGCCGATATCTGGGTCTTGGCGTTATCGATACGCTGGGCATCGCGCTCGCCCTCCGGCTTGCGCGCTTCGTACATAATTTGCACGCAATAGGGATTGAAATGGGTGTCGCGAAAATCCTCCAACAAACGCGCCCGAGCTCGGCCCTCTGAATCGCTCGGCATAAGCGGCGGGTAAGGATATTCGTCTTCGAGATATTCGTTGATGACCGTGGAATCGTAGACAATGAAACCTTCGTCATCCAGAGCGGGGAGCTGACCGAAAGGATGAATTTTTAGATATTCAGGGTTCTTTTGTTCTCTTTTGGAAAGATCAACGTTAATCCGTTCGAACTCCAATCCTTTCTCCAATAGAGCGATCCGCACCTTGCGCGAGTTGGTCGAGGGCGGAAACGTGTAAAGCTTGATCATCGACGGCTAACCTCCTTAACCTTCACCACTTTCGGCATCTTATCATAACACTGTATTACCTGCGAGCACTATTTCTCAATTTAGCGAAAGGGCCAGTAAATTTCCAGGAAGTCGCCTCGGAGGCGGCTATTGCGGTTATTAGGTATGGCCGATGTAGAGATTCAGCCGCGCGCGCAACTTTGCCTTCAAAGCGACAGGATTGCCGACCCGTAGTACGATGATCTCGACCTCATCGCCCGGTTTCTGCTCTCGGAGCGCGGCCGCAAGATCCTCGATATTAAGGTCGCTCGCTCGCGCCATGCCCTTAAGTTTCAACTTGTCCCAGCTGTTGGTGGCGCGATGATAGTCCTCGTGAAGACCGGTAAGAAATGCAGTACCGGAATGTTCCCGTTAATGTTATAAAAGGCTTTGGAATGATCTTTTTTAAGGAGACCAACCATGGCAAATTCCGTCATTGTCTACACCCAACCGGGCTGAGGGCCATGCCATAAAGAGGTGGAGTTTCTATCTCAAAAGGGCGTTCAGTTTGTCGAGAAAAATGTCCGTGCCGATAAAGCAGCGCTAAAAGAACTGCTCGATCTTGGTTTTCAGAGCACGCCGGTAATGATTGCCGACGGCAAATCGGTGGTCGGATTCGATCAGCTCAAGATTATGGAGCTGCTCGGGCTGCAATGACGGCTCAGTCGGAGGCTGCTCAATCTGGAGTTAGCAACATCGGGTAAACCATCTTGCGAGCCTCCCGGGTAAATAAGGCACAGCCCATGAGTCGAATTTATCTGATCTGCGATTTCCATCCAGAGGAGCTGAGCATTTTCCCGGTTACTCCCGTGGATTCTTCGGAGGCAAGATAAACGAAAACATCCGTCACCGATTCCGGTTTGCTGCCGTGATAGCCGGTGAGTTTGGTGGCCACGTAGCCCGGGTCTACCGAATTGACACGGATATTGTCAGAGCGGACTTCAGAGGCGAGCGTTTGAGTGAAACCTTCCAGGCCCCATTTGGACGTCGCGTAGGCGATGAAATTGGCGTAAGCACCGCGGCCGATCATCGATGAAACGTTGATGATCGAGCCGTTATTTTGTTTGATCATGATCGGCAGCACGGACTGCGTCACTAAAAACGGCCCGCGCAAGTTGACGGCTACCGTATAATCCCATTTTTTTATCTCCAATTCAGTGATCGGCACGGGGCGGGTCATGACGCCGGCATTGTTGACCAGAACGTCAATGCGGTCGAATTTTTTTTGCACGTTGTCGACCAGTTGCTTAACTTGTGCTTCGAGCGAAACGTCGCAGCTCCAACCCGCTGCTTCGACGTCGTAGCCGCGCAACTCGGTCACGGTGTGTTCGAGCTCGGCCGCCGTGCGCGCGCACAGCGCCAGCCTGGCCCCCTGGCGCGCGTAGGCCATGGCAATCGCTTTGCCGATACCTCTGCTGCCGCCGGTGATGAGCGCAACCTTGTCTTTGAGACTCATGGTCAATTCCTCGGAATTTTCGGTGATAACTTAGGGTTTATACTTAACTCGATTATGCCATGAAGCCAATCTTTTTGGGCTTGAGGACGGCGGCGCGAGAAGATAGATAGAAGGATAGCACCAGGAGGCTTTTATGGACGTACTGAGTGTTACCGGCTATCTGCGCCGTACGCCCCACGTGGTGGCGGAATATAAGGGCTTTTTCGCTAAGGAAAATCTTGAAGTGCGGTTTCACAAGACTACCTACGCGCCTGATCACAACCGCGGCATGGCGGAGGGGCGATGGGATTTTACTTTGAGCAGCGCGGACACGATGATCGCCCGGACCACCACCGACGGTGTCGACTACATGCTTTTCATGCAGGCCGAAGAGGGCTTGAGCGCTTATCTCATCGGGCAGCCTGGCGTGGATTCGATCGAAAAACTGCGCGGCAAATTATTGGCCGGCGATCCCGGGGATTCCAATCTCGATCTCATCCGGAAAAAAATTCTGCGCACCCACGGCATGGATGACACCGAGTACAACATCGAGATCATCGGCAGCTCGCCGGTGCGTCTTGAGGCGTTCTTGCAGCGGCGCGTGGCCGCTGCGATGCTCACACCGCCGGCCTCGGATAAAGCGCTGGCAGCGGGCGGCGTGTTGCTGGCAAATTCTGAAAACTACGTGCCGGGCTGGCCGCTGACCTGCGGTTGGACGTTGCGCTCTTGGTTATTCAATCATCGCGAGATCGCCGTCCGTTTCATCCGCGCCTGGGCGGCATCCACAGATTGGCTGTTGATGCCGGAAAACCATGAAGAAACCATCGCGTTGATGATGGACAAAGAAAAGTTAAGCCGTAAAGCCGCTGAAGATGCCTGTCGCAAGGTGGTGCCGAAGGCGAAAATTAATCCGGCAGCGTTGAAGACGGTGATCGAACTGCGCAAGGAGTTGGGCGTCTATAAACCGCCCTTTGATCCGCCGGAAAGATTCTATGATTCCAGTTATTGGTCCGAAGCGACTGGATTGCCGGCCAAATAAGCGGCGAGTTTAGTCAACCAACGAGCGCAGCAGCATGTTGACTAGGCTGAGCACAATGGCGCCGAAAAAAGCCGAGGCAAATCCGCCGACAAAAAAGCCGGGAACGATGGCTGCGGCGAGCTGGAGCATCAGCGCGTTGATGACCAGCCAGAAGATGCCGAGCGTGAGTATGGTGAGCGGCAAGGTGAAAATTTTTAGCACGAGGCCGATGGTGGCGTTGATGAAGCCGATGACGATGGGTGCGATCAGCGCGGTCCCCAAGCCGTGAACTTCGATGCCGGGGAAAAGAAACGTTACGATCAGCAAGCTTCCAGCGCTGATGAACCAATGAAACAATAAATCAAGCATTGCAGAGATAAAATATCAAAGTGTCCACTTTGAGACAACCGCGGCGCGGCTGAGGCTTGCTTAGGGTTAGGCAGAATGTAAGATGAATTGGGTACCAGAACCGAGTAGGAGGAGTGAATACCATGTCAAAACAAGAACTGGAAACGATAGCCCAAGCGATGGTGATCAAAGGTAAGGGCATCCTCGCCGCCGACGAAAGCATGGGTACGATCAAACGGCGCTTCGACAGTATCAAGGTCGAATCCAACGAAACCAACCGGCGGGCCTACCGTGACATGCTTTTCTCGACCAAGGGAGTCGAAGAAGCGATCAGCGGGGTGATCCTTTTCGACGAAACGATCCGCACGGCGGCAAACGACGGCACTCCTTTCCCGCAGCTTCTGGTCAAAAAGGGCATTATGCCCGGCATCAAGGTCGACAAGGGACCCGTGGCGATTCCGGAATATCCCGGCGAGGTGGTAACAGAAGGGTTGGACGGGCTGCGCGGTCGGCTAAAAGAATACGGAGAGCTCGGCGCCAAGTTCGCCAAATGGCGCGCCGTGATCAGCATCGGCGAGGGCACTCCCACTTATAACTGTCTCGATGAAAACGCCCATGCTTTGGCGCGCTACGCGGCGCTCTGCCAAGAAGCCGGCATCGTGCCGATTGTCGAACCCGAAGTGCTGCTCGACGGCAATCACTCCATCGAACGCTGCGAAGAAGTCACGGGAAAAACCCTGCTGGTTACATTCTCGCGCCTGATGCAGCAGCGCGTCCATTTGGAAGGCATGGTGCTCAAGCCGAGCATGGTGGTATCGGGAAAAGATAATCCGCGCCAAGCTGGTATTGCCGAAGTCGCCGAACGGACGATTCGCTGCTTGAAGCGGGCGGTGCCGGCCGCGGTGCCCGGCATCGCTTTCTTGTCCGGCGGGCAAAGTGCGGTGAGCGCAACCGAGCATCTGAACGCGATGAATAAAATGGGGCCGCATCCCTGGGAAGTTGCGTTTTCCTACGCGCGGGCGCTCCAGGATCCGGCGCTCAAAGCATGGAAAGGCGAAGCGGCTAATGTCCCGGCTGCACAAAAAATCTTCTATCACCGCGCCAAGTGTAATAGCGCGGCAAGATCGGGCAGCTACACCAAGCAAATGGAAGCGTCTGACTAAGGTTCGGTTTGCTCGACGGCTCTTTGTTTCGACACCTCGGCGGCTGTCACTGCGGGCGGGTGCGCTTCGCAGTCATAGCGACCGGCGAGGTCGACGCTGTCTACTGCAACTGTTCAATCGGCGGCGAGAGTGTATTCCGCTATTCCACCGTGCTCGCTTCCCGCTTCAATGTTGGCTGTCTCGATGGCGGCACCTTCAGGGCCGTATGCGTTGGATAATTCGATGGGGATAATTTGGAAAGGCACGCCAACTGCATGGCGGAGCTTTCCAAGTAATTTGCCACACCCGTTACCCATCTGGAGTGGCGATCTTAGAGGCAATTGAAACCGCAATATTTGACAGCCGGGCATGTCTCGGCGTATCGTACCATCGACTTATTCATCATCAATCTAATTTCCACGGTTTAAAGCAGGATTAAGGAGGTTGCCAATGGCCTATGATCTTATCGTTCGCGGCGGACGGGTGGTGGACGGTTCTGGACTGCCTTCTTACGTCGCTGACGTCGGAGTCAAAGATGGAAAAATCGCCGAGATCGGCCGGCTCAAAGACGGCGCGGCGCGGACCATCGATGCAGCCGGCTTGGCGGTGGCGCCAGGGTTCGTCGATCATCACACGCATTTGGACGCGCAGATGCTCTGGGACCCCTACGGCACCTGTGAGCCGCAGCATGGCATTACATCCGTGGTGATGGGCAACTGCGGTCTGTCGTTGGCGCCGCGCAGATCGGGTATCGAAGACGCGATCGTCAAGAGCTTTGTGCGAGTGGAAGCCATGCCCCGCGTCGCGCTGGAACAAGGCGTCAAATGGAATTGGCAGAGCTACGGAGAATATCTCGACAATTTCGAAGGCAAAGTCGGGATCAACGTCGGCGGTCTGGTCGGCCACATTGCGGTGCGTCACCACGCCATGGGCGAAGAAGCCGTGGAGCGCAGCGCGACCGGAACGGAAGTGCAGAAAATGCGCGGTCTGGTGCTGGATGCCATGGAAGGCGGCGCGTTGGGAATGTCGACCAACCGCAACGACCGCCATATGCGCGAGGACGGCAAGCCGGTCGCCAGCCGCCTGGCGGATGATGATGAATTTTTTGCGCTTTGCGACGTTTTGGCCGAGCGTAATGCCGGCGTGATCGAAACCATACTAGGCCGCAACAAGATCGAGCACTTCAAGTGGTACCACGACCTGGCCAAGCGCACGCAGCGGCCAATCCTTTGGCAAAGCTTGCAGCATCGCTGGTCTGAGCCCAACCTCTGGCGCGAACAGTTAAACGCGGTGGAGCCGATTTTTAAGGCCGGGTACCAAGCCTACGGATTGTCTCATACCGTGCCTCTCGTGCGCCATTTTACTTTAAGAGATTGCCAAATTTTCGACGAGTTTCCGGTCTGGAAGAATCTAATGTTTTTGCCGATGGAAGTGCGTAGGCAGGCTTTTGCCGATCCTCAGACACGGCAGAAATTGCGCGCCGATCTGGCCGATCCGCGCCCGACCAATTTTCACAAACGCTGGGACATCCCCAAAGTCGAGAAGACCGTCAAGCCGGAAAATCAAAAGTACAATGGCAAGACCATCGCCGAGTTGGCCGCAATGCGAAATCAGGACCCGCTCGACGCGTTTCTCGATCTCGCCCTCGAGGAGAATTTCGAGACGATTTTCTGGAACGCCAACAACGGCGGCGATTGGAACGCCATGGGCGAGATTTTGCGCAGCCCCTATGTTCTCATCGGCACGTCGGACGCGGGTGCCCATGTGCTGTTCGGCGCCGATTTCGGTTACGGCACAATCCTGCTCGGGCTGTGGGTGCGCGAGCGCCAGGTGATGACACTCGAGCAGGCGGTTCATAAGCTAACTTTTCACCCGGCTTCGATCTTCGGCCTGCAGGGCCGCGGTCTGTTGCGTTCCGGCTATGCCGCGGATATGGCGATCTTCGATCCCAAGACGGTTAATGCTGAGGAGCCGGAGTGGGCCAACGATTTCCCGGCCAATACCAAGCGAATGGTCCAGCGCGCGGTCGGTATGCACTATACGATCGTTAACGGCATAGTGATCAATGACCAGGGACGGATGACGGGGGATCTGCCGGGCCAGGTGATTCGCGGTCCCCTTTACCGTCAACAGAAAGCGGCAGCGTAATATCATGGGAATCAGCTACGTGCCGGTTGCCCGCGCGGGTGAAATGTCGCCCGGTGCGATGAAAGAGGTCGATCTCGGCGGACGCCAAGTTCTCTTGGCGTTCGTCGAGGGAAAATATTACGCGTTTTCGAGACACTGCCCGCATGAAGAAGCGGATCTAAAGGCCGCCGGCCAGCTGCTCAACGGCACATCGATTCGCTGTAATAACCACAGCTATTGCTATGATCTTGCGTCAGGAGAGTGCACACTCCCCAAAGGCGCGGCGCCGCTGACGGTTTTACCGGCCGAGGAAAGAGGCGAAGAAGTTTGCATTCGCCTCGAGTGGTAGCGCATCTCCACAACTTGATTACGGTTTTTTGCGCCACTGTAACCGTGTAGAGCTTCGTTATTCTGGGAAGGCGGCCCGGTTCGCGGACTCGCCTCTCCAGTCTAGCCAACCCGTTCAGGAAAAGGTAAATTCTCAGATGGCTTTTCAAGCGTCGTGGCCTTCGCCGGCGCTTTGGAAACTCTTGACCATGGGTGACGCTGCCAATAGGAGAAATCCAAGTTTTAGCGCCAAGCGCCGGGCCAGGCCTGTCGCCATGCTCTTCTTAGTACTCGTCGCGCTGGTGAGCTGGAGCGCAGCGTGGCGTTCAGCCGAAGCGCAAGAAAAAAGCCTTCTCTGGAAAGTCAGTAACGCGGAAAATAGTATTTTTCTTTTGGGATCGATTCATTATCTGCGTCAAGACAATTATCCGCTCAATCAAACCATCCTTGACGCTTTCGCTGGCAGCAAGAAGCTGGTCCTGGAAGTCGACCTCAATAACGCGGCAGGCGCGGCGGCGCAAAAAATCGCTCTCGACAAGGCAGTCTATCGCGATGGAACCAGTCTGCCGCAAAACGTCAGCGAAGAGACCTACCGGCTGGCGACCCAGCGCGCCGCCGAGCTGGGTCTGGATATGCGGATTCTCAATCCCATGAAACCATGGTTTGTCGCCTTGACGATGCTCGCCATCAACTTGCAGCGTATGGGCTTTGAGCCTAAATTCGGCGTCGACCGTTATCTCGCGGCGCGCGCCAAAGACGCCGGCAAGCCGACCAGCGGCCTGGAGACCCTTGAGTTCCAGCTCGGGTTATTCGATCAATTGTCGAAAGCCGAACAAGAGTTGATGTTGCGCGAAACGGTCGGTGAGCTCGATCGGCTTGACAAGAACATCGATGACATCGTCCAAGCTTGGCTCAAAGGCGACGGCGACCGCATGGCGGAACTGCTGCTCGCGGGCATGATCGAGTATCCCGAGCTACAGCAAAAAATCATTGTCGGGCGCAATCGGAGCTGGTTGGCGGAGCTAGAAAAATTGCTTGAACAAGAAAGCGGCGCCATGGTGGTGGTTGGGGCGGCGCATCTGGTGGGCAAAGAAGGAGTCGTTGCGATGTTGCAGGCGAGAGGCTATACGGTGGAGCAAAAGTAATGGCGCACAAGAAAAGCAATAACAGCACAATTCCCGTATCGGATTGGATGTCCCAAGAGGTGCTTGCGGTGGAGACTTTCGACAGCATCGCGATCGCCCGGCAGTTGATGGCGAAACATCGGGTCAACCAGTTGCCGGTGCTGGACAACGACGAACTAGTCGGTCTGGTCACCGACCGCGACATCCGCGATGCCTATCCGACGAGTTTGATGATTAACCGCACCGACGAAATTGACCGGTTCGCCGACCGGGTCACGGTGGAAGAGGTGATGACCCACGATGTTTTTGTCGTGCGTCCGGAAACTCCGTTGCTCACCGCCGTGGCCTTGCTGCGGCGCCATCGCATTGGTTCATTGCCGGTGATCAAGAATAAAAATCTAGTCGGTATCATTACTCGCAGCGATATTCTCGATTTCGTCCTGGCGGGCGTCAAGAAAAACGGGCGTAAAACGGCCGAGCCGTCGGCCCAAGAGCGACCGCAGGTCAAACGGAAAAAGCGCAATTAACTTTTCAGTGCCGACATCTAACCGAGGAGCGCCGAAGCCATGCCATCGTTCGATATCGTCAGCCGGATCGACTTCCAAGAGGTCGACAATGCGGTCAACATCACCAAAAAGGCAATTCTAACCCGCTACGACTTCCGTAATTCGAAAACGGAAATCACACTCGATAAGAAGGAAAAGAAGATTCAGGTCACCACCGAAGACGATATGAAGCTGCGCGCCGTGCAGGACGCGCTGGTCGAGAACTTGGTCAAGCGCAAGGTGGACCGCAGGTTTCTCGATCCCAAAACCAGCGAGCCGTCAGCGCAGGGAATGCTGCGGCGCGAGATTGCGATCAAGGAAGGTGTCGACTCGGACACGGCGCGGAGCATTGTCAAGATGATTAAAAGCCACAAGCTAAAGGTCCAAGCGGCGATTCAGGACAATCAAGTACGTGTCACGGGCAAAAAGATCGACGATCTGCAGGAAGTGATTCAGATGCTGCGCTCCAGCCAGATGCCGATTCCGCTGCAATTTATCAACATGCAGCGCTGACGGTGCAGGCGGGCGCGAAAACAAAAACTTACTGGGAGCGCGATGGTGGAAAAAATCAAGAAATCCGACGCCGAGTGGCAAAAAGAGCTAACCGACGAGCAGTTTGATGTTTGCCGGAAGAAAAGCACGGAGCGGGCATTCACCGGCCAATATTGGGACCATCACGAAAAGGGCATGTACCGCTGCGCTTGCTGCGGCAACGAGCTCTTCAGTTCGGATACCAAGTTCGATTCCGGCACCGGCTGGCCGAGCTTCTGGGCGCCGGTCGCTGAGGAGAACGTCGCCGCCGAGGACGACAACAGTTTTTTCATGCGGCGCACCGAAGTTGTGTGTAGAAAGTGCGACGCCCATCTGGGCCATGTTTTCGAAGACGGGCCGCAACCGACCAACTTGCGCTATTGCATCAATTCCGTATCGCTGAAGTTTGATAAGGCAAAATAGCCGGTCAATGACAGAAATCGCGTTTCAGGACCAGGGCGCCGTGCGTCATTGCCATGGCTGTGGCGCGGACAATGAGAGGGGTTTGCGCCTCAAAAGCTACTGGGACGGCGACGAAGCGATTGCGGCCTGGAAAGCGCAACCGCACCATTGCGGAGGCACTCGGGAAAATTTGAACGGCGGCATCATCGCGTCGCTGATCGACTGCCATAGTCTCAATCTCGCCATCGCTCAAGCTTATCGCGCCGAGCGCCGCCCCATCGGCAGCCCGCCGCGCATCGGTTACGTAACCGCAAACATGAACGTGTCCTATCTTAAGCCGACGCCAATCAAAGAGCTGATCGAGCTGCGCGGACGGATTATGAGAATCGAGGGACGCAAGGCCTGGGTGAGCTGCACGCTGAGCGCCGGCGGGGTGATTCGCGCTACCGGCGAAGTGCTGGGAGTGCGGGTGGAGTGGAAGTAAGACTTATCGTTCAAGCCGTTCAAGGCGTCGGACTGGGATTCGGAACGGTTTGAACGACTTGAACTTTTGGAACGAATTGAACCTTTAAATAAGAATGGAATACACGACTCTCGGACGAACCGGATTGAAAGTCAGCGTCGCGGGGCTTGGCTGCGGCGGGCCGAGCCGGCTGGGCATGCGCAACGATCCACAATCGGCGAACCATGCGATCGCTATCGTCAAGCAGGCGCTGGATCTCGGTGTCAACTTTCTCGACACCGCGCAGACCTACGGCACCGAGCCGATTGTCGGCAAGGCGATCGTAGGCATGCAGAGGGATCAATTGGTCATTTCGACAAAAAAAGCCCTTCCGGCGCCGGATCATGCGGATCCTGAGGGCGAAATCGTCAAAGGCTTGGAGCAAAGCTTAAAGCTGATCGGCACCGATTACATCGATATCTACCATTTACATGGCGTCGAGCCCGAAAATCATCAGTTCGCCAGAGACCGGCTGATGCCGGTGATGCGCCGGCTCAAAGAGCAAGGAAAGATTCGTTTTATCGGCGTCACCGAAGGTTTCGTTGTCGATCCGGCGCATAGCGTTTTACAGAGCGGGCTTCAGGAAAATTTGTGGGACGTGGTCATGGTCGGGTTCAGCCTGCTAAATCCTTCCGCCCGCAAGTCGGTTTTGCCGCTCACTAAAGAGAAAAAAGTCGGTGTGCTCAACATGTTCGCGGTGCGTCGGGCCCTGAGCCAGCCGGAGCGCCTCAAGGCGTTGGTGGGTGAATTGGTTGCCGCAGGCAAGATCGGCAAAAAAGCCCTCGATCGTGACGACCCTCTCGGGTTTCTTCTCGAGGAAAGCGGCGCAGCCACGCTGCCCGAAGCGGCCTATCGGTTCTGCCGGCACGAGCCGGGGGTCGATGTCGTTTTAACCGGTACCGGCAATCCCGAGCACCTCAAAGAAAACATTGCGGCAATTTTGAAACCGCCGTTGCCGCAACCGGTTCTCAACAAGCTAAACGATCTATTCGGCTTGTTCGATCATCTGACGGGAAATTAACCTTCGCGTCCCGGGTCGCTGTTAAGGGCGGGGACCTATCTCTGCGCATGCGCCGATGGGCCTGCTCACGCGCCTTCGAAGAGCTTCGAATATTGCTCCCAGGACGCGGGCGCGACGCGGGCAGTTTTTAGATTTTCCTCGACATGGTCGAGCTGCTTCATGCCCACCAGGGCGGTGGTCACGCCCGGCGTGGAGCGCACGAATTGCAGGGCGCGCTGACCGTCGGTATCCAAGCCTTGAAAGGTTTCGCGAATCATCGGCGGCAGGTCGTGGGTCAACTGTCCTTGGAGCACCGACGCGCTGCACACGACCGTGATGCCCAGAGCCTGGGCGGCTTCGAGCAGAGTTAAATTTTTATCGCCCACCGGCTGGTTGACACTCGACAACGCTTCGCTCATGCCCAGGTTGAGCGGCAGCTGGATGAATTTGAATTGGTGATCTTTGCCGCCGGCTCGTTCGGCCACCGCGACGGTTTGGCTGAGCGATAAATAATCCTTGGCCGTCGGCTCGTTGCGATAGCCGTTCCAGGTCGCGGTGCCGTACATGCGGATCTTGCCGGCCGCAACCGCTTGCTCCAAGGTCTCAAAAGCCTGAAGCAGCCGACTGTCGAACTCCGCCCTTTCGATCTTGCCGAGCTGGCTTTCCGGGTTGTGCAGGTAATAAATATCGGCACATTCGAGATCGAGGTTACGCAAACTGCAATCGAGCTGATGGGCCAGATAGCGCGGAGTCATGCAGTGATATCCGCCGACAATTTCCGCGGGAGTCGCAAGCCCGGTCTTGACGAAACTCTCCTCGAAGTAACGCCGCGGATCCTGCGGCGGCTCGCCGTCGAAGGGCAGGAAGCCCCCCTTAGTCGCGATGATCAGCTCCTCGCGTCCGTAGCCCTGGGTGGCGAGCTCTTTTAACGCCGTGCCGATGGCGCGCTCGCTTCTCTGGCAACGATAATTGATCGCCGCGTCGATGACGTTGCAGCCCGAACCCACCGCGCGGACGAGCGCTTGCTGGTATTGCCGATCGGTGGCGTCGTCGTGATTGCCCAAGTAGGTGCCGATACCGATCGACGACATCCACAGGCTTTGCGATTTGCGGAAATGCTCCGGCGGAATTTTTCCGGCGAAACGCCGGCGGTAGCGCTCCGTGCCCTCCGGCGTCGCCGCTCCAGGAATTTTCATTTCGCCCCCCTGCCTTTGCCGGCGCTGAACAAGAGCCCGTCGAGTCCGAGCGTGCGGCCAGGATTCGACAAAACGAAAATAGCCAACGCCACGATAAAAGTTTGCTGCTGCGCCAACAATGCGCCGCCCCGCGCCGTGCCCGGGCCGAGCCAGTAATTAACCAGCATGAACAGGCCGATCAATGCGCTGAAGCGGGTGAACAGACCGAGCAGCAAGCAGGCGCCGACGGCGAGCTCGCCAATCATGACGAGATAGCCGAAAAGTTCTTGACGCGGCACGACGTAATCGTGAAGGAATGATTTATACCAGGGGTAAAGATCCAGCGTGGCAATATCGCCGATCTGCCGGCCGATCCAATCACCTTTGGGAAAGTTCCTCTGAAATTTTCGGATACCCTGCATGAGTAGATAGTAGCCGACGTAGACGCGCAGTATCGAGACGTACCAGAGATAGGTTCGTTCGTTAAGGTTCATTGATTACTCCCGCGCGACGCGGATGTTTTGTTTATGTCGCTGGTGCATTTTCGACGGGGGCGTCGGTGCTGGTCCATTCGTTTACCAAAAATACCGTCGATGCGCACCGCGATCAAGTAAAATGAGCCACGCGGGAGAAAAGCACAACCGCGGACAACAAACAGAAAGGTAGGGGGTAACCGCCGTAGCCTTCGGCGTCGCAATGGGTCCGATGCGGCCTTCGGACTAGAAAGAGTCCTTCATTTTTCTAACCGCGGCGAAAACTGAAACCGGATCGAGCCGCATCTGGGGGTTGGCCGATTTTAGACTGGCTTGAATCTCTTTGCTGTCCCAGCGCAGGAACGGATTGGTTTGCTTTTCTTCCTCCAGAGTTGAGGGCACCGTCGGCGCGCCGCGCGACCGGAGACCCTGCACGCGCTCGAAGCGCGACGCCAACTTTGGGTTCCTGGGCTCCAGCGACATGGCGAAGCGCAGGTTGCTCTCAGTATATTCATGGCCGCAGTAGACTTTGGTGTTGTCCGGAAGCGCCATAAGTTTCTTGAGCGATGCGTGCATTTGCTCCGGCGTGCCTTCGAAAAGCCGGCCGCAGCCAGCGGTAAAGAGAGTGTCGCCGCAAAACAGATTGTTATCGAACAGGTAAGCGACGTGACCGGTGGTGTGGCCGGGGATAAACAAAACTTTTCCGGTGAGCTCTCCGACTTGGACTTCGCTGCCCTCGTCAACACCATGGGTTAATCCGAAAATCCGACCGTCGTCGCTTTTATGGCCGTACACCTCGGTTTTGTGGCGCGTTAAAATTCCCTCGTTGCCGCCGGTATGGTCGCGGTGATGGTGTGTGTTGAGAATGGCACTGAGGGTGACTCCTTCCTGGTCGATCCGCGCCGCCACCGGGTCGGCTTCGGAAGGGTCAATGATTGCAGCCGTCTTGGTTTTTTCGCAAACCAGGAGATAGGCGTAATTATCGCGCAGCAATGGAATTTGAATAATTTTCATAGTCGTAAATGGATCTGACCGAAATGGATTGACAGATCCCTGGATACTAGTCCCATGCGCGGGGATTTTCAAATACGAAATCCTTCAATTGCCGCGCTTGACCGGTCGATCGGTAGTTTCCTATATTCCTAGGATCATGATTCGCGCCGGAGTCGGACATTCTCAAAAGCACGCGACCGGGCCCGCGGTCGAGGAAGCGGTCGCCCAGGCGTTGGCGCAGGCTGGGATTACCCGCGCCGACTTGGCGATGATTTTCTTCACTGCGGATCATGCCGCGCAGTCGCACGAGCTGGCGGCAACCCTGACTCGTAGGGTGGGGACCGATTGCGTGGTTGGCGCCAGCGGCGCCGGCGTTCTCACGGGTGAAAACGAAATGGAAGGCAGCGCCGGAGTGGCGGTGCTGGTCATCGCTTCGGACGAGATTGTCGGCCGTCCATTTATCTTCGAGCCGTTGCGGGGCAACGAAGCCAACCTGGGCGCGAGCTTCGGCGACTTTCTCGCCAAGACCCAAGATGAAAACTCGCTGATGATTTTGCTGCCCGATTCCTATAACGGCAATCCACAACCACTGCTGCAAACGATGGCGAGCAAGGCCGGATTCCATCCGGTGGTCGGCGCCGGCGCTGCTGAGAACGGCGCGGCGGGCGCGACCTTTCAGTTGTGCGGCGACAAGGTTGCGAGCAATGCCATCGCCGGGGCGTATCTTTCCGGTGGCTTCGATTTGCATATCGACATAACACAGGGCTGCCAGCCGATTTCCGAACCGATGGCAATCACCAAGGCCGAGGGTAATTTGATCCACGAGATCGACGGCCGGCCGGCGCTCGAGATTTTTGCCCGCTTGCTCAAAGGACCGCTGGCGGAAGATATTCGGCGCGCATTGATGGTTCTGTTCGTTGGGCTGCCGGCAAACCGGCAGGAAAACAGCGTGGCCGCCGGGAAATATTTGGTCCGCAACATTATCGGCTTGGACGGCGAAAAAGGCATACTCGGAGTCGCCGATCAAGTGAGCGAGGGCGAAGCGATGATTTTCGCCATGCGCGACGCCCAGCGGGCGCGCGAGGACTTGGGGCAAATGCTCGGTCGCCAAGCCGCGGCGTTGGGCGGCAAAAAACCCGCGTGCGGTTTTTATTTCAACTGCTGCGCTCGCGGCAATTCGCTTTACGGCATCCCCGGCATCGATTCCGCCTACATCCGCCGCGCCTTGGGCGATTTCCCGCTCATCGGCATGTTCGGCGGCTATGAGCTTGCGCCGTTAGGCCGGGCAAATCACTTGTTCGCCTATACCGGCGTGTTGGCTTTAATCACCGAGGGAGATTGACGACTTGCTAAATTTTGGATTTTGGATTGCCGATTTTGGTTTGAGGATAACACATTGAGTTAAAGTTGCCTGCCTCCTGTCCGACAATCCAAAATCTAAAATTGAAAATGCGGTGAGGGGAGCTGTGGTGGACTAGCGGCCGATGCGCTTGCGCTTGTTGTTGAGATAGTCGACGACGATGTAATTGCCCATTTGATCCGGCGTGGTGTAAAAAACCCGGCCGGTATTGAGGCGCGACAACTGATCGATAAAACCCTGCCGGTAAAAATCCGCGCCGAGCATGAAAGTGTTGATCTTGATGCCGCTCTGTGTGCAGCGCTTCACTTCCTTGAGCGTTTCGTGAACGATCCGGCTGTGCAGCAGCGCCGAACCCCAGCCGCTATGCAGCCTGCCGCCGCGATCGAGCGTCGCCGCCGTCGGTTCGCCGTCGGTGATGAGAATGATCTGGCGATTGGCGCTGCGATTGGAGCCGAGCAACTGGCGCGCATAACGCAGCGCTTCTTTGATATCGGTGCCGTGCTCCATGAAATAGGTGAGCGAGACGATCGAGGGCAGGTCCTCGGCCTGGATCCGCTTGGCGTTGGAGCGAAAAGCGACCAGGTGGAGCGTGTCCTGGGGGTACTTGGTTTGGATCAACCGGTGCAGGGCAAGCGCCACTTTTTTCCCCGCGTGCAGGGCATCGTTCATCAGCATCGAGTAGCTCACGTCGATCAGCAGCGCGGTTTCGCTGACGGTCGAGTACTCAACCCGGTGCACGGAAAAATCTTCCGGCGAGATGCGCAGCGGCTCGCCCTTCTTGCGCCGTTCGAGGGCATTCAACAGGGTCTCGCCGATGTTG
The DNA here is from genome assembly GCA_963727625.1 of uncultured delta proteobacterium. Taxonomy (GTDB): domain Bacteria; phylum Desulfobacterota; class Binatia; order UBA9968; family UBA9968; genus DP-20. Next base: position 170,972 of record CAVSHR010000005.1, on the reverse strand, counting down.
ACGTTGAGCGGATCGCCATACTCGTACTGCTTGGTTTCCTCCATGAGGTCGCCTTGCGAGCCGCGCAATGAGGTCGCGTGGTTGCCCCACCGACCTTTGTTGAGCATCTGAAAAATTTCGCGCAGAGCTTTGTCGCCGATTTTTCTCATGCCCTTCGGTGTCAGACGAAGACCGTGGCTGGTGCGCATGATATAGCCTTCGTCTTCGAGGGTCTGCTCGACGTTTTTTAAGTATTTGAGGTTTTCGTAGGCTTCTTCGCCGAGGAGCTCGCGCAGCTCTTCGAGATTGAGCTCGGAGGGGTCGCCCATGCCGCGCTGGCCCCAACGCAGAAAGCGTTCGAGCCCGCGCAGTTGGCCCAAGATTTGTCCCGCTTCTCCCATGCCCATTCGCTGCGAGCCTTGAAACGGATACTGATTCATCAGCTGTTCCAACTGCTGCATCTGGCTCATCGTGTCGCTCAGCTGCTGCAACTGTTCCTCGGTCATGTTGGCCATGTTTTCCAACATGCTTTCGAGGTTGTTGATGGCGTTGTCCATCATGCTCGGCAAGTTGTTGAGAAAATTCTCGTCATTCAACAACTGATTCATGCGGTCGAGCATGTCCATCAGCGACTGGGGATTCTGCCCGCCCGTATTCGGTTGGCCCTGCGGCATGCCGCGTTCGTTGATCTGATTTTGCAGGCGTTGCTGCAATTCTTGATACCGCTGGTATGCCTCCTGCATTTTCTGGTTCATCTCGTCCATGCGGTCGGCGAACTTGCCGGACATGCGCTCCATGAAGTTGCGCATCTGCTCGTTGTAGGCTTCCATCTTCTCGGCGAGCTTGCCGAGTTTTTCGCTAAACGCTTGCTGCTCTTCGGGCGTGAGCTTGAAAGAATCCGGGGAATATTGGTTGAGCAGCTCGCGCCGCTTCTCGTCGGCCTGGCGCAGGAAATCGCGCATGCCTTTGACCGAACGCTGGCCGTCTTCCGAGCTAAAACCGCGGCGCATCAGATCGCGCAAGGCGCGGCGCACGCCTTCTTCTTCGAGCAAATGATCGGAGAGGTGATTGAGGAGGTCGTCGGTCGTGGGGAATTGAATTTCTTGCGTGCCATCCCACTCGGTGTAACGATGGATTCGCATTTGAACTGGACTATAGCGCAGTTTGGTGTTGATTCAAACCCCAAAAACGATCCGCGGCAACCGGCCTCATCGGTCGATGGCCGGAGCGCGAACCCGAGCCTTTGGAATTGGCGGCGACTTCGTATAGTAAAAGACAGAGCAGGGTAACACGCGATGGACGCTTACGAGTTTGTCATTATCGGCGCCGGCTTTGCCGGCGCCGCGACCGCTTACCATCTGAGCCGGCGCGGCGTTGCGAGCATTCTGATTTTGGAGCAGGAGAGCATCCCGGGCTTTCACTCTTCCGGGCGCAACGCGGCGATGATGCGGCAATGCGTTCCCGACGCCGACCTGGCGAAGCTGACGCGCGACGGTGCGGCATTTTTACGACATCCGCCGGGGGACTGGACCGAACCGTTGCAAATCAAACAAAACGGGTCTCTGCTGCTCGGCAGCGGCTCGGGGTGGAGCAAGCTTGAGCACGACGCAGAAGCGGGCCGCCGCGTGGGCATCGACGTCGTTTCGTGGACTCCGGAGGAAGCCAAACGCCAAGTGCCGGCGCTGCAGCAAGCTGAATTCGAGGGAGCGATCTGGTGCGCCAGCGACGGCATCGTCGATATCCACGCGCTGCTGTCCGGTTATCTCAAGGGCGCGGTGATCCGCGGCGCGCGCGTGCGATACAATGCGGCAGTGCGCTCGATTCAATCGCGCGACGGGGAATTCGAAATCGCAACCACGGGCGACAGGATAAAGGCGAAGAGCCTGGTCAACGCCAGCGGCGCATGGGCCAACGTCATTGCAGGACTGGCGGGCGTGCAGGAGCTGCCGTTGCGGCCATGCCGGCGCCACCTTTTTGTCTCGCCGCCGCTGGAATGGGTCGATGTCAGTTGGCCCTTTGTTTGGGATGTCACTCACGATCTTTACTTCCGTCCGGAAGGAGAGGGGTTGCTGCTCTGTGCTTGCGATCAAACCGAGTTGGTTCCGGGTGATCCGCCGATCGATGACAGCGTCAAGGAATTGTTAGCGGAAAAAATAGAGAGATTCATGCCGGGATTGGCCGGCGTAAGCATCAATCGATGCTGGGCCGGCATGCGTACGTTGACGCCGGACGGGCGATTCGTCATTGGCTGGGATGGCAGTGTCAAGAATTTCTTCTGGGCCGCCGGTTTGGGCGGGCATGGGATGACGACCAGTGCCGCAGTGGGTTCTCTGGCCGCGGAGCTGCTCATCGGCGGGCACAGTCAAACATCACCGCCCTTTTCGCCGGAGCGATTCGCCGCTTAATCCGCCGCGTGCCCAGGTCGACGTTTTTGATGGACGTGGTGCCGCGGATGATCCGTTATTTTAAACCAGGCGGCGGATGTGGCGGAGGGCTCTTACGATCTGCTGGTCATCTCGCTCAGCGAGAACGGCGAGATCACCGATCAGCAATGGGACATACTGACGGAGAGAAAGGAAACAGCGGACGAGGTGGGGAATTTCACGTTTTTGCGCGAAGTGCGAAAGGAACTGAAGATCAGATTGAAATTTTGCTGAAAACGAATGCGAGGGAAGGCCATGTCGTTTAAAATCCAATTAGGCAAAAAATATTCGGCTGCCGAAGCGAAGGCGATCGTTGACGGGCTTTACGCGCGGGTGGGCGCGCGTTGGGAAAGTAAGGTAAATCAGATGCCTTTTATGCAGCAACTGATGGCGGGAACGCTGCCGCAAAAGGTCCTCCGACTGTTTTTCCGCAACTGGGGTGCTTACACCATCGAAATCAACACGCTCACCGCCTGCACCTATCACCGCAACATCACCTTTTTTAAAGTTAATCGCGATCTGATGGGGCCGATCGGCGAGAAGATCGCCGATGAGTTCATTCATCCCAAGCCGCCGGGCCATTTTCTCGTCATGCTGCAAACCGCCCAAGCCTTCGGTTTGACCGAAGAGGAAGTCTTTACAACGTCGATGCTTTCGGAGTTTCGCGGCAAGATCGATTTCATGCGCGCCATCGTTTATGAAGGCACGGCGGCGGAATGGTATGCCGCGGTGACGACCGAGGAGCAAATCGGCCACTGGTCGGCGGCCTGCTACAAGGCGCTGACCACGCATTACGGTTTCGACCGCGACCAAGCGACATACTTCGCCACCCATGTCGAGGCTGATTTGGCCGAACATGAAGAAGGCGTGATGGGGCACGCGAGCTTCAATCGCATGGCGCTGCAGCGGCTGTTGGAAACCGGCATGGCCGACGAGCGGCCTACTTACGGGCTTGATTATTGTGCCATGACCTCGGTGGATTTGCACGGCGTGATGCTGCGCGCGGCGCTGGAGGAAGCGCAGCGGACCTGACAAGGGTTCGATGTGCGGTTGACTGGGGCAGTGCTATCTGAATAGAAAAGTAAACGAAGTTAGCGCGAGGCTTGGGCAATGCTGGCGAGTCGAATCTTCGCGTCCTCTGCGGTGAAAGATTGACAGCGCGGATCGGAGCGCCGTCTTTAGCAGGAGGTTGTACTGGGATGGAACAGGTTAGGGGCATCGTCTTGCCCAGTCCGACGGTGTTTCTCGACGATGGGCGCGTCGATGAAAAACTCATGGGCGAGCTGACCGACTGGTATATCGCGTGTGGCGTGCAGGCGTTTTTCGTTTTGGGTTCCTATGGCCAGGGGCCGGCGATGACGCCGGAGGAACGAAAGAAGGTGGCGGAAATCATCATCCAGCGGGTCAAGCATCGTGTGCCTGTAGTCGTGCATATCGGTTCCGTCGATCCATTTACCGCCATCGATCTAGGCAAGCACGCCAAGGCGATCGGCGCCGAAGCGGTGGGCCATGTCGGACCGTACCATTACGCCGACCGATCGAAATATGAAATCATCGAGCATTGTGCTCAGTGCCGAGGTCAACGCGAGGACTGCTTAAATTGAGTTTACTTTATCGGGAGGGTTAATTGCGAGATGAATCTTAGACTAAAACTTGCACTATTGGTTACCGTTTTGATCGGATCGTATTCACTGGCGCCGGTGTCGGCGCAGGAGCGGGTGCGCCTGGGTCTTTCCGTGCGCAACGTGGTGTTCCTGCCTTTCTATTACGCCAAAGATAGGAAAATCTTTGAAAAGCACGGACTCAACGTCGAGATCATCCAGATGCGCAGCGACTTGCAGCTTGCCGGCTTGGCTTCCGGGGAGATCGATTACACGCCATCGGTGGGGCCGGCGGGCGCCGCGTTCGCCAACGGCATGCCGTTGAAAGCGCTGGCGGTACTGTACAGCGCGCCGCTTTTTGCTCTAGTGAGCCCGGCGGGGGTTGCGAGCGTGAAGGAACTGGAAGGCAAGAAAGTCGCAGTATCGCGGATCGGCTCGGAGAGCTATCGATATGGCTCGCGGATGATCGAGCACGGCGGCGGCGATCCGAAGAAGGTGACTTTTATTCAAACCGGCAGCACGACGGTGAGCTTGACCGCGATCCAACAGGGCTCGGTCAACGCGGCGGTGCTTAGCCCGCCCTTTACGGGAATCATGGCTGAAAAGGGATACAAGATCCTGGGCCGGAGCCGCTCCCTCGCCGAAGTGCCATGGCTCGGCCTGGTGGCCAATCGCCAGAAAGTCGAGCGCCAACCCGAGCAGGTGCGCAACATGCTGCGCTCCATGCGGGAAGTTACGGCGCTGATCCGGCGCGACAAACCGGCGGTGGTTTCTTACATCGGGAAGAACTTCAAGGTGAGCGCGGCGAACGCCTCGGCATCCTACGACGAGATCGATGGCGTGATGGTGGATTCATTGATGCTCAGCGGTGAGAAGATTCAAAAATATCTGGACGATTCTTACGTGCGGGGGGAGCTTCCCAAGCGATTGAAAGCCGCCGATATGTTCGACTTCTCCTTGCTGCGCGGCCTTAAGTGATTTATGAAATCGCTCCGACCATCCGCCCTTGCCGTCATCGTGCTGTTGTCCGCGGCTTCCGCGCCGGCGCAGGACCGGGTGCGGATCGCGGTGTCCGTGCGCAACGTTGTCTTGATGCCTTACTTCTTTGCCAAGGATAATGGTTTCTTCGGCAGAGAAGGATTGGGCGCCGAGATCATTCAAATGCGCAGCAACCTGCAGGTCGCCGGCGTGGTCTCGGGCGAGCTCGATTTCATGTCCGGTGTCGGTACCGCCATTGACGCGGTGCGCAAGGGAGCGCCGCTTAAGGTTCTGGCAGTGCTTTACCGCGCGCCGCTGTTTTCTTTGGTGGGCGGTACCGCCGTCAAGCGCCCGAAGGATTTAGAGGGGAAAAAAGTCGGAGTGTCGCGGATCGGCTCCGAAAGCCACAACTCAGCCGTATGGATGCTGACGCAGAACGGTGTCGACATTAAGAAAGTAACCTTTATCCAAACCGGCAGCACGATCGTCAGCATGATCGGCCTGCAGCAGGGCTCGCTCGATGCCTCGGTGTTGAGCCCGCCGTTTACCGGCGAGATGGCGCTTCAAGGTTTCAAAGTCCTGGCCAAGACCGGCGACGTGGTCGAGTCGCCGTTCAACGGCATGGTGACGAGCCAGGCGCGGCTGCGCAATCATCCGGAGCGCGTGCGCAAAAGCCTCAAGGCGCTGCTCGAATCGTTTCGACGGATCAAGCAGGACCGTGCCGGCAGCGTCGATTATATCCGTCAAAGCTTCAAAGTGAGCGACCGGATCGCCGAGAACGCCTATAACGAAATTCGTGAAGTGATGCTCGACGACATGATCATGCCCGAAGCGCGATTGAAAAAGGCCCTCGAGGGCCCCTACGCGCGCAGCGAAAACCAAAAAAGCGTGGCGTTCAACGACGCGGTCGACTATTCCATCCTTAGGAGTTTGCGATGAGCGACAGTCAAAAACCGGTGTTGTCATTGGCCGCGGGCTACCACCTGCGCGCGCGCCCTTTATGCGACGGCCGCGTCAAGATGAAAAACTTCGAGCTCAAGGCGGTGCCTTTCGAAGACGATGGCTATGGCCATGAGCAGTTTCTCGAAGGGAAATACGATACCGGAGAATTTTCTCTGGCCAACTACTGCGCGCTCAAGAGCCGTGGCAGGCCTTTCATGGCGATCCCGGTGTTTCCCAACCGCAAGTTTCGCCAATCTTATATATTTGTGCCGGAAACTTCACTGCTCAAAGCGCCCGCCGACCTCAAAGGCAAAAAGGTCGGTATCCCGAGCTGGCTCAACACCTGCGGTTTGTGGGCGCGCGGTGTGCTGAGCGAAGAATACGGCGTCAAGCCGCAGGACATCCACTGGGTCATGCCGCGTCCCAACAAGGTGGAATTGTCCTTGCCGGCGGGCATTCGACTCGACGTCGTGGCGGGGCAAGGGTCGCTGGCGGCGCGCATGCTCAAAGGCGAGTTCGATGCGATCATCGTGCCGGATTTTCCCGAGGAGAAGGGCTGGCGCCGGCTACTCGCCGACTCGAAGGCCGTGGAGCAGGACTATTATAGGCGCACCGGAGTTTTTCCGACCAGCCACGCGATTACGTTTCATTCGTCCTACTTGGAAAAATATGCCGGCGCCGCCCAGGAGATGTTCGACGCCTGCCTCGCAGCGAAAAATTTGGCCCTGCGCGATGACGCCGACGCCACCTATTCGAACTTCGCGTGGAACCGCCAGCTCTGGGAAGAGCAGCAAGCGGTGCTGGGCGCTGATCCGTGGAAGTTCGGCATCAAAGGCAATGAAAAGGCGCTTTACGCCTTGATCCGCTATGCCGACGAGCAGGGGCTGCTGGCGAAAAAAATGACCATCGCCGATCTGTTCGTGCCTATCGACGAACCCGCTCGGACCTAGAGCCGAGACTAAGATGGCGATTACCACGCACGAACATCCCGGCCACGGCGACCATGGCCATGACCACGAAGGCGCCGCGGGGCCGCACACCCATCTGACCAGCGTCGGTATCGATATCGGCTCTTCGACTTCCCATTTGATGTTTTCCCGGTTGTTGATCGGCTATCCCTCGGTGCTGCAGCGAAAGCCGATCGTGCTCGAGCGTGATGTGATTGCGCGCTCGCCGATATTGCTGACGCCGTTTAGCGGCGATTGGAGCATCGAAGCTGGCCCGCTGAAGGAGCTGGTCGACGCTACTTTTCAGCAGGCCGGACTCACACGCGATAATATCGACACCGGCGCGGTGATCATCACCGGCGAGGCGGCGCGGCGCGACAATGCGCAAAAAATCGCCGAGCTGTTTTCCGATGAAAGCGGCCGCTTCGTCTGCGCCACCGCCGGCCCGAGGTTGGAAACGATCATGGCGGCGCACGGCTCCGGCGCCGTGCAGCAGAGCCGCGAGCAAGGCCTCGCGTTGCTCAATATCGACGTCGGCGGCGGCACGACGAAGGTCAGCGTGATCGATAAAGGCAAGATCCGCGCGACTACAGCGGTCAATATCGGCGCGCGGCTGGTTGCCCACGACGGCGACGAGACGATCGTCCGATTGGAAAAGGGGGGACGGCGCTTTCTCCAAGATCTCGGCCAAGCGCTCGACATGGGCGCCAAAGTCAGCGGCGATTTGCGCGATCGGCTGGCGCGCCGCATGGCCCGGGCGCTATTCGAAGCGTTGGCGGCCGGCGCCGAGCCTTGGGATGATTTTTACGTCACGGCGCCGCTGGGTGAGCTTCCCGCCATCGATGGGATTCTTTTTTCCGGCGGCGTGAGTGAATATATCTATGGCCGTGAAGCGGCAGTCTTCGGCGATTTGGGTCCTTATCTCGGGCGGGCGCTGCGAACTCAGGCGGAAGAGAGGAGTTTCAACATTCTCGAAGCCGGGGAAGGCATCCGCGCCACAGTGATCGGCGCGTCGCAGTACACCGTGCAATTGAGCGGCGAAACGATTTTCGTCCCGGCGAGCCTGGAGCTGCCGGTGCGCAACCTGCGGGTGTTTGTCGCCGAAGTCGATTGGCAGGCGCCGGTTGCAGAGAACACCGCCGCAGCGGTCATGAAAATGCTCGCCGCGCGCGATTCCGAAGTGCGCGGCACGGCTTTCGTGCTGGCGTTTTCGACGCCGCCATTCTCCGGTTACGGCGCGGTGCAAGAGATGGCCCGGGGTATCGATCACGCGTTGGCGGAATTAGCCGCGGAAGATCGGCCGGTGGCTCTAGTATTCGTCCAGAACATAGGTCAAGTGGTCGGCGGCATGTTATCGGTGAACTGGAATATGCCATGTATCGACGAGGTTGGGCTGAGCGAACTCGACTTTATCGATGTCGGCGAAGTGGTGCCGGGTGAGGGTTTTGTCCCGGTGGTGATCAAGAGCTTGGCTTTCGGGGTGTGAAGTGACGACGAATCGCATAGTCTCTAAAGTGATCCTCAGCTTGGTTGCTATTGCCGACTGCCTTCCTTGGTTGGACAGCGGAAACTCGCATGTGTTAAAAACCAAAAGGGATGAGTGCCGGTAAGTGAAAATGCGTCGTGCCGTTTTGGCGTCGGATGATGCAAACAGCGCGAGCGATGCAACCGGAAAATCTATTACTTGGGGAGAGATGTCAGTGAACAAAGCAGCCGATAGCGTAGAGTCCATGTGGCAAGAGCTGGTTCGACTCTGTAACGAGCAGTATGACTCTGAGCCGTTCCGGCGCTTGCTTGGAATGAAATTTACCAAGGAGCGAGCGCAACATTACTCCATTCAAATGGCTTACTACGTGCAAAACCGGCGCGACGGCTGGGGCTATGTGCAGGGCTCGGCGCCGCTCGATATCAAAAAGCTCATCTGGCAGCATGAGGAAGACGAGCTTATGGGCCGGAAGGCGGAAGGCAAAATCGACCACATTACGCTGGCGGTCAAAGAGGGCAAGGTGTTGGGGCTGAGCGCGGAAGCCTTCGAGCGCACGGCGCGTCTGGAGGGCGGCGAAGTTTGCTTTAGCGCATGGATTCGTCTAGCGCAACGACCTTGGCTGGAAGCGATGGCCGGTTCGGCCATACTCGAAATGCGCAACTCCGGCGAGCTGATTCAGGGCGGCTCTTTGTCTTCCCGTATCGGCGCCATGTTCGAGCGCGACCTCGGCATCCCGATGAAAAAACAAGTGAACAACGCCGAGCATGTGGTGATGGACGTGGAACACGCTCATCTGTTGATGCAGGTAGCATGCAAATACGCCAGGACCGAATCGGCGCGCCGGTCGATCCTGAGCGGCGCCAAACAGAGTTTGATGATAGACCGGGTCTACCGGGGCCATCTCGCCGATATGATGGAGGCGCTGACCTAAGAGCGATCCAGCCGTCAAACGAAACACGGAGGCAAAAAGAATTTATGAATATCGTGGACGACCTGCTGAAAACCCTGGACCAAATGGTCAACGACCAGTTCGAAAGCGTTGAGTTCAAGACGTTCCTCAGTGTGCCGTTGACTCTGGAGCGGGGCAGGTTTTACGTCGTGCAAAATGCGTTGTACACCGCCAATCGGCGCGACTGCTGGGGCTATGTGCAGGGCGGCGCACCCTTGGAAGTGAAGCGGGTTATCTGGGAGCATGAAAGCGACGAATTGGTGAACGATCCCCGTTGCGGCATGGATCACTACGCTCTGACGGTCAAACAGGGCGAGGTCATCGGTCTCAAGCCGGAGGATTTCGAGAAGGCCCAAGTGCCGGCGATGGTGGAGGCCTGTTTCCACGCCTGGCATCATATCGCCATGTCTAACCACTGGCTGAGCGCGTATACCGCGTCGCACATGCTCGAGCGGCGCAACAACGGCAAGATCGTCAAGGGCGGCGGCATGTCCTACCGGGTCGGCAAGAAGTTTGAGAACGAGATGGGCATCAATTTGAAAAAAATGATTTCGCTCGACGTCCACGTGGTCGCCGATACCGAGCACTCGGAAAACATTTCCGAGATGTTCGAACGCTACGTTAAAACCACCGAAGATCGCGATCTCGTGCTAAAGGGCGCGCGGGAGTCGATGGCTGTCGACCGCGCCTATCGCGGCGCGCTTGGTTTCTACATGCAACAGATTCAATAGCCTCGACGTTTACCTGCTCGGAATTGACCATGAATCTCGACGATCTCAATCGCGAGCTCCGCGCCAAGCATATGGCCGGCTTTTGGGCGGAGAACATCGTCGAGTTCGGTCATGACACCGAGCCCAAAGCTGCGGCGCAAGCCCATCTATGGCGATGGCCGGAGATTTATCACGGTTTGATGCAGGCGCGCGAGCTGGTGAGCCTGGAACAATCCGAGCGGCGCACCATTAGACTCATGAATCCCGGCATACCCGGCCCCACCGGCGTTTCGACGACGGTGCATCTATCCGTGCAGCTGGTGAAGCCCGGCGAAGTCGCCAAAGCCCATCGCCACTCGATCACGGCGATCCGTTTCGTGGTCAAAGGGCAAGGCGCCTTTACCACGGTGAACGGCGAGCGCTTCAGCATGGCGCCGGGAGATTTGGTATTGACGCCGAACTGGTGCTGGCATGATCACTTAAACGCTTCGGCCGAGGACATCGTTTGGCTCGACGGCCATGACGGCCCGCTGGTCAAGTCGCTGGACATGATCGCCGTGCAAGGCTTCGGACGCGATCAACAGCCGGTGGAGACGAGCCCGAATTTCAGCCTCTACAAATATGGCTTTGCCCGTCCGCCGGAGGCACTGAGCGAAGCTAAAGATTTGCCATTCCGCTATCCGTGGACCGAGACCTACGAGACTTTGCAAAAGATGGCGGTGCTAGAATGCGATCCCTATGACGGCGTGCTGCTGCGCTATATTCATCCCGGCCACGGCGGGCCGACGCTACGCACGATGGGTTGCGAAATCCAGCTGCTCCGGCCGCGCGAGAAGACCCAAGCCCATCGGCATACCAGCAACGTGATCTACCATGCCTTCCGCGGTTCCGGCCGCACGAGCATCGGCAAGCAAGTATTGGAATGGCAAGAGGGTGATATTTTTACTGTACCGCTGTGGTCCTGGCACCGACATGAAAACTGTGCAGAGGATGAGGCGGTGCTGTTTTCGATCAACGACCGGCCGGCGAAGGCGGCCCTGGGGCTTTACTGGGAAGAGGCGGCTTGAATTATTATAGACGACTCCATCGTCGGCCAAGATGAAAGGAAAAATCATGAGATCATTGAACGAAGCGTCGGCGTTTTCGGAGAAGAGCCCTTACGAGATTTACCAGGAGTGGGAGGAGATACCCGTACACAAAGGCTTCATCGTGCCGGATCTTTTGACCCTCGAGTTGGGCGACTGGCAACGCAGCGGCGGCAAGGCGGCCTTCGTCAACCAAGACGGGGCCGGCGGCATGTGCGATGCGGTGGTCGAGGAGATCGCGCCGGGCGGCCAGCTCAAGCCGCAGCGCCACATGTATGAAAAGGCAGTCTTCATCCTGCAAGGCCAGGGCGCAACGACGATCTGGAACGAGGGCGGGAAAAAACACACTTTGGAATGGCAGAAGGGAAGCTTATTTTCCACGCCGCTCAATACCTGGCACCAGCACTTCAACGCCCAGGGCGGCGAACCGGTGCGGATGATCTCTCTGACCGATGCTCCGCTGGTCGTTAACCGCTATCGCAATCTCGACTATATTTTCAATAATAATTTTATCTTCTCCGACCGCTATAGCGGTGGCGCCGACGAGTGGGGCAAGGGCGGCCGCTATATTCCGGAGGTGAAGAAGGGGCGCGTGTGGGAGTCGAACTTCATTGCCGATCTCTGGGGTTTTCAGCCGAAGGACTACAAAGAACGGGGCGGCGACAACCGCACCACTCTGTTCGAGTTCGTCGACAACACGATGAGCGCGCATATCTCCGAGTTCCCCGTCGGCAAATACAAAAAGGCGCACCGCCACGGCGCCGGCGCGCATATCGTGATGCTGACCGGTTCAGGCTATTCTTTTCTTTGGCCGGAAGGAGAGTACGGTACCAAGAAACGCGTCGAATGGGGACGAATGAGCATGTTCACGCCGCCGATGCAGTGGTGGCACCAGCATTTCAACCCCGGCCCGGAGCCGGCGCGCTATCTGGCGCTCAAACCGTGGGGCTTCAAGTTCAAGGTGGAAGACTTGAAGGACACCGGCGAAGATGTAAAAAACGGCGGCGCGCAAATCGAATACCAGGATCAAAACCCGGAGATCCATCAGCTGTTCATGAACGAGTGCAGCCGGCGCGGCGCGGAGCCGCGCATGCCGATGTTTGGGATGTGAGCGTCGACCGCTTGCGTTGAAATTGGCTTTACGGTGGGGGTGCGACCCCGGCGTCGATGTTGAAAGATTGCGACGCACCGGTCAATTCGCCGCAGAGAGCAATGCCTCTCTCCATGTGCGTTCGACTGACCGGGCGGGCATGGAGAGCCTGTTCTTATGAAAATTGAGCTAACTCGTCTACAGCCAGTCGCGGTTATGCCTGGCGATTTTTAGAATCTTGTGTTATTTTCTTCGAAAAAAATATACCGGGTTTTAATAGGGAATGCGGATCAAACCACTGAAAAAGGCCTCATCCGACGAAGGATTCACCCTTCTTGAGCTGATTGTCGTCGTCGCGGTTTTAGGAATTCTGGCGGCGATTGCGATGCAACAATTTTCGCTTTTGCGCGGCCGCGCCATCGACGCAGCCATGCGCTCGGATCTCAAAAACGCCGCCCTCGCGATGGAAAGTTACTACGGTGAGTTCTTGGCGTATCCCGGGAGTTTGAGCGCCATCCAACTGGTAGGATACAGACAAACCAGCGGGGTTACCCTGACGATCAACGTGACCACTCCATCCACTTTCACGCTTACCGCGGCTAAGCCAAACGGCACCAAGCCGAACTTCAGTTTCGACAGCACTACCGGCTTGATCAACTGACGGCCAAGTCTTTTCTTGGAGAGCGCGTTCGCCGACCCGAGGATGGATAAGTTCCTCCACCTCAGCGCAGAGTGCATCGGTCGATGCGTACGCACGCTTTACCATGGCGCGCCGTCTGCCCCGTCGCGGTTATTTTGGCGTGCGCAGGAAGAATGTTTGGCCGGTGACGAACTTCGTTGCGTCGGAAAGCAGATAGCGCACCAGGGCGACGATTTCGAATTTATGGGTGAGGCCGTCCATCAAAGGCGGAATTTCTTCGCGCTTTTTGAATTGGTCCGGGGTGAAGCCGATCCGCGACATGGGGGTGTCGGTTGCGCCGGGGCAAACGCAGTTGACGGTGATATTGTCGGCCGCCAGTTCGACGGCCAGGGATTTGGTAAAGGCGATGACGCCGGCCTTGGACGCCGCGTAATGCGCGGATCGCGGCGCGCCGGCCACGCCGCGGCCCGAAGCGATGCTCAGAATTCTGCCCTCTCTTCTCGGTATCATGTGTTTCGCCGCCGCTTGGGCACAGAGAAAGACGCCTTTCAAATTGATGCGCATCAATCGGTCCCACACTTCCTCCGGCATATCGATGACGGCGACGCGATCCATAATTCCCGCGCCGCAAAAGGCATAATCGACCTGACCGTACTTGGCAATCGCCTGATTCATCATCGTGTTGACACTAGCCGGATCGCCGACATCGACCTGTACGGCGATGGCCTCGCCCTTGCTGTCGCAAATCTCCGCGGCGACCTTCTCGGCCGCTTCTTTGGCGTAGTCGGCAACGACGACGTTCAAACCATCCGCGGCTAGACCGCGACAAATTTCCGAACAGATCCCGCCGGCGCCGCCGGTGACCACGATGCTCTTACCCATGTGCGCCCTCCTGTTTACGTAGAATTCTTAAGCGACGCTATCACCACCTCCGCGCGCCGGTCAATGATCCTGGCAAAGGCGGCGCAGTGAATTTGGTGTGGATCAATCGCATCGCTGCGATATTTGACCGGGTGGTGTTCTAGCGGAACTAATTCAGCTGTAAAGAATCCGCTGGCGATAAAGCTTCAGCGGTCCGCCCAGGGTGCAGTATCCGCGCGAGGATTTCCAATCCGTTGACCAAGCGCGGACCGGGACGGCTGAAGTAGGCGTTGCCGTTGAGAGCGTAGACATTGCCGGTTTTTACAGCGGGTAATCCCTTCCAACCTTCGAGGCTCCGGAGCGGTGTCGCTTCTCGAACGGTGCGGCGCACGTCGAAACCGCAGGGCATGAGCAAGATCACGTCGGGCGTCGCCGCTCTGACTTCGCCCCATTCGATCTTGAACGATACTTCGCCTTTGCGTCCCAGAACGTCGAATCCACCGGCAAGCGCTACGATTTCGGGAACCCAATGACCGGCGACGTAGAGCGGATCGAACCATTCGAGACAAACCACACGCGGACGGTAGGAAGGTTCGCAAACGCCGACATGGTCGATGCGCCCACGCAGCTCCGCGACTATTCTATCAGCAGCGCCTTCGCGCTGGGTCGCGGCCCCCACTCGCAGGATATCTTCCAAAATGTCGCTCAGCGAATGTGGGTTGAGCGATAAGATGACCGGCGCATGCGGTAGTGCCTGGGCGGCCTTGGCGACTTCGGTGTAGTCGAGTGCGCAAACGTCGCAGAGTCCTTGAGTGAGAATGATATCGGGCGCGGCCTCCATGAAACGTTGCTCGTCGATGCTGTACAGACCTTTGCCGGCTTGTAGGAGTTCGCCGACTTTATGGTCGATTTCTTCGCTCGACATGCGGTTGGAGTCGATGACGCTGCGCACGACGACAGGCTTTTGCTTGGCGTCAGACGGATAATCGCATTCGTGAGTGACGCCGACGATCTGATCGCCGAGACCGAGCAGGTAAGCAATCTCGGTGGCTCCGGGCAGCAATGAGCAGATACGCATGGTCGATGCATAGCGTAACCGCGCGGGTTATGCCACAGGGCGCGCGATCAAATCGTTGTGTGGATTGCCGATTCGTATTTCGCGCCGACCGTTAAATTCCGGCGTACCATGCGTAACCCTGATCTTCCCAGTAGCCGCCTTTACCTTTGCCGAGCTTGTCCAGGCTGGCGACGAATTCGAGAGCGCGGATGTATTTGGCGTGTTTGTAGCCCAGTTGATTCTCGACGCGCAAACGGAGCGGCGCGCCGTTGTCGACCGGCAGCGGGCGATCGTTGAGCTCGTAGGCGAGGATGGTTTGCGGATGCACGGCGTCGATCAAGTCGATGCTTTCGAAGTAATGATTGCCGTCGCCGTCCGTGTCCATACAGCGAAACACCACATATTTAGCATGGTCGGTAGGCTGGACCTTGCGCATAATTTCTTCCAGACGAACCCCCTTCCATTTGCCGATGACGCTCCAGCCTTCGACACAGTCGTGGCGCGTGATCTGGCTCCGCGAGGGCATGGCCTTGAGCTCGGCAAGCGAAAAGCGCGCCGGCTGGCGCACCAGACCGCCGACTTCGAGACGCCACTTCGACCACTCAAGTTTCGCATCCTCGGCGTAGTCCAGGGTGATCGGCGGCGGGTTGCCGTTGGCGCGAAAGGCGGGCGAGATATCGCTCTCGGAGAATTCCTGCGCCAGCTTGTTTCTGCCCGCTAGCGCTCGCTGAACGCGGCGATTGGCGCTCTCGGCGGACGCCAAAATCGACTGCACGGTTTCATTTTGGCTAAGACTGTCAAAAATTTTCTGACAGCCGCTCAAGCCGAACAGGGCGGCGCCGTTGATGGCGCCGAGGAGCAGCCTGCGGCGCCACAGGTCAGGATTTATCTTCGGCATCTTTTTTCTCTCCTTTCTCGACCGCAGGCAGCGCGACCGACGGTGTTTCGTTGGAGGAGATCGGCGCGGGTGCTTCGGTTGCATCTACCTCTTGTTTCGTTAGCACTACGGATTCCCCAATCACCGCTGGCGCAGTGTCTTGCTCGATTTTGGCCACAGGCTCGACCGGGGCGCGAGCCGGTTGCGTTTCCGGCAACACTCTCTCACGGTACCAGCCGGTAATCATGGAACGCAGGTTATTGAAAACGCCCTGAGTTAGCACCATGAACACATGGCCGAAGACAAAAAATAGAAAACCGAAAGCGAGAATAAAATGAAATGCGCGCGCCGATTGCCGGCCGCCGAACAGCGCCGGCAGCCAGTTGAATGCCACGTCCAATTGCGGCGACATCGCCATGCCGCTCAAGAGAATCGCCGGCGTAAGAATGACGAATACACTGGTGTAGGCCATTTTTTGCAGCGGATTGTAGTCGCCTTGCTGGGGCGATTGTTTTCTTATGTGGAGGTAGTAGGCTATCATCGCCGGGACCGTTTTGGCGTCGGCGAAGGTGAACAAGAATTTGCGCAGGTGACCGATGGCGGAGTTGTAACTAACATAGAGCAAGCCGTTGAGCGCGAACAGCCAGCCGAAAAAGAAATGCCAGCGGCGCGCGTCGGCGAGGGAATAGTAACCAGGCACGGTCAGCCAACTGGGAAAAGCTCGTGCCGAGGGTCCGAACACACCTTGTTGAACGCCGAGATAACCGGTGGTGTCTACCTCGATGCCATACAGTCGGACGTAGCCGCGCACATCGCCGTCGTCGCCGCCGGCGGCAATGGTAAAAAACGCCCGCTCCGGCTCCGAAGTGCTGCCCCAGTAAAGCCGCGGGTGGGCATTGAAAATCTGCAGGCCGCTCATAAACAGGATCATCAACGCAAGGGCGTTGATCCAGTGGGTCGAGCGCGTGACGCGATTATGACGGTAGACCAGGTTTCCGGTCCCTGTGTTTTTCACAAAATGGCGCTCCAACAAATAGTTTTACGATCGATCAGGTTGATTTGATTACACCACTCGAAACACGGGTTGGCAAGAAAAGCGGCGACAACAAAGATCACGGGAATTCTACTCTCGTTAGGGCACGCCTTTTCCAAGCTCGGTGGTGCAAGGACACTGGTCGGGAAATCTTTCACACTGGATATCCTCAACCGTTTTCGGCTGCGTGCGCACCTCGCTCCGCTTTACTTGCAGGCTGAGTTTCTGGGTGATCAGCAACCAGGTGGCGACGGTGCCGAGGATCACCAAAGAGATCCAGCGGGTATCGAGCGGCATCTTGATCACGCCATCGGGAACCGCCTGTTTGATCCAGAGGAGAATCGCCACTGCGCCGAGCGCTTCGGCGACGCGCGACGCGACGCCGTCGACGACAATTTTCACCGACGATCGATCGGCGGAGTCGACCGGAATGAAAGCTTGTTCCCAGATCGAGCGGTGCACCGAGGAGCGCAAGCCGCCTTCGGTGACGCGCAGCACCGAGCGGCTGAGCGCGGTGGCTGCGGCTGTGGCAAAGGTCGCGCCGCCGATCAAGGCCACGGGTAAGACCATCAAGCCGCCGCGCAGGCCGATTTTGTCCTGGATCCTCGGCGTCGCGAAAAGTTGCAACAACAGCGCGCTGAAATTCAACAGAATATAAAAATTGGCAAAGAAATTGGCGTTGCCTTTCGCCCCCATGCGGGCGCCGGCGGCGGCCGCGTAAAACTGAAAATCGATGAGCAGCCCAGCAAGCGCGCCGGTCATCGATATGAACAGCAGCGTGAGGGCGTAGTGATCCTTCAATGGCTCGAAAAATCCTGGTTTCTTTTGTTCGCTAGCTTTTTTGGCAGTCAGGTTGGTTGGGAAACGGAGGTGGATATAACGCACCAGAGCGACGACGCCGATGAGAATGCAAGCCGCCAGCAGAATGAGCCACTTGGGGTCAAGATGGGGGGCCAGCCCTTTGGAAATCAGCCCGCCGGTCATTCCGCCGGCGAGAGTGGCGGCGCCGATCTTGCTGAAGGCACGTGCCGCTGCTTGCTTTTCACTATTCTCGAAAATATCCGAGGCGAGCAACCAGAGGCTGGCGAAGAGCGGGCCGAAAATAGCCGGGATGAACATGAAGATCGCGAGCAGCAAATTATTATTGCCGGGCTGCAGGTACGGTGCGGCGACGGCGAGCACGGCGGCTGCCAGGGTCAGAATGGCGAGGCGCGCCGGGCGGGCGCCCCAGACCTTCATGACCTTGACGAAAATAATTGCCAGCGGCAAAGCGGCGCCCGCGATGTTGATGTAGACGAGCGGCAATTGGAGCAATCCGCCGCTGCCTTGAAAAAACAGCGCGTCCCGGCCGGTCTTAGCGATGATGAACGCGAGGGTGGTCAGGCCGAGGGCGAGGGCGGGCAGCAACGTTTGGCTACCGGTTTCTGTCCTTTTGATGGCAACGCCTTGGTGCTGCTTTGTCATAAGAATTTAGAGACTCGAGGTTTCAAGACGGCCGATCGTGAGTGTCCGTGGCCATTTTATAAGATTTTATTTACTGAGCGCGACGTCGGCTATCGATTTACATCATAAGCGTCCGCAGCGACTACTCCATCGCCCTCCGCCCACGGCAAGACGATCATCGACTTCTCGATCACCCTGCCTGTCAGTTTGCTACTGGTTTACCGGTCCGGCCCATGAAAACCAAACTCGGAGATTGGCAAAAAGTTCCCGTCACTCTCCGTATTGCTGAATCAGCTTCGCCACCAGCGCGGTCCAGCCGGTTTGATGGCTGGCGCCGATGCCGGCGCCGTTGTCGCCGTGGAAATACTCGTGAAACGGAATCAGATCGCGCCAATGCGGGTCTTTTTGAAATTTCTCGGTGCCGCCGAAAACCGGGCGCCGGCCGTTATTATCGAGCGCGAAGATGCGCGTCAGGCGCTGGGAAATTTCACCGGCGATCTGCCAAAGGTTCAGTTCAACGCCCGAGCCGGTGGGGCACTCGATCTTGTATTGATCGCCGAGGTAGAAATGAAACTTTTGCAGTGATTCGATGAGCAGGTAGTTGACCGGAAACCAGATCGGCCCGCGCCAGTTGGAGTTGCCGCCGAATAGACCCGTGCTCGACTCTGCCGGCTCGTAGTCGACTCGATAAACCGAGCCGTTGACGCGCAGTTCATAGGGATGGTCGAGGTGATAACGCGACAGCGCGCGGATGCCGTAGTCCGACAAGAACTCGTTCTCATCGAGCATGTAGCCCAACACCCGCTTAAGCCGGTGGCGATTGACCAGGGACAGAAAACGGCGCGGGCCAGCTTCGGTCGTTTCAGTTTCAATGTGCTCGCTCAACGCGGGCCGGTTTTCGATAAACCATTGCATGCGGCGCTTGAATCCCGGGAGCTCATCAACGATTTTCGGGTCGAGGGTTTCCACCGCGAACAACGGAATCAGGCCGACCATGGAGCGGACTTTGAGAGGCATGTTGGAGCCGTTGTCGTGGTGCAGCACGTCGTAATAGAAGCCGTCTTGGCGATCCCATAGTTCGATCTTCTGGCCGCCGAGGTTGTTCATCGCTTCGCAGATGTAAACAAAATGCTCAAAAAACTTGCTGGCGACGTCCTCGTAGGCGGAGTTTTCCTTGGCAAGCTCCAAGGCGATGGCGAGCATGTTGAGGCAGTACATGCCCATCCAGCTGGTGCCGTCGGACTGCTCCAAGTGCCCGCCGGTGGGGAGCGGCGCGCTGCGATCGAACACGCCGATGTTATCGAGGCCGAGAAACCCTCCTTGAAATACGTTGCGCCCTTCGGCGTCCTTGCGGTTCACCCACCAGGTGAAGTTGAGTAAAAGCTTGTGGAAGATGCGTTCGAGAAAGTTTCTATCGCCTTCGCCGCGCCGTTTCATTTCGACCTTGTACACGCGCCAGGCCGCCCAGGCGTGCACCGGCGGGTTGACGTCGCCAAAGGCCCACTCGTAAGCGGGCAGTTGGCCATTCGGGTGCATGTACCACTCCCGGGTCATGAGCAGCAGCTGTTCTTTAGCGAAGTCGGCGTCGACCAGTGCAAGCGCGATGCAGTGAAACGCCAGATCCCAGGCGGCGTACCAGGGATACTCCCACTTATCCGGCATCGAGATCACGTCGGCATTGTAAAGGTGACGCCACTCTTTATTGCGGCCGTTGAGTCGTTCGCGCGGCGGCTCGGGTCCGGCGGGGTCGCCTTTGAGCCAGCGGTTGAGATCGTAATGGTAAAACTGCTTGCTCCAGAGCAGGCCGCCGAGCGCCTGGCGCATGACGTTCCGGCGGTCGGCGGAAAGATTTTCCGGCACCACGGTGCAATAGAACTCGTCCGCATCGTCGCGCCGCTGGCTGATCTGCTTGTCGAAAGCGCCGTTGGCCTGAGCGCCGGACGGCGCCGCGGAGGAGAGCCGGAGCCGGACGGTAAATTTCTCACCGTGCTGGACGGTGGCGACGTAATGACCGGCGGCCTTCGTGCCGTGGCCGTCGGGATTGACGGCGTTCTTCGCGCCATGAACCACGTAATCGTTGATGCTGTCCTTCACGAAGGGCCGGTCGTTGGCGCCGTTGAACAAACGCTGGTTGTTGGTCTCGTTTTCAGTAAACAGCAGATTCGGATTGCCCTCGAAATAAAGCCAACGCGAACCGTAATAGTAATGATCGAGCTCAAGCGCCGCGACTTCCGTGGAAGGATCCCGGCGCAACTTCGGCTTGCGCTCGTCGAGACCCCAGGACCAAGTGTTGCGAAACCACAGGGTCGGCAGCAGGTGCAGCTCGGCGGCTTCGGTGCCGTGATTCAGCGCTTCGATGCGGATCAAGATATCCTCCGGACTGGCTTTGGCATATTCGATGACGACGTCGAAGTAGCGGTCATCGTCGAACACCCCCGTGTCGATCAGCTCGAACTCGAGCGCGTGTTTGTCGCGCTTGTGGTTCTCCTCGGCGAGTCGGGTGTAGGGGAACTCGCGCTGGGGATACTTGTAGAGAAACTTCATGTAGGAATGGGTCGGCGTCGAGTCGAGATAATAATAATATTCCTTGACGTCTTCACCGTGGTTGCCCTCGTTGCCGGTGAGTCCGAACAGCCGCTCCTTGAGGATCGGATCCCGGCCGTTCCACAGCGCGAGGGCGAAGCAGATAAATTGATGGCGATCGCAGAGTCCGCCCAGACCATCCTCGCCCCAGCGATAGGCGCGGTTGCGCGCATGGTCGTGCGGAAAATAATCCCAAGCGGTGCCGTAGGGACTGTAGTCTTCGCGCACGGTGCCCCACTGGCGCTCGGACAAGTACGGCCCCCAGCGCTTCCAGTTAGCCTTGCGCTCTCGGTCTTCCTGGAGTCTAAGTTCCTCTTGGGTCATGGCTTTCTTTGAGTGCCTGGCTACTTTATTATCGGCCATTTTAGCACATCCTTAATTTTCATCCCGCCGCCGATTGCAGCCGTTCGCGAAAATAGTCGCGCCAGCTGTCGGGCAGGGTTGGGACTTCGACGGCGCGCCGCATACCGTCAAAATCGTTTCTATCAAAGGCATAGAGCCGCGTGATATCGGCGACGCTGACGCGCTTCTCCTCGCGGCGCAACATCTGCATCCGATCGCCCGCGCCGATCTCGCCCTCGCGGGCCACCGCAAAATAAAATCCAGTGCGCCGGCTCTTTAAAAATTTCTTTACCATGTCTTCGCGCTGGAACTTGGCGTTGAGCTTGTAACAGGGCAGGCGCGGCTCGGTCGCAATTAGCTCCACCGAGCCGACGCAAAGGCGGTCGCCGATATGGAGCTCTTTTTCGAGCAAGCCCGCGGTGGTGAGGTTTTCGCCAAAACTGCCCATCGGGAATTCGACGGCGGGTATTTCTTTGCGCCAGAAATCGTAATGCTCGAGCGGATAGGCGTAGATCGCCTTGCTCGGCCCGCCGTGAACCGTGAGATCGGCCTGGCGGTCGCCGGCGAGATTGAGCGCGTTCACGCGCAAGCGCCCGGCCACCGGCGCTTTGAAGATTCCCGTGCGAATCATTCTGCCTTCGTGAAAAATTTCCCGTGGCAGCCCCACGTTGACGGATACGACATGCATCGGCGTTTAGATGTCAGCGCGCGGCGCTTCGTTGCGCCGTCGGTTGAATTACATCGGCCGCCAGCACAGTACGATCGATCCGGATCAACTCGGCGAGGGACCAGGCTTGAAAGGGGCAGCCGCGCGGTATGTGCGGCGCGTCCGCGTCGGCGATCTCGGAGACATGGCCGAGGCCGGCATGGTCCAAGTGTTCCATTAGCGGCGCCAGGAAGCGCGTGCGGGCTTCCCGCTTGGCGTCATCGGTATTGCCTCGCACCCGGAGCCAGGCTTCGACAAAAGCGCCGATGAGCCATGGCCAAACCGTGCCTTGATGATAGGCGCCGTCGCGCTCGCGCACGCCGCCAAGATACAGCGGCGTGTAGCCGGGTTGGTCCGGCCCCAGGGAGCGCAGCCCGAGGGGCGTCCACAGTCGGCGCTCGACCGCGTCGACAATTTTTTTCGCGACCTCCCCATCGAGCAACGGCAGGGGCAAGCCGCCGACGGCGAAGATTTGATTGGGCCGAAAGCTTGGATCGAGCTTGCCCGCTTCATGGTCGGCGTCGATGACGTCGTATAGGCACCCGGCTTGAGCGTTCCAAAAACGGCGGCGAAAACTTTCCAGACCGCGCTCCAGGGGTTCTTGCCAACGGGTGTTGAAGTGACTGCCGATCGACAATGCGTTCAGCCAGAGCGCCTGAACTTCCACCGGCTTGCCGATGCGCGGCGTGACAACCCAATCGCCGACCTTGGCGTCCATCCAGGTGAGTTGCACGCCGGCAACGCCGGCGGCGAGCAGAGCGTCATCGTCCATGCGAATGCCGTAGCACGTGCCTTGCGTGTAGCCGGCGAGAATGGCATCGACGGCTTTTTGCAGCGCTTTTGATTGGCTCTGAGAAAGTTTGCCAGCGTGACTTTCCACTGCTTCGAGAAGATCATGCACGGCGACGATGTACCAGAGCGAGGCGTCGACCGAATTGTACTCCGGCCGGTCGCCCTGATCGGGAAACAGATTGGGCAGCATGCCTTCCGACACGACGCTGGACCACTCGATCAGAATGTTGCGGGCGTCATCGAGGCGGCCGGTGGCGAGGCAGAGCCCGCGCAAAGAAATAAAAGTGTCGCGGCCCCAGTCGGTGAACCAGGGATAGCCGGCGACGATGGTCTTGCCCTCGCTGCGTTTCACCAGATAGCTATCCGCGGCGCGATCGAGGGGCGCGGCGAAAGCGGCCCGCCGTTTTGTTTCGCGCGCGCGAAGTTTCGCGAAGAGCTCATCCGGCGATAAGTCTTGCCCGAGCTCGTCGTCGGTAAGACCTTCGGCGGCTAAAATTAACACTGCCTGACCGGCGGCGAGATTGAATTGAAAACTGCCCGGCGCGGCGAGATCTTCGGTGAAATCGAGGCCGCGCTCCCGTTCCTGTTCATAGACGAAGTTTCGGTACCAGCCGGGCTGATGACGGTAGACGCCGTTGTGCATGGCGATGATGCCAGGAATGTCTGGGTAGGGATGCCAAACAAGCCGCTGCCCGTCCATCTCCGGCTGAAATCGAAAGGCGGAATTTTCATGGTGCAGCGAGTGGTAGTCGCGCCCGGAGAGAAAAGGTCTGATGGTTACCGTCGTTTTGCCGGTCGGACTGAGGGCGCGCCAGGATAGAGCGACCATCGAAGCACCGTTGACGGCGAAAATTTCCTGCTCAATCCGGCTGCCGTCGTCGCAAGCGAAGGTCCA
Organism: uncultured delta proteobacterium; assembly: GCA_963727625.1. Taxonomy (GTDB): domain Bacteria; phylum Desulfobacterota; class Binatia; order UBA9968; family UBA9968; genus DP-20. Next base: position 147,553 of record CAVSHR010000005.1, on the reverse strand, counting down.
TTTCGGCCAAGGATCGCGGGCGAATTGGGCAATTCGCTTTACGCCGTCGGGATGGATGACATCGGGCGGGTAAAGCTGTGACGAGAGAGCGCAGATTCCGCCGGCGGTTTCGACCGAGGCGTCCAACCCGTTGACGAGCACCAGCCGTCCGGCCGGCGGTTTGGTGGCGGCCAGCAGCAGGGCGTGGTAGCGGCGCGTGCGAATGCCCGAGACGGTGCCCGATGCGAAGCCGCCGAGGCCGTCGGCTTCGAGCCATTCGTCCTGCTTCAGAGTCGATGGGTATTTCATTTGCAGTTCCTCGGAGCACGCGATCGCGCTATCGTGTCGGTCCCTGAAGCATATTTACGGATGTTTCACTTGCTGCAGGAGGTTCGTCCCGCCGATGCCATTCCACGCCCTGCCAAGATTTTATTTCTCAATGATCTGCAGACCGTGACCGTCGGGGTCGCGGGCGAGAAAACCTTTCATGAATCCGAAATTTCTATCGGGGATCGCCGCAACGCCGGGGGATATCACGCGGAACATCCTTTGCCGCAGAGTTTTTTCAGCTTTCGCCGCGTCCGCGGTCGCGAGGGTGGTCTGCCAATGCCAAAAGTCGTTGGCGCGGCTGTCCTTGGGCGCGGGACGGCCGTCGCGCGGCGTAAAATACTCGAGAAATTCAATGCCGGGTCCGCGCTCGGCCCGCAGGCCAGTGATATGCAAGCAGGCGCCCGCGACGTTATTCAAATGCTCCTGTTCGGTGCCGTAGTTCATGCTTTCTCCCGCCACTTTTAAGCCTAGAAGATCGCGATAGAACTGCAAGGCGCGCCCGGTATTCGATACGACGATGGCGGTGTGGTCGATGCCGAGAAAAAGTTTGTTGCCGGTTTGCTGCCAGCGCGGATCGCCCTTGCCTTGAGGAAAATAGATGATCTCCAGGTTGTGGCCGTCGGCGTCTTTGAAATAAAAGGCGCGGATTTCCGCCGCTGCTTTGTTGCTCGCGGGGATGGTCTGGGGTCCGGTGGAGGCATGGCGCACCTTATGCGAACGCAGCTGCGCATAGGCCTTGTCCATGTCGCTGACGACGATGGCAATATGCTGAAATGCACGATCGTTGTTGCGCCAATCGGCGGGAATCGGCCGCCCTTCGGGCGCCAGATACTGAGTCAACTCGACGGTCTCGGCGCCGAGCTTCATCCGCACGACGCGCATGCGTAAACCGAAGACGCCCCGCAGTTTCTCGTATTCCGCGCCGTGCACTTCGGCATCGCTGACTTTTTCAAAGGTCAATACTTTATTGAAAAACTCGATGGAGCGGTCCATGTCCGAGACCGTCATGCCGACAGTTTCTACGGACTTCACCAATTGCCCAAAAGCTGTGTGCGCGGCGCTCGTGATCACGCCCACGAACACGAGCACGAATAATCTCAGCCTCACGCCTCATGCCTTTCTTCTAGTTCATTCTTTCGATCAGGTGGTGGCCGACCCGCAGCGCGTTGGCCATGATCGTGAGCGCCGGGTTGACCGCGCCGCTGGAGACGAAGAAGCTGCCGTCGACGACGTAGAGATTGTCGAGCTCGTGAGCCTTGCAGTTCACGTCGAGGGCGCTCGATTTCGGATCATTGCCGAAACGCACGGTGCCGACCTGATGGGCGACGCCGGCCAGCGGAATTCTTTGGCCGACGAACAGATTGCGCGCGAACAGGCCTTCGTGGCAGTCGTGGCCGTGCACCTTGCATCGGGTCTGCTGCTGCATGAGCTCCTTGAGCTTGGCGATCAAACGCTTGTGCCCTTCTTCGTTGTTGGGCGTGTAGCTGAGCACGATGTTACCTTCGCCGTCCAGGGTCATCCGATTGTCCGGGTCCGGCAAATCCTCCGAGGTCAGCCAGAAATCGAGGGAGTGCTTGGCCATCAGATCGAGCGTCCAGCCCGGCGTAAGCGCGGGCGCGCCGCCTTTGAGCGTCTCGCCGTCGAGCTTGCCGACGAAGGAAATATGGCCCATCGGATAGTTCCAGCCCGGCGCGCCAAAGTAAAAATCGTTGAGCGAGAGCGATTTTTGAAAGATCGTCGGGTTCGGACACTTCGATAGTGCCATCAAAACTGAGTTGGTGTGGCCCATGTAGTGGCGGCCGACGATGTCCGAGCCGTTGGCGAGACCGCGCGGATGTTTTTCATTGCGCGAGCGCAGCAAGAGCGCCGCCGAATTGATCGCGCCGCAGGACGACACCACGATGTCGGCGCCGAGCTCTTCGCGGCGGCCGTTTTGACGGACAATGACTTTGGCAACAGTACGGCCGGAACTGTCGGTCTCCAGCCTTGCGACGTAGGCGTCGGTCATCAGGGTCACATTCGGGTGCTGCAGCGCCGGATCGACGGCGCACACCTGTGCGTCGGACTTGGCGTAGACGAGGCACGGAAAGCCGTCGCAGGTATCGCAGCGGATACATTTGCTCGATTGAGGATTGATCTCGTCGAGCATGATGCCGAGCGGCGTGTGAAAGGGATGGAGGCCGAGGTGCTCGAAGTCGTCGGAGAGCTGCTGCAACCTGGGTTCGTGGCTCACCGCCGGGTGCGGGTAGGGCGCGCTGCGGCGTGGCTCGTAGGGATCCTCACCGGCGTTGCCGTGCACGTGATAGAGCTTTTCGGCTTCGCCGTAATACGGTTCCAGATCTTCGTACCCGATCGGCCAGGCGGGCGACAGCCCGCCGTGATGCTTGATCTCGCCGAAATCTTCCTTGCGCAGACGAAACAGCGCCGCTCCGAAAAATTTGGTATTGCCGCCGACATAGTAGTTGGTATGCGGGTGCAGCTCTTTGCCGTCCTTGTCGCGCCATTTCTCTTTGGTCTGGTATTTCCCTTCGAGATTGACGGCGCGGGGGTTCCAGTTGTCCTTTTCCCGCGGCACGTAGCCGCCGCGTTCGACCATGAGGATCTTTTTGCCGGTGGGAGCGAGCTTGTGGGCTAGGGTACCGCCGCCGGCGCCGCTGCCGATAATGATCACGTCGTAATGGTTGCTTTGCGCCATAGTACTTCCTCCGAGCGTGGCTACGGGATCGGGGTCGGCACGGTTCGGTGAACTCTCCTCGTGCTTTTCCTCCTTTGCAATTTAGATGTCAATCAAGCGGGAATGGATGCGCTCACTGCGGCTCACCTTCCGTCAAGCGGCGGGCCTTTGATAGGGTTGCGTCGTTGCCGTCGCCAGCGTTTGGGGTAAGGAATCCGGGATCGCGGTTGGCAAACCGGAAGAGCGCAGCGGCGTATACTGCACCAGATCTTTTGAAAAAACCAGATCGAGAGTCCAATCCAGTGTCACCCGCAATTTTTTCTCCAGGCGCGGCAGCTTGCTCAGGTAGATGGTCCGCCACAGCCACCAGGCGATGAAGCCGGAAAACTTGAATCCGAAGATTCTTGCTACGCCCGTGCGCCGGCCGATGGCCGCCAGATGGCCGATGGTTTTGAAAACGAAAGGCCGCTTTGCTTCGCCTCTGAGTGTGGCTGCGATGTTTTGCCCGAGTATTTTACCTTGGCGTAAGGCGTGCTGCGCCGTAGGCGGGTAGGGTCTGCCGGTGGATTCGTCCACGACCGACGCGCAATCACCGAGCGCCCAGACACCGGGGCGGCCGGGAACTTCGAGAAATTCATTGACTGCGACGCGGCCCCGTTCTTTGGCGCATTCGAGCGCCTTGAGCAATGGACAGGGGGCCGTACCGGCAGTCCAGATGAGGGTTCGAGCCGGAAGAATCGTCCCGTCGCTCAATTCCACGCGATCCTCAGAGACGTCAGTAACTTTGACGCCAAGGCGGAACTCGATTTTCCGCTCCGCGAGCTTTTTCTGCGCGTAGCGGCCGAGCGCGCCGCCAAGTTCGGGCAGGATGGTCAGATTGCTCTCGACCAGCACGATACGGAGCATCTCTTCCTTTAGGTTTGGGTAAAACTTCAACGCTTCGCGCAGGAAATCATTGATCGCCGCGATCGTCTCTACACCGGCGAAGCCGCCGCCGGCGACGACGAATGTGAGCAACTGTTCTGGCGGCACGGTCGAGCACTCGAAGTCCGCTTCTTCGAGATGCTCGATAAGCCGGTTACGTAAGTAGACCGCGTCACTCAGGGTCTTCATCGTCAGGCCCAGTGCGGCGAGCCCCGGGATGCCGTAAAAATTTGTCACCGATCCGAGGCCGAGCACGAGATGATCGTATTCAAGATCATGCGCATGGCTACCGTCGATGCCGTGAACGACGGTCACTCGCTTGCGTGCCAAATCGATAGCCTGGATTTCGCCGGCGAAAAACTGGGTCTTGCCGAGCATCTTGCGGATCGGGTTGACGATGGTGCTGCTGTCCAAGTCGCTGGCCGCCACTTCGTGAAGCATCGGAGTGAATAGGAAGAAATTCTCGCGGTTGACCAGGGTGATCGCGACGCCGGGATCGCGGCGACACTGTTTTTCCAATGCGAGCGCGGTATAGAGCCCACCGAAACCGCCGCCGAGAATTAGGATTTTTGCGCTGGGTTGCATGGGGATAATTTCCTTGGATTTTGCACCACGAAGGCCACGAAGCATTTGTCATTTAGGTAATCCAAAATTTGCGCCCATCGTGGTGAGTTCTTCTTAACCTTTTGCCGACGCCAACGGAGCGGTGGCGAAATTGACGCCGAAGCGGGCGCACCAAACGCTGACGGTTTTGTATTTGCTCAGATCCACGCCGGCGGGCACGTCGTAGTTTTGATCGCCCATGTTGCCTTTCAATGAACCGAGATCGATAAAGCCCGCCTGCTTGACGGAATCGTTGCCTTTTTCGATTTCGGCGGTGACCAGGTAGACATGGACGTCGGGGCCGTTGGATGTTTCGAATCCGCTGAAGCGCAACACTTTTTTGCCGTCGGGAAGCTGATAGACAGATGCCTGGCCCTTGGTCTCATGGGCCAAACCCTTGAACAAACCCTCGGCTACCTTCACGGGCAGCAAAGTGGGTGACTCAAGGGCGGCCTGCGCAAAGTTGACGCCGAAGCGCGCGCACCAGATCGTCACGTTCTTAAATTTGTTTAGGTCAATGTCCGCGGGCACGTCGTAGTTTTGATCGCCCTTGTTGCCTTTCATCGAGCCCAGGTCGATGAAGCCGGCTTCCTTGATCGCGTCATTGCCCTTTTCGACTTCCGCGGCGGCCAGGTAAACATGAACGTCCGGCCCGTTGGATGTTTCAAAGTCGGTCAATCTCAGCGTGCGTTTGCCGTCGGCCAGTTGGTAAATCGAGGCGAGCCCTTTGGTTTCGTGTGCTAGACTTTTAAAATTGCCTTTGGTCACAGCCATCGGCGCCTTCTCGATCGACGCCATCGCGGCCCCGCCGGGAAATTCCTCGTTGACAGTCTTGTTGATGAACAACAACTCCGGCCGAAACGCGTACCAGATGATCGCTAGTACGACGAAGCCCACGCCGATAATGATATTACGCTTACTCATGGCAAAACCCTCCCAGCATAATGTCGGTAGTTGATATGGCCTGCTTTCCGTTACAGCCGGTGTCCCAGCCGAGTGATCGCTACAATCGGCTTGTTAGATGTTTGCGAGCGGAGAAAGGATGCTGATTCGTCGCGGGCTCTTGATAAAGCATGCTTCGAATTCCGGGCGGGTTATGTGTAACGGCTAGATCACGTCATGATAAAGACCGATGATGTTTGCAGCGTTTCCGGATCCTTAAGAGGGGAGAGAAAATTGCTTGCCAAGACTTAGCGGTAACCGTAAAATCTCGTGTAATGCATAAATTAGCGAGACGTTATCCGCTGACTAGCCTCTTTATTCTCGGATTTGTTCGCTCTTCTAATGAATCCCGCTAAACAAAGTGTTGGGTTCATCGGTTGTATTTCTGGGTGTATCAACGCAGCGGGCGACTGGCGCTTCATTTTACGGTATGAGTAGAAAGATTGACGTACGATATTCAAGTTGCTGGATCGCGATAATTGCTAAGAGGCTCGGATAACAGTCATGTTTTATCGCCGGATTGAAGCTTCAGCCACCGATGGGTAGCGAATCGTCATTACTTTGGGGAGTGGTTTTCGGCGCGGTGGGCCTTGCTTACTTTGTTTACGGGAAGAAACAGCAAAGATTTGTTCCTTTGTTCTGTGGAATTGGACTGATGGCCTTTCCTTACTTCGTGTCCAATAACGTTCTCCTCGTCGTTGTGGGACTGGCGCTGTCCCTAATTCCCTACTTTTTTAGACTGTGAAATGATTGTGATAGAATCACTGCGCCCGCGTGTCGTTATACAGAACCAATCTTCGATTGAGATGCGAGATAATCATGCTGGCTAGCCGCGTCCGAATGGTGCTTTTAATTGGGTCCATTGTTTCGCTTTCGGTCAGCGTCAGATTTATCCCGCCAGTGCTCGCGCAGTCGGGTGGACAGGCCGCGGTGATTATCAAGGTCACCGGGCTTCGCTCTGAGAAAGGACAGGTGAAGATCGCCGTATTCAATTCCTCCGCGAAATGGCTAGGCGAAGAACCCTTATACTCATCGACGATCAAGGTGGACAGTCCATCGGTTACATGGAAACTTAACGACGTTTCCCACGGGGATTACGGGGTTGCGGTATTTCATGACGAAAACAAGAACGGCAAGATGGATAAAAACTTTTTGGGAATACCGCTAGAACCATACGGTTTTTCAAATAATGTGAGAGTTAGGTTTGGGCCACCGAAATGGCAGCAGTCCAAGTTTGTCGTCAAGGGATCCACTACCGAAGTGTCAATTGAGGTTAAGTAGGATGCCGGGGGCGTGGGGATTATGGTTCTACCTTCCGAGCTCGACTGTCCGATCGTCCACCCTCACCGAATGAGCCGATCATAAGCGTCGTAAAAAGGAGCTTTCGCAAATGCCACGAAACATAATCATGGCAGCTACACTTCCGGCACCGCCGGATAAGCTGTTCGACATGTATCTCGATGGGGCCGAGCACGCGGCTTTTACCGGTTTGCCCGTGACTCTCGAGCCGCATGCGGGCGGAGTGTTTCGCGCCTTCGACGGCATGCTATCGGGCATCATTTTGCACATCGAACCGAAGACGCTGATCGTGCAAACCTGGCGCTCGGCGAACTGGCCGCTTACGGCGATGGACTCGGTGCTGACCCTTTCATTCTGGCCCGCGGAGGATGGCGCTCGGATCGAGCTCGCTCATATAAACGTTGCGGATGAGGACTTTGCCGGAGTGAGCCAAGGTTGGGAGAAATATTACTGGACGCCTTGGCGAGCCTACTTGATAGGCAAAGCTCCGCCGCCTTGAGGGGATTCACAATGACGTCAATCTCAACCTTGCGCCGACGCGCTTCGATTTTTGCGGTGAGAGCGCTGTTCGGCATTTTCTGTTGTCTCCTCGGGGCAGGGACGAGCGAATCGGCGAGCAGATCCGCTTATACGGAAATTTTCTATCCCAGCGGAGACCTCAAGATACAGGCTTATCTTTACAAGCCGGCAGGCGATGGGCCGTTCCCGGCGGTAATTTACAATCATGGCTCGCGGCGGGGAAACGAGCGACGCCCGACTCCGCTGCGCACCATCGGCAACCTGCTGACCAGGGCGGGCTACCTGGCGCTGGTCGTCGAGCGGCGCGGTTACGGGCGCTCGGATGGTCCGACGTTGTCTGAAGAGGTAAACGAAAATTGGCGGCGCCTGGTGCCACGGCTCGAGGCGGAGTGTGGCGATGTGTTGGCGGCTCGTGTATTTCTCGGCGCGCAATCTTTCGTCGACTCCAAGCGGATCGGTGTCATGGGTTGGTCGTACGGCGGAATCGTCACCATGTTCGTGGTGAGCCGAGGTCGGGACTTTGCCGTCGCCATCGACCAGGCCGGTGGTGCATTGACCTGGAATGGGAGCCCGCGCATTCGCGCTGCGCTCATCGCGGCTGCGGAAAAATCGACGACGCCGACGCTTTTCATGGTCGCCCAGAACGACCGTACCACCGATTCCATCACCACGCTGGCCGGAATTTATAAACGGCGCGATGTGCCGCACCGTGCGGTGATCTACGAGCCTTTTACCCCGCAAGGTGCCGCTTCCGCGACTCCGCCCGGGCACAGAGTGTTCTCAGTGCAGGGCGTTAAACTTTGGGAAAGGGACGCCGTCGAATTTCTTGACCGCTATCTCGGCGACAAAACGACCGACAGTCGCTAACCGCACGATCAACCGATGTTGAACCATTCCGATGCTTCGACTGAAAATAATCTGCCGCGCGCAACGATCGCGGCGGCGCTCGGCGCGTCGTGCAGGCTCGGCCCGGGGCGACGCGACAGATAAAAAGAGACCCGATGAGGCGTAAACTCTCGCGCAGAAAATTTTTGCGTCTGACGGCAACGACCGCGATGGGGGCCGCGCTCCTGCCCTGGGCAGCGCCGGCATTCAGCGCGACGACGGCGCTCGATGGGACGGGGCTATCGCTTCCCTGCGCCGCCGGCGACGTGACCGAGGACAGCGCGGTCATCTGGCTGCGCGCCGAGCGGGAAAATTCGCTCGCGATCGAGTACGGCAAGGATCCGGCGTTTCAAACCGCTTTGAAATCAACGCCGATTCGTGTCGTCGATGAAAATGACTATGCTGGGAAAATTTTTCTCGCGGATCTCGATGCCCATTCGGTTTATTATTATCGGTGTTTGGCCTCGGGGAGGAAGCCCGGACCGATCCAACGATTTGTCACGGCGCCGCGGGCAGATCAGCAATCCGACATTCGCTTCGCCTTTAGCGGCGACACGCGGCAGACTTATCGGCCATTTAATATCATGGACGCCATCCGCGCGCAGAACCCGGACTTTTTTCTTCACTTGGGCGATACGATTTACGCAGATCGGGAAGGCCGCGCAAAACAACTTTCTCAATTCCGCGAGAAGTACGTCAACAATCGCCAAGACGCGCCGACGCAGAGGCTTTTTGCCGAAACCAGTTTGTTAGTGGTGTGGGATGATCACGAAGTAGCGGACAACTTCCTGGCGACGAACCCGCTGGCGCCGGTGGGGCGGCGCGCTTTCATGGATTATTGGCCGGTGCGTCAAGATTCGATCGACCCGCAGCGCATTTATCGCTCGGCGCGCTGGGGAAGCGCTACCGAACTGTTCATCCTCGACACCCGCCAGTACCGAGATGACAGCGCCGGGACGATCCTCGGCGCGCGGCAGAGGGAGTGGCTTCTGTACGGTCTTGCCAAATCCAGTGCGCGCTTCAAGTTTGTTTGTACCTCGGTGCCGTTTTCCAGTCCGGGCACCGATAAATGGGGCGGCTATCCGGCGGACCGCGAGGCGGTGCTCAAAGTTATCGAAGAGGAACGGATTTGCGGCGTCATTTTTCTCACCGCCGACGTGCACTATGCCGCCGTCGTCCGCGTGCCGGGTAACCCGGTTTTACGCGAGATCATTGTCGGCCCGTTGGCAGCCCGGATGGGTAAAGGCAGCGGGACCGCAAAGCGCTTCGAGTACTTCAATAAGCTTTTCTTGAATTACGGTCTGGTCCATGTCCACGCCGCCGGCGCGCAATCCTACGTCGCGGTCGAAATACGCACCGACAAGAACGTCTTGCTGCACAAAATCAAATTCAACGCTAATGGGGAAGTCGCACCGTAGCTTTGGCCCGTTACAGGGTTGTCGTCGTCAAAAGGCATAGGGTGTTGTGCTAGACGGCACGGCGTCACACAAACGCATTTACAGGAGGGTGAACCGTGATCCTGTTCATTGCGGCGGTCGCAATATTCGTGGTGGCCGTCGGCCTATATGGTGTTATCTCTCCTGCCGGGCTCGTCAGCTTTGTTCGCTATTGGCAGTCCCAAGGCGGGTTTTGGTTTGCCGCTGCGCTACGATTGGTATTAGGCATAGCGCTATGGATTGTCGCCCCCGCATCGCGCGCGCCGCTCACTCTGCAAATCCTCGCGGTAATTTCTCTAGCGGCCGGCATTTCGATTCCATTGATGGGGTACTCCCGTTATGAATCGCTGCTAACTTGGTGGCAGCGACAGAGCGCGTGGTTCGTGCGAGTGTGGTGCGTTGTGGCCTTGGCTTTCGGCCTGTTTCTCTTGTGGTCGGTGTTTGCGTGAGGGGCGTTCGTCACCGCGCCAACGGTGCGCCGTTCAGCGATACCGTGGTGGTAAACGGCACCGGGGCCAACAGCGCCTGCATGGTGAAGCAGCCGTTCTCGGCATTTTTGATCAGCGCCGAGATGCGCTCGGGCGGCTCGGTGGATTCCAACTCCACGCGTGTGTCGATTCCCAGGCAATTGGCTTTCACCGTGCCTTGGAGAACCGAGCCTTCCTGCTTGTTGCGCATGCTCACATGCACGCGCGCCTTATTGACCGAGATTTTCAGCATATGCCCGTACCGGGCAATCTGCGTGAGCAGTCAAAAGCCGATGCCGGCGGTGAAATAGCCGAGCGGCGAGGGCGCCGTGTGCTCGCCGCCGACGCGCTCGGATTCGTCGCAATAAATGGTGAAACCCTGCACCTCGGCGACTTTGCGCATGCGCTCAAGCGACTCGCAGTCGGCTTCGATCAGGTTTTCGCGATAGGTCACGCTCGGGTCCAATGACACCGGCGGTTTCGGAAAATCGGGAAGTTTCATTGGGTCACTCCTCTGTTGCTACGGATTGTTTGTTAGGGTTAGATCGGCACAACGCCTGCGCGCTACGACCTTCTTGAAAAACTCGTCCTACGATCGCATGCCCGAAAAACTATTTACCGTTGCGTGCAAGTTGCGTGCGAAGTCGGTGGCGCCTTGCGTGCTCATGCCGAACGCGGCGCCGGCGTACTCTTTGAGCGCGAGCACCGCGGCGAACGGCATTTTTTTCATATGGTCGATAAGAGTTGACACAGCGCTATCGAGCTCGTTGGCCGGCACGACATTGCTTGCGAGACCGAACATGAGCGCTTTGTGCGCGTCGATTTCTTGCGCCGAGTACATCATGAAGGTTGCGGCCTTGCGCGGCACGCGGTCCACCAGGGCGGAAAAGGCGATGGTCGGCATGATCCGGTGCGCCGTCTCGGGAAAGGAAAACCGCGCTTTTTCGCTGGCGATCGTAATATCGCACAACGCCGCCAGCGCGCAGCCGAGGCCGACGGCACGGCCCTGCACGACGCCGATGATCGGCGCTTTGGCGTTGCGAAAGGCGCCGTAGAGATTGAATATAGTCTGGGCGCGATCGCGCACCGCGTAGGCTTCGGGAGGTGTGGCTGGCTGTTGGCCCATCGCTTCGCGACCCATGCAAAAATCTTCGCCCGCGCCCTTGAATAGGATCAACCGCGCGCTCTTTGCCGCGTCGTCGAACATATGCGTTACCTGGGCCCAAGTGGCGTCGGTTTGGCGATTGCCCGCTTCGGGCCGATTCAATGTTATCGTCGTGATGTCACCGTTGTTTTGCATAAGCACCGGATCTGGCATTGAACTATCCTCCTATTTTTGCGCTCCGACTTTAGAAGAGCTGCGTGCGCATTGTCAACGGACCGGCAACAGCGTTTCCGCCACTCCGTTAGGGCGCTTGACTCAAACCGTCGCGCCTGTGCTTTTATAGCGCTGTGGCAAGCGAACCGAGCGTTCATCCGAGGAATTCGAGGTTCGCAGTCGTTTCTCGTCGGAGACGACGACGCTGATGCGGACTGACCGCTTGGAAATAGCGCTGCCGCCTGAAGGTCAGAAGCAACTCAATCAACAAACAGATGGCTGCGCAGCGAGAAAGGGCGAAGGAGAAACGGGAGAAAACTCATGATTACGGGTGTTCGGTACGTCCATACCAATCTCATCGCCCGCGATTGGCTGGCGCTCGCGCGCTTTTACGAAATTCATTTCGGTTGTGTTCCCGTGCCGCCAGAGCGCGATTACGCCGGCCCGGAACTCGAAGCCGGCACCCGAGTCCGGGGCGCGCGGGTGCGCGGCATTCATCTGCGCTTGCCTGGGTTCGGCAATAACGGTCCGACGCTAGAAATTTTCAGCTATGCGCCGCAGCTTGAGCGCGGCTCTACGGCAGCCAACCAGGCCGGCTTGGGCCACGTTGCGTTTACAGTGGACTCGGTGACTCAGGCGCGCGATGAAGTGCTCGGCGCGGGCGGTCGCGCGGTCGGTGAGATTGTTACGCTCGCGACGGCGGCCGGCGCCCGCGTAACTGGTGCTATGTCACCGACCCCGAAGGCAACATCATTGAATTGCAATCCTGGTTCTGAATTTCCCAAAGCCAAGATTGCCGACTGCACGTATAGTTGCGAATATGCGTTGACGACCGTAGAATGCGGCCGTTGAAAAATCATCCGAGCGAGTTTCATCGCAAACCATTCGCAAGGAGGCATCATGTCCGAACAAACCCTGCATGGAAGTTGTTTGTGCAAGTCGGTGCGCTATGAGGTGAGCACGCCGTTCATGAGATTCGGCCACTGCTACTGTTCGCGGTGCCGCAAGGCGACCGGCGGCGTGCGCGCGACCAACATCGCCGTGCCCATCGCGCAGTTTCGCTGGACCCAGGGGGAGGAGTTGATCCGCCGTTTTGACCTGCCGGAAGCCAAGAGTTTTGCTCGGCAGATCTGCAGCAACTGCAACTGCCCGGTACCGCACGCTTCGCGCGACCGCACCCGGGTCATCGTTCCCGCCGGGACGCTCGACGACGTGCCGCCGGGAAAGCCGTCGGCCCATGGTCACTGGAACAGCCGAGTCCCATGGGTGGAGATCGACGAATCCGAGTTGCCCTGCGAGAATTGACCACAGTGGGCTGTGGACTGGACTCGCGGTCGAGGTTCGTCCGCCGGCTTAAGTCCCGGCGCACCGGCGGCGACAATTCGGCGCCGCCGCCGATGGGCTATTTCGCCTTGTCCTTCGCCGACGCGCATTTTATCTAATTCAGTGCAGCAAGGCGTGAGCGATCACTTCGGACGCGACGATCCCTAGAGTCACAATCGAAGCGCCGAGTACAAACGTCGTGCGGCGTTTTTCCAAAGTGGTCATCGTTTTGAGATGGGCGGGTATCTTTGACTCATTTCTCAGCTTCTGGGCGCGACGGAGCGTGTAGAGATTGGCGAGCGCAGCCAATGTCGTTAGAATCAGAATCGGCACACGAACCACGCTTTGATCGAGGAATGTGAGTATTCCCACCAAACCGAACAGGCTGCTGGCGCCCAAAGCCACGGCGAGCGGGCCGATGAGAGTCGCGACGGCGCAGGGCGCGCCGAGGATGCTAAAAATGATCGCTCCCAGGCTGGTGCGCTGGTTCACCGGGGTTTCCGGCAAATTCTTGGCGAGTGAGCGCGATTCGCGGCCATTTAACCGATAGGCGGTGACGGGCTGGCGAAAGCCCTTGAGCGCGATTTGTTCCGGTTGAGCATCGGCAAATTCCCGCGGATCTTTGCCGTAGCTTTCCGCGCTGATCAGTATCTCTCCGGCGCCCGCTTTGCCTTGAAGCCGCGCGGCCAGATTTACCACGTCGCCGATGGCTGTGTAGTCCTTGCTGTCGTCGGAGCCGAGCCGGCCGACATGAGCATGACCGGTGGCGACGCCGACGGAAGCTTCGAGGGGCAGTCCGAGGCGCGCGGCCAGGTTTTTGAGACCGGCGCCGACCTCGGTGGCGGCGGCGACGGCGCGGCGGGCATGATCGTCCTGCCGAATCGGCACGTTGAATAAGGCCATGACCGCGTCGCCTACGTATTTATCGATGAAGGCGCCGTGTCTGACCAAAACCTCCGTGGCCATGCGTAGGAAAGCGTCGACCACTTCGTGGCTTTTTTCCGCGCCCAGATTCTGGGTCAACTCCGTGAACGATGAAAGATCGGCGAACAGCACCGTGATCTCCACCATTCGTCCCTCTTCGATATGAGTGCTGCAGCGCGTGCAGATATTCGGATTGCGGGGGCTTCGTCGTATGCCGAAAATTCGGTAGAGCGCGCTGGCCGAGCCGGACAGCAGCGTGCCGCAAATGCCGCATTGAGCGGCGAGGTGAGCGTCGGATCGGACCTGCATCGAGTTACGACTAGCCTACGCGCTGCGCCGCTGTCAATGCGATTGCAATCGCGATCTGAATGCAGGAATAATGCGGCGACATTCAGGAGGCGTTTTGTAATGGCGGAACACTCTCACGACGAGAACGATTTGAAACTGATGCGCGAGATGCGCAAGTTGTCACCGGAGGATTTCAACGCCTGGTTGGGACTCAACAGCATCGTCGGGCGCGACAGCGGCGCTATCCCGAAAAAATATCGCGAGCTGATCGCCATTGCGGTATCCGCGACCACTCAATGTCCCTATTGCATGGAACCGCACGCCAAGGCGGCGCATACCGCGGGCGCCACCCGAGAAGAAGTAGTCGAGGGCTCGTTAATCGCCGCAGCGTTGCGCGCGGGAGCGGCGGCCACGCACGGCGCCATGGCGCTCAGATTTTTCGACAAGCAAGCGGTATCAAAGAAGGAGTGAGACCGGTTGATGTGTCAGGATTTGTTTTGAAGGCAATGTCGCGCCTTGTCGTTTGGAGTTTAATTTTTATGCCGTTCTTCTCCTGCGCCGGCAGTCGGCCGCCCAATCTCGGCGTGCATGACTCGCGGCTCGCGCCGTGTCCGTCATCGCCGAATTGCGTTTCGAGCGACGTTGCCGACTCGGCGCATCGCATCGCCGCATTTGAGGTCGCCGTACCGGCCGCTCAAGCGTGGCAGGCGGCGCGGTCGGCGGTGGTTGCTCTGCCGCGAACCAAGATCGTTAGCGAAAGCGACGGCTATCTTCACGCCGAGTGCGCCAGCGCTTTGTTCGGCTTTATCGATGATCTGGAACTCCATTTGCGCCCGGCGCAAAACCTCATCGCCGTTCGCTCGGCGTCGCGCTTGGGATATAGCGATTTGGGCGTGAATCGCCGGCGCGTGGAGAAGTTACGGGCTTCGCTGATAAACCAAGGCATCGTGCGCTGATATCGAGAGGATTTACTATGCGAAGCATTCCCGCAAGCTAAAAGCTATGCTCAGTTACGACGTTGTCGAGTGGGGCATGCCACTCGAGAGGATCGATCGCGAAACACCGAAGCCACAGGGCACCGAGGTTCTCGTTCGACTTAAGTATTGCGGTGTGTGCCATAGCGATGTGCATATCCGCGATGGTTTTTTCGATCTCGGGGGAGGGAAGCGCTTGCATATGAGCGAGCGTGGTATGGCGCCGCCGGTGACACTGGGGCACGAGCCTTTCGGAACCGTGATCGCCGCTGGTCCAAATGCGGGCGGTGTCCCGATCGGCGCGGATCGCCTTGTCTATCCTTGGATCGGCTGTGGCGCATGCGCACGCTGCGACGAAGGTTTGGACAATTACTGTATGGCTCCGCGAATGATCGGTATTCAGCGGCCGGGCGGCTACGCCGATCACTTGCTGGTGCCGCACCCGCGTTATCTGATCGCCCCGGGTGGCATTGATCCGGTTTGGGCGGCGACGCTCTCCTGTTCCGGGCTATCCACCTATTCGGCGGCGTCGAAGCTACAGCCCATACCGAGCGCCGAGTGGGTTGCCGTCATGGGTGCGGGAGGTCTGGGCCTAGCGGCGGTCGGCATGTTGCGAGCGCTCGGACATAAGCGGATCGTCGTCATCGATGTCGACGATAGGAAACTGGCGGCCGCGAGCGGCGCCGGCGCCGAAGCGACGCTCAATGGCCATCGTGGCGACCCGCAACAAAAATTGCAAGATCTTACCGGTGGCGCTCTCTACGGCGCGGTGGATTTTGTCGGCACTGTGGAGACGGCAGGGCTGGCGCTCGGTGCGCTGCGCAAAGGCGGCAAGCTGGTTCTCGTGGGTTTGTTCGGCGGCGAGATTCTATTGTCAATTGGCAGCACGATCCTGCGCGCGATCGCGATCCAAGGCTCTCATCTGGGCAGTGTGGACGAACTCAAGGCCGTCGTCACCTTGGCGTGCGCGGGTAAAATTCAACCGATCCCGATTCAAACTCGGCCGCTCGCCGAGGTCAGCCGGACGCTGGATGAGTTGAAAGTGGGATCGATTGTTGGGCGAGTGGTCGCACAGATCTGAGGCAATGTCAGTTGCGGGTTTGACTATGCGTCGAATCGTACAACGGAGGATCCCGTTCATCTTGGTCTTTCGGAGTCTTGCTTCCTGGATCGATTCTCCCGCCGCGCTGATCACGCAAATCAGTGTTCTGGCGAGCCGAAAAATCCCGGCTCTTTCTCGCTATCGCCGCGGCGGCGATGTTGACGGTGACGATGATCGCGGCGCTGCTCAATCTGCCGAGTCACGAGCCGCAGCGAGGCGACCGCGGTGCCGGCTTAATTAATTTCGCACGTGGCCGATATTGTCGTTTCGCTCGGTCATATCATTAAATCCGTCGGGAAATTGCTGGTGCGGAGACGGTGAGCGAATTGTTTCTCCGGCCGACGAACAGGGCTTGGTCGCGGCGATCAAGAAGCGCGTGAACCGCTAGGCCGCGCCAACGAATCGGCACGGCCCGCTGGGGTCATGGCAACCTTGTTTACGGTCGCTGTCTCCATTGGTAGCGCCGGGCCTGCCGCCCAATTTTCGCCCCCTCTGGTTCTCCAGTTAATTTCGCTACTTCGAATTTACCAATGAACGGAAATTTTTTGGCCCCTAGATTGCTAATCAATAAATCTGGCCAAGCGTTGGCTACGATTCGCGCTTCGGCATCCGCGCCGCGGTCTGGCCAACTTGATCACCGCTTGGAACGGCAAGTTCGGTGCAATTCGATTCGATGGGACTGTGCTCAATTAGGGGGAATGATTGTTAGACCGATGACACGTAATCCGCGCCCAATCATTCAGTTAGCGTTTCTGCCTTTGCCATCGCAAGCGATCGCAGGGGAATATAAGCGACAGGTAAAAATTTATCTGTATGCGCCCAAGCCGGTTGAGTATTTGCCTTATAACTTCCAAGCGCGCCTGGTCGCCAAATTGGTCGGCGATCTGATCATCGAGGCAGCATCGGATTTTGTCGTTGAACATATCGGCAGCACGTCCGTTGCGGGATGCTGGGGCAAGGGGATTATCGATTTGCTGGTCATGTATCAGCCTGGCGGCTTGGATGCAGCGCGCCGCACCCTGGATACACTAGGATTTCAGCGCCAGGGCGGTCCCGATCCCTTTCCGGAGTCGCGACCGATGCGTGTTGGCAGCGTCGAATACTTAAGTCGTTTATATCGCGTCCATGCCCATGTTCTCGAAAAGGGCAGCAGCGAAGCGCGTGATCTCATAAGATTCCGCGATCTTCTGCGCGGCAACGAAGGTCTGCGCCGAGACTACGAAGCTGAAAAACGCATGATCCTCGCGTGCGGCATCACCAAGGGCACCGAGTATTCCAACGCCAAGGGCGAGTTCATTCGCCGCGTGCTGGCATCGACTCCCGAGTATTGAATTCAAGCCAGGCGAACGGCGCCGGGTTGCGGCGCCAGTCGTTTGGCAAACGGGTAGCGGGACTTTTCTGCGCGATCGTTTGAGAATCCCCGCCTATTATGAAATAAATATTGAGTGCCATTTTCTACATTAGGACTCGGCCCCAAAGTACTCGAAGGCGTTAAAGCTGCGGGCTACGCCGAGCCTACGGCGATCCAAATACGGGCTATTCCACTGATTCTAGAAGGCCGCGACCTCATTGGTTCGGCCCAGACCGGAACCGGTAAGACCGCCGCCTTCGCCTTGCCGATCATTTCGCGCCTTGCCCAGCGCGGCAAATTGCGCGCGCTGGTTCTCGAACCGACGCGCGAGCTCGCCGCGCAGGTGGAGACCGCGATTCGCGATTACGCGCGCTTTACCAATTTACGCACCGTGGTGCTGTTCGGCGGCACCGGCTATGGGCGGCAGGATCAGCAGCTCCGCCAGGGCGCCGATATTGTCGTGGCGACGCCGGGCCGTTTGCTCGATCAGCTGCAGCGGCGCATGCTGCGGCTCGACCAGATAGAAATCCTAGTGCTGGATGAAGCGGATCGGATGTTGGACATGGGTTTCATGCCCGACGTGCGTAAGATCGTCGAGCGCTGCCCGCGCACGCGCCAGACGCTGTTGCTCTCCGCCACGGTACCGCCTGAAATCGAGCAGGTTTGCCGCTGGGCGTTGCGCAAGCCGGAAACCATCGAGATCGGTCAACGCCGCTCGCCGGCGGAAACGGTGACGCATGCGTTGTATCCTATCGATGTGGCGCAAAAACAAGAATTGCTCGAAGAACTGTTGCGCCGGACCGACTACGATCAGGTACTGATTTTCTGCCGAACCAAGAACGGCGCGGATCGGGTGGCACGCAAGCTGCACCAAGCGGGCCATGCCGTGGCGGTGCTGCACTCCAGCCGAACGCAGCGCGAGCGCGAGGAGGCGCTCAACGGTTTTCGCAACGGCAGATACGAAGTCATGGTAGCCACTGACATCGCCGCCCGGGGCATCGACGTCGAGCAGATCAGCCACGTGATCAATTTCGACGTGCCGCATCATCCGGAGGATTACGTTCACCGCATCGGTCGCACCGGTCGTGCCCAAAGCGTCGGCGATGCGTTTACCATCATGACGGCTGAAGACCTCCAGGAAGTGGCGTCCATCGAGCACTTCATCGGACAAAAAATTCCGCGGGTGAAACTGGAAGGGTTCAGCTACGCTTACAATCGTCTGCTCGATCCCAATCCGAAACCGACCTTTGGCGGCGGCCGTTCGTCAGGCCGGCGATCCTACGGCGCCGGCCGGCGCCGCTGGTAACGTTGCCGGCAATTCACCGATTACAAATTCACGGGGGAAAGTTTTTGCGCCGGCGCGCTCATTCGCGGGTGCCGGTTTTCTTGCTTAGAGGAATTGTATGCCATCCAATAGTTTGCTCGATTTAGACGCCTTTGTCCGGTCTGCGGCCGACGCGATTATCGCCGCCGGAGCGGACGGGAAAATCCTTTTCTGGAACCCGGCGGCGGCGCGGATTTTTGGCTTCACCGCGGAAGAGGCCCTTGGGCAGTCGCTCGATTTAATCATCCCCGAACGGTTTCGTGCCCGGCACTGGGAAGGTTATCACGATGTCATGGCGTCGGGCCGGACCAGATATCAGTCCGACGTGCTTCGGGTTCCGGCGCTGCACCGCGACGGCAAGTCGTTGTCTATCGCCTTTACGGTCACTCTGCTCGACGCGCCGGATGGCAGCGGTCGAGTGATCGCGGCAACTGTGCGCGATGAAACCGCGCGTTGGAACGAGGATCGCGATCTGCGCCGGCGTTTGGCAGAGCTGGAGCAGCAGGGCAAACCTTAGGCGCGGCCAGCGAGCGCTGGTGGCGGGATTCCCAATACCTTGCGCCCCAACGCATCCCCACCTGGCGCAACCCGGCATTCTTCATAGCTGTCTATAATCGATGATTCGATCCGCTCCAGTACTTGAGTGGGTCGGCCATTCCGAACCGTATAGTCGATCGTACAAAACTAAATCCTGGCTTTGATCCGGGCGCTTGACAGTCCATTGGCCGGAGGCGATATTCGCGCTAAAAAAATGATTTCTCACTAGGAGGAACGTTGAACAATACTCAATCGGGTATTTTAGCGCCAGTGCCGAAACTGGCGCGCTATCTAAAGTTTTCGCTCAAGGCCGGCGTCAAACCGCGGGCGGCCTTACGCGAACTGGCGAGGCACGCGGATGGCAGCAAAGTCGTCGTCGGCGTCGGCCAACCGGCGGCGCTGGCGTTGGGCAAGAAAATTGCGGGGTTGCGCACGTTTCCGACCCAGTTTGGCGCCGGTCTGGTTTTGCCGTCGACGCCTTCGGCGCTGTGGTGCTGGCTGCGCGGCGACGATCGCGGCGATTCATTACACCTGTCGAGGAATGTCGCCGATTCCGTAGCCGCAGCTTTTCGTCTCGACGAGGTGATCGATGCATTCATGTTCGGCACCGGCCGCGATCTGACCGGCTATGTCGATGGCACCGAGAATCCCAAAGGAAACAAGGCGGTTGCCGCGGCGATCGTGCGCGGCCTGGGGGCGGGCATGGATGGTTCGAGCTTCGTCGCCGTCCAGCAGTGGGTCCATGATTTTGCCGCTTTTCAGGCAATGGAGAAGAAGGATCAGGATAACGCGATCGGCCGGCGCAAGAAAGATGACAAAGAATTGACCAACGCGCCAGCCTCGTCGCATGTCAAACGTACGGCACAGGAAAGCTTCGAACCGGAAGCCTTTGTCGTGCGCCGGTCGATGCCGTGGGCTGAGGGCACGCGCGGCGGTCTCAACTTCGTCGCGTTCGGCAAATCGTTCGATGCCTTTGAAGCTCAACTCAAGCGCATGGTCGGCGCCGAAGACGGCATCGCCGACGCCCTCTTCAAATTTACCCAGCCGGTGTCGGGGAGTTATTTCTGGTGTCCGCCGATGCAGCGAGGAAAATTGGATTTGCGCGCGTTGGGGCTCTGAGCCAACGGCGCTGAATTAGCAAGATCGGAACCGTTCTTGCACTGATTAAAGGCGATGTATATTGCGGCACATTTCGCGGAACCGCGCATCGAGATGTTGCACCGATTGATTTCAGAGCATCCGGTCGGCGCGCTGGTGACGTTGAGAGCCGTTTTGGTAAACGAATTCTGAAGCTGCTTCCGCAACGTCGATGATGTCACCGCTTTATTTATTATTGATCGGCGTGATCTTGCTGGGCATGACTTTTGCCCGGGTAATTTTTCGCCCCGCTCCGAAAGGGATCGACTGGGCGTTGGAGGTCGCATTTATCCGGCTCGAATTTCCACCTGAAAAGCGCTTGGTAGCCCAGCAGCTTGCCGCCGGCCTGGCCGAAATCGTCGGCATGAAAATCAAACAGCTTAAGCCAGAGCACACTTTGAGCCAAATTGCCGAATGGGCCGATAACGAGATTTACGCCAAGGATCTAATTACGTTGTTTCTCGTCGCGTTCAGCGTGAAGTGCGATCCCGATACGACCTTCAGAGACCTGGTTGAAAAAGTGGCGGGAAGGAAAACGGATCTGGGCGCGGCCTGATGTCGTGGTGCGCGATCGTGGCTCGTGTTCGTAAAGGTCAGGGAAAAGTTTCCCCACGGCATTGGGCTTGCCTTAACTAATCTCTCCGAGGATCAAGGCGCTGATGAAGATCCGCCCGGCGGCGTCACCGCCGCGCGCGCCGCAGGGATCTTCTGCGTCGCCGTGCCGAACCCAATCACCGAGCGTCGGGCGCTCGAGCTTGCCGACCATTGAATGCATTCGTTGATGGAAGAATCTTTGCGACAGCTCTTGTCACGGGCCGAAGTGGCCGGTCAAGCGCCAACGCGATTTCGCCGTGATCCAGGTAGGCGGCGTCACCGATGTCTTCAACGCGTTGGGCGCCGGCGCCCTGGACGCCGCGGTCATTAACGCTGAGCTGGCGATTCTCGGGCGGCGCGAAGGATTTCGCGAGCTGTCGGATATCGCCAAGATGGGTATCAACTTTCCCACTTCTTCGGCGGTGACGACGCGCTCGTTCATCAAGCGCAACGAAAACACGGTGAGAAAATTTATCCGCGGCTTCGTCGAGGGCGTCCACTTTGCCAAGACCCAGCGGGTTGCTGCGATCACCATTAAGAAATAATACCTGCGCAGCAGCGATTCGGCGGTGTTCGACGAGCTTTACGATATGTATATCCTGCGCAACATCCCGCGCATTCCGCGGCCGTCGCCGGAGTCGCTCAAGACCGTCCTGGATCAAATGGCCGAGACCGATCCGCGCGTCGCCGATCTCAAGTCCGAGCAATTCATCGATGCGCGTTTTTTTCAGGAACTCGATAAAGAAGGGTTTATTCAGAAACTGTGGAAATGAGCGTGCCGCACTAGCACGCCGTCAAATTTTCGGAGCACCTCGCTGCGCTTGGTGATTTTCGAAACCGACGGCACGCCGGCAGCAGCAGGCGTGGTCGAGGTGTTTCGCGATCTTTCCGAGATTGTTCAGTCTCAACTGGCGACGACAAAACTTTTTTCGCCGGCTAACGGGGTGCCGAAAATATCGGCTTTTGCCTCCGTGAGCGGTGATTTTTTTCAAACCCCGTAGAATTTTGTGCTCGTATCCGTTAAACTAATCGGAGTGTAATGGAAACAGAGTCCGATGGTAACCAATCTCTTCCGTTAAAAAACGCCAGCGTCGAAGCCAGATCCGAGATTCAAGAGTATCTTGAGGTCAGTCAAGAACGGCACAAGCTGTTCCCGCGCGCTGCCTTGGTTGGGCTTTGCGCCGGCGGCATCGCGGTTATCTTCCGCGCCTTGCTTGCAGCGGCCGACGGCCTGCGTAATCTGCTCATCCATTGGGCTTACACGGTGCCGATTTTCGGCTGGATTTTTCCCATGCTGTTCAGCGCCATCGGCGCGTTGATTGCGACGGCGCTGGTGCTTCAATACGCTCCGGAAGCGAGCGGCAGCGGCATCCCCCATCTCAAAGCGGTCCTGCATCGCTTCCGCGATCTCAGCTGGGGCCGCGTTTTAGTTGTCAAGATGTTTAGCGGCGTGTTGGCGATCGGCAGTGGTTTGGCGCTCGGCCGCGAGGGCCCGACTGTGCAGATGGGCGGAGCGGTGGCTGACGGCATCTCGCGCGGCTTGAAGGTTTCGCCCCAAGACCGTTTGACGCTGACGGCGGCTGGCGCGGGGGCGGGGCTCGCGGCGGCGTTCAACGCGCCGCTGTCGGGATTGGCTTTCGTCCTCGAAGAAATGCAACGCGATTTTAGGCCGGCTGTGTTCGGCGCCTCTTTCGTGGCCGCCGCCGCCGCGGATGTGGTGGCACGCTCGGTGTCCGGGCAGCTGCCGGTGTTTACCGTGCCGAGCTACGCGATGCCGCCGTTATCGGCGCTGCCGGCGTTTGCATTGCTTGGAGTTTTTGCCGGCTTGCTCGGCGTGGCTTATAATCGCGGTCTGCTCGGTACCCTCAATTTGATGGCGCGGGTTCCCCGGAACTGGAGCCTCGGTATTTGCGCCGCCGTGGGCGCATCGGCCGGGCTGCTAGCGTGGTTTTCACCGCTAGCGGTCGGCGGCGGTCATGAATTGGCCGAAACCGTGCTGATGAACAAAACCCCTCTCATGGCGATTCCCCTGTTGTTTATCGTACGCTTCGGATTGACGGTGACGAGCTATGGAACCGGCGCGGCAGGCGGAATCTTTGCGCCGCTGCTGGCGCTGGGCGCTCTGCTCGGCTTGGGCGTCGGCCGGATGGTTCATATCTTCATGCCTGCTCTCGCCGCCGAACCCGGCGTCTTCGCGGTGGTCGGCATGGCCGCTTATTTCACCGCGATCGTGCGCGCGCCGTTGACGGGGATTCTCTTGATTACCGAGATGACCGGCAGCTACGAGCAAATGCTGCCGCTTCTCGCCGCCAGCTTTTGCGCCTATGCGGTGGCGGAGTATCTAAAAGATTTCCCGATCTATGAAGCGCTGCTTGAACGCGACCTGTCGCGCGAGGGCATCGGCGCCAGCCACGACGAGCCGATCGTCGTGGAGTTCGAGGTCGAACCAAACTCACCGTTTGCCGGCCTGCTCGTGCGCGAGCTTGGCTTGCCTTCGGGCTGCGTGTTGGTGCGTTGCCATGTGGACGGTCGGGAGTGGGTGCCGGCGGCGACCACGCGTTTGGAAGCCTATATGCGCATCACTGTGGTGATGGCACCGGACGCCGACGGCGCACTGGATCTCTTACGGCACGGCTGCGCCGCGCGGGAAAGGGTTGCGGCGGTAGAGTAAACTCTCCATCTTTCCACAGTGGCGCAAGAGTTGCCGTTAAAACATGAGTAAGCAGCTGCAACTGTAGTTCGGCGAATCAGAACATGAGAAAAATTTGTGTTTTTACAGGTTCGCGTCATGGCGCGTCAGCCGAATATTCTGACGCGGCGCGACGGCTTGGTGAAATTCTGGTCAACCGTGATATGGCGCTAGTTTACGGCGGCGGCAATGTCGGCTTGATGACCGTGATCGCCGATACGGTCTTGACTCTTGGCGGTAATGTAACCGGAGTGATTCCGGATTCCTTGGTCAGCAAGGAAGTGGCGCATCGAGGCCTTTCGAAGCTGCACGTCGTGGGCTCGATGCACGCGCGCAAAGCGCTGATGGCCAAGCTGTCCGACGGTTTTGTCGCCCTGCCGGGCGGCATCGGCACCATGGAAGAATTTTTCGAAGTGCTGAGCTGGGCGCAGCTCGGATTGCACGAGAAACCCTGTGGACTGCTCAACGTGGGCGGTTACTACGACCCATTGATCGAATTCTTAGATCGCGCGGTGGCGGAGGATTTTATCAAGCCGAAACACCGCGCGCTGATGATCGTCGAAGCCGAGCCGGGTAAATTGCTCGATTGTTTTGAAAAAGTTTGGCTTAAGCGCTTGCCCAAGCAATTCGACCCGACCGTCACCTGAACATCATGACGGACTTGCCGTAATCATTCCCTGTTTTTAAATTTATCCGCAGGCAACGAGTTGATTGCGTCTAGGGTAGATGGTCGGGCTCGGCTACCGCTACCTTTTTGCTGCCGATTTCTGCTATGGAGGAAGGACAACTTCGCACAGGAGATTCAACGCGCCGATGCCTACGAACAAGCACCAGCCTCGAGCATTCAAAATCTTAACTGGGGATGAAGCGGTTATTCTCGAAGCGGTCGCCGACCGGATTTTCCCCAAGACCGATACGCCGGGCGCCGTGGAAATCGGCGCGCTCGAATACATCGACGTCGCCCTGGCGGGCGACTACGCCAGTCTATTGGCGCTTTACCGCCAGGGGCTGCTTGCTATCAACCGTCATGCGCAGAACAACTTCGGCCGCAATTTCATCGCATTGACCGACGAGCAAAAGGACGCGATCTTGATCGATTTCGAATCCGGTGCGGTGGTTGGTTATAAACGAGCCGCGGAGTTTTTCGAGACCCTGCGTTATCATATCCTGGAAGGCGTGTTCTGTGAGCCGCAGTACGGCGGCAACGAGAACATGACTGGCTGGCGCTTGGTGGACTTCCCCGGCCAGCAGTTCGGTTACACCGATGCGTACATCAATCAACGAGTCGATCTGGAGCCCGTCGCGGTGGACTCCGCCAAGAACCAAGCAAAAAAATCATGAGCAAAACAATCGCGGATGTATGCATTGTCGGCGTTGGCGGATTGGGTGGAATCATGGCGAAGGAACTTGCCTCGGCCGGGTTGAAGGTCGTAGGCTTCGAGCGCGGGCCAGCGCCCAAGCATGAAGACTACGCGCCGCGCGATTCGATTCGTTTTCTTATCCGCCCCGAACAGCTGGAGTGGGTGCGCGACGAACCCACCACGACGCGGAGCAAGGCCGACGAAAAGACCAGAGTGCAGTATCGCACCAGCCCGCTCAATGTGCTCGGCGGCGCATTGCTGCACTGGACCGGACAGTCGTCGCGCTATATGCCGGGCGACTTCAAGCTTTTCACCAACGAGGTTGAAAACGGCAACGCCGCGCGCGCCGGAGCGGATTTATCTGGTTACGATATCATCGATTGGCCTCTCAGCTACGACGACTTGGAACCCTACTATGAGCGATTTGAGTGGGAGTTCGGCGTATCCGGCGTGGCCGGGGCCAATCCGTTCGCCGGGCCGCGCAAGCGCGGTTTTCCGCTGCCGCCGCTGCGCCACTCGGCACGCATGAAGCTGTTCGCCGCGGCATGCGCGAAATTGGGCTATCACGCTTACGACACTTCCGCTGGTATTCTCTCCCAACCTTATCGACCGCCCGAGCCGTTCGACACGCGCATTCCCGAGCGGCCGGCGTGCGTCTACTGCGGCCATTGCAATTTCTACGGCTGCCATGTCCACGCCAAATCAGCTTCCCTTTATACCGTCATCCCTGTGGCGCTTGAGACCGGTAATTTCGATCTCAAAACTAAAGCGAAAGTTTATCATATCAATAGCGATGGTAACGGGCAGGTGACGGGGGTGAGTTATTTCGACGCCGACGGCCGGCCGCACGAACAGCAAGCCCGGGTGGTCATCTTAAGCGCTTTTGTTTTCGAGCATGTGCGTCTGTTGCTGCTGTCGAAGACGGGTCGAGGCCGATTTGCCAAAGGCATGGCCAACAGCAGCGGTTACGTCGGCCGCAACATTTTGGCGCACGGTGATGTGCGCGCCATGGGTGTATTCGACGATTACATCATCAACGGTTTCATCGGACCGGGGTCGGCGGCGATGCGCATCGACGACTTCAACGGCAACAACTTCGATCACACCGGGGTGGGCTTCATTCGCGGCGGTACCATTGGCACCAGCGGTGACGGCTCGCCGGTGACGAGAATCGATGTGTTGCCGCCCGACGTCCGGCCCTGGGGCAGAGAGTTCAAAGAATTTTTCACCCGCTACTACAGTCGGACGATGGATCTCAACATGCAGCCGGAAACCTTGCCGCACCCCAACAATCGCGTCGACCTCGACCCACGTCATCGCGACCGCTGGGGTTTGCCGTTGCCCAGAGTTACGTTCGAGTTCCACCAGAACGAGCGGCGTTTGCAAAAATTCATGGCCGGCGTCGGCGAGAAGATCATGAAGGCGACCGGTGCAAGCAAAGTGTGGACTGAGGAAAAAGGCCGTCCCAACCGCTGGGCCGGCGGCACCCGGATGGGTGCCGAGCCGAAAAACTCGGTGGTTAACGAATATTGCCAGACTCATGATATTGCGAATCTGTTTATCGTCGGCTCATCGGTGTTTCCCACCATGGCCGGTTATCCGCCGACGGCGACGGTGGCGGCGTTGAGCTATCGCACGGCGGAATATATCCTCAAGCAAAAGCAGTGGTTCGCCTGATTAATCGGCTGGCCGGAGCGCTCGCGTCCAATCGCAATTGTCGCTTTCCTGCGAAGCTCGGGAAAACCATTGGTCCGGATAACGAAGCTGCGTCGATAAGTCGCAGCTGAGCTGCGGGTCGCTACCGACCGCGGTGGTCGCATGAGTTGCCGCGAAAAAGTAAACTAGTCCGACGAAGAGGTTTTGCCAGGAAGAGAGTCGTTTTGTGCTTCGACGGTACCTGGAACAAGCCCGCGGACGAAGCTTTACCGCCGAACCGCAAGTGGAAACCAACGTGCGGCGATTTGACGAGTCGGTCAAGGATCAGGCCGCGGACGGAACCGAGCAGGTGAAATGGTACAACGAGGAGGTGGGCACGAAGTGGTACGATCAATAGATCGGCGGCGCCATCGGCGCCGCAAGGAAGCTCCCGGCTACGAACCGCAGAACAACGGCCTGCCGAAGTTGATATAGGGGCGGTGCGATACGATACTTTCCGGGATTGGCGCGGCGTATTCTAATTCGGCCGAGTCGTTGAAAATGCGCCAACCGAGATTCGCTTTGAAAAAGAGACGGATTGTTATGCGCTGTTACCGTCGGAGTTCTCAAGCTTATTTTTCCGGTTGGCTTGTTCTGCCTTGCGGCTCGTTTTCGGCGAGAATTTTCGCGATAGCCGCGCTCCAGCCAACGGGGCCGCGCTCCAGCGGTCTGTCGACCTGCGGCATCGCCCGTAGCACGTCTTTGTCATAGGACCCATCGGCGTTTCGAATCAGGATCGGACGATCGACTTCCCGAAGCAGCGGCAGATCGTTCGCCGAGTTGCCAAGTCCCACGCTGACGCAAGCGGGATCGAGCTTGCGATAGAGTGCGTGAAGCCGTCTCACCGCGTGACCTTTGTCGTGTCCTCCGGTCAGATGGTACAGTCGCCCCCCAAAGGTCACGGGCAAGCCTCTGCTTCGGAGAACCGCGAACAGCCGCTCCGAGTCTTTGCCTTCAAGGGTAAACGGCTCGTCATACTCGCGCTGCAGGGCCAATGAGGCCTGCTCCCTTGGAAGTCCCGTCAATTGCGAAACGTCCTCGACGCTCATCTCGCCGAAGGAGCGAACGCGCAGGGTCAGGCCATGGATGCTTTCTTTCAACGCGCGGCGCAGGACTGTGATTTCCGTTCCGAGGGCGATCGTTTCCAGATCTCCTTGAACTTTCGCGTCGGCGACGGGAAAGGGGAAATAGCCTTTTGGAAAATACACGGCGCCGCCGTTTTCGCAGATGAACGGATCTCTGAGCCCCAACTCCCGCCGCAAACGTTTGATCTCGCTCGCCGTCTTGCTCGAACAGAGGATGAGAGGGATTCCTAGCGCCTGAAGTCTGCGCACGGCCGGCAAGCTGGCGTCGTACCGGTAGCTATCGGCATCCAAAAGGGTGCCATCGAGGTCGGTGATAACGATGAGGTGCGCGGTGTTCAAATGCGCGTGGCGCCTCCGGCGGCGGACGATTGCCGGCGTTGCTCACGGTATTCTGGAACCGAAATTATCGGCGGACGCTCCTGGTCTCGAATGTCTTTGACGTCGAGCGCGTAGGTGGATTCTTTGTGCCGGATGAGCTTCATACTTTGATTGACTTCTTCCATCAACTTGATCCGGTTCTTTTCCTCAAGCCGCTGAATGAACACCTGGATGATCGCAAACGCCATCTGGCTCAGCGCTGGGAGAGACTGATTACGGTGGATGCGCTCTTCTAGATCGACCTGAGCAATTGCCTGCAGGCCGTACTGACTGAAAAGATCAATCAATAGGCCGGTCTCGACGCCGTATCCGACAAAAAAAGGAACCCGTTCGAGCACCGACCTGCGCCCTCCGTATTCGCCGGCCAGCGGCTGGATGATTCCCGATAGTTCGGGAAAAAAGAGATTGAAGAGCGGCCGGGCCGTAAGCTCGGTGACGCGCCCGCCACCTTCCGCGTAGGTTTTGTCCCCGACATTGATCGGGCGGCGATAAAAACCTTTGACGTACTGGATTTCCGGTTCCGTCAGGAGTGGCCCGAGGATACCGTAGACGAAGCCCGGGTGAATGTTCTTGATGTCGGTGTCGATCCAAACGATCAGGTCGCCCTTGAGCAGATGGAGGCTCTTCCACAAAGCTTCACCCTTGCCTCGTCTCTCCCCGTACTGCGGCAGAATGTCCTGATGCGCGAAGGCGTCGATGCCAAGATCGCGGGCAATCGCGACGGTATCGTCGGTGGAACGGGAGTCAATCAGGACAATTTCGTCCAACAGCGGTACTTCGTCCACAAGGGCTTTTTTGATAGTGCCGATGATCCTTCCCACGGTCTCCGCTTCGTTCAAAGCAGGCAAGCCAAGGCTAACGGTCAATTGTTGCTTAAGCTTAAGGTCCACCAGTTTTTGCAGATCGTTGAACTCGCCGCGATGAAAAGTGTTTTCGGCAAACCATTTGTCCACCCTTTCGGACAGAGGTTTGGGCCGACTGCCCAAGTCATGCTCTGGCCGCAGCCACGGCTTGAGAGAGCCCGGCGTTTTGATCACGAGCAGGGGTGTCTGCGACTCGATTGCGATCCGCTCCACGACCGGACCCAAAAACGAAGCGGTCGGCTCGGTGCTCGCGCCCGCACCGACCACGACCATGTCATGTCTTTTTGCTTCTTGGACGATCGCATGCTTCGGATCGCCTTGAACGGTAAGCAGCCGTCTGACCTGAGGATGGCCCCGCAGTTTGTGCAAAAACGAGCGATAAGGGTAATCCTCGATTTCTGCTTCAGAGAATGTTGTCTCGCAATGCAGCACGGTTACTTCAGCGCCCAAAGACTGAGCCAGGCCACTCGCGACCGCGAGGGCGAATTCCGCATAAGGCCCGCCGCGAACCGGAAGAAGGATATTGCGACACTCCGCGAATCCTTCCAATCGCACAACCGCGATCGCGCACGGGGGTTGATCGAGCAAGCGATCGATCGTCGCCCCGAAGAGATGTTCTTGCGAAGCGGCATAGCCCTTCCAGGGCAGCAACAAAAGATCACAGGACTCCTGCTTGGCTGTTTCCGCGATTCCTTCGGAGAGATGGTGAGTCACCCGCACGATTGTTTTCAACTCGACCCGTTCGTCCGGAAACTGCGGTTTGCACTCTTCCAGGGTTGCCCGAAAGCGCAGCGCCTCTTCAGCTCCCTCACTGAGGGAGTTTTCTTCCGGAACCCGCACGACGCCGAGCGCCAAAATTTTTCCCTCCGGCGGCAGCAGCGCCGCCGCCAGCTTGAAGTACGGCAAAACCTGGTCGGGACCGGTCAGAGGAATGAGAATCTTCTTAAACAGTTCCATGGATCATCCATCGATGCCGCCTGATTTGCGGCGCAGGCACTGTACCCGATAAATGCAACAGCGAGGAATAAATAGACGGAAACGTCTGCGACGCACGGCCAAAGAAGTTTCTTCATCGGTTATATTTAATCGCCTGGGTTTATACAACCTGAAAGAAGAAAAAAACGACGGCGCGATCGCGCAAAATTTGTTTCTCGGCGGCGTTGAAGCTGCGGCTCTGCAGCAACGTAATCTGCCTTGCGGAGATGTTTGAAATGCCGCGGCGTCGCGGCGAGGGATACTCGTGATTGAGTTAGTTCAAGCTCGCCCATGAAGTTTACCCTGTGTCCCGATCGAAGAGTTCGAAACGACGGTTCGCCTTCTTTGTCATTCGGGGTCTTCCGGTGGGGCTCAGGATCGAATCCGCGGTGCAACGTTTGTGACAAAAGGATTGCTCGGTGCGCTCAAACTGAGCCACGACTCGAAGGATGTTTAGTTTGACAGGCCAGAGTCGAGATGTTAGCTTAAAAAGGTCTCGTGAATTAGTTTCTAAAAAATTATTTCAGGGCTTTTCCCGTTCCGGCGCTGTTTTTCCGGAAGTGAGAAAAGCCCTGAATTTTTTTACGCCTGATTATCGCACGCTATCGGGTTCTTCCCCTAAAGATCATGATTACGAATAAATTCACCTTGATCTGCCAACGATTAAACAAGGAGGCGTCAGCCCATGTGTTCGATTATCGGTTTTGTCGATAAGCGGCCAAGGAATGTTGGAGAGGCTCTGTCCATGCTCACTCAGACCCGCCACCGCGGGCCGGACGCGGTGGGCTTATACGTCGATGGGAGAATCGAACAGGGAGAAGGATTGTCGCAAATTTCCAAGCCGCCGCGCACCGGCATGATTTGTCTCGGTCACGCCCGGCTCGAAATCGTCGGCGGTCCGACGGGATTGCAGCCGCTTTCTTCCTGCCATGGAAAGTTGTCGCTCATCCACAACGGTGAAATCTACAATTACCGCGAACTGCGCCAGCTGCTCGCGCATCACCGCGTCCTCACGGATAGCGATAGCGAAATACTCGTGCATTTGATCGAGGAGTTTTATCAGGGAGATCTGCCCGCGGCCGTGAAGCAGGCCATGCCGCTGCTCGACGGGATGTACGCCTTTGCGGTGACGGACGGGAGATGTGTTGTCGTCGCCCGCGATCCCGTCGGCAAGAAGCCGGTCTATTACGTTGAGGGATTTCCGTTCTATTTCGCTTCTGAGCCCAAAGCGCTCAGGGGAGCGGGCCGTGAAATCGAGAGGCTTCATCCCGGCGATATGCTTATCGTCGACTGCAATCGCATTTCAGTGCAAGAAGGCTATCGGGTCGAGGAATCTGCGATCCGCTTGACCGATATGGAAAGCGCGATCCGCGAGTACGGTATCGTCTTCGATCGAGCGATGGATAAGCGGGTATTTGGACTGAACCGGGCAGCGGTGTTGCTGTCGGGCGGAGTTGACAGCACCCTGGTCGCCAAGGCGGTCAAGAACCGCGGCGTCGACGTCACCGGTTACTGCGCCGGTGTGCGCGGCTCTCTGGACGTGGAGAACGCGACACAGTCCGCAGAGCTAATGAATATTCCTCTGCGGACGACTTACCTCAGCGACGAGGTCGTTGAGGATGTGCTGCCCGCGGTCATCGAAGCCATTGAGCTTAACGGCATGGTACAGGTCGAAGCGGCGGTGCCGATGTTCTTGGCGGCGAGAATGGCCGCTGCGGACGGCCATAAAGTTTTATTGAGCGGGCAGGGTGCGGACGAGCTGTTCGGTGGTTATTCCTGGTACTGCAACGTCGTCGCCGAGCACGGCCACCTGACTCTGCATAAGCGCATGTGGGAGGACATCAGCCAATTATATCTGGACACTTTGGAGCGGGAGGATCGGATGACTATGGCGCACAGCATCGAGCTGCGAGCTCCGTTTTTGGATCGGGATGTCATCCGCACGGCCATGCAGATTTCGCCTCGGCTCAAGGTCAAAGACGCCGAGGACGCGGTGCGCAAGTGGGTGCATCGGGAATTCGCCCTGCGGCAGGGGGTCCCGCCCTTTATCGCCAAAGGCGAAAAGGTCCGGGCTCAGGACGGCAGCGCGATTCCCGCCATCATTCAATCTCTAGCTGAAAAGCATTTTTCCGGCCGCGAAGTGCCCGATATCTCGGTAACTGACTACGGCAGCAATTATCGTTACCTGGAAGAAAAATACGGTACTCCGGAGATGGCCGCGTTCTTGGTCGAGATCACCCGTCAACACCAGATTCACATTTTCGACGGCACGAGCGAAGCGAAGGGCCTAGCTCAATGAACGATCTCAAGGTCGCGATTCTCGGCACCGGAGGTATCTTCCGCCTAGCGCACGCCCCCGCCTGGCGGCAAATTCCACAGGCGCGGGTGATCGCGACCTGCGATATCATCAAGGAACGGGCGGATCAGGCCAGGGCGGAGCTGGGTATCACGAAGTCTTTTTCTTCCCTCGATGAGCTGCTGGCCAGCGATGGTATCGATCTCGTCGACATCTGCACGCCTCATCCCAGCCATGCGGAGCTGGCGATCAAAGCGCTGCGCGCCGGCAAGCATGTCATCTGTGAAAAACCCATGGCCCTGAAGATCGAGGATGCCGCGCGCATGATCGAGGCGGCCAAAGAATCCGGCCGCCATCTCTACATCGGCCACACCCGCCGCTTCGACCGCCGCTGGGTCGGGGTGAAAGAGCAACTTGCAGCCGGTCGTATTGGCGAACCGGTCTCTATGCACTGGAGCGAGCGCAGCTGGGCGGGATTCGCCGAAGACAGCTGGCGGTGGGATCCGCACAACGGCGGCGTGCTTATGGATCTCGGTGTCCATGTCGCCGATCTTTTCGCGTGGTTTTTCGATTCGGACGCTACCGAAGTGTACACGAAAGGTCTCTCGGTGCGCGCAGAGGCGCGCAAGAAAGGCTGCCTCGATTTTGCGCTCGTGCAAGTCGGCTTTTCCAAGGGACAGCAAGGGCTCATGGAGGTGAGCTGGGCGCACCCTAAAGAATATGCCCCGTTTTATTCCTCGCTCGAAATTATTGGGACCAAAGGAAAACTGACGCTCACGGACCATGACTCCGCGCCGCTGCTGGTGATTAAAGAGAGACCCGAGGTGCCGCGATACTCGCCGCTGCTCAGCACATATCCTGAAGCCTTTGTCGGCGAGTTGGCCCATTTCATCGACGGTATCTCCCGTAAGATCGCACCGAGAATCACTCTCGATGATGCCTACCGCGCCGTCGAAGTAATCGCCAAAGCTCTCGAATCCGCCGCCACCGGACAACCGGTCGCGCTCAGGGGAGCCGTACCATGCTGAATTTTGCCATCGTTGGATACGACCATGCGCACCTGCCGCGCTATGTCCCAGCAATCGCGGAACATCCGCGGGCCCGGCTTGCGGCGATCGTAGCTCCGGGACTTAATCGGCCGCTCGCTCGGCAGGATGCCACACGGTTCGGGGCAAGATATCTCGAAGCGCTCGGGCCGCTACGGGACGGAGAGAGGATTGACGCCGCCTACGTCGGCACCCCTCCCGACCAACACCTCAGTGTTGTCCAAGAGCTGGCGCCGCGGGGAATTCACATCTTGTGCGATAAGCCTCTGGCTACCACGCTGCAAGACGCAGATAAGATCCTCGATCTCACCCACAAGCACCGCGTCAAGTTGATGGTCCCCTTTAATCCTCGCTATCAGCTGCCGGTGATAAAACTCAAAGAACTGATTGATCGGGGCGAGCTCGGAGAGCTCAAGCATATCCATGCGACCAAGTACGGCAAAATTCCCCGTGGTATTGCGGGGCTCGACACCAGCTGGTTTTTCGACAAGACCCGGGCGGGCTTCGGGGGGTTCGGCGACATCGGTATTCATGCCATCGATGCACTGCGCTGGTTGGCGGGAGCGGAAGCGAAAAGTGTCTACGCCAGGATCGACCGAATGATTCACACCGACATCGATCTCGACGATATCGGCACGATGCTGATCGAATTTCAAAACGGGGTGGTTGCTTCCCAGCAAAGCGGCTGGGCCAACCCCGCGGGAAATCCGACCTGGCTTAGCGTAAGCTTTGAAGTGTTGGGCACGCAAGGAGCCGCTCTGATCAGCAAACCCTATCATGATTTCGAACTGGCCGACGGGAGCAAGGGCGAGCGAGTACCCTGGTGGCGCGCCGATATAAGCTGGTTGGTCAACGAGTTTATTTCCGCCGTCGAGGAAGATCACGAGCCCGCAATCACCGGGGCAGACGCGCGGGCGGCGCTCGAAATCATGATTGCGGCCTATCGCTCGGCCGAGACCCGTGGGCCGATAGCCTTGCCGTTGCGGGATTAGGCCCCTGTGATGGATGCCTCGATTTCCGTTTTCTGTTCCTCCGCTTCTTTCGCCTTCCACTCAGCGAAGCGGCGCAGGAGATAAGGTTTGTTCTGCTCGAACACTTTAGCCTGCGCCAAAACCATCTCTTCGGCCTGGGCATAGTTCATATCCATCACCTGCTGACAAAAACTTTTGGTGCGGCCAAAGTACAGCGGCGTGATCATATCCACCAAGTGGCGCCGGTTTCGGTTCCACAGTTGATACACGCAAGCGAAGTCGTACAGGACCTTGCTCCACAGTTCGGGTTGAATCTCTCGGTCTTGGTTTGCTTGCCATGCCTTGTGGATGTCGGCCAGTGCGGCGTAGTTCTCGGGGCTGAGAATCTGCTCGTAGATGGGACGAAAGTGGTTGAATCCCTCAACGAATTCCGTATGGAGGCTGTTCAGACTCACGGAAATCGGCGCCAACTCGGCATCGCTGTCCTTCTTGCTATTTACCGGAATCAACTTAAGGGTGTTTTCTCGGCGCCAATTGCGGTCGTACTTGCCCATGAGATAAAAAAGCGTGCTGATCACCTGGTGGAACATGGGGCCAAGATCGGCCGCCGGGTCCTTGGCATCATGCACCTTTGTCCCCAAATAAGTTTGAACCACCGGATAGCCCTCGTTGATGGCGCAGGTGGTCATCCAGATGTCGATGCCGAAGCGCACGATGTCAGTGTCCCAAACATCCTCCTTCATATAGAACGCTGCGAGCTCAGGCGAGAAGCCGAAATCTCCGCCGATCGGCTGGCGAACGTCAACGCCATATAGGGCGCGGGTCATCGGGTAAACGATTTGATTGGTGATGGTGCCGTCAAACTTGTGGCGCCGGTAAAACGGCACCACAAATCCGGCAGATTTATTGAGGATCGGTTCGATCAGCAGTTTGACCCATTCCGGCGTAATGCTACGCAAATCGGAATCCACGACGGCCACCGCTTTGGCCCGCAACAACGTGGCGACTTCGAAGATCGCGCGAAAGGCGGTGCCCTTTCCAGGCATGCCCCGGTAAATGGTAACACGCCGCTGCACGTTTTCAGGCCCGGCGGCTTGATAAGCGTACTCCCGTGTGTTGTCCAGCGACCCGCCGTCGGAGACAAACACCGCGGTGTTCAGATCGGGAAAATGCTCGGCCAATCCCCGGCTGACCTGCTCGATCACGAATCCAATGGTATCCTCGTTATTAAAGCAGGGAATGCCCACCAGAACGTCGACGGTCTTGATCTTATTGACCCACATGTGGACGTTTTCCCTGAGAGCGGAATCGTATTTTCTAATCGCCATGCTGATTGTCCTTCCCGCGATAGTTTAGTGAGTCGCCGAAACCCAATCTCTCAGGCCGACGCCTCCTCGTCCGATGATACAACGAATTGGCCGGTTTGGATTTTTT
This sequence comes from uncultured delta proteobacterium, assembly GCA_963727625.1. GTDB lineage: Bacteria > Desulfobacterota > Binatia > UBA9968 > UBA9968 > DP-20. The sequence goes on along the minus strand of CAVSHR010000005.1, from coordinate 111,830 downwards.
CGATCAGCTCGGCGGAATTCAAAACCCACCCGAAAGCTTCTTCGACTTGATCGAGGGAGGTTTCGTGGTGCCGCGGATTTCGCGACGCGACGCAGTCTTTTGCGACGATCACGTCGTACCCTTTGTTGAAGGCTTCCCTGACCGAACTCTCGACGCATACGTAGGTATCGATGCCGCAGAAGATCACCGTATCGGCTCGAAAAGCCTTGAGCCAGAGATCGAACTCTGTGTCCTGAAAAACGGAATCCCGTCTCTTCTCGACGATGAAGTCGTTGGGTTCGGGTCGGAGTTCATCGATGACGTCACTATCCCAGGTCCCGCGGATACAGAGCGGCAGTTTCTCGATTCGCTCGCGCCGGCTCTCGGGAATAATCCGATGGACCCTGTCTATGCAGTCCAAGCCCGACTTTTCCCGGATCGCTTTCGAGTAGTACACCGGCATGCCGAAGCGGCGCATCTCGGCGATAAGGTTTTGCAAAGCGGGAATGATCGCGCGGTAGGGAGCGATGTTGAAACCGAACTTGTCGAAGGTCCCGCCCAAGCCGCAAAAGCCGTTTTGCATGTCCACGACCATAAGGACCGGTCTGATTTTCACATGATCCCCCAGAAGATAGTCTAATCAGCGGCAATCGCCGCGGTCGATGAATTCACGAAGCTCAACTCATTTCGCTCCGTTTCCCTCCCTTGATGCGCTCAAAAAGACGGCGATCACCGAGGGACGCCAAACTCCCCTCTCATTCCACCAGCACCAACCGAAGATCCATCACATTCGTGAATGTCGGACCGGTGACGAGCAGGTCGTCAAGCGGTTGAAAAAAATGATACGAATCGTTGGCGGCTAGATGCCGTTCGGGATCCAGCCCTTTGTCTTTCGCTCTTTGCAGTGTAGTGCCATCGACGATCGCGCCCGCCGCATCCGTGGGCCCGTCCGTGCCATCCGTACCGGCGCTTAGCATGACGATCCCTTGCGAGCCGTCTATGCCGATGGCTGCGGCCAGGGCGAATTCCTGGTTACGGCCGCCGAGGCCTTTGCCGCGGATTGTCACGGTGGTCTCGCCGCCGGAGATGACGCAGGCGGGGCGGGAAACGGGATTGCCGGTTTCGAGAATCTCTTTGCCAATCGCCGCGTGCATACCCGCCGCTTCTCTTGTTTCACCCTGGATAAGGCTGGAAAGGATCAGCCCGTGGTAACCTAACTCTTCCGCTTGCTCCTTCGCAGCGCTCAGCGCAAGTCGGTTGCTTCCGACAATCAGGTTTTGGACTCTTTGAAACGCCGGATCGCCAGGTTTAGGAGTCTCTTCGATCTCGCCCTTCGCGCCCCTCTGCAAATGCTGACTTACAGCGGGCGGAATCTTTTCTTGAATGCGATACCGTTCGATTACGCGCATACAATCCGGGAATGTGCTGGAGTCGGGGACGGTCGGACCGGAAGCGATGCTGTCGAGAGTGTCGCCCACGACATCGGAAAGTATGAGCGACACGACCGTCGCCGGGTATGCCGCCTTCGCTAACCGGCCACCTTTGACTCGGGATATATGTTTGCGCACGGCGTTGATCTCTTGAATGGCCGCGCCGCATTCGAGCAAAACCTGCGTTGTTCGTTGCTTATCCTGGAGGGTCAAACCGTCCGCCGGGCAGGGTAGGAGGGCGGATCCCCCTCCCGAAACCAGAAAGACCACAAAGCTTCGTTCGTCGCAGTGCTGCAGAAGCCGAAGGATCTCCTGGGTGCCCCGCACTCCCGCGTCGTCCGGCAACGGATGGCCGGCTTCGTTGACTTTGATGGCTTTGAGAGCTACGGCGTGGCCGTACTTCACGTTAACGACGCCGCTCAATCGGTTGCCGAGAATCTGTTCTATGGCCAGCGCCATCTGCGCCGATGCTTTGCCAGCACCGACCACATAAAGGGCACTGCACTGAGCGAGATGATAGCACTTTTCGCCGACCTCGAGTTGGTCTCCCACAAGCTTGACGTGGCGCAGAATAGCGCTGGCGGGATCGGCAGCCTTCAGGCCGGCGTGATAAATGCTCATCGCATCGTTACGCAGCTTGGCTAGGGACTTCACTTTTTTACACTATCGAATGACCCGTTTATTGCAACCGACGGAGTAGAAAATACCGGGCAAATTTTTTGACATTCCGGTCCGGAGATGATCTACTCACAGCCTGCGCGTCGTTCTCCAGAAATCGCATTCGAAAGGCGGTCATTCCATTCTCCGATCGAGGCCCCTCGCTGAATTGGCTCGGCGAAGCGCCAAAGCTCTCCGTAGCGGCAATAGGCAATAGGCTATGATGCGATCGACTCTGTGATCGCTCTGAACAGGAACGTGACAAAGTAGGCGTTATCTGCCATACGGAAAAGTGTACGGCGAGCGTTAATTTGACAAGTCTTCCAACTGGAAAAATATGCCCACCCCGCTCAATGTCCTAGTTACGGGAGGAACCGGCTATATCGGTCGCCACTTGATTCCTCTGTTGTTGAATCGCGGGCATCGAGTGCGAGTGCTGGCCCGAGCGAAATCCGTCGCGCGTGTTCCCACCGGTGCGACGCCGGTGCTCGGCGACGCGCTCGACACGGAGTGCGTGGTTGCAGCCCTCGACGGCATCGATGCGGTGATTCATCTGGTCGGCACCGCGCATCCGAGCCCGAGCAAAGCCGACCAGTTTGAAAAGGTCGATCTGGTTTCAATTCGCGCCGTCGTGAGTGCGGCTAAGCGCCGCGGCACAGCGCATTTGATCTACGTTAGCGTCGCTCAGCCGGCGCCGTTCATGCAGTCCTATCTCTGGGTGCGTACCCTTGGCGAAACCATGATTCGCGAGGCGGAATTGACCGCGACAATCTTGCGCCCTTGGTCTATTTTGGGTCCGAGCCGGAAGTGGCCGCTGTTGATCAAGTCATTCTACAAGCTCGCCGAGCTGTTTCCGATAACCCGCGCGACCGCTGAGCGGCTTGGCTCGGTCACTATCGACGAAATGGCGCAGGCTTTGGTCCGGGCCGTTGAACATGCGCCAATGCCCGGACGGCGGCGCATCGTCGAAGTGCCTGATATTCGCGCCGCGGGGATGGACCAAGGCGCTGCCGCATTGCCCTGATGGTGTTCATTAGAGTTCCGCCGCGCTTTTTGTTTTTTGCGCTTAGCAACCTGGTCTTACTGGCGATGTGGGTAAGACTGGCCGCCAGCTTGTGACGGGACCGTTGGCGTCGCGATCAGGATTATGACCGCTCCAGTTAAAAATGTTTACACCGATCTGGGCGCTGCCGCAGCCGGCGAAAATTTTTCGACGCTTTGGCAAAACTCTTCGGTCAAAATCGAGCGCATCCTATCCCATTCGCACAACAGCCCCGCGGGCTTTTGGTACGACCAGGACGAAGATGAATGGGCGATCGTCTTGCGCGGCAACGCGGTGTTGGAATTCGCCGACGGCGAGATCGTCGAATTGAAAGAGGGCGATTACCTCGTTATCCCGCGCCACGTGCGCCATCGAGTCGCACAAACCGGCGCAGAAACCCTTTGGCTCACGGTGCATGTAAAATAAATCGACGCCCGTTCAAAGTTCAAAAATTTAAAGTTCAAAGTGTCGGATCGCTGCTCAAGACTTTTCGTCGAGCCTTGAACTTTTACCCTTGACCCTTGAACGGAAGTTAAATTTATTTTAATTGCGCCCAAGGCTTTCCGAGCAGGCTATAAAAAATTCCCGATAGACTTAACATGACGACCAAAACCCAAAGCATGGTTTCGTAAGTTTGCCAGCGGTCCCAAATCGCTCCGGCCGTGACTGGATCGAGAACGCTCTGCCCCAGACGTAGAACATGCTCATGTAATTGCGAATCTTGGCGAAGTGCTTGCGCCCGAAAATATCGCCGACCATCGCCCACGCGACCGGATAGGTCGCTTCAACCGTGGTGAATAGCAGGATGAAAATCCACAGATGGCCGATGGAGTTGCCAAAGAGCAAAAACAAAATTGACAGGCTGGCGGTGAACAGAATGGCGGTTGACCTGTGTAACGATCTTCAGATCCAGTAAATCAGCAAACAGCCTCACGGCAGCTCTATATCAGCCGGCACGAATTGACTACGCGACGAAACAACTCTGTGGATCGATTGTTGCCCCGAGAAAGACGCGATCTGGTACTGATGATCGGACGATCCGGCGAAATCTATTCCGAATCCCCGTTGGCCGCCGCTTTTGCGCGGCGCTGGCGCACCGCGTTGGCGAGGGAGTCGATCAGGGTGCGGGTGTCTTCCCAACCGACGCAGGCGTCGGTGATGCTCTGGCCGTAGACGAGCGCTTTGCCGGGAAGCAGATCCTGGCGGCCGGCTTTGAGATGGCTTTCCACCATGATGCCGAAGATGCGCGCATCGCCGCCGGCGATCTGCGCTGAAACATTCCGGCCTGCCTCGACTTGTTTCGACGGCTCTTTGCCGCTGTTGCCGTGGCTGCAGTCGATCATGATGCGCGCCGGTATGCCCGCTTCAGCTAGACTCTTGGCTGTCGCGTCGACGTTGGCGGCATCGTAGTTCGGCTGTTTGCCGCCGCGCAGAATGATGTGGCAGTCCTCGTTGCCGGCGGTGGAGACGATGGCCGAATGGCCGGCTTTAGTAACCGAGAGAAAATGATGCGGCGCCTGCGCGGCGCGAATCGCGTCCATGGCGATGCGCACGTTGCCGTCGGTGCCGTTCTTGAAGCCCACGGGGCAGGAGAGACCCGAGGCGAGCTCGCGATGCACCTGGCTTTCGGTGGTGCGCGCGCCGATGGCGCCCCAGGAGACCAGGTCGGCGAGGTATTGCGGCGTGATCATGTCGAGAAACTCGCAGCCGGCGGGCATGCCGCTCTCGTTGAGATCGAGCAGCAGTTGACGGCCGACGCGCAGCCCGTCGTTGATCTGAAAGCTGCCGTCGAGATTGGGATCGTTGATCAGGCCCTTCCAGCCTACTGTGGTGCGCGGTTTCTCGAAATAGACGCGCATTACTATCATCAAATCGTCGGCGCAGCGTTCCCTGGCTTCCTTGAGCCTGGCGGCATATTCCTTTGCCGCTTTCACGTCGTGGATCGAACAGGGGCCCATGACGGTCAGCAAGCGATCGTCGGCGCCGTGCAGAATGCGGTGGATGGCCTGGCGCGTTTCGACAACGGTCAGGGCTGCCTTTTCGCTGATCGGAAAGTCATCCAACAGTTGCGCTGGCGTTACTAACTCTTTGATTTGTTTGATTCTAAGGTCGTCGGTTTGGTACTTCATAAATTCGTCGATTCAGCTCAATCGACCCAGTATAAACAAAAACGCGGCGAAATCGAATCGATATAATAGTCGCGGCGGGGTCGACCTTATTTCTTCAAAGTTTCCCGCGCGATGATCGCCAGCAATACCGCCGAGAGAATTAACAGTGGCGCGTAAACTAAAAACGGCACGCCGGGATTGAACTTGTCGGCTAGCAGGCCGCCGACCAATGGCGCGCCGACGCCGCCGATTTCCGCGATCGTACGCCGGGCAGCTTGCAGCCGGCCGCGCGCGTTGGCCGGGACGACATCGTACGTCGACGTCGCAAGAGAGCCGAGAGATAGGCCGTTGGCGATGCCGAGGAATGATATTAAAACCGCCAGCTGAAAAAAATTATGCGCGAACGGAATGAATAAAAAAGCCAACGCCGGAATGCCGGTGCTCGGCACCGTGGCCCATTTTCTCCCGACTTTATCGATGACGAATCCCGCAGGCAGGATCATCGTGAACACCGAAAGCCCGGAGATCGTAAACAGCAGGCCGATTTCTCGAGGTGAGAGGCCGAGCTTCGATGTCGCCAAGAGGGGCAACATGCTTTGGGTCGTTACCCGGTGCATAAAACTGGTGAAGGTCGCGAACACCAAAACGGCGTAGGTTGTGCGCAGACCCGGATCGATCTGGTGAAACAAAGCCTTCAACGCGCGAAGTCGGCGGCGCAGTGCGGCGAGGCTCCAATCGCCCAGCGCCGTCGGTTGAGCGACTGTTGGAATGTGCGCGCTGGAAACCGCAGAGCCCAAGAAAACCGCGCTGAAGGCACATATCGCGTAGCCGAAAAATACCGCCCTAAAATTGATCGCTTCGGTAAGCATGCCGCCGAAAAGCGGGCCCAAGGCAAGGCCGAGATTGTTGATGCCGTGAAAGCCGCTCAAGACGCGGCCGCGCTGATCCAAGCGGACGAGATCGATGCCGGCAATCTCGCGGGCGATCACCCAAATGCTCTCGCCGATGCCGATCAAGAATACCAAGATTAAAATCAGGCTGAACGCCGGGGTGAAACCGGCCAACACCGCGGCGCCGCATGATATCGCCGGTCCAGAGGTCAGCGCTGCGCGAGTGCCCATACGATCGAGCACCGTGCCACTGAGCGGCATGCCGACAAAACGCCCGAGGGCGAGCGCGGTGATCATTTGGGCCGCCGTGCCCGGACTGATGTCGAAAGCCTTGGCGATAACCGGAACCGCCGGAACAATCATCGACCACATGCCGGCAAGCAACGCGCTGCTATAGAGCGTTGTCAATCCGCGGGTCATGGAGTTGAGTTGGAACAGTGCAGCCATCGCAATCGTCGGAACAATCCTCAGCCCTATCAGCCAAGCGCTTATTTCACAAATGATTGGCTAGCTTTTGGGGAAGTCTTTAGGGCGAGCGATGATGGAGATTGTTGGACTCGACCCATCCAAATTCGGGCTTCCGGCGCTGCGGCTACAATTCCCGCAGCTCGCTACGGTTAAAAATCCGCATTGCCCGGCGTGCGTGGAAAGGGGATCACGTCGCGGATATTTTTTAGGCCCGTAAGATACATCATCATGCGCTCCAGACCGAGACCGAAGCCGGAGTGGGGCACGGTGCCGTAACGGCGCAGGTCGAAATACCACCAGTAAGGTTTGTCGTCCAAGCTGCTGTCGCGCAGCCGCTGGTACAAAACATCGTAGCGTTCCTCGCGCTGGCTGCCGCCGATGATCTCGCCGACCCGCGGCACCAGCACATCCATGGCGCGCACGGTCTTGCCGTCGTCGTTGACACGCATATAAAAAGCTTTGATCGCCTTGGGATAATCGGTGACGATCACCGGCTTCTTGAAAATTTCTTCGGACAAAAATCGTTCATGCTCGGTCTGTAAATCGTTGCCCCACTCGACGGGAAACTCCCAACTCTTGCCGGATTTCTTTAGCTCCGCGACCGCGTCGCTATAGGTGATATGGCCGAAGTCGGCTTGCGCCACTTGCTCCAGCGTCGCCAGCACCGTCTTTTCTATAAACTGATTGAAGAACTCCAGATCTTCGCGGCAGTGGTCGAGCACATGGCGGACGATAAATTTCAAAAACTCTTCGGCCAGCTGCATGTTGTCTTCGAGCTCGTAGAAAGCCATTTCCGGCTCGATCATCCAGAACTCGGCTAAATGGCGCGGCGTGTTGCTGTTCTCGGCGCGAAAAGTCGGACCGAAAGTGTAAACCTTGGAAAATGCCGAAGCGAAGATCTCGCCTTCGAGCTGCCCGCTCACGGTCAAGTAGGCCGGCTTGGCGAAGAAGTCTTGCTGCCAGTCAATCTTGCCGTCGGGGGCGCGCGGCGGCTGGTGTAGGTTCAGCGTGGTCACGCCGAACATCTGTCCGGCTCCTTCGCAGTCTGAAGTCGTGATGATCGGCGTTTGCACGTAGAGAAAATCGCGCTCTTGAAAAAAATTGTGGATGGCGTGGGTCAGGGCATTGCGTACGCGAAAGGCCGCGCCGAAAGTGTTGCTACGCACCCTCAGGTGCGAGATCTCGCGGAGAAACTCGAGCGTGTGCCCTTTTTTTTGCAGCGGGTAGGTCGCCGGATCGGCCGTGCCATAGACATCTATCGATGCGATCTTGAGTTCGACGGCTTGGCCCTTGGCTGGAGATTCGACCAAGACTCCCCCGGCCGAGATGCTGCTCCCGGTGGTGACTTGCTTTAAAACTTCGTCGGGGATAACGCCGGCATCGACGACCAATTGCATGCTCTTGAAGCGCGAGCCGTCGTTGAGCTCGACAAACGTGATACCTTTGGAATCGCGCCGCGAGCGCACCCAGCCGCGCAGGGTGATTTCGCTGCCGACGGATAGATCGAAAGCTTGTTTAACCGAAACGTATATTGACGCCATATGCGCCAAGTATCGGATATATTCCCGTGGTGTCAACCGCGGTATCGGCTTGCGTTATTCAGTTAGGGTAGTGGCGAATTATCAAAATAATCCGAAGAAACCATCCGCGCCTTTGGCGAATTACTTTGCCGAACCCAGCGCGGCGGAGCCGCAACCAAAGAAGACAGCCTTATTTAACCACTGAGGCGCAGAGTTCGCGTAGTTCGGAGTATTCCTCGATAAAAAACTCTTTCCTCGGCGTACTCCTCGCCTCCGCGGTGAGTTCTCTGCTGGACCGAGACAACCGGACTGGTCAATGGAGAATTTGAGTGAATGGCGAGAACTTTCAACTATAGTAACACACGCACACGGTTTTTGTTGGGCATTTTTAGTTTTGCTTGGCTTACGGCGCGCTGGTCTGTTATCGCCCGCGCAATCGGAAAATTGATAGGATTGTTGGGCCAGGCCCAGGAAACGACAGTTCAACTCAATATGTGCACAAATTTACCCAACCTCCTTATCTTGAGGTCGCGCTGGAAGTCTGCTCATCGATCCAATCCCTGCATAGCTTGAGTCCGTGTTCCTCGGCTTGTCGCTTGGCCTGAAAGGATAGATCCGCGGGACACTGGATTCGTTGAATCTCTATTGTCTGGTTTAAGTCCGGGTCAAAAACCAGTCCGAGCGAGATCCAGCGATGCTCAGGCGCGGGAACTGCTACCCCGTAAATAGGATGGCCTTTATATTGTTTCATTGTCGTCGCATCTTTTTGCGCGCCCTGTAGTCTTCGCAAACCGGGCAGGTGCCGCCAGGCATTGAGACATAGACGCGGATGAACGTTAATATTATCATTCCCGGCGAGAATTAACCACCGACGGTCGAGACGTCGCGCGCGGTCCTTAGGTGCGCGGGTCATTGTCGTCGCGTCGCTGAATCACGCTACTAAATTAGGCGGGTTGGTTCGGCAACTCCGGCGAACAAGGTTTCCGCGCTTCGAAACGTGAAAAGTTTCCCGTCGTCTGGAACTTCGTAAACGATCGGAACAGACCGAAGCGGTGAAACGTTTTGAACGATTGGAACAACTGAAAGGTTTGGAACGGCCTGCGGCATGGCGGGGATCCAGCGACCGGCGATCGCAATTAACCAGCAAGAGACGCGACCTCCAAGATTTTCCACTTGCCGATAGAGAAAAGCACCCCAATTAGGATTTATCGTTCAGTAAAAGACAAGCCCAAGAGGGGGGGCCCACGTTTCGGGAATCCTCGAAACGTGGGAGGTTCAAAAGCCCAAGCGGATGAGTCTATTATCGTTTCCCAAACAAGTCATCGAACATTTTCTGATAGTAGGCGGTCTTCGCCTCGTCTTCGGGCGAAATAATACGCAGAGTTGTGCGATCAACCCCTATTGTGGGCTGGACATCGCTCCGTCCCGGGACTTTTCCGAACTTGCGTATCAGCTCCTGTCCGTCTTTGGAAATAGCGAATTCCACGACCAACCGGGCCGCGTTTGGATGAGGCGCTCGGGCCATGACGGCTGCGGGATGGGGTTCCGCATAAAGCGGGTCTTCGAGTCGGACCCAATCGACGGGGCTGCCTGATTCCTTTACGTTTTCGACATTGTTGGCGTTGACAGAAAACGCAATCGGTAATTCTCCGGCTCCCACCAGAGTAGCGGTGAGTGTCCCTCCGCTCCGGACCTGCGGGTTTTGTTGCGACAGCTTGCGCAGAAAATCTTCACCCTTCTCTTTACCGTATAAGTTGAGCATTGCGGCTAGAAACATAAAGTTGTTTCGATTGGCTCCGAGCTTGCCCTTCCATCTTGGGTCCAAGAGATCGGTGTAATGCTTTGGGAGTTCCCGCTGCGCGACGAGCTTTGTATTATAAGGAATGGAGTGCACGGTGGGATAGACATCGGTCCAGTATCCATCCTGGTCCTTGAAGCGGGCATCGAATGCCTTGCGCTCTGGGGAGTCAAATTTAACCAGCAAATTTTTGTCCTTCAATGCGTGCAAAACGGTGCCCTCCGTCATAACGGCATCGACGAGGTTCGCTCCGGCGCGGTTTTCGGTCAGAACCTTTTGCAAAATCGTCGTCCCGGAGGCGCGATAGATTTCCAATTTCACACCCGGGTTGGCTTTCTCAAACGCGCTGCGAAAACCTTTAGTATCGGCAGTTGCCAGCGAAGTATAGAGCAGGACCCGTCCCTCTTCTTTGCTCTTGGCGTAAAACGAGCTGTCCGCAGCGCTTGGTGAGACCAAACCGCCGTAAAACGCCAAACTCAAGATGGTGGCTAAGCAAAGTTTCATGGTCTTCATGGTCGCGATCTCCTTGTTGAAAGGTGTTTGTCGAACCTCTGCGATAATACTTCAAGGGTACCAAACCACCCGGTTGTGTCAATTGCCGGTTGGGGACCAGCACCGTTGAGAAGCCAGGGAGACTTGCGGCGCAGCGATTTATCACGAGTTCATTCGACCGAATTGCTCGAGGCCAACGGGAGTTCAATTTCGCCGGTGACGGGTGATTGGGGGTCGGAACAAAGACGTGATCGTGATTGGATAAACACCGTGGTCGGGCCCTGGGCGCTCGCGTCTAGCGGTGCGCTAAATGCCGTAACGGACTTGATGCCTTTGGCGCGTTGCAGCGACTCGGCGAGCATGCTCGGTCGCATCTTCGGTTTGCACTTCGACGCGTCGGGTGGGGGACACAGAAGAAGGCGAGCTATCGAGCAATGTAGTTCCGGATCACAGCGGAAGAGAAAGAATAAAATGTTTGCTCAGGAAACGATTGTCGCAAAGACTTCGGCCAGCAATGGGAATTTAATGGATTCCTGTCGCGGCGATTGGCCGCGACAGGGTCGTTTTTTCATTTCGCGGGAAGGGACGAGCTAGGCAAGCTGACGTGCCGCGGAATCTACCCAGGAGGGCTGAATGCCGGCCATGTCGAGGGACGCCATCACCCGCTTGGGTTCGCCGAGGTCGCTCCAGCGCACGCCGCTGACTTTGAGCACGGCTAGCCTTTCGGGACAGAGCGCCAGGACGCGATGGGAGAAATTAATTTCCTCGAGCCTTTGGTATAGTTTGTCGATCACCCGAGTCTCGGCTTTTGTATGAAAGAGCGATTGCACGGGCGCAAAAGCGCGAAACAGCTCGGGAGTGGCGCGCTCGATGATTTCAAGCAGTGCCTGTACCGAAGCAACCATTACGAAACTGTTCCAGAGGCAGCCGCGCAGCTGCAGGACCTGGGCGAGCATTTGATGGGGCTTCTCCCAAAACCGCCGCACGCCAAAGACGCGCGGATGTCCCTTCATCGAGCCGGTGGGCTCGATCCAACCATATTCGACTTCGGGGCTCTTCGGCTCGACCCCGAGCAGGATCACAACCTCCGGGTTGTGGCGCGCCGCGTTGAGAGCGATGCGAATATGGGCCATGAATTTCTTGTTGTCGGAAATAAAGTGATCTGAGGGAAATAGTGCGACGATGGCATTCGGTTCTTGAGCGGCAATTCTCAAGAGGCTGTAAAGGATCGCCGGCGCGGTGCCGATATTGCGCGGCTGTACGACCAGGTTCGCGTCCGGCTCACCGCCGAGAATCTCTGCGTAGAACGGCTCGTGGCTGCGATTGACGACGTAGAGAGTCCGCTCCCGGGCCAATTCCAAGGTGACCCGCCTTTGGGTTTCTTCGAGCAGTGTGGTGACGCCAAGAACTGAGCAGAATTGCTTCGGGCGCTCGTCGCCGGCAATCTTTCGGGTCAATGATTTTAGCCGCGTGCCGTTGCCGCCGGCGAGAATGACCGCCCACTCGCTATGGTCGGCGTCGGGCCCTTTCCGGAGTGCTGGTTGATTCATGCTTTTTCCTCCGAGTGTTTCTCAGTTTAGATAAGGCCGATAAAATTCCCGTTGCGCCGGGATTAAAGCTTGGATGCGCCGTCAAAGCGAAAGGTCGCGCGATAGCGTTTCTGATTCGACCTTTGACGGCGTTGACCCTCGTTTTCATCGGCAGACGCAAGGGGAGAGCGCCGCGCGGCAAATTTGTCTCACCTGCGCGGCGGCCTCGGTTTAGCGCTTAGAGCCTCCTGTTTGCCTAAAGGCCATTGTCGCGAGACTGGCGCACTTCATTTTCGTGCTCCTGCTCCGCGACTTCATCCTTGCCCAGCGGATCGTGGTCGCAGGGTCCGTAGTAATCCACGATGTCCCCGCTTGCCGCCTCTTTCAGTCGGGGATTCGGTGTACCCAGAGTGCTTGGTCGGATTGCGGGAAATTCTAAGTGACAATAATCCACGGCGGATGCCGGGGTGGATGAAATCACTCCTTTAGCGGGCGTCGCTTTAGCGGCGCCGGCGGCAATGGCCGCAGCTACGAGGAGAACTGAAAATGTCGCTTTTGGTGAATTGACCGTATGCATAGGTATGATCCTTCTTGGCTGGTTCAATAGCCTTTCTTGGCTCCCGGCTGGTGGGGGCGCTATTGAGAATTGACCCCAATCCTCCCCCTACAATGAGGAAGTGCCGAGTATCGCGAATTGTGTCTGAAGGCCCCCCGGGCTCGATTGCGCCGGGTAATTAAGCGGAAAGGATCACAGGTTCAGGACGGTGAAACGATTTAGGTCGGCCATGCCGAGCTGGGTTGGAAAGCTGAAGACTGCCGGTGCGGCGCCGACCACCTGGTCGAAAGTCTCAGAACAAATTGCGCCGGTGCAGGATTGCTGCCCCGCTTCGGATCGAACGATGCCTTCTTCGCAAATGACACCGGTTCGAAGATTGATGCGCTCGGCGCGCGCGAGCTCGCGCCGGACTTCATGCTCCTGGGAGAGCAGCCTGGGAATGCCCTTTGGAACGAGATGACGGTAAGACATGAGCGTCGCAAACGCGGTTGCGACCACGAGAGCGGCAATGAAGCCGCGTAGGAATAAGTTCTGCTTAGCCGATTGCGCGAGAGAACTCATTTGCATTTAAGACTACAACTCGGTGTCATCGTGTCAAGAGGGATTTTTATAGGTAGAACTTCACCGGCCGGTTTGCCGCAAAAAATACAGCGCTGACTATTTTCATGATGCAGCTTGGCGCAACTTAGATGTGCCGCGCCGTTAATGCGCAGGTAAACTTCGCCTGCGGCAAGCATGCCGAGAAGCGGCGCAGTAAAATAAACCCAGAGATCGAGCCAATGGCGCGCCGGCACGGCGGAGGCGAGGGTGCGAGCGGGATTCATGCTCATGCCGGAAAGCGGCGCTTCGAAAGTTATATAAGCGGCGACCAGAATGCCGGCGCAGAGTCCAGTCCATTGATGCAGGCGCGAGTTGTTCGATACCTGCAATATGACCGTCATCAGAATGAATGTAATGGCTGTTTCTGCAAGAAACGCCAAGGGCGCGCCGGCGTTACCGGGCGCCGTTACGACATAATTGACCGCGGGATCCGATACCCACGGTGACAGTAGCGTCGCCGCGATGATTGCACCGATCAGGCCGCCCATAAATTGCGCGATGACATAGAAAGTGGCGTCCCACCTTTGCACTTTGCCGAGGCGGAAAAAGGTGAGGGTTGTGGATGGGTTGATATGCGCGCCGGATTGTTTACCCCATGGCGAGTAGATTATGGCGATCGCGGTGCCACCCATGGCAAGACCCATCAGCAAGCGGCGGAGCAGCGGGCTGGGAATTGCGTTGTGTATCGGCGATGCCGGATATTCGAAGATCGCGCCGAAGGTAAACGCCGAGATCATAAACATCCCGAGGCAGGTGCCTTCAATCAAAAATTCCGGCCAGTGGCGCTTCAGCGCGTGCATCATGGCTATTAGATGGCGGTGAGTTTTAAATAGATGCGACCGTGCAACGGAGTCCATGCCCGAAGAGGTGCGCGCAGGATCGAACGCAATTTTGCGGTGTTTGGCTGAGTCTCAAACGCTAGACGGAGTGGAATCCGACTGTCTCAATTGGCGCACGGATTTCATTCGAGGGCAGTTCCATGCGTTGGAAAATGAACATCCCACGCACCGTCGCGCGGATTTCGTTCGGGCATGTTTGCACAGGAGCGAAAAGGCCGGTTTAATCGGGGAATTTTAGACTAAGTCAGTTTTCCCCTCTCGATTGTAAATCGCTTCCAGCTCGGTTGCCCGGGCTAGATAGTCTGAACGGTGTGAAGCCAAAGCAGTCTAACCGCGGTGGCGGCAAATTTTAGTTTAGCTTGATGACGTTCTTGATGCCGCTGGCCGCTCCCGTGAGCAGATCGCGGTGCGCTTCCATCGGATAGCGGCCGGTAATGAGAGATCTGACGGCTTCGGGCCAGCGCTTGGCGAATACAGCGAGGTCTCGAATCGAAGCTTCGAAGGCGTCGCGGCCGGCGTTGACCGTGCCGAAGATCACCTGATTTTTGAGCACCAAATTCCGCATCATCAGGTCGGTGTCAACCTCCACCGGCCCTTTGCGCCCGGGGACACCGGTGAAAATAAAAATGCCGTTGGTGCCGAGATTTTCGATCATGGCGAAGGCGAGGCGCGAAGCGCCGGTGGCCTCGTAGACGAGATCGACGTTGCCGACTTTCTGCGCCAGATCCTCGAGGGAGTGATTTTGTGCCGAGATGTACTTCGCCCCGATCATCCTCAAGGCATCGGCTTTGGGATTAGGCACCGGCTCGCGGGCATAAACATAGGTATCGAAATCGGCGTTCACGAGTGCCATGGCGCCCAATAAGCCAACGGGTCCGGCGCCGAGAACCACGGCGCGATGGCAGTGTGCGTGCGCCTTGCCGGGGGAGACCGGACAACTCCAGGGAAGTCGTTGCTGCACGTCCCAAACTTGGATCAAAGCCTTCTCCGCAATCGTCAAAGGCTCGACCAGTACCGCCACATCGCGCAGTTCCCGGGCCACGGGGTTCATGTAAATTTCGTCATCGACGACATATTGCGCCATAAAGCCATGCTGCTGCTTGATGCCGCGCTCGGTGAAATCGCCGGTGAAACAGAAATCCTGGCGGCCGTTAGTGCAAGCCATACAATAATCATGCGGACAGGGACGCCGTACCATGGGTACGACCAGATCGCCGACTTTCACTCTGCCGACCTGCGGGCCTACCTCGACGACTTCGCCCAGCGATTCATGGCCGATGATCAGGTGATCACTGCCCGCGGGCGGCGTGCCATATTCGAAGGCGCAGATCTCTTTGTCCGTACCGCAAACTCCGGCTTCAAGCATGCGCAACTTGACGTCGGTAGGTCGAGATGCGCTTGGCTCGGGCTGGTCGATAATCGCGATTTGCTTGGTCGCTGGTGTAACGGCAATGGCTCTCATGGATTTCTCCTCGTATTATGCCCAGGGTGACTTCGTTTAGATTTCCTCTCAATGGGGTGAAACTGCTTGTTGCCTGGTTAGATGCGGAAACTTTCGGAAAGGGTGCGCTCCCAATGTTAGCGCTGCTTCGCGAGTCTGCCGATCTGTGCCAGCGGCCGGAGCTGGCGCTTCGGTCGCGCCAAAAAACCTCTGGTCAGCTCGAGGGTTTTTTTATAGGTGTGAAAAAAAGCCGCGCAGTCCGGACAGATTGAAAGATGACTTTCAAAGGCGCGGAGAGCGGAACTGTCAAGCGCAGCGGCGAGATAGTGGCTGATAAGGTCGACTTCTTCTTTGCAGGTTAAATGCGCGGGCAGCAGATCGCGTGGGCCGTAAATTCGCCGCTGCTGGCTTCTCTCTCGCCGCGGCTTGGCCGCGTTATTAGCCCGACGATTCGGGTGAATGGCAATAAGCACCGTCTCTTCCATTTCCTGGAATTGGCGAGATCGGGTCACGCCAACCGCAAGCCGTTTTTAGAGAGGTTGCGGGTTATTCGCGGAGATTCGGGTGAAGCCGCCAATCTTAATGGCGTCAAGGTTCGAGCCAGGCGCACGTCGCAGTGGGCGAAGATTTGCCGGACGCTGGCGACCGCGGCGGCGTCGTTGATTTGACCATCGATCAGCCCGGCGAAAAGATCGAAAAGCGTTGTTTTGAAGCGAAGGGTCTTTGACTTTGGCGCTGCGGCTGCACCGTTTGTTTTAGCTCTCATGATCTGCCTCCCGAATTTTGGCTGTTCGTGTTGATTAGATGTACGTCGCCGCCGTTAGGTTGCAAGAAATTTACGAGCGGACTGGATGATCCCCTGCGTGCGCGTGCGGTGATTGGGAGCAGTGTCAAGGATGCGACGCCAAACTTTTTCGGGACTGGGCGCAAAGATACCCGCGGCGCTTTTTCCATTGAGCGCTCGAGGAAGGTCGCGAATATACGGCGAGCAAGTCCGAGCTATTCAAAAACCACTGCGGACTCAACTACATGGTGCGCAACGCAGCGGCATTTCGTGGTCTCAAGCCGGCTCGAGGGTTCCATGGCCGCTCGTTTTCCCGAATCTGGTCCAGGCGGGCCTGAAACCAGGTGCTCTTTGGCCATTCCCAATGGGCCTGTGGTAATTTTTCGCCGTTGTAGTAACCGTCATTGGCCGGGCTTTGGCTAAAAACTGCTTCCCAAGTATTCATGTTTCTGCTCCCTTCCTTTTTTCCACTTTACGCCAGTTTCTCGTAAACGGATGTCTCAAGCGACTTCACTTAGACGTGGGACGGTAAGCATAGGTTACGCAGCCAACCGGTTATAGCCGGAAGCCAACTCATCCAGTCACTTGAGCGATTAAATAAAAGAAAAGGACGACAATCCGATGGGTTTTTCGGCGCAAGAACGCGAGCACGTTTTTGCGCACTTTCGCCGGAATGGTCACGGAACTCAGCGATCCTGTCTGAGATATCGTCTTGCGATAGGTTTTTAAAAAATTCACGCAATCCGGGCACATTTTTAAATGGCGCTCGAAATCGTCTTTCAGGCACGGACTCAGTCGATCGGTTAGATAATCCAAGATCAAATCCGTCATATTTTTGCAAGAGTCATTGAGACGCGATTTCTCGGCCACCTTGAGTTTCGCCATATTGATGTATCCTTCTTCGGATTACGCTGCCGAGTGTCCTAGTTGTACCGCCAATTTGCCGCGCAAGAACAGGCGCGCCCGATGCAGTCTGGTTTTCACCGCGGAAACAGTCAATTGAAGTGTATCGGCGATTTCCCTGTCGGAAAGTCCTTCGAGATCGCTGAGCACGATCACGCTTTTATCCAGCGGCTTCAATTCATTCAAGGCTTTGCCGAGCAGGGCATGGATCTCGCGTTGGGCGTATTTCTCGTCGAGGGTGTCCGACCAGTCGACCACCGGACGCACGAGATGGTGTCCGTCCGATTGAAACTTCGGCAAAAACTCGTCGTACTCGACTTCCTTGTTCTTCTTGCTGCGCCGGATGCGACCCAGCGCGGCGTTTACCGTCAGGCGGTATAGCCAAGTCGAAAATTGCGAGTCGCCTTTGAAGGTCTTGGCTTTGCGGTAAACCGTCCAGAAAACATCCTGGATGATTTCTTCGGTGTCGGCATTCTCGCCGAGGATGCGCTGCGCCACGTTATAGAGCTTTCCTGAGTATAGATTGAAAATCTCTTCCAGCGCTTGATGGTCGCCCGCTTGGAGCCTTTCGATGAGTTGGCGATCGTCGCCAATAGATTTTTTTCGCCGTGCCGCGGGTCTCGCCGCATTCGCCCTCGGGCCGACATTGCGGGCCTCGTAGGTTGACGTTTGCGCAACAGCCAACGCTGTCTGTGGGAGTGACATAGTCGTCTTCTTCATTTGCAGGACTAGAGATTTTGGTTTTTTGGTCTCCATGAAATTCAATCCATCCTTCCGACCGTGTCCAAGAGTGTCGAGATAAAAGGGGAACAGTTGATAATGCGCAGTGACTCACCGCGCAATTTTGCCATCTGGCGTGCCGCATCATCGTGCATGAAGTTCACTCCCGCCATATCAACGATGATGGTTCGGCCCTCGCTTTGTTGGTGGCGATCGCAAACCTCGGTTAGATCTTCCAAAGTTACCGACGAAATGGTGCCGTCGAGTCTCAGCCGAATTGTATTGCCGTTTTCCAAATTTTCCGTGATCCTCAGCATTGATCTCCTCGCAATCAACTATTCGGATGGGTAATAAAGCAGCGTCTGTGCCATTAGCGTAAGTAGTTGAATAAGTGACTAATTCTTTGCCAACGAGGGCTGTGAAGCGATATTTCGTTGCGAAATATCACGACAACTGCGATATTTCGCAACGATGTTTGGCTATCCGATAAGATCTTTTTAATTCCTGAGGCGCAGAGAATGGAAATCCATCGCAGGGACGAAACGCTCTATCACATCACCGAAGGCATCGCCGGGGCCACCGGTTCGGAGTTTTTTCGCTCGTTGGCGAAACATTTGGCGAGCGCGCTGGAAGTGCGTTACACCTTCGTCGCGGAATGCATCGAGCCGGCGCAAACGCGGGCGCGCGCGCTGGCGTATTGGGATGGCGCGGGCTTTGCCCAGGACGTCGAATATGCGCTGCGCGGCACTCCTTGCGAGAAAGTCATCGAAGGAAATATCTGTGCCTACCCGGAACGACTTCAATTGTTGTTTCCCGAGGACAAACCGCTGGTGACGCTTGGCGCGGAAAGTTATCTGGGTGTGCCGTTGCACGATTATCGCGGCAAGGTTCTCGGACATCTCGTGGTCATGGATGATAAACCGCGCGTCTTCGGCGAACAGGAAGTGCGGATACTGCGCATCTTTGCCACTCGCGCCGGGTCGGAATTGGAGCGCTGCCGGGCCGACGAGTCGTTGCGCCGCAGCGAGGCGCAGCGCCGCATGCTGCTCGAAATCAACAACGCCGTAGTTACCAAGCGCGCACGCGATGAACTCTGGGCTGCGATCTCCGAGGCGGTAAGGTGTATTGTCCCATTCGACCGGCTGGCTCTGTCGCAGCACGATACCCACCAAAATCAGTTACTGATTGTCACTTACGGCGGGCCCTATCAACGCGACGATTACACGCCGGTGGGGCGGGAGCTGAAGCTCGACGACAGTCCCGCCGGTTTGGCTTTTACCAGCCAAAAATACGTGTTGCGTCGCGATCTCGAAACCGAGCGAGTAACGAACTCCGAAGAACGGGCTTATAGCCACGGTTTTCGCTCGTTGTGCGCTCTGCCGCTGGTGGTGCGCGGCCGAAGCATCGGCGCAATCACGATGGGAAGTTTGAATCGCGCGCAATATTCCGAAGCGGACGCCGAATTTCTTATGGAGGTCGCGGCGCAAATCGCCATCGCCGTTGACAACATGAGGGCCCACGAAGAGATGGAGGGTCTGAAATCAAGATTCGAAGCCGAGGCGGTTTATCTCCAGGAAGAGCTCAAGACTGAGCATAATTTTGAAGAAATCATTGGCCAAAGCGCGCCGCTGCGCGATTTGCTGAGAAAAGTCGAGCAGGTCGCGCCGGCAACCACGACGGTTTTGATCCGCGGTGAAACCGGCACGGGCAAGGAACTGCTGGCGCGCGCGCTGCATGATCGCAGCCGGCGTAACAGCCGGCCCCTGGTGAAAGTCAACTGCGGCTCGATTCCTTCAGGGTTGGTGGAAAGCGAGCTGTTCGGCCACGAAAAGGGGGCGTTCACCGGCGCTAGCCAGCGACGCATCGGCCGCTTTGAATTGGCCGACGGCGGAACGATCTTTCTCGACGAGGTCACCGAATTGCCGCTGGACACCCAAGTGAAATTACTGCGCGTGCTTCAAGAGGGTGAGTTTGAGAGGGTGGGCAGCAGCCACACTATCAAAGTCGACGTGCGCGTGATCGCCGCCACCAATCGCAATCTGCAGGAGGCGGTCCGCAGCGGCGGCTTTCGCGCCGATCTCTTTTATCGCCTGAATGTATTTCCTCTCGAAGTGCCGGCGCTGCGCGAACGGCCGGCGGACATCCCGCTGTTGGTGAATTTTTTTCTCAGCAAGTTCGCGAAAAGCCTGGGTAAGGAAATTCACGGCGTGTCGCAAAGCTCGATGGAGCATTTGTGCCGCTACAGCTGGCCGGGAAACATCCGCGAATTGCAAAATGTCATCGAGCGCTCGGTGGTCCTGGCCCAGGGGCCGGTGGTGCCGATCGAGCCATCCCTGTTGCGTAGCTTGGATAGCTTGCACGGCGCCACGTTCATCGACACGCTCGAAAACAACGAGCGCCGCCATATCTTGCTGGCGTTAAACGAGTGCGGCTGGGTGGTTCACGGCAAGAATGGCGCGGCGGATATGCTCGGCATTAATCCGAGCACCCTGCGATCGCGGATGGAAAAGCTCGGCATCAAGAAGCCCGCTTAGGGCTTGCGCCGCGCGGTGGAGTTTTGGCCTCGGCCGGCGTCGCGCGCAAACGCCCGCCCGACGGTTTTGGCGCCAGGCGCGGTCGCATCTTGACAAAGAGCCGGTAGCCCAACAGCAACGCCAGAACGGCGCCATATTGCGCCGGGCGCCTGATGTCCGCCTTCACCAACCAATAAAAATGAATCACGGCGGCGATGGCCGCCACGTACACCAAGCGGTGCAACTGTTGCCAACGCTTGCCCAGGCGCCGGATCATCGCCGCGCTGGAAGTGAGCGCCAGCGGCAGCATGATCATGAAGGCGGTAAATCCCGCGGTCACGTAGGGTCGCTTGACGATATCTTTGCCGATCGCCGCGAAATCGAAGAAATGATCCAAGCCGATGTAAATGGAAAAATGCAGGGCGGCATAGCAGAAGGCGAACAGGCCGAGCATACGGCGCAGCTTGACCAGGTCGTTCCAGCCGGTGAGGCGCCGCAGCGGCGTGACGGCGAGGCTGGTCAACAAGAATATCAGCGCCCAGGAACCGGTGAATCGGGTGAGCGTCTCGATCGGATTGACGCCCAGATCCCCGACATAGGCGTTGTAGGCGAGCTGGCCGAGCGGCACCGAGCAGAGAATGAACGCGAGCGGTTTGAGCCAAGTCGTCATAAATGGACAATGTAAAATGGTAAATTGAAAACGGGAGAAAGAAGCGGTTTACGGAGTCGTGGGGCGTATCTTAATTTTCCATTTTCAATTCTTAATTGCTTCAGTAGTTTTTCTTCAGGTCCATTCCCTTATACAAGCTTGCCACCTGCTCGCCGTAGCCGTTGAACATAAGAGTCTTGCGACGCAGAAACTCGCCGATGCGCCGCTCGGTGGCTTGGCTCCAGCGCGGATGATCGACTTCCGGATTGACGTTGGAATAGAAGCCGTACTCCCGCGGCTGCATTTTATTCCACGAGGTCGGCGGCTGGGTCTCGACGAAGCGGATTTTGACGATCGACTTGATGCTCTTGAAGCCGTACTTCCAAGGGACCACCATGCGCAGTGGCGCGCCGTTTTGCCCCGGCAACACTTCGCCGTAGAGACCCACCGAGAGAATCGCCAGGGGGTGCATCGCTTCGTCCATGCGCAGCCCTTCGACATAGGGCCAATCGAGCACGCTGCCGAAAATCCCCGGCTTCTGCCCCGGTAGACGCTTTGGGTCGAGCAACGTGACGAACTGAATGAATTTGGCGTTGTTGGTCGGTTCCACCTGTTTGATCAGCGCGCTGAGTGGGAAGCCGATCCAGGGGACGACCATGGACCAGGCTTCGACGCAGCGCATGCGATAAACCCGCTCTTCGAGCGGGCTCATTTTCATGATCGTTTCGATGTCGAAGGTCTTGGGCTTTTTTACTTCACCTTCGACAGTGACGCTCCATGGCCGGGTAGTCAGATACTTGGCGTTTTGCGCCGGGTCGCTTTTGTCGACGCCGAGCTCGTAAAAATTATTGTAGGAAGTGATGTCTTTAAAAGAGTTTTGCTTTTCAGCGGTGCTGTAAAAGCTTTTTTTTAGGTTCGCGAGCTTTTGCCCGGCTTGCGCCTTTTCCGGCATGGCGAAGGCGCCCAAGCCGGCGAGAGCCGCCGCGGCGGATGCTGCCAGGGTCGATGCGGATGCGATAAACTCACGCCGGTTCATGTAAAGATCTTTGGGCGTGATGTCGGATGATTTTAAATCCGCGGGTTTTTTGATCAGCATGGCTTCGTTCCTCCGGACTCCTGTGTCTATGTTTGCCGAGAAAAGAGCGACTGTCAACTTGGACTGTCGAGCAGTTGGCGGATGATTGATTCGGTTTTCTGGTAGCCACCTTCCCCGATGTGGCTGTAGCGGATCACGCCTTGCTTGTCGATCAAGATAACCGTCGGCCAAGCCCAGACGCCGTAGCGCTTCCAATTGTCAAAATCATTGTCTTGCACGACCGGAAACTTGATGCCCAATCTTGTGGTTGCTTTTCTTACCTTGTCGAGCGCCTTTTCCCAGAAAAACTCCGGGGTGTGGACACCGACGATGGTCAGGCCCGAGCCCTCGTACTTATCATGCCACGCCCGCAACTGCGGGATGATGTTTCGGCAGTTGATTCAGCCGTAGGTCCAGAACTCGACCAGTACGACTCGGCCCTTCAGCCCCGCGATGGTCAGAGGTTTGCTATTTAGCCAATTTTCGCCGGTGAACTCCGGAGCCTTTTGTCCCGAAGTAATTGCCGCACCAAACTTTGGCCAGGCCAGCCAAGCCGCTGCACCCAGCCCGATCAGCAGCCACAAGGTGAGGGATCGAAACATTTTTCTCGGTTTTCCTCCGCTGCAGCCAATTTGCGGCGCATGGTCGCGCCGCTATTAGATGAGCGCCACAGTGTTTTGGTTGTTTGCCTCGAGATCTATGTCAATCAAAACGTAGCGACGTGGGCAAAAGTTCCCCAAAAATTGCGGATTTGCACGGCCCAGGGAGGGTGCCGCTCGCTGGCCTTCGAAGACTTAATGAACGAGCTTAGATGACATACCCAGACTTTCAAATTCTCGATCTAAGTCGAGAGGATGCGAGGTTTTTCTAAGAATTTCGATGAGTGCCAGGCGAGCCAGCTTGTACGCTTCGATGTCGTTATTGGAGTACTCGAAGGCGACTTCGCTGGCGGCGGCGACGAGCTCTCCCAGGGTGGTCTCAATCTTTTCAGATTCCGGTTTTTTCATGCTTTTGCTCTTTCTTCTTCGTTGCGGGCACGGTCAACGCAGCTTTTCGTCGCTGTGGAATCAGCGGCGAGGAACCGTCCTTTCTGGAGAGTTAGACGCAGCGGGCGAACAAACGATGTACAAAATTTTTAGCAAATCTTGCCCGAACAAAATTGTTCTTTTGCTGTCTCGTCAGTCCTCTTGGGGCAGCTCGGACAGTTTGACTTCGACCTTTCGAAAAAGCGGCGTCTGGCGCGCCCGTTGATACTCTTCACTACTGATGTAGCCAACACTCGCCAAACGGTTCAAAATCACGTTTCGGCGATAGACGATATTGCGCTCTCTCGATCCCCGCGGGCTGGGCAGGAGCGCGGCAAGGGTTGCCGCTTCCAGCGGATCAACGTCGTCGGCGGATTTGCCGAAATAATAGCGCGCCGCGGCCTCGGCGCCGTAAACGTTGCGTCCCCATTCGACGATGTTCAAGTAAAGCTCGAAAATCCGCCGTTTCGACAATGATTTCTCGAGCTGACGGGCGATCAAGATCTCTTTTAGTTTACGCAGCGGATTTTTCGACGGGTTCAAAAAAAGATTCTTGGCGAGCTGCATGGTGATGGTGCTGCCACCCCGGTTGAAGCTAAAGGTCTCCCAATCTTTTTTTAACGCCGCCTTCAGTTCGATCAGGTCGACGCCTTGGTGACTGAAGAATGCCGCGTCTTCGCTGATCAGGATCGCTTTCTTGAGATGCTCCGAAATCGCGCCGTAGGGAACCCAGATTTGCCGGCGCGGGTTGCGCAATCCTTTTTTTTTGTACTCTTCGGTGCGCAGCTCGATCAAAGCGGTGGTTTTGGGATTTCTTTGCTTCAGCGCCGTGACGTCGGGCAAAGTGGCATAAAAATAATAACCGATGCCGACGAGCACGGTGAGAAACAAACTACTAACGAGAACTTTTTTCATGGGCGGTCAAAAGATTCACGGCTTTCACGGTCATCGATGAAGTCGCCCGCTCATTCAGCTTGGCGGGCTCGACCCAGCGCCAACTCGGGCGCGGCAAAGCGATGTCGCGTTTTTCGGCCGCTTCGATTAAATAAACCGGCGCACGGATGCGGCGGTAGGTAATGGCGTGGTGGAAAACGCCGATTTGTTTCGCCTGTCCCAGGCTCAATCCCAAACTCGGCAAGTGGCGCGCCAGCGTGGCCGCGATGGATTCGCATTTATTCACTACACCGCCGGGAATCTCCCACAAGCCGGCGAGCAATCCCTTGGAGCCGCGCCGGCGCAAGAGAATCTTGCCGCCGCGCCGTACGATGGCAAGCGGCCAAACGACGTCGATGGCGCACCTCCGGTTATTGTTCTGCGCCGTTGTCGTCCCGGCCGGGTGGATCGCCGTGACGCATGCGGACCGGAGCGGGCAGTCGGGGCAGCGTTGATTTTGCGGCGTGCAAACGGTGGCGCCAAGCTCCATGAGCGCTTGATTGAAAGTTCCGGGTTTTTTTGTAGGCACCAAAGCTTCGGCAGTTCGGCGAAGTTCATGCTCGTCTTGGAGGGGCAGAAGTCTGCCGAGCACGCGGCGCACGTTGCCGTCGACGGCCGGGAAAGGCTTATGGAAGGCGATGCTCAGCAGCGCGCCTGCGGTATAATCGCCGATGCCGGCCAGCGCCCTGAGCTCGGCGGGCTGGCGCGGCAGTTCGCCGCCATGCCGCCGGACGATTTGACGCGCCGCCTTGTGGAGATTCTCGGCGCGCCGATAATAGCCGAGACCGGACCAGTGGCGCAGCACCGTTTGTCGCGGCGCGCGCGCCAGACGGACGACGGTCGGGAACGCCGCCAGGAATTTTTCATAGTAGGGAATCACGGTTTTGACCTGAGTCTGCTGCAGCATGGTCTCGGCGATCCAAATCGCGTAGGGGTCGCGGCTGCGGCGCCACGGCAAGTCGCGTTTGTTCCGTTCGTACCAGCGCAGGAGTTTGCGGCGGATGGCGAGGCGATGCGATGAGAGCATGAATGCAGTCGAGCGCGTTTTCGGATATAAGTCACTTTAGTTGAAAAACTTCTCCAAGGAAACCAAGCCCGCGCCGTGTTGCCGATTACCTTTGGTCTTTTGACGTCCCTTTGCTTCGCGATTGCCAGTTTGCTGGCGCAGCGCGGTTACCATCAAGGCCCGGCGCCGTGGGGCGCATGGATCACCATCGCCGGCAATTGCGCCTTTTTACTGGCTGCTCATTTTTTGCTGAACAGCGAGACCCGGCTGTTGGTCGCGGATAATCTGATCTACGTCGCGATCGGCCTGTTCGTGCCCGGTGTGACGCGGGTCTTGAGCTTTCGCGGCATTCGCACCCTGGGTAGTTCGGTGACTTCCACGATCGTCAATACCACGCCGATATTTTCCACCCTGCTGGCAGTGCTCATTCTGGGCGAACGGCCGGCGCCGCTGGTGTTGCTCGGCGTGCTGCTTACCGTGGGCGGACTGGTGACGGTGTCCTGGGGCGGTGAGAAAACGACCTATAAAAAGATCGAGCTCATCTTTCCGTTTCTCTGCGCGCTTATGTTTTCGATGAAAGACATCGCCGTGCGCTGGGGTTTGGGCGGTGGCGCGGGGCAGCCGATTCTTGCGGCGGGCATTGCCGCGCTGACCTCGACTGTCGAGATCTTTTTCATCACGCGCTATATCCATCGCGAAAAATTTATCTTGCCGCCGCGCCGCATCGCCCGCTGGTTCGTCGGGTCGGGACTATTCACCGGTGGATCGTTTCTGTTCATGTACGTCGCTTACAGTCTGGAGCGGGTTTCAATCGTCGCGCCGCTGGTGAACAGCTACACGGTGTTCGTCGCGATCTTGACGCCGTTCATGGCCCGGCAAATTGAGAGCGTAACGCCGAGAAAGCTCGCCGGCGCGGCGCTGGTGGTTGCGGGGGTTTTCGCCGTGTCGTTGGGCAAGGGCTAGGGATGCACCTCGGCCTGAATCAAAGGGTGTGATGATTCACTCAGGAGATCATCGTCTCGTCGGTCAGTCCTTGCTCTTGATTTGTTGGGCGAGGTAATTTTGATAGCCGACTTCCTCGATTTGGCGCAGCTGGGATTCGAGCCAATCGACGTGCTTCTCTTCTTCGATTAGTATTTTTTCTAGCAAATGTTTAGAAGCGTCGTCGCTGGCCTCCAAGCAGATCTTGATACCCGGACGAAGTACCACCAGGGCGGCCATCTCCAGGCCGAGATCATTTTCCAGCTGTTGTTTTACCGTCGTGCCGACCATGATCTTGTCATAAGACGAGATGCTCGGCGAGCCTTCGAGAAACAGCAACCGATCGATGACTTCGTCGGCGTGCCTCATCTCTTCGATGGACTCTTCCCAAATATGTTTGAATAGTTTTTCGTAATTCCAGCTTTTGCACAACTTTGCGTGCATGAAGTATTGATTGATCCCCGTGAGCTCTTTGCACAGCACTTGGTTCAAAACATCAATGACCTTTTCATTCCCTTTCATACGGTGTCTCCTTTATACGAGTACCTTTAGTGCCGTTCGCGCAAGCCGTCGCAGCCATCAGCGTCTCGCTCCACTAACCGTCAACGTTAAGGTGGCGCCATCGTTTTCCCTGCCGATACCGATCAGGACGGATTTACCATCCTTGCTGAAGGCGAGGATGGCGGAAGCGCTACGGAGATTCAGATTCTCTTGCCAGCCGCGCGCCGGCATTTCTTTTTTAAAGAACTCAACAAGCTTCTCGCGATCCATATTGCCATGAAACGATGCCTGTCCGGCGCCGAACCCTAGAATAGAAATTTCCGATTGCTTATCCGGCCCCTTTTTTAACGCATTGGGAACCGGAATCGCAACGCCGCTGATTGTTTCATCGCGCGAGCCGCCGCATGCCGCGAATATCAGCGGCAGTAACATTGTGACTAGGAGATAGCACGCGGCACGGTAAGACCTGGGCAGTCGCATGGACTTTCCTCTCCATTCTGACTACACCATGGTAGCGGATGGATCAACGGTCAAGAATTTGAGTCGGGGGGAATCGGCAACCCCGCTAGATACCAGGCAACCAGCAGCGCGACGCCGAGCAACTCCGGCAATGCGGGCGAGAGGTGAATCAGCGCGCCGCCGAGCATTCCGCCGAGGGATGAACCGATGAAGCCGAAAAAGTTGTACACGCCGGTGGCCGTGCCGCGGCCGCTGGTCGAAACCCGTTGAGTAAGAAACGCCGGCAGCATTGGCTGGTAAATGCTGTAACCCAAAAAAAAAGCCGCCCCGCTGACGTAGAGTAAAAAATCATATTGCGCGCCGAAGAGGTACACACTGTAGCCCACCGTGGCGGCGAGCCAGCCGATCATGAGCGGACCGCGAAACCGGCCTTCTTTTTCCACCCGCCGCATATAGGGAAAGACAAACAAGACGCTGGGGAGAAAAATGACCAAATAAACCTTCCAGAGCTCCGCCTTATCCAGCCCAATGGCGGTCCAGCTCAACGGATAGGTGAAAAAAAATAGATTGAGGGCGAAGGACAGGACGAAAGCGGCGATGAAGATCGGTCTGAGATTCCGGTGCGAGAGAATCGGTTTTAGCTTCATGGGCGATTCGCTTTTGG
Source organism: uncultured delta proteobacterium (assembly GCA_963727625.1). Lineage (GTDB taxonomy): Bacteria > Desulfobacterota > Binatia > UBA9968 > UBA9968 > DP-20. The sequence continues at coordinate 84,268 of CAVSHR010000005.1, read as the reverse complement.
CGCCGGGCTGAGCGGCTGGAAAAAACACCGCGGCCAAGACCATGGAAAGGAAACCTAGCAAGGCGAGGAGATAAAAGAGTCCGTTTAAGCCCATCTGCGCCGCCAAGAACGGGCCGGCCAACAGGCCGACCATAAACGAGACACCGATGGCGATGCCGGTGATCGTATAGGCTTGTGTCCGCACGTCGGGCCGGGTGAGGTCGGCCAGCGCCGCGAAGGCCACCGAACCTACCGCGCCCGTGCCTTGCAAGGCACGGGCGAAGATCAGACCGTGAATGTCCTTGGCTAGGGCGCAGCCGACGCTGCCGACGACGAAGAGGGCGAGACCGATCACGAGAACCGGTTTCCGTCCCCAGCGGTCGCTCGCCCAACCGAAGGGCACCTGCAAGATCGATTGCACCAGCGCATAAATACCAAACGCTATCCCGGCCAAGGCGACGGACGCCCCCGGGTAGCGCACCGCGTAAGCGCTGAAGATCGGCAGCATGAGAAAAATGCCCAGGAGCCGCAGCGACGAGATCAAACTGACGACGATAACCGGGGCGATTTCGTCGCGGGTGAACGAGTAGTGACGATCAGCCAATGTGCAGAGGGTTCTCCGTAGTCGTTACAATCGCACGGCTCAATGTACACGCTTTGCTATAAATAAAAAGAGGCCGATGAATGCGCTTGCCGTTGACTCTGTGTTTAATTCCGCGCAACCGAATCGCCGTTAGGCTCCTGAACCGCGAATTGAAACGCCGGGCTGGCCTCGCCCATGTACAGGGTGCGGTGCGGGAACGGTATCTCAATGCGCTCGGCGTCGAAGGCTTTTTTCAACCGGCGGCGGTACTCGCGGCCGACGTTCCACTGTTGCAGCGGCATGGTCTTGATGCGGCACTTGATGTTCACTGCCGAGTCGGCAAACTCGTCCACACCGAAGATTTCGATGTCGTCGATCATGGCGGAAGAATACTTCGGGTCGGCGCGCAATTCCGCGCCGACCGCGCGCATTACTTCGACGACGCGATCGGTGTCTTCCTTGTAGGCGACCCCCATGTCGATGACGTAAGCAGACCAATCCTTGGTCCTGTTCGCTAGCGTATTGATAGAGCCATTGGGGAACACGTGGACCACCGCGCTCAAGTCGCGCAGGACGATCGTGCGAAAGGTGATGGCTTCGACCAGGCCACCGGTGCCGTTGATCTCCGCGACGTCGCCGACTCGGACTTGGTTCTCGAGGATCAAGAAAAATCCGCTCACCAGATCTTTCACCAGATTTTGCGCGCCGAAGCCGACGGCCAGTCCAACGACGCCGGCGCCGGCCAGGATCGGCCCGACGTTGACGCCAATTTGACCGAGCGTGGTCAACGTCGCGACAAACCAGATCAGTCCGACGACGATGGTCCAAAGCACGTTCATCAACGTTTTAACGCGTTTTTCAGCCGCGCCAACGACAGTTTCGCTGCTCGCTGTCGCCTTGACGAGCAAAAGCTCCAGGCGAGTCACGGCGAGTTTCAGTATTCTTACTCCAACATAAGCGGCGACAACGATTAGAAGTATGCGCAGCGACGTTTCCAAATAGGCCACTGCCATCTCCAAGAGCCTGGGCAAAAGTTTTTCGGTGTATTGTTGCAACATAGGTCTTTCCTCCCCGTGCGGATCACTTGAATTCGAAAATGGCGCCGCCAAAGATCATGGCGGCATGCTCGTGCGCGGAAGCGCGTTCGACCCCTTCAGTACATACGAAAACCGGCGTTGAAGCAATTCCATCGAGCCAAATGAAGACGTTTTTTTGTAAAAGAGATTTCTACTCGACATGGCTGTGGATCGCGCTAAGTTCCATTTCACTATCGAATCTGGGAGGAAAAATAATGTATCGACCTAGCCGTGCCGTAGGCGTTCTCCTGTTCGTCTTGATCGCGTTGAACGCCGCGTTTGCAGTATCGGCGACACTTGAGAAGATTAAATATCCCTATTCGCCGATTTCCTGGAACAGTTTGCCCTGGTGGATCGCGAAAGACGCGGGGCACTTCGAGCGCAACGGTCTCGACGTTGAGTTACTGTACGAAGGCGCTTCGTCGGCGATTGTCCAGTCGATGTTAGCAGGTGAGGCTAACTTCGCCGGGTTGGCGGGCCCGGCGGTGGTGAGCAACGTTTTGAACGGTGGCGACGTCATTCAAATTGCCGCGGTAGTCAAGACCTTTACGATTCCGATGTACGGGGCGCCGTCGATCAAGGAGCTCAGCCAGCTCAAAGGCCAAAAAGTGGCGGTGAGCCGCTTCGGTTCGATCTCCCATATCGCTGCGCTGAATATTTTTCAGAAGGCCGGTGTGACCGGCGCCACGATCATTCAATCGGCCGCGGTGCTCATGTCGGGCGCGGTCGCCGCAGCGAGGGTGCCGCCGCCGCAGAGTTTAATCCTCAGGGAGAAGGGCTTTCGCGAGTTGGTGAGCGTGAAACAGTTTCGCGAGTGGAACATCCCCGTGGTCGAAAACGGGATTGCCGCCCAGCGCTCGTTTATTGACAAGCATCCGAGCACGGCCAAGCGTATGATCCGTGCGGCTTTCGAGAGCATTCGCACGATCTACACCAACAAAGAGTTGGCGCTCAAGACTTTGGCTAAGTATACGAAGATTAACGATGATAAAATATTGGAGGAAAGCTATAAATTCTCCGTTGAAGCGTTGAGCAAAGAAGGTTTCATGCCGTGCGCGGCGTTCACGGCTTTGGTCGAACAGATGCTTGGCCAAAAGTCCATCGACGAAGCCGTTGCAAAAAAACTGCCAATCACGGCCTATTTCGACAATCAATTCGTCAACGAATTGGAAAAAGAAGGGTTTTTCAAAAAACTGTGGCAGTAGTGTAACGGACACTGCATGTGAGTTTAAGGCTTCTCGGCAATCTACAATTTGAGATTTGCCATGCCGAGGCTACGCCTCGGTGTTGGCGTGATGAACCATGTCCCTACAGGGAACCGCCATCCATGATGATCGTCGTTTGCGGTGATATATGGGCAATGACCATCGGTCGATATCCCCGCCGTAGGGGCGCAATTCATTGCGCCCTCTGCGGTACCAAACAAGAATTTGGGCGCGATGAATCGCGCCCCTACATTGGGAGAAATCGTGCGCGTCTACAAGGCGGCGTGGACACGAATGATCCGTAAAACCGTGAATGCCAATTTCGCGTGGCAACGGAATTATTACGAACACGTAATCCGCGATGAACAATCTTTCAACCGCATCCGGCAATATATTCTGGCCAATCCGGCGCGATGGGCCGTCGACCGGGAGAATCCGCGGGGTTTGACTCCGGAGCGGGAGAAAGCGTGGCAAAGGTACGGGTGAAGAAATCGCAGTCGTTGCCCGTGGGAGAAGGAGAATTACGATAACGATTGAATCCGAAAACGATGGTTAGTAGAGATACGTCTATGAAAGCATCTTCGCTTTTGGCCTCGCTCCTCGACCGCCGCAATCTCCACCGCTTGGCGGGTGCAAGATCCTTCGAGCGAGGGGACGACTACTTTGTTAACAATTGCGTCAAACGTTTGAGTGAAGAAAACGGTGTGATCGCCGCGACGGTACGGGGAACGTATTTATACCGGGTCAAGATTTGGATGGATGGCAAGGATTTGGATTATTCGTGCAGCTGCCCGGTCGGTGCCGACGGTGAGTTTTGCAAGCACTGTGTAGCGGTAGCCCTGGCCTGGCTTGAAGGCAGTTACCGGAAGCTGCCGTCAGCAAATACCGACCGGAGTGACGTGGTGACCAAGGAGGACGTCCGCGCATATCTCAAAACCCAGGATAAGGACGCTTTGGTGGATCTGCTGCTCAATCACGCGGCACAAGACGAGCGGCTCGACCAGCGACTGTTTCTCAAGACGGGGAAGAGTACCGCTAAGGGACTCAACCTTGCTTCCTACCGGCGCGCCATCAACGAAGCCGTGGAGCCCGACGGATTCGTAAGCTATCGAGATGCGTACAGTTACACTCAGGGTATCGATGAAGTGATCGATTCGATTGAGGAGTTGTTGAAGGAGGGGAGTCCAGTAGCCGTGATCGACTTGGCGGAATACGCTTTAGACGCCGTCGAAAATGCCATGGGTTCCATTGACGATTCCGACGGATACATGAGCACTATCCTGGAGCGTCTTCAGGAGCTTCATCTAAAGGCATGTAAGAAAGCGAAACCCGATCCGGAATCGCTAGCCGAAAGACTCTTCGCGTGGGAGCGACGGACGGACTACGATACATTCTACGGTGCGGCCGAAACATATGCGGGTGTTCTCGGTGAAAAAGGTCTCGCCGTATATCGACAGTTGGCGGAGGCGGCGTGGGCCAAGGTGGCGGCTCGTCGCCCCGGTCGGGACGATGCGGAGCAATACGGGAAACGGTTTCGAATCACGCACATCATGGAATCGCTCGCCCGCCAGTCGGGCGATGTTGAGGCGCTGGTTGCGGTTAAGCAGCGCGATCTTTCCCTGGCTTACAACTACCTCGACATCGCTGAGACGTATAAGCGCGCCGGTCAGCACGATAAGGCTCTACAATGGGCAGAGCGAGGAGTCGAAGCTTTTCCCAAGCGGACCGATTCACGTTTGCGTGAGTTCCTGGCGAACCAGTATCACCGCCGCAAGCGCCATGCCGAGGCGATGGCATTGGTATGGGCCGAATACACGGAATCACCGACGTTGAGAGAGTATCAGAACCTGAAAGCTCACGCTGTACGGCTCGGCGAATGGAAGTTGTGGCGGGAAAAAGCCGTCGAATATTTGCGTTTGCAAATCGCAAAATCGAGAAGCGAACGGAGCATGAATCGTTGGGCGGTTTACCGCGAGGCGGACCATTCCGAGCTGGTTCGGATCTTTCTCTGGGAAAGGGATATAGAAACCGCGTGGCGCGAGGCGCAAGCAGGCGGCTGCTCCAACAGCCTGTGGCTGGAACTCGCCGCCAAACGCGATAAGGAACATCCCGAAGATGCGCTGCCAATTTACCAACGTCAGATCGAGCCAGATCTCGGCCGGAAAAATAACGAAGCCTACAAAGAAGCTGTGGACTTTTTGCGAAAGGTACGGGAGTTGATGGTTCGGCTTGGGCGCGAGAGTGAATTCACGGTTTACGCAACCCAACTGCGAGTGAAGCACAAGGCGAAGCGGAATTTCATGAAGCTGCTCGATCAACAAAGGTTTTGACGTTCTGAGTGGAATACTCACGCAGAACGATTCGCTTCTGATGCGTTCGCGTTCCGATTAACCGACTCAGTTACGCTAAAACAAGGTCTGCATGCGTCGACGCTCATATCTAAGAAGTTTGCTGAAAGAACCTGCTTCCAATCGCGCGAAACCATGGATCGTTGGCGATGAGCCGCGCGAAATTCTCCTGAACCAACGATTCAATTTTCTCCGGTGTTGCCTGCCTCAACTCCGTGAGCACTTCTAGGACTTTCTTTATCGCCGTCGGCATGCCGATCTCATCAGTTTTCTTCAACCATCTGATCGCGCCGGGGTTGTCGGTCTCGGTCAACAACAGATGATCGGGGACGGTCTTTGCGATGGCTTTGATGTAATCCGAGAAGAGCACTTCGACGCCGATGGTGAAGTAGCAGCCGTAGTCGATCATCGCGCGAAGGATATCCATCGGCCCCGAGTACCAATGGATGATCGCGCGCGTCACACCGTACTTTTCGAGCAGATCCAAGATTTCCTTTTCTCCGGCCTTGGTGTGCAGGTTGACGAATTTCTTCTGCTCGGCGGCGGCGGCGATGAAATATTCGAGAACCTTTCTTTGCGCCGGGTAGGTTGAGGTATCTTTGACCCAGTGAAAATCGAGGCCGATCTCGCCGATGGCGGGGCTGGTCTCGATGTACCGGCCGATCTCGGGCAGTCGATCGGCGTATTCTGCGGCGCGGCGCGGATGAATTCCGAACGTCGGAAGAATCAGATCGGAACGCTCGCCGATCTTTTGCAGCTCTCGATAGGATGGCACGTCCATCGCCGTGGCGACGGTGAAGATTTGTTCGCTCTCAATTTCTCTCAGCGCGTCGTTGAGTCGGTCGCCGTATTTGTCCAGATGTACGTGAGCGTCGATGAGCATCTTTAATTCCTACGAGTCACATTCTTCGCAGTTTGCTTCGCAATGTGTTTACCGATGCGGGTTAAAGTACGGTTTAGCGAACCGGCCAAAAGATGACTCGCGCAAAGACGCGAAGCACGTCAAGTTCGGAAAATGGGGGGATGTTTTTCTTTAGAAGCAGGATTCATTCCGGTTTCCAGCCGCGCGCTTGAAGCTCCCGGTAGACTTTTTTGGTTAAGGAAAAATCGTAGATACGATCGAGACGGGGCGGTTCCTTGCGCTGGGCTGGCGTCAACAAATAGCTCAGAACACTGCGCTGCTCTTCCTGGCTGATCATGCCCTCCTCGGTCATGGCGGGACGAATCTCGTCGAAGCCCGCGCCGGCTTCGCTCTCTTTGATTTTCAGACCCCTCGCCAGCGTGGCGACCGCGCCGTCGCGGTTGGCGCGCATATAGAGCAGCCCCTTCAGCTGCGCTCGGACAAATTTTTCCACCAGCGCGGCGTTGCTCCGGAGCAGATCTTCGCGGGTGAACGTCGCCACCGGGATGTCGGAATATTCCTTGTCGGTGATATAGGAGAACAGCTCGCGAAAGCCGTCGCGCTGAGCCGTGATAGTAAACGGACTGGCGAGCACTGCAGCGTCGACGACGCCGGTCTTGAGCGCGACGAAGCGTTCATTGCCGCCGCCGACGGCGAGGATCGCGACGTTCTTGCCGCCGTCGGCCATGCGTTTTTTCAAGAGATCGCGCAGTAACAGATCCGGGCCGCTGCCGATGCTCGAGATGCCGACGCGCTTTCCGTCGAGATCGGCGAAGGAGCGGATACTCGGCTTGACGTAGAGGGCGTAAAGCGGCCGGCGCACCGGAGTGAAGACGACGCGAAGCGGCAGGCCGCGCAGGACACCGATCAGACCGCCGCCGCCCAGAGTGATGAAATCGACTTCTTTAGCGGCGAGGGCGAGCACCGACGCCGCCGAGCGAATGACGATGGTTTCGACATCGAGGCCTTCCTGTTTGAAATAGCCCTTTTGCTGGGGAACCAGGGTGGCGGCGGTGATCAATGAAAATGTCGGAATGCCGACGCGCACTTTCCGTAACTCCTGACTATGGGCAGGAGCGCTGCTTAGGAAATAGCAGATAGCGATGAGAATAAGCATGATTTGCCGCACGGTGTATTTCTCCTGTCGGTTTTTTTATCCAGGTATCCCGAAGCCCGGCCGACGCGACGGTCGCGGTGGCGGTGCACATAATCGAAAAATCCTGATGGACCAGATTGCGGGACGCGTGGAGCAAAGTCAACGAGGGTTTGCGGGAATAGAAAGCGTGCGGCCGGTTATTGAATGTTGCAAAAATATTTCGGTGGCCGGGGCAAGCGGCCGCGGCGCGGCGCACCTCCATCTCCATTGTCTTTCCTCCTCGAAGGGGGAAGAGGCGGAGGAGAATCCGCCCTCCTGTCGACAGAAGTGGTGTCGCGGCGACAGGCGATGCGGATAGGTTGGGTCTTAGTCGAGCTCATTGATCGAACTTGCACACAGCCTAATTTTTGGTTGAAAAATTATCCCGTTCTTGACAGAGTTGGGCCGACTTACAAGGGCGCGTTCCCGCCTCAGTGACAAGAAAGGAATATCTATGGCGGAAAAACTCCTGAAGACCATTCCAGTCTCGAGCGGCGCCGAGGCTTTTCTGGAGCAAATGAAAGCGCTTGGCTCGGTGCGCTACATGTTCGCCAACACGGGCACCGACCATGGACCGCTGATCGAAGCGATGGCGAAGACCGCCAAGGAAGACCCGCGTGACATCCAGCCCATTGTCGTGCCGCACGAGCAGGCGGCGGTGTCGATGGCCCATGGTTACTACAACGTGACGCAAAAGCCGCAAATGGTTTTAGTGCATACGCTGCCGGGCACGGCCAACGCGCTCGGCGGCGTCATTAACGCCGCGTCGTGCAACGTGCCGCTGTTTCTAGTGGCCGGCCGGACGCCGATTACCGAGGGCGAACTGCGCGGCGGCAAGAGCCAAAACATTCACTGGCGTCAGGAGTCGCGCGATCAGGGCAACGTCGTTCGCGAATTCGTTAAATGGGATTACGAAGTGCGGACCAATCAAAACCTCGCCGCGGTGGTGTCGCGCGCGTATAAAATCGCCATGAGCGAACCGCGCGGCCCGGTTTACATGACCTTGCCGCGCGAGTGGCTCTTCCAAGCGATGGAGTCGACCCAATTGCTATCGCCCGAGTCGTTGTCGCCGGGGAGCAAGATGCAGCCGGACCAGGGGTCTCTGGAAAAAGCCGCCGACTGGCTGATCGCGTCGGACAGCCCGCTGATCGTCACGAAATATCTCGGCCGCAATCCCGAAGCGGTGCAATTTCTCGTCGAGCTTGCCGAACTCCTGGCAATTCCGGTCGTGCAGCAGCTGAGTTACGTCAACTTTCCGACCGATCACCCGCTCAATCTCGGCACCCAGACGACCCAGTACTTGCGCAACGCCGATCTGCTTTTTTTCATCGATACCGACGTGCCCTGGGAGCCGCCCCATAAAAACATTTTACGCGATGGCGTAAAAATCATTCACCTGGAGCGCGACCCGATGTTCACGGCAATTCCGGGTTGGGGCTTCCCCGCGGACTTGCCGGTAACAGGTTGCTCCGAAGTCTCGCTACCGGTACTGATTTCGATGATCAAAGCTAAACTGGCGGAGGGTGCGGTGGTCAAGACCAAGCTCGACGAGCGGCGCCGGAAGACCGAGGCGGAGCACGATGAGATGATTCGCGAGATGGACGCGAGCATCGAAGCGGTGAAGAGCCAGAAACCAATCCACCCGATGTGGCTGTCGAAATGCATTGGCGACGCCATGGACGATAAGACCATCATCGCCAATGAGACGATTACCTCAAAGCTCGCGGAGTGCATCCATTTGAACCGCCCGGGCTCGATGTTCAATACGCCGCTGGCCGGCCATCTCGGTTGGGGACTCGGCGCGGCCATCGGCATGAAGCTTGGCGCGCCGGACGCGACGGTGATCGCCGCCGAGGGCGACGGCTCGTATATGTTCTGCGCGCCCACTGCATGCCATTTCACGGCGCAGAAATACCGGATTCCGTTTTTGACCGTGATCTATAACAACCAGGTGTGGAACGCGAGTCTCAACGCAGCGCGCGGACTGTACCCGGAAGGCGTGGCCGCGCGAACTCGCAATTTCCCCGGCACCGACTTGAGCCCGTCACCCAACTTCGAGCTCACGGCGCAGGCCTGCGGCGCATACGCCGCGCGCGTCGAGGATCCGGGTGAATTGCCCGACGCACTGGCCAAGGCGTTGAAGGTTGTCAAGGAAGAGCGCCGGCAGGCACTGCTCAATGTGATTTGTAAGAATCCGCTGGCGTAGAGGGATAGAAGAGGGAGTAATGGAGTGGTGGAGTGATGGGCGAGAAGAATTAACCACGAAAACGTGAAGGGAATAAAGGGTGGAAAATAGCCAGAGCAGAGATAATAGCCGACTTGAATTTTATTCTTCATCCTTTTGCCTTTATCCTTTTTGAACGGAGTTTCTAATCATGACTGATACGATTTCACACGATGCCCGCTGGAAAGAATATCCGGGTGACGAATGGTCGGATGCCTTGGTGCAGTCGATGAAGCTCGGCGGCATCGATCATTTGTTTTTCGTATCCGGCTCGGAAATCGCTTTTTGGCAGGAGAGCATCGCCAAGGCGAACGAGCGCGGCTGGCCGGCGCCGAAGCTTGTTACTGTCACCCACGAGGCCGTCGCGCTCAACGCGGCGCTGGGCACGGCGATGGTGCGCAATCAACCGGCGGCCACGGCAGTGCACGTCGACGTGGGGACATTGAATTACGGCGGCGCGATTCACACTGCCTGGCGCGGCAACTATCCGGTGCTGATCACCGCCGGTACCGGGCCGCGCGCCTATCCCGGCTCCATGACCGGCGCGCGCAACAGTCCGGTGCAGTGGGTGCAGGAGCCGCGCGATCAGGGCGGTATCGTCCGGCAATACACCAAAGTCGACCATCGCCTCGAGCACCAGGACAACCCCGGCTTGATGATCAGCCGGCTGTTGCAAATCGCTATGAGCGAACCCAAAGGCCCGGCCTATCTTACCGTGCCTCGTGAAACGGCGATGTTGAAGTTGCCGGGTAAAACTCATTTTCCGACTCGCGATGACCTCGGTATCGCGCGGCCGGCTTGGCCCGATCCCGCCGACGCGCGGCGCGCTGCCCAGTGGCTCATCGAAGCGCGCAATCCGTGTATTTGTTCGGCGACGGCGGGACGCAACCCCGGAGCAGTCGCCGAAGTCGTTCGGCTCGCCGAATTGCTCGCGCTGCCGGTGCTCGACATGGACCGCTTGGACCGGCTAAATTTTCCGACGACCCATGCGCTTTACGGCACCGGGCCGGAACCCAAAGACGCCGATGCCTTGCTCATGCTTGAGCCGTTGGTGCCGTACATCACGCCGGCAGCGGCGCCGAAGGCTGGGAGCAAAGTGATCTGGGTCGATAGCGATCCGGTGCTGTCCAACTACAAAACGATGGAGTTCCAAGCCGATCTCTGGCTCCCTGTGACCGTGGCCGGCGCGGCGCGGGCAATTTATGACGCGGCGACTGAGCTTTTGTCCAAGAGCGACTTGAGCCGGATCGCCGAGCGGCGCGAGCGCCTCGAAGCGCGCAAGCGAGAGTTCGTCGCCGAGAACGAACGGCTGGGGCAGGAGTCCGGGCGACGCCAGCCCATGCATCCGCGCTGGGTCGGCTATCAGCTCGGAAAAATTCTCGAGCCCAATGCCATTGTTCTCGACGACGCCATCAGCAACTCGGACTATGTCTGCGCCCATCACGGTCGATCGGAGGCCGGAACTTATTTTGCTAGCGGCGGCTCGTCGGGTGGTTGGGGCGCGGGCGCGGCGTTCGGCGCCAAATTAGCCGCGCCCGACCGCGACGTCGTTCTTGCCACTGGCGACGGCTATTTTATGTTTGGCACGCCGATGCCGGCCCTGTGGTCGGCGGCGCATTACAAAGCACCGTTCCTGACCGTGGTCTTCGTCAATCGTTCCTATACCACCGGCACCAATGGGCTCAAACGCAGTTATCCCAACGGTGTCGCCGTGCGCACGGAAAACTACGAAGGCGGTCTATTCGATCCACCGCCGGATTTCGCCAAACTTGCCGAGGCGGCCAATTGCTACGGTGAAACCGTGCGCGAGCCGGAGGAAGTCGCCCCGGCGCTCAAGCGCGGCCTGGAACAGGTGCGCAAGGGCACGCCGGCGTTGGTCGCGGCGTACTTGCCGACGCTGGTGGAAGAGATGAGTTTTGCGCAACGGAGGTTCTAACACTCGCCAAGGTTCAAAAAGTTCAAGGCGTCAACGGAGCCGGACACTGATCGAGAGGGAAGTCTGTCGTTGGAGCGAGAGTTGCAATGAGAGACGGGCGGAGATAAACGGCAATAGTTACTTCGATGAATGAGGACACCATGCAAACGCATCGCGAGCAAATTATCGTCGACGACAGCCCGATGAATTTGGTGATCAGCCGGCCGGATAGCGACAAACCGCTGCCGGCCGTCGTCGTGGTCCAGCACCAATTCGGCGTCGATCGTTTCATGGAAGAGATGACCGCGCGCGCCGCGGCGGAGGGATACTTGGCGGTGTGCCCCGATCTTTACCATCGCGACGGGCCGGATTGTAAAGATGACGGGCCGACGCGCCGGGGGCGGGCGCGCGATGCGAACATCATCAAAGATATCGGCGCGACGATCACTTGCGTCAACGCCAGCAAATTTGCTGACGGCAGGCGCGTCGGCATTCTCGGTTTCTGCATGGGCGGGCGGGTCGCCTACTTGATGGCCGCCGCAAGCAAAGATTTTAAAGCGGCGATCACCTGGTACGGTGGCAGTTGTTTTCGTCGATGGGGCGACGGACCGACGCCCTTCGAGCGCACGGCGCGGATCAGCTGCCCGATTCAAGGCCACTTCGGCGATACCGATCAGAACCCGTCCTTGGAGGATATGGCAAAACTCGATGCCGAGCTGACGAAGCACGGTAAAGCCCATGATTTCTACGTGTACAAAAATACGGGACACTCCTTCATGGATCCGCATCATCCGGACAGATATGCGGCGGAGTCCGACCGCGTGTCGTGGCAGCGGGGCATGGAGTTTCTCAAGGAACATTTAGCGGTTTGAAATCAATGTTTGCCACATCATTCAGATCGGAATCGGAGGTTGCGTATGGCCGCTAAACCCAAGATCACTTTCAGCACCAATCCCAACCCTCGCAATAAAGCCTTGATGGACGGATCGCTGCAGCTCGACGGTTACGATTTCGAATACGTCGGCGATAAGTATTCGCCGGGCGAGATGCATTATCGCTTCGTTCAGGGCGAGTTCGATGTCGCCGAGATGTCGACGGCGACGTTGATGCGGGCCAAGGAGAAGGGCAAGCGCTTTCTCGCCCTGCCGGTGTTTTTCCAGCGCGGACCGCGGCAGAGAAATATTTTTTACTGTGAAGGCAAACTGAAACATCCGAGGGACCTTAAAGGTAAACAGATCGGCTGTTTTCGTTACGGTGCCACCGCGGTGTCCTGGGCGCGCGGTTATCTATTGGATGAACATGGGATCAATACGACGGACGTGGGTTGGTACGTATCCGGGCAAGAGGTTTACATCGCCGATGAGCTGCCGGTGAAAGTCGAAAGGCTCGATCGGCCGCCGCCCTTCGGCCAGGAAAAGCCTTACCTGGCCAAACTCGTCAGTGAAGGAAAGCTCGGCGCGGCATTGGTCGCGGGCGACTCAGGATATCCCGCCTTGTTCGGCGGCGGGGTGCTGCCCGGCGTGATGGGTCAGTTTCCTGGGGTGAAGCCGCTGTTCGAGGATACCGACGAAATCATCGATTACGTCAAGCGAACCCAGATTTATCCGATCATTCATATCGTCACGATGAAAGAGGAAACTGCCGAGAGATATCCGGATCTCCCGGCGAAATTGATCGAAGCTTTCGATGAAGCCAATAAACTGGCCGTCAAATATTTTACTCCGGCGCAGGCGGACGGCTACGCCAAGGAGCGCGATTTGCTGGGTTACGACCCCTATGCCTGCGCGCTTACCGAGTCGGCAAAGAAAAGCATCCGAGCGCTCAATCGTTACCAGATCGAGCAAGGCTTGGTGAAGCAAGAGCTCCCCTTGGAGAGCTTGTTCGTGAAGGATGCGTTTAATGGAAAAGGACGAGGGGTAAAGGATAGGGGATGAAGGATGAGGGACGTGTCATGGCCGATCATCCATTATCCGTTTGTCTTTATCCTTTGATCGCGAAGTGCAAATGATTGGTGAGACAAAATGATTAAAACTTCTGAATTGTTTCCGAGCCATCGTGCCACCCGGCTCCCCGGCGGCTACATGGGCAAAATCCTGCGCGTTGATCTGACCCGCGGTTCGATGAAAGACGAGAATCTGCCCGAAGAGCCGGTGTTGCGGCAATTTATCGGCGGGCAAGCGCTGGCACTGTACATGCTCATGCATGAGCTGCCGCTCGATGTGAAGCCGTACGATCCCCAAAGTAAGATGGTAATGATGACCGGACCGCTCACGGGCACCGGATTGACGCCCGGCGGGACGAAAGTTTGCGCGGTTTTTCTCAGTCCGATGACCCATTATTCTTTAGGGCGCGGCGCGGCGAGCGGTTACTGGGCGGCCTCTCTCAAGCAAGCGGGCTACGACGGCATTGTCCTCGAAGGCGCCGCGAGCAAACCGACTTATCTCTTTATCAACGACGGCAAGCCGGAATTGCGTGACGCTGAAAAATTCTGGGGCAATGGTGCGCGCGACACCGAGGATCTTTTGCGCGCCGAGGTCGGTATTAAAGACGCGAAAGTGATGGGTATCGGGCCGGCGGGAGAGCATCTCGTCCACGCGGCGATGCTGTGCAACGATTATAATCACTCGGCGTCGCACAGCGGCGGTGCAATCTTCGGCTCGAAAAAGCTCAAAGGGATCGTCGTCTACGGTACCAAGCGGCCGCCGTTGCACGATAAGGCGGCGTTGATCGAGGCCGGGCTCAGATGGCGCAAGACGCTGCAACAGTATTCGGTGGCGGACCGCTATACGGTCGGCCATGCGCGTCATCTCGAAGCGTTGCCCAACAACAACATGCAGAGCACGTTGATCGCCGACCACAACCGCGGCTTTGATCAAAATCGCGTCACCCAGCGGCCCTGTTTTCAGTGCGCGCGCCTTTGCCCCTGGGATGTCGAAATCGGCGAGGGCGAATTCAAAGGCAGGGTAGGCCATTTCAACGCGGGTGCCGAGTGGCTCGATACCTTCTGGAATCTCGGCGTGAAAGGCAACGCGACGCTTTATCTCGCCGAACGGATCAACGATCTTGGCATCGAGTGCGGCCATTTTGCATTTGGCGCCGGAGTTTTGTTCGAGGCCTACGAAAAGGGATTGGTAACCGCGGCGGATTGCGACGGCTTGCGTCTCGAATGGGGCAACGTCGAAGCGATCGATAAACTATTGGAAATGACCGCGCGGCGCGAAGGCAAGTGGGGCAACTTGATCGCCGACGGTCCGCTGGAAGTCGCGGAAGCGATCGGCGGCGATGCGGTCAAATGGGTCGTGCACACCAAGCGCGGTGTGCCCGCCATGCATGATTGGCGGCCGCACTTCAGCAACATGCTGCGCGAGATCGTCGCCAGTGGCGGCATGAAACCGCAGGGCGGCGGCACGGCCAATCCTCCGCCGGATCTCAAGTACCGGGAGAAATGGGGACCGCTGGACCGCGACGATCCCAAAGGCTGGCCGCAGTCCAACGTGATCGCCGAGCAGTATCGCCAGTTCGTCGGCCTGATGGGGGGCTGCTGGTTTGCGCAGATGCACATGAAGCCGGACGGTTTAAATAGCGTGGTGGATGCCTTCAACGCCACCACCGGATGGAATTTTACCATGGATGAAGCGCTGGCTGCAGGCCATCGCAGCGCCATTTTGCAGAGCATCTTCGCGACCCAGCGCGGCTGGATCGCCGACCACGACTGGCAGCAGGTGGGCCAACGTTTTCTCGATCCAGTGCCGGACGGCAAGTACAAGGGTTTCACCATCGCCAAGTGGCTGCCGGAGATGGTCCACGAGTATTACCGCTTGTCAGGTAGGCACGAAAAAACCGGCAGGCCTTTTGTCGACACGTTAAAGAAACTGGGTCTGGAAGAATTCAATGAGTGGGCGCAGCTGGATTAAGTTTTCCCGGCTAGGTTCAAGCCGTTCAAAACGTTCAGCGCGGACTTCTGATTTCCATCTCGAGGCCGTTGGGATCTTTGACGAAGATGGTGGTGAGCCTTCCCGACTCATCTCGGTTCTTGCGCAGAATCTCGGCGCCTTTTTCTCTAAACTCTTTGGCCACCTGATCGATATCGTCGGTGACGTAGCCGTAGTGGTGCACGCCGGATTGGCCGGCTGACTCCATTAATTGTATGGACGGGGAGCCGGCGATTCTTACGAAACAGAAACCATACCCCGCGCTACCTTTTCTGATCGGCGTGGCGTGGCCGCCGAAGAACTTTTCGTAGTATTTGATCGATGCAGCGATGTCCTTTGTGTAAATAGCTATGTGCTCGAGTTGGTAATTCATGGACAACCTCCGTTGGCGCCGCGCTCCCTGTAACTGAAAATCGTCAACCCTAGCTCAGATTGATGACCGCTTTTACAACCGAGTAGCTCGCCATCGCCGACATCGCTTCGTTGATCTGATCGAGCTTGTAGCTCTTGCTGATCATGTCTTCGAAGGGGAAAGTTTTCTTTCGCGAGGCCAGAAAGTCGATCGCTTGCAGCCAGTGGCGCGGCTCGGCGGAGCGCACGGTGATAAAAAGCATTTCCTGAGGGATCTTCTCCACGGCGATGTTCGCCTTGCCGCCGGCGCCGATATTCAAATAGCGGCCGCCGCCGCGCAGCAACGTGAGGCCTTCGGGAACCGCCATGTTGTTGGCGACTTGAATGACCACGTCGGCGCCACGCCCTTCGGTATGATCGCGCACCCATTTGCGCCGGTCTTTTTCATCCGTGACTTCTTCAAGATTTAATACTTCGTCTGCGCCCATGCGCTTGGTCACCTCCAAGCGATTGGCCGGCGCGCCGATGACCAGCACCTTCTTGGCGCCGTGATCTTTCGCCACGGCCGTGGCGAAGTTGCCGAGCGGGCCGCTGCCCTGAATGACCACTGTCTCTTGGCTCTTGATCGCGCCCAAGCGGTCGAAGCCGTGCATCACCGTGCGATAGGCGCAGGCGGACGCGGCTGCCGATGCCGAAGTCACTTCATCGGGGACTTTGATAATCAGACATTCTTTAGGCACGTACATGTACTCGGCGCAGCTGCCGAGCAAATACGGATACTGGTCGCTGCGGTTGTGTCCCCACGAAGCGCGCCCCGGGCAGATGCAGGGCTGCAACGCTACGGCGCAGTAATAGCAGGAGCCGCAGGCGACATAGCTCCACACGATGCGATCGCCGCGCTTGACCGGATTGCCCAAGATATCGGTGCGCTCGCCGGCGATGTCTTCGACGGTGCCGCAGGGCTCGTGGCCGGTAATGATCGGCAACGTGTCGCCGTCGCCGAGCGGGCCATGCCAGCGGTGCACGTCGGTGCCGCAGAGTGTCGAGGCGGCAATTTTTACCAGTAGTGAACCCGGATCGAGCTTGGGAATCGGCACTTGCTGGATAGTCAGCGGTTTGTTGTGTTCGGTGATGACGGCGGCGCGACAGGTATCCATGATGACTCCTTACCTTTTTGTGAGCGATTTATTCGCGATCGAGACAAAGTGCTGAGCGGCTTGAACGGTTCAAACCGTTCAAAAAATTCAAATCGTTCAAGCCGTTAATCTTCAAACTACATTAGAGAGGGAGCTTGTAAAAGGTTTCCGCATTGCGCCAGAGCAAGGCGGCCTTGTCGTCTTCGGTGATTTCGTTGCTCTCCATGAGCTCGCCGATGTCGTGCTTGCAGCTTTCGTTGGTCACTTCATGCGGGAAGTCCGACGAATAGAGAAAGGGCGTGTTGCCAACGGTCTTGATGGCGAACGGCATCGTCAATTCTTCGGTTTCGATGCCGAGATAGAGGCGGCCGTCTTTAATGAGCTTCTTGATCTGCTTGGCCGGGTCCTGTTCTTCGCGCACACCGAACTCACCTTCAGGGATGTATTGGAAATGAGTCTCGTGCGATGCGTGTAGCCGTTCGAGCAGCAGCAGCAGCCATGCGATGCCGCCCTCGAGGAAGGCGATGCGCGCGCGCGGGAAGCGTTCAAAGATACCGTTGTAGACAATATCGGCGCAGTTGATGGTCAAGCCCCACGGATGTCCGAGGGCGTGCACCGGCACGTACATGTTCATATGGTCCATGCCGAAGCGATCGTGGGCGCCGCCGTGCACGGCGAGACAGCAACCGAGCTTGTTGGCTTCTTCGTATACCGGCCAGAACTGTTTTGCCCCCAAAGGCTGGGCGAGCCCGTTGGACGGCATCATCGCCCCGAGCATTCCGAGTTCGGTGACCGCACGGCGCAGCTCCTTGGCTGCTTCTTCAGGGTCCTGCATAGGAATGATGGCCATGCCTTTGAAGCGTGGATTGAATTTTAGGTAGGTCTCGGCCAGCCAGTCGTTGTAGGCTTTGCAGACCGCGACCGCGTAATCGCGGCTGACGATCTTGCCGTAGGAGAGCGCCAGAGTTGGATACATCACGGTCCACTCGATGCCGACGTCGTCAAGAAATTCGAGCCAACCCTTGGGTCCTACCGGCGGACGTTGGTCTCGTTGCGGCGGCGTCTCGACGGCGCGCCCGGAATGAAGATGATCCAAGGGCGGGAAACAAATTCCCTTGCGCCCTGCGATCTCGCGGTAAGCACCTTCCATGTGCGCGATGATTCCCGCGTTGTCCTCCATGATATGGCCGTCGCCGTCGATAATTCGGGTACTGAGCTTCATGGACATTTCCTTCGACCTCCTAATTTACGCCTCGGTCGGATACCCGTGGCAGTGTAAATGAACTGCCCTCTTATAATCTTACTTCGCTCGCCGGATCAAGCGCTCCGCGCGGTTTGACGCGCTCGCAGTCGGGCGGGTTCCGCTCCAAGCAGGGCGAGATCGCCGAGGCGACTTGGCGGCGATTGTCTTTTCACGGCGAAATGAAATACTCTCTGCGCAGATCGTAAGAAGTTCTTCATTGTGATTAGCAAACGAACGATCCGTGAACGCGGGAGGAACCATGGCGGAAGAAACAGCAGAGCAAAAATTAGCTCGACTGGAAGCTGAAAATCAGGCGCTCAAAGATCAGATCTCGCAGCGGAAGCCCGGCGAGCTCAAATTGAAGGTCAGCGAAAAGGGCGGCTTGTCTGTCTACGGCCTGGGCAGATTTCCTGTGACTCTTTACAAAGAGCAGTGGAAGCGGCTGCTCGATCAGGCCGACGAAATCAAAAAATTTATCGAGGAAAATGATCAGAATCTCAAAGCCAAGCAATAACCTGCCATGCCTGTCGATCTACCGGCGAATCGAGTCATGGGCCGGCCACAAGTTGGCTTCGCTTTAACTTTCAGTTGTTTAGCGACCGCCAGGAGCCTTCAGTGGGCGCTCCCAAGAGACCGTCGATTCTTCCGTAAAAATCTATACGGACGGGGAAATCCGCGACGCTGCGGGTGAAGTGAGGGGGAAGTTCTTTGAACATCATGGTGGCTTCTGGCATTTTCTTGAAAAACTCGGTTCCCTAGCCCCAAGAAATTACACCAAAATGTTTTGCAAATCGGGCCAAGCAGCTTAAAATACGGTCATTGCTCTGTCATCCGGATAGGTACAACGCCGAATGCGAACAAGAGAAAAAGTCATCGTCCTGCTGATTGGTGCGACCCTTGTGCTGGGTGCGCTGATCTTTCTTTCATTCCGCGACAACGAGGTCGAAGCCAACTATTTTCGCTGGTTGTTCGCCAATAATTTGAGTTACGGTCTTTCCTCGCCGCTACAATTTCTGTCCGAGAACTTGCCCTCCGGCACGATTTTTTACGGCGTGTTGGCGATCTTCGCCGTGGTCATGACCATTATCTTCCTGAAGATGGTCCGTGACGGCGAAATCCAAGCGCTCAGAAGATTATTGGCCGAAATGCGATCGGAGAAGCACGCCGCCGAGAACCTGCTCCAAGAGCATGTCTGGAAAGGCAAGACCCAAGAGCAGGCCAAGGCCTTGGCGACGAAAGAGCTGGAAACAAGCATTGATAAGATCGAAGCACTGCTCGAAGATCTCAACGATAAGGAGCGTGAACTAAAAGCCCGCGACGCCGAGCTCATGGTATTAAAGGAGAGCGCCTTGGCGGATGCCGGCGGCTCTTCCCAGACGCCGGCGGAACGACTGCTGCGCGAGGAACTTGGGAAAAAGAACGATGTCCTGCAGGCGAAGGACGCGGCGCTGAAGGATCTTGAGCAGCGTTTCAACGCCAGATCGCGGGCATGGGAAAGCCAGTTACGCAACAAGGATGGACTCGTCAAAGAGCGCGAGAACGAACTGGAAAGCTTTCGCTCCGAAGCTGCCGAGCTCAAAGGCCGGTTGCAGCAGCTGGAAAGCGCCAAGAAGCGCACGGAGGAACTCCTCGAAGAGGAGCTGCGCCAGAAAAAGGAAGTAATTGAGGCCAACGCTCTGGCAATCAAGACCGAGCAACATCGTCTGGGCGAAAAGATCCGCAACCTGGAAGGCAAGCTCAGCGAGCGCGAAAAAGTGCTGCGTCAGCGCGAAACGGACTTGGGCGGTATTCGCCAGCAGCTCAGCGAATTGGCATCGGCGAAGGAACGCTCCGAACACAATTTCCAGGACGAGTTGGCCAAGGCGGCGCAGGATCGGCAGGAAATGGAACGTCAGCTGCGTGAGGCCGAACAGCGGCTGGGGGCCAATTTGCACGCGCTGCAAAATGGCCTATCGGAAAAGGATGTGCTGCTTCAAGTTC
Source organism: uncultured delta proteobacterium (assembly GCA_963727625.1). GTDB lineage: Bacteria > Desulfobacterota > Binatia > UBA9968 > UBA9968 > DP-20. Next base: position 64,260 of record CAVSHR010000005.1, on the reverse strand, counting down.
GCGATGACGAGTTAAAGAGCCTTAAGTCGGAGGTCAAGGTCCTAACGCAGCGCCTGAGCGAAATGGGCGACGCCAAAGCACGGGCTGAAGAGACGCTGCAACAGGCGCTCAGGCAGGAACAACGGTTGTTCGCCACGGAAAAAATCGCCTTCCAGGAACAATCGGAGCGGTTTGATGTGCAGGTCAAGCTGCTGACCAGCCAGTTTGCCGAACGCGAAGCCTTCCTCAAGCGGCGCGACGGGGAAATACAAGCGCTTGAGCAGGAGCTTCATACCGTTGCGCAGCGCTTGACCGAGACCGGCGCGGCCAAAGAACAGTCGGAGCGGTCGCTCCGTGAAGAGCTTAAAAAAGAACAAAACCGGCGCGAGTCCGAAGAGGCTGCCAGGCGCGAGATGGAGCAGCGCTATGGCCGAGAGGTTCAGTCATTAAAGAGTCAGCTTGGCGAGGAAGCAGAGTCGCGAAAGAGCCGCGACCAGGAAATCAAGTCGCTCAAAATCCAACTCGCCTCTCTTGACGAGCAACTCGCCAAGGTCGGTTCGGCAAAGGTGCACGCAGCCAGTCTGCTCCAGCAAACCCTCAAGAAAGAAAAGCAGGTCCTTCAGGAAAGCGACTCTGCGATCCGCGAGGTCGAAAAGGGCTTTCAAGCTAAGATTTCCGCTCTCGAAGAACAACTGGCGGCGAAACAGGAGTTGGTTGGCAGCCGTGAGAGCGAGCTGACGACGGTGAAATCCGAACTGACCTCGCTGCATCAGCGCATGGCTGACCTGGCGGCGGCCAAAGAGCGGGCGGAAAGCCTCTTCGATGAAGCGGTCAAAGAGCGGGCCGAGCTTCTACAAGCCAAGGATGCCGGGTCTAAAAAACTCGAGGAGGACCTCACCGGAAAAATTTGGGATCTCGAGAGCCAGCTTCGCGATAAGGATGAGCGGCTTCATAGCCGTGAGTCGGAGCTCAAGGCGTTCAAGGATCAACTGTTCGAGCTGGGCACCTCCAAGGAACACGCGGCGCACGCGCTTCAGGAAGACCTGAGACAAAAAACCGAACAGATCGGCGAAAAGGAAGCGGCGATTCACGCGCTGGAGGAGCGCTTTGACGGCAGGGTTCAAGCTCTCGAAAACGAGCTCCACGAAAAACAAGGCCTCCTGGAGGCTCGGGATGCCGAGCTCAAGTCGCTGCTTGACAAGATTAATAACCAGGCCGGACGGTTGCTCGATTTAGAGACCTCAAAGGATCAAGCGGCGCGAGCGCTCCAAGATGAGCTGCGCCGTACGACCGAGCTCTTGCAGTCCAAGGACAGTGCGATTCACGCGCTGGAAGAGCGCTTAACCGGCAAGGTGCAAATCTTAGAGAGCCAGCTGAACCAGAAACAGGAGCTCCTGGAAACGCGCGACGGCGAGGTTGACGCGCTCATGTCGAAGGTCAGCGAGCTGACCCAGACGCTCAGCGAAGTAAGCGCAGAGCGCGAACGGTCCGATCTGCTTTTGCAAGAAGAGCTCAGGGAAAAGTCTCTGCTCCTGCAATCCAAGGATTCTTCGATCGGTGAATTGGAGGAGCGTCTCAGTGCCAGAGTGGATGCGCTGGAGCATCAGGTCGCCGAAAAGCAAAAATTGCTGGAATCGAGCGGCGCAGCGCTGGGCGAGTTGCGCGCAGAGATGAATGCGATGACCGAGCGGCTCGAGGAAGCCGCGGTGGCGAAGGCGGAATTGGAAAACCTACTGGAGCAGGAGCACAGCAGATCCGAAAAATCGCTGGCGGTGGTCCAACCCGACGCCGAGGCAGGAGCCAACGGGGATGGGCGCGGACTGGACCTCCTCTTGAGCGAACGGGAGGAGCTGCTCAAGAAGCGCGACAACTTGATTCAAAACCTGATGACCGAGCTCAAAGAAAAGAAAACACAGCTCGCGCAACAGGAAATCCAGGTTTGGAAAGACATCGAGCGGCGCGAGGCCTGGAAGCATCGGCTCTCCAAGATCGGCATCCGAATAAAGAATTAAACAACCGGCCCTCGTGTTCGTGTCAAGCGAACGCGTCCTCAACGCGAGCACGAGCCACGGGCAGGTCTCCCGATCCTCTTCTGAACCCCGTCTCGCATTAGATGCGAAAGCGGCGTACCTTCGAAAATGCGGTCGCGACGGCGGCGACGATCACCAGTGTCGCGATTCCACCTGTCAGCGCCGAGATTTTGGCGCCCAGCCAGGCGGCGACGACGCCGCTTTCGAACTGACCCAGCTGGGGGCCGCTGCTGGTGAAGATGCTATTAATCGACGACATCCGGCCACGCAACTCATCTGGCGTGCTCATTTGATTGATCGTCGAGCGGATGATTGAGCTGATGGTATCGCCGGCGCCGCAGAATGCGAGCATGAGGACGGAAAACCAAAAAACGGTTGAACCGGCAAACAGCATGGTCGATAGCCCGTAGAGGATGACGCCGATCATCACCCAGCGGCCGGCGCGCCGAATCGGGCCGATGAAGCTGATCGCCGCCGCGGCGCACAGCGAGCCGACGGCGCGCGCCGCGTAGAGAATTCCAAGACCTTTGGGGCCGACGAGCAAAATGTCGCGCGCGTAGATGGGAAACAGGCCGCGAACGTTGCCGAAAAAGGTCGCGCCGAAATCCAGAATCATCAGCGGCAAGATAACCCCGTGGCCCCAGACAAAGCCGAGCCCTTCGCGCAGGGATTTGACGGAAACGCTGCGCCAGCCGCCGCCCTGCGGGATTTCCGCGCGCAAGAGCAGCAGCGCCGATAGCATGGCGAGCCAAGAAATAGCGTCGAGCAGGTAGCAGGCCGCCGGGCCATAGAGGGCGAGAACCACGCCGGCGAGCGACGGACCGGCGATCACCGGGACGTAGCGCTGGGTGCCTTGCAGCGCCAGTGCTTGGGCCAGGTGCCGGCGCGGGACCAGGTTGGGAATCAGCGACTGGCGCGACGGCTGCTCCAAAGAAGTGAATAATGCCAGCAGCACGGTCGCCGTGTAGAGCAGCTGCGGCGATGCTTTTCCGGACAGGGTAAAAACTGTCAGCGCCGCCGACACGCAGCACAGACCGCTCTGCGTGCACATCATCAGCTTGCGCCGGTTCATGGCGTCGGCGAGCAAGCCGCCGACGAGCAGAAGCAAGATCTGCGGCGTCGCCCGAGCCAAGCCGAGCAAACCAATTTGCAGAGGCGAATTGGTCAGCTCGTAAATTTGCCAGGCCATCGCCACGGTGGTGAACTGGGTGCCGATGCTCGATAAGAAAGAGCCAGTCCAGAAAACCCGAAAGTCGCGGTGGCGAAACGGCAGAAGGATGCTTCGGTCAGGAGAATCGGGCATTCAAATCAAACTTCCTTGAAAACGGTGTGCGGCGCGCCGGCGTCGAGTTTCGTCGGGCATAAGCGGGACGATTTTTCTACGCCGCGCTTTCGAGGATCTCAAGGCCGTCGAGTCGGTCGAGTAAATAGAGCAGGCCGCTGTCGGCGCGAAAGATGTCGTTGCTCTTGACGGTCTTCTGCCCGCGCCCGGGCTCGGGCACGTAATAACCGACTTCCGCCGGACGGTACGGATTACTGACGTCGACCACGCGCAGGCCGCCGCTGAACCAGGTGACGAACATTTTGTTGTCATACACCTGCTCGGCGGGCTGGTGCGCGCCAAATTGGTAACCCGGAGCGATGGTGGCGGATGCTGCCGGTGCGAAGGTCGAGATCGGCACCGGGCGGGTTTCGTCGGTGATGTCTACCACCCACATAAAAGCGGGAGGAGTCGGTGCACGTTTGCCGGCCTCTTCGTCCGAGACCACCATCACGTCGCGGTTCATGAGCTTCCACGGAATCGGCAGTGTCGTGTGAATCGGCGATGGGTAGGGCGGCGACCAATTATAGCCGCTGATGAACTTGGGCCGGGTCAGGTCGGCGATATCGAGGATCACGAAACCGCCATGCCAATAACTGACGTAGAGTCTGTTGTCGCGCCGGATCGGATGGTGGCACTGGTGCGCCGTGCCTTCCCAGCACGGCGTCTCGCCGCCGCCGATGTGCTGGCCGGGCATCCACCAGCGGCCGACTTCGGTCGGGTGCGCTGGGTCTTTCAAGTCCAGGATCATCGGGATACGGCCGACGTAGCCTTCGATATGCGCCGAGATATAGGCATAGCGGCCGTCGAAGGTAAAGCGATGGACGCCCCCGTTGGTCTGAAAAAAGGCGATCTCCGTCGGTTTCTCGCGGTTGGAAATATCATAGACTCTGAGCCCGGTCGGTTGCTTTTCTTTACTCCGGTATCGTTCCAAGTTCACCAGCATGATGTCGCCGCTGACGCGCACTTTGTGTGAATGCACGCCCTGGGGGATTTCGATCTCGGCGATGATCTTCGGATGCTTGGGATCCTTGACATCGAGAATCGACGTGCCATGCGGCGGATCCATGTGGCCGACAAAGGCGTAACCATTCTCGACCACGATCTGCCCGCCGCCGGCTAAATCCGTTCTTCCGATCCGCTTAACATTTTTGCTGATGCCGAACTCCGGCGCGTTTCCTTGGCTCATGTTTCGCTCCAGTTCAAGTTGGTAGCTTCTTGTACCAAGCCCGAGGCGAAGCGGTCAATAAGTAAACGCAATTCTGGAAGGATTCGCCGCGGAGAGATAGTGCAACAAGATCCGCGTCCCGTAAGTAGATGCATTTCCAGGCGACAATTTCTTTTTAAATTTGTCCAATATTAGACAGCAATCCCTTCTTGAGTCGGTCTACATTACATCCAAAACGAAGGAGATTGCTGAAAGGCTCTCTAAAAACTCAAGGCTGGCGGTCAAAACTGGATCTCGAATCGTTGTAAAAAGGAGGAACTGCTATGGAACTTCCCAAGGACATAAGTCGAACAGCCACCGCCGTACTAGTAGCAGCGCTGGTCCTGATCATATTCTTTGCGTATCGCGGTTACGTCAACTCGGGTAAGGCCCTACAGATTCTGGAACTGCAGGTGCCTAATATCACACGGGTCGCCTTCGATACTCAGGTCTTTGCCCTTACTCCTGCCAATCTCGAGCCTGTCTTAACCAGCGTTGCGCGGCAGTTCGCAGGATCCGAGGGCAAGGGGGAAGTGGAAAAACTCAAGAAGGATTTTGATTCTCACTTGTGGATTGCGGTGATGACCCGGAATAGAGGACTCCAATCCGCAACGGAGGTGTTGACTCGAGTTCAACTCACAACGCCGATCACGGCCCTCCAAGGGTTCACCTCGACCGGCTATGCCAATATGGAGGTCAAAGAGGGAGGAATCGGAAAGGAAACGGTATCAGTCAACTGGAATTACATAGAGCCCGCCATAACTGCGGTCACTCTCATTGGTGTTCAGCCAAAGGACTTCGAAGGCAAAGCCCCTTATTCGAAGAAAGATATGCGGGTCTGGTCCAGAGACTTCAGATTATACTTTGAACTGGCTGAAATAAAATCCAAGGAAGGATCGGTCGCTTACGCTTATTGACAGACGCAGACGCCCGCGAGCATTGGTGAAAAAAGAACGCGTGTTTCTTTCAGTGAAAACGGAAGGGACCAAAAGAGTCATGGTGCGTGATTTATATGTGCGATAAAGAGCTTGCCTGCCAACCGCTTCAACTGGGGCGCAAATTTAGCTACGTTTCATTTGCGCGGGTTAAACTCACCGTCGAACCCGGAATTGAACTGAATCTCCTACGAGCAAATCCCGTGAGATTTGCCTGAGGCGTACAGTTCAATCCGTCAACGCTGCGCGTCCCGTGGCTCGGCGGTTAATTTCCACCTCGTTTTATCCCCTTGGCGATACTCCGGGGCTATCAAGCAACTTGATTGCCACGAGGCCTAGGGATAAAACGCCATAGGTTAGGCCACCCATCACATCCTCGTGTGACGAAGTGAAGAGATATCCCAGACACCACGCCCGTGGCGGGCAGAAGCGGAAGTCAACGACCACCCGGGCTGAAGCGCAGGTCCGCCGGCACCCGATCTACGGTGAGATACCCCTCGTACGCAGCCTGTACGTTGATCTCCACGGCGTCGAGCGCGAGCTGTGGCGATACGACGCGACCTTCAAGCCGACCTTGCCGAAGGATGCCGTTCGCGGTGACCCGGCGAGGCAGGTCTTCTGCTACCACCATGTGCCGAAGTACTTCTATGTCGATGAGGGGCGCGCCTGCATCCAGTGCGGCCAGCCGTTCGTGTTTCGCGCCGCCGAGCAAAAGCACTGGTACGAGGCCCTTCAGTTCAACTTCCATTCGGTTCCGGTGCGCTGCCTGCGTTGTCGCCGCCGCCGCCGCTCAGAGCACGCCCTCGGCGAGCAGGTGGGCCGCGCCCGTGCTGCCACTCAGGCAGACGCGGCTGATCCAGATGCATGGTTGGCATTGGCTCGCGCGGTCGTCGAGAACCATCGGCGTACCGGGCGTGGCCGACCGGACGAAGCGATCGCCGCCGCCCGCAGGGCGGCGAGGTTGTGGCCGGAATCCTCTGAGCCACTGCTGTGGGAGGGTCTCGCGCAGGCGCTGGCCGGCCGGGGGGTGCGAGCTCGCGCAGCGTTACGTGAATACATCGAGCGAGGGCAGGGTCGTGGCCAGCTGCTGAGCAGGGCACAGCTCGCGATGGCCGCGCTCGAGAACGGTGGCCTATCAGGATGAAGCTGACAAATCTCACTCTGGCTCGACCGCCGCGGGCCTTGCAGCTTGTGCTGGTGTTGGCGCTGAGATTGAATTGTTTAGTCATTGCCTCCAAGTTCTGGTGAATGACTCGCCACACGCTAGAGTTTTTTTGAATGGCGCCGAGTAAAATTCAGCTCCGTGACTTATGTAGAAACCGTTCAGTGAGCTACGCCTTCGCTGCCAACCTCTATCACCTTATCGGCTTTCGGGAGGCGTATTTTTTAATCAATCAAGTTGAGGTACTGAGCGAGGATAATTTTGCTCAAGGCAAAATCGCGCACATGATTGATATGATAACCGGTGCGTGCTAGCCCTCGACAATTCAGCATTTTACGCGTAACCACTTGAATATGGATTAGGTACGGGTATCGTTCGCGCCGTCGGAGACCGTTCCCGATTCGCCAACTCAGAGGGGAGGTACGGGACGATCAGTTACATTGCCGGTCGTATCGCTCAAGCGTTTATCACGCTGATCCTCTTCATGATGGTTATCTTTGTGGCCACGCGCGCTGCAGGGGATCCTGCCGTTCTCAATCTGCCGGCAGATGCGTCTCAGGCTGATATTCAAGCCGCTCGTGAGCGGATTGGCACGGATCGCAGTTACATGGTGCAGTTCGGTATCTTCCTGCGGGACATGGCGACCTTTGATTTCGGTCGCTCCATCGTCTACCGCGAGCCGGTGACGGACCTCATCGGCCACCGTTTCATTGCCAGCCTGAAACTCCAACTCGCGTCACTTATTCTCATCCTGCTGACGGCCTTTCCACTGGGCGTGCTTGCCGCCACGAAACGCGGGAGATGGCCCGATCGCATCGCACAGGTGCTGGCCGCCTTCGGGCAGGCTGCGCCGGGGTTTTGGGTTGGCTTGGTTTTGATGGCAATATTCGCGGTGCATTTTCGGCTGTTGCCGGCGGGGGGCATGGGCACCGGCGGCCTCGACTCCTGGCGGTACTACATCCTACCGGCCATTAGCACCTCCCTGCTGTTGTTTGCCGCAATGACGCGACTGCTGCGTTCATCGATGTTGGAATCGTTGGATGCGGAGTTCGTCAAGTTAGCGCGGGCCAAGGGTGTGCCCGAGTGGAAGGTCGTGTGGCTGCACGTTTTTCGCAACGGGCTGCTCCCGGTGATGACCTTTATGGCCATCTGGGTCGGCACCGCGGTCTCAGGCTCGGTGGTCACAGAGGTGGTGTTCGACTGGCCAGGCATAGGAAACCTGTTCTTGAGCGCCATCATCGCGCGGGACTTTCCCCTCATACAGGCGGTGGTCGGGATCGTTGCCGTAACGGTCCTGACAGCAAATGTCATTGTTGATCTGCTTTACGGAGTGGTGGACCCGCGCATCAGGTTTTCTACCGGTTCCATGCAGCGAGTGGCAGCGAGGGGATAATTAGGGATGTCCGTAGTCGACATTGAGCGCCGAGCGGTCGAGCAGCCCGCAGGCGTGGGGGAGCAGAGCAAGCTGCGGAGCTGGCTGCGGTGGAACAGCCTGCGGCGCCTGCCGATTCCCCAACTCCTCGTCATTAGTCTGTTCATGATCATGGCCCTGTTCGGGGAGTGGCTTGCGCCCAATGATCCCTACGGGACCAGCCTGCGAGCGCGGCTGCTTCCCCCCGCGTGGATGGAGGGCGGAGACGCGCACTACTTTCTGGGTACGGACCGGCTCGGGCGGGACGTGCTTAGCCGGATCATCGTCGGGGCTCGTCCCGCCTTCAACGTGGCGCTGGCGGCCCTGGTCTTTGGCTCCGTCCTGGGCTCCTTCATCGGGATGATCGCAGGGTTCATCGGCGGGCGAGTCGATGCAATCGTCATGCGCTTGGCCGACGCCACGATGGCCTTCCCGCTTATACTGGCCGCGTTGCTGCTGGCTGCGGTCATCGGTCCCGGCGGGTACACCGTGGTCATCGCCGCATGTATTGTTCTTTGGGCTCGGTTCGCCAGGCTCATCCGCAGCGAGGTCCTCAGCGTCAAAGAGCGCGACTTCGTCAAGCTGGCGCGGATCGCCGGGGCGTCGAACTGGCGGATCATGATCGCCCATATCCTGCCCAACGTCTTGAACAGTGTGGTGGTGTTGCTCACATTGCAACTCGGGTTCGTCATTATCCTGGAAGCCACCCTGAGCTTTTTGGGGGCGGGGATTCCGCCGCCGACACCTACCTGGGGCCAGATGGTCGCCAGTGGCAGGGATTACCTGGAGAGTGCGTGGTGGTTATCTGTCTTTCCCGGGCTGGCGATCGCCGTGGTAGTCCTGTCTTTTAATCTCCTCGGAGACTGGCTCCGTGACCACACCGACCCTCGGTTGCGCCAGCTTTAGTGAACATGGAAGAAAGATTGGCGCGGAACCGGACGGGAATTTGCGAACCCATGGCCTAACCCGAGGATGTAAACAAACATATCAAAGAGAGAAAAAAACGGAAACTACAGAGCATGATTATAGGAGGTGTTTCGATGTCTACGCAACGGAAAAATCGATTAATCGGCAAGGGCAGGCTCATTCTGATTCCTCTTCTGGCATTGGCATCGATCGCGGTATTTGTCCTGGCGATCGCGGGATACGCTCAGCAGACCCCAACACTGCTTGCGGCGGCTCGAAGCCCGGAAAAGCCAAGTGACACATCACTAGCCGGATGCCCGGCGCGCAAGCCCGTGCTACGGGTAGCGGGCCACTTCAACGAGGAGTTTACCCCGCATCCGGCCGAGAATCGCTTCGCATCCACCCAATACACGCGACTCCACCAGATGCCTTTGTTTGGGACCGACCCGCGGGAGGAGAACGTCGATGCGGCTTTCGGGGTTGCCGAAGCGTGGGAGTTCCTGCCTGGCGCCAAGGGGCTTAACGTCACTCTCCGCGAGGGGCTGACCTTCAACAACGGCGACCCCATCACCGCCGAGGATGTGGTGTTTTCAATCAAGCTCGCGGCCAGTAATTTTGCGGAAGACCAGATCAAGGCGACGCTGAGAGGCATCGGCGTGACCGCGAAGGTCGTCGACAAACGTAAAGTGCGCATCGACTTCAGTAAAGGGGCTCCGACCTTTGTGTACGAAATGTCGCCGCTGGTTTTTCCGATTATATGTGACTTCCAAGAAATACCACTCTGATGGCGTTATCTCCCAGGAGGCCTTCGACCGCTTCCGGAAGAATCCGCTGGCGGCGGGTCCGTACCGGGTCGTTGATCGCCAGGCCCAGCGGTTTATCACACTCGAGGCAGCTCGTAAGGACCCTTTGCTGGGCTGTCCGGTATACAACCGCATCGAGATTAGGAACGTAGCCGAATTTGGTACGCGCTTCGCTCAGTTGCGCACGGGGCAGATGGACATCGTCGAGGGTAGCCGTGACCTCATGGACCGGGCCATGGCCGCCGGGGCCAGGTCTGCCACCAAGCACGCAGCCCACATGATCGGCCTGTACATGTTTCAGACCTGGCATAAGAATAACGTCTTCCATGACGAACGCGTGCGCAAAGCAGCGGCCTACGCCATCGACCACAAGCTGATCGCCAAGACCATCTGGCGTGGCGCGGGGGTGACGCCATGGGGATGCACTTGGCCACCCTCGACAGAAGTGTCGACGATGAACCCAAAATACCTCGAGGCCTGCGGCACGCCGTACCCGTATGACCCGGACAAGGCGCGGGAGCTCCTTACCGCCGCCGGTTATTCAAAGGGGCATGAACCTAACATCAAGTTAGTTTATTGGGGCAATTACCCAGAAGAAGCAGATTTTGCTCAGGCGATGCAACCGATGCTGGAAAAGGTAGGTTTCAAAGTCACCATCGATCCCATCGATCGGGCCGAATATTCGCGGCGCCGCAAAAGTGGCGAAGGGTATGTCAACTCGCTGCTGTTTTTTGGTCCCGGCGGGCGTATCACCTCGCTCGCCGGATCCTACTCCGTGTGGGGTCCGACTGAGCACTGGGGACCGAAACATGATCAAGACGTTGTGGACGCCTTGGCCGCGGCGTCACGCGCGGGCAGCCTTGAGGAATACACCGAAGCCACAGCCAGGCTTGGCAAGCTCGTTCACGACCGCGCCTATGGCCCCGGTTTCTTCGCGGCCGGCTCGTTGTGGTTCGTCAACAAAAATGTGCCCGATTGGGGTTTGGAGAAGAGTCGTGGTCGAGCGCCTCTGAATCTGGCGGCACTGGTTACCAAGCGATAGTCGGGAATTTCGGCCAGCGCCGGCTATCGCTGAGAACGCAATTCTGGCCGAGAGAGCCCTGGCGCGCGAGCCTCAGTATCTTTAACGAGTCGGATCACGGTCGAAGATGGGGAATCCTTTCGGGCGCGGACAATAGAGCGGTCCCTTGAAGGTCGCCACCTGGTCCCGCCCCCAAGACAGGAGGACCATTGATAGGTCGGAGCCTGATCGCAACATTCGCGCTCCTATGCCCGTGCTCTTCAGGCTTTATCCCTATCGGCTAACGAATGTTGAATTACTAATCACCCCAGCAGTAACTTTTTGCACGAGACGACCGATATCAGGTTAGTAGAGGTGACAGGCCGTCCAGTGTCGGGGTGCTACCTCTTTCCACTCGGGCTCCACTTCGGCGCAAATCTGCATCGCCATAGGGCAGCGCGGGTGGAGCCTGCAGCCGGGCGGAACGGCCGTCGCGGCGGCCACGTCCCCGTGCAGTAGCAGCTCTTCGCGCTCGATATCAGGGTGATCGGGTAGGGCGGCGGAGAAGAGCGCCTTGGTGTAGGGGTGGAGCGGACTTTTGAAGAGTTCCTCGCATTCCGCCATCTCCACGAGGCGCCCAAGATACATGACCGCCACCATGTGGCTCATGTAGCGGACTGTGCCCAGATGATGCGCGATGAAGAGGTAGCTGAACCCTTCCCGTTCCTGGAGATCTTTGAGGAGATTCATAATCTGGGCGCGGATGGAGACGTCCAGGGAAGAAACCGGCTCATCTAGCACGACGACTCGTGGGAAAGACGACAAAGCCCGCGCGATGGCAATGCGCTGGCGCTGGCCGCCGCTAAACTCGTGCGGGAAGTTGTTGATCTCCTCGGCCCTGAGCCCCACCTGCTGGAGCACCTCCTTGGCGCGCTCCCGACGTTCGCTCTTGGACATCTTGGTGTTGATCAACAGCGGCTCGGTGATGAAGTCTCCTATCCTCATGCGCGGGTTCATGGAACTGTACGGGTCCTGGAACACAGCTTGGACCGCCGAACGGTGGGCGCGCATCTCTTCCTCATTCAGCTCGTGAACGTCCTTGCCGTGCCACAGGACGCGGCCTTCGGTCGGTACCTCGACCTTGAGGACCGCGCGGGCGGTGGTGGTCTTGCCGCAACCCGACTCGCCCACGATGCTGAAGGTCTCGCCCTCTTTGATGTCGAAGGAAATCCCGTCCACGGCCTTGATCAGCCCTCTCTCCCGCTTGAATAGGAAACCCCGCGTCATCGGAAAATACACGTGGAGGTTTTCCACCTGGAGGACATTTTTTCCGTTGGTCGGTTCGGCTAAGGGAGCCCTCATGATCGGCTTGGACGGCGCATTCGGCACGACTGCGCCCGGTTGTCTGTCGGCTGTCAAGCCCAAGCTTTTGGCAAATATCTCCTCTGCCTTCCAGCATTCCGAAGTGTGGCCGGCGGCGACTGTAACCAGCGGCGGTTTTTCCTGAGTGCACCGGTCGATGGTGAAGGCGCACCGGGACGCGAAGGGGCACCCGGGGCTCTGTGTCCAGCCCGTGGCGGGAGAGCCGGGAATAGCGTATAGACGGTCGACGCGCCGGTTGACTTTGGGTACCGCTTCAAGCAGGGAGAGGGTGTAAGGGTGGGCCGGGTGGTTGAAAGTTTCCCGAACGTCGGCGTGCTCGACGATCCGCCCCGCGTACATCACCGCAACGTCGTCGCACATCTTGGCGACGATGCCGAAGTCGTGGGTAATAAAAAGCAGGGCCAGGTTTAGGTCCTTTTGGAGGCCGCGGAGTAGCGTCAGGTACTGGGCCTGAATGGTCGCATCCAGAGCGGTGGTGGCCTCGTCGGCGACCAGCAGCTTCGGCTCGCAGGCGATGGCGATGGCCCCAACCACGCGTTGGCGCATACCGCCGCTGAATTGATGGGGGTAGTCCTTCATCCGGACCTCGGGCGCCGGGACGCGCACGCGCCGCAGGCTGTCGATCACTCGGTCGAGCTGTGCCCTTCCCGACAGGTGCTGGTGCAGACTGACGGACTCCCCGACTTGGTACTGCACGTTGAAAACGGGGTTGAGGCTGGTGAGCGGGTCCTGAAGAATGATGGCGATGCCGCCGCCGCGGATGCGCCGAATCTCCTTCTCGGACTTCTTGAACAGGTTTTCTCCCTCGAAGCGAATCTCCCCGCCGATGATTCGGGCTGCCGGCTTGGGAACAAGCCGCAGCATAGACAGGGCTGTCATGGACTTGCCGCTTCCCGATTCTCCCACCAGCCCGAGGCTCCGGCCGCGGTCCAACTGGAAGCTGACGCCATCTACCGCCCGATTGATGCCCCGCCGGGTATAGATATACGTCCGCAGATTGTCGACTTCGAGCAATGCCACCTCGGGTTAATCCCTCCTTCTAGCGGCGTATCGCATGCGGATGCAGCGGCAGACGATAGATCGGCTACCGTCTGCGCATCTTGCAGCCAATTACCACCATGGCCCGCTCGAAGAAGTCTAGCCTTCTCACGGACAGTGATTCCGCTGCCCCATGAGATGAGTTCCGCATCAAGACGGCGGGTTGTGCTTCGGCTCCCGGTGGAAGTCGAGCGTCAGGCGATGATTCACCCATATATAGCGCAAGATCGCCATTGCGCAACGGCAGGTGGTACTCATGGCAGCATTTCATTTACCGACTTTTAAAACCGATCACCATGGCATTGGCGACATCGGGGTCTTTGCGGCGGTTTTTTTCGATCTCATTGGAATTAACGATGGCAGTGCCGCTTTTGATCATATTTTTTTGCGGCCCGATATATGCAGATAACCTTAGCTTGTCGAGATAATCGACGGCGCCGGAATATTTCATCGATTTTTAATCTGGTCGGATATAGAATTATCAAGATTAAGAGTTTAATTTCGAAAGAGAGGGAGGCGACCAAATGGGTAACGGGAAAATCCGCATCGGCATTATGGGTCTGGGCCAGATCGGTCGGCACCTCTATCATCTTGCGCTCGAACGAGACGACGTCGAAATCGTCGCCGTGGCCGACATCGGTAAACCGGAAATCCTCGAATATCTGCTCACAAGCGACGGAGTCGAGGAGCCGCCCTGCGAGCTTCAGGACAACTACCTGGTCAACGAGAAGTTCCGCATCCGAATGCTCCAGCTTGCCCGGCCGGACGAGGTTCCCTGGGACGTTCTGAACGTCGACTGCGTCGTCGATGCCACGGGCCGATATCGGCGCCGCCGGGACATGGAGGCGCATTTGCGCGCCGGCGCCAAGCGGGTGATTCTCGCGTCTTTGCCGGCGGAGCCGATCGACCGGATCGTCATACCGGGGATCAATGAAGCCGATGCCAGGAGCGCAGACAGAATGGTTTCGGCGGGTTCGGCAACGACCAATGCGTTTGCGCTCTTATTGCAATCACTGGATCAGGCCTTGGAAGTCGACTGCGCGACGATGACCACGGTCCATGCCTATTCGAGCGATCAGTCGCTGCAGGACTATGCTCACGAGGATTTCCGCCGCAGCCGGTCCGCGGCGGAAAATATCATTCCGAATAATAACGAGTCGGCTCGGTGGGTCGAGCTTGTGTTGCCGAAGTTTGCCGGAAAACTGAGCGGATACGCCCTGAACGTGCCGGTGCAGCAGGGGTCGATGCTGGATGTGAACTGCGTGATGCGGGACGATAAGGTTGCCGTCGAGCAAGTGAACGAGGCGATGCGCGCGGCCGCGGCCGCCCACCCGGCGTTGATCGGCGTGACCGACGATCCGATCGTGTCCTCGGATGTCATCGGCTGCCGGCAGTCCCTGCTGTTCGATTCCCGCGCGACCCTGAAGGCCGGAAAAAGAATCGTCAAAGCGCTGGCCTGGTACGAGAGCCTGGGTCATGCATGCCGCGTGCTCGAAGTCGTCCGTCAATATAGCGGGCTTGACGCTAGCGGAGGTGGGAAATGAGAGTAGCCATTAATGGATTTGGCAGAATCGGCCGTTCGGTTTTTCGCATTCTGGATAAGCGCACCGACGCCGAGCTGGTCGCGATCAACGACGTCTTCGACCATGACGCGCTGCGGTACTTGCTCAGATATGACACCGTGATGGGACGCTTCGAGGGGACCCTGCGTCTCGAAGGCGATGAGCTGGTGACGGCGCACGGCCGAACCCGCATGCTTCGCGAAAAGGATCCGACCAAGCTGCCCTGGCGCGAACTGGGCATCGACGCGGTCATCGAATCGACGGGAATATTCACCAGCAAGGAACAGCTCGCTAAACATCTGGAGGCCGGCGCCAAGCGCGTAATCTTGACCGTTCCGGCGAAGGACCGGATCGATTATACGGTCGTCATCGGTGTCAACGAGGACGGGCTCAAGCCGGAGCACCGCATAATTTCAAACGCGAGCTGCACGACCAATTGCCTGGCACCGCTGGCGAAGGTGTTGCACGATTCTTTCGGCATCGTCGAAGGGGTCATCAATACCGTGCACGCCTACACCAATGACCAGCGCCTTGCCGACGTGCCGCACTCGGATTGGCGGCGCAGCCGGGCCGCGGCGAGGAATATCATCCCGACCTCCACGGGGGCGGCCAAGGCGGTGGGCGAGGTCTTGCCGGAGCTCAAAGGGCGGCTGGACGGCATTGCCGCCCGCGTCCCGGTGCCGGACGGCTCCGTGGTCGATTTGTTTGCCGAACTCGGCAAAGGGGTGAGCGTCGAGGAGGTTCATGGGGCGATCCAATCCGCAGCGCAATCCAATCGGATGAAGGGCATCTTGCAGATGATGGAATCGCCGGTGGTGTCATCGGATGTTATAGGCAACTCCCATTCATCGATTTTCGACCCCGCATTCACCAGCGTTACCGGCGGCAAGTATCTCAAGTGTCTTAGCTGGTACGACAACGAATGGGGTTACTCCAACCGGGTTTGCGATCTGCTCGGTTTGATTGCGCGGTTGGGATAAAGCAGGCGGCTTATGCCGGCGGACGCTTGGGTCGGCGAATCGCGGCGGCAAGCTACTCTGTCCGGTTCACCCCTGCCAGCTTGCCGCGGTCGATCTTGCCGAGACCGGTTCGCGGAAGAGCGGGGACAAATTCGATTGCCTTGGGCGCCTTATAGCTCGCCAGAAAGTCTTTGCAGAATTGCAGCAGGGCTTCGGCATCGCAGGAAGCGCCCTTCTTCAGGACCACAAACGCTTTGACGGCTTCGCCCCATTCGTCGTTCTTGAAACCAATCACCGCCGCATCGGCCACGTCGGGGTGCTTGCGCAGCGTTTCTTCGATCTCTTCGGGAAAGACGCTGATGCCGCCGCTTTTGATCATGTTCTTTTTGCGCCCGGAGATGTGCAGGTAGCCACGGTCGTCGACAAAACCGATGTCGCCGGTGTGGCACCAGCCGCCGGCGAGGAATTCCGCCGTCGCCTGCTCGTTTCGATAATAGCCCTGGATGGCGAGCGGCGTGCGGACGCACACCTCGCCTTCCGCGCCGACCGGGACTTCGCGGCCGTTGTCATCGGCGATACGCAGCAGAACGCACCAGATCGGTGTGCCGACCGTGTCAGCGTGCAGGTCCCAGTCCCGGCTGCCGATGGTCGTGATCTGACCGCAATCCGTCGACGCGTACGCTTCGTAGAGATCGCCGCACAGTCGCTCGCGTGTTTCGCGAGCCAATTCCTTCGAAAGATGTCCGCCGGTGATGCCGAGATAGCGGAGCGACGAATTTTTATATTGGTCCAAGCGCTCATGGCGCAGCAAGCGCTCGCAAAGCGTCGGTACGAGCATGGTATAGGTGATTTGTTCGCGCTCGATTGTTTCTAAAAACAAAGTCGCGTCGAACTTCTCCTGAATGAAAATCGTCCCGCCGAGGTACAGGATACTCATGACCGAGCCGCGGCCGGCGTTGAAGTGGACCGGCAGCGTCATGAGCGCTCGCTCGTCTTTGTTCATCCCCTTGGTCATGCCGTAGTTCATGCAGCGCAGCGAATAGGTTTCATGGTTAATGCTGCACGCCTTGGGAAACCCCGTGGTGCCCGATGTGATCATGAGCAGAAAGGGATCCAGGCCCGCCACATGAACTTGAGGGTCGCTGGGGTCGCTTTGACCGATTGCCGTTTCGAAAAGCGACGCTTCGACCGGCTTTGTGTGACCGGACAAAGGTGAGCCGATCATAAGGAGGTTGTTTCGCTTTACGTGCCCGCGGGCAATGTTGGTCAGAGCTTCGGTTTCTTTGCGCGATTCCACAAGAAAGGCCTTGGGCGCGAAAAAGCGCAGCATCGCTTCGCACTCCTGGGTGCTCCAATTGAAATCGAAGGGAACAGCGACGGCGCCGATCTTGGCGACGGCGAAGAGCGTTTCGAAATGTTCGGCGCGGCTGCCGCAGGAGAGGCCCACCAAGTCGCCTTTGCTGACACCTTGCTTGAGTAAATAGTTCGCCAGGCGGTTGGTGCCCAGGTGAAATTCTTCGTACGTGACCGTGTGGTGCGCGTCGACGATGGCGCGCTTGCCGGGAAAGTGCTGGGCGTTGCGCGGGAGGGATTCGCCGATGTTCATGTTTTAGGCGCGAGGCACGAGGCTTGAGGCGCGAGTAATAAAAAGAGAAGCACTTGCTTGTTAGCGTTTACACCTCACGGTCGTTTACTTCACTTTTTCCAGACGGAGTCGATGAAGCCGCTCTTCTCAAGCTCTTGGAGGAAGCTCGAATCGACCACGCTGGCGGGATCGAAAGTCTTGGCGCGCGGATCGCGCAGCTCCAGGGTTTTCAGCATGAACTCGATGCCCTTCATGTTGACGTCGGGGACGCGGTCTTGGTGCCGCGTGACCACATCGTAGGTCTGGTTGAGCACGTTGGGATCACGATTCTTTGCAAAATCGGCAGTAACCTTCAAAACAAATTCTCGATTTTCTTTGTAGTAACGCAGCCCTTCGACGAAGGTTTTAATCACCTTCATCACGGTGTCGCGATGGGTCCTGACGTAGCTCTTGGTGCTGGCGAAACAGCTGCCGGGATTGTAGAGGCCGAGGGTGCTCATGTCGATCAGCACGTGCAAGCCGAGCTTTTCCGCCGCGATGTCCTGCGGCGGGATGAACGTGGATGCTTGCACGACCCCTTTGCTCAGGGCGGCCAAGCGCGTGGGCGCGCCACCCACGGCGACCACCGCGAAGTCGCGATCGGGGTTCAAGCCACGCTCCTTCAGGATGAATCGGATGACGCTGTCTTCCTGGGAGCCGATGGTGGTGACGCCGATTTTCTTACCTTTAAGATCGGCGACGGTTTTGATGCCGGGCGTCGAAAAGACGCGCCAGTAAAGCGTGTTGATGCCGCAGGCGAGATAGACCGTGTCGGCGCCGCCGACAGCGGAAGCGACAATCGCCGCGCCGCCGATAAAACTCATCGGCACCTGGCCCGAGACCATAGCGGTCGTTAAAATAGGACTGCCTTGAATATAGACCAGATCGACGTCGAGACCGTTCTTTTTGAACAAGCCCGCTCTCCGCATCACCTCGAGGATGCCGAGGGAAGCCACGGGGGCGGGGTAACCGATGAGCAGCTTCTCAAGCTTCTGGGCTTCGGCGGACCAGCTCGGGCCGACGAAATGGAGTTGCAACAATAGGACTAGGATCGCGGTAAGAAATCTCAAAACAATCTCCTCTCGCAAAATGTTAAAGTCGCGCAGCAAATATACGAAATCATTTCCCCGTGAAAAACGCAAAGCACAGAAAAAGTAAGAGCCCCGGTTAAACCCTCTTCTGATCAGCCTTGGAAAGGCGCGAATCGCAGCAAGACTTCGAATGGTTCACCGCCGAGGCGTGGAGTACGCCGAGGAAAGATTTTTCTATCGAGAAAGACTCCGAACTCTGCGCCTGTGGAGAAATAGGGCTTTCTCCTTTGCTTGCGGCTCTGCCGCTCTGGGAACGCTGTGGTAAAATCATTCGTTGCGGTGATTATCCATGGCTTTCAACGCTCAAGAAGTTTTCGCAAACCTCTCTGAAAAAGAAAAAGTCAAAGGCCATCATTCGGCCGAAGGACGGGCGATACGCACGCTCAGCCGGGCGTTGAGCGGCTGGTCGAGCGACGACCTTTCGGCCCGCGACGTGCTGGTGCTCTGCGATCAGGCGGTCGAAGACTGGCTCAAGGCGCGCCTCAAACGCTCTCCATGGTCGGCTGAGACGCTGCCGGTGTTGCTGGTGGCCGCGCTGGAGCGCAAATTAATCAGTCGCGCGGAGGCCGTGGGGTTGCAAAAAATTCATCATCGCCGCGCTGACGTGCTGCCCGTGCGGGCAATTTCACAGCGCGAAATCGAAGCCGCGCTTGAGTTTTGCATCGAGCTGGTAGACAAGCATTGGTAGTAAAGAATATTACGCGGTGGGGTGGCGACGGGTGGCCGCGGCAAGCGGCTCGTTCGGTCTCTCAACTCACGAGCTCCAAAAAAAATTCGGCATGGATTCACGCATCAATTGGCTGCTGCTCATCAACGCGGCGCTCGGCAATTTTCTAGCCGGCACCGCCAGTCGGATCTTTTCCGTTTCCCTCCCCACGGTCGCGGCTAGTCTAGAAACCACGATCGTCGGCATCGCCTGGGCGGTGATCGCCTACCAGATTTCGCAGATCAGCTTGTCGCTCATCTTCGGCCGCATCGGGGATATGTACGGCCGGCATACGCTGTTCGGTCTTGGGCTGGTGGTTTCGTCCATCGCCGCGCTGCTCTGCGGCTTGTCGCAAAACGTCACCCAGCTCATCCTGTTTCGATTTGTCCAAGGCGTGGGCGCGTCGATGACCCAGTCCCAGGGGCGGGCGCTGGCGATGGAAGCGCTGCCGAAGGAATCGTCTGGGCGGTCGCAAGGTTACATGACCACGGCGTTTCATTCGGGCGTGCTGATCGGCCCGAGCGTCGGCGGTCTGCTCATCGATTACATCCATTGGCGCGCGGTGTTCTTCGTTCTGATCCCGATCGCGCTGGCCGGCATCGTGCTGACCCTGATCAACCGCTGGAAGGGCAACACGCCGCCGCGGGTGGCGCCGGCGGATGCAAATGGCGCGATCGATTATCTCGGCGCGCTGTTACTGATCGGCGCCACGGTGGCGCTGGTTTCCTGCATCGACCATCGAATCATGGAAGCGCTGGAGCCGGCGCTGCGGGTCGCGCTGCTGCTTGGCTTCGTGGTTTTTTTCGGCGGCTTTATCCTTCGCGAGTGGACCACGCCGAGCCCGATCCTCGATCTGTCGCTGTTCCGCATCCGCATGTTTTCGCTCAGCAGCCTGGCGCTCTTGCTGGTCGGCGTGTCGCAGGTGATGATCGGCTTCGTCCTGCCGTTCTATCTCCAAGATGTTTTGCATTTGACGCCATCGTTTATCGGCTTGTTGTTCGTCAGCGCGCCGATCTTCACCGTGACGCTGTCGCCCGCGGTCGGTTGGGCGGTCGATAGAATGGGCCCGCGGCTGCCGGCGACGGTGGGAATCGCATTTCTGGCCGGCGCCGGTTTTTCCGGATCTTTCCTGCGTCCCGATTCGCACTGGATCGCTAGCGTGGGTGTGCTGGGGTTGTGGGGCTTGGCGACGGCGCTGTTTTTTACCTCGAACCACACGGCGATGATCGGCTCGGTGCCGCCGCAACACCGCGGCGTGGCCACCGGCGCGATTTACGTGATGTTCGGTCTCGGCACCACCTTCGGCGTGTCCTTGGGCACCCTGCTTTTGACCGCCGCGTTTCGCTACTACAGCGGCGACGCCGCGGCCACGCCGACGCCGAGCAACCCCGCTGTCTTCGTCCAGGCGATGAATTTCAGTTTTCTAGTAGGCGGAGGGATGGCGCTGGTGGCACTGTTTTGCTCGGCCTTGCGCGGCAAAAGCGCGGCTCATGCTTGATTCGTTTCGGCTTGAATGGAGCGCGAAGTTTTATATGCTGGATTGAACACGGAGGCAGGGCATGAAGCTATCAGGTTTAATCGTTCCCATCGCCATTGTTTTCCTATTCAATTTTGCCGGTTGTTCTAAAGAAGAAGACCGTTCAAATACGCCGAAAGAGTCCGCGGCAACGAAAGCCGAACCGGTAGGAGAGGCGCGAAGCAAGTCGATCGCCGCGGTGCAAGGCAACGGCTCGATTGCGGGCAAAGTTGTTTTCACGGGAGATTACAGCCCGGGCAAGCTATCGATCAGTAAAGACCGGGAGGTGTGCGGCGACTCTCAGCAGGACCCGACGCTGCTGGTCGGCGCCGGCGGCGGTCTGCAGAACGCAGTCATCCAGATTGCGGATTTGCGCCAGGGCAAGAGCCCGGCGCAGGAAGCCGAGCTCGATCAAGAAAAGTGCCAGTATGTGCCGCATGTCCTGGTTATCCCGACCGCCACGAAGGTCACGATCAAAAACAGCGACGGCATCCTGCACAACGTGCACACGGTGAGCAAGGCCAATCCGCCGTTTAATCGCGCTCAGCCGAAATATCTCAAAGAGATCAGCAAGACCTTCACCAAGCCGGAAATCATCGCGGTGCGCTGCGACGTGCACGGCTGGATGAGCGGCTGGATCGTGGTGACCGACAATGTCTTCTTCGCCGTCAGTAACGCCGCCGGCGCCTTCAAGCTCACCGACGTGCCGGCGGGAAAATACCGGCTGGAGGCGTGGCATGAGAAACTGGGCAAGGCGACCCAAACCGTCGAAGTGAAACCCGGCGAGACCGCCAACATGACTTTTGAATTCCAAGACAAGAAATAGCGGCGCTGCGATGAGACCATTGACCGCCGCCGCGGCGTTTGTCCTGTGCCTCTTCGGAGTTTTTCGGTCCGCGGCTGCCGCCGGCGCTGCCGTTGTCGAGACCGGTGCGGCCCGTTTTAATTTTAATTACCGAACCAAAGAAGCCAGTCGGCCGATGACCGTCTGGAGCTACCGGCCCAAAGATTTAGCGCCCCGTGCCCCGGTGTTTTTCGCCATGCATGGCACGCAGCGCGACGCCAAACGCTATCGCGATGAATGGCAGGGTTACGCGGAGCGGTTCCAGGCGCTCTTGCTGGCGCCGGAATTTTCCGCCGAGCTGTTTCCCGGCCGGCGATCTTACAACCTCGGCAATATCGCGTCGACAGGCGGCGGTTCCGAACTATCGAACGACAGCGCGTTTGCGGTGATCGAGCAGATTTTCGATTACGCGCGCAGGATCGTCGGCGTCAAAACTGAAAACTATCGCATCTACGGCCACTCGGCGGGGGCCCAGTTCGTGCACCGGCTGGTGCTTTTCAATCCGCGAGCGCGCGTGGCGATCGCGGTTGCCGCCAACGCCGGCTGGTACACCATGCCCGATTTCGCCGTGGACTTCCCCTACGGCTTGAAGGGCACCGGGATAACGCCGGAAGATTTGAAGCTCGCGTTCGGCAAGAAACTGGTGATCGCCCTGGGCGAGAACGACAGCGATCCGAACCATCGGTGGCTCAATCGCAGCGCGGCGGCAATGCAGCAAGGAACCCAGCGGTTGGAACGAGGTCGCAATTTTTTTCGTCAAGCAGAGCTTGCCGCGGCGCGGCTCGATGCCCCGTTCAATTGGCAGATTGAGACCGTTCCCGGCGCCGGCCATCAAAATTCCGCCATGGCCCGAGCGGTTGCGCCGCTGCTGCTAAAATAACTCCGCGTCCATTAGACATTCGCCCGCCCTGAGAGTATGCATTATTTTTTAAAGCATGGCTCAAGGCACGACATCTTGGAAGGAAGCGGTGCGGCGTTACGGCCTGGTCGCCCTGGCGTTTCTGCACATCGGCGTGGGGCGCGGCCTGCACGGTACCTTCGGTGTGTTCTTCGTCGCCATGCTCGATGCCTTCGGCTGGTCCCGGGCCGCCACCGCCGGGGTGATCTCGCTGGCGATCATTTTCGAAGGCGCCTGTTTGCCTTACGCCGGCGGTTTGATCGACCGGCTCGGCGCGCGCAAGACTCTCATCTCCGGTGGAATGATACTCTGCGTCGGATTGGGTCTGGCATCGACGGTTTCCGCGCTCTGGCAATTTTATCTTTGGATCGGCATCGTCAGCGCCGCGGGTATTGCCCTGATCGGCATGGTGCCCCATGTCGCAATTATCTCGCGCGAGTTTCCCCAGCGCCGCGGCACCGCGCTCGGCATCGCCTGGGCCGGCGGCGGCGTCGGCATCGTCTTGCTGGTGCCGGTGACCCAGCTGATGATCGACCAATGGGGTTGGTCGTCGGCCTACCTCGGTTTGGCGGTGATCACGGTTTTGCTGGTGATACCGCCGGTGCAGTTGTTTCTGCCTTCGGCGCGCTCGAGCAAGCCGGCCGAAGTAACGCCGCCGGTGACCCCGGCGCAAAAAGACGCTCCCGTTCAAGCCGACTGGACGGTCAAACGCGCGCTGACCAACTCGGCGTTCTGGCTCCTATTCATCGCGCGCACCCTGGCGAGCATGGGCAATCAGGTCATCGTCACCCATCAGATCGCACACGCGGTGGACGTCGGGTACGCCAAAGTGTTCGCCGCATCGATCTTCGGGCTCCTGGGCGTGATTAGCATCGGCGGCCGCCTTTTGTTCGGCTATCTCGCCGACGTGATGAATCGCCAGATGGTATTTACCTGGGTGCAGGTGATTTCCGCCGTAGGCATTCTCGCCTTGCTGGCAGTGCATGACACCTCTTCGCCGTGGCTGCTCTACACCTACGCGGTTTGCTACGGTCTCGGCCAAGGCTCCCGCGCGCTGGTGCTGTCGGCGATTTCCGCCGATATTTTTCACGGCAAGCACTTCGGCGCGATCTTCGGCTATTTCACGTTTAGCATCGGTCTGGGCGGCGCGGTGGGGGCATGGCTCGGCGGTTTTCTTTTTGACATGACCCATAGCTATACGATTCCATTCTGGGTGTCGCTGGCATGTTTAACCGTTTCAGTGTTTGTCGTTTGGGCGAGTGCCAGAGCCGTGAGCTCGCAGACTGCGACGGAGAGGAATTAGCGCATGATTCAACTTTATACTTGGGGCACGCCCAACGGCAAAAAAGTTTCGATCATGCTCGAAGAGATCGGACTGCCTTACGAAGTGCACCCGATCTGCATCGGCCAGGGAGACCAGTTCAAGCCGGAGTATCTGGCGATCAATCCGAACAACAAAATTCCTTCGATCATCGATACCGACGGTCCGGGCGGCAAGCCGTTTACGCTCTTCGAGTCGGGCGCGATCTTGATGTATCTGGCGGAAAAGTCCGGCAAGCTTTGGCCGGTGGATATACGGCAGCGTTACATGGTGATCCAGTGGCTGATGTTTCAAATGGGCGGGGTCGGACCGATGTTCGGCCAGGCTAATTATTTTTGCCGGATCGAGGAAAAGATTCCTTTTGCCATCGAGCGCTTTCGCAAGGAGGCGCTGCGTTTGTACGGCGTGCTCGATAAAGAGCTGGGGCGGCGCGATTATCTCGCCGGCGAGTATTCCATTGCCGATATCGCCACCTATCCCTGGGTCGGACGCCATGAAGGCCATCACGTGAAGCTCGAAGAATTTCCCAACGTGAAGCGCTGGTTCGATGTGATATCCGAGCGGCCGGCAGTGAAGCGTGGAATGGAGATACCGAAGCGATAACGGTCTAGCGTCTAAGGTTTAGGGCCAGGCGTTGACGCTAGACTCTAAACGCTAGACGATCTGTCACGCCCCGTACCGGAAAGCAGATCCTTCACTGCGTTCAGGATGACACGGGCCTCCATCGACCGTGATCTGTCATTCCGCGCACAGCGAGGAATCCGCTTTTCCCCGTAATCTCCTAACTCGCTCGGTTTTCCGCCTCACGTCCAGTTAATAGGCCGGTCTGTTCGGATCAGCTCCGATTAAAAGTCGAAAGGAAAAATTATGGCTAAACAACAAAAGATGGAGAAACCCCGCGCCGAGTGGGGGTCGGATGTGGTCGTTGACCTGCTCAAGGCCTTCGAGTTCGAATACATCGCGATCAACCCCGGAGCAACCTTCCGCGGTTTACACGATTCGCTGGTCAACTACGGCGGCAATCACGCGCCGGAACTGATCCTTTGCACCCATGAAGAGATCTGCGTCGCGCTGGCCCATGGCTACGCGCGTGCCAAGGGCAGGCCGATGGCCGCAGCGGTGCACAACATCGTCGGTTTGCAGCATGCCTCGATGGCGATCTACAACGCCTGGGCGGACCGCTTGCCGGTGATCGTGCTCGGCGGCACCGGGCCGATGGACACGGCCAATCGCCGGCCGTGGATCGACTGGGTGCACACCGCGCTGGTGCAGGGCAACCTGGTGCGCGACTTCGTCAAGTGGGATGACCAACCCGGCAGCGTCGAAGCGGTGCCGGATTCCTTCATCCGCGCTTATCGCTTGGCGACCACCGATCCGCAGGGGCCGGTCTATATTTGCTACGACGGCGACGTGCAGGAAAAAAAGTTGGAAAGCGAAGTGAGATTTCCTTCCCTTGAGCGCTATCCTGCTGCGCTACCGCTGCAAGCGCCGGAAGAAGGTTTTGATAAAACCATCCGCTGGTTGCTCGAAGCAAAGAAGCCGGTGATCCTGGCGGATTGGGTGGGCAGGAGAGAAGCGGGCTTCAACGCGCTCGGTGAGTTGGCCGAGTTGCTGAGCGCACCGGTGCTCGATCAATTCGGCCGGTTCAATTTTCCCGTGCAGCATCCGCTCAATCTCACCGGTCAGGCTGAAAAAGTCCTCCCGCAAGCCGATTTGGTATTGGCCCTCGATGTTCCCGACCTCGAAGGCGCCACGGCGCGCAGGGCGCAGGAAAGGGGTAATCGCCGGGCGACGCCGTTGATGACGGCCGGCACGAAAATCATCAACGTCGGCCTCGACGACTTGCTGGTGCGCGCCTGGGCGACGGATTTCAACAAGCTCCGCGAGGCGGATCTGATGATCACCGCCGATACTTCGGTGTTCTTGCCGGAATTGGTTCGGCGCTTGAAGGCCGCGAAAAAGTTCGGCGACTTGAAAGAAGAGATCGCCAAGCGGCGCGCCGATTGGGACAATATTTATGAAGATAAAAAGGCCGGGCTGGAAAGAGAGCTCAAGGCGAAGTGGGACGAGAAGCCGATTTCCATGACGCGGATCTACGCCGAGCTCAACGAGGCGCTTAAAGGCGAAGACTGGGTGCTGACCAACGGCAGCTCGCAAGGCAAGGAAAATCAGTATCTGCCGGCGGCCAAGTTCAACCAGATTCTCGGCAAATACAAAGGCGGCGGCTTGGGCTACGGCTTGCCGGCATCGGTCGGCGCCGCGTTGGCGCACAAGGGCTCGGGGAAGTTTTGCGTCGATATGCAACCCGACGGCGATCTGCTCTTCACCGTGAGCGCGCTCTGGACTGCGGTGCATCATCAGATCCCGCTGCTGATCATCGTGTGCAGCAACCGTTCCTATTTCAACGACGAAGAGCATCAGGAGCGGATCGCCGTAGTGCGCAACCGCCCGGTGGAAAACAAAACCATCGGCATCCGCATCGAAGATCCCAACGTCGACTTCGGTGCCATGGCGCGCACCTACGGCTGCTGGGGCGCCGGGCCGATCACCGAGCCGAAGGATTTGATCAAAACGCTGCGCGAAGCCGTGAAAGTGGTCAAAGGCGGCAAGCCCGCCCTTGTCGATGTGGTCTGCCAGATGCGCTGAATGGTTTTATTTGAAGGGGACAGCCCCTCGCTCGGAAGGGGACTGTCTCCTTTAATAAATCGAGCGGATCTAACCGGTCGAGGCCTTGGGCTTTGGTATAGGGCGATTCGTAACGATACCGGATTATGCCAGCCGTTTCACTCCGATGTACCATTTCGGCTTCATCCGGCCGAAATCGGTACGCCGGTGGCTGCGCAGCGTCTTCTTCGAGTCGAGTACGTAGCTGCTTTTTTTATCTCTCACGAACACGACCCAATGCCAAAAAGCGCGGTTTTTCTCGACATGCCATTTGATCGCGAGCAGGGCGAGGTCAGGAAGGGTTTTCCATGAGCGGAAGAGTTGCTCGCCGTGATCTGGGTGATAACGGAAATGCCGCAAAAGTTTTCGCACAGGCGCGGTTTCGGACCAGAGTTTTTCGTCTTGAGCGCGAATACCGAGATCGCCGGCGATCCTTGTCGCTTTGGCGTAGCTGACACCGGCGATGGCGGCAACGCTGGCGATGCCGCAGCCGGTAGTTTCACTCTGAATCACCGGACGCATTGAAATCAGGGTGCGGCGCGACTCTGCTTGGCCTTTTCCCAGTTGTCGAGTATCTGCCGCGCGCCGTTGGCAGACGGATTCATCGCCGCATCGTGACCCGGCATCTTCGCCGTCAGCTCGATGACATAGCCGTTGGGGTCTCTGAAGTAGATGGAATGTACCATGCCGTGGTCGACGATGCCGCGGGTTTCGAAACCCTGCGTTTTGCCTTTGGCGAACATCGACTCGAGCGTCGGCTCGTCGACTTCGAGAGCGATGTGAAGATCGAAGTCTTGCTGCGGCTTGAAATTGAAGGGCATGTCCGGCGCCTCGAAAAACGCCAGACAGGAGCCGTCGTCCATCTGAAAGAAGGTATGCAGCACGCGGCTGGTGCGGCCGGTCTTGGTTTCGGTGATCTCGAGGGTGTGCGCGAGCTTGAGCCCGAGAAAGTCTTCATAAAAGTGCCGCGTCTGTTCCGAGTCGCGGCAGCGGTAGGCGTTATGATGCAGTCCTTTGATCATGCTTTGCCCTCCTTCGATCCGGCAGCGCCGGAATTATAATCCTTCGAACTGGGTATCTTTGTACATGGCGACGAACTGCGTGTAGAAAACTTCGTTGGCGGCGGTCCAATAGGGCAGCGACTTCATTGCGCCAAGCCAGCGGCCGAGGTTCGGATAGGGTGAATAATCGAGACGGATCACCTCGCCGAGCGTAATCATGCACGCGCCGAGATAGTCGGCGAGCGTCGGGCCATCACCGCAAACGAAGGAATTCTTGCCGCCAAGGATGTTTTCATCGAGAATCTTGAGCCATTTTTTCGCCTTCTCCCGGGCGTGGGCCAAGGTCGCGGCTTGAATCTCAGCCTCAGGGTAGCGGTAGGCGTCGATCACCTGGGGATAGATAAATCCGTAGCCCAGATCGCGATAAAGCCCGGTGTTAAACCAGTCCATACGCTCGTTGACCCGCGCGCGCTTCTGCAAATCCTTCGGATAGACCGGCGAGTTTTGCTTGTCGGCGAGATACTTGAGGATCGCCGAGCTTTCGCCCAAACGAAACTCGCCGTCTTCGAGAAAGGGAACGGCTTGATTCGGGTTAGTGGCCGTGAACGCCGGCTGATAATTTTCCCCGGTAAAAAGATCGACGAGTTGATATTCGACGGCTATTTTATCCGCCGCGGCCAACAGCATGATCGGCCGGCAGGTGGTCGAGGATGGGTGGTAATAAAGCTTCAATGTCATACCTCCGAATCAGGGGTGTCGCGCTCGTTTCTTTGACCCGAGTTCAACGGTCAAGCTTGTGCAAGGCGTGCTCTTCCTCGCGGAGCTTTTTGTCGATTACGAAAGGGCCAAAGGGAAGCAGGGCGGCGATCAATACGGTCCCGCTGCGCCAGGGGCTCCAGTTCGCGTCTTGATGGGCTTGAGTCAATGCGATGCAGAAGGCCATAAACAGCAAACCGTGGAGCCAGCCGGCGACGGTCACGGCCTGGGGCACGCCGGCGAAATATTTCATCGGCATGGCGACGCCGAGCAATAGGAGAAACGATACGCCTTCGATAAGGCCGATGGTGCGCAGACGGCCGATGGAAGTCCGGAACATGGGTATCCTTTGGTTGACCGTAATGATTGGCGACGACGCGCTGATAATTTCTCACGGCGTATCGCGATTATTTCGCTTGTATGATTTAGCATATTTGACTCTTAAGGAAAGGCGCAGCAAGATCACAGGATCCACAGCCGAGCCTTTGACTCTTTCGACGACCCGTTCTCCTTGATCTTCGCCTAGATGCTTGGCTCCACTGGCTTCAAGCTTCCCGGTGTTGCGCCGGCGGTCTTGGGATCTGGTTCTAGTGATTTCGTTGATGACGAATTCCAGCCCGCGGCGTTCGGGCAGGCTGAGTCCCCCTGCACTCCGCTTGGCGATGCAGAAGCTGTAACCGATGCATGCGATCTCATCGTCTAAGTATAGATAACCCCAATCATAGTTGTATCAAGCACTGCTAAAATGAGAAGTCCGCCTCTCTCCTAGCCTCTTAGTGCCTGCCCATGAGCCGTAATCACCCGCAGATCGGAAACTTGAATGGATAGTTGTGCAGCGGCTCGCCGCCGCTCGCTTTCACGATCACCGCGGCGCCGAGCTGAAGCCCGGCTTTAAAGTCTTTTGTAATCGGGTTGGGTTGGATGACGTGAACCATGTTTTTCTGCAGCGTCCATGGTTCGAGAGGGTGAGCCGCCGATTGGGTGCCGAGTTCCGGAGATTTTCCCGTTTCGCCGTGAAACACGCTGTCGTAGGAAGTGAAGCCGCTGTCTTCGATCACCGATGACGCCGCGACGATCTGCTCGCTGCTGGTGCCGGGTCGGCAGATCTTGCGGATGTTTTCGTAGCAAGCGAAAGCCGCGTCGAAGAGCTTGCGATAGGTCGGCGACGGCTCTTTGCCGATGGCAAAGGGGCGATGAATCTGGGTTGAGTAGCCCCAGTAGCTGACCGTGAGCTCGGTGATGACCACGCTGCCTTTTTCTAAAATGCGTAAGGTTTGCTTTTGCCAGGGGACGAAGCGGTCGGGGCTGTCCATGTTCGTGGTCGCGATGAAATGAATGCCGGGATCACCGCCCTGTTTGATATAAGCGCCGTAGGCGATCGACAGCACTTCTTGTTCGTTCAAACCGGGGCGCAGATGGTTCTCCAAGGCTTCGCAGGCAAGGTCGGTCAAATAGCCGCTCTTGCGGAGATAAGCCAATTCTTCTTCGCTGCGCACCCGGCGAATGCGGCCGAACTGCGAGCCGAAATCCATAAACTCCGCTTCAGGAAACTGGCGCTGTAATTCTGTTACATGGCCGTAGGCCATGGCGCGCATGCTCACGAGGCCGATCCTGCTTTTGTCGAGACCGCGCTTGCGGATTTCTTCGGCGATCGTGGGCATCGGCGCCGGACCGTACCAACGAACATCTTCGATGATCGACTGCGCCTGGGCGCAGGGCTGGTGATTGAAAAAATGAATGAATACCGCGGGCGCTTGCTGGCGCGGAAATAACAGCCAACAGGGGGATTGAGCCAGATAATTCGACAGATAGTGGACTTCGGAAGATCCCCGCCCGCCGGAGATGAGGATCGCATCGAGACCGTCTTTGTCCATCGCCTCGCGAATCGCAGTGTAACGGCGTGTGTATTCGGTATTGGAAAAACGCGGAAAAAGTTCTTGCTTCGATGTCTTTTGCATAATTAATCCTCCGCGAAAGGATCACATTGGAAGCGCTGATGTCGACAACCGCGCTCAGCCGGGAGTCATAGGATTCAGCCGCCAAATTGTAAAGTTCAGTGCCGAGGCAAAGCCTACCCAGAGCGCATAGGGGAAAAATAACCAAGCTGCCGCCGGGCTTGTTTTTCTGATGCTCAATATGAACCCGCAGACGAACATGAACAATAAGACGATATCGGCGAACGCGACGTCCGGCCGTTGCAGCCCAAAAAAGATCCATGACCAAAGAGCATTCAAAATCAGCTGAACGAACCAGAGTGCTAACGGCCTGGCACGATCCGTGCTGTTGGCGCGCCAGGTGAGCCAGCCGGCCACGGCGATGCCGATGTAGATCAGCGTCCACACCGGGGCGAAGAGCCAGTTCGGCGGCGTCCAGTTGGGTTTTTGCAACGCCAAGTACCACGGGCCGGGACCGAATTGACTGCCGACGACAGCCGCCGCAGCCACGAACGCGATAAAGACGAGCAGCGAGATCATGATAGGTTAATTCTCCCCCCACGGATTATCTGTCGTTCACGGTTGGTTGACCGATCCTTTGGAATGGGTGGAGGCTGTCGTGCCGATCGCCTCGTCGCGCTGGTTGCCGCGCTCGGATTCCCGCTCCGCGGGTTTCGGATCCGGCGGGTCCAGAGGCGTAAACAACGCGCGGTTGTTCGGCATGGCGGTGAATCCGTCTCGATGCAGCTCCGGCCCGCCCCATTGCAAATGGTCGCCTTCTTGTGTGAGCTTTTCGATGCCCTGGTAGATCGGCATCACCCGGCTCATTTCTTCACGGATCGACTGAGTGTCATTGAACGGAAAAAGTTTGTCGCCGTTGGGCATGGTCTTGCGGCCGATGAGCGAGGGAATTTCCCAGTCAGGCAGCGCCTCGCCGGGAGTGTGCCCGGGGATCTCCGGGGTGAAGCGAATTCTTCTTTCCGTGCTGGTCGAGGTGCCGCCGCTCTTCTGCTCGTAGCGGGTTTGTCCCGGCAGCAGCACCACGGTTTGTTCGCCCTCAACCAGCATGGATGGGTTGAGCGCCAGGACTTGATGCGCCCGAATGGAAACGCGGCCAAGCGCGTCGGCGACGAAATGCCCATCGGTCATGGTGTCGAACAGGTTGCCGCCGACGGCGTAAAGAAACTTCATTTCGCCTCGATGCGCAGTCTCGATCATCTCCCGGGCGTTGAGTCCGGGCTGGGAAGGGACCGGATGATGCCAGAGGTTGGAGAACCTGCGCGCAGTATCGTCATTGATTGAATAACCACCGGGAAACTTATCCGCCGCGACGCCGCATTCCCCTGCGCCCTGGGCACCACTCTGGCCGCGGATCGGCATGACGCCGCACCGTTCGCGGCCGAGCATGCCGCGCGCGAGCGCGAGGTTGACGACGGCCTTAACGTTATTGGCGCCGCACTCTTGCTGCGTAAGTCCCATGGTGAAGACGATGACCGCGGAGCGCGCCTGGCCGTAGAGCAGAGCGAATCTCTGCATCTCGCTGCGCGCAAGGCCGGAGCGTTGCTCAAGCAGTTCCCAGGATTGCCGGTCGAGGGCAGCCTTCAAGCCGGCAAAGCCGGCGGTGTGCTGATCGACATAGCCGCGGTCGAGCAGCTCGTTGGCGATCAAAACCTTGAGCACGCCATTGATGAAGGCGATTTCTCCCCCTTTACCGACCCGGAAGAAGTCATCGATTAACTTTGCGCGGAAAAGGGCGCGGCTCACCGTTGCGGGCACGCCGTCTTCCCTAAGGCCGGTTTCCGGCGCGCCATCGACAACCACGACGCGCGTGCCGACCTGCCGCGCGTAGCGCAGGTACTTGCCGGTGACCGGTTGGTTGTCGGCGAGATCCGCGCCGAAAACGACCAGCAGGTCGGTGCCGATAAAATCGGACAAAGAACATGTCGGCGCACCGACACCTAGCGTCGCTTTCAAGCCGGAAGCGGCGGCGGCGTGGCCGGGACAGGAGCAGAGATCGACGTTGTTGGTGCCGAGCACGCGCGCCAATTTCTGGAAAGTATAGTAGGTTTCGTTGGTCAAACTGTGGGAGGCGGCGACGAAACCCATCTCGTGCGGTGCAGTGTCATGGATCGCTTTGCCGACGAGTTCGAGCGCTTGGTCCCAAGACGCACATTGGAAACCCTGCTCGCCGCCGCGGCGCACCATCGGGTGCGACAGCCGGCCGAGGGCTCGGAGCTTTTCCGGACGCAGGCCGCGCAAACGAGTCACGTCAGTCAACGCCGACGGATCGAGAGCCGCCATGGTATTTAGCTTGAGCAGCTTGAGCCGCGACATGCACAGATGCACGCCGTCGATCACGTTGTCGCGCAGCCCATAGGGTCCCAGCGAACAGCCGTCGCACACGCCGTGATTGAGCAGGTTCCAGGCGTAGGGGAATTCCTTGCGGTTGTTCCAGAGCACGCCGAGCAAATCGCAGCAGAGCTTCGCCTTGATCAGGCCGAAGGAAAGGACGGGAGAGAGCCAGGAGTCCTTGGACTCAAGCGCGGCCATCAGGTGCCAACTTTGGTTTGCGGCGGGCTCGATGCTCGCAACTCTTCGAGCACGCCGACGAACGCCTCCGGTTGCTTCGTCGATACGGCGGTTTTGTACAACGCATAGCGCTGGTACGGTTGCCAGCCGCTCCACTCTCCCAGGCTCACCGCGTTCCCGCACGCCGCACTCCTTTGCGCTACCGGCTCAGGAACTTGCGCGGCGCTCCACAGCGCGCTGTCCATCGCCCCGGTGATCTCGGCGGTTTTGCCTTGGTATTTTCGCGAGAGAAAATCGAGGTAGTCTGTGAAGACCCGGCGCTCGTCGGCGCTTTCCACCGGCAGGTGGCAAAGCACGTTGCGCTCTTCGAGGCTATACGCGAGCCAATCCTTAAGTGAGAGTTTGATCCCGATCAAATCGAGCTTCCTGCGCACGTCGAGCGGCAAGCGGCTCAGCGTCGGATAAAACTCGGCTTCGTAGCGAAAACGATGGAACATAGATTCAAAATGTTTGCCTTTTGGTCTCCTGTGACGTTATTTTCCTTATGGCAGATAGCAAGTCAACCGTAAAATAGACAGTAGAGCTCCGGGCAAAACGCTAGGAGGCGAATTAACCGTTGGGGAGGTTTTATGGCCGCAGGTTATGCAAAAAAATTCATGCCCTTGAACAGGGTTAAAGAAAAAGAGTTTCTCTCGCGACCGATGGGCTGCAAAGGCGTGGGCTTCAGCTTGGTGCGCTGCAAGCCGGGGCAGGGGGCGACTTACGTGCACCGCCATAAGGTGCAAGAAGAGGTCTTTATTGCGCTCAAGGGAGACGGTACGATTATTCTCGACGGCAAGCGGATCAGAATGCCGGAAGGAACGGTGGTGCGGGTCGGTCCAAAGGTATGGCGGGCACTCGGCAACGACTCAAAGAAGGACGTCGTTTTTATGATATTGGGCGCGATCCCGCCGAAGGGTTTTCCACTGGGCGGCCGCACCTTGCTGGGCGACGGAATTCCCAATCGCAACAAGGTGCCGCGCTGGAAAAAGACATAGTCGAAGCCAATTCCCAAAATGTTTGAAGTGTTAATGACGGCGCTTCGGCGGCAGGTCGGGCTTGAGGATCTTGGCTGATACGAACATCGCGGTTCCTGTCGAGGAGCATCGGCTGTAGCGCAAACAACTTTAATACGCGGGCAAACTTTCCAGGGCACTGATTGACAAAATGCAATACGATCCACACCACTCGTCGCCGCCGGAGCGGATCGAGCCGACCGGCTTCTTTACCGGCATTCAATTTCGCCCCATTATTGCCGGCGTCATCGTCGATACGCTGGCGACGTTCGTGCTGGTCTCGGCGTATTACGCCCTGTTTGTCGCTAAAGATTTAGCTGCCCAGGGTGGCGCGGTGGAAGACGCCTTTGCGCAATATTGGAATTCCAGCGAAGGCTTGATAGCAAGTTTGATTCTCGGCTCACTGGGCACGCTGATCGGCGGATTTTACGCCGCGTACAAAGCCGGCACGCTGGAAATGAAACACGGTGCGCTGGTCGGCATCGGTTCGATCATTCTTGGACTGGTTTTACAGGCCGGCGGCGCGGAAAACGATTTGCCTGACTGGTTCATGGCTCTGTCCCTTGCTGCGGCGATCCCGGCCGGCGCCCTCGGCGGGTTCGTCGCCGAAATGTTGAGGAACATGGTCGGCGGTGGACCTTCGGTCAAAACCGGGAGCTGGCCCGCCGGCCGTTAGGCGCTTCTGACGGCGCAGAATTACCGTGACGACCTCTACGGCTAAGCTTAACAAGTTGAGACGTGCGGTTCCGGCGGATTACCCGGCGATTGTTCGTTTGAACGAAGAAAATTTTATCGCCAAGCTGTCCCCCGAGGAACGTAAGGGGGGATTTTTGTCGGCGATCTTTTCCTTGGAGCAAACCGCGCGGATCGCCGAAGATCTCGGCACCATGGTGGCCGTCGTCGACGGAAAGGTCGCCGGATTTCTCTGCGCGTTTCGGAAGGAGTTCGAAACCGGTTCGCCGGTAGTTGCCAAGCTGCTTGAATCTTACAATCAGTTGACCTTTGAAGGCAGACCGCTGAGCGCGTTCAAAAGTTACATTTACGGCCCCGTCTGCATCGGCCGCGAATATCGCGGTTGCGGTTTGTTGCGCGGGCTTTACGAAGCTCAGAAAAAAGATTTGGCGGGGCAATTCGAGATCGGCGTCGCATTCGTGTCGCGCGACAATCCGCACTCTTTGATCGCCCACGTGGCTGGTTTACGCATGGTCGAAGCCGGCGACTTCGGCGTGAAGGGAAATCGCTACGCGACCCTCGCCTTTCGCGTTCCGAAAAAATCGGCGTAGTTCGCGATCGCGCCGGGCTTGCAGATTCGCTCGCGGTTCCATAGAATCGGCCATCCGTCAGCGGCGTCTGGCGTGAACCGCAATACAATTCGAAAGGAATATCGATTATGGATGCCGATGCAAAGAAAACCGCATTGCGAATGATTCCCTACGGGATCTATGTTCTCACCGCCGAGAGCAAGGACGGCAAGGTGGCCGCGTCGACGGTCAATTGGGTGACTCAGACGGCGTTTCAGCCGCCTCTGGTGGTGGTCGGCGTGAAGGCCGATTCGGGTGCCCATGCGATCATCAAGGAGAGCAAAACCTTTGCGCTCAATATTCTCGGTAAGGATCAGAAAAACCAGGCATTTACTTTCTTCAAGCCGCTCGAGCGCGAGGGCAACTCGATAGGCGGCGAGCCGTTTCGCAAGGGCAGTCTCGGGGCGCCGATCTTGGAAAAGGCACCGGCGTTCGTCGAGTGCCAGCTCCTCGAGACCATAGAGAAGGGCGATCACTCAATCTTCATCGGCGAAGTGAAAGATGCCGGCGTCACGGTTCAGCCGGCGGGCCGTCCGGACGACGCCGTCCTGGCGATGCGCGATCTGGGCGATAAAGTTTTTTACGGAGGATAAGCGCGCGTCTAAATGCGCGGTTCAAGGTCCAAGGGTTCAAAAGTTCAAGGCGGGCGCCGATGAATGGAGAGGAGAAAAGCAATGGCTAAGATCCGGCATATCGCTTATCGCGCGACGGACGTGGATTCGATGGCGAAGTTTTTCGTCGATGCCATGGGCATGAAGCTGATTCAAAAGCGCAAGAACAACGCGATCGATCTAAGCGACGGCTCGGTTAATATCACGGTCTTACCGCTGCGCGCAGGGACGCCGGACGGGCAACCGACCAAGCAAGCGGGAATCGACCACATCGGCTTTACCGCGGAGAACGATCAAGAGCAATTCCGCATGCTCGAAGCTGCCGGCGCCAAAAAAGCCGGAGCGATCAACTTGGGCACGGCCTACTATGAAGACAAGTTTGTCGGCCCGGAAGAGATCATCATCGACGTGGGCCACTGGCAGGGCGCGGCACCGGTCGATCAATAATTCGTTCAAGGGCTCAAGGTTCAAAAGTTCAAGCCCGGATTCCGAAATTGAACTTGGAGCCTTTGAACGTTGAACGGCACGCCGCTCGGCGCGCTACCGGATCATCAAGCGCTCGGCTTTGCCCGAGTAGTTGATGAACACGGTTTTCAATTCGGTAAAAAAGTTCAAACCCTCTTCCGCCATTTCGCGCTCGCCCACGCCGGTGGCCTTGGTCCCTCCGAAGGGGAGCTGAGCTTCGCCGCCAATGGTCGGTTCGTTGACGTGGACCATGCCGGTTTCGACCTCATCGACGAAGCGCATGATCGTATCGATGTTTTCGGTGAAAATGGACGTCGTCAGGCCATATTCTACGCCATTGGCGTAGGTAAGGGCTTCGTCGAGATTCTTAGCGGTGGTCACCGAGAGCACCGGGCCAAAAATCTCTTCCTTGAAAATCCGCATGGTCGGCGCGACGTCGGCGAAAATGGTCGGTTCGACGAAGTAACCTTTGGCGAGATGATCCGGCTTGTTGCCGCCGAGAATCAGACGGGCGCCTTCTTGCCGGCCGATATTGATGTAGTTCAAGTCGGTCTTCCATTGTTTTTCATCCACCGCGGGTCCCATATCGACGGTGTCATCGAGGCCGGCGCCAATTTTAATTTTCGTTGCCGCTTCGACGAGCCGGTCGATCAGCGCGTCTTGAACCGACGGCGATGCGATCACGCGCGAAGTCGCCGTGCAGCGCTGGCCGGTAGAGCCAAAGGCGCCGCCGTGGATCGCGACGGCGGCTTTGTCGAGGTCGGCGTCGGCCATGACGATGACGGCGTTTTTCCCGCCCATCTCGCACGTGACTTTGGCGCCGCGCCGCGCGGCCTTGGCGTAAAGCGCCCCGCCGACTTCGTTCGAGCCCGTAAAAGAAATGGCTCTTAGCACCGGCGAATGAACCATCGCTTCACCGACGACGGAACCGGAGCCGACCAGCATGTTGAACACGCCGGGAGGCAGACCGGCTTCTTGGTATATTTCCGTGAGCAAGCTCGCCGTCGCGGGAGTTAATTCCGCTGGTTTGAAAATGACGCAATTGCCCGCGACCAGAGCCGGCGCGGACTTCCACACCGGGATCGCCCAGGGGAAATTCCACGGCGCGATCAGGCCGACGACGCCGAGAGGTTGGCGCGCTGTGTAAGTGAAGGTATCGCGCGCTTCCGAGGGCAACGTCTTGCCGTGCATGCGGAAGCCCTCGCCGGCATAAAACTCCAAGAGGGAGATGCCTTTCATGACCTCGCCTTTGGCTTCCTTGAGGATTTTGCCCTCCTCGCGCGTGAGCGCGCGGGCAATTTCATCGGCGCGTTGGCGGGAGATGTCGGCGGCGCGCCAGAGGACCCGACCGCGTTCCGGGCCGGGAGTTTTCTTCCAGGCACGAAACGCCGACTGGGCGGAGTCTATGGCGCGTTGTACATCCTCGACCGTCGCGCTCGGGAACTCCGCGATCACATCGTCGGGGTCGGCGGGATTGAGGTTGCGCACCAGACGAGCGGATTGGGGATGAAACCATTTGCCGTTCACATAGGAGCCGGTGTTCATTTAAACCTCGTGGGTGAAGAATTTCCCTCATCTTATATCCCGCGGCGCAAAAAAAACCAGAGCGCCGAAGTATCGGCGCTCTGGTTTATAAAGGTTGGCGGGAGGACCGATTAAGAAAATTAAAACGATCGCTTGGTCAAGTCGCGCAGCGTGGAGCGCCACATGCCTTCGAGCTTGTCGATCTGTTCCGCCGCCAGCCCATGCTCGGGGTACCAGCGCTTGAAACCGTAGTCTTTGGTCGGATTCCCGTATTCATATTGCTCGAGGACTTTCTGCCCGCCGGCGCCGAGAATGAAATCGGCTAATAACAAGGCCGCATGCGGATGAGGCGCTTTAAGCGATACCGCGGTGGAGCCTGAGTTGGTAGGCACGACGTCCATCGGCACCCATCCGATGGGCGCGCCGACTTTCAACGAGACTTCGACGTGATTGCGAAAGGCGCCGGGCGAGACGCCGACCTCTCCGGAAATCACCCCATCGAGCAGCGCGCGACCTGAGACATTGTGAACCGCCGGTTTTTGCATTTTAAGTTTCTTGACGAATTCTTCGCCCTTGAATTTGAGCAGGGCACCGACAACCGTAACTCCGGTATCGCTGCCGGCGAAGGCAATTTTATCCTTGAGCTCGGGACGGAGTGGGCCTTGGTAATTTTGCGGCGTGAGCTTGGCGGGAATGGAATTCTTGTTGTAGGCAAGACCGATATGGGATTCGCGGTCGATGGCCCAGAAGACCGGACCCTTGGGGGCGTTCTCTTTGATAGGGTCCGGATATTTCGCCCGGGTCGGGAATTAGTAGGGGACCAGCATGCTGTTTTCTTTCAAGAGCTTCAATAGCGGGATGGTGGTTTCGAGGGTGTCGGCGATATAGCGCTGCGCTTGCGCCTCGGCCAGGATGCGCGCGCTCATCTCCTGGCGCGTGGCGCGATAGGACTCGACCTTGACACCCGGATATTTGGCTTCGAAGGCCGCGGCCAATTGCTTATAAGAAGCGCCGGCAAGAGAGGTATACCAGGTGATCTTGCCTCCGGTTTTGGCGCCCGCGTATAGAATCTTCTTTGTGGATTTGTCGATCGTTACCGGATCATGCCCAGGGACTTCGCCATGTCGATGGTGCGGCGCGCGCGCTCGATGATCGGCCGGTCGATCAACTGGCCGCCGAAAGCGATGGAGCCGTCGCCGCGGGCGTTGGCTTCCTCGAAGGCCTGCAAGACCTTTTGGCAATACTCGATTTCTTCCGTGGTCGGGCTAAAAGTCTTGTTGATGGCGTCGACTTGCGACGGATGGATGCAGGACATGCCGGAGAAGCCTAACTGGCGCGACTGTTTGGCAAAGTTCAAAAGCCCCTGGCCGTCGTTCAAATCGACCCACACACCATCCACCGGTTGCACATGGGCGGACGCGGCGGCGACGACGATCGCCGAGCGGGCGTAGATCAGATCGCGGGCTTCGCCTTCGCGCACCGTCGGTAAACCGATTTCCCGGCCGAAATCTTCGGCGCCGAAGATGATGCCGACGATTCGCGAGGAAGCGGTCGCGATCGCCGGCGCGTTCAGCAGCCCTTTCGGACTTTCAACGGCAATCAACAGCCTGACACTGCCCTTGGCGATGCCGTTTTTCGGCTCCTTGTCCTTGAGGATTGCGTCGACCTTGCGAACTTCCTCCGGCGTGTCGACTTTTGGGCACACCAAGCCATCCAATCCGGGTCGCACTACGGCTTCGAGGTCGGCATCCATGCGGGCATGACCGATGGCGTTGATGCGCACGTAGCGCGCCGGCGTGCCGGGCGCCTTGTCGCGGCCGAGCGACTCGGCGATATTTTTGCGCGCGGCGTCTTTCTCGTTGGGTGCCACGCCGTCTTCGATATCCAACATGATGGCGTC
Source organism: uncultured delta proteobacterium (assembly GCA_963727625.1). Classification (GTDB taxonomy): domain Bacteria; phylum Desulfobacterota; class Binatia; order UBA9968; family UBA9968; genus DP-20. The sequence continues at coordinate 24,824 of CAVSHR010000005.1, read as the reverse complement.
GGCGTCGAGGCCGAGCGCTTTGTCGATCATTCTTTGCCGGTGGCCCGGCACGAACATCCATGAGCGAATCAAATTCATGAGCAAAAATCCCCTCCGCCGTTTCATTACCCCATGGCACGGCAAATGTCTAACCTATCGAGAGGATCGCCCGACAGAATCTCTCACAAGATTTCGGTTAAAAAGAAAAAGATTTCTCGCTGCGCTCGAAATGACACTCGGGTTTTTCCTAAGTCACGCGGCTCCGCTTGGCGAGTAAACTCGAATCTTTGGCGCGATCCTTCACCGGCTCCGGTTGAACCGCCTGCCGATTTCGATAATAACTGGTGGGATATGAAATTCACCACGGTTAAGCTTCTGGTGCCGATTGTCGCGGTGACGATTCAGAGCAACTCCGCTTCGACGTTGATCCCGCCTTACCTGGATCATTTGCACGTGCCTGTGGCGCTGATCGGCTCGTTGATTTCGCTGGGGCCGATGTTGGCGCTGACATCGCGCCTGCCGATGGGCATGGCTTATACGCACGGGCGCGCGCGCCTGCTGGTATCGATCGCCATCCTCGCCATGGGCGCGACCAATTTTCTCTACAGCTTTGCCACCGACAGCGTGACTTTCGCGATCGTGCAAGGGCTCAACGGGTTCGCCTACGGCGCGGTGACCACCCTGTATATGGCGTTTTACATCGACTCCTTGGCGCCGGACGAAAACCGCAATCACGCGATGGGTTACTACGTCGGCAGCTTGGCGATCGGCTATTCGACGGGAAATTTTTTCGGCGGGTTGATCGCCGACCATTGGGGTTATGCGTTGACGTTTCAGCTAGGCGCGTTTCTGTCCTTGGTGTCCGTGAGTCTGGTGTGGTTATTGCGCGGACCGGGGGGCGCAAGCGAAGGAGGAGCGAAGGGCAAGCCCATCGTAAAATTGACGCCAGGGGAATCGCTCAAAGCGCTTTTGGAGCCCGAGCTCGCCACCGTGGTTATCGTTGCGCTGTTTCTCAATCTGCTGCACCAGATGGGCGGCGTGTTTATTTCCCTTTACGGCCTTGGGGTCGGCATGAGCCTCACCCAGATCGGCATCGTTCGCGCCGCCTATGCCGGCTGTAACGCTGTGACCCGGCCGATCAGCGGCCATGTGGTAAACAAATTCGGCCATCGCGGGCTATCCTACTTCGGACTGCCGCTGCAATCGGGGATCTTGATGTTAATCCCGTTATTTACCGGCTTCGGCGCAATCCTCTTCGTCTACGTCTGTTCCGGCTTGTTGCGTGCCATCGTCATCGTCGCCAATGCGGTGGGATTGGTGCAGGACGTTCCGGAAAACCGCGTGCGCCGCGGCCTGGCTTCGGGGGTTTACAACGCGGCCGGTGATCTGGGCAACATTCTCGGGCCGTCGATCGGCGGATTGATCGCCCACGCGGGCGGTATCGCCAGTGTCTTCGTCATTGGCTCGGCGGGCTCCACGGCGCTATTTTTTCTCGGCATGTGGCTGATCAGGCACTTGCAGCGGGAGAGGGCTTCCCTGCACCCGCCTTCCGCGGTCTAGGAATTCATCGCAATTTGCGGGCGCAAGCCGCGCTGCGAAGCGAATCGTCTTGGTGCCGAACGCTTGGCTTGCTAGATTTTGGCTGGCAATTCGCCGCTGCATTGGTCGGCGGTGTTGGACCGCGGTGGCGCGAGTCTTTCTTGCGTCACATCAACCCGCATGATAAACGTCGAGGCCTTCATGAGATGGAAAAGGACCAGACCCCGGTTGGCGCAATTGGTCGCTTGTTGCGATCGCCTTGGCCTGATGTCGATGCACCGATGGATCGGCATGGATAAGAATAAACACGCGTTCCTGCCGATTTTGTCCGAACCGGGTTCAGACAGCAGCACCCTCATCATTGCCTTTGCCGGCGGCTCGCAAACACTCGATGTCCCGGTCTATCAGTTCTTCGAGACCACCAAGACGCTCGGATGCGCCCGCATACTGCTGCGCGATAAGCATTATATGTTTTACCACTACGGGGTGGACCGCAAGCGCCGGGATTGGCCGAGCCTGCTCGCCTATCTGGAGCGGGAAATCGCGCGCTTGAAACCGAAGAAAATTATTTCGCTGGGCGTGTCGTCGGGCGGCTATGCCGCGCTCATTGCCGGTCATCATCTTAAGGTCGACTTGGTTCATGCGTTCAGCCCGCAGACCAAGATCGCCGTGGATCGTGACGGTATTCGTAACGCGCGTCATCCGTACAATCGCTGGCGTATGTCGATCTCCAAGCGCGTGAGCACTGAGATGCTCGATCTGGTGCCGATGCTGGGACGGTGGAACGGGAAGACCCGTTACTTTGTTCACTACGGCAGCGGTCACCGAGTGGACACCTTGTTCGCCCGGAGGCTTGCACCGCTGCCGTCGGTAACGACGCTCGGATATCCGTGCGATGCCCATGCCATCGCCATATTCCTGGCGAAAAAACGATTTCTCGGTCGGCTGTTGGAAGTCCGCAACCAGAGCCGCCTGGCCGCGATGGCCCGTGAGCATTTCGGCGAACAGGTGCGAATCACTTCGCCCCGGTCGGATCCGATGCCCGTTCAGGCAGCACTGAACGAAGGTATTTTACAATCGATGTTACCGACGACGTGATCCGGACGAGGGGCGCGTCTTCGGAGATATGAACGCTGAATTCGTCCTCCAGCGCAACGATCAGCTCCAGCATCTTCAAAGAACTTAACTCCAAACGGCGTTGCCGCGGGTCAAATTCCTGGCCGAGGACCCGCTCGATGGTTTGCACGACCTGCTCCTCCAACCTTGCCGTTTCACGATTTATTTTTAGCAGATTCATAACGCTTGATCTTTCCAGTCTGGGTCTTGGTGATCTGGTCGACGACCTGGATTCCGCGCAGCGCCTTAAACACCGAAAGCTTTCGGTTTGCGTAACGCAGCAGCTCCTGTTCGGTCCGCGCCGAGCCCCGTTGCAAAATCACTTTCGCGTGTGGAACTTCACCGAACCGGGCGTCGTCGACCGGGAAAACATAGGCCTCTTTGATCGCCTCATGGGAAACTAGAATCTCTTCGAGCTCGCTCGGAAAAACCTTGACAGCGCCGACGTTGATCATCGCCTTGGTCCGGCCGGTCATCCAGTAATAGCCGTCGGCATCTTTGCGGGCGATGTCGCCGGTGCAAAACCACCCGTCGTCTAATATTTCTGCTTGCGGGGTCCAGGGAGAAAAATAGCCGGCGAACAGCCCGGGGCAGCGAACTTGTATTTCACCGAAATCGCCGGACGACTGCGCACCGTTTGAACTCAAGCGAATCTCGCAGCCGGGAGCCGGAGCGCCCAATGAGCCGCGCTTGCGCGCGCCCTCGTTGGTATTGATCAGGACCGGACCGGTTTCCGTCAGGCCATAGCGCTGGACGATTTCCCGGCTGAAGCGGTCGCGAAACTCGGCGGCGACAGGGTCCGCGAGCGGTGCACCGCAGCTGGTGATGTGGCGAACCTGGCGAAAATCTTCGACACGCCAATCCGTCGTTGTCCGGCCCATCGAATAGAAGCTCGGCGCCGCTTCGATGTGGGTCACCCGCTCGCGCCGGAGGATCTCGCCGACCGCGTCGGTCTTGGTGGCGTCTTCAACGACTAGCTTCGCGCCGCAGGTCATGGCCGCGGTGATCTGATAAAAAATATGCGCCATGGAGAGTAGATCGAGAATGCAATCCCCCCGCTGGATCGCGTAGGCTTGAATAAACCGGCGCGTATACTCCGACATGGCGGCTTGAGGAATGATCACTCCCTTGGAGAGGGATGTCGTGCCGGAGGTGAAGCGGATGAGCGGTGCGGGGTCCGGCAAACGCCTCGCTCCGTCATCGTTTTTGAGGGGTTCTTTGCCCGACTTTCCGATCCGGAGCGTCGCGTCCATTTCCTTGAGGTCGACGGCGATGGCGTTTTCACCAAGTTCGCGCGGTAGCAAGTCTTCGAACTCGGGGCTATAGCAAATCGCGTCGAGGCCCAATGCCGCGTCGAGCGCCGCGATTTCGAGCCGCTTGAGGCCTGGAAACACCGGAACCACCACGGCGTCGCTCAAGAACAGCGCGAAGGATCCGATTACATATTCCGGTCCATTGGGACACAGCAGCCCCACTTTGTCGCCCCCCCTTATGGAGGCAAGTGAAAATTGAGCGGCGAGGTGTTCCGCGGCTCTTTTAAGCTGGAAAAAAGTTAGACGCTCGGCTCCTCGTACGATGGCGACATCGTCAGGCCAATTCCTTGCGGCGGTTTCAAGAAGTGAATAAAGCTTGCAATCTGTCATGGCTCAACGTGATGTCGCCCCGAGCTGACAATTCGCCCACGCAGTCCTCGGGCACCTCGAACGAAGTCACGGAGGGTTAACTTAATACATGGATTGGTTCTAAGGCAAGACGGCAGCGCCAGCGTCCAGCGTCGGGAGTCTCGCGTCTCACGCTGGCGGACTCGAACGATCTCCCAAACGCTCGACTCAAGACGCTAAACCATCAATAAGATTTTGGCATCCCTAAAACATGCTGGCCCAAATAGGCAAGAACTAAATTGTTGCTCACCGGCGCGATGGTGAGCAAACGGGTTTCCCGAAATTTTCTTTCCACGTCATACTCGGCGGCGAAGCCGTAGCCGCCGTGGGTATTGAGGCAGGCATTCGCCGCTTCCCAGGCCGCTTCGGAGGCCAGGTACTTTGCCAGGTTCGCCTCGGCGCCGCATTTTTCGTTGCGGTCGAATTTCGTCGCCGCCTGGAAACGCACCAGGTCGGCGGCTTCGATGTTGGCGTAGGCTTTGGCGATGGGAAACTGTATCCCCTGGTTGGCGCCGATGGGTCTGCCGAAGACGTTGCGCTCGCCGGCGTACTTCGAGGCGCGCTCGACAAACCAACGGCCGTCACCGATCGCTTCGGCGGCGACCAGAATGCGTTCGGCATTCCAACCGTCGATGATGTAACGGAAACCCAGGCCTTCTTCGCCGATCAAGTTTTCAACCGGTACTTCAACATTATCGAAAAAAAGCGCGTTGGTGTGGTGGTTGATCATCAAATCGAGCGGCGTAACTTCCAGTTTTCCTTTGGCTTGGCGCAGATCGACGATGAACACCGAGAGGCCTCGGGTTTTATCTTTCAGCTCATCGTAAGGCGTGGTGCGCGCGAGCAAGAGCATGAGGTCGGACTGCAGCACGCGCGAGATAAAAATCTTCTGGCCGTTGATGAGGTATTTGTCGCCCTTGCGCGTGGCGGTGGTCTGGATGCGCGTGCTTTCCGAGCCGGCGTTGGGTTCGGTGACGCCGAACGCTTGCAGGCGCAGTTCACCGGTGGCGATTTTCGGCAAATAGCGGGTTTTTTGCTCATCATTGCCGTGGCGCAGCAAAGTGCCCATGGTGTACATCTGCGCGTGGCAGGCCGTGGCGACGCCGCCGGAGTGATTGACCTCCTCGAGGATGATGCTGGCCTCGGTGATGCCCAGCCCGGTGCCGCCGTATTGTTCGGGGATCAACGCCGCCAGCCAGCCGAGTTCCGACAGCTTTCGCACGAAACTTTCCGGATATTCTTTTTTGCTGTCGATTCCGCGCCAGTAGGCGTCGGGAAACTCCTTGCAGACTTTTTTGATTTCTTCGCGGATCTGCTGCTGCTCGACGGTTAGGTTGAAATCCATTGTTTCCTCCTATAATTAGCCGTATCAGGCTGCTGAAAAAGACTCCTGGGCTTCGTTACGCTCGTCCGCCGCGCTTCAACGTGCCAGCGCTGTACGCTTCAGCTCGTCGCTACTTCGCGCGCCTCGCCTCCGAGATCTTTTTGAGCAGCCCGAAAGCAGAATGCTTCAGCGCTCCGCTGAACTATAGCGTAATGCTTTCAGCGCCAAAAGAGGAGGAGATTTATGGCCGTTAAGCCAGGCTGGGAAGGCCGGTTCTTTGAAGACTTCGAGGTCGGCGATGTGTATCGTTGCCGGTTAGGACGCACCGTTACCGAAGCGGATAACATCTGGTTTACTTTGCTGACTAACAACACCAACCAAATTCATTTCAACAACGAATATGGCAAACGCACCGAGTTCGGCAAATGTTTGATCAACAGCGCCTTGACGCTGGCGATTGTCGCCGGCATGGGCGTGGCGGACGTGAGCGAAAACGGCTTTGCCTTGGGCTGGGACGGGATTAAGCTGCCCAATCCGCTGTTTGCCGGCGATACGCTCTATTCGGAATCCGAGGTGCTGGAAAGGCGCGAGTCCAAGTCGAAGCCGCAGTGGGGCATCATTAAGGTGCGCACGCGCGGCGTCCAGCAAGAGGGCAAGGTGGTCATCGATTATGCCCGCAGCGTGATGGTGTGGAAAAAAGCCCATGCGCCGAAGGCGGATTTATTTCCCGAGATCAAAGATGACAAAAAATAACTCCCGTTCAAATCGTTCAAAAAGTTCAAGCCGTTCAAATCGTCGGAACCGAGAGAAGAGGTGAGTGTGGCGAGTAATTTAAAGCCTTCGCGCGCGTTGGATGGCGTTAAAATATTAGCTTTCGAGCAAGTGTTGTCGGGACCGTTTGCAACTTGTCTCCTCGCCGACATGGGCGCGGAGGTGATTAAAGTCGAACGCCCCGGCGTGGGCGACGTGATTCGCTCGTGGGATTCGGTGGTGAAAGGGCTCTCGTCCGGTTACGTTTGGCTCAACCGGAACAAGCGCAGCTTGACCATCGACGTGAAAAAAGCGAAAGGCCGGGATATTCTCCAGGAGCTGGCGAAGCGATCGGATATTTTTTTCGAAAACTACGCCCCCGGCGTGGCCGGGCGATTAGGGCTCGGTTACGAGAAGTTGAGCGAGCTCAATCCGCGGCTGATTTATTGCTCTCTTTCCGGTTACGGTCAGGACGGTCCCTACCGCGATGTGAAAGCCTACGATTTGCTGATTCAAGGCGAGGGCGGCATCATCGCCACCACCGGCTATCCCGACAAACCGGCGCGTGCCGGCATCGCCATCGCCGATATTGCCTCCGGCATGTATGCGGCCATCGGCATTCTCCTGGCGCTTTATCAAAGGGAAAGAACCGGGCAGGGACAATTGATCGACGTCTCTATGCTCGATTCGATCGTCTCGTGGCTCGGTTACTTTCCGCATCATTATTGGCACGCCGGCGAGGAGCCGGCGCGGGTCGGCATGCGCCATCACTATGTGACCCCCTACGGGCCTTATCTTGCCAGCGACGGTGAGTATGTGAATCTCGCCGTGGCCAGCGCGTCAGATTGGGAAGTCTTTTGCAAAAGGGTCATCGAGAAGCCCGAGCTTCTTCAAGATCCGCGCTTCGGCACGGTGGAAGGGCGGCGCAAGAACCGCGGACTCTTGGAAGCGACCATTGAAAATATTTTTCTCGAAAAGGATCACACCCATTGGCTCGACCAGCTCAAGAAAGCCGGGCTGCCGCACGGCATCGTGCGCGGCATCGCGCAGGTGCTGGCCCATCCGCAGGTGGCGGCGCGCAAACTGATCCGGGAAGCCGAATCGCCGGTGGGCAAAGTGCCGGTCATCGCCAACGCGCTCAAGATGTCCGGCAGCGAAGCGCGCTACGATCGCATACCTTCATTGGGAGAGAATAACCAAGCGATCCTGGGCGAGCTTGGCTACGATCGCGCGGCGATCGAAGCATTGAAGCAAGAAAAAGTCATCTAGAGCGAAATTACCGGGGTGGCGCTCTGATTTTCAGAGCGTCTGGGAGCTATGGCCGTTCGATCCTTGCGCAAACCGATTGTCGGCGTGATGGGCGCGTCGGCCAACGACGCACTGACGGCGGCCGAAGCGGCCCGAGTCCAGACCCTTGCCGAGCAACTCGGCGCGGCGATCGCCCGGCACGACTGTTTTCTAATGACCGGGGCGACCACCGGATTGCCGGATCTGGTCGCCAGGGCGTTTCGCAAAAACGGCGGCTTCGCCCTTGGCGTGTCGCCGGCCGAGAATCGCCGAGAGCATGTGGCGCGCTACGGTCTGCCCGAGGAGGGCGCCGATGTGATCATCTACACCGGCTTCGGCTACAAAGGACGCAATGTCATCAACGTCCGTTCGGCGGATATCGTGCTGATCTTCGGCGGCGCCACCGGCACGCTCAACGAATTCACCATCGCTTACGACGAGGGAAAAATCATCGGCGTGATCGAAGGCAGCGGCGGCATCGCCGACCATGTCCGCACGATCGCCGAGTTCTGCAATAAACCTACAGCAGGAAAAATAATCTTCGAAAGCGATCCGGCCAGGCTCGTCGAGCGCTGCGTGGCTGCGCTGGGCGCTTAGCGGCCTCTATTTTTTATCTTTAATGGGTTTATTTGCCGTCGTCGGAGCAGCGGCGTCCGGTTTCGGCTGGCGACGCGATAAATAGGACGCTGCGAATCTTTTCAGCGGCGCGGCTTTCAAACCGCTTGCCGTCGCTTCTTTGAGCGCCTTTTCCCGGGTCCATCCCTGTTCGACGATCCGAAAGATCATCATGAAAGGAGCGACGCGCTCGGCGAAGGCGCAATTGATCAGCATCGGCTGATTGGCTTGGTCGCGCGCCAGACGGAGAAACTCATCGACCGGCTCGCGGCTGGGCAATTGAGTCGTGGCGGGAATGTTGAAATAGCGCAGCTGATTCTGTTCGACCATGAAGCGCTCGGTGAGGGGATTGACGCCGTCGGCAGCAGAGCGCAGCGTCAAGACCGAGCGAAAGCCATTGGCTGCAGCCTTGGCGTAAGCTCGGGCCGAGGGCTGGCCGCCGCCGTTGGGTTTGTCGTCGATGCACAGCACAATCGGCGCAACGATCTTGTCCCGCGGAAAAAATTGTTGTCCGAACGGTACTTGGCTTTGCTGCGCGCGCAGAGCCCCGGCGGGCACCAGGATCAGCGCGGCAGCGGCTAAACATGGAATCGCCTGGTTCACTTCAAGCCGGGTGCGGGATTGTAGTTTCGCGACCACCGGATGCGGCGGAGACTTTTCTTGGATTTCATCGGCGCGGCGATTTTCGACCGGCGATGTAATTTAGCGCGAACTGTTTGAGCGCCGCGCTGCTCAAACCGATGCGTTTAGCTTCCTCCAGCGCCTTTTCCTGGCTCCAGCCTTGCTCGACGACCCGCAAAATCATCATGAAAGCGCCGACGCGGTTGGCGCTGGCGCAATTGATCAACATCGGATGGTTGGCCGGATCGCGGGTCAAGCGCAGAAACTCGTCGGCTTGTTCCCGGCGGGGTGCCGCGGAGTTCACTGGAATATTGAAGAAGCGCATCTTGGTGCTTTCCACTCGGGCGCGCTCGCGCGCCAGGTCGATGCCTTCGCTCCCGGTCCGCAAGCTCAAGACCGCGCGAAAGCCGCTCGCGGCTGCTTTGACGTAGGCGTCGCCGGTCGGCTGCGCGCCGGTGGTGAAATTTTCATCCAAGCACAAGACCCTCGGCACGACGCCGCTGAGGGTCTTCTGGATTTGATCCAAGCGGGCGCGGTCCGGCTGGGCGCCGTGCGCCGTCAACGCGACGGCTGCGCTCAACAAGATGGCGGCCAGGGCCGACAGGTAGATTTTCATCGTGGCGGGTTTCTTGAGGGTATTTAGAGCTTGAATAACCCGGCGGCGGTTTTGCCGAGCATGGCCGTCTTGTCAGCGTCGGAGCAGGGTGCCTGGCGCAACATGTTAAGCGATTCGATCAAATTCGCCGCGGTCTTGCATTCCAGTGGATAGTCGCTGCCAAACATGATCCGATCCGGAGTGGTGATGTTAAACGCCGCCGCCATCGCCGGCAGCCAGGCGCCGGTGCCCGCGGTATCGAAGTAAAGGCGCTGAAAGAGCTTTTCGAATCTCTCCGTAAGGCCGAATTTTTTCTGTTCGTTTTGGGTCTTCAGGTAACCGCGCATTTCGCTCGGCACATCGGCATCTTCGGTTTCGAAAAAGGCCATCATGCGACCCTTGAGCGCCGAGGTGCCGCCGCCGAGATGGGGCATGATAAAGCGCAGCTCAGGATAACGCGGCAACACGCTGTTCATGACGCGCACGATGGCCTGGGTGGTTTCCAGCGGGCGAAACACGCAGCGGTCGAGATTATAGGTCGTTTCCGAGCCGGTGGGTTTCGATTGCGGATGGAGCACGATGGGCAAGTTGTGCTTCTGGATGATCTCGAAAAGCGGATTCATGATCGGGTTGTCGAGCTGGATTTCGAGGTGGCAGGCGAGCATCGCCACGGCGCGAAGTCCCAATTCATTGATGCCGCGTTCGAGCTCGCGCTTGGCCGCTTCGGGCTCGTGCACCGGCAAATGAATGCAGCCGCGAAAGCGGGTCGGATTTTTCTTTTCCACCTCGGCAATGCCGTCGTTGAGGGCCTTGGCAACCTCGGCGCCCATCACCTGGACCTGGTCGGTCAAAATGGAAACGGTGATGCCGGCCTCGTCCATGCACTTGATATGCGCTTCAAGGTCTTTGCGCGACGGATTGAGGGTCAGGCTGATCTCGTTGGTGACGATCCGTTTGCCACCGGCCTGGGCGGCGAGGCGGTCGAAGAGCGTCGCGGGCATGTAATGGTGATGGACATCGACGATAAGCTCGGTGGAAGCCATGGCTGCTATGAACTCCTTGTCGTTGATTTACGTGGGTTAAAACTACGTCAGGGCGTTGGCGACTGCAAGGGCGTTCCCGTTACGGCGGCTCGACCAGTCCGAATCGTTGATCGACCTTGGCGCCGGCACGATAGAGTGGGGGATCAGGATAAGGACCGCCATGATAGTACTTTTTGCAAATCCGGATCACTCCAAGGTCTGCTTATGGATTCTCTCTTATCGCCAGTCGGTGTCCAGCCGTCGCAGCAAGTCCGGAGTGATTTCCTTCAGGGATAAACAGACTTTTGTCGCCCTGGAGAAATCATGTTGCCGCGTGTAGTCATTGGGCACGGCGATACAGCGCATGCCGGCGCGGTGCGCCGCTATGACGCCTTTTTCGGCGTCTTCCAAGACCAGGCATTGCGCCGGCTCGACGGCGAGATCCCGCGCCGCTTTGAGAAATATCTCCGGGGCCGGTTTAACCTGTTGAACGTCGAGACCGCTGACGATCGCCTCGAAATAATGCTCGATCTCGAGCCCGCCTAGAACACCGTCGACGGCGTCCCGATAGGATGAGGATGCCAGGGCGATTTTGATGCGGCCGTGGAACGCGGCAAGAATTTCCAAGGCGCCTTCCATGGGCCGTAAGGAGGACGCGAGCAGGTCGAGATAGTGCTGCGCCTTGCGCAGGCGGAGAGCATGGGGGTCCAGCGCCAGGTTATGCATGGCCACCCAGTCCGCAATGCCCTTGCCTGAGCGCACCCAGTGATCAGCATAGTCGGCCTCGCCTAACTGCACGCCGCTCTCCGACAATGCCATCTGGTAGGCTTGGCAGTGCAGGCGCTCAGTGTCGGCGAGCAAGCCGTCCAAATCGAATATCAAAGCGGATATCGTTGCAGTCGGCATTAGCTCAACCTTCGACAAATAATTTTACGTCATTTTGCGCCGGTTTCCAGCTTGCCGATAAGGATCTTAGCTATGCGCCCACATCCAAAAAAAGGCCCGGATCTAACTTTAGAGCCGGGCCTTTGGAGCGATCGCCGCGGCATATCTAGGAAGGCTGTTCCTGCGGGCCGCGGAAATGGCCCCGCGGTGACCGGAGGAGAGGTTTTAGCTGATCCTGTTGGGCCGTCGTCAATATCGATTTGCCGTTCTCAAGCGCTTCGATGCGCAGATAGCGAAGCTCGGAGCGGTATTTCTCACTCTCCTGGATCTTGATCTTGATCTGGATCAAGTTGGCCGGCGATTGCTGCGTCAGCGCAGCAATTTCCTTCTCGTTGGCCGTGAGTTGCTGGTGCATGGGCGCAACCTGGCTTTGATATTGTTCTTTGATTTTCTCCAGGTTGGCGACTTGATCCTCTGTCAAGCTGAGCTCGTCCTTGTGTCTGAGCGCGATGCTGATAAGCGGCGCGCCGGCAAATCCGCTGCGTATCCGCTCGCCACGCGCGAACGGCCGCTTGGCCGGCCCGGCGCTGCCGTCCTGGGCTCTCACCAAAGCCACGGTTATCGGCCCCGCCGCCAAGGCTAAGACTGCGCCGCCTAAGATAAACCTACGAATTCGGTTCATAAACCCTCCTCTAGGGTGTGGAATCTTGATTGATTGGACGACGGCGGTTGCGGAAAGTTTACGGCGCGAAAAACATTTTTAAACTCAAGCCATCTTGTCGAACCGATCAACGGTTTAGTAAACTTGTTTGAAAGTGGCCCGGGTCTAACGAAAATAAACCTCCTTGAGCAGTTGATCGACGAAACTGGCATCGATAAAAGCCGTCGGATCCGCTTTGGCGGCGGCGGGTGGGGTTGCCTTAATCGCTTCGAGTGTGCGCTTAGAGGTCGTGGTTCCGTTACAGTTGGCCACGAATCGTACCGCAGGAAAAGATGCCTCGCTTCCGCTCGGAATGCCAACAAAGTATCGGGTCGGTCGTCTCGAACGAAGGGAGCGATCTTTAGCTCACTGAATCACTGGTCAGCAATGGCCGGCTTGCATCGCTGCGGAATAGTCCAATAAAGTCGGCGCTCGGCGGAATTCTAACAGCTCAAGGAGAACGCTATGGAAATCGAGAATAAGCTAAAGCAGCTCGGTTGCGATTTGCCCGCTGTCCCCGTGCCGGCCGCCGCCTACATCGGCTACGTCCGCGTCGGCAACTTATTATTCATCGGCGGCAACATCGGGCGCATCAACGGCGTGCTCAAGTATCGCGGCAAAGTGGGTGATGGCGTGACGCTGGAACAGGCCTACGACGCGGCGCGAAATTGCGCGCTCAATCATCTCGCGATCATGAAAGCGGCGCTCGGCGATCTCGACAAGGTCGAGCGCATCGTCAAAGTGCTTGGCTATGTCAATGTGGCGCCGGGCTTTATCGATATGCCGAAAGTCGTGAACGGCGAGTCGGATTTGCTGGTGCAGCTCTGGGGTGAACGCGGCGAGCACACCCGCGCGGCGGTGGGCGTGGCATCGCTCAGCCAGGACTCGCCGGTGGAAACCGAAATCACGGTGCAAGTGAAAGCGTGAGCCGAAAGACTCGCCCCACGATCAAGGATACTCTTTCCGGGCCGGCAGACTTTTTTACGAACGAGGGGCTGGTTTGTAAACCGTGGCCGGACGGATCCAGCCTTGTCGGGCAAAAAATTCAGTCAAATAGCGGATCGTCTGTTCGGCGCTCGCGACGGCCATTTGATTGACGTTGGAAAAAGTTTCGTTGAAGCCATTCGCAACTGCGCTGCCGGCCGCGACGCCGAGGCTCAGACCGGTGGGAAGCGCCGCACCGACCGGTAACGTCACGGCCGCGCCCGGGAGCCGGCCGCTATCGGCGGGGGTGGCAAACTCCAGCAGTTTATTTCGCTCACCGGCGCCGAAAACATGCACTCGGGTTTCGAGCTTGGCGGCGCCCGACCCGAACCCGACCGCCAGTCGGCGCAACGGACTGCCTTCATCGATGACCAGATCGCGTTTTTCGGCAAGGTCCTTCTTGTTGCACGCTCTACTGTAAAACCCATGCGCCGTAGCCGGTCGGTCAGGTTGACCGCGACGGTTTCACTCACCGCCTTGCCGAGTTGGCGCTGACGCTCTTGCGGATTTCTGATCGACGGCTGCTGGCGCAGGATGCCCTGGTATTCGCTCAGGTTAGAGACGTTAAACGCGAAATCGTAGATCAGGACGCGCGCCGGCGGGGACAGATTTTTATCGGCACTGCGCGCGATCGGCCGGACCACCGTCTGGGCGCAGCTCAGGTTGAGCGCAAGAGCTGGTGCAATAATTAGAATGCGCAGGAGTGCGGCAGGCAAACGGGACGATCAATAATGTGTTGGCTTTTGCAATATTTCAGCTCTTTTATCAAAAGATTTCCCTTCGACGCAAGAAAAACTCGCATGCCCCGATAAACACTCAAGCATCGAACATTATGATCTGGCGCACTATCACCGCACTGGTCAAGAGCAGCACGCCGGTTAAAATGCCGGCGCCGAAAGGGGCGAGAATAAGAAATTCGACGTAAATTGCCGCCGTGACCGCAAGAATGGCGCGCACGATTCTCAATCGAAACACCGGCGAGGCAAAATTTGGCTTGACGCTGCGACGGAGCAACTGGCGATCCTCATCGGAAAAAATCGGTTGGTTCCTGCGGTATCGGCGATACTGCACTAGCTTGACGGCGAACCATACGATCAAAACAAAGATGGGGACTTCCGAAAGAATGTAACCGAGGTTTTCCATAAGCATCGAGTTGAACCCACGATGGAACTTCGACCTCTCGAAGTCGTTTAGTTAGCACCATCGCATGGACTGTAGTTATAAGAGACATCGATGGATGTCAAAGCCTCCCAAATCATGTCGATCGGGTAAATCGACGTAATTTAGCCCTTTTGCCGGAACGATTTTTTGCCGCCGAGGGGGAGATTGTCCGGGGACTTGCTCTCCCTTTCGGGAACAATTTGTCGAAAATTAATGTCTCTCTCGGGGAAGGTTGAAATTTCTTGCTTTGAGGCGAAGCGAAAGCTTGTCATGCCGGTCCTTCGCAGGACTCAGGATAAACTCCCGCGGGCATCCAGGTTCGATGTCGGTCTGAAAACAGACATCGCCTGAATTCCTTAAATTGACAAACGAAGTGCAACACTTTTTGGGTAAGGTGTTGCGGCGGGACAATGCTATGAACAGTTTTTGCTATTTTCGACCGAGTAGAGCGGTCGATCTGGTTCGGTCCGGGGCGCCGTTGGCCAAGACGTTGACGACGGCGGCCAGGGTGGGCCCCGGCTCGGTTTGATCTTTGAAATCGGCCAATCGTTCACAGAGCTCAGCCGCGGCGTTGTGAAAACCGCCCGGTAAACCGGCGCTCTCGAAGGCCTCGGCGATCTCCTTCATTTCACCGACATAGCGCCACATCTTGGGAACGGCCACAGCGGCGGCGCGGTCGCATTTTTTTGCCAGCGCGGGTTGCGAAATCGACCACTGTTCGAGCAGCGCATGATCGACGCCTTCATGGGTTGCGAAGGCGCGGATCGCCAGCACCAGAGCGTCGGTGCCTTTGGTCCAGGCGGCATAGGCGACTTTTAATGCCGACGCTTGCCCCGGCACGGCGCCGATGGGCCGGGCGTCGAGCATGCTGCCTTGGAAAAGCTCGGCGATCTCTGCGGCGCGCGCGCCGGATAAATAGAGACGGGTCGTGCCGGCTTGCTTGACCGGTGAACCGATGATGCCGCCGTCGACGAAGCTGGCGCCGGCGGCGCTGATGATGGTGCCGATTTCTTCCGCGGTGGCGCGCGACACCGCGTTGGCGTCGAGGTAAATCCCGGTGAAATTCTCCGCCGCCACCGCGCGGGCGACCTCGACGGCGGCATGGGGCGGGCAGACCGACAGGATGATGTCACATTGGCGCACCGCACCGGTGAGCGTGCCGGCGTCAAGCAATCCGGCTTGTTCGGCGCGTTTGCGCGAGGCCTGACCGCGACCGCTCGACGCCCACAAAACCCGCGCGCCGCTTGCGGCGGCGGCCGCGCCGATGGTGACGCCCATATTGCCAGGATGAAGCAATGCAACGGTTTTCTTGGCCATGGCCATTCCTCCTTGTTTCAACCTAGGCGAAGCCGACCATGAGAGTCAAGAAATACTTAAGCGTCGGCACGCAATCTCGACGATGCGCCGGCGCATTGATATGCCACCGGGATGATTATCCTGAGCAACGAAGAAATTGAATCGTTTCTTTCGATCAAGACCTGCATCGATGCCCTGGAAAGTGCCTATCGGAGTTGGGACAAGGGCACGGCGATCAACCGGCCGCGCGCGTCAGAATTCCCTCAGCGGCGCATCGCCGATGGTTAAACTCGGAAAAAGCGTGATTCGAGGCTTGACCGCGGACTCGATTGGAGTTAGCGATTGTTGATCAATTTATAAAATCAGGAGGAGGAGTGACTTATGGCTGTGCGTATTAACGACGTGGCGCCGAACTTTACGGCGGATACGACTGAAGGCAAAATCGACTTTCATCAATGGATCGGCAATGGCTATGCGATTTTATTCTCGCATCCGAAGGATTTCACGCCGGTCTGCACGACCGAGCTTGGCTACATGGCCGGCCTGAAGCCCGAGTTCGACAAACGCAACTGCAAAATCATCGGACTCAGCGCCGACCCGGTGAGCGATCATTCCGGCTGGTCCAAGGACATCAAGGATGCCACGGGAAACGCGCCAACCTACCCGATCATCGGCGACGCGGATCTGAAAGTGGCCAAGCTCTACGACATGCTTCCGGCCGAGGAAGTGCCCGGCAAGCGCACCGCGGCGGACAATCAGACGATCCGTTCGGTGTTTGTCATCGGGCCGGACAAGAAGGTCAAAGCGATGCTCATCTATCCGATGAGCAGCGGGCGCAACTTCGACGAAGTGCTGCGCCTGGTCGATTCGATTCAGATTACCGCCAAGCATTCGGTGGCGACGCCGGTCAACTGGAAACCGGGTCAGGATGTCATCATCCCCACGTCGCTTTCCGACGACGACGCCAAGAAGAAGTATCCTCAGGGCTTTAAAACCGTCAAACCGTATCTGCGTTTCGTTTCCCAGCCGAAAGATTAATCGCGTTATCGCAGCTTTCGTAGAGGCGAGCGTCGTCGTGCCAAATCGGCGCGCTCGCCTTTCGGTGCGATAGTTTTTGCCGCCGCAAGGGGCTGCATCGCGGTAGAGACTGCCTGAACCACTTCCTGCATGGAGTATGTCTCGAACGACAGGCTTCGATCTTAGACAAATCGAGAACGTCATTGATTGGGTTCAAGAGGTGACGGCCACTCGCCTGAACATCTCGACGGCGCTTTGGATCTTTTCCGGAACTTCGCCATATATTTTGTCGAGGATCATTTCGCCAAGGCCAAGATCCGGTACATCGTGCGCTCCCGGCACAGATACTTTGCTTCATCCAGCAGCTTGGCATAAATTCCCCCAGGCGCTTGGCGGCAAAACCGTTCGCTGTTGAGAACTCCCAGCAGGTCCTGTCGCTCGCTTACCAATAACGCCCGATGATGAATCGGTTGCAGTTCGATCCCCAAGATCTGCGAGATTTTTTTTGCAGCTCCACTATGCTGGAATGTCGGTCTTCAAACTCGGTGTTCTTCGCTTGAGCGGGGTCCCCCGGATTGTCCTGCACATCGTGCGCCAACGTTCCTGAGGGCCGCTTTGCAGATGGGTGAACTCGGGCTTGCAAGGTCGGGGCGACCAATGAGCCTCGCTGCGGCCCGTCGCGTCATTGCGCTGGTTATTGTCGCTTCCCCGATTGTTTCCAGCATTGCCCAAACCGACGCGCTGGCTAAGTTGCTCATCGAAAAAAAGGGCGTTATCACGCCGGCCGAATTCCCGGAAAAAAATTGCGCTCTTTCACATTCCCCTGTCAAAAGCGTTGGTTGAAAGGCATGACCTCGCTCAATCGAGGTCTCGACGTTTTCGTCGCAATAACCTGTAGAACTCGGATAACTTTGTGCTAAGGTGCACAAGACTGTGGCAGCCATTTTTCAAGGAGGAATATTCAAAGTGAAGCAAATCGCTTATGTGTTGACCGGCTTACTGCTAGTGTTTGCGATGAATACCAAAAGCATCGAAGCCGAGGAGAAAATCGATTTTGCATACAGTGCTATCGATCCCGCCGGATTCACTGGTTTATGGATGGCGAGTCAAAAGCAGTTCTTTGAACGGTACGGAATTTCCCAGGGGAAAATAGTCTATATTTCCGGCAGTTCAGTGATCACGGCAAGTTTGCTGAGCGGTGAGGTCACGGTGCTTTTGGCGCAGGCGACCTCGCCGATGGCCCTGCAAGCAAGAGGCGGAGACGTAAGTATTTTCGGGGCCACGGAGAATATCCTTCCCTACTATATTTTTCTTGGTCCGGGATTAAAAACGCTAAAAGATATCGAAGGGAAAAGAGCGTCCATCAGTCGAGTCGGTTCTGGGTCTCACACCAGCCTTCTCGCGCTTTTTAAGGAAAAAGGCATCGATGCAAAAAAGGTTACGTTCATCGCATCGGGCGATATGAGCAGCCGCGTTGCCGCCTTTTCGACCGGGGCCGTGGACCTTGTCGGGTTACCGCCTCCCTACCAACTCCGCCTGCAAGACAAGGGATATAAAATCAGCGTGAATTTGCTCGACGATAGCGTTCCTTGGGCACAAGTGGTATTGGCCGCCCGGCATTCCTGGCTGGGAAACAACCTAACCATGGCAAAGTCTGTCCTTAAGGCCGTCGCCGAGGGGAATTATTATTCTTTAACTCATCCTCAAGAAGCAAAAGAAATGTGGAAACGATATCTGAGGACAACGGATTCAAGGATTCTGGAGGAAAGCTTTACGTATTTCAGAAAGGCTTTTGTCCCCGATCTCGTACCGGATTTGAAGGGACTGGCCAATGTTCGTGATTTTGGCGTAACCGCTCCCGATTCGAAGGGAGGAGGGATAGCTCCGGAAAAATTCGTCTCTATGAAGCCCGTTGACGAACTCATCCATGAGGGGTTTTTTCAAAAACTTGCGGCGAAATATAACGTCAAGGTGCCGTGAGGGCACAACACCCCGGACTGAGAGGAAAAAGACCAAGATGTTGCTCCTCACTAATGAAGATGTTGAACATGTTCTCGATATGGGCTCCTGCATAGAGATCCTTGAGCAAACTTATCATGCGCTGGCGGAAAACCGTGCCGTCAATATTCCCAGAGCGGATATGCTGGTGCCTACGTCCAGGCCGGAAGTGATTCACGGATTCAAAACCATGAGCGGCGCGATTCCACAATTTGGGATAACGGCGCTGCGCATCAACTCCGATGTCATCAACTGGCCGACAATCGATGGCGAACCCCGCAGAGTAAAAATTCCCGCCGCTGGAACGGGAGAGTGGGTAGGGCTCGTTTTGTTGTTTCAAATCGAAACGGGAGAACTCATCGCCATGATGCCGGACGGGGTCATTCAAAGAATGCGCGTCGGCGCCACCAACGGGCTCGGAGCCAAATTCCTTTCTCGTGAGAATGCCGAAACAGTCGGGATGCTTGGTTCCGGCTGGCAAGCGGCCGCTCAGCTCATGGCGATCACCAGAGTTAGAAACATCAAAAAAATCATCGTCTTCAGCCCCACCAGGGACAACCGCATAAGATTTGCCGGGGAAATGGAGAAACTGTTAGAAACGGAAGTCTCGGCCGCCGATAGTTCTGCACAGGCGGCGGAGAATGCCGATGTGATCATGGCAGCCACAAATGCCCTAAACCCCGTCATCAAGAAATCGCATTTGAATCCAGGAGTTCATATTACCTGCGTTAGACAGTCTGAACTTGACGCCGAAAGCTTGGCAAGTTGTGACATCGTGGCAATCAATACCCGAATGGCTGAACCCGATCATTATGTATTGGGCAAGGAAGAGGACATACCGGAAATAAGCACGGGATTTAGAGGACTCGAAAAACACGCCGGTAAAAGCTGGTGGCAAGTTCCTGAGCTGAGCGATGTTATCGGCGGCAAATCCAGACGCAGGGCGAACGATAGCGAAATTACCTGCTTCATAAACAATCTGGGATTAGGTGTCCAGTTTGCGGCTGTGGGAGCCAAGGTTTACGAACTTGCTAAAAAACAGGGCATGGGAAGAGAATTACCGAGTGATTGGTTTACGCAATCCGTTCACCCATGAGTTGCGAAACTGAATGCTGTTTTAGGCACTTTCGCGCTGATCCGCTGTGCGCGTTCATCACCTTTCGAACGATTTCCGAGTCTAAACGATCCCCGTTCTAAAACTTTGAACCTTCGAACCAGGACCGCTTTTAAGTGACTTTTCATTTCCCTCCCTCCTTTGGTAGTATTTGCGCCGGTTCGGAGGCGACGTTGAGATTTAACGAGCTTGTACGATTGCTGGAGCAAAACGGTTTTCGGCTTATCCGAGAAAAGGGCTCAATTCGCTACTATGCCAAATCTGGTGTGGACAGACTGATTCGGCTTGACTATCATGGAGCCAAGGAGATCCCCACAGGAACTTGCGGTGCTATCCTTAAGGCTGCGGGTCTGAAGGGAAAATAAGGAGAGATGCCGTGATTGATCTCAAATATTCTTTGGTTATCGAAGCGACAGATGATCCAACGTTTTTTGGGTTTTACTCGCCCGATCTCGAAGGATTCACTGGAATCGGCCACTCTATCGAAGACTGCCTTTATCAAGCCAAGTGGGGAATGGAGGAACATCTCGAATTGCTCAAGGAACAGTCGCTTCCCATTCCCAAGGAAAGCGCCGATCCAAAAATTGTTATACAAAACCAAGAGTCCCTAGCCCAGGCGAGCTAGAGCAACCTCTGTAATATTGCTGCATGCCTTTCGACGTTTTGAGAATGGTCAAAACCTGCAAGTCCCCGCTCCGGTTCTTTAATCCCCAAAACGTTTTGAACGATTGGAACAGCCGTCGGTTCTGTGGTGAGCGCAGCGGTTGACCGGCTTGAACGTTTTGAACAAGGTTTGGGATTTGTCGGCCGGACTGAAACCGAGCGGAAGCCATATCAGTATCGCATCACTCTCCATCACGTCGAGAGAACTCAGCAGAATCCGCACGGATTGGTGGTCAGCTCGGTTGAGCAGAATGAGCCAACACGAAGCCCTTAGTTGATCCCGGCGAAAAATCTACGGTAGCGGTTCGCCCATTCCTTCTATCTGGTGGGATCGCGCGCGCCTTCCAGAGGTCTCATCCGCCTTCGAGATTATCTGATCTTGCGGGGGGTTACGGCGCTGAGGCCAAGCCGGCCCCTTCAGCGAACGGCTCATTCTGTGCGACTTGATCGCGCATTATCAAACCTGCCTGCATAAAAACCTAAGTGCTTATCGACACAATAACCTGAAATTGGTACAACATAATAACCTAATGAGAGCGCAGCGCGAAAACCTAATGACCGTGCGTTAGGACAACCTAACGATAGAGCAATCTTATGGCACCGCCGCAGAAAAAACTCGCCGAATCCCTTGACGCTCTGAGGAAACTTCAGGACCGGGGCATCGTCGCGATCCGCGCCGCCGATCTTTCACGGGCGCACCGGGAGCGCCTGCTCAAGAACGGCTTCCTGCAAGAAGTCATGAAGGGCTGGTACATAGCGGCGCGACCCGATAACGCAGCCGGTGAGGGCACAGCCTGGTATGCCTCCTTCTGGGCCTTTTGCGCCGCTTATCTGAGACAACGCTTTGGCAGCGACTGGTGTCTTTCACCGGAGCACTCCCTGTCTCTGCATACCGGCAACCACGCAGTGCCGCCCCAGCTTGGGGTGCGCTCTCCCGGAGGCGGCAACAAGGCCACCGCGCTGCCCTACGGAACCTCGCTGTTAGATGTTCGCGCTGCCGTCCCCGAGGAGAAGGATATCGAGGAGAGAGACGGGCTACGGCTGTTCTCATTGCCCGCCGCGCTGATTGCCATCTCCCCCTCGCTATTCGAGCACAATCCTACGGACGTGCGTGCGGCACTTGCGACCATCCGCGATGCGTCTGAACTGCTGAGCCGCCTTCTCGAACGCGGCCACAGCAAGATCGCCGGGCGGCTCGCCGGCGCTTTCCGCAACATCGGCCGCGACCGCATTGCCGATGATATCGTGAACACCATGCGCGCTGCCGGTTATGACGTGCGCGATCAGGACCCGTTCGCAAGCCGGATGAATCTTATGCTGCCGCGGCGCGAGCGGTCCCCCTACGCCGGCCGTATCCGCCTTATGTGGCAGCAGATGCGCAGTGCGGTCATCGAAAGATTCCCTGCGTCGCCGAGACAGCCGACGGACACCCGTGCCTATCTCAAGCATGTGCAGGATGTTTATGTCACTGACGCCTACCACTCGCTGTCGATCGAAGGCTACCGCGTCAGTCCCGCGCTGATCGAGCGCGTGCGCAGCGGCGCGTGGAACCCCGACGCAAATGAACAGGACCGCGAACAGCGCAATGCCCTCGCGGCTCGCGGCTACTGGCTCGCCTTCCAGGAAGTGCAGAAGAGCCTGCGCCGCGTCCTGGGCGGCAAGAATCCCGGCGCCGTTGCCGAGAAGGATCACGGCGCCTGGTACCGCGAAATGTTTGCTCCAAGCGTAACTGCGGGCTTGCTGCGGCCCGCCGATCTTGCCGGTTATCGCAACGCGCCTGTCTATATCCGGAGCTCGATGCACGTGCCGCCCAGCAGCGAGGCGGTGCGTGATGCCATGCCGGTGTTTTTCGAAATTCTCGCCGAGGAGTCCGAGCCGTCAGTCCGGATCGTGCTCGGCCACTTCATCTTCGTCTATATCCATCCCTATATGGACGGCAATGGCCGTATCGGCCGGTTCCTCTTGAACGTGATGCTCGCGGCAGGCGGATACCCCTGGACCGTGGTGCCGCTGGAACGGCGGGACGCCTACATGGCCGCTCTGGAAGAGGCCAGCGTGCGGCAGAACATCATGCCCTGCGCCGATTTCTTTGCGCAGCTTGTCAAAGCTGGGTTTCGCGGCAAGCCGGTGGCTAAAGTGCCAAAAGGTTGAACCCCTGGCGGATACGCGCCGCCAGGTTAGCAACCGAGTTTGTCATTGGCGGCGACCATGGTGGCAGTCGTGATCAGGGGCGGTGGCAGTGCGATAAACAGGCGAAAACTAAGAACTCTGCATGGATAGACGGAATAGGCCTTTGCGTTCATCGACCCCAGGCCGCTTCTACATGAAGCATTCCAGAGTGGCTTAGCCCCGGCAAGTTGAACGATTTGATTTGAACGGAGCGCAGCGATTGAACGGTTTGAACAACATTCTGGGGGTGTCGGCCGGACGGAAACGGAACGAAAGCCTTTCCATTATCGAGTCACGCTCCAGCATGTGGAAAAAACACGGCAGAATCCGTATGGGTTGGTGGTCAGTTCCATCGAGCAGAATGAGAACATTGCCACACCTCTAGCGAGCCCAAATTCAAGAAATTAGGGATCCCCACTCCTGTAGCGATGCCAGCCTAAGAAAAATCGGCCCCGCCTGTGCTTTGATACCGACGAGGATTCAGGTTTATTGTAGCGCGGAATTAACCACGATAGGTTGTTAAAATAGCAGATTATTAAACTGCTGACTTGCGTCGAGTTTAATATTGATCTAATTTAACAACCATGGGTGGTCTTACCGGCAGTAAAATAAACCAATTGCTCCAACGGTGGCCGAATGGAACGGTCGCGGTATCGTCCTGGCTTGAAAACCAAGGGGCTTATCAGCAACTGGTGCGAAAGTATGAAGCTACGGCCTGGCTACGCCGAGTCGGGCAGGGAGCCTATGCAAAGGCGGGCGATAAAGCGGAGTGGACCGGGGGACTGTATGCCCTACAGGAGCAATTGAAACTTCCGGTCCACGCCGGCGCAAAGACCGCCCTGCAAATGCAAGGTTATGCCCACTTCCTACCCCTGGGGAAGGGCGCAACGGTCTCGCTCTTCGGCCCGCCTAACGTCAAACTGCCCGCCTGGTTCAAGCAGCATCGCTGGGGCGTCAAGGTGCGTTATACGACGACCAATCTTTTTGCCGGCCAAGCCGATCAAGGGTTGACCAAGAAAGAGCTGGGCCCATACTCGATCAAACTATCCGCACCCGAGCGCGCCATGATGGAAGTTCTCTATGGGGTGCCCCAAGTCGACTCCTATGAAGAGGCCAGGCTGCTCATGGAGGGGCTCACCACGCTGCGCCCGCGGGTCGTTCAAGCGCTGCTGGAAACCTGCGCGTCGGTGAAGGTAAAGCGGCTTTTCATGTTTCTGGCCGAGAACTGCAAGCATGCATGGGCAGGCAAAGTCGACCTGTCAAAGGTCGACTTCGGCAAAGGCAAGCGCGCGCTGGTCAAGGGTGGGCGCTTCGACTCCAAGTACCAAATCACGGTCCCGAATACGGAAGCCGAAAGCACGGCTCGCGGAGCGCGAGCGTGAAGGACAGTCCGTATTACAAGCAAGCCGAGCTGATGCTCAAGACCATACCGCATGTGGCCGCCGAGCGCAGTTTTGCGCTAAAAGGCGGGACCGCGATCAATCTGTTCGTACGCGATATGCCCAGGTTATCGGTGGACATCGATCTGACGTACCTACCGGTCGTCGACGCGCGGGATGCCGCCCTGAGAAATGTGAGCAGCGCTCTCGACCGTATCGCCGGAGCCATCAAAAAGAACATACCCGGTACGCGCATTCAGGAAACCCGCGCCAAGAATCCGGACCGTATAACGCGAATAACCGTGGCTGTGGGATCGACCCGGATAAAGATTGAATCCAACGAAGTCATTCGCGGCTCAGTTTATCCAGCCGGGGACCGCGATCTCACCCGCCGCGCCGAAGAGTTGTTCGAACTCTCGGTGATGGCACAGACACTTTCGCTGGCCGACCTTTATGCTGGAAAACTCTGCGCCGCCTTGGACCGCCAACATCCACGGGATCTTTTCGACGTGAAATTGCTCTTAGATAATGAAGGCGTCACCGACGAGATCAGGAAAGCCTTTGTCGTCTATCTCGCCAGCCACGACCGGCCGATGCATGAGTTGCTCGCCCCAAAACCTAAAAATGTTCGGCGAATCTTTGAAAACGAGTTCGCCGGCATGACCGTCGATGCAGTGACCTATGATGAATTGCTAGCCGCACGAGAGACGCTCATCGCGACTCTGACAAGCACGCTAACCGCTGGCGAAAAAGAGTTTCTCTTGTCTCTAAAAGCCGGTCAGCCGAAATGGGACTTGCTCGGGATCGAGGGCATCGCGAAATTGCCCGCGGTTCAGTGGAAATTGCTAAACATCAGAAAGCTCGGCGCCAAAAAGCAGAAAGAGCTCCATGACAAGTTAGGTCGAGTGCTCGGAGTTTGATGTCGATCTCGCCAATTACACTCCGGCGT
>CAVSHR010000004.1:0-1646779 GCA_963727625.1 uncultured delta proteobacterium | reverse complement strand
AAGGGTAGCAGTACTCTTCGTTCGATCCAATATCGACTAGTCCTCAAATAAGCGCTGTGGACAGGAAAATTTGTTGAGGTGGATTTAAAAACGGGAAAAGCCCTCTGAAATGAGGTATACGAAGAGTTGCCACACAGCAACGTAACCCCAAAAAGCAGAGGGCTCCCAAGTGAAAATATCTATCGCATTTGGACGTGCAAGTCACGTCAATTCCGGTACGAGCATCGATCCTGCCGAACTTCCGTGGCCCGAGACTCAAGGGCGGGTGATGCGCCATCCGCTGCTCCATCTTGAGAGCGATCCACGAGGTAACATTACGCATTATGGAGGTTTGGTCTTGGCGCAGCAGTTTGTCCGGCGGTTTCGGGTTGCGCAGCGGTTGGACCAGGCCCTGGTGTTGTTTAGGCGTCATGCCCCCTACTTTGAGTCGGACCATGTGCTGGCGCTGATGTACACGCTTTATGCCGATGGGACATGTCTGGAGGACCAGGCGGTGCTGCAAGGGAGCGAGGCGATTCGAAGACTGGTGGGAGCGTGTCGGATTCCGGACCCGACGACGGCGGGAGATTTTCTGCGTCGGTTTAAGAGCGCACAAGATTTGGAGCAGTTGAGTGGGGTGGGCGACGAGGTGCAAGAGGCGGTGTGGTCGAAGTTGCCCGCCCCGGTACGTCGTCACAGGAAGAAGCACGAGATGGCGCTGGTGGATCTCGATGGTCACATCAAGCCCCTGTACGGGGTGCAGAAAGAGGGGGCGGATTTTAGCTACGACGGGCGTTGGTCGTATCAGCCGTTGGTGGTGACGCTGGGTGGCAGTGGGGAGTGCCTCAAGGTGGTCAATCAGCCAGGCAGCGGGCATGCTGCGGACGGCGCCGCCGAGGCTCTCAAGGAAGTTTTGCCACGGGTGAAGCGCCATTTCAAAAGCGCCATTGTGCGGGGCGATACCGACTTTGATCGGGCCGACGTGTACCAGGCGGTGATCGAGCAGGGGGCGTACTTTGCCATTGGGGCCAAGCTGCATCCCAATCGCGCCGCGCTGGCCGAGGCGATTGCGGAGAAGCGTTGGCAGCGATTTTGTCCGCGCGCCGAGCGCAACAAGCCAGCCGGGTCTAGTCGTGAGGGGCGCACCCCCAACTACCGCAAAACCAAAGCCCAACAGCGAGGGTACCGCACGTTGAGCACGCTTCAGCAGTGGATCAGCGAGATCGACTATCAGCCCGCCGGGGTGCCCTTTCCGTGTCGCCTGATCGTGCGGCGGATTTTGATTGAAGAGTGCGATGGTCAGGGAGTGCTCTTTCGCCATTTCCGCTACCGGTTGGTGCTGAGCGATCTGCCGCGTTCTTACACGGCTCAGCGGGTCGTCGATCTGACCTATCAGCGCTGCGACCAGGAAAACCTCATCGAGCAATTCGGTCACGGCATTGCGGGGTGGCGCATGCCGGTGGCGGAGTTTATGGGCAACTCGGCGTGGCTGGAAATAGCTCGGCTGGCGTGGAATCTGGGCAAGTGGATCGCCCAACTGGTCTTGCCCGAGGAGGTAGTGCGCTGGGAGTGGAAGCGCTTTCGCCGCCACTTTGTCTACATTGCGGCCAAGGTTCTCAAGCTCGGCAGAAGCTTGGTGGTGCGGCTGGCCGGATCGCATCGGTATTTGCCCGACATCCTCGCCGCTCATGCTCGATTGCAGACCTAACAGACGGTTGCGACGCGACCTCATCCGGCTGCTCCCGCGGGCCGACGCACGCCGCGCTGCGCTCAAAATCACTCTCGACCTCGGTTCATCGTCCAACAACATCCGACTGGCTCCGATTTGTGATATAAACGCATGCTCATGATGGGCTTACGAACCGTCAAGGATCTCCCTATGAACCGACCATGCATACTTTTAGACGCTTGGCGCTTATTTCAGGCCTAGTTAAGGTTGATGAGAAAGTAAATCTTTTCAAAGAAATTGTGAGAGGGCTATCTTCTGGTAAAAACGGGTTTCTTTCGGCGGGTGAAGTTTCTGAGAAATTCCCTCTGACGAGCTTTATGGTTTATTATTTGTTCGCAAAGGACTCCGTGGCGCTTTCCATTCTTGAAGATAGAGCGGGGGAAATTCAAAAAAAATTGGACGAACCAGGGTTGAGCGCAGAAGAACGGGATTTCAGGATATTTTGGCTGATTGTAGGTCTGATCGAATGTGGCGCGATCGATAAAGCGGAGAAACTAATTAAAAAGTTCAGACCTACTGAGGTTAAATTGCTGTTGGCGATTCACCTTGGGTGTGTGATGTTTGAAAAAATTCGAGTCACGTCAAAGGCACAAAAAGATGTCGCGTCACAAATTAGCCAGAATTTAGCGGATAAAATCGATCATCTGCGAAAGCAGCTTCTTAAGGAATTCGAGAGCGAACTATTGGAGGTCCGTAAAGGTTCGATAACCGTTATTGAACCACCGCAATCGTGAGTGGTGCCTGCTATGCCGCAGTGATGATATTGCATAGCCTCAATATCGGCCATCGTTGCTCGTGTGACGGTGTCTACTCAAATAGTATTTGTTGCGCTAGACTACGTCAGGCGCTTTGGTTTCCCTTCCTTATACGTCATGCCACAGCTAGGGCACTTAAGGTTGCGGTCTCCCAGTTTATTGAGCGGAATTATAAACTGCCGAGCGAAGCAGACCGTGCAAGCGTAATGCTGAGGCTCCTTCTCGACTGATTGCCAGAGAAAGGTCCCGGCCGGCGTTTCGACCATTCTGTAACAAGCGGCTCTTTTGTCCCAATCGTCTGCCGCTTTGAGTTTTTGCAGAAGCTCATCTCTCTCTTTTTGCAAACTAAACAATTGTTCATTTGCGCTGAAAAGATGCTGTTGCACCTCGAATACATTTTGCAGCGCGTCGTTGATTCGAACCAAGGTCTCATTGTCTAGCTTAAGTTTTACCAAAGTTTGAAGTATGACAGCGGCGGCCTTTGCACTCGTAATAGCGCCAGTTATGGTAGCGAAATCCATCTCATATCTCCCTTCCTTGAGAACTTTGCGTACGGAGCGGCCGTCAGGTTTTGCGCGCTAACCTGGAATGACGTTTCAATGAGGGTGTAGACGACGCACGAAAACGTTCAAGGCGCCCTTATTTTCTCCCCTCAGCCACTTTCGGAGACCCGCTTGCAATTTTTTCATATCCCAGGATCCCATTGACTCTAGAACCGGCCTTCCTTTTCTAATTTCCTCACCACGCTGTCGTCCACCAAGTCCTCGGCCTTGAGGCGGCGGACCTTTGGGTTGGTGGCGCCGAGCAGGCGGATGACGTTTCGGACGCCGTCGACGCTGGGATAGATTTTTTTCTCGTAGATGCCGACGATGGTTTCATAGCCTTCTTCTGCGTCCTCGATGCGCTTGAGGCGAAGCCCTTTGGCCAGGCTTTTCAGCACCTGCGGCTTGTTTTCGGGGTTGCGGATAAAGGCGACGCTGTCGAGCAGAGCTCTAATCACGTTTTCGAGCGTGGCCGGGGACGAGGCGATGGCGCTGCGCCGGGTGATGATCCCCGATCCCTGATAGGGGATGGGCAGCTTCGCCATGTCGGCGAGCATGCGGAACCCCTTGCTCTGCACCATCTTGCTGAAGGTGTAGCCCAAGTAGGCGCCGTCGACGTTGCCGGCCAATAGCGCCTGCGAGACCACCGAATTGTCGCCGAGGGCGCGGATCTGAATATTATCCCGGTCGGGACGCAGTCCCCAGTGGTCCAGCGTCAGCATAGTGAAGATCCACGCGCCGCCGCTCAAACTGTTGACGCCGAGACTCTTGCCCTTCAATTCCGCCGGGGTTTTGATTTTCGGGTTGGCGACAAAGGTTCCGGTCAGTTTGTTGATGAAGCCGGCGGCAAAGACCAGGTCGGCGCCTTCCGCAATCGCTCCGAGGTTCGCGCCAGAGACAGAGCCCCAGTGCGCGAGGGACTCGCCGGAGCTCAAGGCGGACATGCCGACAGGGCCATTGCGCACCTGCACCAGGTTGACGTCGAGGCCGTACTTGCGGAAGAAGCCCTGATCTTGAGCGATGTAGAGCGCGCCTTCACGCTCGCTCAAGGAGCCGGTGGTCATGACAACTTTGGTGAGAGCCGTTGCGGCGCGCGCGGGCTGATAGCCAAAAATCAATACAACTCCGCACAGTATGAGTGAATTAGCCGTTGAGAGTCTCATTGCACGCGCTCCTGAAATGGGGCTTCGGTTTGTGATACCTGACACTATCGGGAAACACGCTTCATTGGCTGTTTGCCACGTCTGCTACATCCTAACGACCCTGGATGTCAATGATTTTTTAGCCGGCTATCCGTCGACCAGAAGGCATTAAGGCCAAGACGACCAAGCGAGGAAAATTCCAAATGGAGAGATTCCGGAGGCCATACTGGAAGTCCTCCACGGCGGCGAGCGCGCTGATGCTGCACGGGGGGAGACCTGTGGTCTAAGTTTCAGTTGACAGCAGGTGTGGCAACGAATACTTTCCAGGGAGAATAGAGGTCGCCGCCGGCAAACTCGCCGGCCACACGGGAGGGGCAAATGGCGTATGATCTAGTCATTAAGAACGGAACAATCATCGACGGTTCCGGCTTGCCGGGCTATCACGGCGACGTCGCGGTGAGCGGCGGGCGGATCGTCGAGATGGGGAGGGTGAGCGGGGCGGCAAAACGGGAGATCAACGCGGATGGGTTGGTAGTCGCTCCCGGCATCATCGACAACCATACGCACTACGATGCCCAGGTGACCTGGGACCCGCTTTGCACTTACTCCTGCTATCACGGCGTGACCACCGTGGTGATCGGTAACTGCTCTCTGGCGATGGCGCCGGCGCATAAGGAAGACCGCGAAAACCTCGCCGGAGTTTTATCCCATGTCGAGGCGATCCCGCTGGAGGCGATTCAAGCGGGCGTAAAATGGTCGTGGGAGACCATCCCGCAGTATCTCGACTCTCTTGATCAAAAGCTCGGGCTCAACGTCGCCTCGCTCATCGGCCACTCCGCGGTACGGCGCTACGTCATGGGCGATGCGTCCCAGGAACGGCACGCGACGGATGACGAGATCCATGCCATGAAGGCGATCGTCCGCGAGGGCATCGAGGCTGGCGCCGTGGGCGTCTCCTTCGAGCGCAACCCACGCCATTTCGATTGGGACGGCCGGCTGGCGCCGACCAATCTCGCCGCCGATTCGGAAATCCTCGCTGTGGCGGGCGTGGTCGACGAAGCGGGGCGCGGCGTGATCCAGTGCGGCGGCGACCGCAAGCTCGGCGCGGCGGTGGCGATGAACAGCCGTTGCCCGGTCTTCTACGGCAACATCACCCAGGCGGCGGTCGCTCCCGACCGCTGGCGCAAGCAGCTCGACGACACCGAGAGCTTGATGCGCCAGGGGCATCGCGCCTACCAGTTCGTCATGCCGCGGCCCGGCGACCTGCGCTACACGCTCAAGACCGCGCAGCACTTCGATGCCATGGCAACGTGGAAAAACGTCATGCTGCTGCCGCTGGAGATGCGCAAGGAAGCATTCCGCGATCCGGCGACCCGCGCCAAGTTGCACAAGGAAGCGGTCGAGACGCCGATGAATGTCGGCTTCGCCGGCGACTTCACGCGGCGCTGGGATTTGCAGTTCGTGTTCAAGCCGGCGCTAGAGAAAAACCAACATCTCATCGGCAAGAGCATCGCCGAGATTGCGCGAGAACAGAACAAAGACGTGCTCGACACGATGCTCGATTTGGTGCTGGAAGAAAACCTTGAAACGGAATTCGAACGGCGCGAAGTGAATTGCGACGAAGCGGCGATGAAAGCGTTGCTGACGAGCCCGTACACGATCATCGGCCAGTCCGACGGCGGAGCCCATGTGGTTTTCCGCACCGACTACAGCTACTCCACTTATCTGTTCTCGCACTGGGTGCGGCAGAAACAGATCATGTCGCTGGAAGAAGCGATCCGCAAGCTCACCTTCGTTCCGGCATCGCTCTTCGGCTTGTACGACCGCGGTCTGGTGCGTCAAGGCATGGCGGCGGATCTGATGATCTTCGATCCCGAGACCATCGCTCCGCTGGAGCCGGGCGAGGCTTACGACCTGCCGGGCGGTTCGAGACGCCGCAAGCAGCTGGCCCAGGGCATCGAGTATACCGTGGTGAATGGACAGGTGCTGATCGAAAAGGGCGAGCACACCGGCGCATTGCCGGGCAAAGTGGCGCGCAGCGCAAACCCCGCGCGGCAATAGATCCATGCGTGCCGGCTGGCATTCGGCCTTCTGACTCACCACGAAGGACACGAAGACCACGAAGTTCGGAACTCGGTGAATGCGTATCCGAAACCTTCGTGCCCTTCGCGGTGAGTTGATCTTTGCCCTTTTCCAGTTCGGCGAGTCAGCGGGTAAGGTCTATTGCGAAGCCTGCCGACTATTCCGCGATTAAAAATCCGCGCCTTGCTGAATCGTCATCCTTTGAGCGCAAAGATAAGCGTGTACAGGCTCATACCGATGACGATGAGCGAACCGATCGTAAAGAATGTGGCCCTTAGATCATGGGTTTTAGCGGTGCCCAAGGCGTACGCATGGAGCAGGCGGGAGGCGACGTAGCCGTACATCAGAGTTTGTGCGGCCCAAAGCGCCGGCTGGGTCAGCGCAAACAAAAAGCCGGCAACCAGAAATATTGGAATGTTTTCCATGTCGTTCCGCTGCATGCTGCGCGATCGCTCGACGTAGGGGTTGGTTTTCAATTGGTCTTCGCTCGGAGTCGGATTGAGAGGCGTTTTCTTGATGTCTTCGGGATGCAGGAAGCCGCCGTTGACCTTCAGCATGCGATAGACGGTCATCCAAGCTTGCAGCATGAACTTTAAGCACATCAACGACGCCGCTATCAGATAAGTCTGCAGAACCGGATCTTTGAGATTCATCACATTACTCCTCATGAAAATAGCTATGACTTATAAGAGATCCCTGCTAGGGGCAACTCGGGCGCGCTCGTTCAGAGCCGCTTGAACAAGCGCTCTCAAGGTGAGCAAGCTGCCGGAACCAACCCGGTCGTCAAGAATAACACAGAAAACGAGGGGCAATAGGCTCCCCCGCCCCGGTCTCTCCCGCTTTTCTTCCGTTATGGCTGCCGCTTCGATGCTACGGCTGGTTTGACAGGAGTTGGGCCATCGGTTACGGTTTTTTGAAATAATTTCGCGAGAGTGAAATAACGAATGTCGACCCAGCAAGCCGCCGCGCAGTACCGAATTGAAGAATTCATTGTCAAAGCCGAGCCGTTCTACATGGCGAGCTCGGACGAAGTCGAGATTTTCGAGGCCGCCTACCGCCAGCGCGTGCCGGTTTTGCTCAAGGGTCCCACCGGCACCGGCAAGACCCGCTTCGTCGAATATATGGCATGGAAGCTCGGCCAGCCGCTGACCATCGTCAAGGACGGCGCCAAGCCGGCGACAGAGGGTGCGAACGGCAACGGCACGGTGCCGCTGGTGACCGTGGCTTGCCATGAAGATCTCACCGCGAGCGATCTGGTCGGCCGCTATCTGCTCGACGCTAACGGCACCCACTGGATCGACGGCCCGCTCACCCGTGCGGTCAAAGCCGGCGGCATCTGCTATCTCGACGAAATCGTCGAAGCGCGCAAAGACACCACGGTAATCATTCATCCGCTGACCGATCATCGGCGCCTGCTGACCATCGACAAACTCGGCGAGGTGGTCGAAGCGGCGGATAATTTTCTCCTGGTGGTGTCCTACAATCCCGGTTATCAGAACGCATTGAAGGATTTGAAACATAGCACGCGTCAGCGCTTCGTCGCCCTGGATTTTCAATTTCCCGACGCCGAGCGCGAGGCAAAGATCATCGCCCATGAATCCGGCGTCAATGAGGCCACCGCACTGCAACTGGCCAAGCTCGGCCATAAAGTGCGCAACCTGCGCGAGCATGGGCTCAAAGAAGGCGCGAGCACCCGTGTGCTGATTTACGCCGGAAGGCTGATCAAGGAAGGCATCGCACCGCGGCGCGCCTGCCACGTCGCGGTGACCTGGGGCATCACCGACGATGTCCAGGTGCAGCGCAGTCTTGACGAAGTGGTGGCGGCGATCTTCCCCTAAGAAGGTTTAACCACGAAGGACACGCATCCATCATGACGGTTCAAAACGTTCAAGCCGTTCAACCGCTGCGCTCCGGTCAATCCCTCGCCTCTTTCCTCCCCCTGCGTCGGCGGGGGAGCATGAAGAAGCGGCAAAACATCACAACATCATAGAACCGATGTCGATTTCCGAATCCTCTGCTGTTGAAATCGCGCCCCTGCGCGACATGCTGCGGCTCTACTGCCACGCGCTGACCGAGCGCAGCGTGGAGCTGCAAGATCTCGGACAGCTCGTCGATAAAAACATTGGCTGGTCGAAGAGCGACGCGGCGACCAGCGACGGCGCGGCGATTTTTCTTCCGTCGGTCGTCGAGCGTTTTGGAACGCAAGGCGACAATTACGATTTCTTGAAAATCGCGCTGACGCAGCAGGCCGGCCATATCGAATTCGGCAGCTTCGAGTTTGAATACGCGCGGCCATCGACGAGGTTCGATGACCTGCGTCTCAGCTTGACCGCGCCGCCGGAGTATCACGACCATGATCATGGCCACGAAGGCCACCATGAGCGTCCGACGGCAACCGAGCTGACGCGGTTCTTCAGACTATTTCCTAACAAGCGCTTGGCGTTGGATATTTTTTCCGTGCTCGAAAGCGGCCGGGTCGAATTCCGGGTCATGAAGGAATACCGCGGCATTGCGCCGGTGTATCGCGCCATGCGCCGGCGTGTGCTTACTTTGCGGCCGGAAATCACATTGTTGCCCGTGCGGGAAGCGTTGCTCGAGCTGTTGGTTCGACTGAGTCTCGGTCAAATAGGCGATCTTAAAATTCCCCGGCGGCGGCTAAGGCTCGCCGGAGAAATAAACCGATTGGCGAGGCTGGTGTTTCAGCGCGGCGCGACCGTCGAGGACGCCGCAGAAGCGGCGCTAAGAATTTATGCCCGTTTGGCCCGGGTTAGAAACGACTATTTGGAAAAGAACGAGTTTGCGGTTTTACAACCGGAGGAAGAGGGTTCAAGTCGTTCAAGACGTTCAAATAGTTCAAGTCGACAGATAGGTTCCAAACGTTCCAGTGGTTCCAGTCGTTCCAATCGTTGGGTGGATGATGATTCGTCGCAGGTAAACCTGAAGCTACCGGCACTGGTCGGTCGGGAGCGCGAGTACCTATCGCCGCCTGGGGTGGACTATCGTGGAGAATTTCGGCCGGAGCTGGCCCAGCTGTTGACTCAAGCCAAGGCAAATTCCCGTGAGCAGCGGAAGTCATTGACGCCCGAGGAGCTGGCCGATTTGCTGCGCAGCCAGAGAGAACCGACCCCCAGAGATTCGGATGAGGACGGCGAAGAGGCAGATCCGCAAACCGAGAGAATGGTGCAAAATTTAATGCGTGAGCTCGAACGGCGCGACCCGCGCATGCGCAGCATCCAGCGCCGCCCGTCACAGCAAGCGGACGACGATATGGGGCCGCTGTCGGCGAACCAGCCGAATACCTTTCTTTATGACGAGTGGGATGTTTTCGCGAATCGCTTTCGCGAGCGCTGGTGCAAAGTCTATGAAAAAATCATGCCGGCGGGTGACATCCAATTCTATCGCGATACCTTGCTGAACCATGGCGACCTGCTCAAGCAGATCCGCGGCGAGTTCGAGCAAGTCATGCCGGAGATCTATCGCAAGGAAAAGCGATTGCCGGACGGCGTCGACCATGACCTGGACGCTGCCATCGAAGCGATTACAGATTTGCGCATCGGCATCAGCCCGTCCGAGAAAGTCTTTTGGCGGCACCATAAAATCGAGCGCGATGTGGCGGTGGCGTTTTTGCTCGACATGAGCGGCTCCACCGGGGAAGCGATCGCCGGGGGCACCGCGGCGGAGCCGGCGACCGATGATGCGCCGCCGCGCGAGCGCACCCAGCGGCGCATCATCGACGTCGAGAAGGAAGCGATCGTGCTGATGATGGATGCTCTGGAAAGTATCGGCGACCGATACGGGGTCTACGGTTTTTCCGGCCACGGCCGCGACAACGTGGAATTTTACGTCATCAAAGACATCGCCGAAGATTTTAATCTGGAGATCGCCAAGCGTTTCGGCCGGATCAGCCCGTTGCACGCCACTCGCATGGGGCCGGCAATCCGCCATGTCACGGCGAAGCTAAGACAGGAACATACCCGCGCGAAGTTTTTGTTCCTGATCAGCGATGGGCGGCCGCAGGACCGCGGTTATTCTCAGGAAGATTCCGAGAAAGCCTACGCCGTGCAGGACACGCGCATGGCGCTCATCGAAGCGCGGCGCGAGGGGCTGCATCCGTTCTGCCTGACCGTCGACAAGGAGGGCAACGATTATCTGCGCACGATGATGGACGACTTCAGCTATGAAGTCCTGGCCGACGTGAGTTTGCTGCCGCGCCGCCTGCCGCAATTGTACAAGCGATTAACGTTTTGAATCGGCGGATTTCAAAACGTTCAAATCGATCAAACAAAGGTCTCCTGGACCGATCCCCCGCAGGCCATCGTAACTCGATTCGGCCGAACGCCGCGCCGGCCCAATCGCGCCACAGCCCGAGTCCCGGCCGGTTGCGCGCGCTCCTTGCTTTAAATTCACACCGGTAATATATGCTGGGAGCGAGCCGCCAAAAAAATCACATCGGGCAAGTTAAGCCGGCAAACTAGACACTGCTTGTCTTATGATTTGCTCCCACTGCCAGACCGAATCCCCCCCGGACGCGCTCTTTTGTGATGAGTGCGGCGCGCCGTTGGATACGCTCTGTTCTCAGTGCCGGGAGCCGAATCGTCACGGCGCCAAATTCTGCAAAAAATGCGGCCAGCAGTTGGTCGACTCGACGGCGGTGAGCAGCGCCGGTTTGTCACAACCGGCCGCGGCCAATACCGTCGTCCCGAGGTTCGTCGCTGAAAAAATGCTTTCCACGCGGCGATTCATCGAAGGCGAGCGCAAACAGGTTACCGTTCTGTTCGCCGATATTCGCGGCTCCACGAGCCTTGTAGAAAACCTCGACCCGGAAGAGGTGCGCAATCGCTTCGATCCGGTTCTACAGATCATGATGGACGCGGTGCACCGATACGGAGGCACGGTCAATCAAGTGTTAGGCGACGGGATCATGGCATTGTTCGGCGCTCCACTGGCCCGTGAGGACCACGCCCTACGCGCCTGTTACGCCGCGCTCGCCATGCAGGAAGAAATGCGCTGGGCCGCCGAAAACGGCGGTCAGGCGCCTCGGGCTTCATTGAAGATCGGCATCGGCATCAATTCCGGCGAGGTCGTCGTGCGCTCGATCACCAACGATCTGAACATTGACTATGCTGCGCTCGGCCATACAACCCATTTGGCTGCGCGCATGGAAGCGCTGGCGGCGCCGGGTGCTATCATGTTGACGGCCGATACCTTGCGCGAGGTCGAGGGCTTTGTCGAGGTGCGTTCCGTCGGTTCTTTGCAAGTTAAAGGTTTTACCAATCCGATCGACGCCTTCGAACTGGTCGGCGCAACCGCGGCACATAACCGTCTGCAGGCCCAGGGCGAACGCGGGCTTTCGATCTTCGTTGGGCGACAAGCGGAGATTGAAGCGTTCCGGCAATTTACCGCCGAGACGAGGACGGGGCGAATTTTAGCTCTGGCCGGCGAGGCCGGCATGGGCAAGTCGCGTCTGGTGCGCGAGTTTATCCAGCACCATCTGCCGCCCGGTTGGAAAGTGATTCAGGGGTTCTCGGTGTCCTATGGCGCCGCCACGCCGTACTTGCCGGTCATCGAACTCTTGCGGCACTTTTTTGAAATTTCGGCCACTGAAGAGGCTCAAAGCGTGCGCAAGAAGATTTTACAAAAGATCTTAGCGCTCGACCGGCAGTTACTCGACGCCATCCCGCCGATATTGACTCTGCTTGACGCGCTGTCGCCGGCGAAAGATTTGAGCGACGGTAGCGGCCAGCTCCTCGAATACCCCGAAGTCGCTGCGGCCATGGAAAAATTCGACGGCTTGGAACCTCGCGAGCGGCGGACGCAGATCCTCGACGCGATGCGGCGCCTATTGATGCGCGAAAGCGCGCAGCAGCCGCTGTTGGTGGTTTTCGAGGACCTGCATTGGATCGACAGCGAGACCCAGGCGTTTCTCGATCTTCTGGTGGAAAGTCTGCCGCTGGCGCGAATTTATCTATTGGTCAATTATCGGCCTGGTTATACCCATACCTGGGCGAGCAAGGAGTACTACGCTCGGCTTCGGGTCGATCCATTGCCGCCGGCCGGAGCCAACGAGTTGATCGAGTCGCTCTTGGGAGGCAATGAAGAGCTGGCGTTGCTCAGGGAGCTTCTGATCAAGCGCACGGAAGGCAATCCGTTCTTCGTCGAAGAAATCGTCCGCTCCTTGACCGAGACCGGTGTGCTGGTGGGGGCCAAAGGAAGCTATCGGCCGGGAATCGCCGTCGACAGCATCCGCGTTCCCAGCACGGTGCGCACGGTGCTCGCCGATCGCGTGGACCGGTTGTCAAGCGCCGAGAAGCAACTGCTGCAGATCGCCGCGGTGATCGGCGTGGTCGTGCCGTTGCGTTTGCTGGAAAAGGTCGCCGGTTTTCCGGCGGAGGACCTGCACCGCCATTTGTTTAATCTGCAGGCGTCGGAATTTATTTACGAGTACAGTTTGTTTCCCGAGCCGGAATACAGTTTTAGGCATGCGCTGACCAATGAGGTCGTCTACGGGGCGCTGCTGCACGAACGAAAAACCGCGCTGCACGCGAGCGTCGTCGGCGCGCTGGAACGCATCGGCGGCGACGATTTGCACGATGAAATCGAAGCCCTCGCGCACCATGCTTTCCATGGCGAGCTTTGGCCCAAGGCCGTCGCCTACTTACTGGGTGCCGGCGCCAAAGCGACCTCGCATTCGGCGTTTTTCGAAGCGTTGGCTTGTTACGAGCGGGCGTTGCGCGCAACCGATCATCTCGCTGATGCTCCCGAAAAAATAGCGCAGCAGATCGATCTTCATCTCGAAGCGCGCAACATTTTATTCTTGCTCGGCGACTCGACGCGGGTGGCGGCGCACTTGAGCGCCGCCGAAGCGTTGACCGAACGGCTCGGCGACGAACAGCGCACCGCCCGCGTGCTCAATTTTCTCAATAGTTATTATGGCCTGGCGGGTGACCCGGAGCACGCCATTCAAATCGGCCAGCGCGCGCTCGGGCTGGGCGTTGTGCAAGCCGATCTCGCCTACAGTACGGTCACCAATTACTACCTGGGCGCAGCTTACAACAAGACCGGCCAATACGAGCTTGCCGTCGAAGCGCTGCGGCGTGGAATCAAAAACATCGGCGCGGATCATCGCTACGAGCGCTTCGGCACTGCGGCGGTGTTATCGGTTATTTGCCGGAGCCATCTGGTGCAGTGCCTGGCCGCGATGGGCCGCTTCGCCGAGGGCGGGGAGCTTGGCAGCGAAGGCATCCAAATCGGCGAAGAAGCGGACCATGCCACCAGTCTGATCCATATGCTATGCAGCGCCGGCATGCTCTATTTGCTCAAGGGCGACTTCAATCAAGCGATCCCGCTTCTCGAGCGCAGCTTTGCGCTCTGCCGCTCCGCAAATATTCCCGTCTACGTGCCGTTCACCGCGTCGCGCTTGGGTTCCGCCTATGCCAACGCGGGGCGGATCGGTGACGCTCTGACCTACCTGGAGCAGGGCGTTGAAGATTCCGTCAATTCAGGGCGGATGGCTTTTACCTCCCTGTGCATGGCGTCGCTGGCGGAGGGCTATCTGTTTTCCGGCCGGGTGAACGAAGCTGCGCGCTGCGCCGCCCGGGCCGTCGACTTGTCTAACCAGTACAAAGAGCGTGGCCACGAGGCCTGGGCGTTGAAAATCAGCGGCGATATTTCGCTGCAAGGGAAAAAGCGCGAAGCGGCTGTAGCGGAAGCTTATTACCGGAAAGCCTTGGCGCTCGGTAGCGAACTGGGAATGCGGCCGCTCGCCGCTCATTGCCATGTCGGCATCGGTTCGGTGTATGCGGTCCAGTGCATCACCGAAAAAGCGCGGGAAGAGTTCGTGGCAGCCAGCGAGCAATTTCGCAGTATGGAAATGACCCATTGGCAAAACCGCGTCGAGGCTCTGTTTGAAAGCCCGGCGAATCAAGTCTTTGCCGGCGAGCAAAACCCATTGAGGCAACAGCGCGAATAAGAGTTCAATGAGCTCGAGCCCAGCAGCGCGTCCCACCAACCGGTTTAACGAATTTCGCCTCCAAGACACCTTGCAGACTCTGTCCGAGCGGTTCGAGCACCAGGCGCGCCGCTACCCGAACCGGCTCGCGATTAAAAGCCAAGGAACAGCGCTGAGTTACGACGAGCTTAACCGCGCGGCCAATCGACTCGCCTACGCACTGCTCGACCGAGCCGGCGCTGGGCATGAGCCGGTAGCGCTGCTTTGCGGCGCAGGCCTGTCGACGACGATCGCCGCCCTGGGAGTGCTTAAGGCCGGCAAAGCCTTTGTGCCGCTGGATCGGCGGTTGCCAAAAAATAAAATCGTAGAGATTTTGGCCAATCTCGAAGCCCGCTTCCTGCTCACCGACGAGAAATCTCGCGGTGCTGCCAAGGCCTTGACCGCCACCGGCGTACGCTCGATCAACATCGAGCTGCTGCGAGGCAACCTATCGTCAAATCCCACTCTCGCGCTTTCGCCGGAGTCGATCGCTTATATTAACTTTACGTCCGGCACCACCGGCGAGCCCAAAGGCGTGGTGTGGAATCACCGCCACGAGCTTTTCGGCATTCGCACGAAAACCAATGCCTTGCATATCGCGGCCGAGGATCGCATCAGTCTGCTGCGCGCCAACAACGTCGGTGCGGCGCGGGATATGTTTCTCGCACTGCTCAACGGCGCGGCGTTGCTCACCCTCGATATCGACGAAGCCGGCCTGGCTTCCCTGCCAGGGTGGCTTCGCGATGGGGAGATCAGCGTGTTCAGCTGCGTGGCGACCGTGTTTCGCCACGCGGTGCGGGTCGTGACCGGCAGCGATAGTTTTCCCAGCGTCCGGCTGATCCATATCGGCGGCGAACCGGTCTTCAAGGCCGACGTGGAATCCTATAAGCGCTGCTTTCGCGACGATTGTTTGTTCGTCAACCGCTACAGCATCAGCGAAACCCAGGCGGTTTCCTATTTTTTTCTCGACAAGCAAAGCGAGATCGATGAAGAACGAGTGCCGGTCGGTTATCCGTTGGACGGCAACGAGGTGCTGATTCTCGATGAGAGGGGTGAACCCCTCGGCCCGCGGGCGGTGGGCGAGATCGCCGTGCGCAGCCCCTATCTCGCG
Organism: uncultured delta proteobacterium; assembly: GCA_963727625.1. Taxonomy (GTDB): domain Bacteria; phylum Desulfobacterota; class Binatia; order UBA9968; family UBA9968; genus DP-20. The sequence goes on along the minus strand of CAVSHR010000004.1, from coordinate 1,631,452 downwards.
CTGGGATATTGGCGCCAGCCCGAATTGACCCGCGCCAAATTTCTCGCCGAGCCCGCGAGGAGAAACTTGCGCACCTACCGCACCGGCGATCTCGGCTATAGGCTTTCGGACGGCTGCCTGGTTCATGTCGGCCGCAAGGATTTTCAAGCCAAGATCAGGGGACACCGGGTGGAGCCGAGTGCGGTGGAGGCTGCCTTGCACGATATCCCGTCGGTCAAGCAAGCGGTCGTCGTGAGCGAATACGACGGCGCGAATGGCAACCGGTTGATCGCCTACGTGGTCCCTAAGCGAAAGCGCGCGGTTCGGAGCACCGGCTGGCGCGCGCAACTTATAACGCGTCTGCCCGCATACATGGTGCCCGCGCGGTTCGTGGTTCTGGACCGCTTGCCGGTCAGCGCCGGCGGCAAGATCGACCGGCGCGCCTTGCCGGGGTTTAAAAAAACGCCCAGCAAGCCGGGCGATCGTTCGGTCGTGCCGAGGAACGGGCTCGAAAAGCTGCTATTGGAATTTTGGCGCGATGCCTTGAATCTTGAATTTCTCGCCGTTGACGAAGATTTTATCGAGCTTGGCGGCGATTCGCTTCAGGCCGCGCAAATCCTCGCGCGCGTCCAAGAACTCTTTCCGCTTACCGAGCCGTTGGTTACGCTGGCGCAGGGGCCGTCCATCGCGGCCTTGGCAAAATTCATTCTCGTGCATGAAGCCAAACCCGGTCAGGCGGAAAAGATCGCGACCGCTTATTTGCAAATCGAATCGATGTCCGACAACGAGGTTGAAAAGGTTTTAAGAAAAGACGGGGGCGCTCAAGTGATGGCTAACGCCCGGCACAAGCTTCTAGCCACGTTGCTTGAAGCGCAGGGAATCGAGCTTCCAACTCATGGCTCGGTTGAAGCGCCCAAGGGCGCTCAGGCGGCGCCTTTGTCAATCTCCCAAGAGCGCCTTTGGTTTCTTCACCAGCTCGAACCACAAAGTTCGGTTTACCATATTTCCCGCGCGCTGCGGCTGCAGGGCCGTTTGGATTGCGATGCCCTGAACCAGGCGATGAATGCACTTATCGAGAGGCACGAAATTCTCCGCACGGTGTTTTCCTGCGTCGACGACAGGCCAGCTCAAGTGGTTGCGCCTGCGCTCGAGTTGACGCTGGAACTCGTCGATTTAACCGAGCTGGCGCCGGCTGTGAAGCGCGCTGAGCTATCCCGCCGGCTTGCGGAAAAAACCGCGGCGCCGTTCGCGCTCGAGCGCGCCCCGCTCTTGCGCGCGGATTTGATCAAACTTGCCGACAAACATCATGTTCTGCTTTTGGTTTTGCACCAGCTGGTGTGCGACGGCTGGTCAATGAATCTGTTGCTGCGCGAGCTGGCGCTTTCGTATCGCTCCCTTGTCAGCGACAAGGCGCCGGCGCTGCCTGAGATCCAGATTCAATACCGCGACTACGCGGCGCAGGAGCGGGCGCAGTTGGAACATTGCTCACTCCAGGACGATTTGGCCTACTGGAAGAAGCGGCTGGAAAACAATCTATCCGCTATTGCTCTGGCGACCGATCGGCCGCGGCCGGCGCTGCAAAGCTTTCGCGGCGGTCGATTGCCGCTGACCATTAACGCATCGCTGGCCGGCAAACTGCGAGGCGTCGGCGCCGAAGCGCGCGCGACGATGTTCATGGTGCTGATGGCGGCGTTTAACGTGCTGCTCTGGCGCTACAGCGGTCAAGATGACATCTCGGTCGGTTTTCCCGCGGCCAATCGCAATGCGCGCGACAGGCAAAACCTCATTGGATGTTTCGTCAATACGCTGGTGTTGCGGACGGACCTGTCGGGACGACCGACTTTTCGCCAACTGCTCAAACAGGTGCGCGGGCATTGCCGTGGCGCGCTGGCGCATCAAGGGCTGCCCTTCGACCGGTTGGTTGAAGAGCTGCAGCGCGAGCGCGACTTAAGCCGCAATCCGTTGTTTCAAGTGATGTTTGCCTGTCAGAATTATCCCGCTGCGAATGTCGACTTTCCCGGACTCAAGGTTGATGCCTTGGACCTGGAGTCGTGCACGTCAAAGTTCGATCTGACGCTTTCGCTGACCGAGGAGGCCGGGGACTTAAGCGGCTTTATAGAGTATAGCAGCGATCTGTTCGACCGTTCGACGATCGCAGGATTGGCGCGCCATTTGGTTTGTTTACTGCGCGGCAGCGCTGCCGATCCGGACCGGAGCATCGCGGATTTGCCGTTGCTCGAGGCCGCCGAGCGCCGGCAAATTCTTGTCGATTGGAACCGGACCGATACGGCGATGGCGCGCAATCGCTGTGTTCATGAATTATTCGAAGCCCAAGTCAGGCGCGCGCCCGATGCCGTGGCGCTGGAGTGCGCCGGCAGGCAGCTGACTTACCGGGAGCTCAATGGCCGGGCCAATCGCTTGGCGCGCTATTTACGAAAACGCGGCATCGGCCCGGAAAAGCTGGTCGGTGTCCGCCTGGAACGGTCGCCGGAAATGGTGATCGCATTGCTGGCGATCCTCAAATCCGGCGGTGCCTACCTGCCGCTGGATCCGCACTATCCGCGCCAGCGCATTGTGTTCATGGTCGACGATGCCCGCGCTGACTTGCTGCTCACCCAGCAGAAGTTTGCCGCGGACAAGCGCTCTCACACAATCGCACCTCTGGCGGCAGAGCTCGATATGCAAGTCGTTTGTGTCGACCGGGATGGGCCCGCGATCGAAAAAGAATCGGCGAAAAACCTTGGCAAAACCGCAGCCGCGCGCAATCTCGCCTACGTCATTTACACTTCCGGCTCCACGGGAAGGCCCAAGGGCGCGGCGATCGAGCATCGCAACGCGGCGGCTTTCTTGCAGTGGGCCCGTCGGGTGTTTTCACCGGCCGGGCTCGCCGGCGTTTTGGCGTCGACTTCGATCTGTTTCGATTTGTCGGTCTTCGAATTATTTGCGCCTCTGAGCCGAGGCGGCAAGGTGATTTTAGTCCGAGACGCGCTCGGGGCCGCCGATTTGATCGACCGCGAAGATGTCACGCTGATCAACACCGTTCCCTCGGCCATCGCCGAATTGCTCGACGCCGGCGCTTTGCCGCGCTCGGTGCGGACGGTCAACCTGGCGGGCGAACCGTTGAAGCCGGATCTAGTGCGCCGGCTCTACGCCACGGGACGGGTCGAGAAAGTTTACGACCTCTATGGGCCGTCGGAAACCACCACCTATTCGACTTTTACCTTGCGCCGCGCCGATGGCAAGGCCACCATCGGCCGGCCCATCGCCAACACGAAAATTTATTTGCTCGACGCGGCGCTGCAACCCGTTCCGGTGGGCGTGCCCGGCGAGCTTTATATCGGCGGCGCCGGTGTGGCGCGCGGCTACCTGCGCCGGCCGGAGTTGACCGCGGAGAGATTTCTCCGTGATCCTTTCGCCAAGAAGCGCGGCGCGCGCATGTACCGCACCGGCGATCTGGCGCGCTACTTTGCCAACGGCAATATCGAGTATCTCGGCCGCGCCGACAACCAGGTAAAGATCCGCGGCTATCGCATCGAGCTCGGCGAACTCGAGGCGGCGTTTGCCGAGCATCCGGCGATTCGCCAATGCGTCGCCGCTGTGCGTGAGGTTTCTGCTGCTGAGCCGAAGTTGCCTTCTAATCCAAAGGCGAAAATCCAAAATCCAAAATCAGATCGGCAGCTTGTCGCATACATCGTGGGCAACTCGCGGGCGCTGCCTGCCGCTTCCGAGCTGCGCGACTGGCTGCGGCAAAAATTGCCGGAGTTCATGTTGCCGTCGGTCTTCCTGCCGGTCGACGCACTGCCGCTCACGCCCAACGGCAAAGTGGATCGCTTGGCGCTGCCGCGGCTGAATTTCCGCAATGTTCGGTCGACCGCAGAGTTCCTCGCGCCGCGCACGGAAACCCAAGAGTGGATCGCGCAAATCTGGCGTGAAGTGCTCGGTATCGAGAGAGTCGGCATATTCGACAATTTCTTCGACCTCGGCGGCCATTCGCTGCTGGCCACGCGGGTGGCGTCGCGCCTGCGGGCGAAGCTGCGCGTCGAATTGGCTTTGCGTAAGCTGTTCGAGCTGCCGACCGTCGCCGGCTTGGCGCGGCATGTCGAAGCCTTGCGCCGCGAGCGCAGCGGCGTGGCGATCGCCCCGATCGTTGCGGCGCCGGATCAGCGGCGGGCGCCGCTTTCGTTCGCCCAGCGGCGGCTTTGGTTTTTGCATCAGCTCGAGGGTGATTTAACCGCATACAACATGCCTTCGGCCTATCGCGTCAAGGGGTCTTTCGATTTTGCGGCATTCCAAGCGGCGCTCAATGGGATTATTCAGCGCCACGCGGCGCTGCGCAGCGCGATTGTCGAGATCGGCGGCGAGCCAGCGCAAGAAATCCTGCCGGCGGTGCGATTGGCCGTGCCGGTCGTTGATTTGAGTAGTTTCCCAAGGAAGCAAACGGAACGGGAAATTGCCCGCTATGCTGCTGAAGATGCCGAGCAGCCCTTCGAGCTTCAGCGTGCGCCGCTGCTGCGCGCCAAAGTTCTCCGCTTGGCCGGTGACGAGCATGTGCTGTTGTTGAATATTCATCATATCGTCTGCGATGGCAGCTCGCTGGCGCTGTTTTTTCGGGAGCTGGCCGGGCGCTACGAAGCGCTGCTCGCCAGGCGGGAGATTTCTCTCGCGCCGCTCGCGTTGCAGTACGGCGATTTTGCTTGGTGGCAAGTTCAATCTCTGCGCGAAGGCGAGCTGGCAACGGAAACGGGTTACTGGAAGCGCCAACTCGCCGGCTTGCGCTCCATTGACCTGCCTCGCGACTACGCACGCGCTGACGCGCCGAACTATCGGGGCGTGAAGCTGACCCATCGATTGTCGGCCGAGCTCAGCAACGCGCTTAAAAAATTGAGCCGGACTGAGAACGTGACCTTGTTTATGACGCTCTTAACGGCGTTACAAATTTTGCTGTCGCGCTTGTCGGGACAGGAAGATATCGTCGTCGGCTCGACCCTTGCCGGGCGCAATCGGCCGGAAATTGAAAATATCATCGGATTTTTTATCAACCCGGTGGCGTTGCGCGTCGACTTGTCCGGCAATCCGAGCGTTGTCGATCTGCTCGGGCGCGTGCGCGAAGTCTGCCTGGCTGCATACACATACCAGGACTTGCCCTTCGAGCGGGTCGTCGAGGAGGTCGCCCCTGAGCGCGACCTCGGCCGCAACCCGCTTTTCCAGGTGCTGTTCAACATGGCGGATATCGCGGAGCGCGAGTTTCAATTGCCCGGCTGCGATGTGGTCAAATTACGCCGCGCCGCGCCCGGCGCGAAATTCGATCTGGTTTTCCAGGCGCCCGAGTTTGACGACGGCATCGAGCTTACGCTGGTTTACAATCCCGATCTCTTTAGCGAGACACGCGCGCAATCCATGCTGGAGCAATGGGCGAGCCTGTTGGCTCAGGTCGCCGCCGGCCCGGCGCAGCGAATCGAGCAATTTTCCCTTCTGACGCCGGCGGCGCAGGCGCTGCTGCCGGATCCGCGCGAGCGGTTCGATGACACTTGGTTCGGCGCGGTTCATGAGCTGGTCGAGCGCCAAGCGGCGCTGCGCCCGGAAAAAGTCGCCCTCGCCGACGATCAAGAAAGCTGGAATTATCGAGAGCTCGACCAATTGAGCAACCGGCTGGCCCATAGGCTCGTATGCGGCGGGATACGGCCCCAAGATGTGGTCGCCATCTACGCGCATCGTGACGCGACGATCACCTTGGCCATTCTCGCCGTGCTCAAGGCGGGCGCGGTTTTCACCATTCTGGATCCGGCCTATCCGCCGGCGCGTTTGCGCGACTACCTACGTATCGCCGCACCGAAGGGAATGGTGCAGATGGCCGGAGCAGGGGAACTGCCGGCGGAAATTGCTGCGTGCGTCGAAGGCAAAAAGAATTTTCTGCGCGTGATGCTGCCGCGCGGCAAGAGAGAAATTGCCAAACAGCTGGGAAAATGGCCGGAGGAGACTTTGCCTATCCCTCTCAGCGCCGACGATCCCGCGTATATCGCCTTCACTTCCGGCTCGACGGGAGAGCCCAAGGGAGTCTTATGCCGTCATGGCCCGATGACTCATTTCTTGCCCTGGCAACGGAAAACCTTCGACCTCAAAGAATCGGACCGCTACGCGCTGCTGTCCGGTCTCGGCTATAATCACCTGCATCGGGATCTGTTCACGGCCCTGGCGACCGGTGCGGCCCTGTACGTTCCGCACGCGGAAGAATTACAAGATCCCGAGCAGCTGGTGCCGTGGCTGCGGCGCAGGAAAATTTCGATGCTTCACCTCACTCCGGCGCTGGGACGGCTCCTGCAAACGGTCCGAGGTCAAACCTTGCCCGCCTTGCGGCGGATTTTTTTCGGCGGCGATCTCTTGTCGCGCCGGGATGCGGCGGCGATGCGCGCGCTTGCTCCGCGAGCGATGATTACGAGTTTCTACGGCGCCACCGAAACTCAGCGCGCGGTCGGGTATGCCGTTGTCGACGCGGCAGCGAGCGAAAAGAATCATGCGAGCCCATTCGTGCCGACCGGGCGCGGCGCGCGCGATGTGCAGTTGCTACTGTTAACCGCGAACGATCAGTTGGCCGGCATCGGCGAGCTTGGAGAATTGTATATTCGCAGTCCCCATCTGGCGGCGGGCTATTTGAACGACCGCGCTCTGGCGGCGGCGAATTTCATCGTCAATCCGTTCACCGGCCGGGAGCGCGACCGTTTGTATCGCACGGGTGAGATGGGCCGGTACCAGCCGGACGGGGTGGTGGAGTGGGTGGGTCGAAAGGAGCGGCGCGCCAGTATCCGCGGTTTTCGCGTCGAACTCGCTGAAGTGGAAACGGCGCTGCAACGTCATCCCGGCGTGCGCGGCGCGGCGCTGGTCGTTCGTGCCGGCGCGGCGCCCGAAGATGCGCAGCTGATTGCATACGTTGCATGTGGCAATAGCTCTGCCGTGGACGCCGAGAAGTTGCGCCGCTTCCTAAGCGCGCAACTGCCCCATTATATGATACCTGCGCACATTTCTATCTTGGAGCGCTTGCCGTTGAATCCTAGCGGAAAAATCGACTACGTCGCGTTGGCGAAGCGGCCGCCGCTCGAACCCGCACCGGATCGTTCGTACGAACAGCCGCTAAGCGCGCCCGAAGCAACCGTCGGCAAGATTCTCGCGGCACTTTTGCATCTCGAGCGCGTCGGTCGAAACGAGCATTTTTTCGAGCTCGGCGGCCACTCGCTTCTCGCCGCGCAAGCGGCGGCTCGCATCCGCGAAACTTTCGGTGTCGAGTTGGATTTGCGCGCCTTTCTAAAAGCGCCCACGGTGGCGGGGATTTGCCGGTGCATTGAAAGTTCGGGGGGCGGGGTTGAATTTGCGCGTAGCCAACAACGCGAGGAGATCGAGTTATAAACGCCAGCGAATTGATGGACCGGCTCCAGGCACTCGATGTGCGGCTCGTTGCCGACGGCGAGCGGCTGCGGGTCAATGCGCCCAAGGGCCGGCTCACTGCCGAGCTTCGCGGCCAGATTGCCGAACAAAAAGACGTCATCCTCTCGCTACTGAACAATTGCAATGCCGAATCCAATGGCGGCGAGCCGTCGATTCCTCGGCTCGCCGACGATCAGCCCGCGCCCTTGTCGTTCGCTCAGGAGCGATTGTGGTTCCTGGAGCAATTGGCGCCGGGTTGCGGGGTGTTCAATCTTTGCCGGGCAACGCGCATTCTTGGGCCGTTCCGTCCTGCCGCATTGCAGTCCGGTATCAATGAACTCGCGCGGCGCCACGAAGCACTGCGCACGGAGTTCAGCGCCGTCGACGGACGGCCGTTTCAGAGGGTTCAGCCGTTTACGGCATTGTCGCTCCACCCAGTGGATCTCCGGCCGCTTGCAAAGGCCGCTCGGGAAGTCGAAGCGGCGCGTCTGATTCGCGAAGCCGTGCAAGAACCTTTCGCTCTTAGTGACGGCCGGTTGCTGCGCATCCGTTTGCTCCGTCTCGGCGACGCAGAGCATATCCTAGCGCTTTTAACCCACCACCTGGTCGTTGACGCTTGGTCGATGGGCGTCCTCACGCGCGAGCTCTGGACGCTCTACGAAAATTTTTGTTCCACTCAGACACCGCGGCTCCCCGAGCTTACCTGCCGTTATCGCGATTACGCCGCTTGGCAGTGCGCCCGGTTGCAGGATGACGGGCTCAAACCTCAGCTCGACTATTGGCGCGAACGGCTGACCGAGGCGCCGCTGCTCGACCTGCCCACGGACCGTCCGCGTCCGATGACGCCGAGTTTTGCCGGGGCAAAAATCGAATTTGCTCTGAGCGAAGCATTGACCGTGAGGCTCAACGAGCTGAGCCGGCGCGAGGGCGCGACTCTGTTCATGACGCTGCTCGCGGCGTTTCAGGTGCTGCTCAGCCGCTACTCCGGGCAAGACGATGTCGTCGTCGGCGCGCCGGCGGCCGACCGGAAGGCGAGCGTGCTTGAAGGCGTTGTCGGCCTGTTCGTCAACACCCTGGCGTTGCGCCTGGATTTGACCGGCGCGCCGAGCTTTCGCCGGTTGCTCGGCCGCGCGCGCGAAGTTTGTCTCGGCGCCTTCGCGCATCAGGCGGTGCCCTTCGAAATGTTGGTGCAAGAGTTGGCGCCGCGGCGCGAGCTCAACCGCCAGCCGCTGTTTCAGGTCATGTTCGTTTTGCAGAATACCCCGGTCCGGTCAATCCAGCCGGCCGGCTTGACATTGCACTCGTGTGAGATCGACAGCGGAACGGCGCAGTTCGACTTGTCGCTTTACCTGCGCGAGCGGCGCCGCCGGTTAATCGGCTTTGTCGAATACTCGACCGAGCTCTTCGAGCGCGCGACGATCGAACGGGTGACGGGCCATTTCCAAACTTTGCTCGAGGGTATCGTCGCCGATCCTGAGCGCTCGATTGCCGCGTTGCCGCTGCTCTCGGAAGCGGAGCGCGCGCAGTTGCTCGTCGAGTGGAACGACGGGGCGGCGGAATTTCCCAAAGACTCGTGTATCCATGAACTATTCGAAGCCCAGGCGGTGCGCACGCCGGAGCGAGTCGCGCTGGAATGCGCTGGCGAGAAATTGACCTATCGGGAGCTTAACTCCCGGGCGAACCGATTGGCCCGCGAGCTTCGAACCCTCGGCGTGGCTGCCGAACAGCTCGTCGGCGTGATGGCTGATCGGTCCATGGAAACGGTTGTCGCGTTGTTGGCGATTCTCAAGGCCGGCGGCGCCTATCTGCCGTTGGATCCGGCTTACCCGGAAGAGCGTCTCAGGTTCATGTTGGCCGACAGCCGAGCTGCAGTTTTGTTGACCCAGGAAAAATACGCCGGTCGAATTGCAGATTTCATCGGTAAAAAAGTGTCGATCGAGCAGTTGCTGCGCGACCGGTCCGGCGCCGCGGCCAATCTCAAGAAACAGGCTCGCGCCGAAAACGCCATGTGTGTCATCTACACCTCAGGTTCGACGGGGACACCGAAGGGTGTTGTCGCACCCCATCGCGGTGTGCTCAATCGTTTCGCCTGGATGTGGCGGCGCTACCCGTTCGGCACGGGCGAAAAGAGCTGCCAAAAGACTTCGCTGAGCTTTGTTGATTCGGTTTGGGAGATCTTCGGTGCCTTGCTGCAGGGCGTCCCGACGGCGATCGTTCCCGATTCAGCCGCGAAAGATCCCCAGCTTTTCGTCAATTATTTATCCGAGTGCGGGGTAACACGGCTGGTGTTGGTTCCATCATTCTTGAAAGAAATGCTCGAACACTGCCGCGATGCGCCGAAGCAATTGCGTGCTCTTAACTATTGTTTCAGCAGCGGCGAAACGCTGTCGACTGAAATCGCTCGGAAGTTTTGTGAGAGCTTGCCCTTTTGCCGGTTGATCAATCTGTACGGCTCTTCCGAGGTGGCCGGGGACGCGACTTATTACGAAGTCGGCGATGACCATTGCGATGCTGCGGTTCCGATCGGCCGGCCCATCGATAATACGCAGATTTATCTCCTCGACGATCAGATGCAGCCGGTGCCCGTGGGGGTGCGCGGCGAACTCTACGTCGGCGGCGAAAATCTCGCGCGCGGCTATCACGCTCGTCCGGAGTTGACCGCGAATCGGTTCATCGCCGATCCTTTTCCCGCAAGGGCCGGTGTGCGCCTGTATCGCACCGGCGACCTGGCGCGCTACTGTGCCGACGGCAACATCGAGTTTTTGGGCCGTCTCGATCAGCAGGTCAAGATCCGCGGTTGCCGGGTCGAGCTCGGCGAAGTCGAATTCGCTCTCAGCCGACATCCAGATGTGCGCGAATGCTCCGTGGTTGTGCATTTAGGGAAGCGACGGAAATCCGATAATCCAAAATCTGAGCCATTCATCGTTGCCTATGTCGTGGCACGCGAATGCCCGCCGGCTGCACGCGAGCTCCGAACTTTTCTGAAAGAGCGATTGCCGGATTTTATGCTTCCAGCAGGTTTCGTCTTTCTCGATGCCCTGCCGCTGTTGCCCAATGGCAAAATCGATCGGGGCGCGTTGCCGGCGCCCGCTGCGCCGATCGCCGCCGCTACTCTTTCCAAGCGGCGCACGGAATTAGAAGGCCTTGTGGCACAGGTATGGGAGAAAGTCTTAGGGGTCGAGGCGATCGGCGTTCACGATAATTTTTTCGAGCTTGGCGGCCATTCGCTGTTGGCCGCCGAAGTCGCGGCCAGGCTGCGCGACGCCCTGGGCCGGCCGGTGCCGGTGCGCGATCTCTTCGAAGCGCCCACGGTGGCCGGTTTCGCGGCGACGGTGGAAAAAATGTTTCACAACGGCGACGGTGTGGAGCTATTGCCGATCAAACCGGCGCCGCGGCGGGGCGGGCTGCCGTTGTCCTTGAGCCAGGAGCCGCTATTTCTCTTTAGTCAATTGTTCGGCGGCGGCGATTTCCTCAACATGCCCTACGCCTATCGGCTCAGCGGTTCTTTAAACCTGCCGGCATTACAGCGAGTGCTCGCCGAGATCGTTGGACGCCATGCCGCGCTGCGCACGGGCTTTAGAGAGACCGAAAACGGAGCCAGGCAATTCATTCGTCAAAGGCTACGGGTGAAGTTTCCTCTCATCGATTTGACACGGCTACCGGCGGCGGAGCGAGACCTTACACTGGAGCGGATCTCAAAGCAGGATGCGACACAAAGCTTCGACGTGGAGGAGCCGCCGCTCATAAGAGTCAAGCTGGTTCGCCTCGCCGCCGAGCGGCATGTCTTACTATTGACCATGCATCACCTGATTACGGACCAGTGGTCGATGGGAGTGTTTCGCCGCGAACTGACCGCGCTTTACGACGCGTTCTCAAAAGACCGACCGTCGCCTTTGCCCGAGCCGGAGATCCAACATTCCGACTTTGCGCGCTGGCAGAGGGCGTCGCTCAGCAAAGGGCATTTCGAGCCGCAGATTTCCTACTGGAAAAAGCAGCTCGACGGGCTCGGTCCCGCGCTCGAATTTCGCCGGAGCAAGAGCAAAACCCCTCCGCGTTACCATAGCTCGCGGCGGCCGGTGGAGTTTGACGCCGAACTATTCAGCCGGGTAAAGTCATTCGCCCGCGAGCAGAACTGCACGCCTTTCATGATCTTCGTCGCGGCCCTGAGCGCTCTCATCCATCATTACACGGGGCAAAAGGACATTTCGATCGGCACGCTATCGGCTAACCGAGGGCTCGCTGGAACCGAAGGGCTGATCGGCTACTTCGTCAACGCGCTGGTGCTGCGCACGGCGGTTGAGGGGAAGATGACGTTTGCCGAGTTAATTCGGGCCGTGCGGGAGTGCTGTATCGCCGCGTATGCCCATCAAGAGTTGCCCTTCGAATATCTCGAAACGCTGCTTGAAAGGCGGCGGAAAAAAACCAGCGCGCCGCTCTATCAGGTAATGCTTAATTACCGAAACCAATCGACAGCGAGTAAGCAGGTGAATGGTCTTACAATTGCTTCTTGGAACGACAACAACCGCTTAAGTGACCCCGGCATCGGGATTTCGCGGCTGGATGTCAACTTTCATTTACGCGAGCTGTCAGCGAAGTTGACGGGAGCTGTCAACTACAAGACTGATCTATTCGATTCTGCCGGGATCGCACGGCTGTTAAAGAACTATTCGGCGATCTTGGCGCGGATGGTTACGGATCGTGAGCAGCGCATCGCCGATATCGCGCTGACATAGCAAAATGGATTGGAGCCTATGAAGCACATCCTGATCGGAATCGGCTGTCTATTCGTTGTTGTTTGGACGCAAGCGGCGCCCGCCGGCGAAGTCTCCGGCGAGAAGTGGACGCCCAAAGAAATGGGCGAGCCCGGTGACGCGGAAGGCGCGTCGCTCCGATTGCCGTTATTGCCTCCAGGTAAAACTTATCCGGCCGGCTTGCATTGCAGCGAAAAACCGGCAGCTTGCCAATTCGACCTCGCTTACTTTCTTGCCGATGGTTTCGACTTGAGCAAGAAACAACGACTGAACATTCTCTTTATTCCCGGCGGTCCGGGTGCGATCGTCGATACCGGCAGCAGGACCTCGGCGCTGCGGCTTTTGGAGAAAAAGCACAACGTGGTTTACTTTCACCCGCGCGGCATGGCGGCAAGCGCGATCGACGGCAGCAAGGTGTACGATCAGTTTTTGCGCGCCGATTACGTCGTCGAAGACATCGAGCGGCTGCGCCAAGAGGTGCTGAAGGGGAGGGCTTGGGATGCGATCTATGCGCATAGTTGGGGCACGGTGATCGCGCAGCGCTACGCGGCCAGGTATGGCAAGCCCAACGATGCCAATCCCAAAGTGACGAGCTTGATCTTGTCGGGGCCGGTGGATCGCCACCGGACCGACACTCACGAGGCGCGCACCCGTATGACTATCGATAATCTCAAAGCGATTATTAGTTATTACCGCACGCAAGGCGCCACCGATTGCACCTGCGCTTCCGCTTCGTTCTTGAAAAGATTGGTCACCGATTATGCCGATCCGCAAATTACGATTTTCGATAACCGGCTGGGGCCGAGCGACAATTTTTGCTTTTTGAAAACGGAAGCCGCCGACAAGATCGCCCAGCGACTGGAAAAAATCCTGCCTCAGATCGACGAAAACTACGGCTCCGCCGATTTTGTCGTTGACAACTATGCCCAGTTGAAGAAGGATGACAAGCGCTTTCGAGCCGCGTTCGGACAATTCCCCATAGAATTTTTTGCCGCCGTGCGCTACCTGCAAATGGCCGGTGCGCCGGAGAAAAACGCACTGGTTTTCGTCGCGGACAGCCGCAATCGGATTAACGCGGCGTTGGTGATTGCCTATTATCTGATTTCGGACAATCCCGGCCGCTGCACCGTAAAGAGCGGGCTCTTCGGCGGCACGGATTCGGAATGCGAATATTGCGAGCGGTTCAAGGCTGCTAAGGAAGAGCTGCGGGCCCGGCTTGGCGGGCGAGAGTCGCGCCGGGGCAGTTATGTATTCGGCGTGTACGACGGCGTGGCTCGCTGGATATCGGTGATGATGGGCGCGAAGGGCTGCTTTTACGGGAAAGATCTCGAGAGATTCGCGAATCAATCGGGCGACGCCAAGAAATTCGGCCGGGACCAGGCTAAAAAAATCGGTATTGTCGAGGATGAAAAAATCTGCCCATGGAATCCCGCGGATTATCGCCATGAAGTGCCGACGCTGCTGATTAAAGGAAGCCGCGACACGGTTGTTGCAGGTTGCCAGGCCGAGGACTTTTTGACCTACGGACTGAAGGACGGCAGCCGCGTGTTGCTCGAATTCCGCGGTTTGGGCCATGACGTGAGCATCGCCAATCTTTACGAGGGCTCCGATCCATCGAGTTGGAGCAAGCGGTTCGCAAGCCTGCTGGAAGATTTCATCAAGATGTCATCGAAACCGACGCGATTTCGCAGCGATGCAAAAATAAAAATGAAACTGCAAAAACTCAAAGTCAGCGACCGCACTGACGATTCGGCGATCGCCGCGCAGTGCGGAAATAATTCTTGACAGGGAACCGGAGCGTGACTAGCGCAGGAAAACTTTGACAATCACACGGAGGTGTTGCATGGGCAAAAGCGGACCGAAACTATCGGAAGCGAAAGCCGCCAAGATGCGCAAGGCGATTCGCGCGTTGATCAAGCAGAACAAAGACTTGCAGGCGGCGGTCAACGCCCAGAAGAAGGCTTCAAAAGCCAAAAGTAGCGAGGCCAAGCTGCGCAGCGCGATCTCGAAGGTGATCGTGCGAAACCCGCTGCTCCAACAAGCGGCCAAGGGCATTTTCAACAAGATGAAATAAGACGATCAGAGGATTCGCGCTCTTCGCCGGTGCGGATTAACGGCGATGCGGCCGATTCGCGGTGACGCTCCGGCATCGGGTTTCGGCCGATTTTGTGGTTAGAAGTCTTTTCATTTTAATTCACGTGTGGGCACGCCGAGTTTCTTGAGCTTTTTAAACAGGCCCTGCCGGCTCAGACCGAGACGCTGCGCCGTCTTGAGCTTGTTGCCGCCGCAGGCAATTAAAGCGTCTTGAATCATCCGCCGCTCGAGCGCCTCGACGGTATCGTGGAGCGATTCCTCGGCCGAAGACCGAGGGGCTTCCGGCTCTACGGCGATTTCCCGATTAGGCTTGATCGCTAAGTGATCTTCCATGATCGTCTTTTCCCGCACGGAGGCCAGCAGGCGTTTAACTTCGTTTTCCAGCTGCCGGGCGTTTCCCGGCCAATCGTAACGCGCCAAGCGATCCATCGCTTCGGGTGCGAAGTGCTTGGGTTCGACGGCCATGGCGGCGCACTGTTTGTGCAAAAAATAGTTGGCGAGTATCGGAATATCCTCAGCAATATCGCGCAATGCCGGAGTTTGGATACGCACTACGCTCAACCGGTAGTACAAATCGTCGCGGAATTGCTTATCGCGCATGCAGAATTCCAAGTCACGATTGGTCGCGGCGATGATGCGCACGTCGATCGGCACCGGATTGCGGCCGCCAACGCGGTCAATCGAGCGCTCTTGCAATACGCGCAGGATTTTTGCTTGAGTTGAAAGGCTAAGATCGCCGATCTCGTCGAGGAATAGGGTGCCGCCCTGCGCGGTCTCAAATTTGCCGAGGCGCCGATCGACGCCGGTCGCAACCCCTTTTTCGATGCCGAAGAGCTCGGTCTCGACGAGGTTGTCCGGCAGGGCAGCGCAGTTCACCGCGACAAAAGGCTGCTTTGCGCGCCGACTGTTGGAATGCAAGGCTTTGGCGATCAACTCTTTGCCGGTGCCGCTTTCGCCTTGAATCAGGACATCCACTGAGCTCGGCCGGATTTGGTCGATAAGCCTGATGATCGATTGAATGCGATCACTCATGCCGACGATGTATTGCGTCGAAAAGCCGTTAATGATTTGGGCCGCCGGGTAGCGGTTGGGTTTGGGTTTTTGCGCTTTCAGCTCCGTTGCAATGGGCGAGTTTTCAATAATGTCGGCGAGCTGTGCCGCCACGGTAGCCAAAATTTCGGCATCTTGATCGGTAAAAACGCCGTTGACTTTGTTGCTCGCTTCACCGACGCCGATCACCGCGCCATCGAGGCTATGCAGCGGCACGGCGAGAAGCGTACGGGTACGGTAGCCGGTTTCAATGTCGACTTCTTTATAAAACAGCGGATGCTCGTAGGCATCCGCGACATTGATTGGCTGACCCGACATGGCGACGGCGCCGGCGATACCGAGCCGGGCGTCGAAGCGCATGATCTTGCCTTCCTGGGAAATCGCCGACCAAAGTTCGCAATTCTCGCGGTCAAAAAGGAAAACGCTGACCCTTTCCGCCTGCAAGAGTTTCTTGGCATCGCGGATGATCAGGGCTTGGAGCGACGCCAGATCGGTCATCGCGCTCATGCGCCGGCAGATGTTAATCACGGTGCGAAGTTTTTGTAGGTGTTCTCGGCTGGCGCTGTTGGCGGATTCCTCCAGATTGTTTGCATTGCTCGATTGCATTACCGTTGCCTTACATAATCGCTGACACAGTGTCAACGAATTCGTTCGGCGGGCGACGTCGCCATGATGTGCGATTGTCTCATTGTTCTCGACTTGCTTCCGCTTCGAATCACCATTGTCCCGGCAGCACTTTACGGATTTTAAGAGACAGTTGAAGTCGGCAACGCGTTTCTTTCCTTCACCAAAATGAATCCGTCAGATCATGACTCGGTACAATAAGATTCCGGCGGGAGCGCACACTTGGCTAGAACTTAACGGTGTCGGAGGCGGATGACTTTGTCTACTGCTCCAGTATCGATACGGAACTCATGTGCGGTTTCTCCAAGATGGCGAGTATAGGCCGTTAGGCTCTTCGCGTTCGATGATTGCCGATGTCCGGGTGATAGCCGCGACCAATTCAAACTTAAAGGAAGAAGTAGTCCTCAAGCAGTTTCACGAAGATTTGTTTTACTGCTTGAATGTCTTGACCGTTTCAGTGTCGTCATTACGGGAGCGCGGTACGGACGCGCTCCATTTGGCCGAGCCCTTTCTGACCTCTATGCCGCCCGGGGCAATGGCGGTCGCCCTCATCTGTCGGCAGCGGCGCGGCAAAAATGACTCAACTATACTTGGCCTGGCAACGTTCGCGAACTTGACGGAGTGATTCGGAGAGCCTTGCTCTTGAACAGGAGTGATGCATTGCACGCGCAGATATCGAACTTCTTGAGGGAACATCGCGTGACCTATTAGCGCACGAATCTCTGCAGCGTGCGAAGACCCTTGTTATGGGGGAGTTCGAGAGCGGCTACGTCGCCAACCCGCTGGCCGAGCCTAACGGAAACATTTCGCGGGCGGCGAAGGCGACCGGAAAAGACCGGAATACGCAGCTGAAGGCTAACCCGCATATCCGCGATCTTTCGACAATGCCGGGAGGGGACGCTGATCGTGATCCCCGATTTGCCGGAAAGCCCGCCGCTCAAGGCGACGCAAACTGCCGGCATCGGTGTGGAGCTAAACGCGCCGCTTAAACTTGCGCTCAAAGAATTTGGCGATGTCATTGGCCGGTCGGCGCAGAGCGAGAATCAAGCCGCGGCGGCTGACAACGAACTATTAAAGAACCGTGAGTTGAAAGACTTTTCTGCTCAGTCGCCTGAGCTTGGCGAACAGTTGACAGAGATCGCCGCGGCAGCAAAAGACCAGGTCAAGTAAACCAAGGCTACGGCGGCGGCTGAAAAAGAAGCCTCGACGCAGCTGCAAGAGGCGCTGGGAAAAATGAACTTGTAGCGCTTGGCAATGCCGGAGAGATGCGGTGTTTTTACCCTGCGATGGGTATGCGCTCGCGCGGAAGCGATCGATTTTAAAGACTGGTCTTGCCGCCGGCTGACCGATCGGATTAACCCCATCCTTGAGCCTCATCCTTGCCGCTCCGGCTTGCCGCTGGCGGCGTAATCCCTCTTGTTGGGTCTCGTTCAAAGTGCTTTGCTTATCATAGGGGAAAGGGCATCCATGGATAAGTGGCACAATCAGTTTTCGATCGGTTATTTCATCATTGCACTGATTCTGCTTTTTGGTTTGCAAACCTACTTGGCCGCGCCTCAGGTCGAAACCATCAGTTACAGTCAATTCAAAGCTTTGGTCAAAAAGGGCTTGGTGAGCGATTTGACCCTCGGCGAGAAAGCCATTCACGGCGCAATAAAACCGCAGGGCGCCAAGGAAGTTTTGCCGCCGGATCGGCTCAAGGTTTGGGATAGCGCCCTCAAAAGCGGCACAAAAAACCTGCCGTTTGTTACCGTTCGAGTCGAAGACCCCGACCTGGTGACCGATTTGGAAGGCTCCGGCATCGCATTCAAAGGCGAGGTCGTCAACGAATGGCTGCCCACGGTGCTCTCCTGGATGGTGCCGGTGGTTTTGTTTGTGCTGCTTTGGAGCTTTCTGTCTAGAAGAATGGGCGCCGGCAGCGGCATGATGCAGATCGGCAAGAGCAAGGCGAAGGTTTACATCGAGAAAAAAACCGGCGTGACTTTTGAAGACGTCGCCGGCATCGACGAAGCCGAAGAAGA
Source organism: uncultured delta proteobacterium (assembly GCA_963727625.1). Taxonomy (GTDB): domain Bacteria; phylum Desulfobacterota; class Binatia; order UBA9968; family UBA9968; genus DP-20. The sequence goes on along the minus strand of CAVSHR010000004.1, from coordinate 1,613,517 downwards.
GCTCGTCGAAGTCGTCGAATTTCTCAAGACGCCGGAAAAATATCAGCGCCTGGGCGGCCGTATTCCCAAGGGTGTGTTGCTGCTGGGACCGCCGGGCACCGGCAAGACCTTACTTGCGCGCGCCGTGGCGGGGGAGGCGGGCGTGCCGTTCTTCAGCATCTCCGGCTCCGATTTCGTCGAAATGTTTGTCGGCGTGGGCGCCGCGCGGGTGCGCGATCTGTTCGCCCAAGCCGTCCAGCATGCGCCGAGCATTATCTTCATCGACGAGCTCGATGCGCTCGGCAAGGCCCGCGGCATGAACATGTTGTCGAGCCACGATGAGCGCGAGCAGACCTTAAACCAGTTGCTCGCTGAAATGGATGGCTTCGACCCGAACCAGGGCGTGATTATCATGGCCGCCACCAACCGGCCGGAGATTCTCGATGCCGCTCTACTCCGCCCGGGGCGCTTTGACCGCCAGGTGCTGGTCGATCGACCCGACGTCGGAGGCCGCGAAAAAATTCTTCGCTTGCACGCAAAAAAAATCACACTTGCGCCTTCGGTCGATCTCGGTGTGATCGCGGCGAAGACCCCAGGCTTCGTCGGCGCCGATCTGGCCAATATTGTCAATGAGGCTGCACTGCTCGCCGCTCGGCAGGGAAAAGCCGGGGTGGAGGCGAGGGATTTCGATGAAGCGATCGAGCGGGTCATCGCCGGTTTGCAGAAGAAGAGCCGGGTGATTAACCCGCGCGAGAAAAAGATCGTTGCCTACCATGAATCGGGCCATGCGCTGGTCGCCGAGCTGGTGCCGGGCACCGATCCGGTCAATAAAATCACGATCATTCCGCGCGGCGTTGCCGCTCTGGGTTACACCCAGCAGCTTCCCACGGAGGATCGTTACCTGATGACCCGCTCCGAATTGCTCGCGCGGATTTACGTGCTGCTCGGCGGGCGCGTCGCCGAAGAGATGATTTTCAATGACGTCTCCACCGGAGCGCAAAACGATCTGCAGAAAGCCACGGAAATCGCCCGAACGATGGTTACGCAGTTTGGCATGAGCGAGCGTCTGGGTTTGGTCGCGCTGGAGGGTCAGCGCCAGCCGATGTTTTTGCCGGTGCCGACGCAGGGGGCGCGGGAATACAGCGAAGAAACCGCGCGCATCGTCGATGAAGAGATCAAGAAAGTGTTGTCCGAAGCCCATAACAAGGTGCGCGAGACGCTCGGGTCGCATCGCCAGGCGCTCGAAGAGCTGGCTCAACTGCTGTTGACCAAAGAAGTGGTCGAGCGGCCGGAGCTTTTGGCGATTCTGAAAGTCAGAAGCATCGGCTCTCTTAAAGATAGAGAAAAGCCGGGGCAGGCGGGCAACGAACAGCTGGCGGACGGGCAAAAGAATCTGCCCAAGTAGTAAGGAAGTGGGTAGAAAAGATAGAGCCGGACTTTAACTGTGCAGTCTTGGGCAACGAGTCAGGAAGAGAAAATATCTCCAGCTCGCCGGTGTTTGAACAGCGCCGGCGCAATGTTTGCACCGAGCGGTAAGGCTGGCGGTCGACGCGGTGAAATCTCCGGATCGTGTTTGCTAAGAGCAGCGCCGGTGCGCGGCAAATATCTCGTGTGTTCGTACCAGAGACGCGTGCCTTGCAGAGCGGCTGATATCGCCTCCCACAGCGGCGATTGACGGTTAATCGTTGGTTAAGAGTAATGCGCTTACTGCGCCGGCCGTTTTGCTCGCCGGGTGATCGTTGTACACTCCGTTCGGCGTGAAGGACGATACTATCGACCAACGGCTTGTGGATCCTCTGCACAGCCAGTATCAGGCGCCCCTCGAGATTTCCGAAGCGCGATCGCGTCGCAAAGAGATTTAGGCCAGCTCTTCAACCAGCTCGCGCCGCATTTGCATAGTGTCGTGCGTTTTGATTTTGCCAATCTGATACTTCACGAACCGATGCGTAAGTTAATGAAATTCCACGTTCTGGAAACGTCGGATCCTTCTTGCAGTTGCCCCGACGGCGCATGCCCCATGGAACCCGCCGGCGAGTGGGGCTGGCAGAACCAGAAACCCTGGGTTGCCGCTCAACTCGCCGGCGACGGCCGATTCCCGGAGCTTTCCCAGTGGCTCAGCGACCGGGGCGTTCAATCGCTCTGCATTGTGCCGGTGACCACCGCGCTGAGAACGCTCGGCGCGCTGGCTTTTGGCAGCAGGACGGCTGGCGCCTATTCAGAAAGCGACGTGATTTTTTTGCAACAGGTCGCGCGCCAGGTGGCGGTGGCGGTGGATAACGCGCTCAACTTCGAACAGGCGCAATCGGTGCAGGACCAGCTCAAAGAGGAACGCGACCGGCTCGGCATCCTGCTGGAAGTGAACAATGCCATTGTCTCGGTGCTCGATCTGCACGAGCTGCTCAACGCCGTGTCGGGTTCGCTGCGGCGTCTGATGGCCCATGAATACGCGAGTCTTTCGCTCTATGACGCGGAAACCGACAGCCTGCAAATTCATGCGTTGGATTTTTCGGTGAGCAAGGGAATGCTTCAGGAGGGGCTGAAAGTCCCCGTCGAAGGGTCGCCCACCGGCCGGGCGATCAAAACCCGCCGGCCGGTGTACATCAGCCGAGCGGACATCGAGCAGTTCGGCTCCGACATCGCCCGGCGCATTCTCGCGGAGGGACTCAAGTCCGCCTACTGCCTGCCGCTGATTTCGCACGGCAGGCCGCTGGGTACCTTGGTGGTCGCCAGCCTGACCGACGACGTGTTTCCCGAGAAGGATGCGCGCTTGCTGGAGCACGTGGCCAAGCAGATTTCCATCGCGGTGGAAAATTCGCTGGCCTATCGCCGCGAAGTGGAGCGGGCCGACAAACTCAGGGAAGAGAAGCTTTACTTGCAGGATGAGATCCGCTCGAAATACGATTTCGAAGAGATCATCGGCGACAGTCCGGCCTTGAGAAATATTTTAGAGCAGTTGCAAACCGTGGCGCCGACCGATTCGACCATCCTCATCCTCGGCGAGACCGGCACGGGTAAGGAGCTGATCGCCCGCGCCATCCATGATTTGAGCGCGCGGCGCGAACGCACCCTGGTCAAAGTCAATTGCGCGGCGATTCCGACCGGGTTGCTGGAAAGCGAGTTGTTCGGCCATGAGAAGGGCGCATTTACCGGCGCCATCGCGCAACGGGTCGGCCGTTTCGAGCTGGCCCATCGCGGCATGCTGTTTCTCGACGAGGTAGGCGACATTCCGCTCGAGCTGCAGCCGAAACTTTTGCGGGTTCTTCAGGAGCAGGAGTTCGAGCGCTTGGGCAGCGGGCGCACCCTCCACGTGGACGTCCGCCTGGTGGCCGCCACCAACGTGGATCTGGCCCGCAAGGTCGCTGACAATCAATTCCGCGCCGACCTCTACTACCGGCTCAACGTTTTTCCCATCGTGATCCCGCCGCTGCGCGAGCGCCGCGAAGATATCCCGCTGCTGGTGCGCTACTTCGCGCAGAAATACGCGCGCCGCATGAAGAAATCGATCGACACGATACCGGCAAAGTCGATGACGGCGCTGACCGAGTATCACTGGCCCGGCAACATACGCGAACTGGAAAACTTTATTGAACGCGCGGTCATCCTTTCGCGCGGCGCGGAGCTGCAAGTTCCGCTTGCCGAGCTGAAGCAAAGAGCCAACGCCGCGCCGATGGTTTCTTCCAACGGTCTTGCCACCCTGGAGCACGCCGAGCGAGAGCATATCACGCGCTTGGCGGAGACCGATTGGGTGATCGGCGGCCCGACCGGCGCCGCGGTCAGGCTCGGCATGAAGCGCACCACGCTGCAGTCGCGGATGAAGAAGCTCGGCATCGCCCGCGCAAACTAATCCTACCGACGGCGCAATTTTCCGTCCCATTCTTATACCTCAGTTGGTCATTAGGAGGTTATTCGCGATGGCTCACGTGTTGCAGCTTACCGGCGTCAAGATCGCAAACGTCAAACGGCAGATCGAGATCGATGCCGCCGCCCATGCCGAGGACGGCTGGGTCATGGAAGACCTCTGGTTAAATGACGATGAGCCGAACGAAGTATTCTTTCTCTTTCGCATCGACGATCGGATTCGCTGCAAGCAGAAGATGGCGAGCATCCACGCCCAAGCCCGCCGGCATGATCCCAACGCCAAGTTGCCGGAGGCGGTCTTTCTGGTCGACGGCTGAGAGCACCCCAACCCGCATAACGAAGACACCGAGATCGAAATTTGCCCGGTGTTGGAACCGGAGGACTTCGGTGACGACTTCACTCCCGAACTGCGAAAGCAAGAAGAGCGCCTGCGCGCGCAGTTGGCGGAGAAGAAGAATGAGTCGTCTCTGACACGGTTGGGAGAGGTAAGGTATGTTTGCGGTGATAAGCGTGATGGCAGTCTATAGCCGTCGGGCGATCGGCGCTAGGCGAATGAACGATAGTCGAGTTATCGATTCTGCTGAAAAACACCTATTCACGAAAACTCGGGATGAAAAGAATGAGTAACCAAGCTCTAATCGTGCGTTAGAAAGCATCTGTGAGCGAAATAATTTCCCCGGAATTTTTGAAACCGGACTTTTTCAGCAAAATCAGTCTGGACTTGTTTCACCTGGCTGACTTTCCTGGGCAGTTCGGCAATCCGGATGAGATTATTACCATTCGCTTCGCTGCCGAGTTGCTCGCCCTGTTTCTTTAACGTGTTTTCGCTTTTTAGGACTGGGCTTCGAGCTTTTCGATTCTGCCTTTTCCCTGTACTCGGCTTTGTCACGTCTCGATTTCTTCTTCGCGGCGCGCATTATCATTCAATTCGCTGGTTGAACCGCCATATTTCCCGTTTTATGCTTTCAGAGAAATGGCAGAGACCATGTTCGCACCGAACCCAATTTCAACAGTGTGGGTTATCCAAGGAGTAAAATGCATGCTACTGGGTAAACGTGCTGTTTCGTTCGGGACCACCCGTGTCACGCGGTTGAAGTCGAAACCCTATTGCTCGTCGCTGATCGCCGATTGCCTGAGACTGTCCCTGCTGGTTGTTTGGCTCACGGGGTGTGCGCCGGGGCCGGTGCAAGGGCAGGCGCCGCGCTCGCCGGCGCCGGAGTCGGTAACAGGCGTTGTTCAAGTGCAGACGATCGCCAAAGGGCTCGATCATCCCTGGGGGCTCGAATTCTTGCCGGACAAGCGGATGCTCGTCACCGAACGTCCGGGGCGCTTGCGCATCGTGGAAACGGACGGACGGCTCTCTGAACCGCTCGGCGGTGTGCCGCAGGTCTATGCGAGCGGGCAAGGTGGGCTTTTAGACATAGCGCTGAGTCCGACCTTCGACAGGGATCGGCTTGTTTATCTCTCTTTTGCCGAAGCCGGCGAAGGCGGTGCAGGTACAGCAGTCGCCCGCGGGCGGCTCGGCAGTCGCGGGTTGGAAAACACGCAGGTGATTTGGCGTCAGCAACCCAAAGTCGGCGGCTCCAACCACTGGGGATCGAGAATCGTTTTTCGTCCGGACGGCACGCTGTTCGTGACATTGGGGGAACGATTCAATCACTCCGAGAGGGCTCAGGATCTGTCCGCGACGCTCGGCAAAGTCGTGCGGATCAACCCAGACGGCTCGGCGCCGCGCGACAACCCGTTCGTCAATCGCGACGGCGCGCGGCCGGAGATCTGGTCCTATGGGCATCGCAACGTCCAAGCCGCCGCGCTCGATCCCGAGACCGGCCAGCTCTGGACCGTGGAGCATGGCGCGCGCGGCGGCGACGAGCTGAATCATCCGGAAGCCGGCAAAAATTACGGCTGGCCCGTCATCTCCTATGGCACCCACTATACCCTTTTGAAAATCGGCGAAGGCACGGCGAAACCAGGGATGGAGCAGCCGGTCTACTATTGGGATCCGGTGATCGCACCCTCTGGCATGACCATCTACACGGGCGATCTGTTCGCGGGCTGGAAGAACAACTTTCTCGTCGGCTCGCTCACGCCGGGTGGGTTGGTGCGGCTGGTTATAAAGGACGGCAAAGTGGCGCAGGAAGAACGTTACCTGGGAGATCTACGAGAGCGCATCCGCGACGTACGCCAGGCGCCGGATGGCTCGCTCTATCTTCTCACCGACTCTGGCGACGGGCAGATCCTGCGCATAACGCCGCCGGCCAAGCGCTAAGCCTATTTAAGGTTTTGCCTGTAAATCTAAACAAATTTTCCGTTTGGAAATCTCCGTGGGGGGGTACGTCCAATCGGGAGAATCTACCTCGCGTACTCGCGATACAAATCCTCGATTTCCTGTTTTACCTGGCCGATTTTCTTGGACAGGTCGGTCATCTGAGCGAGATTCTGACGATTGGCTTCGATTACCAGTTGATCGTTATATTGCTTTAACACGTTTTCACTTTTCAGGATCTGGGCCTCGATCTTCTCGATTCTGGCTTTTTCCCTGCGCTCCGCTTTCTCCCGTTCTTTTTTCTCGTTGTAATCATTGCGCGTCGTCGGCTTCTTCCGTGCGCCGTTCCCGTCGTTTTCATTTTCCCAGCCGATCTTTTCCAGAAATTCGTCGTAACCCGTGTCGAAAACATCGACCTTGCCGCGGTGAAAGACGATCAGCTTGGTGGCCAGGGCGCGAAGAATCCGTTCGTTATGGGTGACGATCAACAGCGCACCGGGGAAGTCTTGCAGGCTCTCGATCAAGGCATCGATAGATTCCATGTCGAGGTGGTTGTTGGGCTCGTCCAACAGAAGCAAGTTGGAAGGGTGCGCGAGGATCTTGCCCAGGAGGGCTCGGCTTTTCTCGCCGCCGGACAGCACGGAGACTTTCTTTAACGCCAAGTCGCCGCCGAACATCATCGTGCCGCAGATGTTTCGCACCTGGGTGCGCGTCAGTGCCGGATTGGTCTGTTCGATTTCTTGTTCGATGGTCAACTTGTGATTGAGCCGTTGAATATTGGTTTGGCCGAAGTATCCCAGTTTCATGTCAGGATGAGCCTTGAGCTCGCCGGTCGCCGGTTTAAGGCCGCCGGACAGGACATTTAACAAAGTCGATTTGCCCTTGCCGTTGTTGCCGATCACGCCGAATCGGTCGCGCGCGTTGACGGTCAGGTTGATGTGGCGAAATAAAGGATGACCGGGCGTGTAGCCGAACGATAGATTGCGTGCCTCGAGCAAGGTTTTGGCGGCAAAGACGGCGTGGCGAAATTCGAAGTCCAAGGACTCGATATCGGCCAGCCCGTCGAGTTTGGGGAGTTTTTCGAGCATCTTGATGCGCGACTGCACCATTTTGGCCTTTGAGGCTTGGGCGCGAAACCGGTTGATAAAAGCCGCGGCATGAGCCCGTTTGCGATCCTCGTTGGCGCGGGTCTTTTCGTGAATCTCATCTTCGAGAACGATTTGCGCGTAGGCCTTGGCGGTGCCGCCCTCGAATTTGCGGATTTTCTGGCGATGGATCACCGCGGTGTGGGTCGTGACGCTGTCCAGAAAGTCGCGATCGTGGGAAATCAAAATCATCTCGCCTCTAAAATTCGTCAAAAATCTGGCGATCCAACGGACCGACGTGATGTCGAGGTAGTTGGTCGGTTCGTCAAGCAATAGCAAGTTGGGCTCGGAGAGCAGGAGTTTCGCCAGGTTGATGCGAATTTGAAAACCGCCGGAAAACTCGCGAGGCGCTTTTTCGAGATCAGCATGGGAGAATCCCAGACCGAACAAGATCGCTTCGACCTTGTAGATGGAATGGGACTCTTCGTCCGGCAACCCTAACGCCGCTTCTTCCAAAATCGTCGGCTGGATAAAGTGGAGATGCTGATCGAGATGGCCGATGCGATAGTTTCGCGGGATCGTGATCGCTCCGGAGTCGGGCTCTTCTTGTCCTAAAATGAGTTTAAAGAGGGTGGATTTGCCGTGGCCGTTTCGTCCGACCAAGGCCAGGCGCTCGCCTGCATTCATCTGCAAAGTGACGTCGGTGAAGAGCTCGCGGGCGAAATACGACTTGGAAAGTTGGTTGATGTTAATCACGGTGATGATTTTCCCTTAAAGATAAAGGCGCATTCATCATAGGGTTTGGCTAGTAAATTCAATTAGTTTATCAGCTTGAATGTCAAGCGTCACTCGGCAAACCTGCGGTTGGGCGCACGATCGAATTATCCGGCAAGTGGATTGCTCGGGGAATCTTGTCGATCGGATAAACCCGTCACTATTTTTACTGCGACGGCATTCTCACCGCAGAGGCACTGAGCGCGCAGAGTTAAAATTTTACCCTATCTCTTGGGCGGACTCCAGCGTGGAAGCTCCGAGCTCTTGACCTTGGATGGGAATGGCGGGATTCGACTGCTCTCATGTTCTTGACAAGCGCAGGCTCTCGATCACGTGGTCCAGGTTCGCTTTGATCGCGTCGAACGGTTGGGCGGAGAAAGTCTCTGCGGTTTGTTCGTTGATTTCTTCGGCCTTGATCTCGTCTTGGATGGTAGTCAGTTGGGGAGATAAATAGCTCTTGACCATTTTTTGCGCTGCCTGGAGAGATTGTTCGGCGCGGCCGAGTTCTTTGATTGCGCGCTTTTTCTCGCCCAACGCCTCGGTGAAAACCTCGGCGTTGGCGACGTGATATCTTGTCTCGAGAAGATCCGTCTCGGCGCTGCTCGATGCGCGATAAATTTTCCACTGGGACGTGTTGTACTCCATCATCCATTCGTTAAAAATCTCGACCCGGTGCCAGGTTTGCTTGACCATGTCGGCGGCGCGGTTGAAGTCTTCGGTCGCGTGCAAGCTCCGTGGAAACTGACCGCCCAATATCCACTCGGATATCTGCTGCGCGCCGCTGTCGGTCACGGCCCGGCTAGGCGCGGAGGGGCCAAATTCCGTGGCGGGATGTTGGAGCGAGAAGAAGATTAATACGAGGATGAGAAAACCCAAATTGACGGCCGGGTGCCTCCACATACCAGACTCCTTCAACTATTCACGAGGCCGCTGCTGAAAGACTTTTCCAGGAATCCGGCGATGAGTTCGAGACGCATCGAGGGAATCCAAAATCATTGAGAAAATTTCGCTCAAGCTCCGATTCTCGAAGCCGCCAGCGCTGAGTTCCAGCGGCCGGCCGGAAGCCAATCCTTTTGTGGCGCATGATTGTTTTCCTCTCGGCTTCTAGATTAACCAAAATCCGAGGATTTGTGAACGGTCGGACCGGCCGAAGATCAATACGGTCCTCACCGCTGGGACGGGGACTTCAACGTCAGACTTTGCGGCGCCAACCCCGGGTCTAAATTAAGTTTGCCGCAATGGGTTGATCCTAACCGTTTCCTTCACACGCTGAAAAAAGACAGTCGGCTCATTCTTTTCGATGAGAGGTGACGCGATGAGGCTATACTACAATTTCCAAAGCCGCGCGGTGATCACCCATTGGATGCTCGACGAGTGCGGCACGCTTTGCCTGCTTTTCAACGAGGTTTTACAGAGCTTCGGCTGGCGAGCAGTTGATTCGGCCCCGTGTCGTTTTGACCGCCGGTCTACAGCGCCTCCTGCGAGCGCCGCCAAGCCGGTTTTCGAGCGTGTCCTTCCCCAGGCGCGAGCTTCAATGGCAGTGTCTATAAAAATCCTGACAGCGGGGCGGCGAGTAAGGCTCGTCAGCATCGTTAACTTATTCCCCGCCTAATCAGCTGGCGAGGCTTGGAATTGAGCCTGGATTTCGGCGCGTGCCGAATGGTCGTCACGCTATATTCGTCACGGCGGCTTCTCAACGAATCTAAATGGCGAACAACTTGCGTGATTTTCATCACTTGGCTTCACGGAAACCAACCCCGGCGGTTGGCATTCAACTTGCCATATTGAATGTCGACGCAAACAGAAAGCGAAGTCGGAGGAACCAATGAAATTCGAAATATCGATGCTAACGGGTTTGTTGTCGGTCGGCGCGGCGCTGCTGGCACGAGTGCAGATACAAGGTTTTGAGGCAGCACTGATTTCAGTGACGGCGGAGTACGGACTTGGCGCCGTACGGGCGGCGGCGAATCTTGTCCGCAATGTGCGTTGAGCGGGCGCCGCAAGAAGTGCGGGGGAATGCGATCAAATGGGGAGAACTGGCGATGGCACTTAAAAAACAGTTTCCAACAAGCGGGGTCAAAGTCGGGATGCTTGTTTTGGGCGCAATCATCTTTGTGACAGTTGCCGCGGTGACTGCCAGCGCCGGCGAATTCGAGACAGGGAAGCATTATCTCATTGCCGCGTCGGAGCTGCCGCGGCGGCCGTCCAGCATCGTCAAGTTTTCGCCGCTTGTCGCCGGCGGCATGCGGCTTGGTACGGTGGTTTTGTACGACGATCCGGCGACGTCGAGATTGGCCGATTATCTCGATCTCTACGACAGTGACGGCGGTCTGGTGGCGGTGGCCTGGTTCGATCGTTATGGCATCGAGCGGTTCGCGATGGATCGGGCGTTTGTCGAAGGCAAAGGTCGGCTCGAAGGGGTTTTTGTCGCCGTTGTCGACGGCGATCTAATGTAAGGCGGCGTTGTAAACTATGCTGAAAATCACCGCGCATGGGCAGGGATCAACCACGATCTTGGAGCTCGAAGGACGGCTTAGCGGGCCTTGGGTTGCTGAGCTGCGAGACTGCTGGCAGTGCCTTGTGGCGGCGCAGGGGGAGGTTGGGCTGGTTTTGAAACAGGTGACATTTATCGACGACGCCGGAAAACAATTACTGGCGGAGTTATGTCGAAGCGGAGCAGAGATAGCGGGCGAAGGATGTATGACCAAGGCGATCCTCGAGCAAGTCAAGCGGAGAGGATGACAATGAGCAAACTGGTTCGCGAAGTGAACGATAGCAATTTCCAAGAGACGGTTCTGCAATCGGAGCGGCCGGTCTTGGTGGATTTTTGAACCGAGTGGTGCGGTCCCTGCCTGGCGCTCGCGCCGACGGTTGAGGCGGTGGCACAGAGTTGGGCGGATCGGGCCCATGTGGTCAAGCTCAATGTCGATGCCAGCCCGGCAATCATCGAGCGTTACGGCGTGCGTGCCATACCGACGCTGATTCTGTTCCAGGATGGCGAGGAAGTGGAGCGCTTGCCTGGCGCGGTGAGCAAAACCGAGATCTCCCGCAAAGTCGAATATCACATCGGCAACAGCGGCAACTAGGAGGATAGCGATGGACGCAGAGCGGCAGAGTTCGAGCTACGAAAATGAGACCACGGGTGTCGTGCATGACGATAGAATCGCGTCGCTGTTCCAGCCGGATGCGCAGCTCTCGGCGCAATACTTTGACAATCTCCGTCGGAAAACGCTCTTTGAGCCGGAGAAGCGGCTAATGCTGGCGATCCTCGAGGATGGCATCCACAGCTACCAGGATAACCTGACCGCGAGTCACGGCAAGAGAGAACGCGACTTCGACGAAGCGGCGGCATGGATCGTCGACGCCGATAGCGACTGGGTTTTTTCTTTTGCCAACGTCTGCGATGCCCTGGGCTTGAGTCCCGAGTATTTACGCCAGGGACTGCTGCGCTGGAAGGAAAAAAATGACAAAGCGACGCGGCCCTCGCGCCACGTCGACGCAGAAAAACTGGCGGGATAACCAAAAGCAAAATTTTTTGCAAGCAGGTTCTTAAAGGAGGTTTATCAATGAATGCGTGGGAATCGATTTTCCGACAAAGCCGGGTCAACGACGGATTCTACGGCGGATTCTACGGCGGCGATTCGCTGTCTGGCCAAAACTGGCGCTGGCCGGAAGGCACCTGGTTCCAGGCGCGGTTGTTTTATTTGCGCAGCGCAAAAGCTAATTTTCGCGGTGCATAGCGAGCGAGGCTGTTGCTGGGAATTACAGGGGGGAATTAGATGAAAATAGCCGAAATTGATTGGCCGCTTTTCTGGCAAGCATGGCGTCAACAGAATTCTATCGAGCGGGAGCATTGGCTGGCACGCTGGGTGTTTGCTGACGATGCAGTGAAATTGTCCATGCACCAGGCTGCGCCGTTCGTGAGCCTCTCCCGTCCAGTCGGTTAGCGCGGAATTTCGGCGAGTGAAGTTAGTTGTGAATGCCCCAAGAGCGGCGATGCCCGTTACCGCGGCCGCAGCGACTCGAAGGTTCTTTGCTATTAGGCGGGTCAAACGCTCAGACTGCGTCACCAATGGGACACGAGCTCAAGGAAACGTTTCAATTGACGATGTGGATCGAAGATCGGCCGCTCTGCATTCGCCTTCGCCGCAGCAGAGAGTGCCGCATATAATGCGGTGTGGCTGAGCAGCCGTTCCACGGTGTCAGCCCAGACTTGGGGCGGTGCATCCCGGGCAAGCAGCGTGCCGCTCTCTTGGAGAACTTCGCTGAGGCCACCGATATCGCGGCCAATCACCGGAATGCCGCTCACTTGGGCTTCCAATGCCACTCTACCGAAAGCTTCCTCCCACTGAGATGGCACCAGCAAAATCGCGGTGCGCGTATAGACCTGCCGCATATCGGAAGTCCAAGGCGAGAGTGTTACATTAGGTACGGATTCGAGTCGTGATTCGAGCTCTTGGCGAAGCCGCGCCGCCATACGCCAGCCCTCAACGAATAGAAACCGCCGCTGCGGCAGCAGCGCAGCCAGGGCAAGCGCCAGATCGAGTCCTTTTAGAGGGAGTGGGTTGATGAAGGTCAAATACTCAGGGTTGTGAGTTTCGACGCGATAGCGCTCCAGGCGGATGATTCCGTAAATCACCTCGCTTTCCAGGTTGAAGCGCTCGCGCACACGGGCGGCTATGAAATTCGAATTACTGATATATTTCAATCCCGGAGACGGTCTAGGCCGGAGCTGCCGATCGAACTCGGCATTTCTGACCATCAGCGCCACTCGGGTTGCGTGGGCGAGGGCAGTCTCGGCGATTTCGTTACTGCGCTCAAGCTGCGTGATCACGAGGTCGGGCTGAAACTTACGTAGACGGTGACGCGTCAATTTGGGTATCAGCCAAGCAGCGGTTCGGTGGGTGGGATAACCATTGTGGCGATCGGTGAGGCGGAGTAGCTGGCCGGCGGAAAAAAAGTGCGCGTGACGCACCATCCTGCGGCGCCAGCCGCGGCGCAGACCGACGACCGCTTCGCATTCATGGCCGTTTTCACAAAGTAGCTTAAGGAGGGTGTGCGCCGACCATTCCGCGCCGCCGACCTGGTCCGGCAGGTGCGTTCCGCCTGTGGCGAAAAGAAATTTCATTGATGGCTCCGTGCCACTTCAATTTCTCGGAATTCGTCAACACCGTCGGTCGGTCGATGCGCGCCCGACGCTCAAGCCCCGCAGGCTCGAGGCTGCTTGGAGCCGCGCTTGGCCGCTCGTCGGCGATAGAGCTCGCGCAGCCCCGGTAAATAACTCAATATCCAATGACGTATATTGGCCGTGGCAAAGGGCCAATAGGAATGAGCTAACCGGCAAAGCCGGCGCGCTTCGAGGTAATTGCCCGTGCGCAAAGCGCGTTTGCCTTCGTTGGCATAATATTTGGCAAAGTGTCTGGTCAAACTTGCCTGCTTGCTCGGGGAACTTTGCCAAAGCTGCCACAGGCAATTCAGAAAAGTCAGCCAGTTTTGACGGTCCATTTCCGCATCCGCGGCCGTGTGAATGTTGTGCCGACGGTGTTGCGCAAGGCTTTGTGGAATAAAATGCGGCGAAACCAGCTGGGCCAGACGGGCAAAAAATTCGAAATCCTCGTGGTATTTGCCCTTAAAAGCGCTGCTAAAGCCGCCGCTCCGTTCGATTAGTTTATGCTTCAGCATGACCGTCGAAGGCAGAGGAAACGGCCGGCCGTCGAAGACTCTCCGGCTCAGCTGCTGCCGGCTGTTGGGTTTCTTTTGAACAAATTCGGCGCTCGCCCAATGTTTTCTGAGCACCTTTCCCGAGTCGTCAACGAGATCCACGTCGGAATAGACGAACTCCACTTCGGGATAGTTTTCCATGTGTCGCCACTGGATTTCGAGCTTATCGGGATGCCAGACATCGTCCGCGTCAAGAAAGGCCACCCACTCGCCGCGCGCCAATGATACTCCCAAATTGCGTGCCGCCCCCGCACCTTGATGCTCCTGTCGCTGATAGCGCACCGCGTAGGACTCAAGCTCCTTGCGCGTCTCGTCGGTGGAGCCGTCATCAATCACGATGATCTCCATCGGACGGAGGGTTTGCTCTACGGCGCTACGAAGCGCCCTGCGGATAAATTGCCGACCGTTGTAGACCGGAACAACGACGCTGACGGAGATCATGGCGTGACGAACCTAATCAGAACCCGCGGCGCCCAAATCTTGCCTAATGTAGCCATCGACTATGTTTCGCTTAGGCTTCATCGTCGAATAAGCCGAGCTGGGATCTCAATCGCGGGACGATTTCTTTTGCATTCTACCGCCATGACCGCACTAGGATGTTCGAAGCCCATTGTTAAATTCGCGAGTCACTTTGATTGCGACGCGATACTCGCCCGTCGACGGGTCTCCCTAGTGTATAGGTATCTGAGACCGGGCAAGTAGCACAGCGCCCAGCGGCGCAGGTTTTTCCAGGACCATGGGTAATAAAGAGCGGGCGAATAGGCAAACGACAACCGATAGTACTCCCGGGCTTGTTCGAAGTTCCCGTCCTGAAGGGCGTATTTGGCTAACAGCGCATAGTGGTAAGCATACTGTTTAATCAAAATTGGTTGCCGTTCCGGTTGATCCTCCCATAGCTGCCACAACGACGCCAATAGAATCAACAGATTCGGAGTGTCTTGAAGTTCTCGTTGGGATTTCGGCGTGAGCCGATAGAGCACGAGGTTCTGTCCAATGTAAAAAAGCGAAAAGCTCTTTGCCACACGGGCAAACAATTCGAAGTCCTCGAAATATTGCCGCATATCCGCGCGAAAGCCGCCCAACCCTTCAAAAACATCTCGGCGCACTAGGACCGTCGAAGGGAAGGGAAAGGGCCGGCCGTCAAATACGACATTGGCGAGCTTTTTCCATTCATCCTTGGACGGACGGGTAAATTGCCTGACGGTAGTCCGCGGTGCGATCGCGCCTTCTGGTAGCAGGACGTCGAAATCGGAATAGACCAAGCCCGCCTCCGGGTGAACCTCGATCTGCTCCAACTGCACGGCGAGCTTTTGCGGATACCAGATATCATCCGCGTCGAGAAACGCGATCCAGTCACCTTGCGCCCGCGATACGCCCAGGTTGCGGGCGACGCCGGGCCCCTGATTTTTTTGATAATGATAAGATACCGGCACGGGTCCGCTAGAGCGGTCGACGGCGTCCTTGGTGCCGTCCGTCGAACCATCGTCTATGACGATAATTTCGAGCGGGCGGAATTGTTGTCTTTGCACGCTTTCGATGGCCGCACCGATGAAACGTTCATCGTTGAAAACAGGTATGATAACACTCACGCGGCGCATGGTCGTGGATTCTCGAACCCGACGTTCAATCAAGCGCGCCAGAAGCGCGGTAGATCGAAAAACATGAACCGGCTTGCCGCCGTTAGGTGAAGCCATCTGCGCTCCGCCCGCTCTTGATTCAGCCGAAAACGCGTCGCGGTATAGCGCGCCGCCAAAGCTATGATTCGGACCGGCATGTCCAGGGTGACCAGCAGTTTATAGATCCACGCCGCCGCGCGCCACCGTGAATGCTTCGCCAGATAGCGGGCGCAGCCGCATTCATAACCGCGATAGACAAAGCTCGTGTTGGCACGGGAGCTTCTGCCGCCCAAATGGATGATCTCGGCGCTGGCCAGATAGTACAACAAACCGAGCCGTTTCAAACGCGCTGAAAGATCAAAGTCCTCGCAGCCAAAGTCAAAGCCCTCATCCCATCCGCCGCTGGCCAAGAATGGCTCGCGGCGCACCATCACCGCCGAGCCCGGCACCTGTTCGACTGTTTGCGACTCGGCTGCATTGAAGCTGCCACGCCGGTAGGCGCGGTAAGCTCTGCGGAACAGGCGCGTCCAATGCAACAGTCGGACGCGGTCGAGCAGCGCCGGCAACGTCGGCAGGCATATATAACGATCGCGCGGCCGGCCGTCGATACCATTCAAGCGCGGCCCCACCGCCACGATGTCAGGCCGCTTGTCCAACAACGTTGTCATCTGTTCGAGCGCGCCCTGGCGCACGATCGTGTCGTTGTTCAGGAACAATACATAGCGGCCTCGGGCTTTGGCCACCGCTTGATTATTCGCCTTCGAAAAGCCGAGATTCTGCCCATTGCGCGTCAACTGAACCTCGGGAAATTCCACGGCGACCATCTTCGCCGAGCCGTCGGTCGAGGCGTTGTCGACGACGATCACCTCCGCGGCCAAGCCGGCGTAAGCGGGTTGCAAGGAAAGTAGCAAATTGCGGAGCAGCTCGCAGCGATTCCAGTTGACGATGCAGATGGATAAATCGACGGCGTTCATCGGTGGGGATCGGTCGACCTTTTTTCGAGATTATTACCCGCGCGCCGAACCAAATTCAAAGCAACCAAACTATCCTTCGCGGCCCCATGAAGTCGCCCGCCTGGAGCGGAACAGGTTGAGACTTCTCAGACCTGCTCCGAACGCTTGCGCCGGGCAAAAAGTGTTTTTACCAGGTGGCGGCGGGCGCGGACAGAATACGGGTTGAGCGCCAGAGCCTGTTTATAGCAAGCTCTGGCCGCCGAAAAATCGTTGACTTTGAAATGGCTTTGTCCAAGTTCGACATACAATTGCGCGCGCCGTCGATTGAAAATGGTCTTTGCAGCGAGAGCCGGATCATCGCGAGCCTCAAGCACTTGAAGCTGACGCTCGAGGTGGAGCCGACGATTCTTGCTCAGCCGATCATCGTGGCGCCGGCCCCAACTCAAATGAACGTTTAAGAAGGCGGTAGGATAACGCGCGGCCAGTTTTAACCACATGTCTAGATCTTCCGCGACATCGAGTCTTTCATCGAACAGCCCCGCCCCCAGTAGGGCGGTTTTACGAACGACGACGGCCGAAGTTCTGACCATTCTGGTTTGGAGCAAGCGCGGCAGCAAACGACCTTGCAGCAGCGGTTCTTTGATCGGCGGCCAGCGATGGCCGCTGGGCAGGGTGCGCCAGCCGGTGGAGACCATTGCCGCGTCAGGATTATTTTCGAGATAGCCGACGGTGACTTCGAGGAAATTCGCTTCCCAAAGGTCGTCGGAATCGAGAAAAGCGATAAGGCTTCCGGTGGCCTGCCGGATGCCCTCGTTGCGCGCGCTCGACACCCCGCCGTTGGGTTTGTAAAAGTAGCGCACACGAGCTTCGAACGAGCGCAGCGCCTGCTCGGTGCCGTCGCTCGAACCATCGTCGATAACGATCGCCTCAAAATCGCGAAAAGTTTGGGCAAAAACTGACTGGAGCGCCTCGATTAGGAAGGTTCGGCGATTGTACGTTGGTATGACGACGCTGACGTGTGGCATTGCGGTCTTACCTCACAGACGTGTTTCGCCACAACGATTGCCGTCAAGTTTCCTACCGTCCGGTTCGCGCCGCAAGTTTGGCCGTGAAAGATTGGTCCAGCGTCTCATGCGAGATCGGCGTATTTGTGACGCGCCATCCAGGGGGTATTCTTGACCTGCTGATAAAAAGTCTGCAATGCCGGGTTGGCTAGAAATGCACAACTTCTGCTCCGGTCGATCAACGGGATGACTTCGGCAATTTTTTGCCGAGAGGCGCCGTTCAGATCGCAGAAGCCGGCTAGTTCCGCAAGCCGATCGGCGGGATTGACGAGAAAGTCTTCGTAGCGAAGCACCTTGCGGTCGTTGCTTATGGCCGGCAGCAGCTCTTCGGCTTGAGCGACGTATTCTTCCCACAGGCTGAAGCCGCCGCTGAGGTCGAGACAGCGCGCGGCGCCTTTGAAACCGCCGCGCTCCAGACGGCTGCGCAAGCTGATGCGCCGGGCGGCTCGCTCGTTTCTTATTTCTCTTTGCGCGATGACTTTACGTTCCAGGGTCAAGAGGCTGTCGGCTACGTCAACGCCGTTGCGTATGATGTAAATAATTTTCGCCTCGGGAAAAAGCCGGAGCCATAAGGGCAGGGTGAAAACGTTGCGCGGATCTTTCCAACCCCAGGGCTTGTCGAAGGCTTCGACGGAATGGTACGCCAAATATTGTTTCCAGCCAAGAAAGCCGGCGATGCGCGGCGAGCGGATGTCTTCCTCCATGCGGCGCGCAGTCGACTCCACGGCGTCTTCCTCCTTAAGAAATGCGCGCATGGGCGCGGGATTGTCCCAGTAGCCATGCACCCGTTTAAGCAGCGTATCGTTGACCGAAACGAAATATTTGGCTTCCTGGTCGACGACAATTCGTTTATGGCCGATGAAGAGTCCGAGTCGATGAAGTAAATCGGTCAACAGCGTGGTTCCGGACCTCGCCATACCCATCAAAATAATCGGTTGTCGAACGCATCGAAGCGCCATCGGGTGCCCTCGTATTGCTTAGCAGAACCGTCGTATGAGGCTATTATTCCTGGCGCGTTGCGTCATTGCGGTAGGGGAACGAAGCTCGAACCATGCATCCGCGGCAGACCTGTCGCGCTTAGGCTCCGAATTTTCTCAGCTTGTCCTAGGCCGGCGGTTTTGTCAATTAAGCCTCCATGCCGGGGTTCACTTTGATCTCATCCCGCAGCTCTCCGATGGTTGCGGACGCTCCAGCGCATGGGCGCTGATGGTCCCAGAGTGGACACAACGCCAGATCAAAAACCAATTGAGCCTAGAAGAGTCACGGGGCTCCGCATTGCAGGAAAATAATCGCTATCCGGATGGTAACCTTTGTGTCCTCAACAATTTCATGGCAGTTGGCGGCCAATTTACTCCGGGCGGCTTGCAAAGCATATTCCTACCCTTCGGTTCAACGCTCGTCGATGCTTCGTCAGAGCTGGGATATCAGGCATGCTACGAAAACCGAGTGGCCTGTGGAGTCGCCATGGAAATGTGCGATGGCGGCCGCGATGTTGTCATCGCTCGGGAGAGAGGTGCAGAGTGCGGAACGCGGCGCTTAATGGAATTTAACACCCAACAAGGTTATCGAGTTAGGCCCGATGAGTGGGCGCCTGCCGATGTCGAGTTGTTTAAACGCCGGGAAGCCAATTGGCTGGACGTGAATTGCGAGCGATTGCTTGATTATCACTAGTTTTCGAACTTCAACTGCGTGGTTGTCAAACTGACAAAGTTCTGAGATGTCAAGCGATAGCGATTTTTGGCAGATTGCTTCTATCAATCGTGCTCGGATGGTAGATGCCTTGCCAATGGCTGGATGCGCCGAAACATAGTCAGCTGTTCGGTTTGGAGCACGAGTGCAAACCCGGTTACGGCCAAACGCGGTCCTAGGATTACTATGTATTCCAATTGCGGATCGAGGGCGCGCGCTGTTTGGTCGTGGATTTCTTCACATCGACGGTCGAATTTTACCGTGCAGATGGGGCCGAAAGAATTTGCGGAGAATGAACCCGAGGTGCGGATGAAGCCGATAGGAGCATGTGTGGGAAAGATTGTAGAGATTGTGTTAACGATATCCCAATAGGCGTTGAGTTTTTTTGTCTCGAGCCGATCCGCGGTGAAATAGGTCAAGCTCGTGACCAGGCATGCAATAAAAAGCCAGCCGGGAAAACCGGGGATAAGCGCTTTCCAGCGGGATTGGGTTCTGAATTCTAGTAGCGACAGCCAGAGCACGGGTATCATAGGGGTCATGAAGCGTGTTCCATGGCCGAGCCAAATGACATAGAGACCGAAATAAAATGGGAAGGCAAAAAGCAGCGCGCTCGGGCGTCGGGAGATTGCCCGGTACCAACCGATAATGAACGCAACAAAGACCGGCAAGTAAACTAGCATAATCGGATTCGTCCAACCGCCGTAAGCTTTAAACGCACCGGGAATGGTCAATCTGCCGATTTCTTGAACCCGCCAGAGAATCCCGAGCAGAATTCTTTGATAGACGTTTATTTTGCTGCGAGCGAGTTCGTCGTAGTAGCTGCTCGCGACGCCACTTGCTAAGGCCATGGTACGATCGTATTCAATCAGCAGCAAGGTTGCGCCGAGTGCCGTGGCGAGGACCAGGCTGGCACAGGAGGCGGCTCGTATCCCGGTTATTTCCCGCTTTATCGCTTTAACAAAAAGCAGGAGAGCAAAGCCGGCGGCGAGGGTGACGCCGGCCAGGCGCACGGTACAAAGATAGCCGGCCAACAGCGCGGCAGCGAGCGCAAAGAGAACGGCCTCCGTACGGTCGCGAGCGTCGATCGCTCGATCCATGAACACCGCGGTCCAAATCAGCAGCGGCATGAACGCCGCTTCGGACAGGGTGCGGCGAAAATAGTACAAAACACCGACGTTGACGGCGCAAAGCGCGGTGAGTAGCAGCGCATGCTCGGGCAGCTGGCGCTTGGACCAGAGATAAATTCCCCAGATGAATGCCACCAAAAAGAGCCAGTGAATTGATGAAATCAGCAAGAACGGCTGGTCGGAAAAAAAGAATGCCGGAGCGATCAGCACCGGGTATCCCGGGGCAAAATGCAGATGGGGATTGCCGAAGCGTTGCAGTCCGTTGCCAGAGGCAAGGCTTCTGGCAATCGATAAATAAGCGGCGCCGTCCCGCGTCGGAATCCAAGAAGAGCTTACTTGAATCAGCAAAAACGATGCGAGAATCACCAGGTAAAAAGTCGCCGAGAGGTCGCCGGATAGCGCGCGCCGGAATTCGAACGGGCGCTTTGACATTTTAATTGCGTTGGTTGCCCCGGCGGATGCGTTCTTGGCCATAGAATCAATCCGAGCTCAGGTTATTCACTCAAGCAACACGCACTATGGGCTGGGCGCTAGGCGCAGCCAGTGAAACGCGACACTCAGGGGTTTTTGATCGGGATTCATCCCATGCCAATTGCTTTTGTCCGAATAGGGGAATCCAAAGTCAATACGATTCTCGCCGACATGGAATAAACCTGCCGGGACTTCAAGTTGGTAGGTCTGCCAGTCCTGCTCCAGCCACGCGGCTACCAGAGCATTGCCGTTAAGAGCGATATTTGCCCGCTGGCACAGGAACCCGTGAGGCCGGTACGGATAAGCGCGAATCAACATTCGCGACTGTCGCGGCGTTGCCACGCCTACCCTCACCGCAGCGTGTGAGCCTTCGACCCAGTTGAAGGGAATCTTTTCCCCGGGCCAGACCCGGTCGGTCGACCAGCCGTTCAGCAAATGCTGCCTTGCCGGGGCCGTGCCGAACTCAATCGACAGCGTGGACACCCTTGGCGTCCTCCGCTGTTCATGCGGCAGTTTGTGCGCGCCGATTTGTCGCTCGAGGGACCAGAAGAACGACAACGCGGCGACCCCAAGGATGGCGCATGGAAGCCAGCCGAGAAACCATAGAATGGAATGACCCACGTTCTGCCGATCCGGTAAAAGCTTGCGCGCCGACCAATAGCTGCAAGCGCATCCGAGTAATGCGCCGCCGAGTACGTCCCAGACAAAATGAGCGCGAAAGTAGAGTCGTGAAATCGCGGCCAAGGTGGCGGCGAGAAAAAACACCGGCGCTGCGGTCGGATAAGCCGTGCCAGCCGCGGCGGCGAGACTGAAGGCTGTCGCGCTATCGCCGGATGGAAAACCGAAGCCGGCGCGCGGCGTCGGCCGGGGAAACCGCAGGCTATACTTCAGGAGAACTGTCAGGACGGCCACCGCTGATAACGAAATCAGGATCGCCCAGCCGAGCCGTTTTGCTTTGTCGTCGGCGCGATAGTAACCATAGGCGAACAAAAATACTCCGGTGAGTGCGGCGATGAGGCCCTTGCCGGGATATCCGGCGATCTCCATGAATTCTTTCAAGTGCGGAACGGTGAGACAAAGACAGCCGAGTTCGAGCAACTTCATGGTCATGATTTGAGCGACATTCTTATCGCCTGAGCAGCTCGCACGATGCAAAAATAACCAATTCAGACCGGGAATCCTCGGTACAACGTCACCAACTTGACATAGTTCGCGGCTGTCGGCTAGCCTCAAAAACAGCGCATCGAAAAATCTAGTTATTGGGTTGCCGCGCCGCCGGACGCCTCGATTCGCCTTGGCCGCGCGCCGGTCGCGCCATCCTTGAACGTTATCGTCGACGGGAGCCGGAGTGTGGATTCGTTGTTGTTGTCGTTTCTTCGCCTGACGAGCAGGATTCCGCTGCAATGGTTACATGCCTATGGAGTTGCGGTCGGTTGGCTGGTGTACTGGTTTTCTTCGGGCTATGCGCGGCGCATGCAAAGTAATCTCGCCATCAGCGGTCTCGGCGGCGATGCGCAGTCGTACCGTAAGCTCTTGCATGCCGTGATCGCGCAAGACGGCCGTGCTTTGATGGAATTGCCGGCAGTCTGGTTCAGAGATGAAAAAGCCTTCACCCGCCTTGTCGTCGAGCTCCGTGGCTGGGATAAAGTAGAATCCTTGCACCGCCAAGGACAGAGCATCATTTTCCTGTCGCCTCATATGGGCTGCTTCGAAATCGCCGCCCGTTATGTGGCTACCCAGTTCCCGCTAGCGGTGATGTATCGGCCGCAAAGGTCGAAACGGCTCGATGAATTAATGCTCAGCGGCCGAACTTATCGGCAGATGCCTTTGGCGCCGACCAGCTTCAAAGGGGTCAAGATGCTCTGCCAAGCCTTGCGTCGCGGCGAGTCGATCGGGCTATTGCCGGATCATGCGCCGGGCATCGGCGAGGGGGTGTGGGCCGACTTTTTCGGCAAACCGGCGTTCACGGCGACACTGCCGCGCAAGTTGCAACAATTGAGCGGTGCGGCCTTCATGCTGACATTCGGTGAGCGATTGCCCGGTGGCAAAGGCTTCCGGCTGCATTTCGAGCCGCTGGCGGCCGATGATTTCGACGAAACCAAGCTCAATCTTGCCATCGAGAACCTGGTGCGCCGCTATCCCGACCAATATTATTGGAACTACAATCGCTACAAAAAATGTCGTCGCGGCGCCAACGCCGGACCTATGGCAGCCGGCGCGCGCGCAGCTGAGTTTTTTTTCAGGTCACGCCGGTCCTGCAAATATTATGATCGCGCGACGAACGACCGGTTTCACGGCCGGTAGATTGACAGGAAAAAACGCCGCGTGATATTTCCATTCCAACGGCTAGTCAAACTTCCCGAAGAAAGATTTTCCACGAGGCCGCAATCGCAATTGTCTACGCCGAGCAGCTTGTTGAGTTCGAGTTACACCTACGTTTCCGATTGGTTCGGCCCGCGGCTTTCGCTGGTCGAGCCCAGCGGAAACTTTTTTTACGCGGCTAATTGGGATTTGGCAGCGATTTCCGCTTACGCCATCGAGCCCCACACTGGCCGGCTCGCGGCAGTGCCGCAATCGCCGTTTCGCACGGGCAAGCATCCGCGGGCGGTGACCGTGGATGGCGATGGCCGTTTTCTTTATGCCGCCAATTGGGACGGGCAATCCATTTCCGGCTTTCAGATCAATTCCGAGACCGGCCAACTCAAGCCGATTCCGGGTTCCCCGTTTCCGACCGGGGCCCGGCCGCGCAACGTGAGGCTCCATCCTTCGGGCCGGCTGGCTTTCGTCTCCAATCGTGATTTCCACAGCATCTCGGTATTCACCGTGGATCAGCAGTCGGGCGCACTTGAGCCGGCCGGCCAAGTTCCCGCCGGTCAGCGCACGCGCTACACGGTCATCGATCCGTTCGGTCGCTTTGCCTATGCGGCCCATCAGGGCGCCGACACCATTTCCGCTTATGCGATCGACTTGGAAAACGGCGCGCTCAAGCCCCTCGCCGATTCGCCGGTCAAGGTGGGCAATGACCCAAGGTCGATCAACATCGACCCGAGCGGCAGATTTCTCTACGTCACCAATCGTGGCTCCAACGATTTATCGCTTTTCACCATCGACGGGAGCACGGGGCGTTTGCTGCCGCTGGCGAATTCGCCCCGCGCCGTCGGCAAGCGCCCCTTTGCCTTTACGATTCATCCGAGCGGCCGGTTCGGGTACGTGACCAATTTGCGTTTTAATACGCTGTCGGCTTTCGCCATCGATGGCGGCGGCGCGCTCGCGGAATTGCCCGGATCGCCATTCGCGGCCGGCATCTATCCGGTGTGGCCGATTTTTCATCCATCGGGCAAATTCCTCTACGTCAACAATTACCGCTCGGGAGATATTTCCGCTTTTATGGTCGATGAGAACAGCGGCGTTTTGACCCCGATCGCCGGAGCGCCGTTTAGCTCGGGTTCGAAATTTTTGCCCGGCAGTCATCCGCGCGAGCCGATCATCGACCCGGCCGGCCGATTCCTCTATCTAGTCAATCGCGAGGTGGACACCGTCTCGGGTTATGCCGTTAATTCCGAGACCGGTCGGTTGACCGCCCTGGTCGGTTCGCCCTTTCCGCCCCATGGCATCTTGCGCCCCGGGTACTTCGCGACCGTCGCCGTGATGGTGCTAAAGTCTTTTCGACCGGCTCGCGTATGAAAGCGATCGTACGCCGCCAAGGAGCATCGATCTGAAAATCTGTTATTACACCAGCACCGCGATGCCCAAACGCGGCGGCCAAGAGGTGGTGGTCGACGCCCTGGGGCGAGCGATGTCGGCCATGGGCCACCAGGTCGTTGTGTTGGCGCCGCGGCCGCGCCGGCCGCTCAAGGCACTGGACAAGGCTCTTCCTTACGCTGTTGTGCGCCATCCGCGGTTTTATTCCACCCACAAATTTGTGAGCTGGTATCGGGGTTCTTTGCTGCGGCTCTATCGGCGCGAAGGCTTCGACTTGTTGCACTGCCACGGCATCTATCCGCCTGGATACATCGCCGCGCTTTGTCGCGCGGCGATGCCGGTTCCCGTCGTCGTGACCAACCACGAGGGAGGGCTCGGCAAGGAAAATGTGCGCCTGGCCAAACGCCAGATTCGCGGTCGCTACCTCGAAGCGTTGGCCCAAGCCGACGTTCTGGTGGCCCTCAGCGAGTCGATGGAAGCGGAGTATCGGCGCCTTTGTCCGGCAGTGCGGTCGATTGTGCGGATTCCCAACGGCGTCGACATCGAACGCTGGAGTGGGCTCCATAAACGGCCCGTTGGGCTCGATGACAGAGTCCAAGCAGGCAACTATATTCTTTACCTCGGCCGCTTGCGGGTTAGAAAAGGCGTGGACTGCCTGTTGGCCGCATTCGCTAAAGCCTCGACGGAGCGTTCATGTCAACTGGTGATTGCCGGCGAGGGAGACGACGGCCCGGCGCTTTTAACGCAGGCAAAGGAGTTAGGATTGGCCGATCGGTGTTGCTTCGTCGGTTGGGTCGACGGTGCGACTAAGGCCTATCTGCTGCAGAACGCGCTGTTTAGCGTTATCCCGTCGCGGCTCGATGAGGCGTTCGGCCTGGTCGCATTGGAGAGTTACGCGGCGGGACGAGCCGTGGCCGGCAGTGCCGTTTCTGGATTGAAAGAGCTCGTCGTCGACGGCCAAACCGGCGTGCTCTTCGAGCCCGATTCCGTCTCCGCGCTCACCGAAGCGTTGGCAACCATGCTTGACGACTCGGCCGGCGTCCAGCGCATGGGCGAGCAAGCGCGCCGCTGGGTGGACAAATTCCATTGGAACAGGGTGGCCAGGCGCCATCTGGAGCTCTATCAAGCGCTGCTAAACGGGCAGCGCGCGGATTTCACCGTAACGGAAAGCGGCGCAGCGTCGCGACCGGAAGCGTGATGGCGAGACTCTTACCGATTTTCTATTATCACCACGTCGGCGTGAAACGGGAGCCGCTCGGGCACCGCCGCTTGTGGGTTTCTAGCGAGCGCTTCGCCGAGCAAATGGATTATCTGGCGCGCGCCGGCTACCGCTGCGTCAGCCTGCGCGAGGCCTTGCCAATCATTCTCGGTCAGGGCGGCGAAAACAACAAAATCGCCGCGCTCACTTTTGATGACGGCTACGACAATTTCTACCAACACGCATATCCGATTTTATCGCGTCATAATTTTGTCGCGACGGTGTTTGTCGTCACCCGCGAGGTGGGTGGCGCGAGCCGGTGGGACGGCGGCTGCCAAACTCCGTTGATGAGTTGGTCGCAGATTAAGGAAATCAGCCGGCATGGCATTGAAATCGCTTCGCATACGATCAGCCATCCGCGCCTCACGCGGGTGCCGCTGGACGAAGCCAGGCGGGAGCTTTTGCACTCACGACTCGAGCTCGAAGAAAAGCTCGGCGTTGCCGCAACCAGCTTCGCCTATCCCTACGGCGATCATAATGCGCTGGCGCAAAGCCTCGCCGCGGAGGCCGGTTACCGGCTCGCTTGTTCGATCCGCCGGGGCAACCTGCACGCGCGGCGGGATCAGTTTCGTCTGAAAAGGGTTCCGGTAGACGAATTCACTTCCCTCAAGCGCTTTCAGAGACGACTCTCGTCACTCTATGATTTTACCTGCCGCTTCCAGCGGCTTGGCCGCGCGCTCAAAAAGTCATCCGCCGGACGGAAAGATGGATGAGGCGTACCGGGCTTGCGAGCTCGATCTTGAAGGCGTTATCTGGGGCGAACTCGCCGACTGCGCCGCTGCCCGCGCGATTGTCCATTTGCCGCCGAAGCTGCCCTGTCGAATTCTTCGCTACACCCAGCGCCGGCGCGTCTTGTATGTTCCCGGTCGGCCGGCGCTGATCGTCAAGCAATTTTTTCACCGCGGCGTGCTCGATCAAGTGAAAAATTTCTGGCGCGGCGCGCCGGCGCTGCGCGAGTGGCGCGCCCTGCGCGAAGCCGAACGGCGCGGCCTGGCCGTGCCCAAGGCTCTTGCCCTCGGCTGGCGGCGTCAGGGATCGACACGGCAGAGCTTGTTGGTGACCGAGTTTGTCGATGATGCGGTGTCCCTGGAAGAACTTTTTGGCGGCCAAGAGCCGCCGTCAAAAAAATGGCGAATCTTGCGCCAAGCGGCGCTGTCGATCCGAGCCATGCACGACGAGGGCTTTTATCAGCGCGATCTTCATCTCGGCAATCTGCTCTATCGCGACTGCGGGGCCAAGTCCCAACTGTTTCTCCTCGATCTGCAAAGAGTCAATATCGATGCTCTGCGCGCAACCGCCAAGCGCTGGCGAGACCTCGCCGCGCTGCATGGCGGATGCGTTAGTGCGAGTCGGACCGATCGCCGCCGTTTCCTGAAGGCTTATCTATCTTTGCGTCCGATCTTGGCCATCGATGAGCGGCGCTTGACGCGGCACTTGGATAAGGCGGGGCAGCGTCATCGCCTCGATGTTTGGCGCTCGAGGCAAAAGCGCTGCCTGGCCGACAATCGAGAATTCTCCCGGTTTCGAAACGGCGAATTCAGGGGTTTTGTCCGACGCGGCGCGTGGAATGACGAATTGCAATCTTTGCTTGCCAATCCCGGCAGGCTATTTTCCAAGGCCTCCATCGTCAAGGACTCCCGCACCACGACCGTCGGAGAGGTAGCGCTCGCGGAACATGCGTTGTTCGTTAAGCGCTACAACTATCAAGGTGTCGCGTACGCGCTGAAAGATTTCCTTCGCGCCTCGCGGGCCAAGCGAGTGTGGCGCGCCGGCAATAGTTGCTTCATGCGCGGTGTCGGTGTGGCGCTTCCCGTAGCCTATATCGAGCGCCGTCGCTGGCGGGTACTACGGGAGAGCTATTTGATCACCAGCGAGGCTGCGGGGAACGAATTGTCGGAGGTTTTGGCGCGCCAAAGCGACGATCGGCGCGCCAAGCTAGAGCTGATCCGAGCGCTGGCATTGATGCTCAGACGGATGCATGACCGCGGCGTCGCGCACCGCGATCTCAAAGCGGAAAACATCATGGTTCAGCAAGGCAGCGAAAACCGCTACAATCTCAAGATTATTGACTTTGACGGCTTTATTTGCAAAGCGGTGTCATGGCGAGTACGAGCAAAAAATAGCGCGCGCTTGCTGCGTGCTGTTGCCTCCTGCCAGTCATTCACGGCGGCGGATCGGCTAAGATTTGTAAAGTCTTATCTCGGTGAACGCGCCGGCGCGCAGCCGCGAAAGTTTTTTCGCCGGATTGTCAAGCTGTCCCGGGAAATTTGAAACAATATTATTATCTTTGCCACCGCCAAATTAACGGTCATTTCGGTTGACGCTCACGTTTACCGGACATAATATCCGCTAAAGTGCGCGACTCGTCAGCCAATTCAAGCGTCGGTGCCGCAGTGCTTTTGCGGGGCACTGCCACCTGGCGGTGGTATCTATACTATTTACGCGATCCGATCGGTTGCCTCATCGCGGTGCAAAAGCGCTACGGCGACTTTTGCGCGCTGCGGCCGCCCTTGCCCTTGGGCGGTCCGCGCAGAACTACCGTCTTTGCCTTCGGACCGGTGTGGAACCAAGAAGTCCTCGGTCATCCCGAGTTGTTCCGCACCGGCGGTCAGGGCATACCCGGTCCGCGCGGCTCATGGCAAAGCAAGCTGCGCCAAGGCTTGACGCGCATGAAAGAGCCGAAACATCGTTTGCAGCGCCAGCTGGTGATGCCGGCGGTGATGAAAAGCGCGGTGGATCGCTATACACCGATCATGCAGGCGATTATCGCCGACGAGCTCGGCCGCTGGCGGGCCGGCGGTGTCGTTGACATGGACGAGGAGATGCGCCGCATCACCATGCGGATTTCCGGAGAGACTCTTTTCGGCGAAACCGGCGGCGAATCCTCTTTATCCTTCGGTTCCATGGTGGATGAGTGGTTTCAGCGCAGCTACACCTTTGGATCGACCTACTTCCCGGTCGACTGCCCTGGTACTTCTTTTCACGGTTTGCTCAAGTACGCCGAGCGTTTAGCCGGGGTGATCCAGGAAATGATCCGGCGCCGGCGGGCTGATAAAAATCACCGCGGCGATGTCTTGTCCGTGCTGATCAGAGCGCGCGATGAGGGTAGGGCTCACGTCACTGAAAACGATTTATTCGGACAAGCGGCGATTTTATTTGCCGCGAGCTTTGAAACCACCGCGACGACTCTTAGCTGGACATTGTTTTTGCTGGCGCAGTTTCCGATGGTGGCTCTAGCCTTGCGCGACGAAATAAGCGCGGCGTGCGACCGCGATTTGGAAAATTTGCCGTTGCTGGATGCGGTAATCAAGGAGTCGATGCGTGTTTTGCCCGCGGTGGCGTTGACCTTGCGGGCCGTGACGACGCCCACGGAGCTGATGAATTTGGTCCTGCGCAGGGGCGACCGGGTTATTTGCAGTCATTACCTAACCCATAGAATTCCGGAGCGTTATCCCAATCCGAACCGCTTCGATCCGCAGCGTTGGCGCACGATTAATCCGGGCCACTATGAATATATTCCGTTCAGCGCCGGGCCGCGGCAATGCATCGGTCCGGTCTTCGCCATGCGGATGATGAAGCAGGTGCTCGGCGCTATCCTGCCGCGGTTCAGTTTTCGCATGGTCGAAGGAGCAAGAGTCGAACGGGCCTTTCAAGTAACCATGGTGCCGCGCTACGGTCTGCCGATGATTGTTGCCGAGCACGAGGATGGATTTCACGCCGCGCGGGTCCGCGGCAATATCCATGAAATGGTCGATTTGCCGCAGCTCAATTAGCGCAGCGAAGCCGATGAATTTGCCGAGGCAGGTATTCACGAACGGGTTGAATGAGCCGGCCAGCAACCGGAGGGCTTTCGCAGAGCGGCGTCCGGAAGATTGACGACGATCGTTCGATGTTTATTTTATACCACATGTTGGTTCTGCTGTTTTTGCCGCTGATCCTGCTTTGGTTGTTGATCAAGCTCGTGCGCCGGCGCGATTACTTAGCGAGCTTTTCCGAGCGCTTCGGTAAAATAGATAGAATAGCGGTGGGCGAGAACGGGGCGCCGGCTCATGTCCCCGGCTCGGAATGCGCGGAACCAGCGGCGCCGTGTTTCTGGCTGCACGCGGTTTCCGCAGGCGAGGTGACGGCGGCAATTCCGCTCGTTGGCGCCATTCGCGCGCGCTACCCGCGAAGTTGCATCATGTTTTCGACTGCGACGCCCGCAGGCCGGGCGGTTTCGGTAGCCAATCGGATCGCCGCGGATCGAGTCTTTTATTGTCCTCTCGATGCGGCTTGGGTGGTTCGACGCGTGGTCGCTAAAGTCGCGCCGACGATATTCTTGATCGTCGAAACCGATCTCTGGCCGGCGCTGCTGCAGTGTCTGGCCCGGCATAACGTGCCGTCGGTACTGGTAAACGGCCGCATCTCGCAACGCCGGGTGAAGTTCCGCTTCTTCTTTCGCTCGGTGTTCGGTCTGCTCAATCATATTTGCGTGCAAACCGAAGTCGACGCCGAGCGGTTGCTCAAGATCGGCGTCCCTCCCAGCAAGATAAGCGTCACCGGCAATTTAAAATTCGCCCAGGCCCTCGGCCAGCTCGACGCGCCACCGCTGGAAGATGGACGCTACCCGTTGCCGCCGGGAGCGGTATTGTTGATCGCCGGCAGCACACATCCTGGCGAGGAGGAAGAGCTGCTCGACTGCTACCGCCGGTTGCGCGGAAATAAACACGAAGTATTTCTCATGATCGCGCCGCGCCATCTGGAACGGCTCGCGACGGTGGAAGGGTTGATCCGTCGGCTCGGCTATGCGTCGCAGCGCTGGTCGGCGTTCGAAGCCTGGCAGCCCGATCACATTGCGCTGGTCGATTCGGTGGGCAACCTGCCGAGACTTTACGGCCTGGCTCACTTTGTTTTCGTCGGCGGCAGCTTCATCCAGCGCGGCGGCCATAATATCCTCGAACCGGCGGCCTGGGGTAAACCGCTTTTCTTCGGTCCGCATATGGAAAACTACAGCAGTATTGCTGAAACGACGGAACGGGAAGGGGCGGCGATTCGCGTTCACAGCGGCGCGGAGTTGGCCGGCCATATCGAGCACCTCATCGGCGCACCGGAAGTAGCGGCGGAAATGGGCCGAAAAGCCTGCGCGCTGGTGACCAGAAATCAGGGCGTCGTCGACCGGAATATGGCGATCATCGATGACCTGCTCAGATGCGAAGTAAGCGTGGCGCAGATGCGTTCCTTTGCCGCGGAAGTCGCGTCGAAGTCGCTGGCAATAATCTTGGCTTTTCAGTCGCTATGCCTTTGAGCGTGTCGTTGCCGGTGGTCCATATCATTGTGAAAACGGCTCGCCATGGCGTCCAACAGCGACCAACTACGGGATCCGCCGCCCGGTCGTTCGCCAGCGCGTCGTTGGCGGTCGCCAGCATCGGATGCCTTGCCTGGGTTGCGATACGAGTAGAGCGGGGGCACGTCCGATGATCACCGCGCCGCGCCGACTTTTAATAATTAAACCGAGTTCCTTCGGCGATATCATTCACGCTCTCCCCGTGCTTGCTTTGTTACGGCGCCATTGGCCGCAAACGACCATGGACTGGCTGGTCAAGGAGGAATGGGCCGAATTGCTGCTGGACCAGCCGGCCCTCAATGAAGTGCTGCTGTTACCGAAGCATCTCGCGGCGTGGCGAGTGTTGAGAAACAGCTTTCGCCGTTGTCGCTACGATATGGTCATCGATCTCCAGGGCCTGCTGCGCAGCGGGGTTGCCGGCTTGATGACCCACGCGCCGACGCGCATCGGCTTCGCCGATAGCCGCGAGGGAAGCCGTTGGTGTTATACTTTGCGCATCGAGCCTGCCAGCAACGCCGTACACGCGGTGGAGCGCAATCTCGATCTCTTACGCCAGATCGGACTGCCCGGTGACGCACCGCCGAGCTTTCCGTTACCGCGGTCGCGCAAAGCCGAGGATTGGTTGGAAGCGCTTTGGCTGAGAGAACGGCTTGGCGGCGCTCAGAGCGCGGTGGTCATTCATCCGGCGGCGCGCTGGGAAACCAAGCGCTGGCCACCGGAGCGATTTGCCGAAGTCGTTGACCGCCTGTCCGCGGAGCACAACGCGCGGATCTTATTGATCGCCGGTAGCGAACAGAATTCTCAAGCAAGCGAAGTGATGCGCCGGCTCAGATGTACCGCGATTAATTTGGCGGGCGCGACTACTTTGCTCCAACTCACGGCACTGCTGCGAAGGGCGGCGCTGGTGATCAGTAACGACTCGGGCCCAATGCATTTGGCGGCCGCCGTGGGTACGCCGGTGATAGGGATATTCGGTCCCACCGAGCCGCGGCGGGTTGGCCCCTACGGCCCGGCCAACGTCGCGCTCAAAAAAGATTTTCCGTGCCGCGGTTGCGACCGCCAGCGCTGCGCCCATGCGCAGCAGTGTCTCACATCGATCAGCGTCGACGAAGTCCTCGGCGCGGCTTTGGCGCTGCTGCGAAGCCGAGCGTCCCGAAACCAAACGACCGGTGCACAGTCCAGCGCGGGGATCTGCCGTTGAAACGCGGCCCGCTCAAAATCGCCGTGGTCCGGCCCTACTTGACGGTCAAGAAGGGCGGGGCGGAACGCTACGCGGTGGATTTGATCCGTGCTCTCGCGGAAGCGGGGCACGAAGTCCATGCTTTCGCTTATAACTGGGACAGTCCCAAGCTTGCGGGTGTGATCTATCACCGAGTGGCGATGGTGAAAAAACCGGCATGGCTGCGGGTGTTGTTGTTTCATTTTAACCTGCGCCGACTTCTGTGCAGGGCGGACTACGACGCCGTCCTTGGCATGACGCCGTTCCTACCCCAACAGGTTTTCTGGCTCGGCGACGGTCTGTACCGCGTGTGGGCGCGGCTAGCCTGGCCACGCGCCCTGGTGCGCTGGGTGATGTGTTTGAAGCGCGCGGTCATGGCAGTCAATTTGTCGCTGGAGAAAATAATTCTGACCTCGCCATCGGTAGACTGCATCGCCAACTCCAAATTAGTCGGGCGCCAGGTGCGGCGACTATACGGCGTGCCCGCCGAGCGGATTACGGTTATCTACCCCTGGCTCAACGCGGCGCGATTCAATCCGCAGGCGCGCGAGCGCTGGCGCGCTATTACCCGGGGCGAACTAGGCCTCGGTGACCGTGAAGTCGCGCTGCTTTTCGCCGCCAATAATTTCCAGCGCAAAGGGTTAGCGTTGGCGCTCGCCGCGTTGGCCAAACTCGGTCATAACGATGTACCGCTTCGGCTTATCGTCGTCGGTGGCGGTGCAATTGCGCGTTTCGGGCGCCGGGCTAAGAGACTCGGTGTGGCCGACGTGACGCTATTTACCGGCGCGGTCACCGACATCGAGCGCTATTTCGCGGCGGCCGATGTTTTCATTCTGCCGACGCGTTACGACCCCTGCGCCACGGTTTGTCTGGAGGCCGTGGCATGCGGCTTGCCGGTGCTCACGACGGCGATGAACGGCGCGGCGGAATTTATCGACGAGGGTCAAAACGGTTTTGTCCTGGCAGCGGATGCCAGTGCGGACGAGTGGGCGCGCCGGATTCGCGCCATAGCGAGCCATGAACGAAGCGCGGTCGCGGCTGGCGCGTCCTACCGGCGAGTGAACCAGCTAGCGATGGCGGATCATCTACGCCAGGTCGTCGCCGTTTTGGAAGCATCGGCGCGCGCGCCGAGCGAAGTGGCGCCGGTTCGGATCGAGCCGGATCTGTGGGTCAATGAAAAATTTCTGCAGCTATTGCGGCGCCAGGGCCTGACCGGCTTTGCGGCAATTTTACACACCTCACAACGCACCCAGATCGAGTACAACCGCAACAAACGCATTTCACTGTTAAACCTCGCCGGTGAAGGACGAGAACAGGTCTGTTTTTTCAAGTTTCATCGCCGGCGGGGCTCCTGGATCACGCGAGTCTTGGCGGCTGCCGGTCTGCAAGCCAAGAGTCAGGGCATCCAAGAATGGCGCAATATCCTGCAATTCCAATCCGCCGGACTCCCCACCGCCACGCCTGTGGCCGCCGGCGAGCGCCTACTAGCCGACGGAAGCCGCGAGTCCTTCCTCATGACCCTGCGGCTGGACGGTTATTTGCCGCTCGATCGGTATATTGCAGCGCGCTTGGTTGCGCCGCTATCCGACGCCGCCCGGCGCGAGAAGCGGTTGTTGATTCGGGCCACGGCCGAGCTCGCCCGTAACATGCACGGCGCCGAATTCAATCATCAAGACTTTTACCTCTGTCATATCTTTGCCAGGTTCGACGCCGAGAACGGGCCGGATTTAAAAATTATCGATTTGCAAAGGGTCGGCCGTGGCAGGTTTCCGGGTCGGCGTTGGATCGTGAAAGATTTGGCGCAGCTTCATTACTCGTCGCTGGCGTTGCCGCTGAGCCGATTCGATCGGCTGCGCTTTTTGCACTATTACGCCAATAGCCGGCCGCGGCGCGACTTGCGGCGAAAGCTGCTGTTACCGGTGCTTCGCAAGGCCCGCGCCATCGAGAAACATGACGCCAAGCTCCGTGTGCGACAACCGCGAAGCGAATTTACCGACCCGTTCGATGTATCGCTGCCGATCGGCGGGCCCGTGTCTCCCCATGAAATTGACACCTGGAAGTAGCACAAGCTCACCGGCCGTGTTGCGGCGCTCGCCGAGACCTCGGCGCCGGGTTCGTAGGGCCCGGGTGGCCGCGAGCTCCCTGCGACGGAGGCTCGAATATTTATCGGCCTGTCTGTTGATGGGACGGTTGTCCGCTCTGGAAATGAAACAACTGACGCGTATGGCGCGCGGTTTTGGTTGCTCTTCTTATTGGATGGCTACGCGCCGGCGCAAGATCGCCCTCAAAAACCTGTGGATGATTTATCGCGGCCAAAAGACGGAACCGGAAATCAGAGCAATTGCACGCAAAAGTTTTGTGTCGCTGCTTTTGGCGGTGATCGAGTTTCACCGCTTTCGTGGTTTAGCTCAGCGGCCCGGCGGTTTGGCTGAGGTGCGAAAAAGGATCGCGCACTTGGACTCCGTGTTGGAACGAGCACGGGCGATCCATCTAGAGACCGGCGGCTGTATCTTCGCATCGCCGCATATCGGAAATTTTAGCGCGCTGCCGAGCTTGTTTTCCGCCGGTGGTGTGCAGTTGGTGGTGCCGGTCCACGAGCTGGCTAATCAAGAGATCCATCGCCGTTGGTGGCCGCTCAACAGCGAAGCGTGGCCGGGCGCTGAAATTTATGTGCCGCGGCGAAATTCGTTTCACACTTTGCGCAGGGCGCTTAACCAGGGTCGATCGGTGGGGATATTGCCAGACCAGCGCACGCTTCGCGGCGTAGCGCTGGACTTTCTCGGATATCCTGCTTTGACCACGCCCGTGCCCGCGCTGTTATCGCTGGCCTGTAATCGGCCGATTGTCGTCGGCGCCTGTTGCCGGCGCAAAGGTCTGGAAGCATACGAAATAGTGCTGTCCGAACCGCTGTGGCCTGAACCATCGCGTGACAAACGCAGCGAAATCGTCCGTTTGACGCGAGAGTTGAACCAGCGGATGGAAAGATTGATCCGCGAGAATCCGGAACAATATTTTTGGATGCATGATCGCTGGAAGTTCTGAATTCGATTTTTTCCCATCCGCGCCGATGGTTGTGCGACTGAATACACGCTTTTCTCGTTTCAGAACAACGCTATAGGGCTTGCGTCATGAGTCGCTGTTTAGCCTCACTGATGACCGGGATTATTTCTCCCACGCTGGGCTCGACGCCGTGGCCAGTGTTAAATGGTCTCGCCTATCTCATCGGACAAGGCGCGTATTATCTCGTGCCGCGGCGGCGCAAAGCTGCGCTGGATAATTTGCGCCGTTTCTATAGCGGTGAAAGAACCCCGCGGGATCTCCGCGTCGTCGCGCGACGCAGCAGCGCAAATTTGGCCCTAGTAGTCATCGAAAACATTCGATTCCGTCACTTCTTCGCCGATGGCAAGGCGGCCGCCGGGTTTCCCGACTCATGGATTGAAGGTTCGGCGAGTCTGTAAAAAATCAGCAAGCTGCACTCGGATACCGGAGGCTGTATTTTTGTTACGGCGCATATCGGCAGCTATTCGATCCTGCCGTATGTTCTCGCTGCGGCGAAAATTCCGTTGACCATTCCGATCAATCCGCTGCGCAATGGCACATTGCAACGCCGCTTGTGCCCGCTCGATCGCGAGCGCGTGCCGGGAGCGGAGCTGTTCGTCGCCAAAAAGAACGCGCTGCCGGCATTGCTCGGCGCTCTCGATCGCGGGCGTTCCGTTGGTATTCTCGCCGATCAACGAACCAGCGCGAGCCTCGCCTTTGACGTCCGCAACATGTCCGTCTTGACGACACCCCTGCCGATGGTGCTGGCCTTGCAGCGTAACCGGCCGATCGTTGTCGGAGCGTGTTATCGGCAACCCTTGTCGGGGCGTTTTGACTTTCAAATTGCCGAACCTATCTGGCCGGATGTTTCGTTGGACCCGAATCATGAATTGCCGCGGCTCGCGCATGAACTCGACCGGCGGCTGACGCTGCTGGTCCGCGACCGTCCCGAGCAATACCTGTGGATGCATAATCGTTGGAAACCGCACCGGATACGCAAGATCGCTGGGCTCAACAGCCTGGACAAAAGCGCTCAATGACAGGCGAGCAGATTCTTGCGGCGGAGATCGGTTGTCTCGGCGTGTTGTTCTGACTTGCCACCTGGGTAACCGCCATCGAAAAAACGTTTTAGCGTCGCAGAAGTCAGCGCTGCCAAGCTGGCGTTTTTCTCAATCCCACCGCTCAGGGATCAGCAGCCGTGTCTAATTGAGCCAATGGCGCGAGCGTAGCAGGTGGACAAGGAGCCAGGCGCCGAGCGCGCCGATCAACCAGCCGCCGAGCACGTCGGTGGCGTAGTGGGCGCCGACGTAGACGCGATTGAAGCCGATCAGCGCGAGCAGCGGCCAAGCGATCAATCCGGTGCCCGGATAGAGCAACTGGAAAAAGGTCGCGGCGGCCGCGGTATTGGCGGCATGATTCGACGGAAAGCCAAAGGCCCGGCCGCAGCCGGTGACTCTAGTGACACCGGGGAGTACTTGGCAGGGACGCGGCCGGGCGATCACTTGCTTGATGGCGAAGCCGGTCGCATCGACGGCAATGACTAGCGCGGCGAGCAAAAGCGCCTGGATGAGTGCTTTAGCACCTTTACAGCTATACCAAAAATACAGCCCGAGCAATCCTGGGATAAAAAACGTTCCGGGGCGCGAGACCAGCCGCATGAATTCGTCAAGCCATGGCCAATGACCGGCTATGCCGTTGATCGTGTAGAAGAGACTCGTATCTAAATCCATCGCAGAGAGGCCCGCCGTGAAGCTAGAATATCCGATCACCCGGACGATGCAATCAATCGTGCCTACCGTCCGACTATTTCTTTCTACATGCTGTGACGTCGTTCTTTCCCACCTTGTGACGGAAGGCAGATTCGCCATGTTTGGTGCCAAACGTCACTAGATGACGGGGATTTTAGAGTGGCTGTTCTCTCGGTTGCGCGAGTGGTCAACTTGAAGCCAGCCAAAAACGTTGGGGGTCGCTAAACCTACCGCAGTCAGGCGCACCGATCGGCCGGAGCCCGGCCCAGGCCAAATAACTCGCCGGGCGGTGGCTCTGAGAGAGGAATCTCGTTTCGCTGCGGCTTCGAAGGCCCAGATCTGCGCGGTACCTTCGAAAGGCAAATGGCTGAAAGTGAAAACCAGTCCTTCGGACGTTATGGTCTACGTCAGAAAAAAAGCCTCCCTCCTCCACGTTCGATTCAATAGTTCGGCGAGTTGATGATTCCTGGCATGCCGATTCGTTGCGGTTTCTTTAGGATGGTTTTCGCTGGTGCGAGCGCCGAGTGTCGAGTCTGGAAGGCTTCCCCCTTGCTGGTTGCGCCACGATTTTGTCTCGGCGGCGCGGAGGGTTCAGAAGAACCGGCGAGCATTGAACCATCGCACTTACCGGCTATGTTTCAGGATGGACTGGAAGTTACCTGCGAAGACCTTGTTTAAGTCCGCCCCGGTGAGGCCGGCGGCCTTGGTTACGTGTTTTGCAATCTTCTCGACTTCCATCGGCAGTGGATTGTACGGATGATCGGAACCGAACAGGATCTTGCCGGTGCCGACGCCGCGGAAGGCTTCCAGAAGCAGCGGCATCCAACCCACGACGGAGGTTTCCAAAAATATGTTGTCGTTCTGCCGCGCGACGGCGACCGCGAGTTTTACGTACTCGGAAACGCCCATGTGCCCGAGAATCACCGGGACATCTTTGTGCCGGGCTGCGAGTTCGGCGATCACCCCAGGCGATGCTTTGCTCGACATGCCGGTGTGAAAAATAATCGGCACATGATAGCGGCGCGCCGCGTCATAAATCGGCTCCATCAGCTCGGCCTCGTTGGGATCGAAGAACTCAATTTCCGGGTGCAGCTTGATGCCTTTCAATTTCAGCGCGCCCAGGCAATGATCGAGAGATTTCGCTGAAGCCTGCGGACCGAAATTGGGATTAATGCGGCAGAAACTGATAATCCGCTTCGGATATTTGGCCATTTCTTCGGCCATGAGCTGATTGGCTTCGGAATAATCGGTGCAAGAAGCACCCAGCGGAAAGGCCACCGCGCAGTCGAGGCCGGCGTCGTCCAGATCGCGCACCAGGTCGTCACCGAGAAAACTCGCGATGCCGTGACCCAAGGGCGTGCTGCGGCGGCCTAGATGAGAGTGCGCATCAATGGCGTAAATTTCCGAGTCCTTGATTCGTAAGGCCATGTCCGATCTCCTGTCGGTGTGAACATGACTCCAATTAGTTCTTTCTCAGCCGGCGGTCAAGCTCGGCGACGATTAGCTAAATAACAGGACTTTGGCCGAGGCGAATGCCTCTTCTCTAAGCCTAGCCTGCCCATCGGTCATGCATCTGCATTTGATTGAATATGGTTATCCAATGGCTGAGTAAATTCTTACGGTTGGTCTCGTTTCGATTTCACATCGTCCGATCCAAACTGCGGTATTGAATCGCTTCGGCGATATGCGAGGCTTCAATACTTTCCGCGCCGGCGAGGTCGGCGATGGTGCGGCCGACTTTTAAGACTCTACTGTAGGCTCTCGCGCTTAATCCGAGTTTGTTGATCGCAGTCTCCAGCAACTTCTCCGCATCTTCTTTGACCGCGCAGTAGCGCTTGATTTCCCTCGTGCCCATTTGTGCATTGGCGTGGATTTTACTCTTGTCGAATCTTTGTAACTGAATCGTTCGGGCTTGGTTGACGCGGGCGCGGATATCGCTGGAAGGCTCTCCGGCATCTTTGCTGGCAAGCTCTTGATAGCGCAGCCCGGGGACTTCGATTTGAATATCGATGCGATCGAGCAGGGGACCGGAGACCTTGGAGCGATAGCGCTGGATTTGCAGCGGCGTGCAGATGCACTCTTTCTGCGGGTCGGTGAGAAAGCCGCAGACGCAGGGATTCATGGCGGCGACCAACATAAAGCTTGCCGGATAGTTGATCGAGCCGATTGCGCGGGACACCGTGATGTTGCCGTCTTCGAGGGGTTGGCGCATGACCTCCAAGACGTTGCGGCGGAATTCCGGCAGCTCGTCGAGAAACAGCACGCCGTTGTGCGCCAGCGACACTTCGCCCGGTTTTGGCACCGTTCCGCCGCCGACCAGGCCGGCGTCGGAAATCGTGTGATGGGGCGAGCGAAACGGCCGCGTAGCGATGATCGCCTGGCCGTTGAGCGTCCCCATGACGCTGTGAATCTTGGTGGTCTCGAGCGCTTCGGTCAAGGTCAAATCGGGCAGGATGGTCGGCAGTCGTTTTGCCAGCATGGTCTTGCCCGATCCCGGCGGACCGACCAGGATGACGTTGTGGCCACCGGCCGCGGCGACTTCCAAGGCGCGCTTGACATGTTGCTGGCCTTTGACGTCGTTGAAATCGGCGTCGTATTGGCAGTGCTGGTTAAACAAATCGGCGAGGTTGACGGCGGTGGGCTCGATGCGTTGCGCGGCGTTGAGAAACTCCACTACTTGCGGCAGGACGCTAACTCCGAAGACTTCGACTTCGCCTACCACCGCCGCCTCGGGGGCGTTTTGCTCGGGAAGAATGATGCCTTTGACTCGCTCTTTCTTCGCCGCCATCGCGATTGGTAGCGCGCCGCGCACCGGCTTGACCGAGCCATCGAGCGATAGCTCGCCGATGATCAGGTAGTCATCGAGTATTTTTTTGTCGATCGTTCCCTCGGCGGCGAGAATTCCTACGGCCATCGGCAGATCGTAGGCGGACCCTTCTTTCTTGATGTCGGCTGGCGCGAGGTTGATGGTGATCCGTTTGGCGGGGAAGGTGTAGCCGCAGTTTCTCACCGCGGCGCGGATGCGATCTTTGCTTTCCTTCACCGCGCCTTCAGGCAAGCCTACCGTAGCGAGTTGCGGCAAGCCCGAGGCGAGATCGATCTCCACCTCGACGCGCAGAGCGTCGATGCCATAGAGAGCCGCGCTGTTGACTTTGGCGAGCATAGAAAGGTGTGAAGCCGCCGTACGCTATCAAAGGCCTGTCGGAATCACAACCGGAATTAGGTCGACGATCGATGATCGAGGCTAATGGGGAGGTTTGGTCTCGTAAGTGTAAATAATCATTGCGGCCTCGGCGTGGTGGCGCGAAAAAATTCCGGGGCTCGTCTCGCGCAAAGGGGCAAAGATCGCCAAGGAAAAATTCGTCAAAATTTGTCTTTTTTGAATGACTTGAGCGAGGAGGGGCGGGCGCGCAGGGCGTCGTCCTTGGTCACCCGGTCGAATACGTGAACGCCGCGGTTGTGCAATAGTGTCGGCTGGGAGATCGACCGTTTCGCGGCGGCACTGCAAACTTCGCAGCGTTTTAGCGGTCTGTCGCTGATCTTCTGGATCGCCTCGAAGCGGTGCCCCTTGGCGCATTCGTATTCGTATAACGGCATAGTCGGAGATTGTTGCTATCATATTGAAATCGCTGTCTCAATATCGATCGTTCTTGCCGCCGGAAAATTTTCCTGGTATAAGATTCCATGTTTGCTTGTAGACATTTGAGCAGCAGCAAAAACCCAGGCCCAGGTCTGGGTTTTTTTTTAGCCTCGCTCGGAGGTAAACCATGCTAGAGCAAGAAGTCCTTCCCGTCGGCTTGACCTTTGACGATGTTTTACTGATTCCCGCCGAGTCGGCCGTGTTGCCGCGCGATATCGATGTCTCCAGCCGCCTCACCGAGCGCATCACGCTCAATATCCCGCTAGTGAGCGCGGCCATGGATACGGTGACGGAGTCCAAAACGGCGATCGCGATGGCCCAGGAAGGTGGCATGGGGACCATCCACCGAAATCTTTCCGTGTGGGCGCAGGCGAGTGAGGTCGAAAAAGTCAAAAAGTATGAAAGCGGCATGATCACCGATCCGATCACGGTGGCGCCGGATCAAAAAATTTCCGATGCGCAAG
The DNA here is from genome assembly GCA_963727625.1 of uncultured delta proteobacterium. GTDB lineage: Bacteria > Desulfobacterota > Binatia > UBA9968 > UBA9968 > DP-20. Next base: position 1,572,521 of record CAVSHR010000004.1, on the reverse strand, counting down.
AGATCATGACCCGGTACGGCATATCCGGCTTGCCGGTGACCAAGAACGGCAAGCTGGTGGGGATTCTCACCAACCGCGATCTGCGTTTTGAAAAACGTCTCGACCGCCCCGTTTTCGAGGTGATGACCAAGGAAAATCTGGTGACGGTGCAACTCGGCGTGGACCTCGAAAAAGCCAAAGAGCTGCTGCACCAGCATCGTATCGAAAAGCTGCTGGTCGTCGACGATCGCTACGAATTGAAGGGTCTGATCACCGTCAAGGACATCGAAAAGAAAATTCAGTACCCCAACGCGTGCAAAGACGAGCGCGGCCGGCTGCGCGTCGGCGCGGCGGTGGGGGTTGGCGCCGATTGGGAAGAGCGGGTGGAAAACCTGGTGCGCGCCGGAGTCGATCTGGTCGCCGTCGATACCGCCCATGGCCATTCGAAAAACGTGCTCGATGTAATCGGCCAGATTCGCCGGCGCTATCCAGACCTTGATCTTGCAGGCGGCAACGTCGCCACGGCGGAGGGCGCCGCCGCGTTGATTCAAGCCGGCGTCAACGTCGTCAAGGTCGGCGTCGGTCCCGGCTCCATTTGCACGACCCGTGTCGTCTCGGGAGTCGGCGTGCCGCAGATCACTGCGATCGGGAGCTGCGCCAAGGCGGCGGCGCGTTACAACATACCGGTGATCGCCGATGGCGGCATTAAATATTCCGGAGACATCACTAAAGCCTTAGCGGCCGGCGCCGACTGCGTCATGATCGGCAGCCTGTTCGCGGGCACCGAAGAAAGCCCGGGCGAAACGATTCTCTATCAGGGCCGAACGTACAAAGTGTATCGCGGCATGGGCTCCATCGGCGCCATGGGGCAAGGCAGCCGCGACCGTTACGGCCAGGCCGACGTGATGGACAGCAACAAGCTCGTGCCCGAAGGGATCGAAGGGCAGGTGCCTTACAAGGGCGCGCTGTCTTACAACATCCACCAGCTGGTCGGCGGCCTGCGCGCCGGCATGGGTTATCTCGGTTGCCGCGATGTCGCCACCCTGCGCGCCAAGGCCAAGTTCATGCAGGTCACGTCAGCGGCGCTCCGCGAAGGCCACGTGCACGATGTCTTCATTACCAAAGAAGCCCCCAACTACAGAGTCGAATGATCCTCGTTCTCGATTTCGGTTCGCAGTACACCCAGCTGATCGCGCGCCGCATCCGCGAGTCGAAAGTTTACTGCGAGATCCATGCCTTCAACATTTCCCTGGAAAAAATTAAAGCGCTGAAGCCGGAAGGAATCATTCTTTCCGGCGGTCCGGCGAGCGTCTATCAAGCCGGTGCGCCCAAAGTCGAGCGCGACCTGTTCGAATTGCCGGTGCCGTTTCTCGGCATCTGCTACGGCATGGGGCTGATCAACCTTACCTTCGGTGGCGAGGCGGCGCGCGCCGAGCGCCGCGAATACGGCCCGGCCGAGCTTGTCGTTGACGACAATGCCGATCTCTTTCAAGGCTTCGGCAAAAATGACGCGACTCGGGTTTGGATGAGCCATGGCGACAAGATGACGGGCTTTCCAAGCGGCTGGAGCATTCTCGCGCACAGCATCAACTCGCCGATCGCCGCCTTTGCCGACTCGACGCGCCGGTTCTTCGGCGTACAATTTCACCCCGAGGTGGCGCACACGCCGCGCGGGCGCGAAGTGTTGAACAACTTCGTGTTCCGCGTCTGCGGCTGCCGGCCCGATTGGACGATGGAGCACTTTATTGAAACTTCGGTGCGCCATATCCGCGACAAGGTCGGCGACGGCCGGGTGCTCTGCGCGCTGAGCGGTGGTGTCGACTCGGCGGTGGCCGCGACCCTGATACACCGGGCGATAAAAGAGCGGCTGATCTGCGTCTTTGTCAATAATGGGCTGTTGCGTAAAGGCGAAGCGGAGCATGTCTGTGGCTTGTTTGTCGAGCGTTTCGGCCGGAGCTTTCGTTATGTCGATGCGAGCGCGGAGTTCCTCAGCGGGCTTCAAGGTGTCGAAGATCCCGAGGTCAAGCGCAAGCGCATCGGCAACAAGTTCATCGAAGTTTTCGAAAAGGAAGCCGGGCCACTCGGCGCCGTAGAGTTTCTTGCCCAGGGAACGCTTTATCCCGACGTCATCGAATCGGTTTCGGTCTTGGGGCCGTCGGCGGTGATAAAGTCGCATCATAATGTCGGCGGCTTGCCGACGCAAATGAAATTCAAGCTCATCGAGCCGCTCCGCGAGCTATTCAAGGACGAGGTGAGAGTGCTCGGCAAGGAGCTCGGGTTACCACGTGAAATGATTCAGCGCCAGCCTTTCCCCGGCCCCGGTCTGGCGATCCGCGTGTTGGGCGAAGTGACCGAGGAACGTCTCAATGTCCTGCGCGAAGCCGACCTGATCGTGCTCGACGAAATCAAAGCCGCGGGATTTTACGACAAAGTCTGGCAATCCTTCGCGGTGCTCTTGCCGATCAAGACCGTGGGAGTCGTGGGCGACGAGCGCAGTTACGAGAATGTGATCGCACTGCGCGTGGTGGAAAGCCAGGACGGCATGACGGCCAACTGGGTGGGGCTGCCCTTCGAGCTGCTCGGTAAAATTTCCAATCGCATCTTGAACGAAGTGCGCGGCGTGAACCGCGTCGTTTATGACATCTCTTCCAAGCCGCCCGCCACCATCGAGTGGGAATAGGCCTTCCCGATCTTCATACCAATCCAGAGTCGTTGAACCGGCTCATTGAATGGGCGATGATGTCGGCTCATGACGACAGATAACGATGAGATCATAGCGATTGACGGCTGGGGCGTGACGCCCGGCGCGCCGGAAGTGGTGCGTTTTCTCGAAGGACCGCAAAGGCGCGGCGCCGAGCTGATGCGCGCGACGCGAATTTTTTTCGAGTTCCTCCGCGGTTTTCGCGCGCTCCATTTCGTTGGACCCTGCGTCACGGTTTTCGGTTCGGCGCGCTTCGGTGAAAAACATTTGTGCTACGAGCTCGCGCGCAAAACCGGCGCCGGCTTGGCCAAGGCCGGTTTCACGGTCATGACCGGCGGCGGCCCCGGCGTGATGGAGGCGGCGAACCGCGGCGCCAAGGAAGCCGGCGGCCGCTCCATCGGTTGCAATATCCAGCTTCCTAAAGAACAGAAACCCAATCCCTATCTGGACCAGTGGATCACCTTCCGCTATTTTTTCGTCCGTAAAGTCATGCTGGTTAAATATTCATATGCTTTTATCGCCTTGCCGGGCGGTTTTGGGACGTTGGATGAGATTTTTGAAACCGCGACTTTGATCCAAACGGCCAAGATTCGCGAATTTCCCCTGGTGCTCCTTGGCAAGGAATTCTGGCGTCCATTGATTGATTTTATGGCCCGGCGGTTGGTTCAGGAACGAACCATCGATCCAGCCGATCTCGATCGCTTGATCGTCACCGACTCTGCCGAAGAGGCGGTCGAGGCGATTACCGAAGTCGCCAAACGGCGCTTCGGCCTGACCTACGGCGCGCGCATGAAACGACGGTGGTTTTTCGGAGAGCGAGAGCCCGGCTGATTCTGCCGGAGCGGGTTTGCCGTCAGCGCCGGGAATTTTTGCATCCTTGGTTCTTATGAGACAAATCGCGCAGATTCTTTTGTTCGACCGCAGTAAGAAGTTGCTGATCTATCTGCGCGATGACAACCCGGAAATTCCGTTCCCCAATCACTGGGATTTTTTCGGTGGTCACGTCGAAGCGGGGGAGACGCCGGAGCAGGCTTTTGCGCGTGAACTTAAAGAAGAGCTGGGTCTGGACTTACCCCGCTGCCGGTTTTTTCGGAGCTATGAATGCCTCGAAGGCGACGTCTATCCGAACCGCAAGTTTATCTACAGCGGTGAAATCAATTCCCTCCCCGATGAGCTCACGCTCTACGAGGGACAGCGGCTCGCAAGCATAACGCAACAAGAGCGTTTCAGTTTCAGGTTCGCCAACATTTTAGGCCGCATACTGGAAGACTTCATCGCCGCCGGTTTATGGCCCCGACCTGTGGATAAGTGGTGACGTAAAATTTCATCAAAGATTTGTCGCGCCGTCGACTTTGTGATAGTTGATTGATTACTGCAATGGAGCACTCTCGTTTCGTTCATTTACACTGCCATACCGAGTACAGCCTGCTGGACGGCGCCAATAAAGTCGACAAAATGTTCGAGCGTATCAAGGCGCTGAAACAGCCGGCGGTGGCCATGACCGACCATGGCAACATGTTCGGCGCCATCGAGTTTTACCGCGAGGCGATGAGCCACGGCATCAAGCCGATCATCGGTTGCGAAATCTACGTCGCGCCGACCAGCCGCTTCGAGAAAAAGGGCGTCGACAAAGGGCCCAAGGAATACAACAATCACTTAATTCTTTTGGCGATGAACCAAGAGGGCTACCGCAATCTTTGCAAGCTTGTCTCCTTTGGCTACATGGAGGGTTTCTACTACAAGCCGCGCATCGACAAGGAGTTGCTCACAGAGCTCAATGGCGGGCTCATCGCTTTGAGTGCCTGCCTGCAGGGAGAAGTCTCACAGGCGCTCAACTACGGCAATTACGAGAAGGCCAAAGCGGCCGTGGAGCAATACGCGTCGATCTTCGGCGACCGCTACTATATCGAGATCCAGGACAACAAGTTGCCGGAGCAGGAGAAAGTTAACCGGCTGTTGATCGATTTGGCCAAGGAAGTTTCGATTCCGGTGGTTGCAACCAACGACTGCCACTACGGCGAGCGCGACGATTTTCATGCCCACGACGTGTTGCTGTGCGTCCAGACCGGAAAAACGGTCAATGACGAAAACCGTCTAAAGTTGGAAACCGACGAGCTCTTTTTAAAGTCCGCCGAAGAGATGATGCGCGGGTTCGACTACTGCCCGGGCGCTGTGGAGCGGTCTCTGGAAATCGCGGACCGCTGCAATCTCGAAATCGAATTCGGCAAATATCACTTCCCGACATTTACCCCGCCGAAGCAGATCAGTCTCGGCGACTACCTGGACGAACTGGCGCACCAGGGCTTGGATGAACGCCTCGGAGGCGTCACTGACCCGGAGGTGCGAAAAACCTACTTGGCGCGGCTGGAATACGAGCTGCGCGTGATCAAGGACATGCAGTTTCCCGGCTATTTTTTGGTGGTCGCCGATTTCATTAATTACGCCAAACGTAACGGCATTCCCGTGGGCCCCGGTCGCGGCTCGTCCGCCGGAAGCCTGGTGGCCTACGCGCTGCGCATCACCGACCTCGATCCGATCCGCCACGTCCTACTGTTTGAGCGTTTTCTCAATCCCGAGCGCAAGTCAATGCCCGATATCGACGTGGATTTTTGTATCCGCGGCCGAGCCCAGGTGATTCAATATGTCAAAGACAAATATGGCGCGGACCGTGTTGCGCAGATCGCCACTTTCGGAACCCTCAAAGCAAAGGCGGCCATTAGAGACGTCGGCCGCGCCATCGGTCTTTCCTTTGCCGAAACTGACGCGATTGCCAAACTGATTCCCGCGCCCAAGCAGGGTTTTGACTATCCGCTGACCGAAGCGATAAAAATGGAACCTCGCCTACCCGAGCTGATGAAGAACGATCCCCGGGTAAAGACCCTGATGGATCATGCTTTGCGCTTGGAAGGGTTGGTGCGCCACGCTTCGACCCACGCCGCCGGTGTCGTCCTCTCCAATCTTCCGCTGGTCGATCATTTGCCGTTGTTTGTCGATAAAGAAGGCGGCATCGTCACCCAATACGAAATGAGCTGGGTGGAGAAAATTGGTCTGGTGAAGTTCGACTTTCTCGGCCTCAAGACGCTCACGCTGCTTCATGATTGCCTAAAGCTCATAGAAATCACTCGTGGCGTTAAGGTCGATCTCGAGCATCTACGGCTCGACGACAAAAAAACGTATCGGACGCTTTGTCAGGGCAATACCACCGGTGTGTTCCAGCTGGAAAGCACGGGTATCCGAGAGATGACCGTAAAAATCCGGCCCAGCAGTTTCGAGGATCTGGTCGCGATTCTTGCGCTCTACCGGCCGGGTCCGCTCGATAGCGGCATGGCAGACGACTATATCAAGCGTAAAAACGGCAAAGAGAAAGTCAAATATTTACACTCGCTGCTCGAGCCGATTTTAACAGACACCTACGGCGTTATCGTGTACCAGGAGCAGGTGATGCAGACGGCGCAAATCCTGGCCGGTTATACCATGGGCGAAGCCGATATCCTGCGCCGTGCCATGGGCAAAAAAGATCCGGAAGAAATGGCGGCGCAGCGCGAGCGCTTCGTCAGCGGCGCCGTGGCGAAAAAGATCGACGAGAAAAAAGCTACGGAAATCTTCGATCAGATGGAAACCTTCGCGCGCTACGGGTTTAACAAGTCGCACTCGGCGGCTTACGCGCTGGTTTCCTATCAGACGGCATATTTGAAGACCCACTACCCGGTCGAGTTCATGGCGGCGCTTTTGACTTCCGAAATGGGCGATACCGACAAGGTCATCAAGAATCTCGCCGAGTGCCGTGATAAAGACATCGAGGTGCTGGCACCGGACATCAACGAGAGCCTCTCCGATTTTACGCCGGTGGGCGACAAGATTCGATTCGGACTGGCCGGCGTGAAAAATGTCGGTGAAAAAGCGGTCGAAATGATTCTCCAGAGCCGTAACAAGGACGGCCCCTTCGAATCGCTTTTTGATTTTTGCCGGCGCGTCGATATGGCGGCGGTCAACCGGAGGGTGATCGAAAGCTTGATCAAGTGCGGCGCGTTCGATTCCACGCAGGTTTCGCGGGCGCGCATGACGGGCGCATTGGACGACGCCATGAAGGTCGGCCAGGCGCACCAGCGCGACCAGGCAAGCAATCAGATCGACATCTTCGGCATGCTCGGCGCGCCGAGCAAAGGCGCGAAGAAAGCCGGTGAGGCCTATCCGACAGTCAACGAATGGTCACAGCAGGAAGCGCTGGCCTTTGAAAAAGAAGCGCTCGGTTTTTACATCACCGGCCATCCGCTCGACAAATACGACCGCGTGCTCAAAAAGATCAGCGGCGGCACGATTGCCGCACTCAAAGAGAAAGCGCTTGCGGGCGAGGTGAGGATCGGTGGCGTGGTTTCTGCATTGCGCCTGCGCAACACCAAGAAAGGCGACCGTTACGGCAGTTTCAATCTCGAAGACAAGACCGGCTTTATCGAAGTCATCACATGGCCGGAAACCTACAAAAAATGCGCCGAGCTGCTCAGCGCCGACGATCCGATTTACGTGAAGGGTAAAATGGAAGTGGGCGAAGAGCGGATTCAAGTGATCGCCAACGAGGTGACGGCATTGGCCGACGCGGCGAAAAACTCCAAAAACGCCGTTGCCAACGGCGCCGCTGAAAAGATCGACCTCTACGTGCGCGAGAACGAAGTGTCGCCCGATGAGCTGGTCCGTCTGCGCGACACTCTGCTTGATTTTCCGGGACGGCACACGGTTTTTCTCCATTTGCGTGCGCCAGCCAATGGTGAAACGGTCATCGAGCTGCCCGAACAGGTTCGCATCTCGCCGTCGCCGGAACTTGAAGCAATGGTCGGCAGGTTGTTCGGACCGCGCGTCAGTTTCCACTCGCTAATCTCTTGAAACAGTTAATTTCTACCCGACAACCGAAGGAGCGGGCCGTGCTGGTCGGCGTCGACTTGCCATCGCGCGATCCCAAGGCACCGCTCGATTTGAGTTTGGAGGAGCTCGCGAGATTGGCGGAGACCGCCGGCGCAACGGTGCTCGAGAAACACACCCAGCAGGTCAAAAACATCACGCCCGCGACCTTGATCGGGCGCGGCAAGGTCGACGAGATCCAGCGCTCGCTGCAAGGGATCCACGCCGATTTAGTGATCGTCGACGAGGATCTTACCCCGGCGCAGCAGCGCAATCTGGAAAACGCGTTCAAAGTTCGCGTGATTGACCGCAGCCAATTGATCCTCGATATCTTCGCCCAGCGGGCGCGCAGCAACGAAGGCAAGCTGCAAGTGGAATTGGCGCAGCTCGAATACCTCTTGCCGCGGCTGACCCGGCAATGGACCCACTTGTCACGCCTCGGCGGTGGCATCGGCACGCGGGGCCCCGGTGAAACCCAGCTGGAGGTGGATCGACGGCGCATTCGCGAGCGTATCGGCCACCTCAAACAGCGGCTCAAGACCGTCGAGCGCACACGCTCGCTGCAGCGCAAAGAACGCCACGAGGTCCCCTTCGCGACCGTGGCTCTGGTGGGCTACACCAACGCGGGAAAATCGACCCTGATGAACATGCTGACGCGCGCCGGCGTGTTCGTCGAAGATAAGCTTTTCGCCACGCTGGATCCGACCACGCGCGCTTTGCGCTTGCCCAATGGTGATAAAGTGATGATTGTCGATACGGTCGGGTTCATCAATAAAATTCCCCACTCGTTGATCGAAGCGTTCAAAAGCACTTTGGAGGAAGTCTGCCGGGCCGACTTGTTGCTGCATCTGGTCGACATGGCCAACCCGTTCTATGAAGACCAGATTCGCGTGATCGAAGAGGTCCTAAAGGAAATCGGCGCTGGAGAGATTCCAAGTGTGCTGGTTCCCAACAAAGTCGATCTAGCTCCAAGCCCGCCATTGCGTCAGCTCAAGAATAACTATGTGCTCGATGTCTGTCCGATTTCGGCGCTAAGTGGGGTGGGCGTAAACCAGCTTCTGGAAACCATCGGCAAGATTCTTGATCGGGAAAAGGAAGAGTTTCACGCTTGCTTGACCTCAGGGCAGGCTGAGTTGGTCGCGCTCTTGCGCGAGCGCGGCCGCATTGTTGAGGAATTTTACGACGGCGACTTGATTCACGTCACCGCGATGGTCACGCCTAAGCTGGCCGGTCAGATGCGTAAGCTCTTGGAGTCGAGCGCACCTCACGCCGAACGAATGTCCTAGCTCGGCTATGCTGAATCTGCCGAACTGCCTGACGCTTTTTCGGATCCTGACGATTCCGATCTTCCTTGAATTTCTCGCCTATCATTTTTATTGGGAGGCGCTGGTGGTTTTCGCCATCGGCGGATTGACCGACTTTCTCGACGGTTTTACGGCGCGTTGGATGAATCAGCAAACCGCTCTCGGGGCGTACTTAGACCCGGTCGCGGACAAGTTGCTGGTCGTGTCGTCGTTCATCATGCTGGCCTCGGTCGGAGGGATTCCTACTTGGCTGGCCGTGGTGGTCGTGGCCCGGGATGCATTGATTGTATTGGGTTACTGTATCATCTACGTTTTGGTCGAGGAGCGCTTGCAGGTCAGGCCGAGTCTGCTCGGCAAATGGAGTACAACTTTTCAGCTGCTGACCTTAGCGGTTGCGTTGCTCATGCTCCATGACGCGCGTCTTCTAAGCGGGTCGGTGTTGGATTTTTTTATTGGCGCCAGCGCTATCACCACAGTCGCGTCGGGTCTGCATTATCTTTATCGCAGCATGATCTGGCTGCAGAATAGGGCATCTTCCATCAGCCCCCCAGGTTGACACCGGGGCTAAAAATTGGTAATAAAATCGGTCTCTTGCCATTAGGATACCGATGGCTGCCGGGATCTAGCCGAGAAGCGTCTGGCAGGTCCGGCCGTGCCGCGTTTCAGAGATGTTGAGTTAACTGGTTTGGTTCACTACCCTTTATTCTTATTCACGCAGGCACGTAGCTCAGTGGGAGAGCGCTTCCTTGACACGGAAGAGGTCGGCAGTTCAATCCTGCCCGTGCCTACCATTTTTTGAACGACCGGCATGGATAGCATTCACGTCACCTTGGTCGACGGCAAAGCCGTCGACGTTCATCCCGGCGCCAGGGTCGAGGAGATTGCCGCGTCCGCCGGCGTGAAAAAGACCGCCATCGCCGCCAAAGTCGACGGCCACGCGGTAGATCTTGCCAGCGTGCTTGACAAAGATTGCGCGCTGGAGTTTGTCATGCCGGAAAGCCGTGACGGTCTCGATGTCTTGCGCCACTCCACCGCGCATCTGATGGCGCAGGCGGTGCAGGGCTTGTTTCCGGGGACACAAGTGACCATCGGGCCGACCATCGAAGACGGGTTTTATTACGACTTCAAAAGCGAGCGCGCATTTTCCCCGGAAGATCTAGAGCTCATCGAAAAGCGTATGCAAGAATTGGCTAAAACCGACATGAAAGTCGTGCGCGAAGAATTGCCGCGCAGCCAGGCGATCGAGCTATTCCGTAAGATGGGCGAAGATTACAAAGTTCAAATCATTGAAGGTATACCCGAAGAGACGGTTTCCCTTTATCGCCAGGGCGATTGGGTGGACCTCTGCCGCGGTCCCCATGTGCCGAGCACGGCGGTGATCAAGGCCTTCAAACTGACCAGCATCGCCGGCGCCTATTGGCGCGGCGACTCGAAAAACGAACAGTTGCAGCGGATTTACGGGACGGCGTGGGCCAATCGTAGAGATTTGGACGCCTATCTCAAGCGCATCGAAGAAGCGAAACAGCGCGATCATCGCCGTCTCGGCCCCGCCCTGGATCTGTTCTCTCTTCATCCGATCGCGCCGGGCTCGCCGTTCTTTCATCCCAAGGGAACGATCATTTACAACCTGCTGGTGCAGTACATCCGCGGCCTTTACGGCCGTTACGGCTACAGTGAGGTGGTGACGCCGCTGATCTACAAGACGGATTTGTGGAAAACTTCGGGGCATTATGAAGCGTTTCACGATGACATGTTTTTGATGAACGTGCACGACGGTGAGTACGGCGTGAAGCCGATGAACTGTCCGGGGCATTGCTACCTTTTCGCGTCGCGCAAGTATTCCTATCGCGATTTGCCGATTCGTTACGCCGATTTCAGCCGGCTGCATCGCTTTGAGCCGTCCGGCGTGCTATCCGGCTTGACGCGGGTGCGGTCGTTCGCCCAGGACGACGCTCATATTTATTGCACGCCCGAGCAGTTGGATAGCGAGCTGGAGCAATTCGTCGCCATGACCCAAGAGGTCTATAACGTATTTGGCTTTGATCGCATCGCGGTCACGCTGCAAACGCGGCCGGAAAAGTTTCTCGGCCCCGTCGAGCTCTGGGAGGCCGCCGAAGCGGCACTGCGCCGCTGCCTCGAACGGTCGGGATTCTCCGTGGAAGTTTTGCCGGGAGAAGGCGCATTTTACGGGCCGAAGATCGGCTTTGATTTCCGCGATGTGCTGGAACGCTCGTGGACCCTCGCCACGGTGCAGATCGACTGTGCCATGCCCGAGCGTTTTGGTCTCAAATACGTCACGTCGGAAGGGAGCGAAGGTACGCCGGTGATGCTGCATCGGGCGGTACTCGGCTCCATCGAGCGTTTTATTGCGATCCTTCTGGAGCACTGTGCCGGCGCGTTTCCGCTGTGGCTGGCGCCGGTTCAATTAAAAATTCTGACGGTAACCGACGAGCACAAGAAATACGCTGGAGAAGTGCTCGAAGAGCTGCGCCGCCAGGGGTGGCGCGTCGAGTTGGACGGACGCAACGAAAAGCTCGGCTACAAGATCCGCGAAGCCCAGCTGGCTAAAATCCCTTACGCCATCGTGATCGGCGACAAGGAAGTAGCGGCCCAGACCTTGGCGCCGCGCCGGCGCGGCGGTGAAAGCTTGGCGCCCATGGCGCTGGCCGATTTCAGCGCAAAGCTGCGCGCCGAGGTTGCACAAGAAATGGGAGAAGCATAGAAATAACCATCACGCGAGGAGTGGAGGTGCCCTATCGCCAGAGAAGCGAGAATCAATCATCAAATTCGCGCCCGTGAAGTGCGTGTCATCGGACCGAAGGGAGAGCAGCTCGGTGTCATGCCGTTGCATGAAGCGCTCAAGCAGGTAGAAGCGCAGGAGCTGGACTTAGTGGAAGTCGCAGCGGAGGCCCAGCCGCCGGTCTGTCGTATGATGGATTACGGCAAGTTCCGCTATGAGCAGAAAAAGAAATCCCACGGCGCAGCAAACAAACACACGGTCGTCGAAATCAAAGAAGTGAAGATGGGATCGCGCACCGATGCTCACGATGTGGAGCATAAGGTTCGCAATATCCGTAAGTTTATCGAGGAAGGGCAAAGGGTCAAAGTTTCGGTTTTCTTCCGCGGACGGGAAATTACCCATCCCGAGTTGGGCAGGCAAATGCTCAAGGGCGTGGTGACGCAGATACAAGATATCGCCAAAGTCGATATCGAGCCGCGCCTGGAAGGGCGGAACATGGCGATGCTGCTGACCCCGAAGGGATGATATCTATTGGATTGCCAGAGATCATAATTTAGAGGAGTAGAAAGTGCCAAAAATTAAAACCAACCGAGCTGCCGCGAAGCGATTTCGCGTCACGGGAAGCGGCAAGATCAAACGTAACAAGGGATACAAGAGCCATATCCTCTCGACCAAAAGCAAGAAGCGCAAACGGCATCTGCGCAGGGCGGGCTTGGTTTCCGCGGTCGAAGCGCGCAACATTCGTCAGTTAATACCCTATAAGTAGAAGGGTCGAAAAGTGAGCAACCGCGACAATCAGGGATCGGCGATTGGTTCCCCAAACCCTCTATATGCGGCGCCCAGGATTCGGGACTAATTAGAAAAGGAGTTTTATCGTGCCTAGAGCTAAAGGTGGAAGCAAATCTAGACAGCGGCGCAAAAAGATCATGAAGCTCGCCAAGGGTTACGTCGGCGGCCGGGGTCGGTTATACCGCTCGGCGCGGGAGACCGTGGAGCGAGCCGGGATGTTCGCGTACCGCGACCGGCGGGTCAAGAAGAGAACTTTTCGCGGGTTATGGATCACGCGCATCGGCGCGGCGGCGAAAATTAACGGGATCTCTTATAGCCAGTTGATCAAAGGGCTAAAACAAGCAGGAGTCGAATTGGACCGCAAGGTCCTCGCGCAAATAGCCATGACCGACATGGCGGGTTTCGGGCAGTTGGCCCAGGCGGCAAAGTCTCACCTTAGCGCTTAAGCGTCTCCTGAGCCTTTAAGCAATGAACGATTCCCTGGAATCTCTCCAAGGAGAGGTTTTGGCTCGCATCCAACAATCCAACTCGGAAAAGGATCTCGAGCAGATACGAGTTGAAATACTGGGACGCAGTGGGAGGATCACCCTCCTACTGCGCGGCCTCAAAGACTTGCCTGTAGGAGAGCGTCCGCGGGTCGGCGAACAATTAAACCAGCTGAAGCGTCTGATTGACGAGCGTCTGGACGAACGGTTCGTCGCGGTCAAGCGACGGGCGAAAGCCCAGAGCCTGCTAGACGAGCGCATCGACGTCACGCTTCCCGGCGCGCGCTGGGGGCGCGGCAGTTACCACCCGCTGACTCTGGTGATCGACGAGATCGTCGATATTTTTTTGGGCATGGGCTTCGAGATCGCGCGCGGTCCGGATATCGAAGACGATTACCATAACTTCGAAGCGCTTAACATCCCGAAGGACCATCCTGCGCGCGATATGCAAGATACCTTCTTCGTTGCCAATAACCGGCTACTGCGGACCCATACCTCGCCGGTGCAGATCCGCACTATGGAAAGCCGCAAACCACCGCTGCAAGTGATTGTGCCGGGCGCGGTCTATCGCCACGACGACGATGCGACCCATTCGCCGATGTTTCATCAGGTCGAAGGATTCATGGTCGACTGCGCTATCGCGTTCTCGGATCTCAAGGGCGTATTGACGCTTTTTTTACGGCAAATTTTCGGCCGGGAACTCGCCGTGCGATTTCGGCCGAGCTTTTTCCCGTTCACCGAGCCAAGTGCTGAAATCGATATCCAATGCGTAATCTGCGGCGGCAGCGGAACCAACAAGTCGGGTCAAACCTGCCGCGTATGCAAGGCTACCGGCTGGTTGGAAATCCTTGGCGCCGGCATGATCGATCCGGCGGTTTTCCAATTCGTCGGCTACGACCCGGAGCATGTGTCCGGTTTCGCGTTTGGCATGGGAGTGGAGCGCATCGCCATGCTCAAGTACGGCATCGATGATATTCGGTTATTTTTTCAAAATGATCTGAGGTTTCTGAAACAGTTTTGCTAGACGCGAGAGAATGGAGTGGTGGAGTAGGTGTTTAAGGCAAATCCTCCATCACACCGTCAGTCCACGATCCTAATCAAATGAAGGTTACGTTCAATTGGCTTAAAGAGTCGGTCGATTTTAACCTCGAGCCCGCGGCGCTCGCGGCGACGTTGACGATGGCGGGTCTTGAGGTCGAATCGATCGCTCCAATGGCCGGGTTAGAGAGCGATGGAGAAGACTGGTTGTTGGAGATCGGCGTTACTCCCAATCGCGGCGATTGCCTCGGTATCGCCGGCATTGCCCGCGAGGTTGTCGCGCTTGCCGGTGGCAGCATGAAATCGCCGCCGATGAGCCCGCACGGGAAAAATGCCAAGCTCGATAAACGGATTACGATCTCGATCGAAGATCCGCAGGCCTGCGCCCGCTATTCGGCGCGCATCGTCGACGACGTGACGATTGCGCCGGCTCCGATCTGGATGCGCTCCCGGCTCGAGGCCTGCGGTATTCGCTCGATTAACAACGTCGTCGACGTGACCAATTACGTCATGCTCGAGACCGGTCAGCCGCTTCATGCGTTCGACTTAGATCGGTTGGTGAAGAAAAAAATCGTCGTCAGGCCAGCCGGGAGGGTAGAAAAATTTACCACCCTCGACGGGGTGGAAAGGCGCTTACAAGCCACTGATCTTTTAATTTGCGACGGTGCTGACCCGGTGGCTCTCGCCGGCGTTATGGGCGGAATCGATTCCGAGGTATGTGACTCAACCCGTTCGGTGCTGCTTGAAAGCGCGAATTTTGCGCCGGGGTCAATTCGCAGCACCGCCAAACGACTCGCTATGCACAGCGAAGCTTCGCATCGCTTCGAGCGTGGCGTCGACCCGGAGGGGACCATCGCGGCATTGAACCGTGCGGTTTACTTGCTTCGCGAGGTCGCTGGCGGGCGCGCCGAGGCCGGAGTTTCCGACCGCTTTCCCGGTAGAACGAATCAGCCGACGATTTTGCTGCGCGAAGAGCGCATCGAGAAATTGCTCGGTTTGAAGCTTGAGCGCAAAACGGCGGCAAAACTGCTAGGTGCTCTCGGGATGAAAACGAAACAACAACCGCGCCGTCGGGTGCTCACGGTAGTGCCGCCGTCTTTCCGTCCGGACATCGCTCGCGAGGTGGATGTGATCGAGGAATTGGCCCGCCTGCAGGGTTACGATCGCATTCCCAGTACCCTGCCGCTGGTCCGAAGCTCGGGTGGCCACAACGACCCGCGTTTGGCCTGGGAACGAAAACTCCGTTCTCTACTGACTGGTGAAGGCTTGACCGAAGTGATCAACCTGCCATTTATAGGGGAAAGTATGAACTGGAGCTTTCCCGGGGTCTGGCAGGATACCCCCGTGACGGTTTCGCTGCTTAATCCATTGACGAAAGAAAATGCCGAAATGCGCCATAGTTTGCTGCCGGGATTGATCGACGACTTACGGCTCAATCTTGCTTACAAAGTGCGCAGCAGTCATGCCTTTCATCTCGGCAAAGTATTTTCTCTAACCGCCGACAATGAAACGGTCGAGCGACAGTGTATCGCGGGATTGATGTACGGGCCGCGCCCGCGTCACGGCTTGCGCCGCGCCGAGGTGAGGCCTTTCGATTTTTTGGAATGCAAAGGTTTGGTCGAAGCGGTTCTAGAGTGTTTTCGATTGAGCGAGTCGGTGGTTTGGTTGCCGGCGAATGCCGGATTTTTGCATCCGGGCAAGTCGGCCAATTTGCTTTGGCGCGATGCTCCGCTCGGCTACGCCGGCCAGTTGCATCCGGATGTTATCGATCAACTTGAGCTGCCGGCGCTTTTCGCATTCGAACTTGACTTCGAGAAACTGCTTGAGTATGCTCCGCGGCAAATCGCGGTCCATGCACTTCCACGATTCCCAGCCGTCGAGCGGGATGTCGCATTAGTGGTTGATCGCGACTTTGCCTCGCAACGAGTAATCGGTTGGATTCAAAATCTCGGCGAATCGCGGATCGAGCATGTCGAAGTTTTCGACGAGTATGTTGGCGCGCCGGTTCCCGACGGCAAGAAGAGCCTCGCGTACAAAGTTTCCTATCGAGCCGAGGATAGAACGCTTACGGATGCGGAGATCAATGAGCTACACCGGAGATTGGTTGAACGGCTAGGAGAGACATTTGGCGCTGCGCGGCGCAGCTAAACATCGCTGCCGCCCAAAGGGAAGAGGTGTAACATGACGAAAGCGGAAATCATCACCCGAATCTATGAAAAGGTCGGGTTCTCAAAAAAGGACGCTACTGATGTCGTCGAAGCCACGTTTGATATTATCAAAGGCTGTTTAGAACGCGGCGAGAAAGTAAAAATCTCCGGGTTTGGGAATTTTGTCGTCAACACCAAGCGGCCGCGCAAAGGCCGCAACCCGCAGACCGGCGACGAGATCATTATCGTGGGGCGTAAAGTGCTGACCTTCAAGGCCAGCCAAATCATGAAGAAGAGCCTGAACACAATGGCCGCCAATACTGCCGCTCCTTCACCGACATCCTCCGCGTCCGAATAGGGACGGGTCATGCCTGCTCGACTGCCGGAAAAGATCTATTTCAAGATCGGCGAAGTCAGCGAGATTGTCGGGGTCGAGCCTTACGTCTTGCGCTACTGGGAGACGGAATTCGATTTGCTTCGGCCGGCCAAAGCACCTTCCAAGCACCGGCTGTATAAAAAGGGAGATGTTGAGCTGTTGCTCGACATCAAGCGGCTACTCTACACCGACGGGTTTACGATCGAAGGCGCGCGCCGCAAATTGAAAGAAATAAAAAAAGAAGACAAAGATCAGCTGAAGCTGCCGCTTTCCGAGCAGAAATATAAAACCGCGCTGTTAAAGCTCAGAAAAGATCTCGAATCGCTGCGCAAATTGTTGTCTTGACTACTTAGGGTACCGGGCGCTCGCCAAAGCCTTTGTGTTCATCTTAAAATTCCTAAGCTTTGATTAACCCTGACTTCCGCTCTTTCTCTGGAATTAGTTATTCCGATTCCGAAGCCCCTAAGCAAAAATGCCGCGACTCGTCGGTCTAGATCGACGCTCATGGCCACAGACATGGGTCACGTAGAGTCCGTGCGGCATTGGGGCAAGAGCAGGAATCAGTTTGATTTTAAATATCCCCTTCCGCGCATTCTAAACATTCTCTCAAGAGTGTAGCGGTAAAATCGACGTGATCTGTCAGGTATGTATTGTGAGGAGCGTTGACCCTGTAGACGTCTACGCCGGCAGGCACGAGGTTAGCCCATCCTCCATCAGGTTGTCTGTTGTAAATCGTTTCACTTAAAATGAGGGTCATACGGGCTTGATATTCCCGCGGGCGGTAACGAAGAAGAGTCGTATCGTAGTCGTATCCCGTAGTGCTTATCTTTTGGCTGTTCTTCTTGCCTCGTTTCCCATCAAGAAAGAACTTCGCGGAGACAACTGCCTTTGCTGCTTGCAACGAATAAACAATCTTTTCCCCTAAATTGAACTCTTGTAAATGGTTCCAATGAACAGTCAGTCTTTGCAGGTAATAGTGACGTTGAAAATTAAAGTACCTGCGTTTGGTCACCCGAACAGTATCTAAAAGCGCCAATAAAGCGACGTTTTGGCCTTGAGCACGCAGTTGTTGGGCCATCTCGTACGCTACAACCCCCGAAATACACTCGCCGATCAAAACATATGGACCGTCGGGGTGAACGGTTCTCACTTCTTTGAGGTATTCTTTAGCGATTTCTTCGACGCTCCCGAGCACCCGGTTGTCCTGGCTCAATAATCCATAAAAGGAATACTTATCTCCAAGTCGACGAAGGAGGGGGATACATCTGAGCATGTCTTGTTCACCACCGGCACCTCCGGGAACAAAAAACACCGGCCGTTTCCCGTCACTCGGCTGCAACTTCACTAAATTTGACCACGTTGCTTTCTCTCCTTCGTTGGAGAAACTTCTACTCCGGATGTGCTTGGCAAACTGTGCGATGGTAGGGGATTCGAACAGCCAGCGCGTTTTTATGTCTAGATTATAAAAATTCCCCAACTGCGACAGGAGTTTTACTGCAAGCAGTGAATGGCCACCCAAGTCAAAGAAATTATCGTGAATCCCTATTCGATCTATGCCAAGCACTTCGCGCCAGATTTTAGCGATGCTATTTTCCGTAAAATTTCTAGGAGGTACGTAGTTTTCTTTCAAGACTCGACCGCCTCAGCTCAGGGGCTGGCAGTGCCTTTCGGTCCACCTTGCCGTTGGGAGTAGAGCTGCTGTTTCCGATGTCGTCCGATATGGGATAGTCGGCTTAACTAAAGAATAGAGACCCTTTTCCTTAAGCCTTTCCTCCAAAAACGCTCGTTTCAAAGGTGAAAGATTGGCAAAGCGGCTCGCTAGCTCTGATGGGTCCATCTGGTTATTTTTTTTTGTCATTTTGGCAATGACACTTCAGCTAGATTTTGGCTGAGCGTCCTTCCTCCGAAACCGCTCTCGATTCTGTCATGATTGCCGTTTCCAAGTTGTGATCGAGCGAATGCACTGATGCGGCAATTTCCTCCGCAAGCTCCACCACGGTTGTTTTCAAGAACAAGGTTGAGATCGGCAACGTTAATAGATAAAAGCGACCGAACACGAGATATCACCTGCGTAGCGCGAAGAGAATCTCCGCCCAGGGCGAAGAAATTATCGCGTGAGCTGACCTGTTTAATTTCCAAGATATCGGCAAACATCACGGGCGACGATCGCCTCCAACTTGTTTTTCGGAGCAACGAAACCAGCCCGGCATTCGTTCAGCGAATATCTTGGCTAAGTTAGCTCGCTGGACTTTTCCGGTTGGACTCTTTGGGATGTCGATCTACAATCAATAGCCGAGTACGGCACTTTGACAAGTGGCTAAACGCTGAATCAGATATTCACGGATGTTGCCTCCGTTGTCTGGGTTCGGTCGCGCGCCACAACGGCCGCCGCAATTCCTCGCCGAGAGTCGGATGCGATGTGGCAAACGTCAGCCGCCTGCAAGATATCGGGATGATCGAGCAACGCTTGGTCGATCTCGCATGGCATTATTTTAGTGCCACCACGGTTGACGATCTCCTTTAGCCGTCCCGTAAGGAAGAGAAAACCGTCAGAATCGAAGTATCCCATGTCCCCCGTTCGAAGCCATCCATTGATGAACGGCCCTTCGTTAGCGTCGTCAGACTCATAATCCATCATGACGTTGGTCCCACGAATTACGATTTCCCCGCCCCTCCCGGCGTTGACAATATTTCCTGTTTCGTCCATGACCGCGATGTCCGTGTGGGTCACTATCCCGACAGAACCCGCTTTGCGCTCCGCTGGAGGCAGCTGACTGCTACATATTTGGTGGGAAGCCTCGGTCATACCGTAAGCTTCGATGACCGGCACGCTAAAAACTTCCTCGAGATCGACCATGACCTTATGCGGAAGCGGAGCAGACGATGATCGAATAAAACGAAGGCGATTCGTTGGGATGCGTTCGTTTCGCTCTCGGGCACGTCTGAGAATTTCCTGATGAATTGTCGGAACCGCCGTGTACCATGTGGGGGAGAGCTCCTTCATCCAGTCGAAGAAACGATCGCCGTCAAAGTCGGGTGCGGCCGCGAAACTGGCGCCGGCTGCCAACGAAGAAAGCAGCCCGCCGACTAGGCCGTGAATATGAAACAAGGGCATCACGCCTAGGCAGCGGTCTTTGTTTGTCAAATGAAGGGTCTTTTGAATTGAAGAGGCGGATACGCACAGATTTCTGTGAGTGAGCGGAACTCTTTTCGGCTTGGCGGTCGTTCCCGAAGTATGAAGCACGAGGGCGACGTCATCCGGCTCGGATTGACGATAACGGGTAGGGGGGGCGGACGTTGAAATTTTAGGGATAAAAACGCAGGGCCCCGCATTTGACGTTGAGACGACTTCAATGACGGGGATGGCGCGCCTTCGCGCAGCCGAAACCGCGGCCGAGTCCACGCTTGATTGGACGACGAGCGCTTTGGCAGGAACATTGGAGAGATAAAAGTCGAATTCATTCTCTCGATTCGACGGATTAAGCGGGACACTGATAGCAGCGCAGGAGACGCCGAGAAAAATTATCGCCAGCTCAAAACTATTTGGCACAACAATAGCAACGCGGTCTTGATGACCGATCCCAATTTCACCGAGTGATTTGACGATAGAATCGACTTGACTGACCAATTGCCGATAAGTGATCGGTTCGTGGACCGGGGAAGCGATGGCGATAGCTTCAGGGGTCGCTTTCGCCCAATCTCGAATAAGTTGATAGATCGTATAGCCTGCTGTTTCCACCATTCGATCGTTGTTTCCTTCTAGCATCTCTGCTGCTTCTTGTGCTTATCGATCTGCTGCCGCTCTATTTCTTCATCTGTCAGCGATTCCACCTCAGCCAGATTACGGCTAAACTCTTCGAGCTCATCGGATTCCGATGCACTCCGCTCAAGTCTCAAGGCCAGCTCTGCTACAGTCGGTGCCTCAAACAGGACGCGCAAGGGCAGATCCATCCGCCACGATGCACGCAATCGAGAGATAATTTGCGTGGCCTTCAATGAATGACCGCCAAGATCAAAGAAATTGTCGTGGATACCGACCTTTTCGAGTCTCAACACTTCGGCCCATATCTCTGCGATCAATTTCTCCTCCCGGGTCCGAGGCGCGACGTAGCTCGTTGCCAATTCAAAGCTGCTTTTATCCGGGGCCGAAAGTGCTTTGCGGTCTAATTTGCCGTTGGGCGTAAGCGGCAGCGATTCCATAAACACAAATGCGGACGGCACCATGTATTCGGGCAATTGATTTTTTAGAAACGCCCGTAGTTCGTTGACGGGAGCAGTACGGCTGTGGGTTGGTACCACATAAGCCACAAGTCGCTTGTCTCCGGGAACATCCTCTCGTGAGAGAATAACCGATTGACGAACTTTAGAATGCTCACCCAGTACGGCTTCAATCTCTCCCAACTCGATACGGAAGCCACGGAGCTTTACCTGATGATCGATACGGCCGAGAAACGCGACGTTGCCATCGGGTAAATAACGGGCTAAATCCCCCGTCCTATAAAGGCGCGCCCCCGGAGTTTTGCTGAATGGGTCGGGGATGTACTTTTCCGCGGTAAGGTCAGGCCGGTTTAGGTAGCCTCGCGCCAAGCCGTCTCCCCCTATGTGAAGCTGTCCCGAAACTCCAATCGGAACCGGCAGCAGATGATCATCAAGAATATAGAATTGCGTGTTCGCGACAGCGCGGCCAATCGATACCGTGCCGTGATTATACGGGTGCCGATACCTTGTAAAAGAGGAAAAAATCGTTGTCTCCGTAGGACCATACAGATTCCACACCGAGGAGCCCCGCGTCATTAATTCATCCGCCAATTCAATTTGAAGCGCCTCTCCCCCACAAAGGATCGTCAAGTTGGCTGCGCCGGTCCAGCCGGTTTGTAAAAGCATTCGCCACGTTGCCGGTGTCGCGTGCATGATTGTAATTTCGGACTCCGATAGCATCTCTTGGATCCGGGTTCCATCAATGACAACCGAATGGCTGGCTACGACCAAGCGGGCACCCGAAAGGAGCGGCAGAAAAAGTTCCATCACCGAAATATCGAAACAAATATTAGCCACTAAGGGAAAGGTGTCTTTCTTAGTCGGGCTTAGGACTTTTCTCGCATGAGTGAGGAAATTAGACACAGCACGGTGCGCAACCTGGACGCCCTTAGGACGTCCGGTCGAACCGGAAGTGTAGATTACATAGGCGAGATTGTTGGCTGTGCTTTGACTGCTCGGATTGTTTTGCGACTCAGTTCTAATCTTTTCCCAGTCCCGGTCCAGACAAATCGTCCGGGCGCTAACGGGGGGAAGGCTGTTCAGCGAAACCGTATCGGTCAAAATTACGCCGGCCTTTGTGTCCTCCAGCATGAACCCCAGCCGTTCTTTGGGGTAGGTTGGGTCGAGCGGGACGTAGGCACCACCGGCTTTGAGGATTCCTAGCAGCCCCACGACCATCTCTAGGGATCGCTCCATGCAGATGCCGACCAAGAGGTCGGGACCGACTCCGAGTTCTTGCAAATGATGGGCGAGTTGGTTGGCGCGGGTATTGAGCTCTCGGTAGGTAAGTTGTTGGTCCTCAAAAACGACCGCCACCGCTTCAGGCGTGCGGTCGACCTGCTCTTCAAATAACTCGTGGATGCACTTGTCTTTCGGATAGTCGGCCTTGGTGTCGTTCCACTCGATTAACAGCTGGTGTTTTTCAGCTTCGGTCAGCATTGGCAGGTCGGAGATGCGCTGCTCGGGATTGGCCACAATCCCTTCAAGCAAGGTTCTAAAATGGCCGATCATCCGTTCAATCGTCGAGGCGTCAAAAAGATCGGTGTCGTAGTGCAACGAAAACCGGAGCCCTTCCGCCGCTTGGTTCACAGAGAAAGTCAGATCAAACTTTGCCGTCTCTTCACCCACCCTTACCGGACTCACACTGAGACCCTCAAACTTGAGTTCCGTGCTGGGTGCATTCTGAAGCACGAACATCACTTGAAACAGCGGCGAGTGGCTGGGGGTGCGTTCCGGTTTGAGTTCTTCGACGAGTTTTTCAAACGGCAGGTCTTGGTGCGCATAAGCTCCCAGGGCCGTCTCTCTAACTTGGGCTAAGAGCTCTTTGAATGTCGGGTTGCTAGAGAAGTTTGACCGCAGCACCAAGGTATTGACAAAGAAGCCGATCAAACCCTCGATTTCGGTCCGAGTCCGATTGGCGATCGGCGAGCCCACCACAATGTCTTCCTGCCCCGTGTAGCGATAAAGCAGGGTCTGAAAGGCCGCCAGAAGAGTCATGAACAGCGTGACTCCCTGCGTGCGACTTAATCCCTTGAGCTTCTCGGAGAGCTCCTTAGACAAGGTAATCGACTGCCGTGCTCCCCGGTGGCTCTGCACTGCCGGACGGGGCCGATCGGTGGGAAGATTGAGCACTGCCGGGGCTCCCTCCAGCTGCTTTTTCCAGTACGATAACTGCCTGTCTAACTCGTCTCCCTTGAGCCACTCCCGCTGCCATACCGCATAGTCGGCGTACTGGATCGGCAAGCCGGCAAGGGGAGAGGGGTGTCCCTGGGAAAAAGCCTGGTAGAGAACCGACAGCTCGCGGTAAAGCACTCCGATCGACCAGCCGTCAGAGACAATATGATGCATGGAGCAAAGCAAGATGTGATCGTCTTCATCCAGCCGGATGAGAGTGGCCCGAAAGAGCGGGCCTTGACTGAGATCAAAGGGCCGCCGAGCTTCTGCCGTGGCGAGCCTTTGAGCCTCTTCCTCACGCTCGCTGTCCGCAAAATGACTGAGATCCGATACGGGCAGCGAAATACTCGCCGCGGGCGCGATCACCTGAACCGGTTCTCCCTCGACCACTGAGAATGTCGTTCTGAGCGCTTCGTGGCGCCCGACGATCTCACCGAGACTGTGCTCTAGCGCGCCGATATCGAGTGGCCCTCGAAGCCGCTGGGCGCTCGGAACATTGTAAACCGAGCTGCCCGGCTCGTACTGATCCAAAAACCACAGCCGCTGCTGCGCGAAGGAAAGTGGTAAACGCCATTTCCTCGACAACCGCCGAGGAGATAACTCTTCGGGTTTTGCACAGCGAGTCGTGTTTCTCAGAAACGCCAGGATTTCCGTTTTCCTCTCAATTAACTCGGCGCGCAGTGCGGAGGTTAGTGCTCCCTTCGGGCCGTTAAGGATGAGATGGTCATTGTCAGCGCGAAGCGTAACGTGCTGATTTTGCAAGTGAGACAGGAGCTCAGCGATCGTCATAGCAATATCTCTTCTTTCTCACCGAAAGCATCTATGGACGTCGGCTGATTTGCTGTTCCGGCGCACCGAAGCCCCTCGATGTGGTCAGATAAACGCTCGACGGTCGGTTTTTCAAATAGAGCCCGCAAAGATAACTCCACGTGCAGCGCTACGCGAAGTCTTGAAACAATCTGGGTCGCAAGTAGTGAATGCCCACCCAGCTCGAAAAAACTGTCGTGGACGCCGATTCTCTCCAGTTTGAGAACCTCTGCCCAAATACCCGCGACAATCTGCTCAAGTTCGGTGCGCGGTGCCACGAAAGCCTCGCATGCTTCAGATCGATTGTGACTCGGTTCGGGAAGTGCTTCGCGATTGACCTTACCGTTGGGTGAAAGGGGCAGAGCATCCAAAAATACAAACGCCGATGGCATCATGGCAGCGGGTAGCCGCTCAAGTAAATAGGAGGCTAGCTGTGCACCTGATGTCTGCCCTTGTTTCGAGGCCGCCACGTAAGCGACCAAGCGAGTTTCACCGCCTTCGTTTTTCTTGCCAACCACGATGCAGGAGGCTACTAGAGGATTTTGGGAGAGTATCGCCGTGACTTCAGCCGGTTCGATGCGCACGCCGCGAATCTTAACCTGATCATCGAGTCGCCCTAGGATCTCAAGCGTCCCATCGGCACGGTAGCGACCTGCGTCGCCGGTGAAGTAAATCAAGTCCTCGGCATCGTCACGAAATGGATTTTTGATAAATCGCTTCCGGCTCTCATCGGACGCATTCAGATAGCCCAAACTGCGAAAAGGAGTTCGAAGAACGATCTCGCCGGGCTCGTGGACCCCACACAACTGGTTGTCGTGTCCTAAGACTAGCGCCTGAGCGCCGGAGATCGGCGAGCCCACCGGTTGAACGCCCGGTCGCGGGTCGGCTGGCACTCGGTAAAAACATTTTACCAAGGTGGTTTCCGTGGGTCCGTAGAGATTGACTATCTCTCCAGCATTCTTAACGGTAACGCGCCATTGTCGCACCAGCGTATCGGTGAGCGGCTCGCCGACAAAAAACAGCCAGCGCAAATGAGGCAGGTAGAATGGCTGCACCTCAGACGCTAACCAAGAATCGGCCAACGAAGGAACGGTGTGTAGAACGGAGATGCGTTCACGTTCCAACCAACAAATTGGATCGGCGGAGCCAGCGTCGTCATTGAGTTCCGGCAGACAAAGCGTGGCGCCGCTTGTCAAAGGCAGGAAAATATCCCGCAAGACCGCGTCAAAGGAAAGATTGGTGAGTTGCGCTACCCGATCGTTTGGTCCAATGGCGAAAGTCTCGCGCTGCCACCCAAGGAAATGGCTTAAACTTTTATGGCAACCCAACACGGGCTTGGGAATCCCGGTCGTCCCCGAGGTGAAAAAAATATAGGCGGGATCATTAGGCGAAACTTTTGGCGACGAAATCGTATTCAGATCCACAGCGTTTTTTAAACCCAGAACATGTCCAGTCGCTGGATCGACCGATAGAACGTCGATCGCGTAGTCTGCATTCACCCCCGTATTTTCATCCTGGTCTCCTATGGATAAAAATTTCCGCGCTCTGGCTTCTTTAAGCATGAGCTGTTTGCGCCGCTTTGGTAGGTTGGGGTCAATAAGCAGAAGTACTCCGCCACTCAAGAAGGTGCCGATCATAGCGGCGACCAAACCAAAGCTTCGACGACCATGAACGGCGACGACATCTCCCGGCTCCAACCCGGTTGCCATTAACGCTCGGGCAATCGAATCGGCATGCTCAGCCAATTGCTCATACGTCAACGTTTGCTGGCCTTGACTAACCGCGGGCTGCACCGGCGTTTGTCTAGCCCATGACAAGAACTTGTCGGTTACCAACTTTTGCGGCGGCTCAGTGAGAACAGCGCTCGGATCGGGCAACAGAACGCGCGATTCCGGAGTGACGAGCGAATACGATCGGATCGACTTTTCCGGGGTGCTCACGAGCTGCTCGAGCAAATACCGGTATTGCTGTAAAAAACATGTTATCCAGGACTCGCTAAACAGGTCGACTCTGTAAACGAGGTTGACGCTGATTTCATCCTTCTGTTCTCCGACATACGAAGTAAGATCGAACTTTGACTCTGCGTCGGAAAATGACAACCGCTCGGTCGTGAGTCCAGGCAAATCAAGATTGAAGTCCCCCTGGCCGGCCATATTGAAAAGAACTTGAAACAGCGGCGAGTGGCTGGGGGTGCGTTCCGGTTTGAGTTCTTCGACGAGTTTTTCAAACGGCAGGTCTTGGTGCGCATAAGCTCCCAGGGCCGTCTCTCTAACTTGGGCTAAGAGCTCTTTGAATGTTGGGTTGCTAGAGAAGTTTGACCGCAGCACCAAGGTATTGACAAAGAAGCCGATCAAACCCTCGATTTCGGTCCGAGTCCGATTGGCGATCGGCGAGCCCACCACAATGTCTTCCTGCCCCGTGTAGCGATAAAGCAGGGTCTGAAAAGCCGCCAGAAGAGTCATGAACAGCGTGACTCCCTGCGTGCGACTTAATCCCTTGAGCTTCTCGGAGAGCTCCTTAGACAAGGTAATCGACTGCCGTGCTCCCCGGTGGCTCTGCACCGCCGGACGGGGCCGATCGGTGGGAAGATTGAGCACTGCCGGGACCCCCTCCAGCTGCTTTTTCCAGTACGATAACTGCCTGTCTAACTCGTCTTTCTTGAGCCACTCCCGCTGCCATACCGCATAGTCGGCGTACTGGATCGGCAAGTCGGCAAGGGGAGAGGGCTGCCCCTGGGAAAAAGCCTGGTAGAGGACCGACAGCTCGCGGTGAAGCACTCCCATCGACCAGCCGTCAGAGACAATATGATGCATCGTCAACAGTAATAGGTGATCGTCTTCATCCAGCCGGATGAGAGTGGCCCGAAACAGCGGGCCTTGACTGAGATCAAAGGGCCGCCGAGCTTCTGCCGTGGCAAGCCGTCGGGCCTCTTCCTCACGCTCGCTGTTCGCAAAATGACTGAGATCCGATACGGGCAGCGAAATACTCGCTGCGGGCGCGATCACCTGAACCGGTTCTCCCTCGACCACTGAGAATGTCGTTCTGAGCGCTTCATGGCGCCCTACGATCTCACCGAGACTGTGCTCTAGCGCGCCGATATCGAGTGGCCCTCGAAGCCGCTGGGCGCTCGGAACATTGTAAACCGAGCTGTTCGGCTCGTACTGATCCAAAAACCACAGCCGCTGCTGGGAAAAAGAAAGTGGGACTGACTCGCGTAGTGCCACACGCTGTATGATCAGTTCAGCGGAGGCGCGAGCGAGATTATTCTTCAGTCTCAGCTCGAGAAGCGCGCGCTTTTCCAGGGAGAGACCGGCGATACGACCGGCGAGATGGTCCTTAGTCTCCGGTGTCTTAAATGAATCGTTATCCATTTCTTCGCGTTTATCCCTTAGAGCAAAATGTTCTCAATGTGCTGGCTTTAAGCTGAAAAGATAATAGTGGCCTCATTTCGGTCCAGACTTCCCTGATATAGGCCAGGCAATCCGCTTCTGGGACCGCTCTTGCCGGCATCCTTCCATCCCAGCGGGTTGTCCCGCTCTGCCGGCCAGATCGAGTACTGCTCCTCGTGATTCACAACGACCTTATAAATCGTATTGTCTTCCTCTTCGTCCATACGCTATTCCTCTTCTCTTGCCGTTTAAGGCGTCTTATTGAGTTGGTATTTTATATCTTCCTCTGACAGCAACTCTACCTCGGCCAGACTACGATCAAACTCCTCAAGATCGGATCGCCTGCTGTTCGGGCGGCAACGTAGAGGCCGGTCGGAGCGAATCACTCATGTTCGTTTTCGAAGGATTTCGAGTCTCACCGCCGGCCCCGTCCGATGAATCCTCGAAAGCTTTTCGCAGTCGCTGCCGGAGAAGCGCGCCAAGGGCTGTGCATTTTGGGAGCTCAGCATGTCGCCGGAGTCTTTGCCCGAGACGGTATGTCGGACGATGCTGCCGTCCCACAGAGTTGCGATTTCGAAAGCTGCTGCTGTTCGGTTGCGCCGGTGCGCTGATTCGAAGATCTCGAAAGTCCTGCAATTTTCCCCGCAAGGGTCTGCGCCGATAACTCCGTAAAGCTCGCCCGTTGGCCCGATACACCTCGAGTTGATAGAGCTCGCGCTGCAGACCTTTGATCTGATTAGCACTGCCGGCCTTGGCGACCAACGAACGGATTTTCTCAGAGACGAACTTTATCCGTTCGCTCCATTTATTGAAGCCCTGCGCTTCTTTCGGCATAGAGCCGCAGCCGTTCGCTCAAAAGCCGCGCGACCACTTTTGTGCGTCTTATCATCCTGGGTTCAAAGCTTCGTTTTCGACTCCCATAGCGCTCGCGCCGCATCGGATCCAATAACCCCAGAAAAGCTATCGTCTTCGCCCTGATCGAGCAATTGCCTCGCAATCTCGTAAGCTACGGTAGCGCCGAAACAAGCACCCAGAATGGCGTAGGGCCCATGGGGCCTTACCAAGCGAATTTCCTCGACGTAGAGCCCGGCCATAGCCTCAATCGTATCGAGGGGCGCATCTCTTCCGTCAAGGCCTACTGATTGAAGTCCGTAAAACGGTTGATCCGGTCCAAGCGCGCGCGATAGCTCGGCGTAGCCCACCACATTCCCGAAAACCCCAGGCACGGCAAACACCGGCGGCAGTGAGCCGCTCGGACGAAGCGCGACAAGCGCCCTGTGATCGTGCTTTCTCTTCAGACTCTCGTAGCGCTCGGTGAGCAAGCGCACCGTCGGGGCAGCAAAGAGCGAGCTGAGGGGCAGATGCCAACCCAATTCTTCGTCGAGCCGTCGAAATAATTTGGCCGCCAAAAGGGAATGCCCCCCCAAGTCGAAGAAATCATCGTCGATGCCAACACGCTCGACGCCGAGCACCTCGGACCATAAGCTGCACAGAGAGCGCTCCAGATCGTTGCGGGGAGCGACGTATTCGTTATTTGATTCCGGATGGAAATCTATTTTAGTGGCCAAAGCGACGCGGTCGACTTTTCCGGTGGCTGTCAATGGAAGTGACTCCACCGGAGCAAAATGCGCAGGGATCATGTGGCGTGGAAGCTTTGCTCTGAGAAAGTTCCGAAGCTCGGGCGCAGTGACCGCCTGTTCCTTCTTTACGCTGAAATATGCCACCAGCGTTTCCGTAGGACTCTCGCGTCCCTCGACAACGGCTTGGTCGATTCCCGGATGATCGCTCAGCGCTGACTCGATTTCGCTAAGCTCGACGCGGAAACCTCTAATGCTGAATTGATTTTGTCTGCGGGCAACAAACTCCACATCGCCGGTCGCCAAGTACCGACCTTGTTCCCCGGTGCGGTAAATCCGATCCTCGGCGATGCCCGTGAACGGATTCGTTATGAATCGCTCTTTTGTGAGCTGGTCATCGTCTAGATAGCCGCGCGCTAAATGAGGGCTCCGAACGCAAATCTCGCCAAGCTCGCCGACGCCGGCAAGTTTGCCGATCGAATTCAATATTAGAAGTTGGACATCCTTTACTCCTTTGCCGAGCGGGGGAGTGTCCTTTTCGCCGTTGAGGCCGTGTTCGGAAAAAACAAAGTGCCCGCCGCCCCGTTGAGTCTCCGATGAGTTATAAAAATTGACGATCTTTGCCTCGGGCATCAGTTTTCTAGCCCGGTTGACATCGCGCATTCTCAGCAGATCCCCGCCGAAAAAGACGCTCTGGACCGAAGGGATCGGCTCGCGCGCCGTCTCATCGAGTAACTGCATCATCGCCGGCGTCAGGTGAACGACGCTGATTTCGTTGACTCTCAGCCATTGATCCAGCTTTCCAAAGCTGCCGATGTCGTCATCGCTGGGGATATAGAGGCTTCCTCCCACAGAGAGAGCGGTGAAGATCTCCCGCTGCAATTTGTTGGTTGATACCGATGACAGAAAACTAAACCGGTCGTTCTCCGAAATGCCGAAGCTCTCCGTCAGCCAGGGGAGAAAATGCGTCAGCGGCCCGTGCCTTCCCATGACTCCTTTTGGTTTGCCAGTCGAGCCCGATGTGAAAATGACATAGGCAAGATCATCGGCGGAAACGCCAACAGGGGGGTCGTCTGTTGGATGCGAAGTTAGGAAAGGCCAAGGTTCATTGCCCGCCGTGGCTTGTAGCCTGACCCGACAATCCAACCCGGCATCGTTTAATACTTGATCCGTCTCCGGATTCGCCGTAGGCGTCGTCACTATTTCAATCGATGCTCTGGGCTTGATGGCGCTCAAATATTCCTTGACTCTAAGCGGAGGATGGCTAGGATCGATGACACAGAACGCGGCGCCCGCTTTGAGAACGCCCAACAAGGCGCAAACCAAGGTTGCGCTGCGCTGCCCGTACACAGCGACAATGTCCTCTCGGTGCACGTTGTTCGCCAACAGGCAGTTGGCCAGCTGGTTGCTACGGTCGTGCAGCTCGGTAAAACTCCAGCTCCCGAGCGAATCGGCGACCGCGATTTTTTCAGGTCTTTCGCGAGCATTGCGTGTAAAAAGCTCGTGGACAGAGCCGTACCAAGTGTCATCTAATTTTGCCGTTGGATCGGGCAACAGCCCTTTGGCCATCGGAGTGATCAAGGAGTATTGATCAATAGGCTGATCGGGGTTCTCTACAATCTGTTCCAAGAGGTGTTTGTACTGCTCTAGAACCTCGGTGATGTAGTCCTGCGAGAAGAGATTGTGATTGTACGCCACGCGGATTTCTAAGTTATCGCGCGTTTGTGGAGCATAGAGGGTTAGATCAAATCTTGCGGCGTCTTCCGGCCGCGACAGCCGCTCGATCGATAAACCCGCTGCTTCTACTGGAATCGGTGGCAAGTTAGCCACATTGAACAAGACCTGAAAGAAAGGATTGCGGCTCAGGCCTCGACCCGGATTGAGCTCCTCGACCAGCTTTTCGAACGGCATATCCTGATGCTCGTACGCTTCCAGGCACGTATTTCGGACCCGGCGTAAAACCTCACGGAACGTGGGCCGGCCCGATAAATCCGTACGTAGCGTCAGGATGTTGATAAAAACCCCGATCAAATTATCCAATTCAGCGCGCCTGCGACCCGCCAGGGTCGAACCGACAATGACATCCATGCTTCCGCTATGACGGCTGAGCAATATTTTGAATGCCGCCACCAACAGCATGAAAATTGTCGCATGCTCCGTTTTGCACAATTCTCGCAGAGCCCGCGAGCAATCTTGGGAGAGTTGAATGCGGGCGTGTCCGCCATCATAGCTCCGCTTTAGTTGGCGGAGCTTGTCCGAGGGAAGTTCTGTGACCACGTAGCCATTCAATCGCTCTCGCCAATAGGCGAGGTTCTTGGCGTCAGCGTCTTGCTTGGCCTGACGCACCCAGACCGCATAGTCCGAATACTGCACCGGCAAGACCGCCAACGGAGAAGGCTCCCCATTCGAATAAGCCTCGTAGAGGGCAAAAAGCTCCCGGCTGAACACATTGTTGGACCAGGCATCCGTAATGATGTGGTGCGCCGTAACAATCAGTACATGATCTTGTTCACCGACGCGCAGGAGTCGCGCACGGAACAACGGCGCCTCGGTTAAATCGAAAAGCTGAGTTCTCTCTGCCACGCTAAGGCGATCAATTTCGGTTTTTGCATCCACCGATGAGTCTAGTCGAACGATGGGAACCTCCACCGCTAAGGTGGGCAAGATCGCTCGCCGCGGTTCCCCGTCGACCAAGCGATAGGCCGTTCGCAGTGTCTCGTGGCGCTCGATCAGTGCGTTAAAACTGCGCTCAAGGGCCTCGACGTTAAGCGCTCCGCGCAAGCGCAGTTGCGATTGCATATTCCAACCGCTTTGTCCCGGGCTGATTTGCTCGATCAACCATAAGCCCTCTTCGGCGTATGAAAGCGGAATTTCCGCATCTCGATTTGCCGCTTTAATTAGCGGCCGCAAATAGTTCTCCAACTCAGGTTCTTTAGTCACACTTGATTGAATCAGTCTGATTAGCTCGGCTAATCCCGCCACCGTCGGCGCCCCAAGCAAATCCTTCATCGATAGCTCGACCCCAAAGGCCGCCTGTACTGCCGAAATCACCCGTGAAGCGGTCAGTGAATGCCCCCCCAAATCGAAAAAATCGTCGTAGATCCCTATGGGACGAACCTCCATCGCATCTTCCCAAAGTCCCACTAGAGTCTTTTCAGTTTCATTTGTCGCCTCAGCGTATGGTATGCGTAGTTTTGGGCGTTTATCGTCCGGTTCAGGCAAAGCATTGCGATCGATTTTTCCGTTAGTGAGCGGCAGCGACTCCAAAAACACAAACGCCGATGGTATCATGTAATGGGGCAGTAGCTCATTCAGGAAGATACGCAATTCATCTGCGCTGGGTGCTTCTCCCTTAGGCACAACGTACGCGGCCAAATAGGGATCATGCTCGTTGCCCCCACAGGCAAGCACCCCGGCGTGCTTAATGCATTGGTGCTGACGCAATGCGTTTTCAATATGTGTAGGTTCGATGTTATAACCCCGAATTTTTACTCGAAAATCTTTCCGCCCTTTATAAACGATACAACCATCAGGCATCCGAAGCGCGAGGTCACCCGTAAAAAACATTCGGCTATCGTCGTCGCTTGAACTTGGCCTGAAATTTGTCCGGTTAAGCTCCGGCCTTCGCCAATAGCCAGGTGAAATAAAGGCACTTTTCACAACGATTTCACCTACTTGGTTGAAACCCACTGGCTCACCATTATCGTCCAGCAACAAAAGTTCTTTGTTTTCTACCGTGTATCCTGCTGGCATCATTTCTGACTCAAGTTTCGTCGCATGGTCGACTAGAAAATCCGTCAGGTACCCCGTTTCACTCGACGAGATACCGTTTGCGAGCAGGCAACTAGATGGAAAACATTTCCCCCATTTTTCCACATCAGAGGGAAATCGGCTGTCACCCGCGAATTGTATTAGACGGAGGTCTTGAAACTTTTCTCTACCGATGAGCGCGCTGCACAACTCCCGGAATAGCTGTATGGTAATTCGGCAAATCGTAATTTGTTCTCGTAACAACCATCCTGCAAACCGCAGCACGCCTTCCCGGCGAACATTGAAAGGAAGCAGATTTGCACCATTGAGCAATGCAAAGAAAATATTATTCAGGGCATGAACGCTGCCTGCCGCTATGAGGCTCAATCGGTCATGATGCGATATGTGATAAGCATTTGTTCGCAGCCTCACATCGTGGAGTAAGTAACGATGATCGACCATCACGCCCTTGGGTTCACCGGTCGAACCTGAGGTGTATGCGATATAAGCCAGCATCAGCGGCGACGGTGATTTCAGAACCGGCTGCGTTGAAGCCTCTTTTTCAAAAGTCTCGAATTCAACCAACCGAGGACCATTCAGTGCAAGCTGCTTTGCTGCGCCGATATTTTCTTTGTCAGCCAGTAACAACCGCGCGTGGGCATCTTCCAAGCACGCACCATTTCGTGCCAACGAAACCAAAGGATCCAGCGGTATAAAGAATTTGCCCGCCTTGAGAACTCCGAGGATCGATGCGATGAATGCAACTGCGTTCCCAAGGAGCAAGCCCACTGGCTCCATGTTGCTGCCGCGCACACCGAGCAATCCGTGCGCCACTTGGTTTGCCATCCGGTTCAACTGAGCGTACGTGATTACCGACTTATTATCTTTGATTGCGACTCGCTGAGGGTATAACCGCACGATTTTTTCGAACCGGGCAGGGATCGAAGTCTCGACATCCTCCATCGGAAACTCGACGAAGGTTCCCGACGGATGAAAACACTTGTCCCGGATCGCCTGCTGCTCGGGCGGAAGATTGGTGCTTAGTGTCGCGTTATGTCTCATGTCCGGGTCCGATTCCGACCTCTCCTGTAGTCAATGGTGAAAGACAGCCGCGCTGCATTGGCTAAGCTTTCCGTCCTTGCGCCTCCATCTTCTTTCTCAAACTCAGCGGTCTCATATCCGTCCAGACTTCCTTGATATAGGCCAGGCACTCCTGTTTCGGACCGCTCTTGCCGGCATCCTTCCATCCCAGCGGATTTTCCCGCTCTGCCGGCCAGATCGAGTACTGCTCTTCGTGATTCACAACGACTCTGTAAATAGTATTGTCTTCCTTCTCGTCCATACGCTTCTCCTTCTATCTATTTGCTTTTCTCGCCATTCAGTTCTTCGGGCAGCATGCGGCCTATTTCTTCTTCCGACAGGGATTCCACCTCCGCCAGATTGCGGGCAAGCTCCTCAAGATCGCCGCCCCGGAGTGCACTCGGCTCGATCCTCAAAGCCAACTCCGCTACCGTCGGCGCCTCGAACAGAGCACGCACCGGCAGCTCGACCTGGAACGCTTGACGCACGCGGGAGACCACCTGGGTGGCCATGAGAGAATGCCCTCCCAGTTGAAAGAAGTTGTCGTGGATGCCTATTTTGTCGAGCTTGAGGACTTCGGCCCAGATGTTTGCCAGCAACGCCTCTACCGGCGTGCGCGGGGCGGTGTAGCTGTGCTCCAGCTCCGGTCTGCTTTGATCAGGGGCGGGCAGGGCCTTTCGGTCCACTTTACCGTTGGGTGTGAGCGGCAGCGATTCCAGGAACATGAACGCGGACGGCACCATGTACTCGGGGAACTTCTGTTGTAGAAATGTGCGCAGTTCGCTTGCCAAAGAGCTTGAGCTTGACGCGCTGACCACATATGCCACCAAACGCTTGTCACCCGGGCTATCTTCTCTGGCCAGCACAGCAACCTCTCGGACCGAGGGATGCTGTCCGAGCACCGCCTCGATCTCGCCTAGCTCAATCCGATAACCTCGTATCTTGACCTGTTGATCGATTCGGCTGAGAAACTC
This sequence comes from uncultured delta proteobacterium, assembly GCA_963727625.1. Lineage (GTDB taxonomy): Bacteria > Desulfobacterota > Binatia > UBA9968 > UBA9968 > DP-20. Next base: position 1,538,060 of record CAVSHR010000004.1, on the reverse strand, counting down.
GATGTTACCGTCGGGCAGGTAGCGAGCGAGGTCCCCGGTCTTATACAGACGGGCTCCCGGCTCGGTGCTGAACGGATTCGGAATGAATTTCTCTGCGGTTAGCTCAGGGCGGTTTAAATAACCTCGCGCTAACCCCTCTCCGCAAATATGGAGTTCTCCCGTCACTCCGACAGGAACAGGGTTTAAATGTGAATCGACGATGTAAACTTGCGTGTTCGCTATCGGCCGTCCGATGGGCGGAAGTTCAGAAAAATGATCAAATGGCGATTTAAGTGTAAATTCAGTCACTACGTGACTTTCAGTCGGGCCATACTGGTTGCGTAAGCAGCAATCGCCAAGTCTGTTCAAAAACGCTCTTAACTCTTCGCTGAGCCGCAGTTGTTCACCGGCCGTGATGATTTCGCGTAAACTCTTGGGGGCACGTAGCATTTGCGCTCCGGCATCCGCCAACTGCTGGAGGGCGACAAAAGGCAAAAATAATCGCTCAACGGATTGTTCGTCCAGGTATTGCAGCAATCCTAGCGCGTCTTTTCTAAGCTCATCATCGATCAAAACCAGCGATCCGCCTCCGCACCACGTGGAGAACATCTCCTGGATCGAGACGTCGAAACCTGGAGATGCAAACTGCAGGGTACGGGCCGCCGCGGGCGCGCTGAAATTCTCCAACTGCCAGGAGATCAAATTCCTAAGCGCCCCGTGTCCCATCACGACGCCCTTAGGCCGACCGGTGGAACCCGAGGTATAAAGCACATAAGCCGGGCTGTCCGGTGCAATAGAAAGTCCTGGATTGGATCGACCTTCCCGCGCGATGTCCCCCTGCGCTATATCCAAAAAGATCGACTCTACCCCATCGCACGAGAACCGTGACGACATGGACTGAGTACTTATCACCAATGGCGCCTGCGAATCTTGTAGCGTGAATGTAAGCCGCTCTTGCGGATAGCTCGGTTCCAGAGGTAGATAAACTCCTCCGGCCTTGAGAATGGCCAATAAGCCTACGACAAGTTCTACGGACCGTTCGAGACAAATGGCCACGGGGGTCTCTGCCTGAACTCCCCGCCTGATCAGGTAATGCGCCAGCTGGTTGGCCCGCTGATTGAGTTCTCGGTAGGTCAGAGTGCTATTTTCAAATATTACAGCGAGCGCGTCGGGTTCTCGCTCGACCTGTTTCTCGAACATCGCGACGATACTTTTGCTTTGCAAAAAATTCCGTCGAGTGTCGTTCCACTCTAACAGCAATTGATGCCGATCGGCTTCGGCCAGCAGTGGCAATTCGCCGGTCCGCCGGTTCGGGTCGGCCACGATGCCTTCGAGCAGGGTTCGAAAATGCCTAAGCATCCGAATAATCGTCGACTCGTCAAATAAATCGGTGCTATATTCCAAGGATCCTCTCAAACCCGCTGTGTCTTCGCGGAGCGATAAGAGGAGATCGAATTTGGCCGTCGTCTTCCCCGGTTCGACATTAGACATAGTAAGCCCCGGCAACGTTAGAGCCTCCCTTGGGGCGTTTTGGAATACGAACATGACCTGGAATAGCGGAGAGTTGCTCAAATTTCTTTCCGGCCGTAACTCTGCCACTAGTTTTTCAAACGGCAGATCCTGGTGCGCATAGGCGTCCAAAGCAACGTTCTTCATGCGAACCAAGAATTCTTTAAAGGTCGGATTGTCTGATAGGTCACCGCGAAGGACCAGTGTATTGGCAAAAAATCCTATCAAGGTTTCTATTTCGGGGCGCGTGCGGTTCGCAATCGGAGAACCGACTGCAATAGTCATCTGTCCTGAATATCGAGAAAGCAAAGTCTGAAACGCTGCCAGTAAAACCATGTAAAGCGTGGCGTTTTCCTTCCGGCTCAAGCTGATGAGAGTGTCCGTTAGTTCTCTGGAAAACGAAATTGACTGCCGCGCGCCACGATAACTCTGCACCGCCGGCCGCGGCCGATCGGTCGGCAGTTGCAAGTCCGAAACGCCGGCGAGCTGTTGCTTCCAATAGGAAATCTGAGTTTCTAAAACCTCTCCCTGCAGCAACTCTCGTTGCCATTCTGCGTAATCCGCGTACTGAATCGGCAGCTCCGGAAGATTCGCCGGTTGCCCGGTCCTAAATGCTCTATATAGGGTTGCAACTTCGCGCCAAAATAGTCCCGAGGACCAGCCGTCCGTAGCCACATGGTGCTTTACGAGAACGAGGATGTGCTCTTGGTCACCTAATTGCAGCAATAACGGTCGTAACATTAGATCGGTAGACAGGTTGAATGGATGGCGGATCGTTTCATCTATCAATCGGCGCGCCTCGGCGTCGCGGTCCTGGACGCTATGAATCCGCAGATCGATCACCGGCAGGTCTATAGTGCGGCGCTCTGCGATCCGTTGCATGGGGCTTCCGTCGACGACGACAATCGTCGTCCGTAACACTTCGTGCCGCGCGACTATATGATTGAGGGCTTTGTCTAGGGCTTTTACATCGAGCGAACCGCTCAATCGTATTACTCTCGGCTCGTTGTAGGCCGAGCTCTCGGGATCGAATTGATTGAGAAACCACAAACGTTCCTGGGCGAAGGAGAGGGATGCGGATTCCCGCGATGGGCGGCGCGGTATGGCCTCCGTCACTGATGTATCAGGGCTCTTTTTATTCAACCGTTCCTCGAGAAGCGCCCGCTTTGCGGGTGATAGCGCAGCCATTCGTTTGCTTAGTTCGTTTTGTAATCCAGTAGACATCGCTCTTCTTTCCAAATAAACGTTTCTTTGCTCGATCGACACTTCGATTAAATTTTAAGAGCGGCCGAGCTCCATTGTTGAGCGACCAAAATCATGGTCAGCACGTTCCACGGCTTTACACTTCCTTAGCTACTATTCTTTGCGCTTCATCATCAGACATCGATTCTATTTCGCTCAAAACGCGTTCCATGGCTTGCACGGTTAAGTTTTCTCCTTGATGCTCCGCGATGATCGCCGCCATTTCAGCGATCGTCGGCGCCTGGAACAGCGATTTAAGCGGCAACTCTAACTGAAAAGCCTGAATAAGCCGAGAGATGATCTGGGCCGCCGTTAATGAATGACCACCGAGGTCGAAGAAGTTGTCGTCAATCCCGACTTGGTCAAGCGCTAAAACATCCTTCCAGATCCCTGCGAGTTTTGTTTGAATCGTCGATGTTGGCTCGACGAAGGGCGTCGCCAAATTCGGTCTCCGTTTGCCGGGCGTGGGTAAATTGCGGCGATCGATTTTTCCGTTCTTTGTTAAAGGTAGCTCGGCCAGTGCAATGAAAACCGACGGAACCATATAGCTCGGCAGCGACGCACTAAGAAATTCGCGGAGAACTGTAACGGTCGGGGCCGGTAGATCTTGAGGCACAAAGTAGGCAACCAGTCTCGCATCACCGCTGGCATCTTCCTTCGCCGTGACCACCGCAAGTTTGACTTCCGGGTGTTCCATGAGTTTGGCTTCGACCTCGCCAATATCAACCCTGAAATTCCGAATCTTTATCCGGTCATCCTTCCGTCCCAAATGCTCCAAGCAACCGTCGTTGGATAGCCGCCCCAGGTCACCGGTGCGATAGAGTTTTGTCTCGGAACCCACAGCTGAAGATTCAAATGTGTTGCTCGTGTCCTCACCGCGTCGCCAATATCCCGCGGAAAGAAATCGACTCTTCACCGCGATTTCGCCAGTCTGGTCGACTGGAAGTTCGTTGCCGTCCGTGTCGATGATGGACACATTCTTGCCGCTTACCGGATAACCCACCGGAACACGGTGACCGAGAATTTTCATATTGTGATCAAGGTAGTAGGTGGAAATGAGTCCTGTTTCACTGGCAGCGTAAGAATGAATGAGCACGCAGTCAGATGAGAAATGTCTATTGAATAATTCTACATCGCTGCGATAGAGGGGTTCTCCGCCTAGCCGGATTAGACGCAAAGTTGTGAGACGTTCCTGACCGGCCAACGAGCTCACTAATAATCGAAAGACTCCGGGAAACGATCGATAAATTGTGATTGCGCGGGTTTTCATCCAAATCGCTAAATGGTGTAACCCCTCACTATCGAAATCATAAGGGCAATATGTCGCGCCATTGAGCAAATGGATAAACAATTGCCTACTGATGGTATTTCTGTTTACTCGAACCAGCCGATCTTGCGCGGAAAAGTGGCAAGAGTTCGTATAAGTCATGACTCTATGCAGGAGTGTTCGATGGGAGATCACAATGCCTTTGGCTCGTCCCGAGGAGCCTGATGTGTATTTTATGTAGGCTGGAGTATCGGGGTGTATGAGGATTCTAGGATTCTCGCTATCGATATTTGAAGTCTCGATGTCGACCACCCGTGAACTCGTCGCTGCCCTTTCGGTAAGGCTCCACTTGTTTTTTTCGCTTCTAAGAATCAGCCCGGCTTGAGAGTCCGTCAGGAAATGGTCAACTTCATCCGAGTCGCTTCTTGAATCCTGGAGCAACAATATTTTGCCTGCTTTTAGAACCGCTAAAATCGCCGCACACTGCGCAATTCCCGGACGAAGGATTACGGCAACAGGTGCATCGGTATTTTCGACGCAAGCCAGGATAACATTGGCGAGTCGATTCGCAGACTGATTTAAGGCTTCATAAGTTATGCTTTCGTCAGCGGTCTTGACCGCGATCCGATGGGGATACATTTTTACGATCTTTTCGAACCGCGCTGGGATAGAAGTCTGGACATCCTCGATCGGAAACTCGACAAAGGTTCCGGACGGATGAAAACACTTATCCCTGATCGCTTGCTGCTCAGGTGGAAGGGTGAAGCCCAGATTGAGAGAATCACTCATGTCCATCTCCGGTAGAGTCGCGCGCGCTTTGCCCGGCAAGCCGTTTCTGCGCTTCTTCTTCCGTCATCGCCTCTACCTCACGCAGCATCTGCGCTAGGTCTGCGTCGCTTGCCGGCTTCGCTTCGTGTTTTGCGATGACTGCCGCCATCTCAGCGACCGTCGGTGATTCGAAGAGCGCCTTAACCGGCAGCTCTAGGTTAAATGATTGAATCACCCGGGAGATCACCCGCGATGCCGCCAGCGAATGACCGCCCAAGTCGAAGAAATCATCGTGGATGCCGACTCGATCAATCACTCAAAACTTCCGCCCATATCTCGGAGAGCTTTCTTTCAATGTCGCTCCGTGGCGCTACGTAAGATTCTTTTAAATCCGGACGGTTATTATCCGGCATCGGCAGGGCCAGACGGTCCAACTTCCCGTTCGTCAGGGGCAGCGAATTTAAAAAAATGAGCTTCGCAGGAATCATGTAATCGGGCAATTTAATCTTCAAATGTTCTTTGATGTCACTTACGCTGAGCGCGACACCTTTGCATAAAACAACATAGCCCGCCAAGCACTGCTGCCCGGCCAGCCCTTGCCACGTGACCACCGCGGCGTTGTCAATTGCAGGATGCTCCAGCAGTACTTTCTCAACTTCTTTTAGGTCAACTCCATAGCCACGAAGCTTGACCCTAAAATCCTTTCGCCCTTTGTGGATCAAACAGCCATCGGGAAGCATCAGAGCCAAATCGCCTGTACGGTAATGCTTCGTGTCAGCGTCATTTGGGTCGCTTTTAAACTTGGCTTCGGTGAGTTCCGGGCGACGCCAATAACCGCGCGAAAGGTAACGGCTGCGGACGACGATTTCACCAACTTCGTTGAAGCCTAATGTTTTTCCTTCGTCGTCGAGCAAATAAATTTCTTTACCCTCAGCGGGAAAACCAATCGGCAATTCGTCGATCGGGATCTCCTTGTCGCGACATACGATATAATTACAAAGCGTTCCAGTTTCACTGGATGATAGTGAATGCACTAATCTACATTTCGACGAAAAGTACTTTTTGAAAAGTTCGACGTCACTTTTCAAAGCCGCTTCACTGCGCAATTTAATAAACCGAAGAACGGGAAAGTTTTCGCCGCGGTCCAGAACGCTGCAAAGATCGCGAAAAAGTGTGGCGCTAATGAAGCAAATTGAAATTTGGTCTCGGGCCAGCCAACCTGCAAGCGCGTCGACCCCATATTTCTTGACGTCAAAGGGACAGAGAGTCGCACCGTTAAGCAGAGCATAGAATGCTGTGGTAATCGCGTTGGATGTCCCGGAAGTGAGATGCGCCACTCGGTCCTGGCAAGTGATATCGCTTACACGGACATGCAGCATGACCCGGTGAAGAAGGCTCCGATGGGTCTGGATGATCGCTTTGGGTTGCCCTAGAGAGCCGGAGGTGTAGGCGATATAACTATAGTCGCTTGGCGAACTCCCCTGCCGCGGATGGGAGGCAAGAGCATGTACCATGAACCCTTCAAAAGCAATAAATCTACTACTAATCCCCGAGGACATTCGTAAATCAGCACCGGTCCTTTCATTGCCAATAACGTGAGTGGCTCCCGAATCTGCCAAAATCGTGGCTATCCGAGCCGACGGCAAAGCAGGATCCAATAGAACGAAGTATCCGCCTGCCTTAAGCACACCAAGCATGGCTGCGATTCGTTCGACTTCTTGCTCAAGAAAGATGCCGACAGGCTCAGAATAGACCCGCTGTTGCAACGAAACAGCTAGAGCGACCCGATTCGCCATCGCGTTCAACTCTGTATAAGTAACCGAGTGATTTCGGCCTTGACCGCGATCCGATCCGGATACATCCTTACGATCTTTTCGAACCGCGCCGGGATCGAAGTCTCGACATCCTCGGTCGGAAACTCGACAAAGGTTCCGGAAGGGTGAAAACACTTATCCCGGATCGCTTGCTGCGCCGGTGGCAGGTTCGTGAGTCGATTGATCATTTTGCTCTCGGTTGCCCATTGGCGCTATTTATTCCGCGAGCCGATGTTTTGGAACTTTGTCCGGCGCCGGCCCCGTTTGACCAACTGGGGGTCAGCCAACCGTTTGCAAAATTCAATACCAAAACAGTAATCGACCCAGCCGGAGAAAGTACCATGTCAGTGAAAAATAGCATTCTGATCATCTATTGATTTATTCGTTTGAAAAATAGGATTCTAGAACCCTAGCGGTTAAGGCTTAGACCCAGTGATCAAAGCAATCACAATGCCGTTCCCATGGAGTGGGAATTTATCGGAATTCAGAGGTGTTATGACCTCGGCGGATGAATGAAAACTCGAACATGTAAAGATTCCTTACATGTTCTGTTCGTTTTTAGAGCCGCTGCTATAGCAGCGCTCACGGGAAATGTTCCATGGTTGCCCGGAATTTGCTTCGGCTTTTTTAATTGCGTCATTTTTGCCTGGCGCGCGCTCTGTCCGGCGACTCGCTAATTAATGCGGCAATCAGCGGCTAATGATCTACCTTCCAGCATACTACGGGGTATCAAAAATAGCGGAGATCATGTGCTAAGTCGACTCTCTAGCTTTCGTGTCACAGTGTCTTAAGCAGACGCCGCTTCGTTGAACGAAGATTGCCTGACGGCTTTACGTCAAACAGGCCGACTCTTGCAATTCGGTCAATTGAATTGACACTGTCGGGGTGCTAGTTTGGCAACTATAAAAGTCCCCTGTCGGGGCGTAGCGCAGCCTGGTAGCGCACACGCTTGGGGTGCGTGTGGTCACCGGTTCAAATCCGGTCGCCCCGACCATTTTTTACTGCAGTTGTTTCGGATCCATAGGAAAGTCGTTAATCTCGCCGCCAAGAGTTGTCTGACAATAGTCTGTTTTAGCCCGCTCAAGTTCATCCCCGGCCGATCAGGTGGCTCTCATTGGGGGACAATCCCGGAAAACACCAAAAGCGATTTGGTAAATTTCTGGATGTAGAATCGTCATGGGTCCGCACCGTGGCATATGCAGCCAACGGATTTTTTCACTCATTGGCTCGGTTCAAGCGACGGGTCGATTTGATCCGATGTGGTTTCTTTAACGCTTGGCTATGCTCGTTGGCTATGCTCGCGAGCCGTTGGTATCTTTTCATCGGTCTTGAGGCCGATCCTGCGAGTGAAGATCGTCACTGAAAACGATTTAATTTATGTGGAACGGCGCAAAATTCTTGACATTGCAAAGCGGGAAGGAATAGAAAGTCTAGAACGTCGTTGGCAATGAGCGGAGGCGCTGCGGCAACAGCCGGTTTTCAAACCACAGAGCCGGCGATCAATCCTGTGAAAGGCGACATGGGTGGGCAAATGAACGGACAGTCCGTTGATCGGCTGATGGATATCATCTTGCAGATGAAAATCAACTTGAGCCACATCAGTGAGACTCTGCAAGAGCAAACTTTTGAGATCCGCGAACAGCTCGCCGTGTTATTTGACGAAGAGAAACAAAACCTAGAGCGTTATCGAAGCCTCATCGATGAAAAACTCACGGACTGCTCCAATTGTGTCAGGGACCATCAGCGCCTCCACGCCGGTTTAAGCACAATGCGTGAAAAACTCGTTCAGCTAGGTGCTGAACCGAGCTCCATACCGCCTGGGTTGCCGGAAGAAAGTGTCGAAAGCATTATCGCCTGGCGCCTGCGCGAGTTAAAAGAACAGGGCAAACTTTAGGCGGAGCAGGGTACCGAAAGCTAGGGTTCTTGTCCCAACTTTATAAACACCTATTGATTCTTCGCTGGCTGGAAACACTGAGAGCCACGTCGCGCCACGATTAAATTCACAGCTGTCTGGAAAGCTACGTTCGTTTAGTGTTAAAATCCGCGGTGATACAGCGCTTCAGCCGTCCAAGCGGAGTTCTGAGCATCGGTTCTTACGCATGGTCCAGGGCTCCCGGGGTGAGCGGTCGTGGTGCGCCTCCGATGTCAAGCAGGGGAAGTTAGACAGGTTGGTGTAAATGGGATTGGCGCGATGTCGGTTCATTACGGTAAGTGTTCACATGGTGTTCGACTGGTTGTTTGCGGAAATGTGAGCGCAGCCATGAATAAAATTTTCCAATCGCTTGATTTCTGAAGACGTGAAACTTCCTTTGTCGGTGCCTCATGATTTCGTCTGGGCCAGAGAGCGGATGGTTCAGGAGCAAATCGTCGCCCGCGGCATTACCGACGCGCGGGTCATCGCCGCGCTACGCAAGGTCCCGCGCCACCTGTTTGTCGACCCGGGTATCATCAATCGCGCCTATAACGACAGCGCTTTGCCCATCGGCGAGAAGCAGACGCTTTCCCAACCCTACATGGCCGCGCGCATGACCGAGGCGCTGCGGCTTACCGGTCACGAAAAGGTCTTGGAAGTCGGCACCGGCTCCGGTTACCAAACCGCCTTGTTAGCCGAGCTCTGTTTTAATGTCTTTTCCGTCGAGAAGCTGCGCGTGTTGTCGCGCAAGGCGCGCGCCTTACTGGACCGTCTCGGTTACCAAAATATCGCTCTGCACGTGGGCGACGGGACCATCGGCTGGTCGGAACATGCGCCTTACGATGCGGTGGTGGTAACCGCTGGAGCGCCCGCCCCGCCCAATCCTTTGCTCGATCAACTCGCGATGGGAGGCCGCCTGGTGATTCCAGTCGGCGACGATCAAGGGCAAATGCTTTTACGCGTCACGCGTACCCAGTACGGCCTCGAGGAAGAGCAGCTCGGCGAATGCAAGTTCGTCAAGTTATTAGGCAAGTACGGTTGGCGGGAATGAGCTAGAACTCGGGTGGGGCGCCTGGGCCATCGACGGTTGTGTCGCTCACGTCCCTTTGCAACTCCGATTCCTGCGGACAGAGTGGCAAGCTCACGGATGAAATTTAACGGCGCAGCGCTTTGCGCGGTTTTCCTTGCGGCGATGTCGCTGCCGGGTTGCGCGCCGCGGCTTGCGAGGCCGCCACCGAGGGTCGTGAAATCCGCGCGCGGCATTTATCACGTGGTTCGACCCGGAGAAAATTTGTTTCGTATCGGCAAAGCCTACGATGTCACTTACGAAGAGCTGGCGCGGCGCAACGGCATTCGCGACCCGCGCCAGCTTCGCGTCGGCCAAAGGATATTTATACCGGGGGCGAGCCGGCCGTTACCGGTGGAGGTCATCACGCCCGTCGAATCGACCGTCAACGGGCGTAGCACGCCGTTGACGCCGGGTGTCGACGGGAGCGCTTTTCTCTGGCCCGTGAGCGGCTCGATTAATTCCGGCTTCGGCCCGCGCGGTGTCAGTTTTCACGACGGCATTGACATCGCCGCTACGGAAGGCACGCCGATTCGCGCGGTGGAGCAAGGCGAAGTCATCTACAGTGATCAATTGCGCGGGTACGGCAACATCGTGATCGTGCGTCATGATGGCGGGATCGTGTCGGTCTACGCTCATAACCAGGTCAATTTGGCGCGCGAAGGGCAGCAGGTTGCCCGCGGGGAGATTATCGCCAAGGTCGGCAGCACGGGTCGCGTTACCGGCCCGCACCTGCATTTTGAAATCCGCAAAAACAATGCGGCTCAAGATCCGCTGCGCTATTTGCCTCAGTTGTGCTGTGTACCGGCATCCGATATTGTGGCGCCGAAAGGTTGAGCTGGGACGAATAAAAGAGTCGGCAAGAATTTGCAACCAAAAGGGCGGCCGAGGTCGAGGAGGCTCAAACCGGCTCATTGACGAAGGGTGGTCTCCGAAGCCGCTCACGATCAAAGCCGCGATACGGTTGTTCCTGGCACGTGATGGGAAATTTGATAAGCGCAGACGGCTAAAGCGTAAGCTCGAAGTCGTCGTTGAAACTGGGCGGCAGGTGCGGGGCTGATTTCAGTTGAGCCAGCCGGTCGAAAATACCAACGGCTCATTCGCGAAGATAATAGAAAGGGTTCGACCCATATGAGCGATGATATCACGGGCATTCGCCGGGCGATTCGTGACATTCCAAATTTTCCCAAACCGGGAATTGTCTTCAAGGACATCACGCCGTTGCTTGCCAGCGGCGCTTTGTTCGGCAAATCCATTGATCTGCTTGCGCAACGTTACCACGGTCAAAAGATCGACACGGTGCTTGGCATTGAATCGCGCGGCTTCATCATCGGCGCCGCGTTGGCCTATAAACTGGGCGCGGGCTTTAGCGTAGTGCGCAAGCCGGGCAAGTTGCCTTACGAGACCCATCGGGCTAGCTATGAATTGGAATACGGCACGGACGCTTTGGAAATTCATGTCGACGCTATCCCGCGCAACGCCCGTGTGGTCATCGCCGACGATCTGATCGCCACCGGCGGCACGGCCGCGGCAACCGCCGAGTTGGTCTCTAAGCTCGGCGGCAAGGTGGTCGAATGCGCCTTTGTGATCGAGCTTGCGTTTCTCAAGGGGCGCGAGAAACTGCGCCCTCACGGAGTCTATTCGATCCTCCAATATGACTCGGAGTAGATCTTGAAAGCAGCTGAAATTCCAGAGTTTCGTTTCCTTGACATCCCATGGTAATGGTCTATAAGTTAACCTAAAACCAAGAGCCGCGATCGGCTCGTGAAACGCGTCGGCAATGGCCCATGCGCCGTCTCGCGCTGCACACCGCAGCTAGCTTAAGAACAGAACATGAAACGCATCGAAGAAATGTCCCTCTGGGAACGACTTTATTTTCCGGAAATCTGCCGCGGCCTGATGGTGACGGGATATAGATTTTGGCGCAACTTGGCGATTCACGTGATGCAGAAATTTGACTTGGCGCGCGACGCCCAGGCGGCGATTACCGTGCAATATCCCGAAGAGCGCTCGCCGTACCCCGACACCTTTCGCGGCCGGCATCGGCTCACGCTCAAAGATGACGGTGTGGTCCAATGCACGGCCTGTTATCTCTGTGCCACCGCATGTCCGGCGGAGTGTATTTATATCGAAGCGGGAGAGTACTCCGATAGGTCGGTTGAAAAATTTCCTCTGCGCTATGAAATCGACACGCTGCGCTGCATTTATTGCGGCTATTGCGTTGAGGCTTGCCCCTGCGACGCGATTCGCATGGACTCCGGCACTCATCCTGGCAACCTCGGTTTTAGCCGGAAGGAATTCGTCGAGACCAAGGAAGTCTTGATGGAGCGCTCGCGCGAACTGGCCGAAAAGGGCAAAAAAGGACTCTACGAAGAGTACGTGAAACCTTATCGTCACGTTTAACCGGTTTCTAACATTTATAGACACAGCTGAAACCGAGGGAGGGCTTGTCATGTCAAACTCCAAGAATGGCTCCGAGCCAAATGGGATCACCACCCAGCCTCTGCCGGCGTCGCACAAAGTTTATGTGGAGAGCCAACGTCGGCCGGAAGTCCGGGTAGCTATGCGGGCGATCATCCTGTCGAATGGAAGTACCGGTCACAACGGCGGTGGCCATGACGAAGAAAACCGCGTGCCGGTTACAGTCTATGATACATCGGGGCCTTATACGGATCCGCACATTGAAACGGACATCCGTCAGGGTTTAAAGCCGCTGCGATCGGACTGGATACGGTTCCGCGGCGGCGTCGAAGAGTTGGCAAGTCCGAGCTACAAACCGCCGGCGGGTAAGAACGGACAGAAAAACCAATCGGCGACCGAGCGGTTTCCTGACACGGCGCGCCGGCCGGTTTTGCGCTCCAAGCCGGGTTGCAATGTGAGCCAGATGCACTACGCCAGGAAGGGCATCATCACGCCGGAAATGGAATATATCGCGATCCGCGAGAACATCGGCAGAGAGAAGGCGCTGGAAAACGGCGGTGCCAACGGGGCGCACCGAACCCATGCGGGGCATAGCTTCGGTGCGTCGATCCCGCAATTCGTCACTGCGGAATTCGTCCGCGATGAAGTCGCCCGCGGCCGCGCGATCATTCCGGCGAATATCAACCATCCGGAAGCGGAGCCGATGATCATCGGCCGTAACTTCCTGGTCAAGATCAACGCCAATATCGGCAACTCGGCGGTCGCTTCGTCGATCGAAGAGGAAGTCGAAAAGATGATTTGGGCGACCCGCTGCGGCGCGGACACGGTGATGGATTTGTCCACCGGGGAAAATATTCATGAAACCCGCGAATGGATTTTGCGCAACTCGCCGGTGCCCATCGGTACGGTGCCGATTTACCAGGCGCTGGAAAAAGTCGACGGCAAAGCGGAAGATCTCACCTGGGAAATTTTCCGCGATACGCTGATCGAGCAGGCCGAACAGGGCGTGTCCTATTTCACGATTCATGCCGGCGTGTTGCTGCGTTACGTGCCGCTCACGGCAAAGCGGGTGACCGGCATCGTCTCACGCGGCGGTTCGATCATGGCCAAATGGTGTCTCGCCCATCACAAGGAGAACTTTCTCTATACGAATTTCGAGGAGATTTGCGAGATCATGAAAGCCTATGACGTCTCGTTCTCGCTCGGCGACGGCTTGCGTCCGGGATCGATTGCCGACGCCAACGACGAGGCGCAATTTGGCGAGTTGGAAACGCTCGGCGAGCTCACCGAGATCGCCTGGAAGCATGATGTTCAGGTAATGATCGAGGGGCCGGGCCATGTGCCGATGCACATGATCCATGAAAACATGACCAAGCAGTTGGAAGTCTGCCACGAGGCGCCGTTCTACACCCTGGGGCCGCTGACGACGGATATCGCACCAGGTTACGACCATATCACCAGCGCCATCGGCGCGGCGATGATCGGTTGGTACGGCACGGCCATGCTTTGCTATGTGACGCCCAAAGAGCATCTCGGCTTGCCGGACAAGAAAGATGTCAAAGACGGGGTCATCACGTACAAGATCGCGGCTCATGCCGCAGATCTGGCGAAGGGCCATCCCGGCGCGCAGATGCGTGACAACGCGCTCAGCCAGGCGCGCTTCGAGTTTCGCTGGGAGGACCAGTTCAACTTAAGCTTGGACCCGGAGACAGCGCGCGAGTTTCACGACGAAACCTTGCCGGCGGAGGGCGCCAAAGTGGCGCATTTCTGCTCCATGTGCGGGCCGCATTTTTGCTCGATGAAGATCACTCAAGACGTGCGCGACTACGCCGCCAAGGTGGGAGTTGAGGAACAGTCGGCGTTGGAGCTGGGCTTGAAGGAGAAGGCGGATGAGTTCAAGCGCAGCGGTGGCAAGATTTACCAGGAGGTTGGTTCCGGAGGCTCGACGGAGCCCTCCACGGTAACCATGCGCGCGGCGGCGAAAGAATAACCGTCGCCATCGGGTTAGACTTCAAACTGGCCGCCTCGCGCGGCCAGTTTCGTTTTAGGCAAACTGTCGTCTCTCAGAATTGGTTCTGATTCATGCAAAGGACGAAGCGTACCTTGATCTATGGTTTTGGATCCTACGGGCGATTTCGCGACAACATCACCGAACGGATCATCAAATCGCTGCCGTCACAACCGGGATTGAAAAAGACCGTGTTCCCGGTGCGCTTTCACCGGGGACAATTTATTGACCTGCTCAAGCGTTTCAAACCCGACATCGTTCTTGGGCTGGGTCAGAGCTCGCGCCGGCGCATTGACGTGGAAGCGCAAGCGCTCAATCGCCGCCGCGCTCGCCGGCCGGATAAGCCGCAGCCGATCTCATCCGGTGGTCCGAAACGCCTCAAAACAACGTTGCAGCTACATCTGGGAAAGCAGGTAAGGAAGTCAGCGAGCGCCGGTGACTATGTCTGTAACTTTTCCATGTATGTGATACTCGACCACATCCGGCGTAATCGGATAGATATTCCGTATGGTTTTGTGCATATCCCGCATAACTACGACCCTAAGAAGGCGACTGAGATGGTAAAAAAAATACTGCATCGCTGCCAACGCGCCTAGCGTGAATAAGTCACGCCGGCACGAGGCGCAAACGGGAAGGCAGATTGGAAATCAGCTGGTCAACCGCCTGAGCGCTTCTCGATACTTCTCTTGAGTCTTCTCGACGATCTCTGGCGGCAACTCTGGCGGCGGAGATTTCATGTCCCAAGGCAGGTTGATCAGGTAGTCGCGCACGAACTGTTTGTCGAAGCTGTCCGGGGTCTTGCCGGGCCGGTATCCATCCATCGGCCAGAACCGGGACGAGTCGGGTGTGAGCACCTCGTCGATCAGCATAACGTCTTCGCCTTCGATGCCGAATTCGAGTTTCGTGTCGGCGATGATGATGCCTTTCTTCTCGGCCATCTCCCTCGCGCGGCTGTAAATCGCGACGGTGGCATCGCGCATCCTCTCGGCTCTTTTCCGGCCGACCTTGGCGGCCATATCGTCAAAACTGATGTTAACGTCGTGCGCGCCGATCTGGGCTTTAGTCGACGGCGTGAAGATCGGCTCATCCAAGCGCGACGCTTCCACGAGACCTTTGGGCAACGCAATATCGCAGACCGAGCCGGTTTGTTGGTAATCTTTCCAACCCGAGCCGACGAGGTAACCGCGCACGATACATTCCACCGGCGCGGGCAAACTCTTTTTTACCAACATCGAGCGGCCGTCCAGCGCGTCCTTGTGCGGCCGGCAGGCGGCGGGAAATTTGTCCACGTCGGTGGTGATCAAGTGGTGCGGAACGACGTCCTTGATTACGTCGAACCAATAGACGGACATCGCCGTGAGAATCTTGCCCTTATCCGGGATCAGCGTCGGCAAGATCACGTCGAACGCGGAGATACGATCGCTCGCGACGAGCAAGAGCTTGTCGCCCAAGTCGTAAATATCGCGGACTTTGCCGCGATTGAACAGTTTTAAACCAGAGAGCGTTTCTTCAGCCATAGCGCAACTTTTCCAGCTTGTTGAATAAATGCAAATCTTGGATCGGCACTCCGGTCGCGGAGCGTTCTCCGTGCCCTGGATCTTGCGGATTAGAGCAGTTGCTTGAGTGCGGCTTCGTCAAAGCCGGTCAATTTTTTCTTGCCCTTAAGGATCACCGGCCGCTTGAGCAGATTCGGGTCTTTGAGCATGAGCGTGATCGCCTCGTCTTTCGAGGGCGGCTTGTGTTTCATGTTCTTTCCCCGATAGAGCGGCGTCCGGGTGTTTAGAAAGCGCTCGATAGGATCGTCGCCGATGATGTCCCGCAATTCTTTCTCGGTCAACGGAGTTTTCCCGTAGTCGCGCTCTTCGAAATCGACTTTCTTCGCTTGCAAGAAACTTCTTGCTTTGCGGCAAGTCGTTCAAGTTGCTTTGTAGATAAATTTGACCTTGTCCGCCATTTTCCATTCCTCTTATTTAAAATATTTAGCGACCCGTTCAAAAGCTGCGGGCTCGACCTCGTTGCGCACCGGCCAATCGGCTTTCGATTTCAATGGAATGGTGGCGTCGATGATCGCCACGGTGTCGCCGAGCCAGCCGCGAAAACTCTGCACTTCGCGAATGATCTCGATGTCCTTATCCCAGTGCACGCGGGTGGCCACCGCCCACATTACCTCGCGTTCGTTATAGACGTCGATGTCTTCGTCGACGATGACCGCAAGTTTAAGATTGGGCATCTCGACGAAGGCCTGCATGCCGGCTTTGTTGGGCTCGTTTTCAAACTCTTTCTTGATCGAAATATAGCAGATGCAGCGGCCGCAACCGGACGCGGCGAGATGGATGCCTTTGATGCCCGGAATATTTTTCTTGATGACGTTGTACGTGCTGCCCTCTTTTGGAATGCTGCCGAGATTCCAATGGTCCATGTGGCCGGGCCAGAAGTCTTCGACAATGCCGCCGCGGCGGTGGGTGATCGCGGTTACTTCGATGACCGGAACATCCATCACCGGCTGGGCATAACCGAGAATTTCGCCGAAGGGGTTTTGCGACTTGCGCACGCCCGGTAGAATTTCACCTTCGATGATCACTTCGGCATCGGCGGGAACCATGAACTTATCGCCCCAGGTCGTCGACGGTGTGACCCGCAGCGGTTCTTTTAGGAACGCCGACGCGGTGAGGTAGTCGTTGTTGCCCATGGCGGTCATGGCGCATGAGGAAAGGTAGAATGCGGGATGATGCCCCAGGATGACGATCACCGGCGCGCGCAGATTCTGTCCTTCGTATTCGCAGGCCATCGCTTCGAGATGATGGTGTTTGTGTGCCGAGAAGCTCATATGCTGGGGATCATAATACTTATTTTTAGTGAAGGTGATGTCGTAAAAATCCGCGTTCAATCCTTTCATGGCGCAGGTCATCGTATGGTAGGGGCCGGCGTCGCCTTTTTGGTGCACGGGCATGGGCAGAACCCTGAGATCGGCCTTTTCGCCGGTGAGCACGACTTGTTTTACAGGCGCAGTTTCCGGCGCGATGACTTCGATCTTGCCTTGTTGCTGTTCGAGCCTGGCGACTTCCAGGCTGACTTCCATGGGTGACTTGATGTCGCCCATATCGAGGGAATCGGCGACATACTGCCGGGTCACCCAGGGGTTGTAAAACATCGGAAAGGGCGACTTCTGACCGTTCAACGCGGGCACGTTCTCGAACAGAACCATCTTGGGCTCGTTGCGCAGGTCGAGGTGCTTCAGGTAGGCGACCGTCTCATAATTGTTGGCATCGATAAAATTGTTCTCGCGAATGACCGAACCTTCTCTTTTGGCGCCTTCCTGAGCGATAAAGCTGGGCAGATCTTTAGACATGTAAATCTCCTCTGAAATGATACTATTGTCCGTGAATATCGTCTTTAATTAGTAGAATCCCGGTTGGAGTGCAAGCGAGTCTAGCTCTTGATCAGGCCTTTAAGGGCGCTGAGCTTGTGGCGCCAGCCGGAATGGCAAAGCAGGTTGAGAAGATGGCGAACTTGGAGCGCTTTTTGTTTACTAGCGGGGTACCAGGGAAACTCCTCCTTGAGACCGAATCTGTCGATGACGATGGTTTTTTGCTGGCAGAATTTGCGGATGCCTTGGGCGCCGTGGCGAGAGCTGAAGCCGCTGTCTTTGCGCCCGCCCATGGGCGCATCCACGACGATGAACGGCACCAAGCTGTCATTGATGCACACCGAGCCGCTTTGCATCTCATCCGCTAAGTGTCGGGCTAGCGCCGGATCCCGGGTGAAGATGCTGCCGCTTAGGCCGTAACGCGAGGCGTTGGCCAGACGCAGCGCTTCGGCGGCATCGTTCACTTTGACAATCGGTATGATCGGGCCGAAGGTTTCTTCGGTCATGACCTGCATGGAATCGTCGACGTCGACGAGCACGGTCGGTTCGTAATAGTAGCCCGGGAGACTCGGATTACGCCGCCCGCCGGTGAGCGCTTTGGCGCCTTTGGCCAGCGCTTCGTCGACCTGGGCAACGATTTTTTTCAATTGCGCTTCCGAAGTGATGCAACCGACATCCACGTCGTTTGCGCTCGGGCCTTGGCGTATGGCGCGCACCCGCGCGACGACCTTGTCGACGAATTGTTGATAAACGGCCGCTTCGACATAAACCCGTTCAATGGAAGTGCATATCTGGCCGCAATTCATCATCGCGCCCCAAACGCAAGCGCCGACCGCGCGATCGAGCGCCGCGTCCTTCAAAACGATCATCGGATCTTTGCCGCCGAGCTCCAGGGACACCGGAATTACTCGATCCGCCGCGCGCCGCATGACCCGCTTGCCGGTCTCCACGCTGCCGGTAAAAGCGATCATATCGGCATGGTCCACCAGCGCTTCGCCGGTCGCGCCGTAACCGGTAACCACCTGCAATAGATGTTCCGGGAAGCCAGCTTTAGCCGCAATTTCCGCGCCGAAAAGCGCCGACAGGGGCGTCAACTCCGAGGGTTTGATGATTACTGCATTGCCCGCCATCAACGCCGGCAATGCCTCCCCCAGGGTCATGGTCAATGGGAAATTCCATGGGCTGATCATTCCGATGACACCGCGCGGCGCGTAGGTTGAGACGACTCTCTTGATTTTGAGTAACGGGAAGTACGGCCGAATTTTTTTCGGACGAAGGTAGCGTGGGCTTTTCTTCGCCCAAACGCCGATGGCATCGCAGAGATACAACAGCTCGTTGCCGTGAACTTCCGCCCGGGGCCGGCCGGTTTCGCTAGTCAGGATATCCGAAAGTTTATCGGCTTCGTCGAGCAGCAAATCGCGCAGTCGGTAAAACAGCCGCGCGCGCTCGGCGAAACTGGTTTCCTGCCAGGTCGCCTGCGCCGCGCGGCCGCGTTTCACGGTCGCGGCGACGTCGGATGACGACGCGACCGGCAACTCGGCGATTTTCTCCAGCGTCGCGGGATTTCGAACGATGATCGATTCGAGGCTCACGAGGTTCTCCAATTAAAAGTCAGAATGGCGATTCGATCCGCGCCGTGAAGCGGGTAAAGGCGCAGTCCATACTGCGGGTCAAAAGTCGGTGTCAACCCGTCGCGCTAATCCATTGTCTGACCGCCGCAGATATTCATGGCTTGACCGGTGATGCCGCGGGCCGCCTCAGAAGCGATGTAACAAACCAGATCGGCGATTTCATCGGCTTGAAGAAATCGTTTAATCGGCACCGCGGCCGTGGCTTGAGCGCGGAATTCTTCCGGTGTAATCCCCTGAGACGCGGCGGTTTCGTTGATGCCGAGTGTGGCCATTTCGGTGTCCACCCAACCCGGACAGATGGTATTGACGGTAATGCCGCGGTGGACCACTTCCAGCGCGAGGGCCCGTGAAAAGCCGATCATGCCATGTTTGGTCGTGCAATATGCCGTATAGCCAGGCACGCCGAATTTTCCCAGAACGGAGGAGATGTTGATGATCCTGCCGCCCGCATGGTCCGGCATTTTTTCCAGCACAGCCTTGGTGACGAGATACAGCCCGTTTAGGTTCGTGTCGATGATGTCGTACCACGTGGCGTCGTCCGGGTCGTTCATCATGCTCAGTCCGGACCGTCCGGCGTTATTCACCAAGATATGCACTGCGCCCCAGCTCGACACAATGGCTGCAATAGTTCGCTGAACATCTGACTTCTTTCGGACATCCATCTGGAGCGGAAGGACCGAAAGGCCGTGCTTTTTTAGCTCCGCGCTCGTCTGTTCAATATGGGACAGGTCGCGGGAAGCGATGGCCACATTCGCACCATTTTGGGCCAAGCCCAGCGCAATTGCCTTACCAATTCCGGTACCCCCGCCCGTCACCAAGGCAACTTTTCGATTTAACATAATTTCTAATTTCTCTCAGAAGTTAGCGCATAAGTATCTGCTTTTACGAAGAGAATCAAGAATCAAATCATAGCGGGGCGACGCGCTGAAAATGATTTTGACGCTGCGGCAGTCTTGGTACTGTATTTGCGAGCTTACGATCCGGTAGATCTTAAAATTCTTTACAGATTTCACGCCAGTATAATAAAATTCACCTACGCGCGGCTGTGGAGCTTAACACTATGGATATTACCAATCTTCTAGTATTCGGCGTTGAACAGGGGGCGTCGGATTGTCACTTGAGCGCCGGCGAACCGCCGATGATTCGCATCGACGGCGAGCTCAAGAAGCTGGACAATCCGGCTCTGACTAAAGAGCAGGTTCACGCGCTCGTCTACGACATCATGAACGACGTGCAGCGACGGGTTTTCGAAGAAACTCATGAATGCGATTTTTCTTTTGAGTTGGGTCAAGTGGCGCGCTTTCGTGTCAACGTTTTTATGCAGCGGAAAGGCGAAGGCGCGGTATTTCGAACAATTCCGACCAAGGTGATGAGTCTCGAAGAGCTGGGCATGCCGCCGATACTGAAACAGCTCTGCGAAAAGGACAAGGGCTTGATTTTAGTGACCGGCCCGACGGGTTCCGGCAAATCGACCACGCTAGCCGCCATGGTCGATTATCTAAACAGCTCATTTGAAGGCCATATCCTCACCGTCGAGGATCCCATCGAATTCGTCCATCAGTCAAAAAAATGCTTGGTCAACCAGCGCGAGCTGGGACCGCATACTCATTCGTTCGCCAACGCACTGCGTTCCGCGTTGCGCGAGGACCCGGATATTATCCTGGTCGGTGAAATGCGCGACTTGGAGACGATACAGCTAGCTCTCACGGCGGCGGAAACCGGCCATATCGTCTTCGGCACGCTGCATACTTCGAGCGCGCCGAAAACCGTCGACCGTATCATCGACGTTTTCCCGCCTACCCAGCAGGCACAGATCCGCGCGCAATTCGCCGAGTCGATGGAAGCGGTGATCACCCAAACGCTGCTCAAGAAGAAGGTCGGCGGGCGCGTGGCGGCCTTGGAGATTCTCACGGGCACCACCGCGGTGCGTAATCTAATTCGCGAGGGAAAAATTCATCAAATCCCCGGCACCATGCAAGTAAGCCAGAGGGACGGCATGCAGACCATGGATATGGCGCTGACGAACCTGGTAACGCGGGGCATCGTGACTCGCGAAGAAGCCCAGTCGAAAAGCATGAACCCCAATCTATTTGGCGCCGCCGGGCCGGCCGCAGTGGTCGGCGGGAGGCTCTAAAAAGCGGAGCGAGATCGTCGTCATGGAATCAGCCATCAACATACAAGATTTCTTTACCGTGATGGTCGAACAGGAGGCGTCGGATCTCTACCTCACGGTGGCGCGTCCGCCCATGTACCGGATCGACGGTGATCTTCGCGCGATCGGCGAGCATTCGTTCACGCCCGATGAGCTCAAGGGGCTTGTCCAAGCGATCTTAAACGAAAAACAGCAGCGAGAATTTGCCGAATCATTGGAGATGAATTTGGCCACGTCACTGCCGGGCGTCGCCCGCTTTCGCATCAACATGTTTCAGCAGCGCGGTTCGGTAGGCATGGTGATTCGGCGCATCAAGGCGGATGTCATGTCGGTCGATGAGATGGGCCTGCCGTCGATACTTAAAGATATCGTCATGACGAAACGGGGATTGGTTCTCGTGGTCGGCGCCACCGGCTCCGGAAAATCCACCTCGTTGGCCGCGATGATCGATCACCGCAACGCCAATGAAGCGGGGCATATCATCACGATCGAAGATCCCATCGAGTTTGTCCATCGGCACAAGAAATCCGTGGTAACCCAACGGGAAGTGGGATTCGACACCCATTCCTTTCAAGCCGCGCTTAAAAACACGCTGCGCCAAGCCCCGGACGTCATTTTGATCGGTGAAATTCGCGACACCGAGACGATGGAGGCCTCAATTGTTTTCGCCGAAACGGGCCATCTCTGTCTCGGCACACTCCACTCCAACAACGCCAACCAAGCAATCGAACGAATCATGAACTTCTTTCCGAGCGAGCGCCACGCGCAAATCTATCTGCAACTGTCGCTCAATCTGCGCTCGATCGTTTCCCAGCGTTTGATTCCGTCCCTTAGTGGCAAGCGGGTAGCGGCCTTGGAGATTTTGATGGATACGCCGCGCCTCAAGGATCTGATTAAAAAAGGCGAGGTCGACGAACTCAAAGGAGGCATGGAGCAAGGTATACAAGAGGGTTGCCAGACTTTCGATCAGGCGCTTTTTAGCCTCTATAAAGAGGGGCAAATCAGTTTGGACCAGGCCCTGGCGAATGCCGATAGCGCCAACAATCTAAGACTCAAAATAAAGTTGGCCGGGTTGAAGGTCGACCAAGAGCCGGTAGCGGATCAAGCTTGCGAAGACGAAAAGGCCAAACCGATTACGCTTCAGGCAGCAGGCGGTTTCCGCCTGCGCAACGGTTAGGGTTAGAAAGCCGTAATCGATGTTGTCCGAGATTCCCTGCGTTCACGCTCACGGCCCCGTTCGCCTAGCCGACATGTTTTACAATTTTTATTCGTTAAAATATCGATTTATTGTGACGAGTGATTCGACGAGGTGCCACCAAGTTTTCAGTCTTATGATCGCGAAGGCAATCAGTCGTGTTCCAGCCGATTGAGATAATACAACCTCATAACCCTAAAATAGCGGCTGGCCCCAGGTGGATCCGTTGTAAATTTTCTTGACACAATATGCACTGAAGAGTAAAAAGCGGTTATAGAGTCAGTTGTAACGTAATTATTGGACAAGTTTCGGCGCATTGTTCGCAGACAATGCCAAAGTTAGTGTGGGGGTAATGATGGCTGAGGTGACGGATTACGCGCAGCCGTTGCGTGCGATTGGCCAAGCCTTGGAAGTATTGGATGTCAAGGGCTTTGAATTGGAAACCGCGGGCGACAAATTCTTTATCCGAGGAAGTTTGGCCCGCGCGAAAGACCAGCGCGCGAATAAAATCCGCGCAGCTTGGGACGCGCTTCAAGCGGGCGACCGGAGTGGTTCCGACGGACCGTCGTCAATTGAATTACACTATACATTATCGGACGTGGAGAGGCTGGAAGCAGAGGGGCGCTCACGACGAGGCAATTCTGCGGCTATGGCAGATGCGTCCAGGCTATCGCAATCTCTACGTAGTATTGGCGGATATTTGAGCAAGAAATCAGCTAGCCTGGTCAAATTAACTCGCGAAATGGAGTTTGTGACTTTAGAGTACGAAACTTCGTCGGGGAATCGAATCAAAGACACTTTCTCGGTCAAAGATCTTTATGATCTTTGGGTAGGGATGTACTTACAACGGGCGGAGCGCACCGCTCATTAGGCTCAAATGAACCGGGAATGCCTGGAGGCGCGTGCAGTCTTCGGATGGATGCCCGATCAGCAGGGCCGAATATGAATGACCGTGCGGGCAAATAGCCACCGAACCAAACGACCTTCCGACGCTCTATGACGCCTGGATTGGAATGGACAACAGACGCAGTGACGATTCAGCGCGACTGAGCGCGTAAAATTAATTGTTTAGAACTGCTTGTCTTTTTGATAACTCGCGCCTGCCATGTCATTAAATTTAAATTTTTCTCAATTGCTTCGCCCGGTCGGGCAAATGTTGGAGCCGCTGCAGATCGAGTCGTTTTCGCTGAAGGTCGAGGATAGCGGCATATCCGTGCGCGCCCAAAAGCCTCCCAAGACGCAGGCGCAAACGCCGGATGTCTCGTTACGCGTGACCTGGCAGATCTTTCGCCGCAAAAAGGCAGAGCCGTCGCCAGAGCCCCAGCCCACTTCGGGAGCGCTAGAGCTCCATTATACGCACGATGATATCGCTCGGATGGATGCCGAGGGGCAGTCGAAACGGCAAAGCAGCGGGGGCGGGGGCCCCGAGGCCCATAATCTTTCGCAAATACTCCGCGCCGTCGGCGCATTCGTCGATCAGAAACAGGGCCGTCTTCTCGGCGTGAGCAAGGATGGCCAGGATATTGCCATCGACTATGAATCGGCCTTGAAGCGCAATCAGACCGAAAAGTTCACCGTCGCTTCCCTTTATGATTACTGGGTCAAAATGTATTTGCGGCGGCGCGAACGCCCTTAGCCCGGGCTCCGCGGGCGAACGCGTCGCGGCATTCCAAATCAGTTCGTGATTCCGACTCACGCACCGGCGCCGGTGCGCCTACTTTCTCTGAGAGAAAAGGCCCAAGAATTTGGCGATCGGATCGTAGTATCGGTCGACGACCCGTTCCTTCAAGGGAATAATCGCATTATCGGTGATATGAATCTGCTCCGGACAAACTTCGGTGCAACATTTGGTGATATTGCAGAAACCAAGACCGGCCTTCTGCTTAATCAGCTCCATCCGATCGTTAGAGTCGAGCGGGTGCATCTCCAAAGACGCCAAGCGGACGAAAAAGCGCGGGCCGGCGAAGGCCGGTTTGTTTTCCTCGTGGTCGCGAATGACGTGGCAGACATTCTGGCATAGGAAGCACTCGATGCATTTGTGAAACTCTTGCACGCGGTCGATGTCTTCCTGAAACATCCGGCGCGTGCCATCGGCTTCCTTGGGCTTGGGTTTGAAAGCAGGAATCTCCCGCGCCTTTCTGAAATTGAAAGAAACGTCGGTCACCAGGTCGCGAATGATCGGAAAGGTCCGCATTGGCGCCACCGTGATGGTCTCTCCGGGTTGAAACAGATTCATTCGGGTCATGCACATGAGGCGCGGTTTGCCGTTGACCTCGGCGCTGCATGAGCCGCACTTGCCGGCCTTGCAATTCCAACGCACGGCCAGGTCGTTCGCCTGTTGCGCCTGGATCGCGTGGATGACGTCGAGCACGACTTGGCCCTCCCCGACAGCAAGGCGATAGTCTTTAAATTCGCCGCCCTGCGCATCGCCGCGCCACACCCGCATATGGACTTGTTGATCGGCCATTACTTTTTCTCCTCGAGCAGTGCTTTGAGCTCATCTGGCATTTCGGGTAGAGGCTCCTGGGTGAGCGTGAACTTGTCGTCCTTGATGCGAACGATCACGTTGACCTTGGCAAACTTGGCATCGGTGCTGGGATAGTCGTCGCGGGTATGGCCGCCGCGGCTTTCTTTTCTCTCGATGGCGGCGAGTGTCGCGGCTTCGGCGAAGGTCAAAAGCGAATGTAGATCCAGGGCAAGATGCCATCCCGGATTGTAGTGCCGATTGCCTTCGACTTTTACATTTAGGGTTCTTTGCTTCAGGGTCTGGAGAATATCGAGCGCTTGCTTCAACTCGGATTCGGCGCGAATGATGCCGACCAGATTCTGCATGCTCTGCTGCAGGTCGGCATGGATAGTGTAAGGATTTTCGTTGCCTTTGCTCTCGAAGGGCGCCAGCATGGTGCGCGCATGGGCTTCCACCTGATCGTTATCAACGCTTACCGAGCCGCTAAAGGACTTCACGTATTCTGCGGCATAGAGACCGGCGCGCCGGCCGAAGACCAAAAGGTCGGAGAGTGAGTTGCCGCCGAGCCGGTTGGCGCCGTGCAGACCGGCGGCGACTTCGCCGGCGGCGAATAACCCCGGAACCGTGGTCGCTGTGGAATCCGCATCCACCCGAACCCCGCCCATGGAATAGTGGCAGGTGGGGCCGACTTCCATCGGCTCCTTTGTGATGTCGACGTCGGCCAGCTCTTTGAACTGGTGATACATGGAGGGGAGCCGCTTCTGGATATAGTCTGCCGGCCGGCGCGATGCGATGTCGAGGAAAACCCCGCCATGCGCCGTGCCGCGGCCGGCTTTCACTTCAGAGTTGATCGCCCGGGCGACTTCGTCGCGCGGCAGCAGGTCCGGGGTGCGCCGGTTTTTTTTGTCTTCGTACCAGGCGTCGGCCTCTTGCTCGGTCTCGGCGGTCTCGGCTTTGAAGAACTCCGGGATGTAGTTGAACATGAAGCGCTTGCCTTCGGTGTTTTTCAAGGTCCCGCCGTCGCCGCGCACGCCCTCGGTGACGAGAATCCCGCGCACGCTGGGCGGCCAGACCATTCCCGTAGGGTGGAATTGCATAAATTCCATGTCCATCAGATCGGCACCCACGTCGGCTGCCATGGTCACACCGTCGCCGGTATATTCCCAGGAGTTCGACGTAACCTTCCAGGCCTTGCCGCCGCCACCGGTGGCGAGCACGACGGCTTTGCATTTGAACATGATGAACTTGCCGCTCTCGCGCCAGTAGCCGAAGGCGCCGGCGATCCTGCCGCCGTCGGTCAGAAGCCGCTGGAGGTTGCACTCCATGTACACGTCAATGCCTTTGTGCACGGCGTGTTGCTGCAGCGTGCGGATCATCTCCAACCCGGTGCGATCGCCGACGTGAGCCAAGCGGGCATAACGGTGGCCGCCGAAATCGCGCTGGAGGATCAAGCCTTCCTTGGTTCGGTCGAAGAGCGCGCCCCATTCTTCAAGCTCCAACACCCGATCAGGCGCTTCTTGAGCATGGAGCTGCGCCATACGCCAGTTGTTGAGCAGCTTGCCGCCGCGCATGGTGTCGCGAAAGTGAACTTTCCAGTTATCCTCGGGATAAACGTTGCCCATCGCCGCCGCGATACCGCCCTCGGCCATGACCGTGTGCGCCTTGCCGAGCAGTGACTTGCAGACGAGCGCGGTCTTAACGCCTTGCGCGGACGCTTCCACTGCGGCGCGCAGACCGGCGCCGCCGGCGCCGATGACGACGACGTCGTATTCGTGAGTTTCGTACTTTGCTTCAGCCATTAGAAAAACCTCAAATCGGAAATCACGCCCATCGAGAGCAGCCGGACGTAAAGATCGGTCAGGCCGACCCAGATCAAGCTGACCCAGGCAAGTTCCATGTGCTTTTCATTGATCTTGCTAACCCAGCTCCAGAATTTGTATTTGGCGGGCGCGTTGTGGAATGAATTCAAGTGACCGCCGCAAATGTGGCGACAGGAATTACACGAGAAGCTGAACAGCGAAAGAAGCGCGGCATTGAGAAACAGCACAATCGTGCCCACGCCCATCCCGAAGCCGTCGGGAAACCGAAAGGCGTCGACCGCATCCCACCACAGGAAGGCCAAAACGACCAGTGAAAGATAGAAAAAATAGCGATGCAGGTTCTGAAACAAATACGGGAAGCGCGTCTCGCCGCTATAAGATTTTGCGGCGTCGCGCACGGCGCACGCTGGCGGCGATAGAAAAAAAGAGCGGTAGTAGGCTTTGCGGTAATAATAACAGGTGGCGCGAAAGCCGCCGGGTATCCATAAAATCAAAATAGCCGGCGAGAGATTCCACCACGAGCCGATCAACGGCACGCTGAGACGGGTACAGTTGGCCGAAATGCACGGCGAATAAAACGGCGAAAGATAGGGCTCGACGTAATAGTGGGCGTTCTGAAATGCAGCCCACGTCGCGTAAATGCCGAATGCGCCGAGACCGACAACGACGAGCAACGGCTGCACCCACCAATTATCTTTTCGCAGCGTGCGAAACTGACCCAGCGTTAGTGTTTTGTCTGCCACGATGATTAATCCTCTAGTTCCTAAAGTTTAATGTTAACCTTTTTTCTAATATGGATGGGAGTTCCGTGTCAAGGAACGCCGAGATTTCGCGTGTTTAAAGCACCCTGACGATATGGAATCGCGGTTTCTCCGTGAGTGGAAATACCGCGATTCTTGTCGCCGAGCGGGTGAACGGAAGACGACGGACAATGCGGGATGCGATTTACTTCGCCACTGCGCCGGCTTCTTTTTTTTTGATCGAATGCTTCCAACTTCAGATAATTGTCGACGATCGGAGGAACATCGCCCTTGGTGACCTTCATGGACCACAGCCCCTCGTGCCAAACCATCATATTCGGTCCAAACTCGCAAACGTCCAGACAGCCACTGCGCGCGCCGCGAACCTTCCCGTTAAGGTTTCGTTCTTTGGCGACTTTTCTCAGCTCATGGACGACTTCTTCGGAGCCGCTGTAATCGCAGGACGGGCTTTCCCAATTACGGTGATTGATGCAGACGTCAGATTGCCTGACGTACGGCTGTGGTCGTTCAATCATTGGAATCTCCCTCCAAGAGTTAAGTCATGTGATTTTATAGCAGAAATAGAAACTGCTTACACGGGTCTTGCCGTGCCGCGTTTGATCAGCCTGAGCCTTGGGTTATCCCCGCTCTCGATCAACTCTGCGCGGCCCGCGCGGCGCTCCGCCTCATTGGGCGGAAGGGAACCGCTTTGTTTTCTTTTGCAGCGTGCCCTGTGCTAACACAACAACTGCATGAGAGCGCTCGACGAATTGAATCGCAGGATTATTAACTGCCGGCGATGTCCTCGGCTGGTGCGCTGGCGGGAGGCATCAGCGCAAAATCCGCCGCGCCGTTATCAGGGCCAAAAGTACTGGGCAAAGCCGCTGCCCGGATTCGGTGATCGAGAAGCGCGACTTCTAATTGTCGGACTGGCGCCCGCCGCTCACGGTGGTAACCGCGCGGGGCGCATGTTTACCGGCGACCGTAGCGGCGATTGGCTCTATGGCGCGCTTCACGCCGCCGGTTTTGCCAATCAGGCCAACTCGGATCATCGCTCCGACGGTCTCACTCTGCGCGACTGCTACATCACGGCGGCGGTGCATTGCGCGCCGCCGGGCAACAAACCCAGTCGCATCGAGTTCGTCCGTTGCCGCCCATACTTGGTCGAAGAACTGAAATTATTCGGCGATATGCAAGTGGTCATCGCGCTCGGCAAGATCGCCTTCGATTCGTTTCTCGCCGCGTACCGAGACAGCGGCGGCGTTTTGCCCAAGCCGCGCCCCAAGTTCGGCCATGGCGTTGCCGTGAATCTAGACAACGGGCAGCTCTTACTTTGCTCTTATCATCCGAGCCAACAAAACACATTTACCGGCAAACTGACCCGATCGATGTTCCAAAGTATCTTCGACCAAGCCCGTGCCGCGCTGAGCCGCTAGCGTCACTCGATTCCATGGAAACGGGAATCCTCTACGCGCTTGGCGCCGGAGTTTTTTGGGGTACCAGTCCGGTGCTGGTCAAACGCGGGCTGGCGGGCGCCGACGTGAGCGCGGCGACGCTTCACCAGCAGGCGGCGATTCTTCTGACGTTATTCGCCTCCGCGCTGCTCGAAGGTGATCTTTTCGCCGGCAAAATTCCGCTGCCGGCCGTGCTTGTTTTTGCCGGCACCGGCGTCGTCGGCGCTTTTCTCGGCCGCACCCTGTTCGTTAAAAGCGTCGATCAGATCGGCGCATCCCGGGCGCAGTCGCTCAATAACTCTTCGCCGCTGATCACCGTGTTTCTGGCGGCCGCGGTGCTCGGCGAGCGGCTGAGTTTTTCCGTCGTGATCGGCGTCCTGTTGATCATCTCCGGCGTCTTCTTTGTGACTCGATCCGATAGGACGCCGGGCGGCAATCCCGCGCCGCGGCGGCTCACCCCGGCGGCCGTCCTCGCGACGCTCTGCTACGGCGTGGTTCCGGTGCTGAAAAAATTCGGCACTGATCACGGCGGACCGCCGGTGCTCGGCGCGCTGGTCATGCACGCCACCGGGTTGGCGCTGCTGATGACCCTCGGCAATTTGCTCAAGATCGAACGGAAGTGGCAGCGGATTCCCGCCCAAAGCCTGCTCTGTTTTGTCGCCGCCGGTTTTCTTTATGCGATCGGCTCGATCTTTACTTTGAAAGCGTTGGTGCATGCGCCGGCCTCGGTGGTTGCGCCGATCTGGAGCGCCCAACCCATCGTCAGTTTCTTGCTGGCGAAGACCACGCTTCAAGGGATCGAAGAGGTCACCTTTCAGGACGGTGCCGCCGCGGCGCTGGTCGTCGTCGGCGTTTTGGTGTTACGGTGGGGTTAAAAAATTTGTTCAAGGGTTCAAGGTTCAAATGTTCAAGGGTGAAACGCGAGGTCAAGGATGAGCACGAAGGCAGGCAGGGACTATTTCGAGATCGAAGCGGAGCTTAAAAAGCGGATCGAAGGGGATATCCGCTTCGACCGTTACTCGCGCCTGCTGTACTCCACCGACGCTTCGATCTATCAAATCGAGCCCATCGGCGTGGTCGTGCCGCGCCACAAAGGCGACGTGCAGGCGGCGGTCGAGCTCGCCAACAAGCTCGGCGTGACCCTCTTGCCGCGCGGCGGCGGCACGTCGCTCGCCGGCCAGGCCGTCGGCCATTCCATCGTGCTGGATTTTTCCAAGTACATGCAGAATGTTTTGGAAGTGAATAGAGAAGAGCTCTGGTGCCGGGTGCAGCCCGGGTTGGTCCAGGACGAGCTGAACGCCTACGTGCGCGGCATGGGACTGCAATTCGGGCCGGACACGTCGACGTCGAACCGCGCCACCGTCGGCGGCATGATCGGCAATAATTCTTCCGGCGCTCATTCGCTCACCTACGGCAAGACGCTCGATCACGTGATCGAATTGACCGTGCTGCTCGCCGATGGCAGCGAAGCGGTGCTGAAAGATCTTTCGCCAGAGGATGTGCAAACCAAGAGCCGCGCCGACACGATCGAGGGTCGCGCCTACCGCGAGGTGTTTCGCCTGGCGCAGCAGCACAAAAACGAAATTCTCGCTCGCTATCCGAAAATCATGCGGCGTGTGTCGGGCTACAATCTGGACGAATTCGTCAAGCCCCAGCCCTTCAATCTCGCGCGCGTGCTCGTCGGTTCGGAGGGCACGCTGGCGACCATCGTGGAAGCGAAGATGCGTTTGGTTCCCAAGCCCAAGTGGACGGCCATGGACGTGATTCACTTCAATGACGATAACGAAGCGTTGGAGTGCGCTCAGATCGTCTTGCAGACCCACCCTTACGCGATGGAATCCACCGACAAGATGGTCTTGAACCTGGCCCGCGGCAATATCGAGCAGTCGCGCAAGCTTGGCTTCGTTCAGGGCACGCCCGATTCGCTCTTGATGGTCGAGTACGCCGGCGAGAACGAGGACGAAATCAAAGATCAGGTCTATAAACTCGAAGAGGTGCGCAAGCGCGAGCGCATCGGCTATGCCTCGACGCTCGCCTTCAAGCCGGAGGAAGTGAAAGCGATCTGGGGCGTGCGCAAGGCCGGGCTCGGTTTGCTGCTCGGCATGAAGGGTGACAAGAAGCCGATCGCCTTCGTCGAAGACACGGCGGTGGCGCCGGCCAGGTTGCCGGAGTTCA
The DNA here is from genome assembly GCA_963727625.1 of uncultured delta proteobacterium. Lineage (GTDB taxonomy): Bacteria > Desulfobacterota > Binatia > UBA9968 > UBA9968 > DP-20. The sequence goes on along the minus strand of CAVSHR010000004.1, from coordinate 1,507,073 downwards.
TCAAACGCTTTCGCGAAGTGGTGGCGCGCCACGACACCATCGCGGGCTACTATGGCCACTGCTCGGTGGGCTGCATGCACATCCGCCCGTTGATCAATCTCAAGGAAGAGAGCGAGATGCACAAGATGGTCTCCATCGCCAACGCCATCTCCGATCTCGTGCTCGAATTCAACGGCGCCATGTCCGGCGAGCATGGCGACGGCTTGGCGCGCAGCCACTTCAATTTGAAACTTTTCGGTCCCGCGCTTTACGATGCCTTCCGCCAGATCAAGCGGGCCTTCGATCCCAAGAATCTCATGAACCCCGGCAAAATCGTCGACGCGCCGGCGATGACCGAGTCGCTAAAGATCAGCCCGCGCTACCAACCCTGGGAGCCGCGAACGACTTTGGACTTCGGTGCCCAAGGCGGTTTTGCGCGGGCGGTGGAGATGTGCAGCGGCATGGGCGAGTGCCGGAAGAAACTTGACGGCACCATGTGCCCGTCCTACATGGGCACCCTCGACGAAGAGCACTCAACCCGCGGCCGCGCCAATGCGCTCAGGAACGCGATCGCCGGCAGGATGCCCCAGGAAGAATTCACCGGCAAGCGGCTCTACGAGGTGATGGATCTCTGTCTCGAATGCAAAGCGTGCAAGGCGGAGTGCCCGTCGAACGTCGACATGGCGAAGCTCAAGTATGAGTTTCTCGATCATTACCATCGCGCCCATGGCTTGCCGCTGCGCAACCGGATGTTCGGCGGGATCGAAACCTTGAATCGTATCGGTGCAAGCTTGGCGCCGGTGTCGAACTGGATCGCGAATTCATCGCTCAACCGCTGGCTGATGGAGCTGTTTGCCGGCATCGACCGCAGGCGCCCCTTGCCGCAATTCGCCGGCGAAACTTTCGAAGACTGGTTTCGCAAGCACGAGGCGGAAGGCGACGGTGCGAAGGGCGAGGTCGTTTTGTTTCACGACACCTTCAACAACTACAACACGCCCAACGTCGCCGTCGCCGCCACGCGCTTTCTCGAACGATCGGGCTATCGGGTCTTGCTCGTTGACAAGAAATGCTGCGGCCGGCCGATGATCTCCAAAGGCATGCTTGGCCAGGCCAAGGAAAATGCTGCTTGGAACGTCGACAAACTCGCGCCGTTCGCCGAGAAAGGCACGGCGATTGTCGGACTGGAGCCTTCCTGTTTGCTGACGTTGCGCGACGAATATCCGGAATTTATCCGCGACCCGGCGGCGAAGAAGGTCGCCGCAAACAGTTTTCTGCTCGAAGAGTTTGTCATGCGCGAACAGAAGGCCGGAAGATTGTCGCTCAATTCGCAGGGCAAGGGCAAGAAGGTCCTATTGCACGGCCACTGCCATCAAAAAGCTCTGGTGGGAACCGCGCCGACCATCGCCATGCTCAAGGCCGCCGGTTACGATGTCAGCGAGATCAATTCAGGGTGTTGCGGCATGGCCGGCTCCTTTGGCTTTGAAAAAGAACACTACGATCTCTCGACCAAGATCGGCAACCGCCGTCTCGCTCCCGCCGTCAAAGCGGCGGCTGCCGATATCGAAATCGCCGCCCCCGGCATTTCTTGCCGCCAGCAAATCGATCACCTGGCCGGCAGAAAAGCGAAACACCCGGCGGAGCTGATGTGGGAAGGGCTAGGCACTGAGGGCTGAGGGCTGAGTCATCGGTAAGAAGAAAGTGGGGCGGCGCGAATGGAACGACTCGAAAAATTGACCGCACTGCAAAAGGCTCGGAAATTCTCTCATGAAATCTATAAAGCAACCCGACGGAGATCTTTTGCACGCCACTTTGGATTGTCCGGAAAGATTCAGCGAGCGGCCGTGTCGATCATGTCCAATATGGCCGAAGGATTTGAACGCGGAGGGAGGGGTGAGCTTCACCGAATTCTCTCTACCACATAGCTTCTTATGCTGACCTTCGTTTCCAGTTATACGCCGCCCTCGACGTCGGCTATCTTGAGGATCACGAGTTTCATGTTCTCCTGCAGCAGGCGGAAGAAGTCGTGGCGGATCGCCGGCGGCCCGGATACTAGGCTCTCGATTTGATTGTGAGATACGCCCACAAAACCACGAACGCTCCGACCACCGAGCCGATAAAACCGGCGCCCTGGCCGGCCTCGTACCAGCCAACGACTTGCCCAATATAAGTCGCCGCTAAGGAACCGATGATGCCGAGCGCCGTGGTCGCGATAAAGCCCAGGTTCTCCTTGCCCGGCATGATCAGCTTGGCGATGACGCCGACGAAAAAACCGATGATTACGGTCCAGATAAGTCCGAGCATAGGAGCCGCCTTAGCGCGCGGAACGATTTCCACCGTTAGCAAGGGGTGCCGGAAGCAGATCGCATGTCATTTGCTAACCTCATGGTCGCGATTTAGTCCCGGCCGCTGACGTCGGTCGTTGATCGCCTTGAGTTAATGGCGATTCGATGGGGGCGGCTCTGGGGTTGCCGAGGTCCGAGGTTGTCGCGGTGGATGCGTGGAACCAGTTGAACGCCAGGGCGCCGACCCAGGAGCCGAACGTGAAGATTAGAACATCGGTAATCGAGGTGACACGGGAGCGAGTCAGAAGCTGGCAAGTTTCCAAAAACATGCCGACCAACGCGCCTAATATGCCGGCGTAGCGCGCACGCCGCCGCTCTGCGCGGTTTGGGCTTGCGGCAACGATCAGATAACCGAGAGGCAGGGTCAAAATCAATTTTTTTGCCAAATCGAAAAACGCCGCCTGCGGTGTGGAACCGTAGTATGAAAAAAAAGGCAGCCATTCGATCTGCTTGATTTTTGCCGGCAGCTCGAAAAAGTAAATCCAGTCAAAGGGCCGCAGCTCGAAATAGCACAGCAGCGCCAACAAGACAGCCAGGAGGGCGGCTTGCCGCCGCGAGCGAAGGGCCTTCTTAGATGAAAGGGCGGGGATGAGCATGACGCCACATAGCGCGCCGACGGAGCTCGCGAATATATTCACTGCCTGAAAGGCGGGACCGATGAATAGTAATTTACCGGCTTCGATGGTTGCCGCGGTCAGGGTTGCTTCAAGCCACACGCTTAGTGCGGGACTCAGTCGGGACCGCCGTGGGGTGCGATACCGCGCGAAACCGAACGCGGCGAAAATCACGCCCTTGTTAATAACAATATCGATCCACGCGCGAGGAGTGGCGGGCCAGAGATCAGCGCCAAAGGCGCGAGTCGAATTGAACCGAAGATAAAGTGCGTCCGGCGCGGGAATAAATGGATAATAACTCCCAGCAAGCGCAACGACCAAGAGTACCCCGGCCGCGCATTCCGCAGGGTGAGCTCGCACCAGCCGACCCACGCGGGAGCCAAAACTGCGGCCGCGGGAGCATAGCAAGAAGCTGGCTGCCGCGGCACCAATCAGAGCTCCGAAGCCGTTGCAAAACGCGTCGAGCATCGAAGGACTGCGGTAAGGAGACAGCGTTTGCCCTAGCTCGACGGCAAGGCCGGCGCAAAGTCCGATCGCGCCCACGATCAGCGGCATGACGAACGATTGCGCAAACCAGCGAGCGCGGCCCAGGCGAGCCAAGCCCAGTAAACCCAAAGGAAAATAAAGCAAGACGTTGACGATGATATCAGACCACGACCAGCGGGTTACTCCTCTAGAAAGCGATCGAAATAAAAATATATCGAGACGCCAGTGCACGAAGTTGGGATCGAGGTTAAAAACAAACGGAATGAACGAGCCGTAGACAACGAAAATCCAATAACCGAGCAAAAACCGGCGCGGCAGGCGGGGACTCATCGGAGGCGAAGGCAGCCCTGGAGGCGAGATCGTAAATTTAACCGGGTACGCATACGCCAAATTTAACATCAAGGTTACTATGTCGACCGAGAATAGCAATCGCGGTTATCAATGGACGTTCTCCACGCAAACCGGTTGGCGCAAGGGGAGCGATGGGATTACTATGAGCTTGAAGTTCTTATGGATGGAGCGAAGACAGTAGCGGAAAACTGGATTGCCAAGCACCCCGGGGTGGTTCTTTACGACGACGAGCGCTCGACGCTGCTCGACGTAGCCTCAGGGAAGAGCGTGAGGCTTACGTGGGGCGAGGTGACCGCGTTCGAACAAAAGAACCATCCGGAGACCGGAGATCGTTATTTAGTTCTGCTCTTCGAGGACGGCACGCAGATCGCCTTGGTCGATCCGGGCGGTGTGGCCTTTGCGCCGATGACGGTGAACTCGGGGCCGGTGGAGAATTTGCCGGCGGTGGTCTGCCTGCGTGACTTTCTCATGCTCAAGCAGCGGGTCGATCATTACCTTTATGACCATCCCGACGAGCCGCCGCCGCGCGAGGGTTTGAACCTGATCATGATTTGCATCGCCATCCTGGACGGCGCGCGCGCCGTGGGTTTCGACGTGGGCGAACTGGAAGCGGAGTTGGAAAAATCCTTAACCGAGATGGAACGGCGAACGGGCTAAGGCGGATTGGAGTGTTGGAAGGATGGAGTGTTGGAGTAGCGGGTGGTCAAAGAGGCTAACGATGGTGGTTGAGCATCCCATATGGGCAAGGTAAGCAAGCTTAGCTGTCCGAAGTGCGGCTGCGAGCCGGAGGCGCGCACGATTTTTCAGTGCCCGCAGTGCCGGAGCATTCTCGAAGTTAACCTTGCCATCGATCATCTGACTCGCGGCGACCTTGCGCGGATGCGCGCCGACCGGGATACGTCGATTTGGCGCTGGTTCGAATTTTTCCCCGTGGCGAATCGTTCGTCGATCGTGTCATTAGGCGAAGGAAGCACTCCCTTGATTCACACGGCGCGTCTCGGGGAGCGGATCGGTATTGCCAAGTTGTATATGAAGAACGACACGGTGCTGCCCACCGGTTCACTCAAGGATCGCAGCAACAGCGTCGGCCTTTCGGTGGCGAAGGAGTTGGGGTTTCAAACTGCTGCGGTGATGTCGACAGGGAATGCGGCTGCGTCCGTCGCGGCCTACTCCGCTGCGGCGGGGATCAAGAGCGTCGTCATGGTGCCCAAAGGAACGGCGCCGTCGAAGATCATCCAGGCCCGCGCCTACGGCGCGACGGTGATCGTGGTCGACGGCGACTTCGACAACGAAGTCGCGAAGCTTTACAAAGCGGCGGTTCAAGAATTCGGTTGGTACGATTGTCTTTCGACCAATCCCTATCGCGACGAAGGAAAGAAGTCCTATGCTTACGAGATGGTCGATCAGCTCGACGGGCGCATGCCCGACTGGGTGATCCATCCCACCGCCGGCGGCACAGGCATATACGCCATGTGGAAAGGCTATAAAGAATTCCTGTCGCTCGGCTGGATCGAACGAGCGCCTAAGCTGGTCGCCGCTCAAAGCGAAGCCGCCGCGCCTATCGTGGCTGCGTTCGAGAAAGGATCGACCGAAGTCGAACCCGTCGTCGCGCGCGAGACGGTCGCTGAAAGCATTCAAGTCGGCAATCCGGCTTCGCTCGGCTGGCGGGCACTCGCAGCGCTGCGCGAATCCGGCGGCACAGCGACCGCGCTCACCGACGAAGAAATTCTCGAAGCCCAATCTCTAACCGGATACCTCGCTGGCATCTTCGCCGAACCCGCCGCCGCGACTTCCGTCGCCGCCGCAAAAAAACTCCGCACCTCCGGCGTTATCACTGCCGATGAATCGGTTGTCTGCAACCTCACCGGCCACGGCTTGAAGCAGCCCGAGGCGATCCGATACTCGGAGAAAGAGTTCACGCCGATAACACCGACTCTCATGGCACTCCGGGAGCAGGTCAGGCGCCTGATGGAGTAATTCTCACGGAGAAGCGATACCCCGATCCCGGAACAGGGTGATGAGTATGCCGTGATTTGATCTACTGTGTCGGCTGCAGCGAATCGCGGATGTTTTTCCGCTCTACGGACGAAAGAAGGAAACCGTCAAGCTTCTTTGTGTCCCACAGAAACCGATTGAAATTTAACGATGCGACGAGAACGTTGATTGAAGCGTATCAACAGGGCCTGGAACGGAGATGAGTCCTGACGTTAGGCTTGTGTAGTTTGCTTACGTGTCGTTCAGAATGAGATTCTCCGTCGAGAGGTTGAAAATATCAGCTGAGGGGTATCGTTTAGAAGCGCTTAAGACTTCAAGGCCGATTAGCCGGCCCTCGCCATCGAAGTCAAGATTCACACCATCAGACACCTCTTGGGTCCGAGCGACTTCTTTTTCCTGAATTCTGATGTAAAGCGCATCAACTTTTTTATCGTATTCGATCTTCATCACTGTGCTCACATCCCTTCTTTTTCTATCACGGTTATCACCACAACATCCTCTTACTCTACCGCATAAGTGACCTTCAAAATTCGGCTATCCAATGATTTATAGGCGTTACGTCGATTGTCGATGCTTTCTTCTACTCGATCCGGATGATTAAGCACTGCCAGGACTTCGGTTTCCGAAATACGACGCCATTTCATTTGGCGCCGCGCATGCCTGCTAAAATGTATCGCCAAAAGTAAACCCCGGGAGATTTGCAACAATCATAGGGCATGTGAGGTGAATCCGCAATTGAAAGGCGGTCCCACAATAGACCTCGCCGGCATCTTCGCCGAGCCCGCGACCGTTACTTCCGTCGCCGCCGCAAAAAACTCCGCGTCACCGGCGTGATCGGCCGCGACGACACGGTCGTATGCAACCTCACCGGCCACGGTTTGAAGCAGCCCGAAGCGATTCAATTCTCGGAAAAAGAGTTCACGTCGATTGCGCCGACGCTGGAAGCGCTGCGGGAGCGGGTTGGAGTTGATCCCGAGTAGCATGGATGGCTATCATAGCTAATACATCAATGGACTGGAGACCTGATGAAAACCATGAGCGCTCTTGAGGTACGCAAACAGTTTGGCAGTGTGCTCGTTCTGGTGAGCAAGAAGCGTACTTTCGTCACCATCTACCGGGCCAACACGCCTCTCGCGGTGTTGGTTCCAGCGCAGGATTATCAAACCAGAACATCAGGCCGAGAAACACGTTTGCGTTTGGCGGTTGAGAAGATTACCGAATGGACAAAACGGCATGCCGCTAAACTCAAAGGGCTCGATGCCGTTAAGCTGTTGAGGCAAAGCCGGGAAAGCCGGTGAAGGTAGTCGATGCGTCGGTCGTGCTTCGGTGGTTCCTGGAAGAGCCCTCCACCCGGGTCGAGTGAAATCCTTGAACAACACTTGAACGGTAAAGAACCCCTCATTGCGCCAGAGTTATTGAATTGCGAAGTTGGCAATGTTCTCGTGACGAAAGTAAGGCTAATCGCTGACGATGTTTCCGAACTCTTCGGTAATTTTTTAGATTTACGGATTGAGACCTATAGTCTGGGAGCCGACGAGTACCGAGGCAGTCACGATTTAGCCCATTGTTATCGGCTGACGGTTTACGAGGCCAGTGATCTAGGGCTCGTGTCCGCCCGCCGTGGGAGGACACGTGATAAAGTACGCCGAATACTGGACGCGTAAAGGTGGGGCCATGATTGGACGTTACAACGGCAGCGGAGTTGAGACATTAATTGCTCTTACGCCATATATCTGTGTCCTTTTCAAAGAATAGCGCCTTCGCAAAACATTGCGAAGGTGCAGCACAAGTGTTACACTTCCCGGCGAGGAGAAAACTCATGCCGACAAAAAACCCGCGAATCAATGTAGTCTTAGAAAAACCCTTGTACGACAGCGTTCGACGCTTGGCCGCAAGTGAAGACATCTCATTGTCGTTGAAGATCCGAGACCTCGTCAAAGAAGCGCTCGAAGGCCAAGAAGATAGCGCGTTAGCGGAACTGGCGGCGGAGCGTGAAAAAACTTTTCGGCGGCGCCGGGCGCTGAGCCATAAACAGGTCTGGGGATCCTAGGAAACACGCTATCGCATGCCTTTTACGCTCGTCTACCATCCCGAAGTCAAGACTCTGGATATTCCAGCGCTCAACTGCGATATGAGCAAGCGCATTCAACGTGCGATCGAATCACGTTTGTCCACGGAACCGGAACGTTACGGCGAACCTCTTCGGCGCACGTTGAAGGGCTACTGGAAACTGCGGGTCGGAGACTATCGGGTAGTATTCAAGGTCGTCAAAACCGAGGTTTTGATTTTTGCCATCATCAATCGGCGCGATGTCTACCAGAGAATCCAAAAGCGGCTTTCGATCCAGTGAATCATGCGCAGGTTGGTGCAGTGCTACACGACAGACGCTAACTACGAACAAACTAAACGAATTTCTTTTTAGTTCTCATCAATAGGGTATAGCTCGTTTCGCCAGAGTTGGGGCAAGGTAAGTGTCGTCCTGAGCTAGCCTTGGTTTCAAGGTTACATCTAACCATCCACCAGCGGTTATGAGCTGGCGTTGAGGCGTTACGAGATTTTTATGATTGGGAAGTTAATCAACAAAGTCCCGCAGGAGTAAGCACCGCCCGTTGCGGTACTGCAAGACCTAACGCGATCGTCGCTAAAAATAAAGCACAACTTATGCGAGACCCCCCCCAACTCTTTCAGCGCCAGCGAAACCGGGAGACGACTTCGCCCAGGATATTCATGAAAGCGCTTCGATCCTGATCGTTGTCGAAGATCGTTTCTTGCCGGTCGCTACGGGATGTCACGTGATAAAGTGCGCCGGCATACTCGATGTTTAGCCGTCGGGCCATGATGGGCCGTTACACCGGGAGCAAGAATGCTGCAACAATAGACCTTAGCTACCCCATGTCCTTCTTCATCAATTACCTCATCACGGCACCGAATCATCAATGCAGTTCGGTTCAAAGCTCGTTGAGCCGAGATTGCCGGTTAAACTGCCGAGCCGGCCATCGATGGTACTGCCGCTGGCGCAACGAATCCCGAAGCCGGTATTGTTTGAGGTGGTGCTGTTGGCCGCTTCGAAGATCGATGTCCCGATGTCCGCGCCGAGCTGAACCATGGAGTTATCCTCGATCTGGATTCCATCGGCGCCATTGCCGTCGATCGTGTTGCTCGAAATATCCGCTACCGCGTCTCTCAGCACATAAACCCCGCTGCCGGAGTTCCCGGAGATAGTGTTCCCCACGATCCTGGCGCTGGAGCCCTGGCTTATGAGCACTCCGGTACCGTTATTCTGAATTGTATTGGGACTGGCAGTGGTCTCGGCGTCCAGGTTAAACCCGATCCGCGCCGAGGAGCTCTGGCTCACCATGATACCGGCTCCGGGATGGTTTTGGATCGTGTTGTTGGTGAGGACCGAGAAGGCGAGTTCGTCAACGAGCACGCCGTTGCCGGAGCTGTTTTGGATCAGGTTGTTGTTGATGACCGCGTTCGAGCCGCGGTTGACGTGAATGCCAGCACTCCCACCTGTTATGGTCAGGTTCTGAATCAAGATGCCTTTGCCGCGTACGTTGAGGGCAGGGCTGTTGACGTTCGGCCCGTTGATCGTCGCGGTTCCGCCGCCGTCGATGGCGAGCCGCTGTTTTTCGTTGCGGATGAGGATGTTCTCGTTGCAGGTGCCGGTGACCGCTATCGTCTGGCCGGGCAAGGCATTATTCACGGCGGCTTGCAGAGATTGCGTCGCACAATTCACTAGCGGCATGCCCGCTTCAAACTTCGCGACAAAGATGTCTCCAGCACCGGCGGATACCAGTGTGGTCTCGTTGGTTTCTCCGAGTCCAAATATCGCCATGTCAACGAAAGATCCCGTTGCATAGCTATTCCCGGAACCATCCACCGCGATACGATTTCCAACGTCAACGCTTGCGCCGCCGGCTCGCTTGGCCCAGAGAAATGAGCCGTTCAAATCATACTTCGCGACAAAAATGTCGAACTCATCCACAGGCACAGACGTCAGGGTAGTCTCATTGGCCTCTCCCGGCCCAAAAGTCGCGGAGCCACGAAATGCAGCCGTCACATAGCTGTTGCCCGCCTCGGCGGTCACCCAAAACCGGCCATTAAAGGTCACTTCAAAACCGGCCAACGGTAAAAGCGTTCGAGACATTGACAGCGTGGCGAAGCCTTTTAGGCTCGCGCGCCATGAGCAATGTCTTGAGCGAAGAAACAAAACAACAAGTAATAGCCCTTGGGCGCCTCGGGTGGTCGCTGCGGCGCATCGAGCAGCAGACCAGTGTGCGCCGTGAGACCGCCAGCGCCTATCTGAAAGCGGCTGGCATCGCCGTGCGCGGTCCAGGTCGTTGGGGACGACGAGGAGTCTCAACCCCAACCCGTGAGCTATCAATCATTGCATAAGTATATGCACTAGAAGACAGCTTTGGCAGCATACTGGGTGTCAGGAAGCTGAAAGAAGGAGAGGACAAGATCAGTCGACCTTTGAATCGAGAGCAGAATCGAGGATAGAGCCGCTTTGAACTCATCCTTAGTCGCCACGAATAGCTTGGCGAGTCTTGCCTTCGCATGATTCCACACTTGTTCGTCCGGATTGAGCTCTGGCGAGTATCTGGGCAGGCTTCCCACAGTGACCTGTCCGCGAGTCTGCTTCACGTAGCGCTGGACAACCCCGCCAGTGTGGTAGCTGGCGTTGTCCGCGATGACGATGATGGGGCGGCCGACATCGGCATGGAGCTTCTTGAGAAAGTTCACAAAACGGATGCCGTTCATTCTGCCTGTGAAGCTGCTGAATTTCATGTCCCCACGCGGGCTGACTGCGCTGATGAGCCGGATGCTGAAGCGGTCGCCACTGTCGTCGGCCTCCGGGGTCTGCCCGATCTTGCCCCAGGTCGTTCCGCGATGAGCGTCCGACCGGACCGACGCCTCATCCACAAAGTAGATCGCGGCCCCCATTCGACCTGCTTTGGCCCGCAAGCCGGGAAACGTCTTATCCAGATACTTCTTCATCTCCTCGGGATCGCGCTTGTAGCTCCTGTAAATTGGCCGCTGTGGGCTCAGCCCCAAATGCTTGAGCATGCGGCTCACTCCACTCTTGCTCATTTCCACGCCATGCTCCTTCTTCAACAATCGCCGCACGATCGCCAGCGTCCACAGGCAATATGGCAATTGGTATTGCCGCGGGTCGCCCAGTGTAATCGCGTCGTAAAGCCATTGCAGAACTTTCGCCTCGGCCTTTCGAGGTCGCCCGCTCTTCTGGCGGTCTTGCAAGGCATGCTCGCCTCCATGCCGGTAGCGAGCTATCCAAGTGAATAGCGTTCTTCGCGGAATCTTCATCACTCGAGCCACATCTGAAGCTAGCTCTCCTTTGCTCAGGGCTTCAACTGCCATGCGCCGCTTCTCATAACGGACTTGCGCTCTAACGCTTACCGGCTTCTTCTTTGCTTTCCTTGGCATAAGTAGACTCTACACCAGTTACCTACAAATAGCCATTACTTTTGCAACGATTGATAGTGGCCAATTCGACCGCGGCAAAACCGGCCAATGAGGTGACCACCGACTCTGGAGGACAAACTCCGGAGAAGCCAGAACCGCAACCCGCCAACCCATCGCCCACTGCCAGTGCCTGTGAACCGTATCGCGAGAGCATCGAAGTTGGACTGAGCCGCGGGCGCAATGCCGTGGCCATCTGGCAGGACCTGGTTGATCACCACGGCTATAACGGCGGCTATCAAACGGTCAAACGCTTCGTCCGTAAGTTGCGTGGCGCTCACTCACCTCAAGCCGTCGGGATCATTCTGACATCGCCTGGCGAAGAAGTTCAGGTCGACTACGGCACCGGCCCGATGGTGCGCGAGGAGAAGAGCGGCAAGTACCGACGCACTCGGCTGTTCGTCATGACCCTGGGCTACAGCCGCAAGTCGGTCCGCTTGCTGGTCTTTCGCTCCAGTTCTCAGACGTGGGCCGAGCTCCACGAGAAAGCCTTTCGCCAGCTCGGTGGCAGCCCGCGGGTGGTGGTGCTCGACAATCTGCGCGAGGGCGTGCTCGCCGCAGACATCTACGATCCGACACTTAATCCGCTCTACCGCGATGTCCTTTCACACTACGGCGTGGTGGCCATGCCGTGCCGGGTCCGAGATCCGGATCGAAAAGGCAAAGTCGAGTCGGGGGTCGGGCACGCGCAGAAAACCCCGCTCAAGGGACAGCGCTTCGAGAACTTGGAGGAAGCCCAAGCCTATCTCGATCACTGGGAGAAACGCTGGGCCGATACCCGCATCCACGGCACCACCAAACGCCAAGTGGCAGTCATGTTCGCCGAGGAAAAACTGTTGTTGCAGCCACTGCCGATCGAACCGTTTCGCTATTACCAGTATGGCGAGCGGGTGGTGCATCTCGACGGCTGCGTCGAAGTCGAGCGTGCTTACTACGGCTTACCACCGGGCTGGATCGGCCGGCAGGTCAAAGTCCAATGGGATGCTCTGCATATCCGTATCCTCGATCCGAGAAACTATCAGCTCTTGCGCGAACACCTGCGTCAGTTCCCAGGCAACTACCGCATCAACGATGAAGACCGCTCCAACAAAGCTCCGCTCTCCACCGTGCAACTGTTGGCCCGCGCTGCCAAGGCCGGTCCCCACATCGGTCAGCTCTGCGAGGCGATCTTTCGCAATGAAGCCGAGACAGGCATTCGCCGCATTCTGGGTGTAGTGGCGCTAGCCAAAAAACATGGTGTGGCCGCCGTCGACGATGCCTGCGCTGCGGCCCTCGATCTGGGAGTCGAGAACTACCGCTTCGTGCGCCGCTACCTGGAGCGCCACCCCCAGCTCTCTCTACGCCATGTCGATCCGCTGATCCGTGAATTGTCCGAATATCGCGATCTTATCGACCTCAAAACCAAGGAGAACCAAAATGAATCTGATTGAACTTAACCGTGCCCTAAAACAACTGCGCCTGGGCGGCATCGCTGCCGTGCTGGAGACCCGCTTACTCCAGGCCCAAGCCCAATCGATGGCGCCGATCGATCTGGTCTCCTGTCTGATCAGCGATGAACTCTCGCGCAGAACCAACCGCCTGCTCGATCGCCGACAAAAGCAAGCGCAGTTTCGTGATCCACAGAAGACCCTGGAGAATTTTGACTTCGCCTTTAACAAAAAGCTCAATCGCTCTCTGGTCTTCGATCTGGCTACGGCTGGCTTCATCGCCAAACATGAAGACGCGCTTTTTTTAGGGCCCCCCGATTGAGTGACATACTGCCCACCTCGCTATGTGCTTGATTTGATTAAGGCCAGTTGATCGTCTGAAGCTGTTAGCGGAAGATCACGTCCTTGCTTGATTGCGTGGACCGCACGCTTGACTGGTTCACTTGTCAAAGTTTCGGGAGCAATCGACCAAGGAGCATGCGTTACGGGCTGCTTAGCAGGTAAAATGCCTCGTTGGATCATGCGTCGCACGGTCATATTACTTACGCCCAGCGTTTCCGCGGCCTTGCCTAGTGTCATTGATGTGACACCATCGACTTCGGGGTCAAACACCGCGATCTTATGATGGCTTCGCAGACTGACAACTCGAGACAACGTCCAGCTATTGTTTGCTCCAGTTCGATAACCCAGTCGATTGAGCACTCCGGCAATGTGGCCATCGGGTAGACAGCGGGCAAGGTCGCGGACGACGTCGACGACTTCACGGCTTGTTGAATGACGGTGTTGACCCGTATGATTCTTACGCACGCTTAGGGTCGTGTGCTTGCCGCCTTGCCAGTGGATTACCAACTCAACGTTATCCTCCACCAGACGCGCAACAATCTGGTAGATAACCAGACGCACGATTCGTTTTTTGATGAGATGATCCGTAGCGGAATCAGACCACAAAGCAGGAAAACTCTTAGCCAAAGCTAACAGCTCGGCGCGATCCGGCACGGCTTGATTTTTTTGCTTGCTCTTAATTTCTTCAAGCCGGTGTTCCAGCTGATGCACGCGCTCCAGCGCCAGATTCCAACGGTTCTCAAGCGTTTCTGCTACCAACCGATTCTCCGGTTCTACCGCGTCGTACTGTCGTTGTGCGCGGTCTCGCTCGTAGCAGGCCTGAGAAAGTTCCAGTTCGACCGCCCGGCTGATCTCATCGGTATCCTCAACCACTTGATCTGCAGAATGGAGGGCGGCCTCAATTGCTCCAGGACTCAGCACGCGGAGCACCTCTCGCTCGATCGCTTCGTCGACACGATGGCCACCGAACGAGATACACCCACCCTCCCCATGATTAATCAGCGCCCCACGACAATAGTATCGTGGAACCTGGCCACGGCTCCCCGAGTAAGCGACATGGATTTTGCGGCCACACTTGCCGCAAAGTAATAGTCCTGCCATTAGGCTGGGGCCGCGCTTAACGGCCCCTCGGTTCATGAGTCCTTTCATCTGAGCATTCTCGGCAATAGCGCGCTGATTGTTTTCGTAAGTTTCCCACGCAATATAGCCCTCGTGGTGATCGCGTCGCAACGCGATCCAATCCTGCCGATCGCGACGATGTCCCGCCGTCTTGTGCGCTTTGCCATCGATAACACGGATGCGTCCTGTGGTCCGCCCGAAGACGTAAGCTCCCGCGTAGCATGGATTCTGCAAGAACTTCAGTATTGTATTATAAACCGGCAGCCGCCAGGTCGTCGTTCCTGCTTTGGCATCGAGCGCCACAGGTAGAAGAATTTTTTCGTGGCGGAACCACAATAGCACTTGCCGCACGCTGCGCAGTTCAGAGAACTTTTGAAACACCAGAGCAATCGCCTGTTGAACTCGCTGGTCAGGATGCTTTTCCACACGACCATCGGAGCTTTCGACATAGCCCACCGCAAGACTCAAGATCAGCTCGCCGCGGCGGGCTTTGGCCAAAAGACCTTCCTGCGCCCTCTGGCGAATCCAGCCAAGCTCCGCTTCGCTGATGGTCCCCTTGAGTCCCAACAGAAGCCGATCGTTGAGCTGGCGCGTGTCGTAAATTGCCTCGCCATCCACGATCAGCGTGTCCATCAGTCCACACAAATCCAAAAGCTGGTACCAGTCTCGGTTGTTGCGAGCCAGACGAGAAACTTCGATGCTAAACACCGCTCCCACTTGTCCTAGACCGACCTCTGCCACCAGTCGCTGGAATCCCGTGCGCTCGGTGCTCCCCGCCGCCGATTTGCCGAGATCCTCATCGATGACTTCCACTTCGCTCCAGCCTAATGAGCGAGCTCGGTCTGCTAATTCATACTGCCGACGACGACTCTCATGGTTATGACGCACCTGGTCCAGCGTTGACTGCCGCACGTAAACTCTCGCTCCACGCCCCAGATGCTGGAGTCCAATCTTTTCCTTATTCATCAGCATCATTTTCCTTCACCCCCTCTCTGGCTGCCTGGCGCAGTAACTTGACGATCAACTCCTTGACCTGTTGCCGTGTCTGAACGGGCAGATCCTCCCAGCAGACTTCCTCGATCCAAACCAGATCCAACTGCATCCGCTTGCTGACTTTCATCCTGCCGAGCCTCCTTGTGATTTCCCTTAGCTCGGATGTTCTCCACATTGGTAGGGCAACTCAACAACGCCATAAACTGCGCGACTTCCCTCAGGGCTGAAACCGAAAGCTCCGGTGTTTCAACCATCTTCAATTCGGCACACCGCTCCCGCATCGTCATCCAGCTCGGAATCAACGCCCAGGTGCTGTCGCCGAGCAAGCAAACAAGTGATACTTCTCTGTCCGACCCTCTATGGGACCGTTTCACTGACAGCGTCGTGCCGAACAGCGGATGCCAGGGATAATGGATTGTTACTGATGTTGAAAACTGAGCATTGTGTGACGGGTTCGCCCGGCACCGGCAAGAGCCACTTGGCTCAGGCCATCGGTCTGGCCGCCATCCAACAGGGCTATCGCGTACTCTACCGTGAGACCCATACCCTGCTTGACGAGATCGCCGAAGCCACCATCGACGGCTCCCGCAAACAGCACATGGAACTTCTGGCCACCGTGCCGCTGCTCATCATCGATGATCTGGGCATGCGCAAGCTCCCGTCCACCGCGGCCGAGGACATCCTGGAGATCGTCATGCGCCGCTATGAACGGGCCAGCACTCTGATGACCTCGAACCGTCCTGTCGAAGATTGGGGAAAGCTACTCGGTGACAGCGCTGCGGTCTCTGCTATGCTCGATCGCTTGCTGCACCACGGTCACGTTCTCAAATGCGGACCGCGCAGTTGGAGAACCAAAATGGACTTGCCCAACCAGGAGGCAAAAGGTTAAAACAACCCTGTCTCGCACGCTCTCCGTTGGCCGGTTTTGCGCTGACCACTAATGGCCGGTTTTGAAGTGACCATTGAGGAAAAACACCAACCGCCGTCCTTCGGCATCGCGATAGCGAATCCGGCGCAGGCGCGCGGGATAGGCCTTCACAGAACGCGGTACGACCAAGTTTACTTCCTGGTCGCAGAGCAATCCGGTGCGGCGATCGACCGGTCGGGAGTAGACGCGCTTGAATTTGAAGTTGGCTTTGGCACGAGTGACGAAGAAGCTGGCGTCCTGATCGAGGCGGTACAGCCGCTCGAAGTCGATGTAGCCGCGGTCCATGACGTAGAACGCGCCCGGTTCGGCAATCAACACATCGAGAACATTGACATCGTGCAGCTTGCCGTCGGAGATGTGAATGAAGCTGGGAATCGCGCCGCGCAAGTCGAGCAGCGTGTGCAGCTTGATCGCCGCTTTGGTCTTGCGAAACTTGGCCCACGCGAACAGCGACAAGCACAAGTCGATGGTGGTGGCATCCAAAGCGTAAACCGTCTCGGCAAGCTCCACAGAAAGAGAGTCCTGGGAATACAGTCTGCGTGCGGTGCGGATAAGTGCATGAGCGTACTCGGCAAAGATGCGCCAATCGCGCGACTCGTTGGCGTCGGCCAGAGCACTGCGGCTTAGCTTGCCGCGAAGACCCATATGATAGAGCTTGGCGGGCTGCGCGCGCAAACACGCCTCGATGTCGCGCAGGCTTTCGCGGTAGGTTAGCTGTGCGAAGGCCATCGAGAGAAACTGGTCCAAGCAGCTGAAGGTGCGCACGTTGAAATCGCCACGATACTTCGCCACCAGCCGACGAAACGTATGCCACGGCGCAAACTCCATGAGTTGTGCGAATACCAGATTGCCTGTGTGCATCGGTGCCTCCCGGGAAAGTCCCGAAAGACTGCCGACAATGACAATATAAATTCAAATCGTTAACACCTCGATACTTTATGAACACTGCGCAATACCTAGCTTTTTATCAGAGAGACCTAAAATCTGTCGGACGCTTCTGACTTCTCTGTAAGAATCACGCGCCCGATCAAGCAGCTTACGACACAAGCTCAGCAGATGAGTCAGGGTAGGTGGAGTCAAGTGATTCCCGTCGAATCGCATGACGAAGTCGGCCAGTTGGCGACGAGCTTTAACGAGATGGCACGGTCGCTGAACGAGCTGTATGCTGGCTTGGAGCGTAAAGTAGCAGAGCGGACAAGTGAATTGCGGACTGCCAACATCAAGCTCGCCGATGCTAGCCGGCACAAGTCACGTTTTCTTGCCAACGTTAATCACGAGCTGCGCACGCCGCTCAGCTCGATTATCGGGTACGCTCGTTTGCTGCGGCGGCAAACCGAAGGGCAGATCTCGTCATTGCAGCAGGAGAATATCGAAGATCTTCTGCGCAACGCCGAGCGGCTGCTCGGTATGATCGACAGCCTTCTGGATTTCGCCAAGATCGAAGCCGGGAAGATGGAGGTTAACGTCGAACCGGTCAGGGTCGACGAATTGATACAAGGGGTCGCGGCGACGATCGAGCGGGTGGTGAACAATGAGGCCGTGCGGCTTGTCCTCGACGTGCCGCCGACGATAGCGCCGTTGAACACGGATCGGGAAAAACTGCGTCAGATCGTGCTTAATTTGCTAGGCAACGCGGTGAAATTTACCGAGCGAGGGGAGATAAGAATCTCTGCTATTCAGGTCAATGGTGATTTCAAGCTGGCGGTAGCCGATACCGGCATCGGTATCGATCCAGGGGATTTGAACCGGATCTTCGAGGAATTTGACCGGGGTATCAATCATTGCATAAGTATATGCACTAGAAGACAGCTTTGGCAGCATACTGGGTGTCAGGAAGCTGAAAGAAGGAGAGGACAAGATCAGTCGACCTTTGAATCGAGAGCAGAATCGAGGATAGAGCCGCTTTGAACTCATCCTTAGTCGCCACGAATAGCTTGGCGAGTCTTGCCTTCGCATGATTCCACACTTGTTCGTCCGGATTGAGCTCTGGCGAGTATCTGGGCAGGCTTCCCACAGTGACCTGTCCGCGAGTCTGCTTCACGTAGCGCTGGACAACCCCGCCAGTGTGGTAGCTGGCGTTGTCCGCGATGACGATGATGGGGCGGCCGACATCGGCATGGAGCTTCTTGAGAAAGTTCACAAAACGGATGCCGTTCATTCTGCCTGTGAAGCTGCTGAATTTCATGTCCCCACGCGGGCTGACTGCGCTGATGAGCCGGATGCTGAAGCGGTCGCCACTGTCGTCAGCCTCCGGGGTCTGCCCGATCTTGCCCCAGGTCGTTCCGCGATGAGCGTCCGACCGGACCGACGCCTCATCCACAAAGTAGATCGCGGCCCCCATTCGACCTGCTTTGGCCCGCAAGCCGGGAAACGTCTTATCCAGATACTTCTTCATCTCCTCGGGATCGCGCTTGTAGCTCCTGTAAATTGGCCGCTGTGGGCTCAGCCCCAAATGCTTGAGCATGCGGCTCACTCCACTCTTGCTCATTTCCACGCCATGCTCCTTCTTCAACAATCGCCGCACGATCGCCAGCGTCCACAGGCAATATGGCAATTGGTATTGCCGCGGGTCGCCCAGTGTAATCGCGTCGTAAAGCCATTGCAGAACTTTCGCCTCGGCCTTTCGAGGTCGCCCGCTCTTCTGGCGGTCTTGCAAGGCATGCTCGCCTCCATGCCGGTAGCGAGCTATCCAAGTGAATAGCGTTCTTCGCGGAATCTTCATCACTCGAGCCACATCTGAAGCTAGCTCTCCTTTGCTCAGGGCTTCAACTGCCATGCGCCGCTTCTCATAACGGACTTGCGCTCTAACGCTTACCGGCTTCTTCTTTGCTTTCCTTGGCATAAGTAGACTCTACACCAGTTACCTACAAATAGCCATTACTTTTGCAACGATTGATACGATGTCGAGGAACGGACAGTATCACGGGACGGGTTTGGGACTCGCGATCGTGAAGAGGCTGGCGGACTTGTTGGGGGGAACGGTTGCGGTCGAGAGCGAGGTGGGGAAGGGGTCGAAATTCACGCTCACTCTACCAACGAGTCGTATGATATAAAATTGCTTTGGTACCGATCTCGCGAAGCATGTTTTGAACAACGTCAAAGGAATGCAAGGCGCCAAGGAGAAAGTGCCGATGTCCTCACTTGCGACGCTTGCTCAGTCTACTGATTTGATGTAATCGAATTCCCCAAGTCTACGGTTTGGAGATCGGAGTCGAAAAAACTCGTGCGGAGCAGCGTTAGAGTAGTACAGTTACGCATTGGATGCGTATGGCCGCAAAAGCGTTTCTTGGTAGAAGGTTATCCGGGCTAGATAGATGAAAACGATCTGTCGGCTGCTTTCGGTTTGGGTATTCTTAAGCCAAGGGCTTGCCGCTGCGCAAACGCAGCTTCGAATACCCCGCATCGGTGTATTAATGCCGGGTAGCCTTACCGAGCCGGAAGCGAAACGCCACCTCAACGCCTTAGTTCAGGGCTTCGAAAAGTTTGGCTATATCGTCGGCAAGGATATTTTAATCGAATACCGCCCCGCCAATCGCAAAATTAAGCATTTACCTGACCTCGCGGGCGATTTGGCTAAACTCGGTGTCTCGGCCATCGTTGCGGTGGGCACCACAGCAATAGCCGGCGCGCTTAAAACTACAAAAACGATACCCATTATCATGATCAGCGGCGGTAATCCCGTGGGCCGAGGGTTCGTTAAGACTCTTTCTGCGCCGGCGGGAAACGTCACAGGTTTATCCAGCTCGGCCCAGCGCGACGAAGGAAAAAGAGTTGAACTGCTCAAGGATATTTTTCCCCAAATGTTTCGTGTGATGCTCCTGAATGCAGACCATCGACCCGCCCGCGTGAAAGACTATTTGAAGGAAGCTGCGAAGATGGATCTCGGGTTGGAGGCTGTGAACGCATTCACTGCGGAAGAGCTCGATCAAGCTTTTGTTAAAATCGCAGCGACTGGCCCGGATGCCCTCATCACGGTACGCAATTCGTTTACGATTCAAAATGCCGATCGAATCATCAATTTTACCGCTAAGCAGCGTCTGCCGACGATGTACGAATCTCGGGAGTTTGTCGAAAAAGGAGGGCTAATGTCTTTCGGTGTTGATTACACAGCGTCATGGCGGCGCGCCGCTTACTATGTCGATAAGATTATCAAAGGTACCAGCCCGTCTGTCCTGCCGGTCGAACCACCGCAGTTTGAATTCGTGATCAACCTCCGAACCGCTCATAGAATGCTGTGGAAAATCCCACCGCAAATTCTCCTGGAAGCGAATGAAGTAATCCGATAATTGCAAGAACCATGCTGGTAAGAAAACCAGGACTACGGCTCCGGCGAGCGCGCAAAGGTAGATTTATACGTCAGTATTTCGTTATCTCATTCATAATTATTTGCGTCGGGCTCATCACGAGCGGAAGTCTCGAAGTTTACTTTAGCCACCAAGAGAACCTAGAGCATCTAAGTGTCATTCAGAACGAGTTCGCCGAAGCTACGGCGTTTAAAATTGAGCGGTTTCTGCAAGAACAAAAACGCACTTTGAGGGCGGCGACACGAACGAGTGAACTTGTCCAGGTCGGACTTACGTCCGATTACAAGTGGGAATTGAGGAGATTGCTTGTCAATGCGCCGTCGATCACTTTAGCAGTTGCCTTCGACATGAACGGAGTACCACGAGCGGATGCTGGGCGCTTGCGGCCTGTTTTTACCAGCGACGATTGGGATGGCCTCCCCCATACATTACTGGATCAAGTCAAAGAAGGAAGATCTTACTTCGGTCCAGTGTATTTTATTGAGGGCACCGGGCCCTATATGCGCATCGCCGTGCCCATTGAGCGAATCGCTGGCGAAATCATTGGAATGCTGCTCGCGGAGCTAGACCTCAAATATATCGACGAAGTCATGTCACAAGTGCGAGTAGGGAAGAAAGGCTACGCCTACTTGGTCAATCGGAGGGGTCAACTCATTGGACACCCTGATCTTAGCCGAGTATTGCAGAAACGAAACCTTGCGGTAATGGAACAAATAAAGACCGCGTTTAATAGACTCGCTCGCCCGACTTCTTTAAAAGCGTTTGTGGCGCGCAATATGGAAGGAAAACCAGTATTCACCTCCTATGCGCTCATTCCCAGCCTCGGTTGGGTGGTTTTTGTCGAGCAGCCAATCGCGGAGATTTACGCGCCCTTATACGCTTCTATGTTGCGCACCGGAGGGGCATTCATAGTTGCTCTGGTGGTCGCTTTGCTCGCCACTCTAATGATCAGGCGTCGCGTGGTTGTCCCCCTTGAGGCGCTCCGTCAAGGGGTCGAGCGCGCTCGGGAGGGCGATTTAAGCGCGCGCCTCGATATCAGGACGGGGGACGAGATTGAGGTTCTTGCGGATGAGTTCAATGACATGGCCGCGCATCTCAGGAACTCGTATGCGGATCTGGAGCGCAAAGTGGCAGAGCGGACAAGTGAATTACGGATTGCTAACATCAATCTGGCGGAAGCGAGCAAGCACAAGTCGAGGTTTCTTGCCAACGTCAATCACGAGTTGCGCACACCGCTGAGTTCGATAATCGGCTATGCGCGCTTGCTGCGGCGGGAGAGCGGAGATCAAATTTCTTCTTTGCAGCGGGAGAACCTGGACGATCTGCTGCGCAACGCCGAGCGGCTGCTTATTATGATCGATAGCCTCCTGGATTTCGCCAAAATCGAGGCAGGAAAGATGGAAGTCCAAATTGTGCCGGTGCGGGTGGACGAGTTGATTCACGGCGTCGCGTCGGCTGTAGAACCAATTTTGGACAAACGCATGGTTAGGTTGGTCCGTGATCTTCCGGAAAAGATGGTGCCATTGAACACGGATCGCGATAAGCTGCGCCAAATTGTTATTAACTTGCTCGGTAACGCTGTGAAATTCACTGAGCGGGGTGAGATAAGAATATCCGCGTGCCAGGTCAACGGTGATTTCAAGCTTGCGGTGATGGATACTGGAATCGGGATAGATCCGGCGGATATGACCCGAATTTTTGAGGAATTTGACCGGGGCACGATGTCGACGGACGGACAATACCACGGGACCGGTCTGGGACTAGCGATCGTGAAGCGGCTGGCTGAATTGTTAGGAGGAACGGTGGTGGTGGAGAGCGAGGTCGGCAAAGGGTCAACTTTTACCGTGACGCTGCCGGCCAAACATAGAGAAAGTGTTGCCGGTTAGATTATGGCTGATAAAATCCTCATCGCCGACGACGAGCCGTCTAATCGAAAGATTCTGGCGCAGGAGCTGGTGCACAAGGGCTTTGCCGTCGATACGGTGGGGGGCGGCAGAGAGGCTTTGGCAAAGATCGAATCGGCTCCGCTGGATCTGGTGATCCTCGATTACATGATGCCGGACATGAGCGGCCTCGAGGTTCTACAAGAACTTCGCGCCAAGAACAACGACACGCCGGTCATCATGATCACGGCATACGGTTCCGTCGAGCGCGCGGTCGAGGTCATGAAAGCCGGCGCCTACGATTTCATCACCCGGCCCTTCGATCCCGATCACATCGAGCTGGTGGTGCGCAAGGCGATCGAGCGGCAGTCGCTGAAGCGGGAAGTCGAAGTGCTCTCGGATGAGCTGCGCGATCGTTATCATTTGATCGTCGGCGAAAGCCCGAAGATGAAGCGCACGGTGGAAATGGCGCGGAAAGCGGCGGCGAGCAATTCCACCGTATTGCTATTGGGCGAGAGTGGCACGGGCAAAGAGTTGTTTGCCCGGTTCATCCACAATCAGAGCGAGCGGGTCAATCGGCCGTTTATCGCGATCAACTCGGTCGGCTTATCGAAAGAACTGCTGGAAAGCGATCTGTTCGGCCACGAACAGGGCGCGTTTACCGGCGCGCACAAAATGAAAAAAGGCAAGATCGAGCTGGCCAACGGCGGCACGATCTTTTTCGACGAGATCGGCGATATCTCGCGCGAGATGCAGGCAAAGCTGCTGCGCTTTCTCCAGGAGCGTGAATTCGAGCGGGTTGGTGGGGTCACCTCGATCTCCGTGGACGTTCGAGTGATCGCGGCGACCAATCGAGATCTTGACGCGGCGGTGAAGAGCGGCGCTTTTCGCGACGATCTCTATCACCGGCTCAACGTCGTGGCGATCACGCCGCCGCCGCTCCGGGAGCGTAAAGAAGACATTCCTACTCTAGCCGAATATTTTTTGCGCAAGTTTTCGATCTCGGCCCGACGCCACCTCACCGGAATCAGCGATGACGCGCAGTCAAGAATGATGGATTACGATTGGCCGGGTAATGTCCGGGAATTAGCAAACGTGATCGAACACGCGGTTGTGCTCGGATCGGGCGACATGATCGAAGCATCGGACCTGCCGTCGCGATTCGCCGGCGAATCGATTCCGCTGTCCGTAGACAATCTATCCTACCGCGACGGCATCAACGCCGCGCGCAAGGATTTGGTCGTCAAAGCACTGCGCAAAACCGACGGCAACCGGGCCGCGGCGGCGCGGTCGCTCGGGCTCGAGACTAAATATTTTTTACGGCTGATGAAGTCACTGGGTATCGAATAGGATCGAGCGCGATGGGTATCAGCGCATTGCGCCTCCACCCATCCTACGGGTTCTCAATTCCGAACCGAATGTGTCGGAACATAGGGCTTTTGCAGAATTCGCGACAATCGCGCTCAACGGCCATAGCATCCGGTCCCAGCCGCCTCTTTGACCGGTGGGGCGCCGATTGTCTCGGGGTTTGACTTGGCGGCCAAAGTAGCTACCATGGCTACATTGGAGGAATCTGCATGGGCACGGTTGGAATTAAGGAACTGAAAAATTCCCTCACACGATACCTTCGACGCACCAAGCAAGGCGAAGAGGTCATTGTCACCGAGCGGGGTAATCCTATTGCCTTGATCCAGCCGATCAAGGGCGCGAATAAGGCGGTTAGTCTGGAAGCTAAGCTTGCCAGGGTCGCGGCGCAGGGACTGGTCACGTTGCCGACCCGGAAGCCCTTGCGCCGGGTCCGGGCGATAAAAGTATCCGGAAAGCCGCTATCAAAGATTATCGTAGAAGATCGGCGGTGATCTACCTCGATACCAGCGCCCTCGTTAAACGGTTCATTAACGAAAAGGGTTCGCCCTTGGTTCAGTCCCTCGTGCAAGGAGCGAACGCCGTTGCGACCGCGAAAATCGCCTACGCTGAAATCTTCGCCGGGCTCACGCGCAAACTCCGAGAAGGCCATTTGTCCAAAGCGCAGTACTCTTTGGCTTGCCGCCAGTTTGAGAACGATTGGCTAGCCTACGTTCGAGTGGAGCTACAAGATGAGATTTTGGCTCTGGCCCGCGATTTGATCCAACGCCACTCGCTCAAAGGATTCGATGCCGTTCATCTCGCCTCTGCGCTTTGCCTTAAAACCGCGCTCGGGGAAGAAATGAGATTCGCCGCCGCCGACAAAAACTTGCTCAAGGCGGCGCAGGCGGAAAGGCTTGATGCGGTGAACGTCGAAACAGCTCTTGTTTCCACGTAGCTTCTCGCCGCCGGCTTGGAGCACCATCGCCCTATTAGGCTCGAGAAAGCTCCGATTCTTTAACGTTCATACCTTGAATCCATGCTCCCGGTACCACTTCTCCGCACCGGGGTGGAGCGGCACGTCGCGCGGGGTGGCGTCGGTGTTTTCGCCCAACTGGCCGACTCCGGTGTAGGAATCCTCCCAGAACATTTGATCTTTGCGAGCGGCGATGGCATCGCAGATCTTGTAGGCATCGTCGTCGGGCAGGGCGGCGCGGGTATAGATCGGCCAGCCGCTGTAGTCGATGCAGGTGTAATCGGCATCGAGTCCCGTGAAGCGGCCGGGCTTGATCGTATAGCGGCGCCAGCCGAGGTCATCGACCAGAGATTTAAAGGCATGATCATCCAGCGTGACCGGCTGCATGCCCGCCGCCAGCGCGGGCTCGAACCACAGCGGCAAACCTTCGTCGAAGATCGCGTCGATCGTGCCTTCGCGAATCGCTTTCATGCGCCGCGCGTCGCCGGGGCCGCCGTTGAGCTGCAGTTTGCCGCCCCAGGATTCGATGTCTTTTACCGTCATGCCGTAGGCTGCCAGCGTCTGGTCCACCAGCACGCGGGTGGAGTGGGTGGCGTCTTCGCGGATTGACAGTCGCAGCGGATATTTTTTCTCCTTGATCTCGGCCAACGACTTAAGCCCGGTGCGCGGGTGAATGACGTAGACGAAATGATCCAGCGACGGATAGACCGCGATAATTCGAACCGGCAATTTCTGGGGAAAAATCCCGGTGCCGCGATAGGCTTGAGTAAGCAATCCCGAGGGGTTGATCATCGCCGCTTCCAATTCATTCTTGCAGACCCCGTGGGCGAGGATCGGCGAGCCGGTGGACATGCGCAGCCAGGGCTTGAAAGTTTCATTGGAGCCGCTGCCGACCGAGATGCACATGTCGCGCGGGCCGTAATAGGGGGTGTTGGGGTTGCCGGCGATGTGCAAGCCGATTTCCCAAAGCATCAAGGCGCGCTGAAAATTCGCTCCACGAGGAAGGGGTTCCATGAGTGACCTCCGCTGCCGATTTGTTTAGGCGCTACCATATTGATCTCAGCAGGCTCGTGTCAATAGTGCGGCGGTACTCGTGAATAAGAATAACTCACCACGAATCACCCCGAGCGGCAGAGCTGCAGCCAAATCTCGGAGTATCTCCCGCAAAGAAAGCGGAAACTATTTTTCCGAACTTGGCGTCCTTGGCGCCTTGGGGGGGAAGATCCGAATCCGAGCTGTTTCATGTGTCGGGAAATTTGTGCAAGCCGCGAAAACTCTCAAACATAGTAGTTTGAAGCGCATTAAATTTGTGAAAATCTCCGTATCCGCAACTTTCTTGCCCTTCGTATTTGCGACAGTTGAAACCTTTGCCGCTCACGCCGATGAAATTGGATGTTCGACAGAACAATGTCGATTTTGAGGCAAAGCTGGCCCCATTCAATACCACGCTCCGGTCAGAAACTGGTTGATATTTCGCTCCACCATGCGGGTCTTGCCGAGTGCGGCGTAACCGCCGCCGAGCATATGCTTGGTAACCTCGTCGCGGCTTTTGCGGCCGGATTTGATCTCTTGCAAGTTGTCGTGAAAGTCCTCGAGGTAGTCGTACATGCGTTTAAAGTAACTCCGTCCCGCTTGGTCGCCTTCCACCGTCGGACCGTGGCCCGGTACCAATTGTTTGTAGCGGTTTTGAAAGAGCGGCTTGAGCGCCGTGAGCCAATTGGGAATGTTGCCGAAAAAGGTCACCGGATGCACTTCGGTGTAGAGCAGATCGCCGGCGATGAAAACTTCATCTTCCTCGAAGTAGATCGTGGTGTCGCCTTTGCTGTGGCTGTGGCCGTTCTCCGCGCGGTATTTCAAATGCAGCGTGACACCGGGCAGTGTCACTTGGGTTTCATCGTTAAAGACGGTGTCCGGCAGGGTCAAGCAAAGACCGGGAAAGCGATCGTAGAGCTCGGCCACGGGCTTCATCATGCGCTCGAAATCGGCTCCCCCCTCGTCGCGCATGGCCCCGGCGCAGCCGGAGCTGGCGACGATCGGCACGCCGCGGCGGCGGAAATAGAAATTTGCCGAAGTGTGATCGAAGTGCTCGTGGGTGTCGATCAGGTGCTTGACCTGGGAGCAGCCGGTCAATCGAAGCGCTTTCTCGACTTCGTCGATGCGCCGGATATCCGCGTCGATGAGAACCGCGGAATTATCGGACCCCTTGATAATAGAAAAATTTGTCGCGCCTTCCGGTCCGACGATCGCGTAGGCGGATTGACTCACTTGGCAGAGGGTCGATTCCATGATGTTTGGAGATATCCGACCAGGAAAAGTCTTGCAAGCTTCACTTGCCACTGATGTCAGTTTTGAACCGACGATAAAAGCCTGAAAAGATTCCTCGCTCGGCTCGGAACGACAAAAAGCGGCTTCGAAATCCCGGATCCAAGATTCGCAGAATAGGACAGGAATGCCGTTTGACCTGCTGTTGGGCCGGTGTTATTCGCGTAGAGAGCAACGCCATGGAAAGGAATAATTCATGATCAAGGAAGGCAAGTTTACTTTATTGGAAACGCGCGGCGCGGTGGCGAAGATTACCATTAACCGGCCGGATAAGCGAAACGCTTTGAGCCGGGACGCCATCCGCGAGATTTTGAGGCTGTTCGAAGAGCTGCGCCACGACGATTCGATCGCTGTGGTTCTCACCACGGGTGCGGGGGACGTGGCCTACTGCGCCGGACGGGATCTTTCCGAGTTTCCCACCGAGGGCGGTCAGAACCGCGGCAGGGATCGGCGCAACGAGCCGCGCGCCTATCACCTCGCCGAAGTGATTCGAACTTTCCCGAAAGTGACTATCGCGGCGGTCAACGGCTTCTGTCTCGGCGGCGGCATCACGCTCCTGCTGCCGCACGATCTCGCGATCGCGTCGGACCGGGCGCAGTTCGGATTGCCGGAAATCAAACGCGGCTTTTTGCCCTATCCGATCATCGCGACGATGTTTAAGACCTTGATCCCGACGAAGCTGGCCTTCGAATTGATTCTTACCGGAGAAAATTGGGACGCCAAGAAATCCATGAACGCGGGTTTGGTCAACCGCGTGGTGCCGCACGAGCGCTTGCAAGATGAAGCCTGGAAGTGGGGCGAGGAGATCGGCAAGTTCGACAAGACCACGCTGCGATACTGCAAGATGGCGGCGCATTCATCGATGGAAGCGGCAAGCGTGCCGCTGGCCGCCGAAATCGCCTGGCTGATGCAGGAAGAACATGCACTGGTCAATCCGCGCGCCTACGCGGGGACAAAAGAGTTTCATAAGAAGTGAAAAGTGGTCAGTGATCAGCTTTCAGAAGGAGATCTCCGATGAAAACTTATTTGGGGCGCGGGAAGTTAATTCTCGCGGTGTTCGTATTCGCCGTGGCGTCGTTGACTTCGCTTGCCTGCACTGCGTCGGCAAAGACTCAGCTGCGGGTGGCCTATAGTTCGATCTCGGGAGCCGCGGTTGTGACCTGGCTCGCCGCCGATAAGGGATTGTTCGCGAAGAACGGTCTCGACGTCGAGTTGGTTTACGTCGCAGGATCGCAGGCGATGCAATCGCTGCTTGGCGGCACCACGCCGATCGGCATACAAGGTATCGAGCCGGTCTTCCGCGTCAACGCCCACGGCAACGACACGGTGATGATCCTAGGGATGGTGACCAAGCCGCCGTTTTCGATCATCGTGCGCCCTGAGATCAAGGACTATCGCGAGCTCAAGGGCAAGCCGATGGGCATCACTCGTTACGGCTCGTCGACGGATATGTTGCTCCGCTTGTCGTTGGAAAAATGGGGATTCGAACCCGAGATCGACGTGCCGATTTTGCAAATGGGAGGGGTGCCGCCGATTTTGGCCGGCATGGAGTCGGGGAAGATCTATGGCGGACCGCTCTCTTTGCCGACGCTGGCGCGAGCGAAGCAGGAAGGCTATCGCGAGCTTGCCGACGTGGCGGATCTGGTTCCGGATTATCAAGTGGCAGGGGTGGTGACCCGGCGCGCGTTCATCAAGCAGAACCCCGATGTGGTGCGAAATGTCGTCAAGTCGATCGCGGAAGCGATGGCGTTATTTAGAAGCGATCCCGAATCCGTAAGGAAGGTCATGAAAGCGCGGCTCAAGATCGACGACCCGGTGGTGATCGATGAAACCCAGAAGAACTATCCGCGCTATATGCCCGCCATTCCGTATCCGAGCCGGGCGGGCATCGCGGTGATCAAAGCGTTTTTAGATAAGAAGGAAGCGGCCGTGCGATCGCTATCGATCGACGATCAGATCGATAATCAGTTTGTGCGTGAGCTCGAACAAATCGGTTTTTTCAAGAACGTCGACCGCGCCAAATGATGCGCCGGAAATAATTTCAAGTCATAAGGAATTGTCGATATGGATTTTAAGCTCGAAGGAATTCTGAGCGCTAACGTTACCCCATTTAAGGAAAACTACGATCTCGACGAGCCGGGCTTGCGCAGATTGATCCGTTATCAGGCGAAGCCCGCAGGCGTCACGGCGATCGTTTGCAACGCCGGGGCGGGGGAGGGCGCGACTCTCAGCCGTGAAGAGCGGGTGCGTTGCATCGAGATCATCCGCGAGGAGATCCGTAGCGACCAACGGGTGGTCGCGGGTATCGAAGCGCTATCGACGCGCGAGGCGATCCAGCAAACACAGGAAGCCAAAGCGGCCGGCGCCGCCGCGATCATGTTGACGCCTCCCCATGTCTACGACTGGGACTCGCGGATCAACCCCGAATTCGCCATTCAATATTTTCACGATATCGCCAAGGCGGTGGAGATCCCGATCACGATTTTTCACTATCCGGCGGCGGTAGCCTCCGGCTATTCGCCGGACACCGCGGTGCGCATCGCCCGAGCCGTGGACTCGGTGGTCGCCATCAAAGTGGCCAGCGGCGCCAACATCCGCCGCTACGAGCAGGTGCTGCGCGGCATGCGCGAGTTGCCGCGCCATGTCTCGGTGCTTGCGACTTCCTCGCTGTTCCAACATTTCGTCACCGGCGCCGACGGGGCGCTCACCGGCTTTGCCAACTTTGCCCCGGAGTTTTGCTGCAATCTGTTCAAAGCCGTCATGGACGGCGACCTGGACGAGGCGCGCAAGCTGCATCAGATCAACTGGGAGCTCGAAGCCGCGGTGTACAAGGCGCCCAACGTCTACAAGCACAGCCGCTACAAGGTCGCGGCTTATTTCGCCGGATTGATGGACAACTTTGTCGTGCGTGCGCCACAGGTGCCGGTGCCGGAGGGCGAAGTGAAGCTGGTGCGTGACGCGATGGAGAAGTTGGGCATGTTGAAGCGGTAAATGGAAAAAGAAAGATGAAGGAAAAGGCAAAGGCATGCCTCAGGATTCGGCTTCGACCTCTCGGAGAGCCGGTTTATTCGCCTGGTCCGGCTTGGTGATGATTCTGATTTTCGGTGCCATCACCGCGAGCCTCTGATCATCAAGTTAGATTTTCTCAATTATGCGGCTGCGCAAGAAACGAGTAGGTTGTACACAGCCTGGGACCGTGTTGTTTAAGCCATCAACAAGTGGAGAGGAGAGCGGTGACCACTCGAAACTGGTCACGGAGCTGCCGAATCTTCGCACGCGCTGAACGCGCAAAGACCCGGTTTGGCGACTTTTGCAATTACTTTGAATTCTCCGCTACCTTACCATCGTCATATGAAACTGAAGCGTCGCACGATTCCATCCTAAGGTAAATGTTCTCGATTCACAGAGGGAAAGGAGGGCGTTTTGTGGGTCCTGAATGGCGGATATTTTAGCTCATCAATTTGCGTCGTCTCGATTGCATAAAATCATCAGAGAAAAACTTTCCCGAGAAACGCTTTCGCTTCACCCAAGGCTTGAGTCGATCGGGTTTTGATCCGCATGCGCCTGACCCTCTCTGTCAGCACCGATCGTTCCGTGCCGGATTGTGGTCAAAACCCATCCGATCACTGCAATCCTAAATCGCTCAAGACAGTATTCATTGTATGATTCTTAGAGCCGAGCGCCGGGTAACGCGGCGTACGGCTTTGTTTTCGATTCATTGCATTCGCCTACGCAGAGCGCCAGTGAGCCAAAGGTCGTTGAAATATAGATGGTTGTTATGATACATATAACCATATGAAGACAACCATAGAGATATCTGATTCTCTTCTGGATGAAGCTAAGAAGCTCGCAGCCAAGGAAGGAACCACGGTCCGAGCGTTCGTTGAGCAGGGGCTGAGAAAAGTCGTTGCCGAACGAAAGAGCCGAAGCGCGTTTCGTTTGCGGAAGGCCGCGTTTAAAGGGAAGGGGATTCAGCCCGGCGTGGAAGATGCGACCTGGGAGAGAATCCGCGAGACCATTTACCAGGGAAGGGGCGGATGATTGCCGTCGATACCAATATCCTGGTTTACGCTCATCGGGCGGATTCCCCTTGGCACGATGGCGCTCTCATGAAAATCGCTGGACTCGCAGAGGGTCGGTCCCCGTGGGCGATTCCTTGGCCATGTATTCACGAATTCCTGGCGATTGTAACTCATCCGCGGATTTATGCTCCGCCGACACCGCTTGCCGCAGCCATCGATCAGGTGGAAGCCTGGTTTGAGTCGCCAAACTTGGTGGTTCTCGCGGAAACTGAAGGTTATTGGCCGGAACTTCGCTCAGCGCTGGAGCAAGGCCGGATCAGTGGGCCGCAAGTTCACGACGCACGGGTCGCAGCCATCTGCCGGGATCATGGCGTGCGCGAGCTGTGGACCTCGGATCGTGACTTCGGTCGCTTCCCCAACCTTAATGTAGTGAACCCGCTCGTGGGTTAATGACGGTTTTTAGATCGTGAAACATTAGTTCCCTACGGGAGCAAACAAATCGCTGAGCGGCGCACGATAGGGAATGTAGCCTTGCTCGTGCGCGTACTGGACGAATTTTTCCAGCACCACTTGATTTTCCGGCGTGAGTCCGTGGCCCCAGGGGTTTGTGCCAAAGCGCTCTTCCTCTTCTTCCAAGATCAAAACCGCCGAAGGAAACGCCGAGCGCTTGGCGTATTCGTAGGATTTTCGGCAGCGCTCTTCCGCCTCGGTGAAGGCGTTCAACAGGCTGGAAGCCAACCAAGGATGCTGGTCGAACAGCGACTGGCGCACGACCAGAGTGTGGGTAATCGGAAAGATTTTGCTCTTTTGATAATATTCGTTCACGGTCGAGCGAATGTCTTTGAAGACGCGGCGAATGCGCGGATCCTTGGCGCGAAACGACGGCACGATGTTGGGCGGGATGAGGGCGTCGATCTCGCCGCGCAACAGCAGGGCCTCGGTCGGCTCGTCCACCACAGTGATTTTTACGTTCTCGGGCGGCTGGTAGCCGGCGCGTTCGGGATCGGAAGTGAACCATTCGCATTCTTCGGGGCGTAGGCCGTAATGCTCCTGTAGAATCCCTCTGGCCCACAGGCCGACCGTCAAGCGGTATTCGTCCATGCCGATCTTTTTGCCCTTCAGGTCCTCCGGCTTCTCGATGCCCGAAGCGGGTGAACAAAAAATATACGGATGGATCTGCATGCGCAGGGGAAAGATCGGCAGGGCGATCACCGGCTCGTTTCGGCAGCGCGCCATCATGTACCAGGAGAGCGACATCTCGGCGATGTCGAATTCCTCGTAGACCGGCCGCATGCAAGCTTCCCCGGTCTCGGCGCGGCGGGGCTGAAGATGGATTCCCTTGGCCGTGACCTCGCCGTTAAGCAAAGGGCGGGTGCGATGATAGTCGGCGAGCATGAGGGTCAGGTCGAGATCTTGTGCCATAGTCAATTATCCTGGTCGTGGAACTCGTCTAGAGTCTAGCGTCTCGTGGGAAAGGAGCGAAAACTCTAGAGCCG
The DNA here is from genome assembly GCA_963727625.1 of uncultured delta proteobacterium. GTDB lineage: Bacteria > Desulfobacterota > Binatia > UBA9968 > UBA9968 > DP-20. Next base: position 1,474,663 of record CAVSHR010000004.1, on the reverse strand, counting down.
TGACTGTCCTTACTTGTTTTGTTCGCTAGCCTTGATTAAGAATTGCCGGGTAAAGAATTTCTCCGGGCCGCCGAGCTTTTTCGCCTCCGCCTCGATGTGCGTGGCGGCGATGAGCGCCTCGATATCCTGCCTGTCGATGGCGATCGAGTACTTGTCGGCAAATCGGTTGATCACTTGGCGCACCGTAGCTGGGTCGCCGAATTTGTTTTTCCTAATGACCGCGTCGGCGACTTGACCCCGGTTCTTCTTAAGAAAGTCCAGACCCCGGTTGATCGCACGCAACAGTGCGACAATTTCTTGCGGTTCCCTTTCAATCGTTTGATTCGTCGAAACGATCACGACGAAGGGAAAGCCCGGGATCACTTCGCCGATATCGAAGAGCGGCATGAAGCCTTTTTTCTCGAGCTTTAGTTTCTCCAAAAAAGAAAATGGTGAAGCCTGAATCTTTCCGCTCTCGAGGGCTTGGGCACGGGCTGGGCTATTGCCCACGCCGTAGAGGATTTTATAATCCCGGTCACGCACCAAGCCTTTTTTGGCCAGACCTTCAACCGCGGCAAACTCCGACACGCCCCCGGGCCCGGTGACGCCGACGATTTTACCTTTGAGATCATTGACGCCGTTGATGCCCTTAGCGGCAATCAGCGTATAGTCCATATACGGTTGGATACCGCTGATGATTTGCATCGGCGCGTTTTTGGCGATCGCGCGGACCGAGGCGACTCCGGCGACGAAGGTGTAGTCCACGCCGCCGCCGAGGAGTGCCGCCATGGCGGTCGGACCGCCTCGAATAAAAACCGTTCTTACTTCCAATCCCTCCTTGGCGAAGAAGCCGAAGTCCTGCGCCACCACGATTGGCAAGGTGCCGCTTAGAGTCGGTGTGTTGTAGGCAAAGGTGATCGTCCTAGCGGCGGCGGCATCTCCGCGCGCGACGCAACCTAACAGAAGACTCAAGATAAGAAGGGCGATGGTCTTCATTCGATTTTTTGCCAATTTGCTTCCTCCTGAGGTTTTTCTTTTCTTTTTATAGATCTAACGTGCTTTTAGCAAACAATTCTTCAATTTGTGCTTTCTTACTTGTAAGCCCTTGTTCATGGGAAAAGTCCATGAGGGTTTCGAGCATCTTTCTGTTGGCTTTGACGCCGTAGGGATAGGGGTCGGCGCCGAAGATCTCCTGAGTCATCGCCAGGTATTCTTTGCCAAAAAACAGTCCGGACGGGATACTGTCAAGGAGTTTTGCGTTAAACGCCGCCTTGGCTTTGACGAAAGCCGCGTAAAGGTTGAAGGCGACCCAGGGATATTTTTTATAGATGTCGCCGCGGATCGTGTACGCGTGGTTGACCGGCAAAAAGCCCCACTTCTGGAAAAAGCGTTTGCCTTCGGCCATGCGGTCGGAAAAAAGCAGTTTTACCTTGCTCCAGTCGCCCTCCAAGCCTGGAATGCGAAACGAACGGCCGATGACGTTAGGCATGTTCTTCCACGGACTGTTGATACCGGCAACGTCCAATTCATGATTGACCAGCATGGAAGCCATGCTCTTGTCCGGCGGGATTCTTTGAAACGAAATGCCCGGCGGCGGCATAAAACCGGTAGCTCCGCCATGGCTCAGTTCCTCCGTGCGCTCCATGTACCAATGGACTTTATACTGGGAAACGTCGAAATCATGCTCAAGAATGCCTCGCTGCCAAAGTGCCGCGGTCTGCTGGTATTCGCCGATGCCGATGCGTTTGCCGGCGAGATCTTCCGGCTTCGTGATTCCCGAGTCGGTGTGGTAAGAAAGCTCGGTGTGAAAAAGCCGCCGGCTCGGAAAAACGGGTAAGGCGATCATGTCGAAACCCCGTTCGCGGGCGATCAGGTAGGAGGACATCGACATCTCGCCGACTTCGAATTCCTGGAACTTGAGCTGGCGCCAGAAGGTCTCGGAGGGATGGGAGTAGGTCGGCACGATTTCAATGCCTTCGGCCTGGACTTGTCCCTTCATCAATGGGTCGACCCGTTCGTTGAAAGCGGAAATGAAGCTCAATCTGATTTTGGACATCTGGTCTTGCTCCTCCGGTCTTGCTTTGTCGTTCTTCGGCCCGGGGGCACGGCACGCCGCGCTCCCGGTTCACGTGTTCAGCGTTTCCTCGGCGAATAGCTCATCGACTCTCATTTTGCGCGATGTAAGCCCCTGCTCGTGGGAAAAATTGATAATGGTTTCGAGCATTGTCCGGTTGGCTTTAATGCCGTACGGAAACGGGTCCTCGCCGAGTATCGTTTTTGTCATCGCGAGATATTCGGCGCCGAAAACGAGGGCCGCGGGCGCACGCTCGAGCAGGGTTGCTGCCGCCTGCGCTTTCGCTTCGGCGAAAGCCTCGTATAATTTTACCGCAATCCCGGGGTTCTCCCGATACACGTCGCCGCGGATGATGTAGGTGTGATTGACCGGCACGAAACCATGTTCGGCTACGAAGCGTTTGGCTTCGGCGATCTCATCGGGAAACAGCGGCTTGACCTTCGACCAGTCGCCTTCTGCGCCGCGAAGATGGGTCGATCGGTCAATGACATTGACGACGCGCGACAGGTGCCCGGCGATGGGCGCCACGTCGATTTCATTGTTCACCAGCATGGTCGCCATGCTTTTGTCCGGCGGAATGCGTTGAAACGAAATCCCCGGCGGCGGTGAAAAACCGGTGGCGCCGCCGTGGCTCAATTCGTCTGTGCGCTCCATGTACCAATGGACTTTATATTGAGACACGCCGAAGTCATGCTCCAAGACGCCGCGCGCCCATAATGCGGCGGTCTGCTGATACTCGCCGACCCCGATGCGTTTGCCGTTTAGGTCCCCCGGTCCCTTGATCCCGGAATCGACGTGATAGGATTGCTCGGCGTGGAAAAAACGGCGGCTCGGAAACACCGGTAGCGCGATCATGTCGATGCCGTGTGCGCGCGCGATCAAAAACGACGACATCGACATTTCCGCGACTTCGAATTCCTGGAACTTGAGCTGGCGCCAGAAGGTCTCGGAGGGATGGGAGTAGGTCGGGATGATCTCGACGCTGTCAGCCTTGACCGTCCCGTTCATCAGCGGCTCGACCCGCTCATTGTAATTGGAAACAAAGCTTAGCGTGAGTTCAGGCATCTTAATTCCGCCTCTTTGGTGCGATGTCGCGGCGTCGTCACAATCCCAGCGTGCTTTCCGCGAAAAGCTCCTCAACCTGCATTTTGCGCGGCGTGAGTCCTTGCTCGTGGGAGTAGTCGATGATGGTTTTGAGCATCGCCTTGTTCGCCTTGAGGCCGAAGGGAAACGGGTCGTCGCCGATCATCTCTCGAGTCATCGCCGCATATTCCGGACCAAAGAAAAGCGCGGTCGGGATTCGCTCCAGCATTTTCTCGCGGGCGAGCGCTTTGGCTTTGACGAAACCGGCGTAAAGATTGAACGCCACCCAGGGATGCTTCTTATAGATATCACCGCGAATGATGTAGGCGTGGTTGACCGGCAGAAAACCATGCCGTTTGTAAAAGCGCGCGCCTTCGGCCATGCGGTCGGGAAACAGCGGCCGCACTTTGCTCCAGTTGCCTGTGCCGGTGATACGGCTTGAGCGATCCAGGGCGTTCGCTTGGAGCGCAAAGGGGCTGGCGACGTGGGCGACGTCCAGTTCATTGTCGAGCAGGGTCGAGGCCAGGCTCTTGTTCGGCGCGATCCGATTGAACGAAATGCTCGCGGGCGGCTTGAAACCGGTGGCTCCGCCGTGGCTCATTTCTTCGCTGCGTTCCATGTACCAGTGAATCTTGTACTGAGACACGCCGAAGTCGTGCTCGAGAATGCCGCGAATCCACAACGCGGCAGTTTGCTGATATTCCGCCACACCCAACTTTTTGCCGGCGAGATCTTCCGGTTTGGTGATGCCGGAATCGACATGATAAGTCAGCTCGGTTTGAAACAAGCGTCGGCTCGGAAACACCGGCAGCGCAATCATGTCATGGCCGTGCGCCTTGGCGATCAAATACGACGACATCGACATCTCCGCCACCTCGAACTCGCCGAACTTGAGCTGTCGCCAAAAGGTTTCGGCGGGGTGGGAGTAGGACGGGATCAGCTCGATGCCTTCCGCCTGCACGGTGCCGTTCATCAGAGGCTCGACGCGCTCGTTGAACGCCGAGATGAACCCTAAAGTGAGTTTCGCCATCTCTTAATATCCCGCAACCGACCAGATGTCGTAAAGCAATTCCATGCGGCGGAAATTATGCTTGCGCGTCAATTCCTGAAGATGCGGCGCGTGGAGGTAACGCACGGCGATTTCCTCGGCAAGGCTGCCGTGCTCTTCATCCGCTTCGGAGTGGACGGTGAAAAAGCGCACGTCCTCAGGCTTCATGTTGTACTTTTCGATGAATCCGTTGCCGAGGGCTGCGGCCGCCGGGCCGAAAGTGCCTTCGGCACCGATCTGGATCGACATGACGACAAACCAGGGCAGGGTGTGAATGATCAGCTCGACGTAGTAAAGATGCGCCGCGGTCGACGGCAGCAGCTCGGTATTCTCAAGCTGGCTGCGGCTGAGTCCGATGGACTCGGCGAAGCGGATTGCCAGTTCGTTATGGCCGGCGCTGCCGGTGTCCATGCCGCGAGTCTCTTCTTCGACGACACCCCAGAGCTTTTGCGCGATCTCAGGATCGTTGCACGCCAGATAGCGCAGCATCGCGATGCGCGGCACAGCGGCGCGAAACTGATAATCTTGAATCGTCCAGGTGCGAATCTGATCCAAGGTCGCCGTGCCGTTGCACACCGCTTTCAGGAACGGATGCTTGATGCGGATCTTGGGAAAGGCCTGGATGTCTTTTTTGAGCTGGGTTACGAATTCCTGAGAAGTGGCCATGTTCTTTTCCTCCTGAATGGATCAAATTCTCGACCGGCGCCATGGAGTGGTGGAGTGATGGGTTACCACGCTCCAGTGCTCCACCACTCCAGTTTATTTCTTTCCGCTCAGCCGGCTGACGAAATACTCCCAGCCGCGCATCGGGAAGCGCTGATCCGCGTTGTAGACTGCCAACTCCTCCGCCGTCAGGTATCTCGGCTCGCCGTGCAGCAGCGCCAGGTGATTCCACTCGCCGAGCATGGCGAGGCGTGTCGTCCGTTCGATAACTTGCTCGATGCTCTCGCCGACCACGGCGTCGCCATGGGCGCGCATCAAAACGACCGGCCCATCCCCGAGGGCGGCCGCCAGCTCGTTGCCGCGCTCCACCGTGCGCACCAGGCCGATGCCTTCGTACACCGGCGGGCCGTCGGCGGAGAGAAACTTGCCGTAGTGGTGCATCGGTTTCAGCTTGATCGGCAGGACGCTGAAGATCGTGCTCCACTTCGAATGGGTATGCGCGACACTGTCGATTTCCGGGCGCGCCCTCAAGATGCACGAATGGATCGGCCATTCGTTGGGGGGCGTTTTGGCGCCGTCCAGGTAGTTACCGTCGAGATCCTGCATGATCAAACGATCGCGGGTGACGCAGCCGGGGCTGACGTTGGCGATGGTGATAAACGCGTCGGCGTTGGGCACGCGCGCGCTGATGTGGCCATAGCCGTCGGTCACGCCCTCGTGATCGAGGATGTGACAGGCGGTCAGTAACTTTTCGGTCAATTCTTTGAGCTCGGACGAGTCGATTTTAGGCACGTCCTGTTTGGCAGCCATGAACGCTCCTTAGTCACTCAATTGAACGATGAAGTATTCCGTTTCGCGAATCTATGCGTCGCTTGCATAGCTGTCAAGCAGAGCGCCGCTCGCGAATCCGGCTCAAATAATATTCCCATGGGCGTGCCGGGAACGCCGGTTCGGAGGAGAAGGTCGCCAGCTCCTCCTCGCTCATGTAAAGCGGCTCGCCATGGGCGACGGCCATATGCGCGAGCTGGCCGAGAAAGGCGAGCTGGATGGTGCGCTGGATCGCCTGTTCGAGCGTCGTCCCCACCACGGCGTCGCCGTGGGCGCGCAGCAGGACCGCGTTGCTGTCTTTCAAGGTTTCGGCCAACGCCTCGCCGCGCTCGACGGTACCGATTAGGCCGGCGGCCGGATAGACCGGCGGGCCTTCGGGCGGGAGAAATTTTGCGTACATGTGAATCGGCCGGAGTCCGCCCTTGATCACGCTGAACAGCGCGCTCCAGCGCGAGTGGGTGTGGCACACGCTCATGACTTCGGGGCGCGCGCGCAGGACCCGGGCGTGGATAGGCCACTCGAAGGGCGAGGCTTTGTCGCCGCCAAGGTAATGGCCGTCGAGGTCGAGCATAATGATTCGCTTCAACGTCGCGCAGCCCGGGCTGACCCCGGCTATAGTGATAAACGCGTCGGCGCCGGGAATGCGGACGCTTACGTGGCCGAAGCTATCGGTGATGCCTTCGCGGTCGAGTATATGGCAGCCGTCGACGAGTTTTTGCTTGAGCTCCTTGAGATTGCTGGAATCGAAAGCGGGAATATCAGTCTTGGATGTCGCCATGATTGCTCCTTGGGCCGGGTTTGATAGTTGATTCGGTTCTATTGACCGGCCATCCGGCTGTCAAGGCTGCGAGTCATTGATTTGTTGCGAAGGAATCGGCGGAGCTGTTATTCATGGTAATGAATGTTGCGATTTGAGCAGTGTATTTCGGCAGATGGTCGCGAAGGATAAAATCCGGACCTGAATGCGTCGATAAACTGATGTTACAAGACCGACGAATTAACACGGACGGCCATTTGTTTGTTGTTAATCTTAACTGCCACGCGGCGACCGCTTGTCTTTATGGAATAGAAATTGAGTCGCAGGAGATCGGAATAAACAGAGATACGCTTTCTCTAAGGTATGCTTTAAAGGGAGACCTTTCCCGTCTGCAAATTCCTGAACTTCAGTGGCCACGACGGGCGGATCGGCTCTGGGAGCACACTTGCTTTGAGGCGTTTCTGGGCGTCGCAGGACATTCGGAATATTACGAGTTTAACTTTTCTCCTTCGGGCCAATGGGCGGCGTATGCCTTTCGCGCTTACCGCATTGGCGGGCCGATTGACGATGACGATCTCGATCCGAAGATTGCCGTGGTAAAAGGAGCGGCGAAGTTGGAGTTGAGCGCGGCGTTACCCCTGGGCAGTCTACCGTCGCTAAAATCCGGTGGCCCGCTCCGGCTTGGGCTTGCCGCGGTCATCGAAGACAGCGACGGTGGGCTTTCTTACTGGGCGCTCAAGCATCCCCCTGGCAAGCCCGATTTTCATCATACCGATAATTTTGTCCTGGAAATCCAATCTTCGGTGGCCGGCCGCGACGCTATCGCTTATACTGCCAAGCCATGAAGTTCGGCATCGACCGTTTCCTCGAGGACCCGACGCTGCGAAAATCCTTGGCCGGGAAGCGCATCGCGTTACTCGCTCATCCCGCTTCGGTAACCCGTGATTTGGTGCACTCTCTCGACGCTCTGGCGGCTTTGAGGGATATCAAGCTCGCTGCCGCGTTCGGGCCGCAGCATGGGCTGCGCGGCGACAAGCAGGACAACATGATCGAGTCGCCGGATTTTCATGATCCGGTGCACGGCATCCCGGTCTTCAGCCTTTATGGCGAGGTGAGGCGGCCGACGGCGGCTATGATGGACACCTTCGACGTCTTGCTGATCGATCTGCAGGACATAGGATGCCGCGTTTACACGTTTATGACGACGCTGCGTTATGTACTCGAAGCGGCGGCACAGCACAAAAAGGCGGTCTGGGTATTCGACCGGCCCAATCCCGCCGGCCGGCCGGTGGAAGGACTTCAGCTTCGCCCGGGATGGGAGAGCTTTGTCGGCGCAGGGCCTCTGCCGATGCGCCACGGACTCACACTAGGCGAACTGGCGCAGTGGTTCGTGCGTAAGTTGAATCTGGATATTGGCTGCGAGGTCGTGGCGATGGAAGGGTGGAGACCAACCACTGCGCCGGGCTACGGCTGGCCATTGGGCGAGCGAAGCTGGGTGAATCCCAGTCCGAACGCGGCGGATCTATCGATGGCCCGCTGCTACGCCGGAACGGTGATGCTCGAAGGCACGACGCTCTCCGAAGGCCGCGGCACCACTCGGCCGTTGGAGCTCTTCGGCGCGCCCGATCTCAAGCCGCGCGAACTGCTTGCTAAAATGGAAATGCTTGCGCCGGAGTGGCTTCGGGGCTGCCGCCTGCGCGAGTGCTGGTTCGAGCCGACGTTTAACAAGCACGCCGGCAAGCTCTGCGCGGGAATCCAAATCCACGTCGACGATCCAGCCTACGATCACGACAAGTTTCGGCCATGGCGTCTCATGGCACTGGCTCTTAAGGCGTTGAGAATGCTTCGCCCCGATTACGATCTCTGGCGCAGTTTCACTTATGAGTACGAAAGCGACCGGCTGGCGATCGATTTGATCAACGGCGGCGAACTTTTGCGCAAATGGGTTGACGCTCCCGCGGCAGTACCGGCCGATCTTGAAAAGCTTGCCGCGCCCGAGGAGTCAGCGTGGCTCGAAGAACGTGAGCCGGCGCTTTTGTATCAATGAAGTAGCGGGGGAATGTATCGGGCGCTCTGTTGCCAGGCATTGCGCATGTGCATGCAGGGCGCCCGAGTTTTTCTCCTATCGAACTTTCAAGCCCGTCGTTGTCGAGTGGCTTGGACTCCCGGTGCTATCGATCCCTTTAATGGTCAGCGTGTAGGAACCTTTCGATGTGGTCGATGTGGTCGACACCGTTAGACTGGCGACGCCGGAACCGTTGGTAATAGATGTCGGGCTAACGCTCGCGCTGGCGTTATTGGGCAGTCCACTTACGTCCAAATTGACTCGTCCGGCATAACCCCCCGTTGAAGTCACCGTGATCGAATAGCTTGCGCTGTTGCCGGCTTTGACCGTTCGATTTCCCGGCGAAACCGAGATCGAAAAGTCGCCCGCGGGCACCGGGTTCACGGTTAAAGTTGCGCTCGGCGACGTGCCGCCGTAGTTGGCCGTGATGTTGACTCCCGTAGTTGTCGCCACCGTGCTGGTCGTGACGTTAAAGGTTGCACTCGTGGCACCGGAGGCGACGGTCACGCTCGATGGAACCTGTGCCACCGAGGTATTACTGCTGGAAAGCGTAACGTTGGCACCGCCGGCCGGAGCCAGACCGCTGAGTGTCACTGTTCCAGTCGACGAATTACCGCCGACCACGCTGGTGGGATTAAGGCTTACCGAGGATGCTGTCAGCGGCGGGGTTACGGTGAGTGTCGCGCTCGGCGTCGAGCTGCCGTAGCTGGCTGTGATATTGACTCCGGTCGTCGTCGTGACCGGGCTGGTGGTGACGTTGAAGTCCGCGCTCGTAGCTCCGGCCGCGACGGTCACGCTCGAGGGAACCTGGGCTACTGAAGCGTTGCTGCTGGAAAGTGAAATGACCGTGTCTGCCGCAGGCGCACCGCTGAGCGTGACTGTGCCCGTCGACGAACTACCGCCGACCACGCTGGTCGGGTTGAGGCTGACGGAGGATATCGCGACGGCGCCGCCGCAAGAAGGGAAACGGAAAGAGGCGATGCGCGTGCTCCACGCATTGCCGTTGACTGACTGATATTCGGTCGTGAACCAAAACGTGCAATCGTCTACGGGGTCGATCGTCATGCTGCTGTAGTCACCCCACCGGGCGTAGCTCGTTTGCGAGCCGTGACCGATACCCGTCAAAAGATCGTTTTCAGCTTGCATTGAGCCTGGAGGATCGGTGGGCAGACGTCCGGTGTAACGAATCGTCGGACTCGTGGTGCTGCTCGAAACGCTGTAGCCCAAGCCAATATTGCCGAACTTGTCCATGGCAATGCTACCCATCCAGCGGTAGTCGGAATCCGGAGCATAGGTCCCTTGTTGAAACAGCCCGAAAGAACCGCCGCCGGTTTTTCGCAGTTCGTACCACCGGGTACCTGTGTTACCGCTCCCCGTGCCGGTATCGACGGAATGGCTCACGACCATGGACTCGTGGTCGCCGAAATTGCGATACGCCAAGCGGTACATCAACCGTTCACCGAGAGAATCAAGTTTTTGTGACGTCCCCGCTTGCGGGATGCAAGCGCCGCCGCCACAGGCCTCGCTGAAAGCTGCCACCAGGAGATTCGTCGGTCCGGTCAGGCTGGAGTTGTTGGGATTGTTCCAGTTCACCGACAGATTCCAGAGAGAAAGAGAGGCAAGATTGCTGTTATAATTTAGAAAATATCCTGGCGAACCGGCGGGAGGTGGCGTGCCGCCGTCAAGGTCCGCCGGCAGAAGACTGCCATAGTTGCTACCGATCGTGCCACATTGCATCGTAGCTGCGTTGCCAAGAAGCATGTTGTTGCGGTCCAAGACGCAGGCTGCCGCGCCTTTAAATATATTCCCCTTAAATTGGTTGTAAGTCAGGTAGTAGCCGTCGGACCAAACGCCTAGTTTTGGATAGTCAGGAAACAGTCGGTTCGGCACCGGAAAGGCGTAGCGATCATAGCTGCCGTTGGCGTCCGAAGTTGTCGAAACGGCCACACAGATGTAGTAAGGGGCCTTGAATACCGGCTGCATCAGCACCCAGCGATTAGCAAGCTTGTCGTACTGAACGATCGGATCGCCGCTATTATTCGTCTCGCAGGGCCCGCCGAAACCGGTCCACAAAGTGTTGCCCGCAGCCGGGCCGTAAGTTGACTCTCCAGTTGACTTGTTAAAGACTGCGAACGAAGCGTTAACCCACTGCACGTACTGGGTCGTTCCAACCGCCCCATTGGTATCCGGAGGAATATATTGAACCGTGAAACTCCCTTGCGGTCCGGAAAAGCCCTTTCCAAGCCCGGAAAAGTTTCCTCCCGAGCTCGGTGTAAGGGCGCCGGAGGGGGAAGATTGGAGGACCGGGTCGGTTTGAGCTTGCGGGCGCGCGAAGATTCCGTGGGTTCGGTACAGCGGAACGACCCGTGGTGCTCCCGCCTGTGGGGGAAGGGGCGGGATCTTTTCCAGCGGTGGCGAGGTATCATGCTCGAGCTCGCGCAGCTCGGTCAGGTGGTTACTTTGCGCCCAAGTAACGCTTATGCCTGCCGGAAAATTCCATAGAATGAGCCCGGCAACCAGTGCGGTTGACAGCTTCGTTAAGCAATTCATTTGGCCAAAGGTCCGTTTCATAGTGCCTCTCGAAAGTGCGATCTATCTTGTCGTGTCCTCTTTTATAATTAGCGGGTGGCTAACGCGACGCGGGTCGGTCAAGCACGACGTATGGATATGATGTTCCCTGCGTATCTGTAACGGTTAGGGCAAACTAATAGCATGAATTATGCCGAGAAGTGGTGTCCTACTTTTTGTGAGAATTATGGGAACTTTGAGAAATGCAAAATCGGAATTTGTGAATCGTTTCCACGTCGTTCGACCGTCCGGGGCATCAAAGAATCGGTTGATTTTGTCCGTTTTTGAATATCGCAGGCAAAGGAGTCCAAAAAAGCTCAACTCGCCAGCGGTTTCATAGTCGGCGGCTTCGGCGGCCAGAATTTATATGCCGAGTAGCGCCGGTCTCGACAAACCCTGTAAGACAGATCTAGTGGTATGTCTCTGAATTAAAGTATTTTATCCCTCGTCTAAGTGTTGCAAGCTTGGGGAGGGAAGTTCCATGCGAGTAGCGCAATCGATTGAGCTGACTGAAAGTGAAAATAAGATCCTGACGATGTGGTCCCGCGGGCGGCGCACAGCTGTGCGCGTGATGAAGCGAGCCAAGATCATCTTGCTGGCGGCAAAGGGAGAACAAAACAAAACGATTGCCGCGCGATTGGGGATGGACTGCGGGCAAGTCGCGCGCTGGCGGCGACGGTTTGTCGAGAAGCGCGTGGCGGGAATTGAGAAGGATCTTGCGCGGGGTGGCCGAAAGGCGACCCAGCGAGAACAGATGGCGCCTGTGATTATTGAGCGGACCACACAAACTAAACCGCCTAACGCCACGCACTGGAGCGTACGCACGTTGGCCGATACCTTGGGTATCGACAAATCGATGGTGCAACGGGTGTGGCACGGCAGCGGTCTTAAACCTCACCTGTACAAGACCTTCAAAGTCAGCCGGGACAAACGGTTTGTTGAAAAAGTCATCGATGTGGTGGGTTTGTATCTTAACCCTCCCGAACACGCGCTGGTGCTGTGCGCCGATGAGAAGACATCGGTTCAAGCGTTGGACAGAACCCAACCGGGATTGCCCCTGGTCAAGGGACGATTGGGAACCTTGACCCACGACTACAAGCGCAATGGCACCACGACCCTGTTCGCTGCTTTGGAGATGACCGAAGGCAGTGTCATTGGGACCTGCATGGATCGCCACCGCCATCAGGAGTGGATCAAGTTTTTGAACTTGATCGATCGCCAAACCCCGCCACACTTGGACTTGCATCTGATCGTGGACAATTACGCCACTCATAAGCATCCCAAGGTTAAAACCTGGCTCAAACGCCATCACCGATTCCATCTGCACTTTGTGCCGACTTCGAGCTCGTGGCTCAACCTGGTCGAGCGTTGGTTCCGTGATCTGACCGACAAACGGATTCGACGAGGGGTATTCAAGTCGGTCCCAGACTTGATCGCCGCCATCCAAGCTTACATTGCGCATCATAACAACAATCCGAAACCCTTTGCGTGGACCGCTAAAGCTGAAGACATCATCGCTAAATATCGCCGCGCTAAGGCCGTCCTCGATAAAGTACAAACAGCGTGAGTCACTACACTAGAAATTTGGGAGCTGCGAGCGGGCCGGAGGAACCGTTATTATTTCAAGCCCAAGCTTTTGATAAAGCCGCTCTCATCCAATTCTTTAATCACGCTGTCATCGAGAATGTCTTCGGCCCTTACTTCGCTGACCTTGGGGTTGTCGCGGGCGGTAAACTCGATCAAAGTTTTCCAGCCTTTGTTGACCGGATAGGGAACTTTGCTGCGAATTTTCAAGATATAGATGTCGTGGGCGATGTCTAGCAGCTGGTCGTCGGAGACGCCGGTGTACCCTGCTAATATTTTCTTGCTCAACGGTTTGTTGTCCAAGTTTAACTTGATCGCTTCGAGATAGGCTTTCAACAAGCTCACGACGACCGGCCGCTTGCTTTGCAGATATTTCTTCGTGGTCGCCAAACCGTTGAATGGAAAGTCCTAGCCGAGCTTGGAAATGTCGATGAGCCTGTGGAAACCCTCGCGCTCGAGCATTTTCGCGAACGAGTTCCCCAGCCCCATCGCCGCCGCGGCGATTTGCCCCTGCTGCAGCGCCGTTAAAGTCTCGCGCAGACCGCCGGTGTAGATAATTTTCACATCCTTGTCCGGCACCAGGCCATGACGGGTCAAGCCGAACCGCGCCCAATAGTCGGTATTCGCGCCGCGCCGCGTCGCGTCACGCCGATGGCCTTACCTTTGAGATCGGTGACCTGTTTGATCTCGGGGCGCGACATGATTTGTGCCGCCATGCTGTTGATGGTTGTCGCTATATAGGCCATGTCGATGCCTGCAGCCCTGCCGAAGAGCGCCGCCGAGCCGCCGATTTGAACCGATCTGGATATCCCCCGCGATCATCACTTGCACGATGCGGGTGCTGCCGCCCAGGTAAACCGTCGAAACCTCCAAGCCGTATTTCTCGAATAAGTTGGTTTTCGCTGCGGTGAGGATCGTCCATTAGGCGGCGCTGATCGAGGAATAACCGGCGACCCATCTCTCGGCGGCCACCGTCGGGACGGCTCCACTTGCGAATAGTTGGACGGCGATGCCGAGTGCGGTTATTAGCTTTCTCATCGCTTGCCTCCGGGTAAAGTTCCGATGGATGTTTTCATGCGCTAGCAGATGCTTCGCTTCGGCGTCAACGCGAAAATCGTCGGTACGGTATTCCTAATTGTAAGAAATGGCGCTGAAGATTCTCGCAAAAGTCGGAAAATTTTTGTAAATGTCAGAGATTCTTCCGCTGATATCCGAATAATTCCCATTGGCACTTTCCTTGCTGTTATTTAATCCAATTATTTTAATTGCGGTTTATCTAAAGGAGGGGAGAATGTTTACAGATAAGATTGAATTAAAAGATTTCGACAAGATGGATCCTGAGTATAAAGAGCTCTTGGGACATGTGCTGACGATCCAAGCGGATTGTGAGATCGGTGGGCCGCATTTGTATGTGGAGACGATGCTGCCGGCGGCGCCGACCAAGATGGATCAACTGATTGTGGCGCGCACGGCCGCCGAGGAAGTCGACCACTTCAGGAAAATTGCCCGGCTTGCGGGTGATATCGGCGTCGATGTGTCGTTCGTGTTGAGCCAGCCCAACGAGAAGCGCTTTGTCGACGCCTTCCGCGGCGTGATCAATACCTGGGAAGACAACGCGGTGTTCGGTTTCCTCATTGACCGCATCGGCCGCTATCAGTTGGAGGAGTTTTATGATTGCAGCTATCTGCCGCTGCAACGCATTCTTCCCGACATTGTGACCGAGGAGTTGGGCCACATCGAATACGGCTACAACAAGACCGTGGAACTCATTCAGTCCGGCGATGAAGGCAAGGAAAAAGCCCAGAAGGCGGTCGATCACTGGTATGTCCGCGCCTTGGACATGTTCGGCAGGACCGGTTCCAAGCGCTCCGAGCGCTATCGCTACTGGGGGCTCAAGCGGCGCTCCAACGAGCAGGCGCGGCAAGACTATCAAAACGAAGTCAACCCGATCCTGCAGCAGATCGGCTTGAAGGTTCCCGACCCGCTCAAAGGACGCCGCTACGTTTAATCCAGGCAAGGAGGAGTTATGCCGCAAGCAGTACCGAATACGGGAAAATTAGATGAGCATCTCTTGGAAGTCGTGCGCGCGCTCCACGGCGCGGTCAAGCAGGGCGTGGCTCACGCCAAGGAACCCAAGGTGATGGATCAAGCGATCAACGACTGCAAGGAAATCCTTGACGTGATCATGAAAGGCGACGTGAAGGAGTGGCTGAATTAGGCAGGGTTCAGTGAGTCAATGAATTAGCGATTATTTTCCGGTTTAAACTCAACAGCTCACGCCTTGCTAACTTATTTCTTCGTCGTTTTTATGCGATACGGTAGCGGTTCGGTTGGGTCCAGATCACTCTCTTTGTTCGGGATGACAGACGGCTAAGTTGTCATTCCGAGCGGAGCGAGGAATCTCTGTTGATGCGCAGGGTTGGCTTGGGTCTTGTCTGATCCACTACCAGCAATGTTCCTTTCTTGACATACGCATTCCGCGCATATAACAGAAATGAATCGGCACGGATGGTCGTCACCCCCGTCCGTAAAGCTTAATTCAGGAAGGGAAGAACTTCATGGCAGATCATGACAGCAACGAGAAGTGGTTCGAAGGGAAAAGCTCGCTATTCAAATCGCGGGCGGAACGGGTCAAGGCGGACATCGCCCGTCGCAAGGCCGGCCGCAAGGCGATCAAGGGCGAAGACGTCAAGGTCGAGTGGGAAGAGCAAAACGGCGTGTGGATGGGGCCGCTGGTCTCCCAGGAGCTCGGCTTCGAAAATCGTATCATCGAGGTGGACTGCCATATCTATCCGCCCCATTCCCATTCAGTGACCCACAAGCATAACGAAGCGATTATCATCGTTCTGCGCGGCCAAGGGTATAGCTTGCTCGACGAAGAGCGCATCGAATGGAAGCCGGGCGATACGATGTACATCGGCCAGGGCGTGTGGCATCAGCATCATGTCACCAGCGACGAGCCGGCGATGGTGTTCGCGATCAAACCGCTGCCGATTCAAGAATACCTGGGCGAGCTCAACATCGTCTACAAAGGCGACAAGCCGAAGATCAACCCGAATTACAAGGCGGGAACCTTTCTCGAAGAGTTCACCAAGATCGGCCGAAAATAAAATCGGCGACGCTTCACAGCGCAGCAGAATCGCAAAAAAGGCATTCACCACAGAGGCCAGGGTTCGGATATTTTTCGATTAAAAACTTTTACCCCGGCGTATTCCGTGCCTCCGCGGTGAGTGATCTTCCAGGCCGACAAAATCAAACTAGCCTCTGGAAGATTTGCGCGGGCGACAAAAAGCGTGACGGACAGGAGTCCGAAATGAACCTGGTAAGGGCGGGTTAAATACCCGCCCTTACCATTTTGCCGGCGGTATCGTTGCGTGCAGAAGTTGCCAACGCTCATCGCGCTTGAGATTCGGTAGTTTGAGCAGCGCTTTCTCGTAAGCCGGCTCGCGATAGCGAAGCGTTGCGCGGCGCAAGAGCGGCGCGAGTTTCTCCGGCTGAATCGGCGATAGCTGTTTATAGGTCCAGGTTCTTTCTCCAGCCGCATAGGACGCCAGCCAATCCAGCGCTTTGCGAATGCTGCGTTGGTCGGTGCTCTGGTAATTCCACAGGTCGATTCCCAGCCGGTCAGCGATCGCTGCGGCGTTAAACATCGCTGCGAGATTGAAAATCGCGTAGTGCCAGGATCGCGTGCGCGCGAGCTCTTGAGGCTGGCTGCCGTCGATTCCGAGTTGCCTAACAATCCGCTTGACGGCGAAATTTCCAAGTACCCGCTTGGCCAATTCGTCCCGGCCGACGAAGAGCGCATATGAAGCGATTTGGGTGTCGTACCAGCTACCGTGGTTGTTTTGCGCTTTCGTCTCAGCTTTTCCCTCGGGACTCTTGGTTAGCCAATTGAGATAATCGCCAAACCAGTTTTGCAATCGAGCGTGCTCATTTTTGCTCCACACGGGCGAAGAACCCAGTAGGCCGACGGCATCGATCAGCTCTGGCAAATTATGGGTTTCGATGATTCCCGTGCCGCGAATTTGGTTTCGCCCGGGCACTGCCTGAGCGAAGCGAAGATGTGGATTCATCTTGGTAGTGTCGTCGATGAACCAGGCGCGTAGTAGTTTGGTGGCGCGCTTTGCGTATTTTTCGCCGTCGGTAAAAAAGTAGGCGAGGGCCAGAGTCTTGACGGCTTGGACCATGGTGTCGAGGTGCTTACGATCCGAAATCCGATCCCGCTCGGGGTTCACTTCACCGTCGCGGCGAATGTAAGGCAGGCCATCCGACGTGCGCGGATTCGGCCACCAATAGGGCGCAATACTCATGTAGTCGTGCTTATCGCCGCTCGGCGGGCTGAATGTTTTATTCGCGACTGGGTCGATTGGGTTTTCCAGAGCGCGATCGGCGTCACGTCGTAGCCTTGCGAGCGCCGGCGCGAGGGAAATATCGCCGCTGTGAATCGTTTGCTTGGCGAGAATGAGCGCGGCGCTGTCGAGGATGAAGACTCGCATCGGCGCGTCATAAGCAAATAGCGGCTTAGCCGAGATGCAAGCCAGAACGATGAGAAATCGGATCAATACCAGGCGCGGAAAGCATAGACCGGCATGAGCAGTCGCCGCGAGGACGCGGGAACGCTGGTGATCAGTCGATGAAACCCAATTTTTTTTCGATGTAGCGCTCATAGATCCGGTAAAGAGTTTCCATGGAAGCGATGTCCACCCATTCTTCATACGCGTGTAGCCGGCCGACGTAAGGACGAGTCATGATTACAGGAATGCCGTATTGCGCGATATAGCGAGCGTCGCTGCCGCCATGCTCGCTGATCAAACGCGCCGGCCGGCCGGTGATCTCTTCGGAGACTTTTAGATAGAGTGGGTCCGATGCCATGGAAGTCGCCTCGGTGGCCAGCAGCACTTGCGTCTCCAGCTGCTCGTCCAACAACGCCCTGATGCTCGATGACATCTGGGCAACGGTATGCGGTGGGGGGAAGCGCACATCAAGGGTGACCGTTGCGGAAGCGGGTATCCGGTTGGGCACGCGATTGGGTGTTTCCCAGACCGTTACGGCACAGGTCGGGTACCAGTGTTTTTCGTTGTCTTTGAAAGTGTCAAAGTGGGCGCGAATCCTGCCGAGCGTGCCGATCATCCGTTCACAAGCATTATCCGCCAGCCAGGGCCGGCTGCCGTGACCGGCCGTGCCGCGCGCAAGAATCTTTATACGCAGCGTACCTTTCTCCTCCACGGCGATCTCGTTCAGTGAGCCGGAGTCAGGAATGATGGCGGTACCGCAGCGAAGGCCGACCTGCTCGAAAAGATAGCGCGTACCGTGAGCGCCGCCCCGTTCTTCGTCGGAGGTTACCGCCAGACCCAACGACGCACCGGGATGGCGTTCGTGAATGACGCGAAAAACTTCCAGCAGTATCGCCAGCTCGCCCTTCATATCTCCCGAGCCCGGGCCGAAAATTCTGCCGTCGCGCAGCGTGGAGTGGTAGTCCGTGCCGGGCGGCAAGGAGACCACGTCGAGATGGGCCAACAGCAGTACCATCGGCGTTGCCGCGTTCTTCGGGAGAAAGACGGTGGAGGGGTCGCCGCCCTCGCGGTAGCGGTGCACCGTGACATGCTCGGAAGTCTCGGCATGATGAATGACGAATTCCATGCAGCGTTCGATCTCTTCCGGGCGGTCGACGGTGCTCGGGATAAGAATCATATCCCTGGTCAGTTGTACGAGGCGCTGGCGCAGCGCAGAGGTTTCTTCAGTCGCGGTCATATCTCCACTCCACAGGCAATTTGGACCAGGCACGATTGATCAGGGCCGCGCAGTCGTCGATATTGCTGCCGAGGCAGACGAACTGTCCCTTGAGCACTTGGCCGTCGGCGTCGGTGTTGAAATTGAACGGAATGATTCCCCGGTTCGCGCCCCGTCGATACAACACACCGGCGCGGTCCATCAGGGCGATGAGGTCGGTTCCATCCAACGGCTTGCGAAAGCCGATATTTCGCATAAGCCAATCCCCTTTGGGCTTGAAATAGCTGGCGAGAAAAGCCGGATAGGTGGCGCCGGTCACGCGCGCGTTGATCTCACAGATAATCGTTTCCAACCTGCCGCTTCGTTCGACGATTAAAAAGTCTACGCTGCCGGTGCCGCGGTAGCCCTGCTGGTGCAGCCAGGCGCCGGCGATGCCGGCCTGGCGCCACAGTTCGCGCCCGATATCGGGATGTTCTTCAGCCACGGGCGGCGGTGACATGTTGCCTTGGTGCACGCTTTGCTCGCTCAGGATCTGTTCGGTCATGTCGTAGAGAAAAACCATGTCGTCGTTGACGAATAGTTGGACGCTGGGCGAGGCGATCTTGCGTATGCCGAGGACGCCGTCCTCGATCCAACCTTGCACCATGCAGGGTCCTTCGAAGAAAAGAAAATCAGGCGCCGCGGGTAACTCTGAACTGTCGAAGTTGACGATGAGCATGCCGTAGCCTGAAGCACCGATCTGGGCTTTAACGACCGCTTTGCGGTAGCCCATCGCGCGCAGGTCGCCAAGCGCTTTGCGCGCCTCAGCATGATCGGACGCGATCAGAGTATCAAAGGCGGGCAGCTTTTGCTCGACTTGATGGCGGTAGATAAGATACTTGTTGTTGCCGTTCTTGCTGCCGTCCAGAGTGCTGACAGTTTTTTTCCCCAACAGCTCGGCGATTTTCGCCAGCTTGGCATCGGTGACGAAGCCGTCGACCCATTCCGCGGGATGTTCGCGCAATTGCGCGAAGAGTCGATCGTCGCGCGCCGAGTCCGCGGCGAGTTTGTCGTAATCGGTCAAATTTAGTATTTCATAATCGGGCAAGGACAGGCCAAGCTCCCGCTTGAAGTACTGCAACAGGCTTTCTCGGGGGGCGACTTCGAGCAGCATCAAATTGGGCTGGCGCCGGAAGAGCAGATCGAGAATCGGCATGACCCGTCCGCCGTAGGAGTCAGCGCCGGAGATTTCGCCGAGCAATTGCCGGGTCTCCTCGACATTACCGTAGAAGATCGAGTGGATGTTGGAGAAAAAGAGCACGCGGCGGTCCCAAGCCGGCGGTAATTCGCCCGGTTGAATTTTGATGTCGGGAGTTTTGAATTCCATTCGATCGAGGTGCAAAATTATTTCGACAACGCCAAGCGCAGAATGCGTTGAATCAGCCGCTCGTAGGTGAAGCCGGCTTTCATCGCCGACTGGGCGAACTCGTCGTCGCGCTCCAGGTTGGGATTGGGGTTGGCTTCCAAAATGACGACTTCTCCCTCCGGCGTGACCCGCAAGTCCATTCGGCCATAGCCCCGGATGCGCAGCGCGCGGTAAACCGCCTTGCAGATTTTTACAATCCGCTGGCTGGTGCCGTTGGCGAACGGTTCGGCGAAGACATTCTGAATGCCCCAGCGCTTGCGATAGGCATCGTCCCATTTGGCTTTAAAGGTGGAAAACTTCGGCTGGTCTTCGGGGAACTCGGTAAAGATCACCTCGCGGAAGGGAAACACTCGCAAACGGTCGTTGCCGAGCAAGCTCACGTAAATCTCTCGCCCTTCGATATACTCCTCGGCTAGCGCCGCTTGATTCATTCGCTCGTGAATGAAACGAATTCTTTCCTCGAAGGCTTCGTCGTTCTCGACGAAAGAGTCCAAGGATATGCCGTAGGAAGCTTCCTCGGCGGCGGGCTTGATGAAGAGCGGGAATTGCAGGCGGCTCGGTCGTTTAATTGCCGCGCCCGGCGAAAAAATCGCGAAATTCGGCACGCGAATTTTGTGATAGGCCAAAAGCTCCTTCGCCATGCCTTTGTTTTTGCAGAGTGTCAGACCTGTGGGGCTCGAGCCGGTGTAAGGTACGCCCATCATTTCGAGCAGGCCGGCGACGTTACGATCATAGGCGGACACTTCGTTGAAATGTTCGGTCAAGTTAAAGACGACGTCGGGCGGATTGGCTTTGATTTCGTCGATGATCATGCCGGGCTCGTCCCAAACGCCGATGGTGCGGACTTCGTGGCCGAGTTTGCCCAGCGCTTCGATTATGTTGGCTTCCGCCGCCCAGTCGTCAGTTTTCAATTCCGTGGTAAAATCTTGATCCACTGGCGGCGTGCCTGCGGTATCGAAGAGCACGAGCACTTTGTAACGTTTTCTCGTTCGGGTCATAGCTCAGGATTTCTTGAATTTTCCGGTCAGACGGTAATGGGACGCGAGTGTCGCCAAAAAGGCAGTAACCTCGACTGCGGCGGATGGATTGCGTAAACGCAGCTCCAGCTCGGCGCAGCGCTCGGTCAAGGCGCGCAACAGACGGTTGAGAGTGAACTTGGGTTCGCCGGTCCAGGTGGAAACCGCTTGCAGGATCATTTTGCTCGAACGGCGCAGAAAGGCGGCGGCGCGCTCGTTGTCCGGCGCCGCCGCTGCGTCGATGAACAGCCGGCGCAAATCGGCGTCGAAAAATTCCGGAAAGTCCTCCGCGTAGGTTTTACGCCTGCGCTTGTAGTAAAGCGCTAAACGCGAGCGCAGGCGCGAAGCCTCGCTCATCTTGGTTTTGACAAAGACCATCGGAGGCTTGCCGGCGAGCCGGTTCATCAGCTCGTCGACATATTCCAGCTTGGTCAGCGCCTTCCAGCCGCGGTACTGGTGGCGCCAATCGAGATCCGGGGTTAGCCAGATCGCCACGGTTTCAGCGAAGTCTTCCTCCGGGTGACTTTGCGCGTAGTAGCCGTCCAGATGGCGCACGAAGCCGCGGCTGTAGGGCCGCGCGCGAAAGCTCTCGGAGTACTCGAGCGACACCGGCCCGAAAAGTTTTTGCCAGGTTTTGTCTTTTTCCAGGAGGTAGGCGTGGTTGAACACGTGGCCCATCTCGTGGCGGAGCAGGCGCAGACACCAGGCCTCGGTGCCGCCTTCCACTTCCAGCATCATTTTCTCTTCGAGCTTTTTTAAGCGCGGATGGCTGAGGTAGAAGGGAATGGCGATGGTGGCGCAGCCTTCGGGGCAGTACCATTCCTCGCCCAAGTAGCAGATCGGTTTCACCAAAATATTTTTCGCGTCGAGCTCGGCGTAGAATATTTGTATTCGCGATTCCAGCTCGGTGCCGGGAATCTTGAGCTTCAAATCGCAGATGCGCATGGCCAGGAGCTGGTCATCGCTCATGGCGCCGAGGTCGGGCGGTTCGGCGGGCAAGTTCGGATTGGCCGGTTTTTCTTTGGATTCTCCCGCGTCCATTCGGTGTATCTTAGCAGAGCGATGGGGAAGGGGCCATATGATTTGTCACGTTAATCGTGCCCACGAGTCGTCTTCGTCCGACCACGACCGCGACTCACGATTTGCGCGCAAACACGCGAAGATGGCTAAGGAAAATAGGCCGAAATCAACTAGGGTGCTACGGTTCCTGGCCGCTGTGGAACCTTTCCCGAGAGCTCATCTTCGATGCCGCCGTAATTGTAATAGGGGTTGGAGCAGGTCTTGCGGTATTCTTCCGGCGGGACGTTGCAGTAGACTTCGAGCAGATTACCGTCGGGATCGTAGAAATAAATGCTCTTGGCGACGCCGTGAAATATCGTGTGGCGCAGCTTCACGTTGTGCTCCTGAAACGTTCGATAGGCTTCTTGCAACTCGGCAAACGTGCCAACTTCGAAGGATACATGCTCCATGCCGATCTGCTCGGGATCCGGCATTGGCGCGCCTGGCTTGCCTTCTCTGATCGCCAGCATGTGATGGTTGTCGTTCACGTCGGTGCTGAAAAAAAGCATGCCGCGATCGTTTTCGCCGACCTGCGGAAAGCCCAAGACTTCGGTGAAGAACTTGCGCGAGCGTTCGAGGTCTTTCACCTTAAGAACCAGATGGCCGACGCGTTTGATTTTGAATGACATGGTGACGGGTCTCCTTTCAATTGCGGTACTGATTGTTGGCGTTGGTGGGATGCTTCCTCGGGTTTTTATCTTAACTCCTTTTCCCCCGAAGATGATCCATAACCCCGTTACATCGTCAACATGACTTTGCCAAAGTGTTCGCGCCCTTCAAGGTAGCGCTGCGCTGCGCGGGTTTCGGCCAGCGGAAAACTCTTGCCGATGACGACTTGAAACTTGTTTTCCGCCACCAGATTGAGGATCTCATCGAGCTGCTTGAAATCTTCCGGGTTGGCCTTCAAGTAATTGGTTATCGAAAAGCGCGTCGCCTTGCGGTTTTCGGCCAATGCCGGCGGGGCCTCGGGGATGGCGCCGAACGCGCCGCCAATGGAAAACAAGCGGCCGCCCGGCGCAAGCGCGTGTAGACTTTTTTGATAAACCTCACCGCCGATCATTTCCAGCACCACGTCGACACCGCGGTTGTCGGTCACGCGCTTGGCTTCCGGCAGAAAATCGGATTGAGAGACATCGATGGTCACGTCGGCGCCGAGCTTGCGCAGCCGCCGCGCCTTCTCTTCGCTGCCGGTGGTGGCAATGATCTTGGCGCCCCAATGCTTGGCGATTTGAATGGCCGCTGTGCCGACGCCGCTGCTGCCGCCTTGCACGAGCAGCCATTCGCCGGTTTTGAGATTGCCATCGGTTTTGAGCCCGAACCAGGCGGTCAGAAACGCGGTTGGCAGCGCGGCGGCCTGAGCCGATGTGACGCCGTCGGGAATGGGCCGCACATCGGCAGTTTTCGCGACGGCGTATTCCGCGTAGCCGCCGAGGCTGGGGTAACCGACGACGCGCTGGCCGGCTTTGTATTCACTTATACCGGCGCCGACCTTATCCACCGTACCGGCGAATTCGCGGCCCGGAATTACCGGCAATTGATCCGGCGAGATTCGATAGTTGCCCTTTCGTAGGCCAAGATCGGCTCGATTGAGCGAAGCCGCTTCGACTTTGATCAAAACTTCGCCGGCTTTCGGTTCCGGCACAGGGACATCTTCGTATTGGAGCACATCTTCCGAGGAACCAAACTGGTGGATGCGAATGGCTTTCATGGTTTTCGCCTCCTGTGAAATAGGGTTTAAGAAAGATAGACAGGATGGCACCGACCTGTCAACGTTGCCGCCTACAACCAGCGCCGAACTTGCGCTTGATAGCCCCGGTATTTATCGCCGAACTTGCGCTCCAGATAACGCTCTTCGCGGCCGATCACGTTCGCGCCCATCACCCATACAAGGGCAGGAGCCAGGAGCAACGGCCAAAGGAGTCCAAACCAGGACGCGACACCAGCGTACAGCAACAGCAAACCCAGGTACATCGGGTTTCGAGTGAACCGATACGGACCGTCGATGACCAACGCAGTGGTGGGGCGTATCGGAACGATACTCGTCCCGGACGCCCAGAAGCGTCGGATGCTCCAGGTCGTAAGCATCAGACAAGCGAAGCCGAACAGCGCGCCCAACACACGTCCGGTTCCGACCGGCAATCGCGCCAACGTCACGTAACGCTCTAAACCCATGCCGGCGAGGAAAAAGGCGACATAGATCAGAGGCGGCGGTAACACAACTCCGGAACGGTCGGTCGAGAACTTAGGGGAACGACTCATATGGGAAATCGTGCCAATCTTGCCCAGTTGCCGGATTCTTACGAGGACGCACTCGTCCGGTTTTACGGAGCGCGATGCGGTTTCAGATCACTATCTGCCGCCAAGAACGCCGGATGCTTTCGCCGCGTGCGTGGCGATGGCGTCCATCAGCGCCGGGGACAGGCAATCATAGGGCTCCAATTTCAATTCTTTGAGCCTTGTTCTGACCGCGCCCATGCTTGCCGGATCGGCGCCCGATTCGATGATTGAGGAGACAAAGGCGGCAAATTCAGGCGGCGTCCAGCCTTCGTCGGAAGACAGTTCGGTGTGAATGAAATCGAAGCCAAAGAATGGTTTTTTTTCGTTCTCGATCCTGCCATACATGTGCACGCCGCAACCCTTGCACGCGTGCCGTTGGATTACCGCGTTTGAATCGACCACCGAAAGTTTATCCGCGTTGGCGGTGACGCGAACTTTCTCTCGCGGCACGACGGCGACTTGGGAGAACAGCGCGCCGGCCGGCTTCCAGCACTTGGTGCAGCCGCAAACATGGTTGTGCGCGCACTGACTGCCGATCGCGACGGCGACTTTCTTGTCCGAGCAGGCACAGAGCAGCGTGCCGCCAGAGAAGTTCGCCGCGGCGGGTTTCAAGCCTCTATCGACCGCAGGATGAATGGAAATTACATTAGCCATATTGTACCTCTCGCGCGTTGCGACTCATTTCAGTGCGTCTCGGAAGGGCCTTACCGATGCCATTCTTCAAACATCCTACAGCCAATTTCACTAGTCAACAAGGAAGCCTCCGCGCAAGCTTCCAGTTTGTGTTGACGATGCCGAGAGGCGGGTAGTAAAAGAGTTTGCATGAAACGATCCTTTCCAGTAATCGACGCCGACGGTCACGTGCTCGAACGCGATTGTGAATTGCGAGAGTTTTTGCCGCCACAGTTTCGCGCGGTGCCGGGGAAGCGCGAGTATCCGTTATTTTCCTGGGACGGCTGGGCGCGGGGAGCCTTGTCGCCGCAACGGCGGGAACATCCCAGCGTTGACCTTTGGCTGCGCTTTCTCGATGCAACGGAGATCGCGCTGACCGTGCTCTATCCGAACGAGGGCCTGAATATCGGCTTGCAGCGCGATCGGGACTGGGCGACGGCGCTGGCGCGGGCGTAC
Source organism: uncultured delta proteobacterium (assembly GCA_963727625.1). GTDB lineage: Bacteria > Desulfobacterota > Binatia > UBA9968 > UBA9968 > DP-20. The sequence goes on along the minus strand of CAVSHR010000004.1, from coordinate 1,449,399 downwards.
AACGACTGGCTGCATCATGATTTTCTCAGTGTGAGTCCGCGCTTTCAGGGTGTCGCGCTGCTTGCACCGCAGGGCCCGGTGGATGCGGCCAAGGAATTGGAACGCGCTGTGCGCGAGTTCGGCATGGTCGCCGGCATGTTGCCGGGAGTGATGAGCCCGATGCGCGGCCTCGGTTTGCCGGAATTCGATCCGATTTACCAGATGGCGGAGCGTCTCGATGTGCCGCTGGCCGTGCACAGCGGGCCGGCGGTAGAGCTTGGGCTGGATCACGTACAGTCTTTTGCCGGAGTTTATCCGCTGAGCCATCCGTTCGCGCAGATGCAGCAGGTGACGAGCATGATGATCTACGGCGTGTTCGAACGGTTTCCCAAGCTGCGAGTCGCCTATCTTGAATCGGGTTGTGGCTGGGTGCCGTATTTGGCAGATCGCTTGGATGAGAGCTGGGAGCACCGGCGCGCTCGTTGGCCGCATCCAACCAAGCAATCGCCAAGCGAAATCATGCGCGGCGGAAATCTTTTCTATGCATGCGAGCGCGAAGAACGTACCTTGGCGACGGTGGCAGAGTTGATCGGCTCGGGGCAGTTGCTATGGGCGTCGGACTTTCCCCATGAGCGGCCTTGGGACGAGTTCAGCGGCGATATCGATACGCTGGTGAATCGAAAAGACTTGCCGGAGCCGTTGCCACGAAAAATTCTTTTCGATAATCCACGGCGGTTCTATAAGTTGAAGGTGGCCGGGTAAATGATCGTTCAAGGGTTCAAGCGTTCAAAGTTCAAAGGTAAGATCTGAGTCCTGCCTTGAACCCTTGAACTTTTGAACCTTGAACGGGTTCAAGAATCCTGGAGGACTACGATGCGAGTTTTGATTACCGGGGCCGGCTTGATCGGCACGCACGCGGCCAATGAGTTGATCGAACGCGGCGATGAAGTGACGTTTTTCGATTTCGCGCCGCGGCCGGATTACATCCGCCAAGTGACGGGTCGTGATCTGCCGGTGTTTCGTGGTGACATCCGTGATTTGGCAGCGTTGGTGGACGCGTTTCAGCGGGTTCGTCCGGAGTGCGTGATTCATCTGGCAGCGTCGGTGGGTGAAGCCAACATCGACAACGTCTACGCCGGCTTTCAAGTGAATCTGGTGGCAACGATCAACGTCGCCGAAGCCGCGCGGCTTATGGGTGTGCGGCGGGTGGTTCACGCCAGCACGCAAGCGCTCTACGTTGGCGAGGATCCCAAGGAATTGCTTTATGAAGATTCGCCGCTGGACAGCCGCGGTCGGGTGTACAACGCCTCGAAGCTCGGTTGCGAGCATGTGCTGAGAACCTACGCGGCGCGGCACAAAATCGAGCTGGTGTTGCTGCGCTTTGCGGGTGTGTACGGCTATTATTCTGTTGCCGGCGGGCCGGGTGTAGCGGTGCAACGGGCGGTTTGGGACGCGATGGCGGGCAAACCGGTGGAGCTCAATGTTTACGCGAGCGTCGATTTTATTTACGCCAAGGACTTGGCCAACGGCATCGCTCTTGCGGCGCATACGGCGCCGCTGCCACACCAGATTTATAATCTCGGCAGCGGGGTATTGACGACTGTGGAGGATGTCGAAGGAGCGCTCAAAACCATTTTTCCGGCTATCGATATGAAGCGCGGCAAGCTCACGCCCGCGCGCCCGCGCATGGATATCACGAGAGCGCGCACCGAGCTGGGGTTCAATCCGGAATATAAATTGGAGGCGGGGCTACGCGATTATGTGGCGGAATTGCAAAGAGGGAATTAACCGCGAAGGGCGCATCGGTTACAGAGTAGGGGCGCAATTCATCGCCCTTTTAGAGATTTGGATTATTGATGTTTGCAGATTATAGTGACTAGCTTTTGGCCGACATTCATAGGGGAAAAAGCATTGCGATCCGTCACAATATTTTACAAACCTCAATAATTAACCGCAAAGCTTGTCCTGAGCGAATACAAGGAACTGGTGCCGCGCAAAGTACGCAAAAAAGCTGAGCCCAAAGATCACAAAAAAGAGAGGATACCGTCATGAAAATCGCCGTGATCGACGATTACCAAAACGCATTCAAAACTTTGAAATGTTATCCCAAGCTAAGCGGCCACGAGGTGATCGTATACACCGAGCCTGAGACCGACATTGAAAAAATCGCCGACCGTTTGAGAGACGCCGACGCCGTCGTGCTGACACAGCAACGCACGGCCTTTTCACGGGCGTTGATCGAAAAGCTGCCGAAATTGAAATTGATCGGCCAGACCGGCCGGGCGGCGGCGCATATCGATTTAGCGGCGTGCACAGAGAATGGGGTCGTCGTGTCGGCGGGCGGCAGCGGCAATCCACATGCGACCGCGGAGTTGACTTGGGGGTTGATCCTCAGCGCGCTGCGCCATCTACCGTATGAAGTACGGCGGTTGAAAGAGGGCCAATGGCAGTCGACCCTCGGCATCGGTGTCAACGGCAAGACCCTAGGCATCTACGCATACGGCAAGATCGGCAGCATCGTCGCCGCCGCGGGGAAGGCCTTCGGAGCGCGGGTGTTGTGCTGGGGGCGGGAAGGCTCGACGGGACGGGCGAAGACCGCAGGCTTCGAGGTGGCGAAGAGCCGTGAAGATTTCTTCGCCGAGGCCGATATCCTGAGTTTGCATCTGCCGCTCAACAAGGAAACCCGCGGCATTGTCACGGGCGCGGATCTCACGCGGATGAAATCGAGCGCGTTGATCGTGAATGCCAGCCGCTCCGGGCTGATCGCCAAGGACGCTTTGGAAGAGGCGCTCAAAGCCGGCCGGCCGGGCATGGCGGCGGTGGATGTCTACAACGTCGAGCCTGTGCTCGACGTGAATCATCCTCTGCTCAAGATGGACAACGTCACCTGCACGCCTCACCTCGGCTACGTCACCCGCGAAAGCTACGAGGAATATTACGCCGTGGTGGTCGACGACATCGTATCTTTCGTCGCCGGCAAACCGGGGCATGTTTTGAATCCCGAGGCACTGAAATCATAGTTCGTCACGGTGCTCGTCGTTGGTTTGATTCAAGCTTTTGGCCAGGCGCGATGTTGCAACGACGGCTAGCTTGTAGACCGGCACGTTGTTTTCATCCAAAACAGGTTTCGATTTTATTGCGCGGGGACCCGGGCCGGAGGGTTAATATTCTCCGGAGGGGCTAATTTTTGCGTTTTCCGCTCTGGAATGCCAGTCTGTTCTTAAACGAATTCGTGCGCATTTCGTCCCGAGGGCCAAAGAGTCCATGTGATCGCATTGAAGCACCGAGTCTGGTTACATTATTTTCTACAATTTTGGCGGTAGCAGTGGAAGCAATTTGGACAGAAAGTCGATGCGGATTCTAGTCGTCGAAGATGACAAGAAGATCGCCTCGTTCGTGGTCAAGGGATTGACGCAGGCGGGCTTTGCCGTTGATCACGCTGCGGATGGGGAAAAAGGGCTCAAACGGGCGATCGCATTCGAATATGACGCTGCGATCGTGGATATCATGCTGCCGGAAATCGACGGTTTGACCATGATCGCCCGTCTTCGAGAGCGAAAAATTCTTACGCCGGTTATCGTCTTGAGCGCCAAACGATCGGTCGACGATCGCGTCAAAGGCCTGCAAGGCGGCGGCGACGACTACCTGACCAAACCGTTCTCATTCGTGGAGTTGCTCGCTCGCGTCCAGGCGTTGATTCGCCGAAGCCATCGTACGCCCGAGCCCACCGAGGTCCGATTCGGGGATCTTCGGTTGGACTTGTTGAGCCGGGAGGTCGATCGGGCGGGGCAGAAGATCGATTTGCAGCCTCGTGAGTTCGCCCTGCTGGAATATCTAATGCGCAATGCCGGTAAGGTTGTTTCCAAGACGATGATCATCGCACATGTGTGGGGCTACGATTTTGACCCGATGACTAACATTGTAGACGTGCTGGTATCGCGTTTGCGCAACAAAATCGACCGGGATTTTAATAACAAGCTGATTCACACGCATAGAGGTGTTGGATATGCGCTTAAAATCGAGTAGCCGAATAAAAAACAGCCTCGCCCTGCGTCTGACGATTTGGTACGCGGTGAGTTTCCTCGTCATCACGGTGGCGCTCTCGATTATTTCCTATGTTTATCTGTCCTCGGCAGTGCGTGACAACAGCAAAATCATTCAGGCAAAGGTGAAGGAGCTCAAAGCTATCGCGAAACAGGATAGCGTACACTCGATCGGTCAATTGGATACGAACCGATACCCCAACTACAGTCGCAAAGGGGTTGTGATCCGCGTGATCGATAACCATGGCGCCGTCAGTTACGAGAGCAATCCAAAAATCTGGAAAGAGTTTTATTCGGTTTCTCGAAACTCAGCTGCCAATGGCATTTGGCAATACGTGCCATCGTCCGAAGATAGAGACGTGCTCGAAGTGATGACCGTGAGTTTGCCGGGCGATTTCTTGCTGCAAGTCGGTAAGGAAATCCAGGATCGTAAGGAGATCCTGGAGCATTACCGCGACACGATCATCGGCGTGACGATCGGCATGATCGTCATCGGCCTGGCTGGCGGCAGTTTTCTAGCGTTTCGCGCGCTGCGGCCCGTGCGCCATCTTTCCCAAGTCATTCAATCGATTGTTGTTACCGGTAACGTAAACGCGCGCGTTCCCGAAAGCGGTCGCGGCGATGAATTAGACGATCTCACTATGTTGTTTAACCAAATGCTCGGTCGGATCGAGGCGCTGATTACAGCCATGAAAGAATCGCTTGACAATGTCGCACACGACCTGAGAACGCCGATAACGCGCTTACGCGGCGCGGCTGAGGTGGCGCTGCAGGGCCGACCGGATCCGGAGCAATACCGCGAAGCGCTCGCTAACAGCATCGAAGAATCGGATCGAATACTATCGTTGCTTAACTCGCTCATGGATGTTTCCGAAGCCGAAACCGGCACGATGCGTCTCAATCCGGAAAAGCTCGATTTGGCCAAAATGCTCGCCGAGGTGGCCGAGCTCTATCAATATGTCGCCGAGGAAAAAAACATATCGATATCGGTCAACGGTTCACCGGACATGATCATCACCGCGGACCAAAATCGTATGCGCCAGGTCTTCGCAAATCTCATGGACAACGCCATCAAGTACAATTCCGACGGTGGCCAAGTGATCATCCGAGCGCGCCAGGAGCCGACGCGCACGATCATCAGCTTCGAAGACACCGGCGTATCGATCGCGCCGGAAGACTTTGCCAAAATTTGGGATCGCCTTTACCGCGGCGACAAAAGCCGCTCTCAGCCGGGGCTCGGCCTCGGCTTGAGCTTGGTTAAAGCCGTCGTTCACGCTCACCATGGCACCGTCGATGTCCAAAGCACGCCGGAAAACGGATCGGTTTTCACGCTCTCTCTGCCGCTCAGTCCGCTCGTTTCAACCTAATCTCGTCAAACCTTTCAGATCTGTAATCCGGCGGAAAGCTCCCGGTCACGTTGCCGCGTTACTTCGCGTCGCTCGCCCGTTAGATTTGTCGTAGGGGTAAGCCGGTAATCACTGCAGGCCTGTACGGAATTCTATGCAAGCGAGAATGCGACCGAAACGGAACCGTAGCGACCGGTGCACGTTGGAAAGAATGACGACGTCTTCGTTGCGGCAACATCGAAGGTCATTCGGGCTGTTTGCAAGCTTGCGGGTAAAATATTCGCTGCCGGCCGCGGGAGGTTTAGTGTGAGTGGGGTAAATGGCGATTCTCGTTTTTTGCAACGCTTCGGACCATGGGCGCTTGTCACCGGTGCCTCCGCCGGCATCGGCGCTGAGTTTGCCCGGCAATTGGCCGAACAGAAATTTAATTTGGTTCTCGTGGCCCGACGCAAGCAACGGCTCAATGACTTGGCGCAGCGGCTGGAACACGAGACCAACATTCAAACCAAAGTGATTGCCGTCGACTTAACTCAAGCGGATTTTCTGCACGTCATTCTGGCCGAAACAGTTTCCCTAGAAATCGGCCTTTTGGTCAACAACGCCGGATTCGGGCTGGCGGGAAGATTTATCGAGCATGAAATGGAGAGAGAGTTGGATCTGTTGAACGTCAACTGCCGGGCGCCGCTGTTATTGAGCCATGTCTTCGCGCGCCAAATGGCAAAGCGCAAGCGAGGCGGAATTATTATGGTTTCGTCGGTAAGTGGCTACCTCGCCACTCCCTTCGAAGCGACATACTCAGCGAGCAAGGTTTACGAACTCTTCCTGGCGGAATCTCTCCGGTACGAGCTGGAAGATTCTGGCGTGGAAGTCTTAGCGCTGTGTCCGGGGTCGACGGAGACCGAATTTCACGCTTTGGCCGGATCACCCGCGGTCGCGGCGATGGCGGTGCAACCCGTCGTCCGGACGGCTTTAAGGAAACTCGGGAAAACTTCGGTAACCATTCCCGGTTGGCACAATCGGATGCTCGTAAGGCTTCTCAAATTTACGCCGCGCCGGCTGCATACCTTGTTTGCCGGCAGAGTGATGCGCAAGCTGATCGCTCCATAGCTATAGCCGAGGATAGGTCGATTATCTCTGAAAAGGCTGTCGTTGCTCCGGCGACTCGTTCGAAAACGGCTTATTGAATTCGCCGTCGCGGCGAATTTTGGCGGACGCGACTCGGCACTGATCCAAGCGAGATCGCGATGACTGAGAGCGCGGCGCTTAGCCCATTATTGCTAGACGGGTTTCCGATCTCAGAACGAAACAACTACCGTCTCGCGGCTTTGCACGGGGGTGTTTTTTAGTCGCCGAAAAACGATTACGCGGTCGCCTTGACGAACAAACCGGAGCCACTGGAGGTACAGGAGCAAACTTCGCCCGTGCGTTGACGATAACGAATCCACAAATCCGCTGCGGCCGTATTCTTCACTGCTCGCAGCAAACCTTTCCAATCTGTAATTTTGAGGCAAGCTACAGGCAACGCTTGCGTGTGACTTCGCCATTCGCTCTGGGTAAAACTTATTGCATGGAACAAAGCATTGGTAAGAATGGCGAATGAAAGAGAGCCGTGAAGCGTTTCGCTTTTTTCTCGATCGAAGATTTCGCGCCGGCGTCATGTGGGCACCGAATGGGATCACGGCCGGCGCGAGCGTTCAGAAGACCGATCTCCGAGGCGAGGATATCAACAGGATTTTGCTGGTCCGCAGTCTCTTTCGCATGGGCGATTTAATATTGGCGACACCGGCCATCTTGTTTCTGCGCAAATACTTTCCCCAGGCGACGCTCGACTTCGTCGGGCCCGAGGAAACGGAAACCCTGGTCTATCTGCAATCCGTATTGGGCCATCGGGTGCCGGTTGTTTTCGAGCCGAATATCAGAAGTGTGGCTTCGATGGTCACTCACTGCGATCTGATTGTCGCCTGTGACAGTGGTCCGGCTCATTTGGCTTGCGCCTTGCGGGTCAGAACTGTCGTCTTGTTTCTCCAGGCAAATTTCGCACGGTGGGCTCCGCCGCCAAGCCTGGCGCGCATCGTCTTCCGCCAATCCGGCGTCGCGGCGACGGACGTGCTGGAATCTTGCCGGATCGAACTAGGCGCGCTTTGCGGCGAAAGCGTCACTAAGATCGCAAATGGTTAGCGACTGAGCGTCGATGGCGGGGCTAGGCATTGCACGCACGGCTCGGTTCGACCATCGAATTCCCAGCAGGTTCTTGAAAAAATATTGACCATGTTTCAGCAGGCTCAACACGCGCGCAAGAAGTTTAATTTCATTCAATCGTTTTTCGTTCAACGGATTCGGGCGAAGCACTTCACGGGCGCATTTTGGCAAACCGCCAGGTTCAAGAAAACCGTAACGAGCGGCGCATCCTGCCTTTGCTTGTTGCCGGCCTTACTGTCGGGTTGCGCCTCCTATACGCCGCAGCCGCTCGACCAACGGTCGGTTGCGGCGAAGCTTGCGCCACCGAGCACGGAAGTCATCCGGGTTCAGGCGAAAACGATTCATCATCCGATATTGCGAGCGCTCGATTTCAATATCAACGACGGGCTCTCGCCTGACGAAGCGGCGATCTTGGCGGTGATCGCAAATCCAAAACTGCGCGCCAGCCGGGATCAAAGGGGGATCGCGGAGGCGCAGCTTCTGCAGGCTGGGATTCTGCCCAACCCGCAGCTTTCTTATAAACTCGATGTACCCACCGGCGGAACTACGACGCCAGGATTGGTCAATGCTTTCGGTGTGGACTTGAGCTGGGAAATTACTTCGCTCATTACACGGGGCGCCAAAATAGCCGCCGCCAGAGCCGATGCGAGTTCGGTGGATCTCGATATCGCCTGGCAAGAATGGCAGACCGCCCAAGCTGCAAAGCTCCAAGTGTATCATCTGTATTTCTTCGACCGGCAGTTGGAGATTGCCGGACAAGAGGAGGTAAGACTTGGGGAGAATCTCGATCTCGTTAAACGAGCTGCGGACCTCGGTTTCGTCACGGTAGTCGACTTGGCTGCCGCGGAGGCGGCCTTGCAAAAAATGCACGCGTCCGTGCTCGCGCTGGATCAACAGCGCGAGCAGGAGCGCATGGCGCTCAATCAATTGCTAGGTTTTCCCTCGGAGGAGTTCATTGCGCTTGAGACAAAAATAAGCCCGCCCGAGCCGCAACTTCTGCCGCCCGCCGCCGAGCTCGTCGGCGGACTCGAGCGGTCGCGCCTCGATCTGCTCGCGCTCAAGCAGGGATATCAGAGTCAAGAGGAACGGCTGGGATCAGCGGTATTGGCGCAGTTTCCAAAAATTAGCCTCGGCTTTTCGCGCGCCGGCGATACCAGCAACATCGTAACTACGGGTTTCGGAATCACCATCGATCTTCCTCTTTTCGACCGCAACCAGGGTGCCATCGCGATCGAAAAGGCTACCCGGGCCAAGCTCTTCGACGAGTATGTCGTGCGCCTGTTTGAAGCCCGCGGCGAAGTCGCGCGGATTCTCGCCGATATGAGATCCTTGCGGCGCCAGAGCGAGGCCACCGAACGCGCGATTCCGACACTGCAAAAAGTGACCGAGTCCTATCGCGAGGCGTTACGCCAAGGCAACGCCGATATCTTGACCTATTACAATGCGCGAGCCGAGTTAGTTTCGAAACAAATGGAGCTTGTCGATCTCAAGCGCCAGTTAGCCGATATGCATGTCGCCCTGGAAATTGCCGCGGGGCGCTATCTGTCACCGGTCGGGAGGAAGGAGGTAAATCCGTGACTCGAACGCTCAAAACGATTGCCGTCGTCATAGCCACCGCAGCGCTCATGGCCGTCGGCTACTGGTGGTTTGTGCGTGGCGATCAGTCTGGGACGGCCGATGAGAACAACGTCGCGAAGGTCGACCAGAGCGCAGGGCCGATCGCTTCGGTAAAAGTCGCCGCTGCCAAGAAAGAAACGATAAGCGAAGACATCACCGTTTACGGCACCGTGGTGCCCGCCACAGGCGCAGTGCAGACGATATCGGTGCCGTATGAAAGCAGAATTCGGCGCATTTCGGTCACCGAGGGCCAGCGGATAGCGCCGGGAGAGCCGTTGCTGGAGATCGAGCCGAGCCCGGATACCAGCCTTCTGGCGCAGCAGGCCCGCAATGATTACCAGTCGGCAAAGACAGCGCTCGAATATATGCAGCAACGCTTCGATCTCAAGTTGGCGACCAACGATCAGCTGCTCCAAGCGCGGCAGGCTTTGGACCAAGCCCAGGCCAAGTCTGAAAGCATGCGCCGGCGCGGCAGCGAAAGTTCGCGGGCGATTCGCGCCGAGGTAAGCGGATTGATTTCCAAAATCTCGGTTCAGGAGGGCGCCATCGTTGCAGCCGGCTCGTCCCTGGTCGAGGTTGTGGCGCAAAACCGGCTGGCGGTTCGCTTGGGCGTCGAGCCGGATAACATCGACAAGGTGAAGCCGGAACAAAAAGTATCGCTGCAAAGGGTAAACGTGCCGGAATCCGGAGCGATCATCGGCCGCATTCAAAAAATTTCCCGCGCTGCCGACCCGGCCACTCGTCTGGTTCAGGTCTTTGCCGATCTGCCTCCTTCCTCGCAGTTTTTACTGGGCGAGTATGTCTTGGGAAAAATTGCCATCGCCTCCGCGCAGGGTTTGATCGTGCCTCGCTCCGCGGTTCTTCCCATGGATGACCACTACATTCTTTTTACCGTGGAAAACGGCCGGGCCAAGGAACATACAGTACGCCTGGGACTGCAGAACAAGACAGAGGTCCAAATTATCGCAGCCACGGAATTCCCTAGCGATGCGCCGGTGGTGATTTTGGGCAACACGCAGCTAAAGGACGACATGTCGGTCAAGGTAGACCCAGCGCGATGAATTTCTCGGCGTGGATCCAGCTGCACCGGCGCTCTTTGCTGTTCTTCATCGCGGTGTTGGTTGTCGGCGGCGCTGCGGTCAGCCGAAGCCTCCCTGTGGCGCTTTTTCCCCAGGTCATCTTCCCGCGGATCGTCGTCAGCCTGGATGCCGGCGATCGCCCGGCAGAACGCATGATGATCGAGGTCACCTTTCCAGTGGAGCAAGCGGTGCGGGCGGTTCCGGGTGTACGAAATCTCCGATCGACCACAAGCCGCGGCAGCGCCGAATTGTCGATCAATTTTGACTGGGGCGAAGACATGGTCGCGGCCATGTTGCAGGTCGAGTCGGCGATCAATCAGATCATGCCCAATCTGCCCCAGGGCGCCTCTTTCAACGCCCGCCGGATGGATCCGACGGTGTTCCCCGTTCTTGCGTACAGCCTGACCTCGGATACCCACTCGTTGGTTGACTTGCGCGACCTGGCCTTCTACCAGCTGCGGCCGTTGCTGTCGACGATCACCGGCGTGGCCAAGATCGAAATCCTGGGCGGCGCGCAGCGGGAATATCGGGTGACGGTCAATCCGGCAAGATTGGATTCTTACGGTTTGTCGCTGAGCGATGTCGCCAAAGCCCTCTCCGCCGCCAACGTGGTCCAGGCGGTGGGGCGCATGGAGGATCACTATAAGCTCTATCTCGTGATGTCCGATACCCGGCTTCTCAATCTCAAACAGATCCGTGACACCATCCTACGCTCGGGGCCCACCGGGTTGGTGCGGCTCGAGGATGTCGCCGTCATCAGCGAAGGGACATCTCCGCAATGGACGCGGGTGACCGCTGACGGGCACGACGCGGTGATTTTCCAGATCCATCAGCAACCGGGCGGCAACACCGTACAGATCGCCGGAGAAATCAAAACCAAGCTCGCCGAGTTTCGCAAGCAGTTGCCGCCCGACATCAAGATCGCCAACTGGTATGATCAAAGCGAACTGATCGTGGCTTCAGCCGCGAGCGTGCGCGACTCGATTCTCGTCGGCATTGTTTTCGCGGTGGTCATTCTGCTGCTTTTCCTGCGCAATCTGAAGATCACTCTGATCGCTGCCGTTACCGTGCCGGCCGTGCTGGCCGCCACCGTTCTCCTGCTCTACGTATTCCACATGAGCTTCAACATTATGACCCTGGGAGGGATGGCGGCGGCGGTGGGGCTGATTATCGATGACGCTATCGTCATGGTAGAACACATCATGCGCCGGCTGCGCGAAGGCGCCGGCGACCACCATGGTCGGGTGTTGCGGGCTGCCTCGGAATTTACCAAATCGTTGGCCGGTTCATCAGCATCGACCATCATCATCTTCGCTCCTCTGGCCTTTCTCTCCGGCGTCACCGGCGCCTTTTTTAAAGCATTGTCCTTGACCATGGCTGCCGGTCTATTCATCTCGTTCTTTGTCGCCTGGCTGGCCGTACCTCTGCTCGCGGATCATCTGCTGACTGAAAAGGACGCTCGCCAAGAGGAAGGCGGCCGTTTCACCGAAAATTGTCGTCAGATTTACGGCGTGGTAATGCGCCAGGTTCTGGTCCAGCCGTGGTTAGTGCTGTTAATCGCGGTTGCATTTCTCGCGGCAGGTTGGACCAGCTACCGAAACGTCGGTTCTGGGTTCATGCCTTCCACTGACGAAGGCGGCTTTATTCTCGATTACCGCGCCGCTGCGGGCACCTCGCTCACCGAAACGGATCGTCTCCTGCGGCAAGTCGAGGCGGTCCTGCGCGCGACACCCGAGGTGCAAACCTACTCCCGTCGAACCGGGCTCCAGCTTGGCGGCGGATTGACCGAGGCAAACAGCGGGGATTTTTTTGTTCGGCTTAAGCCGTTGCCGCGCCGCCCGATTGAATCGGTCATCGACGATGTCCGCACCCGTGTGGAGCGTTCCGTGCCCGGATTGGAAATCGAAATGGCACAGTTGATGGAAGATTTAATCGGCGACTTAACGGCCGTGCCACAACCGATCGAGATCAAATTGTACTCCGATGACGGCGATCTCCTACAAAAGCTCGGACCGAAGGTCGCGAGCGCGATCGAAAAAATTCCCGGGGTGGTGGATGTCAAAGACGGCATCGTACTGGCAGGCGATGCGTTAGTCATTCAAGTGGATCGCGTGAAAGCGAGCCTGGAAGGCGTCGATCCTGACGCCGTCACGCGCATGCTCTCCGACTACTTGAGCGGCGCCGTGACGACCCAGGTCCAGAGCGGCCCTAAGATCATCGGGGTGAGGGCATGGATACCCGAAGACCAACGCGCCACTCGCCGCGACATTGAAGAGTTGCGTATGCGTGCGCCGGATGGACATCTCTTCCCGCTCAAAAGGGTGGCCGCGGTTAGTGTCCTAACGGGCCAAGCGGAGATTACCCGAGATGACCTCAAACAGATGGTCGCCGTAACCGGTCGTATCAGTGGCCGCGACATCGGCTCGGTGATTCCCGAGGTAAAGCGAGCGCTGGATCGCCAAGGACTACTGCCTAGGAGTGTGTACTATAGTCTGGGAGGACTTTATGCCCAGCAGCAGATTGCGTTCGCCGGACTGGTCGCAGTGTTCGTGGCGGCGGTTGCTCTGGTTTTCTTGCTCCTGCTTTTTCTGTACGAGAGCTTTCGCGTCGCGATTGCCATGGTGGCTACCTCGGTGTTGGCCCTAGCCGGAGTCTTCGTTGGGCTCTGGCTCACTGGCACCGAGATGAATATTTCCTCAATGATGGGTATGACGATGATCGTTGGGATCGTTACCGAGGTGGCCATTTTTTACTTAACCGAATACGCGGATCTGTCGGAAGAACCTGATGCGCACGTTCGGTTCATTGCGGCAGGCAACAATCGCATGCGTCCTATTGCAATGACCACGTTTGCGGCCATTTTGGCTCTCATGCCGCTGGCATTGGGCATCGGTCAGGGAGCGGCGATGCAGCAGCCGCTGGCGATCGCGATTGTTTCGGGGCTCTGCGTGCAGCTGCCGCTGGCGCTCATCGTTCTGCCGGCGCTGTTGGTGCTTTTGGGCGTCGGCAAAGCAGATGCAGCCGTGACTCGATAAATTTCTTCTGAAAAGCAACAGCAATAAGATTTTGCGGACACGCGACGATTGCTTTATCGTCGTTTAGAGACGGAGGCAGCAGTGTTTGATTTCAAGCTTGGCAACAACGCCGGTACGCCGGCACATGTAATTTGTTTGCTATTTTTATGCAGCATTTTATATTTCCCTTATCTCAACGCGACACCATTTTTCGACAAGGGCGAGCCGCGCGAGGCGCTGGCGGTGCAGGATATCGTCCAGCGCGGTGAATGGTTGGTGCCGCTCAAGCGGGCCACCGACATTCCCTCTAAACCGCCGCTGTTTCATTGGTCCGCCGCTTTGGTGACAAAGCTGACGGGGTCGCTCAATGAAACGACCATTCGTTTTCCGTCGGCGCTCTACGCTGTCCTAGGGGTATTGTTGGTGTATTGGCTCGGCCGCAAGATTTACAACGCCAAAACCGCACTGCTCGGCGCGGCGATCCTCGCGACCATGATGGTTTACCAGGACCAGGCGTTGAGCGCGCGGGTGGATATGACGCTGTGTTTCTTCGTGACCCTGAGCCTGGTGCTGTTTTACGCGCTCTATCGCGAATATTTGACCAACGCTTTGTGGTTCTATCTGTTTTTCGTCCTGGTCGGCATCGGCACGCTGGCCAAGGGGCCGTTGGGTTTGCTCTTGCCGGGACTGGTGGCCGGCTCCTTCGCGCTCTTGGAGCGGCGCTGGGATAAAATCAAAAAATTTGCCTTTCATCCCGGTGTAGTCTTGACTCTGGTGTTGGCGACGGGTTGGTACGTGGTCGCGGTAGCACGCGGCGGCGAAGGCTTTTTCGACCGGCAGATTTTGCAGGAAAATTTGCGCCGCTTCGCCGGTGGCTCGGGCCACAACCACCCATTCTACTACTACATCGGATATTTGTTTTCTCAGGCTTTGCCCTGGGGCATTTTTCTGCCGCTAATGTTTTGGGATGTTTTCAAAACGGGCATCCGGTCCGACGATGATCGGTGGTTTCTAAAGCTCTGGTTCTTGGTCATGTTCGTGTTTTTCTCCGTCGCCGCGGGCAAGCGCGCCGTGTACTTGCTGCCGATCTATCCGGCGCTGTCATTGTTGTTGGCCGGCTGGTTCCGCGATTCCGTCGCATGCGGCAGGGGCCGGCTCCTGATCTACCGTGCCGTAGCGATTTTTGCGGCGTTCAGCGGCGTGTTGCTGGTGATCATCACCTTGGGTGCCATTTGGAGCCACGATCAAGGATGGTTCTTTGCGCCCGTCGAAGCGCTGCTCAAAGCCAAGGACCGCGCCAATCTCGTCGCGGTGCGCACCCAGCTCGATAACTTCGGTTGGAGCTTCACGTTGGCGGCGATGCTGTCCGCGCTCTTGTGGCTTTCGCTGGCGCGATCGCTGTGGTCGGGCCGCTTGCTTTCGGTGGCATATCAGTTGGTCGCGGTCGCCGTCCTGCACGGTTCGATCAGCTCTTCGGTGGTCATGCCGGTGATTGCCCAGGGCAAGAGCTACCGTGGTTTCATGAACGACGTGAACCAACGCGTCCAACCGAACGACAGGATTTATCTTTACGGACGGTTCAACAGCGACCCGGTGATCTTCTATCGCGGCGGGGTTATCCCGAAGCTGGAGCAACCGGTGGCAACCATAACCGCCTCGGTTGGCAAAGGCGAGGGGTACCTAATCATGACCGAACGTGACTGGAAGGAAATTCAGCAAGCGGCAGGCGATCTGCCGCCGCCTCTGGCGCGCAGCGAGGGCAGGGGCCCGGAAGGCGACGCGCCGCTGGTACTGGTGCGCGCCGACCTGTCGCGGCTCGGCTATTTGAAGACCCGTTCTTTTTCCAACTCTCTGAGCGCCCGCATGTCGACAAAATCGTCGAACTTGAATGTTATATCTTTGGCTTCCTTGGCGATTTCGGCGAGCACGGTTTGAATTCCGCCGGCGGTGGGAAAGGGACGCGGATTGAGCACGCGCACGCTGCGGCGTCAGGTCGCGGGCGCGGGCCGGCGTGAGCTTGCCGGTGAATTCCTTTTGCTTTTGTTCCCGGGCGAAGGCGCGTGCAGTTTGATTTAGTTGCTCAATAATACTGTGCCCCATCTTGTCGCCCTCGCTTTGAGGTTTGCCATTCGCAACGGCCGCCGATGCTAATGCCGCGCTCAGAAAAGTACAGGAGGAAGAGGCTTCGATAGAGTATCGGCAGCCAGGTTCCGCTTTCATCGTTCGGAGGTTTTCTAAGTCGCAGTTTCTTGCATCGCCCCTCGCGCAGTGTTAGATGACTTGAGCGCGAAAAGGAGCTGTTCCTATGGACATTCATCGCCGAAGTATGCTCAAGGCCGGGATTGGACTGGGCGCGGCGATGCTGCTGCCTGAAAAGGGGCTGTTCGCTCAGGCACAGCCGCTGATCCAAAAGAAAATTCCATCCTCCGGCGAAGCTATTCCGATCATCGGCATCGGCACGGCGCGCCGTTACGAGGAAATTAAAAACGACGTTGAGAAAGCGCCGCTCCGGGAAACCATCCGGCAGTTTCAAGCGCTGGGCGGCAAAGTGATCGACACTTCGCCTTCCTACGGCGCCGCAGAAGCGGTGGTGGGCGAACTAGTCGATGGCCTCAAGGTGCGCAATTCGCTGTTTCTCGCCACCAAGGTGAGTTTGCGCAAGGTCGGGCGCGAGGGGGGAATCGCGCAGATCGAGGAGTCTTTCAAGCGTCTCAGAACCGACAAAATCGATTTGATCGCGGTGCACAACCTGCGTGACACCGAAACACAATTGCGCACGCTTCGCGATTTGAAGCAGGCCGGGCGCATCCGTTATGTTGGCACCACGACTTCTTTCGACAGGCAGTACGGCGAGCTCGAGCAGGTGATGAAGAAGGAGTCCCTGGACTTTATTCAAGTGGATTACGCGCTGGACAACCGCAATGCCGGTGAACGTATTATTCCTCTGGCGGGCGATCGTGGCATGGCGGTGATGATCAATCTGCCCTTCGGTCGCGGTCGGCTGTTCAGCGCAGTGCAGGGAAAAAAGCTTCCCGAGTGGGCGGGAGAGTTTGAATGCAAGAGCTGGGCGCAGTTCTTTCTCAAATACATCGTGTCCCATCCCGCCATCACCTGTGCCGTGCCAGGCATGGCGAAACCGGAATATGTCGTCGATAATCTGGGCGCGGCGCGCGGCCGGCTGCCGGATGGGGCGACGCGGCGCAAGATGGAACAATTCATCGATCGTCTGTGATCGGATCGCGTCAGCGGTGAACGGCGAGGTCTAAGCTGGAACCGGAACAATCCACCATCTCGAACGACCGCGCGGTTCACAAGCTGCTCCGGTGGGTGATTGCGGTCCAGCCGAGCGAGTTGCGCGCGCTCGGTTGGGCCTGGCTTTACATTTTTTCGGTTCTTTTTTCTTATTATATTTTGCGGCCGATCCGCGACGAGATGGGGGTCGCCGGAGGCGTGGAGAATTTGCCCTGGCTGTTTACCGGCACCTTGGTCGGCATGATCGCGGTCAATCCGGCTTTCGCCGCCCTAGTTGCGCGGTTGCCTCGAGTTAAGTTCATCGCTGCCAGCTATCGTTTCTTTCTCGTCAATCTACTTTTTTTTGCCTTGTTCCTGCATGGCGCCAGCGCGGCGGAAAATATATGGATCGGCCGGCTGTTTTTTATTTGGGTTTCAATTTTCAATCTGTTCGTGGTGTCGGTGTTTTGGGCCTTGATCGTCGATGTCTTCGATGCCGAGCAGGGCAAGCGGCTCTTCGGTTTCATCGCCGCGGGTGCGACCGTCGGCGGCATCGTCGGCTCGAGCGTCACCGCCGCGCTGGCAAGTCACGTGCGGGCGAGCTATCTATTGTTGGCATCCGCCACGCTTCTGGAGGCGGCAATTTTTTGCGTGCGGCGTCTTTCCCGTTTATCCGACGCCTTGCATCTGAGACCGTCGGCGCCCCGTGATGAATCGCCCATCGGCGGTTCGGCGCTCTCCGGTTTCAAACATGCTCTCGCCTCGCCGTACCTGATCAACCTGTGCCTTTTTATTTTGCTGTTCGCGATCACGTCGACGTTTCTTTATTTTCAGCAGGCCGAGATCGTCAAGCAAAGCTTTGTGTCACGCGGCGCACGCACGGCCTTCTTCGCTCGGGTCGATCTATGGGTGAATATTCTGACGCTGGGAGGGCAACTCTTTCTCACCGGCCGGGTGCTGCGCTGGTTCGGCGTAGCGCTCACCCTGGCGGCGCTGCCGCTGATCAGTATCATCGGCTTCAGTACGCTGGCGTTGACACCGACGATCGCAGTGCTGGTGGCCTATCAGGTGATCCGGCGCGCCGGCAACTTCGCCTTCGCCAGGCCGGCGCGCGAAGTGTTGTTCACGGTCGTGCCGCGTGAGGACAAATATAAAGCTAAGAGTTTTATCGACACGGTGATTTACCGATCGGGCGATCAAGTGGGCGCGTGGTCCTATGGGGCTCTGGCTTGGCTCGGCATGGGCATGACCGGCATCGCCGTGGTGGCGGTACCGATCTCGCTTGCCTGGCTAATCAATGGGTTATGGCTCGGGCGCAAACAAAACTCGCTGGAGACTGAACAGGCCCCAGACTCTGGGGCGGTACCCCACGCTCAAACGCGTTAGATTGACATTTCGATCCAATCGTTCCAGCCGGTCAAGTCGTACCGAGCGCTGGAAAAAAAGCGGAGAAAAATTCGCAAGCTGCTCGAAGGTGGCCGGCCTTTGAATAGCGAAAGCTAGCTTTTGATCGCGGCCAAGTCGATGTCGATATTTTCTTCGCGCTGGATTTCGTTGAAGCGCTCGCGCAGCTGATTGATATTCGTCCGGGTCGGCACGGCGAGATCCGCTTCGAGTTGAAAAATAGGCGTACCGCTGACCGGCGCAGCGTAAGTTTTGGTCTCCATCGACTCGATATTCACGCCGAGGCTGCTCAATACGTTGCTGATCCGGTAAACGATGCCGGGATGATCCATGCAGGAGGCCGTGAGCTTGTAGGGCAAGAAGGCTTGCGGCGGCGTGCGCATCAGCGGTGCTTTGATTGAAATCGACAGGCCGGTTTCGTTTTCGATTTCTCGATAGTTGCCCATGATCTGGTCGAGAGCGGCGAAGTCGCCGCTGATCAGCACAATGACTGCGAACTCACCGCAAAAAACCGCCATCTTGCTGTCCTCGATGTTGCAACCATGGCGCGAGATGAATGCCGAGATCTTCTGCACCAGGCCGACTTGATCCGGGCCGATCGCCGTCAGTATCAAATGATCTTTGTCCGCCATAACGTCACCCTAATGATTTCGTTCAAACAGTTCAAATCGTTCAAGCCGAGCTCTCGCGCGGCTCGAACTTCAAGGTTTTAAGTTACAACTGTTGAGCGCTCGACAAAGGTGATTTGGGCTCACGCCTCGCGCCCAACGAAATACCCGTTCATGATCGCGTCATGCCAGAGCTGGGCGACCGGCGGCACGATGCCGAGCGGCAGCGTGTCATCGGACCAGCCCCAAGAATGCACGCCGGCGCCGAGGGAGACCGGGGTTACTTTGGGCGCGGGGTTGAGTTTGGCGAAGAGCGGCAGGGAGTGCTGGCAGCGCTGTAGGGTCACCGTGTTGTCGTTGATGCCGTGGAGCGAAAGAAAATTCGGCACGGGCTTAGCTCCACGGCCGGCGAGCTCGCGGGTATACCCCAGATATCGTTGCACCAAAGCGTCGCTCTCTTGATTGGATAGCTTCAATCGTTCGGCCGAGACCCGGGCGGCGTCTTCCAAGGCTTTGGTCGAATTCTTGTGGATGAAGTCCTCGGCCTTGAAGTTGGGGCGCTTTTTGGCGCTCTCCCAGCGCTCAAAGGTCAATTCGATCAGCATGGGCAAGCCGATGTTCTGATCTTTCATGCCCTCATACATATAGCGGGCGGTGTCACGCCAGGTGCGCAGGCGCAATAGGTGGAAAGGAAATTCCCAATCGTCGCCGCTGATGATCGGGTACATCCAGCCGAACGGCGAGCTGCCGTAGCCGACCAAGCCGGCGACGTTGGCGACGCGCTGCGAGGCCATCATGGCGAAGGGGCCGCCGGTGGAGTGGCCGTGCATGTAGATCGAGAATTCTCCCTCGGGAAACTGGCGCCGGCAGGTTTCCTGGATCGCCGTTTCAAAGGCCGCCGGCCAGGCGGCCATGCGATAGAAAAACTCCGTGCCAGGCTTCGCCGCCAGCGACACGAGGGTGCCGTAGTCTTCGCGCTTCGAGGTGTCCTGGACAATCGTATACTGATCCTTGGTAATGCGCGTCTCTTTGCTCCACAACGGCGTCCGTGCCGTGCCGTCGTCGTACTCGACATCGCCGGGCCAGTCCCGGCTCGGTTCCAATAAATAAAATCGGCCGGGAAAGGTCAGGGTTGTCACCTTAAAAGCAAATTTTGACGCGAGGGTTTGCGCGATACGCTCGACCGATTTGAAGTCGGAGACGCCGCCATGGAGCAAAAACACGCCGACTTTTTTGCCGTCGGCACCGGTGGGTATTTTACTCTGGTCTTGCGGTTGATAAGCCACCGCGCCGATGTCCCAGTCCATTTCCAGAGCGTGGATGCGAAAGATGTCTTCGCGGATATTCATCGGCAGCTCTCGCAGCGCGGTGACCTGCTGATTGAGATGTAACACTTCCTCCTTGGTAACGATGGCGGGCGGTTGCCAATTTGATTTATCGCTCATGATCGCTTCTCCTTCGGAGTCCCTGCCCACCGCGGGCCGGCGCAGTTGGTTTGTTGTCAATGCGGCGCGACCAAGGTTTCAAACAGCACTCGGCCGGTGGCGTCCCTGGGCTTGGGCAGATTAAGCAGCCAGGCCAGCGTCGGCGCAAAGTCAATGATGCGCACACCGGTAAGTTTCAGGCCGGCACGTACTCCCGGACCGTTGAAGACCATCAGGGTATGCATCGCGCTTTGTTCGGGATTGGCGCCATGATTGCCATAGGGTTGGGTGGTGGTGATTAAGGCGCCGGCGGCGATGCGTGGATCGAAGTCGTAGCCAGGCGCAAGCTCGACGTAAATATCGCCGCCGACTTCGCCGCCGATGCCCATGGACGGGCCGTCGATCGCGGCATCGAAAACCGCTTTGACCACCGGGTGCTCGCCGTCGCGTAGGGCCAGCAACAATTTGCGCACCTTGTCGACCAACCCGGCGCGTTCATCATTCCCGACGATGCCCTCCTTGCGGTCTTTCGAGTTGATCAACAAGTATCCGTTGTTGACCGCTGGATAGAGCACCTTGGTTTTGCTTAGATCCACTCGGCCATGGCTATCGAGGACCAGCAATCCTTCGCGTTGGAGCGCCTGATTCAGGGCGACGCGTTTGTCGACGCCTTGAAGACCGTGATCGGAGATCAACGCGAACAATGCGCCAGCGGGCCGCTTACTCAGCAGCAGGCCGAGGTGCTCATCGGCGCTTCGGTACGCTCGTTCCAAGTACGGGCGCACGCGCTCGGCGGCCTCTTGCTTATAACTGGGCAAACTTGCGTCAAGGTAGCCGCGCCACAGATGCTCGGCTTCATCGGGAAACGGTGAATAAGCGAAATATAGGTCCCAGGGAAGATTTTCCATCGCCCATCGGTTGGTTTCCATTAATTGATGCTGCGCGAAGGCGAGGGTCTCGATATAGCGCTCTTCGGCGCCGCCGTTGCCGCCGTTGGGGATCGTACGGCCGAAGCCGCCTCGTTTAAACAAAATTGACGCACCGTTGCCGACAAAACTGAACACTGTGGGGCTGGCGGTCGCGTTGCCATCGGCCGCGAGCGGCAAATCGCGCACCGGCCGGGTGTGATAAAGAAAAAAATCGCTGCCGTCGAACTTGAGATCGAAGAGGCGAAAATACAATTTGGCTTCCTGATTTTTGTTGGTCCTCACCGCGATTGGTTGGCTCCAAAAGAACTCGCCGCCGGGGCCCGCCGGCGCGGGCTTGAGCCTGACCTTGATTTCGCTGCCGTCGCGCGCAGTGGCGAGCGCCAGCGTATCGTAACCCTCTTGTGCGTCGTCGGGGTCGTCGATGAGCAGACCAAAAAATCTCGTTGCGCCGATGCTGAAACTGATTTCCATGGGCAGCGCATTGCTCGGCGGCGCATTTTGCCACGCGCCGCCCGCCGCGCTCTGCGCTGAGTCCTTGGTTACGATGCCGTCACGGCCGGCGATCAACGTGTAGCCGGAAAACCTGACAATGCCTTCGGCGCGCTCGCCGGCAAAGGTGGGAATATGCGAGACGATCGCTCGCTTGCCGGCGCGCCGGGCGGCGGCCCAGATCGATTCCGCGCGTAACGGCGCAGCGGAGAAGCCCGCGAGGCTTTCGATGATGGTGAAGTCGGCGCGGGGCGCGCGCGGCACTCGATTGCCGGTGATGCCGGTCACGCGCGGCGGCGCGCCGGTGATCAAGGAGGCAAATCCCGGCGCGGTCTTGGATGGAAACCCTGGTTTGACGTCGTCGGCAAAAGCGCCGCCTTTGATCAATTTCGCCAGGTTAGGGAGTTTACCCTGGCGCAGCAATTCGCGGGCAAAGGCCGGCACGGTGCCGTCCCATGCGAGGACGATCGCCTTAGTCGCAGTCTGGCTGAAGGCGATTTGTGGCGCCGCCCATGAGAACAGAGCGATAAGAAAGAAGCCAAGCGCGCCGCACCGCATGCTTGGCGGCGGATTGAAGCGAAGTTTCATCGTCAAGGGTTGGGCTTTGGATCGGGTTGCATGGCCGCCGAGGAATTGGCGGCGGTGAGCCGAGTCAATTCTAGTTTTCGCATCGCATCTTCCAAGCAGGATTGAGCAAGTTGAATTTCGCTTGGGTGGAGAGTAGCCGATGAATCATCGCAGTGTCAACGAGCGGGGGCGGGCTGCGGTGGTGGTCAATCGACGCGAGAATGCGGCTCTGGTGAACAGATTCATGACCACCGATGGGGAAAGCGCTGCGCGCGAAAGGCAACGCTAACCAGGTGCTCAGCTTGGAATTGGTCCGTAAAGACTCATAAGCGACATGCCGCGCAGGGTCCGCGTCCCGATAACAAGTCGTCGGATTCACTGGTAAGGTGGCAGTTTCTCAGGAAGGGTGGAGCGAAGCGATACACCGGCCGCAACCCGCCGGACGAGCGGCAGTCTATTAAAACCTGGATGGGTTTTGGCGGCCTACTCCTCAACCCACCGTACGGTTTTACTTTCCATCGGAGAGACCGCGTTTGACTGTCCGATTGTGGCTTTGCTGACCGGAAGTCGTAGATTGGCGTTGGGTTGGAACTCAACCTAGAGGTGCCCGCGAGAATCGGCTAGAATTGACCGTCCTGGCCGATCCTCGGCCGGGCCGAGGATTCAGATGCCCAAAAAAATTTCGTTTAAGCTTGAGAAGCACGGCCATGTGCGCGTGGATAACTATTATTGGCTGCGCGAACGGGACAATCCCGAAGTGATCGAGTATCTCAACGAAGAGAATGAATACGCCGCCAAAGAAATGGCGCATACGCGCGAGTTTGAGAAAAAACTATTCGAGGAGATCATCGGGCGGTTCAAACAGACCGACATGTCGGTGCCGTACAAGCGCGACGACTATTATTACTACACGCGCTACGAGCAGGGGAAAGAGTATCCGATCTACGCGCGCAAGCGCGACACGCTGGAGCATGCGGAAGAAATTATGCTGAATGCCAACCAGTTGGCCGAAGGGCATGAGTTTTTTGCCATCGGCGGCTCGGCGGTGAGCTCTGGCCAGGATATTCTCGCCTACGCGGTGGATACTCAGGGAAGAAGAATTTACACAATCTATTTCAAGAACCTGACCACCGGCGAGAAGCTCGCCGACGTGCTGCCAAATGTGACTGAAAATTTGACTTGGGCCAACGACAACAAGACGCTCTTTTACGGCAAGCAGGACGAGATCACTCTGCGCCAGCATCAAATCTGGCGCCACGTCCTTGGCACCGATCCGGCTGAGGATCAGCCGGTTTACCAGGAGGACGACGAAACCTTCGTTGCTTATATTTTCAAATCCAAATCGAGGCGATTCCTGTTTTTGGTCTCTTCGCATACCAACAGCCAGGAATACCGCTTTATGGAAGCGGACCAGCCGTTCGGCGAATTCAAGCTGTTTCAGGCGCGTCGGCGCAACCATGAGTATCACGTCGAACACTTCGGTGACCGCTTCATCATTCGCACGAATGATCAGGCCATGAATTTTCGCCTGATGGAGACGTCCTTGGATCGGCCGGGACGGGAGTACTGGCGGGAAATCATACCACACCGAAATGATGTTTATCTCGCCGATTTCGAGCTTTTTCGCGATTACCTGGTGCTGGAGGAGCGGGCCCGCGGCTTGACGCAGATCTGCATCACTCCCTGGTCTGGCGGCGCCGATCATTACCTGGAGTTCGACGAACCGGCTTATCGAGCCAATCTTAACGTCAACTTGCAGTTCGACACGATCCTGTTGCGCTTCGAATACACGTCGATGAAGACGCCGTTGTCGATCTACGATTACGATATGGCCAGCGGCCAAAAGACTTTGCTCAAGCGTGAAGCGGTGCTGGGCGGATTCGATCCCGATAACTATGTCTCCGAGCGGCTTTATGCGCGCGCGCCGGACGGAACTGAGATTCCGATCTCGTTGTTTTGCCGCAAAGGAACACCGCGGAACGGCAACAATCCGCTGCTGCTTTACGGCTATGGGGCTTACGGTTTTAGCATCGACGCGGCGTTTTCATCGCCGCGTCTCAGTCTGGTCGATCGCGGATTCATTTACGCCATCGCCCATGCGCGGGGCGGCCAGGAGCTCGGGCGGCACTGGTACGATGACGGGAAGCTGCTCAAGAAAAAAAATACTTTTACCGACTTCATCGCGTGCGCGGAGTTCCTGATTCGCGTAAAGCTTACGGGTCCTGAAAAACTTTTCGCCATGGGACGGAGCGCCGGTGGTTTGCTGATGGGCGCGATCAGCAACGTGCGGCCCGATTTATTCAAGGGCATTGTCGCCGAAGTGCCGTTCGTCGATGCGGTTACGACGATGCTCGATTCATCGATTCCGTTGACGACGGGGGAATACGACGAGTGGGGAGATCCGAACCAAAAGGAGTACTACGACTACGTGCTATCTTACTCGCCTTACGACAACGTCGAGGGGAAAGCCTATCCGGCCATGCTGATTACCGGCGGCTTGCACGATTCCCAAGTACAATACTGGGAGCCGGCCAAATGGGCGGCAAAACTGCGCGAGCTCAAGACCGACAAGAATCGCCTACTGCTCAAAACCAACATGGAAGCGGGGCATGGCGGCGCCACCGGAAGATTCCGGCGCCATCATGAAACCGCCTTTTCATATGTTTTTCTGCTCGATCTGGCCGGGATACGCGACTAATCGCCGCGTTTCCAAAAGCGGTTCCAAAAGGTTCCTCCATGTCTAAATCTTGCCGAGAGAAAAGAGCGCTTTAAGTGCTTTGTCAATACTCCAGTCGGTGGACGTAACCCGGCTGGCGGCGATGCGCAGCAGGCGGCCCTGGGACGGGTTGGGCGAATTGGGCACGAAGACGACCAATTGGGTCGTATCACCTTGGCCGTCGGAAGCGGTGACCAAACCAATCTCCACGCTGCCGGTGCTATCGTCGGGAACCAGGACGACCCGTTGAAACAAAGCACCTTCACCGGCATCTAAGCCGAGGATTTGTTTCAAAGTGCGATAGAGCATCCCCAAACCCGGCAGGCGCGTTAAGCCGGCGTCGAGAGCGTTCCAGAGCCAATGTCCGATCACGGAGGTGAGCGTCAGCCCCAAAAGATAGATCACCGCGATGACGAGCAGCAATCCTTCACCGGGAAAATAGAAACGGGCCGGTACCAGCGGACTGAGCGATCTTTCGGCGAAGACGATGAGCAGAATCGTGCCGCCGATCGGTAAGATCGCGACCAGTCCGGTGATCAGGCAGACGACGAAGTGTTTTTGCAACCGCTCCATAAACTATTTCCGATGCTGATCGCTCGGGCGAAACGGGTTTTCTGAGGCTTGACTTTCCAACCCATGAACGTTGTCGATCCGCTGTGCTTTCAGTCGGTGCTCAACGCTTTTTTTGAAGCTTTTTTTCCTGCCAGAGTTTGAGTCGTTCGCGGATCTGTTTCTCGTAACCGGAATCGCTGGGTGCGTAATACCGTTTGTCTTGCAGTTCGTTGGGCAAGTGGCGTTGCTCGACGATGTGGTCGTCGTAATCATGGGCGTACTTATAGTCCTTGCCGTAACCGAGAGCTTTCATCAGCCCGGTCGGTGCGTTGCGCAAATGCATCGGTACCGGCAAGGCGCCGCGTTCCTGCACGTCTTGCGCGGCGGCGAGCATCGCTTTGTACGACGCGTTCGACTTGGGCGCGCTGGCGAGGTAAGTGGCCGCTTGCGCCAATGGGATGCGTCCTTCGGGCAAGCCGACGAAATGGACCGCATCCTTGGCGGCGACCGCCATTTGGAGAGCTTGAGGATCGGCGTTGCCGATATCTTCGGCAGCAAAGATGACCATGCGGCGCGCGATGAAAAGCGGATCTTCGCCGGCCTCGATCATGCGGATCATCCAGTAGAGCGCGGCGTCGGGGTCGCTGCCGCGCATGCTTTTGATAAACGCCGAGATGACATTGTAATGCTCTTCGCCGGACTTATCGTACCGCAAGGCGCGGCTTTGCAGCGCTTCTTGGAGCTGTGCCAAACCAATCTGGTTTTCTCCGTGGCCCTCGGCGAGGGTGGCAGCGTTTTCCAGAGCGTTTAAGGCGGTGCGGCAATCGCCCTGCGACTGCTGAATCAAGAACTCGCGGCCGCCAGCCGCGAGTTGCAGGTTCAGCTTGCCGAGGCCGCATTTCTGGTCGGTGAGCGCGCGGTCGATGATTTTTCCGAGATCCGCCGGGGCGAGGGCCTTGAGCATGAGCACCTGGCAGCGCGAGAGCAGGGGAGAAATGACTTCGAAAGAGGGATTCTCCGTGGTTGCGCCGATCAGGATCAGCGTGCCGCGCTCGACATGGGGCAGGAAGTTATCCTGCTGCGCCTTATTGAAGTGATGAATCTCGTCGATGAAGAGCACCGTCACCTTCCCGACCCTTTGGAGCTGTTCCGCCTCTTGAATGATTTTTTTGAGGTCTTTGACGCCCGCGGTAACAGCGGAAAAATTGACGCAGACCGCCTGCGCCGATTTCGCGATGATCTGCGCCAGCGTGGTTTTGCCGCTACCGGGTGGGCCCCAGAGAATCAGCGAGCGGAGCTTGGCCGAGGCGAGCATACCGCTCAAAAGTTTGCCGGGACCGAGCAGGTGATCCTGTCCGACGAACTCTTCCAGACGGGCCGGGCGCATGCGCTCGGCCAATGGCTGCGCGGATGATGGGTGCTTAGACGGCGTCGAACCGAAAAGATCCATATCGCCATGTTAACACAGCTCGGCGGTATCGTTATAGGGCGCGGACATTCGCCTTTCGTTAAACGGCCATCGATGTTATTCTATGGCTGTTTTCATCAATGATTCGCCGTGACGACTATGAACGAAACCGAGAACCCGTCATTTATCCAAGGAGCGGCGCCAAGAACGGTGCTGTTCGCGAATTCGTCGATCTCCGGAAAGCTCAGCTATAATTTGCCGGTGAAGATCGACGGGAACTTTACCGGCGAGATCAAATCAACCGAGCTGCTGGTCATTGGTGCCAACGCGCAGGTCGATGCCCAAATCTCCGCGCGCCAGGTCCATCTGGAGGGCAGGCTGGTGGGTTCGGTACAAGCGATGGGCTGCTTTGAGCTAATGCCGGGCGGTTACTTCAAGGGCGACGCCCGGGTGGGCGAACTGCGCATCCACCCCGGGGCGACCTTCGACGGCAGAGGGAATATTTTAGGCAAAAATTGACAGCCGACGTCGATCGGTTTAGCGATCCCGGCCGATCAGCCGAGCGGCTTTGCCTGAGAGCTCGCGCAGGAAGTAGAGCTTGGCGCGCCGGACCTTGCCACGAGAGACGATTTCGACTTTGTCGATGCGCGGCGAGTGGATTGGAAAGATCCGCTCGACGCCGACGCCGTAGGATATCTTGCGCACGGTAAACATGGCGCGGTTGCCGCTCCCCGACATGCCGATGATGACGCCTTCGAAGACCTGGGTCCGTTCCTTTTCGCCTTCGACAACCTTGACGTGGACGCGCACGGTTTCGCCCGGGCGCAACGTGGGCACTTCTTTTTTGACCTGTTCCGCTTCGAGTTGACCGACGATATTCATAATTTACTCCTATTTCTCACTGACGTCCCAGCAGGCGGTCCAAAATGATCGCGGCGGCGGAGCGCACCGAAAGATGATTGTAATCGCCGCGCCCTTCGATCGCCTCTAGCACGTAATCTGATTGTAAAAGTACGGTTTCGGTTAGGCCCCATCCGGTGCCAAGGAGGATAAGAAAGGGCCGAGTTTCTCTATGTAACATGTCCCGCAGCCAAGGGAAAGAGGCGCGGGTTTCCCCGTGCCGGGCCGAAGTAGCCACCACCACCGGTTTTTCGCCGGTCTCCCGCTCGACCGCGATGATAGCGTCGTCAAGGCTGTCGCAAATGCGCGTCAGCGCCAAGGCTTCCTTACGCGTGACATTGTACTGGCTGCCGTAGCCGGTCTCCCAGTGGTCGATGATTTTTAGCGCGAGCTTTTGTAACGCCTTGACCGGGGTGACTACGAAGAAACCCGCCAGGCCGTAGGTGCAGCCGGAGCGGGCGATGTCGTGAATATCCATATTGGTCACGGCCGCCGTAACTACCTGGCTGTTCTTGTCGTATACCGGATGGTGTAAGAGAGCGACGTAAATCGGTGCGATGACCCGCTGTGTTCGGACTGCTTCTTTGTGTTGCTCTAGGGTGTGCGCATATAATTCCGGCCGCCGCTCGTGCGTCAGCTCCAGGCTTTGCCGGTGGCGCCATTGTCGAATGCGCTCATGATCGCCGGAGAGCAATACCTCGGGAACTTTCATACCGCGAAACTCCGCGGGCCGGGTATACTGTGGGTATTCGAGCAGTCCGTTGCTAAAGGATTCCTCCAGGGCAGAGTTTTCGTTTCCCAGGACTCCGGGCACCAGCCGGGCGACGGCATCAATGACCACGGTTGCGGCTGGCTCGCCGCCGCTCAGGGTGTAGTCGCCGATGGAAATTTCTTCGTCGACAAATGCCGTGACCCGTTCGTCAACTCCTTCGTACCGGCCGCAGAGCAGAACTACTTCTTGTTCTTGAGAAAGCCGCTGGGCGGTTTCCTGGTCGAAGACCTGGCCTCGCGGGGTTAACAAAATGACCCGGGCGCCCGGGCTGTTGTTTCTTGTTTGTTCGATGGCCGCCGCCAGCGGCTCGGGCTTCATCACCATGCCATGGCCGCCGCCGTAGGGAGTGTCGTCGGTGCTGCGATGGGGATCGTTGGTATAGTCGCGCAGATCGACGAGGGTAACCTTGATCAGACCCTTCTCCCGCGCCTTTTTCAAAATGCTATGGCCGAGCGATGAATCGAACATCGCCGGAAAAATTGTAATGACAGTAAAATTGAGCATCGCGGCCTTTTGCAGGATCCATTGATCTACAGGTCCAACAATCCTTCGGGCGGATTGACGATCACCCGGCGGGCGGTGAAATCCACCTTCTCGATAAATTCTTTCACGGCTGGAATCAGGTGCTCTTTCTCCGGGCCTTGAATCACGTAGAGTTCGCCGCCCGCCGTCGACATCGTTGCGGAAATTGTTCCGATACGTTCGCCGCTCAGGTCATAAACTTCGAAGCCGACGACCTGGTAGTGGTAGTATTGTCCCGGTTCCAGCGCCTCCAGCGCCGCTTCGCTCACGCAAAGAGTCGCGCCAATATGGCGCGTCGCGTCATCGATGTTGTTTACGTCTTCAAGTTTGACCAGGAATTGATTTCGCTGCGGGTTGCATGCCTCGACTCGATGCGCCGTTTGGTTCCCGGGTTTTTCCAGAATAACCTCGGTGCCGCTGGCGAGCACCGTGGTGTCCAGGTTGAAAGGGTTGAGCTTTAACCAGCCGTTGAGACCGTGGGTGGTAACGATTTTACCGAGGGGAACGATCGATTCAGCCATCGGCAGCGGCCCGGATGGACGCTATTTTTCTTCGAAGATTTCCAGGGCGACTCTGCGGTTGTCGATCGTCGCTGCGGCGTTCAATAGAGTGCGGATCGCTTTGGCCGTGCGCCCTTGCTTGCCGATGATCCGGCCCAAATCTTCTTTAGCGACCTTGAGCCCGAATACCGAAGTGCCGTCGCTGATCGTTTCGGTAATCTCGACGGCATCGGGATTGCTCACCAAAGATTTTGCAAGATATTGAACCAGATCCTTCATGGAAAGAACGCCTAACCGGCCTTCTTTTCTTTCTTGATGAGTTCGGAAACCGTTTGCGAGGGCTTGGCTCCCTTTTTAATCCAAGCTTCGATCTTCACCTGATTCAATTTTACCCCGCCGCTCTTGGCGCGCGGATCATAGGTTCCAACCTGCTCGATGTAACGGCCATCGCGCGGATAGCGCTGGTCGCTGACGACGATGCGGTAAAAAGGTTTTTTCTTTGCCCCATGCCGGCTCATTCTTATGGTTACGCTCATACGAGTTATTCCCTTCTCCTTGTCTAGTGAAACGGGTTCGGCATCCGGCCGAGCAACGCGCGCATGCCGCCTTTGCTGACCCTGTGCATCATTTTTTTCATTTCCATGAATTGTTTCATCAATCGGTTGACATCGGTCACCGTGGTGCCGCTGCCCTGGGCAATGCGGCGCCGCCGGCTGCCGTTCAGCAGCGCTGGATTACGCCGCTCCTTCAGCGTCATCGAGTTGATGATCGCTTCGACGCGCTTCAGTTCTTTTTCCGCCTTATCCGAATCGACCTGGTCGGCGAGCTTTTTTCCGCCCGGAATCATCTCCAACAAGTTGCCCACCGGCCCCATGCGTTTAATTTGCTGGAGCTGAAGTTGAAATTCTTCCAGGGTGAATTGCTGCTTCTGAAACGCTTGCTGCAGCCTCGCAGCTTCTTTTTGTTCGACGTTCTGCTGAACCTTGTCGATCAGCGACAGTACGTCGCCCATTCCGAGGATGCGCGAGGCCAGGCGGTCCGGATAAAAGGGCTCTAGAGCGTCGAGCTTTTCACCGATGCCGGAAAATAAAATCGGCTTGCCGACTATCTTACGGATCGATAACGCGGCACCGCCGCGGGCGTCGCCGTCCAGCTTGGTAAGGACGATCCCCGACAGCCCTATTTTTGCTTCAAAGCCCATGGCTTGATTGACGGCGTCTTGACCAGTCATGGAATCGGCGACGAACAGGATCTGGTGCGGCCTGACCGCGGCTTTAATCGCCTGGAGTTCTTGCATGAGCGTTTCGTCGATATGCAAGCGCCCCGCGGTGTCGATGAGCAGGACGTCGCAGAATCTCTGCTTAGCTTCTTGTAAGGCACGTTGGCAAATCAACACCGGCGAGGTTTCCGGATTCGCGTCGTATACCGGCACTTCCAGCTCCTTGCCGAGAATCTTCAATTGCTCGATGGCCGCTGGACGATAAATATCGGCCGGGACAAGGTATGGCGCGCGCTTCTTGTCTTTCTTGAGGTAGCGGGCGAGCTTGGCCAGGGTGGTGGTTTTGCCGGAGCCTTGCAGGCCCACCATCATAATGACGACAGGCGGCGCCGCTTTGAGATCGAGATTTTGGTGTTCGCCGCCCAAAAGATCGATGAGCTCATCGCGAACGATCTTGAGAAACTGTTGTTCGGGTGTGAGGCTCTGCAAAACCTCCTGCCCCATCGCCTTGGTTTTGACCGATTCGAGAAAGCTCTTGACGACCTGCACATGGACATCGGCCTCGAGCAACGCGAGGCGAACGTCGCGTAGCGCGTCGTCGATGTTACTCTCGCTAATCTTGCCCTGACCGCGCAACCGCTTAAAGGTCAGTTCAAGCTTGTCAGTTAAAGATTCGAACATGAATACAGGTGCTAAATGACGATATTTTCAAGGGAAAGTTTCCCAGCAAGGTAATATGAAAAGTTTCCGGAGTCAAGCTCGCTAGAAATAGAAAGGCCCGTTACGCGCGGGGTTGTCGCACGCAACGGGCCGATTCTGACAATTTGAGTTTGAGTTACATCATACCGCCCATGCCGCCCATTCCACCCATGCCGCCCATTCCACCCATGCCGCCCGGAGGCATGCCCGGCATAGCCGGTTTGTCTTCCGGCATTTCCGCGACCATCGCTTCGGTGGTCAGCAACATGCTCGCTACGGAAGCGGCGTTCTGAAGGGCTGTGCGAACCACTTTTGTTGCATCGATGATGCCAGCCTTCATCAGATCTTCATATTCCTCTGTCGCGGCGTTGAAACCGAACGCGCCTTTGCCTTCCTTAACTTTCTGCAAGGCAATAGAACCTTCTACACCGGCATTCGTCGCAATGCGACGCAGCGGTTCTTCCGAGGCGCGCCGTATAATGTTTACCCCAAATTTTTCGTCCGAGGAAACTCTTAGCTTTTCCAAAGCCGCAGCGGAACGGAGCAAGGCAACGCCGCCTCCCGGTACAATGCCTTCTTCCACCGCGGCTCGGGTGGCGTGAAGAGCGTCTTCGACGCGCGCCTTCTTTTCCTTCATTTCCACCTCGGTAGCCGCGCCGACATTGATCACGGCAACACCGCCGATCAGCTTGGCCAAGCGCTCCTGGAGCTTCTCGCGGTCGTAGTCGGAGGTGGTCTCCTCGGTCTGGGCGCGGATCTGTTTGATGCGGCCTTCCAAGTCGGACTTCTTACCAGCGCCGTCGACGATAGTCGTGTTGTCCTTGTCGACGACGATTCTTTTCGCGCGGCCGAGATCTTGCAAACCGATGTTATCCAGCTTGATTCCCAACTCCTCGGCGATGAGCTTGCCGCCGGTCAGGATCGCGATGTCTTCGAGCATGGCTTTGCGACGGTCGCCGAAACCCGGGGCTTTCACCGCCACGCAGCGCAGCGTGCCGCGAATCTTATTGACGACGAGAGTGGCGAGCGCTTCGCCTTCGATGTCTTCGGCGATGATAATAAAAGGCTTGCCGGATTTGGCGATCTGTTCGAGGACCGGCAAGATGTCTTTCATGTTGCTGATCTTTTTCTCGTGGATGAGCAAGTAAGCGTCTTCGAGCACGCATTCCATTCTTTCCGGATCCGTAACGAAGTAAGGCGAGAGGTAGCCGCGGTCGAACTGCATGCCTTCGACAACATCGAGGGTGGTTTCGAGACCCTTGGCTTCTTCGACCGTGATAACGCCTTCTTTGCCGACCTTGTTCATCGCTTCGGCGATGACGTCGCCGATGGTGGAGTCATTGTTCGCGGCGATGGTACCGACCTGGGCGATCTCTTTCGGGTCCTTGGTCGGCTTGGAAAGGCTTTTGAGCTCGGTGATTATCGCGTCCACGGCTTTGTCGATACCGCGCTTTAAAGTCATCGGGTCATGGCCCGCGGCGACAAGCTTGACCCCCTCGGCGTAAATCTGCCGCGCCAGAACGGTGGCTGTGGTGGTACCGTCGCCGGCCACATCGGAAGTCTTGCTGGCGACTTCTTTGACCATCTGGGCGCCCATGTTTTCAAACTTATCCTCGAGCTCGACCTCTTTGGCAACGGTCACGCCGTCCTTGGTGACATTCGGCGCGCCGAAGGATTTGTCGAGCACCACGTTGCGGCCTTTGGGCCCAAGCGTTACGGTTACTGCGTCCGCGAGGATATTGACTCCCTTCAGGATCGCATCTCGCGCATCGCGATGAAATTTTACTATTTTAGCTGCCATTGTTTCCTCCTGAATTTCTTTAAAAATTATTTTTCAATGATGCCGAGAATATCTTCCTCGCGCATAATCAAATGCTCTCCGCCATCGACATTGATTTCCGTGCCGGAGTATTTTCCGAAAAGCACCCGGTCGTTCACTTTGACGTCGAGCGGGGTGATTTTTCCGTCGTCATTCACTTTTCCCTTGCCGACGGCAACGACCTTGCCCTCCTGCGGCTTCTCTTTGGCTGTGTCGGGTATGATGATCCCGCCCTTGCTCTTCTCTTCTTCTTCGATTCTTTTAACGATGACCCGGTCTTGCAGAGGCCTAATTTTCACTTCCTGTCTCCTTTCAGAGTTTCACGTTAAGATGCTGAATTTTAAGGATTCGCTCGGGTTTGTCATGGGCTGAACGAAGCCACTTGAACCCAGGGCGAGTTGAATCTAAGCATCAATGTTTAGATGTCAAGGTTTTTAGGTAAAAATTCATTTTGAAATGAGCCATTTCGAGCATGGTGAAAGGCCGTCGCAAAAGCCTATTTGCGCTGCTTGTGTGACTCTTCCTCGAAATATTTGCGGTAGAGAATGTCCCACTCGCGGCTACCCGGCGGCACGTGGCGCGACAGCGAGGCGATTTTTTGCCGCGCCACCTCGTCGATGTGATCTTCCCGTTGGAAAAAGTCGTGCAACACTTGCTTTGTCTCAACCAAGCTACGGCCCTCGTTGGGAAAATCGGCCAATTGTGCTTTGCGTAGCCCGTCCAACACTAGATGGGCAAGGTGCGAAATGCGGCTCTCGGAGACGCGCGTCAAAGGATGAAGCCTTTCTTTGCGGCAAGCTTTTGCTTGGCGAGCGAAAACATTTTGTAGGGATCCATGTCGCGCGTCACGCGCGCATGGGAAGCGAGCATCCGGCGCGCCTCCTCTTCGATCGCGTCCTCCTCGGCGAAGTTGTTAGCGATCACTTCAGCGATCTTGTTTTTGATCGAGGCCTCGCCGGCCTTGGTGGTCATCAACTGCTTGCCCCGATAGTTTGCCACTAACAGCGACGCGAGACGCTCGATCTGGTCCGGATTGATTTTCATGGAGCGTTGAAATCTCTGTGGATAACCTCTTAGCAACCAGCGGAAAAACCGGCATTTACGGTGAATTACTTTCTATCTAACCGGCCGCAGAGGTGATGTCAATCATCTCCTTGCTTCCGGGATCTCATTCCTTTGCGGCGGGAAAATCTTGTACAAACAAAGCTTTTTTGCCAATATATATGCCTTCGGTGCTATTCTCAAATATGTCACATGGAGAGTTATCCACAGGGCCTCGAATTCCGGCCTCGCGGTCGGATAAACATCTCAAGGGAAAAGGCTCGAGGCTGTGCATAAACCGCGACGTCTGAGACCGGGCAGCCGAATCGGTGTGGCCGCGCCAGCCGGAACAGTCGATCGAATTACGATTCAGGCTGGCGTCGACGCGATTCGCGCACAGGGTTTTGAAGTCGAGCTGAGCCCGAATCTATTTGCCAGCAACGGTTATCTCGCCGGCAAAGCACAAGCGCGAGCTCGAGATCTGGTGGATTTTTTTCACCGACCGGACATCGACGCAATTATTTGCGCCCGCGGCGGGTTCGGCTCGGTTCAACTGCTTCCCTATTTGGGCTCGGACCTGGGTCGCCATCCGAAAATTTTTGCCGGCTACAGCGACGTCACGACGTTGCTGAATTGGCTGTGCCAAAGTTGCCAGATGGTGACTTTCCACGCGCCCATGGTGGCGATGGATATCGCACGCGGGTTGAGCGACGAAGGCAAAATGCACTTTTGGAATCTTCTCGCCGGTGTCATGGGCGGGTGGAAACTTGCGCTGGGAGAAAGCATCAGGCCGGGCCGGGTGGAAGCCGAGATGATGGGCGGCTGCCTATCTCTTTTAGTCACCAGTCTCGGGACGCCGTTTGAAATCGATACCGCTGGCAAAATACTTTTTTTAGAGGATGTGAGCGAGCGGCCGTATCGGGTCGAACGCATGTTGACCCATCTGAAGATGGCGGGAAAACTCGACCATGTGGCGGGCGTGGTGCTGGGCGATTTCACTAACTGCGAAGACGAGGGGACCAGAGGCGTGCGAGAGATTGTCGTCGATATCTTTCGCGACGCGCGTTACCCCGTGGTTATGGGAATGAAGGCCGGCCATGGGCCGGAAAACCTCGCCCTGCCGTTTGGCGTAAGAATGTTGTTGGACGGCGACGCCGCGGTCTTGGAGTTACTGGAAGCGCCCGTTGCTTGATCGTGTGGCTTGGAATTTCATAGTTCGTTGAAAATGGATTTTTATCCCGTCGAAAATGCTTTTGAAAAGGCGGTTGCGGAGGGGGTCTTTCCGGGAGCTGTTGTGCTCGTGAGTAAAGATGCCGAGGTCGTCTATGAGCGAGCGTTCGGCTATCGCTCGCTGGCACCGCGTAAAACGCCGATGGGCCTCGGTACGATTTTCGATCTCGCTTCCCTGACCAAGCCGATGGCGACCACGGTTGCCATCATGCTCCTGGGCAAGGAAAAGAAACTGCGACTCGACGATCTAATAACCCGGGTGATTCCGATGTACGGCGTGTTCGGCAAGAATCTTACGACGATTCGGCAGCTGCTCAACCATTCTTCGGGTCTTCCGGCTTGGAAGGCCTTCTACGAAGAAATTATAAAACACGAAAAAGCCGGCCGAATTAATTTCGTTGCCAGCCGGGCGGCGAAAAATTACGTCTTCGAACAGATTCACCGAGAAAGGCCTTTGACCGCACCGGGTAGCCAGTGTCTGTACAGCGACCTCGGCTTTATGATTTTAGGCGAAGCGATCGAGGTGCTCACGGGCAACACGCTGGATCGCTTCTGTCAGGACAAGATTTTTAAACCGCTGGGGCTTCGCGCCACGGGTTTTGTAGATCTCACCCTGCTGCGCACTCACCGTCTTCAACCGGTGGAAGACATGATTGCTCCGACCGAGAATTGCCCTTGGCGCAAGAAGGTTCTTTGCGGTGAAGTCCATGATGATAACGCGTACGCAATGGGAGGCGTGGTGGGCCATGCCGGACTCTTCTCTTCGGCGCGCGACGTCCATGAGTTTGTGCTGCGCATGAGCCGCTGCTTTGAGGGTAAGGATAGTTTCTTGCCGCAGCAGCTGGTCCAGGAATTTTTCAAGAAAGACGAGTCGTCGCCCAATGCTGTCTTTGCCCTCGGTTGGGATACGCCGTCGTCCGAGCGCTCGGCCAGCGGTAGTTTGTTTTCGAAACATTCGGTCGGTCACTTGGGCTACACTGGCTGTTCCCTATGGTGGGACCTGGAGAAACATTGCCATGTCGTGCTGTTGACCAACCGAGTGCATCCGACCCGCAAAAACGACAAGATTAAAGAATTCCGACCGTATATCCACGATCAGATCATGAAAGTTCTCTTTTCATGAGCGAGCAGCCGGCGCCTGGCAGTCATATTCATTTGATCGCGGTGTGCGGCGTTGGCATGGCGTCGCTGGCCGGTCTGCTCCAATCGTGCGGCTACCGCGTGACCGGCTCCGATCAGAATATATATCCGCCCATGAGCACGTACTTGAGCGAAATTGGCATCGAAGTGCTCGCGGGGTTCCAGGCCGATCATGTAAAACCGCGGCCGGATCTGGTGATCGTTGGCAACGCCGTGTCGCGCGCCAACCCAGAAGCGCAAACGGTGCTGGCACAGAACATCCCTTATCTTTCTTTTCCGCAGGCGCTGGGGGAATTCCTTATCGGCTCGAGAAAGTCGCTGGTGGTGGCCGGTACCCACGGCAAAACGACGACCAGCGCCTTGGCCGCGTGGGTCTTGACCTGCGCGGGGCTCGACCCGGGTTTTTTTGTCGGCGGAGTGCCGGTCAATTTTTCCAGCGGCTGGAAGGTTGGCACGGGCGATCATGTGGTGATCGAAGGCGACGAATACGACACGGCGTTCTTTGACAAGGGGCCAAAATTTCTTCATTACCGGCCCCGACATGTCATTCTCACCAGTGTCGAATTCGATCACGCCGATATTTATCGTGATCTCGACCATGTGAGGATCGCGTTCCTGCGCCTTATGGACATTATTCCGCGGGACGGCACTCTGGTCGTCTGCAACGATTATCCTGTGGCTGGCGAAATCGCGGCCGCAGCGCGCTGTGGCCGGGTCCTTTACGGCGATGGCGCCGGCAGCGATTGGCGAGCCATCAACCTTGAATGCCACCAAGGCCGTACGTTCTTTGAACCATGCTACCGCGGACAATCCGAAGGACGGATCGAAGTTGGTTTGATCGGCCGACACAACGTCAAAAATGCCTTGGCGGTCTATGCGTTGGGTCGGGCCATCGGAATCGAGCGAACCCAGCTCCTCGGCGGTTTCGCGAGTTTTCGCGGCGTGAAGCGGCGCCAGGAGATGCGTGGTGAACGCAGAGGGGTTTTGGTAATGGATGACTTTGCGCATCATCCCACTGCGGTGCGCGAGACTATCGAGGCGGTCCAGTCCGCCTACAATGGCCGCAGGTTGTGGGCAGTTTTCGAGCCGCGCAGTAATACCAGCAAACGCAATATTTTCGAGAAAGAGTTTGCCAGGGCTTTAGCTATGGCCGATCGAGTCCTCGTAGCAAGCGTCTATCAGCCGGAAAAGGTCGCCGACGGCGAACGTCTCTCTGTCGAGAATGTCGTGGCCGCGATCAATCGGTCGGGTGTCAAAGACCGGGCCAGGCAAATAACGACCGCCGACGAAATTGCCGGGACCATCGCGCGCGAAGCACAGCCGGGCGATTTGGTGCTGGTGATGTCGAACGGCGGGTTCGACAACGTCCACGAAAAAATTCTTCGCGCTCTAGCGCGCTAGATAAAGCCGCGCACATTCCTGACTGCAAAAATACTTGCCTGATTGCACCACAGCTGCCGATTTGGGGATGTAGCTTTGGCATTGCGGGTCGAGGACCATTTCCTCGCTCTCGGTTTTCGATTTTTCCCGACTCGGCGCGCTGCCCTTGCCGCGAAAAATAATCCCTTTCAGCACCGAGAGAAGGAGGTAAAATAATACAAAAATTACGACGAGACGGAACACCAATATTTCGCTTCCGTTTGACGGTTATACCAAGACCTAAGCGTGATACAGGTGTATTTTCTTCTCATCTTTGATGTTGATCAAGAGCTCGGAGATGGTCACGCCAAGCTCCGGATGGATTACTTGCGGCGCGATCTCGCTCAACGGGATGAGAACAAATTTGCGGCTGGGCATTTCCGGGTGCGGAATTCGCAAGTTTTTCTTGTTAATTACCGCGGCGTCGTAGAGCAAGATGTCCAAGTCGATGATGCGCGAACCCCAGCGTTTCTTTACTTTCTTTCGGCCCATGGCCCGCTCGATATTTTTAAATTTCTTGAGCAGCATGTCGGGCTTGAATCTGGTCTCGATCTCGACGGCACCGTTGACGTACCAATCTTTAGCGTCCCCTAAAGGTTCGCTTTCGTAAAGCGATGATTCTTTGATCACCTTGGTGTCTGGCAGCTTCGTAAGTCGGTTTACGGCCTCGATGAAATTTTCTTTCTTGTTCCCTACGTTGGAACCGATTCCGACATAAACTTGATGGGTGATCGCGTTTGCCATGGCGCCGCTTCGGGAATGGAATTCTTACAGCTTGACCCGTCGAATCCGTTCCGCAACCTCCCGCAGTCGTTCTTTGTCAACGCAAACGGTGAAACGCACATAGCCTTCGCCGGCGTCGCCGAAACCGTTGCCGGGAGTGGTTACGACCCCGGCTTCGTTAAGCAGCTTGGCGGTGAAATCGGCTGACGAAAGCCCTTTGGGGCAAGCGACCCAAACGTAAAAGGTCGCGCGGGGTTTTTCGCAGTCGAGCCCGACGGCACGCAGGCCGTCGACCAGAATGTCGCGCCGTTCTTGATAAATTTTACGTGACGGCTCGA
Source organism: uncultured delta proteobacterium (assembly GCA_963727625.1). Classification (GTDB taxonomy): domain Bacteria; phylum Desulfobacterota; class Binatia; order UBA9968; family UBA9968; genus DP-20. The sequence continues at coordinate 1,410,472 of CAVSHR010000004.1, read as the reverse complement.
TGATCTGATCGCCCAAGCGGAGCGCTTCGATGCCGGCTTCCTGAATCGCTTGGAAGATTCCGGAATCCAAGTTGGATTTGGCCTGGGCCAGTCCGCCGACAATTTCCGGGTTGCCAACGGCCATGCCGATGCGCCAGCCGGTCATGTTAAAGGTCTTCGACAGAGAGTGAAATTCGATGCCGACTTCGCGAGCGCCGCCGACTTCGAGAAAGCTCATCGGCCGGTAGCCGTCGTAACCCATCTCAGTGTAGGCGGCGTCGTGGCAAACGATAATGCGATTTTCGTTGGCGAATTCGACAACCCGCTTGAAAAAATCGGCATCCGCGACGGCGGCCGTGGGATTGTTAGGATAGTTTATCCACAGCAGTTTGGCCTGTTTGGCAACCTCGCTCGGAATCGAGTTGAGATCGGGTAAAAAGTGATTCTCCCGCTTCAACGGGAGAAAATAGTTTTTGCCGCCGTTGAAGGCCGTGCCGATGTGATAGACGGGGTAACAGGGGCTCGCGACAAGGACCACGTCTCCCGGATCGACAAAAGCGACGGCCATATTGCCGATGCCTTCCTTGGAACCGATCAGTGAAACGACTTCTTTCGACGGATCGAGGGTTACGTTAAAGCGCGATTTATACCAATTAGCCACTGCTTCTCGGAATTCCAACATGCCCGAGCTGTTCGGATAACGGTGATTGACTGGCTTGCTGGCACCTTCGAGCAATTTCTCGACGATCGGGGTTGGTGTCGGGATATCCGGATCACCAATACCTAGATCGATGAGATCGACACCCCGGGCTAATGCTTCGCGTTTGCCGCGATCGATCTCGGCGAAGAGATAGGGTGGCAACTCTTTGATTCTTTTAGCTTTGTTGATATTAAATGACAATTGCGCAGATCCTCCATTAGAAAATCGCAACGGTTGTACCTGTTTTTTTCTGTTTTGACAACCGACTGTGAAAGCCTCATTCTAAACCGGCCCAGTATGGGTGGGGACCGAGCCATGGACATTATTGTTGACGGCTATAATTTGATCGGCGGCGAACAGGGGCTGCACGGAGCCCTAGAGCCCAAACGCAACTGGCTGGTTCAACGGCTTTCGTTATACCAGAAAGTCAAACAGTTTAAAGTAACGGTAGTCTTCGACGGTTGGCGCGCCGGCCGAAATGAGCAAACGTCGCAGAAAGTCGATGGAATAGCAGTTCTGTATTCCCGGCTCAATGAAAAAGCCGATGCGGTTATCGTTCGGTTGGCGCACGAGAAGGGCGGCGGTTCGGTCGTGGTAACCTCCGATCGCGAGATTAGCAACGCTGTCGAGCGGTTCGGCGCCGTCGCGATCGCGTCGAATGAATTCAGCCAAATTCTCCGCAGCCTGGATGTCGGGCCGAGTGGCGACGATCTCGCAGACGAGATTTATCCTGCAACTAAGCGAGGCAATCCAAACCGGCTTTCCAGAGTTGAGCGGCGGCGAAATGAAAAGCTGAAAAAATTAAAATTATAGAGTGGACTCCACAAGTTGTCGGCGCCCGCAGACGTGGTCTAGCTGGAAAGCGTAAAAAAAGCCTTTTCCAACCGTGGCGGTCTCCGGGGAATAGGACTATTTTTAACTCCAAATCGTGTCCGTGGTGTTATGCAACTGTGGTAGCCGCTGCAGAACGAGTAAAACATGGAAGCGGTCATTTGCTCGGCGGTTTTTCCATTCCGGTCAACAGTCCATTGGTCATTACCAAAACTGATCCGTCCGGATAAAACCAGTGTTCCTCGGATACCTTTATCGGACCGCGCAGCTTCGTGATTCGCTGCGGCTTACCAAAGACCCGTCTCACCTCCGCGCTGTTTAAGCCGGGAGTCGGCTGCTTTTTGATCGCCGCCTCTTTGACCGCCAGTGACCAAGGTTGGGCTTTGATCCAATCAACGCGATTTTTTTCTTCGGCCGCCTGTTGTGCCGCCTTTCGCTTTTCGTCAGCGAAGGGATCGACAGATAAAATCGTCAGATTGAGCGCTTCATGAAACAGGTCCGGTCGAATATATGCGATTTTTCCTGACTCAAATTTTACCGTGTAGTAAGGGTCCCTTTTTGCGCGTCCGGCAAGGTCCGTGATGACGAAAGACTCCTTGTTTCCCGGATGAACCGTCGCCGCCGCGGCGTTGGGTGCGGTGACGAACACCGGCAACTTGTTGTCCTGAGCGTAGATCCAAAAAGTCCGCCCCACGCGCGTTGCCAAGGCATCCATCTGTTTATCGGTATAACTCGGAGACGCATCGACCCCGCTTTGCAACGGTGCGAAAAGCATGAGAGCGAGAGCAACCAGCCCGGCGGCCACTCTCGGAAAATTCGACGTCACTGGTCGAAAGCTCGCAAATTCATTTTTCAATTTGAAGGTCATGGCTTTCAATTCAAATTATCATGTGGCGCATCAGACGCAATCGACGGAGGTTTGCTAGTCGATGGATGATTCAGGCCGGAATGCAAGACTGACGAAGGACGGGACTTTTCCGTTTGGAGAAACTTGAGGAGAGGCCTTCGAAGTTGGTTGCGGGGCCGGGATTTGAAGACGAAAATGTAAGTACTACCAAGCGTCTACAACAGTTAACTACCCGAAATTACGAGATGTGGAATAAGGCCAACGGTGCCTAAATGCACGGGTGTGCTAACTGGCATCGCACAAAAGTCGCACAGTCTTGAGCATGCTATCCTGACCCGTTTTAATTGGTGAACAGAATACTTTGTGATCGATTCATTAATCGCGAAGGTAATAGACTGTCATGTTCCTCCCTCGACGCCAGGCGCAAAGGATTTGTAAAACTATCCGATGCTGTTGCGGGGATTGCACTAGATTGTACGGCAAAGCCGCTACGGATCATCTATGTATTCATGAAAAACCCGGCCGACCACGGCTTCAGGCAATGTGGGACGCGTTGGGTAGGAAACCATTGACTGCATCGTAGCTAGACCTGTAGCACTTTCAGAATATTGGTAATCAGCCTCAAAAGAGGGCGATTGGATCCAGATATGGCAACGTGTTCGATTTCACTTTAGGGACCCACCCGATATCAACGAAGGGGACCACTGAAAAGGGCCACTCGGTGGTGGCATTGCAATATAAAATTCCGGTGCGCAGCATTACGCTTTTCATCTTTGGCGGGGTCGCGCAGATCGGAACGGAACCGCCTAGCGCTATGGCGGAATTTTTCGTGGCCATCAAATGGACGAGCTCTTGTCCGAGAGAGATAAAATCAATGCGCGACAATGAAACCCGTCATGATGAATCTCACCGGTAATCGTCATCACCGGCGGCGATTCGGGGATTGGCCCCGGCATCGCGCAAGTTTACTGAACAAAGATATCGCGTCGCAAACTGCGGCCTCGACCGCGCGAAAGATGCGCGAACCGTCGCGGAAAAGTATGAGGGCCGTCTAGAATCAGAACTAGAGAAGTGCTTGCAGGTGCCGGGCTGCAGTGAGTGTCAGGCAGTTCTGCAGGAACCGGTGACGCCATAGGTGTTATTAAGGGACCGGGGCCGACCATCGAGACACGCGGGAATCGCATGGGCTACACGGGTTGCGGAGGGAATTATGATTAGGGAGTACGTGGAAATTCAAACAATGCAGACAAAAGATAAAAATCAAATTTTTACTCGAGTTGATAGCAGGAGCGAAAAGATTCAGGTCTTCTTCCCAGCTTTCTTCGCCGCCCAGTAAGCCTTCAATTTGGCCGACAATTTCGCTCTGGCCGCCGGGCTCATTTTCATTTTTTTGGCAGTAGGCTTGACTGACCGCTTCGCTGGGTTCGCCCGCCGCAAGCTTGCCCAGCGTGCTCTCTGAGCCGCCGCGATTTTCCTTTTCGTAGAAGCGCTCATGGGCCCGTGATTCTTTGTCGCCAACCGGGAGTTGCCTGATCGCCGAGGATATTTCGCAGCTCCTTATTCAAAGATTCGAGTTGTTCTTTGATTGCGGCTGCCCGCCTAAGTTGGTTAACGGTTAAATCGTGTATATTCATGGGGAAACTAGTTATTCGAAGCCGACGGACAAATCAAGGCAGTCGAATCCTAGTTTTCCAGGCAAGGTTGACAGGCGATGACTCACCTTATGAGAGGCTCTGCAATTTCAAAGTCTTTCCGGATCGGCGGTGTTCCTGAATGTACCAACGGCATCCGAGGCAACGGTGGTCTGATCTTTTCGTGGTGGTTGTACGTGAGACACTGCCGTCCCTGCCAGATGAGTTCGTCATCGACGGACCTCAAAAGCCCCAGATCAACGGGCGATATAGGGCTATCTGATGACTGTTTTTGAGTGCGCGCCGCTGAGGATCTGTTCGTGCCGGCGGAGGAGAAACTCAAGCAGGGCGAACTCCTTGGGCGCCAGCTCGATGCGCCGATTGCCGCGGTTAACCTCACGGGTCACCGGATCGAGTCGCAAGTCCGCCACAGATAACACCGTTGGCGCAAGCGGCCCTCCGCGCCGCAGTAACGCGCGCACACGCGCCAGCAGTTCTTCAAAGGCAAACGGCTTGGTGAGATAATCATCCGCGCCTCGATCTAGTCCGCTGACCCGGTCGGCTACAGTGACCCGGGCGGTGAGCAAAAGGATCGGCACGCTGATCCGTTGCAGGCGAATTTGCTTCATTACGCTCAGTCCGTCGAGCGTCGGCAGCATGACATCGAGAATGACCAGATCAAATCCGCCTTCGATTTTTCGGTTCAATCCGGCCTTGCCGTCATGCTCCACATCGACAGAATAGTTTGCCGCCTCAAGCCCGCGTTTGAAGAAACTTGCGACCTTCTTTTCGTCTTCGACCACTAGTATGTGCATGGGGTTCTTTCGCCGGAACCAAAAGGAGCTTCACTTAGCATAGCTTCCAGGGCTAAAAATCCAGGTGCCTAACGATGACGGGACGAATATCGGGGACCGGATATATATGGAAGACGAGAAATCCCGACGAGAATTCCTGAATGAGCGCCGGCAGCTAGAGTCGAGCACGGATGCCTGGCGCCGGATTGTCGTAGTAGAATGGGTGGCGTCAGAGGCGGCTATCCGAGGCGTCTATTTGTGGGTGGAATAAGAGCATGCACAACAATTCTTTGGGCTGTGAATCCGCCTTCGCCAAAAAATGTTGAACTAAACCGCTGCGCGGTGGCGGATACCGTGCGAAGTTTTCTGCCCTGATCTGCATTTGTTTTTCGCATTAGTTCCCATCAAGTCAGGCCACTGCCAGTCTTCACAATTTGCGTGATAGCGTCGCTCCCATCTTAAATCCAGGAGGGTTTTTATGGGAGCACTACGAGAGAAGATGGTTGCGGAGATGAAGCTGCGCAACTTCGCGGCGAGGACGCAGAAGTCTTACCTGGCCGCGATGGTCGGGTTAGCTAAGCATTATCGGCAGTTCCCGGATCAGCTGACCCAGGACCAAATCCGGACGTATCTGTTGCATTTGCAGGAGCGGGGTTTGTCGAGTAGTTCGCTGAACGTCAATATTTCGGCGCTCCGATTTTTCTATCAACAAGTTTTGGGATGGAGCCGAGAACAGTTCTTCTTGCCACGAAGGAAACGGACCTGGCGTTTACCGGAAGTGTTAAGCCCCAGAGAGGTCGAGCGATTGCTGCAAGCCGCCGTCAAATTGCGTGATCGCTGTTTGCTGATGACAGCATACTCGGCCGGACTGCGAGTCACGGAGCTAATCCATCTCAAACTCAGCGATATCGATTGCGAACGGATGATGATCCGGGTCGAACAGGGCAAAGGGAAAAAGGACCGTTACACGATTCTCTCCAAGAGGCTTTTGGCGGAACTGAAGAGATACAAGCAAACGTATCAACCCGTGATGTAGGTCTTCTTTGGTAAAACCAGAAATGATCCCCTACACATCACCGCCGCGCAGAAAGTCTACAATCTCGCCAAGCACAAAAGCGGGGTTGAAAAAGGCAAAGGCATTCATACGCTGCGACATTGTTTTGCCACCCATCTTTTGGAAGGTGGCGTGGACTTAGTGACCATCAAGACGCTGTTGGGTCATAACTCGCTTCAGAGTACCCAGCGCTATTTGCAGATTCGCCAGCCCAAGCTCGGTGCCACCGCCAGTCCCCTGGACTTGCTCGATCTGCGCGACGCCCCGCTTTAACGGGGAATCGCCATGTCGCTGGCCAAGCTGGCGGCAGGAGAGAAAACAACACGCCCCGAGTTGGCCGATATCTTTCGTCAGTACGGGGCGCGCTTCGAGCAAACCCATCGGGTGTCGGCTGCTGAGCACAAGGTGATCCGCGCTGTGACGGTCTGCCGAACTCAAGAACTCGGCGGCCACTTGGATCGCTGCGATGCCTGCGGCTTTGAGCGCCCGGCTTACAACTCCTGTCGCAACCGCCACTGCCCCAAGTGCCAGTCGCTGGCCAAAGCCCAGTGGTTGGAGAAGCAAACCTCTGAGCTTTTGCCGGTGGGATACTTCCACCTGGTTTTCACCTTGCCCCATGAATTTAACCGGCTGATTCTTGCTCATAAGAAAATCGTCCTGAGTCTTTTGTTCAAAGCGGTCAGCGAAACGTTGCTGGATTTCGGTAAAAGCCGTCTGGGTGGAACTCTGGGGGTCATTGCTGTTCTGCACACCTGGGACCAAACCCTCAAGGATCATTTTCATCTGCACTGTCTGGTTCCCGCTGGCGCTCTGTCTATCGATCGAAATCGTTGGATCGCGGCACGTAAGAACTTTCTGTTTCCGGTCAAGGCCCTGAGCCGGGTGTTTCGGGGTAAGTTCTTAGACCTGTTAGGACGGGCTCGTCGACGAGGAAAAATTGATCCCCTCGACAACCATATCCAGCTCCCGTACCACAGGGACTGGGTCGTCTACGCCAAAAAGCCGTTCGGCTCTCCACAATCCGTGCTCGACTATCTGGGCCGCTACACCCACCGGGTAGCGCTCTCCAACGATCGGATTCTCGCTACCGATCAGGGCCAGGTCACTCTGAACTACCGGGATCGCAAAGACGGCGATCGCAAGAAAACGATAACCTTGGAGGCCCAAGAGTTTATCCGCCGCTTCCTGCTCCACGTCCTGCCCGATGGTTTCATGCGCATCCGTCACTTCGGCATTCTGGCTAACCGATCCAAAAAACAGGTGCTGGCTCAGTGCCGTAAACTGCTCGAAATCGATCCGGCGTTGCCGCAATCCCCCGTTCTTTCAGCCAAAGACTTGCTGCTTAAGATCACCGGCGTCGATCTTTCGCGCTGCCCGTGCTGCCATGAGGGAATCATGATCACCGTCGGCGAACTGCCGGCGACGCCCAACCTGCGTTATTGGGATTCTTCATGAACAAAGCTTCGTCGAGTTTCATCTGGTTTGTCTCTGGACCTCGCCAGTCGCATGGACGGGTGTATCCGCAAACGCGAAAAACGATACGCAACGCTCTGTTTCCAGCGGGCCATCTCCAACGTTGGAATTTTGCAACACCCCATCGCCATTGCGATGATGCCCTCGTATCATCCAGAACCTGGCGCCGTGACGCCTCTGCCTCATTAAAATCCCCATAGCCGCAACTTGGGCGCTGCTCCGCAGTTTAGTCCAACACGTTTTATCCCCTTGGCGTAACTTCGGCGCTATCGCCGCGACTTGATCGCTATTCAGCTTTGAGGGATAAAACGCTATACGCTAAGCCGCGTTTTGGTCGCTCTGGTAGCAACCGAAACAGATCCAACAGTCTACACTAGATAACTCTTAGGACACTTCGGATTTACTTGCCAGCGGTTATGGGTACTTGCAAAAGATCCGCACGATTGACCATTAAAACATCATAGGGAGCCGGTTGAACTGAGTCACGGTTTCTTATATCCGACCGCGATCAGTCCGACTCCAGCTACTAATGCCAAGCCGCCCAACAGGGGTGGAAGCGAGATTGTCTTTTCCTTCTCGGCGGTCGCTTTGAGCGGACCGATTTCGGCGATTTTCTCTTCGGTCGTGTAGGTGATTCGGTTGTAGGACAGCGCGATGATACCGAGCAGGATCAATCCGATTCCACCTAATATCAATGGTTTCATAGCTTACTCCCTTTGCTTCGCGTCAAAAAAACTTGCGTCGTTCCAAAACATCGATAAACAAAACGATCAATGCAAGGAGCAAAAGCAAATGGATCAATCCGCCAAGCAGATACCCGGCTATTACGGCAAACAGCCAGACGACCAAAAGCAGCCCTAGTATGGATATCAGCACCGACGTTTAACTCGACGACGGGTTAATCGCAGTGTAATCGTGCCGTCGCCAAGTCAAAAGCGCCGGCAGCGGCGCCGTCCATGGCTCATACATTCCATTCCCTGGAACCGAGCTCTGCTGCCGTTTTCGCAGGGTGGCTTGAAGTCGTCAGGCGAGCAAGCCATTTCCTCGAGCTGTCGGCCAGATGATCGGTGCCATCACGGAGTCGCTCGGCCTCATCAATCAGGTAGCTTAACTTGTCCCGGGATACACGGCGCAACTCGCGCCGCGTATCCCGGCCTGAAGGAGGCGCCCATAGCACTCCGGCCACCAACCCCAGGGCAAATCCAACCAGCAACAGCCCCAAACTTTCTTCCTCGTTAGTTTTCATGCCATTGATCTCTTTCGTTCCGTAAAAACCGATGCCAGCAAGCATCAAGCCGTTCTAATTTTGGTGCTGGATCTGCAAATTATTATCGACTCGTTGCACGCCCGCGACTTGCATCGCCAATTGCTCAGCGCGCAGTTTTTGGTCCGGCGATTGTACGACGCCATTCAGCGAAACCACTTTGTTGGTGGTCTCGACGTCGACACGAGTGAGATTCGCGGCTTTATCCGCAACCAACTTGGCCTTCACCGAAGCTGTGATCGTCGTGTCATCGACATACTGACCGGCCGACTGTCCGGTCAGGGAAGTGCATCCGGCTGCGGACAGAAGCAAAGCTATCGCAATGGATAGAACAACAGGTTTCAAAATGGTCGTCTTCATAAGGCTCTCCTCCGAAAAACTTGAAATTGCCAACAGTCGTGCTTAATTGGGGGCCGGTTGCGCCAAGATCAATAGATGATCGAGCCGCGTTCGATCTGGGCTTTGCGAGCTTCGTACTCACGCCGCGAGATCCGCTCCTTGCGGTAATCATCCTCGAGCCGGTCCATTTGCCGCTTGGCGTTGATTTCATAGCCGGCGCCGGTGGCGAGACTGCCCACCGCCGCTCCACCGAGAAACTCGCAGCCCCACTGGCTGAAAGCCGCCAGCATCGCTAACAATAGAAGTTTTTTCATATTGTACCCTCCTGCCAAATGTTATTGCTGATCAAATCACAGGTACGACGGACATTTCCACGACGTTTCCGTCAACAATGATCTGTTGAAGTAGGTGTACAAACGCCGTGCCAGTTTTCATCGAAAGGGATGTCTTTGCTTTTAAACAGCTTAGCTCGCGCGCTCATTTGCGCAAAAATGTTTGTTGGTGTTTTGACCGGCGTGCGAGTAGGAAAACGACTGACACCTCGGACGTTTCCCTTCAGCAGCTCCTCGCGCCGAAGAAATCCGTCGCTGGATTCGCAATCTGACTGCTCGGCAACTCAAGCATTTGTTCAGAGCAACTCGCGGCAACATCGTCGCTATCGCCTTGTGCAGTCACGCAGATATCGCGCAATCACGTCGAAAATCGCGACAGCCGAACGGCATGCAGGAAAAGTCCTGACACTTCAAGCCAAAATAATACCGTGACACGGTGATTAAGCCGCTGCTTTACCTGGAGAAACCAAGATTGCCATCGTGATGGTATGAGCGTTGCTCTAGCGTTTCGTTCAAGTTCTCGGATAGCGGACAGGCGTGCGGTGGGAGTGCTGATTTATTTAAAGTGTTCAACTGTTGAGTGACGGAGTCGTCCGACGCGATAAGCCGAGCAGCAAGAAAATTTTAACGCATCGGCGAAAGCCATTGGTGTTGATCATGTCGCTCGGAATGAAAATCGAGCCAGCCTCGTGGATTTTGTTCTGCCTTCTATGCGCGTCGATCGTTGTCGGATGTGCGGCCATTGCGGACCGTTGGGAAGATTCGCTCAACGGTCCAGAGGAGAGAGAAACCATCGGCCGAGCAACACCCGGGGAAGCCGGTGAAAGCGTCGGTAACGGTATGACCGAAGGAATTGATCTGCGCCGTGAGCTCTCGCGTTTCCGATTGCGAAAGGTCGGAGAGGCTTCCTGGTATGGCCCGGGATTCAGCGGCAAAAAAACCGCTAGCGGGGACATTTTCGATTCGAAGAAACTCACCGCTGCGCACAAGACGCTGCCGCTGGGTAGCAAGGCGAGAGTGACCAACCTCAGCAATAGAAAATCCGTTGAAGTCGAAATCAATGACCGCGGTCCCTATATCGAAGGCCGGATCATCGATCTCTCCCAAGCCGCCGCGCAGGCCTTGGGCATGATCGATCACGGTACGACCCGAGTCGAAATCGAACTGCTCGACGATGGGACGGCCTCAGGGAAAGCGGCGAGCCCATATCTCCGCTGACGCTTGAGAGCCCGGGCATCGGGCCATGAACGAAGATTGGAGGACGATCACATGCAAATCTACGTCGCATTGCAGCCGTTGGTGGCGCTGATCGCAGGGATCCTGATCCTGATGATTCCCAGATTGCTTAACTATATCGTGGCAATCTATCTCATCGTCACCGGTATCCTGGGGTTAGTGCGAATGTAGCGGGGGGATGGCAAAAAAAAGCAGGCCGAAGTTTTGTAATCAAGCGAACCTTTTGTTCGCAGAAAGGAGGGCGCACCGATGTTGAATTGGGCTGTGACATTTTTGGTAATTGCTCTGATCGCCGGGGTTTTGGGGCTGAGTGGTATTGCTGGCGCGGCAACCCAGATTGCCTGGATCTTGTTCGTCGTGTTTTTGATTCTATTCCTGGTTGGCCTCGTCATGGGGCGCCGGCCGCCGGTTTAGCGCCGCGCCTTTTTACAGACCAACAGCAATCCCGCCGACATTGTCTGTCCACATCGGGTCCCGATCTTTTCGTCGCCGTCAAAATCCGGAAGACAAAGATCGGGACCTCCCGCCCGCGAGGATCCGCAGAGCTTTTCTAAACCTCCACGGTGGACGTGCCGCAAATTTCCCACTGCTTGTCATCGGCATTAATTCAGATTATCGGATTATTCCACAAATGGCCGGGCACGCCGATGTCGGTAAATCCCCGCAGGCCTACAAGTTGCGTAGGACCGCAGCCTGCAACTCAGTTCATTGCGAGCCAAGCTTCGCGCTCTAAACCATTGAAAATTCTCGGTGCGCAATCAGAGCGCAAATTGGCATCGTATGTGCGTCACAGTCCAGTCAAGAGATCTTCCGCGACATGACGAAATTCTTTCGCCGTGCGGCGATCCAAGGATAAAACCAGGCTCGATCAGTATCGGCGCCTTGACTGCAAGTACTATCAAGCGCGCGACGGCTGCCGCGAACGACAGCGACAGACGAGAGAACCAAAGATGGTAACGATCATGAAAAACACGAAAGGAGGTGAACCCGGTGAATAAAGATCAATTCAAAGGCAGCTGGCGTCAATTGAAAGGCGAGCTCAAGAAGAAATGGGGACAGCTAACTGATAATGACTTGCTCGAAATCGAAGGAAACTATGACAAGTTTCTCGGTGTCGTGCAAAAGCGATACGGCGACCGCAGCGGAGAAATTAAGCGCTGGGCCAATGAATGGTGCGAGCGCCAAACCGCCGACTCAAAAAGAGAGCGCAATCTGATGAGTTAGAATAATCAAAAAAGCGACAGGAGGAATTTATGAAAAAGACAATAAATGCGGCGTTCTCGTTGGCCGGTGCGGGGCTATTGGCGCTGAGCGCCGGCGCCGGCTACGCGCAGACCAAGCCGTCGACTCCAGGAAAAATGGAGCATGGCATCGATAGCAAGGAAACCGCCAAGCAGGCGAGCGGCGAAGTCACCGCCATCGACGCAAAGACGGGTAAATTGAAGGTCAAGACCGCGGATCGGGAACTCGACCTGAAAGTCCAAGGCGGCATGACCAAGAAGTCGCTGGATTCCATCAAGGTCGGCGATCAAGTCATGATCTCCTACCGCGAACAGGGCGCGAATTTGGTCGCGGACTCGGTGCATAAGTCCGCAGCATCTGCCGATCGCGCCGGGTCGCCGAGCAAGGCGAAACGATAATTATTTTTAACCAGGGCGAGGCCGAGAACGGCCTCGCCCGGCACTTTTATAGAGAATACCAACATCAAATTTGCGCGAACGCGACGCCTCACCCGATTCACTGCTTATCGAAAAGCACGCGCTGCGGGAGTGTGATTCTAAACACCGTGTTTGCTCTCCTTTTTGCGCTCGACCCAAGAGCGCGCAATCGAAACTCTATCTCAATCGATCCCGTGACGAACCGCGTTTATGCCAATCGGCCTCGGGCGTTGCCCGCGACGATCCATACGGATTGTAGCAGGGCGCGAGTCACGAGGGCGTCTTCGTAAGCGTCATCAGCTTTTTAGTCCCTCCATTCGATGAGCGGCGCGGCGTGCCGATGCCGCCTTTCAATAACTTCATTTTGGGCTGCCGTGAGAGCGACCCGCGGTCTCCACGCAAGGCAACGCCAATGGATGTCCGCGCCTCGCAATAGGGAATTTACCGACGTGAGTGAAGGGGATGCTCTACAAATCTGCGATCTCGTATTCTCTTCGAAGCGCGTTAAACCGTTGAGATTTAAACAGTGGAAGTGAAATCAACGTGATGGCACAGCGGTTGCTGAAGTCGATGACTAACTGATGATTTGATTCGCACGCAATCAAGCGCGGCTGCCGTTGCGCTCGGCGATCCGCCTTCGCGACAGTTAGAGTGGTGCCAGCACTGCCGAACATTCGCCGGCGGTTTGTATCGTAGATGGCGCGCAAGTGTTCCCCATAGCCGGATTGTCGATCGTGATCCAACAATGAGGTTAGAGATGAACGAACAAGAACCCAGCCCGACGACGGAATTGATTCGCTGCTACGAGTGCAGCCACTGTGGCCAAGGCTTCGGGTCTTTGGATCGCTTGCGTCAACATCAGGTGGATTGTGACGATGACCATTTCGAATGACCCCCGTGGGGAATGCACCGTTAGCTTCTTAGAAGCAGTGAAAATCAGTCAAGCGCGCCGCCTGTGCGGATGGGTCATGGCAGAAATTTACCTACCGGCCGCGTCCGCATTGAGTTGTCGGCGGGAAATGATTGACAAACTGCACTGCAAAATTCGCGGCAGACAGTTTGCATAGACCAGGAGCGAGTTGGCCCGGTGAACGATGGGAGGTCACTCTGGTATTTCGAACCTACAAGGCCGGTAGCGAATGGATTGTCCCGATGCGTGCGGTGACTTCGATGGACTGATCGAACCTGAGGTTGCGACCATGAAACTATGTCTTGGTTGGTGTGGAATTCTGATTGTTGCCGCCGGTTGCGCCCCTGTTGCGACCCAACCTGCGGAGACCGGCGGCGAGAAGCTGTCGACCGCCAGCGCGGTCGCCCATGAGAGCACCCAGCAGAGCAATGATGTTCAGCGCCTCAACGCGATCTGGGAGCGGCGTCAACAAAAAGGCGGTGGCAGCGACTATCCGATCGGGCCCGGCGACGTGATCGAGCTGAACATTCCCGGCATGGATGAAATCAAAAACATGTCGGAACGGGTCAATGGCGACGGCACGATTACGCTACCCTTTGTCGGCGTCATCAAAGTTGACGGCATGACAGAGAGAGCGTTAAGGGACGAAATTCGCCGTCGCCTCGAAGAAAATTACATGCGTAATCCGCAAGTGAATTTGTTCGTCAAAGAATTTCGCAGCCGGCAGGTGGCGGTGATCGGCGCCGTGCAGAAACCCGGACTCTATAATCTCGCGAGTTATTCGGACACGCTTTTGAATATGATCTCCCAAGCGGGCGGCATGAAGCCGGAGGCGGCCGAGCGCCTGCTGTTTGTCCCCGCCGAGCCGGCGGATTCCGATCAGGCGAAAAAAGTCGTGCAATCCATGCCGTCGCAAGTCGTCCGGCAAGATCCCGCGCCGCTTATTTTGAAGAACGTCGAGCCGATCGTGATCAGCCTCGACAGCATCCATCGCAGCAACAACGAGCGTTTTTTGCAAATGCCGGCGCGCGCCGGCGATATCATCATGGTTCCCGGCGGCGGCGAGGTGCTGGTGCAGGGTTGGGTCGAAAAGCCGGGCTCCTACAAAATCACTTCCGGGCTCACCGTCCTGGGCGCGGTGGCCGCCGCGGGAGGACCGATGTTTCCGGCCGATACCGGATCGGTGGAAGTGATCCGTACCGACAAGAGCGGACGGAAGACCTCCTTCGTCGCCGATCTGGACTCGATCAAAAGCGGCGCGCAACCGGATCTCTCGATCCGCGAAGGGGATGTCATCGACGTCGGCTCTTCCAGCCCCAAATTGGTCGCTTACGGCATCTATCGATTCTTCAGTTCGATCATGAGCGTGGGCGCGAGCATCCCGATTCGATGATGCGGCAGTGTCGAAGGCCAGGAGAGAGTCATTTATGAATGATGTTTCACCCTATTCGAAGCGAGGCACACTCTATTTTGTCCCGGGCCAAGCGGAGGAAGACCCGCTAGCGAGCGCCCGGCTTGTCGATGCGAGCGACGCCCCGCATATCCGCGACTACTGGCAGATCGCCAGAAAGCACAAGTGGCGCATCATTGGTTGCTTGACCGCAGCCGTGGTGGTCGCCGTCGTCAGCGTGCTGCTGGCCACGCCTATCTATACGGCGCGAGCCAAGCTCGTAATCGAGCGCAAAGGGCCGCAGGTCGTCAATGTCCAGCAGGTGTTGTCGGAGTCGGTGGAGTCCGACGAGCACAATTACTATCAGAGCCAATACGAGATGCTGAAGAGCCGGAGCCTGGCTGCCGCGGTGATCCGCCAACTCGGGCTGGAGAAGAATCCGCTTTTCACGGGGAGCAGCGCATCACCCCTGGGGCAATTATGGTCGATGGTGACGGCTTGGATCACCGCTCAGCGAACGCCGGGCGGCAAAGCCCAAGATCCTTATGGCGTCGATCCGCGGTTGATCAACGGCTATGAGAAAATGGTCGCAATCGATCCGGTCAAACGCAGCCGTCTGGTGGACGTGGCCGTGAGCACGCCCGACCCCGCGCTGTCCGCGGCGATCGCCAATGCCCACGCCAACGCCTTCATTCAACAGGGGATCCAATTGCGTTCGCGAGCCAACGAGGGAGCGCGTAAATTTCTCGAAAGCAAGTTGGCCGAGCTCAAGCAGCGCGTGCAAAATTCCGAGGAGTCACTGAATCAGTTCCGCCGCAGCAAGGGCATCATCTCTCTCGACGACAAAGAAAATATCGTCGTCGATCGCCTCGCCGACCTCAACAAGCGGCTCACCGAGGCCGAAGCGGAGCGCATCGGCGTGGAAGCGAACGCACGCATGATCCAGCAGCGCGACTACAATTCGCTTCCCGCGGTAATCAACAATCCGCTGATCCAGAACTTGAAGTCGCAGGTCGTCACTCTCGAAGGCCAGGAAGCGAACCTCGCCGCCCAGTTCAAGCCCGGCTATCCGAAGCTGGCTCAGGTGCAGGCCCAGTTGGCGGACGCCAGGCAACGGCTCGCCGCCCAAATCAAAAGCGTCGTCGAAGGCATTAACTCCTCCTTTTACGCCGCCGCGGCGAAAGAAAAAGATCTCCGAACACAGATGAATCGGCAAAAATCCGACGCCCTGGCCTTGAAGGACGCGTCGGTCGAGTACGCCATCCTGTCGCGCGAGGCGGACACCAACAAGCAGCTCTACGACAGCGTATTGGAACGGATCAAGGAGGTCGGCTTGGCCGCAGAGATTCCGGCGTCGAATATTACGATTATCGACAACGCGGAAATTCCCCTGCTGCCGTCGGCGCCGCAGAAACGCTTGACGGTGATGCTCGCCGCCGTGTTCGGTTTGATGGCGGGCCTGGGCTGGGCGTTTCTCTCGGAGCATTTCGACAACACGCTGCGGACGCCGGAGGATGTCGAGCGCAATCTCCATCTGACCAATCTGGTGGTCGTCCCGGACTTCTTCAGCTTGCCGAGAAATGCGGCCAAATGGCGCTTGCCCTTTACCTCGCGCAAGCCGGTGCTTGATGCGCAGCTTTGCGTGCCGAACAAAAGTCCGGTGCCCTCCAATCTCCGGTTTACCGTGATCACCGAGGCGTATCGAAAGCTGCGGACCTCGATTCTCTACTCCCGGCCGGCCCAGCCGCCTCAAACGATTCTCTTTACCAGCAGCACTGCGGGCGAGGGCAAAACCATTTCGGTGACCAACACGGCGATCATGTTTGCGCATCTCGGCTATCACTGCCTGGTGATCGACGCGGACTTGCGCCGGCCGCAATGCCACCGCGCTCTGAGGGTGAACAACGATCGCGGCCTGACCGATTTCCTGGTCGGCCAAGAAGAGCTCGACCGGATGATTCAGCCCACGTCGGTGGCCAATCTCTCGGTGCTCAACTGCGGCGCTCCGGCGCCCAATCCCGCCGAACTCGTCGGTTCGCAAAGAATGCGCGACGCCTTGACGCGCCTCAAGGAGAGCTTCGATTTCATATTCATCGATTCGCCGCCGGTGATGCCTGTGAGCGATGCGGTGATGCTGTCCAAGATGGTTGACGGCGTGGTCTTCGTCGTGCGCGGGCAGGAAACCCCGAAGAATTGGGTCAAGGGCGCGCTCGCCGAATTGCGCGGCGAGCGCACAAAGCTCCTCGGCGTGGTGCTCAATCGAGTCGATCTGAGAAGCGGCGATTACGAGGATTACTATCAATATTACGACGGCGAATACTATTCGTCGGTCCGGTTGGCGTGAGTCGCATTCCCTGGATGCAGAAAGAAGAAAATATTTTTGGCCACGGAGGAACGGTTTCTATGCGTTATTTGATCACTGGCGGGGCGGGTTTCATCGGCTCCCATCTATCCGAGCGGCTGCTCGCAGACGGCCATCATGTCACCGTTCTCGACGATCTGTGCACCGGCTCGATGCATAACATCGAGCATTTCAAAGCCGAGCCGCGATTCGAGTACGTCGTCGACACGATTTTCAATCGTCCCTTGCTCGCCGAGCTCATCGATGAGTGCGATTCGATCGTTCACCTGGCCGCCTCGGTGGGCGTGCGGCTGATCGTCGAGAGCCCGGTGCGCACCATCGAGACCAACGTCAAAGGCACCGAAGGAGTGCTGGAATTCGCCAGCAAGAAGCAAAAACGGGTCTTGATCGCCAGCACCTCCGAGGTCTACGGCAAAGCCAGCAAGATTCCCTTTTCCGAAACCGACGATCTGGTGATGGGTCCGACCTCCAAGGGGCGCTGGAGCTATGCCTGTTCCAAGGCGATCGACGAATTTCTCGCGCTCGCTTATCGCAAAGAAAGAAAACTCCCGGTGGTGATCGTGCGCCTGTTCAACACCGTCGGACCGCGCCAAACCGGGCGCTACGGAATGGTGCTGCCGACCTTTGTGCGCCAGGCCCTGGCGGGTCTGCCCTTGACGGTTTACGGCGACGGCGCGCAATCGCGTTGTTTCTGCCACGTCGAGGACGCCGTCGAGGCGCTCGCCCGGCTGACGCTTCACCGCGGCGCGATCGGCGAAATCTTCAACGTCGGCAGCGAGAGCGAAATTACCATACTGCGACTCGCTGAATTAGTGCGTTCGGTTGCGCGCAGCGCGTCGCCGATTCGCTTCATTCCCTACGACCAGGCCTATGAAGAAGGTTTTGAGGATATGCCCAGGCGGGTGCCCGACATCAGAAAGATCAAGAAACTGGTCGCTTTTCGCCCGGTGCGAAGCATCGAGGATATCGTCGCCAGTGTCATTGATTATTACCGGGCGGAGGCCGCCGCAAGCTTGACCTCGGGGCCGCAGCTCGTGATGGAACATGCCGTCTAGCGGGCAAGCGCCGGCACCGCGAAGTCCATGATGATTACCCAGTGGCAAGAGGCAGCCTCGTTGGTCGTTCCGGCCGGCGCTTTCGCGCTGACCGCGTTGAGCGTGCCGATTTGCGGTCGCCTCGCCGCGCGCTGGAATTGCATTGCCGTGCCGAACGCCGCGCGCTGGCACAAGAGCGCCACGCCGACCAGCGGCGGCATCGCGTTCTTTTTTCCGATCCTGTTGTTGACCGTCTGCTTTGCGTCCCATCCCGGGTCCCTGGCGCCCTATCTCCTGATCGTGACGGCGGCGTTTTGCCTGGGTGTCTACGATGATTTCCGGCAGTTGACGCCGGCGGCGAAACTGTCGGGGCAGATCGCCGCGGCCGCCGCAGCGCTGTTCTTCGGTTTTCAGTTGCGCTTTTTCTCCTGGGGACCGCCGGACCTTTTGCTAACCGCGTTTTGGATCATCGGATTGACCAATGCTTTCAACCTGCTCGACAACATGGACGGTCTCGCCGCCGGCATCGGTCTGATTGCGGCGGCTTATCTGGCGTATCTGTTCCACGTCCAGGGGGAGCAGGATTATTTCATCGCCGCCCTTGCGCTCGCCGGCGGTGTGGCCGGATTTCTCCTGTTCAATTTCAATCCGGCGTCGATCTTCATGGGCGATGGGGGCAGCTTGTTCTTGGGGATGTCGCTGAGCCTTCTGACGATTCATGCCAACGGCCAGGCTTCCAACATCTTGTCCTTGATCGCCGTGCCGGCGTGCATCCTGCTGGTGCCGATCCTCGACACGACGCTGGTGACGATGACGCGATTGTTGCGCGGCCAGCCGATTTCCCAGGGCGGCAAGGATCATGCGTCCCATCGCCTGGTGTTTCTCGGCTTGAGCGAGTCCCAGGCGGTGCTGCTGCTCTATTTCATGGCCGCGGTGTCCGGCGCCACGGCGGTGGTCATCAAGCAGCTGTCCTACGCCTTGGGCTTGGCGGTCTTTCCGCTGGTCGTTCTGATTTTCACTCTTTTCACGGCCTATCTGGCGCAGGTCGAACTGGTGGCGCTTCCAGGCGGCGCGCGGCACGCCGCAGCAAAGAAGCTGGCCGCTTTCCTAGCCGCGCTCGCTTACAAACGGCGGCTCATGGAAGTGACGCTGGATTTTTTCCTGATCGCCTTTGCCTACTACCTGGCTTATGCCTTGCGGTTTGAATTTCGCCTGAGTCCTTCCCTGATAAATCTCTATCTCGCCTCGCTACCCATCGTGATGATCGCCGCCTACGCCGGCTTCCAGATGATGGGCGTTTATCGCGGGCTGTGGCGCTACACCGGCCTCGATGACCTCGTGCGCATCGCCGCTGCCGTGCTTTGCGCCGCCGGGTTGGCGGTGGTCGCGTTGACCCACTTGTACGGCTTCGCCGGCTACTCGCGGGTGGTGTTCATTCTCTACGCCCTGTTGCTCTTTGTCGGCATGGCCGGCAGCCGCCTTTCCTTCCGGCTGTTCGGTCTGCTCATAGACCGGCCGCGGCGACAGCGCATCCCTATTCTTGTCTACGGCGCGGGTGATCGCGGCGAGGCCGTGGTGCGCGAGTGCCGGCACAATCCTAAGATCGCTTACTGCCCGATCGGCTTTCTCGACGACGATCCCATCAAGGAAGGCCGTAGCGTCGCCGGTCTGCGGATCTTCGGCGGCGCGGAAAAGCTGCCGCAAATCCTCGAGCGCAATCAGATTTGCGGCTGCATCATTGCCGCACCGGATCTTCTCGCCGGGGGGCAGGCACAGCAGATCCGCGCGCTGTGCGAACCGCTCGGGCTCTGGGTCAAGTCGCTGCAATTCGAATTCATCGAGGAGGGAGTCAGAAAATCATGAAAACAAATTTGCCCCGCTGTGTCGCCGTCGTCGGATTGGGTTATGTGGGGCTGCCGCTGGCTTCGGCATTTGGCAAAGTCGTTCCGACGGTCGGCTTCGACGTCGACGAGCAGCGGGTTCGGGAGCTGCTCGAAGGCAACGATCGCAACGGCGAGCTGAGCAAAGCGGACCTGCGCGGGCCGCTCCTGGAGTTCACCAGCGACCCGGCGCTTCTGCAACGGGCCTCGGTGATTGTGATCGCCGTGCCGACGCCGGTGGACAAGGCGAAGCGGCCGGACTTGTCGCATCTCGTCGACGCCAGCCGGCTGGTGGCACAAAATCTCACTCGCGGCGCGATCGTCGTCTATGAATCCACGGTGTATCCCGGCTGCACCGAGGAGGTCTGCGTGCCGGTGCTCGAAGCCGAGTCCGGCCTGAAGGCCGGCCGCGAATTCAAAGTCGGTTACTCCCCGGAACGGATCAACCCTGGAGATCATGAACACGCGCTGCACACAGTCACCAAGATTGTTGCCGGACAGGACGATGAGACGACGGAAAAACTCGCCGCAATCTATGGCCTGGTGGTCGACGCGGGAGTTTACCGGGCGCCGACCATTCGCACCGCCGAAGCCGCCAAGGTGATTGAAAACGTGCAACGGGATTTGAACATCGCCCTGATGAACGAGCTGGCGGTGCTGTTTCACCGCATGGGCCTGGACACCCAGGAGGTGCTCAAGGCGGCGCGCAGCAAATGGAATTTTCTCTGCTATGAGCCGGGCCTGGTCGGCGGCCACTGCATTCCGGTGGACCCCTACTATCTCACGTTCAAAGCCCAGGAACTCGACCACCATCCGGACGTGATTCTTGCTGGAAGAAGAATCAATGACTACATGGGGCACTACGTGGCTCAGGAAACGGTCAAGCTGTTGATTCGCGCCAGGCGCGTCGTGCGCGGCGCCTCGGCGTTGATCCTTGGCGCGACATTCAAGGAAGACGTCAGCGATTTGCGCAATACCCGGGTGGTCGAAGTGGTTCAAGAGCTGGAGAACCACGGCGTCGAAGTGGCGGTTTACGATCCCCATGTCGGCGCCGACGCGATCCAAAAACTCGACATGCGGCCGCGCAAAAATCCCTTTGCGGCGAAAGAGAAATTCGACGCGGTGGTGCTGGCGGTGCCGCACCGCATGTTTCTCGATATGCCGCCGGAAGCCTATACTGGACTGTTGCGCAACGGCGGCAAGCCGGCCGTGTTCATCGATATCAAGGGCGCCTATCGCGATGCCGGCGACAAAAACGGCGTCCTGTACTGGAGCCTGTGATGGCGCGGCACGCGGCTTCGGACCGGCTCAATATCCAATTCGTCACCGGCATCTTTCCTCCCGATATCGGCGGCCCAGCCACCTACGTGCCGAAGATAGCGACGGCGCTGGCCGAACGGGGCCATCGGGTCGCGGTGCTGACCCTGAGTGAATCCGCCGGCGCCACTGCTCGTTTTCCCTTTGCCGTGACGCGCATTCGCCGCGGTTTGTTCAAGCCCTGGCGATTTTTCCGCACCGTGGCCGCGCTCGTGCGCGGCGCCCAAGACGCCGATCTACTGTTTGTCCAGGGACTCTATATGGAAGCGGCGCTGGCCAATCTTCTGTTGCGTAAACCGCTGGTGCAGAAATGGGTCGGTGATTGGGCGTGGGAGCATTCGCTGCAACAGGGCTGGGTAGCCTCGAGCTTCGAGACATTTCAAAACGAATGGTCCGGCTGGCGAGTGCAGACCTTTAAAGCCCTGAGGAATTTTTGCGCGCGCCGTGCCGATGCGCTGATCACGCCGAGCCGATATCTGGCGCGCACTGTCGCGGCCTGGGGCGTAGCCGCGGAAAAAATCGCGCCGATATTCAATGGCGTCGATTGCCCGGCCGTGGCGCCGGCAAAAATCCCGCTGGCCGCCGCGCTCAAGATCGTCACCGTCGGCCGGCTGATCCCCATCAAGCAGGTCGACCGCATCGTCCAGGCCGTGGCCGCGCTGGATAACGTCGGACTGGTGATCGTCGGCGACGGTTCGGAACGGCGGGGGCTGGAAGCGTTGACGCGGCAGCGCGGGCTGGCCGAGCGAGTTTATTTCGCCGGGCAAAGAAGCAGGGAGGAAGCGCTGGCTTTGATGGCTGCTTGCGATCTTTTCGTGCTCAATTCGACCACCGAAGGATTGCCCCATGTGGTGCTCGAGGCGATGAGCCTGGGTCTGCCGGTGGCGGCCACGGCAGTGGGCGGCACGCCCGAAGTGGTGCGCGATGGCGAGAACGGCCGGCTCATCGCCCCGGAGATCAACGGCGCGCTATGCGAAGTTTTATCGGAGCTCTTATCGACGCCGGACTTGCGAAAACGCTTGGCCGAGGAAGCCCGGCGCACTGCGGCGCAATTCAATTCCGCCCGGATGATCGAACAGACGGCGGCTCTGCTTCAAGCAACCGCAAGGCGCGAACAGCGGCGCGAGAGGCGAAGCCTCGGCGCGGTCGAGGCGCACGACGGCTGACCTGCGGCCGGGTGGCGAGGAAAGGGGATTCCAATGATCGATCAAATGACTGTGCTCGAAAAGCTGGATCGATTGGGCGGCCTGTGCCGGCGCCTCGGGCTGGCGCAGTTGCCGCCCGCAGGAAAAAATCTTTTGATGCCGCTCTTGGGAAACCGGCTTTCGGTGCGGGTCGACGGATTCGATATCAGCGCGTCATTGGAACACCGCCATTATCTCCGGGCGCTGCGCAGGGGAGAGATTGAGGCCCTGATGGCGCGCCTGTTTGCCAATGTGATTCACCCCGGGATGGTGGTGCTCGATATCGGCGCCTTCGTCGGTTGGTACACCCTGTTGGCGGCGCGCCGAGTCGGCGCCCATGGACGAGTCTATGCGTTCGAGCCCGATCCGCGCAATTATGAGCTGCTAAGTGAGAACCTGCGCTTGAATCGACTAGGCGCGCGCGTGATTTGCCTGCCCAAGGCGGTCTCGGACGAGGCCGGTATGCAACCGTTTTTTCTCCACGGCGGCGATCAGAGCCGGAGCAGCCTGATTGCCACCGGCGGCGGCCATGCGACCATGGTCGAGACCATCGTCGCCGACGATTTCCTCGATCGGGGACTCAAGGTCGACGTCGTCAAGATCGACATCGAGGGCGGCGAAATTCAGGCTCTACGGGGGCTGAGCCAAACTCTGGCGCATTCCGGCAGCAGGGTAAAATTATTCGTCGAGTGCAATCCGACCTCGCTGCAATTCGCCGGCGAATCGCCGCAATCGCTGCTGGCGGCGCTGCGCCGGCTCGATTTCGCGATCTTCATGATCGACGAAGCCAACCGCGGCCTCAAACCGGTGGATTCGCGGATCGAAGCCGCCAAGTACGTCAATCTTTACTGCATACGGGAGTAAGCGCCGTCAGCGCCCGGGGAGATATTTTTTCATCAACCGTGGACTAAACGCGCCGAGTCCGGCTCGACGATCTCCGGCGCGCCCATGAAAACGCCAACATGCCTTGGTTCCAATCGCTCAAAAATTCTTTAGCCGGCAAGGCGGCTGAGCCGCTGCTGAGCGGCGTCGCGGGCCGCGAAACGCTGACCCACGGCATGATCGCCGCGGTCAGACGTACGGCGCGCCATCCCTTGACCGAAGGCGCGGTGCTGCTTGCCGGGTCGCAGTATGTCGCCGCCGCCATCGGCCTGGCGACGAGTATCGTTAGCGCGCGTTTGCTGGGGCCCAAAGATTTTGGCCTCACAGCGGTGGTGATGTCATATCCGATGCTGCTCGGCTCGCTGGTGGCGGTGAAATCCGGTTTGGTGACGACCCGATACATAGCGCGCTTTCGTTCCGACCGGCGCGAGGCCATGCTCGCCGGCGTCTGCAAGTTGGGCTACGCGTTGGATTTCCTGGTCTCGCTTGGCGCCGCACTCTTGGTTGCGGCCACCGCCCGGTGGGTGGCGGAGCAATTTTTCAATCGTGCGGATATCGCCTGGCTGATGATCGCGTTCGCGTCTTCGTTTCCGATCTGGTCGCTCTGCGGGACCAGTCAGGCGGTATTGACGTCGTTCGAACGATTCCACTGGGTCGCGCTGCTGCAAGTGCTCGATCAATTGATCGGCTCGCTTTTGGTGATCGGTTTGTTGCTCGCCGGTTACGGTGTGGCCGGCGCCGTACTGGGTGCCGCCCTCGGCAATGTTCTGATCGCGCTCTTCGCCGCCGGTATTGCGAATCATGTATTGCGCCGTGAAAACTTGCCTGCTTGGTGGAGCGGCTCGGTGGCGGCGGTCCGTCCGTTGCGCAAGGAAATCAGCGGACTGTTTGGCTGGAATTACCTGATCGTCACCGGCGGCGGTTTGATGAGTCAGCTGCCCTTGATGATGCTGGGCCATTTTCGCGGGCCGGAAGCCGCGGGTTTTTTTCGTCTGGCTGCCAGCATCGTGACCGTCGGTTCGTATCTTGAAACTTCCATGGGCAAAGTGGTCTATCCTTCGCTCTCGGCGCGCTGGAGCTTGGACGGCGGCAAGCGCATGCGCGGCGTGTTGAAAGGCTGGACCGTTCAAGCCGGTTTGCCGGTTTGCGGCCTGCTGCTGCTGTCCCTGCCGCTCTATCCGATCGTGATTCCGCTGGTCTTTGGCGCGCGCTACGCGCCGATGGTCCACGGCGTGCAGCTGATGATGGCGGGCGCGGCGGTCAGCGCAATCTTCTTCTGGTTGAATTCGGCTTACTACGCCTCGGCCCACTTGAACCTCTGGACGCTCGGTTACGCGCTGCAAACCGGCGTGGTGATCGGACTGGCCTGGTTCATCGTCCGTGCCTGGGGGTTTTCCGGCATGGCGCTGCTCGCCGCCGTGGGCAAAGCCGGATTTATCCTCGCCATGCTGCTGATGTTTTCCAGGCTCGCCGATCGAAAGGAGGCCGCCGAGTGACCGCGCCTAAGGCCGTCTGCCTGACCCTGTGGTTTCCGCAGCACAACAATCCGCGCTACGCGGCGCTGTTTCCTCGCCTCCGCTCGGTGGTGCGCTTTTGCAAATTTCGTCTGAGCGAGCACCGGTGGATCCGCGCCGTGCAGTATCGTATCTGGCACCGCTTGAGCGGCGTGCTGATTTATCCCGCGTCGATCCAATATCTGGCGCGCCGCTATGAAACCCTTTACACGGTGACCACTGAACAGATTCGCGCCTGGCCAAGACACCGCAGCGTGGTCGTCGATCTCGATGATCCGCTGTTCAGCGAAGCGGAAGTTGCGGCGTTGAACCTACCCCAGGTCAAAGCGCTGGTCGTGACCACCCATCGCGCCAAGGCGATTTTCCAAGAGCGAGGAGTGAGGGCGCCGATCCATGTGATCCCACAGGGAGTCGCTGCGGGACAGATCGATGCCGGCAAGCGCCGTGAAATCCGCGCCCGATTCAAAGGCGCCGACGAGATCGTCATCGGCTTTCACGCCCCATCGCTAACCCTGAGCGCCGACGGTGCGCAAAGGGCACGGGGAGATCAGGACGATCTCGATTTTCTTTTCCAGGCCGTCGAACGCGCGCGCTTGTCCGAGCCCAGGCTCACCCTCTGGCTGTTCGGCAACGCGAGCGAATCCCTCAAGGCGCATGTGCTCGCGGGGCGAAGCGGCTGGGTCAAATTGTTCGGCTATGTCGCGCTGGCGGACATGCTCACTTATTTAGCGGATTTGGACATCGGCGTTTACCCGCGCACATGGTCGCCTCCGCCGGGCCGGTTCAGCGTCAAGATCGCCCAGTTTATGGCTTGCGGCGTGCCGGTGGTTTCGACGGAGCTCGATGAAGGCTTGATTTTGCAGGAGTCCGGTTCCGGGGTTCTGTGCAGATCGCTCGAAGAGTTCTCGGATGCCCTGGTGGAGCTGGCGCGCTCGCCGGGAAAACGATCGACGTTGGGGCAGGCGGGCATGCGATACGCCGAAGCCCATCTCGAGTGGTCGGTGCTGATGCCGGCGTATTTACAACTTTTACAGGAGTGACCCGCGATGAACCGAGTTTGCTTTTTCGGCGGCGCCCGCTATCGCCAACCCCTCGATGCCACGGACCGCAAGAAATTTGCCGCGCTGGCCGGCCTCGGCGAGGTCTTCGTCGTCGGCTTCGCGCAGGGGACGCGGCCGCGGCGGTTTTCCGAGCAGGCGCATTTTTATCTGCTGCCTGAAATACCGCTGCGGTTTGTCCGTTATCTGGAAATGTGGATTCTGGGCGCGTTGATTGTGCTGTGGCTCATCCTGCGCCATGAAGTTCGGCTGATCGTCGCGCAAAGTCCCTATGAAGCGGTCGCACCGGCGGTGATCAAAAAAATCGCGGGCTGGTTCGGCCGGCGGATTTTTCTGGTCGTGGAGGCGCACGGCGATTTTGCCGGGAGCGTTTTTCTCGAGCGGCGCATCCGTTTTGCCAATTTTTACCGTGATCTGATGGCGCTCGGCGCGCGCTTCTCCCTGCGTCATGCCGATCTCCTGCGCGCCATATCGAGCGCCACGCAGGCCCAGCTCCGGCGCTGGGCGCCGGGAAAACCGGTGGTGCAGTTCCCTGCCTGGACCGATATGAACGTTTTTCGTCGGGCGGCGCGCGCGACCCAAGACCCGGATAGCCAGCGGATTCTTTACGCCGGAGTCTTGACGCCGCTCAAAGGCGTGGATCGATTGATCGATGGCTTTGCCGTGATCGCCGGCGAATTTCCCGAGAGCCGATTGCTCATCGTCGGCCGCCGCCAGAATAAAACCTACGCCGATGCCCTGCGCCGGCAAGTTTCTCTGCTCGGGCTTGAGGGCCGGGTGGAATTTCGCCCGGCGGTTGCTCAGGTCGAGCTCGCCGCGCTCATGTCGAGTGCGGCGGCGGTGGTCCTGCCGTCGGCGTCGGAGGGTCTCGGGCGCGTCCTTATCGAAGCGATGGCGGCGGCGACGCCCGTGATCGGCACGGCCGTGGGCGGGATTCCAGACCTGATCGAAAACTGCGTGAACGGGTTTTTGATTCCGCCCAACGATCCGCAGGCGCTGGCGAAGCGGCTCGCCTGGATCCTCGAAAACCCGCGCCCGGCGCGGGCCATGGGGCAGGCGGGGCAAGCCTTTGCCGACGAGTTTTTTTCCACGGAAGTCTATTTGAACGGTTACCGAAAAATTATTCATCACGCGCATAGCGACAACGCGTCGAGGCAACATGCGATTGCTCATTTTTAATCTCGCCACCGACATCGACGATCCGATTCTCGGTTTTACCACCCATTGGATTCGCGCCCTGGCACAGCGGATCGATTCCGTGCAGGTCATCACGATGAGGGCGGGCCGGTTGCAACTCCCAAGCAACGTGCGGGTCGATTCCGTCGGCAAGGAGATGGGCTACGGCGAGCCGCGCCGGGCGGCGGAATTTTACCGAATCCTGAGCCGGGTCTTGCGCGAATCGCCGCCGGACGTCTGCTTCGCGCACATGATGCCGCTGTTCACCGTCCTCGGCGCGCCGTTGCTGCGGCGAAAAAAAGTTCCGATCGTCACCTGGTACGCCCATCCCCACGCGTCCTGGGCGCTCAAGGCGGCGCATCGCTTATCGGCGAAAACGGTCGCCAGCGTCGACACCGCCTATCCCTATAAACACGACAAGCTCGTGGCGATCGGCCACGGCATCGATACCCAGCTATTTTCGCCTGGTCCGGACGCGCAGCCGAGCCAACCGCCGATCATTCTTTGCGTCGGCAGGCTTTCGCCGGTGAAAGATCATCCGACCCTGATTCGGGCCGCCGAGCGATTGCGCCGCGGCGCCGCGCGCGCTTTCCGAGTGGTCATCGTCGGCGCACCGGCGGTGGCACAGGATCGCGCCTATGTCCAAGAGCTCCGTGAACAGATCGATCGGGCGCAATTGCAGGCTGTCGTCTCCTTCGAACCGGCGGTGCCGATCGAACGGCTGCCCGAGCGCTATCGACGTTGCGCCGTGCACGTCAACATGTCGCCCATTGGATTCGGCGACAAGGTTGCGTGGGAGGCGATGAGCTGCGCCCGGCCGTGCGTGGTTGCCAATGAAGGATTCTGCGCCACGCTGGGAAAATTCAAGAACGAGCTGACCTACGATTTCGGTGACGACCGCCAGTTGGCCGAGCGCCTGGCCCGCCTGTTGGCGCTCCCCGCCGCCGAGCGCGACCGCATGGGCGCATACCTGCGCATCCGGGTGCAGTCGCTCCATTCGATCGATCGGCTGGCGCAGCGGCTGATCGCGCTATTTGCGTCCGTGCAGGCGGGGCGGGACGGGCGCCTGGCGCATTCGCTCGACCAGAGCTTGTGAGAAAGGCGATGTTGATTGCCACTTCTGAAAAATCCTTGACGCGCTGGTCCGCTGACGCCGACGCACGGGCGGCGCGCGGCTATTTTTCCTTTTGGCTGGCGGCCGCGGCGTTTTTGTTCGGCGTCATCACGATGACTGCGCGCCAGGCCGGGCTCTTGCCCTATTTCGCGATCGTCGCTTACGCGGCGATCCTCGTCGCCTTCTTACGAACCATCCAAATCTGGCGCGATTCGTTCAATCCGCTGTGCCTGGTTTGCGCGATCTGCGCGGTCCGCCACTTCCTTCCGGCGCTGTTCCTGCTCCATGGCGCGGTCCTGCCGGATGAGGTCGGGCGCTTTTTCGACGCGATGAAACTGACCGGCGAAGATTGGCGGTGGGGACACGCGCTTGCTCTGTTCGGCTTGCTTGCCGCCATTCTGGGATGGCTCTTGGCTCAGCGCGCGCGGCCGCTTGCCACGTCGTCCGGCTTGAGGTTCGCCTTGGCGCCGGGCGCCCGTGCCGCCGCCGCGGCGGGCATGCTGTTGGGGTTTGCCGCGCTCGCCGTTTTTCTCGTCAGCAACGCCTCGCTCGAGGTCATCGGCAGCGGCGCGTTTCGTGAAACGACGATTCAACAGGGCACCGGCAAGTATTTCTTCATGGCCTATCTGCTGATCTCGGGCAGCGTGCTGCTGACCTGCTACTACTTGCCGAAGGTCGGCGCATGGCACGCGTTGTTACCGGCCGGGCTGGCGACGCTATTTTACTGGGTGCTCGGCGGGCGGAATCGGGCGATGATCTCGATTGTCGGCGGCTTGTTGCTGCTCTGGTATCTGCGCCGCCAGCAGCAGCGCTGGCCGAGGATTACGGTCAACTATCCCTACGTCGTGATCGCGCCGTTGATCCTGTTCGCGGTGCTTTCCGTGTCTTATATCGGCGCGATGTATCGCGGCGCGCTCGGCGCCCGGGCGTTTTCCGACGGCTTAACCCTGAGCGGGTTTTGGGAATACCTGCAGGTCAGTATTTTTACCGATCTCGGGCAACTGCACAGCCTGGCGGGAGCGATCGCCATCGGTCCCGGCGTCCTTGGCGGACAGACGTTTATCGGCGCGCTCTCATGGCCGCTGAACAAATTCATTTTTATCCCGGGGCGGAGCACCGGGGTTTACATCGTCGAAACGCTGCTCGGCTTTGCCACCGAAGACGACAAATGGGCGGTCAATGCCTCTTTGATCGGCGACGCCTATGTTAACTTCGGTCTGGGCGGCGTGGCCGTCGTGATGCTGCTTTACGGCATCGTGATCAAGACGCTTTATCTGCAATTTCGCCGCGGGCGTTTGCATGCCGCCGTCTATGTGCTCGCGCTCATATATTCTCTGCAGATGATGTGGGCATCGTTCGAGGTTTGGCCCCAGGCTCTGACGGTGGTTGGTTTTACGTTCGGCCTGATCTTTTTGGGTGAAACCCTGCTGCGGGTCAGACGGAGGGGCGTTTCTGTGTGAGGCGCCAAGGCGGCTCACGGAGGCTGTCCAGAAGGCCATGAAAGTTCTTCACCTGATCAATACCCTTTCCGCCGGCGGCGCTGAATTGCATCTGCTCACCCTGTGCCGCCATCTGCGCGACCGCGGCGTTGACCCGGTCGTCGCTTGTTTGCGCGAGCGAGTCGTCGGCAGCCGCTCGCTGCGGCGCGACTTTGAAGCGTCGGGTGTTCGCGTTGCTGACCTCGGTGCGGCGGGGCGCTATGACTCGCGCTTTTTCGGTCGAGTCATGCGGTTGGTCGCCGCGGAACAGCCGGACATTCTCCATACCCATCTGCCGCGCGCCGACATGGCCGGCGCGTTCGTCAAATATCGCCGGCCGTCGATCGTCTGGGTGAGCTCGGTGCACGCGGTTTACAGCGTCGATTGGTCGGCGCGGTGGAGTTTGCCGTTGATGCACAGGCTCTGGCGCCGCGCCGATCGGATCCTGTGCATCTCCCATGCGGTTTGCGATTGGCTGATCGGGGCTGGCCTGCCGCCCGAGCGCGCCGCGGTCATTCACTACGGCATCGACACCGAAAGGTTGTCCGGCGCGCGCATCGACCTGCGTCAAGGTTGGCGGCTCGATGGAAGGTTCGTCATCGGCTCGATCGGACGGCTCGAGCCGCGCAAGGGCCACCAGATTTTGATCCGAGCGATGCCCGAAATCCTGCGCCAAGTTGCCGACGCGCAGTTATTGATCGCCGGCCATGATCCCTGGGGCTACGGCGCCGAGTTGCGCCGGCAGATTCGCGATTCCAGAGTCGGCGATCGGGTGAGCCTGGTCGGTTTTCAAAGCGACATCGGCGCGTTTCTCGCCGCCCTCGACGTGTTCGCGTTTGCGACCTGCTCGGAAGGGTTCGGCCAGGTCATGGTCGAAGCCATGGCGGCCGGCAAACCGATCGTCGCGAGCCGAGTCGCGCCCTTGACGGAAATCGCCGTGCACGATGAATCGGCATTGCTCGTCGAGCCCGGCCAACCCGCCGCGTTTGCCGACGCGCTGGCTCGGCTGGCGCGCGAGCCGGTGCGACGACAGCGGCTGGCGCAGCGGGCCGGCGAGCGGGTGCGGCGGTATTTCAGCGCCGATCGGATGGCCGCGGCGACCATCGCGCTGTATCAGGACCTAAGCGGCGGCGCGACTCGCTTGCGAGTATTCGCCTGACAAATTGATTCCGCTCGAAGGGAGGATCGCAATATGTGCGGTATTTGCGGATGGATCGAGCTTCAGGGCAAAAGCGACATCGGGTGGTCGACGGCGCTGTTTGAGCCGATGAACGCCGCGCTGGCCCATCGCGGCCCCGACGATCACGGCGCGGTAGTCTTCGACGACGCCGTTCTCGGCATGACCCGGCTGAGCATTATCGATATCGAGGGCGGCCAGCAGCCAATAGCCAATCAAGCGGAGACTTGCTGGATCGTTTTCAACGGCGAAATCTATAACTTCGTCGACTTGCGCGACGAGCTCAAGCGCCGCGGTCACCGCTTTCGCTCCCGATCCGACACCGAGGTGGTTCTCTGCGCATACGAGGAGTGGGGCGTCGATTGCGTGAAGCGGTTGCGCGGCATGTTCGCCTTCGCCATCTACGACGGCCGAAAGCGCGCCGAGTTGCGGCTGTTCCTGGCGCGCGATCGGCTCGGCAAGAAGCCACTTTATTATCACCAGGATGCGAACCGACTAGTCTTCGGTTCGGAGATCAAGGCGATGCTTGCCCACCCCGGCGTCCGCGCCATCGTGAACCGCGCGGTGATGCCGCTCTATCTGGCCTACGGCTACGTGCCGAGCCCGCTCACCTTCTTCGAGAACATCCACGAGCTGCCGCCCGGTCACATGCTATGGGTCGAAGGCGATCAGACTGCCATCCGCCGTTACTGGAGCGCGCCGCGGGAGCCGGTCGACGCGCCGCGGTTTTTCGAATCGGAATATATCCAACAGGTGCGCGAGCGTTTCGAGGAAGCGGTGCGGCTGCGCTTGACCAGCGATGTGCCGCTCGGCGCGTTTTTGAGCGGCGGTGTCGACTCGGCGGCGGTGGTCGCCGTGATGACCAGGCTGATCGGCGGGCCGGTGCGCACGTTTTCCATCGGCTTCGCCGACGAGCCGTCGTTCAACGAACTGCCGTTCGCGCGCAGGGTGGCGCGGCAGTTTGGCAGCGACCACCACGAACTGATCGTGCAGCCGGACGCGGTCGAGTTGCTGCCGAAGCTGGTGTGGCACTACGATCAGCCCTTCGCGGATTCGTCGGCGCTTGCGACCTACTGGGTCGCAAGGCTGGCGCAGGCCCATGTCAAAGTGGTGCTCACCGGCGACGGTGGCGATGAGCTTTTCGCCGGCTACGAAAGATTTGCCGCCGCCCGTCTGGCGGAGTACTACCGGCGCGCGCCGCGCTGCGTCCAGGATGCCGTAAACCGGCTGGCGCGCTTCTGGCCGGAATCAACCGCGTACGACGATCTGGCGCGCCGGGTCAAACGTTTCGTCGGCAGCGCGGCGCTGCCGCTGCCCGAGCGCTATTTGGAATGGGTCGGCATCTTCACGCCCGAGGCATTGCGCCAGCTGATCACCGATACCGTCGAGATCGATCCGGTCGCTCACTTTCGCGGCTATTTTAGCGGTCGCGCGGGCGCGGATCCGATCGACGAGTTGCTTGCGGTCAATCTCTCGAGTTATCTGCCGGGAGATTTGCTGGTGAAGAGCGATCGCATGACGATGGCCCATTCTTTGGAGGCGCGCTGCCCGTTTCTCGACCACCGGCTATTGGAATACGCCAGCCGGATCCCGACTTCGCTCAAACTCAAAGGGATGACGACGAAGTATGTTTTGAAGCGTGCCTTCGAGGGTCTCTTGCCGAGCGAGATCCTCTGGCGAAAGAAACATGGCTTTGGCGTGCCCGTCGGACGCTGGTTTCGCGCCGGTCTGCGGGATTTTCTCTGCGACCATTTATTGTCGCCGACAGCGCTGCGCCGCGGTTATTTCGACGAGCAAGCGCTGCGCCGGCTGGTCGGTGAACATCTCGGCGGCGAACGCGATCACGGCCACCGTCTCTGGGCTCTATTGACTCTGGAAATCTGGCATCGCCAGTTCATCGATTGCGAGGTGAGCTCATGGCTTCCCGTCAGCGCGAAAACAAGGTCCGAGTTCTGCGCGTCATCGGCCGCTTGAATGTCGGCGGGCCGAGCATCCACGTGGTCAATTTGGCCGCGGGCTTGAATCCCGACCGATTCGAACAACTGCTGGTGATCGGCCGCGAGAGCCGAGCAGAAGGATCCATGTTGGATTATGCGCTCTCGCGCGGCGTGTGGCCGCATCGCATCCGCGAGATCGTCACGTCTTTTAATCTGACGCCGCGCGACGCTAAAGCGCTGGCACGCCTTTGGCTGGTGATGCGCCGTTATCGGCCGCATATCGTCCATACCCATACGGCCAAGGCGGGATTGCTCGGACGGGTGGCCGCCCGTCTGGCCGGCGTGCCGATTGTCGTCCATACCTTTCACGGCCATGTGCTTCATGGCTATTACGGCGCGGTTAAAAACTGGACGCTCCGTCGCATGGAGCGGTCGCTTGCCTGGCTGAGCGATCGTTTGGTCGCTGTGAGCGAGCAGGTTAAACAGGATTTGATCGGTTACGGCGTTGCCAGGGCGGATAAGATTACCGTCATTCCGCTCGGGCTGGATATCGAGCCGTTTCTCCAGGCGCCGCGCCGCCAAGGCGAATTCCGCCGCGAGTTCGGCTTTGCGGGCGATGCCAGACTGATCGGCATCGTCGGCCGTCTGTTTCCGATCAAGAATCACGCGCTGTTTCTCGAATCGGCGGCGCGCATCGCCCGAGCCGAACCGGCCGCGCATTTCGTCGTCGTCGGCGACGGCGTGTTGCGCCGGGCGCTCGAAGATCACGCGCGCCGGCTCGGCATCGCGGCGCGCGTCAATTTTACCGGTTGGCGCACGGATCTGCCGCGCATCTACGCGGACTTGGATGTGCTGGTGGTCTCTTCGAATAATGAGGGTACGCCGCTCTCCGCCATCGAAGCCATGGCAGCGAGCTGCCCGGTGGTGGCGACCCGCGTCGGTGGGATTCCCGACATCATCGCGGACGAGATCACCGGACGGTTGGTCACGGCCGGCGATGCCGAGGCCATGGCCGCCGCGGTTCTCGATCTGCTCGGCGATCGGGAAAAGGCCGCGCGCCTCGGCCAAAATGCCATGCTCGCGGCGCGCCGGCGCTTCGACGTGAACCGGCTGATCGACGATATGGATCAGCTTTACCGGCAACTGCTCGACGAGAAAGCGATCCGCGGCGTCGCCATCGAGCCTAGGAAAGCGAGGTCGGAAAATGAAACCGTCAAAGTTTAGAACCGCCCTGATGATCGCGGCGCCGCTGGCGATTCTTCTAGCCGGCGCCGTGCCGGCACGCATGCAGCAGGGTTTCCCGCGATCCGGCGGCTTGCTCCATCTCGCCGCGACAAATCCGCAGCCTAGGATGATTGACGTGCGCGCTTTGGGCGCGCGCGGCGACGGGGTCTCGGATGATACGGCGGCGATCCAGAGGGCGATCGACGGAGCGCCAAAGAACGCGATCATAAAATTTCCCGAGGGCATTTATCCGGTGTCCAATTTGCGGGTGATCAATCGTTCGGATTTGGTGTTTGCCGGCACCGGCCGGCGCAGCGTGATCAAACGAAAGGCCGGCGCGGAGCGCATCGCCACATTCGACGGCGCGTCCGATATCGTCATCACCCAACTCGGCTTCGACGCCAACGGCGTCAAGTCCTACGGCGGTGTGGTCTTTTACGCCGCCAAACGCCTGCGCATCGAAAATAATTGGTTTTGGGACGGCGCGCCCAAACCCGTGGATAGGACCGATCGTTACTCCGTCGTTTTGGGCAAGGGCCGAGCGCCGAGCCAGGACGTGCAGATCGTCAACAATTTCATCGACGATCTCCAGTTCGAGGTCAATCACGCGCGCCGGGTGGTCATCGACGGCAACGTGGTGAGGCGCGCTGTGAAAACCGCGGGTATCGGCGTTTTCACGGTCGGCGGGGGGGCGGTCGCCGAGGATTTCAAAATCGTCAACAATAAAATCGTCGATCCGCTCGGCGCCGGCATCAGCGTCGGCATCGACCCGCCGACCGACCGTCACTGTCGATTCACGCGGATCTCGATCGCCAACAATCAGGTGATTCGGACGACGACCGCAGGCTACGGTATACGGATCGGCACACCGGACAATTCCAAGCCGGCTGACGGCAATGTTTTCGAAGATTTGGAAATCAAAAACAACCGTTTTCGCATCGAGGCGGGTGCGCCGGCGCCGGCGCAAACCATCTTTGCCAATACCTCGGCGGTCGCGGGAATCCTGTTTAAGAAAATTTCGATTGTCGGCAATATTCTTGAAAATCACGGGCGAAACGGCAAGGAATTCGCCATCGATTTGCGCCGCCTGCAGAACTCATTGGTCGCCGAAAACAAGGTCCAAGGATTCGCCAACGGCGTGGCTCTCGGCGGCGCCCTGCTGGGTAATGAGTTGAGCAACAACGTGGTTGAAGCGTCGGGCATAGCGTTTGCGGTCGAAGATTCCCTCGGTGGCAATCGAGCGCAGAATAACCGGATCATCGGCCGGCCGCGGCAAGGTTGGAAAATATCGGCGTTGCAGCCGAGCGACGACTTGGAAAGGTGACGACGGAAATCACCCGGTGTGCCGGGAGGGTTTCGCCGGACGCCAAGCGGATGGCGGTGCCGGGTTCTTCGTCGCGCCGGTTAATTTCACGTTCAGGATGATCCCGGGGTCGGTTGCTACTCAGCCAACGCTGACCGTGATTCGGTTACGCACCCGTTCTATCCCATCCACGCTGCGCGCAGCCCGTTCGGCGGCTCGCCGTTGCCGTTCACTAGCGACATGGCCTTCGAGGATGGCCGTGCCCCCAACCACGGAGACACCGACACCGATGATCGCGCGATGCGAAATTGCCTGAATGATTTTGGCTTCCAACTTGTCGCGCGGTTCGAAGGTGTTGGCTTGCGTCGGCGGGAAGTTCCGCTTCTGTGTCGGTGCAGGTGCGCGCGGTGGTGCCGCTTCGCTCGATCCAAAGGTTTCCTCAGCAGCATCACCCGGTGCTTCCGCAGTGGTCCGCGGTTGCTCAGCTTGTGGTACGTTGCTCTCTCGTTCCTGCGCAGCCGGATGAGAGGCGCTTGGGAACGGCTCCTCAGGGATCGCCGGGAGCGCCATCGGCGCCGAAAAGGATTGAGCTCGTGGAGGCTCGGCGATACGGTAGAGCGACGGAAAGATTTGCGAAAGCGCCCTGCTCACGCGGGTCAATTGACTGGCTCCCGGCTTGGTTTGGCTCCACGCGCCGGCCCCCGCGGCCAGTGCTAGAAGAGCGACGAGCGGCGCCACACTCCTGATAATCCGGCGCGGCTGGAGAAGACGATTGCGATCATAACCGGTATGATAATGTAGAAATGTTTCGCCGACGACGTCCGTCGCGCTCGGCTCCCCGAACTGAAATTCCGTGGAGTTATCCTTCTCGGCCGGCCCGATCTTTTCCCGTACCAGTTCGTGGTCTTGGGCTCGAGCGTCGCCCATATGGAGGTCGTGGGCGATGGTCTGAATCAACTCGGCGGTCATTTGTCCGCTGCTGCTTGTGCCGACAATTTGCAAGGCGCGGTTGCAAAGCGCGTTGACCCGAGCCGGATTGCCGTTGCTTGACCGGGCGATTTGCTCGACGGCGGAAAGCTCGAATAACTTAGACGGCAAGCCAGCCGCGCGCAGCCCTTGCTCGATGTAGGAAGCGACCTCAAAGCCCCGCAGCGGGCCAAGCTCGCAGATCACCGGGCGCTGGCTTGGTGGTGACTGAGCGGCCTGCAGCAGCACTGTTTTCAGCTGCGGCCGGCCGGCGAAGACTACTTGCAACAACGGACCGTCGTAATCCTGCGGACCAGTTTCAGTAAAACTTTGCGCTAGCCGGCTCAGGGTCGATTCTGCGAGGTGATGCGCGTTGTCAAGAATCAAGACGATGATTTGCTTTTGTCGTCTGCGCGCGCGCAGGCAGTACTTGCAGATCGCCAGCAGCGCGTCTTCCTCCGCAGCGCTTAGTTCCGGATCGAGGGTGAACTGGATCAGGCGCAGGATGCCGGTGAAATTCAACCGCGGGTTCGATGTCCTGATGGGAATGACGTCGCCGCGCAAATCGGCGGTGAGATTGTTCAGCAGAGCGGTCTTTCCGCTGCCCCCTTCGCCTATGACGGCGGTCAGGCTTCTTCTTGCTTCGATATTGGCGCGGAGCGTCGTCAAGATTTCTTCGATGTGGAGGCCGCGAAAGAAGAAGCCGCCTGAAGGAAATCCGCTGAAGGGCGCTGAGCGGGGCGCACTTTCGGCTGAAGGCGTTTCCATGAGGACTAGATTTTCATACTCCGAAATATCATCCGCGAGACTAAGCCAAGGGATCGCCTGTTCTTATCGTCGCACGTTTGCCCCGACCCTCATCCTCGTCTACGTCTACGCGAGCAAACAGAATGCCAGACTCCTTGTCTGACTAACTCGTTGGAAATGCTCATCGGGGCCAAATCGCGTAGGAGTTATTCGGAACATTTTGAAGGGGTTTTGCCTTCTAAATTTCCGAATTAAAGCGAGTGCCTGATTGCGCGCCGGTCGCGCAAGATTCCCCATCATAGACAAGCGAGAAACGGTCTCTCTGAAGCACGTGAAAAGCACATCATCAACCTATGTCACCGGCGTTGGCAGCTATGGCTCCAGCCAGAGGAAATTGGGCCGACAAATGTCCTTAACAAAAGCCAGGATCTCGATGAAGACTGCTGCGTCATCATTGTTCGGGTTTTACCTGGTGCATGAAAAACACCGCAATCAATATTCCGACGTCGTTCGAAGAAATACCTACACCGGAATTGAACAAGGCGGACCCTCCCGTCGGTAAGTTCTTTATTTTCAGCCGATGTCTAATCATCGCGATGCTGGCATGAGGCTTGCGAAATAACTAATTCGACACCGATGAGGATGATCGATGCCAAGCGAGACGCAAGCACAGGCTCGAAGCTGCTGCTCCTAGCCGGCGACACCGCGCGTCGGTGTTCGATTCAAAATTGGGTTTTTGAAGTGTTCTAAAAATAAACAAGAAAGGAGGTGAATAAAGATGAAAAAGGCCTTTATTGTCTTGATCGCTCTGTTGTTCTTGCCTGCGTTTTCCGCGTCGGCTGCCATGTTGCAGGGCACGGTTCAACAAATCAATAAGTCGAAGCAGGAGATCGTGCTGAACACCGCCGACGGGAAAGAGACCGTAGCGATCAGCAGCGCGACCAAGGGTGCGAACTCAGTGAAAGCGGGAGACAAGGTAAGAGTCACGTATACCCAAAAGGGTGAAAAGCGCGTGGCCAGCGCGATCGCCGAGGACAAGAGCGGGTCGGTGAATTCCCCCTCCGCTCATCCAAACGATTCGCGCAAAGCGGGCGGCAAGTCGCCCATGGGCGCGCACTAGCGCGCCTCGATGAGGCATCGGAGGGGCGCGCTAGTGCAGCGCCTCCTCCGATGCCGTAGGCGAAATCGCCGACGTTTGCGACCCGCCACGGCCAGTGCGAATCGCAAACCGACATACCATCCGCGGTCTCTTGCAGTTCGACGCCGCGGAGTTTGGGTTTGATTCAAGGCGACGAATTTTAAAGACGGACCAGGACCCGCGCCGGTTGCCGGCGGGATGAGGAGAAGGGCCATGAAAACACTTCGAAGATTGACGCTGGGTATCGGATTGCTGTTGCCTTTAGCGTCGTTCGGGTCGTTCAGTGCGCTCCACGCGCAAACGAAAACCCAGGATCAGGGGTCGGTGAGCAAGCAGCGGGCCATCAGCGATAACGAGCTCAAAGCGTTTGCAAAAGCCTACGTGCAATTCCACAAGATCCGCGCGGAGTACGAGCCAAAATTAGGCGGTGCGACTTCGCCTCAAGAGAAAGGCCGTGTCGAACAGGAAGCGGTTGCCAAATTTGGCGCGGCGCTGGAGCGAGAAGGTCTCAGCATGGAGCGCTACGCCGCCTTGTATCAAACGATCAGCGCCGATGAGCAGCTGCGCAATCGAGCGCTCGAGTTAATCGAAGCAGAGCGAGTTCGGTCATGAGTATCCAATCGAAAAGCGCCCGCGGACGGGGTCGGCTCGGGCATGGACGTCGGCAGTTCCGTGGCTCGACCGGGAACTGAAACTGGGGGCGATGGATGCGGAAAAACATCGTTCATGTGATCGGTACGGGGACCATCGGTGAGCCGTTGATCGGCCTGTTGCTGAATTTTCACGCGCCTTTCGAGATCGATGAAATCACATTTCATGAACGCTCGCCGTTGTCGAACGACCGATCCAGGATTTTAGCGCTGGCCCGCCGGGGAGCGAGCCTTTGCGTCGATAAAAAATCGGGGGAAATTCAACTTTGGCCTGACGTTCCAACAGCCGACGACTCTAGAGGAGGTCGTCCACAGGCTCAAATCCAACCCTAGAATCGCGCTGACCCACAAGCAGTCCTCGGCGTCGGTGTTTTCCTTAGGACGCAACCAGGGGATGTTCGGTCGCATATTCAATCAGACGGTGATGGTGCGGCAAAGTCTCGCGCTCCGCGGAAAACGCGAGGTGATCGGCACCGGTTTCACGCCCCAAGACGGCAACTCGCTTTTGAGCAGCGCCGCTGCGGCGCTTTGGTTTCTCGATCCGAGTTCTTACCCAAAGAAGGTCGAGGCCCTGGGTTCATGCTTCTTCTGCGAGATTTAAAAGAGTGATCCCGCCAAGGTCGCGGGAGTTGCTGTACCTGCAAATCACGCGCGTCCTTATCGGCGGTGGCAAGGCTCTTCCGTTCTCAGGGCGTTCGAAGTCTTCCCGATTGACCGCGCAAACCCGCATAAGAGCATTCCTCGAGAAGTCGGCAGCAATCCGTTTTGCCAGACAATTCAACCAGCGGATTTCCTCCACTATCGACCTGGCGGTCGGATCTATGTTTTCTTCCGCCGTTGAAAATCGCCCGTTTACCCAAAGCGGGCAGGTTGGTATGCAGTTTGCCAGTTACGCCTATGGGCGCGCTCACCCGGCAGCGGAGGATATGCAATGAAAAAAATCAAAATCCTGATCGTCGATGACGACGCTAACCTCGCCCTGCTGATCGAAGCGCGCCTT
This sequence comes from uncultured delta proteobacterium, assembly GCA_963727625.1. GTDB lineage: Bacteria > Desulfobacterota > Binatia > UBA9968 > UBA9968 > DP-20. The sequence goes on along the minus strand of CAVSHR010000004.1, from coordinate 1,370,893 downwards.
CGGGCTGCAGGTTATGTTGTCCGAACCGCCAATAGTGCCGTCGAGGCCTATCGAGCCTTTGCGAGTTTCAAACCCCATCTCATCATTACGGATATCGGTATTGGCGACGAAAACGGATTGGATCTCATGACGCGCATTCGCAGCAAGGACGTAAATATAAAAACAATCTACATGACCGGCGACCCGGGGCGTTACCGGGCGGAGCTCGCCGAGGAAACCAAACTACATCACGCCGAAGTTCTCCCCAAGCCGTTCGAGGGCAGCGAACTGGTGGAGCGGGTTTCGGCCCAAACGCGCCGCCGCCGGAGAGCGGCGTAGCCTGGCGGTGCGAGCATCGATGGGCGCGGGCATACGGTTGCATTGCAGCGCGCGGCGGGGGACTGGCGCGCTCGACCTTTGAAGATAGTGTCTATTCACTCACCCATGAATTCAGCGGCCATTGGGTTGTGCCGGCGATGTGGCGGTCGATTCAGAAAAACCCCACGCAAGCGGTGGAGCCATGCTTTCGGGTAAGCCAGAATTTTCTGTAGGAAAATCTCTAGCAAATAGACGCTGATAAATTCCACCAATCCCCAAAACGCACGAAATTTCACTTGGATCCGCCAATGAATCCATGGGCACGCGGTTTGCGCCTATGTCTATTTAAGACCAGCGCGAGCCCAAGCAGGCGTTGGTTGCGGGAGGTGTCAGATGCGAAGCAAAAACCACCATCGGGGTTCACGTAAAAGTATCGCAGCAGCATTGGCTGCGCGGCGGCGAGGTCGGACAGCTTGTCCGCTTCGAGCAGCGCGGTCAGAATAACTGGTTAGTGCAGTTCGATAACCGTTATCCGGGCGGAGGTATTGACGGCAATAAGCTTTGGCTTGATCCGCGCGAGTTCAGCGAAGCGGTCGACGAGGACCCCGGTTACGATACCATCGCCGTTTCGCGCCAAGAGAATAACGGCGCGGTTCCGGTGGCAGCCGGGTAGCAGTGATGATCGGCGCATTGCCATCATGCTATCTGAAATTCGCAGACAGAAGCGCGACACCGAATTTTCGCTGAATAAAATAGTTAACTGCGTTGACCGTCTCGGAAGCCTTTAGGAGTGGCACAGGACTTGCGCTGCTAACGTATCAGCACGAAGAGGGCAGGCGCGGCCTCAAGATGCCTGGAGGAAAATGTCATGGCTAACAATGAAACCGTCGAGACGACTCTAGGGGATCTAATCGCTGCACTGACCGGAGAGGTTGAAGCGCTTGACGAACGCGAGGAGAAACATCCGCACATCCTGGTCGCTTACATCCTGTCCGATCTGCTGGGTTCCACACGGGGCTCGAATCGCTGGCATTGAGCGGTGGGCGACGGATTGTCGGCGTCCGGCGGCGATGGTCGAACGATTCAGATACGCGCGACGTACGCACAAAAATTTTATCAATCGATCCGGTCGGGGTCGGCGGTCGCTTGGAGCGAAAAGGCCCCAAGGTTTAAAACGCGAGGAGGTTAAATATGATTGCGATCAAGCAAATAAGTAAATGGAGCGCAGTCTGCGCGTTCGCAGGCTTATTGGCAACGTCATGCAGCTCGCCGCTCACGACCCGGGAGCAGGGCGGACTGATCGGCGCCGGACTGGGAGCCGGAAGCGGGGCGATTATCGGCAGCACGGTCGGACATGCCGCCGTCGGCGCATTGATCGGCGGCCCGGTGGGGCTCCTCGCCGGCGCGCTGATCGGGGACCAGCTCATGGGCCAAGAGCAAACCCAGAATGAACAGCAGCGACAGATCGATCGCAATGCCGACGAGCTCGAGCGACTGAGACGGGAGAATCAGCGTCTACGCGATGAATCGCCGCGCTAGCAGATGGTTGCACGAGCGGCAGCTTCATCGATGCCTGCCGGTTTGATGAGGATTGCGGGAGGCAAGTTTTCCTGTGTCCGGCAACGTTACAAAGGAGGACGTATGAAGACATTTGCTTGGGCACTGGTTGGGGTGCTCGCGGTGAGCCCCGCTTTTCTGGGTTGCGAGAAGCCGGATGAAAATCAAATGCGCGCGAGCGAGGAAAGATCGTCGGCAAATATCGAGCACCTGATCAAAGCCCGTCTCGACGCTGATGAACAGCTGAGCGCCGCCCATTTGAGCGTCGATGTCGACGAGCAGGCCAAGCGCGCCACGCTGTCTGGCACGGTTCCATCCGAATCGCTGCGCGCCAAAGCGCTTGAACTCGCCCGAAGCGCGCAGACTGACTTGACGATCGACGATCGCATTACCGTGCGGCCGACCGATGTGTCGCGACAGGAGTTCACGGAGGAGATGGCCAAGGAAGAATGGCGGAAGGCCAAAGAATTCGGCGAAAAGGTCGGCAACCGGCTTGAGGACGCATGGATTCACAGTAAGATCGTCGCCCAGTTGATCGCCAGCACGAAGACCCAAGAGCGCACGATCGACGTCGATGTGGTGAACAGCAACGTAACCTTGCGCGGCAAAGTGAAAGACCGCGCGCAAAAAAGCGAGGCCGAACGATTGGCGCGGGCGACCGAAGGGGTGAAGCGAGTCGACAATCAAATTGACGTGGCCGCGTAAGCGATCTCATGCGCGATGCCGCCGGTCGTCGCGGCTGGAGGGCCGCGCTGGTTTGGAGTGCCTATGCCAAGGGATAAATCCAAGTACTCAGACAAGCAAAAGCGCCAGGCTAGGCATATCGAGAAAGGCTACAAACTGCGCGGCCTCAGCGAGGCAACGGCTGCAGCCCGCGCCTGGGCTACAGTCCATAAATTTCATGAAGGCGGCAACAAACCAGGCGGATCCGGCTACGGCAAAATGGCCAAATTCCGCGGGCAGAAGCGCATGAGGCAACCGAGGCCTCGGTGGCCGCGGCCGTGGCGCTCGAATGCCGTGAGATTTGCGGGAACATCGGCGACAAAGGCTGAAAATATGCCAACTTCGGCCGAGACCCTCGATGGCGCCCGGACCGATCAGAAAAGTCGGAAGTCGAAGGCATCCCAGCTGCTCGCGATTTTGGAATATCTCGCGAGTTGCCCACCCTACCAATCCTTCGGCCTGCTATCTAAGTAACTTCTGCGAGGCTTAAAAAATGGCCGGCTCCGTTCGCGGTCTCGAAACTTGGACTGTCGGTAAAAATCGTCTCATAAAAGAGGAAATTCCCTTCACCGCTAGTTTGATGTGTCGTACACGATCTTCAAAGTCGCTGTATTAACTAAACAATTGGCGATTCTCCGGTTGGTACAAGAAGTGCTTTTGATCCCAAGTTGAATGACGCAGCGCATTTGAAGCCAGAAGAGAATTTCTCACCTCTGAGCTGATAGTGCGGCAAAGTGGCAGTTCAGTTATCAAGCGCATGGCTGCCGCTCTCAATTGGTCGTCAATGGCATCGGTTAAGATTCGGAACCATGACACTGTCTACCGGCAAATTTATCGACGCGTCTGAACCAGCGTTGAGCTCGTTCAGACTATACTCAAATTAGACTTACGATGCGGGAAAAGGTTCTCGCCCACTGGATGAATTATTTCGAGCTGCAAATGAGATCGAGCTTCAGTGAAATGCTCCCCGGGATCGGGTCCCGGGAGCGTCGTGGTTCCGAAATGCTCGATTCCCATAGAGTCTTGAGCGGAGGTGCAAACCAGGCCAGGGCCGGCGTTCCGCGCTAACAGGAGGCCTCTACCTGACCGGTCGTGTGCAGGCCGCGATGCCGCAGAGGAAATGGATAAAATCAATTGCCAACCGCCGTGCTCTCGCGCGACAGCCGACACCCGGAATGATCTCACACGTGAGGCCGCCCGCGAGTCGGTTCTAGTGGTTGACGACGAAATTAACTTTCTGACGCTGCTACGCTGGTTTCTCAGCCAACGAGGTTACGCTGTCGCCACGGCGTCGAGCGCCGACGAAGCGCTGGCTCTGCTCGATCGCCAATCTTTCAAAGTAGCTTTACTGGACGTCCGCCTCGGCAACGTGGACGGCATCGATTTGCTCGAGCAATTGATTCAATGCGCGCCTGAAATCAAGGTGATCATGATGACGGCATATCCGACGGTAGCTTCGATCAAGCTTGCCTTCGACAAGGGAGCGGTTCGTTACCTGACCAAACCGGTGGATTTGCCGGAGCTGGCCGAAGCGATCAGGCTCGTTCTCTGAATGGCGCTGAGATTTTGCTGTGATGAGAGTCACTCCGGTCGCTCGATGAATTGAGCATCCTAATGGCGTCTCCACGAGTACAACGGAACAGTTGGTTCAGCCGCCGGCTGTCGATGCATTCATTCTTGATTCGTTTGATCATCGGCGCAGTCGGTCCATTACTGGTGTTTTCGATTTTCATAATGATCTTGTTTGCGCGCCAGGAGCAGGCCAATCGACGGCGCGGTTTCGAAGATACGACCCGGGCGTTGGCACTCGCCATCGATCAGGAAATTGAGTCTTCGATTACCAATCTGGAGGCGCTTGCAACGTCGGAGCCCCTCGACGTGGGTGCGGTGAAGGTTTTCCGCGCGACTGCTGCGCGCATTCTTCGCACACAGAATAGCTGGAAAAGACTGACCTTGTTCGATCCGACGGGACGCGCCCTGATGAGCATCGCGAAGCCTCTGGTTGAAGAATCCGCGGCGATAGAGCGCGACAATCTTGACGCCGTGATGCGGACCCGGCTCCCGGTCATCAGCGATTATCCCAGCCCCGGGTCCAATGAAGACGGCATCAATATTCACGTTCCGGTGGTGCGGGAGAACACCATCATTTACATCCTCACGGCGGCCCTCGATCCGCGGGTGTTCACAGAGATTCTGGCAAAGCAGAAAGTGCCGCAGGAATGGCTCGGCACGGTGTTCGATACCAAGCGGATCATTATCGCCCGGAGCAAGGAAGCGAAAAAGTTTATCGGCCAGCCGGTGGCGCCGCTGCTCGCGAAAATGAACACGCTCGCCAGCGAGCAGTTCCTGAGCGGCGTAACTGAAGATGGGGTCAGCGCTTACGCCGCAATCAGCCGCTCGCAGCGCTCAGGATGGTTTATCGCGTTGACGGTGCCGAGCTCGGAGATAAACGCGATTTTGTACGGTTCAGTGGCCACAGTGGGAGGAGGAGGCGTTTTGCTTTTGCTGCTTGGCCTCGGAGTCGCGGTCGTTTTTGCCCGGCAAGCGGCCCGTCCGATCGCGGCGCTTTCGACGGCAGCGCATGCTTTGGGGCGTGGCCGTTCTCTAGAATTTCCCGCGACCTCCCCAATCGCCGAGCTCGACGAGCTGGCCCGTGAGATGGAACGGGCGGGTCAACTCCTGCAAGAGCGCGAAAGCGAGCGAGACCACGTCGAAGGCGAACTGCGCAAACAAGAAGAGTTTCTCCAGAGGCAAGCCGATCTTTTAAATCTCGCCAACGAAGCGATCTTCGCCCGCGAGCTTGACGGCCGCATCACTTACTGGAATCGCGGCGCGGAGCAGCTTTACGGTTACTCCGCCGATGAGGCTATCGGGTTTATAAGCCACGAGCTGCTTGCCACGAATTTTCCCGGCGGCCGAGAGAGTTTTAAAACGACGCTGATCGAGACCGGGCAATGGAACGGAGAACTGAGCCAGACGACGAAAGCGGGCCAGCTCATCGAGGTAGAGAGCCGCTTTAAATTGATTGTCGATCGGACCGGCAGCCGGATTATTTTGGAATGCAACCGTGATATCAGCGAGCGCAAGCGTGTCGCCCGCAGCCTCGCGGCGAAGCACGCCGTGACCTCGGCGCTCGCAGAATCGGATACGGGACAAGCCGCATGGCCAAAGATTCTGGCGACCATCGGCAGCGGCTGGAACTGGATCTACGGCGCTGTCTGGTTGGTCAACAAAAACTCTCAACGGCTGGAATGCACGGAGACCTGGCATGATCCGGCCTGGACCGCTATCCCGGACGATGATCGCCCCGCGTTGGCGCGCGGATGGGGGCTGCCGGGACGCGTATGGAGCACGGAGCATCCGGAGTGGACGGCGGATCTGGGAAAAGCGGTGGAAACAATGCCGCGTTCGTTGAGCGAGAGCCAGAGCTCCCATACGGGATTTGCCTTTCCGATCAAGATGCGTAACGAGGTGCTTGGCGTTTTGGAATTTTATGACGGCGCGGGGCGTGACCCGGATGAAAATTTACTGAAAATGATTCAGTCCATCAGCGGCGAAATCGGTCAATTTTTGGAACGTATGCGGGCGGAGACGGCGCTGCGCGAAAGCGAAGAACATCTGCGCAATCAAGCACAGGAATTGGAGCGGCAATTGTTGGCGTCCGGGCGGTTGGTCGCAGTCGCAGAGCTGACCGCTTCAATGGCGCATGAGTTCAACAATCCACTGGGTATTATCCTGGGCTTCGCGCAGGGGTTGTTGGCGAATCTGGCGCCTTCCGATCCTAATTACCACCATGTTCAAATCATTGTCGAAGAGGCGAATCGATGCGAAAAACTGGTGCAGGAGCTGCTGGAGTTCGGCCGTCCGAAGAACGCCGAGTTTGCCTCGACCGACATCGAACAGATCGTTCGTAAGACCGCGGATCTCGTCCGGCCGCACGCCGGTAAAAACCAGGTGGAGACGATTATCGAAATTCCCGATCAACTGCCGCGGATCCAAGCGGACGCGCAGCAGATGCAGCAAGTGTTGTTGAATCTGGCGTTGAATGCCGTGGACGCCATGCCGAAGGGCGGTACTCTGACACTCAGGGCGGCCGTCGATCCGATCAATCAGCTAGCCATTACTGTGGGCGACACCGGTATCGGCATCGACGCCGATGTCTTGCCGAGGATTTTTCAACCATTTTTTACTTTGAAGAAACGGCGCGGCTTGGGTCTGGGGCTGCCCATTTGCGCCCGAATTGTGAAATCACATGGCGGTAAAATTGAGGTAGCAAGCAAGCCTGGTTGCGGAACAACGTTCATAGTTCAGTTGCCCATAGAGCCGCCAGCGGAAAATTCCCAGGCGGTGATCGGGCTGCATTAAAACGTTCGACTTCAATCAATACTGTCGTGACGGGAGGGAATTCCCTTCATGTTGCAGAAAACCCTTCACTTGGGGGCGGGATTGCTGGGTTCTTCGGAACAGAAGAGTTGGGAAATGCTAATTTTCCAAGTTTTTAGCGGTTGGCATGACGCTTGATTAACTAGGCCCATGAGAGACGAAACGTCAATATCCATTTCGACCCGAATCGATTCATCGCAGCTAGTGGACTTCCATTACCGATAAGGTTGCACCCGCGGCGGCTTGATTCAGAGAAAAATGCGATGTTCTAAGTCTTGCGGACAATATTTCTCGTTTGTCGCGGTTGGAAACCATCGATCGGTCGCGCACTGGACGCGGCGTTAATCCGGATTGAAGCCGATGCGGATCGATTGGATTCAGCTTCTCTGACCGACCGTTTTCAAGCGTTTTTCCAGAGCTGAGGAAGGCTCAAATCGAGATGAAAAAAGAGGGAAACCTCATGTCAACGGCAAACATTCTCGTGGTGGACGACGATCAAAATCTACTCGAACTTGTCAAAGCAAAACTGAGCGCTGCGAATTGCGCGGTGAGCATTGCCTTGGATGGCGAGGAGGCATTGAGCATCGCCAAGACCGGCGAATTCGATTTGTCGATCGTCGACCTGCGCCTCGCCGACCAGGATGGCATGACACTCATGGAGCGGTTGCATGCGCTCCAGCCGGGTATGCCGGTCATCATTCTCACCGGCCATGCCAGCGTCGAAGGCGCGGTCGAGGCGATGACGCGCGGCGCTTACACCTACCTGACAAAACCTTTCGACCCCCATGAGCTGGTCTTGCAGGTGAGCCGGGCCCTGGACAGCTGCAAGCTTGTTTTTGAAAATCAACGGCTGAGGGGCATGCTCAAGGAGAAATACGATTTCGCCAACATCGTCGCGAAGAGCGAGAAGATGCAGAGGGTGCTCGAGGCCGTAACACGCATCGCAATGACAGACTCGACGGTTTACATTCATGGCGAAAGCGGCACGGGCAAAGAATTGATCGCCAAGGCGATCCATTTGCAGAGCAATCGCAAAGATGGACCCTTTGTCGCGATCAATTGCGCGGCAATTCCCGAGAATCTCCTCGAGAGCGAGTTATTTGGACATGAAAAGGGGGCCTTTACCGGAGCCGTGCGAAGCACCAAAGGGCTATTTACCCAGGCCAATGGCGGGACGCTATTTTTGGACGAGATCGGCGACATGCCCCTGTCGATTCAAGTTAAGCTCTTGCGCGCCCTTGAGGAACGCCAGTTTTATCCCGTGGGCGGCGAAAAACCGGTTCAAGTCGACGTTAGAATCGTCGTTGCGACTAAGAAAAACCTGGTGGAAGAAGTGCGACAGGATCGCTTTCGCGAGGACCTATTTTATCGGATTCATGTCATTCCGATCGTTTTGCCGCCTCTGAAAGAGCGCGCCGAAGATATCCCCTATTTGGTCGAACATCTGTTGAAGAAGATCTCTCGGCAGATGAAGAAACCGGTGAGCGGCCTGACCCCCGCCGCGATGCAAAAGTTGATGCAACATGATTGGCCGGGCAATGTGCGGGAGTTGGAAAACACCTTGGAATTTGCCGTCACCATGACCCAGAAAGAAGTCGTGACGGATGACCTGGTTTTGCAGGTCAAGACGCCGTCCGGCTTCCCGGGTAACGGAGCGTCGGACCAGTCCCACCTCCTGCCAACGCGCGACTCGCAAAAAACCTTGAAGCAGGCTCGCGCTGAATTCGAGCGCGACTATCTCATTCGGGTCTTGGAGCTATGTGGCGGAAAAGCCGCTCGAGCTGCGGAAATGGCCGGTAAATATCGAGCGGACTTTTATGACCTGCTGAAAAAGCACGAAATCAAAATCGCTGATTTCAAGAAGGTCGACTGACCTCCTGTACCCCTGGCGGATCCGGTAGGCGCCGGCGATTTCTGTCGGGCCCCGGTGCTTGATGGTCAACACCGATTTCGTGCTCGAGGTGGAGCTCAATCGGCTCGAGGGATCACACGCCTTATCCATCGCCCACACCCATGCGCGAGCCGATCCTATCGATGGTCGGGTGTAAGCGCGATCTAGCCGGTTATTGCGCCTTAGATTTCTACATGATTCGCGACCCAACCGCATTCCTCATGCCCGCGACCTCGAAAGTCTGCTTTCTCCATTAACCAACCGCAGCTGGGCTTTGTTATAACTGTTCCGGGCGTTGCGTATTGATCGCGCAGCGTCCTGAAAAATTAATCGGGACCAGGTGTCAGGCTTTGCTTATTTGATATTTGCGCCTTCTCCCTTGTCGCAGCCGGACGCAAAGAGAGTCCAGGCGCTTGCGCTTTTCGCCGTCGCTTCCCAGCTCATTCTCCAAACGCGTTAGCGCTAACGACATCGTGCTCAGATCTCGCCCCAAATACTGCGCAGCCTGCGTCAAACTAATTCCTCCCAGTTCCCGCCCCACATACGCCGCCTCGGCCCTGAGCCGGGGCTCCCAAGCCGACCACGTCCCTTGTTGAGCACCACACTCTCGGACACTCCGGCTCCCCCGCGCAATCTCCTGAACGACATCTCCCATCGCGATCCTTACAGTCCGTGTCTCCTCTCGTTCGTCGACCGTTCGATGAACGTCCTCGACGAATCCGCCGAAGCGTCTGCTGTTAACAGTCTGCAACTGCTAAGTTCTCAACTGAAAAAGCTCGGCATCCGGCACCGCAAATTCTACGCTTGCCGGCATACGACCATCACCGAGCTGGTAAGGGCAGGGCACAATCTAAAGGCGATTGCAGATTACGTAGGAACCAGCGTGGCGATGATCGAGGCGAACTATTGCGCGCGGCAGGGGCTCAACATCGCTCAAAATCGGCACAGCGGGTATTCTAACTATTCGGAAAAGTTGGTTGCGGGGCCGGGATTTGAATCCGCCGAAGCGTCTGCTGTTAACAGTCTGCAACTGCTAAGTTCTCAACAAATCAACAAGTTACGAAAGCGGAAAAGCGCCTAAAGGCTGCCTATGGCTACCCTTGATCTAACCAAAATCAAACCGTTGGCTGTCGTGCAAAGGAGGTTTTGTGGTGAATTCTAAGGGTGATTTTAAGCCGTGGACAAAACAACAGAAGCGAGTATTTAACCGGCTTATAAGTTGGTGCTACGAAGCAAAATCTCGTAATTGTCAGATTTCGAGGATCGATCTAACCACTGCTGATAATGGTCCGGCTCATCTCCTGCGTCGCCATCTCCAAGAGCTTCGCCGGCGAGTTGAACGTGACCTCGGTTACAAAGGAGTCGAAACGTTCGTGGTGGAAACCTCGGAGGGCAATGGAGTTCTCCACATGGTTTGGGCCTGGGCTGGCGATCGGACGTTCATCATCGATCAAGGTTGGCTTTCCGAACAGTGGGACGTCATTCACGGAGCGTACATTGTTTATATTCAGCGGATGAATCTGGGGAAGAATTCAATTCGTCGCGTTGGGAGATATTTCGCTCTTCAATACCTGGCCGATCAGCGGGGGGCACTGGTGAGGATGTCCTGGAGCTGGAAGCGTGCAAGATTTGCCATAGGTAAAGGCTGGAAGTTTATGGTTCGCATGTTGAGATTGGTTCGCCATGACGTGCATTACGCTTACAAGTTTGATCGTGAAGTGCCAGAGGTCACTTTTCAAGATCTGCTTGTTGCGTGGGAAGAGTTATTGAATGAGGGCTCGACGGTGTTTGGAGGAAGGCTGCTCGATGTACGAGAGCGTCAAATAGTTGAGCTGTTCTGAGCTTTACAATAGTGGTGCGCCTCTGTAAAGGGCGAGGGTTCAGACAAGGGTTAACGTGAGATCGTTCGTTTAAAGGCAAATGTGGAAGAAAATTTCGAGAGGTGAGTGGTGAAAGTTCAAAAGATGTTCAACGGCTCATTTCGTAGTCTAGTAAGTCACGGGAGTCGCGGCCACAAGATTAGGGTTCAATTGATACCGGACTTTGAGGGCGAACTGGAAATGTACTGTGTGTGTTGTGAAGTGACTCTCATGATGGGGTCACCGGGCATCGTCAATGAGTTTCGCTCAATGTCTCCTGGAGCGGGGTTGTGACATTACAAAGTCGACTAATCCGCTTTTCTCCGTTCGTGTTCATTGACAGGCGGAGCAGGGCGGCGGATTCCGGCGCGCTGCTCCGGCGTGGCACTGGGGCTCATGACTTGAATCCCTTCGAAAACCCCTTACTAGCGTTCGGGGTTTTCGGATCTCCGAAAAAAGGTTCAAGGTGGCAGAACACTGCAAGGCACGTGAACGTCGCTGTGAATGGCGTAAGGCACGCTGGAACATACGGCACGGCCTTGCGTGGTTACGGCATAACGTTCTGGGTGAGCTGCCTGCCGGTCTCACCCCATTGGTTAGCCAGCACCGTTTCTCATCGCGCCGATCGGGTTCGCCTTGATGAGTTCCACAGCGAAATCGACACTCCACGTTACGATGATTCCGGTGTTGTACCTGAAGACAACGGGCTCGCCAGCGCCGGCGTATACGGGACTGTCACCAACGTAGACCGGCTCGTTAACTGCCTGGAATCCTGAAACGACTGCAAAGACATTCAGGTCTACTTTTCCGGCTTCCCTGAAAACGACCGGCCCACCCGAGAAGCCTGGGTTATTGTGACCATCAAGCAGAAAGGTGTCTCGGTCGAGCAATGAGACGATTGCCTTCTTCACAAAAGGTAGCGGAAAGCCTTGCCGGACCGAATGCGTAATGACCGACAAAGCCGTAGGGGAATCCGAGAAAGAACACATCTTGACCATAGATCACACCCTTGCTTGTCGCCGGCATCGGCAGGCCCGGAGGCGTCAGAACGGTCTTAAAAGCCAGGACCGAAATGTCGCGGTCTCCAACCGCGTGACCGACAAGCGTCGCTTCCCTTGGCTGCCAAGCTCCATTTCCGAAAACGTCGATCGTTTGCTCGTTCGTCAAGTCTTTGACCACGTGCTTCGCCGTGACGAGATACTCCCTCTCGTCTAGTTCTAACGTGAACGCCGTCGCCTCCGAAGCTCCGTGCCGGATGCGAAAGACGCGATGAATGACATTCGATGTGATCATGCAGTGCTAGCTAACGCCATGCCGCTGAGCCGCTACAGCAGAAAAGCTTCATTAACTCACAACGCTCGGCGTCGGCTCAAGCGGCGGTTAGATTTCATGATCATTTCGGAGCCCATCGAGGATAACAAGGTATTGATTGGCAACAAGCTCAATAACGTGCTTGAGATCAAGCACCGGAAAATTGCATGTTTTGCCGAACACGGTCTGGAGAACTGTGCCTAAATTCTTACCGTGCGTATCGAAGCTGGTAATCCGGTAAATGAAATACAGGTAATTAAGGCGGTCTCCGTAGTCGTTCGTCACTTGCGCGAGCATGCTGTTTACATCGGGTGCGCGCTGCCAGCTCGCCCAGAGCCGGATCTGCGGGTTCGAGCTGATCCTTCTGGGGGAGCCGGTCTTCATTCATTAGCTTCAAGTAATCCCGTTTGAAGGAGTTCGTCAGGTGCTGATATCGAATTTCTGCTTGGGCGGGATCATCGAACAGGTAGATGAGCCAGAAATAGTTTTCCAATAACGATCGGGCAAGGATGTGCGTAATGTAGCGCTCATCAACGCTGGCGCCACCATCGAGGCAAAAGTTGGCAAGCAAGGTCCCGGCAATTGAGTGGAAGCGGAGCACTTCCTGGCCAAAAAAGCCCTTTACTCCTTCAGAAGAAGATAAGCTCTGTATGGCCGGAAGTTGATTCTCGAGTTGACAAAAGTAGTTGGTCATAAGCTTCCTTTGAAATCTAACGCTACGGCTGAACGGACAAGGCCAGCGAGCGCAGCGAGCCGGTCCGACGATCCGTTTCAAGCCGTTTGTTAGGCCACTCGCGGTGCACACGCCGCTGCCCAGAGAGCAACACTTGCATAAACCCCGACAACCGATACTGGAATTGTGAACACGTCACCTTCCCCAAAGGCCCGAACGCCTGCGAGCACAAACCATGAAAGGAGTACCATTAAAAACGCCGTGGCCACCACACCCTTGGAGCCCCGTGGAACTTGTAAAACGGCGACCGGCAGTCTCACTCCGCGCGTTGAGAGATACCAACCGCATAGCACAAAGGGAAAACCAAGCACACAAAAGAACACGCTCCTCTGCGATTGGGATTGCAATATTGTCCGCCCACCACGGATAGTCTCCACGCTCAAGTGTATATTGCAGCCACAGCAACTGTGCCGGAACCCAACCCCACCATGCTGCGGTTGCCATCCAGAACATTCCTCGCCGAGTTGCTAGTGTCCCTAAATGAAACAGATCTCGAAACGTTCGAAGTCGAAGCATCAGAAAGAGAGCAGCAATCGACACTCCGAGACTGATTACCGCGGCACCATGGTCCGAGCGTATGGCGGCTGGAGTCAAATTGTTAGCCTGTGCTTCGTAGAATTTCCGGGACAGATCGCCGGAAAGGTCGCGACACGTCCGCGGTCTCGAATTCCCAACGCCAACTTGGATCTGCGTACCTTGACTCGTCGACCGTCGGAGCAATGAGAATGATTCCGAAAAGTATGATGGCAATTGGGATGGAATAAACCATTGTTGTTGGCCTAACTAATAAGTGACCCGCAGTAGCCGCGGGAAATCCCGGTCGGCTTATCTCCTGCGGCGGTTTCGACGATAGAATCGGAATCGTTTAAAATATCGTGTAACTAGCCCGTTTTGTCAACGTAAACTTCTCCGGCAAAAGCCGACCGGGGCGGCGGGTTATCTCCCTAACTATAGGCGGGTTATTTTCCGGTTCACTTGTTATATACGGTCAAAGTAGCGCTTGACATACTCTGAGCTATAATGATATACACAATCTACTCGTGAGGAGGCGCTATGGAAAAACAAGACCGCAGTGAAGTGATCATGGTTAGAGTGTCGGCGCAGGATAAAAAAGCCTTTGAAGAGGCTGCCGAAAAACTTGACATGAAAGTTAGCGAATTCCTGCGGGCGGCCACGTTGTTGTATTTAGCGATAACCGTCAATCGCTATGGCCTAAAAAGCCTTGCAAAGGGTGTGGTTGATACCGTCCAAGAGACCATGGAAAAACTGCGGGAACCTGGACTGAGGAAAATAGTCACGGGGTGGAAAAAGGCTAGTTAGCCTTTAGGCTGGGTCTATGAACGTCTCGATCAACGTTCCCCGCATCCTTCAGGCGATGGCCGCCAAGCAGCTTAAGGTCGTTGACGTTTGTGCCCTTTGTGGAGTTAATAACAAAACCCTGGCTAAGATATTGCGGGGCGAAGCTCCGCGACGGATCGATGCCCTTTACCGCGTTGTAGACGGATTACAGATTCCCTTTCAGGAGGCCGTAATTGCCCCCACACCTAAAACAACGTAAGGACCGCGGCTCTATGTGGTACCTGATCGACGGAAGCCTGATGAAGTCGCTTAAGACGACGAAAAAGGGATTAGCCCAGCATCGTCTTGAGCAGTACATCCAGGGCACGTACGGATTAACCCCAACTCCGACGGTCCAGGAGTACTTCGATTCGTGGATCAATACCAAGATTGAGCCCTTGTTTAGACGGTCGCGGGTTCGGGACTACAGCCAGCATTTTCGGGCGTATATTCTGCCCAAATTCAAAAGTAGGCGTCTGTTGGCCATTGGTACGGGCGAATTGACCGAATTCAGGATGCAGCTGTTACGGCAAGGTCTTAGTGTCAAAACTGTGAGGAATGTCATTGACGGCTCATTTAGAGCGCTTTATCGAGATGCTAGGGCAGAACTTGAGGAGTTGATGGGGAGAGATCCATTTATCGATATTCGATGGCCATCCAACCAGCGGGCCAAGCCTGATCCGTTCACGGCAGAAGAAAGGGACAGGATTGTGGCGTATTGGGCTGCGAGCGACTTCTTTTATTTCCCTTGGGTCTTTACGTTGTTCCATACCGGAATGCGACCGTCTGAAGCCTCCGCGCTTGCCTGGGCCGATGTAGACTTGGAGCGGCAGACGATAGCGATAAGCAAATCGAGATATATGGGCAGCGAGTCGGGGCCTAAAACCTTTGGCAGTGCTAGGACGATTCAGTTCGGGAAGCCCGTTTTAAGGGTTCTGGAAATCCTTCCTTCGTGCCAGCTCGGGCTTAAGCATCTCTTTGTGAACAAGAACGGGGAACCGATGAACGCGAGGAAATGGAGTGAGCACAATTGGGGCGGTGCGTTAAAGAAAATCGGGATTAGGCATCGAAAATTCTACGCGACTCGGCACACGTTCATAACGGAAGCAATCAAGCGGGGTGAAAATCCGCTTTCCGTAGCTCAATACTGCGGAACGTCGTTGGCGATGATACAGGCGGACTACTGCGGGACCCTAGGACTGAAGCTCGATCAAACCGTTTTCGAACCGTTGGTTGATAAAGCCTTGAAAGAATTGGTTGCGGGGCCGGGATTTGAACCCGGGACCTCAAGGTTATGAGCCTTGCGAGCTACCAGACTGCTCCACCCCGCGACATGAATTTGAGTTATTCTTCTACCTTGCGCTTTCAACGGAGTCAAGGTAGGGAAGCGCCATGAGCGAAAAATATCGCAATCCATTGTTGACCGTCGATATCATCATCGAACTCGCCGGTGGAGAAACCGTCCTGATCGAACGAAAAAATCCACCCCACGGCTGGGCCTTGCCCGGCGGATTCGTCGACTATGGCGAGAGCATCGAAAGCGCGGCGGTGCGCGAAGCCAGGGAAGAAACTTCTCTCGATGTCAAACTGACCGAGCAGTTTTATACATACTCCGATCCGACCAGAGACGCTCGCCATCATACGGTCTCGACCGTTTTCATCGCTAGCGCTGAGGGCGTGCCGCGGGGTGCCGACGATGCCAAGGTCGCGCGCGCGTTCAGTGAAAATAAATTACCGACACCGCTGGTATTTGATCACGCGCAGATCTTGCGCGACTACTTCCTCTTCAAGAAGACCGGCCGCCGGCCGAAACCTTGAGTCGGCCGTCGCTTAGCTCAGTTTCGCTACCGCGTCGCGAATGCGCTCGCAGCCCTTTTCAATGTCTTCGAGCGATGTCGCATAGGAAAAACGAATGTGCTCGTGGGAGCCGAAGTCTTCTCCCGGCACCCCGGCGACTTTGGCTTCCTCAAGCAGATAGTCGGCGATATCGCAGGGGGAGCTGAGCTTCTTGCCCCGGCCGGTTTTGTTCAGCAACGCGCTAAAGTTCGGGAACACGTAGAACGCGCCCTCTGGCTTGAGGCAGGTAATGCCGTCGATGGCGTTGAGCTTGTCGACGATCACATCGCGCCTTTTTTGAAACTCGCGAACCATGCGCGCCACCTCGTCTTGAGGCCCGCGAATCGCCTCGAGGGCGGCGGCCTGGGCGATGGAAGTTGGATTCGATGTGCTTTGACTTTGAATCTTCGCGCCGGCTGCGATGACGTCACTCGGTCCGAGCGCGTAGCCGATGCGCCAACCGGTCATTGCGTAGGTTTTGGACACGCCGTTGACAATAATCGTGCGATCGCGCAGGGCAGGGCAGAGGGCCACGAGGTTATGAACCTCAAAACCGTCGTAAACGATTTTTTCGTAAATATCGTCGGCCAGGATCAGGCAGTCCTGTTTCTCGAGTACAGCTCCGATGGCTTGCAATTCCGCCCGGTTGTAAGTTGCTCCGGTGGGATTGCACGGGCTGTTCAACAAAAAGGCCCGGGTTCGCGGTGTCAACGCGGCTTGGAGTTGTTCAGCCTTGATTCGGAAGCCGGTGGCCTCGTTCGATGGAATCAATTTCGGCACGCCGCCGGCAAGCAAAGCCATATCCGAATAGCTCACCCAGTAGGGGGCCGGGATCACTATTTCGTCGCCCGGGTTAACCACGGCTTGCAATATGTTGTACAGAGAATGTTTGGCGCCGCAGCTTACCAGCACATCCTCCTTGCGATAATCGAGTCCATGCTCGCGCTGATATTTTTCGCTGACCGCGGCGCGCAATGTTTCGATGCCTTTGACGTCGGTGTACTTGGTCATGCCTTTGCGCAAGGCATCGATGGCCGCCGCCTTGATATGTTCGGGCGTGTCGAAATCAGGTTCCCCGGCGGAAAAGTTGACCACGTCGACGCCTTCGGCGCGCAGCTTGCCCGCCTTTGCGGCGATTGCCAGTGTGACGGAAGTCTTAATCAGTTTGGTTCGGTCAGCGAGTTTTGTCATCCGACGTCATCCTCGGCGCTTAAACTTATCTTTAAGCTTCTTTAAGACATTATCGGGCACCAAGCCGGAGACATCGCCGCCTAGGCTGACCACTTCTTTGACCAGCCGCGAGCTGGTGTAGAACTCCGACTCACCGGTCATCATGAATAGGGTTTCGAGCTGCGGTTTGAGGCGGTGATTCATCATCGCCATCTGAAATTCGTATTCAAAATCGGAGACCGCGCGCAAGCCGCGGATGATCACCTTGGAATTTTTTCGTTCGGCGTATTCAACCAGCAAGCCCTGAAACGAGTCGGCTTGGACTCGCCCTTGAAGGCCGACGAAGACTTCGTCGATCATCTGCAGGCGCTCTTTGACGCTAAAGAGGGAATGGTCCTTATCCGGGTTGGTGGCGATGGCGACGACGACCTGATCGAAGACTCTCAACGTGCGTTTAACCAGATCGACATGCCCGTTGGTCATCGGATCGAAGGACCCGGGGTAAATGGCAACCGTGTTGTTTGTCATGGCATGATCCTCAGAGTGCTGAATTGGCGTTCACCGCCTGTTTAAAAAAGGACAACCGCGTATCTCCGTAGCGCCGCTGGTCATATTGTACAAGCGAGTCGTAGCTCGATTTGACCGCTTCCCGCGCGCTATGCTCCCCGACTACGATTCCCGAGGCGCTGAGCAAATGGCCTTGGGCGATGAGCTTTAGGGAGGAGCCCATCAACCCTTGCTCGTAAGGCGGATCGAGAAAAATCACGTCGAAAGTGGCGCCGCGTTTTGCCAGGGCGCGCAGAGCCCGGGCCACCGGGGCGACCCAAACCATCGAGCATTCGCCGAATCCCAGGCGCAAGAGATTTTCGCGCATCGTGTGGGCAGATCTTGCCGAAGCGTCGACCAGCAGCGCGTTCGCAGCGCCGCGGCTCAACGCTTCGATGCTCACATTGCCCGTACCGGAAAAAAGGTCAAGGACTTTCATGCCGGAAAAATCTCGCGGCAGGATGTTAAAGAGCGACTCTTTGACTCTCGCTGCCGTCGGTCTTACCGACCGGCCTTTAGGTACAAGCAGACGGCGGCCCTTCGCCGTTCCTCCGATGACTCGCATCGACTATTCCTCGCTCAACGAGCGGTTTGTCAACTCCGTGATTATTTTAATGAGCCGGCCTGTCAAGTGTTCATGCGCAGCACGATCTTACCGAATTGTTGACCATCTTGCATACGCCGCTGCGCCCACTTGGCGTCTTCGAGGGGAAACACTTGGTCGATGACTGGTTTTGCAAAAGAAAATTCCATGAAGTTGAGCAGCTGGCAAAACTCGGTGCGATTTCCCGGTCTCGTCCCGAAAATCTTCAGATGGTTCCAGAATACCCGTGGCAGATCAGATTTGGCCAACGCTCCGGCGCCAGCTCCGCAAGTTACCAGTCTGCCGCCGCGCGCGAGGGCCGCCAGGCATTTGGCCCAGTTCTCTCCACCGCTGCAGTCGACAACGACATCGGCGCCGTGCTTGCCGGTCAACCGTCGTACTTCTCTGGCAAATTCCGGGTCTCGATAGCTGAGGCCATGCGCCGCGCCGAGCTGCATGGCTCGGGCCAATTTTGCCTCACTGCTCGAAGTCACGATAATATGCGCGCCGATGGCGGCGGCCAGTTGCAGCGCCGCCGTCGCGATGCCGCCGCCGGCCCCCATGATCAAGACCCATTCGCCTGGCCTGACATCGGCGTGGCTGATCAACATGCGCCAAGCGGTCACGTACACCAGCGGGAGGGCGGCCGCTTCTTCGAACGATAATCCAGCGGGCACGGCGAAGCAATTTTTTGCAGGCACTCGGATGTACTCAGCGTAGGTGCCGTCGTCGCGTTCACCCAAAACTTTCCTTGCGTCACAGCTGGATTCGCGTCCGATGGCGCAGTAACGACACTGGCCGCAGCCGATCAGAGGATAAAGGCAAACTGCATCGCCTGGTGTGACGTGTTTCACTTCGGCGCCGACTGTGACAACCGTGCCCGCGCCGTCGGCGCCGAGAATGCGCGGCGAAAAAAGGCTTTCGCCATTAACGCCGGCGCGGATGGCTAAGTCAATACGGTTGACTGCGGCGGCCTTGAGCTTGACGATGACATCCATGGACCCTCGGATCTCCGGGTCCTCGGTTTCGCCGTAGCGCAGTTGATCGATGCCGCCATGAGCGTGGATTTTTACCGCCTTCAAAAGTCGTCCTTGAAATATTGTTACTCGTTGACGAGATCCGCGGCTGCGCCAAACCAGTAGACCAAAACAAACACGGACAGTCCGCTGCCGTCTCTCGGAAACTCGTTAGCCTTGTGGGCACGAAACGCTAATTATCCGATTGAGATCGGTTCCGGCGCTTAGGCCGAGAAAGACGTGCCGCAGCCGCAGGTGGCCGTAGCGTTGGGATTGCTGAATTTAAAGCCGCCGCCGTAAATGCCCGGGATAAAGTCGATCACCGTGCCGGCCAGATAGGGCGCACTGCGGTGATCAACGAAAACCTTTAATCCGCTTAGCTCCAGAACCAGGTCATCCGGCTTGTGGCGCTCGTCAAAATCCAGTTTGTAAGAAAAACCGGAACAACCTCCATCGGTTACGGAAACCCGAAGACCATAACCTTCACGCGAATCGCGGGCCAAAAGCTTCTTGATCTGCTCAGCGGCGCTGGAGCTCAGGGATAAGTCGACGATGTCGGTATGCGAGGTTTCCATAATTACTCCCTCAAGAAGGTTATTGCTCGTCCCTAAACAAGTCAAGAGCCCGTTGCCGTCACCCAAAGCGACCGTCAATTTTCAAACAGAGCGCGGACAAAGCTCGCTGCGTCGAAGGGTTGTAGATCTTCGACATCTTCGCCGATGCCGATGTACTTGACCGGCACGCCCAGCTCCTCTTGGATGCCGATGATGACGCCGCCTTTGGCGGTGCCGTCGAGTTTGGTTAGCACGATGCCGCTGATGTCGGCGGCTTCTTTAAAGGCGCGCGCCTGCTGCAGACCGTTCTGTCCGGTGGTGGCATCGAGCACCAGGAGAGTCTCGTGCGGCGCATCCGGCTGCTCGCGGGTGATCACCCGGCGGATCTTTTTGAGCTCTTCGATCAAGTGAACCTTGGTATGGAGACGCCCGGCGGTGTCGATCAACAGAACATCGACGCCGCGGCTTTTAGCCGCTTGCATACCGTCGAAGACCACGGCCGATGGATCGGCGCCGGCGCGATGCTTGACGACGTCGACCCCGGTGCGCTTGCCCCAGGCATCAAGCTGCTCGACGGCGGCGGCGCGAAAGGTGTCGCCGGCCACCAGCAAGACTTTCTTGCCGGCGCCGCGCAATTGCGCGGCGAGCTTACCGATGGTGGTGGTCTTGCCGACGCCGTTGACGCCGAGAAAGATGACGACCCAGGGGCGAACCGAGAAGGGCGGCAGTTTAGTCACGCCTTTGGACTCTTGCAGCATCTGAATCATGGCGGCCTGTAGGCGCGCGCTCATTTCTTGCGCCAAATCATCGCTGCCGTTGGGCGATTGACGCCGCAGGCTATCAACGAGTTTCTGGGTCGCCTTTACGCCCACGTCGGCGGCGATCAAGCTTTCTTCCATCGCTGCCAGGGAATTTTCATCCCAGCGCCGGTTCTGAAAAATCGTGCCGATTTTTCCCGCCAGGCTTTCGCGACTCTTGCTCAGGCCCTGTTTGAGGCGCTGAAAAAACGATCCACCGTTCATGGACTCATACTGTTGGAAGGTTGTGATGGAGTCAACCGGATGGGCTGGAAATTGGCCGCGCGGCTATTGCATTCTTACCGAAACGACCTTGGAAACCCCGGGCTCCGCCATAGTGATGCCATACAGCGTCTCGGCGGCCTGCATGGATTTTTTATTGTGCGTGACCAGGATAAATTGCGAGAGCTCGCTCATCTCCTTGATCATGTCATTGAAGCGATCGACGTTGGCGTCATCGAGCGGCGCGTCCACTTCGTCGAGAAAGCAAAATGGGCTGGGCTTGGTTAAAAAGATCGCGAACAAAAGACTGACCGCGGTCAGCGCCTTTTCGCCGCCGGACAACAGGGTTATCGATTGCAGTTTTTTACCCGGTGGTTGGACTACGATATCGACGCCGGTTTCGAGATAATCGTTCTCGTCGGTAAGCACCAATTTAGCTTTGCCGCCGCGGAATAGACGCGGAAAAATCGCTTCGAATTTTTCATTGATGGCTTCGAAACTTTCCTTGAAGCGCAGCCGGCAAATGCGATTGAGCTTGACGATGGTCTGTTGCAAGTCGGCGATCGATTTTTCCAGATCTTCTTTTTGCCGGCTCATGAAACGAAAGCGCTCGGTGAGCTCTTCGTACTCGCCGATGGCGGCCAAGTTTACTTCGCCCATGCGCTCCAGTCGGCCGCGCAGATCGTCGATCTCAACTCTCAGCTCGGCTTGCGACGGCCGATTGTCGGGAAATTCTATGGTCAAGTTTTTCAAGTCGGTGTCGTATTTTTCCCGCAAGTTGGTGGCCAAATGTTGCAGGCCGAGCCGTTGCTCGGTGAGGGTCAATTGAATCTGGCTCTTTTCCTCCTGGCAAGTTTCGAGCACCGGCCTGAGCTCTTTGAGCGTCTCGCCGATCTCGGCGACCCGCATAGAGATCTCCCGGTATTTCTGGCGGTCGGTATGGAGCCGTTTTTCAAGCTCTTGCAGCTCGACGCGGTTTTGCCCAAGGGCGTCCTCGGTTTGCCCCAAG
Source organism: uncultured delta proteobacterium (assembly GCA_963727625.1). GTDB lineage: Bacteria > Desulfobacterota > Binatia > UBA9968 > UBA9968 > DP-20. The sequence goes on along the minus strand of CAVSHR010000004.1, from coordinate 1,349,068 downwards.
GCCTGCTCGATCTCGACGCGGCGCTGCTGGCAATCGGCGATCTGTCCCTGGCGCGTGGCGATTTCTCGAGCGGTTTCCTCTTGAAGTTTGAGGCGATTGGCCAAATTCAAATGGGTGTTGTCGCGCTTTTCGCCCAAGGCCGCGTTGCGGATGCGCGACTGCGTCGCCGCGCTTTCAGCCCCTTCCACGGACTGGTCTAACTCAGCGAGCTCCGTCTGCTTGCGCGCCAAAGCCGCCTCGCGCGTGGTCTTCTCATCGCTGCGCGATTGTGCCTGGCTTCGACAGCTTTGGATCTCTTCGGTGAGAAGTTGCACCGTGGTTGTCAGATCGCTTTGTTCCTGAGTAAGCGCCTGCACCGTCTGGGTCAAGCGCTCATATTCCTGGCTCGCGGCGCGATTCTCATGATCCAAACGCACCCGATCGAGCTCGAGCCGATGGATCTCGGCGGCCAATACCGCTTTTTGAGTTTCCGCTTGCTCCAGCTGCTGTTTGAGTTCTTCCTGTTTGCGCTGCTCCTGGGCGATCTGCAGCTCGCGCTCGGCAAGTATGGCTTTGAGCTCGCGGATGCGCCGCCTTTGGGTGAGAAAGCTCGCTTCCAAGGGCGCGCTGCTGCCACCGGTGACGATGCCGATCGGGTCGATCACCTCGCCCTCCGAAGTGACCATCGTGTTGTGATAACCGTTGCGGTTCCAAAGCGCCAGGCCGGCCTGAAGATCGCGCACCACCACGACGTCGGAAAGTAAATATTCCGCGACATCGCGAAAACCTTCTTTGACGGAAATGACGTTGATCAGTGGCGCGATCACTTCAGCTTCGCCGAGGGGTAATTCCTTATGGGGCTTGCGCGATAGTTCGAGGGGGATGAAGCTGCCGCGGCCGGAGGCTTGGGTCTTTAAATAATCGATCGCTTCAAGGCCCTCCCGGTGGCTTTTGACGATGACATATTGCAGGCGATCACCCAAAACCGCAGTCAGCGCCTTTTCGTAGTTCTCCGGCGCTTCGATGACTTCGGCTACCAACCCGTAAATCCCGTTCGGCTCGGATTCCTGCTGTCTCTTGAGCATGATGGCGCGCACGCCTTCTTGATAGCCTTCGTAGTTTTTTTGCAGCTCCTCAAAGGAGCGCAAGCGCGAGCGGCTCTCGTGGATTTGCTCCTTGATCGAGGCAAATTTCGATTCTTGCTCTGCGCGGCACTTGCTCAAGCCCTGGATCGTCGCGTTAACCTGAGCGACCTCTAATGTGCGCTCACGCACCTCGTCCGAGCAGCCTGCCAACGCCCCGGCGCTGGCGCACTTCTTCTCTTCGCATGCCGCCAGCTCGGCCGATGCCTGGGCGAGCTCTGCACGGTTGCGCGCCAGCTCTCGGTCGATTTCGCTATGGCGCTTTTCCTTGGCCAGGGCTTCGTTTTTCAGATTGGCAATCTGGTTGGCGGCGTCGATCAATGCCGCTTTTTCCTCTTCAAGCTCGGCTTGGAGCGAGCGTAGCCGAATCTGAAGATTTTCGAGCTCGCTTTCCTTGTCGCGGAGAAACGATTCTTCAAAGAGCGAGAGCTGAATGAAACTCTCGTTCGCCTTGTTAAGCTCGTCGATTTCTTGGGCGAGGGATTTGGTTCTCTCTTCGAGCTGCGCTAGCGAGGTGCGGGTGTCGGCTTCGGTCTGCGCCAGTTGCGTCAGATCTTTGCGGTAAAATTCACACTTCTGTTCGTCGGCTTGAATCGCCCCCCGCCGTTGATAGACGCATTCTTGGAGCAAACCAATTTCCTTGTCGGCTTCCATCAAGGACAATCGTACCGACTCGTTTTCCGCTTCTTTTCCGTGCATCAAAGCCAGGTGCTCGGCTAACCGATTTTCCACGCCGGCCAATTGGCTTTCTTGACGGGCAATTTCAACGTTAAAGACTTCGGTTTGCAAAAATGCGCTGGCGAGCTCTTTGTCTTTGAGCTCCTCTCTGAGGGCGCGGTAACGCTCGGCCTTTTTCGCCTGCAACTCCATCGTGCGGATCTGCCGTTCGATCTCGCGCACGATGTCGCTCACTCTCAGAAGATTCTGCTGAGTGCGCTCCAGTTTCTTCTCAGCGATGCTTTTGCGGCTTTTGTACTTACTCGTGCCGGCGGCTTCTTCAATCACCCCGCGCCGATCTTCCGGTTTGGAATTGACCAATTCATCGACTTTACCTTGCTCGACGATCGAATAGGCTTTGCTGCCGACCCCGGTTCCCAAAAATAGCTCGACCACGTCCTTCAGACGGCAGATGACTTTGTTGATCGCGTATTCCGATTCGCCGGAGCGAAACAGCCGCCGGGTCACCATGATCTCGCTAAAGTTGCCGTACTCAGCGGGACCGCGGCCGTCCTCATTGTCGAAGATGATCGACACCTCCGCCATTCCGGTGGGCGGTAAACTGTCGCTACCATTAAAAACCACGTCTTCCATTTGCTGGCCGCGTAGATGGCGCGCGCTTTGCTCGCCCATGGCCCAGCGCAAGGCATCGACGATATTCGACTTGCCACAGCCGTTCGGGCCGACCACCGCAGTGATGCCCGGATTAAGCTCCACTACGGTCTTTCCGGCGAATGACTTAAATCCAACCATTTCAAGGCGTTTTAAACGCATAGCTAATTCTATCTAGGGAATTTCCTGGCAGTTGAAACCGGCGAAATATAGCTGCAATATTCCATAGTAGACTGAGGGTGTCAAGTGATAATCACAATATACGGGGGGACATGTTGAAATTTACCGCAAGATATGGGGAGGTAAGCGCTGCGCCGGAAGCAGCCCTGTGATTTTTGTAGGATTAGGGGGTCGGCAGCCCATGAGCGAAAAGCAGGTCACCTTTCGATGGGCTGAACAGAACTACATCTCGAGCAATTCGGTGTTCCAGTATGAGACGTCGATCGTGTTCAGGAACGGCATCCATTCCTTGTAACGAGACATGCTGAAGGTTTCTTGCATGAACGGCGTCCACTGCGGCTTAAATGGTTTGCGGACCAGCGGCATGTTGGCCTGTTGGGGCGTTCTTCCGCCCTTGCGCCGGTTGCATTCGTGGCACGAGCAGACCACGTTTTCCCAAGTCGAGGTGCCGTTTTGCGAGCGCGGGATAACATGGTCAAGGTTGAGTTCATGGCGTGGCAGGCGCCGGCCGCAATACTGGCAGGTGCATTTATCGCGGGCGTAAATATTGTATCGGCTGAAGCGAACCTGGCGCTTGGGCACTCGATCATAGCCAACCAGCAAAACGACCCTGGGAACCCGGATCACCCGGTTTACCAAGCCAATGGTCTCGTCATGGGCCGATATCGAAAGATCGCTCCAGCTGGCAAAATCGAAGGTCCGGTACTGCTCGTTAACCGCCTTGGCGATGCCCTGATAAAGCAGCACGAACGCGCGCCGTACCGACGTGACATGGATCGGCAAATAGGACCGATTGAGAATCAGGACTTTAGTATTGAGGATACCGTAAGCAGGCGCTGTGGCCGGATAAATCATATAGTTTTCGATGCCTACATGATGGGAACTAGATGCAACGATACTCCGATAAAAATATCCGGAGGGACGGTCAAAGTCAATTCCGCGGTTTTAGAGCGGCGCGCTGTTTGCTTGAAGTCGGGTATAAATTCCACTATAACCACAACTAATTTCAGTTACGAATTTAATGAATTCGCCGTCTTATTTCCGGTGATTCCGACTCACGGATCTCCCCCGCAGTCTTTGCCTAATCAATAATTCTAATGAAACAAGAGATTTTCATAAACTCGACGCCGCAAGAAAACCGTATTGCGATCATTGAAGACGGCCTCCTGGCCGAATTTCTGATCGAACGAAAAGAAGAAATGGGTGTTGCCGGGAATATTTATAAAGGCAAGGTCGCGCGCGTGTTGCCGGGCATGCAGGCCGCCTTTATCGATATTGGCATGGAGAAGGCCGGCTTTCTCCATGCCTCCGATTTCTCCAGCGAACCGGAAGACGTCCCGCTGCTCAATGACTCGGTGGAGGAGGTCGAGTTTGCAGAAGCGCCCAAGCCGCGGCCGTCGCGCCGTCTGCCGTTAGAAAAACAACTATCCCGCGGCGAAGAGATTCTCGTCCAAGTGGCTAAAGATCCGCTTGGAACCAAAGGCGCGCGAGTGACCTCGCATGTTTCGTTACCGGGGCGTTATATGGTTTTTATGCCGGGCACCAAGCATATCGGTATCTCCCGGCGCATCGAAAGCGACGAAGAGCGCAAACGGCTAAAGGAAATTGCCCAGTCGCTGGGAACCAATGATGGCGGATTTATCTTGCGGACGGCGTGCGAAGGGCGCAGCAAGAGGGAAATCCAACGGGATTTGGGGTTTCTCACGAGGCTCTGGAAGGGCATTCAGAAAAAGGCCGCAAGCGCCGCGGCGCCGTCGCTGATCCACCAGGATCTCGATCTGATTACGCGCACGATTCGCGATTTTTTTTCCACGGATACCGAACAGGTGGTGATTGATTCGCCGAAAGATCATCGCCGGGTGGTCGATTTCGTGCGCCACTTCATGCCGCGGCTTAAATTGAAAATCGTCGCGTACACAGGCAAAGAGCCGCTCTTCGAGCAACAAGGGATCGAGGACAGGGTGGTGAAGGCACTGGAACGCAAAGTGTGGTTGCGCTCCGGCGGTTACATCATTATTGAACGAACCGAGGCGCTCACCGCGGTAGACGTCAACACCGGCCGGTTTGTCGGCAAGCGCAACCAAGAAGACACCATCTTCAAGACTAATCTAGAGGCAACCCAGGAAGTTGTCCGGCAATTACGCCTGAGAAACGTCGGCGGCATCATCATTATTGATTTCATCGACATGGAAAAAGAAGCCAACCGCAAGAAGGTTTACGAGGCGTTAAAAGACGCGCTCAAGAAAGATAAGGCGCGCACCAACATTCTCAAAATTTCCGAGCTCGGGCTAGTCGAAATGACCCGCCAACGCACTCGCGAAAGTTTGGAGAACCAGCTCCTCCGTCCCTGCCCGCACTGCGAGGGCAGGGGGCGGATCAGGTCCGCGCCAACCGTCGCGTATGACGTTTTACGCGCGATCAAGCGCCAACATGGGCAGACTGAAGATGACAAGAATATCGTGGTACGGCTCCATCCCGATGTGGCAAACTTTCTTTACGACGAAAGAAACCATAGCCTGGAAAATCTAGAACGCGAGATTAACCACCGGATCATCATCAAGGCAAGCCAAGAGCTGCACCACGAAAAATACGAAATCACCGAATCCTAGCTCAATTTTTGGGCCAGGCGTGAATCTCGGAGGCGGGCCGAAGTTTTGTGGAATCGTAGCTCTCCCAATGGGTGAAAGCGGCGACACTGCGTCTCGGCTTGGCTTTCGGCCAACTGCTCGCATGGCCGATCGGCATCACCCATAGAAGCCGGAGCTCGTTGGGCACTTTGAACAGCTCTCTTAAGTCAGGCTCTACTTCCTGTCGAACCGACACCCAAACCGTGCCCAACCTCATACTCGCCGCGGCGAGCATCATTTGCTCCACCGCATTGGCGACGCTCGCTTGAAAAAGTTTTTCGCGGTCCGCCGGCTGGCGCGTCGTTAGATAGACCTGTTTGGTCCGGGCGTCGCCGCACACCAGCACGAGTGCGCTGACGTCGCCAACGTAGTCTTTTTTTAATCCTTTATAGTGCACGGGGTCTTCAAGCTTGCGTTGTTTCCATTCTCTGGCGTAGATTTCACGCACTTTCTTCATCTTTGCCTGATCGCGCGTCAGGACAAATTCCCAGGGCTGAGTGTTCGCCCCGGAAGGGGCCCAACGCGCCGCTTCTAATATGATCTGCAATTGCTCGTCGCTGACTTTGCCTTTTTTATAAACCCGCACGCTTCTTCGTCTGCGGATGACGTCTAACAGCTGCTCGGTTTCCATTGAAGTCCTTTCTTGCCGATTTTGTAGCTCATCAAAGCGCTCGATTAAGACGACTTCCGGGTGCATCAAAACGCGGCGAGCTGACTGAAACAAATTTAAGTGATCTCTCTATATCAGGAACGGCTTTTTTGCTCCAGTCGCCGGAAAGTGGCCGATGGATCAAAACGATCCGACCTCACGAGCATAAAAAACGTCGGCGCCGGTCGGATTGCGGTGGTTGCCCAAGCCCGCGAATTCGTTTGACTCAAGTTCCGTGAATGGGTAGTTATGCTTTGGTTCGGATAGTTTATGGCCGGAGTGTGAAAGGGCCGTTTGAATTTCCAGCGAATCGAATAATTTGCTTGTCTTTAGGTAAGCGGGGTAGGCCGAGATGATCTCCATCCGCAAGCTCTGCAAAGAATTTATTGTTACCAATGGAACAGTCGCGGCTCTCAAGAGCCTCGATTTAGAAGTTTCAGAAGGCGACTTTTTTGTCATCGTCGGTGCCAGCGGCTCAGGCAAGACGACTCTGCTGCGCTGCGTTGCCGGGCTGGAGTCGCCGGACAAGGGCGAAATCCGCATTGCCGGGAAAACAGTATTTTGTGACGCTCCGCCCACTTGGGTCTCACCTCAGGAACGCAGGTTCGGCATGGTCTTTCAATCCTATGCAGTTTGGCCCCATCTGACGGTGTTTGAGAACGTTGCCTTGCCGCTGCGCGAAGGCGCGCAAAAAATTCCCCGCCGCGAAGTCAATCAACGGGTGCAGGAAGCGCTCCGCATGGTGCAGCTCGACGAGCAAAAGGATCGCTCCTCTACGCTCCTGAGCGGCGGTCAACAACAGCGGGTGGCACTGGCGCGAGCGATCGCGGTCAATCCCCGAGTGCTGCTGATGGATGAGCCGCTCAGCAATCTCGACGCTCGTCTGCGGGAAGAAGTGCGTGGCAAGATCCGCGAGCTCGCCAAACAATTGGGCGCGACGGTCCTCTATGTCACCCACGACCAGGTCGAGGCCATGGCGATGGCTGACAAGATTGCCGTGATGAGCTTGGGCAGATTGTTGCAGTACGGTGAATCGATGGAGCTGTACCGTGAACCCAACTGTCCGGAGGTCGCTGACTTTTTCGGGGCGGTCAATTGGCTCTCCGGCAAGCGTGTCGCCGCCAACTTCGTTGAGACTGGGATCGGTGGTTTCGAAGTCTGCGTCCGGGGCGAGCTCGGCGCCGAAGTGCTGGTGGGCTTTAGACCTGAATGTTTGGAGATCGCCGACCACGCCAGCGTCGCGGGGCAAAACTGTATTGCCGCGACGCTCCGCTCCAGCACTTTTCTCGGCGATCAATTTGTTTACGAGGCGGTTATCCAAGATCAGGTGCTCGTCGGCAAAAGCCGCATCCTGCCGACGCGCGGCGACCGCCAGCTCCAGTTGATCGTCCGACCTGCGGATCTGATGGTGTTTCCGCGCTCCGAGGTTACTAATCAACTACTGTCGGTACAGCCAAAAATACAGGCCACCGGGTAAGGCACGGCCATGCTCCGGTCCTCGGGAACAATGAATCGAAGAATGATCGACTTAAGACTAATCGAAAGGCGCTTAGCTTGGGGTTGGGAAGTCTGAAAGGTTGCCTATGGAAGCCGTTCTGAGAATGCCTCGTTCCTTCGCGATCCGCTTGCGCACTTCGCCACTGTTACTGGCGCTTGCCATGGTGCCCATGTTGGTGATCCTCGTTTTGGTCGCTGCCTTGGTGTGGATCAGCTTTCAAACCGGCATCGTTGGCACCGCGCACGCGACCTACACGTTAAATAACTACATGGAAATCCTCGGCGATCCGTTCGTGCTCACAGTCGTCTGGAACACCGTGATCTTTACTCTGTCGACGACTTTTACCGCGCTGGCAATCGGACTGCCAATCGCCTGGTTGGCCGAACGGAGCACCCTGCCGGGCAAGGGACTGGTCTATACGATCATGACCCTGGGGCTATTGATCCCGGGAATTTATACGGCGATGGGCTGGACTTTCATCGCACATGTGCGCATCGGTTTTTTGAATCGCTGGCTCATGGATGCTTTCGGATTCGAGAGCGGACCGATCAATATCGCCACTCCGGTGGGCATGGGCTTCGTGCAGGGGCTAAACCTAACGGCGCTCGCTTTCATCTTAACCGCGCAGATGTTTCGCGCCATGAATCCTTCCCTTGAAGAGGCGGCGAAGATTCACGGCTTGAGCTTCATTGGTACTCTGCGCCGGGTCACTTTGCCGCTGGCGTTCCCGGCCATTCTCGCGGCGTTCATCTACATGCTGACCATCGGCATCGCGACCTTCGACGTGCCGGCGATCATCGGCTTGGGCAACCGTATTTACATGCTCAGCACCTACGTTTATCTGAAGGCCAATCCGCCGGATAGCGGCCTGCCGCAGCATGGCGTTACCGCCGCCTTGGGCACGGTAATGATTCTTTTGGCGCTGGTGCTCACCTGGTGGTACAGCCAGGTATTGCGCCAGGGGCATCGCTACGAAGTGGTCACGGGGAAGGGCTACCGCCCCGCGCTCATTGACCTCGGCCGCTGGTCAATCGCCGCCTGGATCTTTATCGCGCTGTATTTTCTGGCCACCAAGTTAATTCCGCTGTTGCTGATCGCCTATGCTGCGTTCACGCCTTATCTAGCACCGCCGTCCTATGAAATGCTGGGCAAGATGTCCCTCGCCGGTTTTTACAATCTAAACTGGGATCTGTTCTGGCGCGGCTTTTACAACACCGCGTTGCTAGTGATTACCGTACCGGTGATCACTTTGGTCGTTTCTTTCAGCATTTCCTGGCTGATCGTGCGCTCGCGCAGCCGCCTGCGCTACTTGCTCGAATTTGGCGCGTTTCTGCCCCATGCGCTGCCGGAAGTGATCATGGCCATCGGAGCGTTGTTGCTGGCGCTTTTTGTGCTGCCGAAATTTATTCCGCTCTACGGCTCGGTGTGGCTGATCGCCATCGTGTATGTAATCGCTCGACTGGCATTCGCCACCCGCGCGCTCAACAGCTCGCTTTTGCAAATCCACAAGGAACTTGAAGAGGCGGCTTACACCTCGGGTTTATCGCCGGTGCGGACTTCCTGGCGGATTCTCGTGCCTTTACTGCGGCCGACGCTAATGTCGGTCTGGATCTGGTCAGCGATCCTCGTGTATCGCGAGCTCACGGTCGCGGTGTTTCTCATCAGCCAGGAGAGCATCACTTTGCCTGCTGTCATCTGGAGCTATTGGTTCTCCGGAGCGATCAATCAAGCGGCTGCTGTGACATTGCTGATGACGGCCGTGCTCACGCCGCTGATCTTGATCTTTTGGTGGTTCGGGCGGCGCCAACTGATGCCGCAGTCATAGAGTTAGGCTGTAAACGATTCGCTTTTGAGTGGAAACGGACGAACTGAGTATTGCGAATGGGCAAAAAAGAAAGGGAGGGCAAATGATGCTTTATAGACGCAAATTCGGCGCAATATTAACCGCGGCAGCTTTCACCGCCGGTTTGATTTTCGTTATCGGGGTTAGCGCTGCGCCGGCGGCCGAGGGAGGCAAAGGAGCCGCCATCGCAGAACTGATCAAAGGCGCGCAGAAGGAAACCACCCTACGGGCGCAGTGGGGCGCCGATACGCTCGACGGCGGTCCTGGGCTGCAGAAGATTGTCGCCGCGATGAACAAAAAATACGGCCTCAACCTCAAGCCGTCTTTTACACCGGGTGCCAACATGCAGGGGATGATGGGTAAAATCACGCGCGAATTGGCCGCCGGTCAACCGGCGAGCAGCGACGTGTACTTCGGCAATCCGCAATCGATGCTGCAGGCCATGGATGCCAAATCGCTCAAATCGATGGATTGGTATTCGCTGCTGGAACGGCCGATGCAAAAGGAAGCCGGTTTCGATCCGATCGTCCCCGGTGGCATTGGTATCGCGATGGCTTCAACTTTGGTTGGAGTCATTTACAACAGTAATTTGGTGAAGGGGAAAGATATTCCGCAAAAACTCGAAGATCTGATGAACCCCAAGTGGAAAGGCAAAATCGCCTCGACCCCGTACGCCGCCGGATTCAGAGAATTTGCCATGCCGGAGCTTCTAGGCAAGGAGAAAGTCATCGCCTTCGTCAAAAAATATTCCAAACATATCGGCGGTTTGATTCGCTGCGGCGAGATGGACCGCATCACCAGCGGTGAGTTCCTCATGCTTGGACTGGCTTGCGGCGATCAGGAGGTGAACATGGCCCAGCGGCAGAATATTCCGCTTGGCTATGCAATCATGGAAGACGCCACGATCTCGCATACTCGCTATGCCGGCATCCCAAAAAACTCCCGGGCGCCGAATGCCGCGGCTTTGTTTATTGCCTATCTGCAGACGGTCGAAGGTCAGAAGATGATGTGGGATATCGACGGGCTTGACTTTCACTTATACCCGGAATCGCACCAGAAGAAGAAGCTTGACGCGGCGAAGGCAAAGGGTGCGAAGGTCGTCATCAGCTCGCCGCAGTGGCTCAACAAGAATAAAAACTACAAGGCAACTCAGAAGCAGCTTGAAAAGATTCTTCGCGGCGAAGCGAGTTAGCGGCGAGTTTCCATTGGGCATAAAAAGAGGGGCGGGTTTCGAACCCGCCCCTCTTTTATTCGACTCCTCTAGCGGATAAATCCCGGCCTTAATGATATTCCGTGCCGGGCAGCGGATTCGACACCGCTTCTTCTAGAGTCGTGGCCCGTTTCCATTCGTTTGCCGGCCGGCTGCGGCCGTCGGTGCCGATCTGGTCCATGGCGGAATAGATTTCGATTTTATAACCGTCGGGATCGTAGAACTCAATACCGGGGTTTCCGCCCGGGCCGCGCCGTCCTTCGTAGAAAATCGTCACGCCTTTCGATTTGAGAAAGTCGCGGATCTTGAAAAGCTCCGAGACCGTGGCCACTTCCAGGGCCATGTGATCAAAACCCACCTGGCCGCGCTTAGGCAATTCGTTTTTCTCCGTCGCCTGAACCAAAGCAACCGTGTGGTGATCGGTGGCGTTGCGAAAGAACATCATGCCACCCTCGTTTTTGTCGGAGAATTTAAAACCCATAATATCGGTCCAGAATTTTGTGCTGCGCTCGACGTCGCTAACGCTCAAAACCACGTGACCGATTTTTTTGATTTTGATGGGAGAACTTTCTGCCGCCATGAAAAGCTCCTTTCTGTGGGTTCGCCGCGATTTGTATGCCGTGTTAAAGTAGCAAATTTGTACCACAGAAGCGGGCCCAAAGGCAAAGCGCAAAGTCATCGCCAAGTCAGCGATTGAGTTACTTATACTGAAATCTTGCGACGAGCTTGCGGCCGTAGTGGCGCAGGGAGTTCATATCCAGCGAGCGCCGTTTGAGCATGTCAAAGCGGATCATTTTCCACTGGATGCTCTTGGCCAAGGCTCGGCGTTCGCCTTCGTCCTCGACATGCTTGAGCAAGTCTTCCAACCTGTGAATGTCTTTGAGTAGCTCGACTTCGGGTGGTAACACATGGGCGTTTTTGAGCACGTGGTAGCCGATGCGCAGATCCTCCGGCACCCAACTTAAGTCTTCCAAGTCGAGCGGCTTGCCCTTGCTAGAAAGATTGTCGAAGGCGCCGTTTCGCTGCGCTTCAAGAATCCGCTGCTCCGCGATCCTGTGCAGGAAAGATACCGCGCCGGTTGGGTGCCTGGGTCGCTTCATCTGCTCAATTCCTCGACCGTCGCTCTACTTTGAAGTGTTGCCAGTTCTTCCGGCGGCCTGATATGGCGAAACCTGGAAAAGAAAGCCATCTCGCGATCAATTGTAAGCCGCCGCCGATGAACAAGGGAAGCGTCAACCATAAGGTTTGCGTGAGATAGGTGGAAATGGTCAGTTTGATGCTGGACGGCACGATGCGCGCAATGTTTGTGACGCCGGCGGCCGAGCCGCGCTCGCTGGACTTGACCATAGCCATGGTAAACGACGCGAGCGGGGGATTGTCCCACGTAAGCGAAGAAAGAGCGGATAGTGTATTCATAATCAAGCTGTCTCGGCTTTCGAGGTTGCGGCTTGTTCTTCGGGCGGTTTGACGTTGCGGAACAGCCGGTAAAAAAGGCAGTCGTGGAACAGTTGCAAGAATCCGCCAATAAAGATCGGCACGTTCAAACTGAAAGCTTGCATCATATAGGCCGCGATCGTCGGGCTAATCGCGACGGGAACTTGGCGCGAGAGCGTCAATAACCCTGCTGCCGAGCCGCGATCCTCGGGTCGCACTACGCCCATGATAAAAGAGCTGCGCAGCGGGTTGTCCATGTACGCTAGGTAGGAGCGCGCGATGGTCATCGTCGCGGCCATAGCGAAGGTCGGCGCGAACGGGAGGCTGATCCAGATCAGCGATGCCGCGCCGTGTGAAAACGCCATGGTCGGTACAACGCCGATACGGCGCGCGACGACCGGCGCGGTGAGAAACGACAGAGCGGCGAGTATGTAGGAGAGAAAAAACATGAAACCCAAGGATTTGAGTTCGACACCGTAACGGAGAAAAAACCAGTAGGAGATCAGCGGGCTGACGAGGCCCGCGCCGAAATTATCGACCATGCCGAGCAGCGACATTTTGATCACGAAGGCATTGGTCTTGGTCACGAGCTTCTTTTTCTCTTGTTTCTTCGCCACGTGATGCTCGTCGATTCGCGAGTAAGCGAAGATCAAAACCAGGCTGAAAAGGATGGTGAGAAAAAATAATGGCTTGTAGGACGGTATCGCCTGCCAGCCCCAGCTCTCTTGCAGATACTGGGGCAAGCCGCTGACCAAGGCGCCGAGCGCTCCCATCATCGAGCCGACGAAGGAGTTGGTGGCGAAAACTTTGTTGCGATTCGCCGGTGTGCATTTTTCCGCGAGCAGCGCCTGCTCCACCGGGCTCATCGGTCCGCCGCCCTGGCCGCCCGCCCCGGAACCGCCGGCGCCGACGTTGGCGATCACCACGGCGGAGATGATGAAGATCAAGTGACTGAAGAAAATGTAGATAACGTTCGACACGATCGTCAGGGCGGCGAGCAGCATGAGAATATTCTTGCGGCCGTAGCGGTCCGAGAGGTAGCCCCACACCGCGGTGAGAAAGGCACCGCTGGCGTAGGCGATGGAAATGACCAAACCTACGGTCACGGTAGAATAGCCGAGCTGGTTCAAGTAAATGGCAAAGATGACGCTCAGGTAGGAGAACGCGAAAGCGCGCACGCCGCGCGAGGTCATTAGAATCACGGCATCGCGGTTGGGATCGCCGAAGAATTTTCGAATCACCGGGGCCTCGCAGAGTTGTACTGATCTCGCTCGAAGTCGAGCTCGGTGCGGATATCGATAGCATGCAGTGCATCGTTGGCTTCGTCCAAGGAAGCGCTGCGGCGCAGAGCTTGCGCGGGCCGCGACAGGGTTTCATATAGTTTAAATGGCGACATAACAAAAGTCAGGGCGGCCAAGGGCGTGAGTTTGAGATTGCGCCCGCCGTCGCGAATCGCTCTCGTACCGGAGGCGCCGCGGAAACATTCGAGCGGCACGGCGCTCGCTTCCGTCGGCACCGTTCTGACGACCTGTTCCAGTTCCGCGGCGATCTGCGGAGTCAGCGACCAGCCGCCGAGCAGAGCGCCGACAGAGCCCAGCCTGCTCAGCGCGGCTTCGATCTCATCGACGGTTAATTCGCCATCGCTGCCGTAGCCGAACACGCCCCAGAGCGCGCGCTGGCCGCGCTCTTCCAGTTCTGCAAACGCCGCGAGCATGATTGAGTCCGCCAGCGGGCTGCGCAGCCCCGGCTCATGGCCTTGGGCAAGGGAATCGCCGCCGACGTCGATGCCAACGAGGAAGTCGGCATCGAGATGCATCATAGACGTTTTTAAAGCGTCGACGACACCTTGCACGCCGCCGTTGATGTCGATTAATAACACTTCCTCGCCGATGACTGCGGCCATTCGCGATTCGGCAAATGCTACCCCGGTCTCGGTTCGACTCATCGGATTGGCCATCCACGCAAACGGATGGATGACACGGACGTTTCTGACTTCACTCAGCTTGCGCGGTCCCGGAACAGGGTCGTACACGATGCGTTCCCAAGAGAGCCCGCCAAGGGTGAAATTCAGGCCGAGAAATTGCAGGAATCTCGCTGTCGCCAAGGCGCCCGCCACGTCGCCGCCACCGCCCACGCCAACAACCAGCGCGTGGGATGAAGCGCGGATCAAATCTTCGAGAGAGTCCGGCGCAGCATTCATCGGGACAGGTGCGTGTCCTGTCCCGACACGGGATTGGCGATCGCTTCATCCAGGGATCGCACGCCGTGCCATTCGTTGGGAGGCCGGACGCGCCCGTCGCTGCCGACCTGATCGACGCCCCAGTAGATTTCCAACGAATGATTATCAGGGTCGCGAAACTCCACGGCGATCTGGCAACCGGCGCGTCTGCGGCCTTCGAAGTCGATTTTGGCGTTATATTCGCGCAAGCGATCGCGCGCGCGCAGCACTTCGCCCAGCGTCGGTACTTCGAAGGCAAGATGGTGTAGCTCGCGATGGTTGCTGCTGCCGTCGCCCTGGCCGACCAGCGCAAGGCAGTGATGATCGGTGTTGCAGCGTAGAAACACCATGCCGCCGGGCATCATGTCTTCGGGGTAGACGTCCGAAACCTTGAAACCTAAAACCTTCGTGTAGGATTCCGTCGAGCGTTCGAGATCGGTCACCTGCAGGACGACATGGCCGACCTTGGCAATGTGGAATTCCATGCCTTTGGGAGGCGCCATGCTTTTTAGCTTTGCGATATTAACGTTCATGGAGGTTTCCTCTCCGTCAGTTTGAATGGCAATTCCTATAACATGTCCATGCAGGTTGTGTACATCAAGGACGGAGAAAGATTTCTCCCTAGGCTCGAAATGACAAATATGCCTCGCCGCCATCTGCTGTCATTCCGATGGAGCAAAGCGACGAGGAATCTCGTATTCGGTGTGGCTTGGACAAGCAGTGAAGCGCCGGACATCTGCACTGGAAATTTTTAGCTTGGACGCAACGGCATCAACCCATGAAACTGCAAAAACTCGATGACGAATTGGTCGAAGCCAGCGGGATCTTCGATGTTGCAGGCATGGCCGGTCTTGGGCAGAATTTTATGCACTGCGCCGGGAATCAGCGATGCGGTTTTTTTGCCGCCGGCCAGAGAGTTGTCGTACTCGCCGTTGATCACCAGCGTCGGCACTTTCATCGTGTGGAGCCGCGGCGTCATGTCGAGACCGCCGCGGGCGCGAAAAATCTGGCCGATGGATTCGCCGGAGAGCCAGGGATCTTTTTCAACGAACATGTTGAGCAGATACTCGCCCAACTTAGTTTCGGGAAAGCCAGGTGCGACCAATTCGCGCAGATGTTGAATGTGATATTTTTTGATGCCGATCCGGGTGTATCCGTGGATGCGCTCGTCGATGGACCCGCCCGGTCCGCTGCTGCCGCCGACCAGGATAATTGCCTTGAATATTTCGGGGTGATCCAAACCAAGTAGAATCGCCATTCCCGAGCCGACGCTGACGCCGCCGAGAATCGCCTCCCGCACCCCTTCGGCGCGGCAAACGCCCAACACATCGTCGGTCATGTCCTTGAGAGTAAACGGGGTCTCGGGTTTGTCGGAGCGGCCGTAGCCACGGATATCGACGGCGATCACTTTGAAGTAGGTCGAGAAGCGGGTGATCTGGTACATCCAAAGATTATGGTCGAAGGGATTGGCATGGACCATAACGAAGGGCATGCCTTCGCCGGAAACTTCATAGTAGATCCTTACACCGTTGGCCGTGCTGTACATTCTTTAAATGCTCGGGTTCAAGCCGGTCAACCGCTGCGCTCCGTTCAGATCGTTCAAATCGGCTGGGCGGTTCTTTTGGGTGGAACTGACGACCTGAACGACTTGAACGTTTTGAACTGCTTGAACGAGTTTAATGCGGCTTGCGCGGCCGCTCTTGTTTGATCTTTTCTTTGACCTCTTCGAGCTTCATCACGTCGGTATACTTGTGATGCATGTCGAAGAGATTCACTTTATGCGACAGCGGGCTGCGATCGAAAACGCACTCTTCGGCGATAGACACGTGATAGCCGAGCGAATAGGCGTCGACGCAACTGGCGCGCACACAGCCGCTGGTGCTCTCGCCGCAGACGATCAGGCTGTCGATGCCCAACTGGGTCAGATGGGCGACCAGCGGCGTGCCGAAAAATCCGCTGGCGCGTTCTTTGAAAATCACCACATCGCCAGGCTGCGGTTGGAATTCTGCTTTGATCTCGAAGGCTTCGGGATCGATCTTTACGCGCTGGCGGTTGGTGGCGTAGATGGAGTCCGGCTTGGCTTCCTTGCGGGTTTCCGTGGTGGTGTAGAAGATCGGAATTTTCAGTGACCGCGCCAAGGCAAATAATTCTTCGGTCGGCTTGATCGCGTTGTGAGCGTAAACGCCGCAGGAGCTTTTGTAGGTGTCGACTAGCTCGTGTGGCTGTTTGGCACCACCTTGGTACGCAAGATTGTACAAATCGATCGCCAACAGCGCCGGTCTTTGACCGATATAAGTTTCGCGGTGATAGGGCGTGTAGGTTTTAAGAATTTCCGGCGTGACGATATCTTTCCAACAGTGGTCTTCGAAGTCTGCTGCCATGACAATTCTCCTTACAATTTAAAAATGGCGCGGCGTGATTAGCCGATGATAATCTTTCATCTATCCGGTCGCCCAAGGGATTGTCAAGGAACGATAAACCTTGGATCGTCTCTTCGGTTCGGGTCAGCCCACGCGTTTAGCACCTCCTCATTGCGTGCCGCTTTGGTTTGCACCGTTTTTCGATATTCGCTACTTTTGAATCGATCCGTGTCAGATCCCGGTTAGTCCCTTGGAACCACGCAGCCCATCCTCAACTCCGCCCAGCGGAACTGGCGTTGGTCGAAAAGTCGCTTTTGCGGCGCTTCAGCACCACGACTTCCGCTGGTTTTTCTTCACCACCATGTTCGCCATGATGGCGGACAATATCGAGCATGTGATCTCTTACTGGATGCTTTTTCAAAAATTCCATTCGCCGGTGCTGGCCGGCTTCGCGGTGATCAGCCACTGGACGCCGTTTTTATTGCTGTCAGTCTATTTCGGCGGATTGGCCGACCGCTACGATTGCCGCAAGCTCATTCAAATCGCTCAGGTGATGTATATGGGCGTGTCGTTTGCCTGGGCCGTATTGTTTCTCACCGACACCCTCGAAATTTGGCATGCCTGCGTGCTGCTGGTGATTCACGGTATCGCGGGGGTGTTTTGGGCGCCGGCCGAGCAGTTGATCATTCACGACATCGCCGGCTCGGACGATCTGCCGAGCGCCGTGCGGCTCAACGCCACGAGCCGCCAGTTGGGAATTCTGTTCGGCCCGGCGGTCGGCGGCGGACTGATGCTGTGGTTCGGCGCGCCGGCGGGGCTGTTCGTCAATGCGCTGATCTATTTGCCGCTGACGATCTGGCTGGTGGTGGTGCCCTATACCGGCCATACCCGCGAAGGTGCGGCGCCGCGCCGAGCGCTGCGTTGGCGCGACGCCCTCGACGTGATTGGAGAAGTTGCGCATAACCGTCCGGTGATCATGATGGTCGTTCTCGGCGGAGCGGCATCGCTGTTCGTCGGCAATGCGTTTCAAGCGAATATGCCGGAGTTTGCCCATGACCTCGGTACCGGCAAGACCGATTTCGCCTATAGCGCGCTGCTCGCGGCCAACGCGGCGGGTTCGGTGTTCGGCGGCTTCGTGCTCGACGGCAAAGCCTGGTTACCGCCGACGGTCAAAGCGGCGATCGGCTGCGCGATTCTCTGGTGCGTGGCGATGACCGCTTTTGCTTTTTCAAACAGCTACCCGTTGTCGCTCGCGATTTTATTTGCCGCGGGGGCGTTGAATTTGTCGTTTTACTCGATCGCGCAGACGATCGTTCAATTGGAGGCGCCAGTGGCCTTGCGCGGCCGCCTGATCGGTCTATTTTCTATGTCCGCCTACGGCTTGCGCGCCTTCAGCGGTTTAACGGTAGGGGTTCTCGGTGGGCTGATCGGAATCCATTGGTCGCTCGCGCTGAGCTCGATGGTTTTGCTAGCGGTGACAGTTATGCTGCTTGCTTTCGCGTCGCAAGAGCAACCCGGCGAAGAACTGGGTTGAGCGTATGCCCCGCCTCAACGGTATCGCATTTCAATTCCCTGATTGGCTCACCCATATAGCGAGATTCCGTCTCCTCCTGATTACCTAAGACACATGGATTCCGCTTCCGCCGGAATGACGAAAGGGATGTCGACCGTGAGTCGACGAATTCAGAACTACTCGGCCTTGGATCCGAGGGTTGTTCCATATCCCCGCTCCCCTTGTTCTCCATTCCAGCAATTTGCGTAGCTTTCTAAGATTCGTTACTGTCCCAACTCAATCCAATTTGTTTTGGAGTTTCCGTGGCCGCTGCTACAGATAAGAAAATCGCCTTTGCGGCGTTGCACAATAAGGATTTTCGCGCTTACTTTGCGGCGACGATGCTCGCCATGATGGCGGATAACATCGAGCATGTGATCAGTTATTGGCTTCTCTATGAAAAGTTTCATTCGCCGGTTTTGGCCGGCTTCGCCGTGCTCAGCCACTGGACGCCGTTCTTGCTTTTCGCCGTCTACTTCGGCGCGCTCGCGGACCGCTTCGATTGCCGCAAAGTCATCCAGGTGGCGCAAATCATGTACATGGGCGTGTCGGCGACGTGGGCGTTTTTGTTTTTCACCGACTCCATCCAAGTCTGGCACGCCTGCGTTCTACTGGTGATTCACGGCATGGCCGGCGTACTCTGGGGACCCGGGAGCCAGCTGCTGATTCACGACATCGTCGGCGGCGAGCAGCTGCAGAGCGCGGTGCGGCTCAATTCTACCAGCCGGCAACTGGGAATTCTTTTTGGTCCCGCGGTGGGCGGCGGTCTGATGCTTTTGTTGAGCCCCGCGGCGGGTCTGGTAGTCAACACGCTGATTTATTTGCCGTTGACGATCTGGTTGTTGACCGTGCCCTATACCGGCCATAGCCGCGAAGGGGCGGCGCCGGCGCGGCGCGCGCTTGGTTGGCGCGACGCCTTTGAAGTTGTCCGCGAAGTTTCCGGCAACCGGCCGATTATCACGATGGTCGTGCTGGCCGGCTGCGTGTCGTTTTTCGTCGGAAGCGCGTTTCAAGCGACCATGCCCGAATTTGCCCACGACCTCGGCACGGAAAAGGCCAACTTCGCCTACAGCGCGCTGCTCGGCGCCAACGCGGCCGGCGCTGTGATCGGCGGATTTTTACTCGAGGGTCGCGGTTGGCTGCCACCGCGCGTGCAAACCGCCATGATCAGCGCGATTCTTTGGTGCGTGGCGATCACAGGATTTGCGCTGTCGACGAATTATTATCTTTCGTTGGCGCTGCTTTTTAGCGCCGGAATTTTGAACCTGACGTTTTCGTCCATGGGACAGACCATCGTGCAACTGCTCGCGCCGCCGCGACTGCGCGGCCGGTTGATCGGTCTGTTCGCCATGTCCAGCATGGGACTCAAAGCCTTCAGCGGTTTGACCGTAGGGGTGCTGGGCGGTTTGATCGGCGTCCACTGGTCGCTCGCGGGCAGCGCGCTGGCTTTGTTGACCGTGACGGTGGTTCTGTTTGCTTTCGCCAGTCCGGGCGGGCCGCGGGAAGAGTTTAGCTAAACGGTCAAGGAGGGGGCAAAAGGGCAAAAGTAAAAAGGCAAAAGGTAAAAATGAAACCAAAATCAACAGGCCTCTCGGTGTTTCTTGATTCTTGCGCCATCCTTCCTCTCTCTGCCTCATCCTTTCCTAAATGGCGTCATGGCTGTTAATTCCTCTCCTACGAAGGCAGCGCCCGAGCGCAGAGTCGCATTCGCGGCGCTGCACCACCGCGACTATCGCCGCTATTTTCTGGTTAACTTGTTTTCGACCATGGGCGACAACATCGAGCATGTGATCAGCTACTGGATGCTCTATCAAAAATTTCATTCGCCGGTGCTGGCCGGCTTCGCCGTGATTAGTCACTGGACGCCGTTTTTGTTCTTCGCGGTTTATTTCGGTGCGCTGGCCGATCGCCACGATTGCCGGCGCGTGATTCAAACCGCGCAGTGTATGTACGCGGCGGTCTCCTTGACCTGGGCGATCTTATTTCTGACCGGCACAATTCAGATCTGGCATGCCTGTGTGCTGCTGGTGATTCACGGCATGGCCGGCGTATTAGGCAGTCCGGCGAGCCAGCTGATCATCCACGACATCGTCGGCCGTGAGTATCTGCAGAGTGCGGTGCGGCTCAACTCCACCGGGCGCCAGTTGGGGGTTTTACTTGGCCCGGCAATCGGCGGCGCAACCATGCTGCTGTTCGGCCCGCCGACGGGGCTCTTCATCAATGTGCTGATGTTTTTGCCGATGGTTTTTTTTATGTCCATGCTGCCCTACAGCGGCCACGGGCGCGAGAGCGGCGCCAGCGGCAGGACGGCGCGATTTAGCCTCGCCAGTACCATCCAGCTCTTGCGCGAGACCTCAGCGAACCCGACGATTCTCTCGATGATCCTGCTCGGCGGCGCAACGTCACTGCTGGTCGGCAACGCCTTCCAAGCGCAGATGCCGGAGTTCGCCCACGAGTACGGCCATGACAAGCAAGACCTGGCTTACAGCGTGCTGCTCGCGGCCAGCGCCGCAGGTGCGGTTGTCGGCGGTATCTTGCTCGAAGGCAGAGGTTTACTCAAGGCGAACGCGCGCAACGCCGCAATCTGCTCGATCCTTTGGTGCCTGGCGATCATCGGCTTCGCCGCGTCGCATAGCTACTCCCTGTCGGTGGGTTTGCTTTTCTGCGCAGGGCTTTTGAATCTCGCGTTTCTCTCGATGGCTCAGACGCTTGTGCAACTGCAAGCGCCGGCACAACTGCGCGGCCGGTTGATCGGGTTATTCAACACGTCAAACAACGGTCTGCGAGCCTTTAGCGGCGTGACCGTCGGCGTGGTCGGCGGCGTGATCGGCGTGCACTGGTCTTTGGCGCTGAGCGCGATGATTCTACTGGGGGTGACCGTGACGTTGTGTGCTTTGGTGATTCCCGGATGGATGCCGGAGGATGTAAGTTGACATGAGAAAAACTCTACCGCGAAGACCACGAGGGAAAAAGCACCGTTGCCTTCGGATTGCCCGTGCCCTGCGCGGCGATTTATTGGCGACTCAGCCCACCGCTTGATGGTGCGCTGAGCCTTTGGGCTCTTCCCCGCCGCGAAATTCATTTCGCTTCAAAACAGTGTAGCTGTCGAGGAGCTGCTTTTGCTCGGCTTCCGATATTCCCAGCTGGGGGCGGCGCACCTTGGCGGTTTTGATCAAGCCGTCATGCTGCAAGACCACTTTGATGCGCGCCACCGCTTCGACGATGGGTTCGCTGAAAACGAGTTCTTTCACTGATTCCAGCTCGCGCTGGATCGCCACCGCTTCTTCGAACCTTCCCGCGCGTCCGGAGAAATCCATGGCGCCCCATTTTTCTGTGGCGACATTGGCAACGCCGATGAGCGCGCCGTTAGCGCCGATCTGGTAGCTCTCGGCGACAAAGCGATCGTTGCCGGTGAGCACGCGCATGGCGGCTTGGTCGCGCTTGAGCGCTTTGACGGTCTGAGTGAACAGATCGATGTCGAAGGAAGCCTCTTTGAAGGCGACGACGTTTTCAAGGCGCGCAATGCGGCAAATCGTCGCAGGGTCATAGTAGTAACTTTTCACCGGTACTTGAAAAAGCACGACTGGAAGTTTGGTTTCCCGGGCCAAGTCTTCGAAAAATCGCACCTTGAGATTGGGATCGACTTTGCCCCATGCAAACAGCAAGGGCGGGAAAATCATCACGCCGTCCACCGGCAGATTTTCAAGATCGCGCATGAGGCGCACCGCTTCGTCGGTCGATTGCGGCGCGATCGTAGCAATATGCACCTTGCCGCCGTCGCGCGCGGCTTTGCCGGAAACTTCATAAACTTGGCGCTTTTCATCGATACTCAGCACCGGACTTTCGCCGATTCGCGCACAGGAGACCAGGCCGGCCACGCCCGGGAGCGAAGAAAAGTATTTGGTCAGGCGCATCAGACTAGGCAGGTCAAGCTCACCGGAATCGTCAAAAGGGGTGACATGAGGAATGAAAAGTCCGCTAAACCGTTCGTGAATCGTTGTCATAATGTCCTCCGTGCGTTTAATCGCTCGGCAATGCTCTTAATGATAAGTGATCGCCTTTCAATTTGCCGCTGGCATAAGTAGAACAGATCGGGACAAGAGGTCAAGACGAGCGCGGAGCGGCCGTGTTGAACGCGAATCCATTCAGCGCTGTGGGGATCTTTTTCACCGTGCCAACGATCAACATTGCGGCGCCTTCTTGACCTAACCGGGCCGCTATCGCAGAGTAAGCAGATCTAACCGGAGTGCAAAGATTGATGAACGCGATTGTTTCTTGTCAGGATCTCGACGCTCGGATGGCGTCGGACCAGCTGTATGCAGTCTTCGACGTGCGCGAGCGGGGCGAATTCAACGAATGCCAAATTCCCGGCGCGACCTCCTTGCCGCGCAGCCAAATCGAGTTTCGTATCGCCGAGCTGGTGCCCGACCGCAAAGTGCCAATAGTCCTCTACGGCGAGGGCGATGTGCGCGCGCCTCTAGCGGCGGCCACGCTGCTGCGGTTCGGCTACGAGCAGGTTGCGATTCTTCAGGATGGTCTGCGCGCGTGGCAAAAGGAAGGCCGGCCCACGGTCAGCGGTGTAAACGTGCCGAGCAAGGCCTTCGGCGAAAAAGTACATCACGATCGCGACGTGCCGGACTTGACCTCTCAGGAGCTCAAGGATTTAAAAACCCGCTTCGCAGACCTGATGATTCTAGATGTGCGCACTCCCGAAGAGTACGGACGATTCTGCATTCCAGGCGGCATCAACGTTCCCGGTGGAGATCTAATTCTCTGGGCGGAAGAGCTGAAGCGAAAAAATAACGGGCCGATCGTTGTCAATTGCGCCGGCCGCACGCGGAGTATTATCGGCACGGCGGCACTGAGGCGCTTGGGTTTGACCAATGTCCGGGCGCTTCGAAACGGCACGATGGGTTGGGTGCTTGCCGGCTTGGAGCTGGAAACCCGGCCGCAACGGAGCGGGCTGGCGGCGCCGCAAGGAGGCAAAGACAACGCTGCGGCTTTGGCGCGGCGAATCGCTGAGGAGGAAAAACTTTCGTGGATCTCGCCCGCGGAATTAGCCCGCTGGATGGGAGTGAAAGGCGCCATGCATTATCTCATGGATGTTCGCTCCGAGAGCGAATTCGAGTCAGGCCACTTGCCCGGATCGCACAGCGTCCCCGGGGGCCAGGCGGTGCAGCGTGCCGACGATTTCGTTGCGGTGCGCAACGCGCCGATCATTTTCATCAGCGATCAATCGGCGCGCGCGGTGATGGCGGCTTACTGGTACCGTCAGATGGGTTTCCCAAAAATCTTTGTCCTGGAGGGCGGCTTGGAGGCGTGGTCGCGGCAGGGAGGTACCGTCGAGACCGGGGTTGGGGGCAACGAGCCTTTGGGCCTGGCGGCGAGCAAAGCGCAGACACACTCAATCGAGGCGCACGCGCTCGACCGCAAGCTGCGGGAATCATCGATCTCGATTCTTGATCTGGGCACGAGTCTCGAGTTCGCGGAGGCGCATTTGCCGGGCGCGCAATGGATGTCGCGCGGCTGGCTCGAACCGCGGATGCCCGAGCTGTTCACCGATCGCAATCAGGCGATCGTCGTCAGCTGTACCGACGGCCGGCAGTCGATTGCTGGCCGCGCGCACCTTGAGCGAGATGGGGTATAGGGACATCGCCGTACTCGACGGCGGTGTGCGCGCATGGTCGGCGGCGGGACTGCCAATCGAGCAAGGCTTAGTCGCGTGCTTGACGCCGACCAACGACGTCGTGGTGTCGCCTTCGATCCGGGGCAACAAAGAAGATATGCAGCGTTATCTGGATTGGGAAGTGAAGCTGGAGCGCTAGCCGAAGCGCCTCAGCAATTGTCGTACTTCGGGCTGGCGAAGGTTTTAACCGTGCCGCTGGCGACGTCGAAGCGCAGACGCGGCATGTCGGTGAGGTCCTTGCCGTAAACGTGGATCTCCACGGTATCCCGATCGGTGACGTTGTTCATCTCGTGAATGTCGTCGTTGGGCGCGATCAGGCAAGAGACCATTCCCGCTTTATTGACCAGGAGCTTGGTCGCTTCGATCTCGGCCTTCTCGGGATCGGCGCCGTCGTCTTTGCGCACGAAGCGGGTTTCCTGAATTTCGTTCTCGATCACACCGACCATGCCCCAGGTGTCATGATTGTGCGCCTTGGCGTTGTCCCCCGGTCCCCACACCACCGCGGAAATATTGAACAACGGCGCGCGGTGCAACATGTAGCGGCCGTAGGCGGTGGAGCCGCGCTTGCGGTACTGCGGCGCGAGGCAATCGCGCTGGCTAACCAGCTTGGCGAGCAGCGGCTTGGCTGCGGCAACGATTTTCTCCTGGGACTTTTCGTCCCGAGTGATGCGATCGAGATCGCTAACAAAGTCGTTGAGCGAGTACGAATTCGTCATGATGCCAATTATTTTCCGCGCACGGTCATTACCGGACAGGCCGCCGTCGAGACCACGCTGCCGGCGACGCTGCCCATGAACAATTTCGATAGACCGGTGCGACCGTGGGTGCCGATGACGATGAGGTCGGCTTTCTTGCTCTTGGCCGCTTTGACGATTTGCTCGCGGGCAGAGCCTCTGAGCAAGAGACTCTGCGCTTTGACTCTGAGCTTTTTTAACCGTTGCATCAGCTTCGCCATTGACGATTGAGCCGCGCGCTTCGCGGCGTCTTCAAGTTTGGCGTAAATCTGGGCGCTGCCGAACTCTTCACCGGCCACATAGGGCGTCGGCTCGACGACATGGACGACCAAGAGCTCGGCGCGGTTTTGCTTGGCGAGCTTGACGGCTTCGTCAAAGGCGCGCGCCGATGCTTTCGAATAGTCGGTCGCGTAAAGGATTTTCTTGATGCTTTTCAAAAAGGCTTTCCTCTGGTTGCGAATGATCTCCGTGGTTTATGCCGCCTGCTTTTCCACCCGGGGGAGCTTGGCGGCATCGATATCGTAAAGCCGGCAAACATTGTCGCAGACCACTTTGCGCTGGATTTCCGCCGGCAGGTGGCCGAGATCCCGTTCAATGATTTTCAGCGAGTTGGGCCAGGTGGAGTTAGGATGGGGGAAATCGTTCGACCACATAATGTTGTCTTCGCCCCAAAATTTTAGATTTTCGCCGCAGACATGATCGTTGAAGAAGCAGGCATAGATCTGTTCTTTGACAAAGCTGCTCGGGTTCTTCGTGAACGGCGGCGGGTTCTGCTTCTTGAAACGATTGTAATAATAATCCCACTGCTGAAACATCCAAGGCATCCAGCCGCTCTCGTTCTCCACCGAGACGATCTTGAGCTTGGGATTTCTTTCCAGCACGCCGTAAAATACCAGCTCGAAGAGACCGTTGGCGATGTCCATCAGCTTCAAATTGACGCTGCCGCGGTAGCGCTCGACGCCCTTGCGGTTCTTGTCTTTGTTGTAGCTGTGACCCGTCAGGATATGCAGGCTCACCGGAGCTTCCAGATCCTGGCAGGCGGCCCAAAGCTTGTCGTAGTGGCTGGAGTGAAAGGGGAGATCCGGATGCGGCGCTTGCCAGATAATCGCGCCTTTCAGCCCGGCCTTGCGGCAACGCTCGAGCTCCTTGATGCCGGTGTCGATATTATACACGGGGACGGCCGGAATGCCGATCAAGCGGTCGCGTGTCGACGCTGCAGTACTCGATGAGCCAATCGTTGTAAACCCGGAAACAGGCTTCCTGAAGGGCCGGGTCGTCTAGCGCGAACAGATCGAGCAACAAGGTCGGATAGAGCACTTCGGCGCTCAATCCGTCTTTTTCCATTTCCTTTATTCTGGCGTGAGGATCCCAGCCGCCGGCGTGTTGTTGAAACCCCTCGCCGACCTGATGGGGCGGAAACAGCGGCGCCGTGTCGCGAAGGTTTTCCGGCACGCCCTTTTTCCAAAGATCCACCGGTTCCATAACATGGGAATCCGATGAAATGATGAGATCGCTGGCTATGGCCATAGGTCGTTCCTCCTTGGGCTGGTTTTGAGAGAAATTCAATCGCACCTTAATCGATTGTGAGCGCGCCTGTCAATTGCCGCGAGGTGCGAGACGGAAGAGGTGAGGCACGAGTCGTGGAATCAAAGTTTCCCGATTATCTCGAATCGCCAATCGTTAGTTGTCATCTCAAATGCAATGAGAGATCGTTCTTCTCATAAGGCTTTCTCCAGACAGACGCGAGCCACGGCTGCTGCTCGCGCGGCAAGCCGGATGGTCGATAGTAGTGGCGGATCTCGGCAAAGCCCGCGGCGATGACCAGCTGCCGCCAGCTGTCCCAATTATGGTAGCAGCCGTAGCGCTCGCCGTCCCAACCGTCTTGGTTTTCGCCGCGTGGATTGGAGCTGAACAGAACACCGTCCGGTTTCAGGGTCGCCCAAAGTTCTCTCAGCACTCGCGGCAATTCCTGGCTTGGCACGTGGAAAAGCGAAGCGTTGGCGAAGATGCCGTCAAAATATTCCGCGGGCAGGTCAAGCTTTAGAAAATCTTGCTGCCAAACCTCGCAGCCGCTGTAGCTGCGCGCCAATTCGACAAAGCGTTGGGCCCCTTCGAGGCCGATCGCCTCGTGGCCGAAATCGCGAAAGATTTTCAGGTCGCGGCCGGGACCGCAGCCGAAGTCGAGGATGCGAAACGGCCCGGCGCCACGCAGGTTTTGCAGCAGCGCTTCGCGGTTTTGGCCGACATCGTGGTTGCGGGTGCCGGCCCAGAAACTCTCGGCGTGCTGATTATAATGGCCGAGAGTGATTGCGGAGGTTTTGGCGATCTCTACCGCGGAAAGTTTTTCGCTCACTTTGGGCGAGCTCCTAAATCATGATGGCAAGTCAGGTTTAAAGATTCAAATTGCGCGGCCAGCGATAGCCGAGGGATCATACCGACGGAGCGGACAGCAGCATTCAGTTTCCTTTTGCCGCCGGCTCGGGGTTCAAAAGCTTTAGCGGTTTGCCGTCAATGAATGCTAAAATATTGTTGATCGCCTGCTCGTAGCGCTCGCTCAAAACTTCGACCGTCGCGTAGCCGCGGTGCGACATCAAAATGGCGTTGTCCATGCGGCGCAGCGGATGGTCCACCGGCAGCGGTTCGATGTCGTAGACGTCGAGGCCGACGCCGCCCAGTTGGCCGCTTTTCAGCGCCTTGACCATCGCCGCTTCGGACACGATCGGCCCGCGCGCGGTATTCACCAGCAGGGCGCCGCGTTTCATCATCGCGAATTCCCGTTCGCCGATAATCCCCCGGGTTTCCGGGTTGGACTGGATGTGAATCGTCACAATGTCGGATTCTTTCAACAGGGTTTCGAATGACGCGCTTTCGGCGCCGACCTCGGCGGCGCGTTCGGCAGTTAGGGTGCGCGAAAAGGCGAGCACCCGAGTGCCATGAAACGCTTTCATGATCCGCGCCACTTCCTTGCCGATCCTGCCAAAACCAAAAACACCGACGGTTTTCCCAACCAGCGTGTTTCCCGCTATGGCAGGCCAGATTTCTTCGCGCATGCGCATGCTCACCTGAGGAATCTTGCGCAGCAGCGCGAGAATCAGCGCGATGGTCAGCTCCATCGTCGACATGCCGTTGTCGGGCGGTGTGCCGGCGATGGCGACGCCGCGGCGAGTGGCGTTGGCCAAATCAAGATGCTTGGTTGTACGACCGGTCTGGGAAATAAATTTAAGCTTCGGCAGCTGCGCGTACTCCTTGTCGCTAAAGAAAGTGCGTTCACGCATAAGCAGGATGGCGTCGAAGTCCCGTAGGGCAGCGACGATGTTTTCAGAGCCGTCCAAGCGCCCGGGCAGGATCGTCACATCCGCGCTCGCTTCGAGATTCGCAAAGGCCGGGACGGTGGCTGCGATCTTTTCAAAATCATCGAGTATGGCGACTCTGAGTTTCTGCTTGTTCATAGGGCGATCCGGTGAAGCCTAAACATGAGCGGTGACCTCAACTTCGCAGAATTTGCCCTCGGATGAGTAACCATCGACGAAACAATATTCCGTTTGAGCTATCGGTTGGTTGACATGGCGCGCGAACAGTCGCTTGAGGTTCTCGAGGGTCTGGGTGCGGTGAAGATAAAACGACACACGCGCGACCTTATCCCAGGAGCTGCCGGCGGCGGTCAACGAGCCCTGGATGCGCGGCAGGATATTATTCAACTGGTCCTCGAGCGTGGGTAAAACCGTGGTCACACCGGAAAGTACAACGACCGAATCGTAAATCAGAAAGCGGATCGGGACGATCGGCGGATCGTACTCGACCACCCGCTTTGCCGCGTTTGCTTCAGCTGGACGCATGGCGAGCAGATCGACGGCGACTTTGGCGGGCGAATCGAAATCTCCCGGAGCGATGTAACTCGAGCTCGCCGAGCGCGCTTTGCCGGTTAAAATCTTCACTCGCTCATTGCTGCCAAGATCGCGGCTTTCGCGATCTCGTCCCCAAAGGCGGCTGCGCACGGTGTTGTCCAACGACAAGCCGTGGTTGCGCAGCTCCAGGTCGAAACGGTGAAAAATGTCCCGCGCTTCGAGCGCGGCGTTTGGCGCCGGCTCCGCTTCGCCGGAGAGCTCGACGAATTCTTTCCCAAGCCAAGTGAATACTTTCTTGCGCATGACGATCCTCGCTAGAGCGGGCTGATCCTATCTCAGCAAGTGGCCGGGTTCAACGCCCAATGGACTCATAAATAATCATGTACAATGGCAAGGCAACGATTTAACCAACACCGCAAGGTTTCGACGCCGGCGGCGCGAGTAAATCCCTTTTTTCCACCGGGTGATCACTTGGGAACCAAACGCAGGAGGCGGTCATCATCCGGCGCGGGGCTACCCCGGCCATCATGATTGCCGGTGATCAGGTAGATCACTTTGTACGGTCCTTCGACGACATCGCGCAGCAACTCAATTGGCAGTCGGGGCGGCGACGCAGCAGGCGGCCTGCGCGGCTTTGGTGCCGTTTTGCGGTCCAGTTTCCCATACCGCGCGCAAATCCGGCGAGTAGGGATAGCGAATCCCGTTCTCTTCGAGAATTTTCCCCGTCGCGTTCATCAGGTCGGCGCGATTGAACACCATGGTCTCGTGGGTCAACACGCCGGAGCTGGCGAATTTGAAGCTGATTTGCTCGTCGTGATTGTCGCGCAAGATCTCGACCAGATGCCGGAGGTTTTTCACTTCGATACCGTTCACTTCGCTCAGCACGGCGCGGCTGGGATCATCGTAGCCACGGGTCAGACGGCTGGGAAACAGCGGCGAGGCGACAATGATCAGCTCTTCGTTTTCGAAGGCGGGCTTGTCATAACGCCGGGTGACCAACGGGCTCGGCTGGCGCCCGAGGGAGGGCGTGCGTTGATTGCCCAGGCGATCGAGGTAATCTTGCGTCGTTTGTGAAAACACGAAGGGCCCCACGATAAAAAATCGCGGCGCTTTGTCCATCAAATAGGGAATGACCAGCTCTCTTTGAGAGCGCACCGGCAAGTTGATATCTAACAGCCGGCCGTTGCGATAGATGGTCATCGGCAGCATGCCATTTTTGGCAAATTTCTGCACGAGATACGCAGCGGACAGACGCAGGTCGTAACGGATCGCCACTTTCCCGTCGCTATCGATCGGCATATCGCCGATCTTGGTCACCACGTCCCACTCTTGCAGCGGGTAGTTCGGGTCGCTGCTGTAAGGCTGGGCGATCATGACACCGTTGACGCCTTTGGGCAGACCGAGGCGGCGGCGCAGCGCGTCGTTCTCGACCGTCTGAATCAAGTCGTACATTTGCGGCTTGCCGTCATAAACCCCATCGGCCACGTCATTTAAGAAAAGCTTTATTTCCTCGACCGGAATCAAATAGCCGATGTTTTGCGCGTTTTGAATCAAACTGAAAACCAGACCGACGAGCTTTCCGTCCGAGACGGCCGGACCGCCGCTATTGCCGAAATTGAGCGCCGCGTCCACCTGGATGCGCAAACCGGTCGCCTGGTAATAATAGTCGGTGTATTCGATCCGCGACACGATCCCTTGGGTGACCGAAAGCTCGGTGCCCCCGGTAGGATAGCCGTAGACATTGATGGAGTCTTTGACCCGCGGCATTTCATCGGCGAATTGCAGGCTGCCGCGATTGTCGAAAAACGATTCGTCGTCGAGCTTCAAGATCGCCAGATCCATGCCCGGCGTCATCGCCTCGACCCGTGCAGGGATGTAGCTCGCCGATTGGTTCGGCTGGACATAAATCTGGCTGGCGTACTTGACGACATGGGCGTTGGTGAGAATTCGCTTACCGTCGATCACCACGCCGGAGCCCTTCACCTGTTGCGGGCTGGCTTTGGTCCAAGGACGAAAAAGATCCGGTCGTTGGTGGATCGCGTGAATCTTTACGACCAAATCACGAATGGAATCTTGCGCGTAGATCCAGTTCGGTGAAAGCAAGCACGAACTCACTATGATCAGCCCGATAAACGTACGGTTCATTTTAACTCCTTGGGTGAATCCATCTCGAAAGGCCCAACGCATTATATATCAATAGCGCATTAAGTTAAGCCGCCCGATGCCGGCCGTAGGCTTTGACTGGCATATCTTTGTCTAGTACATGCAGTTAATCCCTCTGGAACCCCGCCGACTAGAGGTTGGTTTGGCATCTGAAGGGAGTGCTGAATTTTTTCATTTCCGGTTTGTGCGAGGGCGGGCCGTGGTGACCGGCGCCATAGCCATCGCGCTGGGCAAGCATCCACAGCGACATGGTCTTGACAGC
Organism: uncultured delta proteobacterium; assembly: GCA_963727625.1. Lineage (GTDB taxonomy): Bacteria > Desulfobacterota > Binatia > UBA9968 > UBA9968 > DP-20. Next base: position 1,318,357 of record CAVSHR010000004.1, on the reverse strand, counting down.
GCGAAGCGCGGCGGCGTATCGGTTAATTTTAGGGTCGGATGGTTTCTTCGTTTTTATAAAAAGGAGGCGAGCATGTGGTACTTGGTTCTGCGCCGGCCGGTGAAGCCGCGCGAGGAGTGGACGGTGACGCTAGATCAACACCTGGTCTGGATGAAGCAACAACATGAATCCGGTAAAATCCTTTTTTCCGGGCCGACAACGGATCGCAAGTACGGCGTTTACGTCATTCGCGCCACCGACAAAGCGGAAGCGGAAAAAATTGCCGCCAGCGATCCCTATACGGCTGCGGGATTTTCTACCTTCGAGTTGCTTGAGTGGGAGGTGCATCAAATCATGGGCGCCGGTCCCTTCAGCGCGGCGGAAATGCGCGGGCATCGATAGGCGAGTCATACTTTTTCAGAAAAAAATCGCGGTTTGAAATTTGCGGCGCAAATAATTCAAAAAGAGCTCTTGACATCAATTATTTGCAGCGATAGCGTTTGGCTAGCTCCGTAGTACAAGCGGGGTGGGAAGAGCGGCAGCAGAGCGCGCCTGTCTGGAGCTTTTCCGTGATGGAGGTTTTATGACGGGAGAAGATAGTCCACCGGGCAATTCAAGCCCGCTGGCGGCGGATGCCAGCAGTTCGATCGAGCTAGCCGTTGGCAATCGAGCTGTGTGAATCAAGCCCTCAATCTCGGCGCCGCTTGGCGCGAACCCGGGAGCGGGTCAATCAGTAGGTTGGGCTTCCTCAAAGCAGTCTCGAAACAACCCCGGCGGCAGGTGTGTTCGAAACAAGCGCTGGCCGAATCGTTGGTAAGCGGGCTGCAGTGAAAAAATAATAAGATCACAGTAATAACGCGTTGGCGTTAATAAAAAGGGCGGGCTGATTGATCAGGCCGCCCTTTTTGTTTTAGCGCTGCGCCGGATAATCATGGATTAGCGTGGGGGAGCTCATTTAAATGAACCGTGCCGCCCCCCCTGCCGGGGGCATTAGCCGTGCAACAGTTTGCCGTAACCTTCGATGGGTGGTTTCATGCCGAGAGCGTTCATGACCCACCAGAGCGACGCCGCAGTACTGGAGATCACCGGTTTTAAGGTGTCGTCTTCCAGCTCTTGAACATAGGCGACCGACCGCCATCGGCCCTGAATCAACAGGCTGTCGACCTCGGGATGATGGCGAAATAGTTCGCGAGCGACTTTATACGACGCGTAGTCAGGAAGCTTGACTTGATCCACCGGTTTGGAAACTTCCAGCCCCTTGATTTCCAGGACTTTTAAGCCGCCGTCCTCGTAATATTTTTTAACGGCTTGATTGATGGATTCTTTGTATGCGGTGGCGATCACCGTGCTGCGCACGCGCAAATGTTTGAACGCCTCCACCGTCGCGCTCATGGCGGTGCTGACCGGCAAGCCGACTTGACGGGAAAGTTTGGCGACGACTTCCTGCTCGGCGGCGTAACCGCGCTGCGTGCCGAGAGTGATGCCGCCCATGAGAATGGCGTCGCATTCTTCGGCGGCGAAAATTCCCAGGCCGGCGCCCAGCGCGTCGATGGCTTTATTGAACTCCGCTTCCGTGTGGGCTTGAACGTTGAGGCCCGAAGCGACAAGGGTGAAGCCTTTGGGCAAGATTAAATCCCAGTCCGACGGTGTTTCAAAAACCGACGGTGATAAATAGCCGATGCGAGCTTTCCAACCTGACAAGTTGTTCTCCTTTTGGCGTGGTCGTTGACGTTAGTGATGTTGCCGGCGGCGGGCTTGCCGAGCCACAGGCATGAAGCGAATACACACAGCCGCACGATTTAGAGATCCGCCCGAAACAAATACACGCACCACGTGACTCAATCCTTCCTTAGGTTTGTATTGTCGCGGTGTTTTTTCTCTTATCTCAATCTGTTTCTCATGAAAAGGCATTTGCCGCTGGCGCTTCATTCGCCGGGATCGTTACCGACCCGGAGGCAAGACAGTGCCGGCCGGTGAGCCATTGACCCCTTGCAAATGATATTACTTGTAGCTTAGAAAATGCTACTCTGTTCGTCAAAGTCCCTGAAAGGAGATCGTTTAGGCTGAGGAGCGCGATTTGAGAATTCTATCTAAGGTTTAGTTTTACGTGCCAAGTCTATGAAATATAGCTTACAATTTATGGAACGATTTGATTTCCTGAGGTTGATGAGCGCGCTCGTTTTGACGCTCCTTCTGGCTTCTGGTCCGGTTAATGCTCTGTCGGCCAACGGCATGGAGTTTAACCGGCGCGCTACGGCGACAGCGCAAATCCTGGCGGGGGTCGCTCCCAATCCGCCGGAGCCGGCATTAAAGCGGCTAGTCGAAACCGATGCGTTCAAGGAACACCAGCAGTGGATGACCTCCAGCTGGAATCAAGTGCACCATCGCATTCAAACCATGGAGTCGTGGCGCAGTCAGGAGATCAAGATTGCCGGCGCGCCTAAAAAGACCCTGCTCTATCCTTTCAGCGGTCCGGATTTTCTGAACGCCTATACGTTTTTCCCCGAGCATGGGCGCTATGTATTCTTCAGCCTGGAGCGGCCCGGAACGCTGCCGGATTTGGAGTCGGTGACGCCCGTGCAGTTCGCCGAGCTGCTGCAAGACGTACGCAGCGCGTTTCGCGATATTTTCGAACGCAACTATTTTATCACTTCGTACATGAGCAAGCAGTTGAGCACACCGTGGATCCGCGGCACCGTCCCGGTGATGGCGACCATGATGGCGCTGATGAATCGGCGCATCATCAGGATCGAACCTCTCGATCTTTTCCCGGAGATTACTCATGGCTTCGATTCGCCCGACGCGAAACGGCCGCGGGTGAGAATGCGCGCCGTGCGCATCGAGTTTGGCAATCCGAACGGTTCGACTACGCAGCAACTCTCCTATGTCTCGCTCGATGCGTCGGACAAGGCCCTGGAATCTTATCCGGACTTTTTAAACTGGGCGAGCCAGTACAAGCCGGCCACGGTGTTGATCAAATCGGCTTCTTATCTGCTACACGATCAGCAGTTCTCCAAAACCCGCGCTATGCTGTTGGATGCCGCCGATGTATTGGTGCAAGACGACACCGGCATCCCGTACCGTTACATCAAACACACCCCTTGGCAGGTAAAGCTCTACGGCCGCTACAATAAGCCGATCAGGCCGATGACCTATGGTTATCAAAAAGATCTCGAAACCGCTTACAGCGCCCGGAAGGAACAGGCTCCGTTGCCGTTTCCCTTCGGCTACCATTGGCGCGGCCAGCAGTCCGGGCTCATCGCCGCGCACCGCTAGCTCAGTGAATTCATGGCGCGCCGTTTGTGCTTGGCCGCGGCGTTGCTGATCATGGCAAGCCCTTGCACCGCCAGTGAAATTACCCGACGATCCTTTCAGACCAGCGACGGCGTAACGCTCTCCTTCCTGGAAGCCGGACAGGATTTCGCCGGCAAAGAAAAGTTGGCCATCGTTTTAGTTCCCGGATGGTCGATGCCGGCGACGATTTGGCGTAGACAGCTGGAAGTTTTCAGCCGGCGCTACGAGACGCTCGCCTTGGATCCGCGCGGCCAGGGTGAATCTGAAATTCCCACGGCCGGCTACACCGCGGAGCGGCGGGCGACCGATATCCACGAATTTTTGTTGCCACGATCAAAGGTTCTGCTGATCGGCTGGTCCTTGGGCGCCATCGAATCGCTGCAAATGGTGCACATGTTCGGTGCCGCAACGATGGCCGGTTTGGTCTTGGTCGATAGCTCGGTGGGTGAGGAGCCGGCGCCCGCGCCGGGCGGAAATTTCAAGCAGTGTCTGCGCCAAGACCGGGACAAAACCATAACCGATTTCGTGCGATCCATTTTCGCCACGCGGCTTGATGAGGTAGAGTTGCGTCGCTTGACGCGCGACGCCACGCGAATGAGGCTGGAAGACAGTCTGGCGCTGCTGGACTATCCTTTCGCACGCAGACATTGGAAACAGATTGCCCTCGGTTTCGACAAGCCTCTGCTCTACGCCGTCACCCGGCAATTTGAGCAGCAAGCGGCCAACTTCAAAAAGCATCGCCCGTCGACCCAAGTTGAACTGTTCAAGAAAGCGGGCCACGCCTTGTTCGTCGACGAGCCCGAGCGCTTTAACGCTTTGATCGAGAAGTTCGCGGGAAAAATTTCGCGCTGAGCTTTCTCCAGATCAGACGCAATCTTGTTAGGCTGGTTGGCGGGGTCTCCGAGAAAAGCGGATTGTTTTTCGGGCCTTGTCAAAAACGTTTGGCCTACGAGATCGGTAAGAATCGCTGCGGCGGCGGTTGCTCTGAATCTATATTGTCCTGGGGAATTTCAATTTGACAGCAACGTTCAAGACCCTGTCCGTGCTTCGCTGCTATGAACTGTGAACTGGAACAGGACGGGTACTTACTGTCAGCTTTCGTTCAATCGCTTGCTGCTCTCACGTCGCTGATATACTCCGATACTTCGACAAGGTTGCCGTCAGGGGTCGCGAGAATAGACGGAACCTATAGGTCTGACGTCAACTGTACAAAGCTCGGCCTGTTCGTATTCATGGATTGCCACGCGGCGGAGATAATTAGACGGGCGCGCCTTTGGTTTTTCAAAACCCGGTCAACAATTGATTGTCTTTTCAGTATTAAGCTTTGGGGTGTTCCCTCGTAAGACAGTTGATTTATTTAGAAAACAATTCTTGACATATAAACTATTTCTCCTTAAAGAATTATCCATCCAGCCCGGTAAGGCTCGGAAAGAGGTGTTCGCTCAGCACGCGATCTTTACCCGTGTGGTGTAGGTAGAACGATGCCAGTCCAGATCAAAATTGCGAGGAAGTTTTTATCGGTCTTGCTGTATTGGCTGCTGATATGGGCGCCCCCGGTTTATGGTCAGCAAAGCAGAGTTGCCGGGTCGGCGGATTGGGAACAGGTGCTCGATGGCGCAAAGAAGGAAGGCAAGGTCACGGTATCGATGCCGGCCAGCGCCGAGTTGAAAAGACAGGTCGAGAAGCAATTCAATAAACACTACGGCATTGAAGTCGAAACATTTACGGCGCGCGGCAGCGCGGCGGTGCGCCGCATGGCGGACGAATTCAAAGCCGGCGTGCGCCATTTCGATCTGCACATCGGCGGGTCTTCTTCGATCATATCCGGCATGTTGAACGAGGGGATCCTCGATCCGATCGAACCGTAGCGCTTAGCCAAGCGACCCGGCGCCTCGATGTCGACACTCGCTGGCTGAGAAAGTCCGGCACGATCCCGGCAAAAGACGCCATGTCCGTCAGTGAATGTTTGCAGGTTGAAAATCAGTCGGAAGAGAAGATCAAAAAGGTACGCAAACCCGCCGCCAAGGCTGCACGAGCCCTATTGAAGTAGCGACGATGGCGAGCGGGCCCGGATAAAGGCGCAAGCCGCAACGATCGCATTGAAAGGATCCGCCGAATGGCTAACCTGGCGACGACGAACGAATCCAGTCCCGAAGTATTGGAAGCGTATTTCCAAAAATACCCGGACGTTCCCAAGGAGACTATTCTCAAGCAGCATCTCTTGAGCCTCGGGCACTGGTTCAGCGACGCCGCGCTCCAAGCGTCCGGGGGCACGCTGGTCAAGTCCTACCGCTTATTCTCCTACGACTTGGTGCCGATGTCCGAGCTCAAGAGGGGCGAGCATCGGCGCGTGCCAGAACACTTCGTAATACTCAATGGGCCTTACGGCATGCGCCCTGTGGCGATTCAGACTTCGCTTTCGCCTTATTCGCCTTACCTGATCGATGTCGTCGATGGCCGCCTCGTTATGACCACGGAGGGGCGTGTTCTTGCGGAAGTCCGCTTGCCAAAAACTCCCGACTACTATTCGAAGAGCTTGCCTGACGGCACGCCCTACCACGAGATCGTCGCCTTTGGCGCGTTCATTACCATCTTTCGCAATTGTCAATACTGGGGCGCGAAGGAGGAATGCAAGTTCTGCGACATCAACGAGAACGCCCGCCAAATGAAGTTGTCACGCGACTTCACTTTGGCGGCGCCGGTAAAGTCGTTGGAAGATGTCAGGTTAGTTTGCGAGGAGGTCACGAGCGACGCGCGCCGGCTTGGAGTAGCCGCGCCCGGCTTCGTGCTCAGCGGCGGCTCGATCACCAAAACGCTGCATGGCAAGAGCGAAGTGGATTTCTACGAGGAGTACATCCGCGCGATCAAAGGAACCTCGGCAAGGCCAAGAATCACCTTCGAGGTCAATGCCCGGCCGCGAGAAGAAGTGAAGCGCTATAAAGCCGCCGGCGCCGACAACATCCACTTCAACATGGAGGTGTGGGACAAGCGGCTGTTTGAATGGATCAATCCCGGTAAGGCCGAGCGCGTCGGCTGGGACAACTGGGTGCGTTGGATGTGCGATGCCGTCGAGGTGTTCGGCACAGGCAACGTACAGCCGAGTTTTGTCTCCGGCATCGAAATGGCGCGGCCCCATGGGTTTCAATCCGTTGCCGCAGCGGTCGATTCGACCACCGGCTGCTTCGAGTATCTCATGTCACGTGGGATCATGCCGCGGCCGCAGCAATGGCGGCGCGAGCCGTCAACGGCGCTATGCAAGGAGGCGGAGCAGCCGCCGGTGCCACTCGACTATTATATATTGATGACGCGCAATTGGTATGAGTGCTACCAAAAATATCGCTCGCAGTTGCCCAAGTTCGGCACGCGTAAGGCCGGGCTGCTTGCCGAACGGAACCTGCTCGGTCCGGTGCACGGCGCGTACGGCGATTTCGTTATGTTGAAAGAAAATCTGTTTCCGGCCGATATCGAAGAACAGATCAACCGGCGCAGCGTGCCGTTCGAAAATCTCGAAGGAGGCGCCGGTGTTTCATGAAATTTCCGCCGACATGCAACGGGTAATGCGCGCGATGGAAGAGCAGCTGGCGCGTGATCAACGCTCGCTGCGCAGCGTCGACACCGATGTCGCGCGCGTGCTCTCGCTTCTCGCTCTGTCGGCGCCGCCGGGCGCCTTTCTCGAACTAGGTAGCAGCGGCGGCTACTCGAGCCTGTGGCTTTCGCTCGCTGCGCGCGCCAAAGGCGTCACGCTAACGACGGTCGATCTCGATGAAAAAAAAGTCGCTTTGGCGCGGACAAACATCGCACAAGCCGGGGCCGACGGTACCGTCCGGGTCTTTCACGGCAACGCGTTCGACTATGCCGGCCAGTCTGCGCCGCTGGCGTTTTGCTTCTCCGACATCGAGCCGCCGGAGTTGAATGCCAAGATCTATGAGTCAATCGTGCCGCGCCTAGTGCCGGGTGGTTGGATCGTCGTCGATAACGTGACTTCGCCGCGCTACCAAAAGGAGTTCCTCGAACGGGCGCATAACGATCCGCGAGTAGACTGCGTGCTTTTGCCGTTTCCCAAGGGAGATCTCATCTGCCGGAAAAATTGACGCAGCCGTAAGATCGAACTAAAACTTATGCGCGCTCCTTAAGCAGTTTTCCTCCTGTCATCGTCCACCGCGAAGTCGCATATTTATTGCTTTGTTTCATTGGTGTATTCCGACACCTCGACGAGATTTTCGTCCGGGTCGCGGAAGTAAACGGAGCGCATCTGTCCGAGCGCGCCTCTGCGCTGAACCGGACCTGCCACGATCGCGACCTTTTCGGCACGCAGACGGTCCAGCACCGCTTGCAAGGGAACCGCGGCGATAAGGCAGAAATCCGCCGAGCCGAATGTTGGGAATTTCGCTTTGTTCGCGGTATCGGTGGCGCGCTCCTGAAGATTGATCTTATGATTGCCGAAGCGCAGCGCGTAGCGCGGCTGCCCGTCCGACCCTTGAAACATTTCCCTTTCGAAACCAAGCACCCGTTCGTAGAACTTGGTGGTCTCTTCAACGTCATTGACCGTGAGGACGATGTGATCGAATCGATTCGCGAGGGCTTTCATCTTTTTCCGTTGGGTTCAAGCTGTTCAAGTGGTTCAACCGCTCCCCCTCCGTTCAAGTCGTCTAGAACGGAGGGGAGCATTGATTCAGGTTTTCAAGCTTGCTGATTTGTCATTCAATGTGCCGATCGGTTCTCATCTATTTTGCGCCTAGCCGCATGTCAAAAATGCTTTGGTCGCCGCAGCTGAATCATGAATTTAGAATCCGCGGACCAAAAAGCTTGACGGCGTTGTCCCAAAGTATTTTGCGCTTGGCCTCGTCTGTAATGGGTTGAGCGTCAAAGTCGGGCAGCGCTCGCTTGGGATCGATGGCGTCGGGGTGCGGGTAGTCGGTGTTCCAGACGATGTTTTCGCCTTTTAAATCGCCCACGACGTATTTGAGCGCGCGCTCATCGCTGTCACAGGAGATCATACACTGGCGCATAAAGTACTCGCTCGGAAGCATTCGCAGCTTATCCGACTTCCCCATGACGCTGTTCCGGCCATGAGTGTGATCATCCATTCGTCCGAGCCAAAAGGGCAGCCAGCCTGCGTTGGATTCGAGAATGGCGAGCCGTAGTTTCGGAAACCGCTCTAGAATTCCGGTGAAAATGAAATGCCCGAGGGTGGTCATGTTGTCGCAGGGAAATCCCAGGGCGTGGTCGAGCCCGCGAAGCGCGAGCTGTAGGTCTTCGCGCCGCTCGCCTTCTAGGTGCCGAAACGGATGGAAACGGCGTTGCCGGTACTCGCCGTGAGCCGAAATAGGAAAGTCGAGCTCGCATGCCAGCTGCCATAGCGCTTCGTACTCCGGCTCGTGCAGATACTTACCGACCGGGAGAAAAGGATTGCGCACCGATACCGCTCCAAGTTCGACGACCGCACGGCGTGCTTCCTTGACCATCTCGTCAATATCCGAGCCCGGCAGCACCGCGACAAACTTGAGGCGCTTGGGATCGGTGCCGCAGTAGTCGTGACACCAATTGTTGTAGGCGCGGCACATGGCCGCGCCGAGCGCCACATCCGTCAAGGCCACGCGATAAGCGAAGTTACCGTTGTTGCCGGTGGGGAGCAAAACTTGGATATCCCAACCGTAACGATTCATGTCTTTGAGCCGAATCTCAGCCGACCACCACTGGCGATAGGCTTCCCCATACTTCTCTTCCAACACCGCCCAGGCACTCGGCGGCGGTCGGAGCTGAAGATCTCCTTTGGGAATGATCTTTCCATCCGGTTCGTAAACCATGAAGACCCCGTCCATGAAAGCGACCTTGGGGACTTGATCCCGGAACTTAGGCTCCACATATCGCTCCCACAGATATTGAGGCTCGTGCATATGCGCGTCAGCGTCGATGACTTTCATTCCATTCCACATGGTCGGGACTCCTTTTCTCAACTGTCCTTTTGGTCTTAAACGCGCATTTCTTCAAGCGCGCCGCGCCAGAAGTGTTCTGTTGCGGTTTGGCGGTCCGCGACCAGGAATCGCGGGGAACCGCTACGGTGTTAGCAGCGCGGGTTGGAGCGACTTCCGACCTCTTTACGTTTGCACTCAATACTTTTCCTTTCCGCGTTCTGATTCCATTTCACTGGAGTCGTTTTCCCAAACCAATCGGCGAGAAAGTCGACGAAGATTCGAAGCCGTTCCGGCGCCGACACTGACTATCAATGGATTTAAATCGATCCATGCCGGAGGCGACTAGTTAATGCCGGTTGACAAAGCTTTTATCATTCGTCAGCTTGTTCTCGCAATCGCCATTGACTATTGACTAGAGCAGCGGGTTGAGAGGAGGTAGTCGATGAAAGACCAAGGAATTGAGCCGGCGGATTCTTTAGAGCGGTCTCTCGGCGCTCAGAACCGTGAGATTCAATCGACGATCCGTCTGAGAGGAAAATGATGGCACAAACAACAACAAAACCATTGACAAAAATCAGGACCGACGTGGTCGGCAGCCTGCTGCGGCCCGCGCAACTTAAACAGGCTTATGCCGATCGGGACGAGGGCAAACTTTCGCCGGAGGAATTGCGCCGCTTCGAAGACGACGCGATCCGCGGCGCCGTCCGGCTGCAAGAGAGCGTCGGCTTGGACGTGGTGACCGACGGCGAGTTCCGCCGCTTGAATTTTCAGGACAGTTTCGCCGCTTCGGTGAGCGGTTTCGAAGCCCGCAGGGTGGATTTGTCTTTCATGGAGAGCCTGTCGCGCGAGGGCAAACCGCTGCAGCGCTGGGACCCCTATCATGTCGCTGACGGCGCGGCGATCCTGCAGCGCCGGCCGGTGTCGCAAAAGCTCCGCCTGGTGCGCAATCTGCCGCTGGAGGAATATCGCTTCGTCAGCGGCGCAGCCGGCAAGCCCGCCAAAGTTTCTCTGATCGGCCCCGACCGCATCGTCCAGCGCTTCGATTATCAGAACTCGAAATCGGTTTACTGGAGCGTCGATGATTTTGTCGGCGACGTGGTGCGCATCGAGCGGGAGATGATTCGCAGTCTGATCGACGCCGGCTGCCGGTACGTGCAGATCGACGCGCCGAGCTACACGGCTTACGTCGATGAGCCGTCCCTCGAGGAGATGCGCCAGTGGGGGGAAGATCCGATGAAAAATCTGGCGCGCTCGATCAAGGCGGACAATGAGATTTTGCGTCTGTTCAAAGGCGTGACCTTCGGCATCCATCTGTGCCGCGGCAACCAGCGCAGCATGTGGCATCGCGAGGGCAGTTACGACGCGATTGCGGAAATGCTTTTTAACGACCTGGGCCATGACCGGCTGCTGCTCGAATATGACAGCCCGCGCGCCGGCAGCTTCGAGCCGTTGCGTTTCGTGCCCAAGGACAAGGTGGTGGTATTGGGCCTGGTGAGCACCAAGGTTTCCGAGCTCGAAAGCGTCGACCAGCTCAAGCGCCGCATCGACGAAGCTTCCAAGTTCATTCCCTTGGATCAACTGGCGATCAGCCCGCAATGCGGCTTTGCGTCCGACGTGGTGGGTAATTTGATCAGCGAGGACGATCAGAAAAAAAAACTAGAAGTCGTCGTCGAAACCGCGCGCCAGGTGTGGGGCAACTAGCAAAATGTCAACGGTTCAAGGCTCTGGAGTTTAAAATTCCAGTTGTTCCAGCCGTTCCAATCGTTTCAGAAGTTTCAAATGGCCGGATTCGTCGTTTGGCGTGATCTACCCAGTGATGCCTACTGCTGATATCGGCCGTATAAGGAGGGGGAGTATGGCGACGCGATTTCGAGCGGATAATATCGGCAGTCTATTACGGCCCGCGGAGTTGCTGGCTGCCCGGGCGGCGCTGCGCGAAGGACGCATGGACGAAACGCGGGTGCGCGAGATCGAGGATCGGTCGATTCTCGCGGCCCTGTCGATGCAGCAAGCCGTGGGGATGCAAGTCTTTACGGACGGCGAATACCGCCGCGATATTTTCACCGCCGATATCACCAAGGCGATGGACGGTCTCGTGCCGGGAAAACCTGTGGTCAAGTTCCAATGGCGCGGCCGGGGAAAGGAGCTCGCCGAGGAATCCAAGGAAGGCAATCTGCAATATATCGTCGGCGGCAAGCTCACCAGGAAAGGCCGGTTCACACCCAACGAAGCGCCATTTCTGAAGCAGCATGCGCCCGGGTCTTTCAAGGTCTGCACGCCGGCGGCGATGCAGCACGCGATCATGCGTTATCGACCGGGGGTGACGGATCAATTCTACCCGACGGTGCATGACATGCTGCAGGACGTGGCAGCGATCATGCGGGACGAGGTGCAGGCGCTGATCGATGAAGGCGCGTCCTACGTGCAACTCGATGCCCCGTCTTATTCGAACTTTTTTGATCCGAGCCGGCGAGAAGTGCTCAAACAAAGCGGCATCGACCTGGATGGGGCGCTTGACGCGGCAATCGCCGCGGACAACGCCATGATTCAGGGCATCCGACGAGGCCCCGGCGTTGTCATCGGCATTCATTTCTGCCGCGGCAACAAGCGCAGCGCCTGGGGCGCCGAGGGCAGTTACGAGCCGATCGCGGAAAAGGCCTTCGGCTCATTAACCATGGATCGCTATCTGCTCGAATTCGACAGCGAGCGCGCCGGCGGCTTCGAGCCGCTGCGCTTTGTGCCGAAAGGCCGGACAGTGGTGCTGGGTCTGATCACCACCAAGACCCCTGAGCTCGAAAAGGAAGACGTGCTGCTGCGCAAAATCGATCAGGCCGCCAAATACATTTCGCCGGAAAATCTCGCCATTAGCACGCAGTGCGGTTTTGCGTCCGCAGCTTCAGGAAATTTGCTTTCCTGGGATGATATGACCCGGAAATTAGAATTGGTCGCCAGAGTCGCTCGCGGGGTTTGGGGGTTAGCTTGAAAAAATTCGTTTGAAACGTTCAAAGCGTTCACACCGGCGCGCTCGATGGCTGGGTCGGACCAAATCGCTGGACAATTTGCCTCATTCCGGTTTAAAAAGAAGGCTAGTTGCGGCGCTGCCGTGGGAGATTTACCAGCTGGAGGAATATCGATGATGCAGGTTGTGGGTAAGCCGACGCCGAGGGTGGAAGGCGAACTGAAAGTTACGGGCAAGGCACTGTACAGCGCGGATTTAAAGCTGCCGGATGCGCTGTGGGGAAAGTGTTTGCGCAGCCCTATCCCCTATGGACGGATCAAACGAATCGATACCGAAAAAGCTTGGCAGGTGCCGGGCGTCAAGGCGGTAATTACCGGCGGGGATGTGCCGGGGTTGAGAATTGGCCGGTGCATTTACGACACGCCGGTGCTGGCCGAAGGCGTGGTCCGGTTCATCGGGGAGAAAGTTGCTGCGGTGGCGGCGGAGACCAAATTGGCGGCGGAGCAGGCCCTGGACCTGATCGAAGTCGAATACGAAGAATTGGAGCCTTTGCTCGATCCAGTCGAGGCGACCAAGCCGGGCGCGCAGGTGCTCCATCCGAATCTGCTCACGTACAGGGGGCTGCCGGTGCCGCCTGAGACCGTCAGCAACGTTTTCGCGTATCTCAAATGGGGCAAGGGCAATATCGATGAGGGCTTCAAACAGGCCGACCTGATCGTCGAGAACACTTTCACGACGCAGGTCACGCATCAGTCTTATCTTGAGCCCCATGCCTGTGTGGTGAAGGCCGACGCGTCGGGCAGCGCGGATGTTTGGTCGTGTAGCAAGACACCGTTTGCGGTGCGCACGCAGCTATCGAACTGCGTCGGCGTACCGAAGGAAAAGCTGATTTTCCATCCGATGCACATCGGCGGTGACTTCGGCGGCAAGGGCGGCTTCATGGACGTGCCCGTCGCCTATTTTCTGTCGAAGAAGAGCGGTCAGCCGGTGAAAATGGTGATGGACTATACAGAAGAATTGACCGCCGGCAATCCGCGTCACGCCTCGATCATCAAGATCAAAACCGGCGTCAAGAAAAGCGGCGCCATCGTGGCGCACCACATCCAATTTCTCTTCGACAGCGGCGCTTACGCGTCGATGAAGCCGGCAGGGTATTTGATCGGCGCGTCGACCTGTGCCGGACCTTATAAGATTGCCAACTGCCTCATCGAAGAACAAATGGTGTACACCAATAAGATTCCTTGCGGCCACATGCGCGCGCCCGGCGATCCACAAGGTTTTTTTGCCAATGAAAGCCAACTCGATATGGTGGCGCGCAAGCTGGGTATGGACCCGGCTGCGTTCAAGCGCAAAAATATGCTGCGCGACGGCGATGAGACGCCCACAGGCGGGCATATTTCCCATATCCGCGGCAATGAAGCGTTGGAGAAAGCCATCGAGCTTGCGGGTTATAACAAACCCAAGCCGAAGAACGTCGGCCGTGGCCTGTCATTTTCGGAATGGAGCCCGAGCGGCGGCGAAGGCAATGTTTTCGTCACCATCGAAGAGGATGGCCGGGTCAAAATCGTTACGCCTGTCGTCGACCAAGGCGCGGGCGTGCTCACGGTGATCGTTGAGGTTGTCGGCCAAGAGTTGCAAGTGGCCGCGGACGAGATCGAATTGAAACAGGTCGACAGCACCATCGTGCCGAGCGACGGCGGCGTCGGCGGCAGCCGGGCGACGCGCGTGTACGGCAACGCGTCCTATGAAGGCGGCGTGAAAGCGCGCGAGGAGCTGTTCGCGTTTGCGGCGCAAGCCTTGGAGGTCGATCCCAAGGAGCTGGAACTTGACCGAGGAATGATCCTGCACAAGAGGTCCAAGCGAAAAATGAGCTTCGCCGACGTGGTGAAATTCAAAGGCGCGCCGATCTACGTGCGCGGTTACTATAAAAGCACGGAGAAATCCCACGACGCCTCGGTGTCGGCACAGATCGCCGAAGTCCACGTCGATCCAGAGACCGGAAAAGTCACTCTGCGCAACATGATCTCGGCGCATACGACGGGGAAAGTCATCAATCCGCTGATGCATCAGGGGCAGATCGAAGGCGGCGTAGTGTTCGGTCTCGGCTACGCTTTGACCGAAGAGGTGCTGTTCGACGGCGGCAAGATCACCACGTCGAATTTCGGCGAGTTCAAGATCCCCAACATCATGGACATCCCGCGGCTAAAGACCGAAGTGATGGAAAACGTTCCGGCGGGACCGGGGCCGTACAACAGCTTGGCGATTGGCGAAGTCGCCAACGTGCCCACGGCGGCGGCGGTGGCGAATGCTGTGGCGGACGCCTGCGGCGTGCGCATCACGGATTTACCGGTGACGTCGGAAAAGGTTTACAATGCGCTTAGGGCGCGAGGGTAAGCAAAGGATAAGGGCAAAGGGATAAAAGGATGAAGTAGAGAGTAAATGGAATAGGCGATAAAACTTTCTAAACTTATCCTTTCGTCTTTATCCTTCGTCCTTTCATAACCGGGAGGTCTTATGGATTCGCTGCGCTATTACATCGCTCACAACGGCGGCTTGCAGGTGATGGAAGACCGTTCGGGCTCCATGACCCCCGTCGGCGAGTTTTTTTCGGGGAAGACTGTGGAGCATTTGATCGGCTGCAGGAACAAGCCGGAGGTCGTCTTCGCCGCTGTGGCCTTCGACGGCGGTTATCGCAGTGAAGACGCCGGCAAGAGCTGGACGAAAATCATGGAAGGGGACGTGCGCACGTTCACCGTCGATCCGCATGATGAGCGCATCGTCTACGTGGGAATCGGGCCGATCCGGCTTTTCCGCAGCGAGGACAACGGCAAAAGCTGGGAGCCGCTCGACGGCATGCTCGATTTCGGCGATGACGTGAAAAAGAAATGGGGCGTGCCGCCGCGTCTGGTTGGCATCGAGTTTCCCCACGTGCGCCATATCTTTATCCATCCCGAAGAGCAAAACCTCATCTGGGTGCTGCTCGAGCATGGCGGCAACCTGCTCAGCAGAGACCGCGGCAAGACCTGGGAGGACCGCAGCACGGGCATCGACTACGTCGACATGCACTACATCGAGAATTATCCCGGCAGCAAAGAGCGCTATTACGTTTCTTCGGCGCGCGGCTTTTATCGCAGCGACGACGCCGGCAAACAGTGGCGGCGCGTCGAGAACGGCATGCCCTGGGGTTACACACCGCTTTACAGCTATTCGCATGAGTGGCATTTTCTCCCGGCGAAAAGCCGCGCATGGTGCTGTGCGGCGGCAAGGGTTCTCCGGGAGTGTGGGGCCGGGAAAGAATTCATCCACACGGCTGTATCATGCTGAGCGACGACGATGGTGAAAATTGGCGCATCGTCACCCAGGGACTGGAAAAGGAAAATCCTTGGATGCCCTGGGTGCTGGTGCACCATCCGATCGATCCGAACGCGCTTTTTTGCGGCATGGGCGACGGCGCGCGGGGCTACGGCTTCGACGCGCGCATCAAAGGTAATGGCGCGCTGTACGCGACCCGCGACCGCGGTGAATCGTGGCAGCCGGTGATGCAAGATACGCCGTCAATCCTCACGGCTTGGGTGGCGCCGAACTGATGTAGGACCGTGCTCGTGATCGCGGCGGAGCATCGTGCCCTCGTTGAGGCGGCCGGCTTTGGCCTAACGAAGGTTTACCCGACGCCGTCCGAGGTGAGTGTGATCGAGTGTGAGCGTGCATAGGTCAAGAAAGATAAGATCTAAATTTGGGCTTCACACGAAGTGCGCCGGGTTGAGCTTAAACGGTCGCCCTGAAATTGACTGGAAATTCACCTCCTAACGATTCTCACCGACGCTTTGACCGTTGTGTTCAGTTCAATTTCAGGCTGAAATTAGCCTTTCATACTCGACCAATCCGGTTTTCCTTCCGCCATAGATGACACTTTTCTCGACTTCCG
The DNA here is from genome assembly GCA_963727625.1 of uncultured delta proteobacterium. Taxonomy (GTDB): domain Bacteria; phylum Desulfobacterota; class Binatia; order UBA9968; family UBA9968; genus DP-20. The sequence continues at coordinate 1,302,285 of CAVSHR010000004.1, read as the reverse complement.
AGTTTGTGCTAAATAGCCTCAAGAATGTTGGAGTGATAGCCGAGGCGCATCCGTTGAGGAAGTTCGAGTTTGTGGCCAATCTCAAGACTGCCAATCAGGCTGGTCTGACGATTCCGAACGTGCTCGCGCCGGCGGATAAGGTGATCAAATGACCACGCAGCGACGCTAGAATTGATGTGTGCCAGTGCCGGTGGCCCCGTCTACTACATGGGCCGAGACATGAAATTGTCTCACAAAGACATGAAGATCAGTGGAAGCGATTGGTCGATTTTCCTCCAACATGCCGGCGCAACCATGAAGGCTTTACAAGTTCCCCAGCCGGAATGTGAGGAAGTGGCGGCGTTCGTCTTGAGTCTGAAAAAAAAGACATTGTTGAAGTATAGCCGAACGCATAACAAGGCAAATCCATCCGACCGCTAACGCGGCTGCTGATTTGCGGCGTTCCAGTTACAATGGAACTGTATCTCCCAGGACGTAATCCTGTGAGATTTGCCTTAAGTGCCGTTACATTAAGTCCTGCGGTTCAGTATAACGCTGGCATGTTTTGGATTGACGCCGCGGAACCGTGCGGCGGAAAGGTAGCGGAGCCTAAATGAGGTTGTGCCTTCCAGCTATCATCGCGATGCGACCAGATCGATCGGAAGGAACGCGAACCGTAATCGATCAGAGCAAATAATTCTTGCCGCGCTGTGTTTGTTTTTTGCAGCGGTCGTATACACTGGTGTCGCTTCTCACCGTTCATATGATTAACAGCGTAGGTTGGAAACCTCAATAATCGAAAGGATAGTCTATGAAATATCTCGTTGTCGGATCGGGTGGTCCTGGGTTCGCGTCTCCTGAAGAAACATTGGAGGTGCTGCAGAGTGTAGTTCTCCCGAGTTTCGCTGGATTGATTGCCCTTGAAAGGAAAAAAACCATATTCGGCGGGCTTCCCGTGGGCGATCGAGCGTTTGTATTTATTGCCGAAGCAAAATCAAACGATGACTTGGACCAAATGTTGAGAAGGATTCCCATGTGGGGAACGCTTGATTGGGAAGTCACGGCGTTGCAAACCTTCGAGGGTAGGGCGAGGCAAGAGCGCCAGGCCGTGCGAGATATTAGAAAGAACACCGGAAAAAAATAATTGGCCGCAAACGATCCGCTCTAAATCATAGGGCACGTTTGCGGCTCCGCGTGTGATCGCTAAATTGGTAAGATCAAAATCTTGCCATCCTATAGTTTGTCTCGGAGTATGTTGGCTTCGATGCTCCGCAGCATCTTGCGGGGTGGTTCGTTTGCTTGATTTCCAATAGTGCACGAGTGGCGACCGCCATGCTTGCGGTTACGATCAGAATAAGTCAGATTTTTGATGTGTCCATCGGGGATGGTTGAGATCCCTCGCTCCTTCGAGAGACCTCAGGGCATGCTTGAGGCGAGGCCAAGGTTGGTCATGCTCCGGCGGACACCGGCATCCAGGTTCCCTCCGGGTCCGAATGCAAAAAACATCTGGATTCCGGTATGCGCCGAAACGACAGAAACACAATTCGGTTTCAAGTCGATAAATTCGCAATTGTTTCCGGTCAATGCCGAGGTTCGTTCAGCTTCGCAGGACGCGATTTGCTCGCCTTTTGTTTCCGATGGAGTGGAGCGGGTCCTGTAACGTTACGCACACAGAAATCAAATGAAGCAGCAAGCTTCAGCTACATCGCCGGTGGTCGAGGTCCGTGGAATTTCGAAAAAATTCGGCGAGCGGTTCGCCGTAAAGGATCTTGATCTCGATGTTCCAGCGCGCGTCTGCTTTGGGCTTCTGGGACCCAACGGCGCCGGAAAGACCACGACCCTGCGCATGATCTACGGTGTCACCCGTGCTACAAGCGGCACGATTCGCGTGTTCGGTATGGATATCGGGCAGCGTGTGCGAGCGGTGCGCTCGCGGCTCGGCGTGACTTTGCAGCAGAACGTTCTGATCGAGGCGTTGTCGCCCAAAGAGAACCTTTTGGTTTTCGGCCGGTATCATTTGCTGCGCGAGCCGGAGCTTTCGCGGCGCGCGGAAGAATTGATCGACTTCCTTGAGCTGCGCTCCCACGCTCATCTTCCCGTGCGGCAATTGTCGGGCGGATTCCAGCGGCGTTTGGCGATTGCGCTGTCATTGATCAACGGCCCGGAACTTTTGATCCTCGACGAACCGACCACCGGACTCGACCCTGCGGTGCGCTTGGTCTTGTGGTCGCGCATCAGAGATTTGCGCGCGGCCGGTACCACCGTGCTGATCACGACTCACTACATGGATGAAGCGCAGCGTCTATGCGACCGGGTTGCCATCGTTTCGGCGGGCAAAGTGATTGCCTTGGGGGCCCCGGAGGAGCTCATTACGACGCGACTGGCGCCGGAAACGGTGGAGTTTGACTGCACGCCACATGAAGAAGCGGCGCTGCTCGACGGCGTCGCACCGGATCGGCGCTTGCGCGTCGGCAGACGGTTGATGCTTTACGTTGACGATGCCACCGGGCTTATCGACCAAATTCGCCGCCACGACCAGGGAGATCGCCGCCCGATCATCGTCCGGCCCACCAATCTCGAAGACTTCTATCTGTCCCTTACCGGAACCAGCCTGGAGACCAAACCGTGAGTGTTTCGCTTCCCTACGCACTGGCGGTGTGGCGGCGCAACGCCGCCATGTACAAGAAGACATGGAAGTGGAATATTTTGCCCAATTTCTTCGAGCCGGTTTTCTATCTATTTTCCATCGGTGTCGGCGTCGGTGCTTATATTTCAGAGATCGGCGGCACGAGCTATCTTGCGTTCCTCGCGCCAGGGCTCGTCTGCGTGGCGGCGATGAACGGGGCGAGCTTCGAGGTGACCTATAACATCTACGTGCGGCTGGTTTTTGAAAAGACCTACGATGCGATGCTGACGACGCCGATTGAGCCCGACGATATTCTGGCCGGTGAAGTGTTGTGGGCGGTGACTCGCGCCTGTGTCTACGGCGGATGCTTCTTCATCGTGTTGATGTTTTTTGGGCTCGCGCCCTTGCCGTCGTCGCTGTCGGCGCTCTTAGTGATTCCTTTGACGGGACTGCTCTTCGCCGCCATCGGCATGGTTTTCTCACTGCGAATCCCGAACATCGACATGTTTAGTTTTTATTTCACGCTGTTTCTCACCCCGTTGTTTTTGTTTTCCGATGTGTTCTTCCCGCTGAAGGAAAGGCTGGCAGGTCCGTGGCTCTGGGTCGCCGAGGTGTTGCCGCTGCTGCACCCCGTGCGCTTGGCGCGCGCCGCGTTCAACGGCGAGTTTTCCGTGATCGTGCTGTGGGATCTGGTTTATACGCTGGGAATGTCTTTGCTGCTGCTTCTGTGGGCGCGTCGTGGCGTGCGTAACAAGCTGACAAATTAGCGGGCTGCTAAAAACTCTCTCGGCATCCTTCAAACCCGCGCAGAATTTTCTCGGAGTGTATCGGGGGGACACCGAATCAATCCTCTCTTTTTGCCAAACCCTCGGTGCCGACGCTTGCTGCTTCGGTCGTTCTTGCTCGATCAAACTCGAACGGCATGAGGTGTTATCGGGCGCGCTTGGTGCGGAGAAAAAGCGCGATGACGAGCAAGCCGAGGTTGAGCACTCCAATCAGGAAGAACATGTCTTGGTAGGCTTGGGTCAGGGCTTGGTTGATAAGCGTGTGGGCGAGAAGAGAATGGGCGCGCTCTTGCAGTGCGAGGCCGTATTGACCGGCGTCGATCAGCAGCCCGTGGATCTGCGCGAGCACACGCAGGCGGGCGCTAGCGGCGAACGGCGCGCCTTGAAGCGTTGGGATCGAATAAAGATTGAAAAATGCATAGCGCTCGAGCCATACGCTCAGCACTGCGATGCTGAAGGCCTCGCCGAGGCCGCGCGTCATGCCGATCATGCCGCTGCCCATGCGCGCGCGGCCTTCGGGAATGGCGGCTAGGGCCACGGTGTTGAGCGGGGCATTGAGGCTTGACTGGCCGACGCTCCTGACGCACATGAAAAGGAAAATAAACGTCACAGTGCTCCACAACGTCAAATGGGAGAGGCCGTAAAGCGCAAAAATGAGAATTGCAAAGCCGCCGACGATTGGGATTCGCGGTCCGAGTAGGTCGGTCATTTTTCCCGCCACCGGCGACCACAAGCCGGTGATGACCGCGCCGGGCAAGAGAAAAATTCCCGCCTGGGTCGGCGTGTAATTCAGTCCCCTTTGCAAGAACAGGGCGAGCAGAAAACTCGTGCCGCGAAATCCGAAAACGCGCAGGAAGATCATAAAGTTCGCCAGGCTGAAGTTGACATCGCGGAAGTAGCGCAGCTCAATAAAAGGGTGTTTCGTTCTCAATTCGGCGACGATGAAGAGCGCGAAGAACAGGGCCGATGCGGCGAACAGGGTGACGATCAGCCGGCTGCCCCAACCTTCCTCGTGTCCGAGATTGAGCGCCAACAACAGGGTTACAGTGCCGGAGGCCATGGTCATCAGGCCGAAGAGATCGAGCGGCGCGGCGCTAGGGGATTTTGCCTGCACGCGCGGCAGCAGATAGTAGCCGCTGACGATGCTCAGCAGCCCGGTCGGCAGGTTGATGTAGAAGATCGCGCGCCAGTGCACGTGCTCGGTCAAGTAACCGCCGAGCAAGGGACCGAAGAATGGGCCGAGCGACCAGCCGGTCATGAACAGGCCCATGGCGAAGCCGCGCTCGTGGCGCGGGAAGGCTTCGAACATGATCGCCATGGACACGCCGAGCAGCGGGCCGGCGCCCATCGCCTGAACGATACGAAAGAGAATCAGCGACTCGGCGTTCCAAGAAAACGAGCAGAGCAGCGAGCCGGCGGTAAAGACGGTCGTGCTGGCGATGAAGAGATTGCGGTCGCCCATGCGCTCGCCGAGCCAGCCGACCGAGGGAATGAGCACTGTGCGCGTGATCATAAAGCCGGTCAGGACCCACTGAATGCGGTTAAGCGAAGTGCCGAGCGACGACATAATCGTCGGAATGGCGATGTTGACCGCGCTGACGCTGAGGCCAACGGACAGGGTGCCGAGAAAGAGCGTGATCGCGATCCACCACTTGCGCAGACCGTCGTCGTTTGGCGGAGAAGTTTCGGAAGGATCCATACGACAGCCTCAGGAAGCGCTTTTTTTGATGCGTACGACGACGAGCATTCCGACTTTTAAGAGGCCTGTGGTGTTGTCGACGGAGATCTTGACCGGCAGACGCTGGGTCGATTTAATGAACTGGCCGGTGAGCTTCTGGGGGTTGAACAGCGAAAATTCTGAGACGGTTGCGCCGCCGACTTCAATGACTTTGCCGGCGAACTGACGATCGGGATAGGAATCCACTTGGATGATGACCGGGTGGCCGGGCTTCACGAAACGAATCTCGGTTTCCTCGACATTGGCTTCGACCCAAAATCGGCTTGAGTCGACAATCATGTAAATCGGCTGGCCGATCTGGGTCACTTCCCCTGGATTGGCGCTCTTCTTCACGACCACTCCGTTCACCGGGCTGCGGATCATCGTCAACTGCAGTTTGCGCCGCAGATCGGCGATCTCCGCGTTGGCGCGCCGCACCTCCGCCTTGCGCGCTTGCAGCTCCGATTCCATGACGGCAATCTCGCCGGATTTGAGCCGCGCGAGATCGAGCAGCGACTCTGACTCCTTGATCTTTTCCTGCAGGGCGGACAACTGAGCTTCGGATTGGCGTAGCAAGGTCGTGGTGCGGTCGAGATCCTGTTCCGCAACCAGCTGCTTTTCGAAGAGTCTCTTATTTCTCCGCCAATCGTCCTTGGCCTGAACGGCGTGGGCGCGGGCGTCTTCGTAGTTATAACGCGACGCGCGCAGCGCCGCCTCGGCTTTGGCGACTTCTTCGCGCTGTGTCGATTTTTGCAGCTCGATGTTTTTTGCCTCTCGCTGGGCCATGCTCCGAAGGCGATCGATCTCTGCCCCGGCCTGTTGAATTTGAATTTGAAGCTCGCGGCGGTCAAGGGTAGCCAAGACCTCGTCGCGGGCAACCCGATCGCCCTCGCGCTTCGAGAGCGAAGTGATCTTGGCCGTCAGCTCGGCGCTGATCGCTACGATATCGGCTTTGATGCGTGCATCGTCTGTAGACACGTAGCCGGAAGTGACCCACCACCACCAGCCGAAGCCGCCGAGCGAGGCCGCGATCACTATGACGACGAGCAGGTTTTTCCAGTATCGCGTGATCATGGCCGTTCTGGATGCCAGGCGGTCGGGGGAATAGCTCCGTATTTGCCTGCGGACGGCATAAGTCTTCGAGCCAGCTGGTTGCAGCATCGTTTCATGAGACGTACCGAGAGCCCGGGCGCCGGAGGTCAATCGAAAAAACCAGCGCATGCCGCTTGCGGCTGTGCGCACAGACGACAAAATGCATCGTGGCTCGTGCCGGAGCTGTCAAAGTGTCACGGGGCTTCACTATAGCAGAGAATCACGACGTGAGGTCAAGTCCGCCGCACGATGCGCGGCAGCGGGCGCGACCGGCCAACAAACCGCGGGCTACCGAAAACTGTCTCGAATTCACTTAACCGGTTCAGCACCGGTTCTGAGTTCTTCGAACGGACACACGGAAAAGTTTTGGGATGGTTGACGACATTACTTTGAGGATCCTGCCCAAGTCAGAGAGGCTTGCATCCGGATGCGGATTTCAGATGCCAAAAATTTAAAAGGGGCGGGCGATTTCCCGAGCAGGTCGGCTGTTTCCGCGCTGGTCAGCCCGCGGATCCTTTTAATCGTCTGCATGCGGTTTCTATCCATGTCGCTGTCGGGATCGTCATTGGCGTACGTGAATCCTACGCTTCCGAGTTCAGCGATGGTCCAGTCCAAGTTCTCGTCGCCTTGAAAGTCGGCAGGGTTAAGATGTAGAGGCGAGACAAGCGTCAATCATCGAAGCCATACAGCCGCGCGCAGTTGTTCCACAGATATTTTCTTTTAGTCTGATCGCTGAAGGGCAGCTTGAGAAAAGTTTCCACGGCATGGGGATACTTGACGTCCAGGTGCGGGTAATCGGTGGAGAAGACGATATTGTCCTCGAGGCCGAAGTCGGGGAGATATTTGGCGACCGCCTCGTCGCATTCCACCGCGCCCCAGCACTGGCGCTGGAAATATTCCAACGGTTCGAGCTTCATCTGCGGATGCTCGGCGATGCCGGTCAGCTCGGCGTATTCGCCCATGCGCCAGAGAAGCCAAGGAAGCCAGGCGCAGTTGCCTTCCAAAAAAGCGATTTTCAGTTTTGGAAAGCGTTCCATGACGCCGCCGTAGATCATGTCGGCGCAGGCGAACATGTTAGCCATCGGAAAAGACAGCGTGTTGAACATGGTAAAGCTCGGAATGAACTCGGACAGGGCCGGCTGGGGCAGGAAAACTCGGCCGGCCTCGTGAAAACCGACAGGAATGCCGAGCTTCTGGCACTCCTCCCACAGCGGATCGTAATAGGGATCGCTCCACATTTTGCCGTTGACGTGGTTCGGGCGCATGAGCACGCTGCGAAAGCCGAGCTCTTTGACCACGCGGCGGGTCTCTTCGATGGCTGACGAAACGTCATGCGGTGCGACGATTCCGGCGCCGTACATGCGATCCGGCGCGATCTTACAATAATCGTGCATCCAGTCATTGTAGGCCCTTGCGATGGCGGTAGCGAGTTCAGGATCGAGCCCGTCGACGGCGAGGACGAACAAGCCGCGGCTCGGATAGAGAATCGCCACGTCGAGTCCTTCTTTGTCCATGGCGCACAGCTGGGCGACGTTGTCGAAGTCGCGCGCTTCTTCTTCGCTATACCTTTCGTTTAGGATTCTCTCGCGAATTGGTCCGAGCTCGGGGTTGGGCTTTGGCGTTGGGCGCGGCATGATCTTGCCGTCAACCTGAACGCCGAGATCGCGCTTGTGGCGGTTGAGACCGATGGGCGCACGATCGAGAAATTTCTTGTCGATATACTTCTGCCAAAGATCGCAGGGTTCCATGACATGCATGTCCGAATCCATCGCTTTGAAACCGTATTTCATGGCGCGCTCCTGTCAAATCAACTTCTCTTTCGCATAACAAAGGGTCGGGCGGGTGTCAATTTGAGGCAGTGGATGAAGTGCTGCTGGAAATGATCTAGAGCTCTGTCGATGGATTCAACCCGGAGACCAGTAATCCGGTAGCTATCTTGAGCGCACCGATAGGCTTTCGGGGAGCGGATATCTAATCGTGATTTTCAGGGTGAGCATCACTCCGATTCTCAAAAAATTTAAATCGCGCCACGAACCTTGTCGATGATTATTGAGCCATCGTCGGGTAGCTCATCGCCGCGCCAGGCGACATGGCCGTCGGGGCGGACCAGAACGAAATGTCGTTCGTAAGTGTCGCGTACTTTTGGTTCGTCAATTTTGATTGATTGGAGCGGAAGGCCGACGCGGGTCGCCGCTGCCGTGAGCGTGTTCGTGCCCGTAGTAGTTCCCGAGAGATTTAGCAACGTGAATCCTTTGCCGAAAAGATCGAGGGTCGAGCGGCCATCGGCGAGCCAGGCATGGGGCGCGCGTACGCCGGGCCAGGTCGATGCCACATAGAGCCCGTGGTCCAGGGGCGGTGCCGGTGTGCCGTCGGCAACACAGATCGGCGAGTTTTCGTAGCGGTAGCCGAGCTCGATGCCGGCGGAGTCGTGCTGAAATTCTTTCGCGCGGGTGCGCAAGATCGCGGCGCGGGCTTTGTCACGCAGTAGTTTGCCTTCGTTGCTGTCGTCGCCGATCGCTGGTGAAAACGGCGTCTGGCTATCGAAGCTGGCGCGCATTTCCGCCGCCTCGTTGACGTTGATCATGGCGATGGGTTTGCGCTCGGCCGTGTAGCTGTCGAGTAAACGGGCTCCGCCCCAGCCCTGCAGCGCGGCGGCGAGTTTCCAGCCGATGTCGACGGCGTCGCCGACACCCGTGTTCATGCCGAAGCCGCCCGCCGGCCAATTTAAGTGTGCCGCATCGCCGGCGAGGAACACGCGCCCGTCCTGATATCTCTCGGCAACCACGCAGTGGCCGGTCCACGGGCGCACGGCGATGAGCTCGAAGGGAATCTTGTCGCCGAGGGCGTAGCGGATTTTTTGTGGCGCGTCGAAGACGTCGAGCTGCTCCTGCTTGACGTTGCGAACGTTCAAGCGCCAAATTTCTTTGCCGTCGACGGCGGCGATGGCGCCGTTGATCTGCGCGTTGATGATCTGATACTGCACCGCCGGGCCGTGTTTAACATGATCGAGCAGTGGAGAACGAAACAGCACGGCAACGTTCATGCCCTGGGAAAAAACGCCTTCATATTTGATCTCGAGCGCGCGTCGGATGTTGCTGCGACCGCCGTCGCAGCCGACCAGGTAATCCGCCTCGACGGTTTCTTTTTGTCCGGTCCTTTTGTCGAGGATTTGGGCTGTGACCGATTGATCGGTTTGTTCAAATGATTCAAAGGATGTTTCGTAACGAACCTGCACCTGCGGTAACGAATTCGCGTGGGCGCGGAGCACCCGATCGAAGTAGGGTTTTGAAATCCACAGCCGGCCTTCCGGGCTGTAGGGCGAGCGCGATTCGGGTGCGCCGTTGGCCGGGTGATCAAAGCGGGCGATCTCGAAGGCGTCCATGCGCGTGACGAAAAGATAGTTCCTCGGGTAGTCGGTCGGATAGCCCGATTCGAAGCGCATGCGGTCGGCGATGCCCCAGCGGCGCAGGTGCTCGCAGGTGCGGGTGTTGGCGAGATTGGTCGTCGGAAACTCGACGCTGCCGTCGGTTTGTTCGACAACCAAACAGCGAATGCCGCGGTAGGCAAGCTCGATCGCCAAGGACAAACCGACCGGTCCGGCGCCGGCGATGAGAACGGGAACGCGGTTGTCGGTCATCGGTCGGCACCCCCGTTAGGCGATAAGTTCAGGGTCAGAGGATCACGATTGTTCATTTCGTTATGCCGCGACGATTCTTGTCATCCCGAGCGTGAGCGAAGGATCTGCTTTTTTCTTCTCTCCTCGAACCATCCCGCACTCAAGTTTTTCCATATCGGATTCGCCGACTCGATCAAGGCTATTTTCTTGCTGCGTCTCCAGTCTTTGATTTATTTCTCCCGCGAAATTGCGGTGTTGACGTCTTCGGTTGACTCAAAATATACCAAGCGATCGATTGTATACTTTGTCGTAAAACCGTCCACAAGCTTCATTTTGTGTTCGTACGCCCGGCGTTGGAAATCGTTGGTCACTCCGGCATAGAGGGTTCTCGACCGGCTGGCGAGGATGTAAACGTAAAACTCCCGCAATTGGCTACTCAATCGCCCATTGGGACAGTGAATCGGTTCCTGTCGCTTCCCCGTTGTTTCGATGGAACTGTGATACCTAAAAGCAGATCCTTCGTTACTTTGCTCCTCAGGATGACACCCGTTGCCAGCGGCTCTGTTCGTCCTTTCTCTACCGCAGCGCCTTGCCCACGAAACTAAAGTCGAAAACCTGGCTCGTCGGCACTTCTTTGTTGGCGCCGCCGGGCAGCGCTTGCATGCCGACGGAGCTGCGAATCAGGACCACCTCGATAGCGAGCCCTTGGTCGCCATAAATGCCTTTGATCTCGGCAATCCTGGACGGGACCTGGGCGATGGAAGCGGTGCTGACTGGAAAGCGAACCTTCTTCAATTGTGCGTGGAGGGGCACAACGGTCAAGAAGAAAATGGTCGCTACGAAACAGATGATTTTAAGCCTCATGAAAAACCTCCCCGGCAGGTAAACACGCGGGCCCCGAGCCTGTCAATCTATCCAATCTCAGCGGCTTGACGGAAAGTCGGCGTTAGAATATTGAAACTCTACGCTGCCATAGGAACGACCCATAAACGAAGGCGAAATTTGTTGAAAACGGATTCACGAACGAAAAAGGAGCTTCCATGATTATCGATACGCATTTTCACGCATTTCCGGGAAAGTTTTTGGATCTGGTGCCGGAAGCGCAGAACGATGTCCGGGGAGCGGGCTTTCACGCCTTCGACCACCGGGAGTATCTCGATACGATGGATAAGCACGGCATCGATATCGGGGTGCTTTCGAACACCGGCGGGCGTATCGAGAAAACCGGCGACCGGGTCCGCGCGCTGGAGTTGTGCAAAATTCTCAATGATGCGTTCGCCGAGGCCCATGCAAAATACCCGAAGCGCTTTATGGCGTTTGCCCGTCTGCCGATGGTCGATATGGACGACTGTGTGCGCGAGCTCGAGCGCTGCTACAAGGACCTCAAGATGCACGGCGTCATGATGCCGACCAACGTCGCGGGCAAATATATCGACGAGCCGGAGTTTGAACCCTTTTGGCAAGCGCTCGCGTCAGGTGGCAAGCCGTTGTTTATGCACCCGTGCAACGCGCCCTGCCAGTCGAACTGGGACAAATACTCACTGCATCAAAAAATTCTTTGGCCGACCGACAGCACGCTGGCGATCTCCCGTATCGTCTACGCCGGGATCTTCGACCGCTATCCGAAGGTGCGGATGATCGGGTCGCACCTGGGCGGGATGATTTTGCTTTATCTCGACCGGCTCAACTGGCGCGAAGGCAATCCGGTTTGCAAGGACGAGCCGGAAAGCTGTTTTAAGAAATTATTTTATGACACGGCGGGGCCGATTCGCACCGAGTTTATCAAGCTGGTTTACGATACCGTCGGCGCCGATCAAATCCTCTTCGGCGCCGATTACCCGCACGGGCGCGGCGGGCGCGACGATCAGTTTTACCCGATGACGTTGAAGGCTATGGAAGAGCTCGATGTCCCGCAGGCGGAGAAGGAAAAGATCTACCATCTTAATGCGAAGAAGCTATTTGGAATTTAGCGGCCGTTCAAGGGTTCAAGGTTCAAAAGTTCAAGGGGTTCGGGCAGTTCTTTCAAGCCGTTCAAAATGTTCAAGACGTTTGATCGGTCGGGTCCAATCGTTTTAGTCGATTCAAATGGTCAGACGGTCAAATCTTCGTAGGGGCGTGATTTATCGCGCCCTATAATTTGAACAAGCGCCGGGCGTTGCCTTCGAGGATCGCGTCTTTGTCGGCTTGGGCGCAGTTCAGCGCCTGGATTTTTTCCACGCCGAGCCAGTCGCCCAAGGTGTAGGGATAATCCGTCCCAAGCATAAGACGGTCGGCGCCGACTTTGGCCTTCAAGTATTCGAGCGTGTCGACGTCGTAAACCAGGGTGTCGAAGTAAAGATTTTTCAAATAGGCGCTGGGCGGCTTTGTCGCCTGGGCTGGACGCACATTCCTGCCGGTTTCGAACTCTTTGTCGAACCTGCCGAGATGATAAGGCAGAAAGCCGCCTCCGTGGAGCGCGCAAATTTTAAGCCTCGGAAAGCGGTCGAATACGCCGCTGTAGAGCATGTAGCCGAGGCAGAGGGTCGAGTCGGCAGGGTTGCCGCAGACCGCGTTGAGACCGAACTCGGTCATGCGTTCTGCGCCGGCGATATGCTCAGGGTGGATGACCACGAGCAAGTCCAGCTCTTCCGCCTTGGCCCAGAACGGATCGAACTCTGGGGTGTTGTAATACTGGCCGTTGACGTTGGTGCCGATGAAAATGCCGCGGAAGTTGAGCTTCGTGATCGCCTGCTCCAAAACTTTGGCCGCGCGTCGCGGCTCCTGCAGGGGCACGGTGGCCATGCCGACGAAACGGTCGGGCCGTTGCTTGGTCAGCGTGCTGACGCAGTCGTTGTAGAGTTTACACCAGGCTTCGCCTTGTTCGCCGGTAAGCCGGTAACCGAGACTGTTGGTGTTGGCCTCGAGCGTCGCCATGCTGACCCGGCCTTGATCCATCACGGCGATATGCCCTTCCACGTCAAAGATCGGCGGTTGCAGCCGGTGCGGCCTGCTACCGGCGAAAGATAGCGCGTAGCTGCCACGCTCTTCGCTGACGGCTACGCCCAACACCTTGCCGTGGTGTTGAGTTTCTTCGATTAATTGGATTGGCATGTAGTGGTGATGGATATCGATGGCTGGCTTCGCGGTTGGGGTCGTCATGTTATCCTCCTCTCGTTCGTGCTTTGCTTCAGTACTCCAGTACGGCCAGAGCTTCGACATGAAAAGTCTGCGGGAACAGGTCGATGGGCTGGACCGTGCGAAGTTTGTAACCAAGCTTGGCGAGTGCGGCAACGTCGCGCGCCAGCGTCGCCGGGTTACAGGAAATATAGAATATTTTCTCGGCGCCCAACGCTGCGAGTTCCGCTTCGATGCCCTTGGCGCCGGTGCGCGGCGGATCGAGAACTATCTTGGCAAAGCGCGCCCGACGCTTGTTGAGATCGGCCACGGCCCGCGGCACCGGTGCGCACATCCAGCGAATATTTTCGATGCCGTTCCTTTGCGCATTGAGCTTGCCGTTGGCGATCGCCGGCCGGTGGTTCTCCACCGCGACCACCGCTTCGCTTTGCCGCGCCAAAGCCAGGGTAAAATTACCGGGGCCGCAGAAAAGCTCGAGCAACCGCTCGTCCCGGTGAAATTCACCGGCGTCGAGCAGGGCTTCGAGCATGAGCCGGTTGCCTTGTGGATTGACCTGAGTGAAGACGTCGGCGTCGACGCGCAGTGCAAGCTCGTTCTGCAATCGAACCGTGATCGCCGGCTGGCCCCAGCTCCTGCGCCAGTCGCGGCCGGCGAAGATCAAGCCGCGAATTCCATCCTTCTCGTCGATCAGGGTTTTGCATGCGGCTTGGTCGCGGGGCACGAAGGGGCCGGCGGCGCGGACGGCGACCACGAGCTGTTCGGCCTCGTCGCCGGCCACGATCTCCAGATGGTCGATGGGAGTGAGTAAATTACCCGCCCAGGGCCGCAGTGTTTCGAGGACGCGATTAAGCCGCTCGTCGGCGATGCGGCAATAATCGATTTCCACCAGATGATGGGAGGATGGACCGAAAAAGCCGAGCCGGTTCGCCGGGCCGACTTGCAAGCGGATGCGCCGGCGATAGTAAAATTCTTCGGCTGAGGGAATGATCGGTCGCAACTCGAAATCGGCGAGCTTGCCGATACGGCGCAGAGCGTCGTCTACACTTTGCTGCTTTGCCTGGATCTGCGCTGCATAGCCCAGGTGCTGCCAGGCGCAACCGCCGCAGTCGCCAACGTAAGGGCAGGGGGGCGTGCGACGCTGTGGCGAAGGCTTAAGCACACGGACCAATTGGCCGATCGAAAAACGCTCGTGATCTTCGACAATCCGGGCGGTGATGGTATCGCCAGGGGCAGTATGCGGCACCATCAAAACTCTGCCCTCGACTCGGCCGATGCCGTAGGGCCCGTAGGAAAGCCCATGGATCTCTAGCGTCACTTCATTTTTCGGGTTAGGCTGGGTCATTCGTGGCGATGGTAGCAACAAGCCCAAGCGATATAAACCGCGGCTGACGAGCAGGGCCAAAAGACCTGACCAGCGAGCTTGGGAATCTTGACGCCCACGCTGACTTAAGAATTTGGTCCGGACGATCACAATGAATGAACCGCAGAACGATCCGCGCTTTTTACGGGGCATCGAGGAATTCAATCAGCAGCTGTTTTTCGAGTGTCACGAGACGCTGGAGGAAATCTGGTTGGAAGAGCATGGCGACGACCGTAGATTCTACCAGGGCCTGATCCAGGTGGCCGCAGGCTATTTCAAGCTGGAGCAAGGCGTGCCGGCTGGCGCGCTCAAGCTCTGGCGCACCGGGGTTGAGAAGCTGGAAATTTATGGTCCGGTTTTTCTCGGCATCAATGTCGACTCGCTGATCAACTCCGTCAAAGAAAACCTTGCGGAGCTCGAATCCAACCAGCGGGGCGCCAGCGAATCTCTCGAGCTGACGCCGCCGACCATCCAAATGATCTGCTAGCCTCCCACGCATGATCCGCTGCCTCGACGTCCGCAAAGTCTATAAACAGGGCGAAAACGAAATCACCGCGCTGGCGGGAGTTTCGTTGGATATCGGCCAAGGTATGTTCGCTGTAATCATGGGGCCGAGCGGCTCTGGCAAGAGCACGCTGCTGCACTTGATCGGCGGCCTCGATCGACCGAGCAGCGGTGATCTGCTGGTCGACGGCCGGCTCATCGGTCAGATGGCGGACGACCAGGTGACGCTGTTTCGCCGTAAAAAGATCGGCTTTGTGTTTCAATTCTTCAATTTGCTGCCGACGCTAACGGCCATTGAAAACGTTGCGCTGCCCTTGATGCTCGACGGCCGATCGAAGACAGAATCCGAGCAGCGCGCGCAGGCGCTTCTCGATAAGGTTGACTTGGCCGAGCGTAAGACTCACTTGCCGGAAGAGCTTTCGGGCGGAGAAATCCAGCGGGTCGCCATGGCCCGTGCGCTGGCCTTCGCCCCGCCGATCCTTCTCGCCGACGAGCCCACCGGAAATCTTGATTCAAAAAACGGCACGGCGATCCTGTCCCTGCTGCGCCGGATCAGCAAGGAAGACGGTTGCACCGTGGTCATGGTGACGCACAGCGAAGAGTCGGCGGGCTATGGCGATCGGAGAATTTATCTGCGCGACGGCCGCACCGAGAAAGAAGTGCCGTGATCTTTCGCTTATTGATGACGGTGTCGTGGCGCCACGTGACGCGCCACCGACTGCGCACCGCGCTGACTTTTTTTGGCATCGCTCTCGGCGTGGCAGTGGTGGTCGCCATTGCCGTGGTGAATCGATCGCTGACGACTTCCTTTCAATTGACCATCGATCGAATCGCCGGCAAGGCGGTGTTGCAAGTGGCCAACGGCGAAAGCGGCATCGCCGAGTCGCTCTATCCGATCATTCGCGACACTGCCGGGGTTCAAGACGCCGCGTCTGCGGTGGAAGGTTTTCTACCGGTGGTCGGGGCGCCGGGAGAGCGGTTGTACGTTTACGGGGTCGATCTGCTCACCGACTTCACCATCCGCGAGCACCAGTTTGCCGAGGCACAGTTCGGCTTCGATCAGGCGCTCGATTTTATTGCCCAGTCCGACTCCATCGCACTCACCGAATCCTTCGCGCGCCGGCTCAAGTTGCCGATCGGCTCGACGATCAGCGTTCTTACCAGCGAGGGCCGGCGTGCATTCACGGTGCGGGCACTGCTCAAAGAGCAGGGAACGGCCAAAGTTTTCGGCGGCAGCTTCGCGCTGATGGACTTGCCGGTGGCGCAGCGCGTGTTCGGTAAAGAGGGCAAGCTCGACATTGTCGATTTGACCGTGGAACCGGGCGCCTCGGTTGAAACGCTGCAGCGGCGCCTGCGCGAGCGCTTGAACGGCGCGGCAGAGGTGGAGCGGCCGCGCAAGCGCGGCGAGCAAATTGAGCTCTTGCTCACCTCGTTTCGCGTCGGGCTTTTCTTCGTGAGCTTGATCGCGCTCTTCGTCGGCTTTTTTCTGATCTACAACACCGTGTCTGTATCCGTGATCCAGCGTAAGAAGGAAATCGGCACGCTGCGCTGCCTGGGCATGAAACGCAGCGAGCTGTTGCGCCTGATCATCGCGGAGGCTTTGCTTTTGGCGCTCGCGGGGTCGATTTTCGGCGCGTTGCTCGGTTGGCTCTTGGCTCGGGCGGCGCTGGTCGCAGTGGGCGAAACGGTCGGCAACCTTTTTTCGCTGATGGATCTGGCGCGTGGCGAATTTACCCTGCGCGAATCCTTGCTCGGCCTGGGTAGCGGCGTCGGCGTCGCCGTCCTCGCGGCTTTGCAACCGGCCTGGGAGGCGATCCGGGTCAGCCCGTTGGAAAACGTCCGCCAGGCGGCCTGGCAACCTGCCGGGCGCGCAAAGATGTCGTGGCCCAATCGCCTCGGGATAATCTGCTTTGTCATGGCGCCCACGTTGTTGCTGAGCGCTCCGGCGGTCAGCGGTTCGGTTGCGAGATTCAGCGTCGGTGTCATCGGCATGCTGGTATTCCTGCTCGGCGTGGCGGCTTTCTGCCCGGTAATCATTAGCTTCGCGGTGCGCCGGTTTCGCCAGTCGAAGCTTGGTATACCGGGTCTATCTAGGGTCGAGTTGCGCTTGGCCTCGGATAGTCTGTTCCGTAATCCGATTCGCTCCGGCATCACCGTGGCGACGATGGTGATAAGTTTGGCGGCGATCTTCACGATCGCCACCTTCGTCAACAGCGTGCGCGGCTCTTTGCTTGCCTGGGTCGATCAAATGGTCACGGCGGATTTGATCGTCAGTTCCGGCGCACGCACCGCCGGCCCTAAAAACGTGCCGCTGCGCGAAGACTTGCTGCCGGAGTTGCGGAAAATTCCCGGGATCGACGTGGTTGACCTCTACCGGCTGATTCGTTCGAGCTATCTTGGCAAGCCGATCTTGATCGAATCCTTTTCGGCGCGGGATTCGGCGCGCGTCAGGAATCTGCCCATGGCAGGCGGCGACGGTAAGCAGGCGCTGATTGAAATGGGCGAAGGGAAAGGCGTTATTGTCAGCGAAAGCTTTCAGAGTAAATTCGGCATCGGCCGGGGCGATAGGCTAAAGTTGGTCACCCCGTCAGGCTTGATCTCCTTTCTGGTGCTTGGCGTTTACGTCGATTATTCCTCGGACTCGGGCAGCGTGCTGCTCGATCGATCGCTTTACAAAAAATACTGGAAAGACGACCTGCTTGACGCTTTTGACCTCTGGCTTGCTCCCGGTGCCGACCAGCGGCAGATTATTCAGACGATCAAGCAACGGCACGGCGAGAAGTATCAGCTTTTCATCAGCACACACCGCGAGCTCAGAGATGCGGTGGTGAAAATCATGGAGCAGTCCTTTGTGGTCAATTACGCCGTCGAAATCGTCGCGGTGATCGTCGCCATCTTCAGCGTGATCAATACACTTCTGGCCTCGGTGCTCGACCGCACGCGCGAGATCGGTGTTTTGCGCGCGATCGGCGCGACTCAATTACAAGTGCGGCGCATCGTTATGGCCGAAGCCGGTTGGATGGGGCTCATCGGCGGACTGCTTGGACTGTTCGCCGGCACGGTGATGGCCTATCACCATGTCGTCTACAACACCAAGGAGCTTACCGGCTGGACTTTCCAGTTTTATTATCCCTACGACATTGCGGTGCTGTCGATTTTCGCCTCGGTCATTCTGTGCCTCTCGGCCGGCTACGGCCCGGCGCGACAAGCGGCGTCGACTACGATCGTCACCGCAATCGGATACGAATGATGAGCGTAAAACGTGATCATCAGATCACGGTGTGACTCGATATCACGAGGAAGAATCCCGCACGGCAGAGCCGCAACCAAAACTCGGAATATCTCCCGCCAAGACGCCAGGGCTGCAAAGGTAAAAAATATTCCGTACTTGGCGTACTTTCGATTTCGCTCAAGACAGGCTTGGCGGGAGCAAATCCAGTATTCAAACCAATAGGCAACAAAAATTGCGCAATCCGCGAAAACTTTCAACTATAGAAATACGAAGGAATTCAACGAGTTGAAGCGTAGGAATCTTTGCGCGTCTAGAGTGGCAATGCCGTCTTACGAAGTGGATTCTCCGGCTCGGAATACCACTCAGCGCATTGACTTAAGACGTCGGCACTTCGGTGAACATGACGAAGCGGGCACGGCGGTTTTTAACGCGGCAGGATTCGGTGTGTTCGAAGCAGGCGGGGGCTTCCTTGCCGTAGCTGATCGTCACTAGTCGATCGGCGGAGATGCCTTGGCTGACGAGAAAATCCTTGGCGGTTTGGGCGCGCTTCGCGCCGAGGGCGAGGTTGTACTCCGCCGAACCAATATCGTCGCAATGGCCCTCGACCTCGACGCGAGCGGTCGGGTGCGCCTTCAACCACTCGGCGTTGGATTTCAAAATCTCCTGAGCCTTGGGCTCGATCTCGACGCTGTCGAATTCGTAGTAAATATCCTTCAGCGGTGCGCCGGGCGGCGTAACCGCGGCGACCCCGCGGCTGATCGCCTCCATCGCCGAAGGCGAGCGCGCGGATACGTTGGCGGGATTAGCCCCGAACTCGGGAGAATAGCCCAACCCAGGCTTCGGCGAACCCGATGTTGAGCAGCTTGCCAGGCTCCACATCAACCCTGCTAAAACCGAAATCCGGAGAAATCCGACGACAAAATCCCAGTATCGGCGCACGATCATCCCTCAGTTCCAATTTTATAATCGATTTTTATTATCCTCTAGTTTTAATCGGGGATTGTCAAGAATTTTTTGTGTTTGCCGCCGATCGTTGGACGCGCCGCCATTTAGTCTAAACAGCTTTGTTCCGGGAGTTCCAGAAACGGAAGCAGAGTACGCCGGCAAGGCCGCCGCAGACGTCAATTAAGACATCGCCAAGACTGGGAGTCCGGCCCGGCACGAAGACCTGATGCAGCTCGTCGCTCATAGAATAAAGAGCGATGAGGCCGATGGCGAATAAGCTTTGCCTTTTGCCGTGAATTCCGTCCATCTGTGCGCGCAGCGCGCGCGAAAGCAATAACGCGAGGATAAAATATTCGCTCAGATGGCCGAGCTTCCGAATCATATGGTGCGCCAGTTCGACGGCGTCGTTGGACCACGTCGGGAACGTCCAACGGAGCCAAGGCGCAAAAACGCTCGCGGTGTTGTCGCTGGAAAAAGTTTCGGTGGAAAAAAGGAAAATCAGCGCCGCCCAGATTATAACCAGCAACCAGGTCTTGAAACGGTGACGGTCTAAATCGGTCACTTCAGACATTGCTGTCGAGCGTCGCAGGAAGCTGGGGTTTAGTTACCAGGCTATAAGCGATTGAGGTGATCGCCAGAACCGCCACCAGCGACCAGAGCATGACGCCGTAGTTTTGCGTCCGATCGTAGATCAAACCGGCGGCCACGGGCCCAGCGACACCACCCCAAGTATAAATGAAGCTCATCGCTCCCCTGATTTTGGCGAAGTTCTTGCGGCCGAAAAAATCGACGATAATCGACCAGGTAACCGGAAAGGCGGTTTCGGTAACGGAAAATAAAACCAGATAAAACCACAACTGCCATTCATGATGCGCATGAATCAAGAGTAGCACGGCGGCAAGCGAAACCAGCATGCAGCTCGCCAAGACACGTGAACGATTGTAGCGGTCGGCGAGAAATCCGACGGTCATGTGCGCCGGAAGGGCGAGAGAGGCGGCGACGCTCAAGAGCACGGCGGCTTGGGGTTGCGTGAGCCCTTTCCACGTCATGATCGGCACGAAGTGGACGGTGATCGTGCTTCCGCAAAAAACTCGAAGAGTCGTCGCTGCTAGCAGCAGCCAAAATTGCCAGGTGGCGAGGGTTTGCTTGAGCGTAAAGTCGCCTGGCGCTGCAATCGTGGGGGCGGCGGCAGGTGGTGAATTTTCCTTGTCGCTGACTGCGTCGCCGCTTGGCGATAACCCGATGCTCTCCGGTGAACGAACCAACGGTAAGGTGATCGGAATGCCCACAACTACAAACGCGATGCCGGCGGCCAACGCGCCGTAACGCCAGCCCCAGGCGTGCACGGCATAGGCGAGCAGCGGTGTGACCAGCATGCCGCCCAAACCGATCGACGCGCTCATCCAAGCCATCGCCATGCTGCGTTTGTGCACGATCCAATTGGCCGGAATCGCCATGGTCGCGTCCATCACGCCGGCCTGATAGGAGAGCGAGATGAGGCCCATGTACACGAGCAGCAGCGCGGTGAAACTATGGACGCCGGACAGCGCCATATAGCCGACACCGGTAAAAAACATCGCGGCGAGCATCACCGGACGGGGACCGTGGCGGTCGATGATATAGCCGGCGAATGGACCCTCTAGCGCGCCTTGCGCGCGCGAGAGAGAAAAAACCAGAGAAGTTGCGGCACGGCTCAAGCCCAATTCTTGACTCACCGGCAAAAAGAACAGGGTGGAGCCGTAATAGTGCAGGCCGCCGGCTAGCACGCGCACGGCGGAGCCGATCGCGACCATCCACCAGCCGAAATAAATGCTTTGGAAACGGATTGTAAACTTATTCAACATCGCTGCCGCAGCGTCGCGGAAAGGGCCAGACGGAGAGTTCCGGTGGGCGTCGTTCACGCAGAGAAGCTTCGGCCAAACTAACCAGCGTGCTCCGGGATGTCAACGCGAGCGGGAGCGATCATCCGGGCTTAGCTGCTATTCCCTTTCGCTTCGTGTATAAAATTGTCATGCGCGGGAGCCGTTTTGCGAAAGGGAAATGTCAATGAAGCATAAAATCACGTTGATTCCCGGCGATGGAATCGGTCCGGAAGTGACCAAGCCGACGTTGCAAATTATCAAAGCGGCGGGCGTGAAGGTGGATTGGGAGCCGTACTTGGCCGGCGCCGAATCGCTCAAGAAACACAAGACCACGATTCCTCAAGCGCTGATGGACTCGTTTGAAAAAAACCGCGTGGCGCTCAAAGGGCCGGTGACCACACCGGTTGGCGAGGGATTCTCCAGCGTTAATGTCGCCTTGCGCCAAACTTTCAATCTATACGCGAATCTCCGGCCGATCAAAAATTTGCCCGGCGTCAAGGCGCGCTATCAGGGCATCGATCTGATCGTCGTGCGGGAGAATACCGAAGGGCTCTATTCGGGCATCGAACACGAAGTCATCCCGGGCGTGGTTGAAAGTCTAAAAATCATGACCGAGCGGGCATGCACGAAGATCGCCAAATTCGCCTTTGACTTCGCGCGCAACAACGGTCGCAAAAAAGTCGCCGCGGTGCACAAGGCGAACATCATGAAGCTGAGCGACGGGCTTTTCCTGGATTGCGCCAGAAAAGTCTCGAAGGGGTACAAGTCGATCGGTTTCAGTGACGTGATCGTTGACAACGCTTGCCTGCAGCTGGTCATCGATCCGTGGCGCTTCGACGTCCTGCTCATGGAAAATCTCTACGGCGATATTTTGTCCGACTTGGCCGCGGGGCTTGTCGGCGGGCTCGGCGTCGTGCCGGGCGCCAACCTCGGCGACCATCATGCGCTGTTCGAAACCGTCCATGGCAGCGCCCCGGATATCAAGGGTAAAAATATCGCCAATCCATCGGCGATGATTCTGGCGGCGGTGCTGATGCTGCGCCATTTATCTGAAAAGGCCGCGGCCAATCGGATCACGCTGGCGTTGGAGCGAGTGTTGATGCGCGGCGAGGTCATGACCCCCGATCTCGGCGGCAGCGCCAGCACGACTAAATTTGCCGAGGCGATCGTCCGGGAGATCGAAAAATAACTGCAAGCGTTGGTTGCTTTGCTAAATCGGTCTGATGCTTGGACAAATCCCGCCGCAACTGATCGCGCTTGCCGCGGCGCTCTCCTATGCCACCTCGGGGATTTCAGCACGGCGCGGTTTGCGCTACTCCACGCCGATCACGGTGACGCTGATCTCGGTGACGATCCACGCGTTGGGACTCTGGTCGGTGCTCTTGCTGAGCGGCGGTGTGCCGCGTGTTTCGCCCTGGGTCTTATTTCTTTTTTTCATTACCGGCACGCTTCAGCCGTTGATTCGGGTTTTTACTTACGCTGGAATTTTTTACATGGGCGCGGCACGCGGCACCACGGTGCGCGGTTCCCATCCCTTGTTCAGCACGACCCTCGCAATTCTCTTTCTCGGCGAGAATCCGAGCCTCCCGGTTATACTCGGCACCGTCCTGATCGTCGGCGGTGTGACGTTGATCTCTTGGCGGAGCGAAGCGCAGCGAGCTTCCTTTCGTTTATGGCATGTCGCTTTTCCCCTTGGCGCGGCGTTGCTGGCGGGGATCAGCCATCCGATCCGCCGCTACGCGCTCACTTTGGCCAACGAGCCGCTTTACTTTGCCGCGACGGTGGGGCTGGTCTCGCTCTTTTGGTTGGGCGGCTATTTGCTGTCGCCGCTCGCTCGCGATCGGCCGGTGTGGCACCGCCAAGCGATCGGACCGTTTCTTGTGGCCGGAGTTTTTGAAACCCTGGGAATACTTCTGGTGATCGTCGCTCTAAGCGTCGGCCAGGTCGTCATCGTCTCGCCGATCGTGGCGACCAGTCCGCTGTGGATTCTTCTCGGCACCACGCTGTTTCTCAGGGGCATTGAAAACCTGACGATTAGAACCGTGCTCGGCGCAATATGCGTTGTGTCGGGAACGATCGCGATTTCGATTGTGCGTTGAGATCTATGTATTGGTGCGCCGTGCTGGTCACATGGTAAAAGAAGTGGCGGCATATTTCGGGCGCGACGCCACCGCGAGAAGCCGAATTAACCACCGCCGGCCCGGCCAGTTGGGCGATCGGCGTGTCGGCGGAGACCAGCACCATCACGGCGGTCGTGCCGCCGGTAAAGAAGACCAAATGCACTTCGTGGCCGTTTTTTCAGAAATGCCCGAGTCCTTGGCGATCCAGGCGGGCAAAGCGTCACCGCTGATCGCGATGTCGCCTGCGTTAATCTGGGTCATCGGTGCCAGGCCGACGCCGGGCCAAAGCATCGCTGCGAACGAAAAGCACGGCGTTAAGGTTTTGAATTTGCTTATATTTATCGAGCGATCCTTTCCTGTGTCTGGTGATTCCATCAAATAATATGATCCTTGGGTTGAAATTTTGCAGAAGAACCGAAAGCGACTGTTGCTTTATCCGGTCGCGCTAGCTAAAAAATAAAGTTACCTACGGAGAGCTTTACTAAGGAGCGATCAATGGCACAAAAGTATGTGAACAGTTTCGGCACGCGCAAGACACTCCATGTCGGCAGTGAAAGCTACGATATCTTCGCCCTGGCGGAGCTGGAAAAAGCCGGATTCAAAAACGTCTCGCGGCTGCCGGTTTCACTGAAAGTCTTGCTCGAAAATTTGCTGCGGCAGGAAGATAACCATCACGTCAACAAAGCCGATATCGAGGCTTTGGCCAACTGGGATCCGAAGGCGAAGCCGGATAAAGAAATCGCCTTCATGCCGGCGCGGGTGCTGATGCAGGATCTGACCGGCGTGCCGGCAGTCGTCGATCTCGCGGCGATGCGCGAGGCGATGAAGCGGCTCGGCGGCGATCCGAAGAAAATCAATCCGCTCGCGCCGGTGGACCTGGTGATCGACCACTCGGTGCAGGTGGATTTTTTCGGCTCGGCCGATGCGTTCCGGAAAAATTCCGAGATCGAGTTCGAGCGCAACGTCGAGCGCTACGCCTTCTTGCGCTGGGGTCAGACCGCCTTCGACAACTTCCGGCTGATACCGCCCGACACCGGCATCTGCCACCAAGTCAACCTCGAATATCTCGCGCCGGTGGTTTTTGGCACCAAGAAAGACGGCGCGCAGTTCGCGTATCCCGACACGGTGGTCGGCACCGATTCGCATACGACGATGATCAACGGTCTGGGCGTAGTCGGCTGGGGCGTCGGCGGCATCGAGGCGGAGGCGGCGCTGCTAGGACAGCCGATCATCATGCTCGCTCCCGAGGTCATCGGCTTTAAATTGCATGGCCGGCTTCCCGAAGGCGCCACCGCAACGGATCTCGTGCTCACCGTCGTGCAGATGTTGCGCAAGAAGGGCGTGGTCGAAAAGTTCGTCGAGTTTTACGGGTCGGGACTTTCCAGTTTGGGCCTCGCCGACCGGGCCACGATCGGCAACATGGGACCGGAGTACGGCGCGACCATCGGCTACTTTCCAGTGGATGACGAAACGCTGCGCTACCTGGACTTGACCGGACGCGACTCGCAGCAGATTCAGCTGGTCGAGGCTTACGCGAAAGAGCAGGGCATGTTTCGTACCGACGCTTCGCCGGAACCGATGTTCAGCGACAGCCTCGAACTCGATTTAGCGACGGTGGTGCCAAGCTTGGCGGGGCCGCGCCGGCCGCAGGACCGCGTTTCCCTAACCGAAAGCAAGAAGGCGTTCAAGGAAGCGCTGCCTTCGCTCATGAAGAGCGGCAACGCCAACAAGAGCGTTGCCGTGCAGATGAACGGCGACAAATTTCAGCTCAAACACGGTTCGGTGGTGATCTCCGCGATTACGAGCTGCACTAACACTTCCAATCCCTCGGTGATGATCGGCGCCGGCCTCTTGGCCAAAAAAGCTGCGGAAAAAGGCTTGACGCGCAAGCCCTGGGTGAAAACCAGTCTGGCGCCGGGGTCGAAAGTGGTCACGGAATATCTCAAAGACAGCGGCTTGCTGCCCTATCTGGAAAAGATCGGTTTTAATCTCGTCGGCTACGGCTGCACGACTTGCATCGGCAACAGTGGCCCGCTGCCGGAAGCGGTCGCCAACGGCATCCAAGAAGGCGACCTGGTCGCCGCCGCGGTGTTGTCGGGTAACCGTAATTTCGAAGGGCGTATCCACGCCAGCGTGCGCGCCAATTATTTGGCATCGCCGCCGCTGGTGGTGGCTTATGCGCTGGCCGGCAGCATGGACGTGGATCTCTACAACGATCCGCTCGGCAACGATCCCCAGGGCAAACCGGTTTACTTGAAAGACATCTGGCCGTCGCCCCAAGAGGTCAATGAGACCATGCGTAAATCGGTGCGCCAGGAGATGTTCAAGAAAGGATACAGCCAGGCCACCGAAGGCGACGAGCAGTGGAAGAAGATGCCGGTGCCGCGCGGCGAGCTGTTTCAGTGGGACTCGCAGTCGACCTACGTGCGCGAGGCGCCTTATTTCGAAGGCATGACCAAAACGCCGGTGGAACCGAAACCGATCGCCGGCGCGCGAGTGCTGGCGTTGCTCGGCGATTCGGTGACCACGGACCACATCTCACCGGCGGGCGCCATCGAGAAAAGCGGTCCGGCGGCGCGCTATCTCACCAACAATGACGTACTCCCCAAAGATTACAATCAGTATGGCGCGCGGCGCGGCAATCACGAAGTGATGATGCGCGGCACGTTCGCCAACATTCGCTTGAAAAACATGCTGGCGCCGGGCACCGAGGGCGGCGTGACCGTCCATCTGCCCGACAAAAAACAGATGTCGATCTACGACGCGTCGATGCAGTATCAAAAAGAAGGGACACCGCTGGTCGTCATCGCCGGCAAAGAGTACGGCACCGGCTCATCGCGCGACTGGGCCGCCAAGGGGCCGCGCTTGCTCGGTATTAAAGCGGCTATCGCCGAGAGCTTCGAGCGTATTCATCGCAGCAACTTGATCGGCATGGGTATCGTGCCGCTGGTTTTTAAACCCGGAGAGAATCTCAAGACCCATGGGCTCACCGGTTTCGAAAAGTTCGATATTCTCGGTATCGGGCCTGGTCTGAAGTTGCGCCAAGAGTTGACGGTCAAAGCCACTACGGACGACGGCAAGTCGACGGAGTTCAAAGTGATCTGCCGCATCGACACGCCGGCGGAGCTGGATTACTACCGTCACGGCGGGATCTTGGAATACGTGCTGCGGCAGTTGCTGGCGAATTAGTCAGGCGTCTGGCGTCCCGGGTCCAGCGTCTTTAGTCGTTATTAACGAGCCAAGACTCTAGACCTTGGACCCTAAACTCAATGCATTTCTAATGAACCGACGAGAAGCGCTGGCGACTTTGGGCAAAACCTCGCTGGCACTTTTTTTTGCCAATTCAATTTTGCGCGGCGACGAATCCGCCGCTGAAGGGACCGCGATGGCGACACCGGAATTCATCGGCAAGTTTACCGCGAACAATCCCGGCATCATGACGCTGCAGGGGACCAACCAATATATCGTCGGGAAAGAGAGCGGTTTGGTGATCGACGTGGCGCTGAGCGCCGATTCTAATATGGACGGCATTATCGAGCAGGCCGAGGCCATGGGAGTCAAAAAAATCGACAAGATTTTGCTCACCCATATTCACAGCGATCACTGCGGCGGCGCGTTGGCGCTCAGAAAGCGTTGCGGCGCCAAACTGGGCATTCATCGGTCGCGCAAGGGTTATCTTGGCGGGGAGGATTTTCAATACGACGACAACGATCGGATATCCTTCGGCAACGGCGAACTCAATGTGCTCCATACGCCCGGGCACGAGTCGGGACACTGCTGCTTCTATGAAAGCGCCGACAAAGTTTTGTTCAGCGGCGACAACATCCTCGGTTACGGCACCGCGGTGATCCATCCGCCCGACGGCAACATGACCGACTATATGAAGACCCTCGAGCGATTGCTCGGCTTCGATATCAGTTTGATCCTGCCGGGCCACGGCCCGCTGATCGGCAAAGCCGAAGCGAAAATTCGCGAGTACATCAAGCACCGCCTCGAGCGCGAGCAACAGGTGCTTGGCGCGCTGCGGGCGGGCCGTAACACCATCGGCGATATCACGCAGATGATATACGCCGACGTGTCGGCGGCGCTGCAACGGGTCGCGGAGTTCTCCGTGCAGGCGCATTTAGAGAAACTGATGCGCGAGGGGCGGGTGAAGCGCGAGGGTGCCCGCTATCTACTGGCGACCGACCATTGACGGCTGAGCTTCGCCCAGTCAAGCGGTAGCTCCATCGTTTCCGTGTCGATCTCCAAATCCAGCCAAGCGTCGTTGGCAAGCTCGACCAAACGGCCTGCCGAAGCGGCGCTGACCAGCAGCACCACCGAGCCATGGTTTTGCAGTAGCCAACCGCGCCGGTCGCGCGCGCTGGCGATCCAAAGCGCATTTTTTGGAGCGGACGCAAAACCGAAACGGACCCCATGACGCGCCTCGATGACCATTCGATAGTCGCGCAAAAACTCTTGGGCTTGATTTTCGCTTTTCCACGAGCTGAACCAGACCGTAGAGAGATTGACGCCGTCGCGAAATGCCAAGAGCTGGTCGCCGCGCCAGCCGGCGGCCGTCGCCTCGGCAGATTTTTCCTCGTGCGCGCCGCTGAGCAGGCCGGCAATGCAGTCTTCGCCTAACGATCGGTCAACGATCGGGGCGTCTTTGAATCGGCGCAGCAGCGCCGCTGGGAAAAAACGCAGCGGCGCGGCGTGTTCGATAAAGTATTTTTCCGGATGGAGAATCTCCGACGTGGTGAGCGGCGGCTCAGCATAAAGGCCGTTGACGCCGACCGAGCCCCGTGCTTTGAAGGCCCAATAGACAAACTGGCTGCCCGCGCGGTAGGGGAGCGTCAACTGGCGGCGCAAGTAGTTGGGCAACGCTGCCGCCAGCTTGTCGATTTCGGCGGCGATCTGAGCAGAGAGTAGGAGTTTCGCCGCCGGCTGATTGGCGCTGTCTTCGCCTGTGTTCACGGAAAGCGCCGTAAGCGCCGCGTCGCCGCCGGCCAGGGCGAGAAAAGCCGCGTGGCGGTCTTCGCGCGCCATCGAGCTAACCCGCTCACGCCAATTAAAATGTTGATCTTGCAACGCCAAGGCGATTCCCAGTGCGACGGGCAATTCACGCGCGGCGCGCGGGTTCGCTTTCTCAAGCGGCGCGCCTAGCCGGTAGGCTTCCGGCCCCAGGCTCACCTCGCCGGTCGTGCGGTCATAGTCTATTAGCCGCGAAATCCTCCGGTATTCACCAAACGCGTGGCCGAGTCGTGCGTTATCAGCCAACAGGCCGAGGCTTTTGTAGGCGCGCTCGATTTCTGCGATTGGCGTTGCGCCGGAAAACTCGCCCACGATGCCCGGCGCGCCATGGGCGGCCTGCAGATTGATCCGAATTTCTTCCTTGACGGGTAGCCCGCGTCGTTGGGCCAGCGGTTGGACGAGTTCCTGGAAGGCGAGCGGCGAGGGCGGCGGAGTGACTTGACGCTCGGGAGAAAGACAACCGGCGAACACGATAGCGAGAATTAGAAACAGCGGAGGATGATGGGCTACCGGGAAGGGGGGATGCAATTTAGAGGTAACTTTTAGCCGATTAGGTTCATCTACCTACTGCTCCATGATGATGACCGAATAGCCGGCTTGGGACACCTGCCGTGCCTGCTCTTCGGCATCCGAGCGGCTGGCAAATTTTCCCAAGTGCACCCGGTAGTAGGTGGCGTCTTTGGACAGTAACGGCGCGATCACCACGTCGCGGAATGATTTTGCCAGGCGATTGCGCAGCTGCTGGGCGTTTTCGAGTTGCGCGAAAGAACCCAGTTGCAGCGTGTAATCGAGAGAAGAACGGATGGTTTGAATCTTGGTCGGACTATCGATCACGTCGACGCGAACCAACGCTGTGCCGGGTCCGACCATATCGAGTGATTGCGCCGCTGAATAGGAGAGATCGATGATACGGCTTTTCGCGAAAGGACCGCGGTCGTTGATGGTCACTTCGGCGGCACGGCCGTTTTCCAGGTTCGTGACCATGACACGGGTGCCGAGCGGCAGGGTTTGGTGCGCTGCGGTCAGATCGTTCTGATTATAAATATCGCCACTGGCGGTGGCTTTGCCGTGGAATCCCGGGCCATACCAAGAGGCGATTCCGGTTTGGCTTAACTGAGCTGTATACCGCTCCGGGACTCGAACCTTGCTCGGTGGTATCGAACAACCCAGAATCAGCAAGAGCATAAAAAACAGAGGCGCGTGCTTAAGACGCGACGGCATTGGAGAGCCGACGGGAGTCATGCGTGACGTGATTACACAGCCCATCGTGGCCGAAGTATAGCGAAAAACGCGGCGAGAAAAAAGTAAACTGCACCATTCAATCGCAGTCATTTATTTTTGCATGATAAAACCCGGCGTGCGTCGACCGCGATCGCAGGCACGGCTGGTGATTGTTTCAGTCGTGTGGATAAGGGGTAATGGAGTCTGCACATGGTTTACCCGGCAAGTCGTTTGTGTTACTTTACCAGCGAATTCAAAGGGAAGGTTTAAGTTATGTCCGGTCATTCGAAGTGGAGCACGATCAAGCATAAGAAGGCTGCCAAGGATGCAAAAAAGGGCAAGGTCTTCACCAAGCTCATAAAAGAAATTACCGTTGCGGCGCGCATGGGCGGCGGCGATATCAATGCCAACCCGCGCTTGCGCACGGCGGTGCTGGCGGCGCGCAGCAACAGCATGCCGAACGATAATATCGAGCGGGCAATTAAGAAAGGTACGGGCGAGCTTGAAGGGGTTACCTATGAAGAAATTCAGTACGAAGGCTATGGGCCGGGCGGCGCGGCGATCATCGCGCAGGTTGTAACCGACAACAAGAATCGCACGGTTTCGGAAATTCGCCGGCTCTTTACCAAACATGGCGGCAACATGGGCGAGACCGGTTGCGTCGCCTGGATGTTCGATAACAAGGGACTGATCACGGTCGAGAAATCGCAGGTCGACGAAGAGCGGCTGATGGCAATCGTTCTAGAAGCCGGCGCCGAGGATGTCCGCGAAGAGGACGATATGTTCGAAGTCGTCACCGCGCCGGAAGATTTCGCCGCGGTTAAAGACCGCCTGGATCAGGAAAAAATTGCCGCGGCCAATGCCCAGGTGACTCTCGTGCCGAAGAACACGGTCGATGTCGACGCCAAGCATGTCGAGCAGATTTTGAAGCTTACCGAAGAGCTCGAAGACCACGACGACGTGCAAAGCGTTTCTGCGAACTTCAATATTCCCACCGAATTGATGGAGAAGGCGAGTTGAACAAGTGACGCCGACGCTAAAGAGCAGCGCCAGGCGGCTCCATCGCGAAATCATTCTCGGTATCGACCCGGGCTCCCTTGTCACCGGCTGGGGCTTGGTCGAAGTCAACGCGAATCAGCTTCATTGCCACTCCCATGGAACCATCGCTGCGCCCGCGTCGCTCGGCATTGCGGAACGCTTAAGCGGGATTTATCGCGGTCTGCGGGAGATCATCGAACACTGTCAACCCACGGCGGTGAGCCTGGAAAAAGTATTTTTTTCCCGCAACGTGCAAAGCGCCCTGAAGCTCGGCCAAGCGCGCGGCGTGGCCTTGCTGGCGGCGGCGGAAAATCAAATAGACGTCGCTGAGTATTCGGCGGCGGAAATCAAGGTGGCGGTGGTCGGTTACGGTCAGGCGACCAAGGCGCAGGTGCAAAAAATGGTGAGCGCGCTGTTATGTTTGCGCGGTGCGCTGCGCGCGGACGCCGCCGACGCTCTGGCGGCAGCGATCTGCCATATCCACCGGCGTAAATTTGACAACCTACTGGTGCGGTCGTTGCCCGGTAGCGCTAAGGCGGCCAGTTGGCGCAACTATCGCGAAACGGCTTCCCGGCGGTGAGCCTTCCCCGGAGCGCCGTTTCGTTGCCTTTTTTGATGTCAACGTGATTGCGCAAATCAGCGGCAGATTAGCCCAAAAGATTCCCGGCGAAATCATTGTCGACGTCGGCGGCGTGGGCTATCAGGTGTTCATCCCGCTCAACGTGTTTTATCGGTTGCCTGAAGTCGGGGCTTCGGTGAGCCTGCAAATTTTCACCCATGTGCGCGAGGACGCGATTCAGCTTTTTGGCTTTCAAGATCCGGGCGAAAAACAGCTCTTTTTGCTGCTGCTCAGTGTCTCGGGAATCGGTCCAAGGCTCGCAGTCAATATTCTATCTGGTATTGCGGTGGAAGAATTAGCTCGGGCTTTAAAAGAAGGTGATCAGGTTCGCTTGGTGGCGATACCCGGCGTGGGCAGGAAGCTTGCCGAGCGCATGATCGTCGAGCTCAAGGATAAACTTGCCACGCTGGCTCCGGCCGCGCCGGCGAGCGCAAAGCAGGACGGCGGGTCGCAGCTGATGCTGGATGCGGTTTCGGCGCTGGTCAATCTGGGGTATAAAAGAACTGAGGCTGAACAGAGGGTCGGCGAAGTGCTCAAGCGGGGCGAGAGTTCACTGGAAAACGTTTTGAAAGAAGCGCTGCGGCGCATGAGCCCGTAGCGCGCTTGGCCGAATTCGTGCCGACCTTATTCCCATGCTGACCGGCAATAAAACTGAAGAAGATCTAACTTACGAGGTCAACCTTCGCCCGCGCGCGTTCGATGAGTATGTCGGCCAGGAGCAGGTCAAGGCCATTCTCAAGGTCGCGATCGCCGCGGCGCGTAAGCGCGGCGACGTGCTCGATCATATTTTGTTTCACGGGCCGCCGGGGCTCGGGAAAACCTCGTTGGCGTACATCATCGCGCGTGAAATGGGCGTGAACATCAGGGCAACTTCCGGTCCGGTGGTGGAGCGCCCCGGTGACCTGGCGGCGCTGCTGACCAATCTCGAAGAAGGCGATATTCTTTTTATCGATGAAATTCACCGCTTGAACCATGTGGTGGAAGAAGTGCTCTATCCGGCGATGGAGGACTACCAGATCGACATCATGGTCGGCCAGGGGCCCGCGGCGCGATCGATCAAATTGGAGTTAAAAAAATTCACTCTCATCGGCGCTACGACCCGTTCAGGACTCTTAACCTCTCCGTTGCGCGATCGTTTCGGCCATATTCATCGTCTGGATTTTTACGACAGCGCGGCGCTGTCTCTAATCCTCAAGCGCTCCGCGGCGATTCTCGGCGTGCGCGAGCAAAACGATGGCATCGCGGAGATCGCGTCGCGCGCGCGCGGCACACCGCGCATTGCCAATCGCTTGCTGCGCCGCGTGCGCGACTACGCTCAGGTCAAAAGCGACGGCACGATCACCAAAGCGGTGACCGATCAAGCGCTACAGATGCTTGAAGTCGACCGGCTCGGGCTGGACAAAATGGACACGATGTTATTGCTCACCCTGATCGACAAGTTCGCCGGCGGACCGGTCGGGGTAGAGACCCTGGCCGCGGCAATCGGTGAGGAAAAGGACACCATCGAAGATGTTTATGAGCCCTTTCTCATCCAAGCCGGGTTCATCCAGAGGACGCCGCGCGGCCGGGTCGCCACCAGGCTGGCCTTCGATCATTTCGGTCGCGAATCAAACGTTTCGGCGGGCGGCGCACCGAGAAAACAACCGACGTTGTTCTAGATGCGTTTGGCACGCGAAACCATGGCGATTCATTCCATTTAAAGCCTAGTTATATGGCTGGATTCGGCAAGACTCTTATTTACCTTGGACTGTTCTTGGTGGTTGTCGGTGTGATTTTTTCGCTCGCCGGCAAGCTGCCCTGGCTCGGCGATCTGCCAGGCGATATTGGGATCCAGCGCGGCCGCTATTCCTTTTATTTTCCAATTGCCACTTGCATCTTGATCAGCGTCATCGTGTCGCTTGTCCTTTACTTCTTTAGAAGGTAGACTTTTCCTAAATTTTCCAGGCCCTTAGCGCCGGATAGCCGATGCCAAACTCAAATTCCGCCACGTTCGTCGAAGAGACTCTCAAACGGGAGGAAAGCAAGCGCCGCAAACGCGAAGCGATCGTCATCCTGGTCACCGCGTTGATGGTCGCCACGCTCATTTATTTCGAAGTTCAGTTGCCCGACGTGTCGCCGGAAAATTCCACCGGCAGCAATATCATTTTCTTCCTGTTGATCAACGTCAATATTATTCTTCTCGGTCTGCTGGTTTTTCTCGTTGTGCGCAATTTGATCAAGCTGATCGTCGAACGCAAACAGCGTATTCTCGGTTCGCGCCTGCAAGTGCGCTTGGTTTTAGCTTTCGTTTCGCTTTCCTTGGTGCCGAGCGTTCTGCTGTTCGCTATCGCGGGCGGCTTGTTGACTCGGTCTTTCGACCGGTGGTTCGATTCCAAAGTTGAAAGCGCGCTGCAGGGCTCGTTGGAAATAGGTCAGACCTATTATCAAAACTCGGCAAATAACGCGATTTTCTATGCCCGACAGTTGAGCCAACGGATTACCGACGATGGTCTCTTCGATCCCCAACGCACGGCAGCGCTGAAAGAATTCCTTCAAGCCAAACAGCGTGAGTATAACCTCGGCACCGTAGAGGTGTTCTTGCCTAACGGTAAAGCCTTAGTGGTCGCGTTTAACCGGCAAGTACCGACCGGCGAGGTCATCAAGCCGGAAGCGGAATTTCTCGACCGGGCACTGCGTGGTCTGGAAGTGACACGCACGGAAGTTTTCGGCGACGGCGATGTGATCCGCAGCGGCGTGCCGCTCTATGACCGCGATAGACGCATTCGCGGCGTCGTGGTGGTCGATGACTACGTGCCGAAGAGCATTTCCAAACAGGCACTGCAGATTTCACAATCCTACGAGCAGTACAAGTATCTGACTTTTCTCAAGACGCCGGTCAAAAACAGCTATATTCTGACGATGCTGTTGATGACATTGGTGATCATCTTCGCGGCGACTTGGTGCGGCATCTATCTCTCAAAGGGCATTACCGTGCCGATCCAGAAGCTGGCGGAAGGCACACACGAGGTGGCGCAGGGAAACTGGGATTACAAGATCGAGTCGGGCCGCGACGACGAAATCGGCGTGCTGATGAACTCGTTTAACCATATGACCGGTGATCTCAAGCAGATCAAGCTGGAACTCGAGCGACGCGGCAAGGTGGTGGAAACGCTGCTTGCCAATATTGCGGCAGGGGTCGTATCCGTCGATCCGGCGGGCAAAATTACCACCTGGAATAAGGCCGCCGAGCAAATTCTCTCGGTGCAAGCCGATCACGCGCTGGGAAAAAATTATCGCGAGGTTTTTCGCGCCGAAGCGCTGCGCGAGATTCGCGAGATTGTTGACAGCGTGGTGGAGCGAGAAACCGTTGAGAAGGAGATCAAGCTCTCGCTGTTGGACCGCTTGCTAACTCTTTTGGTCAGCGCGGCCACGCTACGCGACGACGATGGCGCGATTTTGGGCGTGATGTTGTTTGTCGACGACATCACGCAAATTCAAAAGGTCCAGCGCATGGAAGCCTGGCGAGAGGTGGCCCGGCGCATCGCCCACGAAATCAAAAATCCGCTGACGCCGATCCAATTATCAGCGGAGCGGCTGCGTAAACGCTACGCCAAAATGCTCGAAGGCGACGGCGCGATCCTGGACAAGTGCACGAGCACGATTATCCAGCAAGTCGATGAGCTCAAAAATCTTGTCAATGAATTTTCCCAGTTTGCCCGCTTGCCGTCGGCACAGCTTGCGCCGAACGACCTCAACGAGATTGTCCGGGACGCTCTGGTGTTGTTTAAAGAAGCCCATCACGGCATTCACTTCCATTTTCGCGCCGGGCCGATCCCGCCCCTTGAATTGGACCGGGATCAAATCAAGCGTGTGTTGATCAACCTATTGGACAACGGGGTGGCGGCGGTTAGAGGCCAAGGCGAGATCAAGCTGGCGACGGTCTATGACCCGGCGCGCGGCGTTGTAACGCTGGAAGTGGCCGACGACGGTTGCGGTTTGCCGCAGGAGATCCGGACAAAAATATTTGAACCGTATTTTTCCACCAAGGAGAACGGCACGGGTCTGGGCCTGACGATCGTCAGTCAAATCATCGAAGACCATCGCGGTTACATCCGCGCTTGGCCCAACGAGCCGAGGGGGACCCGCTTTACCGTTGAATTTCCAGTGGGCGCTGACGCCAGCGTCGATGAGATCGCCCAGAAGGCGGCAATTTTTTAGACCGATTTCCCAGGAGGATGAGTGGAAGAATTGATTACGCAAAAAACGATTCTAGTCGTCGACGACGAAGACGGCGTGCGCGAATCGGTGCGCGAGGTCTTGACCGACGAAGGTTACCGGGTCGTCGATACGGCCGACGGCACCCGCGTGCTGGAGATGATCAAGCAAGAGAAACCGGAATTGGTTTTGCTGGATATCTGGATGCCCCAGGTGGACGGCATCGGCTTACTCAGGGAGATTAA
Organism: uncultured delta proteobacterium; assembly: GCA_963727625.1. GTDB lineage: Bacteria > Desulfobacterota > Binatia > UBA9968 > UBA9968 > DP-20. The sequence goes on along the minus strand of CAVSHR010000004.1, from coordinate 1,267,003 downwards.
AACCGAAGAACCGGCGATCAACGTCGTGATGGTTTCGGGGCATGGCAATATTCACACCGCTGTGACCGCCACCAAGTTCGGCGCTTTTGACTTCATCGAAAAGCCGGTTTCGCTGGAGGGTCTTTTGCTCACGGTGCAGCGCGCTCTCGGCCCGATGCCGGGAACTGAAGCGCATAAAAAACCGGCGAACGGGACGCGCAAAGGCCGGCCAACAAAGACGGCGGCGCCGAGAGACGGCGCGGCCTCGCAGGCGATCAAACAGAAGACCCTGAAAAAAAGCGTGGTGCTCTCCGGACAGGGGCTTCACTCGGGTGTCAAAACCGGCTTGATTCTCCATCCGCTACCGGCCAATCGCGGCGTTTTGTTTACCGGAATTTCCGGCGACGTGACGCTGCCGGCGCACCTTGATTACGTCGGCTCAACCGGCTACGCAACCTCGTTGCGTTCCAAGGGTTTTGCCGTGGGGACCGTGGAGCATTTTCTCGCCGCGCTGCACAGTTATGGGATCACTAATTTGCTCGTGAAGGTCCAAGGCGAAGTGCCAATCATGGACGGGTCGGCGATCGAGTTTTGTCAGGCGATCGAAGAAGCCGGTATCGAGGAGCAGTCCGAACAATGTACCGAGATCGTCATTGACCAACCGTACGAAATCCACACCAAGAACGGCGAGTCGATCAGCATCGCGCCGGCGGAATCTTTTTCGGTGCATTATTTGTTGCGCTATCCCGAGCCGGTGGGCGAACAAGAGCACACCTACCAGTTCCAAGGGCTGGATTTTTTCAAAGCGGAAATTGCCCCGGCGCGCACCTTCGGGTTCATGCGCGATATCGAAAAACTGCAAACCATGGGCTTGGCGGGCGGCGGCAAGCTCAACAATTGCATCATCATCGGCGACGATAAAATCATCAATACGGATTTGCGCTTCGCCAATGAACTCGCGCGCCATAAAATTTTGGATATTTTGGGCGATTTCTATCTGCTCGGCCGGCCGCTCCGCGGCGCGATTTCAGCCTGTATGACCGGCCACTCGGATAACATCGCCTTGCTCAAGCAGATTCGCAGCGGTATGAATCTGTAACGGCGGCGGGTCGAAAAAAGACGGCGCGAATTAAAGATTCACTGGATGGAAGCATCTGCTCATGGTTTTTTCGCCTAATTACCCGCGGCTTTTTACCGTCAACGAAGCCAACGCATTGTTGCCCAAGCTGCGCCCGCTCGTCGAACAGATTCTCGAAAATGTTCGGCGCTTGAAGAGCACCAGTGAAACGACGATCCGCAGAGAGCATCTCGACCCCGAGGCGCCCAATCTCATGAACCGGCTTCGCGAGGACGGCGAGATCGCCAAACTCATCGGACAGGTCACCGGCTGGGTCGACGAAGTCAACGCCTATGGCTGTGTGTGCAAGGGCGTGGAGCAGGGGTTGATCGACTTTCCCTGCATGCTCGGCACCGAGGTGGTTTTTCTTTGTTGGCAGATCGGCGAACCGACCGTGAGTTTTTGGCATCGCATCGAAGACGGTTTCGCCGGGCGTAAACCGCTGCTTGATGGTGAAGACTCCGATCCTGACGACAACGTCTCCTATCATTAATTCGGTCCTTGGCCGTGGCGAAATCGCGGTGCTACGAGCCGGGCCTGTGCTTGTCGATCGGTAAAAGGGCAAATAGAATTCGGTGATGAACCATTTCCCTGAGCAGGTCGTTGCCAAGCTGTCTCGGCGCATCAAGGAAACGGCTGAAGGGTTGGGCTTCGAGCTGGTCGGTATCTCGGCGGTGCAGCTGCCGGCGCACGAGGAATCCTTCGCGCGCTGGCTGCGCCGGGGGCTGGCCGGCGAGTTGGCTTACATGAAACGGACCGAGATGCTCCGGCGCGATCCAAAAATCTTGGTGCCCTGGGCCGCCTCCGTGGTTTCGGTCGGCATGAATTATTACAAGCCGTTACCACGTCCCGATCCAAGCGGCGGATCGAGCGGTTGGATCTCGCGCTATGCCTGGGGCGATGACTATCACGATTTGATTAGGCGCCGGCTCGATGAGTTGCTCGATCACATCACAAAATTGCATGGCGGACCGGTGCAAGGGCGCGCATTCGTCGATTCCGGTCCGGTATTGGAAAGGGATCTGGCTGGTGTTGCCGGGCTCGGCTGGATTGGTAAGAACACACATCTAATTTCGCCGCGCCGCGGCTCATGGTTTTTTCTGGGTGAGTTATTTCTCGACCTGCCGCTCGTCTATGACCGGCCGGTCCGTGATCGGTGCGGTCGCTGTGAGCTTTGCCTGAAGGCCTGTCCGACCGGCGCGTTCATCGGACCCTACCTGCTCGATGCGCGGCGTTGCATCTCCTATCTGACCATCGAATTAAAAGGTTCGATTCCGCTGCATCTAAGGCCGCTGATCGGCAATCATATTTTCGGCTGCGACATTTGCCAGGAAGTTTGCCCGTACAACGTAAAAGCTCCGGCCAGCGCCGAAACTGCATTCCAGCCGAGAGCCGGTTTGCACGCGCCCGAGTTGATCGGGCTTTTAGCCCTTACTTCGGAGGAGTTTCGCCGGCGCTTCCGCGGCAGCGCGATTCTCCGTGCGAAACGGCGGGGACTACTGCGCAACGTCGCGGTGGCTCTCGGCAATCTCAAGTCCGTGGAAGCCGAGGCGGCGTTGATTCGCGCGCTCGATGACGACGAGCCTTTGGTGCGCGGGCACGCGGCTTGGGCCCTGGGACAGATCGGCTTGCGCTCGATGCTCGACGCACTCCAAAGGCGATTGCGGGTCGAAGTCAACGGCGAAGTTCAAGATGAAATCAATGGCGCGATCAGCGTGGCAACGGCGGGGGACTTGCGCTAATCTGCCGGCTCAACCACCAGCGGCGCTAATGGCATCGACCAAGATCTTGGGTATTCGCACGATCCTGCCCGAGCTATCGAGCGACGCATGCTTGGTGGCTCCGGTGGCCAAGATGCACTGATCAGCCGGGCGCGAGATGCGATAGTTGAATGTTAAAGAGGCGCGCCCAATCCCCGCCAAATCGGTAGCGATTTCGATCAAGTCGTCGTAGCGGGCGGATTGCGTGTAACAACAGGTCACTTCCAGCACAGGAAAGTGCACGCCCTGACGTTCGACGATTGAATAGGGTAAACCGATCTGGCGCAGAAACTCCGAGCGGCCCCTTTCGAACCAGCGCAAATAGTTGGCGTAATAGACTACGCCCATCTGGTCGGTGTCGCCATAGATCACGCGGTACGAGGTGACGTTGGTGAGCTTTGCCGGCGCGCTTCCCATAGTAAGCGAGTAGTACGGCCTTTTCGAAATTTTCTCAATGCATGTCGCCCGCCGGTCACACCCCACGTTAGGCCAAATTCACACCGTCGCTCAATCATCAAAAACTTTTTCCACGCTCGGGCGGACCAAGTGATTAACCAAAGGCTGCTCACGCAGTCACAAAACGACCTCAAGCTCGGTGAATCTTTCCGGTTGGGAGCATCGCCTTGACAAGTCAAAGTCAATTATGGTTTAAGCTTCTAAATTTTATTTGAGCGAAATCGCAACAAAGACTATCGGAGGCACTTTTGCAGTACCCCAAGGAGGAGAAAGAATGAATAGTGCAGTCAAATATGCTGCCGTGCTCGTCGGGATTTTTTTCGCGAGCTCACTTTTTGTCGCGTGCAGTTCGGTTCAAAAGCAAGCCGCGTCGAAGCCGGCGGCAACGGCGCCGGCAACCGCGAAAGCCGCCAGTAAGAAAGCCGCCAAGACCAAGGTGGTCGAGGTCCAAGGGGTGATTAGCTCCGTGGGCCAGCGAACGATCACGTTTCAATTGGTGCGCAAGGGCAAGGTTCGACAAGAGGTCGTGGGCGTAGACGAGAAGACCAAGATCGAAAAGAACGGCGCCAACGTCAAGCTGCGCGATTTGGAAGTGACCGATCAAGCGTTGATCAAGTACCAACCGCAAGCTTACACCCCAGCGATCGCTGTCAAAGTCACAGGAAAGGGTAAAATTAAAAAAGCCGGAGGCGACGATTAGGAGCGATAACGGTCGGCGCGATCGCCGCCGACAACCTCCAGATCAAAAGACTGATCGTCCCGCAGTATGTGAAACGAGATCCGTTCTCCCGGGCGCTTCTTCCACATTTCCTGGTAAAGCTCCCCGCGGGTGCGGATTTCTATTTTTTCGACAGTTAAAATAATATCGCCTTGCAACAAGCCGAATTTAGCGGCTGGACCGTTGGGCACGACGCCGCCGATCACCACATGTCCGGCCATCGCTTGGGGGTAAATACCCAACCATGGGCGGCGCGGCCGGGTGCGAACCTGGCCGTAGTGTTTGAGTTCTTGTTCGTAGGTTCGATAGTACTCGATCGGAATAGCGAGCGAGAATTTGCCCACTTCGCTTAGGTTCAACGACACCACGCCGATCAATTCACCTCGGAAATTCGCCAGGGTGCCGCCGCCGAACCCGGGGTTGATAGCAGTGATTCGGATCGATTTGTCGATCATGTATTCCCACTGGCCGTCATAACACTCCAGCGACGTTACATAACCGCCACTGACGCGGCGCGCCGCTTGGCCGCTGCTCGCGACCATGACCACGGGTTGCCCGAGCTCGACCGAATCGGGCGCTGCCAACTTGAGGCAGGGCAACCCTCGCTCGGCAACCTTCACCAGGGAAAGGCCGGTCTCTTGGTCTTGGGCGGCGACTTGCGCGGGATATTGCTCGCCGTCAGGCAGGGTCACCGTGATAGAGGCGGCGCCGATCGTGACGTAATGAACTGTCAAAATATAACCGTCGGGGTCGACGATCGTGCCGGAGCCGACCCGTTCCGAGCCGAGATTGCGCGCTGACGGATGGCTCTCCGGAATTTTTACCTGGAGATCCACCGTGGCCGGCAGGATCGAATGGATGAGACCAATATGACCGTTCAAGTCGCCACTCCTTGGAGCGAACCGGGCATCGCTTGCTCGATAAGGCTCTCTCGTTCGTGCGGAAAGAATCGACCTTGCCAAGTGTCACGGCTTTCGGGTGCCTTGAAGATGACATTGTGAATGCCGAGCGTATTGATCGACCATTGCGGAGCAACCGTATTCGCTTGGTAATATTTCTCCAGAGCCGTGCCGTTGACAACGTGCAAGTTATGCCGCTTGACGCCATCGATATCAAGCCGATTGAGAAATTTGGGCGCGGCAAAAATTTCCTTCCGGCTTTCGCCCTGCAAACCGAAGCGCAGGCCGATTTTATAGACCCGGGTGCTGAATGCATGGCCGAGAGCGCGATTGAAAGAAATCAAACGCTTGTCGCGCCACAGGGCGTTGAGTGAGCATGGAAAATTCATGGAATAAACAAAAAAGGGTTAACAAAAAGCACCGGAATACTCAAGGCGGCGCAGGCTCTGGCGAAAGCCTTCGAAAACCCCGTTTCGACGCTGCCTATGGGTTTGGAAGTAACGAATAAATCATGATGTTTTCAACTTTGGCAAATTGCTCTCAACTTGACAATGAAGCGGAATTGTCTATAGTCAGAGAACGCTGAACGGCCCGCACGACCGCTGATGAAAATCTCCGTCGACGAGATTCCTCAAACTCCCAGAGAGATAAAATTCTCCGAAAGCGTTGAGGAACTTAACCAGATCTACCCCCGGAGCAAGAACCGGGATTTTAATTTTCCCGCCTTGCTGGAGGTGGAGCTTGTGTACTATCGTTCCGGCTCGGAGTTATTTTTTTGGGGCAATTTTCGCGGGCGTTTTACCGGCTGTTGCGGCCGTTGTTTGGAAAATTACAGTTTTATTTTGAGCAAAAAATTCGATTTTGTTTTGACACCCGACCCGGCTAAGTTGGACCGCGGCGCCGGGGAGCTCCATGCCGACGAGCTGGGCTTGAGTTTTTATTCGACCGATGAGATCAATTTGACGCCGTTGATCATGGAACAAGTGATGCTGGCATTACCGACTAGACCTCTTTGTTCCGATGACTGCCGGGGCCTGTGTGGCGGATGTGGGGCCAATCTTAACATGGAACCCTGTGTTTGTTCCGCCGCAACGGGCGATCCGCGCATGGCGTTTTTCCGGACTCTCAAAGTCGACCGTTAAGTCCAAGAATTTAGTTTAAAAAATGTTGCGGCCGCGAAGGCGCGGAGAAAGATTAGGTCTGAGCCGATGCCGGTACCCAAACGAAGAACCTCGAAGCGAGTGAAGAATCAACGCCGTTCTCACGACGGCCTGGCCAAGCCGCAGTGGAGCACTTGCTCCAACTGCGGTGAAACCGTGCTGCCGCATCGCGCTTGCGCCCATTGCGGCTTTTACCGCGGGCGAGCCGTGATCCAAGTCCAAGAGAGTTAACCAGTTTTCCCGTAAATATGCCGAAAATCGCCATCGACGCGATGGGGGGAGACCACGCTCCGCGAGCGGTGATCGAGGGTGTCTTGCTGGCAGCCCAGGATCTCGGCGTCGACTTGGTCCTCGTCGGCCAAGAGGATGCCATTAGAGGCGAGTTGGCCAAGCATCGCGGCGCGCCGAAATTCGACATCGTTGCCGCAACTCAAGTCGTGCCGATGCACGAGTCGCCGAGCGCGGCGCTGCGTAAAAAAGAATCCTCCATGGCGGTGGGTTTCGAGCTGATGAAGCGCGGCGACGTCGACGCTATGGTCAGCGCGGGAAACTCGGGCGCGATGATGGCGATCGGCATGTTTGTTATGGGTACCTTGGCGCAAGTCGTCCGCCCGGCAATTCTCGTCGTCGTGCCCAATCGGGATAAAGGGACGGTGATCGTCGACGCTGGTGCCAACGTCGAATGCAAACCGCGCCACTTGGCTCAATTCGGCTTCATGGGCTCGATCTATGCCGAGCGGGTTTTGGGTGTGCACCGACCGCGCGTAGGCGTGCTGAGCAACGGCGAAGAGGACAGCAAGGGTAATGATTTGACCCGGGCCGCGAGTGAATTGCTTTCAGGGACGACCCTCAATTATATCGGTTATGTCGAAGGACGCGACATCTTCAACGGCAAGGTCGATGTGGTCGTCTGCGATGGATTTACCGGAAATATCGCGCTTAAGACGATGGAAGGGGTGGCAAGCTTTGCCAGCGACGTCTTGAAGGGCGCATTTCAAAAGAATTGGCCAAGCCGGGTCGGTTATTTGTTGAGCCGCAATTCACTCACGGAAGCGTACCGCCGCTTGGACTATGCGGAATACGGCGGTGCACCGTTGATCGGCTTGGACGGCGTTGGGATTATCGCCCATGGCGGCTCCAATCCGTTGGCAATCAAAAACGCGATTCGAGTGGCGCGCGACGCCGTCGATCAGGAGATGAATCGACATATCGCCGAGGCGTTGAGCGAAGCGGAGGGCGTTGCCGGTCTGAAGACGGAAGGCTTGCCGCGAAAATTGTGGGAGCGCTTCAAGTCCAAAATCGAATCCCTGGGTGAAAAATCTGAAACCAAAAGCGAGCCGGAGGAGGGGAGGAAGAGTGACGAGTAGCCGAGTTGCATTCGTTTTTCCCGGCCAGGGCTCCCAGTATGTCGGCATGGGCAAAGAACTCTGCGCACAATTCAGCGCAGCCCGGGAGGTTTTTGCCGAAGCCGATGACACGCTTGGTTTCTCTGTGAGCGAGCTTTGCTTCGCCGGCCCCGAAGCCGATCTCAAACTGACCGAAAACACTCAGCCGGCGATTCTTACCGCGTCGATCGCCGCCTTGCGCGTGTTGGAGGCGGAAACGCCATTGCGTCCGGCATTTGTTGGCGGGCACAGCCTCGGTGAATATAGCGCGTTGGTCGCCGTCGGGGCGCTCGAGTTCCGTGATGCGGTGCAAGTCGTGCGCGAGCGCGGCTGTTTGATGCAGCAGGCGGTTCCAGCTGGCCAAGGCGCGATGGCAGTGGTGCTCGGTCTGGATATGGACGCGGTAGTCAACCTCTGTGCCGAGGCGGGTCAGGGGGATGTGGTATCGCCGGCCAATTTTAACGGTGGCGGGCAGGTCGTTATCGCTGGGGTGAAGGACGCCGTCGCGCGAGCGATGGTTCTGGCTCGGGAGCGAGGCGCCAAGCGTGTGTTGGATCTGCCGGTCAGCGCGCCGTTCCACTGCCAGCTCATGCAGCCGGCCGCAGACGGCTTGAAAATAGCGTTGGGTAAGATTTCAATCCATCCTTTTAACGTCGGTGTGGTCACGAACGTCGAAGCCGACGTCAATTTCGACACCGAGCGCGTCAAGAGTTTATTAATAGAACAGGCGGTTTGTCCGGTTCGCTGGGAGGAGTCGGTGCGCAGGCTGGCCTCCTTGGGTTGCCGCAGCACGGTAGAAATCGGTCCGGGCAAAGTGCTCAAAGGGCTGATCAAGCGCATCGCGCTGACCATGGAAGTGGATAACTTCGAAACGCCGCAAGATCTAACGAAGCTGGCGGTGGCTTAAACCTATGAGGCTCGAAGGTCAAATTGCCTTGGTCACCGGAGCCAGCAGAGGCATTGGCCGGGCGATTGCCCTAGCGTTCGGGCAAGCCGGTGCTTACGTTATTGTTAATTACCGGGGTAATCAGGGCGCCGCCGAAGAGTCCTTGGCGGCGATCGTGGCCCTGGGGGGACAGGGCGAGCTTCTTCCCTTTGACATCGTCGTGGAAGAGCAAGTCGACGTGGCCGTGAAAAAAATCGTTGACGCCCACAAAAAAATTGATATTCTCGTCAACAATGCTGGCGTAACTTCCGATAATCTGTTGATACGCATGAAGCCGGCGGATTGGGACCAAGTTATCGGTACCAATCTCAAAGGTACGGTCCTCTGCACAAAAGTCGTATCCCGTTACATGATCCGCCAGCGTTATGGGCGGATCATAAATCTCTCATCGGTGGTGGGGCAGATGGGTAACGTCGGGCAGGCTCTCTACGCTGCCTCGAAGGCGGGGATCATCGGTTTTACCAAAGCGGTTGCGCGAGAAGTCGCCGCGCGCGGGGTGACGGTTAACGCGGTAGCCCCGGGCTTCATCGAATCGGACATGACGGCGAAGCTGCCGGAAAAGCTGCGCGAGGAATTTCTTAAGGCAATTCCCGTCGGCCGCTTCGGCACTTGCGCTGAAGTTGCCGAGATGATTGTATTTCTGGCTGGGGCGGGAGCGGGATATTTAACCGGTCAGGTGTTTAGTATTAACGGCGGGCTGTACATGTGAGGAATTTGTAGCAGGAGGTACGTGAAGATGGCGGCATCTGTTCAGGCCAGAGTGAAAGAAATCGTGTGCGAGCAACTCGGAGTAAGTGCGGAGGAAGTAACACCGGAAGCCTCCTTTATCGAGGATCTGGGGGCCGACTCGCTTGACATTGTCGAATTGGTGATGGCACTGGAAGAAGAATATGAAATGGAGATCTCGGACGAGGACGCGGAAAAGATCAAGACCGTCCAGGATGTTATTTCCTATATCGAGGCCCATCGCTAAGATTTCCCGCGGCCTTGCATAAGAGTGGGGCAGTTAGTTTGGTTGCCAAACTTCGACCCCAAAAAACTTCGCAGATCGCAGGGGAGCGATGGTCGCGACCATGGCCCTGCGATTTTCTTTTATTTCCGGCGCGATTTTGCCAAACGAAGTTGGCGAGTTGGTTGATGGAGAAAATGATCGCTTTCGGCTGCGACCACGGCGGCGTCGACCTTAAAGACTTTTTACTCAACGAGCTGAACTCCATGGGGGTCGAGGTGCGCGACTTCGGCACCCATGGGCGGGAATCGGTGGACTATCCGGACTTCGGCAAGGAGGTGTCCCTGTCGGTCTCCTCTGGTCAAGCCGAGCGCGGTGTGCTGATTTGCACGAGCGGGATCGGAATGTCGATCATCGCCAACAAATTCCCCCGGGTGCGCGCTGCTCTGGTCCAAGATGTCGATGGCGCGCGCTCGAGCCGAGAACACAACGACTCTAACATCCTGGTCCTAAGCGGGGCCAAGACGGACAAGGCTTTAGCGCGGCAAATTATCGAGGCTTGGTTAGTGACGCCGTTTGCCGGGGGGCGGCATCAGCGCCGCATCGATAAGATCAACCAAGTCGAAGCCCATCTCGGCGTTCGGCTCCCAGACGAAGCGCAGAAAAAGTAACCGAACGAAGGATCTGAGATGACATTTCTGGAAAAAACCGATGCCGAGGTGTTCGCGGCGATTCAAAATGAGACTCGCCGGCTGGAGGGCAACCTCGAGCTGATCGCTTCGGAAAACGTGGTGAGCGAAGCGGTCCTGGAGGCGCAGGGCAGCGTAATGACCAACAAATACGCCGAGGGCTATCCCGGCAAGCGATACTACGGCGGCTGCGAATGTGTCGACGTCGTCGAGTCGCTGGCGATTGCCCGGGCCAAAGAGCTTTTCGGCGCCGATCACGCCAACGTGCAACCTCATTCCGGGTCACAGGCGAACATGACGGTTTACCTGTCCGTTTTGAAGCCCGGCGATACCTATCTCGGCATGAATCTCGCCCATGGCGGCCATCTGTCGATGGGCAGTCCGGTGAACTTTTCCGGATTTATTTACAAAGTCATTCCTTACGGTGTCGCTGAAAAAACCGAAACCATCGATTACGATGAACTCGATCGATTGGCGAAGGAACACCGGCCCAAATTGATCGTTGCCGGTGCCAGCGCCTATCCGCGGATCATCGATTATGCGCGATTTCGCCGGATCGCCGATGAAGTTGGCGCCCTGCTCATGGTCGACATGGCCCATATCGCCGGTTTGGTGGCGGCCGGACTGCATCCGAGCCCGGTGCCCTACGCGGATTTTGTGACCACGACCACACATAAGACTTTGCGCGGCCCGCGCGGCGGCATGGTGCTGTGCAAAGCGGAGCACGCCAAAGGGATCGACAGCAAGGTCTTTCCCGGTATGCAGGGCGGGCCGTTGATGCATGTAATCGCAGCCAAAGCCGTAGCGCTCAAAGAGGCCTTACACGCCGATTTCAAGGATTACCAGCGGCAGATTGTGAAAAATGCGCAAACACTCGCTCATGGATTAATGGACAAGGGGTTTCGCCTGACCTCCGACGGCACCGACAATCATTTGATGCTCGTCGATCTACGCAAATCCGAGCTCACCGGTAAAGCGGCGCAGGAGACTTTGGATAAGGCGTGCATCACGGTTAATCGCAACGCCGTGCCGTTCGACACCCGCTCGCCGTTCGTGACCAGCGGCATTCGCATCGGCACGCCGGCGGTGACGACGCGCGGGATGAAAGAAGATGAAATGGCGGCGATCGCGGACTTCATCGCCCGCGCGCTCAATCATGTGGCTGACGATGCGGCGCTTCGCGCCATCGCCGATGAGGTCGGCGCGCTGTGCAAGCAATTCCCGGTCTACCCCCACCGGCTGGGGAAGGACTAATTTGGGATTTGCCGATCGCCGTTTTCGAATGACGCTCCGGTAGGTACGAAATTTGTTATGAAGTGTCCCTTTTGCCACGAAACCCAAAATCGCGTCATCGATTCGCGCTTGAGCAAGGACAGCAACATGATCCGGCGCCGGCGCGAATGCGAGCGCTGCACCCGCCGCTTCACGACCTACGAACGGGTCGAGGAGATGATGCCTATGGTGGTTAAAAAGGACGGGCGGCGCGAGAGTTACGACCGGATGAAGATCATCAACGGCCTGAAGCGCGCTTGCGAAAAGCGGCCGGTGAGCATCAACACCATCGAAGCAATCGCCGATCACATCGAGCGGTCGGTGCAGGAGCGCGGCGAGAAGGAGATCGCGAGCTCGGTGATCGGTGAAACCCTCATGCGCGAGCTGCATGACACCGATCCGGTCGCGTACGTGCGATTCGCTTCGGTTTACCGTTCGTTCAAAGACATTAGCGAGTTCATGGTCGAGCTTGAAGAGCTGCTTAAAGAGCGCAAGGGCGCGCCCTCGGCCAAGGTCGCCGAGCTGCGGCAGAAACGGGAATAGCATCGTTGGCTGAGTCTCGCCGCGACGCCCAAGACGAATATTATCTCCGCATTGCCTGCCGGCTAGCCAGGCGAGCGGCGGGCCGAACCAGCCCCAACCCGATGGTCGGCGCCGTAATCGTACGCGCCGGCAAGATCGTCGGCAGCGGCTACCATCGATTCGCTGGCGGCGACCATGCCGAAATCATCGCGCTCAAGGGCGCCGGAGCGAAGGCTCGAGGCGCAACACTGTACCTCACTCTCGAACCGTGCAGCCATCATGGCCGCACGCCGCCCTGCGCGGCCGCGGTCATTCGCGCCGGCATCGCCGAAGTTGTGTGCGGGACGAGGGATCCCAACCCTCTGGTCGCGGGGCGCGGCATTCGCCAGCTGCGCCGAGCGGGCGTCAAGGTTCGTGTCGGCGTGCTTGAAGAACAATGTCGCGAATTGATCGAGGAATTTGCGAAATTCATCACCCGGCGTATGCCGTTCGTGACGCTCAAATTGGCGGCGTCGCTGGACGGGCGGATTGCCACGGCGAACGGAGATTCGCACTGGATCAGCGGTGAACGGTCGCGCCGTGCCGTGCATCGGCTGCGCAACGAAGTCGACGCCGTTTTGGTTGGCTCCGGCACGCTGCGAGCGGATGACCCGCAATTGACTTGTCGAATCGCCGGCGGTCGCAATCCCCGGCGGGTAATCTTGGATAGTCGCCTGCGCATCTCGCTCGCGGCCCAGGTGCTTCATCAAGCGGACGTGCAAAAGACGATTGTCGCGGCGGGCGCGCGTGCTTCTACGCCCAAGGAACAAGCCGTCAAAGCGCTCGGCGCGCAGGTGTGGCGCCTGCCGCTCAAGCGCGGGCAAGTGGCGTGGCGGCCGTTGCTGAGAAGACTGGCGAGTTTGGGTGTGGTCTGCATTTTGATCGAAGGCGGCGGAACTATCGCGGCCTCCGCCCTCAAGGCAAAGATTGTCGACAAAGTCTTGTTTTTCTATGCGCCCAAAATTCTCGGTGGCGACGGCCGGCCGATGATCGATGGATTGGGGCTACGGCGGGTCAAACAAGCGATCGTTGTCAAAAATTGCCGTTTTACCCGATCCGGCGGCGACTTGTTGATGACCGGTTATCTGTAGGCGCGGAGCGCGAGCGATGCCGTCGACGAAAATTCATGATTGAGCTGGGCATATGTTTACCGGATTGATTGAAGATATCGGTGTCATCAGCGCGCTGAAGAGGAAAAAAGGCGCGGCGGTATTGACGATCAAGACCAAACTAACGGTTCGGTCGATGCCGCTCGGCGCCAGCATTGCCGTCAACGGTGCGTGCTTGACTGTCGTCAAGAAGCACAAGAGTGCGTTCACCGTGGATGTTTCGCCGGAAACTCTTGGCCGGACCAACCTGGCAAGCCTGAATGCCGGCAGCCTGGTTAACCTCGAGCAACCGATGCGCCTGCAAGAACGGCTTGGCGGCCATCTGGTGACCGGTCATGTGGACGGCGTCGGTACCCTCGCAGCGATCAAGAAACAGGGCGACTTTACGATCTTGAGCTTCCTTATTCCGGGCCACTTGGGTGGATTATTGGTGTCGAAGGGGTCGGTCGCTGTCGACGGCATCAGTCTTACCGTGAATCAATGCACGGCCGTCCGGTTTTCGGTCGCGATCATTCCATTTACCTTGCGTCATACGAATTTGCGCGGTCGCAGGGTTGGTGATAAAGTCAACATCGAAACCGATCTAATCGGTAAATATGTCCGAAGATTCATGAAACAGCGCAAATAACCCAACCAGGATTCGTTTACTAACCCTGCTCTAGCCCATGCCAATCTCCACCATCGAAGAAGGTCTTGAGGAAATTCGTAACGGTCGCGTGATTGTTTTAGTCGACGAAGACGCGCCGGACAGCGACGGTTTCTTTTGTGTCGCCGCCGAGAAGGTGACCCCGGAGAGTCTTAATTACATGCTGCGTTTTGGTCGCGGGATAATCTACGTGACCTTAACCGATGAACGGATCCGCGAGCTAGGCATGCCGATGATTCCGGAGGAGAACAGCCGGCTGGCGGGTCTGATTTGCGGCGCGTCTTTCTCGATAAGTTTGGAAGGCGTGCACGGAGTTTCGGCGCAAGGCCGCGCCCATACGATAAAGACGGTCATCGCGGACCAAACTAAGCACGAAGATCTGGTCATCCCCGGTCACGTGCAGCCGCTCCAGGCACGTAGCGGCGGAGTGTTAGCGCGTTCAGGGCGGACCGATGCATCAGTGGATTTGGCACGTTTGGCGGGTTTCAAGCCGGCTGGGGCGATTTGCCAAATCTTGGACGAGGACGGTTCAGTGGCATTGCTGCCGGCGCTCGAACGACTCGCCGATCAGCAGGGCCTTAAGGTCATTTCGGTGGCGAACTTAATTGCCTATAGACTGCGCAGCGAAAGTTTGGTCCAGCGGGTCGCCGAACAGGAGTTTCCGACGCTTCACGGCGGTATGTATCGGGCGATCGTCTATCGCAACGAGGTCGATCACGTCGAGCATATGGCGTTGGTCAAAGGCGATGTGGAAAATGCCGAGTGTGTGTTGGTACGGGTTCACTCGGAATGTTTGACCGGGGATGTCTTCGGCTCGGAGCGCTGCGATTGTGGTGATCAAATCCGCCAGTCGCTACGGTTGATCGATCAGCAGGGTAAAGGTGTGCTTATTTACATGCATCAGGAAGGGCGCGGTATCGGCCTGACGAACAAGATTCGTGCCTACGCCCTGCAAGACCAGGGTCGCGATACGGTCGAAGCGAACCTCGACCTCGGTTTCAAGGAGGACCTCCGCGATTACGGCATAAGCGCACAGATCCTGCGCGACCTCAAAGTGCAAAAGATTGCGTTGCTTACCAACAATCCACGCAAGATCACAGGACTCGAAGGTTACGGCATAAAGGTCGCGGAACGGGTTCCGCTCGAGGTGACGCCGAGGGAGAGCAACATCCACTACCTGCGCACCAAGCAGAGGAAGTTGGGCCATCTGCTGTCAAACCTCGAAGGCAAGTCCGCCAAAAGCTAAGCGCTCAGGGCGGCGCAGTGATTCATGGCACAGGTTCTCGAGGGGAAGAATGACGCCCAGGGGCTAAAAATCGGCATCGTCTGCAGCCGGTTCAACAATTTTATCACCGAAAAGCTTCTCGATGGCGCGATCGACGGTTTCAAGAGCCACGGCGGCGAAGACGACAAGCTGACCATCGTGCGCGTCCCCGGTGCTTTTGAAATTTCCCTAATCGTGGAAAAGATGGCGGCGAGCGGCAAATACGACGCGCTGGTTTGTCTCGGCGCGGTGATCCGCGGCGACACGCCGCATTTTGACTACGTTTGCGACGCGGTAACGCGCGGCATCGGCGACGCCGTGCGGACTTACAAAATCCCGATCGGGTTCGGCGTGTTGACCACCGACGACGTGCAGCAGGCCATGGAGCGGGCCGGTGCCAAGGACGCCAATAAGGGCTATGAGGCGCTGCTGACGGCCGTCGAAATGGCGCATGTCATTCGGCAACTGCCATAGCGCGATTGCATGCGGCGCCGCAAATAAATCGCAGAGTATTCATTGTCAGAAAATCACCAGGAATCGACTGTGGTCCACGCAGTCAAGGGCACGCGCCGAAAGGGGCGAGAGTTAGCCTTGCAGGCGTTGTACCAAATCGAAATCACCGGCGATCCGTCGGTGGGCGCGGTGGAACTTTTTTTGCGCCATTTTGAAGGTAACGCGCAGGCCAAAGAGTTCGCCCGCCGCCTGGTCTCGGGTGTCGTCAGTCAACATGCAGAGATCGACCGGATGATCGAGGCGTGCACCGACAACTGGAAGCTTGCCCGCTTGGCCAAGGTGGACTTGGTGATCCTGCGCATGGCAGCCTACGAGTTGATCCATTGCCCAGATATTCCTTCTTCGGTGAGCTTCGATGAGGCCATCGAGATCGCCAAGCGCTTCGGCAATGAGGAGTCTGCCAAATTTATTAACGGAGTGCTGGATCAAATCCTGCAATCGCAAAATTTGAAAAAATCAGTGATTTAAATTCCATGGAAGAGCGCTATCAAGCCAAAGCTATCGAAGAGAAGTGGCAACGAATCTGGGCGGAAGATCGATCGTTCGACGTCGTGGAAGATGCGTCAAAGCCAAAGTACTACGTCTTGGAAATGTTCCCCTATCCATCGGGGCGCATTCACATGGGCCATGTGCGCAATTATTCCATCGGCGACGTGGTGGCGCGCTACAAGCGCATGCGCGGCTTCAATGTGCTCCATCCGATGGGCTGGGACGCCTTCGGCTTGCCCGCGGAGAACGCTGCCATTGAGCGTGGCGTGCATCCCCAAGCTTGGACAGAGGAAAATATTCTCTACATGAAGACCCAGCTCAAACGTATGGGTCTTTCCTACGATTGGGCGCGCGAGGTGGCCACTTGCCAACCGGAATATTACCGTTGGAATCAATGGATCTTTCTGCAGTTTTTCAAAAAGGGACTGGCTTACAAAAAAAATTCCTTCGTCAACTGGTGTCCGTCCTGCGAAACGGTCCTGGCCAATGAGCAGGTGGTCGACGGTGCCTGCTGGCGCTGCGATTCTGCGGTCGTACAAAAGGAGCTGGAGCAGTGGTTCTTCCGGATCACGGATTATGCTGAAGAACTTCTCCAGGATTTGGACAAGCTCAGCGGTTGGCCTGAAAAAGTCGTTACCATGCAGCGCAACTGGATCGGCAAGTCGATCGGCGCGGAAATAGACTTTCCGCTGCAGGGGCATGACGGCTCGCTGCGCATTTTTACCACCAGGCCGGACACAATCTTCGGCGCAACCTTTGTATCTTTAGCGGTAGAGCATCCGCTGGCGCTCACACTTGCGCGCGGCACGACGCAGCAGCAGGCGGTCGAAAAATTCATAGACCAATTTAAAAAAATCAGCCAGGCCAAACGGGGCGACGAAGAGACCGAGAAAGAGGGTGTTTTTACCGGCGCCTACTGCCGCAATCCGTTTACCCGTGAGGCAATTCCGATTTACTTGGCGAATTTTGTCTTGATGGAGTACGGTACTGGTGCGGTGATGGCGGTGCCCGCCCATGACCAACGGGATTTCGAATTCGCCAAAAAGTACGGTCTGCCGATTCGCGTCGTGATTCAACCGCGGGACCGATCTCTTAGCGCCGAATTGCTAGCCGAAGCTTATGTCGATGAAGGTGTGATGGCCGATAGCGCTGAATTTTCCGGCCTGGCGAACCTAGACGGCAAGGAAAAAATTGCCGCTCATGCCGAAGCTCAGGGCTGGGGCAAAAAAGCGATTAGATACCGTTTGCGCGATTGGGGAGTTTCCCGACAGCGTTATTGGGGCACGCCGATTCCGATCATCTATTGCGACCGCTGTGGCACCGTGCCGGTGCCGGAAAATGATTTGCCGGTGGAGTTGCCTAAGGAAGTACCGATTAGCGGCAAGGGCAGCTCGCCATTGGGCGAAAGCAAGCTTTTCCTGCAAGTTGCCTGTCCAAAATGCGGCACCGCAGCTCGGCGCGAGACCGATACCATGGACACTTTTGTCGATTCGTCGTGGTATTTTCTCCGTTACACTTCCGCCGGTTTCGACGGCGCGCCGTTCGACTCTGAGAAAGCGCACTACTGGATGGCCGTGGATCAGTATATCGGCGGTGTCGAGCATGCTGTGCTGCATTTGCTCTATGCGCGCTTCTTTACCAAAGCGCTGCGCGATTTGAGACTCGCCGAGATCGACGAACCGTTCACCAATCTGCTCACCCAAGGAATGGTATCGAAAGAAACCTATCGCTGCAGCGAGCATGGCTGGCTTTTTCCCGGCGATCTGACAGGTTCGGAGAAGGACAGTTGGGAATGCGCCAAGTGCGGCCGCCCGGTAATCACCGGCCGAGTCGAAAAGATGTCCAAGTCGAAGCGTAACATTATCGATCCGGAAGATCTGGTGAATCGCTACGGCGCTGATACGGCCCGCCTATTTACCCTTTTCGCGGCGCCGCCAGAAAAAGATTTGGAATGGAGCGATCAAGGCGTCGAGGGCGCCTACCGGTTTTTGTCCCGGCTGTGGCGGTTGATTTATCATCAGCGCGGCCTGTGGTCACAGGGTCGGCCGGCGGCCGGCGCGACGGAGCTATCTGCCGATCTGCGCGATCTGCGCCGCACGATTCACCGAACCATCAAAAAAGTCTCCGACGACATCGACGGGCGGTTCCACTTCAATACCGCCATTGCCGCGATCATGGAGCTGTTCAATGCCTTGAGCGCCGCCTCGCAGCAAAGCGCCGATTCGAGCGCGGCCGCAGAGGTGAGAAGGCAGGGGTTAGAGACCTTGGTGTTGCTCCTCGCGCCCTTCGTTCCCCATGCGGCGACCGAGTTGTGGGAAGCGCTTGGTTACGATCAGCGAGTGGATCAGGTGGCGTGGCCGAGTTACTCCGGGGACGCGCTCGAGGAAGAACGATTGTTGATCGTCGTTCAGGTCAATGGAAAAGTAAGGGGTAAAATCACGGTCCCAGCGGACGTAGCACAAGAGCGGATCGAGACCGACGCCCTGGCCGATCCCAAGGTCGCCGGGTTGCTACTCGGTAAAAAGGTTCAGCGCGTAGTCTATGTACCGCGCCGCTTAGTGAATATCGTTGTGGAGAGCTAAGACAATGCACGATCGCGATGGGCTCCGGCGGCGTTGGTGGAATTATCTCGTTGTGGCGATATTGCTGCCGGCCCTCGGTGGATGCGGCTACCAATTCGCCGGGGAGAGTTCGCTCTTACCCAAGGACGCCCGGACCGTATATGTGGAACCCTTCGTCAATCGCAGCCGCGATGTCGGAATGGACAAAGAGCTCACGTCGGCGCTGCGGGGAGAATTCTATCGCCGTGGCCGCCTTAAGGTCGTCGAGCAACCCGAGCAGGCTGACCTGATTTTAAGCGGCGTGGTTCGATCGCTTGAGCAAAGGACCGCTTCGGTCAACCGAAAAGACGAAGTGTTGCAGTACGAATCGGTGCTCACATTGGACGTAACACTACGGCGCCGGGAGCCCAATGAGATCTTGTGGAGGGGGCAAGGCGTGCGCTTAAGCGACGTGCAAGCTGGGTCCCGCGCGGCGGTGGTGACGACCTCGTCGGAGTTTCTTACCGGAACATTAAACGCGTCGGATGTGCGGCGGATGACCGATATTCAACTGACGGAAATCCAGCGACGGGCGGTTCGCAACGATCTGATGGAGCGCTTTGCGAAAGAACTTCACGAGCGGGTCATGGAAATGTTTTGAGAGCGAATTCGTTCTGGTTTCGGTTGGTCTCTCAGCCAAGCTGACCGGCGATATTCAACAAAAATCAACCAGCTTTGGAAAGCTGTGACGCGGAACGGGAGAGACGGGATAACCAGCGCGACGCGGTGTTGCTTTTGATGATGCCTTTGCTAACGGCAGATCCTAAGGCTTTGTTTACGGCGCGGATTTGGTTTGCAGCAGCTTCTTGATTTTTGACCTCAATCGCTTGGCGTGCTCTTTTGATCAAAGTTCTAAGCTTTGATTTCGTCTCGATATTGCGTACCCGATTTTTTAGGTTTTGACGGTGTCTCTTGATGGCCGAAGTATGTATGACCAAGGAATTCCTCCAAGTTTAACTTTAACGATTTTTACCATTGCCTTCCGGTGGAGTCAACGAGTGCTTCAACCCTGCGCAGCCTAGACAATCCCTAAGAACCCATTAGCGCTGGCACCTACCCACGCGTAGCCTGTCCAAAACCGGCAGTTTGGTATCCTATCCTCCAGGGCAAGGACTTTACTTTCACGTCGGATTCCCCCCTTAGCTGGCGTGCACAAAGCAGGTTCGATTGATGTTGGTGCCGCGACCGGTCAAAATCCCCACGATCATTCGTTATGGTATTTTTTAAATATTTTAGAAATTCTGCCAACTAGTTGAAAGTTATTATAGAATAGCGCTGAGAAATTAAGCAATTCGCTCGGCTCCGCTAATTTTGGCCTTCTGGCCCATGCGCGGCTTAAGTTATCAACAAGTTATGAACATTCGGTGTTAGTTTTCCCTGAATCCAAGCGTTCTGCTCTGTGAGCAGTCTCCAAGCCGCAGCCCCGGCTCCCCGGTAGGTTCAATGGGTGCTCGGTTTGTGCCGGCAGGAACGCTGACTTTGGCTTTTGGCGGCTCGGATGGTTTGGCCAGTGCAGATACTCGTTTCACATTTCATAACCACGTTTAAAGAAATTCGCTGGGACCATTGCCGCAAGGTCATTTGTTTTGAACCGTGATCTCTGTGTTGAAAATTGCGCAATGGCCGATCATGGTGCATAGTACACTTGAATATCCTAACAACTTATGCGATATCAATGGGTCAACAGATGGGGCTTTTTTAGAAGTGTGACGGGAAAGGAGGTGAATCAATGATGGGAAAAAAATTCGTTTCGTTGTCGGCAATTACCCTCTTCGCTTTTACTCTGACCTTTGTCGGATGCGGTAAGAAGGAAGAGCCAGCTCCGCCTCCACCACCGGCACCTGCGGCGCCTGCCGAGTCTGCTGCTCCTGCGGCTGAGCAAAAACCGGATGAGGCTATGAAGGATGCGGCTCCGGAGCCGGAAAAGGCCGAAGAAAAGAAAGAGGACGCGAAAACCAAGTAAAGGTCCATTGATCTGACCTAGGTGGTTTTTTGCCAACCGGAAAGGGGAAGGGATCGTATCCTTCCCCTTTTTTGTGATTTTGGTTTGTGGTAGTGGATTTTGGCGAGGGATTCAAATATGACGCTGACGGAGCATCTCGAGGAGCTCCGTTGGTGCGTTCTAAAATCGGTTTTGGCCGTTGTCCTCGCCGCGGGCATTAGCTATTTTTTTTCCGATGCGATTTTCGGTTTTGTGGTGGCGCCGCTGCGGCAGAACTTGCAGCCAGGTCAAAATCTCATCGGCACCAGTGTTACTGAAGCATTTTTTGTTGAAATAAAAGTCGCCCTCGCTGCCGGTGTGCTTTTTTCATGCCCGGTGATTTTCTATCAGATCTGGGGCTTCGTTGCGCCGGGCCTTTCGGGCAGCGAGCAGAAATGGGTTTTACCGTTTGTCTTGTGCGCCACGTTATTTTTCGTGTCTGGCGCTTATTTTTGTTATCGTTTCGTCTTGCCGGTCGCGTTTAAGTATTTTATCGAGCAGTACGAGAGCATGGGGGTCAGTCCAGCGATTCGGATTGGCGAATATTTTACTTTTTTCTTTCGCATGGTTTTGGCTTTTGGAGCGACATTCGAATTGCCCGTTTTCACTTTTTTCCTGGTGCGAGTCGGCATCTGGGACTATCGATTGATGCTTCGGTCGTTTCGTTACGCGATCGTCGCTATTTTCATTATCGCGGCAATTTTGACGCCGACCCCCGACGTGATCAATCAAAGTCTTCTCGCGGTGCCGATGCTGCTGCTTTACATCCTCAGTATAGGTATCGCGTATATATGGCGCAGACCCGAATGATTAATAGGTATCAGGGATGAGGAGGAGTAATGATCTCGTTTGTAATTGCGATTAGCTGCCTGTCGTTGGTCTTTGCGGTCTATTTGGCCCGCTACGTGCTTAAACACGACACCGGCACGCCAAAGATGCAGGAGATTTCTAACGCGATTAAAGAAGGAGCCGAGGCCTTCTTGTCGCGGCAAAATCGAACGATCATAAGTCTCGCTGCGGTTTTGGCGGCGTTCATCTTTGTCCTCTACGCCTATGCGCGCACTCCGAGCCCGGCCGATCCCGTGCCACCGGTGCAGATGGCCTTCTGGACAACCTTTTCTTTCGTCTTGGGAGCGGCTTGTTCCGTGACCGCCGGTTACGTCGGCATGTGGGTCTCGATTCGGGCAAACATACGGACCGCTGCCGCCGTGCGATCGAGCCTCAACGAGGGCTTGCAAATAGCGATGCGCGGCGGCGCTGTGTCCGGCTTGTTTGTCGTCGCGATGAGCTTGCTCGGTGTGGGCGGATTATACGCTTTATTGGAAACGCTCGGACACGATCCGCGAAAGATTCCGTTTACGATCGTCGGCTATGGCTTTGGCGCCTCCTTCGTCGCGCTCTTTGCCCAGCTCGGCGGCGGTATCTATACCAAAGCCGCGGATGTTGGCGCCGATCTCGTCGGCAAGGTCGAAGCCGGTATCCCCGAAGACGATCCGCGCAATCCAGCGGTTATCGCCGATCTTGTCGGCGATAATGTCGGCGATTGCGCTGGCCGTGGCGCGGATTTGTTTGAATCGACTGCGGCAGAAAATATCGGCGCGATGATTCTCGGCGTCGGTCTCTATCCGTTCTTTGGCCTCAAGGGCATTCTCTTTCCGCTCGTCGCGCGCGCCTTCGGACTGTTGGCTTCGATCGTGGGCGTCATGATCGTTAAATGCCGGGAAGACGAAGACCCGATGCACGCGCTCAACCGCGGCTATTATGTCACCAGCGTCCTTGCCATCGTCGGCTTTTTCTTTGCAGCTAAATGGCTGCTCGCCGTGGATCCCGTCGCCCATCCGGAGGCGACCTCTGCGTGGTTCTATTTCTTCCTGTGTGGTGTCATCGGCATCTCGATGGCGCAGGCGTTTGTTTACATCACGCAGTACTACACCGAATACAAATACCGTCCGGTGAGAGAGATCGCCGAAGCATCGCAGACAGGTCCAGCGACCAATATTATTACGGGTATCGCGGTCGGGCTCGAATGTACGTTTCCCCCTGTGATCGTGATTTCGATCGCGATTCTCAGCGCCTATTATCTCGGAAAAGCGAGCGGCGTCCCCAACGCGGGTTTGTTCGGCACTGCGGTGGCGACCATGGGTATGTTGGGAACCGCGGCATACATCTTGGCAATGGATACCTTCGGGCCGATCACCGATAACGCCGGCGGAATTATCGAAATGAGCGGGCAACCCGAGGAGGTGCGCCAGAAGACCGACCGCCTCGACGCGGTCGGTAATACCACCAAGGCTCTCACTAAAGGTTATGCCATCGGTTCGGCGGCGCTCGCCGCGTTTTTGCTTTTCTCTGCTTACCTGGACGAAGTCGCTCATTACGGCGCGAAGCTCGAATCGGTCAATATCGCCAAGCCTGAAATTTTTGTCGGTGGGCTGTTGGGTGCGACATTGGTTTTTCTATTTTCCGCGCTGGCGATCCGCGCGGTGGGCAAGGCCGCCTACGTTGTCATCAACGAGGTCAGGCGGCAGTTCAAGGAAAATGCCGGAATTCTCCAGGGAACAGTTAAGCCGGACTACGCGCGTTGTGTCGACATCGTCACCGTCGGCGCGCTGAGAGAGATGATACTGCCCGGCATTATTGCTGTCGGTACACCCGTCGCCGTCGGCCTGATCTTTCGCATGTTCGGTGTCGGCGCCGAGGCGGTCGCGGCTCTACTCATGGTCGGCACCATTGCCGGCATTTTGATGGCCACATTCTTAAATAACAGCGGTGGAGCATGGGACAATGCCAAAAAATATATCGAGTCCGGCGCTTACGGCGGCAAGGGTTCCGAGACGCACAAAGCCGCGGTGGTCGGCGACACCGTCGGCGACCCATTCAAAGACACTGCGGGCCCGAGCTTGCACGTTTTGATCAAGCTTCTCGCGACGATCACACTCGTGCTGGCGCCTTTGTTTGTTTGAAAACACTTCCAACCGATGTAAGCTACCTTTCAGTATCGCGTAAAGGTGAGGCGTTAGGGGTCGATGGGTAAACCATGACACCTAACGTCTCACGTTTCACCTGATCATGCCCGGATGGTGGAATAGGTAGACACAAGGGACTTAAAATCCCTCGGACCGAAAGGTCTGTGCCGGTTCGAGTCCGGCTCCGGGCACCACGGTTATTGAAACTCGTCTACGGGCGGTTGCAATCGCGGCGATTCCCGCATTAAGCGAGCATGATGGGCGTGCGAGAACTCTACGATCGGCCCGCTCTCGCTGTCATGCCGACGCATTTTTCAACTCATCGAGATTAGTTCTTGCGCCGCGACTCGTTTCGAGTATGGAACTCGACGTTGGTATTGGCGCAGGCGCAGAGCTCTCAATCCCAGAATAAGTTTGTCCAGCCGGCGAGGGCGACTACTCAGCACGAAATTGGCCGCGCTATTGACCGTAAAGCTTTACGCGGCTATCAGCAAAAGAGCGGCTACTTTGGCCGAGTGCGGTAAAAACATGAAAGGTGGTGTCCGGTGAAAATTTCACTCACGGCAAATTTATTTGCGGTATTGGTGGTTAACGTCACTCTTGCGGCATCGGTTTACGGCGATTGGAAGCAGGATTGGGACAAGACCGTATCCGCGGCTGAAAAGGAAGGCGAGGTGACGATCTACGGTCAGTCTCGTGCCGGCGTGGGCAGGGCGATACTTGCGTTTAAGGACGCCTATCCGAAGATTAAAATCAATTTCGTCGGCGGTTCGGGAAGCAACCTGGCGAAAAAAATCATGGCCGAGCGCCGTGCCGATAAACATCTCGTTGATTTGAGCATTGGCGGCGGCGGTACCATGGTGTTGGTCTATTACAAGGGCGGTTTGTTGCAGCCGATCCCCCCCCAGTTGATTCTTCCCGACGTCGTCGATCCGGCGAAATGGTGGTCAAAGAAGCATCTCTACTCCGATCCCGAAGGGAAGTATGTTTTTATGGCCCAGGGGGATGCAGGCTCGGGCATCGGCGCGATCAATACCAATTTTATCAAACTCGGCGAAATCGACTCTTGGTGGGACCTGCTCGCGCCCAAATATCGCGGCAAGTTGGTCATGACCGATCCGAATTCGGCTGGCAATATCGGCAATTGGAGATTTATATACTACAGTCCCGATCTCGGCCCGAAGTACATCACGCGGCTGCTCACCGAGACGCAAATAACTTTCGCCGCCGACGAGCATCAGATGATGGACTGGGTCGGCTCCGGAAAATATTACATGCATGTGCTCGCGAAGTTCGAGAACACCGAAAACGCGCGCAAACAAGGGTTGCCGGTTAGGCAGATTTTCAGCGAGAAAGAGGGCGACACGATCAGTACCGGGTCGGGACATATCGTCGCTTTTAAAAACGGTCCCCATCCCAACGCGACCAAGGTTTACATCAACTGGTTTCTGTCACGCGACGGCCAACTCACTTGGCAGAAACTCACCGGGCGAAATTCGTTTCGCACCGATATTCCCAAGGATATGATTCGCTACCGGGATGAACAGGTGCCGAAGGAGGGGGGCAGGTATCTCTTGTCCAGCCTGCCGCAATACGAAGATGTCAAGCCGCTGCGAAAACTGGTCGACGAAATTTTGGCCAAGGTTAAGCAAAAATAGCGGTCTAGACTTTGTCGCCGGGCGCTGAGCAAACTTCGGCTGTTCGTCTGGCTCTATAGCAGGCGGCCGCCGGGCACATGCGGGAAGGCGCTCATTTCATGGGTCGGAGCTAGAGGTTGCACGTTGCACAGATAGGCCGACGTCAATTGGTCAAGCCGCGTGACGCCGAGCAAACCCATGGCGGTTACAATCTCGCCTTCGAGTATTTCCAAAACCCGCACCAAGCCGGTTTGACCGGCCGCTGCGAGTCCCCAGCCCTGGAGCTTGCCGATGGCCACGGCGCGCGCGCCGAGCGCAATCGCCTTGAGCACGTCGGTGCCGCGCACGATGCCGCCGTCGAGTACGATCTCGGCCTTGCCGCCGACGGCGGCGACGATCTCCGGGAGCATCGCTATAGTTGCCCGGCCAAAATCGAGCTGGCGCCCGCCATGATTGGAAATATAGACCGCGGCGACGCCATGCTCGACGGCTAGGGCCGCGTCTTCAGCCGTGGCCACGCCTTTGAGAACGAAAGGCAGCCCAGCCAGCGCCTTGATTGCGTCCATGATTTCCCAGGTGAGGCCGGCGCGATATTCGTAGCCGGCACCGCGCCGGCTGGGCGGCAGCCAGCGGTCCATCATCTGCCGCTCGCGATGGCCATAGCGCGCCGTATCGACGGTCAAACAGAGAGCCGCGTAGCCGGACTGCTTGACGCGCGTCAGAACATTTTCGACCCACTTTAGGTCTCCCTGCACGTAGAGCTGAAAAATTTTTGGGTTACGGCTGGCCCAGGCGATCTCTTCGAGACTCGGTTGAGTCACCGAGCTAACGAAATTCACCGTGCCGAATTCTTCGGCGGCCTTGGCGACGGCGACGCCTCCGGCGGGCGTGATCGATTGCAGAGAACCGATTGGCGCGAGCATGACGGGGATCTTAAGTTTCTGTCCGAGAAATGTCGCGCCGGTGTCGATCTTGAACACGTCGACCAGCACGCGTGGACGAAAGGCGAGGCTATCCAAGCCGAAGCGGTTGCGCCGCATGGTGGTTTCGGACTCGGCGCCGCCGGTTAAGTAGTGCCACACATTGTCCGTAAGATTGCGCCGCGCCGCCATTATGATTTCGTGATTGGTGACGAAATCCTGGCTCATAGGTTCCCCTCGGGTGCATATGAAACGCCGAATCCGCTGAGATACATTGCCAATCCGAGTTAGCGCAATGGAGTTGTTTTGACAATCCTAGCGGGATCTAGAAATCAAGTTTGCCCCGATCTCGACCGTTGTGGAATTTGAGGCTGAGCGCGAATAAGCGAAATTTTCGCGCCCAGGATTCGGTTCGCTCGGGACATGAAATTTGATAAATGAAGAGCATGGCGCCGCGGGCGCAATCTACGCAAGTGGCCGACTAACTTATTTACCTAGCGTGGTGAAGCCAAGAGTCGTTCGGTTGACTCAACGATTCGCGATAAGGTTGGACACCCTATCGTGCTCGCTGAAGCCGGAGACATCGGCCACCGGTGAAAGCCTCCAAAGCCTGTGCGACTCGGCTGTGAAGCAATCTTTTGCTTACGCGGCGCGATTGGTCGCTTGGGCCCGGGCAGCAATCGATTCGCGAATCTTTTGATTCGCATCTCTCAGAACGCGTTGGCGCACGGCAGCCGGATCCATCGACAAATGATGGCAGATCCAAATAAAGCTTCCGATGGAATCATCCCTAGAAGTAAACCAATGCCGCGCAGGTCGCGCGATGGGATCGTGATTGCCAAGATCCGCTAGCGCTTGCAGCAGCACGTGGGCCCACAATTTTCGTTCAGGATCGGTCAACTGGTCGGGTTCAATCATCGCTCTAAGCTCCTTTAATTTTTCAAATTCCTGCTGTCCTACTCAACGGCACTCGACGAAAGGAATGATCGCATCACGATTCCGACGCTCAATTTCCCATGCTTGACGCCCTGTTCGAGAGTGTGTTTCACGGTAAATGGCGCCACTGACTCAACCATAAGCAAGTCCAATGCCTAGAACTTCTCGGATCCGTCAAGAGCGGATAAGTATAGCTTGGACAGGGAGTTGTATCATTGAAAGCGGCCGCCGGCCGGGTTTTGAGCGAATTCTTGGGAATCATCCCTAGTCAATAAATAACAATATTGTACAAAGTATGGCGGATTCGGTCATTCTATTGCGGTGTAAAGCCTGGTACCCTTGTAAACTGCAAGTTTTAAATACCGCCGGTGAACGGACCGACAATTCTAGCTGTCGTGAAACTCTTTGTGCCGAGCAGGAGGCGTTTTGGTTTGCGCCCTCGAGCGATTAGAAACGGCTAGTCCGCTGTGCCAGGCTGACTGCCGCCACCATGACTTGACCCTAAAAGGGTTGCGTGTTTTTCATGAAACAGGCGGGTTCGGATGGATAATTTGTTTTTCTGGCTTTTGTGTTTGTTTGCGGCCGTGACCTTCTATCGATTATCGACGCGACGGGTCGGTACGCCCAAGGCGCGGGTGACCGCGATGTTGCGCCGCTACCGCGCGCTGGAAAAGGCCGGTCTCAACGAGCGCGAAGCGCTTTTGCGGCTGCTCGCAACCCGGGCGCATTGGAAAAAGCTGCCGCTGAGTCTTATCGCCGAATTGGTTTCGCGATTCGAAAGCAAGGAAGACCTCATGCGTTTTGTCTCGGTTTCGGAAGATTCCGGTTATCAGCGCAAGCAATATCCCGAATTCGCTAAGCTCGAGCCGGAGGCGGCGGTGGCGGAGATCGCTTGCTTGTTCTCAGCTTTCGGTTTTCGTCTGCAAACAGCAGGGAGCTATAAAGAAGCGGAGTTTGTTCAGAAGCTGGCTTTACAGTTACAACCCGATCAGTATTTCACCAATCTGCCGCTGGCGGCGACCTATCACGAGACCGGCCGTCACGCCGACGCGTTGCCGCTGTTTGAACATGGCCTGGCCAAAGTCACAGATGGCGCGAATGATCGCGATCTAGCGGGTCCGTCGTTTCCGCCATCCAAGTGTTTGGCGCCCGATGCGGAGTTGAGCAAATTGCGCAATCGTTACAAAAAGATGTATGAGGCATGTCTTAAAGCGGCCGAAATTAAACAACTGGCCGGAATTTATTTGCTAGCCGTCTTCGAGCTCTTGTTTTAGGATCGATCAGTGAAGCGAATCAATCACGAATACGGAGGATCGTTGAATGGTTGCGTGGCGCGCGCGCATTGGTTTGATCAAGCCGACCCATCGCGGCAAGTCATTTGCCTACTGGTATAAACACGCGCCGGAGGGGGTCGAGATCGTGCCGACCTTCATCGGTTTTCGCAGCGAACGGCGCGAGAGTTTTCTCGAAGGCTTCAAGAAAGCCGAAGAGCTGGCCGTTCAACTGAAAGAGGTCGGCTGCGATATTATTTCGGTCAGCGGCACGCCGCCGTTTCTACTCAAGGGTCTCGATTTCGAGCGGCAGTGGGCGGCCGAGCTCTCGGAGAAAATCGGCCTGCCCGTGGTGACGCCGATGGAGCCGCACGCCATGGCGCTGCAGGCGCTCGGGGTTAAAAAAGTGGCAGTGGCGACTTACTACGGCCGCGAGCTCAATCAAGCGATCGTCGAATATTTCTCCCGCTTCGGCATCGAATCGGAGCTGATGTCGGGCTTGAGCATGACTGGGCAGAACTCCGGGCTGTATACGACTTCGCTTGCCGCGTTGGATGAAGTTTCGCATATGGACGTTTATCGCCATTGCAAAAACGGCCTGTCAAAGCTGCCTTCGGTGCAAGCGGTTTACATTAACGGTGGCGGCTGGGACGCCGCGCCGGCGATCGATTATCTGGAGCGCGACTTGAAGATCAAAGTCATCTGGGCGCTGGCGGCGGAGATGTGGCTGACCTATCGAATGCTAAAAATAGAGAATCAGGTCCCCGGCGGCGGTACGTTGCTGAGCGGGAATTACGCGCCGGCAATTTGAAATGATTGTTTTCATAGTAAAAAAGGAGATTCACCGATGAGCCGGAATGATTGGGCGAAGACCTATGCGGCGATGGACCAGCGCGTCACTTTAAAGTATCAGCAGCTGCCCCGGGGCGAGCAGATCGGCAAACGGACGCCGCCGCCCCAAGCAAAAACGGCCTGAGCGCATTGCGCGCAGCGCCGAGGTAATGCCAACCCGCTGGACCGAAAGTGCACGCCGCCGGTGTGTGCATCGACCAAACCGATCTTAGGTGAGTCTAAACGCGTAATGTTTTTCTGTGGCGTTCATTGGGAGTCGTTCGCCCGAACTCAATCCGGTAAGTTTGCCTTGCCGAACGCTGTGCAGGCTGCTTGATTCGGGCTCGCAAGGCCGCTTATGAACGGCTGAAAGTTTTCAGGAGGAGCCATGGAAATCTTCGATATCCATCATCATCTCGGTGCCCTGAGCGGCGGCAGCCTGCAGGGAGGCGAACGCTGGCAGGAGCGCGATTACGCCAACCGGGTGCGCATCATGGACGCCAACGGCGTGGCTCTGGCGGCAATTCTCGCCGCCACGGGATACATTCAGGCGGACGGTATCAAGGACACGATGCGCTGCAACGATAGCGTAGCTGCCTATCGCAGGCTTAATCCCAGGCGCTTTCCGGTGGCTTGCGGCATCGTCGAGCCGCTCCACGGCTCGCGCTCGCTGGGCGAGCTGGAAAGGATAAAATTTGACTTGGGATTTGACGGAGTAGTTTGGCACAACCGGTTTCAGGGATTGGCCGTCGACCACCCGCTGATGCGGCCGCTGCTCAAGAAAGTCAGCGAACTCGGCCTCGTGCCGCTGATCCACACCAATGCCGAGTCGAACCTCGAAGCGGTGTGGCGCTTGGAACGGCTCGCGCTGGAATTTCCCGAGCTCACGCTGGTGGCGATGGACGCGCTGACGACCAACACCAATAGCCAGCTGGCTCTCGACATCGCCAAGCGCACGCCAAATATCATCTTCGACACCGCCCATGTGCGCGGCTCGGCCTTCGTGCGCCAGTTCGTTGAAGCGGTGGGCTCCCACCGGCTGATCTTCGGCAGCCTGTTCTACTCGCAGCCAGCGAGCTATGAGCGCTGCGCGACGCTGGAGGAAATCCAGGCGGCGAAGATTAATGACGTTGACAAGGAAAATATTCTTGCGCTCAACGCCAAACGGCTGTTCGGATTGGCTTGACACGAGTGCGCATCAGGCAAGCCGCCGGAGCCCTATCCAGGTAAATATTTCGATTGAGATTAAGGCGCATTTGGAGTTACTGTCTTTGGGAATTGGGCGGGCGTTTTATAGCCTGCGTCGAATTACCTGAGAGTTACCTCAAAAGGAGTGTGGGTTATGCCGATCATAAAAAAGATTCTCGCGCCGACGGATTTTTCCGAGCTCTCGGCCAAGGGCGTGCGTTACGCCTGCCAAACCGCCAAGGAGGTAGGAGCCGAGGTTGTCATCCTCAATGTCGTGATGCTCGATGAAACCAACCGCATCAGTAAACAGGAGATGGAACAGCACAAACAACGGCTCGCCGAATTCGTTGCCAAGACCATCGCCGATCTCGCCAGCGATTTGAAAATTCGCCAACTGGTCGATGCCGGCCAGCCCTACGGCGCAATCGTCGGATGCGCGGACAATGAGCAAATCGATCTGATCGTCATGTCCAGCCATGGACGCACCGGTCTTT
This sequence comes from uncultured delta proteobacterium, assembly GCA_963727625.1. Classification (GTDB taxonomy): domain Bacteria; phylum Desulfobacterota; class Binatia; order UBA9968; family UBA9968; genus DP-20. The sequence continues at coordinate 1,236,267 of CAVSHR010000004.1, read as the reverse complement.
CCCGCATGCTGATCGGCAGTGTGACCGATAAAGTTCTACGCGGCTCGCCCTGTCCGATTCTTGTCGTTCCGTCCGGGCCGGAAAAAGCTTAGGGGGGGAGTGCAGGAAGCGCCGCCGGCGCACTGGCGGCCGCGCTGATCCCGATGCGCGCAGCCCTCAATTTGGACGCGCCTGATAGGGTTAAGTCGCGTGCTTTTCCTCAAAATTCAAGGCGATTTCCAGCGGCTATTGGTGAGCAAAGCTCAGGTTCCTAAAGTTTGTTTAAATTTCCCGGTTGCGGAGCTGCGCATTCGCGTCATGAACGCCGATGTTTAGAACCCTAGGTATATTCTTCATCCGGATCGTTGGCAACATTTTCATTATGCCTCGTGAGTCGCGGATGATACGCAGCGCGTCGGACACCGCTCAGACGATGCCGTAGGCGAGCATGGCGTCGGCGACTTTGACGAAGCCGCCGATGTTGGCGCCCTTGATGTAATCGACCCGCCCTTTGGCCGAACCGCCGTATTGCAGACACTTGGCGTGGATCTCCTTCATGATCTTCCGCAGCCGCTCTTCGACTTCATCGCGTGGCCAGCTGAGATGCAGGGCGTTTTGGCTTTGCTCCAAACCGGAAACCGCGACGCCGCCGGCGTTGGCCGCCTTGCCGGGGGCGAAAAGCACGCCGTTTGCCTGTAAGTAGCGCGTGGCGTCGAGATTGGTAGGCATATTGGCGCCCTCGCAGAGCGCAAGAACGCCGTGACCGAGCAGCGCCTGTGCGTCTTCCATGCTGACCTCGTTTTGCGTGGCGCAGGGAAAGGCCACGTGGCATTTTACCGACCAAGGCCGCTTGCCTTCGCGGTACTCGGCGGCTTTGAATTTCTCGGCGTATTCGGTGATGCGGCCGCGCCGTACCTCTTTTAGATCTTTGATGAAAGCGAGTTTTTCGGCGTCGATCCCCTTCTTGTCGTAGATCGCCCCGTTGGAATCGCTCATGGTTACGACCTTGGCGCCGAGCTGGATGAGTTTTTCAGCGCAATAAATTGCGACGTTGCCGGAACCGGAGATGGCGCAGATCTTGCCCGCGATGGTGTCGCCGCGATGCTGCAGCATGTTTTCGCAAAAATAAACGCAGCCGTAACCGGTCGCTTCGGTGCGCACCAGGCTGCCGCCGAAGGCGAGACCTTTGCCGGTCAGCGTCCCGGTGACCCGGTTGGCGAGCCGTTTGAATTGGCCAAACAAAAAACCGATTTCGCGGGCGCCGACGCCGATGTCGCCGGCGGGCACATCGGTATCCTCCCCGATATGGCGAAACAGCTCGATCATCATCGACTGGCAGAAGCGCATCACTTCGCGGTCGCTTTTGCCCTTGGGATTGAAGTTCGAGCCGCCCTTGGCGCCGCCCATGGGCAAGCCGGTGAGCGAGTTCTTAAATACCTGCTCGAAGCCGAGAAATTTAAGTACCGATTGAGTGACGCTCGGATGAAAGCGCAGGCCGCCTTTGTAAGGGCCGATCGAGTTGTTAAACTGCACGCGCCAGGCCCGGTTGGCGCGGATGTTGCCTTGATCGTCTTCCCAACTTACGCGAAAGATCACGGTGCGGTCAGGCTCGGTCATGCGCTCGAGAATGTTCGCGTCGTAATATTTGCGATGATCGAGGAGGAAGGGCATGAGCGACTCGCCCACTTCGCGCACTGCCTGATGGAATTCAACCTCGCCGGGATTGCGCCGGATGAGTCCCTGCATGAATTTTTCCACTTCACTTTTGACCGCGTCGTCCATGCATCGCTCCTTGCTTTCCGGCCAGCCACTTGAAGATTTGTTGTAAGACACCGCCTAAACCGTTTCAGGAATAACAGATTTTACCGCCGTTGCCAGCTCGGCTCTGTTTGGGCGGTGCCGAAGGGCCAAGCAGGATTACTTTAAAAAGCGGGACGGTTATGTCATAGAGGAGGCGTTGCCGCGGCGTCGAGAAGTTTCCTTCCCCGGCAATAATCCAGTCAAGGAGATCATCGTGTCATTGCAAAAAATCGGCATCATGAGTGTCGGCGAGATGGGCTTTCACTGGGCCAAGCTGTTACAGAGCCATGGCGTGGAAGTATTGACTTATGATAAAGACCGCGGCGAGGTGAGCCGCAAGCGCGGCGCGAACGCCGGCGTCACTTCGGTGGCGTCGATGGCTGAGTTGGTCCGGAGCGCGGAGCTGATCGTTTCCATCGTCGTGCCGTCGGCGGCTAAGCGGGTGGCGGCCAACGTCGCTAAGGCGGTTAAAAAAGCCGGGCGCAAGGATCTTTTGTTTCTCGACGCCAATGCCATTTCGCCGATGACCGCGGACGCCATCGCTGAAGTGTTGAATCCGTCCGGGGTCAATTTTATCGACGGCTGCATCATTGGCTCGGCGGCTAAGATGGGCAAAGGAACCATCGTCTACGTTTCCGGTCCGGAGGCGAGCCGGCTCCAGGCTCTCGAGTCGTTCAACATTCCGGTCAAGATTCTCGGTCCCCGCACCAACCAGGCGTCGGCCTTCAAAGTCGTCTACGCCGGACTCACCAAGGGGCTGCAGGGGTTGTTCTGCGAGCTCTTGATGGGTGCTCGGCGCTTCGGTTTGCTCAACGAGGTGCGCGCCCAGTACGAGGAAAGTTTTCCCGGTCTGCTCGACAAAGTGGCGCCCTCGATCATCGGTTTGCGCGTTCACGCCGGCCGGCGCGCCGAAGAGATGGACGAGCTCAAGCGGACTTTCAATCACCATGGCATGCGGTCGGTCATGGCGCCGGCGGTGCAAAAGGTACTGGAGGCGATCGCTGCTCTGGAAACCGGTCAAGCCTCGGCAAGCGGCGGGCGTCAGGGGGATTTGCCGGAAACGCTGGAATTGTTTTACCACAAGGGACTGCTGCAAATACGACCCGTGGATAATTGTTAATCGAACCCTAGCCAGAGGGCCGGATTCTTGGTATGGAGTGCAGAACACGAATTTGAGGGAGGATATAGACCAGTGTCCCGAGTAGAAAAAAAACAACCGCAATACGGCTCCGACGTTGTCGTCGACTTAATGAAGGCATTCGATATCGAATATGCCGCTTTTAACCCGGGCGCGACTTTTCGCGGCATTCACGATTCCATCGTCAATTACGGCGGCAATTACAAGCCGGAGGTGATCTTCTGCCACCATGAGGAAATTTCGGTCGCGGTGGCGCACGGCTACGCCAAGGCCAAAAATAAACCGATGATCGCCATCGTGCACAACATGGTCGGTTTGCAGCACGCCAGCATGGCGATTTTCAACGCCTATATAGACCGGGTGCCGATGATGGTGCTCGGCGGCACCGGGCCGATGAATTCCAAACGGCGCCGCCCGCGCATCGACTGGATCCACACCGCGCTGGTGCAGGGCAACCAGGTCCGCGACTATACCAAGTGGGACGATCAGCCCTACTCCCTAGCCGACGTGCCGGACTCCTTCATTCGCGGCTACCGGATCGCGACCACCGACCCAACCGCCCCGGTTTACATCAACTATGATGCGGACATTCAGGAAGACGCGCTCACCAGCGCGTTCGATATCCCGGATGTGAATCGTTATTCCGCGCCCGCGCCGATGCAAGCGAACCCCGAGTCACTGCGCCGCGCCGCCGAGATGCTGGTCAACGCCCAGAATCCGCTGATCATCGCCGACACGTTAGGACGCAATCCGAAAACGGTGCCGGCGTTAATTCAACTCGCCGAACTGTTAGCCGTGCCGGTGGTAGACAAGGGCGGCCGCTTCAATTTTCCATCGAATCATCCGTTGGACGCCACGGACGGCGCCCGCGAGCTGCTCCAGAAAGCCGATTTTATTTTGGCCCTCGACGTGGCCGATCTGTTCGGCTCCCTGACCACGGTGAGCAAGCAAACGCGCAACTGCGAATACATTACGTCGCCCGCAGTCAAGATCGCTAGTATCTCGATGAACGACATGCTGGTGCATTCTTGGGCCAACGACTACCAGGCGCTGCAGCCGATCGATGTGCCGATGAGCGCGGATACGGCAGTGGCCGTGCCGGAACTCACCAGGCTGTGCCGGGAGCTGGTCGGCAATGACGCCAAGAAAAAGGCGGCCATCGAAACACGCCAAAAAGAATTGACCGAGAAGAGCCGGAACCGCCGCGCCAAATGGCGCGCCGACGCCGAGGCCAAGGGCTCGCAGAAAGAAATTTCCACTGCTTGGTTGGGCTTGGAAGTGGGTGAGGCGGTCAAGCGGGAAGACTGGGTACTGGTCAACGGCACTTCCAACGGTTGGACGCGCCGGCTATGGGATTTCACCAAGCCCAATCAGTCTCTCGGCGGAAGCGGCGGCGCCGGTCTTGGCTACGGCCCGGGCGCGTCGATCGGCGCGGCGCTGGCGCTCAAAGGCAACGGTCAGCTCGCGGTGGCGATCCAGTCCGACGGCGATATGCTGATGACTTCAAGCGCGCTGTGGACCGCGGCGAAGCATCGCATCCCGCTCTTGATGGTCATGCACAACAATCAGTCCTACTACAACTCCGAAGAACACGGCATTGAAGTCGCTAAGTTCCGCAAGCGTCCGGTAGAAAATGCCGGCATCGGCACGCATGTGGATGATCCGGCCATCGACTTCGCCACCCTGGCAAAGTCCTTCGGCGTCCACGGCGAAGGACCGGTGGTGAATCCGGCTGATTTGCAGCCAGCCATCGAGCGCGGCGTAAAATTTGTCAAGGAGAAGCAGATGCCGTATCTCGTGGACGTGATCGCCGAACCTCGGTAAGTCAATCGACAGTTGGTTACTGATCCGTATCAAGCCTTTCGTCAGGCCGTCGACCGACCGGAAGAGAAAATCGACCTTGGTCGCGCGGCCTTGACGATCGCTTTAAACGATTATCCCGATCTCGATATCGCCGCTTATCTGGCGCGCGTCGACGAGCTCGCCGTGGAGGTGGTCCATCGCTGCGACGCGGGCGCCGGCCACTACCAGCATATCGCCGCGCTCAATTACGTGTTGTTCCGTCAACACGGCTTTCGCGGCAACCGCGATGATTACTACGACCCCAAAAACAGTTTCTTGAACGAAGTCATCGAGCGTAAGACCGGCATTCCGATCACGTTATCCGTGCTTTACATGGAAGTGGCGCAGCGTGTCGGCCTGGCACTGGACGGCGTCGGCTTTCCCGGCCATTTTTTGGTTAAATGCACCGATGACGGCGCGGAAATTGTCATCGATGCGTTTGATAACGGCGAGATTAAATCGCGCGAGGAGTTGGGCCGGATGCTCGAGAGGATGTACGGCAGGGCGGTCGGACTTAGGCCCGAATTTCTCCAGCCCGCGAGCAAAACGGAAATTCTCAAACGGATGCTCGGCAATCTCAAGGCGATTTATCTAAAAGCCAACGATTTGGTAAAGCTTCTGGCGGTGCTTGACCGCGCGATTATTTTGGCGCCGGCCGGCGCCGAGGAGATCCGCGATCGCGGATCGGTGTATTCAAGGCTCGAGTGTTATCCGCAGGCGCGCACGGATTTCGAGACCTATTTGCGTTTGGCGCCGCAGGCCGATGACGCCGCGGCGGTGCGCGAGCAGCTCATCAGTTTGGCGAAGCGGGTGACGTTGCTCCACTAGCGGCGGCGCGCTACTGTCTGGAAAATTCCCGAAAACTACTGGCGAAGGATGTCGTCAACGAAAAGTCTTTGACCATCGCCTTGGTAAACTTCCACGGCCGAATCTGCCACAGCTTCAGCTGGCGCAGGTTGAGCAAAGTTTGCGACCAAACGCGCTGCAGCTCCTGTCGCGAATAGACCACGCGATTGTTGATGGCATCGAACTTGATCAGGCTGAGCTGGGTTCTTGACGGCAGGGTGCCGCGCAGCCGGGTATAGGCCTCCTGCCACTCATGGATGCGTCCACCCAAACGGACACTGGTCTGAATATGGTGGATCTCGTCGAGCAAACGGCGCGCCGCTTCGCTTTCTTTCGGCCGCAAATCCTGAATTGTTTCCGTCAGGTTATCCCATTGCTTTAGAAATCGGTTGAGGTCGTTGCGGTTATAGACCACTCGCGACGAAAGATCTTCCAGGGGTTCGAGCAGTACGCGCGCCCGCTCCGGCAGGTTTTCTTTGGCGTTGTTGTAGAGTTTTTGGATCTCACCGATTCTCAACGCCTGCCAGATGTCGGCTTGTAATTTCTGTATCTGTTCGAGCCAGCGCTCCTCGGTCTCGCTTCTCTTGCGGGTTTGGAGCCAGACCTCTTCCATCTCCTTGAGGAACTTCGCCCAAGTGATCATCAGTCTAGTGTTCTCCCGGGTGCGCTTCCACAGATGCACGGGAATCGAGTCTACCGCGTAGCCGGCGCGCCGGGTCTTGCGGTCTTTGAGCCGGAAGAAGCCCGCCACCATCGGATGCTGTTTTTCGATCAACGCGGCGTTCTTGTACCAGAAGAAAATCGACATCAAGTTCCAATAATTTTTCGGCTCGTTGGTCCAGCGCGACAAACTCCGGATCATGTTTTCTTTGCTGTAGAAAGTTTTCCAGGCGCTCTCGTAGGCCTCGGTCCATTCTTCGCTGCTCATCAGCGGGTGCTTGATGGTGGCGTGGAAAGAGTCGCGTTTGTTGAAATCCGGATCCATCCAGTCGCCGCGCTTCTTCATCTCGCGGTGATCGTGGGAGCCGGGCAGGGGCGTCAACATGAAAAAGGACGCTTGGTCGGGGGCGACTTCGTCCATCAAGAAACGCACATCGGCGGCGACCTGCTCTTTGGAGTCCCAGGGCAGGCCGATGATGTAGCCGGTGTGCACCAGCACGCCGGCGTCATGCCATTCCTTGATAATGCTGCGGTACTCTTCGACCTTGTTCTGTTTTTTGCCTTCGGCTTCGAGGTTTTGCGGGTTGACGCTCTCCATGCCGATAAAGACCTGCGTGCAGCCGGCGCGGGCGGCCAGCGGCACGAAGTCTTTGGGCTTTTTCGCCAGATCCACCTGCATCATGAAGGAAACGTCAAGGCCTTCTTCGCGCAGCTTGATGATCTCTTCGAAGGTTTCGCGCCAGAGTTTTTTACGCGCAAAATTGTCGTCGGTAAAGAAATAAAAAGACAGCCCGTGATCGAGATAGTTGCGGCGCATCATCGCGGCGATGCTCTGCGGGCTGCGCTCGCGCATTTTGCGCCCCTGCACGTTGATAATCGTGCAGAAGCTGCACGCGAACGGGCAGCCGCGCGAGGTATCGGCGGTGGCGAAGCTCGGATAAGCGAAATGCTTCATCGTCTTGGCGCTGGTTCTCGGCAGCGGCGCCTCTTCGATATCGACGAGATTTTGCAGATCCTGGGCAAAGCTATAGAGCGGCATGAGTTGGCCGTGCAGGTAATCCGACAGAATGCCTTCCCACTTGCCCTCGACCTCGCCTGAAACCATGCAAATGCCTTCACGATAAAGTTCCTGAATATCCGGTTCCTGGTCGCCAAGCATGTTGATCGTGCCGCTGGTATGAAAACCACCCATGATGATCGTGATGCCTTCGGCCTTGAGGATGCGCGCCATGTCCAGTGCGCGGGGAAATTGATTGGTCTGCACGCCGACCAAACAGACAAGCAGCTTGGTGCCCGGTGCCTTGCTCCAGCGAATGATTTGCTTGAGCGGCACTTTCTCGGCGGTTTCATCGAAGGTGGTGACTTCGATCGGCAGCGCGCCGAAGACGCCGCGCGTTTTGATGTCTTCGGTGAGGCCGTGCAAGACGTTGAGCGTGTTGCTCGGCAGGACACCTTTCCAGAAACGAATCACATAGCCGTCGTCGTCGTATTTGGAAGGTTTGATCAAAACGATATGAAATTTTTTGATTTGTTCGAGCATTGGATCCGTCACCTCTCCTGTGCTTGTAAGTTGGTGCGGCTTTCTTTATAGATAAGTTAAGCGCGGTAGTTTCAACAACTCTAACAACCACCCCCTCTCATGTCAAGTTTGTTTTCCATTAAATAGCGATTCTGTCAGCGGAATTTGCGGTTTAGATGATTCAGTTTTTTCACGTCTCGAAAATCTATGCGCCAAGCTACCGGGCGATATCCGATCTCACTTTAGAAATCGCCACGGGCGAGTTCATTTTCGTCGGCGGCCCCAGCGGCGCCGGCAAATCGACGCTACTCAAGCTGTTGTTTCGGGAGGAAGAGCCGAGCGAAGGACAGATCTTGCTCGAAGGCAAAAACGTCGCGCGGCTGAAGAGCCGCGGCGTGGCCCAACTGCGCCGAAAAATCGGCCTGGTCTTTCAAGAGTTCAAACTGTTGCCGGGTCTGACGGCGCTGGAAAACGTTGCGCTGGCCGCCGAAGTCGTCGGTTTGTCGAAACGCGAGAGCCGCACCCGGGCGTATCAGTTGCTGCGCGAAGTCGGCTTGAAAGAGCGCTACGACGCCAAGCCGTTGGCGCTGTCGGCGGGCGAGCAGCAGCGCGTCGCCATCGCGCGGGCGTTGATCAACGATCCATTGTTGATTTTGGCCGATGAGCCGACCGGCAATCTCGACGCCGAAGTGGCCGACGAGATCATGCGCCTGTTTGTCAAAATGCGCGACCGTGGTGCAACGGTCATCGTCGCTTCTCATGATTTGACCATGATCAATCGTTACGGCACGCGCGTGCTTTCCTTGAAGCGCGGCGTTTTGGTCGACGACCTGACCCGGATCTTGCCTGCGGAGCACGGCGGGTGAAAATTTCGCTGCTCGGTTTCGTGCTGCGCCGTGTGCGCAGCAATTTGCGCCAGCTCATTTGGACGCACACGCTGACCGCCGGGACCACGGCGATGACACTGTTTGTTTTCGGCGGCTTTATGCTGCTGGAAGCCAATTTGCAACATCTGCTCAAGGGCTGGGGCGACCAGATTCAAATCACCGCGTACCTGAACAACGGCTTGGCGCCCGATGAAGTCCAAGGGCTAGTGCGACGTGTCGCGGCGATGGCCGAGGTCGAACGGGTCCGGCACGTCAGCCAAGAGCAAGCCTGGCGCGATTTTCAAACCGCCTTGGGCGCCCAGTCCGGTTTGTTGGAAGGTCTGCCGCGTGAGGTGTTACCGGCATCCCTCGAGATCTCGCTCAAACCGGCTTTCCGCGACGGTCCGATGGTCGATGAGTTGGCCCAGCGTCTGAAAAAAGCGCCGCAGATTGCCAGCGTCGAATTTCCGCAGGAATGGGTCGAGCGGCTCGCGTTAGCTGTGCTCGCGGTGGAATGGATCAAATGGATTTTTGGCGGCGTGCTGTTCATGGCGACATTTTTTATCGTCGGCAGCACGGTCAAGCTGGCGATCCTGGCGCGCAAAGACGAAGTCGAGATCATGCAGTTGGTGGGCGCCTCGGAAAACCTCATCCAAGCGCCCTTCGTAATCGAAGGCATGATTCAGGGACTCGCCGGCGGTGCGCTTTCGCTTGCCGGGCTATGGATCGTTTACCTGCTTTTGCGTAGCGAAGTGCCGGCGCTGGGCGGTTTTTTAGCCCCCCTCGGCGAACCGCAGTTTTTGGACGTGAAAGGCATGGTCCTGCTGCTCATCACCGGCTGGCTATTGGGCGGGGCGGGCAGCCTGATTTCGTTGCGGAGGTTTATCAAGACGTGGAAAGCGTCCAGCGCGCAGGCCTGATAGCGCTGCTCATTTGCTTCATGGCGCCGGGGCTCTTGGGCGCGGCGGCGGTCAAAGGCGAACTCGAGGGCATGCGCAAAAAAATCGAGACCGAGAAAAAAGATCTTTCCCGATTAAAAAAGAAGGAAACCTCCGTGCTCCAATCGTTGGGGAAAATCCAAACCGTGCTCGCCGCGCGGACAAAGGAGCTAAACCGGGCCGCGGCCAAGCTCTCGTCGATCGGCAGCGAGCTTAAAGCCAAGGAGACCGAAGCCGAGCGCCTTGCCGCTTCGATCGCGGCGCGGCGAGCGCTGCTCGCCAAGCGCGCCGCCGCGCTTTATCGCTGGCAGCGCAACGGAAGCCCGCTGGTGGTTCTTAACGGCAGTGTGTCGCTAGCGGATTTCATGCAGCGCCAACATTATTTGGAGGCAGCGCTGTCCTTCGATCGCGAGCTGCTCGCCAAGCTCGGCGCCGAAAGCGAACGGCAAGCGACGCTGCTTGGCGAGTTGTCGGAAAAAAGAGCCGAACTGGCCGAGCAGCAAAAAGCCCTGGGAACTGCCAAGCAAGCGATCAGCCAGGAGGCGCAGAAGAGAAAATTGCTATTGAGCAGTGTGCGCCGGGAAAAGCGAACCCGTTTGCGTGCCCTCAAGGAAATGGAAGCAGCGGCGCAGCGCTTGGAAAAAATGTTGGAGGAAATTGCCCGGCGCGCTTTGGCCCGACCCAAAGCGGCGCCATCGCTGCCGTCACCCGGCGTCGGCCTCGAAGCCCTGCGCGGTCACCTGGAATGGCCGGTGCACGGCCGGGTCACCGCCCCCTTTGGCAAGTATAAGCACCCGGTGTTCGCGGCCGAGATCGTGCGCAAGGGCATCGACATCGACGCGCCCCTGGGCGAGGAGATCAAAGCGGTGGAGAAGGGCAGGGTCGTTTACGCCGATCGTTTTTCCGGCTATGGTAATATGGTGATTGTCGACCACGGCGAGCGTTACTATACGATTTACGGGCATCTCTCTGAAATCCTTAAACAAACCGGCGACGAGGTGAAGCGGGGAGAAGTCCTTGGACGGGCCGGTGACAGCGACTCCTTGGCGGGCTCGAAGCTCTATTTCGAAATCCGCAAGGACGGCCATTCGCTCGACCCGGTGCCGTGGTTCAAGAAGCAATAGATATTTTTTTTGCGTTGCGATAAACTTGAGCGAGTTTTAGGTCCGAACCCGTCGAGGAGATAGCCAATGCGTATGGTGCAAAAACATGGGACACCGTTGTTGCTTTTAATTGTCGGCCTAGCCTTGGGATTTTTCCTTTCCGCCCACTGGGTGCCTAACGTCGCGGCGGTGGGTCGGCAGGATTACGAAAGCCTGGAAGCATTCAGCAACATCCTTGCGATCGTCAGAAAAAATTACGTCGAAGAGGTCGATACCAAAAACCTAGTCAGCGGCGCGATCAACGGAATGCTCAACTCCCTCGACCCGCACAGTGCTTATCTCACTCCCGAGCTTTACAAAGAACTGCAGAGCGATACCCAGGGCCGATTCGGGGGTTTGGGCATCGAGATCACGGTGAAGAGCGGGATCTTGACGGTGGTCTCGCCCATCGAAGATACCCCGGCCGCCAGGGCCGGCATCAAGCCCGGCGATCAAATCTTCAAGATCGAACAGGAATTTACCAAAGACATGTCGCTGGTCGACGCGGTGAAAAAAATGCGCGGCGTCAAAGGTTCCAAGATCAATTTGTCGATCAAACGCGAGGGCGTCGCCGATCTCTTGGATTTCACACTGGTGCGTGACATCATCCGCGTGCAGAGCGTGCGCAGCCGCACGCTGGAACCGGGATACGGCTACATTCGGCTGGCGCAATTCCAAGAGCGCAGCGACCGCGATATGCAGCGGGCGCTCGAAAAGATCGCCGCCGAGAAGAACGGCATCAAGGGGCTGGTGCTCGATTTACGCAACAATCCGGGCGGTCTATTGACCCAAGCAGTGCGGGTCTCGGACATGTTTCTAGACTCCGGCTTAATCGTTTACACCGAAGGGCGGATCGCAGCGCAGAAGCAGAAATACTTCGCCCAGAAGGACGGTACCTGGATGGACTTTCCAATAGTTGTCTTGGTTAACGGCGGCAGCGCCAGCGCTTCTGAGATCGTCGCCGGCGCATTGCAGGACCACAAACGGGCGGTGGTGTTGGGCACCAAGACGTTCGGTAAAGGTTCGGTGCAGACGATCTTGCCGCTCGACGACAACTCAGCGCTGCGCTTGACCACGGCGCGCTACTTCACGCCCAATGGCCGGTCGATCCAAGCCACGGGCATCGTGCCGGATATTATCTTGGACAACACGCCCGTGGACGGCAAGGCCGAACCGGCGGCGCGCCGGCCGAGTTTGCGCGAGGAAAATTTGCCGGGCCACTTGCAAAACCCGACGCAGTCGCCGAATTCCCAACCGAATCAAGTGGACCGCGAGCAGGAAAAACAAATTCCTTCTTCGGGCCCGACCGGTGACGAGACCATTGATAAGGACGCCCAGCTGAAACGGGCCCTCGATCTGTTGAAAAGTTGGGAAGTCTTCAAACAGGTGGTGCAGAAGCGGGCGGCTTAGCGCTTGGCGGGTTGGCAATTGCCTTTTGTAAAAATTGGCCCTCCCCTCGGAGGGCCAATTTTTTTGTGCTAAGGCTAAAGAGCAAATGGTCAGAGCCATCAAACAAGACGAAGATTTGCCGCTGTTTGGCGCCGTCGGCCGAAAGTTTCTCACTATCAGCGAGCTGAACGAGCTCATCAAAGGCACGCTGGAAGCACAGATCGACGCGCTTTGGGTAGAGGGCGAGATTTCCAACTTTCGCGTGCCGCCGTCGGGCCACTATTATTTCACGCTCAAGGACGACAAGAGCCAGATCTCCGCGGTGATGTTTCGCCGCCAGGGAACGCGGTTGCGCTTCGTGCCGGCAAACGGCATGGCGGTTTTGTGCTTCGGCCGGGTCAGTGTTTACTCGGCGCGCGGCGACCTGCAGCTCTACGTCGACGATATGGAGCCGCAAGGTCAGGGTGCGCTTTATCTCGCCTTCGAGCAGCTCAAAAGTAAGCTCGCGGCGGAAGGTTTTTTCGCGCCGGAACGCAAGCGTCCCTTGCCGTTCTTGCCCGAGTCGATCGGCATCGTCACCTCCGACCGGGGCGCGGCATTGCATGATATGCTGCGTATCCTCGGCGACCGCTTCGCCGATCGGCGGGTGGTGATCCGTCCGGTGAAAGTCCAGGGCGACGGCGCCGGCAAGGAAATCGCCGAGGCTATCGCCGATTTGAATCGGTTGGACGGCGTCGACGTGATCATCGTCGGGCGCGGCGGCGGCTCGCTGGAAGATTTGTGGGCGTTCAACGAAGAAGTCGTCGCCCGCGCTATTCACGCATCGCGGATCCCGGTGGTCTCAGCGGTGGGGCACGAAATCGATTTCACCATTGCCGACTTCGTCGCCGACCAGCGCGCGCCGACGCCCACCGCGGCGGCGGAAATGGTCGTGCCGCAAAAGACAGATTTAACTGAGCAGCTGAGCATGATCGGCGACCAGTTGCAGCGCGCCATGGATCTCAAGATCGATTTTCTAAAAGAAGCCTGTCGCGGCCTGGCCAAGCGGCTCGCGGACCCCGGCCGTAAGCTCAGGGAAAATCAGCAACGTCTTGACGACCTGTCGGTCGATCTGATGCGCCGATTCCAAGATCGCCTGCGCCGGTGTCGAGATCATCTGGCCCGGCAGGCCGATCGGTTGAGCGCGCTCAGCCCGCTTGCGGTGCTCAATCGCGGCTACAGCATCACGCACAAGCTGCCGGAGGAGACCATTGTCAAAGATGCCGCAACCCTGGCAGCCGGCGATTTCGTGCGGATCTCCTTTGCCGCGGGCAAAGCGCGCTGCCGCGTCGAGGAGAAAGAGTGAGATGCGCGCGCTGGTCTGGGTTGCGTTGCTCGCGGTAATTTTCACGGCACCGAACCGCTCCGGCGCCGCCGGCGGGAGCAAGATCGTCTGGCCGAACCGCGTCGAGATTTTTCAGGGCGAACTCGCGGAAGTCAACGTCTCGGGCGACGGGCTCGCGAGCGTTGAGGGCAAGCTCGGCAAGGAAAAGATTTTCTTTTATGCTAACGGAGACTCCACTTTTGGTGCCATCGTCGGCGCCGACGTCGCCGCCAAGCCGGGCGCCGCAAAGCTCCTGCTCAAGGCGATCAACCGCGCCGGCAGAGCAATGAGCGGCGCCGTGCCGTTCAAAGTTAAAGCGAGAGCCTTTCGCAGGGAATCTTTTACCGTGCCGCCGGGCTTCGACCAGATGACGCCGGAAAATCTCCAAGAGATCCGCCACGAACACTCCGCCTTCGCCGAGGCCTTCGGGTCGTCGGTCCCCGAGCGGCTTTGGGACGCACCGTTCGTCCGGCCTGTGCCCCAAGAGGCGTCGGCCTCCTCCTTCGGCTCCCGCCGGATCATCAACGGCGTGGCGCGCGCGCCCCATAGCGGCACGGATCTGTCCGCGCCGTTGGGCACCGAAGTGCTCGCCGCCAACAACGGCCGCGTTGTCCTGGTGGGAAATTTTTTCTTCGCCGGCGGCAGCGTGGTGTTGGATCACGGCGGCGGCCTATTCACCATGTACTTTCACCTCTCGGAGCTTAAAGTCGAAGAAGGCGCGGTGGTGAAGAAGGGCGAGGTCATCGCGCTATCCGGATCGTCCGGGCGGGTTACCGGGCCGCACCTGCACTGGGGTGCGCGCCTGGCCAACGCCCGCATCGACCCGCTCGAATTGCTCAAGAAAATTTCTAGCCGCTGGCAGCCGGCGCAGCAAGCCGAGTTACGGCCCGATGAAACGGAGAAGCAAGATGGCCCGTAAAGACGCCTCAAACAAAAAATTCGAAACCGCGTTGGAAGAACTGCAACAAGTCGTCGAGCAGCTCGAATCCGGCGAGCTCAGCCTGGAAGATTCACTCGCCGCGTTCGAAAAAGGCGTCGGGCTGGTTAAGATCTGCAATCAAAAGCTCAACGAAGTGGAAAAGAAGATCGATGTTCTGGTGAAGGACAAAGAAGGCAAGTTGCAGTTCAAGCCGTTCGAGGATCTGCCGGAGGAAAAAGAAAACGATTGAACCGCCGTGCCGCCTCGGTTTAGGAAAGTAACCCGTTCATTTCGACGTTTCGAGAATTCCCAAAACTTGGAAGTTCTCATCTCCGAATCCGTCCTTGAAGGTTTGAACCCCCTTTAGTCTGAAACGACTTGAACGGAGCAAAGCGGTTGAACAATTGGAACGGTTCCGTTCCGACTGTTGCCTGCCGTGTCGTGCCTATCCCTTCGCCTTTCTCCTTATCTGACGCCCCCGAGCAGGTTTTTTAATCTTTTCAAGATTGTCCAATATTAGACAGACATTCATCTCGAATCTGGTTAGATTAATAAAAATAGCGTGAAACATCTAATGGATTTTCGAAATCTGTAATGGCGCGCAAGAGGTAGAAGTCCCGTCGACATAGCCAACGGCGGCATGGGCTTTCGCTCCGGTTCGGCAGCCAGCATGTTCGCGGTTCAGATCCCTCCCTCTTCCAATATCCAAAGGCTATGATGAGCCTGAAAAAGGAGACTTATGAATCCTCTATTGATCATCGCTGTTCCACTGGGGTTGCTGATCCTGGGTATGATACTGAACAGCATCGATCTCGGTTTCAATCAACCGCCGAGTTCGACTGAGCAAGACCCAGTCAAGAAACTGACCGCAGAAAAGGAATCGTATCGCAAATTCTTTGATCTCCAGAGAAGCCGGTCGACAAAGCGCCAGAAACGGGTCGGCCAGTATGCCTGGTTGGTGATGGCCTCCTTCGTCGGCGCCTTTATCTGGCTCTATTCGGATACCGTGAGCAAGACGAACCTTTCGAATCGAATTGCCGGGCTTCAAACATTGGCAACCGAAGGGGGCAAACAGATGGTTCTCTCGGTGACTCTAAGCGACGGCAACAATGTCAAATACCTGATCAAGTTGCCTGAAGCCGATAAATTGGAGGTCGCCGCAACAGAAGCCACGGCCAGTGACAAGGTGTCATCGTGGGAGATCGAAAGATTAGGCACGGCTCTAAGCACCGGCGATAATCCATTGCCGCTGGGAGTCGCGCTGAAGATGTCCCAAGTAGCAATCGATCCCAGTTAGACGCGAGATTTACACAGAGCTAAATCAGCCTGAGGCGCCGATCCGGCGCCTCAGGCTGATTGCCGTCATTTCAACATCGCGAGAATTCCCGAATCACGAAAGTCCCCGCTCCGAGTCTGTCCTTGAACGATTGAACCGTTGAACCGCCTCAACTCCCAAACGTTTTGAACGGAGCGAAGCGGTTAAACGGCTTGAACGTATTGAACGGTCCGATCCCCATGATGAACGGGCTGCAGTCATAAGATAGCGGTTGGACGGCTGAAACGATCCGTTTCTTACGGTTGCCTCACGCCGCATGCCCATTTGTGAGCGCAGCGTTGTTAATTCGGCGTTCCCTTGCTAGTGCGCCTTCGGACCGATATAGATTGATGCGAGATTCTCCGTTCATCTTAATGGCGCGTAAGAGGATATAGACAGCCGGCCCACCAACGGCAACGGTGGTATGGAGTTCGGCGCCGGTTGCACGGTGACTGAATTTTCACTGCCGGACCCTTGCCTCTTAATAAATTTCAAAGGCTTATCAAAAGCCTAATCTAAGGAGAGAATTATGAATCCTATGTTGATAGTCGCAATTCCCATCGTTTTGGTGATCGTCGGCATGGTATTGAACAGTATCGGGCTCTCCTTCGACCAGCCGCAAAGTTCAACGGAGCAAGATCCGGTAAAGAGAGCGGCGGCGGAAGGAGATGCTTACCGCCGGTTCTTTGATTTACAGAGAAAACAAGCTGTAAAGAGACAGAAACGGGTCGGCCAGTATGGCTGGTTGGTTTTGGTCGCCATTATCGGCTCCTTCATCTGGCTGTATAATTATACCGTGAACAAAACCACCGGTACGACGCAAATTGCCGCGATTCAGACGATGGCGATGGAAGACGGCAAGGCGATGGTGCTCTTGGTCACGCTCAAAGACGGCAGCAGTGCCAAATACCTGATCAAAACACCCGCAGCCGATACCTTGGATGCCGCTACGAAAGAAAGCATTTCGAAGCAGAAGGTCTCGTCCTACGACATGGAACAAGCAGGGACAATCTTGAGCATCGGCGAAAGCCCATTGACGCTCGGCGTCGCACTCAAAGTGTCCGTCGACCCGACTGTGAGAAAAGACTGAAAGATCTCGCGCTGAAATACCCCCTCCAAAAAGGGCCGGGCGTGAAAAGATGAAGCTAAAGGATAAAGGTTAAATCTCATACAGCCATGGCGCATCCCGACCTCGATATCGGGACGAAGAATTACGCCCGCGCTGTGATCAGGCGATTTGCCGAACTGCCAAAATAATCGAGAGTTAAATTTTAGAAAGTTATCAGCTGCGATCCGGTACCTCCGTCGGCGCTCGCTTGGATGTTTTGAGAATTATCAATCCCTGTCTCGTTGGGATCAACTCGGATGCCCCTGCGCTCCGACTCGCCGCTGCCCGAAGGGCTCAGGTTATTCCCGGGTTGGTATCACAAGCCGATCGATCTGCCGCGCCTAAAGCGTGGCTTACCCTGTTCTAAATTCTTCCCGCGTGCCCGATTTACGGTCGCGGTCATTCGCCTGTCGGAAGCCATGCAGCGGACGCAACCAACGGTAATTGTCAAGTCTTCGGTAGCCCGAGTTTATCTCCAGCCCTATCTTTGGTCGTCTTTTCTGTCATCTCTCCGCTCATCTCGATCATGACGGCCCGGCGGGTAAGACTTGCTGTATTTGTCGTAATCCCTGTACGGTTCATGGTCTGAATCGATTCGCACCCTGTCGCGATCTCTGAGCACGAAGCGCGGCGGCGGCTTGGGACCGTTTCTCCACACGCCGCGGTCATACCAATAATATTTTGTCACGCGCGGATAGTAGTAGACTTCGGCGTCGGGATAGTAATAGTAGGTTTCCAAACGCAGGTCTCCCGGTCTTTCCGCAACGACGCAGCCCGAAGAGAACAGTATAAGTGCGCTCACTATCACGGAGAACATCTCTCTTCTTTTCATGGTCCGATTCTCCTTTTTCTGTAACTCAATGCATCGCGTAACTGCCAGTACGAAGCGAGCAAGTATTGCGCCAGATTGCCATGGCGGAAACAGAAGTGATTTAACATTGTGAACGGCGGCAATTTCTCAGTCGGGCGAAATCCGCTGGGTGTGAAGCGCAAATTTCACTACTGCGTGATGATAGGAGCCGGGTCAAAACTTTCCTTTTTTGCGAAGCGGGGAAATCGGTCATTTCCGTCGGCGCAAGAGATGACCCGCTGATGAAAGGAAAAGATGTGAAATGAGCTTGAGAATCGATCTAAAAGGCTCGGTCGTGTGGGGAAACCGGCAAGCACGGGGAAAACTGAAATTTGCAATCGTATGACCGAACGAGAAATAACCTACGCTCGGGTAAAAAAGTCAGGGCGTAATCACAAACTGGGCGGCTCTCACAGAGTCTTCCCAATGCCGCTGAACTCCCCCGTCAACTTTCGTAGCAGCGCGAATAGAGCGAGCATTAAGGAGAGAAGCCGTGGCTGATTTGCCTAAGTTGCCCAATTCTAAAAAGCAACCCTGAGGATCAGGCCTTTCACTTTGCTCTTCTGGCATGCAGGGGGGTTATTGCCAGCCGATCGGTTCGTAGCCCTTCTCGCGCAAGCATCGATTGACGAAATTCTTGTAAACCGGCCTCGGGCGTTGCTTGCGCGTGAGACCGTGAATCAAGCCGCGTGTGACACCGGCGGCCCCGCCGCCGGCAGCGCCCACCGCCGCGCCGGCGCCGGCGCGGCCCAGTACCGCGCCCCCGGCTCCTCCCGCCGCGGCGCCGATGGTCGCTCCCGTGCCGCCAGCGACGGCGGCCTGCTCCAACGCGCTTGTGCCGCCACCCGAGGCAACATACTCCTCGGCACGGTGCATACATTCATTGACGTCGCGGTCGGCCGCGCCGTGCCCGACCCGTTGCCAGTGTTGGTTCGGATAGAGTACGGGGCGCTGCGATGCACAGGCGACCACAGTCAACGGCAAAATCACCGCGGCAAGAAAATAGCTTGTTCGCATGATGGCGAAGTTTAATATCGGATCTGCATCAGCCGTCCGTCGATCCCGATATTTCATTTGACGTACTTGCGCTGAAAAATATAACAACGAACGCCCAACCCGTCCAATCGGCAACGGTCGGAATCAACGGTTCAAGTTGTTCAAGACTTCCAAATGGAAACTCGTTCAAATCGTTCAAGCCGTTCAATCGCTTCGCTACGTTCAAAACGTTTAAGTCAAGCAAGAAACAGAGGAGCTTGCAGGTCTTGAGATTTCTCAAAACGTGGGAACGTCCCCAGCACACAGTCGGAGGACGCGGCGTCGTTGCCAGACTCGCTCCAAGGGCCCAGCGCAGTCCGAGCCGGCAACAACGGTTTCGGTCGAGCGCGCGCTCGGGGTTCGCGACCGAACCTCGTTCAGACGCCAAAGGAGCTCCGGCCGCTTTGCTCTGATGTTGAGTCCTTCTACTATTTCATTTGCGCCAGGGCTTCTTGACTGAGGCTGAAATCGAAAACCTTCCCGGGTGAAATGGACCCTTTGGTTTCGATACCCTTGAGGATGAATTCCATGGCCTTCTCCATCCATTTCTCGTCTGCCAAACCGTCGGGCGAGAGAACCCGTCGATACTCGTCATAGGTCGCACCGGCCAGGGATTCATCGGTGAGCCCGCCATGCTTGAGGAGAGCTTTGATCCCCGCCGCGCGATCGCTCAAATACAATCGCCGCGCTTTCAACGTCGCCTTGAGGAACGCGACGACCTCGCCACGGTCTTTGGCGATCTTTTCATCCGACACGCCCAATCCGCCAGTCGGATGGTACGCGAAATAGTCGCGCGCCGCGCCGAGGTCCGTAAATCCCTCTTTGCCCAGAATCAGGTAGCCGGGCAGATTGATGAGTGCGGCGGCGACCCGATGTGCTCGGATCGCATTCCATATGGTTTGCTGACCGCCGACAACTACCAAGGTAACCTCTTTTTCCGGGACCAGTCCGTTTTTCTCGAGCATGATGCGGGTCAGATGATCGATCGTGCCGCCGCGCGAGGAGAGAGCCACCGTCTTTCCTTTGAGATCCTTCATGGACTTGATCTCTTTCAGCGCGATCATGCGGAATACCGGAACCGGTGACAGTACGGAGACGAGCTTGACGTTGAGGCCGCGGAGCGCCGCCGTAATGATCGAGCCGGACGCAGCCGAATAGCCGACATCGCCGCCGATCAGAGCTTTGACGCCCAGCGAACCCCGCATGTTGATTCGCTCCACCTCCAACCCTTGCTCACGGAAGAAGCCATGCTCCGCCGCAAGACCGAAAAGCATCGAGTTGGTACCGATCGAGGGAACGGACAACCGCACGTTCTTTAGCTGCGCGAACAGATCATGAGGCCCGGAACTCACCGCCAGGAAGAAAACCAGGGCCGTGAAAAAGTTTCGCTGCATGGCGATTCTCCTTTGCTAGTTTACTTTTTTTCGTCGGCTGACCTGAAGGAACGGTATTGAGAGTTTGCGCAACTTAGGTAGAGCGGGATTTCTCGCGCTAAGCTTGTCCTGTGTAATGCCGAAGGGAGGCCGAGCGCGCCAAGTGACGGGCCGGGAGCCCTGCTTTGGAGTAAAGCGACAGATCCAAGATGGATTTCTCCACTTCGGTCGAAATGACATCCTAGGCGGCCTTTGCCGCTTTGCGCGCGATATTCCGAATTGCGGTTGCGGCGCCGCGCTTCGGTCGACGACCTTCCCACGCCGCTAATGGGTCTTTTTTGTTTTCACTCCCAGCTTTTGCAGACTCGCTTTTTTCTTTTCATCATACTCCTTGAAGGAGTTGCCAGGGATTTTTTCGTTGGTGCTAATTTGCTCTAGAAACCGTCGAGACGAATGGATACCGAGGCTCGTTCAAAACGTTTAAGCCGTTCAACCGCTGCGCTCCGTTCAAAACGCTCGTGGTCGCGGCGCGTTCAAGGGTACGAAGTTCAATCAAAACCGAAGCGGCCGGGACAGGTCGCTGATTATAGGGTCTCAAAGACAGAACCTAAGTCAAGCCGGTCCATGAGATATATTTGCCCTTTGCCGACGGGGAGGCCGGGTCCCAATCTTTCAATCGGTGCGGTCGTATGGGCTTGCAGCTCGAGGCGGCGGGCAATAGGCAAAAATAAGAGGCGACCCGTTCAAGACAATTAGAACTCGGAGAGAACGTTCAGGTATTGAGAATTCTCAAAACGTCGAAGGGACAAGCGGGGACGAATTGTTTTTTCATTGAACGGCCGCTGTCGCGCGTGATAGAAGCTGGGTCGTGGCGAGATCGGCAAGGTTAGGGACCTGTTCGTCATGAATGGCCAGAGGCGATAATTGGAAGGTAGCTTTTCAAGGGTTCAAGATTCAAAAAAGCGTGAGACGTGAGGCGTGCGGCGAGAGCGACACTCTGGTCGTTCAAAACGTTCAAGTTGTTCAACCGCTTTGCTACGTTCAAGGCGTTTAACGCCATCAAGAAACAGACCGCGAAACGACTGGACCTTATGAACTGCTCGCTCTAGCTAAAAAGCAAAAAGGGAAACCGGCAAAGAGCGTTAGGGAAAGCGTTCTCGCAAGAGGAGATGTCGATCTTCGGACTCGGCAGCAGGTTGCGTCCCGTGGTCGGCCGCGGGCCGAAAGAAAACGTAGACTGTCCCTTTTATGAGGCGAGGCTCGGAATACGCAATTAAACAAGCACGGCGTTTTCAATTGGAGAGGAGATTACAAGATGGCTTACGTTGATTGCGACTCGCATATCTTACCTGAGGATGCCTTCGCAGAGGTATCGGCTGCATTCCGCCAGCAGGGTCCGCGCATTGAGACGGACGCGAAGGGTAATTCCTGGGTGGCTTATCCGTCGCGCCAACGCAACATCCCCGATTACGTCCGCGCAATTCCAAATCTTTTTTAACCCGAGGCCGCGCTCCTCCGGCAATAAGCCGGAAGTTCGCATCGCGGATATGGCGAAGGCCATGATCGATATTCAAGTCCTCGTGCCAAGCAACGGTTCGTTCTATTACGATGTCGAGGCCGAACTCGGCGCGGCGGTTTGCCGCTCCTATAACAACGCCGTCGGCCGGATCGCAAATAGTTCTCCCGGCTAGTTTCTCGGTCTGGCAACGGTGCCGATGCAAGCGCCGCCACCTGGCCACCGATGGGTTGAATCGCTCCGTAGGCGAACTCGGGCTCAAGGGAGCGGTTTGCTATACGACGGTCGGCGACAAGGATCTTGACGCGGAAGAGTTCTGGCCATTTTACGCCAAAGCCGAAGAGCCCGGTGTCCCGATTATTTTCCATCCGGTGAACACCGGTCCGATTGTCGGCGGCTGGCGCATGGCTCGCCACTATGCGACGCGAGGCTATGGCTTCTGGAGCACGCTCGGCAACTCAATGGAGAATTCCATCACTATCGCCAATCGCATGTTCGGCGGCGTGCTCGACGCGTTCCCTAAGCTGAACTTCTGTTTTCTCGAGTGCGGCGGCACGCAGATTCCCCATTTAACGGAAGGTCTCGTCGCGGTCTATTCCGGCGAGGGCGATTACAGTAGATTGACGTCCAAGCCCAAACGAGAACCTCTCGACTACCTTGACCGCTTGTATTTCTCCGTACGAACGACAGAGGCGTTGCTGGGCGTTTTGGTCGAGTGATACGGTCATCAAAGCTGGGTCGTCGGTACCGATTACCCCCATGCGGATACCATGGGGAGCTGGCCGAATACCGTGCCGGCGATTCGCGCGCGCGAAGGTTTATCGGCGCTGGCGAAAGAAGGAGTCCTCGGTCAAAATGCGCTTCGGCTCTTCGGTCTCGCCGGCTAGTTTTGAGGTGGAAGAGAAAGGGGCATAGGCTGAGCCGGCCCGGGTTTAATACAGCGTCTTATTGGTTACCAGCGACCTTTTCGCCAGAGAAGGTTGCCGAAGAGTGCAAGAGTAACGAGTGCGAGTGCGATAAGCAGGGTGACGAATATTACGGCTCGCTGCACGTTCACGGGCCTTTCCGGCTCTTCCCACCACGGAGCGCCCGCCATTCGGGTCAGAAACCTACTCTGATCAAAATCGTAGACATAGACGCTTTGCCACTGGAAGCAGTTGATGGGCTTGGCGAAGTTAATGTTGTCGCGTCTTGTGTCGGGGGGAACCTCGCTCGCCTTGTAGATGCAGCTATTGAACTCCAGCGCGACGTTTCTTACGCCGGTTGCGGTAACGAACGCGCCGGCGGGATAATCGGCCATGTAAACCACTGGATTCTTCGGCTTTTCAGCGCCGTAGAATTTTTGTGTCCGGTTGTCGTAGGAGCCGGGTCTATTCCACCTTAATAAATAAAACCTGCCGTATTCAGGATCGCTGTTGTATGCGGGATCGGTGTCCTGCGAATCGATCACCCACTTCGGAAAACAAAAAGGAGCATTTCCCCCGAAACTCGGCACGGTGTCGCTGACGTTCCTAAGGATCTGGCCTTGGCGATTTTGTGAACTGTAAAAAACGCAGCCTTTTTTGAATTGAACCACGGCGTATTTCTCGATCGTAGCGACGGAATCGGTCTCATATTCCATGATCGCGCCGTTGCCGTAGGTGGGATAGTTGGAGTCGTCGCTGAACCAGACTTCGTAAACGAGCTGGGTGAGCGCGAATTTCTTGAGATCGCAAGTGCCGGTGGAACGGCAGTCTGGATTCAAAAAGACCTGTTTGGTTTCTGAGAGCATGTGAACATGGCCTTTCCCGGTAAAGTCACCATAAGAATTTCCCGCAAGAAAAATGCTGAGAAAGATGAGTGAAAAGTGGAAGAATCGCTTCATTGAGTCGGGATCGCCAGCCTGGCCGATGCAAATCGTATTTAATAGCCAAACCTTCAGATCGTTCAAGCTGTTCAACTATTTCTCTGCGTTCACCAGGGGACCGGGCCGCTCTAATCGTTCCAGCCGTTCAACCGCTGTGCTCGGTTCAAAACGTTTCTCGAACAGGCACCGGGCGCAAGGCAATAGGCAACAGTAAGAAACCGAGCGTTCCAAGCTTTCCAGCGCTTCACTTCGTTCAAAAGGCTTACGCGAGTTCAAGGTTCAAGCGTTCAATAGTTCAAGGTCAGATTCGTATGCGGAACTTCAATGTTTAGGGAATTCTCGAAACGTTGAAATGTACGGTTATTCACGCCGCCTGCGTGAGCTGATCCTTTTGTCAAATGGTAAGGACACGAGGGCCTTTGCCAAAAAGAGAAATCCCGATTATTTTACGGTGATGGATCGCCGCCGGCCGCAATCGCCGGCAGGTTTTGATGGGAGGTACAACATGACCGAAGGTTTGCTTGCAGCGGAAAGCGGCAGCGGCACGGCGCCGCGCGGGTCGTCGAACATTCGCCATCTCTGCCGAATGGAGCTCGAGGGCGGAGGACAGATCGTCATCGACGGAAAGTTTGCCTACGTCGGCCACCAACACCGGCCGCACGGAACGACGATCCTCGACATATCCGACCCGCGCAGGCCGAAGGTTCTCAGCAAGCTCGCGCCCAACCACCCCTGGTCACACTCGCACAAGGCGCGCTGCGTCGGCGATCTCATGATCGTCAATTCCGAATTCGAGCGCGGTCATGGCGCCCGCCTCGAGGACTATCCCGACGGCGGTTTTCGTATCTACGACGTCAAAGACAGGGCCAGCCCCAAGCTCGTGAGCTTCGTAAAAACCCACGGCAAGGGCGTGCATCGTTTCGACATGGACGAGAACTTCGCCTATATATCGACCGAAATGGAGGGTTACGTCGGCAACATCCTGGTCATCTACGATATCCGCAATCCATCCAAGCCGGTGGAGCTCGCGCGCTGGTCGATGGAAGGGCAGAACGTGGCGGGCGGCGACGTGCCGCATCCGAAGCGCGCCGAGCACCGCCTGCACCATGCGATGCGCTGCGGCACCGAGATGTATGCCGGTTGCTGGATGTCGGGGATCTCGATCATCGACGTAAGCCAGATCAAAGCACCGCGCACTTTGTCGCGCTACGAGTATGACCCGCCCTGCCCCGAGCCGACCCACACCTTCCTCAAGGTGCCGCACCCGATCGGCGGCAGGCAGATCGCGGTATCGACGGAGGAGGAGCGCGCGCATCGGGGCGCCGACGCCGGCAAGCCGCACGCGCCGTTGCGCACCTGGGACGTCAGCGATCCTGGGCAGCCGAGGTTGCTCCACTCGTACTACCTGCTCGAATCCGCAACACCTTATCCCGCCGACAAGGTCCGCTTTGGCACGCATCAGCTGCGCGAGAAGGTGGATGAGGATAATCTGCTTTACGTCACCTGGTTCGCCGGTGGGCTGCGCATCATCGACATCAACGATCCGGCGAACCCCAAGGAGCAGGGCTACTTCATTCCGAAACCGGGGGACGGGGTGGCGGCGCCGCTGACCAACGACATCTTCAAGGACCACCGCGGTCTTCTGTGGGTGACCGACAAGGAGCGCGGCCTCGACGTCATCGAATACAAAAATTGAGTTGGAATAGGCAAGGCGGTAGGCAACAGGAACAATCGGATGGTTCTAATTCTTCCAGCAGTTCGACCGCTTCGCTACGTTCAAAGCGTTTAGCGTTGCGAAGTCCAGGTCGGAGCTGCGGAAGATATTGATTCAGCGATAAATAAAAGATTGCAGAACAGGAGTAGCCCAGAGGCTTAGCTGCAATTTTTGAGTTGAAGCACACGCTCTCACGCAAACCGAAGCCCTTTGCACTCGTTCCGGTATCGCTTGGCCGCAATCGGCAAGCGCTGGGCGCAAAAAGCTCGCGATATTTGCAAAATAAGCTGATAAGATTCTTGTGGTATGGCGTAGCCATGGCGAAAAACCAGTCCCTGCGTTCCTAAGGAGGCGAGGATGTATAAAAGAATTTTGGTTCCGTTGGACGGTTCTGCAACGGCGGAAGCGGTGCTGCCCTACGCCGAGGCCTTTGCCGCCGGATTCAAGACCTCGGTTGAGCTGGTGTCGGCAATCGATATTGGCGCGATGACGACCCATTTGTCAGCGGATAAAGTTCACCATTTGGACTCAATTATCGCTGCTGAGGAAAAAAATAGCGCAAGCTACCTGGAGAATGTCGCCAAAAGCTTTTCTCGTTTTCCCATTGAGTGCCGGGTTGTGCGAGGCCAACCGGCGGAGGCCATTCTTGAAACAACCAGCAAGGACCGCGATACGCTGATTGCCATGGCGACTCACGGTCGCTCCGGCGCGAAGCGGTGGTTGTTGGGTAGTGTGGCGGAGAAGGTGCTGCGCGGCACAACCAATCCCTTGTTCCTGGTGCGGGCGGCGGCGGCGAAGGCGTCTCCTCAGCGGATCATCGATTCGATCGTTGTCCCCTTGGACGGTTCATCGCTTGCGGAGAAGATACTCCCGACCGTGTCAAATTGGGCGCAAGCGCTTGACGTTGAGGTGACGTTGGTTCGCGCTTTCGACTTTTCCGCTTCAGCATACTATGGCAGTGAAGATTATATGCCCGACTACGACGCGTTTCGGGAGGAAGCGCGTAAAGAAGCGGGCGGCTATCTCAAAGAACAAGCGGACTCTCTGGTTGGGACGGGCGTCCGGACGGTGTCGACTCGCACGATAGAAGGCCCTGCCGCCGACGAAATTATCAGCTACGCACAGACGGCGCCGCGCGCGGTGATCGCCATGTCCACCCATGGTCGCTCTGGCGTACGGCGCTGGATGCTCGGTAGCGTAACCGAAAAAGTCGTGCGTCACGCCGACGATCCAGTTTTGGTTGTACGGGGGGAATGAGGATAAGAGGAGAGGTAAGGTGCGAGGCAACAGGTACCAGACAACAGTCGGAATGGAACCGTTTCAATCGTTCAACCGTTTTACTCCGTGAAGTTCTCGGGGCTTGTAACATAGCGTAACTGCAGTTGGATTAATTCGGAAATAGATGTCGCCATTTGTTTGCGATTCCGGCCATGAATTCCGGGCTCGATTCGGTGACCTCGGGGAAATCGTCGATCCAATCGAACGGCTTGCAGGCATCGATGAAGTCGCACGAGTTATACGTCGGGCCGGGTTCTCTTCGCATAGGATCGACCTTGTTTCCCTGCGTCTTCCTTAGGATCTCGATGTCTGTCGCCGGGTCCACTCGCGTGCATAACGCCCACACGACCTCTTCGAGGTTCATATATTCGATGTCTTCGTCGACGACGGCCACATAGCGATTCATATCGGAGGCTTCCGGACAAAGAGCGGCGATCCCGGCGACTTGTCGCGAATGACCGCAAAAACCTTGCTTGATAGAAACCACGATCAAGGAACGGCCCCCGCCGCATTCCGGCGCCCACACCCCGCGCACGTCGCGTATACCGGATTTGACCAGAGCATCGTGAATCATCGCGGATTTCATGACCGCCTTCATGTAGGAGTAATCGTGCGGCGGTTTCCCCGGTGGTGCGCCCAAGAGAACAGGGTTCTTGCGATGCAAAACCGTGCTGTTTTCCGGGCCGACCCCGAATGCCTGGCGCCGAAATCGCCGAATTTACAATAGGAGTACGACGTCGTGCTCGGATTGCTCCAGACTTGCCGGTACGGCAAACATCAGCTGCCGGACCCGGAAGGAAACCTGATAGATATCTTAGAATAAAGCGCGGATTGCTCGCATCGCTGAGACCCGCTTGGGATTGATAGTTTGGGTGGGTGCGGAGTCTGGCGTGGTCAAATGAACAATTCACCGACTAACACTTTCGTATCCGACTAAACAGCGGTTAGGTCAACGTGCTCGCCACTCGGAAGAATTCAGGGTGCTCCGTTGATAACGGTTAAGATTAACGCTCGCGCAAGAGTTCAACATTCGACATAATACCGAAGCCTGTTCATGTGGTTCCCCCGTTCCACGGCTCCGTTCCAGACGTTGAAGACGATCAGGGCTCGATCGAATCGGGGACTTTCACGTTTTCGGGAATTCGCTAAACGTCGAAATGTTTAATTAAAACATCGGTGAATTCACCGCGGAGGAGTTAAGGACGAGGAGCGGCGAGGCCGAGTTGTCATTGCTGCGATCGTTCCGTAGGCCGATTCTTCAGAATGACAATGCCCTGGGCATTTATCCACTTTTTGGCCCCCTATGGCTCAATCCAGGGTGGTTCTTGACTGGTCCGAGCTTTGCTCATCATGATTGTAGAGATTGATCCTTGTGAAAGGAGGTCACAATGGCGCTACGAATGAACTGGTCGGATGGGCGGGGAACGTTGTTAGGCTCCAGCGAAGGAGCGCGCGCGGCCGTTCTGGACGTCTTGCGCCATCGCTATGTCAGGGATAAACAGCAGGCCACGCGCTATCGCCAGGATGCCGAACGAATCCATTACCCGCAGTTTCGCGAGGCGCTTCTCAGCATCGCTGCGGAAGAGGAGGAACACGCTGAATCGCTTGGCGCGAAAATAAAAGGTCTGGGGAAAAAGCTTCCTGACGTCATTCCGATCCACGTCGCCAGGGAACAGAACAGCTGGCTTTACCTGCGAACCGATCTTGAGGAGGAGCGCCACTGCTCGGGGGAGTTGAAAGACGATTTGCCGGCGCTCAGTGGTGAGTTTTCGGAGATCACGGAGCTTCTCGAACGCATTGACGACGACGGCAAAAGGCATCGCGCTAAACTTCGTGACATGATGGCCCGCAGCGATTCGCAGTCGGCCGGGCCGCCGTGAGACGAATCGTTCCGAACGGTTTTGCCGGACTGGAAGAAGGAAGCAGGCTGCTTCTGCATTGACACAACCACTGCGGGTCGGCGCGGCCGGCCGCAAACCGGAAAAAAAGGTCGTCTTTTGCCTTTCTGACTTTGCGGATTGATGGGTTGGATTATAGAATTCACGGTGAAATTGGCGTACTGCCAGGGGGATCGTTGCGCTCTCAGTCAATCGAGATCTCGTATGCCAGAGAAGACAAATCGTCGTGGAATTGACGCGCTGGATCAGATCTTGGCCGAAGCGCGGCATGATCGTGAGCGGCGCGGCAATGTTTATCGGGATCAAGCGCTGAAGATCTTGCCGTGGATTTGCGCGTGGTGCGGTCGGGAGTTTTCCGGGAAGAAACTGCGTGAGCTGACGGTCCATCACAAAGACCGCAATCATAACAATAATCCGCCCGACGGCAGCAACTGGGAACTGCTATGTCTCTATTGTCACGACAGCGAGCACTCGCGCTCGCTGGACCAGGCCGCCTACGGCGAACCGACAGCGGGGGACGAGGCGGACGCACCTTCGACCTATAAAGCTTTCGCTGATCTTAAATCCTTAAGAAAAGTCAAAAAGTAGCGCCGGCGGTGTGGCTGTCATCGTGGTCGGGGTCTGCGACAACAATTTTGTCCATCTTGGAATGAGCGTGAGGCGCTGAGGGCCGCTGTGAGCGGGCTCCGATCGCAGAGACACGCTATTCACCGCTCTGCTCAAGTCCACGGGATTCTATGGATCTGGAAAGTGATTTTACCTTGCCCTCTAAAAAAAAGATCATTTCCTTCGAATCGGCAAAATCTGCACGATAGTTGATCTTGCCGAACTTCAACTGTCCAACCCACGGCTTGCCGGGCGTGTAGCATAGGCCCGCGGGGATAATCGGAATTTTTTGTTTCACGCGTTTCTCCGCCGCGCTTAGAATGTGGACGAAGCCCGGTTTGAAAGGCAGGAACGCTTCGGGCTCGGTCTTGGGCGTGTAGGTCGGGTCGATGTTGGGGTAGCCCTCCGGAAAAACCACGACGATCCTTCCCTGGACGAGCAACTCGACGGCTTGGCGCAGCGCTTTGCGTTGGTAGTGCGTGACGTCGTTCGGGGAAAAGAGTCGACCGGGGTTATGACCGCCGCGCGCCAGCGCGTCGGCGCGCAGCAGCACCGGCCAGCGCGCGGCGCGGGTCATCGCTTCCATGAAAAATTTCGTACGGCGGTTTTTTGCCCAGTCCACCGTGACCACGATGTGGAACGGCCGCGGCATGGCGGCGAACAGAGCGAGTCCGTCAAACAGATGATGGTAATGGCGCGCGACGATCAGCGCCGGGCCGCGCGCCGGGATATTTTCCACGCCGTTCGCGGCCGTTTTCAGACGGCCGGCGGCGAGCGCGGCGGCGATGGCGCGCATGGCTTTATCGATGATCAATTCCGTGAGCGAGGCCACCGAAACGCTCCCAAGAAAATTCGCCTAAGAGTCGGGATTGCTCGCCGGCTCAAACCGGCCACCGGGTTGGCGCACATAGGTGCGGCCGCGCCAGCTATGGCGGCGGCGAAGGGCGAACTGGATGATCCGCAAAACCACGGGCAGATCGCAAAGCGGCGATAGCCAAAACGTCCACGGCCGCGCCGGGTAGGCGCGGGCGACACCGATCAAAACGCCGATGCGAATGGCCAACAAGAGTCCGACGAGCAGGAGAAACCACAGCGGCGCGCCGAACCCAATGCCGAGCAGGAATGCCGGCAGCGGCAACGCCTGAACCAGCAGGATGCCCGGGAACCCCATGGCTTCGCGCCAGCCGAAATATTGATCGCGCATGGGCAGGGAGCGCGGCCAGTTGGCCCAGGTCTCGCGACAGCTACCGTACATGCGCACATCGATCAAACCCGGCTCGGCCTCGTAAAAGCCGACCCACTCGCCGCATTCGGCGAGACGACGCACGATGGTGATATCTTCACAGAGCGAGGCGCGCGCGGCATTGAAAGCCTCGGTGCGCAACAAAATATCGCGCCGGCTGAAAAAGCACTGGCCGTTGGCCTTGACCTTGTGAACGCTGCGCGTAGCGTTACCGGGCGAGCCGAAGCGGTAAATCAGCGTGGTCAGCATCGGCGGGTGGATTAAAGCTTCGAGCTTGCCCGAGAGCTTTTGTTGGGCTGCGATGGAGAACGTCGATACGCCCATTCGATTGGCATGGGCCAGGAGCGAGCGCGAGAGCAGCGGCGCAACGCGCACGTCCGCATCGATGCAGAGAATCCATTGGCAGCTCGGCGCGGAGCGCTGCAGGCCGAAATTGAGCCCCCAAACCTTGCCGGTCCAATGCACGTCGATGGGGCTGGCGTCGAGTAAACGCACCCGGCCGTCTCTGTCCCGGTAGCGCGCGACGATCGACCGAGTGCCGTCCGTCGAACCGCCGTCGACGACCAGAATCTCGTCGACTTCTTCACTCTGCGCAATCAGCGCGTCGAGACAGGCGTCGATGCGCGGCGCTTCGTTTAGCACCGGCAAGATAATGCTGATGCGGTCCGCGCTCGGCGACGCGCCGGCTTGAATGAGCCTTAATCTTCTGTGTCTTTTCGCGCCGAACAATTTTTTAACCTCAGTCGGACGCCGACCAGTTGAATCACGGTTTTTGCGCCGCGGCGCGCAGCGTGGCGCAGCTCGTGCCGGCGGGAATCGCGGTCAGGATAAAGCGGCTTTCCTTTGGATCCGGCACAATTTCCGGCGATGTGGCGAGGAAACTGGGCCAGGCGTCGATAACCCGCTGGTCGAAGGTGCGTACGTCGATATGACCTTCGATCCTGCCCGGCTGAACCAGTCGGCCGGTGAGGATCGATTGGCCTCGCTGGACGACATAGAGTTCGCCATCCGGCAACAAGGGCACGGAGATTTTCAGCGTGGCGCCGGGATGGCCGTCGCCGTCCCAATCGAAAACCGCCGGATCGTCGACTTTGGCTGGCAGCTTGTCTTCCGCGCCGCTATTTCGATAACCGATGCGTTCGATGCCGAGATCGGCGCGGTAATGCCATCCTTGGGCGCCTTTTTCAAGTTGAATGGGATAGCTGTGATTGGCTAGAGCGGCGACAAATTTCTCCGGAAAAATCATCTTGATCAGCTTGGAATCTTCAAGGACGCGAAAGTCGCAGACCTTGTGGCTTTGACTAAGACTGTTGCCGTCGCGGTGGATCTCCACCAGGGATACGGACTTGGAGGCGGATTTCGAGCTGCCAAAAAAAGGCACCCGCGTGGTCGAGGCCATGATCATTTCCAATTTATAAGCGCCGGGCGAGAGCGGCGCTTCTTCCTGGGCAGCGGTGACCCTCGCATACAAGCCGCAATAGAGCGCCAGCGCCGCGAGCAAGAGCGAGCGAATATTGACCGGCTGAGAGTGATAGACTTCGACGAGGCCAGCAGCGCGATTTTGCATAAGAGTCGACCAAGAGGAATTCGTCTCTAGCTTGTTTTCTTTAACAGGTTTCTGCCGGTTACACTATTGCAGCGGAATGAGCGCGGCTTTCCGACGGCCTACGTTCGCAGCGATGCAGCAAACCGCAGTAAGGATTCCTTGACCGGATTCCAAGCCCCGCTCTCAGGGTCAACCAGGTCATGGCCCCCCTCCAGTTCATGGTATTCGACCCGGTTGACAAAAGCGTTTATCAGACGCTTGGTGCGGATCGGCGGAACGACCTTGTCCCGGTTGCCCTGCATGACCAAGGTCGGAACATCGATCTTCGATGCCTGGGCAAATGCCCTCTGTCCCAGCTGGCGGATCTGCTCGATCGGGCGTAACGAGACCGTGAGTTGGCGCAGGGCGTGGCGGATTTGCGGATTTTCCAGATCGATGTTCTTAAACATACGCTCGATCCCGTGGCGAACCTCCGGCGCGGTGAAATCGGCGCGTTTCAATGGTTTCACCCGGCGCATGAGCAGCTTGACCACCGGCCACAACCGACTCGGCCAGCCCTCGCCGAAACTCCAAAAGGGCGCGAGCAGAACCAGTCCGCTGGGCCGCTGTTCGAGGGCCGCGTTTAAGGCCAAGGCAGCTCCCATGGAATAGCCGACCAACAGAATCGGCGAATGGCGCGGCTTCAACAGTTGCACGGCTTGTTTTACCGCGTCCGACCAATCCCGCGCGGTGCATTGGTCCAAGCTCCCAATGTCCGCGCCCAGTCCGGGGAGCATCAAGCCATGCACGGTCCAGCCGGCGTCCTTGAGAACGGTTCCGAGCGGCCGCATCTCTGCCGGAGTCCCGGGAAAGCCGTGAACCAGCAGCGCCGCGCCATCGCTCCCTTGCCAAAGAAAAGATCGGTGTTCGTCGCCTTCGAAAGGCTTTGGCAGAATAGCTTGGGGCATGATGCGATGACTCCCAATCTTACCAGTTTTAGATTTTCTTTCAGGAAACTCTCGGCGAGGCAAGCGCGCAGATCTGCACGAGATTAGGTTTAGCCTCGTTTTGGCTATATAAATGACCTGGCGGAGCGGCGCGAAGCCTCTTTCAAAGAGAGTCGGAACCGAGCGATTAGCGTACCCATGGATCGTCAGAATCTCATCTTGTTAACCGGCGGCACCGGATATGTCGGCGGAAGGTTGCTGCAAGCCTTGGAGGCGGGCGGCTATCGGTTGCGCTGCATGGCACGGCGACCGGAAGCGCTGCGAGGACGGATTGGCAAAAATACCCAAGTGGTTTCTGGCGACTGTTTCGATACCTCATCGCTCGCCGCCGCATCGGCGGGAGTGCACACCGCTTATTATCTGGTGCACTCCATGGGCACCGCCGGGTCGTTTGAGGAAAAAGATCGTCAAGCCGCAAGCAATTTTGCAAAAGCGGCTCATGCGGCCAATATTCGGCGCATCATTTACCTTGGTGGCTTAGGCGAGGGCGCGTTGTCGCCGCATTTGCGAAGTCGTCAGGAAGTCGGCGAAGCGCTCCGTACGCTTGGCCTCGAGGTCATCGAGTTTCGCGCTTCGATCGTCATCGGCTCGGGAAGTCTTTCGTTTGAGATTATTCGGGCGCTGGTCGAGCGCCTGCCGGTCATGATCTGCCCGGCTTGGGTATCGATTGCGGCGCAACCCATAGGGATTGAAGACCTGGTTGAATACCTCGTCCAAGCCTTGGATCTTCCTCTCACAGGCAATCGCATCCTCGAGATTGGCGGCGCCGATCAGGTTTCCTACGAGCATATCATGCGCGAGTATGCCCGGCAGCGCAATTTGCGCCGTTTCCTGATCTCGGTTCCGGTGTTGACGCCGCGCCTATCGAGTCTCTGGCTGGGATTGGTAACGCCGGTCTACGCGCGCGTCGGCCGCAAGTTAATTGACAGCATCAGAAACCCGACGGTGGTGCGCGATCCTAATGCTCTCAAACTATTTTCGGTCCGGCCGAAAGGAGTTCGGGAAATGATTGCCCGCGCCATCGTCAATGAAGATCGTGAATTTGCCGCCACCAAGTGGTCCGATGCTTTATCGTCGCGGGGAGAGCAGTCCAATTGGGGTGGGGTGCGGTTTGGCAACCGGATCGTTGATTATCGAGAAGTCTCAGTCAATGTTTCTGCGAAAGGCGCCTTTCTGCCGATCCGCCGCATCGGTGGGAAGACCGGCTGGTATTACGGCGATTGGTTGTGGCAAGTGCGGGGCTTTGTCGATCTCTTGATGGGCGGTGTTGGGGTTCGACGGGGCCGGCGCGATCCGGAAATGCTTCAGGTCGGTGATACCCTCGATTTCTGGCGGGTTGAGGCTTTCCAGGACGGTCAACGACTTCGTCTCGCCGCCGAAATGAAGCTGCCGGGGCGGGCTTGGCTCGAGTTCGAAGTGGAAGATCGAGGGAGCGGATCGGTGATCCGCCAAACCGCGATCTTCGATCCGATCGGCGTCGCCGGTTTATTGTATTGGTACCTGCTTTACCCGGTCCACAAGTTGATGTTCGCGAAAATGTTGCAAGCGATCGCGGCGAGATGCCGCGACGAGAGGGCCGTGGCCCAATGACCGCCCTGGATTGTTTGCGCGATGATCCACGGCTGACCGTACGGCGGTCCGGCACGCCGGACCCCGACGGGCGATGCGTGGTTTACTGGATGCAGCGCGCTCAAAGAGCGGCGGATAACGCCGCGCTCACGGCCGCGGTCGAAGCCGGCAACCGTCTGGGCAAGCCGGTTGTGGTGTTCTTTCAACTCGTTCCTCGTTCTCATCACGGGAATCTCCGGCACTATCAATTTCTCGTTGAAGGGCTGAGAGACATTGCTGCGGAGCTAAAAAAAAGAGGTGTGGGATGGGTTCTCCGCCGTTATCCGCGACACGGGCTTTTGCGATTTTGTTCCGAGGTGCGGCCTTGTTTGGTGATCGGCGACGAGAATCCGATGAAGCAGGCGGAGCTGACCAAGGCCAAGATCGCGCAGCAAATCAATTTGCCGCTCTGGACGGTGGACACCGACGTGATCGTGCCGTCCAAGCTGCTTGCCAGAGAGCATTACGCGGCGCGAACGATCCGACCGAAAATTCAAGCTCTCTTGCCGCAATTTTTGCAACCGGTAGGAAACCCGGCGGCGAAGTTCGCCTGGCGCATGCCCGCGCAGGTCGCTTCATTATCCTCGGACTTGGCGCTGCTCGATGAATTTCCCATCGACTGCTCGGTCGTGCCGTCGCGACACTTCTCGGGCGGCAGCGCTGAAGCGCGGTGTTGCCTCGAAAGATTTCTGCGCCACCGGCTCAAAGGCTATGCGACGCTGCGCAACCAACCCGATATCGATGGCACGAGCCAATTGTCAGCTTATCTCCACTTCGGCCAGATCGGTGCGCACACCGTGGCGCTTGCCGTGCAACAGGCTGGCGCGCCGGCGGAAGACCGCAAAGCCTACTTAGAGGAACTGATCGTGCGCCGGGAGCTGGCGATTAATTTCGTGCGCTTCAACCGCGACTATGAGAACTTCGAAGCCTGCGAGCCCTGGGCCGAACTCACCCACCGCAAACACGCCCAGGATCGTCGGCGCTGTGTTTACACGGAGCGGCAGTTGGAAAACGCTGAAACCCACGATCCGCTGTGGAACGCGGCACAAAAGCAAATGGTGCTGACGGGCTGGATGCACGGCTACCTGCGCATGTACTGGGCGAAAAAAATTCTCGAATGGACCGAGTCGCCGCAGGCGGCCTACCGGATCGCGGTTTGGCTCAATGACCGCTACGAGCTCGACGGCCGCGATCCCAACGGCTACGCCGGCATCGCCTGGGCGATCGTCGGCAAGC
This sequence comes from uncultured delta proteobacterium, assembly GCA_963727625.1. Lineage (GTDB taxonomy): Bacteria > Desulfobacterota > Binatia > UBA9968 > UBA9968 > DP-20. Next base: position 1,200,708 of record CAVSHR010000004.1, on the reverse strand, counting down.
ATGACCGCGCCTGGGGACCGGAGCGGCCGGTGTACGGCAAGATCCGCTACATGTCCTACGAGAGCACCTCGCGCAAGTTCAATTCGAAGGCTTACATCGAGCGCATCGCGGCGCTGGAAAAGGGCCGCTCACTGGACTAAACGCCGGTCGATGCTGCGGGCAGGCGCCCCCCGGGCGGCGAAGATCTCTTCGAGGACTCGGCGGCGGAATTGAAAAATCCGTTCGAGGTCGGGAGCGACAATAAATGTTTGCACGAGCCGGCCGCCGGGCACGGCGTATTCGACGCGATCGCCGACCATGGTCCCGCCGTCATGGTCGACGAAGGTGTGTTCGTGCACCCAGAGCGAGTAGGGACCTTTGGTCTGCCGGTCGACGAAACGGCGCGGCGGCTCCCAGAGGGAAATTTCACTCTGCCAGCGCAGCGGGATGCCGCGCAGGCGCAGGCGGTAGTCGAGCAAGCTGCCTTGCGTGATGGCGGTGTCCGGCGGCGTGATGATCTCAAAGTGTAGCCAGGGCGGCGTCAGCCGTTCTAAGTTGCCCGGGTCGGCGAAAAACTCAAACACTCGATGGCGCGGCGCAGGTAACCAAGTTTCGCTGGCAAAATTAAAAGTCTTCATCGTTCCAGTGCTCAGAGCGACGCTAAACGTGATTGCGCAGCATCAGCTCCTTCGGGCTCGGCGCCAAATAAACCTGGTCGTTGAGGTACGCCACAGCGTATTTCTTGACGTAGTGGCGGACCAGGGTCACCGGCACGATGAGCGGAACTAATTCGCGCCGGTAGTCGGCGATCAATTCGACCAACTCCTGGCGCTCGGCGGGGTCGAGCTGCTTGGAAAAATACCCCATCATGTGGTCGAGCACGTTGGCGTGTTTTTTGGCGCTGGCTTGGACGGCCAGCCCTTCCATGAAGCCGAGGCCGTATTCATCATAAACTTCGCGCAGCGGCTTTTCCTTGGCGCCGGCGACCACTCGGCCGAGATTGCGATAGTGACGCTCGCTGTGCGCCAGCAATAAATATTTATGCCGGGTGTGAAAGGCGACCAGGCTGCCCCGTGACTTCTTGACTTCTGCGGCGCGCCAACGGTGGTAAGCGAAGACCCGCTCGATGAAGTTTTCGCGCAGCGCCGGATCGTTCAAGCGCCCCTCTTCTTCGACGGGAAGGAGCGGCAGCTTTTTCATCAACGCGGCGGCAAACAAACCGCGGCCGCGGCGCGTCGGCTGGGTTTTTGCTTCGTACACCCGGACCCGTTCCATGCCGCAGCTCGGCGAATCCTTTTTAAACACGTAGCCGGAGAGATCGAGGGCGGCGAGAGAGTCGCTCCGTTTGGCGGCGAAGGCAGTCATCGCGTCGGTCCAATCCTTGCCGGAACGCTCGGCGATCATGCGCGGCTGATTCAACGAACCGATCAGCCGCACGCTTTCGCGCGGCACGCCCATGCCTACTTCCAGCTCCGGACAAACCGGCACCCAATCGACGAAGCGGCCGAAGGTATCGGTCAAAAACGCGTCATGCTTGTGGCCCCCGTCGTAGCGCACGGTTTGCCCGAGCAAACAAGCGCTGATGCCCAGGCGCGGGCGTTGGAGTAAATTTTGTTCCATCGCTATGTTTACTAATTAAGACATTAGTGCTATTGAAGTCAAATATATTTGACTTCAGAATGTCATTTCAGGAGCACAAGGAAATTTTCAGGCAAGCTCGATGAAGGTCGTTATCGCGGGTGCTACGGGGTTTGTCGGCTCGATTTTGGCTGACCGGCTATGGAATCAACTCCACACGCTGGCGCTGCTTAGCCGGCGACCGCCGGCAGAACTAGGTGTTACCAAGAAGGAGTGGTTCGCGTGGACTCCCGGTGCAACCGGCGAACGGGAAAAGGCGATTGACAGCGCCGACGGTGTGATCAATTTGGCCGGCGAACCGATCGGCGGCAAGCGCTGGAGCGCGGCGCAGAAAACGCTAATCCGCTCGAGCCGGATCGAATCGACGCGCGCCCTGGTCAACGCCATGGCCAAGGCGAAAAACAAGCCGAACTTTTGCTGAGCGCCTCGGCGGTGGGCTATTACGGCCCGCATGGGGACGAGGCGATTACCGAGAACAGCGCGCCCGGGAGTGATTTTTTGGCGCAGCTCTGTATCGACTGGGAATCCGAAGCGAAAAAGGCCGAAGCCCATGGGGTTCGCGTCGTGCTGTTGCGCACCGGCATCGTGCTCGACCGCGGCCAGGGCGCGCTCAAAAAGATGGTGCCGCCGTTCAAGATGTTTATGGGCGGGCCGCTGGGCTCGGCCACCAGTGGATGCCGTGGATTCATATTGAAGACGAGATCGGCTTGCTGATGTTTCTTATGGAAAACGATAACGCGCGGGGCGCTTTCAACGGCACCGCGCCCAATCCGGTGACCATGGCGGAATTTTCCAAGGCCCTGGGCGCTGTTTTGAACCGGCCGTCGTGGGTGTCCGTGCCGCCTTCCGCCTTGACGCTGCTCACCGGCGAGATGGCCGATATGTTATTAGCCGGTCAGAAAGCAATGCCCGAAGCGGCGTTGAAGTTAGGCTATGGCTTCAAATACCCTACGATTGCGGCGGCGTTGCGATCCCTGCGGCTGTAACGGAGCGATCGGGGGAAATGGTCGCTATACAAAGATTTATTAAGATGACGTATTACCGTCCGATAAAAAACCAAGCCGATCATAGTAACCACTTCGATCAAAGCCGCGGCGCATATAGCGCAGCGCTCATGGCGGGGGACGCTGAAGCGTCGCACCGGGTTCTCGATGATGTTTTGTCCCAGCGATTTTCGCTTGACAAAATCTACAGTCAGGTGATCGCGCCGTCGCTGGTTACTCTTGGCAACCTGTGGTGTCGCGGCGATATCGGTGTCGCTGAGGAGCATTTGGCGACTCAGATTGTTCTGAGCCATCTGGATCGTTTGAGCTCCATGTTCGCTTGGCGCGAACGGCGCTCGTCCTATCGCGTGCTGGTTGCCTGCGTTCAGGGCGAGCGTCACTACATCGGCGCGCGGATGTTTGCCGATCTCTGTCGGAGCCGCGGCTGGACCGCCGACTTTCTCGGTCCCGATGTGCCCGCTGAAGCCCTCGTCGAACTAGCCCAGAAGCGCCGGCCGCAGTTGGTCGCGCTGTCCGCGACGTTGCCCGAAGGCGTCGAGCACGCGCGCGATTTTATCGGACAATCAGTGGCCCTTGCGCCTGCGCCGCGCATCATCCTGGGCGGACAGGCGCTTGCGAACGATGCCTTGCGAAACGTTTTGACCGGACGTTGCCAGATCGCGCGCGATCTCGACGACGGCATCGATTTGGCGCTTAAAAATTTGCGTGCCAACCGTCCCAAGGTGATCTTGAAAGAATACCTGCTGGCGCTGGGGCGGCAGGTGAGGGATTTGCGATTAAAGAAGGCTTGGACCCAAGAGCAGCTAGCCAAAGTGACGCGCGTGACGCGAGTCTGTATCGTCGCGGTCGAAGGCGGTAAGCAAAACGTATCCATGGATATCGTCATCCGGCTTTCTAACGCCTTGAGCGTGACTCCGGAAAATCTCTTGGCCGGTGATAGCGAGTCGTTTCAAATTTTGGGGAGGAATGAATGAAGAATTCAATTCTGGATCTGAGCCGGTCGGCGCCGGCGCCGTTTAGACGGCGCTTCGAGGAGCGTCCCGAGAAATACGATCGCCCGGGCAGCCTCAAAGAAATTGCCGACGGGACCCTCCCCGACGGCGCGCAGCTGGCTGAATTGCTGGGACTCGATGATGTGGGCGCGGTGTCCGGTGTGTTGAGTCGCGCGTTGTTGGATCCGATCGTTGACTTGACCGCAAACCGCGGCAAGCGTATTCGCGGGCAACTGCTGGGCTTCAGCTACCGCTTGATTAACTCCGAGGCGGCCCATTCCATAGTCGCGGCGAAACGCTGTCGAATTGCCGCTGAAGCCGTGGAATTCATCCATGCCGGCTCGCTCATCGTCGACGATATCGAAGACGGCAGTCCGATGCGCCGGGGGCGTCCGGCGCTCCATGTCCGCCATGGCCTGCCGATCGCTCTCAATGCCGGCAATTGGCTCTATTTCTGGCCCTTTGAACTGCTTAAAGAGATGGGCGTTGCAAAGGATCAAATGCTGCTCATTTATGATCGTTGCCACCGCACCTTGTTGCGCGCCCATTTCGGCCAAGCGATCGACTTGGGCGCTCAGGTCCACAGGCTGCCGCGTGGCGAGGTGGCCGAAGTTTGCACCGCCTCGATGCGGCTTAAAACCGGCGCGCTGATGGGGTTTGCCGCCATGCTTGGCGCGGTGCTCGCCGGCGGCTCGGAAAAGCTGATCTCAATCGTCGACGATTTCGGCCGGGATCTGGGCGTCGCGTTGCAAATGTTCGATGATCTCGGCAACACGATCGGTAAATGCGAGCCCTCCAAGCGCTATGAGGATTTGATCCTGTCGCGGCCCTCCTGGGTCTGGGCCTGCGCCGCAAATCAGAGCACGGCGCGTGACTACGAAGAATTCCTCGCCGCGGTCAGCGAGCTGCCCGACGCAGCGCATTTGGAATCGTGGATCGGGGCGAATAAATTGGTTCCTGTGACGCGCAATTGCGCTCAGAGCTGTCTCGACCATGCGTTCGAATTGCTCGAAGCTCGCCTCGATGAAACCGGAGTATCCTGGTCCAAGCGCGCTTTCGAGGAACTGCGAGCTTTGGGCGAAGAGATTGCGCTGGCCTATGGATAAGCTGCGCGCCGCGGTGATCGGCAGCGGTTTCGGCGGGCTGGCGTTGGCCATTCGCCTGCAGGCCGCCGGCTTCCGCACGGTCATATTCGAGAAACGCGATCTGGCCGGCGGCAGGGCCTATGTCTACCGCGACAACGGCTTTAGCTTCGACGCCGGGCCGACGGTGATCACCGCGCCGCAATGTCTGCGAGAGCTGTTCACCTTGGCGGGCAAGTCGATGGACGATTACGTCGAGTTGCTGGCGGTGGATCCTTTCTATCGTTTATTTTGGCAGGATGGCTACCGATTCGACTATTCCGATGACGCGGCGCTGCTCGAAGCGCAGATCGCAAAAAAATCGCCGGAGGATCTGGCCGGCTACAAAAAGTTTCTCAAATACTCGGAAGAGGTTTTCCGCGAGGGCTATGAAAAACTCGCGCATGTGCCGTTTCTGAGCTGGGCGAGCATGGTCGCGGTGGCGCCGCAGTTAGTTCGGTTGGAGGCCTATCGCTCCGTCTACAGCATGGTCGCCAAGCATATTCGCGACCCGCATTTGCGCCAGCTCTTCAGCTTTCACTCCCTGCTGGTGGGCGGCAATCCGTTTACCACGACCTCGATTTACACTCTGATTCACTGCCTCGAGCGCAAGTGGGGTGTGTTTTTTCCGAAGGGCGGGACTGCGGCTTTGGTCCAAGCGCTGGTCAAGCTCTTCACCGACCTAGGCGGCGAGTTGCGTCTGAACGCGGAGATCGGCGAGATCGTTACCAAGGCCGGTCAGGTGCAGGCGGTGATCAGCAAGAGCGGCCAGAGAGAGGAGTTCGACCTGGTCGCGAGCAACGCCGACGTGTTCCACACCTACGACGCCCTGTTACGCCGCGAGCGGCGCGCCGAGCGCATGCGCAAGCGCCTGTCCCGCTCGGCCTACAGCATGTCGCTGTTCCTGATCTACTTCGGCACGCGGCGGCGCTATCCGAACCTGCTGCATCACAACATCATCTTCGGACCGCGCTACCGCGAGCTGTTAAAGGATATCTTTGCCCGCGGCCGATTGTCGGACGATTTTTCACTCTATCTGCACGCGCCGACCCGATCGGATCCGTCCTTGGCGCCGCCCGGCTGCGAAGCATTCTACGTGCTTTCGCCGGTGCCGCACCTGGGCAAGCTCGATATCGACTGGAAAACCGCCGGGCCGGATTATGCCGAGCGCATTCTCGACTATCTCGAGCGGAACTACATGCCGGAGCTGCGCGGCCAAATCGTTACGCAAAGAATCTTTACTCCCGAGGATTTCAAAGTCGAGCTCAATTCCCATTTGGGTTCGGCGTTTTCGCTCGAGCCGCGTTTGACCCAGAGCGCTTACTTCCGGGTGCATAACCGTGACAAAGACATTAACGGGCTTTACTTCGTCGGCGCGGGCACGCACCCCGGCGCCGGCATCCCGGGCGTGGTGAACTCGGCTAAGGCGACGGCCGGAGTGATCACCGAAGATTACAAGGCGGCGCTGGCTCGGGAGAACGCGGGCGCGGCGAGGTTGTCCTATGCGTGAAGCGATGCCGGAGCAGGTCAGAGGGGCATTGGATGAATGCCGCTGGATGATTCAAAAGGGCTCGAAGAGCTTCTCGTTGGCGGCGCGGTTGTTCGATCCGGACACCCGTGACGCGGCGTTTTTTTTGTACGGCTGGTGCCGCTACTGCGATGACCAGGTGGATCAAGTCGGCAACGGCACCGACCCAGCTGAGCTTGCCACGCGGCTCAAAGCGCTTAAAGAAAACACCGCCGCGGCTTTTTCCTTCACGCCGCAGCGCCAGCCGGTTTTCGTCGCCCTACAATATATAGTCCATCGCTACGGTATTCCTTCCCACTATGCTTTGGAGCTCATCGAAGGGATGGCGATGGATGTGCGCGGCACTCATTACACGACGCTCAAAGAGCTGTTGCTCTATTGCTACCGTGTCGCCGGTACGGTCGGCTTGATGATGGCCCATGTGATGGGACTCCGCGACGAGCGCGCGCTCAAGCATGCAGCGGATCTCGGTATTGCCATGCAGCTCACCAACATCGCCCGCGACATCATCGAAGATGCCGCTCTGGGGCGGATTTATCTGCCGCTCAGCTGGCTCGACGAGGCCGAGATCAAGCCGGATGAAATCGCCGCTCCCGCCAATCGAGAAAAATTGGCTCTCTTAACCCAGCGCCTGTTGCGCGAAGCCGAGCGCTACTACCGATCCGGTGATGCGGGATTGTGGCATCTTTCGTTTCGCTCCGCCTGCGCGGTGGCGGCAGCGCGCAACGTCTACTCCGAGATCGGCGCCTTGCTGCTGCGCAAGGGCGCCCATGCTTGGGACGAGCGCACCTATGTGACCGGCGCGCGCAAGCTTCGCGTCGTGCTCGTCGGCATTCTCGGTTTGATTCGCTCGCTGCCGGCGCGGCTTGTCCAACCCTGGTCGCCCGCGCCGTTGCGCGCGATCTGGAAGGCTTCCAACATAAACGGTTAGGGAGGAAGATTCATGAATTTCGTGCCTTGGTTGTTTCTCGCGATCCAGGCAGCCATCGTGATCGCCAGCTTGCTGGGCTACGGCGTATTTACCTCGCGCCCGGATTTATTGATTCAGGTCGATCCGCAAGCACGGTTTTTCGCCTGGGCCTTTCATGGTTTTGCCGTCGGCAATATGCTGTTCGGCGGATTGGCGGCAACCAGTGAAGCGCTCCTCAGAGACAAGCAAAAGGCACTCTGGGCTTTTCTGGTGGTTTACGTTGTCAGCCTTTCGAGCGAGCTCATGGGCACGACCTATGGCATTCCCTTCGGCGCCTATTCGTACACTTCCCTGCTCGGCATCAAATGGTTTGATCGCGTGCCGCTGTTGATCCCGCTCAGCTGGTTTACCATGAGTTGGGCTTGTTGGATCTTGGCGCGGCGGGTTTCCCGCGGTCTGGCCGCGGTGTTTCTGGGCACCGTGTTGCTGGTTGCCTGGGATCTGCTGCTCGATCCGGCGATGAGCCGGGTTACCAGCTACTGGGTCTGGGGTGACAAGGGTGCCTATTATGGCATGCCGTGGATGAACTTACTCGGCTGGGGAGTGACCGGCTTGGTTCTCCTGCTGTTGTTGCATCGACTCGCGCCCGCGCCGCGCGGCAGCGTGGGTTTCGCGGCGTGGGTTTATTCGGTGAATTTTGCCTTGCCCTTCGGTTTCTGCCTGCTCAACCGATATTGGCTGGCGGCGTTGGTCGGGCCCTTGAGCATCGCTCTTGCCTGCCTGATCTTCGGCAGGCTCTGGGATCATGGCAGTTTCTCCCTCGAAAGGGCAGATGATCGATCGACCGGCGGTCACACGAGCGGCGCGTTATCGCAGCGGCGCGAGTAAGCGCGGGCGGAATTTGAAGGGTTGGGCAGAGAAGTGATAAACTGAACTCGGGGAAATATTTTCTTGGCCATTTCGATGAATTCCAATGCCGCAGGCAAATTCGACCTGGACGATTACCTGGAGAAGCAAACATCGATCATCGACCGCGCCCTCGAAAGTTACCTGAGCAAATATCCGAGTGACGCGCAAACGATTTTTCGTGCCATGCGTTACGGCGTGTTTCCCGGCGGCAAACGGATCCGGCCGATTCTGACTCTTGCGGCTGGAGAACAATTCAGCGCGCCGCAGGATCGTTTGTTGCCCTTTGCCTGCGCGGTGGAAATGATCCACGCCTACTCTTTGATTCACGATGATCTGCCGGCGCTCGATAACGACGATTTACGTCGCGGCGAACCGGCGAACCATAAAGTTTTCGGCGAAGGCATGGCGCTGCTGGCCGGTGACGGTTTGCTGACCGAAGCATTTCACTTGATGTCCGACGCTGATGCGACACGCGGGATTGCCCCGGCTTTAGCGTTGCAACTGGTCCACGAGTTATCCCACGCGGCTGGAACTCTGGGGTTAGTGGGCGGCCAGGCCCTTGATCTGGAAGCGGAAGAGAAAGAAGCGAACCTGGCAACGGTCGAAGCGATCCATGTGCGCAAGACCGGCGCGTTGATTTTGGCTTCGATCCGGATCGGTGCCCGGCTAGGGTCGGCGGCGGGCGATGACTTGGCCAAGATCACGCGCTTCGGCGAATATTTAGGGTTGGCTTTCCAGATTGCAGACGATATTTTAGATGCGCAGGGTGAAACTGCGGCGGGCGAAAAGGGTGAGAGCGGACACAATGAACAAAAAAAAGCGACCTATCCGCTCATCCTCGGCATCGCGCAGGCGCGCGAGCGCCTCGGAGAGCTGCTGCAACTGGCCCTGCAAGAGCTCGACTCCTTTGGCGCGCGCGCGCGGCCGCTCGCAGCCATCGCGCGGCATGTGGTCGTCCGGGCGCTTCACAAAAATGCTTAACTTTTCACCAAGGAGATGAACAAAGGTATGACTCGCTTGTTGGATGGAGTTGAATATCCGCGCGATATCCGGCGTTTGTCGGTGGACGAATTGAATCAGCTCGCCGTGGAAATCCGCGAAGAAGTCATTTCCGTGGTGTCGGAGGTCGGCGGTCATTTCGCTTCGACGCTCGGCGCGGTGGAGCTGACATTGGCGCTGCACTACGTTTTCAATACGCCCGAAGATCGCATTGTATGGGACACCGGGCACCAGGCCTACGCCCATAAATTAATCTGCGGCCGTCGCGATCGCCTGGCGACGATCCGCCAGTTCGGCGGCTTGAGCGGGTTTTTGAGCCGCGAAGAGAGCGAATACGATGTGTTCGGCGCCGGTCATGCCGGCACCTCGATCTCGGCTGCGCTCGGAATGGTCGAAGCCAATGTTCTCGAAGGTTCGAATCGTAAGGTTGTCGCGGTCATCAGCGACGGCGGCTTGAGCGCGGGTTTGACCTACGAGGGCTTGAACTCGGCCGGCCATCTTGACCGCGATTTGATCGTGGTACTAAACGATAACGAGCATTTTATCGACCCCCGAGTCGGCGCGGTGTCGTCGTTTTTGAGCAAACAATTCACCACCGATCTCGGCGTGCGCTTGCAGAAAAACCTTTCCAGTTTGTTAAAAAGCCTGCCCAGCGGCGAGAACCTCAAGCATCTGGCGCGCAAAATGCGCGATTCTTTTCTAAGTTTAGTGACCCCGGGATTTCTGTTCGAAAGTTTGGGGTTTCAATACGTCGGGCCGATCAACGGTCATAACTTGAGTGAGATGATCGCGACGCTGGAGAACGTCAAAAAGATCGACGGTCCGACGCTGGTCCATGTGTTGACGAAAAAAGGCAAGGGTTACGCGCCGGCGGAACAGGATCCGATTAAATTTCACGGCGTGACGCCGTTTCATGTGCTCACCGGCAAGGCCAAGAAAGAAAAAGGGCCGATCCCTACCTACACAGAAGCGTTTGGCCGGTCTTTGCTCCGCCTTGCCAATGAAAATCCCAAGGTGGTCGGCATCACCGCGGCGATGGGCAGCGGCACCGGCATCGACAAGCTGGCGCGCGAGTTTCCGGCGCGGACCTATGACGTCGGCATTGCCGAACAGCACGCCGTGACCTTTGCCGCCGGCATGGCCACCGAGGGATGCATTCCCGTCGTTGCGATCTATTCGACATTCCTCCAGCGCGGCTACGACGAGATCCTGCACGATGTCTGCCTGCAGAATCTGCATGTGGTCTTCGCCCTGGACCGCGGCGGGCTGGTGGGCGCCGACGGGCCGACGCACCATGGCGTCTTCGACTTCGCCTACATGCGGTCGATGCCTAACATCGTCATCATGGCGCCAAAGGATGAAAACGAACTGCAGCATATGCTCAAGACCGCCATCGATCATTCCGGTCCGATCTCTTTACGCTACCCGCGCGGCGAAGGCTGGGGCGTCAACATGGACCCGGAAATGAAAAACCTTGAGATCGGTAAAGCCGAGCTATTGCGCGACGGCAAGGATATTGTGATTGCGGCCATCGGCGATACGGTCATGCCGGCCGTGAAAGCCGCCGACGATCTCGCGCCGCTGGGCATCGACGCCGCAGTGGTCAACACCCGCTTCGTCAAGCCACTGGATAGGGATTTGTTTCGCGATTTGCTGGCGCGCGTGCCGCGGTTGATCACCGTCGAAGATCACGTGATCATGGGCGGCTTCGGCAGCGCCTTGATCGAATTTCTTGCCGATGAGGGCTTCAGCGGCGTTGCAGTTAAACGGCTCGGCGTGCCGGACCGTTTTATTCCCCATGGCACGCAAGATGAGCTCAAGAAACTTTGCGGTTTCGATAAAGACGCCATCGCTCAGGCGGTGTTGCAGATGGTCCGGCGTGCAAAGAAGCGCGGCAGGGAGGGATGGGAAAGAGGCAGCGCTTAGATCTATTGCTGCTCGACCGCCGGCTGGTGAACAGCCGGGAAGAAGGCCGGCGCAGGATCTTGGCGGGCGAAGTGCTTGTCAACGATCAAGCGGTGACCAAGGCCGGCAGCTTAATAGACCAGAGCGCGCCGGTCCGGCTCAAAACCGCTTCCCGATATGTCAGCCGCGGCGGTTTCAAGTTGGAGAAGGCGCTCGGCGAATTCGCCATCGACTTGAGCGGCAAGACGGCGATCGATATCGGCGCATCCACCGGCGGTTTTACCGATTGCTTGCTCGCTCACGGCGCCGTCAAAGTGTTCGCGGTCGACGTCGGTTATGGCCAACTCGACTGGAAACTGCGCAATGATCCGCGCGTCGTCGTATTCGAAAAGTCCAACATTCGTTATTTCGAGCCGAGCTCGTTACCCTATCCCGCCGATCTTGCAACAATCGATGTCTCGTTTATCTCGCTCAAACTGGTCCTGCCCCGGTTGCGCGCGCTGGCCACGGCGCGCCACGAGGTGATCGCGCTCATCAAGCCGCAGTTTGAGGTCGGCAAGGGCAAGGTGGGGAAAGGCGGAGTGGTGCGCGTCCCAGAGGAGCACGCCCGAGTGATCGACGAGATCAAACGTGCGGCGGCGGAGCAGCACTACCAAGTTCTGGGCGTCACCGAATCGCCGCTGCTCGGGCCCAAGGGCAACAAAGAATTTTTAATATATCTGAAAGCCGCCGATGACGATGCCGCATAAAAATTCTGAAAAAAGGCTTTCGAGCGGAGAATGCTTCGCCGGCGCCATGCCCTCGCTGAATCATGCCTGGCATTAAAACCATCGCTCACCGCGGCGCTTCGGGAAAGTATCCGGAAAACACTCGGCTCGCTTTTGTCAAGGCGATCGAAGCGGGTGTCGACATGATCGAGTTCGACTGCCAATTGACTGAGGACGGCCATGTGGTGATTTTTCACGACGAACGCTTGCTGCGAACGGCGGGCGTCCGCGGCGCATTAAAGAGCAAAAGGCTCGACCAGCTCAAGGCGCTCGATATCGGCCAATGGCGAAAAAAATCTTTCAAAGGAGAACGCATCCTCACGCTGGAGGAGGCGCTGGAGATCTTCGCCGGTCGCGTCGATTTATGCTTGGAAATTAAATCCTACCCAGCGGCGTCACCGGGCATCGAAATAAAAATCTTGTTTATATTAAGTCGCTACGACTACTTGGACCGCACGATCCTGTCATCTTTCGACTATCGTTGTTTGGCCCGGGTTCGGGAACTGGCGCCGGAGGCGACACTGGCTATCCTTTGCGGTTCGCGGAGCACAGCAGATCCATTTGCGGCGGCGCGACGGCTGGAAGCGAAATCCATTCACGTTCAAAAGGCCCTGGCGACGCGAAATTTTCTCACGCAGGCCTGGGAAGAAGGTTTGGACGTTCATGTCTGGACGGTGAACGAAGTGCGCGAGATGGAAGCTTTTGTTGCGCTCGGCGTGCAAGGATTAATTTCCGACTTCCCGGAAAAATTGCACAAGCTCCGCTTCAGGCCAAATTTACCGAGCGCAAGGAGTCCAAAGCGTTAGCGGGACCGCCGTCGCGCATAATTCAAAATTTTCTCAGTCGTTTGTGTGCCGCCGGTGTCGAAGCCCTTTCGCCGCTCGCGAAGAATCTGCTTAGCAAGCCGTCAAGTGCCTCCAAAGTGTTCATTTTTCAAGCGATTTACTTGACTTGCAAGGCAAATACGCTAAAATCATCAGCGGATGTAAAACGATCTGGTTGGATCGGGGGTGATTGATTTTATGACGGGAGTCAGAGTTCGAGATAATGAATCCATCGAGAGTGCAATCCGCCGCTTCAAAAAGCTCTGCGAAAAGGCTGGTATTCTTGCCGAACTGCGCAAACGTGAGCATTACGAAAAACCCAGCGTGAAGAAGAAAAAGAAGGCGATCGCCGCGAAGAAGCGCGCGATGCGCAGGGTACGACACTCTTTCTAAAAATCGGCGCCAGAGGTTTTCGTAATCTTGAGCGATGGAACTTAAGGCCGAGATTCAAGAAGCCGTCAAGCAGGCCATGAAAAGCGGCGATCGGGTCACCCTTTCGACGCTTCGGCTGCTGCTGTCGGCGCTGCACAATGAAGAGATTCGAATCCGTGGGGAACTGAGCAGGGAAGATATACAGCGAACGATCGCGACCCTGTGCAAACAGCGAAACGAAGCGATTGACTTGTACCGTAGAGGCGGGCGAGAAGACTTAGCCGTTAAGGAGGATGGCGAATTGGCCGTCCTCAAGCGCTTCTTGCCGCAACAACTTTCCGAAGACGAAGTTAAGGGTCTCATTCAGGCCTGTATCGCCGAAACCGGCGCCCGGGGCATTCAGGACCTCGGTAAGGTCATGAAGCTGGTCATGCCCAAGGTTTCCGGCCGCAGCGACGGTAAGCGGGTGAATGAGTTGGCGAAGGGGCTTCTCGAAGGATAGACTGCCGACTCTACGAGGGATCATCCGGTCGCCAAACGGAACGGGTCGAAGGATCACAGGCAGCCAGTGCGGTGGTATGATCCGGAACTGCCGTTAACCATGTGACTCGTTGATTCGATTCGCCCATCTTATCGTGATACGACTTAGGTATCTTTCCTGGACTCTTCCGGTGAACTGGGTCGATTTGATTCTCCTCGGATTTTTCGCTTTATTTGGCTTGCGGGGCTACTTTCGCGGTTTTTTCCGCGAGCTGTTTTCGCTGGCCGGTCTGGTTGCGGGTTTCATGGTAGCGGTTGCATATGACCAAGAAATTGCCGCGCTTTTCCCGAGTCATTGGCGCATTTCTCCGTTTGTGCAAAAAGGCGTGGCTTTCGTGAGCATTTTTTTTATTGTGTATTTTGCGCTCAATCTGATCGGCTGGCTGCTCCATCGCTCGGAAAAACTATTGTTTCTGAAGACTCTCAATCGCACCGGCGGCATCGCCCTCGGCCTGGGCAAGGGCACCGCGCTATGCGCCTTGGCGGTTTTCCTGCTCAATTCAAATTCATTGCTGCCGCAACCGACGCGCGACAAGTTCGAAGGTTCCTATCTGGCTCAACCCTTATCCAAGCTTGGCCATGACCTGATTCGCTTTGGCAGGGAAAAGATTTTTACCGGCGATAGCGCGAGGCGGCTCTAACCACCGGCAATGATTAGCCAGGACAAGATCGCCGAAATTCGCCACCGGGCCTCCATTGTCGAGGTCATCTCGGACTACGTGACATTAAAGAAGTCCGGCCGCAACTACATGGGGCTCTGTCCTTTTCACGGCGAGAAAACCCCTTCTTTTACGGTCAGCGAAGAAAAAGGCATCTATCACTGTTTCGGCTGCCAGTCCGGCGGCGGGGTCTTTAATTTTCTCATGCAGTACGATCACCTGACCTTTCCCGAGGCGGTGGAGCGCGTCGCCAAACGCTACGGCATCGTGGTCGAGCGCGATGGCCAGCCGGCGAATTCTTCGCAGAGCGGCGAACGAGAAAGGCTTTACCGCATAAACGAAAGCGCAGCAGCCAACTATCATAAACTTCTCTTCACTCATCCGGAGGGCAAAAAGGCGCTCGAATACCTAAAATCTCGCGGCGTTGACGATGCGACGACACGAAAATTCATGTTGGGATACGCGCCGCAAACCGGTTCCGGACTCTTCAAGCTTTTCAGTCAAGAAAATATTTCGACCACCGAGGCTTGCCGTCTCGGCCTTATCGGTCAGCGTGCGCCGCAAAAGTTCTACGAAAAATTCTTTGCCCGAGTGATCTTTCCGATCATCAGTCCGGCCGGCAAGGTCGTCGCCTTCGGCGGCCGGGTGTTGGATCACGGTTTGCCCAAGTACCTCAACTCCAGCGAGACACCGCTCTTTCACAAGGGCTCAACGCTCTACGGGCTCAATCAGGCGAAGGAAGGCATTCGCAAAGCGGACCGGGTGGTTGTCGTCGAAGGCTATCTCGACGTCATTGCCTTGTCGCAGCATGAGGTCTCCTACGCCGTGGCGACTCTCGGAACCGCGTTGACCGCCGATCATGTGCGCGTGTTGTCACGCTACACAAAAAACATCATCGCGCTCTTCGACGGCGACGAGGCCGGGCAAAAAGCCGCCGCACGCAGCTTTGAGATCTTCGTCGAAGGCGGGCTGCTCGGACGCGCGGCGTTTTTGCCGAAGGGGGAGGACCCCGATAGCTTCGTTCGAAGGCGCGGCAAAGCGGCATTGGAAGCGGCCCTGGATGCAGCGGTGCCTATGGCGGATTATTATTTTACCTGGCTGGCACAACGCCACGGCCAAACCATCGAGGGAAAGCTTCAAATCGCCGGCGAGTTGAGCCGGGTGTTGGGAAAGGTGACCAATGCCTTTGAAGTTGATCTGCTGATCGCTCGGGCCGTCGATCGCTTGGGGATTCGTGAAGATTTGTTGCGTCGCCAAGCGGCGACGCCGGGCCTTCGGCGCGTGGTGCCCGCCAATCCGCCCACATCGGTCTCGGCCACGGGTCGCGAAGACAAGGCGGAGCGGCTGCTTGTTAGTATGATGCTCCGCTTGTCTGCGGTAATTGATCGTGTGGCGGGCGATGATGAAGCGCGGCAGGGATTTTCTCCGAAGTGGCGCCCGGCGGTTGACGGACTCGTTGCCGAGTGGCAAGAACATGGGAATATCGATGTTTCTCGGTTGACCCAAGACTTGCCGCCGGAAATCGCCGGCGAGATGGCGGCCTTGGCTTTAGAGGGAGATAATTTCTCCGACACGGAGTGTGCCAAAATAGCGGCCGATTGTTTGGCGCACTTAAGGCGCAAGCGCATAAAAGCACGGAAACGGGATGAGCGTTCTGGAATTCGCGCCGCGGAAGAACAGAACGATGAAAAAGCGAAGAGAGAAAGGATACTAGAATGGCAAGACCTCGGGCGAAAAGAACGCCAGCTAGATCACCTAAAACTCGAGCCGAAACCAACCACCCGGTAGCCAAATCGAAGCCCGCCTTTGTCGCCTCCGCTCAACCGGCGGAGAAGAAGAACATGAAGCAGGTCAAGAAGCTTATCGACTTGGGCAAGGAGAAGGGCTATCTGACCTACGACGATGTTAACGACATGCTTCCTGCAGAGGTGGTGTCGCCGGACCAGATCGACGATGTCATGACGATCTTTGGTGAAATGGAAATCGAAGTGGTCGATTCCAATCAGCGGGTCACGCTTGGCGCCACCGGCGAGGAACTCGTCGAAGAGGAAGAGGAGGAAAAGGAATCCGAAAGCGATGTCGACAGCGACGTGGTCGGTAAGACCGGCGATCCGGTGCGTATGTATTTGCGCGAAATGGGCACGGTCTCGCTGTTGAGCCGCGAAGGCGAAGTCGAGATTGCCAAGAAGATCGAAGAAGGCGAGAAGCGGGTCATCGATGGGGTGCTGTCCAGTCCGCTGGCGTTGACCTATATTTTAGATCTCGGCGAAAAGCTGCAGCAGCATGAAATTCGCGTCCGGGAAATCATCAAAGACGAGACTGACGAAGAAAGCGAGGACTTCGAAGAGGAAGAAGTTCACGAGAAACGACTGCTTGATCAAATCGGCAAGATTCGGCGTATCGCCAACGACCGGGAAAAGCTCCGCCACCAGCTGGACGCCAAACGGATCTCGGCGCGGCGGCGCCGTGCACTGCTCGACAGCATCGCCAAATACAACGACAAAATCGTCAACAGCCTCAAGGCTCTGCAGCTCAACCGCAAACAAACCGAAGCCATCGCCGACGGTCTCAAACGAGCGATGGAGCGGGTGCAAACCCTCGAGCGCCGAACCAAGGAGTTCGAACGTCGCGTCGGCAAGCCCTCGAGCGAGATTTTAAAGATCGTGTCCGAGGCCGACGGGCGCAAGAAAAATTGGCAGAAAATCTTTTCCTCGGTGCGCCTGGGGCACGACGCGGTTGTCCAGATGGGCGAAGAGATTCGCTCCGCTCGGCGCGACATCCGCCATATTGAAAAGGATTTGGAAATGGCCGCCGAAGAAATCAAGCGGCGGGTTTGGTCCATCATCGAAGGCGAGACCAAAGCCAACTTGGCGAAAAAGGAGTTGATCGAAGCCAATCTGCGCCTGGTCGTGAGCATCGCCAAGAAATACACCAATCGCGGCTTGCAATTTCTCGATCTGATTCAAGAGGGCAACATCGGACTGATGAAGGCGGTGGATAAATTCGAATATCAGCGCGGCTACAAATTTTCCACCTACGCGACTTGGTGGATTCGCCAAGCGATCACGCGCGCGATCGCCGACCAAGCCAGGACGATTCGGATTCCCGTGCATATGATCGAGACCATCAATAAGCTGATCCGGACGTCCCGCTATCTGGTTCAGGAGATCGGCCGCGAGCCGACCCCCGAAGAGATTGCCACCAAGATGGAAATTCCGCTCGACAAGGTGCGCAAAGTTTTGAAGATCGCCAAGGAGCCGATCTCTCTGGAAACGCCGGTGGGCGAGGAGGAAGACAGCCATCTCGGCGATTTTATCGAAGACAAACGCATCATCACGCCTTCGGACGCGGTGGTGAACATCAACCTGCAGGAGCAAACCCGCAAAGTGCTGGCGACTTTGACGCCGCGCGAAGAGCAGGTGTTGCGCATGCGCTTCGGTATTGGCGAAAAGTCCGATCATACGCTCGAAGAAGTGGGGCAGAAATTTACCGTGACCCGCGAGCGCATTCGCCAGATCGAAGCCAAGGCGCTGCGCAAGCTGCGCCATCCGAGCCGGAGCAAGCGGCTCAAGAGCTTTATGGAAAGCTAGATGGGCGGCGGCTGTGGCGACGACCTTGCAAAAAGGCCGTGGAGCTGCCAGCGTAGAATCCGCAATCGAAAATCCAAAATTTCAAATCCCCTACGGGCCCATAGCTCAGTTGGTTAGAGCCACCGGCTCATAACCGGTTGGTCCCTGGTTCGAGTCCAGGTGGGCCCACCAACCCTCTTCCTCTTATTTTTCCTACTACTTGCGCCACTTTCTGCCGCTCTTGAGACGCGAAGGTTGCACTCAAGGTTGCACTTTCGCCCCCAAAAAGCCGGCTCAACTGCTCCACTGAATCGTTCCGGATGTACTTTCCGTAGTGCTTTTCGATCATCGCAACCGATGTTCCGCAATAGTCTGCGAGTCACTTGATGTTGAAGCCGTTCGTTAACCCCACTGAGATGAACCTGTGGCGCATCGTGTAGGGCTTTCGCTCCCTGATCTCTTTCACGCGAAGCGCCGGATACCGGCTCTTTCGTCGCCGGGTGTGAAAGTTGATCGAATACCCTTCCTGATTCAGGTAGACGTGATCCTGGTCAGTGACACGCAGAGGCTTGATTGTTCTTAAGGAATCTCTGAACAAGTTCTCCGCATAGTCGTCTAATCTAATATGGAAAAGCGGTCAGGACAACAAAGTTGGAGGAGGAAAGAGCGTGGAGGTGCAGACAACGTTTGCGAGTTTGGTGTGGGCGAGAAAGAAAAAGCAAACCAAGCGAGACAAGTTTTTGTCCGAGATGGATCGCGTAGTGCCGTGGGATAAAATGCTGGGCTTGATCGAGCCGCATTATCCCAAAGCCGGCAACGGACGACGACCGATGCCGTTGGAACGGATGGTACGGATATACTTTGTGCAGCAGTGGTACGGGTTATCCGATCCCGGCATGGAAGAAGCGTTGTATGACATCAAGTCGGTGCGGCGATTTGCCGGGATCGAGTTGGGAGAAGAAGAGATCCCCGATGAGACCAGGATATTAAACTTTCGCCACTTGCTGGAAAGCATCAGTTGACCGAAAAGCTGTTGGAAGAGGTCAACGAGTATTTGAGCGAGAAAAAGCTTTTGCTCAGACAAGGGGCACTCGTAGATGCCACGCTGATTGCTGTGCCGTCCTCGACCAAGAACAAGGACAAGAAACGTGACGGGAAAATGAGTTCGACCAAGAAGGGCAATGACTATCACTTTGGCATGAAGGTGCACACAGGAACGGACAGTCAGAGCGGCTTGGTGCACACGGTCAAAGTGACCTCGGCCAGTGTGCATGATAAGCAGGAGAAGGAAGCGCTCCTTCATGGAGAAGAGAAAGCGGTGTTTGGCGACAACGGGTATTTCAGCGACGAGGACACGCGGTCAGCGCGAAAGACGGGATTATTCTAGGGCGTGTTGGACAAGGCCAAGAGCAAAAAGCGATTGAGCCACAAGCAAAAGCGCAGGAACAGAAAGCTATCGAGCATACGGGCCAAGGTGGAGCATCCGTTTCGGGTGGTTAAACAGCAGTTCGGATATGTGAAGGTCCGCTACCGAGGGTTAACAAAGAATACGGCGCAGGTTTTTACGCTGTTTGCGCTCGCCAATCTATACAAGGTCCGCCACGCCTTGTTGGCGTAGCCTGACAAGCGCGCGAGCGATTCGAACAGCGGGCACCGCAATTGGAATCGAGGTATAACTAAGGGCCGATATTAACCACGGGAGCAAAATTCAATCTGATGCAAATTCGAAAACTCGTCACCCGTTTCGAAAAAAATAATCTATCCCAACTACCAAACTTCCAATGCGGTTATTCAGAGGTTCCTTAGGAACGACTCCTTGTGATACTCTTGATTTCACGCATTGGGATTCACAGCGATTACAAACTTCGGATTTTCTTTTGATAAGCTCGCCCGTAGGCCGCAACGCGCTCTCGTCCGCTGGTGTTTATAATTCTTCGAGGTGGCGGTGGAAATTTACTTTTTTATTTGACAAGGCGTGTGCTTTTAAAATAGGGGGGAAGTGTGGAACAACGCTTTGAATTTTCGGGTGAAGTTCTTCTTTGGTGATGTTTATGAGATGGCGCCTGCTTAAGGAGACTATTTATGGTAAAGGCTATGCCCGCCGACGGTGACAAGCGGCGGGATGAGTTGAATTCGCGATTAAAAAACGCCGCCCTGCGGGGCGCGTGGCAAAGGGAACCGAAAGAAAAAGAGAAACCTGTAAAACCGTGGTTATGGCGCTGGCGCGATATTGATTCCAATTTACTCGAGGCCGGGGAATTGATCCCCCTCGACGACGTCATGCGGATGCGGACGATTCGATTGGTGAACCCGTCGCAACCTGTCGCTGTCGGCACAGCAAAAACATTCGGTGTAACCATTCAACACCTCAATTGTGGCGAAATCACGGAATCGCATCGTCATACCTCTGCGTCGTTGTATTTTGTCATTCAAGGAAAGAGTTGCTTCACCACGGCTGAAGGTGAGCAGCAATTCATGGAACCCGGTGATCTATTGATTCAGCCAAGCTGGACCTGGCACGGGACGAAAAATAACGGCAACGAGCCGGCAATTTGGCTCACTTCCATGGACACGCCGCTCAATGAGTTCCTCGAAGCTTACTTTCGCGAAAAGTACCCGGATGGCTTTTTGCAGCCTTTCACAAAGCCCGACGGCTACCACATGAGACGAATGGTTACGCTGCGCGCGAGGTCCTCGGAAGGGGAGGGGAGATATCCAGTTAAGTATTGTTGGAAAGACACCATAGATACGCTCAACACTTTAGCGGTCGCCAACGAGGTCGATCCCTACGACGGCGTGATCCTTGATTACATCAATCCGATAAGCGGCGGGCCCACCACAGAAACGCTCGGTTGCCGGATACAAATGCTTCGTCCCGGAGAAGAAACTCGAAGTCATCGGCATACCAGCAATACAATCTATCACGTGGTACGCGGTGCTGGCTTGGCCAGAGTGGGTCAAAACAAAGGCGAAGAGCAAGCCCTTCGGTGGGGTGAACGCGATTGCTTCATCGTTCCCTCGTGGCAGTGGCATGGTTTCAAGAATGATTCTACTACTGCGCCGGCAATTTTGTTCTCGGTGAGCGATCGGCCGCTGTTACAGGCCACGAGGCTTTACCGGGAGCAGGGCTCATGACTCCCTGCGACGAATTGCATCGAAATGCGATCCTGCCAGCGCCACAATGCGGTGGCATAGCCTTTTTAGCGAAGGAACGGGGTGCAAAATCGAATTGTCCAGAGGATTGGACCGACGATGTGGTTGCCCCCGGTCAAAAGAATATCGCTAAGAAAACTTTAACATCGGCCCGTTCGAGATTTCGCTAGATCAGGAGGAAACCTTTATGCCGCGTTACTACAAATGTATTTCTGGGGATTCGCACCTCGATATTCGCCCCGAGCGCTGGACAGCGCGGGTGCCAAAGCGATGGCGCGACCGCGCACCCCGCACTGTAATTCTTGCCAATGGCAACGAAGGCATCATAGTTGAGAACCGCCCTGCACGCAGTCCAGGCGCGACAACAATTACTGGAATTCCTTATCAGAAACACGGACTGCAAAAATATTGGTTCGAGGGTCCGGGCACCGGAACTCCAGAGCAACGGCTGTGGGAACAAGATCAGGACGGCGTTGACGCCGAGGTGCTCTATTCCCACGGTAGTTATGCGTTATTTTGGCGCGGTATCAGCGATGACGACGCCTACAAAGCAGTCATTCGTGCGTATAACGAATGGCTCGGTGAAGAGTACTGCGCTTATAATCCCTACCGCTTGATCGGCATGGGGATTATTCCCGATACCGGTGTCGACGACGCGATCGCGGAAATGGAGTATTGCGCCAGAATTGGTTTGAAAGGCATCAACCTGCACCGCTTCCCGAGTGGTAAGTCCTATGTCACGCCCGAGGACGACAAATTTTGGCATGCAGCGCTCGAAATGAAAATGCCGATTTCATCGCATACTTTCGGCGGAACAACGCGGTTAGGTACAAAAGGGCCACTCTTTGTGTACCCTAAAACTCCACGAGATAAGACAGACCGTGATCCTGTTTCGCTAATGTGTCGATTTGCCGGAGATCAACCTATTGCCGCGTTGCAGATGGCAATGGCGGGCGTCTTCGACCGCTTTCCGACTCTCGAGATCTATTGGGCGGAAAGCCAATGCGGCTGGTTGCCCTACTGTTTCGATCAGATCGACGACAACCACGAGCGCAATCGCTATTGGGGCGAACGCGATTTTGGATTCAAAGCGCCCGCCCGGAAGCCCAGTGAGTATCTCAAAGAAAACTGCCAATGGGGCTTCATGCGCGACCCATGGGGCGTGAAATGCCGTAACGAGATCGGGGTGGATATTTTGCTCTGGGGCAGTGACTTCGCTCATGCCACGGGTGACTGGCCGCATTCGCAGGAGGTGATTAAAGAAACATTTGGAGGCGTCAACGAAGAGGAGCGCCAGAAAATGCTTGCCGGAAACGCGATAAGATTTTTTAATCTCGATCCCATCGCGGATTTGGACAAATATGGGCAGGCGATGAAAGGGCGGGAAGCTTCCACTGTCGAGTCGAGAGTCGTGGCTTAGAGGAATGGAAGAATTTGTCGACGGAATTGAACGCGTTAAGGTCTGACGGCGATTGATTAGTAACTTTTTAAAGGTTTTATTCGGAGGAAAAACGACGATGATTTACGGATTTAATTTAGTTTTGGTGATGGCCTTTTTTGCCTTTGCAGGACTAGCGCGGAGCGCGGATATGTCCCAAACGCTGGAAGATTTAATCTCGAAAGCCAAGGCCTCCAACCATAAGATTACATTGACCCAGGAAGGTGTCGCGCCAGAGATTATTAGGGCAAAGGAAAAAGCCTTTGAAAAGCGTTTCGGATTTCCCGTAAGGTTGGAAAATCAACCGGGTCATCATCGGGATGTTCCCGTAAAAATCATAGAATCAGCGAAAACGGGGCGCGGAATTGTGGATATGTGGGACGGGGGTACGCCGCTGATTTTAGGCATGTTCAAAGCGGGCAACACACGGCGACCGCCCTGGGAGGCGGTTTACCAGGGCTGGCCCCTGGCCAAGAAACTTCGTGAGGCGGTGCCGCCCATCAGCGGTGGCCCGGGCGGTGCGGTGCTCAGCGATCACTGTATGCAGATGGGCATGGGCAGTTGGTCGTTGGCCTACAACACGCACAGAGTCAAAAAGGCCGACTTGAAGGGAATCAAGCTCGAAGATTTAACCGCTGATAAATGGAGGAATCGGGTTGTCTGGGACGTGCGCGCTTTGGGGCTTTTCGCATTGCCCTTTGCTCCCGGCTGGGATGTCGAGCGCATGCGTGTTTTTGCTCACAATTTGGGTGCTAACGGCGCCAAACTGGTATCCGGCGGAACCACAGGAGTGCTGCAAGCATTGGTGCAGGGGGAAGCGGATATTGGTGTTGCGTCTATGACTACGGTTGTGCAACAGAAGGCGCTGGGTGCACCCGTCGATGTGGCCTTTGGCGATCTTGTCACCGGGAATTTCACCGTTTCATGCCTCGTTACTCCCGCCGTTAATGATCCCAACATGACCGCGCTTTACTGGGCATGGGATGTTTTTGACGGCAATTATACCGAAGCCAAGATTACCGGAGGCGGCGTGTTTAGGTTTTACGAGGAGGAAGAAAAATATCTTCCGCTGGTTCGGCTTGCAAGAGAAAATGGTATCACGTCGCGGGATCAGGTCGTTGGACCAAAGACGGAGGAAGAATCTAAAAAGGCGAGTGGATATCGAAAAATCGCGATTAAGGCCCTGAAGGCGGGAGTAACGAGCAAGAAGAAGATTAAACGCTAAAGGGTGTGCTGTAGGACCAAGGGGATGGGATGCAAAGCATAGGCGTGAAATGGCTTAGCACTGGCAGGCTGCTGAAAAAAAAGGTTAGGAATGCTTTGAGGACCTCAGCATGAACGGAAAAACATCCATGGAATTAATACACCCCCGTTCCTCCTGAGCATCGTTGAAGGACTCTTAGAAAATTTTTCAGCAGTCTGCTGGCAGGTGCCACGGATAGCTAGGTATCTGCGCCAACCTTTGAATATGTGAGTTCGAATTATCCACTGCGGGATTTTCTTGATTTTACCAGTAACGAGATTTAGCGAGGCACGATGGGTTCTTCTGAAACCTTCGTAAGCACTTCTGCAACTAGGAATCCAGGATGGATCTCGCTTGCCCAAGTCTTTGAATTCCGCCGGGTAGGTGCCCTTGTCGTTCTCGTGATACTGTCCGTGCTGGTTCTTATCCCCTTGCTTTTCATGTTTCTTGCCAGTTTCCGGCCTGCGGGAGTTCTTCCTATGGCCGAAGGCACTTACACCTTTGCTCCGTATGTGCAGGCCTACGGCGGCGTGGATTCTTGGGCAATAATTCGCAACACGCTGCTTTACGCCGGGCTGGGTGTAGTTTTTGCCCTACCCATTGCTTTCGGCTTTGCATTTCTAACAGAGCGCACCGACATGCCGTGTAGAAATGCCATGTACGTGCTGATGTTCATTCCGATGAGCACGCCGATCTTCGCGACAGCATTGGGCTGGGTATTATTGCTTGGCCCCCGCGGGGGTACCATAAACGTCTATCTAAGGTTTCTTTTCGGCAGCGACGCAGCAGAGGGACCCTTCAATATTTATAGCATGGAAGGGCTTATCTTCGTCCATGTCCTTGGTATCGTGCCGACCATGTGGCTGTTTCTTACCGCCGTGTTGCGTCAGATGGATCCGGGCCTTGAGGACGCCGCTTTGGCCTCCGGCGCGAGCCGCTGGCAAGTACTCAGAACAATCACGTCGCCGCTAATGCGACCGGGAGTTGCAGCCGTCGCGATTTATTTTTTTCTCACGGGCCTGGAGTCCCTGGAGATTCCCCTAGCGCTTGGTCCGACTGCCGGAATTGATTTGCTCTCCACCAGGATTTATTTCAGTCTCATCCCCACCGCAGATCTAGGTGTGAATTACGGAGTGCCTGCGGCTTTCGGTATGTTGGGGCTAGCGATGGGCATTTTTGGCATCATGCTTTACCTACGCCTTATACGCCAGGCTTCCCATTATGCGATAATCACCGGTAAAGGATACCGTCCCCGGCTTATTCCTCTGGGTCGGTGGAAGTACGTGGCGCTGGCATTTATCTGCCTATTTATCGCTATCAAAGTAGTGTTACCGTTTGCGGTACTGATCTATGCTAGCTTCTTGCGCTTTTATGTGCCGCCGGTGCGTGAATATTTTGCCGATATGAATTGGACTCTGTACAACTACGAGCAGCTGTTTGACTATCGTTTTTTTGGAAGGTTTTTCGTAAACACAGTCATAGTCTCGATCGGGGCCGCCACGGCGACGATGGTGTTGGTGAGCTTCATAGCATGGCTCGTGGTACGTAGCCCCGGCCGATTATCTGACACAATTAACACGGTTGCTTTCACGCCGCTGGCTATTCCCGGCATTATTTCCACTCTGGCACTATTTTTAATGTTTATCGGTACGCCGATCCAAGGTACGCTTTTGCTGCTGACCCTCGCTTTTATTGCCCGTTATCTTGCTTTTGGCACGAGATTGATGCATGTGGCGCTGTTGCAAATCCACCGCGAGCTGGAAGAGGTATCCCACACGAGCGGGGCGGGCAATCTGCAAACCTTCATTCGCATCACGCTTAGGTTGCTGGTCCCTGCATTTTTAACTGGCTGGCTCTGGGTGTTGGTTCATGCAGCGAAAGATTTTTCCGTTGCTTTACTCTTGGCTTCTGCCGGAAGCGTCGTGGTCGCTAATATCATTTATGAGACCTTCGTGGGCGGCCACTTCAACGCATCGGCGGCGATGTTGGTTTTTCTCGTTGTTTTTAACCTGATATTTGTGGCCGCGGGGCGCAAGTGGATTACCCGTACCGTGACCCATTAGATGCGTCAATACTACTTTGAGTAGTCCAGAACCAGCATCTCTAAAAGGACCGGTTTCACTCAGCCTCTTGCCGTTCCAGGCCGGTCATTTTCAGTAACGGGCTGTCGCTGACCGAAAAGAGAATCGCGGGTTCTTTATCCGAGAGGTTCTTGTGGGCATGCCAGCGCCAGGGCGGTAGACTGAAACTATCGTGTTCATCCCACTGCAGCTCTGCGGTGTTAACCTTATCGACCATGGTTACGCCGCGACCCTGAACCGTGTGATACAACACGGTTCCGGTGTGGCGATGAAACCGAGTCTCTTGGCCGGGCTGCAGCATCTGCAAATGACAGGTCATCGTCAGAAATGTGTGCCCGCCGTCGATGGGATTCTTGTATTCGAGATAAAAACCATCATAGGGATCGTTGAAGCCTTGGTCGACAAGCTCCTTTAATGCTTCGCACGACTCGCTCCACTTGTACTGATAGGGGACCCCGGCAGCGCCCTCGTATTCGGTGTGGGGATGGCGTGCTGGACCGTAAAGGCGGCGTGATGCCCCGTTGGCTTTGGTCAGCGGTTGCTGCTTTCCTTCGCTCCATTCTTCACGGAAACCCGAAGCGTCTAGAAAGCTCACGACACCGGCGTCAAGCGCGTCGATCCAAATAATCGGTTTTTTCGAATCGTTCACGTGATCGTGCCACACCCAGTTTGGCTGAATGAGCAGATCGCCCGGTTCCATGAACATTGGCTCTCCGTTGGAGGTCGTATAGGCTCCACCGCCACTTACAACAAAGCGCAGAGCCGTGTTGGCATGGCGATGAGCCGCGGCGGTTTCGCCCGGAAGCACAATCTGAAATCCCATGGCTAGTGTCTTGCTGCCAGTTTGTAGGCCAACGTTGCGACGAAAGGCATCGGGACCGATTCTTATGACTTCAGTTGCTTCCATTAGGACCGGATATATTTCATTCCAACGCCATAGCTTAGGCTCCATGCGCTGGCTCTCGCGCCGATTTTGCCAATAACCACGAAGCCCCAATTGAGCAAACTTCTCGTGGAGCCGTTCGCGATCAGCTTGGTTATTACTCGCTGGTTTGCTCATTAAATCCTCCTGAGAAGTTTTTTACTTTTATACAACGATTTCGCTGTCGCTTACAAACCTAACTTTGCGCTTTTTCCGGCAAACGACGGGTTGACGGAACGCTCAAACTGGTGCTAAGCCTAAGTTTCGAGACGTAACACAGGGCACGTTGTTACCGATTGTTTTCAGCCGATGGTCACTTTGAGTCGACCCCGGTGCGAGAGACGCTCCGAGTTCCAATAAAGTTAGGGACGGCGCATCAAGCCGATCAAGCTTGGTAAATGGGCGCGACGGTTAGTTGCTCGAAGATTTATGCCTTGTCTATGGCGGTACCAGTTTCTACGGGGGACAAGCACTCGAATCCTTCGATTCAACAGTTATGGTTTTTGACATAACGGTGGTCGTGCATACTTAATTTTCAACTCATGTGGGTTCCCGCGAGGCACCGCGAATTAAATTCCCGGGGAGCTTGAAGGTCGGTTGAGAACGCCCGCAGATTTCGTGCAATGACTTGTGCGACAAGGACCGTGTCGTGCCGGTTGTGTCGAAGCAAGTCAAATAGTCGTTTCTGGCGTTTTCGATCGGTTTCTCAAACTACCGCCGATTGATTAAAATTTTTGTTTCCGTGCCAAGGATGGTCGAAAATTTTATTTAGCTATTCGTTGACCAATTGAACGACACGGTGGTAAGTCGGAGCTGGTCGACCAAGTTTAAGTTTATAGGAGGAGCGCAATGGTAACAGCGAAAGATGTGCAAGGGGTGATGGCGATGATGCCGTCATTCTCAACGGACGACGCCGGCGATCTCAATGCGACATCGACGGTTGCCGTTGATAATCTGCAGGCCGGGGTGGACCGCATGATTAAAGACGGTGTCGATGTGATTACGACGACGGGAAGCTTCGGCGAATGCTACAACGTGTTTTGGGACGAATATAAGACGATTGCGTCCGCCACGGTGGAGGCTGCCAAGAAACGCGTACCGGTCTTTATCGGCAGCACGAGTGCCAACGCCCGGGAAGTGGTCCAACGGCTCAAATTCGTTCAAGACATCGGGGGCGACGGCACGTTGCTTGGCGTGCCATACTATGATGCTCAATCTCCGGACTATATTGCCGACTTCTACTCGCAGATCGCCGAAATGTTTCCCAAGCTAGGAATTTTGATCTACCACAACCCTGTCAATCATAAGGTCAAAATTCCCGTCTCGGTGTTCCCCAGGCTGGTGAAATATCCGAACATCATAGGTATGAAGGACAGCCACCGCGACACACGGGAGTTTGTCCGGCTGATGGGAATCATCCGCGGTAAAATCAGCGTCATGACCAATCAAGCCCAGATGTTTCCCTATTATAGAATGGGATCGTCGGGTTGCTGGTCGATCGATGCTTGGATGGGACCGTGGCCGGTGCTTCATCTACGAAATCTGGTGCGGGCGGGGAAAGATCACGAAGCGCTCCAGGTGATTACTGAAATCATGAGTGCGGCCGGTGGGGAACGGCCTGGCGGAAATGAGGGAGCCACCGCTAAGCTTCCGATCGAGTTTGCCGGCTACGTGAAGCCAGGGCCGGCCCGAACACCGATCGTAAAGTTTTCAGAGAGTGCTCTTGAGCGGGCTAAGAAGAAGGCTGAGGGATGGACGAAACTTTGCGACAAGTACCGCCCCTTGGTGCAGGCGGAAACAAGTAAGATGAAAGCGGCGTCATAAACGAGTTGTGTTGAGTCCGCGGTGCAATGTTTCCGAGTGCGAAAGATTATGCTTTGAACCGAGAATCTTGAAGAGCCAGCAGACTGGAGGAAAGGATGAGTTCCGTACCATTGATCCCTACACAGGCGGCGGTCGCCGTCGCCGACTTGGTCGACAACTGTGCCAAGGTCCAACCGGGTATGAACGTGTTGATCGTTGCCGCCAACGATGGTTTGCACGGTGGCGTTAATATCGTCGATCAAGAAGCTGTAGCGTGGGTGCACGCTGCTATTGTTGAACGAGGCGCCGATGCGACCGTGGTATGGTGCGATATTCCTTACCGCCCGATGGTACTTTGGGGTGATGGCGCCGACCCCGGTAAAGCGTGGCGCGTACCACCGATTGTTGCCAACGCCATGCG
Organism: uncultured delta proteobacterium; assembly: GCA_963727625.1. GTDB lineage: Bacteria > Desulfobacterota > Binatia > UBA9968 > UBA9968 > DP-20. The sequence goes on along the minus strand of CAVSHR010000004.1, from coordinate 1,171,931 downwards.
CGCCGCGGACGTGATTATCAGCCACGCTGTGGATCTGACTTTTGAAGAGGAGCTTCGAGAGGTTCCAGACCTTCTGAAGGAACGAAACGTCCGTTACGCGAGGAACATGGCGACGACAGCATCGCTCTTGACAAGTAACTGGGGGCTTACACCCTATGAATTGGTTTCGGAAATCCGCGTCCAGGCCTGCGCCTTGGCAAAACCCGGCGCTAAGTGGGTGATGACTCATCCCAACGGCTCCCACGTCGAAGGCTACGTCGTTAAACCTGAGGACACGGATGACTACGCGCACTACCGTGACATCGGACCCTATTGTCCCTTCCCTGAAGGGGTCTGGTCTTCGATTCGCTCCCGCGATGCCGAGGGTGTCGGTATAATCAACGAGATCGGCGTCATTTGGGCGCGTCACATCGGCGTACCTTGTCCGTTTAAACAGCCGGTAAAAGTCCATATCGAAAAAGGTTTCATCAAAAAATTCGAGGGAGGAGCCGAGGCAGAGACGCTAACGCGCTTCTATCAATTTATCTCAAAATATCTCGGCGAGGCTGCTTACGAAGTACGCGGTTTTCACGGCGGCGTGCATCCTTCCGCAATCCTTGAACCGCACCAGTGCCCGAACGCGCCGTATCGTCATTTTATTGAGCATCATCACTGGAGCAGTTTTCATTTTCACATGGGCAACAGCAGGCGCAGTAAAACATTTCCTTATTTAATGCATATCTCTGCTGAGTTGCGCGGCGGCGATCTCAAGATCGGCGACAACTACGTGTACAAGGAGGGTCGAATCACCAGCGCCGATCACCCCAAGGTGCGGGAGATTGCTGAGAAGTACAAAGACCGGCCAGGATTAGAGCCGGAGCGCTGGCTGCAGACACCGCGCTAAAGGATGGGTCGGAACATGATTCGCGGCGGCAGATTTCTAACTCATCCGGCGCGGACCCGCGCCGTTGGGTTTTTGCTGTCGGACTGAAAGATCTATCAAAATTCCTGAGTATTGAGGACCCCGGGTATAAGCCTGCGGTATCTTCTCGTAATCGAAACGACGGAGGATTAAGCCATGGCCCAGACCTATCGCTATTTTTCGGCAGATAGCCACTTCGAGTGCATGCCTGAGACTTGGACCCATCGCGTCCCGGCAAAGTACCGCGACCGGGCGCCGCGCCGCATCAAACTGGCTGACGGCCGCGATGCGATCGCTGACGAAGGGCACCCCTTGGAGTACCGCGGCACCAATCTCTTCGCCGGGAAGGAACCGGCGGACTTTGATCCGACACACTTGGATTTCGAAAATGCCGTTGGTGCCGGGTCACCCCAGCAGCGGCTCAAAGAGCAGGATGCCGACGGCATTGACGGCGAATTGTTGTTTGCTACCGAGGCGCGCAACACAAAAATCAAAGACAAGGACGCGTTTCTCGAAATTATCCGTGCCTTCAACGATTACTTCATCGAAGAATATTGCGCGGTCGATCCAGCGCGGCTGGTTGGTGTCGCGGTGATGCCAGACATCGGCGCCGATGAAAACATCAAAGAAATGAAGCGTTGCAAGGAAAAAGGCTTCAAGGCGCTGCGATTGCACACCTTTCCAAGCGGCAAGGGCTACCCGACGCCGGAAGATGACCGTTTCTACGCTGCTGCTTTGGACCTGCAAATGCCGATCACGATCCACACCTCGTTCCCACGTCGTACGGACGCGCGCGACGTTTATTTAATGCAATACCCGAAAGATCCGCAAGGCGAGGACCGGCCGTTTGATTTCTTGCAGCGGTTGGCCCGTCAGGGGATCTATCACTGTGGCGCGGTGGAAGCGACGCAGATGATCTTCACCGGCGTGTTCGACCGATTCCCGCAGCTTAAAATTTTTTGGGCCGAAAATAATATTGGTTGGATACCTTATTTTTACGAGCAGATGGACCAGACGTACAAGGTCAATTGCGGCTGGGCTGGGAAACTTTTAGGTTTACCGAAGCTCAAGAAGCTGCCGAGCGAGTATCTGCGCGAACATGCTTACTGGGGGATGTTTGACGATCCCGTCGGCATTGAATTGCGCCATCGGGTCGGCGTCAACAAGATCATGTGGTCGACCGATTTTCCGCATATTGTTACACGCTGGCCTAAGTCGCTCGAATTGGTTGAAGAACAATTTGGCGGGGTCTCGGAAAATGAAAAACACGCAATGCTCGCGGGCAATGCGGTAGGGTTTTTCCATCTAGACGGTAAATAGCCCAGTTGGGAAACCGCGACGCCCCGCGAGGGGAGAGGGAGACAGCGTCTTTAAACGCATTGAGAGAAATAGATTTTGGGGCTCAAGCATTCTCACGAGCTGCGACTTTGGCGAACGAACAGCGAGGACAGATGGGGGCGAATTATTGTTATTTTCTGCTGTCAAAAAAATAGCGATACTTCGAAGACGATTGCGCAGTTAGCGCATGAGTCGTGCCTATTTTCGAACTACGTTAAGCATGAGAGTTTAGTCCCACGTGATGCCGACCGTCCTCTTGAACGTGTAGCTATGTCGAAGCTGAATTCACCTATAGATTGCCCTGAATCTTTGACCACTTGCAAAAAAATATCACAGGCCGCTAAGCCGGCGCTTGCCCTGCGGCTTCAGGGAGTGTGGAAGAGGTATCCTGGAAGTGCGCAGCCAGCCGTGCAAGATCTCTCCATAGATGTGCATGACGGTGAAATCGTGACCTTGTTAGGTCCTAGCGGATGCGGTAAGACCACGACCCTGCGCATGGCGGCAGGTCTCGAAGTGCCCGACGACGGGGATATCTATTTTGGCGATAGCGCAGTGGTTATAACTTCCCGCCGGTTATTTGTCCCGCCCGATCGGCGAAACGTGGGCATGGTTTTCCAATCCTACGCTATTTGGCCGCACATGACCGTGGCGGAAAATTTGGCCTTTCCGCTTCGAGCGCGCAACTTTCCGCGGAGCGAGATTAAAGATCGCGTTCGGCGAGTCCTGGAGTTGGTCGATCTCGTCGGATATGAGGATCGGCCGGGGCCATTGCTGAGCGGCGGACAACAACAGCGGGTAGCGCTTGCAAGAGCACTGGTGACCGAACCTCGCGTCCTTTTGCTGGACGAGCCGTTCAGCAACCTGGACGCTAAGCTCCGCGAGCAAATGCGTATTCAAGTGAAGCTCTTGCAAAAACGGTTGAACATCGCGGTGCTATTCGTCACGCATGATCAGATCGAGGCGCTTAGCTTGTCAAATCGGATTGCGCTGATGAACTTCGGTGTCGTGCAGCAACTCGGCAGCCCACGGCTTTTGTATGAGCAGCCGGTCAACGAGTTCGTGCGCGATTTTGTCGGCAAGACTCTTTTGTTCGAAGGTAAAGTGCAAAGTTGCCACCCGTCTGGGCTGATAGCCGTCGCTCTAAAGGGCGGACCGGACTGTGTCGTTTTTGGGCGGAGCTATAGTCCCGATGGCATCGCGAGCGGCCAATCCGCTTATATAGCAGTTCGGCCCGAAGACGTCGAAATACTCCAACCGGCGGGCGCCAAGGCGCCTTCAGGAATGATCAGCGGAACAGTGGAGACGGCGTTGTTTGTCGGAGAGCGAATCGAATACCAAGTTGAGGTCGACGGCCAAGGACCTATCCTAATTTGTGGGGAGCGCCACGATCCAGTGAATGAAGGCGATAAGATCTGGTTGAAGTTACGACCGGACGGCCATACCGCGTGGGCATCTGGCCAGTTTCATGGTGATCCACGGCACTAGTGCCGACAATCGAACATGAACCAAAAAAGCTCAAGGGGGGAATACGCGATGATCCAGGTCCGAAAGGAAGAAAGAGTGATTGCATCAGTCCATCGTATTGCAGGAATATTATTAACCAGTCTGGGAGCATTGCTTCTGTTTCTACCCATGGCCGAAGGAGCCTCTCCGACATCTCGTTTTGACGCGGAATGGGCCAAGCTCATCGCTGCCGGCCAAAAGGAGGGACGACTTGCTATTGCCGCTGGTGGAGCGCCTTCTCGCGAATATCGGTCCGTTATCGGAACTTTCCAAAGCAAGTTCAACATTAAGGTCTCTCTGTCAACGGGAAGCGGCTCGGCGACCATAAATCGGGTGTTGGCGGAGCGAAACGCCGGCAGATATACGGTCGATATCGGTCTGACCAGCGTAGCTGCGACACGGACAAGACTCATACCGGCGAAGGCGGTGAGCCCCATTCCACCCTTGCTCATCCATCCAGAGGTGCTTGACAAATCCGCCTGGTTCGGAGGCCGTCACTGGTATGCCGACCCAGAGGAAGAGATGTTCTCATTTATCTATGCAGCGGATCCGACCGAGAGCTTTGATTTCTGGTACAACACAGACGCGATCAGCAAAGACGAAATAGCCAAGATTAAGACTCCAGCGGACCTGTTGGAGCCGAAGTGGCGAGGCAAGATCACGAGTCGGACATGGGGAGACCGGGGACGGGTTGGGGAAATGCAGATTATCTACTTCCAGCCTAATTTAGGGCTAGATTGGATAAAAGCATTTTTTAATAAAGCGGACGCGAGGTTCTCGGATGACGTTAGGATTCGGGAATCTTGGGTCGTCGGAGGCAGCGTTCCAATTGCTTTTAGTGACGGGGACCTCGACCGTGCGCTGGGGAAGTTATCGAAAGCAGGCATTCCTGTGGCAATGCGGTCAATTTCATATAAACTTCCTTTCCTTAACGCAGGCGGCTCCGGTTGTTGTATCCAGGTATACGATCGGGCTCCCAACCCAAATGCAGCGAAACTTTTTCTGAACTGGTTTCTTTCGAAAGAAGGTCAATCTGCAATACATCAAGTCGAGCCTGGAATCCGAAGACAGTCGCTGCGTGAGGATATCCCGTTTGGTAATGTGGCCGCAAAATACCGTCGAGTTGCTGGCAGAAAATATATATTTATGGATGCCGAAAAAAAGTTCGTAGCTCAAGATAAGGAGCAGCGCGACGCCATAGTGAAGACATGGAATGAGAGCCGTCATTAGGCAGCGGGATATTCCAAGGAATGAGTTGGGGGCAGAAATGCATAGGGGGAGTACTGGATTGAAAATGAGATAGCGTTAGTGATTCTGCGACCCGTTCAAACTCTCCTGGAGTTGAGAAGAACTCGCAGAGAAATTACACCGATGCCCCAGTCAAACGTTGTCAAGCTCGCGGTTAGAGATCAAAGGCAAAACGTCAAGTGGAGCTAGCGCCGGTAAATATTTCAGGGGCGCGCTCGTATCAGGGCCATATCATCATGGCGGTTGTGCTGATATCGCTTGGTTTCTTCATGATCTGGCCGGTTCTTCTCGTGCTAATTAATAGCTTCAACGCAGCCGCCGACTGGTTTGTTGAACCTCGTCGGTGGGGCCTTGATCACTGGCGAGCCGCGTTTCAGAAACCTAGTGAGTTATTGGTCCCGTTGGGCAACTCCCTTCTAATCTGGGGATGGACAACCGTCATTAGCTTACCCATCGGGATAGCCATCGCCTGGACTCTCGCGCGGACACGGATTCCATTCAGTCACGCGCTAGAGTTCATGTTCTGGGTGGCGTACATGATTCCTCCTCTTCCTACAACCATCGCATGGATTGGTCTGATGGATCCGCAGCTCGGGCTGATCAATAAGGCCTTAACCGCTCTACCCTTTATTGATCACGGACCGTTCAACATTTTTAGCATCTCGGGTATCGTATGGGCTAACTTGATGGCCAATGGCATTGCTGTCAAGGTCATACTTCTAACGCCGGCCTTTCGGAATATGGACGCAGCTTTGGAAGAGGCGGCGCGGGTCAGCGGCGCCAGCACGGTCCTGACTGCGCTCAGAGTAACGCTTCCCCTGATGATTTCGCCGATCATGCTGGTATTCGCGCTCCAGCTCCTGCGGGTCTTCCAACAGTTTGAGATCGAGTTTCTGCTGGGAACGCCAATCGGTTTTTTTGTGTACTCGACAAAGATTTTTGCGCTGATCCGGACTGATATTCCCCAGTATGGCGAGGCGACTGCGCTAGCAAGCATCACCTTACTGCTCATTGCATTGATTATTCCCATGCAGCGCTGGGTTCTGGAGCGGCGTCGCTACACCACGATTACCGGTAATTTCAAACCCGGTCTCATAGACCTCGGGCGATGGAATCACGTACTGTTCGGTGTGATCGTGTCCCTGCTCATGCTGCTAACGGTCATTCCATCGCTCATGTTGGTGCTGGGCAGCTTCATGACGCGAATCGGGTATTTCGTGCTTGGTTTCACTTTCGACCACTGGAGATTGGTCCTGAAGGACCAACTGTTCTTGGACGCAGCAGGTACCACTCTTATCCTCGGTCTATTTGCAGCGGTCGGAAGCCCACTCCTTTTTTCGCTCCTTGCCTACATCCTTGTTCGAACGCGCATGCCCGGTCGCTGGGCGCTGGACTTGATGGTATGGGGTACTGGAGCCATTCCGGGCATTCTATCTGGATTAGGATTATTGTGGTTGTTCGTGAGCACGCCGGGCCTTTCATTCCTTTATGGCACCATCTGGGCTCTGTTCCTCGTGGTGCTCATTCAAGGAAAGACAACGGGTGTCAACATCATGAAAACGGTTTTTGTCCAGATTGGACCGGATATGGAAGAAGCCGCAAGGGTGGCGGGCGCCGGGTGGATCAAGACCTACTTACGAATATGGCTGCCATTGCTTATGCCCACGCTCGCTCTCTTGTCTGTGTTGAACTTCACCAGTGCTGCTGGTACGACAGCACCCATCATATTACTCGCGTCCCGAGAAACCATGACGCTGTCTCTATTGGCTCTCGAGTTCGCCTCGCCGGGGATCAATGACCGGGAAGCGGCGAGTATCATCAGCATCTTCATTATCGGTATCACGGTTGCCGGGGCGTTGATGGTCCGCAGCCTTGGCTTACGTCTAGCGGTGCGACACGATATGGCGGCGGGTGCGAGCCCCGCGCCGCAAGTCCGGGCCATCGGTGCAAACCAAAAAGTAAATGAAGCGTGACTTGAATTATTAATGCTGTGAATGCTGCCGCGCTTTAGATCTTGAGGTGCGTCAGTTCGATCCAATTCTTTTACGTGTAAACGAAGCAGGCAGTCCGTAGAGAAACGAAAGCCAATTATCGAAGGTGCCAGGTGTGACGATCATACTTGCCTTCTTTCTTTGCCGCCTCGACGGTGGTTGCCCATCCACGCGAGCGGCCACGCTCGGCTTCGGCGGCGAACGTCACCGGCGAAAAAAGCCGGGAGATCATCAACAATAAAGAAATCGCAACGAGAGGTTTCACTGTCACGCGTTCCCCTCCAATGCGGTAGGCCGTTCTGCTTCGCATCTTCGCCTCGATATTGTTACGCCGCGCGCGTGAGATCGCTCAAGTCGGGAACGGAATCCTTGAGGCCGAAGAACTCTATGGCATTCCCTGCCAGCATGGGGTAACGCTCGTCGTCGGGTACTCCGACAAAAGTCTCGTCGATGACTCTGCGCGATTCGGGCCAGTCGCCGGTGGCATGAGCGAAATCACTTCCCCACAAGAGCGCTTTAATACCGACGTCGTGGCGAAGCCGGACGCCGAGCGGATCCTTCATGAAGCCCCATAGGTTGCGCTCGCGCAGATATTCACTGGGCTTGTGCTTGAGTGGCGCCATACCCCATTGGCGCTCGGCCCAGTGGCGATTGCGCTCGTAGTTGTCGTCGATCTGGGAGAGACAGTAGGGAAGCCAGCCGACCTGCGTCTCGGCCCAGTAGACGCGGAGTGTCGGGAAACGATCGAAGACTCCGGCGAACGCGAGCTGGATCGGCGCCAAAGCGTTATCGCTGGTGAAGCGTACGAGCAAGTTTACCGGATCGCGGCCGGGTGGAGCCCGGTGTGGAGTTTGGCTGTAATGATAGACTGGACCTTCGCGGGAAAACCTGGTCGTGCCGCCGTTGGTATGCGCAGTGATCGGTATGCCGAAGTCGATCGCAGCGGCCCAGAAGCGGTCATCTTCGGGTAAAGCATAGCCTTTTCCGTTGGGAAATTTATATAGACACACACCTTTGAATCCGGCGCGGGCACAGTACTCCAGTTCCGCCACGGCATCGTTGACGCCGGTGTCCGGAATCACTCCCATGGCGATTAGGCGATCAGGCGCAAAAGAACTGTATTCCTGCGCAAGCCATTCGTTGTAGGCTCGGATCACCGCTTTATAGGGCTCGTCATCAGTAATACCTCTCCAGGAGCTGATATAAGAAGGGTGGGTATAAAGGATCTCGGCGTCGACTCCGTCCTGATCTTGCTCGCGCAGGCGCTGTGCGGGGCTGCCCGTGCCGACGCCGTCGTAGCTTATGCCCTTCGCATCATGCTGATCGTAAGCTTGACCCGTACCTGTGATTTGCAGAGTCGGAGAATGCGGGCGACGATTTTCTATGATGAAGGCATCGTCCCCGTTGGCGAGCTTGATCCGGCGCGGCGCCCGGTCGCGCCATTTTTCCGGCACCCGGTGCACCCAACGTTCCGGGGGAATGTCGAGGTGGGAGTCGCCGGAAATCACTTGAACCTTGCGAGCCATCGTTGCCTCCTTTTCGCTACGCGCATTTTGGAGCATCAAGCACAGTACCGCGAAAACAAAAATTTGAAACCATAACCAGTTTACCCCTCCTCTTCATGATACAGGCCAAGTGCTTCGAGTAGCGGTCGATCATTGACCGTAAAGAGAACCGCGCGCTCGCCCGTTGAAGTATTTTGGTGCGAGTGCCACTGCAAGGGCGGGACAAAAAAGCAGTCGTGCTCTTGCCATCGGAGCGTCGCGCCATCGATGGTCGACGCGCCTTGCCCCTGTACCACGTAATACCATGCCATGCCGGTATGGCGATGACTGCGGGTTTTCTCAGATGGCGGCAGAAGCTGCATCTGAGCGCTCATGGTCGGCGTCGTATGGCCTCCGGTTAGCGGGTTGGCGTACTCGAATAAGATGCCGTCGTGGGGGTTCGTTTTTTCAGCTTCGGCCAGCTCGTCGAGCGCTATGAGGACGTCGTTCCAACGATAGTGAAAGGGGGGCTGGAGCGACGGTGAGCCCGACGCTTGGGCTGGACGAAACGCGCCGAGCAGCTTTCGATGATACTCTTGCGGGCGTGTCCCCGGTTGGACTTGGCCGTTCGGCCAAAGGTCACGCAGGAAAGCGCCCAGGTAATTGATCAGGTTGCGATCCTGTATGTCCAGCCAGAGCACCGGCCCCTCTCCTATGTTGATCGTGCCGTGCCATGTCCAGTTCGGCTGAACGAGAAGATCCCCCGGCGCCATCAACATTCGCTCTCCCTCGGAGACCGTATAGGCGCCCGTGCCTTGAATGATGAATCTCATCTGCGCAGGCGTGTGACGATGAGAGGCGACTTCCTCGCCTTGGTTGATGATCTGGTACGCCATCGAAAGCGGACGGTCGGACAGGCCGGGACTGCTCAGTCCGATCACTCGTTGATCGATGTCTTCGGGCAGTCGAACTGTCTTCAGCGATTGTTGCAGTACCGGCGAGATTTCTTTCCAAGACCATAGATGAGCCTGCAACGGGGATGGGCTACGACCTTCGCGTTGCCAAAGTCCACGAAGATGGTGGCGGGAAAAGCTTTCGTGGAGTGTTTTGAAGCGCTCGGCTCCTTTGCCCGATTCTGTCATTAGTGTCGATCCAGCGCGAGAGCTGATTTCCTCGTGGCTGCCGTTGTGATTAAAACGGATTCTTTTTATCCGGTCGTTTGCGATCCTAACGCTGCACCTAGCAAGTGCGATGGTTTTTGTCAAATTCACCGGTCGAAATAAGTATCCTCGCGACGCGGGGTCTCAGTCGGTTTTGCTTTGTGTTTGCGCTGGTCCGTTGCGACGCAACGCCATTACTGTATTTATGGGCGACCGTTCGCGCGTTGCTGAAGGCGCTCATTCTCGCCGGCTTGTTCGAGGGTGTTATGAACGTGGAATGGCCAAGCCGCGCGATGCTGCCAGCTCTGATTACCCATTGATTAAAAACTTACCGCCGCTGACCACGACAGTTTGAGAGGCCTTAAACAGCAGGCATAGGTTGACCAATTGAACGACACGGTGGTAAGTCGGAGCTGGTCGACCAAGTTTAAGTTTATAGGAGGAGCGCAATGGTAACAGCGAAAGATGTGCAAGGGGTGATGGCGATGATGCCGTCATTCTCAACGGACGACGCCGGCGATCTCAATGCGACATCGACGGTTGCCGTTGATAATCTGCAGGCCGGGGTGGACCGCATGATTAAAGACGGTGTCGATGTGATTACGACGACGGGAAGCTTCGGCGAATGCTACAACGTGTTTTGGGACGAATATAAGACGATTGCGTCCGCCACGGTGGAGGCTGCCAAGAAACGCGTACCGGTCTTTATCGGCAGCACGAGTGCCAACGCCCGGGAAGTGGTCCAACGGCTCAAATTCGTTCAAGACATCGGGGGCGACGGCACGTTGCTTGGCGTGCCATACTATGATGCTCAATCTCCGGACTATATTGCCGACTTCTACTCGCAGATCGCCGAAATGTTTCCCAAGCTAGGAATTTTGATCTACCACAACCCTGTCAATCATAAGGTCAAAATTCCCGTCTCGGTGTTCCCCAGGCTGGTGAAATATCCGAACATCATAGGTATGAAGGACAGCCACCGCGACACACGGGAGTTTGTCCGGCTGATGGGAATCATCCGCGGTAAAATCAGCGTCATGACCAATCAAGCCCAGATGTTTCCCTATTATAGAATGGGATCGTCGGGTTGCTGGTCGATCGATGCTTGGATGGGACCGTGGCCGGTGCTTCATCTACGAAATCTGGTGCGGGCGGGGAAAGATCACGAAGCGCTCCAGGTGATTACTGAAATCATGAGTGCGGCCGGTGGGGAACGGCCTGGCGGAAATGAGGGAGCCACCGCTAAGCTTCCTATCGAGTTTGCCGGCTACGTGAAGCCAGGGCCGGCCCGAACACCGATCGTAAAGTTTTCAGAGAGTGCTCTTGAGCGGGCTAAGAAGAAGGCTGAGGGATGGACGAAACTTTGCGACAAGTACCGCCCCTTGGTGCAGGCGGAAACAAGTAAGGTGAAAGCGGCGTCATAAACGGTCATTAGGGAGGTGCGTGGCGATCAACCCTCCGAACAGATCTGCGCAGCTTCCGGTTCGTAATTGACGATCACGCGCATCGTCTTACCATTGAAGTACTGAACGTCTGGTTCGGCCGCGCCCTGTGCCGAGGTGGTGTCCACGCTTGCGATCAGCATCAGCGCGCCGTCGCCAATAAGTAAAAGCAATCTGGCATTCAAGCGGTTCATCTGCGCACTCGCCTGCGCGTCATTTATGCCAGGCCGGGTCCGGTTTATGTTCGAGGCGAAAAAAATTGACGGCATTGCCGGCGACCATTTTTTTCTGCTCGTCTTCCGGCACCTCCCGCATCTGCGACTCCAGGATTTTGAGCGATTGAGGCCATCGGGTCACGACATGCGGAAAATCCGTAGACCACATCATGCGATCGACGCCCACTTCATGACGCAGTCGCACGCCGACATGGTCTTCGAAAAAGCCCCAGTACGCGTGTTCCCGGAGATATTCGCTGGGCAGACGCTTCAGTTTGGGAAGGCCAAGGTGGCGCTCTGCCCAAAATCGGTTGACGGTATATTCATGGTCCATCTGCTCGTAAAAGTAGGGAATCCACCCCACGTTGTTTTCCGCCCAGTAAATTTGGAGTTTCGGAAACCGATCAAAAACGCCGGCAACGACCAATTGACTCGCTTCGACGGAACCGGTATGGAACGGACCCTGGCGCGCAAGCCGCTGCACGAAGTCCGTCGGTGGCTGCTGTTCACCCTCGGGTTCCCGCGGATATTTGAATAGCGGAGTTTCTCGCGAGCCAACGTGAGCCGGAAACGAAGTATGCACAACCAGGGGCATGTCCAGATCCAGAGCCGCCGCCCAGAAGCGATCGTCTTCCGGAGTCGGATAACTCTTCCCACTTGGATAGGTCCGAAGCCACGCCGCCTTGAGTCCCATTCGCTTGGAGGATTCCATCTCCGCGATATCTTGCTCGGCGCCGACGTTGGGCAAGACGGCCACACCTATCAGCCGGTCGCAATCCACCGCACAATACTCCTCCGCCATGTACTGATTGAAGCCGTTGACGATCGCGAGAAGCGCGGACTTATCGCGAATCGCCGAATTTCGCACATCCAGCGCGAAAAGAACCTCCGCGTCGATCCCGTCTTTGTCTTGCTCGCGCAAACGCTGCTCAGCCGAGCCACAACCTGGCGTCCGGTCGAAATCCATAATCGTAGGATCGAAAGTTTCGGGCGCTTGTCCACCATAGAGACTGGTTCCCCCATAGATCAGGCGAGAGCCTTCGAGCAACAATCCATCGTGACCGTTGGCAAGCTTGATCCGCCGTGGTGCGCGATCGCGATATCGTTTGGGGACCCGGTGCGTCCATTGCTCCGGCGGCGACTCAAAGTGGCTATCGGCCGAAATGTATCGGTAATGACGTGCCATGAATGACTCCTCCAGAAAGCCCTTAGCATCACGTTGCCTGCGACGTCAACCGGCCCACTTGATTCGTCGATTTTGTCCCACTGAAAAAAACTGGACCTATGAAGTGTTGTGCTGACATGGCGATCCTGGCAAATTGGGCTCAACAAGACCGCAAGGAGATCCTATGGCAACGCTGATGATGAAGTATGGCGTCATTTCCGCTGATGATCATGTCCAAGAAGCCCCCGATGTTTGGACGAAGAGAATGTCCAAAGCCAAGTTTGGCGATGACATTCCTCACATCGTAGACCTGCCAGACGGCAGCCAGACCTGGGCCTTGGGCCGGAACGCGCAAGGATTTGGCGGCCTGGCCCGCATCGCCGGTGTGAAAGCAAAGGTGCGGAATTGGAACGAAGTGCCCCCTTCCACGTACGTCGCTTGCGAGCGTTTGAAAATTCTCGACCAAGAGGAAGTGGATGCTTCGGTGCTCTTCCCCAACATCATTGGGATAACCAATCAGAATTTTCAGAAAGAGGGCAGCGAAGAGTTTCGTCTGGCCTGTATTCGCGCATACAACGACTGGCTCATCGAAGAGTGGCAAGACTACTCACCGAGGTTCATCGCTCAGTGCGTGACCCCCATGTGGGACGTGGAGTTATGCGTTGCCGAGATCCATCGCGCCGTTAAGCGCGGCCACAGAGCGCTGGCCTGGCACGGTGCCCCGCACGTCCTCGGGCTAAAATATTTCAACGATCCCTATTGGTACCCGGTCTTCCAAGCGTGCTGCGACCTTGATGTGCCCCTGTGCTTGCACTCGACCGCCTTACCGGCCTTGCCGGCCTGGGAGTCCTTGCAGGGAGGCGCGAGGACCGCTTTGCAGGTTTCCATGACCTTTGTGAGCCACATGGAGATCGTGTCCAACATCCTCTATTCGGGCGTGTTTGAAAAGTTTCCCAAGCTCAAAACGATCAGTGTCGAGAGCGGAGTGGGATGGCTGCCGTACCTGCTGGAAGAGCTGGACCATGAGTTTGACGAGCGCAGGGTCGCCAAAAACACCACGCTCACTAAGAAACCCAGTGAGACTTTCCGGTCCAACATGTGGAGCACCTTCTGGCATGAGCGCCATGGGATCAGAAGCCGTGATGAGATTGGTGTCGACAAGATTATGTACTCCACCGATTACCCACACGGCACGACCACTTGGCCCAAGTCGGTCTGGTGCCGGACTCACTCACTTCAGGACGTGGTATCGGTGGATGACCGTAAAAGGATCCTGATGGACAACGCCATCGGGCTTTACAAACTCGATGTGGACAAGTCGCAAATCAACCAGCCGCTGTATCAGCCAGGTCCTATCACCGTTGGCCCGCAGCCTGAAACTGCGAAGCCTGGTGCTTAGCGCCCGCGAGTAATTTTAGCTAGGGCTCGCTACTCACCGCTTGGGGTTGTATGGTTCCGCACTGGTTAGCAGAACTAGCCGAATGCCACTGGGCGCATTGATGGTGGAATGTTTGTTCTTGCTATTGGTACGCGGGGTCCCCGTAGATCATCAGCTCGATCAGGTTGTCATCGGGGTCACGCACGTACAGACTGGTCGCCGGGCCCTGGGAACCCGAGCGGGCGGCGGGCTCGTGGAGTACCGGAACTCCGGCCTGCTTGAGGAAGTCCTGCGCCTCTTGCACGGTTCCTTCCCACCGCAGGCAAAAATCCGCTGACCCCGTCGCGTAGCCAGGGGCGAAGGTCGGACTCTCGATCTCGTATCGATCAACCACGTAAAGGTTCAGTTTCTGCGTCTCGCTGATGCGGATGATGGGACGGATCCCCCGCCCGCCGGGACGCTCTTGCCAACCGGCGTCAAGGCCGAGCTTTCGGTAGAAAGCGAAAGTCTGTTCCAAGTCCTTGACCACGAGGACCCAGTGATCAATTGCTTCGATGCCCATAGTTCCTCCTTGTCGAAAATCATCCTCGGTTATGACCGGCTAAGGGAATCTCCAACTTTCTTCGGCTTCCAGGCTGGTGGCTACAACTGTGATCTGAAAGTGCCGCCCTCTTTGATGCCTAGACCGGTCGTCTACTCAAGCTTCTGCGCATGCGCGGGTCCATGCGGTCCCGCAGGGCGTCACCCACCAAGCTGAAGGCCAGGATGACTCCCGCCAAGACCAGTCCAGGGAAAATAGCCAACCAAGGTGCTACCACGAGAAAGTCTTGGGCTTCCTTGATCATCGTGCCCCAACTGATATAGGGCGTAGAGAGTCCAAGGCCGAGGTAGCTAAGGGCCGCTTCCACGCTGATGGCCCGGGCAAAGTCCAGCGTCAATTGTACCGCGATGGGTGCCATAATGTTCGGCAGTATCTGCCTTACCAAGATGCGCATAGGATGTTGTCCCAGGGCCCGAGCCGCATCCACATACTCCCGCTTTTTCTGCGTCAGCACTCCGCTTCTGACCAGGCGCGCGTAGCGGGGAACGGAGCTGAAGGCAATGGCGAACCACAGAATAAAGACGCTGGGTTTGGCCAACGCCACCAACGCCATTGCAAGCACCAGAGATGGGAAGGCCATAATGCCGTCCATCACTCGCTGAACCAGCAAATCAAGCGTCCCGCCAAAGTAGCTGCCCAAAGCACCCAGTGGAACGCCCAGGATCAGCGCCATGAGGACTGCTCCGGCCGCCACCTGCAAGCTGACCTGAGACCCGGCGATGATACGGGTCAGGACATCTCTGCCGATGCGGTCCGTTCCCATCCACCGCGCCCAGCTCGGGGCTTGCATTCGCACGGCAAGGTCGGGCGAATTCGAATCGTAGGGAGTGATGCTTGGCCCCACCAGGGCAACGAGAACGTAGAGGATGAGTATAATGCCGCCCACCATGGCACGCCGGTCGCTGCGAGCGAACGCGATGATGGTGCGCGCAACGCTTAATGAGCGCGCAGCTGAACGTCCGAAAGGTGAGGAGTCATCGGTGGCTCGAGCTTCCATTACGATCCATCTTTCATTATTGGTAGCGGACCCGAGGGTCGAGCACCGCGTAGAGAATATCAACGACTAGGTTGACCACGATGACGAGAAAGACCATGAACAGGACCACATCTTGGACGACAACGAAATCCCGGGTGTTTATGGAATTCAACAGCAGATAGCCAATGCCGGGATAGTTGAAAACAGTCTCAACAATGGTGATCAGTCCGCTGAGGTAGGCCATGTGCAGGCCCACCACCGTTAACGTCGTTATGAGCGAGTTGCCCAGCACGTGCTTCCACAGGACCACCCTCTCGCTCAGTCCCTTCGCCCTTGCGGTCCGAACGTAATCCTGATGCATTTGTTCAAGGAAGTCCTGCCGCTGGAATCGTAAAACCGTGGCGGCAATGTTCAAGGCCACCACGGTCATTGGTAAGGTGATATGTCTTAAAAAATCCACGAAGTCTACTTGTGGGGGCGTATACCCAATCGAGGGGAGCCAGCCAAGGTACACCGCAAAAATCAGGATCGCTACCAGGGCCAGCCAAAAGGTCGGCACCGAGATGCCGAAGATCACAAATCCTGTGGCCAGGTGGTCCCATTTGGTGTTGTTGTGAATGGCTGCCAGCACGCCTGCGGGTACGGCAATGACAACTGCCATTACCAGGCCCCCAACCATGAGGTACATGGTTGGGACCAGGCGGTGAAGGATGACGTCCAGGGCTGCCGTCCGGTAGGTAATCGAGCTGCCCAAGTCTCCCTGAAGCATATTCCACAGCCAGTGGGCATATTGGACGATGAGGGGTTGGTCCAATCCCAACCGCACGCGCATCGCGTCATAGACTTCTTGTGAAATCTGCGCCCCATCCACCGCGCCCAGCATCACCATGACCGGGTCCCCAGGGACAATCATCATGACGAAAAAGACGACCATCGTGACAACCAGGACCATAGGGACCAATTGCACGAGCCGCAACGCGGCGTACCGTACGAGCATCGCCGAATCCTCCTGACCAATACCGACTGGAACCCGATGCGGTGACAGAAATCAAGCACTATCGACCGGGCGGACCCCTTGCGCACGGGGACCGTTCCGGGAAAGATTAGCGCATTTTGAGTTTGCCCGCTGAAGGTTGCCGAATGCTACAACGAGACCCGATGTATGACAAGCTCCCGATTTACTATTTGCTTTGTTTTTGTTTCAGATCATTTTTTGATTCGTTTATGGGCCATATTTTTTCTTCCCAATTCGTCGATGTCGCCGCCAGTCGCGATTTTTCTAGAACCTTTTTTGGCTGGCAGGATCTCGCCGCTCATCGTATTGCTGGTGTGCCACGGCTTGAGCACGATCAGGACGCTTACCTGGTTCTTTTGCTTGTAGTTGAAGCATTCCACTTCTGTGGGGGACAGGGACTGCTGGCCCTGCAGCCCTGAGGTCTTACCTTTGCAAAGAAATTCCGGAGAGCTTGAGAGCTATGTTCGCACATGCTCATGCGCAGAGTTTTTCAAATACTTTCAGTTGCCGACGCGGAATCGCTGCACCCGAGAAAGATCTTGACACTCTTCTCGCTGCGGTGCTAACGTCCTGACACTTCTTGACGGTGAAAATCTAAGATCTCGTCGGCGTAGTGAGTTGGTTGTCTCGGCAACGGAGGAATCGGCCTACCGACGCGAGATGTCCTCGTCGGCCCCATTGGGTCGAGGGTCATTGCCAGTCGGGTATCCGCCGGCGTCTAGATGCTGGCAGCCCGGAATTATTATAGAAGCAGAGTCATAGAAGAGGAGGACGTAGCACGATGAAATACTGGTTTTTGAAAGGTATCGGACGCGGATCATTTGCTGCGTCGGCGTTTTTGTTTTTAGGCCTTGTAGCTGCCTATGATAGCGGCACCACCCTAACCGCACGCGCAGCGGGAGCACAGTCGGCCTCCGCTCCAGCGACCCGCCTTTTAGCCGCCGCGACTTCTCAACCTTTGGCGGCGGGCAAGCCCCGCAAGGGCGGTACGCTCAATTTTGGAATCGTTAAGGGCATTGGGACGCCCATCCCTTTCGTTTCCTACACCTCTATTGCCCAATACGTGAAAGACAACGTCTATGAACCTTTGGTCATGTACGACCAGAAGGGCGATATTCATCCTTGGCTCGCGGAAAGCTGGACACCGAACAAAAACTCGAGCGAGTGGACATTCAAAATTCGCCGGGGAGTAAAGTTCCACAACGGTAAGGAACTGACAGCAAGTGACGTGGTCTGGTCCGCCAAGCACATCATGGACCCCGCCAACGGCGCAGCTGGTCAGGGCCAGTTATCGAGCAATGTTAAAGACGTCGTCGCCTTGGACAAATATACTGTGAAGTTCACTTTGCGCGGCCCCCGCGGTCTGCTACCTGAGCTTCTTGCCGACACGGCCATCTTGCACATTGCACCGATGGAGTCCGTAGCACCTGGCCAGCTGAAGATGAAGGGCGGCACCCCACCCCCCGGTACCGGCCCCTTCAAATTCAAAGCATGGATCCCCGGGCAGGAATTCGATGTTGTCCGCAATGACGACTATTGGGGCGGCGCTCCTTACCTCGACGGTGTCCGGTTCCGGGTCATCAGCCAGAGCGCTTCCAGGGCCGCCGCCATCCAGGCAGGGGACATCGACTTGACTGAGCGCTTGGGGCCAACCTTCGTTCAGCGCATAAAAAGCGGTGCGCTCAAGGGCTTGCACTACATGCCCATCGGTACCGCCGGACTCAGGCAATTGGTCTTTAACACCCAATTGGCTCCGACGTCAGACCCTCGGGTGCGCAAGGCAATCGCCCTGTCCTTGGACCAGGACGAGATCCTGAAGGAGGCCACCTTTGGGTTCGGCGTTCCTGTGCTGACCTGGGCTGCGGCAGGCACCGACTGGGAGAGCTCCTCCGGCTTCAAATGGAAGCGGAACATTGCCGAAGCAAAGCGCCTGCTGAAGGAAGCCGGGTATACAGGCAAACCGATCACCTTGGGAGCCACTCGGGGTCAGAGCGACCCCTGGACCGAGGCGATCATTCGCCAGGCGTCCGAAGCGGGTATCAAGTTCTCGATCCAGAACCTGGCCGGAGCCGAGCTCATTCAGAAGACTGTCGCCGGCGAGCTTCACGTTTCCGTGTACGGTGGCGGTGGAGTTGGCGAGCCCCTCGTCGCCAACCTGCAGTACATCTCCTGTTCCGGCGGTAAGCCGGGGATCAGCAACGTTTCCAAATACTGCACTCCTGAGTTGGAAAAGTTGCTTACCCAGTACCTGGAACAGTCTGACAGGGCCAAACGCATGGCTATCTGGAAGAAAGTGGTCCAGAAGGTTTTTGTCGATGACGTGGCATACTACGTGATCGGGTGGCCTAACATCCGAAACTTCGTCTGGCGCGACAACGTGAAGAACTGGGAGCGCGGTCCGGGGCAGGAATACACTCACGCCAAGGGCGGCCTCTGGAAGACATGGCTGGCAAAGTAACGCTGTAAGAGAGGCCCCAGCCATCAAAGCGGGGCCTCTCTTTTCTCGTCATTGATGAGGCAGTCATGAGCGACAGTTCTAAGGGTAGGGCGGGACTCGACCGCCACCCAATTGAGGGCTGTTCCTTCAGCTGAAGACAACCCGGATCGCAGTCTAGGAATATCCCTACGTTTAACAATTTCCCGTCGGTATCCGTATGGAAGATAAAGACGAGGGTAGCCTTGCTCCACGCGTTCACGTGGGTCTTTGCGGATCTCGCGGGAAAGCTTGAGGTGTTAGGTTGGCTGAGTTGAAGCGCGCAGCGGTCGTAACCGGCGGTGCCACGGGTATCGGATTGGAAATTGTCCGCCATCTTGCCGGAGATGGAATGTGTGTCGTGGTAGTCGATCGGGATAGCGATGCCTGCGCCCAGGCACAGCGGACCCTGGCAGTGGGAGAAGACCGGGTCCGAATTATAACCGGTGATATCGGCACCCTAGATGGCGCGCGGAAGGCGATTGAAACGTCAATCGAAATGTACGGTCGGTTGGATCTACTATGCAATAATGCGGCTGTGCATCCCCTGGAGCTTGTTGAAGAGCATGCGCTCGAGACCTGGAGCGAGACATTTCGAGTGAACGTCGACGGTACGATGTTCTGTAGCAAGCTGGCGCTGCCACAGATGAAACGCCAAAAATCGGGAGCAATTGTGAATATCGGCTCCATCAGCGGGCTGGTCCCCTACGCTCGTGGAAGCGCCTATGCCGCCTCCAAAGCGGCAATCATAATGTTGACCAAGGTCATGGCCTTGGAAGCAGGACCTTACGGGGTGAGAGTAAACTGTATTTGTCCCGGGTCCATCCGTCACCGGGTTCGTCAAGGTGAGGAAATCGAAGAGGTTCCCATTCACATTCCTATCGGACGGTACGGCAAGCCAGCCGATGTAGCCTACTTAGTTTCCTACTTAGCCTCCGAAGCCGCAAGCTACGTTACCGGATCCGTGATCGTACTCGATGGCGGTGCGACAGCCGGCCGTAGCCGACGCTCGTGACAAGGGATTTTGACCGGCAGATGTCTAACACACCGAGAAACTAAATCGCAAGTCGTCTTTCAGCTAAGGTGTGGAAATCTGTCTTAGGTTTGGTCATGGCGCTGCTTGACAAGGGCGCCGTCGTCCGGGAATTTTCGCCCAAAGAGGTCCGCAACATATAGGACAGCCGCATTGATGCACAGGCGCTGGATCAGAGATATCAAAGAGGTGCCGGCAGTCTTATACAAATTTGCCACAGTCGCCGTTGCTTTCGCTTTCGGCATAGGTCCCTTGGCCGTGTTAACTGCGTCTTCAGCCAAGCCAAAAACATTTGTCGACACCTCAATCTTAAAGTGATTGGCGATGAGGCTTTTATTAAAGACTTCCAGAGCAGGTCAAATTTTATTTGAAAGGCAGGTACGCCATGACGATAGTCGACGCTGACGCCCACGTCGTAGAGTCCGCCCGCACATGGGACTACATGGACCCGTCGGAAAAACAATATCGTCCGGTTTCTCTGGAAACCCGCGAAGAGGCCGGAGTCAAGCTTCAGTTCTGGCTCATCGACGGCAAAGTTCGGGGCTTGCGTTTCCCGGCCTTTTCCGCCGCCGAGCTGGAGCGGCTCGCCCGGCGAACCGGTCGGCGGTTCGAAGATAACCAGGAATCGCGTGAGATGGGTAACGTCGATCTCCGTCTCGGCTACATGGACCGCACCGGTGTCGATGTTCAGGTGCTACACAATACGATCTTCATCGAATCGGTCACAGACCGCGCTGCTGTGGAAGTGCCATTATGCAAAAGCTGGAACCGCTGGCTCGCTGATATCTGGCTGCAGTCGAACAACCGCCTGCGTTGGTCTTGCATGCCGCCCACCTTGAGCATGTCCGACGCTCTCGATCAGATTCGATTCGGCAAAGAGCATGGCGCCTGCGCTGTGCTCATGCGTCCCGTCGAAGGCCAACGACTGCTCTGTGACCCCTATTTCTATCCCCTTTACGAAGAAGCGGGCCGCTTGGATATGGCCATAGCGATTCACATCGCCAACGGCAACAAATGGCTGAACGACCTTTACGACCATCCGGTCAGGATTGCGGGAACGTTGCACCGCTTCAGAGTGCCCACAGTGGCCGCGTTCAATGACATCATGCTCAGCGAGCTCCACCAGGTTTTCCCCAAAGTGCGCTGGGGATTCATCGAAGCCAGCTCGCAATGGCTCCCGTGGGTGCTCCACGAGGCGAGAAATCGCTTCAAGAATCTTGGGCGCGAGTGGCCGGAAAATATCACCCGCGAATATGGTATGTACGTTACTTGCGAAAATTCCGACGATTTGCCCTATATCATTGACCAAGCCGGCGAGGATTGCCTGGTCATCGGTACGGACTACGGCCACACGGATACCTCTAGCGACATTGATGCCATCAAAATCTTCCAGGATCGAACCGACCTCGCTCCGGAGATAAAGAAAAAAATTCTCAGCGATAACGCGCGATCGCTCTATGGCTTATGACCGTGACGGGCAAATGGGAATTCTGCCTCCAAAGCGTGTCATTGATTAGCCGGCGCCGCGACTGCGGGTGACTTTATTTAGAAAGGAAAACGTTTCATGGAAATCATCGACGCCGATGGCCATGTCAATGACGCGGCTGGACAGGAGGAGATTGCCAGATATATGCCGGCCGGCAACCGTTCGTCACAGATCTTTCCAGTCCTCGACCATCTGCACTTTCACTATCTGCGCCCGGAAGGAAACCGCTCCGGTTTGGAAAACCCGGGACCGGAGGAGTGGATTCGCTTTCTTGACGAGACCGGAATCTCGTGGAGCGTACTCTATCCGACTTTTGGCCTTGCGGTGGGGCGGTTTGTTTCCATTGATTGGGCGATCGCGGCTTGCAAAGCCTATAATAACTGGCTGCATGAAAAATTCATCAACAAGAACTCTCGGCTGAAAGGGATGGCTTTGATTCCGATACAGGACGTCGAGGCCGCCGTGGCGGAGCTCAGACGGGCAGTCGCAGAGCTCGGAATGGCGGGCGGGATGTTGCCGTCCAACGGCGAGGGCATCAAGGATCATTTGGGCGCTAAACTGTACTGGCCTATCTATGAAGAAGCGGAGAAGCTCGGCTGTTCGCTGGCGGTGCATGTGGGGTCGCTACATCATCTTGGCATGGATGGGTTCAGCACCTACTATCCGGTTCATGCCCTTGGCCACCCTTTTGGCATCGCCATTCAAGCCGCCGGCATGTTAGCCCATGGCATCTTCGAAAAATTCCCCAAGCTCCGCGTCGCATTCCTCGAAGGAGGCTCGACCTGGGTGCCGTTCTTTCTCGACCGGCTCGACCGTTCCTATCATCCAGGTCACCTGCAGGTCGATTCCCATGGCCAGCCCGTTGGCGGGCCAAATGACGGGGAAAAAGCGAGCGATCATCTGAAGCGACAAATTCACGAAGGGCGATTATTCGTCGGCTTCGATGTTGATGACGACGGCTTGGGCTTTGCCGTGAAAAAGGCGGGGCGGGAAGCCTTTATCTTCGGCAGTGATTTCCCTCATGAGGTTTTCGACGCGCAAAAATGCCGTAGGGAGATCGACGAATTGCTCAAACGAGAGGATTTAAACCATCACGATAAGGAAGCGGTGCTTGGCGGTAATGCGCGCCGGTTTTACGGGCCAGGCGCAGTGGGCATCTAGGCTCCGTAGATTATTTGCAATGTCATCTACAGGTTCCGGCATGCTGCATGAAGTGCAAAAAAGGGACAAATTCCAATGGCAGAAATCGGGCGCGGATATGTTTATTCCCAGCTCTTGTTTGAGGGTCGTCCGATAGGGAGAAAGTAAACGGTGAGCTCCGTTCGGGCGGAATCATTGCCTTTACCTGCCGGCTTGGATCTTCGAGCATTTTTGACGCGTGTCAAAGAAGCGGGCGAGCTCCAAGAAATCTCCGGCGCTCACTGGAATCTGGAAATCGGCGCATTGACGGAATTGTTCGCGGAGAGAACGCCGACTCCGGCGTTGCTGTTCGACGCCATTGCCGGATACGCCAAAGGAAAGCGGGTTCTAAGCAACGTGTTATTTTCACCGTTGCGCCAGTCGCTCGCGTTGGGTATGGCGCCAAACTTGCGCGGCACTGCATTGGTCGAGGCGGTCAAAGGCAAATTGGCGGCATTAAAACCGATGCCGCCGGTTGAAACAGCAAACGCGCCGGTGCTCCAGAACTACATCGAAGGAAACGATCTCGACGTTCTCGACTTTCCGGCGCCGCACTGGCACGAGAAAGACGGCGGCCGTTACGTCGGCACTTTCGATGCTGTGATCGCGAGGGATCCGGACGGCGGCTATATCAACGTCGGAACGTATCGGGTGCAGGTGCACGATGAGAAGACACTAGGCCTGTGGATCATTCCAGGAAAGCACGGCAACCTAATCGCGCAAAAATATTGGAGTCGGGGCGAGGATTGCCCGTTTTTAATTGTTTGCGGCCTGCCCCCATCGATGATCCTTGCCAGTGCCGTAGGCATACCCTGGGGGATGAGCGAATACGATTTCCTGGGCGGGCTGCTCGGCGCTCCGATAGCCATTGCGAAAGGCAAGCAGACAGGCTTACCCATGCCCGCGGGTGCCGAATTGGTCTTCGAAGGTTTCGCGCCGCCGCCCGAGAAGCTTTCATATCCGGAAGGCCCTTTCGGTGAATGGCCGGGCTACTATGCTTCCGGCACCGTCGCAAGGCCGGTGGTCAGAATTTCGACGATCTATCATCGCAACGATCCGATCATTACGGGCGATCCGCCGCTCAAGACTTACCTGAACACCGACATTTATATGTATATTCGCGCGGCGAATATCTGGTCGTCCATGGAGCGAGCGGGCATCCCGGAGATCAGAGGAGTGTGGTTTCCGCGGCAGGGAAGATTTGTCGTCGCCGTGGCCGTTCGCCAGCGTTATCCGGGGCACGCGCGACAGGCGGGACATGGAGTGCTGGCGACACGGGACGGCGGGCGCGACACTCGCATGGTCATCGTCGTCGACGACGATATCGACATCACCAATATCAACGAAGTTTTGTGGGCGGTGGCTTCGCGCTGGGATCCCAAGCAGCAATCGGAGATTTTTGAGGTGCCGGCAAGCGACCTCAATCCAACTCTGACCCCCGAGCAACGCGCCGCCAACAAGATGGTGAGTTCTTGCATCATAATCGACGCGTGCAGGCCGTACGCGCGTAAAGACGATTTTCCTGCCGTGAGCAGCGTGAGCCCTGAGTATAAACAAACGGTGTTGAAGCAATGGGCGCATCTGTTTTCGTGAAGCTCATTCTGCCAAGAAAGGACCGAATCGATGATTGCGAAAGAGGATATTCTGAAAGCAGTGGCCGAATCCTGGTGGGAGCAAAAGCCCAAGATCGTTAAATTTGTGAACCGTCATTTGACGATCGCGGGGGCGAGAATTTTTGCCGGCGAACATACTTGCTTCGCCGCTCACTTTCCGCGCTGGTTCGGCAACGTCATCGGCAATTGCCCGGAGCTCGAACCACGGGCCTACATGATCGGCAATATGTACGTCGAGGAGGTCGATGATCCCACGATTCACGATACCCACCACGGCAGCATGGTGACTTTCGGCGAGGGCCTCGGTATGACTCGCGACGAGGTGCTCAATCATGCGCCGAGCATTCCCATGCGCATGGGTATTCAATACTGGGACAACATCAGCCGCACGCGCCCGTGGCTGGAAGGATTTGCCGCGGTGGGTTCGCTGGAGCTGACCAATCATGGAGAATTGGCGGCGCTCTATGGCGAGATTCCGCTCAACGCGCGGAGAAAATGGCAGCCTTTGGGTTTGAATTCGAAATATCTCGTTCATTGGGAAGCCGCGGATGCGGCAGATCCTGGAGAAGGTGGCCACGCCGACGAGACTGTGAGAATTATCGTGAAATACACCAAGACCGAGGATGAAGAGCGCAGGGTGTTGGAAATCGTGCGCGAGAGCATCAATGTGTTCCGCTTCATCTATGATGATATCGCCGAGCGGGCCATCGCCGCGGGCAGGAAATGAAATAAGCCGGAGGCAAACTATGAAAGCGATTTTCGTCGGCACGCTAGACGGCGTGTTCAAAGTCACCCGGACGTCGGTCGGTGGTTGGCAAGTGGCGTCGAAGCATTTACCGGGCATGGAAGTCAGTGTCCTCGGCTTGTGCCCCGATAAGCGCGAGATTGTCTATGCGGGGATTCGCGGCGGCGGACTGTTTCGCAGCGACGACGCCGGTGAGAACTGGCGTCGGCTCGGTGAAAAAGTGTTTTCCGATAAAGTTCGCGCTTTGGCCCTCGATCCCTCGAATTCCGAGAGAGTTTACGTCGGCACCGAGCCCCCGGCTCTGTGGAAAAGCGAAGATGGCGGAAAGAATTGGCGAGAATTATCCGGTGTCAGACAATTGGCCGATGACAGACGCTGGACCTATCCTGTCCCGGTGATTCAGCCGCATATTCGCGGCATCGCTATTCATCCGAAGGATTCCAAAAAGCTTTGCCTGGCTGCGCAGGTTGGCGGGCTTTTGCTCAGCAACGATGGCGGCGAGTCCTGGAGCGACGTGCGCTATCCCATCGACATGGATGTTCATTCCGTCACCTTCGATCCGAGAAACGGAGCCGTGCTTTATGCCGCCACGGGAGGCGGAGAAAATTTTCCCGATCCGACACCGCCGCCAAAGGGCCGCCCGCTGTACCGTTCCCAGGATGGCGGCAAGTCTTGGGAGTCGCTCACGGATTCATTGCCGCGGACTTATTCCGTCCCGGTCCGAGTCCATCCGGAGAATTCCCGGATGCTGTTTCTCGGCGTGGCCGAAGAGCCGCCGCCCTTCTGGCTGGAGCGTCCGACGAAAGCAAACGGCGCGCTCATGCGCAGCGCCGATGGCGGAGCAACTTGGCAGCAGCTTGCCGGCGGATTTCCTACTCCCTGTCAAAGCATGATCGAATGCATCGATTTCGATCCGGAATCACCGGATCATGTTTTTGTCGCCACCGGTGGTGAAGGCGCGCGTTATATCAAGCTCAGCCAGGGCGAGCTATTTCATAGCAGCGATCGTGGTGATAACTGGCAACGCCTGCCTCTCGATTTCCCGATCATCTATGCATTGACGGCGCAGTAGTTGGTTGGCGCAAAGGGGGGATTCGACCGTGATCCAAATAAGCGCGACAATGAAAAATAATCTCACCGGTATTCCTCATCACCGACGGCGATTCGGCGATTGGCCGTTACGGAGGCAGTTGCCTGCGTCAAGGTCAGATCGACCGACGACCGAGGGTTGGTTATGCAATGAGGGCCTGCGCCAATTAGCGGCAGAGATTTCAGCACTGCATTCGAGGCTCAAATCACGGCTCGGCTCGCGAGCGGCGCGAGCGCAGCAGACTACTCCGAGCTCAGTTCACGCTGTAATGCAGGACTAATTGTTCTTCTCTCGCAATAATAAGACGTCTAAAAGTGAGTGGACCATGTCAGGTCAATATGAAAGAAACCTGGAAGAGCGGTTCTTTGCACTGTGACTCCGCCTCCACCAATTATTTTTCTAGTTCATTGGTGCTCCGGCTTGTGTTTGCGGGCTGTCTGGCTACGGACTCGTTTGGCCATTGGAACGAGCATGATGTCAGAATCATTCTGTCAAGGTTGCTTACAGTTCTTCTTCTTAGAATGAATACCCGAACCTGCTCACGCCCGGTTGTTCAAGCGCGAAGAGCTGTCCTCAGCCAATTTCGCAGATAATCTCTCAATTAGCGTCGGGCTCCCTCGCCTTGTTTTCCTCACGCTCAATGGAGTTCTCTAATTCGACCGTTGGTAGGGATGGAGTCCTTTGGACGGGTGTTGTGATTCTTGGGATTTCCTGGGTTAATTTTAACATGGTATCGGGCTTGCTCTGCTAACCTCCCCATATGAGCACGACAGATAAAAGACTTACCGCTCTGGAATTGGACAAAGAACCTCCCGATACCGAAAAGCTATTGCTGGCGCGCTTGAAAAATAGCAGCAGCAGCGAGGATTATTTTCGCTGGATGCTCTTCGTGGTCGGTTTTTATCGGGGCATCGGTAAGATCGACGCGGCGACGGAATTGCTCGAAGGATTCATTAAATCCAGTACGGACATTGAGCAATCGGCCCACTGTTTTTTGGCCCTAGGGCAAATTGCCACTGACGAACGGCGCCACGAAGCCGCCCTCACGTATTTCACCTCGGCTCTCGAGCTTGGCCCGAAACGGCGCAAGGTTGTTTACGTGCTCCATAACAACGTCGGCTACTGTCTCAACTCGCTCGGCCGTTTTGCCGAGGGCGAGGTCGAGTCTCGCATGGCGATCGAAATCGATTGGACGCGCGCCAGCGGCTACCGCAATTTAGGCGTGAGCCTGCATGGCCAGAATGACCTCGCCGCCGCGGCATGGGCTTTTGTGGAAGCGATGAAGGCAGACAGTGTCGATAATCGCGCCCGGCTCTTGTTAGAGAAGTTGATCGCTCTTCACCCGAGTCTCGGCGTCCGTTGTGCATGGATCATGCAGAGCCTCAGTTCGGACCACGATCCGTTTCCAGAGATGCCGCTGATTTAACGACCACCAGTCGCCGGCATCAGTTCTCGCTCATCTCGCATAGGCGCGGCGCAGAGACGGTCTTGCGCTGCGCCTATTTTTTTGCGTCCCCGCGCCGGTGTCGCCATTGCCCTGCTGATTAACAAACGCAGAGCGTCGCTGGTTCATCAACTTAGCCTTTTTTGCATCGATCTAGTGACGGCCGCAATGCGCCCGTCATTGGAGAAGCATTACGCTGTATAAATTTTACGGGCTCTCGAAGCCGTGTCGGTTCTCTATCTGTTCTCTTGCCATCGTTCCGCGCCAATAAGAGTGTTGAGGGGCTTGTACCCGGCTAAGCCCTCCCTTGGGGGTACGTCGGAGGGATGAGGAGGAATGGAGCCAGCCTAGAAAATGAATCTCTAAGCCGCAGAAAATCGCGAAGTTTTGACCATTAGGCTTGACATTCAAAATGCTCGATGACATAAAATCGTTAAGTTTAATTGGCCCTAAGCCTAAATTTGTTAGCTTGTTAGACCAAATCGATTTAAAAATACTTTATATTCTCCAGTTTGACGGTAGGCGGCGCCTCGCCGATATCGCCGCGGAGGTCGATTTGTCCACGCCCGCGGTCATGGAACGGGTAAAGAAGCTTGAAGCCAGCGGAGTGATCCGCGGATACCAAGCGCTCATTGATAGCAAAAAGGTCGGCAAGGACATTACGGCGTTCATTGGCGTTTCGATCGGCAATCAACGGGACATGGATCGGTTCGCCAACCAGATGGCGCGATACCCGGACGTGTTGGAGTGCCACCATGTTACCGGCGATGAAAGTTTTATTTTAAAGGTGAAGGCGGCGAACACCGGCGCGCTGGAAAGACTGCTCGGTGAAATTCGTTCGGTTGAAGGTGTGACCCGAAGCGTTACCAAAGTGGTCTTGTCGACGGCGAAAGAAGGGCAGGCGCTTGAGCTCGACGCCGGTTTAGCGGAGGTTCCGCATATAAAGAAGAAATAACATTGTGTTGTTGCGACAGCGCGCACGACTGTTTATGATCTCGTTTGCCGCGCGCCGCCGCCCCACTTCCAGCGACGGAAAAATGATCAATGAAGGGTAATGCTATGAGTCAGGCTGGACCGCCACCGAAACAAGGCCTTTACGATCCACGGTTCGAACACGACGCCTGCGGCGTTGGGTTTGTCGTCAACATCAAAGGCGAGAAATCCCACGAGATCGTCGAGCAAGCTCTGACGGTTTTGGAAAATTTAGATCACCGGGGAGCGTGCGGCTGCGAAGAGAATACCGGCGACGGCGCCGGCATCCTGATGCAAATCCCGCACGCGTTTCTCAAAGACGCCTGCGAAGGACTTGGCTTTCAGTTGCCCGACCCGGGCGAATACGGCGTCGGTATGATTTTTTTTCCGGATCATCGGGAGCAGCGCCGCCGCTTTGAAAAAATTATCGAAAAGATCATTGTCGAGGAGGGGCAAACCTGCCTGGGATGGCGCAAGGTTCCGACCGATAACATGTACCTGGGCGAGACCGCGAAGGGATGCGAGCCGTTTGTGCGCCAGGTGTTTATCGGCCGCGGCGCCGGCATCGAGGACGATCTGACTTTTGAGCGTAAGCTCTATGTGATTCGCCGGCGTGCCGAAAACGCAATCCGTTACGCCGGTCTGCGCGGCGGCGACTTCTTTTATGTGCCGAGCCTGTCCTGCCGTACGCTCATCTACAAAGGCATGCTCACGGCGCGCCAGGTTTCGACGTTTTATCCCGATCTCTGCGAGCCGCTGATCGAGACCGCCATCGCGCTGGTGCATTCGCGATTCAGCACCAACACGTTTCCGAGCTGGGGTCGGGCCCATCCCTATCGCTATTTAATTCACAACGGCGAGATCAATACGCTGCGCGGCAATGAGAACTGGATGTATGCGCGCCAGGGCATGCTCGCGTCGGAACACTTCGGCGGGGATTTTAAAAAGGTTTTTCCGATCATTCAGGAAGACGGCAGCGACTCGGCCAAGTTTGATAACTGTCTCGAATTTCTCGCGTTGAGCGGCCGCTCCTTGCCGCACGCGGTGATGATGATGATCCCGGAGCCATGGGAAAATCACGAGAGCATGGATGAAAAGAAGCGGGCGTTTTACGAATATCACAGCAGCTTGATGGAGCCCTGGGATGGACCTGCTTCGATCGCTTTTACCGACGGCACAGTGGTGGGCGCGGTGCTCGACCGAAACGGTCTCAGGCCCTCGCGCTATTACGTGACCAAGGATGATCTGGTCATCATGGCTTCTGAAGTGGGCGTGCTCGAGGTACCGCCGGAACGAGTCTTGGAAAAGCGGCGGTTGCAACCCGGCAGGATGTTCCTGGTCGACACCAGCGAACGGCGTATCATCAGCGATGAAGAAATTAAGCAGGAAATGGCCGCGGAAAAACCCTACGGGAAGTGGTTGAAAAAGCACTTGGTGCGCTTCGCCGACCTGTCCGAGGTGTCGGAAAAGGAATCCCCGGCAAACCATCAGGCCACGTTGCAGCGGCTGCAAGCCTTCGGTTACAGCTTCGAGGATCTGCGCATAAACATCGGACCGATGGCGCAAAACAGCATTCAACCGGTCGGCTCCATGGGCACCGACACGCCTTTGGCGGTGTTATCGGACAAACCGCAACTGCTCTATAACTATTTCAAGGAGCTATTCGCCCAGGTGACCAATCCGCCCATCGATCCGATTCGCGAGGAATTGATCACTTCAACGACCCTGACACTCGGCAGCGAAGGCAATCTCGTCGAGCCGAAGCCGGAGAGTTGCCGCCAGTTGCGACTTGCCGATCCGATTCTAAAAAACTCGGATATGGAAAAGCTGCGCCAAGTCGACGAGCCGGGGATAAAATCCAAAACACTGCCCATTCTCTTTAATCCGAATGATGGAAAAGCGGGATTGGAACAGGCTTTGGAAGATCTGTTTGCGGCGGCTGATAGGGCGATCGCCGAGGGCAAGACCATCTTGATTCTCTCCGATAAAGGTGTCGACCAGAGCCATGCAGCGATTCCGGCGTTGCTCGCGACCGCGGGGCTGCATCATCATTTGATCCGTATCGGGACGCGGACGCGGGTCGGCTTGGTGCTCGAATCGGGCGAGCCGCGCGAAGTTCATCATTTCTGTCTGTTGCTCGGCTATGGCGCCCAGGCGATCAATCCTTACCTCGCCTACGAATGCTTGAACGACATGATTCACCAAGGAATGTTGCCCAATATCACCTACCACGATGCGCTCAAGGGCTATGACAGGGCCGTCTACAAGGGGGTGGTCAAGGTGATGGCCAAGATGGGCATCTCGACCATCAAGTCCTATTGCGGCGCGCAGATTTTTGAGGCGGTCGGTCTGGGACAAGAGTTAGTCGACAAATATTTCACCTGGACGCCGTCACGGATCGGCGGCATCGGGTTGGCAGAGCTCGCGAGTGAAGTGCAGCAACAGCATGCCCGCGCCTTCCCGACCTATCCGCTGAACGGTCATACGTTGGATGTTTACGGTCAATACCAGTACCGCAAAGACGGCGAGCTGCATCTGTTTAATCCGCGCACGATCCATTTGCTGCAGAAGGGTTGCCGGAATAACGATTATAAAACCTTTAAAGAGTACACCCAGTTGATCGACGATCAGTCGGAGCGCATGGCGACGTTGCGCGGCCTGATGAGTTTGAAATATGCCGCCCAGCCGATTCCCATCGAGGAGGTGGAGCCGGTGGCAACGATCGTCAAACGTTTTAAAACCGGTGCCATGTCTTACGGGTCGATCAGCAAAGAGGCGCATGAAGCGCTCGCGGTCGCGATGAACCGAATCGGCGGCAAGAGTAATACCGGCGAAGGCGGCGAGGATCCGGCGCGCTACATTCCTGAGCCCAACGGCGATTCGAAAAACAGCGCAATCAAGCAAGTGGCGTCGGGCCGCTTCGGCGTTAACAGCTACTATCTAACCCAGGCCAAAGAGCTGCAGATCAAGATGGCCCAAGGCGCTAAACCGGGCGAGGGCGGGGAGCTACCCGGCCGCAAGGTCTACCCATGGATCGCCAAGGTGCGCCACTCCACGCCCGGCGTCGGCTTGATCTCGCCGCCGCCGCACCACGATATTTACTCCATCGAAGATCTGGCGCAGCTGATTCACGACCTCAAAAACGCCAACCATCACGCACGCATCAGCGTCAAGCTGGTTTCCGAGATCGGAGTCGGGACGATCGCCGCAGGCGTGGCGAAGGGTCATGCCGACGTAGTGCTGATCAGCGGTCATGACGGCGGCACCGGCGCATCGCCGCAAACCAGCATCAAGCACGCCGGCTTGCCTTGGGAATTGGGTTTGGCTGAGACGCACCAGACTTTGGTGTTGAACAATTTGCGCAGCCGGATCGCGGTGGAAACCGACGGCCAGCTCAAGACCGGGCGCGACGTGGTGATTGCGGCACTGCTCGGCGCCGAAGAGTTCGGCTTTGCCACCACCGCGTTGGTGACGCTGGGTTGCATCATGATGCGGGTGTGCCACTTGGATACTTGTCCGGTCGGCGTGGCCACGCAGAATCCCGAATTGCGCGCGAAGTTCGCCGGTGATCCGGCCCATGTGGTCAACTTCATGCGCTTCATCGCACAGGAGATGCGCGAGCATATGGCCGAGCTCGGCTTTCGCACCATCAACGAAATGGTCGGGCGTTCGGATAAAATCGAAATGCGCCGGGTCATCAGCCATTTAAAGGCGAAGGGGTTGGATTACTCGGCGATGCTCTACCAGCCGAAGGTTGGGTCTGAGGTCGGACGTTATTGCCAGATTGCGCAGAATCACGGCTTGGAGAACGCGCTCGACAATCAGGTGCTGCTCGATTTGGCCGCGCCGGCGTTGGAGCGCAAGGAAAAGGTCAAGGCGACCCTCGACATTCGCAATACCAATCGCGTCGTCGGGACGATTCTCGGCAGCGAAGTGACGCGCCGGTTCGGGCCACAGGGGTTGCCCGAAGATACCATCCAATTTCATTTCGAAGGCTCGGCGGGGCAAAGTTTCGGGGCATTCATCCCGCCGGGTATGACGCTGGAGCTTGAAGGCGACGCCAACGATTATTTCGGCAAGGGGCTCTCGGGCGGGAAAGTCATTCTTTATCCGCCCAAAGGATCGACCTTTGTGCCGGAGGAAAACATCATCGTCGGCAACGTGGCGTTTTACGGCGCGACCAACGGCGAGGCCTATATACGCGGTATGGCCGGCGAACGCTTTTGCGTGCGCAACAGCGGCGTGCGCGCGGTGATTGAGGGCGTAGGCGATCATGCTTGCGAGTATATGACCGGCGGCCGGCTCGTGGTCATCGGCAAGACCGGCCGCAACTTTGCCGCGGGTATGTCCGGTGGCATCGCCTATGTGTTGGACGAGGACGGCACGTTCAAGAACCACTGCAACTTCGAGACCGTCGCGCTCGAACGGCTCGACCAGCGTGACATGCAGGAGGTGGAAGAAATGCTCAAGCGTCACGCGATCTACACACGCAGTGCGCGCGCTTGGCGGTTGTTGGCATTGTGGCAGGAAACCGCGCCGAAATTCGTCAAGGTCATGCCGCGGGATTACCGCCGCGTGCTCGAAGCGCTGCAGGCGGCCGAAGCCAAAGGGCTGGTCGGCGATGAAGCGCTCATGGCGGCGTTCGAGGCCAACAAGAATGACGCCGCGCGGGTGAGTGGCAACTAGCCATCGGCGCCGGCCGGACCGATCGTTTTGAATTCCTATTTCGGCGTCGCACGCTCGGCGGCGCAGAAGCGAAAATTCAAAACTGACATAGACTCGACGATCCCACGCGGCAAGCCCGGCGCGGGATCGTTGTGTATTGTTAGGAGAGAACCACAGATGGGCAAACCAACGGGTTTCATGGAATATGCGCGCGAGTTACCGCAGGACCGTTCGCCGCTCGAACGGGTGAAAGATTGGAACGAGTTCCACGAGCATTTCTCCGAGGATAAATTGCGCCAGCAGGGAGCGCGCTGCATGGACTGCGGTATTCCCTTCTGTCACACCGGGCAGGTGATCAGCGGCATGGCGTCCGGCTGTCCGGTCAATAATCTTATTCCCGAATGGAATGACTTGATCTATCGCGGACTATGGCAGGAGGCCCTGCAGCGCTTGCACAAGACCAATAATTTCCCCGAATTTACCGGCCGGGTCTGCCCGGCACCGTGCGAAGGTTCCTGCGTGCTCGGCCTCAATGAGTTGCCGGTTACGATCAAAAACATCGAGTGCTCGATCATCGATAATGGTTTTGCTCAGGGATGGGTGACCGCGGAGCCTCCGGAAAAACGCACCGGAAAAAAAGTCGCCGTGATCGGGTCGGGCCCTTCGGGGCTTGCTTGCGCCGCTCAGCTCAATCGCGCCGGCCATCTCGTGACCGTGTACGAGCGCGCCGATCGTATCGGTGGTTTGCTCATGTACGGTATTCCGAACATGAAGCTCGACAAGAAAATCGTCCAACGGCGCATCGATTTGATGGCGGCGGAAGGCGTTACCTTCATCACGAACGCTCATGTCGGCGCGGATCTGCCGGCAACGAAATTGAAAGACGAGTTTGATGCGGTGGTTTTGTGCACCGGTGCGACCAAGGCGCGCGACTTACCGATCCCCGGGCGTGAGCTCAAGGGGATTTACCTGGCAATGGATTTTCTCCGCGCCAATACCAAGAGCCTACTCGACTCCGGCCTTCATGACGGCAATTATATTTCCGCGAATGACAAACATGTGATCGTGGTCGGCGGCGGCGATACCGGGACCGACTGCGTCGGAACGGCGATGCGCCACGGGTGCAAGAGTCTCACCCAGCTCGAAATCCTGCCGCGGCCGCCGGACACCCGGCAGCCCGACAACCCTTGGCCCGAGTGGCCCAAGGTCTACAAGCTCGACTATGGCCAGGAGGAAGTGGCGGCCCGTTTCGGCGCGGACCCGCGAATCTATCTCACCACCGGAGAAAAGTTTGTCGGCGACGCCGACGGCCAAGTGAAAGAATTGCATATCTACGATGTCGAATGGGCGAAGAATGAACAGGGCGCGTTTATCCCCAAACGTGTGCCGGGATCCGAGAAAATATTGCAAGCCGATTTGGTCCTGCTCGCGATGGGCTTTCTTGGGCCGGAAGATGCCGTGCTCTCGCAACTGGGGGTGGAGCGCGATTCCCGTTCCAATGCCAAGGCTGATTACGACCAGTTTGCGACGAGTGCGCCGGGTGTCTTCGCCGCCGGCGATTGCCGGCGCGGCCAGAGTTTGGTGGTTTGGGCAATCAACGAAGGGCGCGGCGCCGCGAGAGAGTGCGACCGATTCCTCATGGGGGCGACTCACCCGGCCTAGCGGGGGGAGTCAAGTTTTGCCTGATAAAGTCAAGCTTTTGAATCCTTCCCGCAGTTAATCACCGCGGCGTTCGCACGTAGCCATTTCAGCTCCGGTCATCAGTTGCCGGGAGTACCCTCGAAGCGCCATTTGCGACCGAGCACGACCCGCGGCAAGCTCGCGTGCCTCTTCTGGCTTGCCACGCTGTCACGGATGTCAGAGCCACGACAAATTTCGTGCGGCATTGCGTTCATTTCATGTTAAATCTTATCCCTTTTAGGTCTGGCATCAACGTTGCTCCTACTGAAGCCGAGGAGTAGAGCCTAGACACTTAGGCGGCACTTTTCGATACTCGCCTGAAAAAGCCGAACTCTTCGCGAGGGGAGGGCGGAACGCCACGGGTCACTTGTGTCAGTCGCTTCAACACTGATTGCCGGTGATCGCCGAGCTGCCGAAAGCGAAATTAAAAATCAGCGCGGAATGCTAGGAGCCAGACCATGAAACAGGACATCACCGAAGAAGAAACATTTGTAGCGCAAGACGAAGGCAAGCCCGGCAGTGGATCGGCGCAACGGGATCGTAATTTCACCGGCTTTGCGCGTGAGCTTAGGGCGCTCGGACAGGCGCTTGAAAAGTTCAGTTTTTCGGCTTTCGATATCGAGCTCAGAAGCGGAAATTATCTAGTCACGGGAAGAGCGACTTCCGCGGAAAATGTGAAATTCTCTATTTTACGCTTCGTCCGGGAGTTGCTGCGCGGCTCGACCGCCCGGCCGACGCTGAGCTGCGCCGAGAACCGGATCGATCTATGTTTCTCGCCGGATGAAATCGAAAAGTTCGACTTGCGCGGCAAAATCAAGCGCGAAGACTCGAACAAGATGCCCGACCCTTACAGCATCTCGCAGATCCTGCGCGGCGCGGGATCGTACTTGGACAACCGGGACATCACGACTTTGGCGAGGATCTCGCTGAACGGCAACCGGGTCACGGTCGGGTATGAAACCGCTGCAGGCCGCATGGAGCAGGCAAAGCACGACCTCGAATACTTTTATGATTACTGGGTCAAAATGTATTTACGCCGCAGCAATCGTGCTAAATTGCCGTCCTTGAGCGATCCGACCTTGTTCGTCAGCTGGGAGGGAATGCGGCGCGTCCATCATGGTCTATCCAACAGTCGTGGATAGACTAACGACCCTGCCGGATATTTGCGGGTAGTTCTTCGTCCGCACGGCGCGGCAACCCAGCGTTTTCTACTTGACCCACAGGTTCTTGAGATCGCCGATATTGGGCAGCAACCCCAGTGAAATTCCTGACTGAAGAATTTTATTCTGCGACTGGAAAAAGCTTTCGCCCCACTTGTCGGCGAAGTTGGCTTTGTTGACCTTGAGGCCCGCAGCGATCTCCTGCGGGCGGCTCAGATTGAAAACTCCTTGGCTTTGGCCTTGAAAAAATCTTCATCTTGACCTTTCTTGATCAGCTGCACTCCATCGGCGTATGCGCTGCGAATCGCCTTCACCAGGGCAGGTCGCTTTTCCACGGTTTCCTTGAGCATGCCACCGTCGCGGTTGGATGAGATAGAGCAGCCACCAGATGGCAATCACGTTGGTTACCGCCAGCAGCGGCGGCAAAAATCTCGCCATGACATTGCGGTCGTAAGACCCGCCGACCGGCGGGAACGTCTGGGCTCCCGCGACGGCGGAACGCTCAGCCGGCAGGACGGCCGGATTGTTTTGATGCACTGCCATTCTTCGGATTAGTGCTGTAGAATCCTGCTTCCTGTCAACCGGCGCGAATCGCCAAAGGGTTGTTTCAATGAATTTCTCATTGACTTGGCGAACCGGCTTTGGTTAGGTTTCCTGTCGTCGCTTGGATTGAAAATTAGGGAGGTCGATTCCATGGCAAATTCGTTCAGTCCTTTCGCCGCGCGTCCGATGAATGAAGTCAAAGAGGAGCTGCTGTCGCGCGCCAAGAGGAACCGCAATCCTTTTCTTTACACGATCTTTGAAGAAGTCGCACCGGTAATCGACAGTCTTCAATCCGTCGACCGTGAGCAGTGGGCCAAGGCATTTAGCGCGCTGGCGGCGCCGCACGAAGAGCGCGCGGCGAAAGCCGAGGCCGCGGGGGATGCCGATGCGGCGCGAAGAGAATATCTGATTGCCTACGACTGCCATCATGTGGCGCGATATCCGGCACCGAACTCCCCAGGGAAGCTCGCCGCGTATCGTAAATCACAGGACAATTTTCACAAAGCGGCACGCTATTTCAATCCGCCGCTGGAGCGGGTCGAGATGCCGTTCAACGGACAAGCCGGCGAGGGCACGGCGACCATTGGTCTCCTCCGTAAACCCAAAAGCGCGGCCAAGCCTCCGGTGGTCGTCATCTGGGGCGGCATCGACGCCTTCAAAGAAGAGCGGCCGAGCGATCCTTATTTGCGCGCCGGTTTGGCGACGCTCGCGATCGACATGCCGGGTGTCGCGGATGCGCTGCTTGCCGGGTCGGAAAACGGCGAGCGGTCGTGGGAAGCCGTCTTCGATTATATAGCCAGCCGCGCCGATCTCGATTTAAACCGGGTTGGCATTCACGGCGGTAGCACCGGCGGTTACTGGGCGACCAAGGTCGCGCACACCCACGCAGCGCGCGTGCGTGCGGCGGTCAATCAAGGCGGCCCAGCGCACTTCGCATTTCAAAAAGACTGGATCCTCAAGGCGCAGCGCGGTGAATATCCTTTCGAGCTCGCTGAAACACTGGCTTGCGCTTTCGGGCGTTCGACGGGCGATGAATGGGTCGAATACGCGCCAAAGTTGTCGCTGCTCGATCAGGGTGTGCTGAGAAAGCCTTGCGCGCCGATGCTCTGCATCAACGGCGTCAACGATTCGGTCTTTCCCATCGCCGACATGTATCTTTTGCTCGAGCATGGCGACCCCAAATGGGCGCGCTTCTATCCAGGCGGCCACATGGGGGGCGGCAATTCGCAGGCGGTGATACTTCAGTGGCTAAAGGAAAAATTGAGTTAACGCAGGTTTTGTTGCTGCTGGCGCAAGCGATCCAGATCCTGCTGGGCTTGGTTGCGACGGATCTGGTCCTGCAGCGAATCGATCCGCTGCCGGCGCTGTAAATTCTCGATCTGTTGTTGCCGGCGCAGCGGGTCGCGCTCGCGCTCGATGCGGTTGATCTGTCGGTCGGTTTGCAGGCGCCGCAGTTGCTGGTCGTTGCGTAGTTGGTCGAGCTGTTGCTGGGTTTGCGTCGCTTGCGGCTGCGGCTGTGACGGCTCGGTCTTCTCCCGTTTGATTTGGTCGAGCTGCTGCTGCGACCGATTGGTCTGCTGGTCGTGCTTCAGATTGTCGAGGCGTTTTTTAGCTTCAAGTTCTTGAGCCTTCTGTTCCTGGTGTGCTTTGGTTTGCTCCTTGAGCACTTCTTCGAGCTGGTCGGTGGCGGGCCACGCCTTTGTCGGCACGACGAGCGCGAGCATGACGGTGAACAGTTGAATCAGCCTGGCGCCTGCGGCTGGCATGATGCTCTCTCCCCTTATAAAGCAAAGCAAGTTAACGCGCCGATGGCAACATCGAAATCCACAATTAATTGTTTCGATGTTGAGAATTTTCCGGCACGGCTTTTCTTCATGCGCAGGCTCAATTAATCCTCAAGGTTTTCATCCGCATGGTTGGTTCACTCTTGGCGGTTACCGACCCACCAGGCCGTAATAATTGGCGCAGTTATCCCAGAGAATCCTACGCTTGTCCTCGTCGCCGATCGGCAGTTGCAAAAAGCGCTCGACGGCTTTCGGATATTTGGTGTCGACATGGGGAAAATCCGTGGAAAACACCAGGCGCTCGTTACCGAGGTAGTCGATGGCGTATTTGGCCGGCTCCTCGTCGCATTCCACCGACGCGTAGCATTGTGTTTTGAAGTAGTGGCTCGGTCGCTGCTTCTGCTCGGGCGCCCACTGATCACCGTAGAGCTCCCAATGCTCGTCGAGGCGCCAGAGCAGAAAGGGCAGCCAGCCGCAGTTGCCTTCAAGAAAGGCAACGCGCAGTTTGGGATGGCGACGCAAGACTCCGCCGGCGCAAAAGCTGCCGACGGCGAGCATCTGCTCGACCGGATGCGAGTACGTATGGCGCAGCATGAAATCGTAACCGAACTGTTCGCCGACCTGGCGCCCCGCCGAGTTGTTCGCTTCGTGAAAGCCAAGCGGTAGATCGAGTTCTTCGAGGGTCGACCAGAGCGGCTCGTAATAGGGTTCGTGCCAGTTGTGGCCATTGACGACGTTAGCGCGCAAGAAGATCGCGCGAAAACCCAACTGTTCCGCGCAGCGGCGGGTTTCAGCGACGGCATCGTCGATATCGAAGGGTGAAATCATGCCGGCTCCGACGAGCTTGCCTGGGTCGGTCCGGCAGAATTCATAGAGCCAGTTGTTGTATGCGCGCGCCAGAGCGGCGGCAAATTCCGGTTCGAGATCGGGAATGCTCAGCACGTTAAGGCCTCGGCTCGGGTAGAGAATTGCCAGATCGATCCCTTCCTCGGCCATGGCGTCGAGCTGGACCTGCGGTGACCAGCCGCGCTCGTTGTGGGGCTTAAAAAGTTTCTGGTTCTTATGAAAAATATGACCCGGCGGCGGCAGTGCTCCGGGTGGCAGATCGGCGGGGCGGCCCCACGCCCTGCCGTCGGGTCCGACCAAACGCAAATCTCTTACATGATCCGTGGTGCCCACCGGCGCGCGATGTTGGAATTTTTTATCGACGTAGCGCTGCCAGAGATCGGCGGGTTCGAGTATGTGCATGTCGCTGTCCAAGACTTTGAAACCGTTTTTCGCCATCCCTCACCTCCAAAGTCGTTCAAGCCGTTCAAAACGTTTCAATCGTTCAAGCCGTCCAGGAAGGCATCGGAAAGATCGCCAGGGACCTTGTGACTAACCTTTTTCCGGGTGCGTCGAAATGTACGCTCCGGCTTGCTGCGGATCGACTCCATCGGCTGTCAATTGAACTTGGGCCGCTTCTTCCTGAAGCTGAAAGGTGACGGTGTATGCCGATTTATCGCTCCAGCCGCGGTTCAATCCTTCCATGAGACTCTGCTCCGTCAGGTTCGCCAGCGGCAAGGGCACGTTCAATTCGCGTCCGAGCGACGTGGCCAGGCCGACATCTTTGCGCAAGAGCTTGAGCGGGAAGGTCTCCGTTTCGTAATTTTTCCGAAAGACGGTCTGCGGCACTTGAACGTGCAGCACGTGCATGCGGCCGACCATGCCGCGGCGTACGCACTCCCACAGCGCTTTAACGTCGACCCCGGCCTTCACGCCAAGCGTGAGTCCTTCCGAGATCGATTGCGCAACCGTGCTGTTGATCATCTGGTGTACCAGTTTGCAGATGCTGCCCGAACCAAGCGGTCCGGCATAGAGCACCTGATCGCCGAACGCGCGCAGCACCGGCTCGGCGCGGCGGAAAATATCGATCTCGCCGCCGACCATCACTTCATGAATGCCGCGCGTCGCGCCGGGCTGCCCGGAGGCGACCGGGGCGTCGAGGATATGGGCGCCTTTTTCTCGAAAGAGCGGTTCCAGGGCGCGAATCAGCGACGGTGGGCAGGTCGAGATGTCGATGTAGATAGCGCCGGTTTTGATGCCATCGATAATGCCCCAGGGGCCCCGGGCGACGCTCTCTACATCGTGCGGCATGGGCAGGGCAGTGATGACGATATCGCACAGCCGCGCCACCTCCGCGGCGGATTTCATGACCGCTGCGCCCCGTTCGCGAAACGGCTGTGTCGCTGCTGCGCGAAGATCGCACACGACCATCGGGAAGCCCGCCCGCTGAATATGGCCGGCGACGGGTCCGCCCATGTTGCCCAGACCGATGAAACCGACTGTTTCCATTTTAACTCCTGCTGGCGAGGTTTTCTCTTGCAGTTTATCGCAGAAGGCGGACTGAAGTGTCAACGCGCTTGCTGGGGCAGTATCGGTCCTGAGTCCTGAGTGCCGAGAACGGCGCAGACGTGATTCATTTTTCACGCCACCGCCGGAGAACTTCGTGCGCGCTCGACGAAGCTTTTGCGCTTGCCGGGATTCTGATAGATGTCAATCTGAAGTGAAAGGAGAACTCCGATGGGGCATATGATGCACGGCAAGTGGGTGGACGAGGATCGCATCACCGCCGATGTGCGCGGCTATTTCCAACGCGCCGACTCGCAGTTTCGTAGTTGGATCACGGCCGACGGTAGCTCGGGGCCAAGCGGAAGCGCGGGCTTCAAGGCGGAGCCAGGGCGCTACCATCTTTTCGTTTCCTACAACTGTCCTTGGGCGCATCGGGCGATTATTTTCCGCAAGCTAAAAAAGCTCGAAGATATGATCTCCATGTCGATTGCCGACCGGCCCAAGACCGAAGGCTGGGCCTATTCCGAAACGATCGATGACTTCCAGCCCAGCGACGACGGCGTCTTTCGCCTGTCTCAAGTTTACGCCGCCGCCGATGCCGATTACAGCGGCAAAGTGACGGTGCCGACGCTGTGGGACCGCGAGCGGCGCGCCATCGTCAATAACGAGTCGTCGGAAATCATCCGCATGTTCAACTCGGCGTTCCAGGCACACACCGATGTCGCCGATGATTTTTACCCGGAGGCGTTGCGCCCGGAGATCGATCGTATCAACGCTATCGTCTACAGCCAGTTCAACAACGGTGTCTACCGCTCCGGCTTCGCGCGCTCGCAGGAAGCCTACGACGAAGCGGTTCAAAAGGTGTTTCAGTGCCTCGACATGATGGAAAAACTGTTGAGCGAGCGGCGTTATTTAGCCGGCGATCGCATCACCGAAGCGGACTGGCGCGCGTTCCCGACGCTGCTGCGTTTCGACTTAGTGTACTACAGCCACTTCAAGTGCAATCTGCGGCGCGTGCAGGACTGTCCGAATCTAGTCAATTATTTGCGCGAGCTTTATCAGTGGCCGGGCATTAACGAAACTTTCGATCTGCACAAGATCAAGGCGGGCTACTACAGCCAGCGCAACGTCAATTCCACGGGAATCGTGCCGCTCGGGCCGAGCATGGATTTTTTGGATTTGCCGCATAATCGCGGCCGCCTGCCGGCCGCAGCATAGTTCAAACCATCTTGATTTAATTCTTGGCGTACTCCGCGTGCCTGCGGTAAGAAAATTCGCAATCTTCACCGCGGAGGCGCGGAGCACAGTCA
This sequence comes from uncultured delta proteobacterium, assembly GCA_963727625.1. GTDB lineage: Bacteria > Desulfobacterota > Binatia > UBA9968 > UBA9968 > DP-20. Next base: position 1,130,006 of record CAVSHR010000004.1, on the reverse strand, counting down.
AAGGGTAAGCGAAGTCGAGCGGTTAGATTCTCTTCAAGCTCTGCGGGCCGACTTTCTCGATGTTGACGCGGATGATCACGCGCTTTTCATCGATCATCTGTTTTTTATACTGCTCCCAATCCTTGTGCTCGCCGCGCACCTGCTTGTACCAGTAGATCAGCGTGTCTATTGCCTCCGGCTGCTCGATGATTTCCGCCGTGCCGTGGATCTGCACGAACTTCGAGCCGCTGTACTGCTCTCCGAAGAGCAACATGGATACCCGCGGATCGCGGCGAATATGTTTGATCTTGTAGGTTGTGCCGCGCGAGGTAATGATCACGCGGCCTTGGGGGTCGATGCCGGGCGTGACGAAAGTCATCTGTGGCCAGCCGTCTTTTTGCCTGACCGCGATGCAAGCACGGTGGTTATCTTTTAAAAACGTTTGCGCGTCGGTTATTTCCATCTACTCCTCCGTTGTCAATTAGCTATTAACCATGTCCGTTGGTGCCCCAGGTCCTGCCGTCAATCCAGAGTTTAGCCAGCTCGAAGGCGTAGGCGTTGGCCTCTCTCAAAGTATCGAAGGTCGCCCGGCGCCGGCCGAAGATCGGAATGCGTTTCTCTTTTTTACCTTCGAAGACCACGACGGTGGCCCTGGCAACCCATTCGCCCGAGCGTGTGGATTCCGATTCCAGCTCCACCCGATGGCCGCGATAGGTCTTAGCGCGCATGAGAAAAAGGATAAAGGATAAAAGATAACGGATAATATAAGAAAAGAAGATGGAGTTAAGCTCTAATCCATCCTTTATCCCTGATCCTTCATCTTCTTAGATACTGACCTTGCCGCCGTTCAACTTGACGCCCAACTTCGCCAGGGCTTCGACGACGGGGATTTCCGCGCCGAGCGTTTTGCCAACTTCGGCCGCGAGCGGCAGGTCTTTGTCATATAGATTGGTCCCCGGGTTGAACTTCAACTCGTCGCCGGAAATATCGTATCTGGTGTCCCAGCGGTCTAGGATATGCTGCGACTTGGTTTTTTGCATTAGGTCGAGCGCCGCTTTGTAACTGACGCCGCCGGCCTTGGCGATCTGCAGCGCTTCGTAAACGATCAGCGCTTCGGACGCCGTGACCATATTCTTGAAAAGCTTGGTGACGTTGCCGCAGCCGAGCGCTCCCATGTGGACGGCGTCCTTGGCCATGCTGAGCAAATGGGGCTTGGCACGGTCAAAGAATGCTTTTTGGCCGCCGACGAGGAACGTCAAGCCGCCCTGGCGCACCACGCCGGGAACCGCCGTCATGCAGGCGTCGATGACGTTAACCCGCTTGTCCGCCGCGGCTTGAGCGACGGTCTTGGTTGTCGTCGGACGGATCGTGCTATGCAGCAACACCAGCGTGCCGGGCGCGGCGCCTTCCAAAACGCCGTTGTTGCCGAGCATGCACTCGAGCACTTCCTGATCCGTGCGCACGACCACGTCGATCAGCGTCGAATTCTGCGCCAGCGCCTTCGCCGAAGGCGCGGTCTGGGCGCCTTCCGCGCGCGCCGCTTCCATCGCTTTGGGCGCGATGTCGAAGGCGAGGGCGCTGCCACCGGCGAGTTTCAAACGCGATAAGAGAGCGCTGCCCATCGCCCCAGTGCCGACAAAGCCGATCTTTTCCATTTTAGCCTCCTTTAAAAAACTTAAAATTAAAACTCGAAATCCAAAACAGACCGGTTTAATTAATGGACAATTCTGATCAATTGAATTTGTTTCGAAGTTCGGATCTCGAAATTCGTGCTGGTCTCCGCGTCTCGTTGCAAGTGCTACTTCGTTGCGTTCAACTTCGGCATGACATGTTCTTGAAACAGCTGCACGGAGCGCAGCGACTCGGCGAGCGACAGGTCGCCGAAGGCGAACTGGCCAACCAGATAGTTGAGCTCCGATGCGTCAACCTGCTGCTGACAAAATTTCGTCACCGTTTTCGGATCGCCCGCCACGGCGTGGCCGATTTCCATCATCTTGTCGAACTCGGCTGGTCGCGGGTGAGCGGGCTTGCCCCCGAGAAGATAGTACAAATAGTAAAAATGCTTGTGCCAGACCGGGTAGGCGCGCCGCGCGGCGGCGAGCGCGTCGTCATCATTTTCGGCGATCACAATGAAGCGGCTTAAACCGAGCTTCGGCGTGGGGCGGCCGCCATGCAGTTCGCGCCACACCTGGCGGAAGCGGTCGAAGTAGCTGCGCGTGTCCGTGGCCGAGTCAAGGCTCACCATATTCAAACTCTGCCGCGCCGCCCGCTCGGCGGCCTCTACCGAGTGAACACCGTACCACATGGGCGGATGGGGCTTCTGTAGGGGCCGAAGCTCCATTGGAATATCTAGGAAGTTAAAAAACTTGCCTTCGAAGGTGAGGGTGTTGTGGGTGAGCCCCTCGAGGATCAGCGCGCGCGCTTCGGTGTAAATGTCCTGCGCCTTGGCCGGATCCTGGCCGTAAAACTTCACTTCGGCCGCCGACGAGCCGCGGCCGAAGCCGATCTCGAGCCGTCCGCCGCTCAATTGATCGACCATGCAGATCTCTTCGATCAAACGCAGCGGATGGTGCAGGGGCAGGGCATAGACCATTGGCCCGAAGCGAAGCCGCTTGGTACGTTGCGCGATGGCCGAGAGAAACACGCTCGGCGAAGGCGCCATGCCGATGGGCGTCGAGTGATGCTCGGCGACATGGTAAGCGTAGAAACCCGCTTTTTCATAGGCTTCGATCAGCTTAAGCCGGGCCTCGTAGAATTCATTGAGCGGCAGATCGTTGCGGTCCAGGTGATCAAAGATACCGAATTCCATATCTTGCCGGGTATATCGTGAATCGAGAGCAAATCAAAGCCGGCAGAAGGACTTTGCTGCTCGCCCGCAGCTATTTGTAGCTCGTGCTCGCTCGTCCCCGCCGATCTGTTCCGGGGTGTACGGCAACTCAAGAGTTCCAAGAGCGAAACCGAATGATTCGCTCGTTCATCTCGATATCTCTCACCTTATTTTGACGGGTATGGACTATCGAACGGCTTGAACGTTTTGAATGATTGGAACGTTTTAAACGCAAGAGAAATCAGCTAAGCCCGTAAAACTTGCGCGGATTGGTCTCAAGAATTTTCTTGATTGCTTGTGAGGAAATCCGTTTGTCGTTGCGCAGCAGCCGGATGGCGTTGAGCTCGGTTGATGGATCATGGTGACCGTAGTCGGTGCCGATCATCAGATGTTCCTCGCCCGCGTGGCTCAGCACGTAGGGAAGATCGTCGGTATTCTCGCAGGCCACCCACAGGTTGTTAACGGCAAGCGCGTCAGCCGGAAACGGCCGGCCCTGGCGCCGGAAGCGATCGGCCAGATCGTTCAGAACATAGGGCAGCCATTGCGCGCTGACTTCGACGAATCCCCAACGGACCTTCGGGAATTTTTTCGGCACCGCCTTTTCGAGCAGGGTGTGAAATGCGCCGACCACGGCGAGTTTGAATTTGGTAAAAGTCGTATCGTCGGCGAAAAAGTCGTGATGGAGGAAACTGCCGTTGGCCGAATGGATGCAAGCGGGCAGATCGAGATCGCCGGACATTTTCCAAAGCGGATAAAAATACTCAGAGCCGAGCGCTCGCTCGCATTCCAGCCCGCGCAAAAAAATGCCGCAGGCGCCGTTCTGTTTGGCCCAATTGAGCTCGTCCCGCACCGCGGCGGGTTTTTTCTCCAGGAGGCGGAGCGGCGGCTTTGCCACCCAGCGCAGGCGGCCGTTGCCCTGGCGCCAGAGATCGCCCATCCAGCGGTTGTAGGACTTGCAGAGCGCGTGCTCGCGCTCGGCGTCCTGCACGATCGGCCGGAGAAACAACGTCGGGTAGAGCACCTGAACATCGATGCCGAGCTCGTCCATGTGCTTGAGGCGCGCTGCGACGCTGAGCATCTCGCGTGACTCTTTCGGTGCGTCGGTGCCGACATTACGATCCTTGCCGTGCGCCCGTCCCTCGATTACCCAGAAGTCCGGCACCGCGGCGCCTTCATTGCTGCGCAGCGCCGCGCCAAAGCTCTGTGTCATTAGCTGAGGAGTAAACCGGCGCTCGTCGCCTTCGAGGTAACTCCAAGTTTGCACGGTCTCGATCACATGGGCGTCGGCGTCGATCGCTCTCATAGATTTCCTCCTAACTGATGACCTGCCATTGGTAAATCGTTCCCGGTTACCGCGATGGCAGATCTGTCTAAAGTTTTCACAAATCACAGCTTACTGCGCAAGCCGTCAGGTGAGATATAAATAATTCGACGCCTATGACGACCGCGCGCATGTCCTTCCGCTTCATCGAAACAGGGAAAGGCAACTTTGTTTACGCACGGACATGGCCAAAACCAGATTTGTCGGAAAACTACTTGTATTAGAAAAACCAAAGTAGTCAACTGACAAAATAGGTAAGGTGGGCTACGTCGTGAGATTCGCAGTCACAAGGAACGGCGAACCTCGCCACCCACACAAAATTTTTGCACTGAAATTGATCCAAGAATTATGATTGTCGATGCCGCTTTTGCCGCACTGATGAATTTGGCTGTGCCGATGCGCCTGCTGTTTCTTTTTTTTGGCGTGCTCATGGGACTTGCGTTGGGCGCCATGCCTGGTCTCGGCGGCTTGGTTGGGCTGGCAATTCTATTGCCGTTTACTTTCGACATGGACCCATTCATGGCGTTCTCGATCATGATCGGATTGATTTCCGTTACGAGCACTTCGGACACCATCCCCTCCGTGCTCTTCGGCGTGCCCGGTACGGCCGCGTCTCAGGCGACGATCATGGACGGCCATCCCATGGCGAAAAACGGCGAAGCGGGGCGCGCCTTCGGCGCGGCTTATACCGCATCGTTGATGGGCGGCATTTTCGGCGCGCTGGTTCTGGCACTTTCGATTCCGATTATTCGCCCGGTCGTGCTGGCCTTCGGCTCACCAGAGTTTTTCATGATGGGCATGTTGGGCATTTCCATGGTCGCGGTGCTGAGTGGCAACGCGCCGATGAAGGGGCTCATTGCCGGCGCAGTCGGCTTGGCCGTCGGCATGATCGGCATGGATCCGCAGACGGGAGTGATCCGCTGGGCCTTCGGTGCCTTGTACCTCTGGGATGGAGTTCCTCTGGTACCCGTGGCGCTGGGGCTCTTCGCTATACCCGAGATCGTCGATTTAGTGATCAAAGGAACGAGTATTTCCGACGTGCCCAAGGACGCGATGAAGGGAGTGAGGCGCGGCATTCGCGACGCTTTCGAGAATTGGTTCTTGGTGTTGCGCTGCAGCGCCGTCGGCGTTTGGGTCGGCGCCACCCCCGGCCTCGGCGCGTCCGTTGTCGACTGGTTCGCCTACGGCCACGCGATCCAGACCGAAAAGGGCGCGTCCCAGTCGTTCGGCAAAGGCGACGTGCGCGGCGTGATCGCGCCGGAGAGCGCCAACAACGCGAAGGAGGGAGGGGCGCTCATCCCGACCCTCGCTTTCGGCGTGCCGGGAAGCGCCTCCATGGCGCTGTTGCTCGGGGCGATGACAATTCAAGGCCTATCGCCGGGCTCGGCGATGCTGACCAAACACCTCGATGTCACATTCACCATGATCTGGAGCCTGGTGGTCGCCAACATCATGGGCGCGGGCATTTGTTTGGCTTTCACCAATCCCTTGGCGCGCATCGCGTTAATCCGGATTCAATTGGTCGCGCCCATCGTCCTCGGCATCGTGTTCGTCGCGGCCTTTCAGGCCACCAGTAATTTTGGCGATCTTTGGTCGCTGATGATCTTCGGAGTGATCGGCTGGTTCATGAAACGCTTCAGCTGGCCCCGCCCCCCAGTCATTCTCGGCCTCGTGCTCAGCAGCATCATCGAAAATTATCTCTTCATATCTGTCACTCGATACGACTGGCATTGGTTAGCGAGGCCGATCGTCCTTGTCATCGGCTTGCTCATCGCGGTGAGCCTCTTCTACGGCTTTCGCGGCGCCATGAGAAAACGCGAGCGCGAACGTGACGGCCCCAAAGCTCCGATCAAGTTCAAGTTCAACCCAGGCGGCATTTTCACTCTGATCTTTCTCGCCGCGTTTATTATCGGCGTCGCCACCGCCGCACAATGGGAAATCCAAGCGCGGCTGTTCCCCTGGGTCATTGGCATTCCCGCCCTCTTGTTGTGCCTCGGCCAACTGGTCAGCGACTTTTTCGGCCGCAAAAGGAGCGGCGAAGAGGATACCCGCGGCATGATGGATCTTCCCGTGGACCGCAGCGTGCCAACTTCGCTCGTGGTCCGGCGTGCGCTTACGACTTTTCTATGGCTTTGTGGCTTGTTCGTCGCGATTGATCTTTTTGGTTTGGTGGTCGCCGTGCCGATGTTCGTCATGCTGTATCTCAAACTGCAGGGGGGAGAAAAACTTGGACTATCATTGAAGTGCGGCTTGGCGATGGCGCTGCTGCTGATTGGGGTGTTTGATTTGGTTCTAAACGTTCCCTGGCCCGAAGCGGTTTTCCCGCATCTGGAGGAATCCATTCTCGGACGTGTGGAAGGTGTTTATGAATGGTTCTGGTTGGCGATTTCTTAATCGCCGCCGGGGAGATTTGTTTGAGATTCATTAAGATCTTCGTGTAGGAAAGGGGGGTATGTGAAAATGTCGAAAATTATTTCAATGAAAACGGTGTTAGCGCTGGGAGGGATATTGCTCTCGGCAACGCTCGGCTGTAGTCAGATGGACAGTAGCGCCACGAAAGCTTCAGCGGCGTCGAGCAAAGCGATGATGAGCAAAGCCAAGGTCATGATCTCGCCGTCACCGGTGCCCTATCAGCGCAAAGTGAAGGTGACGATTTCCGGCAGTGGTTTTGCGCCCAATCAGGAGCTCGAGTTGCTCATGCCCATCGGCGGTGTACCTTCGGACATTAGCGCAATGGTTAAACCTAAACCGAAAACCAATGCAAAGGGAGAATTTTCTACGGTCTGGATTTTGAACAATGAGATACGCGCCAAGCTCTTGGAGCCGACCACGTACACTTTGGAAGTCTCGAATACCGATGGCGATGTCTTGGCAAAAACCCCTTTTGTTTTGAAGAAAGTCGAAAAGAAAATGAAATAACTTGGCACTGCGGCTGTTGCCGTGGAGCGACCAGTCCAACCAAAGGAGGGAAATTTGATGCGACGCATGACACTCTGCACAAGATTCATAAAGGGCCTGGCGTTGATCGCGGCGCTCGGCTTGGCGCTCATGGCAATGCCCGATGGAGCGCGAGCAGCTTCGGGATTCAGCCCGAGGCGGATCAAAATCCTTGTAGGTTTTCCGCCCGCAGGCGGTCATGACCTCGAGGCCCGGGTGATCGCCCGGCATTTGCCCAAGTATATTTCCGGTAAGCCGTCGATCATCGTGCAAAACATGCCCGGCGCCGGTGGTAAGATCATGGGTGCTTATATTTACAATCGGAGCAAGCCCGATGGTACCACCGCAGCGATATTCGGCAGTTCACAACTTCAAGACAATATTCTCGGCGCTGCTGTCGAGTACGACGTGCGCAATATGCCCATCGTCTGGGCCGTACGCTCGGTCCGAGTCGGTATCGTCCGCGATTTTCTCAAAGCAAAAACCGCCAAGGATCTGACCACTATCGATCCCTCGAAAATCGCCGTCGCGGGTCGCTCGAAGACGGATTCGTCCTGCGTCACCGGCAGCATGGCCTTGACGCTGCTGGGAATTAAAAATTTCAAGAAGGTTTGCGCTTACGCCGGTACGGCCGTCATTCGCGGTGCGATCGAGCGTGGCGAAGCGAGCTTTTTCGAGGCCAGCGACCCCCATTTCCTGGGCCGAGGCGCCTTTGTTGAGCTATATAAAAAAGGCATGGTCGTGCAAATGTGGCAATCCGGGCATGTCATGGAGGATGGAAAAATTGTTCGCGCGAAGACGGTGAATCCAAATACGCCGACATTTCAAGAGGCCTACCGGTCAGTCCACGGCAAAGACCCTTCGGGGCCGCTCTGGGATGCGTTTAAGAGTGTCTATAACGACGTCCATAGCACTTTAACTCGCACCTTGGTTTTGCCGCCAAACACGCCGCGCGACATCGTGGATGCGCTGCGCAAGAGCATCGAGAGCATGTACAACGACCCGGCCTTTGTTAGAGACTGGGAAAAGGTCTTCGGCCAAGAATTCGCCGGCGCCCTGGTGCCAGCGTTGGAAGCGGAAAAAGTTAAAACTGAAATTATGAAACCGGCACCGTGGCAAAAGACGTTTAAAGAATTCGTAGGTATGTAAGTTGTGACTACGGCAGCGCGATGAAAAACCGCAGCTGCCGGGCCAAAATCGGGCCGTGTTCTGCGGTGGAGCGATGCTCCGTTATCAGAAGCGGCCCCGATTTTCTTCGGTCCCCGTGAATGGGCGAGCGCGCAGGATTCCGCGGCGATGCGTTGCCTCGTCGCGGTGACTTCGCCGAAGGTACATATTTCCTCGTCGCCGTCGAAAACCATAGCCAAGACGGAGGAGAAAGCATGCGTTGTAGAATTCAATCGATGTCAATTTTCATCTTGATGCTGGCCGTCGGCGTCGCCGGCCCAGCTTGCGGTCGAGCCGATGCCCAAAGCCCTACCTTCGAGGGGAAAACAATCACTATCCTGCGCGGCGGGCGGCCCGGCGGTTCGGGTGACATGCAGGCGCGCGCGCTGATCCCATTTCTGGAAAAATACATCCCCGGTCGGCCGAAGATCATCATCGAGAACATGCCCGGCGCTGCGGGGATGAAGGCCGTGAACCATGCCTACACCTCGGCCAAACCCGACGGCCTCATGATCACGGCCGTCGGTTCGGGTCTCGCCACAGGTCCGATCTTGGGCATGCCCGGGGTAAAGTACGATCTCGATAAACTGATTTACCTCGGTTCCACCGAAAGCGGCGATCCTTATGTTTTCCTCAGCCGCAAGGCTGCCGGGTATGACAGCCTGGAGAAATTGCGCGCCGCCTCCGGCGTAAGGATCGGAGCGCAAACCGTCGGGCACGCCGTCTACGTCAGCGGGCGCATCTTCGCGTACATCCTCGGACTCAAGGAGCCGAGAATGGTCGTCGGCTTCGGCGGGCCAGAGATCGATATCGCGCTGGCGAACGGCGAGGTTGACGCGCGAGCCAACAGCGCGGATACGGTGTTGCGCCGAAACCGGGACGCCCTGGAGAGCGGCCAGTACAATATCCACGCGACGCTCACGATCCCGAAGGGTAAATTCCACCCGCGCTTCGCCAACGTTCCCGATCTGGACAGCCTCGCCAAGAATACCAAGGAGCGGCAGCTGATCACCTTGTTTCGCAACTTTCTCTATCCGCGCTGGCCGTACGTGCTGCCGCCGGGGACTCCGAAAGAAATTGTCAGGACTCTGCGCGAAGCGATGGTCAAATCGTTCAAAGATCCGGGATTTCCCAAGGAATTTAAAAAGCTCATGGGCAGCGACCCGAGTCCGCTCACGGGTGAAGAGGTCGAGACGGCGATCAATGAGATACCGCGGGACGCCGAGACCATCGCGCTTTACAAGAAGATGGCCCAAAACGGCCCGCTTCCTCCTCGGTAGGAATATCACGCGTCGAAAAGGATTTCGTTGCGGTCTGGGGATTCTTTGCGGGCATCACCGCCCGGCCATAATATTTTCCAAACTCAGACACCGCGGCGGTGCCTATGTTCAAATCATCAGCTCGGCGCGAGGTTTGATTTTCGCAATCATCGGCTGTGTGTATGCAGTCGAACAAAATGATTTCGCCAATATCCAAAAACTTTATGCGATTCTGGTTTGAAAGGGGAAAATTATGAATAAGAGAAAAACGAGGTTTAATTTACTGCTCTGGGCGTTGATCGGCGCCACACTGTCCTTCGGCCTCGGCTTGGAAACAAGAGACGCTTCGGCGACGGAGGCTGAATTGGTGCAAGCGGCAAAAAAAGAAAACGGTAAACTGCTGGCCTCGATCGCCATGCGATTGGAAACGGCAAATAAACTGACCGAGCGTTTTCGAGCGAAATACCCATTCATCAAGGAGGTTAGCCAGTACCGAGCGGACGCTGAGAGAAGGCTGGAGCGTACTTTGAGTGAATTCAGGGCGGGGAGACATGCCTTTGATGTGTTCCAGGGGAGCCCTCCGGATATCGCGATCCTCAAGTCCGAAGGGGTGATCGCGGCGTTCGATGCGCCTGAGAGTAAGCACATCGACGCTCGGTTTAAAGACGAAGCGGGTTATTGGACCGATCTATACTGGTATCCGGTGATTATCGCCTACAACACCAACCTCGTTTCCGGTGCGGACGTGCCGAAGTCTTGGCAAGATTTATTGAATCCAAAATGGAAAGGAAAAATCACGATGCCTCGAGACCAGATCGGGTGGTATCGAGTCATGCTCAAAAGTTTTGGCAAGGAGGCTGGCACGAAGTTCATGCAAGATTTCGCCAAGCAAAACGTCAGAATCAGCAAAGGCGTCAGTGATGGCGTTGCTCTGCTAGCGGCGGGCGAATTTCACCTGGCTGTCACCCGCGCCCAGCACATCGAAATCTTCAAGCACAGCAAGGGCGCGCCGGTGGATTGGGTCAAAGACTTGAATCCGATGGCCGTGCATGGAAGTCCCATTGCAGTTATGAAACATGCTCCGAGCCCCAATTCGGCCCGGCTGTTCATGAATTTCCTGCTGTCCGAAGAGGCGGCGGAAATTATTGCCAAGTCCAGGCGACTGCCCGCCAGATCCGATGTCAAAGGGCTCAGTCCTGGTTTCAAGCAGATGAATCGCGCCAATCTGGTTCGCACCCCGGACGAAGACATTTTCAAGAACTTCAAGGCTTATCGAGCGCAGTTCCGCGAATGGTTCGGAGGGCCGAAGTAGGTCGCGATGACGCGTGACTTAGACCGGCTCCGCGGTTGAATCTCAACGTGCCTTGACGGAGATGGATTTTATCAGAGTCGGCCTTGGCAGAAGCCCTGGCTCGCGTCACCCTCAGCGAAAAGGGATCGCCGTGGTGCGAGCAGGGCTTGGTCCATATCTGCAGGGTCCATAAGAAAGTCCGCGGTATGCAACGTTACATCAACTCCCAAAATTTGATCCTTGGCGGCTGCTCTGTGGTCGTTCTCTACCTTGCAGCCATGCCCATCGGAATTCTGGTTTACGGAAGCTTTCTCACCACCCCCGTCATGGTTTCGGGCGGAACTTTCACGCTGCAAAATTACGTCAGCGCCTTATTTGACTCGGAGGCGTATCGGCTGGCTTTGAATTCCTTGGAGTTCGCGCTGGGCGCGTCGTTCTTTGCTTTTGCGATTGGAACCTACTTAGCCTGGATAAACGAGCGGACCAACGTCCCTTTTAAGAAGACTTGTAGCCTTATGGCCCTGGTTCCCCTCTTGATTCCAGGAATTCTTACGACAATCGGTTGGATTTTTATGCTCAGTCCCAGGATTGGTGTGTTTAACCTGGCGCTTAAAAAATCTTTCGGTTTAGCCTCCGGGCCGTTCGACATCTTTTCCATGGGAGGAATGATCTGGGTCCAAGCGCTCGACACATATCCGCTGGCATTTCTGCTTATGTCGGCAGCGCTTAAAAACATGGATCCGGTCTTGGAGGAAGCCTCTTTGGCGGCCGGGTCGGGGACGCTGTCCACCTTGAGGCGAATTACTCTGCCAATTATGCGACCTTCGGTGATCGGGATTCAACTCATTATGTTCGTCCGAGCAATCGAGGCCTTTGAAGTTCCTGCGATCATTGGCGTCCCGGGGGATATTCACGTCTTTACCAGCAAGATTTATCTTGCCACCCATCAGTATCCCTCAAATCATGGCTTGGCGGGGGCCTATGCCGTAAACCTGCTGCTGATTTGCCTCGGGGGAGTATTGCTATACCAGCGATTGACACGGAAACAGGAGCAATTCGCGACCGTGACCGGCAAAGGTTACCGTCCTCGCGTTGCCGAGCTTGGGCGGTGGAAATATGTCCATTTATCCATCGCCATGATTATCTTTTCGGTCGCGGTGATTGCCCCGATTCTGATTCTGCTCTGGACATCGCTTATTCCGTACTATGGAGTTCCCTCGGCGGCTCTGTTGGCAAAGGTATCGCTCGACAATTACCGCTTCGTTCTGAATTATCCCGAGGCGACGAAAGCGTTTAAAAACAGCTTTATTCTTTCCGTCGGCTCAGCGACTCTGGTCATGCTCATCACGTCGGTGATCGCCTGGATAACGGTAAAGTCCAAAATTGCCGGAAAGGGTATCTTGGATGCCATCTCGTTCGTGCCCATCGCTATTCCAGGAATCGTTTTGGGAATAAGCCTGATGTGGGTTTACCTGATTGTCCCGGTGCCCATTTATGGAACAATCTGGATCTTACTGGTGGCGTACATGACAAGGTATTTACCGTACGGCCTGCGCGCAGCATCGGCTTCGATGATTCAGATCACTTCGGAATTAGAAGAGGCCTCCCACGTGTGCGGTAGCTCCTGGCCGCAAACCTTCAGAAAAATTATTCTCCCGCTTCTAGCTCCCGGTTTTGTGGCAGGGTGGATTTATATCAGTATATTGGCGCTCAGAGAGCTGTCGACTTCGATACTGTTATATTCGACAGACAGCATCGTTTTGTCAGTGCTCATCTTCGATCTTCTGGATCAAGCCCAATACAACTGGCTGGCAGCGCTCGGCGTCTTGATGATGCTGGTTCTAACGGCTATGGCGCTCGTGGCCCATAAGCTGGGTGCAACAATGGGCGTCGCCCGCTAGCTTCTCGGTCAGATAAAGAACTTTTGCGCAGATCACGGCCGTTTGTGAAAATATTTTACTCGCCCGTTCTCGGTGGCTTAGACCGGCACGAATTATCTAGAGGCGCGTCCACGGCGGTGCTTCTTTGTTGACGACCTCTCTCATCCGTCCGAGACGTCTCTGAAAGAACCAAGACGGCGCTGTCTCGGCCGAGATCGACAATCGCTGGGACAAGACTGCATCAGGAAGGGCGAGCGAACGGAATGCGCATGGCAACTGCTCGTTGAATTAGAGACTCATGGGTGGTGCCGTCGTTTCCCCAAAGTCTCTAAGGTCGACTCTATCCCGTCTAATCCCGGCCAAGGACTTTTAGCTTGGCGTTGATGAATTCGCGGTGGGTGAAATCGAGCCCATAGGCGATCTTGCGGATCTCTTCGATCTCTTGTCCGGTCATTTTTCCTTCCGCCAGTGCCAAGGCGAATAGGGCCTCGAGCAGGGTCTTGCGCTTATTGACGGACAAGGTCGCCTTGGCCTCCTGAATAAGACGAAAAAGATCCAAGCCCTGGTTTGCGCTTTCCACCGCGACGCCGCAGACGGCTTCGGCCAAGGAAGGTGAAATCCCCCAAACATCGCAGAGGAGCTTTTGTAGGAACTGTCCTTCTTGCGGCAAGAAGTTTTCATCGACGTAGCCCACCTGCGCAAGCAACGCGGCGCACAGCGTTAGCTCTTTGAGCTTGTCGGGTTTTGTCTCCCGCTCCAAGAGTTTCGCTCCGACACGAAGCCGCAGCTTGAACAGGACTCGATTGTGAATGAAGTCGTGTAATTGCGTGTCTCGACCTGAGTTCGCCCCGTCAGCGCCAGCCGCGCCGATGCGAAGCACGCTTCGTAAACCGTCAAGGAGAAAGCTGCCGCTGCTTTCTGCAACGGCGTGGCGCAGTTCCTGCAACCACTCCCGCTCCCCGGGAGTGCGGCGCTCATCGCTGTCGAGGAGTCTCTCGACGGTCGAGACTAATTGTTTGCGATGCGCCGGGCGGCGCACCCGGGCGAGAAATCGCCGGATGACGCGCTTGGCCTCCTCCGCGTCGACTTTTTCGTCGAGATACATTTCCACTTGTAGCCGCTCGTCGCCGGAGAGTTGAAAGTCATGCATCACGCGCCCGATCAGGCTGATTTCCGAGCGGGTGACCTCCTGGTCCGCCCATGCCATACAGGCAAGCACTTTGAGAAATTCAATTTGAGTCGGCGACGCCATCGATTGACCTGGCTAGTGATTCCCTGACGCCATTTGGACAAAGCGCCAGAATTATAAACTGCCATTCGATCGCGGTACGCGCAAGCGTTTTTATGAATGAAAGTATTTAGCCCAAATTCCTCCGTGGACCTTCGCTACACAGGGGCTGCCATTGTCGTTCGAGTTTGAAGCAAGAGAGGGAAAAGGGCGTAAACTTTGGCTCCGGGTCCATTACGGCGCCTCATCTCGCGGCGTCTTGCGCCCCCGGCGCCAGCTCTTCCAATTTCAGGAGCGGGACCAAGAGCCAGCAGAGGGCGGTGAATGCCGCGCTGATGAAGATCAGCCGGGTAAAGCCCACCCGATCATAGAGCCAGCCTCCGGTGATCTGCGAGAGCTGTACCGCTCCGTTGTAGACGGACATCAGGAGAGCGAAGAATGTTGCTTCGGCCTGCTTGGGGCAAGCCCTGGCCGCCAAATCGAGAAATGTCAGCTGGATGAACATTGCGACGCTGCCGAAGGCCAGCGACAGCACTAGCGCGGATACTTCGCTCCGGTAGCCCAGGTAGGCGAGCGTCGCGATTACGCCTGCGGCGATGGCGAAGTGGATCAAGTGCTTGAACGGGAAGGACTTGGAGAAGGCGAAATAGACGGCGGTGCCGACTATTCCCGAAGTATACGAGAGGGAATCCAGGGTGCCGAGGAAGATCCTGGAAAAATGGAGGGCGTCGGTGGCGTAGTAGACCAAGGCCGGACCGAAGGATGGGCTGAAGTTGTAAAAGAAAATGAAGCCGGCAACGATCCAAAGGGTTCGCGACCCGATGGCGCCGCGGATCGCCGCCCAGGTTTCGCGTAACTGGCGGTCGCCGACCTCGACACGAGGCTCCCGGATCATGAATACCGCCATAGCCAGAGTAATGACGGGGAAGAGCGCGGCGATCAGAAAAGTAACGGAGAGAAATTCCTTTTGGGCGAGCCAACCCCCTCCGATTCCGACTAGAATCGACGCGAATGAGATCGCGGCCCACTGGACTGCCTGAAACGGCCCGGTGAGGCCGAGCCGCTGGCCGTTCTCCACCATGAGCGCGTCGGTCAACACATCCGTGAAGGCCAAGCCGAGACCCATCAGGGTGAAAAACATAGCGACAACCCAGTAGGTATAGGAACCCATCATACCGAGGGTGAGTCCCATTGCCGCGGCCATCCCGGAGGACAGGAGAAAATAGCTCTTCCGCCGTTGGCCGAACAGCGGGACGAAATCCGAAATAAGGCCATAGACCGGCTTGATCAACCAGGGGACCACCGTAATCGAGAAAAACGTCGCTGTCTGCGCGGCGCTGAGGCCGAAGGTGTCTTTCAGGAGGAAGGTGATCGGGAGATTCGGCAGGTACCACATGCCCTGGGCGAAATAGACGATGGCAAAGATCAGGGCGAGGCGCCGCGCCTCCGGACTCTCGCGGAATGGCTTGAGGCTCGGAAGCTTCACGGGTTAATGATAACGCGAAGGCTCTCACTTCGCACCCCATTAATCGCGTCTTACCCGGCGCGATAAATTTTGGCTGAGAGATTGAATAGGAGCTTCGAGATATGTGAGTGCGCGTCGGGGCCCTCTTGCCAGGTCCTCTCATTTATTTCTCAATTTCGAGGAGTTCAAGATAAAAGTGAAATAGCTGGCGGTTAAATGAATCTCCAGAAGGATGAGCCCGCTGAATGAGATCGGCAGGAATGCCACACCGCCCCACATTGTTGTCCCACATTGAAAAGGCGGTTTGTCCCCGGCATAAACTTTGGCAATCGCAGCTTTCCTTGTTTTCGCTCCTCCAGGTGTCAGCTTTTTTTTAACTGAAAACTTTAGTCCGATGATTCCCTGCAAATTAAGCAACTCATTCTTGGCTCGAAACTTGCTCGATGCTGTTAGGAATTCGCTCACGCCACGATCAACGTTAAAAATAAAGTGGAGACAGGCACTATGATCGGGAAAGCCAGCAATTTAATTTGCCGCGGAATAGTTCTGGCGGCTGGGCAAGGTCAACGCCTTGCGTCGTATCGCTGCACCAAGGTTTCTGTGAGGCAAGGGAATGGATCGAAGCTCTCGCGCATGATTGCCGCAATTTGCGATTCTGCATGCGCGTGTCGAAGGAGTTCAATCGTAGCGGCAGATGCCCGCTCCCCTGCCGGTATTACGGTTGTCCACGGATATCGCCATGGGGAATATCTGGATCGGACTCCTGCGCGACTTTGAAACTCGAGCGGTGAAACCAGCAGTAACTCAGGGCGATACGCTAGACGCCGCTATGCGAAAACGGAGGACGAAATGAACGCAAAAAAAACTAATTACGATACTCCGACCGGGACTTTGCAGGAGATGCTCCGCCCCTTGCGATTTGGGATTTCGGCGCTCATCTATGGGCTTAGTGTTATGGTTCTGTGGCCGTCCCTCGCGTACGCAGTGCCGAGCTTCGCGCGACAAACCGGCATGCAATGCGCGATGTGCCACACGGCGTTTCCACAGCTCACCCCGTTTGGTCGGGAGTTTAAGTTAGGTGGATATACTCTCAGCAATGAACAGAGCAAGCTGCCGCCCCTGGCGGTGATGTTGATGCCGTCCTTTACCCATACTGCCGAGGGTCAGGCGCCGAGCGCGGCCAAGGATTTTGGCAAGAACAACAATTTTGCCCTGACACAAGCGAGCTTCTTTTATGCCGGAAGATTATTCGGCCCTTACGCTGAGCCCTTGTTCGGCAAGCGGGTTGCTTCATCGATTGCGAACAAGATTGGCACTTTCCTGCAGGGAACCTACGATGGTGTTGGCAAGTTATGGTCATGGGACAACTGGGAGGTACGATTTGCGGATAGCGCCTCCATCAATAACAACAATGTGGTTTACGGGATCTACGCCAATAACAACCCGACACTACAGGATTTGTGGAATACCACGCCGGCATGGGGTTTCCCATTTAGCGGCTCCGGGCTGGCCCCGACACCCTCTGCGGCGCCGTTGCTCTCCGGCACGGTTGCCCAACAAGTGCTCGGCTTGGGTGCCTATGCGAGGTTTTTCGACCTTCTTTATGTCGAGTTAGGTGGCTATCGAACCCTTGGTCCACGTACCCAACGTGCCTTTGGGGTGCCCAGGGATGATGTGAATGAGGAGACGCAGATTACGGACATAGCGCCCTACTGGCGGCTCGCGCTGGAACAGCGATGGGGGAGCCATTCCTTGCAGGTGGGCACCTATGGCGTGGCCGCCAATACCTTCCCGGGTCGGGATCGCAGCGCCGGTAAGGATCATATCATGGATATCGGCCTTGACTCCCAGTACCAATATTCTTCCGGATCGCATGACGTCACTGTTCTGCTCAATTGGCTCCACGAACGTGAAAGTTGGCATGCCAGCCAAGGGCTCGGAGCGGCTGATCATTCCCGAGATTTCCTATGGAACTTCAGCACGACAGCCTCGTACCTGTATGACAAGACCTACGGCGCAGATTTTCAATATTTCCTGATCGATGGTCGCAAAGATTCTTTGTTATATCCCGACAGCCGCATAGGATCTCCCACCAGCGACGGATGGATCATCCAGCTGGATTATCTGCCATTCAATAAACGGGGCGGTCCGTCATTCTGGCCGTATAGCAATGTAAAGTTTTCGTTGCAGTACTGGATCTACAATCGATTTGATGGGTCGCGCCGTAACTACGACGGTGCCGGGCGTAATGCAAGGGACAACAATACCCTCTACCTCCAGGCATGGATTGCTTTTTAAAAGCAAACTGGTTTGTAGTCAATGAGCCCGCCAGGAGTCGATGCCCGAGCCGTGCAAATAGTCACTGAGAAGAGAAGAGGGAACCGATGAAGTCTGTTGTTTTTTGGATTGCTATTTTAGGAGTTGGGATTGGGGTTGCCGTGTGCGCTGCGGCGGCCCGGCAGCAGGGCCAAATGCCTGGCGGGGGCGGGATGATGGGCGGTGGTGCAATGATGAGTCGGAGCCAGACGTCTCAAGCAGCAGGAGGAGCGGCCTCAAATTACTCAAGCCTCTGTACGACTTGTCATGGAGCAAACGGCAAGGGCGATGGTCCTGCGGCTGCAGCGCTCAATCCAAAACCGAGAGATTTTGCCGACTGCAAAACGATGGCAAAGATTGCCGATAAAACGCTATTCAAAACC
Organism: uncultured delta proteobacterium; assembly: GCA_963727625.1. Taxonomy (GTDB): domain Bacteria; phylum Desulfobacterota; class Binatia; order UBA9968; family UBA9968; genus DP-20. Next base: position 1,111,953 of record CAVSHR010000004.1, on the reverse strand, counting down.
ATCCAGGGCGGGGGACAGGCGGTCGGGCTTTCTCCGATGATGCCCCCTTGGAGCGGCTCGCTAACCGAACCGCAAATTCACCAACTCGTGAAATACATCCGCGGCTTCTGTAAAAAATAGCGACCCATTTCGCTCGATTCACACAGAACTTGCTCATCTCGAATGAGAGGACAGCTCTTTTTTCGGATCGTTGTTCGACGAACATCGAAGCGCACGACATTCGTTCACCTCGGCTAGGAAGCGTCGGAACCGCCTGCAAGTGCAGCTGCCGGGATTGAACGGAATCACCGGCAACGCGTGGGATTCGCATCGAACAACGAATGGACAACCTATCAAGATTGCGATTCGAGCTTGGCGCGGGCCTTTTTCGCTTCCGGCGCTTTGATTCGATCGAGTTGCTTGAAGGCGAATTCGTCTTCGACTTCTTTGTCGGCGGCGCTGAATCTGGGGTTGCCGGCCGGCTCCGCCCTGGCGCCGAGTAAAATCATGTAGTCGTCGCCGGTGTTGTCGAGCTGGTAGAGTTGTCCCGCGGGAATCGTCACGAGCATGCCGGGATTGAGCGGTCGCGACGGGGCATCGGGAAAGTGAAAGGTGCATTGGCCTTGCACGCAGTAAAATTGTTGATCAGCGGTGTGCTTGTGCATCGGCCCCTTGGTGCCGGGATAATCGCCGTGCACCCAGGTGTGAAAATGATCGGAGCTGAAAAGCACTTTCTTGCTGTGGCCGATTTCGAGCTCCTGCATGTCGAGAATGTTGATAAATTCAGCCGCCATTTTTGTTCCTCCCGTCAATGAATTGAATTTTCCGCTTGAGATAGGACTCGCTTCTTACCGTTTAATCGTTTGTGCCGCGCGGCGCAAATGGTTTTTCTTCCGATGTCGCACGATTCGGTTTGGCTTCATACGGCCGGCCAGATGCGACAGCGCTGCGAAACTGGAGGCAAAGTCGACCGGCGCGCGGTTGAACGGATGGACCAGTGACGCGCCTACACGGGCAGGGGTGCGGCCGAGGATCGCTGCCAAGATGACACAAACGTTCTCGTAGGTCAGGGGGTCGGGAGCCCAGACCTTGTCAAAGCGATGTTGTGCCATCGTCTTGGCAGCGCAAGCGGCCATCTGCGGCACGCTGCAGCGAGGGTGAAGTCAAATGCCGAAACGCATCGAGTTTGCGCTGCACCCGGGAACCAAGCTTTACGGTATACTGATCGCCGGCTTGAACGGCCGTTTCTGATTGGAGAAGGTGGGGAAGCCTCCGCCCTGATCGATTTTCAAGACTTTATAATCGGTGTCGGCGGTGCCTTCCAGGGTGACGCGATAGTTGAACTGTTCTTCGCCGTTCCGGCCGGTCAGAAAAATATAAATCGCTTTTTCACCGGCCATGGGCTCGTACTCAATGGCGGTCACTTTGTTCGGATAGCCGCGCGGGTGCATGGCGGATATTGTTTGTTTGAACTTATCCAATGGAATATGCCGTTTGCCTCCTTCGGAGAGCAGGCTGTAGCCTCTGTCGAGATCTTTGTCGAGGAAGACAGCCCGGGCGAATTCAAGGGCCCGCTTAGCGGCCAAGGCTTCGTCATGTTTGAACGATTGGGCGCAGGCCGTGAACGTAGCGATCAGTGCCAGGGTAAGGCAATAAAATCCGATCCGGCGCAGCGCGGTGCGAGTTTGTGATTCTGTTTCTGGCTGTCGCGCTAAACCCATCGTTTCTGCCTAAAACCAGCCTTCCTTCTCGAGTTTTTTCGCCATGCGGTCGAACACTAAATCGCCGGCTTTGAGCCGGTGGATTTTTTCGCTATTGGGGCCGGCGATTCTCCACAAGCCGAGCGCCGGCAGTGTGATGATGTAATAACGACTTTTCATGGCAATCGATTGCTAATTGGTCGCCGTGTTCGCAGTGCAATTGTACCGTTCACGTTTGGTTATCATCATACCGTTTACATGAAGAACTCATATATTGCCACCGCTGTCGAGCGGCCGCATTAGGTCCTGTGTGAGAATTGTTCGGTCTTTTTCGGCGGAATCGCGCTTTTTGACGGTCCTCTAACGGACCCCCAAACGGCATGGGGCTTGCTGTTTCATTTGTCCCCGGATGAAATAGAAGATTCGCGATGAAAAGAATTAGCGTTATTCTTCCCGTCTGTATCATCATTGTTTCAGGATGCGCGCTTTTCGACGGCTCGGAAATCGAGACAGAGAAACAGACGGTGTCAGCTCCTGTCATAGAAAGCGTCACGGCGCCGCCCGTTCCGGCGGTTCAAATCCCGGCTGCGGTCGTTACAGCGGCGCAGCCACCAGCCCCGCCACGTACGTTGAGCCGAGACGACGTCCGCCGATTGCAAACGCGCCTGCGCCAAATGGGTTTCGATCCGGGGCCCATCGATGGAGTCGCCGGCGTAAGGACTAAGCATGCCTTCGAGCGATTGCGCGGCGGCTGCGCGAGATCGGCCCCGCTGCTGGAATATGTTTCAGCTGAAAGCATCCATGGCGCTCCGGGAGGTGCTGCGGCAAACGGCCCTTTTGGCCGCGAAGAGACAATTAAACTGCAAACTCAACTGCGCAGCGCGGGATTCAATCCCGGACCGGTCGATGGCATCCTTGGCAACAAGACCAAATCCGCGTTGGCCCAGTTTCATGCGGGCTGTAGGATGGCCAAAGAGTTCGATGGATTGTTGGACGGCAGCTTACTCACGGCCGGCAATGCAGCTCCCGTTGCCAAGCCGGTGGAAATCGCCGCGAGTCATTCTTCTGAACCGGCGAAACCGGCAGCTTCGAGTAAGATGCCCGGCTTCCAGGAGGAGGTTCGCATACTTCAGCTACGCTTGCGCGACGCCGGTTTCGACCCCGGCCCTTTTGACGGTGTGATGGGGCCGAAGACCAGACTGGCGTTGGAGCGATACGAAGCGAGCCGGAGCGGCAGGAAAATCGAATCCAGCCTCAAAACGACGACTATCAGGGGACAATACTGACGGCGGTTGGCGTCAATGCAAAGGAGGATTCAGGGTAATTGCTGAATCCTCCTTTTTATCAAGGCTTCGACGATTAATATTCGGTTTGGCGCGAATTCTGGATTTGCTGGTTGTTGCGTTCGATGGTGCGCTGGTTCTGCTGAATCTGCTGCTGATTGGACTGGGACTGTTGCTGCTCCTGGCCTTGCATGTAATCGCCGACGAGCGCGCCCGCGCCTAATCCGAGCGCTCCGCCGATGGCCGCGCCAGCTCCGGGATGGCCGACGGTGGCGCCGATAATCCCGCCCGCCGCCGCACCGCCGAGAGCACCGATGCCGGCGCCTTTTTCCCGGGTGGTCATCGGACCGCCGGAGCAGGCCGCTAACACCAAAATGGCGAGGGCTAACACGCCTAATTGAACCGATCTTCCGTTTAACATTTTTTCGCCTCCTTTGGGCTTAAGCCGACAGTTGAACTCCGTCGGTATTCCTGCTGAGCAACGCGTGTGCCACGCGGCGTTACGTCAGGAATTGACCAGGATTACCCGGGTCGGCAAAAAAACGGAGTAAGTAATCGGCGCATCTCTGCGAACTGAGGTAGAAATTCCGCACTATGACAGACAGTAATGTCCCGCCCTCATTCGGGACGGGCGAGTTTTTCTACCTCATCGATGGTCGGACCACTCAAGCGAAAAGCGCGGTGCGCGCGCCATTCCAAGACTTCCATTTGACGAATTCCCCGCGCGTGATGCGGGTCTTGTGCCGCGACGGCCCTGGCTTCCTCGAGGTTCGCTGCCAGCATCACATAGATGCCGTAAGCGCCGTCGGTCGTCGGTCCGGAAAAAAGCAAGCGGCCGGTGCGATGCTGGTCGTCGAGCCAGTGCCGATGCTCTTCGTAGTTGCGTTGTTTGTCTTGTTCCTTTTCCGGTAACGAACGCGACATAACCAGGTACCACATCGAAGTTTCTCCCTGTCTGATGATTTTTAGGTGTTTTATTTCATTTGTAATGAGTTAGGGAAACCTTGCTGAGCCAATTCGCGCAGAACCTCTTCGTTGACGAACTACAAAAGACAAATGGCCGGCGGGGCGGCAGCCTGGGGTCTACTTTTAGGTTTCATCGGCCTGCCTCTTTCGTCTTTTGTCATAACCGATTCGGTAGTTGCCAGCCTAGCCATGCGGCGAGGGCGCGCCCCATGATCGATTCTTTGTCTTGAGCCGAAAGGAAATCGAGCTCTTCGGTAAACAACGTTACCGCTTGCCGGTATGAACAGGGAAGTTGCGAAAGATCGGTGCCCCAGAAAACCCGTCGCGGGCCGAAGGTCTCCACGACGCGGCGAATCTGCCGATGCAAGGTCGGGAACGGATAGACTTCATCGACGTAGCACGGCAAGCAGGACGCTTTGATCGCGACATTCGGCAGACGAGCGAACTTGAGGAGTAAATCGACGCCGGGTCCCAAGTCTTTCCCTTTCCACTGCAGGTTGAGACCCATGTGATCGACGATGACTCGGAGGCCGGGGTGGCGCTCGGCGATTTCGCCGATTTTCGCGACGGCAAAGGGGGCAAAGATCATGACCGGAATATCGTAACGCTCGCATTCCGCCCAGAACCAATCCGCCGTGCCGTCATCGAGATACGAGTGCGTGCCGCTGTGGCGAAAACTGATGCGAAATCCGAGCATGCCGGGCTGCTTGGTCCATGACGCGATTCGCTTCTTGCTCTCCGGGTCATTGAGCGGCACTTTACCCATCACGGCGAAGCGGTGCGGGTATTTCTGCGCCGCTTCGAGAGCATAATCGTTGCGAAAACCTTCCCATGAAGGTGGAACCAAGATCGCGCGATCCACGCCGGCCTCTGTCATTTTCTGTAACAGGCTCTCGTAGGTTAGCGGAATGGGCTGGTGCGGTTTCGAGGCGTCTTCTTTGATGTAAGGCCGCTGCGGCGATTCCGGCGGCCAGATGTGAACCTGGGCATCGATGATGGTCATGAGGCGGCATCACGCAATAGGCAACAGTAAAATCCCATGGTCTGACCGAATACTCACCGGATTGTTATCTCCCGGAAGATATCTGATTGGCCACAGCGATCGGTTGAGCATGGGGTGCAATCCTCTCATTAGATGGATCATTGGGTCGTTCCTTTAGACCCCAATCGTGAGAGGTAAAGTAGGGCATGACGACGTTAGGCGTCAAGCGAAAACCAGGCCTGTCAAAGGCCGACAATTACCAAAAGCTCATATTCTGCGACATTGGCTTAAGGTGTGAGCCCTGTGTCGATGCTTTCGGGCGTAAAACCGACTGAGATCCGGTCTCTCTAAGTCGGCTCGATTCGTCGCTCTAAACGCACAATTATGTTCGGTGTGAGCTGCAATTTGCCCTGAAGCTTGGGTAGAACGGAGCGCATTGGAGAGGTTTTTGATTATAAGGGATCTCCGGCACGGGCCTTGCGACAATGCTGGACCGAAAGCAGTAATTTCGTTCCGCCAAGGATGAAACGCTGGCGATCGGTAAACGAATTCAGAGCGTGAACGTCTATCAGTACCGAATGCCGAATTAGGAGATGGTTCAGAGGTGAATTATGAAGGGCTTATCGGGTACGCTTCTGGCGCTGGTTTTCGTTTTTTTCTCGTTACTCTCGCTGATGTCGGTCCATCGTAGTTGGGAGAGCTCGTTGGTGCAATTGGACGACACTGACACTAGAGTCTCCGAACTTGGGCTACGCTTTGCCATGGGCCGCTAGTCAGGCTGCAACGGCTGCGGCGACTGCGGACCCTTCAAGTTTTTATCTCGCTCCCGCGCTTAAATCCGGAAAGCCGCTCGACGTTTACGGCGTAGACCGCACGGCGGGGCGCTCCAGCAGCCGCTCCATCCACGCCTTCAGGTACGGCAAGTCGTTTCCTATGGCGGCCTGGTAGCGCTGCAAGCGGCAAAAAAACGGAATGTAAGTAATGTCCGCAAGCGAATAATCGCCGGCGATGTAATCTTTGCCGCTCATCTCTTGATTCAAATTTTCCAGATACCCGCGCAACTTCTCTTTGGACTTTTCAACTTCGTGGTTATGGGCAATGTAGCCGGCGGCTTGCTGCAGGCGGGTGTTGCAGTAGTCGATCCAGATGCGCGCGTGGGAGCGCTTCAACGGGTCCTCGGGCATGAGCGGGACCTCGGGATATTTCTCCTCGAGATATTCGTTGATGATCGCGGACTCGTAAATAACGCCATCGCCGTCGACGAGCACCGGAACTTTGCCGTAAGGATTGAGCTCCAATAGATCCTTCGGTTTATTCGCGAGATCGCACTCGATGAGTTGATGGGGAATGTTTTTCTCGGCCAGGACAATCCTTGTCCTGTGGGCGTAGGGTCAAGGTTGGTAGGAGTATAGTTTCATAGACGTCCCTCCAATTTCGAGACTTGTACCACCGCCCGGTCCGCGGCGCAAATTCAACTTGTGCGCATCACCTAAACGGCATGGCTCAGCGGGGAGGGGAGCGGGGATGACTGCGCCGCCATGGCGATCGGATCATGCCGCAGCCCCCCAACAGCGCGGCTTCGCGCGCTATGCCTGAGAAACCCGGTGCCGGGACCTCGTGGAAATCTCAACGGAAAGTATAAAAACGCGTTGACTTAGAAAATTTCGCTGGGATAATTTTTTCTGCTGCGCAACGAGCTGATTGGAAACGATCGCTTTCGGGTCCATGGGCGGTGGCGTGCGGTGATCCAGTTTTACGATCGAATGGGCTGTCCCGTCAAGTTGCCGATGTAAGCGAGGAGGACGTCGCGGCGATCAGCGAGGCCCGGATGTCGTTCGAGTCGCGTCAGAAGGTAATCCGTGAAATTCATGATGCCGGGTTCGTCAAGCTGATCAAAGCGATAATCGGTGCAGACCCTCGGCCGTCGCGCCTCTGAGAGGAGATTTGCTATGGAGTTATCGAAGTCGATACGAAATTTGCTCTGCGCGGTGGCGGTTCCGGCGTTAGCGGCACCGACGCTCGGCTGGTGTCAAAGCAAGTTTTTTCAGGGCAAGACGGTGACGCTGATCGCCACGACGGCGCCGGGCGGCACCGGCGACCTGCGGGTCAAGGCCATGCTGCCGTTTCTCAAAAAACATATTCCCGGAAACCCCACCGTGGTGATCGAATACATGAACGGCGGCGGCGGACGCAAAGGCGCCAATCACATTTACAAATCGGTCGCTCCCGACGGGCTGACGACGCCTCGCCGCTCGACGCCGATCAGTTGACCAAAGTGGTCGCGGAGATTTCGCGTGACGCGGAGACCTTGGATCCGCTGAAAAGAATGTCCGGGGCGGGACCGCTACCGCCACGATAGCCGGTGGGTCATGACGGCAGGCGGTTAACCTGGGTTGCCGTCTCCGGTTTATTTCTGAAATAAATAAAAAGTCTGGCTTACGTTTCCAAAATCCGTTATTCCAAGTCGAAGTTTAAACAGCTCAAGCCATTGTCCGCAACGAGGAAACGGCAGCAGTAGCAGTTCGTTAACCAGCGCAACTTAGAAAGGCATGCAAGAAGCGCCTTTATGGAAATCTCTCTCGTCGACGCCGCCATCAAAGGATTTCTGAATATCCTTCATTTCAAGGTGTTTTTCGCCATGCTGGTCGGGGTCAGCATCGGCACCTTTACGGCCGTCGCGCCGCAGGGATTGGGCATGCCGCTAGTTTACGCCATCATGCTTCCGGTCGTGATCAAATGGGAACCGGTCACCGGCATCGCGCTGCTGATCGGCGCGAGCTCGGTGAGCGCGATCTGCGCGGCGTACTTGCCGGTGCTGTTCGGCATCCCCGGCGGTGCCGGGTCGCAGGCGACGATCCTCGACGGCTATCCCATGGGCAAACGGGGCGAAGCCCGGCGCGCTTTGGGCGCATCTTTTATGGCCGGCGGTATGGGCTCGCTGATCGGCACCTTTACTCTTGCAGTGGCGATCCCGGTGGCGAAGCCGCTGATTTATTTAATGGGCTCGCCGGAACTGTTTGTCGTCGTGCTCTGGGGCCTGAGCATGGTCGCAGTGCTCGCCGGGCGCCGGCCGATCAAGGGGCTGATTGCCGCGGCGTTCGGCCTATTGCTCGCCACCGTCGGCCAACAGGAGCAAAGCGGCATCATGCGCTTTGTTTTCGACGAGCCCTATCTGTTGGACGGGATTTCGATCAGCATCATTGCCCTGGCCTTGTTCGGTATTCCTGCCGCGTTGGATCTAGCTTTACACCGGCTCGGCGTCGAGCAGCAGCCGGCACCGCTGACCGGAAAACTTTATGACGGCGTGAAGGATACCCTGCGCGAATGGTGGTTAGTGGTGCGCTGCAGTTTTCTCGGCGTATGGGTCGGCATCGTTCCGGGCATCGGCTCGCAGGTGGTGGATTGGCTCGCCTACGGTCACGCGGCGCAGACCAGCAAGGACGGCGGAAAATCCTTCGGCACCGGCGATGTGCGCGGCGTCATCGCGCCGGAAAGCGCCAACGACGCCAAGGACGGCGGCGACCTGATCACGACCTTGCTGCTCGGTTTTCCCCAAGGGGTGGTGACCGCGCTGTTTATCGTTGCCTTGCTGGCATGGGGTTATTTGCCCGGGCCCGAGATGATCAAAAGAAATCCGGACGTGATCTACAGCGTGGTCTGGATTCAAGGCATCTCGGGAATCGTCGGGAGCTTGATAGGCTTCGGCTTGGCCGCGCAGCTGGCCAAACTCGCCCAAGTGCGCTACTCGATCATGGTGCCGACGATTTTTATTTTTATTCTGATGGGCGCTTTCAGCGTCACTCGCGACGCCGCGGATCTTTTGAGCGTGGTGATTTTCGGCATCCTCGGTTACCTGATGCGGCGCTGTGGCTATCCGCGGCCGGCGATGGTTCTCGGGTTAGTGCTGGGCAGCTTGATGGAGCGCTATCTCTATCGTTCCATGATGAGCTACGGATTTACCTGGCTTTCTCGCCCGGCCGTGATCGCGCTATTGATCCTGGCGAGCACCTCGTTCTTTTTTGCCGTGCGGGGACGGATGAGAAGCGCGTCCAAGGCAGATGCAGCTGCCGGAGGCGACGATGACAGTTAATTTTACTGTGTTGCTGATCCTAATCTTTGTCGGTGCCATCTGGTGGGGCTGGGAGTGGCCTTATATCGCCAAGCTCATGCCGGTTTATATCGCTGCGATTCCGGGGCTTGTGCTCTCGCTGATCCAGCTTTACCGCGAAGCGAGCGGCTGGGAGGCACGGCAAGCCCGGACGGGGGGCACCATCGAGATGGATGAGACCCACGGCGGGATGGTCGATAAGCGCGTCGAACTGATCCGTACTCTCACTTTTTTCGCCTGGTTTATCGGCGGCGCCGTGGGGATATGGCTGATCGGCATCGTCATCAGCCTGCCGTTGTTGGTGTTTCTCTATGCTCTCGTCGAGGGCAAAGAAAAATGGCTCACTTCTTTGATTCTAGCCGGCTGTGCTTACGCGCTTATATGGGGATTATTCGAATATACGCTCGAAATGCGCTGGCCGGCGGGTCTTTTGTTCGGGGGGTACTAGGCAGGCTTGATAAGTGAGGTCGGGGATGAACCTCGCCCGAAAAATGGCTGGGATCAATAAGACCGATGCAACACCAAAAGTTCGCTCGCGTCATCGTGCGGCAGCGGCGCCGGCCCGGCCAGTTTTTTCCGCATCTCCACTACCTCCGGTGAACGCTTCAAGTTCTTTAACGCCTTGTCCATCGGTTCCGGCAGGACAATTTCCGGTTCTTTGCCGGCTGTTTTTTTGAAATAAGCGCTGAACGCCGGTTGATTTCAGGACTGGCGTAATCGGTTACGAATTTCAGCGTTTTCAAGGGCACCGGGTAGGCGAACAGGCCACGCCTGAAGCTTACGCGTCGCCGCTGAAGCGCTTGGTGTCGATCACGGCCCGACGGTGCAGTCCCTCGCCGATCTTAACGCCCTGATCATTGATCGCCGATACGGCGTAACGGAGCTTGTTGTCTTTCACTTCCAAAAGCTCGGCGGTCACGGTGACGCTCTGGCCGATTTTGGTCGGCGCCATATGGCGAACGTCGACGTGGATGCCGACGGTTTGCTCATTTTCATCGAGGTAGGGCTCGGTCAGCTCGACGCTGGTTCTCTCCATCAAGCCGATCATTGCCGGAGTGGAGAAAACATCCGTCTTGAGCTGGCGCGCGCGCATCTCCAGGTTGGTGGCATAGGTGCGGGTGCGAACGATTCCAGGTGCGAGATTATTTTTCATCGATAAAATATACGGGAGAGTTCCGCCTTGCCGCAAGTGCAACGCGGTCGAAATTCGCTGGGTGAAGGATTGTCATCGGTCCATGGATTCGTGTTATGAAAGATCAGGTTACAAAGGAGTTCGGATCATGCTCTTGCCGTTCCGCGAACATCTCGATTTCGGACCGACCCCCTACGATCTTCTGCAAGCCGAAGAGGGCATTCCCATCGTCAAGGGGAACGTGGTCAACGACGTAATCGAGTTAACGCTCGATCCCTGGGAGCGAATGGGCGCGCGCGGCTGTTATCTCAATCTTTCCAACCAGCAGCAGACCGACGCCTATGTTTGCGAGATCGCGCCGGGCGGGGAGACCCTGCCGCAGCGCCATCTGTTCGAGGAGATCGTCTACGTCGCCAAAGGACGGGGCGCCACTGCGATCTGGCAGGACGGGTCCAGTAAAGTGACCTTCGAGTGGGGTCCCGGGGCGATTTTCGCCATACCGCTGAACTCATCCTATGTTCACTACAACGGCGCGCGCGACGAACCGGTGCGCTTGTTCGTCGGCACCACCTGTCCGCGCATGATCAATATTTTTCATAACCGGGATTTTATTTTTCGCAATCCGTTCAATTTTCGCGACCGCTTTCATCAGGGCGATGATTTTCTCCGCTACAATAAGCATATGGCCGAGCGTTACTGGGAAACCAACCTGGTTCCGGACGTCAATCAATTTCCGCTCGACGAGTTTCCGATGAAAGGGAAGGGCGTGCGGCATATGCGCTTTACCCTGGCTGATACGACTTACGGCTGCCATGTATCGGAATTTCCGCCGGGCTGCCGCAGCACCTTTCACCGCCATGGCCCCGGCGCGGTGATCATCATCACCCAAGGCGAGGGATACGTCATGCTGTGGAAAGACGGCGAGGAAAAGCAGCGCCACGATTTCAAGGTCGGCACGGTTTATTCGCCCGACGATCTCATGTGGCACGGCCACTTCAACACCGGCCAAGGCGCCATGCGCCACTTCGCCATGCGCGGCGACAGCCCGAAATACAGCCACGACCGCTTTCGCAATCCGCTCTGGACGATGATCCCGATGGCCGAAGAGCCGGCGGAAATCCAAAAAGAGTATGTTCGGATCCTCGCAGAGAAAGGCGTCAAGGCGACCGTGTCGATCGTCGAGGATTGAGGTTATTCAGGCTTTGGTGTGGCGCATTATGCACCGCGAAGGGTCCGGCGCGGCAGAGCCGCGGCCAAGAAATCGGAATATCTCGCGCAAAGCTCGCCAAGTTAAGAGATCAAATTTCCATGGGGGTCACGGGTTGGGTGACCTTTGCGTGGGCAGCGTATTTGGCGAGAGAAATTTCCTGCGGGTGTCAGTTTTCGTTCGAGCCGCGCTGAGGCCATCGCCATCGCAGTTTCAAGATCACAATCTGTGATCTTGAAACGCGAGAAAAAAATCAAGTATCGACCCTAGGTCTTCACGGGCACGGCGCGATCATGACAGCCGATGTGCTCAATAGCCGGCACGCGGTACGGATGAGTGTCTACGTGGTTCGAGCTTTCATTCGGCTTGGGCAAACCGTCGAGCTTCAAAAGGACCTCCGGATCAAGCTTGAGCAATTGAGCGTGAATTTGGCTTTGGCGATCGCCTGTTGCCGGATGCCTTCTGGCTATTTTTCATTTCGACGTTTCAAAAATTTCTGAAACCTGGAAGTTCCCCTGAGAATCCGTCCTTGAACCCTTAAACCTTGAACGCTTGAACGCCGATAGCGCTATTATCCTTTATCCCTCCTCATTCCGGCACTCGCGCCTGTTGCCTCGCGCCGCACGCCTATTCGTAAACGGCCGGAACGCTCCGATCCCCGTTAGGAACGATAGGAAAGAGCCCTGGCTCCATCCTTGACAGATCTATATAGCGGCGATATAGAGTCTTTATGAAGACCCTAACGATCACGGATGCGAAGAAGAATTTGGGCCGTTGGCTCGAGGCGGCGGCGCGGGGCGAGGATATCGGTATTGTCTGCGGCGCCGACATCGTCGCGCTCAGGAAGGTCGACGTCGAGTCCACAGACTATGCCCAGCGGGAGTATGGCGCTCCGCCCGAGCAGGTGGCCGCCTTGGAAAAAGCCACCGACCGGCGCTATCGGCGCTTGAAGCGGGACAAAAAACTCGCGTCGGTAACGGTGCAAGAGCTTAGGAATATGCTTGAGTAAGCTTCTTACCATCGATCCCGCGGTCATCCGCCGCCTGCGCGAACTGCCAAAGAACGAAAGAGTAGAATGTCTCCTTGCGCTTTGTGACCTGGTGGATGGTTTTGGCCGGCCCCATGTGCACAGCGGTGTGGGAATCCGCAAGTTAGGAGACAAGCTCTTTGAATGCCGCGGCAACCGGGATCTTCGATTTCTCTTTCAAGACCGAGGCCCCGAACTTTATGTTTCCTTTCTTGGCAACCACGACGAGATTAGAGCCCTCCTGCGCCGTGGCAGTTACCGGTAGATTTTTTAAGAATTCCCGAAACGTGGAAGGGCGCTTGACAGGGTCGGCGGTTTCGCCGTACATCGCTGGCGATGGACGAAACCGAATATCGCGAGTCGAGGCTCTGTCGGCTGCTTGGCAATCCGGTCATTTACCATCTGGTTATTCTCCTGGATCGAGGCGGACCGATGACGCCGAGCGCGCTGGCCAAACTCGCCGGGCGCTCGGTGCAAACCGTCAGCGGTCACCTGGCCAAGCTGCGCGCAGCCGATATCGTGAGATACGACACCGCCGGGAAAGAGGTCCGCTACTGGCTCAAGCACCAGGGGGAAACGCGGGTGTTGTTGAAGGCACTGGAGAAGGTTGTTCAGACCTCGGGCCGGCTTATCTAGACCGTCATTTCGACACTTCGAGAATTCTCGAAACGTGGAAGTTCCCCCGACGAAGCTGGTCCTTGGACCCTTTGAACATTGAACCAGAAGCGTCCGACAGATTTTAGGTCTCTCTGATAAAAAGCTAGGTATTGCGCAGTGTTCATAAAGTATCGAGGTGTTAACGATTTGAATTTATATTGTCATTGTCGGCAGTCTTTCGGGACTTTCCCGGGAGGCACCGATGCACACAGGCAATCTGGTATTCGCACAACTCATGGAGTTTGCGCCGTGGCATACGTTTCGTCGGCTGGTGGCGAAGTATCGTGGCGATTTCAACGTGCGCACCTTCAGCTGCTTGGACCAGTTTCTCTCGATGGCCTTCGCACAGCTAACCTACCGCGAAAGCCTGCGCGATATCGAGGCGTGTTTGCGCGCGCAGCCCGCCAAGCTCTATCATATGGGTCTTCGCGGCAAGCTAAGCCGCAGTGCTCTGGCCGACGCCAACGAGTCGCGCGATTGGCGCATCTTTGCCGAGTACGCTCATGCACTTATCCGCACCGCACGCAGACTGTATTCCCAGGACTCTCTTTCTGTGGAGCTTGCCGAGACGGTTTACGCTTTGGATGCCACCACCATCGACTTGTGCTTGTCGCTGTTCGCGTGGGCCAAGTTTCGCAAGACCAAAGCGGCGATCAAGCTGCACACGCTGCTCGACTTGCGCGGCGCGATTCCCAGCTTCATTCACATCTCCGACGGCAAGCTGCACGATGTCAATGTTCTCGATGTGTTGATTGCCGAACCGGGCGCGTTCTACGTCATGGACCGCGGCTACATCGACTTCGAGCGGCTGTACCGCCTCGATCAGGACGCCAGCTTCTTCGTCACTCGTGCCAAAGCCAACTTCAAATTCAAGCGCGTCTACTCCCGACCGGTCGATCGCCGCACCGGATTGCTCTGCGACCAGGAAGTAAACTTGGTCGTACCGCGTTCTGTGAAGGCCTATCCCGCGCGCCTGCGCCGGATTCGCTATCGCGATGCCGAAGGACGGCGGTTGGTGTTTTTGACCAATCATATGACCTTGGCACCTCTCACCATTTGCCAGCTATACAAATCGCGCTGGCAAGTCGAGCTGTTCTTCAAGTGGATCAAGCAACACCTCCGCATCAAGCGCTTCTTCGGCACATCCGAGAACGCCGTGAAGACCCAGGTCTGGATCGCGGTAGCCGTGTACGTGCTAGTTGCCATCGTTCGCAAACGTCTCAATCTGGAGTTGTCCCTGCACGAAATGCTACAGATTCTGAGCATCACACCGTTCGAGAAAACTCCCTTGTTTCAACTCCTTACCTACTCGGCAACCAACGAACATCTCTACGACGACCCTAACCAACTGATTTTATTGTGAAACGTGTCGGACGCTTCTGACATTGAACCTTGAAGCGGCGCCGGGAACGCGGCGATGAAACGTTTCGAACGACTTCAACCGGTCGTGAGTCCAATCATCACGGCGCTGTCCTCGGCAGAGTGATATGAGAAAAACCAATAACAGTGATATAGGAATTTCATCTTGGACAATCGGACCGGTGGTCCCTTAGAATGCAGTCCGATTACGGTCGGTTTACTGATCACGAGGCCGAGTCCCGTCCACGGATTTTGTATTTCAATTTCATCCGACTCTTCTCCGTCTCACGCCTGTTGCTCATGCCTGCTCTGACATTTCGACGTTTCGAGAATTCCCGAAACGTGGAAGTTTCCCCCGCACGTCCACGAATGACGATCCCGGTAGTTTCTTACGAGGTCACGAGCCACACGCACGGCCCTTCTCTCGTTCGCGAACACGGTTTTTCGTCCCCACCACGAATCACGAACAGGACCACGTTAGTGCTCCTGTCGCGTCCCACCAGATTCGGAACACGGGATAAGTGAGAGTAAGATGGCCATAGAAAGGCGGGGGAAGCCGCCCACTGCTTTTCACCGAGCCACGATCACGACCTTTTCCCCAGTCACGTCGCCGGCTGTAACCCACTCTTGCCCATTTGTCGGTGCCCGACACCTATCCGGAAACGATTTGAACGCAGCGCAGCGATTGAACCCTTCGATAAACTCAGGACAGGCTCCTTGAACGTCTGAAACGAAGCAGTCCCCGATGAGCAACCGCGTCATCCAGACGCTCTCCCGCCGATCCCAATCTCCGGCCGCTGAGCCACGATCACACTCGCGTCTTTTTAGTTTTATACTTTATCCTTCGTAAACCCGCTCACGACCCTTTCCCCACGACCATGACGTTGCTATTCCCGCGCCTCCTTGCCCAACCCTGGGCAATCCATTAGATTGCGGAAACATTTCAATAGGAAATAGATTGGCCTACATCATCCAATACTCTCCAGAGGCGGAGGATCACCTGCGGGGGCTCACGGCGCGTCAGTAAAGAATTGTACTCGACACCGTTGATCGACAATTGCTTAGTCAGCCTGCGGTAGAGACGCGAAACAGAAAGCCAATGCGGCCCAACCCGATAGCACCGTGGGAACTTCGCATTGGCGAGTTGAGAGTGTATTATGAAGTGAGCGACGAATCTCTTCCAACAGTGACCATTCTGGCGGTTGGCGTCAAGGAAAGAGAGCGAGTCCGAATTGGGGGAGAAGGAATCAAGCTATGACAAGGGTCGAACTCAAAAAAGCCACAGCACCGCTGTCGGAATACGCCGAAAAGGCGAGAAAAGACCCGGTGATTGTTGTTAAGCAGGGCAAGCCGTTCGCCGCGGTCGTACCCATCCGAAACGTCGATGAAGAAACTGTGGCTCTCAGCACCAACCGCAAGTTTTTAAAAATCATTAAACGCTCCAGGGCACGGTTAAAAAAAGAAGGTGCCGTTCCAGCTGCCGAACTTCGCCGGCGACTTGGTCTAGAGAAGTAGCTTCGGCATTTTGACGTTTTGAGAATTCTCGAAACGTGCGGCCTCCCCCGTTGGTGCACACTCCGGAACGATTTGAACGGACCAAGGACTCGATCCGGGGGATTGAACGACTGGAACGGGTTCTTTTATAAGCACATCCGCCCAGGCGTTCTCGCCGCCAGGCAGCTTCCGACGACTGTTAAAGACGAGCATGGCACTTTCAACAAGCCGTCGCAGTGGTGACTGACAAATATCGCGCGAGCGGATTTGACGTCATTTCGACACTTCGAGAATTCTCGAAACGTGGAAGTTCCCCGACGAAGCTGGTCCTTGGACCCTTTGAACATTGAACCGTGAAGCGGCGCCGGGACCGCGGCGATGGAACGTTTCGAACGACTTCAACCGGTCGTGAGATCAATTGTCGCAGTGCTGTCCGCGGCCGAGTGATATAAGAATAACCAATAACAGTGATATAGGAATTTCATCTTGGACAATCGGACCGGTCGTCCTTAGAATACGATCCCATTACGGCGGGTTTGCGGATTACGACGCCGAGCCACGATCGCGGTTTTTGTATTTCAATTTCATCCGACTCTTCTCCGTCTCACGCCTGTTGCCTCGCGCCTCATGCCTATTTGTTTTCCTTTAAATATCGCCCTTGGCCGAAACCCGCCCGATGCAGTAATCTATGAAAAAATTACACTGGTTAAGCCATCTTAGCTAAAGCAGAACTGTTGGCTCGTTAAATCTTCTTCGGTAACCATGCCCGATCCCGAGGAACTAGCCCGAATAGAAATCGACGCGTTAATCGGCTCTTGCGGTTGGGTTGTCCAGGACAAGAACGGCGTCAATCTCGCCGCGTCGCGCGGCGTTGCCGTGCGCGAGCTGACGTTTAAGACCGGCGAGCCCGATTACACGCTGTTCGTCGACGGCAAAGCGATCGGTACCATCGAAGCCAAACCCGCCGGCCATTCGCTTACCGGCGTCGAGGAGCAGTCAGAGAAGTACGTTAAAGGCGTGCCGTTCGGCATCCCCGCCTGGCGCGCGCCGCTGCCGTTCAGCTACGAGTCCACCGGCACCGAGACGCGCTTCACCAACCGTCTCGATCCCGTACCGCGGAGCCGCAACGTGTTCGCGTATCACCGTCCTGACGCTCTGCTCGGCTGGGTGGAAAACTACGCGTCGCCCGAGCCGGTCGAAACGATCGCCGATTACGCCGGACGCAGCGGTAACTTCTTAAGCCGCATCCAGCACATGCCGCCGCTGATCGACGACATCTGGCCGCCCAAGCCCCAGGCAATCATGAACATCGAGCAGTCGCTGCGCGACAACCGGCCGCGCGCGCTGGTGCAGATGGCCACCGGCTCCGGCAAGACGCTGCTCGCGATTGTCTTGAGCTACCGGCTGATCAAGTTCGCCGGCGCCAAGCGCATTCTCTTCCTGGTCGATCGCGGCAACCTGGGCAAGCAGACGCTCAAAGAGTTTCAGCAATACGTGTCGCCCTACAACAACTATAAGTTCCACGAGGAGTACATCATCCAGCGCTTGGCTTCGAACACGCTCGATACCAGCGCCCGAGTTTGCATCGGCACCATCCAGCGGCTTTATTCCATGCTCAAAGGGCAGGAGCTCGACGAGGAAGCCGACGAGCGCTCGGTCCAGGGCTTGGAATCGCTCTTCAAAGAAGCCCCGCCGATCGAATATAACCCGGCCTTCCCCATCGACACCTTCGACATCATCATCACCGACGAGTGCCACCGTTCGATCTACAACCTCTGGCGCCAGGTGCTGGAGTATTTCGACGCCCATCTGATCGGCCTTACTGCGACGCCGTCCAAGCAGACCTTCGGCTTTTTCAATCAGAATCTGGTCATGGAATACAACCACGAGCGGGCGGTGGCCGACGGCGTCAACGTCAATTACGACGTCTATCGCATCCAGACCGAGGTCACCTCTCAAGGCGCCAAGATCGACGCCGGGTTCTATGTCGACAAGCGCGACCGCCAGACGCGCAAGAAACGCTGGGAGCAACTCGACGAAGACTTCCGGTACGACGCCGCTCAGCTCGACCGCGCCGTGGTCGCCGAGGATCAGATTCGCACGGTGCTACAGACCTTTCGCGATAAACTTTTCACGGAGATCTTTCCGGGCCGCTATCAGGTGCCCAAGACGCTGATCTTCGCCAAGGACGACTCCCATGCCGACGATATCGTGCGCATCTGCCGGGAGGTCTTCGACAAAGGCAACGACTTCTGCCAGAAAATAACCTACCGCACCGGCTTCGTGCGCGATGTCGAGAAGAAAACCGGAGCCGATGGAAAAGAAATAGAAGAAGTCGTCTGGAAGAAAGTGTCCAATCTCTCTCCGGATCAGATTCTTCAGGCCTTTCGCAACAGCTACAACCCGCGCATCGCCGTCACCGTCGACATGATCGCCACCGGCACCGACGTAAAGCCGCTGGAGATCGTCTTTTTCATGCGCTCGGTCAAGTCGCGCGGCTTTTTCGAGCAGATGAAGGGCAGGGGAGTACGGGTAATATCGGAAACGGAAATGGAACAGGTCAATCCCGGCATCAAGCGCAAGAACCGCTTTGTCATCATCGACGCCGTTGGTGTCTGCGAGCAGGACCTGACCGATTCCCGCCCGCTGGAGACCAAGCGCACGGTGAGCTTCGACAAGCTGCTTGACGCCGTCGCCCTCGGCAATCGTGAGCCCGAAGTGCTCGAAAGCCTCGCCGGACGGCTGGTTCGGTTGGAGAAACGCTTCGACGAAGCGCTCGCAAAGGAAGTCCGGACCACGGCCCAGGGCCAGACCCTCTGCGAGATCGCGCAGCAGCTTCTCGGAGCAGTGAATCCGGACAAAGTGGCAGCGGCGTCCCGCCTCTTGGTTCTCGAACAACAGCGGCGGGACGCCGCTGCCACTCTCAATTACTTTGATCCCAATGAACCCGTGGCGTTCCTAACGGGTGATCTGCCGCACTGGCGGCAGGACGGCGCGACTTACTTTGTGACCTTTCGGCTCGCCGATTCGCTGCCGCTAGAAAAGCTTGCGGAATGGAGAACGGAAAGAGACCAGTGGCTTGCCCAACACCCGGAGCCCCATGACGCGGTGGCGCGAATGGAATATTACGAGCGCTTTCCCCAACGCATTCAGCAGTGGCTCGATGCCGGAACCGGTTCTTGCGTTTTAGCTCTGCCGGAAGTGAAACAGTTAATGGAAAACGCTCTCCGGCACTTTGACGGCGATCGCTACCAGCTGGATGAATTTGCCGTGGCGTCCAATCATGTTCACGTCCTGGTCTCCCCATTGGGCGACCATCGGTTGTCTGAAATCCTCCATTCTTGGAAGTCCTTCACGGCGCATGAAATCTTAAAAGTGGAAGCGGCGTCCCGCCGCTTGACTGAATTCCAGAATCAGAGGCGAGACGCCTCTGCCACTTTAAAATCCGCATCCGAAGAGAGTGGCGGAGGCGTCCCGCCTCCGTCCGAGAAAGCCATCGCGGTCTGGCAAAAGGAATCTTTCGACCACATCGTCCGAAGCCCAGCCAGTATGGAAAAGTTCCGCGAATATATCCGCGCACACCGGGGCGCTGAGAACCCCAGCTATCTTGAGCCCACGGAGAAGCAGCGGCGGGACGCCGCTGCCACTTTGGCAAAGGAAGCTGTCGCGCCGCTGGCGGGCAATCCCGCGCTGCGCCAGCTATTGATAAAGGTCCACCAGACCAGCGAGCAGGTGATCGACGTGATCACCCGCGACCGCGTGCTCTTCGCCGGCGCGAGTCAGCAGACGACGCAAAACGCCGATGAATTGACGAAGTCGTTCCGCGACTACATCGAAAAGCACAAAGCGGAGATCACCGCGCTGCAGCTTCTTTACAGCCGCCCGTACCGTCACCGCCTCACCGAACCGATGCTCAAGGAGCTGGAGAAAAAACTCCGCGAACAGCACGCCGCCTGGACCGAAGACCGCCTCTGGGACGCCTTCGCCGCCGTCGCGCCGAAGAAGGTCAAAGGCCGTTCCCAAGCCGGCCGCTTCGCCGACCTCGTCTCCCTCGTCCGCTTCGCGCTCGAACGCGAGCAGGTTCTTGAGCCGTTTCGCCCAAACGGTCAATCAAGGGTTTAAGCAGTGGCTGGTAAGGAAACAAAGTGGCAGCGGCGTCCCGCCGCTGGGATCGGACGAAGAACAGAGCCGAGACGGCTCTGCCACTATTTCGGACGAACAGCGCACGCGAAGTGCGTCTGCTCCGGCGTCGGAGGAAACACAGAGGCGAGACGCCTCTGCTACTTTAACATTTACGCCGGAGCAGTTGGCCTGGCTGGAACTTATCCGCGACCATATCGCAACTGCGATCAGCATTGAGCCAAACGATTTCAACTACGCGCCCTTCAGCCAGCGGGGAGGATTGGGAAAAGCACATCAATTGTTTGGTGACGAACTTCCGAAGTTGCTCGATGAACTCAACGAGGTGTTGGCAGCGTGAGTGAGATGTCTGATAGTCCGCGATTGCCAAGCGGTGGGCAACCTCTTGACAAGATCGCTGTTGCGGAGCGCCATTCTCAAAGTCCGGAATGGCTACGCGTTTAAGAGCAGTGATTACAGGCCAGAAGGTGTCCCCTAATAAGGCAGTCCGACCTGGGATGTAGGACGATGTATGACGTTGCCGCGCGAATCGTGTCGCCGCATCGTTTTATATAAGAGTTGCCGATACTTCGTGGCCCAGCGAGGGTGATTCTTTCTCATCGGGATGTCTGGCTCACTATGGGAAAGTTGCTCTCGGTCCGCCTGATTGAGGCAGAACCGACTCACAAAATCATCGAATCCGGGCTTCGTTGCTGCTTAAGCCGAGAATTGCCTCTCCGATATTTTGCGTGGGCACTTGTTCTCCGCTCTGCTGATCGGCAATTCTTGCAGTATCGTCTCGGTAACGGCGTTCGCGCGGCAAAACGTTAGCGCACAAGAATTGAGGCACTTGCAGGTTCCGATTCGCCTCCTGACGTAACAGTCACCAGATCGTCGCGGAGATCGAGAAGCAATTCACGCGGCTGGAGGCGGGAGTCGCGGGCTTGCGGCGCGTGCAGGCCAACCTCAAACGCTACCGCGCCGCCGTCCTCAAAGCCGCCTGCGAAGGCAAACTCGTCCCCACCGAAGCCGAACTCGCCCGCCAAGAAGGCCGCACCCTGCCTGCGCCGCGCCCCGGGGTCTTCTTTGTCTATGCCATTCGATGTGACAACGACAGCGTTTACATCGGCCAAACCCAGGATCTTCAAAAGCGTTGGAAAGAGCACTTAGCCGGGCAGGCCGCAGATTGGACAAGCCAACACAAGCCAGTGTCGATCGTTCATTACGAAGAATACACATCGCGAGAAGAAGGTGTCGCAAGGGAAAAATGGCTTAAGACTGGGTTTGGCCGAAAATGGATTCGGCGCGAGATAGCGGCGGGGCGGGCGCGGCAGGCAGGCTACGAAACCGGCGCCCAACTTCTCGACCGCATCCTTGACGAGCGGCGCCAGAAATGGACTGGGAAGGGGAAGTACAAAGAGCCGCAGAAACCGGATACATCGAATCTGCCGTCGCTGCCGGGGGGGTGGGCGTGGGCAACGCTGGAGCAAATCGGGCAAGCAAATCGGCCCATAATTTATGGAATCATTAAGCCAGGCCCCCACATAAATGGTGGTGTCCCGTACGTCAGAGTCACTGAGATGAAAGATGGACGAATTGATATTTCTAATCTTCGTCGAACCTCTAAAGAACGCGCTGCAAAGTTCGCTCGCGCAACACTGGCAAGTGGGGATATTTTAATTTCGAAAGACGGAACGATTGGTCGCGTGGCTGTTGTTCCACCAGAACTAGCCGGGGGAAACATTACGCAGCACGTAATGCGTGCGCCAATTGCGAAGGATGTCGTCAGAAATTACGTTGTCTGGGCGATTCGATCGGATCTTTGCCAACGTTGGCTCAGCGGAGAAACGCGAGGCGTGGCACTTCGAGGTGTCAATGTCGAAGACTTCCGGAGGCTTCCGGTTCCAGTTCCGCCGAACGTTGAGCAGAAACGGATTGTTCCCGAAGTCGAGCGCCTATTAACCCTAATCCGACAATAAAAGAGAGCAGATAGAACTTGAAATGGCCTACGGTTGCGGGAGATAAAGCAGTTACCACACCGACTGAATCGTCCTGCAAGGAGGCCACTCTAAGTGAGATTGAATAGAGCGGATTTTTATTCATCGTGCAAGAGTTTTTTGAAGATCGAGTTTGCGGCTCAAGACATCACGGCGTTCGGCGGTTTGGAGTTGATGCGGCGCTACATAGCGCTGATCGACCTGGGACGTAGAGTGAGCAGGGAGTTTGGGCGATACGAGATCGGTGGAGACTATCGCTGCATCGACATGGTCTTGGTGATCGTGGTTTTGATTTTAGTGGGCGGACGCCGGCTCGATCATCTGAACTACGTTTGCGACGATCCGTTGGTGAAGCGGTTTTGCGGCTTGTTGCGCCTACCGCGCGAGCGCAGCGTGGCGCGCTGGCTCAAGCGGTTTACCCACAAGTCGCTCAGAGCGTTGGTGGAGATCAACAGCCAGATCGTCTATGAGGCGATCGAGAAGCAGTCGTTGGCACGTCTGACTTTGGATATCGACGGCAGTGTGATTACGACCGGAGCCAGTGTGGCGTGGGCGTTTCGGGGATTTAATCCACATCATCGCAAGAATCCTTCGTACTATCCGATCCTGGCCCATCTGGCCCAGACCGGCCACATCTTGCGAGTCAAGAATCGGCCCGGCAATGTCCATGACTCCAAAGGTGCACAGGCATTCTTAGGCGAGCTGATCGACGATGTCAGAGCACGGCTGGGAAGGGCGTTGCCGTTAGAGTTTCGCATGGACGGGGCGTTTTTCCAGCGAGAGATTATCCATTTGTTGGAGCGCAGAAAGGCGCGCTACGCGATCAAAGTGCCGTTTATGAAATGGTTAGGCCTGGTGCCGATCGTCCGCGAGCGTCAACGCTGGCATCGACTAGGAGACGGCATGGGATGGTTCGAAGTCTCACTGTATGTGGAGGCCTGGGAAAAGACGCTGCGCGTGGTGGTTTACCGAAAACCTGTTCACCACCAGAGCAAGAAGAACTACCAGCTCGATCTGTTCGACCCAGAGGATGGCTACTTTGAGTACTCCGCGGTGACTACCAATCTCGATTTAGGTGCTGCAGCGTTATGGAATTTCATGGCGGGGCGGGGGGCCCAAGAGAAAACCTTCGCCGAGCTCAAAGGGCAATGGGCTTTGGATGTGGTGCCCACCCGCCACTACGGAGCGAACTCGGCCTGGCAGCAAATCTCGGTGTTGGGGCACAACCTGGTGAGAAACTTTCAGCTCCAGACTTTAGCTACGCCCAAGCCCAGATCGCGCAAACGAACTTGCAGTTATTTGCTCCATAGTTTGAAAACGATCCGTTTTAAGCTGATTCATCAACCGGCACGCATCGTCAAACCTCAAGGCTACTCGGTGCTGCGTTTCTCGGTAGCTCCACCAGTGCAAAAATGGATCGAATCCATCGAAGACAAACTCAAATCGGCCGCGTGAACGCCAAAATTATTGTCGGTTTAGGGTTAAGTGTTGTGGAGGAACTCGAAGAAGTCGTGAGCGCCAACCTACAGCGCGCCACCCGCCTCCACCAGTCGATTTTGCAAGGCGCCTTCAGCGAAAGACTACCCTTCAGCAGAGGTTTTCTATGAAACTCGTATCCTTTTCAGTCACCAATTACAGGAGCATCACTAGAGCCTATCGACTTCCGATTCGGCAGTCCACGGTGCTGCTCGGTCCCAACAACGAGGGGAAATCCAATATCCTAAAGGCTCTTGTCTCCGGCCTCGAGGTCCTACGCGATTTGAGAGTGTACAAAATTCGTCGTGGTAGAGTTCAAACCCCAAGACGCGATCTGGGAGGGTATAATTGGGAGCGCGACTATCCAATTTCTCTCCAATCCAAGCACGCCAGTGGGGAATCTGTTTTCAAATTGGAGTTCGAGCTCACGGCCGGAGAAATTGATGAATTTTATGACGAGGTAAAGAGTTCGCTCAATGGATCGCTGCCGATTCAACTATCGCTCGGCAAAGGCGATCCGAGTTTTAAAGTTGTAAAAAAGGGGCCGGGTGGCCCAGCGTTGTCAAAAAAAGATGAACTCATTGCGCAATTTGTTTCCAAGAGAATTAACATTACCTACATTCCTTCCGTGAGAACGTACGATCAAGCTGAATCGATCGTCAGTGGAATTGTCGATCGAGAGCTCAAGCCGGTCGAGGAGGAATCGGCATACAAGAAGGCGCTTGCTGAAGTCGCGAAGATTCAAGCTCCGGTTTTAGATAAAATTTCCAAAAGCATCACGGAGACCCTTCGTGTTTTTCTACCTAACGTACGAAACGTAAGGGTGACCATATCAGAAGAAGCGAGATATCGAGCATTGAGGCGATCATGTGACATAGTTGTAGATGATGGAACGCCAACCCTTTTGGCTCGGAAAGGGGATGGTGTTCAAAGTCTCGCCGCACTTAGCCTGATGCGTCACTCGTCAGAAAGTGGCGCGCTCGGTCGCCAGTTAATATTGACGATAGAAGAACCGGAATCTCATTTGCATCCTTCGGCCATTCATCAGCTCCGTTTAGTTCTTGCTGAAATCGCTGATAAGCATCAAGTTATTATGACAACCCACTGCCCTTTGTTTGTCGATCGTACAAGTATCAAGTCGAACGTGATCGTCAACCAAAAAAAGGCCGTACCAGCGAAAGACATAAAGGAAATCCGCGATATTCTTGGCGTTCGGGCCTCGGACAATCTCCAACATGCCGAATTAATTTTTCTTGTTGAGGGAGAGGATGACAAACGCGCTTTTAGCGCGCTTCTTAAGCATGGCTCGCCAGCTCTGAAGTCTTCGTTGGATCAGAGGTCCCTAGCCATTCAGTCGTTATTCGGGGGAAACAATCTTACCTATATGCTAGGTCAGGTCCGAGAAGCGATGTGCATGTCACATTGTTTTCTTGATTACGACAATTCGGGTATCGGCGCATTTAAAAAGGCTGAACGGGAAGGACTTGCGACACAAGCTGACGTGACTTTTGCTAGCCGTAACGGCTTATCCGAGTCTGAAATTGAAGACTTGTACAACGAGACACTTTATTCGCCACTGTTAAAAAATAAATACGGTGTGTCCACGGAAGCGCCGCAGTTCAAAGGTAATCGAAAGTGGTCGGATAGAATGCGACTGATTTTTAAAAACCAAGGCAAATTGTGGACAGATAACGTTGAAATGAAAGTTAAGGGCGATATTGCGGAGCTCGTTGAAGGTAATCCTTCAAGCGCGGTGAACCAGCATCACCGTGGTCCAATCGACTCATTAATTACGGCTTTAGAACAGAAATTAAAAACGATAAAAGAGAGCAAAAACTAGTTTAGCCGCTATGCCTGAGACCTCTCACCAGTTCGTTCAAGCACCCTGGAATTATTGCAACATGTTCCGAGGTGATGGGTTTTCGTACGGCGAGTATGCTTCGGCTGCGCTCAGCACAGGCTCTGAGCAGTTAACGTATCTGCTGTTCCTCAAGATGGCGGATGAGCAGAGCAGGCCGCCGTTTAGCAAACCGGCTCCCATTCCCAACGGTTTCGACTGGGCCAGCTTGTAGCCAAGGACGGTGACGAGCTGGAGACGCACTAACGTCAGTTGCTGACTTCCGATCGCCCTCTGGATTCAGTCACTGCGTAGTAATTCGGCTGTTGAGGTGAACTATTACACAAGGAGTATAGTCGACCGCTGGTCAACTTGGAAAACTCCCCCGAAGAGAGCAAAATAGGCTTTAGCGCGAGGTGAATCACGACGAAGGATGAACAATCAACGCGATCAGGGGCCCCCGGCATTCTCTCTCGAAGATTTTGAGACTGGTGTGGTTTCTGTGAATCCCGGCTGGTTGAAAGAAGTGTGGAACAAGTGGCCCGGTGACGAAACGATCGAGGAATTGCTTGCTGGGTTAAACGCTAGGAAGATCACGCAAGCCGACGAGAAAGGATGCGCTATGAACTGGCGAGAGCGAATCAGCGTTGATCCGAGTGTGTGCCACGGCAAGGCGTGCATAAAAGGCACGCGGATCATGGTTTCGGTGGTCTTGGATAATCTGGCCGCAGGTGAGCCGGTGGAGCGGATTTTGAAGAATTATCCGACACTCAAGTCCGACGATGTTCAAGCGGCTCTGCAGTACGCCGCTGAACTGGCCCGTGAGCGGGTGGTGCCTTTGCCGGCGGCGAGCTAATGCGTTGTAAGATTGACGAGCATCTGCCCCTCGAAATCAAAGACCTGCTTGTACAGTATCAACACGATTCGGTGACGGTTGCAGAGCAGGGCATGGCCGGTAGCATTGATCCTGACGTGGCTCAGGTCTGCCGGAAAGAAGGCCGGGCTCTGCTTACGCTCGACCTCGACTTCTCCGATATACGGGCTTACCCGCCGGAAGATTATCATGGCATCGTTGTTTTTCGACCCACGATACAGAGTATCACCACGCTCGTGCGCCTGACCACTCGGCTCACCTTGTTGGAACGAGAAACACTTGTGGGCCATCTTTGGATCGTGGAGGACGACCGAGTCCGCATTCGGGAAGGAAGCCAAGGCGGGACACGCATAACATAACGACCGATCACTAAATATTTTCAGAAATGTCGTTTCTCCATGGCTGATCAATCCACTCAACTCGTTCAAAAACTCTGGAACTACTGCAACATCCTGCGCGATGACGGGCTGTCGTACCTGCTTGCGCGCCGCGCGCAGGCAAGCGGCGATTATCCTTCGGCATGGGTCAGGACAGGCTCTGAGCAGTTGACGTTTCGGCTGTTTCTCAAGATGGTGGACGAGCAGAGCCGGGCGCCATTCAACAAGCCGTCGCCGATTCCCAAGAGCGTCGATTGGCAGAGCCTGAGGCGCCTGGACGGCGACGAGTTGGAGACGCATTATCGGTACGTGCCCGCTAAGTAACAGAAATGGGTGCTTAGCAGTCGGGCATCTACGAGGAGCCACGCTGTCACCGGCCACATTATCTGTGCAGTAATTCACCGATCCGGTCAATTCAGACGTACAAATTGTACCCTTATCAAAGCGTTTGGCAAAGTTTTCATAAAACGGCAAGATGGGAATAGTTCGCGTTAGGGGATCAATGTGGCGGCCGAGCCGGTCACAGACTATATTATTACAGATCATGCGACCATCGAGCTCACGCGACGACGGTTGACCACGGAAGTCATTGACAGTGTTCTCAGAAATCCGGAGCAACGATTTGAAGTTCGACCTCATCGGGTCGTTCTCCAATCGCGCGTTCAAAAATCCGGTTCAGAATATCTCGTGAGGGTTTTTGTGGATATGGACCGGGCTCCGGCTGAAGTGGTGACTGCTTATCGGACCCGCAAGGTTTCGAAATATTGGAGGGACGATGTATGAAAGTGAGATACGATCCCAGAACGGACACACTGAGCGTCGTTCTTAAAGACAATACGCCCGTGCATGAGAGTGACGAGGATAAGCCGGGAGTTATTCTTGATTACGATGCGCAAGGAAACCTGATTTCCTTCGAGATTCTTGATGCTTCTAAGCGTGTGACGGATACGCGCAGCGTAGACTTTCAACTGGCTGAATGAGCCGGAATCCCAAGCGGGTGGATATGGAATGCATTCATTGCAAAGGACGGATGAAGCGTGGAACGGCTCCGTTTAGTTTGGACCGCAACGGCTATCACGTCTCCTGGGACGCGGTTCCCGCATGGGTGTGCACCCAATGCGGAGAACCGTTCTTTGAGGCACGGGAGGTTGACCTCATCCAGAACGCTTTGAGGGAGTTTGACCGGGAAAGCGCGGCACTTCTTTCGGCCCATCTTTCATCGAAACCCTAAATCGATCTCTCTGCAAGACTCCTGCTTCATCCTAATGCCTGAACAGTCCACTCAACTCGTCCAAAAACTCTGGAACTACTGCAACATCCTGCGCGATGACGGGCTGTCGTACCTGCTTGCGCGCCACGCGCAGGCAAGCGGCGACTATCCTTCGACGCTGCTCAGGACAGGGTCTGAGCAGCTGACGTTTCTGCTTTTCCTCAAGATGGCGGATGAGCAGAGCCGGCCGCCGTTCAATAAACCTGCGCGCATTCCCAAAGGCTTCGATTGGGCCAGCTTGCTCGCCAAGGACGGCGACGAGCTGGAAATCCATTATCGCCATCTGCTGGAGACGCTCGGCAAAGAGAAGGGCAAGCTCGACGCGCTGTTGGTCAACTTGGAAAACTCTCCCGAAGAGAGCAAAATAGGCATTAACGCGAGGTCAATCACGACGAAGGATGAAGAATCAACGCGATCAGGGGCCCCGGCATTCTCTCTCGAAGATTTTGAGACTGGTGTGGTTTCGGTGAATCCCGGCTGGTTGAAAGAAGTGTGGAACAACTGGCCCGGTGACGAAACGATCGAGGAATTGCTTGCGCTGCTCGACGACGGAGAATGAGGTCGACTATGGATGAACTAGTGCTGCTAAAGCGGATCACTGTGAATCCCAAAATATTCGGCGGTAAGCCGATAATTCGCGGGCGACGGTTAGCCGTCGAACATATCCTGAGTATGCTCGCCGCTGGGGATACGGCTGAAACGATCCTCCAAGGATATTCATGGTTGGAGAAGGAGGACGTTCAAGCCTGCCTTGTGTACTCTCGGTCCCACTGATCGCGCTCGACTCTTTCGCGAGGCGGCGACTATTGCCGCTTTCAACCCGCAGGACGGCGTGAAATAATGCAAATCGTCAAGTCGATTGCAGGAGTTCCAATCCGACTAACACCCGAACGAATGGAGCATATTGAGCGCCGACATCCCGAAATGAATGGCCAAGGTGAAAGCATTATCGAGACAGTATCGTTGCCCGATTATGTTCAGGACGGCGACTCGGAGACGTTGATCGCGGTTAAGCACTACCCGAAAACGCCGCTCACGGAGAAGTACTGCTGCGTGGTTTATCGTGAGCTGAGTGAAGACGATGGTTTTATTCTGACTGCTTACTTTGCTAGCCGGCCGGCCGAGTGGAGGGACGTCTTATGGAAGCGGTAAAACTGTTTGACAAAAAGAATGCTGCTTTGGATTGGGACTATGATGGCGAAGCCGATACCCTTTACATCAGTTTTGGCAAACCAAAGTCCGCATTGGGCGTAGATGTGGGTGAGGGGGTCATTGTTCGCTACGACGAGAAGGCTAAGGAGGTGGTCGGGCTGACACTCATAGGCGTGGGTAAGCGAATGGAAGAATACATCAAAAAGAATCCGTAATAATTGCGGGCTACGCGTCCTGGTGTTTTTGGCTTCTTGGCAGTACCGCGTATTTATTTTCACTTCCCTGCTTAAATTCTGGAGTACGTAACGTCCTCATGGCCGATCAATCTCACCAACTCGTCCAGAAGCTCTGGAACTACTGCAACATTTTGCGCGATGACGGGCTGTCGTACGGCGACTATGTCGAGCAGCTGACGTTTTTGCTTTTCCTCAAGATGGCGGATGAGCAGAGCCGGCCGCCTTTCAACAAACCTGCGCGCATTCCCAAAGGCTTCGACTGGGCCAGCTTGCTAGCCAAGGACGGCGACGAGCTGGAAATTCATTATCGCCATCTGCTGGAGACGCTCGGCAAGGAGAAGGGCATGCTCGGCGTCATCTTTCGCAAGGCGCAGAATAAAATTCAAGACCCGGCGAAGCTACGCCGTCTGATCGTCGATCTAATTGACAAAGAACAGTGGACTGCGTTGTCCGCCGACGTGAAGGGCGACGCTTATGAGGGTCTGCTAGAGAAGAACGCGGCGGACGTGAAGGGCGGCGCGGGACAGTACTTTACGCCACGGCCGTTGATCGCGGCGATCGTCGACGTGATGCGTCCCGAGCCGAAGATGACCATCTGCGATCCCGCCTGCGGGACCGGCGGGTTCTTGCTGGCGGCGTATAACTATCTTTCAGATCCGGCGCATTACCAACTCGACCGAGAACAGAAGATCAAGCTGGCGAGCGATACGCTTTTACGGCGTCGAGTTGGTCGACGGCGTCGCGCGGCTTTGCTGCATGAACATGCTGCTACACGGCATCAGTGCGGACGGGGCGGACGAGGTGCCGATCGAGGTGCGTGATGCGCTCGGCAGTCAGGGCGGCAAAAATTATGAAATGGTGATGACCAATCCGCCGTTCGGCAAGAAGAGCAGCGTCACGATCGTCAATGAAAAGGGCGAGGCGGAGAAGGAAAGCCTGACGATCCACCGCGACGACTTCTGGGCATCAACAAGCAACAAGCAGCTCAACTTTCTCCAGCACGTATTTACGATCCTCAAGCAGCATGGCCGAGCGGCCATCGTCGTGCCGGACAACGTGCTGTTCGAAGGCGGGGCGGGGGAGACGGTGAGGCGGGAACTGCTCAAGCAGGCCGACGTGCATACGCTGCTGCGATTGCCGACGGGTATCTTTTACGCCCAGGGCGTAAAGGCGAACGTGCTTTTCTTCGACCGTAAACCGGCGCAGGAAAGGCCATGGACGGAAAAGCTCTGGATCTACGATCTTCGGACCAACAAGCACTTCACGCTCAAGGAAAACCAACTTAAACGCACCGACCTCGACGACTTCGTCGCCTGCTACAGCGCTGAGAACCGTCACGAGCGGACCGAGAGCGAGCGCTTCAAGTGCTTCGCCTACGACGACCTCGCCAAACGCGACAAGGTCAACCTCGACATCTTCTGGCTCAAAGACGAATCCCTCGAAGACTCCGCGAATCTCCCGGCTCCCGACATCATCGCCGCCGAGATAGTGGAGGATCTGGAGGCAGCGCTAGCGCAGTTTGCCGAGATTGCAGGAGATTTAAATGCTGGAGCCTCCAAAGCGTAATCTCTGTGAAAATAACGTTTGACTAGAGGAATTGGCATTGTGAATCCTCCTTATCTCGATGTTGAGCCGTTCTTTGACGAAATTGTCGATCGCGCGGGTGGGTACCGAGTCGATTCCCTTATTCCATGGAATCGAAACTTTGAAAACGCTGATTACTATTTCGAACGTGAAGGCGTGTTTGCGGAGCTCAAAATCCTGCAGCACGATCCAGACGAAGATGATCGACTCCGCAAACGTCTCGTTTCGCTTTATCAAGAGCACGCAAAAGCTGGGCGAGTACCTCCAATCTCTTCGACCCAGAAATTTGCCCGCTCTGAATTGCTTCCATTGGAAGCCAGGTGGCAATTGCTCCAGCCTCTAAAGAGAAGACTTCAAACCCCTGTGAAAACAGCAGCAAAACAGCTGAAAGAAACCAAGAAAGCTTTTAACAGAATAAACGATATTGGGTTGCTAATTCTGGTCAACGAAGGAAGCGCTCTTTTTCGTCCGAGCCACGTTTTTTACTTCTTGCACCACCTTTTTCGCGGTGGATATACGAGCATTGATCAAATCATATATTGTTCCGTTAACGTGGCCGCAACTGTGCCGGGCATTCCTGATGGTGCCCGCATATGGTTATCCGCAACTGTACAGGGTAGGAGAAGCGCTTCCGATACGTTTCTCAAGCTCTTACAGTCCTGTTGGGGATCAGTGCTGGAGCAAAAGCTCGGATTTAGGCTTCCGACGGTCAAGTTCGACAATGACCGAAACAATCTCGACGAAGTGGTCTTTGATAATGTCGATCCTAGACTTTTCCCTGGGTCGGACCGGCGCAAGATTTTGATTTGAGCTGCGCGAGCGGAGTTGCGCCAGGCTCTAAGGCTGGAAACCCTTTCTTTTGGGATAAACCTGGCGAGACTGCCGGGACGTAGCCAGGTCCGGGGAATTGCTTTGGGGTCTGGCTTTGAAATCGATTCTGCTGAAAAACCCGTCAATTTGAATTGCGACCGCCGTTAGCAAACGCTGTCGATCCCCAAATGGTGTTACGACAAAAAAATTTTCACCTGCAACGCTGCCATAGCCAGTAAAATGAACGGCCCCGAGCCCTTAAGCCGGGCTCAGAACCGGCGTTCTCATCTGGAATGCGAGCAGATTTAGGTATCGTTTCACATTGCACGCGGCGCCCATGAAATAGTGCGATAGACCGACCCGGCTTAAGCCTCGATATTTCGTCCGTCTCATCGCGTGCCCACGCACCAACTCGCTGTGAGTCCCTTCGATGCC
The DNA here is from genome assembly GCA_963727625.1 of uncultured delta proteobacterium. GTDB lineage: Bacteria > Desulfobacterota > Binatia > UBA9968 > UBA9968 > DP-20. The sequence goes on along the minus strand of CAVSHR010000004.1, from coordinate 1,079,892 downwards.
GTTTCGCGGATGCATGCTCTTTGAGAACCCACTCTGTTTCATTTCTCTGCGCCGCTGCTCCACCAGATCGTGGCGCACCCCGACGACTAAAGTTCTCCGGCCGTTCTTGGAATGCGTACACTGCTTTTGTACAGGACAGCTATCGCATTGACTGGCCCACTCGATGCGGTAGTACTCGGTTCCCTGGTAATTATCTTTGATGCGGCTACATTGACTGCTTAAGTTACCCTGGGGACAAACCGCCTGACGCTTCTCGACATCAACATGGAATGCATCGCTATTGTACGCTCCCTTGTGCGGGTCGGGACGCGTCGGCCCTAATAACTCGATGCCGTTTTGTTCCGCTTGCGTTAAGGTGTGCTCGGTGACGTAACCGGCATCGCTGTACATCGCCTGGGGTGTAATCTCATGGTGCTGTTGTTCTGTTTTAAGCACCTCGGTTAAGCCGGCCATCTCGTCTTGGGCCGCTTCAGTAGTGAATATCTCGGTAATGAAATGCTCGGCGGGCTCGCCTTTTTTCTTGATCGGTTGTTGGGGATCGACCGTCTCAGCCACGTGCACTTTGTAGCCGATCCATTGCTTAGTCTTCTTATCGGCATAATGGGCATCGGGATCATGGGGGTTCTGTACCGCGCGAGAAGGCCGCTGGGTGGCCAGTTCAAGCTTTCCCTCGACCACTGCGAACTGCTCGTCAAAGACTCGCCGCAACAGTTTCACCGCCTCACGTTCAGCGAGCTGGGGATTCTCTGTATCGATCCACTCCAGCAGCTCTGTGATGTCCTGCCCACATTGCCGATGGCGGTTGGCTTGCTCGGTTTTGCTTAACCGCCAATCCAGATGGCTCTCGACATAAAACTCCCACAGTCGGTCCCAAAACTCTGGGCGCTTTTTCATTCCTGCTTCATATTCCAAATCTTCCAACCCCAAACGCAGCGTCTCCAGCGCGCATTCCATCCAGCTCATCGCTTTGACGTATCCCACGATATGGGTGCTATCGAGCCGCTGCTTGCCCTTGCGCTTTACCAACCCCAGCTCGATCAATAAATCCACCACCCCGTCAAAAATCAGCCGCTCGGCTGTTTTCTCCTCCAACCGATTGCGAAAATAAACCAACACCGTGGCATGAAACCCGCCGTAGTCCAGTTCCAAATCCAGCGCGTACTTCCAACCCAGATGATAGACAACATGCTCGCTGGCGCCCCGGTCCGCCACTTTCTCCATAAACTGGAGAAGCGTCACCCCGCAAAGTAGCACCGGATCGATCGGCGGCCGGCCGTTCTCGGCGCAGTAAAGCGCTTCCAGCTTAGGCGCAAGCTCCAAAAGCTTGGGCCAAATCTTTTCCCGAAACAGCCGGTAGCGGTTGGCCGGACCGAACAGATTTCCAGCAAGATAGTCGGTGTGATAAAAGCTTCTCTGTGCATCGATCGGTTTCACGCTCATGGAAAAACCTTGAGGCCCACTCCGTCCATTGTCAACATTTATTCTATTAATATGACGAAATACCAAGAGGGTTTTTCAGCAGAATCGAAATCATGACAATCTGTCCAAACTTATTTTTTGCGGTCACTTCTCGCTGGAGCTGCGTCGATCCATACCGCCTGCAAGACGAAATCGAGTGATAACGTAAGCCGATAGCACGACATGTTCTGAGCCCCGCACGAGCGGCAAGATCGGGAAGACTTCGAGCACTTCCGACCGTTGCGCCGGCCGAGTTTGCTGAAGGATCGCGGCATTTTTTACGAAATTCTCGGCCGAGAAAAGGAGACACGCTACTTTTTGATTGGGGGCAAAACTCGGGGTCAGCCATGAGTTATTCTTGGTGAAGTGGCATGACGGCAGTCCGCTGCACGTCCCGGTGTGGTTACGGTAGAGTCAAACGGTTCGCTCAAAGACGAAAAGGCAGGTCTGCCGCTACAGTCCGTAGAAGCGACGCGGGTTGTCGCAGAGAATTTTTTCGATCACCCCCGGCGATATGCTTTTCTTGTGCCGCATCACACCCACCATACCATCTTCTTTGGATTGATCCTGGTGGCCGTAATCCGAGCCCATGATCATGTTGTCTTCGCCAATGTGAGTCAGGAGATAGGCCAGGTCTTCGTCCGCCTCGGCGGCAACGTAGAGCCGGTAGTCTCTGAATAGCTTTGGGCCCCACTCCATGGCTGCATCGGCGTCGCCGCCGGCGTTGAGTTTTGCGCCGCTGGACCGTTCGAGGTGGTGCAGCACGTAGGGCACCCAGGAGGCCGACGCCTCGATGAAGCCAATCCGCAGTTCCGGGAAGCGTTCGGGAATTTTGTGAGCCACGAGGTCCCGAAAGGCGAACAGCGGCAGCGAGCGTACGTGCGGCAAGTTGTGGCTGAAACTGCGGTCAAAGACTTTAGTGATTTCCGGCGCACCGGCACCGGTATGAATGCAAATGGCCAACCCCAGACGGTTGGCGGCCTCGTACACCGGGAAAAAATAGGACTCTGCCAGGGAGCGCTCCCCCTCTACGCCGCGAAAGAACACGCCCACCGCGCCGTGGTCACGTGCAGTTTCGATCTCGCGCACCGAAGCCTGGATGTCCCGCAGCGGTGGGACGACAACCCAGCGCAAGCGATCGCCGCCCTGTTCCCAGGCTTTTGCCAGGTAGCGGTTGTAGGCAGCGCAGATGGCTACCTCCAGTTCGACCTCCACCGGCAGGTAGCCCAGTAACAGGGTCGGAAATACGACTTCAGCGTCGACGCCGCGCTTGTCCATGTCGCTTACCCGCGCGGTAGCGTCGGTGATGTAGCGCACCGCTTTGGCGATGTCCGTGCGCGCCTCTTCCGCGTCGGACCCACCCACGGCGACAATGGCACTGCCTTTGCCAAAGCGCTTGGGCACGGCCACGCCATCGATCAACCAGACCTGGTTGTTATGTCCGTAGACACTGTTATCGGTGGTCGACGCCAATACGGGTCGACGTGGATAAAGTTCCGGGTCAAAGAGCTCCCACATCCCAGGATGTTCGATAATATGTGTATCTGCATCGACGACGCCGGCCATGATAATTCTCCAGTATAGTTCAGGTATCCTGAGACCTCTTGCATGACAAGAAATCGGTGTCGCGTCAACAGCAGAGTCGAGAGAGAAGAGAGAGAAAAGGGGACAGGCTGCTTTTCCGTTGAAAGTTTAAGTCGGCGCGTGTTAGAAGCGCTCGATGCCGAGAATTTTATATGCTGACACAGGTTCCAATCGTTCAATGAGCCTGCCCTTGGCCCGCTGAAGGATCAATCGCTCTGCTCCGTTCACCTCGTTGAAATCAATCAAGGCGCGATGGGAGACTTTCCGGTTTTAGGGAATCTTCTAATCGGTGAACCCTTGATGCCCAATTACTGACCGTTAGGAAGGTTGAATGGGCAAGCACAGAACGCAGCGACGTTCGGACTCGGCAGTAGCTTCGTCCGCGTGGCAGGCCGAGGAGCGAGAAGAAAAGTAGCCCCGCTTTTTTACTGAAAGACGATCAGATCCGTGCGGCTCAGGGTCGAGGCGTTCGGCTTCAGCGGTTCGTTCGCGGCGTTCGCGCTGTTCTGATTCAATATCTGGAATTGGCCGATCGCCACTTCGTAGTCCGTCGCGGCTGAGCTGGCATCCGTGGGCACGACGACCGTGTACCCCCGCACCGTCGCTCCAACCGAGGTGTAGACCACCGAGCCGCTGACCTTCCAGCCGGTGAGAATCACCGTCGTGATCCCCTTGCCCTTCAGCGTTTTGTCGAGATCCGTGTTGTAGAATCGGTCCTGAGCATACGACTTGACGACGGGGTCGCCCGGAGCGGGAGCGACCTCCGGCATCCAGTTCGAGCTTTCCGGCTCCCGAGTCGAGTACAGGACGAACACGCCGGCTTTTCTTGCCCGCGCCAGCAGCGAGGCGAGGGCCGGCAACATGACGCCGGTGCAGTTCGGCTGGTTCTTGCAAATACGATCGATCATGTCGAACACCAACAGCGCCGTGGTCGCGGGTTGGAGGACGACTTTGACCGGGTCGGGAAGGGCGGGCATTGTGAGCGTCAGCATGGACATGGGTCTCCTCCGTAGAGCGCGAGCGCCGGGCCGCGAGTTAGGACGACGGTACGAATCGGCGACATATGCGAAAGAAATATCGCCGACGGGAGAAGGTGTCAATTACATCTAAAAAAACGGGAGAGGTTCCAAATGTTCCAGACGTTCCAATGGTTCCAAGCGTTCCAGACGTTTGAAGAGCCTGCCTGAGCTTGTCGGAGGGTCCGCGACGCGTTGTTGAACGAGTTAACGACCGAGAACTTTTCTCTGGAGTGAAATGCCGCGGGGCAGGGAGATCGCTCCGCCTGTCCTCTTTCCGAGGTAAGGCTCGGCGGGTTCGCGGGCGGAATTTTCTTCGATTGGCGAGGGCACGGTCGGCGTTGTATCCTAAGAAAATGGTTTTCAGACGCTAGCCCAAGTTCCACAATAGCGCTACTCAGAAACATTTTTCACCTGCCGTGGCACCGGCACGTAGGAGTAAGCGGTTGTAAAATCGAATATTGCTGTTACGCCGCCCGGTCTTTTCAGTCATCAAGAGGGTAAAAAGCGAATGTAGTGCCGACCAAGTGTCTTGTCAGCTAGCATCACACCGTGAGAATGTGCGGCTGTGTACTTGCGACACACGAGGCGATTTAAAGATGGCAAGAGCCATGTTTACTGGCGGCTGGTGCGTTCGGTCAGGCGCGGTCGCAAAGTCGTGCAGCAAACCGTGGCGCAGCTGGGAGAGCTCGATGCTGAAGGTCGGGCACGAGCTCAGGCGCTCGCGCGAAGTATTGCGGGGCGTGCATCGGGAACTTGGCAGGGGCAACTATTCGATCAGGGTGAGCCGAGTGGTGCGGTGGCGGTCAAGTTAGATGGGGTGCGGCTGGAGCGCTCGCGCAGTTTTGGCGCGGTATGGCTGGGGTGGATTTTGTGGCGGGCGTTGAAACTCGACGAGGTATTGGGCGAGTTTTTGTTGGCGAGCCGCGAGACGGTTTCATGGGCGGAAGTGATCGCCATTTTGGTAATTGGGCGGCTGGTGGAGCCGTCAAGCGAGTTGCACGTGGCTGAGCAGTGGTATCGCACGACGGCGTTGGAAGATCTGCTTGGGGTAGCCGTGGAGGACATTTACGATGAGCGTTTGTATCGAGCGCTGGATCGGCTGTTGCCGCACAAGGAGGCTGTTGAAAAGCATCTGGTCAAGCGTCTGGGAGAGCTGTTTGATCTGGATTACGATCTATTGCTTTACGATGTGACGAGCACGTACTTCGAAGGGATCGCCGATCCTGCCATCGCCAAGCGCGGTTACAGTCGCGACCATCGGCGGATTGCGTACAGGTCAACATAGCGCTGGTGGTAAGCCGGGAGGGTATGCCGCTGGGCTATGAGATTTTCGCCGGCAACACCACCGATGTCACCACTGTCCAACAGATTGTTGAGAAGATGGAGGAGCGGTTTGGGAAAGCGAACCGGGTATGGGTCATGGACCGAGGGATGGTGAGTGCTGAGAACATCAGCTGGCTTAACGCAACGGGGCGCCGCTACGTGATTGGAACGGCGCGTTCGGAGCTTAGCCGCTTTACCCAACAGATCACTGAGAAAACCGATTGGCATCAGATCCGGGAAGATATCGAAGTCAAAATCTGTTGTGGACCTGATGGAAACGAGACCTTCCTTCTGTGCCGCTCGGCCAGTCGCAGCGAAAAAGAGAAGGCGATGCATCAACGGTTCTCCAAGCAGATTGAAGAAGGTTTACAATCGCTTAGCCGACGCATTGCGAAAAGCAAAAAGGCCTTGGATCGCGGAGAGACTCGAGCGCCAGATCGGGCGGCTGTTGGGGCAAAACTCCCGGGCGGCAGCCCGCTACTCGATTTCACTTTTAGAAGATAAGAGCGTACCCGCGGGAATTAAGCTTAAGTGGCATGCACGCCCCGAGTGGGATGATTGGGCCAGGCTGAGCGAAGGTACTTATATCCTACGCAGCAACATCCACGATTGGACTGACGAACAACTGTGGAAGACCTACATCCAGCTCACTGAAGCTGAGGCCGCTTTTCGGGTTCAGAAATCCGATCTGTGCATCCGTCCGATCTGGCATCATAAACAAGACCGCATTAAGGCACATATTCTGATTTGCTTTTTGGCTTACGTGCTGTGGAAGACACTCCAGCAGTGGCAGTCGCGTGCCGGGCTGGGGCATTCGCCTCGAACTATTCTCACTGAGTTCTCTCGCATTCACTCGGCCGATATCGTGTTGCCACTGGCCGACGGCTCCAAGCGCGAGCTTCGGCTTCGCTGTGTGGTGCGACCTCACCGCGAACAGGACTTGCTCCTACAACGTCTGGGATTGACTCTCCCCGAGCGGCTTCGCCCCCCTTCAGGAACGCCAAATGTAGTGCCGACTTGAGAAGCTAAGTGCCCGAAATTGTTAAATCTCGACCCTCTTATTGTGGAAGTCGGGCTAGGTTGCCCGTTACGCCAAACTAAGGGAGAAAATTTTAGGGTCTGGATTTGAAATCATGACAATCTGTCCAGACGTACTTTTTGCGGTCACTTCTCGCGGGAGCTGCGTCGATCCAAACCGCCTGCAAGACGAAATCGAGTGATAACGTAAGCCGATAGCGCGGCAGCTTCTGAGCCCCCCACGAGCGGCAAGATCGGGAAGACTTTGAGCACTTACGACCGTTGCGCCGGCCGAGTTTGCTGAAGGATCGCGGAGATTTTCACGAAATTCTCGGACGATTGACAGCTCCGAGGTGTGGCGATATGGCTTGCCCCAGATAAAGCCGGTTGAAATTTCCGATAAACGCCCGACTGAATCGCGCGGCGCTGCATGGCCAACATGACATCGAGTCCTTATCCACCGTTTGAGGGGGTCGAACCCTACGGCACCGTCCGTTCGATCGCCGAAGAACGGGCGCATCGCAAACGGATCTGTGCGCTCGGCTACCGCATCTTCGGCGCGATGCGGTGGGGCATGCTCGGCGACGGCCATATATCGGCCCGCGACCCTCTGTTGACCGACCACTTCTGGCTGCTCGACTGGGGCGTTCCCTTCGGCGCGGCGACGGTGGAGCGCCTGGTGCTGGTCGGGCCCGGCGGCGAAGTGAAGGATGCCGACGGCAACGTGACCGGCGCCGTCAACACAGCCGGCTACAACATCCACCGCCCGCTGCTTGCCGCCCGTCCCGACGTCGTCAGCGCAGCTCACATCCACACGCCCTTCGGCACCCCCTGGTCGGCCAACGTCGAGCCGTTCCGCGCGCTCAGTCAGGAGGCCTGTGCATTCGTGTTCGACCAGGCACTTTTCGACGATGAGGAGGTGGAGGTGCTTTCGATCGATGGCGGCGAGCGCATCGCCACAGCACTCGGTAACCGCAAGTTCTGCATCCTGCGAAACCACGGCCTGCTCACGGTGGGCCGTTCGGTGGAGGAATCGATTGGCTGGTTCGTGATGGCCGAACGAGTGGCCGAAGTCCACGTGAAAGCGCCGAACGGGCGAGCGATCTCCGACGAGGCCGCTGCCCTTGCAGCGTCGACACTCGCGCCCGACCCGGTCGGATGGCGCATGTTCCAGTGGCTCCAGCGCTCCCTCGTTCCCGATCCATCGGTGGTCGGCTGAACCGCCAAGGCAACTTCTTGATTTGACAGCACGAGGTGGCATAAACGGCATCGTTTATAGGCTTAGAGGCAGCTTTTTCAAGCCAATGCAAAAAATTGGGGTCTGGTCTTTAATCTTGAAATTTAGGGACCTCATGCCCCGGTGCAATATGATTTGGATCGAATTCCAACGTTGACAAGACTCGGTCGGCAGTCGATATTGCGTAGACGGAAGACTACTGCTACCCGTCACCGACCGAAGAGGGATATGACATGGACACGATAGACCGGAACGATGCCTACACCGTTACTTCGCTGGACGATCTCGCGAAGATTTATGCCCGGCCGTTGCCCCACATCGCCACCAAGGAAACCGACCACATCACCGAGGTCGGGCGCGCCTTCATCGCGGCATCGCCTTTCCTGGTGCTCGCCACCTCGAGCGGGACCAGCATCGACTGTTCGCCCAAGGGCGATGCGCCGGGCTTCGTGCAGCTGCTCGACGACCGCACACTGCTGATCCCGGACCGGCCGGGCAACAACCGCATCGACGGGATGAGGAACCTGCTCGTCAACCCGAAGGTCGGTCTCATTTTCATGGTCCCGGGATCGAACGAAACCTACCGCGTGACCGGCAGCGCGACGATCAGCACGGACCCGGAGTTGCTGAAACGATTCGAGGTGCGCGGCAAGCTGCCGCGCGTGGTCGTTGTCGTCGCGGTCCAAGAAGCCTTCAATCACTGTCCCAAAGCCTTCGTGCGGGCGAAGCTGTGGGACGCGACGGCGCGGCCGAACGGGGCGCCGAGCCACGGCGACTTCGCCGCCGCCCGCGACGGCAAGGATGCTGCCTACGCCAGGGATTATAATGAGAAATATGCCGAGCGTTTGAAGACCGAGCTTTACTGACCGGGTTAGAAACGTCTCGTTCAAAAGTTCAACGGTTCAAAGGTTCAAGGTTCGATCTGAGACAGGGGGCTGTTCAAAGGTTCAAAAGTTCAACCGTTCAACGATCCAGTCGTTCAAAGAGCCTATCCTGAGTTAGCCGAAGGATTCAATCGCTGCGCTCCGTTCAAGACGTTCGTAAAATAGGCGCGAGGCTTGAGCCAACAGAAATAACCGGAGAGTTCCGCTCTTCCAAGCGCGTTGCTCCGTTCAAGACGTTGTTCTTCACAAAAACACCAATGGCCTCACGGCCGCGCGATGAGCGCTGGTCGAATGCGATTGCGGTTGGCGGTTTGGCAAGAAGATAGCTTGGTCCGATCTGGCGCGGCTCTGAAGTGCATTTGGCGGTGTTCTTGCGCGGTGACGGTGGGACCGATGGCTTGTACTGTTGCTCAGAGGCGCGCGGAACGGGAGCGGCAGGTTCTTCGTTTAGCGAATTCACTCTCGGTATTGTATCCTAAGAAAAGTGCAGAGAAGTGGCCGCTGGATGCCATACTGCTGGCGGTGCCGAGGCGGCAAAGGCTTTTGCGAAGGTGGGCGGGATTCGTCGGGCCGGTAAAGGGGATCATGCCAATATCAAGATGCCGAATGGCCAACTCGTCACGATACCTTTGCACCAAGAGCTCAAAATCGGCTTGCTGAAGGCTGCTATTCGCAAGGCGGGATTAGCCGAGGAAGAGTTTTTTGGACTTGGTTTTGAGGGAGCATACCATGCAATACACAGTTGTCGTGCACAGTGCAGAGGAAGGCGGATATTGGGTGGATGTGCCGTCTCTGCCCGGCTGTCTCAGCCAGGGGGAAACGATCGACGAGGCTATGAACAACGTCAGGGAGGCGATTGAGCTTCACATCCAGGGTTTGAAAGACGAGGGACAAGAAGTTCCCAAAGAAGAAGGTTTGGTGATTGGTCGAGTGGACGTTCGAGCCGCTTGAGCATGAGATCCGGAAAAGGGGACCGGCTACTTTTGTATTGAAAGCTCGATTGCGCGCGTGTTAGCAGCGCTGCGTGCCGAGAATTCCACGAGGACAGCAGGGCGGTTACGTCTACCATCCCGTCAACCGGGGCAACGGGCGCGCCACGGTATTCCACAAGTCACAAGATTACAAAGTCTTTCTATCCCTGCTGGCTGAAGCGAAGACGCGACATCAGATCAAGCTTTTCGGTTTCTGTCTGATGCCGAATCACTTCCACCTCGTTCTCGAACCTGCTCGTCAAGCCGCACCGAGTCAGTTCATGCAGTGGCTGCTGACGAGCCAAGTGCGGCATTATCACAAACGTTTCGGTGGCAGCGGACATGTTTGGCAGGGCCGCTTCAAGAGTTTTTCAGTTCAGCGCAATGAACACTTGATTGCTGCTTTGCGTGACGTGTTGCAAGATCCGGGTTCGCGCTGGGTTGTCGAGCACGGCGCAGGAATGGTTTTGGTCGAGTCTGCGGCGGCCGGAGCTGATTGACCCCATGTCCTGTGAGTTCTGACGATCTGTTGACCGAACCGATAAACGGCGATCAACTAACGTCGGTGCGTGAATATTTGAATCGGCAAAGACCCTTCGGAAAAAAACATTGGCAAGCGGAAGTGGCGACGGTATTCGGACTCGCTCGCACGTTGCGCCCGCGCGGGCGGCCGCGAAACGAGAAGAAAAGTAGCCGGTTCCCTTAAGCGCGTGCTGACGATCGACGCGAGGGGAGAAAGCAAAAGATGGCAGACGAAGCACTCGTGGTGCACGGCGGCAGACTGATTGATGGCACCGGCCGGCCGCCGATCGAAAATTCCGTCATCGTTATGCGGGGCGGCAGGTTCCAAGCCGTCGGTCGAGGCGGGCAAGTCTCCATTCCCGCCGACGCGCAGGTGATCGACGTCAAAGGCAAGACCGTGCTGCCCGGCTTTATCGACGGTCATGGACACCTGGAGGATTTCCATGGCGAGCTCTATCTCCACCTGGGAATTACGACCTGCGCTACGATCGACACCTACCAGGACGGCCCATGGACCCGCGCGCAAAAACAGGGGACCGATCTGGAGAAAATCCGCGGACCGCGGATTTGGATGTCAGGCCAGGCGATCGGCGCCGTCGGCACCGGGCACGACGTACCCCTCTCGAGAGTATCCCGGGGTCACATCATCGTCACGACGCCGGAAGAGGTGCGCAACGCGGTGCGGCGGAAAAAGGAGATTGGCTGCGACATCCTCAAGGTCAACGAGTTTCTATCTTTGGATTTGCTGAAAATCGCCGTCGACGAAGCCCATCGACTGGACATGCCGGTAGCCTGCCACAGCTGGGACGTCGTCGGCTCGGTCCATACAGGCGTCGACTCGATCGAGCATATCTGGTCGGTCGGCTACAGCTCGATTCCATATGTTCCGGCAAGGCGCAAACTGGCCGAGGATCGGCTGGGAGGAAGGATCGACCAGGAACTCGCCGGCTCTTACTATCAAACCGAAAATTTCGACGAGGTGATCGGCGCCATGGTCGAGCGCGGCGTTGCGTGGACTCCAACCATAGCAAAATGGCTGCGGCCGCTGTCGCCCAGCGCCGAGCGCTTCAGAAAAAGGGAAAACGAAATCCTCAACGACCCCAAGGCCGATCTCCCGGCCGCGGTTCGCACGGTGACCGACAACGCCTACGACAAGCTGTTCAAGCGCTATTCCTCCGAGCAGCTCTCTCGCGCCAAAGTCGGCTATGAGAAAGCGAACGAGTTCATCCGTCGCTTCGTCGAGGCGGGCGGCATTCTGAAGGAAGGTTCGGATCCCCCGCGCGGCATGGCGGCCCTGCTGATGCATGAGGCCCTGGCGATGGACGTCGAGGCGGGCGTGCCGCCGATGACCGCGATCCAGGCGGCCACGCTCACCGCCGCCAAGACTTTCAAGAAGGACAAGGACTACGGCAGCGTCGAGCCCGGCAAGGTCGCCGACCTCTCGATCGTCGAGGGCGATCCGCTCCAAGACATCTGGGTGACGCAAAACGTCAAGATGGTCGTCATGGACGGCAAGGTCATCGATAGCGGATTTACCCAATACAAAAATCCGATCCCGTCCTTCTATTCCTATCAAACCCTGCCGCTGGACCTCGAGATCGCGCCGCTGTTTCTCATCGAGGGCTCGGGTCCCACCGTCATGACGGTCCGCGGAGCGGGCGGCATGTGGCCGTTTCACAGTGTCCTGCTGAACGGCGAGCCGCTGCCGACGAGCTTTATCTCGAAGGACGAGCTCAGGACGACCATTCCGCCCGAGGCGATCCCCAAGGCGGGCACCTACATCGTCACGCTCCAGTGCGAAGGAGAATCTTTCCCGGAATCCCACCGGGCCCATCTCGTGGTGGGCTTTAGGCCGTAGGAAGAGAAAGCACGTTCAACCGCTGCGCTCCGTTCACAAAGCCGTACCGGCAAAACGGAACTTGTTGATCCAGTAATGGAAGTCTCTACAATGGACTGCGGCTGCGTCACCTTTAACCGCCTACATCGTGAGCTGTAGCGACCTCGTCGAGATGCAGCTCAGGGTTCGCAATCCTCTTGAGTTTTGCTAAAGCTTGCACCAGGCGATGGCCTGACGATTTTGAAACGACCGTACACCGGTCCAGGAGGAGACTTCATGGACGAACAGATCATAGCGAATCTCGTAGCGGCGAGTCGTATTCTCGCCAACGAAGGCGTCCTCGACGGCCTCGGCCATGTGAGCGTGCGCCATCCGGATAATCCGCAGCGTTACCTGATGTCGCGCTCCCTCGCCCCGGCTCTGGTGACGGTTTCCGACATCATGGAATACGACCTGGATTCCAACGCCGTCGAGCGTCAAGGCCGAGAGCTGTTTCTCGAACGTTTTATCCACGGCGAGACGTACAAGGCGCGGTCCGATGTGATGGCGGTGATTCATAGCCATTCCCCGACCACGATTCCATTCAGCATCAGCCGGACAGCGCTCCAGCCGGTGTTTAACGGCGCCGGATTCCTTTCTCCCTCGGTTCCGGTGTTCGATATCCGTCAAGCGGCCGGCATGACCGACTTGCTCATCGGCAACGGCGAGCTTGGCAAGGCCCTCAGCGCGACTTTGGGTCAAGGTGCCGTGGCGCTGCTGCGCGGCCACGGCAACGTCGTGGTAGGACAGACTGTGCAGCAAGCCGTCTATCGGGCGATCCAAACCGAACTCAACGCTCGGCTTCAGCTGCAAGCGGCGATGCTGAGCGGACCGTTGATCTATTTGACACCGGAAGAAGCGGCGAAAGTAAATGCCCGTTCAGGACCGGACGCCACCCAGATCAGACGGACTTGGGAGCTCTGGAAGCAGAGAGTTCTGGCTCGGCTTTGAATTGTGCCCCCGTTGCGCACCGGCGTTGGAGCCCTGGGTTGCGGTATGATGGCCGGCGTTCGGCGCAAACCAAAACGGCGAGCCGCTCGCAATCGACAGCCGAGCGCGGTTGCTCTAGTAGTTGAGGCTCGGATAATGGGAACTGATGGTCGGCGTGACTCAGTCGACTGAGGTTTCGCGCTCTTGAATCGAGATACGCCAGATTTGTCGCAAAGGATCGCCGCGCTCATGCCGCCGATGACGGCTGCGGACTTTTGTGATCGCAATGCCGCCGAGTTCGGCGCGCGCGAAGCCTTGATCGACCGCAAGCGCCGGCTCACCTGGTCCGAGGTCAAACAGCTCTCCGACCGGCTCGCCTTGAGCCTGCTGGAGCTCGACTTGAAGCGTGATTCCAAGGTCCTGGTCCAGCTGCCCAATTGCGCCGAGTTGTTTCTGACCCGTTTAGCCTGCGAAAAAGCAGGCATCCGGCTGGTCACCGTAACGCCGACGTTCAGTTTGGCGGAGCTCGGGCCGATCATTCGATTCACCCAACCCGAGGCGGCCATCATTCCAAAACTTTACCAGGGCGTCGATTACTTGGAGCTGCTCCAAGCCGCGCGCACTGAGACGTTGAGTTTGATCATCATGACCGGCGGGGCTGTGCCGGCGGGGACGCTCGATTTTGAGGAAATGATAGCGGGCGCAGCCGATGCCGAACGGCTCAAAGCTACACGTTATTCGATTCTCGATATCTGCCAGATCGCCACCACCAGCGGCAGCACGGGGATGCCCAAATGCGTCGCCGTCCCTCTTTATACCCGGCTGTTGACCGGGTGGATTCACTTGAAGCGCTTCGGGGTCCATGCCGAGGACCGGTTAGCGGCGGCGACATCGATCGTGACCGGGACGGCCGACGCACTGGTGTATAACGGCGGCTGTGCCTCGGGCGCCGCGGTCGTGCTAACGGATCGTTCTTCACCCGCGAAGCTTTGCCGCCTGATGGCGGCGGAGCGAGTGAGCGTGATCCCGCTGGTACCGACCATGATAGCGCGGATCCTCGCTCTGGCGGATTTGTCGCCCTACGATCTGCGCAAGCTCCGCCTGGTGATCAACCACGGCGCAAGTCTCTCGGCCGAGCGGGCCGCCGAGATTGAAAGTAAATTGGCTTGTCGTATCGCCCAGGCTTACGGCAGCGTGGACTGCGGCGGCATTTCAGCGACCGGCTGGGACGATCCCCCGGCGGTGCGCCTCGGCACACTGGGACATCCGCTCGACGGCAACCAGATTCGCATCGTCGACGGCGAGGATCACGATGTTGCGCCCGGAGAAGTAGGCAGGCTCTGGGTGCGCGGGCTTCACAGCGAAGCGCATTTTTTCAATAACCCCGAGCTCGATCGGAGCCGGCGAGTGAACGGCTATTTCGATCTCCAGGAGCTCGGCCGGCTCGACGACGGGGGAAATATCGTGCTGATGGGGCGGGAGCACGACCTCATCATCCGCGGCGGCCAGAATATATTTCCCGCCGACATCGAGGCGACGTTAAGCCAGCATCCGAAGATCGTCGAAGTTGCGGTGGCGGGCATTCCCGATCCGGAAATGGGTGAACGGGTCTGCGCGTTCGTGGTTTGCCGCGACGGCAATACCATCGATCTCGTCGAGATCAAATCATTTCTGCAGGAAAAAGGCTTGGCGCGCTTCAAGTGGCCGGAGCGCCTCGAAACCCTCCTCGCGTTGCCGCGGGTCGCTTCCGGCTACAAAATAGACAAGAAAAAACTCAAGGAAAGTTACCTCGCCCGCGCGGCCGCGAAATGACGGCGATAACCGGCTGCTGAAAAAGGCCCACCTGCTTCGTTGCGCTGATCGCCTCGCTCCAACGTATCAGTAAATACGCCTCCGCTCGTCGATTTCTTGCGCGCCTCGCATCTGGACTTTTTTGAACAGCCTGCAATCGGAGTTTTTCAACGACTTGAAAAACGAATCCGCCCGAAAGACGAACCTGACGGCGGCGGCGAAATGACGCCGTCGCGAACCGCTACGGCAAACGCACCCGCAGCGCTTCGAACTTGCAATCCCACTGGCAAACAAAACATCCCTGGCAGTCGTCCGGATAAACCACGACCGCTTTGTTTTGCTCGTCCATGCGCAACACGTCGGGCGGACAGGTTTCGACGCACACCCCGCAGCCCGTGCAAGCGATTCGATTGACCTCAACGCTAGGCATGAGCTGTGTCCTTCTCGCGGAAGACCAAATGCTTGTGCTGCGTCGGCCGGACCGGAACGACATGAAACGATTCGGGCAGGGGCTCGTCCCACAGCTTGAGATCTTTGCCGCTTTTCTGCACGACGACCATCTTCACCCAGTTCACGTTATCGATCACCGGATAATCTTCGCGGATAAACGCCACCCGACTTTCGGTTCGATACAGATAGGCCCGCAAGGTCGCTTCCAATACATCGGTGTAGTGCTTAAGCCCCCAGACTTTGGCCAGGTCGTGGGTATCGCGGGCGTGCATGCGAGAAATTTCATTTGCCCGTAGCGCGATCAGCTCGTCGAGCGCCGCTTGCAAGCGGTCGGCGCGCAGCACCAGCCCGACCTTTTCCATCACGAGCTCGCCCAAGCGGCGGTGGACCGGCGCGTAACGAACCTCATCGGAGCGCTTGAGCGGAGCTTCCATGTCGTCGACGGCTTGCGCGACCTGGTTTGCCGCCAAAGGCTTGAGCTCGGATCGCTTGACAAACTCGCCGGCCGTCTCGCCGGCCCAGTGGCCGGTGACCGAGCAAAAGGGCAGGTGCCCTCCAGGCAGATAGGCGAGGTCGGTGCAGGTGCCGCCGGCGAACAGGCCGGCAATGGTTGTCTGACCGAGTTCCGTGACGCGCGCGCCGGCGCCGAAGATGCCGGCGGTGCCGGCCACTTGGAAACTGTACGGCACGGCTTCCTGGGTGATGTCGAATCCCAGCCCCTCGTAGCTCGACACCACGATGGGGATGGCCTTTTTCAATAGCTCCATGCGCTCCAAGGGAATATCGCGGAGATCCATCGAAGGCACGTTTCCCAGTTCCTTCTGATGGGCGATGGCAAAGTAAAGCAGTGCGCGGCTGGTCATCTCCATTCGCTTGGGATCGTAGTCCTCGAGAAAACGGCGGCCGTTCTTATCGACGAACTTCGCGCCTGACGGCATCAGAGATTCCAGGCCGGGCGCGCACAAAAGCCGGTCGGGGTTGAGATTGATACCGCCGAGCTCGAGCCGCGAAAGTTGCGCTCCGGCGCGCAGCATCATGGCGATGCCATCGCCGGAGAGATCCACGGGCATGTAGCCGAGAGTGCTGCCGGGCCAGGGATAGGGAAACTTGTACGGTCCCGTGCACATAATGGTCGCCTTGGCGTGAATGATATAGATGTCGCCGCTGCGCGTGTGAAAACCGGCGGCTCCGATAATCTCCGATTCGGTGGGCAGCTTGCCGTCGGAACTCAACAGCTGGGTGACCGCCACGCGATTGAGGACCTCGACGCCGCTCTCGAGCACGCCGGCGCGCACGGCCATCATCATCTGCGGGCCGCCTTCGGTCATCCACACGCCGTTTTTGAAGGTGCGGCCCGGAGCGCCCATGCGCACGATCTCTTTGCCTTCCTTGAGCCACTTCACCCCCCAGCGGTCCATCGTCATGAGGTGCTCGTACATGACCGGAAGCGACTTTACGAGCAGAGTCTGATTGACCAGCGGCCCCGCACCGAGCCCGTTGATCCAATCTTCGATTTTGTCGCCGGGCATGTAAGAAGGGTAGACCCCGGAAGCCAAAGCGCTGCAGCCGCTGCGGCCAAAATAGGAACGATCGACAAGCAAGACGCGCGCGCCCGAGGCGCGCGCCTTGTAGGCCGCAAAGGCGCCGGCAATGCCTCCGCCAATCACCAGGACGTCGGTCTCGATCTGCTTCAGCATGGGAATCCTCTGCATAACGGCGGCAGGGAGGTTTGTCAACGCCGATGCGCCGCCGGTGTCCATGTCAATCTTCCAGGTTCCGGGTTTCGTCTGGATGCGACGCGGAGCCGTGAGCTGCAAAACCGACGGGGCAGGATCAGTTCGTAACGCCGCGACTTTCCGGTCACAGATAAAAAACAGCAGTCGCGATTCCGTGACGCCGCTGCTGAAGATTAAGCAGAGTGGCGTGTGGCGTGCAGCGAGAAATGACGCACATAGGCCGGGGAATTGACTGATCAAGCATCGCGGTCACGATCTACGCTCGTTCAGAACACCTCGGTTATAGTGAGTCCCACCAACGTAACCGTGTAACCGTTGTAGCTCCGGAAATTTTTAAACAACTCGCGCCACCCTCTTGCCTTGCATGATCTCCACATCGTGATTGGGAAAAGCCAAGTCGGGCCGCGCCGCCGTGGCCAGCGCCCGGTCGAGGGCGGCAACGGTATCGCCTAAATCGTAGTACCAGCCCACCGGGTAATGATCGCGGATATTTTTCAAGGTGTAGGCGATTTCGCCGCAGAGGACGGCTTTTTCTGCGGCGGTTTGGAGCGCGATCATTTGCGAACCGGGGGTGTGGCCGCCGGCCTTGAGTAAATCGAGTCCGGCGTAAAGTGCAGAAGCGAGCCCATTTCAGCGAAGGGGTTGATTGGGTCAGCGAAATGATCCAGGAAGACGCGCAACGGTGTCTTGAACTCGACGAGAAGATCAAAGCGTTGAGGGCTAAGATTAAAGAAATCGCCAAGGATTCCAAGATGGCCAAGATTTTATTGTCCATTCCAGGATTCGGAACGATCTGCACTGCTGAGTTAGCCGGAGAGATCGGCACCGTATATTTTAACCGCAAGCACCGAAAGATCGGTCACCTGTTCCAGGGCCGTTACAAAGCGATCGTCTGTGATAAGGATCAATGTCTATTAAGCCTGGTTCGCTACATTCATCTCAACCCGCTCAGGGCGAAGATGGTTCAGAAGATTAAGGAGTATCCCTATAGCGGCCATCGCGATTACATGGGGGGTCGTGTAAGCGAGGTGTTGACGTCCGATCGAGTGCTCGAGATGGTTGGCGGAGGGGCCGGATATCAGCGCTTTGTCCAGGACGGTTTAAAGGACGGGCATCGGGAGGATTATTACCAGGCAGGGGAGCAGCGGTTTTTGGGAGCAGAGGGATTTGCCGAAAAGCTCAAGCGCAAAGGCAACGAGGAGGAGATCCCCCGGCGTAAGAAGCCGTTGAGCGTGGCGTTTCGCCCTGCGGCGCGAGCGGCGGAGGTCGAGCCGGAGGTGCTTGGAGGAGCGGACCGAGGCTGGAAGATTTCTCAATTGCGGGCGCTGGTCGGCTACGTGTTGATCCGGCGGCTGGGTTATAAACTTAAAGAAGTGGCGAGGTGTTTGGGGCGAGATGCGGCAACGGTGAGTTCCTTAGTTTCGCGCATCGCCGATCGCATGGGTGGGGAGGAAGCGTTGCGGAAGCGGGCGAAACGATTGGCTGCAGATTGTCAAGAATAGAAAGTCTGATCGTGCGCCGCGGAAGCAGTGAAGCTAACCGGTTAAAGTCCGGTGCGGGGAATTATCGGCACACCCCGCTAGCGAAGATCCGGTTTTGCGAGGCGACTCTCAAGACTGAGCGGATCGAGAAAACTCCGAATCGAAGAGAAAGGAGGAGGAAGGAAAAGAGTGTACGGAGAATCGCAAACTCACAGGCCGTACTAACCAGGAACCCATAGAGCCTCGTTACTTGAAAGTGAAAGCGCCGACCCTGTGGTCAGATGGGGAAGGCCGCCGTTATGTGTGGGACTAGCCGAAAAAGGACGCAGATGAGCTTTCCGGGGTCGTCGGGACGGGATGTGAGGGAAGTTTTACTGGGAAACGCGGGAGAACTCGTATGTCGCGGGTGATGGCCGCAAAGGGCTCGGTATAAGGAAACGAAGTCCGAGCCCGGCAGACGAGAAGTCGGAGGGGCGAATAGTACCTAAGAGACCGGGTAACGCCGGTGGAGGGAAGGCGCCCTGCTTTCATCGAGTTTGTTAACGAGGGAAGGAGGAGGTGATTGCCGTGAGGCTAGGAACACCGGATAAGATTCGAGACCTCCAGCGCAAACTGTATCTCAAGGCCAAGACAGAGCCGAAGTTTCGCTTTTATCTGTTGGCGGACAAGGTCTGGCGCGAGGACATTCTCCAACACGCCTATCGGTTAGTGCGAGCCAACGGGGGAGCCCCCGGCATCGACGGGGAGACATTCCAGTCTATTGAGACTGGAGAAGGCGAAGCGAAGTTTTTGGCAAAGCTGAAGCAGGAACTCAGGGAGAAGAGCTACCGAGCGCAACCGGTGCGGCGGGTTTATATTCCCAAGGCCGATGGAAAGAAAAGGGCGTTAGGGATACCGACGATCCGGGATCGAGTAGCGCAAATGGCGGTAAAGCTGGTCATCGAGCCGATCTTTGAAGCGGACTTCGAGGATTGTAGCTATGGGTTTCGGCCCAAGAAAGATGCCCACCAAGCAGTCGGAGCCGTACGACAAGCGCTCTACAACGCGCACCCCTACGTGCTCGACGCCGACCTTCAGCAGTATTTTGACACCATTGCACACGATAAGCTGATTAAGATGATAGCCGAACGGATCAGCGACCGGCACATCTTAAACTGGATCAAGCAGTGGTTGAGTGCGGCGGTGGTGGAAGAAGACCAGGAAGGCAAGCGGCAGACTCGCAAGCCTAAGCGGGGAACCCCGCAGGGCGGAGTGATCTCACCGTTGCTGGCCAATGTCTATCTGAACTTATTTGACCGGATGTTCCGTTCATACTGTCAGTCCACGGGCTTGGCGGCCGAACTTGTCCGCTATGCCGATGATTTTGTCATCTTGATGCGTGGCAGAGTGGAGCGGACCGGGGAAAAGGTCAAGCAGATGTTGGAGGAACTGGCGCTCAAGTTAAACGAAGACAAGACGCAAGTCTTGGATGCGCGCCAGCAGAGCTTTGAATTTCTCGGGTTTAGTTTTGGGCGCCCGAGAAGTTCAAAGAGCGGCAAGATGATCGTTGTGGTTGAGCCCTCGCGGAAAAGCGAACAACGCTTTCGCGATGAAGTGCGCAGCTTAACAGCACGATGGACCCACTGTTTACCCCAGCAGCAGGTGGTCGAGAGGGTGAATCGGTATGTGCAGGGATGGGTAAATTACTTTCACCTGCACAACAGCACGCGAGTGTTTGCCCGCCAGCAGTTCTTCCTAGAGCAGCGTATGCGCAAGTACCTGCAAACGCGGCGGCAGCGTAAGGGCAATGGCATGATGCAATGGCCGGCATCCCGGCTCTATAAGGAGTTGGGACTATGTGCCATACCAGGCTATGCTCGTTATCGGCGAGTTCGTATGCCTTGAGATGAAGATGATCGGAAAGCCGTATGCGGAAGACCTGCAAGTACGGTTTGATGAGGGGGAACAGGACTGCGTTCCAGGGACGATCCTAAACGGGCACGAAGTTGGAAACGACGGCTACAGCCAAGGATCCGCCTACCGAAGGTCGCGCCTGTTCTCTACTCTACCCTGCGCCCCGGGCTTTTATCCTGGTTTCCCTTTGGCCTTATCCTTTCATTGGGCTGCGCACTTTCCAACTGTCGAGTTTTCACCGAGAATCGAGGGGATCCAGCTCTTTTTAACTCAACTTGACAAGACGGAAAGCTAGGAGAAAAATCGCTTTTCGTATTGACTCACGTGATTCATGATCATATGAGAGAGTCATGGAAATCGCTTACGAGTTGCTGATGCAGAAAATAGGTTTTCATGGCTAGTTTCGATGATCGCTTGGCAACGTACAGTCAATTCAAAGTCGCGATAGGTGAAGACGTGCAATAAACGGAGAGGGAAAAAGAAAACGCAAGATGTCTGTGTCAGCTATCGATCCATTTCAAGGTCCGCTCTCCGAGCCTATCGTGGTTCGCGAACGCGAGGGACAAGATCAATGTGCCACGCATCGAGGAGGAGGCAGAAGGAGCAAGATCTTTGGATTCTTCGATGCCGAGCGCGGCATCAGGATGAGAGCCGGAATCACCACTTATACGCCGGAGCGCTACAATCCCCGACACAGGCACGCCGACGAGGCAGTGCGCTTCTATTTCCGCGGGGCGGAGCGCTATGGGCGCGATGTGTTGGAGGAGGGGGACTGCGTCTACGTGCCCGAAGGGGTTTACTACGGACCCACGCAAACGGCCGAGGGGCAGGAAGAGAACGTTCGCATTTCGCTTCACTTTCCCGGACCGTCCGCTCATCCCACACCCGTGTGGCCCGAAGTGATGAAGGCCCAGCAGGAAATGAGAGAAAAAGGAATTGGGAAATTCGAGAAAGGTCTGTTCATTTGGGCGAACGGTCGGAAGCAGGATGGGTTCGAAGCGGTCCAAGAATACATGATGGGGCAAAAAGTTCGCTACCCGGCGCCACGCTACCGTAGTTATATCATTATCCGGCCTGCGAATTACCGGTGGGTACCTCTGTATGGTTCGCCCGGCGTGCAGGTGCGCCACCTTGGCTATTTCAATGAGAGCGGCCCCAATATCAAGTTGGTGCGGATGGAACCGGGAAGCCAAACGCCCGGTGGCAAAGCTGATTTTCAGCAAGTGCGTCTGGTTATTGAGGGCGAGGTCAGCTACAACGGTGAGAACTTTGACACCGTTTCGTGCATGTACTTTCCTGCCGGTGCACCATACTCGGGCACCGCGTCGCCGAGTGGCGCCACGGTTTTCGTTCTCCAGCTCGGTTTGCCCGGACAGCCGTCGATTCCGTTTTGTCTAATTTGATCTGCAAAGGAGAAAATCTATGGCTAAGCTTCGCCATTTGGCAATTCTGACACATCAACCCGACAAACTCGCTGATTTTTACAAAAGAGTCTTCGATATGGAGGAGATGTACCGAACCAAGAACGGCTCAGTCCATCTCTCGGATGGAGAAGTTAACCTGGCGATACTCAACGCCACCGATCCCAAAGAGCCCGGTCATCAACCCGGTCTCTATCACTTCGGATTTCACATTGAAGATCAGGACAAGACCGCCCGACGAATCCAGGAAGTTTATCCGGAGGGATCTCCGAAGTCACGTGTGGCGACCTATGCCGAAACTCGCGGAATGGATCCGGACGGTAATCTATTTGATCTTTCCACGACCGGCTGGGGAAAAAAGAGAAGGATGGATCTCTAACCCGTACAAAAGGCATTTTGGGCGGGACCTAATGGCATCCCTAGCCGGGCCACATCAAACTGCTGAATGATCATCACGCGCGGGCAGTTCATCGCTCGTTTGCAAATCATTGTCAACAGAACTCGGAGCGAGGCAACCGGATGTGGCCAAGCAGACGGGCCTTTCTCGCAGAACTGAAGAAAGGAAGGATTGAATGAATTCGAAGATTGTATGGATAGTAGCATTGGTATTGCTTCTTTTGACAAATCCCGGTACAGCCGCAACTCCCGAAGAAGTAGTGCAGACGCTTTCGAGCCTTTC
Source organism: uncultured delta proteobacterium (assembly GCA_963727625.1). Taxonomy (GTDB): domain Bacteria; phylum Desulfobacterota; class Binatia; order UBA9968; family UBA9968; genus DP-20. The sequence continues at coordinate 1,057,620 of CAVSHR010000004.1, read as the reverse complement.
GGGCGCACAGCGTAAAAGCTTTCTAGAGGAGGGGGCAAGAAAAGAGGGTCAGATAGTTTGGTACACTTCGGTCAGTCAGTCCGATAATCCCAAGATCGTAGCGGCGTTCGAGAAGCGATATCCCTTCGTTAAGATGGATCTCTATCGCTCCTCGCCCTCCGGAGTCTACACTCGGCTGGATACCGAAGCTAGAGCAGGACGCTTTGCCGCCGATGTGGTTGGAACCGCCGCCGTTCAGATGTGGCAACTCAAGCAAAGGAAACTGTCGACTCCGTATCGTTCTCCAGAACGCAGAGCCTTTCCGAATGGCGCCTATGATCCTGAGGGCTACTGGTCGGCCTTTGAAGTGACGCCGTTGGTGTTGGCGTACAACACTAACCAGGTTGAAGCGGCGGCAGTGCCTAAATCCTACGAGGAACTTCTCCAGCCAAAGTGGAAGGGAAAGATGAGCCTCGGGACCGAAGATTATGAATGGTTCGACGTGATGCTAGACACAATGGGTGAAAACAAAGGCCTAAATTACATGCGTGCCCTTGCCAAGCAAAACCTTCAAATGCCCGGCTCGAGCAGCAGGATGAGGGTTCAGCTCATGATAGCGGGAGAATCCGCGATGGCCATTGCCGCTCGTGGAAGACGAATAACCGAATTTAAGGACAAGGGAGCTCCGATCGATTTTGCCATCTTGGAGCCATATGCCGGTGATCCCAACTTTTTGGCGCTGATGCGGCAATCTTCGCATCCCCATGCCGCGATTTTATTTGTCGATTGGATGCTTTCTGAAGACGGGCAGAAGACGCTCGCCCAGATTCCCCGCATTAGCATTCGGAAGGGGATTAAACAGAAAGGCAGGATTCAAGAGCTCTTCGAAAAGGAGTTTGTCTTCGTGAGGCCTTCATCGATGGGCGACAACCTGAATCAATTAATCGATCAGTATAACAAAATCTTTGAACTGAACCGGGCAAAATAATAATTTTGATTTTTTGCTTGTCTAATCATTGATCGGTTTCGCGCGCTGGCCGAAAGGGAGATGATTGTATTAGGAAACAAGTCGCCTGACCATTAGGGGGAAGGGGTTCAGACTTTCAAATCTAGCCAATCTAGACAATTTCATAGCACGGCTGTTATTGGGGAGGGCATGGCGCGGCGTCCAAGGCTCTTGGCTCCCGGAGTTTTGTATCACGTGATCGTGCGCGGGAACCATAGGCAGAAGACGTTTTTAAACCCGAACGATTACCAGGCCTATTTGGAAAGACTGGGCCGGTATCGGAAACGATGGGGTGTAACGGTCTATGCATATTGCCTGATGCCCAATCATGTTCATTTGCTGTTGGAGAGCGGTTCACAGCCGTTATCCCGTTTTATGCAAGGGCTGCAGCAATCTTACACCCAATATTTTAACCGCAAGCACCGAAAGATCGGTCACCTGTTCCATGGCCGTTACAAAGCGATCATCTTTGATAAGGATCACAAGCGCTACGGCATAATCGATTTAGAGAGTTTGAGCGAGTTGAGCGGGATTACGGATTCGAGGGGTTTTCAAAGAGCACGCCGCCAGTGGGCCGAACAAGGGCTGGAGAACGGCTTGGCCGTCCGCGACGATCGCTGGTCGGAAGCGATTGCGGTTGGCAGCTTGGCGTTTGTCGAGAACGTCAAGAGTCAGCTCGGTGTCAAAGCCGCACATCGTGATCTGATAGAAGCCGATGGTAGCTATGCGCTGCGCGAGCCGCCTGAAGCTTACGCTGGCAAATTCACCGGTGAAATTGAGGCTCTAAGCTCGGAAAACACTCATCTCTGGAATGAAAGCATCTATCCTGCATGAACATAGCTTGGTCCGACCGGCACAATCTCTTTCTTGGCGCGTACTGTTTCCATCGCTGCCGTGTGGCAACGGAGTCGGTGATTATTGTTACCTTCTGTGAGATCACGACTTCCTAAGGATCAACCTCACCGTCCCATGGAGTCGATGATCTCCTTTGCTTGGCGATTGTACTTCTCACGGATGGCTTCGAGCGTCTCGGGATGCGAGACGACATCCTGCCGGGTTCGGCCGCTGGCAAAGGTCCCGTCGATTACTCTCCTGAGGTGCGCCGCCGTCGTGGTGCCGTAATGTTGATTGACCAGGTCGCCATCTCGATCGAAGAACAAGAGAGTCGTGTGGCCGACGCCGAAATGGGACGCGAAGGTTTGCCCCTCCATCGTGTCCAGATCCACGGTCGCAAAGGCGATGCGGTCGGAGAATTCCGGTCTGAGCGCGTCGACGACGCGCTTGAGCTCTTGGCACGGTGGTCAGCCGGGCTTGAACACCTGGACCACGGTGGGGTAGGCGCCTATGGCGTCAAGACCGCGATCCGACAACGGGGGGCGGGCCGGCTGGGTGGGCTGCGACCGCACCGGGGTCTCTCGGACCGGCGTGCGCGGCTCGACGGCCTGGCGCGTCGGACTGAACGACTCCGGCGAGCGCGCGGGAAGCGTTGGCACGACTATCGGTTCCGGCGGGATTCTGGTAACTGTGCCGGGCATGGGCGAGACGCTTTCCATGGACTCATTCAATAAGTCCTGGGTGTCGCCCGTGAACTCGGATGCGATGTAAACGGCGATGACCAATAGTGCAACGCCCGCGGCTCCGGCGAGCCTGTACTTGCTCCACCAGCTCGCGCCGCCCTTGCCGCGGCGTTGCGGCAGAGGTTTGATGCCGAGCTTCTCGATCGTATTCATCAGCTGAGCGACATCGAATTCCCAGCGGAGATCGCTAAGCTCGTGGGCTTGGCGTCGGGCAAAACTTTCCAGGTCCGGCGGCAGTTGTTCGGCCCTGGGCATGGAGGCGTCGCCGACGAGCACGGGAACGACTCTGATGTTGCGCTTCAGCGCCGCGCCGACTTCCAGGCGAATGAAGTCACTGGGATCATCGAGCCGGCGATTCCCCCGCTCGTCGGCAATCTTAAGCCAGTTCGGCCCCATGACCGCCAACAATACGGTGGAGGCCCCCACCGCGCGGTTGATGGCCTCGACGAAATCGACCCCTGGCTCGATTGCTTCGATGTCGCGAAAAATCTGCTTCTCGCCGAAGCGGGCTTTTAGATTGTCGGTGAGACGGCCGGCGTCGCCGCGCGCATCGTCGCGTCGATAGCTGACGAAAATGCGGGAACCTCGGTCGCCGCTCAGGCCCAGTTGTTCCCAGAGGTTAGCGAACGGATTCAAAGTCATCTGCTGGCCCTCCTTGTCCCAGAGAAAAGCCTGTCCAACTGCCCATGATCGTCCGTTTGTTGCGACGAAACCATTACGCCCGATGGGCGGAAAAACGCAACTTGATTTCGCACCCGTCGAATTGCACTTCAAGAAACCCGCAGCTTTCAATGCAATTAAATCCGAACACAACGCGTCTTCCGCCGTGGCTAAGTGGTTGCCTCCCGTAGGTTGCCGTTGACGTCTTCAAAATTTGCCGGCGGCATGGGCTTTTGCATCGCGGCGATATTGCTCTTTCCTGGCTCTGAGTTCATTTTCCCCGGCCGTGTCGACGGTGAGGTCGAGGTATTCGACCAAGATCTGATTGGAGCCGGTTCGCATGGAAACCCGGTTGGTTTTATCGATGGTCCAGAAGAGGGTTTCGAAGAAAATCTGTTTTTTCTTTTTGACGGAACTGCCGTATTTATTCTGCAGCATCTCGAAAACGAACTGCCCGAAACCGTCATTGTTCGCAACCCCGCCCCGCCGAAGCTGCACCGTGGATAGGAACTTGCTCTCGGCGGTAAAGATCAAGGTTGTTCGTGCGGGTTCACCCCGGAGTTCGGTCCTGTAATAAAACAGGTGGGCGCTGTCGAGGTATTTCGTGATGGCGTTGGGGTCGAAGTGTTTATCGACGGAAACGAGGCCTTCCCTGACGATGGGGATATCCTTGTCCCTGGCCATCGCCAATGCGTCACGACTGGACATCCCGGAAGTCCACATGTCGAATTGGAACCCATAGACTGCGGTTGGAACGACGTGAAGCAGCAATAAGAGCGGCGCCAATCCATGCATGACGCCATTTTAAACCGCTTTCACCGGACCGCAAAGGCAGAGTGAGGGTGAATCAAGGGAGGGGAAAAGGGGGAAAGGGAGGAAGGGGACAGACTACTTTTCGATTGAAGCGCTGAAGGCCGCTATGGTAGAAGGCCATCGTGCCGAGAATTTCATATACTGAAACAGGTTCAAATCGTTCAAGTCTTCGGCGGTTCATAAGTTTAACGACTGATTCAGACCGGGAGCTTTCACGTTTTGGGAATTCTCGAAATCTCGTCCAGAACCCACCTCGAAGACGACTACACCAAAGTAAGCGCACCGGCGGGGAAGTTCGCCAGGACGATCCTCCAATAGAGCTGTTCTCGCTTCATCCCGCCATCAGGTTCGGATTTCTAGATGCGTTTGAGCGGCGCTGTTGTTTTAGGGATACGGTTCGTTAAGATCTCCACAACGATCTCAAGGAGGTGCCAAGATGGTTGCCGCGCGTGCATGGGTATTTTTCTTTTTCATTGTTACCGGTATGGTCATCGGGAGCTGGCTGCCTCGGAGCGAAGCGGCCGAGTCGTGGCGGGCTGAGTGGAATAAAACCATCAAAGCCGCCGAAGAAGAGGGACAAGTCTCGCTTTACATCGCCGGCTACGGGAAAGTGATCGACTCAGGGGAATTTCAAAAAGCTTATCCTAAAATCAAAGTGGTTAGCGTCACCGGGTCGGGCACACAACTCAGCAAGCGTATCGCGGCGGAAAGGCGGGCCGAGAAATTTCTCGCCGATGTCTACAACGGCGGCGGCAACTCGCTTTACCAGGTGCTCTTCTTGAACAAAATTCTCGATCCCATCAAGCCCGCCCTGGTCTTGCCGGAAGTTCTCGACACCTCCAAGTGGTGGGAGAAAAAACATAAATACGTCGACAAGGAGGGTGAGTATATTTTCGTGTATGAAGGCAACGTCTCGGGGGGCGGCAACCCGGCTTTCAACACCCAGCAGATAAAACCCGGCGACTTCAAATCCTATTGGGACTTTCTAAGCCCAAAGCTTAAAGGAAAAATCATCTCCTTGGACCTCCGCAAAGTGCGCGGCGCCGGCGGTTCTTGGGGGTTTATTTACTACCATCCGGAGCTGGGAGAGAAGTTTATCCGGCGTCTTTACGGCGAAATGGATGTGACGATGGTGGGCAACTTGCGGCAGGCCGTGGATTGGCTGGCCAACGGAAAAGTCGCTTTGTGTCTGCCCTGCCAGGACTCGACAGTGGTGAAGGCGAAGAATCAGGGTCTTCCCGTTTCATCTTTTCCGCCCTATCATTTTAAGGAAGGCATCAATATTTCCTCGGCCTTCGGCCAGTTGGCGCTCGTCAATCGCGCGCCCCATCCAAACGCCGCCAAGGTCTTTATCAACTGGTACCTGTCGCGGGCCGGTCAGACCGCATTCCAAAAAATTATGAGCATTCCGGGGGATGCTAAAAACTCGCGGCGTATCGACGTGCCCAAAGATCACATTCCCCCCGAAGAGCGGCGCAGGGACGGTCTGGCCTATTTCGACACCGACGCACCCGGCTCCAAGGATCTCAGGCCGTTGGGCAAGCTTTTGAGCCAGGTCATCCCGAAGCAAAAATAACCGGAGTTCAACGGTACGACGCGGGAGGCAATAGGCAACAGTAGAGATGAACGTTCAAATCGGTCAAGCCGTTCAAGACGTTGACGAATAGGCATCAGGCAACAGTAAGAACCGCTCCGTTTCAGTTGTTTTCTGGTTCGGCAGCCTGCTAGGCCGTCTTGGCAAACCCTTCCTGCACTTCTTTCTCGAAGGCGACCAGCTTCTTGACGCTCGGGCGCTCCTGCATGCGCTTGAAATGCGCCGCGACGTTGGAAAATTTTGAAATGTCCACCCCCAACTGGGTGGCGCGGCGGCAACACCAGAAGAAATGCGCGTCCGGGGCGGTGAAATGGTCGAAGAAGTACTCACGCCCGGCCAGCATATCGTCGGTGATCCGGAAGTTCTCGAACAGAGCTTGCGTCGCGAACTTGATCACGCTGTCGGACGCGCCCGTTGTGTCGCAGACCTTGGGCGGGTTGTTGATCCGGCTCAGATAGGGGTGGATGCCGCTGGCACACCAGGCATGCAGCGAGACCGCCTGCAACTCCTCCCACGGATCGGCGGGCAGGATTTTCGCGTCGGGGAAGGTCCGATGGACCCATTGATGGATGGCGACATTCTCGGTCAATATCTTGCCGTCGACCACGAGCGCAGGCACCTTGTGCTTCGGGTTGATCTTCAGGTACTCGGGCGAGAAATTCTGCCGCTTGCGGAAATCGAGCGGCCGGGCCTCGAAGTCGGCGCGCGCTTCGGTCAGCGTGATATAGGGCGCGAGCGCGCAGGTGTTGGGGGCGTAGTAAAGAGCGAGTTTCATTGACGTCTCCTCATGAGGTTGATTGACCAGTTGCGAATCTAGACGTTCCCGTTGAGCGGGCTTCGTCCAAGCAGGCCGTGGCGTCGGAGACCTACGACTTTACGATCTCTTCATAGGGCGGTTCCGGCATTCCTTTCTTCCAGCTTGGGTCGCGGATCTCGAGACGGTTCCCGCTGGGATCGTAAAAGTAGAGCTCCCGCCCGGTGAAATAACCCTTGGCGCGGTATTCCAGCTCGACGATGGGAATCTTCTTTTCGTGCAGCGTCTTGCAGGCCCCCACGAACCCTTCGGGGCTTACCGTGAAGGAATGATGCACGCGATCTTCGACGATGGTGCTATCCTGCGGTTTCTCCCGCTCGCACAAAAGGATGTTATGATCGCCGACATTAAAGCAGGACATCACGTTGTTGCTGAGGCGCCCGACCGGTTTGAGCCCGAGCAGCCCGCCGTAGAAATCTTCGGAATCCTTTAAATTGTTGACGGGTATTGACCAGTGAGTGACGCCTTCGATTTTGAACGTTGCCATGAAAACCTCCTTTGTATTACGTCAATGCTGACCGTGGAAAATTAACTTCTCATACGACAAGACAACCTAGCACAAAAGCCATCGGAATAGGCAACTCGAATAGGCGCGAGGCCTGAGGCTTGAGGCAAGAGAAAAAGGATAAAGGATGAAAGCGAATAGATGAAAAAAGACCAGAGACGACAGGCAACAGCAAACTAAAACACATGATCGGCGGCTTATCCTTCTTAGCGCTCCCCACGCGGTCGATCAATGCGTGCAGTAATTCAACGACCAAACACACTTGCACTTGACCGCTCGCCGGTGTGGCGATATAGCTCGCGACTGAGAAAACCAGGCGTTTTAATTTCCCCTACGCATTGCTCGCTCGCATAGTGTTGGACCAGCCGGAATTGGGCGACCCGCGCGATTGACGATCGCTCCGTGAGCGCCACGGCGGCAGTCGAGGTCAGGATCGAGCTGCGGTAAATAGGGCTGCCAGGCGGTATAGAAACAGGGAGAACTCCAATGACACGCATTGCCATTCTGACCCCCGACGACATGAACGATGAACAGCGCGCCGTGATCGATGCGTCCAAAGCCAACGGCAAGCCGCACGGCGGGCCATTCTGGGCCTATATCCGCAATCCCAAACTGATGCAGAATGTCCAGAACACGGGAGCCTGCATCGCCGACAGCACTCTGTCCGCCCGCGAACAGCAAATCGTCACCTTGACCGTGGCGCGGTTCTGGGGCGCCAACTACCCGTGGGCCGTTCAGTGCCGCAACGCTCTTAAAATTGGACTCACGCAGAAAGAGATTGACGCGATCAACGCCCGCAGCGCGCTGCCCACAGATGACAAGCGCGAACTGCTCGCTCATCGGATCGCCAACGAGCTGCTCGCCGACAAGGGGCTGAGCGATGCCACCTATGCATCCGCCGAAGCAGCCTTTAGCACTGAAGAGCTGGTGGCTCTGGTCGCTCGGGTTGGCTCGTTCTCGATGACCTGCTGCACCGCCAATGCGTTCGATATCACGCCGCCCGATGACGCACCGGACCGCCTCAAGGCATAGAAAACGCGTCGGAGCTCGATGGACGGGCGCCCAATCCGACGAACGCTCGACACGGCAATCGTTCCGAATATTTCAACGCAATCGATGAGGAGGATGCCGATGAAATACATGATCACCTGGTCCGAACGCCCGCAAGGTTCACCGATGGAATACGAGAATGCCCAGAAGCGGATACTGGAGGTTTTCACTCAATGGAAGGCGCCGGCCAATTTCAAGATCGAGCTGTTCGTCATAAGAGTGGGTGACTGGGGTGGGTATATGATGTTGGATTGCGATGATCCGTTGGCGGTTCACAAATTTTGCTCCATGTTGCCCGCTTTTGAGTTCGAGGCGCGACCCGTGATTCCCGTTATGGACGCTGTCCGGGTCGAACTCGAAGCGATCGCCTGGCGCGACGGGTTGAAGCGCAGCTGACAGCTAGGAATTAAAAATTACCTGACAGCGGTTTAGCCTTTGTTGAGAGCCGAAACCGGTTGCCACCACATGCCGACGGAGCCGCTCGGTCTGAGTTTGAGCGAGCGGCGCGTTCCGGAACACTTTGCGCGCCAGCGACCGCTGTGCCGCCCAAGCCAGCGGAAGTAACGATTTTCATCGGACGGACAGGGAATTGACAGCTCCGCGGTGTGGCGGTATTGCTCGGGCTAGAAAAAACTTTTTTCTTAGATATAATCGGTACAAATTCAGGAGGTAGGATCATGGCAACCACAACGGAGCGCCCTCTCGATGATGCGCTCACCGCAATCAAGACGCGCCGCTCGGTGAAGGAATACCTTCCCACCGAGATTCCCCGGGAGTGGGTCGAGGAGCTGCTCGACGCCGCTCACTGGGCGCCCAACCACAAATTAACTCATCCCTGGCGTTTCCACGTGTTCTCCGGAGCGGGGCGCGACCGCTTGGTCGAAGCCCGACAGGCGGCAGTACGTTGGGCCGCGGAGAAAAAAGGTGAGCCGGCGAGCGAAGAGGCTCTCAAATTTGCGCGGGATAAATGTTTTTCGTCCCCGGTTCTGATCATCGTTTCCATGGTGGGCGACGAGAAAAAAATCGTCGACCAGGAGAATTATGCGGCCTGCTGGTGCGCGATAGAGAACCTGCTGGTCGCCGCGACCGCGCGAGGACTGGGCAGCTATCCCAGCACAGGCGACTGGATCGACCAAAACTTCGTTGGCCCAATTCTCGGACTCACAGACAAAGAACGGCCGGTGGCGTGCATTTTCTTGGGGTACTCCGAGCAGCAGACGATGGCCAAGCGCCTGCCCGTGGAGCGCCATACCACATGGTACACGGAATAGGCGCGGGGCATGAGGCGTGAGTAGAAACGGATAAGTCTCAAGCTGTAATCGTTCAAACCGTTGGATGGTTCGGGGCCGTGGGAGAAGCCTCACGGTGCTTCCTCGACGGCCCTGCGGTTCCGAGTTCGTCGAGGAAGCACCGTGAGCGCCTTCGGCGGTTCAAGCGTTTAAAGTTCAAAGTTCAAGGATTCGAAGGAGTCCTTTCATGCTTCGGGAATTCTCGAAACCTCGAAGGGATTGAATGCTTTTGCTTAAGCATCGGCTGCGGCTCAACGGTAGAGTTCGGTCGTGGCGTACCGGACTTTTTCCAATTGCAGCGCGAGCGCTTCGATCTGCTCCTGCCAATAGTGCTCGGTGCCGAAGTCGGGAAATGCCAGTTTGAAAGCGCTGTCTTCCCAGCGGCGCGCAACCCACGCGGAAAAGTGAATCATGCGCAGCGCCCGCAACGGCTCGATGAGCTGTATCGTCGTCATGTCGAAAGTTCTGATCTGTTCGTAGGCTTCGAGCAGGATCTCCCTTCGCGCTTTCCCGTAGTCGTCGTCTCCGCCCGTGAGCATCCAGATGTCTTGAACGGGAGGCGCGTAGAGCATGTCGTCGAAATCGATGAAGTACGGATCATCTCTATTCCACAAAATATTTCCGGAGTGGCAATCGCCGTGGAGCAGAACGTACTCGACATCCTCGAAACGAGGAGTCATTGAGTCGCAAATTTGCGTTACGATCGTTTCGAAGCGACTTGCGAGTTCCATCGGAACGAGGTTTCCGTCTTTCAAAAACTTCAATGGGTCTCGCCCATAGGTTTGCGGATCGAGCCGCAGCCGGGGGGCGGCTTTGACCATCGCCCCGACGTTATGAAGGCGAGCCATGAACCTTCCCAGGCGGGTGAGCTGTTCGGTCGTCAGTTCCGGCTCGAGTCGCCCCGGACGCTTTGGGAAGATGGTGAACATGACTTCATTGATCTCGAAAATACTTTGTCCGTTGTCGTCGGTGAGCGGGCAGACGACGGGAATTTCGCTTTCTTCGAGGCCCTTCAGAAAATCGTGCTCGGCCTGAATCGTGGCGCGGCTCCAGCGGCCGGGGCGGTAAAATTTGATGATGACGTGCGGGCCTTCTTCCATCTCGATGTCGTACACACGGTTTTCCAGCGCATTGAGCGCGTATAAGCGGCCGGTGCAACGCCCGCCCAATTTCTCGGCGGCGTCGAAAATGACCTCTGGAAGAATCTGCAGGAAGTTGTCTAGCATAGCCTTCATCCTAGACGAGCGTACCCTCCTTGTACACTCCCGTTTAATGGTCGTCGTCTCCGGGCGGACTTTTGGGTCTCGACAGTCTTTCCTGGCAATCTTAGAGGCCAGGTAAAATCGGTCCTCAAATAGGCGGGATGTTTGCAACTGTTTTCTACATTGGACAGTCGCGAGTTTGGATATCTCTCGAGGCTCGAGTTGACCGAGGTTGACGAACCGCAGCTGTTGGTCGTCTCTTCGCCACGAAAAGGGCTTGCGATCGCATCGGCGCAGGTTTAATGAATCGTGAGGTGGAAAGAACAAAGGATCGCAGATTATGGCGAGCGAGAAGATTCGAAGGAGGCGACCATGCTTCAAGGTTATAAGCTTTTTGACGCCGACGCCCACACCATGATGAGCCCGCGCATGTGGGAGACGCTGCCCAGCGAATACCAGGTGCGACGACCGCGGCCCACGCGCGTTCACGATGAATCGGACATGGGCCGCTGGACCAACGGTTGGTTGGTCGAAGGGCAGATCATTCCTCATGCTTTAGGCGCGGGAAGCCAGCCGGGCAACGAGCCTGCGCGAGTGCTCGAAGAGTTCGGCGCGAAGCCAACCAGTGAAGCGTTTCCACTGAGCAGTTTCGATTTATCGGATCCGGCGGCGCGACTGGGAAGCATGGACTTCATGGGCGTCGACCATCAGATGCTTTATCCGACCACCCTGTATGCGCGCATGACCCGGGATCCTGGTTTTGAAGCGGCGCTTATGCGGTCTTATAATCGTTACGTTGGCCGGCAATGCCAGAGCTTTCCGAAACGCCTGAAGTGGGCCGGCTTACTCCCTCTGCGCGATACGCGGCAAGGGCTTGACGCTATCGAGGAAATGACCAGACTCGGCGCCACCGCCGCAGTGGTTTACGGCACCGCCGGCGACCGCCTGCTCTGCGACAAGAGTTTCGCGCCGGTATGGGACGAGCTCCATCGTTCGGGTCTGCCGCTCTGCGTGCACATGGGAATGAGTTATCCGCCGTTTCTGGAAGTCTGTGATGGGTTGCTTGCCGCGCACGGCATCGGCATGAGCCTGCCGGCGATGATGGCCTTTGTCGCCATCGTCGGCTACGGCATGTTGGACCGTTATCCGAATTTGAAAGTCGGGTTCCTCGAGTTCGGAGCGGAATGGATCTTGTACATGGTGCCGCGCCTCGATCACTATCTGCCGATTGATCGAAGTCAGATGCCGATCAAAAACGGACTTTCCCAAAAAACCATCGAAGAGCAGGCAAAGTCCGGTCGGATTTTTATTGCCGGCGAAGCCGACGATCGAATGCTGTTGCAAGAAATCGATTTGCTTGGCGAGGATCAGATTCTCTACTCTTCCGACTTGCCCCACGGCGAAGGCCGGCACGACGCGGCGAAAGAAATTCTTGCCCGCGAGGACATAATCGATTCCCAAAAGCGCAAGATTCTTTACGGCAACGCGGTCAAGTTTTTCGGCGAACCGTAATTTCAAATATTCGAGGAGCCGCCGGGTCGGTCCAAGACAACTTCTTGAATTGACAATTTTATGAAATCTAGTCCTCTGTGAATCTGGGTTTCTTGGGAATATTAGTGGGATGATAGTTGGCCGTGGTCAGTCGTATTCTCACACTGTCATCCAACAAATCCGTCTGGTCGATCTTGCGTTGTTTTGAGCCGCGAGCCAACCACATCCCTGTGTAGGATTTGTGAAGCTTGCCCTTGGGGTTGGGCTTTATTTTTTTTTCGATGTAATTGCCGTCGAATTGAACACCATGCTCGTAGGCCCTATTGATCATCCACATCAACACTACATCGGAGAGGGCTTTTTGTTTATAGCCGCCCCCGACATCGCAGTGTACGCCGGCAAACCACTTTTGCAGCACTCTGGGGTCTTGTTCCCATTTCAGCACGGGAAAGTCTACGCGCATTTCGTCAATGCCCATGGCATGGAAGCCGGCAACCACATTGCTGCTCAATTGTGAATCGTTAAAATCCGCATCCAGCGTGGTTTTGACGGTGTCGAAAACACCCACCATTTCAATCGGGATTTTATAACAATGGCCGGAGCGCAGCATGTGCTGGGCTCCGTTGTTGTCTTTCCTGCTATAGATCTCCCACGCATCGTCATCATCATTGGGGTCCAGGGGTAAGCCACAAAAATTTATCAGGCCGGCCAGGCGGCGTGCGGTGTAAGCACCCCGGCTAAAACCGATGATGACAACCTTGTTCTCCGTTCTTGGAAATCGGGTGCTGTTAAATTGTTCGCTGAGCCATCGATAGGCACCCTGTACACGTTTGGGGAGGCCGTAGCCGTAAATACCTCCGGGAATGGCTTCCATGGGGCGTGTTCCAACTCCATCCTCATAATATCTTTCTTGGGTTGTCGGTGGGTTTTGGACAGATGAGGCCAACGCGTCATAAAACTTGTAGACATTGGTGGGGGCATTTTCGCCGCCGTCCATGTTTTTTGCATCATTCCACGTGCCATCAAAACAGATGATCAAATTTCGTATACTCATTATTCAGAACTCTATTTATTAGCGGGTTCATTATTTGTCTTTTTTTTAGGAACGTAAGGGTTGTTTGTTGGGGGTCTTTTTTCTTGCACCAACCACCATTGAACGTCCTGTGGAACATAAAAACCAAGGGTTATAACTGAGGCAATCAAATACAGACCATTTGTGCTGACTTCCACTTTGTACAGGCCATTATCCTGACTCTTCTTCCGTGTGCGTTTCGACCATTCAAAACCATAAAGGGATCCATGAATGGTTTCTTGCTCGGACGACGCCGATACTTCGTCGCGCCCTTCCTTGAGGCCACCCTCGACAAGAAAAGAGGTCATGAAGCAGCCTGTGCAAGAGATCGACACCAAAAACACGACAGAAATCCTCATTATTTTGTTCATGGCAAACTCCTGACTCATAATTATAAGGCTCTTATGTTCCTGACGGCAAATCGCCGCTGCCCTGCGAACCGTCCCGTTGCCAGGGGGCGGACCGGCGCAACATCTTGATTGAACGACATAAGATTAAAGAACAGGCGTCGTTTAAAGGCTTGGTCGCCGGTTTTTGATGTTGAGATGACCGCTCCAAGAGACAAAAGCCGCCACCCGCCGACAACAGAAAACGGCACCGATCACGAAACCGGCTGGTTGAATTCTCGGTTTCCCGCTTGAGCTGGTTCATAGAAAATTCGATGACGCTTCGAGAACTAACCCGCGGGTCGGCAAAAGCGACGGGATTGTAAATCGTGGCCGGGAAATTCGACACGTTTGCCAAATCTTGTTCCCGGCATTGCGGCGCAAGCCTGAGTGCAGCCGTACTTTGACCCCGAAGCGAAAACGAACCTGGATGCCGGCGTTCACCGGCATGACGACCTTTCACTGCATTTGAAGGCGAGGGAGTTTAACCCGTCCCGAGAAACGTTAATCGCAAGGAGGGAAATTAACCAAAGAAAAAAAACCGCAAGCAGCGGCCAAGGGCGCAAAGGTTTGGGAAACAAACTCGCACCGCGAAGGCTGCAACGCGGACAAATCCACAAGGTTCGGGGATCGAGACTGTAAGGGCGGTTGACCGCCCTCACCGTTTGTTAGCAGCGCGCAGGTAACAAATTATCCGGCCGGAAGATCTTCGGACTTTAGGCCAAACCAATTCCGCGCGTTCTCGCCGAGCACGTGGCTGAGCTTGTCTTCGGTCATGTTCGGGATCTTGCGCACCTCGCGCACCGAGTTGGGGAATTCCGAATCCCAATGTCGGTAATCCGAGGCGTACATCACCTGGGTGATGCCGATGGTGTCGAGCACGTAGGGGAGAATCGCTTCTTCCGGTTCGCAGGTGAAAGCCACTTGGGGACTCTTGATGATCTCCGACGGCTTGCGTTTGAGCAGCGGCCACTGCGGGCGAAGCTTGTGAAAGTGCTCGTCCAAGCGCTCGGCCCAGAACGGCACCCAGCCGCAGGCGCCTTCCATGCAGGCGACCTTGAGCTTCGGATAACGGTCGAACACGCCCTCGCCGATCATATGCATGAGCGCGATCATCAGCTCGAAGGGGAAAGCAGTCATGTGCACGTAGCTGTACTTTTCCATGCGCTCGCTGCCGGCGCCCATGACACCCCAAACTCCGTACTGGCCGTCGTGCTCGGTCTGCGGATGAACCGACAGCGGCATGCCGATTTCCTGCGCCGCGGCGTAGACCGGGTCGAACATGCGATGGCCGAGGTTGATGCCATAGACGTTGGTCGGCAGCATGGCCGTGACGATGGCGCGCTGCTTGGCGAGGAACTCCAACTCCTTGACCGCCGCGGGCGGATCTTGCACGGGAATCAGGCCGACGCCCTTCAATCGCTTGGGATCGGCGGCGAGATACTCTTCCACCAGCCAGCGGTTGACCGCGTGGCACACCGCGGCGGCGAGCGGTTTGTCCGCCATGCCGTTCACCATCAACGCGATGGAAGTGCCGAAGATAATCGCGACGTCGATGCCTTCCTCATCCATGTCGGGCAGCCGCTTCAAGGGATCGGTCATGCCCGGGCGGCTGCGCTCGATGTGGGGCGCAAAAACTTCGCCGCGGTCGGCACCCCCGCCCCAACGGCGCCGCCCCGCGAGGCGGCCTTCGATCATCAAGTGCGCGTAACCGGAGCTGTCGGTGACGCGGTTAGGCGCCAGGTGGGCGAGTTCTTTGGGCATCCATTTCGCGAGCTCGCTGTCCGGTTCATAACAGTGGCCGTCGGCATCGATCACTAAATCTCGCGCCATAATTCCTCCCTGTGGTTTGTGCGGATTTTGTCTTTTACCTAGTTGGGTTCGCCGGGAATTGCAACTGATCGATCTGCCGCCGTACTTTCTCCGCCGCCTGCCGGCGAGTATACTGACTCGACGTCGTTCGACGAGCAGTTTGATCGGGATAGGCCGCCGCAGACAAAGAATAGCGAATTTAGGAGAGAGGCATGAAGAAAAGTATCGCCTTGGCCATGATCGTGATCGGCCTGACAGCGGCCAGCGCCGATGCAGCCTGGCTGCTCTGGCAGCATAGCAAGGTGAGCCGGCGGGTGGAGGGGGCGCCGCGCGGTCTGAGCGCCGAAGGCAACGTCGACAAGTGGGAGTTGCTCAATGCGGTGGATGCGCGCAAGGAATGCATTGCCGCGCTGCGAATAGAGCATAAGAAACTCATCGATGGCTTAGCTTCGACGTATCCGGGCGAACCGGTGTCGCAGTCGATTGTCGCCGACGGCGTGAGCGCGTCGGTGTCTGCCGGTGCCGAGCGGTCCGGCGGCAGGCAGGCAAAAACCACTCAACTCTATTACGAATATACCCTGTGGTGCTTGCCCGCCGGTGTCGATCCCAAGTCGACCCGTTAGGGAAGCGATAATAATTCATCGTCGCTGTGATTAGCGCAGCGACGTCGCGATGGTGTACTCGGCGCCGACTTTCGGCAGGCCGAAGCCGCAGCGTGGAATTAAAAAGCGATCGAAATCGGCATCCGTGGCGAATTTGAAACGCGTCGCGCCGCTTTGCTCCCACAGTTCTTTCGCCGGCACCCGACACTGATTGCAGTCGACCGCTTTGTCGCAAGTCTGCGGGATGGCCGTGTTACTGATCGTCGCGGTCGTCCCCATTCTCGGGTCGGTACCGCGCGCATCGGCCCGGATCACGACTCCTTTGCCCAGGTATTGAATCCCAGGAAACTTGCGCGCGGCGCGGTCCGGATTGAGATCCACGGGAGTTTCCGACAGCACGCCGCCGATGATCTCATGGGTTGCGCCGTTGAATTCGACTTCCTCGCCGGTGGGCAGGGTGACGATGTTTCGCGCCCGCGAACCGACGATGGCGGGCAGTAAGTTTCTCGGAAAAAACAGCAGCACGCTATTCATCAGCTCGCTCAAACGAAACGTCCGGTCGCGCGATGCGACCCAGTCCGAGACCATCAGGTGGATGTCTTGACGGGCGCGCTCATCGAAGCGGAATTGAAAGTCGCGAGTGAAAAATTCGTTCCTTGCGGCATCGTAGCGCAGCGGCAGAATGCGGTTACCGCCGTGGTTGGAAAATTCAAAGCCGACAATTTCTCCCCGGCGCGTGGTGCGATATCGCCAGGCGGCTTCGCTGCGCTCGTTCTCGCGAGAGGTCAGCAAAGTGTTGTATTCGACCCGGTGCGCTACCAGATCTTTCTCCGGCTTGCCGATACGGGATTCTGGCAGGTGGCGGGCGATCATTTCCTGCGCTGGCTTGGGCGCTGTTTCGGTGGGAGAAGCCGGCGGCATCGCGATCTCGGGGCCTTCGTCCTCGGGCCGCTGGCTTTCTGGAATCTCCGCCGTTGGCTCGGTCGGAGGCGCCACCGGCGTCGAGCGGCAAGCGGGTAGAAAAACACTGATCGACAGAAACAAAAGAAATATCAGAGCCTCGCGCCGACAAAGATTTTTCATGATCATAATCACGCGCTAACCAAACCGGGTCCCAGCATTTTGCCCATTGTTTCACTGCTCCGCAATGCTCGTGCCGCGCAAGTCGGGTTGGTATCCTCCGTAGAACTGAGGAATCTAATAGAAAAACTGGAAGGAATTTGCCGGTTGGCCTTTCGCTTGGTAAGTCTTGCGTAAACATTTTTCGCTCTAAGGGGACCCGGTGATTTCATCGAGCTGCTCGCTAAGCTGGGCCGCGGTCAGGACCAGACCCGGCGATACGGGCAGGCCGGCGAACTGTAGGGCGGCGGCGACCCAGGTGTTGCAGGTATTCGTCAGGCTGAAGTTTTCATTTGAAGGATAGAAGCGGCTATCGGCAACCAAGCCCGGGCTCGCCGGCGTGCGCCCATCGGCGCTCGGCCGGGCGAAGCTTCGCGCGATATACTCGACCAAACGGGCGTAGGCCGGCGCCGACAAGCGCAGCTCGATAATTTTCGCGCCGTGATAGGACGTCTCGAGTTTGTCCCTAAAGCCAACCAGGTGAAGCACGCTGCCGCTTGACCAGAAGGCGGCTTTGATCGCCGTCAAAACACCGGCGTTAGGATCGGGAAAATAGTCCTTGTCGCCCCAGCTGAATTCAATGAAGCGGGCGGCCGGGAAGTCGACCAGTTCCGGCAAGGCGACGCCGCTGAGATCTTCCCTGCGGAGCACAATCGCCGTGTGCCAGGTACTGTCAACGATGAAGATGGAACGACAGTGCGCTTGCGTGGGCGCGCAGCTCCAGCTCGCCGGGGTCTGGGCTGCGCTGGCATCGGCGATCAGGCTGAGAAAAAAAACTCCTAGAAGCGCACGCCCGATGGCGTTCGGCCAAATCATGAATCTTAGCTAACGCCGTGGGCGCGCGGGAAGCAAATCGTCAGACCCTCGTTTTGAAGCGGGCGATGAAGTTTGTGCTCAGGCCCCGACGGGCGGATTCCTTCGTTCCAAACGCAAGCTGAAGCCGTCGCGCTTGATGTAGACCTGGGCCGTATGTTTGCGCTTGGTCATTTGCTCGATCAAGTTGATCAGCGATGTGGACGAGCCGGGGTAATCGACCGGCGCGCCGGCTGCGCGCATGACGACGACTGCGTCTCCCCCCGCGAAGTAGCACAGCAACCGATCGTCGTCGCTGACACCGGCGCCAGCGAATTTTGCGCGAAACTCCTGAATCGACAGAGCCGGCGGCTTCATCTTGGCGAGTTCCCGTGCGCGCGCGGTGCCGACCAGCCGATCTTTGACATTGGCGTCGATGGAATGAGCTTCTTCCTCGCCCCAAAAGCCGAGGGCGTAGAGCAGCACTTCGTCGGTGACTTCCCGGTAGCGCGCGCCGACCATGACGTTGATCGCGGCTTGCACGCCGAAAAATTGCGAATAGGGCGTGACCATGATCGGGTAGCCGAACTCGGCGCGCACTCGCGAAACTTCTTCAAGCACCGCCGGCAATTGATCGAGCTTGCCGAGACTGGCCAGTTGAAAACGAAAATTGGAAATCATTCCGCCCGGCACTTGATGCATCGGATGGAAAGCGTCGTATTCGAGCGGCTTGCCGACCGGCAGATTGGCTTTTTTCGCGATGGCGGTGAAATGGTCGCGCACCGGTTGCAAAACTTCCTCGTCGACCTCGGTCCGGTAACCGAGGGCCCGGGCATTCATCGCCACGTTAAACAGCGACGGATTGGAGGAGCCGTCGGCGAGCGGCGGAATCGCCGTATTGATCGAAGTGATGCCGAGCTTGATCGCTTCAAGACAACAGAGTGGCCCCAGGCCGGTGTTGCAGTGGGTGTGGAACTCGACCGGTTTGTCTTTCGCCTCTTGCAAAATCAAAGGCAGCAGCCGGCGCGTGGTTTCGGGCGTGAGCAAGCCGCCGGGGTCTTTGAAGCAGATGCGCGCGACCTCGAGCTTTGCGGCTTCCCGCGCTCTTTGAACGAAGTACTCGTCGCTATGTTTGGGCGAAATCGAATAGATGATGTTCAATATCGTCTTCAGACCCGCGCGCTTGGCGGCGCCGACGGCTTCCCGCCAGTAGAGCGGCGTGTTCGACGGGTCCGAAGTTCGCAGTTCGTCGATGCCGTTGGCCGCCAGCCGTTCGAGCCAAAGATCGGCGATCGCCGGTGGCGTGATCTGGAAGGCGAGCATGGAGCGGCTGCGGATCGAGCGCAGCGGCGTGCGCGGAATCAGTTTTCTCAGCTGCCGGATGCGCTCCCAGGGATCGTCTTTGAGATCGCGCACGCATTTTTTGTAAAAAGCCGACGACATGATTTCGATCGCCTCGAACCCGGCGCGCTCGAAGCGTTCGGCGACCGGCAGCATCATGGCGGTGCGCATGTTCGACGCCCATAGGCTCAGGTGGCCGTCGCGCAGGGTGGTGTCGACGAAGCGGATGGGGCGGGAAGTTTCGCTTTGCTTCATAATCGAGTGATCCCGAGGTGCTGCTAATCAGCGTCTGAATTGGAGTATTGGAGTACTGGAGTGCTGGGTTTGAAAAATAATGCAACACTCCAGCACTCCAACCTGGTTTTTTATTCACTGATTTCTGACTTTTGCCGGCTCCAGATCGACATACGCTCGCACCCAATCGTGCGGCGTCGCCGTGTGGCCCCGCCCCTCCGTGTCTTCGGCCAGGAATACGTCGCCGGGGCAAAAAGTCATTGTACTGCCGCCGCCCAGGCCGATGTCGACGCTGCCGGCCAGGGTGATCACCCAGCGGCGGTGCGGCGCTCGGTGGAAGTTGACGATATGCGGCGCGAAGTCGTTTCTGAACAACAATCCCTTTGCCTCTCGAGTTTGGTTAAAAAATTCCGATGTCTTGCTCGAGTCGAGCGGCTCGAAATGAGACTGGCCGTCGGCGCCGGCGTAGAGTCGATAAAACTTCATGGATTTCCCTCCGCTACGATTTTTGGATTGGCCCATCTCTAGCATTGGCTTGCGCTTCGTGCCAGGGAGAGAATAGATGAAAAAATTCAGCAAGATCGTGTTCGCGGTTGCAAAAGGAAAACCGGAAGCGGTGCGGTGCTTGTGCCGACATCCGCTTCCGGCGTGGGTCACTATTACGGCTGGGTGAACGACATGATCATGCCCCAAACGGCGTAGCCGACCGTCAGGCCGATGGTTCCCCAAATCATGAGCTTTAGCCAAATTGGAAAATCTTCCATCTCTATTTCCTCTTAAAGCGCTGAGCGCTTGCCAAATTGAAATGACTTTAATGCCGAGGAGCATGACCCCGAGGTCGCTCGGGGTCGCTGCCGCGACGACAGTTGGATCGAGTAGGACGTCTAGGAAACGGGTCTTTTAAATGAGAAAGGCGGTCTTGAGCTTAAATAGCGGCCGGTGGGTTGCGGAAAATGGCGCCCGGGTATTCTTACGAGTAGATTTTGCAGCGGCTCTTTGCCGGAACGGTAAAGTTAAGAGCGCGGCGGCATGGGGCTTGGCGCCGCGCTGATCGTCGTCGAAGTCGTTATTTTTGACATGAACATCGCGGTTGGTGTTCACCAGGGCGGTCAGGGCATGGTCGTTGTCGATTTGAATATAAATGGTGGCGCCCTGGGTGGCCAAGGAAAGCGCTAAGAAGAACAGCAGCAGAGTTTTGATCATCATGACGTGATCGGCATTTGTGACAGCCGGCGCAATAGCCATCCACGCAGCTTTATAGCGCAGCATCGCCGCGGTCACAATGGCGTCACGCTCGGCGGCGGCTTGCGGTGGCGAGTGGATTGTTCATAGGCATAAGCGAATTTGATCAGGTTCGCGTCGTCGTAGGGACGGCCCAAAAACGTGATCCCGGCCGGCAGCTGGTCCCGGGTAAAGCCCGCCGGAACCACGATGGACGGAACATAAACCAAAAATGTATTGATATGCGGCGCGCCTTTCTGGTCGACGTAGGGCGGATTGAGGCCGTCCTTGATCAAGGTCGGTTGATGCTCCACGGCTTTGTGCACAATGGCATCGAGCCGGTGGTCGGCCATCACTTGCAGCAGATTGACCAGGAGCTCTTCGCGCGCCTTGAGATACTCGTAGTGGGTCTCGTCGCTCGCGACTTTGGTCCAGCGGTCGCGCGAGCGTTTGATGACTTCGTGAAACTCCGGTGTGCTCATCGCTTCTTGGCGCGAGCGGTAGGGCGGCTTTTTACTGCGGTTCATCCAAACCTTGAACGACTCTTCTTCGTCGTGAAGATTTGTAGCGCGTTTGGCCAGGAGCGATTTTAGGTCGGGAAGGGTGACCGGATCGACGATATCAGCGCCGGCGCGCTTCAAGTCGGCGACAGCTTGGTCGAAGACCTCGGTGATTTTGTTGAAATCATCGGAGCCCGGCTCCGCGTCGTAGCCCATGGACTGGCGCAGAATGCCGATCCGTTTGGCCTTGAGGCCATCTTTATCGAGAAACTTTGCGAAGCTCTCCGGTTTACGGCCAACTCCCCGGGCGGTCACCGGGTCGTCCGGGTCATAGCCCGCCATCACGTCCAACAACTTCCCCAAGTCGGTGACCGTGCGCGCCATCGGTCCCAGCGATCCGTTGACCGACGGCCAACCGGCGTAAACTCCGGAGCGACTGACTAGGCCGGCGGTCGGACGCATGCCCACGACACAGTTCCAGGTCGATGGCCGGCGGATCGAAGCAAAGCCTTCCTGGCCGACCGCCACGGTGCAGAAGTTAGCCGACACGCTGGCGCCGGGGCCGCCCGAAGAGCCGCCGGCGGTGCGCTCGAGGTCATAGGGGTTTTTGGTCGAGCCAAACAGCGAGCCATGGGTATCGCCGCCGCCCAATTCGCCGAGCGTGGCCTTGGCCAGGATGATCGCTCCGGCCTTTTTGAGTCTGTTCACGACGAAAGCATCGCGGTCTGGGTAATAGTTTTTGAACAGAATCGAGCCCAAGGTCGTCGGCATGCCGGCGACGTCGGCTTGATCTTTTAGGATGATCGGAATGCCGTGCAGAGGTCCGACCAAGCCGGAGGACTTGAAGGCAGCATCGAGGCGATCCGCTTCTTTGAGCGCCTCGGAGTTAATCGAAATGATCGCGTTGAGGGATGGACCGTTCTTGTCGTAGGCGTCGATACGATCCAGATACATTTGCACCAGCCGGCGGCAGGTGAGCGCGCCCGAGTGGTAGGCGGCGTGAATGTTTTCGATCGTGGTTTCAATGACGTTGAAATCCATGGGTCAATCTCCTGTTTGCTTAACGATGGAGGCGGAGGGATGAAGGATCGATGATCAATGAGAGCAAACTTCGGTCTCCGCTAATGACTGTTCGGATCGACGGCCAAGTATGCTTTCTCGATTTCCTGCCATTCCTCCAAACCGACGACGCGGTCGCGTTCCTTGAACGTGGTCAGCGCCGCATCGATCGATTCCGTTGTGCCTTCGCGCTTGAGCGTGGTCAGGGCGGTGTGCATGGCATGAATCGCCGCCCTCTGGGTTTCCGAGGGATAAATGGCGATGCGATAACCCATTTGCTGCAAGCGCTCCATCGGCAGCATCGGCGTCTTGCCGCCTTTGAACACGTTCACCAGGAGCGGAATACCGGGTAGGCGGCGAGGGATTTCCGCCAGCTCTTCCTCCGATTGGGGTGCTTCGACGAAGATCGCGTCGACGCCCAGTTTGGCGAAGTGCCGCGCGCGTTCGATGGCATCGTCAAAACCGTTGACGCCGCGCGCGTCGGTGCGCGCGATGATGCAGAATTCGCTATCGCTACGCGCGGCCAGCGCCGCCGCCAGTTTCTGCTCCATCTCCGCCAAAGGGATGACTTCCTTGCCGTCGAGGTGACCGCAGCGTTTGGGCGTGATCTGGTCTTCAATATGGATCGCCGCGACGCCGACCCGTTCGAACTCGCGCACGGTTCGGACAAGATTGGTTGCGTTGCCGTAACCGGTGTCGGCATCGGCGATGATCGGGAGTTTAACCGCGGAAACCACCTGGGCCGCGCGTTCGATAGTCTCTGACATAGTGACCAAACCGATGTCGGGTATGCCCATGCTGCGCGCTACCGCGCCGCCGCTCAAATAGGCGGCCTCGAAGCCGGCTTGTTCGACCAGGCGCGCCGACAGACCGTCGAAGCAGCCCGGCGCGACCAAAAGTTTCTCCCTTTGGAGCAATGTTTTTAGCGTCTGGCGCTGGTTCATGGGATACCTCGGATTATTGTTAAATTTTGTTTTGCGCGCCAGGCCCTAGCCTGATTTCGCGAACTGATCGGTGAACTTGTCGATCGGGGTTGCGCCAAGGGCCTCGGCATCGGCGCATAGGCGCAGGATTGTTTCGCATTGCTCTGGCGCAAAGCGCGACGCCAGGTTGGTTTCAAATTTTCTTACCAGGAGTGGTATGCCTTCCGCGCGCCGGCGTCGATGACCGATGGGATACTCGACGGCAACTTTTTCCGTGCTTGATTGATCTTTAAAAAATACCTGCACGGCATTGGCGATGGAGCGCTTATTCGGGTCGAGATAATCCCTCGAATACTGCCGATCCTCGACGCAGATTATTTTTGCGCGCAAGGCATCGATGCGCGAGTCTTTGGCGACTTCATCTTGGTAGTGGTCGGCGGTCAATTCGCCGAAGATCAAACCGATGGCGGTCATGTACTGGATGCAATGATCACGGTCGGCGGGATTGTCCAGCGGGCCGGATTTGTCGATGATCCGGATCGCGGATTCCTGCGTGGTGATCGTGACTTTGTCGATCTCATCCAATCGCCCTTTGACCCGATCGTACAGCTGAAGGGCGCACTCCACGGCGGTCTGCGCGTGAAATTCGGCAGGAAAAGAAATTTTGAACAGCACGTTTTCCATGACATAGGAACCGAAGGGGCGGCCAAGGCTGAACGGTTTGCCCTTGAACAAGACGTCGTAGTAGCCCCACTGCTTAGCCGTCAATGCCGACGGATAACCCATTTCTCCTTGCATCGCCATGAGCGCCAGGCGCACGCCGCGACTGGTGGCATCCCCCGCAGCCCAGGACTTGCGCGGTCCGGTGTTGGGCGCGTGGCGATAAACGCGTAGCGCGCCGCCATCGGTCCAGGCGTTGGACAGCGCATTGATGATCTGTTTTTGCGTGCCCCCGAGCATGGCGGTGGTTACGGCGGCGGTGGCAACCCGAACGAGTAAAACATGGTCGAGACCGACGCGATTGAAACTATTCTCCAATGCCAAGATTCCCTGCATCTCGTGTGCTTTAATCATCGACTGCAGCACATCGTTGACCGTCAATAATTTCTCTCCGGCGCGAGTTAAATAGTCCGCCAGCGCCAGGATGCCGCCGAGATTGTCTGACGGGTGGCCCCATTCGGCGGCGAGCCAGGCGTCGTTGAAGTCAAGCCAGCGAATCGCCGCGCCGATATTAAACGCGGCCTGCACCGGATCGAGCTGCCAAGCCGTGCCGGGGACGCGGGCGCCATTTTTCAATGTGGCGCCGGGAACCACAGGCCCCAGCAGTTTGGTGCACTCAGGATAGCGAAGCGCGAGCAGGCCGCAGCCGAGCGTGTCCATAAGATTGTAACGCGCGGTGTCGATGGCTTCGCGGCTGGTCGAAACATAATTTGCCGCATATTCCGCCAGCTCGACGAGAATTTCGTCCGGTGCCGGGCGAATATTTGAAACTGAATCGCTCATTTTGTTTCTCGAAGAGTTCAAGGTTGGACGAGGGCGATTGAACTTTTGAACCAACCTTGAACGGCTGTTATCTTTTCTCCACCGGCACGAAGAGGCGCGGTTCTGGGCCGACGTAATCGGCGTTGGGCCGGATCAAGCGATTGTCGGCACGCTGCTCGAGGATATGCGCCGACCACCCGGTGATGCGCGAGATCACGAAGATCGGCGTGAACATGGCCGTCGGAATGCCGCAGAAATGGTACGCGCTGGCGCTATAGAAATCGAGATTGGGAAACATTTTTTTCTCACGCCGCATCACTTGCTCGATGCGCTCGGAGATCGCAAAAAGTCGCTTGTCGTCCTGGGCTTCGCCGAGTTTTTTCGACCAGGGCTTGATCACATCCGAACGCGGGTCGGAGACCTTGTACACGCGGTGGCCGAATCCCATAATCAATTGTTTGGCGGCAAGCATATCCATCAGACCTTTTTCCGCGTCGTCGGGATTCGCAAACTGCTCGATCAACTCCATGGCGGCCTCGTTGGCGCCGCCGTGCAGCGGACCGCGCAGCGCGCCGATGCCGCCGGTCACCGCCGAGTAAAAGTCGGGCAGGGTGGAGACGATGGTCCGCGCCGTGAACGTCGAGGCATTGAACTCATGTTCGGCGTAGAGAATCAGCGACACGTCGAGGGCGCGCCGGTGCAGCTCGTCGGGTTTCTTGCCGTGCAATAGATGCAAAAATTGGCCGGCGGTGCTGTCGTCGTCGGTCTCGGTATCGACGCGGCGTCCCTGTTGGTGGAAGTGGTGCCAGTAAAGCAACATCGCGGGGAAGCAGGCGGTGAGCCGGTTGGCCACGGCGATCTGATCGTGGCCGGGTCCTTCGGGTTCCAGTGTGCCGAGCATCGAGCAGCCGGTGCGCATGACGTCCATCGGATGGGTACTGCGCGGGATCAATTCCAAAACCGTCTTCAGCGCCGCGGGCAAGCCGCGCAAAGCACGGAGCTTCGATTTGTATTCATCGAGCTCGGCTTGCTTGGGCAATCGACCGGAGATGAGCAAGTAAGCGACTTCTTCGAACGTCGAATGCTCGGCCAGATCGTCGATCGAATAACCGCGATAGGTCAGCCCTTTGCCTTCCTTGCCGACCGTCGCGATCGCCGTGTGCCCGGCGATGATGCCCGCGAGTCCCGCTCCTGGTTCGGTTGCCATAGATCATTCCTCCAAACCTATTTGCCCCGAATGGTTTGGCTATTGCAAGCATCGGGAACGTTGGGGTTTAAACAATTCCAACTCCTCTTCCCCTCTTTGCAAAATCAACGCGCAAGGCGCAGGCCGGAAATAGTAGTGGATCCGTGGCCCGGCCCTTGACAGTTTGCCCCTCGATTGGATACCGCTGGAAGAAACAATTATTTTAAAAGATTAGGAGTGAACGCATGACTTTACCGCAGAGTTTCAAGGCGATGGTGGTTTCGGAGACGGCGGAAAAAACTTTTGTGCGCGAAATCACGCAACGAGCGTTGAGCGATTTGCCGGCGGGGGAGTTGATCATCGAAGTGAAGTACTCTTCGCTCAATTACAAAGACGCCTTGTCGGCCACCGGCAACAAGGGGGTCACGAGAAAGTATCCGCACACGCCGGGCGTCGACGCTGCCGGCGTGGTGGCGGACTCGACGACAAAACTATTTGGGGTCGGCGATCAGGTGGCGGTCACTGGATTCGATCTCGGCATGAACACGTCGGGCGGCTTCGGACAGTACATCAGCGTGCCGGCGCTTTGGGCGACCAAACTGCCGCAAGGCTTGTCGCTCAAAGACAGCATGGGTTACGGCACTGCGGGTCTCACGGCGGCCCTGTGCCTCATTCGCTTGATGGCGAGCGGCTTGACCAAAGATTCCGGCGAGGTCCTGGTGACCGGCGCCACTGGCGGCGTCGGCAGCGTGGCGGTGGCGATCCTCGGCAAACTCGGCTTTAACGTCGTTGCCGCGACGGGCAAGGCGAGCGAGCATGATTTTCTCAAGAACCTGGGAGCCAAATCGATTATCTCGCGCGACGAAGCCAGCGACACTTCCGGACGTCCGCTGCAAAAGCCGCGTTGGGCCGGCGTCGTCGACACCGTCGGCGGCAATATTTTGGCGACGGCGCTCAAGACGGCCAAATATGGCGGTCTGGTGGCAGCCTGCGGCAATGCCATGTCGCACGAGCTCAACGTCAACGTCTTTCCGTTTATCCTGCGCGGCGTGAGCTTGCTCGGTGTCGATTCCGTGGAGATTCCCATGCGCGCGCGCCAAATGGCGTGGAGCAAGCTGGCCGGCGAATGGAAGATCGATCTTTCAAGCATCGTCAGGGAAGTCTCCCTGGAAGAATTGAACCCGGAGATCGACGCGATTCTCAAAGGCGCGGTACGCGGGCGGGTCCTCGTCGATCTAAGCAAGTAAACCCGGTAGAAAAACCGCACCACGAAGAACACAAGAAGTATTCGGAAGTCTAAACTCGTAAAACTTCGTGCTCTTTGCGAGCTTCGTGGTAAATAAATATTCTTCGGACCTAAGGGAAAGGGGATAAATTGGCAGATACTCATCCCGACGATCGGGCGTTGGGTCATCTTCGGGTCATCGAGCTCGGCGATATTCCGGCCTCCTACGCGAGCCGCTGGCTCGCCGATCTCGGCGCCGACGTGATCAAAGTGGAGCCGCCCGGTGGTGATCCTAATCGGCTGCTGCCGCCCTTCGCCGGCAACATCGAACATCCCGAGCGCAGTTTGACGTTCATGCATGCGAACACCGGCAAGCGCAGTATTGCGCTCGATCTTGGGCATGCATCGGATCGCGAGATCTTCGCCAAGTTGCTGGCATCGGCGAATCTTCTGCTCGAGGCGACGGCGCTCGGCTATCTCGATCAGTTTGGTTTCACCGATCAAAGCTTCAGCGAAGAGTTTTCGCATTTGGTCGTGGTCTCGATCACGCCGTTCGGCAGGACCGGACCGTACCGCCGTTACAAAGGCAGCGACGCCATCGCCAACGCGACCGGCGGATTTCTTTTCGGCCAGGGCGACAACACCAAGGGGCAATGCACGGCGCCGAGCCATCTCGCTTACCAGATGGCTGGCGCCATGGCTGCGATGCTGGCGCTTGCCGGGATTCGCCATGGGCGCGCGACCGGCGCCGGCCAGCGCATCGACATGTCGCTGCAGGAAGCGCTTACGTTTGCCAACAGTAGCTCCATCGCGCGCTACAGCCGCGAGAACCGGCTCGAGCGCCGTCCCGGCGGCAAAGCCTACGGCGGTGCGGGGACGAATATCTACCGCTGCAAGGACGGCCGCTACGTGCACTTCACCACCAACATGCCGCATATGTGGAAGGAGTTCGCGCAGAATTGGATGACCGACAAGTCTCTCGCCGGTCCCAAGTGGGAAAATCCCAGATACCGCGACGAGCATGCCGATGATGTCGCCCAGGCGTTCGCCGATTTCATCGGCCAATTCAACGCCGATGATTTTGCTAGCGAAGCGCAATCACGCCATCTCGCCGCAGCGCCGCTCAACACGATCGGTGAATTCGTCAATTGTGAGCAGAATTTAGAGCGCGAGTGGTTTCAAGAGATCGACCATCCCGTGATCGGCAAGTACAAAGCGCCGGGTGCGCCCATGCGGCTGTCGCTCACGCCGATGCGCGTGCGCCGCGCCGCGCCGCTGCAGGATCAGCATCGAGAGGAAATTCTTGGTGAACTTCAAGGGAAGCTTAACAATGTACCGAAAAACAAAAATGACGTTTCGGCACGCCGTCCGATGCTCGCCGGTTTGCGCATGGCCGATCTGACGCAGCAGTATGCAGGACCGCTGGGGACCGAGCTGCTAGCCTACTACGGCATGGAAGTGGTGAAGATCGAGTCTGCGGTGGTGCCGAGCAAGGAGCGCGAGGCCGCGGTGCACGCCTGTATGAACCGCGCCAAGCTCGGCTGTACGATCAACCTGCGCCATGCCGACGGCAAGGAGTTGTTCAAGCAACTGGTCGCGAAGTCGGATGTGGTCGTCGACAATTTTAGCTCCGGCGTGCTGGAGCGTCTCGGCTTTAGTTTCGATGTCTTACAACAAATCAACCCCGGCATCGTGCAAGCGGTCATGCCTGGTTGGGGACTCACCGGTCCGCTCAAGTCCTGGGTCGCCTGGGGTTGGCAGCTCCTCGCTTACACCGGGATCATGCGTCTCTGGGGCTATCCGGATTCGCCGATGGAAACCCGTTGCAAGATCGCCTGGCCGGACCGCGTCGGCTCGGTGACGATGGCGCTCGGCGTGCTCGCCGCGCTCGAATATCAGACGCGTACGGGAAGAGGGCAATTCATCGAGGCCGGAATGCTCGAAGCGCAGGGCTCGATGATGGGACCGGCTATTCTAGACTACACGGTCAATGGCAACGAATGGGACGCCATGGGTTATGGTGAGATTCTCGGCGAACCCTATTTGCCGTACGGTTGCTATCCCTGCGCGGGCGACGACAACTGGATCATCATAGCTTGCGCGGGCGACGACGAATGGCGAAACATGGTCAATCTAATCGGCAAGTCATCCTGGGCGGCGGATGCTAAATTTGCCGCCAAAGCGGGGCGAAAAGAGCACCGCGACGAGCTTGACCGAAAACTTTCGGAGTGGACCCACAAATATACGGTCAAGCAGGTGTTTCGGTTGCTCCAGGAAGCCGGCGTTGCAGCCGGTATTCCGTCGTCGGGTGAGGAGCTGTTCTACGACATTCACCTGCGCGCCCGCGGCCACATCGTCGAAACCGAAGCTCGGCCGTGGGGGAAAATCACGCACCACGGCTTGCCGGGTATCCCTTCGTTTTCGAAAGCCGACGCCGCCCGCCCGGCGCCTTGGATCGGTGCCAACAATGACCAGGTCTTTGGAAAAATCTTGGGCTTGAGCGCGGAGCGGATTGAGGAACTAAAGAAAGCAGGTGCCATAAAGTAACGCTAATCCGCGACCTGTGGTGATGTCATTTCGACCGCAGGGAGAAATTCTTACTAGCATCCATTCCGGCGATTTTATGCCGGCCGAAACTTTGGCAGGGTAAACTCCTCGTTGTCCTCGTAGAGGACTTCCACGTTCATACCGATCTTCACTTGATCGGGCGCGCAGTCAATGACGTTGCTGATTAAGCGCGGACCTTCGGCGAGATCCACCAAAGAAACGTTGTAGGGCACCTTGTCTTGGTAGGATGGATGCCAGGCGCGGTGGTAGGTGACGAAGGAGTAGACTTTGCCTTTGCCGCTGAGCTCGACCCATTCGAAATCAGGCGAGAGGCAGTGCGGGCAGGAGCCCTGCGGCGGGTACGTGAAGAACTTGCCGCAGGCTTTGCAGCGCTGGGCGGTGAGCTTGTGCTCGCGCAGATGGGCCCAGAAGGGCTTGGCTTCGAGCTCTTCGAGAAAGGGTCGAACTTTTCTTACGGGTCTGCCGCGGTTGTCGCTGGTCTCGCTCATAGTGCCCCCAAAATTAAGCTTGCGTGCATACACAGGCTGCCGCCGTGGCCGCTGACGATGCCGGCGTTGGCGTTTTTAACCTGACGCTCCGGTTCCACTTCGTTGCCGCGCAGTTGGCGCACGGCTTCGGTGACGTGAAGCATGCCTTCGATATGCGCCTGTGAGAGCAGCCCGCCGTGGGTGTTCACCGGCAGCTCGCCGCCGACTTCGATGCGGCCATTCTTGACGAAGTCTTTGCCTTCGCCCTTTTTGCAAAAACCGTAGTCTTCCAACGTGATCATCGTCGTGATCGTGAAGCAGTCGTAGATCTCGGCGAAGTTCATGTCCTTCGGCGCAAGCCCGGCCATCCTGTAGGCGAGCTCCGAGGATTTTTTACCGCCCAGAGTCGTGAGGCTCGGCGCGTCCATCAGACTGAAGTGGGGATGGTGCTGGCCCATACCGAGTATGGTCACCGGTTTTTTCGGAAAGTCGCGCGCGCGCTCGGCGCTGGTCACGATCACCGCGCCGCCGCCGTCGGATTCCAGCGCGCAATCGAACAGGCGCAAAGGTTCGCAGATAAAGCGCGAAGCCTGATGATCGGCGATGGTCATCGGTTTGCGCATGGTGGCGTTGTTGTTCAAGCAGGCGTGCTTGCGCGTGGCGACGGCGACGTGGGCGAGATCTTCGCTGGTGGTGCCGAATTCATACCTATGGCGTTGGGCGGCGAAGGCGTGGTTGGCGACGGCGGAGAAATGGCCCCAAGGTTCTTCCCAGTGCTCGTCGCCGTGGCGAATCGGGTTTCCCGGCGAAGGATCAGGCGTGGCGCGCTTGCGCGCGTGCACGCACAGGACAGTGTGCGCCATGCCGGCCTCGATGGCCATGACCGCGTTCTGCACCATGGCGATCGGCGTGGCGCCGCCGAGCGCCAGGTCGGTGGCGTAGTTCGGCTGCATGCGCGCCATGTTGGCCATGCGGACGGCGTAACTGCGGTGCGCATCGTTGAGCGGCTGATTGGTGAGGAAGCCGTCAACCTCGGATGCTTTGATGCCCGCGTCGTCCAGGCAGGCCTTGATGCATTCGAGATGGAGCGAATGGGTGCTGGCATCGGGCCGTTTGCCGACTTTGGTCTCGGCCACGCCGACGACGGCGTACTTACCGCTGATGTTGCTCATGTCGTCCTCCCAGTAGAGATCGGGGTGATGCAATGTAGGAGTAGTGGAATATTGGGTGAATGCTGTCCATCACTCCAGTTGTCCATAGCCCAATTTTCATTTCCAGTCTACGGCGTGCTGACAGAGAGGGTCTTGATAAACCAGCTCTTATCCAACTCGGCGATGACGCGCGATGGATCGGCGGCATCGATCACGCCGTTCGAGAAATGACGAACGTGAATTCTAGGAAGCGAAATGGAATTGTTCGCGGCTCGATCGGTCATCATCGGTTCAGAACTGGAATACCAGGGATTTGATGGTGACGGGGACGGTGCCCGAGGGTTCGAGCACTGTGCCGAGGTCGATGAAGTCGAAATCGCGGAGCGTGACGCCGTCAATTGCGAGGATATCGTTCTTGAGATCGAAATCGTTTTTCAGGATGGTGCCGACCAGCCCGGCCAAATCCTGGTCGAAGACGAGGTAGATCGGCCGCTGGTTCATCATCGTGTGAGACAGACCTTCCATCAAGCCGCGGCAGAATGCGGCGATGCGCGCGGCCGCGGGCGGCCCGCCCCAACGAAACACCAATGCGACTTCGGCGTCTCCTTCAGTCAAGTCGAAAGATTTGAAATGACTCGCGATCGCCTCGGCGAGCGCCGGCGGATCGATATCCGTGCTCAAATCGACGGCGGGGCGCAACGCCTGGAGGTTTTTCCGCGGCAGCAATGCATCGTTGGAACGGTAAATCGTGTTGCCGCTCACCTGAATCGTGTGCTGGGCGGCGCCCATGACCGTGGCGCGGATGCATTCTCGCGCGGGCGCGAGCGGCCAGGCCAGCGCGCCGCTGCCGATCCGGCGCCGAAGCGCTTTTCCCAGCGGCGCGCCGAGATCGCCAAAAGAGCTGGACTCTTTGCCGTAAACGAATTCGCCCACGCCGCCGGAAAAAACGACGGCGTCGTAGCTCTTGGCGCCACCGAGCGGCGGGGTCAGCCAAAGCCTGTCGAATTCCGGCGCAGGGTTTTCTTGCTGAGCGAGGGCGAGAACCGCTTCGGCCATGTAGCTCGCGAGTTTTTCCATCGCCTCTGTGCTGACGTGATCGCCCGCCTTCCAATCGTATCCCACCCGGCGCGCCAGCGACTGTCCGCCGGGTTCCAGAACCAAGACGATGCCATTCTCGTCCGTCGCGAGCAACCGGCCGCCGACGTGAAAAGCCGCGCTGCTCAGGACCTGTCCGCACTCTGCCAAAGCGAGTTTGGTCGTGCCGCCGCCGATATCGATGTTGAGAACCCTGCATTGACGTTCGGCGGAAAGGGCGACCGCTCCGGAGCCATGGGCCGCAAGCAGCGCTTCGAAGTTGTGGCCGGCGCTGGCGCAAACGAAATTGCCCCGCTGCGCGGCGAATAAGTCGGCGATGGCGCGAGCGTTAGCACGCCGGATCGCTTCGCCGGTTAGAATGATCGCGCCGGTGTCTACTTGCTCCGGACTGAGGCCGGCTTCTCTGTACGCGCCGTCGACCAGGCGGCCGAGCGCTTGATCGTCGATCCGTTCCCGGCCGGCTGCATAAGGCGTGAAATGAATAGGGGAAAGGTAGAGGGTCCGACGTTCAGTCACCGCAAAGCGGCTCGACAATTCCCGTCCGAGGCGGCGCAGCACTAGACGAGAGAAAATAATCTGCGAAGTCGCCGTGCCGACGTCGATGCCAACGCTGGTGAGGGTGATCGTGTCGAGCTTCCACAGCGGATGTTCTTCCTCAGCGCCGGACTCTGGGTCGTCGTGATCGTGGTCATGGGCCAGGTCGTGCATGGATTCCTTCGCACCGGTCAGTTCAAGGTTCAACGTCCCTGTCCCACACCTTGAACTCTTGAACGTGGAAGCTTGAACGTTGGTTTCGTTTATCCGAACGCTCCGTGCTCGTCGGGGAAGTTCGCTTTGGCCGCCTCGGCGCCGGGCTCGCCGGTGCACCAGGGTACCATGTTTTTCATTTTACAGGTGATGTTGCGTTTGCGCAGCTCATCCTCGAAGAGACGGTGAATCTCGGGATCTTCGTCTTCGTATTCGGTTTGGTAGCCGCCTTTCTTGCCACTGACTTCGCCGCTGCGCAGCACCGTGGATTGATGGGCCTGCCAGCGATTGACCGCGTATTTCCTCGACAGCCCCTGGTTCAGCACCAGGTAGGTCGCCGGCGTGGCGCCGACATTGAAGTGCTGGTGCAGCCACTGACCTTCGCCCGCGCCGGAAAGATAGAGGCTGCCCTCTTGCCAGTCGCAGCGGATGCGCGGCTCGTTGCCGCGCTGCGTCAGCACGTAGCCTTCGCCTTCGGTAATGTACAGATGCGCGCCGGGTCCGTGGCGGTGGGCTTTTTTGTAGTGGCCGGATTCGAAGCGCGACACATGGGACTCCATCATGCCGGCGCCCATGACCATGAAAGCGTTGGTGCCGCCTCCGCCGCGGCTCTTCCACTCGTAGAGCGGCAGTTTCTTGATGTCGGGAATGAAATTGGTTTCCCAAACCCGGCCGCGGTAGAGCTTGGCCTCGGCGCTGAAATGATCGGGCTCGCCGCGATAGCGGTCGACGAAGTCGTAGGGGTTATTGAAAATAAAGTCCTCGCTGGCCCACTGGCGCAGAAGCTGCGGCAGGTCGGTGACGGAAAACCAGCGCGCGGCGCGCGATAGGCTGGCGTTGAAGAACTGGTGCCAGCCATTCGTCGGCAAAACGAAATAACTGCCGGGCCCCCATTCGAAAGTTTGCTTCGCGCTATTATCGCGCCACACCGACGCGGAGCCATGTCCCGAGACGACGTAGATCGCCTCGGTATACATGTGCCTGAGCGGTGCGGTGGCGCCCCCGGGAGGCAACTCGACGATATGCTCGTCGCCCTCGTCGTCGCCGTCGAGGTAGCAAAGCGCGCCTTTGACGCCGTCGCCCTTGCGCGGCCACGGGCCCACTTCCACGGCCTTCATGTCTTTGATGTAAACGCCGCCGACGAGCGGCGCTCCCTCTCGGTCGCGCCACCGTTGATACATGTCGACCCGCACCAGTGGTGGCTGCGTCTCAGGATCGAGTTTGGCGGTTGCGTCGTTCATGGCGACTCCTCCGAAATCGGGTCTTGTTTTCTTATGCCCTCCGGAATTGGAGTGATGGAGTGTTGGAGTATTGGTTCGGAATTTTTCATCCATCACTCCATTTCTCCAATCCTCCATTACTCCGTTTTTCCCTTCGCCTTGGGTCCGAACGGTTCGGGTTGAAAGGGCGCGTCGCGCTCTTTCAGGAACGCCTCCAGCCCGCCGCTCTTTTTCGCTTCTTCCAAACGTTTATTGAACTCTTCGCGCTTGGTCAGGCGGGCCATGGAGGCCAATTCAGCATTCACCATCCAGGCTTTGCGCAGGCCCATCATTTCGAGGCCTTGCGTGGAAATATGCAGGTTGATCTTGACCGTCTCGGGTGGCACGTGAGCGACGCGTTCGACGAACTTGAAACAGGTTTCCAGCAAGTCCGCCTTGGGAACGACTTGATTGATCAGGCCGATGCGTAGCGCCTCCTGGGCATCGACATGATCGCCGGTAAGCGAGTAGCGCAGCGCGTTTTTGAATCCGGCCAGCACAACCCAGATAAAATCCGTGTTGGCGGCATGACGGACCTGCGGCTGACCGAAAACCGCGTCGTCCGCGGCAATCGTTATAGGGCAGGTGAGCGCCAGCGACGAGGCAGCGCCCAGACACCAGCCGCTGACGGCGGCGACAATCGGTTTTGGATACTGCCAGCGATAGAGTTGCCGTCCGAGAATATCTTTTCGGTCGGCGTCGCGGAATTTGTTGTAGGTCGCATTGAGCGATGTGCCCGTTGGTATGCCGTAGGGCCAAGCCGTTTCCGCGTCATCGCCGCTGAGATCTTCACCGACGGAAAAGGCATCGCCGGCGCCGGTGATAACGATCGCCCGGATCTCCGGATCGGATTCCGCCACGGCCAGCGCCTGATCGATCTCGCTCATCATCGCCTCGTTGAGCGCGTTGAGCTCTTTGGGCCGGTTGAGCGTGATGAGCACCCCTTTGCGCTGTTTTTGATAAAGGATGTTTTTGTAGTCCGCCATCGTATCCTCGTCCTTCTCTTACTGTTGCACCTTGCCCGATACCTATAGCTGTTGCCTCAAGCCTCGCGCCTCAAGCCTTCTTCTTCGCTCTCGGTCCGAACGGCTCCGGTTGGAACGGGCCGTCGCGCATCTGCAAATAGTCGCGAATGCCTTTGTTGGCGCGCGCGTCATCCAATGGCTTGCGCAATTCTTCGCGCAACATGACGTGGGCCGGGGCGGACATTTGACT
Source organism: uncultured delta proteobacterium (assembly GCA_963727625.1). GTDB lineage: Bacteria > Desulfobacterota > Binatia > UBA9968 > UBA9968 > DP-20. The sequence continues at coordinate 1,022,184 of CAVSHR010000004.1, read as the reverse complement.
GTCGAAGGTCAAGGCGTCGCGCAGGCCCATCATGTCGAGTCCCATGGTCGCGATTTGCAAATTGATCTTCACCGTTTCCGGCGGCACCTTGGCGATCCTTTCGACGATCTTGAAGCATTCGTCGATCAGCTGATCTTGCGGCACAACTTTGACGACCAAGCCGATGCGCAGCGCCTCTTGAGCGTCGATGTGATCGCCAGTGAGGCCGTAGCGCAGGGCGTTCTTGTAGCCGCCCAGCAGCGTCCACATAAAACTCGTGTTGGAGCCGTGACGCACTTCCGGCTGAGCGAAGACCGCGCTTTCCGACGCTAGCGTGATATGGGTGAAAAGCGACAGCCACGAGCCGGCGCCCATGGCCCAGCCGTTGATTGCGCCAATGATCGGCTTGCCAAACTCCCACATGCGGCGAAAGTTGCGCGGATCGACGCGCCACGAGTCGATCACCTCGGCGGCGGTCTGGCCGGTGACGATGCCGTAGGGCCAGTGAATATCCCGGCGCCGGCCCGACGATGATCCCTGGTCCATCCCTGCGGAAAACGCCCGTCCCGCGCCGGTGAGGACGACGGCGCGGACCTCTTTGTCTTGTTCCGCGTCGTCGAGCGCCTGGTGCATCTCCTTGATCATGCTCCGGCTGATGGCGTTCATCGCCTCCGGACGGTTTAAGGTGATCAACGCGCCGCTGCGTTGTTTTTCGTAAAGGATTTCCTTGAAGTCGGGCATTCGAACTCCTCTGTGCTTCTGGGTTCAAAACGTTCAAATAGTTCAAGCCGTCCGATTAACTCCGATAACGCGTTGAACGACTTAAACGCATTGAACTGCTTGAACGCGTTTTTCTTTCATTCGATCTGCACCAGCGCGTCGACGGCGAGGACTCCCTTGCCTTTCGGCAACACGATCAGCGGGTTGATGTCCAAGCCAGTGAGTTGATCACCCAGGCTGATCGCGAGCCGCGACACCCCGACGATCGCTGCGCAAAGCGCGTCAATGTCGGCGGGCGCTTTGCCGCGCACACCGCCGAGCAGCGCAAAACCGCGCAGACGTTGGAGCATGTCGCGCGCTTGGGCAGGCGACAAGGGTGGTATACCGACGGCAATATCCTTGAGCAATTCAACAAGAATGCCGCCGAAGCCGCAGAGAACCACCGGGCCGAAGAGCGGATCGCGTTTGATCCCCAGGATCATTTCAACTCCTTCGGTCGCCATCCGTTGCACGACGACGCCGTCGATCTTTACGCCGGGGGCGCGGCGGCTGACTTCAGCTTGGATGCGCGCGTAGGCATCCCTGACTTCGCTGGAATTGGTGAGTTTTAGCGCCACCCCGCCGATATCGCTCTTGTGAGTGATGTCGACCGATTCGATCTTTAACGCGACGGGAAAGCCCATTTGCTCGGCCGCGGCTGCTGCCTGGTTGGCGCTGCGAGTCAGAACCGTCGGAACGACTGGAATTGCAAATTCCTCAAACAGGCGAAAGGCTGCTTCGGCTGGCAGGATTCCAGAGCCTAACTTTTTGGCGGGCGCGGCTGCTGCTCCTATTGCAGGGTTTTCCCGCCGGTTTCTATGGAATTCATCGTACTCGGCTAAATTACGGATGGTGATCGTCGCGCACTCCGCACCTTCCATGAGCGGCACGCCGGCGGCGCGCAACGGCAGAAGAATTTCCGGATCCACTGGACCGCCGACGACGGAGCTGAAACAGGCGATCGGTTTTTTGCTCGACGCCGCGGCTTTCTCTATCGCCGCGGAAAAGCGGTTGCCGCTTTTCAATTCCTTCGGGCGCGGATCGTTGGCCTCGAGGTTGATGGTGACCACGTCGATGTTGGCGTCATCGATCAGCGCCTGGAGCAATCGTGGAAAAATCTTTTCGTCGTCGTACATGGCGCCGGTGCCGTCGAGCGGATTGTTCATATTGCCGAAGTCGGCGATCGCTTCCTGGAGCTGCGCTTTGGTGTTCTGAGTCAATTCCGGCACTTCGAGCCCTACACTTGCTGCGGCGTCGGAGACCAGCGTGCACTCGCCGCCCGAGCCGCTGAGCACGCCGATACGCCGGCCGCCGCGGTATTGTCGGATGAACTTGTCGCAGGAAAAAACACTGACGGCGTCGATCAGCTCGTTGATGCTGCGCACCGAGACGATGCCGCCTTGGTGAAATGCCGCGTCGACCACCTCCGCCGCGCCGGCCAGGGAGCCCGAGTGAGTCGCCGCGGCGCGCTGCGAGACTTCCGATCTGCCGCCTTTGAGGATGATCAAAGGCTTGTTTCGTGCCGCGGCTTTGCGCGCGACTTCCAGAAGTTTATAGGGTTGTTTAAATCCCTCGACGAAGGCCGCGATCACCCGGGTATTTTCATCTTCGACGAAATAGTTGAAATATTCTTCCACCGTCGCGCCGGCTTGATTACCGCAGGAAACGATGTGGCTCAGGCCGACATGGCGATTGAGCATCATGGCGTTGGCGATGGTGGTGCTCAGGCCGCCGCTCTGGGAAACCAGCGCCACTGGGCCGGCGAGGAAGCCCGCCGGTATCGTCGACGCGAACAAAGGTGCCTTGCCGTAGACGTTTAAGACCCCGTAGCAGTTGGGTCCGCAGATCAGGAAGCCGCGCTCGCGCGAAAGCGCCTCGAGCCTCGCCTGGCGCTCTTTGCCTGCGGCGCCGGTCTCGGCGAAGCCCGCCGAGAAGACCACCGCCGCCCGCACGCCGGCGTCGGCCGCCGATTGCAAAAGATCCGGCACGTGGCGATTAGGCACGGCCAAAACGACGCAGTCGACAGGTTCGGGAATCGTCGCGATATCGGGATAGCAGGGGCAGTCCATCACCTCGTTGTACTTTGGATTAACCGTAACAATTTTGCCGGGATAGCCGAAACTTTTTAAGTTTCGGATGACCCGGTTCCCCCTCGGCTCGCGATTGAGCGCGGAAGAGCCACGCTGCGACGCGCCGACGATAGCCACCGAGCGCGGGTTGATGAGGGGAGTGAGATCGCGCCAAGCGGAAGCGTCGCTGTTGTCAGGTGAAATGGTCATCGTTACGTTCTAATTGGAGTGCTGAAGTCATCGATGAATAAAAACTCGGACTGTCTCCGTTGTATTCCTGTTGCCTCAAGCCGCGCGCCTCACGGCTTTTTCCGCGCCCTCGGTCCGAACGGTTCGGGCTGGAACGGGCCGTCGCGCATTTGCAGATAGGCTTTGGTGCCTTGGGTGGCGCGCGCTTCATCGAGCGGGCGGCGGAACTCTTCGTTGAGCATCATGTGCGCGGGAATCGAGAGAGTTTCATCCATGCGCAGGGCATCGCGCAGCCCCATCATCTGCAAGCCCATGGTCGAGATCTGCAGATTGATTTTGACGGTCTCCGGCGGCACCTGGCTGATGCGCTCGACGATTTTGAAACACTCTTCGACGAGTTGTTCGGCGGGGACCACTTTATTGACCAAGCCGATGCGCAGCGCTTCCCGGGCGTCGATGTGATCGCCGACCAGGCCGTAGCGCAGGGCGTTTTTGAACCCGGCAAGCAGAGTCCACATGAAAGTCGTGTTGGAACCGTGGCGCACCTCCGGCTGGGCGAACACCGCGTCCTCCGCTGCGATCGTAATATGGGTGTAGAGCGCGAGCCAACAGCCGCCGCCCATCGCCCAACCTCTGACCGCGCCGATGACCGGCTTGGTCATTTCAAACACGCGGATCAGCTTGACATCGTCGGCGCTCCAATAATTCATCAGATCGGCGGCGCTCATCCCGGTCTGGATGCCGTAGGGCCATTGGATGTCTCTACGTCGGCCGGAGGTGGTCGCTTGATCGAATCCCGAGCTGAAGGCGCGCCCCGCGCCGGTCAAGACGATGGCGCGGATTTCCGGGTCGGCCTCGGCTTCGTTCAGCGCATGGTGAATCTCTTTCAACATCGGCCGGGTGATCGCGTTGAGCGCTTCGGGACGGTTGAGCGTGATCAGCACCCCGCCGCGCTGTTTGTCGTAAAGAATTTCTTTGTAATCGGCCATGCAAGCTCCCGGTTAATTTTTGTACAGCGCTTTGATGAAGCCGCTGGCTTCGATTTCCCGCACTAGGCTCTCGTCGACGAACTGCTTGGGGTCGGCGCCCCGGGCCTTGGGCTCCTCGGAGGAAATGAAATCGAGGGTGGTCTCGATCGCCTTGGGATTGGCGTAGGGTACTTGATTGTAAAATTTGTCGGCTAAGAGGTTATAGGAAAGCTCCAGGTATTTGACATCGCGCTCCTGAGCCGACTGGATGCGCAGTTTCTTCTGGAGTACGGCTAGGCTTTCCTTTTTGTGCATGCGAAAATACGCGATCCCTTCGCAAAGAGATTTGACGAAACGCAGGGCGACATCGCGGTTGCGCTTGATGTAGCCGCGCGTGCTGTCCACCGAGTTCTGTAAATAGTAAATATCCATGTCCGCGGGATCGGCGAGGGTGCGGTAGCCGCGCTCTTCGGCGAGGAAATAGGTCGGAATGGTAAACACCGCGCCGTCGATGGCGCCTTTGTCGAGGCTCGCGAGCATCGCGGGCGAGGAGCCAAGCTGAAGCATCTGGATGTCATCGGTGCGCATGCCCCACTTGCGCAAGAATAATTGCAGCACCCAGTGCGACGCCGAGCCGAACCGGGTGACGCCGATTGTTTTGCCCTTGAGGTCGGCGGGGGTTTTGATCTCCGGCTTGACCAGCATGCGCTGCAAGCCGGTTTTTAACGGCGAGGCAACCAGCACCGTGTCGGCGCCTTTTAAGTGCGAGCGAATGACCGCGTCGCCGCCGCCGACGGAAAACTGGATTTCGCCGGCGATCAACGAGCTGACGACGCGCGCAGCGCCGCCGCCGATGATAATCACCTCGGCGTCGAGGCCATGCTTCTTGAAAATACCTTTCTCCTCAGCGACCCAGATCGATCCGGAGGTGGCGCTGATCGAGCTCAAGCCGACTCGTAATTTGTCGGCGGCGACGCTCGGCGCGGTCGAGAGTAAGATGACGATCGTGCAGATCGTGAGATATCTCGCGATGGGGTGATAGGGCATTGGCAATCCTCCCAATAAAAATGAATCGGCGATCGATGCAAAAAACGTTATGCGAAAAGCGGGTGAGGCGTCAAGCTATCGGCGGCACATTTTCAAAATCCTGCGCCGCGGTAGGGAGCGAGGGTATCGCCTTGTCCTATGCGCCGACTTCCATTATCTAGTGACGGTGGGCGAGGAGGGCGCTGAATGGCGACTTTAGAAAGAGACGGCGTGGAAATTTATTACGAAACTCACGGCGAAGGGCAGCCGTTTGTTTTTTTCAGTGAGACCGCCTGCGACGGCCAGATCTGGAAGCTCTTTCAGGTGCCCGAATTCGCCAAGGACCATCGAGTGATCATCCATGACTACCGCGGCACCGGACGGTCGAGCAAGCCATCGGTGGATTACACCACGCGGATGTTCTGCGATGATGCTGTTTCGGTGCTGGATCATCTCAACGTCAATGAGGCGATCGTATTGGGTCATTCCATGGGCGGGCGAGTGGCGCAATTGCTCGCTTTGGAATATCCGAAGCGCGTCAGGAGGCTAATTCTCGCTTCCACCGGCGCTTCCTTCCCCGGCGGCGCCGGCTTGCCGCTGACCCTATGCAAAGAGATGATCGAGTGGGGCTACGAAAAATACGTCAGGGAACACACCCTCCAGGTCGGTTTCACCGATGAGTTCGTAAAAAATCATCCCGCTCGCCTGGAAGCTTTCTTCGCGGCGCGGCTAGACAATCTTTGCCCGGTGGAATTTTATTTGCGCCATGTGCTGTCGCGTCAGAGCCACGATACCAGCGCGCGGTTGAAAGACATTTGCGTGCTGACGTTGGTGATGGTCGGTGAGCTCGAAGGCGACCCTAACGTTGTTATGACCCATCGCAGGTCCTCGGATATTCTCGCCAAGGGAATTCCCAACTCGAAGTTTGTTATCCTCCCGAAGCAAAAGCACAACTACTTCGCGAGCGATCCCGAGGCTGCGCACCGGGTGATTCGCGATTTTTTGAGAGGTTAGCGTTCTGTAGAGAGCGAAAGGCGATAGGCGGTGGCGTTTCACGCGCACGACTCAGACATGAACAAACGCCCGCAGCCAATTTTTCGGCAACGCGGTGTGGCCTTGGCCAGTGACGTCTTCGGCGAGAAAGACATCCCCCGGGCCGAAGGTTTTTACCGCGCCGTCGCCGAGGCCGATGTCGACCGAACCCGACAGGGTGATGCACCACTGGCGCCGCGGCGCGTTGTGAAAGCCGTGCAGGTCGTCGCGGTTCACATCGTTTTTGAAAACCAACGCCCGGGCCGGGAGGGCGGTGAGGAAATGTGCCGACCTCTGGCTCTGGTCAAAATCTTCAAAGTGCGATTTGCCGTCCGGGCCGGTATAGAGCCTGCAAAATAGCATGAAACCTCCGAGGGTAAAGGGTGTTACCCGCTTACCAGCAATCGACGCGGTCTTTCAAGCCGTTGGCGGCCGCCGTGCAGTCGCTTCGTTGACAGCCCCATGACCCTGGGCTAGCTATGAAAATATTATTTTATCGGGGGTGATATGGCGGAGATCAAGCCGGAGACAGCGTCAACCGACACTTCATGGCAGAACACCTGGGGCAGCCGCGGATTTATCGAGCAATGGGCGGCCAAGGGCGGCTGGCAAGCACCGATCCGCGGGGCGCAGACGGCGATGGTCCTGCGCATGATCCCTCAGCCGATCGATGCGCCCATGCGCATCCTCGATATCGGCGCCGGCTACGGCGCCTTGGCCATGGCGGTTCTAAGCGACCGCCCGAACGCCTCCGCGGTTTGCCTGGATGCTTCGGAAGCTATGCTCACGCTTGGCCGCGAGCGCGGCGCGGCTTTTCGTGGGCGCATTCGCTTCGTGCGGGGATCGCTCGCCACGGCGGATTGGCTTAGCTCGGTGGAGGGAACCTTCGACGCCGTGATCTCGTCGCGCGCGTTGCATCATTTTACCGAGAATCAGCGGCGCCGTTTCATTTTCAAAGAAGCGTTTTCTCTGGTTCGGCCGGGCGGCTGTTTCATCAACGCCGACAACGTGCGGGCCGGGACGAAATCGCTCGGCCAGCGCTATCGAAGCGCGCGGGACGAATATCTCGACCGCTTCGTGCGCCGTTCGAGCGAGGGCAAAACCAACCTGGCCGAGGTTCGCGCGGCGTCGCCGAGCACCTACCACGGGCCGCACGACAACGGTTATCTTGAAGAGGAACTGGCCTGGCTCAAGGAAGCGGGTTTCGAGGACGTGGACTGTTTTTGGAAGTTTGCCACGACCGTGGTGTACGGCGGATTTAAGATTTGACCATGGTTCAAAAAGCTCAAGCCGTTCAAAACGTTCAAAGCGATACTGCCCGCAAGACCGTCAGCCGGAGAAGTTTCAGCGCCGCCGTGCTCTGAATCGCAGGCGAACGTAGTCGGCGCACCAAGCGCCATCGGCATCACGGAGCTTTGGCTGCAATTCGTCCCGAACTTCTTCGAGATATTTTTCGCGATCGGATTCGGGTAGCGCTTTGGTAAACGACTGAGCGAAGACTTCCAGCCAGCCGTGAATATCGCCGGGAAGTTTCGTCGCGCGTGGGATGAGCTCGATGTATTCCACCGTAAAGCCGAACTCTTCGAGCAGGGCCGAATACTCGCCGGCGGCTGGGTAGTACCAGGGATCGACCTTCCACGGATCGATGCCGCGTTTGGATAATCCAGCATGCAGCGTAACGCGAATCGTCTCGACATTGCCTCTGCCGCCGAACTCGCCGACGAATCGGCCGCCAGGCTTCAGACATGCGGTTACGCCTTCGAGAACTTTTTCCGGGCGCTTGAGCCAATGCAGCACGGCATTGGTGAAAACCGCGTCGAAGTGCCGTTGGAAACTCAGCGCTTGGCCGTCCATGACCAGCGCGATCAAGCCGCGCCGGCGCGCAGCCACAACTTGCGCCAAGCTCGAATCGACGGCGATCACCGCGGCGCCCGCGGCGGTAAGTTTTTCGGTGAGCGCGCCGTCGCCGCAGCCGAGGTCCAAAATGGTTTCCCCGGGGATAACGGCAAGCAGTTCCAACAGGGGTTCGCCGAGGTCGGATACGAAGCGGGCGTTCCGCGCATAACTTTCCGGATTCCACGTCGTTGTCGCGCCCATCAACGCTAAAACTAACATTTCCGATTCGTCTTGAAAAACCCGAAATTCCCCGTACTCTTGTTAAATTTATGGCAACCAAAGACGCGGATCTATCGACTTTGAGGATTGACCGTTCGTCGCAAGGTCCAACCGCGCCAAAAAAAACCCGAGGGTTTGGCAAACTCATCGGTTGGTTGGCGGCGGTCGCGCTGTTCGTTGCGCTTTTCATCTTTTTCAAAGATTGGTTCAGTCCCGGCGTCGAAGTGCAGTTGGCCACAGCGTCGCTGACCTCGCCGTCGCAGGCCAATGCGGTTTTGACCGCCAGCGGTTACGTGGTTGCGCGGCGCAAGGCCGCGGTGGCGTCCAAGGGCACCGGAAGACTGGTGTTTCTTGGCGTGGAGGAAGGTGATCCGGTCAAGAAGGGGCAGGTGATCGCGCGCCTTGAAGATGCCGACGTCATCGCGGCGCGCGACCGGGCGCGCCAGAACTTGCGCGTGTCCGAAGCCGACCTCTACGACGCCAAGCAAAATCTCGAACGCATGCGCATCTTGCTGAAGCAAGGGGTGATTGCCCAGGCGGAATACGACATCGCCGAGGCGCGCTATAAACGGGTCACGGCGACCATTGAAGCGGCAAAGTTTGCCGTGCGCGAAGCCGACGTGGCGGTCGACAACACGCGTATCATCGCGCCTTTTAACGGCACCGTGTTGAAGAAGAACGCCGATGTGGGCGAGATCGTCGCGCCGCTGGCGGGCGCGGCGAGCTCGAGGGCGGCAGTCGTGACCATCGCCGACATGACCTCGCTGGAAGTCGACGCCGATGTTTCCGAAGCCAATATCACCAAGGTGAGCCGGGACCAAGGTTGCGAGATCGCGCTGGACGCCTATCCGCGACAGCGCTACCCCGGCTACGTCGCGAACATCGTGCCGACGGCGGATCGCGCTAAGGCAACCGTGTTAGTCAAAATCAAATTCAAAGAATACGACCAACGGGTGCTGCCGGAGATGAGCGCGAAAATCACTTTTCTAGCCGCCGGCGCGAGTTTGAACGAGGCCGACCGCGCGCCGATCTTGACCGTGCCGGCAGCCGCGGTCGCCGAGCGCGGCGGCCGGCAGGTGGTTTTTCAAATCAAGGATGATCGCGCCGTGGAAATTCCCGTTGCCGTGGGACGCAAGCTCGGCAGCCTGGTCGAGATCAAAGAGGGGCTCAAGGACGGCGATAAAGTCATCAGCAAAGCCGACGAACAGATCAAAGCCGGCGCAAAAGTGAAGCAAAAGGGCGGTTGAATTATTCCGACGATGGACGCGCCGCTTATTCAAGTGCAGGATCTGTATAAATCGTACCACCGCGACAGTCTGGAAATTCCGGTTCTGCACAATATCAATCTGGAAATCAGCGAAGGCGAATTTATCGCGTTCATGGGGCCGTCCGGTTCGGGCAAGACGACGCTGCTCAATCTCATCGCCGGCATCGACAAGCCGACCTCGGGGAAGATCCTGATCGGCGGAGTCGACGTCACCGAGCTCAACGAAACTGAGCTGGCGGTCTGGCGCTCGCGCAACGTCGGCTTCATCTTTCAATTTTACAATTTGATCCCGGTCCTGACGGCCCTCGAAAACGTCGAGCTGCCGTTGATCTTGACGCCGTTGTCGAAAAAGGAGCGGCAAACCCACGCCGAGACGGCGCTGCGCGTCGTCGGCTTGGCCGATCGGTTGCATCACTATCCGCGCCAGCTCTCCGGCGGCCAGGAGCAGCGCGTCGCCATCGCGCGGGCCATTGCCACCGACCCGACCATCATCGTCGCCGACGAACCGACCGGGGATTTGGACAAGGTATCGGCCGAAGAGGTGCTTGACTTGATGGAGCGGCTCAATCGCGAGCTCCATAAAACGATTCTCATGGTGACTCACGATCCGCGCGCCGCCGAACGGGCGCGCTCGAGCCGTCATCTGGAGAAGGGCGAGCTGGCGTAAGCCGCCTGCTGAAAAAGACTCATATGCTTCGTTGCACTCGGTCGCCTCGCTTCAACGTACTGCCGCAGTACGCCTCAGCTCGTCGACCCATCGCGCGCCTCGCCTCTGAGATCTTTTTGAGCCGGCTGCAAATTGTATTTTTCGCACCACATGGCGGAACCGATCCATGCAACTTTTGAAGCTACTCCTGCGCAATACGCTGCGCCACAAGCTGCGCAGCGCGCTGACCGTGGTCGGTGTCGGCGTCGCGGTCATGGCCTTCGCCCTGCTCCGTACCGTCGTGACGGCGTGGTATGCCGGGGTCGAAGCCTCGGCGGCCAATCGTCTGATTACCCGCCACGCCGTGTCATTCGTCTTTCCCCTGCCCTTGGCCTATCGCGATCGGATCGCCCAGGTGCCGGGGGTCGACAAGGTCACTTTCGCCGTCTGGTTTTCCGGGGTTTACATCGACAAGAACCAATTCTTTGCGCGCCTGGCGGTGGATTCAGACAGTTTCTTCGACGTCTATCCGGAGTACTTGCTCGATAAAGATCAATACGAGGCGTTCAAGCGCGAGCGTAATTCGACGATCATCGGCGTCGATCTGGCGCGTCGCTACAATCTTAAAATCGGCGATATCATGAATCTCGAGGGCGATGTTTATCCCGGGCAGTGGGAGTTTGTTGTGCGCGGCATCTACCAACCGCGGGACCAGACCGCCGATCCCTCGATCATGATGTTTCATTTTAGATATGTCGACGAGCGGCTGCGCCAGGAGGCACCGGATAGGGCCGGCAATATCGGCTGGTACATCGTGCGCATCGCCCATCCCGACGACTCGGCCGCGGTGTCCGACGCCATCGACAAACTCTTTGAGAATTCGCCGGCGGAAACCAAGACGGAAACCGAGCGGGCATTCCAGCAAAACTTTCTGTCGTCGGCGAGCGCGGTCATTACGGCGATGAACGTCATGTCCTTCGTGATCATCGGTATCATTCTGCTCGTCGTCGGCAACACGATGATCATGTCGGCGCGCGAGCGCACCCATGAGTTCGCGGTCCTCAAAGCGCTCGGTTTCTCGGGCGGAAAACTTTTTTTTCTGCTCGCCGGCGAATCGCTGGTGCTTGCCGTCATGGGGAGCGCTGCCGGGTTAGCGGCGACCGTGCCGGCGGTGCAGGCTTTTCGCGCCGCGCTGCCCAAAGGCTGGTTCCCGATATTCTTCATCAAGCCGGAGACGATTCTAATCGGTTGCCTGGCGAGCCTGGCGATCGGCCTGATCGCGGCGATCATTCCACTGCGACGGGTGCTCTCGACCCATATTGTCGAGGGCCTGCGCTACGTCGGGTAACGAAGAGATTTCACCGCGGAGGCGCGGAGCACGCGGAGAAAAAAATTTGTTTCGATTTAAAAAACCGCCGATCTCTGCGACCTTGGCGCCTCTGCGGTGAGCCATTGTCCGGTCGAATTTCGTGATGCAGATACCGCTGAAATACATCCTGCGCAGCTCGTCTTCGCGCCGCTTGACGACTATGATCACCATGCTCGGCATCGCGCTGGTCGTGTTCGTATTCAGCGCTGTTTTGATGATGGCCAACGGGGTGCAAAAAACGCTTCGCGCGACCGGTTCGGACAACAATATCATCGTCGCCCGCAAAGCCGCGGCGAGCGAGATCATGAGTATCATCGATCGCGAGGATGCCGCGGTGATCACCAGCTTGCCCGAGGTCGCCAGCTTCGCCGACGGGCGGCCGATGAGTTCGAAGGAAGTGGTCGTCATTATCAACTTGAAGAAGCTCGGCGGCGAAGGTATCAGCAACGTGACCGTACGCGGCGTGGAAGAGGCGGCCTTCCAGTTGCGGCCGCAGGTGAGAATCGTCCAGGGCCGCATGTTTCGCTGGGGCGCGCGCGAAGTCATCGTCGGCGCCGGCATCACCAAAAGATTTGCCGGCGCGCAGATCGGCGAAAAGATCAAATTCGGCGGCGATTACTGGTCGGTGGTCGGAATCTTCGATACCGAAGGGAGCGGCTTCGACTCCGAAGTTTGGGGCGACAGCCGGCAGATTATGGATGCCTTTAAACGGTCGTCCTTTTCGACCGTCACCGCGCGCCTCCGCCAGCCGGACGAACTGTCGAAGGTCGTACAGGCCTTCGACAGCGACAACCGCCTGCAATACTTTGTGCCGAAACGGGAAAAGAAGTTTTTCGAGGAGCAGTCGGAGATGATGGCAATGTTTATCCGCATCCTGGGCATCTTTATCACCGTCATCTTCAGCACCGGGGCGACCATCGGCGCGATGATCACCATGTACGGCTCGGTGGCCAACCGGACCACCGAGATCGGCACGATGCGCGCGCTGGGATTTTTTCGCCGCAGCGTGCTTTTGGCATTCATGATCGAGTCCTTGGTTTTGTCGCTGGGCGGCGGGCTGCTCGGCTTGGGCCTGGCGTCGCTGTTGCAGTTCTTCACCATCTCGACGCTTAATTTCGGTTCGTTCTCTGAATTGGCATTTTCCTTCGCGCTTTCGCCGTCGATCGTCGGCACGTCATTGGGCTTTTCTCTGCTGATGGGACTGCTCGGCGGGTTTCTCCCCGCGGTGCGCGCGGCGCGATTGGATATTATTCAGGCCTTGCGCGCTGTGTGACGCATGAAGGCGGCGTGAAAGCACGACCGACTTTCGCGGCCCGGAGTTACGGGAGACGCCGGTTGTCTATTCGCGTTCCGTCTTATCATACCATCACGAAACACGATCGTGCCTTTTTCGTCCATGTCGACATCCTTTCTCCGCCCCACGATCACGACAGTTGTCCGACCACCTTCCACCATCACGTCTTCAACGGTTTGAACGGAGGGCAGTGGTTGAACGGCTTGAACGTTTGGAACGGTCCGCAGCATTGATAATTTTCATCCGTTTGCCTTTAAACATCGCCCTTGCCCGAAACCCGCCCGATGCAGTAACCTACGGAAGATTCGCGCCGACTTCCGGCCCCGAATCTGACCTTGAACGTCCGGAACCACCCAAACTTTTTTAACGATTCGAGCTACTGAAAGCGGCGCGGCGACTACGGCTAGACAGCGCTAAAAACCAAACCCTTATAGAATGGACCTAACCCCCTACCACGCCAAATATTACGCTTATGAGCTAACCAAGCAGTAAAACAATAAATTTATACATAAATAGGAGAAACAATGAATCACGGCAGGTTACTACTCGCAGGTTTAGGTGGCCTATTTTTATTCTTAATTTCCACACAGGTTTTCGCCCAGGAGGATATCGTCAAAAAGAGAAAAGATGTCATGAAGTCTAATAATGCAGATGTAAAGGCCATTGGCAAAGCCAACGAGGAAAAAGATTACGCCACGATAGAGTTAAAGGCGAAAGATATCGTGGGTCACGTCGATAATTATTTAGCTCTGTTTCCGAAGGGGAGCACCACAGAAAAATCGCGAGCTCACGCGGATATTTGGGTGAAGACCGATGAATTCAAGAGTCTTACCGCAAACGCCCGAAAGGCAGCCGAAGGGCTTAGTAAGGCGGCCGCAGCCAAAAACGAAGCCGAGGTTAACATTAAGGTTAAAGAGCTGGGCAATGTTAGGGAAGGTGCCTGCGGCGGGTGTCATAAGGTTTTTCGGACGGATTTTCGTAAAGACAGCTAGGAATCAGGACACTTCTAAAGCTTTGTTTGACATAGCGCGAGCTTGGGTATAGCTGTGCGCTAACGGAGACAGAGAGATTTTTCTAGTTCTGTTAGCGAAACGATTTGAAGCCAGCCTCTTGCTGCGGAGTTGACTCCTGAGAGTGCTGTTTTTTTTGTTTTTAGACTTTGTTCGAAAGTTACGTGATGGCATTGGACCAGCGCCAGGAAATCTGAAGCGATGTCAGTTTGATCTTGGGAAAATCCTTCTCGCCGTTCCACAGTGTTGACCAAAGCTCCGGTTTGAATATCTTGAGTCCGGAAAAGGAGACAGGCTGCTTTTCGATTGAAGCGTTGATGGCCGCTATGGTAGAAGGCCGTCGTGCCGAGAATTTCGTATACTGAAACACGTTCAATCGCTCCACTCCGTTCAAGACGTTGACGAATAGGCGTGAGGCAACGGTCAAATCGAGTTGGCAAAGCGTTCGTGAATGTTTGAATCGGCAACGACCGTTCGGAATATTGGATTGGCAAGCGGAGATGGCTTCGAGGTTTGGTCTGGGCAGCACGCTTCGCCCGCGTGGCCGGCCGCGGCGGGAAAAGAAAAGCAGTCTGTCCCCTTTGTGATTTCCGTACACGTGGCGGCCTGTAACCTCGGCCGGTGGATGCGCACGTCGACGGGAATTGGAACGCCACGCGGCTTGCAGGGCCGATTGGCCACCGTTCTGGCTCTTTATTTTGCTCTGTGGGTGCTACTGCGTGACCCAATGACCGCTCATCGGCGCCCAGGACTCGATCTGAAACTGTTTACGATCCCGAATCACCGCCTCGAAATGATCCCGTGCGTTTTGTGAAAGCCGACTTGTACCACGGGCTGCTAGCGTGCGTTCTCAATCTTCCTCTCTCTTTTTTTGACTTCTATAACAACCCCATCAACAATGCCGCTGCGATCTTATCAAGTAAAAACATATTTTGCTTCGTCATTCGAAGGCACATCCCGTCATTCCACAGCGATATGGTCAGCCAGCATTGACATGTAAATTCTTTTGCCGATAAAGTGACATTGGACCGCACAGATGATCTTGAGAGAGCTGGTCCTGTAGACCGTTAATACTTAGTTTTTTCATCAGGAGGTGGTAATGAGACTTCGGACTTTTTTGACAATTAGAAGAACGGTTTTTCCAACCATCACGGCTACCCTGGTTTTCATAGCTTCTTTTGCGCATGGTCAAATTACTCCTAAAACGATCGAGGCTGCCAAACAAGAGGGTGAAGTCACTTTGTACGCGGCTCTTTCAATCACGACTGCAAAAAAGATTGGCGACCTGTTTGAAGAGAAGTACGGAATAAAGGTTAAACACTGGAGAGGGTCGGCAACGGGAATCGTAAACCGAGTCCTTAATGAGGCGAGGGCAGGGAAAAGTCTATTTGACGTGGTAATGGGGAACCGTGGGATTATGTACGCCATTAAGGGAAAGGGTATCTTGGATAAATTTAGCCCACCTGCAGCAGACATATTCCCCAATCAATTCAGGGACCCGGATCGTTTGATGACTACTTGGCGTGTTTTACCAGTGGGAATCAATTACAACACTAACCTGTTGAAGAGAGAAGAGGCTCCCAAGACGTGGAAAGATCTTCTCGATGCCAAATGGCGAGAGAAGTTCGCCATGGCGAATCCCGCGGTCCATACGACGACACTCCAGTTTGTAATCAGCCTTCACAAGCTTTTGGGGAAAAATTGGTTAGAGGTGGTCCAGGGCTGGGCGAAGCAGAAGCCTAGACTGGGTCGTTCTATGAGTCCGGCAGTTCGTACCTTAATTACTGGCGAAGTGCCTGTGGCGATAGCATATATAAAGTCAAAATTTCAGTATGGGGGTCCCATTGATTACGTGCGAATGGATAAGTATCTCGCCTCCGTGAGTGCGTTGGGTGTGAATAAGGACGCTTCACATCCAAACGCGGCACGCCTTTATATCGATTTTTTCTTACAACCAGAGGTGCTCAAAATCTTTGCTGATGCTGATGGAGAATATACAGTTCATCCGGATGTGAAGTCTCGCTTCGAGGATGTCAAAATCGATCAACTGGTTCTCATGGACGTACCGACGACGGATGAGATCAAGAGCTGGGAAAAGAAATTTCAGCAGATGTTCGGAATGTGAGTTTTATCGAACTGATTCATGCGATCAGTGGAGGAGACGGGATCGTTTCCGTCCCGCTCTTTTTAACTTTGCCACAGCGCAGCGGCAATTCTTCGGTACCGAACGCTACCCAAACGGCGGTCGGTCATTCTATTGCAACGTCAGGTTTACCAAGGGGCAGCGATTGACAGTTGAGGCTAGTCGAAAAGGGGTCGGGAGTCTGTCTGGACTGCGCCCCTTCGGCTGGAGAGATTTCAGCGAGATTTGAGGGAGGGGCGAGCGGTAGTTTTTGTGGTAGATCGAAGTGCCATCTCGTATTCCTTTGGCGGTAGATACCCCAGGGCCGAATGCAGTCGTTTGCTGTTATACACCTCCTCGATGAATGGGGAATCCTCTGCAGGACATCGTCGTAGGTTTGGTAGTTGGCCAGGTGGACCTCTTGGTATTTTAGCGTCTTAAAGAACGATTCCATGTGGGCGTTGTCGTAGGGATTGGCGGTTCTCGACATGCTGATCTGCATGTTGGCCGCTTCGAGCAGGGCGATATATTCCCGCCAGGGGCGTACTGCACCCCGCGATCACAGTGGTGAATACAGCCAGGCGGGGGCTTTCGTGTCTCCAGAGCGGTTTTCAAAGCTGCCAAGCCCAGCTCGGCATCGATTCGTTTGGAAATCGCCCAACCGATGACCTTACGGGAATATCGATCCAGGATGGCCGCCAGAAAGACAAACCCCGTCAAGATCCGGATGTAGGCGATGTCCGCTACCCAGACCTGATTGATTCCCGTCAGAGTCTTTCCCCCTGAGCAAATTCGGATAAATCTTGTACCCATGATTCGAATCGGTGCTGGCGATCTTGAAACTGTGCCAGCGGATGGGAAATAGCTGGTATTCCCTCTGGATGCGGCGGATCTTTTTGTCGTTGACCACAATCCCTTCGCGCCGTAGCTGCCGGCCCAACCGCCGATAGCCGTAGCCGGGAAACTCCCCTTGGAGCCGCTCGATCTGATCACGCAGTAAAGCGTCACTTCGATCTCACTCTTGGAGATCGGTCAGCGGCCGGTAGTAGTCACTGCTCGATGCCAGCTTCATGATTTTAAGTCCTTGGACGATCGAGCCAAACTCTGCGCGCTGATCACCGAGGTACTGACGCTTTTGTGCCGCCGTAGCCAGTCCCCGAGTTTTTTTAACTGGGCGCTTTCCAGATCCAGCTCGGCCAGCTTCTCCTTGAGCTCGCGGTTCTCAGGTTCCAAGGCCTTCTCCCGCACGCTGGCGAAGTCTTGAACAGTTCCTTGCCGGGCTTGTTGCCGCCACCGATCGATCACGCTGCCCGAGATCTGATACTTACGAGTAGCGGCGCTCACGGTTAACAACCCCGACTCCACCTCGCCGATGATCTGTTGCTTGAACCCGGTCTCGAATTTCCGTCGCTGCTTTCCCATCGACCGACTCCTTGCTGCGGGTCCATCTTGCCCGCTGGTTGAGCCGATCGCACCCACCTCAAATTCTCTGCTTTTCTCTCCAGTCAATGGGGCGCACTCCATTGACGACTTTGGACTTGGAGAGAGGAGCTCCACGTTTCGGGAATTCTCGAAACATCGAAATGTGAAGTCGGGCACGAGGCGTGAGTCGAAAAGCGCACGATCACGAACCACGTTCACGGCTTTCACTCCGCGGTTTAACCGCGCCAGTTTTGACTCAGCTTCCCAAAGGGCCTATATTTCTTGCGGACGGAGGGCCACATGAAGCTCAAGGTCGTTTTGGAATCTTCGGAAGAAGGCGGGTTTACGGTTTATGTGCCGTCTCTTCCCGGGTGTGTGTCGGAAGGAGAGAGCGAGACTGAGGCACTTAAGAACATCCGGGAGGCTATCGAACTCTACCTCGAGCCGGTGGATGACGACCTTGCCGGCACGGGGAAGGATGTTCGGGAAATCGTTTTGTGAGTGAGCTTCCGAGCGTATCCTTCGATCGGATTGTCAAAGCGCTTCAGCGGGCGGGGTTTGTGGTTGTGAGACAGCGAGGAAGTCACATTCGCCTCCAAAAGAGAACCAGCGATGGTGTTCTAAAAATCACAGTGCCTGCCCATCGGCCGGTGAAACGAGGCACGTTGTCTCATATTCTCAAAGCCGCCCAGCTATCCGTAGAACAATTCAACTCCCTGCTATAATAAGTTTAGCTCATTCGCGATTTGGGTCCTTCCGCCTTCTTGGGTCGGAGCAGCACAACTTTTTGATTTAGCGCTGTAAGATATAATAAGGAGCGTCGTGTAGGAGCTTAGCGATCGTTTTTTCAAGCTGAAAAGCGATCTCGAAGAGCGACGCCTGCATGTCAACCGCCACTTTTCAACTAAAACGTGCCGATCCCGACGACTTCGCTGCTGGCCACCACGCCGCGAACTACGGGTAAAGTTACAGGCGGTCTGACCTCTGGCAGTACCGCTTAGTACGTATCGAACATCCGCTGAATCTCATCCGCGTTGTTCGTCTTCGTCAGTGCCAACGAGAGCAATAGCCGCGCCTTCCAGGGTTGCAGATTATCGCCGGCGACGAATCCGCGTCTTTGCAAACCTGGGCTCCGGACCACGCGGCCGGAGGCGACGCGGCTGCACAGGCACATGAGCATGCCAGTTTCCTTGAAGCATTTGTCGAACGCTGCGTCTTCGGCTGGAGTCGGCCGGCCGGCGCCGGTGCCGGCGCTGACGATGCCCTTCGCTCCGGCGTTCGCCGCGGCTTCGATCATCGTGCCGTCGGCGCCGACATAAGAAAGCACCATGTCGACGCGCGGCAACGATTCCAGATTGCGCACGTCGAATTCCGTTGCCGTGGTGTGCTTGCGCACCGGCTGGTGGTAGTAAACGATCTTCCCGTCGCCGTCGGCGAAGCCGAGGGGGCCCAAGTCGCGCGACTGGAAAGCTTCCACCCGATAAGTCGCGTTCTTGGTCACGTCGCGGCCGTTAAAGATCGTGTCGTTCATCACCAGCAGACATCCGCGCCCCCTGGAGCTCGGCTCGGCGGCAACTTTGACGGCGTTGACCACGTTCAAGTAGCCGTCGGCGCTGATCGCCGATGCCGGCCGCATGGAGCCGACCACGACCACGGGCTTGTCGGTTTTGAGGGTCAGGTTCAGAAAATAGGCGGTCTCTTCGATGGTGTTGGTGCCGTGGGTGATGACGATGCCGTCGGCTTTGTCTTCGTCGAAGATCTTGTGAATCGTGCGCACCAGGTCAAGCCAGTCTTTGTCGATCAGAGCGTGACTCGGCAAGCGGCGAAAGGGCAACTCCTGAACTTCGGCGATCTCCTTCAATTCCGGCAATTGCTGCAGCAGCTCGCCGTCCTTCAAGCGCTTGCCGGCTTCGATGTACCAGGCGAGGTCGAGGCGGTCTTTGCCGAGGGAATCGATGGTGCCGCCGGTTAAGATGAGTGCAACTCTGGGTAGATTGGCCATAAGAAACCTTTCTTTCAATCTTATTTGATAGACTAACTTTTTTTATCCGGCCCGCCGTTGAACTTCAAGCGATCCGAACGCAGGAGGAGTTCAATGCGTTTAAGCTGCGCGTCGAGCTCGTTCAAAACGTTCAAGCCGTTCAAATCGTTTTCGGGCGAAAACCTCGGTGGGAACGAACACGGACAGGAACCACGATCAGGTCTTTGCATACGCCTTCAAATTCGGCAGGGCTTCGCGGGCGAAGCGGTCGATCTGTTCCTGGCGCTCGGGATAGTGGGGGATCATGAACTGGAGGCCGATGTGGATTACGCCGATGTCGATGAACTGTTTGAGTCTTTCGGTGACCTGCTCGATGCTGCCTTTTAGATAATCGGTGATCTTCGGACCGGCGGAGGGCGTCAACTCGACAGGCAGGCAGCAGGCAAGTTCGACCTCGTCCGGGTTACGGCCGGTGTTCTTGGCTTCGGCGCGGACGTTTGCGAATCCCGCCGCCAGTCCTTCCGGCGTCATTCTTACGAAGTAAGGGAACCAGGCGTCGCCGAACCTGCCGGCGCGGCGCTGGGCGTATTTGCCCTCGCCGCCGACCCAGATCGGGATGCGCGGTGTCTGAAAAGGTTTCGGGTTAAAGGCGATGTCATCGACGTTGTAGTACTTGCCGTGAAAAGAAATATGCTCTTCCGTCCAAAGCTGCTTGAGCAGTGTGAGCTGCTCGTCGGCGACTTTGCCGCGTTCTTTGAACGGCGCGTTCATGGCGGCGAACTCTTCTTCCATCCAGCCGACGCCGACGCCCAGGATCAGCCGGCCGGTGGATAGCTGATCGATGGTGGTGGCGACCCGGGACCAGTGCAGCGGATGGCGGTAAGGCAGCACCATGACGCTCATGCCAAGCCGGATCTTCTCCGTGCAGCCGGCGAGAAAGGCAAGGCAGGTGAGCGTGTCGAAAAACGGCCGGTCGGGCGGCACGATGAAAGTCGATTCTCTGCTGTAGGGATAAGCGGTCTCGATCTTCCAGGGCATCACCAGCCGATCCGCTGCCCAGATCGAATCATAGCCGAGCGCTTCGGCCCGCTGCGCCGCCTGCATGAGCGTCCTCCGGCTCGCGGCGCGGCCGGAAACGGGAAGAAAAACCCCCAACTGCATCAGCGTCCTCCGAGAAAGTCTGTTGCGTAACCGCGGGTACGACGGAAGCGCAGTTCCGTAGCGCGACTCGCCCTTTCCGCCGAGTAATATATCTCCGTCCTGGAACCGCCGCGATAGTCGCCAATTTCATCCGTATCGCCGAAGACGGCGCGGGAAAAAGGTTGCGCCGGCGCGCGTTCCAGCCTCAAGAAACCGCTGCGACTCGAGGGAAATTTTGACAATTCAATGGTTCTCCACGTTCGGCCCCAGTTGCTGAGGTAGGGAGGAAAGCAGTGACGCGCGGCTCTGGGAGCGCGATCTATGGCGATCGTTAGCCCGCCTGTGATGGACTCAAGCCGTCGCCGCTTCCTCTCTATACAATCCGAACGCTTTCAAGATTGGCTCATCGTGCATGGAGAATAGAATCGCTTCTTCGGTCGATGAATCGTTGCTGTGTTCGTGCCAGGACCACAACGGCACGATGAACGTGTCGCCTTTCTGCCAATGCCATTTTGCGCCATTGATCACCGTCGTACCGCTGCCGCGGAAAGCATGGTAAATGCTCGTGCTGGTGTGGCGGTGTGATTTGGTTTTTTCATCGGGGCGGAGCATCTGAACTCGGCAGGACATCGTCGGCATCGTCGGCCCGCCGGTCGCGGGATTGACGAACTCCAGCGCTGCGCCATCGAAGGGACTCCCGGGAGTGCGAGCTATGCGTTGCAGCGACGAATAGGTGTCGTGCCAGTGGTAATGTAACATGGCGGTTTTGGGCAGATCGTCGCCGATCGGTCGCGTCATGCCGTAAAACATTGCCGGATCGACGCTCTCGCTGACCGGCAAGCGGCCGGGTTTGTAGGGATCAAAGGAAATTTGTTGCAGCGCTTGAACGAAGGGCACGTCGAGTCCGTCGATCCAAAGCATGTTTTCGTCGCCTTCGTGGGCGTGCTCGTGCCAGCAGCCTTGCGGAGTGAGGATCAGATCGCCGTCTTCCATCACCATCTTTTGCCCATCCACGTTGGTATAGGCGCCGTGGCCCTGAAGAATAAAGCGAAACGCGGCCATGGTGTGACGATGGGCCGGAGCGACTTCGCCGGGTTGGATCAATTGAAATGACAGCAGGATCGTATGGCTGGTCATCTCGGTTTCGGCCAAGCCGGGATTGACCAGGCGAATCACCCGCCGTTCGACGCTGCCACTCGCGACGGATATCTTGTCCTTGGCTTGAATCAAGCTGTCGTAGATATCGTGCCACTTCCACAGATGCGGTTTGACGCGGGTTTTGGGGTCGGGCGGGCGCTCGGCATGATCGACGTTCCACAATCCGGAAACCCAGCGCGGCCGGAGCAGGTCGTTGAGCTCTTGGATTTCTTTCGGCAGTGCCATTTTCTTAACCTCTGAACTTGTTCAAATCGTCCAAAAGGTTCAAGCCGTTCAAAACTTCGGGCCGGTGTTTCTTCTTGTTGCGTTTTTAAACAATTTGAGCGGAGCGAAGCGGTTGAACGGTTTGAACCGGCGCTTCGCCTAAGCGTAGCGCCGGTAAACTCCATCGTAGAAATTGCCGATCATCTGCACGGCGATCTTGCCGCAATATTCGAGCGGCCATCCGGCCCGCTCGTTGCCGTAGCCTTCCTGCAGGGCGACTTCCAGGATCGCCTGGTTGGTGCCGCCATGATGTGCGTCGAGATCGGCTTCCTCGTGGACGCGAAAATACTTCATGTCAGCTTCGGTCACCCCGTACTTGGGCAGGCTTTGGCGGAAATCGCGCGAGATAAACCCGAAGATTTCTTCTTCCATGTGCACCGCGAAACATTCGGCGAGCG
Organism: uncultured delta proteobacterium; assembly: GCA_963727625.1. Lineage (GTDB taxonomy): Bacteria > Desulfobacterota > Binatia > UBA9968 > UBA9968 > DP-20. The sequence continues at coordinate 999,976 of CAVSHR010000004.1, read as the reverse complement.
GGATGTCGATCCACGAACGAACGAAAAAGTCGACCAGGCCGCGGGCTTCGGGAATGAGCTCGCACTCGATCATCTCTTCGGCGCTGACATCGAGCGCCTTGCCGAGAATCGGCAGCATGCGCGCATGGCCGCCGATGGCCGGGGTGGTAAATTCTTCGCCGATTTTCTGCGCGATGCGATTTTCCAGGTCCGGATGTCTTTTGAAAAAGCCGACGAACTGATGATAGGAGGTGGCCATTCCGGTGTTGACCTCGAGCGCAAACGAGTACCAATTTTTGATCCAGCCCTGGAGACGCGGGCGCGAGAGAGTCCCCGCGCGGAGATCGTTGAAAAACGGCGAGGGTTGGACTTCACGATGATAAGTATCGAGGATTATTTTTCTGATCCCCTCAGCTTTTTGCTTTGCTTGCTGCAGCGTCAATTTGCTATGGTCAGCCACAGACCCGTTCCTTTCTCGCGATGAAAGTATTTCTTGCCAAACACTTAGCTGAACGCCAAGACGGTTGTCAACGTCACCGTCGGCTCGCTTGGACGCGATGATGGGATCCGAGTTCCAAAACTCTCGACCGGCCGTGTCGCGTATCGACTTAAAAGAGAAGGTCACCGGCCAAGCGCAGTATGTCGAAGATCTGCCGGATCTGCCGAACACGGCCTATGGCGCGCCTTTGCTGAGTCCTTACTCTCATGCGCGAATACGCAGCATCGATGCTTCCGAAGCGCTGAAGATACCCGGCGTCCTGGGTATCGTCGACCGCGACCATCTCGACGGGGTAAATCCCCGGCTCAAGCTTGCGCCCCATGAGCATTTGAAGATCACCGACGATCAGGATTTCGTCGCCATCGATAAGGTTCGTTATGATGGCGATCTCGTGGCGGTGGTCGTCGCCGAGGATTTGCGCACTGCGGAGCGCGCGGTGGAAAAAATTCACGTCGAGTACGAACCGCTGACGCCGGTCTTCGACGCTACCGACGCGCTGGTGCCTGGTGCGCCGATTGTGCACGAAGAGCACGGCAGTAATCTTTTACTGGAAGACAGCCTGGCGTGGGGCGATATCGCCGAAGGGTTTCGCCAAGCGGACCGCGTGTTCGAGGAGACTTTTTCATCACCTTCGATGTTTCATCATCCGATGGAACCGATTGGCGGCTGCCTCATGCAATATCTCAGCGGCGAAGCAAATGTCTGGCTGCCAACCAGCTCGCCGATGCGCGACGCCGCCGAGTTCGCGCACTTTCTCGGTATTGAACCGGAAAACGTTCGTCTGCGGGTGCCCTACGTGGGCGGCGGTTTCGGCTCGAAAATTCCCACCACCGCGCACTTCGGCGCGCTTTTTCTATCGCGAAAAATCGGCCGTCCGGTCCGCTTGATAGCTTCGGCGGAGTATAGCTTCCGGCAAAATTCCCGGCACGCGGAAGTCTTCAAAGCCAGGGTGGGCGTCAAAGCCGACGGAACCATCACCGCGCTGGACGTCGATCTGATCGTTGACACCGGAGCGTATACGACCGGCGGCGCTACCGCCGCGCACAACTCGGTGATTTCCGCCTGGGGCTGCTATCGCATTCCGAACCTGCGCATCAAAGGGCGCTGCGTTTATACCAACAAAGTCCCCGCCGGCCATACCCGCGCGACCGGCAAAGTGCAAACGACTTGGGGCATCGAGTCCACGATGGACAGCGTCGCGCGCCAACTGGACATCGATCCTTATGAGTTTCGCAAAAAGAATGTGCTGTTGCGCGGGGATTTTGTCTGCAAAGGCACCCCTCGCATGGACACGGATTATCTCGATCTCATGGCCGAGGCGGTTGCGGGCATCGGTTGGGATGGCAAGTCGAATTTGACATCGTCCGCGAAGGCGGCCAACGGCCCGCGCTGGGCGCGCGGGCGCGGCATGGCGCTCAGCCTGCGGCACGGCTCTCAAGGCGGCGGCAGAGCCTACGCCCTAGCCACGATGGACGCGCGCGGAGTCGTCACGATCCAACACAATGCGCCGGAGATCGGCCAGGGCACGCACAATCTTTTTAGTGTTATTGCGGCGCAAACCCTGGACATTCGGCAAAATCAAGTTCGCGTGGGCACGCCGGACACGGCGGTGAGCCTGCCCTTTGCCGGCGTCAGCGCGCAACGGACGACCATGCAGATGGGAAACGCGGTGCGCAACGCCTGCGATAGGCTCAAGCAGGAATTGTTCGCGCTGGCGGCGCAAGCGAAGGGCGGCAAGCCTGAGGAGTGGCAACTGATTGAGGGGCGGCTGTGCTGGGGGGAAACGAGTTTTTCCATCTCTGAGATCATTAGGCTCATCGGCGGCGGCGTGGTCTTGAAGGCGGTCGGTTACCATAGCGTGCCGCCGATGGTAAAGGATTCGGCTTTCTCGGGCATGGATCATTGGGCGCCAAGCGGCGCGGCGGTCGATCTGGAAGTGAACCGGGACACCGGCGAGCTGCGCATCCTGGGCTACGCGGTGATCGCCGACGCCGGCAAAGCGATTCATTATCCTTCGGCCAAGTCGCAAGTGGACGGCGGGGCAGTGATGGGTTTCGGTCATGCCTTGTTCGAAGAAACCGTTTATCAAGACGGCCAGTTCCAAAACGGCGACTCGTTTCAGTATCGCCTGCCGGCAATGAAAGACATTCCGGTGAAATTTTACTCATCGATGCTGGAGAAAGGCGACGGTCCGGGCCCCTTTGGTTCGAAAGGCATGGCGCAAACCTCGATTGTCACCGTCGGGCCGGCCATCGGCAATGCGATCTTTGACGCGCTGGGCGTGCGCGTCCGCTCTTTGCCGATCACGCCGGAAAAGATTCTGCGGGCGATGAAAAAAATCTGACCGTTTTGAGTTTCACGTTTATGCTCTGAGTTAATCCTGTGAATCTAAACTTATGCTGAGTCAATTGAAGCTTGTGCAGCCCGCCACCGTTCACGAAGCGTCGAGAGCGCTCGCGGACTTAGGCGAAAAGGCTAACCTCTATGCGGGCGGCGCGGAATTGCTGCTGCTGCTCCGTAACGGTTTGCTGCAATCCGAAGTGCTCGTCGATTTGAAGAGAATCGAGCGGTTGCATCGGATGGAACGGAAAGACGGCACGCTGCGCGTCGGCGCCTGCGTGACGCACCAGGCGCTGGGGAACAGCGCGATCGTGCGCGAGCACGCGCCGTCGTTGGCGTACGCCGAATCGCAAGTCGCAAACGTGCGCGTGAGAAATCAAGGAACGCTCGGCGGCAATCTTGCCTTCAACGATCCGCACTCCGATCCGGGAACGGTACTGCTCATTCATAACGCTTCGGTGATGGTCGGAAACGATAAAGGCGAGCGAAGCGTGGCTCTTCATGACTTCTTCGTCGATATGTACGCGACCGTTCTCGAACCGAGTGAGTTGTTGCTGGAAATCGACATCCCAGTGTTGCCCGCGGGCATGAAAAGCGCTTATCGACGGCTTCATCGCTATCAAAGACCGACACTCGGCGTGGCAGTTGGCGCCCGCTTGAGTAACGGCGCCGTCGAAGATGTGAGAATAGCGGTGGGTTGTGTAGGTCCAATAGCCCAACGCTTGACTAGACTTGAAGCAAAACTTAACGGTATCGGGCCAAGCGACACGGTGCGAATCGTGGCGGAAGAGAAACCTTATCTACGCGAAACTCTGCGGCCGGTCGATGACCTGTTGGGCAGCGCAGAATACAAATTGCACATGACGGGCCTCATGCTCCGGGATGCGCTAGAGGACTTATCAGAGCAACTCTAATGAATGCCCAAAGTAAATTTAGCTTATCCCTTACGGTGAACGGTAAATCCTGGTCCGGCGAAGTTCGGATCGAAGAAACGCTGCTTGAGTTCCTACGCAATCGCCTGCGGCTCACAGGCACAAAGCGCTCCTGTGAGTCGGAGGTGTGCGGTGCCTGCACGGTGCTGGTCGAGGGTCGCCCGGTGAGTTCGTGCAATTATTTAGCCTTCGAGGCGCACGGTAAATCCGTGCTGACGATCGAAGGCGTGGCGCGCGGCGATGGGTTGGATCCGCTCCAGGAAGCCTTCATCCGCAACATCGGCGCGCAGTGCGGCTATTGCACGCCGGGGCAAATCATGGCGGCGAAGGGGCTGTTAATGGACAATCCCGATCCCACCCGCGCACAAATTGCCGAGTGGCTCAGCGGAAACATCTGCCGCTGCGGCGCCTATGGCGCGATCGCCCAATCGATACTCGAAGCGGCTCACGAATATCAGAAGCGAAAAGTTTAACTGCGCAGGAAAGGATTTTCCTTAAAATCGCCGCGATTTCTTCAGCAACGTCTCGCCTGTTCGATCAAGTTCATCAGCAAATAGCGGGGCGCGCCGGATTTACGGCTGCTCACGGAAGTTCAACGGGAGATTAAAAAATCGTTCAAACAGTTCCAGCCGTTCAAAACGTTTGGAAGTGACACAGAGTGCTTTTTCCGAAGCGGCTTGAACTTTCAGCGAGGAACAATGAAACAACCAGACGGGTTGAGGAGTTGGCTCAAGCAAGCTGACGAACTCGGTGAAATCCGGACCATCGAAGGGGCGGACTGGGACTTGGAGATCGGCGGCGTCGCCGATATCGTCAACGAACGCGGCAGCTCGCCCGCTGTGCTGTTTGATTCCGTAAAAGGTTATCCCAAGGGTTATCGGGTTGTCGTCAATTCGCTCGGCTCGACCAAGCGGCTCGGGTTGAGCCTCGGTATGTCGCCAAATTTGAGCTCGATGGAATTCGTCTCGGAATGGCGGCGGCGGTCGAAGGAACTGAAGCATCTTCCGCCGCGCGTGGTCCACGACGGGCCCGTGCTGGAGAATATCCAGCGCGGCAAAGACGTGAATATCCTGTCCTTCCCGACGCCGCGCTGGTTCGAGCTCGACGGCGGCAGGTATATCGGCACCGGCAGCGTCAATATCACGCACGATCCGGAAGAAGGTTGGACCAACCTCGGCACGGCGCGGGTCATGATCCACGACGAGAACACGGTCGGCTTTTATATCGCGCCCGGCCGGCACGGCCGCATCCACCGCGACAAGGCGTTCGCGCGGGGCGAGTCGTTCAAAGTAGCGATCTCGGTGGGGCACGATCCGCTGATCTTTCTGGCCGGCGCTCTCGAAGTACCTTACGGCGTCTGCGAGTATGACTTTATCGGCGGCATTCAGGGCGAGCCGGTGAACGTGATTCGCGGAGAATTTACCGGCCTGCCGATTCCCGCGGCGGCGGAAATTGTCCTGGAAGGTGAGTGTGTTCCCGGGCCGGAAAAGATCGAAGGGCCGTTCGGCGAGTGGACCGGCTATTACGGCAGCTCGTCGCGACCGGAGCCGATCGTGAAAATTCACAACGTCATGCACCGCAGCAACCCGATCCTTTTGGGCTACACGCGCAAGTGGCGCGCGCCGCTCAAAGCCGCCCTGGTGTGGGATGACCTGGAAGCGGCCGGCGTGCCGGACGTGCGCGGCGTGTGGTACCACGAGGCGGCGGGAGCGGCGTATTTGTTTTTAGTTCTGTCGATCAAGCAGCGTTATCCGGGCCATGCCCGCCAGGCAGGGCTGATCGCGACGGAATGTCACGCAGCGGCCTATTTGGGCCGGTACACGATCGTGGTGGACGACGACATCGATCCGACCAGCTTGAACGACGTTATGTGGGCGGTTTGTACCCGCACGGATCCGGGGGAAGATATCGAAATTCTCCGGCGATGCTGGAGCGGGCCGTTGGATCCGATCATTCAGAGGGACAAAAAGGGCTTGAACTCGCGGGCGGTCATCGACGCGACAAGACCCTACGAGTGGAAGGATACATTTCCGCAGGTCTCGCGTTCAAGCAAAGAGTTGCGAGAGAGAATTCTGGGCAAGTGGGCCGACAAGTTGTTGTAAGAATTCACCGCGGAGACGCGGAGTACTCCGAGAAGAAATACTCCGCACAACACCTCGGTGCTCCCGGTACTCGGCGCCTCTGGGGTGCAACGAAGTTTGCTGCTTCGGTTGCGGCGCGGTCGCGCCGGGTGATTTGAGGATGACGAACCCTTGAGGAGAAGGCATGGCACTTCAATTGACGATCGCTTGCGGCGATTATGACCGCACCCATCCGCTGATCGACGGCTCGGTCAAGCCGGAAGGGATCGAGCTGAACTGGCTGGTGCTGCCGCATCTCGAAATATGGACACGGATGCTGAACTATTACGACTTCGATGCGTCGGAAATCTCATTGTCGTCGTACATCACCGCCAAGACGATGGGAAAACCGCTGACCGCGATCCCGGTGTTTCCGGCGCGGGCCTTTCGGCATTCCTACATTTTCATCAACACCAAAAGCGGCATTCGCGAGCCGAAAGATCTCATGGGCAAGCGAGTGGGTTTGGGCGAGTTTCAGCAAACGGCGACGGTTTGGATGCGCGGCATGCTGCAGCATGAATACGCCGTCAAGCTTGAAGAAATCGAGTGGCATCTCTGGACGCCGCATCCGCGAATGGCGATAGAGCTTCCCGAACGCTACAAGGTCAAGCGCATCGCGCCGGACCGAAAACCGGATCGGATGTTTTTTGACGGCGAGCTCGACGCGATTATGATTCCGAGCCTGTTTCCCTCCTTGTTCAACCCGCCGCCGCATATCCGGCGCTTGTTCGAGGACTCGCCGCGAGTCGAAGCGGAGTACTTTAAGAAAACCGGAATATTTCCGATTATGCATTCCGTCGCGCTGCGACAAGACCGGTGGGAGGAACATCCGTGGATCGCGCGCAGCCTTTTCAAGGCGTTCCAGCGGGCCAAAGAAGATGCCTATGGGAGGCTTAAGGATTTGTCGCCGTACAAGATCGGCCTGGCGTGGTTCCGCCGGCCGGTGGAAGAGCAGCAGCAGATCCTCGGCGATGATCCTTGGCCATACGGTATGGAAAAAAATCGCCACGTCGTCGAGACGCTTTCGACGTATCTCTACGAACAAGGACTGGCCGTTCGGAAGGTCCCGCTCGAAGAACTATTCGCGCCGAATACATTGGATCTGTGAGGACGATTGTTCAAATCGTTCAATGGGTTCAAACCGGTTTTGAGGCATTGCCCTTGAAGCGGCCACCGTCATCGGCGAGCAGGCGAAAAGCGGCGAGTAACAGCGTCGGACGAATCGCTCCGAGGAGTTGACCGCCCTAAATGGGCTTCGCCCGGCCCTGCTCGCGATAGAGACCGAAGGGCTTTAGCACCGGGGCGTCGTTCATTGAGAAAAGAATCGCATCGTCGTTCGCCGTGGTGTTGGCGTGCTCGTGCCAGTGCCAGAGCGGCAGGACGAAGGTATCGCCCTTTTCCCAGTGGAACGGCTTGCCGTTGATCATCGTGGTGCCGCTGCCGCGAAAGGCGTGGTAGAGCACGGTGCTGGTGTGGCGGTGCGAGTGGGTGCGCTGTCCGGGCTTGAGCAATTGAATCCAGCACGAGAGCGTGGGCAGCGTCGGCCCGCCGGTCAAGGGGTTGACGTATTCCATGGCGTAGCCTTCGTACGGATTGGCCGGGCCAGCGGCGAGCCGACGAAGCGCCGGCTCGATGTCGCGCCAGCGGTAGTGCAGCGGCGCCGGCAGTTTATTCTCTTCGCTGTTCACCGGCCGCGCCATGCCGTAGGAAGTGGAGGGGTAGGCGCGCTCTTCCACGGGCATGCGCTTGTCAGGATAAGGCTCAAAGGAAATCACCTGCAGCGATTGGATGAACGGCACGTCGAGGCCGTCGATCCAGATCATCGGATCGGCGCCCTCGTGGGCGTGCTCGTGCCAGGCCCACTGCGGCGTAAGAATCAAGTCGCCGTCCTCCATCACCATCTTTTCGCCGCCGACGTTGGTGTAGCCGCCCTGGCCTTGAAGAATGAAACGGATCGCCGCCATGGTATGGCGATGCGGCGGCGCGACTTCGCCGGGTTGAATCATCTGGAAGGCGAACAGCATCGTATGGCTGGTCATTTCGATTTCTTGCGCGCCGGGATTGACCAGACGGAGCGTGCGCCGCTCGGCTTGGCCGCGCTCGATGCGAATCTGATCGCGCGCCTGGACGAGGCCGTCGTAGATGTCGGCCCACTTCCAAAGATAAGGTTGAATTTTCGTCTTGGGATCGCCCGGGCGAGCGCCGGCGGGAATGCGCCAGATGCCGGAAATCTGTTTTTCCGCCAGACGGCGATCGAGCTCTTCGATGTCAGGTATTGCGTCATTCATGGCGACCTCCGAAATATTTCGTTTCCGCCCGGCGAGAATTGTTGCTCCAGACCCGATCCTTCTGCTATCTGTGAGTCACTTCTCACTACAAAGTCGTTAGTTAACCGAAGGCGTTGTGCTTGTCAAATTTGTAATTTCGGAGTCGATGATCTGGTTAAGGCGCTCCGTTAGGCACCAATAAATTCTTCATGGATCAAAGGGAAAGATCATGAGACGAAAGACGGTTGTTGTTTTAGCGTTGTTGCTGGCCGCGGGAACAGCGAGCGCCGCGGATAAGGTTCGTATGTCGATTTCGGCCGTCGACGTGTCCTTTCTCACATCGGGGGTAGCGCTCAAGCGCGGCATGTTTCGCGACGAAGGCCTGGAAGTGGAACTTATCCGGATGAACGCCAACGTATCGGTGACGGCGCTCAGCACCGGCGATATTGATTACACGATGGTTTTTGCCTCAGTGGTGCGCGGCGCGCTGCGCGGCATGCCGATGAGGGTGGTGGCGAGCTTCATGGACAGCTCGACGCATCTGCTGATCGCCCGGCCCCAGTACAAATCGATTCGTGATTTAAAGGGCAAGACGCTCGCCGTCAGCACGTTCGGCGCAACCTCGGACGTGGCGGCGCGCATGATGATGAGGCAGGGCGGGCTCGATCCGGAAAAAGAGCTGAAGATTGTTCCTCTTGGCGGCGAGCGATCGCGCTATGCGGCCTTGAAAGAGGGGATTGTCGACGTCGCGGTTTTGTCCCCGCCCACTGACACGGACGCACAGCGGCAGGGTTATCATGTGTTGTCGCGTTTCTACGAACATTTCAAACTCCCGTTCACCGGGCTCGGCACCCATTTAAAAAAACTCAAAGAGAAGCCCGACGAAGTCAAGCGCATGCTCAAAGCCCTGCTGCGCGCCAATCGCTTCGTGCGGTCGAATCGCGAGGGGACGATTCAGACGATGATGGATTGGATCAAGGTCGATCGGGAAAGTGCGGCGGCGACTTACGATGCAACCTGGAAGATTTTCAGCGAGGACGGGACGATCTCCGATAGCGGCCTCAAACTGGTGGTCGACCAGGGACGCAAAACGATGAAGATCGAGCGGCCGGTGGCGAATTCGGAGGTCGCGGACTTCAAGCTGATACGCGAGGTGCAGAAGGCGTTGAGTAGCAAGAAATAGCCGAGATTGGAGTGCTGGAGTAATGGAGTGTTGGAATGATGGGTTTGCCAATACTCCAGTATTCCAAAACTCCACCACTCCAATTCCCGAGAGGATTTTATGAATAATGGATTGCGCGCCTTTGACAGCGACATGCATGTTTACGATCCGGCGTTTCTCTACGAGAAATACATGAACCCCAAGTGGGGCGAGCGGATCCCGCGTGGACAGAGAAACGGCAAACATGGCCGGGTCGAGTTCAAGTTGGGCGGCGGTAAAGAAACCTTGCGAGCGATCACCGACGTGATCGATCATGGCCAAAAGCAGGTGGCCGATCGCTATGATTTTGCCGTGGCCCGGGACTACGACTCGGTGTCGCAGCTGGAAGCGATGGACCGGGAAGGCTTGGACATGGCAGTCTTGTTTCGCACCTCACCGCTGCACTGCGACGAAACCCTAGAGCCCGAGTACGCCAACGATCTGTGTAAGGCGTGGAACGACTGGATTGCGGATTTTTGCAAAGAGAACCCGCAAAGGCTCAAAGCGTCGGCCCTGATTACGCTCCACGATGTCGATCTCGCGGTCGACGAAGTACGGCGCGTCGTCGGTCAGCTAGGCATCCGGGCACTGTCTCTTTGTCCCGAGCCGATCAACGGCAGGCGGATTCATGACCGCTGCTTCGATCCGCTTTGGGCGGAAATCGAACAGCTTGGTGTCGCGCTGTGCTTTCATCCGCCGGCGCGGCCTAAGCAAGACCAAGTGGCGAACAAATTTTTCGGCCATCCCAACGCCAACATCATCGCACTCGCGCTGCGTAATCCCGTCGAGCTGATTCAAGCGGTGTCGAGCTTCTGCGCCGGCGGCGTACTGGAAAAGTTTTCCAAGCTCCGGGTAGCGTTTTTGGAAGGCAACTGCGCCTGGCTCCCCTGGCTGCTGTATCGGCTTGACGAGCGAGCAAAACTTCACGGCCCGCTGGCTGACGTGCCGCTGTCACGTCAGCCGAGCGAGTATTTTCTCGAGCAATGTTTCATCTCGGTGGACCCGGACGAATATCTGGTCACTGACGTTGTCAAGCGGCTGGGCGACGACAATCTGGTCGTGTCCACGGACTACCCGCACATCGACGCGCACTTTCCCCACGCGATCGATGAATTTCTCGAGGTCGGCGGCTTGACCGAGAACAACCGGCGGAAGATCCTGTGGGACAACTGCGCGCGTTTGTACAAAATCGAGTAAAAGCTCCTTGAGGGAACCGATGCTGCTAACGAACGAAGAACTGGAGCGCATGCAAAAGCGCTTTCCCTACCCGCGCTTTTCCAAGGCCGAGTACGAACGGCGCTACGCCAACATCCGCAAGATGATGCGCGGGCTCAATCTCGATTGTCTGCTGATCGTCGGCGGCTCCGCTGCCTACGGGCGGCTGTGGTTTAACCTGCGCTACGTCACCAACATGATGGGCAAGGCGGAGATGGCCACCTACTGCTTTTTTCCGAAGGAGGGCGAGCCCGCGGTGGTGACTCGTCCGGGGCATTCGTTGGCCGGGGGCATGCTGGCGCGCACCGCGGTGCGCAACGTGATCGTCGGCAAGCCAAGCGTGCTCGGCGCGATCGTCAACGAAATCAAAGACCGCGGCTACGACAAGGGGCGCATCGGCATCGTCGAATACGATCCCTACACCTCGATTCCGAAGAATCACTGGGAATTCTTTACGGCCAATCTGCCCCGGGCGCAGTTTGTCTTCGTGACCAAAGAATTTATCGCTTTGCGCCTGTTGAAGAGCGCCGAGGAGATTCAATTTCTCGAACGCTCGGCGGAGCTGGGTGATATCGGCCTGAGAGCCATGCGGGAGCGGGTGAAGCCGGGAATGACCGAAGGGGAGGTGTTTGGCATCGTCCACGAAGCGGTGCTCAAGGCAGGCGGCGAGATGGGCATGATTCAGATCGGCTCTTGCTCCATGCTCGATCCCGACGTTAACGATCAGCGGCCCCGTCCGGTGCAGCGGATCATCGGTGACCGCGATATCATCAACAACGAGCTGGGGATTTTCTACAACGGCTACGAAGCCCAGTGCGGCCGGCCGGTCGTGACCGGCGATGTGACGGCAGAGTACCAAGCGCTGTTCGAGGTCGCCCAGGAGGGCTACCGCCGGCTGGTGCCGACGCTTTACCCGGGGAAGAGCAGCGACGATTCGATCGCGGCGATGGAATTCATTCGCGACACCGGCTTCGAATTTTACGGGGGCTTTCTCCAGGGCATGCTCGGCGCCAATCCACGCCACGAGCCGCAAATCGGCTTTGACCGGGTTCAGAGCGCCGAGGATCGCTATCTTTTCGATCAAGACGGACGGCTGGTCTACCAACCCGGCCATGTGTTCACTTTGCAGATGCATATCGTCGACCCGAGCCACACACGCGGTCTGTTTGTCGGCGACTTCTTTGCGATCGAAGCAACCGGCCCGCGCTGTCTCAACAAGTTTCCGTTGGAATTGATCAGAACAGGAAATTGATAAAGCGGGCAAAAGCCGCCAATCAAGGGAGTCAGAATAATGACGATGGCTGATCTCGATCCTATAACTCTGGAGCTCATTCACTCTAAAGTCACCAGCATCATCGAAGAGATGCGGGTCGTGCTGTTTCACAGCGGCTACTCGACGGTGCTGCGCGAGTCCGAGGACGGCAGCGCCGGGTTGCTCGACGCCGAGCTGCGCACCGTCGCGGTGTCGAAAAAGTTGCCGCTGCACTTCGGCTCCTTCGCGGCGGTGGCCGAGCATCTGCCGCGCTATTACCAGCGTGAAGATCTTGAAGATGGTGATGTCATCGTTTTTAACCATCCCTACGCCGGCAACGTCACCCATCCCAATGATACGGTGATTCTGATGCCGGTGTTCGTCTCCGGCAAGCTTGTCGGTTTCACCGCGACGCTGGCGCACAAGGCGGACTTGGGCGGGCCGCGCGCCGCGACGCTGGCACGGGATATTTGGGAGGAAGGTCTGGTTATTCCACCGACCAAGCTCTATTCCCGCGGCAAGGTCAACCCGGAGATCGAGCGATTCATTGCCGCCAACAGCCGCATTCCCGTGGAGACCCTGGGCGATTTGCGCGGCCAGGTGGCAGCCTGCCGCGTCGGCGCCGAGCGCATGCGCGAGCTCTGCAATCGCTTCGGCGTCGACACCGTGCGCGACGGCTGTGTCGAGCTGATGGCGCGGGTCGCCGGGCAGTTGCGAACCGCTTTGGCGGCGATGCCGGATGGCAGACATGAAGCCGAGGGCTTGCTCGACCACGACGGCATCAGCCACGACCGGCCGCGCCGGGTTCACGTCATCGTGGAGAAAAAACACGACGACATTCTCTTCGACTTCAGCGCGTCCGACGACCAGGCGCGCGGCCCGGTCAACGTCACGCCGGCGTTGATCAAGAACACTTGTTACTTCGGATTGATGGCGATGACCGATGCCAGCCTCCCGTTCAATCACGGCTTTGTCGATGTGGTGCGGACAAAGTTTAAAGAAGGCACCATCGTCTGCCCGCGCATGGGCGCGCCGGTGTCCTATTACGTGCCGTTGGCTTATCTCACTGCCGACGTGGTGCTGCATGCCTTGGGGAAATTCCTTCCTGAGCGAGCGGTAGGCTCCTCAGGCGGAGGGGGCGGGGTGCGCATCACCAGCGCTGGCTCCAGCAGCGGCACGGCCTGGGTTTTCATGGAATTACTCGACACTGCCTTGGGCGGCAGCAGCAAGCAAGACGGCGTGTCCCTGATTCATGGGACGCTTGGCGTCGGCCAGTTTCGTCCGGGGCCTATCGAAATCCACGAAACCGAATTTCCCATGCGTGTCCTGCGTTTCGACGTGCGCACGGACTCGGGTGGGCCGGGAAAATTTCGCGGCGGCCTCGGCTGCACGCGCGAATATCAATTACTTGAAGATGCTGCCGTGCGCGTGCGAGGCAAGGGCGATATGCGCAGCAAATTCCCTCCCTGGGGCGTGCTCGGCGGCAAAGCTGCGCGCACCGGCGCCTACGCCGTAAATGGAGAGGAGCTGCCGGAGACGGCTCGCGAAGCCCCGCTCAAGCCGGGTGATGTCGTGCGAGTCAATATGAATGCCGGCGGCGGCTACGGGGATCCGTTCGAACGCGATCCGGAGTTGGTGCTCGGCGATGTGCTCGACGGCTATGTGTCGATCGCTGGCGCGCGCGAAGATTACGGGGTGGCCATCGATGTCCAAACCATGTCTGTGGATCGTCGCTCGACGGAAGCGTTGAGGCGGAGCGAGCGACCCCATGTTTGATTATCGGCGCGGGCTCGATCGGATGCACCGCATTGTCCCGCTGTCAGCCTTGACTCAACGAAACGCGCGTGTTAGGCGAAAATTGTTTCGATAAATTTCGTTGCTTAGGCTCTAGCATCAGTTTGGGAGGCTCGTGTAATGCAAAGACGTTTTTCTCGCTGTCTCGTGATCGCTGCCGTCGCTTTTGCCGTAAATTTCGCGGGTACGAATGTTTCTGCGTTGGCCGCCGATGCCATCAAGTTCGCGCTGCCGGGGAATTCGATGGGCTACCTGCCGCTGTTTGTCGCGGTGCATCGAGGGTTTTTCAAAGACGAGGGGTTGGACATCGAGCTGCCGCGGCTGCGGCCGTCGATTGCGCAAAACGCGCTTTTAGCGGGAGAGGTGCAGTATCACGGCCTGGCTGATTCAGCCCTACGTCTGGCTGCGCGCGGCTTGCCGCTGAAAGTGATCTTTTACGGCGCCGACCGCCCCATGTATTTTTTAGTGGCACAAAAAGACATTAACTCGGTGGCCGAGCTTAAGGGCAAACGAGTGGGAGTCAGCCAGTTCGGCGGCACCTCCGATCTTTCGGCGCGCCTGGTGCTCAGGCACTTCGGCATTGAACCGGAAAAAGATGCCGTGCTCATTCAGATTGGTTCCGAGGGCACCCGGATGGCCGCGCTGCGCGCGGGATCGGTGAGCGCGATCATCGTACCGGTGCCCGCCGTCGCCATTCTCAAACGCGAGGGCTACCATGTCGTCTCATTCGTCGGCGACGTGGTCGAGTTTGCCAGTAACGGCTATGCCACCACGGACCAGCGTATCAAGGAGCATCCGGACGAAGTTAAAAAAGTCGTGAGGGCGCTCTATCGTGGCTTGCGCTACGCCAAGGACAATCCCGAGGGAACTATCGACGTGATTCAAAACGAATGGAAAGTCGACTCCGAGATCGCCCAGGAGTCCTATCAACGAATCATCAAAGCGCTTAATGAAGACGGCATCATCGGAGAAAAACAATTGAAAGTCCATTTCGACCTTATCCGCCGGCGCGACAAAAAAATCGGTGAAATCCCGATCGACAAGGTCGCCGATTTTAGTTTCCTCAGGGAGGTGAAGCGCGAAGCAAGCGGTAAATAGTTGTTCTGCGCGGCGACTTTCCGCTGGACAGCGCGACACATCGGCAAAATTCCATCAAATCTCGTCGGCTTGGACATTTCCATCGAAAAGCCGATATCATTTTCCGTCAGCTCAAAAGATTCACCGATCAAAGCCCGTATTGCTGCGGGTGCCTTGAGCGCCGGCGATCTTTTCACGATCGATGTCCGGAATTTTTATCAGCTATCGCAGGGAAGACAGCTCTGCGTATGCCGGCCGGCTATATGACCGTTTGTCGGCTCGCTTTGGCGCGGATCAAGTCTTCATGGACGTCGACGATATTCCGCCGGGTGCTGACTTTGCCCGGCAGATTGATCTCAAAGTCGGATCCTGCGACGCGATGGTGGTGGTGATCGGCAAGGATTGGCTCACGACCCGCAATGCCGAGGGACATCTGCGCCTGAGCGACCCCAACGACTTCGTTGGTCTCGAAGTCGTGCTGGCGTTGCAACGAAACGTGCTGGTCATTCCAGTCCTGGTGGGCGGCGCGCAGATGCCTAAAGCTGAAGAACTGCGGGCGGATCTCCGCCCGTTGGCAGGGCGCAACGCCTTGACATTGAACGACCGGGATTTTCAGCGCGACGCAGGCGAATTGATCGGCGCACTCGCAAAGGCATCCGGTTTGCAAGGACAAAGTCGGATCATCAAGGATCGTAAGAGCCACGATCTGCGAAACAAATTACTGCGCAGGTTTATATGGAAGGTGCCGCTTATCGTACTGCTGGTGACCTTCGCGTTGTGGTGGCAGCGAAGCAAAGAGCAGGAATCCGAAAGAGGCGCCACCGCGGCGGCGATCGCCGGCGGTTGGGCGGGTGAGGTTACATACAGCTGGGGCGCTAAGTACTCTGAGCAGTTTTTCTTCCGACCGGAGGGCAAGAAGATATTCGGCACGGCCGGGTTTCTCGGCCGCGCGCGCGGGATCGAGGATGGCAAGCTGGAAGGCGACGGCTTCTCGTTCTTTGTTCGTTTCAACGAGGTCGCCGGCGCTGAAACTCGCCAGCGCGAAAACCGCTACTGGGGCAAGTTGAGCGGCAAAAATTTACTCATGCGCATGCAAGACGAGAGCGGCGATCCGGCGGTGGAGTGGATTTTGAGCAAGAGTAAATCGCCCAATGATGGTTGAAACCGTTTTCCGGTGCATCGAATACAATGCCCCGCGGAGTCACCGCCAGGTCATCTGTCCTTCGCTTGACGCTCCGGGAAGCAGCCGCTATTCTCCCATTTTACGATTCAAGCCAAATGGACCGGGAAATCATTTCGCGACTCAACAAGCGCATTGCCGCTGAAAAGCTCGATGCCATCGTCGCTATCTCCCCGGAAAATGTCACCTACGTTTCTGGTTTCGTTGTTCCCTCGCAGTCACTCATGCGATGGCGCCACGCCGCATGTGTTTTGACTGCCGATGGGCGGATTTGTATGATCGCGATCGACATGGAAGCAACCACGGTGCGGACGCACGCGGGCATCGGCGATCTCAGGGTCTATCGCGAGTTTACCGACGATCCGATGGACAAGCTTGCCGATGCGCTGAAGGACTTGAAGCTCGATGGAGGGAGAGTCGGGGTGGAACTGGAATTTCTGCCGGCAAAAGATTTCGCTACGCTGCAAAAGGAACTTCCCGCTGTGCAGTGGGCCGCAGCGGATGCGATCTTCAACAAGGCGCGGCAGATCAAGACCTTCGACGAACTGGCGCTGCTTCGGTCTCTGAGCAAGCTCACCGACAAGGCGCTCGGCGACACGCTACGCTCGGCGAAAGTCGGGATAAGCGAGCTCGAGCTCGCCGGCCGGCTGCTGACTTCGCTATTCAGCGGCGGAGCGGATAGCCACAAGCTGATGATCATCGCTTCCGGCGAGCGCAGCCAGTTTCCCAACGTCGGGCCGACGGATCGTAAACTGCGGAGTGGCGACATTATCCGCATGGAGATCTTCGGTCAGAAAAATGGCTATCTCGCCGGCGTATGCCGCACGGCCGTGGTCGGCGACGCGACGCCCGAGCAATACAAGATCTGGTCGAACCTGATCGAGTGTAAATATCTCGTGATGGATTTGATCAAACCCGGCGCCAGCTGCGCCGAGGTTTATCGAAAGTTTCTCCAGAAGTTCAGCGAACTCGGTTTCGCGCCGATCAGTTTCGTCGCCCACGGCATTGGGCTGCACCTGCACGAGGAGCCCTATATGGGACGATACGGTAACGAAACCGTCGAAGCCGGGATGGTCGGCGCGTTCGAGCCGCTGCTTTATATTCCAGGCCGCTTCGGCATGCAGAACAAGGACATGTTTTGTGTGACCGAAAACGGCTGCGAGCTGCTTTCCGACGTCTTTCCGACGGACGCGCTGTTAAGCGTGGGTTGAGCCGCCATGAAAATCACCAAGATCGAAACCATTCCGATTCGCCTGCCGACCCGGCGCGTGCACCGGTGGGCGAGCCTTACTACGCCCATCGGCGTGTATGTGATTATTAAGCTTCACACTGACGAAGGTTTGATCGGTCTCGGCGAAGCGCCGGTGTTGAAAGACTGGGGCGGCGACCACGGCAAATATTTCGGCGAGACGCCGCAAACGACGATGCATGTCATCAACGACATTATCGCGCCCGCGTTGGCGGGGCAGGATCCGGGTCGTTTCGAGTCGGTTCATGCGCTGATGGACAAGGCCGTCAAAGGTTATCCTTACTGCAAGGCGGCCATCGACGCGGCGCTCTTCGACGTCGTCGGCAAGGCGCTGAAAGTTCCGGTCTATCAACTTTTGGGCGGGCTCTTCCGCGAGCGCGTGCCGATCGCCCATAGCCTCGGTTTGATGGAAATTGAGAAGGCTGTCGAAGAAGCCGTGCTGGTCAAATCGGAAGGGGTGAAAACGATCAAACTCAAAGGGGGCATTGATCAAAGGCGTGATGTGGAACTCGTGAGACAAATTCGCGCGGCGATCGGCCCTGAACTAAAAATTTGCGTCGACGCCAATCAAGGTTATCCGAGCGCCAAGGCCGCAGTGAAAATAACCAAGGCGATGGAAGAGTTCGATCTCCTTTACATGGAACAGCCGGTGGAAGGCGTCGACCAGATGGCCGAAGTGGCGCGTCGCGTCGATACCCCGATCATGGCTGACGAGAGTGCATGGACGCCGGAAGACGTGATCGAGATCGTCCAGAAAAATGCCGCGGACATGATCTCGATTTACACGACCAAGCCGGGCGGTATGTTCAAGGCCAAAAAAGTGGCGGCCGTTGCTGAGGCCGCGGGACTCGGTTGCAATGTCAACGGCTCGGTGGAGACCGG
Source organism: uncultured delta proteobacterium (assembly GCA_963727625.1). Taxonomy (GTDB): domain Bacteria; phylum Desulfobacterota; class Binatia; order UBA9968; family UBA9968; genus DP-20. Next base: position 981,989 of record CAVSHR010000004.1, on the reverse strand, counting down.
TGTCGGCAACGCGGCCAATGTTCATCTCGCCGCCTCCACAGGAATAGTCACCTACGGCTGCGTCGTGCCGGTGTCGGCGCCGAAGGGCAAGGGCAAAGGCGGGATCGCGGGCATCTATTATCAGGACGACATCATTGCCGAGGCGTTCGACTACGCCGACGGCGACATCATCGTTTCTTCGAAGCCCGGGCTGGGCATCGAGCTCGACGAAGATAAACTAAAGCAGTACCGTTTTTCTTAAATTCACCGGGCGCAATGAATTGCGCCCCTACCCTCCGTAATTCAATGGCCATCAAAAAAATCGCGGTGTTGGGCGCTGGCAATGGCGGGTGCGCCGCGGCCGCCGATCTGACTTTGCGCGGTTTTCAAGTACGTCTTTTCTCGAGGTCGGAAAGCACCATCGCCAAGCTCGCCAGGCGCGGCGAGATCGAGTTCATCGAGGGCGGCGAAAGAAAATCCGCGGCGCCGTACTTTATGAGCCCGCATTTGCCGCCGGTGGTGCAGGGTGTCGATCTCATCGTCATTGCGGCACCGTCGGTGGCGCATGAGTATCTCGCACGGAACTTGGCAAACTATCTCAACGACGGCCAGCGGATTTTGCTCAACCCCGGCCATACCGGCGGCTCGCTCCATTTCGCTCATCTGTTACGAGAATTTGGCTGCACCGGCGATGTCCGGCTGTGTGAAACGGTGACCTTGACCTACATCTGCCGCATGTCCGAACCCGGGAAAGTGGAGGTCTACCGGCGCACGACCCATCTGGGGTGCGCGGCATTTCCGGGAAAGCATACCGGCGCGCTAGTGGAGGACATTCAAGCGGTCTTTCCGAATGTCGTCGCGGCGGAAAACGTGTTGGAGACCGGCTTCTCCAACATCAATGCGGTCATGCATCCCGCCGGCATGCTCGGCAACGCCGGCTGGATCGAAAAAACCAGCGGCGATTTTCTCTGGTATCGCGAAGGGGTGACGCCGGCCATCGGCGCTTGGATCGACGCGGTCGACGCGGAGCGCATGGCGATCGTTCGGTCGATCGGTCTACAGCCGCTGCGTTTCGTCGATATTTTTTATCAAGCCGGACTCACCACAGCCGAGGCGCGCGACCGCGGTTTGGCTTATCATGCGATCCACGAGAGCGAACCGAATAAGACTATCAAATCTCCGCCGTCGCTCGATCATCGCTACATCCGAGAAGATATTGGCTACGGTCTTGTGCCGATGGCCGAGATCGGCAAGCTGATGGGCGTCCATACCCCGGTGATGGATGCGTTGATCACGCTGGCGTCGACGGCCCTCGGCGTGAATTTTCGCGAAGAAGGATTGACGCTGGAGAAAATGGGGCTGGCAAACGTCAATCCGGAAATATTGCCCAAGGTTCTGCACGACGGTTTTTAGCATGCGGTTCGTTATTTGCTTCCGCGAGCTGTCATCTTGAGGAGCCGGGCGACGAAAGATCTGCATTTGATGCTTAAGCACACTAAAATAATCGTCCAATCTCCTTAACAAAGCAGATCCTTCGCCTTCGGCACAGGATGACGGAATGAGGAGTGTTCGGCGGCGCTTTTTAGAATCTGACTTAACCGGTCGCGAAGACGAGACCCAGGAGATACGATATGCGCATCGGATTATGCTTTGATGGATTTTATTCGATCCAGGAAATGATCGAGCTGGCCCGGCTTGCCGACGATACCGGCATGGAGTCAGTGTGGATGTCCGATCATCTCTGTTTCCGCGATTCTCTGACCACCTCGATGGCGCTGCTGGCGACAACCAAGAAAATCAAACTGGCGCCGGCGCCGATGAGCCCCTATTCGCGCAATCCGATCATCACGGCCATGTCGATTGCCACCATGGATGAGTTCGCGCCGGGGCGGGTGATTGCCGGGCCCGGCACGGGCAATGCCGCGGCGCTCAAAGAAGCCGGCATCGAATCGCCTCACCCGCTCCAGACCATGCGCGAATACGTGGAGATCCTACGGCGCTATCTTAAAGGTGAGACGGTGAACTACCAGGGCAAGGTATTTACCGTCCGCGGCGCCAAAATAAGCTTTGTGCCCGAGGCGACGGTTCCCATGTATATTACGGCGGTGCGCGCGCGCATGTTGCAGCTCGGCGGCGAAATCGGCGACGGCGTGCTGCTCTCCGCCGGTTGCGCGCCGGCATATATCAAACGTAGCGTCGTCGAGATCGCCAAGGGCGCGGCCAAGGCAGGCAAGTCGCGGAGCGAAGTGGACGTGGCTGGTTTCGTGACCGCGGCAGTCGCCGACGACGCGCGCGAAGCGGTCGAAGCGAACAAGCTTTTTCTCGCCTATATTTTCCGCAATACCCATCACGCCGAAAACATTCGCCTGGGCGGCGGCAAGGTCGATCAAGAAGGTCTGGCGGCCGCGGTGGCCAAGCGCGACTGGGAGGCGGCGAAGAAATTCATCAGCGACGAAGTCGTGTTTGCTCATTCCGTTTGCGGAACCGTAAAGGAATGCGGCGCGCAATTGGAGAAGTTTCTCCAAGGCGGCCTAAGCTTGCCGATTTTGCTACCCATGGGCACCCAGGAGGCAAGGAGTCAAGTCGTCAAATTAGCTCGCGAACTTTAATGACGACACGCGTTTTCTCGAAAGATACCTTGGTTGACAGTCCTAGGGGGTCCGTATAGAGTTTCTTCTCTACTTAGAGCTGAAAAAATGGAGGTTAAGGATATGAGATTTGTTCAAAAACAGTTGCCGCGCTTGATATTTTCTTCGCTGATATCAAGTTTAATTTTCCTTGTTCCAAATGTAGGCGCGCAAACGGTAAACGTCGCCGCCGCCAAAAAGGAAGGGAAGGTTGTTGTCTACGGCTCTGTTCCTTCAAAATCCATGAGCGCGATCAATGACGGTTTCGCAAAAAAATACGGTATCAAGGTCGAGTATTGGCGCGCTTCCTCAACCAAAGTTATGGATCGAGCTCTGACCGAATGGCGCGCGGGACGGCCGGGGTTCGATGTGGTCGAAGGAAACCGAGGGGTCCAACTCATCATGAAAAAGGAGGGGCTCTTTGGCAAATTTATCTCTCCGCCATCGGAAAAATTTCCGGAACAGTTTAAAGAAAAAGACGGCCTTATGACCCCGTGGCGCCTGGTACCGATCGGCATCCTCTATAATACGGAGTTGGTCAAAGGAAATGATATTCCCAAGAGTTTTAGCGATCTGCTCGATCCGAAATGGAAGAATCAAATCAGCATGCCCGATCCGTCACGACACACGACGACCGCGCAGTTCCTGGACAATTTGGACAAGATCGTCGGAGAAAAAGCGAAGGATTTCGTCAAAGGACTAGCACGGCAGCAGCCCCATATGGTGGAGTCATTGGCGCCGGTTGCCAATGTGCTGATTCGAGGCGAGGCGAAGGTCGGTATCACCTACGTGAAATACATCAAGCAGTATAAGGGACCCATGGATTACGCCATGCTGGATAAATTCCTGGCCGATGCCAATTATACCAATCTGAGCGCGAAGGCGCATAGCCCAAACGCGGCAAAGCTCTATATCGAGTACGTGACTTCGCCGGAAGGGCAAAAAGCGATCGCCCAAGAAGGTGAATTCGTCCTCTACCCAGGGATCACTCCAGATATTCATGATGCCGACAAGGTCAGCAGTCGCACGATCATCATGGATACTCCAAATGAGGCGGAATTTAAAAAGTTGCGGGATGAATACCGCAAGCTTTTTTTCGCCAAATAAAGTGATCGGTTTTTGAATTAACCAGTAACAAGTTTCATAGAGGGTTGGTCGGTCGAAGGATGGAGGCCGGCCAGCCCTCTATTTTTAATAGCCAGTTGCAATGATTGCCCCATGAGTCCTACGGCAGTTCTATCGCAAATCCGGGAGTGGCCAGCGCAGCTTATTCGCCGCGATCCGCAGCGATGGGTCATTTTGATCGTAGGAGCGATCGTCGGCTATCTGAGTCTTTCACCGACTTTGATGCTCATCTACGGAAGTTTCATGAGCCAGCCGCTCGGCGTCCCCGGCTATTTTACCTTGGCCAACTACGTTACCGCTTATTCGGATCCGTTGACTTTCAGGCTGCTGGTCAACTCGTTTGCTTTCGCGGGGGGAGCCGCATTGGTTGCAACCACTCTGGCAGCTGCGCTGGCCTGGATCGCAATTCGGACCAACGTTCCCTTCCGGAAATTTATCGAATTGATCGCAATCATACCCAATATCCTGCCGCCGCTAATGTTGGGGGTTTCCTGGGTTATTCTTCTCAATCCGCGCGTCGGCCTGATCAATCTCGCATTGATGAAGACGTTCGACTTGCAATCCGCACCGTTGAACATCTACTCGATGTCGGGGATGATTTTTGTCGAAGCCCTGATCACGACTCCGCTGGCATTCTTGATCATTTCGGCCTCTCTCTATTCGATGGATCCGGCCCTGGAAGAGGCAGCCCGAGTGGCAGGGTCTGGAAATCTTCAAGTGGCCTGGCGTATCACCTTTCCGATCATCAGGCCGGCCTTCGCTGCCGCCGTAATGCTCAATTTTGTCCGGGCGATTGAGAGCTTCGATACTCCCGCAGTGATTGCGTTGCCGGCGCGGATCGAAGTCTTCACGACCAAGCTTTACCGAGAGACCATCGGCGCGTTTCCGCCAAACTATAATCTAGCGGCGACCTACGCGGTTTCGCTGTTGTTGATTACGATGGTTCTGGTGTATTTTTATCGGCGTCTGACGGTTCGCGCAGAACGATACGTGACGGTTACCGGTCGGGGGTACCATCCCGATCTCATCGACTTAGGAAAATGGCGTTACTTCGCCTTGGGCTTCGCTGCCTTAATTTTAACCTTGATCGTGGTATTGCCGTTTGCGATTCTCTTGTTCACCTCATTCGTGAGCTACCTTCATGTACCCGGAACAAAAACCTTGAGCCTTCTGACGCTGGAACACTATCGCTTCAACCTGACCGACGTTCGAACCTATAAAGCGATTCAAGATAGTGTGTTTCTTGCTGTCGCGGGCGCAACGCTCTGTATGCTTCTCGCCGCTGTTACCGGCTATATCACGACTAAAACGAAATTCGCCGGGCGGGGCATTATTGAAGCACTGACCTTTATCCCGTGGGCCTTTCCCGGACCAGCCTTGGCTCTCGGTTTGCTCTGGACCTACGTCTATATCCCAATCCCGATCTACGGCACGCTATGGATTTTAATGATCGGTTATATTAGTCGTTTTCTTCCGTACGGATTACGGTCGATGACAAGCACGATTGTTCAGATCCATGACGAGATGGAGGATGCCTCGAAAGCGTGCGGTGCCGGCTTTGTGATGACTTTTCGCCGCGTTCTTCTACCCCTCATGAGACCTGGATTTATCGCAGGCTGGATCATCCTGGCGACCATTTTCTTGCGTGAGTTCAGTACTTCAGTTTTTCTTTATTCCCCCGGAGCCGAGCCCATCGGTCCTTTACTCTACAATTTCTATACTGACGGTTATTTCGGTCCGATGTGTTCGCTCGCGATGATTGTCAGTGTCATTTGTCTGACGCTTATAGTGATCGCGCGCAAGATCGGCAACGTGGGTGTTTCGATGGAGGGGCATTAGAAAGAGGCTTCGGGCGGTAGTCAACAGGCAAGAGTAAGACATAAGAGGCAACTCCTGGATGGATGCGGGTACGGCGAAGAAACTGATCGAGAAAAACCTGTCTTACGACGAGGTGAAACGGCTGACCGTCAGTCTGCTCCAGCATGCCAGCCCGCAGACCGAGTTGCTCGAAGCGGAGCCGCAGGTGCTGGCGCTCATTCGCGATGTGGTCAAGCCGGAGTTGGAGCAAGCGGGGTTCAAGCCGGCGATCGATAAGCTCGGTAATCTTATTTTGCGCATCAGAGGGCGGGCGGGCAGTGATCGCTTGATGCTTGTCGGTTATGCCATGTGCGCGGCCCCGAGCACCATGCAAAATCCCTATTCCGGCGAGATCATCGACGGCGCGCCTTATAAGCTCGACGGCGAATGCGCGTGGGGCCGCGGCGCGTGCGAGCAAAAGGGCAGTCTGGCAGCGATGATGGCGGCGGTGAAATTGATCGGTGTGTTAAAAGTTGAGTTGCCGAGCGATTTGTATTTCGTCGTGAGCACCGCCGGCGAGACCGGCCGGCATAATTCCCTGGCCCATGTCCTCGATCACGGCAACGTCGAAGCCGACTGGTGCATCATCGACGGTCCGCCGGAGATTCAGCTTGGCAACAAGGGGCGCGTCGACGTACTGGTCATCGTGCGCGGCAAGCAGGCGCACAGCAGCCGACCTTGGGAGGGCATCAATGCCATCGACGGCGCCATGAAAGTGTTGGAAAAGCTTAAACCGTTGATGCCCTACCCGGAAACGAAATCTCATCCGGAATTGGGCAAGGTCAGTCTCACGCCTAACGCGATCGAGAGTTTTCCAAAGGCAACGCACACGATCCAGAGCGAGTGCCGCATCATGTTCGACCGCCGCCTGCTGCCGGGCGACAATCCGGTCAAAGCGATTCAACAGATGAAAGACGCCATCGGCGAAATCGAGCCTTTCGAGATCGAAGTGCAGCCGCGCGATTTCATGTATCCGAGCGAGGTCGGTAAAGAAGCGGAGGTGGTGCAGGCTTTAGAGCATGGCATACGCGCCATGCTTGGCTACGAGCCCAGGTTCAGTTTTTCCACCGCTGCCAACGACACCGGGTTATTCAATTTCCGCGGCATCCAAGCGATCAACTACGGCGCGCGCGATATTCGCTTCCAGCACACCGATCACGACCTGGTGCCCCTGGATAATGTTTTTAACGCGGCGAAGGTGTTTGCGTTCTTAGCAATTCACCGCTAAGCGCGGTGTTCAAATCGTTTTCTGATGTCTTAAACTATTTAAACGGTTTGAACGGAGGCTGCCAGTAGCCGGTTGAACGGTTATTTGCCCTCGTGTTTCGCTAACATGCGCACATAGTAGTTCCACAGATTCATCATCGCGTCCGGCCGGTAAATCCGCTTGCGCTTGATCAGCGCCTCGGCGTCGGTGGCCCAGGAGAAGGCGCCCATCGATGCGGCGGTGACCTGGGTCTTGGCGCTATGCTCGAGCAAGACCCCGCGGATGCAGGCTTCTTCGATCGACGGGCCCGCGACTACGATGCCGTGGTTGCGCAGCAATACGATTTTATGCTCGCCCAACAGCTTCGCGACGGCCGTGCCTTGTTCGGCGGTGACGATCAAGTCGGAAGATTCTTCGAATTTGTTCAGCGCCGGCGGATAAAACGCGCAGCTCAAGTTGGTGATCGGCAACAGCCGATGCTCCGATGATGCGATGATCGTCGAATAGGTTGGGTGAGTGTGGATCACGCAGCGAATCTCGGGATTGGCGCGGTAGACCTCGCTGTGAATTGGAAATTCATTGTGACGTTTACGTTTGCCGGCGAGAGTGTTGCCGTCGAAGTCGATCAACACCATATCGTCGGCCGTGGCTTCTTCGAGGCCGATGCCCGAACCTTTGATCCAGTACTGCCCGGGTGTATCGGTAAGCGCCGAGACATGGCCGTAGATCATATCGTTGTGGCCCTGCATGGCCAGTATGCGGCAGGCCAGAGCCAAAGTTTCTTGCAAACTCATCTCGATCCTCCTGAAAATTCCCGGCGAGAAATTTCACTATTTCGTGCTTCGACACTAGCGGAGAGCGCGAAGCTCTGTCAAATCCGCCTGCGAAAAGATCCACAGAAAAAAAACGGCAGGCGATGTGCCTGCCGTTGCGATGACCGTTCGATTAAAAACTTAGCGTCTTGACCAAGCCGGCCCATCGGCGCGGTAGTAGGCGCCGAAAGCGCGGCTCGGATGATCGAGTATTTCCCGCTTTACCGCCGGATGGCGTTTTAAGAATTTTTCCAGGTCGTTGTGCTTGTCCAAGTATTTCTTGTTGTTGGCGAGCCTGGGATTGTTGCGCAAATCCGCCGATACCTTGGGATGCTCGTGCAAGAAAATGTGGAACTGGCGCATATCGTCGCGCAATCCGCTCCATGCCGCTCCCGGTGCGACGAGAATCGACAGCATCAGCGTTAAAATCAGCGCCCCGGATAAAAAATTTCCACACCGATTTTTACTTTTCATCGGAATTTCTCCTTCCAACCGCTTAGACGTTGCCGCAAGCATTTTGTTTATCTGAACTGCTGCGCCGTGAAAGCTCCTCGGAGCAATCGGCTAATGAGCCAAGAAATTGGCGCCATGGGTCAGTGTGATATCGAATGCTCCGGGGGTTCCAACCTTGCCCTTGAGAACGGCCGAGTAGGGCGATGGACCGTATTGCCGCAGCCAATTGACCAGCGGGCTGGCGGCGTCCCGCGGCGCAAGGAATTCAAAAAGGTGGGGGCCGACTGGGTAGCTTACACCGTCGGCGCCAAGCTCAGCGGAGGCGATGGCAGTGCCCTTGGCTCCCAGCAGCAGGCCGTACCATTTTTCAATCGGACCGAGCTCGGCCACTGCAACCGTGACTTTTTCTATGCCGTTGATGCCGTTCCGGTGATCGAACCGCTGCGGAACCCGCTCGCTGCGCGGGGTGAGATCTTCAATGAGAAACGGCGCGACGCCGCGGTGGTTTCCGGTGACCAGAGAAAGGAGCCATTTCAGCTCGTAACCGTCCGGCCGCTTTCTCGACCAAGGAACCGGATCGTTTATCGCCACGCCGGCGTCTTTAAGTTTCTCGGTGTCGCCGCGCAGATCGTTGGTTTGAAAACAAAAATCGACGAAACGCTCGCCTTTGCTCAGCGGGTTCCACCAGCGGTGATCGATAGCCTCGCGATAAAAAGCGATGATCTCAAGATAGGAGCCGTCCAGAAAAGAAATCAGCACGTTGTGGCTGCCGACCGGGTGCCGGCCGCCGGGTACGACGGTGAATCCGAGCTGCTCATAATCTCCAGCGGCTTGGTCGAGATCTTTGACCACGACAACCAGGTGATCTATTCCTTGAATCATCGCTCTAACGATTTTGAATCTGCGATTGTTTACTTAATCGCAGGCGCCACTTCCTCAAGAAATCGTTTAAGATGTTTCTGCTGCTCCCAGGAGGTCATGCGCAGGGTGATATGCTCGATGCCGGCGGCGAAGTAGGCCTTCAATTCATCGATGCATTGTTGCGGGCTCCCCGCCGTGGTGAAACCTTCGACGAATTTCATGCTGAAATTCGACGTGTAATATTTGTCGAGAAAGGCTTTGCTTTCATCGAGCGCTGCCTGGCGGTTCTCGTTGATGTTGATGTTGTGGTAAAGGGCGCTGCCGATCTTCGACGGATCGCGGCCTTCCTCTTTAGCCATCGTCAAAATGCGTGTCCATTGCGACTTGAATTCTTCCGGCGTCACTTTGTTGGTCATCCAGCCGTCGGCGTACTTGGCGACGCGGCGCAGACCGCGTTCGACCGCGGGCGACGGCGCGCTGGCCCCGTCCTTCCAGGTGAGTCCGGTGGGGTTGCTGGCGATCCAGATCGGCAGCGGGTTTTGCACCGGGCGCGGTTGGATCGTCACGCCCTCGAATTGATAATACTTCCCTTGGTGCGAGGCTTTTTCTTCGTGAAAGAGTTTTTTCAAAATAACGATGCCTTCTTCGAGGCGGCCGACGCGCTCAGTATCTTTGATGCCCATGACTTTGTGCTCGAGCGCCTGCGCCGGACTCTGCTCATTGGGCCCGCCGAGACATACAGCCAGCCACGAGCGACCGCCGGAAATGACATCCAGGCTCGCCCACTGCTGCGCCAGCAGCGCCGGGTGACGATGGGGAAAGGTCGCCATGCAGCCGACGGCGAGTTTCACTTTCTTAGTGATCGCCGCCAAGGCGGACAGCAGAGTAATCGATTCCAGACGCGGCTTGGCGAGCAGGCTGTCGCCGACCCATACGGCGTTGAATGCGCCGGAGTCTTCGCCGCGTTTTGCCATGTCGAAAAGTTCGGGAACCGTCACCGCGCCGATGATCACGCCGCGATTTGCCAGAGTCAGTCCGAAGGAAGCCATAAAATACCTTTCCAACGAGCGAATTTTTCAGGCCGATTTATAACATAGGGGCGAGCGCAATGCGAAGGCGCTGATGAGATCATCTTCACTGCACAGACCCAGCGCGGCGGAGCGCAGCCAAAGGAGAAAGCCTTATTTGATCACTGAGGCGCAGAGTTCGCAGAGGCGGAGTAGCTCGATAAAAAACTCTTTTATCGGCGTGCTCCCCGCGCCTCCGCGGTGAGATCTCCGAATCGCTATCGAACACGAGATGCGCAAGCGGCTGAATATGAGCATTTCATGGAGAGGCATTAATTGGACTTAACCCCGGGGGCGTGTTAAGCGTCCACGGAAAATAACCGGGATTGATTGGAGCGATCTGATGAAGGCGAGCTTTAGAGATTACGTCAACACACTGCGTAAGAACGATGAATTACTGGAGATCACCAAGCCCGTCGACCTGCGCGACGTGGCGGCGCTGGTGGCTCAGTCGGAGAAGGCGCTGCTGTTCAAGAATTTGCCCGGATATACAATGCCGGTGGTTTCGGGGCTGTTGCAGTCGCGCAATCGGATCGCGCTCGGCATGGGCGTCGCTTACGAAAACGTCGCCGATAAGCTCGGCAAGGCGATGGCCAAGCCGATCAAGCCCAAGTGCCTCGCCAACGCGCCGGTGAAAGAAGTAAAAATCACCGGCAAAGACGTGAATCTCTACGATTTGCCGGTGCCGGTATTTTCGATCATGGACGGAGGGCCGATGATCACCGGTGGGGTGGTGATCGCCGAGGATCCGGAGTTCGGCATCAATGCCGGCATGTACCGGCTCATGCTCAAAGAGAAAAATATTACCGGCATCGACATCGTCACGCCCAACAATATGCGCCGTTTCGCCGAGCGCGCGCTGGCGAAGAAAAAACCGCTGCCGATTTCGATCTCCATCGGCACGCATCCCTACGAGCTGGTCGCCTCCACCTTCAAGGCGAACCTGGGCGTCAACGAGCTGACCTTCGCCGGCGGCCTGCGCAACGAGCCGCTGCGCCTCGCCGAAGGCGAGGCTGTGCCGGTGCCGTGTATCGCGGATGCGGAAATCGTTTTGGAAGGGGAGATCCTGCCGGAAGGCTGGGTCCATTCCGAAGGGCCGTTCTGCGAGTTCAACCGGCTTATGGGCGGCCTGCACATGAACCCGCGCGTGCGTATCAAATCGATCATGCATCGCAAGGACGCCATCTACTACGCGCTGCAGATGCCCTGGGAAAATATCTGGATGAGCGCACCGATCTATGAAGCGGCGGCGCGCCGTGTGCTCTTCGAGGCCGGCGTGCAGACCGTGGCGGTGAACGTCACCCCGGGCGGCTGTTGCCACTGGCATATCGTCGCATCGATCAAAAAAGTCCCCGGCGACGGCAAGAACGCGATTATGGCGCTGCTCTCCATCGCCGACATCAAGCATGTGACCATCGTCGACGACGACATCGACGTCTTCGATTCGGTGGATGTCGAATGGGCGGTGGCGACGCGGGTGCAAGCCGACCGCGACGTGGTCATCGTCTCAAACGCCCGCTCCAAGCCGCTCGATCCATCGCTGCCGCTGCCGGTCCTCGGTAAGGTGCCGACGACAGCCAAGATGGGCATCGACGCCACGATCCCGGAGAATATCCCCGCTGAGCGATACAAACGCATCGTTTACTTCAATCAAGACAAGGTCGATCTAAAAACCTATCTCGGCCCGGTGGCTGACACGAAGAAATCAAGCGCGGCCGCGAAGCCGTCCGAGGGCGTGGACGAATTGGGTGAAAAGATCGTCGCCGCCCTCGAAAAGTCCCACTGCTTCTTCGCCGATCTCCTGGAGAAGTTTTCCAAGTCGGATTATAAAACCGTCGCCAGCGCGGTGGCGCGACTGTACGAGGACGGGAAAATTATTCAAGACAAAGATGGAAAGTTCGAATTGAAAGTACCTCCGGGGTAGCATGACTCCTGCTGGTCTAGGTACTCATCGAATGGGTGAGAGCGCATGCCTGGCAGGCTCAGAAGGCGCTCGGCTGCAAAAAAATGTTTCCGCTTTGGCCGCTGGCGATGCGCAGAATCCGTTGACGCTCCGGCATAATCACGACCGCAGCTTCGGATGTCCCGCCGCCGCAAATGCCGTTGGACGTTGCAACCACGCTGTGTTCTCCTAAAGCGACGAAAAGCTCGACTTTTTCCGTCGGTTCGAGATCGGCGACTGGCACGGCGTCGACGAAGACGCGAATCGTGCACGCCGAGCCCATGAGTCCGCTGTCGCGCTTGACCACGAGGCTTCCGGTATTCGATGTCTGATACACCAACTGCGGCGCCAGGATGCGCGAATCCGGGACCGAAACTGCCTGATTGACAGTTATGGGAGTCGTGGCGCAGGCTGCAAGAAGGAGAACGATGAATCCGGATAGTAGGCGCATAAAGCCTCCAACTAAAAACTAGATTTAGCGCACCGCCACTTCCGCGGCGATTACGACGGGCAGATCGAGCGGCATTTGGGCCATGCCGATGGCGGTGCGGGCGTGTTGTCCGATTTCCGGGCCGAAGATTTCCAGATTTAGTTCCGAACAGGGAGTCATCACGTTTGTCGTGTTGGTAAATCCGGGAGCGACATTGATCATCCCGGAGACAGTCAACCATGCCGTCACGCGGTCCAGGTCTTCAATCAGCCGTTTCAACGTGCCAAGCATGGACAGCGCGTGGCGAGCCTCGCGGCGATCGCCGCCTGCTCGGGAGAGATGGCAGCGCCGACCTTGCCGAAGGGACCGGCTAGCGATCCGTCGGCATTCTGAGGTCCGTGCCCTGAGATATAAATGCGATTCTCGAACCGGCGCCCCCAAGCGAACGAAATTTCCACCCCAGGCGGTGGCGCTAACGGTTTGGGTAGAACATGGTCGAGTTTTTTCAGTCGTGCCTCCACTTTCATACGATCTCCGATGGTCCTTCTCACGAGCGAAGCTTCGGAACTGTTCTTTTTGCCGTTTCTGTCGTCACAGCAACAATGCTCACAGCGTCAAAGCGCGGCGCTACTTAGAATAAGCTGAATATCGCTAACGTTGGTCGGATCGTGAATCATCAGATTTCCTCGGCGATAACGCAAGTTTATTAAAAGGACTATTTGTGTAAAAGTGGCATCGTGTAGCAGACGGCGGTGCCGTCGAGGACGACGGAGCCATTGGCAAGAATAACCCGCGTCTCTAGCTCCGTGATCGGTTTGTCCTCACGAACGTTGGCGACCTTGACGTCGCCGGTGATGGTGTCGCCAGGCCGAACCGGGGCTTTGAAGGACCAGTTGACCTGCAGAAAGACCGTGCCGGGACCGGGAAGGTCTTCCGCGACCACCGCATTGAGAATGGCGCTGGTAATGCCGCCCTGCACTACGATGCCTCCAAAGCGGGTTTTTCGGGCCGCGGCTTCATCATAATGCAGGGGATTTCGGTCGCCACTCATCTCTGTGAATAATTCGATGTCGCGAGCCGTGACGAGTCTTGATCGCTGTGCCGTTTGACCAATCGATGGAATGCCATTCGGCCATACTTCACTTATCGTACCCATACGGTTTGCCTCCGTAAACATAGATCGCTTTTGAAAATCGGAACTCTTTCGGCTACGGCGAGGGAACACCTGAACCAGAACTTCAAGGCTTGGTCCCGACGACGATACCATAGCCGAGGAACTCGCTCAAAAACAGCCGCACGGATTGAAAAACTTGCCATGCACCGCGGATTCCCCAACGCCGGATGATCTTGAGGGCGAGCGATAGCTGCCCGGTCAGTCCGAGCTGTTTCCTCGATTCCTGCATCCAGCGGGCCATGAGTTCGGATTTGTCAACGGCCTTGATCCGAACCAAACCGGCATGATCAAACAGCCGCCGCCACCGTTCAAGGGTTTCCGGGCTCTCCCGTTCCAGCACTGCGAGGGTGCGTTTTACACTCTCGGGCGTGTCCTCTTTCCAGCACAGATCGTGTATGCCAACGCATCCCCCGGGACGAACTACCCGCACCATCTCAGCGAGCACGCGCTCTTTGTCCAAGAAACACAGCGTGCATTCGCAGATAACGGTGTCGAACTCGGCATCTTCGAACGGCAGCTTGGCGGCATCGGCCTTCGTGAACGCCACCTTCAGCCCTTTTGCCCGCGCCTTCGCCGTTGCTCGGCGAATCATCTCGGCGGAGCGATCAATTCCATGGACACGGGCAGCTAATCGCTCGGTGAGGAAGCAAGCCGTCTCGCCCGTCCCGGAAGCAACATCCAGCACTAGAGCACTTTCTTTGATGCTGCACAGCTCGGCAAGCTCTCGCGTTAACTCCAAGCCGCCGGGGTGAAGGCTTTCCAGGTTGAGCCAGCCGGTTTCGACCAAGCCCTCCAGGGAAGGCCGCTCGGCTCTGGGCGCATGCGTTATTTTCATTGCATCCTTGGCGTGCAGAGCCATCCATTGCGCAAGGGGTCACGCTCAGCCGCACTGATTGGCGTTGGCTAGCCCAACCTTCCCAACTGGAAGGGTAGTCGATCTAAAAAGCCAACAAAATCAACCTGCACAGTCAAAAGGTCTCCACTACATCGGGCTTGCTGTCGTCAGTGTACGCGTTGGCCACGGGCGGTGATTCGTGGTGGCGGCTGGGGCGGTAACCTGAGCTTGAGCTGTTCTAAGAAAAGTTTGTGATCGGTGTCAGGCTCAGTGTAACGGCTAAGGATCAACATGCGCCCGTCAGTGGTGGGAAACTTCACGTCCAACATTTGCATGGTGGCAAACTTATCGAGCACCGCGCGCGGGGTCAGCCCAGCGGCCACAGGCCGCAGGCGCGCCTTGAGCGTAACGTTGAGGCAGTAGGCCATAAAGGCGACAAAGATATGCGCTTCGATGCGGTGTTGAAGCTGGTGGTAAATCGGCCGCAATTGCAGATCGTCTTTTAAGTTTTTGAAGGTCGCTTCGATCTCGACCAGTTGGATGTAGAACTGCCAGAGTTGCGCCGGCTCTCGGCCCGTCAGATTGGTCCGTAATAGATAGCGGCCCTCGCGCCGGCGTACTTCTCTCAGCTTTTGCCGATTGAGCCGGAACGAGAAAGCGATTTTGCCCGCGCGTTTTTTGGCTTCAGGTAGGACGATGTCAATCAGCCGCCAGGCCGCCCGATATTTTCCCTTGGCCGCTCCCAGTTTGAGCAGCAAGGCTTGGCTTTTGTTAAATTTCATCCCATGCAGTTCTTTGAGCCGCTTGAACAGCGCTCTGAGCTGCCTTTGGCGCATCGAGCGTTCTTTGTTGACTCGATCGATACTCTTGGCCAACACGTAGAGTTCTTGCTCCTGGGCTAACAGTTTCACTTCGACACCGCACCGCACCGCTTGCCAGGGCAGCGCAACTAGCTCTTGTTCCAATTTACTCAGTCTCGCTTTGGGCGTGCCCACCAGATAATACACCGGCGGATCGCTCTGGCGCATCTCGGTGAGGATTTTCTCGGTGGGAACACCGCGATCCATCACCCAGATGCGTTGGGCTTTGCCGTACTGAGTTTCAATCTTGGTTAAAAAATCCTTAAGCGTGGTCCGCTCCGAGGTGTTGCCCGCCAGCACTTCGTAGGCCAACGGAAAACCGTCCGGTGTCACCACCAATGCGATGACCACTTGGACGCAGTCCGAACGCTTGTCGCGGCTGTAGCCGTAGCGCCGCTTGTCGTTCTCGTCATCGGGTCGGCTGGACTCAAAATAGGTGCTGGTCAGATCGTAGAGCAGCACATCGAACTTGGCGCCAAACAGATCCTGCCAGCGCTCGGTGAGATGACTAAACAGGGCTTGCTTATGCTCGATCACTTTGTCCAGACAGCGATATAGGGCATTTTTCTCCACCAGCGCAAAGTCCTCGCCCAACAGATCGCCCATCGCGCTCTGCTCATACCACAGCCGGTGCAATCGCCACTCGCTGCCCGGATCAATCAGCCCGTAACACACCAACGTCTGAACAACATGCTGCCAACAAGTGCCCTCACGACTATCGGGCAAACGATCCTTCCAGAACTGCTCCAGGCCCAACTGCTCGTAGAGATGACAAGCCAACCAGCACGCGCCAAACTGGCGCGGCCGATTAAGCTCCATCGCCTCAAGACGCACCTGCACTGCGTAACCCTCGGCGTGCGCGGGCAACTCCTTTTCCGCCGGGAATAACGCCAGCTGCGTGCGCTGTTGGCTTTGCTCATCGAAGGCTTCAATCACCCGGTACCACGATTGGTGCTGGCTGTCGTTGAGCTCGCCCAGATACAACACTTGGCGCTGCACCACCTTGCCCCCAGCGCAGCGTTTACTCTCGACGATGTTCCAATAGCAATGCTCTTTGCCGTCCTTCAATCTCCGATTGCAGCGTAAATACATCTTGGTGTCTGATTGTACGCAAAAACTTTCCCTTGAAAAGATACTTGGTCTACACTACAGCCGCTTTGAAACTCTCACCCCTTGAAATCACGAAGCTTTTTCGCCTTCATACCCGCTAAAAAACTTCATTCCGATCCGAGTTGAGAAAGTTGGGCTAGCGCCTGGTTGCGCATCGCTTGGTGTGGTTCCGCGACTTACACTCAATCTATGAGCCGGACCGTGGAAAGAAGCTTCTGATACGTCGGATCAAGCTCGGTCTCTGACGACGGTTGAATCATCGTGATCTCAAATATATCGGTCCTATTGAGTGAGGTGAAGAACTGAAACGTTCTGCCCAAAGTCCCGTTGGCCTCCATGCGGACTGTGGTGCGGCCGCCAATTGCAGTGATCAATGTCGGAGGCGGCGACGCTTTCATCGCCCGAAGTTGAGCCGTATACCACTGCTCGATCGGTAAACCATCGGGATTGGCACGTCGTTGAACCCAGAACTGCACAGCCAAATGCGGCTTTCCGACACGGGGAGTCTCATCGACCATCGCGCTTTCGATTCCCGGTCTGTTTACGGTTACAGAGCGGACGTGCCAGTTGTCGGGATACTTGGCTTCAAATCCCATCCGTTCGTTTCTGTAAGACTTCCATCCCGTTGTGTCGAGCTGAGCAGAGACTTGTGCGGATGGAACTGAGGAAGGAGCGGCAATTGCCAGGAGTAGGGCAAGCAACATGATCCGAGGCATAGATTCATTCCTAATACTTCACGTGAGCCGAGAGCGCTAATAGGGTCCGAGCAGTTACGCACAGCGGCGTGGATTTCTGGTCGCTGCATCTCGTTTCGCGGCCTGATCAGTAAAGCTCGGTCTCAGGCGCTCGGCATATTCTCGTTATAATCCCTGGCGTAGGCAGCATCCTTGCCGTCGCGGGCGGCGGCGAAGTCGCCGTGGCTCGGCGCCCTGTTCGGCCGCGCCGTCGCGTCCCACAGCTTCGCCCGCACGAAGGCTTTGGGACAGTGATTGAAGGCTTCTTGGACCGCGACGACCATGACCACGCGCGGCGCCTTGCCGCGCACCTCGAATCGTTTCAGCAACTCCGGGTCTGTGCTGATTGTCGCACTGCCGGTCACGCGATAGGTTTCGTTCGATCCCGGGACCATGAAAATGAGACCGACCTTCGGGTTGACGAGCAGGTTCCTCATCCCGTCGATGCGGTTGTTGCCCGGCCGGTCCGGGATCAGCAGTGTGCGGTCGTCGAGCAGCTGCACGAAGCCCGGCGCGTCACCCTTGGGCGAACAGTCGATGCTGGTCCCGTTGGAGGCGGCGAGCACCAGAAACGGCGATGCCGCGATGAAGGCGCGCCCGACCTCGGTGATGTGGTCGGTTTCTTTGGAGGCGACGTTGGGCGTCGGCTTAGCATAAATCTTCGCGAGATCGTCAAGCGAAGTAACGGTGTAGGCATCGTTGCGGTGTGTCGTATCCATGCCAAATTCCTCCGTTGGTCGGTGACGGGTGGCAATAGTATATAGTACCGCCATGTCGCCGCGCCAGCGAACCGGTGCAGCCCCTTGTATTCCACCGCCTTCGGGCTAGTTTGCGCCGATCTCCATCGATCAGACAGCAAGGTTTCATCAGCAGTGTTTTGCAGGATGGGGTGAAAGAGCGGCCCTGGCCTTTGTAAAAACCCAACTCTCTGTAGCGAGCACGGGGAAACAGTTGTTTTGCTCAAAGGTCAACAGTAGCGATTCGCATCTGCATGGCATTCACCTAACGCCAGGTGCAAGCCCTTGTTGGACAACACGCCAGTTACGAGAATTTCTCGCGATAGAGGCACAAATCACATTCGTGCGTTGCATCGTATAGTTTTTGACCCGCGTTGGAGAGTCTCGTCAGATACCTTTTCGTGGTAGTTGTCGAGCACCTCGGACAGAACGGTGGCTGGAATGCATTTGGACTTGACCCTTCGGCTGGAACTTTGGCCGAAGCAGTATTCGACACAACGCGGTTGACAACAAAATCGCCTTGCCGCAGCCAGTCCGTGCCGTCCGTCGAAACTGGGCAGCCGGCAGTTCTCAGGCGAACTACGACTTCGTTGCGACTCGCAGCATCATTCGTTAGCCGAACGCCGTGGCGACCCGCTACATCGCTAAAGTGCTTTATCCTCCCCACTTCAATAATCACAGTGCGGTCGGGGGACCGACCAAAAGCCGTACCCGCCTCAAACAAAACGTTTGGTCTTGCCTGAAGCCGAAACTCTCTCTCGTCGGGCGGGTCGTGGGGAGATGTGAGCTCTGGCGAGAGTCGTACTTCATCATCCGGTGTCAGCAGCACAACGACCGCCTGTGCCGCGGCGAACGCGACGTCGAGGATTTCGCCGATGAAGGGAGAGCCCTTGCCAGTCATTTTCACGGCTTCTGACCATTCGATCGGTGCCAGCCCGATGGCCCTAAGGAAGGCGAACAGATCTGCCCTCAGTCGTTGGTCGCGCCCGTGGACCACAAACACCTTCCGCGAATCAATGCCGCTGCTCCCGAGCATATCTGCGCCTCACATTCTCTGATAATGTCGACTGCCTAGTGAATATACTGATCTGTATATTACGGCTCACGTGTCGCAACTTTATGTCCGAGATATTCAAAAATTTTAGCAGTATTACAAGAAATGCTAAAGCAAAATCGAGAGTTGGCATACGGATTTGTTATATTCCCAATATACCCGCCGGGGCACAATGATCTGAATTAAATCATTCGGCCTTGGCCGGCACTGCTTTTTCACTCTCTGCGGGTAGCGCAGTCCTATGACTTCGGCGAGAACCTCTAACTGTTCGGCATGCGGCACACAGGATTGAGGAGCAAGTGGTTCGCACCCATGGCGATCATTTCTTCGATCCCCGCGCGCAGTTGCTCGGGTGTGCCGTGAGGCCCCAACGCATCGGTTCCCTCGGTTCTCTGATAAACGGTGGTGAACCAACGGTAAAGCTCGGCGCGCGCTACTTCCGAGTGCTCGTGGACCGAGAGAAACACGCGCTTCGAAATCGGGAATGTCGCCGGGTCGCGGACGGCGCTATCCAATTTGGTTTTGAGGGTCGCCACGCTGCGGGCAAAGGCCTCTATGCTCGAAGCACCTGAGCCCATCCAACCGTCGGCAATGGTTGCGGCCCGGCGGATTGCATGCGGATGATTGCCGCCGAGCCAGATCGGCGGGCGCGGCCGCTGCGCTGGTTTCAGCGTCATGGCGGCACCGTGGAGCTGAAAGATGCTGCCGTTATATCAATCATTGCATAAGTATATGCACTAGAAGACAGCTTTGGCAGCATACTGGGTGTCAGGAAGCTGAAAGAAGGAGAGGACAAGATCAGTCGACCTTTGAATCGAGAGCAGAATCGAGGATAGAGCCGCTTTGAACTCATCCTTAGTCGCCACGAATAGCTTGGCGAGTCTTGCCTTCGCATGATTCCACACTTGTTCGTCCGGATTGAGCTCTGGCGAGTATCTGGGCAGGCTTCCCACAGTGACCTGTCCGCGAGTCTGCTTCACGTAGCGCTGGACAACCCCGCCAGTGTGGTAGCTGGCGTTGTCCGCGATGACGATGATGGGGCGGCCGACATCGGCATGGAGCTTCTTGAGAAAGTTCACAAAACGGATGCCGTTCATTCTGCCTGTGAAGCTGCTGAATTTCATGTCCCCACGCGGGCTGACTGCGCTGATGAGCCGGATGCTGAAGCGGTCGCCACTGTCGTCAGCCTCCGGGGTCTGCCCGATCTTGCCCCAGGTCGTTCCGCGATGAGCGTCCGACCGGACCGACGCCTCATCCACAAAGTAGATCGCGGCCCCCATTCGACCTGCTTTGGCCCGCAAGCCGGGAAACGTCTTATCCAGATACTTCTTCATCTCCTCGGGATCGCGCTTGTAGCTCCTGTAAATTGGCCGCTGTGGGCTCAGCCCCAAATGCTTGAGCATGCGGCTCACTCCACTCTTGCTCATTTCCACGCCATGCTCCTTCTTCAACAATCGCCGCACGATCGCCAGCGTCCACAGGCAATATGGCAATTGGTATTGCCGCGGGTCGCCCAGTGTAATCGCGTCGTAAAGCCATTGCAGAACTTTCGCCTCGGCCTTTCGAGGTCGCCCGCTCTTCTGGCGGTCTTGCAAGGCATGCTCGCCTCCATGCCGGTAGCGAGCTATCCAAGTGAATAGCGTTCTTCGCGGAATCTTCATCACTCGAGCCACATCTGAAGCTAGCTCTCCTTTGCTCAGGGCTTCAACTGCCATGCGCCGCTTCTCATAACGGACTTGCGCTCTAACGCTTACCGGCTTCTTCTTTGCTTTCCTTGGCATAAGTAGACTCTACACCAGTTACCTACAAATAGCCATTACTTTTGCAACGATTGATAGTTGACCTCGGACTCGGTCCATAGCGCCTTGATCACGTCAACGCATTCTCGGAATCGCAGCACGCGCCGTTCACGAGGGGTCTGAAACTCCGCGTAGTGGCTGTCCCGCCCCCAAACCTGCACCCCAGGATCGCGCGGCGATTGCCGAGATAGTCCAGGGTCGCCATCTGGTGTGCGACATGGACGGGGTGGTGTAGTGGCAGCACCATCACGGAAACCCCCAGTCGGATTCGTGTCTTTACGGCTGCCGCGTAGGTCAGCGCTGCCACCGAGTCGAGGCAAAAGACGTGGTCAAGCGTGTTCTCGGTCACCCAGAGATCGCGAAACCCAACCTGCTCGGCGCGCTGGGCGACTTGTCGCACCGCAGCGACATCGATCGGGTTCGGAGAGCGATGCGGCAGCGCAAAGCCGAATGAGATTGAATCCTTTAGTGCCATGCGCAAAATTCCCCTGCCGTTGAAATTGAAAATCTGTCCGGTTTGGATCGTAAATTACTTATTTGCCGCTTCCGCCGCCGCGGCCAGCACTTCCTTGTACGTTCCGCAGCGGCATAGTTACCGGACACTATATTGAAAGGGAAGGCGCTTATTTGGAAGCTTGCGAGATCGAATGCCGATGCGAGGTAAGCGAATTAAATGCTCCCGCCAATGGCATGTCTTTCTCGGCGACTGCACACCGCGTGCAAAACTATGCCGCTTCGACCTCGACAACCTCGCTCGTAGATGCCGGAGGGGGGATGGATACGCCATCTTGTTTCAGGCCTTCAAGATGAAACTCGATGGATTCGCGAATGAGCTTGAGCGCTTCTTCTCTTGTTTCGCCGACCGCTATGCAACCCGGAAGGTCGGGAACGTGGGCGCCGAACGAACTGGCACCTTGTTCAATGACTACCAGATATTTCATGACACTTACTCCTTTTCCTTTAGGCCGGCTTGTTTGAGGGCGCTATTTAATGTTCCGCGCGGAATATCTATGTTTGGTTTTCCGGAAACAGTGACCGTGCCTTTTTTGATTGGATGATGAAACTGTCGATGACTGCCTCTCACGCGAAGTTGACGCCAACCGTCCGCTTCGATGAGTGCGATAAAATCGCGAACCTTCATGGTATGCTGGGAGAGCTATTATCGAACCGGACTACATACAGTGTATTGACCAACCCGATTCTTCGCAAGGCTTTCGACGTCGTACAATTTTAGCTATCCGTCTCATGGCGCAACTTCCCCTCGCTTGTCCGCGTGAGTTCCGCCACCGCGGCCAGCACTTCTTTGTACGTTCCGCAGCGGCACAGGTTGCCGGACAAATAATCGCGCGCTTGTTCCTCGTTCGGGTGCGGGTGAGCGTTGAGCAAGCCTTTAACCGCCATGATCATGCCACCCGTGCAGTAGCCGCATTGAAACGCCTGGTTCTTGAGGAACGCTTGCTGCACGGGATCGAGCTCGCCGTTTTGCGAGAGGCCTTCGATGGTGGTGATTTGTTTGCCTTCGATGTTGCTCGCGAGGGTGAGGCAGGAACTGACCGGTTTGCCGTCGATCAACACGGTGCACGAGCCGCAGACGCCGACGCTGCAGCCTTCAACGGCACCTTTGAGCTTCAAGTCATCGCGCAGAAATTCTAGCAAGGTCTGGCTGGGATTGACCTGAACAGCATGCTCCTGGTCGTTGATCGTTGTAGAGAACGAAAGCTTCATTTCAGTGCTTGTCCGGCGCGGCGTTGAGCGCCGCCACGATCTTGTCCGGCTTGATAGGGAGGTCGCGGACGCGGATGCCGTTGAGCGCATTGGCGACCGCGTTGCCGATGGCGGCGGCCATGGGCGGGAGAGCGGCTTCGCCCATGCCTTTGGCACCGAAGGGGCCGTCGGGATGCGGCGTTTCGACGAGCACGGATTCGAACTGTTCCGGATGGTCCTGCATGGACGGCAGGAGGTAATCGAGAAACGTGGCGTTGATCGGCTGGCCGTTATCGAAGCACATCTCTTCGAAAAGGGCGGAGCCCAAGCCGGCGAGCGCGGAGCCTTCGTTTTGCAAGTCGCATTGCTTCGGGTGAATCGCTTTGCCGACGTCGACGGCGGTGGCGACTTTGAGCACGCGCACTTTGCCGGTCTCGCTATCGACTTCGACTTCGGCGCCGGCGGCGGAGTAAAACCAGAATGACGATCCTTTGCCCAATCCGGTCTTGGAATCGACGCCGCCTTCGGTCCGCAAGGTGAAATTGCCGAATAGACTACCGCTCGGATCGCCGTAGATCGCGCGGAAAATCTGTGGAAAGGAGAGGCGTCTTTCAGGTACGCCCTTTACTTTTAGAGAAAGGTCTTTGAGCTCTAGGTCTTCAACCCTTGCTTCAAGTGCTTTTGCGCCCGCTTCTAGGATCTGATCACGGATCTGCTGGGAGGCGATCTGGGCGGCGCGTCCCATGTGGAACGTCGTGCGGCTCGAGCTGGTGGATTTGTCGTAGGGTGTGACGTCGGTGTCGGGAAAAGTCACGGTCACTCGTTCGATCGTTAGACCGAGCACGTCGCCGACGATCTGCGCTAGCGCGGTGTGCGCGCCCTGGCCGATCTCGGCGCTGCTGGTCAGCAAGATTGCCGACCCGTCCGAGTTCAGACGCACGCTGGCGGCCGAAGTGCTCGGCGTAGAGGTACTTTTGATCGCGACGGCCAATCCTTTGCCACGGACGATCACGCCGGATCGCGGCGCTTGCTCTTGATCGCTTTGCCAGCCGATCGAGCTTGCCGCTTGCTTCACGCACTCGGAGACCCCGACCGAGATCATGGGCTCCCCGGTAATAAATTTATCACCCTCTTGGAGTAGATTCTTCAAGCGCAGCTCGAGCGGGTCCATGCGTAATCGGCGGGCGATCTCGTCCATTTCGGATTCATAGGCCCAGCAGGCATGGGACGCGCCGACGCCGCGATAGGGACCGGCCGGCGGAAGATTGGTGTACACCGCGTAGGTGGTGTAGTCGCGGTGCGGGATGTTGTACGGGCCGCCGGCGATGACGCAGGCGTTCTTCGAATTGGCCGGGCCGGAGAGCGCGTAGGCGCCCATGTCGTAAAAGACTTCGGCTTTGCGCGCCCACAGGCGTCCGTCGCGCTTGAAGCCGGTTTTTATTTTAATCACTGCGCCGAAGCGCCGTCCGGTGAGAAAAACTTCCTCGCGCGTGAGAACCCACTGCACGGGGCGGCGCGCCTTGCGCGCCAGCAGCGCGACCACCGGCTCGATGCGCGCGTGGTTCTTGCCGCCGTAGCCGCCGCCCACCGGGGGCACGATGACGCGCACCCGATTGAGCGGTAGCTTGAACACTTTCGCCAATTGCTCCTGCAGCGGCGACGGCGTTTGGCAGGGCGTGTGGACGACCAGTTTGCCGCTCGGCTCCCAGAAGGCCGTCACCGCTTGGGGCTCGATATGGCCATGCTGTACGGGCGGTAGAGTATAAGAGTTTTCAATCACTTCGTCGGATTCCTTGAAGCCCTGCTCGATGTCGCCGCTGGTGCCGCGATAGACACCGTGAATGTTTCCCCCGGCGCTTTTGTCGACATGGTTCTCGTGGATGATCGGTGCGTCGGCTTTGATGGTTTCGAGGATATCCGTGGCGGCGGGTAATTCTTCGTATTCCGCTTTGATGAGCGCAACCGCTGCTTCGGCGATCTCGCGGCTATCGGCCGCGACCGCGGCGACGATATCGCCGGCGTAGCGGACCTTATCGATGACCACCACGGGCTGATCTTCAACTCCCGTGCCGAAGTGAGGATGAAGCTCCGCCAGATCGCCGCGCGTTACGACGGCGCGCACACCAGGGACGGCAACGGCTTTGCTTGCATCGATGCGAATCAATTTCGCGTGGGGATAAGGACTGCGGAGCGCCTTGGCGTAAAGCTGGCCCGGCAATTCCAGGTTGGCGGCATAATTAACCGAACCGCTCACCTTGGCGCGGGCGCCGGCCATTTCAATATTGCTGCCGACAAGAGTCATCGCGCTGGCTCCGCTACGTCGACAACCAGCGCCGTGATCGCGCGGCGCACCAGCACGCGAACCAGGTGGCGTTTGTAATCCGCCGGACTGCGCAGGTCATCGATGGGTTCAACGTTACGTGCTGATTTTAAGGCGATGCTGTCGATCAATTGATCGGTCAGAATCATTTCACGAGCAACTTCTTCACCCGCGGAAATGCGCACGGCTTGCGGCGAGACGGCGCCGATAGCAAGGCGCAGTTCACGACAGACGCCGTTTTCCATCTGCGCCATTGCCGCGACTCCCACGCAGGGACGTTCTTCCGACGAGCCGGTGGTGAATTTGACGTAGCGACCCTTCATCCCTTGAGGCGGCGGGGGAATGATTATTGCGGAGAGCAATTCTCCGGGCAGAAGCGCGGTTTCGTAACTGCCGAGCTGAAAATCACCTAACGGCAATTCGCGGCATCCCGTCGTGCTCATGAGTTCTATGCGCGCGTCCAGCGCGGCAAGCACCGTCGGCGGATCAGATTGATAATCGGCGTGCGCCAAGTTGCCGCCGATGGTTGCCATGTTGCGAATCCGGATATTGGCGACCAAGTGACAGGCTTCGGTAAGCGCAGGGGAGTGCTCGCGAACCAACTCGGAAGTTTCAATCTCGTTGATCGTCGCCAGCGCGCCGATGCGCAGGCCGTATTGCGGATCGAAGTTGATCTCGGAAGCGTCGCGAATTTTTTTCAAGTTAACCAGCGCCTTTGGCCGCAGCAGTCCTTGCTTGATAATCGTCAAGAGCGCCGTCCCGCCGGCGACAGCCTTGGTGTCCTCACTCTCGGCGAGAACCATGCAGGCGTCGTGTAAAGTTTGCGGTTCAATTAATTCGAACTGTCTCATTCCTTGTCTTCCAAAAATCAGCCCTCAGCACTCATAACTCAGCACTATGCTGCGGGCGGGCGCGGATAGGTACGGGTGCTGTGGGTTAAACCCATACGCACCAGCATCTCGGCGGTTTGAATGCTGGTCTTGAGCGCGTCCATCACTGGCACGCCCAACTCTTTTTCGAATTCGGCCGGTGGATATTGCACCGGCACCATGGTGACGCCCATGGGCACGATGATTTCGGCGTCGTACTTGTCGATTAACTCGCGGGCTACTTCGATGAAGCGAGCCCGCATGGCATCGCGGTGCTTGGTGCTTTCCGGGAGCGGAATCTGTACGCCGCGGATGCCGATCACCGAGTCAGCGACGCGCCAGGCGTGCATCTGCTTGCGCATGAACGGAATGCTTTTTTCCTCGTAAGCGATTACTCCGAGTCGGTTGCTGAGTTGGGCGCCGAGGTGCAGTACCGATTGGCCCGCACCCACGACGGGGATGCGCACCAGGTTGCGCGATAGCTCGACGCCGGCATCGAGAGTGCCGAAGGGCACCACCGCGTCGTAGCCATGGGCTTCCGCTTTGAGCGCAATTTCGGCGACCAACGGCCCGGCGGAAAGAGAATTGACCTGAGAGTTGGAGCGCTTAAAAAAAGTCGCCTTGATGACGCCGAAGCCGATCTCTGTGCCCGGCGACGCGCATTTGAGCACCGCTTTACGGCGCCGTTCGCCTTCCTCGGGCGGGTATTCGCCCATGACCACCATAATTTTCATGCGCAACTCCTCGATAGTCTTTGCACCAGCGCGGAATATCTCGTATTCGCGAAAGCATTGTCAAATGAATCATTCGATCGGACACGCGGCTGCTTGACAGAATCCGGGCGCCGTTATCTATTAGGGCCGTTTATGAACATTCGCAACGGAGTGCTCGGTCACATTGTCCTCAATGTCGCCGATCTAAAGAAGTCGGAGAGGTTTTACCGGGATATTCTCGGGTTGAAGGTTTCGGCGCGGAACCTAAAGACCAAGATGACATTCTTGAGTTACGGAAGGGAACATCACGATATCGCTCTTCAGGCGCTGCCGAAGGCCGTGCGGCATGTCTCGGGCAAGGGCGCGCCGAAGCTGCATCACTTCTGTATCTATGTCGATTCGAACGAGGTCATCGACAAGATCTATCCGGTGTTGAAGCGGCGAAAAATTCCGATTGTCAGTGGGCCGGAGACCTTGATCGTGGCGGGTAACCGTTCGATCAGTTTTCTCGACCCCGACGGCAACCGGGTCGAGATCGCCTGCAATGCCAACAAGTTCAAGTTTGACAATCGAAGACGGCCGCAGCCGTAAAGCAACGCAACGACTCGAAGAGGTGCAAATATGTCTGCTGAAGCGGTACTGAGAGGAAAGACTCTAGCGACTCAAGAATTCTGTGAAGTCTTGGTCAACGAGGTGAAAAACGGTCATGCCCGTTTGCACCATCCGTTCTACTTGGATCTTTACCAAGGCAAGCTGCCGTTGGAGGCTGTGAAGATTTGGGCCAAGGAAGCCTGGGGTATCTTCGCTTACAACGTGGCGATCAACACCGCCAAGCTGGTGCGCTGCCAGTTGTCCGGCATCCACGATCCGGAGATCCACAAGAAGTTCGTCGATGTCATTCATTCGGAAGTCGGTTACAGCTACTTCGAAGGGTCACCGCGAAAAGTATTGGGCCACAGGGCGTTGTTCCTGCGCTTCGGCGAGAGCATCGGTATCCCAGCCAAGGAAATGGAGCGTTGCGAAACCGAGGAAGATTTTTTGCCAACGACGGTTTTGGCCCGCGTCGGCTGGCTCGACATCGCGCTGAGAAGCAACCACATTCTCGAACAGCTGGCGTCGACCAACTGCTGCAACGAATTCTCCAACCAGTTGACCGGCGGAAAGTTTTTCCGGACGTTTCGGGATAATTACGGACTCAAGCCTCACGACATAGAATTCTTCGCCGAGCATGGCGAGGCCGACACCGAGCATAGCAACATCGGCTACGAGCTGGTCGAACAGCTTGCAACGACCCATGAACTACAAGTCCGCGTGCTCAAGGCGCTGCGCAAAGGCCTGTCGATCTGGTGGGCATTGACCGACGGGGTGGCAAGGGAAGCAGGGAAGGCAAAGTAGTTGGAGTGATGGAGTATTGGAGTACTGGAGTGTTGGGCAAGAGAAAACTGGACTGATGGAGTTTTGAGGCGCTGAAGAACAAAAATTGTGGCTATCAGCAACTCCGGATTTGACAGGATGCCATAGAATTCTATCGCCTGTCCAGTCACGTGTTCGGAAAACTGCCTTATGAGTTGAAACGGATCGGATCGCAGGCAATCGCGGCCAGCGATTCGGTACACCGGAAAATTGCTGAAGGGTATTGTCGTCGATCGATCCGAGAGTATCTGAATTTCCTCAACATTGCCTTAGGATCACTGGGCGAGAGCGTTTCAGGTTTGCACGCATATCGGACTGCAGGGCAGATTAGCGATAAAGACTTTTCGGTGCTCGATCAACTGGCCTATAAACTAGAGAACGGTTTGCTAAAGTTAGTTGAAAGCCTTGAAAGAAAAAAACTGGATGGAGACTGGATCGATAACTTAATCGTCAAGGAGAGTAATGAAACGTATGGGTAGCGGGGTGGGTAGGTTCCGAGACCCATTACTTCAACACTCCACTACTGCATCACTCCAAAAGGATTTCCATGGAATTACTATCCACAGTCCATTTGAGGAATTGGGTTAAAGAGAACGCGCATCTGTTCAACCCGCCGTTTCGCACCAACAAGCTCATGGTTCATCACAAAGACTTTCTTGTCATGATGCTGCGCGGGCCGAATACTCGGCTGGATTTTCATATCGAGCCGGGAGATGAGTTTTTCTATCAGGTCGAAGGGCAGATGGAATTGGTGCTCAAACCGGACGGGGAGCGCCGGCAGTCGGCGTGGATTAAAGAAGGGGAAATCTTGGTTTGTCCGGGCGGCTTGCCGCACTCGCCGCGCCGCTTCGAAAACACCTGGGGCCTGGTGATCGAGCGCAAGCGCCGGCAGGAAGAAAAAGAAGAATTCGCCTGGTTCTGTGAAAAATGCGATGAGCTGGTGTTGTCGCGAATCGTCAATCAAGGCAACATCCCTTCGCAGGTCTCCGCCGTCTATGCCGAATTCAACGCCGATCCGAAACTGCGAACCTGCCGGGCTTGCGGCTATATCTTTCCGGAAACGCCGATGGCGGAGCGGCTGACCTTTTTGGAAAACAACTAGCGATCATTATTGGCTCTGCCAAAGTTGCAATGGCGCCATGGTCACCGCCGCTAAAGAAACCAAAAACTGCGCAATCTGCGCCAAGAGCTTTGCGCCGCGGGAGCTGATACCCGGGATCGCCGTGCGCGACGTGATTGCCGAGGAGATCTTGCGTGAGCACCCGGACTGGTCGCAGGACAAGTGGATATGCCGGACCGACCTCAACCGCCACCGGTCGCAATATGTTCATCGATTGCTTGAGTCCGAGAAGGGCGAGTTGAGCTCGCTCGAGCAAGAAGTCTTACACAGCCTTCGTGAGCACGAGACGCTGGCCAAAGACGTCGATACAGAGTTCGAACAGGTGTGGAGTTTCGGCGAGCGCCTGGCAGATCGGATCGCGACGTTCGGCGGCAGCTGGATTTTCCTCATCTGCTTCGGTGTGTTCTTAGTGCTTTGGATCGGGTCTAATTCATTCGTATTGTATGCCCGCCCGCCCGATCCCTATCCCTATATCTTGTTGAACTTGATTCTCTCCTGCATCGCGGCGATCCAGGCGCCGGTGATCATGATGAGCCAGAATCGCCAGGAGACCAAAGACCGGCTGCGGTCGCAACATGATTATCAGGTAAACCTAAAAGCCGAGCTGGAGATTCGACACCTGCACGAGAAAGTCGATCATTTGATATCTCATCAGTGGGAAAGATTGACGCAGATCCAGGAGATCCAGCTTGAACTGCTTTCGGAGATAAGCAAAAGACGTTGAGTTCAAAGCTCGGCCGCGGATAAAAAGGAGAGAGTATGAACACCAAGTATCAGGACAAATTCGGATATCCGGTGGAACGGACAAAAGGCAAAGTGCGCGCATACATGGCCGGGTGGATCCAAGATTTTATCCGCCATTCGCCCTTCTGCGTGATGGCGACGAGCAACGCAAACGGTGATTGCGACGCCTCGCCCAAGGGAGGGACGCCGGGTTTCGTGAAAATTCTCAACGACAAGCAGTTATTCATCCCGGACGTCGCCGGCAACAAGCTGTTTCACGGTTACGGCAACGTCGAAAGCAATCCCAAGGTCGGATTGATATTTTTTATTCCCGGACACAATTCCACGGTGCGGATCAACGGGCGAGTTCAGGTCCTTGATCGATCGGAATTGAACGGCACCAAACTCGAAGTCTTCGATCCGGACGAAAAAGCGGAAGTGCTTCAAGGATTATTGCTTAACGTTGAAGAGTCTTACAGCCACTGCCCGCGCGCGCTCAAGTTCTCCCGGTTGTGGGACGTCGACGAAATATCGAAGAACGTTGCTCGACCGCCCGTCGGAGTGAGGACGCCGGGGATATAGATTCGCTCGAAGTGTTTCCACTTGGCGCTATTACAGAAGGAATTCTCCTGGGTTCGAAATGACATCAATCCCACAAGCCGATTCTCAGTGAATGGATCTTATTCGCTTGACTGAGACTCGTGCACTGCTCGGCCCGATGCCGAGACTTTCCAATTCGTCTCGAACTCCAAGATGACTACCGGCGCTGACTTCGAAATCTGCTTCATGGCCGCGCGCGATCTCGCGACGCTCCTCCGGACCGGCAAACTCTCGGCGCGCGAAATCATGAGCGCGTTTCTGAATCAAATAGAGCGGGTCAATCCCAAGATCAACGCCATCGTCGCCAAATTGGACGACGAAAGATGTCTCGCTCTCGCGGACGAGGCCGATCGTCAGTGCGCGCGAGGCGAGGATGTTGGACCGCTCCACGGCCTGCCGTTTGCCTTCAAAGATCTGGACGCCGCTGTCGGTTTCCCGATGACGCGCGGCTCGGCGATCTTCAAACATTTCATGCCGAGCGAAGATTCGGTGTTGGTTGAGCGCCTGCGCAAGAGGGGCGTCATCGCTATCGGCAAAACGAACGTATCCGAGTTCGGTATGGGCTCGCATACCTACAACGAGGTTTACGGCACGACGCTCAATCCGTACGACTTAAGCAAAACCGCCGGGGGCTCGAGCGGCGGCGCCGGCGCGGCGCTGGCTGCGGGGCTGTTGCCCTTGGCGAGCGGCAGCGACCTTGGCGGCTCGCTGCGCAATCCCGCCAACTTTAACAACATTGTGGCGCTGCGGCCGACCGTCGGTCTGGTGCCTGCCGCGCCGACGGCGATGCCGTTTTTGGGATTCACGGTCAAAGGGCCGATGGCGCGGTCGGTCGGTGATGTTGCTTTTCTGCTCAGCGCGATGGCGGGTGCGGATACTCGCGACCCCGCGGTTTATCCATGTGATCGGTCACTGTTCGCGCAACCCTTGGGTCGCGATTTTAAAGGTGTACGCGTCGCCTGGTCGCCTGATCTGGGCAATTTGCCGCTCGATCGCCGTGTGCGGTCTGTTCTGGACGCGCGGCGACAAACCTTTTCAGATCTTGGCTGCATCGTCGAAAAAGCTACTCCGGATTTAACCGGCAGCGACGAAATATTTCGTACCCTTCGCGCTTGGAACTACTGGCACACGCTCGGTCCACTGCTGGTCAAACACCGCCATGAAATGAAACCCGAAGCGGTCTGGCAAATAGAATCAGGCAGTAAATTCAGCGGCAGCGATATTGCCAATGCGATGGCGCGGCACGGCGAGTTGATGCAGCGCGTGCGCCTGTTTCAGCAAAAATATGAATTTCTGCTTTGCGCCGTCAATCAAGTGCCGCCCTTCGACGCAAGTCTTCACTGGCCGGGTGAAATCGACGGTGTGCGGATGACGAGTTATCTCGATTGGATGAAGAGCGCCTATTGGATCACGCCGACGTTTTGTCCCGCGGTCTCAGTCCCCGCCGGATTTACCGATGACGGCTTGCCCATCGGCATTCAAATCGTCGGGCGCTATCGCGACGATCTGGGAGTGCTGCAAATCGGTCACGCGTTTGAGCAGGCGACCGGCTTCGGTAAAAAACGGCCGCCGATAGCAGTCGCCCAGCCAAAACTGGCTTGACTCAATGACTATTTTTGCCGGTAAAGGCGGGACACGAATCCGCTTTTTTCAATCTCGCGCAGAATCGAGCCGTCGATGAATTGCTCCGGTTTAGCGGCCTTCGCGCGCGCATCGCGCTCGGCCATCCAGGTGAGCTGGGTCTGGATCGCCGCGGCGGAAGGATAGGGGATCGGCTGATAGATCTTGTAATAGATTTTATATACTTCTTCCAGGGCTTCGCGGTCGTTGATTCTGAGATATTTGCCGAGGGCTCGGATGCTGCCTTCTCGGTCGTTCTTGTAGTTGTGAATGCCTTCGAGAATCGCCCGCAAATAGCGCATCGCGACGTCGCGCCGCGAATTCAATAAACGGCGCGTGGTAACGACTTCGAGCTGGGGAAAATCGATCTGGTACTGGGTCGGGTCGACCAGGATGGTAAAGCCGGCTTTTTTCGCCAGTAGAAAGAACTCCGGGGTCAAAATCGTCGAGTCGACGGTGCCCTTGCTCAAAGCCGCGAGACGCGTGCTGGTGCCGCCAATCTGTAGCAGCGTCACATCTCTCTCCGGCAACAGACCAAATTTTTGCAGGATCAATCGCGAGCCGAGATCGGACACACTGCCGAAACGCGAAATCGCGTGTTTCTTGCCTTTCAGCTGGCCGATGGTTTTGATGTTTTTCTGCGCGAGCAACCCGTAGGGAAGTCGGCTTTCGATGCTCGAGATCGACACTAGATCGCTGCCGCCCAGCGCGCTGCTCACGGCGACCGTGCCGCCGCCCATGGCGATATCGGTTTCACCGGCAACCAAAGCCTGGATCGTGATCGTGCCGCTCTCGATCAGCACGACGTCGACATCCAGTCCGTACTTTTCAAAGATCTTGGTGTCCTTGGCCAACCAGTAGGCACCCATGTTGGCGGTGAGCGCGCTGTAGGAGGTCTTGAGCTTGGTCAATTGCGCCGCAGCGTTGCCGCCGGCGATAAAACTCAGAATGAAAGAGAAGATCGAAATCTTGTAGCGTAAGCGCGGCGCGGTCATAGGGTCTCCTGTGGAGAATATTTCAACTCAACAAAAATTCGGTCAATACCCGATTGAACTCGTCGGTCTCTTCGATCTGCGGCTCGTGCGCGGAACGCCTGAAGCGGTGGACCTTGGAGCCCGGCACGATCTTCTGAAAGTTAACGTCCCAATCCGGTTGATTCGCCGGATCGTGTTCACAGGACATGATCAGCAGGGGAATCTGTAGGCGCGAAAGCAGTTTGACGAATTCGTCCGTGGTCGAGCGCGCTTGATGGACCGGACTGCGCAAACGGGCGGCGGATAAGGTTTCCCAAGCGCCCGGGATGATCGAGGCCTCATAACGCTCGCGGATGTGCTCCTCGGACTGCCATTTGGCATCGTGATAGAGCAACGCCACGATCTTCTTCATGTTCTCCGGCGAAGGCGTGTAGTTTTCTAGATCGGCTTGGGAAGTGGTCTTGAACACGCTGGCGTTACCGCAGATGGTGACCATTTTTTTTATTTGTATCGGCGCCGGCTGACGAACGCTCGCGCGCAGAACGAGGCCGCCGCCGGCCGAATTGCCTACAAAGTAGGCCGGGCCGATGGCCAAGGCTTCGAGAAAGCGTTGCAGGTGCTTGATCCGCAAACCGGCCGGGTCGGAAAAACTGTAGATCTTGTCGGTCTGCCCCCAGCCGAGCAGGTCGGGAGCGACGACATGAAAGCGCTGGGCGAGGGCTTCGATGTTGGAGCGCCAGGTGATTTCCGCCGAGGCGCCGTATTCGCCGCCGTGCAGCAATACGAGATCCGGCCCGCTGCCGGCCTCCAGAAAATGGGTTTTAATATCGCCGGCAATGATCGTTCGGCGCTGGTACGCAGCCATGAAAGGTAATTTCTAAAGAAACGCTGAGCCGCCGTCCACGGCGACGGTCTGGCCGGTCATGAAATCGCTCAACGGTGAAGCGAGAAACAGCATGGCGCCGACCAAATCCTTCGGCAGCTGAACGCGTTTCAAACAGCGATCGCCGACGCGCGCGCCGCGCATCTTGAGCACTTCTTCGCTGGGATTGTCCTCGGACAATGTCGAGCCCGGCGCGATGGCGTTGACGTTGATGTTGTCATCGCCGACTTCTCGCGCCAGCGTACGGGTGAAGCCGATGACGCCGGCTTTGGAGGTCACGTAGTGGATGCGACCGGCACTGCCGTTCATGACGGTTCCCGAAGAAATGTTGATGATCTTCCCGGACTTCTGTTGGCGCATGGTCGGCAGGACGGCGCGGCAGCAGAAAAACAAGCCCTTGAGATTAACCAGCATCATACGGTCCCATTCCGCCGGGTCGATGGTATCGATGCCGCCACGGTTCATCGGTATGGTGGCGAAGATCG
This sequence comes from uncultured delta proteobacterium, assembly GCA_963727625.1. Classification (GTDB taxonomy): domain Bacteria; phylum Desulfobacterota; class Binatia; order UBA9968; family UBA9968; genus DP-20. Next base: position 947,902 of record CAVSHR010000004.1, on the reverse strand, counting down.
CGGCGTTGTTGATCAAGACGTCGATGCGGCCGTACTTGTCGAGCACGAGCTTGACCATGTCCTTGGTCGATGGTTCATTGGCAACGTCGACTTTGGCGGCCAGCGCTTTGCCGTCGTACTGTTGAATGACTTCGCCGGCGACCTTTTCCGCAGCCGGCGCGTCGATGTCGGCAACCACGACTTTTGCGCCGGCTTCGGCAAATCCATGGCAATAGGCCCGGCCGATGCCGTGGCCGCCGCCGGTAACAATGACAATTTTATCTTTCAGTCCTTCGATCATGGAGGCTCCTCGGTTTGATTTGCCGTCAAAATAGCCCTAGAAGTTTTAGGGTGTCAAGGAAAGCTTGGCACTGGACCGGTTAAGTTATGTGATAAGTTGACCCTAAGGCGGAATTATTGATGAAATTAAGGTTTCCATTGCCAATCAAGGGTCTTGCGGCGCGCGCGCGCATATTCGCAGCAGCCGGGTGCTTGGGTGGTTTGTTGTTCACCCTCGGAACGGCGCAAGCGCAGAGCGATGACGTCGATAAATTGCCGATGTTCGGCCAGCCGAAGATCGCAAGGCCCGACAAGCTAAAGAAAGCCGACGAGAATTTCATTCGCGGCGTGACTTTGCGGTTCGGAAGCCGTCAGGCGGGCAGCAATGCGCTGGCGGCTCAGGGTTGGACGGCACTGCGCTCCGGGCAGTCGGATCTGGCGATGCTGCGCTTCAATCAGTCCTGGTTGGTCAATCCGAAAAATTTTCGCGCTTTCTGGGGATTCGGCGCGGTGCTGAGCCAGCGCGGTAAATTGTACGAGGCCATCGAGCTCCTAGAAACGGCGCGCGAGTTGCTCGACGATCCGACCCAACGGGTGCCATTGCTATGCGATCTCGGCACGTTGCACTCGGAGTACGCCGCCCGTTTGCCGCCCGATCGCGAGCTGGAGCGGGCGCAGCATTTCGTGCTGGGCAACAGCCGCTTTACCGAGAGTTTAGAAAACAATCCCAAATACGCCATGAGTTGGCGCGAATGGGCGATCTCGTTGTATGAGCAGGAACGTTACTCCGAGGCTTGGAACAAGGTCAGGCAAGCGCAAGAACTGCAAGCCGAGCCGTTTCCAGCGGACTTTCTCAAAAAATTGTCGGCCAAGATGCCGGAGCCAAAACCTTAAAATCTAATTTTTTGACTTCATTGCCGGTTCGGCCTCTTCCCGGCAGAATGGCGCGTTCGGGGCTGTGACTTTCACTTGGGCTGCCTTAAAAATATGCTGAAGCTTTGCCGAACCCTTGCCGCGAGATCTTTATTGATAGCCATCCTGCTGTTGCTGTATGGATCGGTCTGGGCTCAGGAATTTAAGAACCCGGCAGATTTGCTTACGGTGTGGTCCGGTATGCTGCCGATAATTCTGGCGGCGCCCCACGGTGGCAGAGTGTCGCTTCCCGGTGTGCCGCGGCGGCGCGGTGTCGGCGTGGCGCAATTCACCGCGGAGCGCGATAACAATACAGCCGAGCTCGCCGAGGCGGTCGGCGTGAAAATCGACCAACGGCTCGGCGCCAGGCCTTTTCTCGTCATCGCTCATTTCGAACGGAAATATCTTGACGCCAACAGGCCCGAATCGAGCGCCTATGAGTCCGCGGCGGCGAAGCCTTATTACGACGCTTATCACCGTGCGGTTGCAACCGCGGCGGAACGAATTCGCAGCCGTTGGGGCGAAGGCTTGTTGCTCGACGTCCACGGTCAGGGCGCCGAGCCGGACGCGATCTTCCGCGGCACCGACAACGGCAAGAGCGTCGCGGCATTGCAGCAGCGACATGGAGCGGCGGCGATTGGCGGACCCAACAGCATTTTGGGCCAGCTCGCTTCCAAGGGCTACAAGATTCTTCCCGATACGGCCGGCGTCGAGCGGGAACGACGCTATACCGGCGGCTACACGACGCGGACCTACGGCAGCCATCGCGGCAGCAAGATCGACGCGATTCAGCTGGAACTGGGCAGTAATCTGCGCGCGCGGCGGAATTTCGAGCGCACGGCCAACGATTTGGCCGAAGCCATCGAAAAGTTTGCGCGCGCCTTTCTGGCGGTGAGTGCCGAGCCGGCTCGTCCCTGAACTGCGTGCACTCGACACTTGCGAGGCCATCGGGCCAGGCTTTGCAGCAATTTCCAATTTACAACGAGGATCGCCGGTGGCTTCGATCTACGCTCTTAAGCCGCGCTTCCAAACCTCGCTCCGCCCCTTGGTCGGATGGCTCGCTCGGGTTGGAGTCAGCGCAAATCAAGTGACTGTCGCGGCGCTGGTGCTGTCATGTCTCGTCGGCACATCGATCGCATTCAATCCAAATGCCAAATGGCCGCTGCTGCTCATGCCGGTGGCGTTATTTTTGCGCATGGCGCTCAACGCCATCGACGGCATGCTGGCGCGCGAGCATGGCATGCAAAGCTCACTTGGCGCCATTCTCAATGAACTGGGCGACGTGCTTTCGGACACGGTGCTTTATCTGCCATTGGCTTTGCTGCCGGGTGTGGAGGCGGTCTGGGTCGTGATCATCGTAATCCTCGCGATCATTAGTGAAATGACCGGAGTGGTTGCCGTGCAAGTCGGTGCGGCGCGCCGCTTCGATGGACCGATGGGTAAGAGCGATCGCGCGTTTGTCTTTGGCCTTCTATGCCTGCTCTTGGGGGTCGGCCTGAAGCCGGGCCACTGGATAACGGGTCTGCTCATCTTAACTGCAATTTTATTGGTCGTCACCATCGTCAATCGCGCGCGCGGCGCGCTGGCGGAGCTTCGCTGATGCAGCTCGGGGTCGCTCCCGCGGTTCTGTGGTCGCTCGGCGGCCTCTATGCGATTCTCGTCCTCGCTTCCGCGTCCCTGCTATGGCTGCGCTGGCGTAAAGCGGAAAAAGACCGGAGCGAATTGGCGCTGCGCATTCGCTCCTGGTGGGTGATCGTCACGATCTTCACGGCGGCCATGGTGATGAGCCGCAACCTGTCCGTGGCATTCTTCGGTTTCGTGAGCTTTTTGGCGCTCAAAGAGTATTTCTCGATCATTCCGACCCGGCGCGCCGATCGGCGTGTGCTGTTCTGGGCCTATCTCGCCATTCCTCTGCAATATTACTGGGTGGCGCAGGCTTGGTATGGCATGTTTATCATATTCGTACCCGTGTACGTCTTTCTCTTACTGCCCATGCGCATGGTGATGATCGGTGAGACGAGGGATTTTCTGCGCGCGGCGGGAACGATTCATTGGGGTGTCATGACACTGGTGTTTGGGATCAGCCATATCGCTTATCTTTTGGTTCTGCCCGAGGAGAAAAATTCCAGCGCCGGCGGCGCCGGTCTGGTCTTGTTTCTGGTCTTTCTCACCGAGTTCAACGACGTCGCGCAATATGTTTGGGGGAAAATATTCGGCCGCAATAAAATCGTTCCGAAAGTAAGCCCAAACAAGACCTGGGAAGGTTTTCTCGGCGGCGTGGCTACAACCACGCTTCTTGCGGTGTTCTTATCGGGGTGGTTGACGCCGCTGCATCTCGATACCGCGCTGCTGGCCGGCGTGTTGATCAGTGTCGCCGGTTTTATCGGCGACGTGACGATCTCGGCACTCAAACGCGACATCGGTCTTAAAGACAGCGGCAGCATGTTGCCGGGCCACGGCGGTATTTTGGACCGCATCGACAGCTTGACCTATACCGCGCCGTTGTTCTTCCACTTCGTTTATTATCTCTATTATTGAGATGGCTCCGTTGCTGCGATTTTTATTTTACGGCGTGTTTATCCGACTGCTGGTGCTGATCGTTCTCGGTCTCAACGTGCGCCATCGGGAACGCCTGCCGGACGGCGGCCCGGCGATCATCGTCGCCAATCACAACAGCCATCTCGATACCATGGTGCTGATGAGCCTTTTTCCGCTGCGGCTCTTACCAAAGCTGCGTCCGGTCGCAGCGGTGGACTATTTTCTCGGCTCGCGGCTGTTTTCCTGGTTCACATTGAAAGTGATCGGTATCCTGCCGATCAAGCGGACCGTTTCCCGGGGCGACGACAATCCGCTCGGGCCGTGCAACGAAGCGTTGTCCAAAGGAGCGGTGTTGATCATCTTCCCTGAAGGCAGCCGCGGCGAGCCGGAACGACTGCAGAGCTTCAAAGGCGGCATCGCGCGCTTGGCTGCGAGCAATCCGACGGTGCCGGTGATCCCGGTTTTCCTACATGGTTTGGGAAAAGCGCTGCCGAAAGGCGAAGCGCTGCTCGTGCCGTTCTTTTGCGATATCTTTGTTGGCGAGCGCCTAGTGTGGGCCGGCGATCGGCGCTCTTACTTGCGTGCCCTCGATCAGCGCATGACCCAGCTGGCCGACGAAGGGAATTTTCCCTCCTGGGAGTAACCCCGGCCGATGATATTGATTCGGCCACATGAGGGGCTACAATTCAGGCCTGAACTTTGGCTAGGTTAGGATTGCACGGCATTCTCTTCGCCGTCCGCTTTAAGAGAGACGGCTGCACTGATCGTAATTACGGAGGATACAGATGTCGAAAGACGCGAACTTTAACGCCGACAAGGCCGGCGCCTTCGCCGAGGAACTCTTAGGAACGCTCAACCGAGGCGCGCTGTGCTTGATGATTTCAGTGGGCCATCGCACCGGTTTATTCGATGCGATGAAAGATCAGCCGCCTGCCACTTCACCGGAGATCGCCGCGAAGAGCGGGCTGAACGAGCGCTATGTACGCGAGTGGCTGGGGGCCATGGTTACCGGACGGATTGTCGAAGTTGATTCAACCGGCGGGCGCTTTCATTTGCCTGCGGAACACGCGGCTTATCTCACGCGCGCTGCGGGCGCTGACAATGTCGCGGTCTTTTCGCAGTACATCGCTGTGCTCGGCGGCGTCGAGGACGATATCGTTGAATGCTTCAAGAAGGGCGGCGGTGTTCCCTACGCCAGGTTTCCGCGTTTTCATGAGGTCATGGCGGAAGACAGCGGGCAGTCCGTCCTCTCATCGTTGCAATCCCATATCGTACCGCTGGTTCCAGGTTTGGCGGATCAGCTCACGCGCGGCGTTCATATGCTAGATGTCGGTTGCGGTCGCGGCCGAATTATTAATCGATTGGCCGAGCTCTATCCCAATAGCCGATTCACGGGAATGGATTTGTCTGCCGAAGCAATTCTTGCCGCGTGGCAGGAGGCGGCCGACAAAAAATTGCGCAACGTGGAGTTCATCGTCGCCGATTTGAGCCGCTTCGATGAAACGGCCGAATTCGAAGCATTCGATTGGGTCACCACGTTCGATGCTGTTCATGACCAGGCTAAGCCGCTGAACGTGCTGCGGGGAATCCACCGTACGCTTCGTCCCGGCGCGACTTACTTGATGCAAGACATCAAAGGATCGAGTCATGTGCACAAAAACCTCGATCATCCGCTCGGGTCGCTACTTTACACGATCTCCTGCATGCACTGTATGACGGTGTCGCTGGCGCAGCGCGGCGAGGGCTTGGGCGCGATGTGGGGCGAAGAGAAGACCAAAGAATATTTGGCGAAGGCCGGTTTTCGCTCGATCGAAAAGCACGCGCTGGCGCACGATATTCAAAACAACTGGTACGTGGTGCGCAAGTAGGAAATCGAAGTGTGGGACGGGGACATGACCCCATTCTCGCTCACGCGTCGATCGTCTGGCCGCCGTCGACCACCAGCGCATGGCCGGTGACGAAGGACGCTTCGTCCGAAACCAAAAACAGCACGCCGTAGGCGATCTCTTCCGGGCGGCCCATGCGCAGGAGTGCTTTGTTGCTCGCGCCCATGGTCTTTCGCTGTTCTTCTGTCATGCCTTCGCCGAGTGTCGGCCTGGGAGGGAATCCGCGAAATCGCGGAGTTTCGATGGCGCCGGGACAGACACAGTTGATTCGGATGCCGAGCGGCCCGTAATCCAGTGCCATCTCGCGGGTCAAGTTGATGATCGCCGCCTTGGTTGCGCAGTAGCCGGGATATTCCGCCGAGGCTAACAGTCCGAAGGTCGAAGCCGTGGTCACAATGTTGCCGCTTTTTTTCCTGATGAAATGGGGTAGGACCGCGCGGGAGCCGCGGAACATGGCGTTGAGATTCGTGTTCAACACGAAATTCCACTCTTCGTCGCTGTGCTCGTGGAGTTTCTTGCGGATGCCGGCGCCGGCGTTGTTATAGAGAATATCGAGATCGCCGAAGCTGTCCAGTGCGGTTTGGACCATCCGGTCCAAGTCTTCCTGCTTGGTGACGTCGACCTTGGCAAAGATCGCTTCTCCGCCTTCGTTGTTTTTTATCAGCTGGTCGATGCGCGGCGAGATGGTCTCTTGAATGTCGCAGCAAACCACCTTCGCGCCTTCGCGCGCAAATAGACGGGCGGTGGCCCGGCCAATGCCGCTATTGGCGCCGGTGATAATCGCCACTTTGCCTTTCAAACGGCCCAGCCCGGGGCGCAACAGCGCATGTTCGTCTGTGAGAATTTCCGCCATGATTGAGTGCCTCCTGAAAGGTACCGCCGCGCAAGATTACTGCGACGCGACACTATGTCTTATCTTAGACCGGCGCGGTATTTCAACGGGCGCGGCAAGTTCGGATTACTGGAGTGATGGAGACCCGGGTTTTCGCAAGCCCGATACTCCATCGCTCCACGTATGTGTTCTTGGCGTGATTACTTCTTGTACAGCCGTTTGATGAACCCGGACGAATCCAATTCTTTAATCAGGCTCGGATCGACAAACGCTTTTGGATCCGCGGTTGCCGCCTTGGGGTTCTTTGGCGCGAGATCGTCGAGCATGGTCTTGACTCCATCAGGAGTCGGGTAGGGGACTTCCGGAAAGATGCTGGAGTAATCTCGGTACGCGCGCTCCAACCCTTCGGGGTCATTCACGCCCAGATGTTTCTTGATAAGGTTGATCGCGTAGCTCTTTTCCGTCTTGATGATGTGAATCGCTTCGACCATGGCGCGGGCAAGCTTGAGCATCAGCGGCCGTTTCTTTTTAAGAATGCTTTCGCGCGTGATAATCCCATTCCACCAAAACGGAATCTTCAGCTCGCTTACGTTGTAGAAGTTGTGAAAGCCGAGCCGTTCGGCCTGGGTCAAGAACGGTTCGGGCATGATGGTAAATTGCGTGAGTCCCTTGGACAACGCTGCAAAACGTTCCGCATTGCCGCCTACCGGAATAATCTTTACGTCTTTCTCCGGATCCACGCCGAGTTTCCGAAGCGCAAGCCGAAGGCCGAGATCGGAAGTACTGCCGAGACGATTGACGCCGCCGATTTTACCTTTCAATTGTTCGACCTTGGTGATGCTCGAGAGCGAAATGATGTGGTCGACGAAAGTCGGCACGACACCGACGATCATCACCGTGTCGGCGCCCTGGAGGCGCGAGCTGGTTAGAGTCGTGACCGAAATGCTGGCGGCATCGATCTCGTTCGCCAACAGCGCCTGAAGCACCGTTGGGCTGGCATTGATCGCGATGATTTCCGGGTCGACGCCTTGTTTCTCTAATAATTTTCTGTCCTCAATCGTCCAGATCGGGCTGTTGGTCGGACTGAAGCCCGCCCAAGCGAGCCGCAGTTTTTCCTGTGAGCTTGCGGTTGCGCTTGTGCTCAGAAAGGCGATCAAGGCGAGCAAAGAAAATATTCGACGGTGCGACATAACGGGTTCTCCTCCTCAGGGTATAGACAAGTGGGATGACATATGGCGCTAAAAATGCGCTGGGTCAAGACGCAGCGCATCATATCTATCAAAGAGCTCACTTCAAAACGTCGAGGTTTGGCTTGCCTCTGAATTGCCAAATAGTAAGAGCTGTTTCATTGCGATCAATCAGTTTATGGGAAGACGGGATTTTGTTTGTCCGTTCAAAACAACGATCCAAAAAGCAAGGTTGCGGCATTGACTCAAGCGCATCTTTAGTATACTAGAGGCACGGTCCGCTGGTTATAAAATGGTCGTCATGCCCAAGAAGGGAATACTCATCACCGGGGGGTCGGGCCTGGTCGGAGCCTACGCGGTCGCGATGTTGTTGGAGCGGGGCGAGCGACCGGTCGTTTTTGACGTCGCCCTCAACGAGCGGCTGCTCAGCGCCGTGGGCGTCGATCTCGAAAAGGTCGCGCTGATTCGCGGTGATATGATGGATCTGCCCGCGATCATTTCCGCTCTGCGCGATCACGACTGCGATCGCATCATTCATCTCGCCGCCTTTCTCGGCGAGGAAGTGCAGCGCCGTCCCTACAGCGGCGTGCGTTTGAATTTCATGGGCACGGTTAATGTCTTCGAGGCAGCGCGACTGGAAAAAGTTGCGCGCGTGGTGTTTCCCAGCTCCGGAACGGTGTATTTGGGTTCGCTTGGCGAAGGGATAAAGGCAATCGACGAATCCATTCCGTTAAATCCCCCATCCGTTTATGCCGCGACCAAGGCGAGCTGCGAGTTTATGGGACGGGCTTACTCTAAGCGATATGGTTTTGACTTTATTTGTCTGCGCTACACCGGCGGTCTCTACGGTCCGTCGCCGGCCGGCCTCAAGGCGACCCGCGAGATCGCCATCCAGCAGATGATCCGCGCGGCGGTGAAAGGCGAGAGCGCAACCATCAGCTGGCCCTATGGCCCCGCGGAGATTCTTTACGGCAAAGACGCCGCCAAGGGCACGGTATTGGCCGTGCTCAAGGACAAGTTCAAAGAGACTCTGTTTCACATCGGCAACGGGGATACGCTTAGCGGCGACGATATCGTCGCCGCGGTTCGCAAGGTGTTTCCCGGATCGGCGATTACGTTGCGCAAGGGAAACAATCCTATGCCCTATCCCGAGTCGCGTCTTGCCAGCGATTTTTCCCGCGCCAAGGAGGAACTCGGCTACGAACCTGAGTATTCCGTCGACAAAGCGGTGCGGGATTACGGCGCGACATTGAAAAAATTGGAGAATTTATAATCGTGTCGCAGCAAAATCAGGCTGAAGCTTTACACCGGGATGGTCGTCTAAGGATCATGGTGAGTTGGGTATAGGTCGGTGGCGCACTCCATTTTCGCTCGGACAAGTAACAGAGGAAATGGGGCGAAGGCGGATAAAGTAACTCTGGGATGGATAATTACAAACAGCGGAGGAAGTCGATATGTTTGTTAAAAAAAGACACATAGGGATCTGGCTGGTTCTCCTTGGTGTGTTGTTTCCGGCGATTAGTTCGGCGCAGAGCGACAGCCTGGACGACGTTTATAAGAAGGCGGTTAAAGAAGGCGGGACGCTCAATTTTTACGGCACGCTGGCGCAAATTAACGCGGCCAGGATCCTTCCGGTCTTCGAGAAACGTTTCCCCGGCATAAAAATAAATCATGTGGACGCGACCGCCGACAAGCTCGCGGTTCGGGCCATCACTGAGGCCCGCGGCGGCAAAGTGCTGGCGGATATTTTTCAAATGTCCCTCGAGAATATCTTGCAGCTGCACGAACAAAAACTGACTCTGGAAAAGATTCCGCCGGAGGCGGCCGCGTATCCGGCTAATCTAAAAGGGACCTATTGGCTCGCCGCGGATTTAATCTTTATCACCGCGGCATGGAATACGAATTCGGTCAAAAAAAGCGAAGAGCCCAAGCAGTTCGACGATTTTGCGGACCCTAGATGGAAGGGAAAGTTGATCGGTGAGCCGCGCGACGTCGAGCTTCTTATCGGGTTGGCGCGACATAAATTCAAAAACGACGAGAAGGCCGTCAGCTTGATCAAAGCAATCGCTGCGAACGGCGTGGAATTTCACAAAGGCCATTCGGATCTCGCAGAGTTGTTAGTAGCGGGTCAGGCCGCCGCTTGTATCACCTGTTACGCGCATCATTATCCGCCGCGCATCAAAAAAGGCGCTCCCGTGGGGTTCATGCTGACCGAGGGAATCGCGACGATAAACGCCACGGCGCTGGCAAAGGGCGCGCCGCATCCGAACACCGCGCTGCTCTTTTCGCGCTGGTCGGCGAGCGAAGAAGGGCAAAAGGTTTATGCGGCAGGCGGCCGCACCCCGCCGCATCCAAAGGTCGATCCCGTCGAAAAGATCAAACCGGATAAGATCTATCCGATCGGCACCGAAGAGATCAAAGACTGGAAAAAATACGAGAAGATCTGGAAAGAAGTATTTAAACTCCGGTAAATTTGGTTTGCCCCTGGGCATTGTGACCCAAGGGCGTGGACGGAGCGATTCAGTTTAGAGCGAGCGGGTGAATCGATAGTAGTCTCGCAGTATTGTGGTGACCGTAGAAAAAGGAGGTTTCATGGTCGGTATGCGAAAAATGCGATCCCTAACTACGTTCGTTGGGGCGATAGCGCTATTTCTGCTCGGCGTGACACCGGGAGCACGCGCCGAAACCTTAGACGAGCTCTATCAGAAAGCCCTTAAAGAAAAAGGCACGCTTAATTTTTACGGTACCCTCGCACAGATCAACGCGGCCAAAATACTGCCAGTGTTCGAGAAGCGCTTTCCCGGCATTAAAATCAATCACGTCGACGCGACCGCGGATAAACTGGCGGTGCGAGCGATCACCGAAGCCCGCGGCGGCAGGATATTTGCAGATGTTTTTCAAATCTCTTTGGAAAATATCTTGCAGCTTCACGAACAAAAGCTGACGCTCGATCAAGCCCAACCGGAGGCTGCCGCCTATCCGGCCAACATGAAAGGCACATATTGGCTGGCTAGCTCGATAACGATCATGACAGCGGCTTGGAATACAAACAAAGTTAAAAAAGGCGATGAGCCGACGCAATTCGACGATTTCGCTGATCCTAAATGGAAAGGCAAATTGATCGGCGAGCCGCGGGACGTTGAGTTGCTCATAGGGTTGGCCCGGCATAAATTCAAAAACGATGAGAAGGCTATTAGCCTGATCAAGAAAATTGCCGCCAATAATGTCGAGTTTCACAAAGGTCACTCCGATCTCGCGGAGTTGCTGGTGGCCGGACAGTCCGCGGCCTGCATCACCTGCTATTCTCATCATTACCCGTCGCGCATAAGGAAAGGTGCTCCGGTGGGGTACATGCTGACTGAAGGGATCGCAACGATAAACGCGACGGCGCTGGCCAAGGGGGCACCGCACCCGAATACCGCGCTGCTTTTCGCGCGATGGGCGGGCAGCGAGGAGGGACAGAAGGTCTATGCGCAAGGTGGCCGAAATCCGGCACATCCCAAGGTGGATCCCAAGGACAAAATTCGTCCAGAGAAAATCTATCCGATCGGCACCGAAGAGATCAAAGACTGGAAGAAGTACGAGAAGATATGGAGGGACGTTTTCAAACTGCGATAGCTGAGTTTTGGGCCAAGTCGCTTGATTTAGGCCTGTAGGCAGTTACAAAGGCGTGGGGAGCCCAGGGCTCTAAGCGGCTGCAAATGCTCAATTGAAATAACCAAGGAGGATTCATGGTAGATAAAGGAAGTATGAAGAAAGGTTTGTTTCTCGGTGGTCTGACCGCTTTATTTCTGCTCGGCCTAGCGCAAGGGACGCGCGCGGAGACAATGGACGAGCTTTATAAGAAGGCGCTCAAGGAAGAAGGCGTGCTCAATTGCTATTGTTCGCTGGCGCAGATCAACGCGGAAAAAATTTACCCGGTATTCGAAAAGCGTTTTCCGGGCATCAAAATCAACCATGTCGACGCGACTTCCGACAAGCTAGCAGTGAGAGCGATTACCGAGGCTCGCGGCGGCAAAGTATTCTCCGACGTGTTTGAATTCGGTCTCGAGAATATCAATCAGCTGTACGAGCAGAAGTTATTATTGGATAAACCGATCCCCGAAGCGGCCGACTATCCCAAGGATATGAAGGGCAGCTATTGGCTCGCCAACAATCTGATCTTTTTCGTCGGCGCCTGGAACACCGACAAGGTCAAAAAGTCGGAGGAACCGAAAACCTTCGATGACTTTGCCGATCCGCGCTGGAAGAACCGGCTGATCGCCGAGCCGCGCGACGCCGAGATGGTCATCGGCTTGATGCATAAATACAATAGCCTGGAAAAGGCCCGTGCCACCCTGACGAAAATCGCCGCGAATAACGTCGAGTTTCACAAGGGGCACTCAGATCTCGCGGAGCTGCTGGTAGCGGGACAGGCGGCGGCTTGTTTTACTTGTTACTCGCATCATTATCCCCCGCGAATTAAGAAAGGTGCGCCGTTGGGTTATATGCTGTCGGAAGGGATAGCCGGAATCATAGCGGTCGCGGTTGCGAAAGACGCGCCCCATCCGAATACGGCTAGGCTGTTTGCGCGCTGGGCGGAGTCCAAGGGGGGCCAGGAGGTTTATGCCAAGGGCGGCCGCACGCCTGCGCATCCCAAGGTCGAACCCGTGTCTCCCGTGCGGCCTAAGAAGATTTACGCCATCGGTGCCGACGACGTAGCGCAATTTGCCAAGTACGAAAAGATTTGGAAGGAAATCTTCAAGCTGAGGTAACCCTCCCCAATAGGATCGGTGTATTGAAACGGCGGGCGCCAATTGGTAGAAAACCGGACGTGGTTGGCGCCCGCCGTCGCTACAAATTTAACTGGAGGTTTTTTGATATGGTATTGGTGAAGCGATTTTGCTTTTTGAATTTAGCAGTGTTGTTGCTTGGGCTGATAAGCGTTTCCAGCGCGAGAGCCGAAACCCTCGATGAAATCCATAAAAAGGCGGTGAAAGAAGGCGGCACGCTCAATTTCTACGGCACCCTGGCGCAGATCAATGCCGAGAGGATCTTACCGGTATTTGAAAAGCGTTTTCCCGGCATAAAAGTCAATCATGTCGATGCGACATCCGATAAATTGGTCGCTCGCGCCGTAACCGAGGCGCGCGGTGGCAAAACTTTTGGCGATATTTTACAGATCCCATTGGAAAATGTCGTCCAAGCCCACGATCAGCGCTTGCTGCTCGATACCCAATTACCTGAATCCGCGGCGTATCCCACTGGCTTAAAGGGTCCGTTTTGGGTAGCGTCGGACTTGCAGTATTTTATCGCAGCCTGGAATACCAATCTGGTCAAGAAAGACGAGGAGCCTAAATCCTACGACGATTTTCTCCAGCCGCGCTGGAAGAATCGCTTGATCGCCGAGCCGCGGGACCTGGAAATGCTTCTGGCCTTCGCTAAGTATCGGTTCAAGAGCGACGAGAAGGCGATCGATTTCTGGAAAAAAATCGCCGCGCAAAATGTCGAATTTCACAAGGGACATTCCCAGTTGGCCGAATTGTTGGTCGCCGGCCAAGCGGCGGCTTGTTTGACCTGCTACTCGCACCATTACCCGCGCCGGATCAAGAAAGGCGCGCCGGTCAATTACATGTTGACCGAAGGCGTGGCTTCGATCAACGGTACGGCGATCTTCAAAGATGCGCCACATCCGAACACCGCGCTGTTGTTCGCCCGCTGGATAGCGAGCCTCGAGGGGCAAAAAGTCATGTCACAAGGCGGGCGCACCCCGGCTCATCCCAAGGTCGAACCGGTCGAGAAGACCCGCACGGAAAAAACCTATTTTATCACCGCAAATGACATCAAAGAATTTCCGAAATACGAGAAGATTTGGAAGGAAATTTTCAGGTTGAGATAACTGCGGCTAAACTTCACCGCAGTTATCTCATAGCAGTTATCTCATAAAGGTGATCTATGGCGACTGCCACATTGCCTCGCACCGGCAGAGTGAGCTTTTCTTTGGATCCGGCGTTGCTGATTCCGTTGGTCGGCGCCGGAATCCTCATCTATCTGGCGGTCTTGCCGCTGTTGATGCTGCTCATCGGCAGCTTTCAAGCCGAGGTGGCGCCGCGCGAGTTCGTATATACTCTGAAGAACTATCAGGCCGCGTACGCCAGCCAGTACACCTACTCGACGTTCATGAATTCCTTGATCTTCGCGTCGGGCTCGGCGATATTATCCTTTCTCCTTGGAACATCGCTCGCTTGGCTGACCGAGCGCACCAATACGCCGCTGCGGGCGATCTTCGTTCCGCTTGCCGTCGTGCCGTTGATTCTTCCGGGGGTATTGGAGGCCATCGCGTGGATTTTTCTGCTCAGTCCGAAATTCGGCTACCTTAACGTGTGGCTGATGAGCCTGTTTGGACTGCAGTCGGCGCCGTTCAACGTTTTTTCCCTGCCCGGGATGATTTGGGTGCACTCGGTGGGACAGGTGCCGCTGGCGTTTCTGCTCATGGTGGCTGCGTTCAAGTCCATGGATCCGTCTCTTGAGGAATCGGCCATGATGTCCGGCGCCGGCACCTTACAAACCTTCAAGCGCATCACTCTGCGCTTGCTCATGCCGACTGCCGGATCGGTCTTGTTGATTCTCTTTGTCCGCACTCTCGAGTCGTTCGAGACCCCCGCGCTGATCGGTATTCCGGCGCGAATTTACGTTTACACCAGTGAAATTTACCTGGCTTTCAACGAGTACCCCCCCGACTACGGCCGCGGCGGTGCATTGGCGGTGGGGCTGCTGTTATTAAGCGCGGTCGGCGTGTGGCTGTATACGCGGGCGACCAAGGAAGGCAAGAAGTTTCAAACCGTTACGGGCAAGGCGTTTAGGCCGCGCCAATTCGACCTGGGCACCTGGCGCTGGGTCGGCCTGGGCTTTTTACTGACTTATTTTCTATGCGTTGTGCTGCTGCCTTTTCTGGTATTGTTTTGGGCTTCGTTCCTGCCATTTTTTGCCACGCCTGGATGGGACGCTCTGGATAAACTCAGCCTCGACAATTATCGCTATCTTGGGAGCTTTCGGCCATTTTGGGACGCGATGAAAAACAGCATCATCCTGGCGACGCTTACTGCGACGGTTGCGATGGTGTTGACGTCATTGGTCGCGTGGATCGTCTACAAGAGCAAGCTCCGCGGTGCTTGGATACTGGACTTTCTCGCTTTTGTGCCGATTACGATTCCGGGTATCGTCATGGGCATGGCGCTGATTCTGCTCTACGTCGCTTTTCCGATTCCGATCTACGGCACCATCTGGGTTTTGCTGATTGCCTATGTAACCCGCTATATACCCTACGGCATGCGCTCGGCTTCAGGCTCGATCCTGCAAATTCACAGCGAGCTTGAGGAGGCCGCGTCGGCTTCCGGCGCTTCGTGGTGGGAAAGCTTCAAGCGGGTGACCTTGCCGCTGTTGCGGCCAGGACTGGTGGCGGGCTGGATTTACATCTTTATCGTTTCGTTTCGGGAATTTTCCACTTCGGTTCTGCTTGCCACCGGCGAAAGCCGGGTGCTGTCGATTTTATTGTTTACCATGTTCGAGCAGGGCCAAGTCACGGTCGTTGCCGCGATCGGTGTCTTGATGATTGCCACGCTATTGAGCATCGTGGCGCTCTTTTACAAGCTTACCGGCAAGGTCGGTATTCAATCATAAGAATTTACGAGGCTGTCTGTGGTAGAGGTTAAGTCTCTGGTTAAGATATACGAGGATGGCGACAATGCCGGCGTCAAGGCGGTCAACGACATTTCGTTCACCGTCGAGGAAGGTCGCTTTTATACGCTGCTCGGGCCATCCGGCTGCGGTAAAACCACGACGCTTCGCTGTATCGCCGGTTTGGAAAAAGCCAATGAGGGTGAAATCATCGTGTCGGGAACAAAGGTTTATTCAGCTTCTGAACGAACCTTTGTGCCTGCCTATCGCCGGCCGATTGGCATGGTATTCCAAAGCTACGCGATCTGGCCTCATCTTACCGTGTTCGAAAACGTGGCATTTCCCTTGCGCGTCGGCAAGCAGCGCTTTAGCAATAGTGATGTCCATAAGAAAGTGCGCAACGCGCTCGCCCAGGTGGAGTTAGACAGCTACGAAGAACGCATGGCGACGCAGTTGTCCGGCGGCCAGCAGCAGCGCCTCGCGTTGGCTCGGGCGCTGGTGCGCGAGCCGCAGGTCTTGCTACTGGACGAACCTTTGAGCAATTTGGACGCCAAGCTACGCGAACGCATGCGCTTCGAGCTGCGTGAACTGCAGCGCCGCCTGAGGATCACCACGCTTTACGTTACCCACGATCAGATCGAAGCGCTGTCGATGTCGAATAAAATCGCGATCATGAATGCCGGCGTGATCATCCAGGAAGGCGCGCCGCGCGAGGTTTACCTGCAGCCAAAAAGTAAATTCGTCGCCAACTTTATCGGTTCAACCAATCAGATGACCGGCGAGGTTTCCAAAGTCGAATCCGACGGCTCGGGAGAGGTTAAGACCGATGACGGCAGGCTCAAATGCATGTTGCTTGATGGCCTGTCGGTGGGCAGCAAGGTCGTCGTGGTGGTGCGGCCGGAAAGCATCAATGTACTTCTGGAAAAACCCGCAAAGGACGGCAATGTTATCGAGGGCAAAGTCGGCGCGGCGATGTTTCTCGGCGAATATCTCGAATGCGCCATCGAGCTCGGTAAGAATACCTTGCAGACCCACCAACGTTACACCTTGCAAGTGCGCCGCGGCACGCCGGTTTGGGTTGAGCTGCCGGCCGGCGAATGCATGGCGCTGCCGGCTGAATAAGTGCCCTGGCTTGCGCAATCCCTTCTTCCCGCTCGCCGAATTGGTTGATTCATTCTGCGCTGTAGAGTTTAATTGGTTCTCTGCCAGGGAAAAAGGATAGGTTTCCGGCAAATATTCTTGACAGGAGGATCGCGATACATGGATATGCGTTGGAGGACGGTAATCTTCGCATTGTTCTGGAGTATGTTGTGCTGGCACGCCGCCGCCCGCGCGCAAGTGCAAATCAAAATGGACTATAGCTCGGTGGATGCGAGCAACGCGGTTTGGTATACGGCCCAGGACGCGGGTTTTTTCAAGAAGAACGGCCTTGACAGCCAACTGATCTATATTCCGAGCACCACGACAGCCGTTTCCAGCATCATTGCCGGTGACGTTCCGATCGGGAACGCGTCCGGGGGAGGCGTGGCCAGCGCCGCCGTAGGCGGTGCACATCTCGTGATGGTAGGCTGCATGCTCAACACGCTTCCCTACGAGCTGGTTGTGCAGCAGTCGATCAAATCCGCGGAGGATCTTAAAGGGAAAAGCATCGGCATCAGCCGAGTGGGCAGCGCGTCGGACGTAGCGGCGCGGGTTCTGATCAGGGGACTGGGTCTGGAGCCGGTTAAAGACGTGCCGATTCTGCAAGTGGGCGGCGCGCCCGAGAGAGCCGGCGCCTTTCGGAGCGGCCGAATCGCTGGCTTTCCTTCTCCGCCGGGGATTATTCAATTGGCCCAGGGAATGCCCCATCGGGTGTTGATCAGCACCGCCGATTTCCAAACGCGCTTCGAGTTTCCTTATATTTGCGCCACCACGACCAAGTCCTATCTCACCGGCCATCGGGACACCGTCAAGCGGGTCCTGATGGGTTTGATCGAGGCTACCCACTATTTCAAAACCCGTAAAGAAGAGAGCAAAAAACTGATCGCCAGATACAGCAAGCAGACCAATCCTGCCTATCTGGAAGATTCTTACAACGCGGTGGCCAAGCTCTATGACAAAGTGCCGCTGGTCACGCGGGAAGGCACCGAAGTCCAGATCAAGGACGCGCTGGCAAGAAGAAGAGGCGCTTCATTGCGCGTCGACGACATCGTCGACAACAGCATCGTAAGGGAGCTCGATAAGAGCGGCTTTATCGATAAGGTTTATCAATAGGTCTTAAACCAGGCCATGATCGTTGCCGTCGTTCTGTCCGCGGGCGAATCGAGCCGCATGGGCCGGCCCAAAGCGCTGTTGCCAATTGATGGTCAAACGTTCATCGAGAGAATCGTCAGCGCCCTTAAGCAGAGCTCTGTCAGCAAGGTGATCGTGATTCTCGGCCACAACGCCGAGGACATGAGGCGGCGCATCGAGCATCTTCCCGTCGAAATTTTAGTCAATTCGGATTATATGCGCGGCCAATTATCCTCGCTGCAAGTTGCCGTGCGGCGCTTAGAGTCGGAAGCCGATTGCGAGGGGATGCTGGTCCATCTGGTCGATCATCCCTACATCGATCCCATATTGGTCGATGAGATGATACGTCGCTTTTATGAGTCGCAAAAACTTATCGTGGTGCCTCGCCGCGAGGGCAGGAGAGGACACCCGGTGATTTTTTCGCGGGCTCTTTTCGCCGAACTGCTGGCGGCGCCGATGGATCAAGGTGCCAAAGCCGTCGTGAATGCGCACCGTGATGACACCCTCGAGATCGAGACCGACCAGGAAGGGATCACGGTCGACATCGACACTCCCGAGCTTTTCCGTCAACATGTCAAAGGAGAATGAATGGCCAAACTGCAACTCACGCTCGCCTGCGGCGATTACGATTTTCTGCGGCCGCTGATCAACGGCGAAATTCAACCTCAGGGCATCGAGCTCAACGTCTTGACGATGCCGTCGCCTGAGCGCCATGGCCGCATGCTGCGGCACGAGGAATTTGATGTCTGTGAATTGTCCCTGGTTGGCTATCTCGTGTCCCGCGACAAGGGCTGCAACTACAACGCGATTCCGGTCTTTCCGCACCGCCGGTTTCGCCATCAGTACATGGTGAAGCGCACCGGCTGCGATATCGAAAAACCGTCCGATCTGAACGGCAAACGAGTCGGCCTGGACACGCTGCAAAATTCCGCGGGGCTATGGATGCGCGGCATCTTGCAGGATCATTACGACGTCGATCTCAAGACCATCGAATGGTGGTGTCAGGAAGAGGAGGATATTGCCTTTGAGCCGGCCAAGTGGATGAACGTGCGACGCGTGCCGACGGGGAAAAACGTCGATCAGATGTTGCTCGATGGCGAGCTCGATGCGGCGCTCTACCCGGAAACCCTGCCGTCGATCCGAAACAGCAACCCGAAGGTTGCGTTGCTTTTCCCCGCGCCGAAAAAAGCGGAAATCGAATACTACAAAAACGGCGGCTTCTTTCCGATCATGCATACCGTGGTGGTCAAGAATCCGATTCTCGAAAGGCATCCCTGGGTGGGCATCAGCCTGGTGCGGGCGTTTCAGAAGGCCAAGGAAATCTGCTACGCGCGCAACAGCGACCCGCGCAGTTTCGCGCTGGTCTGGGTGCAGGATCTGATGCGCGAGCAGAAGGAAATCTTCGGCGCCGATCCCTGGCCTTACAATCTCGAAGAAAACCGCAAGGCGCTTGAAGCGGTGATTCGGTACGAGTATGAGCAGGGGATGATCAAGAAAAAGCCGAAGGTCGAAGAGCTGTTCTTCGCGCCCAGCCTGGAGCGGATTCAGCACTATGTGTAGCGGCGGAAGCCGACTGGTTCAAATCGTTCCAATCGTTCAAGCCGTTCAATTCTTTTGCACGGGGAAAATGAAGTCCTCGTTAGTGGCGTTATCGAATCCGTAGCGTAGCAGCTCTTTTATATCCAGTTTGCTTTCATCCTTTTCCACATCGACGAATCTTGCTTTGGTTGCCGGGTGCTTGGGCACGAAGAGCTGGCAGCAGTCCTGATCGGGGACCGAGGAAATTTCAAAGGTTCCAATCCGGCGCGACTGATCGATGATCTCTTGTTTGTCCATGCCGACAAGTGGCCGCAGGATCGGCAGGCGCGCGGCTTGCTGGATCGCCGCCATATTGTCCAGAGTTTGCGAAGCGACCTGGCCGAGGCTTTCGCCGGTGACCAGCGCCTTGGCTTTTTCCTTCCTGGCGATCGCCTCGGCGATGCGCAGCATCATGCGCCTATATAAGACGACGCGCAGCGGCCGGGCGACCGCGGCGACGATCTGGCGTTGGATTTCGCCGAAGGGGACGAGGTAAAGGCGCGAGAGAAATTGATGCCTGGTCAAAAGTTTAATGAGCTGTCGAACTTTGTCCTGGGAGGTTCTGTCCTGAAACGGCGCGCTATGAAAATGGACAAAGACGATGCGGCAGCCGCGCTGCATCATTCGGTAGGCAGCGACGGGGGAATCGAAGCCGCCGGAGATCAGCGAGACGACGCGCCCGCTGGCACCCACGGGTAATCCTCCCGCGCCGGGGAGTTTGTTAAAACCAAAAAACGCGTCGCGCGGCAGAATTTCCACCGTTACCGTGAATTCGGGATTTTCGAGATCGACCTTGGCGCCGGATTTGGCCTTGACCGCAGCGCCGAGCTGACGATTGATCTCTGGGGAGGTCAGGGGAAAGGTCTTGTCGCCTCGTTGGGTTTCGATGCGAAAAGATTCGAAGCGGTGGCCGTTCAACGAATCTAAGATGCGACTGCGCAGCACGTCGATTTCTCGTGCGGTTCGTTCGACGATGGAGAAATTCGCCACGCCGAACACCGAGCCCATGCGCTCAGTGAGCGTGGCCTGGGCTACGTCGTTTTTGAAAGTGAGCAACAGGCGCGCCGGTAGGCTGCGAATTTCCTTCGCGCCCAAGTCCTTGACCGCGGCGAGAAGATTTCTCTTGAGCAGCTCTGTGAAATAGGCCCGGTTGCCTTTCTTGAGGGCGATTTCATGGTAACGAATAAGCACTGAATCCATGGGCCACAGATAACAGATTCACAGTGGTTTTGCATGTAACGACCCCTATGGTAGTATCGCTCGAAATCGACCAAACAGGAGCGGTCATGAGCAACTTCAAAAAACTTTCAGACGCGATGCAGTTTTCTCCTGAGAAGATGAAGAAAAACGGCATCTTTGAGACCGACAGGTTTTTTTGCGACACCTATTGTTTCGAGCCAGGCCAGGAGCAGAGTCCGCATACTCACGCCGGTCAGGACAAAGTTTATTGCGTGCTCGAAGGACGAGGCGTGTTTAAAGTCGGCGATGAAGAGCGCGAGTTGGGCCCCGGTGAGATCGCCCTGGCGCCGGCGGGACAGAATCATGGAGTGGCTAATCGCAGCCATCAGAAACTAGTGACCCTAGTATTCGTGACTCCCAAGCCGCATCATTAAATCGCTGATGAGCCAAGAAGAAAAAGCGGTCGCCGAGGTCAACGAAAGCTTCTACCGCGCCTTTGAATCCCTCGATATGCAGCGGATGGAGGCGGTTTGGGCCAGGGACGCCGAGATTCAATGCGGCCATCCCGGCTGGCGAATCCAGCGCGGCCGGAAGCCGGTGATGGAGAGCTGGCGACGAATCTTCGAGAACACGCCGGCGATTCGTTTTATGTTGACCGACGTTGCGATCGAAGTGTGCGGCGAGCTGGCTTGGGTGACGCTTTACGAAAACCTAAATAGTGCGATCGAAGGCCAAAAGGTCGCCGCGACCATTCTTACCACTAATATATTCCGCAAAAGTGCCGAGGGCTGGCGCATGATTCACCATCACGGGTCCTCAGTGGCGCAAGCGTCACCCCAAGACGACACGCCCACGGTACACTGATTGACGTCGCTCGGTTTGAGTATTTATGAAACTCGACGGCAAAGTCGCGCTGGTGACCGGGGCCGGACGGGGGATCGGCAGAGCCGTCGCGCTCTCGCTAGCGCGATCCGGTTGCCGCGTCATATTATCGAGCCGCACGATAGCACAGCTCGAAGCGGTCGAACGGGAAATTCATCGAGAGGGCGGCACTGCGACAATCATTGCCGCCGATCTCACCGAAGATGCCGCGATTGAAATTCTTGTTCGCGAAAGTCTGCGCGCCTTTGGCGGTGTCGGTATCCTGATCAACAATGCGGGCTGGGGTAAACGGGCGCCGGTAATCAAAGCCAAGATCGAGGACTGGGATCAGACTTTTCGTCTCAATCTACGCGCGCCGATGATCCTTGCGCAGCGCTATTTGCCGGCGATGATCGAGAAGGGCGAGGGCGCTGTGATCAACATCGGTTCCGTATCCGGCAAGAGCGGTGAAGCTAACGGCGCCGCCTATTCGGCTTCGAAGTTCGGTCTCATCGGTTTCACCCAGTCGCTTTACGAGGAAGTTCGGGAATACGGCATCAAGGTCAGCGTCCTTCTCCCCGGCTTTGTTGATACGCCGATGATTCCGCCGGTTAAACATTTGGATCGCAGCAAAATGATCCAGGCCGACGACGTGGCGCAAGGGGTTCTCTATATACTCAATGCGCCGGTGACGAGCTGTCCGGTTGAAATTACCGTTCGGCCGCAGAAATCACCATACCGATAACCCGGGGCTGCGACGCCACTTGGGCACCAGCGGAGGATGCCGTCATGGATATAACGTTCGCCTTCCTATTTCTGTTCTTAATTTTGATCGTATTGGTTTTGGTTTCACCAGCTTTCTTGTCGCGGATAAAGCGCGCTGAGGAAAAGAATCTGACACCGCTGTTTGAGGAATGGTGTGCCGTCCATCGGGACTCCGGCTCGCGGAGTTCGGTGGGGCGAAACATGTTCTTGTGGCGAGTGTCTTTGTACCCGGAATTCATGGTTCTCGGGCTATTTTCACAGGATCTGATAGCTTACCGGGACATCGACAAAGTAGAATTGAAAGACTTTCAAAACTCCAAGGAGGCTTGGCTTCACCGCCATGTCGATCAGGTGGGTGAATTGATCACGATCAAAAGCCAAAAGGCCGAACGAATCATCGAGGTATTTGCCGGTCTGGGGATTCGATCCGAGTCGGTGCCTGTGCAGTCGAGGAAACTCTTGTAGAGTCAAAGTGTCTGCAAGAAAGCGAGCTCGACTTCTTCCAGACTGCCGACCACGGCGTTGGCTTCGTGGAGCAAATCCGCGCCGTGGGAATTGGTTACCGCCAAGCATTTCATGCCGGCGCGGCGCGCGCCGCGCACGCCTTCCTTGGAATCTTCGATGACCACGCATTCGTTCGCTTGGATCGGTTTGGCGCTTTGCGAATTCAGCGCCGCCAGCGCTTTTAGAAAGATATCCGGTTCCGGTTTACCCCGTTCGACATCTTCGGCGCCGACGATCGCTTCGAAATAGCCGATCAATCCGGCGGTAGTCAGTATGGTTTCGATTTCGTGGCGCAGCGCGCCGGAGGCGACAGCCAGGGGCAGGCTGGCGGCGAGCTTCGCGACCAGCGGTTTGACTCCGGGAAATATGGCGACGTGATTACGGATCGCCTCCTGGTAGTAAACCGCCTTGCGTTCGATGAGTTGGGCGAGCTTCTCGTCGCTCAATGGGTGATGGTGCTCGCGATAGCCGAAGCTGAAAACGCCGCGGTCGTCGAAGCCGAGGTAACGGGCGTAATAGGCGTCTTCGGCGAGTGGGATTCCCTCCTCGCCGAACACTCTTTGGAACAGCTTGAAATGAATCGGCTCGTCGTCGACGATGATGCCGTTGAAGTCAAAAATAACCGCGCGAAGCATAAAACAGGTTTACAGAAAACTCCTTTTATTTCAAACGAATATGCGCTAGTAGGGAAAGTATGCCATCAGACCATCATCAACACCACAAGGAGCACGCTCACGGTCATGTGGAATACCGTTTTTGCCCGCGCTGCGGCGGCGGTTTGGACTTACGCGTGATTAAGCTTAACGAGCCGAGACGTTTGGTATGTCAAGTTTGCGCCTTCATCTTTTATCAAGATCCTAAAGTTGTCGCCGGTACGGTTTTCACTCTCGATGGCGGGATCGTCCTGCTCAAACGTGGCGTCGAGCCGGCCCTCGGCAAATGGGTTTTCCCCGGCGGCTATGTCGATCGCGGCGAGAGCGTGCAGGACGCCGCGGTGCGCGAGACTAAAGAGGAATCGCAGCTCGACGTGAAACTGGGGCCATTGCTAAACGTTTATTCCTATCCCCGATCACCCAACGTCATCGTAGTTTACACGGCAGAAGTAATCGGCGGCGAATTGACGGCCGCCGATGAATCAACCGATGCCGCGATTTTCTCTCCGAAGGAAGTACCTTGGCAAGAACTCGGTTTTGACAGTACCAAAGAGGCGCTGCACGATTACATCAATGAGTTCTTGAAAGCCTAGAGCGCAAAAAAGGCCCATGATCCCGGCGGACCCTGGGCCTCTGGATAGTCGCGATTTGGGAGATTACGGTAGATCGACCAGAACGTCGTCGCCTTCGAGCTTCACTTCGTATTTTTCCGTCGGCAGGTTGGGCAGTAATTCGTTCTCCCCGGTGGTGACGTTGTAGCGCCAGCCATGCCAGGGGCAGATGACCGTCGTGCCGTCCAATTCGCCTTCGCCCAACGGCCCGCCGCGGTGGCCGCACACGTCGTTAATGGCGTAGAACTTGCCGTCAACATTGAATATGCCGATGGCTTTACCCTCGATATCGAGACTTTTGCCGCAACCCGACTTGACTTCGGCGGCGTTACAAACTTTGACGAAATGACCCATTTCAAGCTTCCTTTCTGTCAGCGCGAAAATTCCGCTTACTATACGAACTTGAAGTCAGGATTCAAGAGGAGCTGGAACTTTGAAACGGCAAGGCCGTCACGCTCGCGTGACAGGGTACGCCGTCGCGTTCGATTGACACTTCCGTCCCCGGGGTCCAATGTTCCTTGCCGATATAGCCCAGCGCCACGGGACGATTCAGCCTGGGTGAGACAACCGAGCTGGTGATTACGCCGATTTCTTTTTGTTCTACCGTGATTTTATCACCGGGTGTGGCGGCTTTGTCCCCGTCGATCAATAGACCGCAGAGTTTTTTGTTGACATGGCCGCGCGAGCGAATGCGCTCGACGACTTCCTGGCCGAGATAACAGCCTTTGGTATAGCTATAGGAATTTTCAAGCCCGACTTCCAGCAGCAAGTTCTCCTCATTGAAGTCGCTGCCGTAAAGCGGGATACCGGCTTCGATGCGCAAAATGTTCTGCGCGCGCCCCCCCACCCACGAGGCGCCGCGTTGCTTGAGCCGCCGAGCGAAAGCGTCCAATTGGCCATTCTGCAAAATCAAGTCAAAGCCACCTTCGCCGCTGTGATCGGCGCGCACGACGCAGATCGGCGCGCCATCGAACTGGACCATCGCATGTTGATTAGGCTGGGTGGGCAAATCCGCAGGGGCCAAGAGCTGGTCGAGCATTTTCCGGGCTTGCGGTCCTTGCAGAGAAATCATTTTCCACTGGTCGTTCGGATCGTTGATCTCCACTTCGTCGGCGACCAGGTAGCGATTGAGATGCGCGGTAATTTTCTCTTTGAGCGGCTCCCAGAAGTCCAAATAGAGCGAATTCAAGGCGCACAGCACACGGACGTCGGCGATGACTTTGCCCTGCTGGGTTAAGACGGCGGCCAGCTGGCCGCCGAACATTTTCAGCGGCCTGAGGTCGTTCGACAACATGCCCTGGAGAAAGGACACGCGATCCGCCCCCGTGAATTGAAGCAGCGCGCGATGTGAGAAATCGAATATGCCAGCCGCGCTGCGAACGGATTCGTATTCGGCGCTAGGGTCGCCAAAGTGATCCGGCAACAGCCAGCCATCCTTTTCGACCAGGATCGCGCCGGATCGCCGATGCGATTCCGTCAGTAACGATTGCTTTGCCATTCTCGGGAAATATAGCTGCAACCGGCGCTGATGACAATGCGCCTCTTGGTTACTCGATGTTTGATTGATACTTTCTCGGTGTGATAGAAACCAGACATCTAATTATACACGGAGGTGGCAAATGGCAGGACTTGAAGGACAAAAAGCGCCGGCGTTCACACTAGCGGGAAGCGACGGAAAGCAACACTCGCTGGCCGACTACGCCGGCAAAAATGTGATTCTTTGGTTTTATCCTAAAGACGATACTCCGGGCTGAACCAAGGAAGCGTGCGGGTTCCGCGACGCTATCGATACCGTGACTAAAGCGAATACCGTGGTGGTGGGTGTCAGCCCGGATGGCATCGATTCGCACAATCAATTCATCAGCAAGTTTAACCTTCCGTTTGTGCTCTTGGCTGACCAGCAAAAGGACACGATGAAAGTCTACGGAGCCTGGGGGCCGCGCAAGAATGCCCAGGGCGAAGTCTCTGACGGGACGATTCGCTCGACGGCCTTGATCGGTCCCGACGGCACGATTAAGAAGCATTGGATTCCAGTCACCGATGCCGGCGCGCATCCAGCCGAGGTTCTGGAGTTTTTAACCAAGTAGCGGCAACGCTGTCGCCGCGGAGCATGGCGCGTTCAGTGCGTGCCATGCTCCCCGGTTTCTTGTTGCAGACCGATTCCTCGATTAAAACCGCGCCGCGCGCCAATCTCGATGGCCAAGCTCAAAACAGATTTAGATCTTCACAAGCTAGAAATATTCTACTGGGTCGCTGAAATGCGGAGCTTTTCTCAGGCCGCCGAGCTGCTCGATTTGCGCCAGCCCACGGTCAGCGCCCATGTGCAGGAATTGGAAGAAGCCGTCGGCGGCCAGCTGCTTTATCGACTGCATGGCCGGATCAGCCTGACTCCGTTGGGGCAGCTCTTGGCGGAACGGGCTAAAACCCTGCTTGCCTTCAAACGCGAAGCCATGGCCGCCGTTGAGCAATTTCATGGCACGCTCAGCGGCGAACTTTGGATCGGCGGCAGCAACATTCCCGGCGAGTATCTGTTGCCGCAAAAGCTCGGCGCGTTCACGAAAAAATATCCCGCGGTGAAACCGATACTGCGCATCGGCGATTCGTCCGGCATCATCGAAGACGTTTTCGAGGGCAAGGTCGAGCTTGGCTTTGTCGGTTTCAAAGGCAGCGATGAAAGACTCTGTTTCAAAAAAATTTGGGACGATGAGATGGTACTCGCGGTTCCCCATGGCCATCACTGGTGCCTGCGGGAGTTCGTCGAGGTCGCCGATTTACACAGCGAGAACTTCATTTCGCGGGAGCATGGCTCGGGAACCCTTGATTCGATCAATCAGCTGCTTGCCAAGGGGCGGCGCTCGCGAGCCGAGTTGCTGCATATTTCGATGGAGCTGGGCAGCACGGAAGCAGTCAAGGAGTCGTTGATGGGCGGCTTCGGCATCTCCATTCTGTCGCGCATATCCATTCGCCGCGAGCTGGCCGAGGGTAGCATCGTTGAAGTGCCGATTCGCGGCTTGAAGATGGAACGGGGATTTTACGAAGTCTATCATCGCCGCCGGCCGCTCCATCCGATCGCGCAAGCCTTCAGAGAGTTTCTCAAACAGGCCTAGATTCCCTCATTCCGTCGCCCCCAAAAAATCTCTTCGCGCTCTTCCATAGACTGTAGCTATTTAGTAAATAGTTAAAAACGATTTACGAAGGGAGGGGCCATGGCACTACCGGTTATCCGCAATGTGCTTGACACGATGGAGGAGCTTCGCGGCCTGTTTCTTGCCGCCTGGGCGCGCACCGATAAAATCTTTGCGATGCTTCCGGCCGACGAGATCCAGGCCCAGCCGATCGTTTGGCGCCATCCGTTTATATTCTATATCGGCCATCTGCCGGCGTTTTCCTGGAACCAGGTTTGCGGCGCTTTGCTCCATTGGAAATCCTTCAATCCCTATTTCGACGATCTTTTCTGCCGCGGTATCGATCCGGACGTGGACACAGGGGAATGCCACTGGCACCCGGAAGTGCCGGAGAGCTGGCCGAGTCTGGCGGAGACGCTTGAGTACCGCGATCATGTGCGTGGGGCGATTTTGGAGTCATTGGAAGCGCTCGGCGGCTCGCGATCGAACAGTCCCATGGCGCAGAACGGGCGGGTGTTTCAAATGATCCTGGAGCATGAGTACATGCATCAGGAGACGCTCGCTTACATGCTTCAGCGAGTGCCGCCGGCACGGAAGCGACGGGCCAAGTTCGCGCCTCAGTACTCGTTTCAGACCGCGGCGTTTTCGCACGCCATCACGATTCCCGCCGGTCGCGCAAGGTTGGGCGCAAAACTCGGCGAGATATCTTTCGGTTGGGACAATGAATTCGACGAGAGGTTCGTTGACGTGCCGGCATTCAAAATCGACTCGCTACCGGTTAGCAACGGGGACGTTTTTCGAATTTGTCGCATCCGGGGGCTACCAGGACGCGCGCCACTGGCGGCGGGAAGATTGGCGCTGGAAAAATCTCGAAGGAAAGCGCTGTCCCGCGTGTTGGTTTCAGCGCGACGGCGCATGGTTTTATCGTGCGATGTTCGACAGCTTTCCACTGCAACAGGCGGCTAGCTGGCCGGTATACGTGAGCTTGGCGGAGGCCCGGGCTTATGCGCGCTGGGCGGGCAAGCGCTTGCCGACCGAGGCAGAATTTCACCGCGCGGCCTATTACGGCCCCGACGGGCGGAAGTCGGAACATCCATGGGGCAATTCAGCTCCCGGCGCTCGCCATGGTAATTTTGATTTTCTTTCCTGGGCGCCGCTACCCGTTGGCTCCCGCCTGGCGGGAGCGAGCCGCTGGGGAGTGCTCGAACTGGTCGGCAATGGCTGGGAGCTGACCGACACGCCGTTTGAGCCCTTTCCAGGCTTTTCATCCTATATTGAAAGCTATCCGGATTATTCGCGGGATTTTTTCGACGGCAAGCATTTTGTCCTCAAAGGCGCATCCTGGGCGACGGATGCGAATTTGTTGCGGCCAAGCTTCCGCAATTGGTATCAGGCTCATTATCCCTATGTCTTTGCAAAGTTTCGCTGTGTCTCATAGCAGTCGTCGGACCTTGGGAGGAGAATCAAATGAAGGCAATTTGGCACGGGGCGGTCTTGGCAGAGTCTGATCAAACCCTTCAAGTGGAGGGCAATCACTATTTTCCGCCGAACTCGGTGAAGCGAGACCTTTTTCGTCCCAGCGACAAGCACACGACCTGCCCATGGAAGGGACTGGCCAGCTACTATCACGTGCAGGTCGGCGACCAGTTGAATCAAGACGCCGCCTGGTACTACCCCGAGCCCAAGCAGGCGGCACAGCGAATCAGGAACTACGTCGCGTTTTGGCGTGGCGTCAACGTGACCGAATGAACACCGGGAATGTCCCATGGATCGGCTCAGATGAGCCTCTTTTAGACAGGCAACGCCGAGCCGGCTCTGTTGGCATGACGGGTATTTCCGTTATCTAAGAAAAATTACGGCAGCCATCGAGGAGGAATTAAATACCGATGAAAAATCTTGAAGGCAAAAAAGCGCCGGCGTTCAGCCTCGATGGCAACGACGGGAAAAAACACTCGCTGGACGATTACAAGGGCAGGACTCTGGTGTTGTATTTCTATCCCAAGGACAACACCCCGGGCTGCGCCAAAGAAGCCTGTGGGTTCCGCGATCTGACACCGAACTTGAAAAAGTCCGGTGTTGTCGTGCTCGGTGTGAGCAAGGACAGCATCGCGTCGCATAACAAGTTCGTTGAAAGTTTCAAGCTGCCCTTCGTTTTGTTGTCGGACCCGAAAACCGAAATGATGAAGAAATACGGCGCGTGGGGACGGAAGATGATGTACGGCAAAGAAGTCGAAGGCACGATCCGTTCCACCGTTGTGATCGGACCGAAGGGCGAAGTCGTCAAACATTGGCCTGCCGTTAAGAAAGCCGAGGCCCATCCCCAAGAAGTTTTGGCGTTTCTCAGGGAAAATTCTTAGCACCGTTCTGCGCCTTTGGACTGGATTCAGACCCTTCCTGCCGTTGAAATCGGCAATTCGATGGTTGCGAAGCCGGACTTGTCCGGGTCCATAGATCAATTCTATTTGACATATAGTTTTTCTTGTTATTTAAGTTTAATTAACCGTCGATGGAGTCTTGGAGGAATTGTCGATGAATAAAACACTCACAATGGGTTTCGCGCTGCTGCTCGCACTGTTCACTCAGAACGTTTCAGCTCAAGCTTTGAAAGCGCTGCGGATTTCGGCGATCCCGGATGAAAACCCGCAAGAAATGCTGCGGATTTACCAGCCGTTCGCGGATTATCTGACCAAAGAGATCGGGATACCGGTGAAATTCACCCCTGTGGTCGATTACGCCGCGACGGTGGAAGGCCTGGCGGCGAATCGCTTGGAGATGGTGTGGTACGGCGGCTTGACCTCCGTCCAAGCAGCGAAACAGGCCAAAGGAGCGCACCGCATCATCATGCGCAAAGAGGACGCGCAATTCAAAAGTTATTTCATTACCCGCAAAGAAACCGGTATCAAGTCTTTGAAGGATCTCAAGGGCAAAACCTTCGCCTTCGGCAGCGTCAGCTCAACCTCCGGGCATCTCATGCCGCGTTATTATCTGCTTAAGAACGGAATCAATCCTGAAAAGGATTTTTCCAAGTTCAGTTTCAGCGGCGCTCATGACGCCACCGCGGCTTGGGTTGAAGCGGGGCAGGTAGACGCGGGCGCGCTCAATTTTCTGGTTTGGGACAAGCTGGTGCAATCCAAGAAGGTGGACACCAAAAAGGTGGTGATTTTCTGGACGACTCCTCCTTATGTTGATTATGTCTGGATGGTGCGCGCCGGAGTCGACAAAGGGACGGTCGACAAGATTACCAAGGCGTTTTTGAAGCTCGACTACAGAAAACCGAAAGACAAGAAACTTCTCGATCTGCATCGGACCAAAGGCTACATCGTCGCCAAGGATGCGGACTGGAAGGGCATCGAAGAAGCGGCGATTGCCGCGGGGTTGCTTAAATAACGCGTGAGTCCATTGCCATCGAAGTTCCAGTATCGCTTAGAAAACGTCCGCAAGCTGTTTGGCCGCCATCAAGTTGCCCTCGATGGCGTCAGTGTTGAGATCGCCAAAGGCCAGCGCGTCGCTCTGATCGGACCGAGCGGTGCCGGTAAGACTACACTGTTTCGCCTGCTAAATTGTACGTTAAGGCCGACCTCGGGGAAGCTCTGGATCAGCGGGGAAGATGTACAAGCGCTGCACGGTAAGGATTTGCGGCGCACGCGCCGTCTTATCGGCAGTGTATACCAGCAGCACAATCTCGTGCCCCGCCTGCGCGTGATTCACAACGTCCTGGCCGGGCAACTGGGCGGCTGGTCGACACTCCGTTCGCTGTGGTCTTTGGTGAAACCTGCGAATGTGACGCTGGCCCACGAAGCGCTCAGCCGGGTTGGCATCGGTGAGAAACTTTTCGAGCGCACCGACGAGCTGTCCGGCGGGCAACAGCAACGGGTCGCGATCGCCCGGGTGTTGATGCAAGGTCCTGAGGTGGTTCTCGCCGATGAACCGGTTTCTTCGGTCGATCCCACGCTGGCCACAACCATCGTTCGGTTGTTGATCGAAATCAGCCAAAACACCGCGAAAACACTGATCGTCAGTCTTCACAGCGTCGACCTGGCCCTGGCCTATTTCCCCCGCGTCATTGGTATAAAAGCGGGCAAGATAGCCTTCGATCTCGCGCCTGACAAGATCACGGATGCGATGCTCGAGGATTTGTACTCCGGCAATTTCCGCGATCACTCCAGCGTCGAGGGAGCGAGTGAAAGAATCGGTCCAGTCGCCTATCCGTCAGTCGGATAAGTCTCTTTTCCCTTACGTTTTTATCGGGCTCTTCATTTTCGCCGTGGTCGAAAGCTGGCGGCGGGCTGGTGTCGATCCGATGATTTTCTTCGAGCCGCGCGGCAGAGCGGCGTTGGGAAAATTCATTACCGGAATGTTTCCGCCGGAGCTTTCCGGCAGTTTTTTGTCGCTCATGCTGCGACCGACCCTGGAAACCATTCAAATCTCTTTTTGGGGCATTCTCATCGCCGTGCTGATTGGCTTTCCGCTCGGCTTGCTCGGCACCAATACGCTGACCGTTCGGGGCATCCTCAATGAAGCGGAGTTGCAGGGAACGCCGCTGCGCAAGGGGATGCGCTACGCTGCCTATGCTTTCGCGCGCGGCGTCCTTAGCCTGTTTCGCTGTATCCCCGAGTTTGTCTGGGCATTTATGTTCGTGCGCGCTGTCGGACTGGGGCCGTTTCCGGGCGTGCTGGCGATCGGTGTCGCTTACGGCGGTATGCTCGGCAAGGTATATTCTGAAATTTTCGAAGCGGTCAATCACCGCCCGCTCGAGGCGCTGCAGGCCGTCGGCGCCAACAAGCTGCAAATTTTTTTCTACGGCTGGTTTCCCCAAGCCCTGCCAAATTTCGTCTCCTACACTTTATACCGTTGGGAATGCGCGGTGCGCGCGTCGGCGATTCTTGGCCTGGTCGGCGCGGGGGGCTTGGGCCAGCAGATTGAGATTTCCATGCGCATGTTCAATTTCAACGAGGTGCTGACGATTCTCATGATTCTGTTCGTCATGGTGGCGGCGGTCGATTACGTGAGCGCCAAGGTGCGCGCGATGATATGAGCCGGCCGATGAATCCCAATAGCTGCGAGACGATACCGGTCTCGGGTGCGGTATCCGGGAAGAGTTCGAAGATCGCCAACACGCTGGTTCTTGCCGGCATGTTGGTATTTCTCGTGTGGAGTTACCGCGGTGCCGGCATCGATCTCACCCAGCTCTTCAGTCGCGATGGCGGCGAGCAGATTCTTATCTACATGACGAGGCTCGTCCCGCCCGATTTTTCGCCCACCGTTCTGCGCGAAGCGGCCACGGGCTCGGTCGAGACCTTCGCAATATCGTTCATGGGCACCCTGATGGCGGTGGTGATCGCGCTGGCGATGGTCTTTTTTGCGTCGCGCAATCTGATTTACTCGGGACTGCTATACGAGATGGAGCCTAAACAGGGCTGGCGCCGCGGCCTGCGTTTCCTGCCCTACCTAGTTGCCAAGAGCTTGCTTAATATCCTGCGCACGATACCGGAAATGGTTTGGGCGTTGATTTTTGTATTCCTCGTCGGTTTAGGCCCATTTCCCGGTGTCTTGGCTCTGGGCGTTCACACGGGCGGCGTGCTCGGCAAATTGTTCGGTGAGGTTCTGGAGGACGTCGATCCTCAGCCCATCGAATCGCTGCAAGCCACTGGCGCCAACAAGTTGCAAATTTTTTTCTACGGGATCGTGCCGCAGGTCCTGCCGCAATTTATTTCTTACACGCTTTATCGTTGGGAGGTGAATATCCGCGTCGCCGCCGTCCTCGGCTTTGTCGGCGCGGGCGGCCTGGGACAGCGCATCTATATCGCCATCAGCTTGTTTCTCGAAAATCAGTTGCTGACGCTGATCATGGCGATCTATATTCTGGTAACGCTGGTGGATTACCTAAGTTCGTATTTACGGAGACGGATGCTTTAGCCGCGTTTCCCGGGGGGAACTTGCGCGGCGGGAGCGCCGGTCGTCGTCTCGAAGCGGGTTGAAAGGGGGTAGCGAGGTTGGCTAGCGCCGCAGCGCCGTCTCTATAGTCCGCGCCACATACACTTCGGTCAAGTGCTTGCGGTACTCGGAAGAGCCGTTGATGTCTTCGATCACTTCGATGTTGCGGCAGGCTTGGGCAGCTGCTTGTTGAATCACGGCTGCTTCCAGCTTCTTGCCCGTAAGTATTTGTTCGACGCGGTCGGCACGGTAGGCCTTATCGGTGACGCCGGTGATGCCGACCGTAGCGCCACTGCAAGTTCCCGCAGAATCCAGAGCCAGTCGTACGGCGACGCCGACGACGGCAAAACCGGAAGAGCGCGGCGCGGCTTTTAAATAAGCGGTTTTATCCGCGCCGGTAACCGGCACCTTTATCGCCGTGACGATCTCGTCCGGCTCGAGCACGCTCATGAGCAACCCGAGAAAAAACTCATCGCATTTAATCCAGCGCTCGCCGTTGGGCCCGACGATCTTGATTTCCGCGTCCAGCGCCATAACGGTTGCCGGCCAATCCCCGGCCGGATCGGCGTGGGCGACGCTGCCTCCGATGGTGCCGCGGTTACGCACCTGGACGTCGGCGATGGTCGTCGCGGTCTGAGGCAGTAGCGGGCATTTCAATTTGAGCAGATCGGAGTGCTCGATTTGTTCGTGGGTCACCAGCGCGCCGACGACGAGATCGTCGCCTTCCTGTTGGATGGTGTCGAGACCGGGTATGCGGCCGATGTCGACGACAAAAGCGGGCTTGGACAAGCGCATCTTCATGAGCGGCAGCAGGCTCTGGCCGCCGGAAAGTATTTTTACATCGTCTCTATGGTCGGCGAGGAATCTCACCGCATCGCTCAAAGTGCGGGGCGCATAGTATTCGAAAGCACCGGGAATCATCTAGAAGGTCCTCCGCTCTTTTTCCGGATTGTGGTTGATCAAGCGCCACACCGATTCCGGTGTGATCGGAAGATCGCAAACTTTCACGCCGAACGGTTGGAGCGCGTCTTCCACCGCGCTGGCGATGGCGGCGGGCGAGGGGATCGCCGCGCCTTCGCCGGCGGCCTTCTGCCCCAGCGCCGTAAACGGCGAGGGGGAGGGCTGATGGATGACCTCGACCCGCGGTGTCTCGGCTGTCGAACATTTGCCGTAGTCGAGATAAGTGATCGTCAACGGCTGCCCTTCCGGGCTGTACATGAACCCCTCGCCGAGCGCGACAGCGATACCGTGCGCGGCGGAGCCGTAGACCTGCCCGTTGACCACGTCCGGATTGATCACCACGCCGTTGTCGCCGACGATCAGATAGCGCAGCACATGCACCGAGCCGGTATTCTTGTCCACTTCCACGATGGCCGCGTGGGCACCGGCGGAAAAGGAGAACTGGGCGCGCACCCTGCGGTCGGCGCCGGGCACGATATTGGGCTTGGCGTGGGGAAACGTGTAGTAATGGGTCGCCTCCAGTCCGGCCTCCATATCGTCTGGAATCAGATGCTGGTTGTTGTAGGCGATCCGGCCGAGCTCGGCGAAGGTGATTTGTTTGGCCGGCGCGCCGGGCACTTTCACTACGCTGTCTTCGATGGATAACGCCGACGGCTCGACTTTGAGATTGTAGGCCGCGAGCTTGAGGATTTTATCGCGCAGCTTATGGGCCGCGCCGTGAATCGCGCCGATGTCGTAGAGATGAAAATTATTGCCGCTGTTGGCCGCCGCCACGCCCCACGAAGACAGATCGCTATCGAAGGGGATGCTGGTGCTGATTCTGTCCGGCGTCGAGCCGAGAATCTCGGCGGCGACCTGCGCGGTGGTGGTCTCATGGGCCTGGCCGCAGTTGGGCGAGCCCAGATGGAGCGAGAGCGTGCCGTTCTTCTCGAGTTTGATTTTTGCGCCGTTGATGCCGCCGGAGCCGGGCGGCTCTTTCATTTCCGGAAAGATCGCCATGTCGCGCGCGGCGTTGCGTCCGCCGGGCTCGACACCGATGACGACGCCGATGCCCATGAGCTTGCCTTCCGCGCGGGCTTTTTTCTGATCGTCGCGGAGCTTGTCGTAGTCGATTTTTTCCAGGAGCGTTTTCAGCAGGCCGGGATAATCGCCGCTGTCGTAAACGTTGCCGCTGATCGTGGTGTAGGGCATCTGGTCGGCCTGGATCAAATTTTTGCGCCGCACTTCGATGGGGCTCAAGTTAAGCGCCTGGGCGACCCGGTCCATCATCCGTTCCCAGATAAAGCACATGCCGGGCTTGCCGATGCCGCGGTTGGGAACCACCGGGCACTTGTTGGTCACCACCGCGTGGCCTTCCATGGATATGGCCGGTGTTTTGTAAGTGTTCGACAGATTATTGAGCTTGTTGGTGAAGTGGATCGTCAGGGTGCTGATCGAGCCGCCGACGTCGTCGTATTCTTTGAACTTGAGACCGAGCACGGTGCCGTCGTTTTTCACCGCGGCTTGGGCTTCGACGTCTTGGTTGCAAGCGTGGCCGCCGGCCATCATATGCTCGGTGCGGTCTTCGATCCATTTCACCGGCCGGCCGGTTTTCATCGCCAGCAGCGAAATCAGGATGACGTATTTGCGAATCAGATGAATCTTCTGGCCGAAGCCGCCGCCGACATCCGGAATGATCACGCGGACATCCTGCAGGCCGAGGGTTTCGCGCAGTCCGTCGTAGATCACTTCCGGCACTTGCGCCGTGACCCATACGGTCAAGCGCTTGCTCGCCGCGTCGTAGGACGCGATGACCACGAAAGGTTCGAGCGGCGTCGAGCTGTAACGGTGAATTTTTAAATTCTCTTTGACGATTCGGTCGGCAGATTGGAACGCTGCATCGATGTCGCCGTATTGCAGCGAACCGGTCCACGCGAGATTGGTGCCGAGCTCATCGAAGAGCACCGCGGACGACGGCTTGATCGCTTCATGGACATCGACATTGGCGCGGAGGGGCTCATACTCGACTTGGATCAATTCCAGAGCGTCTTCCGCCGTGCCCCGATCTTTGGCCGCCACCGCGCCGAGCGGCTCGCCGACATAGCGGACTTTGTCCACCGCTCCGGCGTATTCATCGATGGGACGTTTCAACCCCGCGGCGTAACGGCCGGGTTTGAAGGGTTTGGTCATTTTCTTGACATCATCCGGCGTGATCGTGGCAAAGACGTTGGGATTCTTGAGCGCCTCGGCCGGATCGACGGACAAAATTTTAGCGTGAGCATGGGGGCTGCGCAGGATCATCGCCTGGAGCATGCCGGGCAGGGTGAAATCGTCGGTGAATAACCCTCTGCCCGTAACATGTCGCGGACCTTCTTTGCTTCGTGAACGATTGCCGACAAACTTAGCCATTTTTCATTCCCTTTGCCGCTTCTTTGACCGCTTCGACGATCTGCACATAGCCGGTGCACATACAAAGATTGCCGGCGAGCGCCTTGCGGATCTCCGCTTCCGACGGGTTGG
The DNA here is from genome assembly GCA_963727625.1 of uncultured delta proteobacterium. Classification (GTDB taxonomy): domain Bacteria; phylum Desulfobacterota; class Binatia; order UBA9968; family UBA9968; genus DP-20. The sequence goes on along the minus strand of CAVSHR010000004.1, from coordinate 911,693 downwards.
GATTGGTTTGCAAAAGAGCGTAGCTCGTCATCACCATGCCCGGCGTGCAATAGCCGCACTGAAATGCATAGTTCTTCACAAACGCTTCCTGCACCGGATTGAGCTCGCCGTTTTTCGCGAGCCCTTCGATGGTGGTGACTTCCCGGCCGTCCGCCTGCACGGCGAAATGGAGGCAGGATTTCACCACTTTACCGTCGAGCAGCACCGAGCAGGCGCCGCACTCGCCGACGACGCAGCCGATGTGAGTGCCGGTGAGACCGATTTTCTCGCGGAGAAAATGGGCCAAGAGTAGACGGGGCTCGACGTCTTCTTCGTAGAGCCGGCCGTTAACCGTGACATGGATCGTTTGTTTCATAAAATAGCAGAATATCTTTAGAGATTCGGTGAATCAAGCTTGGTGACAACTTGCGCGAAAGGCGGTTCTGCCACGATGTCAATGATTTGGAGCGGACCTCGCCCGATGCTTGAGACCTGATCGAAGCACCGCGAGCCCGACGGTATCCTTGCTGGCGGTCAAAACGGCTAAGTGAAAAACACGACGCGGGGCTGCCGTTGAAAGAATTTCTCCTCAAGTCGGCAATGCGTTTTACAGCCCCGCTTTGGGTTGGGGAATTTCCGCGGGCCAGTTCTCGATGTAAACCGGCTCGGGCGGAAAGCCGAGAACGTTGAGATAGAGATATTCCCGCCACGCGGGAAATTTACGCACGTTCTCTACCGGCACATTGAAGTATTTGCGTAGGAACTCCCGTCGCGGCGGATCGAAGACCGTGCGCGGGCGGCTGTTGAGCGCCTGCTTCTCGATCTCGCCGATGCGCCGGCGAATCGGCGCTTCGCCCCAAATCTCGATCTGCTCCCACACGTAGTCGTGGATTTTCTGCAAAATCGCGTCGTGATGAGTGCGCTCCTCGGCGTGCACCACGCGCTCTTCGAAATCGAGCAGTTTCGGTGTCGTGATCTGGATGCTCTGGATGCTCGCCGCGGTGACATGGCCGTAAGGCCACAAGTTGCCGGAAAAAATGTAGCTCAAAAAATCGCGCTTCATGATCTGGTGGTGTTCGGTGCGCGGCGTCAGGCCGTACTGGCGCTCGAATTCCGGGTCGGGTTTCGAGTGATCGCGGCTTGGGTCGATGGTATTGGCCTGGCGGATGTAACCCCAGCCGTGGCCCGCCTCGGTGCCGGCATGCTCGGCAAGAAAGTAACGCCACTCGCAATCCATTTCGAAGTGCGCCATGGCGTAACACGCGGTGCCGACCGTAACTTCGAGCTCGTCGCGGCCGCGGTGCGCGAGCCAGCGCGCCAACCGCTCGCGCTCCTCGTCGCCTTTGGGCGGCCGCTTGATGTTGTCGCGGTTTTTGCGCAGCGCGTCGATCTCCGCGCTGATCGGATTGTCCTCGCTGTAGGTGATCTTCTTCCCAACGCCTCGGATATCCGTCATGACAGCCTCCTGAAAATTCCCTATTTTGCCGCGTAAAGCGAGCGAATAAAACCTTCGTTATCGATGCGCTCGAGCACAGCCATGTCCAACACGCCGAACGGGTTTCGATTCGAAGGGATGGGCGAAACCTTCACCACGGTCTCGATTGCCTCTTTGGGGACCATGGGCACGCGCTCGTAGGCCAACACGGCCCGTTGATAAACTTCATCGAGAGTCTCGCCTTCACCGAGCCGCATATGTCTGCTCAAGGCCTTCTTTGCCATATCCGGATTGGTCAGCGCAAGTTTGATCCCGTGCAGGATGCCTCTGAGAAATCGGTCCAGCAGCACGGGCGATTTGTCCAGCACCGTTTTCATCGTCACCACCGAAGTGAACGGGCAGGGGATGCGCTCCGTAGCCATATCCATGAGCATGCGCATGCCATATTTCTTCGCTTCGACAGTATCGGCCGCCGCCAAAAGCGCCGCATCGACCACACCGGTGAAGAGCGACTGCGAGACCAGACCGATCCGGCCGAACGCAATGAGTCTCACGTCTCGCAAGGGATCGAGTCCTGGCCCCAGGCCTCGATCCCAAACAAGAACGCCAGAAAGTGGGACTCGACCATAGTTGATCCGTTTGTCAGTGGGAATCGAGCACAGGATCTTCTTGCTGATCTAAAGCGATGATTGGGCCGGTAATGCGGAGTTCGTGGTCAAGAACACACGCCAGTTAGTCTCCCATCAAGTTCTGGAGTGGGAGTCCACATACAGAATTTGACGTCCCGAGAGAGGAAGCGTACACTAGGTAGTGATATCACTACAAATTAGAGGATCGATATGCGCATGGGATTGAGAGAGGCTAACCAGAGTTTTTCTAAAGCGATGAAAGCGGTGAAGCAGGGCAAGGAAGTCGTATTGACCGAGCGGGGGAAGCCTATCGCGGTCATCAAGCCGCTTGAAACCAAGGAAGATCAAGAAACGATCATTCGCCGTCTGGAGTCGGAGGGCTTGCTGCGTCCGGCTCGGCAGCGAGGACCCATGGGAAAGCCGACCTGGAAGGCAATTCGCGTTAAGGGGAAACCCCTGTCGCAGACCATCAGCGAGGAGCGCAACGAGCGGTGAAATTCGCCTATTTCGATACCAGCGCTCTGATCAAACGATATGTGAGAGAGCCGGGCTCTGCTCGGGTTGTGTCTTTGTTGCGCCAGCACGACTTGCTCTCCTCGGCGATTACGCCCGTTGAAATCATGTCCGCCTTGGGGAGACGAAGACGCGATAGAGAGTTGTCCGAAGAGGCCTTCGTTGCGACGCTGAGCAGGGTTCGGAGTGATCGCACCCGCTGGGAGTTGGTCGAGGTGGGCGAAACCGTTTTGAACCGGGCTGAAGAGATTGTTCAAGGGACCGTGCCGGTAACAGCCTTGGATGCGATCCATGTCGCGTCATTGATGGCATTTCAAGCCGCCGCGGGTTTCCGCATCCCATTCGTAACGGGAGATGGCCGGCAACGAGACGCTGGGTTACTTCTGGAACTCGATATTATTTGGGCCGGGTGAAGTCGGCCGTGATCTTCAGGTCATCCTTATGACTAGCGTCGTTTCGGTAGGTAGCATCATAGGGCGTGCCGCGTTCTGGAGGCTCTAAAGTGAGGATTGGGCGGGTAACGCGGACTCGTGATCAACATTTGCGCTGCCGTCGAACTCTCAATACCTCGCGCCATCAACGCTTCACCTCGGAGGACCGGAACTAGGAAATAGGCGTCCATGGCCTCAGACGCGAAATGACGCCCCAACTGTTGTTTTGAGAGCAACAGCCTTATTTACGCGGAGAGCTTGATCTCGATCTCTGCTCCCAGGGCGCGGGCGACTTTTTTTAAAGTAGGTAATGAAACCCGGTCGTAGTTTCCGCCTTCGAGTCGCGCGATATTTGGTTGTTGCATGCCGACTCGGCGGGCCAGTTCTGCTTGTGTCCAGCCTTTCTTCATACGGGCTTTGATCAAGCTTTGCGCGAGGTGGAACTCCGGACCGAGTTTTTCGTACTCCTTCTTTACTTTTGGGTTCTTCAATAGTTTTCCCTTGTGTGTACGAAAATTCATAGTTTACCTCCGTGCCGTTCAACACGGCAGACTTCAGAATATTCAGCGACCATTTTGAAAGAGCAAGATGAAAGACTTGACCATCCCATTTTTGCACCTTGGCGGAAATTAGAAGCGCGACTAAGGAATCTGCAGAAAAACGCGATCAAAAACACCACCTCATCGCTTTCGGCCCTATTGCGGCATTGCCTGATAAACAGCGGAATAACAGCGAGGGGCATTCGGATTGCGCGATCACGCTGAAGGTCTATAGTAATTCGTGCCGCGAACGACGACCAGGGGCACGCCATAGAACCGACTTTTACGGAGTTTTTGCGGAGACCGAGCATTGGTAGAAGATGTGTCGCTTCTGATCGGAAGCATTGTAATGATCGTAATTGGCGCGTACGCGAACTACTTATATGCGGTGACCGCAAAAAAGCGGTGGAACGCGCAATGGGCGGACATCGTAACGGCGGCTTTGTATAGAGTGGTGCCCGATGAATCCTGGCCCAATTCGGAGCGAAGATTGCACGGTATCTTACGAACGTTCAAGCGATTTGGATTGGTTCTAGTAACAGTGGGAATAATCGGTCTTTTGGCCGCGTTTAAAGTAATTTGAATAAAGGCCGTAAACTCTCAAGGGGTAGCAAATGGTCGGGGAAACAAACACGAGCCTAACAGAAACCGATGGCCCTGGCGGACCGGATCCAGTGTTATCGCCTCAGGCGAATTCTTTCCTGTCAGTGGATTTTCTTAATCAATCCGCGGGGAAGTCGGTGATCGAAGTATATCTCTATACCAACGACTATAAGAAGTTGCTTATAGAAGATTTTAGAAAACTACAAATTGACCCTGCTGACGCTCTTATGGCCGCTGGGGTCGCGGATGATTTATTTTCTTCAACCGGGATCATACGCAGACTATGGTACTCGCCGGTGGCCCAGATCAACGCATGGGAACATGTGCTTGGAATAATGGCCGCAGATGACCCGGCAAAATATCAGAACATTCACAAAGGAACTCCTTTTTATTTCTTGGGGATGGCCTCGTATTTGGCGCGGGATTTCGAGAAGGCCTTGTTTTATATGGATGCTGCATTGGAAGAAGACTTGCGGCTTCACAAAGACCGATGGTTCGAGCTTCCATCGGGAAAATTCGTACTATTTGACGACAGGACTAATAATCAGGCTGCCAAGGAGCTAGTGACTATTACTCGCAAAATCTTCGAGGATGTTATGAGGGAGGTGACTAGCTCCAGCGGAATTAGTCTCTCTCTCGACGAACTTCGAGATAAATTGGTCAAGCCAGCGATGACGCCCGGCTCCATCAAGAGATCAGCTGTTACCGGAGTTTTTACTTTTCTATTAGAATTTTCATCGAGGGCAAAGGAACTTTCGCTTGCAGGAACTCCGACGAGCACCGGCGAACCGTTTTTTCTTCATCTCTTCAAGGGAGCGCTCCTTTTTGAAACTCTTCTCAAAACTTCGCCGGCTGGCGGGGTGATTAAAAGTGTCAACCGCAAGGCTACTATCAATAACTTCCTGAATGATGGCAGTATTTATTCGGCATTTGGGTTCACCGCGGCTCCCCAAGGGTTTGGTGCGCAGACGTTCGACGATGTCATCGCAGAGATCAAGAACGATACTACGCCTGACTTCACCCAGAGAGCGGTTCGCGCGACCTGGGGAATTCGGAACACCACCGGTCATTCCCTGGCATGGCCTTATCGACCCGATCCAGAGGAATACAAAGAATTATTCCAGCTCATCGTAGCTGCTCTTAGTGCCACCCTCTCCAAGCTCCATCCCTAGGTGGAAAGGAAGTAATGGAAACGCTTTTCGGATCATCAATTGACGACAAAACATTGATTTGGCGAAAATCTTATCTTCACTGCGCCACGACCTAGATATTTACTGTTTGATCGGCGTGAATGCAAAGAGACGGGGACTGCAAAAACATCAAAGAAGCCAGACATACATAATCCCAACCCTGCGCCGGCGTGACATGCGACAAAGGCAGCCTCGTTTTGATTGCCACCTCCGCAGCAATCATGCCCGCGACTACGGCATGCAGATCGCCGGGAAGGGGGTTGACTCGCCCGGAAACGCCGCTGGCAGAGAGTCGCCGATGAACTCGACTTTGACCGTTTTACCTTTCAGCTCTTCGATGTAGACGAGACCGGCGGAATTGCCCCAGGCGTCGAAGCAGTAGAACTTGTGCTCTATATCCCCCGGCCCGAGCGGCGTCCACTCCTTGGTCACCAGACACTGATCGAATTCGCCGAGAGCGATTGATACGGAATCTTTCAGCCGCAACACCGAAGCCATGTCCTCAGCCACGTCTTCAGCGAACTCTTGTTGGTATCGGTCCCCTTTACGGGGCCGGTCCAGCATGATGATCCCGGGTTGCGCTGCGGGGGTGATAGTTCCTCCCGCCTCCCACGAGCCTTCGCTGCTGCACACTCCGGATTCTTGATCCTGCGCGCGGGTGGCTTCACCGAAATACCAGATGTTCCCGAAGATATCCTGCGCGTAGTAGTCCTCGGTATCTTCCGTCATCGTTGCCGTTGCCAAATTACACGAGCCATCATCGTTGACTTCCGTGACCCAGGCCTGGTCCCGGACGACTCGTGTTTCCACGCCCAACACAGACCTAGTGTTCTGTGTGACTGTTATCTTGTCGAAGCTGCATTCTTCGGCACTTTGTGCGCGGTAGACGAAGACGGCGCCGGCGGGAAGGGGCCAGTATCGGTTGTTTATCAGGGGAGAGAGCGGAAAATTCCCCGCGTCGAAGGGAAATTTCACGACTCGGCCACTCGCTTGTTCCGGGAGTAGCGCCACGGCAGAAAAGACCATAATCAGTGCGATTATTGAAGCAATCCAAACCGGGTTAATCCGCACTTTCTTTCGATTACGTCGTAACGCGAAGTCCATGGCTTTATCTCCTTCCCGCTTGAACGTGAACACAACACTACTAGCCCGATTTCCTTAGTCAATGGACTTGTAACTGTGTCGTGGGTGCATGTCGAGCCTGACAGCTGGGCGAACTTTCCCACAGATTGGACGACCCCTCCTAAATAGTTGTCCCGGCGGAGCTATGAGAACTCCCGTTGACAAGTCTCGATTACTGAGAGAGAGATCCGCGGTGCGGATCGAGCACCGCGATGGGTGCTTCGAAGTCACCGGCACGTATCGAAAGCCAGGTAAGTGACGATAACTTCTCGCTGGTGGTGAGATCGGCGTCGGGAACCGTGGCCGGACCATGCACTCCGCGGGCGTGTGGTGCCCGCGAGCTGCCTTGCCGCAGTCGGCGAGCGCCTCAGGATGGGAGCGATCTCGTCGAATGGCCAGATCGAATATGTCGAACGGCAGGAACGCGAGATGCTCGGCGGAAGCCAGTGCGGTCTTTAACTTATTGGGTATTCGGTCGAGAATTGACCAGAAATGTTACGGATCAACGTGCGCGTTGGAGCGCTTCTTGTGCGGCGCGGCGCACCAAGACTTTGACCATCTCGCGCTTGTACTCGGCGGAGCCGCGGTTGTCGTCGGTCGGATCGCATTCGCTGGCGGCGACTTCGCCCATTTCCCGGAGCGCAGCGTCGCTTATCGGTTTGCCGCGCAAAACGTCCTCCGCTTTTCGAGCATGGACGATGGTCGAGGAAACCGAGTTGAGACCGATGCGAATATCGTCGCAGGTGCCGTTGTCGGCCTTCAAAGTGATCGCGACGCCCACCGTGGCAAAGTCTTCGACGCTGCGCGGCGTGAATTTGATATGCGACCAGCCCGGGCGCTGGGACGGCGGGACGCGGATCTCGGTTAACAATTCGCCCGGTTCCAACGCGGTTTGGTAGTAATCGATGAAAAATTCGTCCAGCGGCAACGTTCGTTTTCCCTTGCTGCTGGTTAGCGTCACTTCGGCGTCGAGGGCGATCAGGCTTGCGCCCGGATCGGTCAGCGGATCGCCGCAGGCAAGGTTGCCGCCGACCGTGCCCATGTTACGAATGCGCGGCTGGGCGACTTTGCGAAAAGTCTCGTGGAGCAGGGGATAATGCTTGCGCACGGCGGGCGAGAGCTCGATGTCGCGGTGGCGCGCGCCGGCGCCGATACGCAGGCCGTCCTTGGCCTTGTAGGTGATACGGTCCAACTTGGGAATCCGGCCCAGACTGATCACCACCTTGGGCATGAGCAACCGCTGGCGCATCATGATGAGCAACGAAGTGCCGCCGGCGATGACGCGCCCGTCGTCGCCGTGTTTTTCCATCAAGGCGAAGGCTTTTTTAAGCGTCGTCGGTTCCTGGTAGTCGAATCTAATCATGCGCGTTCTCGCGAGCGGGCCGCAACGAGGGAGACACCACGAAGATCCCAGCACGGCGCAGCCGCACAAAGTGCTCGGAATGTCTCTCGCGAAGACGCAAAGGCCGCAAAGAAATAAAACGGATTTCCGAACTTGGCGACTTTGCGTCTTTGCGAGAAATACTCCGAGATAGGGTTAGGATTTCGCTGCATTGGGATCTTCGTGGTGAAACGAGTTTTGTGCGATTCCATTTCGGTGTGACGATTATTTTTCGCCCTGCTTTTCTTTCAGAGCCCGCAATATTTTTTCCGGCGTGATCGGCAAGGTTTTGACGCGCACGCCGACGGCATCGAAGATCGCGTTGTTGATCACGGCGGCCGTGGGGTCCATGTTGAGCTCGCCCAATCCCTTGGCGCCGAAAGGGCCCGTCGGCTCGTAGGAATCGGCGAAGGCATGCTGCAGCGGCGGCATGTCGCGCATGGAGGGAATGCGATAGTCGGAAAAATTCGGATTGAGCGGCCGGCCTTCATCGATTTGCAGTCCCTCGGTGAGCGCGTAGCCGATGCCTTGAGCCAGCCCGCCTTCGACCTGGCCTTCAGCGCCGATCGGGTAGATCACCGTGCCGCAATCCGAGGCAATGACGTAGCTCAAAAGTTTTACCTGGCCGGTTTCGCGATCGACGCGCACCTGAGCGGCCTGCACGCCGTAGTTGTAGGCGCCGGACTCGTTGCCGAAGCGCACGCTGTCGGGCAGGACCGAATCGGCATCGAAGCTCCCCGAGCCGACGATGGGCGCGCCGTTGTGACGGAAGAGTCGCGCCCGCGCCGCGTCGCCGACGGTGACCGATTTGCCTTCGGCGCCTTTGACGAAGATCCTGCCGTCGCGCGAGATGAGATCCGCGGCGTTGGCCTCCAGCATCTCTGCGGCTTGTTCGAACAGTTGTTGCTTGACGTTAGCCGCGGCGTTTTTGACCGCGTTGCCGCTGACATAGGTCAGCCGGCTCGCGAACGCTCCCAAGCAAAAAGTCGTGAGATCGGTGTCGGCGCGGGAAATCTCCACATCTTCGACCGGCACGCCGAGCTCTTCGGCGGCGATTTGGCACATGGCCGTGTGAGCGCCCTGGCCGCATTCTCCCTCGCCGCTCAAGATCAGCGCCTTGCCGTCCTCGTTGATCTTGATCGTAGCCGAACTGCCGTCGTAATCGCCGAAATGGCGCTTGCCGCTGACGTGAACGGTGCAGGCCAAACCGAGGCCGGTATTCGGCTGCTTGTTGGCGCGCTTAGCTTTCCAGTCGATCATTTGCTCGGCCATGTCGAGACATTGCTTGAGCTCGCAGCTAGTCACGCGGTTGCCATGGGGCGACACGTAGCCGGTCTCGGCGGCGTTGATGCGGGCGAGCTCGATAGGGTCGATTCCGAGCGCATGAGCGCCCAAGTCGATGGCTTGCTCGACCGCCCACTCCGCCGACGGATTACCGAAGCCGCGAAAGGCGCCGGTGGGGATTTTGTTGGTATAGACCAACTTGGCGTCGATCTTGACGTCGGAATATTTATAGCAAGTATCGTGGCGCATCGCCGCGACGCCGGTGATCGCCGGCGCTTTGGCCGAGTAGGCGCCGTTGTCGGCGATGACCTTCAATTCCTTGGCGCGGATATGGCCGTCTTTTTTAAAGCCGATCTTGACGTTGATCTTCATGAAGACGCGCGGCCGGCAGCCGGCGAGAAATTCCTCTTCGCGAGTATTGATCAGCTTGACCGGCTTGCGCGCTTTTTTCGCCAAAACTGCGGCGACCAGAGCGTTGTTGTCATCGCAGGACTTGCCGCCGAAACCGCCGCCGACCGCGCTCTGAATGATCCGCACGTCGGTCTCGGGTACACCCAAGGCCGCGGCGATGCGGTAGCGCGCGTTAAACAGCGTCTGGGTGTTCATGTAAATGGTGTACTTGCCGCTGGGCGCGTATTCGGCGACGCTGCCGATGGTCTCGATGGAACAGTGCCACTGGGGCATGCTGGTGAAAGTGTCTTCGACGATCACATCGGAGTCGGCGAAAGCCGCGGCGACATTGCCGCGCTCTAAATCCATTTGCATGGCAATGTTGTTTGGCTTGTCGTCGTGCACCAAGGGGGCGCCGTCTTGCATCGCTTCTTCGGCGTCGAAGACGCCGGGGAGGGGCTCCCAATCGACCTCGATGAGATCGATCGCTTCTTCGGCAATATCCGGGTCGATGGCGGCGACGGCGGCGACTTCCTCGCCGACATAACGAGTCTTCCCGACGGAGAGAATATATTGGTCGGCAAAGAACGCCCCCCAGGGCTTTTTGATCGTGTCCTCGGCAGTCACGACTGCGCGCACTCCTGGAAGTTTCTCGGCTTTGGTCGTGTCGATATGGCGAATGCGTGCGTGGGGATAGGGGCTGCGCAAGACTTTACCGACGAGCATGCCGGGAAGGTAGATGTCGGCGATGTATTCCGAGTCGCCGGTCACCTTGTCGAAACCTTCGACGCGCTGAACGCGCTTGCCGATAACCGAGTAGTTTTCTGATTTAGCCATGGTTGTTGTAGGTTTTGGTGGTCGCTCGGATTGTCTCCCGCAAAGGCGCAAAGCTCGCAGATGGGAGGAGTTGTTTCTCCGGATCTCTTAACTGGGCGTCTTTGCGAGAGATTCTTTCTTAATTTTAATTTGTCTTGGCGACTGATTTATAAACGTCGAGGCTCTGGATCTTCGCCGTGGTTTCGCGCTTGCGAAACTTGTATTCGGGGTCGGTCTTGCCGTTGACCACGGCCATGACGGATTCGAGAATCTTGTAATAACCGGTGCAGCGGCAGAGATTTCCCGACATCCATTCCTTGACTTCTTCTTCGCTCGGCTTGGGATTTTCGTCGAGCAGCGCTTTGGCCGCCATGATTTGGCCGGGCGTGCAGATGCCGCACTGAAAACCGCCATATTCGATGAAGGCCTGCTGCAGCGGATGGAGGTCGCCGTCCTTGGCGAGTCCTTCGATGGTTTCGATTTTCTTGCCGGCGCAACCCGCCGCCAGGGTCAAACAGGAGCTGACCAGACGGCCATCGACGATCACGCTGCAAGCGCCGCAAACGCCGATGCTGCAACCCTCTTTGGTGCCGGTGAGGCCGAGATTGTCGCGCAGAACTTGCAGCAAGAGACGATTGGGCTCGATTTCTACCTCGTGTTCCTCGCCGTTCACGGTGAATTTTACCAGCCGTTTCATGAACGGAAACATAGCCTTTGTCCGGTTAGGATTCAACACAACGCCGCTAAAAATGGCAGCGTGCGAGCGGCGCAAATTGCTTACCGAATGGTAACAAAACTCGTTCGCATGATGTTGAGTCGCGCGTCAAATGGGTAGCGGCGCTGCATAATTATTGGTCTTTTACCGTGAGCGAGCCGAGCGTTTGCCCTGGAAACTCATATCCCACATAAATTGAGGCCTGCTTGCCCAATGATCGGCAAGCTTACAAGTGGCGCGTGGTTATTTGCGATTTGGATGGTCACGCTCGAACGCGAGCAAGCGGTGGCGGCGGTGGGTTGTCTCCGAGTCACGTACCCCGGGGTGAAGCTCATGAAGCGGCGCGGGCTGATGTCTGAATTGCCGCACTGGCGTTTCGATCGCTTTAGGGGAGCTTACTCAGCTCTGCCGGAATGGGTCTTGCCCCATTTCGCGCGCATGGATTTCAAAGTTTCGCCTTCGCCGACCTGCACGCGGGTTTTGCGCAGTATCTCCCAGACCTTTTCATGTTCGCTCCGGGCCGCGAGTTCCGCCTCGTAATTGAGGTTTTCCGGCCAGAGTCCCATCAAATAACCATGCCAGGGCTCCTCCGGGGTGAGCTTCGGCAAGCCGAGCTCCTCCCATAATTGTTTGGCCCGGACCATGAATTCTTCCTTGGGCAACGAAAGCGGGGGGAAGTCGGCTTTGCGCGTAGCGTCGATCAAAAGCGATGACTCGGAGTTGTCGTAACGGCTCGACGGATGGGTGGCAACCATGCCTATGGGCGTGGCGCCGAAGGGACGGTCGCGCACGATTCTTACGTCCCTGTGCGGTTGCGAGCGATGGGTAATCGCCCAGGTGACTGCCACCGGATCTTTCACGTTGATGTCTTCGTCGACGGCGACGATCATCTTGCCGACGCGGTCGCCGTAATCGAGCACGGCTTGCATGACGCCCCAGGGATCCTCGTCGTTGCGCTTCTTCAAACTCACGGCGACATAAGGGCGCAGATTGACCAGCGGTTCGATCATATGCACTTCCTTGACGCAGTCGTAGCCTTTGCTGATGATGAAGCGCTTGACCAGCGTGGCCATTCCCATCGCCTTGATCTTGGAGCTTTCGCTGGGCGTCACCTGGCTGATGATCGAGACCCAGATCGGGTTTTTTCGATGGGTCACGCATTTGAGCTCGAACACGGTGCTCAAGGTGCGCGGATCGACGTAGCCCATGGACTCGCCGTAGGGGCCCTCTTCTTCCATGTAGTTGGTCGGGATGATGCCTTCGAGGACGATCTCGGCGCTGGCCGGCACTTCCAGGTCGACGGTCTGACATTTCACCAGCTTCACCGGCCCGCCCATCAGCCCTCCGGCGAGCGCCAATTCGTCGACGTCCGGCGGCACTTTTTGCGTCGCGCAATAGGAGACGGCGGGAATCGTGCCGACGACGATCGCCACTTCCAAGGGCTTGCCCAGCTTGCGGCATTTCTCCCAATGGCTCGACAAATCCTGCGGTGTTCCGGACATCAAGCCAGCGCAGGTGGACCCTTTGATCAAGCCGCGATAGTTTCCGACATTGCGTTTGCCGGTTTCCGGATCTTTGGTGATCCAATGTCCGGCGGTAATGTATGGCCCATTGTCGAAGCCGGGAGTCGACATGGGAACGGCAAATTCCAATAATCCGCCGTGGGCGAGTAGCCCATCGCCCTTGTGAATTTCCTCCTGGCAGGAGCCTGAGTCGACAAGCACCGGATCGATCAGATGATCCATCGCGTAGATCCAGCGGTCGGGGACTTCCTCGGGCTGGCATTTGAGCCCCAGGCAATAAATCTCTTCGGAGCTCGAAAGCCCGCCGACGAGCACTTGACAATTGTATTTGCGTTTCTTGCCGTCTGTTACATTATCGAACAGAAAGCCGCGGCGCTCCCGTTCAGGGATACCGCCTCTAAATTGCCAGCGAACCAGCGGCTGCAGCTCGCTGTCTTTGTTGATTTCATGGTGGATCCGGTACAATTTGTCATGTTCATCCAGAGCCGCGATAAACTCGCGTAAGTCTTCATAAGGTTTAGCGAAATTCATAGGACTTTTGTCTATGCTTTTTTTCCCGCTTTATCAAGCTGGACAATCGCAGATCGCTTGCATAAAACCATTTGATCCGTAAGATTGAGCATCCACCAAGATGGCATTGAAGATCTTTAATACGTTAAGCGGAGAGAAAGAGATATTTGCGCCGCTCACCCCGGGAAAAGTGCGCATGTATGTGTGCGGCGTCACGGTTTACGATTCGGCCCATCTCGGCCATTGCCGCTTCCTTTTAACGTTTGATGTCATCTGCCGTTATCTGCGCTCTTGCGGCTTCGACGTCACCTATGTGCGTAACTTTACCGATGTCGACGACAAGATTATCAAGCGCGCCAACGAAGAACAGATCAGCTGTGAGGCGATCACGGATCGTTACATTGCCGAGTTTCAAAGGGACAGCCAAGCCCTCGGCCTGCTAGCCCCAACCGTCGAGCCACGCGCTACGCAACATATTGCCGAGATCATCGAAATCATCAAACAGTTAGAAGCCAAAGACGTTGCCTATCGAGTCGACGGCGATGTGTTTTATTCCGTGGCTGGATTCTCCGGTTACGGCAAGCTCTCGCGAAAAAATATTGATGAATTGGAAGCCGGCGCGCGGGTCGAAATCGATGCGCGGAAACGTTCGCCGCTCGATTTCGCCTTGTGGAAATCGAGCAAGCCCGGCGAACCGACCTGGGATAGCCCGTGGGGACCCGGCCGTCCAGGCTGGCATGTCGAATGTTCGGCAATGAGCACTAAATATCTAGGCCAACCCTTCGACATTCACGGCGGCGGTCGCGATTTGATCTTTCCGCACCACGAAAACGAAATCGCTCAATCCGAAGGCGCATATGACAAGCCGCTGGCGCGCTATTGGATTCACAACGGGTTTCTGAATATCGACCAGGAGAAAATGTCCAAATCGCTCGGCAATTTTTTTACCGTTCGGGAGATCTTGGAACAGTTCGACGGCTTGGCGCTACGCCACTATTTTCTCTCCAGCCATTATCGCAGCCCGATGGATTTTTCCAAGGAGGGACTTGCGGAGGCGGCTCGAGCCGCCGAGCGAATATTTGAAACCATCGATCGCGCCGCACACTTGTTTAAGGACGGTTCTCCAGTCGCGCCCGACCCGGAGCTCATGAAGTCGTACCGAAACGAAATGGACGATGACTTCAACACGCCGCGCGCATTGGCGCTCATTTTTGACGAAGTGCGCGCCTTGAATCGCCTGTTCGACGCCAAGAAACAAGCAGGACTCGAGGCTCGCGCTGCGGCTTTCTGCGCTATTTGCGACACCCTCGGACTGCTTCAAGAAGGTTACTTTGAACGGAAAAAAAGCCGTTGGCTAAAAAACGGCAAAGTTTCTGAGGCGCGGATCGAGAGCTTGATTGCCGAGCGCAGTGCGGCGCGTCAAAGTAAAAACTGGCAAGAAGCGGACCGAATCCGCAATCAACTTCAAGAGATCGGAGTCGTCATCGAGGATACCCCCAAAGGGACGGTGTGGAAGGTGAAATGATTCGGGCGCGCCTCGATTGTTTACTGTTGCTTCTTTTCGTTTCGCTCCCGTTCGCATCCGCTACTGAAGCGCAGGAGCAGGCGCCGGCGCGCGGCGGAACCGAAATGAGTCTGCGCAAGTCGGTTGAGGTGCGCGAATTTCACGGCCGGCATGTGACCGGCGAGGAGCGCCAAATCGGCCGCGGCGACTCCCTTTGGAGAATCTTGATCGAAGAAAAGGGCCTGTCGAGCAAAAAGTTCCAGAGCTATTTAGTGGTCATTCGCGGCTTGAACCCGCAGGTTAAGAAACTCGACCTGCTACGTATCGGCGATAAGATCTTTATTCCGCTGCGCCTCGATGACGTCGGCGATGCGCCGTCGGTCGCCGCAGCGACAACCCGAGAGGCTCAGCGATCGAGTTCCGGGCGCACGATAAGCTATCGAGTCAAATCTGGCGAATCTCTTTATCGGATCCTGCGTCAGGAATTCAACCTTATGAACCTGCGGGAGCTTGCCCAATACGCTTCCCTGGTGAAGGATCTCAATCCGCAACGCAAGGGAGATTGGGATACGCTCCACGAGGGGGAGATTATTCACTTGCCGGCGCCACGCTCAGTCGGCGAAACGGCAAGTGCAAAAATTGCAAGCCGGTCCGCTTCGCAGAGTTCGGCTGCGGCGGTTGGCGCGTCGGACGCGGCCGAACCCGTTGTCGCGCCCACGGCGCCGGTGGATAGCGAACAAGTGTTGAGCACGCCGGCAAGGGAAAACATGCCGCTCTTGGGCCGCGTCGTCGCCGCCATCGGCGGCGAAATCCAAGAGAGCGGTGAGGAAACTATCAAGCTGCCGGCTGGCACGGTGCATTTTGACAGGAGCACCTACCCGGTTATCTACAATCCGGATCTGCGACAACGCGTGGTCGTCGACCCTAACGGCAATATCCCGGCATCTCTCAAAGCCAAACTAAACGATCCAAGCATCGGCACACCGGTGTTGTCGATGGCCGATGGTGTGTCGCTGCAAGAAGCTGTCACCCAGTTGCTTTTCGCGCTGGGATACAAGCCTCTGCCGGCCGAGCGGCCGGTCGTCGTGCAAGACGGAGGGATCGCTTTCGAAGCGAAAGGAGACTGGATGGCTTTGGCGCCCGAGGTAAGTAACAAAACTCAGGATGTCTTTGTCATCAATCTCACGGATCGCCCCGACGAGATCCCCGATTACGTACGAGCCGAGCTGGCCAAGCTGGGCTTGAATCTGCGCGGCGTGATATCGCCGCGGCGCGTCGACGCGCAACCAAACAATAAACCAAACGCCGATCCCAAGAGCGACGCTGGTCAGATCAAAAATTGGCCGGCGGACAAAAGCGAGCTGGTCGACGAGCTGTTGCTTTCATTCGGCATTCCATTCGGCGTCGCCGAAACGCTTTCGGCAGAAGTGAGCGACGGTTTGCGTGTGGACATCCGAGCTGACCGTGTTTTCGAGTCCAACGGTAAGCGGACGGCGCTGTTCTTTCAGCGCGCGGACCCGGAGATTCGTAAAGCGCTGCAAGATCGGCAGGGGATCAGGGTGGTCGAACTGGAGCTTCAGTCTTTGTCGTCGCGCGAGCTGATTGCGCGCATGCTCGGCGTCCTCGGTGACCCGGCAGTTTACCGAGAGTATAGATTTCCGACGGCGCAGACCTCGAATCGAGATTGGCTTACTATAAAAGCTTGGGGTTTCAACTTGCCTGAGAAAGCAATGTTTGTCACCGACCGCCAAATCCCCGCGGCGCTGCATCGATTCTTTTTTGAAAAAGGGCTCGAAATCGTTTATTTTCGATAGGCCGCTGCGGTTTTCTAGGCGCCTGTAGCTCAACTGGACAGAGCATCAGACTTCGGATCTGAGGGTTGGGGGTTCGAATCCCTCCAGGCGCGCCAGAAAAACTAGCTTCCTTGTATCTCGGCCAAGTTTATCTCCAAGCTATGAATGCTAAAAATCGAGTAGCGATCAGAGTCGTTGCCGCTCTGATGTTTCGCGATCAGCGCGTTTTGGTTTGTCAGCGCCGCGCCGATGGTGCGTTTCCTTTGAAATGGGAGTTTCCCGGCGGCAAGGTCGAAAAAGGGGAGTCGGACACCGATGCCCTGCGTCGCGAGTTGCACGAAGAATTGGCCGTCGATGCGCGCCAAATGGAGTTCGTTTGCCAATATGAGCACTCCTATCCGAACGGGCCGACCGTTTCGCTGTGTTTTTACGAAGTGAAGGCATTTGACGGTGAGCCGCGGAACTTGATTTTCCAGCAGATCGTCTGGGCCGAGGTCGCCGAGTTTGACCGCTTCGACTTCCTCGAGGGGGATCGGCCGATCATCGCGCGACTCATGTCAGACCGCGGCCGCGACCGGTTCTAACGATATTTTCCGGTTTCTAAAGAAAGTCTGGGCAACAAAATAAGCGTGCGCGCAATCAGGAGAATTGACAGCCATGGGCTGTGCGGTTATCCTACGACCGCTTTGAGATTTTCAACAATGACAAACATAGTCTTCATATTAGCGCTTGTCGGAGCCGTCGTTGCGGTGCCGGATGGAGCGCGGGGCGACGTCTACGTTTACAAGGACGCAAACGGCGTCGTCACATTTACCAACGTGCCCAATCATCAGGGATACCGTCGGGTGCTAAGGGAAAATAACGGTGCGCCGGGATCGGCCACGTCTTTGAGTACTTCCTATGACCCCCTCATTCGCAGCGCATCGCACCGCTACAACGTCGACTCTGATCTGGTGCGCGCGGTGATCAAGGCCGAGTCCGATTTCAACGCCGCCGCCCGTTCGCGAAAGGGCGCCATGGGACTTATGCAGCTGATGCCGGACACGGCGCGCTTGCATCAAGTCGCCGATGCCTATGATCCGGGCGAAAATGTCGAAGGCGGGGTGCGCCATTTGCGGATGCTTCTGGACCGTTACCAAGGCGATCTCGAATTATCTCTGGCAGCATATAACGCGGGCAGCGCGGCAGTCGAAAAATACGCCGGCATTCCGCCTTTCGCCGAAACGCGAGAGTATGTGCGCCGCGTTTTGCGTTTTTACGACTCTTACCGTGGCGACGGCTTCCAAGTCGTCAAGCAAGTCCGTTAGAGAATAATTTCTTCGGTTTTTTCCGTCGACCGAGTCTGCCGTGGTATGGACTTTCCCTAACCTGTTGAGTCTCATTCGAATATTGATCATCCCGGTATTGGTTTATCTGCTTACTTTTCCGGATCGATCATCATCACTCCTGGCCGCCACGTTGTTTCTCGTTGCTTCGATTACAGACTATTTCGACGGCTATCTGGCTCGGCGTAACAAATCGGTATCCGATGTCGGTAAGATTCTCGATCCGTTGGCCGACAAATTGATGGTCGCCTCGGCGTTGATCATGTTGGCCGCGATGAATCGCCCCGGAGAGCCTAACGTGCCGGCATGGCTCGTGGTCGTCGTGCTGGCGCGTGAAAGTGCGGTCACGGTGCTGCGCGGTATCGCTCTGAGCGAGGGAATCGTAATGCAGTCGGAAACTCTCGGTAAGTACAAATTCATTTTGCAAGCCTTTGCGGTGGTTGGTTTGCTGGTGCATTACCGCTATTGGAGCGTGGATTTCTTCGCCGCCGGCATGTACTTCCTTGTTTTATCCGCCGTGATTGCTATTTGGTCCGGCGTCAATTATCACTTGCAATTTTTCCGTTTGCGACAATCCCGTCTGGGGCGCGCCTAACAGCGCTGAAATTGACAAAACCATCTGCTTCAGGTAGAAAAAACACTGACGCGGGTGTAGCTCAGTTGGCTAGAGCGTATGCTTGCCAAGCATAAGGTCGTCGGTTCGACCCCGATCACCCGCTCCATTCCTTCCTTAAGCTTCGCAATAAAAATCCTCCCTAAATAACGCTGAATCGGCAAGGCACAGCGCGGACACACGACGAGGGTCGCAGGCTGTCTAAAAGTTTAACTTCGCGCGGGCTATTCTTGCCGTGACATTCGCAATTGCCTTAAATCTTTCGGCTAAATTACTTGACATATGAAATGTTTGTCTATAAATAATTCTCTATCCAGCCCAGGTTTGAGTGCCAGATCAAAAGCCGGTGAAGCAGTTGATTGACAAGCCTCACACTGGAAAGATTTTCCGAACCATGACGGTTTTGATCCCCCGCTGTTTTTATCTGCTGTTGTTCGCAACGCTCTTAATACCGCTTCGACTCGACGCGCAATCACGTAAATCGGCGTGCCAATCAGAGTGGGGAAAAGTGCCGGGCGAGAAAAGCGGGCAAGGTCACGGTATCGATTTCCGCCAAGGATCGGATGTCAGTCAAAGAATTTTTACAGGTGGAAAGTCAATCGGAAGAAAAGCTCGATAAGGTCCGCGAGCCGGCAAAAAAATCGCGCACTTGCTATTGAAATAGAGAACGTTCACTCGGCTCCGAAAGGAATTTCCGCAAATGGCCCGCCCTTATTATGACGACTTCCGTGCGTACCTGGACGAGCTCGAAAAACACGGCAAATTGCATCGCTGGCCGCAGCCGATCAATAAAGACACCGAACTGATGCCGCTCATGCGCCTGCAATACCGTGGTATTCCCGACGATAAGCGGCAAGCTTTTTTGTTTGAAAACGTCGTCGACAGCCGGGGTCGTCGCTACGACATCAGGGTCGCTACGGGTATGTACGGGTCGTCGCGAGACATCGCCACGTTGGGGCTGGGTTGCGACGATCCCATGGACATCTATGAAAAGTGGCGCCACGCGCTAGCGAAGCCCTTTGAACCGCGGCGCGTCGCCGGCGCGCCGGTCCATGAGGTTGTTTATGCGGGAGAAGCGCTGAAAAAATTTGGCGTCACCGGCTTACCTGCGCCTGTAGAAGAGCCCGGTTTCAGCGGAGGCATCCGGGCCACCGCACCGTTCATCACCCAGGATGCCGAGTCCGGCATGCGCAACGTCGGTATGTACAGCGGCCATTTCCGTGGCGAGGACCGGCTCATCGCCGGCATCGCGCCTACCCACCACGCAATTCTTTATCATCATCGCGGTGCCGTTAGCCGCAATGAACCGCTGCCCGTAGCGATTGTGCTCGGTGCTTTGCCGGACATCAATTTCGTGTCCGCGGCAAATCTCCCCTACGGCGTCGACGAGCTCGCTGTTGCCGGCGGCATTCGCGGCCGCCCGGTCGACGTCGTCCCATGCAAAACGATTCCACTGGAAGTTCCCGCCGACGCCGAGATCGTCATCGAAGGAGAAATCTCGATTGACCGCAAGGAGCGCGGCGAGCCATTCAGCGATTATCCCGGTTATTTGATGGTCGAGCGTGAATTTCGCGCAGTGATCGATGTCAAGGCAATCACCATGCGGCGCGATGCGATCTTCACGGCGATACTCGTTGGCTTGCCGCCGAGCGAGTCCAACGGGATCTCTCGCACCTGCCGGGAAATGATGCTCTACAACCACCTGCGTTATGGTTGCGCGATCCCGGAAGTGCTCGAAGTCAGCTGTCCTGAGATGGGCGGCGGCTGGAACTGGTGGGTGATTCGGATGAAGAAGACTCACCCGAGCAAGCCGAAGCAGGCGCTCCACGCCGCCGCGGGCATGGACCCCACCAGCAAGATGATCATCGCCGTCGACGAGGACATTGATCCCAAGGACCCCGACATGGTGATGTGGGCGATGAGCTTTGCCATGCAGCCGCATCAGGATGCGGAAATCATCACCGGCCGTGTGCCGTTGCTCGATCCCTCGGCTCACTCTTTGATGCGCGGTCGGGAGGAGCGGAGCTTTCCCGGCGCGGTGGGTTGTTCAGGGTTGCTCATCGACGCTACGCGCAAAGGGCCATTCCCGCCGGTGGGTTTGCCAAAGAGGCGCTACATGGAGAAGGCGCTCCGGATCTGGCAGGACAGCGAGATGCCCAAGCTGAACCTGAAGATGCCTTGGTACGGCTATCCGCTCGGACTCTGGGATGACGAAGACGATCGTTTGGCCGAAAAAGTGGCTCAGGGCGAATATTTCCAATCCAAACCCATGAAAGGACACTGACCGTGGCGAAGCGCGAAACCAGTTACGAAAAGTGGCTCAAGGAAGAAGGGATTCCGGTGGTCGAAGGCTACGGTGTCGAGGACGTGACCGTCTTAGCGCGCAAGCCTTGGCCGCGCACCGGCGGCAGCGGCGCATACATCGATCTCAAGGGCATGGAAGGCTTCACCGGGATGTATGTCTGTGAAATTCCGCCCGGCGGCGCACTCCATCCGGAAAATCATCTCTACGAGGAATTGATTTACATCATTAAAGGCGTGGGCGCGACCGAGATTTGGTCGGCGGGCGAGGAGCAAAAAAAAATGCACTTCGAATGGCAGCAGGGGAGCCTTTTCGCCATCCCGCTCAATACCCGCCACCGCATGATCAATGGCAGCAGGGATCCGGCATTTTTTCTCGCGGTGACCAGCGCGCCTTTGATGATCGATTTATTGCACAACATCCCGTTTGTAACGGGCAGCGATTATAAATTTAACGACCGCTTCGACGCCGAAAAAAATTATTTTGTTCCAACCAACCTGCGCAAAGAGATCGGCGGCTTTATCAATTGGGAAACCAATTTTATCGCCGACGCGCGCGGCGCGCTCGTCGATCCGTCGGAGGCCAAAGGTTATGGTGTAAAAATCACTTCTTTCGACATGGGCGGGAGCACGCTGGTCGGCCATATCGCCGAGTGGCCGGTGGGGCGCTATCACAAGGCGCATTTTCACCAGGGCGGCGCGATTCTGCTGATTCTTCGTTCGCAGGGTTACACGCTGATGTGGCCGCCTGAAGCCGGCATTCGGCCCTATCAGTCCGGCCGCGCCGACCAGGTCGTCAAAGTCGATTGGCGCGAGGGCAGCGTGTTCAGCCCACCGAGCGGCTGGTTCCACCAGCATTTCAACACCGGAAATGAAAAAGCGCGCCAATTGGCGTTTCGCTACAGCGGGCAGTCGGGAAAATATCTGCTGGGTTGCTGGCGGGCAATTAACAAGGAAGGCGTCCGCACCAGTGTGCGCGAGGGTGGCACAATGATCGAATACGAAGATGAAGATCCACAAATTCGCCTCGACTTTGAGGCGGCGATCGAGCAGATCGGTGTGCCGATGGAGATGCCGAAGTTCGACTACGCAACCGTGTCGGCGTGATCATGGATAAGCTAAAAGTCCGCGCGCTGCTCGTGATTGTCGGGGTGCTCGGGTTCACTTGCCCAATTGCGACCGGGCAGAGCGCCAAGCCTGCCGCGCAAGGCGAGTGGGAAAAAACCATCGAGCTTGCCAAGAAAGAAGGGAAAGTCGTCGTTTCGATTCCGGCGAGCACGGGGCTTCGCACCGCCATCGAAAGGATGTTCGAAAAGCGTTACGGCATCGACGTCGACGCCAAATGGCTAAACAAAATGGGCGTTCACGCGGCCAAGGATTCCTTGACTATCGAGCAATTTTACAAACGGGAGAATCAGTCGGAAGAAAAGATCATCCGTCTGCGCGAGCCAGCTGCAGCCCTCGCCAGAAAACTTTTGGGATAGGAGGTCATTGATGATACGCAATGTCGCAGTCGCAGTGTCGGTTCTTTTTATCGCGTCGGTGTTCTATTCCTTTCCGGTGATCGCCGGAGCTAGCGAAAGCCAGGAATGGGAAAAAATAGTCGCCGCGGCAAAAAAGGAAGGCAAAGTCGTAGTCTCGATTCCGACCAGCGCCCAATTGCGCAAGGACTTAGAAGCGGGTTTCGAGAATCAATTTCCCGGAATCGAGCTGCAATTAAACGTTGGACGCGGATCGAGTAATATTAGAAAGATTATCGGCGAAAACAACGCCGGTGTTCATACTGTTGACATTCATGTCGGTGGAACGACGTCGATCATCACAGGTCTGTTGGCAGCCGGTCTTTTGGAGCCGGTCATGCCTGCGATGGTTTTGCCGGAAGTTAAGGACGAGAAAAACTGGTGGGGCGGCCATCTCTGGATCGATAATGCGAAGCGGTACGTTTATAGCTTCACTGCTTACATGACCGAGACCATTTGGTACAACGCGAGTCTCGTTCAGCCCCAAGAAATCAGCTCTTACGACAGCTTGTTGGAACCTAAATGGAAAAAGAAAATCGCTATCCTTGATCCACGCACGCCCGGCTCGGGCGAATCGACCTGGGCCTTTCTCTGGCGCATCAAGGGCGAAGATTATCTGCGCAAGTTGGTGGCGCAGGACATGACCGTAGAGCGCAATCTGCGCCAGTTGGGTGAAGCCGTAGCGAGGGGCAAATCGGCGCTGTCGATCGGAGTTTCTTATTATACCTATCTGCCGTTCATCAAGGCCGGATTGCCGGTCAAACCGATAAAGGAAATACGCGAGGGTTTCTACGCATCCTCGGGGAGCGGCAACGTCGTTTTGCTCAAGGATGCGCCGCATAAAAACGCTGCGAAACTATTCGTAAACTGGCTACTCTCTGAAAAAGGCCAGACGGTCTTTACCAAAGCATTGGGCCAGCCGACACGCCGGCTCGACGTTGATACTGGCTGGACCAAACAGTTCGGCCACGTGGCGGCCAAAGACACGCTTACACCGAAGAGATACGACGAGCTCGAAAATGGCTCGGAAGAGGTGATTATAAAATATCGCAACCCGGCCCGGCAATTCGCTAAAAAACTCCTCGACTAACGACGCCGTGCGGCAAGCTGAGCTACTGAGCGAATTCGCGCCTCTTGGGTTACGGAGCGGACTGAAGGTCCGTCTGACCGGCGCGAATGTCGTGGGCACGCATTCAGGCGCGGTGCTTCGATAGCAAGACTAAAATAGAGCGAGAGTACGGCCACGCAGTGGCGATGGAAGTGTTGATCTCGAAAATTTCAATGAACTGGAGAATAATTCCGAGGACCTGGTGATGAAATACCACAAGCCGGCAATGGAACTTGCCGAGAATTCGATCAACTAAATTGATTGTGGGGATGAGAAACATGAGTCCCATAGGATTTATCGGGTTGATGCTGAAGAAACGCTTAGTGCCGCTCCTGCTGGCGAGTTCGTGTTTGAGCGCTCACCTTGCCATCGCGCAATCAAGGCCGGCAGACTGGGAGAAGATCGTCGAGGCGGGACGGAAGGAAGGCAAAGTCGTCGCCTCGATCCCGCCGAGCGCTGAATTACGCAAGCTGATGGAGCTGTCTTTTCCCAAACGCTATGGCATCGGTGTGGAGTTCGTTCCCGCTCGAGGCGGCAACATCATCCGAAGAATGGTCGATGAAGCCAAAGCCGGAGCACAGTATTTCGACATTCACATCGGCGGAACCGAGTCGGCCATTACCGGGCTTTTGCCCGAGAACGTTCTTGAGCCCGTGGAGCCTTTCTTTATCCTCCCCGAAGTCAGAGATCCCAAGCAGTGGTGGGGCGGCTATATTTGGGCCGACAACGCCAAGAAATTTATCTATAACTTCGTGGCCTACCAAACCGTGAGTCTGTGGAGCAACGCCGATCTTTACAAACCGAGCGAGTTCAAGTCATTCGATGATCTGTTGAATTCCAAACTGCGCGGCAAGATCGGCATCAGCGACCCGCGCACCCCTGGTTCCGGCTCGTCCATGTGGTCTTACATGAATTACATCAAGGGTGAAGAGTTCTTGAAACGCTTGGTGGCGCAGAAGTTGTTTGTCACCCGGGATCTGCGCCTGCTTGCCGACAACTTGGCAAGGGGAAAAATCGCGGTCACTTCGGGCATCGGTTATTCGGAATTCCTCCCTTTCATCAAGGCCGGATTGCCGGTCACCGCGCTTCCGGTTCCGAGCGAAGGGCTCTATGTAAGCGGCGGTTACGGTCATCTAATGATCTTTAAGAAACAGCCTCATCCCAACGCGACCAAGGTTTTCGTAAACTGGCTGTTGAGCCGAGAGGGTCAAGAACTCTTTTCTCGCGGCATGGGCGTCGGCTCGCGCCGACTCGACGTCGATACCAAGTGGCTCAGAGAGTTCGGAGTCCTCGCCGCAAAGGATGGACTGACCCTTGAGCAATTTCACCAACTGGAAAATCAATCTGAAGAAAAAGTTTATAAAATTCGTGAACCAGGAGCCGCTGTCGCGCGCAAGTTACTCGGCTCGTAGGGTGGGTTATCCGGAGTACTGGAGTGATGAAATATTGGAGCACCGGGTTAAAGAATGCATCATTCCAACACTCCAGTACTCCGACTCCCCCGATGGATTTGGAGCAGGTAATAGGACGCAATAGATGGCAATAGGCTTGGAAGAAGAGGGTTCCGACGGTGGCATTTGAAGACTTGCGAGACTGGATCAACGATCTCGAAGAACGCAAAGATCTGAAGCGTATCGGCGCTCGAGTCGACTGGGACCAGGAAATCGGCGCGATCACGCGCGAGATCTCCAGTCAATCGGGTCCCGCGCTGCTTTTCGAAAATATTGAGGACCATCAGAACACATTTTGCCGGCGTTTGTTTACTAACGGCACCGGCACACGCGAACGAGTCTGCCGCTTTATCGGTGTGCCGGAAACGACCAGCTACCGCGATATGGTGCCGATCTTTAAAGAGCGCTTTTCCCGGCCGCTGCCGCCTGTGATGGTAAGCAAAGCACCGGTGAAGGAAAATATTTTGCGCGATGGTGAGGTGGATCTTTTTCAATTGCCTGTGCCTAAATGGAACCCGCTTGACGGAGGCCGGTACGTCATGACCTCCGCCACGGTGGTAACGCGCGATCCGGATACCGGCGTGCTCAACGGCGGCACCTATCGCGGCATGATCACCGGAAAAAATCGCATCGGCGTGTTGCTCGCAATGACTCAAGGATGGGGCAAGCACTTTAGCAAATACAAAAACCGCGGCCAGGAGATGCCGGTGGCCGTGGTGATCGGCTGGGATCAGACGCTCTTCGTGGCCGCGTCAACCCCGGTGAGTTACCCGGAATATGAAATGGCGGGTTCGCTGCGCGGCGCGCCGGTGGAATTGGTCAAATGCGAACTGAGTGATCTCTTGGTACCCGCCCGCGCGGAGATCGTGCTGGAAGGTTATGTCTCGGCTGATCCGACGACGTTTACCCTCGAAGGGCCGTTCAGCGAGTATCCGGGTTATTATGGCGGCAGCAAATCGCCGAAACATACGCTTCGCGTCGAGTGCATTAGCCATCGCAACGATCCGATTTTTCACGGCTGTCTCACCGGCGCGAGTCCCGGCCGGACCAACGAGGGGACGACCTGGACGCCGGCGACTTTCTCGGCGATGGCCTGGCACTATCTCGAACAGGCCGGTGTGCCCAATATTACCGGAGTTTGGCGCGGTAAATGGCCCGAGACCATGCGCGTGCAGATTCGTAAGTCCCACCGCGGCCATGCCCAACAGGTGGCAACGGCTTTGTGGGGCTGCCACCTCGGAAATTACGCGGCGAAGCATGTGATCGTCGTCGACGACGATATCGACATTCACGATTGGGAGGCGATCGAGTGGGCGCTGTGTTACCGGGTGAATGCCGGTTTGAGCGATATTTCTTTTTTCGCCGGCACCAGCGGTTCGATGCTCGATCCCAGCGTGCCGTTGGAGGCGCGCAATTCGGTCAAGTACGGGCATGGGTCGTGGACTCGAGTGCTGATTGACGCGACGATCAACTGGCAGTTGCAGCCGCAGGAACAATACGGCGGCAACCGCTATCCCGCGGTGGGAACTGCGATCTCGATCGAAATGGCCGACAAGCTCAAGAGGAGATGGAAAGAATATGGATTCTAAGGTCGTCAAAATCGGCGCCGCGCGGCCCCGGGCAAAAACCTATTACGAACGCTGGATGGGAAAAGAGGGCGTGCCGGTCATCGAAGGTTTCGGGGTCACCGACGTGCGCAGCCTCGCGCTCAAGCCGTGGAAGCGGCTCGGCTGCGCGGGTGCGTACCTCCAACTGCGCGGCTTGGAAGGCATCACCGGGGTGTACGTCGGCCGGCTTGCCCCCGGTGCCGCCACCGAGCCGGAGCGCCATCTCTACGAAGAGATTGTTTATATCTTCTCGGGCGAAGGGGTCGCCGAGATTCAGCAGAGCGATCGCGTGCCGCAGAATCTACAGTGGCAGGCGGGCAGCTTGTTCTCACCGCCGCTGAATACGCTGCACCGGTTGATGAATTATGGCAGCGATCCGGCGCTGTTTCTGGCGGTCACCACGGCGCCGATGGCACTGGATCATTATCACAACGAGCAGTTTGTCTTTAACAGCGACTTTTCATTCAACGATCGCTACGACGGCGAACCCCTCTACTTCGAAGCGAGCAACGAGCGTTATCTGGCAACCAACAACAGGCAGTGGATTTGGGAGACCAACTTTATTCCCGACGTGCGCCAGGCGCAGATCGACGCCCAGGAGCAGAAGGGGGCCGGTGTCAACATCACCCAGTTCGAAATTTCCGAGAACATTTTGATCGGCCATCTCGCCGAGTGGCCGGTGGGACGCTATCACAAGGCGCACTTTCACGGTGGCGGTGCGGTCCTGGTGATCCTGCGCTCGGAGGGCTATTCGCTGATGTGGCCCAACCATCTGGGGACGCGTCCCTATGAAAACGGCTTCGGCGATCAGGTGGTGCGTGTCGATTGGGTGCCGGGCAGCGTTTTCAGCCCGCCGACCAACTGGTTTCATCAGCACTTCAACACCGGCCCTGAACCGGCGCTGCAACTGGGTTTGCGTTGTGGCAGCCACAAATACCCGCTCGGTATCCGTGTCGCGGCGATCCGCGCCGGCGTTTACACATCGGTCAGGCAAGGCGGCACGCTGATCGAGTACGTCGACGAAGATCCGGCGATCCGGCCGACCTATGAAGCCGAGTTGGCGAAAAGGGGCATCGCGCCGAATAGAGATTACGACGTCGCCGCCAACGACGATTGACGCAATTCGTCCGTATAAATCAGCGCTGATAGCCAAGCCATGTCATGAGCGAAAAATCACAAGCCATGGAACCGGTGGCAAGCTTCGAACGACCCGGATTTTTTTCCTGGCGCTCGCCGTCGCTGCCGTCGCTGCCCATGATCGCGCTGCTGCTCGTCGTCGGGTTCCTCGTGTTAACGCCGCTGTTTTTGATGATCCTCAACAGCTTTCAGACAGCGCGTCCGGGCCAACCGATTGTCTGGGGCATGGAAGGATGGGTCAAGGCTTTTACTACTCCGGGGATTGTCAGAGCGATCACCAATACCTTCACGCTGGCGATCGTGCGGCAGTCCATCGCCCTGTTGGTCGGCGTTTTTTTTGCCTGGCTAATTGCGCGCACCGACATCCCTATGAAGGGGACGTTGGAGTTTTTTTTCTGGCTGTCATTTTTTCTGCCGGCCTTGCCGGAAGCGATGGGTTGGATTCTGTTGCTCGACCCGAAATACGGTCTGCTCAACCAGGCATTGATCGGTCTCGGCATTGTCAGCCAGCCGGTGTTCAATATCTATTCTTTTTGGGGCATCGTCTGGGCGCATATGGGCGGCACCATCGCCATCAAAGTGATGCTGTTGGCGCCGGCCTTCCGCAACCTCGATGCGGCTTTCGAGGAGGCATCAAAGATTTCTGGCGCCAGCGGCTGGCGGACGCTTTTTCACATCGTGATCCCGGTGATGATGCCGGCAATCCTGGTGACGACAATTCTCGGCATCATTCGATCGCTGGAGGCTTTCGAAATAGAGCTCTTGCTCGGCACGCCGATCGGCTTGCAGGTTTATTCGACGAAGATCCACGAGCTGGTGACCTGGGAGCCGCCCCAGTTTGCGCCGGCGATGGCGTTGAGCACGGTTTTTCTCGGCATTCTGTTGATCATGGTCGCATTGCAGCGCCGCTTTATCGCTCAGCGAAATTACGAGACGGTGACCGGGCGCGGTTTCAGCATCCGCCCGACGCAGCTAGGGCGCTGGCGCTATCCAGCCTTCGCGCTGATTTTGTCGTTCGCCCTGATCGTCACGCTGGTGCCAACCGCGCTGTTGCTGGTCGGCACATTCATGAAACTCTTCGGTTTCTTCCACATCGCCGAGCCCTGGACCCTGGATAATTGGCGCGCGACCTTGAACGACCCGGTGCTGCTGCGCTCATTGTGGAACACGCTGGCGATCGGCATCGGCTCCGGTGTCATCGGGGTTTTCCTCTTCGCGCTGATCGCCTATGTGATCGTCAAGACCCGCTACGCGGGCCGCTGGCTGCTCGACTTTCTTTCCTGGCTGCCCTGGTCGATTCCGGGAATTCTGCTCGGCATTGCGCTGCTCTGGACTTTTTTGCAAACCCGAATTTTTTTGCCGATCTACGGAACCATCTACCTGCTGATGATCGCGATGGTAATCAAGAGCATGCCCTTCGGAACGCAGATGATCAAAGGTGTGTTGATCCAGCTCGGCAGCGATCTCGAGGAGGCATCGAAAGTCTGCGGCGGGACTTGGTTTCACACCTTCAGGCGAGTGATCCTGCCGCTGGCCATGCCGGCGCTGATCACCGTTGGTCTTGTCGGCTTTATCTCTGCCGCCCGCGATATCAGCACGGTGGTGCTGCTCGGCTCGGGAAAGTCGCGTACTCTGTCGCTCTTGATGCTGGATTTCGCCGCCGGTGCGGAGTTCGAAAAGGCTACCGTAGTCGCGGTCATCATCGTAGCTTTGGTGGTGGGCGCGGCGCTGTTCGCGCGCGCCCTGGGCGGACAGGTCGGTGTGCGCGAGTGAGCGCGATAAATCACCATCTTTTTTCGGCGCGAATCCGACAGTCATGAATTTATCGAATTCAATTCGAAAGAGGTGAAAGCATGCCCCTAGACGAGGCCTCGGCAAAGAGATACGCGCGCAAATCGGCGTTTTTAGAATTTTGTGAAAAAGACGGGTTATCGGTTATCGGCGGCTATGGCGTGGACGATTTGAAGACCGCACCGCTCAAACATTGGGCTCGCTGGGGCGGACCGGCCGCCTATTGTCATCTCGAAGGCTCGCAAGGGTTCGTCGGCGTGCTGATCGCCGAGATTCCGCCTGGGAAGAGCCTCAAGTCGATCCGTCATATGTACGAGGAACAGGTTCTGATTCTTTCCGGACGGGGCGCTACGCAGTTCTGGAGCGACGATAATAGCGAGCCGAGCACTCTCGAATGGCAGCCCGGCAGTCTGTTCTCGCCGCCGCTCAACGTCCGGCACCAGCATCACAACGGCTCGGCGACGGAGCCGGTGCGCCTGGCCACGGCGAATAACCTGCCGCTCATCATGAATGTTTATAACTCCGCGGATTTTGTCTTTACGGTACCTTACGCGTTTACCGATCGTTATTCCGGGCAAAAAGATTTTTTCAGCAGCGCGATGAAACCTGGCGAGCAGGAAGACCGGGTGGTTAATTTTATCCCCGATTTGAACGCGGTTACCCTCGACCCGCACCCTGAGCGCGGCATCGGCTTTAGCCGTCTGGGAATTCATCTCTCTGGTAACTCGATGGTCGGCCATATCATGGCGGTGGAATCGGGCACTTATAAGAAGGCTCACCGCCACGGTCCGGGGGCGCAGGTGATCGTTATCGCCGGCAAGGGCTATTCGCTGATGTGGTATCCGGGCAAAGAGCAGGAGATGGTCCGCGTAAACTGGAAACCCGGCAGTCTATTGGTGCCGCCGGAAGGCTGGTATCACCATCATTTTACGACGAGCAAAGAGGCGGCGCGCCACCTGGCGCTGCGCCGCGGCTTGCGCCAAGTGGGCCATCCTTGGCGGCCCAATCTGAGCGAACATGAAGGCGGCCATCTGCTCGAACATCAAGACGAGCCGCCCGAGATTCGCGCAATTTACGAAGCGGAATTGAAGAAAGATGGAATTCCGTTTCGTATGCCGTCTACCACCTGACCCGCTTATTTAAACCAGAATTGCCCGCTGATCATCCTGCGGTTTGACGGAAACCCTGCTCGCATCGCGGCATGTCTCAAAATTACGGCCGGAGAGCGTTTCCAAACGACATCCGCCCAAGGACAAATGGTGCGGCGCGAGGCGCCGCTTGATGCAGTTTCGGTGACTCCCCCCGCTGGTCACGACGCATTTCGGTGAAACCGGCGAAAAGCAGTGACAAATCAAAGGTCAGCGATAGAGGGGCTCGCAGTCCCGCATAAAAATGACCGACTGAGATCCGTTACTTGGAATTTTTAATCGCTCGTGTACCATGAGATGAACCGTTTGCGGTCTTAATGCCTTGTATGGTGCGGTCAGATCGGACGACATGATGCAAGTCGCTGGATATCGATGGGGAAACGAAAACTACGGCATTTACAACTATCAATTAGCCGAAAGTCGTCTCAGGCCGCTCTCGATGCGAGCATGTTGGCAGGATCAGAGTGTATTGCCAGAGGAGGGCAAGCGCGGCAACGCAGATAACCAGCGCCAAGGGAATGACCGAAGGGGGCCACACGGCTAACGTAGCAGACGGCTTGTCTAGCCGTTACGACACACACCGACCGAGCCGAAAACCGAGGAAAGATATAAACGAAACTGAGTAGCATATTTGGAGACCTTCTTCTCGGCTTATCTCGTGATCGCGATCCTGCCGATTTGTAGATTATCAAGATCTACGTACTCGTTATCCGGTAACTCATTACGATTTCCTTCGCGGATTTGTCCACCGGCTGAGAAACTAAAATATTCTTGAGAGACCTTCAACGAAGACTCACGGAGTGCGAAAAAGAGCAGGGGAAGTCAATGAATGAGACCGGTGCGACAGCGACGATTCTAATTCGACAAATGAGCCGCCAAATCAGCAAGCGGTTTGCGGCCTGTTACCTCCTAAGTTTGGTCATCGATCTAGTCATCTTTCGAGTACTCATTGCCGAGGGTGGCAACATAGATTTGTCTCAGATAACAAGTTTTTTGTTGGGGGCAGTGGTCTTTTTCACATTGGTCATACGCGCAGGTCTTGCCTACACAGAAGGGTTTGGCGGAGCGCATTCATGGAGACTTTATTCACGATTCCTGACGGTGTGTTTAATATCCTTGTTTCTTCGGAGCGCAGTTCTATCGCTATTGATCAGTACCTGGCACTGGCAACCGCAGGCGGCCATTTGGGTTGCGATTCTTACCGGTGCTGCCGTGCTATTCATCGGCACATCCCTTTGCGCTGTTCCTGAGAAATGGTCGATTGAAATGTCGGCAGCCCACTGGCGTTTTATTACGACGGTTGTCTTGGTTTATGCTTTGGTGCTGAAGCTAGTGTTCATGGGAGTCATTAACTTGATCCCTGAGGAGGCGTATTACTGGAATTACGCCCAGCATTTGGATCTGAGTTATCTGGATCATCCGCCGATGGTTGCGTGGTCGATCTGGCTTTTTACCTCGGTACTTGGCAAATCTGAGCTTTCGGTCCGGCTACCGGCTTTTATCTGCTGGATTATTGCCGCCCTCTTCATGTTCCGCTTGACACTGAATTTCTTTGACCGGACAACCGCCTTCCGGGTGATCTTACTCTTGGCTGTTTTGCCGATTTATTTCGGACTCGGCTTCTTCATGACACCGGACGCGCCTCTGTACGCCGCCTGGGCCGGCTGTCTTTATTTCTTGGAGCGTGTCCTGCTCGGCCAGAATCGGAAAGCCTGGTGGGGACTTGGTGTCTGCATGGGACTCGGACTCCTGTCAAAATACACCATTGCGCTTCTCGGGCTGGGAACGTTAATTTTTGTGCTCGTCGACCGGCAATCCCGCCGATGGTTGCGCCGGCCTGAGCCGTACCTTGCGGCCATGATCGCTCTCGCGATTTTCGCCCCCGTTCTCGTCTGGAACATGAAACACGATTGGGTGTCTTTTGTGTTTCAGGGCTCGGATCGTTGGGAGGGTCGTTCTAAGTTCTATCTTCACGTTCTCATCGGCTCATTGTTTCTTTTATTAACTCCGACAGCGTTATTTGGCATGGTAAAGGTTCTCTGGCCTCGGAGCGTGACATGGGTGACAGACTCCAATCAGCGCTCCACCGAGAGACGGCGCTACCTTTGGGTACTTATTTTCACCCTAACGCCGTTCGCTGTATTTGTGTTTTTCAGTCTGCGCCATCAGATCAAGCTCAACTGGACTGCACCGGTCTGGCTTGCGGTGATCCCCTTGGTCGCCTGGGACATGGTGCCCCATCCGCGCGAGATCGCTGGGTCGATGACGAAATTGATTCGACGAACGTGGATGCCAACCATCATCGGTCTCCTTATCATCCATGGCGCAGCTTTTTATTATATCGCGTTGGGTTTACCGGGCGCAGGTCCCATCTCAACGAAACGTCTTTTTGGGCCATGGCGGCAACTCGGTGAGAAGGTGGCGACTATAAGCAAATCCGTCCAGTCTGAGACGAAAACTAAACCGGTTATCGTTGGAATGGACCGGAACTTTATTTCAAGTCTGTTGAGTTTCTACGATTTTGTGGATAATGACGCAGCTTTCAATACAGGCGGGCCCCATTTATTCGGCGGCCGAAGCCTGATGTGGGCATTTTGGCTTCCTGCTTCGAGGGTGATTGGGAGGAACTTTTTGATGGTCGATTTGGATCGTAAGAGACTCGCCGATCCGAGGTTGTCGCGGTATTTTGACGCAACCGGTGATGTTTTCGCGGAAGGGCTGGAGATAAATGATCGAAAACTTGGTAATTTTTATTGGCGCATGGGCTATGGTTACCGCGGTCTTTCGGAAAAGCCGGATAATATTTCAAGTATGGTAAACTCCGGTCGCCGAACCTTCTTAACACCCGCGAATAAACGACAATGAGGGATGGTCTAAATCCGTGCAGATCGATACGTTAAGGCGGATCGACCGTTACTTCGGGATTCCACTGTGTTGGTTCTTATCCTGTAGCCGTCGCATTTACCATTGGTTCCGCGGAACATCGCCACTGCCCAAGCCGCATAAGGTTTTAGTAGTTAAACTCTCAGAGATGGGAAGCACGGTGTTGGCGTACCCGGCCTTGGCGGAACTTAAGCAGCGTTGCCCGAATGTTAACCTTCACTTTCTAGTGTTCGCGAAGAACGCGGCGATCATGGAAATTTTGAAACTCGGGCCGACCGAAAATCTCATCACCATCGATTATAGTACGCCGGGGAAATTGCTGTCGAGCGGCTTGAGTGGGGTACTGCGCCTATTTAGAGCGCGTTTCGACACGGTAATCGATATGGATCTATTCAGCCGTCTCACGGCGTTAATGAGTTTTGTCGTATGCCGTGGCAATCGCGTCGGATTTCACAGGTACAACGACGAAGGGCTTTATCGTGGCGATCTCCTTACACACAGGGTGCTCTATTCGCCGCACATTCACACGAGCGCCGCTTTCTCCGCATTGGTACGCAGCCTATTCGAAAAACGGAACGATGAGCCTTATTATCGCGCCGCGATAAATCCCGCAGAATGGTCCGTGCCAGTGTATCAACCGGAAGCCGCCGAGTTGGAACGCGTCCGTGACAAATTATTTTCAGCCGGCATAAAACTGGATAGCCGTCCTGTCATACTCATTAACCCGAATTCATCCGACATTTTTCCCTTGAGAAAATGGCCGCTTAACTACTACGCGCAATTGTGCGGTCTGTTACTAGAGAAAATACCTCAGTGCGCACTGGTGATTACTGGTATCTCATCGGAACAGGAAGACGCGCGTTACCTGTTGGAACACGTGGATCGTTCGCGCTGCGTCGATTTCACCGGCAAGACGAGCTTTCGTGAATTGCTCGCGCTCTATTCGCTTTCGGCGATCATGGTAACGAACGACAGCGGTCCTGCGCATTTCGCGTCTTTACTGCGATTGCCAACCGTGGTGTTGTTCGGCCCGGAAACGCCGCGTCTTTACAGCCCCATCGGCGACAAACATAGAGACATGTACAGCAATTTTGCGTGTAGCCCCTGTGTTTCTGTCTACAACGGGAAAAAATCACCCTGCCGGGAAAATCGTTGTTTAATGGCGATCGCGCCAGAGGCCGTCTTTGAAGAAGTAGTTGCGTCGCTCGATGATGCCCGGGCCGATGACCCCATAACCCCGGACAGAGTTTCCTTAACAGGGCAAACCGGCGAAAATCGTTGACAAACGCGCCATCAGCGACTAGGATCTCGCGACCATGGTGAGGCGTTTTCTCGGCGCGCTGATGTGCGCCCTGCTGCTGGGTGCGGCGACCTTCGATACCTTTGCGGAGACGGCGCAGGGGAGCTTTGCCGCCGTATTCGAATTCGAAACGTCGTTCATATCCCGCGACTCGCTCGACGATTCCGGCGACAACGGCTTTCCCAGCCGGTCGATCAACTGGTCGCCGCGCCAAAAGGTCATCGCCAAATTGATGCTGGACACGACCCAGCGAACAATTAGATTCGCCCCGGCGAAAATGGCGGATTGCGATGGCGTCGCCAGTTCTCGACAAATCTTTCGCGATCTATTTCGTTTCAAAGAAGTTTATCGGATTTAGCACTTCTCTCCCTTTGGTTCTTTTCTACCGGAACCGCGTCGCCCGACACTTCATTATTCCAGCGGTTTCGGTTTTTCGATTGGTTTCGGCGATCGCTGCGTGGCCTGTCAAGGATTTTAAGGCGTGGAGTTGTCCTCATCTCGATCCGACACGATTGCCTTGACGGATAGTTCTTTCGAAGGGGGAAGTATGGAAAATCCGGGCAAGCTGTTTGAAAGCGATATTATCGCACCGGAGCAGTATCTGGAAATTTTCAGTCGCAGCAAGAATCTTGAGCCCGAGCAGGAGCTCATGCTGGCGATTCTCACCGACGCGATCGAGTGCGTCTTGAAGTATCTTGACGACCCGGTTCCCATGCGCGCCAAGCTTTTCGGCGAGGCCCATGAGTGGCTGTTCGCTCAGGACGAGAAGGATCCATTCTCATTTCTAAACGTCTGTGGGATTTTAGACTTCGAGCCGAGTTACCTTCGGCGCGGTATCATGGCAAAGATGCAGGCCAAATCGATTGCACGGCCGCAAGCGGTGGACGAAGGATCGGTACGGATAAGACGGGTCGGCGCTTGAAGTGCCGCCGATGATTGATTAGCGTTCCAGGGATTTGAGCTTTTCGCGCCCCAGTTTGATGATTGCGGGGAGGAGTGACAGCACGATAACGATGGCGATGACTTTATGCAGGTGATCGTGGATGTTCGGAACCATCTGGCCGAGAAAATAGCCGCCGAGCGCGGTAAGGAAGACCCAACCGACGCCGCCGACGACGTTGTAGGCGAGAAAGCGCCGATATTCCATGGCGCCGATGCCGGCGACCACGGGTGCAAAGGTTCTCAAGATCGGCACGAAGCGGGCAATCACGATGGTGAAGGGGCCGTGGCGTTCGTAAAACTCCTTCGTTGTGATCAGGTGCTTGCGGTTAAAAAGCAGGGAATCCTGCCGGGTAAAGAGCTTCGGCCCGGTGCGCGCGCCGATGTTGTAACCAACGGTGTCGCCGATGATCGCCGCCAAGCTCAGGGCGACCAGCAGAGAGCTAAGTTGCAGATCGCCGCGCGCGGCGAAGAGTCCCGCGGTCACCAGCAGAGAATCGCCGGGCAAGAAGAAACCGAGCAGCAAGCCGGTTTCG
The DNA here is from genome assembly GCA_963727625.1 of uncultured delta proteobacterium. Lineage (GTDB taxonomy): Bacteria > Desulfobacterota > Binatia > UBA9968 > UBA9968 > DP-20. The sequence goes on along the minus strand of CAVSHR010000004.1, from coordinate 875,677 downwards.
GTGAAGACGATGGCCGAAAGCCCGACTAAGCCGCCCACCCGGACCAGCGATTCCACATCGTAGATTTTATGAAACAGATCCCAGAGGAAGTCCATCGCTGCATGGTGCCACGTTAGCGATACCGAAGCAATTACGCCGGTTAGGCGGCGTATTGTGTGTCCGATTCGGGACTTTCAGAAAAGCTCTTTTTCCCACTTCGCGGTGATTTTCTGCTTGAGCTCGGGACTCAAGGCATTGACCGGTGGAAAGCGGTCGCGCCAAGCATAGGGTCGGCAGGCATTGAGAATCGCCCGGCTGTTGACGAAGTTGCCGGCGTCACGCTGGTCGGGATGCATCGCCGGGTCGAGCGGCGTGCTCCAGCAGCCGTCGATGATGGTGATGGCGGTCTTGGGGTCGCAGCGCGTCGATACCGCCCAGATCACGTCTTTCATGTCCGAAGGGTCGATGTCATCGTCGACGACGATGACGAAGCGACCGTGGTAATTTCCGGCGCGTGAACCGAGCGCGGCGATGCCGGCTTGCTGCGCATGACCGTGATAGCGTTGTTTTAGCGATACGATGATGAACGGAGCGCCCCCCGCGGCCGCAGAACTTCCGATCGAACACCAAACGCCTTTGATATCCGGGACGTCGGCTTTGTCCAAATAGTTCCAAATCGCCGCGGCGCCGATGGGCACGCCGAAGGTGACGAACGGTGGTTTCAGCGGCGGTGCACCGCATAAAATCGGCTCGTTGCGATAATAAACCTTCTTGACCCGAATCACCGGCTCGTTTGCCGCACCATGAGCGTAGTAACCTGGCCACTCACCGAAGGGACCCTCCAAGTGGACTTGATGCTTGGGCGGCGGGATTTCGCCTTCGATGGCGATCTCCGCGGTCGCAGGAATCGGCAAGCCGGTAACCTCACCGCGGATCACGTCGATGGGCGCGCCGCGCAGACCGCCGCAATAATCGAACTCCGACATGCCGTAAGGAATCGACTGGCCGGCGACCAAAAACAGTAGCGGGTCCTGGCCGAAGGTTACTGCCACCGGACAGCTCTGGCCTTTCTCCCAGTATTTCTCACGCATGATGCGCGCGTGATGGCCGGGAGAAACGTAAAGGCCGAGGGTGTTTTTGTCGTGTACCTGAACGCGATAGATGCCGACGTTGACCCAGCCGCCTTCTTCCGGCTCGCCGGTGATGACGCAATCGGCCGTGCCGATGTAGCGCCCGCCGTCCAGCTCATGCCAGTGCGGGGTCGGAAAAGCGGTCATATCGATGCCGGCTCCGGATTTGACGTTCTCCAGGATCGGTCCGCTGGAGACCACGCGCGGTGGGATCGGCTTTACGCCCTTTAATAGTTCTTTCCACTTGGCGATGAGTTCGATGGGTTTGGCATCGGCCGGCATACCCACCGTCAAACTCGAGCGCGCAGGCGTGTTGACCAGATTCGACGCCACGCGAAACCCGGCGGGATAGCCGGGTATCTTGTCGAACAGAACCAGCGGCGAAGGCTCTTTGAAGGCGAACAGCTCGGTCAAGGCGCCGATTTCGAGATTCCAATCCGCACCGTGGATTTCCTTGACTTGTCCGATATTACGCGCGGCTTCAATAAACTCTCGTAGGTCGTTGAAAGGCATAAAAATTTAGAAGTGTCCTAACTGCTTTGCGTGCTTGTAAATGCCGTCGTGAAACAGGGCGACATATTCGGCATTGATGAGACAGCAATATTCCGGCCCCCAGCCGGGACGATACCAGGTGTTTCCGTCCTGTAGCAGCCGCTCGAAGATCATCCGCGCCACCTGTCCATGGGCCATCAAACCGTCGAGATGCTCGTGCAGATCGGCCTCTTCGTGCACCTGAAAGTAGTGCAGATCGGCATCCTTGATCTTATACATGTTAAGCAGCGCCTCGCGCCAGCGTTTGGACCAGTGGCCGAACATTTCCTCGTTGAGCGAGCGCGCCCACCACTCGATCATGCTGCCCTCGTAAACCAGGCCGCGGGCGAATTCTGTCAAGGCACGGCACTCGGCGAACACTTGGCAGTTGATCATCTCATCGGCGCTCACGCCGAACTGTTCGCCCTGTTTGATCAGCACCTGGATATGGCCGGGAATGCTCGGGTTGACCAGCTCGTCGCTGATCTTGCCGACGTAGGGTGCGAGCAGATCACGGTGGCGCGCGAAGATGCCCTGGTGGCGCTGGTAGATGATCAGGTGAAAGTTATTCACCTCCACCGGATAGCTGTACCAGTTGCGCCAGAACAGCTTGATGGCTTCGAAAGGCAATTTACCGGCTTCGAGGGCGCGCATGAACGCGCCGCCAAAAACGCGCTCGTTCCAGAGCGCATACATGCGGTGTTTGATCTCGTCGGTAAAGGCTTTCGCCTCCGCGGGCGAAAGTTTTTTACCTATTTCCAACGTCAGCGGTTTGCGCTCGCTCCCCATGATATGATCTCGTACGCTATAGCTTATAACCGGCGTTGACCAAGCCATCCTTGAGATCCGCTTTGTCTTTGTCCGTGAACGGCGGGGTCGCCCAGCGCGGGAAGCGTTCCACCGGCAGGCCACGCAGCTTCATGAGCTCGCAAAAGACCCCGCGACCGTGGGTGCGCAGGTACTTACCAACGACTTGCATGAGCCGGGTCAGGAGATCATGTTCTTTCTGCGCGCCCTTCAGATCACCGGCCTTGAGTGCTTCGTACATCTTTACGCAGGTCTCGGGGAAGGGGGTAGAGGGCGGATGAATCGCGCCGCGCACTCCGACGGAGTAGCCCGTGTACAGGTTAAAAATCCCGCCGGGGAAAACTCCCACCGACTTGGGGAGTTGATACACGTAGCCCAACAATTTGTCGTAAGCAATAAAGGAGACTTTGATGCCGGCAAGCGGGTTGGGCGCGATCGCCTCGATGATTTTGTTGGCTTTGGCCGGTGTGATCTCGACCCAGGTCGTCTCGGTGTTGTCGTAGATGAACATCGGCGCGCCAGGCACCGACTGGGCGATGGCTTTATAATGGGCGTATACCTCCCAGTCGTCATGCGGGTAATAATAGGGCGGCACCACGCCGATGGCATCGACGCCGAGGCCCACGGCATGTTTGGCGAGTTCGATGGAAGATAACGTATTCGCCGTGCCGATATGCATGACGACAGGCACGCGCCCCTTGATCCGATTGACGATCTGCTCGGCGACTTTTTTGCGCTCGTCGATTTCCATCACCATGCCTTGTCCGTGGGTGCCCAGCGGAAAAAACCCATGCACGCCGGCGTCCAAGTAAAAATCGATGATCGCGTCGGTCGCTTTGTGATCGATGGCGCCGTCATGTTTGAACGCCACCGGCATCGGCGTCAAAATTCCTTCAATTTTTCTATCGCTCGGCATAAACGCTCCTTTTCGCCTGTAAAGGTTCGGTTCAATTGATTGTAGCCATATCGCAAGCGACGCTAAATTTCCACCCTGGTATCGTTCAGCGAAAAAAGATGTTAAGCGTAAAAAAAACGCTCAGGAGGGCAACATGGCGGAAAAACAACCGGTGGTATTGATGAGCACGAGCAAGGGCAATATTCGCATTGAGCTAGACGCCGAGAAGGCGCCGATCACTACGAAGAACTTTCTCGAGTACGTAAACGACGGCCATTATGACGGCCTGATTTTTCATCGTGTCATCCCCGGCTTTATGATCCAAGGCGGCGGTATGGATTCCCTGATGAAGGAGAAAAACGGCAAGGCGCCGATTAAAAACGAGGCTGCGAACGGCCTAAAAAATAAGGTTGGTACGGTCGCAATGGCACGCACCAACGTGGTTGACAGCGCGACCGCGCAGTTTTTCATCAACGTGAAAGATAATGATTTTCTCAATCATCGCAGCCCATCTCCCGCCGAGTATGGCTATGCGGTCTTCGGCCAGGTGATCGAAGGCATGGACGTGGTGCAAAGCATCGAAAAAGTAAAGACCGGAAGCAGAGGCCACCATGACGACGTGCCCGTCGAGGCCGTGGTGATTAATTCGGTCAAGCTCGAAGCCTGAGAGATCGGAGTGGCGGAGTAGTGCAGTGATGGGTGATTAGGCAGTCCATACTCCATTCGGGTCGTATTTTCTGACCGCGGCTAATTCCGGTTCGGTTGGAGGCGTAGTTTCGCAGATATTTTCGGCGATGCGGAGCGACCAGCCGGTTTCATTTCTGATCTGTTCCAGCGATACCCCGGGATGGTTCGTGCAAAGAACCATTTCATGGGTGACCGGATTGAAAGAAAAAATTCCCATGCTGGTGATCACGCGCCTCGGACCTCCGCCCGCCAGGCCGCGTAACTTGCGCCAGTTTCCGCCGCGGCCGAACCCCGGCGAGGTCATGTATTTAATCCTGGCCACGAAACGGCGCTTTTCGTGATTCATGATGATGATGCAACGTCGGGCCAGCGTCGCGATATCGGCGGCACCGCCGCTGCCGGGAAGGCGCGTGCGCTTGCCGTTTTCTTCCACCCAGTGGGTATTTAAATTGCCGAAGCGATCGATTTCGGCGCCGCCGATAAAACCGAGATCGACGCGGCCGCTCTGCAAAAGATACATGACATCGTTCAGCCCGCCGCAGTAGAGAGCATTTGCAACGTTCGGCGGATCGCTCATGGTGAAGATGGGTTCGAGGGCGGGCCAATCCCGCACCACGCCGTTTTCAAAAATCCCGACGGCGTTGGGCGCGTGAGTTTCCTTAGCCACGGCGAAACCGAGCAGCGGCAGGCGCATGCCGACAAACACTTTATCGCCGTCGCGGATTTCCCGCGCCGCGGCGGCGACCATCAGCTCTCTGCGGGTGTAGTGCATGCCTATGACCGTTCAAAGTTCAAGGTTTAACGATCAATGTTGCCGCTTTCCCCCTTGAACTTTGAACCTGGAGCGTTGAACGCGCTTTATGCCTTGTTAAACGCGTCGAGCCCCGCCTGGCCGATCTGGCGATCGACCGCTGACGGGGCACCGCTGACCCCGACCGCACCGATGCACTGGCCTTCGACTGTAATCGGCAGCCCGCCTTCGATGCTGATGAACCAGCCCGGGCCGACGGCGAGCGTTTGCGCCAGCACTTGATGGTCGGGAATCTCGCTGCCGTCCCGACCCTTTTTCCCGGTCGCCGCAGTGGTTAACGCGGCCGAACGCGCCTTGGCTTGGGAAATGAGCGTGTTGTGCGTGCGGCCGTTAGTCATGCGCTTGAACGCCATTAAGTGCCCGCCGGCGTCGACGACGCAGATGCTGACGACTTGTTTCAGTTCCCGGGCTTTTTCGACGGCAGCGTTGACGATAATGTCGCAGCCTTCCTGGGTGAGTTTCATTGACGATACGGTTTTCATGCCTTCCTCCTCGCGTTAGTAACCAAAATTTACAGACGGGGCGAACGCTGGTTCTTGCGGTTTCAGTTTTTCGACGCGTTCTGCGCCGAGACGATCGAGAAATTCACGGTGATTTTTAACGCCGAGAACCCATTCCCGCAACCACACTTGAAATCCTTCGCGCGTGCGTCCGGCGCGGTGGTATTCAAAATAAAAGTCGTCGTCGCGGCGCGCGTAGCCTTGGGTCGGCGAGGGAAAAGAAGCGAAAGGCTCGTGGACCACGCTGGAGACGACAAAACCGGGTATCACTGTGCGATTCGGATCGCCCAGAATCACTTCGTGATCGACGATTTCCTCGCAGGTTAAAATCACCTTCTTGGCCGCCAGCGCGGCTTCGCGCATGACGCCGAAATTGCCCCAGACATGGGCGTTGCCTTCACGGTCCGCGCGTTGAACATGAAGAATGGCAAGGTCTGGAACCAACGCGCGTACGGCAAGCAATTTTTCACCGCTAAACGGACAGCGCAGATGGTGGAAGTGTTCGGCTTTCGCAAAGTCGCTGCCGAGGATCGTGCGAGTCGGCAGATAGGGCAGGCCCATCGCCGCGGCCTGCAATGCGAGACCGATGGTAAAATTGGAGTGTTCCTCGATTTCTATGGGATGGGGAATCCCGCCTTCTGCGGCGCGCCGGTAGTTGTGGCCCAAGCCGGCGGCGACGTTGCCGACCCATGAGGCGACAATCTTCTTGACGCAGCCGGCGCCGATCAATTGATCGAACTGCATGTCGGAGATCGGCCCGATCAGGGTTAAGTTTTGTAGCCCCTGGCGAATGAGCTCGTGGCTTGCGGCGAAGGGGATGAGCGATTCCAGCGCACAGCCCATCGCGATCGACATGCCGGCGCCGACTTCATGGGCGATGGCGTCCTGCAACGAGCGCAGCTTATCCATTTTCTTCCGCGCTACTCGCTATGAAGATCGGCTACAACTTAACGGTTTGGTCTCCGGAAAAGAGCCAACCTACCGTAACTTGAGCGCGGCCTGGGCTTCGCGGAGCGGTCCGAAATCGACGACGTCGGCGACCGTCACGGTGCGCGGCGCGCCTTGCTGGCGCGCGTATTCTAAAACGCTTTCGATGCCCTTGGCCGATGCCGTGCCGTCCTTGCTGTACGCCTTGAGCGTCTGGTCGTAACCGTCTTCGGCGAGACCACGGTCCATTTTGAAAATTTTCTGCGCCAGCGCGATGGCTTCGCTCCGTTGGTTGCGGACGAAGAGCAGACCGCGCAGCATGGCGGTTAGAACTGAAACGACTTCGGCGCGATTGTTCTTAAGCGTGGTAACCGCCGTCGACAAACCGGCGAGGGGAAAGTCGACTATGTCGGCCGCCGAAGCCAGGACATTGAGACCCATTTCTTTGGCCTGTACCGGCGCCGGATAGCCCGCCAGAGTTGCATGAATGGCGCCGGACTTGACCGCCGCCATGCGCACCGGCAAATCGCCGGCCGAGACGACGGCGAAGTCATTTGCAGCGATACCGTAGTGGGCGAGCATACGCCGGGTAATCGCCACCGTAATTCCGCCGACGGAGCCTAGTCCGACGATTTTGCCTCTGAGATCTTGCATGTTGTGGATTTCCGGGCGCGTTATCATATAAAGACTCGGCTTCTCGATCATGCTGAAAATGCCGCGGAGCGGGGCGCCCTTTTGCGCGGCCAAGGTGACCGCGCTGCTGAATGAGGTGTAGTAGTCTACCGAGCCGCTGAGCAAGCCGGAAAGCCCGACATTGGATCGGATCTGCACCAGCTCGACCTCCTTGCCGGCTTCTTTGAAAAATCCTTTGGCTTGGGCCGCGAAAAGCGGGAAATTGTTCATGTCGCGCGCGGTATAGCCGATGATCAATTTCTTTTCCTGGGCGAGGGCGTTACAGGGCAACAGTGAGAAAAGAGCAGCCAACAGCAAGCTCTGTGCTTTGCCTGGTAAAGCCGCGACGAATTTTTTCATGATTAGGCTCCGGGTGTTGAAGTTTGCCGTGGAAGAAACAATCATTTGCGTTAGGGCTTCAATATCGCTTCGGGTTAAAAAATTCAAGGAATTGTGATCCGTCACCGGCTGGTTTCGAGATCCTATGTCTCGCTATGCCGGCGTCGATGGCGGTAAAAGATGCCGGAGGGCCTGGATACGCTCTTGCGCAAATCGCGCTCCGGCGCGATTTTACCATTGGAGGAATCGCGTATGTTTTGCACGCAATGTGGCACACAAATTGATCCGGAAGACAATTTCTGCAAGGGGTGCGGAGCCAGGATCGGGCGAGCCCCGGACCCTTCCGCAGTTTATGCTCCATCTCCGACTTCCACAGAACCGACTGCGCCGGCGAGACCTGCCGAGGTGAGCAATCGTCGCCAGCAAATGATGCCCTTTTCGCCGCCGAGGGATGCGGTCGACAGCAACATGAGGATGATCATCGCGGGCGCAATCGTCGTGATTGTCCTCGCCGTTGCCGGCGTCTATTTTGGAACCGATCTGCTGCGCGAGCCCACCCCACAGAAAACTAGCGTGGCAGAAGCGCTGGTCCCGCAAACCAAAGGGCCTCCGCTGGCCTCCGCGACCGAAGAAAACAAATCTTCTGGCGAGGGGAGCGAACAATCGCAATCCTCTTTGTTCATACCGAGACCGCCGAAGGCTGCATCGCCGCCACCGTTGGAAACTCCTGCGCCCGCGCCGAAACCAGAGCAGCGACGGCCGCAATTTAAGCCCGCAGGACGGGATGCGCCGCCCTCGAGCCGCGCCAATCGACCGCCCCCGCCCGTGTCTGCGTCGCGCGCTGGCGTCAGTCCGGGAATTTACCAAACCCTTCGCGCTACGACCTTGTTCGAATCCGCATCGCCATCCTCTCGAGTGGTGGCCAATATTCCTAGCGGCGTTCGGGTCAACGTTGTCAGCACCCGCGGCGATTGGCTCGAAGTGCGCTCTCGACGGGGCAACCCGCCGGGCTTCATCCGGCGCGCGGACGCGCAATTCGTCGATAGCGTTCAATAAATCGAGAAGCAGGATGAAGATATGAAAGCATTGGAGTCGGAGCGGAGTCATACGAATTGGCAAATGGTTTAACCGGCGTGACTCGACACCGCTGAGATTGATTGCCGGTCATAGCAGTTGCCGCGCAGTTGAATTTGATGGACTTCTTCATGTGTGCCCGAGCTTCCGAAGGACTCACGCACTTCCGAGACATCGTCGTGAGTTTTTTGGTGATTAACTAATAACGATGGCCGGCCGTCGGCGAAGAAGCGGGATGCCACCGGCGACGGCCGTTGGGAGGACAGGCCGATCTCGTCTGACTCGACGACCCGCGGGGATTCGGATAGACGGGACGAATACATCCTCTTGTCTTCCATCTTATTCATTTTCATTTTGTCAGTGCCGGTTTTGGCCTTGCCTTTTTCCTGCTTCATATTGTCCTTCGACATCTTTCCCTTGTCCGGTTTCATGGCGCCGGCTTTATTCTCCTTCATGTTCCCGCCCGTCTCTTCCACCATTTTACCCTTATCGTCTTTCATCATGTTGTCTTTCTCGGCGGCAAGAAGGACGGGTGGCAGGGCAAGCGCGCCGCCAACCAAAATGGCGGCAACCTGGAACGATTTTCTTTTGAGCATGGTTGTTTGCTCCTGTGTTTTCTTCCGACGTTTTAGCGAAACCCGGTTTCCTGTACAGGGTTCTTCACTAGAAACGGTCTTGGTACCAAATAGTTTTCGGAATCATGGGAAAGAATCAGCTGGATTAAACGAAAAGTAGGGACGCCCTCCGTCGCAGAACTGCCCGGATATCGCTGGATGGTGCGTGAGCGGAATATGCCCGGACCGACAAAGGTCGTGGGGTTCCCAGGCTGCGGCTTAAGTGTTTCGAAATTGGGCGAGGTCTGATCTCACCGATTGCGCCCGGCGGACAGAGTAAACTCGTTGCGCCTGATGTAAACATGCGCCGCCTGATTTTTGTTGACAAGCTCTTCCACGAGCTTGACCAGCGGCTTGCGGGCGTCGAGATATTCTTTTCTCGGAGCTGACGACTTGAGTGCGTCAACGAACTCGGGTCCGGCGTAATAGCGGAGCAGCAATTCTTCGTCCGATAGGCCCGCTCCGCCGTATTGTTTTCTCACGTCCGCCAATGACAGGTCAGGGCGTTCAAATCTCTCTAGCTCGCGAGCACGGGGGCGATTGAGCACCTTCGCTTTAGTTTCAGGGTCCATATAGTCAGCGCCTTCTTTGCCCCAAAGTCCCAGCGCGTACTGAATGACCTGGTCGGTGACTTCCTTGTAGCGTTCGCCAGTCATGGTGTTGATAGCGGCCTGGCTCCCAACGAATTGCGCAAAGGGCGTAACCATGATCGGGTAGCCGAACTCGGCGCGGACCTGGACGATTTCTTCGAGCACATTTTGCATCTTGTCTTCTTTGCCGAGCATCTTGAGCTGGTGGCGCAGATTGGAAATCATACCGCCGGGAACCTGGTGGCGATACCAGGTCTCGTCGTATTCGCGTGGCGCGCCAATGGGTAGGCCTTCTGCCCAGGCGATTCGGCGAAAGTGCTGCTCGATGGGTTCGAGCACCTTTTCGTTGACTAAAGGTTTGTAGCCAAGTGCGCATAGATTGCGCACGACATTGAAGATGGACGGTTGCGCTGAACCATTGGCGAGCGGCGGCACCGAAGTGTGAACGATGCGAAGCCCTTGCTTGACAACTTCTAGAAGGTTGAACGGCGCAAGCCCGTTATTGCAGTGCGCGTGGAATTCAACCGGAACATCTCCGGCGTTATCGAGAATCAGGCGCGCGAGCGTTCGGGCACGCTCCGGCGTGAGCATGCCGCCGACGTCTTTAAAACAAAGCCGATACGGTTTCGTCGCCGCCGCCTGGCGCGTTTTGCGCGCGTAATAATCGTCGGTGTGACGCGGCGAGATCGAGTAAATGATGTTGACCACCGATTCCATACCAAGGGTGTTTAGCTCGGCGACCTCCTTGCCGAGCTTGTCATAATCGTTCCACGGATCGGAAAGCCGGGTCAGCGTGATGCCGTAGTGAACCACCCGCTCAATGATCAGACGGGGAATGCAAGCCGGGGTAAGCGTAAAGCCACTGCTCAACCCGCCGTGGTAGCGCAGACGGGTATTTTTGATCTCCTTGTGACCGTAACGTACCCAGTCCCAGGGATTATCGCGCTGCTCGCGGACGACTTTCTTGAAGCGGCCGCTGACGAAGAACTCCATTCCATCGAAGCCGGCCTGATCCATGGGGCGCAGGACCGGATGCATCATGCCCGTCGTCATATTGTGCGCCCAGAGACTAGTGTTGCCGTCGCGCAGGGTGGTATCGATGATACGGATCTCTTCCATCGGAATCTCCAGAGCAAAGGATATTCTTCCTTGATTAACCCAAGTCGTCGAAGCAACACAAGAAAAACTAAAAAAGCACTGAGTGATGACGCCACCTTTCCTGACACTAGCGTTCTGCCGCGAGTATGGAAGGGGGGACATCGCTGTAGCGGAGGTTTTGTTCCATGAAATTACCGATCGTCGCTTTGCACGCAAGTCGTTGGCTTTCATTATTTGCATTTTTAGCAGTACTCCAAGCCATTCAGATCATCGCGACGCAAATGGAAATCCAGAGTACGGTCCCGGTGAAGCGGTCTCGTTGGACCCGGCCAAGGAAATCGCCAAACAGTATGCGGAAAAATACTTGAGGGGCTTTACCGTGGAGCGCGTGCTTCCCTTCACTGGGGTGCGCCAGACCATGTATAACGTCGAATGGAAGGGGCCCAAAGGTGAAGTTCGCTTCCGTCACATCAACCCGCGGGGTGGCGGTGGTGCCATTTTCCAGCGGCCCCTATGCGGCCCAATATTCACTTATGCATCGATGCGCTGCCGGAGACATCGTCTCTTCAGCCTTTCGATTCAAGAGCTTGGTGATCGCGGCGCTGAAACATCGTTGGGAACGGGAAATTGGCGCCGCCGAAGCGCCGCGCCAAATAAAACATTTCCTTCGCCGCTTCCTTGGGCGAGGCAGGTTTACTTGGCTAACGGCGCCATGTGCCATGGTGTGCAGGGCGACGGCGATAAGCTTTTGGTTTCGCGGGCGTGCGTGCGCTGGGGGAATTCAACCGACGGCCGGTCTGAATTTAGGCAGCCAAATGTCCTTTGATGCTTGCTCGAAGACTACCGAGACTTTCATGCTGAGCGTAACGTCTTCAACGGGGCAATTTACGATGTTCGTGATCATGCGCGGACCTTCGTCGAGATCAACCCAGGCAATGACATAGGGGATGTCAGGCGCGAAAGCTTGAGATGCGGCCCGGCCGACCACTTGGCGGATTACGGTAAAGGAATAAATTTCGCCGTTGCCGCTCATCGGCGTCCACTCGATGTGCTCGCTGCCGCACTCGTTGCACAACGGTCGAGGTGTCCACACCCAAGCGCCGCAATCTTTGCAGTGTTGCATCACCAGACGGCTCTGCGCTGCGGCGTCCCAAAAAGGTTTGGCTTCGGGGGTGATCGCGGGCACCGGTTTTCTAACGTCTACTTCGGCCATAAATTCTTACATTTCGTTTCCGAGGATGGCCACCGCGCAGCAGCCAAGGTTTTTGCCGTAGGGAAGCACGCCCAAGCCGGTGACAAGCCCGGCCTTTGCGTTCGGTACTTGTCTGTCGCCGCCTTCACCACGCAATTGGCGCACGGCTTCGATGATATGCAGCGTACCGCCGGCAGTCGATGGTTGGCCGCAGTTGATCATGCCGCCGCCGGTTTGGATCGGCAGCTTCCCATTGAAGGTAAAATCCGTCCGCTCGTAAAAACTGACATCTCCCTTGGCGCAGAAACCGAGGTCTTCGATCTGCAAATAAACCACGATGATGTAATCGTCGTAGAGTTCAAGGAAATTAATGTCGCCATGCTTGACGCCGGCCATCTCCATAGCGACTTTGCCGGCGTCTTTGACCCCCATGACAAGCGCATCGGAGCCGGCGCGCGGGCCGTAGGATGGATTACTCCGTTCGCCAAATCCTTTTAGGTAAATCGGTTTCTTGCGTAGTGTTTTCGCTCGCTCCGGAGAAGCGAGAATGTAGGCTCTTCCACCATTGGCCGGCATGACGCAGTCGAGCAAGCGCACCGGATCGGCGACCAGGCGAGATTCTTTGTAGTCTTGGAGGGTGATCGGTTTGCGCAGATAAGCGAGCGGGTTCAAGCTCGCGTGATAGCGGCCGGCAACGGCGATCTTGCCGAAATGATCCAGCGTCGCCCCGTATTGGTGCATATAGCGTCGCATGACCATGGCGATTTTGCTGTTCGGTCCCATGGTGCCGTAGGGAATTTCCCAATCGCGCATGTCGCCGGGTTGAATGCCGCCGCCCCAGTGTTCGGAGAATGGCGCGGCGGAACCGCATACCAGGGCGATGTCGATTATCCCTGAATTGATCGCCGCAGCCATGCCGCCGAGCAGTGAAACGGCACCGGCGCCGCCGGTGGCGCCGCCCTGCAAGAATCCCGGCGTGATGCCGAGAATTTCCGCGACTTCCTCCGGCCAGAAGGGTTGCGGGTAAGCGGTGGGAATGGTGACACCGAGACCCTGGCCCTGCAAGTCTTTCAAGCTGAGACCGGATTCTTCCAAGGCAAGGCGCATGGCCCAGGAAATATATTCGGCGCTGGACTTGCGCGGCTCACCCGGTTTCGATCCTAAACGATCCGTTGGGGTCTCACCGACGGCGACGATGGTGGTTTGGTTGCGAAGACTCATAGTTGATCCGCGCTAAACTATTGCAAACATAGAATAGCGCGCGCGCGAATGCAAGAAAATCTTGCGCGTGGGATGCGCGCGGCACCACTCGCACGATCCATGAAAGTTAAAGCGCAAATCATCATGATCGGCGATTATCGAATGACCGGAATGCAGCGGCTCTGAGCGCTTTGCTGGTCCGCAAAGAAACTTCCCTTCTTTTCGGCACACTGCGCGCGTGTTGATTTTTGAACACTACCATTAGTGCAGCACCAGCCGCTCCCGAAAACCCGGATATCGGGATCGACCTTGAGACCCCGTGGAATTACCGGTTTCGTAGGTTTTATCACCGCCGTGCCGTTGGCGGTGATTCTACGTGGACTCCGCGCAGCATTATGGTTGATGACCAAAGCAGCGGTGCGCTGCTTTGTTGACGCAGCTCGGGCCGCCACCTGTGCCTTCGGCGCGAAGCGCAGGGAAATCTGACACCGCTCACGAGGAGAAAGCACCCGATTGGCACAGTCGTCCCTCATCGTAAAATTAGCAGCTTGACGGCCTTCAATGGAGACCGCACGGATCGCCAGAGGCGCCGCTCCCGTGCTCGTGATCGTCACCGTTTGTGCTGCGCTGGTGGTGCCGGCCGTCTGATCACCAAATTGAAGGCGCTCGCGATTGACGTCGATGTTCGGCGTCGCAGGCAGAGCGCCGACGCCGCTTAGAGGGATCCGTTGAGGGCTGTTGGCGGCGTTGTGGCCGACGAGCAGAACCGCGCTTTGGCGGCCGCGGGTGCTCGGTGAAAAGCTGACGCGCAGCATGCAACTGGCGCGCTCGCGGATCGGCGTGGTGCAGCGATTTGCCACGGCGAAGCTGTTGCTTCCGCTGATTTCCACGCGGGTGATGACTAACTCGCCGGTTCCCCGGTTTTGCACGGTAACATCCCGGCTCCCGCCCCGGCCGCGCAAAATTTGCTCGCCGAAGTCGAGCCGCCTTGGGGCGAAACCTGCGATCGGAATTGGCTTGGCTGACGCATGGCCGCGCAGTCCAATGTCGCGTCGGGCGCGGTCAAATTCGATGCGTAGCACGGCGTCGTGCGCCCCTGCCGCCAGCGCTCGGTAAGCTACGGTGATCCGGCAGCTCGCTTCACGCCTCAATGTAGCCTGGCAACTATTGGAATTGATCGAAAAATTGCGCGCATTAGCTTCAAAAATTGCCGCGCGGCCCATGCGCACATCGACCCTGCCACTATTTCGAACGAGAACGCCGCGCAACAACGGCGGAGCATTCGGAGCGCGTTCTCCGAAGTCGAGGAATTCGGGATCGAACTGTAGGCGCGCCACCGCTGGAGTACGGCCGAAACCCGTCAACGGAATTCTGCGCTCGCCAGTGGGGGTGTTGTCGGCGATGATCAAGGTCGCCTCGCGGCGGCCCGGCTCGCTCGGCGCAAAACTTACGATCAGCCGGCAGCGTCTGCCTGCGGCTAGAGTAATACCCTGACAGCCATTGGCGGTGATGGTGAAGTCGCTGGCTTGGTTGCCACGGATTGCAATTCTGCCGATCTCAACGGCGGCAGCGCCGCCATGGACAAGATTTATTTGTCCTTCCGCGCGCCGACGTAAATCAACTTCGCCGAATCCCACTTCGGCCGGTTCCGCCCTGATCGCGCCGACCGGCCGGGAAATTCCTGCGCCGCGTAACGTGATTTGCTGGCGCGCGCCGTCATTTGCGGTTAAAACCAGCGCGGCATCGCGCACGCCCTCGGCGCGGGGAGTAAAAGTGAGATCGATGGCACATTCGGCCTGCGGTGCGATTGGCCTGTTAGCGCAAGCGTTGCGGGCCACCGCAAAGTCTTCGGCAGCGCTGCCGGCAATCGATGATTTGCCCAACAGCAGTGGAGCGTTGCCGCTGTTGATGACGGTAATCTCGATGCGCCCTCGGTTGCCGACCTCGCGACCGCCGAATTCAACCGATTCGGGCCGTACCGACAAAACCGGAGCGGCCGTCGGTTCGGGGGCCGATTCAATGCCGCCGCGCAGGTCGATTGTTGCGGTTTGATCGCCGCCGCTTTCGTTGAAGATCAGCCGGGCCGTGCTTGGTTCGGTGCTACCGGGTGTGAAGCGTAGACGAACGCTGCACGCAGAGCCAGGGGATAGCAGTTTAGCCTCGCATCGGTTTTCGATCAGAGTGAAAGCGCCGCTGCTCGGGCCGCTAAGGCTCGCGTTACGGATGGTCAGCGATGCGTTTCCCGGATTGGTGACGCTCAGGGTTTGCTCCGGGCTAGGTTGATTGAGCGCCGCGCTCACAAACTCCAAACTCGGCGGCGAGAATTCCAACCTGAACGGAATCGCCGCATGGCGCCAAAAAATTTGCGCGGCTAATCCGGTGGCGAGCGCCACGATTCCAAGGCCGGTCAATTTAAGCACGCGGGGAATCCTGGCTAGCTTGGACCGAGCCGTTGGGATTTCTCCATCGTGTTTCGCCGATGGCTGTGGCGCGCTGCTGCCACCGGGTAAAACGGGCGGCCGCAAGAGATCCAAGTTGTGCCGGGTCAGCGCGGCGCCCCAATGGTCGCCGAGCTCGACGCGCAAGGCTAATGCCTGCTGCAAGAAGTTATTTGCGGACTCCCGTTCACCTTGGCAAATCGCCCGGCTGCCCAATTGATGCAGCGCCCAGGCACGGCTCGCGCTATCACCCAATGCTTCGGAGGCGCGTGCGGCAAGGTCAAGCAATTTCTCCCACGTCATCCAACGACCACTGGCGCTCAAGGTCGGTTCGAGAGCGTGCACCAAGCGCAGAACCTCGGGCCATTGGGCATGGTTTGCCGCCCAGTCGGTGGCCCGTTGAAGCACTTCCGAGTTAAGCAAGAGCGCTTCGGCATTGGCACGATGTTGTTCAGACCAACTGGCCAATCTGGGCAGAGCTTCAAGCCAGGTTCCGTCCGCGTCGGTTACAGTTTGCATGGCGTTTGCCACACCATGGAATAACGAGATCGTGCTGCCCTCGATCTGGATCAATTTGCCATCCACGAGCGCTTCCAACGGTGCCTCGAGAGACCCGGAGGGCAGGCAGGCGGCAAGGGCGTCCTTGGAGACGAATGCGCCGAGCACGCCGAGCATTGCCAGAACGCGCCGCTCAGTAGTATTGCGTGACTCGATATTGTGCCGCAGCGATTGTTCGGAAGATCGAGTGGATTCGTCGGCCGTGCCGAAATCAGCAAGAGGAATGCTTTGTTGTTTCGCGCTCGCGATCGCCAAAATCACCCGGGACGGAATGCCATCGACTTGCCCGCAGAGCTGGCGCGCCGCGGCGCGGTCCTTTTCGGAAAGCGTCGAGCCGAGCTCGCGTTCGGTCAAGGTCAGCGCGTCTGCGGCGGACAAACCTGTGAGGGCGATCGCCTTAACCTCGCCGTGAAGGCGTCGTTCTTCGGAAGCGATGCAAAACAAGCAATTCGGCAGTAGGTTGAAGAGCGACTCAAGCTCCGGTTGGGGTTGGGTTACATCATCGAGCAAAACGAGGGCGCGCGGTTCGCGCAGTAATTGGCGCAGTTCGCCCTCGCGCGGTTTGATCCGCGGCGCACTTTCATAAAAACTTTCGTACAAACATTGCTGCAAGTCTTCAGCGGGCTCGCCGCCGACACGGTCGAGGTAGACGACGCCATCGGGATTGCCGGTCAAATTTGGATGATACGCGATGGTGCGCAGCAACACCGTCTTGCCCACGCCGGTCTCGCCATGGATCTCGATGGGTATCGCCGTGGGCAGGGCCGCCAGCGTGGTTTCGACTTCGATGGTGCGATCGATCAAACCGCGGAAGCGCCTGACGTTGGGTAATAGCGGGGTTGTTCGGCGGCGCGGTGCCGGCGTGGCTGCCGCGTAGAGGACGCTGCCGAGCGATGAGCCGACCTGGAGCCGGAAGGCTTCCGCGCCGGATGCATTAATCTCACCGGTCTTTGAGCTAAAAATTTCGCCGACCGATTCCTGCTGCAAACGTTCCTTGAGAAATTTATCAAACAGCCAGCGGTGTACGTCGGCGGTGACTTCAACGGCGAGATCGTCGGCGGTCGAAAACGTCGTGACGGTGTGGTGACGCAATTCCTCTTTGAGGCCGGCCAAGCGTTGCGCGCTCGCTGCGTCGGCATCGCGCATCTCCGGCGCGATGGCGTCTTCGGCTTTAAAATAAATTAGACAATCGAGCTGGCGCTCTCGGGCGCGGCGATATTCCGCCTCGGTGATCCCTGACCCGTAGCGAGCGGCGAAGATTCCAACGTAGAGCTGCGAGCGATCGACTTCGTCGAGCGATGCGCGGCGCGTCGTTTCATCGCGGCTGCCTAAATATTCCATGCCGACAAACTTCGCCTCATGGAAGCGATGGAGCGCTTTTTCAACGGCGGCCCGTTCGGGTTGCAAATCCACCCAGGTGGAGCTTACGAAGATCGCTGCGATGGGCACAGGCATGGTTGAACTCGGAGAGTAACGCTTTGCCTCGCCAGTATCGATACCCAACAGCCATTTGTCCAGCCATTTCTGATTAAGAAGGGAGAAATTGACTGCGCTGGTTGACCGGTCTTGTCCAGCGATGATACCTATTTGGCGAGATTACTTCCGATCGATCAAAGTTTTCCTGAACTATGAGGTGTCTATGCAAAAAAATTGGCTAAGCAGTAAAAGGATTCACGCGCGGCTTGCTAGCGTAGCTGTCTACTTGTGTTTGTTTATCAATCTGGCGTTACCCAACTCTGCGCGAGGAGAGAAATTCGTCATTGCCTGGTCGGCAGTCAGCGCGCTCAATTCGCCCTTTTGGGTGATGAACGATGCGGGGTTGCTGAAACAAGAGGGATTGGACATGGAGCTGGTTTACATCGCCAGCTCGCCGACGGTGGCGCGGGCCACCCTGGCAGGCGACATCGTTTTGTCCGGCGCCAACAGCCAGGTGATCGTCGACGCGGCTTTGAACGGTGGTGACCTCGTGGCGATGGGCGCCATCACCAACGTGGTCGCGTTTTACATCATGGCCGCGCCGGAAATCAAAAAGGTTACGGATCTACGCGGCAAGGTGGTTGGCGTTACCCGATTCGGCGCGTCCACCGATTTTGGCATGCGCATGTTGCTCTCCAAATACGGGCTTGAAGCCGCCAAGGATGTTCCTTTCATTCAAATCGGCGGCATGCCCGAGCTCGCCGCGGCACTGTCGAAGAAAACCATTTTTGCCGCGCCGATGTCGCAGCCGATGGTCTATTTGGCACAGAAGGCCGGCATGAAGATGCTCGCCAACCTGGCAAAGGAAGATATTCCTTTTATGCATATCGGCCTCACCACTTCAAAACGCTGGGTACGAGAACATCGCCCGGCGGCCAAAGCTTTCATTCGCGCATACGGCCGGGCGATCTATTTCATGCATACTCATAAGGAAGAAACCAAGGCGATTTTCGCCAAGTACACCAAGATCAACGATCCGGGAATGCTCGAGGGCAGCCTTCAATACGCCTACGATTTCATGGAAAAGATTCCCTTGGTGAAAGCTCAAGCGTTTCAGGTGACCCTCGATCAGATCGCCAAAAAAAATCCCAAGGCGAAGCGGGCCAAGCCCGAACAGTTCTTCGACAATAGTTTGGTGCAAGAGCTGGTCGACGAAGGATTCTTTGCTAGGCTATGGGGCAAGAATCCATAATCAATCTTCCTAAGCCGCCGTTTATAGGGATCACGACCCGCGAACAACACTCACGAGGCCATCATGCCGCTGTTTATCAACAACGAAGAAATCGATCAATTGCTCACCATGAAAGACACCATGGAGGCGCTGGAGATACTATACAAGGAAATGGGCGACGGGATTGCCGTGGCGGCGCCACGCTCGGACGTGCACTCGCCGACGGCGGCGGCGCAAAACGCCGAGGGACCGATGGCGCATTATCTGAAAAGCATGACCGGTGCTTGTCCTCACTTCGGCACGGCGGCGCTGCGCTTCTCGTCGGATATCGTTGCCTGGCGGAACACCGGCGGAGGCGTGCGCCGCGAAAAATTGCCCAAATTGCCGGGCGATCGCTGGATGGGGATCGTCATGCTCTTCAGCACGGCCAACGGCGAGCTGTTGGCGATCATGAACGACGGTGTGCTGCAGCGCTTTCGCGTCGGCGGCGCCAATGGTGTGGCGACGAAATACCTCGCGCGACCCGACGCGGAAAGGGTCGGCTTAGTCGGTTCTGGCTGGCAGGCTGGGACTCAAGTCATGGCGGTCTGCGAGGCGCGCAAGATCAAGAGCATCAAAGTGTTCAGCCCGACTAAAGTTAACCGTGAAAACTTCGCCAGGGAAACCAGCGCACGGGTAGGCGTCGAAATCGTGCCGGTGAACTCCTACGAGGAAGCCGCCAAAGATGTCGATATCCTCATCACGTCGACCAACTCTCGAACGCCGTTTCTCGGTAAGTGGGCGCTCGCAGAAGGTATGCACATAAGCGCCATGCAGCGCGACGAATTTGACGACCAGGCGCTGCTGAGTTGCCAGCCTCTAGTGTTGCACACCCATGCGACCGAAAATAACGTGACGTCCTCGGCGCTGGCCCACTTTGAGCGGGACGATTTCAAGCTGCGCGATCATCCCACGGAACGCGGCATCGACTGGAAATCTTTACCGACGTTGCCGGACTTGCTCGCAGGCCGGATCAAAGGACGCGAGCGCGACGATCAAATCACCGGCTTTGTGAACAATATCGGACTGGGTGCCCAGTTCGCGGCAGTGGGCAAGAAAGTCTATGACGCCGCCAGAGCGCAGGGGGCGGGCAGGGAAGTACCGCTGGATTGGTTTACGCAGGACGTGCATCCTTAGAGGACGCATACTGGCCGTTCGCGCTAGAAGCGCCTGAATACGAATGGTGAGGCAGTGATTTACGACATTTTGAGTCGTTGGGCAGATGCGGTACCGGCGCGGGTTGCGATTATTGATGAAAATCGACCCTTCAATTACGGTGAGCTTTTTGTCGAAGTGCCGTGGTCAGCGGCAACAGCTTCAGCCTCGACCCCAAAAACAAGCCGCGGGAGAAGCAAGTCCTGGCAAAGCATCTCCTCCTCGATTGCGTCGATAAAGCGGAGGAGCACTATCAAACTGCGGTGAAAGTTCTGAGCCCGAAACCCTACATCGATGCCGTCGGCGTCGCTTCGATGATCGAGTTCATGGCCGAATCCGACCCGGTAGTTGCCACGCTCAAACCGGAAAACATTATCAATCACACGTTGCTCAAGAAGCTTGACGACGACGGGTACATCGAGCAGATTAACAGGCGGTGAGTGGTTGGTTGAGCTAGCTAGCGCCCGGTTGCAGCGATTTTTCGATTATCACCGATGAGATTTTCCTTCTCCCGAGTTTTCCATAAAGTGCCGCCGCTTCGTTGGCTTGCCCGGCGAACACCTCCGCGATGGTGTTTTCTAGTCACATTGGCGACAATCGCTTGCGTATTCGCAGTTTATCCGCACGCGGGACGCAGCGTACGATTTTTAGGCAGGCTGCTGCGCAAGCATCATGATCCGGCGCACGTGCGCCGCCGATCGCGCAGCCATCTCTTGTATCGCCGCTGGCAAGATCACCTGGAACTTGCCTGGGAAAACTGGGCGTGGCGGGCAGAGCAGTTCGTACGGATCGAGGGCGCGGATTATTTACAGAGTGCTCTAAATGAAGGCGGTGGTGCGGTGCTGTTGTCCGGTCACTATTATGGCTTGGACAGGCTCGTGGATCCAATTCTCGCTCAAAAGGGTGTTCCGGTAAGCCGTTGGGCCAATCCTCTCGAGAGTGAATCCATCGAGGAGCGCTGGGGACATGGTGATTTTACGCGCTGGGAAGTGATCGACTTTCGCGGCGATTTCTGGCATCACGCGCAAAGAATACTGAGCGCGCGCCGGCACTTGAAGGAGAACCGCGTGGTTCATCTCTCGGTGCGAGGACAGCCCGATGGATCGCCCGATGTTTTGGTACGCAATGATTACCGGAGCTTTTTTCTGGAACCGCGGGCGCTGGTGCTTCTGGAGACGCTTGCAGCGCCGGTGCTTCCTTGTTTTACGTTGCCAGATAAGCGCGGTAACATCATCGTTCAGATCCATCCACCGGTAGCTCCCGTAAAGAAACAAATCATGGAAGGATTCGGCGCCCTTTACACCAAGTATCTGAACGAGCATCCCGAATACACCCGGATTTGGCGTCGCATGCTTCGAGGCGACTCCTGGTGGTGAAAATGGGCTCGGGCGATATTTCTGAGCGCATTGCGCGAATCGTGCAACGCCTCACGGATCCGGAAGGAGCGCAAGACGCAGTCTCTGCGGATTTTAAGTTAGGTGCCGGCGGGCTGATGGATTCCGTTTGGGCGCTGCAGCTCGTGGTCGCGCTCGAAACTGAATTTGCCATTTCCGTCGAGGATGGCGACGTCAAGCCGGAAAACTTCCAGGATCTGTCTGCCATCGCGCAATTCGTAATTCGCAAGATCGAAGGCGTTCAGGGAAAGACTTGAGTTCAGCGGAGGCTTCAGTTGCTCTACGATCTTTTGAGTGAGCGGGCGCGCCTGCGCGCCACCGCGCCGGCAATTGTCGGAGAGCAAAGGCGACTCGATTACAGAGAGCTTATAGAAGAAGTCGAGGACTGCGCGGCGTATCTACAAGCACTCGGACTCCAGCCCGGTGATCCGATCATTATCGGTATTGCGCCGTCGCCCGAATTCCACGTGATGTTTTTCGCCGCATGCGCGCTCGGACTTCTGGTTCTGCCCGTGCTGCCTTCGGGAAAAATTCCTGTCTTGTTTAGACAAGCAGGGCCTCGTGTGGTCGCCGGATCCGACTTCTTTTTGGCAGAGGTTCGCCACCGCTGCCCGAGCGTGGTGCACTTTCTCCGCTATGGACCGGATGAGCAGTTTCGTTTTCCACACCGTCAGGAATGTGGGGCGCGGCACCGGAGCTTTGACGATGAACCCATTCTCGCAGTTTCGAGTTCCGGCACGACCGGCGAACCTTCTCTGTATTTACGTTCAGCCCGGCAGATCTTGAACCGTGCGGAGATGCGAGCGGCGGCGCATGAATTGCGCGCCGATGATGTGTTGTTCTCGACGCGTCCCTACAACAGCGGGTCGGCGATCAATAACCACGTGATCATGCCGGTATTTGTCGGCTGCTCAATCGTGGTTCAAGAGCGCTTCGAGCGGGTGAAGGCGGCGGAAGCGATCAACCGGGAGCGGGTGACAATTCTCTGGGCGGTACCTTTTATTTTCGAAATGCTGGCGAGTATTCCGGCCGGCCACGAACTCGATTTTTCCTCAGTCCGTATGTGCGTTTCGGGCAGCGCGGCATTGTCGCCGGCGGTGGCGCACCGCTTTGAAAAGCGCTTCGGCCTGATGATCCGCCAGCGTTACGGGGGCAGTCAGATTCACCCGGCTTTTACATTCAACCTGAATGGCCCGCGCGATTCCGTGGGTCGTATCGATGGTTTGTTTCCCATTGTCATCCTCGATGAGGAAGGCCATGAGCTCCCTGCGCCCGAGATCGGCGAGATCACTTTCGACATCGCGAAGAGCCCGGCGCTCTGGCGCAAAACGCTGCAAGCTAATCCGAATGTTAACGACGGTTATCTGCGCTCCGGGGATCTTGGGCGAGCCGATGATGACGGCAATGTTTACGTTGTTGGGAGGAAAAGTCCCTTTATCAAGGTCGGCGCCAACCGCGTCGAACCCGCCGAAGTAGAAAATGTTTTACGGCTCCATCCGCAGGTAAGCGAAGCATTGGCCTTCGGCGTGCGAGTTGGAGACACCCACGAAGCCGTTCAGGCTGAGGTGGCTGTTCTCGGACAAGTGACGGAGCGCGAGCTTTTGAGCTTTTGCGCGCAACATCTGGACGCTTATAAGTGTCCGCGGCGGATCGCCATAAAAGCCGACTTGCCACGGAATATTCACGGCAAGATCATTCGTTCCGGTTCCAAGCGGCAATTGCCGGGATGATAAATCTTGACTTTCATGCAGGAACTAAGCGATACAGCGCGCAAATGTTATTGTCTATCAGCAACGCAGTTGTTTGGAATAGGCGGCCAATGCTTGCGCAGTCTAAATCGTTCACTTAATAGTTAGCCGTCTTAGACGCGCGGAGGCAACGTGATCCCCTGGCAGAACCTCGGTCTTCCTGACGCTGCAAAGCAGTTTCTCTGCAGACAACCAGCGGTGCATGAGCTGTGTTCTGGAGGGTTTCTTCGCGAGGTCGTGCAGTTTGACGACGATCTCATGGCTATTCCACTTCAGCCCCTGGGCTCAGACGACCAGGTTGAGTTCCTGGTTCGATATGCACGCGAACTACTTGGTGCGACGTTCGATGTACCAAGCGCCTTCGACGCAACATTGCGTGGGCTGATCTCTTCACCCGTGGTATCGCTTGTTTGTGTTCCTCCTCACGTAGACAATCCGAAGGATATGGAGGCGTCCGTCAGGCAGCGTCTTGATATGGCGCGGCATGTGCTTTCATGCCCTGCCGCTCAACCGTTCATACCGTTCGCTCTCTTCGTTCACGCGGCAGGATCGAAGGGTTTCTATCGTCTTGTTCGACCGGAGCATGAAGGAAGCCGCACCCGTATTCCCAGCGTAATGGCGTTGGAGACGCCAGAGCTTTTTGCAAAGATGTTTTCACATGCGGGCGCAGACGAAACGTACAGCTTTGCATTGGCGTTACTTCATGACGCCATGGCGGAAACTAACGCTAGATTTCGAATCGCCCGCCTCTTCAATGTTCTCGAGTGCCTTGCTTCCGAAAACAAGGCGGAATTGCCGTCGAGAAAAGCGGTACGCTACTTACTCGGTTTCTCAGTTGACGGACATGTTAGGGCCTGGACGATCGAGGGCCGAGAGTATCACTTCGATATCATCGAACTGGCTGGTCGTTTGCGCGACAAGCTGTTCCACGGAACAGCCTTCGCTCCAGAAGATCTGCGCATTGATGTACGGCCTTCGTTTTCGCTTCTTCACTCACTCTGAGTTGAACCCTCCCTTTAGCACGCTTTAGCATTTTTATACTGTGGTAGTGTGTGCGGATGAAGAGTATCACGCGGAGCACACACGGTATTCGAGATACATTTGCATCTGGTATGGACGACCAAATACCATCGGGCAGCGTTGACGGGGGAAGTGGCACACGAGTAAGAGACATAATCCGTGATATCTGCGGCAACACAATAACGATCCTGAAGGGACATGTGGCGAAGGACCATCTGCATCTGTTCGTGTCGATACCGCCGCAAGTGACAATCAGTCGTTGATCCAATGGTTGAAGGGGAAGAGTTCGTACAAGTTGATGGGAGAATTTCCGCATTTGCAGAAGCAGTTTTGGGGTCGGCATCTGTGGGCACGGGGATAATTCTGCTGCAGTAGCGGGAATGTGACCGACGAGGTGATCGCGGAATATATATCGAATCAGAATCATGATCGTGACGATGATTTCAAAGTAGACGGTTAAGACCATCTACAGCCGCCCATTGGGGCGGGAACTTTAGCCGGCTTGTAGCCGGACCCAGGCGCACCCGCTCGTTTTGGCGGATACGTTGACAGAGTATGGCAGGGTAGCCTTGTATGGAGAGGTGATTCATGATCGCGTATCAAAAGACGGCTAACCGTGTGCTGAAGACGGACCTTCGCCGCTTGCTTCGGCCGCTTAGCGCGGTCGTTAGTCCCAACCCTTTTCCGTTGCCGCGTTTTGCCCTGCGATTTTTCCTGCCACGAAACATTCGGTGATGTTTCCCGCTTCCAGATAGAGATGGCCGTAGATCGAACTGATTTCCCCGGCGACGTAGAGGCGCGGGATCGGTTTTTTCATCGGGTCCAACACGCGCTGCTCGACGTCGTGCTCGGGGCCGCCCTGGGTGTTGTTGACGATCGGCCAAGCTTCGACTACGCAAAACGGGCCGGTCTTGATCGGCATCATAGTTTTTGGCGGACGTTTGTGGTCTTTATCTGTGCTTTCGCCGCACAGCGTGTTCCAGCGGTCGACGGTTTCCCGAAGAACTTTCGGATTGACGTCGATCTGCGGGGGCGACCCGAGGATTGCGGTGCTCGCGGGTCTCGGGCGCTCAGCGCCGACGCGTTAGCTTCCAATTCGCGGGCCCACCTCGCAGCTCTACCGCGAGCTTGCAATATATGCATTCTATGCATACACTTGCTTAGTGACAGCAACCTTTGATTCCAAAAAGGATGCCGCAAATCTTAAGAAGCACGGTGTCTCGCTTACCGAAGGGGATGGTGTCTTGAGTGATCCCTTGGCAGTCACGATTGAAGATGAATCGGCTGAGGGAGAGCGACGCTTCGTGACCCTGGGTGCGAACACGTTCGGCTCGCTGATGGTTGTGGTCTGGACACCTCGGGACGACAATGTTCGCATCATCTCGGTTCGGAAACCGACGCCGAAGGAAAGAAGGAGTTATGAAGAAGGAGTATAACTTTTCCAAGGGCAAACGCGGAGCGGTAGTTCCCCAGGTTGGGAAAACCCGCATCACGATCTATCTCGACGATGGAATTCTGGAGCGCTTCAAGGCTCAATCCCAGAGAACCGGAAAGGGGTATCAGACCCTAATTAACGATGCGCTGAACTCCTATCTCGGTCTGACGGCGAAGCCCCTTACGGAAGAGATAGTGCGCAAGATCGTGCGCGAAGAGCTTTCGGGTCAAAACTGAAAGCTAACGATAGGGTTGAGAAGGATGCGGCGGAGCGCGCCTCTCACCCAAAACGTTAGTCCCAACCCTTTTCGGCCGCTGCATTCTGCCCGGCGATTTTTCCCGCGACGAAACACTCGGTGATATTTCCGGCTTCCAAGTAGAGATGGCCGTAGATCGAGCTGATCTCGCCGGCGACATAGAGACGGGAGATCGGTTTCTTCATCGGGTCGAGCACGCGCTGTTCGACATCGTGCTCGGGGCCGCCCTGGGTGTTGTTTACGATGGGCCAGGCTTCGACCACATAGAAGGGACCGTTTTTGATCGGCATCATGGTCTTTGGCGGGCGCTTGTGATCTTTGTCTATGCTTTCGCCGCACAGCGTGTTCCAGCGGTCGACGGTTTCCCGTAGAACTTTCGGGTTGACATCGATCTGCGCCGCGATGTCTTCGAGTGAGTTACCTTTCTTGATCCATCCTTTATCAATTTCGGCGAGATTGTCTTGGCTCCAGTTGGCGTCGTAGCGCTCGTCATTCACGATGGGAATACCGATCGGGCCGAGCTTGCGTCCCTCTTCGTCGAAGATCAGATAGCAGGGGATGCGCGGATAATCCTGGATATCGGCGTCGTAAAATTCCAAGGGCCGCGTGCCGGTATCCTGCGGCGCCGGCGGATATTCGTCCATGAAGCGTTTGCCGAATTTATCGACGGCGATCCAGATCATTTTTCGGTTCTCGTTGCGCGGACCGGCCCAGACATGGCGGATGGCAAACGGCAATTCCGGAAACTTGAAGCCGTAGCCGCCGTGAAAATGCCACATATGCCAAAGCCCGGCGCCGACTTTCTGCGCCATCTTGACGCCGTCGCCGGTATTGCCGAGATACACCGGGTAGACCGGCTGGGCTTCGAAGTGCTGCAGCTTCATCGCCGGGTCATTCTCATAGCCGCCGCAAGCGAGGATCACGCCCTTGCGCGCTTTGATGCGGATGGATTTCCCATCGTGCTCGGCGAGCAGTCCTAGGATCTCGCCGTCGGGGTTTGTGGTCAGTTCCTTTGCCGGCGTCGATAGCATCACTTCGATGTTCCGCTGATTCACGTTGTCGTAAACCACTTTGAATAGGCGCGCGCCGCCGCGCAGGCCTTTGGCCCAGGGAAACTCCGAATAGGCTTGAAAATCTTTAAGCTTGATGGAGTCGATATCGTTGGTGCCGGGAAATGGGTAGGTGCCGTGACCGCGGGTCTCGGTCTTGCTCGGCTCGGTGCCGCTGACTTTGGCAAGCTCGGTAACCCAATCGATCATGCCGACCATTTCCTCGGCCATTCGGCGCAAGATGTCGTCGGGGGTGGTGCCGTTGCAACTGCGTTTCAGGTATTGAAAGGCACCTTCGGCGTTATGCGCAAAGGCGACACCGCCGCCGGAAAGAATCGAAATGCCCCCCGGGTGAGGCATCTTTTCGATCAGCAAGACTTTCGCGCCGGCATCGTGAGCGGTGATTGCCGAGATGCCGCCCGCCGCGCCGAAGCCGACCACGATAACGTCGACTTCTTTGTCCCAGTTGTTGTTTTGTCCATTGGTTGTCATTTATATAAACCTCATTCCCCCAGTATTTTTCCAGCAATTGGAAAGATTTAAGATGGCAGCGACGCGGCTTACGAGTATTTTCCCGCGCTCATCACTCCAGTACTCCACCATTCCAATCTTCACAACCTCTTCTCCAGCCAATCCAGCATGAACGGCACATTGTGCGCCCAGTAATCGTGGCTGCAATGGATCCGGCCACCGCCGTCCGCTTCGCCGTAAATTTTTAGAGTTTTGTCTTTAGTTCCGATCTCAGCGAACAATCGTTTGGCTCCTTCGACGGACATCAGCGTGTCCTTGTCGCCGTGGGTGATGAGCGTCGGGCAGGTGATGTTTTTGGCGATACCCGCCATGGTGAACTCCTTCAGCAAACGCCGTGCCTCCTCGTGGCTGACGCCGCCCAAGAGCCTTTGACAAACCGGTTGCAAGTGTACGCACCAATCGTAGAGATCGTCGAGGATGCTGTAGCAGCCGCTCCAGGCAACCAGCGCTTTGATACGCTTTTCGAACGCGGCCACGCGCGGCGCGTAGTAGCCCGCCATGCTGATGCCGAGCAGCGCGACGCGGCCCGGATCGACTTCCGGTCTGGATACGAGATAATCGATACAAGCTCTGCCCGGGACTTCGTAGTCAGGCCTGGTCTTGATGCCTTTGAGATAAATAGACGAGCCGCGTCCCGGCGTGTCGACCAGCAGCATGGCCCAGCCGCGGTCCAGCATCTGTTTTCCGCCGAAATAGATTTCCTCGGCGTAGGCGTCGGCACCGCCGAGAAACAATACCGCCGGCCACTTGCCGGGTTTGGGGTTGGCCGGGTGGCAGAAGTAGCCGTCGTACTCTTCGTCGCCGCAGAGCACGCTGATGACTTCAATCCTGGCGTCGTTGAGTTTAGCGGCGGCGCGGAAACTGTCTCGCGCCTTAATGAAACGTTCACAGCGTTTCGGCTCTTCGGCGATCGTGAGCAGAACGTCGGACATGCGATAGTAATTGCTGGCATGAAAGAAATATTGTCGCGCCGTGCCTTGTCTTCCAGCCGCGAGAGCTTCCCTTGCTCGATTTTCAGTTTTCTGGGCGAGTTCCAACCAGGCGCGCTCCCAAGCATCTTTATCGCCGACATCGACGTCTTTCATCGCGCGGGCGATGTCGAATACATCGCCGCCGCCTTGCTGCGCTTGGGCAACTAATCTGAGCGTGTGGCCGCCGAAGGGATGGTTCGGGAATAGGAAATCGAACATAGAACCTCCTGATGATGACACTTCGTTGCCGTCGGCTTTGACAACCATACACTCGTTACTAAAATCTCGCACGTATGCCAAACAAAAAAACCGAGCGTTGGATAAGGTTGTCGGCGCCCGCTGGAGGCGGGAATTCAGAAAGTAACTTGACAGCCTCTGTCGAGGTTGGTAGCTTTTCCTAGACAACAATACGTACCTCATCTGTGGGACGGCATCGTGATCTAAAGCTTCGCAGCGATGAGCGCCATGTGATCGTCACGAGGTATCCAACAATCAAGCCGGTCGATTCCGCGTGTTCACGCAAGGTGTTGACCGGTTTTTTTAATTTGCGGGGCGAAAAGGAGGTTCCCTATGGCTACCTACATCGCGCTCGTGAACTTTACCGATCAGGGTGTGCGTCAAATCCGCCAGACTACGGAGAGGGCCAAAACACTCGTCAGCGCCGCAGCCCGTCTCGGTGTCCGAATCAAGGACATCTACTGGACCATGGGCGCTTTCGATGCGGTTTTCACCGCCGAGTCGCCGGACGACGAAACCATGACGGCTTTTGCGATGAGCATGGGTTCGCTCGGCAATATTCGCACGCAAACGCTCAGGGCCTTTTCCGCGGAAGAGATGAACGGAATTCTAAAAAAAGTTCTAGCGGGTAATTTCAGTGCAACGAAATGAGCTGGAAGGGAGTTCTTCATGGCAAAAGTCGATCTCTCGATTGCAATCGGTGGCGCCGCCGGCCAGGGAATCGCCACGCCCGGCGATATTCTGGCGCGCATCTTCGTGCGGCGCGGCCTCCACTTGAACGCTTACAACGCCTATCAATCCATCGTTCGTGGCGGCCATATTTTCCTCACCTTGCGCACCAGCGACGAGCCCGTGCTCAGCTTCGGGGACAAGCTCGACATGATGATACCGCTCAATCAAGACACCATGAATCGCCATTTGGGACTCATGAAAGCGGGATCGGCCGTTCTTTTTAACGGCGACAAGATCAAACCCGGTGAAGTCGCCGCCGGGGTTCAGCTCTGTCCGTTCTCGGTGAAAGAACTGGCGCCGAATATTCGGGGTGACTTGGTCCAGAACACCATCGCCCTGGCCGCCGTGCTGCGGCTCATCGGCGTCGAATTCAAGATCCTCGAAGACATCCTCACCTTGCAGTTCAAGAGGAAGGGCCAATCGGTGATCGCTGAGAATGTCAGAGTAGCGCGCGCCGGTTACGACTACGCCGACAGGAAATTCAAGTCGCTACCGGTTTCGCTGCCGGACACGGGACGGAAGCTGGCGTTCTTCGAGGGCAACCAGGCGTTAGCCATGGGTGGGGCGGCGGCGGGCGTGCGGTTTTACTGCGCCTATCCGATGAGCCCGTCATCCGGCGTGCTCCACTGGATGGCGCGGCACGCGCAGCAGCTGGACATCATCGTGCGGCAGGTGGAGGATGAAATAGGCGTCATCAATATGGCGATCGGCGCGGCCCATGCCGGCTGCCGCGCCATGTGCGCGACTTCGGGCGGCGGCTTCGCCTTGATGACCGAGGGGCTCGGTGCCGCGGCGATGATGGAAATACCGCTCGTCTGCATCAACGTGCAGCGCGCCGGGCCGGCCACCGGTGTGCCGACCAAGACCGAGCAAGGTGATCTCTGGCAAGTGCTGGGCGCCGGACAAGGCGACTATCCGCGCATCATCGTGGCGCCGACGACCATCCCTGATTGCTTTAAAACCGTCACCCAACTTTTCAACCTGGTCGACAAGTTTCAATGCCCCGGCATCATCCTGTCGGACTTGCTGCTCTCGGAAGGTCGTTCGAGCGTCGACCCGGCGGAGTTGGATTTCAACGTGCCAATTGACCGCGGTGCGGTCATCGGCCTCAACGGCGCGACTCCTCCGCTCAACGGCGGCTACAAACGGTACGAGATCACCGACAATGGCGTCTCGCCGCGCGCGCTGCCTGGAACACCGGGGTTCGAACATGTGGTCGCGACCGATGATCATGACGAGGAGGGTGTTCTGATCAGCGACGAGTACACCAATCCGCACAAACGCCAAGCCATGCACGAAAAGCGCATGCGCAAGATGGAATCGATCCTGCCTCTGCTCGAGCCGCCCAAACTGTGGGGTTCGGCAGAGGCCGAGGTCACATTGCTGGGCTGGGGCTCGACGGAAGGCGTCATTCGCGAGGCGATGGAGAAGCTTGAAAAAGAAGAAGGCGTCATTGCGAACCTGCTTCAGGTCAAATGGATTGTGCCGTTGCACTGTGACGCGATCACGGCGGCACGATCGACGAGTAAAAAACTCATCATCGTCGAGAACAACTACAGCGGCCAATTCGCGCGCTACCTCAGGTCGGAGACTGGGGTTGTCGCCGACGGGCACATCCGTAAATACGACGGCGAGCCGTTCATGCCGCATCATATAGTCGACGGGGTCAAGGCGATTCTGGCGGGCCAAACCCAGCGGTATGTTCCGGTCCATGAAATCATGGTTTAAGGAGTTGATGATGAATGAAACCGCAATCGAGATGAAAGCAAAAGCAGGGGAGAACCCTTCAGGTAGGGCGCGCTTAACGATCAAGGAGTTTAAAGGCAAGGCCGAGCCCGATTGGTGTCCGGGCTGCGGCGACTTCGGCGTGCTGACGGCGTTGAAACAGGCCCTCGCCGAGCTTGGTATTTTGCCGCACCAGGCGATGGTGATTAGCGGCATCGGTTGCTCATCGAACTTGCCCGGCTATATCAGCACCTACGGCATGCACACGTTGCACGGACGGGCGCTCGCGGTCGCCACCGGGGCGCAAATGGCCAACCATGAGCTCAAGGTCATCGTCACCGGGGGTGACGGCGACGGCTATGGGATCGGTGGCAACCACTTCGTGCACAGCATGCGCCGCAACGTCGACCTGACTTATATCGTGATGAACAATCAAATATACGGCCTGACAACGGGGCAGTTGTCGCCCACCAGCGCCAAGGGCATGGCGACCAAGAGCACGCCGTTCGGCAGCGTGGAAAACCCGATCCATCCAATTCCGCTGGCGATCGCCGCTGGCGCGACCTACGTAGCACGGGGTTACACCGGCCAAGTAAAGCATCTGGTCGAACTGATCAAGGGCGGGATTGAGCACCGGGGTTTTGCACTGATCGACGCGTTCAGCCCATGTGTGACGTTCAATCACGAAAATGGACACGAATTCTTCAAGCAACGCACGTTCAAGTTGGAAGACAAGAATCATGATCCGACCGATTTCGCCGCCGCGATGAAGTATGGCTACCAATGGGGCGACGAAATCGCGATCGGACTTTTTTGGAAACGCATCGATCTGCTGGCGTTGGACCAATTGGAGCCCGTCCTCGAAAAAGGCGGACCGCTGGCGCGCCGCCCCCTCGGCATATCCGGGGAAACTGCAAAATCCCTGGTGCGCGAGTTGATGTAAGAATTTCCCGCCTATCGATTGGAGGGTTGGAGTATTGATTCAAACATAACTCCAATACTCCATCGCTGCGGTTCTCCCTTGTCCCGGTTCTGTCTCGTCTTGGTTGACAGCAATTGCCGTTACGGCGATACTCCGCAGCGTAAGAATATTTCACTGTTTCTGACGTAAAATATTACCAAGAGAGGTTGCCGCTTGAGATCAGGTTTTAAGATTCTAGATTCCGACATGCATCTACGTGAGCCGGCGGATCTCTGGGTTAATTATATGGACCCGGAGTGGCGTGACCGGGCGCCAAAGATATTGAGCTCGACAGCGCGCAGCTCGGCGATGGTGATGATCGACGGAAAGATTCTTCAGGGATACAAGCCCACCTACCGAGGCGGGATTTTCGATGCGACGCGAATTGATCAAGAAATTGCCGGTTACCGCGCGCGCGGCTTCGACGCCACGACTCAACTTCAGGCGATGGACCGGGAAGGTTTGGACGTCGCAGCGCTTTATCCGTCCATCGGTCTCGGCATCATGATGCGCAACGAGATGGATCCCAAGCTCGCCGCCGCGATCGCCCACGCCTACAACGACTGGCTTTATGATTTTTGCCAGACCGATCCTAAGCGACTGAAAGGGGTGGCGATGATCGCGCTGCATGATCCCAATGAAGCGGTCAAGGAAGCGCGGCGCGCGATTGGCAAGCTGGGTTTTGTCGGCGCATTCGTTCGGCCCGAGCCGTTGCGCAATCTGCCATGGCATTCGCGTTACTTTGACGCGCTATGGTCGGCCCTGGAGGAACTCGGGGTGCCGCTGGGTTTTCATTCCGCGACTTCCGCCGGGGAGCTTCCGCAGATCGGCGACCGTTTCGGCGACAATCTGCTTTTGCGCCATGTGGTGTCCCATCCGCTGGAGAATATGATGGCGATGGTAGACACCATCGGCGGCGGGGTGTGCGAGCGCCATCCGAAATTGAAACTGGCGTTCTTGGAATGTTACTGCGGCTGGGTGTCGTTTCTATTGCACCGTATGGACAACGCCATGGCGAAGGGTCGCTTTCCAACCTCCGGAAAATTGAAACCGAGCGAATATTTCAAACGCCAATGCTGGATTTCCACTGAGCATGAAAAGGAACTGCCGATGACCATCGATCTCATCGGCAACGATAATATCGTTTTCTCAACGGACTATCCCCACGGCGACTCCGATTTTCCCGAAGGAGTCGATGAGTTCCTGGAGATGGACGGGGTGTCGAACGAGAGCCGCAAGAAGATTCTTTGGGACAATTGCGCTCGGCTATACAACCTAGAGTCATAAGAAGATAGGAGTGCTGGAATCATGGAGTATTGGAGCGATGCTTTCCGACACCAATCCTCTATTACTTCAGTACTCCGATGATTACCGCTTGTTGGAGGTGAACCTTGGCTTATCGCACCGTAGGAAAAGCGCTGCCGCGCATCGAAGGGTATGGCAAAGTTACCGGACAAACCAAATATGCCGCCGACTTGGAATTTCCCGATCTCTTGTGGGCGAAGGTATTGCGCAGTTCGGTGCCGCATGCGCGCATCGTCAAAGTCGACACGGCGAAAGCCAAGGCGTTAGAAGGCGTTCGTGCAGTGCTCACCGGCGCGGAAGTGAAAGATATTTATGTCGGCACGCGTGTGAAGGACCAGCCGGTACTTGCTTACGACAAGGTGCGGATGGGCGGTGACGCCATCGCCGCGGTGGCGGCGGACAGCGAAGCGATCGCCGATGAAGCGATAGGTTTGATCGACGTTGAGTTTGAAGAACTGCCGTACGTCGACGATCCGGTGGAAGCGCTCAAGCCGAGCGCGCCGTTGATTCATGAAGATCGGAACAAATATAAAAACACTCCAAAGTTACCGGAAGGGATGTCCGGCCACAATCTGCAATCTTACGTGCAATGGAAGAACGGCGATCTCGAAGCCGGCTTCGCAAAGTCGGCGCGAGTTTTCGAACATACCTTTCGCACGCCGCTGTCGCATCATGGCTACATCGAGCCCTGCGCCTGCACCGTACAGGTTCACGCTAATGGTCGCGTTGAGGTCTGGGCGTCGAACAAAGGGCCCTGGGGTTTGCGCGAACAGATGTCGCAGGACTTCGGCGTGCCCAAAGAAAACATCAAAGTTCATATCGTCCACGTCGGCGGTGACTTCGGCGCCAAGGCGTCGTTGATCGATGTGCCGATCGCTTATTATCTAGCTAAAGCCGCTGGCGGCAAGCCGGTGAAGTTAGTGCTCGATTACAGCGAAGAAATCTTGATCGGTGGACACCGCCACCCCTCGGTGATCACTTTGAAAACCGGCGTCGCTGCGGATGGCACGCTGCTGGCGGTCAAGAGCGATATCTACTTCAGCGGTGGCGCTTACGGCTCGCAAAAAGCCAATCCGCAAGTGACCGTTCTCGGCGGCCGGCGCCTGGCCAGCATGTACCGCTGCCCGGCCATCGACGTGCAAACCTTTTGTGCATACACCAATCAAGTGCCGTGTACCCAGACACGCACGCCCGGCAGCCCGCAGGTGGTCTTTGCGTTCGAATCGCAGATGGACATCATCGCCAAGGAGATGGGCATCGATGCTCTCGAATTGCGCCGAAAAAATATTCTGCATGACGGTGATGCCAATCCCATGGGCGAAAAGTGGAGTCACATTCTTATGGGTGAAGTGCTCGAGCGCATCGTCAAAGCTTCCGGTTGGAAAAAGACCGGCGCCAAGAAAAATCGCGGTTGGGGGATCGCGCTCTACGATCGCGGTACGCCGGAAGGAAAAGCGAGTTCGGCGCTGACCCTGGAGGCAGACGGCAAGGTCAATATTCTCACCGGCGTGCCGGATGTCGGGCCGGGTTATTACACCGTCAGCCAGCAGATGGTTTGTGAGACTCTCGGACTACCGCCGGAAAAAGTCGGCGTGATTTTTAAAGACACGGATAGCTTGCCCTTCGATCCCGGCACCGGCGGCAGCAAGCAGACCAACACTTCCGGCCACGCGGTCAATCAGTCTGCGCACGAGGTGCTCGAGAAATTGATCGCTTTGGCAGCGCGGGAGTTGGGTTGTCAGCCGGAGGAGATTCGGCAACAGGGTGGTAAACTCGTGGCGCCGAACAAGAAGTCGACAACGACCGAAAAAATGATTGCCCTGGCGGTAAAAGAAAACGGCGGTCCGGTGTTTCATCTGACTAATTTTGTCCCCAAGGACATGCCCAAAGTGACCGGCTTTGCCGCTCAAGTCGCCGAGGTCGAGGTCGATCCGACCACCGGAGGAGTGAAGATTCTAACCTTAACCACCGCACACGACACCGGCACTGTTCTTAATCATCTGACGCTTACTGGCCAGATCGAAGGGGGCATTATTACCGGCCTCGGCTTCGCTACAATGGAAGAAAATCCGATGATCGACGGCAAGATCGCTACGTTGACTTTAGGCGAATCGAAGCTTCCGTGTATCTCCGACGTGCCGCCGTTGAAGACGGTCTTGGTGGAGAGCCCTACCGGGCCGACGCCTTTCGGCGGCAAAGCGATCGCGGAGAATCCCAATGTCCCGACGGCGGCGGCTATCGCGAACGCCATCGCCGACGCCTGCGGCGTACGGCTATTCGAATTGCCGCTGGCGGCAGAGAAAATTTATTGGTCGATGCGGCAGTAGGAACATTAGCCGCAAAGTAAGGCTAGCGTTAGTGCGAAAAACCGCCGGTGGCGTATACGAAGGAACCGAAATGCATAATTTTCATCGCACCGCACTGATCATTGAGATCTCGGTCCGCCTTTTCGGAGCGTGGGACACCTTATTTGCAAGATTCGAGCCCGCACCGGTTTAACAATTGCCGCTTTATAAAAACTCTATGGATCCAATCAAAATCGGCATCGGAGTTTCGAGTATCGGTCGTTTTCTGCCGCTGGTTGCCCAGGCTGCGGGTCTTTTCGAACGGGAAAAAGTTCCGGTCGAAATCGTCAATCAGCGGGACGAAGAGCGGGCCGTGCCGGACATCGTTTCCGGAGCGACACCCATCGGTACTCCGAACGCGCCCTCGCTGGTTTTTTCCGTGCTCGAAGGGAGTGATATAGTCATCGTCGCGGGACTGCTCAATCGCCCGGTTTTTTATTTGGCGGCACATCCGAGTATCGCCACGGTGGCGAACCTCAGGGGCAAGCGCGTCGGCATCAATCAGCCGCGGCGGATGGCAGGAATGGTCATGCTCGCTCTTTTAAGAAAGTGGGGCTTCGCGATCGGCAAGGACTTGAAAGTTGTCGATTCGGGTATCAACGACAGAAGTTTTGACGTGCTGATGGAAGGGCAGATCGATGCCGCTCTGTTGCCGCCGGAGAAGGCATTTTTGGCGGAGGCCGAAGGCTTGCGCGTCATTGCCGACAGCTTGGAACTCGACTGCCATTGGGTGCCGCTTGCGACCAGCCGTCGATTTCTGCGCGATAACACGGAGTTGGTGCGCAAAATAGTTGCGATTTACGGCGAAAGCGTGCAACTCTTCAAGAGCCAGCCGCAGCAAACCATCAAAGAGATCAACCGCTGGCTTCCGGCGCTCGCCAAGACGCCGCAGGTCGTGGAGAAATGTTATCGGTTGTTTGCGGCGGAATTCACTTCTTCCTTGACGCCTTCAGAGAATTCGATCAATTCCATATTGCGAGAAGTGGCGCTGCAAGACTCTCGCGCGCGCGATATTCAACCGGCGGCGCTGGTGGAGAATCTCGTTTAGTTGTTTGAGAGAAAGAAGCACATGAATGATGCGATCAAAACCGTCGGGGTTCTCGGTCTCGGCGTGATGGGTTTCGACATCGCCTTTCTAAACGATCGCGGGCGAAAACCGGGGCAGACCAACGATCTCGAAGCGGGGGCGAGTATGGAGGCCGTCGACGGCGTGGCAAAGCAGCTGCACGCCGTGACCGATCAAGGGCAAAGGTTTTACGAAGACCGTCAGTCAAATCCTTGGGCGCCGGCCTTTGTCGAAAGGAGCGGCCATGCGCGCCATTGACGTTCACGTACACCCAAGCACGCGCGGCCTTGATACCGACGCGTGCAATTATTTTCGCCGGGACTTGAGCGAAGTGCCGCAGACGGCGCAAGGCTTCGCCGATTTGTATTTGCGGCATGATGTCAAGGCGCTGCTGATTGGTTGGCATCCGTCCACGGTTCATGAGGGCGGGCGCAATACCAATGGTCACGCGCTCGAGCTGGTCGCCGGTTATCCGAAAGCATTCGCCGGCGTGCTCGCGTCCTTGGATACCAACGCCGAGGACCTGACTGCGGTGGCGGGTTACGCCGAAGAGCTTATCAAAAATCCGCAGGTGGTGGGTTTTAAATTTCATCCCCCTGATCAGGGTTTTTATCCGAGTGATAAAAAATATTATCCGATCTGGGAGGTTTTGCAGGCGGGGGGCAAGCCATCGTTGTTCCACGTCGGGTTTACCGTGCTCGGCGCCAATACCGAGGGCGGCAGCGGTATCGGTCTTGACTTCGGCCGGCCGATTCATCTAGACGCCGTCGCTAGGGATTTTCCCCGAATGAAAATCATCGCCGCCCATCCGGGCTGGCCTTGGGTCGAAGAGACCATCGGGGTGGTGACCCATAAAAAAAATCTCTATGTCGATACCTCCGGCTATCTCGCCGAACAACTGCCGGAGGTTTTTCAAAAGGCGATCGGCAGCCGCTTGCAGGACAAAGCGTTATTCGGCACTGATTTTCCGTACGTAGACTTGGCGAAGGCGTTGGTTAGCTTCGATAAAATGGGTTTCAAAGATAGCGTGAAGGAAAAATTGCTACGGGAGAACGCGCGGAATCTTTTCGGGCTTTTGACATGACCTCTTAGAAAGCAGCGATTTGTTTTAGAAAAAATTTTGTTGAGGTGGCCCGCTGTGGTTGCCTCCTTGGAATGGGCAGGCATGGAGGCCTGGCCCGATAACCTGTTGAATAGCAAAATTGGACTTGGAGAGACTTAATGAAAGGTCGCTTACTATTTTACAGCATTTTGGTTGTGAACCTGTTCTTGGCGCCGGGGATTGTTCGATCCCAAGATAAACTGGAAAAAATGAATATCGGCTACAGTGCCCAGGCCGGCGCTTTCGCGCCGATTTGGATCACCAAAGAAGCCGGGCTATTTAGGAAAAACGGACTCGATGTCAACTTGATCTTCATTCCCGGCGGGCCGACGGCGGCCGCTTCGATGATCGCCGGGGAGGTGCAGGCCGTGGCGATGGCCGGGCCGGCGGTGGTGAGCAGTCATTTGAGCGGCAGCGATCTAGTGATGATCGCAGGTATCGTCAACACTTTTGCCTTTCAGGTGGTCACCGTGAAACAGATCACCAAACCCGAGCAGCTCAAGGGCAGGCGAGTCGGTGTCAATCGCTTCGGTACTGCGCCGGATATTGCCGCCCGCTTCGCGCTCAAACGCATGGGCATCGAGCCGAGCGAGGTGACGATCCTGCAGTTGGGCGAGCAGTCGACCCGATTGGCGGCGATGAGCGCCGGACGGCTCGAAGCAGCCATTCTATTGCCGCCGATTACGACCATTGCCCAGCGGCAGGGGATGAACGTGCTAATGGATATGTCCGAGCTCGGAGCGGAGTACCAGATCACCGGTTTGGCGAGCAGCCAAAGATTTATCAAGAAAAACCGCCCCGCGGCGCTTCGGCTGGTGAAGGCGTTTGTCGAGGGCATCCATTTTTACAAAACGCGGAAAAAAGAAAGCATGGCGATTATCGCCAGGTACATGCGCACCAACGACATGGAAGCGGTCCGCGCCACCTGGGATTATTTCGCCAACAAGATCGTCCCCAAGAAACCCTATCCGACGGCGCAGGGAATCAAAGCGCTATTGGAACTGGCGGCGAAGGACCGGCCGGAGGCGGCGAATGTTCCGCCGGAACGGATCATGAACATTTCATTGCTAAAAGAATTGGACGACAGCGGCTTTATCGACCGGTTGTATCAATAAAGGGCTAACTGCCGGACAAGCTTCCAGCGTTCAAAGTTCAAGGTTTCGGTTATGACAACTGGAACAAATGCGACTTGGCGACCGAACTATACCTTGAACCTTGAACATTGGAACATTTGAACGGGGCCATCGAGCGTACAGGGGACACGGAGAGTAAAGGAGATATTGAACATGGCTGACAATGGCGGCATGCAAAAAACCGCAGCGCAGGCCTATCTCGAAGTCGCGGTGGACCATGGTGTCGACTATGTTTTCGGCTTGCCGGGCACCAGCGGGCAGGAATTTATCGGCACCATCGCCGATCAGGAAAAGGTCCGCTTCGTGCTGGCACTGCACGAAACCTGTGTGGTCTCCATGGCGGACGGTTACGCTCGGGTTACGGGCCGGCCGTCGATCGCGCAAGTAAGCACGCTGCCGGGTTCCTGCAACGCGGTGGGAGCGTTGTACGATGCCTTTCGCGACCGCTCTCCCGTCGTGGTTACCTCGACCCATGTGGATACCCGCATCGTTGGGCGCGATTCGCACACCGAAGGCAAGGATTTGGTCGAGATGACCAAGCAGTTCACCAAGTGGAGCGCGGAAGTTCATCGCGCCGATCGCATCCCGGAATTTTTAAATCGCGCATTCAAAGTCGCGGCCACGCCTCCTACCGGTCCGGTTTATTTGGCTCTCCCGAGCAACTTGCTCGGCGACCCCATCGACGTCAAGAATCCCGCGGCGGAACGTTCGCGGGTCACGCCGCGGGTGGCCGCTGATCCCGAGGCGCTCGAAGAGGCGGCGCAAATGCTCGCCAAGGCGAGAAGACCGCTCATCGTCGCCGGCAGCGGCATCGCCAAGGCCCGCGGCACTGAGGAGCTGGTCAAATTCGCCGAGATGCTCGGCGCGCCGGTGGTGATGGAGCCGCGCTATTCGTTTCTAAGTTTTCCCACAGACCATCCGCAGAGCTTCCAGATCGCCGAGCGCAACCCGTCTTTTAATTTGCCGGTGTGGGGCGACCCCGATGTGATTTTGGCCATCGGCTGCCGGTTGATCCGCGAATATCGCTTTCTGCCCGATCCGGTAATGAAGCCCGGCACGCGCTGCATCCACATCGAGGAAGATCCCTGGGAGATCGGCAAGGTATTTCCGGTGGATCTCGGCATTATCGCCGACGGCAAGAGCGCGCTGCGCGCGCTCCTCGATAGCTATCCCAAAGTCACCGGTTCAGCGAACGGTCGAGAAGAGAGATTGGCGACGATTCAAAAAGCCCAAGAACAGGTGAAGGTCGAGCTCGAAACCCGCGTGAAACAAGGCTGGGATGGTACGCCGATCAGCGCGGCCCGTTTGGCACGCACGATGGACCGCCTGCTCGAAAAGGACACTTTGATCGTCAACGAGAGTCCCACCAGCAAGGATATCTTGATGGCGAATTTTCAATTCTCGCCGGGACGCTCGTACTTTTCCAATTCATCGGGCGGCTATCTTGGCTGGGGGTTGGGGGCTTCGATCGGCGCCAAGCTCGCCGCGCCGAAGCGCCGCGTGGTGGCCTGTCTGGGTGACGGCAGCAGCATGTTCGGCCTTCAAGGGCTTTGGACTCTGGCGAAGTATCGCGTGCCGGTGTTGGTGATCGTGTTCAATAACCGCGCCTACATGGCGGTTAAAAATCAATTCCGTGGCTCGGAAGAGCGCATTCGCATGGCCGCTGAGATGGGCGCGGAGCTCGTTAGCCCCGAGCTGAATTTCGCTCGGCTCGCAGAGACATTCGGTATATACGGCCAACGGGTCGAAGAACCGGATGCCATCGAGCCGGCGATCAAGCGCGCGCTGGAACAGAATGGTCCGGCGCTGGTCGACGTCGTCATCGCGCAGAACACCCGAAAAGATTAGGGGAGGATTATACATGGCGGATGAAGCGAAAGAAGCTTTCAAGAAAGTCGGCCTGGGCTCGGAGAACAGCGCTTACGATGTAATTTTCAAATTAGACCCTGAGTATTTCGACAAGCTCAAAGGGCTTTATGTCGACGGCACCTTCGGGCGCGAGGGTGCGCTGCCGCGAAAGACTAAAGAGCTGATCATGGTCGGCATTTGTTGCGCTCTGCTCCGGCCACGCGGCATTCGTCTGCACAGCGAGCGGGCGCTCACTCTCGGAGCGACGCCCAAGGAAGTGCTCGAGGCGATGGAGGTCGCGGCGATTCCCGGCGGCATGCCGGGTCTCTGGGCGGGAGTCGACACGCTCCAAGAAATTCTCAAGACAAAAGGCATCGACTTTAAATGATGCAGCATAATCTCTTTCCAAGATCCGGATCAAAAAATCTGGATTCCGGAATGCGCCGGAATGGTGGAACGGGAGTCGATTTCTTTAACGGCAATTGCGATACATTTTGAACGGCTTGAACGGAGCAAAGCGGTTGAACGATTTGAACCATGATCGATCCTACAATGGCCCGCTCCATGGCGTGCGCGTGCTCGATTTGACGCGCGTCGTTGCCGGTCCCTACTGCTCGATGTTTCTCGGCGACCTGGGAGCGGAAGTCGTCAAGGTTGAACAACCTGGTGTCGGCGACGATACGCGCGGCTGGGGGCCGCCCTTTGCCGGCGGCGAGAGTGCTTATTACCTTTGCATTAACCGCAACAAAAAGAGTCTCGCGTTGGATTTGAAGTCGCCGGCGGCCGTCGAGCTACTGCGGCAATTGGCCACGGCAGCAGACGTAATCATCGAAAATTTTCGCCCCGGCACCATGGAGCGGCTTGGTTTAGGCGAAAAGGAACTGCGCGAGAAAAATCCAGGACTGGTCTACGCTTCGCTGACCGGCTTCGGCGCCGACGGGCCGATGAGCGATTGGCCGGGGTACGATCTCATCGTTCAAGCGTGGGGCGGATTGATGAGCATTACCGGCACGCCGGACGGCGAGCCGGTGAAAGTTGGCGTGGCGATCATCGATCTGGTTGCCGGTCTGATGCTTGGCAAGGCAATCGTCGCGGCGCTCTTTGCGCGCGAGAAAATCGGCGTCGGCCAGCGCGTCGATACTTCTCTGCTCGAAGCCGAAGTCGCATCGCTGATCAACGTCGGCAGTAATTATCTCGTCGGCGGCAAAATACCCGCGCGTTGGGGCAATGCCCACCCCAACATCGTGCCCTATCAAAATTTCAGAAGCGCCGACGGCTATTTGGTCATCGGAGTTGCCAGCGAAGTGATCTGGAAACGTTTTTGCTCTGCGGTCGGACGCGCCGAGTTGGCTGACGATCCGCGCTTCGCCAACAATTCCAAGCGGGTGGAATATCGCTCCGAACTCATCGCGCTGCTCTCGGAGACGTTTCTACAACGCGATAATCAAACCTGGTTCAAACTACTGACGGAAGCGGAAATACCCTGCGCGCCGGTGCAGACCATCGATCAGGTCTTTCAGGCGCCGCAGGTGCTGCATCGAAATATGCTGATGGAAGTCGAACATCCGACGGCCGGCAAAGTGCGCATGGCGGGGATACCGGTGAAGTTTTCGGTGACGCCGGCATCGGTCAGAATCCCGCCGCCGCTGCTTGGCGAGCATAGCGGGGAGATTCTCAAAGACTGGCTCGGCCTGAGCGCGAAAGCGGTCGAGGAGCTAAAAAGAGAGAAGGTTATATGACGGGTAAAACATTCGATGAGTTTCATGTCGGCGACCGCTATTCCACGGACCGGCGTACGATCACCGAGCATGACATTTTGCAGTTTGTCACGCTGGTTGGACTTACCGAACCGCTGTTTCTCGACATGGAGTATATCCGCAAGGAAAGCCTTTACGGCGATCGCATCGCGCCCGGAAGCCTGACCTTCGGCATGGCAGAGGGATTGACCGTGCAGACCGGGCTCATTCATGGCACCGGTATGGCCTTTGCCGGCCTCGACAAGATGCGTCTCTTTGGTCCAGTTAAAATCAACGACACGATCCAAGTCGAGATCGAAGTGCTCGACACCAAGCCGGTGCCGGCGCGCGGCGGCGGCATCGTGCGCTATCGCCAGTGGGTGAAGAATCAGCGCGGTGAAACGATCATGGAGTATGATGTCGCGCGACTGATCCGCGGCGCGGATGAGAAAAAAAGTAAGAAGTGAGGAGTGAGCGGTGAACAGGCCGAGTTTATAAGGTCCTACTTCTCACTTCTCACGCCTCAACATTGCAAGATGAGCGAGTCGCAAACGAAATTCGGCATCCTTTTGCCCACCCGGGAAGTGATCCTCTCCGGCAGGTCTGAACCGAGCAGTATCTACGATCTGGCCGAACGTACCGAGGCGCTCGGCTTTCACTCGGTCTGGGTCGGCGATAGTGTGGTGGCCAAGCCGCGCCTTGACGCGCTCACGACGCTCGCCGCCGTCGGTGCCCGGACCCGGCGCATTCGCTTGGGCACGGCGGTTTATCTCGCCGCGCTCAGAAATCCCGTCCTGGTCGCGCATATGGTCGGCACGGTCGATTGGCTTAGCCGCGGCCGAGTCGATCTCGGCATCGGATACAGCCGGCCCAACGATCCGGTGCAGGAACATGAATATAGGGTTCTCGGTCATGATCCGGCCAAACGGATCAAAATAAGCGAAGAGCTGGTTCAGATCATTCGCAAGCTATGGCGCGAAAACGACGTCACATACGCGGGTAATTTTTCGAGCTTCGAGCACGTAACGGTGGAGCCGAAACCCATCCAACGCGGCGGCGTGCCGATCTGGCTTGCGTCCAATAACATCGAGCCGGGCTTGAAGAGGGTCGCACGCATGGCCGACGGCTGGCTCAACAACATCACCGATCCAAAGATCTACGGAGAGTGCCTGGAAAAAATTCGCTCCTATGCGGCCGAAGCCGGGCGTGATCCTCAAGCGATCGAGCCCGGACTCTATTTCACCCTTGCAGCCGGCGATGACAGCGCCATCCGCGAAGGCCGGATCTTTTTGTCGCAATATTACAACCGGCCCTACGAAGCGGTGGCCAAGGCGATGATCTGCGTGATGGGCAGTTGGGAGCATGTGATAGATCAGATCCAGGCCTACGCTGATGCCGGCGCGCGTACTCTAGTGCTGCGCATTGCCACCAGCGATCAGATCAGACATTTGGAAAACTGCGCCGAGCAACTCATGCGCCGCGGTTTTCTGCGCGATCCGCAACCATAATGCAATGTTTCTAAGGGGTTGACTGCCTGGAGTTCAAGCAGTTTTGAGCCCTATCGAGAAGCTCCCGCGCGATCCAGCGCCGGGCATCAGCGATCGTAGCATGTCGTCGAACACCTATGGTCTTTTTACCTAGCGCTACATCAAGAAAATTTCCAAGCTTAGTTCAAGGGAGTCGAAAACTCTCTGTGTCTGATCGCCGGGAATAATCCCAAAGCGAAAAACCACCCCTGGTGATTAGAACGATTCGTACTCATCGCTGGTCCATTTCCTTACTCGTGGTTGCCAGCGCGTCACGGGGAACTCTGCAACAGAATCTTCCCGAACTGCCGCCCTTCTTCCATGCGCCGCTGGGCCGATGCCGCCTCCTTCAAAGGGAATTTGCTGTCGATGATCGGATGAATTCGCGCGACTTCTAGAAAGTTCAGAAGCTGGCGAAAGTCTTCCCGG
Source organism: uncultured delta proteobacterium (assembly GCA_963727625.1). Taxonomy (GTDB): domain Bacteria; phylum Desulfobacterota; class Binatia; order UBA9968; family UBA9968; genus DP-20. The sequence continues at coordinate 831,245 of CAVSHR010000004.1, read as the reverse complement.
CTGCCGAGGGTCGAGCCGTAAATTTTTAGCTCTTTCGAAATAATCGCGTTCAAATCGTCGTCGGGTTCGCCGCCCGCGGTAGCCCCGCAGGTGACCAGCCGGCCGCCGTGAGCAAGAGAAGTTAAGCTCTTCTGCCATACTTCGCCTGCGACACTGTCGAGAACGACATCCACGCCGCGATCGTCGGTCACAAGACGAACTTCCTCGGCGAAGTTCCTCCGATGATGATTGATGCCGTGATCGGCGCCTAAGAGCTTTGCGCGCTCGATTTTTTCGTCACTGCCTGAAGTCACGATAACGCGCGCGCCAATCCGTTTCGCCACTTGGAGCGCGGCGCTGGCCACGCCGCCGCCGATGCCGATGATGAGCAGGCTTTCGCCCGGTTTTAATCGGGCATTGGCAACCAGCATGCGCCACACAGTCACAAATACGAGAGGGAACGCCGCGGCTTCGTCGAACGTCATATAGGAAGGCATCCGAAAGCAGTTTTTCGGAGCTGCTTTTACGTATTCCGCGTAGGTGCCGTCCAAGCGTTCACCCAGCGCTCTCACCCGGATGCACATGAAATCGCGATCCGAAAGGCAAAATTCGCATTTACCGCACCCGGTGAAAGAATAAAGGCAGACGTTGTCGCCGGGTTTAACGCTTTTCACGTTGCTGCCGACCTCAACAACGACGCCGGCACCGTCAGCGCCAAGAATGTGCGGCATCGGGATTTCCATCCCGGTCGAGCCCTTGCGCACCCAGATATCGATATGGTTCAGGGCGGCGGATTCGAGCTTAATAATCACGTCCTCGGGAGAATCCAGCTTAGGGGCATCGGCGTCTTCGTAGCGCAATTGATCGACGCCGCCATGCCGGTGAATACGAATTGCTTTCACGGGTATTTGTTTCCTGTCGGCAAATTTCACTTCAAAATAAACTGTTTTAAAAGGAATATCGACGCGTGACAGAGCGCTGCGAGCAAATGGAAGGATTAGGTTAAGAGTTCCTGTGACGGGACTGCGCAAGCTGATGTTTTCGCTTTAACCAACCATCGTCTCCAGGCCGCGCCGTTCGGAACGGGTCGACCGGGATCCAACTCTTGTCCCGTCCTTCCGGTGGCAGCTCGAATCCAAGGGTTTCTTGAACTAATCGAAAACGAACCTCCATGCCGGCGTTGGCCGGCATGGAGAACCTTCACTTTGTCTGAGGCGGGGGATTTCAACCATTCTTTCTAGTACTAGACAGAGAATAAAGTAGGCGCGGGGCAGGTTTCAAACCTACCCTCTACCTCGAAACAAATCGGCCGCACCGTAGGGTATCTATTTGTTATGGATCGCAGCGTAAATCTTTTCCGATGTGAGCGGCAGGTCGAATAAGCGCACGCCGACAGCGTCTTGGACGGCATTCGCTATCGCTGCCGCGGTGGGTACGTTCGGGATCTCCGCGATGGCTTTGCCCTGGTAGGGGATCGGCCCGTTGGCGCCTTCCATGAGCACAGTTGTGAGCTTCGGCACGTCGGCAATCGTGGCCATTTTAAATTCACCGAGGTTGGCGGTCAGCATTTTGCCATCGACCAGGGAGTTGTCTTCCATCAGAGCGAAGCCCATGCCGGTGATCACGCCGCCGTCGATCTGCCCGGTGTAGCTCAGATGATTCAAAACGGTGCCGGAATCGTGCACCGTGGTCAGTTTTTTTACCTTGACTTGGCCGGTGCCGGGGTCGACCTCGACTTCGGCGACCTGCGCGGCAAAAGACGTGATCGGCGCGCGCGATGGCTCGTAGACGCTCAGGTGTGTGATTGACGCGCCGTTTTGTTCGAGCGCGACAGCGATCACATCGCTGAACGGCATCGCCTTGCGCCCGGGAGAGGTGTAACGGCCATTCGCCGCTTGTATTTCTTCAGGCTTGCAGCCGAGGCGCTCCGCGGCGAGGGCAAGGAGTTTTTCTTTAACTTCGTTGACCGCCTGGTATGCGGCGGTGCCGACGCTGTTGGTCGATTTGCTGCCGCCGGTTCCGGAATCGTACGGGGAGCTGTCGGTGTCACCGACGACGATCTTGACCCGTTCCCGGGGCAGCTCGAGCACTTCGCTGACGATCTGCTGCACCACGGTGTGAATGCCGGGGCCGACGTCGGGCACGCCTAAATTCACGCTGACGCCGCCATTGTTTTCAATCGTAATCGCAGCGCCGGATTTGCCCGCGCCTGAAGGCCGTTCGTAAACCGCCACGCCGCGACCGATATTTTTCGCCTTGGGTTTTTTCCATCCGGCGGTGTCGAGCGCTTTCTTGAGAGTTTCCTTGACGACGATGCCTTTTAATTTTTGTCCGAAGGGTGTCGGGTCGCCGTCGTTGAGCAAATTCTTCATGCGGAACTCGACGGGGTCCATACTCAGCTCGCGGGCGATGATGTCGATGTGCGATTCCACCGCGAAGGTCGTCTGCGGACTGCCCGGCGTGCGCGTCTGGGTGCAGGGAACCTGATTGGTATAAACACAAAGGGTTTCGACCTGGATTGCCGGGATGCGGTAATAACTCGCGGCGCGGCGCGGTCCCTGAACCGTGACCTCGGCGTTGGCCTTGAGCGCGGCGTAGCCGCCGCCGCTGAAAACCGCCCTGACTTGCATGGCGGTCAGTTTGCCGTCGCGGTCGACGCCCGTGCGCAGCGTGATCACGGCGGGATGGCGATGGGAAATAGCGGTCAGTTCTTCGGTGTACTCAAGCACCATACGCACCGGCTTGCCGGTCTTCTTGGCGAGAAAATAACAAACCGGCGCTTCGACTACAGAAGTCTTGCCACCGAAGTCCCCTCCGACCGGAAGGATATGAACTTTGACTTTAGCCTCGTCGAGACCGAGATCGCGCGCGAAGCGGCTGCGCAGCGTGAACGGAGCTTTGTTCGAGGCCCAGATCTCGACGCGGCCGTCGTCGTTGAGCTGCACCGTGCAGGCTTGGGGTTCGATGTAGCCGTGAAAACCCAGCGGGGTGCGAAAAGTATGCTCGAAAATCCGCGCGGCTTTTTGGAAGCCGGCGCCAAGATCGCCGTTGGACCATTTGCCGTAAGATTGCACGTTGGGGAGTTCCGTATCTCGTTCCGGCGCGTTTTTGTAACCGGCAGGGTTCTGGTGCAGCACTGGCGCGCCCGGACGGATCGCCTCGAGGGGATCGGTGACAAACGGCAGATCTTGATATTGAACGTCGATCAGATTCAACGCCTCTTCGGCGATCTCGTCGTTATCCGCCGCCACGGCAGCGACCGGCTCGCCGACGTAGCGAACCACATCCTGAGCCAACAGTGGCATGTCTTTCATTCTCAAGCCGACCATCACGCCGGCGACATCGGCGCCGGTGATGATCCCGCGCACCCCCGGCAACTTCACCGCCTTGCTTGTGTCGATGGCCAGAATGCGCGCATGGGGCAGCGAAGTGCGCAGAATCCTCGCCGACAGCGCGGCGGGGAATGATATATCCGCGGCATAACGCATCTTGCCTGCGACTTTATCGGCGCCTTCGATTCGGGGAATCGCTCTGTTTAGATTTTTGTAAGCCATTGAGTTCTCCAATTGCGCGTTGTTTGAACTTGATTATCCGTCATCCTGAGCTGAAAGCGAAGGATCTGCTTTTCAGAGCTTAAAATGGCCGGTTCATTGCACGGATTATGAAGCCGAAAGATCAGATTATTCGGCTTCACCGCAAATTGACAGTCGGGCGAAGTCCGGAACGAAGTTGATGTTCAAGGAACTGCGAGCCTGCACACTAAATTTTCACCTTCGTGAACACCTTTAACGGATTCTTCTGGAAGATTTTGAGTTTGTCTTCCGGGCTCAGAAACCCCAGGTCGTCGATCACCGGAATCATATCGTCGGAGGGCTTGCCGGTGTCCGGACGAACGGCGCCGCCGGAGCCGGGTGATTCGGTGCCGAAAAGAATCTGATCGACGCCGCGCTGTTTGATCCCGGCTTCGAGATAATTGCGGTCGTATACACAGGAGTCGTAAAAAAGATTTTGGCTGAAATCACCCTGGCCAACATGGTGGTCGGTCGGGATAAAGCGATTCAAGCCGCCGCCGCAGTGGCAGATGACGATCTTAAGTTTGGGGAAGGTCTGAAAAATCTTGCTATGCGAGTAAAGCTGCATGGCGACGAATTCCTCCAGATAATTGTTCATCTGGTAGTTGGCGGGGATGATTTCCAGTCTCCGATCGTAGGTGATCGAGGGATGCACCATCAGCGGGACATCCAATTGCACCGCCTTGTCGTAGAGCGGGTGCCAGTACTCCTCATGCACTCCCGGCGTCTGTTTGTCGCCGGCCGGGTCCGGGTTCAGATAGGCGCCGACGAAGCCGAGCTCTTTGATGCAACGCTCGAACTCCGGCAGGCAATTGCGCGTGTCCTTCTCTTTGGACTGGGGTAACTGCGCCATGCCGCGAAAACGCTCGGGGTGGAGCTTGACGATGCGTGCGATCACATTATTGGTCATGTAAGCCCAGTACTCTTGCAGGAACGGACGCATCCAGTGCCACATGGCGATAGGACGGGGGCCGATGAGCTGGACATCGATATTCCGATCGTTCATGAATTTCAAATGGCGCTGCTGCGCGGCTTCGAGCTGCTCGTCGGAAAGATCGAGCTTGCGCCCGGGGGTGTTCTGCGAAACGGTTTCAGCCAGGAACTGGCGAAACACCGCAGGCGTGGTCATGTGGCCGTGAACATCGACGACGGTTTGTCCATTGTACATAGAAACTCCTTGTTTACCTGTGACTACAGAATTCGTTGACCTGACGATTTACGACTTGAACGGCTGGAACGTTTTGAACCATTTGAACGGGTGGTTCTCAATCTCCCTCCGGCGCGGACACCTGATGCTTTAAAAAAATTTCTTTTCTCTCTTTGGCCGATTGGATGAGCGCCAGGCAGACTTCCAGCGTGGCCATGCCCCAGGGACCGGTGTGGCGAATCGGCTGGTCGAGCACGACGGCATTGTAAAGTTCCATCAGCTCGCCGCGCCGCGCCGGGCCGCCACCGCCGATCAGCGGCACGTCCTTGGTTCCTTCATCGCAGTGAACGAACAAGCCGTACCGGGACTGGCGAATGTCGCCTTTCTCACAGGTCGCGATCAGTATGCCCAGATCGTTGGGCAGCCAGGGTTTTACCTTGCTTCGGTCGCGGACTTCTCTTTCGTTGGCGCCGCCGATGCGCATGGCATCTTTATCGGCGTTTTCGTCGCGTGTGCCGTCGAGGAGCGACCGGCGGATCTTCGCTCGCTCGGCTTCGCTGTAGCGGCTGTTTTGCCCGCCCCAGGGCACCAATTCGGACGCAAGGAAGTAGCCGTAACCGTTGTGCATCAAGGTTGCCGGGGTGCCGTCTTCGAATTCCAGGAACCCGGAATAATAGCCGGGAATCGGCCGCCCCTTGAACCATTGGCCGGTTGAGCCGCGCACGCTGCGCACCAAGCCACCGCCGAGCAGGCGCAGGGTGTCGATCTGGTGCGGGCCTTGGCGGTAGGGCACGCCCCCGCCCTGGTTGATGTCCAGCTCTTCGGCGGTGCGCGGACGGAGCATCCAGTCCGTATAGGCCCAGACGTGGAGGGCGCAAAGGCGGCCGAGCTCACCCGATCGAATGATTTTCCGCATGGTGCGGATATGCGGGCCGAAGCTCTGCGTATGGCCGCACAGCAGCTTGATCTTGTTTTTGATCGACGCCTCAATCATCCGCTCGGCTTCCTCCAGCGAGATCGCCATGGGCTTCTCGACCACCACATGCTTGCCGGCGTTGGCGGCGATGATCGTGTGGGCGGCGTGGAATTTATTTGGTGTCGATACCCAAACCGCTTCGATATCGGGGTCGGCGCAGAGATTCTCGACGCTATCGTAAGTCCTGGCGCCGTAGCGTTGGCGAAAGGTCTCCAACACGCGCGGATTGACATCGGCAGCGGCAACCAGTTCAAATTCCGGAATCTGCTCCATTGCCGGCAAAATTTCGGATGCACCGACGCCGATGCCAACGATGCCTAGCTTGAGCCTTTTATTTGTTGCGGGGGATGCCATAAAGCCAGTTATGTCCTTTCGAGATCCGCCTTAGTTAATAGGGGAAAGGGCGTATCTGTCAAGCAATCAAGCGATTCCAGGCCGGCGTTTTTGCCTGAGCCGCGAAGCTGCCGCGCGGGGATCGGCCGAGCAGCGGCTTCTTTTATTTTTTGACACCGCAGGCAGCCTGCTACAGCCACCGACCCTTGCCGAGGTCAAAGCCAATAGCAAATGAAAAAATCACGCAGATCATACCGTTTGGCGTGGATTCGAAATTCTCGGCTGGCCGCACCATTGGTTCTAAAACGGCTGCAATGTGTCGAGCGTTTGGGACTACTGGAACCACGCCGATCTAATTAACTCGGAACGATTCTAGCGCCTAAAGTCAATCGGTTTCTCGTCAAAAAATTCCGGCCGCCGGGCTACCGTCATTAACTTATTTCACGATCCGTTCGTCTAAACGTACGCGCTATTCCTGCGTGGCAGACCGCTGGGGTCGCTCCGATCGATTAACTTTCCGATGGGATGGTTCCGGTCAGAAGGGTCTTTTGCGCGCTGCTGAATGGGCAGCAAGAGTCGGTTATACTGGTAGAATGATTCAGGTTCGTGCGGCGCTATCAGGCGCGAGGGGTTGCACGCTTTAAAAATGCATGCGCCTTGGGTTTCGTATCGGTTTCGGTAAATATTTAGTCGTATTTAAAGGGAACAATAGTGGCTGAAGACGCACCGCCTCTCGATCCGCATAGACGCTGGCACCGGCGGCTCGCCGGTTACTTCAGAGCCGCAATCGATCCGAGCTTGACTCTGCGCGCGAGGATTATTCATGGTGCGAAAGGACTGGCCGCGTTGGGAGCGGGTGCCCTGGTGCTCTTGTCCGCTTACACGATAGTTTTGATACCCTTCACACCGAGTATTTCGGACATAAAAAAAGCGAAAATTCACCAACCCAGCGTGCTGATTTCCTCCGATGGCAAGCGGCTGGCGACTCTTGCGCCGATGAACCGCGAGTGGGTTCGCTTAGGTCAAGTCTCGCCGTATGTCATTAACGCGCTGATCGCCACGGAGGATCACCGCTTTTACCGCCACCACGGCGTTGATTTGCGGCGCACCGCGATGGGCATCCTACGCACCTTGATCGGTGATCCGGAGGGCGGTTCCACGCTCACCCAGCAACTCGCGCGCAATCTTTATCCGGAGGAGATCGGCCGCAAACGGACACTCACCCGGAAAATCAAGGAGACGATCACGGCGATCAAAATCGAATATGCCTACAGCAAGAAAGATATCTTGGAAACCTATCTCAACACGATTCCGTTTTTGTACAACGCGTTCGGCATCGAAATGGCGGCGCGCACCTACTTCGATAAGCCGGCGCAAAAACTCAATATCCTCGAAAGCGCCACCCTGATCGCCATGTTGAAAGGCACCAGCTACTACAACCCGGTGCTTAATCCCGAGCGCGCTTTGAAGCGCCGCAACTTGGTGTTGTCGCAAATGGTCAAATACGGGGCGTTGCGCCGGGTCGATTTCGATCGGCTGAAGACCCGGCCGATACGCCTTGCGTTTGAGCGCCAGCCGGATGGCCTCGGCTCCGCCCCTCATCTAGCCGTGCAGATTCGTCGATGGCTGATCGACTGGGCGGACCGTAACGACCGCGACATTTATTCCGATGGACTGATTGTCTACACGACGATCGACTCCCGTTTGCAGGCGGTGGCCAACCGAGCCGTCCGGCGGCAGATGGGAGCCTTGCAGGCGGTCGCGGACGTCGAGTGGGGGCTGGGCTCCGCGCGATTGATATCGACGAACAAGAACGCGTATGTCGACATGCGCCGGCGGGTGCAGCCTTTCGCCTATTTCTGGAGAACCAAAGCCAACCTGATCGACGTGTTTATCCGGGAATCCGCCGCTTACCGCAGCGCGATTGGGGCCGGTACGGCCCCTGAAGCCGCCATCAAGCAGCTGAAGATGAACCGGGAATTTATGGTTAAATTGCGCGCCGAAAAAACGCGTTTGCAGGCGGGCTTTGTGGCGATCGATCCCGCCACCGGCCAGGTGAAGGCTTGGGTCGGCAGCCGCGATTTCACCACCGACCCGTTCGATCATGTGGCGCAGGCCAGGCGGCAGCCCGGTTCGACGTTTAAACTGTTTGTTTACGGCGCGGCACTCGAGCAGGGAATGTCGCCCGACCAACGTTTCACCGACCGCGCAGTGGAAATTCCCCTGCCGGACGGCACCGTCTGGCGCCCCTCCGATCAATCCCAGCCGAGCGGCCGGCGGATGACCGCGCGCGAAGGTCTCATCTATTCAAAGAACACCATCACCGCGCAGGTCATGCAGGCAGTTGGCCCGAAAAAAACGGCGGACCTTGCGCGCCGCATGGGGGTCAACCAAAGCAAGCTCGACGAGGTGCCCTCGTTGGCCCTCGGCACCAGTCCGGTTACTCCGTTGGAAATGGTCTCCGCGTACGGCACCGTCGCTTCGCTCGGCGATTACCGCCAGCCGATTTTCGTCACCCGTATCACCGACAAGAACGGTAACGTGCTAGCCCAATTCAAGGCCGAGAAAAAGCACGTCCTATCCTACGAAACAGTCGGATATTTGATCGACATGTTGCGCGGCGCGGTGGACATCGGCACCGGGCAAGCGGTGCGAACGCAATTCGGCGTGCGCGCCGATGTCGCCGGGAAAACTGGCACTACCCAAAACAATACCGATGGCTGGTTCATCTTGATGCATCCGCGGCTGGTCGCCGGGGCGTGGGTCGGTTTTAATGACCCCCGCGTTACCATGCGCAGCAATTATTGGGGCCAGGGCGCCCATAACGCTTTGCTCGTGGTTGGCGATTTCTTTCAGCAAGCGCTCGCCTCGCGATTGATCGCCGAGGGCGTCGGGTTCCCGTTCGCCAGACCGCGGGATTCTACTTTGGAGCCCTATTTGGATGCGGCCAAGGATTGGATCGAGCTGCTCAGCGATTGGCTGTTTGGCAATCGGACCGGACCGCGCCCCCTGCCGCCGCGTGCGCCTCGGCGCGAGCTGGAGGGCGAAGCGCCGCGACCCGAGGAGATGAAAAACCATGGAGCCTTAGGCAGCGATCCGGAAGAGCAACGGACCATCGCCAGGCAACGCGAGCGCCAGCGGCTGTTGGAGATTTTGCGACAGAAGCGCGAGCAGCGCGAGCGGGAACCGACGGATCGAGAATATTTTCGGGAATGAGAAAACAATGAGAAGTTTGACAACCCAGCCGAAGAAGCAGAGAAGTCGTCGAGTGTGACCGATTGCCGCACTGTTGGGATTTCAAATAGATAGTATCGACTGACAGGAAAAAACAGAAGATAGAGAGAATATGAAACTCAAGGTCATCGTACATGAGGCTGAAGAGGGCGGTTACTGGGCTGAAGTCCCCGCCATTGCGGGCTGTGCGACGCAGGGAGACACCTTCGATGAGCTTTTGAAAAATATTTATGAGGCTGTCGAAGGTTGCCTTTCGGTTGACGTTAAGGATATTCAGATCTCTGCCAACGACAAAGTTTTAGACATCGCAGTTTGAAAACCGTCTCGGGAAAAGATTTCGCTCGGTGACTCGAAAAGCACGGCTGGGAGCTAAAGCGAGTGACCGGCAGTCTTCACATCTACGCTAAAGCCGGCAATCCGGCACGCATTTCCGCACCCATTCACGGCAACGCATCCCTGAAGATCGGTCTCCTTAAATACCTTTTCAAAGTATCCGGAGTTTCCGAAGACGAACTGTAGGGGGCCGTGAGCGAGCAACCCCTTTATCGTAGCAGGCGAACCAAGAAATGCTCCCGACCCGTTGTCTTCCGCCAGATGGCGGCGTATCGAAAAAATATCTGTGAAAAATATTTGCATGCGTGGGCTGCGATGGCGTAAACATTAGGTGCCGCTTGAAAAATTCAATGGTTCAAGCGTTCACGGTAGTTGGGATGGCTTGAACCTTTTGCTCGTGTTTCGGTTTTTGAGGACAGGGAGGTACAGGATGATTCGTTGGTTTTGTGTTTTAGTCGTCACCGTTGCTTTGGTGTTTGGAGCAACTTCGCTCCGAGCGGAAACCTTCAGGGTCGGATTTCCTTCGTTGGCGACGGGCTTCGCTCCTTCGTGGGTGACTGCGGACAAGGGGATATGGAGAAAGCACGGCCTCGAGGTCGAGCTGATCTATCTCCGGGGTGGTTCGCGAACCGTTTCTGCTCTGATTGGGGGAAGCATCGATCTCATTATCGGCTCGGACGTTGGCTCGGTCACAGCGATTCTCAAAGGCGCGGAAATAACCAAATTGGGGGTGACGACCAATACTCTAGGTTATTCAATGGTCGGACAGCCCAATCTCAAAAGCCTGCGCGACCTGAAGGGCAAAATCATTGGAATTACTCAGGGCCGGGACGCGGCCTACTCGCGAGTGGTGAAAATTCTGCGCGACAACGGTATGAACGCCAGCAGAGACGTCAAGTTTCTTCCGATAGCTGAAGGGCCTGCGGGAAGGCTCGCGGCGCTTTCGAGCGGTGTTATTCACGCGACGATGTTCACTCCCCCGACCGACATGATCGCGGAGCGCGCGGGCATGAAAATTATCTCCAAGATCGACGCCGATAACGTCGGTGGCGGGCTCAGCACGATGAAATCGACGGCGCAGAAGAATCGGCCGGCACTGGTTCGATTTTTAAAAGCGTATATTGAGGGCATTCACTATCTAAAGACGCACAAGCAGGAAAGCCTGAAGATCTTTTCCAAATATACACGTAATTCGGATCTCGACATCATGGCGTACCTTTACGGGGAGATAACCACTCGAGTAGAAAAGGATTTGCGGCCAAAAAAGGAGGCGGTGCGCGCGTTGCTCGACCTCGTTGCCCTGGATTATCCGCAGGCGCAACAAATGAGCGAGAAGGATCACTGGGACACCAGTTTGATCGACGAGATCCAAAAGTCAGGATTTATAGATCAGCTCTATCGATAAAGAGTAGGGCCAAGTTTCGGGCCTCGGCCTGCGACCGCATAGCGAACGGTGTTTCGAAACAGCAGCGGAGGGGCAGCCGATCCGGGGAGCCAGACACTACAACACGGACAAGTGTTTTTAAACGCCCGACGGACGCCGGAGGTTTTTCAGCCTGGATCAACGAATGCCCGCCCGCGCATTTTGAGACAGGCTGATTTTACCGGCGTGGGTGATGATTCCAGTCCTAAAATATTTGGAGTTGATGAAGAAAGATCAGAATGAGGGCTACGGGACTCACGAAGCGGATGAGAAGCGACCAGCCGGCAAAGCGGAGCTCTGAGACTTCGCCGGCGCTGAATTCTTCTTTTCGCTCTCGGTGTGTGAGCGCCCATCCGGTGAAAACGGCGATCAGGAGCGCTCCAATCGGGAGCAGATAATTTGTCGCGATCCCGTCCATGAGACCGAGGAAGTCTGTGGTTAGCGCCGATGGAATACCGAGCAAAAAAATAACCACGCCCAAGGTCCAACTCGCTTGCTGGCGCGACCATCCTTGCTCGTCGACAAAATAGGCGCAGGCCACTTCGAGGAGCGAGATCGATGAGGTGACGGCGGCGAAGCTGAGAAGAACAAAAAAAGCCAGAGCCACCCAATAACCGGCCGGCAGTAAAGCAAAGGCAATGGGAAGAGTTTGAAAGATCAATCCCGGCCCGGCTCCCGGCTCGAGACCGAAAGTAAAGACCAGTGGAAAGACCACGAACCCCGCAAGTATCGCCACCAGAGTGTCACCGATCGCGACAAAAAACGTGCAGCCGACGAGATTGGTTTGGCGCGAAAGATAACTCCCATAGGTCATCATCGCCCCCATGCCGAGGCTGAGAGAGAAAAGGGCCTGCCCCAGCGCTTCGAGAAATGCTGCAGGACCTAACTTTTGCCATTGCGGCCGCAGCAAAAATTCAAGTCCCGCCGCGGCGCCATCGGTCTGGAGCGCGTAAACAAGGAGAACGACCAGGAGCACGAAGAGCAGGGGCATCATGATCTTGTTGCCGATTTCGATGCCCTTCGATACGCCGCCTGAAACGATGATGATGGTGAGGAGCATAAAAATCAGCAGACCTAAAATTTGCAGCCAGGGACTGGCGCTCATGCTGGTAAAAATCGCCGCGAGTCGCTCGGGGGATTTGCCGGTAAAGGAGTCGATCAGCGAGAGATAAACGTAGTGCAAAACCCAGCCGCCCACGACGGCGTAATAAGACAGGATCACAAAACTACTGACGACACCGAGCCAGCCGGTGACCGCCCATGGCGAACCGGGACGGAGAGCTCTAAACGCGCCGACGGGGTTGCGTTGAGTTTTTCTGCCGATGAGGAATTCGGCGAGCATGAGTGGGATGCCGACGGCCAGCACGCAAACGATATAAAGAAGAATGAACGCGGCGCCGCCGTACTGCCCGGTCATGTACGGAAAGCGCCAAACGTTGCCAAGGCCTACGGCGGATCCCATGGATGCCAGGATAAAACCTACGGCACCGGACCAACTTCCCCTCGATGAGATTTGCACGAGTACCTCCTTGAGTCATCGGTGGAGAGCTTACCGAAGGCGCTCGTCTATGACAATTAGCGATAGCGGGTTAATGCGAAATAGAATGCAACCGCTGGTAAAATCGCCGCAGAAATTTTCTTACCGTTAAATTAACTCAAAGGCCTTGAATTAGAAATTCATAGTTGGAGTCTAAGTGCAGGATTTATGCCTGCGTCGTTTTGTGCCCGCGTACGCGTAGGGGCGGGTGGAAAGTTCGAGTATTTGGTTTTTGCCGAAACCGCGCGACAAAGCAGGACGAGGGACTTAGAGCATCGTTGGCTAGATCGCTGCGGGCCTGGCGTGCGACCTGTCCGTGAAACGCGGTGCATTGTTTGCCTGGTGAATAGCACTCAGTCAATCGAGAAGATGAAGAAAAAAACCAGAATATTTTCCCATCGCCGCGCCCTGGCATCGAGCAGCATCCATAACCTGGGTTCCACGCCACACGCAACCAGCGTACATCGGCCGGGTCAGCCGCGAAGGTGAAGTCCAACGCCGGATTAAAAACTACTCAATAGAAGGAGGAAAAAATGAAATTGAGAAATGTTTCACTGGTTCTGGGATTCGCCGGTATGGTGAGTTTCGGGCTCTCGCCGAATGCGTTCGGCCAATTTTACCAGGGCAAGACGGTGCGCATCATCGTTTCTTCCTCGCCCGGCGGCGGCAACGACACCTATACGCGGCTGTTGGCGCGCCATCTGGTGCGTCACATTCCCGGCAAGCCGAAGATCATCGTGGAAAACATGCCCGGCGGCGGCGGGTTGGTCGCAGCGAATTACCTCTATGAGCAGGCGCGGCGCGATGGCACGACTATGGAACAAATCAACTGGGGCGTCTGGCACTATCAGGGCATCAAAGACAAACGCGCCAGATTCGATTTTGGCAAGATGCACGCGGTCGGCGCGATCGTGGTGGAAAACGCGCTTTTCTACTCCAGGCCGGATCGTTACAAGAGCATCGAAGCGATTCACAAATCCGGCAAGCTTGCGACCGTAGGGGTGAGCGGGCGGCAATCCACCGGCTTCATTCTCGGCCGCCTTATCGAAAAGGTGACCGGATACAAGCTGTTCGACATGGTGATGGCTTATCCCGGCGCGCGTCAATACAGTCTCGCGCTTCGGCAGGGGGAGGTGGACACCTCGAGCAACACCAAATCTTCTTTCTACGATCAGCTGGGCGATATGTACAAGGCGGGCAAGCTCGTCGTGGTTGCTCAGGCCGGCACTCTCAAGGGTGGCAGAGACAAGGATTTTCCCGACGTGCCGACGCTCAAGGAGTTGGCCAATAGTAATAAGGGCAAGGAAATCGCCGAGGCGACATTGTTCTTTCAACACTACGGGCGCCCCTATTTTCTACCTCAGGACGTGCCGGCTGAATCAGTGCAGACTCTGCGCGACGCCTTCGACAAAACGTTGGCAGATGAGAAGTTTCGGGCAGAAGCCAAGAAGCTGCACCGTCCGGTCGATCCCATGCCGGGAAAAGAGCTTCAAGAAGTTGTGAATAAAGACATCCATCCCTCGCCCGATATGTTCGAGATCGTTTCGGAGGTTTTTGGCGGGGGCAAGAAAAAATAGCCAGGATTTTATCGACGGTCTATCGACGAGGATTGGCGACGGTTGAGGGGTGACATGTGCTAGAAGCGATGGCGCAAGGGTTTGGCGCTCTCATGAGCCCTGACCGAATGATGTTTTTAGTTATCGGAGTGCTGATCGGCATGGCGCTCGGCGCGATTCCGGGCCTTGGCGGAGTTGTCGGCGTGGCTATTCTTCTGCCGTTTACCTTCGAAATGGATCGCACCTCGGCCATCGCCATGCTCGTTGCATTAACAGCCGTGCCGACGACGACGGACACGATCCCGTCGGTTTTGTTTGCTGTGCCCGGCACCGTCGGCTCTCAAGCTACGATATTAGACGGCCACCCCATGGCGCGTAAGGGCGAGGCGGGTCGCGCCTTTGGCGCGGCCTACCTGTCCTCCATGTTGGGCGGCATCATTGGCGCTGCCTGCCTAGGCTTGTTGATTCCCGTCTTAAAGCCGGTGGTCTTGTACTTCGCGGCGCCCGAGTTGTTCGCTTTGGGAATCATGGGAATTTCCATGGTCGCGATTTTAAGCGGCAACGTTCCACTCAAAGGAATTATCGCGGGGGGGCTGGGACTGCTCCTGGCCATGATCGGTACCGACAAGCAGGAGGGCCTGCTGCGCTGGACCTTTGACACGATCTATCTCATCGACGGATTGAATATCATCGTTGTGAGCCTCGGACTCTTCGCCATTCCGGAACTCGCGGACATGGTCATCGAAGGCTCTAAAATCAGCAGCGTGCCGAAGTCTGCCATGAAAGGGGTCGGGCAGGGAATGCGCGACGTCTATACGCACCGCTGGTTGATGCTGCGTTGCAGCTTTTTGGGCACCTGGATCGGCATTATACCCGGCCTCGGGTCGGCCGTCGTGGACTGGCTGGCCTATGGCCACGCGCGGCAGACCTGCAAGGACGCGGCGTTGACATTCGGCAAGGGCGACGTTCGTGGGGTCATCGCTCCGGAAAGCGCCAACAACGCGAAACAAGGGGGTGCACTCGTACCGACGCTTGCATTCGGAGTGCCGGGAAGCGCCTCCATGGCCCTCTTGATCGGAGCTTTTTTGATCCACGGCATCCAACCCGGTCCGGAAATGCTCACGAAGCATCTCGATGTCACCTATGCGATCGTCTGGAGCACCGCGATTGCCAACATCTTGGCCACGGGGATTGCGCTGCTGTTTACCAACCAGCTGGCCAAGCTATCCGCCGTGCGCATTCAAATCCTGGCGCCGCTGGTTATGGTCGTCGTGTTTCTGGCGGCATTCCAGGCGAGCGCAAGCATGGGTGATCTCATTACGCTGCTAATCATCGGGGGCTTGGGCTGGATTATGAAACGATCCGGGTGGCCGAGGCCGCCGCTGCTGTTGGGTTTTCTCCTGGGTACGCTCATCGAGCGTTATGCGGTCATCTCTGTCAAGGCCTACGGTTTTGGATGGATGATGCGTCCTCTCGTCATCGTGATCATTTTGATTACCATAGCCACCGTGGTCTATAGCACCTGGCAGGAAAGAAAAGCGCGGAAATTTTCCGCGGTGGGTTGATGATGAAATTCCGGGCCCGAATGTTTTTTACGCTGGCCATCGTTGTTTTTTCAACCTATGCGGTGCTATCGGCGTGGGACTGGCCACTATCGACGAAATTGTTTCCCTGGATCGTCGGTATCCCCGTCATGATTCTATCGATGATTCAGCTGGCGCTGGAAATCTATCAATCGCGCTCGGTCGCCGTGCGACCGAAGGAAGACACGGGAGATTTACAAGTTGACTTGAGCATGAGCTCCAAGGTCGTTGTGGCCAAGGCCGGCAGGTTTTTCGCCTGGCTGCTGGGATTTTTTTTCTGTATTTGGCTGCTCGGCTTCTTTGTCGCGGTGCCGCTTTACACGTTTCTCTACCTCAAATTGCAAGCCCGGGAGCGGTGGCTGATCTCGATCGGCTTGACGTTGGCGACGTTTATTTTTTTTGATCTCCTTTTCGACCAGATACTTCATCTGCCCTGGCCGGGGCCGGTGATCGAATGGCCCGAGCAACTCATTCGAACGGCCATCCCGCAGCTTGATTTTTGGAACTAACCTCCGCCGTGAAAATCTTCTGTCCTAGGATCAATCCTTCTTTATCGCACGCGGCCATCCGTCCGGATGATCCAAAACGGATTGTAAGCGATCTCTCCTATATGGCTGTCGAGATCGGAAAAATTTCCGGAATAACCGCCCCAGAGGATTTTTTGCGGTTGCTTGACGATGTTCGCACCGTAATCCTGTAGCCGGGCAAAGATCCCATCAATCTCAGATTCGCTTCGGGTATTGTGAGCCACGGCGTAACCTCGGTAGGCCGGGACTGATTCGGCGCCAGTCCGTCGTCCACAATACCGGCCGCGCAGGCGATATTGCAGATAGCCCCAGGCATGAGCAGTGAGAAGCCAAAATTGATTTCAATCCGGCCGGCATGGAAGATTCAATCCCAGAGTAAAGAGACCAAAGGGTAGAGAAAAAGTTTCCACCGGAGTGCGGCTGAAAAAATCTCATTTAATCGTTGCCTGTGAGGGCGCGCGTCTAAGATTTAAGCTCAAAAAGCTCAAGCCGCTCAAGGGCTTCGTTCTGTTCAAGCCATTTGGCAATTTTACCGCGCCCATAGAAACTTCCATAGGTCGTCAAAATATTGAAGCGCTAAATTCGAGGCAGTGAATGCCTCCCAAATTGTTGCACGTCTGCCGACCTGCTAACGGTGAGCTGGACGCGCCGTGGGTTTCAGAGCGGTCGTAATTTGCCGTCGATCATGGTCGTCGCATTGGCGCGCTCAAAACATGAAGTGTTTGATTCAAATTTGTTTCAACTCCGAAATGATATTGACCTTGTGCTCTCGACAACCAAACCTTGCGCGCGCAATCGGCTTGGACTATACCGAATCACGGTAGAGTCGGAGCCGAGAAAGAGCGCTGTTTAACACAAACGCATAGTTTGAGATTCAGACGGGAGCAGCAAAATGTCGCGCCTCCTAGAGGCCGCCGCCTTCGGTTTGCTCATCGGGATTGTCGGCTTACTGATTAGTTTTTTCCCCGTCGTCCACGATCTTGAGGAAGACGTGGGACTGGGATTGCTGTTCAAATTGCGAGGCCCCAGAAAACCGCCCGCCAATGTCGTCGTTATCAGCATCGATCGAGAGTCCGCCGAGCGCCTGAAGGTCTCGCCGAATCCTGATCGATGGCCGCGTTCGCTCCATGCCGAGTTAATTAGGAATCTCGTCCGCGAAGGCGCCAGAGTCATCGTTCTCGATATTTATTTCATCGAGCCCCGTTCCGGTACGGAAGATGCATCCCTTGCCGCAGCAATCCACCGAGCGCAAAACGTTGTGCTCGCCGAGCCTCTGAGAGCGGAACAAGTGCGTTCCTTAGATACCGTTGGATCAACGGCGGGGCACTTGATCGTGAAAAAGCTGCAGACCATCGAACCTATCTCAGAAGCAGCTTTCGCGACCGCGCCGTTTGTTTTGCCCAGAATGCCCGTCAGGGTCAGCCAGTATTGGGCGTTTCAGACCAGCGCGGGGGATACGCCGACCTTCCCTATTATCGCGTTTCAACTCTCGGCCTTGTCCGTTTACGGCCATTTTAGAGATTTAATTGAGAGGGTGAGTCCGTCGCTGGCGGGAGAGCTGCCGCGGGATGCGGCTAGTGCGTTTAAAACGCGGGGCGCAGGGAGATTTCTTCGAGACATCCGAGAAATTTTTGAAAGCGATCCGACCCTTGCCGAAAAAATGATGACGGAATTGGATCGCATCGGCCCATCGGCTTACAAAGCGGACGATTACCGGCTAATCAAATCCCTCGTGCGAATGTATGGCGGTAACAATCGCCGTTATCTCAATTTTTACGGTCCGCCCCGCACCCTAACGACCATCCCGTACGATCAAGCTCTGCGCCTCGGTCAAGATTCGCACGGTCGCAAGCCGCTATCGCTTGCAGGAAAGACCGTTTTCGTCGGTTACTCCGAAATATTGCTGGCGGAAAGGCAGGATAGTTTTCATACGGTATTTTCCCAGGCCAACGGCGTGTTCATCAGCGGCATCGAAATCGCCGCCACGGCATTTGCGAATCTGCTCGAAGATGCTTCGGTAAAAATGCTCAGCTACTGGCCCTATGTAATGCTAATCCTAATATGGGGAATCGTCGTCGGGTTGCTCTCTCGGACCAATGGAACGATGGTGGCCGCGGTTGCTTTGGTGGCCTTGGGAGGTTTTTATCTCGCCGCTGCCGAGTACCAGTTCAAGGTCAACAGTATGTGGTATCCGATAATTGTACCGCTTTATCTGCAGGCGCCGCTCGGTTTTGTCGCCGCGGTATTAGTCGGCTATTTCGAGACAAATAAAGAGCGACAGAATATTAGGAGCGCGCTCGGATACTATGTCCCGAGTGACGTGGTCAACCAACTGGCGCAAAACATCGTCGATATTAGGCGCGGCGGCCAGATGGTTTACGGCGCTTGTTTATTCGCCGACGCCGCGGGGTATACGAACCTATCGGAGACGATGGGGCCTCGTGAATTGAGCGATTTGATGCACAAGTATTTCGAGGTCACCTTCGATCCGATCAAGCGAAACGGCGGCCTTATCGTGGAGCTCAAGGGAGATTCGATCATAGCCCTCTGGAAGGCACAACGGCCGGATTCTAGCCTTGGTCAACGAGCCTGTGGGGCTGCATTGGCTCTCGCCGATGCCGTTAGGCAGTTCAACCAGGGTGCTATGAACGCCAAGCTTCCTACGCGCATTGCAGTCCATGCGGGCGAGTTTTTCCTCGGCAATATCGGCGCCGGGGATCACTACGAATATGGCGTCACGGGCGATACGGTGAATACCGTATCCCGGCTCGATGGCTTGAACAAATACCTCGAGACGAAAATTTTGGTGTCTCGCGAAGCCGTCGGCGAGTCTGAGGGGTTCTTGACTCGGGAAGCGGGAAGCTTCTTGCTCAAGGGGAAGGCGCAGCCGGTCGTTGTCTATGAATTGTTAGGACGCGCGGCAGAAGCGGATGATCAGAGAAAAAAAGCATGCGCCATTTTTTCCGAAGCCCTCGGCGCCTTCAAAGTACGCGCGTGGACCGACGCGGCAGTGAAATTTCATCAATGTATCGGTATTCTCGAAGAAGATGGCCTCTCGCGCTTCTATTTAAAGTTGTGTGCGGAATATAAGGCGCATCCCCCTGAAGAGCCGTGGAAGGCTGTGATCCCGATAGACGAAAAGTAGTGACCCCAGGCTTCCGGTGTGTTATACCTCTGAGTTCCAAATAATAGGCGAAAACGCGTCATGAAAAATGCCCGGTCCTGCCATGGTTCTATATCGAGTCAATTTTCTCTTCGCGAGCGCGCCGCCCGGAACGAGTTCGCGCTTACACTTTCTCACTGCGTCAAAAGTTTACTCCTTGTCCGACACGCTCTCAACGAACGGACGCTGGCATACGGAGAAATAACAAGTTAGCTGGTCATCGAGACTCTGTCGAAGCGTCAACTTCGGATTTCGGCACGATCACCTCTCGGGGTGATAAGGAGTGGCGATATTATGATCCGCACACGATGGTTGGCGATTGCGTGCACAAGTTTCTGTCTTCTCTCCTCTGATCTCTCGCTGGCGGCGACGCCGTGCGATCCTTGGGTGGCCAAGTTGGTCTCGGTACAAGGGAGCGTCCAGATTAGCCGCGCCGGCCAGACCCAGTGGCAGCCGGTGCGTTTGAATGACACTTTTTGCCCGGGTGACAGGGTTCAAGTGGGCGAGAAGAGCCGCGCGGATGTGGCGTTAGTCAATCAACCCGTCCTGCGCCTCAATCAGGATACCACCATCACCTTCGGAGGAGTACGGGAGGAAAAAACCTCCCTCGTCGAATTGGTGAAAGGCGCGCTGTATTTCTTCAGTCGTTTGCCACGAAATCTAGAAATCATTACCGCCTTCGTCAATGCAGGAGTGGAGGGAACCGAGGGCCTCGTTCAAGTCGAAGCCGACAGAGCCTTGATAACCATATTTGAAGGCAAGGTATTGGCTTCGAACCAGGCCGGGAGCCTGATCCTGACCGACGGCCAATCAGCTGTGGCCGAGAGGGGACAAGCTCCCGTATTACGGACTGTCGTGCGTCCTCGGGATGCGGTTCAATGGGCCTTATACTATCCGCCCGCCCTCTATCTACGACCTAACGAGTTCCCAGCCGGACCGGGCTGGCAGGGGATGGTGCGGAATTCGCTCGAGTCTTACATGAAAGGCGATTTTCAGGCCGCCTTCGAAGCCATCAGGGGCGTGCCCAACGATCTCCGGGAGCCTCGTTTTTTTGCCTATCGGGCCTCTTTGTTGCTCGCCGTCGGACGCGTCGATGAAGCCGGACCGGACCTCGATCGGGCGCTCAGCTTGGATCCGAACTACGGCGAAGCGTTGGCGCTCCAGTCGACAATAGCGGTCGTTCAAAACGACAAGGATAAAGCACTCGCCCTGGCGCAGAAGTCAGTTGCCGCAGATCCCAAGTCGGCTTCTGCGTTGATCGCTCTCTCTTACGCGCAGCAGGCGAACTTCGATCTCGAAGGCGCGCGAGCGGGTTTGCAACGGGCTGTAGAATCAAATCCAAACAACACGCTTGCCTGGGCCCGGCTAGCGGAACTTCACATGTCATTTGCGGATTTGGACGAAGCCCTCGAGGCGGCCAAGAAAGCGGTCGCTTTGGATCCAAGCCTGTCGCGAACCCGCACGGTCCTCGGATTCGCTTATCTCACCCAGGTCGACACCGATGAAGCAAAGGCTGCTTTCGCAAAAGCGATTGAGTTCGACCAGTCGGATTATCTGCCGAGGTTGGGTCTGGGTTTGGCAAAGATCCGAGAAGGCGGATTGGAAGAAGGAAGAAGAGAGATTGAGATAGCTGTAAGCCTGGCTCCTAATAACTCGATCGTCCGAAGTTATTTGGGCAAAGCCTACTATGAGGAGAAACGGGGTCGATTGGATGAGCGGGAATATGCCATCGCCAAGGAACTGGACCCGAAAGACCCTACACCCTGGTTCTATGATGCGATTGCTAAGCAAACCACCAACCGGCCAGTCGAGGCTTTGCATGACATGGAGAAGGCGATTGAGTTGAACGACAATCGCGCAATCTACCGCTCGCGTCTCGAGCTTGATTCCGACCTAGCCGCTCGGAGCGCTAGCCAAGCACGTATTTACAGCGATCTCGGCTTCCAGCAATTGGCACTGGTGGAAGGATGGAAGTCGGTCAACACTGACCCGATAAATTTCTCTGCCCATCGTTTTCTTGCCGACTCGTACGCGGTTCTACCACGTCACGAGATTGCTCGAGTGAGCGAATTGCTACAGTCGCAGTTGCTCCAGCCTCTCAATATGACGCCTATCCAACCCCGTTTAGCCGAAAGCAATCTGTTCCTGATCAGCGCCGGAGGACCGGCGGCGCTGTCTTTCAATGAATTCAATCCACTGTTCAATCGCAATGGGGTTAATTTTCAAACGACTGCTCTCGGGGGAGATAATAATACTTATGCGGGTGAAGGCGTGCTCTCGGGAATCTATCAGAAGGCGGCTTTTAGCTTGGGCGGATTTCACTTTCAGACGGACGGTTGGAGAACGAACGCAGACCAGAAAGACTCTATCGGCAACGCTTTTTTGCAACTGGAACTTTCTCCAGAAACGAGTGTGCAAGGTGAATATCGATACCGAAATTTTAAAAGCGGCGACATTGGCTTACGATTTTTTCCCGACGATTTCTTTCCCGGGCAAAGAGATGCCGAAGAGAGAAACACGGGACGTTTCGGGCTGCGCCACGCATTCTCGCCAAATTCAATAGTTATAGGCTCATTGATTCATCAAGAGGTCGTCTTTCGAAGCGACGTTCAGCAGTTGCCGTTTCCGTTCACCTATATCAACTCGAAAAGGCCCGAGAGCGCGACTAGCGTAGAGCTTGAACATCTCTTTCGTTTAGGATCGATCAATTTGACGAGCGGCATCGGCTATGCCAAAGTCGACGGTCATTCTGACATTGCGACAAAGCTAGCTCTTCCTCCGCCGTTTCCCAGCTTATTCTTCTCGCGGTTCCCTACGGACCTTAAACAAGCCAATACTTACGCCTACTTCCATTGGAGTCCTTTGAAGAACGCGACTGTTACTTTCGGTGCAAGTGGCGAGTTCACCAATGGGAAAAGCCCCGATGTCGGTGATCGTCGACAGTTTAATCCAAAGTTCGGTGTTACGTGGAATCCGTGGCTGAACACAACCATCCGCGCAGCGGCATTCAGAACCTTAAAAAGAACTCTGATCACCGATCAAACAATCGAACCGACTCAGGTGGCGGGATTCAACCAATTCTTCGACGATTTCAACGGCACATCCGCGTGGAACTACGGTGTTGCCCTGGACCAGAAATTTACAAAAGAACTCTTCACAGGCGCGGAATATACGCGTCGAGACCTGAATAGTCAGGTGGTTCAAAGAAACATTTTCGCCGCAACTACAACTCTTCGAAAAGATGATATGCAAGAGGATTTAAGCCGACTCTACCTTTTCTGGGCACCACATCGTTGGTGGGCCCTACGCGCAGAATACCAATTTGAGCACTTTAAAAGCGACGGGGTGGCCGGTTTGCCTATACGCTTGCAGACTTATCGAATCCCGTTAGGCGTTAACTTCTTCCATCCATCGGGGTTCAGTGCGACGCTCTCATCTACTTACGTCAATCAAGCCGGAAGATTCGTTCCCACGAATGGCGCTCGTGCGAACGGGTCCGACGCCTTTTGGACCGTGGATGCGGGTCTCAATTATCGCCTGCCCGACCGTTACGGTATCGTAACGGTCGGCGTAACCAATCTCACCGACCGTAAGTTCAAATTCTACGACCGTGACTTTAATAACCCAAGCCTACGACCAGGCAGGATGCTCTTTGGCAAAATCACCATAGCACTACCGTAATGGTAAGCCGGAGATGCCCGGCCGGCGACGAGTATTCTCACGATTTCGAATTCAGTAAAATTTTTAGACCGGGGCCCCGAGCAGCCTGTGAGGCGCCAATGTCTCAGAAGCCGAACCCTATTATTACGGACACATCCGGTAAGGCGTACCACCTAGATAAATAATAACGCAGCCATCGTCCGCAAGGTATTTGGGATCGCAGTCAGCCGCACCTTGTTCTATGCTTGGAATGCTCACATCTTTGCAAATAAACCCGTATATGGCTACGTTTCCAGAATTTAATTTTCCGACGAAGTCATTGGGGTTCAATCGACTGACAGTGATGGGAGGCGACCCCTCCGGTGCTTTCGGTCTCTGATTTGGATCGCCGAGGTTTCCTGTGTCAACTGTTACCTGAAAAGTAAGTGACATAAAGATTTCCCTCCTCGTGTTTTTTTTGACCTGTAAGAATGTTTGCGTACGCGGCATTCGTCCGGAAAAACGAAGCGCTGCGTCCTAACAAGGGTAAAGCAACCCACGTACAAGGTTTCGCTGCTGGAAACATATTATCCGCCTAAATTGGCCGATAACCCATTCAACCAAGTCGTAAGTTGAGCCGGTGCGAAATTTAAAAAAAATCGTTAAAGTTAAATAGACGCAGACTCTAACCACCAGGGCAAAGCTGTGTCAAGAAAAATAATCATGGTGCGGTTTAACGGCAAAGTGATTTTCACACCGGCTCACGCAGTATAATTAGCCGGGACTTGGTGCCAATGTGGTCAAGATTATTATTAAAACGCCTTGCTAAATGTTAGAACGGATTCACGACGCAGATGAGATAGTACGCTTCTTGCGTTTTAATCGTTTCCAATAACTCTAAGTCTAAACATTGAAAGGGTTGTCCTTCCCCAGTCCTGTCATCAGGTCCGGGTGGTTCCCTTTGTCTAAGGATTGGGCAAGCTCGAGCAGGTAATCTTCCTGTTCGATGGCTTCGTAAAGCGCCATAGAGTCGTTGGTGCCCAAGGGTTTGCCGCCGATAAAGTGAAAGGAGTGACAATCCCAATCGTAGAATTCGTCGCGCTTTGCCGCGGTGCGAGTACGGGTTGCGCATCGGGAACAAGAAGGCCTCAGGGCTCCACGCCAAGAGCAATGGTTGTTGATCGAATGGCCTCAAGATCAAACCGAACCGACCAAGTATTGGTTGTCGACCTTGCCCGCTGACACCGCGCTGCTCGATTTGGTCAAGACCACCAAGATGCGCTGGCGCATTGAACGGGACTATCAGGAGCTTAAACAGGAATTTGGCCTGAGCCACTACGAGGGACGGGGTGGCGTGGCTTTCATCATCACGCCACCTTGTGCATTGCCGCCTATGGCTTCTTGTTGGCAGACCGGCTTAAACATGGCGGCTCTAAAAAAAACTCCTCTCGATCAAAAATGCCTGGCTTACCCCAAAATTACACCCCGCGCGGCAGCCCGGCGCGCGCAACGTCACGTGCCCGATTCCATCGCGACACTGCGCTTCAGGCTCGCTTGCGATATCATCACACAACTCCCTCGTTGTCCCCCTTGCAACATGGTGCGCCAACATTAATGACACAGTAGTACTATATGGCCGTCGCGATTGGAAAAGTATCCGGAATAACCGCCCCCCAGAGGGTTTTTGCGGTTGCTTGACGATTTTCGCACCGTAATCCCGTAGCCGGGCAAAGATCCCATCACTCTCAGATTCGCTTCGGGTATTGTGAGCCACGGCGTAACCTCGGTAGGCCGGGACAGGATCGGCGGTCACGCCCATGTCCTTCGCCAGCTCGTCGCGCGGCCGGAGCGCCGAGACGACGCCGTTTAAGTTGTTGGAACGCCGCAACACGGTTCACCCTTCAGGTTTGCCAGCGGCAAGCATTGCCCCTGGCGCGCTTCAATCTTTTACGCCGTTTCCTATGATCGGATGGTTCCATAGTCGGCTAGAAGAGAAATTTTTCAAAATTCAGGTTAGACTTAATGCCAGTCGCGGACCGAATTTCGAAACACACTTTCTCTAGGAGCGTAAAGTCATGCCTGCGGATAAGACACCCCACTTTATTCGGCGCACATTTCTCGCCGGTTTGCTCATACTTTTACCTTTGTTTATCACCTACATCCTGATTTCTTTTCTGTTCAATATCTTTACCGGAGTCGGCGCTCCGCTGGTCGCGGGATTCCTCCGCATCGTGGGGGCCGATAAATTAGCCGATCCCCTGGTACCGTTTGTCAACCTGTTACTCTCGCTCTCGGTGATCTTTGTTCTCGGGTTGGTGGGAACCAATATTCTCGGTCGGCAGATCCTGACACGATTCGAGTCACTTCTGTTGAGAGTGCCTTTGGTCAAGACCATCTATAGCAGCGCGAAACAGGTGGTAGAGACGTTCCAAGGACCGGGGCGAAGCTTTCAGCAGGTCGTTTTGATCCAGTACCCCCGCCAAGGGGTCTGGAGCATCGGCTTCGTGGCTTCCGAGCGCGCGGATACTCTCAATCTGGGTTCAGGCAGCAAGGTTCTTACCGTTTTTGTTCCGACCACTCCCAATCCGACATCGGGGTATCTGGTCATCGTTTCTCCCGAAGACGTTATCGAGGTGGACTTCACGGTCGAGGAAGCGTTCAAATTTATCATGTCCGGCGGTATCGTCGGAAAAGACCTGGCTGCGCCGGTCGTACTCCAACACAGATCGGTCTAGGGCCAGCCGCTCAGCTTTACTGCTAGTTTTACTAAAGGGCTGTTTCCACCGCGGCGGGTTCAGCCCAAAAGCCGCATCGAGTGTTCTGATTCCTCTCACCATGCGCCGCGCGATCGGGCCTAAGGAGGCGCCGGCGTTATAGGCCTTGATCAACAGGAGGGTTCCGATCGCGGTGGAGCGTTTCGCATGCCGCGAACGGGCCGAGCCGCACTTTCGCACCTACGGGAGCAGAACGTCAAAAGACTTCCTAAACTTGGTCCGCTCAAATGGCGGATCGAGCGCTTAGCCGATTTCAACGCGCTCACGCGAATGACGCGAGCGACTTCGGCAAAACGTTATTCATCGCGTGGGTTGAAAGGGTTTTCGTTGCCGAGCCCTTTCATCAAGCCGGGGTCGTCTCCTTTATTCAGCGACTCCGCGAGATCGCGCAAGTATTCTTCCTGTTCTATCGCTTCGTATAAGGCGAGCGAACCGTCGTTCTTGAGCGGTTTGCCGCCGATGAAGTGAAAGGAGTGGCAATCCCAATCGTAAAACTCATCGCCGCGGCTGCAGATCTCTTTCCAGCGGATACCGACGGGACTGCGGTGCAAACCCGTTCGCGCCGGAAGCGCCTCTTGCTCTTTGATGGAAAGATTGAGGTCTGCCTTATAGCCCTTTTCTTCGGGAATCCCGTCCCACATGCGCCGGTAGCTGGGCAGGAACTCTTCTTGACGAACGGTCAGCGCGGTGTGCATATCCCACCAGGTCCCATGTCCGGAGACACGCTCGTCGACCTGGTCGATCAGCTTGTAGACCAGGCGCCCGCCCGCGCGCAGACGCAAAACCAGGGTTCCTTCAGCAATTTTCGCATTCTGCTCTGTTTGCATGCCGCAGTAATGCTCGAAGAACGCGGCGTTGCGCGCCAGATCGCGGGCGCCGAGGACGACGTGGCTGATGCGGCCGACTTTTTCTTCGGTGGCAATCTCCATGGCGCCCTCGGGCATCTGCAAGGGTGCCCAAAACTCATACTGGTTGCCGTCCGGATCGGCCAAATGGATTACCGTGCCTTCGTCGCCGTCGGCGGCGGTCTTGACGGGATCGGCGTGCGGAATCTTGTGTCGGTCGAGGCGGCGCAAATGTTTGTCGATGTCCTCGGGCCGGATATAGAATCCGCAGCGCGGCAGATCTTTTCCCAGCTCTTTTGCCGGCGGATAGATTTCCGGCTGAAGGAACGCGCCGATGCGGCACGAGCCGCCGTCCCACCACAGGAAGCTGGTGATTTTGATATTCCTTTTCCGTGCCGCGGTGGTGAGTCCGATAATCGGCTGTCGAGTGATGCCGGTGGCGTTTACCGCCCAATCCACCCACGCGACCATGTCATTGGTGCCGACGACAAAGTGATCGATCCAGTGAACTGCGCCTTTAGGTTCGCGGTTATTCATCGGAGATACTCCTTCCAGTTCTTTAGCGGTTCAAGCGTTCAAATCGTTCACGCCCCTCCTTCATCCTCCCCTGCGTTGGCGGGGAGGAAAGAGGCGGGGAATGGTCACCAAGTTCGAGTAAATTAGCCCAAGCAGCGATTAGCTAGCACCACTTTCTTTTCGCGACGGCTAGCAGAGCCAAGAATTTGTGTCAAGCAGTTTGTCGGCCGCGTCCTTTACTATTGTCTAGCCGGCGGTGGTCGTATTGCTGAAAACCTGAGAGAAAACCCCGCGCCCGATTCTTTTACCGGGCGAAATTCTCTTGACTGTCCGCCGGCTCTTCGCGATAACAGGTTCGGATCTGCCCTAGGAGGAAAAATGAAAAGAGAAGTGGCTGCGGAAATTGTCGATTCGTTAAAAGAAGCCGGCGTCGATTTCGTTGCGACGCTAACCGAAGCGAATCTCCACGACCTGGTTATGGCGCTGGGCGAAGATAAGGACCTTCACCATGTGCCGGTCACCCGTGAAGAAGAGGGGATCGGCGTCTGCGCGGGCGCGTACCTCGGTGGCAAGAGGCCGGCGATGGTGATGATGAACGCGGGTTTTCTGTTGTCGGCCAATGCCCTGGCGACCGTCTGCATCCATCCGGGCATCCCCGTCTTGATGCTGATCGGCCATAGCGGCGGCGTCGGCGAGGAAAATGCCGGGCATGCCACCGTCGGCGCTCTGACCGAGCCGGTGCTGCAAGCGATGCATATCGTCTACGAAAAAGTCGGCCGCTTCGAGGAGATTCGTTCGACTATTCGCGATAGCCATATGCTCGCGCGCTCGTCGCGACGGCCGACGGCCATCGTGCTCAACAAACAAGCCCTGAGGTAGTCTATGAAACGATACGATTGTCTGCGCGCGATCGCGCCGCACTTCGGCGAGGAACTGGTGGTCACCAACATCGGCGCGGTGCGCCATGAATGGCAGGCGCTGAGGCCGCATCCGGGCAATTACCATCTGCAGAACCTCGGACTGACCTCGTCGGTGGCGCTTGGCTTGGCCTTGGCGCTGCCGCACCGCAAGGTCGTGGCCTTCGACGGCGACGGCTCTTTGCTGCTCAATCTCGGCAGCCTGGCTACGATCGCGAACCAACATCCGAAAAACTTGATTCATATCGTTTTCGACAACGAGTGCTACGAGTCCTCGCGCGGCGCGCCGACGGCGACGGCGGGGCAAGCCGACCTGGCCGCGGTCGCGCGCGGCTGCGGGATTGCCAACGTGCTTAAGGCGAACACGGTAGCCGAGTTCGAAGCGGAATTTTCGCGCGCTATCAAGGGCAACGATCTTTACTTCATGCTGGCGAAGGTGGAGGCGGGAGCGGGCGACGTGCCCGCAGCGGCTTTGGACTCGCAGGAAAATAAATACCGGTTCGTGCGCTATATCGAGAGAAGCGAGAATCTGAAAATTCTCACGTCCACTCTGTCGCGCGCGAGCGACTCCCAGGCAAAGTAAGGCGGCCGGATCAACGCCCGCCATCCCAAGCAAATGCGAGGGATCTGAGAGAGAGAGTGTGTGTTAGCTTTGGTCGCAATGACAATTCGGTTTGCTTGGCGACCTTTGCGCCTTTGGAGCGAGATAACCCGACTTTCGGATGCGCTTGTGCCGGCCTCGACCCCTGTGTGGATTGCGTTCGTATTAATATCCCGCGCGCCCCCTGCTGCACTGCTAGTAGATCCCCAAAGCTAGCCCCGCGGCCAGAGTCAAGCCGATCTCTTCGCAGCGCTGCAAATCGTATGCGCCGATTTGCTTCGGTGCGAGGATCGCTTCCGGCGTCTGGGCGTGGGTGCAGACGATGATCGGCTCGGCGATCGCTTTGAGGCGCCAGCCGGCGGCGATTCTCCGGATTTGCCGGGCGGCGTTTTCGCCGTCGCTGCCGGCGCAGATGAGCGTGGCGTAGGGACGGCCGACGAGCCGATCCAACACGGGGTAGTACGTGCGATCGAAAAAATCTTTCATTATCCCGGACATCATGGCGAGATTTTCCGGCGTTGCGAAAATGTAGCCGTCCGAATCGAACAGCTCCTGCGGGCCCGCTTCGGCGGCGTGGACGAGCTTCAGGTCCGTGCCCGGTTCGCTCGCGACACCTTTTGCCGCCGCCTCGGCCATCTGATAGGTGCCGCCGGTTTTAGAATGAAAGACAATCAAGATTTGTTTCATCGGAATAAGATTTTCACACGAAGCCGCAAAGCGCGCGGAGTCGCAAGCAAAAGAGCATGCGTGATTTCACCGCAGAGGCGCCGAGTTCGCAGAGGCCGGAAGATTTCTCAATAAAATCCTCTACTCGACGCACTCAACGCCTCCGTGGTCAATCATCCACGTCATTCACATTTGATGATAAGCCGGCGATGAGTCCGTCGATGAAGCCTCCATCGTCGAGTTCTTTGAGCCAGTGGAGATCCCACAGAGTCAGCGGATTTTCCACGCCTGCGCCGTATTCGTGGGCGGCGATCTCGTTGGTGTTCATGATCGCCTCGACGGTCGGGTAGGGTTTAACCTGGAGCATTTCGGCGATGGAGTCGACCTGGCGGGCGAGCTCGCCGAGCTTCGCTACCTTCATCAGGCGCATGGGCTCTTTGGCGATGATAGCCATCGCCTCGTCTCGGGCGAAGATCAGCAGCGCGATGGCGTGGACCACCGCCTTCAGGTAATCCCGCATGAGCCCGGCGTTTTGATAGGCGAAGCTCGATAGACAGGCCTGGGCGAAGTTGCTGACGATCTCGACTTCGGATACCGGAAAGATTTTCAGGCCCGCCGCCAGCGCGTCGGGCAAGTAAATCGGCGCCATGAAGCAGGCGGCGCAATCGCCGCTGGCGACTTTCTTCCACTGCTTCCAGCGGCCGATCTCCTTGTCCTTGACGATGACGGTTTCAACGTCTTTTTCCAACCCCATTTTTCTCAGCCACAGCGTGATCGTATGCGGCCGTCCCAGGTCGCGCACCGCCATGGTCTTGCCGCGCAATTCATCGAGTGCGGTGAGCTTATGCGGCACGACCAGCTTCAGACCGCGGCGGATCTGCGGCGCGCAGAAAAAAGTAATTCTTTTCCCCTTGGCGGCGTCGGTGTGGAGGTACTCGATGTGCTCGATGATCGCATCGCACGCGCCGGTGAAAAGCGCGGCTTCGAATTGTTCCCGGTCCTCGATCTGAACGACATCGACAGTCATATCGTAGTGCTGCTCGGCCATCGCTTTGACGCAATAGATCACCGGCGTGCGGTCGTTGTCGCGGTAGGCGAGCCTGATGGTGCGCATGAGTTGTTTCGGAAACTAAAAAGGTCCAGCCGGCAGTGCCGGCCAGCCGGACAACAGGCTGCCGTAGCCGGCGATTTTGTAGATCGAGCCGAGCTTCGAGAGAATCAGCCAGAGCATGGCGGGGTTGCTGGCGACGATCGGCAGGTTAAGCTCCTCTTCCAATTTTTCCAGCACCGGAATTGGATCGAGCAACGCGCCCTGAAAATAGATCGCGTCGACCTTCGGATATTTCGCCAGCGCGCTTCGGGTCATCGACTCGACATCGGCCGGAGTGAGCTTCAGGGCGTCGGTGTGGGCGCGCAGGGTTTGCGGGGGGAAGAACGACTCGATGCCAAACTCGGCGATGTAGTCGCGGTACAGTTTCTTGAGTTGATCGTCCACCGGCGTCATCAACAGGATGCGCTTCGCGCCGAACGCCGTCAACGCCGCGACCGATGACCTGAGCGCCAACGATACCGGCACGCTTAGTTCGGCGGACACTCGCTCCCACATGCCGGGATTGAGCGCTTCTTTGGGCGCGCCGCTGATAATGACGCCGTGCCAATGTTGCTCCGCAATCAATTGCCGCACTTGTCCGATCAGGTTATCGACCTTGCCGCGAGCTTCGTAGAGTGATCTCTTGGCGCCGGCTTCCTG
This sequence comes from uncultured delta proteobacterium, assembly GCA_963727625.1. Lineage (GTDB taxonomy): Bacteria > Desulfobacterota > Binatia > UBA9968 > UBA9968 > DP-20. Next base: position 800,174 of record CAVSHR010000004.1, on the reverse strand, counting down.
GACGAAAGTAAATTCGAGATCTTTGGGAATAAGCAGGCGAAAACTATCGTGGTGCGGGCTTGAGGGCGCGCTGGACCCGATGAAGCCGATCTTGGTAGACATGCGATCTCCCTGCTTGATTCGCGAGATAAAGACACTACTTTGGCGGCGGTTCCGAGGCCAGCGCGCCGCGAATGCCCCAATCGCTCTTGTCCATGTCGTGAAACAGTATGTTGAGAGACTCGGATTTGACGCCAAAGACTTCTTCGAAGTCTTTGGAAATGCGATGGACCATCTGGTTTTTCTGTTCCTTGGTTCTTCCCGCATACATATATATCTGGACGACCGGCATGGTGACCTCCCGCAGTTTCGAAGTTGTTTCCAGCAATACGAAAGCAAACCCGGAAAGGCAACAGCCATTAGACCAAATTCTCTTGACAGTGGCAGGCGATCGGTAGGAATATGGCGTCAACTTAGCGGGGGACAATCCTATGGAACGAATGGTCAGCGCATGGTTGGGAATAGCGATCTCGGAGCAAGCCTCGTTTCTCATCAAGTCGGCAATTTTCCTGTCCATCTGCGGCGCCACTTTGTTTGTCGCGTTAGCCGCAAGTTATCCCGCAGTTCACGACACCTTGCATCATGTGCGTCACGCCCTTGCCGTGGTTCCTTGTCACTAAAACTGCTCCCTTCGTTTGTCTCTTTTTTTCTCCTCGCGTCTTTCAGCGCCGCGCTCGGCGCCGGTGATCTGAACGTTTATTTCAAGACCACGCCGGGGGTCGAGTTGCTGCGACCCTTCCATGATCCGGCCGATCTGGCGTTGCTGGTCACCGGCGCGGACGGCAGGCCGGTCGGGCAGGGTAGCGTCGAAATTCGCCTTGACGCGCCTAAGCCGGAGTCTATTTTCTCGACCGACTTTCCTCGGGTCGAGGGCACGCGCTTGAGCGAGATGCGCTTGCCGCTTCGCCAGGGCAAGGCGAATTGGAAATTACTCTTGCCGATTCGCGGCGAGTACCGGCTCTCTGTCGACGTAAGCATGAGCGACGGCCGCAAGGCGAGTAAGACCTTCAATTTTACGATTCGGGAGCATAAAAAAAAGTGGCTGATCCTGGGCGGCTTTTCTTTCGGGCTGTTTCTGCTCGGCTTCCTCGCCGGGAGAATATTTACCGGATCAAAAACGGCGATCGTGGCCCTCGGTGTGCTGGCGCTCTTATCAGCCAGCGCACCGAACACCCGCGCGCAGGAAGGTAAAGTCGAGGGCAAGGCGATTTTGCAGGTCGAGCCGGCCACCGTGGGAAAGCTCACCCTGGTGCGCTGGTCGCGAGGTAATGAGCCCTCATCGGTTCCTTTGACCGCGCTGCTGACGCTGACCATCGAGCATCTAGAGAAGGAAAAGCTCGCCTTCGCGATCGATCGGGTTCCCGTGGCCCGGGAATTTACGGTGAGATTTCACTTCACCGACGGAGCACGCTATCGGGTTAGGACGCTTGTCCAAATCCCCGGCGAGGCGCCGTTGCGCAACGAGCAGGTGGTCGACGTGACCGGCGTCGAACCGGAGGCGCGCTCAATCGCGCCGGCGCTGGCGCTCTTTGTCGGGCTCATCGCATTGGGCTTGGGAGCGGGGCGGTGGAGCAAGCGGCGTAAAATATCCGCCTGATATCGCTTGGCGCGATTCAAAATAAATAGGGGCGCGGCATGCCGCGCCCCTATGAGTGTGACGAAGTCGTGAAAGCGCCGGACTTAGCTCTCCGACACGTCGATCAAAACGCCGTCGGGATCGGACATCTGTAACTGACCAAAGCAGCAGGAGGCGAGCAGCTTTTGCCTGATTTCGCGCTCGGGGTTTTTCTCGGGACGATCGTCTTTGATCGCGTCGAGCATATGTGCGTGCTTTTCTAAGTCGGCTTTGAAGGCGGCCATACTTTCGACTTTAAAGCCGATATGGTCCAGCGCCGGCCGCTCGATGCCGGAGCCGGAGAAGTCGGATATCTTCCACGGCATAACCGCCAAGGTGACTTTGCCGTCGGATAAATAGTGGTTCGGATCGCCGGAAGGTTTTTCCATCTCCGTCAATTCGAAAACGTTGCGATAAAACTCGGCGCATTCCTCAGGCTCGACGCAGCGCAGGCCGAAATGGCCAATGCGGCGCTTGCGCTCTTCAACCTTGTCCGTATAAAGATCGCGGCGATTTTCCATGTTCGACTGCGACAGATCGAAAACGTTGCCGGCCGGGTCGTGCATGCTGATGCCGGCGAAGGGGCGGTTGCTCGGCCGATGGAGCACTTGGATTTTTGGATATTTGTCTTTGAGCCGGGCGAATACGACCTCGGTGTCTTGAACCTCAAAGCCGAAGTGATCGAACCCAGCCTGCCGCCCCGGCGCGCGCGGATTGAGGTTCAGCCCGACGTAGCCGTCACCGACGACCACGGCACCGCCGGCGCGCTGCAGGGTCGAGCGCCGCATGCCGAAAACGTCCCGATAAAAATCACCTTCGGTATTCGCATTGCTGGTAACGATCGCCATATGCCGCATTTGTGCAAACATGAGCGCCCTCCTTGGAATTTTAGATTGGCTCTAAACTAGTGGAAGGAACAGCGAGTTGTCAACCGAAGAAAGCGGGAAGAAAGCGGGAAGATCGGAGTGGTGGAGTATTGGAGTGATGAAATATTGGGTTCGGAGTTTACAATACTCCACTACTCCAGTATTCCATCACTCCAATTCTTACGATCGGTTCTCAGACGTTGACGACCACGACGCCCTTGGGCTCGAGGTAGTAATCCAAGGCCTCGGGGCCATGCTCGCGGCCGACGCCGCTCGATTTTACGCCGCCGAAGGGGAGTTCGTCGTAGCCGTAGTGAAGGGAGTTGACCCACACGTTGCCGGCTTGGAGCTTGTCGATGGCTTTGTTGGCGTTTAACAAATTGCGCGTCCAGATCGACGAGCCAAGGCCAAACTCCGACGAGTTGGCTTTTTCCAAAGCTTCGTCGAGGGTCTTGAAGGTGTAGACGGGCAGAGCCGGACCGAAGACTTCTTCCTTGGTCATGCGCGCGTCGTCGGGCACGTTGGTCATCAGAGTCGGCAGATAGAAGAAGCCCTTGTCGAAGTCGCCGCCCTTGGGACGCTCGCCGCCGAACAGCACCTTGGCGCCGCGCGCCTTGGCATCTTCCACCTGCTCTTCGACCTCCTGGCGCTGTGAGCCGATGTGGATCGGGCCCATGCGGGTTTCTTTGCTCATGCCGTTACCAACGGTCTTCTTCTTGAGAATTTCCGCCAGCCCGCCGACAAAATTATCGGCGATGGATTCCTGCAAGAACAATCGCTTGACGCCGAGACACATCTGACCGCAATTGAAGTAGCGGCCGACGTCGGCCATTTTCACGGCCAAATCCAGATTGGCGTCTTCCATCACGATCATCGGATCGCTGCCGCCCAATTCCAAAGTCACGCGCTTGATCTCGCGGCCTGCCACTTCCATGACATGGCGTCCCACCGGCGTCGAGCCGGTAAAAGCGATGCGCCGGACGCGCGGGTTGCGCAGCAGCTCTTCGCCGACGCTGCCGCCGGGGCCGGTGACGATATTCACCGTTCCCTTGGGCAAGCTCTTTTGCGCCTTGCCTTCGCCGAAGGTCGCCTGAGCGATCAGTTCGATAACTTTAATCGTCGCGAGGGGAGTGGTGCTCGCCGGCTTGATGATGATCGTGTTGCCGGCGGCGAGCGCGGGTCCGAGCTTTGTGCCCATCAAGGTCAGCGGAAAGTTCCACGGGACGATGCCGCCGCACACGCCGATCGGCTGGCGCACGACCATGCCGTAGGCGTTTTTTTGCGGCAGCGGCACGTGGGAGCCGCGCACTTTCGAGGCCAGGCCGGCGTAAAATTCCAAACCGTGCACCAGATGATGAATTTCTAACCCGGCTTCGAAGAGCGTCTTGCCCTGTTCTTGAGTGAGCAGTTGGGCGATCTCGCCCGAGTTTTTCTTGATCAGCTCGCCGGCGTTCATGAGCGCGTTGCCGCGATCTTCGGGCGAAACGTCGGACCAAACCTTGAAGGCGTCCTCGGCGGCCTGGATCGCCTGCTGCACGTCCTTGTCGCTGCCTTGCGGCACTGTGTCGACCGTTGCCCCGGTCGCCGGATTGCGCACTTCGGTGGTGTTTTTAGTGACCGAGTCGACGGACTCGCCGCCAATCAACATTTTTGCCATTAGCTGACCTCCATGAATTAAAAAAGTTCCAGACGTTCCAATCGTTCAAGCCGTTCAAAACGTTTAAACGGATTGGAACGTGTAAACGGGGAATAGCAGCGCCGGTTACTTGCCTTTGAACTGCGCCGTGCGTTTTTCGAGATAGGCTTTGACGCCTTCCTGACCGTCTTCGCTGCCGAAGGTTTGGGCCAAAAGCTCGCGCTCGAACGCCAGACCGTCGGGTAAAGACAGTTCGAGTCCGGTTTGGATGGCGCGCTTCACTTTGCCGACCGCTAGGCTGCTCTTGTTGGGAACGGTGAACTGCTTGGCGTAGTCCAGCACTTGCTCCATGAAATTATCTTTTTCGTAGATGTAGTGGACCAGTCCCATGTCGAGCGCTTCCTCGAAGGCGATGGTCTTGCCGGTGGCGCAGAGCTCCAGGGCGCGCGCTTTGCCGACCAAGCGCGGCAGGCGCTGGGTGCCGCCCATCCCAGGCATGACGCCGAGATTGATCTCGGCCAGGCCGACTCGGCCGCCTTCTTTCCTGGCGATGCGGATGTCGCAGGCCATGGCAATTTCCAGGCCGCCGCCGACGGCGTGGCCGTTGATCGCGGCGATGACGATCTTCGGGGTGTTTTCCAGCCGCATCAACACTTCATGGCCGTGCAGCGCGAAGTTGTTTTTGAAAGCGAGCGACTGCTTGGACAGCATGTTGATATCGGCGCCGGCGGAGAAGAACTTCTCGACTTTGCCGGTGATGACGATCGCGTGGACGTTTTCGTCGAAGCGCGCGTCGAGTATCGTCGCGTCCAATTCCTTCAATAATTCAGTGTTATAACTGTTGACCGGCGGCCGGTTAATTTCCAGCACCGCCACGCCGTTATCGACACGGTATTCGATCATTTTTGCATCTGCCATGGCTCAGCCTCCTCGTTCAAAATCAATTAAATGAATTAGCTGGCATCCCCGCGCAAGTCAATAGCACGGCACCGGCGTAGACAATGCAAATCAGCGAAAAAACATTGGAATGTTAAGGTTCAAAATTGCGGTCTAGGGCCCCGGAGGGAACCTATCCGGTGAATCCGAGAAGTTCGCCGCGAATGGCGGAAGTCGGTTGGCAAGACCATCGAAACATGGCATGACTAGAAAAATTCACCAGCCGAAGGAGGCAGTATGAAAGTCAGACCGAAGCGAAAACCGATCAAATGGCCCAATGGCGCGCGCATCGCGATCACGCCCTGCGTGGCTTTCGAAACTTGGCCGGAGGATCTCGGCGGGCCGAATACGCTGCAACAGGAAAATCGGCGGAGCTTCCCAAGAAACGCAGTCACCAAGAAAAATCTGGCGATCATCACTGACCGTGAATTCGGCGAGCGGGTGGGCATTTATCGCATGCTCGAAGTCTTCGAAAAAGAGAAGATCCGTACCAGCTTTTTCCCCACCGGCATCACCGTGCAAAATTATCCGGAGATTTTTAAAGAAGCCGCCGAATATGGGCACGAGATCGGCACGGAAACCTGGATTCATGATTACAGCTACATGAAAAGGCGCGCGACCGAGAAAAAAGATCTGCAAAAAACCGTCGCCGCGGTGAAAAAAGTCATCGGTAAGGCGCCGGTGGGTTATCTTTCGACCGGCGTGGCGCCGAGCGCCGTGACCCCTGAGATTATTTTGGAGCTGGGTTATAGGTACTGGATGGACCCACAGCATCAAGAAACGCCCTATACTTTAAAAGTTAAGCGTAAAGAGCTGACGGTGCTCGCATACTTCCAGGACTTGAACGACTATTCCAGCTACCAGCGCGCCGGGCGCACGCCGCGCGATCTGTTGCAGATGTGGAAGGATTGCTTCGATTGTCTTTACGAAGAAGGCGCCACCGATCCGAAGTTCATGATGTGGGGCAACCATCCGTTCGTCGGTGGCCGGCCGTTTCGCGCGCTGCTGTTGCGCGAGTTTATTCGCTACGCCAAGAAGCATGGCAAGGTCTGGTTCGCCACCGCCGGTGAAGTCGCCCAATGGTATCGCGACAACTATCGCGACGCGCAGGTGGAAGAGTGGCCGAACTTCGCCTTCGCCGGCAGGCAGGGGAAGATCACGGATCTGTCGAGACTGTAGGAGCCGGCGTAAATTTGATTTCAAATCGACTTGAAGCAAGCTGCCTCGCTTCGTGTATGTCATCCCGAGCCTAGCGCGCGATCTAGGCGACTCGATTGACGTTCGGAAGCAGTATTCAGCTAGTGTTACAGTTAAGAGTCTAAGTTTGTTCCGTTCGTGAATCATAGGATACGAGAGTTTGGCCAAGAAGAAAAATATCGACGAGACGATCCGCCGCGGCATGGACGAGCTCGCCAAAGCAGGCGTGGACTTCGCTGCCGACTCCCCGACCCTCGTCGCTAGACTGCGGGAACAGTTGGGCAAGGGCCGGGAAACGGATCTGGCGGTGGTATTTTCATTGGGTAAAATCGCTGATGCGGCAGCGGTGCAGGCGCTCGGCGAGATCGAGCGGCAGATGGCCGGCAAGGAGATCAAGAAAGAAATCAAGCGCGCACTTTTTAAATTGGCGCAGCGCGGCTTCGCGGTGCCCCAGCCTGCGGCGGGTGAAGCGACATCCGCCGCGCCGCTATTTAGCCATGGCCCGGAGATCGAAGCCTATATGTCGGCGGTGGACGGCGGCGGCGGGCGGCTGATCTGGATCGCCAGGGCGCAGCCGAGCCATGGATTACGAGTCATTCAAGCGATGCTGCATGACCGTGAAGGATTGCTGCGCGTCGGCGGCATGCAGATGCGGCGCAAAGAGCTGCGCAATATGGCCGACGAGATCAAGCGGCAACATGAAGTCAGCATGATCTCGATTCCCTGGGAATACGCCGATCAAATAATGTACGAGGGCTACGAGCACGCCAAGGCGCGCGGCCAGAGCGGCCTGGAAAACTTTCACGAGATTCGCTCGGTCATCGCCACCGGCAAGCCCAAAGAGGTCAGCCACCCGATCTATGAAAAGTTAGCCGCGGAAGAAGCGCGCGACGGCGCCTGGCGGGAACTGTCGCGCCGCCTGCTCGACGAGCCCGAGCTGCGCTACTGGATTTTGACCGACGACTGGGTCCAAGCCTATTTGCCGCAGATCCAAGAAGCGCAGACCAGCCGGCTGGTGCTCAATCCGCTGCAAAAAGAAGAGCGCCTATCCGCCATCGTGCGCGAAGCGGTTAAAGCGCTTTGCAGCGGGGACAACGGCAAGGCTTTCAAGCGGCGCATGGAAGACATGGCGCTCTATTTCTTCGAAACCCAGCGGCCGGAGCAGGCGAAGCTCTCCCTTGCCGTCGGTTTGCAAGTCGGCGAAGGCGACCCCGGCCCGCTCGACGTGTCTTTTCTCACCGGCCTTGTGCAGAAGAGCTTCGCTTACTTCATGTCGCAGGAAAAGGCAGAAGAAGGAAGAAGAGCAGTCGTCGCTGATCATCAAGCCGTAGGGCGGTTTTTTATGTATATCGATGGGGTGGTTCCAGTTATCTTGTCGAGCAAAATTTCCCGACCACGTGCACTGCGGAAGGCTTGCTGAGTTCGTTGGGACATCCGGTCCAAGCGTAGCGACTAAGCTTACCCGCTGCGAACCGCGTAGCGGTGAGCAGGCGGGTGGAGCGTCGTGTTAGGCGAATCAACTGCGGTCCATGATCCATTGCTTTGCAGCCTCAATCTCCCCCGCAGAAAAATGCCTGATCTCGGCTGACACAAAGTGTGATGCCAGATGTTCTGCGACATTTCCCAAGGCAGAATCGGTTACGAGGCCAATCTTCTTGATACGCTTGTGATGATCTCGCACGAAGCGGAGGTGGGCCGCCATTGCTCCAAGACTCTCCCATCCGGGAAACGTAGTAGCCTCAATGATTAGACCGTCGAGTCCCCCGGTTTTCTCAATGTATGGGTCAACCGCTTTCGCGAGTTGCACGAAGTCGTCTCGCGCGAGCGCGGACTTTGGTCGAAGATACAGAATGGAATTCTCAGCGTCGAGGGTGTGTTCTATCATGTATTTCTCCTCTCGTATTAATTCCGCCGACCCGTTCGCACGACCATCTGAGGTCGGGCGAACGATTCAGGCTGAGAGGGCGAGACCAGCGAGTGTACCGAGCGGGTCGAAGACCCTTCTCAAGCCGGTTGTTAGCCCGTTCAGGTGTTGTTGTTAATGACGTAGAGCACTCGCCTCCGTGGATTTAAAACGAAAAAATCGATATCCCCGGGCCAAGTAATACCGTTCCACGGACCCGCCATAAAATAAAAATAAGCGTAGTAGTTATCCTCTTCGCGAAGAAGCTGTTGCAAAAATTCGGCTTCTCTTCTCGCCGCATCACCAAGCTCCACAAACCCCGGTTCACTTCTCATCCCATTGGAAAAATTTCCCATGGGCGCTGCAAACTGCACGAACTCCTGCTCACTCTGATCGACGGGTGTACGACGCCAATATTTCGTTTTCCACTCCGAACGGTACGAAGGCTTCTTGGGAAGCGTCGTGAAAAACGTTTCGGGCGGCCGCTGCAAGCCTTCCGCGATCGACGCTGGAAGATTGTACCGATAAATCGAATATCCGTCTCCATTGAACGCACGTTCAGAGTCGAAAGCGAACACAGGTGAACCGAGTAGGAAGGGACGACCCACCAGCATCCACGCCATCCGAAGATGCTGGTACTGAGTGGATCCAGGCAGAGCCGATATTTCGAGTCCGCCGGCATAGTAGAAAACTATTCCGACTATAAGGCTGATGAACACAACTCGCGAACGTCTTCGCCATGCCAGAACAATTCCGATCAGAAGAGCTAAACCAATCCCGTAGAACACAACCTGGAATGCTAAAACTATGGTGTCTAGCGTGTCCATTTAGCGGGCGAACGATTGAGCTCACCGGCCGGTGGCAACGTTCGAGGCGCGCGGCCGGCGCAAACTGTCGAGTACGCACGGACGCGCGCGCTGACTAGCGCTGAACCGGCACGGTGGAGCGATTGGTTAGGCGCCAAGGCTATACTCGAAGGTGACTTGACCGGAGTAATCCATTGGCTTTAAGTAAAGGGACAGACCGCCTTGGTCTGTTCCAGCGAAGCCGATCTGAAGGGCTGAATTCGAGAGCCATTGAAAGGTGACCTTAGCGCTGCAACTGGCGCGAAATACCTGGTATTGCCCCGAACTCTTCTCCACTTCTAAAGAAAGTGGTTCGGAGACGGTATTGATCGAGATAACTTGAGAGCACGATCCAGCCGCACCGCCGCCCATGCCAGTGTAAAGCGTCGCTACATACGCGCCGCTCGGTGAAGGCACGGTCTTCTCAATTTTGTAGTCGGACCCACCAGCCATACCAAAATACAGAAACCCCGGGCCAAAAACGAAAAACGCTACGCCACCGAGAATTGTGGCCGCGCCAATTGCGGCGAGCGCCAAGATGAGGAGTTTCTTCATTGAACCCCTTTGCCACCGCGGTTTAGAATATGCGTGTATATCATCGTGGTGTCCACATGGCGGTGCCCAAGCAGTTCTTGCGCCGTCCATACCGGAACGCTGAGCGCGGGAATTGCTCCGGTGCCGGCACGGCTGGAGAGGTGAGAAGAAAGTCTTTCGGTGGGATTTGCCATGGGCGTTTTCCTCGACCATGTCTCCGGAGGTTTTGCAACCTATATTCCTAAATAGGCAGGTCGGTCAAGCGACATCACCACGTGGGCAAACCACATTTTCGAGCAGCGAAGAGTTTCAACCGCTATCACAGGCGTCTGAGACAATTCGGATCTTTCTCGTCTATCAAGCGGCTGAGACTTACCATTTCATGATCTCAGCGTGGCGACGAGGCGCTTTGGATTGCGCAGAAGCTCCAGCGCGTCGAGGATGCTCGTGCTGGCGACATCGGCGCTTGCGAGAGTTTCTGCCGCGCCGCCTTCGGTTTGAACGAGGGCGATGCCCAGGGCGGCGGCCTTCAACATTTTGCGATCGTTGCGGCCATTGCCGATGGCAACGACCGTATCGGCTCCCAATTCGGACAAAAACTGCAGTTTAGCCTCGGCTTGCGATTCGACCGGTATGATTTTCAGCTTAACAGGAAGCGCTGCGAGTTGTGCCTTGGCAAAGCCGAAGGTGTCCGCTGTGATGACGTGAATGTGAAGTTTGGGTGCGAGGTCGGACAGTGCCTCCGCAACGCCAGGCAACAGTTTGCCGTCGAGAGCCAGTGTGCCGTTGTAGTCAGATACGAGGTGTGCCAGCTCAAGCTTGCGGAAGCCGGGAATGTCGATCGAGATCATGGCATACAGGCGGTAGAGTTCTAACGTTAGCTTAATCAGCGGCCCACACCGCCGTAATTTCCGGGCTCAAGCGCCCGCGAAACGGGCTAATCGTACCTCACCCGCAATCCATTCTCAAAGCGATTGTCTTGCCAAACGAAAGGCCCAGATGCAGAGAAGAGCCGGAACCACCGCGCCCAACCAAGACAGCCATATTGGCGCGGACCACGGACCGAGCTCTAACGCCCAGCCGTTGACAAGGCGAAGCAAATGAAGAACTGCGACAATTCCGAAGATGACACCAGAGATGACCAGATAGGCGCGAGAAGACATTCCTTCCCTCCGGTTCTAGTTTTGCTACCTACCAACCACGACGCTGAGAACCCTCGATATCTAACGTTCAGGCTGAGAAGCGGGGTCCCCGCCCATCAAGTGGCGGGACGAGGGTCTGTCTCAAGCCAAGGGTTATGCTTTACCTGTACCTACATTGAACCGTAACACTCAGCGTCTCGCTTTGCATAATATTGCCGTGATCATCCAGATGGGCTGGTTGCTCATGCCTGACAAGGCATAGAACAGACTCTTTTTCGATTCCAAATACACCTGTACCTGGTCCATCGGCCACAAACGAGTTGTTCATCCGCCAGCCCTTACGATGCATCTCTGAGTCTTTAATAGGATCAAAATCTGGGACCCTTCTGCCAGAAAGCAATTTGTCGTTGGTTACGAACTTAACCTCGCATCCAGTATACTTCTTTCCATCCCAAAGAGACTTGTGCGCTCCTTCAATGCGGGTTAACTTTTCGTGTGGAACTGATCTCAAAGCCGAGAAAAAGTACTCGCACGAGTCCGGTTGCGCGGAAGCTACATATGCCGGCAAACAGGCGACCAAAGCCAACTGGACAAGCAAGATGTGTGCTTTCATCATCTACACGGGTATTCCGGGGACACAATTCCAATTTCTTACGAGGTGCGCTTAAGTGGACGCCCTGCTTTTCGCATCCCCAGCTGACGGCCCGTTAACCTTTCGATCCTCTCTACGAATTGCTCGCTCCCTGCAGGCCCTACCCGTGCGAATCCCTCGAAGTAATGTAGCCTGCGTTCTCGGCTCATCGAGCAATCGTCGCCTTAGCAAGACCGGCCAACGCCTTGGTCAAACCGCCCACCGCAGGACACTGAGGCGCGCCATGACGCTTAGCCAGGAACGCCGGGTCGTTGTAGCCGAGCCACACCTGACCCTGAGCGTCCTCCCAGACAAGCGCCTTGAGCGGCAGATCGATGCCGACGGACTGCGCGCATTCCATGAATGGCGTGCCGCCTTGCGGATTACCGAAGATGATTACCTCCGTGGGCCGCAACGTCTTGCCCACCTTTGCCGCGCCGGCTGCGTGGTCGACACGCGCGAAGATATTGAGACCGCGTTTCTTGGCTAATTGCTCGAACCGGTTCATCGTTTCTTTCACTGGAAAGGGGCTCTTGACCGAGATCAGACCATCGGCGCCAAAGGCCGCTGATTATACTGTTAAGAGCGACGCTAATAGAAAGGGCAGGGAACGAAACATGAGTCCTCCTTAATAGTTGGTCGACAAAAAATCGGAACTAATTTAGAACATTTTGGTCGGTTTGGTACGGGTGGTTGAGCACTTACGATAACAATGATTTGTCGGCCATTCTACTCGGGGGTTGAATATTTTAAAACCTTGGTTCGATGGAGGAATTACACGCCAACGACCTTGCCGCTCCGCGTGCGCCAAGCCCATTTTAGCGTTGTCGTTGCACCGACAAGAGCCAACGTGACAATTACAGCAGCCATCGCATAGCCTGCTATGAACAGCCAGCCCAATGCTCCAAACGGCCCAAAGAAGACAGACCGGATTGTGACCAGCATCCGGCCCAGCGCGTAACCGATCGGCAAGCACACGCCGCAAACATGGCCCGTGACGCCGCCGAAAAGCGCGACCACCAACCAAGACAGAGACCAAATCGGCGCGTCCGAGTCCCAGGGTTCGACCTTCCCGGTAAGCCAGGGCGAGAAAAACCAGATCGCCATGCCAAGAAAAACGCCGATCATCAACAACCCAAGTGCCTTGCGATTTCGTTTCATGCCGTCGAGTGGTTAAGACTGAAGTTGCGAACAGAATAATCGCGGCGAGTCGATCTTACGTTCATACTCATGGTTGGATTAATCTGGTTTGAGAGCATCGCGGCATAGAGCTTCATGATATTGCGCGATTCGGCGAGCGCGGGATCGAGGTTTGACGGCTTTACTTCAGTCTTGGTACGGGATCGTGCGGTTCGATTTGCTCTTTGCAGTACGATGAATCAACTCAAGCGTGCGGTTTTTGCGGCTCATCGAGTCGGTTGTTAGATGTCAAAAGCACCCTGCAACCGAATAATAATGTAACCGTCATTGGAAGGAAATAAGCTTGTTCACCTATCATGCCGATCAGGAACGCGAGCGGCGAGCCGTATCCGTCAGCTCGTTCTATGCCCCCATTTTCTACGGCAAAAATTACTCGTTGCACGGTTCTCGCCAGCAACGGCCACCAAAGCAAGTTAATGAGCAGAAAACTAACGCCAAAAGACCGCTTAGCTTCCCGAACCAGATTCCTATACACCAACCAAGGCAGAAACAGCATCCCTGCCCAAAAAAGGATGTGCGAAGCGCTGAGATTCACTACGCCAACCACAACCAGCATCGCACTTGGCAGGGACATCAAAATTACACTTGTCAAAAACGCTATTTTGTAACTTTTCATGGAGGTGTAACGACAAGGATAATCGGGCGCGCGCGAAGTTACCATGCAGTGGCAGACGGACTAAGCTGCGTGCGCTCCGGTTGATTCGCTTGTTCGGCTGGGCCTTCGGAATCGAAACCTTTACAGCGCAGAGTCTCAGGCGGATGAAACGGCGACAACGGCAGCGTGGACCAACGCAACCAGCCCGATTGAGCAGCCGCCGTCAACTCGCCGCGACTAACCTGCGATCGATCCCCGTACCGGGGACACCGGTTCGTGAACCCGGCGCACCAGAAAGTCCGACACCGGTGTTCCGGCCCGCAGCCGGACCAGCCAATCTTCGGGGTCATACTCAACGCCAACGGGATTGACCGTGAAATGCCCGTTGATAAAGGCATTGGCCTCTTCACTCGACCCATAGCTATCGATCTGAAATTCCATCTGATTGCCGTCAGGATCGGCGTAGTACATCGACACCGTGATACCGTGATGGACACACCAGTACGGCCGGATTCCCTTCTCCTTGAGCTGCACATAATTTTCGAACAGGTCGTTCAAAGACGCATACGTGTACGCCACGTGGTCGACACCGATCAAGCCATGACGCTCGGTTTCGGTACCGTCCGGCTGAAGCACCGACAGGTTGATCAACGCAATGCGGTGGTGTTCGTCGTCGTAGGTCAAGAATGCCAGCACGGGGTTCTGGTACTGGACCTTGGCGTCGAACACGGTCTCATACCAATGCACCATCTGCTCGAAACGGCGCGTGCGGTAAACAACATGGGCGAACTTTGTAGGGCGAATGCGTGACATAAATTCTCCTTTGTTCTGAACTCCGTAACGAAAGCGAGGTTGTGTCACTCGGGCGATGTGCGGCCGAACGTTTTGGGTGAGAGGCACGGTTTGGCGCGACATTTCCACCCGATGGTTAGCCAGAAATTTCGCGCACCTGACCGCGCCGAGCGTTCTCAAGTATAGCGCGGAGCCTAGGAACGTGCGGAAGCAAGTCCCTAAGCGGTTTGTCTGCGCTCGCTGGACGACTACGCCAAAGATCGGTCGTCAATACGCTGTTGTTTGGCAAGACTTTTAGCCACGGGAACGAGCAGCGCGAAGGCTAAGAAGCGCGAAGCGGCTTTATCAAGCCGCCGGTTAGAACACTCGCTTACTTCGGCATATCTTCTAACCGGATACCCCGCCCGGCTTTTAAGCTTCTTCGAGCCCGTTCGACCCGCTCGAGGAAACGCGAGTCGTTCTCAAGCCGATAGTCAAACCAGTCGTCCTCTGACTCGAATCCGATCAAGACACCGGCAGCCTTTCCGTGCCGAGTTATGACAATCTCCTGCTTCTCCGCCTCACGCAGAAATCGTGAAAGATCGTCTTTGATCTCAGATAAAGGGACTTCTTTTATTCGGGCTTTCCGAACTGCTCCCGCCATATTGCCGCCTCCGATTTGGGCACGATAGCCAAGACCTCAACGGACTCGGCTAATACGTCGTAAAATATTCGAACCTCACCGATACGAAGTCGATACTGTGGTCGCGCCAGGCCTCGCAGCCGCTTGATCCGGCTCCGGCTCGATTTCATGGGTTCGTGCCGAAGATGCGTTTCAAGAGCATCGCGGACGGTCGATCGAACATTGGCCTTCAAAGCGCGAAAATCTTCCACCGCCTCCGGAGCCAAAATGATCTCAAAGCGCATTCTGGCCAGATTATAGCCAAAATTTATGCCGTGTCAAAGTAGTATGCTCAAACTATGAATATGCCGGTCGGTATAACACTGCTCGATTAGATTCTTGCGACAGCAGCAATTTTCTCGATATGTCATACGCTTACGATCCCATTCCACATCTCTTTCTCGGCTGCAGAAGGCTGCGTATGGGGACGGCATAGTATTATTTTAGCCGTCCAGATTCTAAGAGGTCAGCCGGACTGCGAACTCCTTTACTACTAGGCTCTTGGCCTCGTGCAGATATCGAGCGCCATGAGCGCGTAGAGCTTCGCCGCGTCGACCATCGTCTCGATCTCGATTTCCTCGTTGCGCGGGCCGATGCGGCGGCCGCGCGGGCCGATCTTGATCGCGGGGATGCCGAGCTCGTTGTACACGTTGGTGTCCGTCCAGATGCTGGCGCGGTCGGGAGCTTCGTGCTTGATATTGGCGCCGAACAGATGCTGGAAAACCTCTTCGGCCGACTTGACCAACGGCTCGACGTTCTTGCCCTCGTGGCCGAGCAACGATTTGTAAATATCCATTTGGTATTCGAGGCCGGTCGCATTCAACCTCTTTTCCAGCTCGTGCTGGATCTGCACCGGCCGGATTTGCGGCGGCATGCGAATGTCGACGTAGATCGAGCAGACGCCGGGATAGTAGTTGGGCCGGTAGGGCGCGCCGCCTTCGATGCCGCCGATGTTGACCTTGGGATAGAGCGGGCCGGTGGGGGATTGGTAAACATATTTCGCTTCGAACTCCGCGCCCCAGCGCTCGATGGCGTCGATGATCTTGGTCATTTTGACGATGGCGTTCATCTTTACCATCGGATGGGTTTCGCGATTGGAGCCCCAGGCGGCCTCGGCCTTGCCGAAGGTTTGAATCTTCACCTGCACGACGCCGTTCTGGGTCCAGACGATGTTCATGTCGGAGCCGTCGCAGCAGACCGCGTAGTCCGAATGCATGCCGTGGGTCAACAGATGGCGCGTGCCGGCGCCTTCGCCGCGATATTCCTTGGTCTGCCAGGGGCCCACGGGGGTGCGCGAGATCTCGCCGACCACGGCGGCGAGAACCACGTCGCCTTTCAACTTCACGCCGCATTTTTTGAGCGCCTTGCCGGCGATCATGAACGCCGCGACGCCGCCCTTCATGTTGGAGATGCCGAGGCCTCGAACTTTATCGCCGACGATCTTTCCCTTGAGCTCCGACTCGGGCTCCATGTCGGCGACCATGCGGCGGTCTTCCTCGGTGCCGGTGAAACTCGTATCCGTATGGCCGTTGAAGCCGAGGCTCAACCCTGTGCCGTCGCCTTTGACCACCCCGACGGCGTTGGGCCGGTCGAATTCGACGTCTTGTCTGACCGCTTTGATGCCGTTGGACTCGAACCAGCTCAAAATGAATTCGCCGATCGCTTTTTCCTGGCCAGTGGGGCTCGGGATGCCGGTGAGATCGCAGCCGAGCCGAGCCAATTCGTCGCGGTCGATTTGATCGATGACTTTATTTGCCAATTCCTGATCGAGAGCCATTCATTCCTCCGCGTAAAATGATCGCCTCCAGGTAACTATAGCGTCCGGGGCAAGTCAAACGAGCCTCTTGAGCCGCCGGTTTGCAAATTCACCCGGCGCTCTTTACAGTTCAAATCTACGCTCACGGTTCGCTGCAGTACATCCGATGCCCCCGCGAAAGTTAACCAATCTTATCTTCAGGAGATCCATGGACACATCGACAGTCGTCATGATGGCGGCGGCGCTGGTCATGCTCGCCGCGGTTTACTATAAGTCGCCGGAAGCCGCTCAAAAAGGGCTCAACGCGACCGGCTCGTTGATTCTTGAAATCACCCCGCGCATGATCGCGGCATTTTTGCTGGCGGGGTTGTTCCAAGCGATCGTGCCCAAAGAACTGATCGTCGAATGGATGGGCCATGGGACGGGCTTTCGGGGTCTTCTCGTCGGCATGACCTTGGGCGGTGTCACCCCGGGCGGACCGATGACTCACTTCCCGGTGATCGCTTCGTTTTACAAGATGGGGGTCGGTATCGGGCCCTTGGTGGCGTACCTGACGGCGTGGTCGTTGTTCGGCATGCAACGCATCATCATGTGGGAGATCCCCTTTTTGGGTCCGAAGGTTGTCGCGGTACGTCTGACCGTGAGCCTGCTCTTTCCCCTGATCGCCGGCTGGCTGTGCGAGATCCTCTGGAATAAATTTTATGTTTGAATGACGATGCGTCGCAGACAATTTCTCAAAGCCGTAGCGGCAGCCGGTCTAGGCGCGCCGTTTTTTTTGGGCCAATCCGGGTGCGCCACGGTGTTCACTCCGCCCGATCCGGCCACAGGGTTGTCGCTTTACTGTGTCGCCGGCGATGTGACCGACACGAGCGCACTGGTCTGGCTGCGCGCCGAGGCCGGCAGCCGGGTTGCCTTGCAATACGGCGGGCATCCGCGTCTCGTCAAATATGCCTCCACCCGGGTGTTTCCAGTGGATTCGGCGTCGGATTACACCGTAAAAATTTCCCTCAGTGGTTTGAAGCCGGCGAGCCGCTACTATTATCGCGCCGCGGTCAGCGGCAAATTTCCGGGGCCGGTCGGGAGCTTCGTGACCGCGCCGCATCCGGACGATGCCGCGAAGGTGACGTTTTGCTTCAGCGGCGACACCCGCGAAAGCTACAAACCGTTCACCGTCATGAGCGCCGTGGCTGCGCAGCGGCCGGATTTTTTCCTGAACCTGGGCGATACGATCTACGCCGACAAAAACGGCAGCGCGCGGCAGTTAGCGGAGTTCTGGGCCAAATACCGTGTCAACCGTGACGACTATGCGACGCAAGCCTGTATGCAAAACACTGGCCTCTATGTCGTCTGGGACGATCACGAAGTCGCAGATGATTTTTTGCCCGGTGACGCTTTGGCTCCCATCGGGTGGAAAGCGTTTCTCGATTATTGGCCGGTGCGCTGTCCGGCGAGCGATCCGCGGCGAATTTACCGTTCGTTTCGCTGGGGCCGGGCGGCGGAGCTTTTTATTCTCGACACGCGCCAGTACCGCGATCTCAAGAGCGGCACGATGTTAGGTGAGGCGCAAAAGGCGTGGCTCTTCGACCGCGTTGCGAGTTCCACAGCGACCTTCAAATTCATCGCCACCTCGGTGACGATGGCCGGCGGCGGCAGCGATCGATGGGACGGTTTTCCCAAAGAGCGGGCGCAGATCCTGCGCTTCATCAATCAAAACAAAATCCGCGGCGTTTATTTTCTCAGCGCGGATATGCACTACGCGGCGATCACTAAAATTCCCAAGTCCCGCGGGCTCAAGGACATCACCGCGGGGCCCTTAGGCGCGCCGCTCAATCGAATCACCGACGGATCAGCGCGGCGCTTTGAATACTATCTGGCGGAAGATTTTAATTTCGCAAAGATCACCATCGACCCCAAAGCCGATCCCAATCACGCCCTGTTGGAATTCATTGATCAGGACAACCGTGTGTTTCACAGCACGAGGCTGAGGGCATGATCGATCCGACGCGAGTCCAAGCTCGGACTCCGGATTTCCTGCCGATATAAATCTCTTGAATAGGGAGCCGCTGGCAGACTGTCATTCCGAGGCGCAGCCGAGGAATCTGCTTTTGGAATTTTCGCCCGAGAAAGAAAGCCGGGCCGGAAAAAGCAGATGCTTCACTGTGTTGAGTAAGACATTCAAAGGGAGTGCAGATGCTGATTCCTCGGCGGTTTTCGTGCGACGATAACCGAATATGATAGAATCGATTGGTCCGGTGGCTGGACCGACGCCGCGTCCGGTTAGCGGCGGTGTTTGAGCGCTTCGGGATTGAGGGCGCGGGTGAGCTTGCCGTTCATATAGTCGAGGATGTTCTCGACAGCCTTTTCGGCAAAGCCGGCGAAGCCCGAGTCGGTGGGCCAGCCGAGATGGGGAGCCAGCACGACGTTGTCGAGGTCGAGGAGGGGATGATTCTTCGGCAGCGGCTCTTCGACGAAGACGTCGAGGGCGGCGCCGCCGATGGCGTTTTCTTTCAAGAGCTGGATCAGGGCGGGCTCGTCGACGATGGCACCGCGGGCAGTGTTGATCAGATAGGCGGATGGTTTCATCAAGCGCAGGCGCGCTTCATTGAGCAAGTTTTTGCTCTGATCAGAAAGCGCGAGGTGCACCGATACGACGTCGGACGACTTGAGAACTTCTTCCAAGGGCAAAAACCTTGCTTCGGATTTGGCCGCGCGTTCGGCGGTGAGCGTCGGTCCCCAGGCGATCACCTTCATGCCGAAGGCGCGGGCGATGGCGGCGACCTCGGTGCCGATTTTCCCGAGCCCCAAGATCCCGAGAGTTTTTCCCTTGAGCACGTAGCCGAGCACCATCGGCCATTCGCCGCGGCGCATGGCGCGGTCGCTTTGTGAAATTCGCCGCATGACGGCGAGCATCAAAGCGAAGGCCAATTCCGTCGTGCTGTTACCGCCCGGCGCCAGGCTGACGACGATGCCTTGTTTGGTCGCCGCTTCCAGGTCGACGTGATAGACGTGATTGCCGGTTTGAGAAATAAGTTCGAGATCCGGCAGCGCGCTGAGCAGCGATGCGGTGAACTTGGTGCGCTCGCGCACCGGTATGATCGCTTGCGAGCCGTTGAGCGCTGCCGCGACGGCGGTGTCCGACGGCAGCTTCTCGGTGATGATGCGGACGTCGGCTTTCTGTCGCAGGCGCCGGATCGCGTCGGTGCTATCGAAGGCGCGCTGATAATCGTCGAGGACCGTGATTTTCATGTTCAAATGACGGCGATGCCGGAGATCTCGATCAGATAATCGGGATGGGCGAGGCCCTTGACGATCACCAGCGTGCTGGTCGCCGGGTCCTTTTTATACTGCCCGCGGCGCACCTCGTTATAGCCTTCGCGGTATTTACGATCGACGATATAGGTCGTCGTCATCACGAGATTATCCAGTGTGCCGCCGGCCGCCTTCAAAACCGCTCTGAGATTGGCGAAAACCTGTTCAGTCTGGGCCCTGATGTTGCCCTTGCCGACGACCTTGCCGTCCTTGTCCGACGCCGTTTGTCCGGCGACAAACACGAGCTTGCCGCCGCGGGTTTGAATTCCTTGAGAGTAGCGCGGCCGGGGATCGTTGAGAGTTTTGGGTTGGATGGTTTTGCGTGCCATGAACGCCTCCTTCAAGATTGGGTTGATGAAGTCTTGGAGGGCTGGAGTAACGGGGTGCTTCGGAAAAACCCAACACTCCAAAACTCCGGTACTCCATCGCTCCAGTTATTTCGTTGGGTACCGTTTCGCCATCTCGTTGAAGAAGCCTTCTTTCTCGAGTTCATGTAAAAAGCTCAGATCGACAAACTGCTCGGGTTTGGCGCTCTTCGCTTCGGGCATCGTCGGCGCCAGCATGTCCAGCATGAACTGAATTCCCTTGAGGGTAGGGTAAGGCTTCTTGGGAATCATCTTGATGTAGCCCTCGTAGGATTCCTCGAGGACGGCGGGGTCGTTGGTGCGCATGTATTTTGCAAACACCTTTTGGGCGTCTTTCTTGTTGGCGTAAACAAAATAGATTGCCTCGATAAATCCTTTGAGGGCATTTTTGACGGTCTCACGATTACTCTGGATATAGGCTTTCGACGTCGCAAAGCCGTTGCCCTGAACTTCGACGCCGAGGTCGGCGATCTGCAAAAGCTCGTTAAAGCCGGCCTTCCGAGCCACCGGGGCCGCGGAAGAGCTGAAAAAAGTCGCGTCGATTTTTCCGGTACTGAGCGCAGCCAGCCGCTCGGCGTCGGCGCCAGTTGGGATAATCGCCAAATCTTTGGGATCCAGCTTAAGATGTTTGATCAGAATGGCCGAGGCGTAATGGGTCGCGGAGCCAAAGCCGCTCACCCCGAAGGTTTTGCCCTTGAGCTGCTCGAGCTTCGTGATGTTGGGACGGGCGAAGACGATTTGATCGTACTTGGTTTCAACCGCGGCCACGAGCACCAGGTTGTGACCGCGAAGGCTCGCTTGCACCACCGTACCGATGTTAACGATGGGCGGATCGCCCGCGACCAGCGCCTGGGTAGCCATCTGGCCGCCGCGGAGAAAAATCGGTTCCACTTCGAGTCCGTACTTGTTGAATAAACCCATCTCCTTCGCCACCCAGACATTGGACTGGCGAAAGCTCAAGGATGGATAACCGATGCGAATCTTCTTTAGCGCCTGGGCGCAAACCGGGGCGCTGGCCGTCCCGCCAATCAACAGGATTGCTAACATGAATCGCATAACGAATTTCATACCCGCTGCCTTTCTTTTTGTCATACCGGATCAATCAAATCTGTCGAGCGTAAAGAGAACCTCCAGGATCCCGGAAAGCAGATCCGAGAGGGCAAATATTTCACATTTCCAACGAATTTCAAATACGATCGATGCGGCGCGAATTTACCCATCGGCGTGGATTGCTATGACCCTGACCATGCGTGGCCGCGCATAATACAAAAAGCAGTGAAAAACACTCCGATAAACGTGCGCTGACCTCAGGGTGAGTCAAAAAGCAGGCATGCCAGCGAATCGACGGTTTTTGACTCGTCGATTCGCTGGCTGAGGCGGTAGATGACTAAAGTCCGAGCTCTTTCTTGGCCTGTTCGCCATAAGAGGTGTCGACGTACTCCTTATACGATGGCACCTTTTTGCCTTGGTACATGCCGGCGGCGACCCTCAGCGCGAAAGTCTTTTTCATACCTTCATCGCTCACCATGCCTTCCGGCGAAAACGGCTTGAACTCTTCGACGACGTATTTGTAGTCGCTTTGCGCGACGTCCGGCTTGCTCTTGAGAATTTTCATGTGCAGGGCGATCGCTTTCTCCTTGTTTTTCGGATCATAGAGCCATTGCGTGGCCTGAATAATACTCTTCAGGTACGCCACGGTTTCTTTGCGGTGGCTCTTGAGATAATCGTTGTGCGCGAAAGTCACCACAAACTGGATGGGACCGAGATAATCATGCCAGACCGCCAGGTCCGTGAAACCTTCCTTTTTTGCACGAATATTGAAAGGAGGTCCCATAAAGGTCGCCTGGACTGATCCGCCTTTCAAGGCGGCGTAACGGTCCGGGGAGGTTCCGACCACGAGCAACTTGTAATCGGTTTCTTTGAGCTTGAAGGCTTTTTCCATGACTTCATGCAGCATGAGAGTCGTTCCGCCGGTGAGGGAACTGACGCCGATCGTTTTCCCCTTCAGTTGCGCGCCGGATTTGATTTCGGGGCGCGCCATGAGGTTATAAGGGATTTTATCGAGCGATCCGGCGACAATTTTTACCTTGGCGCCTTTTTCCATCGCCGTGACGACATAGTCAGGATTGATGCGTCCGATCCCGACAGAGTTGCTCAGTACCGCGCGTGTCGTGTTGGTTGCGCCGCGAATGATGATTTCTTCAAAATCAAGACCGTTTTTCTCGAAGATCTTTTGATCTTTGGCGACATAAATAGGCCAACTCATCGCGGTGTGACCGCTTTGCACAAGGCGAAACTTCGACAAAGAGTCTCCGGCGAACAGCGATGCTGGGAGCAGAACCAGCGAAAGCAGCACCAGAGCCAAGACCGGTTTTTTCAGTTGTAATCTAATCATAAAATCCTCCTCTCAGATTGGAACAATTAAAGCTTTGCAAAACCGCCGGTGGCGTTGACCTCTTCCTCTATTTGTTTCCAGACGATGTTTTCCAATTCAACGAAACGGGGGTTGGATCGTACTTCGATGGTTCGCGGACGCGGTAGGCGCACTTGAAACTCCGATCGAACCGTCCCCGGCCGATGACTAATGACTATGACGCGATCGGAAAGCAAGATCGCTTCGGAAATCATGTGGGTGACGAAAATGACCGTCTTTTGTGCCTCTCTCCATATGCGCAGCAACTCGATCTGCATGAAATTTCGCGTCTGCGCATCGAGCGCGGCAAAAGGCTCGTCCATTAGAAGAATTCGCGGATTGATCGCCAACGCGCGGGCGAGATTGACCCGCTGTTGCATACCACCGGACAATTCGTGCGGGTAGTGATTTTCAAATCCGGCCAGGCCAACCAGCTCGAGGAATTTTCGCGCAAGACTCTCGGAATCCCTGCGGCGGTGATTTCTTCCTTCTAGACCGAGAAGAACGTTTTTCAAACTCGTGCGCCAAGGCAGCAGCGACGCTCCTTGAAACACGAATCCCATTAAAAGGTCGCTGTCAACGTCTTTGGCGTGCTTGCCGTCGACATAAATTTCGCCGCCGGAGTAGGGCAAAAGCCCGTTGATCACTCGAAGCAAGGTCGTTTTGCCACAGCCGCTAGGTCCGACGATACTGACAAACTCGCCGTCCTGGACGCTGAGATTGATATTTTGAAAAATAACGAAAGGGTCCCGCCCCGGCCGAAGAATCTCCTTCGTCAAATTTCTCAGCTCAAGTACCGCCCCCGCCATGCTAATCTCCGACCTCCAAGCCATTCCGCCAAGGGGTCGCGTAGTGCTCGACGATCTTGACCGCTTCAAATCCGGCGACGCCGAGGATGCCGAACGCAGTCACGCCGACAAACAAGATGGGTATGTTCAGAGTTTGCCCGGCGAAAAAGATTAGATAACCCAAGCCCTCCGTGGCGCCGAACCACTCGGCGATGGCGACGCCGGTGAGGCCGCGACCAACCGCCAGACGAATTCCAGCCAGCATAAACGGCACGGAAGCCGGCAGCAAAATCTTAAAGAACAACGCCCATCTCCCTAAACGAAAGGAACGCGCCAATTCGACGAATTCCCGGTTGACCACGCGCATGCCATAAAAGCAATTGATGAGAATCGGAAAAACGCAACCGAGGAACACGATGGCGACTTTAGAACCGCCGCCGATGCCAAACCACAAAAGGAGAATCGGCGCAAAAGCGATTCGCGGGGTCGAGTAAAGGGTGGCCATCCAAGGATTGATGTAATCGCGGATCAAGGGGCTGAGCGCCATTAAGAAGCCCAGCCCTGCGCCGGCGACGATGGCAAGCGAAAACCCGTAGAAGAAAATCCATGAGCTGGCAATTAAATGGGGATAGAGCTCTCCTGTAACGAACGTCATGTCGTAACCGGTGCGGAGCACGGTTATCGGTGAAACGATTAAACTCGTATCCTGGATGATGACATCGGATATCACATGCCAGGCGACCAAACCGGCCAGAATCGATCCGACTTTTATCATGGAAGATGAAACATTTGGCATCAGAGTCATAATCTCATCCTGGATAAATCATTGTGAAGCGCAACAACCGGCGACTCGGTGATCTACCACTCCGCGGACTGGCGCCAAGGAGCGATTCGGTGTTCAATTCGTTTGATCAGATTAAAGCTGATGAGCCCCATGGCGGCCAAGAGGATGACCGTGACAAAAAGTTTAGGGCTGTCCCAGGTCTCAGAAGCGTCTCTCAGCATGTAGCCCAAGCCGGCATTGGCGGCCATCAGTTCCGCCACGATGACGCCTAGAAGCGCCCGCCCAACCCCCAAACGCATACCGGTAATGATATGGGGGAACGCCGCGGGTAAGCGAATTTTGTAGGTCGTTTCCCAGGAACTGAGCCGCATTGATTTGGCCAGCTCGAGCCAGACCGGGTCCAGGGACTTGATTCCAGCCGCGGTGTTGAGCATGATCGCGACGACGGTAATTTTGAACACGACGATAATTTTGGAAACCATCCCGATGCCGAACCAGATAATAATGATCGGAACGACGGCAATGATCGGAATCGAATAAAGCGTGGCGATCCAAGGGTCCATCAGCTCATCGACCCATTTGTACCTGCCCATCAGATAACCCAAAATGACGCCGATCACGCACGCGGTGGTGAAGCCGTAGGAAAATTCCAAGAGCGTGGCAGCCAGGTGATGGCCCAATTTACCTTCGACCGTAAGGCTCCAGAGAGAGCGAAGCACGCTGCTCGGCGGCGGGATCAGGAGTTCGTTGTCGAGTAGCAGCCTGGCTAGGAACTCCCAGATCACCAGGCCGGCGACGATGGAAATGATACCGCGTAGTAATTCTTTTTTCACCTGAGTTTGCTCCTAGCGATAAAGTTCCGGATCTTCGCCGTTATCTGCTGTGCTGTGAATTCTCGGATAGACCGAAATGCCGCCGGGACGACCTTGTATCAGAAAATCGAGGGGAATAAAGCCCTCGAGCAGCGGAATCGGCGTTTGAACCCCGGCGAACGGGCTCCTGCTGTCGCCGCCCACGGCGACTTGGCTGCCCCACAAACCGGTGGGCAGCGCGCCGGTCATGCTGAAGCGGCTGGCCGAGATGCTGCCCGCTATCGGCGGCAATTTATACTTGCTGCCGGGATCGCGTTCGTTTTCGGTCAGCAGATCGAAGTCTAAAACTTTCCGGTAATTGCCGCTCGATCCCCCGGCCTCGCGCACCAGTGTAAAAGTCGTGTCCTCGCCGCGCTCCTCGCCTGCGGCGCGGCGCCGCTCCCGTTCGGCTTTGACGATCGACGCGGGTAGATCTTTGATGCCGCCGACGCTGTCCTTGGCGCGCCGGTTGACGTCGGCCAGAGCGACTTGTTGGTTCTTCTCGCGCAGCGTGATGAAGAAGCTTTCAGAGATCGGTTTGGCCAGCGGGTAGCTCTGGCTCTTCACCCCCCAGGGTGTCTGATAATAAACCAAAATCTCGTTGTCGCTTAACAAGTTCACACCGCGCTCTGCGATCTCCATATTTTTCGGAGTGCCGTCGAACAACGAAGCCTTTAGCCCTAGCCCCCGCGGTCCGAAGAGTTCGGGGTTCTCGATCAGAAACTGTTTGCTCATGCGCAGCCCTTGGTTTTCGTCCTTGGCCAATTGCGCGAGTTTTTTGATGGCTTCGGCGGCGGTTGGGCTGTCGGGATTCTGATCCACCGCCTGGGTCAGATAATATTCCCGGCTGGCGCGTGCCTTGGTCTTGCTCGCGGCGATGAGATAATTCTTCGCCGCTTTGTCTTTCAGCTCGTCGATCTTTTCCTTCGGCGAACCGGCCAGCTCATGGTAGCTGATCGCACGATCGAGCATGCCGCGATCTTCATAAGCGTCGGCGAGAACCTTGTAGACATCCCGGGCATTTTCCGAATTGGGATGGTTGCGCACATAGGCGACGCCGGCATCGATCACCGGCTGAGCCGAAACCGGATTATGGGTCATCACCTGATAAAGATTGTTGCTCACCATGAGGGCGTTGGCCATGCCCAGGGTTGCCACTGCTCCGGGGCCGGCTGCCGCCATCGCGCCGGCAGCGAAAAGCAAATTTCTTTTGAGAAAGTCTTCGCCGAACAAAACATATTTGGCCGATTGCAGGCGGCGTTCGGTGCGCGCTTCTTGAAAGGGCGTAAGCAGGTTGTACTCCGGGCTTGTGAGCAGCGCGGCAACGCGTTTTTTGGTTTCCGGATTCGACGAAGACTTGGCCAATTGCTCTATGGCTTTTTTCGCCGCCTCGCGCCAGCCTTTCATTTCCAGCGCCACCGCTTCGGCGTCGCGCGCGGCATCGGCCAGCGGCATGCCCGAATATTTTTTATCGATATCGATGGCGACCCGCTGCAAATGATTGCTGTCGCGCAGCGTCAGGGCCTCGAGCAGCAGCTTGACGTCGGCTCGCTGCTCGGCGCTGGTTTTGCTATCCGGTCGCGCCACCAGGGTTTTTTGGCGCGCCTGTTCAAGCTCCCGCAGCGCCTTGGTCGCTTGCTCGCGGAGAGCGTCGAACGCTTTGGACTGCGGATCGATGAACGTCGCCATGTCGATGAAAAACAGCGCCTTCTCCGGTTCACCCTTGCCCAAGGCTTCATCGGCTTTAGCGACTTGCTTGCGCGTCAACGCATCCTTTTTCTTTTTGACGAGAGCTTTGACCTGTTTGCGAATCTCCGCGTTGCGCGGATCGTCGGGAAAACGCTTCAAGTGGGCGAGGTCGCGGGCGAGGGCGCGCCGTTCTTCAACAGGCATGTCCCGGTCCATCAGGGCATAAAGCTGGTTGATCGTGGTCTCGGCGGCGGCACCGATGTAGTTGCCTGAAGCCACGCCGACGAGGTCCACGGAGCTCAGCATGCGGTTGAACATGCCACCCCAGAAATTGGTCGAACTTTGCCGCATCAATTGTTCGGACTGGTTCATGTCGTCGTTGTTGACGATGGCTTCGAGATATTTCTTGCGCACCGGCGTCGAGGCGTTTTTGATCGCTTGCTTCTGCGCCGCGAGGTAACGTTCCCGGTCCTCAATCGTGTTGTTGAGGAGATCTTGCGCATGCTCGCTCAAGCCGGTGACGGAGCCGCTTTGTTTCTGCAGCCGGGCGTCTTCTTTTTGGAAAAAGCGCAGATGGTCGGCCAGGGCGTCTTTCCGATCGGTCAAAGCGTCGATCAACAGATCGCGCGTGCGGCGATCGACCTCATCGGGAAAGTATTTCGGCGCCGCGGCGGCGGGCGCCTCGAAGGGATCGTAATCGGCGACCGGGTTGAGAATCTTTTCCAGGGCCAGCTCATTGGCGTGAGCCGCCGCAATCACAGCGCCAAAGCCGGAGAGCCAAACCACGATTCCCACGAAGAGCGCTTTAATTTTCATCGATTGAGTCTCGTCATTTTTTCCAAAAAACCGCGGGCCGCTTCGATCTTTCCCTGGGCCTCGATTTTTTCCAATATGCCGTCGACCTGGGCGACTTCGGAGTAAAGCTTAAGCGCCGATTTGACAAACTGGTCCAAAAGCTTGAAATTGAAGATTAATCCCTCGGGATCGTACTGAGATGCATACTCATTTGCAAGTCGCATGTAAAAGTCGCCGAAGTCGATGAGATAGCGGTAAATATTCTTGCTTTGCTGATGTTTGGTGACCAGCTGGCTGAAGCCGACGATGGTCAGCTGGTTGCCTTCCTTCAGGCGGTAGCGATTGGCCTCGACGAAAGCGACCTTGGCCCGGTCGATCCGTTCTTCTTCTTCGCGCGCAAGAAACTCGTAGGGTGTGCCCTTGTGTTTTTGAATGAGCTGATTCCAGGCGGCGACTTTCTGGTCGAGACCGGCGATGTATTTGAACGGGTCGTCGGTCGGCACGGCGCGATCGAAGATACGCAGGAAATCATCGAGAATCTCGGCGTTCTTGGCCGCCTCGGCGCCGAGGCGGCCGCCATTGTCCGCCACCTTGCGGAAGAGCGCCGCAGCTTGATCGTATTCTCTCAACCGTTGCAGGGCCAAGGCTTTGTTGAACTGGACGATGTCGCTGTACTGATTGGGATTTTTGCGCTCGTAATCGTCCAAGCGCACCAGCGTGGCCTTCATGATGTTGATCCCGGTGATATCCTTAGGAATCGGGAAACGATAGCTGTCCTCCCTGGCCAAGCGTTGAAAATCTTTCACGATGTCGAGAAGGTCGCCCGCCGGGGCATAGCGCGTCTCAGGTGAAACAGAACGCGAAGAGCAGGCGGCGAACGAAACCATACCCAGCGCGAACATGACGCCGAGGCCGAGCGGTTTTATTCGTTGCGCGAATTGCAAAATGTTTGTTCGCCCAACCGAGTCGTGGATGGTGCCATGGAGCGCTCAGCTGCCCTCTGAAGTTTCCCTCATTCTCCGAGAATTTCTTGCTAAGTCAAGGGAAGGGACGCCTTCGCGATTGCTTGACCCTTGATATCGATAGCTTAATATTGACCCTTATGGCAATTCGCATTTCCCGGTGGTCGGTGGTTTTGCTGGCACTCTTAACTCTCGCCGCTTGTGCCGGAGACGGCTTTATGGGTCCCGCGCGCCAGCGCCGGGATGCCGCGCCGGCTGCGCCGCAGCCGCCTGCGCTGGCGCCTCTACCGCAGTATCGCGGCCCGACAACCCGACCGTTCTACATGGGCTTTACGCTTTGGCCCGCCGACTTAAACGAAGAGGGTGTCGCAACCGCGCGCGACTACGCGCAAACCCACGGCGACATCGTTTCAGTGATGTTTATCGGCGGCATTCCTTGGCCTGAAGCGCTTGCTGGCAAGCCTTTTTCGAAAGACGTCCAAGAAAATCTGAGCTACCGCCCGGGGCCTGGGAAAAAATTGTTTCTGTCGATCTCGCCGCTCAACAAGGACAAACGGGGCTTGGCGCCCTACTGGGGCGAGACCGACAACCTGCCCCTGCCGCGGCCTTGGAGCACCGAGGCGCTCAACAGCCCTCGGGTAAAGCGGGCCTATCTCAATTTCGTCCTGCGGGCGGTGCAAGCGATGCGGCCCGATTATCTTGCGATCGGCGTCGAATCCAATGTATTGCTGTCGCGGGATCAATCCAAATGGCGGCAGCTCAAAGAGCTGCATCGCGATACCTATAACGCAGTCAAGAAAATCTACCGCTCGCTGCCGGTGTTTTTTACCACCGAGGTGCTGCACTACCGGCGCCTGACGCGAGAGGCCAAGGGCAAGAATCAGGAGAAAGAAGTGGCGGACATGATGCGCTACAGCGATCTGTTCGCCATGAGCTTTTACCCGCACATGAGCGCGGAAATGCAGCGGCCGGTGCCGCCGCGCTTTCTCGATTTTGCCACGCGCTTCAAGAAAGGCATCGCGATTTCCGAAAGCGGCATGACCTCGCGAAGCGTCGATCTGAAGTCTTACAACACCACGCTTTATGGCTCCCAAAACGACCAGGCCGAGTTCACCGAGTATCTGCTCAAAACCGCCGCCCGCGACGGCTACGAATTCGTCATCAATTTTGCCACCACCGATTCCGATCGCCTGGTCGCTCGCCTTCGCCCGCCGCTTGCCGACCTGGCAAAACTCTGGGCTTACGTTGGCATGCAGACCAGCGATCGCCGGCCCAAGCCGGCCTCGGCCGTGTGGGACGGGTTTTTAAAAGCGAAATACGAGCCGACGAAGTGGTGGTGAGGGGAGTGCCATCGCTGATCAGGTAAAAAATATTTGGAGTTTAATCATCGTGTCATTTCGAGCGGAGCGAGAAAACTTGCATCCCCCGCGTCCCCGTTCGGGATGACTGGATCGTTAGATTGGATCGGCGCGAAAATCGCCGCTCGCGCCGATGTCAAAAACTCACGACCGTCCGGGTCGGTTACGAGCTAGGCCGTTTTAATCAACGAATAGAACAAAATCAGATCACCGCTTTTCCCCGCGGTAAAATCATGCGGGGTTCTCTTCGGGATGTGACAAACCATTCCCGGCTTTAGCGCAATACGCTTGCCGTCAACCCGCAGCCGGCCGCTGCCTTTGACGACATGGCAGACGACGTCTTTGTCGGCGTGATTGATCTGATTGGGGCTCGAATGTTTCGTCGGCCGGAAGGCGATCAGGCCGCTGGTGAATTGTTTTTCGGAGAAGCAATCGGCGTAATAGATTTCCTCGTTGAGCTTCTTGAGTCTTTTGAGTGCCTGACGGATCTTTAGGACTTTCATATAGGCTAGGCGCGAGGCACGAGGCGTGAGGCAACAGCAAGATTTTCGGACTCGTGCCTCACGCCTGTCGCCTCATGCCTTTTCAGTCACCGCTTCGACGATTTCTTTAATCGCCTGCTCCGCCTTGTCGTTGGGCACGCGGCTGGAGCCAACGACTTTGTGGCCGCCGCCGCCGTAGTTCGCCAGCAGTTCGCCGACGTTGACATTGGAAGTCGGGTTGAAAATATTGTAGCCGACGGAAATTGCCGTGGTGTTTTCACGCTGGGTGTCGTGAGCAACTTTCACCTGGATGTTGCCTTGAGGAAACAGCGTAAAGATCAAAAACCGGTTGCCGTCGGGGATCTCTTTGACGCCGCGCAAGTCGACGTAGACGACGTTTGCTCTTAGCTCGGCGCGTTCCAGTAAGAGCTTTCGTAGTTTTCCCTGTTCGTCGCGGATCTGCTGGCAGCGCCGTTTGACTTGGGGATCGTTGAGCGTTTCTTCCAATGTCTGATCGCGCAGCAGATCGATGATCTTTAGCCAGTAGGACTCGTCGCCGGCGTTTCTCCCGTCCGTGGTCATGGAAATCAAAACGTAGCCCTGCGGATCGAGCACGTCTGATTGTTCGAGCTTGCCGGCGTCGATCCGATCCGCCTCGTGCAGCAGATATACAATCCGCTCGCTATTCAAAAATGGAAGTATCTCCTCGGGCCAACTCTTACTATTGCCTGTTGCCTCACGCCTACTGCCTATTTGCGTATAGTATTCATAAACCACCCGCGCCGCGCTTGGCGCCAGACGAAAGCCGCCTTTGCCGAGCATGATCGGCTGGGGAAAGTCCGGCGTGGTATTGGTGATGTGGTGGTCGAACCAGAGCGTGCAGTTGGGGTGGTAGGGCAGGTTGGTGATGATGTCGCCTGTGCGGATATTCACCAGGCCGTCCTGCATGAACTTCGGCTCGACGAATAGATAATCGTCGATGTTTTCAAACTTGGTGACGAGCGCGCCGCAGACCAGGCCGTCGAAATCCGCGCGAGTGACCAGTCTCATGAGTGGATCACCTCCTCGATCGGGGTCCACGGCAAGTTGAAAGCATTGGCCACCCCTTCATGGGTGACTTTGCCGTCGTAGGTGTTGAGCCCTCTGGCGAGGGCGCTGTTTCGCGCCAGCGCCTGCGGAAAGCCGCGGTTGGCGAGCTGCAAGCCGTAGGAGAGCGTCGAGTTGGTCAATGCATAGGTCGATGTGTTGGGCACGATCGCCGGCATGTTGGTCACGCAATAATGCACGACTTCTTCTTCAAGATAGATGGGCGCGCGGTGGTTGGTCGGACGGGAAGTTTCCGCGCAGCCGCCCTGGTCGATGGAGATGTCGACGAAGGCTGCGCCGGGCTTCATGCGTCGTACGAGCGCGCGAGAAATCAGCTTGGGCGCCTGGGCGCCGGGAATCAAGACCGAGCCGATCACCAAATCCGCATCAACGACTTCTTCTTCGACATTGGCGCGGTTGGACATCAAGGTGGTCAACCGTCCGCCGAGAATGTCGTGCACGTAGCGGAGCTTGGAAGGATTGACGTCGAGAATGCCGACATGGGCGCCCATGCCGGTCGCGACTTGGCATGCGGCGGTTCCCGACATGCCGGCACCGAGAATCACCACTTTCGCGGGACGAACGCCGGACGCGCCGCCGAGCAAAATCCCGCGGCCGCCATTTTCGGCTTGCAAACACCAGGCTCCAACCTGGATGGATAGCCGTCCGGCGATCTCACTCATCGGCGCCAAGAGCGGCAGCGAGCCGTCGTCGATCTGGATCGTTTCGTACCCGATCGCCGTGACTTTTCGCTCGAGCAGCGCACGGGTAACGGTTTCGTTGGCGGCGAGATGCAGATAGGTAAAGAGAATGAGTCCCGCACCCATGAGCGCAAACTCGGACTCCTGCGGCTCCTTCACTTTCATGATCATGTCGGCTTGTCGCCAGATCGATTCCGCTGATTCCACGATGGTTGCGCCGGCGCGCTCGTAAGCCCGATCGCTAAGCCCGCTGCCGGCTCCCGCGTCTTTTTGGATCAGCACCTGATGATCGTGTGCGACAAAGCCGGCGACGCCGGTGGGCGTGACCGCGACGCGGTTCTCTTCGGTTTTGATTTCCTTCGGCACGCCGATAATCATAGAAAAAGGCTAAACGATGGGATGGGAAAACGCAAAAGCATAATCGGAGTAATGGACCATTGGAGTGCTGGGTCGAATTTCCCGATACTCCAGCGCTCCGTTACTCCAACTTTGTTTATTTGTCACCGTCCGAGGGACCAAACGAGGATGGCCCAGCCGAGCAGAAAGGCGAGACCGCCGAGCGGCGTAATGGCGCCGAGCCAGCGGATGCCGAAAATGCTGAGGATATAGAGGCTGCCGGAAAAGATGATGATGCCGACGATAAACGCCCAGCCGGCGGTATTGAGGTTGCTCTCCGGCCAGCGCGACGAAGCCCAGCCGACCGCGAGCAGCGCGAGCGCGTGATACATGTGATAGCGCACGCCGACTTCGAAGATGTTGAGCATGTCGGGCGTGAGACGGTCTTTCAGGGCGTGGGCGCCGAAGGCGCCGAGGCCGACGGCGAGAAAGGCCATCACGGCTCCAGCGGTGAAAAAAAAGCGATCCATTTTATTTATAATTTCGCGATCGTGATCGTGGGCGTGCTTGGAATCACGGCGGCGCGTTCACGCCTCCGGCGCACTGCGGTTGAGTGACACGACCATGTCGCCTTTCTGAATGACGATCTGGCGGTAGTCGCCGCGCTTGGCCAGGGCGTCGAGCAGATTCACCAGGGGCTGGCGCGAGGTCAGATATTCCTTGGGCGCGCCGGTCGCGCGCATCGCTTGTATCTCATCTACGTTTAAATTCCAGCGGAGCAAAAATTCCTCGTCGGAGACGCTCTCGGCGTTCATTTTCTTGCGCAGCTCGGGGATGGTCGGCTCAGGGGGCTGCCACCCGGCCCATTCTTTGGCGCGCGGGCGATCCAAAATCTTCGCTTTGACCTTTGGGTCCATCAGCTCCGCGCCTTCCTTGCCCCAGTAGCCGAGCGCGTATTGAATGATTTGATCCGTCACTTCCTTGTAGCGCTCGCCGACGATGACGTTGATCGCGGCTTGGCTGCCGACGAATTGCGACAGCGGCGTGACCATGATCGGATAACCGAGCTCGGCGCGCACGCGCATGGTTTCCTCGAGGGCCTGGTCGATTTTGCTCTCCATGCCGACTTTGCGCAATTGGAAGCGCAGGTTGGAAATCATGCCGCCGGGCACCTGATGCTGGTACTGAGAATAGTCGTACTCCAACGGCGCGCCGATGGGGAAACCTTCGCGCTTGGCGATGTAGGTGAAGTGATCCGACACGGGCTTGAGAACCTCTTCGTCGATAAGCGTTTGATAGCCGAGGGCGCGGAGATTTCGCGCGACATTGAACAATGACGGATTCGACGAGCCGTCGGCCAGCGGCGGCAGGGCTGTATTGATGATCTTGATACCGAGCTTGACCGCTTCCAGGCAGCACAGCGGCCCGAGGCCGGTGGTGCAGTGGGTGTGCAGCTCCAGTCGAATACCGCTGGCATTGGCGAACATGATCGGCACCAGCGTGCGGATACGCTCGGGTGTGAGCAGACCGCCGGGATCTTTGAGACAGAGGCGATTGACTTTGAGCGATGCCGCCTTACGAGTGCGCTCGGCGAAATATTCGTCGGTGTGTTTCGGCGAGACAGAATAAATAATATTCGGCACCGGATTGATGCCGACGTCGCGGGCGACGGCAACCTTCCAAGCCCAGCCTTCGAGCTCGTTCCATTCTTCCGATATGCGCGCCTCGCGGATGCCGTTGGCGGCCATGCGCTCCATGAAGAGCCGGTACATGGAGCGCGGCGTGAGATCGAAGGCGCTAAAGCGGCCGGCGTTCAGTCGCAACGGCGTGCGCGTGATGCGCTGGCTGACGAGCTTGACTCGCGCCCACGGATCTTCCTTAAGCTCGCGCACGCATTTTTTAAGATGCGAGCTGGAAATTAATTCGATGGCGTCAAAACCGGCCCGATCCATCGCTTCGGCTACCGGCAACATCATGCCGGTGGTCATGTTCTCCGCCCACAAGCTCTGATGCCCGTCGCGGATGGTGGTGTCGACGAAACGGATGCCGTCGGTGGTCATTACGAATTCATCATTCGAATACCGGAGTGATGGAGTGGTGGAATAATGGGTTTCGAGTTGTCCGAGACCACTGCCCCAATACTCCGGTATTCCATCACTCCAACTCTCCTACAGCGTTATGCCAAAGAACTTCAAAGCGTTGTCGAGCATGATCTTTTTTCGCACTTCCGGCTTCATGTTGACCTGCTGGAATTCTTCCAGCCAGCGCTCGACGCCGATGGCCGGCCAATCGGAGCCGAACATCGCCTTGTCCTGCAGTAGCGTGTTGACATTGTGAACCAGCTCCGCCGGAAAATACTTGGGCGCCCAGCCGGAGAGGTCGATGAAATAGTTGGCTTTGTGACGCGCGACGGCGAGGCTTTCCGCGGTCCATGGCCAGGTCGGATGGGCGCTGATGATTTTTAACTCGGGGAAATCCGCGGCGACTTCGTCGAGATGAATCGGTTGGCTGTATTTCAATTTAATACCCATGCCACCGGGCGTGCCGGCGCCGGCAGCCGCCATCCCGCCGTGAAACAGAATAGGCATATTGAGCTTGGCGCATTGTTCCCAGAGCGGGTAGAAGCGAACGTCGTTGGCAAAAAAGTGTTGGCGCGCCGGATTGAGCTCGCCCATGCCGGTCAGACCCAGGTCTTTGCAGCGTTTAATTTCGTCCAACGCGAGCTTGCCGGTCCAAGGATCGATGGCGCCGAAGGCCAAGAACACGTCCGGATGTTTTTTTACCGCCGCGGCGACATAATCGTTGGGTACGGGAGTCAACCCGGTCACGGTTTCGTCGCGCGTGTTCATGATCACGGCCATCATCTTGCGCGCGCGGTATTGATCCGCCATCTCGTCGATGGATACCGGCGGTCTTGCACGGCCAAAGTATTTTGCCATCTGTGCGGTGCGATCGCCCTTGGCTTTCTGAGTCACCTCATCGGATAAGTGGACGTGAACGTCGATTGCGACAATATCTCTTGCCATAGTCTCGGGCCTCCTCGTCAAGTTTCTTTGGTTATTGCACTCCGGGAAATTTTGTTCAAGGCGGCGCGACCGCCTGGTTCAACGTTCCATGTTCAAGGTTCAATGTTTTCATCGGTCCCGTCGTAACTGCCAGCAGCACTGGCAAAGTCTGTTGGCATAAGCTTGTATTCCTAATCCGGCACTTTGAACGCTTGAACGTTGAACTTTTGAACGGAACGCCGCGCTATGCGCGGCGTTCCAGCGTTACCGAAAATCCCGGTGTCTGAACATGAATCTGGCGGTTCTTGGTGCGCTTGGATAACTCCTGCAAGAGATTGACCAGCGGCTGCTCGGAGTTCAAATATTCCAGCGGCCGCGGATTGGCGCGCATGGCGTCGATATCGTCCTTGCCGACGATCCAGCGCAGCAGCAGCTCTTCGTCCGAAGTCCCTTCCGCGCCCAGCCGACGGCGCATCTCATCGGGCGTCGGTTTGTCGGGCGTCCATTTTGCCCACTCCTTGGCGCGCGGCCGGTTTAAGATTTTGTCTTTCACGTTTGGATCCATATCGCGCGCGCCTTCGGCGCCGGCATGGCCGAGGGCGAATTTGATTACCTGGTCCGTCACTTCTTTGTAGCGCTCGCCGACGATGACGTTGATCGCCGCCTGGCTGCCGACGAACTGCGACAAGGGCGTCACCATGATCGGATAGCCGAACTCGGCGCGAACGCGGATGGTTTCTTCCAGGGCCTCGGGAAATCTATCTTCCAGGCCGACCTTGCGCAGTTGGAAGCGTAGATTCGACAACATGCCGCCCGGAACTTGATGCTGGTACTGGCTGTAGTCGTACTCCACCGGCGCACCGATGGTGAAGCCTTCGCGCTTGGCGATGGCGGTGAAATGGCGCGAAACCGGCTGTAAGAGCTCTTCGTCGATGGCCGTGGCGTAACCGAGCGCGCGGGCGTTCTTTGCGACGTTGAACAGAGACGGATTCGAGGAATCGTCGGCCAGCGGCGGCAGCGCCGTGTTGATCGAGCGGATGCCGAGCTCCATGGCCTTGATGCAGCAAAGCGGACCTAATCCGGTGGTGCAATGGGTATGCAGCTCGACCGGAACTCCGTTGGCATTCTTGAAAATGATCGGCACCAGAGTCTCCATGCGCTCCGGCGTGAGCAAACCGCCGGGGTCTTTGAGGCAGAGGCGATAGGGTTTGAGGGACGCCGCCTGGCGCGTGCGGTCGGCGAAGTATTCGTCGCTATGCTTGGGCGACACTGAATAGATCAGATTCAAAATCGATTTGAGACCGGCTCTATGGCATTCGCCGACGCGGAACTTCCAGCCTTCGTAATCGTTCCACTCGTCCGAGATGCGCGCCTCGCGGATGCCGTTGGCGGCCATGCGCTCGACGAACAGCCGGTACATGGCGGGCGGATTGTATTCAAATGTATTCACCCGGCCGGCGATGAGCCTGAGCGGCGTCTTGGTGATAATTTTCGACACCAGCCGCACGCGCTCCCAGGGATCTTCTCTGAGTTCGCGCACGGTTTTTTTAAGATGCGATCCCGAGATCAGCTCGATGCCTTCAAATCCCGCGTCGTCCAAATTCTTGGCGATCGGCAGCATCATGCCCGTGGTCATATTTTCCGCCCACAAACTCTGATGCCCGTCACGAATCGTGGTATCGACAAATCGAATCGTGTCCATAGATGTTTTTCTCCAATCGAGGAGAAATCATATGGGCTGGCGGCGGTAAATTCAAATCTTTACCGAGTGGTGCTTACGTCAAGCGATGGCAGGAATAAGAAGTCCGTACGCGACCGGGCTGCGTCGTGTTTGGTGTCGTAGCCGTAACACTTACTGGTCGCCTTTCTCGGTATCGGACAGTTAGGGAAATCAGTGCAATTGTCCGTTGTAACGCGAAATTGAACCAACCTCTGCGCAACCACGCCTTGGACCTTCAATCGTTTCCCTTCTCTGAACGGACGAAGACTGGCGAGCGAAGCGAGCGGGTCCGAAGATCCGTCTCAAGCCGTTTGTTAAGCGCCCGTTTTTACCGCCTCATCAAGTCTCCGATGCGGCAACGAGGCGACCGTCATCATATCGAGAGCATCCTGCTCTGTGATTGTCCATGATATCCGAGCCGCAAGGGCCGTAGGATTTCGGAAGGTCCCGATTCCTTCCCACTGTTTGCTGTTGTGTCCCGCGGCGTGTGGCGTTCGTGTCTTGTGTGGGCTGTTCTGTGGCCGCCACTACTCCTAACGGGCTGACCGGTGCCCCGGCCGGACTGAGGCATTCGGTGAGTCATGGTTATCACTCCTGTCGATGGTTCCAATGCCCATCTCAGCGGCACGAACAGCGTCTCCGATTCGGGTTGCATTAATTATCTGCATACAACATTCGCCTTCAGCCGCTAGGCGCGAAGCAACGAGGGACACCCAAGCCCCCTCGGGGCGGTCTGCTGCAAGACTTTGTTGGGCGCCGCTATTTTCCCGGCGACACGTGCACGTAGTCTTTCGGCTGAAGGCTGGTTTGTCGCACTAACTTGCGGCGTAATAGGTCCCGGCGAATCGCCAAAACAAGCGCCCCTACGATCGTTTGCCTATCCTCCATAGGGATCGTGGTGTCTCCCGCCATAGCGTAATCGCCGGATTACGGTCGGCGAGGCCACATTCGCGAAGGTAACGGCCGATCTCGCTTCCGGTGAGACCCATGCCCGTGTCACCGAGCACAATAATCACACGCGGTATTTCCAGTAGGTGTGTAATCTTTGGGCTATCGATTTGATCTAACGTGGCCGGAAGGATTTGCGGCTAGTTTGTTTGACAGCTCTATCGGACGATGAAAGAATTTGGTCGCTTGGCAGGCGTGTTAAGGAAATCCTAAGGCTATCTTGGAGATTAAGGTTGTGCCGCCCGACGACCCAAGGGTTTGTCGATAAACCTCCAGTTAGAAAAAAGTGGTGCTTAAAATTCTTATCCGCGACCGCGCGCATCGGCGTGCCTAGGTCAGAAAGGGACGGCGTGACAGTTCGTGTTGCCCAGTTGTGCGCGCTACTCACGATGTGGTGGACGAAGACTTTCTGCAGGAATTTCCCGAGGTCGAAGCAGTCAAGGCCGATAGCTTGGAGTCTCTGGCCGGAGCGCTCGACGGCGCGGAAGTCCTTGTTGTCTACAACTCCGCTTTCACCCCCGAGTTCGCGAAACTGGTGCGCGACAAGGGGCGCGCTCTCAAGTGGATCCAGTTCACCACTGTCGGTATCGATGTTGCGTTGAGGGCGGGGCTGCCCGACGGTGTCTGGGTAACGAACTCCGGCGGCGTCAGCCAGCGGGTGCTGGCCGGCCACGCCATCGCCCTGATGCTAGGTGTCATGCGCGGCTTTCACCGGTTCGAGGCCTGCCGCGCGCAACGGGTTTGGGCGCGGCAGGCCATGTCCGACCACATGGCCGCGCCCGATGGAGCGCGCATGGTGATTCTCGGCATGGGCCGCATCGGTCAGGACATCGCGCGAAAGGCTAAGGCATTCGACATGGAGGTGATCTGCGTCACCCGCGCACCCGCCCCCGCCGCGCCCGAGATCGACCGTGTGGTGTCCCGGGAAAAAGTCGCCGAGGTGCTTCCCACTGCCGACGTGGTGATGGTGGCGATGCCGCTCGACAGCGTCACCCGGGGATTCATGAGCGCCGAAAGGATCGCGCTCATGAAAGAGACGGCGATCCTCGTGAACATTTCCCGAGGCAAGGTGGTGGATGAGGCGGCACTGGTACGGGCTCTCACCGAGGGGCGCATCATGGGGGCCGGCCTCGACGCCTTCGCCCAAGAACCATTGCCGGTGGCGAGTCCGCTCTGGGATCTCCCCAACGTGCTGATGACACCCCATGTGGGCGGGCAGGGCGGGCCGGAATTGTGGCGTCGGATGAGCGAACTTATCCGCGACAACACGCGACGTTATCTTTCGGGCGCGCCTCTAAAACATGTCGTTAGAACTCCCGACGGGAGGCTCCAGGATTTTGGAAACCTACCGCCTGGAAACTCACAGCGCGGCATGTCATGAAAACCGAGCGACCCGCATCATCGATTCGCCTACCGGTGCCATAAACGCGCGCTCACCGAAGCGGGCTTCGATCCCGAATCGCGTGCCTCCACGCCCTTGCAACAAGTAGACCTCAACAGACCGGGCTTACGAGCCGGGCAAGAGCTGCTCAGTCTGCAAACTGCCCCCAAAAATATTTTCGTTTCCGTCCACAGGACTTGATACGTCTTGTGCCCTGATCAAAAGAATTGTCCCGCTTTGCGGACGTGTAAAGGAGCCCCTATGGCTATTGTGAAGAGCGAAATCGTGCCGAAAAATTTCGGCGCCGCGTTTGAGGTGAAGAAGGGGCAGCAACTTCCGATCGCGGCGACGTTCATTGCCCGGGGCGTACGGAACTCACGTTGTCATCCTTCGTATCCGCCAGCCGCAATGAATTGTCTTAAGTGAGCTTTTTACCGCGGCGAGAACGCGACTGCCTTGGCGGGCCAAGCAAAACTTAGCCTTCCGACCGCGTACATTTTCGTTCCTTTCTCACAGAATTTAGTTCTTTGAAATTCTGACAATTCCACGAATTTCCTTGAATGTGAGTGATTCGACGGTGCGAAGGGGCGGTATGCGCCTTGCTTAGGTCTCCCGAGTGGAAATAGAAAATCAGCCGAGTTCAATAAATGTTGAACCGAGAAAGTGCAGGTGGAAAGATGAATACAAGCCGAGTCGTCTTGCTTGCGATGTTTTTTACGATCGTTTCGGCTTCGGCTGTCCGGGCCCAAATGGATCAGGAGCAGGTCTCAGGCAGTCGGACGCAGGAGTTGGTGGATCTTTTGAAGGACGTGATTCGCGGAGCGGAACATGACCGGCGATCCAGTTTCTCTATAACCAGGCAGCTAAAGGATCTGGTTCGCCGGTACGATTGGCCTTGGAGAGTTTCGCTTCTTTACGATGACTTTCGTGACGGCGATTATACCTACAATCCGCGTTGGACGGTAAACCGCGGGGAATTTTGGGTGCGGCGGGGGGGAGGGCTCGGGACTTATTTAGAACTGCCTTCGTCCGGAAGGTACCGTACATCGGACCGTGGAAGCGACAGCCCCGCTTTGGACGTATTGACCGACATTTTGCTCGGAAACCGCGAACAGACAGCCGGTGAAGCGCAAACGGGCGCAAAACCCGAAGCTGAGATCATTACCCGGGTCGGGATCAGCAATGCTTTTGCGCTCAAGCTTAAGATTGACTCAAAGAACTATGGCGACCGAACCAACCGGTTAGAATTTGGTCCATATCAGGGCCAAGACCGAAGCTCGGGATACCGGCTGGCCTATGAGTCTGGAAGCGCTCCGTCTTTGTCGTTGCTTCGTTTTGGGTCAAACCGTTCGTCTGTCATCGAGCGAGTCGGTCAAGAAATCGTCCTTGACGACGGTGTTCCGCACACATTTGAGTGGCGCCGAAGCGGCGACGGCGAAATGGTAGTGCTCTTGGACGCCAAGGAAGTCATCCGTACGGTTGACCGAGCTTACAGCGATCCGTTCGATGGTTTTGCCTTCATCAATAAAGGCGGAGAGTTCGAAGTCCAGCAAATTTCCATCTTCGGCACGCAACAATAGCGAATTTGTGCTAAATTGCGATCGAAGCGCGGCGAACACGCCGCGCAAAGTGGTTTTCACCGGAGATCAGCGAGGCGCTTCCTTTTCGCGGCCCAACGGCCTTTTTCGCCCGGTAGATTTCACCTAAACAGTAAAACTCCGGGCATTTGTTGTCCGCCGGGGGCCATGGCCTGCCTTAACCCGATCACCAATAACATTGGAAAGGTTGCGGTTCCGCTCGAGCAAATGTCATCCGATTGACAGCAGTCATTTTGCGGTGAAAGAATCATCCCGCTTGGCAAGCCTGTCATTGCAAGGAGACCCAATGGCGATCGTAACGAGTGAAGTCGTACCGAAGAATTCCGGCGCAGCGTTTGAGTTGAAAAAGGGGCAGAGAATTCGGATTGCAGGGAAGAGCATCGTCGATTTCGTGGCGTTTAATCTGCACGATTTGACCGAGCGCTTCGATCAGGCGCGGACCAAAACCAATCAGGTGAAAATTTTCATCAGCTCCGGCGATGTTCTTTACTCAAAGAGAAATAATTCCATGCTGACGATCGTAGAAGATAGCTTCATCGAGGGGAGGCATGATTTGCAGAAGGGCATGTGCAGCCGCAAGCGCTTCGAGATGGTCGCGCAGGGGCAATCGAAACGGGTCTTCGCCGAGGGCGTCGATATCAATCCCAAGAAGGCGGAAGAGATTCCCGATCACGGCTGCTGGGAGAATCTAAGCAATGCGGTTAAGCCGTGGAAAATCGCGCCTGACAACGTGCCGAGCCCGTTCAACATTTTTCAGTGCATGCGCATCGATGCCGACACCGGCGTCATGTACGACACGATGATTCGGCCGAAAGACGAAGCGCATGTCGA
The DNA here is from genome assembly GCA_963727625.1 of uncultured delta proteobacterium. Lineage (GTDB taxonomy): Bacteria > Desulfobacterota > Binatia > UBA9968 > UBA9968 > DP-20. Next base: position 758,424 of record CAVSHR010000004.1, on the reverse strand, counting down.
CTTGCGCGCCGAAATGGATTTGTTGGTGGCGGCGAGCGCCTGTCCGGAGTCGGGAAGAGGACAGGCGATCCGCGTGGAGATTTACGATGAGTGAGGATCGGACTCACCACGAAGCGCACGAAGATCACGAAGTTTTTGAGAACTTGTGTCCTAAACCTTCGTGTGCTCCGTGACCTTCGTGGTGGGATCATCTGTCGCTTGAATCAGGCCGAGACTTCGAACGTGATCATTTGCCGCGCTGCCTTGTGGTACGCGTCGATGCAGGCAGCTTCGGATTTTTCCGCCGGCGGGGCGACGACGCGGGCGCGGGCGGAGAACTTTAGCGAGCTCGCATCGAACGGATAGGGATCGATGATCACCGAGCCGGCGCCATTGGGGCGGAGCGTGAGCTTGACTGCTTCATCGCTTTCGTAACTGAGGCGCACCGGCGCTATCGTGTATTCCTTGAACTGATCTTCTGAGGCGTAGCCGTCACAGCAGAAATAGAGCGACAGCAGATCGAAAATCTGCAGTGCCATGTAATTGTACGCAAGCTCGTTCTCGAATCCGGGTTCCAACTCCATCAATTTGCGCTTGACCTCGGCCTGCTGGGTCTCCAGTTTGATCTTGGCGTCTTTGATCGCTTGGCTGCGCTCGCGCAATCTGCCCGCCGGTTCGGTAAAAATGTTGTAGCGATTGTGCCATAGCCCGGTGCGGTGCATGGAGACGAGCAGGGCGGCGTAGGGGTCCTGCGCGCTCAGCCAATCGACATTTTTCGCGTAGGCTTTCAGCTCGGTCGCTTCGAAATTCGGCACATCCTCGCGGTGCGCGTAGGGACGCCCTTTGGCAACGTTCATCGGCGGGGTTCCTTCCCATTCGCGATAGCCGCTGTCGTGATAGGTCGTGGCGAGGACCATAGTCTGATAGGGGCGAAGCTTGGAGAAGCGCGCGTTGCCCCAGTGCGCGGCGAATTGCGCCGCAAGCTCGGCGTGATCTTCCTGCAGAGCCGCGTAACAGCGTCCGTCTTTGAGTTCTCGTATGACCATTTTGTTGCCTCCTTTTTTCTAGACTGCGACGATTCCGCGCTTCGGTCAACCGCAGGCGGGCACTTCACTTACCCCTAATTCTGCGGCTAATTCGATGAGCTCCGACCAGGTACTGTCGCCGACGGCGACACCGGCGGATTTCTGCTCGGCTTCGCGACGCCGACCCGACTCGCCGGGCAGCAAGATTTCCGCGAAGCCTGGCGCGCATTGGGTAGATTTGATGAACGCGATTAATTCGTCGACTCGGTCGTAAAAACTCTCTAGCTCCTGAAACTCTTCGACCGCGAAGGCCAGGAGAAAAACCCCGTTGACGCCGTGGCCGCCCTTGTTCCACCACTGTTTGCCCAGGCCGTTGCCGGACAGGAGGCCGCCGAGGATTTCCGTTATCAGGGCTATGCCCGAACCTTTATAACCGCCGAAAGGTAAAAACACGCCGCGTGGCGGCCCGCGAAAAGTTCTGAAGTCGTTCGTGGGTTGGCCGTGGCCGTCTAGGAGCACGCCTGCGGGAAGCGGCTCTTTGCGCGCCACGCGTTTCTGGATTTCGCCCATGCTCATGGATGCGGTGGCGAAGTCGAGGATGATTTGCCGGCCGTCGCGGGCCGGAATGCCGAATGCCATCGGGTTGGTTCCCATAACCGGCTTCATGCCGCCATAAAGTGTCGTGGTCGCCGAACCGACGCTCACCGCGCCCATGCCAATCAGCCCTTCCGCAGCCGCCATTTCCATGTAATCGGCCAATCGTCCAGTGTGACCGGCGCGGCGCAAACAGACGATGCCGGTGCCATGTTCTTTGGCTTTTTTTATGGCCAGCTCGATCGCCATATGTGCGGCGACTTGGCCGATAGAGTGTTTGGCGTCGATGATCGCGGTGACTTTGCCTTCGCGTTCGATTACGGGCTTCGCGCTGAGATCGTAGGTCTTGTTTCGGACGAACGCCAAATATTGATTGACTCGGGTTACCCCATGGCCGGAATAGCCCCGTAAATCGGCTTTGACGAGCAATTCCGCAACGAGCTTGGCGTCGTCGGCCGGAATGCCGCCGGCGGAAAGAAGCTGGCTGCAGAATCTTGAGAGTTCTCGGTGGTCGAGCTTCGGCACAATAAATCCTAATCTAAAAAGAGATTATTCATTTACCACGAAAGACACAGCGCGGCACGACGTTAAAGAAAACTGATTTCCGAACCTTTGTGATCTTCGTGCTTTCGTGGTGTTAACGATCTTCGTCGAATTTCTAACGCCTCTCCACGGGAAAATATTTCCCGAGCCATTCGTGAACGATATTCGTCAAGCGCGGGTTTTCCTCGGTGAAGGTGAAATGGTCGATGTCCGAGAGCAGGTGGAGCTCGGCCGGCTGGCCGGCCTTCTTGAACATTTCAATCGACTCGTAAGTGGGCGTTACCGAGTCCTTGGCGCTGTGCAAGAGCAACAGCGGCCGCGGCGAAATGTTGCCGACCTGATCATCGGCGCGAAAGTCGTTCATGCTCTGCGCGGTTTCCGCCGGAAACTCCATGATCGAGCCGCGGCTCATGCGGTTGCGCAGCTTTTCCGGGATCGGCACGATGTCGTAGCGCGGTACCATGAGCGACTTGCCGGTGCGCTCGCGATGGCGCTTGCCCTCTTCGAGCATGTCGGTGAATTTTGCCCAAGCCTCCGGCGTCGTATGCTGGCCGCGGAACTTGCGCTCGCCGTCACCCCACCCGCCGCACGAGATCACCGCCGCCGCGCGCCGGTCGGCGCCGCCGGTAAAAACCGCTACCGCCGCGCCGAAGCTGCTGCCGACCAAGGCAATTCTTTGCGGTTCGACTTGGGGGCGGCTCGCCAAAAAAGAAATCGCGTTGCGCGTATCGGCGACTTGGTCGAGGCAGATAATCCTGCCGTGCTCCCCTTCGCTCTCGCCGCAGCCGCGAAAATCGATACGCAGGGTCACGTATCCCCATTGGGTAAACTGCTTGGCAACAACGGTTTGGCCGAGGCCGTTCTTGTTGCCGCCAAAGCCGTGCAGGACGATAAAGGCCGGCCTGCGTTCTCCGGACTTGTAATTGGGCGGAGTGTCGATGATGCCGGCGATTTTAAGTCCGTCCGACTGGAAATTAATTGGTTCTTCCATCTCGTTTGGTCCTCACCGTTGGTTCGTCGCGCTCGATTGGGCGGGTTTGAATCGCTCGCCGCGTTTCGAAACGATAGCGCGCAAGCGAGAGATCGTTGTCTGTGTGCATTATCCCCACGGACCGTAAAATGGTTCGCCGAGATAGGCATTGGTGTCATGCTCCAAAGCTTCCGGCCAATCATTGAGCTTGCGCGCATGGCGCAAATTCTGCGGCCTCGGTTTGCCGTTCCAGCCGATCTGTTCCATGGCATAATAAAGTTGGATCGTGTGACCGTCCGGGTCGCGCACCGTCGCGGAGTATTCGATGCCCGGGTGCAGTTCGGGCGGGATCGATTCGGCCACCTCGACGCCGTTGTCGCGAAAATACTTCACCGCGTCTTTCAACTGGCGGTAATTGGCGAGCTGAAGGCCGAAGGCAGCGCACTTGGAATGGGGACTCAAACCGAGGCTGTCGCGTAACGGCAACGGCAGCAGGCCGACGGAGTGGTGCTCGGTATTGCAACGCAAGAACTGGCAGCGCTGGTTTTTGTAAAGAACTTCTTCGCTGACAGTAAACCCCAGGCTGTCGCAATAAAATTCCGCGGCTTTGTCGAGGTCGTCAACGAACAAGTAAACCGGACCGAGGCGAACGATCTTGAAGGGGCGCGGCAGCAGAGTCCCGTCCACGTCGTAGGTCGCCGGTAGTTTGTCGAGGTAACGATAGCCGGAGGAAATGTCGATGCCCTTGGCGCGTGCTTGTTCGACTTCGGCGAATTCCGAAATCTGCGGCAGCTCGGGCGGCTTGTCGAAGCCGCGTTCGTACATCGCTTTCGGTTTGCTGTGGCCGTTCCAGCCGATTTGCTCGATGCCGTAATAAAGCTCATTGCTCTGGCCGTCGGGATCGTAAAGATAAGTGTGCCAATTCGACCCGGGCATGTCGCGGCCCGAGCGTTGTTGCTTGATGCCGCGCTGGCCAAACCATTTGATCGCGTTGCTGACTTCGCTCAAGCTGCCGACTTGCCAGGTGATCTGATTCACGGTGATTCCGGGTTGTTCGTGCCTGCCGAGCGCGTCGCGCACGCGCTCGGGGAACAGCACCATGGCGTGATGATCGGTTCCGTAACGGGTGAAATAGCCGTTGGGGTCGCCGAGTCCCTTCATCTGTGCCGGATCCTTGGCGCGGCGTGAGTAGTCTATGACGTCGGAAATGCGAAAGCCGAGCAAATCTACGTAGAAATGCACGCCCGCTTCCATGTTGGAAAGATTGAAACCGAAATGGCCGAGCCGGCGGATTTTGAAGGGTTGATTTAACAGCACGCCGCCGACATTGAATTTGCCGTTTGCCCCCGACATCGATGACCTCCGAAGAGCACGTTCGGCCCTCTATACAATTTTTTCTCCAGAGTCACAATGTGAATCCGAAATTTAACTTGCAAGTCGCGAGTCGCTGGACTATCAATCAGTGGGCTGGCTCTTAGCAGCGCAGGCGAGGTTGCTTCAAGCTCATCCTAAATATTGTTTACCTAAGGAGGTTCATCATGGCGCTTCAAGAACTGCACTCCGGCGGGAAGATTCATTGGCCAGGCGACTCGCGCATCGCGGTTCTTTTGAGCTTCGATTTTCAAGGAGGCGAAGACGTTAGACCCGATAAGAACGGCAAGATTAATCACGAGGAGTACACCCAGGCCGAATACGGACCCAATACCGGAATCTGGCGGATTTTGCGGATTCTTGCTTCGCACGAAGTCAAAGCCACGTTCCTCACATGTGGCGGCATTGCGGAACGCTATCCCGAAGCGGTGACGGCGATTATCGCCCAGGGACATGAGGTCGCCGGCCACGGCTACCATCACGAAGTGGCGCGCGATCTCGCCAAAGATGAAGAGCGCGATGTCATCAAGCGAACCACGGACATGATACTCAATCGAGCCCAAAAGCGGCCGTTCGGTTGGCGCTCCTGCACCCAGAGTCCTAACAGCTTGGAACTGCTCCTGGAGCAAGGCTACCTGTGGAACAGCAATTCTTTCTCGCATGATCTGCCGTTCGTTTGGCAGAACGGCAAAAAGAAACTGGTCGAGTTGCCGCGCCAGCCGTTCGGCGACGGGCGCACCTACGGCCATCGCGATTCGGGCAATCCCAATGACACGCTGGTGGTTTGGAAAGGGATGTTCGATCAGTTTTACGAAGAGTCGGGCACCGCGCCGACCTTCTGCCCGTTCCAATTTCATCCGTACATTTCCAGCCGGCCCGGCAGAGCCAAGATTCTCTCGGAAATCATCGGCTATATGAAATCGCACAAGGGTGTCTGGTTCGCCACCGGCAGCGAAGTGGCGCATTGGTGGTTGGAGAAGGGATTCTCGACGGCGTCCGAGCGCGTGTCGAAAGTCGCGTGATGCTAAAAATGGAGTATTGGAGTGATGGAGTACTGGAGTATTGGGCCCCGCCCATCACTCCAACGCTCCATTATTCCAGCACTCCAGCATTTTTCAGGATTTGAACCAGTAGCGAATTTTCTTTCGGAAACCCCGTCCCATCCGCCGCTTCACCTCGAACCAAATCCGCAAGAACCAGTTGCGTAGCCGCCAGGCGAACGACGTCGAGGTGGTGATCCATTGATGATTGAATTCGAATTCGGCTTTGAATTTGCGAATTTGCAGTGTCTTGCCGAATTTTCTTCGGAAGATCGCTTTGACGCTGATGACGTTGCGGGTTTCGACGAAGACCGTGATGGTCTCCACCGGTAGGAGGCTCCTGACGCGGGCAATTTTTTGCGCCAGGCCGACTTCGTTTTTCGCACTGACCTCGACGATGTTGCTCAACAGCTCCAGTTCTTGGGCCGAGCCTTCGACGAGCTCGCGGCGCAGTTTTATTTCTTGTCCTTGATCGATGTCATAGCCCGCCAGCACGATGTAGGTCTTGTGCTTGGAGGTCTGCATCGATTTCTGCCACCAGTCCAGCGCCCGCTCGATGGATGTTCGTGATGCCTGGGAAAGCCGTTGCGGGTCCAAGACGCCGTAGGGCATTGCGACAATGACGATGGAAATGGTTCGGTACTCCTTTGTTTGAAAACCGTCTGTTCAGGATTGGTAAATCATCGCGTCCACCGATTTGCTGCCGACGGCGGGCTTCGGCCAGGCGCCGAGCGCGACGAGCAAATCCGTTGCGGCGATTAGTGTGCTCGCCGACCAGCCGGTGTCGTGTGGCAGATGGATCTGGCTGAAGGTTTTCACGGTGGTGCTCCTCTACGTGCGGTTCGGAAAAATTTAACGGCTCTTATAAAGCGAATCGACGAAGCCACTGTTTACGAGCTCGCGAACGAATCTCGAATCGGTGAAACGCTGCGGCGTGACACCGGCGGGTAGGGGGCGGTTGGCGGACAGCTCTTCGAGAATTGTCTGGATACCGGCCGCCGTGGCTTCGGGCACGCGTTTAAAATATTTGCTCGAGTAAACTTCGTAGATTTTTTCAGTGGCGGCGGTGCTCTTTTGTTTCGTGTATTTTTCCAACACGGCCAGGGCTGCGCTCTTGTCGGTTTTGAATCGGTGCACCCCCTCGACATAAGCTTTCACGAAGCGGCCGACCAAATCGGGATGGTTCTTGATAAATGACTGTCTAGCTGCGAAGGGTCCGAAAGGGTAGACCAGGCCATAGTTCGACACGTCGCCGAGGCGAAAATATCCGGCGGCTTCGGCCTTGAGCGTTTCCGGTCCCGCGGAAAGCACGCCGCTCTGCACCGAGCCGCCCTGTAGTGCGGCGAACACTTGCGATCCCGATCCGGTTTGAAAAATAGCCACATCCTTGTCCGGTTGGAGGTTCCACTTTTTCAGTAAATAGCGGGCGACGAAATCGGTCGTCGCGCCGATGCGGCTCACGCCAAGCCGGGTTCCTTTCAGTTGACTCGGTTCTTTGATGTTGGGCGACGACCACAATTCAAAAGGCAGTGAGTCGATGGTCGCACCGAGCAGCACGACATCGGAGCCCTGCAAGTTGGCGGCGACGGCGGCTCCGCCGGCGGTAAAAGAAATTTGCACATCGCCCGCAATGAGTGCCTGGAGCGATGGCGGACCGCCGGCGATGTAAATAAACTCAGCCTCAATGTGATATTTTTTGAACAGCCCCGCCTCTTTGGTCAGCCACAGGGGACCGTAAACCACCGCGATGGAGGTGTAGGCGATGCGCAGGGATTCGGCGCGGGCCTGTGGCGCGCCAAGAAAAATGAATCCAGCGATGACCCAGCCGGCAGCCAACCGGCGACCGAACAAAATGGCATGCAGGACACTTCTCATAAACATCTTCCCGTGAACGATCTGTAAGTTAGATTATTTTTCCTGTCAAGCAATGAGGCTGTTTATTGAGCTCTTAAAACCGACCGCGGATCTTCAAGCTCAGAAAACAACATGAGTTTAATGTGTATCGGCGAATGTTCAAAAAAATTTCTAGCCTTGTGTAAACCGCAGAGGCGAGCCGGCGTCCAACTCTACAACAGCCCGAAATAAGCAAATTAAAGGAGAAAATGACCAAGATGAAAAGAACTGTAATGATCGGCATCGCCGTATTGACAATCGGCAGTGTGACACCGGCGTTTGCGGCTGACGGCTACTTCGACCGACTCGGCGATCGCATCGATCGCCGGCTCGATGCCCGCGGCGAACGCGCCAACGAAAGGCTCGACGCCAAAGGTGACCGGATTAACCAGCGCCTCGATGCACTGGCGGAAAAGGCGCGGGCCGAGGGCAAGACCAAGCTAGCGAATCGATTGGATCGCCGCGGCGATCGGATCGAAAACCGTCTGGACAATCGCGGCGACCGGATCGAGCGCCGCCTCGATCGTCGCGGCGACCGCATCGATCGAAGATTCGACCGTAGAGATCGGCGTCGTCATCGCAGCTAAGCGCGACGGGAGTGAATTCAACGGCCAGGGACGACCGCCGGGTCGCCCCTGCCATTTGGTTCTTCCGAGTTCAGCGCGGAAAGGTAATCACGACGAATCACGTAGCAAGGCTGCGCCGCAACTGAAACTCGGAATATCTCACGCCAAGACGCCAAGGCCGGAGCGCCGTGGCGAAGAATTTCTCCAAGTTCATTCATCTTTCGCCTCCGACCTCTGCGCCTCGATGGCGAAATAGGCTTTATCCTTTGGTTGCGGCTCGACCGCGCTGGTCTCACCGAAATCAAGTTGATCATGCGAGGTGATACACAGAGAAAGCGTGAGGAACCGGCATTTTAACTGCGAAAATATTCCTTGAAGCCGGTGACCATTAAGTTGGCCAAACGCTCGTTGTAACTTTCCACGTGGCCGTAGTGAGTGAGATTGGGCACCACGATCAACCGCAGCGCATCGGCGAAGGGCCTGAAGCGCTTGAAGGCGTAAACCTCGCGGCGGAATTCCAATCCTTTTTCGCCGCCCTCGATCCAATGGCCTTTGTCGAACTCGCCGACGATGTGCAGCAGCTTCTTGCCGCGCAGCCGTTCCAATTCGGCTTGGTAAGTGATGAACAGTTCCTCGTCTGGGAGGCCGGAAAGTTTTTTGATCTCAGGCAGCAGGACATCGTGAGCGCTGTGTTCGATATCCTGCAAAAACGGTTTGAACTGGGGCCGCCGGTGGTTCTCAAGCTCAAACCATTGTTCCGCGCTGCCCCAGGGTTGATTGGGCCCTACATAGCCGCTCTTGATGTAACCCTTCGGCGAGCGCCGGCTCAGGTCCGTCAGATTACGAAACGGTGCGGCCCGCTCCTGCGGCGACTTTTTCGCGCAGGCGAGATCCCATTCCTTGCGCAGCCAGGCCGGCATGCCGGTGCCGAAGCCGAGGCCGCCGATGAGTTTGTTTATCAGCCCGTACTGCTCCATCAAGTAAAAATATTCGCCGCCGGTGGAGTGGCCCCACATGAAAATCGATTCTTTTAGATTATTTTCGACCAGAACCTTGATCGCTTCGGTGCACATTCTGAATGTGTAGACCGCCAAGCGGTTCTTGAGCTCGCTGTCGGTTGGCACTTCGCCGATGATGAATTCTGGGCGGCGTTCGGAAATCGGCGCCCAGGCCTTACGGCTGAAGTGCCCCGGCAAGGAAATCGCAAGGACCGGAATGCCGAGGGAGGCAACATGCTGCGCTACGCCGACGCGGGCTTGCGTGGGATCGGTTCGGGTAAGATCCGCATACTCCTCCGGACCATCCGGCGTAAAAATAAACTCGTATTCATTGGCGGCGCCGCCGTGAATCATGACCACCGCGGTGTCAGGAATGGAGATTTGCGCCGGGGTGAACAGCCGGCCATGGATCTCCCAGCGAAACAGTTCTCCCGGCTTCTCCGGATTGGGATAGCGGCGGGTGCTTTCCTGAACTTCTTTCACGGCAAACGTCGTGCGCGGGAAGGGGTCGCAAAAAGTTTTGTAGTCTTCAAAGGGCATGGAGTAAATAAAATCGTCCTTTAGCCCCTCGCCCGACCGGAGCGCCGTCACCAGTCTGTTCATCGCTTCTTGACTCATGCTCAATGACCTCATTCTAAAGCAGATAAATGTTTATCTGGTGCGGCAACGCGATTGTCAACCGATCTGCGGCGCGCTTGCCCAGGCCTGCGCTTTCAAGGTAAACAAAAAATCAGAAATCAATCCGGAGGTAGAACGATGACAGAGGAAGGCACCCGCCCGTCTTATGTGAAAGTGGACGGCAAAGTCGAGATGATGGACACGCCCTACGATCGCTGGATCGGATCGCAGGGGATCGACATCATCCGCGGATTTTTCGTCGACGACCTCTACAGGATACCTCTCAAATGGTGGGATCGTATGGGCGGCAACGGCGTCTACATCATGCTCGACGGCACGGGTTATCTCGATGATGCCTACGTCGTCGGCATCCCGCCGGGGAAGAGTCTCAACCCGCAGCGCCATATCTACGAGGCGCTCTACTACGTGCTCGACGGCCGCGGTGCGACGTCGGTGTGGCAGAACGACGGCCCCAAGCAGAGCTTCGAGTGGCAGACCGGCAGCTTGTTCGCGATACCGCTGAACGCCCGCTATCAGCACTTCAACGGCCAGGGCGATAGGGAAGCGCGCCTGCTGGCGGTGACGACGGCGCCCTTGGTTTTCAATCTTTTTCACTGCGAGGATTTCGTCGTCAACAATCCATACTCCTTCACGGACCGTTTCAAGGGCGAAGCAGGGTTCTTCGCCGGCACCGGCAAACTGTATAGCGACCGGGTGGTGGAAACCAATTTTGTCGCGGACGCCATCAACATCGAGCCGGTGGCGTGGACCGAACGAGGCAAGGGCAACGCAACAATCTTTTTTGAAATGTCGGAAAGCATGATGGGCTCCCATGTTTCGCGCTTCCCGGTAGGCATCTACAAAAAGGCGCATCGCCACGGCCCCGGCGCCCATGTTTTTATTCTCACCGGCTCGGGTTATTCTTTGCTCTGGCCCGAGGGTAGGGAGATGCAGCGCGTCGATTGGAAGCCAGGTTCCATCGTCGTGCCGCCCGAAGGCTGGTTCCACCAGCATTTTAATTCCAGTGCCGAGCCCGCGCGCTACCTGGCGCTAAAAATTCTCAGCCGCAAGTATAAGCTGCAGCCGGGAAAGATTCAGTCCGACGTGCCGCTGGCGTATGGGGGTTGGCAGATCGAATATGAAGAAGAGGACCCATCCATACGGAAACTCTTCGAAGAAGAATGCGCCAAGTCGGGAGCCGAGGTGAAGATGCCGCCGGTGGGGAAACCTGCCAATTGACAAGCGCGGCGGATTTTTTTAATAATATTAACAGGTTTATGGGTGAACCCAAAATCTTGAGGAGAGCAGGATGCTGAAACCGATTGGATTGACGGAAGGCCACTACGAATGCCGCTTGCTGGATGAAACGTTGCCGATCTTTACCGATCTCTTGGCGGCCGAAATCGTCGAACGCAAGGACAAGCACGCTGTGATCAAGCATCCGAACACCACCTGGCGGCTGGTGATCCACGAGGGCGGCCCCAATGCCGGCAACAAGCCGCACAGCAATCATTATGGTTTCCGCGTGGCCAACTCGAAAGAGATCCCCAACGCGCACGCCTATATTTCGGAACATAAGGCGAAGTACAACATTCGCAGCGTCACCAAGCCGCACGAGGCGCACTACGCCTATTCGATTTATTTCAAGGAGCCCGGCGGCAACGATCTGGAAATCGAGTATTACAATCCCGCCGCGATCAAGCATGGGCGCAGGATCGCCGCGCCGCACTGGTCGACGCCGCTGCCGGAAGAAAAATTTCCCGGCCGGGGTTACGTGCCGCAGGCGATGACGCACGGAACGCTTAATTGCGACGACAAGGAAACCAGCGATCAATTTCTCGCCAACGTCCTTGGTCTCGATATCATCGGCGGCGGCCGAACTTCGACCTATATCAGCGTGCCGAATATGGGCCCTTGGTACGTCGTGGTGCTGCCGACCACGCACCGAGATTATCTGTCGGAGGCCAACCGCTTCACGCTGCAGGTGGCGACCCCTGAAGAAGTCGAAGCCGCGCACAAAGAATTCTCGACCAAAGGCAAAGCGCTCGGGATCACGGATCTGCGCGAGATTCAGACCAACGGCCGGGCGCATTTTTTGATGAGCGACAACAGCAAGAACTGGTGGGAAATCACTTCGTAAGATTTGAATCCCGAGAATGACCTGCAAGCGCCGCCGGCAGTGAAGCTGCCGGCGGCGCTTTTATTTGGCGCAAGCGGTAGGCGAAAACAGGGTTCGATTCCGCATTCGCTGAGTCAAGAGGCTCAGCGGCGAAAATGCGGCATCACCTTGGTCGCAAATGCGTCGACGCTTTCGTGATAAACTTTGCGCGCGGCGGTAAGCATTAAATGCTCGACGCCGGCGGCTTTTAGCTCCTCGATGCGCTCGATGCATTCCGCCGGGGTGCCGGCGATGGAGAAGCGGTGCACGAGATAATCATTGACCAGATCCGGGTTGACGCGGTCTTCCATCGGCTTCATGACGTCGAAGCCGTCCATGAATTTCTTGACCCCTGCGAGTTCTTCCGGCGGCACGGTTTCAAAGGTGAAGCGAAAATTATGATGCGCCCGGTTGGCGATGCGATTGCGCACGATCTTGCGCGCCTCGTCGCCATCGTCACGCACGCAGAGCATGCCGGCGGCGATGATCGCCACGTCGCTTGCCTTTCGCTCGGTCTCGGCGGCGCCCTCGCGGATCTTTTGTTTCGCCCACTCGTACACCTTTAGATCAAATCCGGTGCCCAGAATGACGCCGTCGGCGGAGCGTCCCGCGAGTTTGAGTCCCTTGGGCCCTTCGGCGGAAACATAGATGGGCGCTGCCGCGTTGATAGTAAAGCCGATGCCGATCTTGCCGGTCGGAAACGATACGCGGTGTCCTTGCACCAGCAGGCGAATTAGCCGCACGCCTTCCTCGAACTGCTTCATCGGCATCGCTTTCAATCCCTGAGTGTAAACCGGCCCGTCGCCGGTGCCGAGGCCCATGATTGCCCGTCCTTTGGATATTTCGTTGAGCGATGCCGCCGCACCGGCGATGACCGTCGGGTGGCGGAAGACGATGTTGGTGACTGCGATGCCGAGCAGCAAACGCTGGGTGATCATGGCGCAACTTGCCAAGGTTTGAAATGAATCGATGGAACTCAAATGGCTCTCGCCGAGAAAAACACCGTCGTATCCTAGCTCTTCGGCGCGTCGGGCGCGCTGGTGGATCTCATCGATGTTTTTAACCCCGCCGTGAACGCTGTGAAGGCTGAATTTCATCTAAGCTCCTGAAAGAAGGCAACAGGCCACAGTGCGGTCATTGCAGACTTCGCCTGTCCCGATCACCTGGAAAACGTCACCAGGCCGCATCCCGTCGCCCATGGCACGACGGGCTCGTAGGCGAGCAACTCGGCTTTCCAGTTTTTTGTTGCGCCGGCGAGCGCGATCCAGGTTCGGATCTCATGGCCGCCGGAGCCGGCCTCGCGGTTGATTTCTTCGTGGCTGTAGCCGGTAAGTTTGGTTTGATCGCCGGCAATTAATGCTTCCAAAAAGCTCTGGTCGAAGGACACGTTGATCTTGCCGTGCTTGGCTTCGCCGGGCCAGTGGGATAGACCGCCGGTGGCGATTACAGCGATGCGCTTCGGGCTTTTGTCGAGCAACGTGCCGAGAAATTCGCCGAAGCTGAAACAGCGCTTCACCGTCGGCATCGGCGGCGTGAGCGTGTTGATAATGATCGGCACCACCGGCAGCGCCATATTCGGGTTTAGAAAATGCAGCGGCAAAAACGTCGCATGGTCTAACAAAAGTTCGTCGGAAAAAGTCGGGTCGAACCCCCCGTCCATATATGCGCCGATGATTTCTTTGGCCAGGCTGGAGTCGCCGGGAACACGCGCCTTGGGAATGCGCAACCATTCCTCGATCGGGCCCTCGTAGTGCGCGGCGCGGCCGATGCAAAAGCTCGGCATGCCGTTGAGAAAAAAATTCGCCCAATGCTCGACCGTGAGAGCGATGATCGCGTCCGGCTTCGTCTCCGCAAGGCGCTCACCGAGTTGGCGGTAACTCGTGAGAAACTTATCCGCTTGTTCTTTCGGCGCGGCTTCGGTCCAGGCGGTCATTCCGGGCGCGTGGCTGGCTGCGCAGGCAAACACCATCGGCATGGCTAGTCCAATCCTTTCAACGCCTGAGCGTAATCTTCGTTAGACACTTTGTGCAGCAACGTGAACGGCCGCAATAAGAGCGAATGAACCCCGAGAGAATAGAGAGCGCGCGCGTCAACTTCCAGCGCGGCCTTGGCTTCCGCTTCGGTTAACTCATAGTTTTTGATAAACGCAGCCGGGTCCTGCCGGTAGCGCTCGCGCTGCGCGGCGTCGCGATTGACGTGGTACAAAAGTTTTTGCAGCTGGTAGAGGCTCACGCTTAGCCATCCAATCGCTCGTGCAGCCACGCCAGCACGGTCTTTAGAATATTCGGGATCGCGCCCATATGGCCGCCGGGAAAGAGCCGGATTGCTTTTGGATTGCCATGTTCGAGCAATAAATAAAAATCGTCGAGCGGCACTTGTTTGTCTTCCTTGCCGTTGACGATCAATAGCGGCGCGCAGGGCTTGTCGAGCCAGCCCTGATCGAGCAGCGACAAGGTCGGCATGACCTGGCAGAGCTCATCGAAAGTTCTTTTGCCGAACAAGTTGGCACGGGCTTCGATCAGATCGAATAGATAAGAATCGGCGTGGCGCGAGCGCTCCTGCCACTCGGGTTGAAAAAAATAATGGATGCCGCCGCCCCAGTTAACCGCGGCGCGCAGTTTCTCCGGCGCGACATGGGCGAGCTTGGTCGACCAGTGGCCGCCGAAGCTCGCACCGACGACGGCAATCTTGTTTGTATTCACGTCGGGGCGGGTGAGCAGATAATCAAGCACGGCAATATGGAGCTTGTGTGCCTCCGGTCCCGCCGGCACCGGGCACTCCCCCGTGCCCGGACTGTCGATGATGAAACAACCCCAGCCTTCTCTGACGAAGGTTTCGCCGAAGGAGTGGCGCTCTTCTTTCCAGTTGTCGATGCCGCCCCAATGCAGGATCATCGGCGCCGGCAATTTTTTCGGCAGCCGCAGATGACCGACGATGTTTTTGCCGGCGAAGGGAATCGACACCCGCTCCACTGGAACGTCGAAGTATTTCGACGCCGCCAAGAACATCTCGCGGGTTTTGGCGTAACCGTGTTGCTTGCCGGGCGAGCTCGGAAAGGGGTGGCGCGCGATGCCATAGTAGCCGTAGGATTTGAGATAGGCGCCTTTCGCTTCCGCGGCGTTGCCGTTTTTTTTCGCGGCGTTGGCTTTAGCTTCCCATTGCTCGCCAAGGTCGTTCCACGCCGCGGCCCAGCTTTCGCCTTCAAAATTAGCCATTTTCGCGAGCGCTTGTTCCGCTTCCATTTTGTCCGCGTGGAGAAACGGCGCGCGCCGGCCGACGCGCTTGCGGATGTCGTTTTTTACTTCGTCAATCGTGCGTGGTTTGCTCATGGCTCACAGCCTTGTACCGCAAATTGCTCCGGATCATTTTCCACTGCCGAGTATTTACGCGCGCCAACATGGAAGCCGGCGATTCCACCGGGCAATTGCCGGACGTCAATCGTGCTAAAGTCAGGCTATAGAGCGTCACTGTGGCCTTGTCAACATGGCGAAAAATGTTTCGCGGTGCAACGCTGGCAGGGTGCCTCCAAGCGGTGGCTCGCGGCTGGATGACGGCGGCAACGTTCTTCGCTGGAGGTGTTGACGTTTAAATTTCACCATGTCATGCAAGTAGGGGACGTCAGTCCTTTACAACGGGCTTATTTCTTGTATAAATTTTTCATTCACATGACGGAGTAGGTATGGCCGTGATCATCGACGGTAAAGCCGTCGCCAAGGAAGTCCAAAAACAAATTAAGGAAGACGTGGAAGGCCTTGAGCGGCGCTGGGGAATGGTGCCCGGCTTGGCGGTGGTGTTGGTCGGTGATGATCCAGCTTCGCATATTTACGTGCGCAATAAAGAAAAAGCTTGCAAGGAAGTCGGCATCCAATCCTTTGAGCATCTGCTGCCGGCGACGATTTCCGAGAAAGAATTGCTTGCCCTGGTGCAGCAGCTCAACAAAGACAAAAGCGTGCATGGAATTTTGGTTCAATTGCCGCTGCCGCCGCATATTCACGCGGAAAAAATACTCGAGGCGGTCTCGCCTCACAAGGATATCGACGGTTTTCATCCGGTCAGCCAGGGCCGGCTGGTGCTCGGCGCCGATGGTTTCCGGCCCTGCACGCCGATGGGCATCATGAGATTACTCGAAGCCGCGGAATGCGATCCCAAAGGCAAGAACGCGGTGGTGGTCGGACGCAGCAACATCGTCGGCAAGCCGGTGGCGTTGATGCTGCTTGAGAAGCATGCCACCGTGACGATTTGTCACTCCCGCACCGCCAGTCTGCGAGACGAAGTGGGCCGGGCCGATATCTTGGTCGTCGCTATCGGCAAGGCGGGATTGGTGCGCGGCGAGTGGATCAAGCCCGGCGCGGTGGTGATCGACGTCGGCGTCAATCGTTTGCCCAGCGGCAAGCTGTGCGGCGACGTGGAGTTCGAGACCGCAAAGGATCGCGCTGCGGCGATCACGCCGGTGCCCGGCGGGGTCGGTCCCATGACCATTTGCATGCTGCTCTTCAACACGTTAAAGGCTGCCAAAGACTCGTTGCAACGCGAGCGCTAAGCGTCCCTTACCGCATCCACCCCCGTGGCGCAGGTCATGAAGAGAACCGGGTTATTTTCTGCGCACCGACGGGCGGGTGCAAAAATGGTCGAGTTCGCCGGCTGGGAGATGCCGGTTCAATACCAGGGTGTCATTGAAGAACATTTGGCCGTGCGCAAAAGCGCCGGCCTTTTCGACGTGAGTCACATGGGCGAGATCGAAATCCGTGGCGCGGGCGCTACGGATTTCTGCCAACGTGTCACTGCCAATGACGTCGCGCGCATGAGAGTTTTCCAGGCGCAATACAATTTGTTGCTCAACGAACGCGGCGGCGTGATCGACGACGTGATTTTATACCGCCTGGCACCGGATGAATATTTCATTTGTGTCAACGCTTCGAACAGCGATAAGGATTTTGCCTGGATCGAAGAGCGATCGGCGGGCAGAGTGGCGGTGGCGAACGTCAGCGCGGATTATGCGCAGCTGGCGCTGCAAGGGCCGCGCGCCGAAAAAATTCTCCAACCCCTGACGGCATTGACGTTGGCCGAAGTAAAGAGCTTCGGCTTTCAATTTAGCGACGTCGCATCGATTCGCTGCTTGGTGGCGCGTACCGGTTATACCGGGGAAGACGGCTTCGAGCTTTACTGCAAGTGCGCGCAGGCTGAGTCGCTCTGGTCCGCACTGCTGGAGGCCGGCGCCACCGAAGGTTTGATTCCGGTGGGTTTGGGCGCGCGCGATACCTTGCGCCTGGAGATGGCCTATCCTTTGTATGGTCATGAGCTCGACGAAACGACCACGCCGCTGGAAGCGGGCTTGGCCTGGGTGACAAAATTTTCCAAAGGAGATTTTCTCGGACGCGCGGTTTTGTTGCAGCAAAGAAAGCATGGGGTCGAGCGCAAGCTGGTGGGCCTGGAGATGCTGGAACCGGGGATCGCGCGCGGCGGTTATCCATTGTCTAAAAACGGCGTGGGCATCGGCCGGGTCACGAGCGGCACCAAATCACCGTCGCTCGGCAAGGCCATTGCGCTTGGCTATGTCGCGGCCGCACAGGCCGCGCTCGACAATGTCGTCGACGTGGAAATTCGCAGGCGTAAAATCCCGGCACAAATTGTTTCGATACCATTCTATCGCCACAAGGCGCAGCCACAGGTTTAAGGAGGTTTGTCATGGAGTTTCCAGAGGGGCTTAAATATTCGAAGGAACATGAGTGGGTGCTGGTCGAGGGCGAGACAGCGACGATCGGTATCACCGAGTACGCTCAGGAAGAGCTCGGCGACATCGTCTATGTGGAATTGCCCGAAGTCGGAGAAAAGGTGGTTAAGGATGACCCATTCGGTGCGGTGGAATCGGTCAAGGCGGTTTCGGATGTTTATGCGCCGGTGAGCGGAGCGGTTCTCGAAATCAACGATATCCTGCCGGACAACCCGGAAACGATCAACGACGATCCCTACGGCGACGGCTGGATGATCCGCGTCGAGCTGTCCGATCGAGATGATCTCAAAGATTTAATGGACGCGGATGAATATGCCGAGTACGTTAAACAGCAAAAGGAGGACGACGAAGAAGAGGACGAAGAAGATTCGGACGAGGACGAGGAAGACGACGACGAAGACAAAGTGAAGTAGCCTCGCTTGATGCGCTACACTCCCCACACGGCAAGCGACCGAGACCGCATGCTTCAAGCGATCGGCGTGGATTCGCTCGAAGCGCTCTATCGCCATGTTCCCGCGACCCTGCGCGAGCGCGCCCGGATAGATCTGCCGGACGGGCTGACCGAATTGGCCGTGCAAAAACGTCTGTTGGCTTTGGCCGCCCAGAATGCTTCGGCGCGGGACTGGAGTCTGTTTGTCGGTGGCGGTGTTTATCAACATTTTATTCCATCCGCGGTGGACGCGATCATCTCACGTTCCGAGTTCTCGACTTCCTATACCCCGTACCAACCGGAGGTTAGCCAGGGGACATTACAAGCGCTGTTCGAATATCAGACGTTGATCTGCCAGCTCACGGGCATGGAAGTTTCCAATGCCGCGGTCTACGATGGCGCTTCGGCGGCCGCCGAGGCGGCTCTTATGTCGCGCCGCATCCAGGCGACCCATCGGCGGCGGGTTCTGGTGTCCAAGGCGTTGCACCCGCAATATCGCGCCGTCGTGCGCGCTTATCTCAAGAATCTGAAAGACATCGCCCTCGAAGAAATCGCTTACGATGGCAGCGGCGCCACCGATGTCGGTGCTCTCACCGAGCGGCTCGATGACCGCACCATGTGCGTGCTCGTCGGTTATCCTAATTTCTTCGGCGTGATCGAGAATTTGGCGCCGATTCAATCGGCCTGCGCAAAAAGCGGCGCGCAGCTGATCACCGTGACGACGGAGCCCATGTCCCTCGGTCTGCTCAAACCTCCCGGCGATTTCGGCGTCGATATCGCCGTGGGCGAGGGGCAGAGTCTGGGCGTGCCGATGAATTTCGGCGGTCCGGCGTTCGGGTTTTTTGCTTGCCAAAAAAAATTCGTGCGCAATATTCCCGGCCGGCTGGTCGGCGAAACCGTCGACGCAGAGGGGCGGCGGGGTTTCGTTCTCACACTGGCCACCCGCGAGCAGCATATCCGGCGCGAAAAGGCGACTTCTAATATTTGCACCAGCCAGACCCTGTGCGCCCTGGGCGCAACGGTCTTCATGTCACTGCTGGGCAAGAGCGGCCTGCGCCGCATGGCCGAGATCAATGTCGCGCGAGCACATCGCGCGCGAGCGAAACTGACCCGTGACGCTGGCTTGGCGGCGAAATTTTCCGGGCCTTACTTTAATGAGTTCGTGTTGCGCGCGGTAAATCTCGAAAAGCTTTTTGACAGCTGCGCCAAGAACAATATCGTGCCAGGAATCGTTTTGGCGCAATGGTATCCGGAGCTGCGCGATTGTTTCTTGGTATGCGTCACCGAAATGAATGAGGACGAGGAGGTCGAGCGGCTTGTCGCAACCATCGTCGAATAGTCAGCGTTCCTTGGCGGCCGAACCGAAGCTGATTTTCGAGAGCGGCTCCGGGGGCAGGAGCGCTTGCCTGTGGCCGCCCGAACAGGGTGAAGTCACGGATATGATCCCCGCGGCGCTGCTGCGCCGGGATATCGCCGGCTTCCCCGAATTGGGCGAGCTCGAAACTGTGCGCCATTTTACCCGGCTGTCGCAAAGAAACTTCGGCATCGAAAGCCAATTCTACCCCTTGGGCTCTTGCACGATGAAGTACAACCCGAAGGTCAACGAGATGGTGGCGCGTTTGCCCGGATTTGCGCAGATCCACCCGTTGGCGCCGGTTGCGCTGTTGCAAGGAGCCTTTGCGTTGCTTCATGATCTCGAAGCCATGCTCGCCGAAATCAGCGGCATGGAACGAGTGAGCCTGCAGCCGTCGGCCGGCGCCCAGGGCGAGCTGACCGGTCTGATGCTGATCCGCGCCTGTTTAACCGAACGCGGCAACCCGCGTAAAAAAATTATCGTGCCCGACACCGCCCATGGCACCAATCCGGCCAGCTCCACCTTGTGCGGTTACGACGTGATTCAAGTGTCCTCCAACGAGCATGGAGTTATTGACGCCGGGACGGTGGAAAAAGCCGCGGATGAAAACGTCGCCGCGATCATGATCACCAATCCTAATACGCTGGGCTTGTTCGAGACCAACATCGAAGCGGTCGCCGCCGTTGTGCATGCGCGCGGCGGCATGGTTTATCTCGACGGCGCCAACTTAAATGCGCTGATGGGAATCGCCAAGCCGGGCCACATGGGCGTCGATGTTTTGCACATGAATTTGCACAAAACTTTTTCTACGCCCCATGGCGGCGGCGGACCGGGCGCCGGTCCAGTGGCGGTGAAGGGCCATCTTGCCGATTACCTGCCGGTGCCGCGCATCGTCAAAACCTCGGATGGTTTCGAGTTGCAAAAAGACTCGGCTAAGTCCATCGGCCGGGTGCGCTCCTTTTTCGGCAATTTCGGCGTGCTCGTGCGCGCCTATGCTTATATTCTTGCGCTCGGCAGTGACGGGCTCGCGGAGGCGAGCCGGATGGCATTGCTCAATGCCAACTATATTCGAAAGAGGCTGGAAAAACATTATCAAATTGCCTTCAACGAGCCATGCATGCACGAGTGCATTTTTATCGATCGCCTGCAGCAGCGAAACGGCGTGAGTACGCTCGACATCGCCAAGCGCCTGTTGGATTACGGCTATCACCCGCCGACGATTTATTTCCCCCTGGTGGTTTCCGGCGCCTTGATGATCGAACCCACGGAGACCGAAACGCCGGATACCTTGGACGGCTTCATCGACGCCATGGTCGCCATCGCCCAAGAAGCTGAAAACGAGCCCGAGTTGGTCATGCACGCACCCTACTCGACACCGGTTCGGCGGCTCGATGAAGCCAGGGCCGCGCGAAAACCGGTGTTGCGCTGGGAGCCGCCAGCGATGAACGCGGAAACGTGAATTCGGGACCGGAACGGCGGTCAAGTCAGCGGGCGAAGCGATAGTTCATGCGATTGTCGTGATACTCCATGGAAGCCGAAATCGATAATGGACTGGGCTTCATCCACGGAGGAATGGGTGGAAACGGCGAGGCGTTCTTGATCGCGCGCAAGGCTTCTTCGTCCAACAGTTGCGAACCGGAGGAACGGGTTAGACGCAATCGTTCCAGCTTGCCGTTGGCGCCGATGGTAAATTCCAATGAAAGCTTGCCCTGCAAACCGTAGCGCAGCGCGAGTTCAGGATATTCCCAGCGGGATTCGATCAGCTGCTTTATCCTGTTGAAATAGGTTACGTAGACCGGGTCCCTGGTGTTCAAGCTCACCGGCGCGTCAGCTCGCGACATTGCCGCCCAATTGGCTGGCGGCAAAAGTTCTTTGAGCGTCGGCAGCCGCCGCTCGGCGATCACACTTTGCTCCGGAACAATTTCGGGCGGAATGGAGGCCGGTGGCAACGAACTCGGGGGAGGGGGTTCCGTCCGGAGTAAATTCTCGCGGGCAATGTCCCTAGCCGTTTTTGGATCTTGAGCCGGCGCCGATTTCGCTGGCGCCGGCGGCGAAGTTTTTTTGGCGATGACCGCCGGAACTTTGGTTGGGCGCGTCGGTGCGGCTCGGGGAATCCGAGTTGGCGCGGGGGGTTCCCGCTCCGGTGTATTCAAGAGCGAAACCGGGATGGTTTCCGGGATGGGCGTCCGGACCGGCCGCGCCGGGTAGAGCAACATGACCGTCGCTACATGGACCGCGACGGAGGCGGCGAAAAATCGCAACTGGGATATGTTTAAGAACGCCACCATCGTGTACTATGGATCCATCCTGCAGCGGCGCGACTCCAGGCCGGCGCTGTAAATTCACCTTGCCACAGTGACCGGAGGTTCCATGTTTGGCTTAGGAATTGGCGAACTTTTGATTATCGTCGTAATCGTCATGGTCATGTTCAGCCGACGCCTTCCCGATTTAGGCGAAAGTCTCGGCAAAAGCGTGAAAAAGTTTCGCAAGGCGATGCACGAGCCAGACGAAGTCGACATCACTCCCAAAAAGAATCACCGTGAACCTTAGCACAGGTCCGTCAACGGTCAAACTTCGCCCTCGGCAACCACCACCTCGCAACTGAATTGCCGGGCGTTCTTCGCCGATCTGAGAAACACGATGGTGAACGGAACGGAGTCGCCGGGTGGTATCTCGAAACTCCTGAGCGGTTTCAAATTTTGCAAATGTGGAATGTCTTCGGAGGTCATCCCGCGGATGATCTTTGGCGAGATCGTGTTGCCGACCCAAACCGTTTGTCGCTCTAGCTCTTTCCCTTCGTCATTGTAAGCGACGCCGGACAACCGAATCGCCCGCACCACCGCCGGGTTTTGATTGAGCGCGACGCCGGTAATCAAGAACACCTCGCGATTCCCTTGAATCGTTTGATAACCGGACCGAACCGATTGGATGACGATACCTTCCTTGAGGTGTTCATTCTTTAGCACTGAGCTGCCGACCAAAGGAAATTGTTTGATGACCTTTTCCGAGGCCTGCGGATGCGCGTAGCTGATGACCGCGATCAGGGTGAAGCCAATGACCAGGAGGCCGAACAGGGTCATGAACGGCAGGACCGACACCCGCTGATCGATATAAGAAGAAATTGCCAGGATCTTGTCCGAATCGGTCATGTCGTCGTCGACCATGGCATTGGGAAAAAAAGCATCCTCGTCGGGAAAATTTCGCGGGGCATCGAGCACTTTTCCCGGTTCCATCGGATGATTGCTTTCGGGCATTACGAAGGCATGGTCATCGTCCCGGCCGGGTTCGTTCATGGACCACTGGTCGCTGTCTATGTCGTGTTGGGTTGCGGATTTGTCGGGTTGAGCGTCTGCGGAGGTCATTTTGTCGGATTCGGATGCGTCTGGTTTAGCTGCTTTGGGCTCAAAAGGAAGACTCAGCTCTTGGTCTTTCTCCGGCGAATCCACCGTGGCAACGCCGGCAGGCTCAGCCCCGACCGACGTACTCCCGGCGCTGCGAACTTCCAGCTCAAAAGTATGTTTGCACCTTGAACATCGGAAAGACGGGGTGCTGCCCTTTAACACTTCGTCGGAAACTTTGTAGGTCGTCCGGCATCTTGGGCATCGAACCAGCATAAACTATCCTCTTGTTTGAGATGGGCCGTTTCGGGAAAAAGTCTAAAAGAATCAAAAGGATTTTAGATGAATTCACGAAAAGTTCAAGGTTTTGTGCTATTAAGTCCCTTTGCGGTCTGAATAAATTATTCTGGACCGCGTCTAAAAGGCAGGATCATCGTGGATTTGACTGACTGGGAGCTGGTTCAGAAGTGTCAAGCCGGGGAAATGAGCGCATTCCAGGATCTCGTCTCCCGATATCATCAAAAGGTTTTCACGGTGATCTTGGGATTGCTGCCCAATCGCGACGATGCGCTCGAAGTGGCGCAAGAAACGTTCTTTCGAGCTTATCGAAAGATTGGCGGTTTCCAAGGCGGTTCGTCTTTTTACACTTGGATTTATCGGATTGCGGTCAATCTCGCGATCGACGCCCAGCGCCGGCAAAAGAGAAATCCCTTGGATTTTCGGGAAAACATGGACGGTGTATTGGAATCGCAGGACGAAGTGGCGCGGGATCCGTTCGCCGATGCCCATGATAGGGAGTTGCGCGAAAAGCTTATTCAAGCGATCAGTAGTTTGACACCGGAGCATAAAGCCGTCATCGTGCTCAGAACGATCGAAGGACTTTCCTACAAGGATATTGGCGAAATCCTCGGCTGCTCAGAGGGGACCGTGATGAGCCGGCTCCATTACGCGAGAAAAAAATTGCAGGATAAGTTGAGATCTTTTTTATGAAGGATTGCGAACGAATTCAGGAGTCCCTCGGCGGTTGGCTTGACCGCGAGTTGAGTTCAAGCGACAGCGACTGGGTACGCGTTCATGTAGCGAGTTGCGCCGAGTGCCATGCCGCGCAGCTGCGATTGGAGAGAATGACCCTGGCTCTGCATGGCGTGCTTACTTCGGACACCCGTAAACTCGAGTTTATGCCTTTCTGGCGCGCCGTGGAGCGGCGCATCGAAGAAAAACGGCCGTGGTACATGGAGTTTCAGGATTGGGCGGGTAGCTTTTTTAGCCCATTGAGAGTCGCGTGGGCGGTGCCGGCGGCAATTGCGCTCGTGCTCATCGTGGTTTCGGCCAGTTCCTATTTTGCCGGTTGGCGCGGCGGCAGCGCGCGCAATAATTTTGCTTCGGTGGACTCGATCGACGCCCACGGTCGCAGCGTTGCGCTGTTGCGCGAAGACGACACCAAAACAACGGTCATCTGGTTGTACCAAAATCAAGAAGGTGAGAATGAAGCTGCTGAAGAACCTACTCAGTCGGGTCCTGCTTTTTAGCCTGCTGTCAGCCGTCGCTGCCGGCGTGCTCGGAGCGGCGGAAAGGCAACCGCAATCTGTTCAAGTCAGCATAGGAACGATATTGGCCAGCAACAAAAGCGATAAATTCGATGCTCAGTTGAAAGGGTTGGAAAGCCAGCTGCGCGTGCTCAAGTACCGCTCGTATCGTTTATTGAAAAACGAAAGCCAAACCGTGCCGTGGCAGGGCGATAAAGCCTTCGAGATTCCTGGTGGACGTTTTCTAACCGTAACGCCACAGGACCTTCGGGATAACCAAATTTCGCTTAAGGTGCGTTTGACCCAGGGTCAGAAGCCCTTGATCGATACAACGGTGCGTATTCCTAATCGAGGTAATTTTTTACTGGGGGGACCGCCGCATGAAGGCGGCGCTTTGGTGCTGTCGATCTCCGCCTCGGCGCAATAGCGCCGGTTTCTACTCGATTACGTTCTTTTCGATCGGTTCCACCGCCACGCCCTTCGACTTTAGCCAGCCGATCGCCTTTACCACTTCGCTTTCCTTGCCGTCGAGTTCGAGGGCGACCAAGCCCATCTCGGAGGTGACGGTGGAGCCGCGAATATTGAACATGACATCGAAGCGTTTCGACAACATACTCAGGACCGGTTCCCTAATCAGGTCGCGTGGAAAGGTGAGATAAAATCGTTCGCGGACATTTTCTTGTTTCGCTTTTGTTGCCATCATCGTTCAGATCGAAAACTCCAGGTTGCCCACCGAGATCCGATCGCGCCATCCTATCCACAAATTGGTCGTCAGGTATTTATCGCCGAAGTCGGGAAAGATAGCGACAATAGTGCCGGCGCGGAGCCTCCTGGCGAGCTTTATTGCCGCGAACAGCGCCGCGCCGGAGGACTGTCCGACCAGCACGCCCTCTTCCTGGCTCAGACGATACACCATCGAATAGGCGTCTTCGGTGGAGACCGAAATTTTGTCATCGAGCTCTTCTTCATGATAAATTCCCGGCACGATGGAACTCTCCATGTGCTTCAGTCCCTCGAGCCCGTGCAGCGCTTCGTCCGGCTCGACGGCGACGATTTGAATATTTGGATTGACCTCCTTTAAGTAACGCCCGGTTCCCATCACTGTTCCGCTGGTGCCGATGCCGGCGACGAAGTGGGTCACCGCGCCGTTGGTTTGCCGAAAGATTTCCGGCCCGGTGTTTTCATAGTGGGCCTGGGGATTCATCGGGTTAAAATACTGGTCCGGCTTGAAATATATTTCCGGGTCGGCTTGAAGAATTTTTCGGCACTCCAAAATCGCTCCGTCCGAGCCTTCCATCGGATCGCTGTAAGTGACCTTGGCGCCATAGGCGGTGATGATTTGTTTGCGCTCGACGCTGACGTTGCCGGGCATGACCAATTCAACGGGATAGCCCAAAATGCTGCCAATCATCGCCAGCGCGATGCCGGTATTGCCCGATGTGGAGTCGAGAATCGTCTTGCCGGGACGGAGCTTGCCGCTACGAAGCCCTTCCTGCACCATTCGCCAAGCCGGGCGGTCCTTGACCGAGCCGCCGGGATTCATGCCTTCCAGTTTGGCGTAAATCTTAACCCGCGGCGAAAGCCCCGCGGTGATCTTTTGGATCTCGATCAGCGGGGTATTACCGATGAGATCGAGAGCCGATTCGGCCTTTTGGAGCTCCCCACGCGGGGACGGCACTAATCGCAAATTGAGCGAAGTTGAGGCCATCGCAAAATTTCGGTTATCGATGCGTGCCGCCTGCGATCGCAGGCACGATGGAAATGTTGTCCCCTTCCTTGAGCGCGGTTTCCAAGTTTTGCAGAAAGCGGATGTCGTCGCCGTTGACATACACGTTGACGAAACGCCGGACCTTGCCGGTCTCATCGCAGATCCGTTCCTTGATGCCTGGGTAGCTCTTTTCCAAGTCGTCTACGATGGCCTTGACGTTGCTCCCTTGAGCGCTGACCTCATCGGCGCCTTGCGTGAATTTGCGCAGCGGGGTGGGAACGCGTACTCGCACCGACATAACCAATCCTCCTCAAGAAATTAGCGAAATGTTTAGTTCGTCCTAGGATAGTCCGTCGCTCAATGCCATGCAAGGTCGATCAGCGACACCATCGTCAAGCCGCAAAATCTTGCCGGCGTTTTATCCGGCCGCCGCGTGCATCGATGCCTTCGGCGCCAGTGCGCTATACAATTCGTCAAACCTTTGCAGCGTGGCGTCGATCGTGTAGGGCTTATCGACACTGTGCGCCACCGCTTCCAAGGTTTTGTAGCCGTTCCCGGTGATGCTCACGACGATCGATTCGTCGCGCGGAATGCGCCCGCTGGCGATCAACTTCTTTGCGACGGCTACTTCGGTACCGCCGGCCGGTTCGGTGAAAATTCCCTCGGTGCGGGCAAGCAGCTTGATCCCTTCGAGGATTTCTTCGTCCGTGACGCTTTCACCCCAGCCGCCAGACTCATGAACCGCTTGAATCACGTAGTAGCCGTCGGCGGGATTGCCGATGGCAATCGAGCTGGCGATGGTGTTGGGCTTCACTGGACTGATCAAGTCGGTGCCTTTGTGGAGCGCGTTGATGATCGGCGCGCAGCCGGCCGCTTGCGCCGAGTAAATTCTGCAGCGGGTGTCTTCAACCAAACCGACTTGGATCATTTCTTTGAATCCCTTGGCCAGCTTTGGCAGTATCGTGCCGCCCGCCGAGGCGACGACGATATGCTGCGGCAGCTTCCAGCCCAATTGCTCGACGATTTCGAACCCATGGGTCTTGGCGCCTTCGGCGTAATAAGGCCGCAAGTTGACATTGACAAAAGCCCAGCCGTATTTGTCACCTATTTCGCTGCACAACCGGTTGACGTCGTCGTAGTTGCCTTTGATAGCGATGGTTTTGGGCCCGTAGATGGCGGAACCGATGATCTTGCCTTGCTCGAGTCCCTCGGGAATAAAGACGTAGCAATCGAGCCCGGCCTTGGCGGCGTGAGCGGCCACGGAATTTGCCAGGTTGCCGGTGGACGCGCAGGAAACCGTATCGAAACCGAATTCGATCGCCTTTGAAATAGCGACCGACACCACCCGATCCTTGTAGGAAAAACTCGGGTGATTTACCGAGTCATCCTTCAGATAGAGTTCCTTTACGCCGAAGGCTTCGCCCAAGCGGTTCGCGCGCACCAGCGGCGTAAATCCGGAATACAAACCGACGCTCGGCTCGCCGTCGATGGGCAAGAGCTCGCGGTAGCGCCACAGGTTGCGCTCGCGGGCGGCAATTTTTTCCCGACTGATGGCCTTTTTAATGCCTGCGTAATCGTAGCGGATCTCCAGCGGGCCGAAGCAAGTCTCACAGACATGCAGGGGAGCATTAGGATATTCCTGGCCGCACTCTCGGCACTGAAGTCCTTTGACAAAACTCATTTGGGGTCCTTTCTTGACTTATCCGTTGGTTTCAAATGGTGGCGGATAGAATCGGTTTCGCGGAGCCGGCCGCGCCGCAGGCGGCGCACTGGGGATTTCGAGTGATCTCGACGCTGTAGAATTTCATCATCTTGGCGTCGTAGGTCAGCAGCCGGTCGGTGATCAGCCCTTCTTCGAAACCAGCGAGATATTTGACCGCTTCGGTGGCCTGGATCGTGCCCAGTGTCCCGGCGACCGCGCCGAGGATGCCGGACTGTTGGCAATTTAAAATTTCTTCCGGCGGCGGCGGCGCTACGAACAGGCAACGGTAACAGGCGGTTTTTCCCGGTAGCACGGTCATGGTTTGCCCTTGAAGGCGGACAATACCGGCGTGGGAGAAGGGGATGCCGAGGCGCAGCGCCATGTCGTTCACTAGAAATTTTGTCTCGAAATTATCGCTGCCGTCGACGATGAAGTGGTAATCGGCGGCGATCCCGGCGCCGTTGTCTTCATCGAAGCGCACGGGGTATGTCCTGATTTCTACCTCGGGGTTGAGATCGCTCAATTTGTCCTTGGCCGATTCCACTTTCGGCCGGCCGATGTCGGCGCTCCTGTGCAAAATCTGGCGCTGGAGATTGGACAGTTCCACTTTGTCCGGGTCAACGATGCCGAGAGTGCCGATGCCGGCGGCCGCCAAATAGAAAGCCGCCGGCGAACCGAGCCCGCCGGCGCCGATGACCAGCACCCGGGACTGGCGCAAGTGGATTTGTCCCTTGCCGCCGATGTCCGGCACCATAATTTGCCGGCTATAACGCTCGATCTGTTCCGCTGTCAATCTCGTATTCATTGCCGCGCGCCAAAAAAAACCTCTTCTTAAACAAGATAAGAAGAGGTTTGGAAAACCTCACCTTATCTTTGCCCCCGGTGATCGGGAGCGGGACTTAGCACCAGCGTTCCGATGCCCGGAACCGGTTGCTGTGGCTTCGAAGGGCCTATCCCTCCACCACTCTGGATAAGGTGTCCAGTAGAGTAAAAAACTATCCCACGCCCTGGGTGCTGTCAAGACGGAGCCAAATCTGGGTCGCGACTTGTTTTGGGGGGCCAGTGCGGGTTTTCTGCAAACATGACATGTGATCGGAGATGTCGTCCTGATTAACCAACTGAACCATCTGCTGTTCAGTTGAGTCGCTACCGAAATCTGAGACCGAGGTGATCCGGCGCCAGCATACGGCATCGAGTGTTTTATGCTTGAACTTGATCGTGCTCCGGTGCAATGTTGATTCTGGCCAGATACGCGGAGGGCAGGCCGCCAAAATATTTTTCGAGCGTAGAGGTTTAGCATGGCACCGACCCAAGAAGTGGCGAGGTTTGTCGCAACAACCCGCTTTCGCGATATCCCCGAAGACGTCGTGCAGTTGGCGCGCGGATTTATTCTGGACGGCTTGGGCGTCGCGCTGGCCGGCTCCAGCGATGAGTGTTCGCGCATTGTGCAGGCCCATATCCGCCGCATGAACGGCCGGGGCGAGTCTTCGATTCTCGGCGTCGCTCTGACCGCGCCTACTGCGAAGGCTGCCCTCGCCAACGGTGTGGCGGGCCACGCGATGGACTACGACGACACCCAGTTGTCGACTTCCAAAGAAGCGGTCTATGGGTTATTGACCCATCCGACCACGCCGGTGCTGGCGGCGGCTTTGGCCGTCGGCGAAAAGGAAAAAATCAGCGGCCAAGAGTTACTCCTCGCGTATGTTCTCGGCGTCGAGGTGGAGTGCCGCATCGCCGATGCGATTAGCCCGCGCCATTACCAGGCCGGGTTTCATTCGACGGCGACGATGGGCGGATTGGGCGCCGCCATGGCGGTTGGTAAAATTCTCGGGCTAAAGGAAGAACAGCTGATTCGCACGCTCGGCATCGCCGCGAGCATGGCCTCCGGGTTGCGCGAAAATTTCGGCACCATGACCAAACCGCTCCATGCCGGCCGCGCGGCCGAGAACGGCGTCACCGCGGCGTTGCTGGCGCGCGACGGGTTCACGGCAGCGACGAATATTCTTGAAGCCCGGCGCGGTTTCTTCAACGCCATGGCGGGAGGTTATGATGAGCGCAAGCTCAGCGGCCGGCTTGGCGCGCCGTACTTCATGAAGGAGCCGGGCGTGTCCATCAAACCCTATCCGTCAGGTTCCTTGTCCCACCCGGCGCAAGATTTAATTCTTGATCTGGTCAAAGCTCATGATCTGCGCGCCGCCGACATCGACCGGATCGACGTCGGCACCAATTCCAACGTGCCCAACGCGCTGATCTACCCGATGCCGAAAACCGCGTTGGAAGGAAAATTCAGCATTCCCTTTTGTATGGCGATCGCGGTGCTCGAACGCAAAGCCGGCATCGCCCAGTTCCAGGACCGCAAAGTGCGTGACAAGAAAGTCGTCGATCTGATGAAGCGGGTGACGCTCTACGTCGATGATGAGTTAGAGCGGCTGGGCTACGATCAGGTGCGCTCACGGATTCGCATCCGACTCAAAGACGGCCGTTTGATCGAAGGACGTTCCGATGTCGCGCGCGGCCACCCGGAAAAGCCCATGAGTTGGTCGGAGCTGGGCGAAAAGTTTCGCGACTGCGCCAATTTGGTTCTGCCGCGGGGCAAGGTCAACGACGCCGTCGAGTTGGTTGGGCGCATCGAGAAATTAAAAAGCCTGGCGCCGCTGCTCAAGACGCTATCCGTCGCTGGCGGAGCGGGGGCAAAAAAGCAGCGACGGGTAACAACACGGAGCAAATAGACCGTGGACACTTACTCGCAAATCATCGGGCGATTCGCCGGCGGGTTGGAGCTTGCGCAAGTGCCGACCGATGTATCCGCAAAGGCGAAACTCGTTTTTCTCGACACGCTAGGCATCGCGCTCGCGTCATCGACAATGGATTTCGGCATGATGGTGACTCGGGTCGCGGAGAAACTCGGCGGCGCCAATCGTAGTTTACTTATCGGCTCGCCGCTGCGAGTGGCGGCGGCCAATGCGGTGATTGCCAATGGCACGCTGGCCCACGGCCTTGATTACGACGACACCCTCGAGGAAGCGATTGTTCACACCGGCTCGTGCGCCTGGATGACCGCGCTCGCGGTGGGCGAGGAAGTCGGCGCCAGCGGCGCGGCGGCCATTGAAGCCGCGGTCGCCGGAACCGAAGTGTTGTGCAAAATCGGCCTGGTGGCGCCGGGAAAATTTCACGCCCGGGGATTTCATCCGACCGCGATTTGTTCGACCTTCGGCGCCGCCGCTGTGGCAGGCAAACTCTACGATCTAAATCTCGATCAATGGGTCGATGCATTCGGTCTTTGCGGCAGCCAGAGCTCGGGGATCATCGAATATCTCGCCGACGGGACTTGGACCAAGCGGATGCACCCCGGCTGGTCGGCCCATGGCGGGGTCATCGCTGCGATGCTGGCCAAGGAAGGCTTCCGCGGCCCGGCGAAAGTTTTCGAGGGGACGCATGGCTTTTTTAGCGCCTTCGGCGGCAAGAACGATTACCGTTTTGAAAAACTCACGGAGCTCGGCAAGGAGTGGGAGATTCCGCGCTTGACATTCAAGTCCTATCCCTGCGGCTCGATTTCGCATCCCTACATGGACTGCGCGCTGAGGATCAAGCAAAAGCACGCCCCTGCGCCGGAGCGGATTGTCGAGGTCGTCTGCCGCACCGCGGAAGGACCGGTGCATCGCCTATGGGAGCCGCTCGCCGACAAGCAGACGCCGGTGAGTTCCTACGGCGCCAAATTCAGTTTGCCCTTCAGCATCGCCGTCATGCTGGTGCGCGGTCGAGCGGGCCTGGAAGAATTTACCGACGCCGCTATCGGCGACACCGAGATTCTCGCGCTGGCGGCGAAGGTGCGATATGAACTCGATCCGACCATCGATTATCCGCGTCATTTTTCCGGCCATGTCAAAGTCAAAATGGCGGACGGCACGATATTCGAAGAGAATCAGCCCCATCCGCGCGGCGGCCTGGAAGATCCCTTGCCGCCGCAGGAAATCGAAGCAAAGTTTCGCGCCAACGCGGGATTGGTGCTGCCGGAGCGCAAGATTGAGAAGGTACTGGACTTGGTTGGTCGGCTGGAGCGGCTTGCCTCAATTGCGATATTGACTGAGGAGCTAATTCCGTAATAATGACACCCGCTTATTAGACGAATTTTGCTGAACTACCTGACCGGTTGAACCGTGCAAGGCAAACAGGAGGCCTATATGAAGAAAGCAGTTCTTAGTTTATGTACGTGCCTATTTATTCTCGCCATGACGTCGCTGCTCGCGGCACAAGACGCCGCGCTGATTCAGGCGGCGAAGAAAGATGGCAAGGTCGTTTGGTACACTTCGCTGGCTTTGCCCTCGTCCACCGCCATCGCCCATTACTTCGAGAAAAAATACCCGGGCATCTCGGTGGAAGTTCATCGCACCGGCTCGCAGCGGGTTTTGCAAAGGGTGATGCAGGAAGCCAGCGCGGGAATTAAAAATGTCGACCTGATTCACACCTCGGATGCCGGCCATTTCGAGTTGCTCAAGGGTAAGAACATGCTGATGAAGTACACACCGCAGGCGGTGAGCAACTTTCCCGCAGGTTTCAAGGACAAGGCCGGTTTTTACTATGGCATGCGCGCAACCCTTTCGGTGATTGCGTACAACCCCAAAATCATCGCCGAGAAAGATGCGCCGAAAACTTGGAAGGATCTTTTGAATTCCAAGTGGAACGGCAAAGAAGTTTCTGCCCATCCCGGTTACAGCGGTATTATCATGACTCACGTGCTGGCGCTGGTGAATGTCTACGGCTGGGACTATTTTCGTGACCTGGCGAAAAACAAATTGCACCTGGTTCAATCGGCCAACGACCCGGCCGGCGTTGTGGCTTCAGGAGAACGGCCCGTCGGCGTGAACGGCGCGGAGTATTTCTATTACAAGACGCTAAAACAGGGGAATCCGATCAAGATCGTTTATCCCAAGGAAGGCGTCCCTCTGGTGGTTTCGCCGGTGGCCATCGCCAAGGAATCGCCCCACCCGAACGCGGCCAAGCTCTTCACGGAATTTATTTTCGCCAAAGAGCAGCAGCAGTTGTTGGCGGACAAAGAAGGACTTTATACCGGCCATCCGGACGTCACTTATCCGACGGACAAGCCCAAGCTCAAGGACCTCAAGCTGTTTTCCACCGACGCCGATGAGCTGGAAAAGCGCAATGCCGAAATAAAGAAACGCTTCGTTGAATATTTCGGCGCGTAAAGCGCGGCAGCCGCGTTCATGCCCATTTCCCAGTCCGGCGCTATAACGCGGGGCAGCCACCCCGGCTGGTCCGCGCTTCGGTTGAGAGATCCGACCCTGCCGGTGTGGCTGGGCGCGGCGCTTTTACTAATTTTTTTGATGGTCTTCCCGCTCGGCGCGATCTTTCGCGCCAGCCTGTGGGGCGAAACCGGCCTGACGCTCACACACTACCTGGAAGTTTTTACCAACGAGCAGTTTCTCAAGGCGATCTGGAACACCCTGATCATCTCCACCTGGGTGGGTGTGATCGCGGTCATGATCGGTGCGCTCTTGGCCTGGCTGGTGACGCGCACGGATCTGCCGTGTAAAAAGTCGATTCGCGCCCTGGTCATGGCCTCGTTTGTCACGCCGCCGTTCCTCGGTGCATTCGCCTGGACCCTGCTGGCCGGGCCTAACGCCGGCGCGCTGAATAAATTTTACCGCGCGTTGACCGGCTCGGAAGACGCGCTGTTCAACATCTTCACCATGCATGGGCTGATTTTCGTCATGGCGCTTTACAGCTTTCCATTTGTTTTCTCCATGATCGCCAACGTGTGTGAGTTGATTTCCTCCGATCTTGAAGACGCCGCGGAGATCTTGGGCGCGAACAAGTGGCGCATCGCCTGGACGATCACCTTGCCGCTGTCGCTACCGGCACTTCTCGGCGGCTTCATCCTGGCATTTCTCCATTCCTTGTCGCTGTTCGGCGCGCCGGCGATCCTCGGCCTGCCCGCGGGATTGCATACGATCACCACGCAAATCTGGGCGTTGTTTCAATACCCGCCGCGCCTGGACATGGCGGCGGCCTTTTCGGTGCCGCTGCTCTTGGCGACCATGGTCTTGATCGCCGCGCAAAAGAAGATTCTCGGCCGGCGTGGATATAGCACTGTCGGCGGGAAGGGCGGACAGATGCGACTTCTCCAGCTAGGTTGGGCTAAAGTGCCGGTGCTGTTGTTGGTGCTGACGATTCTTTCCCTCTCGGTGTTCCTGCCTTACTGGATTCTGCTCAAGGCGGCGCTCTCTAAAGCCTGGGCGATGCCGCTCACCTGGGATAATTTTTCACTGAAAAATTTTTCTTTCGCCTTCTTCGAGTATGGCGATACCCAGCGGGCGATCTACAACACTTTTAAACTGGGCATCTTGACGGCGACGGTGGGAACGGTTCTCGCCACGCTCATCGCGTACATCACCAACCGCAATTTGTTTCGCGGCGCGCGCTATTTGACTTTTTTCGCCCTGGCGCCACTGGTCATTCCCGGCATCGTTCTGGCGGTCGGTTTGTTTATCGTCTATACCCGGCCGCCGTTGGTGCTCTACGGCACGGTGTGGATTCTATTCGTCGCCTATTTGACCAAAGAAATGCCCATCGGCTTTTCCCAAGCGGAGTCGACTTTTAAAAGCATCCATCCCGAGCTTGAAGACGCCAGCCGGATCATCGGCGCCAACCGGCTGACTACGCTGATGGATGTGACCGCGCCGCTGGCGCGCTCGGGATTGATCGCCGCCTGGTCGTTTATCTTCATCGGCGTGATTCGCGAGCTCAGCGCATCGATTCTCCTGTTCGCGCCGAGCTCGAAAGTCGTGTCCGTGGTCATTTTCGATCTTAAAGAAGAAGGCCAGGTTGGGGTCATCGCCGTATTGGGAATTCTATTACTGTTGGTTTCCTTCGCGGTGATTCTTGCCGTCCAGTGGTTTCCCGGCCGGGAGCCGGTGGCGATGCGAGAATAACTATGGCGACAGTTTTGATATGCGCGCTGACCAAGCAGTTTGGCGATGCCACCGCCGTCGACGCTCTCCAGTTAGAAATCGCTGATGGCCAATTCGTCGCGCTGCTCGGCCCTTCCGGTTGCGGCAAGACCACGACGTTGAGACTGCTCGCCGGCTTCTTGCGCCCCGACGGCGGCGAGATCCGGGTGGACGGCGAGATTATTTCTTCGGCTTCAACGGTCGTGCCGCCCGAGCGGCGCAACATGTCGATGATCTTTCAAAGTTATGCGGTCTGGCCGCATATGACGGTAGCGCAAAATGTTGCCTATGGGCTCAAATTCAAAAAACTTACGAGGCAAGGAATCGACGAGAAAGTAGCCACGCTGCTCGACGTCGTGCACTTGTCGGAATTCAAAGAGCGCTATCCGGCGCAACTCTCCGGCGGCCAACAGCAGCGGGTTGCGTTGGCGCGCGCGCTGGTGGTCGAGCCGCATATTCTTTTGATGGACGAGCCTCTGAGCAACCTGGACGCCAACCTGCGCGAAGAGATGCGCTTCGAGATTCGCCGCTTGCACGAAGAATTTAAAATCACCACGGTTTATGTGACCCATGATCAGGCTGAAGCCATGGCGACGGCCGATCGGATCGCGGTGCTCGATCGCGGTCGGCTGGTTCAGTTCGGGAGTCCGGCGGAAATCTTCGATCGGCCAAAGACCCGCTTCGTCGCCGAATTCGTCGGCAAGGCGAACATCCTCACCGGACGCATGGAAGCCGACGGCAAGCTCCGGCTCGATGACGGCGCAACCATTCGCCTCGCCGACGCCGGTGAGCTAGCAGCGGGGAGTGAGGCTTCGGTCTGCCTGCGGCCGCATAATCTCAAACTCGTCACTGACGAAAACGCTGTCCGCCAGTTAACCGACCAAGGCTACAATCTCTTCTTAGGAACGATCCTGCGCTCGATCTACTTCGGCGACTCGGTGGACTACATGATTGAGCCGGTGTCGGGATCACCCTTGCGCGTAATCGCCCCCGCGTCGCAGCGATTCGCGCCTGGCCAGTCGATCTACGCCGCCGCCCATCCCGACGACTGCGTCGTGGTGCGGGACTGATCGATTTCCGACAAGGGGAGGCAAGGCTTTGATAGGATTGTTATGGCTGATGTCCCCGCTGGAAATTTCAAGCGGTGATGATGTTTTTTAATTGCTGCGTTTGAAAATTTCGTCGTTTTGTTTCTTTGCATGAGATCTTCGACCTCTGTATTTTCGTTTTAAGTAACGATCTTGGCCTGACTCCAGCACTGTCCCTTCCACAAGCGCGCCTCGCCATTGAAGGCATATTGGACGACGGCTTGCTGCGCGCTTGCTCGAATGAACTTTATCAGAACAAGTGCACAGCGGTCTTCGAGCATGTGTGCGAGAGTTTTCAGGGGGAGGGGAAGAAAGTTTGCTCAGAGACGGCGTAGCGATTAATCTTGTCGCGCCACCGACGATGTTGGGCTCGGTGGAAAAGAAATATCCTCACAGGTTTTCGCGAGCGAAGCTACCCAAGAAAGGGACCGCTTTGAGATTTGCTTTTGGTCTTGTTTGACATAAAACTTCGTCGCGACTAGCCTCTACAAGGCCTTGGGTGTCGCGCTCGGAAAACGAATCAAATAACGCGCCAAGCCTTATAGGTTCGAGTTTACCAGTTAGGCTCAACGACGGCTGAAAGCTGGACGTCCTCGGCTCACGGCAGGGTTCGAGAACGCGAAGGAGGGCGAGATGTCACATTTATACGTGGCGACCAACGGGCTCTCGGTTTGGAGCAGCGATGATCTCGGCGAGACGCTGCTGCGAATGTCCACGGGCAGTGGACTATACAGCGGCAGCCAAGTCTGGGCGCTGGCGCTGCATCCTTCACGACTGCACGTGCTTTTCGCCGGCACCAACTCCGGTATCTACCGGATGGACCAAGAGGAAGAAAACTGGACCCATATCCCGTCGCCGGCGGACGACGCGATGATCGTCACCGCGATTGCCTGCGCGCCGGATAATCCCGACGTGATGATGGCGGGAACGCAGCCGTCGGGGCTTTACCGCTCCGAAAACGGCGGCAAGAGCTGGCGCAAGCTGAGCGTGCCGATGAAGCCCTACGCGCTTACCGGCTATTACCTGGGCGATAAGCCGTATCCCGAGGGGCATCCCGGCGCCTACGGCCGGAAGCACTGGACCCGAGTGACGCAGATCGTTTTCGACCCAAAGGATTCCTCGCTCGTCTGGGCCGGGGTGGAAATCGACGGCGCGTGGCGCAGCACCGACGGTGGCGAGCGATGGGAGCGAAGCGACCGCGGGATCAAGACCGAGGACATTCACGGCTTCGCCGTGGTGCACAACGGCGGGCGCGTGCTACTAGCGACCACCAATGCGGGCTTGCACGTGAGCCGCGACGACGGCGCGAGCTGGATCATGCAACCGATCGATTCCGAGTGGCAGTACACCCGCTCCATCGTCGAGCGCCCGGACGGCAGCGGCGTCATGTTCATGACCAACGGCGACGGTCCTCCGGGCACGGCCGGGCGCCTGTTCCGCAGCCGCAATCACGGCGCCGTTTGGGAGGACGCCGGATTGCCGGGCGAAGTCGAAAGCTCGGCCTATTTCCTCGCCGCCAACCCGGCGGACCCGAAGCTGATCTACGCCGCCGCGACTCTCGGCCAGATCTACCGAAGCACCGACGGCGGCGAGAGCTGGACCGCGCTCAAGCGCCGGCTCGGCGAAATCCGCGCCCTGGCCTGGCTTCCCGACTGATTCACTCGCGGCTTTGCATTTAGTTTTGCTAAGCTTAAAGAGAACAAGCTTTCAAATGTTATTGATTTGTCTGTCGCTCTCGCCTTACGAACAAGGATCACGCAGGCTTGGGTGGTGAAAGCGGGGAGGACTATGCGTCGATTTTATAACGCCTCGTAGTCAAGCCTTTGATCAACGCGCGCCGGAGAGACGATACGACGGCGCCTGGCTGTCAAACCTGACACGCTATCGACACGTGAGGAAAATTTATATTATCGGGAGTCTTTTATGCCGTAACACGTCATGTGTGAGGGGAGTTTTTTCCGGGTGAGGTAATTTCTTTTCTGCTACTGTTTCCAAACCCGACGCGCTGGTACCCCAGAGTCCAGGAAAATGCCTTTCGTTACTCTGGCATAGTTGTTGCTGATGTATCTATTCGACGTTGATGCGATGAACTGATTCCCCCACATGGTCACCATGGGGGTCAGGGAGCAAATGGTGAACCCGACAACAGTCAAGTTCGCTTACTTTGCCTCCCCACAGTTCCTGGTCCTTGCCGGGTCATCAGTTCTGAATTCGCGAGACAAGCATTAACGCAGGTAATGTCGGGCCGAACTTGGTCTTAGACAGAATTTGACGGCTGAAACGCCGGACGATGGTTTTGGTTAGACGTCAATGGGGTGATTACTATGCCGCAAAACTCCGGGAGAATATTCTTATCATTGGAAGGATGAAAACGATGAACGCAACATTCAGAAGTTTGTCGGCCCTGGCCATCGCCTTCAGCATGAGTACGGCGGTAGCCCCCGCGTACTCAGAGGGGGCGGGAAAAGGCAAAGCCAAGGGGAAACAGGATGCGGGTGCTAAAGGGAAAAACGGCCGTGAGGCCGGCAAACTTCCCTTTGGTCTCGAACAGTTGTCCGAAAAGAAGGGAAATCTTCCTTCAGGTTTGCAAAAGAAAAAAGACGAAGACGGATCACTGACCCGCGGTCTTGAGCAGGGCGGGAAAAACCTAATCTCTACCAGCAAAGCGAAGAAGGGCAAAAAATGAGCATGTAGTCAGCCCGCTGCAGCGCTGTGGCAACCCCTTGGCGGGGCTTGCTCAGGTTATCCCACGATGAAGAGAAACAGGATGAACGGTCAAATCGTCGCGATGCTTGCGGCACTACTGTTACCCGAAAACTCAAGCGTACTATGAGTCTCGTGAGATGAGGCATCAAAAGCAGCAACAGAAGTTGGAAGCGCTCATTCGCGACTTGGAGCGCGAACTTTCCGAAGGGAAAAATCAGGTCGAAGCGCTTGAGGAAACTCACGAACGTCTTCGAGAAACCGAACGCATTTGCCAGGAATTGGCCGATGAAAATCGCCGGCTTGGAGAGGAGATTACGGGCTGGCAGGAGCGCTTTGCTAAAGGCGAGGAAAACCAGAGACAGGTCAGTCTGCTGCGGCAGCAGCTCGATGCATTACAGGCCGAAAACGCGCGAGTCATCGATAGAAATCGCCAGATGCAAGAGAAACTCAACGACAGTGGTGTTGTTGGCGGGGTTTCACCGGCGGTTGAGGACGACTCTGCGGAAGCACCGATCCTTCAAAGCAAGATTGACACGGTTGCCGGATTGGCGTCAGATTTGAACGGATCAGGCAAAGCGGGCGGGCAAACGAATAGTTCAATCGATTTGTCAGCGAAAACTCATGGAGCGAAGGAGAAAAAGCCGAGTCTTTTAGTGTTGGGCTCGATGGTTCGAAACTGGCGCTTTGGCGCGGTGTTCGCCGGCGTCATTATTCTCATGATTGCAGGCGCAGTCGCCATGAAAAACCTGAGGACTGAAGTTGCAATTTCCAGGGATCCGATAGTCTTCACCCCTGAACCTACGACTGTTGAACGCGTAGTAGAGACCGTTTCCAAATCACCGCTTAAGGCGGCGCCGCGTGTCCGAGGCTCCTTTCGAACTGTTGGTCCAACCCAAGTCTACAGTGGGCCAAGCGAAGATTCAAAGTTTATTGCCAATATTGGCAAGGGAATTAAGCTGAACGTTGTGGATTCCAGGGACGGTTGGCTAGAGATTCGTTCCAAGCACGGGCGGCCGCCAGGCTTCATACGCCAAGAGGCGGCCGTAAGAATTGGCTCGAACTGATGCGCAAGGTAGACAGGGCCATTCATTGCAAAAGCTGGACGACCTTATTGCAAACAGTTCAGATTTAAGTGACGGGAGAAAACCAAGCAGCCATGCCTGGGTTGAACTGATTTCTCCTTCCACTTTGTTTCTTCGCGAAACTAAGTTTTGCGTTGTGAGTCAGTTTGCACCAGAAGCTTCACTTCGTAATCAGCATGACGACACCGTCGTTTCATTATTATTCTGAATGCCGGTGCCTACCTAAATGAGTCGCTACCGAGGGTTGCGTGTATTTTGGTTTTGCCTGTTGATCAGCCTGCTCGCCGCTTGCGGCGGGGAGCGCTACGACAAGGTTCGAAACATTCGCTCCGCCGGGCAAGCCGTCATCTGCTTCGGCGATAGCTTGACCGAGGGCGTCGGCGCGAGCGCGAGTGAAAACTATCCGTCGGTGCTGTCTCGGCTCATCGGTTTTCCGGTCTTTAACGCGGGGCGGCGCGGCGACACGACGGCACAGGCGTTAGCGCGGCTGTCGGAGACGGTGTCGGGCAAGAGTCCGCGGCTGGTGATCGTGTTGCTCGGCGGCAACGATTTCCTACGCCGGGCGCCACGTCAGGAAACCAGAAAAAACCTCGAAGAGATCGTCAGTCGCATTCAAGCCGAGGGGGCGATGGTGGCGATCGCCGGGATCAGGCTGGGGCTGTTCACCGATGAGTTCAATTCAATCTTCGAGGAGACGGCGAAAAAATTCAACGCGCTTTACATTCCGGGGGTGATGAAGGGAATTCTCACCGATTCGAGCTTGAAGAGCGATGTAATTCACCCCAACGGCGCCGGCTACCGGTTGGTCGCCGAGCGCATCGCCGAAAAAGTCAAGCCGTTGTTGCGGGAGGCCGACCGGCTGCGAGTTGCGAGCCTGGCCGGGTAAGCCGGCTCACGACGACGCCGACCAAAAGAATGCCGAACCAAGTGATCACGCCGCTGACGATCTTTGGATCGGTGGAACCGAAGGGCCAGCCCAAGTCTTGACGGGTGAAATTGCCGAAAACCCGGATCGTCTTCAAGGCAAAGACCCAACCGGCATGCAGGCCAATCGAGAGATACAGGTTTCCGGTTTTTACCAGCGCGTAGCTCAGGACGACGCCGATTAAGAACAGACCGAAGATGCCGGGTAGAAGGGGCAGCGGGTCGAGAAAGGGCTCGAAAGTCGTCAGCAAGTGGCGAAACCCGGCCAGGGGAGCCAAGTCAGCGAGAACATAGGATTCCCCCGGTTTAACAAAATGAATAGTCGAGTAAAACAAATTGGCGAGCAGGTAAGCGCGCAGCGAACCGCCGTGCTCGCGCAATCCGAGGAACAAAATGCCGCGAAAAAACACTTCTTCGAGAAGGCCGGCGAATATCCCCGCGAGCAGCGCGCTGAGGCTTCGCGAAAGGGAGTCGGCCAAGGTCAGGCGAAAATATGGAGTGAAAACGTCGGTCGCGGCCATCAGCGCGACCAGCAGCACGATGGAACCTACGGCTAAACCGACGCCGGCAGATAGATTCCGCCAGGCAACGCGAACGCCCGGCGTCAACAATTGTTTGAGCCGGGCCGGCAGGAGTTTCCGGCGGAACGGGATGAACAAAATAAATCCGGCGACCATGAACGCGCGATTAAAGACCCGGGAGAATTCGACGCGCTCAGGCAAGATGCCGGGCCAGCGTGCCGCGAACCAGTCCGCGCCCAGCGCCATCCATGGGCTGATCACGCAGGTGAGCGCCAGCACGAGCAGTAAAAAAATTAACAAGCGCTGATGGATTCTTAACGAGTTCATGGGTAGATTTGAATATGAAATAGGCGGTGTTCGATGGCAAGCGGCGAAGCAAAAAAATTGTCGGGTAAGGCAGCGCTCATCACCGGCGGCAGCCACGGGATCGGCCGCGCGATCGCGGCAGCGTACGCTCAAGCGGGCGCTGAGGTGTTTATTTGTGGGCGAAACGAGAGCGCGGTTGCCACAGCGTTGCGCGAGATCGCCGAAGCGGGCGGAACGATCGACGGCGCCAGCGGTGATGTCGGCAATGCGGCGGATGCCGAGCGGCTGGTGGAGGCAGCCATTGCACGCTTCGGCAGGTTGGATGTGCTGGTTAACAACGCGAGTATTTTGGGACCGCGTGTTGCGGTGGTGGATTATCCCATTGCCAGCTGGGAAGAGGTCCTTAGGATTAACCTGACCGGGATTTTCCTGATGGCGCGCGCGGTGCTGCCGGGCATGATTGCGCGGCGCGCCGGCTCGATTGTCAATGTGACCTCCGGCGTCGGTCGCAGAGGCAAGGCCCGCTGGGGCGCCTATGCGGTATCGAAGGCGGGGCTCGAAGGCCTCACTCAGGTGCTCGCCGACGAGGTCAAAGAGGCGGGTATCAGGGTCAATTCAGTCAATCCTGCTGCAACCAGAACCCGCATGCGTGCGGCGGCTTATCCGGCCGAGGACCCATTAGCTCTGCCGCCCCCGGAGCAGTTAATGCCGTTGTTCCTGTATCTAGCTTCCGACGACTCGGCGAACGTCACCGGGCAGTCGATGGAGGCCCGCGATTGGCCAGTTCGCCATATTTGACGCCCGGGGCGCTTTCAGCTACAAGAGAAAAGCTATGCCTTGGGTTAAACGTTCGCGCGAATCCCATCGGTTCTATTGGATTTTGGCCGGTATCGGCTCGGTGATGGTTGGTGTACTCGCCGGTTATTCCTGGTGGGGCGATACCGCATCGGTGGTTTCGATCGTCGAAAAACAGCTTGCGCAGTCTCAAGCGCAGGTACGGACTCTTGAAAAACGAGTCAAGGCCCTGGAGATGAAGCTCGGTGTCTCGAACGACGACAAAGAAGCCGGTTCCACTGCCAAGGCGTACTGAGCGCGCAAGTCTTCGCTTGTCCGATGATCCGGAAGCACTCGACGCAACCCCACGCGGCATTTGTGAAAATCGTGTTGAAGCGGACTTATCCGATGCTCAGAGGCATTCAATTCATACTCGAAGAGGTGGTGGTAAAATTGCCAAACGCCAAGGCAGCCAAACCGGAGCAGTTTGTCGATCTATCGCTAATGCTGCAATTAGAGAAAGAAGGTTTTCTCGCCGAGATGGCGAAGGGCTACCCTTAAGAAACGCTGGCGGAATTTTAGTCTCGGGACTTTAGCTTTGAGGTGCGAATATGAATCTCACGATCGGTCAACGTTTTCCTGATTTCGAGCTGCCTGACCAGGACGGTCAAAGGGCTAAGCTTTCCGATCTGGTCGGCAAGTTTCCGTTCATCCTGTCCTTTTATCGCGGCTTTTGGTGAGCGAAGTGCCAGGTGCAGTTGCGCCATTACATTGAACTTCAAGAAGAGCTGGCGGTTAACTATTGCAAACTGGCGGTTGCGAGCGTCGATGCCCCGGAAGTGAGCGACGCCTTTAGGACCGGGCTCGGCGCCACCTATACGTTTTTGAGCGATCCCGAGCGAAAAGTCGTGAAGCTGCTCGAGATGACGGAAACCTCGAAAAGCCGGGGGGTGACCGCCATGCCGTATACCTTTGCACTCTTGCCGGATCTCACGATTCACAATCTCTATTGCGGCTATTGGTACCTCGGAAGGCCCACGTTAGACGAGTTGCGCATGGACTTGCGCGCAATGTTGAAGAAAGTTCGGCCCGATTTCTACGGACCCGTCGGCAAATGAATCGCTATCCGAAGCCAGGGACGGCAGTTGCAAGCATGGTTGTGAACCGGTAAGATTTTTCCATGATTACTCCGGAGGAGATTAAAGCTACTTTGGCGGTGTCGCTGCCGGTGTCGCTGGTCGAGACGCAAGATCTCACGGGCGGTGGTGATCATTGGCAGCTGATCATCGTTTCACCGGCGTTTGA
Source organism: uncultured delta proteobacterium (assembly GCA_963727625.1). GTDB lineage: Bacteria > Desulfobacterota > Binatia > UBA9968 > UBA9968 > DP-20. The sequence continues at coordinate 715,206 of CAVSHR010000004.1, read as the reverse complement.
AGGCAAAGGCCTGCTTGAGCAACACCGCATGGTCAACGAAGCGTTGAAGGAGCCGATGAAAGACGAGCGAATCCACGCCCTGGCACTCAAAACCTTTAGCCCCGCCCAGTGGGAGAAACTGGGGACTTGAAGCAATCACAGGAAGGAGAACGATTATGGCGGATGACGTCTTGGGCAAGATCGATGAAAAGGTAAAAAACAATAAAATCATGCTTTACATGAAGGGCACTCCGGATTTCCCCCAGTGCGGTTTTTCGGCGCACACGGTGGAGATCCTCAAGTCCTACGGATTCCCGTTCGCCAGCGACGATGTGCTCGCCGATCCGGCGTTGCGCGACGGCATCAAGCGCTACTCCAATTGGCCGACCATCCCGCAGATCTACATCGATGGCAAGTTCGTCGGCGGCTGCGACATCGTGCACGAGATGCACGAAAGAGGCGAGCTCGAGCCGATTTTGAAAACAGCCTTCTCCAAGTAAAAACAAAGCCCCGGTCTGCTAAGATTCGGGGCTTTCGTTCGTCTAATCCTCGACGAAGGAGGGTCTAAGAATGATGAAGGATAAATCTGCCATGTTATTCTTGGCCCTTGCGCTGGTTTTTTCTGCCAGTTCTTGCGTGAGTTTAGGAAGGTTCAACCCGGCCTATGATAGTTTCGATCAGGGGTTGGCCCTGTTCAATCAGGGGCGCTTTGCCGCCGCGGTTCCCTATTTTGAAGATGCCACCCACGAAAATCCGGAGTTCGGTCAGGCCTATTTTTATCTCGGACGCTCTCACCTCAGCCAAAGCCAATGGCGCGCGGCGATCCAACCCCTGCGCACGGCCTTTCGGCTGTCGCCGCGCGAGGCCCAGCAAGAGATCATGGACCTGATCCTCGACGCGACTTTCGCAGCGGCACTGAACGATTTCAGGCTGGGCGGCGAGCACGGGCCTCCCCCGGTTCGGTCGAAAGAATTATTGTAATTCACTTAACGGCCGTGTCCTTCGCGCGAATCAGTCTCAGGCCGGCTGTTTAGTCTTTTCTCTGGAGGTAACTCGATGATTCGACTCTTGGCAACCGCGCTGTTTTTGCTGTTGACGGTTGTACCGGCGCGGGCGCAGTTGGACAAGTTTTTGAAAGGGTTCGGCGGCCTGCCAAGCTCGGGCGGCAGCGGCCTTAGCGACGCCAAGATCGGCTCCGGCTTACAGGAGGCGTTGAAAGTCGGCACTGAAAACGCCGTCGGGCAGACCAGCGCGGTCGATGGTTTCCTGAAAAACCAGGCGATCAAAATCCTTATGCCGAGGCCGTTACAAAACATCGAAAAGCCGCTCCGCATGGTCGGCTACGGGCCGCAGATTGACGAGTTCGTCGTTGGCATGAACCGGGCAGCGGAAAAGGCGGTGCCATTTGCCAAGGATATCTTTTGGACCGCCATCGGCGAGATGACCTTCGACGACGCTCGTAAAATTCTCAACGGCAGCGACACGGCGGCGACGGATTACTTCAAGTCGAAGACGACGAAAAAACTGCAGGCCGCGTTCCTGCCGTCGGTCACCGACGTGATGAATCAAGTCGGCGTTAATCGGCAATACAACGATCTCATCGGCAAGTACAAAGACGTGCCGTTTTCTAAAAGCATCACATTTGATGTGAATCAATATGTGACCGAAAAATCCACGGACGGCATCTTCTACGTGGTGGCGCAGGAGGAGAAAAAGATCAGAACCAATCCCGCCGCACGGGTAACCGACCTTTTGAAAGAGGTTTTCGGCAGGAAGTAGTAGTTCCCGAGATTAGCCGAGATTTGCAACGGCGAGCAGATGGGTTTTTTCAACCGGTCTGCTCGCCGTTTTTTATTTGCTGATGCGGTTTGATCGAATTAGTGTTTGGAAGCCTTGGTCGGATAGCAGGCAGAGTGCTTAATTGGCCAACGACGCCATCAATCGACCAAAACCGGCTACTTCTTGCTTTACCTTGGCCATCTTCAATGCGTGCCAGATATACGCCTGGCAGCTCGTCACCACCGGTTTGCCGATCTCGCGTTCGAGCAAGTCAACATCGGTAATCGTCGGCCAGCGCGGGCAGGGGACGAAGACGCCGTCGGCTTCGGGCGCCTGCTCGTAAAGCCGTTTGGCGATCTTGTATGCCGAATGCTCGTCCATGGCGGTGAGGTCGGCGTTTTTGCGCACGCCGTACCCCCGAATTTTCAACACGTTGAAGCCGGAGGCTTCGAGAAAGGCTTTCATCCGTTCGTTGAGCGTGTCTTCGTGCGGCGTGGCGACCACAAGTTTTTTGATATTGAGCGATTTCAGCGCTTCGATCTCGCCGGTTATGCCGGGCGCTACCGGGACGCCGAATTTGGCCGTGAGCTTCTTGCCCATCTCGATGTCGCTGCCGTGGCCGAGCTTGGTGAACAGCGGCGAGCCGCCGATGATGATCGAATCGCATTTATTATCGACCAGATCGGCCGCGGCTTCTTCGATGCGCTGCAACTGGCGCTCGAAGTCGGCATCGACCAGTTGCCGGATCGTGCCGGTGCTGTTCAAAATCATGAACCCCGTCGGCAGCATCTGATAAAACTCGTAAACCAATGTGTCGCCGCGCGATGGGGCGACGTGACCGATTTTTGCGCGCCAACCGTACATCTCCTAAGACCTCCTTCATCGGTGGTTCAAGGTTCAAACGTTCAAGGGTTCAAAGTAAAGTCAGAAGATTCGTTCCAGTCGTTCAAATCGTTTCCGGGTTCTTTGAACCTTGGACCTTGAACTTTTAAATGGTTGTTTCCTACCAATTGAGCCAGGCGCCGTTGACGTGGATGGTTTGGCCGGTGATGTATTGGTTCTCGTCCGTCGCCAGAAACAGCACGGCGCCGGCGACCTCTTCAGGCGTGCCGGTGCGGCCCATGGGGATTTGCGCCACGGCAGCGGCCCAGGCTTGGTCGCTGTAGTGGCTGCGCACTCTTTCGGTTTCGATACGACCGGGCGCCACGGCGTTGACGTTGATGCCATCCTTGACCACTTCGAGAGCGAGCGACTTGGTGAAGACCGCGACGCCGGCCTTGGCGGCGGCGTAGCTGGAGCGCGTGGCGTTGCCGGTGAAGCCGTAGATCGATGAGATGTTGACGATTTTGCCGTACTTTTGCTTGAGCATGGTCGATAGCACAGCCTGCGAACAGAGGAAGACCGATTTCAAGTTCATGTCGACGATGTGATCCCAGTCGGCTGCGGTCATCTCGACCACCGGCTTTCTATCCGCGCCACCGGCGACGTTGACGAGAATATCGATGCGGCCCCAGCGGTCGACAGTCGTTTTGACCATATCGTCCACGGATTTTTTGTTGGTAACGTCGGCGCTGACGGCAATGGCGTCCGTTCCCTTGTCGGCGAGTTGAGCAACTCGCGCTTTGGCTGCATCACTATCGATATCGGCGATGGCCAGCTTGGCGCCTTCTTGCGCAAAGCGCTCGGCGATGGCGCCGCCGATACCGCCGCCTCCGCCGGTTACGAGCGCGATCTTTTTTTCGATTGCCGCCATGGCCTGCCTCCGAGGTTTGCTATTTCGTCGATACGTAGTCGAAGAGCTCTTCGAGTTCGCGAATGCGCCGGACCTTCGGGTGATTGAACGCTTGGTTGTATGGCCGGTGCGGCATGAACACGGCAGCATCGGTGGCCGTGGCGACGTCCTGACAGTTTTCGTGGCGGTCGTCGACGAAAACATCGATGTTGAGTTCATTGACCAACAACGATTTTTTGTCCTGGGTAAAATGAACCACAGGTTCGCTGACACCGTGGCTGCTCAGCCAATCGCAGGTCACCCGGTGGATGTCGTAGGTGTCGCGCACCCAACGGTGAGTAATGAACACCACTTGGTGATCGCGGCTGAGGTTATCCAACGCGCGCCACTGTTTCGCAGAAGGCAGCGGCGCCAAGGCGCGCCAGAATTCAGGGTCGTAGGAGGCCGCTTCCATGCACTCCATGATAATTTCCCGGGTCAGAAACGGATGGCGCACGAAGTTGGGGTCGGTGACCGATGCCGGATCGATGGGATCGCTGCCGGTCCGGGTTTCCAGAAGGCGTAAAAAAGGTGTGATGAAGTCGGCGAGCACGCCGTCGATGTCAAATCCCAAAGTCATGAGACTGCAATCTAGGCAAATCGCACGCCTTCGTCAACATGGATTGTTTTTAGTCTTCGTTGCGGTGTGCTAAAAAACTTAGATCCGTTTTACGCAACCGGGCGAGAGGAGATAGAAATGGAAGAGGAAGTATTGGGACAGGTGGATCGGGACCGCATCGTCGAAATGGCCTGTAATCTGGCCAACATCGTCAGCATCACGGGCGAAGAGGAAGAGGTCGCGAGGTATCTCGGCAGCGAGTTCGAAAGGCTCGGCATGCAGGTCGAGTATCAGTACGTCGAAGACGGCCGACCCAACGTGGTCGGGACGCTTAAAGGGACCGGTGATGGCGCCACGCTGATGTTCAATGCGCACATGGACCACTTCGACAATCCGCAAGAAACGCTGGTGGAGGAGGAACGCATTTACGGTCGCGGTCTGGTCAATATGAAGGCGGCGTTTCCCTGTTACATCGAAGCTTTATCGGCCATCCAAAAGTCCGGTCTCACGCTCAAGGGGGACGTGATCATCGCCGGTGTCGTCGGCGAGATCGAAAAGGCGCAGATTGGCAGATTTCAAGGCAAGACTTACCGCGGCGCCGGTGTCGGCGCGCGCTATCTGATGGACCATGGGGTGATGGCCGATATCTGTATCATCGGCGAGCCGACCGGATTGCAGTTGCAGATCGGCAACGCCGGCCTGCTTTGGGCGCGTGTGAGCGTCGACGGCAAGGCGACCAAGTTTGTCCTCGCGGCCTGCAAAGTGGCGCAAGCGATTCAAGACTGGGAAAAAGAATATCAGCGTAAAAACCCGCACAAATTTATGCTGCCGACCGTACAGATCGGCGCCATCGAAGGCGGCAATCCGTTTAAACCCGGGACCCGGCCGACGACGGATATTTTTGTCATCGTCAAGATGCTGCCCGGCGCGGTGCCACTGGCGATCAAAAGGGATATCGAACAAGTATGTGAAAAGGTGAGAAAGCGCGAGAGCGATATTCTCGACATTCGCGTCGAGCTCTATCTCACCACGCCCGGCTATGAAATTGCCAAGAGCGAACATGTGGTCAAAACCATGGAGCGAGCGCATCGGACGGTATTCGGTCAGCCCGTGCCTTACGCCAAACCGATCCGCTACGGAATTACCAGCGACGGCTCGCGGGTCGCTCAATACGGCGTCCCGGTCATCACCTACGGCCCGGGATTTGGCACGCACTTGGTCGACCCGACGGAAACCAAGGCGGGTGCAGAGTGGGATTCGCCCACCGGCGTGCGCCGCGGCGTGGGGATTAGCAATATGGTGAATTGCGCCAAGGTCTACGCCATGGCGGCGTTGGATATCTGCAATCGGAAAAAGCAAGAAGTGGCGAAATCGTAAATTGCCGTTCAAGGTTCAATGTTCAAAGTTCAAGGTTTGAGTCACGGGGCGGTTTCCCTACGTTGAACCTTGAACTTTGAACCGCAGATTCCCACGGGGAAGTTGATGAATATTACCTTTGCCCATTATCGCAACCGCTTCTGCATGTTTCGCACCTATTACGCTTTGGCCGTGGGTAAGGTGAGGGCGGACGGTATTGCCGTGAATGTCATCGAGTTGCCGGATCCGCCGAGCAAGGAGCAGGAGGAGGCGTTGATTCGCGGCGACGTGCAGGCGGCGAATCTGTATCTGCCGAACTTTTTCCGGCGCAAGCTGCAAGGCGCACCGATCATCGGCTTAGCGACGGAGTGGAAGTCGACGAGGAAGGGCAACGGCATATTCGTGTGCGCGGATGGCCCGATTGGGACGCCGAAAGACCTCGAAGGACGGCTCATCGCGACGCATCAGGGCTTGCATGCGATCCACCAGTATTTGCTCCGGCGGGTCTACGGTGTCGACGACAGGAAATTGCGCTGGGAGTCTTATCCGCAGGAAAAATTGCTCGACGCGCTCATGGCCGGCAAGGCGGACGCGGTGGTGTTGCTCGATCATTTCTTTTTCCGCGGCGAAACGGCCGATGGCGTGCGCTGTCTTTACACGGACGGCGAGGCTTGGCAGAAGCTTAACGGCTTCGACGAGTTGATCAAACATATGGTTGCGGCGCGCGAGGATCTCTTGGAGCAACATCCCGGTATCAAAGACAGGTTGCTGCAGGCCTTCCGCGCGTCGTTCGCTTACAGCGAAGCGCACCTCAACGAGATCGCCGACACTTTCATCGCGCGCTACGGCGGCGACAAAGAGGCGCTGCTCGCTTCGGCCCGTTATCCCAGAATCGAATTCACCTTCACCGAGAATGAGCAAAGGCTCGCCGAGGCCGAAATGGAGTTGCTGCTCGAAGTGGGGCAAATCCCGCGCCGGGTGCCGGTAGCGAGCTTGTTTGCGATGTGACCTGTCTGTTTCAGGTAAAATTACGATTCGCCGGCGCAAAGCGGCGGCGTGGATTTGGTTTCGAGGCTCGCGCGGGCATCGTCTTGGCGCTCTGCGCTGGTTTGTCCTTGACATCTTGCGCCACGATCCCGCGGCGCACTGAAGAAGGGGCGGTCAAACTCGAACAAACCGCGCGCCTGATCGAAGAGGTCAAAGCCTTCGGCAAATCTATTGGCATCGAGCCGACGCCGGCGCTCAGCCGGACGGCGCGCGATGGACCGGCACTCTCGATGTTGTGGCTATGGATGCAGCGCGCCGGTACCCTGGCACTGCGCCGCCCCATCGACATTCGCATGGCCATTGGTTTCAGCGCCGAAAAAGAGCGGCTAAAAATCGAGCAAGTGTATCGCGTTGACGGCTACAGCGTTTACTATCGCCAGGGCAACGAGTTTTCCGACTCCCGCGCGGTTGCCACCGTCGGTTTTGCCGCCGAACCCATCGTGCGCCGGGTCGTCGTGATTCTGCACGAGGATCTTCATGGTGACGCGAACTTCGCCCTGCCTTGGGAACAGGAAGAGGCGATCGTCACGCCGCTGGGTTCGTTGGCGGCGCTCGAATTTTTTCGCAGCCGCGGCGACGACGCCAACGCGAATCACGCCGCCACATCTTTGAAAAACGAGCGCACGGTTTCCCGCGAGTTGATCGCGTTGGCCGGCGAAGCAGAGCGGTTGTTCGCGCAATGGCCTGTCGATGAAGCGAAGTTAAAGGTGCTTGAGCAAATGGACAATTATCCGGCGTACCGGCGCCGATTCGAGCGTCAGACCCGAGGACAACATGAACCCACGGTGCTCGAGGCGAAATTAAGCCATGACCTGGCTTATTACCGTTACTTTGACCGCATCGCCGCACTCGCCGAGCTGGCGCCAAATTTGACAACGCTCATCAAAGATTTGGAAGCGCTCTCTGCGGAGGCCACGCCCGAGCTTACGGAAAGGTTCCTTCGGGGTTTGGCAACCCGCTACCGCGCGGCCGCGAGATGATCACGGCGCGACGGCAATTTCTCTTTTCATGTTAAAGGCGATGGTAACGAACCCCACGGTGCGCGGTTTGACTGCGCTTTACGCCGGCACGTTTTTCTCCGGCGCATGGGCGATGATCATCCCGACGATTGCGGTGCTGGCGCGCCAGTTCGACGTCTCGGCGGGCGGCGCGGCGCAGATCATCACCGCCTTCACCATTGGCAAATTCGTCGGCACGGTGATCGCCGGCGTGCTTTTGGATCGGATGGGCACCCGGGTGGCCTTGGTCATCGGGCCGCTGGCGGCCAGCGGGGCAGCGCTCTGCGTGGTATGGGCGCCGTGGCTTTCCATGATTTTATTTTTGTCGCTGATCATGGGCGCCGCCGATAGTTTATGGGCGACGGCTCGCGAAATAGCCGGCATCGATTTGGCGCACAGAAACCAGCGGGGCCGGGTGATCAGCGGGCTCCACGGCGTTTACACTATTGGCGCGGCTTTCTCCCCGCTCGTCGGCGGCTGGCTTACCGATCTTTTTAGTTTCAAGGCGGCGTTCGCGGGTTACGCGTTTGCGACCGCGCTGTCAGTGCCGCTCGGCTTCCTCGTCCCCGACGCGCCGTTGTCGCCGCAGCCGGTGAATGCGCCGGATGCGCCCCGAGGCTGGGGACCGGCGGAGATCAAGAATCGGCTGCGCGCGCTCAAGGGGCTCTATCACGAAATTCAACCGGCGCTGCGGCCGACCTATTGCGCGATCGCTTTTGCCACGCTGGTCAATCAGTCGCAGCGAGTCATCGTGCAGAGCATGCTGCCGCTTTACGCGGCGTATTATCTGCACCTATCGCCGACGCAGGTGGGCATGCTATTCAGCATCTCGGGCATGATCGTCTTCGCGATGATTCTGCCCGCCGGCTACTTGATGGACCGGGTGGGGCGGAAATGGTGCACAGTGCCGAGCACCGGCATTCCCGCGCTGGTCTTTTTGTTGATACCGTTCACGCATAGTTTCATGCAACTCGCCGTGCTCACCGGCATCGCGGGTTTGGCGCAAGGATTGTCACTTGGCTCGCTGGCTACATCGACTTACGATGTGGTTCCGGCGCACGCGCGCGGGCGCTTGCAGGCGTTGCGCCGTACCATCGCGGAGTTGGGCAGCAGCGCGGCGCCGCTGCTCGGCGGCTACCTGGCCAACAGTTACAATCCCGGCATACCGTTTCTCGTGTACGCGCCGCTGTTGCTTCTCTCTGCCTTGCTGCTCGCCCTGGTCGGCAAGGAAACTCTCGAGCGATGAGGCGAATTTATTGGTGCGCCTCGTGTAGCGATTTTTGACTGAAGCCGATAAACTCGGTAGAAACGAGTGAGTGTGAAGCACCGGCAATGCTCGAATTGGATGGGTTGATCGGGTCATAGAGGAAATAATGAAGCTTGCAACCTGGAACGTTAACTCTCTCAAGGTGCGGCTGCCGCAGGTGTTGGAATTCCTCACGGCGCATAAACCCGATGCGTTGTGCCTGCAAGAAACCAAGTCCGAGGACGCGAACTTTCCTGTGACGGAAATCAATGCGGCCGGCTACCAGGCGGTGTTTTCCGGGCAGAAAACTTACAACGGCGTCGCGATTCTGTCGCCGCAGGCGCCGCAGGAGGTGACGCAGGGAATCGTTGATTTCGACGATCCGCAAAAGCGCATCATCTCCGCCGTTGTCAACGGAGTGCGAATTATCTGCGTCTATATCCCCAACGGCGAGAGCGTCGAATCGGCGAAATACGTTTACAAGCTCGATTGGCTGCGCCGGCTCCATGCTTGTTTGAAAGAAGAAATTGCCCGCTATCCGCGGCTCGCGGTGTTAGGCGACTACAACATCGCGCCCGAGGACCGCGACGTCCACGATCCCAAGGCTTGGGCGGGCAAGGTGCTCTTTAGCGATCCGGAAAAGACGGCGTTCAAAGAGATGGTCTCGTTGGGGCTGCAGGATAGCTTCCGGCTGTTCGAGCAGCCGGATAAATCCTTCAGCTGGTGGGATTACCGCATGAACGGTTTCAAACGCAACTTAGGGCTGCGCATCGATCACATCCTGCTCACGGCGGAGCTGGCCCAGGCCTGCAAGAGTTGTACTATCATTCGGGACATGCGCGCCAAGGAAAGGCCGTCGGATCACGCGCCGGTGATCGCGGAAATCGCCATTTAGCCTAAACCATGGAAAGGGACCGATCATGATTGTCGTTTCGAACCGCATTCAAGTTGCCAAGGGGCATGAGCAGGAATTCGAGAAACGTTTTGAGGGCCGGGCAAGATTGGTGGAAACAATGCCCGGGTTCGTGCGTCTAGAGATCCTCCGGCCGATCAAGAGCGATTACTACAGCGTGGTCACACACTGGCAGGACGAGGCCTCTTTTCGTGCCTGGACCGATAGCGCGGAATTCAAAGAAGCTCACAACAATCGCCCACGCGCTGAAATTTTCGCCGGGCCTAACGTCTTTGAAATGCACGAGGTCATCCAGCACGCGGAAAAGTGCTGACCGCTGCGAACGCCGCCTTCGTTTCGTCATTCAAAGTTATAGAGCCGCGCGCAGTTGTCCCACAGATATTTTCGCTTGGTCTGCTCGGAGAAGGGCAACTCTAGAAACGTATCGATGGCGTGGGGGTATTTGACGTCGAGATGCGGGTAGTCGGTGGAGAACACCATGTTGTCTTCGAGACCGTACTCCGGGATATGGCGCGCGGTGATTTCATCGCATTCGACGGCGCCGTAGCACTGGCGTTGGAAATATTCCAAAGGAGTCAAGGTCAGGTAAGGATACTCCGCCCGGCCGGTGGTCTCGGCATATTCGCCCATGCGCCAGAGCAGCCAGGGCGCCCAGGAGCAGTTTCCTTCGAGGAAGGCCACTTTCAGCTTCGGAAAACGCTCCGTCACGCCGCCGAAAATCATGTCGCCGCAGGCGAGCATGTTGGCAAACGGAAAACCGAAGGTGTTGAACATCGAAAAGGTCGAGCAGATATGAAAGAACGCCGGCTGCGGCAGATAGACTCGACCCGCTTCGTGGAACCCTACCGGTAGATTCAACTTTTCGCATTCCGCCCATAGCGGATCGTAGTAAGGATCGCTCCATTTCTTGTTGTTGACGTGATTGGGCCTGAGAAAGATGCCGCGAAAGCCATACTGGTTGACCGTGCGGCGGATTTCCTCGATGGATCCGCTGATATCATGGGGTGCAACCATGGTGACGCCGTACATGCGCGTGCGATCGGCTTGGGTGAAATCGTGGAGCCAATCGTTGTAGGCGCGGGCGATGGCGGTGGCGAAGTCGGGGTCGAGGCCGTCCATGCCCAATGCCGTCAGCCCGCGCGTCGGAAACAAAACCGCCACGTCGAGCCCTTCCTTGTCCATCGCTTGCAGTTGGGAAACGCCGTCGAAATTTCGCTTGCCGGCGTCGCCATACTTTTCCTCGAAGAAGTCCTGGCGGTATTTGGCCAAGGCCGGATTTTCCGGCTGGCGCGGGATCGGCATGATCTTGCCTTCGAGCTCGATGCCTAAATCACGGAAGGAGCGATTGAGCCCCTTAGGCGCGTGGTCGAGGTATCTGGCGTCGATGTAGCGTTGCCACATGTTCGCCGGTTCGAACACATGCATGTCGGAGTCCATCGCTTTAAAGCCGCGCTTAGCCATTGCTCGTCTCCTTCCTGTTATCAGGCTACCCCACGGCAATCCTTACGCAATACTCTCGTGGTTGAAACCGGCCACCTCTCTGGGCTAGCAATTGTTCAGAATTGGCTTGAATGAATAATATGAGTATTCATCATCTGTAAACCTGTTCCGCCGATTTGGTTTTTCTTGGACCACGACGGCAGCCGGTCGCGTTCACCGACGATTCGGATTATAATCCGAGCGACTTTGAGATAAGACCGAGACAAGCACCGCGGGTCGGGAGGAGTATTTCAAAAATGGCGAAACAACGGATCGGATACGCTCTAGGCTACGGTAAATTCACCAATGTGCGGGAGATGGCCGATGTCATGAAGCAAGCGGAAGAGCGCGGCTTCGAGATGGCCTTTTTTTCCGAGACGATCGAGCTGATGAGAGACTCGGTGAGCTCCTTGGCGGCCATCGGTCTGGCGACCCAAAAGATGACGCTAGGTACGACCCAGATCGTGCGCCTGCGCGGTCCGGTCGTGATGGCGCAATCATTGGCGACGCTGGACGAATTGACCGGTGGCAGGATCACCGCCGCCCCCGGCGCTTGCACCAAGAGTCACGCGCGCGTGCACGCGCTGCCGCAGGACGTCGGCGCCACGCCGACCGAAGTGCTGCGCGAGTATATCGAATCCATGCGGCTGCTTTTCACCGGTGAAAAGGTTTCCTATCGCGGTAAATTCATCAACTTCGATAACGTCGGGCTCGGATGGAAGCCGATCCGCCCGCATATTCCGTTCTACGTCCCGGCGACGGCAACCATCGGTTTGAAGTTGGCCGGTGCGGTGGGCGACGGCGTGGTTTTGAACGCGGTCTGTTCACCGGAATACACGGTCAACGCGCTCAAGATTATCAAAGCGTCGGCCGAGCAAGCGGGACGGGATTTTTCCAAGTTCGAAGTGGCGCAGATTATCAATTGTTCCATCGAAGACGATCACAAGAAAGCCCTCGACGCGATGCGCTGGGAAGTGGCGACCAAGCTCGATCCGGTGCAAATCTCTTTCATCGCTGCCCCGAAAATGCGCGTCGGCGAGCCGTATATCCGCAAAGAAGATATACCGCTGTTTGAGAAAGCCCACGCCGCGGGCGGCATGGAAGGGTTGATCAAAGCAATTCCCGACTCCTACGTCGAAGGCATGACCGCCAGCGGCACGCCGGACACGGTGAAGAAGCGCGTGCAGCAGTATCGCGAAGCCGGCGTCAAAATCCCGCTGCTCAGACCCGCGGCGGCGCATCAAGCCCAGCGGCTACTCGATTTGTTTGCGCAGTAGACGATCAAGGTTCAAGAGTTCAAGGTCAGAAAAGAAGTTGAAACGATTGAACTTTGAACCCTTGAGCTTTTGAACTGACTTCGTATGTACCACGTCGGCATCGACATCGGCGGAACCTTTACCGACATGCTGTTGGTCGGCGAAGACGGCGCCGCGATCATCGGCAAGACGCTGACCACCGCGGGCGATCCGAGCCTGGCGGTGGAAAACGCGGTGCGTCCCGCGCTGGAAAACGGTACGGTGATAGCCGGCGCGCGGGGCACGTTGATTCACGGCACCACCTTGGTTACCAATGCGCTGATCGAGCGCAAAGGCGCGCCGACGGCGCTGCTCACCACTTCAGGCTTTCGCGACGCGGTGGAGATCGGCCGCGAGCATCGCTACGAGCTCTACGATCTCAATCTCGACCTGCCCAAGCCGCTGGTGCCGCGTCACCTGCGCTTCGATGTGCCCGAGCGAGTCGCTGCCGACGGCAGTGTGCTTCAGGGTCTGGACGAAGCGTTTGTTCGGCGTTTGGTCGCGGAACTCAGCCGCAAAGGGATCAAAGCCATCGGTATTTGCTATCTCAACAGCTTTCGCAATCCGGCGCATGAAAAGCGCACCGCTGAGATCATCGCCGAATTAGCCCCGGAGATTCGTGTGTCGCTCAGCTCCGAAGTGGTCGCCGAGATCCGCGAATTCCAGCGCACCAGCACGACATTGGCGAACGTTTACGTGCAGGAGCGGGTGGCGGATTATCTGGCGCGTTTGCAAGCCAGATTAGACAAAATCGGTTTTGCCGGAAGCTTTTTCGTCATGCTATCGAGCGGTGGCATTGCCACTCGCCAGACCGCTGCGCGTTTTCCGGTGCGCTTGCTCGAATCGGGCCCGGCGGCAGGGGCTTTAGCGGCGGCGCGGGCGGGGCTGGTTTCGGGGCATCGGGATTTGCTTTCGTTCGACATGGGCGGGACCACAGCGAAGCTCTGTGTCATCGAAGACGGCCAACCGCTCAAGACCCACGAATTCGAAGTGGATCGGGTTTATCGTTTTCGTAAAGGCAGCGGCCTTCCGGTGCGCATTCCGGTGATTGACATGATCGAGATCGGTGCCGGCGGCGGCAGCATCGCGCGCGTCGATTCTCTCGGATTGTTAAAAGTCGGTCCGGATAGCTCAGGGGCCGATCCGGGGCCGGTCTGTTATCGCCAAGGCGGCACTGAACCGACGGTGACCGATGCCGATTTGGTGCTTGGCTATCTCGATCCAAATTATTTTCTCGGCGGCAAGATGCAATTGGATCTCGATGGCGCGCGCCGGGCCCTCGGCCGTTTGGGCAAGCCGCTCCATATGAGCGCTGAGCAGACGGCCTGGGGTATTCATCAAATCGTCAACGAGAACATGGCCAATGCGGCGCGCGCCCACCTGGGCGAACGCGGCAAAGATCCGCGCCGCATGCCGATGTACGCTTTCGGCGGGGCGGGCCCGGTGCACGGCTATCGCGTCGCGGAGATCCTGCGTCTGCCGGCGCTGATCTCGCCTTTCGGCGCCGGCGTAGGCTCGACGTTTGGCTTGCTCTCGGCGCCGCTGGCTTTCGATTTCGTGCGCAGCGCCTACAGCCGCTTGGATCAACTCGGTTGGCAGTTCGCCAACGGTTTGCTAAACGAAATGGCCGCGGAGGGACGGAAGGTACTGGAACGCTCCGGAGTCTCGGCGCGCGAGATTGTTTGTCAGCGCACGGCCGATATGCGCTATGTCGGTCAGGGGCATGAAGTTTCAGTTGCGCTTCCGGATGGAGATTTGAGCGCCAAAGATTTGCCGCGCATCGGTGCCGAATTCGAAGACACCTATCAGGCATTGTATGGTCGCAAGGGGCCGGATGTGCCGTTGGAAGTGATCAATTGGCGTGTCGTGGCGAGCGGGCCGCGGCCGGAAATGAATTTGCAACTGCCGCGTGCCACCGCCATGCGAAACGACGCGCGTAAAGGGTCTCGTCCGGCTTATTTTCCTGAGCGCGAAGGTTATATCGATACCGCGATCTATGATCGCTACAGGCTTTCGCCCGGCATGGAATTAAGCGGGCCGGCGATCGTCGAGGAGCGCGAGTCGACTTTGATTGTGGGCCCGCGCGGCCGCGCACAGGTGGACGAGAAATTGAATATCGTCGCGGAGTTAAGCGATGAAAAGTGAAGTGATCGACCCGGTAACCTTGGAAGTGATCTGGAACCGCTTCATGTCGGTGGCCAACGAGCAGCAGGACACGCTGATCCGCACCGCCTTCAGCACCATCGTGCGCGAGAGTCAGGATCTGGCTTGCGGCCTGTTCGACACCAGGGGGCGGATGATTGCCCAGTCGCTCAGCGGCACGCCGGGGCATATCAATGCCATGGCGACGTCGATGAAACATTTTCTCGCGGCCTTTCCGCCGGACAAGCTTGCGCCGGGCGACGTGCTGATCACCAACGACCCGTGGCAGACGGCGGGGCAGATCAACGACATCACGATCACCACGCCGATCTTTCGCAATGGCAAAATGGTCGCGCTCTTCGCCAACACTTGCCACAGCGCTGATATCGGCGGCAGGATTCTTTCCGCCGAGGCGCGCGAAGTTTTCGAGGAGGGGTTGCGCATCCCGATCATGAAACTGTTCGACGCCGGCGAGCCGAATAAAATCCTCATGCAGATCGTCCGTTCTAATGTCCGCCAGCCGGACGAGGTGGTCGGCGATTTTTACGCCCAGACGGCGTGCAACGAAACCGGCGGGCGGGCTCTGCTGGAAATGATGGATGAGTTCGATCTCGATTCCATCGATGGGGTCGCCGACGAAATTATTCGCCGCTCGGAGACTGCTGTGCGCACCGAGATCCGACGGCTCCCCGATGGCGAATGGCACAACGAAACCTGGAGCGATGGTTTTGAAGAGCCCATCGTCGTGCGTTGTGCGGTGAAGATTGCCGGCGACGAGATCTTCATCGACTTCACCGGCTCTTCGCCGCAGAGCACGCGCGGCATCAACGTCGTGCTCAACTACACCCATGCCTACGCGAGCTTCGCGATCAAAGCGGCGATCTGTCCGGACGTGCCGCACAACGAGGGCAGCTTTCGCCCGGTGCACGTGAGCGCTCCGCCGGGCAGTATTCTCAATGCGTTGGATCCGGCGCCGGTGGCGAGCCGGCAGGTGATCGGCCATTTTATACCGAGCGCAATCTTCGCAGCGTTGTCGGGCGCGCTGCCGGGACGGCTGATGGCGCCGGGCGCCGATCCGATCTGGCTGAGCGTGTGGCGCGGCCAGAATCCGCCGTTTACACTCACGGTTTTCCAAGTGGGCGGCACGGGTGCGCGACCGACCAAGGATGGCTTGAACGCCGTCGGTTTTCCCAGCGGCGTCGCTGGTGTTCCAGCGGAAGTGATCGAGAGTTTATCGCCGGTCGTGTTAAAGCGGCGTCAGCTGCGAGCCAATTCCGGCGGCCCCGGGACCTGGCGCGGCGGTCTCGGCCAACTCACCGAATTCGCCCGGCGCGGCGAGGGAAAATGGAGCGTAAGCTCGATCGCTGATCGAACCGAGTATGCGGCGCCCGGTCTGCTGGGTGGTCAAGCGGGGGCCACGGGAGGGGTGAGCCTGGAAAACGGCATGCGGTTGCATGCCAAAGCGTTGATAGATCTTAAAGCGGGCGATGTGGTCCACATTGATTTACCGGGAGGTGGCGGCTATGGCGATCCGCTCAAGCGCGATATCGAAAAGGTTCGCTGGGACGTGATCGAGGGTTACATCACACCGGAGGAAGCCGAAAAGAGATACGGGGTGGCTGTAAGTTTCAAAGGTACAGCCGATGAATTGGTCAGGCTACCCGAAAACTGGGTTGTCGATCATGCTCGAACGACAGAGCTTCGGAGCGGGCGGTAAAAGGCATCCCAAGATTATGGATGCAAAAGTTCGAACGAACCTGAAATGGGTAATTTGAAATCTGGAATGTAGTGAAGGACGGGCGGAGCGAGCCTATGGAGCTTCAAGGGAGAGTAGCATTGGTAACCGGCGGGGCTGGTGGCATCGGCGGCGCGGTGGTGCGCAGCCTGGCGAAAGCCGGCATCGCGGGGATTGTGATCAATTACCGAACGTCCGCCAAACAGGCCGAAGATTTGGCGGTCGAGATCGAACGCGCGGGCATCAAAGCGCAGGCGATCCAGGCCGACATCCGGAGCGACGCGCAGGTGCGGGCGATGATGAAAAGGATTGAGGACCATTTCGGCCGGCTCGATATCGTCGTCAACAACGCCGGCGTGACGCACTGGGTGAAGCTCTCGGACCTCGAAGGGCTCACCGATGAAATCTGGGACGAGATTCTCGACGTCAATGTCAAAGGCGCGTTCCGCTGCGCGCGCGCGGCGGCGAGGCTGCTCGAAGCCAACGCGGGTATGATCGTCAACGTATCGTCGATCTCCGGTGTTTTGGCGCCGTCCACCATGTCGTCCCTGGCCTATGGCACGGCGAAAGCGGCGCTGATCTATATGACGCGCGGCTTGGCGGTGGCGATGGCGCCCAAGGTGCGAGTCAACTGCGTGGCGCCGGCGTTTACCGACACGCCGTGGATGAGCCAGCACTTCGGTGGCGAATACCGGCAGGTGATCAGCAAAGCCGCCGCGGGCTACCCGATGCAACGCATCGCCACTCCAGAGGACATCGCGGGCGCGATTCTGGGATTGATCACCGGCGGCGACTTCGTCACCGGGCAGACACTGATCGTGGATGGCGGGTTGAGTCTGAGTTAGTCGTTTATAGAGCTTTCGCCCTGTTTCTTCGTTGCCGGGAACTGTTGGGGAATGTCCTTCTGAGGCGTAGCCGAAGAATCCGCTTTTGCTTGTTGCTTCGGTCCAAGCGTGGAAAGGAGTAGTCAACACGGCTTGGACAAAAGCAGATCCTTCGCTGGCGCTCAGGATGGCACTCAGGTGAAATCTGGAATTGCACAAGTGTCTCTTGCAAGAGAAGGGGAATCGGGACTGCCGATCAAATTCCTCACCTAAGAGGGCGAAAAAGCTGGCGCAGGAACGGATGCTTTTATCTCCATAGGAAAGAAGGGAGTTTAATCTTTCATTGGATCGAATCAAGCTAACTAACGAACTGTACCAGCACCGCTTGGTTGCCGTTATACGCTCCAAGAGCGCGGATGACGCGCTGGCTTTGGCGCACGCGTCGGCCGAGGGTGGCATTAAGTTCATCGAGATCACCTTCAGCGTGCCGGGGGCCCTCGATGTCATCAAGGAATTAGCGGCGCGGAAGAATATCCACGTTGGTGCCGGTACAGTACTGGCGCCGCAGCAGGCCGAGCGCGCAATCGGCGCGGGCGCCGAGTTTGTGGTTTCACCCTCGCTGGAGCTGAATCTGATCGGCCTCTGTCACACGGCCAACATCGCCTGCTTTCCCGGGGCGGCGACGCCGACTGATATCATCGCGGCGCAGCGCGCCCACGCCGACCTGATCAAAATTTTTCCTGCCGATCTCGCCGGTGGGCCGTACTTCATCCGGCAGATGCAAGGGCCGTTTCCTGACGCGCGCTTCATGGTCTCGGGCGGGGTGAGCTTGAAAAACGTCGCCGACTACGTTGCCGTCGGCGTTACGGGCATTTGCCTCGGCAGTGCCTACTTGGAAAATTTATTGGCGAAAAGGGGCAAGAAAAGTTTTATTAAAGAGATTCACAAATTCGTCAAGCTCGTGGCGAGCGCGCGAGTAAAGAAAAGCGCGGCAAAGAAGAGCCGCAAATGAAAAATCTACAATTGACCCTGGCGTGCGAGGACTACGACCGCACCCGGCCGCTCAAAGAGGGCATCGTCAAGCCGGAGGGCATCGATCTCAACTACCTGGTCATGTCGGTGGAAGAAATCTTCTGGCGCATGATGAAGTACGAGGAGTTCGACGTCTCGGAACTGTCGATGGGCGCCTTCCTTACGGCGGCGTCGCGCGGTCGGCGCCCTTTTGTCGCCATCCCGGTCTTTCCATCGCGAACTTTTCGCCATCGCTGTATTTTTGTGAATACGGATTCGAGCATCAAGTCGATTCAAGATGTGCGTGGCAAGCGCATGGGCGTGCCGGAATATTCCATGACTGCGGCGGTGTGGCTGCGCGGCATGTTCGAGCATGAGTACGGCGTGCCGCCGAGCGAGATTCACTGGGTGCAGGCGGGTGAGGAACATCCGGGGCGCAAGGACCGGGTCGATTTCGAAATGCCTGCCGGCGTGACCCTCGAAAGCCGCCCCGACACGACGCTCAACGCCATGATCGAGAGCGGTGAGATCGCCGCCATGATGTCGCCGCGCATGCCCACCTGCTTTCTTCAGGGCTCTCCGAAGGTGAAACGCCTTTTTCCGAAATATCGCCAGGCGGAAATGGAGTATTTCAATAAGACCGGGCTGTTTCCGATCATGCATGTGATTGTGATCAAACGGTCGATCTACGAAAAAGAGCCCTGGGTGGCTCAGACGCTTTACAAAGCTTTTTGCGAGGCGAAAGAGATTTGCATGCGCGAGCTCTACGATACCAATATTCTGCGCGTGAGCTTGCCCTGGACCTCGGCAGAATACGAAGACACGCGCGATTTGATGACTGCCGACTACTGGCCCTACGGCGTCGAGCCCAATCGAAAAAATTTAGAAACCCTTCATGGCTATCTCTTCGAGCAGGGATTGATCAAGCAACGACTCAATCTCGATGAGCTGTTCGCTCGCGAAACGATCGAAGCCTTTAAGATTTAGCGTGAAGCGCGCAAGGAGAATGTTTCGGAATCGCTGATCGATTGGAACAAAACTCCAGTGCCCCAACATCCTTATCGGTAGTCTCTCATGCCCCAGGGCGTGAACACGACGATCTGCGTCGTCGGTGGCAAGGCGGGCTTGCTGAAGGTCATCTTGTATGTGTCGAGATATTTGTGCGGATACCCCTTCACAAACATATCCAGTAAATAGGTGCTCTCCCGGTAATGCATCGGAATGGCGATCTTGGGTTTCAGCTGGTTTAAAACTTCCCGCGCCGTATCGGGGGGCATGGTGAAGCTGCCGCCGATGGGAATCATGGCGATATCCACCTTGCCAAACGCTTTGATCTGTGCTTCGGTCAGTTTGTGGCTCAGGTCGCCCAGATGGGCGATGCACAAGGTTCCCAGGTCGAAGACGAAGGCCGCGCCTTTGAGCGCATTGCCGAACTGCTGCTGATAGACCGGCACGCTGTAGATCAACACATCGCCCACCGTGGTGCTGATCTTGTTCCATGCCGCGCCATAGTTGCTTAGGCCGCGCAAAATCACCGGCTTGTTTTTCGCGATTTCCACGAAGTTATGATTGGGGTGTTCCCTGCCGACGGTAATGGCGTCCGGCGTCACTTCGGGCGTCGGGTAGAAACCTGGCGCCACCGGGTCGGTGATGATTTTCGTGCCTTTGCTCGAAGTGATCTGAAAGAAATTATGGCCGAAGAATTCGATGGTCGCATCGATGTCGGCGGCGTAGGCCGGGCGAGACCAGGCGCGCGCGACATCGAGCTCGCGACAGGCGGAATGGGCCGGCGCGGCGGTCCCGAAAGTCAGCAAGATGATCCATAAAATTAGCCCGCGCTGCATGTCCGTCTCTTAAGGGGCGGCGAGCTTGAAGCTGAATTGATCGGCTTTGAAGAAATCCGCGACATACTCGTTGGCCGGGTGGCGCATCAAGTTTTCCGCCGTATCGACCTGCTCGAATCGGCCTTCATGCATCACGGCAATGCGGTCGGCCAGGGCGATCCCGTCGGCGAGATTGTGCGTGACGTAAAGCGTGGTTAAACGGTTTTCTTTGTGAAAGGCCTTGATCTCCTGGCGCATTTTTAGACGATTGGGCGGATCGATGTTGCTGAGCGGCTCGTCCATCAACATGACGCGCGGTGAGGTGACCATAGCGCGGCCGAGCGCGACGCGCTGCTGCTGGCCGCCCGAAAGCTCGGTCGGTTTGCGTTTGAAAAAACTTTCCTCAATGCCGATTTTCCAGGCGAGAGGGCGGAGAAACTCAGCGATTCTGTCCTTCGACCATTTTCTCACGCGCAGCGGCAAAGTCAGATTGGAGTAGCGCTGCTCATCGAAAACTTTCATATGCGGCCAGAGCGCGAAATTTTGAAAAATCATCTGCACGCCGCGCTGGCCCACCGGCACGTCGTTGACCCGCTCGCCGTTGATGAATATTGTCCCGTTATCGAGTGTTTCCAGACCGGCGATCAAACGGAGGATGGTCGTTTTGCCGCAGCCGCTCTCGCCGACGATGACGAGAAACGCACCGGCGTTGACGTCCAGGTTGGCGTTGTCGACGGCGGTCACCGAGCCGAACTTCTTCGTGAGTCTGCGTAATGAGACGGACACCACCCAGCCATGCTAGTTGAGGCGCTTTAAAAAAACAAGATGAAACCAAGCTGGCGCGGCGAGGAGAACTTGGCTATCATGCGGGCAGAAAAATCGGGCGCCGTCGGGCGCATTGACGTGGGAGGACTTATGGTCGGTTTGCTCGGGCCGGAAGAGCTCATCGCGGATTTGCAGCATACCTTACAGCATCGCCGCCCGAGGCCCCATCGGGTGCGCCAACTGTTGCTGAGCGGTCGGCTGACCAAGGATCAACTCCAAGGCTGGGCGAGAAACCAGTTCCATGAGTTTCGCAATATTCATCGCTTCTTTGGTATTCGGTATCAAAAGTGTCCGATTCCGGAGCTGCGCCGCATGCTCCTGGAAAACATGGTGGAGGAAGAGGGCGAGGATCTTTTCGGCGGAAAATATCCGAGCCACCGCGATCTCTGGGTGGAGTTTGCCGTAGGCATCGGTATCGGCCGAGACGATATTCTCACCTACGAGCCGTTGCCCGGAATTCGCGCCGCGTTGGAGATGTACGTGTCTCTGGTGCAACAGAGCCACTGGGCGGTGGCGATCGGCACCGGCTTGGTTTTCGAGGGGGGCGGCCCCAAGCGCATGAAGGAAGAGCGGGAGGCGCTGGAGAAATACTATCCGTGGATCCCGACGACCTGTTTGGACTTTTTCCGCGCTCACGAGTACCACGATGAAGGCCACGGCAATATGGTCATCGACGTGATCAAGCGACATTGCATGGAAGCGAAGCTACAACAGGAAATGCGCGAGGCGGTGGAGCAGCGCGCCGACATCATGTGGCTGCAAAACGACTGTATCTACAATGCGTTTGTGCGGCCGTCGCTCAGCGCGGAGACGATTCAGGAGATAGAAGGGCGTTTGGAATAATCGTTAAAGGGTTCAAGGTTCAAACGTTCAAGGACGGAATGGCCGAGAGCTAAATGTGATTGATATGGAGTGTCATTGCGAGCGCAGCGAGAAATCCGCTTTTTTACAACTTACAATGAAGCGGAGCGGTGGTTGAAGGGCGTTGCCAAAAACAGCCTGGCCATTAACGAAGAAGCATGAGCGATAAAATCATCGATCTTCGTAGCGATACCGTGACCAAGCCGTCGCCGGCGATGCGAAGGGCAATGGCGCAGGCCGAGGTCGGCGACGATGTTTACCTCGAAGATCCGACGGTGAATCGGTTGCAGGATCGCGCGGCGGAGATCTTCGGCCGCGAAGCCGGATTGTTCGTGCCATCGGGCAGCATGGGCAACCTTACCTGCATCATGGCGCAGGCCGCGCGGGGACAGGAAGTCATCTGTGAATCGGCTGGCCATATTTACAACTACGAGATGGCTTCCATGTCGGCGCTGGGCGGAGTATTGCCGCGGGTCGTTGCCGGCGAAGACGGTATCCTGTCGTGGCAGCAGATCGCGCCAGCTATCCGCGAGAAATCCTACTCTAGGCCGCAGACCGCTCTGGTGGCTCTGGAAAACTCCCACAACATGGCGGGCGGCACCGTCTACCCGACCCACCTAGCGCACCAGATCTGCGACAAAGCGCACGAAGCGGCTCTGAAAGTTCACCTCGACGGTGCTCGGGTCTTCAATGCCGCGGTGTATTTAAACGAACGTGTCGCGGAGATGACCCAAAAATTCGACTCGGTGCAGTTCTGCTTCAGCAAAGGGCTCGGCGCACCGGTGGGCTCGATGGTGGTCGGGTCGAAGGAATTGATCGAATGCTGCCGGGCGATTCGAAAAATGCTCGGCGGAGGCATGCGCCAGGTTGGGGTTCTGGCCGCCGCGGCACGGGTCGCTTTGGAAGAGGGGCCCAAGCGGCTGCACATCGATCACGACAATGCGCAACGGTTGGCCCGGGGATTGGCGGAAATTCCGGGGATCAGAATCGCGCCGGAAAAAGTCCAAACCAACATCGTGATCTTCGACGTCAGCGCAACCGAGCGGAGCGCTCAGGCGTTTCTGAAGCAGCTCGCCGAGCGGAAGGTTCTCGGCGGAGCTGTTGACGCGCGGCGCGTACGAATGGTCACCCACCTCGATATAAAGCGGGGTGACATCGAAGTGGCGCTTGGGATAATTGCTGAAGTCGCCGGGCACGGATTGTAAATCGTTTCCGACTACCCGCCTTGGGCTTTTCTTCTCTTAGTTCCGCGGATCGAGCTCAGCGCGTCGGCTGCGGTGATGCGTCCGATTGGACCGGTGGCGAAACAAGCCTGCAGCACCTTGCCGTTGGAGTCGATCGTGAAGTTGGTTGCGTGAAAGATGCCGCGGCGCTCTTCCCAGTAGGCGCCGACCTTGTCGGCATCTTCCGGTACTTTTAGCCCGTACCCGATGGGAAAAGTCGCACCGGTGCGCTCGACCATCTCCTTGGCCTTGTCCAACGGATCGACGGATAGAGCGATCACGTCGGCGTTCTCATTTTTGAATTCATCGATGTGCGCTTGGAAATCGGCAACCTGCCGAACGCAGTAGGGTCACCAGATGCCGCGGTAGAAAATAATCACCGCGTATTCGCCACTGAGATCGGCGGGGAAAGTCATCGTCCGTCCGTCCGTGATCGGTACAGTATAGTTGGGAAAAGCGTCGCCGGGTTTGAGCTGTTTAGCCATGCACAGTGTTTCCTTTCGTTCTGGGTAGATGCCGCGGAAAGTCGATGGGTTGCACGCGCCGGCGTTAGCCGGACAGTCCCAGTAGCCTCGCCGCGTTGGCGCCGAAAATCTTTGCCTTGTCTTGATCGGAGATCTTTAATTGCTTCACGGTATCCACCGCGCGTACGAGTGGAATCGGCACCGGCGGCGAGTCGCTGCCGAAGACGACCTGGTCGACGCCGATAGTGTCGATGGCGCATTGGATTGCCGGGGGATGATAGCAGACGGTGTCGAAGTAGAGCTGCTTCATGTAGCTCGCCGGCGGACGGGTCATGACGTCGGGCTCCCATGGTCCGAAACTATCGTCCTTTCTCAATTCGTAGCCGAAACCGTATCGGCCCGCCAGCATCGCCAGTGCGCCGCCGACGTGAGCGCAGACCATTTTCACCTTGGGAAAGCGCTCGAAGCCGCCGGTAAAAATGAACCGTGTCAGCGCCAGCGTCGTGTCGAACGGCCGGCCGAGCATTTCCGGCAAGCGGAAGATTTCCATCTTGTCATGGCCAATGGTGAATTTGGGCGGATGGACGAACAGCGGCACGTCGAGGTCGCTGACCAATTCAAAAAACGGCGTCGCGCGAGGCGAGTCCAGATATTCGCCATTGGTGCTCGAACCGATCATGACGCCCTTGAGCTTGTATTCGCGAATCGCCTTTTCGGTTTCCTTGAGAATCCTGTCGTTGTCGTAGGGCACCGAACAGGCCAGACCGAGCAAGCGCTTCGGATGCTTGGCGGTGAGCTCGGCCGCGTGCGCGTTGAACTCCTGGACGACTCTCAACGGATCATAGCCATCCGGCGAACGAATCCAGTTGTTGCCGAACACCGTGATATCGACGCCGGCCTTATCCTGTTCTTCGAACAAGCCGGGCAAGTCGAAGATCGATTTCGGCGATTTCGGGTGATACCAACTTTGCGGCACCAAATGGGCGTGACAATCGATGATCATGTTGAGCTAACTCCTCTTCGAAACATATTCTCTAGGACGCGTGATTGTCAATTCACGCCGGGTAAATAGCCCGAAAAGCGGCAGTGTTCGCCCGCGGTTTACGGTCGTATCCACGGGCGAACATTCGCAACCGAAGAAATCAGCTCGCCTAGCGCATGGCACCGCAGACCTATTTCCTCCACAGCTCTTGGGTCGCCAGGCGCGCGCCTTCGGCCATCGCTTCGAACTTCGCCCAGCAAATCTGCGCGCTGCCGACTCTCGGGCCGAGACCGCAGTCGGTTCCAGCCATGAGGTTCTCGCGGCCGACGACCTTGGCGTAGCGCACCAAGCGGTCGGCGATCGTCTGCGGGTGCTCGACGATGTCGGTGGCGTGGCCGATGACTCCCGGTACGAGCACTTTGCCGGCGGGGAGTTTGATTTCTTCCCACACACGCCATTCATGCTCGTGGCGCGGATTGGCCGCCTCGATTGAAATGGTGTTGGCCTTCACTTTAAGAATCAATTCGATGATGTTGCGCAGCGGGATATCGTACTTGTGCGGGCCGTGGTAACTACCCCAGCAGGTGTGAAAGCGCACGCGGTCGGGCGGGATATCGCGCAGGCCGTGATTGAGAGCGTCGACACGCAACTCAGCGTATTTGCGGTATTCCGGCACGCTAAGCTTCGACATGAATTGCCAGCCGTCGGGCAAATCGGGGTCGTCGATTTGCAGTAAAAAACCGGCATCGACGATCGCCTTGTATTCTTCATGCATGGCGTCGGCGACGGCGACTAAGTAAGCTTCGTCACTCGGGTAATAATCGTTTTTCATCCAGTGCTCGATGGTGCCGGGCGCGATGGCGGGAAGAAACGCTTCTTGGTATTTTTGCCCTTGCAAGCCGGCTTTGAAGTCTTCGATTTCGGCTTTGAGCGAGCGGTGGCCGATGTATTTGAGCGGCGCGTTGCAGAACACTCTTCTTGATGTTATCGCCGCGGTGCGTACGCGCGCGCCTGGAAATAATCGGAAAATTCGACCAAGTCCCGCTGCGTAGATTGTCGACGCATGATCTTCCGCGCGCACTTCCCGTTCGACAAAACCGCTCAACCGCTCGCGCACGTAGCGCGAGAAATTCGATTTGCCGACTTCGCCATCGTTGATGATGTCGAGGCCACAGCTGAGCTGTTTTTTGACGATTTCGGCAACCGCTCGGCGCACGCGCATAGCAAACGCGGCGTTGTCGATCGATTGCCAGCGACCTGGGCATTGTGCATCTCTTTGAGATCCGGCGGTTGGGGCAACGCACCGGCATGGGTGGTTAAAATTCGCTCCGAACTGAATTTCATTTTTAATCCTTTCATTTAACGATTTGAACGCCCTGAACTACTTGAACGTCTTGAACCGTTCCAATCGTTCCAGCCGTTCAATCGCTGCGCTCAGGTCAAATCGTTAAATCGACTTCCTCTTGGCGCGAATTTATCTCTTCGTTGCTCCAATGTTGTTGTTCTCCAGATAAAAAAACGGTTCTCGAACGCTGGACGCGAGACGCCAGACCCGTTTAGGCGTAGGCGTCGTAAATGCCGTCGAACTTGGCGAGCTTGAAACGGACCATATTGAGAGCGGCGGCGCGCACCAACGCTTTTTCCCGCACGGTGTTGGCATTGCGCGCGATGGTCTCGGCGGCCATCGCGGTATGTTCCAGGTCGACCTTGCCGTGGACGATGAAAAATGTTCGGGCGCGGCTGTCCAAGTCCGTAATGTTTTTCCAAGCGCCGCATCGAATTCGTCCGAATAGCGGCAGGACCATGGTCTCGTTCACCAGCGCCCCGGCGCGGGTCTCAGCGGCGGAACCGAGAAACATACCGCGGATAATCGCCGCGGTATGGCCGACACATTCGTAGATCATGATCTCGTTGTCGAAATCTTGGTCGGTCAATCCCAGCGCTGCACCGAAACGCTTCATCAACTCCGGGTGGGACGACTCTTCGACGAAGAGCTCGACGAATTGATTGTAAGCCGGCGGGTTGCTGGCGTTTTTAACCATGCAGAAGGCGAGACCTTTATTGATTGCGTGATTGGAGAGATAGTGCTGCATGGCGAAACCGGCGAGGCGTTTCTTGGAGAGCTTGCCGACGCGCAGTTCGCTGAAGAAGCGGCCGTTTATTAACTGACCGACGCCCGGCTGAATGATCTCCCGTATCAGTGAATCGATAAACTCTTGGTTTTCCATCTTCCTCCCCTCGGACATAAATAGATTTCGGCAGAGGCAGATTCTCAGAGCATGATAGTGGTGTCAAGGGACGATTGGGACTCGGCGCTATGGGAATTTTTCGCGCGGTTTGGTTGACAGCAACATAGCAGCCTCCTTATATTCCTAGGACAGCAACGAGGAGCACAAGGGACATGCCGGGAGCACTGGACGGAATCAAAGTTCTCGACCTCACCAACTATATTGCGGGGCCGTTCGCGGCGATGCTGCTCGCCGATCTCGGCGCGGAGGTCTACAAGATCGAAACTCCTGGATCGGGCGATCCGTTTCGCCACTGGGACAAGGAACCGAAAAACTACAGCCCGAGTTTTTGCGGCATGAATCGCAACAAAAAGAGCGTGACCATCGATATCAAACAGGCCGAGGGGAGAGAAATTTTCCTGCGACTGGCCAAAGACGCCGACGTGATCGTGGAAAATCTCCGTCCCGGCGTGGTCGATCGTCTGGGCATCGGCTACGAGGAGATCAAGCAGATCAATCCTCAGATCATCTATTGTTCGATTTCCGCCTTCGGCCAGTCCGGCCCCTATCGCAAGAAACCCGGTTACGACACTCTTGGCCAGGCGCTGAGCGGGCTTTTAAGCATACTCACCGATCTCGATAAACCGGAAGGGCCGGGGGCGTCCTTTTCCGATCATCTCGGCGGATTTTACGGCGCCTACGGCATTCTCGCCGCCATCGCGGCGCGCGAGCGCACCGGCAAGGGACAAAAAGTCGAAACCTCATTGCTCGAAGCGACCATCGGCTTTATCGGTTTCAGCATCACGCAATACCTTTTCAGCGGCGAGATTCCCAAGAAGAGCAGCCGGGTTAAAACCGCGGGGGTTTATGCGCTGGTCGCCGGAGACGGCAAGCCGTTTGTCATCCACCTGTCCCATCCACCGAAATTCTGGACCGGCGTCACCGAGGTCATCGGCCGGCCCGATCTCCAAACCGACCCGCGGACGAAAGACCGCCACGCGCGGATCAAGAGCTACGACCTGATCCACGAGATTCTCTCCAAGGCGTTTCAAAGCGCGCCGCGCGCGCACTGGCTCAAGGCGCTGGAAGAGAAGGACGTGCCCTGCGCGCCGATCAATAATTTTGCCGAGGTGTTCGAAGACCCGCAAGTGAAATTTCTCGACCGGCTGACGCAGGTCACCGACCCCGAGTTCGGCGCGTTTCAACTGGTCAAAAACGGCATCAATCTGAGCGAGACGCCGGCGGACATCCGCCTGCGACCGCCCAAGCTCGGCGAGCATAGCGAGGAGACCTTGCGCGCGTTGGGATATGGCGACGGCGATATTCGAACATTTCGGGAAAAGCACATCATATGATCTCCAAGCTGTTTTTCATCGGCATTCGACTTATGGCGCTGGGGCTGGCTTCCGGCGCGGCCGACCATGACTCACGACGGCACTAATCCTCGCCTCGCTCGTGCAAAAATGGTTTGACTTTTTCCTTGTGAAGAAAGCCCATCTCACGTTACAAATAAAAGGTTGCGCAGTTGTCTTAGCTCAAAGCGGCGATACCGCAGTTAATCAAGCGTTTGCAGGCGAGGTCTCCAATGCCCAGCGCGAAAATCGGCGACGTTGATATCTACTACGAGGTGCTGGGAGCGGGCGAGCCGGTATTGCTCGCGCCGCCGTCATGGTGGCCGAGCGATACCTGGAAGGTTGGCGTGGTGCCGTTTTTATCGAAACGATACCGCACGATTATTTTCGATTGCCGCGGCACCGGCTACAGCAGCAAATCGGATAACGGTTACACCATCGAGCAGTTCGCCAAAGATTGCGCGGGCCTCTTGGAACATTTGAAAATCTCGCGCTGTCATTCGGCGGGTTTTGCTTTGGGCGGACAGATCGCCCAGGCATTGGCGCTCCAACGGCCCGATCTGGTTGCGACCCTGACGATTGCCGCGGCCGGAGCGGGAATTAAAGCGACCGACGGCGGCCCGCGGGTGGTCAGAAACACCGACGAAGAAGAAATTCGCGCCCATGGTTTCGAGCGCTTCATCCGCGGCCATATCGAGAACACGCACATGGCGTTCAACCCGAAATTCTTCAACGAACATGCGGAAGTCGTAGAGGCCTTGTCGGATGCGCTTTGGCAGCGCCAAACCAGTCCGGAGCAGCACCGCTATCACTTCGAGGCGCGCCGTACTTGGGATACTCTGGGTAACGCGCCGAAGATTCGGGTGCCGACGCTGATCCTTTGCGGCGCCGAGGACGACGTCAATCGCGGCGGCAGCACGCCGGTGGGCACAGCGCGCAGACTCGGCGCATTGGTTCCCGGCTGCGAGCTGGCGCTGGTGCCGCAGGTGAAGCATATGACTTTTTGGGATGGCGACGGCGCGCTCAACGTTTTGCAAGATTTTTTGCAGCGTCATCCAATCCAGCAAGTTTGAACTTGCGACGAGGACATTCATTCATCCATTCATCGTAAAGTAAGGAGACAGAAAGATATGAAACGGTTAAGAATCATTTTGGCTGCGGCGCTTGTGAGCTTGTTCGTAGTCAACGCCGCTCACGCTCAAGGCAAGGGTAAGAGCGGCAATGACGCGATCACGCAACTTTATAATGCCGCAAAGAAGGAAGGCACGGTAGTCATCTGGGGGCCCACCGATGCGATCGTTTACGAAAAGATGCAGGAAGTGCTCGACAAACAGTATCCCGGAATCAAGATCGAGCACTTCGTAAGCATTCCCGAACCGCTGGTGCAGCGCATCATCGCGGAGAATCAAGCGGGCAAACCGCCGGCGGTCGATATCATCCAGTCCGGTTCGATGCGCGCGCTGCGGCCGTTGATCGACCGTGACCTGTTGGCATCGTACCCGGGATGGGAAAAAGACTTTGGCCTGGACGCCGTGTAGGCCAACCATCGTTTCGTCGGCGCTTATAATTTAACCTTGCCGATCGCCTACAACACAAAAGCCGTCAGCGCGAAAGACGCTCTAAATTCACAAACGAAGTGCAACACTTTTTTGGACAAGGTGTTGCAATGGGACAATGCTATGAACAGTTTTCGCTTGAAGAGCGCTGCACGCTTTCCCGACTTAGCCAGGCCGGGAAAACAAGCCGTCAAATTGCGGCAGCTATGGGTCGCGCGCCATCGACTATAGCCCGCGAGCTGAAGCACGACAGTGGGACCCAGGTTGGTGATCAGCCTGCCTACGCAGAGCAGTCGGTTTGCTTCGTTGCTATAATCGCACTCCGAGAAATTGCCTTCACTACAAAACTCCGGCTGAGGTCTTCTGCCGTGAACTGTTGCACTTGAAATGTGAATCGCCCTTCCGGCATGCTCCGGAATGATGGAAATAGATGTCGACTTCCAGTCGACAAATTCGGAACCGCTCGGCTTGTAGTCGAGGGTTGTTTAATTTCTGGTCGTCCGGTTAGCGCGGCGGGTGATGACCGCCATTCCCCGCTCATCGTCGAAACGAAAGAAGCGTCAGCGGGACCAGCGCGCCGCCGATGCCGAGACTGGCAAAGGCCACTCCCCAGGCGAATACGCTCTGGTTTCCGCCGGCAAGGTCGAGCACCGCGCCAAAAACCACCGGACCGGCGAAGCCCGCGCCGAAGCCAAGAAACGAATGTACCGCCATGGCAGCACCCCGTTGCTGTGGCGCCGCGGCCCCGAGCAGCCCGGCGGTGAGCGCGGCGGAATCACCCATGATCGCAAGAAAGTAAAGGCACGTGAGCGCGAATACCAGCGCTTCGGGCAAAGGAGCGCTGAACCCGACAACGCAGGCGAGGGCGGTCGACACGCTCATTATGGCGAGCACGACACGCGATCGATCGAACCGCGCCGCTAATTCATTGCCCAGAATACTGGCCGCGGGACCGATCAGGTTGATGGTCGCCGCGAGCGTAGTCGCACTCGCCAGCTTCGGTTCGGCGGTGGCGCGGACCGCGCCTGCGAAGGTCAGAAAGACAACGATCCAGGAACGAAATCCGAACAACTCCCAGCAGTGCGCGGCGTAGGCGAAGATATATTTTGTCGCCGCGCGGTTGCGAAACACAGAGCGAAAATCGAGTAGTCCCGCGGTAAGCTTGACGGCGAAATCCGGCCGGCGCGGCGGTAAGCGCAGAAATACGAGGGAGCCGGCTGCTGCCGGCCCCACTCCGGCCAGTGCGAATGCCCACCGCCATCCGGCCATTGTCGTAATCGCGCCAGCCATCCACAGCGATAAGGCCGCTCCGACACCGAATGTAGAAGTATAAATCGCGACCCACCGGCTTTGGTGCCGACCTTCGATGTGATCGGAGAGGATTTTCAAACCTGGCATGTAGGTCCCCGCAAGGCCGGCGCCCGCCAGCCCATGGAGCATGAGCGCTGACCAAAAGCCGTCGGCCAGGAGCGCGAATCCAAGCGCAGCGGTCATGGATAACACGCAGGCGAAAAGATAAATCCGGCGCGCGTCGACCCGATCGGTCATGCCGGTAAGCAGCGGCACGGCGGTCATGTAACCGGCATAATACATGCCGCCAATCGTTCCAGCCTGGGAATTGCTCATGTGCCAGGTGGCCATGAGTAGCGGCAGCAATGCGGAAAAAGTGCCAAATCCGGTCATGCTGAGCACATGGGCACCGCACAACAGGGTCGCTGCGCGCTGGACCGGAATAGGAGGTTGGTGCGGCGCAATCACGGTGTCAGTCGCCGAGGAACAGGCGTCCAACATCAGGGTGCTTGAGGAGATTGTCGCCAGTGTCGGCCATGGCGACGGATCCGGAAACCAGGAGATAGCCGATGTCGGCAAATTCGAGCCCTTTTTTGGCATTCTGCTCGACCATGATGATCGCCTTGCCCTCGCTCCGTTGCAGCTCCGCGAGGATCTCGAACACCATGTCGATGTAGCGCGGTTCGAGGCCGATAGACGGTTCGTCGACGAGCAAAATTCGCGGTTCCATGATGAGTGCGCGGGCGATCTCGAGCAGCCGCCGTTCGCCGCCCGACAGCACGCGCGCCGGTTGCTTGCGTCGCTCGGCGAGACGTTGATACTTCTGAAAAACGCGCTCGGAGGCCTCTTTCGCCTGTTCCGGGCGCGCCCACAGATAGCCGCCTATCCACAGGTTTTCTTCGACGGTCATATCGGGGAAAACCGAATTGTCCTGCAGGACATAGGCGATGCCCGCGCGTCTGAGCTTTTCATTGGCGGTGAGCCGGGTGATGGCTTCGCCATTGACGCGGATCGCGCCGCTGTAGATGCGGGTGAAGCCGTAGATCGAGTGCAGCACGGTTGACTTTCCGGCGCCGTTCGGTCCGATCAGACACAGCGATTGTCCAGCGGCGACCTGGAGATCGATGCCGTGTAGGATCTCCATTTTACCGTAACCCGCGTATAGATTTTCGATCGTCAGCAAGGGTTTCCCGGCGGCGAGCCCGGCGAGGCGCTGCGCGCTCGGTCGGTCGGCCGCGAAACGGGCTGCCTCGTGCGCGACTTCATCGGCAGAAATCAGTTCGTCGCCGAAGTCGGCTTCAGAATTGTCGGGCTGACGGTTTTTGTCACTCATTAGTGAGCGCCCAGATAGGCATCGATCACGCGCCGGTCATTCCTGACCTGCTCCGGCTCGCCTTCTGCGAGCAACTCGCCGTGGGCGAGACAATAGATGTACTCGGCCAGATTCATGATCACACGCATGTTGTGCTCGATCACCAGCAAGGTGATGCCGAACTCACGGTTTGCGCGCCGTAGCCGGTTCATCAAACCGTTGATCAGCGTGGGATTGACGCCCGCCGTCGGTTCGTCGAGGAGTAACATTTTTGGCTCGCTCATTAGCGCCATTGCGAGCTCGAGCAACTTCTGCTGGCCGAACGACAGGTTGCCCGCGCGCAGGAACCGCTTGGCCTTGAGTCCGACGAATTGCAGCAGCTCCTCGGCGCGACGCTCATCCTGCGGCGCAGCGCGGCACAACATCGACCACCAGCTATGATAGGTCCGCGGCACGCTCACCAGCATGTTCTGCATGCAGGTCATCTTATCGAAGATGCGGGATTGTTGGAATGTTCGCAGTAGACCGAAGCGGGCGATCTGTGCCACTCGCAGCGTCGACAGCTCGCGCCCTTCAAATCGAATCGAGCCGGAGTCGATCGGGTGGTAGCCGACAATCGAATTGAAAAGTGTCGTTTTGCCTGAGCCGTTGGGACCGATCAGGCCGACGATCTTGCCGTGCGGCACGGTGAGACTAATGGCGTTGTTCGCCACCACGCCGCCAAAGGCTTTGGTGACAGCGGTTACCTCGAGGATGGGTTTCACTTGACGGCCTCCGGCGTTACCGGGGTCGCGTCAATGCGGTGGCCGAACAGCTCCGGCCAGCGCTCGCGCGCCCAGCCGAGCACACCGAGCGGGAAAAAGACCACCGTCAACACGATCAGCAGGCCGAGGGACACGCGTTGCCAGCCGAGAAAGTAGGTCCAGAAAACTTCCTGCGTAACATGGAAGATGACGGCGCCTATGACCGGCCCCCACAGCGTTCCCTTGCCGCCCAGGATCGCCATGAGAACCATCCAGACCCCATAGGTCGAGCCGGCAAAAGCGACATCGCGCGGATCGATAAAACCGATCAGGTTGCCCGTGGCGCCGCCGGTAAGCCCGAGGAAAAACGCCGAAATACACCACGCCGTCGATTTATAGCGCGTGGTGCGGATGCCCAAAGACTCGGCCTTATCCTCGTCGTCACGAATCGCGTTGATGGTCAGGCCGAATCGTCCGGAATAGAGCCAGCGCAGCGCCGGGAAGGTCAGCGCTGCGAGCCCGAACAGGAGATAATAAAAAAAACTCTCGCGTGCGCCGGCCGCTCCGGGATAGAGCGGCGTCACCATCCCGGAACCTGCGCCGATATAGTCCCAACCGCTGGCAAACTCCCCCGCGGCAACGCCGAGACCGAGCGTGCCGATGGCAAAATACTGGCCGCGCAGGCCGAGGATAGCCGACCCGAGCAACGCCGCGGTGGTCACTGCAATTGTTGCCCCGACGCCCATGCCCACGAATAGCCCGCTGTAGTAGCCGAGTCCGGCATCGCGCTGGACGACAGCGCAACCGTACATGCCGATTCCAAAAAACAGGACGTTGCCAAACGAGTTGTAGCCCATTTGGCCGCCGAGCAGATCCCAGGTGAGCGCGAATATGATCATCACCCAGAGAAGGGCCATTTGTGCGCGGTAATTCGGCGCAAGGGCCGGCGCCGACAGCGCAAGGGCGATGAGCGCGCCGTAAAGCAGCAGTTGGGCGGCGGTCCGGTTCATTTGAGGTATCTCCGCTGGCGGCCAAGCTGGAACCGCCGCCAAACCAAGATCACGACAAGCAAGCCGAAAACGAAGGCTGCTTGATACTCGGCACCCAGAATAAAGCCGGCGAAGTTCTCCGCCACGCTGAGGATCAAGCCGGCGCCGAGGACCGCAGCCAGGTTACCGAGACCGGCGACAATCACGATCATGAACGATCGTAATGTATAGGGTAACCCGAGATACGGATGAATGATCCAGGTCATGGCCACGAGCGCTCCGGCAGCGCCGCAGGTGGCGGCATTGAGTGCGTAGGTGAACGCGTATACCCGGTCGGTGTCGATACCCATGATGCGCGCAGCGCGGGCATTCTGTGCCGTGGCGCGGATCGCCTGACCCATGCGGGAGCGCTTGAGAAAAAGCACGATCAAGCCGCCCACGATCAGCGCAGCCGCGAAGGCGACGAGTTTAATCTCGGCAATGGTCACCAGACCGCCGAAGAGGAAGAGCGTCTCTAGACCGGACTCCGCTGTCCGAACATCGGCACCGAACAACTCGTTGGCGAGCTGCTGCAGCACGATACTCAGGCCGAAGGTCGCTAAAATCGAGGTGAACAGGTCCTTGTCGACAATCCGGAAAATGACGCCCTTATAGAGAAACCAACCGAGAATGAACAACAGCACGGCCGCGAGGGGGATGCCGAACAGCGGATGGATTCCGGCGGTGTACAAAAAAAAAGCAGTATAGCCGCCGAGCATGACGAACTCGCCCTGGGCAATGTTGATGATGTTCATGACGCCCCAAACCAGAGCCATGCCGTAGGCGGTGAGCGCGAAAATCGCTCCGATCAGGACTCCGTCCGCTAACAGCTGAACGGTCAAAATCGGCGCGTTGAAAAGAAGTTCGATATTGTCCATGACCGCAGCTTTGCGCCCCAGCGGCAGTGGGGCCGGAGGGGCGCAAACCGATCAAGAGATGCCGGTTATTTAAGCGGAAAGTTGACCTTGGACTCGGCCCACCTCGTCGGCGCCACCACCCGATAATGACCTTTTTGAACTTGGTACAGTATCATCGGCTTGGCGATGTTCTTACCGGTTTTATCGAACCTGATGTGGCCGTAGAAGGTTTCCATATCGGTGGCCGCGATGGCATCGCGCAATTTTGCCGTTTCGAAACAGCCGCAACGCTGGAAAGCGTCAACAAATACCAGCACGGCGGCCGTCGACTCGGCCGCCTGGTAGGGGGGGGCATAATGAAACACTTTGTCGAACAGCTGGGCATAGTCTTCGGCTCGGCCAAACCACTTGTCCGAGTATTTCAGGCTGCGGTCCCACTGCGAGGCACACAGAAATCCTTCCGATTCGGCCGGCATGGTTTCGGCAACCTTGGCGGAATCGCAGTGCGTGGTTGCCATCATCGGCGTACGAACCTTCATCTCGTCTGTTTGACGCACGAACAGAGTCGCGCCCTTGGCGTGGCCCGATACCACCAGGAGATCGGGCTTGAGCGCTTTGACCTTGGTCAGGGTCGCGGCCATGTTGTTGATTTCCGGCGGCAACTTATCGTCGATTACGATCTTCATGGCGAATTTTTTGGCATCTTCGACGACGCCTGCTCGGATGTCCCGGCTGAACGGATCGTTCTCAAAAGCCATCGCTATGGTGATCTGGGCAGGCTTCTTGCCGATGTCGGGGGCTTTTTCCGCCATCAGACCAATCGCCGATTTAAGATAAAACTCGGTGCTGGAAAGCGTGGCGAACAAATACTTGTAGCCTTTTCCGAAAAGCGACAGAGCCGCGCCGTTGCCTTCGACCATCGGGATCTTGTATTTCTCGGTTACCGGCGCGATCGCCGTGGTCAATCCGGAGCTATACGGACCGAGCAGGAATTTCACGCCGTCCTGGTTGATTAGACGCTCGGCGAGCTGGGCGGCGCGCGCAGGCGTGGACTCATCGTCGTAGTATGCGACTTTGAGCTTGTAGCTCTTGCCGCCGACTTTGACGCCGCCGTTCTCGTTGATGCGTCTCACCGCCAGTTCGTAGCCATCCTGCGTATTCTTGCCATTGGTGGAATACTTGCCGGTAAGCGAAACCGCCGCGCCAAGAATGATCGTGTCGCCTTCCACTTTGGCGAGGGCGTTTTCGCTCTCCGCGATTAATAGCGCAGCAGCGGCGACTGCCACCAAACCTATCTTGCCAATGAATTTCAGCATGGTTTTCCTCCTTCAGATTTGTTGAGTGCGCGCCAGATCGGTAACTTTGTTGTGCTCCGTTTTCGACTTGCACCAGATCGAGAGGACCAAAACGATCTACCCAAAGACTCTATTGCTCGGCAATAGTTTACTCCGGGCAGTTCGCCCGCACAACCGTCGGATTCTCGCGCCAAATTTCCAGGAGCGCCAAGATCGGACTTGTCGTTTTCCATTGCGCCCTTGCGGCTCGGCGCGCTGGGACCTTCGGGGTAAGATATCATTTTCAATTTGGTAATTTAGAATTGATAGATGAAATCACTGTTATCGGTCCAGCAGGGAACTCACCACGGCGATATGGAGTGCGCCGACAAAAATGTTCTATTAAAAAAACTCCGAACTCTGCGAACTCAGCGCCTCGGTGGCG
Organism: uncultured delta proteobacterium; assembly: GCA_963727625.1. Lineage (GTDB taxonomy): Bacteria > Desulfobacterota > Binatia > UBA9968 > UBA9968 > DP-20. The sequence goes on along the minus strand of CAVSHR010000004.1, from coordinate 678,809 downwards.
GAATCGATTCCTGCTTTGGTCGCGGCTCTGGCGCGCAGGGACCTTTCTGGCGCAGATTTTCTTAGGCGAATTTCGCCGTCGCCAGCATCGAAAGTTTGCCTTCGCCGTCGAGAGTCCAGAGCGCGGCTTCGCGGCCGTCCGCCGCCGGCGCGCCGGCGAGCGTGAACTTGCCGCTGCTGTCGTAGATCGAGCGCAGGTTTTGGAAACTGAACTCTTTTAGCTGCCGCGCCGGCGCCTCGCGCCGGCACATCTCGATCAGCAACTGCGAAATCAGCGAGCTTTGCACGACCAGGCCGGGAAGCTTCTCTACTTTGGTGACGTAGTCGCGGTCATAGTGGATGCGGTGGCTGTTGAAGCGGATCGCCGAAAAGCGAAACAGCAGCGGAGTGTTGGGTTCGACGATTTGCTGCCACTTGGCTTCACCGGGAACAGCCGGCGTTGACTTCGGCGCCGCGTCCGCCCTTGCTTCGCTGAGCATGCACATGTCGCGCTCTTCGACGACGCAGACTTTTCCGCTGGCCGAGAGGCTATTGCGCTCGACCACGGTGACCATGGCCCCGCTCGGGCCATCATCGATCTGGATGTCGGCGATTTCGGTCTTGCGCGTGACGTCGTCGCCTACTTTCAGCGGATTCTGAAACGCCACTCGAGTGCCGCCGATACGCCGGCGGGGCAGGGGTATCGCCGGCATGAAGCCGCCGCCCGACGCTTGTCCGTCCGCGCGCATCTTGTCGGGCCGGTGCGAGGCAGGAAACAGACCGCCGTACCAGCCGGGCGGGATCGGTGAGCCTTTTTCCAACGGCGGATTTTCCAAGCCCAGTGTAGCGGCAAATTTTATCAGCATCGCCGCCGTGACCACGTCGGTCGCGGTTTCGCTCTTGCCGATATAGCTTTTGAAGCTCTCCAAGGATTCAGCCATCGAGGTTGCCCTCCCCGTGATAAATTTTGGGCGTGTTGCCGAGACTATTCCGCCGTGAACTACCGTGTCAAGGCATTTGGCGACGCTGATTCTTCGAACGGATTTATGCGTTAGGCGGGACGGTCGAGGAATTAAGACCGAGCGGTCGGATCGGCGCTAGCTCAGAGTCAGGCAACTTAGGCAAGTCAGGCACGGGGCGGTTAGGTTCGCGTTCCTTTTTTTCTTCCAGGCACCGCTCTCAGAGAAGTTGGAATGATGTCTGCGGAATTCATCTCTAGGGCTCTCCGAAGCATCGCCTCGCGTTGTCCCAGAGCATTTTTCGCATGACCTCGTCGCCCAGGGATTGCCACCCGAGCACCTTGTTTGTCGACTCGGGGAAGCGGGATTCCGCGTGGGGGTAATCGGACGAATACATGAGGACGCCGTCGCCGAGGAAGTCGGTGACCATGCGGGCCATCTTCTCGCCTTCGTGGATGACGACGCTGGCGAAGAAGCGCCCGCTGGTCATGTATTCGCCGGGCTTATGAGCCAGATGGTCCGGCAGAGCGTAGGACATGTAGATGCTTTGATCGTCCATACGCGCTGCCCAGAACGGCAGCCAGCCAAAGCCGGACTCGAGGATGCAGTAGCGAATGTCAGGGTAGCGGTCCATGATCCCGGCGCCGAAAAATGCGCTCACTGCTCGCATCGCGCCCCACGGGTGCGATGCGGTCCGGCCGATGAACGGGTTGTCCCAGAGATCGCGGTAGCCGGGATAGCCGGAGGTGAAACTGTGATGCACCACACACAGCCCTGCGTCATTGGCCGCGGCCCAGATCGGCTCGAGGTCCGGGTGATCGATGGGAACGCCTTCGGCGAGGTTGGGATGGATGCCTACAGCCCATGGCGCACGCGCCCTGGCTTTGATTTCTTGCACCGACGCATCGATCGCTCTGCTGCTGACCACAATGAGAGACTTCAGACGGTGCGGGTGCTTGCTGCAGAAATCGTCGGTAAAGCGGTGGTTGGCGCGGATAAAGCCCATTTCAATCTCGGCGTCGTCCGACGCCGGGGGTAGTCCGGGAAGCATGAGCTGGACGTCCACTCCCTCCTCGTCCATATCCAGAATGCGCGCTTCGACGTCGTCGTCTGCCCCACCGGGGGTCGGAAAGCGGCCGCCCATAAACTGCGGGAAATGAGGCTCGATATGAGCCCTCGGACCTGCGTCCCCTAAAATTCGCAGGCGCTCCTCACGCCAGCCGGCTCTTTTCTTGAACTGGTAACGGTGGCGATACGGTGGTTGGAGAATCTCGCCGGCCCAGCCGACGCGAAAGGGCACCTTGCAGCTTTGCCACTCCGGTAGCCGCTTGCGCATGGCGGTATCGAAGTAGGGCTCCAGGGTTTCGGCCAACGGATTGAGGTGCGTGTCCGAATCAAAGATCTTCAAACCGTGGCGCATGCCTGGTCCCTCCTTGCCTGATCGAAACGCGTGTTAGGCTCATTCATAACATGACTACCAGCACTGGTGAAAAAAGAAAAAAGGGGGGGAGAGCTTAGTTTCTTTTCGGTCCACTGCCGCGGGCCGCTTGGACGGCTCTTTGGCTGACGTGATGAGGATAGCCGGGAGGATACGACTTTGAAACATCCTAGCCATGCTGCGTAGAGAGATCGATTTTCCTTCTTCTCGTCAAAAAAATAATATTGAGTCCCCAGGATAATTTGCAGATTGTAATGAATGTTATGTTAAAGCCTGTGCTTTTTACGGTCTCTTGTCTTCTGGCTTGGCTTGGCGCTTGTGGTCACCTTAGAATTCGTTCCCCGTAAAGCTTAACGGCATTATCCCAAAGGATTTTGCGCTTGGCTTCTTCCGGTATCGGTTGCGCATCGAATTCCGGAAGCGCCCTAGCCGGCTCGATGCCGTCGAGGTGCGGATAGTCGGTGTTCCACACGATGTTCTCGCCTCCGAGGTGAGTGACCGCATAGGACAACCCGCTTTCATCGCTGTCGCAGGCCACCGCGCACTGGCGCCGAAAGTATTCGCTCGGCAACATCGACAAATTTTTCGGCTTCCCCATGATGCTATAGCGGCCATGCGAATGCGCGTCCATCCTGCCTAGCCAAAATGGCAGCCAGCCCGCGTTGGACTCCAAAATCGCCAGACGCAGCCTGGGAAAGCGCTCGAGTATACCGGTGAAAATAAAATGGCCCATGGTCGCCATGTTGTCGCAGGGAAAGCCGATGGCGTGATCCACCGCCCGCAGACCCTGAAAATCATGACCTACGTCGCCCGACTCCGATTGCTCGACAACTCGAAATCCCCTGAACGGTTGCACGCGATAGCGGGACTCGCCGTGGACGGCGATGGGGAAGTCTAACTCGCAGGCGAGATTCCAGAGAGCGTCGTATTCCTTTTCATGCAACCACTTGCCCTTGGGCAACAACGGGTTTCTCACTGAAACCGCTCCAAGTTCCCCTACCGCCCGGCGCGATTCTTCGACCATTTCCTCGACACCGGAACCGGGCACCACCGCGATAAACTTCAGCCGCTTGGAATTGACACTACAGTAATCATGGGCCCAATTGTTATAGGCCCTGCAAAAGGCCGCCCCAAGCTCCGCGTCCTTGAGGGCCACCGTGCAACCGAAGTTGCCGTTGCTCCCCGTAGGTAAAAGGACCTGGATGTCCCACCCATGACGGTCCATGTCCTTGAGTCTTGTTGCCGGCGCCCACCATGTGCGATAGGCCTCGCCGTACTTCTTTTCCATGATTGTGAAGGACTCCGGCGGCGGACCCTTAACCTGTTTTTCATCCTTCGGGATAAGCTTTCCATCGGGCTCATAGATCATGAAAGTCCCGTTCATATGAGCCACTCTTGGAGCCCGCTCCCGGTATTTAGATTCCAGATAACGATCCCACATGTCCCGGGGTTCATGCATATGGGCGTCGGCGTCGATGACTTTCAAAGCATTCCACATAGGTCGTCCCCTCGGTCAAACCTTCGTTTCCCAATATCACTTAGCAGACGATTTTTACAAATATGCAGGCCAGAGCTGTCGCGACCCAAGGCGGTGGCACATTCGGGCGGCGCCAGTCAAGGTCGCTGGGGGGTGATTGGGTCGTCGCGCTAGCGCGTGCGGTTGTACACGTAATCTTCGCGCTCGGTGGTTCCGATGCGCAATTCAGCCGGAAGCGGCGGACGAGTGGCGTTTGCCTTTGAATGTACGTCCAACGCGGCCTGATCGACCCAGCGCTCGAGAAGTGTCAATTTGTCGGTATTAACCACGCTTTGAAAAACTTCGAACTGTTCGCAGCCGGGTTCTTTCGCTATGTCCACGCAGCGCTCTTTGTACAACCGTGCGAGTTCGGAACCTTTTCCCGGTGCTGCGGTGATCGTTACGATGAGTCGAACGGCCATGGACTCTCCTCTGTGCGCCGAAAGGCGGCGCGCGGTTTTGTAATCTACAGTTCTAACTATCCTTCAGGTACGTGCAGGGTGTCAAGCTGAGCATGTCGCGGCGGTTGCGGAGATTTAGGCGGATTTGCCGCGACTCGCGCCGAACCGGAAGGGCCGCCAGGGGGAAATTGCTCCGACCTTGGCGTCTTTGCGCGCTAAGTTCTCAGCTATCTTTACCGGGGTATTGCCGTTGTTACCGTCTGCCGGTTTTATTTGTTAAGACTTCGCAATACGGGCTCCAAGACTTTCCACACGTTGGCGGCGACGATTTGATGGCCTTTGGCGGTCGGATGAATGCCGTCGGGCAGGTTGAGCTCGCGCACCCCGCCTACGCCTTCGAGGACAAAGGGGATCAGTGGTAAATGGTTATTCTTTGCCAGCGCCGGGTAGATCGCTTCGAACTGGTCGCCGTATTCGCGCCCCATATTGGGCGGAACTTTCATGCCGGCGATGATGATTGTCGCCGCCGGATAGTTCGCTTTGGTTCGGTCGATGATCCGCTGGAGGTTTTTCCGCGTGCTCTCCACCGGCAGGCCGCGCAAGCCGTCGTTGCCGCCGAGCTCCAGGACCAAGACGGCGACGCGGTTTCTCAAGAGCCAGTCCAGGCGATTCAAAGCGCCGGCGCTGGTGTCGCCGCTCTGACCGGCGTTGACCAGTTTGAACTTCCAGCCCTTGGCAGCGATTTTTTCCTGAATGAGCGCGGGGTAGGCCTGCGATAAATCGAGCCCGTATCCGGCCGTGATGCTGTCGCCGAGAAACAGGATGACGTTGGGCGGAGTTGCGGCGGAGGATGGGCCTCCGAGAAGGGCAATGAAAAGGATCAACCGCGATAAAATTTTTCTGCGGAAGGTGCGCCATGCGCCCGAGCGCAGTGAAAAGGAATTCATCCGGCCGTTCGACATCGCGGCACCGCGATGTTGTTTAGGTCGTACAAACATTCTAAAGTTTACCCTGTTGAAAAAAATTTCTGTGGCGCGATCGCTTCGCAATCACTGCCTGCTGGTCATTTACTCATGAGCACCGACTCCATCTTAATCGTAGAGCATTTGAGCAAGGTTTTTAAGAGCGGCGAACGAAACGTCAATGTTTTGAACGATGTCTCGTTTGCCATTGAAACGGGCAGCACCTGTGCGATCGTCGGGCCGTCGGGCAGCGGCAAGACCACGCTGATCGCGATCTGCGCCGGTTTGGAACGGCCGAGCTCGGGATCGGTGCACTTCGATGGCGTAGCGTTGCACGAGGCCAGCGAAGAAGAGTTGGCCGGACTGCGCAATCGGTCCATCGGTTTCATCTTCCAAAACTTTCAGTTGCTGGCGTCGCTCACCGCTGTGGAGAACGTCATGGTGCCGGCCGAAATCCGCGGCGAGAATCACGCGCGCCATCGCGCCGCCGAGCTGCTCAAACAGGTCGGCTTGGACGGCCGCTTGCAGCACTACCCCGTGCAACTTTCCGGCGGCGAGCAACAGCGCGTGGCGATCGCCCGGGCATTTATGAACCGGCCGAAAATTCTTTTTGCCGACGAACCCACCGGCAATCTCGACACCGACACGGCGCGGGACATCATCAAGCTGATTTTCGATCTCAATTCCACGTGGGGAACCACGCTCATTCTGGTCACCCACGACCGCGAGCTCACCCAACAAGCGAACCGGACGATCCGGCTGCGCGGCGGCCGGTTGGTGTCGGACAACGATACGCTCCAGAGCGCTTTTGGGCATGGTTAGGTTCTCTCTTTTCAAATGATTCACAAAACAACTTCAAGAAGATTTGTCGCGCCAAGGCGCCAAGGCGCAAAGACAAAGGTCTGCTTACTTCGCCGAACTTGGCATGCTTTGCGTCTTCGCGCGAGTCAGCTTTTTTCCGCTTCGGTAGTTCAAAAACAAAGTCAATTTCAAATCTGTTCGGCTAGGCTTCGCCGCCTATGAACGCGCTGTTCAAACTCTGGGTGTGGCGCCTGGCGCTGCGCGATGGCCGTCGCGGCCTGCGTCCCTTGCTGCTGTCCATGTCCAGCGTGGTCTTGGCCGTAGCGTCGGTGGTGGCGGTCTATTCGTTTCGCGAAAATTTACAGTCGAGCGTGCAGTTGCAATCGAAAAGCCTGCTCGGCGCCGATCTCGCGCTGGAGAGCCGCGAGCCGTTTTCCGCAGAAGATGAAGCTCTGTTCCGCTCCCTCGGCGGCGAGCAATCGCGTCAGATCGGCTTTGCCTCGATGGTTTACTTTACCCACAGCGGCCAGTCGCGTCTGGTGCAAGTGCGCGCGCTGAGCGGCAGCTTCCCGTATTACGGCGCCCTCGAGACCGAACCGGTTTTATCCTTGGCAAGCTTTCATCGCGGCGCCAACGCGCTGGTCGATGAGAACGTCATGCTGCAATTCAACGCCCGGGTCGACGACCGGCTAAAGATCGGCGAGCAGGAATTTCGCATCGCCGGCAAGCTCCGAAAAATTCCCGGCGAGACTTTGGCTTTTTCGCTGATCAGCCCGCGGGTCTACATTCCTATGGAATATTTGGGGCGCACCGCACTTTTGCAGAAAGGCAGCCTGGTACGCTACCGGGTCTATTTCAAGTTTCCACCACAGACCGCCGTTGACGCCTTGGTCGACAAGTTAACCCCGCAACTGCAACGTTTGCGGTTGCGGGCCGACACCGTGAGCCGGCGCGCAGCATCGATTGCGGCGTCGACGGAGAATCTCGCGCGTTATTTGACATTGACGGTGTTTATCGCCGTGTTGCTGGCCGGCGTCGGCGTCGCCAGCGTAGTCCATGTATTTGCCAGTGCCAAGGCGCGCTCAGTCGCCTTGCTGCGCTGCATCGGCGCCAGGCCGCGCGAAACCCTCTGCGTCTTCATGATTCAGATTTTCTTGCTGGCCCTCTTGAGCTCGTTGCTCGGCGCCGGGCTGGGGGTGGCGGTGCAGTACTTTCTGCCGCGCGCGCTCAAGGATTTTCTCCCGGTGACCACCGTGATCGCTGTGGCCCCTGCCGGTATCGGCGCGGGCCTGGCGGTCGGTTTGGGCGCGGCGTTATCCTTCGCATTGATTCCATTGTTGCCGCTGCGGCGAATCTCGCCCTTGCTCGCGCTGCGCGCGGCCTTCGATGCCGAGCGCGCATCGCCGGACCGGCTCGTGTGGATTCTCTTCGGCTTGATCGGCGCCGGTATCTGGACCTTCGCCGCTTGGACGACCGGCAGTTTGCCACGAGGATCGTGGTTTGCCGCGGCGGTAGTGGCGGTGTTCGGCGTGCTGGCCTTGCTCGCGCACGCGGCTTCCGCGTCGATGCGCCGGTTTGCCCCGGCGTTTCTCTCGTTTGCCTGGCGCCAGGGGTTGGCCAATCTGCATCGTCCCAACAATCAGACCACGGCGGTGATGCTGGCGATCGGCCTCGGGACTTTTTTTCTCGTGACGCTCTACAGCGTGCAGCGCATGTTGATAGCGCAAGTGGCCGGACGCGCCGGCGCCGGCGAGCCCAACCTGGTACTTTTCGACGTGCAGCGCGATCAGCGCCGAAGCTTGGCCGAGCTCTTCAAGGCGCAGGGCATGTCGATGGGCAGCGAGGTGCCGATCGTGACCATGCGCTTGGCCCAGGTGAAGGGGCGCAGTGTCGAGGAATTGCGCGCCGACGCAAAAGCGCAAATCCCCACTTGGGTGTTGCGCCGCGAATACCGTTCGACCTATCGCGACCATCTGACCTCCACCGAGCAGATCGTTGCCGGAAGCTGGCAAGGAAAAGTCGCAGCAGAAATCGAGCCGATCCCGGTCTCGGTGGAAAAGGGCATCGCCGAGGCTTTGCACGTCGGCTTGGGCGACCAACTGCAATTCGAAATTCAAGGCGTACCGCTTTTGACCCAGGTTGCGAGCTTGCGCCGGGTTGATTGGCAGCGGTTACAGCCGAACTTTTTTGTGGTGTTTCCGGAAGGGGTGCTCGAAAGCGCGCCGCAGTTTTACGCGGTGGCGGCGCGCGCCGAAAGCAGGCAGGCGGCGGCCAACTTGCAGCGCTCGGTGGTCGAGCGCTTTGCGAACGTCTCGGTGATCGACCTGAGCTTGATTCTCAACACCATCGACTCAATTCTGTCCAAAGTCTCGGCCGCCATGCGTTTCATGGCTTTGTTTACGATTGTTACCGGACTCGCCGTGCTCGCCAGCGCGGTGCTGAGCAGCCGCTCGCAGCGTCTCAAAGAAAGTATTTTGCTGCGAACCCTGGGCGCGTCGCGACGCCAGATTCTCGGCGTGATCGGCGCGGAATATTTGCTCTTGGGCGGCACGGCTGGTGCCGCGGGCACGACTCTCGGCATGGCCGCGACCTGGGGGTTGGGCTTTTATTTTTTCCGCGCGCCGGTAACTATCTCGTTATTTCCGGTGCTGGCAGGTTTAATTTTGGTTATAATCGCCACGGTGCTGGCCGGGGCGCTCGGCTGCTGGGGTATTTTCCGCCGCTCGCCGCTCGAAGCCCTTCGCGCCGAGGCATAAACGCGAAGTGCAGGTTGTTGCGTGGCAGGATGATTGTGCGCGCTGGAAGAGACGCAGGCATGGCGCAAACCGACCGAGTTCGAGTTGATTCAATTTAACCCAACCTATTTTCAAATTTCGGAATGAATACCAGATCGGAAAAAAACCGTGTTTCGGGCAAAGGCGCAAAAGGGCGCCAAGGTCGGAAAATAAATCAGCGGCCCTCTTGGCGTCTTGGCACGATAAAATTTCCTGCAGTCGTTCTGTCGACCATTGAATAGGTAAGAATCTAAAGCGAGGAGCCGCTATGTCAAAAGAGCAACCCTACCGCTTGCCGACGACGGTCACGCCGGAGCGCTACGAGCTAACCCTGACGCCGGATTTAGTGAATTGGACCTTCACCGGCGAGGAAAAAGTTTCCCTCACCGTCCACCAGCCTGTGCGCGAGATCGTTCTCAACGCCGCCGAGCTGGACATCCATGGAATTTCATTGCGCCGGAGCGACGGCAAGGCGTCGGTTGGGATCGTGCGGCTCGACGTGGAAAACGAGCAGGCGACGCTGAGTTTCGCCGAGATCGTGGCGCCGGGGCGGTGCGAGCTGCAGATCCAGTTCGCCGGGATTCTCAACGACAAGCTGCACGGTTTTTACCGCAGCACCTACAAGGACGCTGAGGGAACGGACAAGACTCTGGCATCGACGCAATTCGAGTCCACCGACGCCCGTCGGGCGTTTCCCTGCTGGGACGAGCCAGCGTTCAAGGCGGTCTATCAAGTCACGCTGGTGGTGGACGAGGGGCTTACGGCGATATCCAACGCGCGCACCATGCGCGAGGCCGTCTTGCCTGAGACCGGTAAGAAGGAAGTTGTCTTCGCCGACTCGATGAAGATGTCGACTTATCTGGTCGCTTTTATCGTCGGCGAATTCGAAGCCACCGAGCCGGTGCTGGTGGAGGACACGCCGCTGCGCGTCTGGGCCGTGCCGGGTAAGCAGCATCTAGCGCAGTTCGCCCTCGAAATCGGTAAAGCTTCTTTGCAACACTTCGGTCGCTACTACGGCATTCCCTATCCGGGCGACAAGTTGGATTTGATTGCAATCCCCGATTTCGCGTCGGGCGCCATGGAAAATCTCGGCGCCATAACTTTTCGTGAAACCGCACTTTTAGTCGACAGCGAGCGTGCCACGCGCGCCGAGCTTGAACGGGTGGCCGACGTGGTCGCGCACGAAAACGCCCATATGTGGTTCGGCGACCTGGTGACGATGACGTGGTGGAACGGTCTGTGGTTAAACGAGGCGTTTGCGACATTCATGGAGATGCTCGCGGTTGACGCCTGGAAACCCGAATGGCGCCGCTGGGACAGTTTCACGGTGTCGCGCGCTGCGGCGATGCAAGTGGACGGGCTCAAGAGCACACGACCCATCGAGTTCCCGGTGGAAAAACCGGAAGAAGCCGCCGGTATGTTCGATGTCCTCACCTATGAAAAAGGCGCATCCGTGCTGCGCATGCTCGAGCAGTACTTAGGCGCCGAAACCTTTCGCGACGGCATCCGTCTCTACCTGCAACGTCATAAATACGCCAACGCCGAGACCACCGATCTCTGGGACGCGCTCGAAGATTCCGCCAAACAGCCGGTGCGGGCGGTCATGGACAGCTGGATTTTCCAGGCGGGCTATCCGCTGATCAGCGTGGAAAAATCCGCGCGCGAAGTGCGCTTCTCGCAGCGCATGTTTCGCTATCTGCAAGACGGCACCGATCAGGAACGCGCATGGCATGTGCCAATTTTTCTGCGTGCCGGCACCCGATCCGGCGTCGTGCAGCAAACCTTCCTATTGACCGAGCCCGAGCAGAGCATCGAGCTGCCGGAAAACCCCGACTGGGTCATCGTCAACTCCGGCGGCCACGGCTTTTACCGGGTGCGTTACAGCGGCGAGATGCTCGACGCGCTTAAAGCGCGCTGGCGCGAGCGGCTTAGCGCGGTGGAGCGCTTCAGCGTCGTCAACGACACATGGGCGGCGACCATGGCGGGGCTGACCTCGCTCACGGATTATCTCGACTTGATCGAGCTGGTCCGCGACGATAACGACGTCAACGTGTGGACCGCCGTGATCGGTTCCTGCCATCATCTCGACCGAATCCTCGAGGACGCTCAGTGCGCCCGATTGGAAGAACGCCTGCGCCGGCTTCTGGCACCGGCGGTGGAGCGCTTCGGCTGGTCGGTCAAAACGGGCGAGAGCCCGTTGGAGAGCCAGCTGCGCGGCGACCTGATCGGCGCGCTCGGCACCATCGCCGGCGACCGCGCTTGCCAGCAGCGTGCCGGCGAGCTCTTTGCTCGATATGAAAAGGCGCCCGAGAGCATGGACTCCAACCTGGTTCCAGCGCTGGTGGCCATCGTTGCGCATACCGGCGCGTCGACGGATTACGAAAAGTTTTACCATCGGTTCAAAATGGCCCAGACGCCGCAGGAAGAAACCCGTTATCTATTTGCTTTAGCCGGCTTTCGCGCGCTCGAGCTGATCGACCGGACTCTCGAGATGACGATCAATGGCGAGGTGCGCACGCAAAATTCGCCCTATTTGATGCGCGGCATCCTGCTCAACAAGCACGCCCGGCAACGCGCCTGGTCGTTTATGAACGTGCACTGGGAGGATCTGCTGCGGCAATACCCGGATAACTCGATCCCGCGCATGTGCGAAGGAATCGTCGGGCTGGTAAGTCGCGAACTCGAGACCGAAGTGCGGCAATTTTTTGCAACCCACCCGGTCAAGCAGGGAACTAAGCAGATGGAGCAGCATCTCGAAAGACTCCGAGTGGCGGTGCTCTGCCGCGAGCGTTGGAACAATTTGTTGCGCGGCTGATTTCGAGCACCCGAATGTCGTTTGGAGTTCGGAGTAAGAAAACAATTCCGAATTTAGTCTAACTCTGCCTTGGCGGCGCAAAGTCAGCGGTGTCTGGGGTGTGAGCGCTAGGCGTTATGGAACCATTCCGGTGCGGAGTGAACGGCCCCTGACCGTTCTTTAACGAGGTGCAATAGGTGTCTGATTTGACGCGCCTCTCGCTCGCCGTGGCCTTGCACAGAATTTTCCTTAACTCAGCTGCTTGAGGTTGCCGTGTCGCAGTCTAAAAGGGGCGCCGAAGATTTTCCTTGACAACGCTGGTAAGTAAATGCTAACTAACCCTTAATGTCGCACTCACCGCGCTTGTCCGCCGAGGCTCGAAAGGAAGCGATCGTCGAGGCCGTCCAAGACGTTTTTGCCGAGAAGGGCTTTGACGGCACGACGACGCGGGAATTGGCCAAAGCCGCCGGGGTTTCCGAAGCGCTGCTGTACAAGCATTTCCCGAGCAAGGAGTCGCTTTACGCGGCGATGCTCGATGGTTGCTCAAAGGGGCCGACTTTCGCCGAAGCGAGCCGGATCTTAGAGCTCGAGGCGTCCACCTCGACGCTGGTGGTCATGGTTCACTTCATGATCTCGCACTACGTGCTAGGTCGTGCCGGCGATCGCCACCGGGCGGCGATGAATGCGTTGTTGGTGCGCAGTCTGCTCGGCGACGGGGAGTTCGTCCGGTTGATGCACAAGAAGCTGGCGGCGGCATGGTTGAAAAAGTTCGAGGCTTGCTTGCACGCGGCGGCCAAGGCCGGGGAAATGCACGATGTGCCAATCCGCCGTGATCTTTGCGTCTGGCTGGTGCAGCACGTGGCGTTTTCGTTGATGCTGCACTTGCAGCCAAAGACTCCGGCGGTCAATTACAAGGTGTCCAGAGAAGAGCTGGTGGGCCAGGCGACCTGGTTCGGTCTGCTGGGCATCGGCCTCAAGGAAGAGGCGGTACGGCGATATTACAGCCCGAAGGCTTTGCGACTTTTGGGCAGCTGAGGTTCACTTTAAAAACTAGGTGAGTAAAGATTTACTATCGCGTTAAATTAAAGTTATGGAGGAAAAATGAAAGCGCAGGGTACAACTAACAATGGGGCCGCCCAGCGGACTCAGGGCTTGGATGAGCGGATCGGCTCATTATTCCAGCCCGACACTCTTTTGGGCGAGGACTACGCCGCGAATTTTCGGCGCAAGATCCCATTGGAGGCGGAACGGATTTTGTTGCTCGCGATCTTAGAAGACGGTGTCCGTTGCTACCAGGAAAATTTATTTGCGGTGGGCGGCAAAAGGCGCACACTGTTCGAGGAAGCCAAAGACTGGTTGTTCAGCGATGACGACAGCTGGTTCTGCTCCTTTATTTCGGTTTGTACGATGTTGAATCTCGACCCGAACTACATTCGCCGCGGGTTGCGCCAGTGGGAAGCGAAGGCGCGCAACGCGGTGCAGGCCAAGCTACCGGGCGCGGCCGGCGCCGAGCAACGTCTCGTGGCTTGAAACGAGGTTGTCGTGACAGATCGCCGAATCGCCTGGCAATGGCCCAGATTCGGAGCGCTCGGCGCAGCGTTGATCGCCGCCAGCCTGTCCACCAGCTGCGAAAAAAAAACTCCACCCGCATTTGAGCGCCCGCCGGCATCGGTAACGGTGGCGCCGGCGGTCGCTCAAGATGTGCCGGTCTATATCGATGCGGTCGGCAAAATCGTCGCCCGGGAAGTGGTGTCGATCCAACCGCAAGTTTCCGGCCGCATCACCAAAATTCACTTCACCGACGGCGCCGATGTCAAAGTCGGCGACTTGCTGTTCACCATCGATCCGCGCCCCTATGAAGCCCAGCTGCACCAGGCTGAGGCGAATCTGGCTCAAGCCGAGGCGGCGCTCCATCTGGCCAGAGTAAATTTCGCGCGCGTCGAAAAAATCAGCGACTCGCGCGCGGTATCGCGCCAAGATTTCGACACCAAGAAAAGCGCCGTGGAAACGGCCGAAGCGACGATGCAGCAAAGCCGCGCGGCGCTGGCAAGCGCGCGGCTCAATCTGGCCTACTGCACGATCCGCTCGCCGATCAACGGCCGGGCTGGGCAACGCACGACCGATGTCGGAAATGTGGTGTCGGCGAATGGCGGTTCACTCTTGGTCATTCAGCGTCTCGAGCCGATTTACGCCGACTTCACCGTGACCGAGGGCGAACTCGGCGCCGTGCAGCGCAATATGGCTAAACGGAGGTTACGCGTCGAGGTGCGGTTGGCTGAAGACGGCTCCGAACCTCGCGAAGGCACTCTCACGTTTCTTGATAATTCCGTACAGGACAACACCGGCACGATCAAACTGCGCGCGACCCTCAGCAACCGCGATCGGCGCTTTTGGCCGGGTCGCTTTGCCAAAATTCGTCTCATCCTGCAAACCCAGCGGGACGCCGTGTTGGTGCCAGCGAGCGCGCCGCAGTTGTCCGCCAAGGGTTCGTTCGTTTACGTGATCAAGCCGGACCTAAGCGCTGAGTTGCGCTTGGTTAAATTGGGACAGCAACATAACGATCTGGTGGTCATCAACAGCGGCCTCAAAGCCGGCGAGCGCGTGGTCGTGAACGGCCAGCTGGGCGTCACGCCCGGCGGAAAAGTGCGGCTGGTGCAACCCCAGAGCTCGCCGAAAAGATCGCCATCCGAAACTCCGGCGGCTAATTCGTGAATTTCTCAGAGCCATTCGTTCGCCGGCCGGTCATGACCGCGGTCTTGACCCTGTCGGTGATTTTGTTCGGCATCCTCAGTTATTTTCGCTTGCCGGTAAACGACCTCCCGGCGGTGGATTATCCGGTCATTCAGGTTCAAGCGAGTTATCCCGGTGCCAGTCCCGAAACCGTCGCCAACAATATCGCCACGCCGCTCGAGCGCCAGTTCATGCAAATTAACGGGCTGGAACTGGTGACCTCAAAGAGCACCCAGGGACACACCAGCCTGACGCTTCAGTTCAACCTAAACAAAAGCATCGACGCCGCGGCCACCGACGTGCAGACCGCGATTTCCCAGGCCACCGGCAGCTTGCCCGTGGACCTACCTTCGCCGCCGACTTTTTCCAAGACCAATCCCAACGATCAGCCGATCATGTACATCGCGCTCACCAGCGACTCGATCACCCGCGGCCAGCTCTACGATATCGGCAGCACGCAGATCGGCCAGCGCATCAGCATTTTGTCCGGAGTGTCGCGCGTAAACGTGTTCGGTGCCAAGTCGGCGATCCGCATTAAAGCGAACCCTTCGGCCATGTGGGCGCGCGGTATTTCCTTTGAAGATCTTTCCGCCGCGATAAAGAACGGCACGAGTTACACCGGGGCGGGGCAATTCGACTCCAAAAGTGGAACCACCTTGCTGCGGCCCCAAGGCCAACTGGCGAGCGCGGAGGAATACAATCGATTGATCGTCGGTTCTTCAAACGGCGCGCCGGTTTATCTGCGCGACCTAGCGACGGCGCGCGAATCGGTGCAGGACGAGCGCGTCAGCATGCGCTTTTGGGCCCGCGGTTACCCCGTGCCCGCGGCCACCGTCGTGCTCGCGGTTTACCGCCAAGCCGGCGCCAACGCGGTGGAGGTGGCCGACCGTATTCGCGCCTTGCTGCCGGTGATCAGCGCGGAGCTGCCGGGCTCGGTGCGCATCACGCCGCTCTATGATCGTTCGCGCGGCATCGTCAACTCGGTCAACGACGTTCAAGAGACGCTGGCGATCGCCTTTTTCCTGGTCGTGCTCGTGATCTTTCTCTTCCTCGGCCGGGCGACCGACACGCTGATTCCGGCGGTGGCGTTGCCGATTTCCCTGCTGCTGACTTTTGTCGCGATGCATTTGTTGGGCTACAGCCTCGACAATCTGTCGCTCATGGCGCTTACCCTGGCGATCGGTTTCCTGGTCGATGACGCTATCGTATTTTTGGAAAATACCGTGCGCCGCATGGAGCATGGCGAACGGGCGTTGGAAGCGACGATTCAGAGCGCCAAGGAAATCAGCTTTACCATCGTCTCGATGACCGTCTCGCTGGCGGCGGTCTTCATTCCTTTGGTGTTTATGTCCGGGTTAGTGGGTCGGATTTTTCGCGAGTTCGCGGTCACCATCGTCATCGCGATTTTCGCTTCGGGCCTGGTTTCGTTGACCTTGACGCCGCTCATGTGCGCGCGCTTGCTCAAAGACCGCGGCGCAGGCTCCGCGCGCACCTGGGTGGAACGGGTAGCCGGCGGCATCGAACGGCGCGTGTTGGCGCGCTACGCGACGGCGCTCACCTGGTGCATCGAGCATCGCTGGATTTCGGTGTTGATCTGGGTGTTTTGTCTGGCCGGCACGGTGGAACTTTTTATGATCATTCCCAAGGCATTTTTACCGCCGGGGGACAGCAGCGTCGTCACCGGGGTTTTCATCGGCCGGGAAGGATCATCGCCGGAGCAGATGCGCAGCATTCAGGATCGCGTTGATGAAGTCTTGTTGGCCAATCCCAACGTGATGGCGACCGTCGAGGTGACCGGCCTGAGTCAATTCCTTGCGTCCAATCAAGGGATTGTTTTTACTTTTCTCAAGCCGCCCTACGCGCGTCCGCCGATCCGTGAAGAAGTGGCGAAGTTAATGGGCAATATGAGCGCGATCCCCGGAGTTATGGCTTTCCTCCGGCCGTTTCCGGTGCTCGAGATCAGCACCGGTGCGACCAATCAGAATCAGGGTCAGTACGCCTTTTCCATCTCCGGCATCAATCCTGGGCAAGTTTACGGCGCCGGCGCCAAGCTCATGGAAAGAATGCACGGATACCCGGGTTTTCTTACCGTCTCGTCGGATTATTTCAACAACACGCCGAATCTTGATATCGAGATCCGGCGTGAACAGGCCAAGGTCTACGGCGTCTCCGAGGCGCGCATTTTATCGTTGCTGCGCAGCGCCTATTCGCAGAACTATGTGTACCTGATCAAGAAGCCGGAGGACCAATACCAGGTGATCCTTGAGGCGCAAGACAGCGCTCGCGCGACAGCGAACGACTTGACGTTGCTTTATATCAAGTCCGACGACGGCAAGCGGCTCGTGCCCGTCGACGTGTTGGTAACCTGGAAAAAATCTCTCGGCCCCCAGGCGGTCAATCATCTCAACCAATTCACCAGCATGACTCTGTTCTTTAATCTCAAGCCCGGCATTGCCATCGGCGACGCTACCGACTTCATCACCAAGGCCGCGGCCGAAGTCGTGCCGCCGACGCTGCGCGCCAGCCTGCAGGGCGAAGCGTTGACTTTCAGCAACACCGTGCGCGATCTGACCCTCCTGATGGCGCTGGCGGTGTTCGTCATGTACGTGATCCTGGCAATCCTTTACGAGAGCTATCTCCATCCGCTGACAGTGCTGTCGACCTTGCCCACCGCCCTTGTCGGCGGTTTGCTGACTCTATACCTTTTCGGCGAACAGGCCTCGCTGTACGCTTTCGTCGGTATGTTCATGCTCATGGGCATCGTTAAAAAGAACGGCATCCTGATCGTCGACTTTGCGCTGCAGCGCATCGACCTCGGCGAATCGGCGGAGAAGGCTATCCACGACGCGAGCATGGACCGCTTCCGGCCGATCCTCATGACCACGCTCGCAGCGGTGTTTGGCGCGATTCCGATCGCGCTCGGCTTCGGCGCCGACGGCGCATCGCGGCGCCCGCTGGGTTTGGTCATCGTCGGCGGGCTGGTGGTGTCGCAGTTCATCACCCTGTTCATCACCCCGGTAATTTATCTCTATCTCGAGGAATTCCAGGAAAAAGTTTTGAACCGCACGGCGTTTTTCCGCTCCGAACACGGCCGCTCCCAAGCGAAGATCGATTGAGAGGCCAGGGGGTCGTGCCGATCGGTCGGCGCCCGGCACGGAGCTCGGTCAGCCTGCCGATTCGCGCCCCCGGGTCGTGAGTGGGCCTCGGCCGCTTGACGGGTTCGGCTGTCGCGCTCCATGCTGGGCGGTCTTGCATTGGCCGAGGAAACTATAGATACTATTTGAGTTTCCTAGGTCTATGCGTGCCAAATCGATAAGAACCCATAAACGCGAGCTTGCGACGGCTTTGCCCGCCGTCTCGCTGGCGCAGCGCATCGTCACGGCGGCGCGCGAGGATTTTTTCGCCCACGGCTTGCGCAGCGTCACCATGGACGATCTGGCCGCCGAGCTCGGCATGAGCAAAAAGACCCTCTACGCCTCATTCCCGAGTAAGACGGCGCTATTGCGAGCTGTCCTATTGGACAAAATCGGCAGCGTGGAAAGTGATCTTGACGGGATCATGGCCCGGTCGTCCGGCGACGCTTTGGCCGCACTCGATCAACTGCTCGCCTGCGTGCAGCGCCATACCGAAGAGATCCAGCCGCCCTTCGTGCGCGACCTCCGGCGCGAATCGCCGGAGCTGTTCAAGCTCGTGGAAGAGCGCAGGCGCACGATGATCCAACGCCATTTCGGCGGCATTTTCGCCCAAGGCCGCCGCTCCGGCAGCATCCGCCGCGATGTTTCGACGGACCTGATCGTCGAGATCCTGCTCGGCGCGGTGCAGGCGATCATGAATCCCGCGAAAATGGAGGACTTGGGTCTCACGCCAAAGGGCGGTTACTCCGCCATCACCTCCGTGATTCTTCACGGTGTAATCACCAAGAAAGGCGGTGCGAAATGATCCGGCCGGGCCGCCGATCGATTCCGGTTTACCGACGCGCAAGTGGCTTATGACACGAAAGCTTTTGCTCATATTATTGATCGCCGCTGCGCTTGCGGGCGCTGCGGCGTGGTGGTTGATGCAGCGCGAGGGCGCTGCGGGTGACCTGGTACTTTACGGCAACATCGACTTGAGGCAGGTGCAACTCGCCTTCAACAACAGCGAGCGGATCATCGCGGTGCTGGTTCAAGAGGGCGATCATGTAAAAGAAGGACAGGTCCTGGCTCGCTTGGATACCCGCCGCCTCGAGCCGCAATTGACCCAAGCCGAGGCGCAAGCCGCAGCGCAGCGCTCAGTCGTGACGCGGTTGCGCAACGGCAGCCGGCCGGAGGAGATAGCCCAAGCTCGCGCCAACGTCGAATCGGCGAAGGCCGATCTTGTCAACGCACAGCGGCAGTACGAACGGCTTAGAAGCGCCGCGGAATTGTCCGCCGGACGGGCGGTGCGCCAGCAAGATGTCGATGCCGCCAAAGCCGCTTTGCAGGTTGCGGAAGCGAAGCTCGCCGTCAATCAAAAAACTTTGGATTTAGCCGTGCTTGGTCCGCGCAAGGAAGACATCGCCGAAAACGAGGCGCGTTTGCGCGCCAACGAAGCGCAGGCGGCGTTACTGCGCCAGCACTTGGCCGATTCCCAGCTGCTCGCGCCGGTCAACGCCGTGGTGCGCACGCGCATCCTGGAGCCCGGTGAGATGGCGTCGCCGCAGAGTCCGGTGTTTTCCCTGGCGGTCACCGACCCTAAATGGGTGCGCGCTTATGTCTCGGAGCCCGACCTGGGAAAGATTCATCCCGGCACGGCGGCGACCATTGCCGTCGATAGTTTCCCAAAACGCCGCTTCGACGGCTGGGTCGGTTTCATCTCGCCGGTCGCCGAGTTCACCCCCAAGGCGGTGCAGACGACCGAACTGCGCACCAGTTTGGTGTACGAAGTTCGGGTCTTCGTCAAAGACCCGAAAGACGAATTGCGTCTCGGCATGCCTGCCAGCGTCTATCTGCCTTTAGATCAACGCAGCCCGCCCACGGCGCCGGAAAGGCAATCAAGGCGCAATGAAACCGGCGGAGAAAAAGCTCGATGACCGAGCCGGAAGACAATTCCGCGGCGCTATCGGGCCGAAATCTTCACAAGGAATTTCATCGCAACGGCAAGGAGGCGGTGCGCGCGCTCGGCGATGTTTCGCTGCGCGTCGAAGCCGGCACGCTGACCGCGCTGGTCGGGCCGGACGGCGCCGGCAAGACGACGCTGATCCGTCTGGCCGCCGGATTACTGCCAGTCGATGCCGGCGTCATGAATGTGTTGGGCATCGACGTGGGGGCGGCGCCGCAACAAGTTCAAGATCGCATCGGCTACATGCCGCAGCGGTTCGGTTTATACGAAGATCTTAGCGTGCAGGAAAATCTCGATCTTTACGCCGACCTGCATGGCATCAGCGCCGAGGATCGCGCGCAAGCTTATCCCCGGTTGATGGAAATGACCGCACTGGGTCCGTTCACGCGACGCCTGGCGGGCCAGTTGTCGGGCGGCATGAAACAAAAACTCGGACTCGCTTGCACGCTGATTTCCGCGCCGGAGCTCTTGCTCCTTGATGAGCCCACCGTCGGCGTCGACCCGCTGTCGCGCCGCGAGCTGTGGGAAATTCTCCTGCGGCTGGTCGGCGAAAGACGTTTGACGGTGTTGCTCAGCACTTCTTATCTGGACGAAGCCGAACGTTGCGATCAGGTTGTCGTTATGCATCGTGGCAAAGTTCTTGCGGAGGGCCGGCCGAGCGCAATCAGCCGACTGGCCGCCGGGCGAGTTTATCTTGTCGATCCTCCCGCCGGCTGCAAAGCCAGAGAATTTCAAGCCCGATTGCTCGATCGACCGGACATCATCGATGCTGTACCGGTGGGCGGTCAAGTGCGTGTCGTTCGATCTGAAGACAAGAGCCTTACGAGCGAAAATGGATCGCTGCACGAGCAAGGGGATGATGCCTTCTCGGCAGCGAACGTGAAAGCGGTAGCGCCGCGCTTCGAAGATGGTTTTATGGTTCTGTTGCATCAGACCGGCGCGCCGCGCGAGTCGATGGGCGCCATGACGCTGGCCAAAGCGCCGGAGCGGGAGCGCGACGGCGCGGCTGTCCAGGTGAACCAATTGGTGCGCCAGTTTGGCGCTTTCACCGCCGTCGATCATATCAATTTCGAGGTTGAACGCGGCGAGATCTTCGGTTTGCTCGGTCCCAATGGCGCGGGCAAGACAACGACCTTTCGAATGTTGTGCGGATTACTGCCGGCGAGCAGCGGAACCCTGCGGGTAGCCGACCTGGACCTGCGCCGGGCGCGCGCTTCAGCGCGCCAGCGCATCGGCTACGTGGCGCAGAAATTTTCCCTTTACGGCCAACTCACGGTGGCTGAAAACTTGGAGTTCTTTGCCAGTGCTTACAGTTTGCGCGGCGCCGCTAAACAAGCGCGCCTCGACTGGGCGATAAGCCAATTTGATCTCGGCGAGTTCATAGATTTGGCTAGCGGTGACTTGCCCGGCGGCTTCAAGCAACGCTTGGCGATGGCCGCGGCGTTGCTGCATGAGCCGGAACTGCTGTTTCTCGACGAGCCCACCAGTGGCGCTGACCCCCTGGCGCGACGCGAGTTTTGGCGGCGGATCACCGCGTTGGCCGAGCAAGGGGTCACCGTGGTGGTGACGACGCATTTTATGGAGGAGGCGGAATATTGCGATCGAGTAGCGATCATGGACGCGGGCCGGATACTGGCGCAAGGCACGCCCGCCGAGATTCGCCAAGGATCGCGGTCCGATGCGAATATTGAACCGACCATGGAAGACGCGTTTATCGCGATCGTCGAAGCGGCGCGCCACGAGGCATCACGGGGGGCGGCATGAAGCCTGTAAGCACGGTGAAGCAAAGCCGGTTGTGGGCTAAATTCCATCGCACGGTGAGTCTGATTAGAAAAGAAACCCGGCAGATCGTGCGCGATCCGAGCAGTATCGCCATCGGCCTGGTGTTGCCGGTGGTGTTGATCTTGCTGTTCGGCTACGGCTTGTCGCTGGACGTCACCCAAGTGTCGGTGGCGGTCGTCGTCGAAGATCCGTCGCCGGCAGCGGCGGAGTTAGCCGCCAGCTTTCAGCTCTCGAATTATTTCGAAGCTCAACTGACGCCGTCGATGCCGCTTGCCCAAGAGCTCATGCTGTCGCGTAAAGTGGATGGTATCATTCGCCTTGGTTCGGATTTCTCCCGCGCTCTAAGCCTCGGTAACGCCGAGGTGCAAGTGCTGGTGCACGGCGTCGATGCCAACCGCGCGCGTATCATTCAAGGCTATGCGCAGGGCGCCATCGGCCAATGGGCGGCGCGGCGCGCCGCCCAGGGGTTCGCTATTGCCGCCGGTCCCGTCGTGCTGCAAAGCCGCATGTGGTTCAACGAAGCCAACGAAAGCCGCTACTTTTTGGTTCCAGGCTTGATCGTTTTGATCATGACGCTGATCGGCGCCCTGCTCACCGCGCTGGTCATGGCGCGCGAATGGGAGCGCGGCACGCTCGAAGCGCTGTTCGTCACGCCGGTCCGCATCGATGAAATCCTGCTCGGCAAGACGGTTCCTTACTTCGTCCTCGGAATCATCGGTTTCATTTTATGCCTGGCGGCGGCGAAATTTCTTTTTCACGTGCCGTTTCGCGGCTCGGTGACGATGCTCACGACCGCTTCGATGCTCTACCTGTTGGTCGCCCTCGGCATCGGCCTGCTGATTTCCTCCGCGTTCAAAAGCCAGTTTGTCGCCAGCCAAATTACCCTGTTGGTCACGTTTCTGCCGGCGGTGATGCTTTCCGGGTTTCTCTTCGATCTGCAGAGCATGCCGGCGCTGGTGCGCTTGATCACTTACGCGCTGCCGGCGCGTTATTACGTTGCGCTCTTGCAGACGATATTTTTAGCCGGCGATATCTGGGCGGTGATCTTGCCGAACATGGGCGTGCTCGCCGTCATGGCCGCCGTGTTGGTGATCCTGACGTACCGGGCGACGCATAAGAGCTTGGCTTGAGGCAAAGATGTTCGACGCCTTTTTCCGGATTCTAGCGCTGACCCGCAAAGAGTTGCTGCAGATTCTCAAGGACCCGCGCAGCCGTTACAGCCTGCTGATTCCGCCGATTCTCCAGTGCCTGATCTACGGTTACGTGGCGACCTATGATCTGAACGACGTGCCCTACGCGGTGCTGGATCAGGACCGCAGCGCGGCGTCACAAAAATTACTCGCCGCGTTCGACGGTTCCAAGGTATTTCGCCGTGTCGCCAATCTGAGCCGTCTCGCGGAGGTGAAAAACGTCATCGACGAGCGGCGCGCCTTGCTGGTGATTCAAATCGATCAAGATTTCGAACGCCGGCTTCGCACCGGCCGTCCCGCGGACGTGCAGATCATCGCCGACGGCCGAAACTCCAACACCGCGGGCACAGCGATAGGCTACATTGGCAACATTGTCGCGTCGTTCAATGCCCGCTGGCGCGAACAGCAGGGGCGGCGCGCTGCGCCGATTCGGCTGACAAGCCGGGCGTGGTACAATCCGAACTTGGAGACGCGCTGGCATATGATCCCGGCGTTGATCGGCACGCTCACGTTCATTCAAACCTTGATGCTGACCGGCTTGTCGGTCGCGCGCGAGCGCGAGCAGGGCACCTTCGATCAGCTGTTAGTGACGCCTTTCCGCCCCATCGAAATTATGGCCGGTAAAGCGCTGCCGGCGATGCTGGTCGGCATCGTCCAGGCGACCCTGGTGTTGTTGGTGGCGCAGTTGTGGTTTCGCATTCCCTTCGCCGGGTCGTTCATCACGCTCTACGCGGGCTTGAGCGTGTTCTTGCTGGCGGCCGTCGGCATGGGGTTGCTTTTGTCGTCGGTGGCGAAGACCATGCAGCAGGCGATGTTGTTCGCATTTCTCTTGATCATGCCGTTCGCTCTACTCTCGGGTCTCACCACGCCGATCAGCAGCATGCCGATGGCCCTGCAGTATGTGACGTTGATCAACCCGTTGCGGTACGCGATCGATATCGCGCACCGGGTCTATCTCGAAGGGGTGGGTTTGCATTTGTTGTTTCCAGAGCTGTGGCCATTGGCGATCATCGCGGTCGTGACGTTGACCGGAGCGTCCTGGATGTTTCGTCATCGCTTGGCATAGCGCGGCGAGAGCTTTGCTGCGATCGTTAACCGTAAGGAATCAGAAATGACGTACTCGGAACTGAAGCTCAGGTATGGCATTGCAAGCGGCGTGGTTTATTTAATTCTGGCCGGCTGCACTGTGGGGCCGAACTACCAGCGGCCTGAAACTTCTCTGCCCGCGGCTTGGCAAGAGGGCAGACAGAGCGGTGTCGACGCGCAAGCGGCAGAGCTTACCCATTGGTGGCAAGAATTCAACGATCCATTGCTGAACTCACTGGTCGAGCGCGCGGTCAAATCGAATTTGGACCTGCGCATTGCCGAAGCGCGGATTCGCGAGGCCCGCGCGTCGCTCGAAGTCATGACCGCGGGGTATTGGCCGGGCCTCAACAGCGCGGCTTCTTACACGCGCAGCCGCACCAGTGAAAACGCGTTTGCCACCGGCGGCGGCACGATCTTGGAGCATGATTTGTTCAAAGCCGGTTTCGACGCCGGCTGGGAAATCGACGTTTTCGGCGGCACGCGCCGGCGCGTCGAGGCTGGCGAGGCTACGGTCGAGGCATCGGTCGAGGATCGACGCGCCGTGCTGGTTACTTTGCTCGGCGACGTAGGGAAAAATTATATCGACCTGCGCGGCTTTCAACGACGTTTGGACGTCGCCCAAGCAAATCTCGAGGCGCAGCAAGAAAGTTTGCACCTAACGCGCGTGCGCTTTGATGCCGGTCTCGCCAGCGATCTGGAAGTGGCCCAGGCCGAAGGGCAGGTGAGCGCGACGGCGGCGCAGATTCCAACCCTACAAAGCGCTTTGAAGCAGGCGGCGTATCGACTCGATGTTTTACTCGGGACGCAACCGGGGACATTGTCGGGCGAACTCACTAAAGACACGCCCGTCCCCGCGCTGCCGCCGCAAGCCCATGTCGGCTTGCCCGCTGACTTGCTTAGGCGACGTCCCGACATCCGCCGCGCCGAACGGCAATTGGCGGCGGCTACGGCCCAAATCGGCGCAGCCACCGCGGACCTTTATCCCAAGTTTTCCTTGACCGGCACAATCGGCTTGCAGAGCATCAGCGCCGGTGACTGGTTTACCGGGCGAAGCCGCTTTTGGTCCATCGGCCCGACCATCACTTGGCCGGTGTTTGACGCCGGTAAGATCCGCGCCAACATCGAAATTCGCAACGCCCAGCAGGAACAGGCATTGAGACTTTATGAAAAGTCGGTGTTGACCGCGTTCGAGGACGTGGAAAATACCCTGGTCAATTACGGTAACGAACAAACCCGCTACCGCTCACTGCTCGAAGCGGTGGCGGCCAATCGGCGTGCCTTGGAAATGGCCGATGAGCTGTACCGGCAGGGACTGGTGGCTTTTTTGAATGTTCTCGATGCCCAACGCACGCTTTATCTTTCCGAGAGCGATCTTGCCCAGAGCGAAGCCACCATGGCGTCCAATCTGGTGGCGTTGTACAAGGCCCTCGGCGGTGGCTGGGAAACCAAGTAGCATCGGGGAATCGTGTTCGGGGTCCGTGGTCGTGCGGGTTTTTCCGAACACGATCACGAGGACGGCGGCGCACGGGTTGAATTGACCCGCTCAAAAATAGCTTTCGCCGTTGTGAGTTCGCCGCGCGTGGGAGGAACGGATCAGGGCTTGCCGCGGGCGCGGCTTTGATCTATGTAAGTTGGTGAATTTGACGCGTCTAAAACCTTGATCGCTACTTTGTTGAAGGAGAGTAACCATGAAAGACGGATTTAAAGTCATCGACGCCGACCGGCATATTCTCGAGCCGACGGATTTGTATCAGAATTACCTGCCGGAGAAATTTAAAAATCGCGTGCGTTTGGCGGGACCGAATCAGACCGTACGCGAGGTGGACGGCAAGCCGGTTTCGGACTCGGCGCAGCGGCCCGGGCGGGTGGCGGAAGATTACGGTTATATTTTCTCCTCCTCGAAGCGCTGGCGCGAGTGTTTTGCCGACGCCTACGCTAACAAGTTCGACCCAGCCTCCAATCTGCGCGACATGGATCGCGAGGGCATCGACGTCTCAGTTCTGTTTCCGACCATCGGCCTGTACATCATGTGGCGCGACGATATCGATCCGGAGCTGAGCGCGGCGATCTGCCGAGCCTACAACACTTGGCTAGCCGATTATTGCAACTATGACCGCAAGCGACTGCATGGCGTCATGCTGATTCCGCTGCAAGATCCGGCCCGCGCCGTGGAAGAGCTCAAATACGCCAGAGAAAAATTAGGCCTGGTCGGCATCTTCTGGCGGCCGAATAAATTCTGCGGTCGAACGTTCGCGAGCCCCGAGTATTTTCCGATCTACGATGTTGCGTCGGAGCTCGGCGTGACGGTTTGCGTGCACGAAGGGGCGCGCACGATCCTGCCGCAGGCCGGCTCCGATCGCTACAGCGAATTCGGCCGCCACGTGGCCTGCCATCCACTCGAACAGATGCTGGCTTGTCTTAACTTCTGCGCCGACGGCGTGCTGGAAAAATTCCCCAAGCTCAAGGTTGCGCACCTCGAGTCGGGCTGCGGATGGGCGCCGTTCTGGTTGGAACGCATGGATGAGCACTGGGAGCACGAGTCACACGGCTCCGCCAAAATCACCAAAGAAAAGCCGAGCTACTATTTCAAACGCAACTGCTGGATCAGCTGCGAGGCCGGCGAAGAGTTGGCGCCGGTTTTTATCGACCATGTCGGCGACGATTACTTGATGATCGCCACCGATTACCCGCACAGCGACGCCATCGATAAATTCCCCGACAAAACGGTCGGGGCGATTAGCGGTAACGACAAAATCGCGGTGGAGTCGCGACGTAAAATTCTTTGGGACAATCCGACCAAGACCTTCGGTCTGGGAGCGTAATTCTCGCCACAATTAGTCGAGTCGTTTTCAACAACGTAAAAAGCCCGAGTCGATATACCAACTCCGGCTTTTTACGCGCGTTGTTCACCCCCTGCACCATCCTTGGATCTCCGTTGATGCCGAAGCGCGATTTCGGCAGCCGCAAGTATCCTTTGCTCCCCCATTTAGCGCGGCGCTCACGCTGATGGTTAGATCAATCAAACCCCCCTGGTTAGTAATTTAGCACAAGGTTTTCCTTTTAGTTGGGTTAATTGAACTCGTAAATCTCGGTTATATTAGAGCTATGAGTTTGTCCCCAGGAGTCCATGGGATATTCTGGAATTTTCCTGTCATTTCAGGACGTTCTGGTCTAAAGTATCAACTGTGTCAGATTGCAGCAAAACTCTTAGTTGTAAAATAATCAGCGTTTTAACTAATTAGACGTAATTTTATAACTAAAACTTGGGGTTGAAGATCAACTGTCACGAAGCTCTGGGAGAGAGTAGCATCATGAATATATTAGTTGCGCCGTCCGGCTTCAAAGAAAGTTTAAGTCCAGAAGAAGTGGCCGACTGCATTGCCGAAGGGGTTGCGGTTGTACTGCCCGAAGCCAACATCTCGAAGGTTCCTTTGGTCGATGGGGGTGAGGGGTTTGCCAACACGCTGGTGAATGTTACTGGTGGCGC
Source organism: uncultured delta proteobacterium (assembly GCA_963727625.1). Lineage (GTDB taxonomy): Bacteria > Desulfobacterota > Binatia > UBA9968 > UBA9968 > DP-20. Next base: position 651,832 of record CAVSHR010000004.1, on the reverse strand, counting down.
TTTGTTTGACGTTGTTGTGACCGGTCCGGTGGGGCAGCCGGTTAAAGCGCAATATGGAATTCTTGGCGGTGCAGGGCCAAAGACCGCAGTCCTGGAGATGGCATCGGCTTCCGGTCTTCGCTTGGTGCCGGAAGGACTGCGTGACCCATTAAAAACAACCACGTATGGCGTCGGCGAGCTGATCAAGGCCGCTTTGGATGCCGAAGTGGAACTCATTACTGATCGGCTGCGCGGACTCCGGCACGACCGATGGCGGCGCCGGCATGGCGCAAGCGCTTGGCGTTCGTTTGCTTGATGCAAGGGGCCAACCGATCAACTGGGGGGCGCCGAGCTGATGCGGCTCGCGCATATAGACCTGTTGCATAGAGATCCCCGGTTGGATCGGGTTCAAATTGATGTCGCGTGTAATTTTAACTCCATGCTATGCGGGCCTACCGGCGCCGCGCGCATGTTCGGCCCACAAAAGGGCGCAACACCGTCGGCGGTTCAAGAATTGGAGCGCGCACTGGCGTACTTCGCGTTTATCGTCAGGCGCGATTTGGGTATCGATGTCGTCGCTCTACCGGGCGGTGGCGCGGCCGGAGGGCTTGGCGCGGGGCTGCGCGCGTTTCTCAACGCGGAGCTGCATCATCGTTACGAAATCATCATGCGATATATCGAGATTGACGAGCCGATCCGCCGGGCTGATCTGGTGATCACCGCCGAAGGGTGCATCGATTTCTCCACGAGCCGAGGTAAAATTCCCTGCGAAGTCGCGAGACGCGCCAAACAGTTCGGCGTTCCGACGGTCGCATTGGTAGGTATGATCGGGCAAGGCGCCGAAACCACAATCGAAAAAGGTCTTGATGCCTATAGCAGTGTAATAGACGCGCCGATGCAGCTATTCGCGGCGATGAAGCGAGCTCCGGAGCTTGTTAAACGCGCTCTGAAACCCTGATGCGCACCATCATGGTCGGTCAGAAGTTTGCCGATACGATGGCAAATGACGATACCGAGCTGGACGAAATCTTCTCAGCCGCCGTGTTGCCGACGAAACGAAAATAGATGGTGCCACCGGTTTCATCGATCAGCTATCGCTGGACATGCGGACGCCGCTCAATTTGGTGATCGCCTATTTGAAAATGCTGCTCGATGGCATGCTTGGTGAAATCACCCCGGCGCAGCGAAAGGCTTTGACGCAAGTTATAAAACACGCCTATTGGCAGCTGTCCATGGTTAATGGGTTGTTGCGGTCGATAACCGGAGTGAGTGAGCAGGGGGCGGGTGAGGAATCCCAGAAGATGATCTCCCAATGAGCATTGTCGTGCATGATCCAGGATCGCGATCGCCTCGCGCCAGGTAAGTGGGAGGTCTTATTGCGCCTATGCGCCACCGTGTTTTGGCGCCGTAATGGCTTGTCTAGGCTGCGCCAACGGTGTGACAAGCATACCGGTTTTGTTCGCAATTGACAAAATTATAACATTGGCTTCGTTTTATACTTCCGGAAATGGCGTTCATCCCATGCGATGAACTATCGCGTGGGAGCGTCCTGCAAGAGTCATGAAAGTACTCAAAATTCCAAAAAATTTCTAGGACTCCCTTCATACTTACCGGAAAGCACCCCTGGTAATCAGCCCAGCCGCTGCGTTCGCGAGTATTTTATCGGTGGCACAAGGATTGCCCCCTGTTTCTAGCAACAACCCGGAGCTGAATCGCCGGTTCATTGCTAAATTGGTTAGCCCAGTAAAGCGTGAAACTCTTCGCTGATGGGTTGGGCATCGCCGGTAGCAAAAAATGGAGGAAGACTATGTTAAAGGTTCGCAAACTCGTCAGCTTTTTGGCGTTGACTTTGGTGGCATTTGTGGCACTTCTCGCCGGCGCTTTTGCCGGCACCCTGACGATCGGCAGAGTTTCCAATGAGCCGGAAAAAACCCACCGTCAGCTCAAACCGATTCTCAATTACGTCGTCAGTAAATTGCACGATGTTGGAATCTCCGACGGTTCCATTCTGATCGCCAAGGATCAAGATGAAATGGTCCGCTATTTAAAGCAGGGCAAGGTCGACTGGGTTCAAAAAGGCGTATTCGAAGCGCTGGTCTATTCTCGCGAAGCCGGGGTAGATATCGCGCTAAGAAGTTGGCGCGAGGGAGTGCCCACTTACTATTCGGTGATCTTTGTCAGAAAAGACAGCGGCATGAGGTCGTTGAAAGACCTGGTGGGGAAAAAGATCGCCTTCCAGGATCGCGGCTCCACCTCGGCGTTTTTTGTTCCATCCGCAATCTTGAGAAAGGCAGGTTTCAAGCTGGTGGAACTCTCGTCGCCCAGAGATAAGGTGCCGGCGGGAAAGATCGGGTATGTCTTCGCCGGCAAGGAGCTCCTGACCATCACCACCTGGGTGCATCGTAATCTCGCCGACGCCGGCGCATATCATAATCAGAACTGGAGCAAGCCGTCGGATAATCCGGAGGGTATGAAGAAGGATTTAAAAATCATCTATCAAGGCAAGCCGATGCCGAGGATGATCGAAATGTTGCGCAAGGATCTCGATCCGAAGATAAAATCGATGATCATGGATGTATTGCTTCACGCCCATGAAGATCCCGGCGAGCGAGGCTCTTGAAGCTTATGGTCCCAAAACGGCCAAGTTCGACGAGTTCAAAGGTAAGGCCAAGGAAGAACTGCTTGAAGCGATCTCCTTGAAAGTACATGGGGCAAATGGAGTAAGTCGGCAAAGCTCGAGCGGGTGCGCAGGCGGCCCGTTACATGTCGCGCGATTCAAAGTGGAAATCGATAAGTGAAACTCACCGCAAAATACGCGGCGACAATTCTGTTGCTGGTGTTTTTCATCGTTTTGGCCTTTGCCTCGGTCATCTTGGTCCAGTTCAGGTCAGAGATTTCGCGGCTGAACGCAAGGAGCGCGGAGACGCTGCGTCAAAGCGTTCTCAAGGAAATGCAAGAAAAAGAAGCCTTATCACTCAGGGTGATGGCTTCAGCTCTGACCGATCCGCTTTACCAGCTCGATATGCTCAAGATCGCAGAATTGGTATCGGCGGTGGGGGAAGCCACCGACGTCCTTTACATTTACGTTTACGACAACAAACGCAGGATTATCCACGATGGCACGCGGAACCTGGAAACTTACAATAAAATTCTCGGCGATCCTCTGACCGTAGAAAGCATGCGGTCGCGTCGTGTGGTGACCAAGGTCGAGGGCGACACCTTCCATATTGCCGCACCGATCCGAATTCAGAATGAGACGCTCGGCGGAGTGAAGGTCGGTTTTTCTACTAAAAAGATCTTCGCCGACATCGCCAAACAGGGGCAGGAGATCTGGCCGACACTACCGTGCGGTAGCGACCAGCCAGTTGCGCACGATTATTCTCCTCGCTGTCGGATTCTCCGTCGGCGGGCTGATTATTGCGGTGCTGGTGGCACGCAATTGGAGCAGGCCAATCATCTTACTTTCGGAACTGACCTCGCGCGTCGGTCAAGGCGATTACAACGTGGCGATTCAGGATCAGCGAAGCGATGAAATCGGCCGGCTCGCATCCTCTTTCAACCAAATGGTGGTGAGCTCAAAAAGCCTGCGCGATAAAGACCTCGACCATTCAAAGGCACTGCTTACTTTCAACGCCGAGCTTCGGCGTACGAATGATAATCTTAAGAACGAGGTCGCCGAGCGCCAACGTGCGGAACGCAAGGTTTTGGAGCAATACCAGCGTATCCAACTCCTCCACGAAATCAACTCAGCGATCAGCTCGACACTCGACAGAAAGATCTTGCTCGATGCGCTGTTCGATAAGATCGAGTCTTTGTTGCATTACGCTGCGATCACCGTACGTCTGGTTGACAGAGCGTCCGATCGTTTAGTGCCGATCTCGGCGCGCAACATTGATGAAGATGCTTGGCGGAAAGGGCTGCAAGGCAAGGACCGGTTGGACCGGGGAGTAACCGAGCCAGGCCGTGCTGCAAAGCCGTGCGCCGTTGGAAATCGAAAATGTTCAGACCGATTCCCGAACTTCAAATCGGGAGCTGTTTCGCCGGCACGGTTTAATCTCCTGCCTTGTCGTGCCGATCCTTACCGAAGGCTCGGTATTGGGCGTGTTGGAATTTATTCCCGGGAGCGCCGTCATTTCGCTAGAGAAGAGGCGGATTTTCTTACCACCCTTGCCGGCCCAGTCGGGGTCGGAATTTATAATTCCGAGCTCTTCGAAAAGATCAAGAATCAGGCGGCGGAGCTGGAAAAAGCCAATAAAGCAAAAGACGAATTTCTCAGCGTCATGTCGCACGAGCTCAGAACGCCGCTAAACGTGATCAATGGGTATACGGGAATTCTTGGCGGGGGTGTATTGGGGGAAGTCAAACAAGAGCAAGCTCATGCCTTGAAGACAATCAACCTGCAGGCCAAGGAGCTGCTTAGGATGATCAATGAAGTGCTTCAGGTCGGCAGCTTGGAGGCGGGTAAGGTTACGGTTAAGGTTGAGGAGTCGATTTGTCAAATGTGATCGCAGATCTTAAGTTGACCTACGAAGCGCTTTCGAAAAAAACTATTCCATTGGATTGGAATATTCCCAGCACTCTCCCGGTGGTGAGGACGGACCGGGAAAAGCTCAAGCATTATTATCCAGAACCTGATCAACAATGCGGTTAAATTTACGGAAGAGGGGGGGGTGGTTTGTCCCTCAGTCCGCCATACGTCTGAAAACTTTCAGATCGAAGTCAAGGACACGGGGATCGGCATCGACGAAGATAACCTCGCGGTGATCTTTCAGATATTCCGCCAGCTCGACAGTTCCGGCACGCGGAGTTACGGCGGCGCCGGTGTCGGCCTCTATATCGTGCAAAAATTTGTCGAGCTCCTCATGGGTACGATCGAAGTCAAGAGCAGCATCGGCAAGGGATCTACTTTTACGGTCAACCTTCCGATCAATGCTGTCGATGGCGACGGCATCGAGACACTGGCCGGCATCCGGACACATGCTGTCGGTTAGCGACGAGTCAATCAAGACGAGGTGACAGTTTGGGCGGACTGTGCGATTAACGCGGCGACTTAACGATTAGCCAAGTCATAGGAAACCCGAATTGTCATGAGTCGGGCTTTTTTTTTTGAGTTTTGATCGCGATTCTTTCTCGCCGCGGATCAAGCGGGGATCGGCCGTGGAAGGAGGGCAGTGGTTGACGGGTTTGTTCAATCGACAACGCGTTCTTGTGGCCTGTCTTGCGCTTGCGCCCGTACCCTAAAGTGGCGTAGCCTGCTTGGCAATTCAATTCATATTCATTGCCGTTGTTGCGCGGCACAGGAGGTTAACAATGTTAAAGACTCATGGCGTGCTTCATTTCAGTTTGCCGGTGACGGACCTGGATCGGAGCCGGAAGTTTTATGAGGGGTTGCTCGGAATGAAAGTCGTCGAGCAGTCGCCGCGGATGGTATTTTTGCAGACCGGCGACGATTATCTGATTTTGGCGAAAGGAAGTGAGCCGTTAAAATACGACTCGTCGAAGAGCACGCCGGTGCATCACGCCTTCAAGGTAAAGTTGGAAGAATTTCAGACGTCGATCGATGACCTGCGCAAAAACGGCGTCGAAGTTTTTAATATCGAAGATCGTAATCAGGGAGTGTTCTGGGGACCGCAGGCTTATTTTCTCGATCCGGACGGCAACAAATTGGAAATATACGCCGGGCCGGGAGCAAAGAAGAGTTAACGAGTTCTATCGGTTCCGACTCGAAGCGAGATCCGAAGAACGGCATTCTCGCTTCGGCCCAACCGACACTTTTGCAGCGTCTTTTTTGGCTCACCTTTGGTCCGGAGATCAGCAAGGGGCGGGTTTAAAGCCCGCCCCTCGGTCACTTGCCGAAAAATCAGGTTCGCGCAATCGTTCGCGGCTTATCTGAACGAAGCGTTCGACTTGGGCCTCGCGCCGACTACTTTTCTGATCGCGTCGCGCTCCATTTGGCTGCGCCAGCGTTGCCTTCCATGGAACTGCCGTTGACGCGGCCGGTGTATTGGGTGCCGGCGGCGGTGAAGGTGATCTGGTCGCCGTTGAGTTTGCCGTAGATCGGCGAGACCACTTTGCCATGTTTCAGCGTGCCGCTGATCATTTGAAAAGTTTGTTTGATCGTTAGCTCTCCCTGGGGCAGCTTCCAGGCGCCGGCCACCTTTGCCGGGACGATCCACAGGTAGGCGGTGCACCAGTTCGAACAACCCTCCACGGTGGCGGTTTCGTCGGGCTTCCAATCCTCCATGTCAAAGCTGTTGGAGACGATCCGGGTGCCCGGTTTTAAATTGAGAATCTTAGGGCGTAGCTTGATGTTGATAGTTGGCAACAAAAACATCGTGATGACCTGAGCCTGGGAAAAATCGCTCTCGAAGAGGTCCGCCTTCATAAAACTCGCCTTGTCGCTAACCCCTGCTTTGGCCGCGTTGCGCTTGGATAACTCCACCATGTCGGGGTTATACTCGATGCCGAGGGCTTTGGAGCCTCGTTTCGCCGCGGTGATGACGGTGCGGCCGTCGCCGGAGCCGAGATCGATAACGTAATCTTTGGGCGTGACCTTGGCCATGTCGAGCATCTTGTCGACCAGCGCCTGGGGCGTTGGCACCCAGACGACGTCTTTGCCGGCTTGGCCTACTTCCGGTTGAAACCCCTTTGTCGATTGCGCGTGGGCCATGCCTGGGGCCAACCCCAAGCCTAACGCCAGCGCCAGATAAAATCTGCGGGAGAAATAGGCGGAAATCATAAAAATCCTCCAATTTAAGAATTCCACAATCGTTATAACAGTTGGATTAGTGCGACGGGAGGGCGCTGAAAAGTTTGAATTTAACTGTTCTCAATCAACAGATCAGGTTTTACCTTCCCGAGCCGATTGCCAAACTATTCTATCGGTCGACAAATCACTTGCCCGCGCGCGTCGCCCTCCACTTGACGCCGCCGGCGCTGTCTTCGATGGTATTGCCGTTAACCCGGCCGGTATATTGAGTGCCGCCGGCAGTGAAGCTTATCTGATCGCCGTTGAGCTTGCCGCTGATCGGCGAGACCCTGTTGCCACGCTTCAATGTGCCGCTGATCATTTGAAAAATCTGTTTGATGGTCAGTTCGCCCTGTGCCATATGCCAAGTCCCATTGGATTTCGCCGGCACGATCCAAAGGTGGGCCGTGCACCAGGAGTTGCAACCGGGTAGAGTGGCGTTTTCGTCAGGCTTCCAGTCGCCCATGTCGAAGGTGTTGGATACGATCCGTGTGCCGGGCTTTAGGTCCAGGATTTTAGGGCGCAGCTTGAGGTTGATGCTCGATAGCAGAAACATCGTGATGACCTGGGCTTGGGAAAAATCGCTTTCGAACAGGTCGGCCTTGACGAAGCTTGCGCGATCGCTGACCCCTTCTTTCGCGGCATTACGTTTGGCTAGCTCCACCATGTCGGGGTTGTATTCGATGCCGAGCGCTTTGGCGCCCCGCTTCGCCGCGGTGATGACGGTGCGGCCGTCGCCGGAGCCGAGATCGATAACGTAATCTTTGGCCGTGACCTTGGCCATGTCGAGCATCTTGTCGACCAGCGCCTGGGGCGTTGGCACCCAGATGACGTCCTTACCTTCCTGGCCCACGGTAGGCTGGAAATCCTTCGCCGGCTGTGCATGCGCGATTGAACCGAGGAAAGAGAGCCAGAGAGCGATTAAGACAAAACGGGTAGGTTTCCTATCGAGCATAAGTTATCCTCCAAAAGTCGTATGTCCAAAACCATGCGCGGAAATAAACGCCACTCTGCATACTCCACGGCGAGATAAATGTCTAGGAGCGTCCGTTCGCTGGCGTAAAATTATTTTCATTCGCGCGGATTCAACGCGAAACAGAAACAGATACCGACGAAGCAGAGAGCGCAGCAGGGAGAATGAAATGGAATTGTTAAATGCAAAATCGAAAGGGCGGCTGGAATGATTTAGAAAAGGTCGCGCGGTCGATCACGTTTCCAGACGGCGGATGGCCGGCACCCGCCAAGTTACGACCAACGCCAACACGATCACGATCCTTCCCATGGTTGCCACCGTGTAGGGCGCGCCGATGAAGTGGGCGGTGACGCCGGCAAAAAGCGCGCCCACCGGCATGAAGCCGCGATCGAGCATATATAAGCTCATCACCCGGCCGCGCAGCTCATCGGGAACGATGAGCTGAAGGATGGTGTTGGTGCTGGCGAGGAAAAACATCTGAAACGCGCCGGCGATCACCAGGGTGGCAAGGGCGAGCGGAAACGAGCGCATGGTCGAAAAGAGAATAAGAAAAAGCCCTAAAACGATGATGCTGGCGACAAGAAATAGCCCCTGGCGCTTGAGCCGATTCGCAAGGCTAGCGAGGGTCAGCACCGCAATCACCGCGCCGACTCCCGGCGCTGCCATCAGCATACCGAGGCCTTCCGGTCCGACTTGCAGGACATCTTTTTGAAATACCGGCATCAAGGTTTGATAAGGCACGGCAAAAACCCGGGGTACGTAGGCCAAGGTCATCAACGCAAGCACGGCGGGCGTCGACCAAACGTAAGCGAAGCCTTCTTTCAAGTTGGCCATGGCTGAAGAACGGCGCGCCTCGGGCGGCGTCGGCGGAATATGCATCAGATAAATCATGATCAACACGCCGACGTAGGCGGCGCTCTGGACGAAAAAATTTCCCGAAGCGCCGAACAGAGCGATCAACGCTCCGCCTACCGCCGGTCCAATGATTTTCATCAGGTTAAAGCCGCCCGAGTTGAGCGCGATGGCGTTGACTAAATCCGCCTTGGGGACCACGCTCGGGATCATGCTTTGGCGTACCGGTTCGGTAAAGGACCAGGCTACGCCAGTGATCAGAGTAAAAATAAAAATATGCGAGACATGGAAAAATGGCGAAGCGACCAGCGTGCCCATGATAACGGCGGTGATGATCAGCACCCACTGGGTGCAGAGCAAGAGTTTGCGCCGGTCCATGCGGTCGGCGGCCACGCCCGCCATGGGGCCGGTGACGAGGAACGGCACGGCGCGCAGGCCGTTTAGAGCGCCGAGCAGCATGGAATTACCGGTGAGATCGTAAAGCAGCCAGCCCAGGGTAACCTGCTGCACCCACTGGCCAGCGCTCATCATCAAAGTGCCGCTCCAAAGATAGCGGTAATCGAGATGACGCAGGGATGCGAAGGTTTTTAGTCTTACGCGCCGGTGGGGTTTTTCAAGCGATGCATCGAGCGGCGGCGAGAGATCTTCTTCCAAGTTGCCAGCTTTCTAGAGACGCAGTTAAACAATGACCTTTGACGGCGTAGTTCCGGCCCCGCACGTGAATGCCAAACGCTTTTTGGCGGCAGCGGGCGATGCTTTCCATGCGTCGCCCTTGGGCAGCCTTTATGGAACTTCTGTTGCCGGAGCGCGACCCTTCAGGATTGCGCGAGCTCTTCGAAGGTAGGTTCAGGCATGCCGGCTTTCCATGTTGGATCGCGCAGTTCGAGGCGGTTACCGCTGGGATCGAAGAAATACAGCTCCCGGCCGGTGAAATAACCCTTGGCGCGGTAATAAAGGCGATCGATGGAAACTTTTTTCTCCTGAAAGACTTTGCACGCCTGCACCAAGGTTTCTGGGGTCACTGTGAAGGAGTGATGCACGTTCTGATCCTCGACGTGGTTTTTATCGACACTCGGGGCGCGCTCGCAAAGCAAAATATTATTGTCGCCGACATTGAAACAGGACATGCCGGAATTGCCGAGACGCCCGAGGTGCTTAAGCCCGAGCAGATCGCCGTAAAATTTTTCAGCCTCGTCCAAGTTGTTCACCGGAATCGACCAGTGCGTAACCCCTTCGATCTTCAGCAAACCCATAAAAACCTCCTTGTGAGAAACTTTCAATTCGCCTGGAGTCCGATTTGAGTGACTCCATCGCAAGTTCTGTCCATTACATAGGGCAAAGCGAGGATATCCGTCAAGTTGCCCGGTTGCATGCCAAATATTTTGCTTGTCAGGAAAGCCGCTTGTTTCATAGGATATGATTCAATTCGCGATCAAGGGAGGTTTTATGGCCCGCATCCGCCATCTCGCCATACTTACGGAGGACGTCGACAAATTGGTTAATTTTTATACCACCTGTTTCGGTCTCAAGATCGTGCACGGCGTCGGTACCGCCACCTACTTGTCCGATGGGCATATAAACCTGGCGATCATCCCCATTGAGCCCGAGCGCAAGATCGACGGACCGCAGTTGAAGCCGGGGATTTACCATTTTGGCTTCGAGGTGGAGAACATCGAGGCGCTGCGCGACGCATGCAGCGAGCTCAAAGCAGCGTCCGAAATTGACAAGCGGCCGCCTAATCGTGAAGCTGAGTTTCGCGTCCATGATCCCGACGGCAATCCAATCGACCTGTCGCAGCATGGCTGGCCGATCTAGAGCCGTGTTCAGAGAGGCCATCGGGCTACGCGAATAGAATCAGTGGCCGAGAGCTCGGTTAAACAGGGGCACGATCACCTTTCACGATCAGGATTTTTTCGTTTAAAGCATCGAGTGCGGGATCGTATAACTAAAAAGCACCATGCCGGGTTCACTCTTTTTTCGCGTCGCCCCAAGCTGGACTTCTTCAGATCGCCGATCGTGAAGGTTCGGTCAATCGCGGGCAATTCCGGCGTCAGGTCCGGCGGGGATCCCGGCGCATTTTAGACCTCAAAGGAGTTGAATCGATTTCCATCCACGCCCTTCTAATGGATCGACTCTAACGCGTCTTCTTTCGCGCCGCCGGTAGGAAGCCAGTTTCCTCCAAACTGCGAACGAAGGCCGGGTTGATGAGCTGATTGAGGTCCACGCGGGCGACTTTGGGATTGATCTTGGCGACGATGTGCTGGACCAGCTTCCAGGCCGCGGGGTCGGGCATGATCTCGACGGTCGCCATCGCCGTGAGAACTTTATAGGAGGCCTCGGCGTCTTCGGCCCTCGGAAAACGAAAGGCCTTGCGCAGAATTTCGACGACATCGGCTTTGGCCCGCGGATCGTGGATCAACACCACCGAATCGACCAGCCCCTTGAGCAGGCGATTGATCTGATCGGGCGCCGCCGACGGAGTGTCTTTGATAAAACAAATCGTCGTGCCTTGGTAGGGGACGTTGATTTTCCCGATATCGGCGAGCGCGTTGGCGCCGGCGCGCTTGGCGGCTTCGCTGAAGCTGTAGGGAATCACCGTGGCGTCGACGCCGCCGGTGCCGAGCGCTTGGGTGACAGTCGCGGTGTCGCCCAGCACGCGCATCTTTAGGTTATATTTCTCCGGATCGATGCCGAGACCGTTCAACGCGATCATCGTTTGCAGCCAAAATCCGCCGCCAATGCTCTGCACGCCGAAGCTTTTGCCGCGCAAGTCTTCGATGGTGCGGATTTCTTTTCGCGCCACCAACTCGCGAGGAATTTTATGCACTGCAGAAGCGACGCACTGGAGGCGCATGCCGCCGGCGGCGCCGCTCAGGGCATTGGAGGGCGAGCCGTAGTTGTATTGCACCTGGCCGGTGGCCAGCGTCGCCATGCTGAGCGAGCCGTTGCGCAGTTGGACCATGTGCACGTCGAGGCCGTATTTTCTAAACATGCCCCTTTCGACGCCGACCCACATGGGCCCGACGGTTTCGTTCTGGCCAGCATAGGCGACCAGAATTGGCGTTAGGTTTTGCGCCGAAACCATGATTGGAGCGCCGAAAAGGCAAAGCAAAAATGAAAGCAGGGTTGTGACCGCTCTGTGGCCGAAACCCATAGCTTCGTGTCTAGGGTAGCGGACCCGATCTCGCAAGTCGGTTGTGATCGCTTTCGATCGAAAGGCCATTGCAAACCTCCCGGCGACGCGGTGGTCGCCTAGATTTCGTAAAAGCGTCTGGCGTTGTCACCCAGGATCGCGCTTTTGTATTCTTGCTTTAGATCCCTGCGCTCGACGATCTCGTTGATTTCTTCCATGCAGTTGCCGAGCGAAATCTCATGGGGAAAATCCGATGCGAACATGAACGGCTCGGGACCGACGCGCTCGATGGCGTAGGCCAACGCTTTCTCGTTGCCTTCGCAACCGACGAAGATCCTGCCGCCTGTAAAATAATCTACCGGCTTCCGCTTGAGATGAAGACCGCCGTATTCCAGCTCCCGTTCGAGGCGATCGATGACGATGGGAATCCACGCCGTGCCCCCTTCCAAAAAGCCGATGCGCAATTTGGGAAATTGATCGAGCATACCCTCGACGATCATGCCGGTGGCGGCGATGGCGAGCGGAAAGGGCATACCGAGGGCGCGGGTCGCCGGAAAAACACCGAAACTGTTGAAGCCCAGATCGCCGTAGCATCCGCCGTGAACCGCCAGCGCACAGCCGAGCTTCTCCGCTTCTTCGTAGATCGGCCAATATTCTTTGGCGCCGAGATGAAATCTCAATCCGTTCGACGGCAACATCGCGCCGAGCATGCCGAGCTCTTTGACTGCGCGGCGCAATTCAGCGACGGCGCTCGGCACGTCTTGCATCGGAATGAGCGCCACGCCTTTCAGTTTCGGACTGAACTTCAAATATTTTTCATTCAGCCAATCATTATAGCCACGCGCGTAGGCGACTGCCCAGGACACCAGCGAAATTTGTCCGTAGGCGAGTCCTTCGGTGGGGAAGAGGACGCTGTATTCGAGGCCGGTCTTCTGGAGAAATTCCATCCATCTTTCAGGCCCGATCGATGGATCGAAGGTTCCCGGCGTGCGCCGCTGCAAGCGCGGCGTGTGAAAACGGTCAAGGCTTGGCACCATGCGCCGAGGATTGATCTCGCTCTCCAGGCCGTGTTGCTTGCCGACCAACGCGGCGATCTCATCGACCCGCTCCATGACGTGGCCGTCGCAATCAATGTAATGACTGGCCATTGCTTGACTCCCTTCAGTTTGCGTGACTTCCGTTCTCAATAGTGAAGGGAGCGATGGCTGTCAATAGAAATTTAGCAAGCCCATCGGTTCATTTAAGGCCGGATAGGCGACTTTACGGGGAAGTCGGCGCACCTCTTGTCAGCAAACCAGGTCTTGGTTTATGGCTAGGCGGAGGAAGGTGCATGCGATGATTCGAGAATTCGTCAAGGGAAGCTAACAGGAGCTCATTTTAAGATAGGAGGCAGACATGGCATACGCGGCAAAAGGTAGAACCAAGAATTTCCCGGTGTTCGACTGCGATAGCCACATCTATGAGCCGCCGGAGATCTGGGACAAATATATACCTCGGAACAATCGCGATTTCGCCAAGACACATTTCTATCGTGACGCCGATCGCCTATTTCTGGTGCGTAACGGGAAGATCAGCTTTCGCGATCCCGACAAGTGGAAATATCCAGGCGAAACCTGGCACCCGGGTCTGACCAAAAAGATGATTGGCGAAACGCAGCCTGGAACCAAAGAGTGGGACGATAAAATTGGTCGAAACAAAAGCGCCCGAGATCCGCTAGCGCGGCTCAAAGACATGGATGCCGCCGGCATCGACCAGGTGATGATTTTTCCATCGACATTTGTCTATTTGCCGCTGGTGGAAAACGCCGATGCGGCATACATCTGCGCGCGGGCTTATAATGATTGGGCCTATGACTATTGCAGCGCCGATAAGAAACGCCTCTACCCAGCGGCGGTTTTGCCGGTACAGAGCGTTGATTGCGCCATCGAAGAGCTGCGACGCGTTGCCAAGCGCGGCTTCAAGTCCGCCTTAGTGCGGCCGATCATCGCGCAGGGAAAATACCCGACGTTTCCTGAGTTCGATCCTCTGTGGAAGGAGTTCGCGGAGTTGGGCATGGTTTTAGGCATGCACACCTTTCCGTCGCGCGGCGAGGCGTTGTCTCCTGAATTGGGCAAACGGATGGGAGCGAATCGCAAGCGTTTGTTCGGCGACGAAGATCTTTTGGTTTATTCGCCGGGACAATTCGTCGCCAATGTCATGCAGGTCATGGGCTCGAAGCAGGCCGGCGACGCGGCCTATGGTTTCATCGCAGAGGCGATGACCTGGACCGGTGTCGTGCTCATGACCGGCTGGTTGGAAAAGTTTCCAAATTTGAAAGTGGCGATTCTGGAATCTAACTCGAGTTGGCTCGCACTGGTGTTGGAGAAGGCGGAAACCTATCTCCATCTCTACAAGCATTTGGGCGAGAAGATTGGTGATCCCCACGAGGTGTTTTATAAGCATTGTTTCATCGCTTTTGAGAGCGATGAGATTGTTACACTGCGGCTGTGGGATTTGTATGAGAACATCGCACTCTGGTCTTCGGACATGCCGCACCTCGATGCCTCGGATGTCTGGGAAGCGATCGACAACATGAGCAAGTGGAAAGTGCCGCAAAACGTCCAGGAAAAAATGCTCGGAGGCAACGCGCGGCGTTTATACGAAATTGAGCCGCTACTAACGGTTACCCAGGCGCCGGACGACTATAAGCCGCAGACGATGTCAAGGTATGGATAAAATCGGCAAGCGAAACAACAGTTCAAACTGCCGAAAGGTTCAAGTCGTTTAGACTTTGAAGACGCATCGAATTTGAGAAACGGCGCATTTTGCTGCGCGCTCGGATTCGGGGCTCTCGGAAAGCGCCTCCCTCTTCTCTAGCTGTGTAACGAAGGCGATGGCTTCGACTGGGCTCGAGGCTTGGGTCGACCAGAGCCGTTGGAACTGCGGTCGCCGTTCCGGGATCGTACGCCGCGAGCTCATCGAGTGCCCGGGATTAGAAGCTATACCGGCATTTCAGCAAGCAATCGCCCATATCCCGGGATCGAGTGGTGCAGTCCCAAGCGCAGCTGCGTCTCCCACGCACGCGCCGGCCCGGCGTGAACGACGGTGAGGCCGGTGTCTTTTTCCAGTCGGTCGATGATCTCGACGGTCTTCCACGCCGAGCCGAGCATATAAATGCCGTCGGCGTTTTTGTGCTTGGCGGCGATGCGTTTCATGAATTGAAGAATCTGCTCCGGCGGCACGCTCGGCACGGCGGCGAAGGGCGAGTCGATGCCCTCCATCTCAAGCACTTCAAAGCCGGCCTCGGTGAAGTAGCGGGCAAAAACGTTGTTCATCTTCTCAGGAAAGTAGCTGGCGCCGACGAACTTTTTGATGCCCAACGTGCGCAGCGCACGCACGTGATTCTGTCCGGACGTAAACATCTGCACGCCGTATTTTTTCTCCCAGCCAGCGATCAGCTCTTGCTCTTTTTTGTAACCCAGCAGCATGAACGGCGGCGCGCCGCTCGGGCGCACCAAGTCTGCGCCCATGTCGGCCAACTCGGCCGCTTTGGCTTCGTAACCGGGCATCGAAGTGCTGAACTCATCCTCCGTGCCGCGGGTGAAGTTCATCGTCAGGTAAACGAACTTGATCTTCGCTGAAATCAAAGTATCGAGATCGAGCTCCTGGCCGGCTTCAGGTCTATTGGTCGGCCGGACCGTGCCGACCAAATATTCTTTTAGCGTTTCCGCCATGGTCTTTTCTCCTTGCCAAACCGCCTGCAATCTGTAAATTGGCGCCTGATGGGAAATCAAGTCGCCTCTTCGGATCTAAACACTTGTAAAGAGTTTCCGTCAAGCTATAAATTGCGGCTGTTTATTCTCGTGACGCAGTATTGCCGGGATCAAGGACCAGAGTGAATAAGATAGGTTTTATCGGCCTCGGTCGCATCGGCAAACCGATGGCGATCAATATTCTGAACGCCGGATTCGATCTCGCCGTCTATGATTTGCGTAAGGAGCCGGTTGCCGAGTTGGTCGCCCGGGGTGCACATGCCGCCCAATCCCCGCGGGAGTTGGCGGGTGTTGATATTATCGAAGTGGCGGTGGTGGATGACATGCAGGCGGAAGAGGTCCTCACCGGCGTGGACGGCGTGTTTGCCGGGACCAAGCCGGGAACCATCGTCGCGATTCATAGTACGGTGCTGCCCGAGACAATTAAGCGATTAGCAGCCAAAGGTGAGACGATCGGCGTGTCTATCATCGACGCGCCGGTGAGCGGCGGCGAAGCCGGCGCACGGGGAAAGTCGCTATGCTACATGGTCGGCGGGGACCCAGCGCTGATCGGGCGCTGCCGCGAGCTATTCTCGACGTCCGCCTCGGACATTTTTTATATTGGGGATTTAGGATGCGGCGCCGCGGCTAAGATGATTGTCCAGGTCGTGACCTGCATCAACATGCTGGCGGCCCATGAAGCCGAGCTCCTCGCCGAGAAAAGCGGTTTAAACTTTCCGGCGCTGCAGAAGCTGTTGCGCAGAAGCTCGGCGCAGAGTTTTGTCGCCGATCATTGGTTGGACCGGTTCAAGCTGGCGGATGACCCCATGGCGATACGCAAGCGGCGCACGGAGGTTTTTCGGAAAAGCCTCGGGCCGGCGCGTGAGATGGCCGAACAGCTGGGACTGTCTCTCGCTGGCGCCAAGCTGGTCGAGCAAATACTGCCGCGGATCATGGGGATTGACGATTCGTAAAAATTTTCACTACGGAGAAAATTTCGAAATCGTCATAGATGGGGGACAAAATGGGACTGATTGCAGCGTTTTTATTTTTCTTCGTCATCAGTGCGCCGTCGAGCGGGCAGGCTGACGTTATCAAAATCGCCATCCCGAGCACGACTCAAGCCGTGCTGCCCTTCACGATTGCCCGGGACAAGGGGTACTACCACTCGGAGGGATTGGACGTCGAGATGATCCTCATGAGCGCACCCATCGCCCCCCGCGCGCTGCTCGGCGGCGATGTGACCGTCGCCACCGTGGGTGGCTCGGGTATGCTGCCATTGTTGCGTGGGTCGCCGTTTAAGTTTCTTTTTACCAGTTACAATCGCGCCATGTTTTGGCTCTACGCAAGGCGCGAAATTCGCGACGTCAAAGGACTTAAAAATAAGCGCGTCGGTGTTTCCGGCATCGGCAGCGGTCCGGATTCCCTAATGCGGGAGATTCTGAGACTAAACGGTCTCGACCCCAAGCGCGACGTGACCGTGTTGAGCCTCGGCGTGATGCCGACGATCTTTGCAGGCCTGCAGAACGGCGTCGTCGATGCGGCGATGCTTTCGCCGCCGGTCACGTTTAAAGCCGAGGAGGCGGGCTTCCGCGAGTTGGTGGCGTTACCGAAACAGGACCTGGTTGAATTGCAAGGCAGCGTGCTGGTCAGAGACGCTTCGCTGCAATCGGACGCGGCGCAGCTTGAAAAGTTCTTGCGCGGCACCTACAAGGGGTTTCGGTACATCAAGGAAAATCGTGCCGGCACGATTCCTATCGTCGCCCGCTATCTTCGGGTCAATGATGCCGTGGCGGCTAAGGCCTACGATCAAGTGGTGCGGCCGTCCATGACTCAGGATGGAACTCTTAGTCTGGAGACTCAAAACAAAGCGGTCGAGCACGTGCTTAGGCGACTCAATCTCAAAGAAGCGCCGCCGATGTCAAAAATCTTTGATTTTTCTTTAACCCGAAGAGCGATTGCAGAGATCCAGGCGCAGGGCTGGAAACCCGGGCCATAGGCTGGCCAGGGGTTAAGAACACGAAGGGATATGCGAAATTAAGATGGCGTTGAAACTCGGCATGACTTGCGCGCTGTACGACCGCAGCCAGGCGCTCATCGATGGGCGCGTCAAGCCGCGCGACATCGATCTGACCATTGACGTCAACTCCGATGACCGCAGCCGGCAACGCGACGCGCGCGCCGGGAAATTCGACATCGCCGAGTTTTTCACCGGCATCTACATGGCCGATCTGGAGCAAAAATCGCTTGGCTTCACGGCGATCCCGATCTTCGTCAAACGCATGTTTCGCCATTCGTATATCTACGTCAACAAGCGCGCCGGCATTCGTGCGCCGAGAGAACTCAACGGCAAACGGATTGGCGTTCAGACCTGGTTTACCACCACGGCGCTGTGGGCCCGCGGGATCTTGGAAGAAGAATACGGCGTCGATCTCAAATCGATTACTTGGGTTGCTAACTGGCACGAAAAGATCGGCCGCTGGCAAGCGCCGCCCTGGCTCAAGCTGGAGGTCGCGCCGCAGGGCGCCAAGCTGCACGATTTGCTCATCGCGGGACAAATAGACGCCGGTATTACGACGGAAACCTGGGCGCCTTTCGGCCACCCGGATATCGATTTCTTGCTGCCCAACTACACCGAAGAGGAAAGAAAATATTTCAGGAAGACCGGGTTTTTTCCGATCCAGCACACCTTGTTGATTAAGACCGCAGTGCTGGAAAAATATCCCTGGGTGGCGGCGAGCATGTTCGACGCCTGGCAGGAATCGAAGCAGGAATGTTACCGCTGGCTCGAGCGCCAGCGCGTTCACATGACCGGATTGTGGTATCGCTCGTTATGGGAAGAGGAGCGCGCCATTGCCGGTGCCGATCCCTATGTTTGGGGGTTCAACAAATCTCGTCCGGAAGTCGACAAAATGCTCGAATACGCATTGCGGCAGGGGTTGGTTTCTCGAAGATTCAAACCGGAGGAGATGTTTCATCCGAGCATGCTCGACACCTAGCAAAAACTCGCTGCCAAATGAGTGAGAGGTGAATGATGGATTTTAGCGAGATAGTGCACACCGGTCCGGAAACTCTGGCCGGCCGTTATCTGCGCCTGTTCTGGCAGCCGGTGGCTTGCTCGCATGAGCTCTTAGCCGGCCGTCCCTTTCCCGTCCGGATCCTCGGCGAAGATTTTACGCTTTATCGCGGCGCCAGCGGCGCGCCTTATTTAATCGGGGCGCGTTGCGCCCACCGCGGCACGCAGCTCTCGGTGGGCACGGTGGAAGGCGAGTGCATCCGATGCTTTTACCATGGCTGGAAATATGACGGAGCGGGGCAATGCGTCGAACAGCCGGCGGAGAGACAGTCCTTCGCCGAAAAAATTCGCATCCCCAGTTATCCGGTCAAGGAAGACATCGGCCTGATCTTCGCCTTTCTGGGCGAAGGGGCGCCGCCGCCGCTTCCGCGCTATCCGAGATTCGAAGTTGCCGAGATCTCGCTGGACGTGGCCGGGCTCAGGCGGATTTGCAACTACTTTAACAACCTTGACAACTCGCTCGACAACGCCCATGTGCGCTTCGTGCATCAGCGGCACCGGGATACGGCCGACGATCACGTCGTGCTCGGCGACCCGATCATTACCGTAGAGGAGTCCGACTGGGGCATTAAACGCTACGTCAGATATCCCGACGGCAAGGACCTGACTTTTTTCTTCGGCATGCCGAACATCAATTTTATCAACGGCCAGGTGGTCGATTCGGTGATCAAGCGCGCGGATGTCATGGTCTTCAAAGTCCCGGTGGACGATGAAAATCACATTCACTTCGAGGTGCGGGCGATCCCACTGACCGGCGAGCGCGGCCGGGCTTGGATTGAAGCGCGGCGCGAGCTGCGCGTCAAGGCGGAAGCGGAGAGGCCCGAGTTAGTGCGAGCGATCCTCGCGGGCAAGCTCCATCTGAGCGAGGTGGACCCCAAGCGCATCGACTTCGTGATGCTGGAAGATGAAATTGCCCAAACCGGCCAAGGCGCGATCGCGGTGCGCAGCAACGAACATCTCGGCCGTAGCGATCGGGGCGTGTTTTTGCTACGAAAGATTTGGGAAAGGGAGCTGAAAAATCTCGCGGCGGGAATGCCCCTCAAACAATGGACTTATCGGCCGGAGATGGTGCCGACCTATCCTCGGGTGTAGCGGGCTGGCCGGGCTAACGGTTGCGGGTTTCCAGTTTTGAGCACCGGTGGCTGAGCTTTAGAACTTTGCCGCAAAAGGGTCTTTAAAAAAGCAAACCCGGTCGACTAAGCCGCTTCCTCTGGCGCGCCGCCTGATTTTGCCAAATCTTCCACCCTAATTTTTTCGACATTCATTTTGTCGGCCGCTGTGGTCATACGATCCATCACCTCGTCGAAACTAAGCGGCGCGGCGTCTTTGGGACGGAAGCGGGTCGGATTGATGCGCGCGACGACGAAACTTTTCAAATAGGGGCTCGTCAGGCCTTTGGCCTTGAGCGCATCGACTTTGGCGACGACGGTTTTATCGAGATTCATCAGCCTCTTGGCGCGTTCCTGGCGAATTACGAGGGCTCCTCTGAGCGGCTTTTTAATAAATTGGTCGGACCGTCTGAGAATCGGATGGTAGGCGCCGCCGCTGAAGCGGCCGTATTCCAGGTAGCAGAGGCCCAGGGTGATCAAGGCGGCCTCTTCGAACTCCAGCGCATAAGTTTCTTCAGTGGCGTCGTCGAACGTCGTCAGCTCCTGGTACATTTTAATCACTTCGAGAGCGCGTTCGCGCAGGTTGTGCGCCTTTTCCGTGTTGAGCGCGAGAATTTGATAGGCGGTGGCCGTTTCCGGCACGACCAGACCTACGATACTTCTGGCGCCGAGGGTTTTCATGGCGGACAAACGGTGATTGCCATTGGGCGTCCAGTAACGCGTGACGCTATCTTTTCTTTCCTTGCGGACGACGATTATGGGATCGAGAAAGCGGCCAAGCTTGGCGATGACGACTTCGAGCTTGCGTACATGGGCGTCGGAAAGATTGCGCTGATAGGGAGTCGGCTCGACCTGATCGATGGGCAGCCCGGCCAGCACCAGCCAATGGCCGCCGAACGGTTCACGGTAGCTTGCCAGAATCTTGCCGCCGTCCGTTTCAATCGCGTCTTTTAACTCTTCAATGTCGCTCGGCGGCGAAGTTGTTGGCAGCTCTTTCGCCGTTAGGCCGGTGGCATGGCCGGCAAGTTTACGGCGCTTGCGTGGCGGGCCTGCTTTCTTCTTGGCTTTTTTCTCGGCCATCGGTTTATCAGTCGAGATTTTGGTCTAACACAGGATGCTCTATTGTTCCAAGCTGCGAATGGCCGGGCGATACAATACGACGATTATCGCCATGGCCGCGACCATGAAGCCGCCGAAGCCGACCGCGACCGGGGCGCCGGCGAACTCCGCGATGGCCCCTGCTATCAAACCGCCTACCGGCATGAGTTCCCAAGCGAGACCGTAGATGCCCATGACGCGGCCGCGCAGTTGATTGGGCAGATTGACCTGTAAGACGGTGCTGATTGTCGTCATGTAGAATTGACTGGCGGCGCCGAGCGCAAGGGCGAGAAATAAAGACAGTTGGTAGGAATTGGACAGCGCGAAGGCGATCAGCAACATGCCGAAGGCCGTGGCGCCAAAGACCGCCTGGCGGCCCTTGGCCCGCGAGTGAGAGAACCACGCCACTGCGAGCACGCCGATGAGCGCACCGGCACCGCCCGCGCTCTGCAGAAAGCCGAATCCTTGAGAGCCGACGTCGAGTACGTTGCGCGCGAATACCGGCATTAAGATCAGATAGGACATCCCGAACACGCTGTTGAAAAAGATCATGCCGATAAAGGTGTTGTAAATTTCATTCTTGCGAATGAAGTTGAGCCCTTCGGCCATATGGCGCACGATGCCGCCGGTCGAAGTCGCGGACGGCGCCGCGGTCAGGCGGATACCCAGCCAGAGAGTTACTGCGCTGAGCGAAGCGGCGAAACAAAAATAATAGGTCGGTCCAATGCCGATCAAATAAATCAGCATGCCGGCGACGGCGGGACCGACGAGGCGATTCAATTGCCAGATCGTGCCACCCACCGCGACAGCATTCGGAATATCTTCTTTGGACACCATCTGCGGTAAGAGCGCCATACGGCTCGGCCGATCGAAGGCGCGCACGCAGCCGGAGACGAAGGCCAAGGCCATCACATGCCAGAGCGCGACCCATTCGGTGACGATCAAAGTCGCGAGCATGAGAAACATCGAAGCGGAGGCGCTTTGAGAAAGAATCATGATGCGCCGGCGGTCGGCCCGGTCGGCGATCACGCCGCCGAGAAGGGTCAACGCGATGGTCGGCGTGGCAAAAGTCAAACCGGTCAAGCCGAGCAGCAACGGCGAATCGGTGAGCTCGAGCACGAGCCAGCTTTGTGCCACGCCTTCCATGTTCTGCGCTAACACTGAAGACAGCTGGCCGAACCAGTAAAGCCGGTAATTGCGGTGGCGCAATGCGCTCAGCGCTTGGCGCAGACGTTCGCTCCCCGAGACGGTTTCAACAGCGGCTTGTGGCATGGCGATGCTATTCTCTAACGGACGGAAATTTCGCCATTGTTCATAAATACACCGAGTCTGTCAAAGGCGGCGCGAGACTTTTACCTTCGCGGATGCTACTTTTTATGCCCAACAAGCTTTTAAGGGTAAAAGGCGATTCTCTATGGCCCATTTTGATTACGATCTCTTCACCATTGGCGCCGGCTCCGGCGGCGTGCGTGCCAGCCGGGTGTCGGCGGCATTCGGAGCTAAGGTGGCGGTGGCCGAAGAGCGGTATCTCGGCGGTACCTGCGTGAACGTCGGCTGCATTCCAAAAAAACTTTTAGTCTACGCTTCCCACTACAGCGAGGATTTTGCCGATGCCGCCGGATTCGGCTGGTCCGTCGGGGAACGGCGCTTCGATTGGGCGACATTAATTGCCAACAAGAACAAAGAAATCAGCCGGCTCAACGGCGTCTATCGTAAGTTGCTCGGCGACTCGGGGGTGGCGATTCTTGAAGCGCACGCCGAAGTCATCGACCCGCATACCGTCGCCGTGGACGGAAAAAAAGTCACGGCAAAATATATTCTCATCGCGGTGGGCGGCTGGCCAATGGTGCCGAACATCCCCGGCGCAGAGCACGCGGTGACTTCCAACGAGGCTTTCTATTGGCCATCGCTGCCGGTAAAGGTGATCATTGTCGGCGGCGGTTACATCGGCGTCGAGTTCGCCGGTATTTTCCATGGACTGGGCGCGCAAACCACCGAGCTCTACCGCGGTGAACTCTTCTTGCGCGGTTTCGACGACGATATTCGCTTGACGCTGGCAGACGAGATGCGCAAGCGCGGCGTCGATTTGCGATTTAGAGTCGATATTCGGCGAATCGATAAGGTCGGCGACTTGCTCAAGGCGACCTTGACGGATGGCAGCGTCATCGAAGCCAAACAGATCCTTTACGCGACTGGACGTGAGCCTAAGACCGGCGACCTGGGGCTGGAGCGAGCCGGCGTCACGCTCAAGGCCAACGGCGCCGTGGTCGTGGACGAGTATCTGAGATCCAGCGTGGACAGTATTTACGCCATCGGCGACTGCACCGATCGGATGATGCTCACCCCCGTTGCCATCGCAGAAGGGATGGCGGTGGCAAACACTTTGTTCAACAACAAGCCGCTGCGGCCCAGTTATCTCAACGTGCCGACGGCGATATTCAGCACGCCCAATTGCGGCACGGTCGGTCTGACGGAACAAGAAGCCCGACAGGGCAACTTCAAAGTCGATATCTACAAGTCTTCCTTCCGGCCACTCAAACATATGCTCAGCGGCCGCGATGAACGCACGATGATGAAGTTAGTCGTCGATCAGTCCAGCGATCGGGTCCTTGG
Organism: uncultured delta proteobacterium; assembly: GCA_963727625.1. GTDB lineage: Bacteria > Desulfobacterota > Binatia > UBA9968 > UBA9968 > DP-20. Next base: position 628,520 of record CAVSHR010000004.1, on the reverse strand, counting down.
CTGCCACATGGTGGGTCCCGACGCCGGCGAGATCATCCAGGGACTCGCAGTGGCGCTTAATTGCGGTGCCACCAAAGCGCAGTTCGACGCTACCATCGGTATTCACCCGACCGCGGCGGAAGAGTTCGTCACCATGCGGACAAAAGTGGCCTAGGAAAATTCACCGTCGAGATAAAGCGCAGAGAATCATTCGCCCGATCTCACATCCGCGACTCAAGCCCGCTTGTAGCGAGGGGCACGCTGCCGGCATGGCGAAGGTCACGTCGTTGCGTCACGTTAGACAATAGGGTTGTCAAGCCAGCACCGACTGCTGCCGGCCGATTCGCAGGTTGTGTCTGGCCGGATCCGTGCCCTTGCCGCTGCACCATTACCAAGTTCTTCAGCGATCTAGATTCCCTTGGTGAAGCGGCGGCAAAGCAGCCCGATTTTCACCGATCATCCGGAGGACCGACCACTCTGCCTTTAGCCCTTCATGGCTCAATTCTTATAAGTTCGCGCTTTTAGAGTTTGGCATATTCGTTGCTTTCTAAATCAATGAATCAATCGCCTTAGAGAAAGGGACGTTCATGGATAGGGAAATTTTTCGCGAACAAATGCTCGGCGTTATGGAGCAGAAGAAACACTGGGCCTGGCCGATGTTCACCTCTGGGTTGGTGCCCGGAGAGCGCCTGCATATTCATTTTGAACAGGAATACGAAACCTACGTCCGCGACTTTCCGGTGTTGGTCGGCAGAGCCTTTGTGCGTTGTCCGGTCGCGGCGATTAGGAGAAGTTTAGCGGAAAATTTGTACGAAGAAGAAACCGGACGATTGGTTGCGGGCAGCCCTCATCCGCAATTGTTTCTGGAATATCCGCGCGGCTTGGGCATGGATCTCGAACGCTTCGAGCATATCCAATTGCTGCCGGCGGCCAAGCGCTACCGCCATTTTCTCGACGAAGCGACCCAACATTACGGCTGGGATATCGCGGTGGCAATCGTGACCATTTTTGTCGAGGGCTCGTCCGACGAGCGGACCGCCTTGGCGCCGGAAAATCAGAACGAGATGCCACTGGTAGAACATCCACTGGTCAAATACTACGGTTTACCGCTCGACAAGTTGGCTCTGACCAAGGCGCATCGCGAGGTGGAGGGGCACCATCGCGCCGCGGCATGGAGGGACGTCGTCGATCATGTGGTGCCGTTGCGACGGGGCGCAGTCGTGCGAACCATGAAAGAAGCGTTGGATTATTGGATCGATTATCGCGACGAGGTCGCCCTTGCCTGCGGTCTGGCACGCGACCGGCGCGGTTGCGATCCCCGAGCGGCGTGAACGATTGACCGACGCTAGCCAATCGCTTCACCGCGGTAACTCTTGGCAAGGATCTGCATCGGATTGAGCGGCTGGCGCCCGTTGGCTTGCTCGATCTGGATCGCCGCCAGCGGGCAATCGGAGCAAGTAACCCTAGGATCGCCCTCGGCCATTTGGGCGAAAGCCCGCCCACCGTACTTTAGCGATTGCTCGAAATTTTCTTTCTTCATGGCCCAGGTGCCGTCGTGTCCGGAACATTCTTCGACCACTTTGACCTTGGTGTCCGGTAAGAGGGAGAGGACATCGCGAGTTTTGTAGCCGATATTCTGCGCGCGCAGATGGCAGGGCATGTGATAGCTAAGCTCGCCGGCGCTGGATTTGAAATCTTTCTTGAGTTTCCCTTCACCCGCTAGTTTAGCCAGAAATTGCATCGGGTCCAGGGTCTGGGCCGCGACTTTCTTCGCGTCCTCGGTGCCCAACAGTCGAGGATATTCGACGCGGATCATCTGCGAACAGGTCGGGTTGGTGGCAATGATCTGGCGGCCGTCGTCCACATGGCGGATCAGGCCCGCGAGGTTGGCTTTCGCCGCCGCAATCGCGCTGTCCATGTCACCGTTATGCCAAAGCGGCATGCCGCAGCAGCGCTCGTACGCAAAGACGACGTCGACGTTGTTGTGCGCCATGACAGACAGAGTATCCACCCCTATCTCCGGCTGGTTGTAGTTGACGTAGCAGGTCGAATAGAAGGCGATCCTCGCCGCAGGCTCGCCTTCGGGCGTTTTGCGGTGCCGGGCAAATTGCCGGGCGAAGGTTTTTGACGCGAAGGGCGGGAGTTTCTTGTCCTTGTGAATTCCCACCACGGTATGCATGAGCTGGCGGTTAAAGCTATTTTCGTTGCCCCAATTTGCCAGTGGCGCAGTTGCCGTCCCCAGTTTGCCGACCAGGTCGGGATTGCCGAGCAGCTTGTCGAGCGGCGGCGAACCGTTCTTTCTTACTTTCTGCGCTTTGGCGCGCGCGATTAAACGCGGAAAATCGATTGCCCACTCGTGATCCCCCGGTGTGTAGGGGCACTTGATGTAGCAAAGCTTGCATTGAAAGCAGAGGTCGGCGACTTTGTCGAGGTCTTCGGTTTTTAATTTCTTAGTGTCGACCTCGGCGTATTTGCCTTCGGTGCAGTAATTGTCGATGGCGTCGAACATTTTCGGAAAGCTGCCGCAATACTTGACGCACATGCGGCAGTCGGCGCATAGGCCGAAGATTCGCTCGACCTCGGAGCGGAGATCTTTTTCGTTGTAATAGCGGGGGTCGGTCGGGTCATATGCGGGTTTGTTGGTCACGGTCGATTCCTCCGCAGCGCTAAATTTGCACTCGGTTGCGGTGTGTTGCGCGGTTTTTTGATTTTTTTCGCTTCGCGGAGCCGTTAGAACGCTTGCAGCTACCGCACAGGCCCTCAAAATACACCGAATAGTCTTGCACGGCGAATCCGGCCCGACGGCAGTCGGGGAGTGCGGCCAACGCTAAGCCGGAGTCCTTGAAATCCTTCACCTTGCCGCATTTTGTGCAGACCAAATGATGGTGTTGATCGAGGTTGCCGTCGAAGCGGGCGAAAGCCGCAAAATGGTTGGTCCGCCGCGCCAACCCGAGGTCGGTCAGGGCTTCCAGGTTGCGGTAAACGGGGGTGCGGGATAGCCCGGGAATGCGAGCTTTCACGTCGACATAAATCTGGTCGACGGTGGGATGATCGTGGCGTTCAAGCAATGCCGTGAGAATCGCCCGGCGCTGCACCGTCACCGGAATGCCGCGCTCCCGGCAGGCGGCGTCGAGGCGCTGCAGCTGCTCGCCGCTAGGTTGTGCTGGCTTTTCCATTGGGTTTCCTTTGGCGGTTTCGCCACTGGCAGCGCGAAGTCAAAATTGCCCAGTGATGCAACTACTTTCTTATTGGTAATCTATTGCAAACAAGCCGGGCGGTCAATCACGCTGGCCCCGTTCCGATGGATCGGGCTCTAGTCGCTTCCAACGAGTTCAAAGCAGCCTAAGAAATGGTTGAACTTTGTAACGTTTGTTTAACGACGCCGTCTAAAGCTTCAAGGAGGCCATTCCTATGAATAAAAAAACATCGGTTACGCTGGCCGCTTTTGGCCTTTTTTCAATGGTCGGTTTCGCCATGCCGGACCTGTCGCAAGCGGACGATTACGCGCGCCACGCCAAACATGAAACGACTCGGACTGAGAGAGCGAGGCGGGATAATCGTAGCGATTGGGCCGAATTGCGCCGAGATCAGCGAGAGCTTGAACGGGATCGTGCCGATCTACGCCGGCTCTACCGCCGCGGCGCTAGTCGCGCTCAGATTGAACGAAAAAAAGCCGAGATTCGCGCCGATTTAAGAGAGATCAATCAGGATCAGCGCGAGATTTGGGACGGGTACAGCGATCTGCGGGGCGATCGTGGGCGCTATCGCTACGGCAGTCGATACGACAATCGCGACCGCTGGCGACGCAATGACCAGAACTGGTGGGGCTGGGGCAACGATTGGTGGAATTCCGGTCAGGATCGTCGTTACCGTCATGAACAATAGTTTCTAGACTTATCCCTTGTTGTTTGTTATCTGACACGACGCGCAAACGACAATATTCCGCTTGCGCGTCGGCGACGCTGGGTGATTCGGTTCAGCATCGTATTCCGCTGCTCGCTGCCCCTTTGCGCTAAACCTTGACTTAATCATTACCTGGCTTTTATATACGACGTAGCCGAGAATTTGCAGCTGGCCGCGGCCATCGAGTTTCTCGGCGCCGAACGGTTTCTCTTTGCGACGGATTATCCGCACGATGATCCGGGTGGCAGGATGAAGTTCGAAGACGTGCTCCTGCTCAGAGAGAATCCAAATATTTCGGCTCAGGCCGAGGAGTCGATCCGTTGGCAAAATGTTAAAGAACTCTTTCAACTCCCGGGTTAATCACTATGGCGATTCCTGTCCGTTATAGCAGCGGGTATAGCATAGGCGTCGGCGGCGCGGTGGTGCGTGACGGGACCTTGTTGCTGGTCCGGCGAGCGTCGCGTCACGGGCGCGGCAACTGGCAGTTGCCGGGCGGTTTTATCGAGCCCGATGAAACCATCGAGCAAGCGGTGGTACGCGAAGTGCAAGAGGAAGCGGGTGTGACCGCGGAAGTTGAAGCGGTGCTCGGGTTGCGCAGCCGTTACGATCCGGAGAGCGGCAACGGGATATACGTCGTGCTGCTCTTGAAGCCGATCCGCGGTGAGCCCAGGGCCGATGACCATGAAGTCGATCACGCAGAATTTTTTAGTCTCGAACGAATCCGCCAGCTCAGTCCGTTGCCGCCTGTGAATTGGGAAATCGCCCAACGCGTTTTATCGTTTGATCGCCGCCTGCTCAGACCCAAACCGCTGACTAACCTAAACGGTGCAAAGTTTACGTTGTTTGTCGGGTGACTCGGACAAAGAGGACAGCAGGATAGATCGCAGGCAGAGAGGCGCGGGACAGATCAACGCTCCGCAGGTGATAAGATCATTACTTTGATGATGAGATCTCTGGCGGACTTCAGGGCGATCTCCTTTTCCGCGCCGACCGAGGACTTTTCCGATTCTACGGTGGTTTCGGCTGCCAATACTTTTTTGAATTGCTCGTAGCGATCCGCCGGCACCATAAACCAGCGAATTTCAACTATCGAGCCTGTTTGTGGCGCTGCCAATTTAGCCGCCGGCATTGCACTGTCGGTTTCGCTGCGCTTGCGCAATGGCTCATCGACAGGGCTTGCCTTTCGGTCGCGCCGCTCCGGGGAGCGGCGCCGGACGATAAACTCGATATCCGAAGCCGGCTCACTCAGCGGCGACAGAGCCTGTTCCGCGGTGAAGGGCGTGCGGAACAGAGGTTGATCCAAATCGCCTATAACGCTCCGACCGCCCAAGGCTTCGGCGCTCGGCCGTATCGACTCCCGACCGGTCGCCACCGCTTGGGCCTGAATCGGCGCGCGGCGCGGTGCTTCAAGGGCATCTCCCAGAGGCTTTTCCGTTTTAGCGCCAGCGATGGACTGAGACGCAGTCTGCGCACTGTCTTTGAAAACCGCCACATCGGTGCCCTGCTTGAACTTCTCTTGCGCGGCCGATTGACGATAGAGCTCAGCGCTAGACTTGTCCTCCCCATTTGTTTGTCCAGAGCTTAACGATGCCGCCGGACTCGATTGCGCAGCGTCGGTGAGCGAAATAGCTTCTTCTTTTGTTAGTGTTGGCGCGGCGGGTAACCGTGCTGTCACGTCGGCACTGTCGCTCTTCTGAGGCGAGGTTTCTCTTTGGTACAACAATACGGCGAAGAGCGCGATCAGAACTACGGCGCTTGCCTGAACCGGTACGGTGAAATTGACGCCCGAAAAAAAACGGCGCCAGATCGATGGCTTGATCTGGCTCTCTCTCGCGTGCGCCATAACCCGCTGGGCAAATCCCGGCGGCGGCTCGACCACCGGGAGATCGCGAACCTGCCCAATGCAGTCCGCTAAGCTCTTGGCTTCGGCGCGGCAGAGCACACAGGAGAGCAAGTGGTTCTCAATGCTTTTCAAGTGGATCGTGTCGAGGGTTTTGTCCAGATACTCGGAGAGCTGCGTTTGGACCTGCTGGCAATTCATACGGCCTTCCTTCCGGCGTAGAAATGCAGCGCGAGTCGCGCTTTGAGCGCCTGACGCGCCCGATGCAGCCGGGATTTCACGGTGCCTACGGGAACGTTAAGCACTCGGGCGACTTCTTCGTAGGGAGTATCTTGCAAGTCTCGCAAAAGAATTACCGTGGCGTCCTCCGGTTCCAGGTCGTTCAATGCCTGCTGCACGCGCTCGCGAATTTCCTTCTTTTCTAAAGATTCCGCCGGTCCCAGTTGCGTGTCGTTGACCAGTTCGGTGTTTTCTATAGGCACCAGCCGGTGCTGGCGCGTATTCACACTCTTGCGCCGGGTGTTGGCATGGTTGAGCGCGATGCGATACAGCCAAGTGGAAAAATTCGCATCGCCGCGAAATTGGCCGATGGCGCGGTACGCCGATAAAAACACTTCCTGGGCGGTTTCCGCGGCGTCGTCATAATCGCCGAGCATGCGGTAGACAAGATTGAATATCGCCTTCTCATGCCGTCGCACCAAAATTTCGAAGGCATCTGTGTCACCGCGCTGAATCCGCCGGACGCAGGTCGCGTCGTTGATTGAGTCGGACTCCATCGATTCCGCAGGATTAGACTGATTCTTCAAAGAAAAGTTCCCTTTTTAACGGTGGGGTTGCAAAACCACTCACGGCAAGTTAGTTGGCGGCTCGCTCGGTTTCAGTTGCCGGTGCGGTGTCCGCCTCTATTTTGGCCAGCCCGAAGCGCTGATTCAACGGGTAGCCAGGTCTTTAACGGATTGAGTTCGCCGAAGCCGAGCTCTTGGACGACGAATGTGCTGCTATTGTGCCAGAACGACCCGTTCAGGTCGAGCCAGTGACGGCGAAATTTACCGTCCGGGAGTGCCGGAATGGGCAAAAACTCCAAAAGCACGGCTCTGACGCCGAGATTGTAGTCAAAGTAGATTAAGTCCTCGGGGCTTTGTTCGTCGCCATTGGGGTGGCCGACGATCAAATCGGCGCGCAGTCGCATTGGATCGGCGCCGACTTCGATCAGGTTTGCCATCGCATCGACCAACGTGTTCGAGTAGACCTTACCCCCGGTCTTTTTTGCCCGGGATAGGCGCCACTCTCAAAACCGAGATAGAAATTTTTGAAACCGGCATCGATCATTAGACGCGCCAGCGCGGGATTAATGAATCGAGCATTGTTCGTGTTGGGAGGTGGATATTTACTTGGAGGCGCCGCACACCGCCTTGTGCAGGATGGCTTGGCCTCCCAGCCGGCCGGCAACCGGCCATAGGCTTTAGCCAGAAATCGTAGATCGGCGGATCGATCAGCAGGACACGCGGTTTCGAGGATCTATAGCGTAGGTCACATGGGTTCACGCCACAGATGGCTAAACTGGGTGGCCACCACGTCCTCGTAACGAGCTGGAGCAGACAAGAGACCGATGGCTTGGGCAAATCGATTCATGCTTGTGACTTTTTGTTCCGAGATCGTCGGATCGTAGTAGGGGAGATCGCGGCGGACCAACTCGGCGATAAGCTCAGCTTCCGACGGTGGAAAGCGCTTCTTGCCGACCGCGGTGGCACGGCTGGGATCTTCTTTGAGCGCATGGTGTGCTTTGATGAGCGCGCGAATAGCCGCACTGGCGGACTCGGGCTGTCTTTCGATGCGCTTGTCTGTGGCGACCAGCGCGGAAAAAGTATAATCACGCGCCGCGGGCGGCCCATCGCCGCGGCGCACGTCGAGCACCATGGTGCCGACTCCCCGGCGCGCCGCCACTTCGCAGCCCATGCCGTTGGCCCAGAATCCGTCGAGCTTGCCGTCTTCCAGGGCCTTCGCCGCGGAGAGACCGAAGGAGACGTTCGGACCTGCAGCGCCGGGAATCGGCATGATCTGGACGCCATTTGTCTCCGGATCGATGCCGGCTTCAACCAGCATGCGCTGCAAACTTAGATTCACACCGGGCGCAGCGCCGATGCGCAAACCTTTAACGATGCTCAGATCGCCACGCTTAGGGTTGAGATCGCTACGGATGACCAGAAACCAGTAGGTGTGTTGGCCGCAGGCGGCGAGCAGCTTGGCGCCTTGCCAGTTTGGAAAGGCCAGCAACGTCGCATGGGCCGAGCCGACGACGAAGTCAAAGTCACCGTCGCGTAGCGCCTCGAAGGTCTTGGGAATCGGAAACAGCAAGTCCACTGACGCCTCGAAGCCTTCTTGTTTGAAAAATCCCATTTCGACGGCGGCAATGATGGGGAAGTACGAGTTCGAAACCAGATCAGGAACGGCGATGCGCAGCATTTCTTCTCCTCAATGACCCATGTTGTATTTTCCGAGGACTTTACCTTAAACGTTGAACCATTGAACCTTGAACGACCCGTTTTGTTCAAAAGTTCATCGTTCAAGAGTTCAACGTCGGATCGTTTTGGCACGTGCTCGTTTACGAGATTTAATCCACCAACGGCACGGTCATAAACACATGGGCCTCAGAGCCCAACACGCGGGAGGTGTGGCCCTCGCCGGTGGTGTCGTCGGCGAGCATCACGTCGCCGACTTTGAACACGCGCTTCGCGCCATGACTCGCCTCGATTTCCCAGGACCCGGAGAGGGTCACAAGAAACTGGCGGCGCGGCGCCGGATGGCGCTCGAGAAATAGTCCGGCCGGCGCGCAGCGAAACACCGCGCTGCTGGCCGCGCGGGGATCAGTGGTCAACATCGGTTGGTTGCCACCGAACTGCAGCTCGATGTCGTCAAAGTGAGATTTTTGATCGGTGCCGGTATAAAGACGGGTGATTTTCATTAGGCCTCCTGATTGGTAAACCGCTAGATTTTGTATTCAAAGCCGGCCGCTTTGGTACCCGCAGCGCCGATAATTTCGTCAGCCTCCATGATCAGAACGCCGCCGGCCACTGGAACGACCTTGCCGCCGCTCGTATCGGAGAGCGCGCCTAGGAACGCTGTCATTTCCTTGAGTCGATTACCCAAATGGCGGCTCGACTCGTCCATGCCGATCGCGCCCCAGGCCTTGCTCACCTCGATGTTAGGCCGCAAGATACTTGCGCCGTCGCCGCGCTTGAGCGCTTTCAAATTTCCACCGGCGTCGAACACGGCGACACACAGCGGGCGGATCTTGTTGGCGTGAGCGTGAGAGAGGGCTTGATCGGCAATTACCGAACCCTTGTCGATCGTTAGTTTCATAGGATTCCTTGTTTTGACGGTACGGGTTCGGAGCAGCTTGTCGTGGTCATTTCGTTATGTCGGAATTTGTCGTTTGTCGGTCGCCTGCTGCCATTTCTTGTCCGCGTCGGTGCCAAAAATCAGCGCCTTATCAGCCGCAACCGTGAACCATGACTTCGCCTTGAGCTCTATTTCCAACTGCCCCGGCGCCCAGCCGGCATAGCCAAGCATGAAAAGAAACTGACGCGGACCTTTGCCTGTCGCGATTGCCGTGATCATCCGGACGTCCGCGGTCATGGCAATACCGCCGTTTACGCGCATCGAGCTATCCAACGTCACGTCGTCGCTGTGCAGTAGAAAACCCTGGTGGCTGTTCACCGGCCCGCCGTAGTGGAGCGTGATTTCAAGCTTCGAGCCTTGCGGCTTTGCGCCCATGCCTTTGAGGAGATCGTCTACGGGTCCTTTCGCCAGAGGCCGATTGATCACCAGCCCGAGTGCGCCGTCGGCGTCATGTTTGACAATATAGATCACCGACTCAGCAAAGCGCGGATCCTTCATTTCGTCGGTGGCGACCAACAGTTCACCGGTGTGGTACGGCTCGATACTCGCACCGATGGCCGGCGGACGCAGGGAAATCGCGCAAAGAATAGCCATGACGAAGCCGAGCCACACCATGGCTCCCGCGACGCGCAGACTGGAGTTTGGCCAAAGCATAAAAAGTTAAATTCGGCTTAGCCGCGCACCCGCGGGCCGACGCTATCAATCATGATCCGAATGATCACACGTTTCTCTCGAACCATGCGCTCGTGAAACTCCGGCCAGCTCTTGCGCTCACCGTAGACTTGGCGCTGCAGAGAGACCAGCGTGTCCAACGCGTGTGGGAGTGACAAAATCTCGGCCTTACCGTTGATCTGAACCCAGCCTTCGCCGTGAAAGGTCGGGGTGATCGCACAGAGCGCGGCGCGCGGATCGCGCCGCAGGTTTTTTACCTTGTATGCTGTCTCCCGGCTGCTGATTACGGCGCGGCCCTCGCTATCGAGGCCGACCGTTATCGGTGACATTTGTAGCCCGCCGTTTTTTCTTCGGGTCGCTAGAATGCCCCAGTGGTGCTGAGTCAAAAACTGCTTGGCGCGGTCGATCTCCATCGGGGCAAATTCGGCCATCTTCTCTCACCTCGAATCTTTGCTGCGCTGAAAGTCAAATCAGTTGTGTCAAAGTAAAATACCCTCGGTGCACAATGCAAGGGCCGTGCTGAATGCGCGCATCCCGGCGCCGCTTTAACCTTGACCCCCCAAGAGCATTGCTCTATAAGAAAATTATAACGAGGGATCACTCATGGTGATGACCGTTCCGCAAATGCCACTTCCGGATATCCTGGCGGTGTTTCCATTGACCGGCGTCATGCTGTTGCCGGGCACCGTTTTGCCGCTGCATATTTTCGAGCGGCGCTATCGCGCCATGGTCGAAGACGCGCTCGACGGCGACAAGATTTTCGGGATGATTCAGCCGTTCACGCCACAGAACGACAATCGCGGCCCGCAACCCGGAGCCGACAGTTCGGCGCCGGACTTGTACAAAGTCGGCTGCGCCGGCTACATCGAGAAGTGGGAAAAATTGCCGGATGGGCGCTACTTCCTCCAGCTGAAGGGCGTTAACCGCTTTCGCTTTAGCGAGGAACTGAAGTTCCAGCGCGGTTATCGTCGGGTCAAAGCGTCCTATCAAGAGTTTCCCGACGCGCGCTTGGAACAAAACTGGCAGTGTGATCGATCCGTGGTTTTGGCCGCACTTGCGACCTACGGCAAGGCCCATGGCATGCAAGTGCGGCCGGACCAAGCCGAGAAGTTTTCCGACTTGGAATTAGTCAATCTGCTTGCGGTGTCATTGCCGTTTCATCCGGCGGAAAAGCAGGCGCTGCTGGAAGCGATCGACTTGAAAGATCGCGAGCAAATGCTGGTTAATCTGCTGCGCTTGGGCGCTGCACCACTCGACATCGAGTCGGAAGCTCCGCCGCGCACGCTCAATTGACCGCGGCGTGGGATCGAGTCACGGCTCATCAAGTTTTACACCAAACGTCTGGCGAATTAGCGGGTTAGTCGCCCGTATTATCGTTTCTCGCCGTGGCGACAGATTGTCCGGCTAAACTCACTACTCATTCCGCCATATCGATGAATACGCCGTCGGGATCGGCGGTGAAGTGCTGGCCCAAACAGCAGCGTTGAAAGTCTTCCGTGTTCTTCTTGCCGTTGCCGCCGACCCCGAATTTTCCGTCAGCCGATTCCGCTTCCGCGGCGGCAAAGGCCGCCAGATCTTCTTTGACGCGCTCCAAGCTTTCGACTTTGAAACCGATGTGGTCGAGCCCTTCGCGCAGCCCGCGGTATAAGGTTTGATCGCGCGGGCGGAGCAGCAGTTTGACTTTGCCGTCGGTCATGCAGATCGTGCCGTCGTCACGGTAAGTCTCCGCTTCCTTGAGCCCGAATACTTTCTCGTAGAATTCCGCTGCTCTTGACGGATCGTCGGCACGGATCGATATGTGATTGATCCAGCGCGGCTGCTCCCAGCCCGATTGGTTGTAGCCTTCACGCACGTTGGCGATATGCGCCTGGGCGATGTCAAACTGTGTGCCGGCTGGATCGTAGCTGCGCAACCCCGCAAAGGGCACGTACTCCAGCCCCTTGGCAATCATCGTCTTGGGATAATATTGCTCCATGCGCCGGACATATTCCTTGATATCGTCGACTTCGAAGCCGAAATGGTCCATGCCCGATTGCATGCCGGCGTAGCGCGATAGGATCGCCAGGCCGATAACCCCGTCGCTGATATGGCCGCGTTCGGTATTCTGCTTGCCGGTGTCGTCGAGGGTGTTGCTGGTCATGCGCCGCATGCCGAAAACGGTCTTATAGAATCTATCGACGATGGCGTGCTTGTGCGTGTACATGGCGACATGGCGGATTTTTGCGAGCATGCTGAGCCTCCTCACGGGCGACTGTCTAACTTGTAGGTTAGTGGCTCGGAAGTTGTCAAGCCGGAGGGGCAGCGTCCAGGATCTGTAGTGTAAGTATAGGGTCTCGTGTTGTCGGATGATTCCTGTTGCGTTCCAAAGTTCGCTGCTAGAGCCGTAACGTCTAAAACAACTAGCAGCTCGTAACCAGAAACTCTCTGATGATTCTATGCGCCTCGGCGGGGTTGGTCATGAAATAGTTGTGTGCTTCGTTGGGGATGACTGCGTACCGGCTGTTGGGCAATGCATTGGCGAGGGCTTCCGACGCGACTCTATGGGATACGCCGGTTGCCGAGCCGTGATCGTGATCGCCGACGATCACCAGTGTAGGATGGCGGATCTCCTTAATTCGCGAGCTGAGGTCGCAGGCTTGCCGGGCGACCACGTGGCGTAAATAGTCTTCTAATCGCGGCAGGTTGCCCATGCGGATTTTGAGAAAGCTTTCAACTCGATCCGGGTGGCCGGCGATATATTCGGCCGTCCAGCCCACTTCGAGAGTGTGCTCACGCACGTATTTCTCGTAACCCCATTCGACCATTTCTTTGCACATTTTAAATGGAATCGGCGGCGCGCCGGAAACCCCGGGGCCCACCGAAGCGACGATAAGTCGCTGCACTTTGGCCGGATACGTGAGCGCCATCAGCAGCGCCACCCGCCCGCCCATGGAATGGCCGAGCAGGATCGCCGGCCCGCCGCTCAAGCGATCTAGAATTGCGGCGGCGTCATCGACAAAATCCTCGCAAGAATATTGCGTGGTCGGCCGGCTCGATTTACCCGTGCCGCGGTAATCATGGGTGATCACCAGGTGATCACGGGAAAATTCTGGAACCTGAAAAGCATGCCAGATATCGCCGGCACAAGCGGTCTCGCTGAAAAACAGCAAGGGATCACCGTTTCCGTGGCGTTTATAGTAAATTTTGATCGCGTCGCGTTTGACGTAGGGCATGTCGCCGAGATCCGCCGGTCTATGGACGAGAATTTAAGAACAATCCCTGGCGCACTTTTTCCGCCGTGATCGGCAGCTCACGGATGCGCACGCCGGTAGCATCATAGACGGCGTTGGCAATGGCCGCAGCGACCGGTACCAGGGGGGGTTCGCCAAGGGCCTTGGCGCCAAAGGGGCCGACGGGATCGGGCTCTTCGATCAAAATCGCTTCGATGGGCGGGACGTCGATCAAATTGGGAATTTTAAATGAATCGAGGTTGAGCGTGAGCGGCGCGCCGGTGTCGGGGTCCATGGCAATCTCTTCCATCAACGCGTAGCCGATGCCTTGCACCACACCCCCGATGATCTGGCCGCGCGCGGCCTCGGGGTGGACGATCCGGCCGGAGTCGTGGGCCGCGACATAGCGGCGGACGGACACCGCGCCGGTATCGGGATCGACGTCCACTTCGGCGAAGTGGGCGGCGAAGGAATTGATAATATGGGTCTTGCTGCCGGCGCGCAGTTTTGTTTCGCCCACGATAAGCTGACTTGGCTGGCGCCGGATGACGTGACCAATGGGAATCTTGATTTCCGGTGTGTCGGCGATGGCGACGTAACGATCCCGTAAAACCAAATGCTCCGGCTCGATTTCGAGAATTTTTCCGGCGCTTGTCAACAAGCGCTGCTTCGCGTCGTCCGCGGCCTGCCGAGCCGCCAGTCCCGAGGTGAAGGTTGTCGTGCTGCCCGAGGTGCTGTGGGCAAATGGCGTTTTTGCCGTATCGGCGAAGGTAGCGTGAACTTTATCAAAATTTACACCGAGAGTTTCGGCGACGATTTGACGTAAAATGGTCCAGGCGCCCTGGCCGATTTCGGTAATGCTCATAAACAGTTCGGCGCTGCCGTCATCTCGAATCTTTACGATCGCCGAGGACTGGGATTGACCGGTCTTATAAATACACGCGGCCAAGCCCATGCCGCGATATTTGCCATCGAGTAAGCTTCTGCGCGGGCCGTCGGAGTGTGTTTTCCAGCCGATTCGTTCGGCGCCCACGCGAAGGCATTCCGCTAGGTGGTTGCTCGAGAATGGCACGCCGCCTTCGATCGGTTGCGCGGGAATGAGGCTGTCGATCGCCGTAACGCGCGCTCCCGGCTGACCCTCGGGACCGACGCAATGGCGCAAACGAAATTCGAGCGGATCGATACCGAGCCTTTCGGCGACTTCGTCGACGCAGGACTCCAGGGCAAAGTGGGCTTGGGGCGCGCCGAGGCCGCGATAGGAACCGGCCAAGGGACTGTTGGTGTAGGCGACCTTGCCGACAAAGCGCGCGTTGGGACAGCGATAGAGATAAGTGAGACCGTGGCCGAGTCGAGATGCCACACCGTAACCTGGTGAATAGGGGCCGGTATTGAGTGTGCTCGTGGTATCAATCGCCGTGATCGTACCTTCACGTTTGAGTCCCATGCGAATCCGCGTTGCGGTGGCGTGGCGCCATTTGCCGTAGCCCAATTCTTCTTCGCGGCTGTAGCCCATGCGCACCGGTTTGCCGGTCTTGCGCGCAAGCAGCGCCGTGATCGCGCCTAGACGGGTTTCGTCTTTGCTGCCGAAGCCGCCGCCCAGGTACGACGCGATAACGCGCACCTGATCATGCGGCAAGGTGAAAACTTTGGCGAGTTTTTCCCGGTCGCCGTAAACGTTGCGGCTGGCTTTCCACACCGTGAGGCGGTCGCCATCCCACGCAGCCAGGCTATAGCGGGGTTCCAGAGCGAGCGGGCTAGTCGATTGTGTTCGGTATGTCTGGTCGAAAAGGATGTCGGCTTCTGTCATGCCGCGGCGGACATCGCCGCGGCAAAATTCAATAGGTTTTTTACCGGCGAGGTTGGTGCCGCCGCGAACCGACGGCGCATCGGCTTCGAGCGCCCGCTCGGCATCGATGACAAAGGGCAGGGAACGATACTCGACTTCGATCAAGCGCAAGGCTTCGTCGGCGATTTCCTCGGTGTCGGCCGCTACGGCGGCGATCTCGTCACCGACGTGGCGCACCGTTCTATTGAGCAAGTAGACGGGCGCTACGGCACCGTCGGTGACCGGGTCATCGCCAGTTTCGTAAGGAATAGCTGGCGCGTCTTGAAAGGTGACCACCGTGCGCACGCCGGGGAGAGCCGCCGCTTTGCGCGCATCGATGCGAAGAATTTCCGCGTGGGCATGGGAGCTGCGCAGGGTTTTGCCATACAAGAGCTGCTTCACAGACAAACGGTCGGCGGAAAATTCCGCGGTGCCGGTAACTTTGGCGCGCCCGTCGACGCGCGGTACCGATCGGCCGACGATGCGCAGCGAAGATTGCTTCGGGGGTATATCTTTAGGCATACTGTAACTCAAGATTGATCGAACATGATTCTTTGGATAACAATGCGGCGAAGTTACGCCAAATCAAATCCTATCGAGTTCGCGACCTAAGTCCAGAGCCGGACGTTGACAATAACTGCAACACATTGGATGTTGAGGGTGCCGAAATTCTAATGGAATCAAAGTCAATGGAGCGCACGCAAGTCATCATTGTCCGGCATGGCCAGACCGAGTGGAATATCAAGGGTATCCGTCAAGGGCATCTCGACAGCAAATTGACCGCCAGGGGTGTTGCTCAGGCGAACGCGCTGGCAGCGCGCTTAGCGCGGGAGAAATTCACTGCGCTTTACAGCAGCGACCTCGGCCGGGCGGTGCAAACCGCGATGGCAATCGCCGAATTGACCGGCCACGAGATCTTCACAGATGCGCGATTGCGCGAACGCCACCTGGGAATTTTTCAAGGACATAACGCCGAAGAGATCACCGCAAAGTATCCGGAAGAGCGCCGCCAGTTTCGTACCACGGGGCCGGATTACGTCATTCCGGGCGGTGAAAGCATGCGCCAGCAGGTCGTGCGCAACGTCGCCTACTTGAACGAGCTGGCGGCTAAGCATCGAGGCGAACAGATCGTCATCGTGACTCATGGCGGGGTGGTGAGCGGATTCTTTCGCTATACCCTGGAGATTCCCCTGGAAGCGCCGCGCCGCTTCGAGTTCGTCAACGCAGGCTTGAACGTCTTCGCCCGCGAAGAGGACAATTGGATGCTCTTAACCTGGGGCGACGTGAGTCACTTGGCGCCGGGAGCGGCGAGCGAGGGGGATGATCCGTAGCGGCTGCGGTGCAGGCATTACGGCGTTCAACGTCCCAATCGTTCAAAACGTTCAAGCCGTTCGAAATCAGAAAACTCCCTTTCCCTAAATCGTCGCGCGTTTCTCCATCCTGATCGTGAATCCCGGTTGCTTGATGTAGACCCGGTTTGATTCTTTGCGCTTGGAGAGCTGCTCGATGATTTTCACCAACGGCTGGGTGGCGTCCAAATATTCGCGCGGTTTGCCGCCATTGGGCAGCGCTTTTACGTAATCCTCACCGGCGAAGTAGTGTAAAATTAGCTCTTCGTCGGAAAGCTGCACGCCATATTTCTGCCGGACCTCGTGCAACGATGGTTCGGGTTGTTCCCAGTGCGTCCATTCCATGGCGCGCGGCCGGGTGAGGATTTTATCGCGGACGTTCGGGTCCATTACTTCGACGGCTTCGTGGCCCCAAATGCCCAAGGCGTACTGAATGTTCTGATCCGGTACTTCTTTGTAGCGCTCGCCGACGATGACGTTGATCGCCGCTTGCGTGCCGACGAATTGCGACAGCGGCGTCACCATGATCGGGTAACCGAAATCTTTGCGCACTTCGGCGGCTTCTTCCAACGCCGCGTCCATTAGATGTTCTTTGCCGACGATCTTTAACTGGTGGCGCATATTGGAAATCATGCCGCCGGGAACCTGGTGACCGTACATCGAGTGGTCGTATTCCACCGGTTTGCCGATCGGCAGGCCGTCTCTCTTCGCCACCGCAGTGAAATGTTTCACCACCGGTTCAAGCGGTTTGAGATCGACCTGCGGGTCGAAGCCGAGCGCCCTTAGATTGTTCGCGATATTGAATACCGAGGGCTGTGACGAACCGTTCGCGAGCGGCGGAATGGCGGTATGAAGAATGCGCATGCCAAGCTTGACGCCTTCGAGATAGTTGACGGGCGCGTGGCCGCTGTTGCAATGGGCATGGAACTCCACCGGAATATCGCCGGCGGCCTTGAGCACCACGGGGATTAAAGTACGCGCCCGCTCCGGCGTGAGCAGGCCGCCGACATCTTTGAAGCAAATTCTCCAGGGGTTGCTGGCGGCGGCTTCTTTAGCCTTCTGCGCGTAATAGGCGTCGGTGTGGCGCGGCGAGACCGAGTAAATCAGGTTTGCCACGGTGTCCATGCCGTGCTTTTTCAAATCGTCTATTTCCTCTTTGAATGCGTCATAGTCATTCCAGCAATTTGACGTGCGCGTCAACGTCAAACCGTAGGAGACGAGCCTTTCAACCAAGAGCTTGAGAATGCAGTGCGGGGTTTTCTCAAAGGCGCTGTGCATGCCGCCGTGATAACGCAAGCGAGTTTTTTTAATGCGTTGGGTTCCTTCCTTGAGCCAGTACCAGGGATTTTCCTTGTGTTCGCGCACATACTTTTTAAAGATCACGCTGAGAAAAAATTCCATCGACTCGAAGCCGGCTTCGTCCATATGGGGCAACGCCGGCAGCATGGAACCGATCTTCAGGTTCAGCGCCCAAAGGCTCTGATTGCCGTCGCGCACCGTAGTATCGATAAAACGGACTTCGTCGCTCATTGTTCCTCCGCAAAAAACGTTCAAATCGTTTCAGCCGTTCAAGCCGTTCCAATCGTTGGCCTGGAAAAAGCCGCGAGTGGTGCTCGAATCGTGCTCACGACTGACTTTAGCGTCTAATATCTGTATAAATTCTTAGACCATAGATCAAATGGTCGAGGTGCGATGTCATGAAAAGTTCTCGCAAAGAGCTCTGGTTTAATACGCCGACGCGGGTCGGTTTCGTGAACATTACTCATCAGGTGGAGGACTGTGTTCGGGAGAGCGGCGTCAGGGAGGGACTCGTTTTAGTCAATGCCATGCATATTACGGCATCGGTTTTTATCAACGACAACGAGTCCGGGTTGCACCACGATTACACCGTCTGGCTCGAAAAACTCGCGCCGCACGAACCGATTAAGCAGTACCGCCACAACGACACCGGCGAAGACAATGCCGACGCTTATATGAAACGGCAGGTGATGGGCCGGGAGGTGGTCCTGGCGATCACCGAGGGCAAACTGGATTTCGGGCCGTGGGAGCAGATTTTCTACGGCGAGTTCGACGGCCGGCGGAAGAAGCGCGTGCTGGTGAAAATTATCGG
Source organism: uncultured delta proteobacterium (assembly GCA_963727625.1). GTDB lineage: Bacteria > Desulfobacterota > Binatia > UBA9968 > UBA9968 > DP-20. Next base: position 610,234 of record CAVSHR010000004.1, on the reverse strand, counting down.
CGAATAGTTTGCCGCAGTGCGGCGGGTCTTCCAGCGTGCATTGACCCCGGCTGCATTGGCCGGTAATCTTCCCGAGGTGAACAAAAAATATAGTAAAACTTCCCATCCGCGTTCTAAGCCCGCCGGTCAACGAGAGTTTGGTGCGTCGGCCCGAGACGAATACGAGGCCTATTGTCCACATTATCCGGCCTGCGTCGGCTGTCCTTTTATCAAGGTTCCTTATCCCGAACAGTTGACCAGAAAGCGGACGATTGTTAGCCAGGCCTTGGCCGAGTATCCATCGCTTGCTGGTATTGAAGTGCCGCCAGTCATCGCTTCGCCGCGGCGTTTGGGTTACCGGGCGCGCGTGAAACTCGTCGTGCGCAAGAACCGCAATCAGATCGCCATGGGGCTCTACGTGCCGCACAGCCATCGGGTCATCGATATCTCCGCTTGCCCGGTGCATCCGCAGCCGGTGAATCAGGTGGTGTTTTATCTCAAGAAGAAAATTTTGGAGCATGCCATCGCGCCCTATGACGAGCGCGACGACAGCGGCGATCTGCGCTATTTAGATTTTCGCTACAGCGTTGCACGGCGCGAGCTGAGCCTGACGCTGGTCACGCGGCATAACACTTTTCCGCAGGGCCAGCTGCTTGCGCGCGCCCTAATCGAGCGCTTTCCGTTTATCACCGGGGTGATCCAAAATGTAAATGAAGAGCGCGGCAACGTCATCTGGGGAAAAAGCTTTCGCACGCTGGGCGGGCGCGACACGATTATGGAGCGGGTCGGCGATTTGAAGTTGGTCTTTCCGCCCGGTGTCTTTTCTCAGGCTAACCCTTTCACTGCGCGCAAGCTCTATGAGCATGTCTGCGCGATGGCCGGCTTGCAGGGCGGTGAAACCGTGCTCGACTTGTATTGCGGTGTGGGCCCGATGGCGCTCCTGCTCGCAGACTGCGCGCGGCAGGTTTGGGCCATCGATGAAAGCGAGGCGGCGATCGCCACGGCGAAGCAAAATGCCCGGCGCAACGGCCGGGGCAACTGCCGTTTCATCGCCGGCGATGTCGCGGCGGTTGCGTCACAATTGCGTCAAACCTTGTCCAAGGTCGATCTGGCGGTGCTCAACCCGCCGCGCAAGGGGCTTCAGCCCGCAGCCCTGGCGGCGCTGCTTGAGTTTGATGCGCCGACGCTCGTCTACGTTTCCTGTGCGCCGCGCAGCTTGGCGCGGGATCTCGACAAGCTCTTGGCAGTAAATTATCGGATCGCCCAGATTCAGCCCTTCGATATGTTCCCGCAGACGGAAGAAGTGGAAACGGTGGCGCTGTTGACGACGGAGCAATAAAGCAAGCGGCCGTTCCAACGTTTAACCGTTCAAGGGTGCAAGGTAAGAACGCCAGTGCGCAACCCCAGGATCAATCCGAGCGATAACTCCACAGCTGGGGTATTGCCCAGCAAGTTCCGATAATCGTCAGCGTGCATAATAGGCTACCGACCAGCGCGGCATTGGACGCGCCGAGCAACGCCACGCCAGCCCCGGCGATGATTGCCCCGGTCGCGTTCGTCGTTTGCGCGAAGACGGTCAGAAAGCTGGTCGCGCGACCGCGCATGTCGTCGGGCGCGATAATTTGCACCACGGTTCGGCGGATTGTGACGGTGATGGCGTCGTTGAAGCCTAGCGCTCCGACCGCAAACAGACCCATCAAAAGATTTTTCGACAACCCAAGAAGAGCAAGGCTGAGGCCAAACAGCAACGTCGCTACGATAGAAACAGCTCCTTTGCGCTTGATATCGCCGGCCGCGAGCAAGAGCGCCGAACCCACCATCGCTCCGACCGCGGGCGCCGCGTAAAGCATGCCCAAGCCGCGCGCGCCGACATGGAAGACGCTCTCGGCGAAGATCGGCAGGATGGGCCGAAAAAAGCCGAACAGCACGGCGAAAAAATCCAGGACAAACAAAGATAATACGATTGGGGTGTGCCACAAAAACTCGAAGCCTTCGATCAGGCTTCTCCAGCTAATCTTGCGACGCTGGCCCTGCGGCCGGCCCGGGGCCCGGATGAGCCATACGCAGATTACCGATGGAATAAACAGTATGGCGTCGGTGACGTATGAAACGTGGATGCCTAGAAAATCGATCAGAAAACCGGCGATCACAGGTGCGGTCAGTTGACTCCCTTGCATCATCAAGGTCGCTATCGTGACCGCATTGAGAAGATAGGTCTGCGGCACCAGCCCCGGAATGATCGCTTGGCGCGCCGGTCCGCCGAGAACTTGTAGCGATGAAGCGACGACATTGAGGGTATAGATATGCCAGACCTGAACCCGGCCGGTGACGGTGAGCAAGGCAAGCGCCAAATCGGGCAGAACGTTACAAAGATGGGTGGTCACGATCAGCTTTTTGCGGTTGATCGTGTCGGCGAGGACACCGCCGAACAAGCCGAAAATAATAAAGGGCAAGGCTTGGAAAAAACCCGCCAAGCCGAGCTGCACCGATGAACCCGACAACTGATAAACTTGATAAAGGCTCGCCACGTTGCGCATTTGGTTCGCTGTGTTGGCGCACATGATTGCGATAAAGATCAGTCGATAGTCGCGAATCAACAGCGAGGACCAGGGGCGGATATTCGGCGGGGGTACTTGCTCGGTCGGAAAATGATCTTCCGTGGATGCCACTCGTTGGTTGGGTCCTTGTTCTGGTCGGGATGTCAGGCGCCAATGTAGCGATTCGCCATGATTGCGTCAAACGTGATTGACCTTGGCGGCGCTGCGCCCTAGAATCGGCGGGATTATTTCAGTCGAAGTGGGAGATGTACATCGACGGCGATACCCATGACTGGTTGAATTCAAAGAAGGCGCAGGCTAGATGATCCGCTGCGGCGAAAAATTTCCCGGCGACGCCGCGACCTATTAACACGATGGCAAGAAAATCCACTCTTTCAGCGAGACGCGTTGGAATCTGGCGATGCACCGGGATGTCATGCTGCGGGAAGGCTTCGACTATCAAGTGGTGCTCGCCGACAACCGCCCGCTGATCTATGAAGTCGAGCGTGACTTGGGCGTCGCGATGGCGCGCGCTTAAAACGATACGGTTGCGGAAGAGCTCGCCGGCAAGGATTACTTCATTGGCATCGCCTGAGTCGAGCTGCCGGACGTGGATGAAGCGATCCGCGGGCTTCGCGCGCCCTCAAGGATCTCGGCTTCGAAGTGGCGTAGTCGGCGGGAGTCGGGGTACGATGGAGGGCTTGGTAGGGCATCCCTAATTCCTAGGTAGCGTTCGCGGTACCGAAAGGCAGGACTGCTGGGCTCGCCTATGCAAGCGCCTTCGTCGAGGAGGCGAAGGCCAACGGTACCGTGCGCCGCTCGCTCGATAATGCCGGATTAGTGACTACGAAGATCGCGCCAGCAGGCGTCCTTAACAGTGGTCCTGAGGCCTGGATGCATGACGAGGCATTGACGGGATGCTGCAGCAATCGTAAGAGGATAGAGTCGAGAATTGGCTCAGTGTTTGGTAGTTCGCCCTAAGTTGTAAAGATTTCGGCGAGCACCATGCAACGAAATAGCCGGCCACAGCCGCTTCACTCCACGACTTGATCACCGACCCCACAAATTCCGCGCAAACCCGGCCGACGTTCGCTATCCCGAGCGCTTCAAGGTGAATCCCGTTGACACCCCCAACATGACGACGCTCTTCCGGCCGCGCTGGCATTTCTTCATCGCGCTGGTCTCCATCACCTTCATCGGGCCGCTTTCGCTCCATCTGTTCATCCCGGCCATGTCGGCGGTGAAGGAGGCGTTTGGAGTCTCGACCGGCGTGGCCCAGCTCACGATGTCGCTCGCGATGCTGTCGATGGCCTTCTTCACGGTCGCCTACGGCGGTTTGTCCGACCGCTTCGGGCGCAAGCGCGTGCTGCTCGGTGGGCTGGTGCTGTTTACCTGCGGCGCGGCCGCCTGCATGGTCGCCGCCAATATGCCGATGCTGCTCGCGGGGCGCATCCTGCAGGGAGCGGGCGCGGGGTGCGGCGTTGTGCTGGCGCGCGCCATCGCCCGCGACGTCTACGGCCAGGACCGCGTTGCCCAGGTGATCGCCTATCTCACCGCCGCCTACGTGCTCGGGCCGATGGTGGCGCCGGCGATCGGCGGCCAGCTGACCGTGCTGTTCGGTTGGCGCGCGCTGTTCGTGTTGGCGTCGGCTGTCGGGTTATTGGTTATCCTCGCGGTAATCTTCGGCGTGCCGGAAACCCGAGCTCGCAGCGCCGCGCTGCCGCATGGCGTATTCGCCGGCTACAGGTCGCTGCTCCGGAGCCCGCGTTTCGTTGCCTTCATGCTGCAGCCCGGACTGATGTCCGGGGCCTTCTACACCCAGGCGACCGCGGCCTCATTTCTCGCTGCCGAACAACTCGGCGCCGATGCCGCCAAGATCGGTTTGTGGTTCTTCGCCTTCCCGATCGGCTTCATGACCGGCAGTTTCATCTCGGGGCGCATCGGCGCCAGCCGTTCGATCGAATTCATGACCATCCTGGGCGGCGTGGTCGGTGTCGCCAACGGCGCGCTGCTCGTCGGCTGGCTCTACTTCGGCGGCGTCTCCATGGCCGCGCTCTACATCCCGGGAATCTTCGTCAGCCTCGCCCAGGGTCTCTCCATGCCCTACGCTCAGGCCGGCGCGATGGCGGTCGACACCGAGCTTGCTGGTTCTGCCTCGGGAGCGGTGGTGTTCTCGCAGTTCTTTTGGCCGGCCGCGCTACAGCAGCTCACCGGAATGCTCGCGGACGGGTCCTGGGTGCCGATGGCGGCGGTGCACTTCGCCGCAGTGACCGGAGCGCTGCTCGCCGGCTGGATGGCGGCGCGGGCTGAGGACTAGTGCTTCTCAATAGATTCAATGCGAGCGATCTCTGATGACTCGTCAGGCCTGCTGCCGGGCCCGGTGGGTAAGGCCGAATAATTCGTCCAAACTGAAGCTACAGGACCGCGCTTTCACGTTGACCACGTGGTGAGACCGACGAAAATCGGAAATGTTAGAATCGTATCTGGCAGAGCGGAAAAGATTCCCGAAGCCTTTTTCGTCTCGAGCTTCGAATAATTGACGCCCGTATATGATAGTCATATACTGTCTCCATGTCCGAGGTGTTGCGGGGAATCAAGGGCTTTGAGTGGGATGAAGGAAACTCCGCCAAAAACGAAGCAAAGCACGGTGTGACGGACCGTGAGTCGGAGGAAATTTTTTTTAACAAGCCGCTAGTTGTGACCCGGAGCTCAAAGGGGGGAAAGGAGATTCGGTACGTTGGGCTGGGGAAGACCTACGGCAGTCGGCTTTTGACCGTAGTGTTTACCGTTCGTGCGAACCGGATACGCGTGATCAGCGCGCGCCCGATGAGCAGAAACGAGAGGAAAGTGTATGAAAAAGACAATTAAGCCGGTGCCGAAGTTCAGAAACGAGCAGGACGAGCGGGAATTTTGGAGCACGCATGACACCACGGAATACTTCGATTTTTCCAAGTCGAGCCGGGTCGAAATTGAATTTGACCGTGGCATCGAAGCTCCGGTGAAATCTATTTCGCTTCGATTGCCTCGCGAGATGCTCAATCAACTCAAGGTCCTGGCCAATAAAAAGGATATTCCCTATCAGTCGCTCATCAAAGTTTACTTGGCGGAAAAGATCGCCGAAGAGCGGAATGCGAGTTAACTCCTACGGCTTATAACGCAAGGAAGACCGAGCATTCGGGGCCTAAGCAAGGGCGCGGCGCATTCGATGGCCCTAAGGCTGGGGCCAAAAGGCGAGCAATCGGCGTCTCAGGCAAGTCGATAAGCAGGCAATCATGAAAGGTGAAATGGGCATCACAGGGGATACGGCGATCCGGCTGGGAACGTTCTTCAAAACGTCGACGGAAGTCTGGATGAACCTGCAAATGACCTACCACCTCCGCAACGCTGAGAAGGCGCTGCCGGCGAGGGTGAGAAAGGGCATCGAAGACAACAGGAGCGTGCTGGCGTGATACGCAAGACTGACAGCGGTAAATGTGTAATCGTGCCAATAAATAGTCGAGAAACGTTGGCCGGCTAGATGATTACCCAATCTTTACCTTTGACGTTGCTCCAGGTGCTTCAGCTAAGCGCGGCTTAAGACTTTCACTTCTCGGCAACCGGACACCATGCCGTTAACACGATGCCGGGTTACACTCATCAGAACCGCTACCGCTCTATGCGGTTCGCCAATTCGGCGGGCGAAGACATGGCTAAGGAGAGTGGCACCATCAAAGCGCCGACAACAATGAGTCCCCATATGGCAGCGGAGTAGTTGCCGTTCAGGTCGAATATCACGCCCATGACTAAAGGCCCTACGACTCCCGCAGCTATGGACCCGCCCTGCAATAGACCCAAGACTCCTCCAATGGCTCGGGTCCCGAACATAATGGCTCCGACAGCGCCGCGCATAGGAACAAGGACGCCGAGGCTGATGCCGAACATCAGCGCGAACGGCAAGGTGGCCCAGAGCGATTTGACGGTTGCCACCTGAAGGTAGAGCAGCGCAAAGCCCATCATTGCGGCGACGACCGCCAAAACGTACCGATAATCGATTCGGTCGAGCAGATAACCCCCGCCGATGCGCCCGACGCCGCTCGTGAGATAGACGATCGACATAACCACCGCCGCCCAAGCCGCAGTCAGTCCGACGTCTTGTTCGAAGTAAGGAATCATGTGCACTTGGATCGCCGAGTTGATGGTAAAAGTTCCGGACAAATAGCCCGCGAAAAGCCAGAAATCCTTGGTGCGGAGCACCGCGCGGAGCGTCAGCCCGGCATCCGCGCGCCGCGGCGCTGGGCCTGCGGAATGTTCGATCGCGCTGTTTTCCTGCGGCGGATCGCCATCGGGCCGCAAACCGTAGGGCTCCGGCCGGTCGCGGACCAGCATGCTGAGCAGCGTAATCCCGATCAAAACGATGGCGCCGTAGGCGATCAGAACTACGCGCCAGCCGTGCGCCTGCTCGATCTGAGTGTTCAGGATGACCAGCGGCGTCCCGAAGATAGGACCCATGACGGCGAGTCCGATGGCCAGGCCGCGGTTACGGCGAAACCATCGCGAGATGATCACGGGCCAGGTGACCGCGTGACTGACGCCCGATGCTCCCAGACAAATGATGACGAAGAAAAGAAAAAAAGTAAGTAGGCCGGTGGTAAAGCCAAGGCCGATGAAGCCGGCACCCGAAATAACGGCGCTCCAGAAAATCAATTTTCGCGCGCTGAAGCGGTCCAGCAGAAACCCGACAGTGGGACTGACGATGCCGGACTGCAACTGACGCAGCGACATAGCGGCTGAAATCACCCATCGATCCCAGCCGAAGGTGCGTTCTATCGGAATAATGAGAACCCCGAAACCCTGGAAAAAGGCCGCGGAGAAGATCGTGTTCGCCACGACACTCGCAGCGACCATATACCAGCCGAAAAAAATCCGGCGCCTCCCTGATTCGTCAGTCGTATAGAGACCGATCACTCCGGGCTCCCAGCGCGGGTATGGCGATGGAGTTCAGTGCTTGTCATCTCGGCTCCGTTGAGCGCAGGGTCGCAACGAGAGTCAAATTTTTACTTTTGAAGTTCGTCGCTTACGCAAGTTATTAATTCCTTTCCCTATCAAAACCACCCGAGGCGGATAGCCATGTCACCCGTGATGACTCCGGGAAAGCTTTGGGGCCAAGTCTGAATTCTTGACGTTTCTAGTTTCTGAGAGTGAGATTGCGGTTTGGAGGAAATCAAGGGACAAAATTTACTTCTAGACTTTTTTGCTTTTTGTTTCGTTCATTCCGCACAGGCACTTTTGAATTCAACTCCACAACTTCTTGCTCGCGATCGCCGCGCCGTCGCGCAGGGCGCGGAGCTTGGCCCAGGCGATTTGCGGATGGACTCGGCCGCCTAGGCCGCAGTCGGTGCCGGCGATGACGTTTTCTTGGCCGACGATTTCAGCGAACGTGATGATGCGATCGGCTACCAGTTCCGGATGCTCGACGAGATCGGTGGAGTGGCTGACGACGCCGGGGATGAGGATTTTTCCGCCCGGGAGTTTCACGTCGCGCCAGACTTTGAATTCATGTTCGTGGCGGACGTTGCCGGCTTCGACCAAGTACGCTTGGGCGTTGACGCGGAGCATGACGTCGACAAAGTCGCGCAGCGGAAAATCGGTGGTGTGCGGACCATGCCAGCTACCCCAGCAGATGTGATAGCGCACGCGATCGACCGGGATGCCTTCGAGGGCGTGATTCAGAATGTCAACCCGCTGCGACGCGTAGCGCCGGTACTCCTCGACGCTTGGCTGGGGATCGAGCATGTCCCAGGCGCCGGGGAGACCGGGGTCGTCGAGCTGTAGGATGAAGCCGGCGTCGACGATGGCGCGATACTCTTCGCGCATCGCGTCGGCAATCGCTTCCAAGAATTTCTCGGTGGTCGGGTAGTAACTATTCTGATCGCGGCAGAACATTTCCAGGCTGCCGGGCGCGATGGCGCTGACGAAGGCCTCTTCGACGCCGGCGGCGTTGGCGGCGAGCGTCAAGTTGACAAGCTGGTCGCGCAGAAACTGCTGCGCGGTGTAAGCGATCGGGCCGGTGCAGGTCGGGCGCAGCGCGGGGGTGCTGGGCGCACCCAAGCCGGTGTCGGCGTAAAATTCGGCGAACTCGCGCTGCTCCCAACGCACTCCGACGATGCGCATCGACGCGCCGGGTTTGGCCGTATCGGGTGCAATGGTCCGTGCCGAAGTCGGCGTGAAACCGGAGACTCGGTCGAAGATGTAGTTTCCCCAAGCGCCCCGGTCGGTGGACGCGCGCATGGGTTTGCCGAACTCGCCGTCGTTGGGAATGTCGATGCCCATGTCTTGCTGCGTGCGCACGATTTCGCCGACGGCCGAGCACAGCCGCGTTTGCAGCGCCAGTTTGTCATCTGCCGTGAGGGTTATTTTTGTCCACATGGCGCGCAAGTCCGCCGGCCGCGGCATGCTGCCGACATGGGTGGTAAGAATGCGTTCGGTGCTTCGTTTCATTGGCGGCTGCCTCCAACGCTCGATTGTTCGGGGCAAAAATTTTCAGGCCGGCCGGGGGACCCTAAAACGCGTTTGGCATGGCGCTTTGGTGGGTTGAGCTTTGGTGTCTGACATAACAATCACTACAATCCTGTGAAAAACTCCCGCTTCGACGCAATGCCGTGCACGCCCCTCGTCGCTATACAAAATATCCGCTGGTCACGGCTTCTTTCCACGACTTGATCACCGACGGCACGATGCCGGCGGGGAGATCTTTTTCCGGTTTCCAGAAACTATGCACGCCGGCGCCGAAGCGGGTGATGCCGATCTTTGGCGCGGGGCTCATGGCACGGAAGCCGGGCAGGATCACCTCGGCGTAAACTTCCGGGCTGTGGTCGCGGCTGTCTTTGGAGATTTCGAAGAGAAACGGCGGCACCGGTTTGACGTTTGTGCCGGACAGCTCGCGGGTGTAGCCGACGAATTGCTTGACTAGCGCTTCGGTCTCTTCCTTGTTCATTTTTAACCGCGCGGCGCTGACGCGCGCGCCTTCGGCGAGGGAACCGGTGATCGCATGGGTGACCAGATATTCAGCCTTGAACTGTGGCCGGCTCTTGGCCTTTTCCCAAGCTTCAAAAACATCTTCCATGATCGCGGGCAAGCGCATCAACGCCGCCGGTCCTTCCTGTCCCAGCGATTCCGGCCCGAGATAGCGGGCGAGGTCGCGCCAGGTGCGGATGTAAAGCTCGTTGAACGGATCGGTGCGTCCTTTGCCTTTCTTTTCGACTTTCTCGTAGCCACTGATCTTGCCCATATCGCCGCCCCATTTATCGCGCTCGCAGCAGAGGTAGCCGAAGGGCGAATGCTCGGTGGCGCAGACGCCGGCCATATTGGGGATGCGTTGGGACAGCATGCAGATGAACGGGCCTCCGGTGGAGTGGCCCTGGCCGTAGACGGAAAATTCTTTTTCCGGGAAGTGGCGCCGGCAGGCTTCGATCATGCCCGCTTCGAACGCCGCAGGCCAGGCGGCCATGCGATACCAAAAAATAGTTTCGGTTTTAGCTTTCGCGAGCGTGCGCGTGCCGTAACGGTTGCGCTTGGACGGATCTTTCACGACTTCGTATTGATCCGGCCCGATCAGCTCGCCCTGCTTCCAGATCGGCGTGCGCACGGTGCCGTCGCTGTGAATCGTGTCGTCGGGCCAGTCGTGGCTCGGGTCGGGGAAATAAAATCTGCCGGGAAAGGTCCCGGCGATGACGCGAAAGCCGAATTTCTGCGCGAGCATCTTGGCGTGGCGCTCGATGCCTTTGAAATCGCTCGAGCCGCCGTGCAGCAGGAAAAATCCGGCCTTCTTGCCGTCGGCGCCGGTGGAAATTTTACTCGAATCCACCGGCTCGTGGACGACCATGCCCAGGTCCCAATCCAGGCCGAGCGTGTTGATGCGAAAAATATCTTCCGTGCTCTTGATCGGAATGTCGGCCAGGCCGAGAACTTCTTCGGTGTCTTTGATGCACTGTTCGCGTGAAATAAACTCCGGCGGGCGCCAGCTATCGTTTGCGTTGGTCATGTAAACTCTCCTCGCTTGATGTTTCGTTTTACTAGCGCGCGCAAACCCATGTCAACATGGGCTCGAAGATTTGAGTGTCAGGTCTCGGTGTCCTGGTCCGAGGGGAAAGCCAGAAGCGAACTCACCGAGGGGTAGTGACTCATGTCAAAACAGATTCCTCCCTTCGTTCGGGATGGCAACCCAAGCAAGCGTCATTCTGAGCGGAGCGAAGAATCTCTCTCGGTGGAATTTGTCGTGAGTTACGATGTGGCTCGATCAAGAAGATTCACTACCCACCGCGATTCGGACTGGACAAAGGCGCGGCAAACCGGCTAGAAGAAGGTTTGTGTTCGCAAAAAGGAGCCGAAGATGAAGGCGCTGATAACCGGCGGGCTGGGCGTAAACGGCGCGGTGACCGCCCGTCTGATGGTGAACGACGGGCTGCGGCCGGTGCTGATGGACAATCGGATGGATCTGACCTTGATGGGCGATATCAAGGAGCAGGTCGATATCGTGATCGGCGATATCTGCGATCAAGCGGCCTTGGGGAAGGCGGTCGACGATCATCAGGTGACGCATATCGCCCACCTCGCTGCGCTGATGCCCGAGCCGGCGGAGGCCAATCCGCGACTCGGCGTGAGAGTCGGCGCGGAGGGAACGGTCAACGTGCTGGAAGTGGCGCGGGCGAAAAAAATCAAGCGGGTTGTATTTACGAGTTCGAAGGCCGCCTATGGCGAAATCACCGGCGAGTATGCGCCGCCGACCTGCAAGCCGGTGCGCGAGGATTATCCAAAGCGGCCCGCCGATCTTTACGGCTCGATCAAAGTATGCTGTGAAGAACTGGGCCGCTATTATCGCGAGACCTACGGCATCGAATTCATCGCGCTGCGCTTCGTGTCGATCTACGGTCCTGGAAAAGAAGCGCGCCATGGGCCGCTGTCGTTTTACGGACAGTTGATCGAGAGGGCGCGACGCGGTGAGAAGTGGCAGATCCCCCAGGGTGGCGATCAGCTCAACGACGCTGTCTACGTCGGCGACGTGGGCCGATCGGTCTATCTCGGTTTGAAGGCGCCGACGCCGCGGGAGTGGACTTTCAATATCGGCACGGGGCGGGCTTCGACGCCGAGAAATTTTCTAAACGCGGCGGCGAAACTGTTTCCCAACCACCAGATCGAGCTCGGCCCCGGTCCGAGCAAGCTCGGCCGGAGCAAACAGAGCTACTGTGTCTTCGACATTTCCGCGGCGGAGAGAAACATCGGCTACGAGCCGGCCTACGATGTCGAGCGCGGCGTGAAAGATTACGTGGCGACGTTGGATCGTTTGGGGCGCTAACGAAAAATACAACTCACCACGAAGGACACAGCGCGGCGAAGCCGCGACCGAATCTCGGAATATCTCCCGCAAAGACGCAAAGGCCGCAAAGATCAGAGATTAGGAATGATAATCATTTGTAAGAGTTCTCATTGTTTCCCTCTAAACTTGGCGAATTTGCGCCTTGGCGGGAGGAATTTCCGGTTGAAGACATTAATAAATTCGAAATTTCAGCGAGGGAGGAAATATGGCAGAAACACCTAAAGGCGGAGCAGAAGTCTGGGCGGCGGGGATCGGGCGCAAGAGCAACGCGCAGTACGGCTCCGACCTGATGGCCGAGGTGCTGCGCGAGTTGGGCATCAAGTATATCGCGCTCAATCCCGGCGCCAGTTATCGCGGCTTCCACGATTCGCTGGTGAACTTCGAATCCGAAAAAGGGCCGCAGATGATCATGTGCACCCATGAGGAGATCGCCGTGGCGATCGCCAACGGCTACGCGCGCGCCACCGGCGAAATCATGGCCACCGGTCTGCACAACATCGTCGGCTTGCAGCACGCCAGCATGGCGATCTTCAACGCCTGGTGCGATCGCACGCCGATCCTCAATCTCGGCGGCGGCGGGCCCCAGGACACCACCAACCGTCGCTCCACCGACTGGGTGCACACGGCGAACGTGCAGGGTTTGGCGGTGCGCGAGTATGTGAAATTCGACGACCAGCCGAACACAATCGACGCGGTGGCGGAGTCTTTCTTGAAAGCCTACCGGATCGCCATGACCGAGCCCAAAGGGCCGGTTTACATTTGCCTAGATTCGGACGTGCAGGAAGCCAAGATCGACAAGCCGATGATCGTGCCGCACGCGCAATTCTTCCGCCCGCCTCCGGGGCCGGGAGCCAATCCCGAGTCGCTACGCAATGCGGCGCGCTTGCTGGCGGAGGCGCAGTGGCCGGTGATCGTCGCCGGCGAGCTGGGGCGCAATCCGAAGTCCTTGCCGCCGATGTTGGATCTGTCCGAGGCTCTCGGTGCGCCGGTGGTGGATTCCGACGGGCGCTTCGCGTTTCCGAGCACCCATCCGCTCAATCTTACCAACGCACGCGAAGAAGCGCTGCGGGGGGCCGATGTCGTGCTGGCCCTCGACGTTCCCAGCTTGGGCGTGCCGCTCGGGCCGTCGGTGCGCGAGCGCGGCAACTTCGCGCCGATCATTGCGCCGAGCTGTAAAGTCATTCACATCACCTTACTCGATCTCGAGCGGCAGAGCTGGGTGAGCGACAACATGTGGCTCTTGCCGGTGCATGTGCCGATGGCGGCGGACACCGCGGTGGCGCTGCCGCAGTTGCTCGAACAGGTGCGCGAGCGTTTGAGCGCCGATAAGGATTCCGCCAAGCAGGTTCAGGAGCGGCGCGCCAAAGTCGAGGCGATTCATCGCGAGACACGGAAGAAAAGCGAGGATTGGGTCAAAAAAACCTGGGACGAAAAACCGATCTCCCAGGCGCGCTTCTTTAGCGAGATCAATAAACGGGTGGAAGGGAAGGCGTGGGCGTTGGTGTCGTCGCATGGGCGGCGCTGGCGCGAAGTCATCGAAGTCACCGAGCCGGCCCACGGCATGGGCGGCGGTCGCGGCGGGGGCGTCGGCTACGGCCTGCCTTCGTCCATCGGCTCCGCATTGGGCTTCAAGGACAGCGGCCGTCTGTGCGTGAGCATCCTCGGCGATGGCGATTTCCTGATGACGTCTAATTCGCTATGGACCGCGGCCAAGTATCAGATCCCGCTGCTGGTCGTGGTGCTCAACAACCGTTCCTACTACAACGACGAAGAGCACCAGGAACGCATGGCGCGGGCGCGCCAGCGGCCGATCGAAAGAAAGGGTATCGGCATCCGCATCGAGGAGCCGGCGCCGGACCTGGCGGCGATCTCGCGGGCGCTCCACGTCGACGCCTTCGGCCCGATCACCGAGCCGGATCAGCTCGGACCGACGCTCGATAAAGCGATCGCCATCGTCGAGAGCGGCAAACCGGCGGTGGTCGATGTGATCACGCAGCCGCGGTAAATTCCGCCGGAAGAACCATTTAAGAAGGAAGATCACGTTTTTCTTCTAACATTTTGGTGCGGCAGTATGGCGGGAGATTCAGGATGGGTGGAGTGTGAAAGTAAAATTCAGCACTCCACCCATCGAATAAAGACTGAATTATCGCGGGCGAGTCGAACCGATCAGTAAGGACGTACGCTTACGACGCTCTGCCAAATTATCGACTTAACGACTGCCGTCTCCTTTTCTCGATTTCCATATCGAGCTGCTCGGATTTTTCAACGGCATAGTTAAGTTTCTGTCGCTCTTGCAGAAGCATTTCTCTCTCTCGATTCAAGGTGCGTTTTTCTTTCGCGAGTTTCTGCCTTTCGTCCGCGACTTTCTGCTGTTGTTCGAGAACCTGAATCCAAGTTTTTGCTTGTTCGGCGTATGTGCTGCGCGGATATTCCGAAACCAAGGCCTTGAACGACCGGAGTGCCTTTATTGGCTCCCTCTTTGGGTTCGACGGATGGGCCAAAATGATGCCAATATTATACAGGGCCAGGTCCTGCTCGCCGTTTCGCTCGGCCAGAGCCGCTTGGTTCTGTTTTAGCGCGGTTTTGAAATTCGTGGGTGTCTGTACGATGGGGCCTCGTGTAGAATTAGATCGGATCCCGAACTCTCCGGTCGTACAGCCCATGACGATAAAGCAGGCGCTCAGGGCTGTTAAGTTATAAATGCGTCTTAGGCTGCATGGCGATTTACCCGCAATCGTCGGCGCTGCGGATGTTTTTTTCATAGATTAGTTGCCTTTCCGTGGCATAGGATGTTTTGAGCTAGCGGAGCGGCGGCTGCAAACCGCGATAAGGCTAAGCACAATAGCAGGCAAACGAATTGCCTGTAACCTCATCAAATGTTGCGACCGCTCGATGGCCTGTAGGCCCGCGCTCTTTAAGGCTAGAGTCCACGGAACGCCAACGACCCGCTGCGCCGCGGTCGCTTCGCTCATCGGACCGTCCATACTCCTGCTGACTTTTAGAGAAAGGATGGCACCTAGGATCAAAACGATGAGTGTAGTTACGATCGCAATTCGTCGAGCCGTGCGAGCCCCCTGGTCGATGCTCTGGAGCTTTTCTTGCAGCTTTGTGCGCAGTTGCGCTTTCAACAGGTCCAGCTCGTTAAGCGTGCTTTCCACAATTTTATCGCGTTCTTGTTGATAGCGGGTCTGAGCGTAGTTTTGATTGGCTCGAATGTACGCCACTTCTCGGTCGAACAGTTCGTGATATTGTTCATGAAATTCCGCGATTCTCGAAAGCGAATCGCCGATCGACTCGGACTGCCCAAGGCGCTTGAGCAGGGTGGAGTAATCAACGAAATCTTTTTTGAACTGCCGTAGTTGTTCGTGGCGGCCCTCTGTGTGAGTAATGAGATATTTTCCACCGTAACGAACTTGAGAAAGGAAGGCTTCGGTCAGAGCTTCCTGGTAGGCGATCATTCGGTGGTTCCTATCGAGCGCGCTATGTGCCGTTTGGCTCAAAGATCCGAGCTGCACGATGGAATATAAGCACACAGCGCCCGAGAGCAACAAGATTCCTATGTGACTGAGAATGAGCCGCCAAAATATCGAAATTGCCATAATGTGCGCCTCCTACGATAGGCTATAGGATCCCGCGGAATGCTGCAGCGGGTGCTCGGTCTTCTCGGTCTTCACACCGTGTGATGCGATCGGGAATTTTACGGTAAACACCGAGCCTTCGCCCAGATTGCTGCGGACGTCGATCGTGCCACCGAGAAGAGTTGCATAATTCTTGACGATGTAGAGCCCGAGGCCGGCACCGGAATAATTCCTAGTCGTCGCGCTATCGATTTGGCGAAATTTATCAAAGACAAACGGGAGCAGCTCAGCGGGTATTCCCGGACCGGTGTCTGCCACATGAATTTCCAGGCTTTCGCCGCGCGCCGAAAGTTCCGCCGTGATGGTGACCGACCCTTGATTGGTGAACTTGATCGCGTTGTTGATTAAATTAGTCAGGATCTGTTTCAGCTTGACGCGATCGCTGACAAAGACGGGTAGTTCGGCGGCCTCATCCCACACGAGCGCGACATCGTTATCCATCGGCAACATGTAGTCGGATTTTAACTCCGCGATGAATTCTTTAAGATCTAGCGGCCGGATTTCTAGTGACACCGTGCCGCTTTCGATTTTTGTGATTTCCAATATGCCGTTAATCAGCGATAGTAGGTGATCGGCTTGAATGCGGATTTTGTCCGTGCCTCGTGCCTGTTCCGGGCCGATTTCACCGAAGGTTCCCATCCTCAATGCTTCCGAGTAATTCATAATAATATTCAGCGGGGTCCGTAGTTCGTGCGACATGACACCGAGGAACTCGTCTTTAATTTTATTCGATTTTTCCAATTCGACCGTTTGTTGTCTTGTCTGCTCATACAGCTGAGAGTTGTGGATGGCGACAGCCGCTTCGTTGACGAGCGCGTTTAAAAAATTAATTTCGTCCGGGCTGAATTCATGCGGTTCTCGATTGTAAAACGAAAGAACCCCTAAAGTCTCAGTCTTTACCGTCAGTGGTAGGCCAAGGTAAGAGGCCCACCCTAGAGCAAAAAAAAGTTCCCGATCGGCCGCATGCGCTTCGGTATTGTTGCCGGAGATCGCGAGTGGAGCCTGCCGCCGCAAAACAAGTAACGGGAGCGACTGTGCTGACGTAAGATCGGCGTTGGCAGGTTCACTGCCCGTTGGGCCGCGATGTGCGATGGTTTCGAGCTTTCCGGTGTGTGTGTCGATCCAGCTGACCGTCACCGTGAAGGAGGGGAAGAGGAGTGAGAGGTGATCGAGGAGTGTGCTTAAAACGCTCGCGACATCGAGTGTCGAAGTGATGCCCCGATTGAGATCGTAGAGCGCTTCTTGCTGCTGCCGTTGCTGATGGATCTGTTTCGCGGACTGGACGGCTTCGGCTTCTCGGGTCTCCAGGGTCTCAGCGAGATGATCGAAAGCCCGCGCCATTTGGCCGAGCTCGTTGTTGTCGTAGGCGTGGCTCGTGCGTGCGTGCAAATTGCCCGCGGCCATTTTGTTTGTTGCAGTAATTATATCCCGTATTCGACGAAGGACCAGGACGTCTGTGCCGAACCACGTCGTGCCAAGAATGACGACGGAAAGAATCCCCAAGGCGATTAACTGTTGGATGAGAATTTCCCGGGTCTTCGCGAAGGCGATATCGACCGGCAAATCGACCGCTGCATAAACCGTTTTTCCTCCGACGGGGCTTTTCAAAGGACTGAGCGCTATTAATCGTTGAACACCGTCCGGCCCTGTAGCTTCGATGATATCTCCTCTGTCGGAGGAAATGCTCCCCGGCCGCGAGGGTTCGGGGAATAACGGCTTTCCGGTCCACTCGGCGCCGTTCGGGTGCCGCAGGAGTACGTTGCCCTGGCTGCTGACCAAAGTGAACGTCGCGCCGGGGTACAGGTGAGTGTCGACCGCGATACGGTTGATCCAAGACAAGTCTAAAGTCGCTGAAACGACCGCCCGTACCAGGCCAGGATGATTGAGCACGGGATAGCTCACGTCAAGGAGGGCTTTTGCACTGGAGGGACGCTGACGTATGTCACCGACTGAAAAATCATAGCTCTCAACGCTGCTGCTGTAATGGCGCCCACTGGTATTCGCCAGCGAGTTGCCGGGTGATAATGCTGTGCATAAAGGTTTGCCGGTCGGATCGGCAAGTACTAAATCGGCGTAACGCGGTTCCAATAGTCCGGCGAGGATCTTGTGGCATGCGGTTCTATTGATCTCGCGTATCTGCGGGACTCGCGATAGCGTAACGAGAAACTCGTGAGCATTATCCAAAACTCGGTCCTGCTCCGTCGCGATTGCACGCGCGGCAACCAGGACATTCTGTTTGATTTGCGTTGCCGTTTGTTCCCGATATTTTGCGGCGCTATCGATAATCAAAGCGAATGCGGGAACCATCGCCGTGAGAATCAAAAGAATCAGTCTCGATCTCAAGCTACAAAGAAAGTTTGTCATAAAAAACCATTAGGACCGTGATGCCTAGTCGAGTTAGTTTGCTAGAGCAAGCCTTGCAGCAAGCCTCATGCCATAAAGTAAAATTGTGAGTTAGCGGAAAATTACCGACCTTGCGGGCGCTTTGATTACAAACATTTATGACAAATTTACGTCCAAGCATTGCAGGGGCGCCACAATTTTACCCGGATACGGGTATCGAGCAGAAAAGCGCACCCCGGAGGGAGCTTGACGGAAATTGCGTCAAGACGATAGAGTCTGCAGCGACAAGTTTCTAAAAGGTTTAGGGACGAACGTGAAATCAGAAGCAGGCACCAAGTTCTGCCTGCAGCGTAAGTTTTTGGCCGGGAAAATAATAAGATTGTCCAGTATAGAATGACTCAGTCCGGTGTTAGGAGGACGCATGAACAAGTTAATAGAGGAAAACCTTATGGCGGTATTGAAGCGCGAAGGCTTGGAGCCCAAGCCGGGGGACTTGGAACAGTTCTCGGAGATCATCGAGCTTTATATGGAGAACCTAAAACAGTTGCACTCGGTGAATCTCGGGGCGGAGGAGTTGGGGCCGGTGTTTTGTCCGGAGTGGAAAAGCTGAATTGGTAATTGAAAATTGAGAGTTGAAAATTGAAAATCTGGGAGCTTCGCCATGGCACTGACTGAGAAGCCGCTTTGTTACCTGACCATCCATGAAGCGCAGCAGTTGATCAAAGAGCGCAAGCTCTCGCCGGTGGAATTGACGCGCGCGGTGCTCGACCGCATTCAAGCCGTCGACGGGAAGCTGCACTCGTATATCAATCTCATGGCCGACGGCGCCATGGCCGAAGCCCGCGCCGCCGAGGCGGAAATTGCTAAAGGCAATTGGCGCGGGCCGATGCATGGTATTCCGATCGCAGTCAAAGATCAGTTGGATGTGGAAGGCGCGCCGGCGCGGATTCGCCAGCACACCCAAGGCGTCGGCGATGCCACGGCAGTGCGCAAGCTGCGCGAGGCCGGCGCGGTGATGATGGGCAAGCTGCACATGAGCAGTTTACCCGACGCGGAGCTGCCGCAGCCGCGCAACCCATGGAACACGGAACATATCACCGGCGGATCGAGCACCGGCTCGGGCGCCGCGGTGGCAGGCGGCTTGTGTCTTGGCTCTCTCGGCGAGGACACGGCGGGGTCGATCCGCAATCCGTCGGCGTTTTGCGGCCTCGCGGGTTTGAAAGCGACCTACGGGCGAGTGAGCCGCCATGGTCTTGCGCCGCTCAGTTGGTCGCTCGATCATTGCGGCCCGATCGCGCGGGTCGTCGAGGATCTGGCATATATGCTGAACGCGATCGCCGGCTACGATCCCAAAGATCCGACGTCGAGCAACGCGCCTGTGGTCGACTACACGAGCGCGCTGGGTGGCGACATCAAGAGTATGGTGGTTGGCGTGCCGCGGGCCTATATCGACGAATGCGCGCCGCGCACCGATCCGATCGTGCTCAAGCGCGTCGATGAAGCGATTGATGCTCTGAAGTCGTTCGGCGCGCGCGTTGAAGAAGTCAAAGTGCCGACGCTGAATCTGGCGACCATCGCCAACGCGGTCATTTATTACAACGAGTTTTGGGCGGCGCATAAGAGCGACGCGGCCACCGTGCTGAAAACCGGCGCACCACAGCGACGCGCGCGCATTTATCTCGGCCTGCTCACCGGCTCGGCGGATTATATTCAGGCCCAGCGCATCCGCAGCCGCTGCCGCGCCGAATTGGCGGAAGTATTTACCAAGGTGAACTGCCTGGCGCTGCCCAATCAGGCCGGACCCGCGCCGCGGGTGAAGGACGTGGGACCCATCGACACTTTGTTCAAGCACGTCGTGCCCGAGTATCACGGCCCGTTCAATTTGACCGGCCTGCCAACGCTATCCGTACCGTGCGGTTTTTCGGAAAACAATTTGCCTATTTCTCTGCAGCTGGTCGGTAAACCGTTCGACGAGGTTACCGTGCTGCGCGCGGGATATACTTATCAGCAGCAAATGAAATGGTACGAGAGAAGGCCTCAGATTTAGGAATAGTTACAGCGATTACAGCCGTTTCAATTGTCTCAACCCTCGAAAGTGGGGGAGGCTTGGCCCGATCTAAGAAGAGCAAACGACTTCCACTTGAGCCGGTCGAAATCCGCAAGTGGTCGACGCTTGTTCATGAACTATCACGTTTTCAAAATGGCGTGTGGGTTTTCAGAGGCGTTGGCAATGCGAAATTTGAACTCAAACCAAAAATTGGCAGAAGAGAAACTGTTAGCGTTATGCAATCTCAGCAAGGTAAGGTTACATTCCCGGAACTGGAACAAAGAATATTCAAACAATTTCGGGCAAGGGCAGTCCCCTATATAAACGCTAACCCGACTGACTGGGAATGGCTGGTAATTGCTCAACATTACGGTCTACCGACAAGGTTGCTGGATTGGACCAGGAACCCCTTCGCCGCTGCATTTTTCGCGTTAAGCGAACCGGAGAATAACAATGATTTTGAGGTAATTGACCCGCTTCATGATTCTGACTTGACCGAGGAAGAAAGTGCGGCTCAGATCATAAATGAAGACGATGGGTCTTCTATCGAGCGAGAAAACTGCGCAGTGATTTATGCTTGGTACGCACATAAAGCGCTGGATATTTGGGAAACGCCTTGCCCTTTCAAAGGCTACAAGGAAGTTAAGCTATTGAATCCACCGCACGTAGATCAAAGAATCATTGCGCAAGATGGCGTTTTTGCTGCTTTCCCAGAGCCTGAGGTTGCGTTGGACAAAGACAAAACTAGACGTCTTCTTATCCAAGAGAAAGACAAAGTGATTTTTCTCAAGCGTCTTTTCCGCATGGGGATACATCGCGCACGTTTAGTTCCCGATCTTGATGGGATCGCTACGCATTTGGCGTGGCGGCTGCGTAATTACATTGGTATAGGTGGGCAAACCGTCTGACAGATAATACCCGTGTTCATTCATTAGTTCTCGCATAACGTAGTCTAGAATCTGCGAAAGGATATCGGAATGGAAATACAGAGAATCAATCCTCGTGAGTGGAACTGCAGCGCGGCAGTGTTCGGCGATCTGGTTTTTCTTTCCGGCACGGTGGCCGACGATAAATCCCTCGACATGAAAGGGCAGACTGCACAGGTGCTAAAGAAGATCGATGCCGTGCTTGAAAAAGCCGGTACCCACAAGTCGCGGATCTTGAGTGCGACGGTTTATATGGCCGACGCCAGCCTCAAAGACGAGATGAACGAAGCTTGGATGGCGTGGGTCGATCGGTCGAATCTACCGACGCGCACCGCGGTCGGTGCCGTCCTCACGCCTGGGACTTTGGTGGAGATTACGATCTGCGCTGCTAAGTAATCGCACAACTGTAGCTGTGCCAATGTTGGAGCTTGGTCGCTAAGCGCAGCGCATTGAAGTCGTAGGAGCGACAAAGTGTCGGGTTCGAATCAGTCTCGCTTTAACGCGAAAAACCGCTCTTGCTATTCTTAATCAATTGCAATAAAAACCATCCCCACAATCGAGGATTAGAGCGCACAAAATAGCTGTAAAGGAAGTTAACAGTTTCAAGAGGGATTGCGAGCTGGGGGTTGGTAGAGTATGCCCGAACAACTGCTGACGTTGGAACAGGTGGCGAAATATTTAAACGTCGATAAGTTTACCGTCTATCGCCTATTGAACGACCGGGAACTACCGGCCTTTAAAGTCGGCAATCAGTGGCGCTTCAAAAGAAAGCTGATTGAAAACTGGTTGATTAAGAACTCCAACGTGCGGCGCAAGGATTCCTAAGAGATATTATTTTCTGGACTCTTAAAATCGGAAATTAACCAAAGCCTTCAACTATTCTGCTGCTCGACAAACCGCTTCGATATTGTAACCGTCTGGATCGAGGACAAAAGCGCCGTAATAGCCGGCACTGTATTGCGGTCGCAATCCCGGCTTGCCGTTGTCGCGTCCCCCGGCCGCGATCGCCGCTTGATAAAAGGCGTCCACCAGCGCGCGCTTGTCGACCAAAATCGCAATATGCGTGGTTGCCGCGGTTGGCTTGCCCTGGTAGAGCCACAGATCGGCGTGCGGCGGGGCGCCGAAGCCCGCGCTGGCGACCGGTCGCTCCGGGGTGACGCCATAGTCCCGTAGCAATTGATAGCCGGTCGGTCGTAGCGCGTCGGCGTAGAATGTTTTGCTGCGTTCGATGTCGCTGACCTGGATGCCGATGTGGGCGATCATCCCTGATTCTCTTACGTCGTACCCGCGAGAGCCGGTGAGCCCTGACGAGCGCAATCATGCTAGTCGATGGGAATCACCGTGCCGAAGCCGCCTTTGGCGGCGCGAAACTTTAGCAGCTGGGCCGAGCGTTGATCGGGATGCAAACCGACCGCCATGGTCACCAGCAATATGGACATCCGCATGATTGCGTCCTTCGCTCAGTAACCGCTCGATTGGATTTTCTGAATGAATGTCGTGTCGAGTATGGTCTCCGGCTTCAGCGTCGAGAGCTTGGGATTGGTTCGAGATAGGATGGAGTAAATCTTTTGCAGGCCTTCGGGTTTCGGCCTCATGTCATTGCTGTAGGCCGCGACCATCGCGTGATAGCCGGTTTCCGCGTCTTCCGCGCGGTTGAGCCTGAGATGCTTGGCCATGGTCTTCAGCACTGCCGGTTTGTTTTCCGGTTTTTGAAAGAAGCGCAACGCATCGATGGTGCCCTTGAGTAAACTCTCGTAGGTCTTTGCGTCTTGATGTGCCGCGGTTTTTTTGACCACCAGAGACGAGCCGACGTAGGGAATCGGCGCCCGGCTCAAATTGACCAGGACCGTGTAGCCTTTTTTCTTGAGCGGTGCGCTGAAAGTCGAGCCCATCCAGGATGCCTGGGCGCGGCCTGTCTCGAGCGCTTGAATGCGCGAGGGTTGATCGCCGAGCACGATGAAACGGATGTTGTCGCGATCAGCGTCGAGTCCGAGGTAATCCATCGCCAGCATATTGTTCGCCCATCCACCGCCGCCGATGCTCTGAATCGCTACCAGCTTGCCTTTGAGATCTTCCGGTCGCTTGATTTCCGGTCGCGCCATGAAATCCCCCTCAGGGCGTTGAAACAACGAGCCGATGATGACGACGTCCAGCCCCCCGGCGGCGAGATTCAAAACCGCATTAGAGCTGGTCAGAACCGCGTTCACGTCGCCGGATACCAACGCCGAGGCCGCGAGCGACCCCACGCGCATGTAAATTACCTCGACGTTGAGTCCATGCTTGCGGAAGAAGCCCTGCTCGACGCCGACCCAGAGCACCGCCGGGTTTTCTCCGCTGGTGCCGTTGGCGATGCGGAAGTTGGTGAGGGTTTGGGCGTGCGGGGAAGTCGTGAAGAAGATCGTGTTCGTGATCGTGATGAGAAAAATAATGCGACGTAAGGCGGTACTCACAATGGGTTCTTTCTATGATTTTTATGTGCCATTAACAAATAATTTTCCCGTTCCGAATCTTGCCCCAAAACGAATTGAATGGCTTGAACATTTTGAACGACTGGAACGGGCCTCAGTTTCCTGAGAGCCCGTAGAATCGTTCCGCGTTACGGTACCGCACGGCGTCTTTGTCTTCCTGCGTGAGCCGCTGGTTTTCGTCGAGCTCTTCGAGCTCTTCCTTGCAGGTGTCGTTGTTGACCTCGTGCGGGAAGTCCGAGGAAAAGATAAACGGCTTGTTGCCGACCACGCTGACGGCGAAGGGCAGGGTGAGCTCATCGCCTTCGACGCCGACGAAGATGCGTCCCTCTTTGACATGGCGTTTGATGTAATCGGTGATCGATTCCTGGTCGCGCAGCTTCAAAAAGCGCCCGCGCGGATCGTACTGCACATGGCTGTTCCAGGCGCGCTCGAAGCGCTCGATGCAGTTGACGAACCAGCCGGCGCCGGCTTCCATGAAACCGAAGCGGACCTTGGGATATTTGTCAAAGACTCCGTTGAAGAGAATGCCGCCGAAGTTGACCATCTGGCCGAAGGGGTGACCGAGCGCGTTGACCGGTGCGTAGGGTGTCATGTCGTCCAGACCCATATGATCGTGTACACCGCCGTGGATGCCGAGGCAGCATTCGAGCCGATTGGCCTCTTTATAGATCGGCCAGTATTTTTCGTCGCCGAGATGATTTTGCGCTCCTATGACGCCGGTGCTCGGCAGCATGGCGCCGCAGAAACCCAGCTCTTTGACGATGCGGCGCAGCTCTTTTACGGCTTCCTGCGGCTCTTGCAGCGGGATCAGGCCCAAGGCCTGAAAGCGGTCGCTTTTGCTCACGTATTCGTCGCGCATCCAGTCGTTGTAAGCGTGGGCCAGCTCGATGGCCCAGTCGAGACTTACGACGCGGCCGAAAGACAAGCCGTTGGTCGGGTAGAGTACCGCGCTCGCCAGGCCGACATCTTCCATGAAGTCGATCCAACCCTCGCGTCCGACTTTGGCGAAGGCGCCCGGCGGGAGAACATGAGCGTTGGCGGAGTGCAAATGATCGTTGGGCGGATAGGGGTTGCGGCTCGAGCCGAAGCGGTCGCGATACTTTTCCGGCATGCGCGCCGCAATCGCCGAATGATCTTCAACCACGTGGCCGTCGCCGTCGATGATTTTGTGTTTTCTGGTGTTCATCGCTTTTTTTTCTCCTGGAATTCTATGGAGTGTTGGACCGCTTTCGCTTCGCCACGTCTCATATCTCGTTGAGGGGTCGAGAGTCTAGGGTTGGGGGAGGGGAAACACTAGACACTAGACCTTAAACTCTAGACTCACTGAGCCAACTGATAAAACCTTTGCGAGTTGCCGAACAGGATGGCGTCCTTGTCTGCCGCGGTCAGATGCGGGTTCTCGCGTAATTCTTCCAATTCATGCTTGCACGTCTGCGCATCGACCTCGTGCGGGTAGTCGGTAGAAAAGACATAGGGTTTATTGCCGGTGATGCGCACGGCCTCGGCGATGCTCAGCTCCTCGCCCTCGCAGCCGACGAAAATGCGCCCTTCGTCGATGTGGCGCAGAATATAATCGATGACCTTTTCGCCTTTTTCCAGCTGCAAGAAGCGGCCGCGCGGATCGTGCTGCACGTGGCTTTTCCACGAGCCGGTGAAGCGCTCCATGCAGGTGAGCAGCCAGGCGCAGCCCGCTTCCATGAAGCCCAGGCGCAGGCCGGGGAATTTGTCGAAGACGCCGTTGAAGATAATCCCGGCAAAACCGATCATCTGGCTTATTGGATGACCCAGTGCATTGGCCACTGCGTAGGGGCTCATATCGTCCATCAAGAGATTTTCGTGCGCACCGCCGTGGATCGCGATGGCGCAGCCCAAGCGTTCGGCTTCGCCGTAGATCGGCCAATATTTCTGCGAGCCCAGATGCGGCATGTTGACGCCCATGGACGGCAGCATGGCGCCGGAGAAACCGAGATCGCGCACGATGCGGCGCAGCTCGATCACCGCTTCGGCCGGTTCCTGCAGCGGAATCAACCCCATCGCCTTGAAGCGCGGGCTTTTCGAGAGGTAAGTGTCGTGGATCCAATTATTGTAGGCGCGCGCCAGCTCGATGGCCCAGTCGCGGCTGACGATCTTGCCGAAGGCGAGCCCCGCGCTGGTGTAGAGCACCGTGGTGCCGATGCCGACGTCTTCGAGAAACAGCTCCCAGCCTTCGCGCCCGACGTTGGCGAACGCCCCCTTCGGCGTGTAGTGGCGGTTGGCGGTATGCAAATGGTCGATGGGCGGAAAGGGATTTTTTCCCCGCGCCTCCGAAAAGCTCCTGCCGACATATTCCTCGGGCATGTACTTGACGATGCTCGCGATGTCCTCGACCACATGGCCGTCGCCGTCGATGATTTTATGATTTGCCGTCGTGCTCATAATTTCTCCCCTGGATTGGGTTTGGCTGCAATGATGTCTTTTACACTTAAATTGGGGTGAAGGTCCAGCACACGCCAAGTCGATTTGCGCTCGCTGCGATGCAAAAAAAAACGAAGCCCCTCAGCAGCGAAAAGAGGCTTCGTTTCCGACCGTGAACCCTTGAACGTTTGAACCTTGAACGAGAAAAATCGCCTAAGCTGTCTTTCTCTCAGCCTCCCGGGCCAGCGGATACTTTTCGCAGAGCCCCTTCCAGTACGCCGCGATTTTCTTGCCGTTGTCTTTGACTTCCTGGGGGATGATTCTCCACGGCGCGCGCAGCGGACCGGCGGTGCAATAGCCGGCTTCGTTGACGGAAAGTTTGAAGACGTTTTCACGCCAAGATAGGTTGCCGATATTCGGGCCGACCTTGCCGGTGCCTTCGAGGTCGAGACAGATCTGTGTCGCGGTTTTCCAATCTTGCGCCAAGCAGGCTCCACGCAAAGCCACCACCGGTGACGGCCCCATCCAGACGTTGAACGACCAGCAGCCCGCCGCGCCGAGCTGATAATAAGGAAACATCTGGGTCTGGTTGACGAAGATGCTTATTTTGCCTTTCGTGATATTGCACAGCTCGACGAACTGCAGCGGCGTGCGGTGCGAATCCTTCATGCCGACGATGTTGGGCTTCTCGGTGATCTTTTTGAACGCTCCGACGGGAATGGTCACACGATGGTGCGTCGGGTTATGATAGATCATCACGCCCATCTTCGGCAGCGCATCGGCCACGTCGTGATAGAACTGCACCGCGTTGTCCACGGTCGCCTGATAATAGAAGGGGACTCCCAACAGTAAACCGTCGGCGCCCGCTTCCTGGGCGAACTTCGCCTGCCTTATCGCCTCGCGCGGATTCAAATTCGTGCAGCCGACAAACACCGGCACGCGCTTCTTCACCGCCGCCACCGTCGCCTCGATCAGCTTCTTATGCTCGTCCCAAAGCAGCGTATGAAATTCCCCGAAACTGCCGGTCGTGGTGATGACGTTGGCTCCGCCGTCGCGGATCAACTGATCCACCGCGCGCGCCAGCTCATCGGTATCGACCGTATCCGTCGCATCGATCCGGTCGCCGTCCTTGGTCGTAAACGCTGGCATCATCGCCATGATGCCCTTCAAATCGTTGGAAGTGACCATATGAATTCTCCTTGTGTGGATTTTGCCGGATTCTCCAACAGGTGGCACCGGGTGTCAAGCCGCAATTCGATTTGATCGGGATGCGAAAGGGGGGCGTTGCCTGCGCGAGGTAAAGTATCGGCGAGAAAATTATTTTTGCGATTTACCGATGCGGGGTTGACTTCACCCGGAATTACACGTACCGTGACTTATCTTCTTCAGTATACGGCCTTCTGAGAGGACAGAAAAATTTGAAGGCTTCTTTCCGTCTCTATCCTTTGATAGCAATTTCTAAATGACAATCCGACCAGAGCGCGGTCTTAGCATTTCACGAGCCCATGTTCTGCCCCTTTAGCAGTTAGATTCTCAGGATTATAGACAACAACACTGTCTCATAGGAGGACAACATGGGTAGTAAATTATATGTGGGTGGTTTGCCTTATTCAGTCACTGAGGGGAGTCTTCGGGAACTTTTCGCGGCACACGGCACGGTGGAATCGGCCAATGTGATCTCGGACAAGTTTACCGGACAATCGCGCGGTTTCGGCTTTGTCGAAATGTCATCGAACAGCGAGGCGCAAGCCGCGATCTCGTCGCTCAACGGCACGCAATTCGAAGGCCGTAGCCTGACGGTGAATGAAGCCAAGCCGATGGCCAAGCGCGATAACTTCGGTGGCGGCGGCGGCGGAGGCCGTGGCGGCAATCGCGACGGCGGACGTAACCGCTGGTAGATTTCTCGATACGTCAGTAATTGAGAAAGGGGGCGCCTGGTCGGGGTGCCCCCTTTTTTTTATGCACCCGGCGGGTCTTTGAGCCGCTTAATCGATGCAGAAGACTTCGATTTTGCCGACTGCGGCGGACGATGTACGAGGATGCTAAAACTATTCAACTTCAATTTGACTCCATCACTGACCGGTGTAGATGTCCAACGCGGCGATGACGTCGGCTGAATGCCTGAGTATAGACGCCATTTAACTGGTGCATTTCCTTGGGATAGATTCCCTGTCGTGTCCCACCAGATTCGGAACACTTGATGAGTGAGAGTGAAATGGCCATAGATAGGCTGGGGGAATCAGCCAGGAGGAAGAGATGGCCAAACCGAGTCGATGGAACGGTGAGAAAAACGCAAGGGTATTCCAGGTCTATAGCTACACGTTCTTGGCGTGTAAACTTGGATAGTGGGATCGGGAGCAGTCCGCCGCGTTTTAGGAATTCAGGTTGTCTTGGCTTACCATGTTTCCCCTGAGTTTAATTCAGATTGAATGGGAAGAGTTTCCGGCGTTTGATCAAGAGGGTTCGTCGCAATCAAGCCGATGGGACGCCGCCTAAGCAGCCTTTGAAATTTTGTTCCAATAATCGAACATAAAATGTTTTACTTGGCGCTTGTTGCTGATTTCTTTTGATAATTCCACGTCCCGCCACGTTGGGGTTCGCGGCCTTTAAGCACGTCCTTGAAGTGCGGCTGCTCGTAGAGCGGGGTGCGGTTGATCATTTCATCCAAAACTTTGTCCTCTAAATAAGGATAGTCCTTACCCTGAGCAACGTAAGCAAGGTAGTTCATCTGCGCTTGCTCTTCGAGATGGGCCATGCCCATGACCGCTTCTGAAATCTTGGCTCCTGTGGTGACCGCGCCGTGACCGCGCAGCAGGATCGCTTCGCTGTCGCCTAACAACGTTGCGACTTCCATACCTTCGGCGTCGCTTTGGATGGTTTTTACATGGGGATAGACTGGCAGCGGCTTGCGCAGCACCTGGGCGCCCTCCTGGCGCATCGGTTTAAGCGAGCCGGTGAGCACGCTCATCAGTATCGTGTAGCGCGGGTGGACGTGGACGATCGCCTGGACCTTCGGATGCGTCTTGTAGATACAGGCGTGGATCTTGACTTCGGAGCACTGCGTCAGTCCCGGCCGCCCGCCGATGAGGAACCCTTCAGTATCACACATGACCATGTCGTCGGGCTCCATGATCGCTAGAGCGTCGAGCTCGTACTCGCGGCCCTTGACGAGGAAATGATTGGGTTCGGACGGGACGCGCATGCTGGCGTGCCCGAGGGCGGCGGTAAGGCCGGTGGCGAGGCCCAGGTTAGAGAGCACGCGGTTGGCGGCGGCGACTTCGCGCTTTACGTCTTCGAGTTCTGCGCTCATGGTTGGTTGCTCCTTCCTACGATCAATTTACAGGACACCGGTGCGTCGGGTCAACGTCCGAAAGCCGGCGGAAGTATAAAATCGCGACTATTGGGCAGAATATAGGAGTTCAGATAATATTCCGTTACGCACGACGCAGGGAGGGATTAGCGCAACTCGGGAGCTGTTCAACGAGTTTGGTGGCCTTCCAGCGCATCACGCCTTGGCGGACATAGGCGGGGTCGAACTGGAGATGCTCGCAGACATTTTCAAAGGAAAAGAATGACGGGCTGCCGGTTTCCAAGATCCAGCGTTCGGCCTCCAGGAATAATTCTTGGCTGCGTTTGCCGTTGGCCAGGAGGTATTTTTGGAAGTCTTCCACGGCGCCTTCGAGCAGGGCGAGCATGAGCCTTCTTTCACCGTCGCGCAGGCTCCTTCTCGATAGCTCTTCCAAGATACCGCTGTCTGTCGGCTCGACCAGATCCCAGTTTATGTTCATTGAAGTTGCTCCCTGAGGTTTTCTTCCGGCTCGCCGCTGTTTTTTCCGAGACCATCTGCTGGCCGAAAGAAAACGCAAAGGGCAAGCCATAGGGAAACAGACGAAGCGACAGCAATCGTGGGAAGGAGGAGGGAAGGTTGATGACATGTCGAAAGGGTAGGCTTGCCCGGTGGTGCGACAACAGTTGGCGCACCGGGCTGGGGATGTGGGTGGCAAGAGCCGTGATTGTGAAAGGTGATCGTGCTTCGCCGACTTCCATCTCGCCCTTCGATGCCTCGACCACGATCAGTGAAGTGAATGGAGCCCGCGGTGTTACGAAGACCCTGGCAGCGGGATTCTTGGCAATGACGGCCCGACATGTCTATAATCCGGGCCAAGATGGCTAACCTTTATTACAACAACCGGCTGATTCTCGCGTTTACCTCGCTCAACCAGAGCGACAAGCAATGGACCGCGGGGGCGGAGATCACTTGGCGGCGCGACGGGCAGCGCCAAAGCCATTCGATCGGTGTCCTGCCCGATCGCTTCAAGACCAGCGGCGACGCGGAGAAGTTCGTCATCAACTTGGCGAAAAGTTGGATCGATGCGAATCCGTGAAGTGCTAGATTTAGCGGCGAGCGGCGCGATGGACGTCCGGTCATTGCGCGCGCTGGAAAAATCCGCTGAAGCGGGCAATATGGTCGTGTATGCTAAATAGCCTTGCTGTTTTCCGCGAGACGTGAAAAGGATCGCGGTGTCTAATCGGAGGAGGACGTAGAGAAAAATTTCCCATGAGCTATAACGCTTGGTTTCAATGTATTAACGGCTGTCCGGGGCAATTCAGCCTGCTGGAAATTATTTACCGCTGTCCGACCTGCGGCGACTTGCTCGAAGTGCGCCACGACATGGAAGCGCTTGCCACCCGGGCGGCGGCTGGCTGGATCAAGCTGTTCGATGACCGCGTCGGGCAGAACGTCTATCCGTACGGCTCCGGCGTGTGGGCGAAAAAAGAGTGGGTGGTGCCGTTTATCGACGATACGAACATCGTCTCGACCTGCGAG
Organism: uncultured delta proteobacterium; assembly: GCA_963727625.1. Classification (GTDB taxonomy): domain Bacteria; phylum Desulfobacterota; class Binatia; order UBA9968; family UBA9968; genus DP-20. The sequence continues at coordinate 579,722 of CAVSHR010000004.1, read as the reverse complement.
GGGAACACCAATCTCTTCTGGGCCAATCGTTACGGCAAGCAACTCCATCTCGAGGATCTCTGGGTCAAGCAATGCGGTAACTCGCATACCGGTTCTTTCAAGGACCTCGGGATGACGGTGCTGGTTTCCGTGGTCAATCAAATGATCGCCAACGGCGAGCCCATCGACGCGGTGGCCTGTGCTTCCACCGGCGACACTTCGGCGGCGCTGGCGGCCTACGGCGCGGCGGCGGGAATCCCGACGGTAGTATTTTTACCGCGCGACAAAGTCTCGCCTGCGCAATTGGTGCAGCCGTTGGCCAACGGCGCGCTGGTACTGTCGCTGGACACCGATTTCGACGGCTGCATGGCGGCGGTGCAGGAAGTCACCAAGCACAAGCATATTTATCTGGCCAACTCGATGAACAGCCTGCGCATCGAAGGGCAGAAGACGATCTCTGTCGAGATCGTTCAGCAGTTCGACTGGGAGGTGCCGGATTGGGTGATCCTGCCGGGCGGCAATCTCGGCAACGTCAGCGCCTTCGGCAAAGGATTTTTGATGATGCACGAGCTCGGTTTGATCTCCAAGCTGCCGCGCATCTGCGTGGCCCAGGCCGAAAACGCCAACCCCCTGTATCTTTCCTATTTAACAAACTTCGAGCATTTCGAGTCGATGACCGCGCGCAAGACGCTGGCGAGTGCAATTCAGATCGGCAATCCGGTGAGCGTGCGCAAAGCGATCGCGACGTTGCAGCGCTTTGACGGTGTCGTCGAGCAGGCCTCCGAGCTGGAGCTTGCCGAAGAAGTCGCGCGCGCCGACCGCACCGGTATGTTCAACTGCCCGCACACGGGCGTGGCGCTGGCGGCGCTGCGCAAGCTGGTGGAGCGCAAGGTCATCCGCGGCCACGAGCGGGTCGTGGTGATCTCGACGGCGCATGGCCTAAAGTTCGCCGAGCAAAAAATCGCCTATCACGCTGGCACTCTGCCGGGCATCCAGGGAACCCAGCAAAACCGTCCGCTGGAGCTCAAGGCCGATCCTAAAGAAATCAGCGACGCGATCTCGCGCTACGTCGAGCGCATGCGTTTGCTGGACGGCTAATGAGCGCGCCGGAAAGCAAAAAGGGCGCGGGCAGTCTCGGCCGGACGCCCGGGTTCAGCACACTGGCAGTACATGGCGGCGAGCCGCGCCCCAAGCTTGGCAATTCGCTGGCCACGCCGATTGTGCAGACGGCCACCTACACTTTCGCCGATACGCAGGAGCTGCACGATCATTTTCAACATCGCATCGAACGCGAGGAATATGGTCGCTACGGCAACCCGACCCAACGCATCGCCGAGCAGAAGCTCGCGGCGCTAGAGGGCGCGGCGGATTGTTTGCTTTTTTCCAGCGGCATGGCGGCGGTGACCACGACGCTCTACGCCGTGCTGTCGCACAACGCGCATGTGGTCGTGACCGACGACTCCTACCGGCGCACGCGCCAGTTTCTCACCCAGACTTTGCACCGATATGGCATCGAGGTTTCGGTGGTACCGGCGAGCGACTACCAAGCTGTGGAAGAAGCGATTCGGCCGACGACACGCCTGCTCGTGAGCGAGTCGCCGACCAATCCTTACAACCGGATCGTCGACATGGAGCGCTTCGCCGAGATCGGCCAGCGCCACCGCGTCAAGACTCTCATCGACGCCACCTTCGCGACGCCGTACAACCAACGGCCGCTCGAGTTCGGCATCGATATCGTGCTGCATTCGGCAACGAAATACTTGGGTGGGCACAACGATCTGTTGGCCGGAGCGGTTCTCGGCTCCGCCGAATTGGTCGACGGCATCCGCTCATTGCAGCACGTGACCGGCGCGATCATCGATCCGCTGGCCGCCTACCTGTTGGTGCGCGGCTTGAAAACCTTTGCGTTGCGGGTCGCGCGACAGAACGCCAATGCTCAGGGGTTAGCGGAATTTTTGTCAGCGCACCCGCGCGTCAGCGCGGTGCATTATGCCGGCTTGCCAAGCCATCCGCAGCATGAAGTGGCGCGGCGCCAGATGCGCGGCTTCGGCGGCGTGGTTTCCTTCGAGATTGACGGCGACTTGGAAGCGACATCGCGAGTTGTTGACGCCTGCAAGATCCCGCAGATTGCGCCGTCACTGGGCGGCGTGGAGAGTTTGATCGAGCAGCCGGCCCTGATGAGCTTCTACGAGCTCAGCACCGAAGAGCGGCTCATCGTCGGCATCAAAGACAATCTGATCCGCTACTCCGTCGGTATCGAAGATGCTGACGATCTCATCGCAGACCTGGCGGGCGCTCTGGGAAAAATCTAAACCTTGCGAATCCGTTTGCTAGATCCAGAGTGTGTTTCCACGACGAGCGCGAAGGCCGGGCTAAATGGGAACTTAAGTTTTCGCGTCCAATCCGCGCGGCAAGCTATTTGTCGTAGATTTCGAGTCAAGCTGTGATCTCGTAGGGAATGTTCGCCGGTCCTTCGATATGACGGACGCTATTGCTCTCCAGGTTATAACTGCCCTGTAACACTTTGCCAGCGACGCGCTCGGATCGCAGGATAATGGCGACGGAGCGGGTTGGGCCGCCTTGTTCGGCGTGAATGTCGAAGGGCGGAACCAAATCGACATTTCCCGGCATTCCCGGCGTGACGCTTGCCAATTCCAACTTGACGTAACCTTCTTTGCTACAGTCGTCGACGCGGCGAAAACGTTGCAAGCTTTCGCTGCCGTCGAGTAGGCCGTATGCGGTCCAGGCATGGGCGTGGTCGTGAATGCTGCCCTTGCGGCCCGGAACCCGCACCACACCGTTGATCGCGAAACCGAAGTCGGGGTCTTCGTAGAACAGCAGATTTTTGCGCCCTTCGGTGGAGGGCCAGTTTCTCGATGCTTGGCGCAACGACTCGTTTTTGACTAATTCTTCAAGCAGGTGCCGGCCTCTCTTCATGCGCGCTTCCATGTCGGGCAGCTCGGTCCAGGCCGCGCGCAGCTCTTGAATGAATTGTTCAAACACCGGATGGCGCTGTGATTTTGTCATGACCCCTCCCGAGATAAAGCAATGGAATTGGTAACAGCTGTTTCTCAGAGTGAACTAAAATGAACGGGCGCCGTTGTCAACCTTGCGTATCGAGTGTGTGGTCGACGAGAAATAATTTTGGGAAACTTTTTACCTTTGCCAGAGTGAGCAAAAGCACTGAGCCGAGGTTTTAGTATGGATGAGGAAAGGAGATCAAGGATTTAGTTCTCGATCGATCCGGAGTGGGCAGAGGTCAATGCCAACTCGGCGATTCTCAAACCACGCAAGCAGCTCGTCGAGCCTCCATTGCTCGCGCCGAGGCTCCGGCACGACCCGAACGTGAATCTTGAGCGGCTTAACCGGTGGCGTGTTAAAGTTTCTCGACGATGCGGTAGCTTCGGCTCTTTGGTTTTAGTGGCGCAAGAATGCCGTTTTTAATCATCAGGCGGATGTCGCGGTAGGCGGTGTCGCGGTCGACTTCGGCGATCCGCTCGTACTCCGCTGTGGAAAAAGTCTTGCCGTGGCAATAGGCATAGGCGAGCAGCCGGCGCTGGCGCAAATTGATCTGAGCCGTGCTGAACTGGTTCAGCCAGCGCAGCGTCGCTTCATCGTAAACCGGCGCATTGTGCAGCGTCACAGAAAAGATAAAGCCGTCCGCCGACAACTCCGGCGGATGGAGGCCGTAGGTCTCCATTTCCTGGAATATGCGCGGCACGCCTTCGCCCATTTCGCGCAGATAGCCGAGATCAGCGAGGGCGCGCACCAGTAGCGGGTTGCGCGAGAAATGAATGCTCTTTTGTCGGCGCAGTTGATCGAGGGTCACCGGCGCGGGAGGCAGGCCGGGGCTGCGCACGGTGATATGGTCGTCGAACATCCAGACTTCGATGGATGCTCCGCTGAGCGCATAGTCGCGGTGGGCGACGGCGTTGACCACGGCCTCTTGCCAGGCGAAGGTCGGATACTCCAGCCGTTCGCGAAAAAAAAGATCGTGTAGAATCGTGCGCTCGCGGATATGTTCCTTGATTCGCCCAACCGCTTCATCGATCAGCCGCGCCAGCGGCGCTTCGAAGCGAATCCGTTTGACGACGTTGAGCGAACTGCCATGACGCCGCTCGGTGCCTTCAAACTTGACGAAGTCAATGCCGGCGCGCGGATGCCAGCGGGTCGGGTCTTTGGCGAACAGCAGAAGGGCGGCCGTGTTGGGGCAAGGCAAGCCGCGCGATAGATCGAGCAGGTGGTAGGTTTGGTTGAGCAGAGTTTGCGGATCGCCGCCTGGTTGGGTTTTATCAACGAAAGCCTGCACGAGCTCAGAGTCTAGATCGTACCAGGTCGCGTTGAGTGCTTGCTGGCGCTCGTAGAAGACAATTTTCTTGGCTTCCTTGAGGGCGTGGATCTGATCGGCCGGCAGCGATGCAGTCTCGGTCGCGATGCGATAGAAGGAGCGGCCGCCGGCGATTCTGTAGATCTCCATGCCGGCGGCGACTTCGAACTTGAGCAACTGGAGATTTCCCAGCCGGACCCTTTCACAGGCTGGGGTCAGCTCCGGGCGTAGCAAATTTTGCGGCGCTTGAATCAGGCCGTGCAATTCATCGTGATCGTAGGGGATGCCGGTGACACTCTTGTCGGGCTCGACGCCGACCAGCAGCGTGCCGCCGTCGGCATTGGCCATGCCGGAAAGCACGCGCGCAATTTCTCGCGCCAAGTCCTCCTCGCGCTTCTTCTGTCCCGCCGAGCGGCGATATTCATAAGCGCTGATGAAGTCGAGAAACTGACCGCGTTCCTGTTTGAGGAGGAGTCCGATTTCTTCTGCTTGCATAATACTCGATGAAAAGCCGTTGAAGGGTCGGGATTGGGGCGTTTAGGTTTCGATAAAACCCCTCACGCCTCACCCCTGACGCCTAGTGTTCTTCTCCTGCCGCGTTGAGTCTGACAATTTCAAGGACCATCTGTGCCGAAAGATTTAAATCTTTCAGATCAAGCCATTCGTTGACCGTGTGGATGTCGCGCATCCCGGTAGACAGGTTGGCGACCACCAGCCCTTTCTGATTGAACACGTTTGCGTCGCAGCCGCCACCGGTGGCGAGGGTCTTCACCTCGAGCTGCAATTTTTTCGCCGCCGCGTGGACGAGATTGACAATGGGCGCGTTGTCCGGCACGTCCATGCGGTCGTAGTCGTGCTCGATCTTTGCTTCGACTCTGGCCCGGTAGTGTTTGCCGTCGAGTGCCAGTACGTAGCGCTCCGCGGCTTCTTCGAGACAGCGCCGCATATGCTCGGTCTGCCGGTCGAGCTTTTCATGGCTGTGGCTGCGGGCCTCACCGCGCAAGGTCACCTGATTGGGCACGATGTTGACCGCCATACCTCCTTCGATGACGCCCATATTGGCTGTGGTCTCATGGTCGATGCGGCCGAGGCGCATGTGCGAGATGCCGTCGGCGGCGACTTTGATCGCGTTAATGCCTTTTTCAGGGCATACCCCGGCATGTGCTTCGAGCCCATAAACGTGGAATTCCATCCGGTTGGCCGCCGGTGCTTTGGTGAACAAAAAACCCACCGAATCGCTGTCGAGCACGAGACCGGTGCCCGCGCGCAGCTTGCTTACGTCTAGACACTTGGCGCCGATCAAGCCCGCTTCTTCGCAAATCGTGAAGACGACGTCGACCGGGCCGTAGGGAATGCGGTTTTCCTGCATCACGCGCAGCGTTTCGCAGATGATCGCGACGCCGCTCTTATCATCGCCGCCGAGCACCGTGCGGCCGTCGGTGCGCAGAATATCGCCGTCGAGGATCGGTATGATGCCCTCGCCGGGAACCACCGTATCCATATGCGCCGAGAGGAGCAGCGGCGATGCGCTCGATAGGCTGCCGGGAAAATGGGCGATCAGATTGCCGACGTTGCCGCCGACTTTTTCGCCGGCATCGTCGACCTGGACAGAGGCGCCGAGTTCTTCCATCTCGCGCTTGAGGCGCATGGCGACGTCGTATTCTTTGCGCGACAGACTGTCGATCTTGATGAGCTCGATGAGAAGATTTTTTAATCGTTCGTGATTGATCAAAATAGGTACCTCGCAATGGCGTTAGGCATGAAAGATTTCGCTGGGACCCGCTAGTCGGCGCCGGCGCGATCCATCGATTCGCGGCCAACCAGGGCTCAATCTGCCACAGTTCCCAGGTCAAATCCAAGAGCGAATCGACAGGAAAGGTGCGAGATGAAGGGAGCTATTTGAACAGGTCAAAATGGCGACGGCACGGAACTAAACTCGGCCGTTTTCGAGCAATTTGATCATATTGGTAAATTCCAATTCGGTGAAAAGAACCCGGGCTTTTTGCCGGTCCAAGCCGGTGAACTTGAGCTGTTCGAGCCTAACGTCCAGCGGCACGTCCCGTTTAACCGTGGCGAGAGCGCGGCTCAAGAACGCGATATCTCTGCCTTTTTCGAGGAGATCTCGCAGGCGCGCCGCGCCGCGCAGTTTCATCGTCTTGACTTCGTCGAGTTGTTCGTAAAGCTTTTCCAGCGTCTCGAATTGCTGAATCAGGGCAATGGCGGTTTTCTCGCCGATGCCTTTGACGCCCGGAATATTATCTACCGCGTCGCCCATCAGGCCCATCACTTCGATGACTCGGTTCGGTATGACACCGAATTTCTCTTGAACGTCGGTTGCACCGATCCATCGGTCCTTGGCGCTGTCCAGGAGTTTGATGCCGTCGGTGACGAGTTGCATAAGATCCTTGTCGCTGGAAACCACAACCCGATCGCAGTCCTTATTGGCCATGCGGTCGCATAGCGTGGCGATGATGTCATCCGCTTCGTACCCCGGCATTTCGAGCAAGGGTACGTTGAGTCCATCGAGCACTTTACGGAAGTAAGGAAACTGCGGGATCAGGTCGGCCGGCGCTTCAGGGCGGTTGCCTTTGTATTCAGCCAGCATGTCGTTGCGAAAAGTCTTGCGCCCGGCGTCCAAAGCCACGACGAGGTATTCGGGCTGATACTGCTTGATAAACTTGAGCAGGAAATTAGTAAAACCGAAGATCGCGTTAGTCGGTAGACCGGTGGAATGATTGAGCGGCGGTATCGCAAAAAAGGCGCGGAATATGTATGAGCTGCCGTCGATCAGAAACAAGCGGGGAGTTTGCCCAGTCATTAACGAAGCCGGATCACTGAGCGCCTTGCGCGCTAAGAATTGCGCCGCGACAAGGTGTGTGTCGCCGTACCGTAAAACGACTCCGCCGCTTCCATGAGCGTTTCGGAGAGGGTCGGATGGGGATGGACTGAATCGGCGATGTCCCGCGCCGTGGCGCCCATTTCGACGGCGAGTACGCCCTCGGCGATCAATTCGCCGGCGCCAGCGCCGGCGATGCCTACGCCGAGAATACGCTCGGTTTCAGGCTCGATGATGAGTTTCGTCAAACCATCGGGACGATCCAGAGTGAGCGCACGGCCCGATGCGCCCCACAAAAATTTGGCTATTTTAACTTCGATGTTTTTTGACTTGGCTTCGCTTTCGGTGAGGCCGCACCAGGCTACTTCGGGGTCGGTGTAGACCACCGCGGGAATAACGATGTTTTCGAAGGCACTGGCCTCGCCGAGCATCGCTTCGACGGCGATTCTCCCTTCCTTGGTCGCCCGATGGGCGAGCAGCGCGCCACCGTTGACATCGCCGATGGCATAGATATGCGCATCGGCGGTTTGCTGTTGCGCGTTGCAGTGGATGAAGCCTTTGTCGTCCTTGGTGACCTTGGTGTTTTCGAGACCGAGGTCGTTGTAATTCGGCGTGCGGCCGATGCTTACTAAAACGCGGTCGTAGAGCGCTTCGTGTTGCTGTTTGTTTATCTCCATCGTGACTTTTATTTGTTTGCCGGCCGTCGCCATCTTGACGACTTTGGTGTTTACACGGATTTCTTTGAAGGCCTTTTGCGCCGCACGAGTCAGCGGCCGCGCTAGGTCGTCATCGATGCCGGTCAGGATCGACGGCAGCGCCTCGAGCACGACGACGTTACTGCCGAGAGCGGCATAGACTGTACCGAGCTCCATGCCGATATATCCGCCGCCCACCACCAGCAGGTCTCGCGGAACGTCGGGCAGCTCCAAAGCTTCGGTGGAAGTCATAATTCGCTTGTTGCCGAGGTCAAAGGCGCTCGGCATGGTCGGCTTCGAGCCCACCGCGATGATCGCCTTTTCATAGCGGATGAATTTCTGACCTTCGGCGGTTTCGACCCTCAGGGTTTGCGAATCTTCAAAGTGACCGCGGCCGTGAACCACGTTAACTTTTCGCTGCTGTGCCAGGGTCTTGATTCCCTGTCCGAGCTTGTCGAGGATAGAGTCTTTCCATGCGCGCAGCTTGTCGAGATCGACGGTGGGCTTTCCGAATTCGATGCCGCGATGCGCCGAGTCTTTCACTTCGCGGATGATTTCGGTGGCATGAAGCAACGCTTTGGACGGGATGCAGCCGACGTTGAGGCAAATGCCGCCCAGACGCGGATTTTGCTCGACCAAGGTTACTTTTTTGCCTTTGTCGGCGGCGTAAAAGGCTGCGGTATAACCGCCGGGGCCGGCGCCTAGGACGAGAATGTCAGTGGTTAGAGGTTCCATAGAGATAAATTTTTACTTGAGCTTTAGGTCCCTTTCATCAAAGGACTCCAGAGCGGCTATGACTTCTTTCAAGAAGCGCACCGAATCGGCGCCGTCCAGGACGCGATGATCGTAGGCCAGGCACAGCGGCAAAATCGTTCGGATGGCGATCTTACCGTCAACAGCCACGGGCTTCGCTTGGCCTTGACCGATGCCCAAAATAGCGACCTGCGGCGCGTAGATGATTGGAGTAAAATAGCCGCCGCCGATGCTACCTTGGTTGGAGATCGTAAAGGTACCGCCTTGGAGTTCCTCGATGGCGATTTTTCGTTGACGAGTTTTCTCGGTGAAGTCGTGAAGCTCGGTGGAAATCTGCAACATGTTTTTCTTGTCGACGTCGCGCAGCACCGGGACGATCAAACCCCCTTCGGTATCGACGGCGATGCCGATATGGCAGTAATCTTTAAAGACAATTTCCAAAGCGGCTTCGTCGATGCTCGCGTTGGCGCGCGGAAATTTTTTCAGCACGCGGCCGACCACCAGAAGCAGAAACGACGTCAACGTCAGATGCGCGTCTTTCTTCTCGAAGCTGGCGGCGTATTTCTTGCGCAGGGTCAGGAGCGCGGTGATGTCCGCTTCGGCAAATTGGTTGATTTTCGGAATCGTGGTCCATGATTCGACCATGCGGCGGCTCACCGTTCGTCTGAGCGGTGACATCTTTTCACGCCGTATCGGTCCCCATTTGCTGAAATCGATGGCTTGGCCGGGTCTTGCCGCCGGTGTGGCAGCAGGCGCCTCCGCGCCAGCGCCCTGGAACGCGATTTGTTGGAGTCGTTGAACGTAGTCGCGCAGATCCGTCACAGTGATTCTACCGCCGGCTTGGCTGCCTTTGACTCGGTTGAGATCGATGCCCAAATCGCGCGCGATCTTGCGAATCGACGGCGGGGCTGGAGGTGACACGCCGCTCTTCGACTCGTAACGGTAATCCATGGGTGCGGCTTGCGGTGTTGCCTGCGCACCTCGAGTTTGCGATGTCGGGGCATCTTTGTCAGGCGGTGGCGGCACGCTCGGTGCGGCGCCGGCTGGAGATCTTGCCGCGGCATCACCGCTCGGATCGAGAGAGATAAGAACCTGGCCGACGGTCACTTCCATACCTTGCTTGACATGAATTTTTGTAACCACGCCGGAGCTGGGGGCGGGAATTGAGCCGACCGCCTTCTGGGTTTCTAGTTCCATGATGGCCTGGTCGGTCGTAATCTCCTGGCCTTCGGCGACCAGAACGTTGACGACTGTGCCGGATTCTACACCTTCGGCAAGCTGGGGAAGTTTGACGTCCATGAGAAGTTTATGCCGATGTCCTTTGCGTGATCAGAGATAAAACGGGTAGGCTTTTTCCGGATCTATGCCGAGTTTTTTTATCGCGTCTTCGACCGTCTGCGCCGGCAAAGACCCCTTCTGATAGAGTGCATAAAGCGTCGCCACGGCAGTGAGCTCCGCGTCGACTTCGAAGAATCTTCGGAGGTTTTGCCGGGTGTCGCTACGGCCGAAGCCATCGGTACCGAGGGTCATTAGTCCGCCGGGCACCCAAGGCGCGATTTGATCCGGAACCATTTTCATGAAATCGGACACCGCGATAAACGGACCTTCCTCATCCTGCAGCAGCGCTTCCAGATAGGATTTCTTCGGCGCTGCGGTCGGATGAAGCATGTTCCAGCGTTTCGTCCGCAGCGCGTCGCCGCGCAAAAGCTTGTAACTGGTGACGCTCCAAACATCTGCGGCAATATCAAATTGCTCGGCGAGAATTTTCTGCGCTCGTAGGCCTTCGCGCAGCAGCGGGCCGCTGCCAAAAATATGCGCTTTGAATTTCTTCCCTTTGGTTGCCGGGGCCAATTTATACAACCCTTTGAGGATACCATCCTCAACGCCGTTCGGTATTTCCGGCATCGGATAGCTCTCATTGTAAAGCGTCAGGTAGTAAAAGTACTCCTCCCCTTCCGCGTAAAGACGGCGCAAGCCGTCCTTGATAATGACCGCGATCTCATAGCCAAACGCGGCATCGTAGGTAAGCAAGGTCGGAACCGTGCTGGCTAACAAATGGCTGTGGCCGTCCTGGTGCTGCAAACCCTCGCCGTTAAGCGTGGTGCGACCGGCCGTGGCTCCAAGCAGAAAGCCTTTCGCCTTGCTGTCTGCTGCCGCCCAGATGAGATCGCCGATGCGTTGAAAGCCGAACATGGAGTAGTAGAAGTAGAACGGAATCAGGTTGAGTCCCAGGTTGGCGTACGCGGTGCCCGCGGCAATAAACGACGACATTGAGCCGGCCTCGGTGATGCCTTCCTCGAGGATCTGACCGTCCTTCGTCTCGTTGTAATAAAGCAGTGTTTCCCGGTCGACGGGCTCGTAAAGCTGGCCCTTTGGCGAGTAAATACCGATTTGGCGAAACAGCGAGTCCATGCCAAACGTGCGCGCTTCGTCGGGAATGATCGGCACGATCAGCTTGCCAATTTCTTCGTGGCGCAATAACTTCGACAGCAGCCGAACCGCCGCCATCGTCGTTGACGTACTGTGCTCGCCCGAGCCTTTGAGAAGTTCGGCGTATTCGCCGGCATCGGGGAGCTTAAACGGCTTGGCGTTAACCCTGCGCTGCGGAATGAAACCGCCGAGCTGTTTGCGCCGTGCGAGTAAATACTCCGTTTCAGGGCTGTCCAGCGGCGGCCTATAGAAGGGCGTCTCGACGACTTCCTCGTCGGGGAGCGGAATGTCGAAGCGGCTGCGAAACTCGCGCAGCTCCCGCTCGTTCAGTTTCTTCTGCTGGTGCGTGATATTTCTGCCCTCGCCGGCTTCGCCTAGACCGTACCCTTTGACGGTTTTTGCCAGGATGACGGTCGGTCCACCTTTGTGCTCGATCGCGGTTTTGTACGCCGCGTAGACTTTTTTCGGATCATGGCCGCCGCGCAAGAGCTTACGAATTTGATCGTCGGTTAGGTGATTGACCATCTCCAAAAGCTCTGGGTATTTACCAAAGAAATTTTTGCGCGTGTAGCTGCCGGGCTCGACAGAGTATTTCTGATACTCGCCGTCGACGGCTTCTTCCATTCGTTTAAGTAATAGGCCTTGGTTGTCGGCGGCGAGCAAAGAATCCCAATCCGAGCCCCAAATCACTTTGATGACGTTCCATCCCGCGCCGCGGAACAGCGCTTCGAGTTCTTGAATAATTTTACCGTTGCCGCGCACCGGACCGTCGAGCCGTTGCAAATTGCAGTTGACGACCCAAACCAGGTTGTCGAGATTTTCCCGTGCCGCAAGCGTCAACGCGCCGGTGGATTCGGGCTCGTCCATTTCACCGTCGCCGGCGAAACACCAGACGCGAGGCTCTGCGGCGGTCAACAAGCCCCGGCTCTTGAGATAACGTACAAAGCGCGCCTGGTAAATCGACATGATCGGCGCCAGGCCCATGGACACCGACGGAAACTGCCAAAAGTCCGGCATCAAATACGGATGCGGATAGGAGGAGACGCCGCCCCCCGACGAAAGCTCCTGGCGAAAGTGATGCAGTTTGGGGGCATTGATGCGCCACTCCACGTAAGCGCGAGAGTAAATGCCCGGCGAGGCATGGCCTTGGAAATAGACCATGTCGCCGTATCGATCACCGTCGCCGCCGCGGAAAAAATGATTAAAGCCCACTTCGTATAGCGTTGCAGACGAAGCGTAGGTCGAGATATGACCGCCGATATCGGCATGAAGGCGGTTGGCCTTGACCACCATCGCCATGGCGTTCCAACGCACATAACTCTTGATCCGTCGCTCGATCTCCCGATTTCCCGGGTAGGGCGGCTCTTTTTCCGCGGGGATGGTATTAATGTAAGGCGTACTGACCCGGTGCGGAATTTTCAGCCCCGAGTCGCGCAGCCGATCGTTGAGCTCTTCGAGCAGCAACGAGGCCTGCTCCGATTGCTCGTTTTTGAAAATATATTGTAGGAGGTCTTCAAGCGACGACACCCATTTATGGCGATCATTCTTAATCCCTCTGCCATTCTCAAGGTCGCTAACCGCTGTCGTCGGTGCGCCGCTTGTTAGTTTTTTTTCTAAGTCCATTCAGCCCCGTCTCCGTCATTTTAACAGACAACAAAAAATGATTAAAATCAACTGAATTTGATGAAATACCTTGATCTAACTTTCGCCGATCCTTCAGCGAATCTCGCCTGCGACGAAGCTTTGTTGGAGTTGTTCGAACGCGAGCAATTGCCTGGCGGCTGTTTGCGAGTTTGGCAGCCGAAGGGTTATTTCGTCGTGCTCGGTCACGCTAATCGTCTGCGCTCTGAAGTCAACCTCGAAGCCTGCAAGAAAAATCGCATCCCAATTTTGCGGCGCATCAGCGGCGGCGGAGCTATATTACAAGGGCCGGGAATCCTCAACTATTCATTAATTCTCGGCAGTCGTGACCGCCGTCTAAGAAATATCAGCGCGGCATTTAACTTTGTGTTGCGGCGCCATGGCCGCTTGTTCAAGGGGTTGTGCGGTGCGCAAGCGCGGATTAACGGAGTCAGCGATCTGACCTTGGCCGACCGCAAGTTCTCGGGCAACGCCCAGTACCGAAAATCCACTTGTGTGCTGGTACACGGTACGTTTTTGCTAAGTTTCGATCTTCGCTTGATTGCGCACTGTCTGCTGATGCCGTCCAAGCAGCCGGATTATCGTCGTAACCGATCTCATCTTGAATTCATTACCAATTTGAACATCGATGCGGCGAGATTATGCGCCGGTTTGCGCTATGCTTGGAATGCACACGATGTCATGTGTGAAACTCCCTTGGCGCGAATCCATGCGCTGGTCCGCGAGCGCTACAGCAGCGCGGCATGGACGGAAAAATTTTAGCAGCGGCGTTCCACGCGTTGGTGCAAGCCGGGTTTGGAACGAATGGTGGCGGTGGGCGGAGTCGAACCGCCGACGCCGCGGATATGAGCCGCGTGCTCTGACCAACTGAGCTACACCGCCATGGAAAAGCTAAACTATGATGGGGTAGGAAAAAGGTCAAGCAGTCAAGTGAAATTGGAGGCCAGGTCCCACTTGGACTGCACGGAAGTCCGGCTAACGCGCTTTCTTCCTCGGCTAATCTGAAACAGAACTTTTTCATCTACCTCGAGACAAGTCAACATGTTACCGTAAACCAGCCCAGTGTCCAACCCGACTTTATAGGGTAAATCATAGAGCACGGTGGGTTGGGGCGTATGCCCGAAGAGAACCGTGTACGGCAGGCTGTGAGATTGGTAGATGAACGTGCTGCGGATCCACAGCAGCTCTTCGTCGCTCTGTTCCGCAAGCGGCTTCTCCGGGTGTATGCCCGCGTGTACGCATAAAAACGAATCCATCAAATAGTAATTTTGGAGTTCTCCAAAAAAGTTCAATTGTTCGGCCGGAATCACCGAGAGCGCCTTTTCGGCGCTTAAATCATCCGGTCCCAGGCCATAGCTCTCCAGCGTTGCTTTACCGCCGTTGATCAAAAACATGTCGCCGTGATGGCCGCCAATTCCGAGATAGGAGAGAAACATATCCTCGTGATTGCCGCGCAGAAACACCACTTCGACTTGATTGGCAAGCCCCTGAAGCGAAATCAAATAGGAGACGACTGCGTTTGAATCCGGGCCCCGGTCGACATAGTCGCCGAGAAAAACCAGCTGATCACCGCGGGTCAGGGGCAATGCCTCGACAAGCCGACGGAGCTCATCAGCGCAGCCATGTATATCGCCGATTACATAACGGCCCATTTATAAGGAATACTAAGCGACTCCCCCATCCGGTGCAAATGATTGGGGCTTGGGCTAGCAATATTTTTTCAAGCTCGTTATTATTTGATTGTCGGAACGGTTTGTCGATCGAATCATCATGAAGCTGCGGGAAATTTATTCCAGTTATCTGTTGGTTACAGGTTTGGTCTGTCTAATCATGGGGATCGGCAATTGGGTGGTGGGGGCGGTGGAAACCTCCAAGTATCAAGCTCTCTTATATAAAACTGCGCGAACCGGCCTGGAAGAGAGTTATCGGAGCTTTCAAGAGCTCGATCATCAGAAAAATGAAGAGGTGCTTCGTCGCATCAATGAAGACCGCGAAAAATATAACGGAGCGCGGGTCAAGCTCAATTTCTTTTACGTCGTTTTGACCGGTGGCAGAATGCTGTTTTTCGCCGGTGCGGTCGTGACTTTAATGGCGTTGGTTCGTCTCATTCGGCGCGACACAAAATTGAAAATCAAGCGGCTGACCGAGCCGCAAGAACATACCGGCTAATAAACTTGTTGCGGGACTATTTGGAGGGCTTTGATTTTTGGTACTTGCGATAATCGTAACCGGTTGCCATGGCCAGTAAGATGTCTTCCATTCCGCCGCTCTTTTCCCGCCGCAAAATTAGCAGCCGATCGTAAAATTCTTTGAAGTCTTTGTATACGCGCTGGTTCTCATTCACGCTACGAAGGTAAAAATCCTTGATACGGGTTACGGTAAAGCGCAATGCGGAAAAACGCAGTTCGTTGGGAAAGGAGTCCCATTCCGGCAAAGATAGCGGGCGCAGGCCCTCATAACCTGAGATCAATGCCTCGAAACGGTCGATGCGATAGCGGTCTTCGATGAAGCATAGCGCATTGACGGCGGTGGCGAGGTCGTAAATGAGTTTGCCGCGGCAAGCCGCCTCGAAGTCCATGATACCCGTCAATCGGTTGCCCTTAAACTTCACGTTGTCGGGAAACAAGTCGCCGTGAATTATCCCTTTGGGCAAATTATTATCGAGATAATTCTCGAGATAGGTAAACTCGTCATCCAGTACCCTCACAATATTTTTAAGGTGGGAGGGGAGCTGTCGACGCACTTCGCGATAAATCGCAACGATGCGATTGAATCCAAAGCGATTGTCGATGCCTTTCTTATAGCTGCGACCGATTAAATGAAGATTCGCCAAAGCGTGGCCCAGGGCGCCTAAATGGATCGGCGTTATCGCTCCCACGGGCAGATCGAGACCCTCCACATAGCGGCTGACCGTGAGACATTTTCCTTGAAACTCGAGGTGAAAACGCCCGCTCCTGGTCTTGAGCGGTTGGAGGCATGGGAAGTTTTGCTTGCGTAGGTGCAACAAAAGATCCAACTCTTGCTTCACTTCAACTTCACTTTTGACCTCATCGATTTTGGCGAAGTATTTGCCGCGCTTTGTTTCAATAAGATAATGTGTATTCACCGAGCCGTTTTTTATGCCGGTGAATGAGGTGAGATCGCCGAGACCGAATTCGTCGACGATCTTGGATATGTCTTTCTTGGAGAGTGTCGTATAAATGGCCATTCGCTATTTGCGATCCTGCCGAAATTTAGACTACCGACTTTTGACTCGGGCCCTGGTGATTTGCTGCCAGAACCACCTAACCCCCGTATATATAACGGAAAATTATAACGGAGTCAAGATGTGATTATTTTTGTTGTTGAATATCATGTGCTTAGCTCATTTATCGCAAGTTTTGGATGTGCTTAATTCTAATTGATTAATCGTCCTGGTTGCGCATCAGATTAGTCCACTTATTTAGCCGTCTTAGTTGATTGAAATGGCAATGCGGCGTAGTGGTGTGGATTCTCTTTTTCCGACCAGAAGCTAGCGAAGGCTGGAGTCGCTGGATCAGGGGGAGCGCTCCCCAGCAGCCTCAGAGCCGAGTGAACTGATAGCAAGATTTGTCTATCAGTTTGACGCATGGGGCGCTCTTTACAACGATAGAGCTTTGGGTTTGTTTCGGTTTTAGGTACTCCAAGGGGGGGCTTCCTGGATACCAGGGCCCGGGAGACAATGCTCCAGATCCCACATCATGCGTGAGCGGGCTCGAAGTGGCCATCGCCGAGTTTTCCAATTAACGCTCGATCCAGCGTAATCGCTTCAGTGTTGCTTTTTTTCTTGACAATTACTGCCAGCATTTCCTAATCTCGCCAGCGCAATTCTGAGAACGGAAAAGGCGAAGGGCTATGACCAAAGCGACCTAGGGGCGGGTGCATGAATGCTAGACGCGGTGATATCCAATCCTGTGTGGGTAAGGAGGCTTAGGAGATGACGAGCGGCAAGGTCAAGTGGTTCAACAACGCGAAGGGATACGGTTTCATTGAAAAAGAAGGTGGGGGAGATGTATTCGTTCACTATAGCGCGATTCAGGGCGAAGGTTTTAAGACCCTTAATGAGGGGGAGAGCGTCAAATTTGAAATTGCTCAGGGCGACAAAGGGCCCCAAGCGGTAAACGTAACGAAAGAATAACGCCTTTCACCGTTTCTTGTGGCGAGTGTCGAGGGAGTGATGAATCTTCTCCATTGGCCACGATTGATTCGTGTGCCGCTAAGATCCCGCCCGAGACCTCCCGCTGGTTTTCAACCGGGGAGTGGTTTCGTCATGCAGTGAAACAGAATGATATGCCCGCATCGCTTAAACGACTGCGCGGAGGTGAATTTGTCAGATGGCTGGGAAAATAGTATCTTTTCAGCAGGCCAGTTTGCGTTAGTGACCGAAGTGAAGTGAGCAAGTCGATAATTATGGAACAAGCAAAGGCAGTCGCCCAGTCACGCTTCGGGCAGGAAAAGCTGCTCGCAGAGACAGTGGTCTTAACTCGCCTGGATAAGGCGGTCGGTTGGGCGCGCAAATATTCGCTCTTTCCGTATCCTTTCGCCACGGCCTGCTGTGCCATGGAGTATATGTCACTATCCATGTCGCCATACGATATTGATCGCTTCGGTGCGCTGCTGCCGCGCTTCAGTCCTCGGCAGGCAGACCTGCTCATGGTTATTGGCACGGTGAACCACAAACTTTCTCCGGTTCTCAAACGGGTGTATGAGCAAATGTCCGAGCCTAAATGGGTTATGGCTTTTGGCGCGTGCGCGGCGAGCGGCGGTTTTTATGACAATTACGCAACCGTCCAAGGCATCGATAGAATCATTCCTGTCGATATCTATGTGCCGGGCTGCCCACCGCGGCCGGAGGCGGTCCTTGACGGTCTCATGGAGCTACAAAGGCGCATTGCCGCGCAAAAACATCCAATCGTTTGAATTCAGTTCCAGTGAAGTCCGAGTTTCGATCGCCAAGGCAAAAATCAAGCGCGTCATGCGCGGACGATTGAGTTTTACTAGGAACATGACCTCCGAAGAAAAAGACCCGCTAGCATCGCCGCGCGGCGATTTCTATCATCAAGGCGTGATCACAAAGTTGTTCCCGTCAAATAACACGGGTGTCGTGCGCACCGAGAGCGGCCGGGAGCTAACCTTTTCCTATGAATTGGTCGTTCTCTGCGGTGAAGCGAAATCGCCGCTCGATTTGAAAGTCGGCGACCAGGTTGGTTATGATTTGGGTTGGACCTCCAACGGCTTGCGCATTACGAAACTGAAAACTTACCCCCAGCTTCCGGACGCTAACGCGCGGCCGTCTTCAGAAGGGCAGCGCCGTTAGCGTCAAGATCTGCCGCCCAAGAATTTCTCCCACGAAAACTCCCAGCAGAGCGATATAAAAAAGACCCGTGGCGGCCATGGTATGAGGGATCACTAGGGTACGCCAGATCATCCAGGAAAGAATTAGCGGAGCGCCTTGGCCGACAATAGTCCGCGTGACCAGCAAGGTAGCGTGGTGTTGCCAGAGCTGTTCCAAGGCCAGGTGGCTCTGCGCGGTGCCGAGAAAGTAGAGCGCCGGCGGTGCAAGCGCGAAAAAAGCACACTGAAGGATCAGCGCTACGACAAAGAATTTATAGATCCGGACGAAAGGCTCTAAGCTTTGTCCGGTGTCGATCAAGTACCAGTGGCCGATTAACATACCGATGGTGACACTGCCGAGCAACAGGGATGAGAGAAAGAAAGCTGACGGATAGATTATTGTTTCAATTGAAAAAAACGGTGCGCTGTAAAAACTGTGGGTGCTGAACAGTAAGCCGATCATACCGGTCAAAACGCACGCCGCGAAACTGCGCGCCCGAAAGACTTGGCGCTCGCTCCACAGCGAAACCATGTAGCAGGAAAAGAACAGAATAAAAGCGAGATGAAAAGCAGCTTCCAAACCGATGCTCCAGCTCCAGCCCTCGGTCAAGCTGCGCCAATATAAAAAACTCTTGCCCCACAAACCGAGCAGCGCAATGACGTAGAGGACGCCGGCGGTGGATTTGTAAAAAGCGCGCTCGATCTCATGAAAGGGCGTGCCGGCGAGGGTGAACAGGCCGCCCAGCGCGACCTGATAAAAGAAAATCAAGAAGCTGCTGGAAAACCCCCGCATAGAACTACGCTTGCCCCGTAGCCCGCAGAGGTTTCTCCGCGGTGTGCATGCAAACTGCGCCGCTCAGGAATTTATACACCCGCACCTGCTCGAAACCGGCCAGCGTGATCATCGCCGCGACCGTCTCGGGTGGTTGAAAACGCCGAACCGAGTCCGATAGGTATTGATAGGCGTCCCGATCGCCGGCCAAAAGTCCCCCGAGCCGAGGCATTAAACAATGAAAATAAACCGAATAGAAAGGCGAAAACCAATTCGTCGACGGCGGAAACATATCCAACGAAACGAATCTGCCGCCGGGTTTGAGTACACGAAAGGCCTCGCCGAATAGCAAGTTTAAATCTGAAACGTTGCGCAGCACGAAGGCCGTCATGGCGCTGTCGAACACGCCAGCCTTGAAAGGTGAAACCATGGCACTGCCCATCGTGAAAGCCGCGCTGCTGCCGTAAGGTGCTCGTTCCCTCTTTGCCCGCGCCAGGTTGAGCATCTGCAGGGAAAAATCCAGGCCGACAAATCCGCCGTTGCCGCGCGCCGCCTTGGCCGCGTCAAAAATCAAATCGCCGGTGCCGGTACCGATGTCGAGAATCCAGGGTTGCGCCTTGGTCATTGCCTTGCGGATCACCTGGCGTCGCCACCATCCGTCGAGACGAAAGCTGATGACGCGATTGAGCAAGTCATAACGCCCGGCGATTCGATCGAACATTCTTTGAACGGATTGGTCACGCAAAGGGTTCAAAGCGGACATTGGCAGGAGTGCGGAGATTGGGATCGACGCGGCACGGACGCCGCAGCTAAAAATCTCGATCGATGATCAGCTGTACCATGCTCTTGAGTCCGTTTCGGTATTTTGACGGCGGCAGCTTTTTCACCGATTTCAATGCTTCTTTGGCGTAGCGCTTGGAAAGCGATTTGGCTTCTTGGATCGAGGGCCCGGTTTTAATCGCCTCGAGCGCCGCTTGGATCTGCGCTTCGGAGGGAGCGCGGCATTCGAAGGCTTCGCGTACCGTGATATCGCCGCTGATCACCGCGAGAATGATTGGCAACGCGGGATTGCCGTCGCGCAAATCCATGCCAATAGGTTTGCCCAGAAGGTCGGCGTGACCGACCACGTCGAGGACATCGTCGACCATCTGGAAGGCGATGCCCATGTTGAGGCCGTAACATTCGGTCTCCTCGATCAGAGAGGCATGGGCGCCGGCGAGATAGGCGCCGACTTTGGCACCGGTGTGAAAGAGCGACCCGGTCTTCCGTTTGACAATTTCCAGATAGTTCTCGATCGTCACCGCGCGGTTGCGATTGAAGTTACCCTGCAAAATTTCGCCTTCGGTCAACAAGGTGCACGCGTCGGCCGTCCATTGAACCACGGTTTCATCAAACTTGCCGGCAAATTCGAAGGCCTTGATGAAAAGAAAGTCACCCGCAACCAGGGTCGACTTCAATCCGAATTTTTTATAAGCGGATTCTTTGCCGCGTCGAGTTTCGGCGCCGTCAATGATATCGTCGTGTAGGAGCGTAGCCGTATGGATAAGCTCGATGGCAGTGGCGATATCGACGATGTCTTGCGTGCGCTTACCGCCGAAAGCGAAGTACGCTAACAGCGTAACCATCGGCCGGACCCTCTTGCCACCGCTGTGAACCAGGTGGGCTGAGATATCGGTGAGTCCTTGTTCTCTCGAGCGGATGGCGCGAATCAGATTATCTTCAACGAGTTGCAGTTCCTCGCTGACGCAGCTAAACGGATCATCCGCTCCATGGAGCAAGGAGATGCCGCGGTCGGTGCCTGCGCTGATGTTGGAATCCGATTTAAGCTCTTGAGTTTTTGTTTCTTGAATCAGAGTGACTCCGCGTGCCGGCTAGAAAGGCTAGCAGGAAAATGTCATAGATCCCCGGATTGGTCAAGTCAAGCTTTTCGCGGCGAGACATTGGCTGTTGAAGGCTGCCGGCGCGCTGAAAAATCCCAGGGGGGGCTTTTAGGGGCGGGCGCAAGATAAGCGATGGTTGCGGTGACAGTCGGGTTTTTTCTTGACAAAAACGCGCATCCCCGAATATATAATCGGGCAGGCGATATTGAATGGGTTTTCATTTGATGGAAAATCGAATGAAGTAGAAAGAGGGGGGAGTGATTATGGAATTTACGTTATTTTTCTTGCGGTGGATCCATTTTCTGTCGGGAGTAACCTGGATCGGGATTCTCTATTATTTTAATTTCGTACAAACGCCGTTTTTTGCCGAGACTGAAGCGGCGGTAAGAACGGGGGCGATTCAGAAACTGGTCCCCCGTGCGCTGTGGTGGTTTCGTTGGGGCGCCATGTTCACGTTTCTCGCCGGTTTTTTGATTTACATCATGCGCATGAGTGAAATGGGCGCTGGGCTTTTCTATTCGTCTTCCTATGGCGTCACGATTACCATCGGTGGTTTGATGGGTATTTTGATGTTCCTCAATGTTTGGTTGGTCATTTGGCCGGCTCAGCAAATTGTCATTGCTTCTACGAACCAGGTCGCGTCCGGCGGTCAAGCGCTGCCAGCGGCCGCCGGCTCAGCACGTCGCGCCGCTTTGGCATCGAGGACGAACACGGTATTTTCCATTCCGATGTTGCTCTACATGGGCGCGGCGAGCCACTATCCGCAAATGGTTCTTCAGACTCGGGCACGCGCGCTGTTCTGGATCGTTGTGCTGATAATTATTGGCGGCGTGGAAGTTAACGCGCTGGTCGGTACGCAGGGTCCCACCAAGCAGCCTTTGGACTCGGTGAAAGGGTCTCTTTGGTTTGGGTTTCTGCTCGCCGGCATCTTGTTTCTGTTGACGATCGCGCTCACCTAGAATGAAACGCGGTCACCGCAGATAAGCGGCGAGATAAGGGATCTCGTTTTTTAAGAAGGGAAACTGCGGCATCACTTTGGTCGGGCGCTTTGGCTTGTAGCCGGGCGGATAGGACGTCGAAAGAACTCGAGCTTCAATGAGTTCTTTCGACGAGCCTTTAATAGCGGGTCCGATCGGGCCGTCCCTCGACGGATCGTTGTTGTGGCAGGCAACGCAGTTTGCGAGAAATACCGCGCGGCCACGCTGCCAGTCAGGATCTTTAACAGCCGCGCTTTTCTCATCTGCATCTTTCGAGCAAGAGCTAGCCGCCGCCGACAAGATTGCAACTGCTAATAGCGCCGTTAGTTTTTTCATAAGCAATTGAGAGAACCTTCTTGTTGCCGTAGTCCATTCGCGAACTCGCAACCCTCGAACGGAAAATCGCCGATCGTCGGTTAAACTTTCCACCTCCGCTTCTTAGTGTGATTTTGTAGGATTAAACTTCGCGCTTGTGCAGTTGGCGTGGATACCGGGCGCCGGCCCCTGCTGGTCACGGCGAGGAATTAGGAGGAGATTAGAGAATAACAGATTTCTATGCTACGTAGTTTAAAAATGGTGCGAAAGGGGGGAATCGAACCCCCACGGGTGTTACCCCACAGGATCCTGAATCCTGCGCGTCTACCAATTCCGCCACTTTCGCTCTGCAGCTCCACGTGTATCAACCGTGAGCTTTATGTAACTTGAGGTCGACGCCTTGTCAAGTAATGACGAGCCAGTCGCGCGTTCATGAGTAGAATTTTGGTCATCGAACCCTATAAGCTATTGCAACATGGGTTCACAGCCGCGCTCTTCGCGGAGCATGAGCTAACAATCGCGAAAACGATTCCGGAAACAGCGGAGGGCATCGATCTTGCGGTCATCGACGCTACAGCTTTGCGGGAGCGAGGATTGCTGTCTGGGTTGGAGTTCGGGGTGATCCAAGGTTGGCAGGTTCCCGTCATTTGGCTCGATGCCGATGATCAAGCGAAAGTTCCGGCAGTGGATAGGTTCGCGCGCGTCAGGTTGCCGCTCGACAAAGAATCGTTGAAGCAGGCCCTGTTGGCAGTCCGAGTTTCGTCCAAGTCGCCAAATCAACCGACGAGCGCGGAATCGAGGCGATCAGACGGGCCGGTTCGCAAGAATCCGCGAGTCAAACAGGCCAAGACGACAGGCGATGCCGGCGAATCGAAGCAGAATATTATCGAGCTTGTCGACGTGGTCGAAGAGGTCGCCAACCACGGCGGTCAATTGGAATCTCTGAAGAAAGAATAGATTTATGCAGGAGTTGAGTAAGGCCTATAGTCATCAGGAGATCGAATCCAAGTGGTATAGCCACTGGATGCAATCCAGTTTGTTCGAACCTTCGAAAGACGGCGGCGATTATTTTTCAATCGTGATTCCGCCGCCGAACGTAACCGGATCGTTGCACATGGGGCATGCGCTCAACAATACGCTCCAGGATATTCTTTGCCGGTTCAAGCGCATGGATGGCCGGCGCGTGCTCTGGGTGCCGGGCACCGATCACGCGGGCATCGCAACGCAAAACGTGGTCGAGCGCCAGTTGGCCCAAAGGGGCATTGGCCGGGCCGAGCTCGGCCGCGAAAAATTTGTCGAAACCGTCTGGCAATGGAAACAGGAAGCCGGTAACGCGATCTTGCGTCAGCTCAAGGCCCTGGGCGTCTCTTGCGACTGGAGCCATGAACGTTTCACCATGGACGAGGGGTTGTCGCGCGCCGTGCGCGAGGCCTTCGTCAAGCTCTGGGAAGACCAGTTGCTTTATCGCGCCGAGCGGCTGATCAATTGGTGCCCCCGTTGCAAAACCGCGCTGGCTGATATCGAAGTGGTGCATGAGGAAGCGAGCGGCAACCTCTGGCATATCCGCTATCCTTTGGCCGACGACTCTGCGCCGGCGCTGGTGGTGGCGACGACCCGGCCCGAGACCATGCTCGGCGATACCGCCGTGGCGGTGCACCCCGAAGACGAGCGCTACCAGCGTCTCATCGGCAAGAAAATTCTGCTGCCGATTACCGGCCGGATCGTTCCACTTATCGCCGACCCGTTCGTCGACCGCGAGTTCGGCACGGGTGCGCTCAAGATCACGCCGGGACATGACTTCAACGACTTCGATATCGGCGAGCGCTTCGGTCTGGACAAAATCAGCATTTTCGACGCCGATGCGCGAATTGACGCCTCAGCGTTTATCGCCCGCGGCGAGAGCGGCAAGTGGATCGAGCGCTACCGCGGCAGGGACCGCTTCGAAGCGAGGAAACTTGTCGTTGCGGAGTTGCAAGAAAAGGGCTTTCTCGAAAAGACCGAGGCTCATAATCTGGCCGTGGGCCATTGCTACCGCTGCCAGACCGTGATCGAGCCATATTTAACGCCGCAGTGGTTTGTGAACATCAAACCGCTCGCCGAACCTGCGCTGCGCGCTGTGCGCGACGGCAGAATTCAGATCCTCCCGGAAGGGTGGAGC
This sequence comes from uncultured delta proteobacterium, assembly GCA_963727625.1. Lineage (GTDB taxonomy): Bacteria > Desulfobacterota > Binatia > UBA9968 > UBA9968 > DP-20. Next base: position 555,607 of record CAVSHR010000004.1, on the reverse strand, counting down.
AATTCCTATTTTGTCTGGATGGAAAACATCAAAGACTGGTGCATCTCGCGGCAAATTTGGTGGGGCCATCAAATTCCGGCCTGGTACTGCAAGAACTGCGAAGGAGCCAATCTGATCGCCGCGGCGAACGGCGATTACATTCTTTCGAAAGACGCCCAGCCGATCGTCGGCCATCAAAAGCCGCAGCGCTGTCCGAAGTGCGGCGGTACTGAATTGGTCCAGGATCCCGATGTGCTCGACACCTGGTTCTCCTCGGCGTTGTGGCCTTTCTCGACCCTGGGCTGGCCGGAGAAAACCGCAGACCTCAAAAGCTTTTATCCAACTTCGACGCTGATCACCGGCTTCGATATCTTATTTTTTTGGGTCGCCCGCATGATTATGATGGGTCTCAAGTTCATGGACGACGTACCGTTCCGCGATGTTTACATCCATGCGCTGGTGCGCGACGAACAGGGCCAAAAGATGTCCAAATCCAAGGGCAACGTCATCGACCCGCTGGACGTCATGAAAAAGTACGGCACCGACGCGTTCCGCTTTACCTTGGCGGCGATGGCGGCCATGGGGCGCGACATCAAACTCGCCGAAGAGCGCATCGCCGGTTATCAAAACTTCGTCAACAAGTTATGGAATGCCGCGCGCTTCGTGCAGATGAATCAGCCCGCGCAAAGCGGCGCCGTGGGGGACGGCGCGGCGCTCGAAGACCCAACCCTCGGCTTTGCGGAACGGTGGATTCGCGCGCGGCTGGCGTTCGCCACCGCCGAAGCGCGCAAGGCGATCGACGCCTACCGGTTTAACGATTACGCCAATATCTTGTATCAGTTTACCTGGCACGAGTTCTGTGACTGGTACATCGAGATGAGTAAACTGGCGCTCAATAGCGCCGACGCGAATCAGGCCGCGAAGAGCCGCCGGCTCTTGCAAGAATTATTGGAACAGATCCTCTTTCTGTTGCATCCGATCATGCCCTTTGTCACCGAGGAAATCTGGCAGCGGCTCGGCGATCAGCGCCCGAGCATCATGATCCAGCGCTATCCCGCGGCGCATTCGGGCTGGCGCGATGAAGCGAGCGAAAAGAACATGTCTTTCCTGATGGGCGTGATTCGCGCCGTGCGAAATCTGCGCACGGAAATGAACTGCCCGCCGGGCAAACAGGTCAAGGCGATTTTTTGCGGCCAGAAGGCGGACCTGGATTTCGTGCGCGAGCAACGGGAGTATTTGCGCGCGCTGGCGAGGGTCGGCACGGCCGAATACCGCACCGCCGCCGACCGCCCCAGGGGCGCTGCCACTGCGGTGGTCGAAGGTTTGGAAATTTACTTGCCGCTCGATGATCTCGTCAATCTCGACGAGGAGCGCGCGCGCTTGTCCAAAGAGGTCGGCAAAATCGAAGACGAGCTTGCTCGGGTGCAAAAGAAGCTCGGCAACATCGAGTTTCTAGCCAAAGCCAAAGACGAAATCGTCAGAAAAGAAAAAGAAAAGGCGATTCAATTCGAAGAAAAAATCCGCACGCTCCGAAGTAGTTTGGCGAAGCTCGACGAAATTCAACCGGGGAGGGCTTAAGCACATGGACATTCTGGTTAGCCCGCAGATCGAGCGATTGATTCGCGACGCGCTCGACGAGGATATCGGCGCGGGCGATTTGGCGACGATGGCAACGATTTCGGCCGAAGCGCGCGGCACCGGATTCTTTCGGGCTAAAAAAGAGGGCGTGGTGGCCGGTTTGGTGCTGCTTGAGAGGATTTTCTATTTTATTGATCCTAAAGTGGAAGTTCGTTTGTTGACCAAGGACGGGACGCTAGTCGCGCAAGGAACGGTGGTGGCGGAGGCCGTGGGGCCGGTGCGCGCTCTCTTGCTCGCAGAAAGAACGGCGCTCAATTTTCTCCAGCGTCTGTCCGGTAACGCGACCCTGACGCGCAAGTATGTCGATGCGGTGAAAGACTTTCCCTGTAAAGTGCTCGACACCAGAAAGACCACCCCGGGGCTGCGCACCCTGGAAAAATACGCCGTGCGCATGGGTGGGGGCATGAACCATCGAATCGGTTTGTATGACGCCGCGTTGGTCAAGGATAACCACATCGAAGCGACCGGATCGATCGCGGAAGCCGTCAAGGCGGTGCGCCGCCATGCGCCGTTCATGGCGAAGGTCGAAGTCGAAGCAAGCAATCTTCAGCAAGTTCAAGAGGCTATTGATGCCGGCGCCGACGTCGTCATGCTCGATAACATGACACTGGCCCAAATGGCCGAGGCGGTCAAGCGGGTCGACAAGCGGGCGTGGGTCGAGGCTTCGGGTGGTATCACGCTGGAAACTATTCGGCGAGTCGCCGAAACCGGCGTCGATTTTATTTCCTCGGGCGCGCTGACCCATTCGGCCCCGGTCGTCGACTTTAACATGAAAATTACTATGAATGTCGGCAAATGATATTCGCGCCACAATCTTGGCGCCTCTAGACCTTGATGACGCGCGCCGGGGTTTAACGGCTAAACGGCTCGGCGTCAAGTTTCATTACTTCGCCGAGATCGATTCGACCAACACGGAGGCGCGCCGGCTCGCCGAAAACGGCGCTGCCGAAGGCGAAGTGGTGGTCGCCGAAGCGCAGTCCCGAGGCCGCGGCCGTTTGGGCCGGGTATGGGAATCTCCGCCGTTTGTGAATCTCTACCTATCGATAATTCTCCGACCCAACTTGGCGCCGGCACACGCGCCACAAATTACTCTAATGGCTGCGGTGGCCCTGGCCGAAACCGTGGGGGCATTTTTGGGACGTCCGCCCGCGATCAAATGGCCCAACGATATCTTGGTCGACGGAAGAAAACTGGCCGGCATTCTCGCCGAGGCGGCCTGTGATTCGGAGCGCGTCGAATTCGTTGTTTTGGGTATTGGTGTCAATCTGAATTACGGCTTCGATTCGATGCCGGCTCAATTGCGTGAGCGGGCGACTTCGCTAACGCAGTTGACCGGGCAACCGGTGGCGCGCGAAAACCTGCTGAGACGATTGATTCAAGACCTCGACCGGTGTTATGGAGAGCTTGAGGAGTCCGGCTTTGAAGTCCTGCGGCCGCGTTGGGAAGCGCGCTTGGTTTGGCGTGGGCGGCGCGTGAGGGTCGAGCTTGGCGATCAGGTGCTGACCGGCCGGGTCCAAGGCATCGAGCCCAGCGGCGCGCTGATTCTCGAGGGGGACGACGGAGAACGCCGCAGCATCGTTGCCGGAGACGTCATTCCGTCGGAGATTTGATACGGATACTCATGTTACTTGCCATCGATATCGGTAACACCAACATCGTTCTCGGTTTATACCAGGGGAAAAAATTAATCACGCATTGGCGCTTGGCAACCCAAGCGGAGCGCACTTCCGACGAATACGGCGTGATCATCTCGCAGCTGATCGACTACGCCGGGTTCCGCGGCCAGCAGATTTCCTCCATCGCGGTGTCCTGCGTGGTGCCGCCGATGCTGACCACGACTCAAGAGCTGGCGGAAAAATTCTTCCGTATCGATCCTTTGATCGTTGGTCCAGGGATCAAGACCGGTATGCCGATTCTTTACGAAAATCCCAAGGACGTGGGCGCGGATCGAATCGTCAATGGCATCGCTGCCTACGAGAAATATCACGACGCCTGCATCATCGTCGATTTCGGCACCGCGACAACCATCGACCTGATTTCCAAAAAAGGTGAATATATCGGCGGGGCCATCGCCCCCGGCTTGTCAATTTCTCTCGAGGCGCTGTTCCAGCGCGCCTCGAAATTGCCGCGTATCGAAATCGTCAAACCCAAAGAAGTCATCGGGCGTAATACCATCCATTCGATCCAGGCCGGTATCTTTTACGGCTACGTCGGCTTGGTCGACGGGATCGTGCATCGGATTCAAAGCGAGCATGGCTGCCAGGCCAAAGTCGTGGCCACCGGCGGGCTGGCGCCGTTAGTGGCTTCGGAGTGTTCGAGCATCGGGGAAGTAGACGAATTTCTAACCTTGGATGGTTTACGCGTTATCCACGAAAGAAATTCGCTCCAGGAAGTGAAAGCGAGAGCTCACACTTAGAAAAACCAAACAAGGAGGAGGCCATCGACATGGCTGTAGCGGAGCTAGAGAAACTTCGTAACGTTGGAATTCTAGGTCAGGGAGGTTCGGGCAAGACTTCGTTAGGGGAAGCGATGCTGTTTGCGGCGGGAGCGACTCAGCGGCTGGGGCGGGTTTTAGACGGCACCTCGGTGCTCGATTACGAGCCGGAGGAAATCAAGCATCACGTGTCGATTTCAACCGCTTTTCACTCCTTATCCTGGAAAAAGTGCCCAATGAGCCTGATTGATATGCCTGGCTATGCGGCTTTTCTGGCAGATACGATTAACTCCATGCGTGCGTGCAGCGGCGCGGTGTTCTTGCTCAATCCCGTGGTCGGTCTCCGGGTCGAATCCGAACGATTGTGGGCGAGAGCCAACGAAGACTGCGTGAGCCGCCTCGTCTTTGTCAGCAAAATGGATCATGAGCAAGGCGCCGTCGCCGAACGAATTGCGCCTCTGCTGGAGGCTTTGGAAGCAAAAGCGGTTTATTTGCAGATGCCGATCGGCGCGGAAGCTCATTTTGAAGGCGTGGTCGACCTGCTCACGATGAAGGCCTACTTGTTTGAAGGAGATACGGGAAAGTTCGTCGAAGCGGAGATTCCGGCGGATTCGAAGAGCATGGCCGATGAGTGGCGCCAAAAGATGGTCGAAGACGTTGCCGAAACCGACGACGAGCTGCTGGAAAAATTTCTCGACGGGCAGGAGCTGAGCGTCGAAGAATTGAAGAAAGCGATTCGGGAAGCTGTGCGGCAGCGAAAAGTTTTTCCGATCCTATTCGGCGCGCCGCTGCGCCAAATCGGGGTTTCGCAGTTGCTCGACGCCGTCGCCGATTATCTGCCGGCAGCACTCGATGACGGCGAGATCGAAGGCAGTAACCCCGACAACGGCGAAGTCATTAAACGTGTAACCGATCCGAACGCGCCGTTTTCGGCGTACGTATTTAAGACCCTGATCGATCCGTTCGCTGGCAAGCTTTCCATCATGCGCGTCATGTCGGGAAGGGTCGCTCCGGATATGACTTGCTTCGTGGCTAACCGCCAGGCGAAAGAAAAAATGGGTCACTTGTTTCGCTTGGAAGGCAAGAAGCAAGACGCCGTCAAAGAGGCGTTCGCGGGCGAAATCGTCGCGGCGGCGAAATTCAAGGACGTCGCCACGGGCGATACGCTGTGCGATGAAAAATTCCCGATTTGTTACGACGGGGCGGTGCATTTTTCGCCGAACATCTCGTTTGCTTTGGAGCCCAAAAGCAAAGCCGATGAGGATAAGCTGCCGCAGGGACTACATCGCATGATGGAAGAAGACCAGACCATCGAAATGCATCGCGACGATGAAACCCGCGATTTTATCCTTTCTGGTATGGGGCAGCAGCATATCGAGATCATCGTTGAAAAATTGAAACGTAAATACGGCGCCGAGGTTGTCCTCAAAGCGCCCAAGGTGCCGTACAAGGAAACCATTCGCGCCAGCGCCAGCGCGCAAGGACGGTTAAAAAAACAGACCGGCGGGCGCGGCCAGTTCGGCGATACCTGGCTAAAGGTCGAGCCGCTCCCGCCGGGCAAAGGTTTCGAATTCGTCGATCAAATCGTCGGCGGTGCGATTCCGCGGAATTATATTCCCGCCGTGGAAAAGGGCGTGAGAGAAGCGATGGTGGGCGGCTACCTGGCCGGTTATCCGATGGTCGACGTGCGTGTAATCTTGTACGACGGCTCGTACCATGACGTGGATTCCTCGGATATGGCATTCAAAATCGCCGCGTCGATGGGATTTAAGAACGCCGTGGAAAAAGCCAGACCGGTGCTCCTCGAGCCGCTCATGAACATGGAAATCTCGGTGCCCGACGAATGCATGGGCGATGTGATCGGCGATCTTAACAGCCGGCGTGGCAAAGTATTGGGAATGGAAACCAAAGGTCACACCCAGGTGATCAAATCCCGGGTGCCCATGTCCGAGGTGTTAAAATATGCGCCGGATTTGCGTTCCATCACCAGCGGGCGCGGCGAGTTTCACATGGAGTTTGCACATTACGAAGAGGTGCCGCCGCACTTGGCGGAAAAAGTGATCAAGGAAGCCAAGGCGGTCAAGGCGGCGGAGCATAACGGCGAAAGCAAGGCTTGAGGCGGTTCTATGGAACACTCCTTTGATCGGTTCAACGCGTCGTTATTATATTGTAACAAGTGCGGCCGAGCGATGCCGGTGCGCGAGAGATTATTGTTGGTGCTGCCCGACGGCGAGCTTTACGACTACACCTGTCAGGGGTGCAACAGTTCGGTCGGTTCGAAGACCGAAAAGGTCGGGGTCGATCCGACACCGGCCAGCAAACGAACCAGGTTAGGAGGATTGTAGCGATGGCAGTGATCGATTCGGACGCGCATGTTTTAGAGACCAACCACACCTGGGACTATATGATCGAGTCCGAGCGGGATATGAAACCTCGCATTGTGCCGACGCCCCATGACGCCGCGTCGGGCGGTGAATCCTGGCTGGTCGATGGCACGTACATCGGCAAGGCGCGCAATGTCGGCCACGACACCTCGAAGGAGTCGCGCGAGATGGAAGACGTCAAGGCCCGTCTAGCGCATATGGACGAGCTCGACGTCGACGTGCAGGTGCTTTACCCGACGATATTTCTGCGCCCCTTCACGCGCCGGCCGGAGGTCGAGCTGGCGGTGACGCGCAGTTACAACCGCTGGTTGATCGATATCTGGAAAACGGCACCCGAGCGCTTGCGCTGGGTGGCGGTGTTGCCGCTGTTGTCGATGGATAAGGCGATCGAAGAAGCGCGCTATGCCAAGGAGAACGGCGCCTGCGGCATTTTCATGCGCGGCCTGGAAGGCGACAAGCATATAAGCGACCCGCATTTTTTTCCCATCTACGAGGAAGCCGGCAGGCTCGACATACCGATCTGCGTGCACTCCGCCACCGGGAGCTTCGCCGTGCATGATTATTTTCTCAATGAATGCGGTTTTAATAAATTTAAACTGGCGGTGGTGGGGTCCTTCCATTCGCTGATTTTCAACGACATCCCGCAGAAATTTCCCAAAACCAAGTGGTCGTTCATCGAAGTGAGCGCCCAGTGGGTTCCCTACGCAATCCACGATTTCGCGCGGCGCCGGGAGAGGAGCGGGGTGCCGGTCGACAAGACACAGGTCCTACGCAAGAACAAAATTTGGGTGACCTGCCAGACCGATGACGATCTGCCCTACGTCTTGAAATACTCCGGTGATGATATGCTGATCATTGGCACGGACTACGGCCACAACGATACTTCGTCGGAGATTCTCGCGCTGCGCAAATTGAAAGAAGACGGCGCCGTGCCGACGCCGGTGGTCAACAAGATCCTCGATGACAACGCACGGGCTTTATATGGCCTATAGGTAGCGATTCGCGATGATCATTGATTTTCAAGCCCACCTATTTCCCGAACCCTACATCGCCGCGATGAACCGCCTCGACGGTGCGGTCATTCTCGAAGAGCCCGACCCGCAGAGCGGCATGAGCTATTTTTACGACAAGAAGCTCAAATGCCGCATCAACACGGCGACGTTTCAGGGCCAGAACATCGAGCGCCGGTTGCTGCATATGGATCAGTTGGGGATCGACATACACGTGCTGACTGTTCCCGCTCCGGGAGCCGACCGTTTCGAGGGTGATGACGCGATCCAGATTGCGCGCGTCGCCAATGACGCCATCGCGGCGATCGCGCGCAAGCATGCCAAGCGCTTCATCGGTTTTTTTACCCTGCCGAGTTGCGATGTCCAAGCTTCGCTACGAGAGCTCGAACGCTCGGTCAACGAGCTCGGCTTGCGCGGCTTCGGTTGCTTCGCCAATCTGAACGGCCAGGCGCTCGATCGCGAGGCGCTGTTTCCGATTTACGAGCGGCTGGCGAAATACCAGCTGCCGGTTTACATCCACCCGACCGCGCCGCTGGCCACGGAGGCGGTGGGAATCGATATCATGCCGACTTTGATTTTCGGCTGGGCCTTCGACAGTACGGTGGCGATGACTAGGCTGGTTTACGGCCGCGTGCTCGAGCGCTTCCCGGAGATCAACTGGGTGGTTGCCGACGTCGGCGGCGTGTTGGCTTTCTTTGCCCAACGGGCGATCAATATTTATTCCGGACGAACCGACGAGATCCGCCACAAGTACGGCCTCAAGGAAAATCCCCTCGATTCCTTCCGGCGTTTCTATGTCGACACCGCCGATCATCCGACGTCGACCCTGCGCTGCGTGAAAGATTTCTTCGGTCCGGCTCGGATGGTTTTGGGGACCAATTACCCCTATGGCCCGGAGGAAGGCTGCCTATTGGTCAAAAATAGCTTGAAAGCTATCGATGGCCTTGAACTGAGTTTTAGCGACAAGGCAAAAATACTCGGCGGCAACGCCGCGCGCATCCTCGGAACTGGAGCAGCATGAAATTCACTAAAGCAGCTCGGCCGGTCATCATGAGCCAACATGGAATGGTTTCTTCCGGCCATGCGCTGGCGTCGTTGGCTGGCGTGAAGATCCTCCAGGAGGGTGGGAACGCGGTCGACGCGGCTCTCGCCGCCGCATTTGTCTCGGCGGTGGTCAAGCCCGAGACCAGTGGACCGGGCGGGGATCTCTTCGCACTGGTGTCGATGAAAAAGACCGGTAAGGTTGAAGCGCTCAACTCCAGCGGTCCGGCGCCGGCCCAAGCGACGATCGAATATTTTCACGATCATGGATTAAAGGGAATTCCGCAGTTTGGTCCACTCAGCATCGCCGTGCCGGGCGCGGTGGATGGTTGGTTGGAGCTGCACAAGAGGTACGGCACCAAGGAGTTGGATCGTTTGACGGCCGACGCCGTGCGCGTCTCGCGAGAGGGATTTCCGATCTCCCAGGAGTTTGCGGAGGGGATCGCCGAAGTCAGCTCGAAATTCCCATGGGTCGATCGAATTTATCGCCAGCCGCTTGGTACGCCGAGACCTGGAAAGGTCGTTGTCCAAAAGGGTCTGGGCGACGTGCTGGCAAAAATCGCCCGCCAAGGGCGCGATGGCTTCTATTCCGGCGAGGTCGCCGAGAAAATTTGCTCAACGATCAAGTCGGAGGGCGGCTTTCTCTCCCAAGACGATTTGCGGCCCCTCGTCTGCCAGTGGCTGGAACCCCTGCAAACGAACTATCGCGATACGGTGGTCTATGAACAACCGCCGGTCTCGCAGGGCTTCATGGTGCTCGAAATGCTCAACATCGCCGAGGCTTGGCGGTTGCACGATGGCAGCATGAGCCGCGCCGACATGATTCATTTGCAGGTGGCGGCGAAAAAACTCGCCTTCGAGGACCGTATTCGCTACCTGGAAGATCCGGCCTTTGGCGATCCGAAAATCGCCATGTTGATATCCAAAGATCACGCGAACAACCGGCGCGAGCTGGTCAGAGAAATCATGAACCGCCCGGCGCAGGCGGTTCCGAACCAGAGCCGCGACACCACCTATCTTTGCGCCGCTGATCGCGACGGCAACGCGATCTCGTTCATCCAAAGCGTCTTCGCGCCATTCGGCTCGCGGGTGATCGCCGGCGATACCGGCGTGATCATGAACAATCGGCTGTGCAGCTTCGGTCTCGATCCGAACAAAGCCAATGCGCTCAAGCCCGGCAAGCGGCCGGCGCATACGCTGAATACCTACATGGTTTTTCGCGGTGGCGAGGTGCTCGCCGTGGGCGGCAGCCCGGGCGCCGACGATCAGCCGCAAACCAATTTTCAGATCATCCACGACATCGTCGATTTGCAGATGGACCCGCAGAGCGCGGTGGAGGCGCCGCGCTGGAGCCATCAGCCCGGCACGCCGCCACGCGATCAACTGCCCGAGACGCTGCGCATGGAAGCAGGCTTCGACGGCGCGACGATCGAAGCGCTGAAAAAGAAAGGGCACAAGGTTACGGTGGTCGACCGCTGGTCCTTCGGCAGCGCTAAGGTGATCCTGCGCGATCAGGAAAACGGCTGCTGGCTCGGCGGAGCCGACCCGCGCCGGATCGGGTATGCGCTCGGCTATTGATTCTTGATCAACTACGATATCCAAAAAATTTCCGCCCGTTTCAATCCGTACAGGAGTCTACGTGGAAAAATTCGGCATGATCGGCACCGGCGCCATGGGCCTCGCATTGCTGCAGCGGCTCAAACTGGCCGGGGTCGACGCGGTTTGCTTCGACGCCTTCGCTCCGGCCCTCGAACAAGCGCGGGCGCTCGGCATGCGTGCGGTAGCGAGCGCGGCGGAAGTGGCGCGCTCGTCAACGATGATCGATATCGTCGTGCGCACGGATCAAGACATGCTCGATTGCGTGCTCGGGACGCAGGGGGCGCTCGAAGGCGCGCAGGCGGGATCGCTCTTATTGCTCCACAGTTCGATCCTGCCCCAGACCATGATCCGCGTGGCCGAAGCGGTGCGCCCCAAAGGCGTCGACGCAATCGATGCCTGCATGACCGGCGTGCCCGACACGGTACGCGCCGGCGAGCTCAGTTTCGTCGTTGGCGGCTCTGATGAAGCCGTGGAACGGGCCAAGCCGCATCTGCTCAAGATGGCCAAAGAGGTTATTCACATGGGGCCGCTGGGCACCGGCGCGGTGGGAAAATTGATCAAGAACATGCTCGGCGGCGCCGAGACCTTGATCGTCCACGAAGCGATTCAAATCGGCCTGGCCGGTGGCATTCCCTATCCAAAGGCTTTGGAAATGATGCGCCGGATCGGCCATGATAGCGTGCTCAACCGCTGGCAGCGGACTTTCGATCCCGCCGGGACCGATCCGCTGCCACGATCGGGCCGGAACGTTCTCAACAAAGATATGCCACTGGTCGCCGAGCTGGCGAGGCTGTACAAGCTCGACACACCGATCACTCAACAACTGGCTGCGGCGGCCGAGCGCGTAGTCAAAGCCAACGAGAAAAAGCGCCGGCCGCAGTGACTTTCTCCGCGTGATCGAGAGGAAACCATGCCGTGAAAGTCAGTCTTTTCACCGAGATTCAGTGCCCCCCCGGCTCGTCGCCGGCCGCGCGGCTCGAAGAATTCATGGAGCAGGCCGAGCTTGCCGATCGTTTGGGTTTTCACAGCTACTGGGTCGCCGAGATTCACTGCCAGCCGAAGTTTTCGCTGCTCTCCGCGCCCTACGTCGTGCTCGGCGCGGCAGCCCAGCGGACCAAGCATCTCCGCCTCGGCGTTGCGGTCAACACGCTGCCAGTGCACCATCCGGTGCAGCTGGCCGAAGAAGCCGCCATGCTCGATCTAGTGAGCAACGGGCGCATGGAGTTCGCGGCCGGCGGCGGCCACCCGCACAGCCGCGCCTACGAATGTTTCGGCGCAGATCATAAATCGACGCACGAAGTGATGGCCGAGTCTCTCGACGTGATTCGCAAAGCCTGGTCGGAACCGACCCTCAACTATCGCGGAAAGTTTTTTCAAATTCCCGAAGTGATTGTCAATCCCAAGCCGGTGCAGAAGCCGCCGCCGCCTTTCTATATGGCCACCAGCTCCCTCGACGGCGTCGAAGTCGGCGCGCGCCTGGGCATCAATATGTTCCTGCCGATCCACACACGCACGCCGGAGCAGCTCTTCGAATACGCCGATGCCTATTGGGCCGGGCTGAAACAGCATGGCCACGACCCGCAGGCGCGCGAGCTCGGCCTGCTGATTCCGATGCATCTGGCGGCGACCACCGCTGAGGCAAAGGTGCGCTCGGAAAGCGGCGTGATGAGTTACTTTGACACGATCCGCGATCTGCGCTTGGATTATACCGACTGGCTCAACCGGCGCGGGGTCGAACTGCCGGCGCGTTTACGCACCGCCGCTGGAACCCAGGTCGCTTTCGAGACGGTTTGCGAAAAACATGCGGTCATCGGCGACTCGAACATGGCCGTGGAAAAATTAAAAGGGCTGGCTCAACGAACGGGGGCGACCCAGCTGATCACATGGTTCAACATCGGCACGGTGCCCCATGCCGCGGTCAAGGCGTCGATGGAGCAGTTCGCTGCCGAGGTGATGCCGAAGCTGTGAAGCGGGTTGGAGTATTGGAGTGATGGAGTTTTGGATTATTGGAGGGCGAAAATGGAACAGCTGACCGAACAAAAATGCGTAGCCTGCCGGGTCGGCGCGCCCTCGGTGACGCCGGAGGAAGTCAACGAGCTTCAGCCAAGAATACCCGAGTGGAAGATCATCACCGAAGACAAGATTCCCAAGCTCGACCGCGAGTTTAAATTCAAAAATTTCAAAGACGCCATCGCCTTCACCGACGCCGTCGGCGCCGCCGCCGAAGAAGAAGGCCATCACCCGCGACTAACTACGGAGTGGGGCAAAGTCGCCGTCACCTGGTGGACGCACAAGATCAAAAACCTGCACAAGAACGATTTCATCATGGCGGCTAAGACGGACGCGATTTATCGGAGATACACGTAGTCGCGAGGGATCGTGATCGGTGCACAGGCGATATTGGCTTTGAGATATGGATAGGTTTGTCGCTGGCCACTTAATTCTTAAGCTAAGACGCAGGGCCTCCGGAGGCGGGACCGTCGGATTGAGCGCTTTGGTGGGCGCGAAAAGCCGCATGAAACCAAACGCGATCATGCCCACCAGTGAATAGAGCAGCACCTTACTTCAGTGTATTACCATTGCACACGCCGAATGTAGGCTGGTGCGGACGATTCTTCGCCTGGAGACGTGCACCTTACGTCATCAGCGCGTTTGCTGATCAATCACGATATCCACATTCTTCGACCCCACTTCCACCGGATTTTTCTTGTAGTCGCCGCTCATGTCGCCGGGGGTGTGGGTGATGGGGTTGCCGTCTTTGTCGAGGCGGATGGTGATATTGATCTTGCCGGTGAAAGGCATGCCTTGCATCATCACGTCTTGCTGGCTCAAGCTATAGTCCAGCGGAAAAGTCGGGCGGTCGATTTTTTTGACCGCGAGGGGCGGGCCGCCGGCGCCTCCGGCGGGACGGGCGATGATGAACAGCGCGGCATTGGGGTCCAGTTTGGCTTTGAGCTTCGAATCAATAGTGATCTTGCCGCTGATTTGCGACGAGGATGCGGGCGCAGCGGGTGAAGCCGCGGCAGTCGCTGCCGCTGGACCCTTTTTCCCTCCGGTTGCGGGAATTTCGGCGAGCACCTTGGTGATCTCGTTTCGTTCCTCACCGGGCGGCACGAGATTCAATAAACGCTCGAAGATTTCGCGGGCGCCGGCGAAATCCTTTTTATCCTGGTACAGAACCATTCCTTTTCCCCACAGCGCCATGGGAAAATTTGGTGCCTGGGACAGAGCTTTGTCGAACGCCATCAACGCGCCTTCGCCGTGGCCGGCTTGCACCAGTATAAATCCCATATAGCTGTGCGCTTCCGGATTATTCGGCTCGACCGCTAAAACTTTTTTGAACGATTCGATCGCTTTGGGAAACTCCTGCGTGCCGAAGGCTCTTTTGCCTTCTTCCAGGGCGGCGCGGACGTCGCCGGATGGTGAGCTCGTGCCGGTGAGAAAATCGCCTGTCATCGTGTCGCCTTCGGAGCCGCGCGGCCGAAGCGATTTCGTTAGCATTACGCCGAGCGCAAGGCCGAAAAGCATCAGAAAAAGTCCGCCGGTTATCAGTTGCCATCGGCGAATTCGTGCTGGGTTCGCACCACTCCCTGGCGCGTTTTGCTCGATGGGCTTTGCTTTGGCCGGTCTTTTAGGACTTGGCTCCGCGGGCAGAGCGTGAATCTGAGCGATCACGGCACCCGCTTTGGTTTCAATTTCTTGCTTCAACGCCGAGTAGTCGGAGTCAGAGAGTTTACCGGACTGAAAATCGAATTCGAGTTCGGCCAGCTCGCTTTTCAGCCTATTTTGGTCACGGAGCAAACTCGCGCGGGGACTGGCATCTTCCAACTCCGGCGTGGCGAATTCTTCGCTTAAAAATTCCCGGCGCATTTCCTCGCTGACCGGCGACGGCTCGGCGGAAATTTGTTTGTCTTTTTTCGCTGAGGACCAGCGCCGCAGAAACCATAGCGCGGCGAGGATACCGAGCAAAAGGACGATGTAGGGTAAGATCCATAATAGGGCGGCGAAGCCGCTGGTCTTGGGCTTGAGCAGCACCCACTCGCCATACTTCGAGACAAAGAAATTTTTAATTTCCTCGGGCGATTTGCCGGCCTCCACTTGTTGGCGCACGATGGCGCGCATCTGCTGGGCCATTTCCGAAGGAGAGTCGGCGACCGAGAGATTCTGGCAAACCACGCAGCGCAGGTCGGTGGCAATCGCCCGCGTTCGCTGTTCGATATCGGGCGCGGGCGCGGCCTGGAGAATATGACCGGGTAAAACCCATAGCGCGTAAACGACCATTAGCGCGCGCACGAACAGCATGCTTACTTGACCCCCTGGTAATCGCCGCGCCCTTCCTGGGCGCTCACGATGCCTTTAGCCGCATCCTCGAGCTTGGCAACGACCAGCGCCGCGCGGATGCCGCCGACGTGCTTGTAAGTGATCCGTCCTTGCGGATCGATGAAAAAGCTTTCGGGTATGCCCCAGGTGCCGTAGTCGATACCGATCTTGCCGCTCTCATCCTTACCGTTCGGATAAGTGATGTTAAATTCTTTTAGAAATTTGCGGGAATTTTCTTCGGTGTCTTGTAGCGCGACACCGAGAAAGACCATGTTCCGGTCTTTGACTTTCTGCCAAGCGGCTTCAAGGTCGCGCGCTTCGTCGCGACAGGGCAAACACCACGATGCCCAGAAATTCAAAAACACCGCTTTGCCGCGCAAGTCGTTCAAGGTAAGTTTGCGGCCGTCGAACAAGGTGATGGCAAAAGGTGTAGCCGGCTTGGCAAGCAGCGGCGAGGTGATATAGTGAGCGTCTCGGGTAAAACCGAAAGCCAGTAGCGCCAGAATCGGGCCGATGATCGCAAGTGTGATCGCTAAGCGGCGCCAGGGCATTTCAATTCTCTATGCGCGCGACAGGGCGGCAACGGTCAAAAAACATTCCAACTTCGAAACCGATCATGATTCCGCGAACTCTGCTTTCCTCATCGGCCAGATACATACCAACGTCCCCAGGGCGATGACGAAGCCGCCGATCCACATCCAAACAACCAGCGGACGAACCAGGACTTTTAGCGTCGCTTGGTTGCGGTCGACCTCGCTGAACCCCGAAAGGATCAAATAAATGTCTTCGGTCAGGCTGCTTTGATGCACGGCACGGCCGATGGGTGATTCCTGAGTAGGAAAAAATTTCAGCGCCGGGTTCATGATGCCTTCGTCATTGCCGTTGTGAAATACCCGGAAGTCGGCCTCGACACGAAAGTGCGTCGGTTGCTGGGACCCCTTCAAACCTTGAAATTGCACCCGATAGTTGCCGATGTTGAGATCGTGATTGATGCCGAGGGTGGCCTCTTTTTCCAGGCTATAAGACATTGAGCCGCCGATGCCCATCATGATCAGGACGACCCCGAGGTGGACGACTAAGCCGCCATAGCGACGTTGATTGCGTCGGGCAAGCGTGAGCAGGCCTCCCAGGATGCCTTCGCCGGCGATGCGATGGCGCGCGCGCAGTGCCAGCGCGGTATCGTAAAGGATCGAGAGCACGACAAAGGCCAGGAGGGTAAAACCCAAGAGCGGCAGAAAATCCTGGACTTTCCAGACAAACAGCGCCATAGCGAATAGCAACGAAGCCGCCGCCGGTATGAGGAAATTGCGTTTCAAGTTGTCCCAGGAGGCGCGCCGCCAGGCAATCATCGGTCCGACAGCCATGAGAAAGACCAAAATCAAAAACAACGGTACGGTAACGGAGTTAAAATAGGGCGCGCCAACGCTTACCTGAACGCCAGCGACCGCCTCGGAAAGCAACGGAAAGATCGTGCCAAGGAAAATCGTGAACAGCGCTGAGACCAGGACGATATTGTTTAACAAAAAAGCCGATTCACGGCTGACCATGGAGTCAAGCTCGGGCTGTTCTTTTAGCAAATCGGCTCGATAGGCGACCAGGCCGAAGGAGCCGAGCAGAATAATGCCTAGGAATGCGAGAAAAAATCCGCCGACCGGTCCCGACGAAAAGGCGTGGATCGACGATAAAACCCCGGATCGGGTGAGGAAGGTGCCGAAGATGGTAAGGCTGAAGGCGATGATGATCAAAGATAAATTCCACACTTTCAACATGCGGCGGCGCTCCTGCACCTGAATCGAATGAAGAAAAGCGGTGGCCGGCAGCCAGGGCATGAATGCGGCGTTTTCCACCGGGTCCCAGGCCCAATAGCCGCCCCAGCCGAGTACGTGATACGACCACCACGCGCCGACTAAATTACCCGCGGTGAGAAAGAACCAGGCGATGATCGTCCAGCGCCGCGTGGTGACAATCCAGGCTTCGTCAAGCTTGCCGACGATCAAAGCTGCCATGGCGAAGGCGTAGGGCACGGTGAGGCCGACGAATCCGGTATAAAGCAAGGGCGGGTGGGTCATCATGTTGGCGTCTTCGAGCAGCGGGTTTAAGCCGCGCCCATCCAGAGGAATCGGTGACATGGTCTCGAAGGGATTGGAGAGTAGGCCGACGACGCCGAGAAAAAACGCCGAGATGATGGAAAAAATCATAATCACCCAAGGCAGGGTGTCCTTGTGTCGGTCGCGGTAAATCCACGCGATGATGCCGGAAAAGATGATCAGAATCCATTCCCAAAGCAGCAGCGAACCTTCCAGAGCACCCCACAGGCCGGTTATGCGATAGTAAATCGGTGTGGCCCGGGTGGTGTTGAAGGCGACGTATTTGATCGAAAAATCGGTGGTCACCAGGCCGTAAATCAGTGCCGCCGCGGCCGTTGTAACCAAGAGAAATTGGCCAAAGATGGCATAGCGAGCGACCGACAAATAGCGCTCCTGGCCGGAGCGCGCGGCGATGATCGGACTGACGATCCCGCAAAGCGCCATACAAAAGGCCAGCAGAATCGATGTGTGGCCCAGGGTAGAGGTCACTTGGCGGCGGCTTCCTTGGCCGGAACGAAACTTTTTGTTGGCGGCTCGCCGTCGGGGTGGGGACTATATTCCTCGGCGTGCTTGGCCATGATGGTCGATGCTTGAAACACGCCGTCGGAACCGATTCGTCCTTCGACCACCGCGCCTTTGCCTTCGGTAAAAAGATCCGGTGGCACGCCTTTGAAGAATACTGGAAATGTGGTTTTACCGTCGCTGAGATCGAAACGATAGGTAAGAGTCCTTAAATCCTTTTGCAGCGAGCCTTTGACCACCATCCCGCCCATGCGCACGAATTTGCCTTTCATCGCGGACTCTTCCGCACGTAGTTCCGAGGGCATTTTAAAGTACACCAGGGCTTCCTTCATGCCGCCTACAACCAAATAAGAGATCGCCGCTAAGATGATGACGCCGCCAATCAATAAACGCCTATTTCTTCGCATTGCCAGCATTGGCCTCCGTCGATTCCAACTCTTGTAGTTCGGCAGCCGCGCGATTGTAGCGCCGCTTCAAATTATACAAATACACCAGGATCACACCCCAAACAATTCCGTAAGCTAGGGATACAAAGCCCCAGGGCCCCATCATTCACCTCGCGCCAAGCGCCGCGCCTTGATTTCTTCGCGCATCTCGCCGACCCGGTAGCGCAGCGACATCAGATAAAAATAAAGCAGCAGAAAGCCGACGAAGCTGATCGCTAACGCGGTCAGCATGCTCGGATCGACATTTTCCCAGGGAGCCTTATCGGGCCGCAAAATCGACGGCGGCTGGTGCAGGGTGCGCCACCAGTAAACCGACATGTGTATTAACGGAATATCGAGAAAGCCGATGATGCCCAGCACGGCGGCCGCGCTGGCGGCGCGACTTTCGTCTTCAATCAATGAGCGTAACATCAGATAGCCCGTGTAAATTAACAACAAGATCGCGGTCAAGGTTAAGCGCGCGTCCCAAGTCCACCACACGCCCCAGGTGGGCCGGCCCCAGATCGATCCTTCGGCGATGGTGAGCGCGGTAAACAGCACGCCGATTTCCGCCGCGGCATGGGCTAGCAGGTCGTCGCGCTTTTCGCGCTTCCACAAATACAGTCCGCTGCCGACGAACACCAGAAAATACGAGAGGTAGGCGATCAAAATGCTCGGCAGATGGAGATACATGATGCGCTGCACCTCGCCTTGATAGGCGTCCGGCGGCGCGACGATCAGCGCCCAATAGAGACCGACCCCGACGGCCACCAGCGCCAGTCCTCCAAGAATGCCTTTTCTACGTCTTAGCGGTTGCAGTCGTTCGGCCATATTCAGCTCTCTATCACCCAGTCGAAAATCAGCACTCCCGCGGTCGAAAAGATGACATCATAGCTAATCAGCAACCGCAGCCAAGGAGCGGCGTCGCCAGACTGGCCGGTACCCAGCACTTCCTCCAAGCAGCGAATCGTCGCCAGGATAACCGGAATCATCAACGGGAAGAGCACCAGCGGTAGCAACAGCTCGCGCGCGCGCGCCCTCAACGTGATCGCTGACATGAGCGTACCTAAAACACAAAAACCGATGGTACCTAATAAGGTAACGAGAAAAACCTGCGGTAGCAAATTCCATGCGGGCAAATTGAATAAAATCCAAAAAAGCGGAATCACGACGAGTTCGACCAGACTCATCAATATGAGATTGAACACGGTTTTGGCGAGAAAGAGCGCGCCGCGGTCCAGGGGGGATAGCAAGAGAGCATCCAGACAATGATTCTCGCGCTCCGACTGAAACATTTGCGCCAGTCCCAAGGTGCCGGTGAACAGAAACGCCAGCCAGAGCATGGCCGGAGCCATGCCGATGATTCGATCGGGCGCCAGGTCGAAGGAGAAGTGGAAAACAAAAAGCAATAGCGTGCCGAAGAAAAACATGGTCAGAAGGCTGTCCCGGCGACGCAGCTCCAAGAGCAGATCTTTCCGCAGCAGCAAGCAAGCTTGCATCACCAAAGTCATGAGCCGCCCTCGGGAAGAAACTCGCCGAAGGCCTCGTCAAAAGCCGGCCATGGGTGTTGCTTCGTCTGGTTAAAGGTCAGGCGTCCCTGACTCAAGATCACCGCGCGGCTGCAGAGCGGCAGCACACGGGACACATGGTGCGAGGCGATCATCACGACGCTGCCTTTGGCGCATTGCCGGCGGAGAAAATGTTCCAATAGGTCGACTCCGTTGCCGTCCAGAACTCCGTAGGGTTCGTCAAGCAATAAAAGCTCGGGTTCGAGCAACTGCCACTTGGCGAGGGAGAGCCGGCATTTCATGCCGCTCGATAGATTGGCGACGAATTCGCCCGCACGGTGCGCCAGGTTGACTTGCTCCAAAACCGCGGCGATTGCGCTTGCGCTAGGATTTCGACCATAGAGGCGGGTGAAAAAACGCAGATTCTCTTGGAGGGTCAAGTTTTCATAGAGATGATCGGCGGGTGCGAGCAAGCCGATGCGCGCGCGTAGTTCGGGCAGGTTGGGCGAAAAAATTGCGCCGTCAAAACGTATGGAGCCGCGCGTCGGCGCGTTGAGGCCGGCGAGCAGCCTTAACAGAGTGGTTTTGCCGGCGCCGTTGGGGCCCAAAAGAGCGACGGCTTCGCCGGGTGCCAGATCGAGATCGAGATCTTTGAGCGCCCAAAGGAAGCCAAAGGCCTTGGCTAGTTTATCGACGGTTACACGCAATGTTTGAGCCCAATCAAACCAACGGACGGCAATGCCGCAGAATTGAATTCATCGAATATAGAGGGCGCACCTCGTTGATTCAAGTGTGCCGGAATTTATGTTTAATTAGCGCCATCGATTGACATTATTGGCGCGAGTCCCCTATTTAATTAGATAACAGTTCACGCGCGGATCCGAAGGAGGAATAGATGAATCCCATCGTTACGGTTACCGGATTCTGGGATGCGTTCGTTACCAAAATCGCGGTGTTTCTGCCGAATTTGTTTATTTCGGCGGCGATCATCGTGCTCGGTTGGGTCATTTGTAACGTCATCAAAAGAATCGTGGTGCGCCTGTTGAAGCTGTGCCAATTCGATGCCCTGGCCGAGCGCGCCGGTATCAATCAAATTCTCGAGCGCGGCGGGATCAAGCAGTCGGCGTCGGATATTCTCGGCCTGCTGACCTTTTGGTTTCTTTTTTTGATTGCCATCGTGACCACGCTGGAAACGCTCAACCTGAGCGGCGCGACGGACACCTTGCATACGATTTATCTCTATATTCCAAAAATCGTCGCGGCTCTGGTCACGCTGATTCTCGGTCTCTATTTCGCGAATTTTTTGGAGACGGTGACGCGCACATCCTGCGCCAACGCCGGCCTGGCACAAGCGGGCGCGATTGGCCGTGCCGCTTATTTCGGCACGACGATCTTTGTCGTAGCCGGGATATTTGAAATCCTCGATATTGCCTCTGAAATCGTCATTTGGGCGTTTATCCTGGTCTTTGGCGCGCTCTGTTTCGCACTCGCGCTGGCATTCGGCCTAGGCGGTCGCGAGGTCGCCGGACGTTACCTGGAAAAATGGTTAGAGCAGAAGAAAAACGACTAGTGAGTCGCCTTGACTCGCTATGGGTAATCAGCTAATTTCGATCAGTTCCAAATCTACTTTTTAGCAAATAGCCTAAGGAGCGAGACGATTCGCGGACATCCTTAGGCTTTTTTTGCACATGAGGAGAACATGGCAGAGTACAAAGTGGTAAAAGTCCCGAAGGATGGCGCCAAGATCACCATGGGAGCCAACAAGCAACTTCAGGTTCCCGATAATCCGATCATCCCATTCATCGAAGGCGACGGTACCGGCCGCGACATTTGGCGCGCGTCGGTTCGCGTGTTCGACGCGGCTGTGGAAAAGGCCTACAAGGGCAAAAAGAAAATTCACTGGATGGAAATCTACGCCGGCGAGAAGTCATTCAGGCAGTTCAAGAATTGGCTGCCAGACGAAACCGTCCAGGCGTTTACCGAATTCCTTGTGGGCATCAAGGGCCCGCTCACGACTCCGATCGGCGGCGGCTTTCGCTCATTGAACGTTTCACTCCGTATCTTGCTCGACCTCTACGTTTGCCTGCGTCCGGTGCGCTATTTCAACGGTGTGCCGTCCCCGGTCAAGCATCCGGAATACGTGGACATGGTGATCTTTCGAGAGAATACCGAAGATATTTATACGGGCATCGAGTTCATCAACGGGACCGAAGAGAACAAGAAGTTCAAGTCCTTTCTCAAAGAAAACTTTCCCAAAGAATATGCGAAGATTCGCTTTCCCGATACGGCGGGGATCGCGCTCAAGCCGGTTTCCGTTGAGGGCACAGAGCGATTGGTGCGCGCGGCGATTCAATGGTCGCTGGCGAATAAGCGCAAGAACATCAACCTCGTGCACAAAGGCAACATCATGAAGTACACCGAGGGCGCGTTCAAGGATTGGGGTTACGCCCTGGCCAAGCGTGAGTTTCGCAACGAGACCGTCAGTGAACGCGAGTCGTGGATCTTGGGCAATAAAGAAGCCAATCCCAAGATCAGCGTTGAGGATAACGCCAAAGCGATCGACCCCGGCTTCGACATGATGTCGCGGGACCAGCAGAATGACATCAAAAAGGAAGTCGAAGAGGCGCTCAAGCTCTGGCCGACCCATGGCGACGGCAAGTGGAAGAAAAAACTGCTGATAAAAGATTCGATCGCCGACGTTACTTTTCAGTTCTCACTCATTCGGCCGAGGGACTACGACGTGATCGCGACGATGAACTTGAACGGTGATTATCTCTCCGACGCACTGGCGGCGCAGGTCGGTGGCATCGGCATCGCGCCGGGCGCCAATATCAATTATAACAGCGGCCACGCGGTCTTCGAGGCCACCCACGGCACGGCGCCCAAATACGCCGATCTCGATAAAGTCAATCCCGGATCGGTGATTCTCTCCGGGGAGATGATGCTGCGGTACATGGGATGGTCTGAAGCGGCGGATCTTATCATCAAGGGCATCGAAGGCGCGGTCAATGCCAAGACAGTGACGTACGATTTCGAGCGGCTAATGCCGGGCGCGACGCTGGTCAGTTGCTCGGGGTTTGGCGATGCGATTATCGCGAATATGTAAATTCGGCACGGCGTCATCGGTGCGTTAAATGTTAGACTATTCAGATCAGAGGAATTTATGGCAAGGAAGAAAATTGCATTAATTGGCGCGGGCAACATTGGCGGGTCGATGGCCCATCTGGCGCTTTTAAAGGGGCTCGGAGATGTGGTGTTGTTTGATGTGGTCGAGGGCTTGCCGCAGGGCAAAGCGCTCGACCTTTCTCACGCCGGACCAGTGGAGGGTTTTGACGGCAACGTGATTGGCACCAACCAATACGAAGACATCGAGGGCGCCGATGTTTGCATCGTTACCGCGGGAATCGCGCGTAAGCCGGGTATGAGCCGTGACGACTTGCTCGGCACCAACGCCAAGATCCTTACTTCGGTTGCGGACGGGATCAAGAAACATGCGCCCAACTCGTTCGTGATCGTTATAACGAATCCGCTCGATGCGATGGTCACCTTGTTGCAGCGCGCTCTCGGCTTTCCGAAAAACCGCGTCGTGGGTCAATCGGGAATTCTCGATTCTTCGCGTTATCGTTCCTTCATTGCGAAAGAGCTCAAGGTTTCGGTTAAGAGTGTGCAGGCGATGGTGTTGGGTGGACACGGCGACGATATGGTCCCGGTGCGCAGCTCCTGCCTCGCCGGCGGCGTGCCCGTCGAGAAGTTGATCCCGTCGAAACGGCTGGAAGAAATCGAAGCGCGCGTACGCAACGCCGGCGGCGAAGTCGTTGCGCTCTTGAAGACCGGCTCGGCCTATTTTTCACCTGCGTCTGCAGCCATTCAAATGACCGAGGCTTATCTTTTCGACAAGAAGGAGATTCTGCCTTGTGCCGCCCTGCTTGAAGGGGAGTACGGCGTAAGCGGTTTTTATTTTTGCGTGCCGGTCTTGATCGGTGCCGGCGGGGTTGAGAAGGTCATCGACATCAATCTCAATGCCGCGGACAAGAAGGCCTTCGATGAATCGCTCAATCACGTTAAAAATATCGTACAGGCGATGAACCGCGTCTTGGGCGTCGCCTAGTCGAGCAAAAGTTCGATCGATGAGACCCTGAGACCATTCGCTTAGTTTAGGGTCTCATTTTTTGATGGCCTTAGATCGATGAACATTCACGAATTCCAAGCCAAGGAAATACTCAAGCGTTTCGGCGTACCCGTGCCGCGCGGTCTTATCGCTTCGACTCCTGACGAAGCCAAAATAGCCGCGGCGAAGCTCGGCGGGGGCGTATGCGTGGTTAAAGCGCAGATTCACGCCGGCGGTCGGGGCAAGGGCGGTGGCGTCAAGGTCGTCAAAAGCGCAGAGGAAGCGGCCGCCAAAGCGCGCGAAATGCTCGGCAAGAAGCTGGTCACCCATCAGACCGGACCGGAGGGAAGAGAAGTTCGTCGGGTTCTGATCGAACAGGGACTCAATATAGAGCGCGAGCTTTACCTGGCCATGGTGCTCGATCGGGCGCAGTCGCGTGTCGGTGTCATCTGCTCTTCGGAGGGCGGCGTCGAGATCGAAGAAGTCGCTGCGAATCATCCGGAAAAAATACTCAGAGAAACCGTCGATCCGGTGATCGGCTTGGCGGGTTTTCAATGCCGGCGCCTGGCCTACGCGTTGGGTGTTCCCCTGGAAGCGGCCGGCAAGATGACCGTCGTTATGCAGGGGCTTTACGACGCGTTTGAACAGTGCGACGCGTCACTTGCGGAAATCAATCCGCTGATCATCACCAAGGAAGGTCGGGTCATGGCCCTCGACGCCAAGATGAATTTCGACAGCAACGCTTTCTTCAGGCAAAAGGAAATCCTGGCGTTGCGCGATCTGCACGAAGAAGATCCGCGCGAAGTCGAAGCGAGCAAATACGATCTCTCCTATATCTCGCTTGACGGCAATATCGCCTGCATGGTCAACGGCGCCGGTCTGGCAATGGCGACCATGGATATCATCAAGCTGTACGGCGGCGAGCCCGCCAATTTCCTCGACGTCGGCGGTGGCGCCGACAAAGAAAAAGTGGCCCAAGCGTTTCGTATTCTCCTTGCCGACCCGCGGGTACGCGGCGTGCTGATCAACATATTCGGCGGCATTATGCGCTGCGATGTTTTGGCTCAAGGCGTCGTCGAGGCGGCGCGCGAGCTCAACATCACGGTTCCGCTGGTGGTCAGAATGCAGGGCACCAACGTCGAAATCGGCAAACAAATCCTCGCCGAATCGGACTTGGCGATTATTGCCGCGGAGACCATGGCTGAAGCGGCGGAAAAGATCGTGCAAGCGGTAAAGTAATTTTAGATCTTGGATTTGCGATTTTGAATTCGGGAAGTCACGTTGCTTCGTTGTATGACAGGTCTTTCTATTTTCGGGAAGCGAATGACCAAGATCCGAAATCCTGAATAAAACGATGTCGATTCTAGTGAACAAGCAAACGCGAGTCTTGACCCAGGGGATCACCGGCGCGACCGGACAGTTCCACACTAAGGCGTGTAGAGAATACGGCACTCAGATGGTCGGCGGCGTGACGCCGGGCAAAGGCGGCATGCGCTATGAGGGCATCCCGATTTTCGACACGGTGCAGCGAGCGGTTAAGGAGACCGAAGCGAACGCGACGGTTATTTATGTGCCGCCGCCGTTTGCTGCGGACGCGATCCTTGAAGCGGCCGACGCAGATATCCCCTTAATCATTTGTATCACCGAGGGCGTGCCGGTACGCGACATGGTCAAAGTAAAACGCTACCTCGCCGGCCGGAAGTCGGAACTGCTGGGCCCGAATTGCCCTGGCACGATTACCCCGGGCGAATGCAAGATCGGCATCATGCCCGGGCATATTCACAAACCAGGAACCATCGGCGTGGTATCGCGTAGCGGGACTTTGACTTACGAAGCGGTGGATCAACTGACGCGCTTGGGCATGGGACAATCGACCTGCGTCGGCATCGGCGGTGACCCGGTGCATGGCTTCGAATTTATCGACGTGTTGAAGATGTTCGATCAAGACGCGGGTACTGAGGCCGTGGTCATGATCGGCGAAATCGGTGGCAGTGCCGAAGAAGAAGCGGCGGCTTGGATCGAGGCGCATATGAAAAAACCCGTAGTGGGTTTCATAGCGGGACAGACCGCGCCGCCGGGCAAACGCATGGGCCACGCCGGCGCGATCATTTCCGGCGGCAAAGGCACCGCCAAAGAGAAAATTGAAGCGATGAAACGGGCCGGGATTCGCATGGCGTCGTCGCCGGCGACCATTGGCCGCACGATGCAGGAGGCTTTAGCAAAGTCATGAGCGTAGAGAAAACCTTGTCGATCATCAAGCCCGACGCGGTGGGAAGAAATCTAATCGGTGAAATCCTCCGCCGATTCGAATCCCGGGGGCTAAAAGTCGCCGCCGGGAAGCTTTTAAGATTGACCCCTGAGCGAGCCCAATCGTTCTATGCGGTGCACAAGGAGCGGCCGTTTTTTGCGAGCTTGTGCGCCTACATGTCCTCCGGGCCGATCTTCGTTTCGGTGCTCGACGGCGAAAATGCGATATTGAAAAATCGCGAGATTATGGGCGCCACCGATCCGGCCAAGGCTGCGCCGGGCACGATTCGTAAAGACTGGGGCAACGACGTCGAACAAAATGCGGTGCACGGATCGGACGGTCCGGAGACCGCGGCCAATGAAATTGCATTCTTTTTCAGACCCGACGAAATTTTCTAAACTCGCAGTAGCGTCCAACTCCGAGCGGTTGGATTTAGCGGTGAAGCCCAACATTAAAGCACTGAGCTTCAACGAGTTGTCGGCCTTTTTGAGCCAATGCAAACAGCCCGCCTTTCGCGTCAAGCAAATTCGTCAGTGGCTGTTTCACAAACGCGCTACAGAGTTTGGCGAGATGACCAATTTGTCGCGCCCATTGCGTGACCAGCTGGCGGCAAGCTTTACCATTGGCCGGCTCGAGACCTTGCGCCGGGCCGAATCGGCCGACGGCACGGTGAAATTTCTTTTCGGTCTGGCCGACGGCGCGAGCATCGAGAGCGTGCTGATTCCCGAAGCGCGCCGCCTGACGCTGTGCATTTCAACCCAGGCCGGCTGCGGTTTCGGCTGCGCTTTTTGCGCCACTGCGACATTGGGATTGACGCGCAATTTGACCGCCAGTGAAATCGTTGACCAGATTCTCGAAGCGAGCCGTGCCTTGGCAGGCGAGCAGCGCATCACCCATATCGTGCTTATGGGCATGGGCGAGCCGTTGGCGAATTATTCGCAAACCCTCAAGGCGCTGGAAATAATCAACAATGGCGACTGGGGGCTCGGCATTTCGCCGCGCCGGGTGACGCTTTCCACGGTGGGATTGGTGCCGCAGATCCAAAAACTCATGGAAGAAACGCGGGTCAATTTAGCGGTCTCGCTGCATGCCCCGGACGATACATTGCGCGGCTCGCTGATGCCGGTCAACCGTAAGTATCCGCTGGCGGAGCTGCTCGAGTGCTGCCGCGCGCTATCGATGCCGCGGCGCCAGCGCATTACCTTCGAATATGTTTTGCTTGGCGGGATCAACGATTCGGAACAGCAGGCGCGCCAGCTTGCCCGGCTGCTTCGCGGGGTTCCCAGCAAGATCAACGTGATTCCCTTCAATCCGCATCCCGGCAGCGGTTTTGCGCGGCCCACCCCCGAGCAGATCGAACGTTTTCAAGCCACGCTGCGCGACGCCGGCGTGCAGATCAACCTGCGCCGCCCGCGCGGCGACGACATCCAAGCGGCCTGTGGCCAACTTCAAGGCGAGGAGACGGAGCGGATGCGACGCGGCACCACGGTCGCCGTCGACGTGCTTTAATTCATCAATGGCGGCACCCATCATCGGCGTTATCGGCGGCAGCGGTCTATACCAAATGGAGGGAATAGGCCGGGTGCGCGAAGTGGTCGTCAAGACTCCTTTCGGTAAACCATCGGACAAGCTCATCCGCGGCCGGCTTGGCGACGCCGAGCTGGTCTTCCTGCCGCGCCACGGCAAGGGACACCGCTACCTACCGACTGAGGTCAACTTTCGCGCCAATATTTTCGCCATGAAGAAACTCGGCGTCGAGCGGATCATCTCGGTCAGTGCGGTAGGCAGCTTGCGAGAGAATATCGCTCCGGGCCACTTGGTCGTGCCGGATCAATTTATCGACAGGACCACGCAGCGCCCCAGCACTTTCTTCGGCAAAGGGTTGGTCGCTCACGTGAGTCTGGCGGACCCTTTCTGCAAGCACCTTTCCGGCGTGCTGGTCGATGCGGCGCGAGCCGAGAATGTCTCGGTGCACGCCGGCGGCACCTACCTGTGCATGGAAGGCCCCCAATTTTCTACTCGCGCGGAGTCGCGCTTGTATCGCAGCTGGAACGCCCACGTGATTGGCATGACCAATCTTCAGGAAGCGAAACTGGCGCGCGAGGCGGAGATTTGTTTCGGAACGCTGGCGCTGGCCACTGATTACGACTGCTGGAACGATCGCGCGGGCGACGTCGAAATCGAGCACGTGCTGGCGGTCTTGAAGCATAACGTCGAGCTGGCCCAGCGCACCATCCGGCGCGCGCTGACGCAATTGACCGAGCTGCGTAGTTGCGCATGTGCTTCGGCCCTAAAGGATGCTATCATCACAAAACGCGCCTTGATTCCAAAAAAACTGCGCGCGGAGCTGCGCCCGATCATCGGAAAATATATATGAGTGCCTTAGTCGTTGGAACGGTTGCTTTTGATTCGATTGAAACCCCGTCTGGCTCCGCCGAGCGCATACTTGGCGGTTCGGCTTCATACTTTGCCCTGGGCGCGAGTTTCTTCGCGCCGGTGCGTATCGTCGGTGTGATCGGCCAGGATTTTCCCCAGGACTATCTCGATCTTTTCACGCAGCGAAACATCGATATCGACGGTATCGAACGGGCAGAGGGCAACACCTTTCACTGGCGCGGGCGTTATCACGAGGACGTGAATCTGCGCGACACCCTCGAGCTTCACTTGAACGTTTTAGCCGGCTTCGAGCCGAAACTGCCGGAGAGCTATCGTGACGCCGAGTATGTCTTTCTCGGCAATATCGACCCGGTCATGCAAATGAATGTGCTCGACCAGATTCGACGGCTCAAACTGGTGGCTTGCGATACCATGGACCATTGGATCGGCCAGAGCCGCGAAGAGCTGAAGAAGGTTTTGCAGCGCATTGAAATTCTGGTCATCAACGATTCCGAAGCGCGGCTGTTGAGCGGCTATGACAATATCGTCAAGGCGGCCCGGGCGATCCTAAGAATGGGCCCGAAGATGGTGTTGATCAAGCGCGGCGAGTACGGTGTCTTGCAGTTCTCGGACTCTTCCATGTTTGCTACCCCCGCGTATCCTTTGGAAGAAGTTTTCGACCCGACCGGCGCGGGCGATTCCTTCGCCGGCGGCTTTTTGGGCCAACTGGCGCGCTCCGGCGATCACAGCCAAGGCGGCCTGCGCCGGGCGATCGTTTACGGTTCGGTGGTCGCCTCGTTCACTGTCGAGGATTTCGGCGTCAAACGGCTTACCGACCTGTCCCTGGCGGAAATCGAAGAGCGCTACCAGCGCTTCGTTCAGTTAACCGACTTTCATTCTTGATCGATGCAGCTGTCCATCGTCGTCCCCGTTTTCAACGAAGAAGAAAACATCGAACCGTTGATGCGCGAAATATGCGGCGTTTTGGCGCCATTGGGAACAAAATTTGAAATCGTCGCCGTGGACGATGGCAGCAGAGACGGCACCTTCGCGGTGCTGAGCCGGTTGCATGTCGAAGAGCCGGCGCTCAAAGTGGTCCGGCTCAAACGAAATTTCGGGCAAACGGCGGCACTGGCCGCCGGTTTGGCGTACGCCCAAGGCGAGATTGTCGTGCTGATGGACGGCGACGGCCAGAACGACCCCGCCGACATCCCAGCCTTGCTCGAAAAGATCAACGAGGGGAACGATCTGGTGGCGGGTTGGCGCTTCAATCGCCAGGACCCTTTTCTCAACCGGCGCTTGCCTTCAATGATTGCCAATCGTCTGATATCGTGGACGACTAAGGTGAAACTTCACGACTACGGCTGCACGCTAAAGGCGATGCGCAGAGAGGTGGCGAAGGGGTTGAGGCTTTACGGTGAAATGCACCGGTTTATCCCGGCGATCGCTTACGAGCGCGGCGCGCAAGTCGTCGAGGTCAAAGTCAATCACCGGCCCAGGCTGCACGGCACCTCGAAATACGGCATTTCCCGGACCCTGCGGGTGGTGCTGGATCTGCTCACGGTGAAATTTTTAAGCAGCTATTCAACCCGTCCGGCGCATGTCTTCGGCCCCATCGGCGTGATCAGCGGGCTGACGGGATTCCTGCTCGCGCTTCATTTGACCGTGCAAAAGTTGGTCTACGATCTCGAGATTGGCAGCAGGCCGCTGCTCTTGCTGGCAATTTTGCTGATTTTCATCGGCATTCAATTCGTTACCATGGGTCTTCTGGGCGAAATGCTGGCACGCACCTATCACGAGTCGCAGGACCGTCCGGTCTACGTGGTCCGCGAAGTGTTGGAGCGGGGGGAAACGTCATGAATTTGACGGTGGTGGGCACCGGCTATGTCGGCTTGGTTGCCGGCACTTGTTTTGCGGAAAGCGGCAACGAGGTCCTCTGCGTCGATATTGACGCGGAGAAAATCGCCGCTCTGAATTCCGGCAAGGTGCCGATTTACGAGCCCGGTCTGGAGGAAATGGTTCGGCGCAACGCTGCGGAGCAGCGCTTATTGTTCACGACCGATTTAACCGACGCGGTAAAAAAGTCGCCGATCATTTTTATCGCCGTGGGAACGCCGCAGAGTGCCAATGGCGACGCCAATCTCGATTACGTGCAAGCCACCGCCAAGGGGATTGCCCAGGCGATGGACGGGTTTCGCATTATCGTCACGAAAAGCACGGTGCCGGTGGGTACCGCGGATCGCATCAAGCAATGGATCGCCGAGGAAACCGCCGAGCCCTTCGCGGTGGTTTCCAACCCGGAATTTCTAAAAGAAGGCGCGGCGGTCGACGACTTTATGAAGCCTGATCGCGTGGTCCTGGGCGGCGATCAGGGAGAGGCGCTGGAGACCGTCAAGGAGCTCTACGAGCCGTTTGTACGCACCGGTAACCCGATCTTGATTATGGACAGCCGCAGCGCCGAGATGAGTAAGTACGCATCCAATGCCATGCTAGCGACCAAGATCTCGTTCATCAATGAAGTGGCGCGGCTTTGCGAAGAGCTGAAAGCCGACATCGGCGAAGTGCGCCGCGCGATCAGCCTGGATCGCAGAATCGGGCCGCATTTTATTTTTCCCGGCGTGGGATACGGGGGTTCCTGTTTCCCGAAGGACATTCGGGCGATGATCCGTATGGGCGCGAACAAGCCGGAGATATTGCTACTAAAAGCGGTGGAAGAGGTTAACGAGCGTCAGAAGGGGCTCTTGGTCGAAAAGGTGAAGCGCCATTTCGGTGCTGACTTGTCCGGTTTGGTCTTTGCCGTCTGGGGTCTTGCGTTCAAGCCGCGCACCGACGACATGCGCGATGCTCCAGCAATTACCGTGATTGAATTGTTGCTCGCGGCGGGCGCTCGCGTGCAGGCATTCGATCCTGAAGCGATGGAAGAAGCGAGAAAAATTTTCGGCGACCGGGTCCAATACACCCATAGGAACTATGACGCGCTGCACGGCGCTTCGGCGCTGCTGATCTTGACGGAATGGAATGAATTTCGCCGGCCCGATTTTGAGCGCATTAAAAATGTGCTCAAACAACCGGTGATCTTCGATGGCCGCAATATCTACGATCCTAAGGATTTACAAAAACTCGGTATCCAATATTACTCGATCGGACGGAACCATGGCTAGATACCTGGTGACTGGCGGTGCCGGCTTTATAGGGTCCCATCTATGTGAGAAATTC
Source organism: uncultured delta proteobacterium (assembly GCA_963727625.1). GTDB lineage: Bacteria > Desulfobacterota > Binatia > UBA9968 > UBA9968 > DP-20. Next base: position 524,712 of record CAVSHR010000004.1, on the reverse strand, counting down.
CTTAATCACGGGCATGAAGTACTCTGCATGGACAATTATTCGACCGGCGCTGAACAAAACATCGCCGGCTTCCTCAAGAACCCGCGGTTTCGCTTTATCGACCACAACGTGAGCCGCTACATCGAGGTACCGGAGCCGCTCGACTACGTCCTCCATTTCGCCTCGCCGGCGAGTCCTGTGGATTATCTCGTGCTGCCGATCCCGACGTTGAAGGTTGGCGCCTTGGGAACTCATAACGCGCTCGGCCTGGCAAAGGCCAAGGGTGCGGTTTTTTTGCTCGCCTCCACCTCGGAAGTTTACGGCGATCCGCTGGTTCGGCCGCAAAGCGAAGAATACTGGGGTAATGTCAATCCCATCGGTCCGCGCGGCGTCTACGACGAAGCCAAACGCTTCGCAGAGGCGATCACCATGGCGTATCATCGCTATCACGGTTTGAATACTCGCATTGTGCGCATTTTCAACACCTACGGTCCCCGAATGCGTTTGCAGGACGGCCGCGTGGTGCCCAATTTCATCATGCAGGCGCTCAAAGGTGAAGCACTCACGGTTTACGGCCAAGGGCAACAAACGCGTAGCTTTCAATACATCGACGACCTTGTTGTCGGCATCGAAAAGCTGCTGCAAGTGGATCATCATCTGCCCGTTAACATCGGCAATCCCCACGAGATGACGGTTTTGGAGTTTGCAAAAAAAATTATTGAGTTGACGCATTCGAAGAGCTCGATTGCGAATAAACCGCTACCCCAAGACGATCCACAGGTACGTCAACCGGATATCACCAAGGCACGTAAGATTCTCGATTGGGAACCCAAGGTGGACCTTGAAGAAGGGCTGATCAAGACCATCGAATATTTTCGGACCAAACTTACGGAGCCGGGGGGATGAAGATCGCGGTTACGGGCGGCGCTGGATTTATCGCTTCGCAAATCGTTGATGCATACCTCGAGCGCGGCCACGAAGTTCACATCCTGGACGATTTCTCGACAGGCCAGGAGATTAATTTAAATCCGAAAGCGACGGTTCATCGTATTGATATCGGCGAGGCTAAGGTCGTAAAGCTGATCGAACAAATCAAACCCGAAGTATTGAGCCATCATGCGGCACAGATGGATGTGCGCCATTCGGTAGCCGATCCGGCCTTCGATGCTCGGGTCAATATCATCGGCTTTATCAATTTGCTGCAGGCCTGCATTAATATCGGCGTTAAAAAAGTTGTTTTTGCTTCCTCGGGCGGGGCGGTTTACGGGGAGCAAGAGGTGTTTCCAGCGCCCGAAGGTCACCTCACCCGGCCCGCGAGTCCCTATGGGGTAAGCAAGCGCGCCGGCGAGCTTTATCTGTCTTATTATCGCCTGGCATTTGGGCTCTCCTATATCGCGCTGCGTTACGGCAACGTGTACGGACCGCGCCAGTCGGCGAAGGGTGAGGCCGGCGTGGTGGCGATTTTTTTATCGCAGTTGCTTGCCGGACAGACCCCGACGATCAACGGCGACGGCCGGCAAACGCGCGATTACGTTTATGTCGGCGATGTCGTGGCCGCCAATCTGGCGGCGTTGCAGTCGTCTTTCGTGGGCGCTGTCAATATCGGCACCGGCGTTGAAACCGATGTGGTGACGGTTTTTCAACATCTACGCCAAGCGCTGGGCTGCGCCGTCGACGCCCGATACGGTCCGCCCAAGCCGGGCGAGCAGCGACGCAGTTGCCTCGATACCCGGCTGGCCGGGGAAGTGCTCGGTTGGCGCCCGCAAATGTCTCTGGCAGAGGGCCTGAAGCACACCGCTTCCTATTACCGTGAAACCGTTTCCCCATGAAACTGGACCACATTAGAAATTTTTCGATCATCGCCCATATCGATCACGGGAAGTCGACCCTGGCAGATCGTTTGCTCGAGTTCACCGGCGCGGTGAGCGCGCGTGAGAAAACCGATCAAATCCTCGACAGCATGGAGCTTGAGCGCGAGCGCGGCATTACCATTAAAGCGAGTCCGGTCTGTCTTCGCTACCGTGCCAAGGATGGCAAAGAATATAAGCTCAACTTGATCGACACTCCCGGGCATGTCGATTTCACCTACGAAGTGTCGCGCAGTCTGGCGGCCTGCGAGGGCGCCCTGCTGGTTGTTGATGCCGCACAAGGCGTCGAGGCGCAAACCGTGGCCAACGTGCACATGGCGCTGGATCACAACCTGGAAATTCTCCCGGTGATCAACAAAATCGATCTGCCGAGCGCCGATCCAGAGCGGGTCAGAACCGAGATTGAGGACGTCATTGGTCTTGACGCGTCCCACGCCGTATGCGCAAGCGCCAAAGAGGGGATCGGCACCGAAGAAATTCTCGAAGGCATCGTGCATTATTTTCCGCCGCCGAGGGGAGACGCTTCGGCCCCCTTGCGCGCTTTGATTATCGATTGCCGGTTTGATCCGTACCACGGCGCCGTTGTGATGACGCGTATCTTCGACGGCGCCATGCAAAAAGGCACCAAGATTCGCATGATGTCGAGCGGCCATGCGTTCGAAGTGCTGCGCCTTGGTGTTTTCTCGCCCGGGTCCGTGGAAGTCTCGGAGCTAAAAGCCGGCGAAGTCGGTTTCTTTATGGCCGGCATCAAAGAAGTCGCCGAGACCCAAATTGGCGACACGATCACGACCGATGAACGCCCCGCAGGCGCGCCGCTGGGGGGGTTCAAACCGATGAAGCCGATGGTTTTCAGCGGCCTGTATCCGACCGACTCGGGCCAATACCAAGGGCTGCGCGACGCCCTGGAAAAGCTCCGCCTCAACGACTCATCGTTTACTTACGACCCGGAAACCTCCCAGGCATTGGGTTTCGGATTTCGCTGTGGGTTTCTCGGCCTGCTGCATATGGACATTATACGCGAGCGGCTCGAACGCGAATTCGGCCTCACCCTGATTACCACAGCAGCGACGGTTATTTACCAAGTCGTAACCACGGCCGGGAAAACTCTAATGATCGACAATCCAGTGCGTTTGCCCAACGAATCGGAGATCGAGCGCATCGAAGAGCCGGTCATTCAAGCATCGCTCCATTTGCCCCAGGAGTTCCTTGGCGGTGTGCTCAAAATCTGCGAAGAAAAGCGCGGCGTGCAAAAAGAGATCCGCTATCTCGGTCCGAAACGGGTGGTGCTGGTTTACGAGCTGCCGCTCAATGAGATTGTCGTGGATTTCTATGATAGGCTGAAATCCGTGAGCCGCGGCTATGCATCGATGGATTATGAACTGGCAGGTTATCGCGCCGCCGACCTAGTCAAACTCGACGTGCGCATCAACGGCGACGTGGTCGACGCCATGTCAATGATCGTGCACCGTGATAAAGCCTATCATCGCGGCAGGGACCTGGTGCAGAAAATGCGCGAGCTGATTCCGCGCCAGCTCTTCGAAGTCGTGATCCAGGCTGCCATCGGCAGCCGCGTGATCTCGCGGGAATCGGTCAAGGCGCTGCGCAAAAACGTCACAGCCAAGTGTTACGGCGGTGATATTACGCGAAAACGCAAGCTGCTGGAACGCCAGAAAGAAGGCAAGAAGCGCATGAAGCAGGTCGGCAAGGTGGAGATTCCCCAGGAGGCATTCCTCGCGGCGCTCAAAGTTTGACGCCGCCGCTTGTTAATTGTGTTAGAAAAGGTGAAAAAGTGAAAGAGCAAGGCGTAATGGATCATCCGGCAACGGCGAAAACGAAATCCGCTTTCCGCGAGTACGCGGAAGCGATTATCATGGCGCTGATATTGGCGCTGTTCATCCGCACGTTTATCGTGCAGGCGTTCAAGATTCCGTCCGGCTCGATGATCCCGACTCTGCAGATCGGCGACCATATTTTGGTCAATAAACTTTCCTACGGTTTGCGCATTCCTTTTCTCGAACGGTACTTGATTGAGTACGCCACGCCGCAGCGGGGCGACGTAGTGGTTTTTATTTATCCGGAGGACCGCTCGAAGGATTTCATCAAACGGGTGATTGGGGTGGGCGGTGATACGGTCGAAATACGCGCCAAGAAGGTTTTCATCAACGGCAAACAGGTTGACGATGCGCACGCATATTTTGCCGGCTACGATCCGCAAGCCGGCGCGGTCGGCAGCGGCGACGATTACGGGCCGAAAACGGTTCCGGCAAATCACATATTCGTCATGGGTGATAACCGCGACCGCAGTTACGACAGCCGTTTCTGGGGCTACGTCGATCTCAACGAAGTGCGAGGCAAAGCGTTTCTCATTTATTGGTCGTGGGACGGATCGGATCGCTGGGTGCGCTGGGAGCGGATTGGCAGTTTGATTCACTGATAAACCGGGCGGCGGAGCCAAGGCGATATTTTTTGCTTCTACGCCCGCGGTTAAGGCTTCATGAGTAAAAAACCTAAAATTTTCCTGACCGCTTGGTCGGCAGTGATCCTGCTGTTAGTGCTCGTGAATATTCTGGTTTCCTTGGGCAATCACTCAATTCAAACCGAGGTGGGCGAACGCCAGCAGGTGATCGCCCAAACCATCCAGCTTGAAACCCTCAACCGCCAGCTGATCACCGTGCTCGCCAGCATGGCGCTTAAAACCAACGACGAGCGGTTGAAAAAAGTCCTGGCCGAAAGCGGGGTCAATCTCGATGCGGCGCCAGGAACTGCCACCGCGAAGTAGTGAGGCAGCATGGCGGACGAAAATGAAAGTAATGCCGAGTCGGAGAGCCCTGACGAACTACAGGGGACCCATCCGGCCAGTTCGAATTTACCGTTGATCATTACCTTGGCGGCGCTCACGATCTATTTCGGTTTTGAGACGCTGCAAGGGCTGACCGAACGGGTCAATTTGACGGCGGTGAAAAGCCATCAGGATGCGGCGATCCAAGAAGCGCAAAAGGTTCAGGCGCAGTTCAAACTGCTGGTCAGCAAAACCGGAGAGCTCGCCGATCAGGGGCATGCCGGCGCAAAGCTGGTCATGGAAGAGCTCTTGAAGCGGGGTGTCGGCGCGGCGTCGCAAGCCCGATCGCCGAGTAAAGCGGACGTCGAGCCGACAAAGTAGTTTTTGATCGCGTTCGATCGGCGTTGATTTTGCGCCGTCCCGGCTCGCTGGTTTGTCGTTACTCCCACCACTGGAGAGATACGCTTGGGTCCGTCTTTTCACCCCATCATACAGCGCTGGTTTACCGAGCGCTTTCAGAGCCCCACACCGGCGCAGCGGCAAGGCTGGGAGTCGATCTCCGCGGGAAAGTCGACGCTGATCGCGGCGCCGACAGGCTCCGGCAAAACCCTGGCGGCCTTTCTTTGGTCCATCGACCGGCTGATCAAGCGCGCTCTCAACGGCGGGCTCGACGGGCGCACTAGCGTGATTTACGTTTCGCCGCTCAAAGCGCTTGGCAACGACATCGCTAAAAATCTTCAGGGCCCGCTCCTGGCGATTTACGAGCTGGCGGGGCGCGAAGGGATCCTTTTACCGTCCATTCGAGTGGCAGTGCGCTCCGGAGACACGCCCGCTCAAGAGCGCCAGGCGATGGTGCGTCGGCCGCCGCATATTCTGATCACGACTCCGGAGTCGCTCTATATTCTTCTCACTGCACCGCGCAGCCGGGAGTTTCTTAATTCCGCCGAGACGCTGATCGTCGATGAGATTCATGCCGTCGCGCAGGATAAACGCGGCGCGCATCTCGCGCTTTCGCTCGAAAGGCTTGACGCTCTGGCGGGGCGGGCGCTGCAGCGGATCGGCTTGAGCGCGACACAGAAACCGATCAAAGAGATCGCGCGTTTGCTGGTTGGATCGCGCAACGTCATTGCCGACGGTACGCCCGATTGCGCTATCGTCGACGTCGGTCATCAGCGCGAGATGGATTTGCGCATCGACGTTCCCGATGACGAGCTTGGGCCGATCATTCGCCAGGAAATTTGGACGGCGGTGTATGACAGGCTGGTGGAGCAAATTCGGGCGCATCGCACGAGCTTGATTTTCGTCAATACGCGCCGTCTGGTCGAGCGCGTTGCGCACCAGCTGACCGAACGACTCGGCGAGGGTAAAGTCGGCGCGCATCACGGTAGCCTGTCGCGCAAGACTCGCCTCGAGGTTGAAGAAAAACTCAAATCCGGCCAATTTCCCGTCGTGGTTGCCACCGCCTCGCTTGAACTCGGCATCGACATTGGCCACGTCGATGTCGTCGGTCACATCGGTTCGCCGCGCAATCTCGCAGTTCTACTGCAGCGCGTGGGCAGATCGGGCCATTGGCACGGGGCGATTCCCAAAGGGATTCTCTATCCTTTGACCCGTGACGATCTTTTGCAATCGGTCGCAGCGATTCGCGCGGTGCGCCAGGGCGAATTGGATAGGTTGGCCGTCGTTAGGAAACCGCTCGATGTTTTGGCGCAGCAGATGGTTGCGACCGTGGCGAGCCTGGGCTCAACGGCGCGGTCGGGCGGCAGTAAGAAACCCGATGATGAGGGCATCGCCGAAGAAGCGTTGTGGCAATTGGTGCGCTCGGCCTATCCGTACAAAGATCTCACGCGCGAAGATTTTGAGCAGTTGCTGGAAATGCTCAGCGAGGGAGTCCAGACCTGGCGTAGCCGGCGCAGCGCCTACATTCATCGCGACCGCATCCACGGCATGCTGCGGCCACGGCGCGGCGCGCGCTTGACCGCGATTACCAACGGTGGCGCCATCCCCGATACCGCCGATTACAGCGTGGTGGAGTTTCCCAGTGAGACCTTCGTCGGCACGGTCAATGAGGACTTCGCGATCGAGAGCTTGGCCGGCGATATCTTTCTTCTCGGCAATCGCTCCTGGAGAATTCGTCGCGTCGGCTCCGGCAAAGTCTGGGTCGAGGACGCCCAAGGTTTACCCCCGAGCATTCCTTTTTGGATGGGCGAGGGGCCAGGGCGCACCCTGGAGTTGTCCATGGCAGTTAGCGATCTGCGCCAAGCCGTCGCCGCGAAACTGCCGGATCGCCCGGGCGCAGCGCAGTGGCTCATGGACCAAGTCGCCATGCCGCAGAGCGCGGCCGAACAGATCGTCAATTACATCGCCGACACAGTGCAAGCTCTCGGCACTGTGCCGGCGCAGGATAAAGTGATCGCCGAGCGTTTTTTCGACGAGGCCGGCGGCATGCAACTGATTCTCCATTCACCTTGGGGCGGGCGGATCAACCGTGCTTGGGGTCTAGCGTTGCGCAAACGCTTTTGTGTGAGCTTTGACCGCGAATTGCAAGCGGCGGCGACCGACGACGGCATCTGCATTTCGCTGGTCGAGCAACATTCCTTTCCGTTGACCGATGTTTTCTCGATGCTTCGGCCCGCGACTCTCGAATACAACTTGACCCAAGCCGCTCTGGCGGCGCCGATGTTTACCAACCGCTGGCGCTGGAACGCTACCCGAGCGCTGGCGGTGATGCGCCACAGCGGCGGGCGAAAAGTTCCCGTGGCGCTGCAGCGAATGCGCGCAGAAGATCTGCTGGCTGCGGTGTTTCCCGAGCAGGTGATGTGCCAGGACAACCGCAGCGGTCCGGTGGATTTGCCCGATCATCCGCTGGTCAGAGAAACCATGGGCGACTGTTTACACGAAGCCATGGACATGGACGGCTTGGCCGAAATTCTCCAGCGCATCGAAACTGGTGCCATCGATACTCTCGCGGTCGATACCCCGGCGCCTTCGCCCATGGCCCATGAGATTCTCAACGCCAATCCCTACGCATTTTTAGACGATGCGCCGCTGGAAGAGCGGCGCGCGCGCGCCGTGTCGCTGCGGCGGGTCGATCCTTGGATCGGCCGGGAATTCGGCCAGCTCGACCCGGCCGCCATCGACGAAGTGCGCAAGCAGGCTTGGCCGGAAGCGCGTAACGCCGATGAGCTCCATGACCTTTTGTTGGGTGTTTGTCTATTGCCGGTCAATGATCGACCGGATTGGCACTTGTTCGCTGAGACATTGATTGCGAGCGGTCGCGCCTGCATCACGGCTTGGGAGTTTGACGGTACGGAGCGGCGTGCGTACGTTGCCGCCGAGCGCGCCGATTTGATTCGTCTGGCGCTCGGCGCGGTAAATTTGATTCCGCCGGTGGAACTGCCGCTGGGGTTTTGTGAAAACGCTCGGTCACCGGAAGGGGCTTTGGGAAAAATCGTTCAAGGTTGGCTCGAAGTCTGCGGGCCGGTTGCGGCGACGGCGTTGGCGGCTCGTCTAGGAATTTCAAAAGGAAAAATCGACGCGGCGCTCATCGTTTTGGAAAGCGCGGGAGTGGTTTTACGCGGCCAATTCACCGTAGGGCGATCCGAGAGCGAAAGCGAATGGTGCGATCGCGTCTTGCTCGCGCGCATTCACCGGCTGACCCTGGGACGCATGCGCAAAGAAATTGAGCCGGTTTCCGCGACCGATTTCGTGAACTTTCTCTTGGCTTGGCAACATGTCGCGCCTGGCACGCAATTGCACGGGCGCGAGGGCATCTTGCGGGTGATTCAAGAGCTGCAAGGCCTGGAGCTGCCTGCGCCCGCCTGGGAGCAGCAGATATTGCCGGCGCGAATCGGTCGTTACGATCCCGCGGATCTCGAGCATCTTTGTCTGGCTGGCGTAGTCGCGTGGGGTCGTTTGCAGGCCGGTCTTTGCGAACTCGGAAACCTGTCACAACAAGGGAGAACAGGGCGGAGGTCCAAACGCTTGCTGGCGCCGGCCCGCAATGCACCGATCTCCTTTGTCATGCGCGAGGATCTCGACAGCTTCCTAGAATCAACGAATCGACCCTTCGACCAGATCGGTGCACTTTCGGCGATGGCCGTCGAGGTGGGCGCCTATCTCGAACACTATGGCGCATCATTCCTGAATGATATTGCACATGGCACGGGGCTTTTGAAAGTTAAGGTCGAAGAGGCGCTTTGGCAACTGGTGGCCCATGGACTAGCCACCGGCGACGGGGTTGCGGGTCTGCGCGTTCTCTTAACGCCGGATCACAGAAAAACCGAGCGGCGGCGCAGCCTGCGTGTGATTTCCGGAGGCCGGAGCGACGAGCGATCCATGCCAGTGGGGCGCTGGTCACTTTGGCGTCACAATCGAACCGGGGAAGCTCTGAGCATCGAAGCGGTTTTAGAACGGCGAGCGCGCCAGTTGCTGCGACGCTACGGCATCGTATTTCGCGATTTGCTCGCGCGCGAAGCGATCATGCCGCCTTGGCGTAACTTGCTGTCGGTGTACCGTCGTTTAGAGGCGCGCGGCGAGATTCGCGGCGGCCGCTTCGTTAGCGGCTTTGTCGGCGAGCAGTTTGCTTTGGCCGAGGCCGTCGACGCGTTGCGCGAAATGAAACGCAGGCCTGAGAGTGCCGGCGTGGCTATGATTGGCGCGGCCGACCCGCTGAACTTGCTCGGCATCATTGCCCCGGGGAGCCGCCTGTCGCCGTACTCGAACCAAGTCATCGCCTATGAATGCGGCGCAGTGGTGGGCGTCGGATTACTCGGCGAAGTGTTGAGCCGGCTTCAATTAACGCGAGCGCCGGTCAAAGTCTAGCAGGCTTATAGAAGGGCAACCGACTGCCGCTTGCAGCGATCAGGAATGATCCCTGAGTCCATCAGATAACACCGGTTCACCGGCCTGACCGGCAGGACTACAGAGTTTTGGTCCCGAGCTGCGACGTTATTTTATATTCGGGCTTGACCGTTGGCCTGTTTGGAAATCGGTGTGGTCAGGACTTCTTTTAAGACCCGGATCTCAACAACATCTTCCTGTAATCGCGTTAAACCTTCTTTAGCACGATGAATTTCTGCGAGCATGGAGTCTAGCTCGCCGATTGTAATGGATTCCAGGGCCTGGCGGATTTTCCGGTTCATGCCGAACAGGTTCTGCACGCCGCCCTTGTCGGAAATTTTATTATCTAATTCGAGGTATATGCGCGTAACGCCTTCCATCTGGCTCTTTACATCATCCACGAGATTCCTCCTTAATTACTCTTGCGACGAATGTTGGGTTGTTGTAACTACCTCAAATCATAGTTGAGTTTCGAAAACAAGCGTTGCGGAAGTTGCGCCGCAAATTCGTAACAACTCAAGGCTCTTAGAATTGTAATAAGAATAGTTTTAATTAGCATGTCGGAATAGCATAACGAGGTGATTTTCTATGAACGAGATCCGCAGCGTCGGTATACCCAGTCCGAGAGTCGAAGGGGAACAAAAAGTCGGCGGCGGCGCGTTGTATGCGTCGGATGTCGTGTTACCGGACATGATGTGGACGAAAGTCTTGCGCAGTCCCATCACTCATGGCCGAATCAAGAGTGTCGATGTGTCCAAAGCGCTGGCGTTGCCGGGTGTAAAAGTGGTCTTGACCGGCGCCGACCTGGCTGGCGCCCGTATCGGTAAAAAAATCGTTGATATGCCGTTGTTGGCTGACGGGGTGGTGCGCTACGCCGGTGAAAAGGTGGCCGCCGTGGCGGCCGAGAGCGAAGCCGTCGCCGACGCTGCGGTGAATCTAATCGACGTCGAGTATGAAGAGCTGCCGGTCCTCATTGATGCGCTCGAGGCACTCGCCCCGGAGGCGCCGCTACTCCACCCCAATCTCGCAGAATACAAAGGTCTGCTGCACAAAATCGAGACGCCGAGCAACGCCTTTGTGCGGCTTAACTGGAAGAAAGGCGAAGTCGAAGCAGGCTTTCGCCAATCCGACGTGGTGCTTGAAAACACTTTCACCGTGCCGGCAGTGCACCAAGCCTACATCGAACCGCATTGCTCCCTGGTGCGCATCAACGCCGACGGCACGGCGGAAATCTGGTCATCGAACAAGAGCCCGTTCGCCTTGCGCGACCAGGTCGGAAGCGCGCTGGGAATATCGCCGGCGAGCTTGATCATTCGGCCCTGTTACGTCGGCGGAGATTTCGGCGGCAAGGGAGACGGCAACGATGTCGCGCTATGTTACGCGCTGGCGCAGAAAAGCGGCCGGCCGGTCAAACTGCTGATCGATTACGCCGAAGAACTGGTTGCCGGCAATCCGCGCCATGGCGCGGTGATCACGGTCAAGACCGGAGTGAAGAAAAACGGCATATTGATCGCCCAGCATGTGCGGTTTATCTTCGACAGCGGCGCTTATGGTGCCTACCGGCCGCAGGGCTATTTGGTCGGCGCGCACGATGCGCCGGGCCCCTATCGGGTGCCCAATTGCCTGGTCGAAGAGATTTACGTCTACACCAACAAAATGCCTTGCGGCTATATGCGCGCCCCCGGCCATTTACAGGCGATGTTCGCCTGTGAGAGCCAGGCCGATCTAGTAGCGCGCCGGCTGGGCATCGCACCGACGGAGTTTCGCCGGATGAATTTAATGCACGATGGCGATACCGCGCCGCTGGGCGAAGTGATTCCCCACGTCAAAGCCACCGAGACGCTGTCGAAGGCGTTGAACGAATCCGGCTACGAACGCGCCAAGGGAAAAAATATCGGCCGCGGCTGCGCTGTAGCCGATTGGGTTTCCAAAGGCGGTGAATCCTATGTGCGGTTGCGAGTTGATGCTGACGGCGTCGTGATGCTCTCCTCCGCGGTGACCGATACCGGACCGGGAGTTTTTACCATGATGCGCCAGGTTGTCGGCGAGGAGCTCAAGGTGCCTTTGGATGCGATTGAAGTGGAAATGCTCGATTCGTCCAAAGTCGTAAAGGACACCGGCGTGCGCGGCAGCAGCAGCACGCGGGTGCACGGCACAGCGGCGTTAGATGCGTCGCGCAAACTGCGCGAAGAGATCCTCCGAGTGGCAGGGCAATTGATGGAGGCGTCGCCCGACGAATTGATCGTCTATGACGGCGGGGTGACCCATGGACGAGCCGAGCGGCGCATGACCTACGGCGAGATCGTGCGCGCGCACGGCAGCCCGCTGACGGCCGAAGGGCATTACGTCAATATGGCCGATGGACCGGAGGCTTCGCTGGTGGCCCAGGTCGCCGAAGTCGAAGTCGATGCCGAAACCGGCGAAGTGCGCGTGATCCAACTGACTACCGCGCATAACACCGGAACGATTTTGAATCCGTTGACGCACCAGGGACAGATCGACGGCGGCGTGATCATGGGGATGGGTTATGGGACGATCGAGAACCTCGGCTACGACGAGAGCGGCAAGGTGCTCGCGACCAACCTCGGCGAATACAAGATTCCCAACATTCAAGATATTCCCGAGCTTCAGACCGCCATCCTACAGTCCGATTTCGGCAGCGGGCCGTACAACAGCATGAGCATCGGTGAGACCGCGCTGATTCCGACCGCAGCGGCGATCGCCAATGCCGTGGAAGACGCCGTCGGCGTGCGGATCAAATCGCTGCCGATCACGGCGGAAAAAGTTTTAAACGCGCTCAAGGGGAAATAGGCCAAACGACGGATGGCGCTTGAGGGAAACGGACATTTTCTTGTTGTATGCGCATGGTTGAGCCGGGGCCGCTGCGGCGAGTCGTCAACGCGACCCGATATTCCTGCATCGGTCTCGGTCAATCATGGCGCATTCAAGCGGCCTTGCGCTACGAAATTTATATTCTTCTGGTCCTGATCCCGTTATCGTGGTTGGCGGGAAAAAGCTTTCGAAAGGGCACTGCTGATCGCGAGTTGGCTTTTGGTCATCATTGCCGAGCTCGTCAATTCAGCGATCGAAACGGTCGTCGACCGAATCGGTAGCGAGCGCCACGAGCTATCCGGCCGCGCCGAAGATCTCGGCTCCGTCGCGGTCTTTTGCGCGATAGTCCTAGCGCCGATGCTTTGGCTATTTCTGTGGTTGGGTTAAGTGATCCAAAAAGTCCCCAATCGAGGTGAGGTTATGAAGTTGTCTAGATCGACCCAATCGTTGATTTTACTTTTCACGGCACTTTGTTTCGCCGGAGTCGGTGCGGCCCAAGCCGGAGAACCGCTCAACCTCGTCAAGACCGCGGCGGAAGCAGCGATCGCGGTTCTGCGCGATCTTAAATTAAAAGGGCTGGATCAAAAGAAAGAGCGCATCGAGCGCTTGAAAGAAATCATCAATCCGATTTTCGATTACAAGGAAATGGCGCGCCGCTCGCTGGGGCGGCACTGGCGCCGGCGCAGCCCGGAAGAGCAGGAAGAATTTACCACGCTGTTTCGCGCATTCTTAGAAAAGATTTATTCCGATCGAGTCGATGTCTATGATGGCGAGAAGGTGACTTTCGGACGCGAGACGATCGATCAGGATTACGCCCAGGTGGAATCGACGGTGATTAACGCCAAGGGTGAGGAGAGTTCCATCGTCTATCGGCTCAGGCACACCGATGAAAAATGGAAAGTCTACGACGCGGTGGTCGAAAACATCAGCATCGTCAACAACTACCGCTCTCAGTTCGACCGCGTCATCTCGAAATCGTCTTTCGAAAATTTGAAGAAGATGCTTAGGGAAAAGGCGGGTTAGGCCTAGCTGCGTTTGAGAACGCGCGCGATGAGCGAATGATACTGCGGGGAGGTGCCTGTGGAGTCGTTCTCCGGCTAAGTTTCTGGTCGCTGGAACGATCTCCGAGATAGCAGTTTTTTCAACGGTCGAGCAATTTCAATCCTAGTTGCTCACTTGCCTCGTTTATCGTGCAAGCGGAGAAAAAGATCGTAAAACGAACCGAGACTTTTCTCTTCGAACTCTGGATGGCCGAATTTGCTGCGCGTGAGGATCAAGACGCTGAGTTGACGTTTTCGCAGTTCGATAAGTTCCCCCTCTTTGGACTCCACGTAGGATCCTACTGTTCTCAATGTATTTGGCAGGCTGTGGAAGTCGGGGAGGCGGTTGGTTTTTGCTCGATTCGCTCGCCCTTGCCGATCCAGTTCTTCGATGTCGGTACAAGTGAATGTCAACGAAGACGCGACTCCCTCACGCCGCATTCGCCCCTGCCATCTTTTCAACGTGGCAAGCAGTGAAGTTTCCTGATCCGGCTCGCCCTTGATCACGTAAACATCCCCTTGGTTGCTGAGCTCGAATACGTTGATGCGTTGTGCTTCGAGCGATTGGCCGATCGTGCGTAATTGCTGATCGTAAGTCTTTCTTGCTGTCATCGAACCCTCACCGATCGCGTATTGGTGCGAAGATGAAAGATCAAGCTGCAGGCTGATTGGGGTCATAGCATTAACCCATGCCGGGCGACAAGAGCCGCGCGGCGACTCTTTCTTGACATCCCCGGGCATCGAACGTAAGGTAAGCTGTTCGTTGTATTGCACTGTTTTTACGGAGGAATTCATGGCACGCCCGGAACGAATTGGCACTTCACAAGGCACGGTCACCTACCGCGGTTTGCGCGATTGGATCGACCAAGTGGAGAAAATGGGCGAGCTGCTCAAGGTCAAGGGGGCGCACTGGGACCGCGAGATGGGCGCAATCACGCAGATGCTCACCGAAGGTGGCAAGGGCAAAGCGCCGGCAATTCTTTTCGATGAAGTACCAGGCTATCCGAAGGGCTACCGAACGTTCTACGGTCAGTTTTCGACGATCAAGCGCGTCGCGCTCACGCTTGGTTTGCCGCTTGAGTACGAACACAAAGCCGATATCGTCAAGGCTTACCATCATGTCATGACCGACATGAAGCTGATCAAGCCGAGGATGGTTAAGACCGGGCCGATTTTCGAGAACGTCTTGGAGGGCGACAAAGTCGACGTGCTGAAATTGCCGGTGCCGATCCATCATCAAGCCGATACCCACCGCTACATCGGCACGGCGGACATGTGTATCACCAAAGATCCCGACGCCGAGTGGTACAACTTCGGCGCCTACCGCTGCGAGGTTTACGACCCAAAAACCATCGGCTGTCAGATCACCGAGGGCAAGCATGGCCGAATTCACCGCGACAAATATTTTGAGCGCGGCCAGACCTGTAAGTTTGCCATCGTCTGCGGCCAAGATCCGCTGCTTTACATGCTTTCGGCCAGCCCGCTGCCATCCGGGGTTTCAGAGTATGACTTTGCCGGCGGCATTCGCGGCGAACCGGTCGAAGTCGTAAAGGGGCCGTTTACCGGTTTTCCGATTCCTGCCGACGCCGAGATCGTCATCGAAGGCGAAGCCGTGCCGGGACAGAGCAAACCGGAAGGGCCGTTTGGCGAGTGGATGGGCTATTATTCCGACGACGTGGTGCCGCGGCCCTATCTTAACGTGAAGACGGTTATGTACCGCAATAATCCGATTCTGACCTGCGCGCCGCAGCATAAACCGGTGGACGAGACCGGCTTGCTCAAGGGTATCGCCGGTGCGGCGGAAATCTGGAACGCGCTGGAGGGTTGCGGCCTACCCGATATCCTCGGCGTGTGGAATCACGAGGGCGCACCGGCAACGCGCTTTACAGCGATCCAAATTCGCCAGCGCTATCCCGGCCATGCGCGCAATGTGTTGCACGTCGCGTCCAACTGTATGGCCGGCGCCTACAACGGCAAATGGACCGTGGTGGTCGACGACGATGTCGATTGCTCGGATATCGATCAGGTGCTGTGGGCCATGGGCACGCGCTTCGATCCGATGACCGATATCGATCTGGTTCAGAAGGCGTGGTCGTCGGGACGCGATCCAATGTTTTTGCCGGGAAATTTTAATAACAGAATTTTGATCGACGCCTGCCAGCCGTACAATCGCAAGCTGCGCGGCGAGTTTCCCAAAGTCGTCGAGGTGTCGGAGAAGGTGCGAGCCGAGCTCAAGGCCAAGTTCCCTAAAGTCTTTAAAGGGTAGGTCATCGTTTTAAAGGAGTTCGACGTGGTATTCACAAGTTGGCGCGGCGTAGTCGGCGTGGTTAAGCCGACGCACCGGCCGGGATCGCTGGAAGAATTTATCCGTCTCTTGCCGGAAGGCATCGGCGTGGTGCCGGTCTATCTAAATTTTCAACGCGGTACTGAAGACGAGTTTCGTGCCGCGCTCGATGCGGTGCATGGAAAGGTTGAGGAGCTAGCCAAAGAGGGCGTCGATCTGATCCATCCCGAGGGCGCGCCACCGTTCATGGTCCACGGCTTTGACGGCGAAGCAAAGATCGTCAAGGAATGGGAAGGCGAATTTAAAACGCCCATTGTCACCGCGGCACAGACGCAGGTCGAGGCGTTGCGTGCACTGGGCATTAAAAAATTCGTCGGCGTGACTTATTTTACCGGCAGCATCAACGATATGTTTGCTCGTTATTTTCAAGGGGCGGGCTTCGACGTTCTGGCGATGGAGGGAATGGAAGTCGCCTTTGCCGACGTCGGCCGCCTGGCGTCAACGGAGATTTACGCGCATACTCGCAGGGCATTTCTGAAACATCCAGGTGCCGATGGCATTTACATGCTCGGCACGGGCTGGCGTTGCCTCGACATCATTCATTTGCTCGAAGAGGATTTGCAAGTTCCGGTCGTGCACGCCGTGCCGGCGCGGGTCTGGGCGGTGGAAAAACGGCTGCACGTGCGGCAGCCGGTGCCGGGCTTCGGCATGCTCCTGGAAGAGATGCCGTAACCATTCCAGCTTTGCGACGGGTGAAATACCGGCTGCCGATTTTTAGAACTTTCCTTCCTTCTCCAATTTCCTGACGAACCGTTCATCGACCAAGTCTTCGGCTTTGAGCTTGCGAATTTTTTCGTTGGTGGCGCCGAGCAGCCGGATAACGTTGCGGATGCCGTCGACTCGGGGGAAGATCCGCCGTTCGTAGAGTCTGGGGAGGCTTTCGTAACCTTCGACTGCTTGCTCGACCTTCGCCAGCCGTAGCCCCTTGGCCAGACTCTTGAGCACCGCCGGTTTGTTTTCCGGCTGGGCGATAAACGCCATCGAGTCGACGATGCCGCGCAGCACGTTTTCGACCACGTCGGGCGAGGTGTTAATGAAGCGCTTGGTGGTCATCACTCCCGTGCTCTGGAACGGGATCGGGAGTTGGGCGAGATCGGCAAGGTTCGTGAAGCCGCGGGCTTTGAGCGGGCCGGCAAAGGTGTAACCGAGATGGGTCGCCGCGATTGCGTCGTTCACCAGCGCCTGGCTGCGCACCGATTCGTTGCCGAGAATACGAAAGGTGATGCCATCGCGTTTGGCGTCCAAGCCCCAGTACTCGAGGGCCAGCGTGACAAACATCCAGCTACCGCCGCTGGCGCTGGTAACGCCGATCATTTTGCCCTTGAGATCGGCGGGGCTTTTGATTTTCGGCGAAGCCATGATGTTGCCGATGAGCTTGTTGATCATGCCGGCGACAAAAACCAGATCGGTTCCTTCAGCAGCGGAACCGAGAACGGCGCCCGTAGCCGAGCCCTCATGAAACTGGCTTTCGCCCGATGCGAGGGCGGCCATGCCGATGGGGCCGCTGCGCACTTGAACGAATGTCAATTCGAGACCGTGGCGGCGGAAAAAACCATAATCCTGCGCCACATACATGGCCGCTTCGCGTTCGCTGAACGACCCAGTGGTCATGATGACCTTGGTTAACAGCTGAGCCGCGGACAAAGGCGTGGCGCTGTAGAGCAGCCCAATCGACAGAGCAAAAAGAAATCTCGAAACAATTTTCATCGACTACCCCCGGTGGCTTCAGACAGTAAAAAAAAATACCGCGTTGGTCAAGCTGAAAATGCATTTTTCGCCGTTCGCTTTACATCGCCAACACGCCAGGATAGAAAGCAGCCAAGGTTTTCTGGCGGCAAACGGCTTATGGCTCTAGACATTGAGAAATTTAGAAATTTTGAACATCAGGGTTGGGAAGGCATTCCCGATGGTTACCATGACGCGTTCGGCCGGCTGACGACGCAAGCGATCGAATCGTTGCTCGACGCGGCCCGAGTCAAACGCGGCATGACCTTTCTCGACATTGCCAGCGGTCCCGGCTACGTCGCCGCTGCGGCGGCCGAGCGTGGCGCGGTCGTTTTGGGACTCGATTTTTCCGCGGCAATGGTCGCGCAAGCAAAGCGGCTACATACCGGCGTGGAGTTTCGCGAGGGCGACGCCGAAGCATTGCCCTTGGGCAACGGCCTGTTCGAAGCCGCCGCGATGAACTTCGGTATTCTTCATCTCGGTCGTCCGGATCTGGCGATCGCGGAAGCTTACCGGGTCTTGCGTTCGGGCGGGCGTTTCGCCTTTTCGGTCTGGGCTCCGCCCCAGGAAACCATCGGCTTCGGCATCGTTCTGCGCGCAGTGGAGTTGCACGGCGAGCCGCGGATCGAATTGCCGGAGGGGCCGCCGTTTTTTCGCTTCAGCGACGCCGAAGAGTGCGTTCGGAGCCTAATCGCCGCGGGTTTCGAGTTGCCGAAGATTACCAAAGTTGCGCAGCGTTGGCGCCTGCCCGCTGCCGACGGATTATTCGAGGCAATGAAGAACAGCACCGTGCGCACGGCGGGATTGTTGGGAGTGCAAAAGCCGACGGTCTTGAACAAAATTCGCGAAGCCATGCGCGTCGAGCTGGAAAAATATACCAAGGGTGACGTGGTCGAGCTGCCGATGCCCGCGCTGATCGCTTCGGCGATTAAACGGTAGGAGCATGCTGAGTCTTGGGAGCCGAGTAAAATGTTCGCCGGATTCTTTTATTTTTGTAAGTTTTTGCTCAGAACTCAGGTCTCATAACTTACTGTTTGCTAGGTTGTTTACGGTCCATGGTGGGTCGCCAGCGGGCTGGAATCGGCGCGCGCCATCATTTGTCGCGCGAGCTCTTCAGTCAGTCCGTAGCGCCGGTCGCGGGAACGTGGATCGTCCCATAGATTGTTCATTTCATCGGGGTCATGGCTCAGGTCGTAAAGCTCGCCCCACTCGGCACCCTCATACAAAGTCAATCGAGCATCGGCCGTGATCAAACTCCGGGCGCGGAAATTATTTTTAAGTCCCATATAGCCGCGTCGCTGGTGTTCCTCGATGACGAGCGATCCATGTCCGGTCTTTTCGCCGCGCATCGCCGGCAGCAGGCTGACGCCTTGCATGCCGTTGTGGCCCTGCAATCGAGCCCGGGCGAGAATGGTGCTGGCGATGTCGAGCGTGCCGCAGAGTTCCGAGTTGACGATGCCGCAGCTGTCATTGGCCGGGTCGTTCCAAATGAACGGAACGCGCACCAGGCCGCGGTAATGCAGCGCGCCTTTGAGCAGTAATTGGTGATCGCCCATAAAATCGCCGTGATCGCTGGTAAAGATGACGACGGTGTCTTGATCGAGACGGAGGTTTTTCAGCCATCCCACTATGCTGCCGATGGCATCGTCGACCATGGAAATCATACCGTAAGATAGCGCGATCGCTTCGCGCGCTTCGCGAGCGGTGATCGCGAAAGTGCGCTGGCCGTCCCGGTTGCTCGTGTTCTGCTCCCGCTCGTCGTAGAGGCTTTGCAGATGAGGCGGAATCGACCGTTCCCCGGCATCGAATGACGGCGGCAATTTGATCGACTCGGGATCGTACATATCCCAGTAGCGCCCCGGCGGGGTGAACGGATGGTGCGGATCGGGAAACGAACATTGGATATAGAACGGCCTGGCGCGGTCGGTGCGCGAATAGTTCTCCAGGTACTTCATGGTTCGCTCGGCCACATAGGCCGTCGGGTAGAGCGATTCAGGAACTCTGGTGCGCCAGGCCTGCGGCGCAATGTAGTGGTTGCCAGGCAGCTGATTTTCCGGTCCGCGCAATGAATCGGGGTTGGGGTGGCGAGTCCTGAGCCAGCGCGAGTAGTGGCCGACGGTTTTGTCGCCGTGGCCGATGGCAAGCTCGACATGGTCGAAGCCATAGTAGGGAAGCGTCGGTTCGAAGTCCCGCTCGCGCGCCCAGGTGGAAGGCAGTTCTTGATCGTAACGTCCATGCCTGCGCAGCGTGTTGTCGGCTTCCCTTAACTCCAGCGGCGCCGGGGTAAAATTGGGATCGCTTTCGGGCATCCCCGTGACCGGCAAATTGCCGTTGATGCTTTGCAAATGACACTTGCCGACCAGCGCGGTCTCGTAGCCAGCCGCGCGCATGATGTCGACGAAGGTGGTCGCCGTGAGCGACAGCGGAATTCCGTTTTGGCGCGCTCCGTGAAGCGACGGCATGCGCCCGGTCATCAAGGTCGCGCGGTTCGGCATGCAGATCGGCGTGGCAACGTAGAAGCGTTCGAAGCGCGTTCCCGAGTCGGCGAGCCGATCGATATTCGGCGTTTGGACTACGGTGTTGCCGTAACAACCGAGATGATCCGCGCGATGCTGGTCGGTGATAATCAGAAGGAAATTGGGTGTTCGATCCATAGGGAGAGGAATCCTTTCGCCGGATTCCGTTTATCACAATAACGCCATGATGCAATCTAATTTTCCCGTGCCATAGCGATCTTTGCTTAACCCCTTAGGGATGTAGTAAAAGCGAGAAAGAGGATGCCCACCGATGATCGACGCTGCCGTGCTAATTCCAGTCTATCGCGCGCAGTCAGGCGAGCTGCGTATCGTCATGATTTTGCGCAATCCCGGCGGAGTTCACGGAGGGCAGATCGCTTTTCCGGGCGGCAAGCATGACGCGGAAGACGAAACAATGCTTGATACGGCGCTGCGCGAAGTGCGCGAGGAATTGGGTCTGAATGTGCCGAAACACGACGTGCTCGCCGAGTTGCCGATGGAACAAACACGAACCACTGGTTATCGCGTGTTCCCGTATCTCGCGCGTATCTCCTTGCCGGATCGATGGCGGATCGACGAACGAGAAATCGCCGAGCTGATCGACGTCAAACTTAGCGATCTCACCCGACCCGGCGTCCAGGACAAGATGATCGACCGCTTTCCCACCTGGACCAAGGCCGAGCAGGTGACTTACTATCAAGTCGGCCAGCACCGGCTCTGGGGTTTGTCCTATCGAATTCTTCATCCCGTGATTGTGCGGCTGGTGGCGGGGGAGTGGGATGTTTAAAGCTCGTGATTGTGTGCGTGGGTCGTATCGGGCCGGATTCGAGCGCGAGCGCGAAAAACTTTATTGTTTCAAACAGAAAAAGGAGAGCCACCATGGATTTTAGCTTGCAACAAGACACTCCCGAGATTAGCGCATTTCGCCGGGAAGTGCGCGAGTGGTTGGTGGAACAGATGAAGGGCAGCGAGCATCTGCGCTGGTCCGGCAACTGGTCGACCCGGGAAAACGACGAGGAGTACAGATTTCGCCGCGCGCTGGCCGGTAAATTGGGGCAAAAACGCTGGTTGTTTCCGACCTATCCGGTGCAATATGGCGGCGCCGGGTTGAGCCTCGATCATCAGTTCGTGCTCGAAACCGAAATCGACCGTTACGGCTTGTCCCTTGGCTCGGTCTTTTACACGCTGGCGCGCTTGGTGGCGCCGGCGTTGATGAAGTTCGGCACAGAAGAGCAGAAGATGGAATTTCTGCCGCCGATGATGCGCGGCGAGCTTGCCGTCTGGCAACTGTTGACCGAACCGCAGGGCGGCAGCGATGTCGCCAACTGTCAGACCAAAGCGATTCGCGACGGTGACCACTATGTCGTCAACGGCCAGAAGGTCTTGGTCGGTCACCATCTGCCGCCGGACTATCTCTGGACGTTCGTGTGCACCAACCCTGCCGGCAAGCGTCATGAAAATCTCGGCTGGCTCTATATACCGGCCAATTTGCCGGGGATCACGCTGCAACACATGCATCTAATGATGGGTATCAAGAACGCTGTATTCTTCGATAACGCGCGCGTGCCGGCGAAATATTTGGTCGGCGGCGAGAACAACGGCTGGAAAGTAGCCAACAGCTATTTAGAGCTTGAGCATGGCGGGGGTGGCAGCGTGGCTGAGCAGCCGCTGTTCAAACGGATCGTCGAGCACTGCCAAAAAACCGACTTCGACGGCGAGAGTCTGATGGAAGATCAGGATATCCGCGACGAGATCGCCGATATCTTGATCGATCTCGATGTTCAGCGCTTGATGGGGTTGCGCAATTTCTGGCACCGCTACGTGCGCGAACCGCACGCCTACGGCGGGCCGCAGTATCTTTATTTCCAGCGCATGGTGCGGCTGCGCAATTCCGAGCGCGTGCAGAAGATCTTGGGCTACGACGCGCTGGTGCCGGACAACTCGGTGCATGAGGTCGCGGATTTCGAATACACCGTGCGCAGCGGTCCGGGTTGGCTGCATGGCGGCGGCACGTTGGACACGGACCGCCTGATCATCGCACGGCGATTGGGCTTGGGCCGCCCG
The DNA here is from genome assembly GCA_963727625.1 of uncultured delta proteobacterium. Classification (GTDB taxonomy): domain Bacteria; phylum Desulfobacterota; class Binatia; order UBA9968; family UBA9968; genus DP-20. The sequence goes on along the minus strand of CAVSHR010000004.1, from coordinate 502,723 downwards.
TCGCAAGAAAACGCTCCGACGACCGTGTGAATTCGGCAAAAAAGAACGAATGCAACCGGATGGGGACTGAACTATGGATCTTAGATTAAATGACGATCAAAACATGATGAAGAAAGTCGCGGCGGTATTTTTGAAGGCCGAGGCGCCGCCTTATGCAATTACCGAATGGTACGAGAAAAAAATCACTTTCATCCCGGAGATCTACAAGAAGACCGCGGGAGTCGGCTGGCTTGGCATGATCGTGCCGGAAGAGTTCGGCGGCGGCGGAGCTTCTTGGACCGATTGCGCGGTGGTGTTTGAAGAGCTTGGCCGGGGCCCGCTACCTGGACCGTTTTTTACTTCGGGTGTCTTGTCGGCGCAGTTGATTTTAGCCGGCGGCTCCGACGCACAGAAAAAAACCTGGCTGCCGAAGATCTGCGACGGCAGCGCGATCGTCATTCCCGCGATCTCCGACGATCAGATTCAATTCGGGCCGCGCTCGGTGCAGACGCGGGCAAACAAAACCGCCAAGGGTTATACGCTCAAGGGTTCCAAGCGGTTCGTGCATGACGGCGAGGCCGCGAGCCATTTTATTTGCGCGGCGCGCACTGAGAGCGGTAAAGTCATGCTGGCGCTGGTCGATCGCAACGCGCCCGGGGTTTCGGTCAAGCCGGTTTTCGGTTTCATGGTCGGCGCTGCTGAAGTCGGCTTCGATAACGTTGCGGTGGGCGCCGATGCTCTCATCGGCGCGGTGGATTCCGGTTGGCAGACCATCGAATCGGCGCTCGGCCAGACGTTGCCGATTCTGTGCGCCTACAAAGTCGGCGCCTGCCAGGAAATTTTCGAGATGACCAACGAATACACGCGCACGCGCGTCGTGTTCGGCCAGCCCATCGGCCGCTTTCAGCGGGTGCAGGATCACTGCGTCGACATCTCGATCCATCTCGATGGCGCGCGCTGGACGACTTATGAAACTCTGTGGAAGATCGAGTCCGGGATCGAAGCGCGGGCCAGCGTGCACCAAGCGAAAGCGGTGGCGAGCGAGGCCTATTATCAGTCCTGTAATTTTTCCCACATGGTTTTCGCCGGCGCCGGCACCGACTACAAACATCCGTTGATGGCGCACAGCGTACTGGCGCATTCGCTCTATCAGTATCTGGGCACGCCGCTCTATCATAAGCGCGCCATGGTCGATGCGTTGTATCCGCGTAAAACGAAACAGGCGAGCTAGCAGTGAATATCCCTGCAAGGCGGCTCAGAACTTCACAAAAATCTCTTGCGCTTCGTCTCCGGTTAACTGCTTGATCGTCGAGATCCGGTCGCTGAATTCCTTGAGCGTTCCTAGGGACGCTGATCCAACGTCGATCAAAATCGAGAACAGCGAGAAGCCGAGTTGTTCTTTTTCCTCGCGAAAGCGCTCCGCCCAATCCGGATCGACCTGGCATTCGCCGTCGGTGATGAAGATGATATCGCCCTTCTTGAAGCGCGATTCTCGCAGGCAATCCAATGCAGCGTCTAGGGGAGTTTGAAAGTCTGTGCCGCCGCCGGGAAAATATTCGGCTAAATCCATGACCGTTTTCGTCTCGATCTCGTAGCGGTCGCGCGGGTTCATGTCGAGGACTTGGAGCGGCGTCTCCGCCGATGAGAAGCATATCGACCGGAACAGCCGGCGCTGCTTTCGGGCGATTTCCAGCAGCGTCAGCGTTACCGCCTTCGACCAAATTTCCTTGTCCCCGGACATGGAAGAGCTGCCGTCTAGGCAGACGATCATCGGGCCTTTGCCTTTTTCTTCCACGCCGCGCAGCGAATACTGGATCAGCTCCTGATCGAGATAGCGGCGGTAAAAGTCCTTCCGCAGCACCGGGTGGTGCAGGCTGAGCAATTCATGGGGCAGCAACCGATGCAGAGCATCGCCCTGTTCCACCTCAAGTAATTCTTCATTTGATCGCTCAAACACCTTTTTTCGCAAGGCTAAAGCGTGAAACTTCATGCGCCCGACCATGCGCGCGAGCTTTTTGAGTTTCTCGTTGCCGGCCAGGCGCCGGCCGAGCTCGAGCTTTTGGCCGGGCGGGGTGCGAGCGCCGGTGCCGATGGTGTCGCCCCAGGTTTGCGCCGCCTCGGTGGCGTCCTCTAGTTCCTGGGCGACTTTAATCGCTTCGGCCTGGAGACGGTTGGTCGCCTGCGCTTCGATTTGCCTTAAGTCTTCCTTCAGTTGTTGGCTCTTATGCCTTAATAAGGCTTCGGCGCCTTGTACCTCGCCGCCCATGCGCTCTTTGGCCTGCTGCAGCGCCTTCTTGCCTTGCTCCGACATTTGCTCCTGCGGAATCGTGTCGGAGTTCTCGTATTCTTCGAGCTTTTGACCGACCAGTTCTTCTTGTTTCTGGATGTCCCAGAGATCGCGCAGGTCGCGGCGCGTAAGAAACTTCTCCTCACGCACCAGCGCCAGCAGGCGCTCGGCGAGAATCAGCGTCGATAGGCCGGCGTGGGCTTCGTTGAGCAGGGTCTGCTCGCGCAGAAAGTCATACTGGGCGCCCTGATGTATGGCCTGGAGAAATTGATGATTGAGCAGCGCGCTGGGGAGCAGCTCTGCCTCCGGGTGATATTTGATGTTGAATTTGAACAGTAGGCAAAAGATGTCCTGCAACAGCGAGGCGAAGTGGGGTAAAAGATTGCCGCCCTTCTCCTCGACCTCGCGCAGTGACGGCGATTCGCTGCGGAGATGCGCCCACACGCGCCGGTCATAGGCGTCATGCTCAAGCCAGAAAGTATTTTTAGGGAGGGGCTGAAAAACCCGTTTGGGCAGCGTCTTCTTGGTCCGCCGGGGCGGCATCAGAACTGCTCCAGCATATCTTTTTGCAGCTGCTCGATCTCGGTGCGCACGTTGTTGACGCGCTCGAGCGGACGGCCCAGGCGCTGGGCTTTGTCCACAATCTGATCGACCTTGGCGAGAATATTTCGCAGCTTGGTGTGAAACTCGATGAGCGCGCGGGCGCGTTCTTCGCTGGCTCGTCCCGGCTGCAAGGCCGACTCGCGGATTTCGCGGGATTCGTAGAGCAGCTCGGCGATTTCTTCCTCGTAGCCGAGCAAGAGCTCGCGAATCGTCCCGCGCACTTGCTCCTGCTCCACCGGATCGCGCCACAGCACATGTTCGAGGAAAAAAAGATTTTTCTCCTGTACTTCGGTGGCCCCTTCGAGGAAGGCATGGGCCTGGAGCAAGGCGAGGGATTGGCGATAGCGGCGGTCGGAGGCTACGATGTTCTTCTTGTTGAGCTCGCGCCGGATATCGGCGATGCCGCGGTAAACATGGGGCGGCAGGGCGACGGCGCGGACGGCTTGCTGCAATTCTTGCAACTCGGCCAACGATAGAATGGTGCGCTGGGGCTGCGCTTGAGATTCAAGCATGCGCAAGAACCGAAAATCCTCGGCGATATAATTGACTACGAAGCGCAGCAAAAAACGGTCGTAAAGCGCAGTCAGCTCCTCTTCCTCGGGCAGCTCGTTGCTGGCGCCGAAAAGGGTCAGCAGGGGCACGTGCGTTACTTCCTTGCCGTTATGAAACAAGCGCTCGTTGATCAGCGTCAGAATCGCATTGAGGATCGACGAATTGGCCTTGAATATTTCATCCAGGAAAGCGATATGGGCATCCGGCAGTTTGCGCGTGGTCACGCGCCGGTAATCGTCCTGCTCCAGCGCCTTCAAGCTGACCGCGCCGAAGATTTCTTCCGGGGTCGTGAAGCGGGTGAGCAGCCACTGGAAATAATTCGCCCCCTCGATGCGCCGGCACAGTTCGTCGGCAAGCATCGATTTCGCCGTGCCGGGCGGGCCGATGATCAGCAGATGGTGCGAAGACAGCAGCGCGGCCAGGGCACCGTCGATCAAGTCGCCGCGTTCCAGGAATATCTGCTTCAACTCCTCGCGAATATTCTTGAGTTTTTCTTGCGCGGTCATAATCGGTTCCCCATTAAAGTACCAAAGGATCCGGCCCGAAACAAACAATGGACAGACCCAATGCTTTTCGATATTAAATCAAATCATCTCGTTGGGGAGGCTTTTCGGTGCGGCCGGTTAGCTTTTCATTTTGGGGAACCCTGTTAGCCAGGGGTTACACACAGTTTGTCAGGCACGACGACCCTTGAAAGCACGAACTCCACCGTGTTAAGAGCGCCGGGTTTCAACAAGTGGGTGAAGATGCCAATTTCTTTTCGGAGCGACAATGGTGATTGACAGCGAGTGGGACGTGATTCTTATCGGCGCCGGGCAAAATAACTTTGCTCTCGGCACATACCTCGCTAAGGCGGGCTTGAAAACCGTGATCTGCGAAAGCCGGTTGGAAAACGGCGGCCGTTTGGCGAGCGAAGAGATCACCATGCCGGGTTACTGGCATAATACCCTCGCTTACTTTCAGGACAACCGCGAGGCGTCGCGGGTCTGGAAAGAACTTAATTGGGCCGAGGGTTACCACGCCGAGTTTGTCGCGCCGCCGGTGGTGAGCGCGCTGATCTTGAACAACGGCGCATCCCTCTCACACCATCAGGCGCTCGACGAGACGGTTGCCGACATCAAAAAACTTTCCGCCAAAGATGCCGATACTTGGCGCGTGACGCACGAGCGGTTTCATCGGATCATCCGCGATTACTTGATTCCGTACTACCACACCCGGCCTCAGCATTTGGACGATGTGCTGCAAAAACTCGACGGCGACGCATCGGCTAAAGAATTCAAAAGGCTTTGGCAACTGACGCCGCGGCAGGTCGTCGACGAGCTTTTTGAAAATGCTGCGGTAAAGACGCTGATTCTGTCACAAATGGCGATCCCGCGCGGCGTGGGCTTGGATTATGCCGGCGCCGGCATCGAAGTTTTGAAACTGGTTGCGGGCGACGAGAAGCCTGAGCTGGCCCGCGGCGGCTCCCATTCCATCGCTCAAGTATTGCAGCGCGCCTTCGTGCACGGCGGCGGGCAGATTCGCGCCGTGCATCATGTCGAGAAAATCCTCGTGGACGACGACGGGCGGGCGGTAGGAGTCCGACTGCGCGACGGACGGGAATGGAAGGCGCATCTGGCTGTGGTTTCCAACGCCGATCCGTATTCGACGTTCGTCGAGATGGTGGGCGAGGACTATCTGCCGCGCACCTTCGTCGAGCGGGTCAAGGATATTCAGCTCGATGAATTTTCAATTTTTCAAGTTCACTTGGCGCTGAAGGCGCCGTTGCGCTACGCGCTGCACGAGGCCGAAAACGCTTCGGTGGGGCGGGCGATGAGCGTGACCATCGGGCCGGAAACGCCCGCAGACCTGGAAAGCATGTGGCGGGAAATCCGCGCCGGCGAATTCCCTGAGCCCCCATGCCTGCACGCCATCTGTCCGACGGCGTTCGATCCGTTGCAAGCGCCGGCGGGCAAGCACGCTGCTTCGGTTTTTGTTCCGGTGCCGTTTCAACTCAAGGGAAAAACGCCGGAGGACTGGGTCAGATTGAAGACCGGCTACATGGAAAGAGTCTTGAGCATCTGGCGGCGCTACGCCACCAACCTGACCGACGATAACATCGAAATGAAAGTGGCCGTGGACCCGTTCTACATCTCCGGCCGCTGGCCCAACATGCGGCGGGGTTCGGTGTGGGTGGCGCGCAAGATCGCCGTGCAAATGGGCGAGCAACGGCCGATCGAGCAGGTCGCCGACTATCGTACGCCGATTCAAGGCCTGTACCAAGTCGGCGTCGCCATGCATCCCGCGGATGCGGTCATTGCGGGATCGGGATATAACTGCTGGCAAATTATGAAAGAGGATTTAAACCTGTAAGTGTTCAAGCCGTTCAAATCGTTCAAAGGGATCAAGCCCTACCCGTTTCCTCCCCCGCGTCGCGGGGGAGGACGGAAGGAGGGGGATTGATCGGAGCGCAGCGATTGAGCGGTTTGAACTATTTGAACGCGGCGGGTCGTTCGAGTTTCAAGGGTTCAAAAAAAGTTCAAGGACGATCAGAGGCAAGAAAAACGGTGGCCAAAATTCTGGAATACGATGGCGTCGTGATCGGGGCGGGGCATAACGGCATGATCTGCGCGGCTTATCTGGCCAAGTGCGGGCAGAAGATCATGGTCGTGGAGAAGAACATGGAGGTGGGCGGCGGATTGGATTCGCACGAGGACCGCAACTACCCCGGCTTCTGGCACAACATTCATTCGGTGTTCCACCGCGGCTTGATGACGCTGCCGTGGTTCAAGGATCTCGAACTCGAGAACTTCGGCATTCACTACTACCGTCCCGATCCGGGTGTGGTGCAGCATTTTCTCGACAAGAGCTATCTCGGCTGGTTCGCCGACGTCAAGAAGACCGTCGAGACCATTGAGCGCTTTTCGAAGAAAGACGCCGCGTCGTTCATCGACCTCTGGACGCGCTGGCAGCCGGTGGTGCAGAAGATCGTCTTTACGGAGACCTATGCCGTGCCGGTGCCGTTTGAGGAGAAGAAACCGCTGCTCGAGAAAACCGTCGAGGGGCGGGAGTATCTCAAATACTTCGACACCACGCCGGAAGAGTTCGTGCTGAAACATTTCGAAGATCCGCGTGTGCGCGCCTTCATCGGCTTTCTCGGCGTCATGCGCGGCTACGAGCTCGACGCGCCGCAGACCGGCTATCTAATCCCGGCCATGATCGCCTGGGGCGTTAATCCGCAGCTTTGCCGCGGCACGTCTCACGCGCTCGGCGACAATCTGGCGCATATGTTGTCGCACAACGGCGTCGATTACATCGAGGCCAACGGTGTCGAACGGATCCTCGTAGAGAAAGGCCAGGCGACAGCGGTGGTGCTCGAAGACGGCACGGTGATCAAGGCGCGGAAGTTCATCGCCTCCAATGTCAATCCCGTTGAGACGTTCATCAAGCTCGTCGGCCAGGAGAATCTCGAACCCAAGTTCGCCGACTTAGCGGCGAACTTTCGCTTCTCCAAGACCACGCCAATCTTTGCCGTGAATTTAGCTCTGAACGAGCGGCCCAAATATATCACCGAAGAAAAACATCCCGAGGTGGCGGGCGCGTTCATGCATATCGTCGGGCTCGACGAGTATCAGGATCTGGTGAATTTGTTCGAGGATTGCCGCATCGGCCAGCTGCCGCGCAAGCCGTTCATGAACGGCGCCACGCCGTCGTTTCACGACCCGACACAAGCGCCGCCGGGCAAGGCGACGGCGTTCATGTGGCAGCTCATGACCTACAATCTCTGGGGCAATCCGCTCAACTGGGACAAGGCGCGCCACGATTGGTTTTCCAAGCAGCTCGCAGTCTGGCAGAAGTTTGCACCCAATCTCGACGAGAGCAATATACTTTCGAGTGATTCGACGACGCCGCTCGACATCGAGCGGCACGACAAAAACATGTATTGCGGCGACTGGATGATTGGCGAGTATTCCGGCGATCAGGCGTTGGAGAACCGGCCGTTTCCCGGTTGGGGACAGTACAAGACACCGATCGACGGCTTATTTATGTGCGGATCGTCCTGCCATCCCGGCGGCAATATCACCGGCGCGCCGGGCTACAACGCGGCAAAGGTGATCGCCGAGTCGCTGGGTATGAAGCCGTGGTGGAAGCCGGTAGACTTCAGAGAACATCTCAAGGGGCTGCGATGAAGAGTTGGAGTATGGGAGTGTTGGAGTACTGGAGCATTGGGTTTCGGATCCGGACCCATCACTCCACTACTCCATTACTCCATCACTCCCGGAGGTGGTTATGAGGCTGGCGGGGAAAGTCGCCATCGTGACGGGCGGGGCGCGCCATATCGGCGCGGCTTACTGCCGTAAACTGGCCGAAGAGGGCGCGGCTGTGGTGGTTGCGGATATTCTCGACGGAGAAGTGACCGCCGAGGAGATTCGCGCCAAGGGCGGAAAGGCTCTCGCGCTCAAAGTCGACGTGTCGAAGGAAGAAGACACCAATCGCATGGCGGTGGAAGCGGTGAAAGCCTTCGGCTGCATCGATATTCTCGTCAACAACGCGGCGATCTTCATCGCCATTCAGCGCCATCCGTTCTACGAGATCACTGCCGAGGAATGGGACAAAGTCTCCGCGGTCAACATCAAGGGACCGTTTCTCTGCGCCAAAGCGGTCTTTCCGCAGATGAGAGAGCAGAAGAGCGGCAAGATCATCAACATCTCGTCGTCCACCGCCTACTGGGGCACGCCCAACTTTCTCCACTACGTCGCCTCCAAAGCGGCGCTGATCGGCATGACCCGCTCGCTTGCTCGCGAAGTCGGCGAGTACGGCATCTGCGTCAACGCCATCGCGCCGGGCCTGGTCGAGCACGAAGGTCAAACCGCGCCCAAAGAGCTGACCGAATTGCAGCTCAAAGCCCGCTCGATCAAACGGCTGCAAACTCCGGACGATTTGATGGGCACGCTGGTGTTTCTTTGCTCATCCGACAGCGACTTCATGACAGGGCAGGCGATAGTCGTGGATGGGGGGAGCATATTCCACTGAATCGCGCGCGTCCCGGTCGGTGGATTAGGTTTTCGCAGACCGGGTTTCGTGCGGCTCGAATCGACCACCCCTGCGGTCGTGGAGAGTGTGCTTAAATGACGCGACTCAGACTTAGGGAGGACTCATGACGCGGATTTTGCTCGTTGGTTACGATCCAGCGACCGTGGATTTTTCCGACCCTGCTTTGCCGCCGGGAATGACCGCGGAAAAGGTTCGCGCCGGCATTGCGGTTGCGCTGAAGCAATTCGCTGAACGGGGATGGGAGGCGGACGTGGGTTACATCCGGCCCGATGAAACCGCTGGACCGACAGTGGAGCATCAATTAGCAGCGAAGACTTATGATTGCGTTGTAATCGGAGCCGGCGTCCGCCTGCCGCCCCGGCGCCTGGCATTATTCGAAGCGGTCATCAATGCCGTCCACAAGGCTGCGCCGGGCGCGGCAATTGCGTTCAATACACGGCCCGAGGATAGTGCGGATGCAGCCGCCCGATGGTTGCCGGTCGGAAAATAAACCGTACCGCCTGGCACCCAACAAGACGAACCGCCGCATTGGGAAAGCCGGGTGCATGACCCCGGCCAATTCCCAGAGACATCCCGCCGCTTCGGGCATAGAAGTTTGGTTGGGAAATAATTCGATTCACGGCGCCAGTGGTGGTAGTTTTCATCAACGCGACGGGCTAGCCAAGCTTGCACGGTCAATCGACTGGCTATCGAGGCAGGCGCATCCAATCACCATTGATGTTGCCCTCGGGTTCCGATTGCATGCCGCCTGCTTCCTTGGCTATATTTCGCTTATGGCGACACACGAACACGATCATGATGAGGGTTCCCATCTGACCGAGATGGATTTGCGGGTGCGCGCGCTCGAAACCATTTTGGTCGAGAAGGGTTATATCGAAACGGCGGCGCTCGACCGCATCGTCGAGCTCTACGAGACCAAGATCGGCCCGCATATCGGCGCCCAGGTGGTGGCGAAGGCGTGGAGCGATTCTGGATTTCGCACGGCGCTGCTCGAGGATGCGAGCAAGGCGGTGGCCGGCCTCGCGCCCCAGGTGGGCAACGTGGGCGAGCATCTGATCGCCGTCGAGAACACGGCGCAGGTGCACAACATGATCGTGTGTACTCTGTGCTCCTGCTATCCAACCGATGTGCTCGGCCTGCCGCCGACCTGGTACAAGTCGTTTGCTTACCGGTCGCGCGTCGTCAAGGAGCCGCGCTCGGTATTGGCCGATTTCGGCGTCACGCTGCCGGCCGAGACCGAAATTCGGGTTTGGGATTCGACGGCCGAGACCCGCTACCTGGTCGTGCCGATGCGTCCGGCCGGAACCGAAGGCTGGAGTGAAACGCAGCTCGCCAAGCTGGTCACGCGCGACTCCATGGTCGGCACCGGCCTGGCGAAAAAACCGAGCGAGGTGGCCTGATGGACGGCGTTCACGATATGGGCGGTATGGACGGGTTCGGCAAGGTCGAGCCCAAGCCCAACGAGCCGGTTTTTCATGATCGCTGGGAGGGGCGCGTGCTGGCGATGAGCCGCGCCATCGGCGTCTTCCGCGCCTGGACCATCGACACCAGCCGCTACACCATCGAGAAGTTAGCGCCGTCGATCTATTTGACGCGCTCATATTACGAGAAGTGGTTCCTGCGCAATCAAAACTTGCTCATCGAGCACGGTCTCATCGACGCCGACGAGGTCGCAGCCGGGCACGCGCTGCGTCCGGCGAAGAATTTGGCCCGCGGCCCGTTTGCATTGGCCGATATTGAAAAGGTTACCAAACGGGGCTCGTTTTACCGGCCGGCCCAAGGACCCGCCAAGTTCAAAATCGATGATCGCGTGCGCACGAAGAACATCCACCCGAAGACGCACACGCGCCTGCCGCGCTATGCACGCGGCCACGTGGGCGTTGTCGAGCGTCTGCACGGCACCCACGCTTTTCCCGACTCGGTGGCGGCCGGCAAAGGCGACGATCCCCAGTGGCTTTACACCGTGCGCTTCGATGCCCAGGAACTTTGGGGCGCGGACGCTGATGCCGACATTGAAGGTTTCCATTGAAGCGTTTGAGCCTTATCTGGAACATGCCTGAGTCAAAGAAATGAAGCACAGCGCAAAGTATGCAAAAATCGTCGAATGGTCGGTCCAAGATCAATGCTACGTCGGCAGTGCGCCCGGCTTGATCTTAGGCGGCTACCACGGCGACGATGAAAAAGAAGTATTTAACGAACTCTGCGAGATCGTCGAAGAGGCGATTGCGATTTACAAGAAAGAGGGAAGGGTATTGCCTCCTCCTACGTCCGGACGGGATTTCGTAACGAAAATGCAGAACGTTGCGTGATGTTCACGAAAGGTTTTACTTCGCGTCGTTTGGATCTGGTCTAAAACATGTCTGAAAAGTTGATTGAACCCGAAGCCGCCCGCAAAGCGGCAGACGCGGTTCCGGGCATTCCGCGCGACGAGAACGGTCCCGTCTTTCGCGCGCCCTGGGAAGCTCACGCCTTCGCAATGGGGCTGGCGCTCTACGAAAAAGGATTGTTCGCCTGGACCGAGTGGTCCGCTATGCTTGGCGAAGAAATCAAAAAAGCCCAAGCCGCCGGCGATCCCGACACCGGCGAAACCTACTACCACCACTGGCTCGCAACGCTCGAACGCATGGTCGCGGAAAAAGGCGCGACCTCAAAGCAGGCACTCACGGAACACTTCCGAGCCTGGGAGCGCGCCATGCACCGAACGCCGCATGGAAAGCCGATCGAGTTGAGGGCAGAAGATTTTCGGAAGTGACAGATTGGCGCCGAAGACATCACTAGATAATCGATTCGTAAAAATCTGAGGCTGATTCCTGTAACTGATTCCTGACTTCGACGCAGAGGATGGCTTCCATAATAACCCGCGGACCGAATCGGCAGTTCACTAGATAGGTCGACGTCATGAAAAGGTCTGTGGCCAAATGAAGCGATTGATTGACCTTTCCAACGAAGAGGCAAGAGGCCATTTTCTGAAGGGCAGCAGCTACTTCAACGGGGATCTGCCCAATTACATCAGTTTTGAACCAATACTGAATAACGTCTCAACCGCTCTTAATGGCAGGAACTATGCCGAGTTTAAGAACGCAAATCCCAACGAACTTCAGAACGTAAACTACAACTTTATTGCAAACAAGGACGGAAAATTTGCCTGGCGGCCTTATGAGTTGATACATCCGGCCATTTACGTCTCGTTAGTAAATGTGATTTGTGAGGAGGCGAACTGGGAAAGCATAAGAGCGCGGCTCAAAGAATTTGCGGGCGGTGTAGTTGATTGTTGCAGCGCGCCCGTGATGTCGGTCGATCACCAGACGGATGTTGCGACTCAGATCAAAAGCTGGTGGCAGAGCGTTGAGCAAAGGTCGCTGACTTATTCACTGGAGTTCAGTCATGTTTTCCATACCGATGTGACCGACTGTTATGGCTCTCTGTACACCCATAGTATTGCTTGGGCGTTGCACGGCTTATCGAAAGCAAAGGAAGAAAAGACGAATAAAGCTCTGCTCGGCAACAAGATCGATTCCCATATCCAAGCTAGTCGTTTCGGCCAGACCAACGGTATTGCGCAAGGATCGGTCCTCATGGACTTCATCGCGGAAATTGTCCTTGGATACGTGGATGAGCAGATTAACCTAGCTCTCGCGGGAAATACTGACATCCGGATACTGCGATATAGGGACGACTATAGAATTTTTGCAAATAGCGACGAACGTGCCGAAGCGGTCCTGAAGATAGTCAGCGATAAGCTACGAGCGGTAGGGATGAGGCTCGGAGTATCAAAAACATTTTCCTCCAGAAACGTAGTGGAAGGATCGATCAAACCAGATAAATTAGCCGGCATTGAGCTACAAGACCTCGGAACAACTAACGCGAAGACAATTCAAAAGCAGCTCTTAAGGCTGCATTTATTCGGTCAGAGGTTTCCAAATAGCGGAGCTTTGCGAAGGTTGGTTGGTGAGTTTCACACCAATATTTCAAAACAGACTGAAGCTCCCGACGACCTTGACGTACAGGTCGCGATTGCGACAGATATTGCGTTTGTTTCACCCTCGACGTTTCCGGCTGTGGCCGGCATTCTGAGCCATCTTATCTCACTTGCGCCAAATGAAGAGAAGGTGCGCTTGTGGACAAGAGTACGCGAAAAGATGGCGCGAGTCCCGTACAACGGTTACCTTGAAATTTGGCTCCAGCGTGTCACGCAACCTAAGTCCGTTGGCATCATGTTCGAGAGTAACGAACCTATTTGTCAGGTCGTGAATGGGGCATCATCTCAGCTTTGGGAGTCTAGCTGGATCGCAAGCGAGGCACTCAAGAAAGCCTTAGATGGCCGCAAGATTGTCATTGCTGATGCAGGGGACGCGACAGAAGTGGTTCAGCCAGAAGAAGTGGAATTGTTCAAGCAGAATGCAGCAATGTACTAACCGAGGACGAGGATACGTCAGTGGAAAACCGCCGAACAAACGGTTGAAGCGGATAGCACTCCGCGCCGCCGCTGAACCAGAGCGTTAAGTTCCTTGGTATCCTATTTTAGCCTGGCATCAAGTCGCCAGTCCGGCATCGCATTGGTGCAAGGGGCGCCATTTCGAACTCAACTCCGTTCCCCGCAAATTGACATTGTTTCGAGTCAAGTTATCGGATAGTTTCGATCGAGTCTGAACGGTTCGCCTCGAAGGCGGTCGAGTTGAGTTTGATTACCTCAAAAATTCTATTGAGAGCTGGGTAAATGCCGATACGTCGCGGAGAACAATATCTCGATAGCCTGAGGGATGGGCGCCGTGTGTGGTTGCAGGGCGAATCGGTGGACGTCACCGAACATCCCCGTTTGGCGGGCTGCGCCCGCAGCGTGGCCGCGGTTTATGACTTGCAGCATGATCCCGCCTATCAGGAGCTGCTGACAATGATTTCACCGGCGACGGGCGAGCGGGTAAGCCTCGCTTATCTTTTGCCCCATTCGATCGAAGATCTGATCCGGCAGCGCAAGATGTACGAGTTCCTGGTGCGCCGCGCCGGAGGGGTGGCGGCACGTCTGCCGCAGCATCTGGCTACGGTGGTTTTGGGGTTGCACGACAGCCGCGACGTCTTCGGCGAAGAAAATCCGAGCTTCGCGGAGAACGTGACGCGCTACTTCGAGCATTGCCGCGAAAACGATTTGAGCATCGCGACTATTTTCAACGATCCGTTTCATCACCGAAGCCATCCGGAAGCCAAGCAGGAATACTTGAGGGTGGTGGAGAGGCGGCCCGACGGGATCGTGGTTCGAGGGGCCAAAGGAGTGGGAACGCAGGCGCCCTACGCCAATGAAATCCTTTGCCTGACCCAGCCAAGACCCAACCTCCAGCCCGATGAGGTGGTGTATTTCGCGGTCCCGGTAAACACCCAAGGCATCCAGCTCATCTGCCGGGAGTCGCTGACGTCGCCAAACCCCGAGGATCATCCGCTAAATCCGCACTGGGACGAGATGGACGCGATGGTGCTGTTCGACGACGTGTTTATTCCCTGGGATCGCGTGTTCTATCTGCGTCAAACTCATCCCGCAGATCCGAGTCTCTATGCGCGACTCTTCCAGGGAGCGATGGGCATTGGGCCCTGGTATGTTTTGGTTCGGCTGGCGGTCAAAGCAGAAGTACTGCTCGGGATCTGCGCCGCGATGGCCGAATATCTCGGCACTTCGAAACAACCGCATGTGCAAATAGCCCTGGCCGACGCGATCGTTTACATGGAGACGATGAGAGCATTCATCCATGCCGCCGAAATGAACCCGGTGCGCTCGCAATCGGGCTTGACCCTGCCCGATTGGACGCCGGGGCAAGCTGCGCGCATCTTTTCGATCGAGGGCTACCCCAAGATGTTGCAGATGATACGAGAGCTGTGCGGCTCCGGCATCCTGATGTCTCCGAGCCAGGCCGACATGAACAACCCCGAGATCGGTCAGCAAATCCGGCGTTATTTTGTCGGGGAGAACGAGCGCACGCAGGAAATGTTTCGCATGTTGAAACTTGCGTGGGAATACGCCTGCGATTCGTTCGGCTCGCGCCAGCTCCTGTTTGAGATGTACAACGTCGCCAGCCTGGCCACCAACAAACAGCGGCTCGTAAGCGCCTATGATCTGAGCCCGTTCGTTCGTCTGGCCAAGGAACTGGCGGGCATTGATTGAGCTAGATGCCGCGATCGGCTGTTCGATCAGCCGATGAATTTGGCAGAAAGGTTGTTCCCGGGAGATTTAGAACAGCCGCGGCTTGTCGGCGACAAACCGCGGCTGTCTTGCATTTACTGAACGGGCGTCGGGATGGGGATATTGTAAAGCTTCGCGACGTTTTCGCGCACCAGTTTAGCGCGTACGTCGGCCGGTAGAATGCCCAGGTCGCGGCTGACAACCTGGCGGGAATTGGGCCAGGTCGAGTTGCCGTGCGGGAAGTCGTTGGACCACATGCAGTTGTCGGCGCCCCACCACAACAAGATGTGACCGCCGACGGCGTCGTCGAACAAGGACTCGTACAACCTACCCATAGAAATACGTGCGGGAAGAGTTTTTATCGAGAGGCCTTCGCCCCGCTGCTCAGGTGCGACCTCGTTATCCTAGTCATCTGAAGGGAAACGGGTTATCCTCTGGGAGTGCCACAATTCGGGTTCACGGAATATTTCGAGCACGAGGTTTTGCGTAAGCGTCCCTATTTGAAGAAGGAGTGGTGTATTCAGGTTTTGGAAAATCCGCTGCGAAGCGAGCCGCAAGAGCAAAACCGGTATCGGTTTTGGGGCAAAATCGAGGAGTTTGAAGGGAAAATTCTGAGAGTTGTCACGTTGGATGATAAAGTTACGGTTCACAACGCTTTTCCAGACAGAGGGTTCAAGCCATGAAGCTCAATTATTATGCAGACACAGACTCCCTTTATATAGATCTTTCTGAGCGGCCGAGCGTCGAAAGCCGAGAGATCACGGAGGGTGTCGTTCTTGACTATGATGCCGAAGGGAACTTGGTGGGCATTGACATCGATAATGCCAGCCGAAAAGTGGATCTTAAAAAGCTTACTCTCAACAAGCTGCCGGCAATTATTCAAACGAACCCAACCTAGCTGTTCGGTGGAAAAGGGCACGTTTTGCCGCACTTCTCCACCAGCATCTTAAACCGCGACAACAACTATTGAGTTAACTGCTCCCGCCGATTACTGCACCGGGCTCGGCACCGGGATGTTATAAACCCGCGCGACGTTCTCGCGCACCAGTTTGGCGCGTACGTCGGCCGGTAGACTGCCCAGGTCGCGGCTGACAACCTGACGGGAATTGGGCCAGGTCGAATTGCCGTGCGGGAAATCGTTTGACCACATGCAGTTGTCTTGGCCCCACCACGACAGGATATGGCCGCCGACGGCGTCGTTGAAGAACGTGGTGAAAATCTGCTTGTGGAAGTATTCGCTCGGCGGTTTTGTTATGTTCAGCCCTTCGCGCTTGGCGCCATGGCGCTTGAAGTAGTAGTCCCACTGTTCCAGGACAAAGGGAATCCAGCCCAGCTCGTTTTCGACCAGAACGATCTTCAGTTTGGGAAAACGCTCCAACACGCCGGAATAGATTAGATCGTAAAGGCTATCGACCGACTGGAACAGTTTCATGTTGACGCTATTGTGCTCGGCGGTCATGCCGGTGGGGGTGTCTCCCTGCCCGAGGGAGCGGCTGCGGCTGTAGCCGTGGCCGCTCAAGATGTGCAAATTGACCGGCATGTCGAGTTCTTGAGACGCGGTCCAGAACTTGTCGTAGTGCGACGAGGAGAACGGGAGCTCTGGCGGCGGCACCTGCCAGATCACCGACCCGCGCATGCCGGCCTTACGGCAGCGTTCCAGCTCCTTCACCGCTTCGTCAATGTCGTACATCGACAGCATGGCGATACCGATGAGCCGATCGGGGGCGGCGCTGCAGTAGTCGATGAGCCAGTCGTTATAGACCCGGCAACAGGCCACCTCCAACTCGTGATCGTCGAGGCTTATGCACTTCAAGCCATGGGTCGGGTAGAGCACTTCGCCGCTGACGCCGTCGGCGGCCATTTCGGAGATGCGCTTGTTCTTGTCCTGGGCGCCGCCGGGGGTGTCGTTGGGTCTTTGCCCGCCAAAATCGGGGGCCCGATCCTGATAAGCCTTGGGCAATTGTTTCTGCCAAAGCCCCGCGGGCTCGATGACATGCGAGTCCGACGAGATCAAAACTTCGTTGATGACGGTGTTGGTTTCCTTGCCATAGGTTCGTTCGATTATGCCCATTGATCTGGCTCCTTTTCTTCCCATTGCAATAGCTCAGGCATGGGCCGGGGTGCAAGAGGGGGAGGGAATCGATAATGAGAATTGAGAATGGAGAATTCGAACTACATCGATGCCCGGTGTCGAGTGTTTTGTGACGGATTCGACGGTGTTGTTTAGACGATTCTTCGCGTGTTAGGTAGCAACCGTATGAGAGACCCGCGTAATCGCGCTGGGCCACGACATTCAGGTTCTGGCAAAATGGTTTCGTAGCTGGCGAGGGGGCTGAGCCCAGCAAATGGCGCGATTGAGAATGCGGATTGTGTAACGGAGCGTACGTGACGGCAATCGCGAAGGATCCAATCGACCAGAAACGGAGACGTCGGTCGATTCGTTTGCAGGGATACGATTATTCGCAGGCCGGGGCGTATTATGTCACGCTATGCAGATGGGAGGGGGAATGTTTGTTCGGCAACGTTGTCGATGGTCAGATAGAATTGAACGAGGCTGGGCGAATCGTGCAGTCCGTATGGGATGGTTTGTCGCACTTTTATAGAGGTGTTGAATTGGATGCGTTCGTCGTCATGCCCAATCACATGCATGGAATAATCGTCACCCACCCGTATTGTAGGTCGGCGCCACATGTTGTTATCGAAGATCCTCGGGCGATTTAAAATGATTTCTGCAAAACAGCTCAACGTTCTGCGCGATACACCGGGAATACCCGTCTGGCAGCGCAATTACTACGAACATATTATTCGGGATGACGAATCCCTGAACCGGATTCGACAATACATTCTGGATAATCCGGCGCAGTGGGAATTCGACCAGGAGAATCCGGCGGTGTCGGAGCCGGAACATCAACATTGATTGTAGGCCGATTTACGAATCTGTAGTGGGGGCGATTCATGAATCGCCCTGGGGACGAATCAATTCCATGTCGAAATCGCTACGAACGTTTTTAAACGACATGCGCCGGGCATATCCGAGCGATGTGGTGTCGATCGCAAAAACGGTAAACCCTTTGACCTACGACGTCACGGCGATCGTCAAGCAGCTTGGGGCTCTGAAAAAATTTCCGGTGCTCATTTTTGAAAATCCGCTCGACGCCCATGGTCACGTGACGGACATGAAGCTGGTCATGAGCGCGGAGAACTCGCAGAAAAAGGTTCAAACGGCGCTCGGCGTGCCGCCCGAAATGGATCGCGCCGAGATGGCGCGGGAGTGTTTGCGCCGGGAAGCGAATAGGATTGGCCCGGTGATCGTGAGCAGACAGGCCGCGCCGGTGAAAGAAATTATTCGTAAAGGCGACGATGTCGATCTCTACGAGCTGCCGCTTTTGCGCCACCATGAAATGGACGGCGGGCCGTATATCGACATGTCCAGTGTCGCTAGGGACCGGCAGAGCGGCGTTTACAACTGCTCCTATCATCGCATGGAGGTGAAAGACCCAAACCACACCGGGTTTTTGATGACGCTGCAGCATATGTGGCGGATCTTTCGCGTTTACGAAGAGGCCGGCGAGGAGTGTCCGGTGGCGACGGTGATTGGACATCATCCCGCTTACCAGATGGGCGCCTGTTACGGTGGGCCGTTCGAGATCAGCGAGTACGATATTATCGGCGGTTATATGCAGGAGCCGCTGCGGCTCGTCCCGTCGGAAATCTGGGGCGAGAGATTGCTGGTGCCGGCGGACGCCGAGATCGTTATCGAGGGCGCGCTGCTGCCCGGCAAGCGATTGGTCGAAGGACCGTTCGGCGAGGTGAACGGTTATTTGGGTTTGCAAGGCTATCAGCAATCGGCTCATTACGAAGTGCGCGCGATCACCCATCGGCGCGGTGCCATGCATATGTCGATTCTCACGCCGGAAGGCGACAAGCCCTGGATGGATCTGGCGCGCGAAGGCGCCTATCTGCGCCGCTGCCGAGAGGCGGTGCCGGGAGTCCAGGCGGTTTGCGCCAGCGGACGGCACGCGCTGCTCAATGTTTTTATTGCGATGAAAAAAATGTCCGAAGGCGACCCGGGGCGAGCCGCGGCGGCGGCGCTCACCTGGGATTGGGCGAAAAACGTTTTTGTCTTCGACGAGGACATCGATGTCTACAATCCGACCGAGATTCTCTGGGCCCTGGCGACCCGAGTGCAGCCGCACCGGCAGATTTCCATCATTCCAGACATTATGCGCGGCAGTCTTATCGATCCCTCGATGGAACATCCGCGGCGCACTTCCGCGATGATCGTCGACGCCACCAAGCCGCTGGACCGGCCGTTCTCGCCGGTATCGAAATGCCCCGGCGAAGCCATGAAACGAATCAAGCTGGAAGACTTCGTGCCGGGAGAAATTTTGCAGCATATTCCCATCGATCGGACGACTTATTGGGCGTAATGTTTCCTGTTCAAGGTTCAACGGTTCAAAAGTTCAAGGTCGGAGGACCTGCAGCCCCGGAACGTTGAACGATTGAACCTTGAACCATCACAACCGATTCGTTTCGTTTATTTTGTCCCATCCTGTGTTATGTAGCTAAGCAGAGGTGAGCGAAAAATATGTCCCGCTACAGAGTCGGTATCGATATCGGCGGCACGTTTACTGATTTGAGCGTGCTAGACGAACAGGACGGTAGGGTTTTCAATTCCAAGGTTTTAAGCACGCCGGCGGATCTGACTCGGGGCGTGATGAACGCCGTGGATGAATACTTCGGCAGCGGTCGTTTACCCGAGGATGTCACTTTTCTTTTTCACGCCACCACGGTGGCGACCAATGCGCTGCTCGAGCGCAAGGGCGCGGAGACCTGGCTGATCATCACTGAAGGTTACACCGGCGTGTACGAGACCCCGGAGTTGGGCGAGGTGCGCAGCGCGAGCTACGACTATCTCGCCTATCCCAAGCCGCCCATGCTGGTGCCGCAGCGCCATACGATTCAAATTCCCGAGCGCATCGATTTTCGCGGTAACGTGCTGCGGGAAATGGACGAAAAGGAAACGCGCCGGCGTTTGGCGCGGTTAAAAAACTCCGGCGTCGAATCGGTGGCGGTGTGCCTGATTTTTTCCTTCATGAATCCCGCCCATGAGCAGCGCGTGCGCCAGCTGGTCGCCGAGGTTGTGCCCGACGCGCAGGTCTACCTGTCCTCTGAGACCCTGCCGCAGATTCGCGAATATCCGCGCCTGGCGACCACCGTGGTCAACGCCTACGTGGCGCCGGTGGTCAATCGTTACATTCACCAGCTCGAGGAAGCGCTCAAGAGCCGGCGCATAACCAAGCCGCTTTACATCATGCAGTCCAACGGCGGCAGCCTCACCGGCGGGGCGCTGCGCAGCATTCCCGTGCGCATGATCGAATCAGGCCCGGCGGCGGGCGTGCTCGGGGCGGCGCATATCGGCCGCATGACCCATCAGCTGCGAGTGATCTCATTCGACATGGGCGGCACCACGGCGAAGGCCGGCATTGTCCAAGATGGCGAGCCGCGCGTCGTACCGCGCTTTCAAGCGGGCGAGTGGCTGATCTCGACACCGTCCCTCGACCTGGTCGAGATCGGCGCCGGCGGCGGCAGCATCGCCTGGATCGACAAGAGCGGCCTGTTGAAAGTGGGGCCGCAGAGCGCGGGCGCCGATCCCGGCCCGGCCTGTTATCCGAACGGCGGCTCGTTGCCGACGGTGACCGACGCCGACGTGACCCTCGGCTGGTTGAATCCGGAGTTTTTCGTTGGCGGTAAGTTTCATCTCGATGCCAAGGCGGCGGCACGGGCGATTTCGACCCATACCGCCGAACCGCTCAAGCTCGAAACCATCGAGGCGGCCAACGGCATCATCAAAATCGTTGGCTCGGAAATGGTCGAAGCGCTCAGGCTGGTTACCGTGTCCCGCGGCGAGGACCCGCGTGAATATGTGCTGCTGGCCTTCGGCGGCGCCGGTCCGGTGCATGCGGTGCTGTTGGCCCAGGAGCTCAAAATTCCCCGTGTTTTGGTTCCACCTTCCCCGGGGGTGCACTCGGCGATGGGCCTGCTCGTCTCGGACTTGAAGCGCGATTACGTGCAAACGCACTTTGCCGAGCTGGAAGCGGCTGACGTTGAAGAAATCCAGCGCCGCTTCGAAGCGCTGGAAACGGCGGCGCAGCGGGAGTTCGAATCCCAGGGTGTTCCCGCCGCGCAAATCGTTTACGAGCGCGCCATCGACCTGCGCTACAGTATTCAAAAGTACGAGCTGCCGGTGCCGGTGGCGCGCGGCAAATTAGCGGCGGACGCCAAGGCGGGATGGCGCAAAACTTTCGATGAGGTGCATGAAAAGCATTTCGGCTCGCGCGCCGAGGACCAAAAGGTCGAGATCGTCAATTTTCGCTTGACGACCAAAGTGCTCGTTCCCAAACCTGCCGTCGCAGCGATAGCGCTGAGCGACGCGAATGCCGATCGCGCGATCAAGGCGCGGCGCCGGGCGTATTTCGACGGCTGGCATGAAACGCCGATCTACGACCGTGAGAAACTCCGCTCCGGCAACCGGCTCAGCGGTCCGGCGATCATCGAGCAGATGGATTCGACGACGGTCGTGCATCCGGGCCAAGAGGCGCATGTCGACCGCTTCGGCAATATTGTTATCGAAATCAACCAACCCCGTTGACGGCATAGCAACATCCTCTCCATTCCGGCCGCTGCGCGTCCGTTTGTGCTTCTTTGTCTAAGTATTTTTGTAAGTATTTGTAAGTATTTTGCCTTATCTTTCTAATTTTGATATGGCGAAAATCGAATGAAGACATCAGAAGCGTCTGAGTTTCTCACTGTGCGCGCGGTTGCCCGCTATCTCGGCATCAACGAGAAAAAAGTCTATTTCCTCGCCAAGACCGGTAAGATCCCGTGCACGCGGGTAACCGGGAAATGGACATTTCCAAAAAAACTGGTCGCGCAATGGATCGAGCAAAGCGCCTCCGGAATGGTAGCACGATCGAGATCGCCGGAAGGTCGATCGCATCTCCTTGCCGCCGGCAGCGACGATCCTAGTCTCGGGATTTTGCACGAACTCTTTGACGCGCAAACTCGCCCGGCGTCGTTTTTTATGGCCAGGGTCGGAAGCAGCGCGGGTCTTGCAGCGCTGCACGAGGGGCTGGTCGATGTCGCGACGGCCCATCTGCTCGACCCTGCGCGTCCTCTGGCTGGACGGAGCGCGACCGGAAAGGAATATTCAAGCACAGCAGCGGTGGTCACGCTATTTCATCGGGAATTAGGTCTCGTGGTGGTACGCGGCAATCGCTTGAACTTGAGTGCGGTCCGCGACCTCACCCGAGGGGATGTGCGCTTCATCAATCGGCAAGCAGGCTCCGGCACGCGTATCTACCTTGATCAGGAATTGCTCAAATTGCACATCAAACCGCAAAAAATATCCGGCTACGCCACGGTAGTGTCAACGCACGTGGATGTAGGCTTACAAATTCTTCGCGGCCAGGCGGATGTCGGTCTGGCCACCCGAACCGCGGCTCAGCTGTTAGGCCTCGATTTTATCCCGTTGACTCGCGAACGCTTCGATCTATGGGTACGCAAGGAAAATTTTTTTGCGCCGCGTATCCAGGCGCTGTTGGCTGTTGTCGGATCCCGTGAGTTCCGCCGACGAGTAGACGACATGGGCGGCTACGATGTGAGCGAAACGGGAAGGATCATCCAGTTACAAAGTTAATCTCGAAAGGAATGGGCAAGATGAGAAGTTGGTTGCTACTCGCCTTTTTGTTTGTATTGATCGGGTATCCCGGATTGGATTTGCACGGCGCGGAATCAATTAATCGGAACGTCATTCTGTCGACCACGACGAGCACGCAGGATTCCGGGTTGCTCGACTTGCTCGTTCCGGTGTTTGAAAAGCAAAGCGGTTATGTCGTCAAAACAGTGTCGGTAGGCACCGGTCAAGCGTTGGCATTGGCGGCAAAGGGGGATGCCGACGTGGCGTTGGTGCATGCCCCGAGCTTGGAGAAAAAATATGTCACTGACGGCAAGCTGCTCAACCGGCGCCTGGTGATGTACAACGACTTCGTCATTATCGGACCCAAGGATGACCCGGCGCGGGTTCGTTTGAGCAAGAGCGCCGTCGAGGGGCTCAAAGCGATCGCGCGGGACAAGGCCAATTTTGTCTCCCGCGGCGACAACTCGGGCACACATACGTTGGAAAAGTCCCTATGGAAATCGTCCGGCATAGAGCCCAAAGGCGGCTGGTACATCGAAGCCGGGCAGGGCATGGGCGCCACACTCAGGATCGCCAACGAGCGCAACGCATACACGATCACAGACCGCGGGACGTATCTGGCGCTGGCCAAGCGCCTGAGCCTGCCGATTCTTGTCGAAGGCGATCGGGCGCTTTTGAATATCTATTCGGTTCTCGAGATCAATCCAGCTAACGGCCCGCGTATAAACGTTGCCGGGGGCAAGGCTTTTGCTGACTTCATGATCGCGCCGCAGACGCAAAACTTGATCCGGAATTTCGGCGTGGAAAAATTAGGCCAGCCGCTTTTCGTTCCGGTGGCCGGCAAGAACGAAAACGAACTCGGCGTTTAATATGGGACTGATCGGAGAGGGGATTATCAAAGCGGTCGAACTGGTCGTCAGCTTCGATGCCGAGGTGTGGTCGATCACCTGGCTATCGCTGAAGATTTCCGGTTGCGCGACGTTGATTTCGCTTGTGCTCGGCATTCCGCTCGGCATTGCGTTGGCGCTGGCGGTTTTTCCCGGCCGCGCGCTCGTAGCAGCGCTGGTCAATACCGGCATGGGTTTGCCGCCAGTCGTGGTCGGATTGTTCGTTTCGATTTTCCTCTGGCGCAGCGGCCCCCTGGGTTTTCTCGAATGGATCTACTCGCCAACCGCCATGGTGATCGCCCAGGTGATCATCGCTTTTCCGATCGTTGCCGGCCTGACGATGGCAAGCTTTCAAAGTCTCGATCCCAAGCTCAGCCTGCAACTGCTCGGCATCGGCGCCTCCAAACCGCAGCTGCTCTGGCTGCTGTGCAAAGAAGCGCGGTTGCCGCTGCTGGCAGCGGTCATGGCCGGTTTTGGCGGTGTGATCTCGGAAGTGGGCGCTTCGATGATGGTGGGCGGAAATATCCGGGGCCAGACCCGGGTGCTCACCACCGCCACAGTGCTCGAAACCGGCAAGGGTAATTTTGAAATTGCCATCGCGCTCAGCCTGATCTTGCTGGCGCTTACCTTTGTCATCAACTTTTTCCTGACTCGTATCCAGCAACGGGAGCAGCTGCGGTGGCCGAAAGTCTCTTAGATCTGCGAGATATACAGGTCCGTCACGGTGACCAGACTGCTCTTGAATTTACCCGTCTCGAAGTCGCGCCTGGGGAAGTTCTGGCAGTGCTCGGTCCCAACGGCGCCGGCAAGACAACATTGCTCCAGGTGATGGGGTTGTTGCGGCCTCCGAGCAGCGGGGTGGTTTACTTCAAGGGCGAAAAGGCGGAGCGCGCCAACGCCCTGGTGATGCGCCGTCGCATCGCCACGGTTTTCCAGGAACCTTTGCTGCTCAATGCCACGGTGCGCGATAACGCGGCCCTCGGCTTGCGACTGCGCGGGGTGAAACGGCATGAGATTGAAACCCGCCTGCGGCCATGGTTGGAGCGGCTCGGCATCGCCGCGCTGGGCGCACGATCGGCCCGCACGCTTTCCGGCGGCGAAGCACAACGCACCAGCCTGGCCCGCGCTCTGGTGCTCGAACCGGAACTTTTACTTTTGGATGAACCCTTCGCGGCGCTCGATCCGGTGAGCCGGGAAGCGTTGCTGCGCGACTTTTATCGGATCGTCAAAGAGACCAGGATTACGACAGTCATTGTCACTCATGACCGGCAAGAAGCATTCGCCCTTGCGGAGCGGGTTGGTGTCATGAATTTAGGCCGTTTGTTGCAGACCGGCCCGAGCGAGGAGCTGTTTCTTCGGCCCAATGCGGCGGCTGTGGCCGAGATTGTCGGGTTTGAAAACCGTTTCGGCGCTGAGGTGCAGAGCGTTAATGGCGACTACACCACGCTTGCGGTTGGTGCGGTAACCCTGCGCGCGCAGGGCCGGCTTCCAAGCGGGGCTAGGGTAATTGCCTGCATTCGCAGCGAAGATATTTCGCTCAGCGGAGGCGGTGACGAAAGTAAAACGCGAAACTGCCTTAGAGGAAAAATCACGGAGCTTACGCCAGGGTTAGCCCGTTGTCGCGTAACTTTGAACTGCGCCGGCGTCGGCGTGGTCGCGGTATTGGACCGCAAGGAATATCAAGCTTTAGCGCTCGAGCTTGGCGCCGAGGTGACCGCCTGCTTCGACGCGACAGCGCTTCAAGTCATAGCGGGTGGATTAGCTTGTTGAGGCACTGGTGACCGACAATAGCTAGGCCGCCATTTTGCTCGGCGAGGTGGCTGGCGAAAGCGACTGCCGCCCGAATATCGTCACGCTCCAGCGTCGGATAGTGCTCGGTAATTTCCTCGGGGGTGAGTCCCTGTGCCAAAGCATCGAGGATGATGGCGATATAAATTCGCGTGCCGCAAATGAACGGCTTGCCGCCGCATATATTCGGGTCCACTGCGACTCTGGTGAGCAATTCTTGATCGGTCATGGAAACTTAAGATGCTTCGGCGTGAGCGCGCTCACGCCGTACTCCTCGTAACTGTGAATGATACAACGCCGATAAATTATACGCCAACTAAAAATCTTCTGCGCGGCGGCGGGACGGCGATTTTACTTCGCCCATGGCGGATTTCTGATTGAGAAACAACCGATTTGCGTCAGTATAATTAATTGAGGCGGATTTGCCCTAACGATCAAGCCAACGCGCGGCGAATAAGTAGAAATATGGGGTTCCCATGTTGACCATGACGACGCGAAACAAGTGAAAGGCGACGACCAGCGGCACGCTGATTTGCAGGGCCTGGGCGGTGATCGTCATCTCGGCTAATCCGCCCGGCGAGGTGGCGAGAATCATGGTCGCCACCGGCAGTCCGAAGGCCCACGCGAGAGTTACTCCGGCAATCACGGACGCCACCAGGATAAAGCAAGAATTGAGCAGCGCAAAGGGAATGAACAGTTTGTAGCGGACAAAAAAACTGCGCTCGTAACGGGCGCCGAGCACCAGCCCGAACATTAGCTGAGCAAAATTGGTAAAGCCATGGGGTACGGCTGATAGATCGAGGCCGCTCGTGGTCAGAGCGGCGCCGATAAAAATCGGCGTTAACAGACAACCGTTGTGAAAATGCCAGCGTTCGGAAACCTCGCCCAAGAGCCAACCGACCGCCAGCCAGGGCAAGAGCACCGTAAGATCGAAGGGCAAGTTGGGCCGGTATGCCGACGGCACCAGCGGAAAACCGCCGTAGGTGAGCGCGAAGGGGACGATGATGACGATGAGCGAGACGCGCAGGCTGTGCGCCACCGCTACAGGCGCGATCTGTGCGCCGTAGCGATCGGCCAGGACCGCCATCGCCATGGCACCGCCCGGGATCGAGGCGAAAAAGGTTGATTTCCCATCCACGCCCGAAGCCCGGCTCAACGTCATCGCACCGAGGCCGCCGACCAAGAAGACCGCCGCCGTCGCCGCCAGGATCGCCGGCAGGTTGCCGGCTAACGTTGCAACCACCGTGGGGGTGAAATAGAGCGATACCGCCGAGCCCAGAATCACCTGTCCCATCTGGCGCGCAAAAGGCGGCGAATGCATCGGCACGCCCATCAGATTGAGGGTTGCCACGGCGATCATCGGGCCGATCATCCATGGGATCGGTGTATGCAACCGATGGAACAGGTAACCGGCGGGAATGCCAATGACGAGCGCTCTGAGGATGCCGGGCAATTGTTGCCGGAGATGGGTGAGGTCACTCATTGAAAATTGTTCGCGCCAGTTGTTGTGAAATCTGCGGCTGGAATCGGAGCGGGGCCTTTCTACAGCTTCGATCCTGAGCCGGCCCGGCGAAGCGTGGGTAGAATCCTGTGACCTCGGATTTTTGGAAACGGAAAATATTGATGGCGGGTCCTTTCAAGTACCGCATCATCCGCTACAATCCGATCGTTCATGATATTGCATATAGAGCCCGGGTCGAAAAATTGTCAAGTGACGATGCGAAGCCCTGCGGAACGAATTGGGTGAAGCCGTTAATGACGATCGGCCCGCCGGGTTCAGGATTAAGGGCTCTTTCGGGGAAGGTTGAAATCCCTCGGCTCCAGGCGAAGTGAAAGTTGATCATGGCGGCGAACGTTGCGCTAGCTTGATTCGCACTCGAACAATCCGCGCGTTTACTTCGGCGGCTCGTCGGCCGGCTCGATCTCTACCAGCGTATCGAAGAAGGCAAAATTTTCCGATGTAGGGCTGACCTGTTCATGGGTAAGGCTGTAGGGGTCGCCTTGAGGAAAATCTCGGACCCAGGAGCCTTCCGAAATCACGACGACGCCGGGTTTGAGATTGGGGTTCAACCGCGCTTTGAGGCTGACACTGCCGCGCTGATTGTGCACGCGCACCAGGTGATTATCTGTGATCGCGCGCTGTTCGGCGTCCGACGGATGGATTTCAACCGTCGGCTCCGGCTCGAGTGCTTTAAAGCGCGGCAGATTGGCGAAAGTAGAGTGAATGCGGTGGCGGCTGTGGGAAAAGAGCAGGCTCAAAGGAAAGTGCTCGAAGAGCGGGTTGGCCGGAGACGCTTCCACCGGCTCGTGAAAGTACGGCAGTTCCGCGTCATGCTTCACGAGCTCTTCTTTGTAAAGCTCGATGCAGCCGGATGGGGTCTTAAACTTAAAATCCTTGAACCCCACGTAGGGCTCACGCGGTCGATTCAATAGCACGGCATCCTCGCGCTCTAACCGCTCCAGGGTAATACCCTTGAGCAGAGGATGATCGGTTTCCATCATTTCTCTGAGATACTCTTCGGGGGCATGGGCGAAATATTTTCCTACACCCATGCGCGCGGCCAGGCCGGCGAAAATGTCGAAATCGCTTTTACTCTCGCCTTCGGGCTTCACGGCGCGGCGCTGGAGCTGGAGAAACATGCCGGCGACGAGATCTTGTTTCTCGAAGATCGTGCACGCCGGCAGCACGACATCGGCGAGGGCGGCGGTGTCGGTCAGGAAATGATCGACGACGACCAGAAGATCGAGCTTGGGTACGATCGAGCTTAACACTCGACTGCGGTTGGCTGCGGTCTGATTGAACATATTCGACGCCGAGAGCCATAGCGCTTTAACCGGGAAGGGATCGCCAGAGTCGATTGCCTTCATGAGCGAAACGATATCGAGGGTTGCGGCCTCGCGGCCGTCGGGAGAACGAAACGGACGGAGGTTCAGCGGCGCGCCGTAGGTGCCGTCGTGCACGCTGATCCCGCCGCCGGCGACACCGATATTGCCGGTGGCAACGACTAAATTGGCCGCGGCGCGCGCTGTGTAGTCGCAATAATACCAGCGATCAACGCCATAGCCGATTCGGATGGATGCCGGCTTGCTTAGAGCAAATTCGCGGGCGAGCGCGCGAATCGTTTCCGCAGGTATGCCGGTAATCGCAGCGGCGCGCTCGGCGGAATAGTCCCGAGCAAGCTCGCTCAATAGGTCAAACACGGGGGTGCAATCGATCGTTGCGCCGCTGGCAGGTCTCACTTGAAAATTTCCGGACAGCGCCGGCGCGTCACTCTCGCCCCGAGTCACCGGGCGATTGCGGGACAAATCCCAGATTAGATAATCCGCGCTGCCGCCATCGACGAGGTCGGCTTGGCGCAACAACGTTTTCTTGTCCCGTCGAACCAGAAACGTCGCGTTGGTATGGAGACGCAAGAAGGATTCGTCTTGCCAACCGTGGCGCAAAATCTCATCGAGCATGGCGAGCGCCAAAGCGGTATCCGTGCCGGGGCGAGGCGAGATCCATTGGTCGGCGCGCTCCGCGGTCGCAGTTCGGTTGGGGTCGATGCAAACGATCTTGGCGCCGCGCCGCTGGGCCTCTGAGACGAAATGAAAGTCGACCAGACGAGTCTCCGCGCCGTTGCCGCCCCAGAGCAAAATTATTTGCGAGTTGACCGCGTCGGCAAATTCATGACCGCCCGGGCGGAAATAAGTCGATGCCGGCACGCCGAACATGTATTCCAGACCCTTCGGCACGCCATAGTCGACGCCGCCGGCGCACTGGGCGGTGCCTCCGACGACGGCTGCAAAGCGCTGCGCCGAGCCTTTGGTGAGCACGCCGGCAGCGCCGCTGCCGGTGAAAAATGCCAGCGCACGCGGGCCGTATTGCGCCGAGATCCCTTTCAGGCGATCCGCGAGCAACTGGAAGACCTCATCCCAACTGATTCTTTGCCAGCGTCCCTCGCCGCGCTCGCCGACCCTTCGCAGCGGATAACGCAGCCGATCGGGATGGTACTGATACTCCAGCCGCGCCATACCCATGGCGCAGATGCGGCCGTCGTACTCGGGACGAGGAAAGGAGCCCGGCGTGATTTTTTTGATGCGGCCGTCTACGACTTCCGCGTTGATGCCGCAGCGCGGATTGGCGTGACAATTGGGGTCGCAGACGGTGCGGATGACGTGGGGGTCGCTCACTGCATTAGCTTTGCTTCACATGGATTTCCAACGCCGGAGATCGAAGCATAAACTCGTCGCGTCAGGATTGTTTGTCGTTGGTGTCGAAGCGCCGCGACCATTGCCGGTAAATTTGAACGATCGATAGAAGTTGTGCGGCGGCCGTGTCGGTCACCGCGGGTGGCGCGAGGTTCCCGCCCAGCCGGTCTCGGAGACATCGATGATCACACCGTCCGGCGCGCCGTATTTCACTTCCACATTGATATGAGCAGGTCCGCCTCTGGCCAACCCGAGAGCGTCATTGATGTCGTCCCGAACCGGCGCGCCCGCAGCGCTCAGCCGTTGCTCGATTTCCGCCATTTGGTCGACCTCGAAGCCGATATGGTGCAATCCGGTATACTCTTTTCCCTGTGGCACGCCGGCCGTCTGATCGTTTTTGAATTTCAGGATGGCCAGGTTGATGTCGCCGTCGGTCAAATGATATCCGCTGGCACCCGGGCTATTGATCTTGGCGATCTCGCGCAGGCCGAATACCTCGATGTAGAACTTGGCCGTCTGGTCGGGGTCCTGGGTGGAGATTGCGATGTGCTTGATCTTTGGCATGGGGCCTCCCGTAATGGCAGTTAGTATATTCAAAGTCGTTTCGCGGTTTCAACCAAGGCGTTTGCGAGGGAAGCTGTTTTCCATGCTCAGGCGCGATAAATTGCCGACTGGGGAGTAATCTCCATGAGCTCGATCACGTTGCCGTCGGGGTCGGAGACGAACGCGATGGTATAGTGTGAGCGGCCCGGGCGGGGCGGGCGATGGGGTTGAACGTGCAGTGCCGCCAGATGCGCGAGCATCTGATCCAAGTCATCGACCGCTAGACAAAAATGCTGATAGCCGGCCGCATTCGCCGGTGGTTTCACGTGCTCGACGCCACCGGAAAAAAACTCGATAAACTGTCCCTTGGCGAATTCCAGGAACATGAGCTCTTGGCGATCGCCATCGCGCGGCGCGTGGAACACCCGGCGCGCGCCGAAAGCTTGATTGTACCACTGGACGCTTCGTTCCACATTTGAAACGCGAAAGGCCACGTGGCCAAATCGCAGGGGAGGTAGAGCCATTGCAAATCTCCTTTTTGTTTCACGACGGCTTATCACGAAAAGATTCTGTGTGTAACAGCGGCATTCCAATTAGCGGCGTCGCATTTGTCGGATGAGGTCTGATCGAGCCTCAATCCCGCAAATCCGACAAACCCATCTTGCTGGACAGAGGCTTTCGAGTCGGGTATTTTTTTGGAGAGTGGAGGGAATATGCCGACGGCGAAAGTGAAAACCGACGTGATCGATGCGGACGCGCATGTGGTGGAGACCGAGCGGGTCTGGGACTATCTCGACGGCACTGATGAAAAATACCGTCCAACGCTGACGACGTCGCCGGACAATCCGCAAAGGCAGCACTGGATGCTCGACGGCGAAAACCTTGGCAGCAAGTTTCCTTCACCCGATGAAAAACAGTCGGCGGAGCATGTGAAAAAGTTCGGCCGCGAGGTGAATACCCCGGTGCAAGCGCGCGAGCTTACCGACGTGGCCCGGCGTCTCGCGCATATGGACGAGCTCGGCATCGATATTCAGGTGCTTTACAACTCTCTGTGGATCACACCGCTCACCGGCCGGCCGGAGGTGGAGATCGCGCTCAGCTGGGCATGGAACCGCTGGCTTGCCGATGTCTGGAAGTTAGGCGAGAGTCGTCTGCGCTGGACCTGCGTCATACCCGCGTTGACCCCCAAGGAAGCCGTTCCGCAAATTCGATTCGCCAAGGAACACGGCGCGGTGGCGGTGTGCATGCGGCCATTCGAGAGAGATAGGATAGTGACGGATCCGTACTACTACCCGATATTCGACGAGGCCCAACGGCTCGATCTACCGATCGCCGTTCATCTCGCCAACGGCAATCCCGAGCTATTCAAGCTGCTGACCAACGAAGCCGGCGGCGGCTTCTCGACCTTTCGCGTGCCGACGGTAACCTCCTGTTACGCTTTGATCATGAGCGAAATTCCCCGGGTTTTTCCCAGGCTGCGCTGGGGCTTCATCGAGGTGTCCAGCCAATGGGTCCCCTGGGTCGTTCACGAGGCCGTACGCCGATCCCTCGGAAGCGAGCATCCGGTATCTCCCGAGTGCTTGCGCGAGTTTAATATTTACGTGTCGACCCAAAGCGATGACGACTTTCCTTACGTGATTTCTTATGCCGGCGAAGAAAACCTGATCATTGGCACCGACTACGGCCACGGCGACACTTCGAGCGAGCTCAACGCAATCGCTAGATTCAAAGCGATGAAAAACTTGAGTCTAGAGGCGAAACGCAAGGTTCTCTCCGACAATCCGCGTAAGTTTTACGGGATTTAGCGCATACCGAATCGGTTCGCGACGTCGCTATCGCGGCGGCAACGATCCCGGCGATTTAAATCGTGGCAAACATTATCAAGCGAGCCCTCATTGTCGGCGGCGGCATCGGCGGTCTCTGCGCCGCCATCGCGCTGCGCCGGGTCGGCGTGGAATCGGTGGTTTACGAACAGTCGCCAGGTTTTGACCGCGCCGGCGCCGGATTGGTGCTTTGGCCTAACGCGATCAAGGCCCTGCGCCAGCTCGGTTTGGTCGATGCGGTCATCAAGGCCGGTGCGAGAATCGAAGCGCTGGAGATACGCCACTCCAGCGGCAAGATTCTTTCGCGCTGGCAGCTGGATGGATTCGAACGCCGCTTTGGTGCACCCGCGGTTCCGATCCATCGCGCCGCCCTGCACGAGATTCTGCTTGCGGCGCTGCCGAGTGAAGTTCTGGTGGCGGGCGCGCGATGTATCGACCTGGTCGAGCATCCCGACGGCGCCGCTGCGGTTTTCGCGAACGGTCAGACGGCAGGAGCCAATTTGATCGTCGGCGCGGACGGTATTCATTCTCTGTTGCGTCAGCGACTTTTTCCGAAAACCGGCTTGCGCTACGCCGGTTACACGGCTTGGCGCGGTGTCGTTGCAACGCAAAAGGAATCGTTGCCGGCGCGCACCTGTGAGACTTGGGGACAGAGCATGCGTTTCGGCGTGGTGCGAATCGACAAAGAGAGAGTTTATTGGTTTGCCACAGCGAACGGGCCGGCAGGGGAAACCCAAACCGGCGCGGAGCGCAGGGAATTCCTACGGCGGCGCTTCCGAAACTGGCACGAGCCGATTAGATCTTTGATTGACTCGACGCCGGCGGGCGAAATTCTGCGCAACGATATCTTCGACTTGAAACCGCTCGATCGGTGGGGGACAGATCGCCTCATTTTGCTTGGCGATGCGGCGCATGCGACCACGCCGAACATGGGGCAAGGGGCATGCATGGCCATCGAGAGCAGCATCGCTCTGGCGCGTTGCTTGTCAGAGGAAGAATCCTTAGCTATCGCCCTGCGTCGTTATGAGATGAAGCGTATGGCGCGCACGGCGTGGGTCACCCGACGATCGCGGAGAATCGGCCGAGTCGGACAGGCGGAAAGTCCGCTTACTTGCTGCCTGCGCGATTGCGTTGTGCGCCTGACACCGTCGGCGGCAGTGGAAAAAATGCTGGAGAAAGTATTCAACTATCAATCGTGAGAGACGGAACGCCGCAAGCTTTTTCGCCCCCGGTTCATGAACCTTCCCATGGTGCAGCTGGGGTGGTTTTGATAAAATGCGAAATCCCGGATTAAGCCCAAAAAGAAAACTCAATGGCCCAGTTCAGCATGCCACCGTCGCGCCAAGAAATTGAGGCGATCATCGCGCTCGACGCCCAACCGGTCATACGCAATTTAAAGATCACGCAGTGCTATCACGATTTGTCGGTCGCCATCGCATTCGTGGTCGGCGCCGAAAACCTAAACTGGTGCACTTTTGCCAGCTGGGCTTCAAAAACTGCCGGACGTTTCGTGCGCAGAGAACCGTTGGCAATGTTTCGCGACGCTCTGCAAAGCGAACCCTTTCTGGCTGAGAAGCTCGGCTGTATCAATACGGCTTTGAGGCGCTTTGATGGGGTCACGGGGCTGAGTCCACAAGCAATCGCCGCGGCCATCAAGGAGCCCGTTGAGGCGGTAAGCCGGCATATTGCCGCGGGCAATCTTGCGGTGTTTGCCGAGTTGGGGCCACGATTTGCTCTAATGCGCTCGCGTTTCGATCATGCGACGACCTGTGAAGCTAGTTTACTCGCGCGTCTGCTCGATGAACTTGAATTGAAAACCGGCCCATCCGAAAAGGGTGGCCAGGATTTGCTGCGTAGCGCGGTGAACTATTTTTACCACGCAAAATTCGAGCGCCATGACGATCGCAAGGCGGAACTCATCCTGCTCGCCAATGCGCAAACCGGATTGCACGAGCAGGTGCGCTTGCAGCCTGCCATCGCGGGCGCGCTCCAGCTTCCTTTTAACGCGGTAGTGCAAGGATTGATTGAAAAACAATTTGGCGGCAACACTGTCGGAATTGCGCGCCAACGATTACGGAGCCTTGCATCGAACGCCGCAAAGCCGTTGATCGCTGAGTTCGACCGGGACCTCAATCGGCTCTGGCGCGGGTGTGTCACACGTCTGTTTATGACCTTGTACCTGCCCGATGGTGAGATTCACCTGGGCAAAGACCTTCGGCCACTGCCCGGCCGTTCGCTGTTTCCCACGGCCTTGGAATCGGTCGAACACAGCGGGCTGCGCGCTCTGTTGGCAACTTATCGCGCCGACGGCATCAGCGCGGCCGAAAGCGGCGCGGCGGATTGGGCTGATTTCGCTGAACGCATGCATTTCATCTTGACCCTGTTTCGCGCCCGGCAACAGGACCAGCGCCTTTTCGCGCCGCCATTTAGCGCTGCGCAGCGACGCGATATCGCTCTGGGCAAGATGCCGCAGGGGGCGTTATGAAAAATTTCTTGCCAAAAGAATCAGGGAACTTGGGGGACAAGGCTCGTCGTTTGGAATCAGCGAGCATATTGGTGGGCCCCTGGGCCAAGCCTTG
This sequence comes from uncultured delta proteobacterium, assembly GCA_963727625.1. Taxonomy (GTDB): domain Bacteria; phylum Desulfobacterota; class Binatia; order UBA9968; family UBA9968; genus DP-20. Next base: position 468,592 of record CAVSHR010000004.1, on the reverse strand, counting down.
CGAGGCTGATTTCTTGCCTCGCCCCAGTGTTGGCGTGCGGCGCGAGCCGGATGTTTTGTAGAACCTCGAGTTTGCCTAACCCGCTCAACTGCATGACAGCCGAGGCTTCACCGACGACAAAAAGTTCTCTTTCACGGCTGAGACGAAAACGGATTGCGTTGGCCCCTTGGGCGAGGCGCACCGGAGGTCTGATGTAAAAAGTCAGCGGACTTCGATTCGGCGCGATGAGGATGACTTCTTTTTGCGCGGGCACCAATCGCGCCACCGAGCGGGACAGTTCCAGGGCGCCCGCTCTGTTGTCGAAGAAAGGATAAACCCATCCGTAGACAATTAAGGTAGCCAGCAAAAGTGCAAAGCCGGCAGCGGAAAGCGCCAACCAGTGCCGGCCAGCCACGGAAAACCAGATCGCCGTCACCACGCCGAGAGCCAAGATGAGCGCTATCACCGACCACATAGAGGAGAGATCGGGCCATTGCTTGGTCAAACGCACGGCGGCAAAGGCGATGCTCGAAATAATCAGAAGGGCGATAAGCGTTTTGTTGAGGAATTTCTGGCGCCGCGCGTGCGTGACGTCCAGTCGCGTCGACAGGTCGGCGAGTTTTTGACCGGCGATCAGGCTCAAGGCCGGCAATGCCGGAAGAATATAATAGGACTTTTTGCCGGCCGAAAGGCTCAACAGGGCGACTTGGCCAAGCCACCATATCCACAGAAAACGTTCGCGCGCGTCGCCTTCTTGCCACGCGCGTCGCCAGCTATGCGGCAGGGCAATCAACAGGAGCGGCGTCCAGGGCAGGGTCATCCATAAGATTTCTCCGGCATAAAACCAGAGCGGATCGTTATAGCGGCGGCTGCCCAAGCCGCGACCGACCGTTTCTGCGAACCAGAGAGACCAGATCTCCGGGTTCTGTCGCGAGACCAGAAACGGCCACGCCAACGTCATAGCTAGGCATAGGAGAATACCTGCCGGGTTGGCCATTTCACGCAGCTCCGCGTAGCGGTGCTCGATCAACAGAAAGCTGCCGTAGCTATAGAGCACGAGCAGCGGGCCGATGACCGGTTTGACCCAGCCGGCGATGCCGAGAACGAAATAAAAGAAAAGCCATCGAGAGAATAGGCGGTGAAAACAATTCGAGGCCTTTGAATGGAGTTCGCCTGACTGCTGCTCGGCTACTGGGACGGCTAAGTAGAGCGCCGTCGTGGTGAGTAAGGTAAGAATGACGTCAACTACGCCCAAACGCCCCCAATGTACGGTGTAGATGGAAGTGGCTTGAATCAGGGCCGCCGCTAAACCGGCGCGATTGCCGTACCAGCTGGTTCCCCAGCGGCCCACCAAGAGCACCAGCAGGAGACCGGCGAGCGCCGACGGCGAGCGCACGGTAAATTCGCTGATGCCGCCGGTAATCTTCCCAAGGCCGCCGACGAGCCAATAGACTAGAGGAGGTTTCTCTAGGCGGGCTTCGCCGGCAAAGCGGGGCACGAGCCAGTCGCCGGATTGCAACATTTCTCGCGCCGGTACCCCGACATAACCCTCGGTGATTCTGAGCGTGGAATAGGATCTAAGATTGAAAAACAACAGTGCTCCGGTGATGCTGAGCAGCGCCAGCCAGAGCAGCGCCGAATCGCGCCGGCTAAAGTTTGTTTTGGCAGCCGCCGGAGGTTCTGCAATCTGACGGGTTTTATGAGCGTTGATGGACAGTTTGGCGGTTCCTCTGTAACGCCCTCGATTTTGGCCTGATACGGATGCGCGACTCTGACCGCACCAGTGCAATTTTTGATTCGCGAGCGATATTGGCCCGTAAGAACGGATTCGTCAATCGAGCATTTTCCCAAGCGCGCGATTGTAAGCGGAATGGCGCGGGCGCATGTTGTTGCTAATTGCATTGGAATCTTGGCTTTTGTTATCGAGGGGAATCGCACGATGGAGAAAAAACGATGGCGAAGTTGTGGCACCTTGCGGTTTGGACGCGCCAGCCGGAACGGATGGCGGAGTTTTACTCCAAAGTTTTTAACATGAAAGAAACGTTCCGCACGAAAAATGGTTCGATCCATCTTTCCGACGGGGAAGTGAGCCTCGCCTCATTGAACGCCAATAACCCGAATTATCCCAACGATCGCGTCCAGGTGGGGATGGACCATTTCGGTTTTCATATCGACGACCAACAAGCCGCCGTTCAGCGCATCAAAGAAACCTTTCCAGACGGCGCGCCTGCGCCGCGGCCGGCGCGTCGCGGAGTTCAAGTTCAAGGGTCCGGCCATCGACTTTCGTCTCTTCGACCTCTATGCGCGTGACCCCGACCTGCTCGCGCTGATGCAGCACGCATCCCATCCACACGCGGCGATGCTATTTTACGATTGGCTGATTTCGCAGGAAGGGCAGAGCAAGATGTCCGATTTGACCGGGCGCATCGCCGTAAGCAGGGGCATCAAGCGCTTGCCATGGATTCAGGAGTTGTTGCGAAAGGGTTTTATCTCCGTCACGCCGATGGCGAAGTCACCCAGGACTCAGGAGCTCACCGATCTCTACCATCAGATTTTCGCCTTGTATCGAGCCAAATAGTCGCGTGAGGGCTGCAGAGGCTTCGTCTTAATTTTCCCGTAAAATAAGAGTTCTCCGTCCTGGCGCCAGCGGGCGTTCGAGGGCCTGGCTGAAGCGCGACATGGGGTAACAGAAGATAAAGTAACCGATGGCGGCGAACAGGTAGGCTTCCCTGCCGAAGCCGGCCCAGGCGGGCTCCGCCAGGGAAACTTTGATCGTGGTCAAGAAATCGAACAGGCCGATGATCACGACCAGGGAGGTGTCTTTGAAAAAACCGATAAAGGTATTGACCAGGGGCGGGATCGCGATCCGCAGAGCCTGCGGCAGGATGACATGACGCGTGCACTGCCAATAATTGAGGCCGAGCGCCTGGGCGGCTTCTTCCTGTTGGCGCGGGATCGCTTGCAGGCCGCCACGCACCACTTCGGCCAGATAGGCTGCCGCAAACAAAATCATCGCGAGCTGGGTGCGCAGGAGTTTGTCGATGGAAACTCCCGCCGGCAGAAATAACGGCAGCATGACCGAAGCCATGAACAAAACTGAAATCAGCGGCACGCCGCGAATCAACTCGATATAAATCACGCATAGCCAGCGCACCAGCGGCAAGTTAGACCGGCGCCCCAAAGCGAGCAGGATCGATAGGGGCAAGGCGGCGCCGATGCCGATGGTAGCGATCAGCAGCGTCAAAGTGAGCCCGCCCCAGCGTTCGTTTTCGACATAGGGCAAACTGAAAATACCACCCCACATGAGCGCGCCGATAACCCCAAGGCCAATCACCCAGAGCACCATAAGCCTTCGGCCACGCACGAGCGGCGTGGCGCTGAAGCCGTAGAGCGCGAGCAGGGTTGCGATCGTCAACGCTGGCCGCCATTGCTCCGCGGCGGGAAAAGTGCCGAACAGAATAAAGCGGTATTTGTCGGCCACGAAGCCCCAGCAGGCGCCGTGAACATCGGCCAGGCGACAGAGTTCTGGCTTGACCGGTGACCACACCGCGCTCACGACCGCCCAATCGATAAACGGCGGGACGAGCTTGCAGGCGATGTATAAGACAGTAAGAGTGGCCAATGAGCTCGGCCAGCCGGCAAACAGGCGAATGCGTAGCCATCGATACGCCCTTTTGATCGGGCCAATCGTTCGATCCATACCGCCCATCACCGCCCATACCCTCTGAGCGCGATGCGCCGATTGTAGAAGTCCATCAATGCGGAAATGCCAAGGCTGATCGTGAGATAGACCAGCATGATGATCGCGATGCCTTCGATGGCTTGGCCGGTTTGATTGATCGTTGTGTTGGCGATCGATACTAAATCTGGGTAACCGATCGCGACCGCCAGGGAGCTATTCTTCGTGCAGTTTAGATATTGACTGGTCAGTGGCGGCACGATGACGCGCAGCGCTTGCGGCGCAACAATGAAGCGCATGACTTGGCGCCGGCTGAGGCCGAGAGCATAGGCCGCTTCGAGTTGACCGTCTTCCACGGCGAGGACTCCGGCGCGGACGATCTCCGCGATAAACGCCGCAGTGTAGAGCGCCAGACCGAGAAACAGCGCGGTGAATTCCGGGGATAGGGCGGCGCCGCCGGAAAAATTGAATCCGGCAAAGTTTGGAGATTCGATCTGAATCGGAATAAAGCTCGCGACGACGAAACCGCCTAGCACCACGAGGCTCAATGCAACCGCGACGATTTTGAAGTTTAACCGGCGCTGCTGTCGTAGGTACGCGAGTGTAACCACGATCCAAGCGCCGCAGATACCGAGGAACCACCAGTGAAGCGAAGCCAGCTTGACGTAAGGAAAGACCAAGCCGCGATTGCTGAGAAAAATGCTCGGCAACGGGTTGAGCGCGTCGGCCGGACCGGGCAGGCTCTCGGTAATCACCGCGTACCAAAAAAACAATTGCACGACCAGCGGCACGTTGCGTAGCAGTTCGACGTACGCTGCCGCGAGCTTTGCCAGAAGCCAGTTGGACGATAAACGCGCCACACCGATCAACACACCGATCAGAGTCGCGCAAAGGACCGCCAGGGTGGCGACTCTAAAGGTATTTAGAATGCCGACGATGATCGCGCGCAGGTAGGTGTCCGCGGCGCTATAAGAGAGCAGCGTGGTTTCGCCGATGGCGAAGCCGGCTTCGCGCGACAAAAATCCAAAGCCGCTGGCCACGCCTAGATCCAACAGGTTTTGTGCCGCGATCCCGATAAAATACCAAGCGGCCAGGATCACCGCCACAGCCAGCAAGCCTTGAAACAAGATCGCGCGAAGGGCCGGATTTACGGATGTTACGAGTCGCGGGGTCATTTATGTAAATACGATGAACCTGCGTTGTCGCGGGCGTGTTAACGGAGCGGCGGCGCATACATCAGGCCGCCGTCTTTCCAGAGTTTGTTGCTCCCGCGATCGACGCCAAGGGGAGTGAGGTTGCGTGTGAAGCTCTCGCCGTAATTGCCGACTTGTTTGATGATATTGTACGCCCAGTGCTTATTCACGCCGAGCATCTTGCCGAAGTCCCCGGAAGCGCCGACGAAACGTTGAATGACGGGATTGGCGCTCTTCATCTGCCGACCGATCGTTTTGGAAGTGAGCCCAAGTTCTTCGCCATCGATCATCGCGAAAAGCGACCACTTGACGATGTCGAACCATTGATCGTCGCCTTGGCGCACCGCCGGACCGAGCGGTTCTTTCGAAATCACTTCAGGCAAAATCACGTGTTCGGTAGGATTCGCTGCGCGCGACGCTCGCGCCGCGATCAAGCCGGAGATGTCGGTGGTGTAAACGTCACAGCGCCCGGCGAAGTAGGCATTGAGCACTTCTTCCATCTTCTCGATCACCACCGGTTTGAATTTCATTTTTTTGGCGCGGAAGTAATCGGCCAGATTGAGCTCCGTCGTCGTGCCCGGCTGGACGCATACCGCGGCGCCGTTGAGTTGTGTGGCGCTTTTCACGTTGCGTTTCTTTGCAACCATGAAGCCCTGGCCGTCGTAGTAATTGACGCCCACGAAATTGAGACCGAGGCCGGTGTCCCGGCTGATCGTCCAGGTCGTATTGCGCGCAAGAACGTCGATCTCGCCTGACTGGAGCGCGGTGAAGCGTTGCTGCGCTGTGAGAGGTGTGTAACGAACTTTTTTAATATCGCCGAATAGGGCTGCGGCGATCGCCCGACAGAAATCGACGTCGATGCCGTGCCACTCGCCCTTGCTGTCCGGTTGCGAGAAACCGGCCAAGCCGGTGTTCACGCCGCATTGGATGAAGCCTTTCTTCGTAACGGCTGCCATTGTGGCCTGGGCCGGTGCGATATCTACACGCCAGAAAAGCAGCAGCAAGAGCGCGCTCATCTGCAAACTGCATTTTAACATTCTGTTAAGGTCCCTTCGCCCGCTTTGTGCGCAATTCATTGAGCCGGTTTGCCGCAGTATATTCAGCTCTTGCGGTAGCGGCAAACCGCGTGGCGAAATTTGTCAAAAAGGACGGGCAGGGCTCCGGTTGGTTGTACTGGGTGGCTCTACCACTGGGGGCAGGGCGCACCTTGAGCCTCACGACGTAACTGCGAGTTGCCGAGTTCTCCTTCATTGAAGCTGAAGGAGAGCTCGGCAGACTCTTCGAACTCAAGCGCGAATCGGCGCTTTTTCCGGCTCAACTGCGCGGCCCGCTGCCGCGCGAGCGCAAGGATTGAATCCACTCGGAAAGCTCTCGCCCGGCGATATCGCGCGCGCCCAGTCCGAACGCAAGGGCGACGGCAACCGCGATCGAACCGAGCAACAAGCCGAAGGCCAGATTGATGATGTCACTCGCCAGCCCCATCTGCCGCAGCGCCATGGCGCCGGCCAGAACGATGATCGAGACGCGCGCGGCGAGCGCCAAGAGCCACGATTGCGCGGCGCTGCCGGTGAGAATCGTGCGCGAAGCGAGGTTAGCGAGATAAAGGCCGATGGCGAAGATGACCAGTCCGAGGGCAATTTCACCGGCGAACACGGTGAATCGGGCGACTAGGTCGGCTAATACAACAAAGCCCAATTCACGAACGGCTTCGATGGTGGCAAAGAGCATAATCGCCACTAGAACCAAGTTGCCGGCGACTTGCGAAGGCGTGCGCTCTCCCTGGGCGGGTTGCGCGCGCAAACCGAGATTGCTTAACACGGCATCGAAGCCAATGCCGGTCAATAGGTTTGTGGTTAAGCCGCCGACAATCCGTCCGACGATATAGGCGATGATCAGGATCAAACTGGCGGCGAAGAGCGCCGGCAAGGCGGCCAGAATCGAGTTCAACATATTGCTCGCCGGCTGGGTGATCGCCTGAAGCGCCAATGCATCCAGGGCGGCGATCAGCACCGGAATGAGAATTACGACATAAAGAACCAGGCCGATGACCGAGGACAGGCGCTGTTGTCCCATGACCGCGCGAAGGCCGGCTCGCTCGCTGATCCGATCGACGCCGATGGAGGCCAAGAGATTCGTCGTGATGCCCTGGATAATGCGCGCGAGCAGCCAGCCGATTGCGAGAATGAGTCCCGCGCTAAAGAGGTTCGGAAGATATTCCAAAATCTTCGTGAGCATCCCCTGAATCGGCAGCAGCAACCCTTGCAAAGCGAGCGCGTTCAAAACCGCGGGCAGAAACAACAGAAACACCAGCCAATAAACGGTGTCGGCAAAAGTCTGGGTCAGGGACACGCCCATTTCTCCATCGCCGCCTACGCGCGCCGTCAAGCGCTCATCGATCTTCGCCGCAGTCAAGACGCCGGCGACGATCGCCCGCAGTACCCGGGCCAAGATCCATGCGATCAGCAAGAGCAAGCTGGCCGCGAGAATCTGCGGCACGAAGCGAAAGACGTCGGTGAGCAGTCGATTCAACGGCTCCGTGGGCAATGTTAAACCCAGCGCCTGAAAGAAACCGATCAAGACGAAAATCATTAATACGTAAAAAACCGCCTTGGTAATCCAGCTTTCCACAGGCAGCGCTTCCTGCGGTTTGTCGCGGAAGATCCACGCCGCGATTCGGTTGTCGAAGCTCGTGCGGCGCAGACCGCCGCGGATGAGTGCGGCAACCACCCGCGCGACCAGCCATCCCACAACCAAAATTGCCAATGCGCCGAGTAGGTTCGGTACATAGGTCGCTATGACTTGGCTGATTTGATCTAGGGTTGTATCCATGTCTGTTCCTCCTTCCAGGTAAGTGAATTGACGGTGAGTCTCCGTTAGCGTAGAGAGATTTAGAACTTGGGTCAACACAAAAATGAAGAAACTGCGCCCCCAGAACACACAGGGCTACGCAGCAAGACTCGTGTGGCGTGAAGCGATTTAATCGGGACTCATGGCTGGAATTCAATTGATAGAAGCTCGCTGGCGCAGAACGGAGAAGCGATATGCTTCGAACAAAGTCGGTCAACCCGCGGGTTGGGTATCACCGAGCGAGAAATTCCGCCATCGATTGAATTGCGTCGGAATCCTTGTCCGGTGCGCGCTTGGTGCTCAGGGAATATTGTTAAGCTTCAGCGTGTCACGCCGGCCGGGCGGTCCGGGAGAACGTTGGTTACCGCGGGGGAGTCTTGCAGCACGCGCAGCGCATCCACGCCGACCCGCAGAGCGATGCCGGGTATGCTCCGATAGAGGCGCAGGACTCTAAATTGCGTGCCGCTCAATTCGGCGAGGACATAGCTTTGCGCGCTCAAGATCGCTTTTCTCTGAAGCGCGATGAGCTCGTCGCTCAGCTGGTCTTCACGTTGCCACGGAGTCTTCAATCCAGCGAGCACGAGCACGGTGCCATTGCTGGCCGCGCTCTTGAACAGTTGTGTTGGGACCTTGTCCGATGCCGACGATTCTTCCGCGCCGACGGCGGGACGGTCCAGCAGCACATTGGTGACATTTGGCGAACTGGCCAGTTCCGCCAAGGCGTCGGCGCCGACCTCTAAAGCGATGCCCGGGATGCTATCGTAGCGGCGCATGATCTTATAGGACTTGCCGTCAAGCTCCGATAGAAGATCTTTTTGGATAGAGGCGATGGCTTCGCGCTGGCGGCGAACCTGGTCTTCGCTGAGGGTCGATTCCATTTGCCATGGAACCTTCAATCCCACCAGGACCAACACCGACCCGTCGGTCGCCGCCTGGTTGATCACTTCCTCGGCCACTTTGCCGACCGGCTGCGCCAAAACAAGGGGCGCGCCGGCCAATAGCAATGCGAATGAACAGAGGGCTATCAAGCAATTTAATTTCGGAAAATTCATATTCATAACCCTGCCTCGAGTAGATTGGAAAAACCTTCGAGTTCCGGGGTGAGGAGCGAAGCCGCACTGACACTAAATGTTATCGTAATCCCTTTGGATAGCGGATGTCCAGTGCTAGCTGGGAAAAATTGCCGTCCTTACGACAATGCAGATTGATGCGATGTGGGTGCTTGCTCGAAGGCGGGCGCAGCGGAGTATTTACGGTGATGACCCGTATGTGCCGGCTTCGATTTAAGCCGCACAGCCGCTTTCCGATGCGACCCAAAGGGAAAATCCGCCGTGCGGTGCGCGGTTAGTTTGACTTGTTTTCGGCTTTGTATCGATAATGCGCAAATCTTTATGGCGATGAGGTTCGCCGGGTAAATCATTCGCGAGAGCGAGTTGATGACGCCTACTTTGCGAAAATTGAAGTAGGGGGTCTTTCCTTTTGGTTTGGGTGAGGTTTCGGAATGTTTGAAATCATCTTAGTTGGGCTGGGGAGTTTTGTCGGCGGTGTGCTCCGTTACGGGCTAAGCAGTTGGACGTATAAGGTTCTCGATAGTCCATGGTTTCCCTATGGCACGCTGGTGGTCAACTCCTTTGGTTGTCTTTCGATCGGCTTTTTGGCGGGCATGGCCGAGGCTCGGGCGGCATTTACTCCGGAGATTCGTCTGTGCATTTTCGTCGGATTCCTCGGAGGCTTCACCACCTTTTCATCGTTTGCTCTGGAAACTTTCGCGCTGGCGCGGGATACCCAGAGTATCGCCGCTCTCGCCAATATCGGCTTGCAGTTGGCGCTTGGTTTGGGAGCGGTGTGGGTCGGCAGTATTTTGTCCCATGCGTTAGGAGGTTGACCATGACATTGCCTAGCGAAGGCGCGCTGCTGCGCCTGTATATCGGAGAAAGCGACCGCCATGCCGGAATGTTGCTCTATGAATGGCTCGTCCGCACGGCCCGGGAACACGGCCTGGCGGGCGCTACGGTGCTGCGCGGGGTCGAGGGCTTCGGTGCGCGCAGCCGGGTGCGCACGGCAAAAATCCTCGAGCTTTCGACGGACCTGCCGATTATCGTTGAAATCGTCGACAGCGTCGACAAAATCGACGCATTCTTACCGTTGGTCGATGGTGCGATCGCCGACGGTATGGCGACGGTTGAAAGGGTGCAAATTCGCTTCTACAGAAGCAGTACCGCAGCTGCGGCCGGCGCGTCGCGTTAAACCACTCCGTATCGCCCTGCGTAATCATTGCAGCGCAATTGTCGCTTGTGGATTGGTTTGATTTGGATGCGACCTGCGAGTGCGTTTGCGATTGTGGTGATCGAGCTTGTTTCAGCAATACCCTAATCTGAGCGCGTATTGTTGGTCGGTCGGCGCATGCTTTCTTCGCGGACTGTGGTTGTTTCACAAACGCTATGATATTTATCGCAGTTAAGGAGTGAACCATGGAGGAGCCAAGCAAGCGTTTCTTTATCGGCATTAAAATTACCAAGTCACTGCAAGATGACTTGGACAGTCCGGCACCCGGGACTAAACATTATTTCGAGGGGAGCAGCAACGAATACTTGCAGATCGTCAACCTGCGCGAGGAGAAATTTATCGGCCGCTACATCAACGACGGCTTTCCAGCCGCCAACATCAACGACGTCAGCCGCAACGTGTGCAGCATTGTCAGGCTGATCACGCGCGGCCGGCGCATCGAAGAAAATGAAGTTCACATTTATTCCTGCTGACTTCGGCTCTAAACAGCCGGTGAGCCGGTCATCCCGCGTGCGAGCTTAAAAACATTTGATGATTCAATCCTTCGGCCCGGCGCACGCTACGGTATTGCCGCGGCCGCTAGATTTCGTAGATCGATGAGGCGGCTTAGCGGCGCCGGTCTATAATCCCTGCGCCAAAGAGCCAACCTTTCTATTTCGCATAAGTGAATAGAACGCCGACCGGATATAGCGCGAGCGAGCTCAAAGATTGTTTCATCTCCAACTCCCGTTGATTCGGCTTGACCTTGAAGGCGCTAGCGAATCGGGGCGGAGCCGGGTTATTTGTCCGTAGCCTTTGTGCGTAGAAGCTGGACCCCTGCACTAGGTTTGCTATAAGTAGAAAATGCAAACTCTCCAAGTCATGCTCTGGATGTACGCGATGGCGTTCAAGCGATCGTTGGAGTGCGTACGTCGGAACTGGGTGGTCAGCTTTGCTCCGGCGGTCTATAGCATCGCGCTCACAATTATCGCTTTGCTGGTCGCTCCCTTCGGCATTATCGGCGGCCTGATGTTTTCGATTGCCAGTCAGGCCTGCGTGAGCTCCGGGCTTTTCCTCGTCAAAAACATGATCGACAGCAACAAGGCCGACGTGAACGATTTTCTTAACGGCTTTACCGTATATATCTGGGAATTGATCGGCATCGCGTTCATCCTTTGGATACCGATGCGGATCGCGGCCACGGCCCTGGCCACGGTGCCCAACGGTGGACTCATCTATTTCTTGATCAAGCTAGTGCTCTACGTTCTGCTCAACGCGGTTCCTGAGCTTATCTATCAGACCCGGACTTCGGGGCTGGAGCTGATCGGCGCGAGCTATAACTTTATCGTTGAAAATTGGCTAGAGTGGCTGTTGCCAAACCTACTTTTGGCCGTGGGCGGTTTTTACCTGCTTGATATTATCGAGCCCGTACTATTTCGTCTGCCGCGTTTTTTGGAGTTTTTCTTATATTCTTTTCTGGTTGGTCTGGGTCTGACTTATTTCATGACCTTCCGTGGATTTCTGTTCGCCCAATTGTTTGGAACTACCCGGCGCAGCCGGCTCTATCGCTACAGGGCGCAGAGTTGACCGCGGGTTGTATCTGGCGCACCCTTCGGCTCAGCTTGACCTGCTAACATTCTTATGGTGTTTTGATTGAACGCCCGCCCAAAGGAAGTATGAAGGTTACCAGTATTAGGGGATTCGCGGACATCCTGCCAGGCGACGTGGAGCTGTGGCAGGCGATGGAGGCAACCGCTCGCCAGGTCTTTGGCGCCTATAATTATGCCGAGATCCGCATTCCGATTTTGGAGAAGACCGAGCTGTTCAGTCGTTCCATCGGAGAGACCACGGATATCGTCGAGAAAGAAATGTACACCTTCGAGGATCGCGACGCGCGCAATCCGGAATCCACCGAGGCAACCAAGCTCACGCTCCGGCCGGAAGGCACTGCCGGCGTCGTGCGTGCGTACATAGAAGCGGAGATGTTTAAAGTCGAACCGGTGCGCAAGCTCTACTACCTCGGTCCGATGTTTCGGCGTGAACGGCCGCAGAAGGGCAGGATGCGCCAGTTTCACCAGATCGGCGCCGAAGCGCTCGGACGCGGCGATCCATTCATCGACGCCGAGATATTGCTTTTGCTCAACGATTTGTTTCGCGGTCTGGGACTCACCGAACCATCCTTGCAGCTTAATTCTCTTGGAGACGGCGAGTGCCGGCCCAAGTATCGGGAAAGGCTGCTGTCGTTTCTGCAACAGTGCCGGGACGTGCTATGCCACAATTGCCGGCGGCGCATGGAGCGCAATCCGTTGCGCGTGCTCGATTGCAAGGAACCCGGCTGCATTGACGCGACCCGGGATGCGCCGTCGATCCTCGATTCGCTATGTGCGGCTTGTCTAGATCACTTTGCGATGGTGCAACGTTTGCTTCGCGCTACCGAAGTGAATTTTACTCTCAATCCGCGGATGGTTCGGGGCTTGGACTACTATTGCCGTACCACTTTCGAGTGGACGACCGCATTGCTGGGCGCACAGAGCGCGGTGGCGGCGGGCGGCCGTTACGACGGCCTGGTGCAAGAGCTCGGCGGGCCGGCGATTCCCGGCGTAGGTTTCGCGATGGGTGTCGAACGCCTTACCATGCTGCTCAAGTTGCAAGAACGCGGGACCATCGGTGGCCCGGCGGTCTACGTCGTTTGGGTCGGGGAGAAAGCGCGCGATTGGGCGTTCCCGCTGGTGCATCAATTGCGCCAAAAAAACGTGACTGTGGAAATGGAAGGCGAGACGCGCAGCTTGAAGAGCCAAATGAGACGGGCCGACAAGTTCAGGGCGGATTCGGTATTGATCGTTGGCGATGACGAACTCAATAGAGGCGTGGCGCTGGTGCGCGACATGGCGAGCAAGCAGCAAGAAGAAATCAAATTGGACCGTTTGGAGGCTGTGTTGACGGCGAGGAAGGCGAGTTGATGGCGACGGAGCGGGTGTTTAACGACCAGTTGGGCAATTGGAAGCGCAGTTGTTATTGCGGCGAGCCGCGCGGAAGTGAGGTCGGCAAAGAAATGACCTTGGCCGGTTGGGTGCACAGCCGGCGCGACCATGGCGGGGTGATTTTCGTCGATCTGCGCGACCGCAGCGGTATCTGCCAAGTGGTGTTCCGGCCGGAAGTCGACGCGGCAGCGCACGAGAAGGCCAAACTGATCCGTTCCGAAGACGTTCTCGCCGTGCGCGGCAGGCTCGAGAGGAGATCGCCCGAGACGATCAATCCCGAGCTTGTAACCGGGGAAGTGGAGCTGGTTTGCCGGGAGCTGCGACTGCTCAACGCGTCGCAAGTGCCGCCGTTCATCGTCGAAGACGAAACCGACGCCAACGAGAACACCCGGCTAAAGTATCGCTATCTCGATTTGCGCCGGCCGCAGAGCCTGGGTCCTCTCTTGCTGCGTTACCGCATGACCAAATTGATCCGTGACTATCTCGACGGCCACGGCTTTATCGACGTCGAGACGCCGGTGCTGACCAAGAGCACTCCGGAAGGGGCGCGCGATTATCTCGTGCCGAGCCGGATCTACCCCGGTAAGTTCTACGCTCTGCCCCAGTCGCCGCAGCTGTTCAAGCAGATTTTAATGGTCGGCGGCCTGGACCGTTATTTTCAAATCGTGAAGTGTTTTCGCGACGAAGACCTGCGCGCCGACCGCCAGCCTGAATTCACCCAGCTCGATATGGAGCTGTCCTTTGTCCAGTCGGAAGACGTGATGGAGGTCGTCGAGGGTATGATCGCCTTGCTATTCAAGGAGTTGAAGGGCATCGAGCTCAAGCGGCCGTTCCAACGCTTGACCTATGAAGAGGCGATGAATCGCTACGGATCAGACAAGCCTGATCTCCGTTTCGGATTGGAGATCCGTGACTTCACCGACGCGTTGCGCAACTCCCAGGCCAAGGTGTTTGCCACGGCAATTCAAAAGGGTGGCGTGGTCAAAGGCATCCGAATCCCTAAAGGTGGCGAAATGTCGCGCAAGGATTTGGACGATATGACACCGTTCGTGGCGACCTTCGGCGCCAAAGGGATTGCCTGGACCAAGATCACCGGTGAAGGATGGCAGTCGCCGATCGCTAAATTTCTTTCAGAGACCGAGCAAAAAGAAATTGAGCGCATCGCCGGCGCCCGGGTCGGCGACGTAGTTTTGTTCTCAGCCGACAGCGCCAAGATCGTCCACGATGCGTTGGGCAATTTGCGCATGCAGCTCGGCGAAAAGCTCGGGCTGATCCCTGAGGATGAATTTGTGCTGGTGTGGGTAGTGGATTTTCCGCTGATGGAGTTCGACCCCGAACAAAAGCGTTACGTCGCCTTGCATCATCCATTCACCGCGCCGTTGGATGAGGATCTCGCTTTGCTCGACAGCGATCCGTCGAAGGCGCAATCGAAGGCCTACGACCTGGCGCTTAACGGCGTGGAGATCGGCGGCGGTAGCATTCGAATCCACCAAGTCGAATTGCAGAAAAAGATTCTCAGCCTAATGGGCATTGGCGCCGAGGAAGCGGAATTGAAATTTGGTTTTTTCCTTGAAGCGCTGAGTTTCGGCGCACCGCCGCATGGCGGCATTGCCTTCGGCATCGATCGCCTGGCGATGCTCCTGAGCGGGGCCAAGTCTCTACGCGACGTGATCGCCTTTCCGAAAAGCCAGCGCGCGGTTTGTCTGCTGACCGATGCACCGTCCGCCGTCGAACCGCGCCAGCTGCGCGAGTTGGGGATTCGCGTAGCGGCGGTCGGAAAGTAATCTGCCGATGGACCATCATTCGAATCTTGCGATCTATACCCGGGTGGTTTATTCGAGGGTGCTGTGGCTGGTGACGCTCCTCCCGGTTTTTTTGTTGGTTGCGGCAGCGTGCAGCATTGGCCCCGGCACCATTCAAAGCCGCTATTCGTCGGACCTGGAAAGCCGTCGAATCCGCCGAATAGCGGTGCTACCAGCTGGAATTTTAGGCGGTGAGGCGCGTCCCAAGCTGCCACTGGGGACGACGCGTGGCCCCAGAACAGCGGCGGAGGATGCGCCGGAAACCCTGGCGCGCAGCATCTATTCGGTCATGGCCTCGATGCCCAACTGGCAAATCATTTCGGACGCCGAAGTGCGTGAGGTGAGTCAGTCTTCGCCAGCCGGCAAAGAAATGGTCCGTTTGCGGCAAATCGGCGAAATGGTTTACGCCGATGCGGTGATCATCGGCAGGGTGCAGCGTTACCGCGAGCGGGTGGGCGATGAGTGGGGGGCTAAAAGCCCGGCCTCGGTGGGCTTCGTCCTGGACTTGATCGACGTGCGACGCGGCGATGTGATTTGGTCGGCCCGCTTCGATGAAACCCAAAAATCGCTCACTGATAATATCTTTGCCATCGGCGAAGTCGGCCAGCGCGGCATCCGATGGCTGAGCGCTGCTCAGCTCGTCCAAGAGGGCGTCAAGAAAGCTATCGCGCAGCTGCACGACCTTATTGCGCGTACGCCAATGAGTTGATTCGCTTTCTTTTCGATTAAATGACCCGGCGGATTCAACCCTTCGATTGCATCTGCAACTCCGGATCAATCTCGAGGGGTCTTTCCATGTGCTCGCTTATAGGCTTAGCGATCTCGATCAAACGCCGAAAGCTGCTGCGGTCGAGCAGGACGTTTTGGCCGCTTTTAAATGTGATGCGTAAAGCCGGTACGGGGAATTTTTCCGCGGCGGTGGAGCCACCGATGGCAAAACCGCTGTAGACTCGGTCGATGCCGAGGCTCACTTTGTCAACCTCGTCATAGCTCGCGACCAGCAGATTCGTGCGGTAAAGGCTTTGGCGGCGCAAGATGATTTTGCGCTTGTCGTTGTCGAGTTCGATGGTGCGCCGCTGGGTTAATAAAAAGAGCGAGATTCCGAAGAGGATGAGGTTCATCAGCGGAAAGTACCAGAGAGATCCGGCCGGTCCAACGAAACCGCGCTGGCGCAGCGCTTCTAAAATTGGCACGGAGACGAAAAGCAACAACAAAGCGATACCCAGGCAGAGAAACGCGGGGAAGCGGGCGCCTTGCCAACGCCATAAAAGCTTTTGCGGGGCTTGCTGCACGGCACGAAAGCCCAGGCGATTGCCGATCGCTTCGAACTGAGCGGGATTGCCGATCATGGTTGTGCGGAAATGTGCGCTGCGCGCTGGCGCGCGGGACGGCTCAATGCTTGGTGATCTTCTGCTCGCGGTAAAAATCTCGAAAGCGGTATTCTTTGAGCCGAATGAGATTCTGATAGGAACCGAAGCGTTGTGAGGGGTCATTGACTTCATCGAGCAGGTCACAGTGCTGATCTTCGGACTCGAATACGCGAATTTTCTGATAGGTCGTTGAGCGCTCGGCGGGAATGCGGCCCATCTCGCGGATCATGTCGCGGAACTGTGACGGCTTCATCAGCTGTCCATGTGCGGCGCCCGCAGCGGTCGAAATGCTCTCGTTGATCAGCGTGCCGCCGAAATCGTTGGCGCCGGCGAGCAACGCAATCTGTGACAGCTTGGGGCCTTCCTTGACCCAGGACACCTGCAAATTTGGAATATAGTTGTTGAGCATCAAGCGCGACACAGCGTACATCTTCATCACTTCAGCGCCGCTGGCGCCGTGGCGCAGGCCGGCAAGCGGTTTGCGGTGAAACATCGGCGCCTCTTCATAAACAAAGCTCAGCGGCACGAATTCAGTGATGCCACCGGTGCGCTTCTGGATTTCGCGCAGAATATTTAAATGAGTCGCCTTATCGACGGAGCTTTCGATATGGCCATACATGATCGTCGTCGTCGTTTTGATGCCAACCTCATGCGCCGTTTGGATCAGGTCGATCCATTGGGAAGTGGCTATCCGTCCCGGCGAGACTCGTTGACGGATCTCATCCACCAAAACTTCCGCTGACGTGCCCGGTAGGCTGCCGACGCCAGCGTCTTTGAGCGCAAGCAGATACTCGCGAATGCTCACTCCCGTGAGCGTTGAGCCATAGAGCACTTCCTCGGGAGAAAAGCCGTGAATGTGCACGTCAGGCAGAGCTTCCTTTAACGCCCGGCAGAGCTTGACGTAATGCCAGCCGTCTATCCCCGGCGCTAGGCCGGCCTGCACGCATACTTCGGTGGCGCCGAGCTCGTAAGCTTCCGTGGCGCGTCGAATAATTTCCTCGACCGGAAGAAAATAACCTTCCTCCGCCAGATGACCCCGGCTGAAGGCGCAAAAGCCGCAGGCTTTGACGCACACGTTGGTGAAATTGATGTTGCGATTGATAACGTAAGTCACTACATCACCGACGGTACGGGCGCGCAACTCGTCGGCGGCGGCGATCATCGCTAAGAGATCCGTGCCTTCGGCATCGAACAGAAAGGCCGCATCGTCGACGCTGAGATCATGCCCCGATAGCGCGCGATCCAAAATCTGCGCGGTGGGTTGAGCGACGGTGCGGATCAGTCTTTCAAGCGACGTTGTAAGCGCGGGATAATCCATTTCGCGACTGTAACTTTTCAGGACGGGAAACTCAACGACGCCGCGCCCACGCTAATCGGCCGTATGCAGCCAGTAACGGGCAAACTCTTGCAGGAAGGTCAGTGTCGTGAAGTCGCGCATGCGGTCGAGATAGACTTTGCCGTATAAATGATCGACCTCGTGTTGAACCACCCGGGCATGGAAATCTTTGGCGACGAAGTCGATTTGGTTCCCTTGGCGGTCGAGCGCCTGCACCCGGATGCTCTTGTAGCGCGGTACCCGGCCGCGCAAATCCGGAATGCTGAGACAGCCTTCCCAGTCCTCTTCCTCGGCATCGGACAGCGGCATAAATCTCGGGTTTACCAACACCGTCAAGGGAACTTGTGGTTTGTCGGGATAGCGCGGGTTGTCCGCGACCTCGAAAACGGCAATTTGTTTCGATTCGAAGACCTGATCGGCGGCCAATCCGACGCCGTCGTATTCCTTCATGGTTTCGACCATGTCGTCGATAAATTTTTGCATGGCCAACGATTTGAGATCACGCCGGACGACGGTTTCGGTGACTTTGCGCAAAACCGGATGACCGAGACGAGTGACTTTCAATATCGACATAAGAATATTCCCTAGCACAGGGCAACGCGCTGAGAAAGACATCAGCGCGTGACCTTGACAACAAAGACCTAAGGAGTCTATATTTAAAAACCGAGTGATGGCGAAAACAAACAAGCCAAGAAGCGAACGTAGTTCCCTGATGAATGTGGGGCGGCGGGTGGACTACGCGGTGCGCGCTCTATCTTACCTAGCTGGGCAGCCGGCGGAAAAAGTCGTAAGCCGCGCCGATATCGAAAAGAGCCAGGATATTCCTTCGTTCTATCTCTCAAAGATCATGAAGGATTTGGTTGCCGGGGGGCTGGTGCGATCACACATCGGCTCCAAGGGCGGATTTACTCTGGCGAAAGGTGCCGGCGCAATTTCGATCAAGGATATTTACGAAACCGTCGAGCGGCCGCTGGTGTTGATGGAATGTTTGGAGAAAGGCGCCAATTACTGTTCTTTCTGCGCGGTGTGCTCGCAAAAATCAGTGTGGGAAAAGGCCCAAGAGGTGCTCGCCCAGTTTCTGTCCGGCGTGACCGTTGCAGAAATCGCCGATCGCCAGGGGCTCAAGGATCGCTTGGTTAAAGTGCCACTGCAGAAGGCAGTTTGACTGCCAAAGACGTTTGAAAGGATTGCGCATGTTAGACATTGAGGGGCTCAAGGCAAAAGTGGGCAGCAAGGAAATCCTCCGGGGCATTGATCTTCACGTCGGTGCCGGTGAAGTGCATGCCATTATGGGCCCTAACGGTTCGGGAAAGAGCACTCTGGCGCATGTTTTGTCAGGTCGGGAAAACTACGTAGTGACCGGCGGACAGGTAACTTATCAAGGCAAGGATCTGTTGGCCATGAGCCCGGAGAATCGCGCCCGGGAGGGGATTTTTCTGGCCTTTCAGTACCCGGTTGAAATCCCCGGAGTCAGCACGACCTATTTTCTCAAAGCGGCGCTCAACTCGGTGCGCAAGCACCGGGGTTTGGAAGAGCTCGACGCTATGGAATTTCTGGAGCTCATCAAAGACAAAATGAAGCTGGTCGAAATGGATCAGGCGCTGATCAACCGGCCGCTCAATGAGGGATTCTCCGGCGGCGAAAAGAAACGCAATGAAATTTTGCAGATGGCGGTGTTGGGGCCGACGCTCGCGTTGCTCGACGAAACCGACTCGGGTCTTGATATCGACGCCCTGCGCATCGTCGCCAACGGCGTCAACGCGCTGCGCGGCAAGGACCGCGCCATGATCGTGATCACCCACTACCAGCGTTTGTTGGACTACATTGTTCCGGATTTTATCCACGTGCTTTACGACGGGCGTATCGTCAAGTCCGGTACCAAAGAGCTGGCGCTTGAGTTGGAAAGCAAAGGTTACGATTGGATCAAAGGCGAAGTGGCTGTGGTTCATTGAATCGCCCCGGGTCTTTAAAAATGACGCAAGCAATGCAAAGCGCTGAACGCTATATAGCCACCTTCAAAGAGCGCCGGACGGCAGAAACCCGCGGTCCAGAATGGCTCGAGGAGTTGCGCCAGGCGTCGATGGCGAGCTTCGCCTCGCTCGGATTTCCAACGACAAAAAACGAAGATTGGAAATATACCAACGTTGAACCGGTGGTGTCGTTGCCTTTCGTTTTCAGCAATGGCGAAGCCAAAAATGTCGGTGTCGGGGAGATTTTGTCTCACGCGTGCGTCGATGCCGCCGCCCCGCGCCTGGTATTCGTCAACGGGGTTTATGCGCCGGAACTCTCGTCGACCGACAGCTTGCCCGCCGGCGTGCGGGTAAGCTCTTTGGCAGATTGGATCGAACGGAATAACCCGGTGCTTCCAGAGCGCTTAGGGCGTTACGCCGAGCATCGACGTCAAGCCTTTGTGGCGCTAAACACGGCTTTTTTCGACGACGGCGCGGTGATCGTGGTGGAGCCAGGTTTTCGGCTATCTCAGCCGATCTACGTGGTTTATGCCGCGAGCGTAAGAGATCGGCAGATCGTCGCTCATCCGCGCACTTTGATTATGCTGGGCGCCGGCAGCGAGGCGAAAATCGTTGAAAGTTATGCGAGCGTGAACGGCGGGACATATTTTTGCAACGCCGTGACCGAATTGGTCGCCGAGGCCGATGCGATCGTCGAATATTACCGATTGCAGTGCGAAGGGGAATCGGCTTTTCACATGGGCACGCTGGACGTGAGTTTGTCGCGCGGTTGTCATCTGACGGCCCACGCCGTAACTCTGAGCGGATTGCTGGTGCGCAGCAATGTGCACGTTATGCTCAACGGCGAAGGCGCCGAGTGCGTGCTCAATGGCCTTTATCTCGGCGATGGCAAGCAACATGTGGACAATTTTACGGAGATCGAGCATGTCAAACCGAGGACGACCAGCTTGGAGCTTTACAAGGGAATTCTCAACGGCGCCTCCCACGGGGTCTTTAATGGTAAGATTATAGTTCATAAAGACGCGCAGAAGTCCGATGCCCGCCAGACCAATAAAAATCTGCTTTTGTCGGCGCAAGCGGCGGTCAACACCAAGCCTCAATTGGAGATTTACGCCGACGACGTCAAGTGCAGCCATGGCTCGACGATCGGCCAGTTGGATGCCGATGCGCTGTTTTACCTGCGCTCCCGCGGCCTGGGGCTCGACGAAGCGCGCAGTCTTTTAAGCTTTGCGTTCGCCAGCGACGTGGTGGGGCGAATCAAGATCGACTTCTTGCGCCGGCGGCTGAATGATTATTTGGTGTCGAAGTTTCGCAGGGTGTGAATTTTTCGATGAAAGCAATTTCTTCCATAACTGATTCGGCAGGTTTCGACGTCGCGCGTATCCGCGCCGATTTTCCGATTCTGGCTCAGCGGGTGCACGGCAAGCCGCTGGTCTATTTCGATAACGGCGCGACCAGTCAGAAGCCGCGCCAGGTGATTGAAACTCTCGAACGCTACTACGCGGTAGAGAACTCCAATATTCATCGCGGCGTGCATTTCCTGAGCGAGCAGGCGACGGCGGCCTACGAGGCGGCGCGACAAAAAGTCCGGGGTTTCGTCAACGCGCGCTTTGAGAAGGAAATTATTTTCGTGCGCGGCACCACGGAGGCGATCAATCTGGTGGCGCAAAGTTATGGCCGCAGTTTTTTGCGCGCCGGCGACGAAATTGTCGTTTCCGCCATGGAGCATCACTCGAACATCGTGCCCTGGCAGATGGTTTGCGAGCAGGTGGGTGCGCGATTACGGGTGATTCCAATCAACCATGACGGTGAGATCGTCATGGAGGAGTACGGGCGGCTGCTAAATGAGCGTACCAAGCTGGTTGCCGTGACCCATGTGTCCAACGCTCTCGGCAGCGTCGCCCCGGTCAAAGAGATGGTTGCCACCGCGCACGGGCGCGGCGTTCCGGTGCTGCTTGACGGCGCGCAAGCCGTGCCCCATCTGAAAATCGATGTGCAGGATCTAGACTGCGACTTCTACGCTTTCTCGGGCCACAAAATGTTCGGGCCGACCGGAATCGGTGTGTTGTACGGACGCTGTGGGCTGCTTGAAAAAATGCCGCCGTACCAGGGCGGCGGCGACATGATCAGCTTGGTGACTTTTGAAAAGACCCACTACAACGTTCTGCCCTATAAATTCGAGGCTGGCACGCCGCATATCGCCGGCGTGATCGGCTTGGGCGCGGCGATCGATTACTTACAGGCTCTCGATTGGGACCAAGTTGCCGTCCACGAACATGAGCTGCTGAGCTATGCGACCGAAGCGCTCGGCGAAATTCCCGCGCTGAAAATTATCGGCACGGCTAAACAAAAAGCCGGTGTATTGTCATTCGTTCTAGGTCAGGTGCATGCCCACGACGTGGGCACGATTCTCGACCAGGAAGGAGTCGCGGTGCGCGCCGGACATCATTGCGCGATGCCCGTCATGCAGCGTTTCGGCGTGCCGGCGACGACCCGGGCTTCATTTGCCTTTTATAATACGATAGAGGAAATTGATGTGCTGGTGAAAGCAATCCAGCGAGTCTTGAAAGTCTTTTGCTGATGTCTGATCTCGACGACCTTTACCAAGAAGTCATCCTGGACCACAACAAGAGTCCACGGAATTTCCGCACGATGACCGATGCAAACCGCAAGGCGGAGGGTTATAATCCTCTTTGCGGTGATCATGTCACGGTGTATCTGCGGCTCGAAAACGGTATGATTAAAGATATCAGCTTCGAGGGCTCGGGCTGCGCGATATCCAAGGCTTCCGCGTCGATGATGACCGCCGAGTTAAAAGGCAAATCCGAGGCGGCGGCCCATGAGCTGTTCGACCACGTTCACAGGATGTTAACCGGAGATTCGGCTAGCACGGAAGCAGTCGATAAAGTGGGCAAGCTGGCGATTCTTTCGGGCGTATGCAAATTTCCCGCGCGGGTGAAGTGCGCTAGCTTGGCGTGGCATACCGTCAACACGGCGCTTGCGGAGGACTCCCTCCCGGCGACGACCGAGTAAGGTCTCCGAGCGGCAATGAGGAAGGGAACCGGTGCCATGACTGAAGAAAAACCGATCGTCCTCAAGCGCGAATGCGCCGCGATTCTGATCCCGAGCGGTGCAAAGGTAATGCTAGCCGCCGGATCGACGGTGTGGCTAACCCAGGCATTGGGCTCAAGTTTTACCGTGATGACCGATCACGGACATATGGCGCGTATCGATGCTGGCGACGGCGACGCGCTGGGCCCTCCCGAGCTACGGGATGCCAGTGCGGCGGGTACGGGCGCGGCCCTATCTGGCGCTTCCGTTGAAGAAACCGTTTGGAACCAGTTACGCACCTGTTTTGATCCCGAGATCCCAGTGAATATCGTCGATTTGGGATTGATCTATGATTGTCGGGTCGAGGCGCTGCCGGCGAGCGGGCATAAAGCGGTTGTGCAGTTTACCTTGACGGCGCAGGGCTGCGGCATGGGCGAATTCCTCAAAGAAGATATAAAGAAAAAACTCCTGGCGCTCCCGGAAATCCGCGAGGCCGACGTCGAACTGGTTTGGGAACCGCCGTGGAATCAAAGCATGATTTCAGCGAACGCCAAACATCAATTGGGGATTGAATGACTATTTTTTCAGCTATGATTCTTGCTTATGGATAGTATCAACCAAACCATTATCGAGGCGCAAGCCGTCGAAGCTCTGCGAACTTGTTTCGATCCGGAGATCCCGGTCAACATCTACGAGTTGGGGCTGATCTATGATTTGAAAGTGGCGCCCGAAGGCGCCGTGACGATTCAAATGACCCTTACCTCGCCCCATTGCCCGGCGGCACAGTCCATGCCGGCTGACATCGAAAGCAAGGTTCGGGCGGTGCCGGGAGTGACCGACGTTACCATTGATCTCGTGTGGGAGCCGCCCTGGGATCCGAGCAAGATGTCGGAAGCCGCGCGCTTGCAACTGGGGATGCTGTAGAGATCGCGATCCGCAGTCTACATACTGGTTACCCTTTACCCGTGAAAGATTGCCGTTTAAAGATTAATCTCGTCCGCTGGCATACGAAACAGCTCCATGGCCCAAAGTCTATTTGACAAACTCGGCGGCGAAAGCCGACTGCGAGCAATTATCGGTTCCTTTATCGATCGTGTTTTTGCCGATCGCATGATCGGTTTTTTCTTTCGTAACGCGGACCGGCGCCGCATAAAAGAATTCGAATATCAGCTCGCCGCCAATTTTCTCGGCGCCGACGTGGCTTATCAGGGACGGCCGCTCGCTCGTACGCACGCAAACCATCCGATTATGGGCGGCCATTTCGCGCGGCGCCGGCAAATACTCAAGGAAACTTTGGAATCTTACCAAGTGCCCGATGAAATCAAGGATGCTTTGCTGCGTCATACCGATGCGCTTCGCGCGCAAATCACCCCAGAAGTTGGCTCCGGCTGCGATCCAAACCTCGTTCGCGACCGAGTCGGCAGGGGATAACTATGGAAAAAATTTGATTTTTTATTGACCAGCCATTTGTTCCCCGCATAACATTGTGCTAATAATTGACACGCCGAAGGTAGTCATCAAGGATTTCTGTGAAGCTGGCCGACCTCTACGCCCGACCTGGGTTGACCCTCTCGGTTGAGTTCTTTCCTCCAAAGACAGAAAAGGGCGAGGAAAACCTCTTTCATGAAATCGAAATCATGAAGAGGCTCAATCCTGGCTTTTGTTCTGTTACGTACGGGGCGGGCGGAAGCACGCGCGAAAAAACCGTCGGACTGGTCGAAGCCATTCACACGGAATGCGGTCTCGAGGTCATGTGCCACCTGACCGTGGTTGGCCAGTCCAAAACCGACGCCCGAGCAATTCTCGCGCGGCTCAAGGAAAAGCACATTGAAAACCTACTCGCGCTGGGCGGTGATCCGCCCCTGGGCATGGTCGACTGGCAGCCCCATCCCGATGGCTTTCGCCATGCCATTGAGCTGGTTCGCGAGGCCGTCGCTCTTGGTGGTATTTCTGTTGCCGTCGCCGGTTTTCCCGAGGGCCACCCACGCGCCGAGAGCCGGGCGGCGGATTTGCGCTTTCTCAAGGAAAAAATCGACGCCGGCGCCGACGCGGTCATCACCCAGCTATTCTATGACAACGCTGATTATTTCCGTTTCGTCGAAGAGCTCAGAAAAAAGGGTGTGAAGGTTCCCATCGTGCCGGGAATTCTGCCGATTCTTTCGGCGCCGCAGGTGCGCCGCTTTACCGCGCTTTGTTGTTCCAAGATTCCTGCGAAGCTTGAAAGGGAACTGCTTAAGGTCGAAAACGATGACGACGCCGCGGTGGAGATGGGCATTGAATACGCCACCGGCCAATGTGAAGAATTGATCAAATTCGGTGTTGCGGGGCTGCACTTCTATTCGCTGAATCGATCTTATTCGGTGCAGACGATCTGCAAAAATCTCGGGCTATAAATTACTTCCACCTTGCCTGTCCAAGCGAGTTAGCGATCGCGCCCCCCGTGGCAGGCGCAAGAATGCGAGCGTGTAATGGCTGATAACTCTTCAAACGCCATCGATGACAGCAGCGAGCAAGTCGAGGTCCGCAAACAAAAACTCGAGAAGCTGAGGGCTTCAGGCGCAGCGATTTATCCCAATGACTTCAAGCCGACGGATTCAGCGGCGGCGATCGTGGCCAGATTCACCGAGGCCAACGAGGAAGCGTTGGCGTCGGCGCCCAAGAATTTTCGGGTGGCCGGACGAGTCGTGACGATCCGTCGGATGGGGAAAGCGTCATTCTTCCACATTCAAGACCGGCGCGCGCGCTTGCAGGTGTATATCCAGCAGGCCGGCGTGGGTGAGGAAGGGTACACGCTGTTTCGCAGTCTGGATGTGGGCGACATCGTCGGGGTGAGCGGTCATCTCTTTCGCACCCGAACCAAGGAACTAACGCTGGCAGCCGAAGAAGTGTGTTTGCTGACCAAATGTTTGCGGCCCTTGCCGGAGAAGTGGCACGGCCTGGCCGACGTCGAGGCGCGTTATCGCCAACGCTATCTTGACTTGATGGTCAACCCAGAGGTGCGCGAAGTTTTTGAGAAGCGCTCGAAGGTGGTGCGGTTGCTCCGGCTTTTTTTTGAAGACCGGGACTTTCTCGAAGTTGAAACGCCGATGATGCAATCGATCCCAGGCGGGGCGGCTGCCCGGCCGTTTATCACGCACCACAATACCCTCGATATGGATCTTTATTTGCGGGTGGCACCGGAGTTGTTTTTGAAACGGCTGCTGGTTGGCGGCTTTGAGCGGGTCTTCGAAATCAATCGAAATTTTCGTAACGAAGGCATCTCGGTGCGCCATAATCCGGAATTTACCATGGTCGAATTCTACCAGGCCTATGCGACCTTCGAGGATTTGATCGAACTCACCGAGGATCTTTTCGTCACCCTCGCCAGGGAGGTCTGTGGCGGGCCGCGAATCACGTACGGCGAGCATTCGATCGATCTCACTCGGCCCTGGCTTAGGCTGACAATTCCGGAAGCGATCATCGCGCATGGCGGCGCGACTAAGGAAGAGGTCGACACTCTGGACGGGTTACGGCGCTTCGCCGCGCGCAAGGATTTGCGGATCGATTTGAGCGCGACCTACGGCAACGCGCTCGTGGAGGTCTTTGAAGAAGTGGCTGAAGCGGAGCTGATCCAGCCGACCTTTGTTACGGGTTATCCCATTGAAGTGTCGCCGCTAGCGCGCAAGAACGAGGAAAACCCGGCCATGGTTGATCGCTTCGAGCTTTATATTGCCGGACGCGAGTTGGCCAACGCGTTCTCCGAGCTCAACGATCCGGCCGATCAACGCCAGCGCTTTCTTGAACAAATGGCTGCGCGCGCCGCGGGCGACGACACGGCGAATCCGATCGACGAAGATTACCTGCGCGCCCTTGAATACGGCCTGCCACCGGCCGCGGGTGAGGGGATCGGCATCGACCGCCTGGTGATGCTTTTTACCAATTCGCCGTCGATTCGCGACGTGATTCTATTCCCCTTGCTGCGCAAGCAACGTTAATCGGAGTGCCGTGAAAATGAATTACGAACTGTTCATCGGTTTGCGCTACTTACAGGCGCGACGGCGCGAGACTTTCATCTCGCTGATTACGGTGATCTCGGTGCTCGGCGTCATGATCGGCGTGATGACATTAAACGTGGTGATGTCGGTCATGAGTGGCTTCGAGGAGACCTTGCGGGATCGTTTACTCGGCATTAATGCGCATGTCGCGCTGGTGAAGTCGGGCGAGCCGATGGGCGACTATGAGCAGTTGGCGCAGCGGGTGGCGAAAGAGCCCGGCGTGGTGGCAGTGTCGCCGACGATTTACGGGCAAGTGATGCTCACCGCGGGCTCGCGCGTCTCCGGTGTGGTGGTGCGCGGCGTTGATCCGGAGCGGGTGAACCGGGTGGTCAACGTGCAAGGCTTTGTTCGTGAGGGCAGCCTGGCTGCTCTCACGACCCAACATCCGATTCTGGTCGAAGGCCGCAAGGTTCTCCTTCCCGGAATTATCTTGGGTGAGCGGCTGGCGAACCAGCTCGGGGTTTTTCTCGGCAGTCCGGTGCAGGTCGTGTCCCCGCTGGGCAGCCCCACGGCGATCGGCGTGATCCCTAAAGTACGGCGGTTTGTCGTGGTCGGTCTCCTTAAGACGGGGATGAGTGAAATCGATTCGACGTTGGTGTTTATGAGCCTTACCGAGGCGCAAAAATTTTTCGATCTCGGCAATGCCGTCACCAATATTGAGATGCGCGTTCGAAACGTCAATCAATCCCGCCAGATCGCCGAGCAGATCCAGCGCGATTTAGGCTTTCCCTATTTGGCTGAAGATTGGACGCGGCTCTGGCCCAATCTATTTTCCGCTCTTCAGCTGGAGAAGACGGTCTATTTTCTGGTTCTCTTGCTGATGGTTTTGGTCGGCGCCTTCAATATCGTTTCGACTTTGGTGATGGTCGTCATGGAAAAGAAAAAGGACATCGCCATCCTGCGCTCGATGGGAGCTTCGCAACGGAGCATCCGCAAGATCTTTCTGCTCAAGGGTTGTTTGATAGGTATCGTTGGGACGGTTTCCGGCGTGGTCCTGGGTCTCCTGGTTTGCGCTCTGATCTCACAATATCAGTTTAAGCTGCCCGACGGGGTGTTTCTCATTTCCACGGTTCCCGTGCGAATCTATTTTAGCAATTTTATTCTCGTCGCTTTGGCTTCTCTCGTGGTGTGTCTGCTGGCGAGCATCTATCCGGCGCGTCAAGCCGCCAAGCTCGATCCGGTGGAAATCATCCGTTATGAATAATTTCCTCGCCGTGCGCGACCTCTATAAGTCGTTTTTTGAGGGCGGCGTCGAAATTCAAGTTTTGCGCGGCTTGAATCTGGATTTAGCCGAAGGGGAGCGTTTGGCGGTTGTCGGCGAATCGGGCGTCGGCAAAAGCACCTTGCTTCATGTTCTCGGCACCCTCGATCGGCCCACCAGTGGCAAGATCTTTTACGCCGGCAAGGAGTTGCCGTTGGACGACGAAGCGACGCTCTGTCAATTTCGCAATCGCGAGATCGGCTTTGTCTTTCAGTTTCATTATCTCTTGCCTGATTTTTCCGCCCTGGAAAATGTCATGTTCCCCGCCTTGATTCAGGGAATCGAAACCGCCAGCGCCAAAGGCGAAGCGGAAAAGCTTCTGGAATTGGTCGGCCTCAAAGATCGCATGAGCCACCGGCCGGGAAAGCTCTCGGGCGGGGAGCAGCAGCGGGTGGCCGTCGCGCGCGCGGTGATTTTGAAACCCCGGCTGGTCCTCGCCGATGAGCCTACCGGATCACTGGATGTGCGTATCGGTGAGGAGGTGCAGGAGTTGCTCTTTCGGCTTAACCAAGAATATAAGATTGCCTTGGTGGTCGCGACCCACAACCGGGAATTTGCCGAAAAAATTGGCCGGCTGGTTGAACTCAAAGCGGGAGAACTTATACTCGGCTAAAAACCGAATCGGTTTGACTTTACAAAAGTATCGGTATTTGCTAAATAAATTGAAACATTTGACCGCCTCATTGAAAGTCTTTCTCAGAGCGCCGATGGACCGTATCAGAACCGCAAAAACTATTTTCAGTTTTCCCTGTTTCTTGCTCGCCCTATTGTTCGGTTTCGGGTCGGGCTCGATCGCTTTTAGCCAAGAAAATGTCACCCTTAAAGAAGTAAAAATTAGCGGTAATTTGCGAGTTGAGGACGACGGCATTCGACTTCATTTGAAAAGCCGGCCGGGCGAGGCCTTTAACTCCGCCACCGTCGAGCAAGACGTCAAGGCAATTTACCGGATGGGCTTTTTTGACGATGTGCGAGCTGACCTTTCGCCCGACGGCGTATTGACCTACGCGGTCAAAGAGAAGCCCTATGTACGCGAGTTAAAAATTCAAGGCGCGTCCGCGGTGTCGCGCGAAAAGGTCGAGACGGCGCTCGGTGTCAGTCCGCGCACGATTCTCGACCGCGCCAAGGTCGCCGAAGGCGTTGAAAAAGTCCGCAAACTTTATAGCGAGCAAGGTTATGTCAACGCGGCCGTCGACTACGCCGTTACTGTGGAGCCCAACAACCAGGCTGTGGTTACGCTCGATATCATTGAGGGCGGGCGATTGTTGATCAAGAAGGTTTCCTTTGAGGGAAACAAGGCGTTCTCGGCGAGCGAACTGAAAGATCAGATTGCGACCAAAGAAGAATGGATTTTTTCTTTTATAACCCATCGCGGCGTGCTCGATCGCGACATGCTCACTAACGATGTGGCGATTCTATCGAATTTTTACAATGACAACGGCTACGTCGACCATAAGATCGACGACCCGGTGATTTTGCGCGCACGCGACGGTCTAGAAGTCGTTTTTCGTATTCATGAAGGCGCGCAATACCGCGTCGGCAAGGTCGAAATCGGCGGCGATTTGATTCAAGACGGCAAGCAGCTCCTCAAATCCGTCAAGCTCACCACCGGTCAGATTTTCCGCGGTAGCCGGCTGCGCGAAGACGTCACGACGTTATCGGATATGTATTCGAATAAAGGCTTTGCTTTTGTCCAAGTCGACCCGGTCACGAACGTCAATTCGACTCAGAAAACCGTCGACATTGCGCTGGTGATTACTAGGGGGCCGCCGGTTTATTTCAATCGCGTTTTAGTGGCGGGAAATACCAAAACCCGCGACAAGGTGGTGCGGCGCGAGTTGCTTGCCAACGAGCAGGAACTTTTTTCCAGCAACAAGATCACCCAGAGCCGCAACGCGCTGCAAAGAACCGGTTATTTCGAAGACGTGCAACTAACCACCAAAAAGACCCAACAGCCAGACACGGTTGACGTGTTGGTTGACGTGAAGGAAGGGCCCACGGGGACGTTCCAGGTCGGCGCCGGTTATAGCAGCGGCGACGGTATCCTGTTTAATGCCAACGTCTCAGAAAAAAACCTTTTGGGCCGCGGCCAAGGCGTAAACGGCAGTTTCAGTATAGGCTCGAGGCGGCAAGACTTTGTTCTCAGCGCCAACGATCCCTATTTTAGAGACTCAAGGGTGGGCGTAGGGCTGCAAGCATTCAATACGAAGCGGGAATATACCGACTTCAACGAGCGTAAGATAGGCTTCGGGGTAAATTCGAGCTATCCGTTGAAATATTTCCGGATGCCGTTTTTTGGCGCAGCTCCTGCCGATACACGGGGCTCGGATGTATTGCCCGGTGACGAACCGATAACCATGTGGGATTATATGCGTGGCGGGGTTTCGTACGATTTAACTCATGATAATATTAGCGGAGTCGACTCTTCATCGGCACCCGATTCGATCAAGAGTGAAGAAGGCACTTCGTTGACCAGCAGCGTCACCCCCGGAATCACCTACGATAGCCGCGATCATTTCTTTGCGCCCACCGAGGGTACGAAGTCGGCGTTCTCAATCAAGATGGCCGGTTTGGGCGGCAACACCCGATTTATAAAATCAGATTTGAGCGGTCGCTGGCACTATCCTTTGCTTAAGGATCCCAACTGGGGTGGCGCGTACGTTTTGGCATTGGGCGGCTCGCTGGGTTATGGCATCGGTTTAGCTAAGCGAAGTGACGGGCAGAAGGATCTGCCGCTGTTTGAGCGCTACTTCCTCGGCGGGATCAATTCGATTCGCGGCTTCACAGAACGGAGCATCGGTCCACGCGTTCCGTCGGGTTGTTAGAGATGACGACAACGATCCCAGTACTCCAAAAACTTGCAACGGCACCGACGTGGTCGGCGGCGAGAAGGCCGTGGTGATGAATACCGAATTGCTGTTTCCGATCATGGAGAAGTACGGGATTCGCGGCGTGGCGTTTTTCGATATGGGCAACGCGTTTGGCGATTCTGAAAAATTCAGTTTTGGCGACATGAGACGCTCCGTCGGCGCCGGGGTCAGATGGATGTCTCCATTCGGTCCGCTCCGCGTAGAGCTTGGTTTCCCGCTTAATAAAAAGCCCGAGGATGAGACTTCTGTGCTCGGGTTCTCGATTGGCAGTCAGCCTTGAAGGAACTGTCATTCCGCAAATTTTAAAAATTATTCCTCGGAGGTTTGAGTGAAGTACTGGCTGATTGTCGGGATGCTGGTCTTTTCTTGCACGGCAAGCTACGCGCAGGACAAGATCAAGATCGGTTTTATCGATATTCAACGGGTGATTTCCGAATCGCAAGCCGGGAAACAAGCCAGAGATCGATTTCAAGCCCAGGTAAAAAAGGCTGAAGCCGATATTTTCAAGGAACGCCAAGACCTCGAACGAATAAAAAATGATCTGGAAAAAAAGGGCCCGCTTCTAAAAGAGGAGGAGCGGCGCAACATCGAGGCGGATTTTCAGAAGCGTTCAGTCAATTTACAGCGCAGAATGTCGGATTATCAACAAGAGCTGCGGAACAAGAACAATGAGATGATGTCCGCTATTCTCAAGGACTTGGAGAAAATCGTCAACGAAGTCGGGAAGGCCGATAAGTTCACACTGATCCTTGAACGCTCGCAGATTTTATACAGCGATCAAGGCATCGATATTACGAGCAAGGTCATTGAGACGTACAATAACCGGGCAAAAAAATAAGTGGGGATCAGTCAATCACTGAGCGAATTAGCCAGTCACGTCGAGGGGAGAGTTATCGGTGACGGCAGCGTCGTTATTCACAAAGTAGCCGCGATTGACGAGGCAGGTCCAGGAGATATCACTTTTCTCACCAATCCACGTTATCAGAAATTTCTCCCGCAGTGTAAAGCCAGCGCCGTGATAATTGGCCAGGGCGTTGCCGGTAGCGCCGATTTCGGGTCGCTTAACTTCATCGAAGCGGCTGATCCTTACGTCGCCGTTGCAAAAATACTAAAATTTTTTTCCCGGGGACCGCAGTTTAGCCGCGAGCGCAGCGCGGCAGCCCATATCGATAGCAGTGCCGAGCTCGCCGATGACATCACGGTATTTCCCTACGTGTTCGTCGACGCCCGAGTGAAAATAGGTCATGGATCGGTGCTCTTTCCCGGTGTCTTTATCGGCGCGGACGCGGAGATCGGCTCCGGCTGCATGCTCCATCCTAACGTCGTCATTCGGGAGGGCTGCCGGATCGGCGATCGAGTCATCCTGCACGCCGGTGTGGTCATCGGGAGCGACGGCTTCGGTTACGCGGGCGCGGGTCCAGGGCGGGTTAAGATCCCGCAAATGGGTGTCGTCATCGTCGAAGACGACGTCGAGATCGGTGCCAATACAACCGTCGATCGAGCGACACTGGGCAAAACACTCATCGGACGGGGAGCGAAGATCGATAACCTGGTGCAAATTGCCCACAACGTAGTTGTCGGTGAGCATTCCGTGGTCGCGGCCCAGGCGGGAATCGCCGGCAGCACCCGCCTCGGTAAAAACGTCACTTTGGCGGGGCAGGTTGGCGTGGTCAATCATATTCAAATAGGCGACGGGGCGACCGTTGGCCCGCAGTCCGGTGTTCCCAAGTCGGTTCCTCCGGGTGCCGTGCTTTCCGGGGGCATCGCCGCGGCACCGCATCGCGAGTGGCTCAAGGTCATGACTTTATTGCCGCAGTTGCCGTCGCTGTGGAGGGCGGTGCGCCATTTGGAAAGAGAGGTCGCGCAGATTATCAAGGGCGGTGAAAAGGAGATCGATCGCGATGCTGGACGTTAATGAGATCTTCAAAAATATTCCGCACCGGTATCCCTTTTTGCTGGTCGATCGGATCATCGAGATTCACGGCGATGAAAAGGTTGTCGGTATCAAAAACGTATCAATCAACGAAAATTTTTTTCAGGGCCATTTCCCACACCACCCAGTGATGCCTGGGGTTTTGATTTGCGAAGCGATGGCCCAGGTCGGCGCCATTTTTGCTCACAACGCTCGCGGCGGCACCGCGGATAATAAAGTTTTTGTCCTTACCGGTCTCGACAACGTCAAATTCAAGCGGCCGGTGGAGCCGGGCGATCAATTGCGCATGGAGCTCACTTGTCTCAAACGTCGCGGCTCTTATTGGAAGATGCAAGGGACCGCCACGGTGGAGGGCAAAGTGGTGGCCCAGGCGGAGATTTCCGCCATGGAAGTGGACCTGGCCTAAAAGGAGTCTTAGTCGATGAGCCGGGTGCACCCAACCGCGATTATCGATCCGCGCGCGGAATTAGGCAGTGAAGTTGAAGTCGGCCCCTATGCGGTGATCGGCGCCGGCGTCAAGATCGGCAAGGGAAGTAAGATTTCGGCGCACGCGGTGCTGCAAGGCCAGACGACCCTAGGCCAAGGCAACGTTGTATTTCCGTTTGCCAGCGTCGGCTCAATACCGCAGGATCTCAAATTCAAAGGTGAACCCAGCGAACTGGTGATCGGCGATCGCAACATCATCCGTGAATATGTTTCACTCAATCCCGGCACCACCGGCGGCGGTATGATGACTTACGTGGGCGATCAAAATCTGTTGATGATGTATTGCCATATTGCTCACGACTGCCGTGTCGGCAGCCGCAATGTTATCGCCAACGGCGCCACGCTCGGCGGGCATGTGACCATCGAGGACTCGGTCATCGTCGGCGGCTTGGTCGGGATTCATCAGTTCGTGCGCATCGGCAGTGGCGCCATACTGGGCGCCGGTTCGATGGTTTCCAAAGATGTTCCGCCCTATTGCAACGCCACCGGCGACCGAGCCCGGCTGCGCGGCTTGAATCTCGAGGGTCTCAAGCGGCGCGGCGTCGACAAGTCGGTAATTGGAGCGATTCGCAAAGCTTACCGGATTGCGTTTCACTCCAAGCTCAGAACCGAAGCGGCGCTTGAAAAAATTCGGCGAGAGTTGCCGGCGCTTCCTGAAATTGAAAAATTTATCGCTTTCATTGCTCAGTCCCAGCGTGGAGTCTGTCGCTGAAATGGCTATAGGAATCGAGCGCGGGTAATTCACTACATGCAAGTCAGTCTGTGCCGTGAAAAAACTTGGTCTGATCGCCGGTAACGGAAAATTTCCGTTGATCTTTGCCGAGGAGGCAAAGCGGGCCGGCTATGTGGTGATCGCGGTGGCGCACCGCGGTGAAACCGACGAGACGATCGAACGCGTCACCGATGCGGTCACCTGGGTTTACGTCGGCCAGCTCGGCAAGATTATACGCGTTTTCCAGCGCGCAGGTGTTACCGAAGCGGTCATGGCCGGCGGCATTCGCAAGGTAAAGTTGTTCGGCAACTTTCGCCCCGACCTGCGCGGCACGCGTTTTCTGGCCAAACGCCGCAGCCGGGACGACGACGCCTTGTTGCGCGGCATCGCCGACGAGCTCGCTTCTGACGGCATTCAGATTGTGGCGTCGACCCTTTGCCTGTCGCATTTTATTCCTGCCGAAGGGGTGCTGACCAAACGGGCGCCGCGCCGGGAGGAGTGGGCCGATATCAGATTGGGATTTCATATCGCGAAAGAAATCGGCCGCTTGGGCATTGGCCAAACCGTAGTGGTCAAGCAGGGGGTAATATTGGCGGTGGAAGCGGTGGAAGGTACCGATGCGGCGATCCAACGCGGCGGGAGTTTGGCGAAGTCGGGTTGCGTGGTGGTCAAAGTGAGCAAACCGCAGCAAGATCTGCGCTTTGACGTTCCCGCTGTGGGCGTCGATACTGTTGATTGCCTGCACCAAGTTGGCGCCACGATTTTGGCGGTGGAGGCGGGCAAGACGATTTTATTGGATAAGGATAGCCTTTTGCGCCAAGCGGAGTTGTACGGTATCTCGGTGGTCGGGGTGAGTGGCTAGGAGCGGGTGTCTATGGCAGCAAAGAGTGTGGCGGCGGCGGTCGTGGGGGTTGGCTATCTCGGCAAATATCACGCCGAAAAATATGCTGCATCATCCAAGGCGAAGCTGATTGCCGTGGTCGACAGCGATGCGGCGCGGGCGCGAGAGATCGGCGCCGCGGTCGGTGTTGAGGCACTGACCGATTATCGCGCCCTGTTCGGGAAAGTGCAGTGCGTCAGCGTCGCCGTACCGACCCGTTTTCATTATCAAGTGACGCGCGATTTTATCGAAGCCGGCATCGACGTCTTGGTCGAGAAACCGTTAACCGCGGATATCGGCGAGGCGCGGTTATTGGTGGAGTCGGCCAAGGCGAGAAACGTCATTCTACAGGTGGGCCACCTGGAACGCTTCAACCCGGCGATTCGTAGGCTCGAAGGTGTCATCAATGAGCCTAAATTCGTCGAATGCCACCGTCTGGCACCGTTCGTCGAGCGCGGCACCGACGTCGACGTGGTATTGGATCTGATGATTCACGACATCGACGTGATCGCCAGTTTGGTGCGGTCGCCCGTCTCGCGGCTGGAAGCGGTGGGCGTGCCGGTTCTTACCGACAAGCCGGATATCGCCAATGCGCGCATCAATTTTGCCAATGGCTGCATCGCCAACGTGACCTCGAGCCGAGTGTCGATCAAGCGCGAGCGCAAGATTCGTTTTTTTCAACCCGACGCGTATATTTCGATCGACTACGACCAGCGCCGGGCGCAGATCTATCACAAGCCGCCGCCGGGTGGCGGCTGGCTGGATATCCGCGCCGAAAACATCGAGATCAAGGATGGCGATGCATTGGCCGATGAAATCGACTCGTTTTTGGAATGTGTCAGGACGCGCACGATGCCGTTAGTCGGAGGGGCCGAAGGATTACGCGCGCTTGAAATCGCCTCGCTGATCAGCGCCCAGCTCTGAGATTCGTGGCGCCATTGAAAAAAGAAATCATGCTGGTCGTCGGAGAAGCTTCCGGCGACGCGTACGGCGCCCATCTGGTCGAAGCGTTGCACAAGCGCGATGCAGCTCTGAAGATTTACGGCGTGGGCGGCGAGCGGTTGCAACGAACGGACTTCGAGGCGCTTTTCAGCGTGGCGCAGCTAACCGGAATGGGCTTGGTGGAATTGTTCGGCAACTTCGGCAATCTCTGGCGCGCTTATCGGTTGCTCAAGCGGGTGTTAAAGGAGCGCCGGCCGAATCTTTTGGTATTAATTGATTTTCCCGATTTCAATTTGCGCTTGGCGCGCATCGCCAAGTCGTTGCGGATTCCGGTACTGTATTATGTGAGCCCGCAGATTTGGGCCTGGCGCAAAGGCCGCGTGCGGCAGATCGCGCGCTGGGTGGATCAGATGGCGGTGATCTTTCCCTTTGAAGCAAATTTTTATGAACGCCACGGTGTCAAGGCCACGTTCGTCGGTTATCCGCTGCTGGATTCGGTAAGCGTGAAAGAAGATCGCCAGGCGACCTTGCGCAAAATCGGGCTCGATCCGACCAAGCCGGCCATTGCACTATTACCCGGCAGCCGGGATGGGGAGGTTAGCCGTCATTTGCCAGCGATGCGCGATGCCGCGGTGCGCCTGAGTCGAGAGAGAGAAATGCAGTTTTTTTGTGTGTGCGCCAGCACAATCGATGCGGTAAAGGTGGGCAAGGCTCTGGAAAATCCTGTGTTGCGGATCCCCGTAGTTCAGGGCCAGCGTTACGACGCGATCCACTCGGCCGACCTGGTTTGGACTGCCTCCGGTACGGCGACGCTGGAAACCGGCTTGCTCGGCCGGCCGATGATTATCGTTTACCGCTTGTCTTGGTTGACCTACGCTATCGCCCGGATGCTCGTGCGCGTGAAATATATCGGCATGGTGAATTTAATTTGCGGCGAGCGCGTGGTCCCTGAACTGATTCAAAGCGATGTCAATCCGGAACGGATCGCCGCCGAGAGCCGCGTGTTGCTCGACGACCCGGAGATTCGCTCCGGGATTACGAAAAAATTGGCGCAATTGCGCGAGCGCCTGGGCGGACCCGGCGCGGACGAGCGAGTCGCCGATCTCGCCATCGCCATGCTAGCATAAGAAAGCGTTGTAACGTGAATAATTACCTTCGTTTACTGAAATATTTGAAGCCTTACCTATGGCCATTTTTTATCCTCGGTATGGTCTGCATGGTCTGTTTCGGCGCCACCGACGGCACGCTGCCGTTTTTGGTGCAGCGAATCATCGACGATGTATTCACCAAGAAAGATCCCGACGCGCTCAAATATCTGCCAATATTAATCGTCGGTCTTTTCGCGTTTCGCGGTTTGATGAACTTTGGCCAGAGTTACTTGACCAATTACGTCGGCTTGCGCATCGTCAACGACGTTCGCAACGCGCTCAACCGTCATTTTCAATCGCTTTCGGTTTCCTTCTTCTACCGACATCCCACCGGGACGCTGATCGCACGGGTCAATAGCGACGTTCAGCTTTTGCGCTACTCGATCACCGACGCCTTGGCCTCATTCATGAAGGACTCGGTTTCGTTGGTTGCCCTGGTGGTGGTGGCATTCATGAAGGACTGGGTGCTGGCCTCCATGGCTTTCTTTGTCTTTCCTGCGTCGGTGTTGCCGATCATGCGACTGAGCCGAAAAATCAAAGGATTTACCCGACGCGGCCAGATTAGCACTGGAAACTTGACGGCGCTTTTGCAAGAGAGCATTCAGGGCAATCGGATCGTCAAAGCCTTTGGTATGGAGCGCTACGAGGATCAACGATTTCAGCAGGAAAATTGGCGGCTGTTCAAACAATCGCTGCGCGCCAGCCGGATCAAGGCGTTTGTCGCCCCATCGATGGAGTTGCTGGCTTCCTTCGGTATCGGCGCCGTGGTCTGGTACGGTGGCTGGAGCGTCGTCGGCGGCGCCCGGACTCAGGGCGAGTTTATGGCCTTCATGGCCGCGATGTTTTTGATGTATGGCCCGTTTAAAGGGCTAGCTCGGACCTACACCCAGGTGCATCAAGGATTGGCCGGTGCCGAGAGAGTCTTTGAGATCCTCGATGAAACGCCGGAAATTCGCGACAAGCCCGATGCGAAAGTCGCCCAGCCGTTCTCGCAAAGCATCGAGCTCCACAGAGTTAGCTTTGCCTACAAGGAAACGCCGGTGTTAAAAAACATCGATCTGACGATCGAAGCGGGGCAGATGATCGCGCTGGTCGGTATGAGCGGCGTAGGCAAGAGTACGCTGGTCGATCTGATTCCGAGATTATATGACGTAAATGGTGGCTCGGTGACGATCGACGGCGTCGATGTGCGGGATTTGACCGTACGCTCGCTGCGCGAGCAGATTGGCATCGTCACTCAACATACCTTTCTATTCAACGATTCTATAAGAAATAATATTGCGTACGGCGAGCCTACGCGGCGGATGGAGGACATCATCGCAGCAGCGAACGCGGCCAACGCCCACGAGTTCATTTCGACGCTGCCGGACGGTTACGATTCGGTAATCGGCGAAATGGGCATGCAACTTTCCGGCGGGCAGCGCCAGCGTCTGGCGATCGCCCGCGCACTGCTGAAAAATGCCCCGATTTTAATCCTCGATGAGGCAACCTCGTCGTTGGACGCGGAATCGGAACGGTCAGTGCAGGATGCCTTGGAGACTCTCATGGCGACGCGCACGACCATCGTCATTGCGCACCGCTTGTCGACCATCCGCAAGGCGGACCGTATCGTCGTCATGGTGGATGGGGCGATCACCGAGGAAGGCCGCCACGATGAGCTGCTGCACAAAAACGGCGAGTACAGCCGCCTCTACGCGATTCAAGCCTTAGAAGTACGGCAATCCGAGGAACGAGAGGTCCTGCACTGAGTTGCAGCCGCGCCATGTGGTATTTGAGCTATAATTTAGCCTTGGCCGGGGTCTTTGTGCTCGCGCTGCCCTTAGTGCCGTTGGTGTTGTTTCTAGGCGAACGCTATCGAGCCGGCCTCGGCCAGCGTTTAGGGCTTTATCCACGCAGCATTAGGGAAATATTCGCATCAGCGAGGCCGGTCTGGATCCACGCGGCTTCGGTGGGGGAGGTCCGCTCCGCCGAAGCGCTGGTGCGGGAGCTCAAGGCGCGGGTGCCGGGGCGCAAGGTGCTGGTATCGACGTTTACCGCTACCGGCAATCGAGTCGCCAGGCAAATCACGGGTGTCGATTCGGCCATTTTTTTGCCCTTGGATTGTTTCTGGGCGGTGCGCCGGGCCCTGACTGTTTTCGATCCGTCCCTGCTGGTGATCGTCGAGACTGAGATCTGGCCCAATCTTCTGCATCAAGCCTATCGGCGCGGTGTGCCGACGTTGCTTTTGAGCGGACGGCTATCCGAAAAGGCGTTCTCGCGTTATTGGTTGTTTCGCGGTTTATTCCGGCGCGCACTGAGATTTTTCACGGTCATAGGCATGCAGTCACCGGCTGACGCGTCACGCATGGTCAAGCTCGGCGCGGCGCCGGGTAAAGTGACGGTGGTCGGGAGTCTGAAATATGCCTCGCGCCCCCTCAATGGCAATGGCCAGCGCCTCGCCTTGGCGCGCGATCCGCGTCGGCAGTTGCTGGTGGCGGGGAGTTCGCATCGCGGCGAGGAGGAGATCTTGCTCGAAGCGCTGCGCTCGGCGCGCAAGGAGTGTCCCGAGCTTTCAATGGTTTTGGCGCCGCGGCACCCCGAGCGCTTTGCCGAAGTGGAAAGGCTGCTGGTCAATAGCTCCTTTGCCTTTCAACGCAAAAGCTGCTTAAGCGCCGATCGTTATTTCGCCCAGGATGTTTTGTTGCTCGATACGGTGGGTGAGCTGGCGGATTTTTTCGCCGCCGGCGATATCGCTTTTGTCGGCGGCAGCCTGGTGGATGTCGGCGGCCATAATGTTTTGGAGCCGGCGTGCTTGCGCAAGCCGATTTTGTTTGGTCCATTTATGACCAACTTCAAGGCGGTTGCCGAGGAATTGAAAGAACGAGGAGCGGCCATCGAGGTGCGCGGCGCGGCGGATCTGGCTCGGGCTTTAGTAGATCTATTGCTCGACGCGGATAAGCGCCGGCGCATGGGCGAAAGCGCTTTGCAAGTGGTTGGCGCCAATCAAAACGCCTTTGCTGGCAACTTGCAGTTGGCTGAGCGTTATTTGTGAGCCTGAACTTGTGCAGATCGCGTTGACAGCGGAGGCAGTTGTTGAGCGACTATGACGGACGCGTTGGCTCGAGAGGTGTGGGAATGGAGGGGCGGACGGGGAAAGCTACTGTGGTTTTTTTTGTTGCCGCTTTCATGGGTTTACGTTATCGGTGTTCAGCTCCGTAATGCCTTCTTTAAGCTAGGCTGGCTACAGTCGTCATATTTGCCCCGACCGGTGATTAGTGTGGGCAACCTCACGGTGGGCGGCACCGGTAAAACTCCCACCTGTCTGTGGCTTTCCCAGGCGTTGAAGGAACGAGGGTATAGAGTCGGGATATTGAGCCGTGGTTACCGTCGCAAGGAGACCCGACCGGTCGTCGTCCAGCCGCGGGCCGAAGCGGCGATGCCGTCCCAAAACGATTTGGACGTGCTTAAGTCGGGCGATGAGCCGTTAATGATGGCTCAGCTCTACGGCGAGACCGTCGGCATCGCCGGCAATCGCAGCGCAGCTGCCGCCGCGCTTTTGCGTGTGACTGATGTCGATGTCTTTATTCTCGATGATGGATTCCAACATCGCCGGGTAAAAAGGGCTGTGGACCTCTTGCTTTTAGGATCGGACAGCTCCGGGCGGATGCTTCCGGCCGGACCATTCCGCGAGCCGCGAAAAAATCTCCGGCGCGCCGATTTTTTTTTGACGACCGGAAGTCATGACGAATGGAAGCGGGCGATTCCCACGGACCGCGCCGGCGCAGCGTTTTCCGGAGCAATTTGTCCGGTCTGCCTCATCGGTCTTGGCGCGCCGCAACTGAAAACATTTCCCCTTTCCATGATCTATCGCAGCAAAATACTCACCGTCACAGGCGTAGGCGATCCCAGAGGTTTCTACCGCCTGATCCATGAATGGGAAGGCGAGATCGTCGAGACCCTCGAATTTCCCGACCATCATTCTTACACCACCGGTGACTGGCAACAGATCAGCCGCATGGCGAGGCTGGTGGATTTGATCATCACGACCGAGAAGGATATTGTGAAGCTCAACCGTTTCCCCTTCGCTAAAGACCGTTTGTTGGCCTTGCGGATCGCCATGTCCGTGGAAAACGGCGTTGCGCTGGTCGACGCCATCGTTGCCAAGCTACGACAGGCGGAAAGCCGGGTCGCATGATGGCTTTGGCGCGCGGCGCCGCTGTGTTTCTCGACCGTGACGGCACGCTGATCCGCGAGGTGGGTTATCTGCGGCGCGTCGATCAATTGGAAATTTTACCCGGGGTGCCGGAGGCTCTGGTGCTTTTGGGAAATTTTGGTTTCAAGCTCGTGATGGTAACAAATCAATCAGCGGTGGCCCGTGGCTGGTTATCGGAAGATGAGCTCGGCCGGATTCACGACGCCCTGGCGACGGAGCTGGCGCGAAGCGGGGTAAATCTGGACGGGGTTTATTATTGCCCGCACCATCCGACGGAAGGGAATGGAGCTTATCGACTTAAGTGCGCTTGCCGCAAGCCAAACACCGGTATGATCGAGCGCGCTTGTGTGGAACTTGGACTTGATCCGACGGCGTCCTACGTTGTTGGAGATAAAAAAGGCGACATGGAGCTGGCAAGACGAGTCGGTGCAACCGCCGTGCGTATCGCCGCCGAAAATGACTCGAACTCGGAAAGTGGTCCTGCGCCCTCCGCTTTGGCGGGCGATCTGTTGAAAGCCGCGCGCTGGATTGTCAGACATGCCTGCCAAAGGACGGAAGGGGCGCGTTCGCAGTAATGAAGTCGCTTGTCACTGGCGTTGCCGGTTTTATCGGTTCGCATTTGGCGGAAAGGCTGCTTGCCGACGGCCATGAAGTGGTCGGCGTGGACAATTTCCTCGACAACTATCCGCGCCGTTTTAAGGAGCAAAATCTCGCCGTTTTCCGCACTCACGCCAAGTTTACATTCATCGGCGCGGATCTGTTGCGCTTGGATTTGAAAAATTTGCTGCGTGACATTTCCCATGTGTTTCACCTCGCCGGCCAGCCCGGCGTGCGGTCGAGCTGGGGCGCCGAGTTCGCCCGCTACACGGACAACAATATTATGGCAACCCAGCTCCTGCTTGAGGCGGCAAAGCATTCAAAGCTCGAAAAGTTTATTTACGCGTCGACCTCGTCCGTGTACGGCGATACCGATGACCTGCCGATGCGCGAGGAAGGCGGTGCCCGGCCGGTTTCTCCCTATGGCGCCACCAAGCTCGCTGCCGAGCATCTTTGCCACCTTTATTGGCGGGCTTTCGCCGTACCCACCGTGGCCCTGCGGTTTTTTACCGTCTATGGGCCGCGCCAGCGTCCGGATATGTTTTTTCATATTTTTATGCGCGCGCTCCTGCGCGATGAAGAAGCGCCGCTCTTTGACGACGGCGAACAGACCCGAGATTTCACATTCTGCGCCGATATCGTCGACGGCCTGGTGGCCGCGGCGCTCTATCCCGGGCGGGGCGAAGTGTTTAACTTGGGCGGCGGCTCACAGGTGAGCCTGTTGCAGGCGATCGCGATCGCCGAAGACATC
Organism: uncultured delta proteobacterium; assembly: GCA_963727625.1. Taxonomy (GTDB): domain Bacteria; phylum Desulfobacterota; class Binatia; order UBA9968; family UBA9968; genus DP-20. The sequence goes on along the minus strand of CAVSHR010000004.1, from coordinate 426,316 downwards.
GCCGGGCGCAAGGCGAAGCTCAAACGATCGGAGCGGCAAAAGGGCGACGTGCGGCACACCCGCGCCCGGCTCGACTTGGCGCGCATTAAGCTCGGGTACTCGCCCAAAGTGGGTCTGCGAAAGGGTTTGAACGAAGAGTGGAACTGGCTCCGCGGTCTGGGCGATTGATCCTGATTGACGCAAGCCCAGAATTGACTCTAATATCCTGGAGAATCATTCAACCTCGAGGTGTCCAATGAACGCATACATCGAAGAAGATGTCGGCAATATCATATCCCTCGAACATATCAACGTTCAGGTGCCCGATCAGTCCCTGGCTATTCTATTTTACGTCGTCGGAATGGGGTTTACGCGGGATCCTTATTTGACCGTGGGATTGAATAATATGTGGATCAATGTCGGCGAACAGCAGTTTCACCTGCCGACGCGAAAAGCCCAGGTCATCGATGGTCACATCGGCGTGGTGGTGCCGGATCTCAATGCCCTCGAGGCGCGTCTTAAATCGGTTGCGGACGGACTCAAGGATACGCATTTTACTTTCGAGCGCTGCGCTGATCACATCGCGGCGACCTGCCCGTGGGGCAATCAGTATCGCTGTTACCCCAACCAGGCCGCGTTCGGCGATATGAATCTGGGAATACCCTGGGTTGAATTTTTCGTGCGGCCGGGCGCCATGGCGCCGATCTTGAGCTTCTATGAATCCGTTTTTCAAGCGCCGGTGGCCGTCGAGCGCGATGCCGTGGGCGACTTCGGTCGTGTCAAGATTGGCCGCGTGCAGTCTTTACGCTTTCGCGAGAGCGATAAGCCGCTGGCGCCATACGACGGTCATCACGTCGCGATTTATGTGGCGAACTTTTCCGGGCCCTACGGTTATCTCATGAACCGCGGCCTGATTTCCGAAGATGTGCGCAATCATCAATTTCGATTTAAAGACATCGTCGATCCGAAAGACGGCGCGCCGCAATTCGCGCTGGAGCATGAGGTCCGAAGCCTGCGCCATCCCATGTATTACCGGCCGTTCGTCAACCGCGATCCGATCCAGTCCCAGCGTAGCTACCGGCGCGGTTGGGACGCTTTCGTGCCGTTCCAGCGCTGAACGGCGATTGAGCAGCCCAGAGTACGGGCTACAATTACCGCCAGTTACCCAGCAAAAATTTGTCCGGCGACTCGAGCCGCAAGTCTAGGAGGAATACCGATGGCTATCAGCAAAGAACTCTTGGATATCCTCGCCTGTCCGAAGTGCAAGGGGGATATCCATCTCAACCAGACCCACGACGGGCTGGTCTGCGATGCTTGCCGGTTGCTCTATCCGATCAAAGACGACATCCCGGTGATGCTGATCGATGAAGCGATTCACCTATAAGCGGGTATGGCACCGGTCAGCTGGCAAAACGTTCTGATCCTGCAAACGAGTTTTCTCGGCGACACGGTGCTGACGCTGCCGCTGATCAGCGAAGTACGGCGCCGTTTTCCGGTAAAAAAACTAAGCGTGTTATGTCTGCCCCTGAGCGGGGAGCTGTTAGCGGATCATCCAGCCATCGACGAGATTATCACGGACGACAAGCGAAATGCCGATCGCGGTTGGCGGGGGCTGCGCCGCACGGCCGACCGATTGAAAGAAAAGAAATTTACCCTGGCGCTGACACCGCACAAATCCCTGCGCAGCGCATTGATCCTATACTTCGCCGCAATCCCCCACAGAATCGGCTTTCGTGAGAGCCGCGGCTGGTTTTTGTTTCAGCAGCGGGCCGAGCGCAATCCGACGCTTCATGATGTCGAGCGAAATCTCTCGGTCTTGCGAGTTTTCGGTTTGCTCCCCGAACAATGCCAACGCGCCGTCGAATTGCCGGTTAGCGTGGCCGCGCGAGACACGGTGGAGCAAAAGCTGCGCGCTCTTGGCGTCACTGAAAATGATTTCATCGTCGGTCTTAGCCCCGGTTCGGTCTGGCCGACAAAACGCTGGTCGACGACCGGATTCGCGGCGCTGATTCGGCTACTGCGCCTCAAGTACGATTGTCAGGTTCTGCTCTTCGGCGGCGCCGAGGATGCCGGCGTCGTCGAGGATATTCAAGGACGCTGCGGCGGTGCGGCGGTCAATTTGGTGGGGCGAATCGGATTGCGCGAGCTGGCGGCGGCGATTAGTCGATGCCGGGTTTTTATCACCAATGACAGCGCTCCCATGCATATCGCGGTAGCGCGCAAAATTCCCACCGTCGCGCTATTTTGCGCCACCACGCCGGAGCTCGGTTTTTATCCCTATTCCAACGATGCGATCGTCGTGCAAAAAAATCTTTCCTGCCGGCCCTGTGGTTCCCACGGCGGGCGGCGATGTCCCCTGGGTACGGAGGACTGCATAAGGGGAATTACCCCGGATGCGGTGTTGCGCGCGGTCGAAAAACTGCTCGGCCGTGAAAAACGCAGTATCCTTTCGCTGACGGTGTCTTTCCAACCGGAATTTATGACCCTCTGACGCCGTCGGATAATGCGGAGATTCCGCCGAATCTGTATGGTTGCCGCCGTGCTGGAAAGAATGTTAACGGAAAAAATGATCTGGGGCGCCGTGCCCGAAGGTTTTAGAAAAATGACCGATCCCCAGGGCAATCGTCTGATCGTTCGCCAAGATCGCGCGGGAGAAATCGACTGTTCGATCTGCCGCGACAATCCCTCGAGCGCAGAGCAGCGGGAGTATCAAGGGCGCGCCGCCCTACAGGCGATTCGCCTACGCGACGGCGAAACTGCGCTCGTGCGCAGCTACCGCCATGGCGGACTATTACGCGGCTTTACACGGGAGTGGTTTTTTACCTGGCCGCCTCGGCCGTTTCGCGAGCTTGCGATTACCGAAGAACTGCGTCGGCGGGGACTGCGCACCGTCGAAGTGTATGCAGCCTGTGTGCGGCGCGTCGGCGGGCCATTTTACCGCGGCTGGCTGATGACGCGGGAGCTACGCGACGCAAGCGACCTGTGGGCGGCTTTGCAAGGCGATTTGGTTCAACACATCGGCGTTCAAGTGATTTTAAAAGCCGCGGCCGATGCCTTGCGTACAATGCATCGCGAAGGAATTTATCACGCGGATTTAAACCTAAAAAATATCTTGATTCGCGTCAACGGCAGCGGCGTAGAAGGCTATGTGATCGACTTCGATAAGGCGCGGCTTTTTTTAGGCAAGCTGTCGCCCGAGCTGGCCAACAAAAACTTGAACCGGTTGCTGCGTTCGGCGCGCAGGCTCGATCCGGCGCGGCGCTATTTGACCGCCGCAGCATGGAATGAATTTCTCGATTTTTATCATGGAGGCTCGGACGCCTAAATTCGACCCAAAACGAATTCTAATCGTTCTGTTCGGCTCCATCGGCGACGTGACCCGAGGGTTGCCGCTGGCGAATTTGCTGCGTCGAGCCTTTCCCAGTGTGTTCCTCGCCTGGTCCGTGGAGCCGGCGGCATTTCCGTTGCTGCAGGGAAACGACGCTATCGACGAGATTTTGCTGTTCGACCGGGCGCACTGGCGGAAAACTTGGGCGACGTTTTTAGCGCGCATCCGCGCTGGCCGGTTTGACCTGGTGCTCGATCTGCAACGGCATTTGAAAAGTGGCATCATTAGCCGCTGGTCCGGCGCGCCTCATCGAATTGGCTTTCACCCGCGCGACAGCAAGGAAGGCAATTGGCTTTTTAATAATTTGCATATCCCGCGATACGGCGATGAGATTGCAAAACTCGAACACTATCTTAAGTTTATCGACTACATGGAGATTCCGCGCGCACCCTTAGAGTGGCGATTTAATCTTAGTGCCGAGGAACGGGCCGGAGTCGACTGTCAACTCAGCAAAACTAGCCGCAAATTTGCGGTGTTTTTTGTCGGCGCGCGCTGGCAGAGTAAACAGTGGTTTCCCACCCAGATGGCTCAATGTGCCGCGCAACTGCGCCGCGAGCATGGGCTCGACGTCGTATTGCTGGGCGGCAAAGAAGATCAGGATTTGGCTCAGCAAGTCGAAACGCTAGGCGCCACCGTGACCAATCTCGTCGGGCAGACAACGCTGCGCCATGCGATCGGCATAATTGAACGGGCGAAAATCGCTCTTGGCCCGGACACCGGCTTGATGCATATCGCCGCGGCGGTGCAGACGCCGGTCATTTCGCTCTGGGGCGCGACCAGCCCGCATCGAACCGGACCTTATGGGTTCGAGGACTATGTGCTGCAAGGACAGGCAGCCTGCGCTCCTTGTAACCGCAGAACCTGCTCGATCGGCCGGATATGTCTGCAATCTATTACCGCCGAGCAAATCAGCGCCAAGGTCGACCTTGCTCTCAGAAATTACGCCGAAGATCCCGCCGCCCATGCACGCCGAGACTGAATATAGGTGGTTGGAGTTGGGAGAATGGCGACTGGTGGTCCACCCTGGCGCCTGGAACGACGAGTTGCAAAAGCGAGTCACGGCGCTGGTCAATCAGCAGCCTTGGGCAAAACATCCGCAAACGCTCTCCGTTCCGTCTTCAATGGGCGGGAGCAATCTCGATTTATTCCTTAAAATTTTTCACCCAATCAAGGGTAGCGCGGCATGGAAAAATTGGTTTAGATGCTCCAAGGCTTTGCAGGCTTGGCGCCAGGGAGTGGCGTTGTCCGAAGCCGGATTTAATGTGCCACTAACCGTAGCGGCTGGCGAGCAGCGGCGCTTCGGCGGCTTTCGCCGGGGGTTCATCGTCAGTCAAAAGGTTGAGGGGAAGGGCGTGCCGGCTTTTCTTCGCGATTTAGCTGAGCACGGTCTTAGTATTGAAGAATTAAGGGCGAAACGCGCCGGCCTGCGTCAGCTCGCCGCTACGATCCGGCGTTTTCATGAAAGCGGCTTTGTTCACGGTGACCTGGTGGCGACGAATGTTTTCGTCAATCGGCGAGATGAGCACAATCTAATTTTCGTTTTTATGGACAACGACCGGACCCGGCGCTATCCGCGCTGGTTTCCGCAATCGCTTTGGAAGCGCAACCTGATTCAATTGAATCGTCTGCCTCTGCCCGGAATTACCTTGCAGGACCGCATGCGTTTTTTTTGTGTTTACCTGCAACATAAAGGGTTTACCGCGAGCGATCGCAGGCTTGCGCTCTGGTTCGAACGAAAGACCCGCCAGCGACGCAAAGAGTGTGATGGCATTTCCCCGGCGGGAGATTTCAGAAGAATTATGCGTTGGTCAAACAATTTACCATCAGCAAAAAAGTCTCTTGAGAGAGCCGGATAATGCCCAATTCGTGGATCAAGGATGGGGTCTCGGAGGCGTGGTTGTCGGAGAAGGGCGCAGGAAAATTCATACTGGATTTGAGCTTCGGTGGCGGTCACACGGCGGAACCCTGAGCGAATAACTTCTGAGGTGGTTGCCACAGATTGGAGGGCGCCGCAGACCATGGCTTTCTTGACGCCTGGCTGAGGAAGAGAAACTAGCGGGTGGTTCTGGTGTAGGGTTGAAGATTTATGATCACCGCCTCCTGATTTTCCAAATTAGCAATTCGGGTTCATTCACGCGCGAAAGATGGTCGGGGCGCGGAGCCGGGTCGAGCGGGATCATACGACTCACTGGCCGTGGCGACGCAAGAGATCGCCGTGTCGTTGGCTGGTTGCCCATCGTTGCAAACAAAATAACGAGTAAGGTATATAAAAAAACTTGGACGTAATCCATTTCAACGTAACAATTGATTGTCCCTTCACGTGAATCTTCCGACTTTGAGATATCCCGATTTTAAGAAAGGATATTGCTCTTGTTGAATAGACGTCATCTGCTCATCATCGGCGCTCCCCGTTCGGGGACCACTTTGCTTGCGACCATGATCGGCCGGCATACGGAAATCGGAATCCTCAATGAAGATAAGGGCGTGGCGATGCGACGCTTGCTCGGTGTTGCCATCGTGGGTAACAAGCGGTGCATTCCGAATCAAATCGAAATCAAACGCCGGCATCCTCTACATTTACGTCTTTGGAAGAAAATCGGGTTGACGCGAGAGTATCAAAAATCCGTGTATTCCATCGAGGACTATCTGAACCTTCCGCAAAGCCAAGTAATCGGCCTCATTCGCGGCGGCAACGATGTCATTTCCTCAGGCATGCGCCGGGGCCGCAAGAGCTTTCGCGGCGCGGCCTACCGATGGTGCCGTGCCATTGAAATCTTGCACGAGCTCAAGACACGCTATCCAGAGCAGTTTCTGATCGTTTCTTTTGAAGAACTGGTCTTACACCCCGAGAATACTATGAAACGGGTCGCGGCATTTCTTGGCGTGGAATATCAGGATCGAATGTTGGATGGGCCGGTGTACAATCCCTGGTATCCGGAAGAAGGGATGAACGTAGAAAAGGTTGATCGCGCGAAGAAGGAACAAATCGATTTCCAACTGGCGGAGCGATTTCCGGCGACCGTGCGGCAGTACCAGGAGCTGTTAAAACTCAGCGAATCTGATCCGGTAAAAGACTCGATTTCACTACGGGTTTTGGCCAACCTCGTGAGTAGCTGTTTCTGCTTCGGCCTTTACTGCCTGCTGGCGTAAATACGAGAGTCCTACAATATCGAAGGCCGTATCGTGAAAAATCTAGCACCCTAGTCGGATAATTAGGCGTGGCCAGGCGGAGCTAGATACTTTAACATCATGCCAAGATCTGCGATCTATTCGTTGTCACCGCCGTTTACAATCACGCGCGATTCCTGTCTCAAACTCTCGATAACTGGCTGGATCAGGACTGCAAAGATTTTGAGCTGATCGGCGGCGGCTATCGCGCTGGCTTGCGCTCACTGAATTAATCGCGCGTTCGCTACATTGATCAAAGCGAGCCCGGACCTCGCTGGTGGCCAATTTGGCGTCCAGCAAGCCCGAGGCAGTACGTTTTCCTTTTCGGATTCCATCGGCCTCTACCTTCCATTCGGTTTGTCCCGGTTCTACCACGGAGCGACGGCATTGCGGTCCGATCTTTCGTATAATCGTGGGTTAGGATACGGCATTATTAAGCTTTGCGAATTATAGAGACTCAAATGCGGGCGATATGTGCAGGTGAAAAACTGTTTCAACGCCTCACAATATTATGCAAACATCAATAGGTTTGATATTTGATCCAAAAAGAGCCCAGTGAGCATAACGCCGTACGTCGGCCATCTCCCCTTGGAGCGGTTCTGAGTTTATTCATCCTCGATACTGCTTCCAGCGTCATGGGTCATGGTAGCCAGCATGGGATCATGGCATGAAAGTGGCGCTCGTCCATAAACGGCTCGACCTAAGCGGTGGCACCGAAAGGGACTTGTTTCAAACCGCCGTGGGGTTGCGAGATTCAGGCCACGAGGTGCACCTCTTTTGCAGCGAGTTTGCCGTCGAGCCGCCCGAACATGTCTTCGTTCACACGGTACCGGTCGTGCCGCTTGGCAGGACATTGCGCCTATGGAGTTTCGCATGGTTCGCCCCTCGGGTGATTTGTAAAGCGCCGGCGTGCGATGTGGTGGTAAGTTTCGGCCGGCTATTGCGCCAGGACGTGCTGCGCAGCGGCGGCGGTACCCATCGCGGCTTTCTCGAACGTTTGGGCAGGGAAGGCGGCTGGCGACGCCGTCTTTGGCAACGACTCAGTATTTATCATCGGAGCGTGCTGGCCCTGGAAAAGCGGCAGTTCGGAAAGACGGGCTGTCGAATCATCATCGCGGTTTCGGCCGAGGTGAAACGGGACATTGCCGAGCATTATGGAGTGCCGCGGGATAAAATTCACGTTCTGTATAACGGTGTCGACAGTCGCCGCTTTCATCCGGCCCGACGCAGTCAAGCGCGCGATCAGGTGAGAAATCGCTGGAATATCCCCTTTGATGCGCCACTGGTTTTGTTCATCGGCAGCGGCTTTCGACGCAAGGGCCTGGACCGGCTTCTCTCTGTATGGAAGTCACCGGGGTTGGAGCGAGTTTTCCTTTTGGTAGTCGGTGCCGACGCCAGGCTCGATCGCTATCAGGCCTGGGGTGAAGCTGTTGCCCCGGGGAGAATAATCCTCGCCGGACGTCAAGAAGATGTCGAGAACTACTATGCTGCTGCGGACTTGGTAGCGTTGCCGGCGCTCCAAGAGGCCTTTGGCAACGTCGTGCTCGAGGCGCTGGCGTCCGGATTACCCGTGTTAGTGAGCCGTGAGGTCGGCGCGGCTGAAGTCCTTCAGGGCCCGTTGGCGCTCGGTGTCATCGAGCGGGCTGACGACCCCGCGGAGCTGGAAGCAAAGCTGATCTTGCTTCTGGGCAAATCGGCGGATCCGACTTGGTCTGAGGCGGCCCGCAAGCTTGGCGAGGAGCATTCGTGGAAACATCACTTTACCAAGCTCGATGCCATACTCGGTCAAAGCTGTCGAGTCGCGCATGGTCCTGCCTCCTAACTTTGTCTTGCGCCAGCAGGGCGGCTTCGCTCTATGGGTTGACCGCGACGTTGCCGACAAGGATTTTCTCGACGTGCTCACCGATGCCGACGGTTTATTCAAGAATCCGACCTGTCGAATTGTCAAAGATCAGAGGAAGATCAAGGTGGCATGGCTCAAGCTGAGCATTGCCGGCAGGGAGCGCTTCTTGTACGTGAAGCGGTACAATTCATTTTCACTACGATTTAAGTTCTTGTCGCCGTTTTTTCAATCCGGCGCGCTCCGCGCGCTCAAAGGCGCCGCGATTCTTCAACGGGCACGCATCGCGGCGGCTAGACCAGTGGCCGGGGTAGAAAAACGCAAGTACGGTATCCTGCTAAACAGTTTTTTCATTTCCGACGAAATCGCCGGAGGCAAAACCGCCGATACTTATTGGGTTGAAAATCTACAGGGCAGGGCGGGGCCCGATGGTTTTCGATGCCGGCGTCAGTTTATCCAACGATTGGCTGAGTTATTTCGCTTGCTTCACACCGAGCGGATCTACCATGACGATCTGAAAGACGCCAATATTCTCGCTGTCAGTCAGGGTAGCGACGCCGACTGTGTGCTCTATCTCCTCGATCTCGAGGGTGTTCGGCGTAGCAATCATTTGACCAAGAGGCGCCGGGTTAAAAACCTGGTTCAGTTATATCGCACCTTGGGAAAATATCTTTCGAGGCCTCAACAGTTGTCTTTTCTAGAGGGTTACTTGGGTGCTTCGTTCCTAGACCGTGGGCGCAAACGGGCGTGGATTATCGGTGTGCTGCGCCACGCTCGGCAGGTCGACCGGACCAAAGCTCAAAAAGGCGCGGAAACGGTTTTTTCAATCGGCTCAAATGATGGATGACTCAAACCATTTGCGCGAGAAAGCCGGCCGGATATTCGCGCTCGCTCTACTGGCGGCAGCAGCCGTCAGGTTGTTTGTCTTAGCACGTTATTACTGTATCAATTCCGACGGGGTAAGATATTTACGAGCGGCCGAGAATTTTTATAACGGCGATATTCAGTCTGGGCTCGCCTCGTATTATCCGCCGGGATATCCAGCGTTGATAGCCGTGGTTTATCCTCTGATCCACGACTGGGAGCTTACAGGGCAGATTCTATCGCTTTTGTTCGGTGTTCTATTATTGCTGCCGCTGTACGGCATATTTCGCAAAGTCTTCGATGAAAGGGTGGCACTGCTCGTCGGCTTTCTGGCCGCAATCAGTCCTTACCTAGTGCTTTATTCAGTTCATGTGCGAACGGAAAGTTTGTATCTGTTCCTGTCGACTACGGCGATTTATCTGTTTTTGAGGGCGATTCAGGAGCACCGATTGACGTGCTATTTTTCCGGCGGTTTGGTGGCCGGTTATGCGTATTTGGTACGGCCCGAGGCGATCGGCTTTTTGGCGTTGATTCCAGGAATGCTTGCCGCCCGCTGGACCGTCTGGAAAGACTACGACTTTGCTTCCGTCGCGCGCGCTGTGGTTGCACTCTGCATGGGGTTTTGCTTGTTCGCTTTGCCATATATCGTGTACTTGAGTATCGATGCCGGGCATTGGGGAGCGCTGAGTCGAAAAGCGGGGTTCCTTCTGACGGTCGACCAGCATCCGGTGGTGTATATCAAAAAAGTTGCTTCTGATGTTTTGCCTGCGGTCTGGGTTTACTTGGAGGCCTTACATTATTCTTACCTGCCGTTTTTGTTGATCGGATTGTTCTCGTTGTTCCGCGCCCGATTTGGCGATAGGCAAGAAACGCTACTAGTTGGCTTTGTGGCATTTTATGTATTTGGTTTCGCGTTGGTTTATGTCAAACGGCGATACGCTCTGCAGGCGGTTCCCATTTCTCTAGGTTGGGTCGCATGGGGTATGTGGTGGTTTTGGGACTGGCTGCATACTCGTTACACGCTCAGGAGGGCGCGTATCATTGCCCTGTGTGTGGCATTGATGTTTCTCGGTGGGACGCTGCCGAAAACCTTGAAATCGGTATCTCAAGAGAAAGCGTATGTTCGCGATGCCGGTCTCTATTTAAAGACGCTCAACCGGAACGACGACCTGAAAGTTGCCGTGCTCGATGGGCGGATTACTTTCTATGCCGGCGCCAAGAAGGTCTCGTTGACCCACGTTAAGCGCTCCGAATTGGCGGCAAAACTGCGCACGGAGGCACCCGCCTATTTGGCCGCGGAGGCGAAAGCCCTACAAAATTCTTTCCCGGATATTGTGACCAAGCCCGAGCGATACGGTCTGAGATTGGAAAAAGTGTTTACCGGAACAGGGAAGGATCGGCTATTATTGTATAAATTGGGTTAGAGTTGAGTGATGTCAGATAGCGACGACCACCTCAAGATTGTCGTTGTCTTAGCTGCGCGGTCCCCAAACATGACGTCGATCATGTGATTTGGGTGGATAACGCCAGCCGGGATAAGACATTGGGGTCGCCAAAGGGCTCAATGTCGAGTTCTTCGTGCACGCGCTCAATTACAGCTACGGCGACAATCTAAAAAACCTGTTACACAAAAGCGCTCAAGGCGGCGCCGACTTCGTCGTCATGCTTCATCCCGGCCATCAATATCACCCGATTCTGCTGCCCAACGAAATGTAAAAGTTAACCCTGATCCGACATTATTTCATCGTTGAAAATGCCCTCGTTAATGGTTGAAGTAGTGCAATTTAGGCCTCTCAAGTGTTTCACCCTTGGTAGAGTTTTAGAATTCGCGCCGAAACCTGCCGCCTTTAGGGTTCCGACAAATATCGTACTTGGCCGCGAAACTTGCGTACGATTTTACCATTCAAATAGACCCTATCTTTGACGAGAATAACTCCGTAATTTTCAAACTCTGGTCCAGCACAGGTTCGATCGCTAGCCAATAAAATGGCCACAATTACGGCCGGTACTGTTGATATTGACTTTTTGCATGGATTGGGGAAATTCTCTGCTGTTTTTTGGCGGAAATAAGTTTTTATCGGGAGCCCCTGAATTTGAAAGCAAATGAAGCTGCATGCTTTCGGGACGGTCGGGTGAGAAAATTAGCTCGGTGTGCCCGCGGTTTTCTTTGATTGTGCTGTTCGCAAAAGCTTGCCCGTTGGAGAGGGTGCCATGAACTTAATTAGTGAAAATGAGTCTATTAGGATTACAGCAGAAGCAAGGGGTCCGGTTTTTTTGATTGTATCGCGATTCTCGGTCTGGAATTAAGTAGGCATGAAATTCAGCGGATGTGCAATTTGCGGTTTTGGTCTTAGTGTCTGGGGCAATACACCGGGTAGGATGAGAGGATCCGATGTCCGTTCGAATAGGGTTTTAGGCGAGTGGTTTCCAAAGATCAAGATCGAAAACGAGCGCAAGTATTTGGATTCAATTGCTCAGTGAGGCATTCGTGACCAAGCGCGTCAGCGTCATCATCCCCACGCGGAACCGGGCTGCAAGTTTAAAATCACTGCTCGATAGCCTCAAGAATAGTGAGAGTTTAAACGGGACAGAAATCGAGATTGTTGTAGTCAATAATGGCTCCACGGATCGCACCAAGGAGCTTCTGGCCCGGGAAATGGCGCTGTCCAGGGGCCATCGACTGGTAGTAGTGGAGGAGAAGCTATCCGGCAAGTCGAATGCAGTAAACCGGGGTCTCAGTATGGCTCGCGGCGACGTTCTAATGATTGTCGATGACGATGTTTTCGTAGACCCACTGTGCTTGGTGAAGCATCTGCAGGCCTACGAGCAAGGCGAGTTTTCGGCGTTTCAAGGGAAAGTCTTGCCGGGTAAAGACCGCCACGGAAGGAGTGCCGACCCGCTCCGTTTGCGCGAGTACAACATCCCACACATTGACTACGGCTCCGAAATCCTCGAGATACGGGGTTTAACCGGAACCAATATGTCGTTCCAGCGCCATGTCTTGGAAAAGGTTGGAAGGTTTGACGCACGGCTGGGACCGGGGGCTTCTGGTTTCAGCGAGGATACGGAATTCTCTATTCGTATACGCAAAGCTGGGTTCAAGATCGGCTATACCCCTCATGCGATCGTCTATCACGAGCTCAATCCCGACCGTTATGGCCGGGCCTATCATCGCTCAGTGCAATATCGCAAAGGATTAAGCCGGAGTATTTACCGGCGCGATTCGCTTCTTTTCAAGGTTCTTCCAAATTTGATCGCCAACTGTTGCCGGTACGGCGTTTACCGTCTTTTCCGTCTCACGCAAAAGGCTTACAAGAGCGAGGGCCGGATATTGAAGTCTTGGGGGTATCTCATGGGCAAATTTTCTCCGCGCGTCGCTGCCGGGCCTTGGTATGGGATCTAGCCTTACGTTCCATGCGCAATAATCCTGCCGTATCTGTGATCATCGCGACTTACAATCGGGCCGCTTTGCTGAGCGAAACGATCGAGAGCATTTTTAATCAAAATTTCAAGAATTTCGAACTGATCGTCGTCGACGACGGATCGACCGATGACACGCAAGAAATGCTAAAGGGGTATGGCGCGCAGCTGCGTTATTTGCGTCAGGAGAACAGCGGGCCTTCCGCCGCGCGCAATCTTGGCGTGCGGCATGCGCGGGCGCCATGGATATCGATCCAGGATTCGGATGATCTTTGCGCGCCGAACCATCTGGAGGTTCTGTTCAAATACGTAACCATGCATCCTGATATCGGCATGGTGTTCGCCAACGGTAAATACTTGGATGGTCCGGAACACAGTCGTGAAACGATTATACCGGAGCATAAGTCGAGCCGTTTAGCCGCTGGTGGAGTAGGTCTCAAAGACATCTTTGAAAAAAGCATCGTCCGGTTGCAGGCCAGCTTGATTTCCAGAACGGTCTACGATGCCGTCGGTCGTCATGACGAGTCGCTGCGGATTTGCATGGATCTCGATCTTTCCCTGCGGCTGTTTATGAACTCGCCCGTGGTTTACATTGACGACGTGGTTTTCTTTTATCGGAAACACGAGGGTAACATCGGCAAAAATGAGGAGCTCAGATTGACCGAAAACATTCGCGTCATTCACAAATTACTCAACGATCATCCGATCGCACGAAACATATTGGGGCAATCAAACATAGCGCGCCGTTTAGCTTATCGTTATTATCGTCTGGCAAAAGGACGTTGGAAGCGGGGCCAATACGATGATGCGCGGCGCGCGATTCAACAGGCTGTTAGGCTGCGCCCGTACGCGACGAAGTATCGGTTCTATCAATTGCAATGGCAGCTGCATGCTCGGTAGGGGTTCGCCATGGAATTTAGTATTATCATTGCCACCTATGAGCGGTGCGATTCTCTCCTCCTTTTGCTCAATAGCATAATCGAACATTTCCAACCCAGTGATGTGCGACACGAGGTGATCGTTGCCAATAATGGTCGCGACGAACAGGCTTCCGGACGCATTACCCAAATTTTGGAAAATCTTCGTCAGCGCCACGGAGATTATCTCCGAGAAGTGAGGGAGCCGACAGCGGGCAAATGCAAGGCCCAGAACAAAGCGATTAGACAGGCTCGGGGAGCGGTTTTAGCTTTCTTCGACGATGATGTCGTCGTTGACCCAAGTTGGCTGCGGGAGGCGGCGAAGTTTTTCCGAGAAAAACCTCACGACGCCATGCAGGGACCCATTCTGATTCCGCCGGAAATGAAAATAAACCGTCAATTTATAGAGGCGCAGCAAAAATTCAGAACGATCAATTTTGTGAGGTACTCGCCCAGGTTAACGACCTTGAAGACCCTGACTGGGGCAAACATGGCAATTCGTAAGGAAGTGTTCCCCCGTATCGGCTATTTCAACGAAGAACTTGGCCCCGGCCGTTCTGGAATTTCAGAGGACGTGGAGTTTGCGAAACGACTTCTTCAGAGCGGTGGTACGATCGGGTATGCCCCTGCAGCTGCCGTGTATCACGTTGTCGACTGGATGCGTCTGACCGAAGGATTTTTCCGGCAGCGTCATGAACAGCAGGGTCGGAGTCGCCTTATTTATAAGAATCAATCCATTGCGACCATCTTACCGAATCTAATGCGCGCGGTGTGTACTTTTATGTGGTATTCGTATAGAGCTAACGTCCGCAAACAGTATCGAGCGAAGGGTCGCTACTTTCACTACCGCGCGATGCTCGCCGAGAAGACCAAAAGAATCACTGGTCATCGCTAGACGCTGCTGCTTGAAGAAGGGCCCGACCGGCGGGTTTCCAGTAAGGGCGCCGGATTCTCTAGAGCGGCGAGGATATCGTCGATCTTAATTTGGCGAAGCGATCCTCGCTTGCTGATGATGTCATGCTTGGTGAGTATCCCACACCGACGAGGTCGGATTTTTACAAAGTAAAAACATCACTGCACGGTCTCAACTATTGCGGGCATGTCTAGCAGGCATAACTATCATCAACCTCTTTTATTTGGCGGCCCTGAATGGGCAAGGTTCGCTACCTCTGATCAAACTCGATTGAAGCAGTCATTTGCGTTTTACTGATTCTCTCCCTAGCTTCTGACGGCGATGGTTGTTGAACGCACAAACTCCTCCTCTAGAGCGGCCGTTTCCGCTATTGTGGTTTGCTTCAACGAGGAAGACCGGATCATGGACTGTCTCGAAAGCCTGCGCTGGTGCGACGAGATCGTTGTCGTCGATTCCTTCAGTACGGACCGAACACCGGAAATTTGCCGGCGCTACACCGATCGTTTTATTCAGCGCGCCTGGGCCGGCTATCGCGACCAAAAAGCCTACGCTCATTCTCGGGCGACCAAAGACTGGGTCTTGCTGGTCGATTCGGACGAGCGCGTAACCGCCGAGCTTCAGCGGGAAATCATAGCTGTCTTAACACAGCAAAACGACGCCTACGCTGGATACGCCGTGCCTCGTTTGGTCTACTATCTCGGCCGTTGGTGGTGGCGTGGGGGGTGGTACCCGGATTACGACGTGCGGCTTTTCCGGCGCGACCGGGCGACCTGGGGAGGTTCGGACCCCCATGAAAAAATTATCGTCGACGGGCTGGTGCGGCGTTTACGGAATCCGCTGCACCATTTTTCTTATCGGAACATTGAAGATCATTTTCAACGCATCAATCGTTTTACCGAGATTTCCTCCCGGGAGCTCAAGAAAGAGGGCGGGCGATGGCGACTGAGTGACGCGTTAGTGCGGCCAGCCGTGCGGTTTTTTCGCTCTTACATAATCAAGCGCGGTTTCATGGAGGGGTTTGCAGGATTTTATGTCGCGCTCAGCGCTGCGGTTTATGTTTTTCTTAAGTATGCTAAGCTTTGGGAGCTTGAACTAGAGGAGAAACAGAAACTTGGGCGGAAGCGGTGATAGCCGCGTTCTTAAGATCTTACACATCGATCCTGAGACAAATTGGGGTGGTGGGGAGGCGCAGGTCCTGGGGCTGCTGGCTTATCTCTCAGCCAAGGGGCATTGCAACGATCTTTTAGCCCATCCGAGCGGATTGCTTTTTAGCCGCTGCCATAAACTTGCGGTTCGAACCTTCCCGCTGGTCATGCGTAACGACATCGATTTGCGCTGCGTTCCGGCATTGCGCCGACTGATCGGCGAGACGGCTTACGACATCGTGCATTTTCATACCAAGCGGGCGCATACTCTGGCGCTCTGGCTGCCGCGCGTCGGAGGCAGGCCGAAATACCTGGTGACGCGGCGAATGGACTATCCGGAAAGGCGCAGTTGGTTCACGGACCGGTTATATAATCGGCGCGTCGATGGTGTGGTGGCGATCTCGCAAGCGATCGCCGATCTGCTCGCGCGCGCCGGCGTGGAACAGCAAAAAATTCGCTACATCCCCAGCGGCATCGAAACGAGTCGTTTCGAGGTGGAGCACGCGCGGGGAGAACGCGGAGACGGTGCCACCGTGGTCGGTTGTTTGGGCGGCCTCGATGAGCGCAAGGGGCACCGTTATTTGATCGAAGCGGCGGCGCGATTGAAAGCGCAAGGTTTAAAAATTCACTACAAAATCGCCGGCGATGGTCCATTGCGTGCCCGGCTCGAATCCGATGTCGCGCGCGCGGGTTTGCGCGATGAGGTGCGCTTCATGGGTTTTGTCGACGACGCGGCGGAGTTCCTCGCCGGCATCGATCTGGTGGCAATGCCGTCGTTGTTCGAGGGTTTGGGGGTGGCCGCCCTGGAAGCGATGGCTGCGGCTAAACCGGTAGTAGCCTTCCGCGTCGGCGGTCTCGCCGAGTCGGTGGTCGACGGCGTCACCGGCCTGCTCGTGCCGCCCCGCGAAGCCGTTTCGCTAGCCTCAGCGATCGCCAAACTGGTAAGCTCCCCGGCGCTCGCTAAGACGATGGGGCGGCAAGGGCGCGAGCGGGTGCGGCAACATTTTTCTTTAGAAAACATGGCGCGACAAAACGAGTCCTACTACTTTGATCTTTTGAACGCGTCAGCTTGATTTTGTGTTGATTCCATATCGATGAATCGATTTTCGGATATACTCGATAATTTTGCCGACCGGCAATTGCTCGTGGTCGGTGATTTAATGCTCGACCGTTTTATTTGGGGCGATGTCGAACGGCTTTCGCCCGAGGCGCCGGTCCCGGTGCTTCGAGTGGTTTCCGAGAAAACGAGCTTGGGTGGGGCGGCGAACGTGGCTCACAACGTGCGCTCGCTGGGAGGACAGGTAACCGCCTGCGGTATCGTCGGCAAAGACGACGCCGGCGGCAGAATCATCGGCGCGCTCAAAAAGGTCGGCGCTTCCACTGCCGGTGTGTTCGTCGATGCGGCTTTTCAGACCATTCAGAAAAGTCGCGTCATCGCCAGTCCGCATCACCAGCAAATCGTCCGGCTGGACCGCGAGAACCGCCAACCTATCGCGCGTGCCACTTTGAAAAAAATGCGTGACTTCATTGCCGCCAAGGCGGCGCGGATGGACGCGATCGTGATTTCCGATTACGGCAAGGGAGTGATTCATGAGGAGCTTCTCGCCACCGTCGTGGCGGTAGTCGGCAAGAGGAAGATCGTTTGCGTCGTCGATCCTAAAAAGGAAAATTACGAGCGCTACCGATCGCTCACGCTGATTACGCCCAATAAGAATGAAGCCAGCGAGGCTGCCGGTATCCCGATCATCGACGAGAAGACCCTGCGTATGGCCGGCAATAAACTGCTGCGCAAGTGGCGTGCGCAGGCGGTGCTGATCACGCGCGGCGCGGAAGGCATGAGTTTGTTTCGTCCGCGCCTGCCGGTCAAGCATTTCCCGACCGCGCCGCGGGACGTCTTCGATGTCACCGGAGCAGGTGATACGGTGGTCTCGGTTTGTGCCCTGGCGTTGGCCGGGGGCGCGGCCTACGAGGAGGCGGCGGTGCTCGCCAATCTGGCCGGCGGCTTTGTCGGTGACGAGGTCGGCACGGTGGCGGTTCCCTTTGAAAGGTTAAAACGTATTATCGAGGATACGGTATGAAGAGTATGACCGGTTACGGCGAAGGGGCGCACAGTGTTCGCGGCACCAAAGTGACGGTGCAGATCCGGAGTCTTAACCACCGGCACCTGGACTTGCAGTTGCGCGTGCCCAGAGAGTATCTCGCGCTCGAAGAAGAAATTCGTAAGATACTGCGGGGCAAGATATCGCGCGGCCGGGTAGATCTGTTCGTCAACCGATATTCGGCTAAAGCACAGGCGCGCAAATTGGAAATGGATGAAGGGTTGGTCGGTCAATACATCGCAGGCGTAAAACAGTTGCAGAAGAAATATCATCTGGCAGGCGAGGTCGGTGTTTCTTTGCTTTCCAACATACCCGATCTGTTGCATGTACGTGAACCCGAGGCCGACCCCGCCGGCGAGCGCCAAGCAGTGATGAAATCGCTGGCGAGCGCATTGAATAAACTGAATCGTTCGCGCGAACGCGAAGGTGGCCATCTCAAGGCGGACATGGAAGCGCAAATTCGTCACCTCACGCAGATCGCCGTTCTCCTGGAAGATCGCACGGCGGAGAATCCGTTGCGATTGCAAAAGGGCTCATCTTTGGAGGCGGTAAACGGTTCAAACGGGGAAAAGGATTCTCCTGACCTGGCGATCGTGTCGTTTAAGGGAGACGTCAACGAGGAGATCGTCCGCCTTAAGACCCATGTCGCGGCTTTGGCTAAAGTGATTCGCGAGCGTGAGCCGGTAGGTAAAAAACTCGATTTCATGCTCCAGGAAGTGAACCGCGAGCTGAATACCATCAGCTCGAAAGTGCCCCAGCTGCCGGTCGTGCAGTTAGTCCTGCAGGGCAAAGAACGGGTGGAGAAAATTCGCGAACAGGCACAAAACGTCGAATGAAACGTTTAGCAGCTGTGCCGGCCAAGCGGCTGGGGATTATTTTTATCCTATCGGCCCCCTCCGGCGCGGGCAAAACTACCCTCTACAACGGACTGCGAGAAATTCACCCCGAGATCGAGCTCTCTGTGTCCTATACCACGCGCGGCCAGCGCCCCGGCGAGATTGACGGCCGGGATTATCGCTTCGTCAGCGAACGCCAGTTCGACGATCTCAAGCGAACGGGCGCCTTTGCCGAATGGGCCAAGGTGCATGACTATTTTTACGCCACACCGAAAAAACCCCTTGAACGGTGCGTGCGCACGGGAAGGGATATTCTCCTCGATATCGATGTTCAGGGCGCGCGCCAAATTAAAAAGGCCTTTCCAAAAGCCGTTTCTATTTTTCTCTTGCCGCCGTCATTGCGCGAATTGGAACGCCGACTGGCGGCGCGAGGCACCGACGGCAAGGAAATCATCCGCCGCCGGCTGGCCAACGCCCGAGGTGAAATAGGGGAGATAATCCATTATGATTACTACGTGGTTAACCAGGAGGTTAAACCGGCAGTTTTTGCCTTGAGCGCGATCGTCGAGGCCGAGCGGGCGAAGATCGCTCGAGTCAACAAGTGGCTGATCGAACCTCTGCGCGGCAACGGCAGCCGGAAGACGAATGGGCAAAGAAGCGAAAATTAGCGATCTGCTCGACAAGGTGCGGTCCTACTATCCCACTGCAGATGTGGAGCTGATTCGCAAGGCTTACGATTTCTCCGCCAAGGTACACCAGGGTCAAAAGCGGCTTTCCGGCGAACCTTATCTGATCCATCCCATGGCGGTGGCTAATATCATTGCGGATCTCAAGCTCGATGTGCCGAGCATCGTCGGGGGGCTGTTGCACGACACGGTCGAAGATACTCTGACCAGCCTCGACGAGATTAAGAACCTGTTCGGCCGCGAGGTCGCCGCGCTGGTCGACGGCGTGACCAAACTAGGGCGGGCGAACTTTAGCAGTCGAGAAGAGAAGCAGGCGGAAAACTTCCGCAAAATGTTGCTAGCGATGGGCAAGGACGTGCGCGTCATCTTGATCAAGCTTGCCGACCGGGTTCATAATATGCGTACGCTCGACCATATGCCGCCGCAAAAGCGCATCCTCACCGCTCAGGAGACCTTGGACATCTACGCACCGTTATCCCATCGGCTCGGCATCGCCTGGATTAAAAGCGAATTGGAAGACCTCGCGCTCAAGTACCTTAACCCTGAAATTTACTATCAGCTCAAGCGCAACGTCGCGAAGAAGAAGAGCGACCGGGAAAAATACATCGAGGAAGTGAACTCGATCATCACCAAAAAACTCGAGGCCGAAGGCATCGAGGCAGAGGTGAGCGGGCGGCCTAAACATTTTTACAGTATCTATCAGAAAATGGAGAGCCAAAATCTGCTCTACGATCAGATTTATGATCTCGTCGCCTTTCGGATCCTGGTGGACACCCAGCGCGAGTGCTACGAAGCGCTCGGCGTGGTGCATTCCCAGTGGCGCCCGGTGTCGGGGCGCTTCAAAGATTATATCGCCTTGCCCAAGCTCAACATGTACCAATCGCTCCATACCAGCGTGATCGGCCCCTACGGCGAGCGCATCGAGATCCAGATTCGCACCCATGAAATGCACAGGGTCGCCGAAGAGGGGATCGCGGCACACTGGCGCTACAAGGAGGGCGAAGCGTTTCAGGTCAGCGACATTCAAAGATTCGCTTGGCTCCGGCAAATGCTCGAATGGCAGGAAAACATGCAGGATCCGCAGGAGTTTTTGCACAGTTTGAAAGAGGATTTGTTTTCCACGTCGATGTACGTGTTTACGCCCAAGGGAGATCTCCTGAACTTCCCCAAAGGCTCTACAGTCATCGATTTCGCCTATCGAATTCACTCCGAAGTGGGTCAGCATTGCTCGGGGGCGCGAGTGAACGGCCAACTGGTGTCGCTTAAATACATCTTGCGCAGTGGCGACACGGTGGAGATCATTACCACGCAGCAGCAATTTCCCAGCCGCGACTGGCTAAAATGGGTCAAGACGCCGCGCGCTAGAACCAAAATCCGCAACTGGTTGAAAACCCAGCAACGCGAACGGAGCGTGTTGCTAGGGCGGGAAATACTCGACGGCGATCTGCATCGCTATCAGCTCGACTACGCCGTGTTGCGAGGCGAAGGAAGAGTTGATTGGGTGACCAATGAGCTCGGAATGAAAGACGAAGAGGCGTTGCTTGCGGCCATCGGTTACGGCCGTATCACCACCCGACATGTACTCGCCAAGCTGATTGCACCGGAAAAGCTCGATCCTGGGCTAAAGAAGGCCGACGGCGCTCTCGAATCGTTGTTTCGTCTGGTGTCCAAACAAAAGCGCGGTTTGGGGATTCGCGTCAAAGGCGTCGACGACGTGCTGGTGCGCTTCGCGCTTTGCTGCCATCCGCTACCAGGGGAGCATATCATCGGTTTCATCACCCGCGGTCGCGGCGTGACGATCCATACCGTCGGTTGCCCGACGGTGCTGGAAAGCGACCCGCATCGAAAAATCGACGTGAGCTGGGAGGACGCTGACCAGTCGCCGCGGCCGGTGAAAATCGAAGTAACTTGCGTCGATCGACCCGGACTGTTGGCGTCGATCAGCTCGGCGATCACCAGCGCCGAGGCCAACATCGCCCGCGCGCAGGTGCGAACCTTTTCAAGTCAACGCGCGATCAACACTTTCGAGGTGATGATAAAAAATTCCGAACACCTCAACCGGGTACTGCAGAACATCGCCAAGGTTAACGGCGTCTACAAGGCGGTTCGGGCGCGCGGCAGAACCGGCGGCAAAATTGAGTTAGATCAGGTTCAAAAAGAGGAGTTGCATTAGCCTGACGAGGCGAGAGCTTAAGCGACTTTTTGCACTTTGCCCGAGTGAATGCAGTCGGTGCAAACCAAGGCGCGCTTCACTTGACCTTCGAAGTTGCCCTTCACGCGCTGCAAATTGGGTTTCCACGAGCGTTTCGATTTATTGTTAGCGTGGCTGACATTGTAACCAACCGAGCGGCCTTTGCCGCAAATCGAACATATCCTAGCCATTTTGGTTTCGTATCCTTTCGATGATTTCTGTTGTGGAATAACCCTGCAAGTACGGGATTACGGCCACTCGACCGCCTTCCTGTTCGACGATCTCTGCGCCGATAATTTTGTCCGTGCTCCAATCCCCGCCTTTTGCAAGTACGTTCGGCTTGATTGCGGCAATCAGCTTGTAAGGGTCGGCTTCGTCGTAAACGATCACGTAGTCTACCATCTCCATCGCCGCAATCAACTCGACGCGGTCGGTTTGCGGCAAAATCGGGCGCTTCGGGCCTTTGATCGACTGCACCGAACGGTCGCTGTTGATTCCGACAATCAGAATATCGCCGCCGGCCTTGGCCTGCCGCAGAATATGCACATGGCCGAGGTGCAACAGGTCAAAACAACCGTTGGTGAAGACTACGACCTTGCCGTGTTTTTGAGCTTCGGCGGCGATCGCCGTGACTTCCGTTAAATCCTTTAACTTGTTCGACACACTCTCCTGGGTAACATGATAAATCGCTGTTTTCAATTGAAAATCAGCGGCATGGCCGCTAACGCTAACTTGACCCAGGAGCGAATATTGGCTAAGGTGCGAGAGCACGACAAGCACTACCTCAATTTAGCTTTTTATTTCGTTTTCAAATCATTTAGGAGGCCAATATGGAATATCAGGATCTACGAGACTGGATCCAAATCGCCGAGGAGATGGGCGAGTTAAAGACGTTGAAAGGGTGTGACTGGAACCTGGAGATCGGCGCGATCACCGAGATCGTAGCACATAAAGAAGACGGTCCGGCCGTGTTATTCGAAGACATTAAGGGCTACCCCAAGGGCTATCGGGTGTTGTCGAACTCGCTTTCCTCGCGCAAACGCTTGGCATTGACTCTCGGCCTTCCCGCCGGCGAAACCAAGATGGATTTCGTCAAGATCTGGAAAGACAACTATAAAAGCATCAAACCGGTGCCGGCGAAGTTCGTCAAAAAGAGCGGGCTTTTCGACAACGTTTACAAAGATGGCGATATCGATATGTTCAAGTTCCCCACTCCGCTTTGGCACGACAAAGACGGGGGCCGTTACATCGGCACGGGCAGCGTCGATATCACGCGCGATCCGGACGAGGGCTGGGTTAATTATGGCACCTACCGGGTGATGATCCACGACAAGAACAAGGTCGGATTTTATATTTCTCCGGGAAAGCATGGCCGCATTCAGAGGGAAAAATATGCCGCTAGCGGGGAGCCTTTTAAGATCGCCATGTCTTTCGGCCACGATCCTTTGACTTTTTTGGCCGGCAGCATCGAAGTGCCTTACGGCGTCCCCGAATATGAATTCATCGGCGGTTTGCGCGGCGAGCCCTTCGAGATGATCGAGGGCGAATACTCGGGCTTGCCGATTCCGGCCAACGCCGAAATCGTCATCGAAGGCGACGTGCATTTCGATAACCCGAAGGTCGAAGGGCCGTTCGGCGAGTGGACCGGTTATTATGCCAGCGCCGAACGCGCCGAGCCCTGGGTCGAAGTAAAACGCCTCTATCACCGCAACGATCCGATCATTCTCGGCTCCCCTCCGGGCCGCCCGCCCGCAGAGTTGGGCTGGTACCGCTCCTATCTCCGTTCCGCGCTGATTTGGGACGAAATGGAAAAGGCTGGCGTGCCGGATGTCAAAGGTGTCTGGCTGACCGTTTCCGGTGGCAGCCGCTTGATGATGGTGGTTTCGATCAAGCAGCGCTATCCGGGCCACGCCAAGCAGGCGGCGATCGTCGCCTCGCAGTGCCACGCCGGCGCTTATCTCGGAAGATTCGTGGTGGTCGTCGACGACGATATCGATCCGTCCAACACCGACGACGTGATCTGGGCCATGTCGAGCCGCTGCGAGCCGGAGCAGGATATCGATATCTTACGCCGCTGCTGGAGCGGACCGCTCGATCCGGTCATTCACCCGACCAAGAAGGGTTTCAACTCGCGCGCGATCCTCGACGCGACCCGGCCCTATGAGTGGATGAAAGACTTTCCGCCGGTGGCCGAGTCGAGCAAGGAAGTGCTCGATGCTACGGCCAAGAAATGGGGCGCGGAGCTGTTCGGCACTAACGGCAAGAAGTAAAGTTTTTTAAGGTTAACTTTAAATCATCAAGGCAAGTCGATCACAATGGTGGTCGGCTTGCCTTTTTTATGACTTCGAGGGTGACTTTACCGGGGAATATGGCGGTTTGGAGCGCAGATTCGAGATCGGCCGCGGATCGGATAGCATGTGCGTTGAGCTTAACGATGATGTCGCCGCGCTGCAGTCCGGCTTTCATGCCTGCGCCGCCGAACTTCACCTCGGTAACCAGCACGCCTCCCTGCTGTTGGCTATCGAGCAGCTTGGCGAGCTCGGCATTTAAGTCCTGCGATTGAATGCCCAGCTTACCCTGAATCTGTCCCTAACCCATCGATCTCGCCGGCAGCGGTTTGGCTTGGGCCAACACCTGGTTAGACGCAAAGATCGGCGCCTTCATGCGCAAGGCGAGGGCGATCGCATCGCTCGGCCGGCTGTCGATTTCCCAAGCCTTGCCCATTGACGACGAGCGAGAGGCGGGCGAAATAGGTGTTGTTACGCAGCTCGGTGATCGATGCCCGCTGCAGAGTTGCGCCCATGGCCTTGAAGCATATTGCGGATCGGGTCGAGGGTTAACGGCCGCGGCAGCGTCACGTGCTCGAGCTCCAGGGCGATGGCTCTGGCTTCCGCGATATTGATCCAGATCGGCAAAATTCTCTTGGTCACGACCGTTTCAGTTTCAAGGATGATGATCGGTGTTTGCGACTGCGGATCGATGAACAGCGTTTTGACCTTCGTCTCGACGTCGCCCGGTTCTTGCGCAGCCTTCGGGTTCGATGGGGCAATGACGGTGCGGAAGAAAACCAGCAGACAAGAGAGTGTTTTCATCTAACCCTCCGGAACATGCGAGCGCCCTTTGCCGACCTCGCTTGCCGTTTAATGCATCGGCCGGGAGCGAGTGAACCGCACCGGTTTCTTGACCGAGGTAATTGCGCTACATTGTCGTCGATGATCGATACGGAACCAAGAGCGAAAATCCAAATTTTATCCGATGAGATGGCCAGCCGTATCGCCGCCGGCGAAGTGGTCGAGCGGCCGGCCTCCGTGGTCAAGGAGCTGATCGAGAACAGCCTCGACGCGGGCGCCACGGAAATTTTCCTCTGGATCGAGAAGAGTGGCACCTCGGTCATTCGCGTGACCGACAACGGCCCCGGCATGGCTGCGCAGGATTTGGAGCTCGCGGTGGAGCGCCATGCCACCAGCAAACTGAAGGAAGACGAGGACTTGTTTCGCATCTCTACATTGGGCTTCCGCGGCGAGGCGTTGCCGAGCATCGGCTCGGTTTCAAAGCTGGAAATTGTATCCCGCCCGCCCGGCGTGGCAAGCGGCCATCGGGTCGCCGTCGACGGCGGTAAAAAAGCGGAAATGCGGCCTACCGCGGCACCCATCGGCACCACCGTCGAGACTCGTGAGATATTTTTTAATACGCCGGCGCGGCGCAAGTTTCTCAAAGCGCCGGCCACCGAACTGAGTCATATTTGTGATGCACTCAACCGTATGGCGCTGGCATATCCTCAGGTGCATTTTCGTCTGCAGCATGACGGTCGCACCGTGGCCGACTATATTTCGGTCGCCGATCCGAAGGACCGATTGTCCCAGGTATTGGGCCGCGAAGTGGCCAAGGGATTGCGCCCATTCAGCCGTGCTCAGGGTGACCTTGCGGTGCATGGATTCTTGAGCTCGGCGCCCACTTCCTATCCCAATGCGCGTTATCTTTATACCTTCGTGAACCGCCGCTATGTGCGGGATAAGGTGCTCACCCACGCGCTAATGTTCGGTTACGATACTCTGTTGATGAAGGGCCAATACCCGGCGGCGGTGCTGTTCCTCGATTTGCCGTTCGAAGAAGTGGATGTGAACGTTCATCCGGCAAAATTCGAAGTGCGCTTTCGCCGCCAATCGGAGATCCATGAGGCGGTATCGCGTGCAGTTCGCCAGGCGCTCCATCGCGAAGCCAAGGCTCCGGCGGCACGTGATTTTGTGCCGTGGCCGGAGAGGTTGAGCACCGTTCATGAATCGTCGCTGCCCTATACCGTTGCCGCGGCCGGTGAACAAAATACTAGCGATCCGTTGCGCGGCCCGTTCTTTAGCGCGCCGGCGCAGACCGTCGTCGGCGACGGTGAAGAAGGCTTCTTCTCGTCGATGCGCGTGCTCGGGCAAATCCTCGGCTGCTATTTAGTTTGCGCTTCAGCCCACGGGTTGGCGTTGATCGATCAACATGCGGCCCATGAAAGAGTCGCTTTCGAGCGATTGCGCCGACAGCTGGACGAGGGCCGAGTCGAAACCCAGAGTTTATTGATATCGCAGAGCGTCGAGCTAAGCGCGGGCGAGATGATGCTCGTGGAGCAAAAGCGTGAGCTGATGGCACGCTTCGGCTTTGACTTAGAGCCTTTCGGTCCGGGTTCCTATGCCATCACCAGCGCGCCGGCGCTGTTGCCCGAGGGGGACTACAGCCGGTTGGTACGGGGCATGGTCGCGGAGTTGGCCGAAGTGGACACCTCGGCGAAACTCCGCCAGCATCTTGAGGACCGCCTGGCGACCATCGCCTGCCATAGCGTGATTCGTGCCAATCGCGCTCTGGAAGTGGACGAAATGCGCGCGTTGCTGCGGGACTTGGATCAGATCCCGTTTGCGACCCAGTGCCCGCACGGCCGCCCGGTGCTGATTGAATTTCGCCGTGAGGAGCTGGAAAGGCTGTTCAAGCGCATCGTCTGACGAATCGCGCACGGGTTTTGCTCCGCGCCACCCTCCCAGTCATGAAACCTAAGCTCGTCATTGTTCTCGGTCCTACCGCGGTCGGCAAAAGCGAACTGGCGCTGGAGTTGGCGCTAAACATCGATGGCGAAATAGTCAACGCGGATTCACAGCAGGTGTATCGCTTCTTGGATGTCGGCACGGGGAAACCTTTGGCGCCCGAACGGCAACGGGTTCCCCATCATCTCATCGACGTGGTCAATCCGGACGAGGAATTCAACGCCGCGCAATTTCGCCGGGTCGCTCTGGCGATCATCGAGCAGATTCATGGGCGGGGAAAAAACATCATCGTTTGCGGCGGCACCGGACTCTATCTCAAGGCGCTGACCCAGGGACTTTTCGAGGGGCCCGGTCAGAATGCGGCTTTGCGCGCGGCGCTGGAGCGGCAGATCAACGAGGAGGGGCTCGCAGCCCTGTATCAGCGTTTGGTTGCGATCGACGGCAATGTGACCTCGACGATTCATCCCCATGACCGCCAGCGCATTATCCGCGCCCTGGAGGTGTTCGAAATCACCGGCCGGCCGATCAGCGCCTGGCAGAAGGAGCATGCTTTTCATGACCAACCCTTCGCGCTGCTCAAGATCGGCTTGCGGCGCGAGCGCGCCGAGCTTTACGACCGAATCAACCGGCGCAGCGAGCGGATGGTTCAAGACGGCCTCTTGGAAGAGGTGCGGAACTTGGTCGCGCAGGGATTCAGCTTGGAGTTGAAACCGCTGCGCAGTGTCGGTTACCGTCAGATGGGCGAGGTGTTGCAGGGTGAGAAGGAGTTGCCCCAGGCGTTGGCGGAGATGAAGCAGGAAACCCGCCGTCTAGCCAAACGCCAGCTCACCTGGTTTCGCCGTGACGGAGAAATTCTCTGGTTTCATCCGGAAAAACAGCGGCAGAAAATCTTCCAGCGAGCAAGCGAGTTTCTGCGCTCGATTGACGCGGCGGTCGCTACCGGTGAACAAGGCGGGGAGTGCCTATGAAAATGAGCAAGCGACTCGGTCTGTTTCTGATGATTGTGCTGACGGCGTTGGCGCGGGTACCGGTCCGAGGCTATGGGGCGGATGCGGCGTTTAACTGGAAAGCCTTGGAGGACAATGCAGTCGCGCTGTTGAGCCGCTACATTCAGATCGACACCACCAATCCGCCGGGCAATGAAATCAAAGCGGCGGAGTTCTTCAAGGAAATTTTCGAGCGCGAGGGGATCGAGGCGAAAATCATCGAATCCGCTCCGGGCAGAGGCAACATCTACGCGCGCCTGCGCGGCGACGGCAGCAAGAAAGCGACGGTCTTGCTCAACCATATGGACGTGGTGCCGGCAGATGCGAAGCTGTGGAAGGAACCGCCATTCAGCGGTTTGATTAAAGACGGCATTATCTGGGGAAGGGGCGCGTTGGACGACAAGGGCGCGGCGATCATGGAGCTGACGGCGATGCTGGCGCTCAAACGACAACGAGCGGCGCTCAAAGGAGACGTCATTTTTCTCGGCACCGCAGACGAAGAGGCCGGCGGTGCCTTGGGCGCGGGTTATGTGACCGAGAAGCACGCCGAGTTATTCAAGGACGCCGGCCTGGTATTGAACGAAGGCGGCGGGATTCGCGTCGGCGTGGACCGTCGAGCGCGCGTTTACAACGTCAGCGTCGCCGAGAAAACCCCGCTCTGGTTAAAACTCACGGCATCCGGTAGGCCGGGTCACGGCTCGACACCGGGTCATAATCTCGCGGTAAACAAACTGATTGCGGCGCTCAATCGTATCATGGCGTACCAGAGCCCGATCAAAGTGGTGCCCGAGGTGGAAAAGTTATATGCCGACATGGCGGGCTATGCGCCTGAACCGAGCCGGATGCGCTATCGGGATTTACGTGGGTCGCTGCAAGACCCGGAATTTCGCGCCGAATTTCTCAAAGATGCGCGCAACAACGCCAGCGTGCGCAATACCATCGCGATCACCGGCGTCAAAGGCTCGGACAAAGTGAACGTCATTCCGACGCTGGCCACCGCCAATCTTGATGTCAGGTTGCTGCCTGGAGAAAATCCCCAGGCCTTCATCGGCGAGCTGCGAGAAGTCATCGGCGATGAGTCGATCAAAATCGACGTCCTGCTTTCGTTTCCCGCCGCTACTTCGCCGCCCCATCCCGAAGCGCTACGAATCATCACCGAGTTTGCCAAAGCTCATGACCCCGGCGCGCGGGTCGTCGCGCCGTTGGTGCGCGGCTTTACCGATTGCCATTTCTTTCGCGAAAAGGGTATCCCCTGCTTAGGCTTCATGCCTCGTCGCAGCGGTCCCGGCAGCGAAGGTCTGGTTCACGGTGTCGATGAACGGACTTCCGTGGAGGGTTTGAGATTTGGGATTCGGGCAATGTACGAGATCGTGCGTAAGCTGGCGGCGGAGTAGCGTGGAGAATAACCCGGCGTGGGTTGCTTCAAGAGGGGTCGCCAAATAAAAAAATCGAGACCGAGACTCGAAATCTTAAACGCGTATCAGCAGCAGGGTAGCGGATTTTCGATCAAGTTATAGACGTGATCGAAGGTGACCTCGTTGATGCGCGCGAGGATCTTAAAAGTCCGGGGTGGCTCGTTTTTGAGAAATACCATGATCGCGGTTTCCACCGGCGGGCAGCCGGCTTTAACGCAAGGGACTTCCTTGACCACGATGGGCGCGTCCGGCGGAAACGTCAAAATTGTTTGCACCCAGTAGCGGATCTGGTCGAGAGTAAACTTGGACACGTCCTGCTTACGCCCGAACGGATCGATGTCTTCGGCAGATAAGGCGCCGCTCGCCGTGGTGATGCAATCCAAAAAACCTTGACTAATTTTCTCTTTATTCAAATTGCGGCCGATGAACACCAGCCGATTGAGCCGTTCTTCATCGTCGGCCCAAGCTCGGCCGGGGCGGCCTTCGAAAAGCATGTGCACGCCCTGGAACACGAACTGATCGGGATCTTTGCGCAGGTTTAGAATCCCCTTCATGCGCATAATGTGCTCCCCGAATTCCGCCAGCAGCGCGCGAAACCAGTGGCTCAGCTTTAAACCGTCGAGATCGCCCGGCGTAGTAATCGACACCGTTTCGATGTCGTCGGTGTGACTATGGTTGTGATCGTGGTTTTCTGCTCGGACTTCGACATCAAGGCTACGCAGATCCAAGACTGTGCCGATATCGACGTCGGAGTTGCGCGTCTGGCAAATGCGCGCGGCGCCGTTTAAATTGCGCAGCTTGAATTCGAGCTCGGGCAGATCCTCGGGATTGATCAAATCGATTTTGTTGAGCAGCACCATGTCGGCGAAGGCGATTTGTTCTTTTGCCTCCGGCGAGTTGCCCAGTTGTTGGAAAATATGCTTGGCATCGACTACCGTGACGACGCCGTTGAGCTGATATTCGCTTTTGATTCGATCATCGACGAAAAAACTCTGCACCACCGGCGCGGGATCGGCGAGGCCGGTGGTTTCGATCATCAGCGTGTCGAATTTGTCCCGGTGGTCGAGAAGTCCGAATAAGCTTCGTAACAGGTCGCCGCGCACGGTGCAGCAGATGCAGCCGTTGCTCATTTCGACAACTTCTTGGTCGGAGGAAATCAGCAAATGATGATCGATGCCGACTTCGCCGAATTCGTTGACGATGACGGCGACACGCCGGCCGTGATCGGCGGTCAATATTCGGTTAAGTAAGGTCGTCTTGCCGGCGCCGAGAAAACCGGTAAGTACGGTGACCGGCACTCTTTGATCGTTGGTTTCCGCCATGCACTTGAAATCCTTCCATGATTGTTTTCTAAAGGTAACAATGAGCCGGAACCGAGTCAACTTTTGTGAAAGTTCCTCGTCTTGGCTTCCAGGGAGGACGCGTGGCGATGAAACTTAAAGGGAAAGCGGCGTTTATTACCGGATTTGGGTCAGGATTGGGACAGGCGATAGCGGTCATGTTTGCAAAAGAAGGCGCGGTTGTGGCGGGAACGTCTCCTACCGAAGCGAAGGGCCGCGAGACGGTTGCCATGGTCGAGAAAATCGGCGGCAGGGCGCTTTATTGGCCGGGCGATGTTTCCAACTCGGCGCAGATGAAAGCCTTGATCGGTGCGACTGTCCAACAGTTGGGCGGTATCGATATCGTCGTCAACAGCGCCGGCGTGCGCACCAACGGCAGCATCACCGACATCACGGAAGAAGATTGGGACCGCACGCTCGACGTCAATCTCAAAGGCGCCTTCATCGTCTCGCGCCTGGCGATTCCCGAAATGATAAAGCGCGGCGGCGGCGTGATCCTGCATATCGCGGCGCGCTCGGGCATGCTCGGCCAATCGGGGCGGGCGGCCTATTGCGCATCGAAGGGCGGCATGGTGCGATTGACCGAAGCGATGGCCATGGACCACGCAAAAGATAAGATTCGCGTCAACTGTATCTGTCCCGGTCCGACGCGCACGCCGATGGTCGACACCTCGACGCCCGAGAAGCTTGCGCGATACAAAACTCGAGTGCCGCTCGGCCGCATCGGTGAACCGCAGGACGTCGCTTGCGCGGCGCTTTATCTCGCCTCGGAGGAAGCCTCGATGGTGACGGCAGCGATCTTGCCGGTGGACGGCGGCATGCGGCTGACCGGACCGTAAGGACATTGATCAAGACAAGCTCTCAGGATTTTGCTATTCGGGTATGTTTCGGAATTGGTAGGGAAAGTAAAATGCTCGACGTACGGCCGATTGGGATAGAAGACTACGCGGAACGGTGCAGCAAGCCGTTATCCGCTCTGCACGACAAACTCTGGGTGGAGACCTACTCGAAGACCCATAGCCCGGCGATGATGGTCGGACCGGTGGAAGGTCAGTTTCTGAAAATGCTGGCCGAGATGACCGGCGCCCGGCGCATCCTCGAAATCGGCATGTTTACCGGCTACAGCACGCTGGCTTGGGCCGAAGCATTGCCCAAAGACGGGCGCGTGGTAACCTGCGAGATCAATCCCGAGACCGCGGAAATCGCCAAGCGCTATTTTGCCGATAGCCCGCACGGCAATAAAATCGAAATCAAACTTGGCCCCGCGTTGGATTCGCTGAGGTCCATCTGGGGCCCCTTCGATCTTTGTTTTATCGACGCTGACAAAGAAAATTACGGTATCTACTACGATCGCTGCTTGGAGCTGGTTCGGTCCCATGGATTAATTATTTTGGACAACATGATGAGAGGAGGCCGCGTCCTCTATCCGCAAGACCAGGGCACCAGAGCGATCGACGCACTCAACAAGCGCATCCGCAACGACCCACGGGTGGAAAATGTCTTGTTGCCGCTGCGCGACGGTATCATGTTGGTGCGGAAACTGTGAAAATCAGGAAAACAGTCGCACGGTTCAGCATAGCTCGTCCGACATTAGGTCGAGAGTGTTGCGCAAGTCTTTCTCAATCGGCGCTGTCCACTGCCGCGGCTTCCCGCCATAGTTCAGTTTCAATTTCTCGGCGTGCAGAAACTGGCGCTTCAACCCGAATGCCTTGCGAAAGCGTTTATTAAATTGGAAATCGCCGTGCTGATCGTCCATCACCACGGGATAACCGAGCTTGGCGAAGTGCAAACGGATTTGATGCAGCCGGCCAGTTTCGATGATCACCCGCACCAGGGTAGTCTCCGGATAGCGCTTTAGGACCCGGTAATGGGTGAGAGCGCGAACCGGCTTGCTCTCACGCCCGGGCAAAGGGAAGTCGATCTTGCCGTCGTTAAATGGCAGCCGCCCGACAACCAGGCAGAGATATTCTTTGCCGACCTCGCCCGAGTCGAAAAGCGCCATCAATTTATCGGCGCTTTGTGGATTCTTTGCAATTAACAGCAGACCGGATGTGTCTTTGTCGAGGCGGTGGACGAGTTGCGGTTTAATGCCTCGGTCACGGTATTTTGCTTCGAGCATTCCCAGAACCGAATCTTTTTTGCTGATAGTCCTGCCTTCATGTACGGCAAGCCCGGCGCATTTGTTCACCACTAGAAGCGTGTCGTCCTCAAAAACGATTTCGAGCTTGTCTGGACGCGCGATCGGGGCGAGGTATTTTTTATCGGCTTCAAAGGGAATGTAGAGTTGAATCCGGTCGCCCGCGCGAATTACATCCTCCGCCTTGGCCCGCCGGCCGTTGACGCGCACCCCGCTCTTGCGGAAAAGCTTCCTGACATAACCGATCGGGAACCGCTTTTTTAAAAAACTCTCGACTCTCTTGGGTATCTCGTTGGCGCCTAAGACGATTTCACGCATTTGTCAGTGTGATAACGGCTCATTCCCGCCGGAGTCAACCCCTGAAGCCGGTATTATTTGCAATAGTTCAAGGATTAAGATAGCTTACGTGGACGGCGCCAAGGCATCGAGCCTTGACTGGTGTGCGCCGGGCGAGGTAATCATTGAGTCGTAATGAGTCGGTCGATGTTCTAAGAAAAAAAATCGATCAAGTTGATGCGCAAATCGTCAAACTTCTAAATGACCGGGCTTCTCTGGCGCAGAGGATCGGCCATTTTAAGAGCCAAAGCAAGCAAGAGGTTTACGCTCCCCATCGTGAAAAAGACGTTCTTGAGCGTGCTTGCCAGCTAAATTGCGGACCGCTCCCAGCTCCGGCCGTACGCGCCGTTTTTCGCGAAATCATATCCGCTTGTCGCTCTCTCGAGGGGCCGCTCGATGTGTCTTTTTTCGGCGCTGAGGCGACCTACACTCATCTGGCCGCCAGGGAGAAATTCGGTTCATTAGTCAACTTGCGGCCGACGGCGAGCATTGCCGAAGTATTTCAGGACGTCGCGCAGGGACGCGCCGCTTTCGGCGTCGTGCCGATCGAGAATTCGACCGAAGGCGCGGTAGCGCACACGCTCGACGAGCTGGTCAATTCCGATCTGCGAATCAGCGCGGAGATTTATCAAGAGATTCATCACAATCTATTATCACGCTCGGGCCGGGCGAAAGACGTCAAGCGGATCATTTCCCATCCCCAGGCGTTGGCCCAATGCCGCGACTGGCTGACACACCATTTTCCGTCGGTACCGGTGGAAGAAGTGGCGAGCACGGCGCATGCGGCGATCCAGGCGGCAGCCGATCCGTCGCTGGCGGCGGTTGCGAGCGCTATGGCTCGGGAAGTCTACGACCTCAAAGTCGTGGCGGCCAACATCGAGGACCAGAGCACGAATATCACCAGGTTCTTGGTTATTGGTAAAATGAGCGCGCCGCCGAGCGGCGACGATAAAACGTCTTTGGTTTTTTCAGTGCAGGACAAACCCGGAGTGCTGTTTCGCATGCTTCAGCCCTTCGCTCGCAGCCGGATCAATCTGTCCAAGATCGAATCGCGGCCGATCAAGAACAAGCCATGGCAATACCTGTTCTTTCTCGACCTGCGCGGTCATCGCGAACAGTCCGTGGTGAAAAAGGCGATCGCCGGCCTGGAGAAAAACTGTTCGTTTCTAAAGATTATGGGTTCCTATCCGAGCGGTAAATGAAAACGGTCGAGCAAGTTCCAGAATACATTAGTTCGTTGATTCCCTACGAACCGGGTAAACCGATCGAGGAGGTGGAGCGCGAGTACGGTATTGCCAACTCGGTGAAGCTCGCATCCAACGAAAACCCCCTGGGTCCATCGCCCAAGGCGGTGGCCGCGGTCCGGGCAAAATTGGAACAGCTGAATCTATATCCCGACGGCGATTGCTTTTACTTGAAACGGGCGCTGTCGCAAAAGCTCGGCGTGGCGCCGGAAAATCTGATCTTCGGCAACGGTTCCAACGAGATCATCGAGCTGGCGGCCCGGACCTTCATGCGCCCGGGCGACGAAGCGGTGATGGCCGAACAAGCTTTCGTTGTCTATCAATTGATCATTCAGGCGGTGGGCGGAAAGAGCCTGGCAGTGCCGCTCAAAAATTTCACGCACGATCTCGCCGGCCTTGCCAAGGCGGTGTCCGAGCGCACGCGCGTCGTATTTTTAGCCAATCCGAACAACCCCACCGGAACTATATACAGGCGCGCCGAGTGGGAGCGCTTTCTCGACAGCGTATCGCGGGACGTATTACTGATCGTCGACGAGGCCTATTTCGAATATGTCCAAGACTCCGACTATCCCGACTCACTGCGCTACCATGCCAATGATCGCGCGATCCTTACCCTGCGCACGTTTTCCAAATTATACGGCCTGGCAGGGCTGCGCATCGGTTACGGTGTGGCCTCCAAGGAGGTCGTCAGCCTGATGCAGCGGGTGCGCCAACCGTTCAATGTCAATGCACCGGCTCAGTGGGCCGCTCTGGCGGCGCTGGACGACACCGACCATGTTCAGCACAGCCTGGAAGTGAACCGCCAGGGGCTCGATTACCTCCAAGGCGAGTTCAAGCGGCTCAATTTAGAATTTGTGCCGAGCCAGGCCAATTTTGTTTTAGTGCGCGTCGGCAAGGGCCAAGAGGTCTTTAAACAACTGCTCGGCCAAGGCGTCATCGTGCGCCCCACCGCCGGTTATCGGTTCCCCGACCATGTTCGCGTGACCGTCGGCACGATGGCGGAGAACCGTAAATTTATCGGTGCGCTGAAGAAGGTCATTCGATCGCGCTGAGGGGCAGGCGCAGAGGCACAGTTAATGGCGGCGATGTTTAATAAGGTTGTGATGGCGGGAGTCGGGCTGATTTGCGGTTCCCTGGCCATCGATATGCGCCGCAAAAAGTTAGCTAAGCAGATCGTGGGCTACGGACGGGGTGAAGTCAACCTGCGCTTGGCCAAGCGCAAAGGCATCATTGACCGTTATTTTCTTAACCCGGACGAGTTTCCCGCCGACGTCGATTTTCTCATGATGGGCACGCCGGTGGAAGCTATCCCACCTTTGACCCAAGCATTTTTGCCCAAGCTAAAAGCCGGTTGCATCATCAGCGATGTGGGCAGCGTCAAGGGCGAGATCGTGCGCGTCATGGAGCGGTTGCTGCCGAAAACCGTTCCCTTTGTCGCCGGTCATCCGATCGCCGGCAGCGAGCAATGGGGCGCGCAGGCGGCGCGCCGCAACCTGTTTCTGGGCCATCGATGTATTTTGACGCCGACGAAAACAACCGATCGCAAGGCGCTCAACAAAATCGCCGCGCTCTGGCGCAAGGTTGGCGCCGAAGTCGAGATGATGGCGCCGGACGCGCACGATCATGTGCTCGGCGTAATCAGCCATCTGCCCCATGTGTTGGTTTATGCCCTGGTCAACGCCCTGGAGCGCCAGCCGCTGCGCGGTATCGATCTCAAAAAATATTGCGCCGGCGGTTTCAAAGATTTTACCCGGATCGCGTCGAGCCGGCCGGAGCTCTGGCGCGATATTTGTTTGATGAATCGGCGCGCCCTGAGTCGCTCCCTTGGCGACTATATAAAATACTTGGAGCAGCTCAATCGCTGGATCCGCGCCGGCAAGGGCGCGGCGTTGGAGAAGGAATTTGCGCGCGCGTACGAACTGCGCGAGCGGATTCCTTGATGACAGCTCGATGAAACGGATCGAACCGATCAATAAACCGCTCAAGGGCGAGATCGCCGTGCCGGGGGATAAATCAATCGCCCACCGGGCGGTGATCTTTTCCGCCGTGGCCCAGGGTACGAGCCGGATTTTCAATCTTTCCGGCGGCGATGATAACTCGCGCACGGTTCGTGCCTTTCGCCAACTGGGCGTGGAAATTTTTCGCAAAGGCGACGCGCTCCGTGTCGAGGGGAAGGGCTGGGACGCACTGCGCGGAACGGCGGCGCCGATCGATTGCGGCAATTCAGGCACGACCATGCGCCTGCTCTCCGGCCTGATGGCGGGACGGCCGTTTCACAGCGAATTGGACGGCGACGCCTCGCTGCGCCAACGGCCCATGCAGAGGGTGATCGATCCATTGAGCCGGATGGGTGCGCGGATCAAGAGCCGGAGCGACAGCGGACTGGCGCCTCTGGAAATTGACGGCGGCGACTTGTGTGGCATTTGCTATCGTATGCCGATTGCCAGCGCCCAGGTAAAATCGGCGATCTTGCTCGCGGCCTTGCAAGCCGAAGGGCAAACGACCATCGAGGAGTTGCAGCAATCGCGCGACCATACGGAAGTCATGATCGACGGTTTCGGTGGTAAGATTTCCGTGAAGGGCTTAACGATAAATATTACCGGCGGCCAGCGGCTCGCGGGTCGGGAGGTGCGTATCCCGGGCGACATTTCATCAGCGGCATTTTTTTTGGTCGCGGCGGCGATGGTTCCCGGATCGGACCTTTTGATTCGCGGCGTGGGCTGCAATCCGACGCGTGCCGGCGTGATCGAAATTCTCAGACGCATGGGCGCGTCGATCGAATTGGAGAACGAACGGTTTGAGGCGGGGGAGCGAGTTGTGGATATCCACGTGGCCGGCGGTCCTTTGTGCGGCGTGAACGTCGGCTCCGAAATGGTGGCGCGGACTATCGACGAGTATCCGATCCTGTCCGTCGCCGCCGCCGTCGCCGACGGCGTGACGACGTTTTCCGATGTGCAGGAGCTGCGATTTAAAGAGTCGGACCGCATCGCGGCGATGGCCGAAGGGTTGCGCGCCATCGGATCACAGGTCGAGGCGCGCGAAGACGGTATGACGATCACCGGCGGCAAAAAGCTCAAAGGCGGCGCCGTCAAAAGCTACGCCGACCATCGCGTCGCGATGTCGTTTGCGATTGCCGGATTGGTCAGCACCAACGGCGTCGAGATTGACGACGCGAGCTGCGCTGACATTTCGTTTCCGGTGTTCTTTGATTTGCTGGCGGAAATTTGTTTGCATTAGGTGCAGAGACAGAGGATAGTCGGCGCGACAAGGGGGAGCGGTTGATCATCGCCATCGACGGGCCGTCGGGTGCCGGCAAGAGCACCTTGGCAAAGCGCTTGGCCAAAGAGCTTAATTTCATTTATTTGGACACCGGGGCGATGTATCGGGCCCTGGCTTTAAAGGTCTTGCGTGAAGGCGTCGATTTGGCGGATGATGAGATGTTGGCAGAATTGATAAGGGTGACAGAGATCGATTTAGCCGAGAAGCAAGGCAATCTCGTCGTGTCGTTGGATGGCTGCGACGTGGCCGGCGAGATCCGCACTCCGGAGGTGAGCCAAATGGCCTCCAAAGTTTCGGCTTTGCGGCCCGTCCGGCGGCGCATGCTGGATTTGCAGCGCGCCATGGGGCGGCGCGGCAGCGTGGTCGCCGAGGGGCGGGATATCGGCACCGTGATATTTCCGCAAGCCGAGGTCAAAATTTTTCTTGACGCTTCGGTGCGCGAGCGGGCCCGGCGCCGTTACGACGAAATCAAGGCGGCTGGGCGCGCCGTGGATTTGGCCGAGACGATGCGCGAAATCGAAGAACGGGACAGGCGCGACAGCGAGCGCGACATCGCGCCGCTGCGCAAAGCGGAGGACGCCCTGATGATCGATTCATCGGGCGTTGACGCCGATGCAGTTGCGGCCCGAGCGCTGGCGGCAATTCAAAAGAAGAGACAAGTAAATTAAATAGATCGGAGTTGGTTTGCATGGCAGAACAGGATGAAGGGAAGCAGGGCGCGAATGCAGGCGGCGCTAGCGAGTTTGAGGCGATGTTCGAGGAGAGCCTGCGCACGGTCAAACCCGGCGGAGTTGTTAAGGGCAGAGTGGTCGGCATCACCGCGACCCATGTACTCATCGATGTCGGTTATAAATCCGAAGGACAGATTCCGATTCAAGAATTCACCGACCGCCAGGGGAACGTACAAGTTAAGGTCGGCGACGACGTCGACGTATTTTTCGACTCTTCGGAATCCGAAGGCGGGGGCATCGTGCTGTCGCGGCAACGGGCCGAGAACCTCAAGGTTTGGGAAGAGCTCGAAAATGCCTTTAACGAGGAGCGGGCCGTCGAGGGACATATCGTCGGCAAGGTAAAGGGCGGTTTCAAGGTCGATGTCGGCGTGCCGGCGTTTCTTCCCGGCTCGCACGTGGATATTCGTCCGAGCCGCAATCTCGATCGGTTTATCGGTACAACCGACCGATTTGCGATCCTCAAGTTTAACCGCGCCCGCGGCAACGTCGTGGTCTCGCGCCGGGCGCTGCTGGAAAAAGAACGCGATTCGCTAAAACAAGAAATTCTGAAGGTGCTCGAAGAAGGCGTGATTCTCGAGGGCACGGTCAAAAACATCACCGGCTACGGCGCCTTCGTTGATCTCGGCGGCATCGACGGTATCCTGCACATCAGCGATATGTCCTGGGGCCGAATCAATCATCCGTCCGAGATCGTCCAGGTGGGCGAAAAAATCAAAGTCGTGGTGCTCAAGTTCGACGCCGAGAAGGAGCGCATCTCCCTCGGCATGAAACAGCTGATGCCCGATCCCTGGCACACCGTGGCGGAGAAATATCCGGTCGGAACCCGCGTCGAAGGCAAAGTGATCAGTTTGATGGACTACGGCGCCTTCGTCGAATTGGAGAGCGGCATCGAAGGATTGGTGCATATCTCCGAGATGTCTTGGACGCGCAAGGTGACCCATCCGTCGAAGATTCTCCAGGTTGGTCAGCAAGTCGAGGTGGTGGTCTTGAACGTCGACGCGTCGCATCGGCGGATCTCGCTCGGGCTTAAACAGATCATGGCAAATCCATGGGAAGCGGCAAAGGAAAAATATCAAGTGGGCACCGTGATCAAGGGCCCGGTGCGCAACATCACCGACTTTGGTATCTTTGTCGGCATCGAGGAAGGCATCGACGGCCTGGTGCATATTTCCGATTTGCACTGGACTAAGAAGGTCAAGCATCCGTCCGAGCTGTACAAGAAGGGCGATATCGTCGAAGCGAAAGTTCTCGGCATCAACGTCGAGAACGAGCGCTTCTCTCTCGGTATCAAACAGCTCGCGCCCGATCCCTGGAAAGTCGTGGCGGACCGCCATCCGGTGGGATCGAAAGTCAAAGGTCAGGTAACCAGCCTGCCGGACTTCGGCGTTTTCGTACGTATCGAAGAAGGCGTCGAAGGATTGATTCACGTCTCCCAGTTAAGCACCGAACGGGTCGACAAACCGTCGAGTCTCTTCAAGGTCGGCGACGAAGTCGAAGCCGAGGTGGTGAGCATCGACCCGGCCGATCGCAAGATCGGCCTCAGCGTTCGCGCCCTGCGCCGTACCGAAGAGCGCGTGGAGATGGAAAATTACTTGAAGCGGGAGAAAGAAGGCGGCCGGTTCTCCTTCGAGTCTTTGCTCGGCGACGAGCTCCGGCTGGACCGCGATGAGGACAATGAAGGCGGGCGCAAGGGACGGGGTTAATCTCGATCGCTAGTTTTTCCTGATGATTTTATGGCTGGAAAATTTTCCATATTGCGCGGCCTGGGCGTATTGTTCGTGATGATCTTAGTGGTTTTCACCGGCGTCTTTTTCTATGCCTATATCACCGGTGGCGACGCCAAAACACTGGCGTTGTTCTCCGGCGACGGTGTCGGAGTATTGCAGGTCGAAGGCACCATTGACGACTCGCAGAGCGTGCTTGCGGAGCTAAAGCGGCTCAAAGAAATGCCGTGGGTGAAAGCGATCGTGGTGCGCATCGATTCTCCCGGTGGCGCCGTGGCGCCCACCCAGGAAATCTTCGAAGAAATTATTCGTTCTAAAAAGCGTAAGCCGTTCATCGCCTCGATGGGCGGCATGGCCGCTTCGGGCGGTTACTATATCGCCGCGGCCTGCGACAAGATCGTCGCCAACCCGGGGACGCTGACCGGGTCCATTGGCGTGATCATGCAGCTCAGCAATTTTGAAGAGCTGATGAAAAAAATCGGCGTCAAGGGGATCAACATCAAGAGCGGCGCCAACAAAGACATCGGCTCCCCTTTTCAGCCGCTATCCGCCGAAGGACGAGAGATCCTTCAGTCGCTGGTCGACAACGTTCACAGTCAGTTCGTCGCGGCCGTAGCCCAGGGGCGTGGTATGGAGGAGAGTCAGGTGCGAAAGCTCGCCGATGGACGAATCTACTCCGGCGCGCAGGCCAAACAATTGGGGTTGATCGATCAATTCGGGAGTTTGCAGGACGCCATCGAGCTTGCCGCCAAGCGCGCCGGCCTCGAGGGGGAGCCCGCAGTGTATTACTCGCGCCCCGAACAGGAACGCTGGTGGGAGCGTATGTTCATGGGTATCTTCGGCCTCCGGCTACCCGGGCGGCAGCGCGGCTGGCTGCGCTATGAGTGGTCGCCGTCGTTGCTCCAGTAGTCCACGGCGCCGCCGTTTGTTTCCTTAAGAATTTAAAATATTTTTTGTGTTGCGAGGGTGAAGCTATGACAAAACGGGACTTGATCGATGAGGTCAACAAGCGCTTTCCTCATCTTTCGCGGCGAGATTCGGAAGTGATCATCAACGCCATATTCGACTCCATGGTGGAGGCGCTGGCGACGGGAGATCGGATTGAAATCCGCGGCTTCGGAAGTTTCGTCGTG
Organism: uncultured delta proteobacterium; assembly: GCA_963727625.1. GTDB lineage: Bacteria > Desulfobacterota > Binatia > UBA9968 > UBA9968 > DP-20. Next base: position 385,527 of record CAVSHR010000004.1, on the reverse strand, counting down.
AAGCACCGCCGAGCGCGACAAGGCCGTAACCCCAAGAGCGGCGCCTTGGTGTCGGTGGCGGCCAAGAAGGTGCCGTTCTTCAAAGTCGGCAAAGAGTTACGCTTGCGCGTGGACGGCAAACCCTTCGATCCTACCGATAGCGGAGAGGATTGATGAGGCAGCTCTGGGCCCCTTGGCGCATGGCGTATATCGAGGATGGCTCCAAGGAAGAACGCTGCATTTTTTGCACGAAGTTCCAAAGCCAGGACCTCAGGGACGCGCTGGTCATGACCCAAACGAGCCATACGGTTGTGATGCTCAACAAATATCCCTACAACAACGGCCATTTGTTGATTGCTCCCAAGCGTCACGAAAATAATCTTGCCAACCTGTCGGTGGAACAATATCTCGATCTCAACGAAACGCTGCGCCGCTCCATTCAAGTCGTTCGCGAAGTTTTCAATCCGGCCGGCGTCAATATCGGTATGAATTTAGGCAAGTGCGCCGGCGCGGGGATTGAAGACCATCTCCATTGGCATATCGTGCCGCGTTGGGAAGGCGACACCAACTTCATGCCGGTGATCGCTGAGACCCGCGTGATGCCGCAGCATCTGCTTGACAGCTACGATCGGTTACAGCCCCACTTCCAAAAACTATACGCATAATGCGCTGAACGAAAAAACATGTTACTCTTCTAAACTCAAGATATCCTGGGCAAGGGGCGGGTTGGTAGCGACGGCTCGCAAATTTTCTAAAGAGGAGGCCATAGCCAGTGAGCGAGGCAAAAACACTCGGGGAACTCAAAAAAAGCGGCCATGCGGTTTTATCGGTGCGGGATGAGATGCGCAAAAATCTGGTCCATCTTCTGGAAAAAGGGGAGCGCATTTTACCCGGTATCCTCGGCTACGATGATACCGTCATACCGGAAATCGAAAATGCCATTCTCTCGGGCCACCACATGGTTTTCCTCGGCGAGCGCGGCCAGGGGAAATCGCGCATCATTCGCGGCTTGACCAGCCTGCTTGACGAACGCATTCCCATCGTCGACGGCTGCGAGATCAACGACAACCCGCTTCAGCCGATCTGCCGCGCCTGCCGCAAGAAGGCGGCGGAGCTGGGCGATGCATTGCCGCTTCAGTGGATCGATCGCGACAGCCGGTACGGTGAAAAGCTGGCGACCCCGGATGTGTCGATTGCCGATCTGGTCGGCGAGATCGACCCCATCAAAGTCGCCGAAGGGCGTTATCTCGCCGACGAAGAAACCATTCACTACGGGCTGGTGCCACGCACCAACCGCGGCATCTTTGCCATCAATGAGTTGCCCGATTTGACCGAAAAGGTACAGGTCGGTCTATTCAACTTGATGGAAGAGAAAGACGTTCAAATCAAGGGCTACAAAATCCGTTTGCCGCTGGACGTGGTCATTGTCGCCAGCGCCAATCCGGAGGATTACACCAGTCGCGGCCGAATTATCACGCCGCTTAAAGACCGCTTCGACATGCAGATTCGCACCCACTACCCGAAAAAGATCGAGGACGAAATCCGCATCATGGAGCAGGAAGCGGCGGAGACCCATAACCGCAGCCACAAAGTCGAAGTGCCGCAGTTCATGAAAGAGATTCTCGGCCATCTGACCTTCGAGGCGCGCAAATCGAACGAAATCAACCAATCCTCCGGAGTCAGCGTGCGCGTGACCATCAACAACTACGAAAGCATCATCAGCAACGCAGAAAAACGCGCTTTGCGCTGCAAGGAAAATGACATCGTGCCGCGGGTGAGCGACCTGCACTCGTTGATGCCGTCGACCGCCGGTAAGATCGAAATGGAGTACGTCGGCGAAGATAAAAAAGACGACGAGTTGGTGGAAAAGCTGATCAATCGCTCCATCATCAAAGTTTTCGATCAATATTTCAATCTCAATTCGCTCCAAAAGGTCGTCGAGTACTTTAATTCCGGCTGGGGCGTGGAAGTCTCCGACCAGATGAGCGCGCAGGACTATCTGGAAGGCATCAAGGAAATTTCCGGTCTCAAGGAAGCGATCAAGTCGCTGGGAATCCAGGAATCGCCGACCCTGATGGCCTCGGCGACGGAGTTCGTTCTCGAAGGGCTCCATCTCCATCAGAAGCTCAACAAGGAGATCGAGGGCGGGCGGGTCACCTACGGCAAGTAGGCATCCTTTGTCGCTAACTCAATTCTTTATCCGTCGCATCGTTCATGGTTCATTATCGTTATAGTCGCTGGAGCGGTAACGCGCGCGATTCGCTCGATTCGGACTCCGTGTTCGATCAGCTAAACGACTTTATGAACGAGACCGGGGACTTGCAGCAGGCCATGCGCCGGCTGATGCAAAAAGGCATCAAGCAGGGCGAAAAACAGACCAAGGGCCTCGAGGATCTGCTGTCGCAAGTTGCCCGCGAGATGCGCAAGCTCTACGACGAATACCGCTTGCAGTCGGCGATGGATGAAATCCAGGATCAGCTCGACTCGATCGTCGACCAGGAGCGCGATACGCTCGAACAGATGGATCAAGCGGGCAACGACGTTCAAGACAAAAAGCAGTTCCTCAACGATCTGCCGGGCAAGAGCAGCGAAGCGATCGATAAGCTGACCTCTTATTCTTTCGAAAACACCGACGCGGCAAAGGAATTTCAACAGCTAGTGATGCAGTTGGAGCAGATCCGCAAGCTGGAAAACTGGCTGCGGCGCGAAGGCAGCTTGTTCCGCGGCCAGACGCCGATGCAGTTCCAACAATCGCAAGAGTTGATGGAGCGCATGGAAGACCTGCGCAAACTCGAGTCCCAGCTCTCCAGCATGCAGCTCAAGGACGTCGATCAAGAGTTGTTGGAGAAGCTCTTGGGCGGGGATCCCAAGCAGGATTTCGAAGGCGTTATGCGCATGCAATCGCTGCTCGAAGAAGGCGGCTACGTGCTCGAGCAGGGCGAGCGCTTTGAGCTGACCCCCAAGGGAGTGCGGCGGGTCGGCCAGCTGGCGCTGCGGGATATTTACCAGCAGCTGCGCCGCGACGGCATGGGGCGCCATGCTACACGCAACCGCGGCACCCAGGAGTTGCTCATCGAGACCAGCCGGCCCTATGTCCAGGGCGAGCCGCTGCACATCAACATGATTCAGACGCTCAAGAACGCGCTGCTGCACGGCGGCGGAGTGCCGGTGCGGATCGGACCGAAGGATTTCGCGGTTTACGAGTCGGAGTTCAACACCCGCGCGGCCACCGTGCTGCTTTTGGATATGAGCTGGTCGATGAGCTGGGAAGGGCGCTTTGCCGCGGCGAAAAAAGTCGCGCTGGCGATGGAAAGTCTGGTACGCTCGCTCCACCCGCGCGATTATTTCGGCATCGTCGGTTTCTTCACTCGCGCCGTCGAGCTCAAAGCGAAAGATTTACCCCAGGCCACCTGGAACATGGGCGATCCATTCACCAATTTGCAGGACGGCCTGCACCTGGCCACTGAAATGCTCGGCCGCAAGCCCAGCGCCAACCAGCAGATGATCGTCATCACCGACGGCCAGCCGACCGCCTACTGCCGGCAGGGCAGGCTTTACTGCGAATGGCCGCTGAGCTTTGGTGGAATCAGCCAGCGCGCCGCCGAAGAAACTTTGAAGGAAGTCGAACGGATCACGCGCAAGGGCATCACCATCAACACCTTCATGCTCGACGACAGCCCGGTGCTGCGCGGCTTCGTCGACGACCTCACCCGCATCAACAAGGGACGCGCCTTTTACACCCGCCCCGATCGCCTCGGCGAATATCTGCTCGTCGACTATCTCTCGCATCAACGAAAAAAAGTGTAATGCACTTCGCGCGTTACACCGTTCAAAAGTTCAATTGTTCAAGGTTCAGGGCCGGACTGGGATTGTCCGATAACCGCGTTAGAAGCACGGTTTAAGCCCTTGAGCTTTTGAACCTCGAACCCTTGAACGAGCACGTTCCTGCGCGCTTTCCGCCACGTCTTGACTACTGAAAATATTTTCAGTATACAAGCTTTCATGCTTCCATCGCTCACCGACCGGCAAAAGGCGATCTACGATTTTCTGCTGAAGACTATCCGAGAAAAGGGCTTCGCGCCGTCGATCCACGAGATCGGCCGGCGCTTCAAGATCGCCTCGACCAACGGTGTCTCCGACCATCTGAAAGCCTTGGAAAAGAAGGGCTACATCCGCCGGGTCGGCAAGCGCGCCATCGAAGTCGTCAACGCCTTAGGGAAAGCGGCTCTAACCGCTACTCGGGAAGCGCCGGTTTTGGGCCGGGTGCCCGCCGGTAAACCCTTTCTCAGCGAAGAAAATATTGAAGGCGTCATCACCATCCCCGACGACATGAGCAGCGGGAAAACTTTCGCGCTCCAAGTCAAAGGCGACAGCATGATCGGCGCCGGCATCATGGACGGCGACCGGGTGATCGTGAAGCAACAGGCAGGGGCGGAAAACGGCGAGATCGTCTGCGCCGTGATCGACGGCGAGGCGACGTTAAAGCGATTTTTTAAAAAAGACGGTGTCGTCACGCTTAAAGCGGAAAATGAAAAATACGCCCCGATTACCGTTTCACAGGGAGAGTTTCGCATCGCTGGGAAGGTCGTCGGGTTATTGAGAAAATTCTAGGAGTTCCAATCGTTCAAGTCGTTCAAAACGTTCCAGTCGTTTAAACAGATTCGACCGGATTGAACCATTCGAACCGTTGGAACGATTGAAACTGTCAAACTTCGAAACTTCTCTCCTGGAACGGTTCGATGCAGTGTGGGCGGAAGCCCATCTAATGTTTGGCTAGTTTTTCAGGATTCGTTGTGGTACCGACCTCAAAGCAGCGGCTATCGTTGTAGGTGCATTTTAATTGCTTCGAAACGACGCAGTAATGTATGTACAGTTTGGTAGGAAATCCCTGTATGGCGAATATACAGCCTCTTAAAGCACTGAAAGAGGACGGGCTACCAACCCCAGAAATTGGCGCTTGGGGTGAAGATAAATATCGCCACGTACTTTTCTATGCGTCGCTTTTTATAAAATCCATACGCACCAAATGGGATGAAATAATTTACTTAGATTTGTTTGCGGGTTCAGGACGGTCTCGAATTCGGGGAACAAAGCGAATTGTGAACGCGTCTCCTCTTTTGATCCTTGGGATGCCCGAGGCATTTGATAAATACATTTTTTGCGAAGGCGATAGAATTAATGCCGACACACTCGTAAAACGGTGCCAGCGAGAGTTTCCTGATCGAAAAATATCGGTTATTTCCGGGGACGCCAACCTTTTAGTAGAGCGAATTATTGCTGAGATGCCACGCCCAGGGAAAAACCATAAAGTGCTAGGTTTTTGCTTCCTTGATCCATTTCAGATGCAGAACTTAAATTTTTCAACAATAGAGAGCTTGTCACAAAGATTTGTGGATTTCTTGGTGCTCATTCCCTCGGCAATGGACGCAAACCGCAACGAGCAGCACTATGTTCGGGATGTTAATAAGACGTTGGAAAATTTTGTTGGGAACCCCGATTGGCGTGTTCGCTGGGATAAAGAGAAACCGTCTGGTAAGTCGTTTGAGCGCTTCGTAGTTGAGGAATTTAGACGTTCAATGCAGAAACTCAGATACATCGACCCTGGGATAAACGAATCCAAATTGATTCGCGGCGAAAAAAATTTACCCCTATACAGGCTCGCTCTTTACAGCAGAAGTGAGCTAGGTGCAAAGTTTTGGAGCGAAACAAAGAAATATTCAGACCCGCAAACAGGCTTCGAATTTTAGTGAGGTATATATGGCCCAAGATTCGGCGATTGAATGGACTGACGCAACCTGGAACCCGGTGACCGGATGCACGAAAATTAGCCCAGGGTGCAAGAACTGTTACGCGCATCGGATGGCGCGCAGGCTGTATGCGATGGGGCAGGTGAGGTATCGGAATAATTTCGCTGTAACCTTACAGCCGGATGTTCTCGGTCAGCCTCTGCGCTGGCATCAGCCACGGAAGATTTTCGTCAATTCCATGAGCGATTTGTTTCATCCTGATGTGCCGTTTGAATTCATCCGATCGGTTTTTGACGTGATGGGAAAAACTCCTTGGCATACCTTCCAGATTTTAACGAAGCGCGCGGAAAGAGTTTTCGAGCTCGCAAGAAAACTTCCCTGGCATGACAATATCTGGATGGGCGTGAGCGTTGAGAATGCGGAATATGCTTATCGCATTGAGCATTTGCGAAAAGTGCCTGCAGCAGTCCGGTTTCTCTCAGTTGAGCCTTTGTTGGGACCTATTCCTCGATTACCACTCCAAGGAATCCAGTGGGTAATTGTCGGTGGTGAGTCTGGTCCTGGAGCGCGTATTATTGATCCGCAGTGGGTCAGAAAGATTAGAGACCGATGCATCGCTCAAGGGGTTCCATTCTTCTTTAAACAATGGGGCGGGACGAGAAAGAAGCTTACGGGTCGTAAGCTGGACGGCAGAACATGGGACGAAATGCCGGAAATAGGTTCGAGAAGCTCAAAGCGGATTTTGGGTTAATAGTGCGAGTTAGATGTTATCATCAACGGGGTTGAACGATTGGAACACCTGGAACATTTGGAATAAATCTTCGGTCCGAAGGTGCCACGATGATTTACACCCATGTGCTGAGTTCGGAGCCCGGCGGATTTCTTGACCGGAGGCGACCGCTAGCAGTGTAATATTCATACACTGACCAGTGTATGGAGTTTTCCGACGTTTTTAAAACAGTTGACAGGTATTGGAACGCTTGTAGAAATTGGCCGTCGTGAGTGATTTCAAGAAAGTTATTACACTGGTCAGTATAATCACAAGTTATGCTCCAAAATAGATCTTACGTAGTTCAGTTTATCACTGTTATTTTGGGCGCTTACGGTTTGTGGATGGTCCTCGCCGGATCTCGTGGAATTTGGTTGGCCTTACGATGTCTCGTAAATTGCTCTAATGTGGATTTGGATTACATCTGGTTTGTTATTTTGTCTTTGGGATGGAGTGTTTTTCTTCCCGCCGCTGCCTTCGTGTCTGCTTACGGATTATTCAAACTTAGGCCGTGGGGACGAAGATTGGCGCTGGCAGTTTGTTCTATCTTGTTCCTACTGGAGTTATACGAGACCGTGAAGTTCGCGATTCTAAGTTATCAGTTCCGAGACGTCCCTATACCACCTCTTCCGGATGGGGCGGTTGAAGTTTATGTAAGCATGTGGCCAGCCTTTATTATCGGTGTAGTTAGCGGTCTCTTGTTGCTTTTGCTACTTCAACCGTTTGTAAAGAAAGCGTGCTCTGGTGGTGCTAATGCATAACCATTCGCTTGAACGGATCGGCGAGAAGCTTTTAACGTTTGAACGACTGGTAGCTTATAAGTTCAAATTGCTGCGTCTATATATTATGCCGTTCCTCGCCTCCCGCTCAGCTTCGCGTTATACTACTTGGTCTTGTTGCGTGATGCGCAACAAGCTATTATTGGCGCATGATTCAATCATTCCGGCACAAGGGGCTGAGAAAGTTCTTTGAATCCGGAATTGCAGCGGGTATTCAACCCCATCACGGAAAGCGGCTTCGGATGCTTTTGGTCGCTCTGGACACGGCCCAGTCTGTTGAAGATATGAACGTTCCTGGGTTTCGCCTGCATCCGCTGAAGGGAGCGGAGCGTGGCCGTTGGTCGGTGTGGGTGAACGGAAACTGGCGTTTAACTTTTGAGTTCAGAGACGGACACGCTTATATTTTAGACTACGAGGATTATCATTGATGGCTATGCACAATCCCCCTCATCCAGGCGAGTTCATTGCCGAGGTTTATCTGGAGCCCAACAATCTGAGCGCTCGCGAACTGGCGAGCAAGCTTGGAGTGGCTGCTTCTACTTTACATCGCATCCTTATTGGAACTAGCGCGGTCAGTCCTGAGATGGCGCTGCGTCTTTCCAAGGCGTTGGGACGTTCTCCTGAAAGTTGGCTTGCCATGCAATGCAACTATGACTTGTGGCAGGCGAAACAGCGCGTAAAGCTCGGGAAAGTTGGCAAGGTCAGGCTTACAGCAGCATAACCATTGCTTTCAGAGCGACGCGTTCAAAGCAACGCGCGCCTGAAGCATCTCGTTAGACGTGCGGCCACTTGCAAGTGCATACGACTATTCGTATAATCCATCGAGATGAGGCCGGTTCGCTTTCTTGGCACAGCTCGTCGCGACTTGGCGGCCTTTCCCGAGTCGGTGCGTCGACAAGCCGGCTACGAGCTGTTCATGGTCCAAGTCGGGCGTGAACCCGCGGATTTCAAACCGCTTCCGACGGTTGGATCCGGAGCCTACGAAATTCGGATACGAGATACCGCCGGGGCGTTCCGCGTCGTGTACGTCGCCAAGTTCGAGAAAGCGGTTTTTGTCTTGCACGCTTTTCAGAAGAAGACCCGAAAGACGGCCCAGGCGGACATTAGGCTGGCAGCGCAGCGTTACAAGTTAATCGGAGAGAAGACATGAAGAAGAAGCAAGCACGGCAAGTGAAGGGCTCTAAAAACCTGTTCCTCGATCTCGGCTTCCCACCGCATGAGGCCGCTGTGATGCTTTTGCGTTGCGAGTTGGCCGAAGCGCTTCGTAAGTGGATGGAGCGTGAGGGGATTACCCAGGTGGAAGCCGCCAAGCGCCTTGGCATTGTCCAGCCCCGCATCTCCGAAATCGCGCGCAACAAGGTTGACAAGCTGTCTCTGGACTACCTCGTGGGCCTGTGCGCAAAGGCTGGTGTCTCAGTCGCCGTGAAATTGGCCGCCTGACTCATCGCCTAACTAACGGCTTGAGATCGGCGTTAAAGACTCCGCTCAGCCTTCGCGTTAGCCCGCAAAACATCATTCATTCGAATTCGAGGATCTCAGAGTGAACCGTGTGTTGAAGAGTTCTGGTTGGGCCGCACTGAAGAATCGGCTGGATACCCTTGATCGAAAGGCACTGGTGGGCCTGGTTCACGACATGCACGAGGCAAGCGAGGCAAATCGACGTTTTCTTGAAGCGCGGTTTCTTCCTTCGGCCGCGGCGATTGAGAAGTACCGGCACTTGGTCGAGGTTGCGGTATTTCCGGATCCCCTGAGCCAGCGTCCGATTCGGCTTCGGGACGCCAGTGCGGCGATCACAGAATATCGTCGTTCGACTGGTGATGTCGCCGGAAGCGTTGATCTGATGCTGACGTTTGTGGAGGCCGGAACAGAGCAAGCGGTCGACCTTGGGTACGGCGATGATCCGTACTTTTCAGCGCTTGAGACAAAGGTGGCTGCCATCGTGAAATCACTGGGGGCACTCTCCAGTGAGGAACGCACGCGCGCAACCGCTCGTCTCGTTCGGGTTCGGAACCGTGCGCAGGACATAGGTTGGGGATACGGTGACTACCTGAGCGACGTTGTGGCGCGGTTGAGCCTTCAGAGTCGGTGAACATTGGCATGAAGAACCAGCGTCGCGGGCTAACAACAAAACGGAGCCGACGCGCCTGACCGTCCATCGCGATCATGTCGCCGTGGCGCACGGCTCATTTTGAGCGTTAAATAAAGCTCTCCCTTTTCTACATTCCTGCGACTACATTCCTGCGACTACATTCCTGCAACTACATTCCTGCAAACGCGACGTTACTGTCCTTTAGCAGCTCCGCAATCATACCGTCCTGAAGCTGTTGTCAGTTGCTGATCTCATTTTTTACGTCCTGCTCAGTGCAGACAACTTTCCCGGAGTTTCTATCCATGGTCTCATCTTCCACACTGAAGTTTCGTCCCGCCGTTGTACCGACGCCGTGGACGTTTGACGAAGTGGCCGGGCGGATGGTGGAGATCTCCGGCTCGACGGCTTCGGCTGCGTTGACCATCGCTTTCACCTTGATTCGGGAGGCGCAAGAGCGCGGCGAACCGGTGGGCTGGGTGACGCTGGCGGAGAGTTGTTTTTATCCGCCGGACGTCGCACATGGCGGCATCGATTTAGCCACGCTCGTCGTCATTCGCTTAGTGCACGCGGAGAGTATCGCCCGCGCCGGCGAAAAACTTCTGCGCTCGGGCGGATTCGGCGTCGTCGTGCTCGATCTCGGCGCCGCCGATATTCCCATGCCGCTGCAGACGCGCCTGACCGGCCTGGCCCATCGTCATCACAGCGCGCTGATTTGTCTCACCGAAAAAAACCGTACGGCGTTTTCTTTGGGGTCGCTGGTATCGCTGCGCGCCCACGCCGAAAAGCATCGGTTGGCGGACAACCGTTTCGCTTGCGCGCTGAGCGTTCTCAAAGACAAGCGGCGCGGTCCCACTTGGAACTATGAAGAGCTTTACAACGGACCGGCTGGCCTGTGTTGATCTGCCGGCTTTTCCGCTGCAGCTTTTGCTCCGGCGCCATCCCGACTGGGCCGGCCATCCGGCGGCGGTGGTGGCCGAAGACAAGCCGCAGGGCGTGGTCCTCTGGGTGAACGAAAAAGCGCGCCGCCACGGTGTGCTGCCCGGCCTGCGCTACGCCGCAGCGTTTTCTCTGGCTTCGACGCTCCGCGCCGGCGAGATTTCAGCCGCTGAAAATAAAAAAGCCGTCGATGACTTGTCCCACCGCCTCATGCGCTTTACTCCCGAGGTTGAGCCGTCGGCCGAGGAGCCCGGGGTTTTCTGGCTCAACGGCGCCGGTTTGCAGAGGCTCTATGCCTCGCCGAAGCAGTGGGCTTGCGCCATGCAGAAAGATCTATGCGCCCAAGGATTCACCGCTCATTTTGTCGTCGGCTTCACGCGCTTCGGCAGCTACGCCGTCGCCAAAGCGAGAGAGGGAATCACGATCTTTCGCGATCTTGCTGAGGAACGCAACGTCGCGCGCGAAGTGCCGCTCAATCGACTAAATATCGAGCCCGCTTTTCGCGACATGCTTTTCAAGCTCGGCATCAAAACCGTCGGCGGCTTGCTGGCGCTGCCGCCGGGCGGGCTGCGCGAGCGCTTCGGCAAAAAGGCGCACCGGCTTTACCGCATGGCCGCCGGCGATCTCTGGACGCCGCTCGTACCGCAGGCGCCCGAAGAGCCCGCCCGGCAAAAATATCTTCTCGACGATCCGGAAGAAGACAGCACGCGACTGTTGTTTTTGATCAAGCAACTGCTCCATCCACTGCTGGCGACGCTGGCGCAACGCCATCAGGCGCTGCTCGCGCTCGAGATCGCTTTGCTGCTCCATCACGGCCCTTGGCTTCGTGAGTCGCTGCGTCCGGCGGTACCGACGCTCGATGCCGCGCAGATATTGGATCTCGTCCGGTTGCGGCTGGAGTCGCTGCAGCTACCGGCCGGCGTCAGCGAGATCGAGCTCAGCGCCGAAGCCTGCGCCGCGACCCGTGAGCAGCTTCGTTTGTTCGCCGAGCAGCCGGCGCGCGACCTCGACGCCGCCAACCGCGCGCTCGCCCGCCTGCGCGCCGAATTCGGCGAAGAATCTGTCGTGTACGCCAAGCTCACCGACGGCCACCTGCCCGAAGCGCGCTTTACCTGGGAGCCCTTGACCCAGCTTAAATTGCCCAAAAACGTTTTGAACGGAGCGAAGCAGTTGAACGATTTGAACGGCTTGAACCTCTCCGCTCCAAATATGTTGGTGCGCCGCATCGCCGCCAAACCGGTTCGCCTCGCCGGCGGGCCCTACCACTCGCACGAAGACGGCTGGCTGATTCTCGGCCCCAAGCACGGCACCATCGACAAGCTCACTGGCCCCTACGTCTTTTCCGGCGGCTGGTGGAACCGGGAAATCCAGCGCGAGTATTACTTCGCCGAAACCCGCCGCGGGGATTTGTTGTGGCTGTATTACGATCGGGTAAGGCGGCGGTGGTTCTGGCAGGGGACGGTCGAATAAAAAGCGTTCAAATCGTTCAAGCCGTTCAAAACGTTCAAATTGTTTAGGAGGGAGCATCCATGCAAGTGAAAAACTTTGAAGATTTGGAAATCTGGAAAGATGCTAGGGCCTTAACACGGGCAATTTATCAGCTCACAAGAGATCCGAAATTCTCAAAAGATTTCGGATTGCGCGATCAGATTCGCCGAGCGGCTGTCTCCATCATGTCAAACATTGCCGAAGGATTCGAACGGGGCGGCAACCAAGAGTTTATTCAGTTTCTCTACGTCGCTAAAGGATCGTGCGGGGAAGCTCGGTGTCAACTTTACGTAGCCCTGGATCAATCGTATGTAGCGGCGAAAGACTGTAGCGATGCCAGCAATTCACTGCGGCGTTTATCAATTATGATCAGCAATCTAATTGACTACTTAAAGGGCAGTGGCATGAAAGGATCAAAATATACTGCGACAAAGCGTCCAAAAAGTCCGAGCTTTTCGACCCCATCCGAGACGGCTTAACTTTTTGAACGGTTTGAACGTCTTGAACCTAGGAAAGTTAGATAAGGAGACTCAACAATGAATAACAGGCTTTTAATGATACACCCTGGCAGAATCTTACTCGAAGACTTCCTCGCCCCCCGCGGGATCAGTGTCTGGCATCTCGCCCGAGATATCGGCGTGCCGGCGCGGCGCATCTACGAGATCGTCCAGGGCCAGCGCCCAATCAACCCCGACATCGCCCATCGCCTCGCGCACTACTTCGGCATGTCCGAGCGTTACTGGCTCGACTTGCAGGCACAGTATGAAGGGGAACGGGCCGGGGAATTGCCCAAAGAGTATTTGGGAAGGCAGTCGCTGCGTTACGCAGGATGACAAAATCTTTGTACGGCGAATCCTGCCCTGGTGCGCACAACGAGTGGGGGTGCAGATCGAATGAATTCCTGAGCTGCGAATACGACAGCGAGCGATGGTGCTTGTCAGGGTCCGGGAATGCTACTAGAATTGCACCATCTTGGACGAGTGTCTTGCGGATAAGCTCAAAGATTTAAGAGGAATAAAGCATGAAATATAAAATAGCACTGCAACAGTCGGAAGAGGGTTTCAGCGTGTCGGTGCCAGGATTGCCTGGCTGCTGGTCACAAGGGGCCACCGAGCAAGAAGCGATAGAAAATATTAAAGACGCCATTCGCGAGTATCTCGCCGTGGTCGAAGAACAGCTTCGCGGTGAAAATATCCGTGAGGTCGAAGTGTCGGTGTAGCCTTGCCGAAGATTCCCGGCATCAATCAATCACCTTGACGCCGTTCGTGCTCTTGAAAAGGCCGGCTTCCAGATCGTGCGGCAAGGAAAGCATATCGTGATGTCCAGCGGAGGCCGGATTCTTACTATTCCACGCCACAATCCTGTTAACGCATTTACGATGGGCGGTATCGTTCGTGACGCCGGCCTGACCGTCGAGCAATTCCGCGAGCTTCTCTAATCGTTAACCTTTGGTATTCGCCCATTCGCACTTAGGGTGGTGGCCCTGGCGTTACCGTTGGGGATCCGTGAATTTAGATCAATGGGTGCACTCGCGCATCGACGAGATCGTCCAGGGCCAGCGGCCGATCAACGGCGACATCGCCCATCGCCTCGCGCACTACTTCGGCATGTCCGAGCGTTACTGGCTCGACTTGCAGGCGCGGTACGACGGAAAACCAGATGAGCGGTTGGCGAAGGAGTTTTCGAGGAAGCAGTCGCTACGCTATGCGGGATAATCAAGGAGGGCGCATGATGGAAACAGTAAATACGCGCATATCAATGAACCGCACGCTTGCCGTGATCGACGGAGGTAAAAACCTTGGAGTCGGAGCTTCACCGCTGCCCGCCGATCACAAGCCCAAACTCCTCGAACAGGTACGGCAAGCGATCCGCACGCGGCATTACAGTCCCAAGACCGAGGACAGCTATGTTCATTGGATCAAGCGGTTCATCTTTTTCCACAACAAGCGTCATCCGGCGGAAATGGGTGAGCCAGAGATTGCCCGTTTTCTCTCCAGCCTGGCGACAGAGTCTCACGTTAGCTCATCAACGCAGAATCAAGCCTTCAACGCGCTGTTGTTTTTATATCAGGCAGTGCTGCAGCGAAAAATCGGTCTGATTGAGGGTGTCGTTCGCGCCAAAGTGCAAAGACGCCTGCCCGTCGTCTTAACGAAAGAAGAAGTTCAGCGGCTTTTGGCTTGTGTGGAGGGGACTCCGTGGTTGATGGCCATGCTTTTGTATGGTGCCGGGCTCCGGCTCATGGAATGTTGCCGTCTTAGGGTCAAGGACGTCGACTTTTCCAGGAACCAGCTAGTCGTTCGCGCCGGCAAGGGAGATAAAGACAGACACACTATGCTTCCCGCCATGGTGAAAGAGCCTCTCCTCAAACACCTGGAGGCAGTGAAGCGGCAGCACGAAGAGGATCTGAAGGCGGGCCTGGGGCGCGTCAGTCTGCCAAATGCGCTGGAGCGAAAATACCCGAGCGCAGGCAAAGAATGGGGTTGGCAATGGGTGTTTCCTGCGACTAGCCATTTCATCGATCGGGCCACAGGAGAAAAACGGCGACACCATCTCCACGAGTCCGTTCTCCAAAAGGCGTTCAAAGAGGCCAGGCTCAGGGCTGATATCACAAAACCAGCTGCCCCGCACAGCATGCGCCATTCCTTCGCCACCCATCTACTTGAAAATGGGTATGATATTCGAACGGTGCAAGAGTTACTTGGACACGCCGACGTCAGTACGACGATGATTTATACCCACGTCTTGAACCGTGGCGGGCGGGGAGTCCGAAGCCCGCTGGATGGGATCGGTGCGATCCAACCTCTTGGTCGGCCATAATGATCTTAGGCTGGTCAGCCTTTGCCGGCAACGACTGCCGCCGGTTTGCTTTGACAAGCATCTTAAAAGGTAGGAGAATTTCCGCCGTCATTCGAATTTTAGAGACTGTAAAATGCTGGTCAGCATACTTAATGGTTAGCCGCCAAGGCGTTACCGGGAGGTTGAATGAGCCTTTTCTACAAATTCCAGTATCTGGTCGGCATGACGCCGTGGGAGCGGATGCCGTCACTTCCTATAGGCGAACAGGCCGTCGCGCTCCTTGACCGAGAGGAGCGCGGTCGAGAACCGCCCTACGGGCGCGCGCTCGATCTCGGATGCGGCACCGGGTTCTGGTCGGTTCGCCTGGCTCAACGCGGGTGGGAGGTAACCGGCGTCGACATCGTGCCGAAGGCGGTGCGCACCGCCCGCGAACGCGCACGCGGAGCCGGCGTGGAGGTTCTATTCGTCGAAGGGAGCATCACGGCGCTCACGGCCGCAGGCATCGGCTCGGGATTTCGCCTCATCCTGGACTTTGGCGTCGTACATGGCCTCCCGCCCGAGCAGGTGCGGGCGGTGAGCCGTGAAGTCACGGCGGTGGCCACCGAGGACGCCACGCTCCTGATGTACGCGTTCTCACCGGGTCGCAGAGGACCCCTGCCGCGAGGCATCAGTCGGGAGGAGATCGAACAAGCTTATGACGGATGGACGATCACCGACGAGGAAGCATTCGATTTGACCGGGGCACCCCGTTTTGTGCAGAAAGCACACCCTCGCTTTTACTGCCTTCGCCGCAGACGATCATGATGGCGCTACGGCGGCGGGGTTACGTCGCCACATCAGCGCGGCGGTTGGAAGGATCGTCCAGCGCCGTACCGGAGATCGACCGCAGATGAACCGCGAAGAACATGGCGGCTAACAAACGGTTCAAGCCGACGTCTCGCTCGCTGCGCTCGTTCGGCGCGGCTTAACCTAGCGTTAGGCCAACAACAATGGTTTATTCCATCCCAATTGCCATCATACTTTTCGGAATCATTCTCATTGCTCCGACGGTCGACGAGTCAAGGTACGCAGATCCAAGTTGGCGTCGGGAATTCGAGACCGCGGACGTGTCTCGCGACCTTTCCGGCGATCTGTCCCGGAAATTCTACGAAGCACAGGCTAACAATTTGACTCCAGCCGCCATACGCTCGGACCATGGTGCCGCGGTAATCAGTCTCGGAGTGTCGATTGCTGCTCTTTTTCTCATGCTTCGACTTCGAACGTTTCGAGATCTGTTTCATTTAGGGACACTAGCAACTCGGCGAGGAATGTTCTGGATGGCAACCGCAGCATGGTGGGGTTGGGTTCCGGCACAGTTGCTGTGGCTGCAATATACACTTGAGCGTGGAGACTATCCGTGGTGGGCGGACAATATTGCAATCCCAATCGCAGGGAGCGTGTTCTTTTGTGTGCTTGGTTTTCCCTTTGTGCTATGCGGTTGGTATCTCTCAACGCGCGGAGTGAGACTGCCGGTCGCCGTTTTACAAGTTCCACGGGGCTCCAAGGGTGTGGTGGCCACGGCGTTTTTAATGGTACTCCTTTCATGGTTTGTGCTCGCAGGCGTTCGGGCCTTTGGGGAAGGTGACGTGTTCACAATTCCAGTATCGGTTGTCGGGGTTTATGCAAGTGTTGCTCTCTGGGCAGCGGCGTGTGCACCGCGAGTGGCCTAACAAACGGCTTGAAACGGATCGTCGGACCCGCTCGCTGCGCTCGCTGGCCTTGTCCGTTCAGCCGTAGCGTTCGCATTGAGAGGAGAAAGACACGATGAAGGTTGATGATCTGAAGACGCTTGCCACGAAACTCGTGGAACACATACAGAAGAGCAAAGCGGAGCAGTTGTATGAGCAGTTTCTTCAGATTCTCGCCAACTCGCTCCGCAACAACCGGCAACAACCAGTATCTCAACAGAAAGACCAACTGTTCAGCGCGCTGCGTTCATTCGATCAGATATCGTTTACCTACAGCGAAACTCACCTGTTCGATGTGCTGGGATACGGCGAGTACGTTGGTGACGCCGGGGTCCGCGAGCTTGAGGCGATACTGTACGACGAGAACTTCGACCCCCAAGGCGTGATTCAGAAAGTGGATGCCAAACAGAAGGCTTTCCAGCAGTTCCTCGAGAGGAACCGCAATCTTCAATCGGCCCTTCAGCGAATTCCCACGCTCAAGGATGTTGCTCTGCAAAAGGGCGAAGCCCTTCTTGAGATCACCTTCACAGAGAAGGCGGCAGTGGACAACATCGTTGAATTTGAGGGATGGATTGACTCATGGACGAAGATCATTCGGGCTTTCAGCCAACTGGTCGACGAGAAGCCTGAAAGCTCCAGGATCGTGTTTGTTCAGAAGTCTTCTCCTCTCATCATCGACGTTGCAACAGCCTGCAGCCTAGTCCTCATGGTTGGCAAGGCCGTGGACTGTGTCCTTGCACGCGTTGAAAAGTACTTGAGCATCAGGAAGCAGGTGCAGGAGATCAAGAAGCTGAAGTTGGAGAACAAGCAAATCGAGAAGGATCTGGAGGCCGAAGCTGACGCATTCTCCGATAAATCGGCACAGGAGATCACCGGAGAACTCACTGCCGGGATGAAACCGAAACCAGTCGGCGATGTAATCAACGGCGTCAGCCTCGGCATTCGCAATCTGTTCGTCTTCATCGACAAGGGTGGGCGTGTTGACTGTCCTTCTTCAGCAGACGCAGAGAAGGGAGTTGACGACATCTTCACGGAAGTTCGGCAACTCCAGAAGACCGTGGATCAACTCCGCCTTCTGCCAGCACCGGCGACGAAGAAGGCCGCCAAGAATAATGCGAACAACTGAATCCAGGCTATTTCGGCTAGCGCCGAAGAGCCTGATTCATGACGTTCGGCAGCAGAAATCTGAACACACCATGAGCACCGATAGCCTCAGGAAGGAATTCAAGAAGTCACCTGTCTTCCGGAAGCTCCTTGCGGACGCTCCCCAGATCGAGGCTGATTTCCACGCGTTCAAATCGCACTATAGGCATCTATGGAGCACTGACCACTCAGCCAAGCTGATGATTCTTAAGTGTCACCTTGTTCTTGAGCACTTCCTCACTGCTTACCTTGAGGCGGCAAATCCTGCGTCTCCGGGAATCGGTTCTGCAAGGCTCACGTTTGCTCAGAAGATTGACCTTGCAGACCACCCCCAAGCCAATTTCCACTTTTTCGTCGCCGGGATGAAGGCGCTGAATGCAATGCGGAACAAGGTTGCGCATCGCCTCGATTATGTTCCGACCGATAAGGATTTGGCTCACATCGCCGAAAGCATCAGCATCTGGCGCAAAGCCGCAGGGGAGCCAGTTCCGAAGGGATTCGAAGCTCTCGATATTTTCACAGAGCTCGTTTGTGGATTTCTCGACGGCACGACCAAGATGATAGCACGGCACGGTAGTCAAGCAGGGCTGTTGGGCTTACTCGCTTGGTACCGAGAGGACGGACGTGCCGAACAAAATCACTGCACCGAACGCCGGGATTGCGCTGCGGTTCCAAGGCGAGCATCTTCGGCCCGGCGTCGGTGAGTTTTGTCGTTCGGCGTAAGAGCATCGCGATGCCCAAGAACATTCAGATCGACGGCAGCAAAATCACCGATTGGGATTCGTTTCACGATCAGTTCTCGCAGGCGCTCGGCTTTCCTGGATTCTACGGCCGGAACATGGACGCTTGGAATGATTGCATGACTTCCTTGGATGCACCGGACGACGGCTTGAGTTCTGTTCACGTCGCACCGGGAGATGTGCTTGTCTTGTGCGTTTCTGACGTCGGCGGCTTGAGGAAGAGATGCTCGGAGATTTACGATGCGCTGGTCGAGTGCTCCGCATTCGTGAATTGGCGGAGGATCGAAAAGGGAGAGCCAGCGGTTCTGGCGCTCTCATTCTACTCATGACGGGAACGCCGAACCAGATCACTGGACCGAACGCGGGCGGGCCGCGTCAGTTTCCAATTCGGACGTCACTGACCGCCCGCGTCGGTCAGTTCTGTCGTTCGCCCGACCGCAGACGGTCGTGCGAACGGGTCGACGGGTAAGCCGACCCGTTAGACCGACAGAATCGACGCCATGATGGAACAAGGAATACGCATATCCAGAGTGTGGTCCGACGACGACATGGTCGAGCTCACCATCGAGGTGGCTGACGGTACGTCCCGTTTTGCAAACCGAGTCTACGTAGGGTTCCGTGACCTCGCAGAAACGATCGCAAATCTCGATGCTTTCAAATCGCATGTTTACGGAGGGCTTTTGGAAGTCCGCTTCGGTGAGTTTGGTTGTGAGTACGGTAACGGTGCCTTTCATGCTCGGTTTCACTTTCCGAAGCCTGGAAGGCTTTTCATTACTTGCGAGCAAGAGTCTGACTTTAGGGAATTCGGCAAAAAGACGGTGGCAAGCCGTGCAACGATGTACCTGTGCTCGGAGCCCGTTCTTCTCGACAGATTTATCGACGAACTTAAGCGGATACCTGAAGACGCCAATGGCGAAGCACGCTTGGAGGCGGTCTAACAAGCAGCTGAGCCGCCGATCGGCGCGTGTGGGTATGGCCGATCTGAAAGTTGATGTTTCGCGCCGCTCGCGGCTGAGCGGCAAGCCGTTAGACCGATTCCAGCACGATGATGGACAAAAAACTCCATGCAATCGGAAACTCTCTTAAAGTTGTCTTCCGTGCCTTCAAAGAAAGAGCATACGCAGAAGCCTTCGTGGAGCACGGCAGATTCCGTATGGGCAATCTAAGAATTTACACTGAGATTGAAGATGAGAACCGAAAAGACTCGTCGGAAGGCCAGGGGCATTTCCAGCGCTATGGAATGGTGACCTCCGTGGATTTTTCACGCGATTCAGTCGAGACAACGACTCTGACTCAACCTGGATACGTTCACAGTCATATTGAACTCCTGAACCCGAAGTTCATATTCAGTTGCTCGCTTCCAAGTGTAGACATCGATTTGCTAAGACAGCGTTTTGGGCCGTGGGTTGTTAAAATCAAACAGCCGAGGCAGTTTGCCGATGATATTTGCGCTTTCGTGGAAACACTCCCTTATGGATTTAGCGGAGGCGTCAAAGGATGCGTGGTGCAGTACAACAAAGGAGAGAAGTCTCTGCACCAACTCACGGTCGCCTCGGTGCCACTGTCTTATTCACAAAAGCCTGCTATTTTCAGCACAGAAAATGAATTTCGGTTTGTGGTAATCGTTACAGGTAAGCCAAGCCAATGGTTGGACGACGATTTTTTACCCGTAGATCTTGCTCGTAAGCTAGACTATGTCGAGTTTTTGTAGTGCTCCACCATCTAACGATCGGCTTGAGACGGATCTTCGACCCGCTCACTGCGCTCGCTGGTCTCGTCCTTTCAGCTTGATTCGTTAGGGCGCAAACTATCGCACCTGATTATGGCGCATTCAGAACATACCGCGGAGAGGTCATTGTTCGAGCAGCTTCAAGTTCTCTCGACTACCATTCTGCAGGAAAGTCCGCATTGGGCGGAAACATTAGGCCGCTTCGCCGCCGTGGCGGCTAGATTGGAGACAAACGCTGACAACTGGGAAGAAAAATATTCTCTTGGGCGACAAGTTGAGAATATCTACGGCGGTATGGGATCGTTGACCGATGTGGCATTCTCCTCCCAGGTGGAGGAGCAGAAGTCGTTGCTTTACGAAACAATTGAAGATTATCTGAGACTTTGTTGGAAACAACTTGGGCGACCATGGTATCAGGTGGCGAATTCTGAGAGGTTTCAGGTGGGCGACCGCGTCGCACTTATTCACGGAGAAGTTATTTCTCTCAACGGACACGGTGAGTCGTCGAAAGCACCAAAGAGCAGTTTGGTTTATACAGTTGTTGAGGTGTATTCGAATGACGTCGACAACATGGCGAGGTATCTGGTTTCCAGCGGTAGCAGATCTCGCGTTGCACGTCATAATGCCTTGCGGCGTTCATCGCCCGAACCAGCGCCTTAAGCCTGATGGTGAAAACGCTCGCCTTAAAGCTAGCCTTCTTCGCCACCGCTTAGCCGCATCGCGTTAGGCGTCAATCGAAAGGAAGGCATGAAAATGACACGCGTCCGAGTTGAGGGCTTTACCATCTCGCTTGACGGATACGGAGCTGGTCCGAATCAGGACATCAGGAATCCGCTCGGCGTGGGCGGGACAGATTTGCATCAGTGGTTAGTCCCGACACGCACGTTACAACGGACCCTATTTGGCGCCGATGGTGGCACAACGGGGATCGATGACGACTTCGCTGCGCGGGGCTTCAAGAATGTTGGCGCCTGGATTCTCGGAAGAAACATGTTCGGACCGATTCGCGGTTCCTGGCCCGACATGAACTGGAAAGGCTGGTGGGGGGACAACCCACCTTATCACGTTCCAACTTTCATCTTGACTCATCACGCGCGCCCGCCCATCCAGATGGAAGGCGGAACGACATTCTACTTCGTCACGGGCGGTATTCACGAGGCGCTTGACCGGGCGCGCGACGCAGCGAACGGAATGGATATACGCATTGGCGGCGGACCTAACACTATCCAGCAATATCTTCGTACGGGCCTCATCGATGAGCTGCACGTCGCTATCTCGCCGGTCCTGCTGGGCGGGGGAGAGCGACTGTTCGAGGGGATTGACGTGCGCGCTCTGGGATACGAATGCGTTCAGTTCGTTGCGTCGGAGAAAGCCACCCATGTTGTACTCCGGCGCCAAGGGCACAATGACGCCTAACAAGCGGCTTGAGACAGACCTACGGACCCGCTCGCAAGGCTCGCGGGCCGCGGCTTCTCAGCCTTAACGTTGGCCGCCCCAAGTCGGGACCTTGAGAGACAGGTGTGAGACGCGAGGACTACGACGCGATTTTCGAGGCCGAAGTCGCGAACCGTCTCGCGCCGAACTTTCGACGCTCGGGAAAGAGCCTGTTCCTTATCGCCGGTTCGAAGAACCTTTCCTTGGTCCGGCTCGGCGGACGCTTCGCACCAGCGGGCAAAGGAGTATACAGGGCCGGCTTCCGTTTCGTCTTCAAAGGGAAAACGGGGTCAGAGAACTTTTTCTTTGACGACGCTCTAATCTAGCGATAGTTTCTGGCAAAACTCGCAGACATCGAGTTATTCCATGGCGCGGTTGCGTCGAATCACGATTCCCGCTTATCCCCAGCACATTATTCAGCGCGGAAACAATCGAGCCGCGAGCTTTTTTGCCGACGACGATTATCGATTCTTCTTGGAATGTCTCCGACAGGCCAAAGTCAAATGTCATTGCAGGATTGATGCGTACGTTCTAATGACGAATCATTTCCATCTGCTGGTAGAACCCGCAGAAGCTGGTGGCCTCGGTCGATTCATGCAGAGCGTAGGACGACGATATGTTCGATACGTGAATGAAACTTATGGTCGTACGGGTACGTTGTGGGAGGGAAGGTTTAAGAGCGCAGCGGTCAGTCGTGACGAATACCTGATAGCGTGTAGCAGGTATATTGAGCTGAATCCGGTGAGAGCTTGTCTTGTGAAGCATCCGAGGGATTATCGTTGGAGTAGTTATCGGAGCCGGGCATTGGGCATCTCGGATCGTTTGCTGGATGTGGATCCTTGGTACGAAGGATTGGGATTGACTGCGGACGAGAGACAAGACAAATATCGAGAGTGGATAGAAAGGCAATGCGACGAAATGGAATGGGATAAAATTCGCCAGGCAACGCAGCGGGGTCGTTTGATTGGGCGAGAAACGTTTCAGAAACAGGTGGAGGCGATGACTGGGCGACGATTAGTCGGTGAAGCCCGTGGCCGGCCTAGGAAGATGCCTGGGATTCGGATTGAAAAAGTTCTCTGACCCCGTTTTTGCGCAGACGAACCCAGGCTAACCATGGTTAGAGAAGAACGCGGTGGAACGCGCCTTGCACCCATAGCGTTAGGCCGCGCAGGTGGCAACTACAGCCCGCAAACGGAAACGCCAGAAGAAGGGAACGAATCGCTGCGATGAGAAAGGTGCTGCTGTTCTCGATGCTGCTCCTGAGCGGCCTGATCGGATCGCAGTGGCTGCCCGAGGCCATTGGTGCCGCGTACGAGGGCCTCGATGACGTCATCCGCATCTCAACCATGACAGGCTTGTCGTTCATCATGATTCGTGTCGGCTATGAATTCGATATCGACAGGTCGAACCTTAGGCAGTACGGCTGGGACTACGCCGTAGCGTTCACGGCTGCGAGCTTGCCGTGGATCCTTGTGACGGCGTACCTCGTCTTCGTCCTGCTTCCGCCGGACTCCTGGGCAACTCTGGCCGCATGGCGGGAGACTCTACTCGCCGGGCGATTCGCAGCGCCGACGTCGGCGGGCGTGCTGTTCTCGATGCTCGCCGCGGCCGGGCTGGGTGCGACGTGGCTGTTCCGCAAGGCGCGAATCTTGGCCATCTTCGATGACTTGGACACCGTACTGTTGATGATACCGCTCAAGATGCTGATGGTTGGCCTGGCCTGGCAGCTCGGCCTGGTCGTGGTGGTGATGGGCACCATGCTTGCGATCGCGTTCGCGTTCCTGCACCGCGTCCGCATCCCCATTTCATGGCCTTGGGTCCTTGCGTATGGCGTTGTAATCAGTACCGTCAGCGAGCTGGTGTACAGGGGCTCCAAGCTGATCGATGAGTCTGTGCCCATTCACATCGAGGTACTGCTCCCGGCCTTCGTGATCGGGTGCATCATGGCGTATCCGGGGCATGGCACAAGCGGTAGAGGCGACGGGCGCGACGCCCACCACGAGCTCGAAACGCTTGTCGAGAGGCGCGTCACCACGATTGTCGCCGCGGTGTTCATGGTTCTCGTCGGCCTTTCCATGCCCATGATTCTCGTGGAGGACCTCGCGGTGCAAGGGGGAGCGATGGCCGAAACTATCGAACCCAGTTTGCACGGGGCTGGCGCTCCCGCAGCAGAGGCTGCGGCGGCCGAAATCGGGAGCTTGCAGCAAGTTGGACGCGTCACCGCCGCCCAGCCACCCATGGGGTGGCCTCAGATCATTCTGCACGTCCTCGCCGTCACTTTGATTTCCAACCTCGGCAAGATGTTCCCAGCGTTTTGTTATCGACGAGAGGCGCATTGGCGGGAGCGACTCGCCCTCGCGATCGGCATGTGGCCTCGCGGCGAGGTGGGCGCTGGCGTCCTGGTCATCTCGATGAGTTATGGAATCGGCGGGCCGATCGTGACTATCTCGATGCTCAGTCTCGCGCTGAACCTTCTGTTGACCGGAGTCTTTATCTACTTCGTGAAACGACTTACAAATCCACTCGCGGCTTACAAAAGACTCGAATCATTGGGAAGCGCGGCCTATCATGCCGATGCACCTGACGGCGCCTCGCGCCGCAGGTGATGGGCAGGTCCGTTGACACGCGAGAACCCGCGCATAGCATGTTGCACGATAACGTTCGTATTAGTGAAGGGATATTTCTTATCTTAACGGCAGGAGCACGGACTGATGGCCTCTGAGGAGATGAAAATTCGCCGCATGACCCGCGGCGAGCTGGATACGCTGGTTGAATGGGCGGCGCGCGAGGGTTGGAACCCAGGCCTCGACGATGCCGAGATCTTCTGGGCCACTGACCCGGAGGGGTTCATCGCCGCCGAGATGGGCGGCGAGCTGGTCGGCGGAGGCTCGATCGTCGCTTACGAAAAGCGCTATGGTTTCATGGGCTTCTTCATCATGCGGCCCGGCTACCGCGGGCGCGGCCTGGGCAATCTCCTCTGGAACGAGCGCAAGCGGCGCCTGTTGGAGCGCCTCGACGCGGACGCGTGCATCGGCATGGACGGGGTGTTCAACATGCAGGAATACTACACCCGCGGCGGCTTCCGCTTTGTCTGCCGCGACCTGCGCTTCGAGGGACGAGGCAGGGAAGCGCCGCCGCAGGCGGGCGTCGTCGAGGCGAGCTCCCTTCCTTTCGAACCCATCGAAGCCTGCGATCGCCGGCACTTTCCCGCGTCGCGCAGCCGGTTCCTGCGTGGCTGGATTCGCCGCCCTGGCGGACATGCCGTGGCCGCTCTCGAAGGTGACAGGGTGCGCGGCTACGCGGTCATGCGGCCGTGCCGGACCGGCCACAAAATCGGCCCGCTGTTCGCGGCGAACGCCGCGTTGGCCGAGCGGCTCTTCGTGGCCCTGGCCTCGCGGGTCCCGGGCGAGCCAATCTTCCTGGACGTGCCGGAGGTCAACCGTGAAGCGCTGGCTCTGGCAGGACGCCACGGCATGAAGGAGGTCTTCGGCTGCGCGCGCATGGTGCTCGGCCCGATCCCGGAGTTGCCGGACGTCGAGATCTTCGGCGTCACGTCGTTCGAGCTGGGCTGAGCACGTGGTCGTCGCGCGCGCCGAAACGGCTGTTTTTTCCGGCGTGCGCTTGTGGAGATCTGATCTAACGTTAAAGTTGTTTTTGCCGCGATGGTTGGTGCTCGCAACGCTTTGTTTCTCCCTCAACCATTGGGTTCGCGAGCGAGTGTATCCTCCTCCATTGCATCGATGGCATTTAAAAGCGCCGCCGAACGGGTACCCAATTTAGCGGCCACAGCAATGACGAGCGCATGACCCAACGAAAATGCGGCAGTAACGGACTGCAGCAAATCTGCACTGCCGCGATCGGCAAGAAAAACCACATCCGCTTCGTCGCCGACGAAATTGAGCGATGTTGAGGTTATTAGCAACACCCCCACCCGTCGCGCTGCCGCGTTTTTGACGCACGCCTGTACTTCGCGAGTTATTCTCTGAAACCCGACAACGAAGAGAATGTCATTTTTTTTAAGTGACGCCAATTCGCTAAATAGAACACCGGGTCCGCCGACCGTCGCCAATTTGCAGCTGATTCCAAGCCGGCAAAGTCTGTAATAGATGAAATAGGCTAGTGCAAATGAACTCTTCTGCCCCACGAAATAAATGGTGCCTGCGCCACAAATTCTAGCGATAGCCTGTTGAAAGTCTTTCTCTGAATTTATACGAAGGGTATTCTCTATGAGACCGACATCCTTGCGCATAACCTGGCTTAGTATCTGATCTCCGGAAACTGATCGAATAGTTTTGGAAACTCGTTCACTCGAACTGAGTTGTCGCCAAAGACCGTCTTGAAGTTCTGCTTTGAAAGATTGATACCCGTCGTAGCCGAGTTTGCGAGCAAACCGGACGACACTTGCAGAACTGACGCTCGCGGCTTCGGCCAAATCTCGTGCATTCAAAAAGCAGGCATGATTTCCGTCCTTTAGAATGAAATCCGCGACTTTCCGAAGTTGTCCACTCAGTTGCGGGCGCAGTAGATAAATTTTCTTTTGGAAATTCGGGTCCATGTCTATGCGATTCCGCTGATGGCCAATTGATGAGTAAAATGACCTAAAGAATGCAACAAAGTCTACTGTGCATCAGCTCGCTTTCGACTCTCTGGCTCGTTCCGGAGCAATCCTCAATTTCTGATCGGCGCATATTGGTTATACTGAAAAATCCTCGGGAACTCCACCATATCAGTCGAAAGCCTGATTTCGAGAAATTCGCATTTGCCCACACCCCTCTGCTTGCAAAATTATCACCTTATTAGGCCGTGAGTTTGGTTTAAAAATCCTGGAGCCATGACGGGCCAGTTGACAGATTTGTTTCATATTGGTAAGGGCTATGAACTATCTGTAACATTTTTCAGGCAATTCACGTTAAGGGTTGCGGCCAATTCTCACGTGTTTCGGGTTACAGATTAAGCGCAGACGCGAGTTGACGAGCATGTTTGCACGGTGTCTTGCTCCGGCGGCAGCGCTCATGACGCCCATGGGTCCACCACATGATTGTAAATGAGATTAAAAATGTGTCCGGAGGCATCGAATTCGGAGTTCTTCTCCATACCCGGCATTTGATTCACAACGACGGACTAGCGCCTTCGTTTGAGACCATGTGGGACGAGGCCGCGCTCGCCGAAAAAGTCGGCATGGATCACGTGTGGATTGGCGATAGCGTGACCGTATTAGACAGAGCGAGGGGTGATTGTCTGGCACTGATGGGTTCCCTTGCGACGAAAACAAACCGCGTCAAAGTGGGCACGGTGCCTCTTCTACCCGCCATGCGCTCACCGGTATTGTTAGCCCACACTCTCGCGACGCTCGACGTGATCTCCCAGGGTCGTGTTTTAATTGGCGCAAGCGTCGCTCCGTCCCTACCCTATATACAGCATCAGTTCGAGGCGTGCGGCGTTCCGTATGCCGAAAAGGCCGGTCGACTCAGCGAGTCTATTCAAATTATGAAACGGTTGTGGATGGAAAAAACGGTGAGTTTCGAAGGCAGATATTACAAGCTCCAGGATGTCGGCATATTGCCCCATCCCATTCAACGGCCGAGCATCCCAGTGTGGGTGACAGCGGACCGGAGTGAAAACGCTTTCAAGCGCGTGGCGCGCTTGGCCGACGGCTGGTTCACGTCGAGTGCGCGCCCGGTGGATAAATTTGCGTTAAACCGGAATAAGATCCAGGCTTACGCGGAAACTTATGGCAGACAAAATTGGGATGTGCCGTCGGGTATCTATGCCACGTTTAATCTGAACCCAAGCCGGGAAAAGGCCATGGAACAGGGATGGAAGTGGATGGTGGATTTTTTTCGCCAACCGAAGGCGAATTTGGAATTTTTCTTTACCATCTTTGGAACACCAGACGACTGCGTCCGACTTCTCCAGTCGTATATAGATGCTGGGCTAACAGCAGTCGTTGCCCGCTTGGCTTCCTCTGATGTTGAAAGGCAAATGCGATTATTGATTGAGGAGGTAAAACCTCGGCTGAGACCCCGAGCGGTATAGTTCGCTGCTCGGCAGGAAGGAAAGCCGAGCGATCATTAGAGCCTGTTCGAGATAAGCGTGGCCGCTGGTTAGTTACGGCCATCGACCAGCTCAAAGGCTTAGATTGTCGTAAGATGCAGTTTTTGGATTAAATAAGGAGTGAGCTATGAGTCAACCAACGCCTAGCGTTCTCCGAATCGATCACGGAGTTATTCCGACCAACGATTTGGGAAAGTCGCTGTCTTTTTTTACCGATGTCCTGGGCGCTCGCTTTAATGCTCTCGTAAATGTGAACCTGCGTGGGCTTAATCGTGAAGTTCCGGAGATCGCGTTTTTTACATTGGCAAACCACCGGGGATTTGGTCTTGCGCTTGAAGATCAACCCATTCCGCCACCGATTCGTGGATTAGAAGGACCGGTATGGGGATTCGAGGTCGACGACCGAGGTTTGGGAGGTGTCATCGCGGCCTTAGACCAGCGAAAGGTCGCTTATGAGGGGCCCGTAGAATATGCGAAGCCCAGTCCGATTGCTGCGTCCCTCTTCATACGAGACCTCCATGATTTCAACTACGAGTTTTCGGTTCGGCGTGACGGACAAAAGAGCACTGAGCCGGGTCAGGGGGAGTTGGGGCTTCGCCGCATCAACCATGTCCGACTCGAGGTCACGGATCTAGAGCTTGCCGAGCGTTGGTACGTGGATACGCTGGGTTTGAGTCGAACCGACCCCGTACCAGGGGATCGCCAAGCCTCACTGGTGATAGCGGAGACGGGGCAGATGTTCATTCTTCATGAAGTGTCGCAGATGACGCAACGAAGCCATTACTCCCGTGGCCCCCACGTGGACGTCAAGGTTCCCGTCGGGTCATTTGAGGCGTTCGTCTCTAACTTGACCAACGTCGAGCGATATTGGAGCCCTTTCGGCAATCGCATCCCGTGGCATGAGCCAAATTCGCAGACGGTCTATTTCTACGATCCATTCGGCAATCGTCTGCAGGTGAGCGAAAATAGACCGCATCATTGAAAACGGCGCGATCATTGACGCTATGCCGCTGGCCGTTAGACGCGCGCTTGGCATCGTGATGATCGCTGAATTCCCCCGGTCGGTGCCAAGCACGATCAGATCCTCGTTGTTTTCGGTGCAATCATCCTTGGGGTGTGCTGGAAGAGATTTGCAGGAGTTTAGCGTATTGCCTATCGTTGCGTCGTCCCATGGCAGCATTTGCGGGAAGACTAAATAAGGAGAAGAACTATGATTAGCAGTCAGATCTCCGACATGATGCTCGGAGTTAAAAATATGATCGAGGCGGCAGATATCCGGACCGGGGACCAAGTCTTGCTCTTAGCGGATCGTCGAAGCGACCCGATGAGTATGGAAGCCCTCACCGCAGGGCTCAAAATGTACGGCGCCATCCCGATGTCGTTAATTACTGAACCGATTTCCCGCTACGGACATGTTCCCGATGCAGTGCTGCAAGCCATGCATGCTTCGGATGTCGCCATATGGGTTTGGCCAACTTTTATAACATTTACCCCGGATCATCGGGCTATGGGGCGCAAGCGCGAGGAAAGCGGGACCCAGCTCCAGGAGCGCCGTCTCAAACCGTACTTCGTTTACTTCGAAGGTACTCCAGGTCTCTTGGCGCGCGATTATGCCAAATTTCCCAACAAGGTTATTTGGAAGTTGGCTGAGAAAGTAAGCGAGGTCGTTACTTCGGGCCGGGTGGTTAGAGTCGAAGACGATCTGGGATCTAAATTAACCGCTACCTACGACGGCAAACGCCTTTATGGCATGCAGTTTCGCGCGGGAGATCCGCCCGGCCGTTGCCATTTTCCGTGGGGTCGTTGCGGCGTTTTCAACGGCGACGGGAACGCGGATGGAGAAATCTATTTAAGTTGCGTCCAAGGTGTGGCCGGCGTGCTGTCCGAGCCAATGCGCTGGAAGGTCAAGGAGAGCTGGGTGGTGGAAGTCGATGGGGGAGGAGAGGTCGGAGAGGAATGCCGCAGACTCTTTGAACAGGTTCCGGGTTCAAATCGTTTGATCGAGATTATGTTTGGCTATCACCCCAAGGCGTCGATCGCCCACGGGATCGAGGATCCGATGCACTGGGAGCTCATCAGCAAAATGCCTTGGGCGGGCCTAGGCACCGAACGGAAACACCCGAACTTTCGACATGTGGACGGGTCGGTCATGAACGCGCGCCTTTACATCGATGATCGGCTCATTGTTGACAAGTATGGGATGCTCGATCGAACACTGCTTCATCATCCCGAAGTGCTTGATGTGGCTAGCCAATTCGGAGATCCCTATCAGGTGCTTGCGCCGGTATCTCACGAAGCGCACGGATCGAATACGTTATGGTAGCGTAAAGATTCCACGCTTCGCAGTTTGAATAAATTTTTTAGTGAGGCGTGGCACAAGCGTTGCCTTGAGACCTCAGTTAGTAAGTCGCCTATTTGAGGCGACGGGAAACTGCAAAAGGGAATTTAAAATGATTCAGCCTTCGCACATGGATCTACTCGCTGGAGGGGCATAATTCTTTGAAGCAATTGGGGCTACTTGGAGAGGTTCTACTTCGATCAAGTCTGAGATTTGTGACGTTTGTAGAACCGAAGCCCGGAAGTCGTATTGTCTGTAATAACCAGAGCGTCGTGCTGAAGGAACTCAAAATCAGGGAAAGGGAATAACCGCATGTTTAATATTCGAACGAGCGTCATCCTCCGAATTGCTGCTGCAATGTCGATTTTTATATGGATTGGTTCCGCCCGTGCCGAAGAAGTCAGTGTTTCTTACGCCACTTATACTGCGTCCTATATGGACCATTTGGTTGCTTTGGAACGAGGCTACTTCGCCGAAGAAGGATTGACTCTAAAAAGGTTCAGGGTCGGCGGCGGAACTGCAACACAAACTCTTGTGGCCAATAAATTGGACTTCAGCTCGTCCGGCAGTTCGGCTATAAGCGCGGGGATTCGTGGCGGCCCTGTCAAGATTGTCTATACCAACATTTCACGGCCTGCGTACAAACTGGTGACGAACAAACCCGAAATCCGGACAATGCAAGACCTGATCGGTAGAAAAATTGCAATTAACACTCATGGAGATACGGGTCATCTGGCGATGCTTTTACTTCTAAAGAAATATCATATCAACGCTAAATCAGTTTTGTTCATCGCCGTGCGCAGTAATGATGCAAAGCTTCCTGCGTTTCTCGCAGGTTCCGTAGACGCCGCGCCACTGACTGCCGGGGAAATTAGCAAGATAGGCGCAGGCAAAGGGCACATTTTGGCTGATTTGGGCGCCGAGATACAGATGGTGTACACCAGCGTGGCGGTTTCCAACCGGTTTCTAGCGGAAAGACCGATGACTGTGGAACGCTTTATGCGCGGGCTGGCGAAAGGGCGCGAATTTGCGAAGCGTTTCAAAGAACCAACGGTTGCCATTATCGCTAAATATAATCCGCTCCCGGT
Source organism: uncultured delta proteobacterium (assembly GCA_963727625.1). Classification (GTDB taxonomy): domain Bacteria; phylum Desulfobacterota; class Binatia; order UBA9968; family UBA9968; genus DP-20. Next base: position 354,691 of record CAVSHR010000004.1, on the reverse strand, counting down.
GGAAGCCTTGTCACTCGATTATGACGTCGCCCTGGGAAGCATGACCGAGGAGGGATGGGTGAGCGATGAAACGCTTAAAGAAGAAGTAAAGACCCGCGCCGAATTGGTCAAAGCCACCAGCGTTCCGGATATGGAAACTCTTTTCGACTATAGCCTGATCAAAAAGGCATATGCAGACTTGAAGAAAGAGGGATGGAAGCCAAAGCGCTGACACACAGTGCCCTTGAAGTCGCTTGAATTGAGATGTCTAGATTGTGTTTCCCCAAGCCGGGCATTTATTCGTAACAGGCGCCAAGGGTCCACCAAATTCCGGGGACACGATACTGATTTTTTCTTGACTGAATACATTCATCTCGAATAGGGTTTGCGCATGGCGGGTATTTTCCGGAGTCGTAGCTTCTGGTTATCCGCATCACGTTCCGCAGCGGAGTGTCCGATTTATCTTCCAAACCGACAACGGTGGACGAGCCTGCCTCGATTTCATGGCCAGGAATTTAACCGCTTGGATCGATACCGCATCCTCGCGTGATATCCGGCCCTGGCGGTTTGCCAACGACAGCCCTGATCTGCTAACCCGGCAAAAACGACTCCTGCCGTAAAATTTGAATCTCCAAAGTGTGAAGATCAAAGCATTGACCGAAGGTATATTTTAGGATTCCATACACAGATTCTGTCAGCAGTTGAGGATTTGATGCAATCACTTTCGATTACGAGCACCAAGTCGGCGCGGGCATTGGCGAGACTGCTTATTGCGGCGACCCTGTCGTGGATGGGGTTTTCCCATGGCGTCGCGCTAGCAAGCGGGCCCAACGGGCTGATTAAATGGGTGAAGGCGCCTCATCGGACCGCCGGCAATTTAGCGCGCGATCGCTCTCGCCATCCGCTTGAGACGCTTGCGTTCTTCGGCGTCAAGGAAAACAGCACGGTTGTGGAGATTCTTCCGGGCAGCCGCGGTTATTATCTGGAGATTCTCGCGCCTTATTTGAAGGAACGAGGGCGCTACATCGCCGCCAACCGCGACGAAGCGGCGCCGCCGCGGTATCTTGCCGATCACAAGAAGCTGCTGGCCCGGCTCAAGGCCGAGCCGGCCCTTTACAGCAAGGTTTTGGTCACTCAATTCAACGCCGACAAGCACGAGATCGCGCCTGCGGGCAGCGCCGATTTCGTGCTCACCTTCCGCAACCTGCACAACTGGATCGCGCGTAATGAAATCGTCGGCGCGCTGCGAGCTTTTCACCGAGCGCTCAAGCCGGGCGGCGTGCTTGGCGTCGTCGATCACCGCGGGCGCACCGAGGTTTCGCAGGAAGCTCAATTGGCGACGGGCTATGTGCGCCAGGATTTTGCCGTCGCGTTGATCGAGAAGGCCGGCTTCAAGTTGGTCGGCACCTCAGAGGTCAATGCCAATCCCAAGGATACCAAGGATTATCCGGAGGGAGTGTGGACGCTGCCGCCGTCGTATCGCCTGAAGGACATGAATCGCGCAAAATACCAGGCGATCGGCGAGAGCGACCGCTTTACGCTCAAGTTTGTAAAGCAATGAGAGCATATCGTGTCCCATCAGTTTTAAAACCCTGGGTAACGACTCAATTCTTTGGCTATAGACTGCGGTTCGTGACGATTGGCTTGCCCGAGAGGGGATGTTTTTAGGATTTGTGACCGATGGGCCGCGGCACGTACTAAGTCGGTCGTGAATGATACCAGGATTATGAGTTGCATCTGCGCGCCGGACGGCCCTTAGGGGCTGCTGAATTTATAGGGCAGCAGAAGAACTCATCTGTAAGAGTTTGCAATCCAAGGAAAGCGGTTGACTGAAGGGCAGGAAAGGGAAATGAGTATCCTGTTCCCGGAAATCCAAGTTTTGAATTTTAGAGAGGAGGTCATTGCAATGGATATCGTATCATTCCGGCTCATGGGAGCATCGGCGGCGATGATTTTTTGCTTATTGGTGCAGCCCGCTTGCTATCGGGCCTATGCGGAGGACGTCAACGTGGCGATTTCTTCGGTGGGACTCTACGAAATTCCTTTGGTAATCGCCAAACGGAAAGGCTTCTACAAAGAAGAGGGTCTGAACGTCCGGACCATCGTGATTAAAACCGGTTTGCAGGCGACCGCGCTAGCCGCAGGCGAGCTCGATTTTTCCAGCGTCGGCGGAGCCGCGATCAGAGCTGCCGCAAAAGGGTTGCCGGTCAAAGTCGTGATGGGTTGGTGGGACCGGCCCTTGCACATTCTAGTCAGCAGGCCCGAGATCAAAAACGTCAAGGGCTTAAAAAACAAAAAAGTCGCAATCAGTTCCATCGGTTCCACACCCTATGTGATGGTTCGAGAGGCTCTGGCTGCAGAAGGGATGGATCCCGATCATGACGTCATCTTCATGTCGATCGGCGGTTCTTCCGCCCGGCTGGCGGCATTGGAATCCGGCACCGTTGATGCATCACCGCTGGATGTCGCCTTTATCGAGAAAACCGACAAGTTGGGCTTACGCGACATCCTGTATTTCGGCGACATCGTGAATTTACCCTTGGGCGGTCTTGCCGTCGGCGCGGAAAAAATTAAAGCCAACCCAGAGCAGATCAAAAGAATGATTCGCGCGACTTTGAAAGGTCTCAGGTTTTTTAAGACCAACAAGGAAGCAACTCTGGAGATCATGAAAGATCATCTGAAGATCAGCGATCAGTATGTCGGAAGAGTTTATGACTTTGCAGTCCGGTCATTGAACGAACAGGGAGATATCGGAAAGAAGAGCCTCGCCAATGAGCTGCGTCTGGACGAGCAGACCCTCGGGCTGAAACGGGCGATTCCTGAGCGACAAGTGACCGATTGGAGTTTCGTCAGAGCCGTTGCAGGGCGCAATTGATGCCTTCTTCGGACGGTTCTCGCAGCAAGCGGATCGCCATAGTGGAAATACAACGACGAGTCCTTCGAGACTTGCCGCGGGATTATGCGTTACGACAGGTGGAGGTTGCTTTAATCCGCTGAATTTTCTGGTCACAGAAACGGAGCTGCCCATGCTGGCTCGCGAAGCACTTTCATTCGAAGGCAAATGTACTTGCGGCGCGGTGCGCTACCGGTTGAACAGCGAGCCCCTGTTTGTTCACTGTTGTCACTGTCGCTGGTGTCAGCGCGAAACCGGCGCGTCGTTCGCGCTGAACGCGTTGATTGAAGCCGATCGCGTAATATTATTAGAAGGCGAGCCGGAAGCGGTGAACACGCCGACGCACAGCGGCAGGGGACAAAAAATCGCGCGCTGCCCAAACTGCCGCATCGCGCTGTGGAGCAATTACGCGGGCATGGGCGACACGGTGCGTTTTGTTCGTGTTGGAACGCTCGACGAGCCTGACCGGCTGCCTCCCGATATTCATATTTTCACTTCATCCAAGCAGCCCTGGGTCGTGCTGCCGTTGGACACGCCCGCGGTGACCGAGTATTACGATCGCAACGAACATTGGCCGGAGGAAAGCCTCGAGCGCCGCCGCGCCATTGGCTCGGCTCGGTAGAAAGTAAGCTGCTGCGATAGTATCGATTCGGAAGAGAAGATAATCATGTTTTGATCACCGGGAAGTTGCTCGACGCCGATATCAAGGCGGCGAAATACTCGACAGATTTTTTGTGATCCTAAACCGGAAGCATTCGTAATACGCTGACGGACATGAGGTGTATAATTCGCTCGTATGGAGCGGCGGCGGTCTAGTTGTTTTGCTGATGCTCGTTGGCGTTGCGCCGCCGGCGACGGCCGCGGAATTGGATCGCCTGTGGCTCTCGAGTGGCGCTAGAAGCGATGACGCTCTGTATTACTCGGGTTAAAAATTTTCGCGGATTGCGCAAATAATTCTTAACGTCGCCGGCCCACCAGAATACGAGGCGCCGACACTTTTTCGCGCCAAATGTTTTGCGGTAAATCCCATTCGATGTCCCCCGGTCGAGACTCCCGCAGATCGTTTTGTCGTGCTATTGTATAAAAAATTATAAGTCCGGGTAGTCGTTCCAAGAAACATAACCAAGATTATGGCCCGTCAACCTTTAGAAAATTTGAATATCGCGGCGCTGGATGTGATGTTGTCGCCCGCCGAGATCCACGCCCGTGTGCCGATCTCCGACATAGCCTGCCAGACCGTTTTGGAAGGGCGCGACACGGTCAAGCGCATTCTCAATCGCAAAGACCACCGGCTCTTCATCGTGGTCGGTCCTTGCTCGATTCACGACACGATCGCCGGCTACGACTACGCCCAGCGGTTGAAAAAACTGGCCGACGAAGTGCGCGACACGCTGTTTCTGGTGATGCGCGTCTATTTTGAAAAACCGCGCACTTCGGTGGGCTGGAAAGGATTCATCAACGACCCGGGCATGGACGACTCCTTCCACATCGAAGAAGGCATGGAGAAGGCGCGCGCGTTTTTGTTGCAGGTCAACGAGCTCGGGCTGCCGGCCGCCACCGAAGCGCTCGATCCGATCGGGCCACAGTACTTGGGCGATCTGATTTCCTGGACGGCGATCGGCGCGCGCACCTCCGAGTCCCAAACGCACCGGGAAATGGCGTCCGGCCTGTCCACGCCGGTGGGATTCAAGAACGCTACGGACGGCAACACCGAAGTCGCCATCAACGGGGTCAAGTCCGCCGCCCGGGCGCACAGCTTTCTCGGCATCAATGCGCAAGGGCGCACTGCGATCGTGCGCACGCGCGGCAACGCCTACGGTCACATCGTGCTGCGCGGCGGCGAGCGCCCGAACTATGACACTGTCAGCATTTCCATGACTGAAAAGGCGCTGACCGAGGCCAAATTCGCACCGAACATCGTGGTCGACTGCTCGCACTCGAACTGTTTCAAAGATCACAACCTGCAGACGCTGGTGATGTCGGACTGCGTGCACCAGATCCGCGAGGGCAATCAGTCGATCGTCGGCCTGATGATCGAGAGCAACATCGAGGGCGGCAACCAGCCGATCCCCGCCGACCTCTCCAAGCTCAAATACGGTTGTTCGGTCACCGATCCCTGCATCGATTGGCCAACGTCCGAGGCGATCATCCGCAAAGCGCGAAATAATCTGAAAGAGGTCCTGCCGCAGCGAGTCAAATAGAAACCTTTAGCCGAAGCTTGCAACAAAATTAAATCGTCATCCTAAGCAAAGGTATCCACTTATTTTCGACGAGAACGCGTCTTTGCCTTGCCTCGATGAGAATTTTTCTTAGTTACGCCTCCGAAGATCGCGAGGCGGCGAAAGCTATCTATCTGGCGCTTCGCGATCAGGGACACAAGGTATTCTTCGATCGCGCCGATCTGCCCGCCGGCGATGAGTTTCACAATCGCATCCGCCAGGCGATCGAAAGTTCGCATCTTTTCATCTTTTTGCTCTCGGCCAACGCAATCGATAAGCGGAGTTATACGCTCAGCGAGCTGGAGGTCGCCGAGAGATCGCGAATAAAACTTCTGCCGGTGGCGCTCGGTGAGGCCGATTTTACGGCGATACCGGCGTCGCTCAAAGCCATAACGATTTACCGCCCGGACGGCAATATCGCAGCGAGTGTAGGCGCGGAGGTGTCCCGCATTGCCGGCGATTTTCGCCGCAAGCGGCTGAAGCAAATGGGTGCCGGTCTGGCGCTGATCGCGGCCGTTTGGGGCGGCGTACTTTACGGCATAAAGGTCCGGCAGAATCATCCGCCGGTCGGCAAGGATGGCGCTCCGGCGGTTCTGATCCCGGCGGGAAGTTTTATCATGGGCGACGACGAAAATTCGCCGCGCCGGGAACTCTTTCTTGATGCATTTTATTTGGACAAATTTGAAGTCACGCTGTCGCGCTACGCCGGGTTTTTAAAGGCCACGGGGAATGTAAAGATTCCCGAGGATTGGCCCCAGGGGGAGATCGCTGCGATCGGCGATCTACCGGTGGTCGGGGTCGATTGGCATGATGCCGCCAATTATTGTCGCTGGGCCGGCAAGCGCTTGCCGACGGACGCGGAGTGGGAAAAGGCCGCGCGCGGCGGCGACGGGCGAAAGTATCCTTGGGGCAACGATGAGCCGGCCGACGCTCAAGCGCGATTCGGCATGCCTTACCAAAATCCAGTTTACCAAGACGGCGTTTCCCCGGTGGGAAAATATCCCAAGGGGATGAGTCCCTTCGGCGTTTTTGATCTTGCCGGCAACGTAGCGGAGTGGGTAAACGACTGGTACTCGGAAAGCTTCTCCTCCGCCGAAACACGAAATCCGAAAGGACCCGAAACCGGTGCGGCAAAAGTCCTAAGAGGCGGCGGGTGGTACGACACCGCGGTAAGAATCGCGGCGACTAAAAGAATGCACGCCAGTCCCGGCCATCTTGACGATGCGACCGGCTTTCGCTGCGCGGCCGATGTCAAATAAATTCAACGAAGAGGACTCTCCATCCGATGGCTCAGTTTGAAATCCACCGCCGGCTACTGATTGACTCGCATTGCCTCGGCAGGATGCCGCGATGCCATATCCTGCTCCATAAAAATGCGTCGCTGCCCTGGTTTATTCTGGTGCCGGAAACCGATGCCGTCGACCTGCTCGATCTGCCGGACGATGTGCGCCATACCGCGATGCACGAGGCTGCGGCGATCTCGGGATTTATTAAAAAAGCGCTCGGTTACCCCAAAGTGAATTTCGCCGCCATCGGCAACTTCGTGCCGCAGCTGCATCTCCACATCGTCGGCCGCAGACCCGGCGACCCCTGTTGGCCGGCGCCGGTATGGGGCAATTTAACTGAGACGCGGGAGTATTCCGCGGCGGAGCTGCGCAAAACCAGCGAACAGCTTGCGCGCCAGTCTCCGATCAGGCTTACGATGACACGACAGATTTAAAGGAGATTCGAATAACGGCGCGTAACAACTTTGCTGTAAACTTGAGGAAGTCGCGTGCAACGACGGGTTATCGCGGTGTAACCAGGGCAGCGGTTATGAAAGCTTCGACCAGGGCGGCAGCGAGCAACAGCGGAACGATCACGGTGCAGAAATACTGCAGCGCTTGGGCGAGCTCGCTAGCGACCGTGGTTTCGCCACGTCGGGTCAGTCGTTTGAATGCGGTGAGGCCGATCATGAGCCCGATGCTGGTGCCGAGAAAGACCGCCGGCAACTCGAGTATGCCATGGGGCAGGAGGCTCAACAGGGAAAGCCATGGCCCGCGAGCGTCTGAGGACAAGGTCCAGGCAACGCCCAGGGCGACGCCGTTCCCGAGCAGGAAAATCGCCGGGACGATTCCCAGCAAGGTACCGAACAGAATGGCGAAAAGAGTTTTCAGCGCGTTGTTTAAAAAGATTGCGGCGGCCAACTGGATTCGCGGCATACCGGCAAAATTTTTGACGAAATTGGCGAGCGTATCTGCAAAATAGCCGGCCAAAGAAGGATAGCGCTGCATGATCATCAGACCGATGACGATTCCGATGCCGAACAACAGCAAACTCGTTGTCAGATAGGGTTTGAGACGGCCAAGGTAGGCGCGCCGTGCTTGGGACGGCATAATGATCATAGCGGTAACAATGAACATCTTAACAAGATAAAGCTGCTGCGTATATGAGGCGATGGGCTCGAAGAGGGATGAGAATTCGGCTAGGCCGGAACACGTCAGTCGGATCATCCATGACTTACAACCCGCAGCGATCGTCCTGTAGTGCTATCATGAGGCACAACGGGCAGGGTGATCTCCCCAATTGTTTACCGATCATTGATGCCGCCGTTACGAATTCAGACCGGGAGAGCTTATGAAAATTAAACGGATCCGATCGCAGGTGGTGCGCGTGCCTCTTGACGAGCCTCTGGCAGGCGGGCCGCCCTATGCTCGCTCGCATAATCAGTTTGTCATTTTAAGAGTCGAGACCGATGGGGGAATCGAAGGCATTGGCGTGAGCTTTTTCGGCGGCGCGCTGAGCGCTACGTTAAAACAGGCCATCGACCAGCTCGGCGAATTGATCGTCGGCGAAGATCCCCGGCGCGTCGACGCACTGACGCACAAGCTGCGCACCGCCGGGGCCAGCGCGGGGCCGGGCGGAATCTTGACTCTGGCGGTCGCCGGCATTGACATGGCGCTCTGGGATATCAAGGGCAAAGAGCTCGGTCAATCGCTCGGCGCCATGCTCGGCGGCTTGCGCGAGCGCGTGCCGACCTACGCCAGCGGCGCGCTGGTGCGCGCCTACCCGCTCGATCATCTGGTCAAGGCGGGGCAACGGCTCGTCGAAAAGGGCTTCAAACAAATGAAGACTCAACTAGCGGTTCCCGGCGATACGACGCCGAACAAAGAAGTCGAGCGCGCGCACATCATGCGTGAAGCGGTGGGTCCCGATATCGACCTCATGTGCGACATCAATCAGCGCTGGTCCGTGCATCAGGCCATCGACATCGGCAAACGCGTCGAGGATGTGCATTTTTTCTGGCTGGAAGATGTCACTGCCCACGACGATTATTCGGGCCTGGCGCGGGTCGCCGACGCGTTGACCACACCGCTGGCGGGCGGGGAGTGTCTGTACGGCCTCACGCCGTTTCGCCACATGATTGAAGCGCATTCCGTGGATATTATTATGATCGATCTTATCCGGGTCGGCGGCATCTCGAACTGGCTGAAAGTCGCGGCCATGGCCGAGGCTTTCAATCTGCCGGTGGTGAGCCATCTGTTGCCGGAAATCCACGTCCATTTAATCTCGGCGATTCCCAACGGCTTGACCGTAGAGTACATGCCCTGGTCGTTTCGGCTGTTCGAGGAAGTGCCGGAGCCGGTAAACGGCGAGTTGATCGTACCGAGCAAGCCCGGGCTCGGCCTTGAATTCAGCCGGGAGGTCGATCGTTACGTGGTGGGATAGAGTCATAGCGTGATTTGAGTAGGAGGTGAGTCATGACCCAAGATTGGCGCAATCACGGGGTTAGAATCGTTCCGAGCAAGCAGCTTGACTTTAACACGCCGCAGACCCCCGGCATGACGCGGGCGGCGGCGATCAACCGGGCGATGGCGGGCGCGAACAAACTATGGGCCGGAACGGCGAACATCCATCCCAACGCCAAGACCGCGCCGCACCATCACGGCGCGCTGGAGAGCATTATTTATATCGTCAGCGGCAGAGCGCGCATGCTTTGGGGCGAGAAACTCGAGTTTGTCGCGGAGGCGGGTCCAGGGGATTTTATTTTCGTACCGCCGTTCGTGCCGCACCAAGAAATCAACGCCAACGAAAACCAAGAGCTCTCGTGTGTAGTCGTGCGCAGCGACCAGGAACCGGTTGTGGTTAACTTGGACATACCCGCAGTGGAGAATCCCCAAGAAGTTTACTGGGTCGATGCCGGGCATCCGAAGCCTTAAACTAAAATTGTCTTCACGGCCGGTGATGGCCGGCTCGGCGGTCATTAGCTCCGGGCTGGCCGTACTGCGCCCCAGACAACAGAGAAGATGGACCTCTTGCAATAAAATTGTCGGCACCCGATTGCTTTCGGTTTCGATGGGCCTGCGAATTGACTAGCCTGCGCGCTTAGCGTTGTATTAAAATGCAGCTGACGGCGTCGCTTAAATTGCCTCTATGAACGAAATTTTTATCAGTTATGCGGCCGAGGATCGCATCCAGGCGCAGCAGCTCGCCGCGGCATTGGGCGCACGCGGCTGGGACGTCTGGTGGGACCGCGAGATCCCGCTCGGAAAATCTTTCGACGAAGTCATTGAAAAAGCGATCGCACAAGCCAAATGCGTTATCGTGCTCTGGTCGGCCTTGTCGGTTGCCTCCGAGTGGGTGCGCAACGAGGCTTCGGAGGGCAAGCGCCGCGGCATTCTCGTTCCGGTATTTTTGGAGCATGTCGAAGCGCCGTTGGCGTTTAGGCTGCTTAACGGCGCCGACTTGAGCGAGTGGAGCGGCAATGCCCGTGATGACGAATTTCTTCGCCTGGTTGGGCGGGTAACCGAATTGCTTGAGCTGACAGGCAATGATTCACCACCCGGCGGCGGATCGCCGGCGCATGTACGACCGGCCCCGGCGCACAAAGAAATCGAGACGAATTGGCGCTTGAGGCCCTGGGCGATTGGGGCCCTCGCGATTGCCGTCGTCGGCGCCGGGATGGCCGGTTATTTGCTGAGAGGCGGTCAAGCCGTGCCCCAACCGCAAGAGCCAACGACGTCTTTGAAAATAACTGACCCGGCGGTCGGCTCAACCGATATGGAAAAAAGTATCCACGACCTCGTGGGCACGCTCGGGGGCGCGATTCCCGCAACGTCGTTAGCGCGAGGATTTCATGTGCCGGATCTCGGTGTGCGCATCGCTTTTCTCACACCCGAGCAGAGCGCCTCGACGCTTGGCGCGATGCCGGCCGGCGCGGTGGTGATGGAGGTGGAAAGCGGCCGGCCGATGGCCAAGGCGGGCATACATGTCGGCGACGTCATTCTGTCGGTTGCAGGTAAAAAGCTTCTCAGCGAAGACGATCTGCGCCGGGCGATTCCCAAAATTGGACCGGGGACAACTCAATATTCCTACCGGCGCGGCAGCGATATCAGGATGGTGTCGGTTGACTGTCAGGCATGTAAGGTCGAGTAGCCGCATCAGGACGCTTGAACATGAAAAGCGGCAAGCGGCGGCAAAACAAATTAAAGCGGGGGCGAATGAACAAAGCCACCGCGCCAGTATCCTTAACTGCGTAAAAATTTTCCCGTTCCCGCGTTACGTTCAGCTAAAAAAATGAGAAACGATAAACAGCCCCTCGGTCATCTGGCGGCGATGTATTCAAATTGGCGCGGCGGCGCCTTCGCGAAAGTTTTAAACAACTGCGAGATCAAGCTCGGTGATTCAGTCGGGTGGGAGCAGGCCGGCTTTTGATGACGGCTGAGCATGAGATTACGGAGCGGCATCAAACTGTTGGACGAGCGCGAAGGCAGTGGAACGCCGGCAAAAAAGGGCGACCGGGTCATCTACAATTTGAAGCTCTTTCTCAACAAAGGCGACGAAGTTCCGTTGAATGCGCGCCAGGCCGAGTACCTTCCCGAACAAATGATCAGAACCGAAGCGGGCTATCGCTTCGTCGATCACTCGATCGAGCTTGGGACGCGGCAAGCCATGGCCGGGGTCGAGTATTCGCTGCTCGGTATGAAACAAGGCGGTTATCGCAAGGTGCGCCTGAGCCCGCATCTCGCCTACCGCGAGCACGAAATCGAGGACCTGATACCGCCGAATGCGGTACTGATCGTTGAATTATGGATGCGCCGGCTGATCGGAAAATAGCGATGGCGTATTTGATACCCAATGAAAAGCGGTAAACAGCGGCGCGGCGAGATCATCGCCAAACGGAAGAAGCGTGCGAGCAAGCGCGCCGCGGAAACCAAAGCGGGTGGAGCCAAACCCATGCCCTATCGAACGGTTCCGGTAAACGAAAGCTTGCTCGCGCCGAACAACAGCTACGGCGCTCCGGCTTTCGTCATGCGGGGATATTATGTCGATATGCCGTTTTGCTGCGTCGATTGCGGTAAAGAAGAAATTTGGACCGGCAGCCAGCAGAAGTGGTGGTATGAAGTGGCCAAAGGGTTCGCTTATTCCAGCGCGATTCGTTGCCGGACGTGCCGCCGTAAAGAACGAGCGCGGCGCGATGAAGCGAGGCGGGTGCATTTCGAAGGAATAGCCCGAAAAGCACGAGCGCGAAAAGCGCGGACAACGGAGAAGTCGTCATGACGTCCAGTTACATGTGGTTCCAGTGGGCACTGCTTTCGGCGGTTTTTGCTTCTTTGACGGCGATCTTCGCCAAGATCGGTCTGGAAGGCGTCGATTCAGATTTCGCCACGCTGATCCGTACGCTGGTCATCTTGCTCGCGATTGTTTGGTTTGTTTACTACACCGGGAAATGGAGCGACCCGTTCACGCTTCGTCCAAAAACCTGGATTTTTCTTACCTTGTCTGGACTGGCCACCGGCGCCTCGTGGCTCTGCTACTTTCGTGCTCTAAAAATCGGCGAGGCGGCGAAAGTCGCGCCGGTGGACAAATTGAGCGTTGTGCTGGTGGCGATTTTTGCGGTGCTGTTTCTCGGCGAACGGCCCGCGACCAAAGACTGGTTGGCGATTGCCTTGGTCGCAGCGGGTGTGGTCATACTCGGCATCAGAAAATGAGACTTGTCTCCTTGCCAAACTGAAAAAGTGAATGATTCCGTCTCGTGGCGATTTTTCGCCTGAACTGCAAAAGGCAAAGGCCTTGCCTGGGACGTTCGCGCCGGTGGAGCGATGACGCAAAATAATCCCGCCGCCGCCACTTTGGCGACCCTCGTTTGTCTAACGGTCTTCGCCGTGGTGTTCGTCGTTTATACCTCGCAGTATTTGCCCGATCGGGTTGCCACCCATTTCGGTTCGAGCGGCATGGCCGACGGTTGGATGAGCCGCAACGGTTATTTGCTGTTCATGGCGAGTTTGATGATCGGCATGGCCGCGCTGGTGAGCTTCGTCGTCGGCACGCTGCCGCGCAAGTTTCCCCACTGGACCAACGTGCCCCATCGAGACTACTGGTTGGCGGAGGAGCGGCGCGAAGAGTCGTTGCTGTTTCTGTCCGCTCACGGCAAGCGGCTCGGCTACGTGATCGTGATGATGATGTTGGCCATGCACTACATTATTTTGCTTGCCAATCACACGCGGCCGCCGGCGCTTCCGGGCGCGAAGTTCTCCGCGGTCCTGATGGGGTTCGTAATTGCTCTTGTGTGGTGGATCGTTCGGCTCTACCGCCGGTTCCCTAAACCGAAATAGACTCGATAAAACATAATTTGTTACAACTACTTATCTCGGACAACGTGCCCGAAGAAGGAAACAACGGATTTAGTTTGGTGGGGTTCTCATGGGAATGAAAGGATACATTAGTAGCGACCGCTGTCCCTGGGTGGACCTGACAAAATCCGATTATGTCGACTATCATGACCGGGAATGGGGTGTGCCGGTCCATGATGATCGACTGATATTCGAGTTCTTGACCCTGGAGGCGGCGCAGGCCGGTCTCAGCTGGTACACGGTGCTGCGCAAACGGGACGCGTACCGTCAGGCTTTCTCGGGTTTCGATCCGGAAAAAGTCGCGTGTTTCGGCAAGCGGCAAGTCGGGGCTCTGGTCAAGAACGCCGGCATCATCCGCCATCGAGCTAAGATCGCCGCAGCGGTGAACAACGCGGCAAGGTTTCTTGATGTTCGAGAAGAGTTCGGTAGCTTCGACGCATACATCTGGCGCTTCGTCGACGGCCAACCGGTCGTGCATGATCTGCGCAAAATTACAGACTATCCCGCCACCAGCCCCGAATCCGACATATTAAGCAAGGATTTGAAGCAACGCGGCTTCCAGTTTGTCGGTTCGACGATCTGCTACGCTCACATGCAAGCCACCGGCATGGTCAACGATCATGTGGCAGGATGCTTTCGCCGTCAGCCGATTATCGCGAGCTATAAAACGACATCGAAAAGCAAAAACCCGTAAAGGGATCCTCCTTTGTATGAAATTTCTGCCACAACTTTTCGAGAATAATCGAGCGTGGGCCTCGGCAATTAAGCGCCGTGATCCAGAGTATTTCGAACGTTTGAGCAAGATACAGAAGCCGGAATATCTTTGGATCGGCTGCGCCGACAGCCGGGTACCGGCAAACGAGATCGTCGGCCTCGCACCCGGGGAACTCTTTGTACACCGGAACATCGCCAATATCGTGCCGCCGTTCGATACCAACGTGCATTCCGTGCTGCAATATGCGGTCGCGACTCTTCAGGTCAAGCACATCATCGTCTGCGGCCATTATGGCTGCGGCGGCGTGCTCGCCGCGCTGCAAGACTGGTCCGGCTTGCCGCTGGAAAATTGGCTGGCGTATGTGCGCGCCGTTTACCGCGCCCACAAAGACGAGTTGGATGCCGCGCCGAGCGAAGAAGTACGCTGGCGCCGGCTTTGCGAGCTGAACGTGACGGCGCAGGTTTATGCGGTGCGCGAAGCCGAGGTTGTCAAGCAATCATGGAGAGCGGATCGTCCAGTGATGGTACACGGCTGGATCTATGATCTGCGGGAAGGGCTGTTGAGAGATTTGGATTTGAACTAACCCCGCGGTAACTCCCATGAAAATTGTTTGGCTGGCAGCTTATTTCACAGCTTTGGTCTGGTCGGCCGTCAATCCGCATGACTATTTTACCTGGTTTCTAGAGGCGTCGCCGGCGCTGCTCGCGCTCGTCATTCTCGCCGCGACCTACAAACGGTTCCCTTTAACACCACTCGCTTACACGCTGATTCTTATACACTGCCTGATCCTGTTTCTCGGCGCGCACTACACTTACGCCGAGGTCGATGCTTTTAAGTTTGTCCGTGACTTCTTCGGCTGGCAGAGGAACAACTACGACAAGCTCGGTCATTTCGCTCAAGGTTTCGTTCCGGCGATCATTGCGCGCGAAATCTTTATTCGAAATTCGGTCGTCAATGGGCGCGCCTGGCTCAATCTCTTGGTGATTTCGATCTGCCTGGCTTTCAGCGCGCTCTACGAATTGTTCGAATGGGGCGTCGCCGTCGCTACCGGCGATTCCGCGGAAGCTTTTCTCGGGACGCAAGGTTATGTCTGGGACACCCAGTCCGACATGGCGATGGCGCTAGTGGGGGCGATTATGGCTTTGACTGTTTTAAGTAAGCTCCACGACAGACAGTTACAGGCTCTTGCCGGTTGGTAAAAAGCGGATGGCCGGCCGAATAAGGGGCCTATCGCTAGGGAATAGGCCGGTCGTGTCGATCGGCTTTTGGCGTAAAGCTGTAGCGGAAAAACATGTAAGCCACCCAAATACACCCGCAGAGGATTGTTTGGCTATCATGGTACGACTGGTTATTGCTTTCCTGATAGTCCTTTCGCGACTCACAACTCCGGTTGGCGCGGAAGAGTCCGGATGGTGCAATAGCCCAATCCCGCCTTCGGGTGCTTCGCCGTGTTCCAATCTGCCGGAGTGGGTTATGCGCCTTGCCCAATCAACTCAGTTGCCGAAGCACTATGATCTAAGTCTGCACCTCAATCCTTTTTTTCAAAGCGGCGATTTCAACGGAGACCAAAAGCTCGATATCGCCGTGCTCGTGCGCAACAAACTCACCGGCCAAACAGGTATCGTCATTTTTCTTTTTGGCGAAACAAAACCGATAATCTTGGGAGCCGGGAGCGCCTTTCGAAACGGCGGCGCCGACTTCAATTGGATGGACAACTGGAGCGTCTATCCGAAGCAGGAAGTTCGCAAAAGCCGCTGGGAGAACAAATCCCCAACTCCCAAAGGAGACTCCCTCTGGGTCGCAAAGTCCGAGTCTGCGAGCGCTTTCATCTATTGGGACGGCAAACAGTTCGTGTGGTATCAACAGAGCGACTAGCGAGTCACGTTGATAGTTGCCTGTACGCCCGGCCCTTACCTTGCAGGCGGCCTTTGCCGATATTAATATCGCGAAAGGCAGATCAGTATATTACTAGTTCGGCGGCAACATCGCGATGATACTCACACCACACATTCACGAGTTCCGGGAGGCGGTGCGGCACCTTTGGAACAGCTACATGCGATCCCACGGGACGTGGGACACCGCGGACGAATTCGTTAAAGTCGCTAACACTCTCTTCGCCGAGTGCGTTCTTGGTCGGGCCGGTGTGGAGGTGCGGCCCATACCGATGAACCACGGGAATGAGATTCTGACGGAGTACCGACTGTTTGCGGATCATGCGGGCAAGTTGCCGTTGCACGCGAACCGCGACATCCCGGCGTCCGGATACTGGGACCACCCCGTTGCGTGGATTCCGCCCGAGGAGAAGCAAATCATCCATCCGATCTGCTTCTTCGATTTCGACGCATTGGGTTGGCGACTCATCCAGTACTACCGCGTGTGCATCGTCGACAGCAACTCACATCCAGACCTCAACGGACGGGATGCACTGATCGGATGTGAATATGTGGACGTCGAGGTTCGTGCCGCCGAACCCGCCGCTTGAGCCGACGGCGAGTACTCGTAATCCATGGACTTTTTTGCTGTAGCGGCTCAGCGGCATCGCGTTACGCCGCGTAAAGCCCAAGGCGGGTGTTCCTATGCCCCCATGGCGAATGTCTGCGATCGGGGGTTAGCGCAGAGATCTCGCGAACGTTGATATTGGCTTCTGAAATTTTTGAGCAGCAGCCAAGACACTACAAACAAAAATCTTTAACCAGCGTGTTTCTCCCTCGAAAGCGGAAATATTCCGTGGCTTACTGAAAAGCCCGCCTTTGACTGCGGCGTTCGTTTGCTAAAGTCTATTTTCGATGTCTCTCTACGTTCCGCTCTGGTGCAAGAGTAATTTTCCTTTTCTCGAAGGCGCGAGCCATCCGGACGAGCTGGTGGAGGAGGTTTATCGGCTCGGCTTGCCGGCGATCGCGCTGACCGACCGGGACGGCGTTTACGGCGTGGTGCGGGCGCGTCCGCTCAACGCACGACGTTAGTCTCCCGGTCGGATGTTGACGTCATGACGTTGCAACGTTATTCTACCCGTATGAGTTTACCCAAACGAGCTACCGTTTATTTCGAACCCGAGATTCATCGAGCCCTGCGATTGAAGGCCGCAGCTACCGATCGTTCCATTTCTGATATGGTCAACGACGCTGTGAAACTGGCGTTGGCCGAGGACGCGGAAGATCTGGCTGCGTTTGAAGAACGCCATCACGAAAAGAGCGTCGACTTTGAAATCGTGGTGAGGTCATTGAGACGGCGTGGCAAGATATAGGGTTGTCATCAAGCCGTCTGCAAGCAGAGAGATTGACGCTGTCGGACAGAAGAAAGACCGGCAACGAATTGTTCTACGGATTCAATCCCTCAGTGAGGACCCAAGGCCGTTTGGTTGTGAAAAATTATCAGGTCACCTCGACCGATATAGGGTGCGAGAGGGTAACTATCGTATCTTGTATTCCATCGACGACGAGAAATTTCTGGTCGACATCGTCAAAGTTGGCCACAGAAAGGACGTTTACCGATAGAGAGCCTAACCTGCCGCCGGACCCGATTCCGGCTCAGCGGGATAGCGTTAGGCCGCATAAAGCTCAAGGCGGGTGTTCCTATGCCCCCATGGCGAATCTCTGCGATCGGTGGTTAGCGCGGAGATCTCGCGAACACTGATGTCGGCTGCTGAGATTCTTCGGTAGCAGCCGAGACACTACAAACAAAAATCCTTAACCTGCGTGTTTCTCCCTCAAAAGAGAAAATATCCCGTGGTTTCCTGAAAGCCGCCTTTGACTGCGGCGTTCGTTTGCTGAAGTCTATTCTCGATGTCTCTCTACGTGCCGCTCTGGTGCAAGAGTAATTTTTCTTTTCTCGAAGGCGCGAGCCATCCGGACGAGCTGGTGGAGGAGGTTTATCGGCTCGGCTTGCCGGTGATCGCGCTGACCGACCGCGATGGCGTCTACGGCGTGGTGCGCGCTCATGTGAAGGCGCGCGAAGTCGGCATGAAGCTCATCGTCGGTTCGGAAGTGACGGTAGAAGATGGCTCGACGATCGTTCTGCTGGCGCAGGACCGTGGCGGCTATGCCAATCTCTGCCGATTGCTAACGAAGGGGCGGTTGCGCTCGGGGAAAGGCGAAAGCGTTGTTACTTGGGACGAGATTTGCACCCATGCGCCGGGACTGGTTGCACTGTGGGGCGGCGAGCAAAGTTTGCTGATCGGTGAAGCTGAACCGGATGAAGCGCTCGGCAAGCTCCGCGATGCTTTTGCCGACCGGATTTACGCCATGATTGCGCGCCACCGCCGCGAAGAAGAAATCAGTCAGGAAGCGCGGCTGCGCAAGCGCGCCAAGCGCTTTGGTTTTTCCTTGGCCGCTGCCAACGAGGTTCTGTACCACACCCCGGCGCGGCGCCGTTTGCAGGATGTCTTGACCGCGATTTGCCACGGTATTCCCGTCACTTCCTGCGGTCGCAAGCTCAAGCCCAACGCCGAATACGGGCTCAAGCCGCCGCACGCTTTCGCGCGCCTTTTCGGCGACGACCCGGGCGCAGTCGAGCGCACGCTGGAAATCGCCGAGCGCTGCAATTTTTCGCTCGATGAAATCCGCTACCGCTATCCGTCCGAAACATTGCCGAACGGAATGACATCGGCCGAATGGCTGCGCCGGCAAACCTTGGCCGGCGCGCGCCGGCGCTATCCCGACCGGATCCCCGATGAGATCGTCGTACAGATTGAAAAGGAGATTGAGATCATCGAAGCGCTCGATTATCCCGGCTATTTTCTCACCATGTGGGAGATCGTCGAGTTCTGCCGCGCTAACGGGATTCTCTGTCAGGGGCGCGGTTCGGCGGCCAATTCGGCTGTGTGCTATTGCCTGGGGATTACCGCTGTCGATCCAAAGCGGATCGGCCTGTTGTTCGAGCGCTTTATCTCGCGGGAGCGGGCCGAACCGCCGGATATCGATCTCGACATCGAGCATGACCGGCGCGAGGAAGTGATCCAGCATGTTTATCAGAAATACGGCCGCGACCGCGCCGCCATGGTCGCCAACGTGGTACGCTACCGCGCGCGCTCGGCACTGCGCGACGTCGGCAAGGCGCTGGGCCTGTCGGAGACGGCGCTGGATCGGGTTGCCAAGTTTCTTTCGTCCTACGAGAACGTGCGGCCGGAGGTGCTGGCCGCGATGGGTTTTGATCTGTCCGGTGGAGTGAACGAACATCTGCTCCAGCTCACCAATGAGATTTTGGATTTCCCGCGTCACTTGTCGATTCATCCCGGCGGTTTTCTGCTCGGCCACGAACCGGTGTACGACCTCGTCCCCATCGAGAACGCCACCATGCCCGAGCGCACGGTGATCCAGTGGGACAAGGAAGACGTGGAAGACCTCGGCCTGTTCAAGGTCGATCTGCTCGGCTTGGGTGGCCTGACCCAGCTCGATTTCTGCTTCAAGCTGCTGCATGAGCACCGCGGTTTCGATCTGTCGATGGCGACGATTCCCGCGAATGACACGGCAACCTACGAGATGATCTGCAAGGGTGACACGGTGGGTGTGTTCCAGATCGAGAGCCGGGCGCAAATGGCGATGCTGCCGCGGCTCCGGCCGCGAAACTTTTACGATCTGGTCATCGAGATCAGCATCGTCCGTCCCGGACCGATCACCGGCGGCATGGTGCACCCCTATCTACGCCGAAGACAGGGCAAAGAAAATGTGGAATTTCCGCATCCGTCGTTGAAACCGGTTCTGGAAAAAACCCTCGGCGTGCCGCTGTTTCAAGAACAGGTGATGCGCCTCGCCATGATCGCCGCCGACTACACGCCGGGCGAAGCCGATCAGCTGCGCCGCGACATGGCGGCGTGGCACCGCACCGGAAGAATGGAGTGCCATCGCGAGCGGCTGATCACGCGCATGCAGGTGAAAGGCATCGCCGCGGAATTCGCCGAGCGGGTCTTCGAGCAAATCCGCGGCTTCGGCGAGTATGGTTTTCCGGAGAGCCACGCAGCGAGCTTCGCGCTTATCGCCTACGCGACCGCATGGCTCAAGTGCCACTATCACGCGGAATATACCTGTGCCTTGCTCAACGCCCAGCCGATGGGATTCTATACGCCCGCGACTATCGTCGAGGACGCCAAGCGCCATCACGTCGTCATGCGTAGCATCGACATCCAGACGAGCGATTGGAACTGCACGCTGGAGCTTTGCACGCAAAGCCACGGCGGCTTCGCCGTTCGCATGGGGCTACGCTACGTCAAAGGACTGGGGGAAGGCGAGTGGGAGAGAATCATTCGCACGCGCCGTACTGCAGCATTCACATCGCTCCAGGACTTCGCCCGGCGCACGGGTTTGGATGAAGCTTCGCTCAGCGCCCTTGCGGAATCCGGCGCCTTCGATTCTTTTCACATCGACCGGCGCACCGCGCTCTGGGATGCGCGCCGTTTGGCGCGTACGCGAGGAGAATCATTGTCGCTGCCGGCGCGGGAACGCCGTCCGGGGTTCGCGCCCTTGAGCGACTTCGAGGAAGTCGGTTGGGATTACCGCCGCACTTCGCACAGCGCGCGGCGCCATCCGCTCGAACCGATGCGCGCGAGCTTGATTCGCCATAAATTACCGGACGCGCGCGCCGTGGCGCAAATGAGAAACGGCGTAAAAATTCGCTACGCCGGGCTGGTGATCTGCCGGCAGCGGCCGGGGACAGCCGGCGGCGTCGTGTTCATGACGCTGGAAGATGAAACCGGTTTTGTGAATGCGGTGATTTGGGAGAGCGTTTTTCAGCGCTATGCGGTGCTGGCGAAGACCGCGAGCTTTCTCGGTATCAGCGGCACCATCCAGGCCGAAGAGGGAGTAGTGCATCTGGTGGCGGAAGAACTGTGGGAGCCGAGAGTGGAGCTGAAGCCGGCGAGCATGCGCAGCCGGGATTTTCATTGAGGCGGAAAGGGATCTCACCACGAAGTGAAAGCACGAAGGACACGAAGGTTTCAAAAATTGAGGATTCTAACTTTGTGTCCTCCTTCGAAATAAGACGGTCGCGGGCGCCGAGTGGTGGTTAATCCGTTCAATTTCATTCTCTGGAGGGAGCGTAAGCTCATGACACACTTCGTGGTGAAAAGAATTTTACCTGCAATTAAATTGCCGGCGGCTAAGCGACTGCCTTGGTTTGGCCTTTTTCGACTCGCGCTTTGAGCCGCGGGTAGAACCGCAGAGGATTGTCCCAGAAGATTTTTCGCTTCAGCTCGTCGCTCACGTCTTTGCGGTTGATGAGATTCGGGATGTCGCGACTGAAGTCGCGCTGGTCGCGCTCGTGAGGATAGTCGGACGCCCAGATCAGCGCGTTGTCGTTGGCCACCTGCGCCGCAAGCGGCAGCGCGCACTCTTCGACTTCGACGGCGAAATAGATATTGCCTTTCTTGACGTACTCACTCGGCTTGAGCTTGCAGCGCGGCGAATAGTGGCCTTTGCGCTCCTGTTCTTCGTCCATGCGATCCATCATATACGGCACCCAGCCGACGCCGCATTCGATGCAGCCGAACTTGAAGTCGGGGAACAGCTCGAATACGCCTTCGAACATCAGCGCGGTGAATTGGCGGATCTGCGCGAAGGGATGTTCGAGGGTATGGCCGATGGTGAAGTTATTCACCGCGTCCAGACCGAGAGCGGGCATGCTCAAACCGCCGTGGGTCGACACCGGCACGTCGAGCTTTTGCGCTTCTTCCCAAAGCGGATAAAACTCCGGGCCGCTATAGAGTCTTCCCCCCGGAGCCACGGCGGGCAACACGGCGCCAACCATGCCCAGCTCGTTTACCGCGCGGCGCAGCTCTTTCACCGCTTCGGAAATATCCTGAATCGGCAGCAAAGCGACGCCGACCAGTCGCGGGCTGACTTTCATGAACTTGTGATAGAGCCAGTCGTTGTACGCCGTGGCCATGCAGATCGCCCAATCTTTGTCCTGGATCGCGCCGTGGGTCAGTCCTTGAGTCGGGTAAAGAACCGTCAGCTCGATCTTGTTTTTGTCAAGGAAGTCGAGCCAATGATTAGCCTTCGGTCCCTCGCCACCGCCGGCCCAGCCGCCTTTTTGCCGGAGCGAGCGGAGATAACCGTCCATCGTCAGTCCCGGCCAGAAGGAATAACTTTGATGCCACTCCAAATCTTTGTAAGGCGGGCCGATGAATTCGCGCAGCTCGCTGTCAAGCTCCATGACATGCCCGTCGGCGTCGATGATTCGGTAGTCGACCATAAATCCTCCCCGGTAATTTCTCTTGCGCTGGATGCTGCTTTTCAAATGTCTGTCATTCCGAGGAGAGCGCGACGAGAAATCCTCCCTCTGGGCGGAGAGATTTCTCCCTTCGGTCGAAATCACAGGTTGGATTAGGAAATCAAGTTGTCCGCGTGTTCTCCGTAAACAATTCTTCGACGCTCAACTTGCGCTTCAGCATACCCTGCTGATCGGCAAATTTAATCAAGTTGTCGACGTCGTTATAGTTCTCTTTGAAGCCTTGGTAGAAAGGGTCCTTGCCGAAAAACTTTCTCTCTTCTTCTAGATACGAGCGCCCCCAGGCGAAACTCAAGCGGTGCGGCTGCTCCATGAAATCGTTATAGGCTTTGCGCGACTTGATCAGGGCTTCGTACAGGCTCGTGGCGACCCAGGGGTCGCGGTCAAGAATTTCCTTTTTGATCACCACCGGATGCATGATCGGGAAGACGCCGGTCTTCTTGTAGTACTCTTTTTCTTCTGTTTCGAAGTCCGGAAACAATCGCTCGACGCTTCCTTCGCCCCGAATCCACCTTTGCGGCAAATCGGGCTCCACCTCCGCGTCGACTTTGCCTTCGACGAGTAAATCTTCCAGCTTGCGCTTGCCCTCAACGAATTCGACTTTGATGCTCAGTGGCAGCTTCATGCCGACGGTTTCCCGATTGACGATCACCCAGGTCACGTCGCTGACCCCGAGATCGTAGCTGTTCATCAGCATGCCCTTGGTCACCAGCGCCAGAGTATTTTCGTAACTGCGCAAGCCGATGCGTCCGCCCTTCAAATCGGCCGGTTTCTTTACTCCGGAGCCGGCCTTGATGAAGCAAAACTTGTGGCCCCACATGCGGCGCGGGAAGAAGGGGATGGCCTGCAGCCAGTCGACGTTCTGGCCGCGCGCGACCAGGTATGAGGACATGGAAAATTCACAGGCGTCGTATTCGCCATAGTGAAACATGCGCTCGTGGCGAATGCCGCTTTCCACCGTGAGGACGTTGAGATCGATACCTTCGGCCTGCGCCTCGCCGTCGCGGAGCGGCTGTAAATAGTCGTACTTATCAAAGGCAATGGTAAGTTTTAGTTTAGCCATCCGATAATTCCTTGCGTGCAATCTCTGGCCGATCATAAAAGTCTAGACATCCGCTGTCAATGCAGTGTTCGGTCATGCCCGATCTGAATTACGCCGAAACTTGGGTCGAAAGGGTTTGTTGCTTTACGATGTCATTCTGAGGAGCGCCGCGACGAAGTATCTGCTTTATACTTTCTAGTTGTCGCTCAGAGTGGATCCTTCGCATCCGCTCAGGATGACGAGCTAACTACCGCGCCGAGTTTCATTGACAGCCGCCGGACGGCGATGTTAAGTCAACCGGTGAAGACTTTGGAGAGGAGACAGCCATGCGCTTCGAAAACAAATCGGTGATCATCACCGGAGGCGGCGGCAAAATCGGCAAGGCTTACGCCATCGGCTTCGCCAAAGAGGGCGCCAAGGTGGCGTTACCGGATATCACCAGCGCGGACCCTGTGGTCAAAGTGATCCGGGATATGGGCGGCACGGCGATCAGCATGACCTGCGACGTTTCAGACCAAAAGAGCGTGAAGGGAATGGTCGATGAAGTCGCCAAGCAGTTCGGCAGCGTCGATGTCCTGGTGAATAACGCCGCCTATTTTATGACCGTCAAGAAGAGCCCGTTCTGGGAAATGGAAGTGGACGAGTTCGACAAGGCCATGGCGGTCAACGTGCGCGGTTCCTGGCTCTGCGCCAAGGCGGCATTTCCGTACATGAAGCAGCAGGGGAAGGGCAAGATCATCAACATCTCCTCCGGCACCGCGCTCAACGGCGGGCAGAATTACATCCATTACGTGACCTCGAAAGGCGCGCTCATCGCGATGACGCGGGCGATGGCGAAGGAAGTCGGCGATTATAATATTTGCGTGAATACCGTGAGCCCCGGGTTCGTGGTCACCGAAGGGCGCGCGGTCGACCCGGCGTTCAATGCCAGCCGCGTGGCCAATCGTGCTTTTAAACGCGTGCAAGTGGAGAACGATCTGGTCGGCACGGTGATGTTCCTGGCGTCGTCCGAGAGTGACTTCATGACCGGGCAATTGCTCAATGTCGACGGCGGCGCGCATTTCGTCGGATGATATTTTCGGAACGTTACAAGTCAGTTTAAGCTTTATCTTCTTGGCGGCCTGGCGCGAGGAAACGGATTTGACGAAATAAACTCGCGCAAAGGTGCAAAGTACGGACAGTCAAATCGACCACGAGTGCAGATGCGTTTCAAAGATAAGTCAGTGATCATTACGGGCGGCGGCGGCAAGATCGCTAAAGCCTACGCTATGGCGTTCGCCAAAGAGGGCGCGAAATTATCTCTTCCCGACATCGCCAGCGCCGACCCTTTGGTCAGAGCGATCAAGGATATGGGCGGCATGGCGATCAGCATGGCTTGCGACGTGTCCAACGAACAGAGCGTCAAGGCGATGGTTCAGGAAACCGTCGGACAGTTCGGCACCGTCGATATTTTGATCAACAACGCCGCCTATTTCATGAGCGTGTGGAAAGGGCCGTTCTGGGAAATGACCGTAGAAGAATTCGACAAAGCGATGGCGGTGAATGTGCGCGGTGCATGGCTCTGCGCCAAGGCTGTTGTGCCGTACATGCGGAAGCAAATACAGGGGAAAATCGTCAACATTTCTTCCAACGTCGCGCTGACGGGAAATCCCAATTACATCCATTACGTCACTTCCAAGGGCGCGATCATCGCCATGACCCGCGCCATGGCGCGGGAGTTGGGCAATTATAATATTTGCGTCAACACCGTGAGCCCCGGTTTCGTCGTCACCGAGGGCCGTCAGGTCGATCCCGAGTACGAAAAGATCCGCGCCCAGCAGCGCAGCCTCAAGCGCAGCCAGGTGGAGGACGATCTGGTCGGGACCGTGTTGTTTCTATCGTCACCGGAGAGCGATTTCATGACCGGGCAATTGTTGAACGTTGACGGCGGGTTTTACTTCGTTGGCTAAGCCTGTTGGTTCGCAGAGTTGATGCCTCTTCAGTTCGCGAGCTTGGGCGATTCGATATCGGCTCCGAACGTCGAAGCGCTTGTGAGCTGAACCACCCGAGCTAATCGGAACAAACTTTCGCAATCACTTTAAAAATCATCGATAAATCCTATGGTCGAGCGCTGTTCGATTTGCCACTTCCAGCCGAGCTCCTGCATCTGCGCAGCGATACCGCGCATTGAATTGAACACCAGGGTTTGTCTGGTGATTCATACGAGCGAGCTAACGCGGCGGACCAATACCGGGCTGCTCGCGTCAAAAGCGTTGGTAAATAGCGAGATGCGGGTGCGGGGCGAAACCATAGAACCCCTCGATCTGAGCGATCTCCTGACGCCCCGGTACCGGACATGGTTATTGTATCCTTCCCGAGACGCCGTGGAGCTGACTCAGGAGCTCGTGGGCCAGGAGCAAACCCCGATTCAGCTCATCGTTCCCGACGGTAACTGGCGGCAGGCGGGAAAGGTCCACTTTCGTCATCCCGAATTGAAGAATATAAGAAAGGTGATGATCAGCGCGCCCAACACCTCGAAGTTTCGCCTGCGCCACCAACACCGGCGGGAAGGAATGGCTACCCTGCAGGCCGTCGCCTACGCGTTGGGAATCATCGAAGGCGATTCTGTTAAGGCTGAGTTATTGAAACTTTACCAGCACAAGCTCAAGCAAACTCTTGTCATCCGCGGCCTCTCGGGCCGGGCCGAGAATTGGAACTGGATCTAATTCGAGCAGGCGTGGCGGGTCGAGATCGTCGCTAATCGGCGATTAGTTCGGCTTTGATTGAGGGGGCGCAGCGACTCAATAGCCGCGCTGCCAGTCAATGACGTTTTCCAGCGGCTGTCCGGCCAGGTAGCGGGTTAAATTTTCGCAAAACAATTTTAGTCCCTGGTGTTCGGAGACATCCGTGACCGCGGACACGTGGGGCGTGATGACGACCCGCTCGTCGTCCCACAAGCGCGGGTCAGGCGCATGGTCGAATTCTCCCTCATAAACGTCCAGAGCGACGCCGCGCAGTTTGCCCTTCGCCAAGGTTTGCACCAATGCTTCCTCGTCGATGATCTCGCCACGCGAGATGTTGGCCAGAACCGCGCCTTGCTTCATCGCGTCAAAAGCCGCCGGACCAATTAGATGGTGAGTTTCTTTTGTCCAGGGACAGCAAACCGCGACATATTCGCTTTCGGAGAGGAGTTTATGCAATGCGCCGGCGGACTCCAAGCACGCGAATCCTGGTACCGGCGGCCCACCCGGCTCGACATGCCGGCGCGTACCGACCACCCGCATTCCCGCAGCCGCGCAGAGATAAGCCACTTCCCGGCCGATGCCGCCTGCGCCGATAATGCAAACCGTCTTGTCGCGGATGATCACCGGATTATAGCTCCGATGATCGAAACTGTGTCGCAGCCGATCCCGATAACTCAAGTGCAGGCCGCGCGAGAAATGGAGAAAGCTCGCCAAGACAAACTCGGCCATGGGCCGTTTGTTAGTGAGCCCGCGCGAGGTGGTCACGATCACCTCCATATTCCATAAATCGGTATGGAAAAGATTGCTCGCTCCCGCCGGCAGCTGGTGGACCCATCTCAAAGACGGCGCGCGGGCAGTTAAATTTTTTAAGGGCGGCCAGCCCATCAGTGCGACATCGGCCGATGCTAGCACTTGATTCCGCTGGTCGGGGGTAGTCGATGGATACGGTCGGTTTCCTAAATATCGATCCACAGTCCACTGTGGCCAAGTTGCGCGCAGGTCCCCGTCGAACCATCCGCGTGCATCGACCACCTTGATACGACCGTCGATCTTGGCGATCCGTTCCAGCGCACTATCCGGCAACTGCTGGATCACTAAAACCCTTATAGTATTGATAGTTGTCTGGCTACTTGTCATGAAATGCCTTGGATCGTAACCGATCTGGTTACTGGCGCAACGCGCTTAGTTGAAAAGCGGTACCGATCACAAGCGCGTTTACACAGCCTCATCGGGAGCACGGCTGTGCAGCGCTTAGGCTTTTTAAAAAACTTGTTAAGTTTGGATCTATCAATCGTACGGTTGCGCGGCCATCCGTTCACCGGGCGAATAGCCGCTCGGTGCGTCCTGTTCCAAAGCAAGCCGCAGGGCTTCATCCAC
Source organism: uncultured delta proteobacterium (assembly GCA_963727625.1). Taxonomy (GTDB): domain Bacteria; phylum Desulfobacterota; class Binatia; order UBA9968; family UBA9968; genus DP-20. Next base: position 327,910 of record CAVSHR010000004.1, on the reverse strand, counting down.
GGTTTTCAAAAACTCGAAGCGGATGCCCTCACGTCCCGCGGCTGGAATATCTTCCAGGTCCTTGCGGTTCAACTCCGGCAATAAGACGCAAGTGATGCCTGCTCTTTTAGCCGCCAGCATTTTCTCTTTGATGCCGCCGACCGGCAGCACTAATCCGCGCAGGCTGATCTCGCCGGTCATGGCGATGTCTTTGCTGACACGCCTGCCGGTGAGCAGCGAAACCAGCGCGACGAAAAGAGTCACGCCGGCGCTGGGGCCGTCTTTGGGAATCGCTCCCGCGGGAATATGAATATGGAGGTCGTTCTTCTTAAAGATTTCGGGTTCGATACCGATCGCCTCGGCGCGTGACTTCACCAGACTCAGCGCGGCCTGGGCGCTTTCTTTCATCACGTCGCCAAGCTGGCCGGTTAGAATTAACCTGCCGTCGCCCGGCATTTTCGTCGCCTCGACGAACAAGATGTCGCCGCCGAATGGCGTCCAGGCCAAGCCGGTGGCGACACCGGGCAAGCTGGTGCGAAGCGCGATCTCATTGAAAAATTTTTGCGCTCCCAAATAAGTCGGAACCGACTCAGGTGTGATGGTGACTTTTTCCATCATTCCCTCGGCGACCCGCGTCGCCACACCGCGGCAGACCGAACCCAGCTCGCGCTCGAGCTGGCGCACGCCGGCTTCGCGCGTGTAGGAGCGAATGATTTCCCGAACCGAATCGTCGGTAAATTCGATATTGCTCGATTGAAGGCCGTTCTCGTTCGTTTGGCGCGGCACCAGATAGCCCTTGGCGATTGCCAACTTTTCTTCCTCGGTGTAACCCGGCAGTTGCAGAATCTCCATTCGATCGCGCAACGGGCCAGGGATCGTATCGAGCACGTTCGCGGTGGCGATGAACAAGATCTGGCTCAGATCGAAGGGCAGGCCGAGATAGTGATCTTGAAACGTCGCATTCTGGGCCGGATCGAGAACTTCCAAGAGCGCGGCCGACGGGTCGCCGTGAAAACTCGCGCTGAGCTTGTCGATCTCGTCGAGCATGAAAATCGGGTTGCGGCTGCCAGCCTTTTTGACACCTTGAATGATGTTGCCGGGCAGGGCGCCAATGTATGTGCGTCGGTGCCCGCGAATATCCGCTTCATCATGCACTCCTCCCAGGCTCTGGCGCACGAACTTACGATTCATCGCCCGCGCAATGCTTTGGCCGAGAGAAGTCTTGCCTACGCCGGGCGGACCAACCAGACAAAGAATCGGGCTTTTGCCCTCAGGCCTTAACTTGCGAACCGCGAGAAACTCAACGATGCGCTTTTTCACTTTCTCCAGACCGTAGTGGTCGGCGTCGAGGATCTCTCGCGCCTTGGGCAGATCGATCTCTTCTCGGGTTAGCGTGCTCCAAGGCAGTTCCACCAACCAGTCAAAATAAGTCCTGATCATCGAATATTCCGCCGCCATCTCGGGCATGCGCTCGAGCCGACCCAGCTCTTTGAGCGCTTCTTTCTCGACCTCGGGCGGCATCTTGGCATCGTAGACCTTTTTTCTTAGCTCTTCGATTTCGACGTTTTTGCCGTCTTCTTCGCCGAGTTCTTTTTGAATCGCCTTGAGCTGCTCGCGGAGAAAATACTGGCGCTGCGTCTTGTCCATCGACTCCTTGGTCTCAGCGCCGATTTTTTTGCTCAGCTCAAGCAACTCGATCTGCCGCGCCAGTTTTTCCGAAACCCTCTGGGCGCGGCCCTCAGGATCGAGTATCGCCAGGATTTCCTGTTTCTCGGCGAGCGGCAGGTCCAAGGTAGAAGCGATGATGTCGATCAACGAGAGCGGGTCTTCGATCCGTTCGATCATCGCGCGCAACTCATTCATCGGCTCGGGGAAGAGGGCTAATGCCCTGGTCGCCTCTTGACGCAGGTGTAGAATTCGCGCCTCGAAATCCTTAGTCTGCGGAATCTTGTCTTCTACCATGGTCACGCGGGCGATCAGGATCGGATCGGTCTCGACGAACTCCGTGATCTCGAAGCGACGGCGGCCTTGGAGCAGCACCTGGCGCTGACCGTCCGGCAGGCTGAACATCCGCAGCACGTCCGCGGCGGTGCCTGTTTTGAACAAGTCGTCGGGTTGGGGCGTGTCGAACTTCGGGTCACTTTGGGTGACAAACCCGATCGGAATCTGTTGGCGCACGGCCTCTTCGACCGCTTGGCGTCTCGCCGGAGTATTGACCGAAAGCGGCATCATCATGGACGGGAACAATACCCGGTTGCGCAACGGTATGATGATCAACGCTCCGGCTGGGATGGTCAAACGCTGCTTTGTATTCGAAGATTCTGTTGCTTCGGCCATCATGATTGTTTCCTTAGTTCGATAATGAGCAGCCCCTCCTGGAGGGATGTTTTCCCCACCGATAAGGTTTTATGACCGCCCACGAGCTTGAGCCGCCGCTCAAAACGGCCCAGAGGTATCTCCCAAATTTTCAATTCTCCGTCCTCGCAGCATTTCGGCAGCGGGCGCGTTCCGGTAATCAGCAGTTCACGTCCCTCCAGGATCACTTCCATCCGATCATGCGAAACACCTGGCAGAGCGCAAATCACCCATAAGCTTTCATCGGTCTCGACCAAGTTGACCGGCGGCTCCCAACAGGGAGTTCTGCCGTGGGAGGCGCGATAGCGGGCGCTCGCAGCGACTTGGAGAAAATTCCGATGGATCCGCTCTGCCTGTTGAAGCAGGTCATTGGCCCGTCGCCAAACAATGATATCCCAATCATTTGCCGCCATATTTTTTCAAACCTCCACGGCCCGTTCGCAGAATTTCGCTGAATTTACGGGTTATCTAACAAGCTAGGAACGGCATCGGGGAATGTCAAGGTAACTGGCCAATTCCGTCGTCACTTACGGCCGGTAATCGCAACTTTGGCGAAGCAAACCAACGAGTTAAAAAGTCAGCGTTAAGCCGCCAGACTCATGGGATAATCGAACCATTCATCGAGGCGCCATAATAACTTCGAAATCATTGGTGACCTGGCCCCACGTTTGGGCGAGGTCGTGTTGCGGGCGTGGGCTCGCCAGATCAAGCGATTGAGCGAGCGGAAGGCAGCGAACAAACCGCCGTTGAGGATCGCCAAGGGGAGTAACTGAACCTAACGGCGGCTATAGAGCTCCTTGACGAAGCCGCTATCCTCCAGCTCCTTGAGCAAGTGGTTATCGAAGAAATCCTTCGGATCGGCGTGAGCCGCTTTGGGATGATCCGATAGCGAGAGCACCGTGCGAACCGCTTCCTCGGGCATATACGGTACCTTCAGGAAAAGCGGCGCGAGGCTGCTGTATGAGTCGTTAATCATTTCGGAATCTTTGCTGCCGAGAAAACGGGAGAGCGCGCGTTTCGCGACCTCGGGCTCTTCATGGATTATTTTGATCGCTGCGAGGTACGCCCTTAGGAAATTTTTGATTAGTTCAGGGTTCTGCCGAACCAGAGTCTTGCGGGTGGCGACCGCGTTGTGCGGATAAGGCAGCTTGAAGGACGCGATGCTCACCAGTTGTTTGTAGCCGAGGCGCCTGGCCATCACGGTTGTCGGTGATGAAAAGACGCCGGCGACCACGACTCCCTTATCCAGAGCGGCAAGCAGATCGCCCTGGCGCGCAAAATAAAGAAACTTCACGTCTTGATTGGCTTTCATGCCGTACCGATTGAAGAGCGCGATGGCCGCATGGTCAGAGGACGCGCCGCGGGTGATCACACCAAAAATCTTGCCGCGCAAATCATTGATGGTTTTGATCTCAGGCCTGGCGTAAACGGTAAAGGCGTAAGTGGATAGACCGATGCCGACCCATTCCAGGTCGGCGCCGCTGAGCACTGCTCCAACAACGGCTCCGCCGGTCATCGCGATGTCAATATCACCGGCTACGAGAGAGTGAGTGAGTGTAGCGCCGCCGGCGATGTAAATGGTTTTAACGTCGATGCCGTAGCGCTGGTCGAGCTTGTTATCGCTGATGACCCAGAGCGGCATCGAGCCGCCGCTCAACTGGGGATAGCCGACTTTTATGGTGGGCGAGGCCGCTTCGCCGAAGCGGGTGAGGGCTAGAAACGACAACACCGCCGTAAAAATGAGCCGACGGGCCTTGCTGTTCATCGATTACTCCTCGAAAGAGCCCGGCTGAGCGGGATCTTTCACTTGAAAACGTTAGGTTCGCTCCCGCGCATCGCGGTCGAAATATCGGGTAGCGGGTCCTTACATAAGCGATACCCACCGAGATTGTCAACTATTGGTTTTTGGATGTTGGCGGCAAGATGGTTTTGAGGAGGCCCAAGTTCATTTTCATCCATCAGGATTTCCGAAAACTCGAAAGCCGAAACCTGGAACTCAATGCTATTTTCTCACACCGCCGTTTCCCACTTGTCGATGTCGACTTCCCAACCTTTGGTTTGTGATAAATCGAGAGCGTTGCCTTCGATGTCGCGGAAACGAAATTCCGCGTAGGGCCGTGTTGACGGTCGAGGCGCAATCTTTAGCACGTTGCTCAGCTCAGCCATCGTCGCCTGCATCTCATTGGTCAAAAAACCGATGTGGTTGATGCCAAACCTGGCCTCATGGCCTTCGATGCGATTGTAAAAGGGATGGATGGCGAGATTCGTCTTTCCGTCGGCGCAGAAGCGATTGCCGCGCCCTTGCTGGCGGCGCAAATAACTCGACGGTACTTCGCGCAGGCCGAAGACCTGAGTGTAGAAGAGCAGCATCATCTCCGGGTCAAGCGCATTGTAGGCGATATGGCGCACGCGCGGGAACTGTTTTTCTTTGCTCGCCGGCACGCCGAAACTCTTGGTCGAGACTGTGACCGGACGGCACTCGGGGTCATGCAGGCGAATCTCGCCGTGTTGCAGATCGTTCGGTTCCTGAATGATCATGCCGCGCGGATTCAATTTTAAAAAGCGGCCTTTAACTGCTTCAAGATCGTCGATTTGCAAACCGATGTGGTGCAATCCGACATCCAGCTGCATTTCACCGAGCGCGGGGCGTTTCCTGAAAAAGGTCAGATTGTAAAAGCCGTCGGTGATGCTGATATCGCCTTCCGATGAACGGCCTAACTCTTCCGTGCCGAGAAAGCGGTGGTAAAAATCCACGACCTTCGCTGGATCCTCGGCGAGATAGGCGATGTAGCGCAGGGTTGCCATGAAATTGCCTCCTGGGTGATTGGAGTCGTGGAGCGTTGGAGGGATGGGGAACTCCGAATCCGATTTCACCCGATGTTCCAACGCTGCAGACTCTCCATCCCTTCTTTTTTTAGTCTCGGATAGTTTGTGTGAACCATTCGATCGGCAGCGGATGGCCGAGCCCTTTGGCTTTCGCTAAGTTGTACGCCGTCCCGCCCACCGCCGCGAACTGCAATCCTTGCGTCCCCTGGTTGTTGAGAAAAGTTATTTGTTTGTCGCTGGTTCTACCGGCCCAGCGCCCGGCCATGATGTCCGGAATAGTGCCGATGTTGGGATTGTCGATATCATGGTGCGGCGAGGCGGGAATCTTTTTTTTCTCCTCGGCGCTGCCGGCGATGAAACCGAACATGCCGTCGCTGCCGGTGACCACTTCGGGCGCATTGCGGTCGGCGAAAAGCGTCGAGGTGCCGAGGCGCGCCCGCACGTCGGCGCGTTGCAGCACGTCGGGGCCGGCCTCGTTATTGCGCACGTTATTGATATGCATCCCGGGCTCGAGCCACTCGGCCTTGATTACCGGAACCAGCGAATCGGTCGTCAGCGACACGATGTCGGCGCCCTTGAGCGCCTTTTCCGGCGAATCTACCGCTATGACTTCGATGTCCAATTTCTCGGTTATCTCCGCGGCGAAAGCTTCGCGATTTCTTTTCGTCGGGCTGAACACGCGCATGACTTCGATCGGCCGGACCTGCTTGATCGCTTCCACGTAAGTGCGCGCCATGCCGCCGGAGCCGATCATGGCAAGCACCTTGGCGTCGTTGCGCGAAAGGTACTTCGTACCCAATCCGGCGCAGGCGCCGACCCGCATATGTTGCAGGTAGCCGTCGTTCATGAGCGCCAGCGGCTCGGCGTTGCGCGTGCTGAGAAGAAAGATCAAACCGCAGTAGCGGCCGCGCTCCATGCAGTATTTATCTTCGACTATGAAACCGTCCTGATTTTCCCAGGCGAGCATGTCGGATTTCATGCGAATGGCGAAGACTCCGAGCTTACGCGACGCGCCTTCCATCGTGCCCCAGCGATAATAGTGCGGCTCTTCGGGCACGTAAAAATCGATGCGCGGACGATACCCCGCGCGCTGCTCGTTCAGCTCACGATAGGCCTCCTCCATCGCATCGATGCAAGTGTTCATATCGAGCACTTGCTCAATCAGATCGTTGGTTAGAAATATCATTCTGCGTTGCTCCTTAGGCCATCGGCGAACGTTTGGCGAAGGTTTCTTTTGCAATCGCTATATCGCTTTCGGCTATCGCCTGTAAACCCTGAAATGCGATTGCTTCTCGAGAGCAGAATTCTTCGACGAGGGGCCGTTTCCCGGAGCAGGCTAATTTTTTCCAAAAAATTCGCAAAAAGCTTTGACCGCCGCGGTGAAATTCTGTAAGGTGACCGGAACAGGCTTTCCCCCAATGACGAATCGTCGAGTTTTTTACCTGGAATCACTCCGGACAAACCTTCGCGTTGGACTTCGTCAGTGCGCCAAGGTCGGGTTGATTTCCTTTCTGCTTCTCTTTTGCGCGCCTTTTCTTGATTCTCCGCAGCAGGATCAAGAACCGCCTCGTTTGGCGCCGACGCCGGTCAAATCGGAGTCGCGCGTCGGTGTGACATTGCGCAGCGGCGATACGCTGATGTCGATCCTCAAACGATTTCACATTGCGGCGCCATCTGCGCATGCGATGATCGAAAAGGTTCGCCCGTTTGTCAACCCGCGTAAAATTCGCCCCGGAGACAACCTCCACGTCGTGCTCAACGCCGAAGACCAGAGTGTACAAGCGATGGAGTTCGTCGTTGACGACAATTTAGTGCGCGTCAAAGCGACCGACGACGGCTGGTCTGCTGAGCGGCACGAGATTCCCTTCGTGCGCGAGACCCGGGTGATTCGCGGCACCATCAAAGGAAGTCTATACGAAAGCGGCATCGAAGCCGGTCTGTCGCCGCAGCAGATCCTGGATCTGTCCAAAATCTTCGAGTATGACATCGACTTCTTTTCCGATTTTCAGCCCAACGACGCTTTCAACGTGATGATCGAACAAATCCGTTACGTCGACGGTCGGCTCGGCACGGGTCGCATCCTTGCCGCTGAACTGGAAGCCGACAAAGACACCTTCAACGCGTTCTACTACGTCGGCAAGGACGGCACCGGCGAGTACTATAACAGCAACGGCGAAGCCCAACGCCGGTCTTTTTTGCGCGCGCCCTTGAGCTATGTGCGCATCTCCTCGCCTTTCAGCAGGAATCGACGCCATCCGATTTTTCGGACGGTCCGGCCGCATCTGGCGATCGACTACGCGGCACCGGCGGGAACTCCGGTGGTTGCCATCGGCCGCGGACGCGTCGATTTTATCGGCTGGCGCAACGGCTACGGCAACGTCGTCGACATCCGCCACACGGGGAATTATATGTCGCGCTACGCGCACTTTTCCCGTTTCGCCAGTAAACTGCGCCGCGGCCAGACGGTCGACGCCGGCGATGTCATCGGCTACGTAGGGCAAACCGGCCACGCCACCGGGCCTCATTTACACTTTGAGTTTTTACGCGGCGGCACCAAGATCAACTTCCTCGATCTGCGGATTCCCAAGACCCAACACGTCGCGCGCCAAGAGTTGCAGCGCTTTGATCGTCTGCGCGATCGACAGCTGGCGCGACTTCATGGAAACGAAGAGCGTGTCGTCGACAACGCCCGACAGGGGCTCTAGTCGCCGATTTACCAGTTTATACGCCGGTTCTCAGCGAGCGTTGGTAAGTCTGATGCGCACCAGAGTTTCTTCGCGACCCCGTCTCCATTTGTGGTCATTTGATTTTCCGCCGCCGCCGATTCCAAATTGGCAAAATTTTCGCTCAACCCTGTTTTTGATTTGCAGCTGATCAATAAATATATTGGCGCGAGCGATTAGGACATCAATATCGGCTGGGATTATTATTGAGCTAGGAATGGCAAGGGCGTGATAGTGACGCTCGACCGTAAAAGACTCGATTTCCTTCTCTCTCAACGGGTCGGCACGAAGCCGAAGACGAAAGGGCAGACGCCGCAGAGCCTGAGTGTGTTGGATTCGAGCGTGCTCGACGAAATAAAAAAGAGCGGTTTCATCGACAAGTTTAAACGATGAAATATGTCTACCCTCCGGGGATTTGAACGACTGAAACGTTTTGAACGGAATTTAGGAGATCAAGAGATGCCCGGAGTTTTGGACGCCGACACCCACATTGCCGAGTCGGACGCGATGTGGGGCTACATCGACCAAGAAATGTACCCGCGCCGGCCGGTGCTGGCAAAAATCCCCGATGACACCTGGTACAAGGACCGCAATGCTTTCTGGCTGATCGACGGCGAGATCTTTCCCAAACCGGCGGGCAAGGCCAGCTTCAGCCTGATCACGCCGTCGGCGCAAAAGAAGGAATCGGGCCGCGGCGATATTCACCTCGGAGTGCGCGAGCTCACCGATCCGCTGGCCCGCCTTAAAGATATGGACAAGATCGGCGTCGACGTGCAAGTCATCTATCCGACGCTGTTCCTGGTTTACTTGACCGACGATGCCAAGTTGGAGGTCGCGCTCTGCCGCGCTTACAATCGTTTTGTCGCCGCCGCCTGCGCCAAGGCGCCGGATCGGCTCAAGTGGGTCGCGATCTTGCCGCTGCGCACTATCGATGGATCGTTGCAGGAAATGAAATGGGCCAAGGATCAGGGCGCAGTGGGGATCTTCTTCCGCGGCATAGAAGGCAATCTTACGCTGGATAATCCGTACTTCGCGCCGATCTACGCCCAGGCGGAAATGCTCGATCTGACCATTTGCATCCACACCGGTTCGGGCAGCCGCTACTTGATGCAGCTCTTCGACGTCGAGCGCAATCATACCTTTGCGCACAACCGAGTCTTGCCGGTGGTGGCCTTTCGGGATCTCGTCGCCAACCGCATCCCGGAGCAGTTCCCTAAATTGCGCTTTGGCTTCATCGAAGCGGCGGCGAGCTGGGTGCCGTATATCTTTCATGTGCTGCGGCGCTCGGTTAGATCGGATTTAAAAAAGCAGAATCCGCAGGATCTGTTTCGCGACTACCGCTTTTGGATCGCGTGCGAAGCCGACGAAGAGTTGCCACACTTGCTCAATTACGTTGGGGAAGATCATTTGGTCATCGGCTCCGACTACGGTCACAACGATCCGTCGAAGGAGCCCGAATTCGTAAAGAACATGCGCTCGCGCGAGGACGTGGCGCCGCACGTGATCGAAAAAATCTTGTGCGAGAGCCCGAGAAGGCTTTACGGGATCGGATAAATCTCACCGCTTCCCGCATCCGTTAGAGTGATCCGCGGTTCGTTTCGCGCGCCGTTCCTCGGGCGTCTTGCCGTGATTCGCACGTGGCCGACTAGATTCTCCTCTCCTCGTCTTTAATCAGAACCCGTACAGCGCCTTGGCGTTGAGCGAGAGGATTTTTTCTTTGATCGCCGGGCCGAGACCTTCCATGCGCTGGAATTCATTTAACGCGGTCACCGCGCTGGACGGGTCGGTGTGGCCGTAGTCGGTACCGATCACCAAGCGGTCTTCGCCGGCGCAGCGTACGATATACGGAATATCATCATTGACTTGGCAGGTGACGAAAATATTGTAAGCGTCAAAGAGGTTTTCCGGAAAAAATCGATTGGCGACGCGGTAACGGATTTTCGCCTCGCGATAGATCCATGGCACCCATTGGGCCGAAGCTTCGATGAAGCCCCAGCGGAGCGTGGGGAACTTGTCGTGCAGGTCGCTCATAATGACATCGAAACAAGCGGTCACGGTCGGTACGCGGAACTGCGCGAAGCGGCCGGCGGGCGCCAGACGGTAGAGATCGGCGTTCTCCGGATTGCCGTTGGCGATGTGCACGGCAATTGCCATTTCGAGATCGCTGGCGACTCGGTAGAGCGGATGGAAATAGGGGTCCGAGAGATGACGGTCGCCTTCCAGCGGCCGCATGCAAACCGCCGCGCCGCCGTTTACCTTGGCGAACTTCACTTCTTCGATGGCTGCATTAATATTCATCGCCGGTACGACGCAGGAGTAAAATAATCGACCGTGGCTTCTTCTCGAAATATCCGCCAGCCAGCGATTCCAACTGCGGCACAGCGCGACCTCGGCATCAGGTCTCGTTGTGATTCGTTCGATCCAAAAGGTGTTGTGGAGCACCTGGATATCGATGCCTAACTCATCCATGTGATTCAAACGCAGATCGACGTCATCGAGCTCACGCGCCGCTTGCGGCGTTTCAAAATTTCTCCCCGCGCGCTCGGCGAATTCGTGCAGCTCGCGCTCGGTTAAAGTCGAAAAGCGAAACCCCGCGACCTTGTCATCGATCACCCAATATTGCCGAGTCGGATCTTCGGGAGTGGAATAGAGTTTCGGTCGAAACTTCTGTTCTGAAGCCGAGAGGTACTCCCATGTCTTGCCGGTCTCGATGACATGGGCGTCCGCATCAATAATGGTCAAATTGTTGGGCATTATGCGCTTCCTCATGACCGTGTCTGGCGAGCTGCCCAGACGTTAGGCCGAGTCTTTAAACCTGTCAAGCATGTCGCTAAATGTCCATTTCCCGGCTAAGCCATCTATACTGACTAAACAGTTCGATAATGAAAAACCTGGCAGTTTTATGAAATCTTTGGCAACCTTATTAATTCCTAGAAGCGATAAGAGAAATTACTTGTCACGGGTTGAACGCTCGGACAAAGTCTTATACAAAAAGTGCGAAATCTTCGAGGATGTCAGGCCTAATGACGCAGCTTTCTCCGGACGACGGATTTCCTGCCCGATTGTTTTGTGCCTCGCTGGCGCGGATATTGATGCTGTTTCTCGCGCTGCTCGGGCTGCTATTCCGCGCCACTGTCCCGGCGGTTTTGCCCGCGCAGACGAGCTCTAACTTTGGGCAGAATCCCGATGAGCGCCAACAACGAGTCAGCTTGCGCATAACGCCGGGGGACAGCCTGGCGAGTTTGTTGGTTCGCCACGGATTGAAGCTGCCCTCGGCGCAAGAGTTGATTGACAAACTACGCCCGTTCTTTAATGTCCGGACGCTACCCGCTGGACAAAAGGTTGATCTGGTGATCGATACGGAGGACGCGAGCGTGCGTGGGTTCGAAATGGTCGTGTGGAAACGAGTGGTGCGGGCAGACGCCAGCGCAGATGGGTGGCTGGTTGACCAATGGGCATTGCCTTTCACCTCGCGGCTCAAAGCGGTTCGCGGCACAGTCAGCGATGACTTCGCGCATAGTTCAGTGCGTGCCGGCCTTGCCCCGGAACACGTAACCCAACTGCAAAAAATTTTTGAGTCTGACATCGATCTGCTGCAGGTTGCCAAGCGAGGCGACGCGTTTGCCATTGTCGTAACCGAGCGGTTTTATGCGGACGGGCAGCGTTCGATTGGGCCCATCGCCGCGGTATCGTTAAAGGTTGCGGGGGAATACTACAGCGCGTTCGAATATGGCGAAATCGGTGGCCAACCACGATATTTTGACGCGGAAGGCATCCGCTTGCCGCATCGATTTTTGGCCGCGCCGCTCAAATACGATCGCATCTCCTCGACCTTTGGCCTCGCACGACCAGATCCCATGACCGGCAAAATTCGACCTCACGAAGGCATCGACTATGTCGCGGTGGAAGGTACGCCCGTCGTTGCCGTTGGACAAGGCGTCGTCGAGTTTGCCGGGTGGCACGGTGGGTTTGGTTATCTCGTCGAAATTAATCACGGCGACGGCTACGTGTCGTCCTATGGGCATCTCTCGTCGTTTGGTGATAACGTGAGGACCGGCAAACGAGTGAAAGCCGGTGATGTTATCGGGTATGTCGGCGATACGGGTCACAGCACCGGACCGCATCTTCATTTTGAATTTTCACGAGACTCGGAGAAATTGGATTATCTCGTCGCGCGAATTTTCGCGGATGAAAGGTTGTCCGGTACGGAATTGCGGCGCTTCGATATCACACGCGACGAACAGCTTGCTGGCTTGCGTGATGGAGACTTCCGGGTTTCTCAACTCCGCAAGTAGTTAACATTCTGCTGATTGGCTTCGTGCTTTGACTTGTCTGCCACGCTTGCAGTAATAGGGTCGGGGTGGCAGAGGCAGCCAGCCTTATTGACCGTTGAATCATTCGTCCGTCGCGCAAGCCGACGGTTTTCGGCACAATGAGCGGCATCGGCAGCCGGCGACCAAGGGGGGCGGAGATGAAAAGTGCTTACGGCCTGGAGATTCCCGAACCCGATCCCACGCTCACGCGGGTCGGGCCGGGCACGCCGTGCGGCGAGCTGATGCGCCGCTACTGGCAGCCGGTTTGTTTATCGGCGGATCTCGGAGATTTGCCAAAACCAGTCCGCATTCTCGGCGAAGATTTGGTCGTCTTTCGCGACGGCGAAGGGAGAGCCGGGGTCTTGTTTCCGCGCTGCAGCCATCGCGGCAGCTCGCTTGAGTACGGCCGCGTCGAGCAGCGCGGGCTTCGCTGCTGCTATCACGGCTGGCTCTATGACGTCGAAGGGAAAGTCTTGGAAATGCCGCTGGAACCAGCCCACAATCCCTATTTAAAACAGGTCCAGCATCCTTGTTACCCGGTGCGCGAGTTCGCCGGATTGGTATTCGCCTACCTGGGGCCGCTCGACAAGCTGCCGGAATTTCCGCTTTACGATGTCTGGCAAATGGCCGGCGGCAAGCTCAAGGCGCGCATGGGGCCGCGGGTCGGCGGGCCGGTGAACTGCAATTGGCTCCAGGCCGAAGAAAATCTAATGGACGCGCTGCACACCTTCTGGCTGCATACGCGCCACAGCGGCGCGCAGTTCCCTTCGCCGGCGTACGGTATCGATCCCGATGCCCTGCAATATGAAGAGACCGAGATGGGCATGCGTTTCACGCTCACGCGCAGATTGGAAAACGGCAAGTGGTGGGAACTCATCTGGGAAATGATCATGCCGCTCAACATCCATTTGGTCTACACCGACGAGCCCCATACCGAACGGGTGCGGGCGGTGAGTTACTGCGTGCCGGTGGACGATAGCCATCAGCTCGGCGCCAGCATTCGCTGGATAGCGGACGGCGAAGGCGACACTCTTACCGGTCGCGAACAGCTGGCGCCCGGCGGACGCAAGAACACAAGCTATGAGTACACCCAGCGCCATCCCGACGATAAGGAAGCGGTCGAAGGGCAGGGGCCGATTGCGCTGCACGGCCTGGAGCATCTCGTCAGTTCCGACAAAGGCGTGCTGATATTTCGAGGAATTTTAAGAAAAGCGATTCAAGCAGCGCTGCGGGGAGACGACCCCAAAGGAGTTCTCCGCGACCCGGCGAAAGCGGCGTTTATCACCACGAGCGCCGGTAGCGTCGTGCGCGATTGAAGCCAGCGCCGAACAATCGCGGAGCGGGAGAGCTTTAGCCTGGTCCGAAGCGACGCCCGGCAACACGCTTGTCGATGGCTTCACCCCACCGGGACAGAAAAGCCAGCACGAACTCAGTTTGCTGGGCCAGTTCCACGGCGAGGGGCGCCAGGGATAACGCGACGGTGAGCGCAATGTGATAACCGATAGAGCGTGATGCGAGCGCGCGCCGGTACGCCGGATGAGCGCGATTGACCCAGACAGTCGATTCAATCAAGCGGCCGAGATTTGGATCTTCCGGGCGATCGTCGAATTGAATATCCAGCCCATAGTGCGCCGGGCGGCGCGCGGCGGTTTGACCCGGCAGCTGTACGTCTGACTTCGGATGGCTCATATCCGTCTCGGGTTCGTTTACGCTTGGGTTTTCCGTCTGGGTCCTCTGTGCGCCGTCAGGAGTTTCTTCGGCTCTCTGATTTTCGCCGGGCTCTCCCATCGAGCTGACCGAAGCGGCGACGAAGCTGCGCCCGTCCGCATTATCTCCTCGGCCACCGAACGGCAAGCGTTTTTGCCCGCCGGCCCGCCGTTCAACCAGGCTGGATAGCAACGGAAAGTCTACAGTTAGCTCCTCGAGCAGATGCACCAGATCGCGCTGCAAAGGCCGCACTTCGCGCGGCGGCGCTTGTTGGTTGATCGGCTGCGCGTCGCCCCATTCGGCAAGCTGATTGGCCAGCGCCTGCTGAATCGCCTTGCGAAAGGCCAAATAAGTCGCGCCGCGCGCACCGGTACGGATAAAGTCACCTTTGTTAAGAGTGAGGCAAGCGGCCAATGCCGGTACTTCGATCAAGCCGCCGATTCGTTCGGGCGCAGCCGGTGTCATGCCGAGCCAGTCCCAGCCGCGCCGGATCACCTTGCCGTAGGTGCTGATCGCCAAGCCGCGGCGATACTCCGGAAGGGCGTTGTCATCGCGAAATAAATAACCGAGCGCCGAGGGCTTGCGTTTGCGCAGCATGCGGATTTCCAGCGGCGCATGCAGCGGCGCCGATGTGCGGCGTCGCTCCATGCGGCGGAAGTTGATTTGGATCGCGATGCCTTTGGGATAATGCGACAAGAGAAAGTCTTCGAAAGCGGGATTGAGCAGCGGCTCGAAGTGGCGTCGGATGGTTGCCTCGACAAATCCCGGATCAAGCAGAGGGGAGAGCGGATTGCGCAGCTTGAGGCGCACGGCGGTGCCGCGTTCGGCGACCAGATCGGCAGTTGGCGTCCACTTCCACGGCGCCCGATGGCGCGATGCCATGCGCCAACTGGTCGCGACATGATTTTTGCCGCGTCGGGTTTCAGTTAAAACTTCGTCGCAAACCAGCAGGCCGAGCTTGATCCCAACACCGGCGAAGCCGATGCCCTGGCCGCGCAGCTTGCGGCTTGCCGCGATGTCATGAAACCGCGCTAGGTCGCGCCGTTGCATGCCAGAGCCGTTATCGATGACCGTAATTGCGCTTTGCGCGGGATCGGGAAAAAACGAAATCATCGATGCCCCTGAATCCAGGGCGTTGGCCATGATCTCGGTCAGAATGGTTTCCTCAAGCGAGCCGGGGTAGGCATCCCGCAAATCTTCTAGAAGGTGTAATAAATCGACGCGAGTTTCACCCATCGATGACTTCTTTCTTCGCTTGACGAGTCGCGGTCGTTTAAGCGTGCCGACGGTTGATTGATTTTAGAGCGATTTTTCTCATCGGTCGCGCCATCGCGACGATAACCGAACTTCAAAGCGCGATAGCGTAGTTTTTATAGCCCGCGCTCGAGCGCACATCACTTGACCTTTGCTTTGGCCTTCGCCTCGTCGACGATCGGTTGGATTTTCTTCTTGAGGCCGGGTTCGAGGCGGAAGGCTTTTTGGAAATCGCCGTCCGCCTCTTTTTCTTTGCCTTGATAAACCCGAATAATGCCGCGGTATACGTAGGCGTCGGCGTTCTTGGGTTGCAGCATAATCACCTCGGTAAAGTCACGCGCGGCGTAATCGTATTTGTCGGCGCGCAAATAGGCCAAGCCGCGGTTGAATGGCGCCTCCGGGTCCTTGGGGTTGATGCGCATCGCTTCGCTGTAGTCTTCGATGGAATCCTCGAACTTGCCGAGCTTCATCTTCGCCAAACCACGATTGTAGAAGGCCTCGGCCGACTGCGGACGAAAACGCAGCGTCGCATCGAAGTCACGGATGGCGTCTTCATATTTTTTTATCTCCGCATAGGCGATTCCGCGATTGTAATAGGCCTCGGCGAGCTTGCGGTCGCGGCTCAAGGCGGCGTCGTAGTCGCGGATCGCTTGATCTTTATTATTCAGAGCAAGATAGGCGTTGCCGCGGTTGTAATAGTTCTGCGCGTCCTTGGGATCGATGCGGATCGCTTCGCTAAAATCTTTCGCCGCCGCCTCGTAGCGGCGGGCGTCGAAGTACAGGCTGCCCCGGTTGGTGTAGCTGCGAACGTCGTCGGAATTCAATTTGATCGCGGCACCGTAGTCGTTGAGCGCCGCCTGCGCTTGCTTCAAGCGCCGATAGGCGTTGCCGCGATTATAAAACGCCTCGGCGTCCTTTGGATTGATGCGTAGCGCCTGGGTGTAATCCCTGATTGCCTGCCGGTCCTCGCCAAGATCGTAGTATGCGTTGCCGCGATTAAAATAAGCCGCGCCAAGCTTAGGATCGCTTGTGATCAACTTGCTGTATTCGATGATTGCTTCTTTTAGTTTGCCGGCATCGTGAAGATCGAGGGCGGTTTTGAGGGGGTCCCGCGCTTCGGCGGGCCAACTCGGTTTGCTTAAACCGCAGAGTGCCGCCACAACCAGCAACAGAAAAATCGAGGTATTTCTCATGAGACCATCACCGTCGCGCCGGCGCCTTTTCGGCGGCGGTTATCAGCGGGTTTAGTTTGGCTTTCAGTCCCGGCTCCAACTCCAAGGCTTTTTTGAAGTCTTTTCGCGCATCATCGTTATTTTGCTGACGCAATTTGATCGCGCCGCGGTTGGCGTAGATGCGCGCGTTCTTTGGCTCTAGCTTGACCGCCTCGTCGTAGTCCTTGACCGCGGCGTCATACTTTCCGAGCAGGGAGTAGACATTGGCGCGGTTGTTATAGGTTTCGGCGTTTTTGGGCGAGAGCTTGATCGCCGCGGAATAGTCCTGCAAGGCCTGTTCGTATTTGCCTAGACGGCGGTAGGCGAGTCCGCGGCTGTAGTAAATTTCAGGGTCTTTGGGATCCAACTTCTGCGCCTGATTGAAATCCACGATCGCCTTTTCGAACTGGTCGAGGGCTATATACGTCAGGCCGCGTTGCCGGTGGGCCTTAGGCGTCTTGGGGTCGAGCTTTACGACCTCGTCAAAATCCGCCAAGGCGCGGGCGTACTGTTTCCCTGCGAAATGGGTGTTGCCGCGGTTGAAGTATGCGTCGGTCAATTTGCCGTTGAGCTTCAACGCTTCGTCGTAGTCTTTGATCGCGTCGTCGATTTGGCCGAGTTTGAAATAGGCCAGGCCGCGGTTGTTATAGGCTTCGTCCGCCTTCGGCGAGACTTTGATCGCGCGGCTGAATGCACTGACAGCTTCTTTAAACTTTCCCGCGTGGTAAAATTTCACGCCTTCGTTAAAGGCGTTTTGGGCCTCGCCGGGGTGCGCTGCGGGCGTAATAAGAAGAGCAAGGAAAAGCCAGCTGCCAAAAATTAGGGTCGTCTTTACCATCACTGAAAATCTTTAACGTATGCCATGGCCAATGTCCACTTGCTTTGGGGCCGTATCCTTACTGCCGCTTCACGGCGCTGGACAAAAATCGCAAAAAGGAATAATGGTTAAAGAAATTACGGACCTAACGCCTACTATAGGAGGACAATCTATGAGCACGGCCGCTGCGGTTAAACGAACCGCGGAACAAGTTTTAGGAAAAGACAAAATTATCTCTTCAGACTCCCATATCATGGAGCCGCCAGATCTTTGGGATGCCAACCTGACACCTAGCCTCCGTACTAAATTTCCAAAGTTTCCGCCTCGAAACACCGCGGGTGAGAAGCCAGGCGGTCACGACCCAAAAGCGCGCTTGGATGAGATGGCGGTAGACGGTGTCAGCGCCGAAGTTTTATACGCAACGCACGGACTTCGGCTTTACGCGTTGGAAGACGCCGATCTGCAGGAATCCTGTTTTCAAATCGCCAATGATTGGATGATCGATTATTGCCAATCCGCCCCGGGGCGGCTATTCGGGATTCCGATGATCTCGATGTACAACATTCCGAATGCCATCAAGGAGCTCGAGCGCTGCAAGAAGCAGGGGATGATCGGCTGCATGATATGGCAGGTGCCGCCCGAGCATTTGCCGTTTACGAGCGACTACTACTACCCCTTCTGGGAGGCGGCCTCCGAGCTCGACATGCCGGTCAACGTGCACATCCTGACCGGATTCAATTACAGCCGTTTCGATCGCAAGGGCTTGGACACTTACCGCATGACCGTAAACCAGAAACTCACCGACGCCGCCAACGTCTTGTTCGATTTCGTCTTCGGCGGAGCGTTGGCAAAGTTTCCAAGACTAAAACTCGTCTACGTGGAAAATGAAGTGGGCTGGATTCCGTTCTATTGCCACGAGTGGGATAAGTATTTTATCCGTCACAGCCCCAAAGCGCCGCTGCCTTACATGAAGAAACTCCCGAGCGAGTACGTGCAAGAGCAAGTTTTCGCGACCTTCTTCAGCGACCCGGCGGGCGGGCGTATGATGGACTGGTTCGGCGAAGATAATTTTATGTGGTCGAGCGATTATCCGCATGCCGCGTCGACGTGGCCGCATTCGCGCCAGGTCATCGCCGATGAGCTCGGCCATCTGGCGAAGCCAGTCATCGACAAAGTCGTGCGCAGCAATGTGATCGACCTTTACCACCTAAAGGTCG
This sequence comes from uncultured delta proteobacterium, assembly GCA_963727625.1. Lineage (GTDB taxonomy): Bacteria > Desulfobacterota > Binatia > UBA9968 > UBA9968 > DP-20. Next base: position 309,508 of record CAVSHR010000004.1, on the reverse strand, counting down.
ACGGCGTAAACGCCTAAAGCAGAAATCAATTTGAAGGGAGCCATCATGCAAACCGCAAGAAAATTAGAACCTACTGAGAAACCGAAGACGCAAAAATTTTCGCTGCGCACCCCGTACATGAAGCAGGGTCGAATCACCCAGCTGGTGGCGGAAACCGAAAATCTGTGGATTCATACCAAGATCAACTACGAGGGCGGCGAGAACGAGATTCACTGTCATCTCGACGAAGACCATTCGTTCATCGTGCTCGAGGGCCAGATGAGCGTCTTCGATGAAAAGGGCAACGAGATCAAGGTCGAAAAACACCAGGGCGTGATGATTCCCAAAGGCGCCTACTATCGCTATCACAATACCGGCAAGGAAAATTTGGTCGTGATCCGCGTCGGAGCGGGCATCAAGGGAAAACCTCAGGGCGGCGTCGAGATGCGCGTGCGTCCGGATGGCAAGCCGCTGCTCGCCGATTCCGCGGAAAATAAGACTGTGGCGCCGATCGAAGACACGAGGTTTTTTGCCAACTCGGCGGGGTAAGCGTCGAGGGCGCGGTTAAACCATATGTTGCCTACGCCGGCCACTGATCTTTCAGTGGCCGGCGTCGTTTTGAGGAGACTCTATGGCGCAAGAAATCCGAGCGATGCCGGAAGAAATGGATCCAAAATTGTGGCGCGGGTTCAAATCCGCCACACCGGCCTGGCAGGGCCGAGTGGCGGCGCTATTCATCGCGCCCGTATCCGCCGGAGCGATGGTGTCACGGTCCAGCGTGCGCGCATTTGCCGACCGCGGCTTGGAAGGGGATAGGTTCTTCCGCGACTCCTGGAACCAAGTCAAGCGGCCGGACAAGGCGTTGAGCCTGATCGAAGCCGAAACTCTCGAGCTTGCCGCACGGGAGCTGGGCGTCGAATCCATTGCCGACCTGACCCGGCGCAACGTCGTCACCCGCGGCGTGCCGCTGATCGGTTTATTGCATCGGGAATTTACCATCGGCGGTGTGCGCATGCGCGGCATCCGCTTATTCGAGCCCTGCGGTCATTTAGTAAGTGTCACCAAGCTGCCGAAAATCTTTCCGGCCTTGCATCATCGCAGCGGACTTAAAGCAGAAATTTTGAGCGACGGCGTGATCAGTGTCGGCGACAGAATTTCGCTTGAACCCGTCGCCGCGGCGGCGGTTGGTTAGAGCAAAAACCAGTCACCACAAAGGCGCAGAGCTCGGTGCGTCCGAAAAAGTCTCGACAAAAATTATTTCTTCCGCGCTCTTCGCGCCGCTGTAACAAGTAATGCGAAGGATGAACAAGCATGGATTTTGGACTACACCTCCCGGCATCCAGCGCGACCGTTAAAGCCGAAGAGTTGGTTCGTTTCGCGCAACAAGCCGAGGCCTTGGGTTTTTACTGCCTGACGGTCGCCGACCATGTCATCGTGCCGAAAAATATTTCGGTTCCCTATCCCTACACCGTAGACGGAAAATATCCCGGCACGGGTTATCATCTCGAAACTCTGATGACGATGGGTTTTCTTGCGGGCGCGACTAAACGGATTCGCTTCGTGACCAGTGTCATGATTCTGCCTTATCGCAACCCGATCGTCACGGCCAAGATGCTGGCGAGCCTGGACGTTTTGTCGAACGGGCGCGTGATCGTCGGCGCCGGCGTCGGCTGGATGAAGGAAGAATTCGAAACTATCCGCACCGAGCCCTTCAAAGAGCGCGGCAAAGTCACGGACGAATACATCGCGGCGTTTCGCGAGTTATGGACTAGCGATAATCCGAGCTTCAGCGGCAAGTATTGCAGCTTCTCCGACATTCTTTTTTTGCCTAAACCTGTGCAGAAACCGGCGATCCCGATTTGGATCGGCGGTCACAGCAAACATGCGATCCGCCGCGCCGCCCGCCTCGGCGACGGCTGGCACCCGATCGGCGGCGTGCCGACCATACCGCTCGAACCCGAGGACATCGTCAAGGACAGGTCGATGCTGCGGGAATACGCCGAAAAAGCCGGCCGCGATCCCAAGGAAATTCGCGTCGCGTTAAAGGGCTCGCTCTTCGACCGCGAAAAACAAATTGCGCCGGGAAAACGCCGGCGATTTATCGGAAGCGCTGAAGAAGTTGCATCGGACATCCGCGCTTATAGCACCGCGGGGGTCGACACGATGATCTTCGATGTGCGCCGGCCGAACATAACCGAAACACTGGAACGGATGGAGTGGATGGCGAAGGAAGTCTTTCCCCGCGTCTAGCAGCACGGCACGCGTGAGCGGACCGATCAGGCAAACGGGGGCCGATTTCGACTTCTCAATATAGTTGCATCGTAGGAGCTGAGCCGCCGAGTTCTTTCGTAAATCCGAGTTGATGGTAAGCCAATCGCCCGACTCGAATGATTTCCCCGTCTAGCGAGCCACGATCGGAATAACCAGACCCTTGGGAAGTTGCGAAAGCTTGTCCTGGTCGACGAGTAGATATTTGCCCGCTTCGGGGACCCTGAACTCAAACATTCCACCGGATTCCGCCGGAACCGCGTAGGTCTGGACATCGTAGGCGACGTTTTTCGGATTTCCACTGGGGTGTGAAATGAACGGGTCGGGCCGCTGGGCTTCTCCGATTTTTTCCCTGTTTTCGTAGCTCGCGCTATCAACCATTTTAACGCCAACGCGGGCGAGTTTGGCATTTCAACGCCGATTGACGCTACCAGCAGCATGTTCGAGGTGAAGTGGGTACCATTGCTCCGCTGCCGTTGCTTCGACCGGCTCAAACTTTGACAAATCAAAGAAATAGTCCAGTCGTAATAGCCCGATCCCGCTGATTTTCTCCACGATCGAGGCAAAGAGGGAAGACGCGGCCAGAGCGAGGCCCTCATCCATCTGCCCGAATTTACTTTCCTGATCCTATTGCGATTTACGGCGACGACGACACAGGGCAAGCGAGCGGATTGAAATGAATTTGTGTATGATCTGCCCGGAGGCAATTATTTGAGAACGACTTTACTGCTGATAATCGCTTGCATCGCGGCAAGTCTCTGGGCATGGCAACAGGACCCGGGGTTTGCCCAAAGAAACCTTGTCTTTAATTTGGCGAACCTCGAAAGGGGCCGAGTCTGGACTCTGGTCGCGGCGCTGTTTGTTCACGCCAACGTCATCCACCTGTTCGGAAACATGCTGTTTTTATTTGTCTTCGGAAGCACGTTGGGGAAATCCCTCGGATCACAAATGCTCCTGACGATCTTCTTCACCGGCGGCGTCGCAAGCTTCATCCTTGGCGTGGCCTTTATGCCCTTTGGGACCGGAATGCTTGGCGCCTCGGCGGCAATCTTCGCGCTTGCAGGCTGTGTCATGCTCGTCCGGCCGCTCAAGTTCTCCTGGCTTTTTCTCGCGCCACAGGGATTGATCGCGATTCTTTACTTCATTTACAACCTCGTCGTGGTCTACGAAAAGAGCCGGATTCCCGGCTACGACCCGCACGTCGCCTACGCGGCTCACATCATTGGTTTCCTCACCGGGCTGCCATTCGGAATCGCCCTGAGCGGTCATTGGAAAAGGAATTTTCTGATCACATTGCTGCTTTTGGGAACCTATATGGCAATAGTCAGCGGTGCTGCGCGATCGTTATTTCGTTAACCGGACTCGCCGGCTTCCCCGTTTAAATCACGCATGATTGGGAGCGCAAGCCATTAGGATTTGCGGTTATTTGAAGCTGGAGAAATTAAGTTCACAACATTAGCGAAGCAGACACAATTTCTCTGTCAATTTTTCACGTTGCGCAACGCATCGAGCGGCAACGACGTTGTCACTCCGTGTTTACCTCAGAAGTTTGCCTACTCTCACATGACCGCATGGTTCAGACAAAAGAGCTGACTTCGACAATTCAATAAACAGAGTCGGGCCGGAAAGGTCTGATGATTCCGGATTCTACTTTTTCCGGTTGACTTAAAGGTGCCGGAATTTATCTTGATAGGGGAGAACGTCTTAGGGTGTATGATGAAAGGGGGGATTCGGATATGCTGCTCGCCGCTGTAATTTTCACGTCTTTCGCGCTGGTTATCAGCAATGGCTCCCTTCTTGGTGCACAGCCCTATCGTAACCCGTGGCACTTCACCGCCAAGGAAATTGAAATCGCTTATCGCTACCAGATAAATTACGGAAAACGCCTGAAACAACCGCTCAAGGCCGCGAGTTGCTTTTTTGGAGCCTCGGACTTTAGCGCAGTGTTCTATGGCAAACAACGCCGGCTGCCGTGCCGGTTTGTCAGTGAAACACTCCGGCACCTAAAGGAGATTTTGCAAGCGGGCGCCGCACGGTACTTTTTTCCATTGGACCTCAATCACGCGCATCTGGCAATTCCAAGAACTTCCTGGCGTGAGAAATACAGCAAGCTTCCCAGCGCGATGATCTTGCCGGCCATGATCAACGATCCGCAATTGGTGGCGCTCTACCACAGCGCCGAACACCTGAAGGCGTTTGATCCCAACACCGGCAGGATAAACCCGGCAGTCAAAGAGTGGCGAGAGAAGCGCAACATTTTGGGCTTCTATGATGGGCGGCCGATTAAGATCCTGCCGCCGCATCCGGACGGCGCCGGCGTGAGCGTTCCGGACAGGTATTGGTCCTACGGCGGAATTGAGTTTCTGGCCACCCGCGGCGCCGGCCTGCCGGTAATTCTAAAGGACGCCGCCGTCGCCGTCGATATCAAGCTGGAGATCGGCGGCGACGGCTCCACCTGGCCTTTGGGGAACGTTGTGGCGAACCCTTAAGGCACATTACACGGCGCCATGACTATGACCCAAAGATCGTGGAACCGTGCTAGTATGACGCTGTGATATCGCTACAAGCCATAGAAGGGAGCGAGCTGGAGTTAAAATGTATGAGATCCTGACGGGCATTTACACCTGGCCGTGGTTTTCCGAGCCGCATGGCTACAATTTTAACGGCCACTTCATTAAGTACGCTGATGGAAATCTTTGCGTGGATCCCGTGGAGCCCAGCGACGAGGACTTGGCGGAAATGGAGCGGGAGGGGGTCGCGCGTATTCTCATCACCAATCGCAATCACTCACGCGCGGCGAACAAGATTCGCGCCCGGACGGGCGCGCGAACGGCGATCCACCCTGCGGACGCGGCGCACGCGCGCAGCGAGGGCGCGGAGCTGGATGACGAATTGAGAATCGGCATCAAGGTGGGGCCGTTCGTCGTGGTCGGCGCCCCGGGTAAATCGTTGGGCGAAGTTGTGCTGCATTGGCCGGAGCGAAGAATCCTCTTGGTTGGGGATGCAGCGGTCGGCGATCCGCCGGGGAGGTGCAGGCTCTTACCGGACAAGGTCGTGGACGATCCGCCGCGCTTGCGTGATAGCGTGAGGGGGCTGCTGGGGCTAGACTTCGCTATTCTACTGGTCGGTGACGGCGTGCCGATTTTATCGTCAGCGAAAGACCGGCTGCGGGAATTGGTGGATACGTTCTAGGGGCTAGAAAGGTTTCAATCGTTCAAGAGCTAAATTCCTAAACATCCGTCGGACGGTTCGCTCGGTGAATTAGACGGCACTAACCACCTGCGGAAATGTCCTAACTGGTTTCGGACTGGATTGCGCCGTAGAGTGCGGGATATCAGATCCCGGCTTCGATGCGCTGCGATTTTTAAGGTTCGGCACTTTTGCGGGTTTTACGCGGGTCTTTGCTTTCCGGCAAGCAAAGATAGATCATCGTGCTGCTGTTGCCGGTAAACGTCACGCTGTTGCCGCTGAACACGGCATCCTTAAATTGCCGCCATACGTCCAATTTTTCTTTGATGCTGGCCTGGCATTTTTCTTGGCTCGGCAATCCCGGAGCGGCGTTCCAGGTGTCCGAGGTCGGCGTCTGGGTGCGGATCCACAGGGTCCAGGCGAGCACGAAAATGACCCCGCCGGTTTTTACCATTACGTACCGCTCCTTTCGATAAAGTCAATTTCGCGACCGTAACCGTTTGTCATCGCCTTAGCCCCATTCTTCCGTTAAAATTTCGCCGCTCGCGCCGTCTCGACTCACGCTGAGCTGCTTTGGCCCATTGACGACTGCTTAAACCTATTCCTGGGTTGACTCAAGAAGTGGTCGATAATTTCGCTTCCTCGCTCGGCCCAGCTTCCCTTGACACATAGCAGGGGCGAGGCGTAGAGGGGAGTCAAACAGCGCACGCACGGAGGGTTGAGCTATGGCGGGAAATTTCGAAGTCATCGATGCCGACGGCCATATCACCGAGGAAGACGCCCAGCTAAAAAAATACATGCCGGAGAAGTACGCCAAACGCGCCGCGACGTTGACCCCGCGCGATAGCTGGGACCGTTCGTTGAGCGGGAAGCTCGGCACGCGCGCCAGGGACGCCAAGAGCTGGCTCGACGCTATGGATAAGGGCGGAATTTCCACTGCCGTGCTCTATCCGACCAACGGCTTGAGCGTGGGTTGGATCCGCGAGCCCGATGTCGCCGTGGCCTATGCGAAAGCCTGGAATGATTTCTGCGCCGAAGAGTTTCAAAAGGTCAGTCCCCGCCTCAAATGCGTCGCCCTGGTTTCTTTTCAAGATGTTCCGGAAGCCGTCAAAGAATTGCGCCGCGCAATCAAAGAGCTGAACCTCGTCGGCCTGATGCTGCCCGCGGTGGGGCTCCGTTTGCCGCTCGGGCATGAGAGCTTCTGGCCGATCTACGAAGAAGCGGAGAAGCTCGATTGCATGGTCGGCGTGCATGCCACGGTGCGCGGGCCGCATTATTTTGCCGGCGACATGTTCGATCAGTTCATCGAAGTGCACACGCTGTCCCATTCCTTTGCGCAAATGATGCAAGCGTGCAGTATGATGTTTCGCGGCGTCTTCGACCGCTTTCCGAAACTGCGGGTGGCGTTCATGGAAGCGGGATGCAGCTGGGCGCCCTACTGGTTCGGCCGGATGAATGAAGAATGGGAAAAGCGCGGCGAGGTCGAAGCGCCCATGTGCAAGAAGAAACCGACGGAATATCTCAAAGAAGGGCGGATCTATTTTCACGCCGAAGATTACGAGCCGATGATCGGCGCCGCCGCCGAGATTTTGACCCGCAAGGTGATTTACTACGCCTCGGATTATCCGCACTGGGACACCGAATTCCCGGAGAACATCGAGCACCTGGGCCGGCGCAAGGACTTGAACGACGAAGCCAAGAAATGGCTTTTCGCCGAGACGGCCAAGCGGCTCTATAATCTTTAAAAAGTTTTTGGCATGACCGCGCAACGAAATATTTGCATCACCGGTCCCGCTCGCCTCAAGGTCGCCCAGGATATCCTGCGCGCGGCCGGCTGCGAGTTGCGCCTCGGCAAATCAGCGGATGAATTTCCCGAGTTCCGCTACGAGCGACGAGAGCTGCTCGATCTGATCGGCGACTGCTCCATTCTTTATCCTAACGGGCGGGATTACATCGGCGCCGATATACTCGACTCCTGCGTGAATTTGCAGGCGGTGGTGAAATCGAGCATCGGCATCGAGAGCGTCGACGTCGACGCCGCCACCGACCTTGGTATTCTTTGCTGCAACAGCCCGACGCCGGAAAACTACCTGGGGGTGGCTGAAGCGACGGTCGGTTTCATGGTTGCGCTGTTCAAGCGTCTCAGGCTCAACGAGGCGTTCCTGCGCGGCGGCGGCTGGAAGGAGCCGCAGAACCGCGGCGTGCTCATGGTCGGCAAGACCGTCGGCATCATCGGAGTCGGCCGCATCGGCCAGAACGTCGCCAAGCGGCTCGGCTCCTGGGGCATGAAAATTCTCGGCTACGATCCCTACGTGACGCAGCAAACCGTGTCGGCCTTGGGCGTCAACATGGTCTCGTTGGAGACCCTGCTCATAGGTTCCGATTTGGTGACCCTGCATGTGATCTTGACCCGCGAGACCCGCGGCATGATCGGCCTCAACGAGTTGAAAATGATGAAGCCGACCGCGTTCATCGTCAATACTTCGCGCGGTCCGGCGCTCAAGGAAAACGATCTGGTTCAGGCGTTAAACGAAAACGTCATCGCCGGCGCGGCGCTCGACGTCTTCGACCAAGAACCGCTCGCCGCCGATAGCCCGCTACGCCAAGTCGATCCGAGCCGGTTGATCTTCACGCCGCATATCATCGGCACCAATCCGGGCTCCATCGAGGCCGGCCAGCGGATGGCGGCGGCGAGCATGTTGGCGATTCTCGATGGCATAGTTCCGGACACGGTGGTCAATCCGCAAGCGATTGCCGGTTGGAAGAAGCGCTTTTGGGCGTAGCTTGAAGTGTGACGTTCGATTTATTGTTTCCAATGTCTCCATATCAATCCGCTAAGGAGCAGATCGAGTCTGTGCTTGCGGTTACCGACCAGCCCAAGGATTTTTTTGACAATAGGTTCCTAAAGGAGGTAGAAGATACAGGATTTATTCGACAACTTTACGGACAGTTTGAGGGCAGGTGACGATGAAACAGAAGCTTTTGGCAAAATTTGGGTTTTTATTGTTGGCGCTGCTGATCGGTTTTCAGGGAAATCTCCTTCAGGCGGCGTCGGCGCCGGATCAATTGATCGGCATCCATTCGGCCCGGGTCATGTCGCAATCCATGCCTTGGATCGCGCAGGAAGCGGGGGTCTTCAAAAATTACAATCTCGACTTCAATCTGGTGTTTGTTGCGTCATCGAGCATTGTCACCGCGGCACTTTTGGGCGGCGACGCCGAGATGACCGTCACCGGCGGGGTCGGCAACGTTGCCGCCTATGTCCGCGGCTCCACCGACGTTGTATTCGTCGGCGGGATTAAAAACACCATGACCCAAACCTTGGTGGCGGGCGGCAATATCAAAAAACCGGAAGATCTCAAAGGCAAAAAGATCGGTGTCAGCAGGATCGGCGGCAACTCGCATTACTTTACAATCCAGGCGCTACGGCGCTTTGGCATGGACGCCAATCGCGACGTCCAGTTCGTTCAAACCGGCGGCGATCCCGAGACCTTTGCAGCGTTCGTCAGCGGCGCGATCGACGTGGCCAACCTGACGCCACCCACCGACGCGCTGGCGATCGCCAAAGGTTATCATTACGTGATTTACGGTCCAGATCTTAAGATCCCCTACGCCGCCACGGCGTTTGTCACCAAACGCTCGGTGATCGCCAAGCGGCCGCAGGTCATCGGCAGTTTTATGCGGGCCATGGCTGAAACCGCCAAGATCATGCACACCGACCGCGAGTTCGTTTATAAAGTCCTGGGCAAGTATTTGCGGGTGACCGATCGCAAGGTCCTGGAGTCAGCGTATAACGCGGAAATCAAAGTGCTCGAACCGCGTCTGGCGATCAAGGCGAAATCGTTGCAGGCGATTCTCGATGAGCTTGCTGGACGCGACCCGCGAGCCAAAAAGATCAAGCCGCAGGAATTGATCGACAGCCGGTATTTAGATGATATGGAAAAGAGTGGATTTTTTAATAGGCTTTGGGCTAAGAAGTAGCCCGGAAGGAGAACGTTATGGAAACAACCATTATTTCGTCGGATTCTCACGTGATCGAAGTGCCGGACCTATGGGAAAAGGGCATGCCGGCATCGTTCAAAGAGCGCGCCCCGAAAGCCTACTTTGACGAAAAGCGCGACGCCTGGATGTTCGGCTCGCCGGACGTGCCAACTCAAGCGGTGGGCGGCTTGTTCATGGCCGGCCAGCGACCCGAACAGGTGGAGAGTTTTCGCCGGGCGGGTTTTTCCGTGGCGCGTCCCGGCGGTTGGGATCCAATGGAACGCATGAAGGACATGGTGACGGACGGCATCGTCGCCGAAGTTCTTTATCCAAGCCTGGGTCTCGGTTTATATTGCATCGAAGACGTGGCTCTGCAGGAAGCACTGTTCCGGACCTACAACGATTGGGTAATCGATTATTGCCAGAAAGTGCCGGACCGGCTTTACGGAATCGCCTTGATCTCAATGTTCGACGTCGATCATGCCATCGCCGAAATGGAACGGTGCAAGAAGCAGGGCATCGTCGGGACGATGATCTGGCAGGTGCCCCATGCGAATCTCCCCTTTACCTCGGATCACTACGAGCGTTTTTGGGCCGCGTCGCAGGATCTCGACTTACCGGTACACCTGCATATTCTTACCGGCTTCGGGGCGAGCATGAACCGCCAGACGAGCCACGGCATTAACCGCTACCGTATCGGCGTGCAGCAGACCCGCGAGATCGAGGACGCGCTCTTCGACATGATCTTTTCCGGCGTGCTGGAACGCCATCCCAAGCTCAAGATCGTTTCGGTCGAGAACGAAGTCGGCTGGATTCCGTTCTGGCTCGATAAGTGCGATAAGGCATACAAACGCCACCGTCACTCGGAAAAAGTGCCTATGTCCAAGCTGCCAAGCGAATATTTCGCCGAGCAGATTTATGCGACGTTTTTCAACGACCATATCGGCGGCAAAATGTTTTCCTGGTGGGGCGTGGATAATTGCATGTGGTCCAACGACTACCCGCATCAGAACTCGACGTGGCCGCACTCGCGCGACGTGATCGCCCGCGACATGGCCGAGCTGCCGGCTGCCAGCCGCGACAAGTTGCTGAACAGCAATGTAAGAAAGCTCTATAAGCTCAACGCGCCGGCGTCCCTGCCAAAAGCGGCGTAACCGCAGCGTCCAAGACCGGCGTTAGTAGCAGCTCAATAAAACAGGAGAGAGCTATGGAATTACGTGAGGCGATAAAAGTTTTGGATTCCGACGCGCACGCGCGCGATCTCGACAACGAGATTCGACCCTACCTGCCTGAGCCCTATCGAAATCAAAAGGCGTCGTTCATTCCTGGCGAGCACTACGACCGCAACCTCGGCGGCACCCTAGGCCGCTCGGGCGCAAAGGTTGAGGAGCGGTTGGCGGCGATGGATGTGCAGCAAATCGATACAGCGGTGCTGTTCCCAACCAGCGGCTTGGGTGTCGGGCGGGTACGCGACGCACACTTTCAGACCGCGCTGTGCCGGGCTTATAATGATTTCATCGCGGATTATTGCAAGGGATCGCCGCGCTTGAAAGCGGTGGCGAATTTGCCGGTCAATAATCCAGCGGAATGCGCCAAGGAGCTCAACCGGGCGGTGACCAAGCTGGGGCTTTGCGGCGGCATGCTGGCGGCTCAGGCCCATCGAAAAAACCTCGGCAGCCCGGAATACTATCCACTCTACGAAGAGGCGCAGCGGCTCAACACGCCGATCACGATTCATGCCTTCGGCGGCGACGAGCCGGGCAGCGAGGTGTTCGACCAGTTTATCTGCCTGCATACCACAGGGCACCCATTTCCGGTGTTGCGCCAGCTCACCGGCATGGTGTTTGGCGGTATTCCGGAAAAGTTTCCCAAGCTGAGAGTCGGGTACCTGGAAGTCGGCTGCGGTTGGCTACCGTACTGGGCCGAACGCATGGACGAAGAATGGGAGAAGCGCGGCAAGGTGGAAGCTCCGCTCTGCAAAAAGAAACCGAGCGAATATCTCTACAGCGAAAACTCATACTTCGGTTGCGAGCCCGAAGAGAAGATGATCAGCTACGTGGTCAACGAGATCGGCTCCAAGACGCTCATGTACGCGTCGGACTATCCGCACTGGGACATGAGCTGGCCGGAATCCGGCAGCATCCTTTGGGGGCGCGAGGATCTGTCATTGGATGCAAAGAAGGACATTCTGCTCAACAACGCCAAACGTTTTTACAATTTGTCGTAGACTCGAGATCTGGCTGTCAGCTCTGCGCGAACTCGATTTATGCTTGGAGCTGGCGGCTGCTTCTTAATTAAACATCGAAAGGACGAGATATGATTCAAACCAAAGGATTGACCGGAGCGCAAACCATGTTGCGCGTGCTGGCAAAAATGGGCGTGGAGAAAATTTTTGCTTCTCCAGGCTCGGAATGGTCCCCGGTCTGGGAGGCGCTCGCGGAGCCGGGCGTCGAAGGCATGCCGCAATATTTGAGCACGCGCCATGAGGAAGTTGCCGTCGGCATGGCGAGCGGCTATGCCAAATCCACCGGCAAGCTGCCGGCGGTCATGATTCACACCACGGTCGGCTCTTTGCACGCGACGATGGGGATGCGCGCCGCGGTGCGCGAGCAAGTGCCCATGGTGGTTTTAACTGGCGAGTCGGTCGGTTTCGGCGAAGACGATGGCCCCGATCCAGGCGGGCAGTGGCTGGGTCATCTCTCCAACATCGGTGGGCCCGCGAAGTTGGTCGAACCGACGGTGAAATGGAGCTTCGGAGTAAATAACAAAGCGGTTTTACCGGCGACGATTCAACGCGCCTGCCAACTGGCGATGGCCGCGCCCAAGGGGCCGACGTTTGTTTCTTTGCCGATGGAATATCTGTTCGCCGAAATGATTAGAGATGTTCCGGGAGATCACGGTTTTGCGCCCGGTGCGACCGCAGATGCCAAGGGCATCGAAGAGCTGGCCAATTTGCTGGCCGGGGCGAAGAATCCGGTGATCATCGCGGAAGATTCCGGCCGCACGGAAAAGTCGGTGCATTGCCTGGTAGAGATCGCCGAGCTTTTGGGTTGCGCGGTATGCGAGACCCGGAGCACGGGGGCGCTCAACTTCCCGCGCGTACATCCGCTCCATGGCGGTTATGATCCAAAAAGGGCTTCGGCGGGCGCCGATGTGATCCTTTTGCTATCGGTCATCGCGCCTTGGCATCCGGCTTCGGTTACGCCGTCGCCGGGGGCGACGGTGGCGATACTCGATGAAAATCCCCTGCGCCACGATATGCCGTACTACGGCTACCAAGCTGATCTCTGTTTAACCGGCGAAATCGAGAGCTCGCTGGAGAGTCTGTTGGCAGCGCTCAAGAAGAAAGTCTCCGCCAACGATGCTTCGCGCAAGCAACGCGCCGAGGAGCTGGGAAAGAAGAACAACACCGCTAGAAAGGCTTGGCGCGATGAAGCGCAGGCACTCGCGAATCAAAAACCGATGGATACGCGCTGGGTGGCGCACGAGATCAGCCAGGTGCTGCCGGCCGACGCCATGGTCGTGGAAGAGACGATCACTCACCGTCTGGCGCTGCATCGTTATCTCGACGGCTTAAAGCCCGGGTCATTTTTCAACGGTTGCATCGGCGGTCTAGGCACCGGGCTCTCGACGGCGTTGGGCGTGAAGGCCGCCAATCCGAAGCGGCCGGTCATCTGTATGATCGGCGACGGCTCGTTCAACTACGATCCAGCTCCCGCCGTCTACGGCGCCGCGCAAGAACACAATCTGCCGTTTCTGACGATCATGTTTAACAACCAGGGTTATCTCTCGCAGAAGTCGGGCATACCGAAATATTACCCGAACGGTTGGGCGGTCCAGTCCAAAAACTATTCCGGGCTGCACATCGTGCCCTGTCCTGAGTATTCCCAGATCATGAAGGCATTCGACGGTTACGGCGAAAAGGTCGAAGAGCCGGCCGAAGTGCGCAAGGCGGTGGAACGCGGCCTGCGCGCGGTCGCCGGCGGTCAATCGGCGCTGCTCGATATCAGGCTAAAACCGGTCGAAGCGATCGTCGAGCGGGGTGAAGGATAGCGTAGATCCATCACAACCCGGATTAACAAGACAACGTCGGCCCGGGCTCGTTCCCTGGGCCGACGTTGTCGTTTTTACTGTGGAAAAAGAATATCACTCGATCGTATTGACCCACACTACCGGTTGAATTAGATAGGAGTGGCAATTTTCGCCAATTGCCACGAAAGTTAGACGGTTATGTATTCGAGAGGCCGCTAAAGACGCGGCCAAAAAATGTTGCCCAGCATGACCCGAGGGAGGAATCGTCATGAGCGGTAATTTCCACCAACTGCTGGTCGCGGCACGTGACAAGCAGCATAGCAAAAATCATCCGTTCTTCGAGCTTTGGGCGCAAGGCAAGCTGACTAAGGAACAGATGGCTTTTTATTGTACGCAGCACTATCATTTCGTCGGCGAGTTCCTCAATTGGCTTGCCTATCAGGGATCGCAGATTCGCGAGCGCGACGTGAAAAATTATCTCTTCGAGAACCTCGGTGATGAGGAGAACCCCGACGATCGGCATTTGGACATGCTCAAGGACTTTGTCACCGCCTGCGGCGTCAATCGCGACAGCGTTGAAAGCTCGATCCTGCTTGCGGCCACCGAAGGACTGCAAAACTGGGGTTGGCGGATGATGTACCAGAAGCCCTGGCCGGTGGCCTTGGCGGGCATGTTCATCGGTCTCGAATCCCAGTTTCTCGACATCTGCAAAAAGATTGTCCCGGCTCTGCATCAGCATTACGGTTTCAAACCTGGAGCTCGCGAAATCCGCTTCTTCGAAGAGCATATCCATGCCGACGAGGTGCACGGCTCGAAGGGCTTCGCCATCGTCGAGAAGTATTGCAATATCCCTGAGCTGCGAGCGCAGGCGCTCAAGCAAGTGGAAGAGGCGACGGTGCGGCGCTGGCGTTACATGAACGATATCTTCTGGTACGCGCTGGAAGGCAAAGCGGACAATACGCCGACCCTAGCCGCATAAGCGCCGGCGATTTCAAAACTGCAAAGGAAGTTGTCATGAAAATTCGCATTGACGGCGGCGCCGTGGTGGGTTGGTCCGGCGCCGGGCATGAAATCATCCCCAACGGATCGGTGGTCATCGACGGCAGTAGCATCAAAGCCGTCGGCACGGATCGGTCCGAGCCGGTGGACCGGGTCATCGACGCGTCGGGAAAGATCGTTTCGCCGGGGTTCGTCAATTTGCACGTGCACACGCAACTCAACGTCGGCGATTACCTGCTCACCGACGTTACCAAGAAAGACTACCTTTCCGCGAACTGGTTCGTGTTCGGCGCGCCGCTCAAGGAAAAAATCCAACCTCCTCCTCCACCGTCGGTCGCCATAGGGCGAAAGTACGCGCTCTACAGCGCGCTGCGTAACGGCGCGACCACGGTTTTGGATCCCGGCGGAGGCCCCGGCGCGCTGGATGATTACGTCGCCATCGTCGGGCAAACCGGCGGGCGTGTTTTCTTCAGCCCGCCGTTTCGCAGCCACGATATCTTCACCGACGCCCAGGGCCGGCACTATTACGAGGAGCGCGCCGACAAGGGGCGTCCGGGACTAAAGGTCGCGGTCGACTTCATTAAAAAATTTCACGGTGCGCACAAAGGCCGTTTGCAGGGAATTTTGAATCCGGCGCAAGCCGAGACCTGCGAGCCGTCGCTGCTCAGGGAGAGCGTGGCCGCGGCAAAAGAATTGGATGTGCCGATCCATATTCACGCGGGCGGAAATTTCCGCGAGTTCCTGGAGATCCTGAATAAATATCGCAAGCCTGTAGCGGAATATCTCGCCGATAACGGCATCCTCGGACCCCGCACCATACTAGGCCACATGGCGATTACCGGCGGTCACTCCCGCGTCGACTATCCCCGCGGCGATGAATTGAAAATTCTCGCCGAAACCGGCGCGACCATCGGCCATTGTCCGCACAAATGCGCCAAGATGGCCTTCGCCATGGAGTCTTTCGATCAGTACCGCGCCGCCGGAGTCCGCATTGGTTTGGGTACGGACAGCTATCCGCTCGATATCGTCGCCGAAATGCGCTACGCCTCGCTGATTTCCCGGCTGGTCGACCGCAACGCTTCCGGCGCGCGCGCAGCGGATGTTTTCAACGCCGCGACCATCGGAGGGGCAGATGCGCTGGGCCGCTCGGATTTGGGGCGCCTCGCAGTCGGCGCGAAAGGGGATGTGGTGGTCATCAATTTACGCAGCACGCGTCTTGGTCCGATGCGCGATCCGATCAACGCCTTGGTCGAGTACGGCAGCGGCGCCGATGTCGAAACCGTGATCGTCGACGGCGAAGTGGTCGTAGAGAACGGCCGGTCGACGCGGCTCAACGACGATGAGCTGTTCGCGCAGGCCGAGGCCGGTGCAACGCGGGCCTGGGACAACTGGTCCGCGCGCGACTGGAACAGCCGCACCGTCGAGCAAATTATTCCACCGGCGTTTCCGACGCGGAAAAGCTGAGCTTTGTAGTACGTTAGTTATCGATTCAACCCAATGTGGCGGCAGACTCTCTCACGGGGTAAGCGCGAACGGTTCTCTACCCCTTGATAGGGCAGAGTCAGAGAGAGGGTGATGAGCGTAGCATCGAAGCGTCACCCCCATCCTGATCTTCCCGCAAGTAGGGACAGAAATGGCCGGCAAGGGCATCGCCGGATCTTTGACTTCAACTTTCGTTTGCTCTAGTCAATTTTTTTTCTTTCCTCTTTGGCTTTATTTTTCCAATTCAATTGACCGCGGACAATTTTTCCTGCTATCAAAAATTAAACTTTAAATTCAGATAGTTAACTTTTCTGACTAGAAAGGTATGGAATGCGCTACGGCTTCGTGATCGACCAAAACCGTTGCATCGGCTGTCACGCCTGCACGGTGGCTTGCAAAGAAGAACATAACATCCCGGTTGGCGTAAACCGCACTTGGGTCAAGTACATCGAAAAGGGTCATTACCCCGACGCGCGCCGTCACTTCGCGGTGCTGCGCTGCAATCACTGCGACGACGCGCCGTGCGTCGAGATCTGCCCGACGGTGGCGCTGTTTCGCCGGTCCGATGGCATCGTCGACTTCGACAACGAGCGCTGCATCGGCTGCAAATCTTGCATGCAAGCCTGTCCCTACGACGCTCTATACATCGACCCGGAGCGCAACACGGCGGCGAAATGCAACTTCGACGCCTCGCGTGTCGACATGGGTTACAAACCCGCCTGCGAAGTAGTCTGTCCCACCCAGGCGATTCTCTCCGGTGATCTAGACGATCCCACAAGCGCTATAAGCAAGCGCATCGCGCTGGAAAAGGTCAGTGTGCGCAAAGCGGAGAAGGGGACTCGACCCAAATTGTTCTACGTCGGGGTCGAAGGCGACCTGTTGAATCCGACCATGATGGAACCGCAGGCAAGCCATTTCTGGGCCGAAAAAAATCCCGGTGAAGATCTTTACGCGCTCAAAAGCGGCACTCCCGGTCGCACGATTCCTGGCGTGGCTCGGGAGGTGTACGACGTGCCGCACAGGATTCCCTGGGGCAAAAAAATCGCCTCTTATCTCTGGACCAAATCGATTTCAGCCGGCGTGATGCTCTTGTCGGCGCTGTTTTTGAATATGGGTTTCGAGCAGGACGGCGTACTCCTCGGTCTTATTAGCCCGTTGCTCTCCCTGGTATTCCTTGCCGCCACCATGGCGTTGCTGGTGCTGGACCTAAAGAAACCATCGCGATTTTTCTTTTTGCTGTCCAAACCCAACCTCAACTCCTGGTTGGTGTTGGGCGGTTACGTGTTGATGATCTTTGGCGCATTGATCGGGGTCTGGCTGTATCAGATGTACGACCTGGGGCGAGTGTCGCCGGGGATCATGTGGGCCACTGCGCTTTTTGCTATCGCTTCGGCCGGTTATTCGGCGTTTCTTTTCGCTCAGGCACGCGGGCGCGATTTTTGGCAGAGCCCGATGCTCTTCTGGCACCTGGTGCTTAAAGCCGTCAGCGCCGGAGCCGCCACGTTGATTCTGATCGGTTCTCTGGAGTTGGTTACGCCGTATCAGTTCATGAGCGCGACGCTGTTTGTTTGGCTGGTCAATATTCTCGTGGTTTCGCTGCTCGCGGGCTTGGCGATGGTCTTCGGCGAGCTGTTCATGAAACACGGCGCCGAAGAAGCGGTTCGCGCCGGCGACCTGCTGTTGAAAGGACCGCTGTGGAAATCGTTTTGGCTTTTCGCCGTCGGCCTCGGCGTCGTGGCTCCGGCGATCTTGATTTTTTTGCCGCTAGGCTCGCTGTTGCCGAATGTCGCCGCCTCTTTGCTGGCGCTCTTCGGTTTGTGGTTTTACGATTATCTTTGGATCAAGGCCGGCCAAGCGGTGCCGCTCAGTTAAAGGAAATTCATCATGTCTGACCCGCTCACACCGCTCAATCCCTCGGCGCAACGGCTCGATGCCCCCAACGGCCTGGCCGCTTATCCGCCCGTGGAAAAATGGGACGACTGGACGGAGTACGATACCGCCCAGTGGCCGCGCAAAGTCGAAAAGCACTGCCGGATCATTCCGACGATTTGTTTTAACTGCGAGGCCGGTTGCGGCCTGGTAGCGGTCGTCGAGAAAGACACCAGCAAGATTCGCCGCTTCGAAGGAAATCCCGAGCATCCCGGCAGCCGCGGGCGTAACTGCGCTAAAGGTCCGGCGACGCTCAATCAAGTCACCGATCCCGAGCGCATTCGTTATCCGCTGAAACGCTCCGGCAATCGGGGCGAGGGCAAGTGGGAGCGCGTGAGTTGGGACGAAGTGTTAGATGATATCGCAGCGCGCATTCGAAAGGCGCTGCAGGAAGACCGACGCAACGAGATCATGTACCACGTCGGCCGGCCAGGTCATGAGCTGCTCTATCATCAACGCATCTTTCACTCCTGGGGCATCGACGGCCACAACAGCCATACCAACGTTTGCTCCGCCGGCGCGCGCGCCGGTTACGCCTTCTGGTCCGGCATCGACCGGCCGTCGCCGGACCACGCCAACGCACGCTTCATGCTGCTCCTGAGCTCGCACTTAGAAGCCGGCCACTACTTCAATCCCCACGCACAACGAATCATCGAGGGCAAGGAGCGCGGCGCCAAAATCTGCGTCATCGATACGCGGTTGTCGAACACGGCATCAAAAGCCGATTACTGGATCTCCTCCTGGCCCGGCAGCGAGGCCGCGGTCTTGCTGGCGATGTGCAATATCTTGCTGCAAGAGGATCTTTTCGACCGTGAATTTGTCCGCCGGTGGGTCAATTGGGAAGAGTTCTTGCGCGAGGAACATTTGGACAAGCCGCAGACCTTTGACAGCTTCGTCGCGATCCTCAAGGAAACTTACGCGGAGTACACCCCGGAATTCGCCGCCAAGGAAGCGGGTATAGATTCTAAAGTGATCGTCGAAGTCGCCCACGAGATCGCCAAAGCCGGCTCGGCTTTTTCCTCCCATGTCTGGCGCAACACCGCGGCGGGGAATTTGGGCGGCTGGCAGGTCGCCCGCGCGCTACAGTTTCTCGCCGTGCTGGCCGGCGCGGTTGGAACCGTCGGCGGCACCGCGCCCAACGCGGCGAATAAATATATCCCCGCGCCGCCGCTGATGCCGCCGCCGTCAAAGGTTTGGAACGAGCTGCTGATTCCACCGGAGTATCCGCTCGCATTTTTCGAGATGAGCTACCTTTTGCCGCACTTTCTCAAGGAGGGGCGCGGCAAGTTGGCGATGTATTTCACCCGGGTTTACAACCCGGTGTGGACCAACCCCGACGGCATGAGCTGGATCGAGATGCTCTCCGACGAAAGCAAGGTGGAGCGCCACGCCTGCTTGACGCCGACCTGGAGTGAGACCGCGTGGTTCGCCGACTACGTGTTGCCGATGGGCCACGGTTCCGAGCGCCACGATCTGATGAGCCAGGAGACTCAAGCGGCGCGCTGGATTGGCTTTCGCCAGCCGATTTTGCGCGTGGCGTTGGAACAGCAGGGCAAAAAATTCAACACCACCTACGAGGCTCATGAGGCCGCCGGCATCGGCCAGGTTTGGGAAGAAGATGAATTCTGGATCGAGCTTTCGTGGCGTGTCGATCCCGACGGCTCGCTCGGCATCCGCAAATATTTCGAGTCGCCGAACGAACCAGGCAAAAAGATGACCGTCGACGATTACTACGGTTGGATCTTTGAAAACAGCGTGCCGGGCTTGCCGGAGACTGCGGCAAAACAGGGTTTAACGCCGCTCGAATATATGCGCAAATACGGTGCGTTTCTGATCGACGACAACGTTTATAAAGTCCACGAGACCGGGCTTAAGGCGAGCGATCTGGCTGACGCCGAGACCGATACGCGTACGAACATAATCAAAAAGAACGGCGGCGCCATCGGTATCGAAATCGACGGCAAGGCTTGCGTCGGTTTTCCGACGCCGTCGCGCAAACTCGAATTTTATTCGCGCACGCTGAAGGATTGGAAATGGCCCGAGCACGCGCTGCCCGGTTATATCAAAAGCCACGTGCACCTGGAGAATATCGAGCTCAACGCCGGCGAGATGCTGCTGCTGCCGACTTTTCGATTGCCGACGTTGATCCACACGCGCTCGGGAAATGCCAAGTGGTTATACGAGATCTCCCATCGCAATCCGATTTGGCTCAACTCCATAGACGCGCAAAATTTGGACGTCAAGACCGGAGATCTGCTAAAAATTAACACCGAGATCGGCTACTTCATCGACAAAGTTTGGGTCACGGAAGGGATCAAGCCCGGCGTCATCGCCTGCTCGCATCACCTCGGCCGCTGGCGCTTGGCGGAAGAGCAGGGCGGCGAGCGCTGGTCGACGGCGCTGGTCGATCTCAAACAAGTCGGTCAAGGCAAGTGGATGATGCGCACGATCCATGGCATCAAGCCGTTCAAAAGTGACGATGCCGACTCGTCGCGAATCTTTTGGGAAGACGGCGGCGTGCATCAGAACCTGACTTTCCCGGTGCAGCCCGACTACATCAGCGGCCAGCATTGCTGGCACCAAAAGGTCCGCGTCTCCAAGCCCGGACCGCAAGACAAGTACGGCGACATCTACGTCGACACCAACAAGTCGCACGAAGTCTACAAAAAATGGCTGCTCAAAACCCGCCCGGCGCCCGGCCCGGACAATCTGCGCCGCCCGCTCTGGCTGCCGCGCTCCTACAAGCCGGCGCCGGAAGCGTACTATTTTAAAAAGGGATAAAGGACAAGAATGGAGGTGCGATCGGTTGCGGGATAGTCCGGTAAACCCAATCAATGACTTCGTCGCCTGAGCCGTAAAGTGTTGCGGCGGGGAGAGGACGAATGATCTGCTGGTCTTAAGCACACCTTAGGCAACGCAAAACACCACTTTTGTTGGGCGGAGAATCGGGGTTTGACAAGTAACTCAATTCCGAGAGCGGACGAAGCAATGTTCCTCCTCCTCATCGATCAATGATGTATGCCTGAAGCATGGCAGCTGCCGTCTTCACACGTCCAACGGTAAGCGCTTCTCGCGACAATAGTCGAAAACCGCTTCCAGGAACCGTTCTCCAAGATCGGCCAGCTTGCGTTCGCCAACACCGCGGATGCTGAGTAGTGCGTCGCGTGAACTGGGTCTGTGTCGGGCCATATCGCGCAACGTGGCGTCATTGAACAAGACATACGCGGGGACGCCGCGTTCTTCCGCGAGCCGGCGCCGCAGGTTTCGCAACACCTCGAAAAGACCGGTGTCGACGGCTTCCCAGGATTTCTCGGCATAGCGGGTTTTGCGGACCTTCACCTTCGGCTGGAGCAACTTCACGGTGCGATTGCCGCGCAGGACTTCGCGTGAGGCATCGTTCAGACGCAGCACCGGGCGTTCGTCCGAGGTTCTTTCGAGCAGGCCCTCGTCGATTAGCTGGTAAAGCAGATTCGTCAGAGTTTTGCGGTCGGTGCCTTTCATCAAACCATGGGTGCTCAGTTCCTCATGACGCCAACGGCGAATCCGCTCGGTGCTGGCGCCTAGAAGAATATCGATAATGTGTTCGGCGCCGAAGCTTTCACCGGCGCGGGCGACGCAAGAAAGGATTTTTTGCGCGATCACCGTCGCATCGGCTAACCCTTCGACTTCGTTCAAACAGACATCGCAAGCTTCACAGTTCGCTTTGGTATAGGCCTGGCCGAAGTATTCGGAGAGCTTGCGATGGCGGCAGTGTGCACCGGAGCAGAGGCGGCGCATGTGATTGAGCAGCTCGCGAGATGCGGCGATAATCTCCGGCGCGGCGCCGGCCTCGGCGGCGCTTCGTTCGACTAGAGATTCCCAGCGCATTGCATCGGCGGCGGAGTAGAGGAGAACGCACTCGGCTTCCAAGCCATCGCGGCCGGCGCGGCCGGTTTCCTGTTGGTAATGCTCGATAGACTTGGGCATAGCGGCGTGGATGACACAGCGCACGTCGCTGCGATCGATGCCCATACCGAAGGCCACGGTGGCGGCGACGACGTCGAGTGCTTCCGATGCAAATTCATCTTGGGTACGGCGGCGCTCGTCGGCTTCCAAGCCGGCATGGTAGTAAGCCGCACGCAGACGATTCGCTTGAAGGAACGCGGCCATCGATTCGGTGTCTTTGCGGCTGATGCAATAAACGATCGCGGCCTGCTTCGGGTGGCGCCGCAAAACTTCCAGCACCTGCGAGCGGGCGTCGACTCGCGGAATGACGCGGTAAACGAGGTTGGAGCGGTCGAAGGTGCCGACCAGTGTCACCGGATTCTTCAAACGCAATTGCGCTGCGATGTCAGCGCGCACGCGCTCGGTGGCGGTGGCGGTGTAGGCGTGCACGCTCGTTTGCGGAAAGCGCTGTTTAAGACTCGCGAGCTGGCGGTATTCGGGGCGAAAATCATGGCCCCAGTGGCTGATGCAGTGCGCTTCGTCGATGGCGAAGGCGCGCACATGGACCCGTTCCATCAGCTGTAAAAAACGCGGCGTCAGCAAACGCTCCGGCGCGACGAAAAGCAGTCGATAACGGCCCGCGGCAAACTGCTCTTCGGTCTCGTGAACCGCGTGCGCCGGCATGCCGCTGTAAAGTGCTCCGGCCGGATAGCCGCATTCGCGCAGGCCGTCGACTTGATCCTTCATCAAGGAAATCAGCGGCGAGACGACGACATCGGTGCGCTGCGCCAGCTCGGGCGGAACTTGATAGCACAACGATTTGCCGCCGCCGGTCGGCATGACCACGAGCGAGTCTCTTTGCTCCAGTTCGGCATGGATGGCTTGCTCTTGGAGCGGGCGCAACTCGGTGTAGCCCCAGTAGCGGCGCACTGAGTCAAGGATGCCTGCGGTGATGTCGTTATTTGCTGAATTCATATGGGGAAGCAAGAGCGCAATAGATATCAGGCAACAGTAAGACGCAGAACCGTGTATTGCGCGCAAAGCCTTGGGCGCTAAACGAGGCCTTTAAGGCCGGGTACGCAACATCTCGGGTCCGGAGAATCTTTGCGGAGAACTGACGACTGGAAACTGCTCGCTGTCAACTCTTCAAATCCCTTCGCCCATTCCGCGCTGTGTGCCTTGTATAGGCGTGCGGTTCCACTCGAGTGCTTCTTGGATCTTGCGCGGCAGGGGAGGTTTGCGCGAAGTCATGAAGTGAATGAATTCGTCTTTGGTCGGGATCAGCATGCGCGCGTTATTTTGTTTTTCGTCGCCAAGGGTCGAGACCGCTTCGCGGTAGTCGTGGCCGGGATAGACGCGAATCTTGTCGCCGAGCGCCTTGAGTTTTAGCAGGCTTTGATATTGCGACTCCGCGCTTCCACCGGGGAGATCGGTGCGGCCGCAACCGCCGATCAGCAGCGTATCGCCGGTAAAAATTCTATCCCCGAACAGCAGGCACATGGAATCCTGGGTGTGGCCCGGCGTGTAGACGACCTTGAGCGATTGCTGGCCGAACTTGATTTGATCGCCGTCTTCGACCGGCAAGTCGACGTAAGGGGCGTCGGTGGCGCGGTGCATGATGACTTTTACGCCATAGCGCTCGCGCATGACCTTGCAAGCGGAATTGTGGTCGGCGTGGG
Source organism: uncultured delta proteobacterium (assembly GCA_963727625.1). Classification (GTDB taxonomy): domain Bacteria; phylum Desulfobacterota; class Binatia; order UBA9968; family UBA9968; genus DP-20. The sequence goes on along the minus strand of CAVSHR010000004.1, from coordinate 286,046 downwards.
TGTGAGTGTCAAGGGCGTAGAGAAGCTTCGCTTTAAAGAATTCGGCTAAGCCGGCGTAATCGTCGGCTTTGTCCAGCTCGGGATCGATGACGACACAGACTTTGTCCTGGGCGCACCCCAGAATGTATGACAAACAGCCGGCGGAACGAATTTGCTCGAAAAAAATCTCCTCACCGCCCATCAGCGACCTCTTTGAATAAATGGATGACGGAAGATGGCAAAAGGATAAGCATGAGCACGTGTACCCGCGTCATTCATTTCGTCCTTTATCCTTTTGCCTTCATCCTTGAGAAGCTAGACCTTTACGACTGTGCTTTTTTCCATGTTGTAGCGATAGCGGTCGATCTTATCCAGATCGTAACTTAGGAAACGAAACACTACGCCGGGGCCTTCGACGGCGTTGGTGGAGTGAATATCGCCGGGGAGGTAAGGCACTACGACACCGGGCGACAGACGATCGAGGCGTTCCTTTTCCAACTTGGCCACGCCTTCCCGCGAGCCGTCATCGGTGCGTTTGTATTTGGTGATCTCGGTGACGCCTTTGAAAGAGCCGTACACCACCCAGCAGGGGCCGTGATCATGGGGTTTGTTGCCGTGGCCCTGCTTGTGGATATGGCCCATCTGAATAAATCCCAATTCGGGATCGCGATAGAGCTCGCGCGAGGGTTTGCCGTCGCGAATCAGCTCGGCCATCCAGGGATCATCCGGGCTGGTCGAATTGAATAGTTTTTCCATCAGCGCCGCCACTTTAAAGGGCAACTGAGGATCTTTGCCGTCGCCCCAGGCGGCCCTGACTTCGGCGATATAACGGTCAAAAGAATTATCCGCTTTGTGTTCTTGTACAGCCATTGAAGATTCCTCCCTTCGTTACGACAATCTTTAGCATTTTCCGCGCGCGCTCGTCTAGGGCGAGGGCAAAAATGGCGAGGTGATTGACATCCCGAGGCGGGCTCTGGTACCTGTTGGAAAAACTTTGATTAGATCGAGAAAGACCATGCCACTGGAACCGCAAGAGCTGCGCCGGGTGATGGGCCATTTCGCCACCGGCGTCACCGTAATCACCACCAAGGACAAAGACAGCAACCCCAACGGGCTCACGGCCAATGCGTTTATGTCCCTGTCGCTCAATCCGCCGCTGGTTCTGATCAGCGTCGATAAGGGCGCTACTTGTTACGCTTGCTTTGAATTGGAAAACGGCTTCACTGTCAATTTTCTGAGTGAAGACCAGGAAGAGATCTCGCGACGCTTTGCGACCAAAGGCATCGACAAATTCGCCGATCTTCGCTGGCGCGCCGGCAGCAACGGCGCGGCGATCCTCGACGGCGCGCTAGCCCATGTGGAATGTAAAATCACCCAGTGTTACGACGGCGGTGACCACACCATCGTGGTCGGCGAGATCGTCAACGCCAGCGCCACCGGCGACCGGCCACTGCTTTTTTTCAAGGGAAAATATCAGCGCCTGCCTACCCAGTAGGCGGCAGTAGTTTGGGGCCTGCGTCCAGAGTCTAGAGTTTAGGTCGGGGACGCGAGATACAAAACTCCCAGCGCCAGATTGTCTTAGGCTCCGAGCGCGATCGCGGTGATGCATGGCAGCCCGCGGATAAGGATGCGGGTTTCGCCCGACGGATCGACACTGACTACTTCACCGTCAGCAGTTGAGATCAGCACCCCATTACCCGCTGCGGCGCTACAGATGTCCATCACTCCGCCGCTCAATTTCTCGGTCAAAAACTGCCAGTTGGCGCCGTCGTTGGATTTGAAAATCGCCGTGCGTGCGCGTCCCGAGCGTGTCCAGGTACGCGGTCGATCCTGGGTGATACCCAAATAAATGTTGCCGTTGTCGTCTTCCGCAAGCGCATTGCCGTAAGTCCTACCGCCTGCCGGGGTTACTGTTTGCCAGAGGGAGCCGCGATCCGTGCTGCGCGAGACGCCTTCTCCGCAAGCGGTGACGACCAGCCCGCTTTTCTGTTTCGACGGCAAGATTCGGTGAATATCGGGATCGGTCAACCCATCGTTTGCCATGGACCAGTTTTGTCCCTCGTCGTCGCTGACCAGGATACCGCCGACTTCGATGCCGGCGAAGAGCCGTCCACCGGTTGTTTTCTCACGAGCCAGCACCCGCGTGCGCGGCGCAAAGTCGGGATTCGGCGGAAAACTCCCGCCGATGGCGCCTTGGCGGACGCCTTTGATTTCCTGCCATGAGCCTCCTTCCGATGTGACATACAATGCTGCCGGCATGGTGCCGACCATGATTTTTCCGGAAAGGGCCAACATTGACGACATCGTCAGGCATGGCACGTTGGGGTTTGCCCGCGTCCAATCCTTGCCGCCGTCGTTGGTGACGAACATGCCGGAGTGTTCCGTGCCGATGTAGACGCGCGTGGGATCGTCAGGATCGACCTGAATGCAGCTCATCTGCCAGTAAGTCAACGCGCGGTCGACTTGTTCCCAATTCTCGCCGCGCCGTTCGAAGCGGTACCAGCCGGAATGGGTCGCCAGATGCAGCGCGCGATCGCTTGTCTCGTTGCTTGTCATGGATCACCTCCGTGGCAAGAGTTATTTTTCTCGAACCATCGGCTCAAAACATACGTCGATGCCCAACCGCGGGTCAAGTAAAAATTCGCCTAGGCAACCTTATCCCACAGATCTTCAAACTGCTTGACCGAGCCTGGAGCGAAACCAGCGTAGTGATTGTTGAAGAACGCGTAAGTTTTGACTCCCTTGTTGACGATTTTTTTAAGCTCGTTGATCCACACCGCCATTTCGGGAGACTTGTCTTCGATCAGCCTGTCCCATTTGTTTGTCTTTGCTTCGATGCCCTTGCGGTCGCCGATAAAGCGCACGTAGGCGAAGTCGGCGGTCAACAAATCCAGCGCTTTGGCGAGGGTATCGATGCGCGGCATCCACGCCTGGGCCACCCATGCAAAGGCCACGGAGTGGTCGCGCAAAAGCTCGAGAAAATCCCAGCTAAGCCAATTTTTATTACGGATCTCCAGGGCGAATTTAAAGTCCTTTGGTAATGCTTGAAGAAACGGTTTGAGCAGCCTTTCGAAAGGTTCACGTGACGGGAAGACTTTACGATTGAAGTAGGGGAACTGCAAAAGCAACGGCCCGAGCCGATCCCCGAGCAATTCAATGTTTTTCAGGAAAGTCGTAAACTCGGCCTGGCAGTCTTTAAGGACTTTTTCATGGGTGATCACGCCGGGAATTTTCGCCGTAAAGACAAAGCCCTGCGGTGTTTTTTCCCGCCAACTCGTTACCACATGGGGCGACGGAATGCTGTAATAAGTCGAATCGATCTCGACGGCACGGAAGCGGCGCGCATAGGCTTCGATGAACTGTCCCGGTTTGAGATTGGGAGAATAGAACGGCCCGAGCCAATCGCTGCTTGACCAACTCGACGTACCGACCAAGAGATTTTCCGGAAGCGCCATAAACATTCTTCACCATAACCGCAGTTAGCGGTCAATAGAGGTTTCATTGACAATTCCGGCCCTGCGGTCTACCCTCATGAAAACATCCTTGTTTTCATTTCACGAAGAGATCGTCATGGAAACCTACGATAGCAAGACGGCGAGCCGGATCGTCGGAGTGAGTTTGCGCCAGTTGCAATATTGGGACGAGCAAGACTTTATCCGGCCGTCGGTCAAGCTCGCAGAGGGACGGGGCACCCGGCGACTTTACTCGTTTAACGATCTGGTCTGCCTCAAGGTTGTCAAAGATCTCGCCCATCATGGCTTCAGTTTGCAGATGATCCGCCGCTGCCTGCGGCCGCTCAAGAAAAATACTTCGAGCACGGTGCGGCCGGTCGAGTCTCTGCGATATTTGACCGACGGCGAAGAACTGTTCGTGCTTACCAACGACCGGCAAAAGATTCTCGACGCGATGAAGCGCCAATTCGTCTTGTCACTCGGCATCGGCAGCTTGGTGCGTGAGCTGGATATCGAGGCCAAGCGCGCCATGCTCAGTTTGCGCCGGCGCCGGCGCCCGCAGCGCTTCGAGGAAAAACCCAGCGGCTCGGCATAAGCTCAAGATGGAAGCGGCCAAAATCACCCCGATGATGCAGCAATATCTGCAGATCAAGGAGCGCCACCGCGACGCCATCTTGTTCTTTCGTCTCGGCGATTTTTACGAAATGTTCTTCGAAGATGCCCACACGGCATCGAAAATTCTCGACATCGCGCTGACCTCGCGCCACAAGAGCGAGGATGGCGGAGTGCCCCTGTGCGGCGTGCCCTATCATTCGGCCGAGCCTTACATCCAGAAACTACTCGACGCCGGCCACAAAGTCGCGGTCTGTGAGCAGATCGAAGATCCGGCGATGGCCAAGGGTGTGGTTAAACGGGAAGTCGTGCGGGTAATCACGCCGGGGACCGTGACCGCCGTAGAGGCGCTAGATGCGCGCGGCAACAACTTTCTCGCGGCCTTATGCAAAGGGCCAGACGTTTTTGGGCTGGCCGTCAGCGACATTACGACCGGCGAATTTCGCTGCACGGAAATCGTCGAAGAAGCGGCGCTGCTCGACGAACTGGGGCGCATTCAGCCCAGCGAGCTGTTGTTGCCCGGACGGGACGCGCGTCTGCGCGAGCGGCTGTACAAGGAACAGCCGTCGATTCATTACACCGCGGTTGCGGACGAGAGTTTCGACGCTGCTGCAGCCGGCAAACTGGCGACTGCCGAGATCACGCTATCGGACGGTGTGCGCGCCGCTTCGGCGATTTTGCACTACCTGGAAGCCAACGCGACGGAGTCTGTTCAGCTGTTGCGCGAGCTCGACTCCTACGAAGCGTCGAATTATCTGGTTTTGGACGAGTCCACGCGCGCCAATTTGGAGCTCGTCACGAGTTATCGGGGCACACGCAAGGGCTCGCTGTTGTTTATACTCGACCGAACCTTGACGCCCATGGGCGCGCGCCGTTTACGCCAGTGGCTTTTATATCCGCTCATCGACGAGCGGGAAATTCGTAGACGCCACCAAGGCGTCCAGGAGTTGGTGGAAAGCTACGCGCTGCGTCAAGAGCTCAGCGCAGGACTGGCCAAAATCCAGGATCTCGAACGGCTGGCCGCGCGGGCGGTCGCCGGCACCGCAGTGCCCAAAGATCTGGTCGCGATCAAAGAAACTTTGCGCCGGGTGGGTGAGCTGCGCCAGCGACTCAATGGGGTTCAGTCACCGATCCTCTTGAATCTGCGGGATGCTTTGAGCGACCTGCCGGAAGTCATCGGCCTGATCGAGCGCGCGATCATCGACGATCCGCCATTCGTGATTAAAGGCGGCGGTTTCATTCGCGCCGGATTCGATGCAGAGCTGGACGAAATCCGCGGGATGCGCGCCCATGCCAAAGATTGGATTCAAACCTTCGAGCTCGGCGAACGCCGCCGCACCGGTATTTCCTCGCTCAAAGTACGTTATAATCGCGTGTTCGGCTACTACATCGAAGTGACCAAAGCCAATCTCAAGTCGGTGCCGAACGATTACTTACGCAAGCAAACTCTAGCCAACGGCGAGCGTTATATCACTCCGGAGCTCAAAGAGTACGAAGCGAAAGTGCTCAACTCGGAGAGCTTGATCGAGAAATTGGAAGCAGCGCTGTTGACCCGGGTGCGCGTGCAAATCGCCGGCCATTATGCCGCTTTGAAAGCTATCGCCCATGCTCTGGCAGTCATCGACGTTTTAAACTCTTTGGCGGAAGTCGCCGAAGCGGGTCACTTTGTCATACCGAGGGTCAACGGCGGCAGTTGTCTATCGATTATCGAGGGCCGCCACCCCGTGGTCGAAGCGGCGGTGGGGCGCGGCGCCTTCGTGCCCAACGACTGCGCCATCGATCCCGAATCCCAACAAATTATTCTGCTCACCGGCCCCAACATGGCGGGCAAATCGACTTACATGCGCCAAGTGGCATTGCTGGTTATTTTGGCGCAGATGGGCAGCTTCGTGCCCTGCGCCGACGCTTCCATCGGCGTCGTCGATCGGATTTTCACCCGTATCGGCGCTGCCGATTCGCTGGCGCGCGGCGAATCGACTTTTATGGTCGAAATGAAAGAGACCGCGAATATTTTACATTACGCGACCCGGCGTAGTTTGATTTTGCTCGATGAAGTCGGGCGCGGCACGAGCACTTTCGACGGCATCTCGATCGCCTGGGCGGTCGCCGAAGCGCTGCATGACTCGACGCATCGGCCACGTACGTTGTTCGCGACCCATTATCACGAGCTTACCGATTTGGCCGAGACCAAGGAACGCCTTAAAAATTTTCACTTTGCCGTAAAGGAGTGGCGCGGCGATATTATCTTCCTGCGCAATTTGCTCGATGGCGCCGCCAGCCACAGTTACGGCATTCATGTCGCGCGCTTGGCTGGCATGCCGACACAGGTCATCGCCCGGGCCAAGGAAATTCTCGCGCGCTTGGAAACCAGCCAGGACCGCCGCGGCGATTTGGCGGATGCAACCGGCGCACCCGAATCGCCGGCGCAAATAGGCCTATTCGATTTTCCCGAGGCGCGTCTGCTCGACCAATTAAACCAACTCGACGTTTCCACGATGACGCCGATCGAAGCTCTCAATGCGCTTCATCGTCTGACTGAAGAAGCTAAGAAATGACTTACCCGGAGGCAAAAGTGCCTATGAAATGTCATAAGATCGCGATCCTGATGTTTGCCGGCGTTTTGTTGTTGGCGGTGATGCCGGTAGCCGAGTTCATGCAATCTGCGCTGGCTCAAAACAGCACGGCTGCGGTGAACGACGGCGTGGCCCAGGTCACCGGGCTTCGACTCGAGACGGGCAAAGACTCCGCGCGCATTTTACTCGACCTCTCCCGGGAAACACAATTTGACATGCGCCAATTGAAAGAAAATCCGGCAATGGGAATGCCGGCGCGCGTCTATGTCGACTTGCAAAAGGCGAAACTGGCGTTGGCATTCAAAGAGCCGATCGCGGTCGACAAGGGCCTGTTGCGTCAAGTTCGCGTCGGACAGTACAGCGCAGACGTTGTCCGTGTCGTTCTCGACATGGACAAGCTGCTGGCACACAACGCTTTTATGTTGCCGAATCCGTCGCGGCTGGTCATCGATATACTCGGCAAGAACAAGAATACGACTGCGGCAAACTCGGTGAGCGACGCGGCTGCGGTTTCGCTACCGGCGAGTCCAGCAACGCTTGCAACGATGAAACGGTCGGACCCCGCGCCGCCGGTTAACGGCTTGCGCAAAATTGTTCTGGACCCAGGCCACGGCGGCAAGGATCCCGGCGCGATCGGCGTCGGCGGCGTCGCCGAGAAGGACATCGTGCTCAGGATTGCAAAAAAATTGGCCCGCAAACTCAGAAACGAGATGGGTGTGCAGGTGGTTTTGACCCGCAACGACGATCGCTTCGTGCCGCTTGAGGAGCGCACGGCGACGGCCAATGCCGAGGATGCGGATTTATTCATCTCGCTGCACATGAATGCCAGCCCAAATAGAGAAGCCAAGGGAATCGAAACCTACTACCTTGACAACACCACCGACGAAGCCGCGATTCGGCTCGCCGCCCGAGAGAACAGCACCTCGCGCCGCAATATTTCCGATTTGCAATTTATCTTGAGCGACATGACGCAGAACATGAAGTTGGAAGATTCGATTACTCTCGCGCACCGCTTGCAGGGGGGGCTGGTCGAGGGCATGGCGAAAATCATGGGCGATACCAAAGATTTGGGCGTGAAAAAGGCGCTGTTCTACGTATTGGTCGGTGCGCGCATGCCGAGCGTTTTGGTGGAAATGTTTTTTATCACCAACCGCAAGGAAGGCCGGGCGATGAGCCGGGATAGCTATCAGGACGCCCTGGTGCAATCGCTCTTCTCGGGCATCCAAAAGTTCGGCCAATCAAACATGATGGCGAAGACGCTGTAAGATCTTTATGGACGCCGTAGCGATTTCACTGGGCTTGCTCAAGGACGCGCAACGCGAGCAGAACCTTAAGGCGATGGCGCGCAAGTATATTTACGACGGGAGGCGTTTGCTGTTTGAAAGACACCGCGCGGGGGCCGGCGGCGTGGAGGTCGCTTCGGCTTGGGCTACCGTCATCGATCACTTGATTCGCCATCTGTTCACGGCGATCAGCGCCGACCGCGGCCAGCAGTTCTCCGAGCCTAACCGGCGGTTTGCCTTGATCGCGCAGGGCGGTTACGGCCGCGGCGAATTGAATCCTCACTCGGACATCGACATTTTGTTTCTCTACCCGTGGAAAATGTCCCAGGACGTTCAGGCCCTCACGGAGCAGTTGCTCCACACCCTGTGGGACGCCGGATTCCAAGTCGGGCACGCTACTCGGAGCGTGGCCGGTTGCATTAGCCTAGCCGAAAGCGACATGCGGGTGCGCACGGCCTTGCTCGATGTGCGCTTTTTATGCGGCGACTTTTCGCTCTACGAGGAATTCGAGAAAAAGGTAGAGTCACGGCTGCTCAAAAACGGCATCAAGCGTTTTCTCCGCGAGAAGCTCGCCGAGAATCAAGCGCGCCATGAGCAATACGGCAGCTCGGTGTACCTGCTCGAACCTGAAGTGAAGGAAGGCGAGGGCGGACTCAGAGATATTCAAACGGCGCATTGGATCGCTCGAGCCATGCTCAAAGCCAAGGATTTGGACGCCCTGGCGCTCGCCGGCATCGTCGGCACCGACGACATCGCGCACCTAAAGGACTCGCAGGATTTTTTGCTGCGGGTACGCAACGAACTGCATTTTTCCACCGGTAAACATCAAGACCAGCTGACCTTTGAGCAGCAGGAAAAAGTCAGCGTCGCGCTGGGCTTCGCCCGTGAAGGCAGCCTGCGCGCCGTCGAAGTGTTCATGCGCACCTATTATCTGCATGCGGCGCAGATCAGCCGGCTATCGTCGCTGATCATTCACCGTGTCACCGAGTGCGACAAGCCACGCTTCGGCGCATCCTACGTTTTCGGCCGGAACTTGCGCGAGGGAATACGTTTGTCAAAGGGCCACCTGACAGTGACCAAACCGGAAGTCCTTCGCAGCAGTCCCGATAATCTCATCCGGATCTTCGATGACATGCAGAAGTACAACTGCCAATTAGCTCATGAAACCCGGGAGATGCTGCGCCAAAACCTTGATCTGGTCGACGATGAGTTTCGCCGCTCGGCAGCCGCCAATCTGCCTTTTTTCAGCATCCTTAAATGGAAGGAATCGGTGTATGAGACGTTGCTGGAAATGCACCGCGCCGGCGTCCTAGGCGCCTTTCTTCCTGAATTCGGCCGGCTTTTGTGCATGGTCCTGCATGACGCCTATCATATCTACACCGTTGATCAGCATTCCTTGCGTTTGATCAAAGAGATAGAGCGGTTGCGCGCCGGTGATTATGCTGAAAGTTTGCCCTTGCTGACTCAGCTTGCCCGCGAGGCGGAAAAGATCGAGCTGCTTTATCTGGGCTTGATGTTCCATGATATCGGCAAGGGCTTTGGCGGCGGCCACTCCGATATCGGCGCCCGCATGGTGCGGCCGATCGCGCACCGCATGCGCCTCAATGCCGACGACGGTGCCCTGGTCGAATTTCTCGTACGCCATCATCTGCTGATGACCCACACGGCGTTTCGCCGCGACTTGGAAGACGACAAAACCATCTTCGACTTTGCCAAGACGATGGGCAGCGTGAATAATCTGAAGATGCTTTTTCTGCTGACCTTCGCCGACGTGAAAGCAGTCGGCCCCGATGTCTGGAATCCCTGGAAGGCTTCATTGCTGGGCGAGCTTTACGTCAAGGCTTTGAATCTCTTGGAAGAGGTCGAGAAGGGCGAGTTCCAGCGCCAGGACGTGCGCGCCGCGATCCGCAGGACGCAGGCCCGCGTGCGTCGGCTGCTGCTCAAAGATCATAAAGAAGAAAGAGTCGAGAGTTTTCTCGACGCCATGCCCGAGCGCTATTTCCTGGCAACGCCGGAAGAGGAGATTCCCGGTCATTTTGAGCTGATGGAACGGAATCGCGGCAAGAAGGCGGCCGTGTCGGTGGAACACTATCCCGAGCGCGACTGCACCTCGGTCATCGTGTGCTGCGAAGACCGTCCAGGGCTGTTCGCGTCGATCACCGGCGTTTTAACCTCGCTTCGCCTCGATATTCTTAATGCGCGGATTTTCACCGCCAGCGACGGTCGGATTCTTGACGTGTTTCGAATTTCTCATCATGGCCGGCCGGAATTGGTGATGGTGGAGCAAAAGTGGACGAAGTTCCGCATCGTGCTTGAAGGCGTTTTAGAGGGCAAAATCGATGTGGCCAATCTGGTGGCTTCCTCCAAGCCCTCGGTGTTTCTGCAACGACGCGCGCCGAAGGTGTCCACCGTCGTCAATATCGACAACGAGGCGTCCGATGATTTCACAATCATCGAGGTCTTCACGGAAGATCGCATCGGCATTCTTTTTACGATCGCTTACGCGCTGCACCGTCTCGCTCTGTCGATTCATGTCGCCAAAATCTCCACCAACGTGGACCAAGTAGCAGACGTCTTTTACGTTACCGAGGAGCAGGGCGATAAAATCTTGGATGCCGTCCGGGTCGAACATATTCGTGAATTTCTGCGCGAAAATTTGCTGCCCCAAAATGACGCCGAAGAAAGACTCGATCAGCCCCTCCATTGACGCATTCCTGGCGGTGGCGACGGTGGAAAGGGGGCTGGCCCGAAACACCGTGGACGCTTACGCACGTGACCTCGCCGGGCTTGCGGAGTTTCTGCTTGCGCACGGCGCAGCCGAATGGCGTGACGTGGACGGCGCGCAGCTGCGCGCGTTTTTGAGCTCGCTACGCGCTCGAGGTTTAAATCCGAGAAGCATCGCCCGTCACGTGGTCACGCTGCGCCGCTTCCTGGTTTTTCTCGTGAGCGAAGGGTTGCTCAAAGAAAGCCCGTTACCGACTATCTTTCTCCCTCCCGGGCCAAGAAAGCTGCCGCAGACTTTGTCCGGCGACGATGTGCGAAAGCTATTGAGCGCGCCCGACCCAATCGAGCTACTCGGCGCGCGGGACCAGGCGATGCTGGAACTTTTGTACGCCACCGGCCTGCGGGTTTCGGAGCTGGTGCGGCTTGAGACCCGACAAATCAATTTCCAGGGCAATTATCTTACGGTCAAAGGCAAAGGATCGAAGGTGAGGGCGGTGCCTTTCGGCAAATGGGCCAGGGACAAACTCTGGAGCTACTTGAACCAGAGAAGAGCGATTTTACTCAAAGGCAAAAGCAGCCCGTTCATTTTTACCAATCGCTCGGGAAATCCTTTGACCCGCCAAGGTTTCTGGAAGATTATTCGGCGCTACGCGCTGCTTGCGGGGATCGAGAAACGCGTGACGCCGCATACCATGCGCCATTCGTTCGCCACCCATTTGCTCGAAGGCGGCGCGGACTTGCGGTCCGTACAATCGATGTTGGGCCATGCGGATATTTCCACGACGCAGATTTACACCCATGTCGACGGTGCGCGGCTGAAAAAAGTTCACCGGGAGTTTCATCCGAGAGAGAAGGACGGCAGAGGGCAAAGGGGTGGTGGAGTCCTTGAGTGATCGAGCGTTGGAGAGTTGGGAAGAGGGGCTGGGTCATGCTTACTCCAATTTTCCGATACTCCAGCGCTCGAATGGCTTTGTTCTCCGCCTTGTCTTTTGCCCACGCTTGCCGTATTCATACTAAGTAACTCTCCCGTGAGATGGTCTTGGAAGAAATCGTCGGTCAAATTATTATTTGGGCCCTGCCGGTGCTGGTGGCGGTGGTGTTCCATGAGGTTGCCCATGGATGGGTAGCCAATCGGCTCGGCGATCCGACCGCGAAGAAGCTCGGCCGATTGACGCTCAATCCGTTCGCTCACGTGGATCTTTTTGGCACAATTCTCGTGCCTTTGATGCTGATCTTGGCCCATTCGCCGTTCGTTTTCGGATACGCCAAACCAGTTCCGGTGAACTTTCACAATCTGCGCAATCCCAAGCGGGATATGATCTGGGTCGCGGCCGCCGGCCCGGCGATGAATCTTTTGCTCGCCGCTTTGTTCACGATCATTTGGAAACTGCTGGCGCCCATGACCGGGTTCCAAGCCCAATCGACTTCGGTTTCCGGGATCGCCAATTTTTTTGTGCCGATCGTTCTGATGGCGCAGAACGGGATTTTGATCAACGTCACGTTGGCGGTGTTCAATATGTTGCCCTTGCCGCCGCTGGACGGCGGTCGCGTGCTGGTCGGCCTGTTGCCACGTACCCTCTCGCTCAAGGTGGCGAGGGTCGAGCCCTTCGGCTTCATTATTCTGATCGTGCTGTTGATGACGCGCACGTTGGATCATATTATCGATCCGCCGACCGAGTTCCTGTTGAAACTCTATTTGGGTATCTTCTAGGTTGGAAAACCATGGAAACCATCGTTAGTGGCATGCGCCCCACGGGGAGACTGCATCTCGGCCATTTTCATGGCGCGCTCAGCAACTGGCTTCGGCTTCAGGAGCAGTTTCGTTGCTATTTTTTCGTCGCCGATTGGCATGCCTTGACGACCGATTACGCAACGCCGCAAGGCATCCGGCAAAGCACCGTCGAAATGATGATGGATTGGTTGAGCGTCGGCCTCGATCCGGCAAAATCGACTATATTCCGCCAGTCGCGCATCAAGGAGCATGCCGAGCTGCACTTGATTTATTCGATGATCACGCCGGTGCCATGGCTCGAACGCAATCCAACCTATAAAGAGCAAATCAAAGAGATCGTCGGCAAGGATCTTTCGACCTACGGATTTCTCGGTTATCCGGTGTTGCAAGCGGCGGACATCACGATGTACAAGGCCAACAAAGTTCCTGTCGGTGTCGACCAGGCGCCCCATGTCGAGTTGACCCGGGAAATCGTCCGGCGCTTCAACCAGGTGTACCGACCAATTTTTCCGGAGCCTGAAGTCTTGTTGACCGAGACGCAAAAATTGCCCGGTACGGATGGCCGCAAGATGAGCAAGAGCTACGGCAACGCGGTGTTTCTCTCGGATTCGCCCAAGGAAATCGACACGAAAATCAGCCGCATGATGACCGATCCAGCCCGCGTCAAGCGCACCGACCCGGGCGAACCGGAAAAGTGCCCGGCCTTTCAATTCCACAAAATCTATTCGACGGCGGAAGAGATCACAGAAGTTTCCACAGGCTGCCGCACGGCTGGTATCGGCTGCTTGGATTGCAAGAAGGTCATGATCAAACACGTCATCGAAGAGTTGGCGCCGGTGCGCGAGCGGCGCGCGTCCTACGAGAAGAATCCCGAAGTTGTCGAAGCGATTCTGACTGACGGCAACCGGGCCGCGCAAGAAAAAGCCGGCGCGACAATGGCCGAAGTGCGCGAGACTTTGGGGCTGTGAGCACGCGAGTTCAATTGGAGATTTTTGAGGGGCCTTTGGACCTCTTGCTCCACCTCATCAAGAAAAACGAAGTCAGCATCACCGAAATCCCCATCGCCACGATTACCGAACAGTATCTCGCCACGTTAGAGCTTATGCAGAGCCTGAATCTCGACATGGCCGGTGAGTTTTTGGTCATGGCGGCGACCCTGATTCATATCAAGTCGCGCATGCTGTTGCCGGCGGGAGTAGACGACGACGAGGAAGAGGAGGGCATCGACCCGCGCGACGAGCTGGTGCGGCGCTTGTTGGAATATCAGCGCTACAAAGATGCCGCGATCGAGTTGGAGCAGCGCGAAGTTCTCACCCGCGACGTATTTGTGCGCGCCTCGGCGCCGCTGGAAGAAGCCGGGCCGCGCGAATTTCGCGAGATCTCCGTCTTCGAGCTGTTGGGCGCGCTTAAACGAGTCATCGATCGTTTGCCCAAAGACGTTGCCCATGAGGTCATCCTGGAGAAGATCACCGTGCGCGAGAAGATGACCATGCTGCTCGACAAGCTACGCAGCCAGGGCAGAATATTGTTCGAAGCCTTGTTCGACGAGGTCAAAAGCCGCATGGAAGTCGTCGTGACCTTCCTGGCGATGCTGGAGCTGGTGAAGGTGAGGGCGATCCGGATCTCTCAAGACGAGATGGCCGGGCCGATCGTGATCGAAGCGGCGGCAGATATGGATGAAGCCGTCGAGCGAATCGTCCTCGACGATGCCGAGGAAAGTCAAAATGGAGCGTGAAGAAATAAAATCGATCATCGAGAGTCTTTTGTTTGTCGCCGATGGGCCGCAGCCTTTGCAACGCTTCGCCGAGATCCTCGATCAAGTCGACAAGAAAACCCTCCAGGACGTGTTGAGCGAGCTCCAAGGCGAATTTGAAAGTCAGAGTAGAGGCATCCGTTTGGTCGAGGTCGCCGGCGGTTACCAGCTACGGACCGTGAAAGCCAACGCCGACTGGGTCAAAAAATTTCTCGGCGGCCGCCCGTCTCGGATGGGTAAAGCAACCCTCGAAACCCTGGCGATTATCGCCTACCGCCAACCGATCACGAAAGCGGAGGTGGAAGCGATCCGCGGCGTCGATATCGACGGTGTGATCGCCACACTGACGGAACGCAACTTGATTCGCGCCGTTGGGCGCAAGGATGTCCCCGGCCGGCCGTTTCTATACGGCACTACGGTGGAATTCCTCCAACTTTTCAATCTCAAGGATCTGTCCCAACTGCCCACCCTCAAGGAAATGGAAGAAATATCGCTACCGGAAATTCCCGGTGACACGATCTCTTTCGATCAGCTCGGAGAGAGTTGATCCGGTCGGATGATGGAGCGTCTGCAAAAAATTCTCGCGCGGGCGGGACTGGCTTCCCGGCGCGAGGCGGAGCGCTGGATTGCCGAAGGCCGAGTCATGGTCAACGGAACCGTGGTGCGCAAGCTCGGTTCACAGGCGGACCCGGCGAAGGACAGCATTAAGGTCGACGGCAAGCGGATCAAACCCGCTGCCGCGCTGCTTTACTATGCATTTCATAAACCGCCCGGGGTGATCACGACTTTAAACGATCCCGAGCATCGCCCCGACTTGACTCCGTATCTCGCCGGCCTGGGCGAAAGGCGCCGGCTCTTTCCGGTGGGGCGCCTCGATTACAATACTACCGGGCTTTTACTTCTAACCAATGACGGCGACTTCGCGCTCCGCCTGACCCATCCGCGCTACGGCGTGAAAAAAGTTTATCGGGCCAAGCTCAGCGCCTGTCCCGGCGAAGAGGATCTCGCCCGCTTGCGCAAAGGCATTCGTTTGGAGGACGGCATGAGCGCTCCGGCACATGCTCGAGTGGTCACCAAGCTCAGAAAAAATGCCTGGGTCGAGATCGAAGTGCAGGAAGGTCGCAAGCGCGAGGTGCGGCGCATGTTCGAGGCGCTGGGTTATTTCGTCGAGAAACTTATCCGCATTCGTATCGGCTCGCTGGCCCTTGGCGCATTGCCGATGGGCGAACTCCGGCCGCTCAGCCGGGGCGAAGTCGATTCGCTCAAGAAAGCCGTCGGTCTTTAGCAAATTGCCGTGCAGATCGCCTCACCGGCGCCGATGTTAAGACGGACCCGGGCAATAAATTTTAAAAGGGCGGCCACTTGGCCGCCCTTTAGTAACCCCTTGAGATAAATACCCGAACTAGTGCCGCAAGCTGCAAAATTCTTCGTAATCGATCAACTGGTGGATCGTCGGATGATCGCCGCACATTGGGCAATTGGGATCGCGCCGCAGCTTGAGCGTGTTGATCTCCATGGTCAGAGTGTTGAAGTGTAACAAGCGGCCGACCAAGCTATCGCCTTTGCCGAGAATGAGTTTTACCGCTTCGAGGGCCTCGATCACGCCGATCAAGCCCGGCAGCACGCCGAGCACACCGGCTTCGGCGCAACTGGGCGCCATCTCGGCGGGCGGCGGTTCCGGATATAAACAGCGGTAGCAGGGGCCCTTGCCGGGATAAAATACCGTGGCTTGGCCCTCAAACTGGAAGATGCTGCCGTGCACGTTAGGCGTTCCCGTCAGTACACAGGCATCGTTTACCAGGTAGCGCGTTGGAAAGTTATCGCAACCGTCGACGACCAAGTCGTAATCTTTGATGATCTCCATGATATTTTCGGAGGTTAATTTGGCTTGGTAAGGAATCACTTTAACGTCTGGGTTGAGCGCCTCGAGAGTCTTCTTGGCCGATTCGACTTTTGGCATGCCGACCCGGTCGTTGGCGTGAAGGATTTGGCGCTGTAGGTTAGAAATATCTACGACGTCGTTGTCGATGATGCCGATCGTTCCGACCCCGGCCGCCGCCAGATAATAGGCGGAGGGGGAGCCCAAACCGCCCGCTCCAACCATCAGCACCTTGGCTTGAAGTAATTTCGCCTGGCCGTCTTCGCCAACCTCGGGCAGGAGAAAATGGCGGCTGTAGCGGATCAATTGCTCCGGCGTATACTGAAAATCCTGCACCCATTTGAATCCGCCATTTTTCCACGCTGCGTAACCGCCCGCCATCGAAGAAACGTTCCGATAACCCATTTCCTTCATCACCTTCGCGGCCAACAACGAGCGCACGCCGCCGGCGCAATAGGCGATTATCGGAGCATCCTTGTTGGGGACCGCGCTCTCGACTTTGATCTCAAGAAAGCCGCGTGGCAACGGCAGGGCTCCTTCCAGATGCCCCTGGCGCCACTCATCGCTCTCGCGAACGTCAAGCAAAACCGGCGATTTGCCGTTATTCTTAAGTAATTCGTTGACTTGTTGCACGCTCACTTCGGGAATTTCCTTGCGCGCTTCGGCCATAATCTCCTGAAAGCTCTTGGCCATGATTCCTCCTAGATGGACCTTGTAGGTCCAAATTAAGCCTCACCCTAATGGATGTCAAGATGAACTCAAGCACGACGTTATTCCTTACGTCCGGTCGGCCTCAACGGGGTAGCCGAACCTCCATCTTGAGACCGGTGCCATCCTTGACAAACAGCGTGGTCAGCTTGCCGCTGGGGTCGCGAATCTCGCGGATAATCTCGGCATTCTTGGCGCGCAGCTCGGCCGCCACTTGATCCATGTCGTCAGCGACAAAACCGTAGTGGTTGATGCCAGTTTCACCCGGAGATTCGATCAACTGTATCGCCGCGGCGCCGCTGATATTGACGAAACAGAACTTGTGGCCGTCGCCACCTTGGCGTAACGCCGTGGGGTTGCCGCCGAAATGGGTCTCGTAGAAACGCACCGACTCGTCTAGGTCCTTGCAATTGAGCGCGATGTGATCCAAACGGTAATTCATTATTCCTCCCTGCCAATTGCGATGACAAGTCTACCGCATTGGAGATTAGCCGGAAAAATTCCTTAGCGTCAAGATGAGCAAAGACGGAAAGGGGGTTTTTATTGTCTGACAAAGCCCCGCGCCTCCAGCTGTTTTGCGCAACTCTCAACCGTAACGGCGAGGACCGAGAGATCGGCCCGGCCCGTTCGATCGCGCGCGGCGCAAGTGAGCGTTTGGTTGGTCTCGGCATTATACAGGGTGATCGACAGTGGCGCGGATGCCGAGCTACAGCTCGACAGGCAAAGCACAACGGCGCAACCGAGCAACAGCCCGATGGCATGGAGACCCGTCAGCGGGCAAAAGGAGAATGACGATGATTGGGGATTGTTTACCAATGGCATTTGACCCGACTTTAACATTGATGGTAACAAAGAGACGGGAAAACAACAAAGCGAAGGTTGGTTCACCAACCCATGCGCCCCCGTAGCTCAGGTGGATAGAGCACAGGATTCCTAATCCTGGGGCCGTGAGTTCGAATCTCGCCGGGGGCAATTATTTTTACGCAGTTGATGAGCAAGTAGAATAGGGCAGGGAGCAAGAACTTATGACCATTTCTAGCAGCGAGTTTGTCAAGGAAATTCAGGGGATGGTGCGCAACAAGCACTCCAAAAACCACCCGGTCATCGGCATGATCGAAGAGGGCAAGCTCGATCGCGACCAGCTGAAAGGTTTCATCGGTCAATTCTATCTTTTTTTCCCCAAGCCCTTTCCCAAGCCGATCGCCGCGATGCTGAGTCGATGTCCGGATGATCCAGAGCTCGAAAAGATGTGGATCGAAAACGTGGTCGAGGAGGGCACCGGCGAGATCACGGGAACGGACAGTCATAAAGGGCTTTTTATTCGGTTCGCTCAGGCCTGTGGCTACACCAGAGAAGAATTGGATCGCGTCGAGGCGCTGCCGGAGACCCAGGCGTTTCTGGATTGGCGCGAGCTATTGATGTTTCAGCGAAGCTGGCTCGAGCTTTACGCTTGCCAGGGATTTTGTCTCGAAGGCACGGCGAGTGAGCGAATGACGCGTATCGTCAACGGTTTGACCAAACATTACGGCTTTGACCGAGAGTCCGAGGATATTCGCTATTGGACCTTGCATATGGGTGTCGATGAAGAGCACATGAAAGTCGGACCGCTCGCAGTGGAGCGCTACGCGGTGAGCGAGCCTCAGCAAGCGGGAGTGCGCGCGGCGGTGCAAAAAACACTGGACCAATTCTGGCTTGCCTTTGACGGAATCAAGCGCGCCTATGTTGACAAGGATCCACTTTATGCCCGCTGGTGCAACGGAAAATAAGGAAAGGGGATAATCCTATGGAAATGGTCGATCTGTCGCGGCTGATCTATGACGGCATGCCGAAGATTCCGATACTGCCGGACGTCCACGTGCAAAAATTCTTGAGCCTGGAAAAAGGCCATCCGCTCAACGTCACCGAATTGTCCTTGCCCTGTCACGCGGGGACTCACGTCGACGCGCCGATTCATATTATGCCTAACGGCAAGTCGATCGAAGAGCTGCCCTTGGATGCCTTTGTCGGACCCGGCGCCGTGATCGGGGTGAAGAAGAAAGGCGGAGAAGAGGTGACAGCCAAAGATCTGGAGGCTTCGGGAGTCCCCGTCAATCGCGGTGATATTTTGATGCTGCACACCGGTTGGGACGAAAAATTCGACAGCCCGGACTATAATATGCACCCTTATCTATCGGTCGACGCGGCCGAATGGATGGTCAAGAAGGGCATAAAGATGTTCGGCATCGACTGCATCACGGTCGATTTACCGACACCGCTACGACCGAAGGGATTCGACTTCCCAGTGCACAAGACGCTCCTCGGCAACGAAATTTTGATCGCCGAAAACGTCGCCAACCTCGGCAGCATCGTCGGCAAACGCACCCGCATCATGGCTTTACCGTTGCGCGTTAAGGGAAGCGATGCCGGACACGCGCGAATTATTGCGGAGCTTTTGAGCTAAATACTATGGCACTGGAAAAACCGATTAAAGGAATCATCGGCGCCTGCCTGACCCCGTTCGATGACAATGACCGGGTGAATTACAAGGCGCTGGAAAAAGAGATCGAATTTCTCGTTGCGGACTGCGACGCCGTCACTATCGCCGCCGTCGAAGCGGCCGAATACACCATGCTTACACGCGACGAGCGCAAAGAGGTGCTGAAAGTTGCGACGGAAATGGTGAACAAGCGTGTGCCGGTCATTCTCGGTTGCTCCAGCCCGTCGCCGCGCGAGGTGATCGAGCTCGCGGATTATTCCGCGAAAGTGGGCGGCGATCTGGTGCAAGTGCTGATGCCGCTACGCCCTTGGGGGGGCAGCCGACCATCGCCGAATTGATGGAGTTCTATACTCAAGTGGCTTCGGCAAGCCCGCTGCCGGTCACTTGTTATCATAACCCTGGACCCGGCGCCGACCCGCCCCAAGATGCCTTTGTCAAAATCAGTGAGATCGGCAACATCCGGTACTTTAAGGAAAGTTCGCGGGATATAACTAAAATCTCCAGGTTGATCGAGCAAATCGACATCGCCGGGCGGGGGCATTATTTCACAACGATGCAACCGCTGCTGGTCACGCTTATGTTGGGCGGCTCCGGCGCGACCATGCCGCCGCCGGGAACGCGAATCGGCGCACAAATCGTCAAGGCATTTCGCGCCGGAGATCTCGAGACCGCGCGCTTTTGGGCGCGCTGCTACGCGTTGTTTCCAGGAAAATGGGCAGCGTACGGATTGCCGCCGGTGATGAAGTCCGCGATGAAACACTTCGGCGTCGATCTCGGCAATCCTTGCCGTCCCTACGCGCCGGTAAGTCCACGCGACCATGAGCAGATAGGACAGTTTCTGCGCCAGGTTGGACTCATCGGCGAAGCGGGGCCGACGCCGCAGGGGTTGTTGGCCGCGGGGGAGAAACTCCGGCAGGAAGATACCTTCCTTCGGTAGAGAGACGGCTCAGCATTACTGCTTCAAGCGGTTGTCGGAGTATCCACTTAAGGATAAATGAAAATTTTTACTTCGCGTCGCCGCGAACAGGCGGCGCCCTATTAAAAAATATGGAACGGCTCAGAGATTTATCCGATAAACTCATTCTCTGGTTTCTTTATGCCACATCGCGATTCGGCCAGGAACTCACACGCGAAGGCCGGCGCGAACAGGAGCTGTGGCGTGAGCAACGGATGAGGAATCTCAAAGGTTTGACGCTGCGCTGGCAGCAACGGCATGGTGGCAAGAAGTAGATGACGGCCGTCAACGGGAGAAAAAAAATAGTCATTTTGGGCGGCGGCAGCGGCGGCGTGGTAGCGGCGACGAATCTTGGCCGGAAGCTCGGCGAGAACCATGACGTCATCCTTGTCGACAAGCGGGCCGATCATCTGTTCATGCCGGCATTTTTGTTCGTCATGGTCGGTGAGCGCCAACCACGCGACATCACGCGCAGTTTGAGCCTATTGGAAAAGCGCAACGTCAAGTTTATCCAATCCGAAGTTTTGGGTATCGATCCAAAACGTCAAGAAGTTGAACTGCGGGATCAGAAACTTGATTACGACTATCTCATCGTTTCCCTCGGCATGCAGGTAAGGCCCGATCTGGTTCCCGGTTTTGCCGAAGCGTCGATCCATCCCTGGGAGCTCGACGGTGCCATGCGCTTGCGCAGTACGCTTGAAACATTCAACGGCGGACGAGTCGTCGTCGGGATCCCGCTCGGGCCATATCGCTGTCCGCCGGCGCCATACGAAGCGCAGTGGATGTTGGACAGTTACTTCAAGAAACGCGGTATCCGCGACCGAGTGCAAATCGAATATTTCACCCGCGACCCGGAACCCACCGGTGAACACCGTAATCCGATTGTCTGGATGGATGAGGAAAGCCGGCGCCGAAACATCACGCAGCATTACGAATTTGTCGTCCGGTCGATCGATCCCCAAGCCAAGGAAGTCAAGGGGCTATACGACTACAGGATTCCGTATGATTTGCTGGTCATGGTACCGCCGCATCGCCCAGCTAAAGTGCTATTCGATTGCGGGCTGGCGGAGTGTGAAAGCGGCATTCGTGTCGATTACGACACGCTCCGGACGAAATGGGACAACGTCTACGCGATCGGCGATTGTGCCGACATGCCGGCGTCCAAATCCGGCGGCGTAGCTCATCAGGAAGCCGACGTGCTTGCGCACAACCTGGCCGCTGAGATTACCGGCAAAGGAAGACCGGTAGACTTGTGGCTCCACACCATATGACTGCTGGCATACGGTGCTGGACGCGCCGCTGCTAATCGAACCATTTATCCTACCGGCTGGCCACCGTTCGGCGCCACCGAGCCGCGCACCTGGGGCCCGTCGAAACTGATCTACTGGGCTAAGCTCGGTTTCGAGAAATGGTGGCTCTGGCGTTATTTCTAATCCAGCGTAGCTTTAATGGTCGGGCGCGAGGGCGAAATGAGCTTTCGAGTCGTGCATGGATGGAGCGAGTCAATATTCAAACGAGATGGCGGGGAAGGCGAAACAGGAAAGAGTTCGGCATCTTTAAGCGAATCAAACTGAAGCTATCTATTAAAGTTTACATAATATATCTTATCAGACGTTAGCTATGGCGGACTGGTAAGCGCCCTTTTTATCAAAGCGCCCTGTTTAGGGCCTCTTGTAAGGGTCTCCCCCCTGTGTTATCTAAGGGGCGGCTAGACTCACAATGGCCGGCTAGTTCGAAAAGTACATCGCGCCTGTTGAGGGGCTTAAGGCAAATACCTCGCCGTTCTAGTTGTGTTAAGTTTCCACCGGTGCGTCCGGAGAAAACAGGTCCGCAGAGTCTACTAGGACCTGAACGCCGTGCAAATGGTGACGGTGAATTTATCCAAGGGGTAAATTTGCCGTGAGCCGTCGTATCCAGCTTCTTCCACCTGAATATAAGGCAACAGTTCAACACCGGACTGTTGAAGATAATCACCGAGCGCTCTGCAGCGAGCTCGCCCGCCTGCACGCAGAAATCAAACGTCTGGAGAGTGTGATCAAGTTTAAGGATGGCGTGCTGATCTATGCGGCGCGATTCTTCGAAGACGTTCTGCGCGATAATGAATTCCAGAGCATTGATCGTCTAAAGCGGCTGATCTCTCAGCTTAAGGGCGCTGCAGATCGCGAACAGGGAGGACTGCCAGAGTGAACGGTGGAATTCTCTCTTTAATCTTGATTGCTAAACGTTTTAGAACCGAGTGAATAAAATCAAAGGGTTACAGAGGGCTAGCATGAGATTAGCGGGAAAACAGATCCGCCGGGCTATCAGGCGTCATCTTGAAGCCGACCATAAGTTGAGGGTTCAACGGTTTGATCTCGGTTCGGACGATTTAGAGATTCATTGCGTGTTCTGTGACTCTACTCTCGTTCTTGGCGGTCCGTCTGTAATCAATGAGATCGCTGATGCTGTTATTGAGGGTGGCGGAAAAGTTTCAAAGCTGAATCTCTCAGATTCATCGGTGAGAGTTCATTGAGGCACCGTGCGCCCGGAGCATCCAGGCGCGCGATGCCTCGGAGTGGTAAGCACTCGATGGAAAACCCTCTTACGTGCCCGAGGGTTTTCCCGGGTCCGGAAAAAGGTTCATGTGGCGGAGCACTGCAAGGCAAGTGCACGCGCTGCTGTTTGATCGTCGCTCAATATTTCCTCGGGCACGGCCTTGCGCGGATACCGATAGTTGGAGTACTAAAATTAGGGACTTAAAAATTATTGAGAAAGTTCGGCACGAATGGGGATCTTGATTCATGAGCTACGTGGCGCCGGATCGTGATACCAAAGCATTCACCTGCCCGCATTGTGGCGTGTATGCCCGGTCTTACAAATGGGGGTACAGGAACTCTCGCAATTGTCCTGCAGTTCCAGAAGGCCATCCGAATTATTTTGAAGCCGACGTATCCTTGGGGCAGTGCGAACACTGCGGGGAATTATCTATATGGCACGCGCATTCGATAGTGTATCCGAATCGGGGCGCGGCTCCTTTGCCACCCGCAGACATGCCACCGGCGGTGAAAGCTGATTACGAAGAAGCGGCACAAATCGCGCTGATCTCACCGAGAGGGGCAGCTGCATTGCTTCGTCTAGCAATACAGAAACTGTGCATTCATCTCGGGGGTGCGGGTACCAATCTCAATGATGATATTGGAATGTTGGTGTCAAAAGGTTTACCTGCAACCATGCAAAAAGCGTTGGATAGTGTTCGCGTTATAGGAAACAATGCCGTACATCCGGGTCAGATCGATGCGGATGACGTAGGGGTGGCAGACAAGCTTTTCCCTTTAGTAAATCTCATTGTCGAGTACATGATATCCATGCCAATGCGAGTGGGGAACTTATATGAAACACTCCCGGCTGGGGCGAAAAATGCAGTAGAAAAAAGAGATAAGAAAAATTAGTAAGGGTTACATAATTGGAGGACGATCGGACGTGATACTACCCTACTCTGAAAATCAAATTTTCTATATCTTATCAGACGTTATATATAAACCCGCAAACTTACTTGGCCGCCGCAGTCGCGGCCGCTTTGGCTTCTAGTTCAGCTACCCTCACAGCATACGGCGAGCCGGGGTTGTCTTTGACATACTCCTTATAAGCAGCGATTGCGGTCGGCACCTCCCCGAGTTGTTCGGCGCAGCGAGCTTTGCCGAGCAGAGCCTTGGCTTGCAAGGGACCAGGGATATTTTGCGCTTCGCTATAGCGGCCTATCGCCACTTTGCACTGCTGCTTTTGTTCTTCGGCAGTGGCGAGATCGATAAGCGCGATCTGGCGATAAAGGCTATCCGGGCTGGTTGCCGCCACGGAGCGTTGCCCCTCGGTTACAGCTTTATCGAGGGCGTTGGTCGCCAGGTAGCTGTTAGTCAAATAAAGGTGGGCCAAGACCGCATAACGCGACCAGCGATAGCTTTTTACCCTTTCAAAGGCGTTGACGGCATCGCCGAATTTTTCGCTGTGATACAGCGCGAGCGCTTTGCTGAACTCCTGCGAAGCGGCAAGATTTTGCTTTTGCTTGAACAGCTGCCAACCCCAAACGAGCGCGCCTAAAAGCAAGACTCCGGCGACCGCGGCGAACACCAGGGATCGGTGGTGGTTAAAATATTCCAGCGCATTTTCTGTGGTCACTTGAAACCAGTCAGGCTGGCGCAGTTGTTTCCTAGTTATTCGCTTGCTTGCGGTTGCCATAAGTTATTTTGAAACGCGCAGGGAGAAATCTCGACCGAGTCGTTCGATAGTCGTACGCACCTTCTCAGGACGAAATGAAGCCTTGCCTATTGTTTATATTTAAAATCATCCGGAGTCATTTTTTCCAAGATGTCCGCCCACTTTTCTTTGGAAACGTTCGATACATTCTCGACCGAGCGATCACTGCCTTCTTCGTTTTGCTGTAACGTGCTGGAGGCTTCCAAGACGGCTTTGGCAACGTAAATCGGGCTCTTCGTGCGCAGCGCCAAGGCGATCGCATCGCTGGGGCGTGAGTCGATCATGACCTGGCGGCCGGCCAGGGTGAGGTTGACCAAGGCATAATAAGTGTTTTCTTTGAGCTCGGTAATTTCCACGGACTCGACCGAGCAGCCGACCTCGCCAAGAATAGTTTTGAGCAGATCGTGGGTCATCGGACGAGCCATTTTGATGCCTTCGATTTCTGTGGCCATGGCGGTCGCTTCCAGCAGACCGATCCAAATCGGTAGATTGAGCTTGTTTTCGGTGTCTTTGAGGATAACGATCGGCGTTTTAGTCACCGGGTCCAGGGTCAAACCTCCGACCGACATTTGGATGGTATCTTCCTTTTTCATCATGCCGTGCCCTCTTCTAACTGGGAATTCATTTCCGATTTATCCGACAAAATTTCGCCGAGCAACGAATTGGCGGTGGCCCCGCTAATTCTAACGGCGACAAGTTGGCCGACCAAACTGTCAGGCGCAACCACGTTGACGATTCGGTTGCTGCGCGTGCGGCCCATAATTTGCCCATTCTTTAGTTTGGACGGCCCCTCCACCAATATTTCCTCCAGATCCCCGATGCGCCGGCGGTTTTTCCGCAACGATATCGCCTGCTGCAAACTCTGCACTTCTTTTAGACGCACCTTTTTAACATTTTCGGGAACATCATCGGCATAAATCTTTGCTGAGACGGTTTGCGGCCGCGGCGAATATTGAAACGAGTAAATTTCATCATACTCCACTCGTTCCAGCAATTCTAGAGTTTGGACAAATTCCGCGTCGCTCTCGCCGGGAAAACCGACGATGATATCCGTGCTCAACGCGACTTCCTGCCGGCGCCGGCGCAGGCGATCGATGCGATTTAAATATTCCGCCCGCGTGTAGCCGCGGCGCATCCGTTCGAGAACCGTGTCGGCGCCCGACTGAACGGGTAGATGGAGATGCTCGCAAAGTTGATTCAGCGTGGCGTACGCTTCAATCAATTCGGGTGAAAGATCCTGCGGATGCGAGGTGGTAAAACGAATTCGCTGAATCCCGTCGATCCGATCAACGCGCGCGAGCAGCTCGGCGAAGCTCAACTCCCCCGGTGTGAGCTTGCCGTAGGAATTGACATTTTGTCCCAGTAGCATGACTTCGATCACGCCTTGACTGGCCAGCGATTCGATTTCGGCGACGATATGGGCGCTCGGACGGCTGAGCTCGCGGCCACGCACATGGGGCACGATGCAGAAGCTGCAAACTTTGTTGCAGCCTTGCATGATCGTGACAAAGGACTTGACGCCGCGCACTTCGGTTCGGCCGACAATCTCCTCCATGTAAGCAGGGTCGCGATAGAAAGCGATTTCCACCGGGCGGGCGCGCGCCAGTTGAACCTGTTCCACCATCGCCGGCAGTTTGTGGATGTTGTGGGTGCCGAAAACCAGGTCGAGGTGCGGCACCCGCTTGAGAAGATTCTCTCCTTCCTGCTGCGCCACGCAGCCGCCGACGCCAATGATCACATCGTCGCGAAATTCTTTGAACTCTTTCCAACCCCCCAGAGCGCTGTAGACTTTCTGCTCCGCTTTGTCCCTCACGCTGCAGGTGTTGAGCAGAATCAAGTCGGCCGCATCGATGCGGTCAGTCAGGAGATAACCCTGTCGAGCCATGACCCGGGCGATTCGCTCCGAATCATATTGGTTCATCTGGCAGCCATAGGTTTGAATATAGAGTTTCTTGTTCATGGCACGATCAGATCGACGATATGATAGAGTTGGTTGATGCTGCGGCATTCCTCAGCGACGTGGCAATGGGGCGCGTAGCGCGGCATCTCGCTGTCGCCGATGCCCCAAGTCATGCGGCTCTCGGGGTTCAACCAGATCAGCTGTTTGGCTTTCTGCTGGATCTCGCGCAATACCCAATCGTTGGGTCGGTTGTAGTTGTTGCGACCGTCGCCGATGATCAGCACGGTGGTTTTGCCGTTAATCGCCGAAAAAAAGCTGCGGTAAAACTGATCGAAAGCCCGGCCGAAGTTCGAATGCGAAAAAACGTCGATGACGTCGCCCTTCAAGGCCGTCTCCACGGCGGTTTGAATGTCGTGATCTTCGAAAAGTTTCGTCACCTCGCCGATTTCGGCGACGAAGACGAAACTGCGCACCTTGGAGTAGAGATCTTGCACCGAATATACGAACTGCAACATGAAGCGCGACGCGTTGAGCACCGAGTCGGAAATGTCGCATAGCACCATCACTTGCGGCTTGGATTTTTTGCGCCGGTCGAGCTGGATATTGAACGGCACACCGCCGAATTGGAGATTTTTGCGCAGCGTTTCTTTGACGTTGAAGCGCCCCCGCGCGGCTCTTTTGCGCCTTACCGACAGGCGGTTTTTCAGGCGCTGCGCCAAGCGCGCCACCGCGTCGTTCATGCGCCGGATATCGTCCTCGGTGTAAAACGCGAAGCTCTTGTCCGCCAACGAGCTCCGTTGCGTAGAATCCCGCGGCTCCAAACCTTTCTTGCGCTGCTCCTGTTGGATGATTTCGCGCAGGAGGCGGTTTAAGTCGCGCACGCGCTCGTCGAGATAGCGCAGGACCTTTTGCAGATCTTCGCCGTTTTCGCCGAGCATCTGCAGCGTGCCCCGGAAGCGCTCGATTTCGCTTTGAACCCGATCAAACTGTAAACGCGCCGACATGCGCGTGTAAGGAGTTAGACGAAAACTGTCCGGCGTACCCTGCTCCGTTTCCTGTTGCATGGCCTCGCGCAGTTGGCGCTCGAGCTCGCCGCGGTTGTTGTTCAGCAGAGCTCGCGTCAACTCCGAGAGCTCTCCTTCCATTTGCTTGACCAACCGTTGGGTCTGTTCGAGCATCTCTTGGAACTGTTCCGGCGTTAAGCCGAGCTCGCCCATGATGCGCCGGTCCAGAGCATCTAGCGCCTGACCGATGCCCAGGAAAAAATAATCGAACAGCTCTTCAAAGGGTTTTACGTCGCTGGCCCGCTTGATCAGCGTGGTGCGCAGCGTATGGCGGAAGAGCGAATGATCGGCGACGCCGACCAGTCCGAGAGCGCGAAATGCGTCCATGTTTTCCGAAAGCGACACACGAATGCCGTTGCGTCTCAAAACCGTGGCAAATTCGACAATACGCTCTTCCATGCGGAAAATCCGTCGGGCAGGAATTTTAGTGCAGATGGTCTTTTTCGCTGCCGCCCTCGGAAGCTGGGCGTTGCGCTTGTTTTTCCGCCAGATAGGATTTGAGCTCCTGATGCGCCTTGCGCACGTCGGCCTCGTATTTCATCAGCGTGGAGAGAGTCTCCTGCACCAGTTCGTGGTCCAATTGCTTGATATTGAGCAGCGTGAGCGCGCGCACCCAGTCGAGGGTTTCGCTGATGCTCGGGGTCTTTTTCAGATCCAATTTGCGCAAGCGGTGCAGCAACCGCACTACTTCATCGGCGAGGTGTTTGCCGACATCGGGGACCTTGAGCTTGATGATTTCCATTTCCCGCTCGGCCTCGGGAAAATCGATGTAGAGATGCAGGCAGCGGCGTTTGAGCGCGTCGGACATCTCCCGGCTGTTATTGCTGGTCAAAATCACCAGCGGAATATGTTTGGCTTTGAGGGTGCCGATTTCCGGCACGGAGATTTGAAAATCGCTCAGCAGTTCCAACAAAAAGGCCTCGAACTCGGCGTCGGATTTGTCGATTTCGTCAATCAGCAAAACGCTGCGCTGCTCGGAAAGCAAGGCGCGCAGCAACGGGCGCGGCAAGAGAAAGCGATCCGAGAAAAACACTCCGTCCTGCTTGGCAACGCAATCCACCGCTTCTTGAAGGGTCTGCGAACCTTGCAAGATATCGCCGATTTTCTCTTTGAGAATTTGCGTGTAGAGCAGCTGCTTGGCGTATTCCCACTCGTAAAGCGCCTTGGCCTCGTCGAGGCCCTCGTAGCACTGCAAGCGAATCAGCTCCATGCCGAGCGCATCCGCCAGCACTTTGCCCAACTCGGTTTTGCCGACGCCGGCCGGGCCTTCCACCAGAATGGGTTTTTGCAGCATCGTCCCCAGGTAGACCACCGTCGCGACATTTTTGTTGCAGATATATTTTTGCGCGCCGAAGCCGGCGATCACCTCATCCACTGATTGAAACATGGGTACCCTTTCCAACCTTTTGAGGCTAACACAAACCACTTTTGACGACAATCAACAGCGCTGGTCAGATTTGCAGAACTGCCGTTCTTTCTGTAAACCTTGGACTGTGTGCACATTGTCGTTATTTTTTCGCATGTTCGAAGGCTTTCCGTTGGTGCTTGCCGCCAATCGTGACGAGCACTACGACCGCCCTTCAGCCCCGCCGGATTTGCTGGCCGGCGAACCGAAGATCGTCGCCGGAGTGGATTTGCGCGCCGGCGGCACCTGGCTGGGCGTCAACGACCGGGCCGTCGTCGCCGCCATCCTAAACCGACGCTGGAACGGCGAAAGTCCGCCTATAACCGATGTCCGTTCACGCGGCCGGCTCTGCCTGGATTTACTCAGGTGCCGATCGGTTGCCGAAGGCAATGCTTTTTTGGCAGACCATCAGTTTCGGTACAATCCTTTTACTGTCCTCGTCGCCGACCGGCGCGGCGCTTTAGTGGGTTACAACAACGCCGAACAAATCATCATTCGGCAACTTACGCCGGGCCTGCATGTTTTCAGCAGCGCGGCCGAGTTCGATCTGCATTCCGCCAAGGCGGATCGAGCCTATTCCTTATTCGCCCAAGTCGTCGGTCAGGACGATCGTATCGTTCGAATGAGCGGCGCCGACGCGATTGCGGCGTTGCAGCCCGTGCTCGCCGACCATTCATTGGCGGTTGATTCGGATGATCCCGGCGATGCCATCTGTGTCCATCGCGAGGGCTCCGGCACCGTGTCGTCGAGCATCGTGCGATTCTGCGAAGCCGAGTCGCGCTTCGAAAGCTTCTATTGTGCCGGCGCTCCTTGCCGTAATTCTTTCGGCTCAGCGCTGACTCTGGGCGTGTCGTGAGCGAGAACGTTAAACCGAGGCAAGCCGCCACCGTCATCTTGTTGCGCCGTCGCGCGCCGATGGGATTCGAGGTGTTTCTCACTCGGCGGCCCCAAGGCGCGCCGATTTTAGGCGGGGTGTACTGTTATCCGGGCGGCTCGGTGACTAGAGAGGACTCTTCGCCGGCGATGATGCAACGCTGTGCGGGTCTTCCACCCGAATCGGCCCGTAAAATCATCGGTGCGCAGTGCACCCCGCGTGAAGCGACGGGCTTTTGGGTGGCGGCCATTCGCGAGCTGTTCGAAGAGGTCGGCATTTTACTTGCGGTCACGGCTTCGGGCGCACCCTTTTCAATAGATCAGTTGGGGGCGAATCATCTGGCTAATCTCCATCGGGCCTTGCTCGACAAGTCGCTGACGTTTGCCGCGCTGCTCGAAATGCAAGGACTCTATTGCGCTCTGGCGAATCTGGCCTATTATTCCCACTGGCAAACTCCGGCTCAGGTTGCCATGCGCTTCGACACCAGGTTTTTCGTCACGGCATTACCGGACGACCAAGCGCCGTTGGAAAATTCCTACGAAGTCGCGCATAGCCTGTGGCTCACTCCCGAAGGAGCGATGCAGCTCCATGAACGCGGCAGTCTACCGATGATCTTTCCAACCTTCGCCTCGCTGCGGACCCTGGCTGATTTTGACACTCTGGAAAGCGTGTTAAAGGAATATCGCGTCGCTCGAACCGGGCCGACACTCGCTTCAGCGAAAGCTTCGCGAAACCAGTAATCTGCGCACCGTATTTCGCCCGTGGCTGGTTCGGGTTAAAGCAGGTCGTCATCCGTTGCCTAGTCATTCATCCCGAGTCTGGTCGGATTGCAATGGCATGGCGACTCGGTTACTTTGGGGACGCCCAAGCCCGTTGTCTCGCCCCGGGATTTTCCAATCGCGCTAGGCTCAGCTCAAAGGACCGACGTGTTCTATTCAATTCGCGGACGATTGTCCGATCTCTACTACGGCTGGCGCATGATCGCCGTCGGTTCGATTTTGCGCATCTTAGGCGGCGGCCTGTATTTTTACGGATTCTCGGTTTTCTTTTTGCCCTTGAGCCAGGATCTCGGCCTCAACCGCGCCTCGACGGCATTAGTTTTTTCGCTAGCACGTGCCCAAGGCGCTTTTGAAGGGCCCATCGCCGGCTATTTCATGGATCGCCATGGACCGCGGCCGCTGATGATCATGGCGCTCATGATGACCGGCATCGGCCATATGCTGTTGTCGGGGGTCAACAGCTATCTCATGCTGGTGATTGTCTACATGGGCGTGGTGTCGCTGTCGTTTCATGCCGGCTTTATGGACGCCCCGATGCTGATCGCCAACACGTGGTTCGTTCGCAAGCGCACCATGGCGATGGCGATCATCAGCGGCTCCATCGGGATCGGTGGATTTATTTTCACCCCCCTGTTGTCGGCAGCCGTGCACAGCTTCGGTTGGCGCCAGGCCGCCTTCGGTTGCGGCATCGCGTTCATCGTCATCGGCATGCCGTTGGCATTGCTGGTGCGGCGTTCGCCGGAGAGTATGGGACTGGAGCCCGACGGCGACGCGGTGCTGACCCGCCCGCCCGACAGCCGCTCCGATGACCGCGGCCGGCCTCGTGAACCGGCTGACTTTACCCTCGCGCAAGCGTTGCGCACTTCGTCGTTTTGGTATCTGACCAGCGCTACTGCCATACGCGTGATCATTCTCAGCGCGATCAACGTCCATTACATCGCATTAATGGTTTGGAAGGGAATGGATCAGCAGCGCGCGGCGTTCTTTCTCGCGGCGCAAGCGTTTTCCTCTTTTCCCTCCCATCTACTCTTCGGCTGGATCGGCGATCGCGTGAGCAAACCCCAATTAATGGCCGCTTGCATGCTGCTGGCCATGGTGGCCATGGTGGTTCTGGCAACGGCTCATTCCGAGTGGGCGATTTTAGTTTTTATTCCCTTGTTCAGCGTCGTCGAGTCGACCTTTCCGGTGAACTGGTCAACCGTGGGAGAATATTTTGGGCGGAAAAACTTCGCGAAGATCCGCGGCTCGATGAGCTTTGTTTCCACTTGGGGCAGCGTCCTTGGCCCGGTGATCGCGGGAGCGATTTACGATCGCACCGCAAGCTATAATATTATGATCTGGTCCGCCGCGATTTTGCTGCTGCTGGCGAGCCTGCTTTATACGATGGTCAAAAAACCCGTGCTTCCGGTGACGGCAACAGTCGGCTAAGCGCTGAATTCGGAAGACGCCTTCAGCATCTCTCAAATTGTCCAGAAATCTCTATAGCGAATCGCCGCCACGTTTTCATAAGCAACCGGCTTGGATAAATGGCCGACGGATTGGGCGAAGCGGTTCATTTTGACCACCGCTTCTTTGCTGATCGCGGGCTCATAAAATGTTACGTCGCGCGCGACGACGTTGCCGATCAAATTAGCGGCACCTTGAGGAAACTTTCTTAGACCGACTTCGCGCGCCAAGGCGGGATCGTCGCGTAAGGCTTTTTGTGCTCGCACGATCGCCCGAACCGCGGCGCCGACCGCCTCGGGCTCGCGTGCGATGAAACTATCCGTCGTCGCCATCCCGGCAAAGGTAAAAAACCTCACCTCGTCAGGATCGTCGCCGCGGCGCACGTCCACCAGCACCTTCCCCACCCCACGGCTGACCGCCGTCTCCGCGCCCATGGCATTCGCCCAAAAAGCGTCGATCTCTCCCGCTTCCAAGGCGCGAGCCGCGAACACGCCAAAGGAAACATCGCGAGATTTGGCGCCGGATAATTCCACCAGCTGTAAATCGTGATCGGGATCAATCGTCGCGATACGCAACATTTGCTTGAGCGCCAGGTCTGGGCCCTCAGCCGCGGTCAGGCGAAGGCCGCGCAGCGCGTTGAGATCGCCGCGCCTGGCCGGAAGATCTGCGCGCACGGTCAGGAGCCACGGCGTGCCCTGGGACAGCGCTACGGCGATCTTGACGCCAGTCCAATCGGGAAATTCGGTCAAGACATCGTGCACTGAGCCGGCGATCATGGCGTCGGCGCTGCCGTTGCGCAAGGCCTGGGTGGCGCCAAGCATGGCAACCAGTTCGATCCGCGCGTCTAAACCTTCCGCTTTGAAATATCCCAGCTCATCGGCGGCCAACGCGGGGAAACAAGTGTTGCTGACCAGATCTACGGCAGCGATGCGAAATTGCACGAGGCCTCCATAAAAATCTTTTAATCGACTATGCGAGATTCCCAGGTTTTGTTCAAATTGGGGCGCCCTTCGGCTCGTGATAAATTCCGCGCCATGGTATACGCGTATTCATCGCCAAAGGAGCTTTCATGACTGCGCCTATTCCAGTTCACATCGGAATCTTATCGCCGGCAACCCCTAACCGGCCGCATTTTAAATCGCTCGATGGCATATTGCCTGGGGGCGTTTCCGTCGCCCACGAGGGACTCGGTTTGCTCGGCGAATCCTATCAAGATTTAGCCGGCAAGAGCGATCAAATTGTCGAGTTGGCCAAGGATTTTGTCAGCCGCCATGCAGTTCGCGGCTTGATGCTGACCGGCGGCTTCGTAACCCTGTTTAACCCGGAGTTAGAAGCCAAGGTCGCCGATGCGATCGGTCTGCCGGTAGTCAGCGCGGTGGCATCCGCAGTCACCGCGCTGACGGCGTACAACGCAAGGACGATTCTGCTCATGACACCCTTCGACGCCGCCGCCGACGAAGCGATCAAAGCCCACCTCAACCAACGCGGTTTTGTTGTTGATCTAGGTCCGGCCTTTGAAAACCGCAAAGCCGGAACGGCGGTCAATATGAGCCCCGATGAGCTTTTCAATCTCGTTGTCAGAAGCTTCAAGACACAATCGCGCGCCGAGGCAATCTATTTTCAGGGCGCGACCCTGGATCCCCTGCCGGTGATCCAGCGCTTGGAAGGCGAATTTGCCGTGCCGGTGATCACCAGCAATACCGCCATGCTTTGGAATCTTTTGTCGAAGCTGGGTTTAAAATTTTCCGTGCATGGCTACGGCAGATTATTGGCGGACTGGCCTGCGGTGAAGTAATATCGGCGCGAAGCGAAGCTATACGAAAGACTAAACACCGGTTCCTGCGCCGAGCGATTCCAATGTTTGCCAACGGCGGTAGCAAGCTTCGAGCTCCTGCTTGATCGCTTCCAGACGATCCATCGTCGCGGTGATCTTGTCGCTCGATTGTCTATAAAAATCAGCCTCGCCCATGCGTTGGTGAAGCTCGACCTGCTCTGCTTCGAGCGCCTCGATCTTGGCCGGCAGTTCTTCAAGCTCGCGTTGCTCTTTGTAGGTTAGCTTGCGCGGCTTGTCGACGCGTTTTTCTTCACTGCGAAGTTCCGCTGTGTCGATCTTCGGTCGCGGACTGGGTGCCGGCGTTTCCGGAATTCGCCGTTGATAGCGTTCCCAGTCTCCGTAACCGCCGGCGTATTCGCCGAATTTGCCCTCGCCTTCGAAAACCAAAGTGCTGGTCACCACGTTATCGAGAAAAGTCCGGTCATGGCTGACCAAAAGCAACGTGCCCTCGTAATCGGCCAGCAGCTCTTCAAGGAGTTCGAGTGTTTCGACGTCGAGATCATTGGTCGGTTCGTCCAAGACCATCATGTTCGCCGACTGGGTAAAGATCTTTGCCAGCAACAAGCGATTACGCTCGCCGCCGGAGAGCGCCCGTACCGGCGAATCGATGCGCTGAGGTGGAAACAGGAAATCTTTCAAATAGCCGATCACATGACGCGAGCGGCCCTTGACCGTAACGAAGTCCGAATCACTCATGTTCTCGCGCACGGTTTTTTCTGGATCGAGAATGCGCCGGTGCTGGTCAAAGTAGGCCAACTGCAGGCGCGTGCCGAGGACAACCTCGCCGTTCGTCGGCGCCAATTCTCCCAGGATCAATTTTAGGATGGTGCTTTTGCCGCAGCCGTTGGGACCGAGTAGGCCGACGCGGTCGCCGCGCAGTATCCGGGTGGAAAAGTCGCGAACGATCCAATTTACGCCGTAACGAAAGCTGACCCGCCGCGCGTCGACCACCAGCTTGCCCGAAAGGCTTCCGGCGTCGATGCCAAAACGCGCTTTGCCCTGGGCTTCCAACCGTTCAGCCTTTTCACGGCGCAAAGCTTGCAGCGTCCGCACTCGCCCTTCGTTGCGCGTACGTCGAGCCTTGATACCCTTGCGAATCCAGGCCTCTTCCTCGGCCAGTTTTTTATCGAACCTGTCCGAGGCCCGTTCTTCGATCTCCAGCAGTTCCTCCTTCTTGCGCAGATAAGCATCAAAATCACCGGGGAAGGAGGTAAGCTTGCCGCGATCGAGTTCGACGATGCGCGTCGCCAAGCGGCGCACGAAGGTGCGATCGTGAGTGATAAAAATCAACGCACCGCGGTACTCGAGCAAAAAGTTTTCTAGCCAGGCGATGGCGTTGATATCGAGATGGTTGGTCGGTTCGTCGAGCAACAACAGATCCGGTTCGTTGACCAGGGCGCGGGCGAGCATGACTTGCCGCCGGATGCCTCCGGAACAATCGGCCAAACGTTTATCTTGCGGCAAACCCA
Organism: uncultured delta proteobacterium; assembly: GCA_963727625.1. Lineage (GTDB taxonomy): Bacteria > Desulfobacterota > Binatia > UBA9968 > UBA9968 > DP-20. The sequence goes on along the minus strand of CAVSHR010000004.1, from coordinate 250,919 downwards.
GGCGCGTGAGCACGGTTTCGACCTTTTGATTGACGTTCCAACCGCCACGCGCTTCGATTTGCGCCTGCAAGCGCGCTATCCGCTGCATGGATCTGCTATCAAGCTCCTTAGTCGTGAGGTGATGATATTCGCTCAGCTGCCGGCCCAGTTCACCCAAACCGCCGCCGACCACCTCGAAGATGGTCTGCTGCGTGTCCGGCGGCACCTCCTGTTCGAGGTGCGCGACGCGGAGCGCCTCCATACGCCAGATCTCCCCGTCATCCAGCACGGCCGCGCCGGTGATCACCCGCAACAAGGTGGTTTTGCCGGCGCCGTTGCGGCCGATCAAGCAAACCCGCTCGCCGGCATCAATCTGAAAATCGACCCTGGCAAGCAGCGGCAGATGACCGTAGCCGAGCGAAACTTTGTCGAGGCGAAGAATCGGCATATGTGATTTAGATGGTCGAAGAGTGTTCCAAAATGCGCAACCAAGAAACAGCTGAAGGATGGTCGATTGACCCTAACAAATCAGGATTTCACAGTCCACGTGAGCCCCCGCTAAACTATCGATTATCATACTTGACTTTGGAGTGCCTACAAGCTCGGCGGAGTTTTGCGGCGCTAGAACCTGTTTCCGGGCATGGCCGGATGAGCTCACAGGTTTCACACCCGGGGTTTTTTTTGTAGCGGATCATTCGACAAGATTTGATGTGCCTATGTGCACAAGCGAACGTCAGAAATAAGAATCTATCAAGCTGCGATGGAGCTTGAGCGGCGGGACGCCGTCGTCCAGTTTACTCCGTTCCTGCGAGATGCTCTGTTGATGCTCTATTAACCAAGTCTTGCCTAACGGGGTTCGCGTCTGAAGACTCGTCAGCATTGCAGCTACGATCAGATTCACGCGGTCCTCTTGATCGTCGCGCTTAGCCCTTATGGTCACACCCTTGGTCAAGCGAGCATGCGCGGTCCGAGCGGCAACTGAAAAATGTCGGTTATGATTTTGCCGTCGAATTCATTCTGCCGTTCCTGATGTTTTTCCCGCTGCGCCAACCTGCCGCACTTCAAGCACCTTGATTTTTTAAAGGCTTAAGGCTTTTAAATAATTCGGCTTAAATTTATTAAAAGCAGTACTTGCCTTTCCCTGATGAAGTGATCACAATATCTGTCAGGTGGGCGTTCTTTCCCGGCTTTTGGTCCAACATTTTAAGCAGTGACGAATTAGCTCTTCGCACCTCAACTCGCTCACCGAAAGAGGAGTTAATTATGTGGTGCCGATCCTACCGCGGCCACGTGATCATGGCTTTTCCGAGTTTTGATACCGCTACCCATTTATGGGCGCCTCAGGCCAGCATTAGCTGGGTGGTCGGAGCGGTGCGCGAGTCCGCATTCGTCAGATTTTCCATGCGGGTAACGAGCGAAAGCGAAGCCGTTGAATGCGCCTTACGGGCCGCCAAAACCTGGATCGACGACCATAAAAGAGGGAATCGCCGGCAATGGGACGCCTCAACGGAGCCGCAAACACCGATTCGGGAAGCTAGCCGGACTCTGTTAAAGGGCAGCGCTAGCCAGACGCGGCAACTTCGGCCGGCTTTATCAAGAAATTCGGGAAAGACTCTTACCTTCGAGGATTTTAAGACAAACCTAGCGAGTCTGGGAGCGAACCTCAGTGAACCTTCGCTGTTGAAAAGTTACGCCGCTTTGGTTCAGTTGCGCACGGAGAGTCATTGTTCCTGGGGTAAAATCAGATCGAAACTTAAGCGCTCCCAAGAACACTTACAGCCCGCAAGTCGACGGTCAAAGCCCGCAAATTTACCGCTGACGTTGCGAGATTGGCGTCGGATTATCTGAAACCATTTGATCAGGCTCTGAGCGCGGGCAGCACTTCTTTTCCCAGAAGATCAATCTGTTCGTACCAATCGGCATAGCGCAGGCGTAAATCGAATACGATATGATTTGCGCCGGCGGCTTCGTAAGCGCGGCTTTCATCGACGATATCGGCGGGAGAGCCGGCGAGTACGATACCACGGCTGCTGTCCTTATCCGCTCCGCCATCCGGCCTTACCCATTGGGTGAAGCGCTGGGACTCATTCATGATGGTTTCTAGATCGACGCCGCGAAGCGCGTGCTGCCGATCTTTGCCGATCGTCGTCAGCGGCATCACCGCGGTCTCAACCATCGGCCTGGCCGCCTCGCAACACAGCTGCCGCAAGAACGCGATTCGCTCCGAGAAGGTCGCCAGGGTTACGCGGGCGGGCATCCAGCCGTCACCGTACGCCACCGCGCGCCGGCATGCCGCGGTGGTGCCGCCGCCAACCCAAATCGGGATCGGTTTAACTGGCGTAGGTTTGAGCGCGACGCTGTCAAAATAAAAACCGCCGCCGCTATGTGACAATTTTTCTCCGCTCCAGAGACCACGGCAGATTTCTACATTGACCTTGGCGAGCTCGGCCCGTTCTTTTATCTCCGTTGGCCGGCCCACCGCGGCAAATTCATGAGCAAAACCGCCCAGCCCCATGCCGAGAATCACTCGCCCATTCGATAGCACGCTCAAGCTCGAAAACGATTGCGCCAGGTGAATCGGGTGGCGGTGACAAATCGTCATGGCAGTGCCTAACGTTACGCGTTTAGTCGTCGACGCGACCGCGGACAAGAGAATCAAACTCTCGATATGGGTATTGTTGTTGCCCTCGAGATCGTGGGGCCGGAAAATCAGATGATCGCGCGCCCAGACCGAATTGAACCCATAGGCTTCGGCGCGATGCGCGCCTTCGAGACACTTTTCAATCGACGCTAGCGGGCCGAAATGCGGCAGCAGAAGACCGAACTTAAGAGTTGTTCTCATAAAACCGAAAACTCACCTTATGAGAAAGATTGGCGTTGAAGCGAAGTTTGACGATAAGCGAGCGCTCTAAAATTCAACCGTGTACTCTTTTGATCCGATTCCTTTGCACCGGCCCAGACCATGGCCGGTGTACGAAGAACCGATCAAGAAGCATTGCATGACGGTACGCTTGTCGCCTTGCAGGTTCGCCGTCCAATAAAAAAGCGGCCCGCTCACGACTTGCGGTGACTTTCCGGCGGCGCTGTTAAAGTTTTCTCCATAAACCACGTCAACTAGAGCATTGGAACTTCCCAGGTTACCCCAAAACCCATTGCCGTAAATAGACAACTCCGGGCCGTCAGCGTCGATGGAGCCGGCGCCGAAAGTTTTTTGGTAGTTTGCAAAAAACTCGCGCCGCGTCACCGGCGTAAATGCCCCGACTAAAACCTCGCGGTCGGGACCGAAGACTTGCATCAAACCGCTACCCTCGCGGGCGAAACGCCAGCGTCCGTCGAGGCGATCACCGTCTTTCGAATGCATCGTTAAAGGATGGACACAGGACACCAGGAGCAGTAACGGCACAAGACTCACGAGCCAGGCGAGGCTTGGTCGAGCAAACCTGTCCGATGAAGCTACCATTGATTTAAGGTTAACACCGGCAAATCCGCAAGTATATAAGAAGAGGAGCGGGAAAATCCATCCCAAACCGTTTGCCGGACCGTTCACACGGATGAATTGGAAAACGCTGGTCTCGATCAGAAAAAAACCTTTTAAACATCAGATCACGGAGGGGGTAAGGCAGTGACGGATTCGCAGCGTCGTCGAGACAAACGAGCAAGTCTGATTGAATCAATTCGCTCTCAGGATTCAACTCAATGGATCATACGCGCCGCCGCGCCCGGCGGAAGCGTGAACGCACCGTCAACTCGCGCAACTTATCCATCAACAGGATTTCACGAATCTTTTGTCCGTCACCTAACTGGTAGTCTATGATAACGGCATCCTTGGTCCATGAGATACTGAAGGAATGCGGCTCGAGGCGGTCGAGATATCTGCCGAGAGTACGCAACAATTGAGAAACTTTCCCGGTTCCAGTTGTCTGCGCGGAATAACGCCGGCGCCGTTTCCTGCGACCTTGGGCGTCAAGCCAGGAAATGTAGGCAGGATCGTAATGCCAAGAACCGTCGTCGCCAATCATCTGCCTGCGCCGGCGCCCTGAGCCGCCGGGCGAATTCCAAACCTTCTCTGAGACATCTTTCTTGGCGTCTAACTCTGCGAAATCGGGAAGCGATTCGCTGCGCACGACATAATTCCTGCCGTCTTTGTCCATTACAAAACCGACCACGCCGATCGATTCCAATGATTGCCCGATCGCTCTCAATGATTTCGCATGCGGCATGCCAATTCCTTATTTCCCTTTCGAATTCTTTAGACAGCTCGATCTTTTCCTTGGTTTAAGCTGTCATGCGCCGTCAAATTGTAAGCGGGCGGGAAGTTTCATTCAAGCCGCGGCGCCGCGAATTTTACTCTTCGGAGTCGTGCGTCGTCGCCGCGCTGATTTCCGGCGGCAACAATTCTCAGCGAGCAGGTTATTTTTCTACCTCTCGCGGCAGATCATCGCCGGTCTTAAGAGTCGTCTCTAGCGGAATGGTCGCCGTCGCTAAACGTTCTCGCTTGCTAGGCATCGAGGAATTGCCAAGCGCTAAAGGTCGCGGCTTGACCATAGGGCGCGCCTTGTTCATCTAACAGATTCCATACGGTAGCCCGTTCAATTTGAAAACGCCGCCCGTTCTTGGAAATACGTACGCCGCGGTAGTCGTCGATATATCCGTGATTTGCTACGTCCGAGAGCAAACGGTTGCGCTCGGCGCGATGGACCGGTTCGGTGGTTTGGCGCGATGGCGTGACAATCAAATCCTGCCAGCTAAGCTCGAAAAGCTCTAAGCCTGCCCGATTGGTATAATTTAAAATAGGGTCGTTTTTCGTGTTATGCGAAAGCACCACATACGGCGCATAAAATATCCGGCGCGCTTGTTCCTTCGGCGTCAGGCCGGGCTCGACGAGATTTCTACCGGTCCAGCGGCGCAAACTGACGAGCAGGCGCTCGACATGCCCGGCGAGATATTGATTGGCGTAGCTGGGCTCGGAAATCATCGTCGTCATTTATTTTTGATATCCCCTCGTTGAACCAGGTCGTTCGCGTCATCCGCCGTCGCTCTAAGCTAACGCTTGCCACCCTCATTCCAAATTCCCCTTCGGCCCGAGGATACCAGTGATAACAACGATGGCCTTGACGACGGTTAGCGCTCAGCTGCCGAGTGGCGGTTAGAAATAATTATCGACGCGCGAGATTTGGGTGCCAAGCTTCTCTTCAAAAATCGATGCGTGTTCGACTTGTAAGCCCGAGATCTCGTCTGAACGCGCTGGCGTTTTACCGACCGGGGATCCTTCCGTCGAGCCTCCGGTCAGGCGATGTGTTGCGGAAACTGATTTAATTTCGGCTGGGCTCCTCAGCAGCGTTGGTCCCGGCGATAAATCCCTGCGTCGTGCACCGGCCCAGGCCATGCTGGTTGAAACCGCCGGCGCTTTCTCCAGCACAATAGAGGCCGGGAATGACCTGCCCGTTCATATCCATAACCTGGCACTTAGCGTTGATGCGCAGCCCGGACCGAGTGTCGTGCACGTTGGGTGTTGCCCATGCGGCGTAGAATGGCGCTGCCTGAATCTTGTACTTCGGCGCCGGCTTACCAAAGTCAGTGTCTTTGCCAGCGTCGACGAACGAGTTATAACGCTCTACGGTGGCATGGAGCGTCTCCCCCTTCATCGGCTTCGCCTGATATTCGTTCTTGATCGCCGCGGCTAACTCGTCGAGCGTGTTGCCGCTAAAGAAGTATCCGTCTGGATCGACATAAGGGGGAGTAACATTCCATTTGTTTCTTTTGACTGCTTCTGAATCGAAGATTGCCCATATCGGCCCGGCGGAATAATCCGGCGGCTGTGAATACTCGTTCATCGCCACCGCGGCGTTGAAGAAATTATATTTGCTGGGATGGTAATGGATGTTTTCGTTGTTGCGGTAATCGTTGGGCGTGTAAGGATTAATGTCGTTGTATACGTTGCCATGGGGGTAATCGCCTTTGGTCTCGTCGTAGAAACGCTTGCCGACTTGATTGACCAAAATCAGATCGTGCCAGTCCTTCGCACCCAAACCGGTGGAACGCACCAGCGGGAAAATCGGACTCTCGAGTTCCCAAGTCATGTAATTCCATTTCGTCGCCAACACTCGCTGGGTGCGAATGTTGTCGCCGTTTTCCAAAGTTTGGTTTACCAGTCCCCAAAGCGAGGCGCCGATCGCCAAGGCGGCGAGCTCGCCGCTGGCATCCTGGTAGCTATAGGGTTCGCCAGCGACCGTGAGCACGGCGGTTGATCTCGGGTCGAACATGCGCCGGAAGTTTACGTTGCTGGTCATGCCGCCGGTAGCGACGACGACCGCTTTCTTGGCGCGGATGCGCATCGCCGGCTGGGTACTCTCGATGTTACCGTCGGAGCGGAAACTCTTGAGCGGTGTCGACTGCCCCGGCATGATGCGCGGCGTGTATTGAGCGGTGATGCCGGTTACGCGCCCCGCGTTCTTTCCTTCGCGGATGAAACTGGTCATCTTGTAGTTCAGCAAGAACTTGACGCCTTTGGCCCGCGCGCTGTTTTCCAGCGGCCTGATGACGCCGGTTCCGGCGCGGTTGTTGGGACTTTCATAGCCCGCCCCCTTGGTCCAAAAGGCATGATTCTCCCGTGGCGCGGAATTGCCGAGGTTATGCCCGCCTTGATTGTCGGGCGGTATGTCTTTGAACTCCACGCCGTTTTCCACGAGAAATTCATAGGTCGCCGCGCAATGGTCGGCAAACGAGCGCATAATTTCGCGATCGTTATAACGGTAATCCGGCCAGCCGTTGGGTTGCACGATGGTCCAATCGGTGAGATCCGAGAAAACGGTGTCCGGCGAATCTTTAATGCCGTATTTTTTCTGCGCGCTGGTTCCGCCCCCGAGCGGCACATTGCCGCCGCTGATGATCGCATGCCCGCCCACGTCGTAATTGGCTTCGACGACGATCACCGCAGCGCCGGCGTTCGCCGCTTTGATCGCCGCCGGCAGCCCCGCCGCGCCCGAACCGATCACCACCACGTCGGCTTCCAGATCCCAGTTGCCGTCGAGATTTACCGTTGTTTGTGCCATCGATTTTCCTCCCTCACGATGTTTTCGAACTATTTCATTCTTTGAAATGCGCCGCGCTCCGGCGACCCTTGCTGCCCTTTTTTCAACGGGCAACTAGCTTCGCTTACAACCGCGCCGGAAAATTTACAAGCCGTAGAGTCGGAACCCGCTTCTGTACGCGCTTTCAGGATGAGCATCGCGGTTGTCCTTTTTACCTTTTTCTGTTCCGACGGATCAACACCGTCAGCTAAGAATTTACCTTGAACCGATGCGGGCTCTTGAGATCCGATGACTAACAACAAACACGCAAGAGCCTTGAACATGAGTAGACAACCGCCGCTAAAGGAAAGCGCGCGTTCAACAAAGTTGAAAAAAATCTTTGATGCTATCAGAGGCGTGCGTGATCAGGTGCGAAGCCCTATGCCGTCTGGCTGAGAAATGGCGAGCTTGCCGAGACAGCGCTCAAGCTGGAGGATTCGTTTGCCGCGGGAGTCAAGCTTGATCGATTTGATCGGCGCTTGCGGATTTATGCGATAGTCGGCACGGGATCATACATGTTTTCGATGTTTCACTGCCCAAGGAGGGGAAACCCTTCGCTGAACCGATCGGTAGGATTGGCATGGTCGGATGAACGCTAGAAAATTAAAGTGGCGTCGGGAGGGATACCTGAACAGCTGTCGAGGCGTCAGTCGATCTTAAGTTTGCTGTTGTCGGCCCTGGTTGAGGGTCGATCTTGTTCGGGTTTTTTCCCGCTGACCATGACTTTTCTGCGTTGCTCGTGCTCCAGGGCTTTCACCGCATTAAGGCGCTCCCGGAACCAGGTTTTCTCCGGCCAATGCCAGTTCTGATCGTGCTCTCCGTAGCTTGTCGCTGATTTCATAACAGTCTGTAAAATCAGACGAGCAAGCTCCGTACCAATCATAAGTAGCTTAATTTACGTCAAAAGCATTCCGACGGTGCCGCATATAATGAACAAAATTTGTCGACGTTGGCCATAAATAACGAACCAAAGCGTACAGTTGTGTCCCGGCCCGTGCGCATGTTGTGCCGGCCCAGCCGAATTGGCCCTTGCCTAGCTTGAAGCGAATTGGCTGATGGCCTATACGTGGACCGAGGTCACAGACCATGCATCAGTCAACTACCATGAAGGCCGTAGCTATCCCGCTACTGGCGTGGCTCAGCCTAGTGTTGGGCCTGAGTTCCGGCATCGAAGCCCAAACGCGTGCCGCCTCAGTGACGCGGGGCAAAATCACGGCACTCAAGGGGCGGGAGCTGACCATTGCAGGTCCAGGTGGCGCGGTCAAAGCCGTTCTGACGGACAAGACGGTCATCCGCGTCGAGGAGGCAATTCGGTTATCGGAGATTGCCGGAGGCATGTATCTCGGCACCACAGCGACAAAACAGCCGGACGGCAATTTCTTAGCGTCCGAAGTCCATGTCTTTTCGGAAGATCAGCGCGGCACCGGCGAGGGCCATCGTCCGCTTGGCTCGGCACCACAAAGCGGTGCGACTATGACCAACGCCAACGTCGAGCGGGTTGAAGATGTCACCGTTCAGAATGTCAAAGGCAGAATCATGACGCTCAAATATAAAGGCGGCGAGGTTAAGGTGGTGGTGCCGCCGGATATTCCGGTCGTTAAACGAGTCGTGCGCAACCGGGAAGCATTGAAGACCGGCCTGGAGGTCTCACTCCGAGGACCCCGCAATACCGACGGTACGCTCTCGGCGACCCAGATAACCGTTCGCGCGGCCCGCCAGTGAGCGCTTACTCGCCACCGGTGCCAAGCCGAACCGAGGCGCGCCGGCCACGCCGTCAATCGAAACTCCGCCAATTTAAAAAATCTCTCGCCTCATACAATTGATCGACATCGCGCGGCAGCTCAATACCACGGCCGGCAAGATAACCCGCGATCGGCTTGAGCGGCAGTCCAACCGCGGCGAGGTAATCGCCCGAAATGGTGTCAATCAGCTTGCGGCCTTCCCCCTGAATGGAATATGCACCCGCTTTATCCAGCGATTCGCCGTACGTAAGATAGCGTTCGATCTCCCCTTCCCCGTACGGCCGCATGTGCACCGAAACCTTTTCGATGATCGCGAGAGGCGGCCTGTTGTCGTTGTCGAGAATGACCACGCTGGTAAAAATTTCATGCCGCCTGCCGGCAAGCGAACGCAAGAGGTGTGCGGCGTCGGCCGTGTCGCGCGGCTTGCCGATCTTCGCGCCGTCGAGAAGAATCATCGTATCGCTGCCGATGATCGTGCTTTGCGGATTGTCAATCGCCACCGAGCGCGCTTTCCCCAGCGCAAAGCCAAGAACTTCCTCTTCGATCGAAGTTTGCGCGGAAACCCGTTCGTTGAACTCCGGGGTGATCGCTTCGAAAGGCAATCCGAGCAGCGCCAAGATCTCACTGCGGCGCGGCGAACTGGAGGCGAGAATCAGTCGCATGAAATATCTAGTGTCAAGGCGAGAGAGAAAAAGCCGGCGCCCGCGGTGAATCCGAGTAACCCGGCACAGGTTCACGGCTCTGCGCCTGAAATGCCGCCAGGCAGGCGCGCACTTCGCCAGCGTTATTCGCCCGAGTCAACTGAGCGCGCATTTCCGCGGCGCCGCGAAAATTGCGGCAATACCAAGTCAGGTGCTTGCGCATCGCGACGAATCGAGCCCGCCCGTTGAGCGCTTCGAAATGTTCGCTGTGCTCGACGAGGACGGCAAATCTTACCGCGAGTTCAACCGGCTGAGCATGAGGAATGAACCCGGCGCCCCGGCCCATGGCGTCTTTGAGTGCTTCTTTGTCACGGAAAAGCCAGGGATCGCCTTGCGCACCGCGGCCGATCAACACTCCGTCGACTTGAGTCTGCCGCACACGGAGATAAACGTCGCGCAAATCCTGCAAGTCGCCGTTACCGAGGATTAGCGTCCCGGAGCCCTTGGCACTCTCCACGGCCCGGCCGATCGCATCCCAGTCGGCCTCGCCTCTGTAACCCTGTTCCAAGGTGCGGCCATGAAGTGAAACCGCCGCAGGCTGCTCGGCCAGTAATGTTTGCAACCAATCGTCGATGAGGACGCGATCGTATCCTAAACGCGTTTTCACTGAGACCGGAATCAGCCGTTTCTCGATCACTCCTTCGCCGCCGCTGCGCCGTCGATGGGTCTCTTCGATTTGTTCGATGAATTCACCGGGAAAGTCGAGATCTTCGAGGCTCTGCCCGTTGCACCAATCCTCGATGCCTCGCTTGGCTGCACGCAGGATGTCGCGCGCCAGATCGGGCGTGCGAATCAGCGCCGCGCCGCAACCGGCCGCCGCCACTTTTTTTGCCGGACAACCCATATTGATGTCGAGGCCGTCGAAACCGAGCTCCCCGACGATATGCGCGACTTTGTAAAACAACTCCGGTGTCCGACCGTAAATCTGCGCGACCACGGGACGCTCGATTTCCGCATAAGCAAAATCTTTGAGCAATAGGTGAGGTGAATAGACGGCCGATTGGATGTTGACGAACTCCGTCAACGTCACGTCCGGCCCGCCATGTTTCGCCGTAATGAAACGAAACGAGGCATCGGTCACGCCGTCCATGGGTGACAGGCCGATGATCGGCTTAGGAATTTGGCGCCAAAAGTTCATGGGAACACGAAGTAAAATATCATCGCTACAGCGCCCCTTCAAACCGGGCTTGAGATTCGCCAACTGTGTGCCTCATATTCGCCGGGGCGTTGCAATGAGAAGTCGCGCCTGTGCCGGATTTAGCCACGGAGCTCATGACGCTTCGGGGACAACGCCCGCCCAAAATTATCTCTTGGAAAGCGCCGACCCTAAACGCCGATCAATTATGGCGCTTGAGAATATCTTCCAGTGTTTTTCGATCGTCATCGAGGATGCGCTCTTTGGGTTGCTTTGCCGCGCTGGTTTCACGTTTTTCGTCAGGTTCGCGTTGCCGCGCCGCACTCGGTTGAGCTCGACGGAGGTGATCCGGCCTTAACCAACTGTTGAGATCGTACCAATAAAACCAAATGACCAACGCCGCAAACCACACGGTCAGAGGAACGAGAAGGAACAAGAGCAGGATTCTAAACCAACCGGTTTTTCGCTTCTTCTTGCGTGCCATGGTGAGTGAGCTTCTCGAAACGGGCTTCCGGCCCGGCCCCCTTGGAGCCATGCGACCGGGAAAAATTCCGGCGCTGCTTGTGATCGGGCGCTCCCGGGTTAGTAGATCGGCTTGCTGTCGAAATGATGAGTTGCGTTTATGATCCGGACGGTTTTTGTTTTGGAGCGCATGACCACGGATTGGGTGGTCGCGCCACCGGGAAAGGCATGAACCCCTTGCAGATAGTCTCCGTCCGTAACCCCGGTGGCGGCAAACATGACCTCGCCCGCGGCCAACTCGTCGATTTTGAACTTTCGCTTGATATCCGCCACCCCCATTTTCTTCGCCCGTTCGATTTCTTCGTTGTTGCGCGGCGCCAAACGTCCTTGAAATTCGCCGCCGATGCAACGTAGTGCCGCCGCCGCCAGTACCCCTTCCGGCGCGCCACCGATGCCCAGCAGCAAGTCGATGCCGGTCTCGGGTTTGGTCGTAGCGATCGCGGCGGAGACATCGCCGTCGCCGATCAAGCGAATGCGCGCGCCGGCTTTGCGCACTTCCTGGATAAGCGCCTCATGGCGCGGTCGCAATAAGATAATCACTGTGAGATCTTCAACCTTGCAGCGCTTGGCTTCGGCCAGCGCACGCAGATTCTCCGTCGGCGATCGATCCAAATCGACCACCCCTTTGCCGATGGGCCCCGCGGCGATCTTGGCCATGTAGGTGTCCGGGCAATGCAACAAGTTGCCGCCGTCGGCCATGGCGATGACCGCCAACGCATTGGGCGCGCCGGTGGCGCAGATCGTCGTGCCTTCGAGAGGATCGAGCGCGATATCGACCTTGGGTCCGCCCGAGCCGACTTTTTCCCCGATGTAAAGCATCGGCGCCTCATCGCGCTCGCCTTCGCCGATCACCACGGTACCGTCGATTTGCAGGGCGTCGAACGCCTTGCGCATGGCGTCCACCGCCGCTTGATCGGCGGCCTTCTCGTCGCCGCGCCCGGTCCAGCGCGCGCAATTGAGCGCCGCCGCTTCGGTCACACGTACGGCTTCCAATGCTAAGTTTCGGTCCATGTCGGTCTCCCTTGGATCAAAGCGTCCATCAAGCGATAAGCTTTTTTGGCTACGATTCCAGTCTTCAACGCGTCTTTCTCGTTATAACCGACGGCACCGTTGTTCTGCGGCGTTTCCGCCGAATATAAAACAAACGGCACCGGCTCGGCCACGTGGGTCTTGAGCGCGATTGCGGTCGGATGATCGGGCATCAAAAGAATGCGAAAATCCTTGCGCTGCGCCATGCCTTTGAGCACCGTGCCGACCACCTTCTCATCGAAATCCTCCAGCGCTTGAATCTTTTTTTCGACATCGCCCATGTGGCCGGCCTCGTCGGTAGCCTCGACGTGAATAAACACCAGATCGTTTTTCTCCAGCGAGCGTACGCCGTACTCGCCTTTGCCGATATAATTGGTATCGAGGAAACCGGTGATGCCCGGCACGTCGATGCGCTCCAATCCGGCATAAACTCCCAACCCGTGGATGATATCCACTGCGGAAATGACCCCGCCTTTGATGCCGAAGCGTTTGGTCAGCGGCGGCAACTGCGGCGCCCTACCCTGGCCCCAAAGCCAGATCGAAGTCGCTTGCCGTTGCCCTGCGGCTTGGCGTTTTTTGTTGATTGCATGCTCGGCCAGAATGCCTTGCGAGTTGCCCATCAGTTCTAACAAGCGATCCGCCCCATCGCCTTTGGGCATATAGCCGGCGGTTCTTTGGTCGGTGATATCGTGCGGCGGTGTGGTCTCCATATTTTCCTTGCCGTCGCGCCAGACCATTAGGTGGCGGTAGCTCACGCCGGGGAAAAATTCGATGCCGCCACCGCTCAGCTCATGACCGATATCGCGGATCAGCTCCGCGGCTTCTTCGGTGGATATATGGCCGCTGGTGAAGTCCTCCATGAAAATTTCCGCGCCCGCGCCGCCGAGCGTCACCAAGTTGCAGCGAAACGCGATATCGTTCGGCCCCAACGCCACACCCATGCTCGCCGCTTCGAGCGGCGAGCGGCCGGTGTGATACACCGCCGGATCGTAGCCCATAATGCTCATGTTGCCGACATCACTGCCCGGCGAGAAGCCTTCTGGAATCACGTGGGCGATGCCGAACACGCCATACTGCGCCAACCAATCCATGTTCGGCGTTCGGGCCGCTTCCAGGGGTGTCTTGCCGCCTAGCACATCGAGCGGATAATCCGCCATGCCGTCGCCTTGAAGGATGATGTATTTCATATTCCTAATTCCTGCTTTCGCAAACGATCAGCCGAGCGACCGAAATGGCTCTCGTTCCGCTACCGTCCCAATCATTTCCCGCCCCAAATCGGAAACCAAACGGGCTCCACCAGGATATAGTCACGTCGGCGGATGGAATCCAGCGCCCGGCGCATTTGCCGCAGCGAGGTGCTCTCCAGGGTCATAACGAAGGGCAAGATCTCCGTCGATTTATGCTTGAGCTGATAGTTCTGTGCAAAGCCCTCAAGCTCTTCCTCCACATGCCTCAATTGCCAGATTTCTGAAATATTGACACCGATGCGGCCGAAGCTTCGCCCGATGTCTCCAACGATACCGGCGCGGTCTTTCACCACAAAGCGAATATAAAAAGGCACTTCGATATCGTCTTCGGCCTGGAGCTTAAGCCGCCCCGGCGCCACGAGAGCCGGCGCGCCGCTAAATTTTCGGCTGGCGCGAGCCAGCTCGCAGACATCACCGAGAACCGCCACCGCCGTCGGACCGCCGCCCGCCCCGGGACCGACCAAAACATAGTCGCAATCGCGCTCGCCGCGGCCGGCGCTGCTGCCTTTGGCGGCGAAGCAGATGGCGTTGGTAGCGCCGTCGACACGGGCGAGAAAATTGTCTCTTGGCACCAGCGCCGGCGAGACGAAGACTTGTACCGCCGACCCCCGGCGCCGGGCCACCGCGAGCTGCTTGATGGTGCTGCCGCCGATCCGCCCGGCGTAGCGAAAATCCACCGCTTGAATATCTTCGATGCCCTTGCGCCAGATTTGCCCAGGTTGCAACTGCAGGCCAAAGCCGACCATGCTGAGCAGCAACAACTTCGCCTCGGCGTCGCTGCCGTTTACGTCCGATGCCGGGTTGGTCTCGGCGTAACCCTTTTGCTGGGCCTCCTTGAGTGCCTCGGCGTAGGGCTTGCCGCTTTTTTCCATCTGCGAAAGGATGTAGTTGCAGGTGCCGTTGACGATACCGAAGATCGCCTCGGGCTCTTCGGCGGCAAAGCTCTCGCTCAAAGAGCGAATCACCGGAATGCCGCCGCCGACGCAGGCTTCAAAGCGCAGCTGCTGGCCGGTCTTTTTTGCCGCGGCCCATATTTCTTTCCCGTAGCGCGCCAGCACCGCCTTGTCCGATGTAACGACGGACTTGCCGTTGCGAAAGGCGCGCAAAATGTAATCGCGAAACTGCGGTAGATGGGTCGCGGATTGAAAGCCCAGCGCCTCGATGACGATATCGACCTCCGGGTGATCGATCACATCTTCGGCGCGGCGGGTAAAGAGCTTGCGCCGTTTGCCGAACCACTTCTTGCCTATGGGATTGCGGGTATAAATTTTACGGAGCTCGAGCTGGATCTCGCCGTTCGATTCGTCTTTTAAGCGACGAAAGAGAATGTCTTGGATCGCCTCGCCGACCACGCCGGAGCCGAGCAGGCCGACGCCGACTTTATGCGGTGGGTTCGCTGATGCCATATCGGACCTTTGATATTATTCGAGAGAAATTTAGCTACCGGCTAATCGAGCAGTTTTCCCAGCGCCTTTTTGATTTTGCGCACCGCCTGCTTGGTGCGGTGCTCGTTTTCAATCAAGGCGAAGCGTACATGCTCGTCGCCGTATTGGCCGAAGCCGATTCCCGGCGATACCGCAACCTGAGCCTCTTGCAGCAAATATTTGGCAAACTCCACCGAGCCCATTTTCTTCGCCGGCTCGGGAATCTCGGCCCAGACGAACATCGTCCCCTTAGGCTTGGGAACATGCCAACCCGCGCGTTCGAGACCTTCGATCAGGGAGTCGCGCCGGTTTTCGTACACCAGGCGGATTTCCTCGACGCAATCCTGCGGTCCATTCAGAGCCTGTATGGCGGCAATCTGAATCGGCTGAAAAATCCCGTAATCGAGATAGCTCTTGATGCGCGCCAGGGCATGGATTACTTCCTTGTTGCCGACGCAAAAACCGACGCGCCAGCCGGGCATGTTGTAACTCTTCGAGAGCGAGAAAAATTCCACGCCGACATCCTTGGCGCCCGGCACCTGCAGAAAGCTCGGTGCCTGATAACCGTCGAAGGTCAGATCGGCGTAGGCGAGGTCGTGAATCACAAGAAACCCATGTTCCTGGGCAGTCTTGACGACTCGTTCGAAAAATCCGAGGTCGACCACTTCTGTGGTCGGGTTATGGGGAAAGCTGATGATCAGCATCTTCGGCTTAGGCCAAGTCTGGCGGATCGCTTCTTCGAGATGGCCGAAGAAGGCTTCGCTGGTAGTCAGCGGGATGCAGCGCAAATCGCCGCCCGCCAGCACCACGGCATATTGGTGAATTGGATAGGTCGGGCTGGGGCAGAGCACCACGTCGCCGGGATCGATGGTCGCCCAGGCCAAGTGGGAGATGCCCTCTTTGGCGCCGATCGTAACGATAGCCTCGCTGTCGGGATCGAGATCCACGTTGTAACGCCGTTTGTACCAACCGACGATCGCTAGACGCAGCTTGTAGATACCGCGCGAGACCGAATAGCGGTGGTTCTGCGGTTTGCTTGCCGCCTCGACCAGCTTGGCGACCACATGCGGCGGCGTGGGTAGATCGGGATTGCCCATACCGAAATCGACGATGTCCTCACCCCGATGCCTGGCCTCCATCTTCATGCCGTCGATGATGCTGAAGACGTAGGGCGGCAGCCGCTTGATGCGCTGAAATTCCACGCGTCGCTACCCGATCCTTTCTCGAAGCAATATTACAACCTCTTTTTATAAGCTATCGTCAGAATCGGTGCAACTAAACACTTCTCGGCTGGCCTGGCTAAACCACCGCACCCAGCTGTAAGCACGCGCCCCATCGATGGCGCAACAGTTCTTTCATCCCCGCTGACTCCGGCCGCGCCAAGCGCGGGTCCCCTTCGAGCCAGGCTAGAGCTTCTTTGCGCGCTTCGGTGAGCAAATGGCCGTCGCGCGCCAGACTCGCCAGGTGAAAATCCGCCAGCCCGGACTGGCGCGTGCCGAGTAATTCTCCCGCGCCTCGCAGCCTGAGATCCGCCTCGGCGATCTTGAACCCGTCATGCTCCTTTTCCATGGCGTGCAGGCGCGCGCTAGCCAACGGGTTTGCCGCGCCGCGGTTGATCAACAAGCAATAACCGGGCGCCTTGCCGCGTCCGACCCGGCCGCGCAGTTGGTGCAATTGCGCCAAACCGAAGCGCTCGGCATGCTCGACCACCATGACGGTGGCGTTGGGAATATCGATGCCAACTTCGATGACCGTGGTGGCAACCAGAATTCCCAGCTTGCCGTCGCGAAAAGCACGCATGATTTCGTCGCGCTCCTCGGCCTTTAGTCGACCGTGCACCAGTCCTATGCCGAAGTCTTTAAACAGCGTCTGGCCCATCTTCTCAGCCATCTGCGTGGCGTCGCGCACCTGCTGCAGTTGTTCGGAGGCTTCCACCAGCGGCAAGACCACGAAGGCCTGATGGCGATGCTTTAGCTGTTCGAGCACAAGGCCGTACGCCTGGCGCCGCTCGCGTTCGTTGAATACCAGGGTCTGCACCGGCGTCCGGCCCGGCGGCATTTCATCGATGAAAGAGACTTCCATGTCGCCGTAGAGCACCATGGCGAGGCTGCGCGGAATCGGCGTCGCGCTCATCAGCAGCATATGCGGCTGTCCGCTCAACGGCGACGGCGCATTCGTACCGCTTACCAAGCGCTGCAACGACAGGCGCTGCAGGACTCCGAAGCGATGCTGCTCGTCGATGACACCCAAGCCCATGCGCGGCGCGCGCACTTCCTGCTGGATCAGGGCGTGGGTACCGACGACAAAGGCGACGTCGCCTTGCTCGATGGCCTGCAGTAAAGATCTTTTTTCTTTGGCCGGAGTCGCGGCCGTCAGCAGCGCCGAGGGAATTTTTAATTCGTCGGCGAACGGTTTTAAGTTGCGGTAGTGCTGCTCGGCGAGGAGCTCGGTGGGCGCCATCCACAGGGCTTGGCAGCCGTGCTCGATGGCGGCGAGCGACGCGAACCAGGCCACCATGGTTTTCCCCGAGCCGACATCGCCTTGGACCAGGCGCTGCATGGGCCGGTCGCCGGCCATGTCGGCGCAAATTTCGCTGAGCACACGCTCCTGGGCGCCGGTCAACTTGAACGGCAACAATGCGATCATGCGCTCTGCCAGCTTGGCGCCGCGAGGAGACAAGCGAACCGCCGCGCTGTTGGAGCGCGCCCGTTTTCTCAATCCCAGGCCGAGCTGGAGATAAAAAAGCTCGTCGAAGATTATCGTGCGATGGGCCGCCGAGGAGAAATCGTTCAACGACTCGATTTCAATATCCGAATCCGGCTCGTGCAGCTGCGCCAGAGCTTGGCGCATGGGCATCAAGCCCTGGCGCCGTTTGACCTCGGCAGGCAGACAATCCGCCACGTCGTCGCGATATTCTTGCAACGCCTGCCCCATCAAGCCGCGCAGCCAGGTCAAGGAAAGGCCGGCCGGATGGATATAAACCGGCAGGATACGCTGCAATGGGGCGGCGTCTTCGCTATCGATCACTTCAAAATCCGGATGACTGAGACGCGGGTGCCCATGGAGCCCGATCTCTACTTTGCCATGCACCAACAGGATCTGGCCTTTGACCAGGCCGTCGACTAGGAACTTGGGCGCGCGATACCAGACCAGGTCGATACTCCCACTGTCGTCCTGCAGGGCGCCGAGCAACATCTGGCTGTGCCGGCGCGGAATATACCGGTTCTGCAGCGCGATCAGGCGGCCGATAAAGCTCGCTTCTTCACCCGGCAATGCGACCGCGAGCTTTTTGATCTGGCGGCGATCCTCATAGCGAAACGGCAGATGATAGAGCAGATCCTCGATGGTTTTGAGGCCAAACGTTTCCAGCTGCGCGGCCCGCTTGGGGCCGACACCCTTGAGAAATTGAATCGGCGCATCCAGGACGCGCCGCCGCCGGCTTGTGCCGGCTGATGGGATTTCGCTGGGCCGATTAACTCTTGGCGACGATCCGGCGGGTTTCAAGACAAGGCCGTTGACGTGGAGATTTTATTTGCTGAACTCCCGGGCGCATGGGACGCAACTGCTCTCTGGGATTACGACGCTGCGTTCGTCAAGACGCGCCAGAGCCCGCTCATTTTTTTTCATTCTCTGCGCCAGCATTCGGGCGCTTCACGGCAAGACCGGCGTTTGGTAGTCTTGCAGCGCTTTGACGTCGAAGTCGCGCTGTTTTAAATACTCGATGCCTTCGGCGGCCGCCTCGGCCCCCGCGATGGTGGTAAAGTACACCACCTGATAATCCAGCGCCCAACGGCGAATGTGATAGGAGTCGGCGTGCGAGTGAGCGTCGGTGGGCGTGTTGATCACCATGGCGATCTCACCTTTTTTAATTCGGTCGCCGATATGCGGGCTGCCGTCCTTGACCTTGTTCACCGTCTCGGCGGGTATGCCGCGCGCCGCGAAATGCGCCGCCGTACCGCGGGTGGCGACGATTTCGAAACCGGCGCGAAAAAGTTTTTCTGCCACCGGCGCGACGCTGGGCTTGTCTTCGTCGCGCACGCTGATAAAAACCGCGCCGGTACTCGGCAGCCGCATGCCGCCGCCCAGCTGAGCTTTGGCGAAGGCGATGCCGAAGGAGCTGTCGATACCCATCACTTCGCCGGTGGATTTCATCTCCGGGCCGAGCAGGGTATCCACGCCGGGAAATTTGTTGAACGGAAAGACCGCTTCTTTGACCGAAACATGTTGCGGTTTGATTTCCCGCGTCACGCCGAGTTCTTTGAGCTTTCTGCCAACCATGATCCGCGCCGCGATTTTCGCCAGCGGCACGCCGATCGCTTTGCTCACAAAGGGCACGGTCCGGGAAGCCCGCGGATTGACCTCGAGAACAAAGACATTGCTGCCTTGCACGGCGAACTGCAGGTTCATCAAGCCGCGCACGTTGAGCGCTTTGGCCAGAGCGTGGGTATGGCGGCGAATCTCGTTTTGCACCGCTGCGCCGATGGATTTTGGCGGCAAACTGCACGCGCTGTCGCCGGAGTGAACCCCGGCGCGCTCGATATGCTCCATGATGCCGCCGATGACGACGTCGTCGCCGTCGGCCAGCGCATCGACGTCCACTTCGATGGCGTCGTCGAGAAATTTGTCGATCAACACCGGATGCTCCGGCGAAGCCGTCACGGCGTGGGTCATGTAGTCTTCCAACGCCGCGCCGTCGTAGACGATCTGCATGGCCCGGCCGCCGAGCACATAGGAGGGGCGGACCAAGATCGGATAGCCCAGGCCTTCGGCGATCTTGAAGGCTTCGCCGTAGGAACGGGCGATGCCGTTGTCGGGCTGTTTGATATCGAGACGATCGAGCAGCCCGGAAAACCGTTCCCGATCTTCGGCCAGGTCGATGCTGTCGGGCGAGGTGCCGATGATCGGCACACCGGCCTGTTCCAAGGGCAGCGCGAGCTTGAGCGGCGTCTGGCCGCCAAATTGAACGATCACGCCATCCGGCTTTTCCCGATCGACGATGTTCATCACCTCTTCCATGGTCAGCGGCTCGAAGTAGAGCTTGTCGGAGGTGTCGTAGTCCGTGCTCACGGTCTCCGGGTTGCAATTGACCATGATGGTTTCGAAGCCTTCTTCTCTAAGAGCGAAGGCGGCGTGCACGCAGCAGTAGTCGAATTCGATGCCCTGGCCGATGCGGTTGGGCCCGCCGCCTAAGATCATGATTTTTTTGCGCGCCGTCGGATTCGATTCGTCCTCCCCTTCGTAGGTCGAATAAAGGTAAGGCGTGAACGCTTGAAATTCCGCGCCGCAGGTATCCACCGAGTTGAACACCGCCTCGACGCCGTTTTCCTTGCGCCCGCGGCGCACTTCGGCTTCGCCGGCGCCGATCAGCTTGGCAATTCGCGCATCGGCGAAGCCCATTTGCTTCCAGCGCCGCAGCAAGCTCGCATCCAGTTGGGCAAATTTTCCCTTTAGGCTGGAAATCTCGGCATCGGTTGCGATAATCCCGCGAACCTTGTCGAGAAACCAGGGGTCGATGGCCGAATGCTCGAAAATATCTTTTGTCGTCATGCCGAGGCGGAAGGCATCGCCGAGGTACCAAAGCCGCTGTGCGTTGGGTTGGGCAAGCTTCTCGCGAACGACCTTGATCGATCCCGCGCGATTTGTTTCTGACAGATCGACCTTCGGTTCGAATCCGAAAGAGCCGGTCTCCAGCGAGCGCATGGCTTTTTGCAGCGACTCCTGAAACGTCCGCCCGATGGCCATCGCTTCGCCCACCGATTTCATCTGCGGCGTCAAGAGGTCTTGGGCCTGGGGAAACTTCTCGAAGGTAAAACGGGGAATTTTCACCACCACATAATCGATAGTCGGCTCGAAGCAGGCCGGCGTTTCCCGGGTGATGTCGTTGCGAATTTCATCGAGTGTGTAGCCCACCGCCAACTTGGCGGCGATCTTCGCGATGGGGAATCCGGTCGCCTTGCTGGCGAGCGCCGAGCTGCGCGAGACTCGTGGGTTCATTTCGATCACCACCATGCGCCCGTCACCCGGGTTGACCGCGAATTGGATGTTCGAGCCGCCCGTGTCGACGCCGATCTCCCGGATCACTCTCAGCGCCGCATCGCGCATAATTTGATATTCTTTATCCGTTAGGGTCTGTGCCGGCGCCACCGTGATCGAGTCGCCGGTGTGGACGCCCATGGGATCGAAGTTTTCGATCGAGCAGATGACCACCACGTTATCCTTGTGATCGCGCATGACCTCTAGCTCGAATTCTTTCCAACCGAGCACGGATTCCTCGATCAAGACTTCATGCACCGGCGAGATGCTCAAGCCCGCTTGAACCACTTCTTTGAAATCTTCCGCAGCATAGGCGAAATTGCCGCCGCTGCCGCCGAGAGTGCGCGAGGCGCGGATGATCACCGGAAAGTTCAAGCGCTTTTGGATGCGCACGGCGTCGCGCATGCTGCGCGCGTAGCCGCTGCGCGGCAGGTCGAGGCCGATCCGCCGCATCGCTTCTTTGAACAGATCGCGGTCTTCGGCTTTTTTGATCGAATCGATTTTGGCGCCGATCATCTCGACGCCGTGGTGTTCGAGGATTCCCTTTTCCGCGAGATCGATGGCGAGATTCAATGCCGTCTGGCCGCCCAGGGTCGGCAAGATCGCGTCGGGCCGCTCCTTGGCGATGATTTTTTCGACGACATCCGTGGTGATCGGCTCGATATAGGTGCGCGACGCGAATCCGGGATCGGTCATGATCGTCGCCGGGTTGGAGTTGACGAGAATAACCCTATAGCCCTCTTCCTTCAATGCCTTCAGTGCCTGGGTGCCGGAATAGTCGAACTCGCAGGCCTGGCCGATGATGATCGGCCCGGCACCGATGAGAAGTATCGAATTGATGTCGGTCCGTTTAGGCATGGATCCTTACGTGCTCTTTTGTTTTGCCATTAGGTCGGTAAATCGCTTGAACAGGTAATCGGCGTCATGCGGCCCGGGCGATGATTCCGGATGATACTGCACCGAAAAGATCGGCAGCTCGCGATGCTCCAGCCCCTCGACGGTGTTGTCGTTCAAATTCAAGTGCGTGATTTCCACGGCGCCTTTGAGTGAATCGGCATCTACCGCGAAACCGTGATTCTGCGAGGTGACCTCGACTTTGCGCGTGGTTAAATCCATCACCGGTTGATTGGCACCGTGGTGGCCGAACTTGAGCTTGTATGTCTTGCCGCCGAGCGCGAGCCCCATAATCTGATGACCCAGGCAGATGCCGAAGATTGGCTTTTTGCCGATCAGCTTTTCGACGTTTTCCTTGGCGTACGGCACGGCATCAGGATCGCCGGGGCCGTTGGAAAGAAAGATTCCATCCGGCTTCATTGCCAAAACATCCTCGGCCGGAGTGGCAGCGGGCACCACTTTGACACGGCAGCCGGCCTCGGCGAGTTTGCGCAGGATGTTGTACTTTATGCCGTAGTCATAGGCGACGACGAAATACGCCGGCGAGATAAAGCTGCCCTTGCCTCTGCGCTTTCCTGCCGGTTTTGCTCCGTCCCGTTCTTTGTAGCCGCCTTCCAGCTGCCATCCGCCTTGATTCCAATCATAGGCTTCGGCGCAGGTCACATTACGCACGAGATCTTTGCCGATAAGTCCCGGCGAAGCTTTGGCTTTGGCGACAAGCTTTTCGGGATTTTCCGTCACCGTCGAAATCGCCGCTTCTTGGGCGCCATGATCGCGTAGGTGGCGCACCAAAGAGCGCGTGTCGACGCCTTGGATGCCGACGACGCCATTGACTTCCATGTATGAATGGAGCGGTTGTGTAGCGCGCCAGTTGCTTGGCTGCGACGTGTATTCCTTAACGATAAAACCTTTCATGAACGGCCCGCGCGACTCGACGTCCTCGGGATTGACGCCGACGTTGCCGATCTGTGGATAGGTCATGGCCACCAGTTGGCCTTCGTAGGATGGATCGGTGAGAATCTCTTGGTAACCGGTCATGCTGGTGTTGAAAACAACCTCGCCGACCGTCTCGCCGACGGCGCCGAATGACAAGCCGTCAAAGATTCGCCCATCGGCCAGTGCTAAAATCGCTTTCATAGCTCTACTTGGTCGCACTCAGATCCGGTTTGCGCGCCAGCCGGTGCGATTCTTCGCCCGGCTTGATGATCGAATAGATGACCGCTTGATCGCTCTTTTCAGGATCGATCTCACGCAACTTGACGCGCACGCGATCCTGCTCGGCGCTGGGAATATGTTTACCGACATAATTGGGCTTCACCGGCACTTCGCGGTGGCCGCGGTCAATCAACACCGCGAGCCGCACCGAATGGGGCCGTCCGAGGCGAAAAATAATGTTCAGCGCGCTCTTGACCGTTCGACCGGTATAGATAACGTCGTCGACGAGAATGATCTCGCGGTCTTTCAAATTCAGCGCCGGCGCTTCCGGATCGCTCGGCGATAGTCTACGGATTCCATCTCCCGAGCCGTAGATCTCGATTTCGGCCAATTCCGGCTTGCGCTGGTCCCGCTTCTCAATTTCCGCGGCGAGGCGCTGCGCTAAATAGGAGCCGACGCTGCGCACGCCGAGAATCAGCAAACGATCCGGGTCGCGGCAATCGCGCAAGATCTGCCCGCTCATTTCCGCCAAAGCGCTTTGAATCTCGCCGCCGCCCATCAGTACCCGTTGCGGCCCGCTTTTGAAAGGCTCGTAACCCAACTCTTCGGCTTTCTTGATCGAGTCGAACAGCGCCAACTCGCCGTCTTTGAGCCATTCACCGAGGGCCGGCGCCAGAGCGGCATCGAAAGCCCCGTAGCGCTTTAACTTGGCGTTGCCGGCAATCTGGATTTTAAAGCGATGATCGCAATAAGCGCAGGCCAAAATCAACGCATCGGCTTGGCCGAGCGTGAGGATCTCGAAGCGCTCGGCGCTCGACGCCGGCTCCTTGAGCGTCACACAATTCGGATTGCGGCATAACGGGCCGATCGGATCCGGGCTTTCGTACGAGGTGGCACGGCTATTTTTAACGCTCGGTCTCTCCTCACGCCGATCGAAGAGAAACTTGAGCAAGGCCATGCGCACCGGCACGCCGTAGGCGGCCTGCTTGAAATAGATGCCGCGCCGGTCTTTATCAACTTCCGGCGAAAGCTCGTCGACTCGCGGCAGCGGATGCATCACCACGGTGTCTTGAAAACGCTGCTCGCGCAGAAATTTCGCGCCGATGGTCGGGTAACTGCTGTCGGTGGTGCCCTCCTTCATGCGCTCCTTTTGCTTGCGAGTCATGTAAAAGGCGTCGTAGCGCAAGCCGCTAGCTATGCTATTTAAGCGCGACTGAATCACCTGATCCACCTGAGTAAAAAGCGCGAGCTGGTGCGGCTGTTTGGGCGTCAGATAAAGCGCGTCGGTCTCCGTCACCACGGCACTCAGATCGTCCGATGCCATCGGCGCCAGAGAGTAGTCATACTCCCGCTCCAATCGTTCGATGACATACTGCGGCAACGCCATACCGTTAGCCGCTAACGCAACCACGTTGGCGCCGAAGCGCGCTAGGGCAAACACCAGCGAATGGATCGTCCGGCCGTTTTTGAGATCACCGCATACCACCACGGTGAGTCCTTTAAGCGCGCCTTTTTCCTTGCGCAAGGTATACAGATCGCACAAAGTCTGTGTCGGATGCTCATGGCCGCCATCCCCGGCGTTGATCACCGGCACGTCGGCATGTTCAGCCATCGCCTGGACCGCGCCGTCCCAGTTGTGGCGCACCACCAAAACATCGGCGTAACTTGAAACCACCTTCGCGGTATCCGCAACCGTTTCACCCTTGGCGGTGGACGAAGCTTTCATATCCGAACAGCTGATCACGGAACCGCCCAAGCGTTGCATCGCCGACTCGAAAGATAAGCGGGTCCGCGTGCTCGGCTCGTAAAAAAGTGTCGCCATGATCTGCCCGCTGGCGGCCTTGGCCGCGCGCAATTGATCGGCGTTGTCCGCCAACGAAAAAATTTCTTCAATTTCGTCGTTGGTCAAATCGGCGATGGAAATAAGACTGCGCATCGCTTTAGATTCTCGATTTAACTTCCGCTTTGCCCTTGCCAATTCGACAACGTTACTTGATCGATGCCGTCCACTTCTTGTAAACGCACGTTCACCCGATAGCCGTCGCCGGCGTCGAGATTCTTGCCGACGATATCAGCGCGGATCGGCAGCTCCCGGGCGCCGCGGTCGATCAACACGGCGACGCAAATCCGCTTGGGCTGGCCCAATCGTTCGATTGCCTCCATTGCGGCGCGAACGGTACGGCCTCGATAGATCACGTCGTCGATCAAGACCACGGTCTTTTCATCCACCGGCGTCGAGATCTCGACGCCGGTAGCTGGAGCGGCGGTTTCGCCCTGCGCCCGATCGTCGCGAAACGGTGTCACGTCGATGACGCCTACCGGCGGCATCGGTTTACCCAGCTCGCCGATGCGCCGCGCCAGCCGTCGTGCCAGATGAACGCCCCGCGAGCGAATGCCGATCAACGCCAGTTGGTCCGGATCAACACACTTTTCAATGATCTCATGCGCCATCCGGCCGATCGCCCGGCCCAGTTCAGATTGCTCCAATACGATTTGTTTTTCGTCCACCATGGATAAAAAAAGACCCTCCCGGCCTACCGAGAGGGTCTTTGAGCACAAATTATTTGTCGAATTAGATTTTTCATGGAGCCTTTTCCAATCTCACAGGATCGGGTTAAAAGGTTTCTCTTGATTAATTATCGTGGGACGCAATCAAAGTCAATAAAGTTCGCCTAAATCTTTAATTCGACGATTCTTGCCTTAAGATTTTTGCTGTCAATCTTTAACCGGGCTACCGTCACCGGCAATTTGAACCGGCGCGGGCCGGCGCTGCCGGGGTTGATGAAGAGAACTCCCGCTCTTTTGATCACGTTCGGCTTGTGCGAGTGGCCGCTTACGACCAATTTAAAGCCGCCGGCGAGTGGATCGGTCTCCATATCATGGAGGTCGTGGATAACGTGAATCTTGACGCCATTGATCCGCAGATTCAAAACGTCGGGGAAGATTTTTGCCCAAGGGTCCCGATCATTATTGCCACGAATCGCGATCACCGGCGCGATTGATTTGAGCGACATCAAAACTTCCGGTTTGCCGATATCGCCTGCGTGAAGAATTACCTCGGAGCCCTGCAGCGCGGCGCAGGCCTCCGGCCGCACCAGTCCATGGGTATCGGAGATCAGACCGACATGCCCTGACTTCAAGCTTAGACGTTGATTTTTGCCCGTGAACACTCGCCTGATTTAGCTTGATTCCCGTCTCGGCGCAATTCTATAGTGAGGCGACGATAGGGAGGCCTTATGTTTCCACATTTAAAAGGCTTTAACTTGCAAAATTGGATCGATGAAAATCGCGGCAGCTGGGGGCAGCGCCGGGTGATCTGGCAGGATTCCGATTTCATCGCCTTCGTTACCCGCGGGCCCAACCGGCGCAAAGATTTTCACCTCAACCCCGGCGACGAAATTTTTTATCAGCTCGAAGGCGAGCTCAACTTGCATTATTTTATCGGCGGCAAACCGGATCTTGCGGTCCTTAAGGCGGGAGATTTATTCCTCATGCCGGGCCATGTCCCGCATTCGCCCCGCCGCGCCGACGGTTCCTGGACCTTCGTCGTTGAACGCAAGCGCAGCAGGGCGGAAATGGACCGCTTCATCTGGCCCTGTGAGAAGTGCGGCAATAAGCTTTATGAAACCGCGCTGCGCTTCGATGATCCGGGCGATGCCGTGAAGAGGGCATCAGAGTCGCTCAGCGAGGGATCTGGTGTCAGGCCTGAGTATTGACTATTTAGCCAACATTCGTGCGAGTCTCTTCTCGGTCGGCTCGTCCCGATGCGTCTCGTACCGTGCATAGAGACGGCTGATCATGGACGCATCGCGATGCAGCCGCCGCCCTAGTTCCTTCGTCGTCAGTCCACACCGTTGCCGTGCCAGGTACACCAGCTGCGCTCTCATGGCCACCCATCGACGCTGCCGCCCGACGTGCAGCAATACCTCGCTTTTCACATCGTGGGCTTGTGCAATCGCTTCGAGCAGCCGGGCAAAGCTCACTTTATTTCCCCTTATCTCAACTTCTCTGGCTTCGCTACGCTCTGCCACCTTGCTTAAAAATCGCTCTTCACCCAAAAAGCGCTGGTCGATGGTCTCATAGTACTTTTCGTTATGCCCCTGTTTGAACCCGTCTTCGATAAACCTCTGGTACCCCCGCCGGGCGGCTCCCAGGGTCGAGCCAAACTGGCCAAGCGTTGCTTCGGTGTCGACTTTGACGGCAGCCGGTTTGCCCAGATACGCCCCGTGGCTGCTCCAGCGATAGCGCCACGGATTCTCGGGGACTTTCAATCGAGCCGGATTGAGATGGATATAGCGCACCAGTTCAAGCAGGTAGGCGTCGCGGTCACAGAGGATCGCCTTGTAGCGGCCTTGAAACAGGTGGCCGACCTTGCGGTGGCGGCGGTTGAATATCTGGGTGTAGCTTCCTTGGATCCCCTGCATGATCTTGGACAGTCCAACGCGCTTGGTCTGGATCAGGATGTGGACGTGGTTGGCCATCAAGACGTAAGCATAGAGCCGAAAGCCGTAGCGCTGGCGATAGTACTCGATGCGTTGGAGGTAGCTCTGGCGGTCGTGCTCGTCGTGAAAGGTCCTCTGGCGCTGGTTACCGCGTACGATGACGTGGTAGAAGGCGCCGTCAAACTCGACTCGGGGCTTTCGCGCCATGCCGGCACCGTATCAGTGGAGAAGACTCAATGTCAAATAAATCAATACTCAGGCCTGACCCCTCCCCCCTCCTCCTGGAAATACCCGTCCGGATCGATGTAGTTCTGGGGGTTGTTGACGACGTAGCTGTAGCGGTTAAGGTTTTGCGGATCGAAGATCGTCTGGACGAAGGGATCGGCGGAGACAAACCTCCCGGTCTCGGCGTCGTAATACCGGCCGCCGTAATGAGTAAAGCCCGGTCTCGGACTCCAACACTTCCCGGCTTATCGATGTCGCCTGCGCGTGGATGATCAGCTCAGAGCCTTTCAATGCCGCAAGCGCTTCGGGCCGGAGCAGACCGTGGGTATCAGAAATTACACCGACTCGCCCCACAGCGAGCGTCACGCGTTTTTTCTGTACGGATTGCACTCGCCTGATTTAGCTTGATTCCCCTCGCGGCGCAATTCTATAGTGATAATCCTGTAAGGGAGGCTTTATGTTTCCTCATTTAAAAGGCTTCAATCTGCAAAAATGGATCG
This sequence comes from uncultured delta proteobacterium, assembly GCA_963727625.1. GTDB lineage: Bacteria > Desulfobacterota > Binatia > UBA9968 > UBA9968 > DP-20. The sequence continues at coordinate 222,821 of CAVSHR010000004.1, read as the reverse complement.
ATGAAAACCGCGGCGACTGGGGACAGCGCCGGGTCATTTGGCAGGACTCGGACTTCATCGCTTTCGTCACCCGCGGGCCCAACCGGCGCAAGGATTTTCACATCAATCCCGGCGATGAAATTTTTTATCAGCTCGAAGGCGAGCTTAACCTGCATTATTTAAACGACGGTAAGCCGAATCTCGCTGTCCTAAAGTCGGGAGATTTGTTTCTGATGCCGGGTCACGTGCCGCACTCGCCGCGGCGCGCCAATGGGTCTTGGACTTTTGTCGTTGAACGCAGGCGCAGCGAAGCCGAGAGCGACCGATTCATCTGGCCATGCGAAAAATGCGGCAACAGGCTTTATGAGACTGAGGTTCGCTTCGACGATCCGGGAGATGCGGTGAAGAAGGCCACGGACTCACTCAAAAGCGATCCGGCTCTGGCCACTTGCAAAAATTGCGGCGAGGTTCTCGATCTATGAGTTCGATCAAATGTGGGAAAAAAGCGGACCGACAAGATGCTAAAGCAGCACTTTAGTTAATCTCAAGTTAAACATTACCAGCTGCTTTAGTTTGGAGCGCACGCCAGACCTTGGGCGGCGTCAAAGGCAGTTCCTGGATGCGTACGCCGACCGCTCGTGATACCGCGTTGGCTACCGCCGAGGCCACCGGCAAAAGCCCGCCTTCACCGATTCCCTTCGAGCCGAACGGCCCCGGGCCATTGCCGTTTTCTATCAGGATCGTGTGCAACCCTGCGGGTAGATCGTCGAATCGTGGCACTCGGTAGTCGACCAGATTGCCGTTTAATAACTGGCCATCTTCGTAAACCATTTCCTCCATCAGTGTGTGGCCGATACCGAACATGACGGCGCCCTCATCCTGGCCGATGCACTGTTCGGGATTGATCGCCTTGCCCGCGTCACAGGCGGAAACGTAATTGAGCAGTTGGATGACGCCGGTTTCCGGGTCCACTTCGACTTCGACTCCGCCCCAGCCCACTTCCCAAAAGGTTGTCGTCGAGCCCAAAACCGCTTTGGCGTTGCGCTTGTCTTTGTAGAGACCTTTCCCAATGATTTCTCCGGCCTTGCTGCCAAAGAAGTCAACAATCACTTTACTGAACGAAAGGGCCGGACCTTCGCCCACGACGACGTGACCGTTGTGCAACCTGAGGTTGCTTATTTTTTGTTTGAGAACCTTTGCGGCACATTGTAGCAACTGCTTCTTGGCGTCTTCGGCGGCGCGCAACACCGCCGTACCCATAACAACCATCGAGCTGCTGGCGCTGGTGGAAATGTCGTAGGGCGTCACGTCGGTATCAAGCTGGGCGACACTGATTTGCTCCATGGGCATGGAAAGTTCTTCGGCCACCACCTGGCTCAACGCGGTCCGCGCTCCCTGGCCCACTTCGACGGTTCCGGTGAGCAAGACCACGCTGCCGTCCGATGACATTTTGACCGTGGCACCGGCTACCTTGTAAGTGCCGCCGGCGTCTTTGATGCAGCAGCTGATGCCCTTGGCGCGATTGGGTTTGGCGCTTTTCTCCTTCCAGCGGATGGCGTCGGCAACTTTTAAAAGCCCCTCTTCGAGATCGCAGTCCACCGGCGTGTCGCCTGTCGTATAAACATCGCCCTTCTTGAGCAAATTCTTCAAGCGAAATTCCAGCGGATCGAGGCCCAGCCGCTCGGCGATCATGTCCATCTGCGATTCGTAGGCCCAAGTGACCTGCAGCGCGCCGAAACCGCGGAAGGCCCCGGCCGGCACGGTATTGGTGTAAACACCGTACGCTTCGACTTTGGCGTAGGGAATTTTGTACGGACCGAGGGATCGATAAGCCGCCTTCTGCGTGACCCGTGGACCGGCATCGGCGTAGGCGCCGGTGTCCATGTAAACCTGGCACTCGCGGGCGATCAGCTTGCCGTCGTTGGTAACCCCGCTTTTTACCGTGACGCGCGCCGGGTGCCGGGTCACGGTCTTGAAGCTTTCGTTGACCGACAGCTGGAGCTTCACCGGTCTGCGCGTCATCCAGGTGAGCGCCGCCGAGATCGGTTCGGCCTTGACGTAAAGCTTGCCGCCGTAACCGCCGCCGACGTAGCGGACAATGACCCGTATGTGGCTGAGCGGCAAGCGAAAAATGCCGGAGAGATGATCGCGCAAGGTAAACGGGTCCTGGCAAGAGGCCCACATGGTAAGCTTGTCCCCGTCGTAGTAAGCGACGTTGTTATGTGCTTCCAGCGAATAGTGCTGAACCTTTTGAAAACGAAAGGTATCTTCGAATATATGATCCGCCTTGGCGAAGCCCTTTTCCACATCGCTCCGGCCGAAGGTTAAATAGTAGCAAATATTCGTGCCGTTAAATCTTTCCGGCGCGCCGTATACCGAACCGCGCAACTCCGCTCGAGCCACCCCGGCTTCGTGCACCAGCGCTGCACCGGAAGCCGTCGCCTCCTCGATATTGGTGACCTTGGGCAGCTCCTCGTACTCGACCTCGATCAGTTCCAGCGCCTGCTCCGCTGTCGCCGGATCGTCCGCCAAAACCGCCGCCACCGGATCGCCGACGTAGCGAACCTTATCGACGGCGACGATGGATTGATCTTTGTAAGTCGCGCCGTACTTGTAGTTGAACCCCTGGATATTATCGCGCGTCAGCGTGGCGATGACGCCGGGCAACTCCTTCGCTCTGGACGCGTCGACCTTCACGAGCTTGGCATGGGCCACCGGACTGCGCAGAATCCGCGCATGGGCCATGCCGGGAAACTGCAGATCGCTGGTGTAGACCGCTTTGCCGGTGACCTTCTCGACGCCGTCGACTCGATGCGCGCTGGTTCCCGCTGTCGTATAGCCTTGCTTGGGTTTCATCATAAAAAAAAGGCCGCGGCGAAGCGCTCGTCGCGGCCTGGCTCGCGTTATTTGCGGATTTTCGGGCTGTCTTTTTCAGGAAAATAGAGATTGCAAAACGGACAGTGAAAATTCATTCCCGAGCCGAGCATATGGGGATTAACGACAAATACTTTCTTACAGCTTGGACAGGTAATTTCGACCGCTTGACCCATGGTTCCTCCTCATTGAAAACCTAAACTAGAATTCGCTTCCGCAACCGCTTACGCCCAATAGGTCGTTCGGTCCATCGGAATATGTTGCAGCACTTCGCCCGGAACGTAATCTTCCAGCTTGATACGCGCCATTGCTTCGTCGGGACACTTCGACACCGGAGAAAACGGCCGGTCCAGCGGCTTGGTGGCATCGATGATCATCCCGGAAGTCTTGATCTCATCGACCAACGAAGGATCGAGGAAATTGCCGCGGAACAGCGGTTGCAGGATCGACACCTGGCGATGGGGCTGGACCCGGGTCGCGATTGCCCATAGAATGTCGGTCGGATTGAACACGTCGATGTCGTCGTCGAAAACGAAGACGTTCTTGGTGTGATCGAAGGTTAACGCGGCAGCGGCGGCACGGCCGGGGTCCCCTTCCGACATCTTTTTCATCGAGATAAAAACATTGTAGTGCGCGTGACGCCCCTGCTTGCACACCGCGGTCACGTTCGGTATCGCCTCGCGGCAGCGGCGCAGGTAAGCGCCTTCGCGCGGCAGATCCATCCACGGCTTGTCGCCTTCCGGCGTGATCACTGACTGATACATAGCGCCATTGCGATAGTTGATCGCGCGCACTTCATACTCGACACAAGTCGTATAGCGCTGCGGTCCGAGGTAGCCCGGCGCCTCGCCGAATGGCCCTTCAACGACGCGGTGTCCGGGTTTGAGCACACCCTCGATCACCACTTCGGCGTCCGCCGGGATCAACAAATCGTCGCCGAAAGTTTCCGAAGCGACCAAGCGCAGCGGTTCACCGAGATAGCCGCCGATAACATCGTACTCACTCACTTCGAAAGGACCGCTGTAGCATGCGCCCATGTGAAACGCCGGGTGATGCCCCAGGACGGTAGCGACGGGCATCTCCAGGTTGTTTTCTTCGTAGTCCTTGAAAATTTTCCAAAGATGCCGCGGAGAGGCGTAAAGCGCGGTGGAGTTCTTCGATTTCACTTCCATGCGATGATAGGACAGGTTGTAAATTCCCGACTTGCGGTCTTTTGTGATCGTCGACAAGACGATGTACGGTCCGCCGTCCATCTCGTGGTGGCGCATGATCGGAATCTGATACAGATCCACATCCTTGCCGACCATGGTGTTTTCTTTAATCGGCGCATCCTTCTTGCTTATGATCGTCGGCCGCACCCGATGCTCTTCCATTTCCAGACATTTTTCCGCCATCTGCGGCCGGGTGGCGTTGCGCGGCATGCCCAAGGCAATTTGGGTTTTTCCCTGCGAGATCTCGCAGTTCATCGTCAGTTTGATCGGTCCGACCTTGCCGTTTAAGTTCAAAGGCTTATCGAAAATAATGATGGGAAACTTTTTCTGGGCTCCCAGATGTTTGATGATCGCCGTGACATCATAGTTTGCCGGATTGACTTCTTTGCTGATGTGGATCACTTCGCCCGGCAGCTGGCGCTCGCAGTCGGCGATAAACGTTCTCAAATCCTTAGCCATGTCGGCCTCCTAGTAAATTTATGAAAAATTTTATGCAAAAAGATTTATCCAATGCTTCCGATATTGTCAATCCAACTGCGTAGACGGCGACGCCGTCGAGGTGGCGCTCTGCGGAGAAATTCAAATTAGGGCGGAGAGCAATGTTGCCCTCGAGCCTTATACTAAGGCACAGAGGTCGGCTTTGCGAACGGATGCGCCTACTCGAAGATGATCGTTCGATTGCCGTGCAAAAAAACCCGCTCTTCGAGCGCCAGCTTCACGGCCTTTGCCAGAACGACCTTTTCCACGTCCCTGCCCGCTTGCACCATCGCGGTCGCGCTGTGGGTATGATTCACCGGGATGACGCTTTGGGCGATGATCGGCCCGGTGTCGAGATCGTCGGTGACGATATGCGCGGTCGCGCCGATGATTTTGACGCCGCGATGGTACGCCTGGTGGTACGGCTTGGCGCCGATGAACGCCGGCAAAAAGGAGTGGTGAATGTTGATCATCCGGTTCGGATAACGCGCCACGAACTTGGGTGAAAGTATCCGCATGTACTTTGCCAGAACGATGTATTCCGGCGCGTAATCCTTGATCACATCAACGACCAGGTCTTCATGGGCCGCACGCTCGATATTCTGATGGCCGACATAGTGAAACGGGACGCCGAATTGCTCCACAAGCGCTTTTAGTTTTTCGTGATTGCTGACCACCGCGCGGATCTGCGCCGGCAATTCGCCGGAATAATGGCGGATCAGTAGATCGCCTAGACAGTGCGCCTCGGTGGTCGCCATGATAACGATCGCTTGGTGATTCACCGCGGTCAATTTAACCACCGCATATTTTGGCAGTATCTGTTCCAGATAGGACACCACACGATCCGGTTCGGTCCCTCCCTCAAATGCCGTGCGCATGAAGAAATGCTTCGCTTCCAGGTCGACAAACTCTTGATTACTTAGAATATTGTAGCCGGCATTGTAGAGCACGCCGGTGATCTTGTGGACTAAACCGGGCTCATCGGAACAGTCGATACGAAGAATATGGGGTGGCACAATCCGATCTCCCTTTCAATCAAAAATCTCGGTTAGTATCGCATGATCAAGACGGGAGATAAACCGAACCGCGGCAAACCGCGTCAGGTGGAAATACCAGGCAAACCGACAGTTAAACAGATATTTTATGTTAAGCGCAAATGGCCGAGTTGCAGGGCTGCCAACGGGAGGTGACTACAACGCCGGTTTCCTTACCGCTCGTTTTGTCAATGAGCCGTGCCGTTCCCGTTCAAGCCAAACAATCTCATCGCGTTACCGCCGAGAACTTTTTCTTTGTCGACCTCGGCGAGATTTTTCATCTGCCTGATGACGTCGACCGTTTTCGGCCAGGTGGCCACCGCGTCGCCGTGGTCGAAGTCGCTGCCGATGATGATGTTGTGGTTGGGCCAGCCATTCACCGTGTCGGCTAGATAGGATTCCCACGACACGCAAGCGATGTAGAATTGATCGAAATACTCACTCGGTTTTTTCTTGATCCCTTTCTTGCCTTCGAAAAACTGTTGCACGGACACGGACACCGTAGACTCGTTCGGCATATGCGCGTCGAGGGTGTGCATGAGCCAGGGCACCCAGCCTATACCGCCTTCGAAAAAACCGAACTTCAAGGTCGGAAAGCGATCGAGCACACCGCCGAAGATCAATCGCGCGGCGCTGACCATATAAGTCAGCGGAAAGCCCAGTGCCGTCGGGAAATGCTGGTAGCCCCGGAAGCGTTCGGCACCGACGAGCCAGGGATGGCTATGTTGTAATTCGAACACGCGCGCGGCGGGATGAAGCAAAATCGGGATATTCAGATCGGCGATTTCTTCATAAAGCGGGAAGAGCACTTCATTATCCAAATCGCCGTCGCCCCAACCGCCGTTGAATTTTATCGCTTTGAGACCGAGCTCCTTGACCGCGCGGCGCAGTTCTTTGACCGATTCCTGGATATCCGGCAAATAAATCCAGGCGCAGCCGATAAAACGATCGTCGCCCTGGATATCTTCCGCCACTGTATCGTTATAGGCGCGCGCGAGCTGGCGGCCCAGTTCCGGGTCGCATTCGTAGATCAACGGCCGATTGTCCGGGATTAAAACCTGTCTGTCGAATCCATCCTTTTTCATGAACTCGGCGCGCAGGGGTATGCTCCAGCGCCCTTCTTTGAAGGAATGGATTTTTTTACCATCGCGAAAGTAGGTCGCGACCTTGCCCGGTACTGCGTTACCGTAACGCAAATAATTGCCGGTATCTGGCGTGATCTCTATGTGACCTTTGCCCGGATGCGACACCTTTTCGATGAAGCGCAGCGGCCAGTAATGAGTGTCTCCGTCGATATACATCGCTGATCTCCTTAGCCGATCTTCAGCACTTGGGTCATAGTGGAATTTTTACATACACGCAGAACCGCCATGTTTTACGCGATCGTGTTCGCGGCTCGCTCGCGTCACCGAACCCAAGCGCGAGTCACGAGCACGATTTATTTCACGCCGTACTTGGCATACATCTCATCGATGAAACCGCTCTCATCGAGTTTCCTTAAGATGCTGTCTTCTATTACATCTTCAGGTTTGACCTTTGCCACTTTGGGGTTTCGTGTCTGCATGAGCCGAATGATGTTGGCAGCGCCTTTGGGCGAGGGGTATGGCTTGCGGTCAAAGCCGATTATCATATCCTTATATCCTTCTTCGGCCGACTGCGCATCGACTTTGAGATATTTTCGTACGACCTTCAATGTCTCCGGTTTTCGCGTTGGTGAGAGAGAAAACGCCAGCCCTTCGAGGAGCGCTTTCATGACGCTCTCGATGATTTCCGGGTTTTTTTTGATATGGGATTCTCGCGCGACGATTCCGACGCTCAGAATGGGCAAATTAGCCTTGGCTAGACTTGCGAGAATCGTAAGTCCCATCGCTTGCAACCGGCGGCTCTGAACGCCGTCCAAGACGGTCGCGTCGATGGTACCCGTCGCGACGGCTTGCGCCAACACGGTTTGATCCCCTGCCACGATGATATTAATTTTGTCCCTCTCTGGATTGAGCCCGAGATGCTCCAATCCCAGGATTGCGCCCATCCATACCGTACCGCCGATGCTTTGAACGCCAAACGTCTTACCGCGAAGATCCTCCGGCCTCTTGATCCCCGGTCTAACGACAAGATCATAGGTTACGCGATTCGTCAGGGCCGCGAGAATTTTGAGATCTGAGCCGCCGGCTGCCGCCCCGATCACGGCGGTGCCGCCTGTATAACCCACATCGACGTCTCCCGTTGTCAGGGCACTAACCAGAGTTGGCGCACCGCGAACGAACAAGGTCTCCCCCTGAACTCCATACTTCGCGAAAAATCCATGCTCTCGCGCTACCCACAAAGGCGCCACCCGCGCATTCATCGCGGCATAGGCGACCACGATCTTGCGCATTGCCGGAGCAGCTTGAACACGGTTTGCCGGCACCGTAGACAATAAGACAGTCACCAAAACCCAAAATAATCTAGCCATTCCTGTTCCCTTTCGTCACATAACTACTCGCCGATCAAAGCCCCAGCCCGAGTAAATTAATTGCGTTCTCACCCAGAACTTTCCGCTTGTTCTCCCGAGAGATTTTCGTGCTCTTGGCGACCGGGCCGGTGACCTGGCCGGGTTGGGAGGAATCCCAATGCGGCGAGTCGGTGGCGAGCACGAGGCGATCGCCGCCTAAATATTCCACCGCCCATTCGAACAAGCCGTCCTCGAAGGGCTCACAGCCGACGTAAACACTTTGGTTGAAAATGTCCGAGGGCTTGCGCTTCTGCCACGGCACGAGATGCGGCAATTTCTCCCAGTGTTCGTCCATGCGTGAAAGCCACCAGGGCATTTGCGAGGCGCCGGTCTCCAAGCAGATTATTTTCAGGTCCGGATGTTTTTCCATGACACCGCCGCATAGGTAAATCATTAAGCAAACCATGCTCTCGATGGTGCGGCCAACCATGTGCGAAAAGAAGAAATTATCGGCGAACCGGTCATGGCCCATGGAGCCGGTCTTGGTGTCGTGGAAAATGATCGGTGTTTTGGTCTTTTCCAGCTCATCGAAGATCGGATCGAAGTGCGGGTTCCACCATTCCTTGCCGGGGATCGGTGTCGCTTTGACGTTGAGCGCCTTGCTCCCCAGTTCTCGTGAGCGGTGCAGCTCCTGGATCGCTTCTTTTGGGTCTTGGAGGGGGATAACCCCCGCCCACATGAGCCGACCCGGTTGCTGCGATGCGTACCAGTTCATGTAATTGTTCTGCGCGCGCGCGTACGCCGCCGCCAACTCCGGGTCGTCGGCGAACCACAGGATGTCGAGTGCCGGCGAATTGGGCGACAGCACCGCAACGTCGATGCCGTCCAAGTCCATGTTGCGCACGCGTCCCTGCGATGTGAGATCGGCCTCGGTGACCCATTCTTTCTTTTCCGCTTTCTGCCGGCCAAGCTCCGAGCCGATCATGATTTGATTGCCGACCAGGGTTTTTCTTCGCTCATTGTCCTTGGTCGGCAGCTTGTGCGGCAGGAACTCTTTATACTTGGCTTCAACCGTTTGGTGCCAATTTTCCAGGTCACCGACCAAATGACTATCGAGATCGATCACTTTCATTCCGTCAATCGCCATCTCCGAGCCCTCCCTTTAGTACCGATTCAGCCAAAGTTTGTTGCAGCTTGGTACCGGCATTCTCGTAGTGCTTAGCATCGCTTCAGACAATAATACAACCGGCTGCGATCTGACAAGAAGCATTTTCACGGCGATCGCTGCGGCGTATCAAAGCGAAAAAAAAGCGCCGGTCGGAGAGTTGCTTCGCTCCGCCGGCGCCCAAGAGATGAACTTTAGTCTAATCGGTTAGAGGTTCAGCAGTTTCGCGGCATTCTCCCCACAAATCTTTTCTTTTTGTCGCTTGGTCAGATCCGAGCGCTCCATGATCCCTGACACGGTGTGGGGAAATTCCGAGTCGAAGTGCGGATAGTCGGTGGCCATCAAAATATGATCTTCGCCGACTTCTTTGAGCGATTGGCTCATGTCGCCCTCGTCCGCTTCGCAGGTCACATAGCAATTTCGTTTCACGTATTCGGAAGGCGGCATTTTGAGCTGGCCGGAGATCTGCGGAAAGTCCTTGGCCCACTCCCAGTCGTCGTCCATTCGATGCATCCAGTAGAGCGGCCATTCGGCGCTGCATTCAAAGAAGGCCACTTTGAGCTTGGGAAACATCTCGAACACGCCGCCGAGCACCAGCGCGACCAAAGCGGGCGTGCAATTCATCACCCGTCCGAGCACATGGGTTTTAAAAAAGTTGTCGAAGCGATCGGTCAACTCGCCGTTGCTGTTCGGGTGGCAGAAAAGCGGCACGCCGAGTTCTTCTGCGGTTTGATAGTACGGAAAGAAGCTCGGATGGTCGAGGTTTCTTCGGCCGATGTACGGAACCAGATGCGACGCCTTGAAGCCGAGTTCCTTGACGCAGCGGCGCAATTCGTTGGCCATCTCTTCCGGGCAACCGGCCGGCGCCATCGCCACCGGCAAAAACGTATTTTCATGCCCTTTGACCAGTTTTTTGACCCAGTTATTGTACGACTGCGCGCAAGCCAGCCCGAGGCCGCCAACGTTTTCCGTGGCAACGCTGATGCCCGTGGCAAAGAGAATTTGCTTATCGATCCCCTCTTTCTTGATATCGTTGAAGCGAAATTCCATGTCGTGGCCGGCGATCTGGCGCGCGGCGATTTCGCCATTGCGCCAGTTGACCTTGGGATCGTAAATATAGGGATGTTTGTGCGCAGCGCGACCCTGCGGGTCGCCGGGATCGAGCTGATGCACCCACTTGGTGTTATGATTCCGGCCTTCGCCGGATTTCTGCGGCGTGAAACGCGCATAGGGCTCCGGGAGATTGTAAACCTCGTCCATGAAGTAACCTTCCCGCAAATGAGAATCAAGATCGATAATCATAGAATCCTCCTCCGGCTTGGGTTTCGCTTACTTCCCGCCTAACATAGAGATAAACGAGCGGTCAACCATATCGTCCAAAGTCAATTTCTTCCTGATTCTGCCGGTGCGGAATTCTTCGTCGATCACCACCGGTATGGCTTTTTCGGCAATCTGGCCGTTGAGCGGAAACGAGTCGCGGTATTCGTCGTACCCCGCCGGCGCGTAGGCGGGATCGATCTTGACGTATTTCATCATGATCTTGACCGCCTCATCCTTATTTTCGCGCGCATACTTCACGCCTTTCTGATAGGCGCGCAAAAATTTTGTCACTTGATCCTTTTCTTTGGTGAGGTAAGACTCGCGCGCGGCAAAAGTTTCGTAGGGCCATTCGGGAAAGACTTCTTTCAGATCGAGCAGCTTGTTGTACCCTTGCTTCTTGGCGATCTCGGTCACCGGGAACCAGACCAGCGAAGCGTCCACGCCCTTGGCTGTCAGCGCCGCAAAGCGCGCCGGCGTGCTGCCAATCTGCAGGATCGTCACTTCCTTTTCACTGAGGTTGAAGTGTCGCAAGGTCGCGCGGGTAAGAAAATCGGTCAAAGAACCGAATCGGCTGATCGCAAAACGTTTGCCTTTAGCCTGCTTCATCGATTTAAAGTCCGGCTGCGAATAGAGCTGAAAAGGCATCAGATTGCAGATTCCCCAGAAATTTTTCACATCGATACCGGCTGCCCGCCCGCCGATGGTTTCGACGAATGCGCTGCCCATGATCTGCACGTCACCGCCGATCAGCGCCTGCAGATTGGTGGCGCCGGCGTTGAACAGAACCAGCAAAACGTCGAGTCCTTCAGCCTTGAAAAAGCCCTTAGCCTCGGTCACGTATACCGGCAGGAAAGCCACGTTCACCGACGACAGGCCGACGATGATTTTGGCCGAGCTCTGCATCGGAGCGCTGCCGAGCAGACAAAGCGCCAGCGCGAGGGAAATCAAGATTCGTTTCATTACCGCCCTTCCTTGCTATTTGAGCCTAGAGTCTTTGAATCACCTTTTCGCCGAATAAGCGCATTGAAGCGAGAATTTCATCGTGAGGCAAGCCCGGCGTCCAGTCGAATCTCGGCAGCATATAGGATAGCCCCAACCGTTCCTCATATTCATGAATTTGCTCGATACACTCAGATGGCGAGCCGAGGATGAAGCGGCCTTTGGCCAGCTTATCAAAAGCCCAACTCAGCTCGCCGGGATCCTTCATCGCCTCGTTCTGTTTCCACTTGACGTAGATGCCCCGATAGAGATGCTCTAAACAGGGGCGGGCTTTTTCGACGGCTTCTTTCCTGCTATCGGCGACAAAGGTTTCACGGATGATCGGTGTCTGTGGCGCGCCGGCTTTACCGGCGCCGGTCCACGCGCTCCGGCATAGCTGCACTTGCCGATCGAGCTCGTCGATAGCCGAGTGCGGCCCGATCAACCAACCATCGCCGAGTTTGGCCGCGCGCTGAACCGCGATGTCGGTATTCGCGGCAAGCCAGATCGGCGGGCGCGGTTTTTGTATCGGCTTGGGATCGACGGTCACATGCTTCAGCTTGAAAACTTTCCCGTCGAAGCTCACGTTGTCTTCGGTCCAGAGTCGCTTGATGATTTCGACGCCCTCGATGAAGCGATGGAAGCGCTGGCTCCTGGTCAGGTTGAAAGCGTTGAGCTCCTCGTCACGATAGCCCAAACCGAATGCAAAGAAAGATTTGCCGCCATTAAGGACATCGAGGCTGGCCAACTCACTTGCGACCGTGACCGGATGGCGCAGGCCGAGCAGCATCACGGCGGTGCCGACCGCGCAGTGTTTCGCCTCGGCGCATAAACGCGCCAGGGCCGGAACTTGGTTAAGCCGCTGCAAACCGGGAATGTTATGGTGATCGCCCATGGAAAAGGCGTCGAAGCCGACGGCGTCGGCGACGCGAACCTGTTCGATCAGGGTCTGCATCAAAGATTCGCCGGGTTTGTCGACGGCCACTTGGGGATTGAGCTGGACGCAAAACTTCATGGGGTGATTTCTAGGGATGTGGTTTAAGTTTTTTAAGCGCGTGCCACACTCGCTCCGGGGTCAGCGGCAACTCGCGCACGCGCGCGCCGGTGGCGCGATAAAGCGCGTTGCCCACCGCTGGCGCCACCGAGACGATGCCCGATTCGCCCATACCCTTGGCGCCGTAGGGGCCGGGACCATCGCCGTTCTCGATCAAGGCGGATTTGAAATCATCCGGCAAGTCGGTAAACCTGGGCACGCGATAGTCGATCAGATTCGCGTTCAGCGCTTGGCCCTGCTCGTAGATCAGCGACTCGAACAAGGTCGCGCCCAATCCTTGAATCGCCGCGCCTTCGTCCTGCCCTTCGGCCTGCTGCGGGTTGATCGCTTTGCCGACATCGGCCACGGTGACGTACTGGTCGACTCTGATGGCGCCCGTGTCACGGTCGACCTGGATCGCCGCCGCGCCCATGCCGGTTTCCCAAAACAGCGGAAAGGTCGAGCCCAGACCGGCGCTCGGGCGCATGGTGCCGCGGCCGATAAATTCGCCGCCGGGCATGCCGAAGTGCGCGCTGACTAATTTGCTGAAACTGAGCCGCTTGTTTGCCGAACAAACTCCGCCGTCATTCAACGTGATCGTGCTCGTGTTCGCGTGGAAAACCTCAGCGGCGGCGGTGACTAATTGCTGGCACAGATCTTCGGCTGCGGCTTTGACGGCGCTGCCCATGACTGTCGTCGAACGGCTTGCGCCGGTCGAGCGGTCGAACGGCGTAGTGCGGGTATCGGTTCCTTGCATCGACACGCGCTCGACCGGTATTGCCAATTCCTGGGCGACAATCTGCGCCAAGATCGTCCGCGCGCCCTGACCGACTTCGGTGGTGCCGGCGCTCAAAATCACGCTGCCGTCGGCGAGCAAACGGACCAAAGCCACCGACACCGGCATCGCTTCCGAATCCGACACCCCAACGGCGACCCCGAACGCTCCGCCGTCATGATGAATTGCGCTTGTCCAGTTCAATGGATTCACCGCGGCCTGAGTGCCTGCGCATAAATCGGCGTCGATCGCCGTGGCGCCGGGTTTTAGCACATCGCCGCGGCGCAGAAGATTTTGCAGACGATATTCCAACGGGTCGATGCCCAGGCGATCGGCGATCGTGTCCATGTGCGATTCCAACGCCCAGATCGTCTGCGGTCCGCCGATCGAGCGCATCGACCCCGCCGGCACGGTGTTCGTGTAGATTGCCAAAACATTGACCTTGCAGTGATCCAAGCGATAGGGCCCGAGCATGCGGCTGATCGCCCGCTTCGCCACGCGCGGCCCGTTGTCGGCGTAGGCGCCGGTATCCATCAACACTTCCGCCTCGCGCGCGGCCAGCCTGCCGTCCCGTTTGACGCCGGTCTTGATGCGCACCCGCGCCGAGTGGCGCCGTGTCGTCAGCATGGCTTCGGCCACACTTTGCACCACGCGCACCGGCCTGCCGCCGGTCTTGCGCGCCATGGCAACCGCCAGCGGTTCAATCTTGAAATAGGATTTGCTGCCGTAGGCGCCGCCGACGTACGGCACGATGACCTCGACTTTGGAGTGAGGCAAGCCAAACATGTGGGCGATCTCGGCGCGCACCAAAAAGGGATGGGCCGAGGAACTCCACAGTCTGATGCCGGCCGAAGCAAACCGAGCTACCGCTGTGTGCGGCTCCATCGAGTATTGGTAGATCATCGGAAATTCGAAAGTCTCCTCGATGATTTCATCGGCCTGGCAAAAGGCGGTGTCCGGGTCGCCTTTGACGAACTGCTCGCGATGACAAATATTGCCGCCGAAGTTTTCGCCCACGCCGGCCACGTCATGGAATTCCCCGGCGTTGGCAAATTGCTCATGCAAGCGCGGCGCCCCTTGCGCCAGGGCCGCGTCGATGTCGGCGATGCAGGGCAATTCGCGGTAGCGCACTTCGATCAGCGACAAAGCCTCTTCGGCGGTCAGTCCATCTTCGGCAGCGACCACCGCCACCGGCTCGCCCACGAAGCGCACCCGATCCATCGCCACCACCGCTCGATCGCGCAGGCAATTGCCGTAATAGGGATCGATGTCTTTGAGATCATCGCGGGTTAAAATCCCGACCACGCCCCGGAGCGACTCGGCCTTCCGGGTATCGATGGATTCGATGATCGCATGCGGCAACGGACTGCGCAGCACCTTGCATTCGAGCGAGCCCGGCATGGCAAGATCGCCGGTGAACTTTGCCGCGCCGGTGACTTTTTCGATGCCGTCGATGCGCGGCACGGAGACCCCTACTGTCATGAGAAATGATTTTCTTCCGCGCGACACGACTGAGGAAAGCGGATGGTCGCGAATATTGAATCGACTGTGTGCGCGGGCCTATCCCTTCCCCCGCGACGGGGGACGGCGAGGATGGGGGTGAATCTTCGGAGCACCATCCAACGCCCCCTCTCTAACTCTCCCCCGTCAAGGGGGAGAGTACAGGTCTGGGGAAACGCTTGAGGACGCATTTTGCCAATCGGGAGACCAGTCAAATCACCGACTGCTCCGGTAGGACCGTCTTCAACACCCGCAGATAATTGCCGCCGAGGATCAATTGAATTTCTTCGTCTTTGTAGCCATGGCGCTGCAAGCCGTCGATCAGATTGGGCAGATCTTCGATTTCTTCGAAGCCCTTGATCAGCGGGTCCTTGTGCAGCGGATGGTGGCGGTCCTTGAGCGTGCGCGGTCCGTCGTATTTGACGAAATCCATGCCCAGCGCGAGGTGCTCGATGCCGACGAGCTTGATCATGTAGTCCATGTGTTTGAGCATGTCGTCGATCCCAACCTCGCCTTTGCCGACGCGCTCGGGCAACGCCAGGATGCCGACCAGGCCGCCTTGATTGGCGATCGCCTTGATCTGATCGTCGGCGAGATTGCGCGCATTGTCGAGCATGCCGCAGGCGTTGGCGTGGCTAACCAAAAGCGGCGCAGTGGCGGCGTCCAGGGCTTGAAAGAAGCCCTCGCGGTTCATATGCGAGAGATCGACGACCATGCCCAGGCGATTCGCTTCTTTGATCACTGCTACGCCGAAATGGGTCAGCCCGCCGCCGGTGCGGTTCTCCCACACACCGTCGCCGAGCTCATTGCGAAAATTCCATACCGGCTGCAGCGAGCGCAGCCCGAGGCGGTAGAAATTTCTGAGATTATGAATGCTGCCGCGCAGCGGCATGCAGCCCTCGAAGTGCAGCAAAAATTTAACGGTTCCCGGCTCGGCTTTTTCCGGGAGATCGCCGCGGGTCTTGACCATCTGGATCATTCCCTCCGAGCGCGGCGCCTCCTCGAGAAACTGATCGATTTGATCCAGCGCGGTTTCCAAATAGCGCCCGGTGTTTTGCGAGTGGGAATAGGAGTCGCCGCTGATCGCGTAGACGGTCATATTAATGCCGTCGCGCATCAGACGCGGTGCCACGGCGTCGCGGATCGGCGATTTTTCCCCAAGGGAGGTTCGATAGAGCTGCTCGTAAACGTCCCGATGACCCTCGATCACCAAGCTGTTCATCACCAAATCTTTTGCATCCATAGTCAACGAGTCTCTTTCTTGAAGGTGCGGAGTTATTGGAGTACTAATACCGGCTAAACCTCTTTCAAGCAAGTTTGAAAAGCACTTGTTACCTCCAGGAAAATCCCGCGCACTGCTTTGTCTCTTGGCGCTGGCGTTCAGCGCCCTACTGGGCGCTTGCAAATCCACGCCGCCAGAGGGCGGCGCAAGCCATTTTCGCGTCAATCTCGGTACCGAGCCGCCGAGCCTGGACTGGTCTCTGGCCACCGATCATGTGTCGTTCAACGTGATTTCGAATTTGATGATCGGTCTCACGGAATTCGACAAAGACTTAAAACCCGCGCCGGTGATCGCCAAGTCCTGGGAGGTCCTGGAGGGCGGCAAAAAGATCGTTTTTCACCTGCGCGACGATGTGAAGTGGATCGACGGTAAGATTGTCAGGGCCCAGGATTTTGAATACTCGTGGATACGCCTGCTCGATCCCAAAACCGCTTCGCAATACGCCTATACTCTCTTCGACCTTGTCGACGCGCAAAAATTCAACGAGGGGAAAATCAAAGATGCGTCAACGGTCGGCGTCCACGCGCAGGACGACCATACGCTGGTGGTTACGCTGCGTCACCCCGCATCCTATTTTCTCGCCATCACTACGTTCGAAGTTACCTACCCGCAACGTCAGGACGTCATCGAAAAGTTCGGCAACCGCTGGACGGATCCGGGAAATATTATCACCAACGGCCCCTTCCGCCTGGTCTCGTGGAAGCATGAGAACGAAATCGAGCTTGGTGCCAACGCCGATTTTTTTCGCGGCAAGCCGCCGCTCGACAGCGTGACGATGTACATGGTCAATGAAAAGACCACGGCGCTGGCGATGTTCGAGCAGGACCGGCTCGATTTCATCGACGAGACTCACAGCATACCGGCGCTGGAGAAACCGCGCTTGGCAAAAATGCCGGGCTACAAACTGGTGCCACAATTGCGCGGCGAGTACTATGCCTTCGCCGTCGATCGCAAACCTTTCGATAACCCTCAACTAAGGCGAGCGTTTGCAATGGCCATCGACCGCGAGGTCTTTCCTCACATTCTTCAGGGCGGCCGGCTACCGGCAACCTCGTGGATCCCGCCCGGCATGCTCGCGCATAATCCCAAGATCGGTTTGAGTTTTAATCCGGAAAAAGCGCGCCGCCTGCTCGCCGACGCCGGCTATCCCGAAGGCAAGGGGTTGCCGCCCATCGTGCTCGGCTACAACACCGACGAGGAAAAAAAATTGGTCGCCGAGGCGGTCCAGAGCATGTGGCAAACGCACCTGGGGGTTGTAGTCAAGATCGAAAACCAAGAGTGGAAGATATTTTTGAATAAACTGCAGAACGATCCTTTTCCCGTGTTCCGCTCCGGTTGGGGCGCCGACTACCCCGACCCCGACAACTTCATGAAGCTTTTTACCTCCGACAGCGGTAACAATAACGGCCGCTGGAAAAATCCAAACTACGATCGATTGCTCGATCAGGCGGCGCGCGAAAGCGATCCCGCCAAGCGCGTGGCCCTCTACGATGAAGCGCAAAAACTGCTTACCGAAACCGACGCCGCCATCGTGCCGCTCTATTGGATTGCCGAAGGCACCCTGCTCAGTCCGAAATTCACCGGCCTGGAGTACAACTCGATGGCGCGCATGGATCTGCGCCATGTGCGCCCGGCGGAGCAGCAATAATTCTTCGAGAATTTGCCAAGCTCCGGGAAATCACATAAGAGATAAAACCAATCAACCGTGAGGAAGGCGAGCCCATGGAACTCAGTGAAGATGACGTCTTGCATATATTGAAACTCATCGACGAGTCGAAGTTCGATTATTTCCAACTCGAAGTCGGCGAATTAAAAATCACCGTGAGCAAAGGGGAGCCTATCCCGATTGCCGGCGCCGCCCAACCTGCGGCGGTGATCCCGGCGCCCACTGCCGCCAAAGCGGCGCCGGTCGCGGCACCTGCGACAGCGGCAGCGCCGGCAGCCAAGCCGGCGGCGATTCCCGAAGGCATGGTGCCGATCACGGCGCCGCTGCTCGGCACCTTCTACGTCGCTCCCGAGCCCGGCGCCCCGCCCTTCGTTAAAGCGGGCCAGCAGATTACCGAAGACACCACGGTCGGCTTGGTCGAAGTCATGAAAGTTTTTAACAGCGTGCGCGCCACTGTCAGCGGCACAATCGTCGAAGTGGTGGCGCAAAACGGGCAGTTCGTCGAGTTCGGCCAGACCTTGTTCATCGTCAAACCGTAGGGCGGTTTCTGATCTGTGCGACGTGTCGATTGAATCTCGCAAGTTTCGTTCTTTATTTGTAGGGGCGGGTTTTAGACCCGCCCCTGTTTCATTTCGGGAGTACCCATGAGTGTCACCCGCGTCTTAGTCGCCAACCGCGGCGAGATCGCCGTCAGAATCATTCGCGCCTGTCAAAGTTTGGGGATCGAAACGGTCGCCGCGGTTTCCGATGCCGACCGCGAGAGTTTGGCCGCCAAGCTGGCCAATCGCGCCGTCTGCATCGGTCCCGCGCGGTCCACCGACAGTTACTTGAAAGTGGAAAACTTGATCACCGCCGCCCAAGGCACCGGCTGCGACGCGATCCATCCCGGCTACGGATTTTTGGCCGAGCGCGCAGCCCTGCCCGAAGCCTGCGCCGAGAATAGAATTACCTTCGTCGGCCCCAGCGCTGAGAACATCACGATGATGGGAGACAAGCTCGAAGCGCGCAAAATCGCGCGCGGTGCCGGCGTGCCGCTGGTGCCGGGATCGGACCACGCGAAGAACCCCCATGAGGCGGCCCGGCTCGCCGAACAGATCGGTTACCCGCTCCTGCTCAAGGCTTCGGCGGGTGGCGGCGGCCGCGGAATTAAACTGGTCTGGAACCCGGGTGAAATGGAAAACACCTTTCGCGTGGCCGCGGCCGAGGCCCGCGCCGCCTTCGGTAACGATACCCTGTACATGGAGAAATACGTCGGCAATGCGCGCCACATCGAAGTGCAAATCCTCGGCGACCAGCATGGCCATGTGATTCACTTGGGTGAGCGTGATTGTTCTCTGCAGCGCCGTCACCAGAAGATCGTCGAAGAAGCGCCGGCTTACGCCGTGCCGCCCGAGGTCCGCGCCAAGATCTGCAATGCCGCGGCGACCCTGGCGCGGAGTATCGGCTACCGTAGCGCCGGCACCATCGAGTTCATCTACGACAACGACACGGCGGAATTTTATTTTCTCGAAATGAACACGCGCATCCAAGTCGAGCACCCGGTGACCGAGATGATCACCGGCGTCGATCTGGTGCAGCAGCAACTTCTGATCGCGCGCGGTGAAACTCTGTCCTATAAGCAGGCAGACATCAATTTCACCGGCCACGCCATCGAATGCCGCATCAACGCCGAGTCACCGCAGCATGGCTTTCGCCCCTGCCCCGGCCGGATTGCCAAATGGCAGGGACCGACGGGGCAAGGGATCCGTCTCGATACCCACTGCTACCCGGGCTATTTCGTGCCGCCTTACTACGACTCGCTGCTGGCCAAATTGATCGTCCACGCCGGCACGCGCCAGGAGGCCGCCGATCACATGATGAAAGCCTTGCAGGACTTTCACGTCAGCGGCATCGACACTCTTATTCCATTTTTAGAAACCGTCATCGCCGACCCCGAATACCGAGCCGGCGCCGTCAACACCCGCTGGTTGGAAAAAAAACTCGAAGAGTACCCGGCGGCGCAACCCGGATAAATGCGAAAGGATGATCGCCCGTGAAAAATAAGATAGCTCACCGCGGAGGCACCGAGCACGCGGAGCTAAGCGTATGTGATGGAATCTCTGTGAACGCTGCGTCTCCGCGGTGATTACAACCGAGTAGACTGGGATGAGTGAAGTCAAATTTGTCGATACCACGTTGCGCGATGGCCAGGCCAGTTTGTGGGCCGAAAACATGCGCACCGGCATGATGCTCGCCGTGGCCGATCGCATCGATAACGCCGGCTTCCAAGCCATCGAGCTGATCGCTTCGAGCCACATCAAGAAATGCGTGCGCGAGCTGCGCGAAGACCCCTTCGAGCGCATGCGCCGGGTGGCGAAACAAATCACCAGGACGCCGCTGCGCGCCATCGGCGCCGAGCGCATCAGCGCCTTCGAGCTGACCCCGAATTCGGTGGTCGATCTATGGTTCGAGCGCATGGTCGCCAACGGCATGAAGCAGTTGCGCATCTCCGATCCGGCCAATGATCCGGAAGGCTGGAAGAAGTCGGTCGAGCGCGCCAAGCGCAACGGCCTGGGCACGGTGCTTAATTTAATCGTTTCGGTTTCGCCCAAACATACCGATGCCTACTACGGGCGCAAAGCGCGCCAGGCGGCCGCATTGACACCCGACTTTATTTGTCTGAAAGATCCGGGCGGATTGCTCACGCCCGAGCGCACCATCGCCCTGGTCAAGGTGATTCAGAAAGAAGCGCCGAATTTTCCTATCGAACTGCATGTTCATTGCACCACCGGGCTAGGTCCTCTGTGCGCCCTCGAAGCGATCAAACTTGGCGTCGGGATCATCGATACCTCGGTGCCGCCGCTCGCCAATGCGTCGTCGAACCCTTCGGTGTTCAACGTGGCGCAAAATTCCCGAGCGCTCGGCTACTCTCCGGTCATCGACGAAGCGGCGCTCGGCTCGGTGGAAAAGGACTTAACGTTTTTTGCCAAGTTGGAGAACATGCCCATCGGCGCGCCGGTGGAATACGATTACAGCCAATATGTGCATCAAGTACCGGGCGGCATGATTTCCAATCTGCGCTTTCAGCTGCAAAATCTGGGATTGCTGCATCGCCTGCCTGAAGTCCTGGAAGAGGCCGTGCAAGTGAGGAAAGATCTGGGCTACCCGATCATGGTCACGCCGTTCTCTCAGTTCGTCGGCAGCCAGGCAGCGATCAACGTGATCAAGGGCGAGCGTTATCTCCAGGTCACCGATCAGGTCATTCAGTATGCGGTCGGGCTCTGGGGCGGCGAAGCGGCGTCGGAAGTCGACCCGGCCGTCAAGGCGAAGATCCTCGACCGGGCGCGCGCCAAAGAATTCACCAACTGGGAGCCGCCGCAGCCTACGCTTACCGAAGTTCGCAACAAACTCGGCGGCCCCGGCTTAGACGACGATGAGCTGCTGATGCGCTATGTCGCCGGCAACGAGGATTTCGACGCCATGCGTGCGGCCGGCGCGCCGAAGGAA
This sequence comes from uncultured delta proteobacterium, assembly GCA_963727625.1. GTDB lineage: Bacteria > Desulfobacterota > Binatia > UBA9968 > UBA9968 > DP-20. The sequence continues at coordinate 201,610 of CAVSHR010000004.1, read as the reverse complement.
TACCGCGATGGGCATAATCCGCTGATGGCGCTGATCGAAGAGCTGACCCGCCGGCGCGACTGCAGCCGAATCCACGTGCGCAAGCCCGGATTCAGTTTGGCCCTGGAAAAACGCGCTGGGGCGCGCCGCTAGTTTCGCCGCAGGCGCCCTATGCCGCGCGAAGGTCTCGCTGATGAGCAGAGCGAAAGATCTGCTTGGAGTTTCCCCCCTCAATGCAATTGGAAAGACAATTTTCTCTTTAGTCGACCGCGCATGACAATAACGGCTCGACGGGTTACAGTCAGCGCAGGTAATGATTGCCCTACTTCTGAAGCGCATCGTCCATGGATTGATCGTTCTCTGGGTCGTCGCCACGCTGACGTTTCTGGCCTTGCGGGTAGCGCCGGGCGGCCCCTTCGACAGCGAACGAAAACTACCGCCGGAGGTTTTGGCTAATTTAGCGGCCAAGTATCACCTCGACGAATCGGTACCGAAGCAGTACCTGCGCTATCTCTCAGGAGTCGCGCGCGCCGACTTCGGCCCCTCTTACAAGTATCTCGACCGAAGCGTGAGCCAAATCATCGGCGAAACCTTGCCGACCTCCGCCCTGCTCGGCGCCCTTGCGCTGATCTTTGCCCTCCTGGCAGCCTTTCCCGTCGCTCTGTTCGCCGCCTATTACCGCGGCTCATTGGTCGACCGCCTTTGTTTGCTGCTTGCCACCCTCGGCATCTCACTGCCCAATTTTATTTTAGGCGCGCTGTTGATCTGGACGGTCGCCCTCGAGTTTGGCTGGCTGCAGGCCGGTCGCTGGGACGATTGGAGCAGCGTGATCTTGCCGACCATTACCCTTGGCGCCGCGCCGGCGGCCTATCTGGTGGCACTCTTGCGTTCGACGTTGATCGAGACCCTCGGCGAAGACTTTGTGCGCACGGCGCGCGCCAAGGGTTTGAAAGAATCGATGGTCGTGATGAAGCATGCGCTGTCCCACTCGCTCATCCCGGTCTTGACCGTCATGGGACCGCTCGCTGCCGCACTGCTCACCGGTTCCTTCGTCGTCGAATATGTTTTCGCCATCCCCGGCATGGGACGCTTTTTTATCACCGCGGTAACCGACCGCGACTATCCGCTGATCATGGGCGTCACGCTGATCTATACCGCGCTCCTGGTCTGCGCTAATTTCGTCGTCGACCTGCTCTACGGCTACGTCGACCCGCGCATTCGAGCCAACTGAGCACCAAGAGGGAAGCGTGAATAAATCAACGGCGGCGGCAAATCCCTGGCTCATCGTAAGCGCGCTGATCGTTTGCATCGTTGTCGTACTCGGCTATCTCGCGCCGTGGATTGCGCCTTACTCCGTCGGCGGCCTGGAAGCGAAGCAGCTTTTAGAAGCGCCGAGCCGGTCGCACTGGATGGGCACCGACAACCTCGGACGCGATCTTTTCACCCGCGTGCTTTACGGCGCGCGGGTATCGATCACCGTCGGCCTCGGCACCGCGCTGATCGCGCTGGTCATCGGCACAAGCTATGGTCTCGTCGCCGGCTTCAGAGGCGGCACCCTGGATCAATTCATGATGCGCGTCGTCGATATCTTCTACGGCCTGCCGGAGATGCTGATTTTTATTTTGCTGTCGCTTCTGTTCGGCCGCAACATCGGCGGCCTGCTGGTCGCTCTCGGACTGGTCTCTTGGGTGCGCTTCGCCCGCATCGTCCGCGGCCAGGCGCTCCAGGCCAAGGAATTTCTCTTCGTCGAGAGCGCCAACGCGCTCGGTGCCTCGCGCTGGAGAATCATGCTGCGCCACATTCTGCCCAACATCCTCGGGCCGATCATCGTCACGCTGACCTTCAGCATTCCGTCGGCGATTCTCGCCGAATCGACCTTGAGCTTCATCGGCATCGGCATCAACGACCCATACAGCGCCTGGGGCACCAGCTGGGGCACGCTGGCGCAAGACGGCTACCGCGCCATGCGCAGCTATCCCCACATCATCGCCTTTCCCGCCGGGGCGATTTTTCTGACGATTCTGTCCTTCAATCTTTTGGGCAACGGCCTACGCGACATGCTCGACCCAAAGCAGCGATAAACTGCGACCCGATTGGGTCTGCGTTCTTTGGTTCACCGCATCGACGGCCGTGCTCGTGACCCGTGATCATGATGTTTTGAGTAAACGATCCACGAACACACGACACGAACTTAATTCGCCTCCGAGCTGATTTAGAGCCCCCGGGCCGCTCATTTCGCGCGGTGTAAGGCTTTGATTCTCGAACGATTTTTGCGGCCAAATTGGGGCCGATTGTTTGACTTAGCGAAGCATTCCCGCTATGAAAATAGGGTTCCGAATCCGCCAGCGAGCCGTTAGCTCAGGCGGTAGAGCATCTGCCTTTTAAGCAGAGGGTCGCTGGTTCGAATCCAGCACGGCTCACCATCGCGTCCCCGTCGTCTAGCTCGGCCCAGGACACCGGCCTTTCACGCCGATAACACGGGTTCAAATCCCGTCGGGGACGCCAAATTTTTCCGCGTACTTAGAGCCGGCAATTGAGAAAATTTCGCTTACGTTTCGGTTTTTTCCTTTACAATGCTTTGTTATTGTCTTTTGATTGCGACAAATAAGCGAGCATCGGTGCATCGCCATCGCTACGGATATACTTGCCGTAATTCTCCTGAATCATAAGCACCGATGTTCCGCATTGCTCTGCTATCCACTTGAAATTGCAACCAGCGGTTAGGGCAACGCTGATATAAGTATGTCGGGTGTTGTAGAATAGCCGTGGTCTGATGTGCAGAACCCGCAACACTCCCTGGAAGCTTCGCACAAATTCTGATTGATCAATTGGCCTACCCTGCTCGTCTGTGTATACGTAGTCATCGGGCTGCTGGTGTAGGGTTTCAGTGATCTTCAGAAGGTCGATAACGTTCGCCAAGAGCTTGTCTGCTCGCCTGCTTGCGCGTCCTTTTGGTGCGTCTTCGGCACCTAATTGCCTGGACCTCACAATCATCGCCGTGCCGTTCGTAAGATTCACTTTACCACGACGCAGGGCAACTGCTTCACTCGGCCGCATACCCGTCCAAAACTGATTGTGAACAAAAACGTAAGCCTTAAATGGCCGGTTGTCACGGTAGAACTCCAGAATTTTGTCGCGTTCTTCGTCAGTAAACAGGTCAAGGTCATTAGTCGGTTGATTCCTCCATTCAAGCACGTGCAAGCGGAGTCTTCCAGCCGCCGCAGCGGTCCGGTACCGAAGACAAGAAGCTGGCGAACTCAAGGAAAAGAAACGGGTGAGATGCGATAATAAGTACGAGGCGAAAGTAAAAGCCAAGCTGGGCCCGAACACGAAAGTCACGAGACGGCCGAGAAAGCTTAACTAGAAAAAAAGGCCAGGCTGCGCTCTAAGAACGCAATCTGGTCCAAGACTCTCACGCTGACCGTGGTGCAACGATTCGGCAAAGTAGCCTGCGGCCCTTACATGTCCGTACCACATGGGTGGTGCCGTCTTTGTAAGGACTCTTCAGTTGCAACACGACTTGGCCGGGGCGATTACATTTGCGCCGTTCGTTGGCGATCGCCGGCCGGTAAGGAGCGCGATCCCCGTCATAATGACCTTGTACGACATCCCCGGAATCGACATCAGGTGTGGTGCTTTCGGCGGCTTACGAAGTAGACGAAGGATTGCCATACCGCCTGGCATGGCGCCGGGCAATCAGGTTATTGACACGCCGTTCGAGCGGATGCAAAAGCCGTTCGGCAGCAATGCGAACGCGCCAGGAAACCAGCCACCGCAGCAACCCCTCGCACATCAGAACTTCTCGCCGCCGCCAGCCTAGGTTTTGATACCGGCGGACAAAATACGTATCCTCTTCGAGCCCCCATTTTTTTTGAAGATGCTGAAAGCTTGCTGCGTCCCAGAGATCACTCCATCGCAGGGCGAAATAGGGTACGTCCGACAGCCTCAGGGGAGCTGGAGGGAGAAAAGTGATCCGGGAGCGGGGCTCGAAGTAAATCTGTTCGCCTGCTTGCTGGACCGTCAGGCAAAAGTCGATGTGCTCCCGGGTGCTCAGCACGCGTTCGTCGAGGCCTCCGAGGCGGTGAAAGACATCGGTCCGCACCAGCATGCAATGGAATTCCGCAAGGGCAGTTAGTACGCTGCCTTCCGGAATGGACTCCTTGTGAATTTCGTCGACGAGGTGTCGGCGGGGCACGCCATCCTCCGTGATGTCGACGATCCGGGTCTCGCCACCGGCGAAATGGACCGTTCGGTGAATCGGACGCCCTTCATAATTGAGCGGCCCAACCACAGCAGCATTGGTGGAATCAGCGCAATCGATAAGCGGCAGAAGCCAGCCCGGCGACACAATGACATCATTGTCGAGGAATACGACGTACCGGGTGTCCGCGTGGCTGGCGCCTACATTGCGCGCCTGATTGGGTGTGAGGTAGTGGTCGTAGCGCAGCAACTTGAAGTTCCGTGTGCGCGCCTGTTCCCTCAGATATCGGGCAATCCCTGACGGCGAATTGCCGTCCACGTAAACCAGCGGGCAGGACGGATCAGTAAACGCATTCAGGCTTTCGAGGGACTCCTTCGTATCGCTGAAGTGGTCGCGCGGCACGACTACGATCGTCGCCTTGTAAGTTTCCACGGACTCCTCCGATCGCGGCTGCGATCCGCAGCATGGTAGTACAGGGTCAACAGCCTCGCCACCGCACGCCGGGAGCGCATCAAGCGCTCGGCGCTAGGTGGTCGCGATTGCCTGCGCTCGTTCCTAATCGGCCGATTCATGCGCTAGGCCATTCACAGCAGGCACGGGCTCGTCGATTGTTGGTCCGTCGCCTTATAATCCATGGGGTAGGGACGGCTTTCGATCATGTCCTGCAACCAGTTTTCCAATACGTCCACGCGCCGGTTCCAACTATTTTGTAGGGCGACGACCCGGCGTTCTACCGGTGTTCCTGCGCCCCGGCCGTCTATTGCCTCGGATAGCGCTTTGATCCATTCTGATGCATCGTCTGCAAATGCTACGACCTTGCGAAAAGGTAGGACTGCCTCTACTGGTGAGGAAATTACCGGTTTTCCTACCGCCAATTGCTCGTGTAATTTCAGGGGGGAAATTGTCCGCCACCACCCTCCCTCATCTGTCCTGTAGCAGAGAACGTTGACATCCATATGTTTCACATAGACCGGAATATCCTCTGTTCTGCGATAGCCCAGATGGTGCACATTGGAAAGGCGGAGACACTCGTGCCAGACTCGCGAACTCTGCTCAAATAATCCCGTTCTTGCCCTGTTCTCAAGATGAGACGCGCCTACAAACACCCAATGCCAATCCGGACGCTCTCTAGCGATCTGCAGAACGAGATTGAAGTGCACTTTCGGGTTGATGCTTCCGACGTATCCGATCCGGGGGCGCGGGATTATGGCCAAGTCCTCCGGACAGGGGAAGCCGTCTGCAGCGGCAAACCGTAGTCCGTCAGCGGCGTTCGGCAACTCGCGGAAGCTCTTCCGGATGTCATCGGGAAGGGAGCTAACCATTCCGTGGAAGGATGCTATCCGTAGATCGGCTCGTCTGGCCAGTTCCAGCTGATCCCGCTCAAGACTGTAAGATGGCTCGCCCATCAATTCGAACTGATCGTAGACGTGATAGACCAGATACTTGGGACCGAGGTGCTCGACATAGGGCCAGTAATCCGAATTGAACACGTAGCAGATCAAATTCGAGAAATCCAGATTTGGCCGAAGCGCCTTCAGCCGTCTGGCATGCCGGCGCAACACATGCCGGTCCCATCGCGGATATCGCGGCCAGCGCGCCGGTAACTTGTTCGCGTTAACGACGGTCACTCCGTTGAGCGTTTCAACGCTACCCAACCAAGGTGCATTCTTGAAATCTTCTGATTGGCGCTGCGTAACGGATAGAACTCCATTGGAATAAATGATCGGCCAGCCGCGCTGGGCCAATCGCGACAGAATTTGCTGACGGTTCATCCACTGGCCATTCCAAACGGTAGTAGCTAGCGCGATAATAGGAAGTTTTCGTGGCTTCTGGGAGAATTCCACAGACGGATTGCTCTCCATGATGTTATAGGACATTTAAACCACCTATTTTTCTAGCCCGAGCCATAGCGTCGGACCGGAGAGTTGTCAATCCCCATCTATTTGATAAAGATCCCGAGTTGCTTTGGCTGGCTCGGGCCGCGTAGCGGTCGGGCGCGCGTGACAGATTCCATATAGCGCTGCTCGCTCGAACTCAGAGTGAGCAGCTCCGTCGGCTTTGTTGGCAACCGGTTTTCGGCTCTCTGGTCGTTTGGAATAGATCGAATTGCTGGGCCGGGACACGCGCGGGGCGCGAGGAGGGAGGGCCGGATGAGTGAGGATTCTGACAATCACTGCTGGATCTTCCATAGCGGCAATGATCTTTAACGTGCGCTGATCTCCCCACGAAGTAGCCAATGAGGTTTGATTTCGGGATCAATCTCATCACCGCCGAGCAAATCGGCCTGGCGATTCCGCCGGACGTACTGGCGCGGGCGGATAAAGTGTTCAGATAATTGTCTTTCGAGTTCGGCGATTCTTGCAGATTGGTTTTTAGACCGTGAGAGCCACTAGCTAGGCTCGAGCTTTATTCTCCATCGACTCAATTCGAGCCTACAAAAAATCCGTCTGTCCTTCTTTTGTCCGCGTACCTGAAACGACAAGCCTCAAAAACCACGATCGTCGGCAGCTCTCAGGGCTTGGTTTTGTTGGGCTTCCCCGTTTTGTTTGCGGACTAGTTACGGTCTATTTTTGAACGGCATTCAACGGACCGCGATCTTTGAGTTCGAAAATTTGGTGAAAAATTTCAGATGTTTTTGGCCATGGAGTCCATGTGATGATGGAGGGCGCCTACGTTGCGATTTTTAAATGCCACCCCCGCGGCTTACGCCGACAACACCGCGCCTTGAAGAATAATCCAGGCGCAAAAGTGTTAGGCTTTTAGTCTGGCCATAAACCGGAACCGTTCCGGTTTTTACGGGATTTGATGGGTGATATGCGGGATATATTGGGATAACGCCAGCAATCCCCTAGCAGCCCGTGGTAGAAGTCCGATTTTTACAAAACGCATGGGATCGCGGCGAAGCGGTGACTTGGGAGCGCAAATAGTCTCAGGTCGAGTCCTCGGCGCCGATGAGCGGTTAGTTGGTCGCGCAGTAGCACCCACAGAGTAAAACAGATAGCCAGTACGGCGGCAAAACGGCCCTGTAGGCCGCGTGGCGTTCCAATTCCGGTCAACGTGCGCATCCACAGGCCCAGATTGCAGGCCGCTACGTGCACGAGTAGCCGTTTGAGAATATTGCCGTGCCCGCGCAGATGAGTCCGGCGCATGCCGCCGGTCTCGTAGAGATGCGCATTGGGTCGCTCTAACAACTCACCTCGTTGCCGCATCAATAGCTGCCCACGCTCGCCTCGAATGCGCCGCCGATTGGCATACACCGCGTCACGCTCAGCCTGCTGACCCTTCCAGTGCTGCCGGCCGCGATCCGGTTCACTGATGTAGGTGCGCAGTCCTAGGTTCTGCATATCGAGCACGGTTTGCTTACTGTGATAGCCCTTGTCGGTGACCACTTCCTTGCCTATCTTCACCTTGTCGTCGATGATCGCAGCCACCGCTTCTAATTGCTCGATTGCCTCAGGCAGCGTCGTCTGGATCGTGGTCGTGTCGCCTTGATCGGCTTCCTGCAGCGTGACCGCCACGATGGCACCGGTCTCCAGGTCCACGGCATGCTCGGCTTTGTGCGCTAAATGGGTCCGTCCGTCCTTCATCTTGGCGATCCGTGCGTCGGGGTCATGCGGATGTTCCCAGTCCTGGTTAGATCCTTTCTTCTTACGTTTGCGATCCAACTTCACCAGATCGGCTCGCGTTGGGGTCTCAATGCCGGATTCTTCAGCCAGCTTGGTCAAAAACTCGTTATAGCTCTCCCCGGTGTCGCGGCGCACGATGCTGCGCAAGGCCGCGTTCGCTTCGAGCGTGGTAGCATCGATCGCCAGCGTTTTCCCTTTGATGAGTCCGGCGATGCCCAGACACTGAAGTACCCATGTGAACACCGTCCGATGGGTTTCCAAATCGATCAATCGCCGAGTCCGCGATATCGTCGAATGATCCGGTGCACACTCGGTCAGCCCCAGCTCAAGGAACGATCGCACTCCCGAGGAGTCCGCCGCGCGCCACGCCATGGCGCGTTCAGAGTCCAGGCATTCGAAGTAGCCAAGTAATAGAAAACGGAAATATCGTCCAGGCGCCAGACTGGGCCGCCCCATCTTCTCGGCATAGAACGCCCGGCACTGCGCTTCGACAAACTCGTCGAACCCATGCTTGGCCAATAACCCGTTGAGCTTCTCGTAGAACGGGTGGCTCACAGACTTCGGCAGCTCGCTCACTCCCACCCACATCGCTCTCTGCTCTTCGTGTTTTCGTTGTCCCATCGCCATGCAAAAAATTCTACACGATCTATCGTTCCTGTCGACTACTCTCCATCACTCTCCCACTTCATTCTCGACTTTCACCACGGGCTGCTAGGCTTCCTTAGCGCAAATATATCAATGACTTCGGTCCCTTCACTCACATCATCAAAATTAACCGTTTCAAGTTCAAATCCCGTCGGGGACGCCAAATTATCCGAAAGCTTAGCACCATCTCTCGAAAAGATTTTGCTCTCCGCTTTTTCGTCGGTCGAGGTTACAATCGCAATTTAGTCGCGTGACGGCTTGTCGCCGTCGTCTCGAGTGTCCCTTCCTGCGCTAGACGCGCCGGTCGTATTCCGCTTACGTTTCAGGGTCGCTGGTGCTGCGGTAAAACACCAATGCAACTTCCATCGATACGATCCCATTGGCCAAAGAAAAGGATACTGGCGGCGTGAGTGGAGGTGTAACAACAACTGACGAGGAGGATTTATCGACCGACTGTCAGATAAAGGGTTGACTTACACGTTCATTTTATCCACCCCACTTACACTGTCCCCGGGCATCGTCGATTTATCCATCCTCCCCTTTCAAGAAAACGTCCTCCGGCCCCCGGAATGGCTCCAGGAACGCTTGGATCACTCAATTCGACTAATTACCTTCGCTGGTATGCCCGCGACGACGCAGAGACTTTCAACATCGTGCGTAACTACAGCTCCGGCGGCAACGACGCTGTTCGCCGCGATCGTCACCCCCTTGTTCACTATTGCGCCTGCCTTAATTCCGCTGCCCCTTTCTACGAGTACCTCAGCAACGCCGCACTGGTTTGCAAGTCGCTCCTCGAGTAGCGGGTTGTAGTTGAACCTATTGTGGGTCATTAGGATGGTACCTGGCCCGAGACTCACACCTTTCTCCAGTGTGATCTTGCCGGTCAGGTCTAGGTAAACATTTCCGTTCAGTATGCATCCGTCACCGACGTCGAGATTGGCATAGCCATCTTCGGCCGCATGGAGCACTAGTGGCGCATGAACACGCACGAACGTCCCGATCTTGGCGCCGAAGGCACGCAGGATCGCCACGTTCGTGTCAGATTCGTAGAGAAGCACACGCGGAGGTCCCCGCAGTCGAGCCCGCATCAGTAAATAATTTAACTCCGTCCGTCGCCAGTAATAGCGCAGGCGCTGTCTCCACTCGTTCAAGTAAGCGTGTTTCATTTTGAGGGAAGCCCGCCTTTATGGTCTCGTGGCCACGTCGGCTTGTAGGCGATTTTAATTCATTTGACTGCGCTATTGAGGACGCCTTGAATCAGGATAAAACTTGTCGGACCGCCTTAATGACTCTTTCCACGTCTTCGTCGCCAAGTTTTGCTGAGAGGGGCAGAGAAAGCGTACGATCGGAGATGAATTCAGCGTTCGGAAAATCCCCCCGTTTGAGCCCGTAAGTCTCTCGATAATACTCGTGCAAATGCAAAGCCGTGAAATGAATGCCGGTCCCGATTTTCATATCAAACAACCGCCTCTGCACTTCGTCACGCGACTTATTAATTTTGTCTAAATCAATCAGGAGGGTATAGAGATGTCGCGCGTGAGTGGTGTTTGGCTCGGCGGGCGCAGGCGTCCAGACAGGAAGACCAACGAACGCTTTATCGTATTTCTTCCAAATAATCTCTCTCCGCCTGTGATTGATTCCAACTCGCCGCAGCTGATGAATCCCAAGGGCTGCCTGGATGTCCATCATGTTGTATTTAAACCCTGGAAATACGACTTGATAATGCTTGAAACCTTCGTCTGAATAGCGCTTCCAAGCATCGTGGCTCATTCCGTGCAGGGCATACATCTTGAGTTTTTCCGCCCACTCCTTATGGTTGGTTGTTACCATTCCACCTTCGCCCGTAACGACATTCTTAGTCACGTAAAAACTGAAACACGTGATGTCGCCAATATTACCTATTATTCTCCCTTTGTAAGTGCCCTCAACGCAATGGGCGGCATCTTCGATAACGGCGAGGCGGTGGCGGCGGGCGATATCACTGATAACGTCCATTTCGCAAGGACGGCCAGCCATGTGAACGGGCAGGATAGCCCTGGTTCGGGCGGTCACTGCCCGCTCAATGAGTTTGGGATCTATATTCATCGTACTGCGATCGACATCCACGAACACAGGCTTTGCCCCCGCGTGAATAATCGCATTCGCGGTTGCGCAGAAAGTCATGGGTGTGGTAATCACTTCGTCTCCATGCTTGATGCCGGCGACAATCATCGAAAGATGCAAGCCCGCCGTACACGAATTCAGGGCCATAGCATATTTAGCGCCCGTATATTCCTTGAACATGGATTCGAATCTGTCAACCTTCGGCCCCGTTCCAAGCCAACCCGAACGTATTGTATCTACGACCTCGTCAATCTCTGTTTCTTCGATGGCCGGACTTCCGAAGACCAAAAACTCGTTTTTGTAATTGCAAGACTTGCGAGTTGTTTCTTTCATTCGTTTCCCTTGGTCCGCTCTCGTCGGTGCATATCTTCCCAGGTGAAACCGCCATTACGATTGTTGCTCAAACCTAAACGCTTCGCTGTGAAATCATGCACCCAATCCAACGTTGTTCAACCCTTCTACGTTGACAATACCCTTGAATATAAGGTTTGAAGCTTTCTTGCGAGGATTTTAACGTCGTACTCATTCTCAATGTGCGATCTGCCTTGTTGTCCCATTTTTCCCCAACCCTCTGGGTGAGCTACTAGAAATTCTAGGTTGTCGGTCAAGGCTTCAAGATCACGTTCAGGGCTGAGCAAGCCAGTTTTTCCGTCGACGACCACTTCGGGAATATCGGCATGGAACGTAGAGACTACAGGCATGCCGGTTGCCTGAGCCTCCGTAATGCTCACCGGCGCACCGCCTTCGCTATCGCCGTCCTTGCTTAACACGCTGGGACTGAGTAAGAGATGATGTCTCAATAACTCCTTAAGAAACACCGCATGCGGTTGGAACCCAAGCAAGGTTACGGATTCACCAAGGTTATGCGTGTCAAGCACCTCAAAAATTCTTTGCTTTTCTGCCTGGTCCCTCGGAGCGTCGCTAGCGTCGCCCATCAAAGTAAGCCGGATGTTTTTGTGTTTCTGCCTCACCCGGGCAAAAGCTTCGAGAGCATACGTGATACCTTTTTTTTCTCGGAACGTTCCCGCAACGAGAATGCGAATCATACCGTCCGCACCCATTTGTCGGGGTAACATCGGAAGGACGTCAAGATCGACGCCGAGATGTTGTACTACGAGTCGAGATTCCGGGCAGCCCAGTTCAACGAGCGCTGCCTTCATTTGTGCGCCCTCAACCAGAAACAGATCTCCTTCGTCAAACAACACTGACATTCTATCTCTCCAGATCGGGTCTCGCGGCAACAAGGACATATCCGCTCCATAAAAACTTGTCACCAGCGGCAATTGCAGTTTATTTTTCAATCCCAAAAACTCTACTCCGCAATACCCAAAATGACAGTGCATTAAGGACACGGCGTATCTCTTAAGAATGCTGAAATATGAGTTTTTGTACACATCTTTGAACCCACCGCTATCAATTAGCCGAAGCCACACCTTCTGCAGGATAGACAAACTGTCATATGCAAAAATGGGTTCGAACGGGAAAATATCCAAATGTTCTGTCCTATTGGTCAATACGATTTGGCAATAGCCATTAACGTTTGTGATCTGGCTGTAAATCCAACTCCCGGTTAGAAATAAATAAGGCGACACCAACTGCGCTATAACTTTCCTGTTATCCTTTGTATCCATTGCTTTAGCGTATCTGCCCTGCTCTTATCGCAATGTAATGGAAAAACACAAGCTTGCGCAATATCAAATGCTTAGCTGTTAGAATTGAGGTAAGATCTAGGAATTTGCGGCAATTATAGGGACATGCTGAGCTAGCCTCGATTTAACGGACAGCAAGTTAAGCAACAGTCCTCGGCCGTTCTTAGTCAACAGGGATGGGATAATCTCGAGAGTGGTGTCTGCACCGGCTGTTGTAGAACATCTCGAGGAACTTAAAATAACCATCGTCGCAGCATCCCAGGTCTTGATAGAGCTGTGCTCGACGAGCTCGCGTTCAAGGTCCAGACGCCCGCGTCGCGGACCGCGGAGGCCGAGGTCGCAAACAGCGTGGCGTCGAGCACACCCCCTTCGGGCGCAGCGATGATTTAGCTCACGTCCATAGAGCGTTGTAAAGGACGGAGAGGCAGGACCTCGAAGTACAAACGGACAATTTGAATTTATAGGCTCAGAACGGTGAATTCGTTAGGAAAGGCTAAATTTTATCAATGACCAATATTTATCTCCCTGCGCATGTACGCGGCGCTAGTTTTACTCGACGGCACCTGGTAATTCTCGTTCTGATTTCTGGGGCGTTCGTGCTCCGCTTGTACAAGATTGATCACCTCTCCTTGTGGATCGACGAAACTGGGTCAGTCTGGTTCGCTCAACATCCTTTCCTAGAACTGTGGACCAATATACCACGTTACGAATCTAACCCGCCCTTATACTATACATTACTCAAACTGTGGCTTTCCATCTTTGGCACCGGCGAAAGTGCCGCCCGCAGCCTTTCCGTGATGTTCGGCGTATTGACGGTTCCCGTCGTGTATTGGCTGGGCGTCAACGTCGGCGGCACACGCAATGGGCATTGGGTCGGAACAATTGCCGCATTGGCTGTCGCCCTGTCGCCGGTTCAAATCGAATACAGCCAAGAAGCACGGCCATATGCGGCGCAAGTCCTTGGATTCGCCTTGGCACTCGCTGGACTCGCGCACCTCTTGCGCTTTCCAGCCGATGCCCGCCGCCCTTGGCTCGGAACTGAGGTCTTCCACGAGGAACTCGAGCGGACCGCTGAACATCCCTGGGCAGTCCGAGCATGGTCGGCCTTGATCGTCGGCACTGCAACCACACTCTGGATGCACTACACGGCCGCCATCTATGTCGCCGCCCTGGCTCTCGCTTTGCTACCATACATTATCGTGACACTGCGCTCAGATCGTGACTTTCTGCGTAACGTTTTACTTGCCGCCGCCGTAGTCGCCACTTTATGCATTCCGTACCTTTATTATCTATCACTACAATTTCAGAAGGTTTCATCGAGTTTCTGGATTCCAGCGTTGACATGGGAGACATTCGGTTTCTCGCTGCATCATCTATTTGGTCTCCCCGCTTTGTTCAGATGGCAGCCTATTCCAAACTTCCTTTTGGCGCTCCTCGCTGCCGCCGGTTTCGCGAAACTCTTAATGGAGCGAAGATGGCGAATTGCCTTAATGTTAACATTGGCGTTGGTGATTCCGATCATCGCTCTTGTAATTTTGAGCGATATCTATCGTCCGATCTTTTTGTCTCGCCTCGTGCTTGGCGTGACGGTACCATATTATCTAGCCGTTGCTGTGGGCATTACATGGTTATCAAGTTCGTGGTTGCGAACGATCGCCACGACTGTCCTGACAGCGATATGGCTTGTATCGGCGATGAACTTCTATACACTGCATTCCAAGGAACCTTGGCGGGATGTGGTCAAATATGTCGCGGATGGTATTCGCCAGAATGACATCGTAATTATTGTCGGTGGCTCAACGGGTATACCGTTCGAATACTATAGGGACCGGCAGCCGGTCCCTATGCATGTACGTGTTGTCCCTGCCAAATATCCTGCCGGTGGCAAAGGAACCCAGTCGTTTTCAGCCGAGCATTTGCCGGATCTCATCGCGACATTGGATCGATACGACAGGGCATGGCTCATCATGCGCCGAGCCGACTTAAAAGACCCTCACGGCCTCGTACGAAGCACCTTGGAACAGCGTTTCGCTGTGGGGCCACACCGGAACTTCGGCTATACGATAGAGGTACGGCTGTATCAATGACATTGTCAGGCTAATCTGCGTGAGGGCAAAGAAGCGGTGTGCTTGTGCACTGACGCAGACACAGGATTCACAGAGGCGGCGAGCCATGCGATTCAGCGTCCATGGGGCAGGACGTCTGTGTGATCATAGCGGCCGAGGACTGCGAGCACTCGGCCGTGGCCGCACCGGTGAACAGGTTGTTCACCGCCTCGATCACGCCTTTGATGCAGGCATGATCAAACGCCACATTGGGCAGGCGAATGGCCGCGCCCGATAAATCTGTGCCAGACACTACCGTTTCTTGCGGGTTTCATTGCCAAAGAGGATGCCAGAATTTGACAGACTACAGCCATCGGATAAATACGATGGAGGAGAAGATGCGATGCGAGCTAGGGAAATCCTGTGAAAAACCGATGGGTAGAGTGTAGAGAACAGGCGCGACCTTCCGTAGGCGGATCCTTGGCTGTAGCCGTCGTTTCCAACTTCGTGCCCGTTTAGGATCGTCCCTGGAACGCAGTCCTGTTCCCCCTCATCAAACCGTACTTGCAGGTCTTCCGCATACGGCTTTCCGATCATCTTCATCTCAAGGCATACGAACTCGCCGATAACGAGCATAGCCTGGTATGGCACATAGTCCCAACTCCTTATAGAGCCGGGATGCCGGCCATTGCATCATGCCATTGCCCTTACGCTGCCGCCGCGTTTGCAGGTACTTGCGCATACGCTGCTCTAGGAAGAACTGCTGGCGGGCAAACACTCGCGTGCTGTTGTGCAGGTGAAAGTAATTTACCCATCCCTGCACATACCGATTCACCCTCTCGACCACCTGCTGCTGGGGTAAACAGTGGGTCCATCGTGCTGTTAAGCTGCGCACTTCATCGCGAAAGCGTTGTTCGCTTTTCCGCGAGGGCTCAACCACAACGATCATCTTGCCGCTCTTTGAACTTCTCGGGCGTTGAAAACTAAACCCGAGAAATTCAAAGCTCTGCTGGCGCGCATCCAAGACTTGCGTCTTGTCTTCGTTTAACTTGAGCGCCAGTTCCTCCAACATCTGCTTGACCTTTTCCCCGGTCCGCTCCACTCTGCCACGCATCAAGATGACAAAATCATCGGCATAGCGGACAAGTTCGGCCGCCAAGCCCGTGGACTGACAGTATGAACGGAACATCCGGTCAAATAAGTTCAGATAGACATTGGCCAGCAACGGTGAGATCACTCCGCCCTGCGGGGTTCCCCGCTTAGCAGCCCGTGGTAGAAGTCCGATTTTTACAAAACGCATGGGATCGCGGCGAAGCGGTGACTTGGGAGCGCAAATAGTCTCAGGTCGAGTCCTCGGCGCCGATGAGCGGTTAGTTGGTCGCGCAGTAGCACCCACAGAGTAAAACAGATAGCCAGTACGGCGGCAAAACGGCCCTGTAGGCCGCGTGGCGTTCCAATTCCCGTCAACGTGCGCATCCACAGGCCCAGATTGCAGGCCGCTACGTGCACGAGTAGCCGTTTGAGAATATTGCCGTGCCCGCGCAGATGAGTCCGGCGCATGCCGCCGGTCTCGTAGAGATGCGCATTGGGTCGCTCTAACAACTCACCTCGTTGCCGCATCAATAGCTGCCCACGCTCGCCTCGAATGCGCCGCCGATTGGCATACACCGCGTCACGCTCAGCCTGCTGACCCTTCCAGTGCTGCCGGCCGCGATCCGGTTCACTGATGTAGGTGCGCAGTCCTAGGTTCTGCATATCGAGCACGGTTTGCTTACTGTGATAGCCCTTGTCGGTGACCACTTCCTTGCCTATCTTCACCTTGTCGTCGATGATCGCAGCCACCGCTTCTAATTGCTCGATTGCCTCAGGCAGCGTCGTCTGGATCGTGGTCGTGTCGCCTTGATCGGCTTCCTGCAGCGTGACCGCCACGATGGCACCGGTCTCCAGGTCCACGGCATGCTCGGCTTTGTGCGCTAAATGGGTCCGTCCGTCCTTCATCTTGGCGATCCGTGCGTCGGGGTCATGCGGATGTTCCCAGTCCTGGTTAGATCCTTTCTTCTTACGTTTGCGATCCAACTTCGCCAGATCGGCTCGCGTTGGGGTCTCAATGCCGGATTCCTCAGCCAGCTTGGTCAAAAACTCGTTATAGCTCTCCCCGGTGTCGCGGCGCACGATGCTGCGCAAGGCCGCGTTCGCTTCGAGCGTGGTAGCATCGATCGCCAGCGTTTTCCCTTTGATGAGTCCGGCGATGCCCAGACACTGAAGTACCCATGTGAACACCGTCCGATGGGTTTCCAAATCGAT
The DNA here is from genome assembly GCA_963727625.1 of uncultured delta proteobacterium. Classification (GTDB taxonomy): domain Bacteria; phylum Desulfobacterota; class Binatia; order UBA9968; family UBA9968; genus DP-20. The sequence continues at coordinate 185,058 of CAVSHR010000004.1, read as the reverse complement.
CAATCGCCGAGTCCGCGATATCGTCGAATGATCCGGTGCACACTCGGTCAGCCCCAGCTCAAGGAACGATCGCACTCCCGAGGAGTCCGCCGCGCGCCACGCCATGGCGCGTTCAGAGTCCAGGCATTCGAAGTAGCCAAGTAATAGAAAACGGAAATATCGTCCAGGCGCCAGACTGGGCCGCCCCATCTTCTCGGCATAGAACGCCCGGCACTGCGCTTCGACAAACTCGTCGAACCCATGCTTGGCCAATAACCCGTTGAGCTTCTCGTAGAACGGGTGGCTCACAGACTTCGGTAGCTCGCTCACTCCCACCCACATCGCTCTCTGCTCTTCGTGTTTTCGTTGTCCCATCGCCATGCAAAAAATTCTACACGATCTATCGTTCCTGTCGACTACTCTCCATCACTCTCCCACTTCATTCTCGACTTTCACCACGGGCTGCTAGCCGGCAAGACCGCAAAGCCCATGTGATTGGCAAAATCACAGTAGGTCGGATTAACGTCGGGATCATACAGATCGGCCTTGTGGACACCGCTCTTGAGATTGTCCACCACCAGATAGGGGGTGACCCCGCCAAAGTAAGCGAACATGCGGCTCTGGACCCCGATGAAAGTGCCAAGCTTCTGATCGAGAACAAACTCCCCGAAGGTGTACGAACTGAACGGCAACACGCCCAAGAAAAACTGTGTGAGGGTTTTCTTGCCGCTTTCTCGCTCAGTGATGAAAACACCGTCGCAGAAATCGACCTGGGTTTTTTCCGCCGGCTTGTGATTAAGCCTAATAGTAACTTGTTGCGGGGAGGCCTGGCGGCCGGCCTGTTCCCGAAACGCCCGCCAGAACTTTACATAGGCGATTTCGGGGGCCACCTCCTGCCCGATCTGTTTGACCGTGGTCCCTTTGCCGTAGACTTCCTGGCGCACAGAGTCCCAGTCTATCTTCTCCTCCCAACCGCTGTTCTCACTGGGCGGCTCTGCTGCCAGCTCCAAATACTTCCGTACGGTTCGGCGTGAAAGCCTCAGCACACGGGCGATACTGCGAATCGAGTGCCCCTGTGCCGACATGATCTTGATTTGAGTTTGCATACGAACGCTGGTCCTTTCTTTGGCCATCAACTGGATCCTCCTCCAGCCGGCCAACTTACCACCGCTCGCCGCTTCGCTCAGAAATCCATGGGGACCACCTGATATTGGGTGGGTCCCTTCACTGAAATTGGGTGGGTCCCTTCGTTGATATTGGGTGGGTACGTTCCGTGAAATCGGTCAGTAGATACGCGTGATCCCCTGAGTAACGATAGCGCTCCGGACTCCTGACCATGCCGGCGCGCACCGGATTGAGATGTATATAACGGATCAGCTGAAGCAGATACTGGTCTTTCTGGCAGAGGATCGCCTTGTAGCGCCCTTCAAATACGTGTCCGGTCTTGCGGTGTTTAAGATTGAAATATTGGCTGTAGGATTGTTGCAGCCCTTGCATGAGTTTCGCTAGAGGGTGATGGGAACTCTCAACCAGCAAATGAACGTGATTGGGCATCAAACAGTAGGCGTGCAACTTGTAGTCGTATTTCTTGCGATACCGCGCCAGTCGTTCGGTATAGGCCTGATAATCGCCGTCGGAGGTGAAAATCTTCTGCCGCTGGTTGCCGCGCACAATCACATGATACAGAATCCCTGCGGCAAATACTCTCGGCCGGCGCGCCATGATGCATTCCCATATCAAGGTGGATCGAGATAGTCAATTTATAAAAGTCTGACCCCTGAGTCAATTCTCTGCACCTGAATCGATGCCGGGCAAACAATCAATATGGTCCGTGCTCGATGGCGGAGGATAAGCTCTTGGGCGACCAACCCAGCTTCGATAGTTTTGCCGAGACCAACGTCATCGGCCACGAGCAAGTTAACCCGCGGCATGGAAAGAGCACGCACCACAGGATCGAGTTGGTAATCATCCACATCAATGCCGCTTCGAAACGGCGCCTGAAGTGCCTTATCATCGGCAGAAGAAACCGACCCCCATCTCACCGCGTCCAGGAACGCATCGAAATATTTAGGTGGATCAAAACCTTCCAATTTCGGAAGCTTGGCTTTTTCTAAACACGTGGCGCCCAGCTCTAACTCCCAAACGACATCGAGCTCTTCGCCGAGACCCTCGTCCTCGACAGAAGACAAACGCACCAAATGCTGTTTGTTTTGCTTGTCGTTTAGATGAGAAGGTGCTGGCAGCTGTGATGCCTGAACGTCAACCACCGTGAATGGACGGTGTCTAACTATTACGATTTGTCCAGGTTCGGGAATCTGGGAAAGCATAAAGGTTAATTGAGGTTTTTACGCGACCGCCGATCAAATACCCGTATGACCCAGATCAAAAATGCTACCTACACGCAAACGGGATTGTTATTAGCCGGTCTGATTGTACTTTTTAAAAACTTCGCGCAGTCTAAACTAGTTCGGAGATCCTGATCAAGGGCAATGGCCGAAACTAGGATTCATGAGTTGGAGCGGTGTCGAGGAGAAAGGGAAATTGGATAACTTCCACCGTCACCGGCGATGACTTGACCTTCGGTCTCGCCAGCGGTGCACAGGGGGCTGCGAGCGAAATGCAGGAATACTTTCAATAACACGCGGAGACTCGAAACTGGTTATTTTAAAAAACTGCGCACTGGCAAACGGAAGGAAGCATTGAGAACGGCCAAAAAATTATTAGAAGAGGGCAAAATGTTAAAACAAGTGGTTGAAAAAACGGGTTTATCTGAACGAGTCTTGAAGCGAGCAAGGATAATTTAGTGCTGACGAAAGCTCGCGAAAGGACAATGCCATGACGTGCCAAATTACCAGATTTTGACAGATCGACCCTGCCCGAATGAGAATCGTCGGCACTTCTAAGCCCACGGAGGGGCTCTATCTGCGGCACGCCTTTTGCGGTCCTTACCAGTACCGACAGGGAGATTAGGGGGTAACATGGCAGTTCTTGCTAAGGCAATTTCGGTGATTGTACGTTGCGATACCGCCACCTTGCACAGCACAGAGGAGGCAGCAGAATTAGCAGACGTTGAGCTGGAGCAAAGCCGGGCCAGGGTCCAACGAATGCTGGAGCACAAGGCGCAGGAGGAAGGCGAATGAATCAGTTAGCTAAACTCATTGGATTAGCGTTGGCAGCAGTAGTGGTTGTAACGGTTTCAGCTTATGGGCAAGACACTCGCATTGGGGTGGATGTGACGCCAAAAGCCCAGGTAGAGGAAAATAAAGAGAATGACAAACGAGAAGCTGAAAGGATACGAAGAGCTGAGATTGCGGACGAGCAATGGCGGCAGAATGAAGCCAAGTTGCGACAAGCAAGAGAACGCGCACAGACAGACCTAGAGGCGGCACGGATACGAGCACGAGGCGAGGCGGAAGCAGCAAAAGAGCGAAAACCGGATGTTTGTTTGCTGTGTGACTGGCGGAGATAGCGAAAACGTTAGAGGAAGCATGAATGAACTAATCCAAATTATCCGCAAGCAATTTGCCTTGAGTTGGAAAGGGCTACATGGTGCGCCACATTGGGCGCGGGTGCGTGTGAATGGTCTGCGCCTCGCGGAAACGACCGGGGCCAACACTCAGGTCGTTGAGCTATTCGCCTTCTTGCATGACTCCAGGAGGCTAAACAACGAATCTGACTACGAACACGGCAATCGAGCAGCCAAATTTGCGCAGGCTTTAGCTGGGTTGGTCTTCGAGCTGCCACCCGCTGACCTGGAAGATCTATTGACCGCGTGCCGAGGACATAGTGACGGGTTGCGAACCGGCAACGTGACTGTGCAGACGTGCTGGGATGCGGATCCCCTAGATCTCGGTCGGGTCGGTATCAAGCCAAACCCACGTGTTTTGTGTACCGATTCTGCTCGTGATCCGGCTATGATCGAATGGGCGTACGAGCGCAGCATCAGGCCGCTGGCGCGGAATGGCTCCGAATGGGGCCACCTCTAGCAAAGTCGGGGAGGTGAGCACGATGATTTACGATTTCTACATTTCCGGCTCAGTTTAGACCCGCTTTTTCGCCTGTCTTCGCCTTTTACGGCTAATGGGGCTCGCTTTTGCTATTGTTAAGGTCAAGCGTCAAGCATTTGAATGTACGGCTTCAGGGCCTTTTCTAACCGTATCATCGCGTCAACCGTCGCGGACTAAACATCCGACCATTTTTCGGGATCTTTCCAGCCACCACGATTGACAGTTTTCCTGATGCGCGAGGCTCTTTTACTGTCGAGACGCTCCGACTCTGAAGTGTCTCGAAAAGATTTCTCGATCTCGTTTTTCTTCGCGTGCAACGAATCGAATATTGCTTTATTTTCCGAGTCGCGGTCCTTTCCGCGATCGATATAGAGTTTGACGCTCGATTCGTGTTCCCATAACTACATAATTATAACTAAGGGCTCGTTTGCCTGCAGCTGTTCCGAGCCAGTGATAACCCCTCGGTGAAATTCCACCATGAAGTCTCGTTTTAGTCTTCGCATATTCAAGTAGCTTCGCCCAAAAATCTCACCGTATCTCGTACCGCTCAGCGAACTCCTTTTTCGCCTTCCCACGGCTTTGGTCGAATCGCTAGGCCCTACGGGCGCAGGGGCCGTGAGCCCCTAGCCCGACTGACCACCGAACTTGGGTTGGGCGGTCTCTTTTTCTTATATAGGCATATTACCCACTTGCCCACGTTTGATTTCATTGAGGAATTTCGTGTTTTTCACTCCCAGAGAAGAAAGCGAATTGCCCATGCAACTCATTGAATTCATTCATTTCTTCCGTCGTGGGTAAAATGGCCTTGTCAGCATTGCCCAAACTCTCCCGCAGCCGGTCCAGGGGCTGTCGCTCCAAATACTCTGCCATCTTCCTCACAAATTCTGGATTGTCTCCAATCTTCCTCAAAGCAGTGTTCAGTGCCAGCAAAGGAGCCCGCGTGCCTTCCCGGACTTGGTCCAAGTAAACGGCGACTGTAGCCTCGCAATTTTTCGTTGCCCTGATCGGATTGATGCTTTCAGGAACTCATAGAGCGCGGGGGACGGAGTCCACGCTTAGTACCGTATATTTCGCCTCAGAAATTTCCACTGCTAATCGTCGATAAGAATCTATGGCGAGAAACTCGGTCCTATGACAAAACGCTTTGTGTGTAATATGATGATTTTTGTATGATACAAAAACTTATCAAACAACTCATCGCTTGCTTTAAACGAATACCTGCGGAGATCACGCGCAACACTGACACCCGCGATGAGAGCTACAATCAGATTATTGAAGCATTGCACGGTGAAACGCAAGTTTTACAAACCGCTATAAGTACCTACATCGCTAATCAAGCAGAAACACAGAAGCTTGAATTTCGGAGATTCCGCGTTGAGAGTTTCACGTTATTGGCCGTCATCGCTTATGCCACAATAACTTTGTTTCAATGGTGTGCTACGAGGGATGTTGTACGCACGGCACAGGAAGCCAACGCTGTGTCCGAGCGACAGGCTAGAATTTCCCAGCGTGCGTGGGTACTGCCAGGGAAGACCGACTTCGAGCAGTTTGAGGTAGGAAAGATAATTAAAATTCAAGTAGAATCTGTGAACACTGGTCGAACTCCTGCCGTTAACTCTACCATTAACGGCGGTGCTGAAACCTTCCTCACAAACCAGGCGCGCCCTCCTAGTCATTCTTTCGACAAGCGAGAACCTCTTGGCAAAACCATGATTCGAACTGAAGGACACCCACGTCTTACTGTAGATTCGATTACTCTGACGGAGTCGATCTTAAATGAGATTCTCTCCGGAAAACGGATTATTCGCGTTCATGGAAAATCTTGGTACGACGATGTTTTTGGTCACTCGCATTGGATTACCTTTTGTCGGGAATATGAAGCTTTCTCCAAGGGCTTTGTGACGTGTGATGTAGAAGGGGAACAAATGGATAACGATCCAGAATAAAATGAACGATCTCGACAGTTCAGCTACGCGTATGGATCGGGAGTAGTCCAATCGTATGTGTGGTCGCTTCACCGCAACATTCAGCTTTCGCGATCTAAAGGTTCGCTGGAACCTCCAAGGTGATCTTTCCTTCCGACCTCGTTACAACATCGCGCCGTCGCAGGACGTGCCGGTGATCCTGCGCAATGAAGACCGCAACGAGGCCAAATTGATGAAATGGGGCCTCGTGCCGTCTTGGTCGCAAGACCCGTCAATCGGTCAACGCATGATTAACGCCCGCGCCGAAACCCTGCTTGAAAAGCCGTCGTTCAAGCGTTTGGTGGGCACAAAGCGTTGCGTCATTCCAGCGGATGGATTTTACGAATGGCGCAGGGAGGGCAAGCGTAAGGTGCCGGTATGGGTGCATCTCAAGAAGCGCGAGCCTTTTGTCTTTGCGGGGCTGTGGGATTTCTGGCGCGACCGAGAGAGCGGCAAAGAGCTTTACACGTTCACAATCATCACGTGCGAGCCCAACGCGTTGCTACGTCCGATCCACAACCGAATGCCGGTGATCTATGACAGGGAGATGGGATTACAGTGGCTCGATCCAAGATGCGCCGTCAATTCTGCAATGATGCTTGCGGCGAACTTACAGCCCTTTCCCTCAGAGCTAATGGAAACGCACGACGTTTCGACGCTGGTCAACTCGCCGCGAACGACAGCCCGGAGTGCATTCGGCCGGCTGATTAAGCGTTGACGCCGGCCCGCCCCTGATCACCTCTGGCCCGAGGTTGCTGTGAAGCTCCCCGCTGGTTGAACTTCGTTTTTTAACGCGAACTTTACCCAAAATACGCGGATTTTTAATGACAAAGAACTTATTTTCGCACTGATGCAGCTCGGCCGATCGTCCCATTCGACCGATATTTCGTACTTGACTGTCCGAAAATATCTCGATATGCGACAAATGTTCTAAACTGTTTCTAGTATTTTCTTCCTTCGTTCCAAAATTTGGCTTGCGAGATAAAGGTGAAACCCGCTCTTCTTTTCCGATTTTCAGGTCATGCTCGAAGCCCGCCGCACCGGATCTTTTCCGGTTAAATCGACACAAATCAAAAAGCTAGAAAAGGGAGGAATAAGCGATGAAGCCAAGATGTGCAATGTATGCCGTTCTTGTTGCCAGCTTTCTGTTTCTCGGATGGTCTTCGGCGTGGGCACAGAATCAGGTGCGTATTACACCCCTCGGTAGCAATGATGGAGAATTTTGCCGGAACGATCGGGCACTGATATTCGAGGATCCAAACGGGTTAAGGATCCTTTACGATCCCGGTCGCACGGTAACGGGAGGGTCGGATACAAGGCTGGACGTTATCGACGTCATGCTGCTTTCCCATGTCCACGTCGACCATATCGGCGATAAAGCGATTCCTACGGTTAATCCCGGGGCCTGCGGCGACAACACCGCCACGGTCGACAAGACTCCCAATTCCAACTTCGCCGAAATCGCGGCCGCAAAAGGTTCCACAGTACTCGTAGGCGGGGAGATGCCTGCTTTCCTGAATGCCAAGATTTCGGCTGCGGGGGGAGCGGCCAACCAAGCCACAACCCTGCGTCCCGGCGGAAAGATAACGATCAATGGTGTCACGTTTGCCACGGTGCGCGCCCTACACAGCAATGGTGTGTCCGCCGTGTTTCTTACAAACCCTCCCGCTGACGGCCTTACAGCCTATGTCGGTCCCGAAGAGGGCTATATCATTAAGTTCTCTAACGGCCTGGTCGTGTATCTGTCCGGTGACACCGGCGTAGTATCCGATATGGAAACGGTCGTTCGGCAGCAATACGGTGCTAAGCTGGCCGTGATCAATATCGGCGATGTTTTCAGCACGGGTCCTGAAGAAGCCGCCTTCGCAATAAACAAACTCGTCAAGCCCAACTCCGTGATCCCTTCGCACGCGAACGAAGCGGCCACCTCCGGCGGAGTGGTTCAGCCTGGAACCAAGACGGCAAGATTCATCGGTCTTGTCGACCGAATGATCGACGTGCATGTGCCCTTAAGCGGCGTTGAGATGCGATTTAACCGCAATGGGAAATGCGTCGGCGGTTGTTGAAATTTCGCGGTTAGTGGATTGTTTTTTGTCTGCATAGGTCGAAGGTGCCGGGGAGTTGCGCCCCGGCACCTTTTTGACCACCTCGGTGACCTGCATAAGCGTTTTCGCCGCCGCCTCATGCGCTGGACGATCTCGGAGGTCCACCCCTATTTTTCTTCCCCTTGCTCACTACTGAGCAGGATTACATGAGGTCCAGAGTTTTCCTGCCAAATTTTTACCAAGGCTCGCTCTTAATTTATCTGTGACAAGATATTATGGGAAGATGAAATAAACTAAAAAAAAAGCGAGGGCTTCGGATTATATGCGGAGTTGGGGACGGGTCTCAGTAGCCACTCATCCAGTGTTCCGAATCTAGTGGGCGCAACATCACCGGAGTCGAGGCACGTAAAGCAAGGACACAAGACTCTTGGGACAAATTTTTGTCGCAGGATTGAACTGTACGACGTTACATTTCGATTGCAGCCAAAATAAGAGCTGGACTCGACAGCTTCGATCCAATGTCAGCCAACGCACGGGCATCTTTCATAGAAATTGTCCCTCAATGGTCACTTCAAAACCGGCCATTAGTGGTCACCCCAAAAACCGGCCAACGGAGAGCGTCCGAGACAGGGTTGTTTTAGCTTTTTGCCTCCTGGTCGGGCAAGTCCGTTTTAGTTCTCCAACCGCGCGGGCCGCGATCTTTGAAACGCGGCTCCAGGTATTTTTCCCAAAGGTCGACGGGCTCCATGATATGTATATCGGAATCGATGATCTTTAAGCCGTTCTTCATCACTGTTCCCGCCGTTGTCGTGGTTCGATCGTTTGAATTGCGGACTCCTTTGCTTTTTTCAAGCCGTTCAAAGCCCGCGATTGTTCCGCTCCCTGTGTGAGACTGAATTACAACTCTCGATGTCGCCCGGTCAATGATTTCGGCGTCGAATCCTAGGATGGCACTGGCGTATCGAGAACCGAGAATGGCACGATCGCGGTCGGTGGTTGTGGTTGCAATGACCTTCTCCTTGTTTATCGCTGCCATTCCGGCAAAGCTCTTTGCGCTGCGGCTTCTGCCGATAACCTCACGCCCTTGCGCATCAGACTACAAGGAATCGAATCCGCTTCTTACCCGTTGATCTTGGCGCAAAAATTGGGCTACTTCCGCGCCGAAGGGTATGGCGTCGAGCTCATTCCGATGTCCGGCGGGTTCACACGCCAGTGCGACCCTGGTTAATCCACCCCGCCGGCTCGGTAGTTCCCTTATTGCTTTTTTGACTTCCTAACAAGGAATTGAAGACTCGCCTTCGCCTTGGGCGTCATCGTCATGATTTGTTCGACATAGTCCGCTATCTGCTCAGGCGTTACATACGTCACATCCAATTTTGACTTCTTGGCCTCGGACAAGAATTCAGGATCCTTCATGGTCGCCGCAAACGCCTTACGCAGTATGCTTAACCGTTCCTTTGGGGTGCCGGGCGGCACGCTGAAGGGACGCTGAAACTCGTAGGTGGCGACCCATGCCCGGTACATCGCGAGATTATCTTTGCCTTTGATAATTTCAGGAATGAGCGGCACGTCCTTAACTTCTGGGTCTTCCCACCTGCTATGAATCAAGAAAGGTATCATTTCGTTTTCACCTTTCCCGTTGAGCAAGACCCTCATGGTTGTTCGCATCGACTCCCAAGTCTGACAGGCCCCGTCCACCTCCCTTGACCGCAGGGCGACTGAGATCGTCCCAGTCCCCGTGTAACCGCTGATGACGTCGAACTTGGTATTCACCGTCTTGTTTAGGATTTTTGGCAGGTCGTCGTAAGTGGAACCCGCCCGGGTTGCCCCCATTTTAATCCTCTTCTTTGAATTAAGAATGTCCTCGAAAGACTTAAGGCCGGTGTGGGCCATGATCGCGCAGACCGGCGTTCCTTTGGTGGGTGCGCCGAGCCAGCCGAGCTTCCGTCCGTCCAGTCTCACTGCTTTGTCGCCAAGCGCCTGGCGCAAAACAAACGCCCCGTTCCAAATCCCCACTGTCAAACCGTCAGCTTTGGCGCCCTTGTAGGTATAATTGGCGGCGATAAGGCTCCCAGCACCGGTCATGTTTTCCACTACGACGGAAGGATTTCCGGGAATGTGTTTACCGATATGCCTGCTTACCAAGCGAGTCGCGAGATCATAGCCACCTCCCGCGGCATAGCCCACGACAAAGCGAATCGTACTGCCCTTGTAAAAATCGTCCGCCGTAACGGAATTCGGAAAACTACAAAGAGAACCGATTCCGCTTACGAACGCGACCGCAGCCAATACTATTTTGTTCATGCGCGCCTCCTTTATCCCGTAGCGATTGCTATAACTTTTTGTGCGCCCCGGAAAAACACAACTTGAATCCGCAAGAGCGCTACCAAGCGAACACAACAGCGACTGATCTGACTTTTACTTCAGGTGGTTGGCGGCGTCAATGAAGAAATCCACATTTGTGAGCTTGGGGTCTTTGAGTGATAAAGATTAAAATCCGCAATCCATCTATGGAGCAAAGACACGAAACCGATGTTTCATCAGCCTCATTTCCCTGGTGGATTAGCTTGGTCATATTCTGATAGAGGCCGGCGGGAACAAACTTCAATGAGCGGGTTGCGGCGGCGGCGTCTTGCTTTCACCCTGCCGGTTGTCCGCTTTGAGGTTCCACGATTTAACGGGGTTGAAATAGCGTGCGGCGGGGTTCGCCCTGGAGCTTGCCCGTATTGTTGTGGATGAGTGCTTGTTCCCCAACGGATCTACTCAAAAAAGGGGGGCTTGCGTAAGAACCGGACTCGGCGATATGAGTCTTGTAGGAGATAGGAGGTCCCATGCCTGCTTACGATATTTCTGTTCGTTGCAAGAATTGCGGCCGCGATCATCCGGTTCTATTGAGGCTTCACATCGAGGAAGGTCCAGACCAAAAGCAAAGCATCGCTGAGTTATTTCATGGGCGTTCTGTCCCACCACAGGTGAAGGCTATTCGATGGCACAATGCGCTCTGTCCCAAAACGGGTAGGACGTTCCCGCTTGAAAATGATAGCGAAATTTTCTTAGTGCCGCCGAAGCATTTCAGACGCGATTCCGTCATTCAATGAACTCGCCATCAGCCGCACTGCTTCTCGTTTAAACTCAGACGTGTATTTCCTGCGCTTGGTCATCGAACACCTCCTTAAGGTTATTTGTCCCTTCTCTAAGGTGTCCGTCAAACCGAGGTTAGCTCACATTAATTCCCGTCGAAAAAGTTCCTACTCTTGAAAATAGATTCCGGCCCGGTTCGCAAATTTAAGAAGGAAAATCTGTTTTTAGCCGTAAAATCTGCCCTAATTCCATGGCACAACGATTGCGTTTCGCCTTGAATATTTTGCTAAGCAGTTTTTAGTGGGTTACGAAGTCGTGAATCGGACGACCAGAGATAAACAGAGAGGAGAGAAAATGATAAAGCGACCAAAAAATTTTTTGCTAACCACGGCCGCTACAATTGCAGTCTTTATTGCAGGTTACTTACCTGGTGCCGCCGCCCAGGACTTTTACAAGGATAAAGTGATTCGCATCATTGTGGGATACCGGGTGGGCGGCGGTTATGACGTTTATACCCGAGCGGTGAGCCGCCATCTGGGGAAACACATTCCGGGCAATCCCACCGTCGTGGTCGAGAACATGGACGGCGCCGGAAGCCTGCGCGCGGCAAATTATGTTTTTAACCGCGCCGAGCCCGACGGAACAACGTTGGGCGTGTTCGGCGGCGGTTTGGTCACGCAACAGGCGTTGGGGGAAAAAGGGATTCGCTTCGACTCCAGGAAATTCCACTGGCTCGGCTCAATGAGCGAAGGCACTCCGACTTGTGTGATCATGGGTTTTACGGGACTCAATACCCTGAACGACGTGGTGAATTCCAAAAAAGAGCTTCGATTCGGCTCCACCGGACCGGGTTCTACGACTGATGACCTGCCCAAATTGCTGATTGGCTTGTTCAATGCCCCAATCAATGTCGTTCGCGGTTATGGAGGCACTTCCGCGGTCCGGGTGGCGATGCAGCGAAGGGAAATCGATGGGGCCTGCTGGACTTGGGAGTCAATCCGGACGACAGCGCGTGCCATGCTCAATGACAAAGGCGAGAAGCGGCTGATCCCCTTCGCCATCCAAGGTAAGCATCCCGACCCCGAGACCAAACAAATTCCGCAAATTTCAGCGCGGATCAAAGACCCGTCCGATCTGGCTGCGTTCAAGGCATGGCTTAACCCCTACGTATTTTTCCGTCCCGTGGTGGCGCCGCCAAAGGTGACTAAAGACAGGGTCGGACTGCTTCGCGAGAGTCTCAAGAAAACGATGGAGGATCCGGAATTTTTAGCCGAGGCCAAGAAAGGCAAGCTGGATATCGGTTTTACCTCCGGTGAGGATGTCGCAAAGTACGTGGAAGAAGTCGTCAACACTCCGGCTTCGGCGGTCGAAAAGCTGAAGACCATGATCGGGCGAAAGAATTAGTCTTGTTGGGTTATTTTGATGCCCTTTTCCAAGGGCTCGTTGCAATCCTACCCATAGCCCCCGCGGGCGTGAACGCCTTCTCTTTCATGCTCGTGGGGATTTTCATTGGGTTCTGGGTCGGCATCTTGCCGGGCCTCGGGGGAGCGGCAACTCTCGCCTTAATGCTTCCCTTCATTTATCAGATGGATCCCTTCTCGGCGTTCGCCTTTCTATTAGGTTCCAACGCGGTCACGGCAACAACGGGAGATATCACCTCGGTATTATTCGGTGTCCCCGGTGAGGGAACGACTGCTGCCACAGTCGTCGACGGGCACGCGATGGCGAAGAAAGGCGAAGCTGGGCGCGCCCTCGGAGCCGCGCTCATGAGCTCTCTTATCGGCGCGGTCTTCGGGGCCTTACTGCTCGCGCTGGCCATCCCCATTGTCCAGCCGCTCGTGCTCTCGATCGGGGCGGCAGAGTTTTTCATGCTGGCGATCCTGGGGATCACCTTTGTAGCGTCGGTGAGCGGAAGCAATATCTTGAAAGGCATCACGGCGGGAGCTTTCGGACTTATTCTCGCCACCATCGGCCTTGACCCCGTTGCTTCGGTGCCGCGTTTTACGTTGGAGTCGATTATCGGCGAGGACGCCTCGTTGTTTTTCTGGGACGGCATATCGCTGGTCGTCGTTACTGTGGGGCTTTTTGCGATCCCGGAAATCGTTGATCTTGCAGTCCAGGGAACCAGCATCGCCCGGGACAAGGTCGAAAAGATCGGCGGCGTGATGCAGGGAGTCAAAGACACTTTTCACCACGGCTGGCTGGTGCTGCGCTGCAGCGCCATCGGCGCCTACATCGGGCTTTTACCCGGCCTGGGAGGAGGCGCCGCCCAGTGGGTAGCCTACGCTCACGCCGTGCAAAGCTCGCCCGATAAAGATCGCTTCGGCAAAGGCGCCGTGGAAGGGGTGCTGGGACCCGGAGCGGCGAACAATTCCAAAGAAGGCGGCTCCTTAATTCCCACGATCGCTTTCGGTGTGCCGGGAAGTGTTTCCATGGCGATCTTGTTGGGAGCGTTTATTATCCAAGGCATCACGCCGGGTCCCGATATGCTCGATCCGGAAAAATTCCTCACGCTGACCTTTTCTTTTGTCTGGCTTATCGTCATCGCCAACATCATCACCGTAGCGGTTTGCTTTTTGTTTCTTGGCCAACTGGTCAAAATCACCTACATCAAGGGAACCTATCTCGTTCCCTTTATCCTGCTGCTGGTTTTTATGGGAGGGTTTACCGAGAAAAACGACATTGGCGACATCGCACTGGTTCTATTCTTCGGCGCTTTGGGTTGGCTGATGGTTCAGTTCAAGTGGCCCCGGCCACCACTTCTGCTCGGACTCGTGTTGGGCCATATCGTCGAGGCGAATTTCTTCATCGCCAGTTCGGCCTATGGCGCCGGCTGGCTACTTCATCCCGGAGTGCTTGTCATCGGATTTTTGATCATCGCGGCTTTCGCCTATTCCATCTACCAGGCCCGCAAGCAAAAAGGCAAAGGCAACATCGTTGCCGATGTCGAGCTTGAGATTATTTTGCGTAGTCCTGTCTACCCTGCGCTGTTCGCTCTCGCCCTTGCCGCCGTGTTTCTTTACGTCGTTCGCGAGGGATTTTTCGGTTTCGGAGTCGAATTTCCGAGGGCCGCCTTTTTTCCCCGGTTGATTGGGATCATAGGCCTCGGCCTGAGCTTAATCGTGTTCGCGAGCGAATTTTACAAAACTCTTCGGTCGCGCGGCGCGGTCGTGAAAGCAGACGCGAGCCGCCTCGTCGTTGCCCAGCGCCGCGCGCTGGCTATGGGAAGCTGGATTATCGGTCTTTTCGTAAGCGTGTGGGTTTTGGGCTTTAACTTGACCGCACTCCTGGGAACGTTCCTTTATCTCAAGCTGGGTGCCCGGGAACGGTGGGCGATCAGCCTCATCCTGGCCGTGGTCGCGTGGGGATTTTTTTACGGACTCTTCGATCGCGGTTTGCACCTTCCAGTCCCCCGGGGCATCAGCTGGAAATGATCAACGTCAGTGACGCGACGCCATACCGTAGCGCACGGGTCAAGGTCAATAGGTGACAAGCTCCGCGCCGCAGTGCCGGCATTTGCGCGCTTGAGATTTCACCCGTTCGGCGCAGGCGGGGCAAAGCTTCGTTGACGTTTTATTCCAGAGCACGGCGCCGCCGATGATGAAAGCTAAACCGATCAGCGGCACGCCCCCTGCACCCGACCCGACCACGGAACCTAAAACACAGCTGACCGCAGTGATCATAATGCCGACACATATAAGCAGCTTGGCTAAAATCTGGCTTACGAATTCCATTCATTTTTCTCCGCAACCGATTCTCGCATTAGCGTGTCACGGCGCATGGGTCGAGTCCCAGCAGGTGCGCAGGTTTTCATTAAAACCATCCAAAGTCTTCATATCTTCGTCGCTGATTTCAAAATCAAAAACATCCGCGTTCTCGCGGATGCGGGTGGGATTGGCCGACTTCGGGATGACGACCAGATTATGCTGCAGCCCCCAGCGAATCAGGATTTGCGCCGGCGACTTGGTTTCATCGTTGCGGGAGGCACCGGGCATAAAGGGAAACTTCGTGCGACGGCGGGTAGGCTGTGCCGAACCTTGAGGGTATTTCCTGGCGACGGCAATTAGCTTCCGCTCATTCAACCGCTCTCCCTGGGTCAACGGACAGTAGGCCTCGACGACGATCCCTCGGGCAACGCAGTAATCCAATAGCTCTCGCTGATACAAATAGGGGTGAAATTCGACTTGATTGACGGCAGGCACGGTCTCCGTCTCAGCGAGCAGCTCAGTCAAATGTCTTATGGTGAAATTGCTGACGCCGATCGAGCGTATCTTGCCCTGCTGTTGCAATTTTTCGAAGGCGTGCCAGCTGCGCAGGCGCTGCGGCACCGGATAGTGGATCAAGTAGAGGTCGACATACTCCAACTTGAGCTTGCGCAGGCTCGCTTCAAGAGCGCGCTCAGGGCTCGAGTGATCGCTGTTCCACAATTTCGTGGTTATGAAAATTTCCTCCCGGCGGATACCGCTCGCCCGGACCGCGGCGCCGACGCTTTCCTCGTTGCCGTAAAAGGACGCCGTGTCGATATGGCGATAACCGGCGTCGAAAGCCGTGAGCACGGCCCCTTCGCATTTCTTGCCGGCGGGAATTCGCCACACACCCAGGCCAAGTTGCGGAATTTGCCGACCATCGTTCAGGCTGAGCTTAGAGTCAATCATCGCTACTCTTTTTTTCTTTTGATAAATTGCGAGACGCCTTGGCGGGCATGGCAGATCAGCCGCGATAACCGCAACACAGACCGGGCAATTTGCCCGCTCAGCCGTCAACTATGCTTCATAAATTGGCTCTACGCGCCGGTCAAGCGCTTTCCTCGCTTAACAAAGAGCCCCGGTCGCAGGGTGAAATGACAAACGGCGCACCTGTCCGATGGACATTATCGGTTGCTTGCGCTAGACGGTAGCTCATGTCACCCGATGAATTTATCGATCAGCTTTGGAGGGACGCGGCGGAGGTGCCGATGGAGCAGCATCCCTGGTTCGACGGCATCATCAAGCACTGCTGGACGCGCGAGCAAATCATTCTCGGCGAAGTGCAGCATTATCTGCGCGTGCGCACCAATCCGATCTTCTTCGGCTACATGGCGGTGAACGCCGTGTCGGCTAAGGAATACACCGTAATGGACACGGTGCTGGAAAATTTTATGGAAGAGCTCGGCGGCAAACGCACGCACATGGACATTATGCTCCAGTTTCTCGAAGAAGGCGGCATTTCTCGCGTCGAAGCGGACAACGCCGAACCGGCGCCGGGAACGCTCGCGGCCATCGAAATGATCATCGGCTGCTGCCAGCGCCGCTCCGCCCTCGAAGGCGTCGCCATGCTCGCCTTCGTCGAAAGCCAGCTCGGCGGCGCCGGAAAAATCTCCGAAAAGGTCTATCGCGAGCTCACCGGCCACTACGGCTTTACGCCGCGCGCTGCCGAGACCTACAAGCTTCACGCGGCCCAAGACGAAGGCCACGGCAGCCGCCAAATCGACGCGATCAGGCAATTGGCGACCGACGAAGCAACGCAAAACAAGGTCCGCGCCGCGGTGAAGCTCGGTTTGACCGCGTTCACCCTGGAATGGGACGGCCACGTGCAGGCGATGACCGGCAAACGGGAGTTCTGGGGCGGTGTGAAGGATCTGAATCTGCGCCAGCCGACGGTCAAGTTGCGTAGATAAGTTTGGAAGCCTGGGGTTTAGTGCCGGGTATCTTCGGCATTCGATTTGCAACCCTAGACCCCTAAACTCTAGACGCTAGACGTTAATTTAAATCGGCCACTCTTTCGGCAAGTCTTTACGCAGCTTTTTATATTCCGGATCATCGTTATGGTTCGCCTTTAGACGCTTGAGCGCGGCGACCACTTTTTTCTGATCCATCTTGACCGTGTTGGAGACCATCCCCGTGGTCTCTTCGAAGCCGAGGCCTCAGTTGCTGTGTCAACCGCGCATGCGCTTGAGGATGTAAAGATCTTTTTCTTTATCGGCCACTTCAGTATTCCTCGAAAGCGTTCACTCTACGCTGTCACGCCCGAGAATCCGGCCATCTGAGTCGTGACCGATTCGGTCACCGTCACAGGCTCGCCTTCAGAATTGACCACGACGCGAATCCGCACGAAGATGCGCCACGCCTGCTCTGACCAGATTACTGAAAAAATGACGAAAGCATTTTCAGTGACGAGTCCGGCTGGCTCGTCGCACCGCACCAGGGTCTTAAACTCATCGCTTTGTCCTGCTGCCAGCTTCAGCGCGGGCTCGAACCGATGTTCCTCCGACTTGAACTGGCCGTGCGGTAAACGCACGGCGAAAATTTCCAGTGTATGGGCCCCTTTGTTCTCGACAACCCAAGCAATGCTCCAAAACCGCTTTACTCGATCGGGTTCCGTACTCACCTGTCGCAACGCGACTTCCGGCGTTGCCTCAGTCTCCGTTTGATTGACCGTCATGCTTACTTGATCCGGCCTTCGGCTCTGAGCTCCTGCTGCGCGATCTTGAGAATCCGGTCGTTGACCACTCGGTCGAGGGTAAAAGACTTATCCACCAAACCCGTGCGAATGTCCTCGTCGAGCATCTGCTGCAGTCCGGCCGTCGCGATGGACAGATCCGACGTCAGTCCCGGCGAGTAGAGATCCCAGGCCGCGCTGACGATCTCAGGATCTCCCTTCAAGCCCGATTCGTAGCCCGCTTTGATCGCTTCCTTCTTGTTGAACTTGGCGAGGTTGATCCCTTGAATATACGCTTTGAGCATTCGCTTTGTACTCTCGGGATATTTTTCCAAAACTTCGCTGCGTGTCACCAAGATATTCTGCGGAATGCCCAAGGACTCGCTCATGTTGCTGATTACCGAATAGCCTGCTTTGATGAGCCGCACGCCGTCCTCGGTGGAAAACGGCGCCGCCGCGATGAGCCCCTTCTCCATCGCCGCCGCGCGTAACACCGTGCCACCGATGGCACGCAAAACCACGTCCTTATCCGGGTTGATGTTGTGTTTCTTCAGAAAGGTCCTTACGGCGAATTCGGAGTAAGTGCCCGCTCCCGTAACCCCGATCGTCTTTCCCTTGAGCTCTTCCACCGTTCGCGTCTGCTTGTCGCCGAGCAGAATGTAATTCGTCGTGCTCGAGGTACAGCCGATGATCGACAATTCCAGGCCGCGCGCCCGACTGCGGAACACCGCCTGCGCCCCGCCGATGGCCGCGAAGTCGACTTGGCCGGAAACGAGCGCAGCGATCGCGGCCGGTCCACCACGGATCAAAATAGGCTCGACCTGGAGCCCTTGCTGCTTGAAGAACCCGCGTACCTTCGCAACCCGGAACGGGATCTCGCTGTTCCAGGCGAGGCTGACGAAGACCATCCGAATATTTTTCTTTTCCTGAGCGAACGAGGTTGAGACCAAGGCGAAAAACAACGCGCACACCATTAAGCGACTCATTAATATCGCGCAGGATTTGATTTTCACTGATTCATACTCCATTACGCCGACACGTCCTTGTTTCTACCGTTTCGCGTACACCGTTGTGCGCCCGTTCTTATCGAAAGTCAAAACTTCATAAGGTTCCGTCCGGCCGTCTTCCATCCCCGGCGAGCCCGCAGGCATGCCCGGCACAACCAAACCGACCACCGCCGGTTTCTCTTTTAGAAGTTTATAAATCAAATCGACCGGCACATGCCCCTCGATCACGTAGCCGCCGATCAGCGCGGTGTGACATGCGTAAAACCTTTCCGGCACGCCGTGCTTGCGCTTGAAATCGGTAAAGCTTTTGCCGAAGAGGATTTTCTTTTCAACTTTGAAACCGTTTTTTTGCAGATGGCTGACCCAGCCATCGCAGCAGCCTCAAGTCGGTGTCTTGTAAACCGTGATGGCTTGCACGGCGGGTTTTGCCTGCGCATAAACGTCATTCCAGGGGTACAAAAGCAAAACGGACACAACCATAATATTAAAACGCCGCCGAGTCAGTGATTCCATAGGCCCTCACATAACTGAAATTTCTATTCGTAATCTAGCAAATCGAGAGCAGCCAGAAAAGCCGTCGGCACCGGTAATGGCTCAGTTTCGGCTAGATCGCTCTTTTGGTTCGGGACGACAGACCCCTAAGTTGTCATTTCGAGTGTCCGACTGCGTGAAAACTCTGGCTATCGTCCTGCAATGAGGAGCAAAATTTGTCTGAATTGCGCGAAACATGAGGGCGACCTCGGTCTTCGGCCCTTTTGCCATTTAAGCTTCGCTGCATGGACCAGATCCCCCGCAAATAGGCGGCTAGGCCGCTCATAGAGTGCGGCAATCAAGCCTTTGACCTCCAGCTGAGGTTCAGTATCCGCTTGAACTTGTAGGCCGGCGTCGAAAAGCTGCTCGCGTGGTTTGAAAATCGCCGAGTTGATTTTGACCTCTGCTCCACTCCCGATCGCTCGTGAACTAAATCCTTGATCTCCTTTCCTCATCCGTACTAAAACCTCGATTTAGTGCTCTTACTCAGTCTGACGAAGGGAGAAATTTTTCTTGATCCGATGAGCTACGAACGCCGGCCAGAATCCCCGCGCCCAAGGTCCAGGCCACACCGCTAAATCAGCATGAGCTTCTATCAACTGATGAGCCTGGCGAGCGGCCATGTGCAAGCGCGCATCGTGCAAACCGCCCTGGAATTGAAAGTTTTCGAGGCCTTGGATGGCGCGGCCCTCCCCGCGGCCAATATCGCCGGACAATTAAACCTCGAATTCAGAGCCACAGAGTTGCTGCTGAACGCCCTGAGCGCGCTGGAACTGCTGCACAAACAGGGCGAATTGTTTTCCCTTTCTGCAGACGCGAACACTTATCTGATCCAACGCTCAGCGCAATACGTCGGCGGCATGATTCGCTTTGAATCGGCTTTGTGGAGCTGCTGGGAACAGCTGCCGGAGGCCATTCGCACCGGAATGGCGGTGCGGCCCGCCAATATGTACCAAGACGATCGGCGCGAGACTAAGATCTTTGTCGAAGCCATGGATTCGCTGGTCAAGGCGCGCGGCGACGCGGATTTCCTTATTGACGCCCTCGAATGGCGCGAGGTCCGCACTCTGCTTGATGTCGGGTCGGGCCCCGCGACCTATCCGATCGCCCTGTGCCGGCGTTTTAACGAGTTGCGCGCTACGATTTTCGACTTGCCGGGAACTTTGGCGATCACGGAGGGATACGTGCGCGAGGCCGGCCTGACCGAGCGGATAGAACTGGTCGCCGGCGATTATCGCCGCGATCCGATCCCGGGCAATTACGACGCAATTTTTTTATCCAACATTATCCACGGCGAAAACCACGAGAAGAATGAGCTGCTGATCGCCAAGCTGGCAAAGCGGCTCAAGCCATCGGGACAACTCGTCATCAAGGATCACATCCTCGACGAGAGCCGCGTTCAGCCACCGGTAGGCGCGATATTTAGCATGCTGATGTTGCTCACCACCGAGGGCGGGCGGTGTTACAGTTACGCCGAGATTAAGGGCTGGCTTGAGCGGGCCGGTTTAACTCAGGTGCGCGAGGTCGCGTTACCGGCACCACTTACATCTTCGCTTGTCGTTGGCGTCAATCACTAGTTTCTCGAAAATTTGTGTTAGAATTACTGAGGATTTACAGCAAAGGATAGGTGCTTCGCCATCGACGAACTACAACGCAAAGCCCGAGAGCAGGCGGTCATTGAAAACCTTAAACCGGCCTGCCTGTGCAATAAAATTCGCAAAGGCACCGTGGCCAAAGCCATTCAGGCCGGCGCGAAAACCTTTGAACAGGTGAGCAGACGCACCGGCGTCGGCACCGGCCCGTGCGGCGGCAGGCGCTGCGGCTCGCTGGTTCGCGGCATGCTGGGTGAGCCAATTGAGTACTGCAAGGATTGCGGCTGGCCGGTATTGTCAGCAAACTCGCCCCCGGTTTGCCCGCGTTGCGACTACGCCAAGCAAGAGAGCTGAAGCCCAAAGCGCGGTCAATTTCTATTCGGCTCTAAGCACCGCTGTTTTCTTCGCCGATTTTTCGCTGGCGTCGGTGACCGCACTGAAGCTGGGAAAATCTCTCCGGCAAGTCAAGCCTCTGCTCTCCTGCCGTTGTTTTCGCGGTAACGATCAGGAATGAGTGTTGCCGACCTGGTGCAACGGCGCCAGTCCCGCCTGGACCCGGCGAATGTTTTCCGCAGATACCCGTGCGATGGTCTCGATGCTCTCCGCAGTCATATTCGCCACATGGGGTGTAGCGATGACGTTAGGCAAACTCAGCAGTGAATCCTCAGGATCGATAGGCTCATTCCAGTAGACATCCAACCCAGCGCCGGCCAGTCGCCGCTCGCGCAGCGCCGCCAGCAGGGCGGCGCGGTCCACCACCCGCCCGCGAGCGACGTTAATCAAGAAGGCGCTCGGCTTCATCAGCGCGAATTCAGTCGCGCCGAATAGGCCTTCGGTTTGCTTATTCAGTGGCACGTGCAAGGATAGGAAATCGCTCTCGCGCACGAGTTGCGGCAGATGAGCCATCGTCTCTAAGTACTCCAACCCCAGCGCCTCGCGCATGCCCTCGGTCACGTCGCGTTTGATTGCCCAGACGCGCATGCCGAGGCCGCGCGCCATCGGCACCACTGCCTTGGCTGTGCGACCCATACCAACCAGCCCCAATACCTTCCCGCGCAGAACATGAGTGCTGGGCTGGCCGATGCGCCGCGCTCCGAGCGAGACCAGGGCTTCACGGTATCGCTTGGCCAAGGCCAGGGCGAGAAACATGACATGTTCGGCGACGTCCTCGCCGCCGTGGGTGAGCGAAGCCGGCACATTGCAGACCGGGATGCCGCGCGCGGCGGCAAAATCAAGATCCACCCCTTCTACGTGCAAGCCCGGCCGCTGAATCAAGCGCAGCTGCGGCGCCGCGGCAATCACTTGGCGTGTCACCGGGGCGCTGCGCACCAGAAAAACATTTGCCCTATCGACTTGTTCCGCTAGTGTTTGGGTTGGATTGAACTCCACAACCGTAAAATCATCCCCGAGCATGGCTGCGATCATCTCTTCGATCGCCAAACCCGGACCCGTCTTCTTAACCTGCCATTTTTCGCTCATAGTAAGACCGAATCTAAATCATTCCGCCGATAAAAATCCACTGCTTGCTCTGGCAAGAGGCCGAGCGATAAGATAGTTTGAGGTTGCTGTTCTGCACAGAGTCACTGACGTCATGAAAAAAACCCTTCGCATTTTCGCCGCGGCATTTGTCGCTTTGGTGATCGCCATCCTGGTGTTGAGCCGTTTCCTGGTCGACTGGTTGTGGTTCGATTCGCTGGGATTTGACAAAGTATTCACCACGGTTTGGTTTACCTCGCTCGCCGTCTTCGGCGGCGTCGCCGTGCTGACAGCGGCCATTCTCTTGCTCAACGGCTTCATGGCCGCAGGCACGACTTCGGCCAAAATCAGGCCGACCAGAGGCTTCAAGGTCATTCGTCCCAACGCGGAAGGTGTTCCCGAAATCATTGAATTGTCGCTTGGCAATTTTCCCTGGCGGCTGATTTTGATAGCCAGCGCATTGGCGATTGGCGTCTTCGTTGGTTTCGCCCAAGCGAATAATTGGGAGATTTTCTTAAAGTGGCTCCATGCCGCGCCGTTCGGAAAGACTGACCCATTGTTCGGTTACGATTTAGGATTTTATGTTTTTACGCTCCCGGCCTACGGTGTAATTCGTGACTGGGCGTTATTGATCGTCTTTTTGAGCGCCGCGCTCGCCGGGCTCGTCTACACTCTGCGCGGTGATGTCGAATTCCAGCAAGGACAGTTTCCCGCGTTGTCCGCCAACGCCATGAGTCATTTTTCTGGATTGCTCGCCGCCTTTTTTCTCATCAAGACGTGGGGTTATTGGCTGCAGCGTTACGATTTGCTGACCAGCGATCAAGGCTTGATCTTCGGCGCGGCTTACACGGACGTTCATCTCCGCATGCCACTGCTGTCGATTATGGCGGGCGTCTCGCTTTTAGCCGCGCTGGCTTGCATCGTCAATATGCGCAAACGTGCCATCCGTTTACCCGCGGCCGCAGTGGTGCTGTTTTTTGCCGCATCCTTGGCGACAACGATCATACCGGGAGTATTCAAAAGCTATTGGGTCAAGCCCGATGAGCTGCGCCTGGAGACTCCCTACATTGCCGATCACATCGCGCTCACCCGTTATGGATTCCGCCTCGATAACATAAGCCGCGCGCCCTTTCCGGCCAAAGGCAAGCTTACGCCGGAAGTGATCGACGCTAACGCTGCCACGATCCAGAACATCCGCTGGTGGGATCCCCGGCCGCTGTTGGATACCTACCGTCAACTTCAAGAGATTCGGTTATACTACGATTTCAACGATATTGACGTCGATCGCTATGTGATCGACGGCAATTACCGCCAAGTCATGTTATCAGCTCGCGAGCTAAACCAGTCGAAGCTGCCCGCAGAAGCACAAACCTGGATCAATCAGCATTTCAAGTTTACCCACGGCTACGGCCTGGCTATGAATCCGGTGAACCTATTCGATGAGGAAGGATTACCGGTGTTTTTGCTCAAAGATATTCCGCCAACCGCGCCGGCCGAGCTGGGCATCGAGCGCCCGCAGATCTATTTCGGCGAGAAGACCACGAATCACATCGTGGTGGGCGGCGACACCAAGGAATTCGACTACGCCAAGGGACAGGAGAATGTCTATAACATCTACCAGGGCCGCGACGGTGTTTCGCTGGGCAGCCTTTGGCGACGCGTTTTATTCGCCTGGTCTTTTAGCGATCTCAAGCTGCTGATAACCGACAACATAACCGCTTCGAGCAAGATTCTGTTTCGCCGGATTATCCAGGAGCGGATCCAGCGTATAGCGCCGTTTTTGCTGCTCGATCACGATCCTTACTTGGTGATCAGCGATGGACGCCTGGTCTGGCTGCAGGATGCCTACACGGTCAGCAGCTCGCTACCCTATTCGCGTCCCAATCAGAACAGCGGCATCAACTACATTCGCAATTCGGTGAAGATCGCGATTGACGCTTATGACGGCAATCCGGTCTTTTATGTCGCCGATCCGACGGATCCTATCCTGTTGACCTACCAGAAAATTTTCCCCTCGCTGTTCGAGCCGATTGAATCCATGCCGGCTGCCTTACGTCAACACATCCGCTATCCGGAGGATCTTTTTGCGGTGCAAGCAAGCGTTTACGGGACCTATCACATGACCGATCCTGAGGTATTCTACAACAAAGAAGATCTGTGGAGTTTTCCGAGGGAGAATTACGGCGGCCAGCAGATCACCATGCAGCCCTACTACACGATCATGCGCCTGCCGGGCGAGTCCAGAGAGGAATTCATTTTGATGCTGCCGATGGTGCCGCGCAACCGCGACAACATGATCGCCTGGTTAGCCGCGCGTTGCGACGGTCCGAATTACGGCAAGGTGATCGAGTATGCGTTCTCCAAAGAGAAATTGATTTACGGGCCTGCGCAGATCGAAGCACGGATCGACCAAGACACGACGATCTCGCAGCAGCTCTCGCTGTGGAACCAGACCGGATCGCGGGTGATCCGAGGAAATCTTCTGGTGATCCCCATCGACGACACGATACTCTATGTCGAGCCGCTTTATTTGAGCGCGGAAAGCCGCCAGTTACCCGAGCTAAAGCGTTTCATTGCGACAGCCGGCGACCGCGTTGTTATGAGCACCGACGTCCCGAGCCTTCTCGCCGCACTGGCGGGCCAAGGCGGAAAAACGCCCGCCGTCGCAACCGCCGCGGCGTCACGGGACGCTGCTGCCGGCGCCGCCAAGCCGCAGCCCGCGGCAACCAACGCTGAAACACTCGATCATTACCGGCGTGCCTTCGATGCGCTACGGAAAGGCGACTGGCGAAACTTTGGTATCGAGATGGAAGCGATGGAAAAAACCATGCGGCAAAACCCGGCGAAACCGTCGCACTAAAATCCTCTGCCGACTTCGGGGCGACTTCTCCATGAGAACGATCACCTGCGTCCGCTTCGCTTCGAAGATGGCCGGTCCGGAAAAGAAATATATAGAAGGCAGTTGGCGTCTAAAAGTGACGATTATCGACGGCAATTGGATGGCTGGTTTTGGGGCAGTCTATTTCCTTTCATTGGCGAGTTTTTTCTGCATTCGTTTGCGCTGGGTTACGCAGGACTTCACCTTTAGTTTGACAGCGTCATCCGCTTGGCATCCTAGACAGAGAGGACAGATCCATCCGCCGCACGCGCAACGCCCGCCGACTTTTCCCGCCACACCCGGATTGGTGCGAAAGGATTTGTTGCAACGAATACATATAATTTCCGCGGAAGCCTCGAGAATTTCTAGATCTTCAATCGGCGCGATGAGTCGCATCGACTGGCCAACGACTACTACACGGTACTGAAAAGTCTCCCTGGTCGACGGTACTCCCAACAAATCACCGCCTCTCGTGAAGCAGGTTTTGATTCCAGTCGTCCCTTGAATCCTGCCTTCATATCCCTTCTTCTTATGGCGCACCAATGTACCGTCTCGTAAACTGATATTGATCGTATCCATTCTATACATCTCCAAGGGAACGAAACGAGCCTCGGCCATTTAATGCGCGGAGGCTTCACCCGAGTAAATATGAACCTCGTTTTCCTCGATGCGTCCACGGCTCATCAATTTCACGACCCTACACACATTCCGGCCGACTTCGGTGATGGCCTGCGCCGGACAACCGTCTTCGATATATCTGCCGATGATTCTATGGTCTCCTAAATTGATAACCTGGAGATCGTCGAGATGGTCGCCCCCGTCGAGGTAGTGATGGGTCCCGGGTGTTGGGGTATCCAACTCCCGTTGCAGACTCTTCGAGATTTTGATTCCGACAAATAACCGTTTGGCCAACTCCATCATTGATTTCCTTTGCGTTTGTTTCATCTGCAAAAACGTCAAAAGGTTGCTGCAGTTACCGGCTGGAATTGTCCCCGATGTTGCCTTCGATCGTGTCTCCTTTTCGAAGACGGCATTGGATTTGGTCCCGAATTTCTTGTCACCCCGGGGCAATCTAACAGGGTACGGCGATTACGAATAGTGGATGGATCACTCCCCCGCTTCAAACAAGCCAGTGAAAGCCTGCGGATCTTGGAAGAGGGATGATTGGGCAAGACCGGGAATCTTTCGGCGTTTAAGCCACGCCGACGTCCATGCCGTTAGGAGTCTGTAAACCGGTCTCCGACCTCTTGCGCGCCAGTAGGATCAAGGCAGGACCTAAAAATAGTTTATCGGAACCCAAGAGTACAAGCAAACCCAATATCTTTGGCCGGAATCTCATCAAGTGCCGAGATGAGATTCTGCTGGCATCGCAGAAGCTCGAAAACAAGGCACAAACGCAACTCTCCGCGCCGCAGCCTCGTTCCTAGGGCGATTCCTTAACCGCATTCTTTGGCAAAGGCGAGAATTCAGACCGGCCAACTTTCCACTCGATAGGCCTGGTCCCAGAACATGAATTCGTAGCGGCTGCTCACAATGAAATGTTCGGTCAGACGCTTCTTCTCGTTGCCGCTGGCAGCGGCGCCGAGCCTGTCCATCAATTGAATTTGCTCGCGCACCGGCCGCCAAAAGGATTCCGATGCGTAGGTCTCGATCCACTCGCGATAAATCTTCGGCTTGCGCGGGCGGTTGCGGTACAGGCGCCGGCCGATTTCGCCGTAGATCCAGTAACAGGGAAGCACCGCGGCGACCAACTCGGCGAGACTGCCGCCTCGCGCCACCGATTGCAGGTGGGCAATATACGCTTGAGTAATCGGGCCCTTCGGAACGGCGTCCAATTGTTGCCCCGACAATCCCAAGCTCTTGCCGAAGCCGGCATGGAAGCTGCGCTCGACTTCCACTGCGCCGAGCGCATGGCGGCAAAATAATTCGAGGATTTTGAGATCGGGGGACTTGGACCCACCTAGGCACAGCACCTGCGCGAAGTCGAGTAGGTAGACGTAGTCCTGCAGGATAAAATAGCTGAAACGATTCATCGGCAAGGTGCCGGCATGGAGCTCGCGCAAGAACGCATGGCCTTCGATCGCCCGCCAGATGCGCTGCGAGCGTCTCCGTAATTGTACAGTGAATTTTTTTGCCATGGGCCAGCATTAGCGAAAATTGGCAACCAAGAAAAGGGCTGTGATTCTTGCGGATCGTCGTCAATCGACTCATCGGCGTTTTTGCGATGAAACGGTCCAGACAATCGTTTGCCTTCGAATTCGGATTCATTCAGCCAGAGGTTGACGTGAGCTTAACGACGTTTCTTGGTCTCCTGCCCGGTAGTTATTTTAAGCCTGTGGCGGGCGCGGAGAAACCCAGCTCCTTCCCATCGGTCAATATCTTCATTTGAGGGTGGTGCAGATGCGATTGGGCGGTGTCTCGATGTACAGCATGCCGCCGGGGCTCACCAACGCCATCGATCGAGATATTCTCAATGGCAATCTCGCTGACAAGCGGTCAGTGACTTTTAGACATGCAAGTAACGTCTGGGAACCTGCTGAATCGTTGGCCAGATCGAGTCGTAAAGCGCCACTCGACCGCGGAATTTTTACCATCACTCATGGCCTTGAGTCATGGAGGCTTGCAAGGATGTCTCAGCGTAATCGATCTTCAGAATTTCTTCAGGGCATCGATCAATTTCTGCGCGCCCGCCGGCGGCTTGGCCGCGCCGGTAAGGATATCGCTGGTGTAAACCGGTTTGCCGTAGTACTCCTCGTTGGCTTGGTAGCGCGTTGCAATGACCGTTCCTTCTAAAGAGATCCCGGCAAAAATCCCCTGGCTCCTGCTATATGTATAGATCGCCGCCTGGGGCGCCGCCCCGGCTTCCGCGGAGCGCCCGACCGGACCGATCGCCGCGCTGAGATTCCCACCCAGAGTTACGTTGCTACCTTTGGAAAACGCCTTGACGGCTTCTTGAGAATTGAGAATAATCACGTATTCGGAGACCTGCACGCCGGCCTGAAATCCGACCCCTATCCCTCCCGAACCGATCGCCGACGGACCACTCCAGCCGTTATCCGTACGCGCAATTACAATTCCGGTGCCGCCCCTACCGCTCAGGATGAATCCAGCTTTAGTGATAGTCAGAATCGCCAACCCTTTTGCGTCGCGCATCACCCATGGAGGGATCGACTTCTCGGGTATCTCCTCGAAGCGTTCGATGATGCCTACCGCCCGGTCGACGTCGTCTTGCATCGCGGCGTGAACCTTCGAAGTGGCCAAGCAGAGAGTCAAAAGAGTGATAAAACTTAAAATGATTCTGAGCTTCATCGCGTCCCCTCGTTTGCGATCCCCGATAAAAACTTCGCGGTAGGTTTAGAGTAAACTAAACGGAAAGGCGCCACAATATCGGGGGTGATTTTGTTTCAGGAGTTGGAAAAACCGGGTAAGGATGATTGCAGCGAAAGGAGAACCTTTAAGATAGAGTGAGGGACTGGCGACCTTTCTTTTCCTATTCGTAAACAGGCGCCAGATCCCTCTTCTAATTTCAAGAGTCGCAGAACCAAGAAAGCGGGCGGCTGCCCGGCTATCCGCCCGACCGCTGATCGGGGCCGGCGTCGGCGTAACCGGGTGTTACCAGTGAGTCGATGAAATAGCGCCCGCCCTTGGCTACAACTTCGGCGCCTTTTTTGAGCGCCTTGGCCAGTGCCTCGGAATTCGACACCGGAGGCTCGCTGTCAAAACCCTGGGCGCGTGCCATTGCGACCAAATCGACTCGCGGTTGATCGATCTGCTGGCCGATCCAGCGGTTTTGCGTCGGCCGGTTGCGCATTTGCGCCACCCGCTCCTGGTGCATCTCGTCGTTGTAATAGGAGCGGTTATCGGCGACCACGATCATCACCGGAATCTCGAAGTGCGACGCGCTCCAGAGCGCGTTGGCGCCCATCAGATAATCGCCGTCGCCGATGACGCCGATGGTGAGCCGGCCGCTATCCTTGAGCGCCAACGCGGCGCCGATGGTATGCCCCGGCCCGGTACCGACCGCGCCACCACCGTCGTTGCCCATGAACGAAAGCGGTCCGTCGAACTCGTACGCCTCTCCCGGCCATCCGATCGGCAGCCGAGCGAAGGTCACGGGCTTTCCCTTGGCGAATTCACGCACGGTCATCGCCATGTCCCACATCGACATCGGT
Source organism: uncultured delta proteobacterium (assembly GCA_963727625.1). GTDB lineage: Bacteria > Desulfobacterota > Binatia > UBA9968 > UBA9968 > DP-20. The sequence continues at coordinate 155,909 of CAVSHR010000004.1, read as the reverse complement.
TTGCCGCGCGTCGGTGCCGATTTGCCCTTGAGCGCATGGTTCCAATGCAAGAGCCTTTTCATCTCGGGGCGAAATTTGATTTTACGGCTCTTCTTGACGCCCATCTCTTCGATCATTTGCGCGACGAACTGATCCGGTTCGGCGAAGATCGGAATATCCACCGCGGCGAGCGCCTGATGATCCATGCTCCAGCCGTTGGTGCGAATGCTGTCGACGGAGCAATGAAGAATGGTCTTGTCCGCAGGATTCTGGGTCTGAGCCGCACCGAGGCTCAGACGTAAAACGCCGGCGAGATCGAGCCAGTCAAGGCTGATGATTAGATCGGCCTGCTTGATCAGCGCCGCAGCGTTGGCGCTCGGGCGCAAGCAAGGGGCGGCGAGATGGAGTGGATGGGTGGTCGGGAACGCCGAGGGATCGTTGCTGCTGCTCAACACGGCCGCGCCGATCGCCTCGGCGAAGCGCACGCGGTTGTCCCAATCCTGTTGCTTGCGCGAAACGCGGCCGGCGAGAATCAGCGGAAATCTCGACTGCTCGATGGCTTTGATCGCTTTCTGCAGAGAGACTCGCGGCACGGCGGGCGAGAGCGCCGGCGCGAAACGCGCCGCCTGGGGAATTGAAATCTCTTCGCTCAACGGCGCTTCCTGGAGTCCGGCGTCAAGGCAGATGTAAACCGGACCGTAGGGCGCGCTCCGCGTGATCTGATTGGCCCGCAGAACCGATTCCACCGCCGCTTGCGGCGAGGCCGGCTGATCGTCCCATTTTGTGTAATCGCGAATAATCGACGCCTGATCTTTCGCCGTATGAATCCAGTCTATCCAGGGGCGGCGGCGGTGCGCGTCCACCGGGCCGGTGGCGCCGAAGATGATCATCGGCGTGCGGTCGCACCAGGCGTTGAAAATCGGCATGGCCGCGTGCATCAAACCAACGTTGGCATGCAGCGCCACCGCCATCGGCGCTTCGGTTACCTTGCCGTAGCCGTCCGCGATTGATACCGCATGCTCTTCGTGCAGGCAAATCACCATCTGCGGGTTTTCGTTGCCGAGATAGTTGACAATGCTGTCGTGAAAGCCGCGGTAGCTGGCGCCGGGCACCAGCGCGATATATTTGAGATTGAGCCGGCGCATGACCTCGGCAACCACGTCGCTGCCCCACTTCATCTGCGGTTTACCCAGCGCTTGAGGCCGGTCTATTTGAGCGATTTTGTTTGGCCGATCGTTCATTTCGTTCCTTTGTTTGGCAGTCGATGTTTTCACTGGATACCTCCCCCTGAAGTTCTCGCGCCTCTGCGGTCTCACGTCCCGCCGTCGGTAATCAGCTGGAGAGCGCGACTTTCCCTGATAGCGTATTTAAATAAGCTCTGGCAAGCCCCCCCGATGGAAATCGTCCTTCGCTCGGAGCTACCGGTTTCGTAAGAAGAACGAAACCGGTCTCGTGGCGCAATGACAATTCAGAGAATTCAACCGAAGCGGCGGCCCTTGCGCAATCATTTGTATCGTTTGTGAATGAAAAAGCCAGCCCGCTGGTAACCACGGCAGTGATCCCGTGAAGACGATCAGATTCGGCTATTTGTTGGCGATGCGGCTGCTGCCGTAGATCAACGAGCGCCCGCTCTGCCAAGCTTTGACGCCTTTCCATTGGCGCGCCGCGGCATAAAGCGCGGGAATGAAAACCAGCGTGATCAGCGTCGAGCTGGTCAAACCGCCAATCACCACCCGCGCCAGAGGCGCTTGCACCTCACCGCCCTCGCCGGCAGCCAAAGCGAGCGGCACCATCGCCAATACCGTGGTCAAGGTCGTCATCAGCACCGGCCGCAGGCGGGCTGTAGAGCCGGTGATGACCGCCTCGCGCACGTCGAGCCCATCCTCGCGGATCTTCAAGTTGATGTAATCCACCAGGACGATGGCGTTGTTAACGACGATGCCGGTAAGCAAAATGATGCCGATGAAAGAGTTGACGTTGATCGTCGAGCTGGTGACCCACAGCGAGATCAGGATCCCCACCGTCGCCAGCGGCAGAGAAAACATGATCAGCAGGGGATCGCGCAGCGATTCGAATTGCGCCGCCATCACCATATAAACCAAGACAACCGCCAATAGCAGTCCCCACCGCAGCTCGCGAAAGGCTTCGCGCTGCTCATGATAGTCGCCGCCAACGTCCAATGAAAAATCCGCCGGTAACTTTACCGAGCGCAGCCGTGCTTGCAGATCCTGAATGACGGCGCCCATGTCCCGTCCGGTCACTTCTCCGGACAGTGAAATGATGCGTTCCTGATTGAGCCGGTGGATTTCCGTCGGGCCTTTGCGCTCCTCGAGCCTGATGAGATTTCGCAATGCCACCGATTTACCCGACGGCGTCGGCACCGTGATATCCAAAACCGCCTGCTGCGTGAGCCGGTCGCGTTCGGCCAGACGCACCAGCACGTCGAACTCGTCGCCGCCGTCGCGATAAAGCGTCGCGCGCGTGCCGACCAACGCGGTTTTCACGGTTTGCGCGATCGTCGTTACCGGAATCCCCAACGCCGCGGCTTTTTCGCGATCGATATGAACGCCGAGCTCGGGCTGTCCGCCCTGGCGGTTGATGCGCACGCCGCTGATGCCGACGACTTGCTCCATATGGGATTTGATCTCGCCGGCGATGCGCTGGGCGGCGATCAAGTCATGACCGCGCAGGTTGACCTCGAGATTGTCATCCCCGGCAAGGCCGAGACGGCGGAACACGAAGAGTCCGGATCGCGCCCGCACCCGCGCGACTACGCCGGCAACCGCATTCACCCGGCGGCGCAAATCCCGAGCGATGTCTTCATCGGAGCGGTGCCGCTCTTTTTTCGGGCCGAGCCAGATATGCACATGGCCTTGATTCTTGCCGCGGGCCCGGCCGCCGAACTGACCGAAATGAACGAACAGGTTTTGCGCCTCGGGCACCTGTCGTTTGACGATCGCCTCGATCTTGGCGAAGGCCGTATCCATGGCGCTGATTTTCGTGCCTTCGCCCATTTCCGCGAGAATTTGCACCTCGCCCTCGTCCGCTTTGGGCATAAATTCAGTGCCCACTTCGGAGAGAAGCAATAGACTGCCGAAGAAAAGGATCGCCGCGACAAAAAACAACAGAGCTTTATTGTCGAGAGCACGTATCAGCAGCGCCCGGTAGCCTTGTTCCAGCCCGTCCATCATCGCTTTCGCGGCGGCGGCGCATTTCCGTATCGCGCCAATATCGCCCCGTCCAGGCAGACCCATCAGCTGATAGGACATCACCGGCACCAGGGTAAGCGCCACAAGCAAAGAAACCATCAGAGAAAAAAAGATGACCCAGGCAAGCTGCTTGAAGAGCTCCCCGGCGGTGCCGGGGATAAACAGCAGCGGCAAAAACACCACGACGGTGGTGAGCGTCGAGGCGACAATGGCGCCGGTCACTTCACGGGTGCCGTGGTACACCGCAGCGCCGCGATCTTTGCCTTGATCGCGATGCCGGAAGATATTTTCCAGCACCACGATGGAGTTGTCGACCAGCATGCCGACGCCAAGGGCCAGGCCGCCAAAGGACATGATGTTGATCGTGAAGCCTTCGAAGAACATCAGCGCGAAGGTCGCCACAATGGAGACCGGGATCGCCACGGCGACGACCACTGTGCTGCGCAGGCTGCGCAGGAACAACAGCAAGATCGCGACGGCGAGAGCGCTGCCGAGCAGCGCGGAACGGGTCACGTTATTGATTGCCCGGCGGATGTAGCTGGCGTTTTCTCTGAGCGACCTGATCTCGATCTGCGGAAAATCCCGGTTGATCTGGTCAATCTCGCGGCTCACGCGGTCGACGACTTCCACGGTGTTGGCGTTGGGCTGCTTGAGCAGCGACACGATCACCGCGCCACGGCCGTTGATGCGCACCACATGGTCGATCTCTCGGAACGAATCTTCCACCCTCGCCAGATCGCGCAAATAAATCGGCGTACCCCGGCGCAGCGCCACGACCATACTGCGCATCTGCTCCAAATCGGTGAACTGGCCAAGCGTGCGCACCGTCAGTTCCATATGCGCCCGATCGATATGGCCGGCCGGGAGGTCGACGTTTTCGGCGCTCAGCGCGCGCTCGATTTCCGCCGGCGAGATATTCAGCGCGCGCAGTTTGTCGAGGAAAAGATCGACATGAATTTCCCGCTCCAGACCGCCGCGGATCTCCGCTGAAGCCACGCCGGCGACGCGCTCGAGCCGGTAGCGAATCTGATTCTCCACCAAGGTCCGTAGAGAAACATCGTCCATATCGCCGGCGATGCCGATGAACATGATCGGCGACGCGTTAACGTCGTACTTCGAGATCGCCGGAGCTTTGGCATCGCGCGGCAGATCGTCGCGAATACCGTCGAGTTTCTCGCGCAGGTCGCTGACCGCGCTGTCGAGGTCCGTGCCCCAAACGAAGCTCACGCGCACTTGGCTGCGCCCTTCCACCGAAACCGAGCTGACTTCTTCGATCCCGGCCACCGAGCTAACCGCCTTTTCTACCGGCTCGGTGATCAACGTCTCGATTTCGCCCGGGCTAACGTTTTCGTACCGGGTATTGACCGTGACCGTGGGAAAAGTGATCTCGGGCATGAGCTCGACGGGAATTTTTAAAATCGCAACCGCGCCGAGGATCAGCACGATGAGCACGGCCATATAGGTTGTCACTGGCCGGCGCACGGCCATCTGGCTAAGACTCACGGCGCGCTCCTCGCGGCTTTCCTCTGGTCACTCGGATATTTTGACCGTCTTTGAGCAGATTGACCCCAAGGGTAACCACTCGATCCCCCGCCCTTACCCCGCCGCGAACCTCGATTTGGCCGTGCCGGCTGGAGCCGGGAACCACCGGAACGAGCTGGACTTTCGCCCGGTCGTCGTTCCTTACTTCTACGCGAAAAACTCCATGTCCCGAAGGCGTTTTCACCAGCGCTCCTTCCGGCACCAGCAACACGTCGCGGCGTTGGCCGATGGTGATTTCGACCCTGGCGAACATTCCGGGTTTGAGCTGAGCGTTCGGATTATCGACTTCGATTTCCACCTCGCCGGTGCGCGTCTCTTGGCTCAACACCGGCGCCAGCCGCACCACTTTTCCTTCGAAGCGCTGACCGCTGAAAGCGTCGCAGGTAACGATCACCCTTTGGCCGACGGAAATTTTTGGATAAGTTTTTTCGACCACCGGAATAATGACTTTAACGCGGTTGATATCAACGAGACCGGCGATCGGCGTACCGGAACTCACCATCGCGCCGGGATCGACCAGCCGTTTATCGACGAAGGCGGAAAACGGCGCTTTGAGCTGCGCCTCGCTGAGTTGCAGTTTTGTGTTTGCCAAGCGGGCCTTTACCTGAACGATCTGCGCCCGTGCCAGGTCCACTTGGGCCGCCGCTGCGTTGCGCTCCGAGTCCAAGGTGTCCAGCTCTTGGCGCGACACGAAGCGCTTTTCGAACAAGCGTTTGGCTCTTTCCACCTTTCTTGAGAGATCGACCAACTCGGCCTGCTTGCCTTTTAAAGTCGCCTCGGCAACCTTGATCCCGGCTTCGGCCTCCCTCACCTCCTCTTCGAGCGCGCGCGCATCCAGTTGCGCAATCAACTGGCCGCGCTTAACGCGGTCGCCGACCTGGACGAGCACTCGCTCGACTCGACCGCTGATTTTTGGTGCCACGTCGACCGTACGGCGCGCTATTAACGAACCCACGGCGCTGATCTGCTCTTCGACGCTGCCGCGTCGAACTTCGCCCACTTCCACAGCGAGAACCGGACTGCCTTTTCGCGCCGGTTGGCTATCGACCGACGCACTCTTACGAAACGGCGGCAAACCCAAACCGTAAAGCAAGCCGGAGAAAGCCAAACAGGCGATGACTGTTAGAGTAACTCGACGCAAAATACCACCATTTTATTTCGATTAATTTAACGCGATCAGATCCTAAAACAACCGCGCAGTGACATCCGAAAGCGAGAATACCGACTCGCACAATGCCTCGTGCCAATGACGGATCGAGTACTGTTGCCACGTCACTAACCGTGAGAGCTAAAAGAACGCGGGATCAATGGTTAATAATGCCTATCCATGGCGCTGCCCAGATAGCGGATCACGCTAGCTGGCGCCGATTCCGATCGCCTTCTTACCCTGAAGCTGATGATCCATCCAAGTTCCCCATTTGCCAGAAAGCGATAAGTCGCCACACTTCAATTCGCTGGCGTTCGCACTTCGATTCCCGCGGCCTCTTCTTGGAGGCGAAACAACGACGCGGTCCCTTGTTTGGACCAGCCGCGGTTGACCGCGCGGATCATCATTTGCTCGACCAAAGCTGCGATGGGCATGGGAACGTCGTACGTTCTGCCGAGCTCGGTCGCCAAGCCGACGTCTTTGCGCGACAGTCCGATGTCAAAGCTGGCGGGGGCTTGGTAATTTCCCTTAAATACCGTGTCCGAGAAAGTCTTCAACAACTGATGGAGCTGCGCATCCAAGCCCCAATGCATACATTCCCACAGCCGTTGAGGAGCCACGCCTGCCTTGGCGCCGAGTACAAGACCTTCGCCGATCGCCAGTCCAATGCCCCGGCGCACCAAATTATGCGCCAACTTGATCACCGTACCCGTTCCCAACTCCCCGGTGTAGACAACATTGTCCGCGAAGCAATTTAAAAGCGGCTGCACAGCCGAGAACATGTCCGCATCGCCCGAGGCCAAGACTTGCAGGCTTTTGTTGGCGACCCCGTTCTTGCCGACGATGAGCGGGGCGTCCATGACCCGAGCCCCGCGTGGGCGAAACTCGCTGCTGATTTGTTTGATAAGATTCGCACTGCTGCTCGAAAGGTCGACGTAGACGCTGCCATCACGAATCCCGTGTAGCAGGCCGTCGTTACCAAGTGCGACTTTTTCGACCTCGGGGGGACCTGGAAGCGAAGTAAACATTACCGGGCAATCGCGCGCTACTTCCACCGGCGATTCCACAGGTTTCGCTCCCTGACCGACCAACGCGTCCGTAGCCTCCGAGCGAATGTCGTGCACGACCAAAGGATAACCTGCGTCGCGAAGATGTCGCGCAATGACGGCGCCGATGGTACCGAGTCCGACAAAACCGACTTTTGTTAAATTTGCATCGTGTTCCGACAAGCGAGTCTCCCTCTGATCGTTTTTTACGGCCGTTAATGGAAAAAGCGCGTTTCACTTTTCGCCCGCCGGCCGTTTAACCGGTCCCAGTCCGGGGCGAAATTTTTTCTCGTCGAGAAATTCGCGCATGCCGCGCGCCCGCGTCTGTTCAGGGTCGGCCGCGCGCAGCGCCATGCTCTTCGCGCCCAGATATTCGTAGGCTTGGTCCATGTCCATGCCGCGCACGGCGCGGATCGCTTGTTTGGTATAAGCCAGCACCATCGGCGCCTTCGCCATCAGCTCGCGCGCGATGGTCACGGTTTCCTCGCGCAATTGGTCCGCCGGCACCGACAACGTCGCGATGCCCAATTCCACCGCCTTGCGGCCGTCGATGGTGCGCCCGGTCATGGCATAAAACAATGCGTTGCGGTGCGACACCATGTCGCCGAAGACTTTGCTCACATTGCCCCCTGGAATGATGCCCCAATTGACCTCCGATAGACCGAAGGTCGCATCCTCCGCCGCGATGACGATGTCGCATGCCGCCAGGGATACGAATGCTCCGCCGTAACAGTAGCCGTTGACCATGGCGATCGACGGCTTGCGCGACCAGTTGAGCAACTCCGTCGCCCAGCGCCGGTGCGCCGTCGCTGCACGGAAGCGCGCCACCGGGTCCTTATCGGTCTCGCGGAAATACTGCTTCAGATCCATTCCCGCGCTCCAGCTGTTGCCCGCGCCGGTGAGCACGATGACTTTGGTTTCTTCGTCGGTCTCCAAGCCGAACAGGATTTCCTCCATCTCGCTGTGCAGCGTCGGGCTCATCGCGTTGCGCTTCTCCGGCCGATTGAACGTGATCCAGGTGATGCCTTCGTTGTCGGTTTTCACCAGCACGCAGCTGTATTCTTTTTTCTTGGTCATGCGCGTTCTCCTTCTAACGCAAAGCTAGACGATTTGCTTTAATCCCGTCAAGGCGAAATAGCAAAGCACTGCCCGGATCTGTTGCTAGCGATAACGCGAAAGTGAACCACCAACAGCGCCACAACGCGGTTTTTTTAAGCCCCGTCATCGGGTATACAGAGCTGACGATGATCGCCTGTCGATTTCAGGAGGACCGTTATGCGATACGAACTTTACTACCAACCGTTGATCCAAGGCCGAGGCGAATTCATCCGTCTGGCACTCGAAGATGCCGATGCGGACTACGTCGACGTGGCACGCGATCCAAACTTCGGCCGGCCGGGCATCATAAAATTCATGGAATCCCCGTCGCTGGACCATCCGCCCTACGCCCCGCCCATCCTGAGGGCCGGCAAGTTTCTGATCTCACAGACCGCGAATATTCTCCAGTTTCTTGCGCCGCGGCTCGGTCTGGTGCCGAAAGCTGAAGCGAGCCGGGTGTGGGCGAATCAGCTGCAATTGACGGTCGCCGATTGGCTGTACGAAACCGGCCAGACGCACCATCCGATCGCCAACGTTCTCTACTACGAAGAACAGGCCGCCGAAGCCAAAAAGCGCGCCGCCCATTTCAGAGCGAACCGCATACCCAAATTTCTCGGCTATTTCGAAAGAATCTTGAAGCGAAACCCCAAAGGCGCCGCTTTCGTCCTCGGCAAGAAAGCTTCGTACGTCGATCTGTCGTTATTTCAGATCATCGAGGGATTGCGCTATGCCTTCCCGCGCACGATGGCGCAACTCGAACCGCAATATCCGCGCCTGATCGCACTCCACGATCGCGTCATGGCGCGCCCCCGACTCGCCGCTTACTTGTCATCTCCGCGGCGTTTGCCGTTCAATCAGTCCGGTATTTTTCGGCGTTATCCGGAGTTGGAAGAAAGCTAGTCGCGGTACGCACACGACCGCGCTGGGCTCAGTTTGCCCCGCCCGCTTCCACCGCCACCAGGTTTCTGCGCACGTCGCCCCACGGATCGGCCATTTTCTCGTAGCGCGCGATGTCCTGGGATCGCAACCATTTCGTGATTGCGCTTTCATAGGACGGCCGAGCCTTGATGCGCTCCCACCATTTGGCGTCCCCGGGCCTTTTGTCCCACATGGGGGACAACCGCAGCATTTCGAGCCACGTCATGTAGGGGTCGCAGCGATGTCCGCGAGCGAAAGATCCGGCCCTGCCACTCCAACCCCTTTTCAGCCAGACTCAGCCTTACCTTTTTACGCACAGACCGAAGTTGTCCCATGGTAGAGTTCAAGCATCTCTTTCTCCTGGTTCTTGCGACTTTCCACGTCGCAGTAAGTAAATGACCAGCAAGAGCAACGCTGCGCTCGCAAGCATGTACAAAATTCGATGATGCCGCTGAAACAATCCCGCGAGCATGTGAATATCACGTTCCAGATAGTAGGCGCCAAGGCCCCAAGCGAATGTCCAAAGGATCGCGCCGGCGACGTTGTACGCCGCAAACGCCCACCAGGGCATTCGCAAGATACCCGCGGCGATGCCGTTCATCTGTCTCAGACCGTCGACAAAGCGGGCGAGCAAGACGACGATACCGCCGCGCCGCCTAAAGAGATCTTCGAGGCGACCCTGACGCTCCAGATAGACATTGAGCTTACGAAGCACAGCGTGGCCGCCCCAACGCCCGATGGCGTACCCGATGCTGTTTCCGATGAATGCCGCTAGGGTTGCGAGCATCAGTATCCAAGCGATATGCATTCTACCGCCGGCCGCTTCTAACGCGCTGGCAATAAGCAAAGTCTGCCCGGGCGCGGGGATCCCCATCCCTTCCACCAAAATGGCCACCGTTACTGCGCCATAACCGTAGCGCGTCAATAGAGGTTGGACTCTCGCCAAGCCGCGTTCGAACCTTTCCAACCCTCCTTGGCGATATGCGCTATCGGCTGGGCCACTTGCGGCCAAGGGTCTCACGGGCCAAAACCACGCGAGCACTATTAGGAAAAAAAGTGATAGCAAAGGTAGGCGAGAATTAAGCATAGAGTTCCGGCCACATCGTGCGTTCGCATTCGGATCGTCTGGAGTCATTTATGGGTAAGTTCCCGGTTTACTCTTTCCGATTGTGAGCCGCATTTCCATCGAGCTCACGCTACTCGGGATTTCGCTCACCAACATCCGCAACTGTTCCGCACGGTCGACCCCAGCCGCCCGGAAGCTGGCGGCAAACGCCGACCCTGCGCCGACGAGGGGCGCAACATCGCATTCGAGAAAGTACAGCCGGTCGGATACAGCGTCGTGAATCAAGTCGACGCGCGCGCCCCAATCGACACCCAAGAGCCCGGCGAGCGTGAGCGCCGAGCTACGCACCCGCTCTGCCAGGGAATTGTCGGTAACCGCCGCAGGTGCCGGGCGCCATAGATATTTGCGAGTGACCGAATACGGCATTCCTTCCGGCACAAAGATGCGCAACGGCATACCCGCACGATCGCGAAATACGGCGACGGTCAACTCCGCGCCCCGCACCTGCCGCTGTACGACGTAGCCATCGTTTCGAAGCCGCGCCGGAAGCGGCGCCTTTTTCCAGAGCTTTATACCGATCGAATCGGAACCAAGCCGGGGTTTGAGCACTAACGGAAATGCGACAGCGTCCGGGTCGCTCCCAAGCGCGGTCTTCGGGCACTCGATGCCGCCGGCATCAGTTATTCGATACGCTTCGTATTTATCGAAACACCGTTCGAACACAGCCGCGCTCGGCACTACGAACGGCACGCCGGCGCAGGTGAATGCTTGGACGGCCGCGCGCATGATCGGATCCGAAAGTCGGAGAAGAATCGCATCGGCGGACGGGTTCGCGACCGGCTTACCCCTGAATCGCATCAGGTTGAGGTTGTGTCCGGCATCACACAGCTCGAAAAACATGGATTGAGTCTCGGCGCGGTGGATCCACGCCAGTGGATGGGAACGCCAGGAATCGCGCAGTACAATGATCTTCAAGAGACCAGAATCAACATTGAATCTGAAATGAAAGGTTATTGACGCGCGATAAAATCAGAAACGCAGCTTCATCGCACACCCGCGATTGGCAACTCGAAAAAATAACTCGGAAAGTTTAGGCTACTCGCCAGCCCGCGCGGCGGCGTCCAATACATGTCCGTTAAGCGGTGGGGGGCTCGACTCGATCTCGAGCAGGAAATCCCCGACTGCGTTCCAGAACTCATCGCTCCGCTCGATCCCATAGTGTCGCGCCCCCGCGAGCCTGACGGTGTGTTGCGGCCCGCCCCAGGCACGAGCAAGCGCCTCTCCGTTTTTGACCGGCGTGACGCTGTCGTTTTCGGCTAGAATAAAAAGCGCCGGTATATTGATTTTCGGCGCCATTGCCGCGGCGTCGTAGCGCCCACCAAGGATCAGTCCGACCGGCAGCCACGGATAACGTTCTTCGCCGAGCGCGGCGAAACTGTCGAACGGGGTGGCGAGGATTGCGCCGTGCAGGCGGCGTGTTTTCGCGAGAGCGACGGTGAAATAGGTGCCAAGGCTGCGGCCGAGCACAACGATGCTCGAAGCATCCACGTCGGGCCGTGCGGCAGCGTAGTCGTAAATAAGCCTTGTGTCTTTTAAGATGACTCGCTCGGAGGGCTCGCCTTCGGAAAGACCAAAGCCGCGGTAATTGACGAACAGCCAGCCCCAGCGCTCGGACTTGCCGGCGCGATCGATCAGCCAAGAAGTTTCGCGGCGCACGCCACCCAAGACGATCACCAAGGGAAAACGTCCACCGGCCCGTGCCGCTTCGGGATGCTTGAGCCAGCCGTGCAGGGTCACGCCGTCCGGTGTTTTGAGGTGCACTTCTTCGATACCGTTGCCGCGCGACGCAACCAACGAAAGCTGCGCCGGGTCTGCACTCCAGGGACGAAACAGGAAACGCTGCTCGATCGGCTCGAGCACGAGATTACAACCGCCGCCGATCAATGCCGCGACACCGGTAAGGATTGCGACTAGCATTCGAAACTTGGATCGAACCAATTTGGCCTGAAAACTGGCCATTGTTTGTCAGTCGCCCTGTGCCTTGACTCTAATCATTGGGTCGTTGGTAATCGTCTCTACCTGCCAACAGGATCAACTGAATAGTAGAATAGCGCTTGAACTTGCACAACACGGCCGCAACCTCCGGTTGCGGGACGGACCAAGGTCGATGACATTTCTTCACGCACCGAAATGCAGCGAGACCGACGTCAAACGACCTATATCGACCCTCGCGCGGGCTAAAATTTCTCGCACCAGGGGCGCAGTTCAATCTGCGACGCCCAGGAGCTGCGGTGCTGGCGATGCAAATGAAGATAGGTCTCTGCGATGGCGTCGGGAGCAAGCGTGCCGTCAGGTCCCCGCGCCGTGTTCCTCTCGGCGCGCGCCGGGTTGTGAATGCCGCCGTCGATGACCACCTGAGCCACGTGAATATTTTGCGGCTGCAGCTCCCGCGCCATGCTCTGCACCAGTCCGGTCAATCCCATCTTGCCCATGGCGAATGCGGCCGAATTGGCGTATCCCTTGACGCTCGCGGACGCACCGGTGAAAAGGATCGTCCCGCCGCCGGCCTGAAGCATTCGTTTAGCCGCCGCCTGCCCCACCAGAAAACCGCCGTAGCAAGTGATCATAATGGTCTTGCGCACCTCTTCGGGATCGAGCTCGGCCAGCGGCCCGCGTACTCTTCCGCTGGCGTTATAGACTACGAGATTAGGCGCGCCGATATCCTTGCTGACCGAATTGAATAACTGCTCCACGTCTTCGGGCACGCTGGCGTTGCAGGGATAAGCCCGCCCGTCGATTTCTTTGACCAAGCCGTCCAGTTTCTTGATCTCGCGCGCAGCGACGGCGACCGACATTCCCTCTTTTTTGAACAACCGGGCCAACGAGGCGCTGAGCCCCGGGCCTGAACCGACGACCAATGCAATTTCTTGTTGAGCCATAAAAACCTCCGATGCTTTGGATTCCAGTGTCACCCGAGGAACAGACTCATCGCTGAGGAGCTATGAGCTGCCTGTTCTGGGAATTTTTAATCGAGCTGAAGCGACGCCGGCTCGTTGGCCATCCGCTCACCCATGCCGACGTGACGCAGCCGCTCCCAGAGTTTATCGATTTCGGCCAAAACCGCCTCGTCCGGCTGCTCGATGTCGATCAGGTGCGCGATCGGAACCCAGCAGGCTCTCCCCGTCACCCAAAACACTTCCGAGCGATTGCCCTCCGGATCGAAATAATAACAGCCGAGCGCGCTCACGTGATTGACCAGGGCATCGATGCGCAGGCCTGCGGCTAGCAATCGCCGATGCATCGCGCGGAGATCGTCGAGCGTCGCGACGCGCAGCGAAATCTGATTGATCAAGCGGGAATCTGCGTCGTCCGGGCGCCCGCGAAAAAGCGCGATCTCGTGATCGGCGGCGGGATCAGCGCTCAAGAAGACAATCCCGGCGCGCCAATTCTGCTTCGTGATGCGCATACCGAGCGTGTCGCGATAAAACGCGACCATCCGTTCCAAGTCACGCACGTAGATGCCGACATGCCCGAGCCCGGTTACTGCCGCCATGGTCACCTCCAAACAAAAGGTTTCACTTGGACTCGCGGTCCCGCCTCTCGGTATGAACCAACCCTCCAATGCTCCAGCGCTCCAATCCGACTGGTCTACCCGGTTGTCTTCGCATACTTCCCGGTAAGCTGCGGCGTGTGCCCTTCCAGCCCTTTCTCCTGTCGCTGTAATCGCGTCTCCCTGGCCCAGGTGCGTTTGAGATCGTCGCGGATCTGCACGCGTAATCGCCCGAGGGGTTTGGTCTCGAGCTCGATAAAATCGCCGTCCTGAAATGGATTCAAGCCGCGATGATTGGTCCCACAAGCGAGCACGTCGCCGGGCTCGAGCGGATGAATCGAGGAGATCCACTCGATGCAGCGCGGGATCTTATGCGCCATGTCGCTGCTGTTGTAGTTTTGCATCAGTGTGCCGTTGTTCCATAGCTGCACTTGCAGGTTATGCGGGTCTTTGATCTCATCGGAGGTCACGAGGAACGGACCCATCGGCGCGAAGGTCTCGCGCGACTTCATCTGATAAAAAGTATTGCCCGACGGCGGCAGACCGCGCGCCGAGCCGTCGATGAAGTTCATATAACCGAACACATGCTCCATCGCCTGGGCCGCGGGCACGTTGGCGGCTCGTTTACCGATCACCACCGCAATCTCTGCTTCTCCCTCGAAGATCGTCGCCGGCACATCGGGCAGCACCATGGTGTCGTTGTCGCCGATAACACAGCCGGGCGACTTGTGGAATGCATTGATCGGCGCCGGCTCTTTGCGCGTGCCGTCTTCCATATAATTCACCGCCATGCAGTCGATGTTGACTGGCCGCGGCAGCGGCGGACGGATGCGCACATTTTTGAGCGGAACTCCCTTTCCGCTCGCCGCAGCTTTTTCCAGCCCTGCCCGATATTCACCGAACCGCTCGATCAAGCCGCCGATGAGATTATGCGGCCCGGTGTGGGGAATCTCCTGAACCAGGGACCAGAGGTCGACTACGGTGTCGCCGCTCAGGACACCTAACTTGAAGTCATCGAAGAATAGGATTTTCATTCTGCCCTCCAAAAAGGTTTCAGTTCGATATAGCGAAATTCGCCGCCACGCTTCAAGGGAATCTGCCTGGCAACGGTTCCAATCGTTCCAGACGTTCAAACCGATCCGGACATTGATAAAGCCAAATGGACTAGACTCTGCCCCGAATAGCATGCCGTGGAGCCCGCTGAGTGACGGTTCCGGTGTGTCGAATGACCGGAACGCTTACCAGCGATCTTTGCCCATCGACCAGCGATCCAGACTGGCGAGATACTCGCGGAACAGCACCATGCGCATCGCCACGGCGCGGCGCACGCGGTCCTGGCGGTCTTCCGTATTGGCGTAGAGCTTGAGGAAGTGCTGCGGCACCCTGCCATGCCCTTCTTCGTCTTCGGTGATCTTTCGATAGGGCTGCTTGATCCACTCCGGCACATCCGTGGATTTAAGGCACATTTGAATAAGGTAATTGGCCACGGTTTCCCCCGCCAGAGACAAACCGGCGACACGTTCGCATGTATCATTGAGCCCTTCCATGGCGTTGAACATGGCAATTTGCGCCGGCAGCGGCTTGTAGTCAAAAGGCTCGGCGCCGAGATCGCGAATGCGCTTGGACAAGAGCTGCGCGTGGACCATCTCTTCATGGGCCGACTCCGCCATCGTCGCTTTGACATCCAGCTCCGGCGTGGTCTTGAGCCACGTGCCAAAAAGATCAGCCGCGCGCAACTCATTGTACAGTCGGCTCTGCATCACGCGGATGCGCTCTGCGTCCGTGCGTAATGGGATATAGCTGTAGGCCGGCGGATTGGCGTCGAGCGTTCGGCAAAACTCCTGCACCGGCGCTAATATTTCTTGCAAAAACTCTTCGCTATTAACCGCCATTTCGAGATTACCTATGGTTGAAAGCTTTCCAGCAATCTAATACGGATTAAGCAACGTTTTGATCGGCTTGAACGATTTGAACGATTGGAACCCCTGGCTTTAGACTTTCCACCCCTTCTGCGAGATATCGATGCCGTTGCCTTCCGGGTCGTGGGTACGGTACTCGGCGAACGGAATGCGCGCCGGCCGCGCCGTGCCCCGACGTACCCCGGCCTTCTCCTCCCGCGCTTGCATCTCTTCATTGCTGCGCTTCGGATCTTCGGCGGCGATCACCAACTGGCGCAATTGCGGCATCATCTCAACGTCCTTCCCTTGAAAAACTGCCGGTACCCTAGCACAGCTCTCGGATAAAATTATAGGGAGAACCTTGCCTAAACTAGCGCCGTCACGCCGCGGCGATTTCCCCCATCCGGATCGGCAAGAGCAAGCTGAACACGCTGCCGACGCCGTATTCGCTGGCCACCTGGATTTCGCCGCCCAGGGCAGCGGCCAGTTTCTTACATAAGCCGAGTCCGAGACCGGTGCCGCCGTACCGCCGTGTCGAAGAATCTTCGAGTTGGCGAAAATCGTCGAAGATTATTTCCTGGTCTTCGCGTTTGATGCCGATGCCGGTATCGGCGACGGCGATTTCCAAAAGGTCGCGACCGGCGTCGCCGCGCATGCGGATCGACAGCTCGATGCGCCCTTTCTCGGTAAACTTGAGCGCGTTGGTCAAGAGCTGAACCAGGATTTGCTGAAGCTTTTGGCCGTCGCTTTCAATGGTATCCACCGCGGCGTCTAGATGAATCCCAAATTGAATCGGCCGCTCGCGAATAAGCCGCTGGGTCATCAGCTCCAGGGCGGTCAAGATTTCCTTGAGCTTGACGAGCTCAAATTGGGCCGCGGGCCCGTCCGTCTCCATCCGCGAAAAATTCATCAGATTGTCCATCAGCTTCGACAGCTCCTGGCCGTTATTGACCAGGCGGTTGAGCATTTCCCGCGGATCGCCCGTAAACCCTGGATCGCTGAGAACTTCGCTGTAACCGATGATCGTGCTGACCGGAGTGCGCAACTCGTGGCAAATATTCGCGACAAAATCTTTCTTGATGCGATCCATCTCGAGCAGCCTTTTGTTGCTCGCCTCGGCCTTTTGCCGCGCCTCAACCGACTCCTGGTAGAGCCGGCCGTTTTCCAATGACAGAGCCAGCTGGTCGGTCAACGTCACCAAGAGGCGCAGATCCTCGCCGCTGTATTCCTGGCCCGAGCGTTTGGCGCCGCAACAGACCACGCCCCGTACTTCGCGCATATAGACCATCGGTATAAAAAACGCCGCTTTGCATTGATCGAATATCGCTAGAAACTGCTCTTTTTTGTCTCGATAGCGCGGGCTGGTCGTCACTTCGCCGGGCGAAATGCCCCGATCGGTGGCGCGCTCCAGCAGTTCAGCAACCGCGTCGTATGCTCCGGCAACGGTAACGGCCATTGGTGATGAGGACCGGGTCGACCCGGTTAAAAACTCGTTCATGTTTTTGGCGCGATACAACACGCAGGCCTCGGCGATCCCCAACGGCCGGGTGATCCGCTGGATAAATCCTTCTGCTAAGGCCGGCGCGTCGTCGAGGGTGCGAAGAAACAGACTAACTTCGCTTTGAACCTTGGCGGGATCATAGGCCTGCCTATAAATGTACCGATCAACGACGCGCTCCAGCGAGCGTAGCAGTGGATTAAAAATCGCCACGACGAGAATCGAGAAGAAGACCGGCACGAGCGGGTCTTTGGCATACTGACCGGCCCACGGCGCCATTAGGAACGCCACGACCGAATAGATGGCGATCAACAAAGCGAACAGGCCGAAGCGGCTCACCGCGACTTTCAAGGCATTGCCTAGGTCGAACAAGCTGTATTTCAACAATGCGTAGGCGATGGATATGGGGAACATGATCGTCGGTATCAAAGCGACATTAAATGGAATCGGCAAGTCGAACACACTGGCTACCACGGTCATCATTGCGGGAACCAAAAATCCGACCAAGGCGCCGACGAACATCACGCGCAGGCGCGAGCGATCAAGACCGGATTGGGCGCGGCGCAAGGATTGGCCGACAATCCAGAGAAACGTTACGGCGCCGATGCAAACAAAAATATAGGCGCTGCGATAGATCGGGAGCCAAATTCGCGGCGCCGCAAAAAATGTCAGGCTGTTGAGCGTTCCGAGAACCGCGCCGATTCCGTAGATGGCCGCAAGAGAAAAAGGTCTGACTGATGGCGCGAGGTTCATGTTCTTAAGCAGCAACGCCAAGTGAATCGCCGCGCTCGGCGTCAACGTCAACGCGAAGATGCGCAACTCCTTGGGCAGCACGCCATCGGTCACAAAATCAAAGGTGGTTTGAAACCAAACGAAGACCATCAAGACCATAAATCCTAACGGCAGCGCCACGGCAGCCGAAGCCCGGTAGAAATAGGGCGCCATGCCGATGAGTAGAAAGGCCAGACCGATCACGGTATAGAGGCCGAAGCTCAGAAACCAATCACGCAAGCCGAAGTTCATCGACGGGATCGTCAATTCCATGGTCTGACCATCGCGCCGCACCTGGTATCGAAACAGCGAGCCCGCGGGGGCGCGGTGGACTGTATCATAAAGCTCCGCGCGCTTGCGCACCTGTCGCCCGTCGATACGGGCGATCTGGTCCAGCGAGCGCAAACCCGTTCCGGCGCCAGTCCACCCCGGCGCGTAATACGGCCCCACCGTCAAGTTTTTATAAACAAAAAAACCGGGAAAGGGCTCGCTCAACCAGCGACCGGTGAAAAGAAATGTCTGTCCGACCAGGACAAGGACACACAACCCCGGGACAAGGAAAATTAGCCGACTCTGCCAGGTTCGGTCGCCCATAGGTTTCCCCCTCGCAAGATCAACTCGGATGCAACGGCATTTATCAAGGCGGGACGAACACTGTCAAGAAACGCGGTGGCCGCAAAAACCTTGTATCACGCGTTCGGAACCGCAGCGCGTCGAGGGCCGTCACGGACGGGCGGGATCGACAGCGCGCTCAAATTTATCGCGGTTGGCTGACTTTATAACTTGGCGATGGTTTCACGGGGCAACACGATGCGGGTTTGGCGGCCGAGAATATCGAGCAAGACGGCGACTCGTTCGCTGCCTTTGAGGGTGCTCTGGAAAATCGCCTCCAGGCCGGAGAACGGCCCCTCGTTGATGCGCACGACCTCGCCCGGTTTGGCGTTCAGCGGGTCGATCTCGGCAACGCCTCCCGGACAGCGCTCTTTCAAGGCCGCGATGATATCCTCGCCCACTTCCGCGATACGGCTGCCGAAAGTGAGGAAGTCCTTCACACCCGGTGCGTAGCGCGCCGCCTTACCGGAGGCCACCATATCCAGATGGCAAAAAATATAGCCGGGAAACAGCGGTGCCAACACCCAGTGATGCCGGCTTCCGATGCGCCGCCGCGTGCGCATCCATGGAAGAAAGACCTCAATCTTGAGATCGGTGAACCGTTTCTCGACATCCTTTTCCCGATTGACCTTGGTACGGACGGCGTACCATCGTATGCCCGCTTCGATTTGTAGTGCTTCTTGTCGCATGATCTCTGTCGTCTCTTCCCGCATTCCCACGCAGGTGGCGCCTTATGTCCATTCTAACAGACAACGCTTCGGAAGATAATCACACAGGATATTTTCATCCCGCACCGGCCGGGTGATGACACCGAATTACCTTGACAACAGTGCCGATTTGCGTTGCAATACAATCAAATGTTTAGAAGGTGAATAGCATCTCGCCTTCGGGCGTCTAACGAGTAAGAGCCGCATGGCTGGCCCACCAGCAAAAAGTGAAAAGGAGGTCGCATGCAAGCTGTAAAATACTCCCCCGTCCCGCCCCCATCCGATCTCGTCACAGGCTCTGCGATTGGTGGTTTTTCATTCGCGACGTGATACAAGAGTTTAAAATAGCATCCTCGCCAGCTTTGCACCATTTATCCAGCTTTAACCTTTCGCTGCCATTGTTCGTGGGTTTGAATTGCCGACCTAAAGGCGCGTGCGCACCAATTATTATCGGTAGGAACAAGAACAAGGGAGGCTGCCGGAATGGACCATAACAAGGAAATCGAACAACTGATCAAGAAGGATCGGGACTCGCACCTAACGCGTTCTTGGCGTGGCAACCTGCTGGGGTATCTGGAAAAAGTCAAGGCCGACCCGACGACTACCAAGCTGGCCCATGCGCGCATGTACGATGTGATCATGAAAGCCGGCGTGGGCGATATCCACGAGAACAACGATCCCCGCGTCAAAAGGCTCTACAAAGACGAATCCATCAAGCTCTTTAACTTCTTCGCCGACGAATTCTTCGGCATTGAGAAAACCGTTTCCCAGATCGTCCGTTATTTTCACGCCGCCTCGCTGAAGGGCGAAGAGAGCCGCCAGGTACTCTATCTCATGGGTCCAGTCGGCTCAGGCAAAAGTTCGCTGGTGGAAAAGCTGCATCGCGGCCTGGAGGAAAGCGAGCCGTTCTATGCCATCGAAGGTTGTCCGATGTTTGAGGATCCCTTGCATCTTATTCCGCGCCATCTGCGCAAGGAGTTCGAGAAAATGCTCGGCGTCCACATCGAGGGCGACCTCTGTCCCGTCTGCCGGTACAAGCTGACTCAAGAGTATGCCGGTAAATATGAAGAGTTTCCCGTGGTCACCGTGGAGTTTTCCAAACGGGCTCGAGTGGGCATCGGCGTAGTGCCGCCCGTGGATCCGAACAACCAGGACACCTCGGTATTGATCGGCAGCGAAGATATTTCCAAGCTCGACTTATATTCCGAGGGGGACCCGCGCGTGCTCGAACTGAACGGCGCGCTCAACATCGGCAATCGGGGCATGGTCGAGTTCATCGAAGTCTTTAAGAACGAGATCGAATATCTGCACTGCATGATCACCGCGACTCAGGAAAAGGTGGTGCCGGCGCCGGGACGCCACGGACTGGTTTACGTCGACACCGTGATCGTCGCTCACTCCAACGAAGCGGAGTGGCAAAAGTTTAAGGCGGACCACACCAACGAAGCCATTCTTGACCGCATCGTCGTGGTGCGGGTGCCGTACAACCTGAGATTGTCCGAGGAAGTCAAAATTTATCAGAAGATCATCCGCAATTCCGACTTTCGCGCGCACGTCGCGCCGCACACGTTGGAAATCGCCTCGATGTTCGCGATCCTGTCCCGGCTAGAGCCAACCAACAAGTGCGATCTGATGACCAAACTCAAGCTCTACAACGGCGAGGAAGTGGTTGAGAAAGGCCGGGCGAAAAAAGTCGACGTCCAGGAGTTGCGCGACAGCAGCAAACGGGAAGGCATGACCGGTATTTCCACCCGCTTCATTATGAAGGCATTGGACAACGCTTTGTCAGACAACACGGCAGGCAACTGCATTAACGCAATCAACGTCCGCGAGGCTTTGATCAACATGGTCAAGGAAGCCGATCTTTCCGACGACACGCGCAAACAGCATCTCGAATTCCTCCAGGATACGCTGCACAAGGAATATCTGGAGGTCCTCGAAAAAGAGATCACCCGCGCCTTCGTCTACTCCTATCAAGAACAGGCCGAAGCGCTGTTCCAAAACTATCTCGACCACGCCGAGGCCTACGTCAACAAGAGCAAAGTCAAAGACCGCAACACCAAAGAAGAGCTGGCGCCCGACGAAGGCTTCATGAAGTCCATCGAAGAACAGATTGCGATCATCGGCTCGGCGGCGGACGGTTTTCGCCAGGAAGTGATCGCCTATCTGTGGGCCGCCAACCGGCGCGCCGAGAAAATCGACTATCGAAGTTACGAACCGCTGAAGGAAGCGATCGAGAAAAAACTAAGCACTTCCGTTCGTGACCTGAGCCGGGTGATTACCAAAGCGCGCATGCGCGATGAAGAGCAGTCCGAGAAATACGACGCCATGGTCAAAAACCTGCTCGAGCACGGTTACTGCCCAAGCTGCGTCGATGTAGCGCTCAAGTACGCCGCTAATAATTTATGGAAGGATTAACCGGAAGTCGGATCCCGAAATAAGATCGTAGGTGTCGATTTGACTACCATTTTTCGCCCGTACAACCCATCGTCGGCACAGCGCAGCGATCGTAGCGCCGGTGACCGACTGCGCCATCGGCAAAAGATTCGCGAAGCAATCCGCGATAATATCGCCGACATCATCGCCGAAGAGTCGATTATCGGCAAAGATCGCAACCGAATCATCAAAGTTCCGATCCGCGGCATCAAGGAGTACCGCTTCATCTATGGCGAGAACGCTCCCGGCGTCGGCGAGGGTGGCGACGGCGATCCTAAGCCCGGGGATGTGGTAGGCCAAGGCAAAGAGGGAAAATCGGGGCGGCAGGCAGGCGACCGTCCCGGCGTCGATTACTATGAAACCGACGTAAGCCTCGACGAGCTGGTCGAGCTGATGTTCGAGGATCTCGAACTGCCCGACATCGAGCGCAAACGCTTGCGTCAAATCGAGATCGAGCGACTTTTTCGCCAAAAAGGCTTTCGCCGCAAGGGAATCCGCGTGCGTCTGGACAAAAAACGCACCGCCCGCTCGCGGGTCAAGCGCAAAAAGGCCACGCTCAGGCAGCAATCCCCCGGCGTCGCGCCGGGGCGACGTTTTCCCTTTCATCAGGACGATCTGCGCTATCATCACACGGTCACCGACACGCGCAACGAATCCAACGCCGTGGTGCTTTGCATCATGGACACCTCCGGCTCCATGGACACCATGAAAAAATATTTGGCGCGCAGTTTTTTCTTTCTCTTGTACCAGTTCCTTTGCACCCGTTATCAAAACGTCGAAATCGTCTTCATCGCCCATCACACAGAGGCCCGCGAAGTGAGCGAAGAGGAATTTTTTCACAAGGGCGAGTCCGGAGGCACGTTCATTTCTTCAGGATACAACAAAGCGCTGGAAATCATCGAAGCACGCTACCACCCCGCGCTCTGGAATGTTTACGTGTTTCATTGCTCCGACGGCGACAACTTCGAATCCGACAATGAGGCCGCTCTCAAGGCCGCGCAGGAGCTTGCCCGCACGGCAAACCTGTTCGGCTACGGCGAAATCAAGCCGCTCGGCGCCGGTTATTACGGCAGCAGCATGGTCACTTTTTTCTCGCAGATCCAGGAAAGCAACTTTCAGACGGTGTTGATCCAAAAGAAAGAAGACATTTGGACCTCGTTTAAAATATTTTTGAGCAAGGATCGCGCGCGCGAAGACGCCGCTTAAATTTGCAGATGTCGGTGGATTATACCCTCGCAGATCTCGAGCGCTGGAACGACAAAATCCTCGCGCTCGTCGAGCGCCTCGGCCTCGACCCCTTTCCCCAAGAATTTGAAATTTGCGATCACGACGACATGCTTTCCTATATGGTTTACTCCGGCATGCCGTCCCACTACCCGCACTGGTCCTACGGCAAGAACTTCGAAAAATTGAAAACGCTCTACGAGTACGGTGTGAGCGGTTTGCCCTATGAAATGGTCATCAACTCCAATCCCTCGATCGCCTATCTCATGCGCGACAACAGCCTCGCCTTGCAAATCTTGACGATGGCCCATGTCTATGGCCACAACGATTTTTTCAAGAACAATTTTACCTTCCGTTCCACCCGCGCCGAATTCACCATCGAGACTTTCAAAAACCAAGCCAATCGCGTGCGTCATTACGTCGAGGATCCCAGCATCGGTTTGGAAAAAGTCGAAGCGGTGCTCGACGCGGCGCACGCGCTGTCGTTGCAGTGCCGGCGCAACTTGGCGATTAAAAAACCGACCGCCGAGGAAGAGCTCGAAATGAAAATTTCGGAATTCGAGCCCCCAGCCGATCCGTTCAGCGCCATACACCGACGCAAGGAGCCCCCCGCGCCGAATTTCAACAAAGTCCCGCTTTACCCGGATGAGGACCTCTTAATTTTCATCCGCGACCACAACCCGCAGTTGTCCGAATGGGAAAAGGACTTGTTGACGATCATTCACAAGCAGGCGCAATACTTCGTGCCGCAAATAGAGACAAAGATTATGAACGAAGGCTGGGCCAGTTTTTGGCACAAGCGCATCGTCGAAGCGTTGGAACTGCCCCAAGGCTTGCACATGGAGTTCATCATCCGCCACACCCAAGTGCTCCGCCCCTCTGCCGGCGATTTGAACCCCTACCATGTCGGCATGAAAGTTTGGGAGGATATCCAAAAACGCTGGGACAATCCGACGGCGGCGGAAATCGCGGAATTCGGCCCGCGCCGGAAGAGCGGAATGGACAAATTATTTGAAGTGCGCGACGTGGAGCGGGACGCCTCGTTTTTACGCCGTTACTTGACCGAAGAGCTGATCCGGGAGCTCAATCTCTTTGAATACAAGACCCGGGGCAACGACCAGGTGGTCAGCCGCGTCGCCGACGAAGATAACTGGCGCCAGATCAAAGAAACTCTGATCCAAAACGTCGGGACCGCGACGATACCGGTCATTAAAGTTGAGGACTCCGACTATCTCAACAACCGCACGTTGTTGCTCAAGCATTATCACGACGGCCGCGATCTCCAGCTCGATTACGCCGAAAGAACTTTGAAGTATGTCCAGCAACTCTGGGGGCGGGGCGTCGTCATGGAATCCATCGTCGACCAACGCAATACCATGCTGATGTTCTCCGACGGCAAGTTCTCCATCAAGAAAGCTGCCTGAGTCGTACCAAGCTTTCTCTATAGTTGCCAAATCTTTTCCGCCATGCCACGGTAATTCAACTCGGCTATGGCACCTCAGCAAGACATCGAAACCATTCGTCGGTGCGTATCCAATTCGATCACGGCTACCGCCCTCGGTGAAAACCGCTTTGCCGGAATCATCGGCGACGCCCCGTCTCATTATTCAAAAAGCCCTGCCCTGTGGAACGCCGCGTTCGCTCATCTGGGGATGGATGCGACTTATTTGGCCTTCGACGTCGGTGACACCATGCTTGCTGACCTCGTCGGAGCGCTCAAGGACTCCGACCGGTTCCTGGGTGCAAACGTCACCGTGCCGCATAAAGTTCGGGTGATGGATTTTCTCGATGACATCGATCCCGGCGCAGTGCGCATCGGGGCGGTAAACACCGTCGTTCGAGAATCGAATGGGACACTGATCGGCTACAACACTGACGGCGAAGGTTTCATCGAAAGCATTCTTAACCCACAGCCGGATCAGGATCGGCCCTTCGTGGCCTCGCTAAAGGCAGCCAACGTATTGCTCCTCGGCGCAGGCGGTTCAGCCCGAGCCGTGGGCTTCCACGTTGCCGACTTGATCGAGGGCGGTAAATTGTTTATATGCAACCGGACGGTCGATCACGCGATCGCACTCGCGGAGGAAATCTGCAAAGCCGGGGGCCAGGCAGCGGCGATCACGGAAGAAGGCTTAATCGAGCGGGCGTCGGAAACTGTTCTGATCGTCAACTGCACGACCAAAGGCCAGGGCGGTATCCGCCGGCTTGCAAATGGCATGGCCACGCTGCTCGAACCCTACTCGGCTTTAGCGCCGGCTCATCCACCGTCATTCCCCGAAGGTGAGTTTGGCCTAGTTGATTTCGAAAACCGCTGGCGGCAGGCGGCGCAGAGCGACATCGAATCGAACCAGCGTGTTTCTATGCGGCGGGTCGAGGCGATTCCAATCCAGACCGGCTTTTGCGATCTAATCTATCATCCCGAAGAAACGGTTTTCCTGCGCCACGGCCGTATGTCGGGCCACGCGACAATGAATGGCAAAGCCATGATCATCAATCAAGCCGTCATCGCCTTTTGCCGGCGAATTTGCTGCGCCGAGCTTCACGCGAGAGGCATGGATGGTCCCGCTGTCGCCCGGCAAGTCCTGGAAGTGATGTACCGGGCTTGGTTGTAGAACGGCAACTGAAGTTCCTTTCCCAAGCCAAGGTTACCTGCTTGACAGCCACACCGGCAGCCTTCTAACCCGGCGTATTTTTTAGGCTATCTCGAATTCGGAGCGTGGCTTCCACGCGCTGGAAATTGCAATTCAGCACAGGAACAAGGGGTCGCGACGCTTTAGGAACATTTGATGATCGCGCCGCATTCCTCGCACCGATAGGTGACCACGTCTCCGCCGCTGTCGAGCTGTTCGAAATCATAGCGGCGCACACCTGTTGTTTCGAAACACTCGGGACAATGGCCGTCCCCGAGCTCGGCGCCATCCATGGTCAAATGACAACGGCGGCAGCGCATGGTTCGCTTTCGAATCGGCAAGAGCTCCAAATTGACGTGCTGACAGGAAGCCATGAGAGACAACGTTTGAACGTAGAGTTAGCTCGACATTTTAGTAATGGATAGGATCTCGCCGGCGCCGACTTTAACATCCCTCCCACCTGATTCCAGCAAAAAATTTCCGGCGTCATCCTTTTCCGTGATATGACCTTCAACCGGATTGGGAAAACGTCCCAATTCCGGCCGAAGTGTAACCTTGACCCGATCACCTACCGCCAACTTTTTCAACGTTTGCGCCAACGATTCGAAGATCGCCATCTACCCTCCAAACAAAATACCTATAACTTCCTTGCGCGTGTTACCGTCGCTGTTGAAAAAATAGTTAAACTCTATCGAAATCTAGTTTCGTCCGGGCCAAAAGCATTGGAGCTTTGCGGAGCTGTTCGGGAACGCCTTCTAATTCTTCGACAATTTTCCGGAGCGTGAGTCATCGATACGGGAAGCCGCGGGATATCGAAGCCGGCTAGTAGGTCAGTATCGCGTTCCAAATCTAGATCCATCCTAATTTCCTAGAATCCGGCGTTTAGAATTTTTCCTCGCGCCAAGCGCCGTTTGAGATTTTCCAACGTACCTTCAGACGGCTTCGATCTCGAGCGCGCTGACAAATAGCGCACGACTACAACAATTCCGGCGATCACCGGAACCAAAATATCAAGTGAGATCGAGATCTGCACCTTGCTAAGCATTAATGAAAAGCCACGGTGAGTTCGAATAAAGGCGCGTTGCCATGGGTAAGTCTCCAATCCGCGTTAACACCATGCCATCCAAAATGGAAATCTCAGCACCCAAGAACCCGGCAACGCCGCTGCTGGCCGCAGTAGCGTTGAGCTGAACTATGCGAACTTACGCCAATGAATTAGCCAACCTCTTTAACTCATCGATCACGGTATCACAGACCCGGGACCGGAAATTATCCGGGTCGGTAGACTGCGTGCTGCCTTGCCATTCAATATTTGACATTGGCATCACGCAATTACGTCCCGCACAAGCGTTATGGTCTATTCGGAAAGAACCGTGCGAACCATCAATCTACATGTGGAATTCCGCGGTTTCGCTTTTTCGCACGTTATCGTTGCTGAAGAACCCGTAAATAGTTGACGATGTCCCAACGTTCCTTTGGGAGAAGTGCTACCCCCTGACTTGGCATGATCGGACCTCCACTTCTTATGGTTTCGTAGATAAATCCATCCGGCCGTTTACGAAACACCTCTAATGTCAAGTTGGGCGGAGGGACAAATTTTTTGGCAACCGGGCCATTTCCCTTAGCTTCGGGTCCGTGGCAAGACGCGCAGTAAATCTGAAACAAACGCTTGCCGTTTTCTATGGATGTCTTTGTCGCCTTTATTGGGTTCTGCAATTTCTTTCCAGCCGCAACCCGGTCGATGACCGCTTCTTTGCCCTGCGTTGGGATAGAATGCATCGGCGGAACTCGCGGCCCTTCCTGAGGTCTAACAGACGGTTGATTACTCATGTCGGTGCTCCATGGCCAGCCATAGGCAAGATTAAACTCCATGAACAGGAGGCTTAATACGCCCAGGAAATACAGTCCCAAGTGCTTCGTCGTGCGAGTTCTCGAATTCTTTCGGCTACCGCGGCGTCGCGATACCGATCCGTCTGCAATATCGGTTTGGCGGGAATGCATGATTTTATGCTCCGGAAGGATTCTCAACAACCTTATTTTCTTGTTCGGATTCAGAAAGAAATAAGGGTCGATGGAATGGGACAACTGGAAAGTTTTGCAAAAAGAAAACAAAGCTCAACCCGACGCCACCCAAAAATCCCAAGGTTATTCCCACTTCGATCCAACCAAAGGGAGCGCCTCCTCGTTTCCACAAGGAGGGCACGACCAGCACATACCGCTCCAGCCACAACCCCGCGAGAATCAGTATGCCTACCAGAAATATGACCCATGGCACCTGCTTTGCCCGCTGGCTTAAAAAAACCAAAAACGGAATCAGCACACTCATAACCAGCACCGCCCACGAGAGAGGCGCCCACGGCATTTCCCAAACCCGAAGAATGATGAATTGGGTTTCTTCCGGTAGATTGCCATACCAGATTACAATGTATTGAGCCCAGACCATGGCTACATAGGTCAAGTTGAACCCGAGAAGGAGCTTTCCGAGATCCTGGAGCTGAGCATTTGTGATCACTGAATTCCCTAAATCCCAACGGATGAGTACAGCGATAACGGCGATGCCAGCCAGACCTAAATAGAAGGTGCTGATAAAGAAATAACCGCCGAATAAAGAGCTGTACCAGAACGGATCTAGCGCCATGATTAGATCAAACGCCATAAACGTATAGATCATTGGGTAAGCCAGAAGGACTCCCGCCGCGAGGAAATTCATCCCTACTTCGCCATGCCGTGTCTCTGCCCCTACGCCTTTCCATCCCTCAGTCATCCAGCTGTAGAGCCAGCTATTTTGCCCAAGTTTGCGCTCCTGGGCAAAACCGACTTCAGGACGGAGAGAATAGTAGACAAAAAATAGGCTCAGAACTGTCATCAACCCTAGGCCCAGCGCGCCCCTTACGAAAATGAACCGCGGGTCAAACCAGGCTCCACGGTTCGGATTGACTTCACGGAGGTGACCAAAAAACATTCTCACGCCGAAAAATAAAGGCAGGAAAAGAACAAAGCTTACCGGTAAAAATGTCGCCATTCCCTCGGCCAGGCGCCGGACCGTTGATCCCCATTTCGCTCCGACTACATGGTAAATTGCGGCAAACACTACTCCACCCTGAGCGAGGCCGCTCCAAAACAAGAAGTTGATCAAATAGCTTTGCCAGCTTCGTATCGGGTCCAACAGAAGGCCGGTCACGAATGCGACCACGCCAAAGCCGACTAATATGCCGAATATCCAAACCAAGCTTCGCGGAATACTCGGTCGAAGTAGCCAGTTCTTTTGCCAATCTTCGTGCAGTGAGTTTTCTTCCACGGTAATGACCGGTCCGCCGCTTTATGATCTGCTCGCTGAAGTAACCTGTTCAGCGCCGGCGCTCTGCAGTAGTCGGGTTACTTCGTCAAATTTATTTTCGTCGCATGGGACCCAAAGACCGAAGCGGTCTTCGGAAAAGCGGGGATTGTAAGCTGGAACGATGTGAACCCGCGGCAGACGGGCATTCCAAAGCATCCCAGCCAGCGTTAGGAGTCCGCCAAAGAGAATTGTGAGCTCAAAGACAATGATAAGAAAAGGGGGAATGGAAACGATAGGTTTTCCCCCGGTGATCAGAGGGTAGTGCAATGAGGTCGCGATAGTCAGGACAAACCCGGTGACGCTTCCGAGCAGACAGCCAATGAGCGTAAACAAACGCACCGGACTGGTTGGCTTCTCAAGCGCCTCATCTATGGAATGATGGGGGATTGGAGACAGAGCTTGCAATTCCCGGTAGCCCGTTTTCTTTAAGGTCTCGACAGCATGGAGCAGGCTATCGAGATGACGAAAGCTTCCCACCAAACCCGAATGTGGTCCTGCCATGTTATGTCACTTCTCCTTGAGCCATGACTGGTGGCGGCAACTCTTCCTTAACCTCCACGATACAAACCACCGGCAAAAACTTTGCAAACAGAAGAATCCAGAAAAAGAACCAAGCAAAGCTGCCGGCCGTGATGCTGATATCCACCCAAGTGGGGAGATAAAGTCCCCAGGAGTACGGGTCATACTCGTGGGCGAGCGAGGTAACGATGATGACAAAACGTTCCGTCCACATTCCGATGTTGATCAGGATGGCAATGCCAAAGAGCCAAGGGGTGCTCGTCCGTATGGGCTTGATAAAAAAGAGGAGCGGCACGAGCGAATTAAAGAGAATCATGATCCAGAAAGGAATGGCATACTCCCCTGTGATCTGAAAGGTGAAGCGTTGCCATTCGGGGATGTTGTTGCTGTACCAAGCAATGTAGGTTTCTACCATGTAGGAGTAACCTACGATCAGGCCGGTGAGGATAATGAGCTTCGCCAGATATTCAAGGTGTCCCTGAGTTAGATAGGCATCGAGCCGGAACGCTTTTCTTAACGGGATCAGCAGCGTGATGACCATGGCCAACCCCGAATGGATGGCACCCGCCACAAAGTAAGGAGCAAAAATGGTGCTGTGCCACCCGGGAACGATAGTCTGAGCGAAGTCCCAGGAAACCACGCTGTGAACCGAGATAACCAGCGGAGTGGCAAGCGCGGCTAAAAAAAGATAAGCAGCCTTGTAGTGACGCCACTGCCTGTCGGTCCCCTGCCATCCCTGAGCCAGGAAGGCGTAGATCTTATGGCGCCAACCCGAAGTGCGATTTCTAACTACGGCCATGTCGGGTACCAGACCGGTGAAAAAGAAAAGCATGCTGATAATCATGTAGGTCATCACGGCAAAAACGTCCCACACCAAGGGAGAGCGAAAATTAACCCACAATCCCCCGACTTGAGGATAAGGGAGAAGCCAGTAAAAAAACCACGGACGACCCAAATGAATAATCGGGAAAAGACCGGCAGTGAAAAGAGCGAAAACGGTAACCGCTTCCGCGGTGCGATAAATACCCGCCCGCCAGCGAACTCTAAACAGGTAAAGTATCGCCGAGATAAGCGTTCCCGAATGGGCGATTCCGACCCAAAAGACAAAATTGGTGATGTAAATAGCCCACATGACGGGATGCGTAAGACCCGAGACGCCTAGTCCGTTAACGATCTGGTAGCGCCAGGCATAAATCCCCCACGCCAAAACCAAAACGTCCGCCAACAAAAGCAAATAATAGCCCCGCCCCGGCGCTTTCATGGCCGAAAGAATGTCGTGATCGACTTGAGTATAGCTCAGCTGAGACATCTATCCTTCCAGCGGCCCGGGCTTTATTTTCTTTAAGTAGGTCACGGCAGGCTTGGTATTAAGTTCCTCCAGCACATGATAGCCTCTCGGATCCTTGGCGAGTTTTGCCACCTCACTCTCGCGATCATCTAGATCCCCGAAAACTATCGCGCGCGTCGGGCAGGTCTGAGCACACGCCGGAACGATCTCTCCGTCACGGACCTGCCGATCGGCTTCTTTAGCCGCCAACTCTCCAACTCGGATTCGCTGGACGCAGAAGCTGCACTTTTCCATGACCCCCATCTCTCGAACGGTCACATCCGGATTGAGTTGCAGGTTCAGCGGCTCCGGCCATTTCGCCGTGGACCAATTGAAACGCCGTACCTTATAAGGACAATTGTTGGAGCAATACCGCGTGCCCACACAGCGGTTGTACACCTGGACGTTAAGCCCTTCCGGATTGTGATAGGTCGCGTAAACGGGACAGACCGGCTCACATGGGGCATTGTCACAGTGCTGACAGAGCATCGGAATGAAGTGTTGATCCGGACGGTCAGTTTCCCCTTCGTCGAATCGCTCGATCCGTATCCACGACATCTCGCGTCCTTTACCCACCTGATCCTTTTCCACGATCGCAATATTATTTTCGGCACTGCATGCCGCCATGCAAGCTCCACAGCCGATACAGGCGTTCAGATCGATGACCATCCCCCACCGGTGTTTCGGATGCGGGTGGTCGGGATACATAGCCAGCAGCTCGGGTTTGGGCTTTGGCTCGGATTGCCGTTGCAGAGCGCCTAAGGATATTGTCTGCGTGATGCTCCGCTCGTTGGGGCGATCACTTCCAATCGTGGCGGCTAAAGGATAGCGTTCTCCGCTTCGCGTCACAATTACCCGAGTGCCGAGCCAAACCAGCCCGCCCGAAGCTTTCTCAGGCGCGCTTTGCAAAAGCGCAATCGGATTGGCTCCTCGACCCGCGGCGTAGCGGCCAAACTCGGTATGTCCCTGGCCAACAGGAACGGCTACGGCACCAGCGCGAACACCGCCTGTTACATGGGCCGGCACCTGGATCCGGCCCGAAGGAGACTGAAGAACAAGCATGTCCGCCTCGTTCACGCCGAGACGTTCGGCGTCTCGAGGATTTATATCCACCCAGCTATCCCAGGCGATTTGCGTCAGAGCGTCCGGGAGTTGCTGCAACCAGGGGCGATTGGCCATGCGGCCATCATAAAAGTTCGCCGAAGGATAGGGGATCAACGTCAAATCATCTTCACGACCCGCAAAAGCCGATGGTTCATATCGGCGCTTAATCGCCTCGGTATTCAATCGGACGGCGCGTGAGGGTGGAGATTGAAAAACCCCTCCCTGCTGAAGCGTCCGAGTCCAAAAGGTTTCAAAATCCCCTTGCGCGTTTTGATCCCGGTAAATCTTTTGCCACTCGTCTCTCAAATAACTATAAAAATTCTCCCATGGCAGAGTTTTTTGCAACCCCATCCGACTCGCCACTGAAAGCAGCACATCGCCAAGATTTTTGGTATCGTATAGCGGCATCATCGCGGGCTGCTGCAGACCGCGGACGCCTTCCCAAGGCTCGTAGTCGCCCCAACTTTCCAGAAATGTATGGTCAGGCAGAACTAAGTGTGACACCGCGGCGATTTCATCGGGAAAACTCGAAAAGCTTGCAATCAAAGAAACCTTTTTTAGCGCCTCCTGGAAACGCTTCGCATCCGGCAGGCTGAACAGAGGATTGACGCCGGCTAAAAGTAAAACGGCAATTTCCCCGCGTTCAATCTCGTCGATGAGCTTAAGAAAATCTTCGTACGATGAAACTTGGCCGGCAGCTCCGTTGGCTCCGAAGCGGACTGTACTCCCGACGTTGCCAACAATGTAATTTAGGAGGTTAACCGCAAGGCAGGTATCGGTCCCGTTGGAACTCTTGCCATCGGCAATGGCCAAGCTCGGCCTCTCACGGGCGAAAGCCCGAGCAAGAACGCGAATTTTGTCGGACGAGATTCCGCATTTTTCAGCCATCCGCTCAGGAGTAAAATCAGCCACGTAGCCGTGAAGCTCTTGGGTTTCTGACTGCGGCAGAGCTATCGCCAAACCCTCGGCGAGAATAACCTGAACCATGCTCAGGGCAAGAAAAACCTCCGTTCCAGGTCGAATGGCAATCCACTCGTCGCTGTTAGCCGCGGTAAGCGAAAGTCGAGGTCCGATATATGCGAAACGAGCAAGCCGAGCGTCCCGGTAAGTACGCATGGAGGCGAATTGCCGGGCGAACTCCACAGGCGAGAGCCAAGTCTCTAGAAAGTCCGCGCCAAAGGAGAGCATCAAGCGGGCCTGCTCGAGGTCGTAATAAGGAATCTCGGCCGCACCGAATGCGAGACGATTCGCCTCCCGCAATGACTCATAACTAACCGCTTCATAACGAAGACGCGGCCCGCCCCCTACGGCCTTGAGCCATAATTCCACAAGGTGATCCTGGCTTCCGGTTAGAAGCGGAGTAACAAAAGCGATGCGTTTTCCAGATCCCTTAAGCTCCGAAATTTGACCGGCAAGAACCGCTTCCGCGTCTTTCCATGCGATCGGTTGAAGCGATCCGTCCGTTCCTCTTTTGCCGGGTCGGGTTATCCGGTCTGGATTATATAGTCCCTGAACACTCGCCTGTCCCCGCGCACAGAGCTTTCCTTGATTTACCGGATGGAGCGGGTTTCCTTCGACCTTGATTGCCCGTCCTTCCATGGTCTTAACGAGCATTCCACATCCTGCTGGACATTCCCTGCAGACCGTGGCGTACCAAGTCGCTTGCCCCGGCACGATCCCCTCCGCTGGAATAAGATATGGAATGAGTTTTTCCGGTAAGTCAGGGGAACAGCCGGAAATCGCAGTTGTGGCTCCCCCTGCTCCGAGTAGTTTTAAAAAATCTCTCCGCTTGATCTCCATAGAAAATGTTTTCAACGGTGGCAGATAACGCAATCGATACTCGCCTGTTGCTCGCGATGGCACGAAACACATTCGCTCATGTCTAGAGCCCTGACCCGTTTTACCTGCTCCATGGTTTCAACAGGACCATGGCAGGTCTGACAGGCGATGTTAGACCGGACATGGGGCCAGTGCTCGAAGTAAACATAATCAGGCATGGAGGTAACTTTGCTCCACTGGAGGGGCACCCTGCGCTCCCAGTACCCCCGCAGTTTTTGCACTTCTGGATTACCCGCGGCAGTGATTTTGTGGCAGCCCATGCAGCGTTGAGCCGAAGGAATACCCGCTACCGCGGACTTCCTGGCATAAATATGGCAGTACTCACAGGCAATTTGGTAATCGCCCGCATGAATTTTATGATTGAAGGCAATAGGCTGCATTGGCGCGGGCTCCCTGCGAGAAGACGCTGGTCCAAACCAAAAAGCTAACAGAAGAAAAACAAACAGCCCTATCGCCGCCAGCCACTTCATTGTTCACTATTTTTTGCAGAAGCCACGGATGTATTTCACGAGTTCGTGGATCTGCGGTTCCGTAATCGCCCCGCCCCAAGGGGGCATCGTCGGAGAAAGCCCAACACTCTGGCCACCGCCCTTAATGGTCTTAAATAGGGTGTCGTCTGAAATCTGCGTCATTAACTTACAATCCGTAAAATCCTTCGGCTTCGGATTGAGCGCCGCGGCCGCCGGACCGTTGCCCTTGCCGGTCGCGCCGTGACAACCCACACAGAGGCTTGAGTAATTCGAACCAGCTCCTCCCGCTCCCTGAGGAGACTGGCTCGCACCCATCTGGGCCTGCTGCTGCGCCATTGCCCACACCGCTCCCCCAAGCACAAGCCCCAACACGGTCATCCATACAAACGTTCTCATAGTAAGTGCTTTCCTTTCTTGTTTCTTTTTAGTCCGCGTCTTGCGGATGATTTTTGGAATCTATCTTTTCTTCAGAAACTCGAGTATCGCCTCCGCCGCGTCCGGCGGTAAATTCGCCCGCGCACGCATATGCATCATGATAAGATCCCAATCCGCGGGAGACCTCTCTGAGGGTCCCCGAGGGTTGTAGCAATTGCCGCGGTATTCAGGCCACAGCTGCGCGCCCTGGATAAAGAGCTGCGCCTTCTTTTGTGCTTCGGCGGCAGGGGTTGCTTCAGCCGCCCACGAAGACGAAGTGATGAGCCACACAAATCCGAATAGTAATAGTGATACGCATAATTTCTTGGACTTAAACATTTGAAACGAAAGACGTTAACTGGACACCGCTGAAAGCCTGTTTCAAAAACGCAATCGAAGAAGATTGTGCGATCGCGTCAAACGCGTAATCAGTTGCAACGCAATGCACCCTGCCGACTGGTTCATCAGCAGAACGCGCAACAAGGCTGAGCGGCCTCGGGCTTACGAAATCGCCGCGGAACCATTGCTCGCTAGCATGCTCCTCACTGTCCCGGCGACAGTCATCAAAGGCCCAGGCTACGCTTGAAAGGTGAATAACACCGCCAAGCAAACCTTTCCAATGGATTTTTGATATCGAACTGTCACGCTAAAGCGCGCTCACTATATATATAGGTAGCAAACGTAGCAAGCAAAATTCCCGCCAAGGTCAGAGGACCGGGATCATGCTAGGCAATCACTTGATCTCCTTGCATCTTACTTCTTAAAATTGAGAACGCCAAGCAGGTAAATTTTTGATTCCAAGAAAATTAGCTTCAGCGCAACCGGCATTGATATAGTTGCAGGTGGCCTTGATCCCGATTGGCTATTGGGAACCGGCCGCTCCGTTAAAAACCGCAATTCCGTCACGCGCAGATCCGCCTCAGTAGCTTTGAGCGCCAGGGTTCCCGGCGGATGTTGGTACCAGCCCGGATCCTCGTCGTAACTTTTCAAACGGTCGCGTACTTTGGCGACGGTCATCATACCACTCATGGAAATGTAATCGCCGAACTGGCCGGTCAGCCCCTTCATGGCGACGGTGTTCTTCGGCATCGGCATCGCCTCGGTCACCTTGCTGTTCTCGCCAAAGCCCAATCTGCACACCGAAGCCCACCGCCAACGTTTTCAACGTTTGCGCCAACGATTCGAAGATCGCCATCTAGCCTCCAAAAACTAAATGTTTATTACCCGCCTGCGCGTTACCCTCCGTGTTGAAGAAGAATGTCAACGCTATAGAGAGCTAGTTTCGTCCCCGCCAAACATGTTGGAATGTCGCGGCATTGTTCGAGAACGCCTTCGGACGCTTCAACAATTTTCCGAGGAGAGAACCTCGGCAACGAGAAGCCGCAAAAAGCGAAGCCAGCTAGAAAAATATTGTCGTGCTACGATTCTAGATCCTTCCTCTTTTCCTCGAATTCGGCTTTTTGAATTTCTCCTCGCGCGTAGCGCCGTTTGAGAATCTCCAACGCACCTTCAGACGGCTTCGACCTGGCGTGTGGTGACAAGTAGCGCACGAGAATAACAATTCCGGTGATCACCAGGCCCAAAAATATCAACATAAAGATAAACATGAATATCCCCCATCCACCTCCCATCATGTTGTAATGCCAACCCCAGGGCCCTTGATAGCCTGGCTGCCATTGAATCAGCATTTCTCCAACCATTGACAGAGCTTTCATTTTTGTCTCCTCGATACCATGAGCCCCGACCCGTACGGGTCCAATCGAATCAGACGGAGGAAATCTCTTCCCTCCTGAAATAAAAACTACAAGCAAGGAATGATTTCCTCCGTTTTCACGGAATAACTTATTTCTTCTTCGTCGGCTGCTTTTTTTCTAGAGTATAACCTGGCAAGTGACGCTTCAGGTATTCTTCTACGAAAGCCTTTGTCTTTGCTTCCCGCTCTTCAGGCGTTAGGTCGGGATAGGCCTGGCCTTCGCCGGGTGCATAACCATATCCCGGGCCCATCATCCACGGCCCCATGTTCGGTCCATAACCGTAGCCCGGTCCCATCATCCATGGTCCCATTCCGTATCCATATCCCGGGCCCATCATGCCCGGCCCCATTCCATAGCCTCCGTGCCAACCCGGGCCCATCATCCACGGCCCCATGTTCGGTCCATAACCGTAGCCCGGTCCCATCATCCCCGGGCCCATTCCGTAACCATATCCCGGGCCATAACCAGGTCCTTGGCCTCGCCCCATACCATACCCAGGTCCCTGACGGGGACCCTGATCGCCGGGCGCCGATGGCTGAGCTAACGCAGAGGTTGCCAGGCCGACAACAAACAATATGGCAACTAGTGCCGACGCTTTCTTTTTCATTGTGCTACTCCTTTTACTTTCTCTCTTGGTCTCATTGGATAGTTACCGCTTACAGAAAGCCTCTCCGCTGAATCACGGCGTGCGGAAGTGAGCCGCGGCTCTATATCGGAAACATTCTCGGTGTCACTTACTTTTCTTGGTGTCTTTCTTTTGCAGCTCATACTCCGGCAGATTACGCCGCAGATAATCCTCAACGAAAGCTTTGGCCCGGGCTTTTTGTTCTTCAGGGGTGAGATTCGGAGAGGATTGCCCTCCCTCCGGGCTTGGGCCGTAGCCGGGGCCATAGCCTTGACCGCCCCCCATCCCTCCCTGCCCCATACCGGAACGCGGCCCCATCATGCCCCCGCCCATTTGCGCAGAAACTTCGGATGCGAGCGCGACAAGAAATAGGATTGCAGCAATCGCAGGCGTCTTTCGTTTCATTTTCGTAGCTCCCTTTATTTCGTCATCAGAAACGGTTTTCCGACCGTCAACCCGCAACGAATTCCAATTTAATTTGCATTTTTTTCTTACTCAAAGACTAACACTTTGCGCCAATAGAAAAAGTGCCGTCCCTTATCACTCTCGTGGCCGCCCGCCGGCCCAAATTCGAAATTATCTCGCTTGACACCTGCACTCCTACAGCTTGATTTTGTTGAGTCGCAGCGCGTTGGTGATAACCGAAACCGAGCTGAACGTCATCGCCGCGCTCGCTATGATCGGGCTGAGCAGCAGACCCCAAAAGGGATAGAGCACCCCGGCCGCGATTGGAATTCCCAAGCTATTGTAGACGAAAGCAAAAAACAGGTTCTGGCGTATGTTCCGCATCGTCGCATGGCTCAACCGGCGGGCGTTGGCAATCCCTCTGAGGTCGCCTTTGACGAGGGTGATCCCCGCGCTTTCCATCGCCACGTCGGTGCCCGTTCCCATCGCTATACCCACATGGGCTTGAGCCAGAGCGGGAGCGTCATTGATTCCGTCGCCGGCCATCGCGACCATTCTCCCTTCGGCCTGGAGACGCTTGACCACCTCGCCCTTTTGCTCGGGCAAGACCTCCGCTTGAATCTCATCGATCCCGAGCTTGCCGGCCACGGCCTCTGCCGTCGTACGATTGTCGCCGGTGAGCATGACGATTTTAATCCCTTCCTCGTGCAACAGTTGGATCGCCTCGGGAGTCGATTTCTTGATCGGATCGGCCACGCCGACCAGTCCTACGAGCTCGCGCCCTACAACGACAGACATCACGGTCTGTCCGTCGCGGCGCAGCTCCTCAGCGCGATTCGACAATTCCGTAGGTTGGACACCCATTTCTTCCAGGAGCTTTTGATTGCCCAGCCCCACTGCTTTTCCGTCTACGGTACCGAGCACGCCTTTTCCCGTAATAGAGCGAAAGTCCGTTGCCTCAGTAAGCTTGATGTCCCGCTCACGAGCGCCATCGACAATGGCGGCGGCGAGCGGATGCTCGCTCCCCAGTTCCAGGCTCGCCGCGAAGCGCAGGATGTCGTCTTCGTTTTTACCGCTCGCCGGCATCACGGAAACGAGGCGGGGCTTGCCCTCGGTGAGTGTCCCGGTCTTATCGACCACAAGCGTGTCGATCTTTTCCATCACCTCCAGCGCTTCGGCATTCTTGATCAAAACCCCGGCACTCGCGCCTCGTCCGGTGCCAACCATGATCGACATGGGTGTCGCCAAGCCCAATGCGCAAGGGCATGCGATGATCAATACCGCCACCGCATTGACCAGAGCATGAGCCAGGCGCGGCGCCGGCCCTACCCATCCCCAGATCACAAATGTCACAATCGCCACCAAGACAACGACGGGCACGAAGTAGCCGGCAACGATATCCGCCAACTTTTGGATCGGCGCGCGGCTGCGCTGCGCTTCGCTGACCATCCGGACGATTTGCGCGAGCAGCGTCTCGCTGCCCACCCGATCAGCTCGCATGGTAAAACTGCCGGTCCCGTTGACCGTGCCTCCCGTAACCCGGTTGTCTTTAACCTTCTCTACTGGAATTGGCTCCCCGCTGATCATCGACTCGTCGACCGAAGTACTACCGTCTATAACGATACCGTCGACGGGAATTTTTTCCCCGGGGCGGACCCGAAGGCGATCCCCGGGCTGAACGCGCTCCAGCGGAATGTCTTCTTCGCCGCCGTCGTCGCGCAGCAGGCGCGCGGTCTTGGGCGCAAGCCCCAGGAGCGCCTTGATAGCGCTGCTGGTTCGGCTACGCGCGCGGAGCTCCAGTACCTGACCCAGCAGCACCAAGGTCGTGATAACCGCCGCCGCGTCAAAATAAACTGCCACTTCTCCGTCCGGCCCGCGAAATGAATCGGGGAACAGTTCGGGAAACAGCGCGGCGACAATGCTGTAGATATAGGCAGTGCCGACGCCGATCGCGATCAGCGTGAACATGTTGAGGCTGCGATTGACGATCGATGCCCAGCCGCGCTGGAAGAACGGCCAGCCCCCCCAAAGGACGACCGGGGTGGCGAGGGTTAATTGAAACCAGTTGAGAGCATGCGGCGAAAACCAGCGATGGACCGGTTGGCCGGGAAAAAATTCCGTAAGTGCAAACAAAAGAAGCGGCGCGCTCAAAACCGCGCTAATCCAAAACCTTCGTGTCATATCAACGAGTTCTGGATTCGCTTCCTCTTCAAGCGTGACGGTTCGCGGCTCCAATGCCATACCGCAGATCGGACAGGAACCGGGCTCCGGCCTGACGATCTCCGGATGCATCGGGCAAACATATTCGGTTTTCACCGCTGGCGCCGCGGGCTCCTCGGGCTCTAGCGCCATGCCGCACTTGGGGCAAGGCCCGGGTTTGTTTTCGCGAACCTCAGGGTCCATCGGACAGACATACACAGTCGTCGTGCTTTGCTTGGCTTTTTCTGTTGCAGTCCCTTTCCCGCTCTCCTCCGAACGAGGTTGTAAAAACTTCGCTGGGTCCGACTTGAATCGTTCCAGGCAATGCACGCTGCAAAAATAATAGACCTGCCCGTTGTGCTGGTGCTTTCCCGCAGCGCTATTCGGCTCAACTTCCATCCCGCAAATTGGATCGGTCATCAATTCTCACCTCCCAAATCGTTACCGAAGTATCGTTACTTCAGTTCCTTCGACATTGCCCCATTTGA
Organism: uncultured delta proteobacterium; assembly: GCA_963727625.1. Lineage (GTDB taxonomy): Bacteria > Desulfobacterota > Binatia > UBA9968 > UBA9968 > DP-20. The sequence goes on along the minus strand of CAVSHR010000004.1, from coordinate 116,100 downwards.
TACGCAGCAGGTATCCGTCATGGGGTAATAACCTATTGCTACCTCCGCAAATTTCCAACTTTGCCTTCCTAAGTTGGCGACTGAACGTCTGCGGTGATTAGTATGTCCACCTCGGACTTCTCCGGGTCGTTGGAGGCAATGTAGACATGGCGCTCGATCGGGCCTTTGTCGGGATGAGATCCTGAGTCGTACCGAATAAGCAGCGTGCCTTCGCCGCCCGAGGGAATGATTTTCGGCGTCACTTGCGCCGAGGTGCAGCCACAGGAAGTGGCAACGGATTCAATTTTTAACTGCTTATTCCCCGTGTTTCGCACTGCGATTTCAGTGGTAACAACATCGCCCTGCTTGACCGGGCCGAAGTCATGTCGTTTTGTCTCCACTGCAATATCGGGCTTTCCGCCGGCGCACCCGCCAAGCAGCAGGACCAAAAAACTCAGGGCCAACAGCTCGCCACTGAGTCGATGCTTAGCCCAAAATGTTCTTTTTTGAAGCATTCTATGCTGCCTCATACCGTTCCTCCTGGGATGACCACCCACAACATTGCCGCCCCTAGGCCGATCATCGTCACGCCAAACCATAGCCGCAGGCTCAGGGCGTGCTCTCGTTCCCAGGTCGCCAATTGTTTTGCCACTACACGGTTGCCCACGACCAGCAAGATAATAATCAGGGGAAGAATAAAGAGGAGGTTATATAGCGTCAGGTACACCAAACCCCAGCCCAGCGTCGTTTTGGCGTTCAAAAGCGTGATGATGCTGACATAGATTCCACCGGAGCAAGGAAAGGTGCACAGGCCGACGATGAAGCCGATGCCGATGGTGGCCGGCACCGATGCAAGTTTGAGAAGCTGGCTTACTTTCTTGTGAGCTACGGCCGGCATGTGCAATTTGATGGGGAATGCAGGCCATAGGTACTCGATCAGGTTCAGAAGACCCAGCCCGATCAGCAAATAGCTGCCAACGCGTGCGACAAAGTGCGGCTCATCGCTCAAGCGTACCGTGCTCAGAATACCGAGGCCTATCGCCAAATAGACTACGAAGATCACCGCGACATAGATAGCACCCAAGCCAAGGATTTGACTGCGGCTCCTGCGAATCGTGAAGAGGAACGCAATCAAAAGCAGGATGACGGCGAAGGCGCACGGATTAATGCTATCGAGCAAACCCGTGACTATGACCGCCGGCAGTAACGTCGCCAGGTCGGCATCGTCCGGGTCCAGCACAGTCCGGTTGGAAGTGGGCGGCAATGAGGGCAGCGCCGCGCTCAAGGGTGTGTCGATCGGGAAGCTCAGGACCTCACCGGCAAAGGACCAGAGGAGATATTCCTCAGGATCGCCATGCATCTTGGGCTGCTGGATGACCAGCTTGTGCGGCAAATCCCGACGCGCCAGCAGCTCTTCCAGCAGGGGGCGCGGCACATGCCCAAGGACAACCAACAGTCCCCCATCGGGTCGAGGGGCAAACGCATAAAGGGAATCGGCGATTCGACGGGGCAGTCCTACCGCCTTGGCCTGCTCGGCCAACAATTGTCGGCCGCCAGGCCGGGTGAAATCATGGATCACCGGCTCGGCAGTGAAGCCGGCTTGCTTAAGCGCAGGTAACAGCAGCTTCTCAACGTAAGGCCAGCAATCGGCACAGCCGGCACTGAAGAAAACATGGATCTTCTCAGGGGCCTTGGATTGGGCCGATACCGGCGTTACAAGGCTGGCCGCAATCACCCCTACGCCCAATATGCGGCTCAGCATCTGGAAACGACGCATCATTTTGGTCTCTATCCCCGTTATCGAATCGTTGCCGTCAGGCGTGCTATAGCAATCGGAGTATCGGGGTCATTTGTCCTCATCCACACGATTCGCACGACTCGCTCACCTTGCTCCATCTTGTGGAATCCCACGTCAAACCGCACTTTGAGATCCGCCCTGGTTCCCGGCGGAATAATGTTGTTGCTCAGCTCCGCCGTAGTGCAACCGCAGGAGGTAACCATGCTGTCAACAACCAGGTCCTGATTGCCCTGATTGATCACCGCGTAACTTAAATTGATCACATCTTTACTTCCCACAGAAGTCAGATCGCGGTTGGCCGGGGTCACGGTTACGTCGGGCTGAGGTGTGCCTTTGGGCGGCGGGGTTCTATAAGTGTACGAGGGCTGGGCCGTCATATCATGCCATCCGGAGATAGTTTTCCCGCGGGTGGAAAGAGGTACAGGATTGTCATCCTGGGCCGCACTTTGCTGTTCGGACACGCTGGTTGCCGGACCCCAGCCGTAGCCGAAGACCAAACCCGCGACGACTCCTATCGCAATGACACTCCCGAGTAGGAATCGCACTGGCGCTCGTGACCTCCGCTTTCGATCTGTTCCCTGCCTCTTTGACTGATTACGCTCTCGATTCTTTCGTGCCATAACGTTCTCCTGACAGCCGGTCATCTGATCATGCCGCCGCTCATCGGATCGACGGATAGCTTCCTTGTTCCTTAACCAGCACGGACAATCCCTTGCCTGGCCTCCTTCACCATTCGGTTCTTCATCGCTCGCTCTCCCTAAATTGCCCGGCCGACATCAGCTTTTTCCACTCGCCCTGCCTGGGAATGAACATAGGCACGCGACGTTGGTACGCCTCATAAGCCGCTCCGTATTTTTGCACCATCTGTTGCTCTTCTTTTTTCGAGAGCCGGTAGTAAGCCCACACGATGATGGGAAACAAAACCACCGTCGGAATCGTCGGCCAGTGAATCAATTGGCCGAAGATCGCGAGAAAGATGCCCGTATATTGAGGATGCCGGACGACACCGTAAAGCTTGTCCGTGGCCAGCCGTCCTTCTTTGGTTGCAAAGTAAACTTCCCTCCAGCCCTCAGCGAGCAGCGAGACCCCGGCAAAGACGAAGGTGTATCCCACGAGCATTTCTACCATCACGCCCAGAGGTCCCCAGCCGAAGAGATACGCCCAGAGATGGCCGCTATCGTGCGCCCACGGGATTTTTATCCCCAACCAACCCGTCAACAAATAAATCGTCAGTGGAAATCCGTACATTTCCGCATATAAAGCGATGATGAAAGCCTGGACCAGACCAGCTCTTGTCCACTCTCTCCACCCCTTGGGGGCGACATAGCGGTAAAGAATCCAGGACGCGATCACGACCATGATGATCGAAAGTTCCCAGAAACCTATGTCGGCTCCCTCGTCCATTTCTCTCTCCTATCGCCGCTTCGAAACCCAAACTTACAAGCAAAGATTGTCACGTCGGCTTCCTCAAAATTGGACTGCAATCTACTTCATCGGACCGTTTCCAGGGAGCGAGCGATCAATAGTGATTTCGTCTGCAACACATCGGCGTCCGACCGCGACTTGTGGAAGCATCAATTCACCTCCCGCATGCATTTGGCCATCTCGTCCTCCTGGCAGGTCTTCCCCGCCTATCTATGGCCATTTTACTCTCACTTATCCCGTGTTCCGAATCTGGTGGGACACGACAAGACGCCGTACTTATGTCTCTTCACGCCCTCTTCCAGATCTTTCACCGCCGTATCGAAATCCTTAGTTGTCTCAGTAACGTAAAGCATAGGGTTCGCCTCGGTTCAGCCAAAAACACTACAGCAGATCTCGCCTCTTCGCTGCGAACTTATCCCTGCTCATCTCGCCGCGCGCATATCGTTGGGGCAGAATCTCGAGGGATGAGTCCGATTGTAAGTTTCATCGGTGTCTCGTTTCGCCGCCCCCGTCGTCTGCACGCTCGTGAGGCTCTAGAACCGACGACGTCCAGGGCACCTCGTACACGCGGTGCAATCCAGAAAACCCCTTTAATCGTGCAAAACCCAGAAAACGTAAAGGAATCTTGGCACTTCCCCCGGTCTGTAACTCTTGAGCCGCCTCTTCATCGAGGAAGATCCGATTACGTTCGGCGATTTCGGTCACCATGCTGTTCTCGCCTTCCACCTGGGCAAAGCTCTCACGCGACAGCCCTTCAAGGCGAAATGCCTTATTGATGGCCGAGGCATGACGATCATTTCCCGAATCCATGAAAATCTCGCCGTAGCTGATCCCCGCGCGCAGCTCGATGCTTGGTACCGGCGAAAGATCCGGCGGCCGATCAATAACATCTCTCAACAACGCGATCGCCGTCTCGCACGCATCCAAAACATTGGGGAAAGTCATAAAGCAACCGTCGCCGGTATTTTTTGCGAAAAGCAGTCTGCGGCTTTCCGCCAACGCTAAAGTGCGCTCTTGCAAAACCTCTGCGGCACGCAAAGCCAATCCTTCGCCGTAATGAGTCGCAAGATGAGTGGAACCTACTAAATCCACGACCAGAACCGCTTCGCTTACGGAACTTGCAGGCGCTTTTTTCCAGCGCCAGCGAGAGCCACCGACACGATATGCGAAAATTCCAACTCCCCCGATGCCCACGCCGAGCAAAACAAGAAAGGTCCGTTCTCGATAAAAGGGTGTCGGTGCAAGCGCGCGACCCATCGGCATGCCTGCGACATCCTGGTCTTCCATCATTCTCCCCGTTCCCGGACTTTCCTGCGCGGGCACGTTCGCGGACGCTAGAGCCAGCAGCACCGCGGCACCCAGGATCCATGAGAGATTCATTCCGCTATGTTTGCCATTCAACACTAGCTTAGATCTTGCTTTCTTGATTCGAACTCTTCCTTATTCATCTCGCCGCGCGCGTAGCGTTGGCGCAGGATATCGAGGGGCGAGTCCGATGGCGACTCCTTTCCCTGTCCGACGAACCAGCGAACGCCCAAGACAACCGCAACAATAATCAGACCCCAAAACAGAATCATCATCAGCATCATGGCAAATCCTCAAGCACCCCACATCGTCGGGTGCGATCCGTAACCGCAGTCATATAAACCTCCCCACAATCCATCCATGGCAGCGCCGGCGACCAGATCCAACCCGTAAATTTCCCTCAGATTAATACCCCGATGAGCTGAATCGTTTTTCGCCCCCATGCCGTCGGTTCTCAAAAATATTTTAACCGCAGTTGTTAAGTTCATCGGCGCTTTCATTGCTCGGTCATTTCATGGCATGAGCGCGGGAAAATTTGGCTACCCTTGTGGTCATGTAAATAATTCCAGCCAGATTGCACGCTAATCCAAACCAAAAGAATTCGATCTGGTATTGAGCCACCAGCGCGACCGCGCCGGCGGCGCCGACCACCGGAAGGATGTTGGTCAGGTAATGTGCGCAGCACGAAATCATGGCTGCGGTGGAAGTCGTCCCCGACACGGCAACCACTTTTCCGGACATGTCCATGCTCCGGACAGCGTTGCGTAGATAACTGTAAAGCCCAATCTGCACACCGAAGCCCACCGCCAAAGAAACGATGAAATACCAAAACTCGAAAAACTGACTGACGGTGAAATCCCAACCGGAAAGCGCGGCAAGAATCACAAAGTAGACTCCCAGAAGTGCCGCCGTTGCGACAAAGCCGTAAAGAATGGATCTCCAAACAATCCTAGCTCGGCTCATTTTTTCCCTTGCCTCGTCGACAAACAAATCGTGCATCTGCCGCAGTCACCATTGCCATTGTGACCAAGATGAATCATGAACGCCTTATTGATTTAGTTCTTTGTCGGCTGTAGCTCCATTGGTGTGGGTCATGTGGTAAATGTCGCCATTGACCCCGTCAGAATGCGATTGTTCAGCATAATCTCAGCTTATCCCCTTGGCCTGCTGAAGCTCCCGGATATAAAACACGATCTGATCTATTTGCTCCCGTGTTACCTGGGGCTGTGCCGGCATCGTTCCAAATAACCAATGATGCTGCGGCGCCCCCACAGTGACCGCGCGCACGAAGGAAAAATCACTGTGGTGCGAAGGGCTGTAAATTTGCTTGACCAGGGTCGGTCCTTTGTCGGTCCCGGCCGCATCCTTGCCGTGACAGCCGCCACAGTTAGCTACGAAAACCGCCTCTCCTATTGTCGCTTCCGGAGAAAGCTTCGGAACGATAACCGTTCTTTGCTGATCGGCGCCTTCCTGAGTCAGATAGCGGCCGCCGGCAATGATACCGACCACTGTGAGAATGGCTCCACCAACCAGCGCAATCTGCCTAGATACTCCCACGTTTAAAACCCCCAACGGCCGATCAAGCCCGATGGCGCACGACCAGTTTCATCCTGTCGACCCCAATGATCTCGACTCGTTCGTCCGGAGACATCCGGTCTTTACTCACAGCATCCCAAATCTCGCCCCGGTAAAACACTTTCGTCTTACCTTCAGCGTAGCGAAATACCGTTCCGATTCCGCCGATCATTCCCTCAATACCCGTGGCTGCAGGCCGGCTCATGGTTCCCCACATCAGCCAATAGAAACCCCCAGATACGAGGCAGACGGCGGCATAAAGGAGCACCGCTTGCTGCCAAGGCAAGAACCAGAACACTGGTAGTGCGATAATCGGAAGTACTAGAAATATGTGACACATCGCGTTCTTTCTCGCCGCTTAGGATGCCAAATCCACGGCGACATGAGCCTCAGGTGGGGCTCTCAAGGTCCGCTCTCTACCGAGGCTGATCCTCATCAGGCTTCTGGATTCGATCACCATGGTTTCTATGCCCGCCATGCCCTCCGCAGCCATACCCCGAGGCGTGCATCCAGATAAAAAAAACCACCAGGACGATCCAAAACCAATTGCTTTGTAAGAACTCTCCCATGACCGACCTCCGAATTCATCGCGTTCGCCCCCAATCCGGTATCTAATTTACTGAATGTTCCAGCGAAATGTTCTTTCCTTGACTCCTGCGACGTCTTTAATAATGACTTCGACCCGCTTCGCTCCTTCGGATATTTTTGGAAACGTCAATGCGACCTGGCGGTGATGGCCAGCGCCTTTGTTCTCGAACTTTATCGGTGCGTAAGTTTTTCCTGCGCCATCGCGCAGTAACGCTATGGTCTTAAGATCATAGCTGTCTAAAGTAACCGAGTGGGTGTTAAGCGTCACTTGGAACTGGGGACTCTCATGGCTGCGCGGGTTCATGTAGGTCACGGCCACCGTCACTCCTCCACCTGAAACCGTTTGCGTCGCATCCGAGGCACCTACTGCGTAACTTTCTCCCCATCCCACGAAACCTACTAGGAGAAATGCCATGAGAAATAATTTTAGTGGTTTCATGCTCTTTTTGCTCCTTATTGTCAGACCTCGCCGGACGGTTTGTATGGGAATCGGCTTCATAAATTTTTCACGAAGAAAAGAAAACTGCTTCAATCCCACGAAAATGTATTACCGACCGATGCCTCGGTAAACCAGGCATCGCAAAAGACAGGAGGAGCGTCAGATTAGCCAAACGGCGAGCAGAAGATGACGAGATAGAAGACTCGGCGGCGAAGACCTAGCAAGCCAACCACGCGGGGAATGTCCACCGAACATTTCAACTCCACCCGCTGATGTGGATTTGTTTGAAATGAAAGACGTTAACTGGATACCGCTGAGGGGCTGTTTCAAAAACCCAATCGAAGAATATTGTGCGATCGCGTCAAACGCGTAATAAGTTGCAACGCAATGCACCCTGCCGACCGGTTCATCAACAGAACGCGCAACAAGGTTGATCGGACTCGCGTTTGCGAAATCGCCGCTGGCCAATTGCTCGCTAGCAAGCTCCTCACCGTCCTCGCGACAGCCGCCAAAGGCCCATGCTATGCTTGAATAGGTGAGTAACACTAGCCAAGCAAACCGATCCACAGGATTTTAGACATCGAACTGTCATGCTAGGCGCGCTCATTGATAACAAATGGAGTAAGCAAGATACCCGCCACGGTCAGAAGGCCAGGATAATGCTAGACAGTCACCGGATCTCCTTGCGTCTTCCTTCTCAAGATTGACAACGCCAAGCATCTAAATTTTCAATTCCAAGAAAATTAGCTTCAGCGCCACCGACGATGATAGAGTTGCACGTGCCCTTGATTCCGATTAGCTATAGGGAACCCGCCGCTCCGGTGAAAAGCGCAATTCCGTCACGCGCCAGATCCGCCTCAGTAGCTTTGAGCGCCAGAGTTCCCGGCGGATGTTGGTACCAGCCCGGATCCTCGTCGTAACTTTTCAAACGGTCACGCACTTTGATCACTGTCATCATCCCACCCATGGAAATGTAATCGCCGAACGGACCTGTGGCCCCCTTCATCGATATGGTATTGCGGGGATACGGCATCACCTCCGTCATTTTGCCCATATCCATGCCCGTGTTCCCCATGGTCATGTAGGCCGGCAAGAGCGGACGCAATTTTTCTTCCAGACCATCGGCGTTCATGCCGACCAAATTGGGAAACTGGTGCCCCATCTGGTTCATCACATGGTGCGTCATGTGGCAGTGGATCGCCCAGTCGCCGGGCGCGTCCGCGATGAATTCGAGATTGCGCGTTTGGCCCACACCGATCAGCGCCGTCACCTCGGGCCACTGCGCGCTCAAGGGAATATCTTCGCCGTCGGTGGCGGTGATGCGAAAATGATAGCCGTGGATGTGCAAGGGGTGATGGCTCATGGCGCTCAGGTTGCCGACTCGGAGCCGCACCCTGTCGCCGGTCTTGCAGACCAGCGCCGCCGTCGACGGAAACACCTTGCCGTTGATCGTCAGCACGTTGGCATCGTTCATTTTAAGCGTGTTGGGCCGCGCCGTGCCAGCCTCGATGACCCACTCGCTCAGGAGCAGAGCAAAATCCCGGTCGACGCGATACTCGGGAGCCGGTTTTCTCGGGTGGACGATGAACATGCCGATCATGCCCATGCCCATCTGCGTCATCTCATCGTGATGGGAATGGTACATCAGTGTGCCGTGCTGGCGCAGCGTCCATTCGTATTTCACCGTTTCGCCCGGCTTGATATAGGGCTGGGTCAAACCGCCGACCCCGTCCATGCCGTTGGGCAGATAGATGCCATGCCAATGGACGGAGGTCGAAACCGGCAAGCGATTGGTCACGTAAATCCGCACGCGCTCACCCTCCACCGCCTCCAACACCGTTGCATTGACCCGGCCATTAAAACCCCAGCATCTGGCGCGCAATCCGGCATCGAAGGCATGGTTTACCTCTTCGGCGATCAGGTGAAAGACTTTCACGCCGTCGATGATCTTGAACTGCAGCGTGCCGCCGTTGGGAACGACGATCGGTTGATAATCCGTTTCCGCCGAACCGGGCCGCAACGGTTTTACGTCTGTTTTGCCACCGCTGTAACTTTTTTCCCAGCGAGCGCGCCGTTCGTTCAGTGAATTATTAGCCGGCGCGTATTCGTTTCCGGCTAGCGCTTCGGCGTGACCCTTCGGCAATACAACGGTACCAGCGAGACCGGCGATGCCGAGGCCAAGCATCTGGCGACGCGAAAGTTTGTTCTTCATCTCATCAATTCTCCTCGTCAGTGGTTCACGTCAACGGCGGCAGCCGTAACCCGCGTCACTGGCGTCGTCACCGTCGCGCTCTGTTGCGGCAAGCGGCCGATCAACAACTGCTGGTAGTCGCTATGCGCTAGCCAATAGTCGCGCAACGCTTCGACGTAGCTTGCAGCCGTTCCGATCTGTTGTTCACGCGCGCGCAGCCAATCGATCGGGCCGAGCTGCATCGCGTTGTAATTCAATTGCGTCTCATCGACTACCTGCTGCTGTAAGGGTAACACCACGTCTCGATAATAGAGCACACGATCGCGGGCACCGATTAAGCGATCGGCCACCATCCTGGCTGTCGCCCGCACACGCACGGCCAATGCGTAAAATTCCTGCTCGGCGCGGCGTAGCTCCGCCGCGGCACGGGCGGTTCGAGCCTGGCCCTGATCGAATACCGGAATAGGAAATTGGAGCACCGGCCCGACGGCCCAAGCTCCGTCGCCGCGCTCTCCCCGCGCACCGGCATCCAGATCAGGAATCAAGGCGGTTGCACGATTGAGTCCGAGTTGCTCGCCTGCAGCGATAATTCTTTGCCGTCCCTCAGCGAGATTAAAACTTCGCTCGACCGCCATCCGTTCGAATTCCTGCAAGGAAATTTCGTCTTTAGAAATATCGGGCAATCGCCCATCGCTCTGCCATTCAGTTTCGTCGCCCCAAAGTCCCATCAATACATTCAGTTGTTCCCGGCTTTGCCGGCTCAGGATCTCGGCCCTGCGGAGCTGCAGCTTCCCAACCTCCAAGAGGAGTCTTTCACGGGCGTGATCGAGATCGGAAGAGTTGCCGGCCTCGTGCAATCTTTGGGTAATGTCGACCGACGCCCCCAGACCTTGGACGATCGACTGACTAAGTTCGATTATCTGCACATTCGCGAGATGGTCGAAAAATGCCGATCGCACCTTTCCGGCAAGATCGAGCACTGCTCCGGTCACCCGCGACTTGGCTTCGGCGAATCGGCCCTCTGCCACTCGCTTTCTCAGGGGAAGATAGAAAACATCAAGAAAGCCCATGGCAGCGGTGAGCTCGAAGTCCGGCCGGCCGCCAACAACAGGAAAAGTTACAACCGCATCGAACAACGGATTCTTTAATAAGCCGGCCTGCACCAGATCGGCCTGCGCCACGCCCAAGTCCGCGTACACGCCCTGCAACTCGCGGTTGTTGAGCAGCGCGACCTGCACCGCCCGCTCCGCGGTCAATTTTTCTCTCAAGATCGCTTTTAACTTCTCATCCACCTCCCGATCGAGATTGGTGCCGTTATTCCAGTAAAGCGACATGCCCAGTTGCTGTTGAACATTGGACCGCACATCGGGAAAGCCCGCCGATAAATCAACCGACGCACATCCGCTCACGAACGTGGCATAAATAATCAAACCGGTAATGTTTCTTAACCAAGACATAGGATTGCTCCAGCGAAAACCTTTCGCCGTCAGGGAATTTTCTTCAGCTTGACGATGGTTTTTTTCTCCACGTCGATGGAGAAGCGCACCTTGTCACCCGCTTTAATGAGATCGAGCAATTGCTTCGGCTCAACGCGGTAACCCATAGTCATGGCGTCCATGAAGCCCTTGATCTCGCCATGCTCGACCACCAGTTGGCTCGCCCCGGGCACCACCGCGATCACGCTGCCTTCGCCGGTCGCGAGTCTTGGCGTTGCACCCTGCGCGCTGCTGTGCGCATCGAGTTCGGTCCGTTCCTCGTCCACGGACCGCACGGGCTTCGCTTGAGACGGTAAATCCGACGCCGCGTAGACGAGCGTCATCGAGCGCGGTCCTGCCAGTCCCAACGCCGCGTCAGGATGGGCCGGATGATTTGGCGTTAGCGCGGCCGGAATATACGAGGAACAACCGGAGAGCGAAAATCCAAAGAGCATCAGTAACAACTTTTTTGTGAATTGCATAAATCCTCTCGTTAATGCTTTACCTTTTCGATCTTAGTGATGACACGGCGCGAGGTGTCGAGGGTAAACGAAACCCTGTCGCCGGGTTTGAGGCCATCAAGTAGTTTCGGCGCGCTGACCTTATAGCCCATGGTCATCGCGTCCATGAATCCTTGGAGACGCTCGTGGTCGAGTACCAACTCGCCAGTCGAGGTCGTGATCGCGATGATTTTTCCGAGGCCGGTCACTCTCTTCGCGGCGGCAGGAGGCTTCAGGGAAGCGATAAAAGTTGTTAGATCGATAAATTCCCTCAGGGTCATTTTGTCGATGTGATAGCGGGACATGGGCGACTTCCCCTCCGCGTCACGATACTGTTTCGGAACGACGGCGTCGGGATTGATCACCGACTCTGCAAAGAACTCCATTGGGTGTAAGGATCCCATTTGACTTAACTCGGGTGCGCTGATGTCCGTAGGGAAAGGAAAGTTTTCCCCTCGCACTTCGTGGCAGTCGTAACATTCGAATTTTTGAAAAACCTGGCGCCCCTTGGCGGCATCGCCCCGCGGCATGCTGAAGCGCCAATCCGCGGGATGATGTAGCTCGGCGCTCGACTCGCCCGGTCCCTGTGTCTTGCCTTCGCCGTGGGCTCTTACCGATACCGCAGCGCTAAACAATGAGAATATCGAGACGACAATCGTCGTCCATTGTCGAAAGTGCATAGTTGATCCTCGATAGATCGCGAGCCGGACCTGTAAACGTCGGACCGCCAATGCTCCCGATTGCTCGCTTAAACAAATTTTATGGGAGACAGTGAAAAAAAACCGCCGGCAGCACGGCGTTAGATGCGGAGCACAGAAAGAAGCAGATGGCGCGGAAAAGTTTTTACAGTGCCTGAATCGGGCGGACCATTGATCCAATGTTGCGGTATCGCGCCGGCAAGATTGCCACTGAGCTGCATTCCGCCCCGGGTGGTGTAGCTGACCGAGCCGCGATCCGGATTGACCGTTACCCGTGCGCTCTGAAGAAACTCGCCGAAAAAATTCAAGCAGTGGATCTTGCCCGGAACCGAATGGTTATGGTGGGACGGCGGCGCGTCTGGTGGACGCGGCGAAGCTGTTTCTGCGGCGTGATGATGCCAGGCGCCGTCGCCGGCGAGATTACGACAACCCACAAAGGCCCAATCGGCTCCAGCGTAAAACACCGACAGACAGCTGAATATGACGATATATCGTTTCATCAACACTGCGCCGAAGTGTGCCTAGCAATTGATCCGATTTCAAGTTGCCGCCCTGACCGATCGCGTGGCGAGGAGAAATAACCCAAGCGCGATCAGCCCGAGACTGAACCATTGGGATTCGCTGAGCCCCCATCCCAGCGCCGGATTGATGCGCCAAAACTCGACGATAAAACGTGCAAAACCGGCAAGTATCAGGTAGAGCCACGCCAGCGTTCCGGGAGCGTAGCCCCGCTTCCGCATCGACCAGAGAACCGCGAACACGATCACCGATTCGCCGAATTCGTAAAGGGGCGTGGGATGGACGCGCACACCCGGCGGATACGGAATTCCGGTTGTCGGATTGACCCAGCCGATGATCGCGTTGGTATAGGCAACGCCCCACGGCATGTCGGTGACCTTTCCCCAATCGCCGTCGCCGGCCACGTGGCAACCGATGCGCCCCACGCCGTAGGCGATCGCCAAGGCAGGAGCGGCGATATCGGCGCCGACGAGCCAAGGAATTTTGTTTTTCCTAACCACCCAGGAAACCGCGGCGGTTCCGCCTAGAAAACCGCCGTACCAGGTAAAACCGGCGCCCGTGAAGATAAAGCTTAAGGGCGCGGCGAGAAAATTGCTCCACTCTTCGACAATGAACAAAAGCCGCGCGCCGACCAATCCGCCGATGGCCGCGGCGAAAACCATCGTTGAGGCGACCTCGGGATCAAACCCTCTGCGCTTGAGCTCGGTGTGAACCACCCAGGCCGCCGACAGCGCCGCCAGCGCCATGAAGAGGCCAAAGCTGTAAATCGTGATCGGACCGAATTGAAAGATTACGGGATACATCGCAATGAATCCACCAATGCGAGCGAGGATATCATGTCCCCTGCCGCCATCTAGTACTAACGGATTTTTGCCGGGGAATAAATCACCTCGACATTGCTCAGAGCATCGGGTGCAACTGAAACGAGCATCCGGCGCGATCCCAAAATCTCATGCCACGTTTCCATTTCATACTCACCGGCGGGCAGGCCGTCGATCCTGAAGCGGCCGGCGGCGTCGGTCAATGCAAAGTATGGCGTATTGGTGACCACGATCGCGGCGCTCATCCAGGTGTGCAAGACATCGCAGTTGATTCTAATCATGCCGACGCGGTCGAGCAATTTGCTGACCCGGCGCCATATCGGCAGACCGACGTTAAACAAAGTCTCGGCTCCCAATCGCGCATGCACGGTGTGGAGAATCGGATCGCTGTTGGTCAATAGCAGCTCGCTGCCAATCGTGGCGACTTGGACATGAGGCGCGAAACGACAGCGCTGATTGTCGAGCGTCAAAAACATCGGGCGCGTTACGGCCTTCGCCGCAAGCGAATGCAGTAGAACGACGGCGTTTCGCAGGCCGCCCTCGGCGCCCACCAGCAGGGTCTCGTTAACCACCGTGGCGCCGCAAAAATCACGGTTCTTAAATACCCGCAACGGCCGAGTTTTTTTAAACAGCGCAGCGAGAATTACTTTGCCTTCGAGGCTGCCGGCCTGAGAAGCCGCCTCGAATGCGAAAGCTCGGCCCAAATCCATCGGGAAAACCCGAGGCAGGAGAAATGCCGCAAAGAAGGCGGGCAAAAATAACCGCAAAACTCTCCGTGTACGCATGGAATCACAGGCAAAAGATCATCGGATACTAACATCTTCGACATTGTTGTCACCAGGAACAATCTCTGTTAACAGTTTGATAGTGGGGACGGAGCCGAGCAGTGACGGGTCACCGGCTTGCGTCGCTCGGGACATGCCGTCTTATTCGAGGACTGATTCAACGTACCGTGCGCGTCGTCGTTCAAAGAGTTTCCCAAGCAACAGTCTCTGTAGCCAATCTAATTGTCGGCAAGATCGGCGCCGGCCTGTGCGTTTTCCTGGGCGTCGGCACGGAAGACGACGATGAGGACGCCGACAGTTTCGCCGACAAAATCAAATCCCTCCGTATTTTCGACGACGAACAAGGAAAAATGAACCGATCGGTGACGGACACCGGCGGCGCGCTCCTGGTGGTTTCGCAGTTCACCCTGTACGGCGACTGCCGAAAAGGCAATCGCCCCTCTTTTGCCGGCGCGGCGCCCGCCGAGCGAGCCGAACGATTGTACCGGCGTTTCGCGCAGCGTTTACGCGACTCCGGCCTGGTTGTCGCCACCGGGCGTTTTCAAGCGCACATGGAAGTGTCGCTGGTAAACGACGGCCCGGTAACCTTGGTGCTGGAAAGCGCGCCGTGCAAGTAGTCTTGTACCAACCCGAGATTCCGCCCAACACCGGCAGCGTGGCGCGCCTGTGCGCCGCGACTCTCACGCCGCTTCATTTGATCGAGCCCCTGGGGTTCAAAATCGATGACAAACATTTAAAACGCGCCGGGCTCGACTATTGGGAGTTCGTCGACTTGAATGTGCATCCATCCTGGCAGTGTTTTCTCGACGCTGCGGCGCCGCGGCAACTGTGGTTTTTCTCCAAGCGCGCGAGCAAATCCTATTCGGCGATACACTATCACGACGATGACTTTCTCGTGTTTGGCCCCGAAACGCGGGGCTTGCCGCAGGCATTTATTGATCGCGATCCCGCGCGCGCGCTGCGAATTCCGATGATGGGCAGCGGAGTGCGCAGCCTCAATCTTTCCAATGCGGTTTCCATCGTGCTTTACGAAGGGTTGCGCCAACTCGGAAGAGCTTAAACCGCTAAAGGCCCTTGACGGTCGTAATGATAACGGTTATCTATCAAAATAATTTTTTTACTAACGAGGGGGTTGATATGAGGGTCGGGGCAATCAGACCGCGCCTGCCGAAGTTTTCGCTGCTGTTCGCCTTGTGTTTGGTTTTCTCAGCGAGTTTTATTTCGATCGGCTTAGCCGCCGAGACGACTGCTGCGCCCCCGTCAAAAGAATCATTCAACCTGATCCTACCGTTCAAGGATCTCACCGTGGGTCAGGGACAAGACGCCACGATGGACGCTGAGATCGTTAACCGAACCAAGGAACCGGTGGAGGTCAGTCTGATGATTGAAGGCGTTCCTGCCGGTTGGGAGGTCAACTTCAACTCGAGATATCCGAGCTTTCCAGTGCGCTCGGTCATGGTGCAAGGCGGCGATCAAACTGCGAACAAATCGACCACCCTTGAGTTCAAAGCCAAAGTTCCCGAAAAGACTAAACCGGGAACTTACCCGATCAAGGTGACGGCGAAAGACACCAAGGGAACCACTCGGTACGTTGAAACAATCAATTACCGAGTAACCTCCAAGAAGATTGAAACCGGCGGCATCAAGCTCAGCAGTCAATACCCTGTGCTCAGCGCCGGCTCCGGGCAGACTTTAAAATTTACCATCGACCTGAAAAATGAAACCAACAAACCGCTGCCGACTTCTTTAGTCGCGAAAGCGCCGCAAGGTTGGAACGTGCGTTTCAAGCCGCAGTTCGGCGATCAGCAAATCTCGTCGATTCAAGTCAAAGAAAACGGATCGGAAACCTTGAGCGTGGAGATCGACACTCCCGCCACCGCCGACGCCAAGGAATATCCGGTCACGATCTCCGCGCGTGCCGGCGCCTACGAGGCATCGACGAGTGTCAAAGTTTCGTTGAAAGGCACCCAAGATCTGAAAATGGGTACGCTGGCGGGCACCCTCAATACGTCGGTGATCGCCGGAACGAAAACCGCGATCGACTTCGTCGTCGGCAACGCCGGCACGGCGCCGATTCGCAACCTCAGTTTTGTCACCAAAAAACCCAGCGACAAATGGACCGTCGAATTCAAGCCGGAGAAGATCGATTCGTTGGGCCCCGGTGAAGTGCGCCAGATCAAAATGGATATTTTGGCGCCGGACCGAACCATCGCCGGCGATTATATGTTGACGCTTACCGCGAATTCCGTGGAGGCAAATAAATCAGCCGAGTTTCGCGTGACTGTTTCCACCCCGACGATCTGGGGCTGGATCGGTTTTGGCATCGTCGGTCTGGTCGTGCTTGGGCTGGCTGCGGTGTTTTTCCGTCTGGGCCGTCGATGAGCGCTGTTGTCGAAACCAAAGACTTGACCAAGCGTTACCGCGAAAAACTCGCGGTCAACGCCCTCAACCTGACGGTGCAGGAAGGCGAGGTATTCGGATTCCTCGGTCCCAACGGCGCCGGCAAAACTACGACCATATTGATGTTGCTTGGCTTGACTGAACCGACTTCAGGCCAGGTCTCCGTGTGCGGTTTCAACCCGACTCATGAATCGTTGGACGTCAAACGACGGGTCGGCTACCTTCCGGAAAATCCGGGCTTCTACGACGACATCAGCGCCAGAGAGAATCTGCTTTACATGGCGCGGCTCAACCGCATTCCGGAAGACGAGACGCGCCGGCGCGCTTCCCAGGTTTTGGAGCAGGTCGGCCTCGCCGACGACAGCCGGCGCTGGGTGAAAGAATTTTCCCGCGGCATGAAACAGCGCTTGGGCATCGCCGAAGTTTTGATAAAAAATCCCAAAGCGATCATTCTTGACGAACCGACCCTGGGCATCGACCCCGACGGTGCCATCCGCATTCTTGAACTGATCAAAAATTTGAACCGCGAGTACGGACTGACCGTGATGTTGTCTTCGCATCAATTGCAGCAGGTTCAGCAGATTTGTACCCGTATCGGTATCATCGTCAAAGGAAAACTCATCGTTCAAGGCCAGATGGACGACCTGGGCAAAGCGATCCTGAAAGGCCGCGAATGGAATTTCTTGCTCGATGTCAGCGGCGACACCAACGGTTTGGACCGCGATCTGCAAAGCATTCATGGCGTCGATGAGATCGAAGCGCGGCCCAACGGGTGGTTTCTGCGCTGCACCCAGGACGTGCGCCGGGAGGTTGTCGCTCTGGTCACGCGCAAGGGGCTGCAGCTGCTCCAACTGCGCTCCGAAGACCCGACCTTGGAAGAGATCTATCTAAAATATTTCCGCGAGGCCTAAAAACATGAGTGTGGTGTTCTGGAAAGAATTGGCCGATCACTTTAGCAGCCGCCGTTTCATGATCCTGCTGATCATTATCATCTTATCGGGGCTCTGGGCCACCTATGCCACCGGCCAGGCGATCCGGCAAAATACCGATACGGTGCCCCCGCAATACGCATTTCTTCTGCTCTTGACCTCCAGCGGCGAGTCGATATTTTCTTTGGCGACATTTCTCGGTTTTTTTGGGCCGCTGGTCGGCATCACCCTGGGATTCGATTCCATCAGCGGCGAATACGCGCGCGGCACGCTCAGTCGAGTGCTCTCACAACCAATCTATCGGGACAGTTTCATCAACGGCAAGTTTCTCGCCGGCCTCACCACCGTCGCGGTTCTCTGGGGTTCGATCCTGCTGCTGGTGATCGGCCTCGGCATCACACTGCTGGGGTTTCCACCCAATGCCGAGGAGCTCTGGCGCATGCTGATCTTCACGACCGTGGGAGTATTCTACGTCGGCTTCTGGCTCGCCCTCGCGATGCTCTTTTCATTGGTATTTCAAAAAACCGTCACCGCCGCCTTGGCGTCGATAGCGGTCTGGCTTTTCTTAACGTTGTTTGTCTCGGTGTTCAGCTCGGCGATCTCCGGCATGATCGTTCCGGACGCCACCACTCCCGAGGCCATCGCCCGCCGCGCCGATATCGAAAACGTCGTCGACCGGATTTCACCGAGCACGCTGTTCTCCGAAAGCGTCAGCATTTTGCTTAATCCCGCGGCCCGCGTCTTTGGCGTAGCCCTGCAGAGCCAAGCCGAAGGAATCCTCCCGACGCCGTTGGCCCTGGATCAAAGCTTGAATTTAATCTGGCCGCACATCACGACACTCTTTGCGTTGGTCGCCGTGTGCTTTGGTATATCCTATATCATCTTCATGCGCGCTGAAATTAGAGCCTAAAAACCGTTGCGCGCGCCTGCCTTCTCTAGTTACCGGTTCTTTGCGCTTGTACGGCTTTACTTTCTCTTGCCTTAGAGCTATGCGCGCGTACTGGGGCCGCAGCTTTCCTGTCGTTTTGGCGTTCTTTCATATCGCGAACGTTGATATGTAAACGATTTGCGTCTAGTATACGAAAAAAATATTTCACTGACAGTCATCGGTTCTGGGGAGGATTCATGGCTTACCGCGATCTCCGCGATTATGTCGCCGCGCTTGAAAAGCAGGGCAAACTCAGACGGGTCACCAAGGAGGTCGACAAGGACTGGGAAATCGCCGCCGTCTGCCGGCAACTTTTCAAGAAAATTTCGCCGAGCAAGCGCCCGGCGCTCGTCTTCGAAAATGTCAAAGGTTTTGACATTCCTGTGGTCGCCGGCGTGCTCGGCGCGTCGCGTGAGATTTACGCCCTCGGACTCGAGGCCGATTCGGTCGAAGGCATCAACCGCAAATGGGATAATGCGCTGGAGAATCCCATTCCACCAAGGCTCGTCAAGCAAGCGCCCTGCAAGGAAAATATTCTGCACGGCAAAGACGTGGACATCACCAAGCTGCCCGTGCCGACTTGGACCGTCGGCGAAGATCCCGCGCCGTTCTTCACCTCCCCTTATCTGATCACCAAAGATCCGGAAACCGGCGTGCGTAATGTCGGCACCTATCGCATGCAGGTCAAAGGTCCGAATAAGACGGGTCTGTTGATCGGTAAGCGCCAAGACATGGCGTGGCATATCTACAAGAACAACGCACAAAACAAACCGACGCCATTGGCCGTCGTCATTGGTGCCGATCCGACCATCGGCTACGTGTCGGTGTCTAAAATGTCGGAGGCGTTGGACGAGTTCGCGGTGGCCGGCGCGTTACGCGGCGAGGCGGTCGATCTTGTGCCCTGTGAAACCGTACCGTTGGAAGTGCCGGCAAGCGCAGAGATCGTTCTTGAGGGGGAAATCCCTGCCAACGCCGTCGAACATGAAGGTCCGTTCGGTGAATACACGGGTTACATGGGCCCCGCCGGCAACGAGCCGTTCTTCAACATTAAATGCATGACCTTCCGCCACAAGCCGCTCTATCAAGCCTTCATCAGCCAAATGCCGCCGTCGGAGTCGAGCTGCATTCGCGGCGTCGGCCGCGAGTGGCCGCTGTTTAAGCATTTGAAAGACACGCTGCGCATTCCGATCAAGGATTTAAGATTGAAGGAAGCGGGTGGCAGCGGCGCTTATTTGGTCATTTCGCTCAACAAACAGTTCGACGGTCAGGTCCGCCAGCTCATGTACGGCGCCTGGTCGCAACGCACGGGTTTTGGCAAGATCACCGTCGTCGTCGACCACGATGTCGATGTCTGGGACGATTTTGCCGTCGATTGGGCGCTGAGTTGGCATGTCCGTCCCGAAAAGGATGTCTACATTGAACGCGACGTTCAGGCTGTTGGCCTCGACCCCTCCCAGGCACCGGCCGACGTGTTGCAGCATCACCCGAGTCGCTACGTCGGTTCTCGCGTCGCGATCGACGCCACCAGGAAGCACAAATACCCGGCGATCTCGTTACCACCGAAGGAACATTTGGATTTGGTCGCGAAGCGCTGGAAGGAATACGGGATCGAAGATTAACCGGAAGAGTTCAAGATGTTCAAGTAGTTCAAATCGCTCAAACCGTTGGGAAAGCCAAGGCGTTCAGCCATTTGCACGCCCCTCTTCCAAAAACGAATTAAACGGCTTGAACTCTTTTGAACCTCTAAGCCTTTGACCGCATCTTCTGCGCCGCGGCCATGATCGATTCGATGATCTTCTTGTAGCCGGTGCAGCGGCACAAGTTGCCGTGCATGAAATGTTTGAGCTCGTTTTCGCTAGGGTTCGGATTCTCATCCAACAGAGCCTTGGCAGCTAAGATCATCCCCGGGGTGCAAAACCCGCACTGAAAGCCGCCGTGCTCGATAAAAGCCTGCTGTAAGGGATGAAGCTCGTCGCCGTCCGCCAAGCCTTCGATGGTCAACACCGAGCGGCCGCGCACTTCGAAAGCAAGGGTCGTGCAGGCGCTGACCGGCCGCCCGTCGAGGAGCAGTGTGCAAGCGCCGCAAACCTGCACGTCGCAAGAGCGCTTGGCGCCGGTAAGCCCCAATCGCTCACGCACGACATCAAGCAATAATTCGTGCGGCTCGACGTCGATTTCCTGTAACCGGCCGTTTAAAGTAAAGGACACCGGAATTAATTGCATATCGGAACTTTTCATCATCGCTGTGGCCATTCAATCCCCCCCTGATCGAAACTCCGTCTCGCGGTCACTCGATAGCGTTCTGAAAGGCCCGCCTCAGCAGGACCCCGACGATATGTTCTTTATACTCTTGCGAGCCATGCAGATCACTGATCGCCTCGGCCGCTCGTCCAGCCACCGCACCCGCCGGCGTCAATTTTTTTTGCGCCTCTTCTCGGCTCTTGCCTTCGAGCATGGCCTCGGCCTCCTCCACTCGGCGCGGCGCCGGTCCGGCGCAACCGACGGCGACGCGAACATTGCTCAGACCGCCGTTTAACTTAAAGGCCACCGCGACACCGACGCTCGGCCGCTCTAGATAGCCGAATTTCAAGTAAGCGCTGCGGAAATCGGCCGACGGTAAAGGCACGCAAATTTCCGTTAGCACTTCGTCTGCTTGCAGCGAAGTTTCATAGGCATCTACGAAGAATTCTTGGGCGGCGATTTCGCGCTGGCTCGTCGCCTTGGCCGCAACCAGGGTGGCGCCAAGCGCCATCAGGAGCGTGCCGGGGTCTGCATGCGGCTCGGCGAAGCAAAGGTTGCCGCCGAACGTGCCGGCTTGCCGCACGCGGACGTTGGCGACATTTTGCTCCAGCTTAACCAGCGCCGGCAGTTTCTGTTGCAACAACGCGGAACCTTCCAATTGGTGATGCGTGCAAAGGGCGCCGATGCGAATCTTGCTGCCATCTTGCTCAACTTCGCTCAAACCCGTCAACTTTTTGAGATTGACCAGCCGCTCGTACTGCACCAACCCCTCTTTCATCGCCAGAAGTAACTCCGTGCCACCCGCGTAAATCCTCGCGCTTTCACCGAATCGTCCCAATAGCTCCGATGCTTCAGCGACCGTTTCCGGCTCCTCCAAGCGGAATCGACGTAGCATTAAGAATCTCCTTCCAAGCGCTTCTTGACCGCTAAGGCAAACTCATCAAGCACTTGATCCGCTTTGCGCTTGATAATGCCATGCCCCAACGCCGCGAGTTTACCGAGGATGTCAACCGTAGCGACGAACCCGAGGATGGTACTGTTATCTTGCTCGCGTAAATTGACATCGAGGTCGATTTTCATGCGGCTGCCGACTTTATTGTCGGCGCCCGAGGCTTGCGCTTTGATATGGGTCAGCTCCTGACGTTCGAGGACTTCGATGTTGGTGGGAAATTCCACCTTGAAGGGACCCACTTTTTCTACCATCGTCGCTGAATATTTTTTGCCCTCTTCGAGGGTCTTCGCTTCTTTACATCCTGGCACGCACGCGATGAAACGATCCACGTCCCAGATAAAATTCCAAACCTTTTCACGGGGCGCGAGGATTTCCACTTCTTTTTGAAATTGCAAAGAACTTCCTCCCAATCAATTCTTTTGTTTTGGTATCAGAACTCGGTTAAGCGCGCAACCAAAGCGCACGCTCGCGCATGCATTATAATCCCGAGCCTATCGCAATTTGGCGCGACGACGAATCCTGGTTGTCGAACGATGAGGCCGCACCGCTGACGGTGCCACAGCGGCGACTAATCCGGTCCGGAGGCGTTGGTTAGGTCCTTGAAGTCTTTAAGAAAGGTCTTGAGTTTCTTCTTTACCCGCTCCTCGATCTGGCGCACTCGCTCGCGGCTGATGCCGTATTTTTCGCCGATCTCTCGGAGCGTGAGCGGCTCCTCGTTCAAAAGCCGCTCGCGGTAAATGACCAGCTCTTTGTCCTTCAACCCTTTGGCGAATTGCTCCATTTTTTCTTGCAATAACTCGCGATATTGGGCTTCGGCGATCTGCTCTTCCGGCGTTTGCTTATTGTCCTGCAAAAAATTGAGCAGTGTCGCCTCATCGTCATCGCCCAGAGGCACGTCGACCGACAAATCCCGGCTCGATAGCCGTTGCTCCATCTCGACGACTTCGTCTTCTTTAACGTTCAATCTTTGGGCAAGCAGCTTGGGCCCTGGCGTCATTCCCTCGGCTTCGATTTTTTCCTTTTCTTTCTGGAGATTGAAAAACAGTTTTCGCTGCGCCTGGGTGGTGCCGATCTTCACCATGCGCCAGTCGTTCATGATGTAGCGAATCATGTAGGCGCGAATCCACCAGACCGCGTAGGACGGAAAGCGAACGCCGCGATAGGGGTCGAAATTTTTCACGGCCTCCATCAACCCCATGTTGCCTTCCTGAATCAGGTCCAAAAGGTTCTTGAAGGCCCTTTGATACTCGCGTGCGATCATGACGACGAGCCGAAGATTCGACGCCACCAATTTGTAAGCTGCTTCGATGTCGCTGTACTCTTTATATTTGACGGCGAGTTTGTGCTCGTCCTCCCGGTTAAGCAACGGGAAACGGCGAATCTCAGCTAGGTAGCGCTGGACCGGGTCAAACGGGACAAGCGCTTTGTCCCGCGAATTTTCATCGCCGTCCTCCGCTTCGGCAACTTTTGGGAGAGCGATTTCGGCGACTGCGAAGTTTAGCTCGTTGTTCTTTTCGTCTTCGGTCATGAGCGAATTCGTCACCCTCACCACCAAAGAGTGCGATTAAAAAAAGTTATTCGAGCGTTCAAGAATTGCGAACGCGAACAGGTATCGAACTAATTGAGCTAAGAGGGATCGTAAGCGCGTGCCGGCACGCGGCGGTCGTCGAGCCTAATTGGCAGCCTTTCTCACTTTCCCATCCGCGATTTCCCGCAACGCTACCACGACCTCACGGTTGTCGGATTCGATCAAGGGCTTCGCCCCTCCGAATAGCCGTCTAGCTCGCTTCGAAGCGAGCATAACCAGCTCGAAGCGATTGCTGACTTTTTCCAGACAATCTTCTACCGTGATGCGTGACATAACTGGCCCCCAAAAGAAGTAAGTACTTAAAGATTCAACCAAATTTTTCAAAGGGAGTCAACGCGAACCACAGCTAAGGCAAGCTCCCCCTAGAGCCGGCCTGTCCCTCGGATATTGGGTGGGAAGAACAACCGGTCGCCGCACAAACCTGGGCAAACGGGTCTCAGACTCACGTAGAAATGATTTTTAGTGCTCTATGTGAATGCAGTTTTTGCTTTTAGAGAACGCCATATCGAGGGCGATACCGGTTACGACGGCCTGCCATGCTTCGTCTTCGGATAGCCCCCGCCCCTTGATTGAACGCCACAAATGAATGATCTCTTCCTCTGTCACGCTTTCAAAGAGGTCCTGATCCCGGTTTCTATCTAGAGCTGGTAGTGTGTTCATCTTATTTATCCGCTTACGTCAACTGTCCTCTAATGTGATACTCCTTAGGAAATGCAACACACGTGCCATGAATTTAACCTCTTGAATTATCGAGAATTCGGATGCTGGCCTTGCAAAAAGCTGTCAGTAAATTGAGCAGATATTGTCGATTTCGACGCAAATTATGGTGCCAGAAGAAGGAAAACTCCTACAAAGCCATCCGCGTCGCTGCTAATCCATGACGGCCACGCCGGAAATCTCGATCATGCAGTCTGGGTCGTAAAGCCGTTTTACCTCGACCAGGGTGATCGCCGGAAAATACTTACCAAAGACCGACCGATACGCCCTACCCAGCGACTTTTTGTTATTCCAGTAAGCCTCTAAATTCGTGATATAAATTGTTAACACCGCATACTGGTCGGTTCGCCCACCAACCGCTTCAATGGCCTTCTTGAGATTGCCCATGACCTGAGTAAATTGAGCGATGAAATCCCCCCTGCCGACAACCTCGCCTTTTTCATTGAAGGGAGCTTGCCCGGCAACATGGATTACTGTGCCGCCAGTAATCTTGGCGACATGAGCATACCCCACCGGCGATTCCAGCCCTGCGGGATCAACGAGTTCGAAGGGCATTTACGTCTCTCCTTAATCAACCGATAGCGCTGGTCACTGCCGGGTTCCAATATTCGATGAAGCTTTTCATTTCGCCGACCATATCGTCCGACGCTCCGACGTAGGGCAGGATAATCCGAGTCGCACCCGCTTCTGCGTACGGCCGGATTTGTTCGACGACTTCCACTGCCGTAGTTGCGGCCACCAGAGGCAAGGAACTGAACATCCGGTCGGTGATCAAACGCCGGGCAGCGTGAAATCCTTCATTCTTCCAAGCCGCACGCATCGCTTCGACTTCCGCGGCGAAACCCATGCGCCCCAAAAGCTCGCGGTAATAATCGGCCAACGCATAGTAGGCAAGCGCATGGCTTAGCGCGTCGCGCGCCACGCTGTAATTATGAGCGATTGAACAGCGAATCTTACAGATAATCTCCATCGCCGCAGGATCTTTGCCGGCCTCTTGGGCGCCTGCCCTGACCTCAGAGGCGATCCGGCGAATCTCGACGGGGTTGGCCATGTTGATCAATACTCCGTCCGAAATGCGGCCGGCCAAACGCGTCATCTTCGGTCCGAACGCCGCGAGATAGATCGGAATCACCCGGCCGGAGGGCTTAAAAGCAAGCTTGAAATTCTGCGCCGAAAAATACTTGCCTGCGAAATTCAGTTTCTCGCACCGCAAGGCCGCACGCACGATGTCGAGATATTCTTGGACACGGCCTAGCGGATGATCCATGGTTTGCCCATGCCACTTGGCAATCGTCGGATTTGACGAGCCGACACCGAGCAGGAAACGGCCCGAGGAAAGCTCATCCAGGCCCACTGCCTGGAGCGCCAGCGTCGCCGGCGTCCGGCCGAGAATGTGGTACACCGCCGAACCAACCTTTAGTCTGGTGGTTACAGCGGCAATGGCCGACAACATGACCGTGGGGTCTTTATTGTTCGCTTCGCCTCCCCAAGCGCAGTCGAAGCCGTGGGATTCAGCCAATTGCGCCAACCCGGGGACGGCATCCAAGGGGAGCTGCGCGCCGGAGTTGAACTCGATATCGATTTTCATGATGCTTAACGGGCTTGCCGACGGCGAATCTCAAACGTAGCTGGCCGGCAAATTGGTTTTTAAAATTTCAATCTTCTCGCTATTTTCCACGTAGCGGATAAAGCGATACTTGTTTTCTACTTCGTCGATCGGGTAAGGCGCCACCGCCGCGCGCTCGGTGCTCACCTTGGCGCCGACAAAACACAAACCGACGCCGTTAACGAACTGCAGCGCCTCCCGTGCGAACCCGTCCACGGTCTCGGCCCATTGTGCATTTTTTATTCCCGCCGCGCGCGCAATTCCGACCAGGTCCGTCCCCGCGCCTGTCGCGGTCTTCTTGCTCGCCGATGCTTCGTAGACTTCATTGTCGAAAACGATGTGAAGCAAATTATTCGGCTTCATGCGCGCAATCGTCGGCAAAGACGACAGATTCATCAACAAAGAGCCGTCGCCGTCCAAAGCGATGATCTTACGGTGGGGCAAACCGAGCGCCATGCCCAACGCAATAGAGGAACAGAGTCCAAGCGTGCGCACGCGAAGATTGCCGTCGCCAGGCCGCAGCGCGTTCCATTCCAGCGTCGTCGCGCCAGCGGAACTCACGACCAGGGCGTCCCCGGCCACCGCGGCTAATTTTTTCAAGCATTCGAATCTTTGCAACATCTTGCCGTTTCGCCCCCGCGACCCCAATCGGTCGGGCCACTGAATGTCACGGAATATTGAGTTCAGCGCGCCGGCCAAGCACCTCTTTAGTCAACAACAGCGCGACCGGCCGCTTGGAATCTTCAGTTAAAATTTGCGCGCGCCGAATCAGCTCCGGAATATCCCCGTTATGACGCATGATGTAATAGCGAATGCCAAGAGCCCGGAGCACCGGCTCGGTCATGCTTCCGGTCGTGCTGAAGGTGCGATCGCCGACATCACCGGCATAGTAAATCAACAGCAGCAGGGGAATCTGGTATTGCAGCAAGGTGCTCACGATGGCGTTGTTGCTGTTAAAAAAACCGCCGTTCTGCATGATGATCGCGCATTTTTTCCCCACCAGGTAGGCGCCGGCGCAAACACCGATGCCCTCTTCTTCGCGGCAAAGCGGCACGTGGATGAAATCCCGCGCTTCTTCCACCTCGCTCAACAATTCCGACAGATTGACGTCGGGCAAGGTCGCAACCAGATTGATTCCAGCGTCGCGAAGCCCTTTGGCGATGGATTGTGCCGCTTCAGTGGGGTTCAAGAGCCGATCCTCTTCAGTCAGTCGCTATCCGCTTAACATCAAAGCACTAGCAGATCAAGAAGGTTTGTCCCGACTGGCGCGCTTTTCCTTTCAGCGAAATGTTAGTATAAGTGCATCAAGAAAATTCATCAGGCGGAAAGGAGCACCCTCGTGATTAAACTCTACGATTTTAAATCTTCCCCCAACTGCCAGCGCGTCAAAATCGTCCTGGCGGAAAAGAACCTTCCCTACGATATCGTCCCCATCGATTTGCGCGCTAAGGAACAAAAAACCCCGGATTACCTAAAACTCAACCCGTACGGAAAAGTTCCGGTGCTGACCGACGACGCCACTGTGCTCTACGAATCCTGCATCATCAACGAATATCTGGAAGAACAATACCCCAATCCTCCGCTCATGCCGAAGGACCCCGGCAAAAAAGCCAAGGCGCGAATCCTTGTCGACTACGGCATGGCGCACTTTGACGGCCCGTATCAAAAACTCCGCATGGAGCTCATGAAGGAGCAAAAGGACCAGAATCAGCAGGTGATCGACGGCGCCAAAGGCGACTTAAAGCGATTACTCAATCGCTTTGAAAACGAAATCGGCGATCAACAGTATCTCATGGGTGATTTTTCGCTGGTCGACGCCGATTTGCTGCCGCGCTTTACCCGTTTGGAAGGCTTTGGTGTGTTGCCCGACCCGTCGCTGCCTCGACTGGGAAAGTATTTGGAGAGAATCAAAGCGCGTCCTTCGGTCAAGGCGATTCTCTAACGTTATGATCTCTCATCCTTTCCTTGGCTAGCGTCGATGGAGTTGCCGAGAAGCGGTTTTATTTCAACCGTCTTTTCGGCGCTTCTTCGCCCGTACGTTGGCTGGCTCGACAAACCCTCCCGGCCCCAATATCACGGTGAGACATCCCTTCCCGGTTTGAAAAAAGCCGTGACGGTGCACTGGAATCCACAAGCGATTCCTCACGTGTTCGCCGACAATGAACACGACCTGTTTTTTGCCCAAGGATTTCTCCACGCGCAGGAACGACTTTGGCAAATGGAAGCAAATCGGCGCTTTCTGAGCGGCCGCATGGCAGAAATATTCGGCGACTTCGCGCTCCCCTGGAAAGAACTTTCGGCGCAATTTCGCGGCCACACCAGCGCCGATTTGGATTATTTTATCCGACTCCTAGGTATTCGCAGCGCCGCAAACGCTTCTCTCGCCGCAGTTTCCGATCAAGATCGGCTTCGCCTCGACGCCTACTGCGACGGGGTTAACCGTTATATCGAAAAATGCGGCAACAAGCTGCCTTGGGAGTTTCGTTTATTGCGCCACCGCCCGGAGTCCTGGCAACCGGAAGATTCTCTGACGATCGGCAAGGGCTTGGCGTTTCTGCTTTCAACCGCGCTCTATACGCGGCTAAATTTCATCGCGGTAGCCACCATGCTACGCGACCAACCTGAGAAACTGCACGCGCTGTTTCCAGCCTATCCCGATTCGGGTCCGACCCTTACCCATGCGGTGTGGGATGAGTTAAACGCGGTCTGGCATTTTGCGAGCGGACTTCTCTCGGCCGGCGATTGGCATCCAGCTGGAGCCGGCAGCAACAGCTGGATCGTATCGCCCAGCCGGTCGACTACTGGTGGAGCGGTTCTGTGCAACGATCCCCACCTGCGCATGACGCTGCCATCGGTCTGGTATCTGATGCACTTGCAAGCTGAAGCCCCCTCGACCGAACCTGAGGGCTACGACGTTTGGGGCGCAACCATCCCGGGCTGTCCGTTGGTTCAACTCGGCCGCAATCGTTCGATCGCTTGGGGCATTACCGCGGCGGTGTGCGACGATGTCGAGCTTTACCGCGAAAAATTACATCCGCTGGAGCCGGAACTCTATCTCGTCGGAGCGCGCTGGCAAAGACTCGAGAGCCGGCGCGAAGTGATCGGCGTGCGCCGATCGCAGCCGCGTGAAACGACCATCCGCTTCACCCGCCATGGTCCCGTCATCAGCGATTTCAACAAGACCGATGGGATGAACGAGCTCATTTCATTACGCTGGACGGCGCATGAACCGGGACAGGAACTGGGGGCCCTTTACCAGCTCAACCGCGCGCGTAACTGGCAGGAGTTTCGCCAAAGCCTCAGCCATCACGGCACGCCGACGTTGAATTTTGTATATGCCGATCGCGCCGGCAATATCGGGTACACTCTTGCCGGGAGAATTCCTCGGCGCGCCGAGATCCCGACGTTGCTGCCACTGCCGGGCTGGGACGAAAACAACGACTGGCGCGGTTACATTCCGTTTGACGAACTGCCGCATCTTTACAATCCTTCCCAGGGATTCATCGCCACAGCCAATAACCGCATCACCGATGGGGCTTACCCGTTCTACCTCTCGCACTTCTTCGAACCGCCGCACCGAGCGCGCCGGATCCAAGATTTATTGAGCGAGCGTGAAAAATTGTCTCTCGCAGATATGGCGGCATTGCAACTCGACAATCTGTCCTTGCACGCGCGCGAGCTCGTCGCGACTCTCGAAGCCGACTTGGCACAAATTTCCGACCCGGACGAGCTTCTCAAAAACGCCGTCCACCGGCTCCTGTCATGGGACGGCGGCTGCGCCGCCTCGAGCGTCGAAGCGACTATTTTTCACGTGTTTCATCATCGGCTGCTGTTCAATCTTTTAAGTCCCACGTTGGGTGAAGATCTCCACACGGCCTATGTCGAAATTCTAAATCAGTGCATCGTGCCCACGGACCGGATCTTGGGAGACCCGAATTCGATCTGGTTCGCCGAACGCCCGCGGACCGCACTGGTCGCGATTTCCTTGCGCGAAGCCTGCGCCGAATTATCGGAAGCTTTGGGCGCGGATATCAAACACTGGCACTGGGGCAAAATTCATCGACTGCAGATGAACCATGCACTGGGTCGCATCCCGGTCTTAAAACCTTTGCTGGGAATCGGACCGCTGCCGACGGCGGGAGACGGCACGTCGATCAACTTGGGATTTTATCGTCACTCCAATCCTTACATGCAAACCGTCGGCGCCTCGCTGCGCTTCATTGCCGATCTCTCCAACCCGTGTGGCTCAGAAGTCGTCCTGCCCTCGGGACAGTCCGGCCATCCCTTGTCACCGCATTACGCCGATCAAACCAAGCTTTGGCTCAACGGCGATAGACTCTCGATGCTTCTGGTGAGCCGAGACCAAAGCCTGGGCGAGTGGAACTTGCTTCTTAAACCGGTTTAGTTTTGAATTATCAAGTAACGTGCGCCTAGGTTTCCAATGGCCCAAGGCAAACGCCGCGGGCGCTTGGGCGCGCCCGAAAGCCGCGGTCTCATGCCGATTAAACTTCTTATCGCCGACGACGAGCGGCTGTTTCGCCAGAGCTTGAAGATCTTGCTCGAGACCGGTACCAACATCAAGGTCGTTGCCGATGCCGCCAACGGACAGGAAGCCGTGGCTTTCGCCAAAACAACGCAACCGGACTTGGCGCTCTTGGATGTCGATATGCCGCGCATGGACGGCATCAAAGCCGCGAGACTGATTCGCGCGGTTTCGCCGCGCACGAAGTTATTGATGCTCTCGGTGCACCACGAAGATGAAAAAATCAGCGCGGCAATCCGCGCCGGCGCGCTCGGGTATATTTTGAAAGACACCGATCGCGTCGATTTCATCAACATCATTCGCCAGACTCACGCCGGCAAACTTCCCTCTTCCCCTTACCTTGCCCACCTCGCCTTGGAACAAGACGCGGCGCCGCCTGCCGATTCAAAGGCTGCGCCCGCTGCCCGCCTCGCGGAGCGCTTTGGTTTAACGCAGCTCGAACTGAAAATTCTCCGCTTGATGACCGAGGGACTGAGCAACGAAGAGATCAGCGAGATCGCCTGTATCGCGCGGGAAACGGTCAAGGGGCATTTGAAATCCCTGTTCCGCAAGCTCGACGTCAAGAACCGCACGGAAGCGGCGGTTCTCGCGGTTCGCGAAGGCCTCGATTAATACCCCATTTGGGGGAGGCAAATACCGCTCCAAACGGGGGATTGACTCTTCCTACAATTGACGCGATAAAAGCTCAACATTTTTTAAAATATTTCTGCGCCCAACTCGTCCAATAAGGAGATAACGATGACCACTCCGACAAATTCGTTGTCAACGCTTCTGAGCGTGATTTTACTGATGCTTGTATTTGGCGGCCAGTCCCTCGCGCTTCAAGTCGGCGATAAGGCTCCTGACTTTGATCTTGCGAGTAGCCGGGGCGGCAAGCTTAAGCTGAGCAGCCTCAAAGGCAAGAATGTTCTAATTAATTTTTACGTACTCGATTTCAGCCCGACTTGAATCAAGGATCTGCAAGCGTCCGGTTCGGACAATTATGCGTCGTTTCAAGCCGAAAATAGCGAGGTCCTCGGAATCAGCGCAAATGCGCCGTTCTCCCAAAAAGCATTCGCCGATTTCGCCAAGGTCAACTACCCTCTTCTCAGCGATCGTGATGGTAAAGTGATGCAGGGGTTCGGTGTCTACGACGAAAAGCGGCGTATCGCCAAACGCTCCTACGTCATCATCGACAAGCAGGGGGTGGTCCGTTATCTGAATATTAGGCCAAGCAACCGTGAAAAGGACTTGCTGCCGACCGAAGAATTGCTGAACGAAGTCAAAAAGGTCAACAAGGACAATTAAAATTAACGTTCTCAACGAAAGGAGAAGAATACTGATGATGCAAAAATTATTAACGGGCGCATTCTTTGGATTTTTAGTTCTGACGGTTTCGTCGGCGCTTTACGCCCAGTCCGACGTGATTAAAGAGCGGCAAGCCCTTATGAAATCCAATAGTGCGGCGAGCAAAGCGATCAAAGCCGCTGTCAAGGCCAAGGATCACGCCACTGTGGAAGCCAAGGCTAAAGTCATCATGGGCAACGCTGAAAAGATCCTTGGCTACTTTCCTAAAGACAGCACCAACGGAAGGACCAGAGCGACAGCAAAGATCTGGGAGAAGCCGGACGAATTTGCCGAGATGCCAAAAAAGCTGAACAAGGCCGCGAGCGAGCTGGCGGCTGCGGCAAAAGCCGGCAACGACGCTGAGGTGGGCGTCAAAGTAAAGGCGCTTAACGGTGTCTGCTCGTCTTGCCACAGGCAGTTTCGCGCGAAGAAATATTCGGAATAAAATATTCGCATCGAATAGCACAGGTTAGCGATAACTTCAGAAAGCCCCGGCTTGACGCCGGGGCTTTCTTGTTTCGCCCCCTTTCCTCCTGTAAAATCCGGAGAAATTGTCATAAGCCAGGATCGACAGGTATGAAAAAGTTGTCTCTTTTATACATTGCGCTGGTGCTTTTGCAGCTATCTTCTTACCGGCTTGCCGGAGCTCAGGTAGCGAGACTCAATGTCGGCTATAGCGCCGCCAGTGCGGATCAGCTGCCGTCCTGGGTTGCCAAAGACTCCGGCATCTTCGCCAAGAACGGCCTCGACATCCAGCTGATATTTTTTACCGGTGGCACCACTGCGATTCTCGCGCTTGTGTCGGGCGACGTTCCGATCACCCAGGTTTCCGGTCCCGGGTTGGTTAACAGCGCCTTCGCCGGCTCCGGCGCGGTTTTTGTCGCGGCCGGAATGACCTCGTTGAATTACGTTTTGATGGGCAAGCCGGGCATTAAATCCGCCGGCCAACTTAAAGGCGGCACGGTGGCGATCAGCCGCTTCGGCTCCGCGACCGATACAATCGCCCGTTTTGCCTTGCGGAGGATCGGTTTAACGCCGGGAAAAGACGTAACCCTAGTGCAAGTCGGCAGCGGCCCAGAACGCTTGAGTGCAACGCTCACCGGTAGAGTCACGGCATCAGTGATCAATCCGCCGTCTAGTTTCGTCGCCGAGAAACGCGGATTAGCGATCATCGCCGACGTGGCACAGATGGGTCTTGTCTTTCAGCATACAGGCGTAGCCACGACGCGGAAGTTCATCAAGGAAAAGCCCGATATTGTTCGCCGCTACGTCCGTTCCCATGTCGAGGCGGTCCATAAAATGTGGACCGACAAAGAAGCGACGATCAAAGCCCTGAGCCACTATATGGGCAGCGGGCTCGACCGGGAGACTCTGGAAAAGAGCTATGGGAATGTGATGACCGAAGCCTTCTATCCGAAAAAGCAGTATCCCAGCCTGGAAGGCATTAAAACAGTTCTCGACGATATTGCCGAGCGAGACGCGAGGGCCAAGAGAGCCAAACCGGAACAGTTCGTTGACGCGAGCTTTATCCGCGCATTGGATCAAAGCGGCTTTATCGACGGTCTCTACAAGAAAAAATAGCCGCGCTCGCGGCACTCTCCATGTTAAGCGCTCGTCGAGGCAACGAAGCCGCGCCGGAAATTCAGTCTTGGGGCAAGGCCATCACCGAGCGCATCGATCCCGCCGTCGACATCACCGTGGAATTTGACCCCGACTCCAACACGTTCGTCGTACGCCTGATCAAAAATTCCCGGGTGTTGATTTTTCGCCTGTCCCAGTCGCAAGTGAATACCGACGGCCGCGAAACCGAATGCGAACGGACCGTGAACCGAAAAATTAAAGATCTGTGGAATTTAATTTGAATGACCTACGGCGCTCGACAGGCCCAACGGATGAGAAGGTTTGAGTCCGCTTGTCTCCTTCAACCCACTGAACGTTTTGAACGGCCTGGACGACTTGAACCCTTATGGTCCGTTTAGCAGCCGCGCCGCATCTTTAGCGAAATAGCTCAAGATCATATCCGCCCCAGCACGCCGGATCGCAAACAAAACCTCCATCATGATTCTCGGTTCATCGATCCAGCCGTTCCGGCCCGCCGCCTTGATCATCGAATACTCGCCGCTGACATTGTAGGCCGCCAGCGGATATCCGAATTTCTGCTTCACTCGATAGATCACGTCCAAATAGGCCAGCGCCGGCTTGACCATCACGATATCGGCGCCCTCGCGAATGTCGAGCTCGACTTCGCGCAGCGCCTCATCCGTGTTGGCCGGATCCATTTGATAAGAGCGGCGGTCGCCGAACTGCGGTGTCGACTCAGCGGCCTCGCGAAAGGGACCATAGAAACCCGAGGCATACTTGGCGGCGTAAGCCATGATCGGAGTCTGGGCCAAACCGTTGGCGTCGAGAACCTTGCGAATCGCGCCCACCCGCCCGTCCATCATGTCGGACGGCGCGACGATATCAGCGCCGGCTCGGGCGTGCGACAGTGCCTCTTGGGCGAGGAGT
This sequence comes from uncultured delta proteobacterium, assembly GCA_963727625.1. GTDB lineage: Bacteria > Desulfobacterota > Binatia > UBA9968 > UBA9968 > DP-20. The sequence continues at coordinate 82,264 of CAVSHR010000004.1, read as the reverse complement.
TTGAGCGTGCTGTCGTTGTCGACGTCGCCGTTTTGAATCAAGCCGCAGTGACCATGATCGGTGTACTCGCATAAACAAACATCGGTGATGACGACCAGGTCGGGAGTGGTTTCTTTGATTGCCCTAATCGCTTGCTGCACGATGCCGTCGCCGGCATAGGCCTCGGTCCCCTTGGCGTCTTTACGTTCAGGGATGCCGAACAGGATCACCGCCGGAATCCCCAAGGCATAAATCTCCTGACACTCGCGCGCGGCGCGGTCCACCGTCAGCTGCGCAATCCCGGGCATCGACGAAATCGGCTGGGCATTGTCGTTGCCCGGGCCGACAAATAACGGATAGATTAAATTTCTCGGTTCCAGCGACGTTTCCCGGATGAGGCTTCGTAATTTGTCGTTGCGCCGCAATCTTCTCGGCCGGTAGATCGGAAAATTCATTTTGCACTCCGGGTTCGTGGCTCCTGCCCGCGTATAGTCGTTGTTGTGGCCTTTCCTTGGAAATGCCCGACGATAGCGCGTACTAAACCGGAAACCGTGAACTCCTCGGCGACGATCTCCGCGCGTCCGCCCAATTGCTCCACCGTGCGCGCCGTAATCGGCCCGATGCAAGCCAGGGCGCTCGCGGCCGCGATTCCCCCGAGATGCTTATCGCCGAGAAGCCGCACGAAATTTCTTGCGGTGCTCGAACTGGTAAACGCGATGACATCGATTTTGCGTTGGCGCAACAACTCGGCGAGCGGTGCCACGTCGACGGCCGGAAGCACCGTGCGATAGGCGGTCACAACATCCACCGTTGCTCCCCACTCGCGCAAGGTATTCGGCAAAACTTTCCGTGCTTGTGCGGCGCGCGGAATCAACACTCGCTTTCCCTTCAGATCTTCCGGCTGGAATGCATCGAGGATGCCTTCGGCTTGAAAGCGTTCTGGCACCAGGCAAGCCGCGATACCGACGGCGGCCAGTCTCTTGGCCGTCTCCGGACCGATGGCGCCGACCTTCAACCCTTTAAGCGATGAAATTGCTTTGCCAACCTGCTGAAGTCGAGCCAGGAACGGCTCAACCCCGTTCACGCTGGTGAAGATCAGCCAGTCATAGGTTTCGATTTGCGCCACTGCGGCGTCGAAGGCGGCGAAATCTTCCGGCGGATCAATTTTGATGGTCGGAAATTCGACGACCTCGCCGCCCAATGACTCGATTCCCTCGACCAGACTTAGCGCTTGCGCCCGCGCTCGGGTGATGACGATCCGCTTCCCCGCCAGTGGCTTGTCCGTGTCGACCTGATGCGAAAGCTCTCGTGCTTGAACCATGATTCCGATCCCAATGTCACGCGGAAGCGAGCAACCGATCCGCGCCCTGGATTAATAATTGCTCTGCCAAACGGCGTCCTAATTCTACGGCTTTTTCGGCCGCGCCAATGATGTGACCGCGACACAGGCGGCTGCCGTCGCTACTCACCACCGCGGCGGTCATCTTTAGCTCGCCGGAAACGATCTGCGCGCGTGCGCCGATGGGCACATGACAACCGCCACCGAGTCGATCCAAAAGAGCGCGCTCGGCGCTGACTTCCATGTACGTGGCTTCGTCGTGTAAAAACGCCAGCTGCCGGCGAAAGCTGTCGTCGTTGCGCGATTCGATGCCAATGGCCCCTTGGGCCGCTGCGCTCAAGCAAATATCGTCGGCGAGAAACTCGCCGATCCGCTCCGGGCATCCGATACGTTTGAGACCCGCCGCCGCCATCACTAGCCCATCGACTTGCCCTTCATCGAGCTTTCGCAACCGCGTATCGACGTTGCCGCGGATCGGCTGGATCACCAAATCGGCACGAAAATTCAGCAACTGGGCCCGGCGCCGCAGGCTTCCGGTGCCGAGCGTTGCGCCGGGCGCCAACTTACCGAGCGGCTTCTTGGTACTGGTCACCAAAACATCGCGCGGATCTTCCCTTTCGGGCACCGCGACGATCGCCAAACCGTTCGGCACTTGTGTCGGCAGATCCTTCATCGAATGCACCGCGATGTCGATCTCGTTTTGCAACAGAGCCTCTTCGATTTCTTTCGTAAACACGCCCTTGCCGCCGATGTTTGGGATCGGCGCATCGACAAATCGGTCACCGCTGGTCTTGATGATGCAAAGTTCAACGGTGAGCTGGGGTTCATGCGAGATGAGGCATGTTTTGACCCAGTTCGCCTGGGCCAGTGCCAGCCGGCTGCCGCGCGTGCCGACGCGGATGCGTGTCATTTTCCCTCCAACCCGAAAAGTCTCTTCAAAGTTGTAATATAAAGGGCGGGGTCGTCACCGTCGTCGGTGGATTTTTTTTTGATCTGGGAAATCGGCCCATGGAGCAACTTGTTGATCATCGCCGTGGTCAAATCGTCCAAGGCGGCGCGCTGCTGCTCGTTGAGATCCTTGAGACCACCGCCGAGCGATTTTTCGATTTCGGCCCGGCGGATATCTTCAAACCTCCGGCGCAGCGCGGTTATCGTCGGCACCTGCTCCAGTGATCCCAGCCAGCGCTCGAAACTCTGCACCTCTTCCTGAACGATCTCTTCAGCTTTTGCCGCTTCGTTGGAGCGTTCCTGCAAGTTGTCTTCCGCGACGCTTTTGAGATCGTCGATGTTGTAAAGGTAGACGTTGTCAAGATCGTTGATCTTGGCGTCGAAATTGCGCCGGTCGCCGATATCGATGAAGAACATCGCCTTTTGTTTGCGCTCGCGCAGAACCCGCTCGACGGTAGCGGCGTCGACCAGCACTTCGGGCGCCGCCGCGCACCCGATGACCAGATCAGCGATCTTGAGATAGCGAGGAAAATCGTCGAAGCGAATCGGACTGCCCTGAATCTTTTCCGCGAGGGCGACCGCACCTTCGAAAGTGCGATTGGTCACCATCAAGCTGTGCACGCCGTGCCGCTGCAGGTGGCGCGCCATCAAATCGCCCATCTTGCCGGCGCCGATCAGCATGACCGTCTTGTCGTCGAATCGGTCGAAGATGCGCTTGGCAAGATCCACCGCCACCGAGCTCACCGACACCGCGCCGCCGCCGATGCCGGTTTCGCTGCGCACCCGCTTGGCCACCGAAAAGGCACGATGAAACAGCCGATGGAGTATCGCGCCCACCGTCCCGGCTTGCTGCGCCGCATCGTAATGTTCCTTCAACTGGCCGAGTATTTGCGGCTCGCCGACGACCATCGAGTCGAGGCTTGCGGCGACGCGAAACAGGTGCCGCACCGCGTCGGCGCCCCGATAGGCGTAAACATGATTGTCCAGCGGCGCGCTGTGTCCCTGCGCCTTTTGCTCGCTGATAAAGCGCCTAATGTCGTTGAACGCCGAGGCGCCGTCGGGCGCCGTCGCGACCACTTCGACGCGGTTGCAGGTCGACAATATCACCCCTTCGTGAATGTTCGGATAGGCGCGCAATTGCGCCAGCGCATCGCGGACATAGGAATTTTCAATGGCTACACTTTCGCGCACTTCGATGGGAGCGCTACGGTGATTGAGACCGACGATGACGATATCGTTTTGCACGTGCTATTCGAACCGGCCCCCATGCCGGCTGGGGAAGATCGCGTCTCCCCAGAGAAAATATCCGATGACCACGCAGAAACCGAACATGGTGAGGAGCGCCGCCTTTTTGCCGCGTAAGCCCGCGGTGATCCGGCCGTGCAGCAGCGCGCCGTAAAACAGCCAGGCGATGCCCGAGGAAATCTGCCGCGGATCCCAGGACCAGTAGTGGCCCCAATGAATGCCGGCCCACAGACTTCCGGTCAGTATACCCAAAGTCATCAACGGGAAGCCCCAAACCAGGAGCATGTAGTTGAGCCGGTCCAAGGACTCCAAAGGCGGAAAGCGCTTCATCAGCGCGGTCATTTTCTTATGCTTGAGGTGGCGCTCTTGAAGCAGGTAAATAAGGCTCACGCCGAAAGCCAGCGCGAAGACTGCGTTGCCCAAAAACGCCAATGTCACATGCAACGGCAGCCAGAAAGTTTGCAGCGCCGGCGGAATGTCACCGACCGCAATTCCTACGGCCAGCGCCGCAAAGGTCATCAGAAAAGCAAGCGGCGCGATTATTCCGCCCAAAATCGTCAACCGATATTTGAGTTGGACCAGCAGATAGACGCCAACCATCATCCAGCTGTTGAACAACAGCGCGTCGCCCATCACCGCCACCGCGGCGAAACCCTCCTGAAAATAACGACTGGTCAGTACGAAGCCATGGACGACAAAAGCAAAAAGCAGCAACACCGTCGGCAAACGCGCCGCCGCCTCGCCGCGAAACAGGAAAAAAAAGAAGCTCACGGCCGCAACCAGATACGCCGCGGTGGTTACCTTTAACAGGATTGCATCCATAAGATCAGAGGTCATTATAAGCTAACCCCGACCGCCTTCAAGCTATGCGGCTGACCGCCTTCCCACGCTTGCATCCAATGATTGCGAAACCACTGAGCGACACGGCTCAAACCGAACAATTTATTTATCACACATTCGTCTTAATCACTGTGTTCATGGCTGGGGCCGGCGATTTGACCGTCGATTTCGCATACCCGACGGCCAGTTTCTTGATGCCGCGAAGAATTCCTGCCGTGCGGGAACGATAAACTGAAAGCGCCATCGGCCAACTCGATCAGCGCGCGACTTTGCAGGTCATGCCGGGATCCACCGGAAAGAACCGCACCATGCCGTGTAACCGTAGCAGGTGAATATCGGCCGCCAAAATTCCACATCGTTCTCCAAGGCGCAGGCAAAAAATTTGACCGATCATAACAAACAGGCTATTTTCAGTCAAAATTCCTTCGTGAGAATTGGCTTGCCCCCCCCCATCCATTTTGAAAATCTCTCCGCCGGCATGGTGATTTTAGCGCTCCTTCTCGGCTGCCAAGGACCGACGGGCGACCGTCCGCCGGGTTACTTGGTCGTTGGCATCGAAAGCAATCCTCTGCAGATCGATCCGCGCTACGCCACCGATGCCAACTCGGTGCGCATCGGCAATCTGATTTACAATTCGCTGTTACGCGCCGACGCGCATGGACGCTTGCAGCCGGAGCTGGCCGAAGATTGGCGCCAGCTCGACGATCGCAACTTTCTCTTCAATCTGCGCAAGGACGTTAAATTCCACAATGGGCCCCCGCTCACCGCAGCCGATGTGAAATTCACCTATGAATCGATCTTGAATCCGAGCTATCGATCGCCCTTGAGCGGCGTGTTGAGACCGCTGCAATCTGTCGAGCAGACCGGCCGCCATCAACTGCGCTTTCATTTGAACGCCGCCCATGCGCCTTTCGTCGAGCAGTTTACGCTGGGTATCGTGCCGGCCGGCGCGAGAACAGTCCTGGGCGCCAAGCCGCGATCGCCGCCCGGCTCCGGACCGTTCAGACTCGAAACGGTCGAGTCCGGTGAAAAGGTCACACTCAAAGCCAATCCTGATTATTGGGAAGGCCGTCCGGCGCTACCCGGAATTGTCTTCAAGATCGTGCCCGACGCCATGGTGCGCGCGCTCGAATTTAAAAAAGGCTCCATCGATTTCATGCAAAACGACATCGAGCCCGACATGCTGCCTTGGCTCAAAGCTAAAACAGCGGCCACCATCGAGACTCATCAGGGCACGACCTTCCAGTACATCGGCATCAACCTCACTCACCCGATTTTGCGGGAGCGCAAAGTTCGCCAAGCTCTGGCTTATGCCATCGACCGCGACGCCATGATTCGACATCTGCTCAAGAACACCGCAACCGCTGCCGATAGCGTGCTTTCGCCGCTCAACTGGGCCTACGCCGACGGTCTTCGCCACTGGCCCTACGATCCCGAGCGGGCCAAGCGGCTCCTCGACGAAGCCGGCTTCCCCGATCCCGACGGCGACGGTCCGCTGCCACGCTTTCATTTATCGTTTAAGACCACCAATATCGATTTGCGCCGCCGCATCGCCGAAGCGCTCAAGGATAAATTACAGCAGGTCGGCATCGAGCTCCAAGTGCGCAGCTACGAATGGGCAACGTTCTTCAGTGACGTGAGAAACGGTAATTTCCACCTTTATTCCCTGGCCTGGGTCGGCATCCGGGATCCTGATATTCTCTATCAGCTTTTTCACTCGGCCAGCGTGCCGCCCAACGGCGACAACCGCGGGCGTTACAGCAACCGCGCCATCGATCGATTATTGGAACGCGGGCGGACAACCATGGACCGCGCCGCGCGCCGCGCGATCTACCGCGAAGTGCAAAGCATTCTCGCCGACGACCTGCCTTATCTGCCGCTCTGGTGGTGGAAAAACGTCATCGTGAAAACTCCGCGGCTGCGCGGTTTTGTCGCCTATCCGGACGGCGAGCTGATCTCGCTAAAAAAAGCCCGCCTTGGCTAAGCGCACAAAGTGAAGCGATATTTGCTCCAACGCTCGCTCCTGCTTCTGCCCACGCTGCTCGGCGCGCTGTCGTTGGTGTTCGTCCTGATCCATTTGATTCCCGGCGATCCGGTCGACGTCATGCTCGGCGAGACCGCTAATGCCGCCGATAGGGAAGCGTTGCGCAAAAACCTGGGATTTGACCGGCCCTTGGCAACCCAATATCGCGCTTTCTTGACTAACCTAGCAGCAGGCGATCTTGGCCGTTCGCTCTACGAACCGGCCGACGTGGCAGAGATCGTCGGCGCCCGCCTGCCGGCGACGTTGGAACTCGCGCTGAGCGCCATGCTGGCGGCGCTAATGATTTCTTTTCCGCTGGCCATTCTGGCCGCCATCCGGCCCGGCGGCTGGCTCGACCGCTCGGCGCTGCTGTTTTCTCTGCTCGGTCTCTCGCTGCCGAATTTTTGGCTCGGGCCTTTGCTGATGATCGTCTTTTCAATTCAGCTCGGCTGGACGCCGGTGTCAGGTCGAGGCGGCTTAAGCCATCTCTTGCTTCCGGCAGCTACCTTGGGCTTGGGCATGGCGGCCATCCTGGTGCGCATTTTACGGGCCAATCTGCTGCAAGTGATCCATCAAGATTATGTTCAAACCGCGCGTGCCAAAGGCCTGCGCGAGCGACAGATTTGGTTGAAACATGTGCTGCGCAACGCCCTGCTTTCAGTCATCACGATCATGAGCCTGCAATTCGGCGGCCTGCTGGCCGGTTCGCTGATTACGGAAACGATTTTCAGTTGGCCCGGCATCGGCCGATTGACGATTCAGGCGATCCAGACCCGCGATTATCCCCTGGTGCAAGGTTGCGTGCTGGTGATCGCAACGGCATACGTCCTGATCAATTTTACCACCGACCTGCTCTACAAGCTCGTCGATCCGCGCGTGAGTTATGGCGACTAGAGCAGCTTTTTACGCCGGAATGGCGATTCTCGCGCTCCTCGCTCTCGCCGCGCTCTTTGCGCCCTCCCTGGCGCCGCACGATCCGCTGCGCCAAAATCTAGACCAGGATTTGATCGCCTACTCGAGCGACCACCCGCTCGGCACCGACAAGCTCGGCCGCGATATTTTGAGCCGGACGATCTACGGCGGCCGCGTTTCTCTGATGACCGGAATTGCCACCGTGGCGATCTCGCTGACGATCGGCGTGCTCGTCGGCTCGTTAACGGGCTTGTTCGGCGGCTGGCCCGATCTCTTGCTCATGCGCCTGGTCGATATCTTGATGGCGTTTCCTGGCATCCTGCTCGCCGTCGCCATGACCGCGGTGCTCGGTCCGGGTTTAGACCATGTGATCTTGGCGCTCTGCATCATCGGCTGGACCGGTTACGCCCGTCTGGTGCGCGGCGAGATTTTAGCGCTGCGAGAACGGGAGTTTGTCCAGGCAGCGCGCGCCCTGGGATGCCCGCCGAGGAATATTATCTGGCGCCACTTGCTGCCCAATCTGCTGCCGCCGCTACTGATCCAATCCACCTTCGGTTTAGCGGCGGCAATCGTCGCCGAAGGCAGCCTAAGCTTTCTCGGCTTGGGCGTCGAGCCGCCGACGCCCTCTTGGGGCTCCATGCTCAACGATGGCCGGCAGTTTCTCTTGGTGGCGCCGCATCTGACGACCTATCCCGGCCTGGCTCTCATGATTACAGTGCTCGCGCTCAATCTGGTCGGGGACGCGCTGCAAGAACTGCTGGGAAACCGAAACCAGTAGCCGCCATGGGCTTGTTCAAGCCGTTTAAAAAGTTCCAAACGTTCAATCCTTATTCGGAGTTCTTATTGACGACTTGAACCATTGAACGGCTTGAACAATTTGAACTCCGCAGTCCATCATTGTCTAATTCCGTTACCGGTGATAGTTAAACTTTTCACAAGGAGGAAAGTTTGATGCTGAAACTGTATTCCTGCCACACCTGACCTTACGCACACAGGACAAGGATTGTCCTCGCGGAAAAGAAAATTCCCTATGAACTTATCGAAGTCGATCTGAAAAACAAACCCAGCGACCTGGTACAAAACAACCCCTACGGCAAAGTGCCGGTGCTGGTCGATGGCGAGGGCGTGATTTACGAGTCGGCGATCATCAACGAATACCTCGAAGAAAAGTTTCCCGAGAACCCGCTCATACCATCCGATCTTTTGCTGCGCTCCAAAGTGCGGATCTGGGTCGATTTCTTTAACACGCGAATTCATCCGGCGGCTTCCGACCTGGCGCATAACCGCGAGCCGGACAAGGCGCGAGAACGGATGAGCCAGTATCTCGACACCCTGGATAAGGAAATGGCCGGTAAAAAATTTATCGTCGGCGATTTCTCGTTGGCGGACGTGACGTTTATTCCATTTTACACCCGGCGCGAACGCTACCATGTGGTGATCGACGATCGATTGCCTAACGTGAAGCGCTGGGGAAAAGATCTCATTGCCCGCTCTCGGGTCGCGCCGACGATTTAGCGACAAAATCGAAAAACAGCGAGGTACGACCATGCAGCCACTACTCGTCAGCCCCCAGGAAATTCGCGGTATCGTCACCATGTCGGAGGCCGTGGAAGCCGTTCGTTTGGGCTTTCGCGAATGGGGCGAAAATAGTCAGCTCAACGCGCCGCGGCGCCGAATTCATATTCCCACCGGCGTGCGCGTGAGCGTGCATCAGGGCGGCGTGCCCGCGGCCAAAGCGACCGGCTTGATGACCCACTGCGAATGGGTCAAACCGATGGCCGAGGAGCAGGTCTACCCGCGTCTCAACCATCCGGTGATCGTGCTCTACGACGCCGCTGAAGGCGAGCTCAAAGGCATCATCGTCGGCGAGATCACCTGCAGCGAGCTGCCGAACAACGTCGCGGTCACCGGATTACGCACGGCGGCCACCAGCGCTGTCGGCACCGACCTGCTCGCCCGTCCCGACGCCACCAGTGTCGGCCTGTTCGGCGCCGCCGGCCAGGCAAAAAATCATCTGCTCGCGCTCATGCAGGTACGCAAGCTCACACATGTCAAAGTCTATAGCCGCAATCCCGAAAACCGCAGAAAGTTTGTCGAAGAAATGGGGCCGATCACCAACCTCAATATCACGCCGGCGACGTCCGCCGAAGAAGCCGTGCGCGGCGTCGATATTATTTTGACCGCGACCAATTCCAGCGTGCCGGTATTCGACGGCAATTGGCTCAAGTCCGGCCAGCATGTCACGACCATCGTCGGCAGCAACGTCGGTCTGGTCAAGGGCGGCTTCACCGCCGCCAAGCGGCGCGAAACCGACGACGCCACGCTGGCGCGCAGCGATGTCCACGGCATTGTCTCAGTCCAGCAAGCGCTGCAAGACGAGCAGGCGGATATTTTCGATCCGGTCCAGCGCGGCGTGATCCAGTGGGAGCAGTTGATCGAAATCGGCGCGATTCTTGCCGGCGATAAAGAGGGTCGCACCAAAGCGGAGCAAATCACTTTTTACAAGAATAACGCCGGCCAAGGCGTAGCGGACGTGGCGCTCGGCGCGAAAGTTCTCGACAACGTCAAAAAGAAAAAATCTGGCCTGTCGCTCGAATACTGAAATTTAGTGTACTTGAGTTTTGGGGTGCCCCCCCTCCCATATTCCAGGTCCAAGCCTTTTTAATTTTTATCTCGCCGATCCTTTCCGCGCATCGCCGAGGTGATGATCGCAATCGCCGCCAGCGTCGCGATGACGTGCCAGGAATGCTGAAAAGACCGAATGAAGATTTCCGGCGCTGCTCCCCACTCGGTATAGGGCGGCACGACGGCGTCGGCTAAGCCGTGGAACTTAAGCCAGCGAAGAAACAGCACGCTGCCCACCGCCACGCCCATGGCATTGGCGACGTTTGCCGAGGTCAAAGACAAGCCGCCCACCGACGGCCCGGTGATATAACCCAGGTGAAACGACATCGACATCATGCCGAGCGCCCGCCCGAGGCCCTCTTGAGCGTAAAGTGCCGAGGCGATGGCCCGGCCGTTGGCCAAAACCAAGGCACCGCCAACCGCTTCGATCACCCGAAAGCCGATGATTTGCCATAGTTGCGCACTCAAACCGCAGCATACCGAGCCGACGCCAAGGAGGACGAATCCCCAGGAGTAGATCCGTTTGCGGCCGAGCATGTCGCCGAGTCGCGCCATACTCAGCACCAGGCCCACGATCGTCAATTGATAGGCGAGGGGATCCACTGGACGTATGCCATCGATGCGTTGAAATAGACCGACAACGTCGGCAGCGCGACATTGACCGAGCGCGAGTCCAGCGCGCTCAAGAACTGACCCAAGCAGACGTTAGCTAAGGCGAGACGTTGCAGTCGGGGGGGTGACCTCGGGTAACGGCATGCGATGTTGTGCCTTGCAGCGCGATCAGCTGCGAGATTCCGGCCGACAAAAACCCTTGACAACAGTCGTCGAAAACGATTTCCCGACGCCCGTCATGCCGAACACCGCCATGACGGTTGACGCGCGTTACATCCTTGGATAGCGTGGGTGAGAAATTTATTCCAGTCGCAATATCGCGCTGGCTTATTATGTGGGAATCGAAAGCCGATGAACAGAATCGCTCTCGCTCAAATCGCCTCATCCACTAGGAAAAAAGAAAATCTCAGCCGCGCCAACGAATTGATCCATGAAGCCAAGGCCAAAGGCGGCGAGCTGATCGCCTTTCCGGAATTTTTGATGGCGTTTTCACCCCCGAGCCAAAGCGCCGCGGAGTTGGCGGAGATCGCTGAATCGTTAGACGGCCCGTTTGTCTCGGCGCTGTGCGATGCCGCTAAGTTCGCCGGCATCAGCGTTTTGGCGACGCTTTATGAAACTTCCCCAGCGCCATATAGAGTGTTCGATACCGCGGTCTATATCGATGCGATGGGAACGATCGCCACGGTCTATCGGAAATTGCATCTCTACGATGCCTTCGGATTTAAAGAGTCAGATAAATTCCAACCGGGCGCCGATCTCGCGCCGCTGGTTAGCTTAGGAGACAACCGGATCGGCATGATGATCTGCTACGACCTGCGCTTTCCCGAAATGGCACGCCTGCTGGCGCTTCAAGGCGCCGATCTCTTGCTGGCGCCATCCGGTTGGGTGGCGGGGGATCTCAAAATCGACCATTGGCAAACCATGATCAAGGCCCGAGCTCTGGAAAACGGCTGCTACGTCATCGCCCCCGATCAAACCGGCAATATCTACATCGGCCACAGCATGGTGGTAGATCCGCTCGGCCGGGTTCTGGTCGAACTCGGCGAAAAAGAACACGTAACAGTCGTAGAGTTCGATTTGAACTTGGTGCGCGAGACGCGGAAAAAATTACCGCTGCTGCAAAACCGCCGCACCGACGTCTACGCTCGTCATGTGCTTAGGTCCAAGTTTCCGTAAAACCATCGCGACGGCTCCTCCCTATTCCATCCTTCCGCCTTCGACCCTTCCTTCGTGCTCGCGCCTTTCGCCCCATGCCTCATGCCTATTAAAGTGCCTATTAAAGTTGACAGTCCGCCACGCTTTCACGTAATTTCGCAGCAGTAAGACATGTCGGCCGCCGAGCTTAAAAATTAGCGTCCCCAACAGGAGATCCGTTCATGCTGACACAAGAGGAGAACGACTTACTCACCCGCGTCGGGCCCGGCACCCCCGGCGGTCAACTGCTCAGGCGCTATTGGCAGGCGCTGGCCCCCGCTGCGGAGCTGACCGAAACCAAGCCCAAGAAGCGCGTGCGGATTCTCGGCGAGGATCTGTTGCTCTATCGCGATGGAAGCGGTGCTTACGGTTTGGTCGCCGAGCGCTGTTCGCACCGCGGCGCATCGCTCTATTACGGTTTTATTGAGGACGACGGCATCCGCTGCCCCTATCACGGTTGGAAATACAACGCATGCGGCAAGTGTCTCGAACAGCCCTTCGAAAACCCCGCCGCCGGATTCAAGGACAAGATTCAACATCCGGCTTACCCGGTGGAAAATTTAGGCGGCATGCTGTTCGCTTACCTCGGTCCGGCGGAGAAAAAACCCTTGCTGCCGAAATGGGACGTGCTGGTGCGGCGCGACGGAATCAAGAAAATCGATGTCTGCGAGGTGCTGCGCTGCAACTGGCTGCAAGCCATGGAGAACTCCGTCGATCCAACCCACACCTACTATCTCCACTCCCATACCCTCAAGCTCAAGGGCAGCAAGGACTATGTGCCCTTTCATTATCAGCAGCTGAGCAAAGTCGATTTCGAGCTGGTGATCAACCCAACTTGGGCGGGGATTCAGAAGCGGCGGATCTTCGCCGGCGAGGACGTTCCTCCAGAGGCACCCCACCCGCTAATTTTTCCCAATATCCTGTTCGTCCCGGTGCGCACCGGTTATGCCATGCACTTTCGCACGCCCATCGACGACGCAAACACTCAGGTGTTTCAATTCCGTTTCAACCCGACCAAGGACGGCAGCATACCCAATCAGCCGGAACTGCCACCGGTAGAATATATCTCGACGAAAGATTCCCAGGGCGAATTTCACCTCGATCATTTTGCCAGCCAGGACCATATGGCATGGGAGACCCAGGGTGCCATTGCCAACCGTGCCCGCGAGCACTTGGGCGAGGCCGACCGCGGCATCATCATGCTGCGCAAACTGTTACAGGAGCAAATAGCCGCGGTAGAAGCGCGGGCAAATCCAGTCGGTGTCAATTTCGACCGGCAGCAGGATCAAACTATCGAGCTCATTCAAGAAGGCTTCAGCGCGTTTTCTTTTGCCGCGGCCCGAGCGTAGGAATGAAAGACTCAATTCGAAACAGAATTTCGACGGAGCCAAGACATCCTGCAACTTAGATTTGCAGATTAACGGCTCGGAAATTTTGCACTCTGCTCATGACGCTCAGGAGAAACCGCTTCCGCGCCAAATCGTCACGAATGAAAAGCGTTTTCGCTTGGCAGGGATTATCAATTTAGCTATGATCGCCACTCAAAGCTGACGATCTCGCATCTCGAAACCTCTAGTCATTCAGAGATTCGCCGGGATATCGGCAATAGATAACCGTCGAAGGAACTCGTATGGCACGCCAGTACCGCTACATCTCGGCCGATTCGCACTTGGAAATCGATTCGAAACACTGGCTCGGCCGAGTTCCAGGCAAATATCGCGATCTGGCGCCGCGTTTGGTACGCCAGGCCGACGGCACCGATATTTGGATGATCGGCGATAACATCAAGCGCGCGGCCGCGGCCGCGGATCTCTACGGTGGCAAGGGACGGGATAACTATGTTCCTTTCAACGGCCGTTACGAAGGCACGCCGGGCACGGGCAGCGCGACGCAGCGCGTGAGCGAACAGGACCAAGACAGCATCGACGCCGAAGTGCTTTTTCCTTCGCAGCAAGGCGGACCGAAGTTCTGGCGGCGGATTGAAGACAACGACACCTACAAAGCCATTGTGCGCGCCTACAATAGCTGGCTGGCCGAAGAATACTGCGCCATCGATCCGGATCGCCTGATCGGTGTCGGTATCTTGCCATTGGGATGCGCGTTAACCGATATCATCGCGGAGTTGAACTATTGCGCAGAAAACGGCTTCAAAACCGTTTTACTTCAAGGCTTTCCCAGCAGCAAAGCTTATCCATCGGATGAAGACGATCTTTTCTGGGCGCGAGCGCTCGAATTGCGCATGCCGATCAGCGTGCACGTCGATCTCGATCGCACCGGCGAACGCAAAGCGCCGCTGTTTAAATATCCCATAGAATCGGACGAGGTCATGAAAAAAATCACCCACGATCTGGTCGATCAGGTGGGCCGCTTTGGTCCGGTGCGCGGCAACGGCTCGGTGGCTGCCGTGCAGTGGCTTTTGTCCGGGCTCTTCGATCGCTTTCCAACGCTCCGCATCTTCTTCGCCGAAAACCAGATCGGTTGGATCCCGTTTTTTCTCCAGGCTGCCGACGTGCGCTACGATCGCCACCACCGTTGGGCTGAACGCCTGCTCGGTCTCAAGCAACTTCTGCGGCCGCCCAGCGAGTATATTCGCGAGCATTTCTATTGGGGTTTTCAATTCGACCGCGTCGGCGTCGAACTCCGCGACAAGATCAACGTCAACCGCTTGATGTGGGGCTCGGACTTTCCCCATCAAGAGTCCGACTGGCCGGAGTCGCTTAAAATCATCGACAAAAACTTCGCCGGGGTGCCGAGCGAAGACAAATCGAAAATGGTCTGCGGTAACGCGGTGGACTTCTTTCGGTTGAGCTAAGAACAGCATATTCACTGAGAGCAAGAAGTTCACAAACATCGAACCAGTAAGATTCCGATCTGGAGCTTCGACGTTCCGCTAATCCGTCATTGGCAATCGCTTCATCGCTTGGCACTCTGTCGCGATTTCGCTAAGCTCTTACGAGTCCCAACACACTCACGCACCACGATCACGCTTTTTTAGGAGTCCGTCATGGCCGAACCGACAGTCGTCTGTCCTCAGTGCAAAACCGAGATCAAACTCACCGAATCGCTTGCCGCGCCGTTGTTGGAAACCGTGCGACGCGATTACGAGCGGCGCCTGGCGCAAAAAGAAACGGACATGGCCCAGCGCGAACAGGCGCTGACGGAACGGGCCCAGTCGCTCGAAAAAGCCAAAGCAGGAATCGATCAGCAAGTCGCGCAAAAGCTCCAGCTCGAGCGAAGCCGCATCGCCGCCGAAGAAGCCCAGAAAGCCAAGCTCGTCCTAGGCAACGATCTCGATCAGAAAGTTAAAGAACTTAGTAGTTTACAGGAATTATTGAAACAAAGGGATAGTAAGCTCGCCGAAGCCCAAAAAGTCCAAGCCGAGGTGATCCGCAAGCAGCGCGAGTTAGACGACGCCAAGCGCGAACTGGAGCTGACGATCGAAAAAAGAGTTCAAGCCGATCTCAGCGCCGAGCGGGAAAAGGCTAAGAAAGAAGCCGAGGAAGAGCTCAAGTTTAAAGTGATGGAAAAAGACCAGACCATCACTGCCATGCAAAAACAGATCGAAGACTTGAAAAAGCGCGCCGAGCAGGGATCGCAGCAACTCCAGGGAGAGGTGCAGGAGTTGGAACTCGAAGCTCTGCTTGCCGCCAAATTTCCCCGCGACACCATTCAGCCCGTGCCCAAGGGCGAGTTCGGCGGCGACGTGCTCCAGCAGGTTGTCGGGCCGCTCAACCAACACTGCGGCACGATTCTCTGGGAATCGAAGCGGACTAAGAACTGGAGCGACGGCTGGTTGCCCAAACTGCGCGAAGACCAGCGCGCCGCCAAAGCCGAGGTCGCGGTCATCATCAGCCAGGCGTTGCCGAAAGACGTCGAGAGCTTTGGATTTGTCGACGGAATCTGGGTAGCCCAGCCGAAAGTCACTCTGCCGGTGGCGCTCTCTTTGCGCCAAACACTGATTGAAGTTGCCACTGCCCGCCAGGCGTCCGAAGGCCAGCAGACCAAGATGGAGATGGTTTACGGTTATCTCACCGGACCGCGCTTTCGCCAGCGGGTGCAGGCAATTGTCGAAGCATTTTCCTCCATGAAAGAAGATCTGGAGCGCGAGAAAAAAGCCATTACCCGCCAATGGGCGAAGCGCGAGGAGCAGATCGACCGCGTCATGCAAGCCACCGTCGGCATGTACGGCGATCTTCAAGGGATCGCGGGTAAGACCCTACCGGAAGTCGAAGGCTTGGAGTTTCAGGGGATGTTGGAGTCGCCGGAAGAAGACGATACATCGGAAAAGCAAGAAGGGCTTTTCAAGATCAAATAAACAGCCTGACGACGCATGGCAACAAATAACTCAGGACAGCGCAATAAACGCACCAGGGCTCGCGTCACTTCCCAGTCAGAAAATTTATTCGCGCAGTCTTTTGAGCGCATCAAGCGGATTTCGCAGCGAATTCCCTTGACCGTAGAAGGCCGCTTATTTATTGTAAATAGTACCCTGCCTTAACGGCCAATCGTTGCGAAGGCCGGCGTCGCGCTACTTTCAGCGGGCACAATTCGGGAAATGGAAAATGGACTAATATGGTTTTACGTTTTACCCAATTCATTGCTTTGGCAATTTGTTTGATCGCGGCGAATTCCGCGACTGCGGAAAATATCCGCACTGCGGTACCGCGCGCGAGCCTCAATTACCTTTCCATTTACGTCGCCGAAGCGAAGGGATTCTTCAAGGACGAAGGCTTGGAGAATGAAACCATCGTCATCGGCGGCCCCGCGGCCATCGCCGCGCTTGTAAGCGGCAACATTGACTTCAGCGGTGCCGGCGGCAGCGGTTTGCGCGCTGCCGCCAAGGGTGCCGAGCTCAAAGCGATCATGTACCAAACCGAGAAAGTGACTTGGTACTTTGTTGTACATCCGAGCATCAAACAGGTCGCCGATCTTAAAGGTAAAAAAATAGCCGTAGGGCTCATCGGCGACAGCGAAGATCGCTTTTCGACGATGTTTGTTGAGCGCGGCGGCTTGTCGGCAAGGGACATCACGCGCATCCCCATGGGCACCAGCTCCGGCGCGCGCATCGCGGCGATCAAAAGCGGCTCGCTGCAAGCCGCCGTGCTCGATCCAGCCGGGATGATCGTAGCCGAGAAAGAGGGACTCCATTCCCTTGGATTCCTCGGTGATCTGTTTCCCCTGCCCTTCCAGGGCTACGTTGTCACCGACAAGAAAATCACGGAGAACCCGGCGCAAATTAAGCGCTGGGTGCGCGCCATGGTGAGGTCGCTGCTGTATTTGCGCAAGAATCCCGAAGATGCAGCCGATATCGGGATCAAAAAGCTCCAGCTAGGGAACATCAACCGCGCCATGCTCGTCGAGGCGACCAAGGCCTACGTGCACGCCTTTTCCCCTGGCGTGCCCGGCGTTCCTTCGGCGGAAGGCATCAAAAATATCTTAGAATACGAGATTCGCGTGCCGATGAAAATGGCCAAACCGGTACCCGCCCAGCGCTTGATGGATTTAAGATTTGTCGAAGAGGTCAAAAAAGAGCTGGAACAAAAAGGGCTGGAAAAATAATCTTCCTCTGCAACCGGATGCAATCAGTATATAGGTTTGATCGCCGCCGAAATTATTGTCGAACCGCTGGAAGCACAACCTTTAGGTTTCAAGCTTCATGATCAACTCTGATCTGTCGTTACAATTGGCGCGGCCATCGGACTCCGCCGCGATCGCCAACATGTCGCGGATTTTGATCGAATACGGCTTGCGATGGAGATGGACGGCGGAGCGGGTCGCGGCGAGCATTCGCGATCCTGACGTCAATGTCCTCGTCGCGCGCACTACCGGTCGAATCGTTGGGTTTGCGATCATGCGCTACGGCGACGACAATGCTCACTTGGACCTGCTCGCGGTAGCTCCGGCGTATCGTCGATTAGGCGTTGCGGGGCAACTTCTTGAGTGGCTCGAAAAGTGCGCCGTCGTCGCGGGCATATTCAACGTCGCGCTGGAAGTGCGCGCGGGCAACGAAGCAGCCCAGCTCTTCTACAAGCGCATGGGTTATCGCCCGCTAACCGACCTTCCCGGTTACTACCAAGGCGTTGAGGCCGCGCTCCGAATGGGGCGAGATTTATCGTCCAAACCGTCGGACCGCGGCGCCCTGTCGCAGCGGCCGCTCTAGTGAATGCCACTAATGGCACTCTCGCACAGCCGATAGCTTCGTTAATAACCGGCGCACGAAGAGGATTGAAGATTTGGCCTACGGCGCCCATCTTCCGGTCATTGATTTCGCCAACCGGGGCCCTCCTTGGAGCGGCTGTTTGCCTACGTGCAGACGGCGGGAAACTTGGGTTTTAAGACGATTTCGACCAACGATCACCGGTCAGGGACGAGTTAAAACAAAACTGACAGGTTTCCAGGAAACGGTCGCGCCGCTAGTCGACTGCTAAAATCAGACAAAACGTAATCCTCAAGCCGAACCTTTGGCGCGACCAAAAAAATTAACTATCAAGCGTCATTCACAGGACCACCAGGGTTAAACGAGCCTTCCAGGCTATGGGTCTTCAGCTTTACCCGGCTGCATCGGCGTGCCATACTCACAGTCGGTCACGACCCTATTGAGCAGCTCACTGAACATGAAATCCACGAGCCGGCCTTTTGGCGATGGCCGATACATTCGGCCCGGTGGATTTCTTGCAACTCCTTTATCTGATCCAACGTTGAGCATTTCCATATCGGCGAAAGCGCCGCGACGATGCCCTGGATCTTAGCGTCAACGAGTTGCTCGAAGAAGTCGAATTGCATCGCCGAAACGAAATTTTTATCAACACATCTCCACCCAAAGCAGAGCGTCCCTTGAAAGACGCCGAAGGAGATTCTTCCATGCCGGGTTACTCGGTCGAGACCGTCACGCACCGAATCGGCAACGACCATTACCACATCCGTTCACTGCGCGACCGGCAACAGTTCTGGGACCCTGACGGCAGTGCCGATCGGGCCGGTATTTCTTCGGCGTCTTGGCCGATGTTCGGTGTCGTCTGGCCCGCAGGGATCGCCCTAGCGCAGGAGATGAGTCGGTTTACCGTCGACGGAAAGAGCATTCTTGAGGTCGGCTGCGGCATCGGCCTTAGCAGTTTGGTACTGCAGCGGCGCGGCGCGAATATCACGGCCAGCGACTATCATCCTCTGGCGGAAGAGTTCCTGCGCTACAACGCGGAATTGAACGGGTTGGCGCCGATAAAGTTCTGGAATGCCCCATGGGCGGAGCCCAATCTCGATCTCGGCCGATTTGACCTCGTCATCGGCAGCGACATCCTTTATGAGCGTGATCACCCCTCGCTGCTTGCCGCCTTTCTCGCCGGTCATACGAAGATGGCCGCGCACGTGGTCATGACCGATCCGGGACGCATGTATTGTGGCCAGTTCAATACCAAGATGTCCGCCCAGGGCTATACCCGCACGGAACGGCGGCAGCAGTTCACAGGCACCGAGTCACGGTTTCCCCGAGGGCGCATCATGAGTTTCGTGCGCAGCCATCCATGACTATTTGTTTCCGCGAAACTCCGTCCGATTTCGACAGCGAAAGCCCGGCTCCCGAGATTTGTGCCGAGGCCGCTTCCGAATAGCTCCTGCGTCTCTTTCGACATGATCGTTCAATCTGTAAAATACCTCGTGCCCATGAATCGTATCATGCATGGCTCAATATGAATTCAGCAAACGACGACCAAAACTTACTCACCCTGGAAGCTTCTCCTGCCGAAATGGACCAATACTGGGCCGAGGGGTGGCGCCATTTCGGCATCTATTTTTTCCGCTATCGAACTGCGGTGCACGACGGTAAACAATTCAACGTTCTGCCGTTGAGGATCGATCTGGGTCGTGTTTCGCTGACGCGAAGCCAGAAGCGCGTGCTGGTGAAGAATCGAGACACAAAAGTGCTCTTGCGGCGGTCCACGATCGACGAAACCAAAGAAGAATTGTTTCGCAAACACAGCCTGCGCTTTCGTGAGAATGTTCCAGCGTCGCTTAAGGAGTTTTTATCGCCCGTCCCCGGATCCGTGCCCTGTCTCAATCTCGAGCTCTGTATATCTCTCAATGAGCGAGTCGTCGGTGTGACTTTTCTCGATATCGGCAAACACGCGACCTCGGCAGTTTACGCCATTTTCGATCCGGTGGAGGCGAAACGTAGCTTGGGAATTCTGATGATGCTTTATTCGATCCATTTCTCGCGCGGGCAGGGCTTTCGTTATTACTACCCGGGCTACGCCTATCGCGAGCCGTTTTCCTACGATTATAAGAAGAACTTCCACGGTCTGGAGTATCTGGATTGGAACTCGGGATGGAAGTGCTATAGGAACGCCCGAGAGAGCCTATGGCCATGCGCCCCTTTGTAAGTGCCGCAATTGCGCCTCACGCAGGCAAGCGCCGGCCCATCCGAAACAGTGAGGGAGCCCCAGCGGTTTGGTTTGACAAATTTGGTTTGACAAATATTGTAGGGGCGACCCGGTGGGGTCGCCGTCCGAAAAGGACAGACACAGGTGTCTATCCAGGCAATCGACGATCGAAACGAATCCCCTATTCGATCTTGAAAACCCTATAAAAAATGATCGCTCGGCGGAGTTGACCGGTAGAAGATTTCACATTTTTCGGAAGGATCAGCGATGCTTTATTCCGATTTACGCGGTTGGATCACTGAAGTCGAAAGGTTCGGCGAGCTTACTCGCGTTCCCGGCGCTGATTGGGATCTCGAAATGGGCGCCATCACCGAAGTTTACGCGCGCAACGAGCCCTACCCCGCGATTCTCTTCGACCAGATCAAAGGTTACCCGGCCGACCATCGCGTGCTTGTCGGCGTGCATCATCAGTCTTTGAAGCGCCAGTGTCTCACGACTCACCTGCCGCTTGACTACGGCCGCAACCAGTTCATCCAAGCCTGGAAAGATCGGCTCAACAATCAAAGATTCATTCCCCCGCGCATCGTCGAGAGCGGCCCGGTGATGGAGAACATCTTCGAGGGAAAGGAAATCGATATGCTCTCGTTGCCGGTGCCGCGGTGGCATGAAGACGACGGTGGCCGTTACCTCGGCACGGCACACCTCGTGATCTCGCGCGATATCGACGAAGGCTGGGTCAACCTCGGCTGCTATCGCGTCATGGTGCACGACCGCGACACTCTCGCGCTCTATATCTCGCCGGGCAAGCACGGCCGCATCATGCGCCAAAAGTATTTCGACCAAGGCAAACCATTTCCCGTCGCCATCAGCTTCGGCGACGACCCGCTCTTGCTCATGACCGCCGCTAATCACATGCCCTGGGGCAAATCCGAATACGACTACGCCGGTGGCATCCGCGGCGACGCGTTCGACGTCATACTCGGCAAACACACCGGCCTGCCGATCCCGGCGTACTCCGAAATCTCCATCGAAGGCGAAGTTCTTCCCGACCAACAGAAACGGGAAGGTCCTTACGGCGAGTGGACCGGCTATTACGCCAGTGGCGAGCGCAGTGAGCCGATTCTCAAAGTGAAACGGATGATGCACCGGACCAGTCCGATCATCACCGCCGCCCCATCATCGCGCCCGCCTGGCGGCGCCGACGACGGGCTGCTGCGCTCGGCGTTTATCTGGGATCACCTGGACAAATCCGGCGTGCCCGACGTGCGCGGCGTGGGCTGCTACCAGGGAAGGTTTTTCACCGCCGTGTCGATCAAGCAACGCTACCCCGGCCACGCCAAGCAGGCGGCGATGATCGCCGCCCAATGCCAATCAGGCGCTTATCTCGGCCGCTATGTCGTGGTGGTCGACGACGATATCGATCCCTACGACATGAATGACGTGCTCTGGGCCATGTGCACCAGATCGGACCCGGCTAACGACACCGACTTCATTCGGCGCGCCTGGAGCGGCCCGCTCGACCCGGTTATTCCGAAAGATCAGAAGGGCTTCAGCACCCGCGCCGTCATTGACGCCACAAAACCCTACGAGTGGGCCAAAGATTTTCCCAAAGCCTCGGCGGCGAGTGACGCATTGAAGCATAAAGTGTCGGAGAAGTACGGCAAATATTTCGCTGGCCGGAAATCTTGAGCAGTGCCGCCGGCGCATTGATCCGCCCATGAACAACATCGGCGTGATCGCGCCTTACAAGTATGAAGGCATGTGGGTCTTCGACGACCCTGCCGTCGGTCTCGTGCGCGAGCCCTTCATCTCCGGCATCGACAGCATGATCGACCGCCTAGTCGCGTTCATACCGGACGCCGACAACGGCTTTCGCCTGCTCTTTTCCGCCGCGCCGTTTCCGGGTTCTACCGTGGAGCTGCAGTGGCGCCGCGAAGAACTCGGCGGCAACTGGTACCACTGCCCGCAGTTCGACATGGAAGGCTGGCTATGCCCGGCGCTGTTCAAATATTTCGACCAAGCTCCGCCCAAGCTCCACGTGCGCGCCGAGCCCAAAAGCCGGTAGAATTTACACTCGGGCAGCGCTTTTGGTAAAGTAGCGCAGGTCGAGATTGAGTCAGCAAAAGATCTCTCACTTGGTTCGAGATGACGCATCGGTCGCTTCGTTGTCATTCCGAGCGGAAGCGAGGAATCATTCTCTGCAGTCCGATATGCGGCAAATCTTACTGAACCAATGTCGTAGCGCGGATTCAGCGTTAGTCGAGGGTCTCGGAGGGGACCATGCCTGAATCGGAAAACTTGTTGATGATTGAGCTTCTTTCCTGGCTATCATCGCGGCGACGGACCTACAGCGAGGCGATGGAGGCATGGCAGAGCCACTGCCCACGGCAGACGATCTGGGAAGACGCCATGATTGAGGGTTATATTCAAGTCAACCGGCATGAAACCTGCCAAGATCCACAGGTCACTCTTACCGCCAACGGCAAAGCGCTGCTCAATGGACGGAACGGCCACACATGATCACCTCTCGGCCCTTTGCTTCGGTTGATTTCGTTCTCAGTCTGGGCATCCGGTACACTGCTTATGCGTCGTAGCAATCAACCACCCGCATCTGATCCCTCGTGACTCAATCGACATTGCTCTTCGGCGCCACATCGATCCTCGGCTTCAATCTCGCGCGCATGTTTCCACGGCGGATATTGCCCTTCATCACACCGGGGTCGCGTGCGAAGAGCGTGTGTCATTGGCCAATGCTCAAATTGGCGGACCCTTCTTGGTCTATCGCGCTGTTCGAGCACTACCAACCTGACGTCTTGCTTTATTGCCACGCCGTCTGCGACGTGCCGAAATGCACAGCGGCGCCGGGCTGGGCGCGGGAAATCAACGTCGAACATGTGCGCCGTGTGCTGGCTGCGCTACCGGCGAAAACCAGATTCGTCTACGTTTCGTCCGATCACGTGTTCGGCGGCGACGGCGTTTACGACGAGGCAGCACCACCCTGTCCGATCAGCGTTTACGGCAGGACTCGCGTGAATGCGGAAGCACTGGTACTCGAACGGACGGGATCACTGGTGATTCGTGTCGGCCTGCCCATCGGCCCGTCACCTACAGGTCGCACCGGCCATTGGGACTGGCTGCGTTATCGCATGCAACGAAATCTTCCCGTCACCATCGTTGACGACGAGTCTCGTTCCGTGGTTTGGGCCGACGATCTATCGGATCGTGTCATGCGGTTGGCCGACAGCAGCGAGACAGGAGTCCGGCATGTCGCGGCGACACGGGCGTTGTCGCGCGTTGAACTCGCGAATTATCTACTGTCTCTGTTCGGCATGAAGGCGAATTACAGCCGTGAGAGCCGGCACGAGCGTGCCGCGCCCCATCTCGGCCAAGTGGAGCTGGCGACTCTGTATCGAGGTGATTTGTTTACCCCGCTCGCCAGCGTGCTCGACAGTTCCGTGCCGAATTTTCTTCCAAGCCCCGGCCACGTGTTTTAAGGGAATTGCCAGTGCATTTTCTCGCTTAAGTTACAGCTGGGTCGGTTGAGTGGCCTGCCCGGGCGCTTCGACTTCACCGTAAATTGTGCCTGGATGGTGGTGCCTTGATCGCCATAGGCGCCCGCTTATTCTTTGAGAATACTTGAAGCTTAACTCGCAACAATGGGAATTTAGCGCTGTTAAATTGTCAAGCACGAGAGTATTCAAAACGCTATGTGCGCACGCACGGGAGCATACCGCGAACGATTCAAGCCTTGGCTGACTTTCATCACACTCAATAGGGTTGAAGGCACTCGTGGAAGGCTTTACGTCGTACTTGGTCTCGGGAACGATTCTAAATACCCGGAATTTTTGTTTTGCCTTGTAGATGTCGCGGGGCGCGAGGCGACTTCACCCCGTGACTTCGGTTTGATGGCGTTTTCAAGATGCCGAAACTCCCCTTAGGATAATGGCACGGCCGTTGCGTCAATTCCCCAATGGACGAGCGGCTCGAACGGAGGCGATACATGAAAACTCCATTGAAGCAATTAACCGACGAAAGAGACGATCTCGGCCCATTGAGCTTGGCCGGGACGCCGCTCGGCCATGAAACCTACGAAAAGCTCAAACTGCGAATTCATCGCAAGCTTCTCGATACCATCGATTTAAGCAAAATCTCCGGGCGGGAATCCCCCCGAATTGAGTCGGACGTTCGTCGCATCCTTGAAGACATGGTCATGTCGGAGCCGTTGGCACTGAGCCTTTACGATCGTAGGCGCCTGGTGGTTGAAATCGAACACGAAATTTTTGGCCTCGGTCCGCTGCAAGGGCTGATGGCAGACCCCGAAATTTCCGACATTCTGGTTAACAACTACGCCAGCATTTATGTCGAGCGCCACGGCAAACTTGAAGAGACCAACGTGCGCTTTCGTGACGATGCGCACTTGATGCAAATCATCGAACGAATCGTCACCGCGGTCGGTCGCCGAGTCGACGAACACTCGCCCATGGTTGATGCCCGCCTGCCTGACGGGTCGCGGGTAAACGCCATCATTCCGCCGCTTGCGTTGGACGGCCCGATTTTGTCGATTCGACGGTTCGGCGTCGATCGCTTGACCATGAACAACCTGATCAGGTTGAATTCCGTGCCGCCGCACATTGCCGAGGTCTTAGAGGCGTGCGTCAAGGCGCGTTTGAACATCTTGATCTCAGGTGGAACCGGTTCGGGGAAGACCACACTACTTAACTGCCTATCGAACTATATTCCGGCCACAGAACGAATCGTGACCATCGAAGATTCCGCTGAGCTCAAGTTGCAGCAGAGGCACGTGCTGCGGCTGGAGACCCGCCCGCCGAATATCGAAGGCATCGGAATGGTGACGCAGCGTGATTTGGTGCGCAATAGCCTGCGCATGCGGCCCGACCGCATCGTTGTCGGTGAAGTGCGAGGCGGCGAAGCGCTCGACATGATGCAGGCGATGAATACCGGCCACGACGGATCCATCAGCACCATTCACGCCAACGGCGCCCGTGACGCTCTCTCCCGGCTGGAAACCATGATGCTCATGGCCGGCTTCGGCCTCCCTGATCGAGCGTTGCGGGAGCAAATCGCTTCGGCGTTGGACATCGTCGTCCAGCTGGCTCGTTTGAGCGACGGCACGCGGAAGCTCGTCGAGATGGCTGAAGTCACCGGCATGGAGGGCAACGCGATCACGACCCAAACGATCTACGGCTTCAACCAGGTGGACGTGGACGAGGATGGAAAAGTAATCGGCGATTTTTATGCCACCGGCGTGATGCCTACATTCATGAAGCGGGTAGAACGGTACGGCTTCAAAATCCCGCCGGCTTATTTCCTGCCAAAGGATGTCAATCGTTCAAAGAAGAGCGCTTAGTTGACATAGAGTCGAAGAGCCTCGACACGCTCGGAAAGAGCCGTTTTCCACCCACCGGCGGAGCTCAACCGGTCGATTGCGCTCCGCCGGTGTACACTTGCGTTCGCACCGGTTGCACCCAGTCATTGATTTTGACGCCATTTCCGCTCAAAGAAGATCTTCTTTACCAAAGCATCTTTCCTCATGGTATAAAACGACTGTGAAGATGGAATCGCCGGGTCGAGCAGGTTACGCCGGAGATGCGATGGTGCATCAAACGATTTCTGCATTCACCGGCACAACCTCAAATGAATAAATAGGCAAGCCAAGAAAAGGACCAAATCCATGAGTGAGGCAAGCGAAAGCAAAGCGCGGGCCCTGGGAATCAACCATGTCGTGCTTGAAGTAGACGACTTGGACAAGGCGCTGGAATTCTACGGATCGATCTTCGAATTCACTTTGCGCGGCAAGAGCGATCGCAACGCGTTCATCGATCTGGGCGACCAGTTCATCCAACTCACGCTCGGCCGAAGTCAAGTTGCCGACACCAAGCGACACTTCGGCTTGGTCGTCGACGATCGGGAAGCCGTGAAACGCGCCATGGACCGCCTCGGCATCAAAAGCGTCAACGAGCGCGTCAACATTCTCGATCCCTGGGGCAACCGCATCGAAGTCGTGCCCTACGACGACTGTCAATTCACCAAAGCGCCGCAAATACTTTCGGGCATGGGTGTAGTGCCCATCGCCAAGACCACCGGCGCCATTGAAGAATTGAAGAAAAAGGGCATGGCGGCCGAAATTTAGTACTTGATCTGGCAGTCACCTGCTTTCTGAGTTCCTGCCGCGCAGCGTTTCGCACAGAGCGTTCATCATTTTTTTCTAACAATATCCAACGCGCGCTTTCACAAAGGGTCCCGTCGATAGTTATATCGGTATAGATCGGATACTTGGAATGGCATTGCGCTTTGAGCAATTGATCGACCGGCATCACGACGAGCTATTCGCCTATCTTTGGCGGCTCCTGGGAAAACAGCGAGGCTCGGACGTAGCGTTGGATGTGGAAGATCTCGTCCAAGACGTTTTCTTGCGCGCCTATGAAAACTACGACCGGCTACGGCTGGACAGCAATCCCAGAGCGTGGCTCTACAAGATTGCCACGAACTGCGCATTGACCAGGTTGCGCCGGGTAAAGAATTGGCGCGCGAAGTTTACCGAACGCGAGCGTAATGCGATCAAATCTTGCGTCAGTGCCGATTCAGAAAATCTTGCGGCACGAGTGCGAATATTCGTCGGCAGTCTACCGGCCAAACAAAAAACCTGTATCACGCTGCGATATCTGCAAGACTTGGACTACGCCGAAATCGCTGAGATCTTGAACTGTTCGGAAGCGAGCGCGCGCGCCAACGTATACCAGGCGATCCAGCGCCTGCGCGCCGCGCTCAAGGAGGAGCTATGACCAAAATACACCGGCTTAGCGAAGCGGCAACGATCAAGTGCTTGCGCTCGGCATTCAACAAACCGCCAGCGGCGGCACTCGCGCATTCCCAGGCACGAGTGAGACGCTGGTTCGCAAAAGAAGCGCCGTTGATTCGCTGGGGCGAAATGAACTCTCCGTTGGGCAGGCTTTTCGTCGCGGTGAGCGACCGCGGTCTTTGTGCAGTGGATTTCGGTGGAAGTGAAGCCGATTTTCTAGCGCGCCTCGACCCGCAGGCCCGGCTCGATCAAGACCCTAAAGCCGTGCGTCGCACGCTCGAACAATTGACGGAATATTTTTCCGGAAAGCGCGTTGCGTTCGATCTGCCGGTTGACCTGTCCGCACTCACCCCTTTTCAACGTGGCGTGCTCGACGTGGCTTGCCGCATCGCGCCGGGCCAGGTTTGGACCTACCAGCGGGTCGCCCAAGAAATGGGACGGCCGAAATCCAGCCGGCCGGTGGGCCAAGCGTTGGCTCGCAACCCTGTGCCGATCGTTATCCCGTGCCACCGGATCATCGCCAGCGACGGCAGTCTCGGCGGCTACAGCGGTGGTGCGGGCCTTCCCGCCAAACACTGGCTGCTGCGATTGGAGGGCGCAATCCTGTGAATCAAGCTGCCGCTCCGGCGGCGCAATATCGCGCGACCGCGCTGGGGATATGGACAGCGCTAGCGGCTGTATATCTTATCTGGGGCT
Organism: uncultured delta proteobacterium; assembly: GCA_963727625.1. Lineage (GTDB taxonomy): Bacteria > Desulfobacterota > Binatia > UBA9968 > UBA9968 > DP-20. The sequence continues at coordinate 54,659 of CAVSHR010000004.1, read as the reverse complement.
CGACTTATCTCGCCATCCGATTCGCCGTAGAAACCATCCCGCCATTTTTATCGGCTGCGGCGCGCTTTACCATCTCTGGCGCATTTTTGTACGTTTGGCGCCGTCTTGCCGGGGATCCGAATCCGACGCCAACCCATTGGCGCAACGCTTCGATCATCGGAATCTTTTTATTGGTCGGCGGCAATGGCGGCGTGGTCTGGGCGGCGCAGTTCATTCCTTCCAGCCTCGCCGCGTTATTGGTCGCCACCGTGCCGCTCTGGATGATTTTGATCGACGCTCTTCGTCCCGGCGGCGAGCAACCGAGCAGAGTCGCTCTGCTCGGCATCATGATCGGTTTTTGCGGCGCCGTGTTGCTGATCGGCTGGACCGCCAATCAGGCCAGCGTGGAAAATCTTCATGGCGCCATCGTCGTCCTCGTAGCGTCTTGCTTCTGGGCCATCGGTTCGATCTATGGCAAGGCCTCTATACTGCCCACTTCGCCATTGCTGACCACAGGCATCGAAATGATGGTGGGCGGTGCCGCCCAGATATTGCTTGCCTACGGCTTCGGCGAATTTGCCGATTTCGATTGGAGCGCAATTTCTTCGCGTTCGGTCTATGCTTGGACCTACTTGACCTTGGTCGGCCCGGCCGCTTTCATTTCTTACGCGTGGCTGCTCCGCGTCGCACCGATAACGCTGGTCGCGACCTATTCCTACGTGAATCCCCTTGTGGCAATCCTCCTCGGTTATTTTCTCGGCAATGAAATTCTTACCCTGCGCAGCTTGCTCGCCGCCGGCTTGATCATCGGCTCCGTGTTGTTGGTCAGTAAGCGCGTGCGCCAGTGAGTTCTGGCTTGGCTATCGATCCCTCTCTTTGTTCGGGGTGACATCCCACGCACAAAATATATCATTCCGAGCGGAGCCGGGAATCTTTTTTCAGGCGCGATTCCACTTTCGATCCAAACGACATTGCTACCCGCTGGTTACAAATCTTGGATTTCTTGATAGTAGAAAAAATGGGCCGACTTTTAGACCCTCAACGTACACGATAGGAGGATAACTATGTCCATCACGCTCTATCACGACGTTCCGTCATCGAACTGCGATCGCGTCAAAATCGCGCTGGCCGAAAAGGGCCTCAGCTGGGATGGCGTGCCGGTGCGGCTCGCCGCCCGCGAGCAAAAGCAGCCGGATTTTCTCAAGCTCAATCCCTATGGCAAGATTCCCGTGCTCGTCGAGGACGGCAAGGTGCTGTTCGAGTCCTGTATCATCAACGAATATCTGGACGAAAAATATCCGACCCCGCCGCTGATGCCGAACGACCCCTACCTGCGCGCGCGCGGACGCGTGCTGACCGATTACGCGATCAACTACACCCACGCCCCTTACTGGGATTTGCGCGGCGAGATGCGCAAACCTGCGGCCGAGCGTGACCCGAAAATAATCGACGAAAAGCGCCGAGGCTTGCGCGACCTGCTCCAATACCTCGAAGCTGCGCTGGGCGATCAGGCTTTCTTCCTTGGCAAACTCAGTCTTACCGACATCGCCATCCTGCCCCGCCTGCTACGCGCGGAGAGCTATGGCGCCCTGCCGACGCCGTCATTGCCGCGCCTGGGCGCTTGGCTCGAGCGCATGAAAACGCGGCCGTCGGTTGACGCGATTCTGTAAATAGGACGCAGACTATCTTGAACTCTCTTTCAATTTTGCACGACTTCCGGTATGGCCTTAGATATGCTCTTGACTCAAACTAATGTTCCAGTCTGCCATCCTGGCGCCCAAGTGAGTTAATTGGAATTGTTATCTGGAGAAATCGCAATGTCGCAAACTAACACAAGATCGTTCAAGTTCTTAATCCTCATCGCCCTAGGGTTTCTGGCATTATTCCACAGCGTGCTAAACGCAGCCGAGAGCGGAGAACTTAAGCCCGAGAAGAACCGCCTTGAAGTGGCCATCGCGGCCTACGGACCGCTTTATCTTCCGATACTTCTCGCCCAGGAAGCCGGCGATTTTTCAAAACGCGGGGTCAATGTCCACATCAGCCGGTTGAGCGCGACCGCGTCGGCGCAAGCACTGGTATCCGGAAAAATCGATATCTATCAGGGCGGTGCCGCGACGATCCATGCTCACGTCGGCGGCTCGGATATCATCTATATCGCCGCGTCGGTGGACCGCAGCACTTTAGTATTATTCGGCCAAAAGGGACTGACGACTTTCGAGAGCTTGCGCGGCAAATCGGTGGCGACCACTTCGGTGGGCGCATTCGGCGAGATCGCCATGCGCAAGACCGCCAAGGAGCACGGCATGGAAATCGGCAAAGACATCAAGCTCCTCTACCACAAGGGTCCGCCGGATGCTCTGTCGACTTTTCTCGTCAGTAATGCCGACGGCGTGATCATCACGCCGCCGCAAACCGAAGTGGCGCGCAGCAAAGGCTTCCCGGTGATCATCGATTTTTACGACCGGGGGCTTAAGATTATCGGGCCCGGCACCGGGGTGGCGCGATCCTTTGTCCAGAAAAACCCCAACACTTTGAGAATATTTCTGATGGGCTACCTGGACGGCGTCAAGCGCTGCCTCGACGACCCAGCCTACGCGCGGAAGGTTCTCAGCCAGAAAAGTAAAATTAACGATGCCAAGCTCTTGGAAGAAAGCTATCAGGCAGGGGCGAAGGTTTGGAACAAAGACATGACCGTCGATCCGGAAGCGATTCGATTGGTGCTCGATTTTTCCAAAAATCCCAAAGCCGCCAAGTTAGACACCGAGCGTTTTTACGACAATACGCTGATCAAGGAAGTAAATCACGACTACGCCGCCAAACTCTTTCCTGGCCAGGTAAAATAGCTCTTTGAATTAAAATAATTCGGCGCCAACGTGGATGCGGCCAGCAGGCGCATGCGCGCGCCGAGGCTCGGTTGGAATTTTTGCCCGCGCTGAAATAAACAAAAACCTCAAACTAAACAGTAATCGAGGAACAGGCTATGCGCATTATTGATGCCGACGGACATGTACTGGAACGGGATATCCCTTGGGCGGATCTGATTGACGCGCCCTTTCGCGACCGCGCGCCGAGGACGGTTAAGGACAATCGCGGTTTTACGTTCGTGATGATCGACGGGAAATTGACGCCCAAGCCGGTGGGTAAAGGTTGCAGCTTCGTCGGCGCGCCGCGCAGCCACCATCCCCAACCCACGACCGGCATGGTCGACCCCAAGCAACGGCTCAAAGACATGGATTTGGAAAGCATCGATACCGCGGTGCTGTTCGGCACTTCGCCGTTTTTAAGCCTGCCCTTCGCGGAGGACAAAGATCTCGCCTGCGCCATTGCCCGCGTCTACAACAATTGGCTGGCCAGTTATTGCAGCGCCGACCCGCGACGCCTCAAGGGCGTGGCAGCGGTCGCCATTCAAGACCCGGTGGAGTCGGTCAAGGAATTGCGACGGGCGGTGGAAGAGCTTGGATTTGTCGCGGTCGCTGCGCCGCCAACCTCCGCGTCGAAGAAAAATCTCGACGACCCCGATCTGTTTCCGTTCTTTGCCGAGGCCGAGCGCCTCAACGTGCCGGTGTGCATCCATGTCGGCGCCGGTGATGGCGTGCCGGCGGCCACCGAGCGTTTTGATCATCCCTTGTTTACGCATGCCATGGCGCACCCTTTCGAGCAAATGATCGCGGCGCTTTGCGTCGTCGCCGGGGGCTTGCTGGAACGTTTTCCACGCTTGAGATTTGCCTTCATGGAGGCGGGTTGCGGCTGGGTGCCCTACTGGATGGAACGGCTCGACGAGCACTACGAAATTCTCCAGCCCACCGTGCCCTGGCTCACCAAGCCGCCCAGCGAATACATGAAGAGCGGCCAGATGTTCTACGCCTTCGAGATGGAAGAAAAGATGCTGCCCTACGTTGCGGAGTTTGTCGGCGCCGGCCGCCTGGTCTTCGCCACCGACTACAATCACAGTGACTCCAAATTTCCCCACACCGTTGAAGAAGTCATGGAGCGGAAAGACCTCTCGGACGCCCTTAAAGCAAAAATCATGGGCGAGAATGCCGCAAAACTTTACTGTTTGTAACCGCCCACTCCAGGCGGTTTATTTTAATTGTCAATCTATCAAGGGACGACCAGCCCGGTCGTCCCTCCTGTTTTCCCTTTTGACGTTTTCGAACGCCCGGCAAAAACTCGTGCCCAGCAATTTGGCTGCGGTAACTTCATGGATCGCCGTTCGTCGAATGGAAATAAGTCGGTCTTGTCGAAATCGGATAGATTTAAAGCTATGTCTAAATTTAAGAGCAAACTACTCAGACTCAAAAGATTTCATGCTTTAAATGAATCGTTAAATTTTTCAATCCGTACGGCGTGGAACTGAGCAGACAATTCCACCGCCAGAGGAGGGAAACGATGAAATCAGTAATACGCTGGCTGGGGATCGTCTTTCTGGCGGCGGTGGCCTTCGCCGGCTGCCACGAACTGGGACACATAGACGGCATTGGCGATTATGGCGGCATCGGCACCGGCGATATTGTCGGTGAGGTGGAGAATATTGATCCGCAAGCCCGGGAAATTGACGTCCGCACGGATTCCGGACGCAACGCAGTTGTTCGCTACGATGACAGAACCCAGGTCGTTTATCGCCAGCGCACTTACCCTGTCGCCAATTTGGAACGAGGCGACTATATTGCGGCTCGATTTCAGCAGGGCCGCGACGGCCGAAATTACACCGACACAATCACCGTCAGAGAAAGCGTGCAGGATCGAACCGGCAGAGGCGGTGTCGGACGGCTTGACCGCGTCGAGGGAAGAGTCGAATACATCGATCGACGACGCGGCACCTTCGAGATTCGCGATCGGCGCAATCGCTTGGTTGTCGTTGCGGTCCCCTTCAATGCGCCGCGGTCGGTGATCGATCGTTTCAATCGCCTGCGCGAAGGCGACGATGTTCGTGTCGAAGGACGCTCGGTGAGCTCAGACCGCTTCGAATTGGAGGATTTCTCCTGAAGTCGGCGTCGAGCGAGTTGCCTGTCCCCGCACCGAAGTAACCGGTGCGGGACAATTTCATTAGTGCAGGATCTGCTTGAAAAAATCGTTGCCTTTGTCGTCGACCAGGATAAACGCCGGAAAATCTTCGACCTCGATCTTCCAGATCGCTTCCATGCCGAGCTCGGGATACTCGAGCACTTCGACTTTTTTTATATTTTCCTTGGCGAGAATCGCCGCTGGGCCGCCGATGGAGCCGAGATAGAAGCCGCCGTATTTTTTGCAGGCGTCGGTGACCTGCTGGCTGCGGTTGCCCTTGGCCAGCGTGATCAGCGCGCCGCCATGCGACTGAAAGAGATCGACGTATGAGTCCATGCGCCCGGCCGTGGTCGGTCCGAAGGAGCCGGAGGGCATTCCTTTCGGCGTCTTGGCCGGACCGGCGTAATAAATCGGATGATCTTTCACATACTGGGGCAAACCTTGACCGCTACCCAAACGCTCTTTCAGTTTCGCATGAGCGATATCGCGCGCCACGACCATCGTGCCGGTCAGCGATAACTGCGTGGTCACCGGATACTTACTGAGCTGCGCGAGAATTTCCTTCATCGGCCGGTTGATATCGACTTTAACCACGTTGCTGGCGACTTTGCCGCGATATTCTTCCGGAATCAGGCGCCCAGGGTTTCGCTCCAACTCCTCCAGCCAGATACCGTCTTTGTTGATCTTCGCTTTGGCGTTGCGATCCGCTGAACAGGAAACACCCATGCCCACCGGACAGGAAGCGCCGTGACGCGGCAGGCGAATCACCCGCACATCCAACGCGAAGTATTTTCCACCGAATTGCGCGCCGTAGCCGGACTTGTACGCTTGTTCGAGCATTCGGTTTTCCATATCGGTATCGCGAAACCCTCGCCCCTGCGCGTTTCCCGTCGTCGGCAGGTGATCCAAGTAGCCGGTGCTGGCCAGTTTGACGGTCTTGAGGCACGCCTCAGCCGAAGTACCACCGATGACAAACGCCAAATGATAAGGCGGGCAACCGGCCGTGCCCAAAGTCTTCATCTTTTCGGTAAGAAACTTTTCCAGACTCGCCGGATTGAGCAGCGCTTTGGTCTCTTGATAGAGCATCGTTTTGTTGGCCGAGCCGCCGCCCTTGGTGACGAACAGAAACTGATAGGCCATTCCGTCCGTGGCCATAATTTCGATCTGCGCCGGCAGATTGGTGCCGGTATCAACTTCATCGTACATGTTGAGAGGCGCGCTCTGCGAGTAGCGCAGGTTTTCTTCCGTGTAGGTTTTATAAACTCCCTCGGCGATATACTTTTCGTCCTTGACGCCGGTCCAAACTTGTTGGCCCTTTTTGCCGAGGATGATCGCCGTGCCGGTATCCTGGCAAAACGGCAGGATGCCCTTGGCCGCCGTATCCGCGTTGCGCAGCATCGCCAGGGCGACATAACGGTCGTTGTCCGAAGCTTGCGGATCCTTGAGAATCGCCGCGACCTTTTCCAAATGCGCCGTGCGCAGCAAGAACGAGACATCGCGTAGCGCCGCGTTGGCGAGCAGGGTCAAAGCTTCGGGTTCGACTTTTAAAATTTCCTTGCCGTCGAACTTGGTGACGGACACGTATTCCTTGGTCAGAAGCCGATATTCAGTGGTATCCTTTTCAAGCGGCAATGGATCTTGATAAACGAAATCGGGCGTAGCCATGACTTATTGGGACCTCGCAAATTTTTCTTAATCCTAATGGAAAAAATCGGCTTTGTCGATGCGCCTCGGACTCTGCACTGTCGGGCCCCGTGACCTTGTTGCTTTGCTCGGAAAGACCGTCGGTAAGTTCCTTATTCGTCACTTCGAATGCAGTGAGTAATATTGAGCGCGCGTGACACCATTGACAGGGAGACGCCGACTCCATTAACTTGGCGGCTAACGGAGGATGGATGAAAACAACGTTTGTCGGACTATTGACTCTGCTTTTTATCGCGTCCCTGGCCGGCGCCCAGACTCAAGAGCAACTGATCGCCGGCGCCAAGAAGGAAGGCAAACTGGTCGTCTACGCCTCGGCCACCGCGCCGCAGTTGCAGATGTACTTTGCCGTCTTCAACAAGCGCTACCCGTTTATCAAAACGGAATTCTTCCGCACCGGCAAGCAAAAGCTGGTCAGCAAAATTTTGTTCGAGGAACGGGCCAAACAGCACATCGCCGACGTTATCCACACCAGCGTCATCGAGACCGATATTCTGAAGAAGCGCGGTGCGCTGAGCCCTTACACGCCGATGGAGTCAGCTTCGTTTCCCGCGCAGTACAAAGACCCCGAAGGTTTTTGGACCTCGGCTTACGCCAGCGGGACACTCTTGGGCTACAACTCGCGGCAAGTCAAAAGGGCGGATGTTCCAAAGACCTACGACGAGCTGTTGAATCCACGCTGGAAAGACTCCATCGCCATCGATGCCAACAAGATCGAGTGGTTCGCCATGCTGCTCAAGCTCAAGGGCCGTCCGTACATGGAAAAGCTTGCCGCGCTGAACCCCACGCTGCGGGAAGGCAATACGCTGGTTTTGCAACTGCTCGCGGCCGGGGAGTTTCCGATTGCCGCCGGGGTTTACGAATATTCCGTTGCAGCCATGAAATCCAAGGGCGCGCCCGTGGACTGGTTCGGCCTCGAACCGGTGATCACCTACACCGTCGCCGTCTCTCTCCCGTCGCAGCCAAACCATCCCAACTCGGCCAAACTGTTCATCGAATGGCTGCTCTCCAAGGAGGGCCAGGAAGTGATCAACCAATACGGCCGGGTGCCGATCCGCGACGACGTCGACTCGAAATACGGTAAGATTCTCAAACAGCACAAACTGCTGATGACGGACATCGACCTCGGGCAAAAAGCCGTGGAGGTGAACAAGACATTTCGTGAACTGTTTCGCTGAGCTTTTTGCGATCTTTACCGTAGATACTTTAGTCTTTTCCACGGGCGTGATGAATCGTCTTTCTCCCCTCCAATCAGGAGTTCCTGTTTATCGCGACTGAAACAATTCACGCCTACTGTGCCATGTGCACGTCGCGCTGCGGTGTCTTGGCGACGGTTGATAATGGCAAGCTCGTCGCCGTCAACGCGGACCCCGATCATCCCAACGGATGCGTTTGCGTAAAAGGGACTGCTGCTCCGGAAATCGTCTATTCGCCCGATCGTCTGCTTTACCCGATGGTTCGCACGCGCCCCAAGGGTGATCCCGATCCCGGATGGGTGCGCGTTACCTGGGAACAAGCACTAAATCTCGCCGCGCTCCGGCTGGGCGATATCAATAACAATTACGGCCCGCAGGCCGTGGTCTTTTCACGCGCGACTACGGCCGGCACCGCCGCCATCGACTTCGACGGCTGGTTGCAGCGCTTGGCCAACGCCTTCGGCAGTCCGAATCTTTTGACGTCAAATCACATTTGTACGTGGAACCGCCGCGTCGGCTCCAAATACACCTACGGCACGGGGATGCCGCTGCCGGACTTCGACAACACTCAGTGCATGTTGCTCTGGGGCATCAATCCGACCGCCACGTCGCCGGCCCAAGCGCTACGGATCAATCGGGCGAGAAGCCGCGGCGCCAAGCTGATCGTCATCGATCCGCGCAAAACGACGCTGGCGGAAAAAGCTGATTGCTGGCTGCAGGTCAAACCCGGCACCGACGGCGAGCTGGCGATGGCGATGATCCACGTGCTCATCGACGAGGATCTTTTCGATACAGAATTCGTGCGCCAACGGACCAATGCTCCGTATTTAGTTCGCACCGACAGCGGCCGATTGCTGTCGGAATCCGAATTACGAGCCAGCGGTAGCAAAGACACCTGGATAGTTTGGGATGAACAAAGCAAGGCAGCCACGAGCCATTGCGCCGAACCAATTTCACCAGCGCTCTTCGGGTCATATACCATTCGATTGGTTGGCGGCGAGACGATCGAATGTCGCCCGGCGCTTCAATTATTAAAAGAAACGGCCTTCGAATTCGCGCCGGAGCACTCGGAAGGCATCACCACCGTTGCCGCGGCAGAAGTGCGTAAGGCAGCTCGCTTGTTCGCGACCCAAAAACCGTCCTGCTACTGCACCTGGGTCGGCCTCGAACAAGACCGCGACGCGGCGCAAACCAACCGCGCGGTCTGTTGCTTTTATGCTCTTACGGGACAATTCGACCAGCGCGGTAGTAACGTGCTTTTCGACACGCCGAAGATGGATCCAATCACCGGTCGCGAGCTTTTGCCAAAAGCGATGGTGCCATTACGTCTCGGCACCGAGAAGCATCCGATTGGTCCGCAATCCGATCCGGGACTCGTCCAAGCAGCGGAAGTCTACGACGCCATTCTCACCGAGCGTCCCTACCCGGTGAAAGCGCTGGTGTTGTTCGGCACCGATCCCCTGCTCGGCCATGGCGACCCGCTGCGCGGCAAAGCCGCTCTCGAAGCCCTGGATTTCTACCTGCACGTGGACACGACCATCAACCCAAGCGCCATGTTTGCCGACCTCTTGCTGCCGGCTTCTACCTGTTGGGAGCGCGAAGCTTTGATGCCGTTCTTTGAAATTGCCGACGATACGATGAACTGGGTCCAACTCCGCCCCGCGGTCATCACGCCGCGCGGCGAATCCCGGCCTGATACGGAGATTATATTCGACTTGGCAAAACGGTTGGATTTAGGATCGAATTTTTTCGACGGCGATATCGACGCCGCGCTGGATTATCAACTAGCACCTTCGGGACTGACAGCCGAACAGTTGCGCGCCAACCCGATTGGTATTCGCGCAAGGACAAATTCTCGCTACCGGAAGTACGCCGACATCGATCCCGAAAGCCGCCAAGCCCAAGGCTTCAATACACCGACCGGCAAGATCGAAATCTATTCGACAACATTCGCGGAAACAGGTTACGCGCCGCTGCCGGACTTCCAACAAAGCACCGTGGAATCAGACGACTATCCTCTCACTCTCACCTTCTTCCGCCTGATACAATTCTGCGACGAACAGCACCGCAACATCTCCCGGCTGCGCCGCAGCGCCCCGGATCCTTTCCTCGAAATCCATACTGAAACAGCACACACTCAAGGCATCAAGGACGGCGATTGGCTATTCCTTGAAACCACGCGTGGAAGAGTAAAACTCAAAGCTAAATTCAACGACAACCTGCATCCAAATGTGGTCGCAACGGTATACGGTTGGTGGCAATCTTGTCAGGAGCTGCAACTCTCCGGCCACGCCCCGTTCAGTCCCGACGGCGCAAACACAAACCTCTTGATCCCGAACATTGACAACGATGCCATCAGCGCGTCGGTCGCGCACCGGGGAACGAAATGCCGAGTTTTCAAGCTGTAATTGTCAGCCGTATCGGGAGAGTATTGCAACTATATTGGAAATTTACTGACCAGGTATATTAAAAAATCCGACACGCGAGAATTGATTGACAGCTTCTTGATCAAGAAAGACAATATGGCTCTAGGCTGATACTTGGAAGGGGGTGATATACTAATTCGGATAATCAATAGTTGGGCAGGCAAACGAAACATAGACACGACCATGCCAAGCAGCCAGTGTCTGCAGCCGCCAATTCGGTTCCTCGACTCATGACTGATCCACGAGTTTTACAGACTAGCGATGCCGCAATCACCTGAACTCGCCGGAGGCGAGGGTTTTACCTTCGAGGGCGAAGCGGCTGCGTTCTATCTCGCAGCTCTGCTAGCCGAGGCATATGCACCCGGCATTGATGATCGAACTGTTGTCCGTGTTTCCGTTCAGCAGCGCGACTTCGGCGAACCGCTCGATGACGTAATCGTCGACTTTGAAGACGCCGCAAAGAACCCCGCTCGCCTTAGTCTCCAGGTGAAGCGTTCGCTCACGATCAGCAAGGCGGAAACCAACACCGACTTTCGCGACATCATCCGCGACAGTTGGGCCACCCTCAAAAAGCCTGACTTCCGCATCAACGTCGACCGCTACGGAGCAGCAGTCAGCACGGTCACCCCTACCAAAGAACGAGCGCTCAAGACCCTTTGCGATTGGCAAGACAAATGGGGATAAGTCCAATTCCCCGTAGGGTTCCTAACCATTGGGTCAAGACCGGCAAAGCCGCTCACCAATATCCGTACTTCCGTCATCAATTAAGCGGCAAAAATAAATCTTCCACCGCCATCTTCTTCGCCATCAACCGTTGGTCCAAAGAATAGCCGACGAATCGCTCCAGGTTCGCGCGATTGTTTTCCAACCCGTACGGCCAAGGGTCGGGGCCGAGGAGTTTTTCTTCTTCCTCGAAAGCCTGGCGTCCCCAAGCAAGCCACGACCAATTGGGGTCGGCATAAAACTCTCGGCAGATTCGCTTCGCTTCGCTGAAGGCGTTAAACAAACTCTGGGCGGCTTCGGGGTATTTTTTTAGGACATCGTCTTTGAAGGCGACCACGTGCATGATGGGGAAGAAACCGTTCTTTTTGTAGTAGCGCAGATCTTCGGCTTTCGGATCGGTGAAAAGGCGCTTGATTTTCTTCGAACCGCGCAGCACGGGCTTCGGCGGGTGCGGCGTCATCATTGCGTTTATTTCGCCTTTATCCAACATTTCACCGACGTTCGCGGACGCCGATAGCTGATCGATCGTCACGCCCTTCTCGGGTTCGAACTCGATATTGTCTTTCTTGCTGAGCAGCCAATGAATCTTGCGCCAGGGCACATCGAACTCGCTTTGCAAGTCTCCCTTCGCCAGCGTCGCCAAAGTATTTTGAAAGCTATGCAGCCCTACTTTCTTGCCGACGAGATCTTTGGGCTCGTTGATGTTTGCGTCGACGTTGACCCACATCTGCGAATGGCTGAACAGCCGGCGCGGAAAGACCGGGATCGCTGTGAAAGGCATGGCGCGAGTCTTGGCCATCAGGTAGGACGACAGCGAAAGCTCGGCGATGTCGAAATCGCCTTTCTGCAGCATGCGCTCGTGGCGATCCTCGCCGTCTCTCTGCCGGTCCGACTGGCCGACGATCAAGACATTCAAGTCGATACCCTCGGCCTCCACGGTACCGTCGAAGAACGGCACATGCCGGTCGTAGTGTGAAATTGCAATTGTCAGTTTTGGTTTTGTCAAATGTTCCTCAAGAGGGTTTGGTTTGCCGGCGAGCCTTTAAAATCGTCCTACGATCGAGAGTGTTAAAATGGCCTTACTTCGACTCGGTCGCATCTTTAACGGAATCCACCGCCTTTTCCACCGATTCACCGACATCTTTAGCAGCTTTGTCGATTTCTTTGCCCGCCTTCTCTCCGGGACCCTCTTTTTTTTGGCAGGCTGCAAGAGTCACTCCCAAGAGCACGATAGCAACTAGCAAGTTTATCTTTGACATAACTACCCACCTCCCCCTAAGTTTTTGTTATGCAATAAATAACATGTTCTGTCGAATTGCTGCAATCATCGATTGCCGCGACGCCTCGACGGGCAGCTCCGTGGGGTCTTGAACGCCGCCTACCTACTCGACGCGCAGACCGCTGTGGGGTTAGTTGACCCCGCTCTAAAGTAGGTTTCACGTTGTTTCATGATTCCATGCATCGCTGAAGATTTTTCAGATGGATCCATGACGCAGTTAAGGCACCGGCTGCGACCCCAGCTTGTCAATTTCCCGCAGCAAGCTTTTTACCGCCGGCCGATCGGCTGGATCTTGGCTTCGATGGGCGTAGAGGATATTTCCCTCGCGGTCGAGGAGGAAATCACCGCCAGCTTGATAAATGTCGTCGCCGGCGTAGGCGTCTTGCTTCATGCCTTTGCGTCTCAAGGTCCAATAAAGTTTCAACGTCGCCGGTGAAAATACCCGGAGCCATGACAGGCGCTTGAGGGTAAAGGCCCGATAAGCCATCCGCTTCGGATCGGCGAGAATGGTGAACGGCCAGCGGTGCTGTTTGTGATAATGAATCAGCTTGGCTGGCTCGGCAAATGACACGATGACGATCGCCACGTTGCGCCGGTCGAATTCCCCTTTGGCAGATTGCACCTCGCCGAGGTGGGCCTGGCAAGGCATTCAAGCGAGATGCCGCAAAAAAATCAGCAGAAGATATTTTTCAAAATGTTCGCTCAGTTCGACCGGCTTACCGTGCAAATCCACCAGGGGCAACTGATCGACGGCAAGCCTTTCCATAGGCGAGATTCCACAAAGTGAAAGAGTTGGTACTAAAAAGGGGCGCCCCGACCTAGCGCCCCTTCTCGGACTATGAAGCTTTGATCGTTACTACCAGCGGTTACGTCCGCCGCCGCCGCCACCACCGCGTCTCTCGCCGCCCCGATCACCGAAACCGCCGCCCGAACGTCTTTCCTGCGGGCGGGCTTCGTTCACTGTCAGATTCCGGCCATCGAGGTCTGTGCCATTGAGAGCCTGGATCGCTTTCTGGGCCTCATCGTCATTCGCCATCTCGACGAATCCGAAGCCGCGGGAACGACCCGTGAACTTATCGGTAATCACGCGGGCCGATTCAACCTGCCCGTGCGCCGAAAAGATTTCCTGTAACTGCGCGTCGGTGGTCGCATAGGGGAGTCCGCCGACGTAAATTTTACTGCTCATGTGCTCTCCTTATCTTGAGAATCGTTATGGTCTTTTCCCTGAGAACCTGATTACCGCTGGAAGCAGAACATGGAATGTAAGACACGCTCTGGTCGGATAGTCCGCGTGGCACCGAATCACAAGGTAAGACGCCTCAGACCTTCAACTCTACTCTTCATCTCTATCAGAAGGTCCCATACTGATGAGTTGCTGGAAGCTTACCTCAATTGCCCCTTTTCACGCAAGTCCAAAAGTCGGGGCCAGCCCCGCCCCTCATTACCCCGGCAAACACTCTGTGGTTGCACCTTATTTGGCTTTTGTATAAACAGGGCTAATCCAAATCTTACTATCTAACTGAAGGAGGAATCACCGATGTATAAAACTGATCAATATGAAGGGATGATCGCTGAAACCATCGCCATGCAGGGGCATAAAGGCGACACGATAAACGCGTACGTCGCGCGGCCGCTCGGCGCCGGCCCGTTTCCGGGCATGGTGGTCATCCATCACGCGCCCGGTTGGGACGAGTGGTATCGCGAATGCACGCGTAAATTTGCCCACCATGGCTATGTGGCGATCTCGCCAAATCTCTATTTCCGCGACGGCCACGGGACGGCGGAAGACGTCGGCGCCAAAGTGCGCGCCGGCGGCGGCGTGCCCGACGAGCAGGTGCTCGGCGATCTCGATGGCGCCGGCAAGCTGCTTCATTCGCTCCCCTACGTAAGCGGTAAAGTCGGCGTGTTCGGCACCTGCTCCGGCGGGCGCCACGGCTTTCTCGCCGCTTGCCGGCTGAAGGGTTTCTCTGCGTTGGTCGAATGTTGGGGCGGACGCGTAGCCCCCTCGAAGGAAGAGCTCACGCCCAAGCAACCGGTAGCGCCCATCGATTACACCAAAGATCTCTCCTGCCCGATGATCGGCATCTTCGGTAACGACGACAAATCGCCGTCGCCGGAACAGGTCAATCTCCACGAAGCCGAACTGAAGAAGCATGGCAAGAACTATGAATTTCACCGCTACGACGGCGCCGGTCATGGCTTTTTTTATTACGACCGCGCGGCCTACCGCCAGGAGCAGGCGGTGGACGGCTGGAAAAAGTTGCTTGCTTTCTGCGAAAAGACCCTCAAGTAGTTTTCAACCAGGAGAGGAGCACAACCATGTGCACGATGATTGCTCATCAAGCGAAGATTCAAGGGCGCGGCAAAAGCGGCCAGGACTGGTTCGAGGTGCGCGAGGCCAACGTGTCCTACGATCACCCTTATGACCTGCCGCTCGAACACGCGCTCAACATCGATTTCGTCAACGAAAGCGCCGGACCCGGCGCCCGGGTGGCGGTCGAGTTGAGCGTCGAAGCAGCGCGCAAGTTGGTTCAAACCATCGAAGCCGTGCTGGCCCAGGCCGAGCAACGCGGCGTCCTGGAGGACAAACACCAGGCAGCCAACCGGTAAAATTCCGACCGCGGGAGGCGGATGAAAAACAGCCGTCTCCCGCGCCATTTCCGAATTAAACTTTTGCGCAAATCTTTATTGCTGCACAAATCTCACTCCGTCTCGATTTAACTCTTTGGCTAACTCCGAAGAAATAAATTCCGGCGCGACTCGGGACGCGCCGGTCCGCCCCTGGTCGTCTCTGTTGATTCGCGACTATCGGCTGCTTTGGGTCGCCAGCGTCTTGAGCTCCCTTGCCGGTCAGATTCGCAACGTCTCGACGCTTTATCAAGTTTACGATATCTCCGGTTCCGCTTTTAAGCTCGGCCTGACGGGATTCTTGGAGACCCTGCCGTTTATCATCTTCGGCCTGTTCGCCGGCGCGGTAGCCGACGCCTTCAATAGGAAAAAGCTCCTGATCGCGACGATCTCGCTACAGATCCTGCCGAACCTAACGTTGGGCATTTTAACGCTCGCCGGCGTCGCCCAGGTTTGGCATATCTACACGCTCGGTCTTGTCAGTGCATTCGTCGAAGTTTTCAATTGGCCGGCGCGGGCGGCGTTGATTCCACGCCTGGTACCGCAACATTTGTTGATGAATGCCATGGTGGTCAACACCATGATCCTCCAAACAAGCTTTCTCGTCGGACCCGCCATCGGCGGCTTTTTGATTGATCGCGGCGGGCTGGCAACGGCCTATTTCGCCAGCACGTTGCTCTTCGTACCCGCGGCCATCGCGATCTTGTCAGTGCGCACTTCGGGCGAGATCATCGGCCAGCGCAGACGGGTCAATTTAAAAAGCATCGTCGAGGGTATCGAATTTATCTGGATTCAGCGGATTATCCTTTCGCTTTTTTTGCTCGATTTTGCCGTCGTTCTAGTCGGTTTCTATCGGCCGATCCTGCCGATTTTTGCCGCCGATGTTTTTAAGATGGGCGCATCGGGACTTGGCTTGCTTTACGCCGCGCCCTCGGCGGGCTCGATAATCGGCACGGTCGTGTTGCTCATGGCCGGCGATGTCAAACGCAAGGGAGTCCTGGTTATCATCGCGGCACTGTTTTTCGCCGCCTCCCTGGCTCTGTTGGGTGCCTCCCAATGGTTCTGGATGGCCATCATAGCAGTCATGATCTTGGGTTTCGCCGATTCGATCAGCGTGGCTATCCGGCGCACCGTCGTACAGCTGCTTGCGCCCGACGGCATGCTCGGACGAGCGGCGAGCTTAATCACGGTATTTGCGCAAACCACCAACGGACTCGGTGCCTTGCTCGCCGGCATCGCCGCCGAGTATTTGGGAGCCCCAAACACCCTCCTAATCGGAAGTGTTTTGTGTTTCCTGATGATTTTCGGCATCTGTTTCGCCATCCCGCAACTGTGGCGCTACAGGTCGTGACGTTCCGTAGAAAGGATGTTCAAAAAGTTCAAGCCGCGCAAATCGTTTCAAACGTCCGAACCGCGAACGGCTTGAACTACTTGAACGATTTGAACGGCTTGAACGAGCTTCGCTAATTTATTTATCTGACTTTAACTCTACCGGCCTTGAGTTTCTCGCCGGTCTCGAAATGACGGCCTTGCACGGCAAGCTCAGCTTCTTGATCGAGCTCGTCGCTCCACTGACCGAGCGAATAACCGAACCAGGGCATCTGCGGTCTGAGTTTGGGCAACTCCAATTCTTCCCATATCTTGCGCGCGTTTTCCATGTATTCGCGCTTAGGCAGCGAAACCGGAGGAAAAGGTTCTTTGAGAATCGCGTTGCACAGCATCGCCGATTCATCCGCCGGCAAATGATAGGAAACCACGTCGGTGCCCTTGGTCTCATGCTCGTAGAGAAAAGGCGGGGCGTGCCCCTTCTCCATGCCGGGGAAGATCTGCACGTCCTTGTGCGGCTTCATGCGATAGCACATCGCCCAAAACACCGCCGCCTCGTTGGACGGATCGATGTCTTCGTCGACCGCGACCACGATCTTGCCGACGCCGGGATGAAATGAACAGGCGGCGTGCAAAGCGCGCCAGACTTCCGCTTCGTTGGGCCGGCGCATTTGGATGATGACCAACTTGTAAGTGTTGGTCAACGGCTCGTGCATCTCGACGCGCAGCACGCTGGTGATGCGGCATTCGTCACGCAGATGCACCAGCATCAGCCGATCATAGCCAATTTTGCGAATCACCGAGGATTCGCTGGGCGTCAACTGGCTGAGCCATGAAACGTAGATCGCGTCCTTGCGGTGGGTGATCGCGGTCACGTCCATGAACGGATTGAGCTGGCGTGGATGCATATAGCCATGCGACTCGCCAAACGGTCCTTCCGGCTCGATATATTCCGTGTTCAAGTATCCTTCGATGACGATCTCGGCGTCCGCGGGCACCATGATGTCGTGGGTCTTGCACTTGACCATGGGGATGGGCTCGCCCGCCAGTCCACCGGCCACACCCATCTCGTCGACACCGTACGGAATTTTTTGCACCGAGACGTAAGACACGATCGGCGGCGCGCCGATGACCAACGCGGCCGGCAGATGAACACCCTTTTCCTGGGCCTTTTTCCAATGCAGATAAACGTCCTGGCCCAATCCGGACGGGAACACACCGACGCGCCGTCCCGCTTTGATCTCGCCGCGGTAGTTACCGATGTTCTGAATTCCAGTGTCAAGATCCGCGGTAATCCAGTGTGAGCAGGTCGTGTAGGGGCCGTTGTCGAACCCAGGGGTGGAGATCGGCACCGGAAAGCGATCCAGACCATTGCCTTCCTTGTCCAGCTCATCGCCTTGAATCACCACTTCCTGGCATTTTGCCTTGGTCACGGCAACCGGGTTGATCGGCTCAGCCAAGGCCTTCTTCCAGAGCGCGTCCATCTCCGCTGCGCTGCTGCAACCCATACCGAGATAATAAATCTCCGGCTTGCCCGCCAAGGCGCCGACCACCACGGGCATCGTGTAGCGCTTGCCTTTAGCGTCGGTGACGTTTTCAAACAGCCAGGCCTTGCGGTCCTCTTCGGTCAGACCGCGATACTGCCAGCGGACCAACGGGTGAAGCTCCGTGTCTTTGTTGATCAGCCTCGTGACCCGTCTCAAGAGGCCGTGTTCCTCAAGAGTTTTGAGGTGTTGGTGTAAATCAAAATACGCCATACTAAAATATTCTCCTCTGCTTCTGCGACAATTTCGCGAAAATATCCGATCTGGTTTTTAGCGTCAACATAGACCCTATCACCGGCCGGACCGCGGATAAAACGGCGGATACGCTGCGCGCGAAATGAGCGCAAGGGATTGTCGGGCCGGCAAAACCCTAGAAGGATCGTTCAGCGCAAAGATCAGTACAGTCTTTTGAAGAATCCGCTTTCTTCAAATCTCTTGCAGTAGGACATATCGACGATATCTTCCGGTTTCACCTGCGCCGCTTTTGGATTGAGTCGATACTGCGCCAGCAACTTGAGCATGGAGACAACGCCCTCCATCGACGGGCATGGTTTCTTCGGCAACCCGGCAATCAGCCCTTGGTAGGCTTTTTCCAGCCGCTCCGGTTTATCCAGGCGCAGGTTGCGGCCGAGGCTCTTCATGACGATCTCCTTGTTGGCCGGGTTATGCACGAACGCCGTGCCCTCGACGGTTGCCTTGGCGATATTCTCGACCATTTGGGGATTGGTTTTGATCAGACTGCGCGGCACCACAAGGCCGGAAGACTGAAACGGCACGTTTTCTTTTCCCAGATCGACCATGACGCGATAGCCCTCGCTCACGATCACTTGGCCGATTTCGGGCGATAAACTCGTAGCCTCGACGGCGCCCGATCGCAGCGCGCTCATGCGCTCGGGTACTCCTCCAACACCCAATAGGACGATATTGTCGCGCCGCGGCACCAGCCCAAGATGGTTGAGGGCGACATAGGTCGCCAGCGAAGCCGACCCGGACGGCGTGCCGATAGCGACCTTCTTGCCTTTCAGATCCTCGCCGCTCTTAATCGTCGGTTTGGCCACGAAGAGGTAATCGAGCCGGTTCTCCAAGCCCAAAATCATGCGAAAGTCGCCGCCGGCCGTGTTGGCGTTGGTCACATGCGTGCCGCCGACCAGCCCGACCTGAACTTGGCCCGCCAGCATCGCTTGCATCGCCCGCCCGGCAATGATGAAGACCAATTCCACGTCCAAACCATATTTTTTGAAAATGCCCTGCTCCTTGGCGATCCATAGTGGCTCCACGTTATTGCTAATCGCGCCGTGGGCGATCACCAGCTTGGTATCGGCGGCTCTCAGCGGCAAAACCAGCGAAGTTAAAAAATAGACAAACCCCGCAAGGACTATTGCTAAAGCTTTCATATTCCCCCCAAAAATTATCAGATTATTTTGACTAACCGGAGTTAAGCTGATCGTCTCTCATTAGGTCTGATGGATGAATCAAAATCACTCCCACAGATATCGGCGATGGGGCCAGCGAATGCTTACGGTTCTTTTCCGCTAAACAATCACGTGGAGGTTTCCAGCCATCATCTCACCCAACGATCATCTTTTTCATATCCGAGCTCGATGAGCAAATCGCCGGCTTCATTGGCAAACTCGATTTTATCTTTCTTAGTGAGGCCATCGCGCCAAATTTTTTCCCGATGCCGGTAGATTTCCAAGCCGGGCAGGCTAAGGGTGGCGCGCGCCTCTACGTCGAGCAAAGTGAAAACCGCGGCCATGGCTTGGTCCGGCATGTCAATCAAGTTTTCATACCGGATTTCCAGATAGCGGTGATGACGATCGAGACGACGACTGCTTAGAATCATGTCCTTCCACCGGCGCGCCGCGTCGCGCACATTATTCGGGCCCTGCCGCATTGAAACCGTCGACAACGCCACATCCCGCCCGTCGCGCAGGATATGAATGATGGCACATTCGGGATACATCTTGCGCAGCAAATCAAGCCGGCGCACCAGGCTCGGCGTCTTGTTGACCCAGAAGGGCCGGTTCATCCGCGAGCAATGAATCGCAAACAGCCGGTCGATGTAGCGCCGGCCCAAAACAAAGGGATCGATGGCCGCGCCGTCGCCCGCCACCAGACCGTCGACGAAGCGTTGAGTCTCGCGCACGAGCTCGCAAAAATTGTATTCGATGCAAAGGTTGCCGAAGGGAAAAAATTCGTCCCTGGTTTTACCGCGTTCGGTCGTGCTCGTCGGTTGGTAGTAGGGCAGCACCTTGCCGACGAATTGTTTAGCGATCTTGTCCAAGCCAACGCCGGGAAGATGACGGCCCATCCGGAACAAGATTTTCTCGCGCCATCCGCCGTTCGACCCGCGCGAAACCCGCTCGCAAAGCAGCAAGAGATTCCGCAAGTAACCGGTCTCGTAAACCGGCGCGATTTGCGGGTGCCCCGCCACAAGGTTCATGAGCAACGTGGTTCCAGAGCGAGGTACACCGACGATGAAGCCGCGCGCGGCGCTAGCCGCAAAATCTGCATTGTTCTCGAAGGAATCCACGACGGTAGTGCACGATCTCTCGGCAGTTGGTTGCAGGCAAAATATCATCGATCCTGAACCGTGAAAAGCTCGGGAATTCGGAAAATGACAGGCAGTTTGTCATCAAAACTGTATTTGTTCGGAGTCTTTCGGTGAGCGGAGTGAATGAAGACTTTTGTCTCAATGGATCCTGCGACAAGCGATCGTAAGCACACTCGACCCGGAAGCACGGTTTGACGAACAGAGATTAAATTGGAATGGTTGAAGCTCGGTACCGACATTACACCGCGCCGAATGGGACCGTTCGCGTTACAGTCATTCAGGTCAATTCAAGCTCATAAAGCGGACGCTTAACCTACTGATGGACATTGCCTTAATTTGCTATCCAAATGCCTGTCTTAAGCGACCGACGCACAAACGATCGCTGCGACCGGGTACAAAAATACCGCCCGGCGGTCTACACTAGCGCGCGAGCGGCTTTATTATCTTTTCGCGCGTCTCGAAACGCTAGGACTTCCAGCCATGCACGGTGACGTCCACAAGTTGGCCCACCGGGTCGCGGACGCCCATTTCGGCGAAACGGCCGTCGCGCGGCTTTTTGTCCGCTTCGTTCTTGGCGCCGGTGGCCTGCGCAGTTTTGAGCGTCTCGTCCATGTTATCCACTTGAAAGCCGAAGTGATCGATCCCTTCCCGGCCTCCGCGCGCCGGCAATACCGCCATGTTGATGTAACCGTCAGTGAGGTAAATCGCTCGGTTGCCGTCGTCGCGCACCGGGCCGCGCCATGCTTCGGTCATGCCGAAGGTCTGCTTGTAAAACTCCGCGCACTTCTCCTGGTCCTCCACCTTGATCGCAATATGCCGGATCTGTGCCATCACTCAATCCTCCTCTTTATTTATTCAGCCCGTCGATGAAGCCGTACTTCGCCAGTATCCCGAAATCCTTGGCCAAGTGAAGCATACCTTGACTGGGATTCATCGCGACGTGGGCAATTGTCAATTTTTCGCTGGTCGCCCGGTCGCCGAGACCCGGAGCTAAGAGGACGATCAGCAACAGCAAGGGTAACTTCACCGCCATCACGCCATTCCCTTTACTTCCCAAAGCCATCACCTGTCAACGGCAGTTCATCCCGCCCACTTAAACTTATAGGGAAGAAATAAACCACGCTCATGCGGCTTGACCAATGGCTGTAGCTGTCATACGAAGGAAGCCATTCAATCTTAAAGTCCGAGGAGGTACCGTTATGTCCCTACATGTCAAAAGCACCGATGTTCCCGAATACAACCGCGTCCAAAGCGGCGAAGCCGGCACCGGCGCCATGGTCGTGCGCAAAGGTTACGGCAACGAATGCAGCCTGATGATCGCCACCAGACGGCCGGGCTATCACACCAAGCCGCACCAACACGAGTCCGAACAGATCAATTATGTCCTGGACGGCGAAATCTGGTTTTTCGTCAAAGACCAAGGATATCTCTGTAAAAAAGGCGACTTCCATCGCATCCCGGCCAATACGGTTCACTGGGCGTTCAACCGCTCGGACAAAGACGCCACCGTCGCTGAGGCTCACTCTCCCGGACTGATCGGCGGGCGTGCCGGTGCCAGCGCCGCCGCGCTATTTGATGACGGTGAAACACCGGCGATCCGCGGTCCGGGAACAAATCAATTCGTGCCCTTCGATCAGGAAGCAGCGGAGGCAAACTGTTTTGGCAAGTCCTAAAATTCGGTTGGAATTAAACTTTTCGCGGCGCTCGCCATGGGTCTTAAGCTTTTACTGCAGCTGCCCAAGATCTTCGTCGCATTCACGACCACAGATCAGATCCCCGGCGCATTCGCCGCTGTAGCCGAGCAAAAGTCACCCACTACTTCGAAAAAACCGGTCTTGCTGTCGATCCGGTGCGAATTCGCGGCGGCTCGCTGATCACCAGGGGCAACAGAACCGCCAACCGCAGTTTCCCGGTCCCGGGGCGCTGGTGACCGCTGCGCCGAAGCTTATCGGAAGGGGTGCAAACCGCTCTGCATGCGCCTGGCAATAGCCTCGCGAACGTTATAAATGACCTCATGGACCGACGGCCGGTGCCGAAAGAGATCTTGAATCGGCCCGATCTCTTCCGCGACAACGGACCGCTGGAGAAAGCGCTTTCCCACTGATGAATATTGCTCGGTTAGTTTCGATTGTTGTCCTATTGCTGGCAAGCCAAGCCCCGGCCCATTCGCAGCAGCCGAGACGGATTCTTTACGGTGTCTCGACTTCCTTTTCGCATCTCCCCGTGTGGGTCGCCCAGGACACAGGCCTCTTTGCCAGGAACGGTTTGAACATCGAACCGGTGCAGATCCGCGGCGGCGCGGTCAGCACCATGGCCATCATGAGCGGCCAGTCGGTGCTTTCGGGGATAGGCGCCGGATCGGTTGTCGCCGCCCGCGTCGAGGGCGGCGACATTGTGCTGCTCGCGTGTCCCGCCGACCTGGAGCCCGTCTATCTCATCACCCGGCCGGAGATCAACTCCGCAGCCGATCTCAAGGGTAAAGCCGCCGGAATCACCCGGCGAAATTCGTCAATCCATTTTTATCTACGGTCGGCGTTAAGAATGGTTGGGGTGGATTCCGATAAGGAAATGACGCTGCTGCAGTTGGGCGGGAGCCCAGAGATTACCAGCGCGCTCGAAGCCGGGCGAATCGCAGCGGCCGCGCTGACTATAAAAGATGTTTTGCCCTTCATGCAGCGCGGTTGGCCGGTGCTCGTCGATTTGAGCAAATCCGATCTTGTCTATCCATCGTCGTGCGTAACCAGCACGCGGGCGTTTGTCAAAACCGACCCGAAAACCGTCAACGCATTTCTGAACGCCTACGTGAGCGCCATCCGCCTGATCAAGAAGGATCACAAACTCGCTGAACGAACGTTGGTCAAATGGCTAAAGGCAAAAGAGTCCGCCAATTTAACCAAGTCGATCGAAGCGTTTGTCCGTTTATTCAAGCCCCTGCCCAATGTTCCGGACAAGGGGATAGAAAATATCCTCAATGATCTGGCGCGTCAGCGCCCGGTGCCGAAGGAACTTTTCGGCCACCCGGAGCTATTTCGCGACAACAGCCCACTGGAGAGAGCTCTGCCGAAATCATGATTGCAATCCGCGCGCTTTCGGTAGTTTTTATCTTCGCTGCGGTATTATCGAATCACCGCGCGAGCCGTGCCGAAGAGCTGCGCCGAATCCTTTACGGCACCACCGCATCGCCTTCCCACCTGCCGGTCTGGGTCGCCAAAGACGCCGGCTATTTTGAAAAATACGGCCTCAACGTCGAACCGGTGCATATCCGCGGCGGCTCGTTGATCACCATAGCGATCATCACGGGGAATTTGCCATTCTCTGGCGCGGGGGCCGAGTCCGTCGTCGCGGCTCGCGCCGCCGGCGGCGACATCATCTTGCTTGCCTGTCCGGTGGACGCGGACCCGGTTTACTTGATCACCCGACCCGAAATTAAATCTGCCCAAGACCTCAAAGGCCAAGCGAGCGCGGTCACCCGTTACGGCTCGACGACGCATTTTTATCTGCGCGCCGCGCTGAAGCACGTCGGCCTCAACCCCGACCGTGACATGACGATCTTGCAAATGGGCGCCGGCCCGGAGATTGTCGCCGCCCTGGACCGCGGCGCCATCGCCGCCGCGGCGCTGAACACGCGCTACGCGATCCCGTTTCTTCAACGCGGCTGGCCCGTCCTGGTCGACCTAAGCCACACCGATCTCGTCTACCCGTCGTCCTGCGTGACCAGCAGCCGGGCGTTTATCCGCGCCGAGCCAAAAATCACCCAAGACCTTTTGCGCGCCTATATCGCCGGTATCCTGCGCATCAAAAAAGATCTCCGCTTTGCGGAGAAGTCGTTTACCAAATGGATGCGTGAGAAGGATTCGGCCGTGACCATGAAAACCGTCGAATCCTATGCCCGGCTGTTCAAGTCCGCGCCCTATGTTCCGGATAAAGGCATCGACAGCGTGGTTCATGACTTGCTCCGATCGCGGCCTGAATTCAAAGAATACATCGGCCGGCCCGAACCGTTCCGCGAAAATGGTCCGCTGGAGAAGGCGTTAAAGCAAAAATGAAAACATAAAATTGGAGTCTTGGAGTACTGGAGTTTTCAAAAACCCATCATTCCCATACTCCATTACTCCAATGTCTTCGGGGCCTCTTGTTTCCACTCCAAAAACTCCAAGCGCACGCCCTGCGGCCCTTCGAAGAAGCAAACCCGCCGGCCGTCGGGTAAAACCCGCTCTTCGAGGATTTTGATGCCGGCGGATTTGATCTTGCCGACCTCGCCGTCGAAGTTGTTGGTGTCGATGGCGACATGCTCGAGGCCATGAAACTGGCTCAATTTCTGTTCTTCCAAAAATGTCGTTACGTTTAACTCCACGCCGTGAAGATCGAGGCGATAGTTCTTGCCGCCGTCGGGCCGGGGGGTCTCCTTGACGACCTTGGCGCCAGCGTACTCGACGTAAAAATCTGCGGTCTTTTTTGGATCGGGTGTCTTGAGATGGAGATGGTTGATTCTGAAAGCCATGGCATCCTCCTATTTTACGAGTGCTCCTGGTGCCCTTATTACCCTTGTCGCCGGTTAAAAAGCAATGGCAGAAACGGCATCGCCTGCATGGTTTCGCCGAAAACCTATCTCATGTAAGTTAAGCGAAATCGCGCGCATCGTTTGCACGGAAGATAACCCGACTTGAAGCGGATCCCATTTCATCTTTTTGCCTTTATCCTACTGCCTTGCTAACCATGTCCGCGCAACTTTTCGCTTTGCTCACCGCCTTCGCCTTCGCTGTTTCGAACGCCTCGGTGAGGCGGGCCTTCAGGTATTCGACCCCGCTAACCGCTACTTTCGTATCATTGCTCATCCATAGCGTCGTTCTCTGGACCGCGGTATTCGTCACCGGCGGCATTCCGCAAGTGGCGATCGCCGGCGTCCTGGCGATCGCCGCCACCGGACTACTGCAGCCAGCGATCCGCCATTTCCACTACACCGGCATTCACAAGATCGGCACGGCGAGGGCCGTCACGCTGCGCAATTCCTATCCGTTTCTTACCGTGTTTGCGGGCATCTTGTTTCTTGGCGAGCCGCTGACTTTACCCGGAATGGTCGGCACGCTTTTGATTGTTTCAGGCATTGTATTAACGTCGTGGCGCATCGACAAAAGCGTTCCCTCCTTCCGGTGGGCCTATCTTTTTTACCCTATCGCCACCGTGCTGTTGACGACCATGGTCCACCCGCTCCGGCGTTACGCGCTCCTGCAAGCTCACGAGCCGTTGTTTTTTGCCGCCTTGGTCGGCCCGACGGCGCTGCTCTCGTTCACGGCATTTTATCTCTCGCCCGCCTGCGATGAGAAACTTGTCTGGGATCGGCGCGCGTTCTGGCCCATCGCGCTCTCCGGCGCGTTTGAAACGGCCGCGATTCTATTGATGCTCAACGCGTTCGCTTCCGGCCCGGTGGTCGTCGTCTCGCCTATCACCGCCACCGCGCCGATCTGGACGATGATTTTGAGCGCGATCTTCCTGCGTGAATTTGAAAAGGTGGACGCGGCCAGTGTGATCGGCACGATCACCGTCGTCACCGGCGTGATTACGATATCGCTGGTGTAGTAATTTTAATCGATGGGCGGGCTTTATCAGTCAAGTGGGAAAAAACGATGTCTGGCTTGCCAAACTCAACGAACTTTATTTTCCCATAGTGAAATAGGCGCAGTTTTTAATTTCTTATATTCCCATCTAAGCGAACGTTGTATGGTTGGCGCCCGCGAGTCAATCTTTCTAACGCCTGGGCTTGCGTACGACTACGCGGGCAACAGCTTTCATCCCGCTCTAGGCCAGGTAAATGGCGATCACGCCGGCAACGACACATAGGGTTCCCATCACCGCGAAGCGGTTGATGCGTTCCAGGTCGCGCAAGAAAAGGGCGCCCATGAGCAGCGTCCAGATCGGCGATGTCGCGGCGATGGGCGATACCAGGACCACCGGCCCGGTAACAAAGGCGTTGAGCATGAATAGAACCGCCAGGGTTTCAAACACGCCGGCCGAGATAAATGACAGCAAAGATTTGGGGTTCCAAACGATCCGGCTTCGCATGATCGGAATTGTCAACGTGCTGGCAAAGCAAAAGAGCGATATGGGCCCGACGACGGCCGCAAAAAATAGCGGCTCGTCGGAAATCAGCATCGCCGCGCGGCGGATCGGATGAACGATCCCGGTAATCAGCGCGGTGACCATCGGAAATAGCAGGTGCTGCCAGCGGAACGTGCTGATTTGCTCTTCAACCCGCCACGAAGTCGTAACGATCCCCGCGACCACCCAAAATGTCCCCAAGAGGATCTCGGGCGTTACCTGCTCCTGGAGAATGGTGACGCCGATCGCGACGCTGACTATCGGATGCGTGCTGCGCAGCGTCACCGCCCGCGAGGTGCCGACCTTTTCGATGCCGGTGTAATGCCACAAGCGCATGCCCGTCTGGAGAATTCCCGTAATAGCGATCAAAATAATGGCCGTCGCCGCAAATTCCGGAACACCACCGGTCAAAAAAACGGCCGACTATAGTACCACGGTGTGAACGATCAACGAAACCAGAGTCGCGGTAGCGGCGCTGGAATGATGCAACCCCCGCCTGACGGAGACATTGGCGGCTGCATAAGAAAGGGCGGTGCAAAGTGCCAAAAACTGGGGAGTCATCGCAGTCGTCGACTAATCAAGAAGAAAACCAAACGCTATCATAGCAAGGAACAGCCCAAAAGGACGTTCTCGACAAGTCGAAGGCTCACCAATGAAGAGAATAAAGAAAGACAACAGCTTAATGAGCGACAATATGGTCGCCGGCGTATTTGTAATTTTGTTGGCGTAGTAGAAAGCAGGCTCGTGTCACACGGTCGCGTTTGTTTTCGAGCACGAGCCGCGAACACGCTTCACGACATCAGCGCGCCCCACGCCTTTAGAATGACGTTGGCGATATTTCGACCGCGCACAGCGACCAATTGCTTGCCGGTCTCCGCTGTAGCCGCTTGCGGCCAGCCGAAGTAACCTCGCCCGCCGCTGATGCTCCCGTAGTCTTTGGTTTCGTTGCGGAAGGCTTCGACATCGTAGTCAAAATTCGGATCGAGAGTTTTGATGATCTCCTGCTTTACGAGTTTAGGAAAACTGTAGAGCGCCACCGAAGTTTCCGACTCGCCGCCGTGGCCTTCCCGGTCCGGCCGCGGGCTCTGATAAAATTGTTTAACGCCGTCGCGATAACAGGCTGCGGTCATTTCCGGGTCGCTGGCGAAACCGACACAGAGAACCCGAGCGAGGTTCTCTTGCACCAATATCCCCCGCGCGCCGTCCAGCGCTTTCATGTGATGCAAGTCACGGTGGCCGTTTAAGATCACCAGACGATTCAAGCCATGGCGCGCCAGCGAGCGGCCGATTTCCACAATCATCGAGCGCAACGTCTCCGGCTCCAGCGAGAGTGTCCCCGGGAAATCGATGGCGGCGCGGGCCACGCCATAGTTGATGGTGGGCGCGACGAGGACTTCATAGCCCCTCTCTTCAAGATGAAGCGCCGCGGACGCGGCGTAAGCTTCAGCGGCGAAGGAATCCATGCCCAGCGGCAGGTGCGCACCATGCTCCTCGACCAC
This sequence comes from uncultured delta proteobacterium, assembly GCA_963727625.1. Taxonomy (GTDB): domain Bacteria; phylum Desulfobacterota; class Binatia; order UBA9968; family UBA9968; genus DP-20. The sequence continues at coordinate 26,704 of CAVSHR010000004.1, read as the reverse complement.
GCCTACGGGCAAGATCACAATCGACTTGCCAGAGCGAACCAAAGGTTCAATCTCCGTAAAAGGTAGCTCTGCCAAACGTCGCATGGTCGTTCCTCCGTCCCACGAAAAGCAACTTAGGTAAAATAGCGATAGGCTTTTGATTATCCGGGGTGGCTTCCCCTAACAAACAGAAAAGGGGAGAACGGCTTTCAACCATCCTCCCCTTTTTACCCGAGAATTCAGCAAATCGTGCTAGGAATTATTTCGATACCTTCACCTTCTTCGCCGAATCACCATCTAGTTCCGCCGATACCTTTTGACCCGCTTTAAATTCCGAACGGTCGCCAATGCCTTCAAGCTTGGTACGGCTACCACTGATTTTCATTTTCACGCTTTTGCCGTCCTTGCTCTTCACGACTACGACCCGCCCGCCATTCTCGACCTTGCTGACCGTGCCTTCGACCATATCCGCAGCCCATAGCGCACCGGTCATAACTAGCGACAGAACCAACGCGGAGGCTAAACTCAACAGCTTTTTCATGCGACCTCACCACCTTTCCCAACTGAAAGTAGAGCGAATATAAGCAAGTGAATCAATCCCGTCAAGACTAAAGTCGTAGAAATCGATTGAGCATCACTTAGCCGAAAAACTTACTCATTTTTCAATATAATTTAAGCAACTATCCCAAATAGCGCAGATCCTTATTTAACTGCTTCAGAGCAGTTTTGTCATATAAAAGTCAATGTCCTTGATATAGCCGCTCGCTACCGGTACTTCACCGGCGGTGAGCGGTTGAACCACGTCGGACAAGCTGCGGCCCAAACGGGGTTCCTGCTTCGACCAGCTTTCGACCACTTTGAGCCATTTGGGGCCGAGCAGTTTGGCCAAATTCAAAACGAATTGCAGCGTGGTCACGTGGATCCCTGAATTGGCCATGCCGAACTTGCCCTTCCATTTGGGCTCCAATAGATCTTCCCAGCTTTTGGGCGCCTCCGATGCCTTGAGCACCTCATAATTGTAGGTGATGCCGTAAGGCAACACCCGCCATGGCGTCATCTTATTATCCGGGTCAAGAACTGCCTAGGATAATGCTTCGCCGCCGGCGACTAAAAGGCGGCAAAGAGATTTTTCTCATCCAGTGCCGTCATCACCACTTCGTTACCGAAGGTAACGTCGAAAACCGCCTTACCCGCCCGCGCTTCCGCCAGGCTCCGGTTGATCAATTCGGTGGCGTTGCCGCGCCAGTGTCTAAGTTTAATTCCATATTTTTCTCAAATGCATCGCCGATCGCTTTGGACGATTTGATCGTGATGGCGCCGTACAACGTCACCTCACCTTCTTTCTTTGCCGCTTCGATAACCTCCGGGGTAATTTGCGCGGCCGAAGAGATTGGCCAAGTCAACGACGTGAACACCGTCCCAATCAAAACAACTCTCAAGACATTTTCGAACATCCTACCCTTCTCGGACTAATTTCCCTACTTAGCCTGGACCCAAAGCGGCTGTCAATGCAACTCGACATTTCGCCTTTGCTTGACTCTCCGCGGCAACTAGTTCAACTCATAACTGTCTTTTGCAATTTAAAAAGCAACGTTTCGGATTACTTCCACGTGGATTCACCGCAGCAACCATCACACGCGGCTAACGCCAAACGCAACGTCGCCACGCTCGGCGTGATGCTGGTGATTTTTCTCTTCGCGATCGATGCGACCATCGTTAGCACGGCGATGCCGACCATCGTCGCCCGGCTCGGCGGCCTGGAGCTCTACAGCTGGGTCTTTTCGATCTACATGCTGACCTCCGCACTGACCACGCCATTATTCGGTAAGTTATCCGACCTCTACAGCCGCCGGCGCCTGATGCTCATCGGCATCGGGATTTTCGTGGTCGGTTCGACCTTGTGCGGCGCCGCGCAAAGCATGGAGGCGCTGGTGCTGTTCCGCGCGGTTCAGGGCCTTGGCGGCGGCGCCATCTATGCGTTGTCGTTCATCGTTGTCGGTATTCTGTTCCCAGCCCAAGAGCGCGCCAAAATGCAGGGCATCATCAGCGGCATCTGGGGCGTGGCATCGATCCTCGGTCCACTCGCCGGCGGCATTATCGTCGAGAACTGGAGTTGGCGCTGGGCGTTTTTCGTCAATCTGCCGGTTACCGCGGTGGCCGTCGCGTTGATCGTTGTCGGCCTCAAAGAGACCGGCCAACAACGCCATGCCCGTAAGTTGGACATCCCCGGCACATTCATGCTGTTGTCGGCGCTCATGCTGGTATTTTACGCCCTGTCACACAGCGCCCATGCGCGCCAACCGATCAATCTGGAATTCGCCGGATTCATGGCGGTCGCGGTTTTGCTCCTCGGGATATTTTATTTTATCGAGCGCCGCGCCGCCGAGCCGATCATCCCGCTGGATCTGTTCCATTTGCGGCTTTTTAAAACTTCCGCCGCCGTCGCTACTCTGGCGGCCATGGGCGTGTTTGGCGCCATAAGTTATTTGCCACTCTATTTACAAGGTGTCACCGGGCTGACCGCCTCACGCGCGGGGATGGTGCTGCTGTTCCTAAGCGCGGCCTGGACCGCGGGGAGTCTGATTGCAGGGCAAATTATAAATCGCGTCGGTTACCGCGCCGTGGCGGTGCTGGGCATGTTGCTGATGGCACTCGGCTTCATGCTCTTTGTTGCATTCACGTCCGCGTTGAGCGTGCCCTGGGTCATCTTAAGCGCAATTTTAATTGGCGCCGGCATGGGCATGGCGAACCTAACCACACTGGTAGCTGCACAAAACTCGGTTTCTCACCAACGCATCGGCGTGGCCACATCGACCGTCATGCTCTTTCGCACCTTCGGCGGCGCCTTCGCCGTCAGCCTGATGGGCACGGTGCTGTTGAATCAAATGCAGCGCGGCTTGGGCGCTCTCTCAGGCAGCGAGCTGCCAGCTGACTTGCTCGACAAGCTGGCCCATCCACAGAATCTCTTAGAGCCGGCAACCCGCATGCAAATTCCGCCCGAGCTCCTGCCGCGGCTGATCGCGATTCTCGGCGACGCCATTTGGCTTGCCTTCACCGTCGGGTTCGCGCTCATGGTCCTCGGCGTGGCGGCGAGCTTGTTCATGGCGAGTGACACGCCTGCGGCCGCGGCGAAGCCGCATTAGAGCAACGGGGCTGAGTGCTGAGGCCTGGGTAATAAATAACACCGCAGCAAGCTGCGGGGAATCGACCCAAAAAATTTGAAACTACGCTTCTCAGTCCTCGCTACTCAGTCCTAAGAACGGTTGACAGACAAGCATTGCTGCTTATACAGGATAGCTATTCAATCCAGCGCTTGGAAACTATATGAGCGATCCAACAACTTCCGTCGCCGCAGCCGCCACGGCATCTGCCGAAGAGCCGGCCCTGGAAGTAAGTCTGCGGCAAAAACGCTTGGCGCTCGGCTTGATCAGCAGCTGTCATGTATTGAATCACCTGCAGTACAGCATCACCTCGGTGATTTTTCCGGTGATGATGACCGAGCTCGGCTTCGGTCTGGTAGGATTGGGTTTCATCTCGGCATTATCGAGCTTCGTCGGCCAGGGGCTGCAAGTCATTTACGGTTTCTTGTCGAACTTCTTCAAACGCACGACCATGCTCGCGGTCGGCAACGCCGTCGTCGGTGTTACCGCGATGTCGCAATATTTCGTCGGCAGTTTTCCACAGTTGATCGCCGCGCGGGTCGCCATCGACGCCGGTTCCAGCCCGCAGCATCCGCTGGGGTCGAGTATCTTATCGCGTTACTACCCAAAATCGCGCGGCTGGGCGCTGACGTTCCACACCTCCGCCGGCAACCTGGGCTCTTTCATCGGTCCTGCGGCGGCATCGTTCGCCCTGCTCTATATGGGCTGGAGAAGCGCCTTTGTCCTGTTCGGCGCCATAAGCCTGATCATGGGCCTCACGTTATTTATCGTGCGGGATCACGCCGGCGGCGCCAGCGAAACAACCGGCGGCAGGAAAAAAGCTCAAGCCGGCTTCGATGCCTACCGCCAGTGTTTAAAGAATCGCAATATCCTTTTCACGTCGTTGGTGCTGATGGCCGGCGCGGCTGGTCGCGGCACCGGCGTCAACATGACCTATCTCGTACCCTTCTTCATGAAGCAGTTTGGCGTGAGCGCCGCCAGTGGCGGCTTTATCTTGACACTGATGCAAGCGGGCGGCCTGGTCGGGCCGTTGCTGATCGCCTGGTTTTCGGATCGCACCGGGAAACGCACCATTATTACGCAAGCAACGCTCCTCATGTCCGCGGTCTTGACGGTTCTGCTCGTGCAGCACTCCGGGCTGACCATCATTTTCTACATCAATCTCATCCTCTACGGTGCCTTCGTGCAGGCGCGCGGAGCCTTGACGCAGACGATGATCGGTGACTTCGCCACGCCGGAACTTACCGATGCGGCGTTTTCGATTTATTATTTCGTCGGCTTCATCTCCGGCCCGATTTGGACGCTGATCATCGGCTACGTGATGCAGAATTACGGCTTCACTCCGGCCTTCTACATCGCCGCGGGCACTTACATTGCGGGAATGCTGCTGTTGATGTTCGTCAAGGAAGAGAACAAACCGGCGCCAGCGGTCTGAGATTGGGCTCCTTGGTAATTTTCGCGATGCCTTCCGAGATGCTTGCCCAAGCCATTGCCCTCACCGATTCCCGCAGCGCATGGAAATTTCGCCAAAGGGCGCGGCGTCGCGCCCACCCGGCGCACCAACATCTATATCGCGCCCGTCGCCGAAGTCGAAGTGAACAAAACTACCGGTCAGGTCGCTGTGAAGCGGATCGTCTCGGCCCATGATTGCAGCCTGATGATCAATCCCCACGGGGTCAAGAATTAAGTGGAAGGGAATATCGTTCAAGGCATGAGCCGCGCTCTTCATGAAAAAGTCACCCTTGACGGCAATGGCATGACCAGTCTGGATTGGGCAACGTATCCGATCATGCGTTTTCCCGATCTCCCCGAGATTGACATCGGCCTGATCAACCGTCCGGAGATGCGGCCGCTTGGCGCTGGCAAAGGCGCGACGATAACTCCGGCGGCAGCGATCGCCAACTCGATCTACGACGCGGTCGGCATCCGGCTAATAGAAGGGCCCTTCACGCCGAAGCATGTGCTAGCTGCGTTGAAAGAAGTGTGCTCGAAATGGGGAAGGGGCGACTTTTTCCGTTCCTAGGATCAGGAATAGTTGCCGGTCCCTGTTCCCTGTCCAGCTATCGACCGATAAAGATCATGATTCGTCGGTTCGTTCGCCGCAACCTTCTCGCCTTCGTTGCAATATTGTTGGTTTTCCCAACAGCCTCCGTCTATTCCTGGGGCGATGAAGGCCACCAGATAATCGGCATCATCGCCTACACCCGCCTTACACCGGCAGTCAAAAAGAAAGTCGAGACGCTGCTCGCCGCCGACAAAGATAATTTGACGGCGGCGGATTTTGTCAGCCGTGCCACTTGGGCGGACAAGTATCGCGACTCCGACCGATCGACGACCAAAATTCGTTACAACGCTACGCGCAACTGGCATTTCGTCGACATTGAAATCACCAACGGCGATACCGACTCCCCCTGCAACCACCACCCAAAACTAGCGCCGGGCACGGCTGCCAGCGCCGGTCCCGCGCAAGGCTGCCTCCTCGACAAGATCGAACAATTCGCCGACGAACTACGCAGCTTCGCCACCCCTGAACCTGAAAAGATCCTTGCGCTCAAGTTTCTGCTGCATCTCGTCGGCGACCTGCACCAACCGCTGCATGTGGCGGATAACAACGATCGCGGTGGCAATGATGTCTCGGTGCTCCTCAGCGACGGCACTCAGACGGACAATCTTCACTCCTACTGGGACAACCCGCTTGTGCAGCGCCTTGGCAATAATCCGCAAACAATAGGCGAGGCACTCGGCAAGCAGATTACCAAAGCGAAAGCCGACGCGTGGTCGAAAGGAACGGTGACCGATTGGGCGAAGGAATCTTTTAGACAAGCGAAGAGTGTCGCCTATAATTTCACCGGCGTGCAGCAATTTACCGGCGATCACGGCGCCAGGGGCGTACATCTCAACGCCGTCTACGACAATCGAGCCCTGCCCGCGGTACGCGAACAGCTATCCAAATCCGGCGTCCGGCTGGCGGCTGTCCTGAACAACGCTCTGAAGTGATGCAGCAACTCTTTTTCGCCCACTCCCTACGGGACTCTCCCCGTCGCCGCCAAGTCCCGAGATTTCAGGGAAGCGTCGATCAAATCAGGGCTGACTCTCGCATGGCCGAGTACTGCGATCAGCCTGTCGCCAATCCAGCGAATACGTAGGCGTTGTGTTGCCTCAATCGTCAGGGAACGAGACAAGCTTGTGGATAAAGGCAACGTCTCGACTAAAAACTTATTTTGCAAAATGGTTGTAGATCCACGCAAACAAGGCGCCGCCAAAGGCCCCGTCCACGACGGCATAGAGAGTTCCCACAATAACGTTTCCGAGGCTCGCTGCCACCTTGTAACCCGGATAGACCGAACTCATCAAGCTTAGAAACGCCGCTCCATACGGTGGCCATATCAAATTAGCAACGCCAACAAGCAAAACAATAAGACCCCAAAGGATAGCACCAGCGTAGGTCAACGCCTTTACAGATAGCTTCATAGATTTATCCTCCCTTCGCCAATTGAAGTACCACGCCGCCTATCTTCGGTAAATGCAAAACAATTGAGTCCATCCCGCATTCAAAGATGGCTTTGACTCGTCGTGAAAATGGTCTTTTGCTTCGTCTACGTGGCCGATTATCGCAAGAGCATGGTTGACAGTGATCCTAGCGTAGTGGAGAATCGCAAAATTGATGGGTTATCTTTGGCGGCTGGCATATTAAGGAGGTATTCTATGGGTGCTGTTGCTCCCCCAGTGGCGATGATTCTTATCTTGGCTGTTATTTTTTACCTGGCAAAGCGGAGCGCTAACAAACGGAAGTGAAAAACATTCTTCCTTGGCCACCCGCTACCGTTCCTGCCGAAATGTCGCGGGCACGGGGAGCAAGTTTCTGCCACGGCACTCGCGAGCCGCCCAATTCGGTTAATTTGGTAATAACATCAACGTGCAGCTCGGCACTCTGAGACGATCCCTTGTTATTTGCAACGAATAATCGTTTTCGCTGATCGATCGTCGGCATCTGACTCCGTGTTGTCGTCCGCGCCCCACGATCACGAACACGGCTTTTTACAAATATCCGTTCTCCCGATAATAGCGCTCGGCCCCTGGATGGAGCGGAAAATCCAGCGGGCCGGCTTCGCTGCTAGAACAAAGCTGTTTCATCGACGGCGTCTCGGCCGCGTCATAAGGAATCTCTTCGCGAATCTTATCGAGCACGCCGGCGATGTGGTACGCCAAGTCGTCGGGAAACTTTTCGTGCACGACGATCGGCCAGCCGCTGAAGTCAACGACAGTGGTTGGCTCGTCGATGCCGGCGACCCGACCATGGTCCAGGCGCGCTCGCTGGAAGCCGAATTTCTCCAGTTTGCGCAAGACTTTTTCCGAGTAGGATAGAAAAACCATGCCGTGCGCCACCGCCACGTCGCCCCAGGAATCCATGCCTTCGTCGATGACCATGTCGAGGGTGCCGGAAACGATGCCTTCGCGGCGGTGCGGATTGCTCGGCCGCACCACTTCATCGACTGTGCCGCCCCAGTCGACGAAATCTTTCTGTGAGATGCCGTGGGCCTTGAGCAAATATTTAATCGCAAAGTTGACGCAATCGTTGACCGCGATAGACACGTTCATCTTCGGCTTCTTGGCGATCAGTTCCTCCATCGAGCGCACGCCGAGCCGCGGCGACACGGCAATGACCAAACGATCCCACGAAGGAAAGACCGCCACGGCGCGCAGCGGCTGGGCCTTGCGAAACGGGCCGACGCCGCGCACCGCCATGGAAGGAATGATCGATGGATTGAGCCAGACCAGATCAAGCGTGCCGGCGGCGACCAGCTTGGCGCCGTTCAAACCGCTGCACCATGCCGGGCTCACACCGATGGTGAACGGATAGGGCGGGCCGGAATGCGCCGAGCCTCCCGGCAATTCGACCATCAGACGAATGGCGCTGGTGAGCATTGTCGGCACGTCTTCGTAAAGTCCGGCGAGAATCTTGGTTGCAATTCGCGCGCGCATCAAGCTCGCGCTCATCGGCTTCACACTGCTGTCATCGTATGCCACTTTTTATCCGCTCCTTGCTCTGAATTGATCTATCCCACGTAATCCGAAAAGCCCGCGGAGTCAATGAAACACCACCATTATTGGATTTGGATTTTGGATTCACGAGACGCGCGACGATTGCGGTGGCGAGCCGATTTGGGCAGCGATCGTCGATCCTCGAACTTTCATCTTCGACTCCAAGACTACAACACAGCAACCTTGTCTTTCCCGCTGCGTGGATATATAGCCAAAGACAAATTCGAGAGAGGTTAGCAATATGAATCTTCCGCCCATCGCCGCGACCACCATCGGCAGTTTTCCGCGCCCCGCCTGGCTCGCGCAAGTCGACCGCAGCCGTGCCACGTTTCGCCTCGAAGGCGCAGAGCTCAAATGCGCACAAGACGACGCCACCGCATTGAGCATCCATAACCAGGAACGCATCGGTTTGGACCTTATCTCCGACGGCGAACAGCGGCGCACCGGTTTCATCAATCACATTCTAGCCGCCTTTGACGGCATCGACCTCGAACACGAAGCGGTGAAACGGATTTATCGCCGCCGCGAGCAACCGCGCCCGGTTCCGCGCGTGGTCGACAAGATCAGAAGGCGCGCCCCTGCAATCGTCGACGACCTCCGCTTCGCCAAAGCGCAAACCTCCAAGCCGATCAAGATGGACGTGCCGGGGCCGATGACCGTGGTCGACAGTACCCTCGATGAATTCTACAAGGACGAGGCCGCCATGGCGATGGACGTGGCGGCGGCACTCAACGAGGAGCTACTCGACTTGCAAGCGGCAGGCTGCGATGTTCTGGAGATCGACGAACCGGCCATGACCCGCTACCACGAAAAAGTTTTCGCTTACGGCGTGAAAGCCCTCGATCGTTGTCTCGAAGGCATCCACGTCCCCACCGTGGTTCACCTCTGCTACGGTTACCCCGGCGGTGCCGGCACGCAACATGAATATGAATATCCCGAGCTGCTGCAGGAGCTGATGAAAACCAAAATCGGCGGCTTCGGCGTCGAGTTCGCCCGAAGCGGTTACGACCCGGCGGCTTTAGCCATCGCCAAAGGGCGAATCGTGATGTTTGGCTGCGTCGATCCCGGCGATACGCCGGTACCGCCGGTATCACAGGTCTTCGAGCGCGCGCGCACGGCGCTCAAATACGTCGAGCCGAGCAACCTCTGGCTCGCGCCTGATTGCGGTCTGATGACGATCAGCCGCGAGCTTGCGAACGCCAAGGCCAAGCTGCTTGTCGAGGTCGCCCGTGAGCTGCGGAAAACGATCTAGTCACCCAAGTCTGGTTGCGGTCCCGAGCGGAGCAAGAGATTTTTCTTCGCCACATTTCCTTTGAAGCCCAAGACCCGGGCGGCGGCCGGAAACACGGCACCGATGATAACACTATGACGGTGAAGAAGAAAAAAGCCAGAACTCGAAAGCGTACTCCGCCCTGTCCGGAATGCGCCGCCACGGCGGTGGTGCCCATTGTTCATGGTATCCCGACACGTGCGGCGCAAAAGCTGATAGAACTTGGCAAGGCGATCCGCGCCGACCGCGAAGAATGGGAAGGTTTGGCCGAGTGGCACTGCAACACCTGCGGCTGCGACTGGAGCCGCCACTGGCGCAGATTTAAAATTCCCGGCGGCGTGAACGCAACCCGGTCCAAGCGATAACGGTCGAACCGCCGTTATGGGTCTCCCGGCCTCTCAATCGATCCCAGCAACGAGTGTTCATATAAGGGGGTGGCCATACGCCCCGAGCGCCTCCTTGATTCCAGATCGCGCCGGCACGTCGCCGGCTTTGCCAGAACGACGCTCACACTTTAGCCGGGAAGGGTCTTGGAAATGACTTTGCAATGGACCCTTCGTTAGGCCATTATAATTAACATTGAGTTAGATATCATGGCTGCACCTCAAAAAACGATAAAAACGATCGAGCCGATGATCGAGTGCCGACTCCGGGAAAAACGTCAGGCGGTGGGATTGTCGCAGAAGCAGCTCGCCGCCATGGCTGGAATGACCCGTCAGGCGGTTTCTGCCGTGGAATCAAACCAATACTCCCCCGCCACGTCGGTGGCGCTGCAACTCGCCCGAGCCCTCAGGTGCCGGGTCGAGGATCTTTTTAGCATCAGGAGTGATGGTGAGATCATCGAAAGTGTACTGTTGGGCGGTTTACCGAAGGGCAGCGACAAACTCCGCGCTCAGGTGATCCAGGTCGGCAGTCGGCTACTGGCGCGGCCGCTGGATGGCGCCGGTGAATTGAAAAGCTTGACGGCTCGCGCCGACGGCCTGATCGTTGGTACTAACTCTAAAAGTCAGCAGGTGAAAATCCAACTCTTCAAGGACCGCGCGAGGATAGTTCGCCAGGTGGCGATCGGCGGCTGCGATCCGGCGATGTTCCTTGCCGCCGAGCACCTGAGAAAGCATGAAGAAGACAATCTTGTGCCTTGTGTCATGGGCAACAGCTCCGCGCTGGCCGCGCTCAAACGGGGCGAAGTGCACGTTGCGGGTGTCCATCTCACAAATGAAAGTTCCGAAGCTTGGAATCTTCCAGATTTGCAGCGCAACATCGGTGGACTGGACTGCACGGTGGTCACCTTCGCCCACTGGGAAGAAGGAATCATCGTGCGCCAGGGCAATCCGAAACAGATTCGCGGCGTCGCCGATCTCAACCGCCCCGGAATTAGAATTGTCAATCGCGAAAGAGGCTCGGGCGCGCGGCGCTTGCTCGATCGCGAGCTTCAATCCGCAGGCATTCCATCCGCCCGAGTCAAAGGCTACGCAGACCAGGTTCTATCCCATCTGGAAGTTTCGTCTCGAGTGCGAGCCGGTCTGGCTGACGCGGGCATCGGCGCCCGCGCAGCGGCGATGATCTGCGGCTTGGGGTTCATTGCATTGCAGCGCGAGCGCTACGATCTGGTGATTCCGAAAACCCATTATCAATCGCTGCCGGCTTTGAGAAACTTGCTCGATCTCATCGTCGGCAAATCCTTTCGCGCCGAGCTTGAGGCCCTAGGCGGATACGACACCCGCGACACCGGGAAAATCGTCGAGCTGCGCCGCTGAATCGTTTGGACTTTCTCCATGCGCTGCAATTGCGAAGTGTTGAGATGAAAAACCCTCATCGGATCCCAACCGCAGGCTTAATAATTTTGAGCGCTTTTATCTGGTTCGTTCCCATGACGGCGCGCGCCGATGAAATCCTGGTTTCGGCGGCTGCCAGCCTCACCGATGCCCTGAAAGAAATCGGCAGAGACTATCAGTCCAAATCCAAGCACAGGGTAAAATTCAATTTCGGCCCATCCAGCGGCTTGGCACGGCAGATCGAAGAAGGCGCACCGGTGGATCTGTTTTTCTCGGCCGATCTAGCGCAGACGGAGAATCTCGACAAGAACGGACGGCTCGAACCAGGCACGCGGGAAAATCTGCTATCGAATCAGTTGGTGATCATCGTCCCGGCGGGTTCAAAACTTTTGATCGCGTCGTCCGAGGACCTAATGAAGGCCAACGTCAAAAGAATCGCTCTTGCCGAGCCGTCCTCCGTGCCGGCGGGTGTTTACAGCCGGAAATACCTGACCGACCAAGGGTTGTGGGACCCGCTCAAAGCCAAGGTCGTGCCCGTGCAAGATGTCCGCGCCAGCCTCGCCGCAGTTGAGTCGGGCAATGTCGAAGCCGGCTTCGTTTATAAGACCGACGCCGCAGTTTCCAGCAAAGTAACGATCGCCTACGAAATTCCCATCGACAAAGGCCCCAAGATCACCTATCCGGTGGCGATCGTCAAAGAATCGAAACGCAAGGCCGCAGCTCGCGCTTTTCTGAACTATCTCCAGAGTCCAAGCGCGAAACATTCTTTCAAGAAATACGGCTTTGTCGTGTTGGATTGAACGGAGATTTTTCATTTCGTGATTTTTTCCTTCGACACCTGGCAAATCACCCTCTTTTCTCTTTCTGTCGGGCTTGCCGGCACGCTGGTAATTCTACCCTTCGGCATCGCGCTGGCTTGGCTATTCGCACGCAAGGAATGGCCGCTCAAGAGCATATTGGAAACCATCTTTATGCTGCCGTTGGTCATGCCGCCGGTATCCACCGGTTTGATCCTGCTGAAGATCTTCGGACGGCGCAGCCCTCTCGGGCAATGGCTCTATGAGCGCGGCGTCGAGATCGTCTTCAACTGGAAAGGCGTTCTCATCGCCATGTCGGTCATGTCCTTTCCCCTGCTTTTCCGTTCGGTCCGCACTTCTTTTGCCGAGGTCAATCCACGCCTCGAGCAGATCGCCGCGACCCTCGGCGCGTCCCCTTTGCGAATATTTTTTGTCGTGACGATTCCGTTAGCCTACCGTGGCATCGTTTCCGGCGCGCTACTGGCCTTTTCGCGCGCGCTCGGCGAGTTCGGCGCGACCATCCTGGTGGCGGGAAATATTCCCGGCGAAACCCAGACACTGTCGTTAGCGATCTACAATTTCGTCCAATTGGGTAAGGACACAGAAGCCTACACCCTGCTCGGTATCACGGTTGCCTTAGCGTTTCTGCTCGTCTGGAGCTCGGAGTGGCTGCTCCGATCGGGAAAGACGGCCTAACATGCTATTGCGCTGCCGCATACCGCTGGCGAGTTTCGAGCTCGATATCGACGCCGCTTTCGATGCCAAGGTGACGGCAATCTTCGGGCCGTCGGGCTCGGGAAAGACGACCCTGCTCGACGCCGTCGCCGGTTTACGGCAAATCGATGCCGGTGAGATCGAGATCAATGGCGCGGCGATTTTCTCCTCGGCGCAAAGAATCAACCGGCCGGCGCGCACCCGCGGCATCGGCTACGTGCCGCAAGAGGGCGCGCTGTTTCCCCACCTTTCGGTGCGAAGCAATATCCTTTTCGGCGCAAGGCGAGTCTCCATGGCCCCGCCGGCGCAATCCATCGAGCTCGGCCATGTGCTGGAGGTTTTGGAGATCGGCAATCTGTTGAACCGGCCCGTCACTCAACTTTCCGGAGGCGAAGCCCAGCGCGTCGCCCTGGCGCGGGCGATCTTGTCCAAGCCGCGCTTGCTCTTGCTCGACGAGCCGCTAGCGGCCCTCGACATCGGCCTCAAGGAAAGAATTCTTCCCTACCTCGCCCGCGTCCGCGACGAGTTCAAGATCCCGATGATTTACGTGACGCACAATCTCACCGAAGTGCTCACTTTAGCCGATTGGGTGTTGATGATCCGCCTAGGACGGCTCGTCGCGCAGGGCGTTCCGAGAGACACGCTGCGCTCGATGAGCGCGATGGCGCAGCTTCCAGACGAGCAATTCGAAAACGTCCTGACGGCGACTTTTGTGGAATCCGACTCCGCAGCCGGCACCTCCCGGGTCCGATTGCGCTCCGGCGTGGAACTGTTCATTCCTTACTCGCCACGCCCGGCCGGCTCGGTTTGCCAAGCCGGCGTCAGCGCCGACGATATCCTGATCGCCACCCAGTGGCCGGACGGCATCTCTGCCGCCAACGTCTTGCCGGGGACAATTCGAAGAATCGAGAGTTTCGACGGCGCTACGATGCTGAGCATTTTTGCCGGCGAAGAATTTTTCGTCGGCCTGACTGCTTCGGCGGTCACGCGCCTCGGCTTGCGTGAGAACTTACCGGTATTTCTGATCATCAAGACCCGCTCGTTCCGCTTGCTCTAATGACGGTTTCAAGACTAACCGGATGTGGTGTCGCACAAGTTCGCGGCATACATTCAACGCCCCTGCAGGCTGTCCAGGTAAACGCCCAGGACAACCCGAAATCCCCCTCTTTGTCTCCCCCAGAGCGAAGGGGGAGATTAAGTGGGGGTTCTGGCTAGCGCCTGTATGACCGCTGAAGCGGCAACAATTTGTCTAACAATCTTTAGAGGCTGGCCGCTATAACCTAAAACCAGAAATTAAAAACTTTACTTCACTGGTTCGCACTTGATGCCGGCGCCTTCTTCGGCCACGCCGAAAACCACGCAGCGATAGTTCCGCCCGTCCGGGCCACGCACCGTCGCAAACGAGCCTAAATCGCTAACAACATAGGGCCCCACCTTGGTGGCCGGCGCCTCAAACCCGCCCGCGCGGCGGTTAGAGGAAAACTCCTCCAGCGCCAAGCTCAGCAAGCCGCGCGCAGCCACTTCTTCGACGCCATGCTCGGCTGCAGTGTCAAGTCGGAGCGACGCCAGCTGGGTGCGAATCACCGGTTTCAGCGCGGTGATCTCTTGGTTCATTTGAATCAACTCGTCTTTCATTTCCTTTACGCGGTCGGCGGGCACATTGGTTTCGCGCAGGGTGACCTCGAACTCTCTTTTTCTGATATCGAGGTCGACCAGGCGATAAAACTCAGGCGAGGCGCCAACGGTCACGGTAATAACGTTTTTCAGGTTGCCGCCGGTCCGCTGCCGGTCCGGCCAACGTAACGGCGAGCCGCTGAAACGCTGCATGTCCCCTTGATACTCCTTAAGCCCGGAGAGAAGCGTTGCGCCCCGTGAAACCGTAGTCGATGCGGTGCAAGCCGATAAGCCGAAAACACAACAGAAAAGCAACAATAGTCGCGTACTCATAATTGCCTAAGATACCATATCGCCCAGACGCCCTAAAGAAAATTTCCGTGGCGCAGCTCGATGACACTCGCAGCGAGTGTCTTGCCGCCTCGTGCGCATGGCCTACCGCGCTCGCGGCTACGTCGACGCAGAGAGCCAATAAAATGATCTCGCCATCGTCAAGCTGGTGGCCCAAGTAATCCACATGGTGCCGCCGCGACGCGTCTACGATTTCAGCTTCGTCCACGACGCCGAAAATCAGCTCGACAACCAAGGCTGGAAGCCGTGATGTGAAGAAATGAAATAAAAGTGGAAAAGTTTGCCAAGAGCACCGTCGGTGCGGGATATTTTCTTGACAGCAAGAAGCATCGGATTCTACACTTTGAACTGCACTGAAGAGATCTCAAAGGGGAGGCATTTATGGCAAAAGGAATTTCCCTGCATATCGGCTTGAATCGCGTCGATCCGAAACACTATCAGGGCTGGGACGGCGCGCTCAACGCCTGCATCGCCGACGCCCGAGACATGCGCGCCCTGGCCAAAAAGAGACGATTTACCGGCAACACCCTGCTGTTCGACAACCAAGCGACGGCCGCCGCCGTCACCGCCGCGATTCAAGACGCGGCTAAAAGATTATCCAAGGGCGATATCTTTCTTCTCACCTATTCCGGCCATGGCGGCCAGGTACGCGACACCAACGGCGACGAGACGGACAACGACCGTATGGACGAGACCTGGGTGCTATTCGACCGCCAACTGGTCGACGATGAGCTCTACGGCCTGTGGAGCAAGTTCAAAGCGGGAGTGCGTATTTTAGTTCTATCGGACAGCTGTCATAGCGGCACGGTGACGCGCGATATCCCCGCCTTCCGCGGCGCCGGCTCGAAGCCGCGCGCCATGCCACGTGCGGTCGGCG
This sequence comes from uncultured delta proteobacterium, assembly GCA_963727625.1. GTDB lineage: Bacteria > Desulfobacterota > Binatia > UBA9968 > UBA9968 > DP-20. The sequence continues at coordinate 11,123 of CAVSHR010000004.1, read as the reverse complement.
CCAAGACGGAGAACGCCAATCGCGCGCTTTACCGCGCCATCCAGAAGCGAACCCGCGGCGCGGAAAAGACCCGGGTCGCCGCCAGCGTGCTGCTCATCGCCGGTTGCATGGACAATCAAACCTCCATGGATGGAGAAAAAAACGGCGCCTTCACCGGCACGTTAAAGAAGGTGTGGAACGGCGGCAGATTCAAGGGCAACCATCGCAAGCTGCGCGACAAGATCGTCTCGCTCATGCCGTCCACGCAAACACCGAACTACTATTTCATCGGAACTGCCAACGCCGCTTTCGAAGCAAAGAAACCGTTCACTATTTAGAAGGCCTCGGCACGGCCCACAGCGAAACACTAGGCATCCTCGACAGAGCGCACCGTTCTAAGGACCCGCCCGGTTTCGACCTAAGGAGGTAATGAACCATGCCATCCTCGTTCAATATTTTATGCGTTCACGGCGTCGGCCATGGCGACGCTGATCCCGCCCTCGTCCCTTCCTGGACCGAGGCGATCACGGGAAACATTCAACGCTGGAATCCCAGCGCCGCGGTAAGTTGCGATTTTCTGACCTATGACGATCTTTTCGATCATGCGCCGCTCGACGCAGTTACTTACGGTAAAGCCTTCGCCACGCTGCTGGCCAGCGGCGTGGTCCACGGCATTGGCGATTTGCTCCCAGGTGCGCGGGGCATCTTCGACCTGCCCGAACAGGCGCGATGGACCGCCGGGATGATCGCCCAGTGGGGCTCGGAAGACGACTTGCGCGCCAAACTGCGCGCCCGTCTGCTCAAACAGTTGGGCGGCCAAACCTACGATGTCATCGCGGCGCATAGCTTGGGGTCATTGATTTCCTACGACACCTTTCGTCGCAACCCAACGGCCTTGACTGGAAAAGTATTCATCACCTTCGGCTCGCAGATCGCCAACCCGTTTGTACGCGACTGTTTCGCCGGCCGCATCGAGCCCCTCGATGCCCGCATGTGGTACCACCTCTATAATGACGACGACCATGTGTTTACCGCCGAGCTGCGGGTGCAGAGCGCCCGGTTTGCCCAGATCCTGACTCACTTCGACAAGCCCAACGACTTTCTCAATCACGACCCGATTTATTACTTCAACCATGCCAACAGCCAGGCCCGCGTCTGGTTCAATATCGCCGCGCCGCGGCCGGCGCGATCTTTGGCGCGAGCGGTTCGCTTGAGCCGAACCGTCGCGCCGCCGCCCAACCGGCGCGCACTGCTTATCGGCATCAACGATTATCCGAATCCTGCGAATGCACTGGAAGGCTGCGTCAACGACAACTTCCTGATCAGCTCGGTGCTGCAGGAATGCGGCTATCAATCCGAGGACATCCGCGTGGTGCTGAACGATCGCGCCACCACGGCCGGGATCCTGGAGCGGCTCCACTGGCTGCTCGACGGCGTGCGAGACGGCGACGAGCGGGTGCTGTTTTACTCCGGCCACGGCGCCCAGATACCCGCCTACGGCGCCAAGGAGGAAGTCGACCGCTTCGACGAATGCCTGGTGCCCTACGATTTCGACTGGAGCCCGCAGCACGCCTTTACCGATAACCAGTTCGTCGAGTTTTACAGCCAGCTTCCCTACCAAGCGCGCTTCGCGGCGATCTTCGACTGCTGCCACTCCGGCGGCTTGACCCGCGACGGCGGCCCGCGCGCCCGCGGCATCAACCCGCCCGACGACGTGCGTCATCGTGCCCTGCGCTGGGATAGCCGAATGGAAATGTGGATCGAGCGCGATATGGACGTGCTCAATCGCTCGCTCGACCGCTCGCGGGCCGGCAACGAATATCTCGGCGTCAACGGCGTCACTCGCCGCATCGGCCGCGGCGTCGCCCTGCGGGGCCTGGCCAACACCCGCTACGACCGGGAGCGCAAAGCGCTGGATCACCACGGCGCCTACCTGCCGATCATCCTGGAAGCCTGCCAGGAGCAAGAACTTGCCTACGAGTACCGCGACGGCGCCAACGCCTACGGTGCGTTTACGTTTTGCCTAGTGAAACTGCTGCGCGACACGCGCCGCCGCGGCCGAAACCCAAGCTTCACCGCCCTCATCGAGCAGACCGCCAAACGACTAGCCGATCTGGGCTACAAACAATCCCCCGCCCTCGTCGGCCCAAAACCCCTACTCGGCAAACCGATCCCGTGGATGAAACCACCGAGACGCCGCAGATGAAATCTATTGGATTGGACAATATGCGGGATCTGTCGTTGAACTATTGAACCTTGAACTTTGAACCGCGCGACGGCGTTGAACCGTGCGCAGCGGTGGAACGGCTGGAACTACTGGAACCCTTGAAACTATTCGATCGGCCAACGGGCCTGACGTTGAACTTTTGAACCTTGAACACTTGAACTTTGGTGTCCGGTCACGCCGGCTCCGCACACGGCTCTGGAACGACTGGAGTCATTGGAACCGTTGGAACGGCTATTATGTTTTAGAATTCCGCCGCTCCTCCCGCAGCAGGCTGAGAAACTCCTGCGCCAAGGGCGATAACGGCGGTTTTTTCGCATAGACGATGAATGTCTCCCCGGTCAGCTTTAAACCGGCAACTTTAAGAATCGCGAACTCGCCTCTGCTCACTTCCGCCTTGACGGTATTCTCGAACGCAACCCCCACACCCATTCCGTGGCGCACGGCAGCCATGACCGCCGCGGGACTATCGCAGCGCAAGCCGACTTTTATTTCCAAACCTCGATCCAGCAACTGTTTCACCGCGCTTTCCGTAACCCCCGAAATTCCCCTGCCGCCGCGAACAATAAAATGTTCACCGTCCAAGTCCGTGGGATTCATTCTAGTCATTTTCGCAAACCGGTGATCGGCCCGCACGAACAATACGACCTTCTCGCGGGCCAACGGTTCGGAAACCAATGCTTCCGAGGATGCTTTCTGGGCGATCACCGCCAAGTCCATTACCGAGGCCAGCACCATCCGTTCCAACTGCTCCGATCTTCCGGTCCGACACTCAAGCTCGGCTTCAGGATTATGCTGCTGTAAACGCGCCAACGCCGCGGGCAGCAGCTCCGCCGACACGCTGTATGTCCCTCCGACTTTTAAAACCTGAGGAACAAGCTTGCGCTGTCGCGCGCTAAAACCGCTCTCCAGTTTGGAGACTTGCTCGAGGATCGGCGTGATGTCACGCAGCAACGCCTGCCCTCGCTCGGTGATTTCGATCCCCCGGCTCAAGCGGCGGTAGAGCTTAAAACCATGCCGGTTTTCCAACTGCCTCAGTTGCTGCGATATGGACGGCTGGCTGATCCGCAACTCTTCCGAAGCCTTGGTGACGCTCTGATGCTTGGCCACCGTCGCGAAAAAGGAATATTGACTAAGCGTCATGCCTAACCTCCCGGTTGTCACCGCAGTTACGCGGCCAACGCGATGTCGAGCCCCACGCCTCAATTCACTCGTTCCATGGAATAGCTGCTTCGAATCCACCGGACTAGTAATCAAAAACCGCGCCAACCCAAGGAAAGCTGTCAATAAGGTGCACGTCCGCAATTCGTTGATAAAATTCACTCGACGCGTGGCCGTACGATCTCTGACAAGTCGCCACTTGGAAACGTTGTGTAACCGTTGGTTGCCTGACCGTCAACACTGGTTGTCGCAACGCTATATGCCGCATCGGCGGCGTCTGCAAGCTCCGGGGATTGTAAGAAAGAGCCAGCCTGCGTGACAATTTCCCCTGATTGCGGCCGGTCACCAGTTTACCAACCCAAGCCTCAAAAAGACCCCAGTGATATAAGAAAAACCTATATCACTGATATAGGAATTTTATATTGGACAGCTGTCGAGCTACGCGCTATTTAGAACCGCGACGCAGCAGAGCAAGCAGTCTCAGCCGGAGAAACTAATTGAGGCTGCAATAGGGCGTCAGATTTTTGTGTAGTACTTTGGTGACTGATCGCTGGTTTACTCAATTCGGAAAGGAGAATCCGATGGAAGAACTTCGCGGCCTCGGCTGGTTGCCTGATGTGCCCAAGCCAAGTGATTATACAGAGAATCATCCTGAAGTTGCCCCTTTATTGAATCGAACACGACTTGCTCCACGCTTGACGCCCGCACAACCACCAGCAGTACCACCCTCACAAGTTGACTTGCGCAACTGGTTCTCTCCCATCGAAGATCAAGGCTCCCTGGGCTCGTGCACGGCAAATGCCGCCGTCGGCCTTCTTGAATACTTCGAGCGACGCAGCAAGGGCGGCCACATCGACGCATCGCGCTTATTCCTCTACAAGACCGAGCGAAATCTTCTCAACTGGACGGGCGACACGGGCGCCTACTTGCGCACGGCAATGGAAGCCTTGGTCCTTTTTGGCGCCCCGCCGGAAAAATATTGGCCATACGACGGGAGCCCGTACAACACCAACACCCATTACGATGTCGAGCCTCCCGCATTCTGTTATGCCTTCGGCGCGAACTACAAGGCCATAAAATACTTCCGCCTCGACTCAGCCGGAACCTCGCCCACACAAGTTCTCGCGAGTATCAAAACGTATCTCGCCCACGGCTTCCCAAGCATGTTCGGTTTTCCCGTGTATAGCGAGTTCGACAACCCCCTTCCCGGCGGCCTAATCGCGTTCCCCGCTCCGAACAGCCACTACCGCGGCGGCCACGCCATCGTCGCCGCCGGTTATGACGACAATCTCATGATCGGTACCGACCGCGGCGCCCTACTCGTCCGCAATTCATGGGGGACAACCTGGGGCAACGCGGGCTACGGTTGGATGTCTTACAAGTACGTCACTCAGGATTTGGCAGAAGACTGGTGGACGCTCATTTCCGCAGATTGGGTGAATACGGGGCAGTTTTGAGGGCTAAACGCGACGGATTGCTTCATTCCGTCCTTAGACAACAGGCACAAAACCCGCTGAAACATGCTGTGTAACAATAAAAAATGTGTTGCATCGAACCACTACAGTTGCTGACGTAATTAACTGGAGGATGGTCCATATGGTTTGCAAGCTCTCAATTCTGATCTTAACAATTTGTGTATTCAACCTAATTGGTTGCGCAAACCTGCAAACAATAGAAAGACGCACTTGGCTCCCGCAGTCCACAAGCCACCACGGCGTCGCCATCCATCTCGACGCGCAGCAACGTCTAGTCATGGTGAAAGCAATAGGAGATTTTTGTGCTGAACCTAGTCCCGACGCCCTTGCAGCTTACGCATCGGCTTTAGGATTGGGTATCAGCGTCCCCGGTCAAGGAGCAGGCTCACTAGCCCAAGCTCTGTCCAGTTCTGCCGGCAGTATCGGTCTCCGCACTCAGTCAATCACGTTGATGCGCGATGCCCTCTACCGAACCTGCGAGTCCTATTTGAACGGCGCTATCGGTCCGATACAAGTCGCAACCCTCCTACGCCGAAGCCAGGACCTCACAGCCGGCATCCTCGCAGTCGAGCAACTAACCGGCGCAATTGCCGCTAATCAGGTTATTCTGACCAACACCGCAGGCGCCGGGGCCTCTGCAAGCCTCCTGTCGAACCAACAACTTCTAGACGCCGCACGCAAGGACGAAGAAGCAAAAGCAAAAGGTCTTGAGGACGCTAAAAAGCAACGCGATGCGGCCAAGAAAGCCGCGGACGACAAACGTGTGGAATGGACGGCTGCTGATACGACTTACAAGCAAGCAGTAGCGAATTCGACCGGCACCGATGAGGATCGCGCAAAACTGAAAGCTGATGCCGACAATAAGAAAAACGATTTGAACCGTTTAAAAAACGATCTAGCTGCTGCAGAGAACCAGGTAAAAACTAACGAGGCGCTCCTTGCCGAAGCGAAGAAGACCCGCGAGACCATAGAAAACATCAAAGACTCAGCTCTGACTTCCGCTATTGCCAATACCGCCGGAGCAGGTCAATTCAATTCTTCAATAGCGCAGCGCAAGGAACTGAGCAAAGAGGCGACGGAGTCAATCGCTAGCGCAGTTCAGGGCATCGTACAAACTGTGCTTTCGAAAGAATATACGCACGACTCCTGCATGGACTTACTGACGTATATTCCACGAAACTATAATAACTGGGATAGTGGCCAGAAAGAGGGCTACGCGCAAGTTCGCGAACTTTGCATCGCACTTCTTTCGAATGTCATTTCAAAAATGCTAACGGCAACTTTTACGGCGGATGCCGCAACGGCACGAATCGAACAAGCGCTCAGCACCGATCTCACTCTACGCCGTCGTCTAAACAAGTGGATAGCGAGCAACGGCCTCAACATCTCCTCAACAACTCTCATCTACGGTAGAGAGTACACTAACGAGAGGCAGCGAGCCATTGACGCACTCTCAATCCCTTAAATGTGAATTAAGGAGGTGTAGCCATGGCAAGAGAAGAAAAGCTGAAGGACGTACCGGGAGAGCGCTTGGGCACCGTCGTCCAGAGCTTCTCAAACGACGGCGCTAAAGAGATTCGTGCAGTGAAGAACAACATAGAGCAAACCTGGGACGTTACCGCCCATTTCGACTGACCCGAGCTGGGCGAATTCCGGGGCCGTGGAATTCCCGGGACATAATACATATTTCCGAACCATCCACCGGATAACACTTGACAATGTGTCCCCTGATTTTCTGAAGAATATCTTGGTGGTCGATTTTCTGGGTAATGTCAACGCTCGGAAAACTAACAAAAACAATAATTTCGATCACTAGCGCTTCGCGGTACATTTTTAAGGAGAACCACTATGGCAGAAGATGAGACCAACCCAACTGTCAGCAACGGAAGAATGAACGACCAGCCGACATCGCAACAAACAGCCAAAATTGCGAGTGCTAAACAGACTGCGCTCATGGGGTGGAGCTTAGTAGCTTTCGGTATTTTACTGGCGTATTTGTTCTTGGCACTATGGCCTTCTGGGTTAAATCCAGAAGCAAAAGGCGACGCTAAGCAAGTTATACCTTTTTTGGACTTGCTAGACGGAGTTACACTCGACCAAAGACTTTTGTTAATGGTGTTGGCGGCGGGAGGTTTGGGGAGTTTTATCCATGCCGCAACCTCGTTTGGCGATTATGTCGGCAATGAGAAATTCAATTCTAACTGGTTGTGGTGGTATATATTACGACCATTCATTGGCATGGCTTTAGCGGCCATCTTCTACGTTGCCATTCGTGGTGGTTTTCTTTCTGCGGGGACCGAGGCGGGCAACATCAACCCCTTCGGTATTGCGGCCTTAGCTGGGCTCGTCGGGATGTTCTCGAAGCAAGCTACCGACAAGCTAAACGAAGTTTTCAATACTCTGTTCAGGACAGCTCCCAATGAGGGAGATTCCAAACGAAAGGACAGTCTGTCCAACCCGGTACCAAGTATTATTGATCTTGAACCCCATACTATTAAAGCCGGAACTAAAGACGTGGCTGTGAGTGTGAAAGGTGCAGGATTCGTGAAAGGAGCAGTGATACTGATCAATGGCGTTAGCCGTGAAACAACATTTACCGATGCATCTCAGTTGACCGCCAAGCTTACGTCAGAGGATGTCACAACCGAGGGGGAGATTACAGTGACGGTATTCAATCCCGCGCCCGGAGGAGGCACTTCCAGTTCAGTAAAGATGACAATTACTGCTGCAACACAGGATGCTGCCAAACCAGAATCTAGCGACGCTGAGAGCAACATTGATGGATGCGATGTTCCGATTCAGTCAGTCACATCGGATGAGGAACTACCACCCACGGTAGGAGGAGTGGCGTAATATGGCACTTTCCCTAACCTGGTTGCCGGACGTGCTGATGAATGCGGGTCTAAAGGTTTCATTGGTTGATGATTGGGAAAACCGCGGCCGCGGCGACGCTGGTCAAATTTTCGGGGTCATCTGTCATCACACTGCGGGCCCAAAGGCTGGGAATATGCCCAGCCTTAATACCCTCATTAACGGTCGCCCAGATCTATCGGGCCCGCTGGCACAACTCGGTCTAGGCCGGGATGGAACTTACTTTGTGATCGCCGCCGGTAGAGCGAACCATGCGGGAGACGGGATTTGGCAAGGTCTGAGAACCGGCAACTCAAATTTTATAGGCATAGAAGCGGAGAATACCGGACTATCAAACGACTCACGCTGGCCTACAGTCCAAATTAATGCTTACCAACGTGGCGTTGCGGCCATATTAAAACACGTTAATCGTGGAGCCGAATTTTGTGCTGGACACAAAGAATATGCCTTGCCACCAGGCCGCAAACCCGATCCTACCTTCGATATGAATGATTTCCGATCTGCGGTTAACGCGATCATAAATGGAACAGCGCCAGCGCCTGTATTAATTCCGGCTTTTGAACGCCCAAACGATCCTACTAATTCTCGCGGCCGGCCTACTCTCCGTCGTGGAGCCACCGGCGAGCTAGCGAATGAAATCCAAGCAACAATCGGCGTTAGCGTAGACGGACAATTCGGAGCTAAAACCGAAGCTGCGGTGCGGGCCTTTCAAGCCGCACATGGGCTTGTGCCCGACGGTATTGTCGGTCCGAACACCTGGCCTGTACTGGATCATTCGAAACTTTCTTAGGATATTTTTTCCAATGTATAAAAACCAATCTAATCGATCACACGTTTGCATAATTATCACAACAATTTAGAAATAGTCTCCAAATTTGAAAGAAGCAAAACAAACCATGCGAACTAACAAGCGTGTTACCGTTTTTCTTGGTGCCGGCGCAACAGCCCCGCTCGGCTACCCCGTAACAGACGACATTCTTAAAAGGATTTGGCAAGCCGTTTCGGCAAACAAGTCTGCCAAGGGGCAACCAAATTGGAGGGTAAAAGCTGATAAACGAGACCCAAAGTTCACGCCAGAACTGAGAGGGCTTTACCGCCAAATATTGCCGGGACTCGGCCGTAAGAGGTTGGCCGGAGCCTCCGTCATTGACATTCTTTCAATTGTCGATCAGCTAATTGCTGAAGGTCGCTCATCCGCTTCAAACTACAGGGAGCCGCAGCTTCGTAGGGCCAAACATCTCCTCAGCATAGCGATAAATGGCGTATTACGCGGGTCTAAAAACCGAAAACTGGTTAGCGACTTTGTCCGATGGGTCCTCACGACCGCGAAAACCAGCGAACGAATCACTCTTGTATCCACGAACTACGACGTTGCATACGAACTTCCACTGTACCGCGCATTTACTCGTAGAAGCCGACACCCGCTGAAATTGATTGATATGGGTACCACGGTTCGTGACCCTGTTTCTGGTTTAGATTATCACCGCCCTCGAATATCTTCGCTTGCTGTCTTCAAACTTCATGGCTCTTTAAACTGGCTACGTTGTGAGGTATGTGGAACACTCTATGTAAACGACAGACAGCGTATCGCAACGCTCGAGTTCTGGACCAAGGCGACACCTTACAATACGTGTCACTGTGGCGGTGTCCTACGCAGTGTACTTGTGACACCATCACTCGTTCGCAACATTAGAGAACCTCATCTACTCTCAATTTGGAACGCGGCTTTGGAAGATCTGCGCCTATCACACGAATGGATTTTCATCGGATACTCGCTGCCAATGGAAGATATTGCAATCCGTGCGTTGTTGCTGCGCGCGTATCACTCCCGGAAACAAAGAGCCCTACGAGTACGACTTGCGCTCTGGGACCCAAGTGAGGCTCAGCGTCGGCAAGCTCTAAAAAACACTAAAAGTAAACCATCGTCATCCGTAGCAATGCCAAATGAAATTAGCACCAAGCAATTAATCACGGCCAATGATATCCGAGCCCGATATTCCGTTTTCTTCCCCAGAGCCGTGTTTGACGACGATATCAATTATTATCCGATCGGCATCGAGGAAATTATACAAACCTTAGTGAAAGAATAATCCCAAATTCCGCAGTAGAAATTCCGCGAAAAGTTCGAACTAAAATTGCGGCTATTATTCAACAACTTGTGCCTTACGATTCTAACTGCGCCGCAGTTGAAATCGGTGAATCTCTCATGATGTTACTTTGCCCAAAGGTGCAATTTACAATCTATTTCTTTATCGATCGCAATATTTCGTAGCAAACTGCGGAATTCGGGATAATACAATAAGTGACGAAAGCCGCACGCGGCAACTATTGAGCTTATTAAAATATAGTGACTAGAATTTCGTCAAAACAATTCCGCTTGTTTCCAGAAAGCCGTGATCAGTCTTGGGCGGCGACGCATGCGCTTGAGAGCCCGAACCGCATGATAGCTGAGCTCCGCAAAGGTCTTGGGACAGAAGTTGGGAAGCTCATGGTGTTTCCAGTGTCCCCACAAGTATTCCACCGGATTGAGCTCCGGCGCATAGGCCGGCAAATACTCAAGTTCAATGCGCCCGTTTTGGCGACCAACAAAACCTTTGACCAATCGGCTGCGATGGGTTTTGAGCCCATCCCAGATCACCAGCATATCCCTGGGGATGTGACGCATCAGATGAGAGAGAAACTGAACGACCTGTGCACTACGGATGCTGCCCGGATACAGCCGAAAGTAAAAATTCCACCAGGTTACCCCAGCCATGGCCGAAAGCGTTTTCCAGTTAAAGGAGTATTGCAGCACCGGAGTCTGTCCCCGCGGCGACCATGTCCTGCAACGGTGCGGACGCTGGCTCAGTCCGCTCTCATCAATGAACACTATAGTGCGCCCCTCCCGCTGGGCTTTTTTTTAAGCTTCGGCCAGCGCTTTTTCTTCCAGCGTTCTATTGAAGTCTCATCTCTTTGCAGCGCTCGACCCGTGGGCCGCTGGCAACTCCAGCCGAGTTTTCCGAGCAACCACCAGATATGCCCCACGGTGAATCGAACTCCACAGCGCTGCTCGATCAGATCGGCCACACGGGCCAACGTCCATAGATCGGTTTCGTACCCCAGTGCTTGCGCACCCCGTTTCAGCTCGCGCTCAATCGCTTTGAGATGGGATTCACTTAACCAGCAAGCCCCCGAGGGTCAGGTCTTTACTCTTGACAATTTGCATCGGCTCTCCTAAGTTTGGCGGCCATGGCTCGCCCATTACGGATCGAATACGACGGAGCGTTATACCACGTCACTTCCGGGGGCACCGAGCGAAAGGCGATCTTTAAAGATAATGCCGACCGAGAATTGTTTTTCGCGGCGCTTTCCCAAGTCACCGAGCGATTTCGTTGGATCTGTCACGCCTACTGTCTCATGGATGATCATTATCA
>CAVSHR010000003.1:0-232600 GCA_963727625.1 uncultured delta proteobacterium | reverse complement strand
GCACCATCGTCACCAGCAGCGCCCAGCGCAAACTCCGCAGCCAGCGCGCCAGCCGCAGGCGATAAGCGATGTAGCGCGCCAATCGACGCCACGCCAATCAGCGCCATCACGATCAGCAGCGTACTCAGATCTTCAGCGACACCGATTCGTGGCAGCGCGATCATGATGCCGCCAAGCAGGAGCACCAGAAAGCCGAGCGCCAGCAAGGGAACCGCATAAAGGGTGGGTTTAGCCGATTTCATGTGTCATGGGGTTCAAACTTGTAGCCGACGCCCCAGACCGTCTGGATGATGACAGGTTCGCTCGGGTTTGCCTCGACCTTCTCGCGCAATCGCCGAATGTGGACGGTGACGGTGCTCTCGTCGCCGTAAAACTCAAAACCCCAATCTGATCGAGCAACTGCGCTCGCGAAAAGACTTGTCGCGGATGACGCGCTAAGAACCAGAGCAGGTCGAATTCTTTGGCGGTCAGGACGACGACCGCATCGCGCACGCGAACCTCGCGGCTGCGCGGATCAATCGTCAGGGCTTGAGCGGTCGGCTTCTCGTCCACTTCGACCAGACCGTTCGCGCTGCGCCGAAGGACGGCTTTGACGCGGGCGACCAACTCACGGGGGCTGAACGGCTTGACGATGTAGTCGTCCGCGCCGACTTCGAAGCCGGCATCCGGTCCAGCTCGCTCGACCGCGCCGTCAGCAGGATGATCGGGATCGCGTTGTCGACATAGAGCGGCGCGTAATCGTCGGCATCACGCAGCGCCCGCGTGATCGTAAAACCGTCGGCTCCCGGCAGCATCACGTCCAACACGATCAGGTCGGGATGCTGATCGCGCACGCAGTCGAGCGCCTGCGTCCCGCTTTCCGCCTCAATGACGTGAAAACCGTCGTGTTCCAGATATTTGCGGACGACTTCACGCACGGTCGCTTCGTCGTCGACTACGAGGATGTTCGCTTGTTTAACCATAGCTCTATTATACGGGGATTAATTGCGGAATGATTACAGAAGGACAAAAACGTAACGCGAAGCCGCAAAGGGAAAAGAAAGACGCAAAGATTGGGGCTTACTTGCGTCTTGGCGTCTTTGCAGTGAATCTTTTACTTTCTATCCTTAGTTCTCGCCGAGGTACATTTTCCGCACCATGTCGTTCTTCATCAGCACTTTGGCGTCATCGCTGAGCATGACCACGCCGGTTTGCAGTACGTAGCCCCGGTGCGCGACCTCCAGCGCCATCAGCGCGTTTTGCTCGACCAGCAGCACGGTTTTGCCTTCTTGATTGATGCGGGTGATGATGTCGAAAATTGCCTCGACCAGCACCGGCGCGAGTCCCATCGACGGCTCATCGAGCAAGAGGACGTGCGGATCGCTCATCAGGGCGCGCGCGATTGCCAGCATTTGCTGCTCGCCGCCGGAGAGCGTGCCGCCTTTCTGGGCGATGCGTTCCTTCAAGCGCGGGAATAACTCAAACGCCCGCTCGATGCTGGCGCTGATGTCGGCTTTGCTCTCGACATTCCACGCTCCGATCTCAAGATTTTCCAGCACGGTCAGCAGCGGAAAGATCCGCCGCCCTTCGGGGACGTGCCCGATCCCCAGCGCGGCGACCTCGTGCGCCTTCCTGCCGGTGATGTCTTGTCCCCGGAGCTGCACGCTGCCGCGCTGCGGGCGAACCATGCCGCTGATCGTCCGCAGCGTCGTGCTTTTGCCGCTCCATTCGCGCCAACCAACGTCACGATCTCGCCTTCGTTGACGACCAGATCGATCCCCTTGAGCGCGTGAATTTTCCCGTAGAACGTGTGCAGATTTTGCAGTTCGAGCAGCACCGTCATGATGCCGTTTCCTCCTCGCCGAGCGCTCGCCGTCCCAGATAGGCTTGAACGACGCGCGGATCGGTGCGGATCGCTTCGGGCGTGCCTTCGGCGAGTTTTTCGCCGTAGTCGAGCACGCTAATGCGCTCGCTGATGCCCATGACGACGCGCATGTCGTGCTCGATCAGCACGACCGTGATCCCTAACTCATCGCGCACACGGCGGAACAACAGCATCGCCTCGGCGCTCTCGTTGGGGTTCATACCGGCGGTCGGCTCGTCCAGCAAAATCAGCTTCGGATCGCTCGCCAACGCCCGCGCGATCTCGACGCGCCGCTGATCGCCATAGGGCAGGTTGCGGCTGACTTCATCACCCTTTCCCGACAACCCGACGAAATGAAGCAGATCGCGCGCTTTTTCGCGCACGCGATCCTCTTGCTGGCGAAATCCCGGCGGGCGCAGCAGCGTCTTCCAGACCGAAACGTCCAGCCGCGAGTGCATCCCCACCATCAGGTTTTCGAGCACCGTCATGTTCGAGAACAGGCGGATACTCTGGAACGTCCGCGCGACTCCTGCCGCGTTGACTTGATCGGGACGCAAGCCGATCAGCGACTTGCCGTCGAAGTTGATCTCGCCGGTGTCCGGCTTGTAGATGCCGGTCAGCAGGTTAAAGAAAGTTGTCTTACCCGCGCCGTTGGACCGATGATCGAGCTAATGCTGTTCTGCTCGATGCCGATGCTGACGCTCCGCACCGCTTGAATCCCGCCGAAGGCTTTACTCAAATCTTTCACTTCCAGCAGCAGCTTGCTTCCGCCATCTCGCCCTACCCTTCATTCCGGTGTTCGGGATCGACTTCGGCGGCGACAACCGGCTCCTCCAGCCGCGCCAGTTCCTCCGGCTCGGCGTGCGCGCGTATCTCCATCCGGCGGCGCGCCTCCGGCATCAGCCCCTCCGGGCGGAAGATCATCATCAATATCAGCAGCGCGCCGAAGACCAAGCGCTCGTATTTGGCGGGTTCAAGCTGCGTGGGCCAATCGCTAATGTGGAAATTGATGATCGGCACCACGTAGTCGATATTGCGCAGCGCGTTAATTTGCAGCGAGACGTTCTTGAGGATTTGCAGATTCAGCAGCGTCACGATCATCGCGCCGAGGATCACGCCCTTGATGCCGCCCATCCCGCCGACGATCACCATCGCCAAGATACTGATCGACTGGATCAGGCTGAAGCTCTCCGGGCTGACGAACGTCTGCTTCGCGGCGTAGAGCACGCCAATCGCTCCGGCGAATGCCGCCCCCGACGCGAACGCCAGCAGCTTCATCCGCACCAGCGGACGCCCATCGCAATCGCGGCGATCTCGTCCTCGCGGATGGCAGTCCACGCGCGCCCAATCGGGGAGTTGTCCAGCCGCCGCGCGACCAGCACGATAATGCCCAGCACTACGATGGCGATGAAGTAGAACAACAACTGCTGCGCAACCGGCTCGACGTTGGCGACCGGGATACCCAGCGACTTGGCAATTGAGTCGGTGAACCCGACAGCAATACGTAATGGCCCTGCTGACGTCAACCGTATTGCCAATGGCGTTTCAGGCAGAGATACATGGGAATTCTTAGACATCAGCACCCCTGTTGAGTCTGCTCCCGATGACGATCCAAAAATTGATGTTCTTCCCGAGTCTCTGGTTTGCATCCATTACACATCAGGCTCCACCGGTGACCCCAAAGGTGTCATGCAGTACCATCGGAAGGAGCTTCACAGATTGTGGCGCGAGACTACTGGGACTCACATCTGCCCGGAAGATCGGTTTATCTGTCCGGCATCCCGCGGCGGCGACATGGTGACAGCACTACTCAACGGGGCTTCAGTGTATCCCATAGACATTAAGGAAACTGGATTTCCAGGTCTGATCAGAAGCCTACAGCAGGACGAAATAACGATTTACAGCTCTGTCACATCAACATTTCGCTACCTTCTCCACACTCTAAATGAGAAGCAGATCTTTCCACACGTGCGACTCATAAAGCTGATCGGCGAGCCGTTGTACAAAAATGACGTTGAATTGTTCAGACAGCACTTTTCAGAAAGTTGCATCCTCATCAACCGACTGGGCAGCAATGAAACCGGGACATTTTGCCAGAACTTCGTCAGTTATCATTCCGCAAACGAAGACAATGTCGTTGCAGTTGGATTTCCGACGGTTGATTCCGAGGTGTTCTTGCTTGATGAACTAGGTCAACCGGTAAAGGAGGGTGAGATTGGTGAATTCGCTGTCAAAAGTCAATATCTCGCGTTTGGGTATTGGCGAAACCCGGCTCTGACCGAAGCGAAATTCACAGTCGACTCCAGCGATGCGACCCAACGGATATACCGAACCGGCGATCTTGGCCAGAAACGCGTCGACGGTTCTTTTGTGCATCTCGGACGAAAGGATTTCCAGTTAAAAATCAATGGCAATCGCGTCGAAGTCGCCGAAGTCGAAGCGGCGCTATTGAATTGCCCAAAGGTTAGAGAAGCTGTGGTTGTCGGCAAAGACGAGCCAAACGGCAACAAACGTCTGATAGCATACCTGGTAGCACAATCGCGGCCACCTCTTGGAGATCGAGAATTGAGAACTGTCCTGGCGGCAACACTTCCCGGAATTCATGATCCCTTCCGCGTATGTGTTTTTGGATGCGCTCCCTGTTATCGGCACAGGCAAGGTAGATCGTCGAAAGTTGCCAGACCCAGACATGTTGAATCGAGTCGGCCAACAGGCCTATCAAGCCCCGCAAACCGAGGTTGAAAAAATATTGTGCTCGGTGTGGGAAAAGCTTTTTGGTCTATCGGCCATTGGCATCGACGATGATTTTTTCTCGCTTGGAGGCCACTCACTTTTAGGCGCTCAGATGTTTACTATGCTCGACGAAAAGTTTGGCCGGACATATCCCCTTAGCCTGTTATTGACATCGCCGACCATTAGACAATTGGCCGAACACTTTGGCCGACCACAAGAGACGCGGAGAACATTGACCTCATTGGTTCCTCTGCGCTCTAGGGGAAACCGGCTATCCATATTCGCCGTGCCTGGGGTGTTCGGGAACGTCCTCGGATTTGCTGCATTGGCCGGAGAGTTGGGCGAGGATCAACCCTTCTATGCCCTACAATCAGTTGGTTTGGATGGGCTACAGCCGCCCCTTGAAAGCATCGAAGCGATGGCGGCGCTGTGTATTAGAGAAATCAGATCAGTGCAAAGCCAGGGTTCGTATGTGATCATTGGCGCTTGTTTCGGCGCCACGGTAGCGTATGAGATCGTGCGCCAGTTGTTGGCGGCTGGAAACAAAGTTGCCTATCTCGGACTGATCGATCCGAGCAACCGGGAAAATCGAGGCGACAAGATCGCGAGCGGTGGGCAATTTGAGTTTTGGAATAAAACCCGCGCCGTCGTGAATCTTTTGTCTTCCCGGGTAAAGCTGTACGGCGATGAATTACGTAATACGCCCGGTCGCGAACGAATCTATTATGTGATGCGGAAAGCGTTTTCCGTCGGCGGTACGCTCACGGATGGCAACAAGACGAAGCGGCTGGCTAGAGAATTACATCAACTTGAAGTCGCTCGTGCGAACCGTAGGGCGCTTCGCGGCTACAGTCGAAAACCGCTCATTGGGCCGCTGACAACCTTTGATATCTTTGAGTCGAATCATCCCCGTAACCGCCGATCAGATAAGATTCCATGGCAGAGTTTGTGGAGCGGCGAAGTGAACACCTATCATTTTGCGGCGAAGGATTCCGGTGACCTAGTCCATGAAAATGTGGTCGAACTTGGTCGGATCATCGCTGAACACCTTGATACCGTGCGACCGCTTGGATAGCACAAAAGAAGGCGAGAGTGAATTAACGCTCCTCATTCTGACCGGCCGACGTTTCCCTTTCAGCTCATCGGCAGCGTAGGTTTGAACTGAATTCCCCATCGACTCAATCCTGTAAGATTTGTCTGAGGCCTCGTGCAGGTCAATCCCGGAGATTGTGTTCTAAGCCGTATAAGGCGGGGCACATACCAAGTGAATAGAAGTGCTTTCTACCCCCTAGCCGGATCCAGACCACCTACGCGGCCCGACACGAACCCCTGCCCCCAAGGGCCTGGCCGGGACCGGGTACCGTTCCGGTTTTTGCGGGAATTGGAGGGCTAAACGCGGGATGTTTCGGGGCGGCTTACGGAACGCCTTAAACTACAAAAGTGGCGCGAAGACTAGGAGCTACAAGGTCTTTCACTTGCTGACCTTTTGTCTTTCGGCGTGGTTCAAAACCACTCGCCCCGACCAATTCTTTCCGTCAGTTTTTTCCAATACTTGAGTACTGACCACCGTCGACCCTGTCGCTCCTAATAGCCTTTTTCTAAACACCAGTTGGCGATCTCAACGCGGCGGGCGAACCATACTTTTGGAAAGCCCTTGGCGTAGCGGATGAATTCGTCGACGATTTTAGTGCGAAAGGGCACGCCGGAAACGAACGGGTGCAGGTTAAACGCGAAGAACTTTGGCGCGCCCTGCTCCCCTTCCCAGTAGAGATAATCGAACTGGTCCTTCATGATCTGCAGCAAATCTCTCGGTGTCCGCCCGGCGCCGTAAGTCGAATAGTCATTGCAGCCCGGCACATTGTAAGGGACCACCACGACCTTTTTGCCTTTAGACTCGACGGTGTAGGGGTTGTCCGAATTCAACGGATCGGCCCACCAGACGAATCCGGCCTCGGCCACCAATTCCAAAGTATGGGGCGTCGAGGCATGCCCCGGCGAGAGGTAGCCGGTCGGTTTCTGCCCCAAAACCTTTTCGAAGGCGGCGACGGTTTTTTGAATCGACTGCCGTTCCTGCTCGCGCGTGTACATGAAAGAATACTCGTGCTCGTAGCTTTCCGATGAGAATTCATGTCCCTGGGTTTTGAATTCCTTGCACTCCTCGGGAAACTGCTCAACCTTGAGACCGTTCATCAAGAAGGTGACTTTCAGGCCGTGTCGGTCGAACATATCCATGATGCGCCAGACGCCGATGCGGTCGCCATATTCCCGCTCTGTGACGGCGGCGAGATTTTGTTTGAAC
This sequence comes from uncultured delta proteobacterium, assembly GCA_963727625.1. Classification (GTDB taxonomy): domain Bacteria; phylum Desulfobacterota; class Binatia; order UBA9968; family UBA9968; genus DP-20. The sequence goes on along the minus strand of CAVSHR010000003.1, from coordinate 225,725 downwards.
ACCGCGTTGGCTGGCGGGATCGTATGCGTCCCGTGGCGCTGCAAGGACTCGCGCGTGCCGAAATTCTCCGGCCAAACTTCCCAGGGGACAATAAAGGTAACGCAGATTTTGGAATGGTCCGGCCATTCGATGATTTTGGGTCTTGGCATAGAGTCCTCGCTTATCCGTTTTTCTTCACCTGCCGGCGCCGCGCGTGAAGCACCGGCTCGGTGTAACCGTTGGACGCCGACCTTCCTTTAAATACCAATTCGAGCGCGGCCTGGAATGCCAGACTCTTATCATACTCAGGCGCCATCCTGCGATAGTGAGGATCGTCTTTATTCTGCCCGTCGACGATGGCGGCCATGCGCTCGAAGGTCCTTCGCACCTGCCGCTCGGTGACCACGCCGTGATGCAGCCAATTGGCGATATGTTGGCTCGATATCCGCAGCGTCGCCCGGTCTTCCATCAACGCGACATTGTGAATATCCGGCACCTTGGAGCAGCCGACGCCTTGATCCACCCAGCGGACGACATAACCAAGAATCCCCTGCGCGTTGTTATCCAGTTCTCTCTGGATCTCTTCGCCGGTCAACGTCCGATCGAGCAGGGGCGGAGTCAGGATTGCTGCCAGGTTTGCCCGGCCTCGGCGGGCAAGTTCGGCCTGGCGCTTTGCCACATTCACTTGATGATAGTGCAGCGCATGAAGCGTCGCCGCCGTCGGCGAGGGTACCCAAGCGGTATTAGCGCCGGCATGAGGATGCGCGGCTTTGGTTTCAACCATCTTGCGCATTTCGTCGGGCATGGTCCACATGCCTTTGCCGATCTGCGCCCTTCCGACCAGTCCGGTCTCGATCCCGATATTGACGTTCCAATCCTCGTAGGTGCTGAGCCATGGCTGGTTTTTGATTTCCATCTTGGGCAGCATTGCGCCCAACTCCATGCTGGTGTGGATCTCATCGCCGGTGCGGTCGAGAAATCCGGTATTGATGAACACGATCCGCTCCCGGGCGGCGCGGATCGACTCTTTCAAATTGACCGTAAGCCGGCGCTCTTCATCCATAATGCCGATCTTCAGGGTATTGCGTTTCATGCCGAGGGCGCCTTCCACCCTGGCGAATAATTCCACCGTCGCCGCGACTTCCGCCGGGCCGTGCAGCTTGGGCTTGACGACATAGACGCTTTCGGCGCGGCTGTTGCTTAGCGCTCCGGTATGGTTGAGATCGTGCAAAGCCGCAAGCGCCGTCACCATGGCGTCAAGGAAGCCTTCAGGAATTTCCTCGCCGCCGGCTGTGGTCACCGCACCGGTATACATGTGGATGCCCACGTGGCGCACGAGCATCAGACTTCTCCCCGGCAGCGTCAGGCTTCGGCCGTTTGGCGCGATGAAGTTTCGATCCGAGTTTAACCTACGCGCGATCGGGCGCCCGTTTTTCTCAAAAGCGGTCTCCAACGTGCCGCGCATGATGCCGTTCCAGTTTCGGTAGATTCTCACTTTGTCGGCGGCGTCCACCGCGGCCACCGAGTCTTCGCAGTCCTGAATCGTCGTTACCGCCGCCTCAAGGATGACATCCTTTACACCGGCGGGATGAAGCTTGCCGATGGGATGGTCGCGGTCAATTTGAATCTCTACGTGCAGTTCATGGTTCTTGAAAAGAATACTCGATAGCTCGCCTTGCTTGAGCGCGTAGCCGGCGAATTTTCCAGTATCGGCCAAACCCACTTCACGCCCGTCCTTGAGCGTCGCAATCAATTGTGTGGCGCCGCTGCCGTCCCTGAGGGAAAATCGCACGACGTCGGAAAATCTCCCGAATTCAAGACCCATGGCGCCGTCAAGAAAAGCTTCAGCTTTGGCGATGACCTTCGCGCCGCGCACCGGATTGTAAGTTTCACCCCTCTCGGCACGATCATCCTCGGCGATGACATCCGTGCCATAGAGAGCGTCGTATAAACTCCCCCAGCGGGCATTGGCGGCGTTGAGAGCGTAGCGCGCGTTGTCGAGAGGAACCACCAGTTGGGGGCCGGACACTTCGGCGATTTCGCGATCGACGCTTTCCGTCGCCACCTGAAAGTTTTCACCTTCTCGAACTAAGTAGCCGATCTCTTCGAGAAACCGCTGAGACTCAGCAACATTGAAAGCCTGGCCGCGATGACTGAGACACCAGGAGTCGATTCGGCGCTGCAGCGTATCGCGCTTCTCAAGCAAAGTGCGATTCTTGGGAGCCAGATCGTGAACGATTTTGCTCAGGCCAATCCAGAACCCATCGGGCTCGATACCGCTGCCCGGCGCGATTTCATCTCGGACCAGGGCATGAAGTTTGTCATCGATTCGCAAGCCGCCGAGTTCGACGGGATTCGGCATGGATCGTTCCCCTGTCATTCTACCCCGCAGTGGCGCGCACGGGCACGGCGGCAGTGCGGCCTGCGGACGATGCCAACGGTTTTGCGATGAACCGTTTGATCGATTCGTCGTTAGCGAAAATCTTTGGCGCCCGCGCGGTATCGACTTCGATGGCGATGATGTTCGGATCATCGGTTCTTGCCGATCTGAACACGCCGTTGTGAATCATCCGCTGGACCGACAGGCGATTATCGACACTCGGCGTCACATAGTGGACCAGATCGGTTTTGTATCGGTGCAGGAGAAAGAAATGCATCAGCGACATGAGCCTGCGGTTGCGATACTTTCTAATCGTATTCTGATCTTTGACGGCGAGAAATTTTCGTCCTTCCCGGTCTTTATCGACCCGAAAGATGATTTCAGCGATCTTGTCGCTTGCGCCGTCGAAAACATTGAGCATCATCTCCTCGGCGCCGGCCCAGTGTTCTTTGAGCTCGACGCTAAGTCCCCCTTGGTCATAGAGCCCTTTTTTGTTCCAATGATCGGTCCAGATGCGCAGCCACCTTTCGAGTACGCTCGTCGGCACCTCTACCGTTTTTCGATGCTGTGTCTCCGTCGACTTCCCGCCCATTGACGACGTGGTGAGCGACGGACCGCGAGCCGCACGCCGGAAGCGATCCGCCCACTCGCCGCCGACAAAAGTCTGGGGATACTGCGCCGGATCGTTGGCTAAGCGAAGAGCGCGCTGAACCAGCCGCACGAAACCGAGCACGCCTTCTTCTTTAAGCGCCCGCGCCAACCGCCCATTCATCAACGCTTCGGTTTGGTGGCCGCCATAGGTGATAAAGTTGAAGACATAGCCCATTTTGCCCAGCTCATTGGCGAAGCCGCGGATTTGGTCGTCGGTAAATCCCCAGGCGTCCCAGTTCCACGAGGGCGACAGGTTGTAAGCGAGCATTTTCTGCGGAAACACCGCATGGACGGCATCGGCCCAGAGCTTGTCATCCACTAAATCCGGCTTGGCGGTCTCGCGCCAAAGCAGATCAGCAAAAGGAGCCGTCGCCAATCCTCTTTGGATCGCCATATCGTGCCCGCCGGTAATCGGGTAAAACCCTTCCGCCGTCCGCGGCAAGTCCCAATCCCAAAAAATCTCCATGCCCATGGAGGCCGCGCGCTCGCGTGCTTCGGCAAGGGACACGCTGCGGGCAAAAGTTTTCCAGCGCTCCACCGTCAAGCCGAGCTTGGCCCGGGTTTGAGCGCGGCTCGCCAGGGCATCAGCCACGGCTTCAGCGTAGGTCTTGAGCCCGGCCTTTTCCGCCCACGCCTGGCGGACTGCCGCCATAACGCTATCGAGCGTTTCCTCAGTAATTTTTTTGATCGTAAGTTCGGACACCGCCGACTGCTCGCGAAAATCCCGCTGGCTGGAATCTTGCCGCCGAAGTCCCCGGCGCAACTTCTTGAGCGCGTCACTCTCTTTGGTGATTTTCGCTATACCTTCATTAATCCGGTCGCTGAGACGTTCTTGACGCAACCACTCCTCCGCGAATTTGTAGGCCTGGTCTGAAATATGGTGCAGCAGATGACCGTTTATTTCCTTGAAGCCCGCCTGGTAAAATTTCCGGATGACCGCCAAACTGACGTTTTTGAACGGGACAATCCGCGAATTGGTCGCGCCGTAAACAAACGGATGATCGCGCTGATCGTCCACGCTATCGATGGCCGTCGCGTCATGGGAATCGGTGCGTGCAACGATTATTCCTGGCACGCGCATGATGTCGTACTGCAGCCGCGCGGCATTCAGCCGGGAGATCATCTCGGCGGTGGAGACCAACACTTTCTGTCCTTGGTGGCCGCACACCTTGCAGCCCGACCGCTGATCTTCAATGTGGATCGCACCAATCTTGCCCTCGACAAATTTTTTGACGAGATTGCGGACATGATGCTCACCGCCATGTCCCGTGTCGCCGTCGGGAATGATCATGGGCGGACTGAATTCAACCGCGGGATTTTTCTTTCTTTGCGCCGAGGTCATGCGCAGGCGCGAAGACTTTTGGACTTCGTCCTGGTGCAGCAAGGCGCGCACCCATGAAGCTCCTTCTTTAGGAACGCGATCCAGCGCGTAATTCGCCAGGTCGGCGCCGGGATCCTCCGAGTCCGAGCCCTTCGCCGAAGTCGCCCACCCGCCGAGATAGAGCACCTTGATCCCTTCCATCACCGCCCTGACCGCTCCGGTGGACGAAAACGGCCCGTAGGTCGTTTCTTGTTTCTTCTCTTTGAGGAGCCGCTGAAGGTAATCGAACAGCTTAACCGATGACTGTCTTGCGACCGTGTAATCTTCCGCCAAGCTGCCGCGCAAGGCGACGACTTCATAGGGCGTATGCAAACGCGTGATATCGCGAAACCGTTCGCTATGAAACCACACCTCGGTATTGCGTAGTTCCTTTGCCCATTCAATCGCCTCCACATCGCGCCGGGAAACCAGCCGCGTTACATTGTTCATGAAGCATACCCCGCCGGTGATTTATTTAACCAATTGCCGCAATATCCAGGCCAGCCGCGACTGGGGTGATAACTCACTGAAGTCTCGCGCTGCCTGCGGATGTTTCATTCGTAGAATTTGGAAAATTTCAATTGATTATTCCCAGATCAGAGAACAGCGGCGGCGCGATTCGAATCATGCGGGCTCTTTGTTCTGCTCTGACGGACGCCCAAACATCGGCATCCTGACGAGTCGGCCCGGATATTGCTCGTATATTGATAATCAATACTTAAAGTTTCTAGTCCCACTTTTCGTCATGCCGAGGTTGAAATGAAATTACTGTTCTTAACCCCACCGATGGAAAACTGGATGCGCTGGGGAACCAAACATGTTGCTTGCAATCCGCTGCACGCCCAACTGGCAGCCTATGTCCGCCAGCAGGATGCCGCGGCGGTAGCGGTTCTCGATTGCCGCGCTCTCGGGCTGGACACGGCGGCGATGCTTGATCACATCAAACCCGCGGCGCCCGACGCGATCTTTCTCGGCACCCGTTTGGTCACCGACGGCGGCGCCACGCCGCTGGTCCGCTTCATCGAGACCATGGCATTGCTCAAGGAACACTTGCCTCAGGTCGTAACGATCCTCGGCGGGCTGGGCGTCTCGGCGCTGGCCAAAGAGGTTCTCACCTTCTCGCCACAAGTCGATTATATCCTCCTCGGCGAAGCGGAACTCACATTGGCGGAGCTGCTCGCTGAACTTCAATGCCGGCGGCCTAACGTCGCGGAAATCAGCGGGCTCGCCTACAGGCGCGGCTCGGAAATCCGGTTGACCGCTCCCCGCCCGCTTATTCCCGAGCTCGACACATTGCCCATGCCAGCCTACGATCTGTTTCCACTGGACCAATACGTCGGTTTCTCACGGATCGAGCACTTCAACGAAGCCGTGACCAGCCGTGGCTGCGAAGGCGCGTGCAATTTTTGCTACGAGTGGGGCCTTATTGATCCGCGCCGCAGCGGAGATTTTTTCCTGCATAGAACCCGCAGCGGCAAACGGGTCGCCGACGAGATGGAAATCCTAAACAAATCGTACGGCGTTAAGGCGCTTAACTTTTTGGACGACGATTTTAACTCCGACCGCCAGAAGATGCTGGATCTTTTGGACGAGTTGGAAAATCGCGATCTCGACATCCAGTGGTTTTTCATGGGCCGGGCGCGCAACCTCATCCGCGACGCCGACCTTGTTCCGAGAATGAGAAAAGCCGGCTGTTACCAGGTGCTCTTCGGCATCGAAGCGGGAACCGATGAAGAATTGGCCAATATTCACAAGAGCAAAGAGCGCTACACCATTGCAGACTTGAAGGAGCTGGTGCAGCTCCTTCGGAGCAATGACATCGCCACTGTGGGGACGTATATGAACGGCTTTTGGCAGGACGATGCGGAAAAAATTAAGCACCGGTTCAAGGTGGTCGATGAGATCGATCCGGATACCGGCGTCTTGATGCTCCTCACCCCTCTGCCCGGCTCGCCCGTCTGGAGGCAAGCGATGAGAGAAGAGCGCATCGAGAATCTCGATTTACAGAATTGGGACGCGCTCCATTCGATCATGCCGACTCGATATCTCTCCCGCGAGAAGCTGGGGAAACTTTCCGCTTGGGCTAACCGCGAGTTTTATCGCCGTCCCAATCGCATCGAGCGCATTCGCAACGGCTATACATCGCCTTACGTCAGGATGAAATTCGAGACTTACCAGGCAGCCGCCGATTTGATCGACCTATAAGTTGTTGTCCGATGCAAACCAGCGCGTGTGAGAACACAGCACTCGGAGAGAAGCAGCTGTGCCGGTGGAGCACGGGAAAAGCAGAAACTGCATGCTGAATCCCAGAGGAGCCTTCAATTCAGCAAAACGAGCGTCCACGGCGGACTGCTACATTTCCGCGATAGCCAAGACGGGGAGCCCACGTTAGACCGCGTACCACAGCACCGCGGTAAAATGACACGCGGTGCCCGCGAGAACAAATAGATGCCAGACAAAATGGCTGTAGCGGAGCCGCTGCGGCGCAAAGAATGCAACGCCCGCCGTATACGCGACACCGCCTGCTAATAGCCAAAAGAAACCCGACATTGGCACCTTGAGCCACAACGGCTCAATCGCGATAATGACCAGCCAGCCCATGGCGATATATAGGAATGTCGAAAGTTTCGGGTAGCGGACACCGCAAACGGCCTTGAGAACGATTCCGGCGATGGCCATACCCCACACCAGCCCGAGCAGTGTCCAACCCCAGGTTCCACGCAGCGGGCCGAGCATGAACGGGGTGTAGGTGCCGGCGATCAGGAGGAAGATTGCTCCATGATCGAGAATCCGGAATACCCGCTTGGCTCTATTTCTTGGCAACGCGTGGTACAGGGTGGATGTGAGGTACACCAGCACCATCGTCGTCCCGAAGACGCTCGCGCTCACGATTTCAACAATCCCGCCGCGCTGAACGGCGGTAGCCACGAGGACTGGGGCCGCAACCACTGCCGCCAGCAAACCGACACCGTGACTGACGGCGTTTGCGATTTCCTCTCCGACGGATTGGGTGCGTTGCGGCAAGGCGTGCGCTGCTGCGTTGGAAATCATGAGGCCCTGCCTTTATCGCCGCTAACGGCGCAAGCGCTAACTCAAGAATCCAAAAATCCAGCCTTCCGGGAATGGCAGATGGAGAAGTCTGGTGAAAAAGCCTTCCATGGAAAGCCAGGAAATTGCCGTTAAAGCAATGGTGAGCGTCCAGGGCTCTCGGCCGGCTAGTTTCAAATAAGCAAAAACAAAGATCGGAACTGCGAGAGGAAAGCCAACCAAAAGAATGAGCAACAGAAAGCCCACCGTCCACATAGTTATAGCTATCGTTCTCTTCCTAGCCAAGGCAGGCTCAACGGTGTCGGTGAGTTGGAAATCCACCGCATGACCCTCGCGTTCTCCTTCGATGCTCCAGATATTCAGGGCCAATTCAATCAGGGCAAGGAAAAGAATCGGAAGCGCGATAACCCTTGGGAAGAGCGCCGTTCGGAACGGCCAACTCCATGAAGCGTATAGCGCATACCCGGCAACACATGCGGTCGCTAAACTGAGGGCGCAGCGAAGATTCAAAAGACGCCTCACGGTTCATTTCCCCCGGCCAACGGTCGCCCCTTAAAGCGCATAAAAGGAAAAAAAAGCACGATTACCGACAAAGCGATGAGAACCAGGACCAACGGGCGGAGAATCCAGGAGGGGCCGTAGCGAATGGTTGAAATGTAAAAATTGTTCTCCGCTATCCTGCCCAAAACAAAGCCGAGAACCAGCGGGGCTCGAGGCCAGCCGCATTTGATCATGAGATAGCCGAGAAAGCCGAACGCGAGAAAAACCAACAAATCGCCTAGATGATTGTTTGAGGTATAGGCCCCAATGAAAGCGAAGAAAAGAATGAATGGGATAAGCACTGTGCCGCGGATCAACGTAAGCATGGCCAGGTAATTTAGAAAAAAAAGGCTGACGGCAACGGTAATAATATTGGCGACGACCATTGTCCAGACCATGGAAAAGGTAAGAACGAGATGCTTATCCAACATGTCAGGTCCCGGCATGATCCCGAGAAGGAAAAACGCGCCCAGGAGAATCGCCATGGATGAGCTGCCGGGAACTCCAAACGCAATGGTTGGGATAAGGGACCCTCCTTCTTTGGAGTTATTGGCGGCGCCCGGACCCAATACCCCCCGGATGTCTCCTTTGCCGAATCCGGCTCGCTCCTCGCTGGTGCGCGCGCTCTGCACCGCATGGCCGTACGCGATCCACTGCGCCACCCCGCCACCTAAACCCGGCATGATTCCGATGAAGGTGCCCAAGAGGCTGCATCGGACGGTTAGCCAAAAATGCACGAAGGTATCTTTGACCCCGACCCAAACGCCTCTGCCAAGATTCTCAGGCGGCAGTTCGCCTGCGATCGAGGTTCCTCTGACGGCGAGGTCAATGATCTCGGGAATGGCGAAGACGCCCACCAAAACCGGGATCAAGTCGAGCCCGTTCCATAGATAGAGCTGGCCGAAGGTGAAGCGCAGAACGCCGGCCTGCGGGTCTTGACCCACGAGAGCGAACAAGAGTCCCAAAAGCCCGGCGAGAATTCCGCGCAACAAGGCCCGTCCCCCCTGCCCGCTCAGCGACGAGATAAAGGCGATGCCGACAATGGCAAGCATGAACAGTTCCGGCGCCCCGAATGAGAGGACCAGCGGGCGCACGACCGGGATCGCCAGAGCCAAGGCAAAGGCGCCAATCACGGCGCCGATCAGGGAACTCATGAGCGCCGCTCCCAGTGCCCGTCCGGCCTCGCCATTTTTTGCCATTGCGTGACCGTCCAAAATCGTTGCTGCGGTGGTCCCCTCGCCGGGAATTCCAAATAGCACCGATGTGATGTCTCCAGTGGTGGAGACCACCGAGTGCATCCCCAACAGGAATGCAAAGGCTTCCACAGGCGTCATTTTGTAAATAAAGGGAAGCATCAGAGCCAGGGTGGTAGAGCCGCCGAGACCCGGGAGCAGTCCCACCCAGAAGCCTAGAAAGATGCCCAACAGCATCATGAGAAAAGTGTGCCATTGAAAGATTACGAACAGCCCTTGGACAAACGCATCGAGCATCGTTAAGGCCGCTAGCTTTCCCTTAAGCGGAAAGCGCGGATCAAGCCGCGCTCTCCCCTTCGCAAATTTCTAGTTGGTGCAAGGTCTCATTCCCCAAACTTGATATGTTTCGCCAACTCCTGGACTACGGCCGGTGGTTGACTTAAAACCTCGGAGACAACCTTCATAGCCTCCTCCGGCGACACGTAATCGATGGTCATCTTGCCCTTCTTAGCTTCCGCAAGGAGATCTTTGTCCTTGAGCGCTTTGGCAAATGCGTCGCGCAGGATTTTTATCGCGTCCGTAGCTGTTCCCGGAGGTGCTACGAATGGCCGGTAGATTTGCGTCGGGACTGCGTTGACAGCCATGATGAGCTTGCCGTTTTGACTCGTTGCAAGATCTTCGTCGACCGGTAGTTTTTCGATCCCCGGAGCCGAGGTCCGATTGCGAATAATAGGACGCACCAGACCACGTTCGATAAAGGGCTTGATCGAATCGTAAGATCCGGCCCGGCCGTCCACCTCTTTACGCTCGAGGGCGAGCATTACGTCCGCGCTCGACGAATAACCGGGGACAAGCTTGAAGTCGAAACCAGCGAACTCATCTAGGAGCGCAGGGAAATCATGGGTCGAGCTTCCGGGTCCGGTGGTGCCGATCACGAACTGCTTGACCTTTCGCAAGTCGTCCGCGGTCTTGTACGGCAGATCGGAGCGCACGCTGAGGATCACTGCATCGCTGGCAGCACTGCCCAACCAAGCAAACTTGGTTAAATCGAACCTCACTCCTGCAACTTTGATCAATTGCGCAATGACCGTAGCATTATTAAAAGTCCCGATTGTCAGACCGTCGGGCTTGGCGACGCTAAAAAGATGATTCGCCGCAATGACACTGCTCGCTCCCGGCATATTCTGGACAATAGCACCGGGACTTCCCGGGATGTATTTGGGCAGATATTTGCCGATGAGGCGCGCATACCTGTCATAGCCCCCTCCCGGTTTGTAGCCAACGACGATGGTGATCGTCTTGCCTTCATAGAGTGAAGCGCCATAGGAAGGCGCGATTTGAATAAACCCGACCAAGGAAATAAAGATGATCATCAACCTCTTCATAACAACTCCCTTCCTAATAGCCATCGATCGGTTTATAAAGACGGCCCTCCTAATTGACTTATGAAGCGCCCACGGTGGCTCTGCCGTGCTCGGCAACGGGGTCATGAATTGGCTTTATCTCGTGACGCCTTCCAATTCCGCCGCGATCTTCAGATATTTATCATGGACTCCCGCGCCCATTTCTTCGGCCTCGTGCTGAGCGAAAGCTGCCGAGAGCTTTTTCTGTTCTTCGGCGGGAATCGCCTCGTCAGCCATGCGAAACAGAATCTCGTCTTCCTTTTGGATATGCTCGCGCAGTAGACGGCAGTAGGCTTGCGCGCTGCTGATAAGGCTTGTTTTACCGGCCTCGTTGTTGCTTTCGATCAGAGTAATTGCCGCGAGCATGGCTCGCACGTACGATCGCGCTTCCTCGTGTTCCATCAGCATCATTCCGATGGGCCCGTCTTCGTTCGGAATCCCATGCGCCTCCATGGCCGGAAACAGAACCTTTTCTTCCTTGATGTGATGGCACTGATCGGCAAAGCGGCGGATAAAATCGAGCGCCTTCTTCCAAGGGTCCAGTGGGCCTACCGAACCTTTCGCCAGCTTCTCGACGGCGCCGAGCACCCGTTCGATGATGCGATGCTCATCGCTGAGAATCGCCGTCGGTTTCTCGGCTTGATGGCTGCCAGCGCAACCATGGGAGGTCGTAGGTTCCATATTCTTTCTCCTTTTGGCTGCTTTTCTAACTCTTAGTTCGCGTGTCCCAGCCGCCCGCGATTTTCGGCTTGAGCCCTTGCCGTGGAGTGCCGAGCTTGCCAAGCCGCCGGCTGATAAACACAGTAGGGATCGCTGCTCATGGGATCGCCGGTGATCGCGTAAGCTCGCGAGCGGCTACCACCACAGATCGATTTGAACTCGCACACGCCGCACTTGCCTTTGAGCTGCGTGTAGTCGCGCACGCGGATAAACGAATCTGACGATCGGTAGATTTCCGACAATGACTGAGAGCGAATATTGCCTCCGGCGAGATTCAAAAAGCCGCTTGGTTGAACATCACCAGTGTGAGAAATGAATACGACGCCTCGACCATCGTTGACGCCGAGGGGGGCGCGCAGAATCTTGGTCGCCTTGGCGTTTGGCGCGACCTCTGACGGTGTCCATGACCTGTCGTATGCCTCGGTGAAAAGTTGCTCCACGGGCATGGCCAATTCAGCCGCGCGTCGCTGCAATAGCACGCGCCGGTAGTGATAGCCTTCGCGCGGCGTGACATCAAACGGGGCTGATTTGTTCAGATCGTATAGCCAATGAAACAGTGACTCGACCTCGCGCGCAGTGATATTGAGCCGGCGAATCTCCGGGCGCGCCGCCCGGCCAACTGCGATGAGCAGAAAGAGCGCCCAGAGTTTGATACCGCGCTCGGCGATCATCGCCGCGACCGCCGGTAAATCGGCCAACACATGGCGGGTTACAGTCGTGTGGATCTGCGACTCCAGACCGAAATCGCGGCACCAATCGAGAATTTTCAGGGTCCGCTCAAATGAACCATGGACGCCTCGAAAGCCGTCGTGGGCGGCGGCATCTTTGCCATCCAAGCTCACGGCGAGACGAACCAGTCCCGCCTCGGCGAAACGGCGAACCGTATCGCGCGTGATCAACGGCGTAGCTGACGGCGTCATGGCCACGCGGAGACCTTCGCTTCGAGCGTACTTGATGATGTCAAAAATATCCGGACGCTTAGCCGGATCGCCGCCGGTTAAGACAAAGATCGGATGGGGCGAACCGAACTCTTTGATGCCTTGGATCAGTCCTTGGACTTCCGCAAAGTTCAGTTCCTCCGGATCGCGCCGCGCGCGGGCTTCCGCGCGGCAGTGAATGCATGCGAGATCGCAAGCCCGTGTCGTTTCCCAAATGACGGTAAACGGCCGCTCATTAAAATCCATGGATATGAAGCTGTGCAGATTACATGCCACACAGTTGTTTGTTTTAGAGAAGTGTCAAAATCTCGAGATTATTGTTAGCAATAAGGGCGTCCGCGACGTAATCAAGAATGGTTCCTAGACACCTTCCCTTGCAGAGTTCACAATTGGTTTTTCCATTGTTTGGTAAAGAAGAGAATTCGCCTTCCTAAAAACGGGAATGTTCTGCCGGTCTCGCTGTAGCCTCCTAGGACATCCGCGGTTCGTCAATAGTCTTGAATTTGTTCGATGAGGAAAATCATCCCTTACTAAACTGGGGCTAGCGATGAATCGGGCAATGCGGAGTGTTTCGCTATTCATCGCGTTGGTCGCTGCATCGTATTTTTCATTTGGCGCTCAGGCTCTCACCGAATCGCTCGCGACATCATTAGGCGGCACCCCCGTCTGGTCGAGTTGTCGCCGATCACCCCTACATCGCTGCGACCGACAGGGGCGGCAATTTCACGATCAGCGACATTCCGGCGGGCAATCATACCATCGAGGTTTGGCACGAGACGCTCGGCAAGCTCGCCAAGACGGCACGGTGAAGGCTGGCGAGGAAACAAAAACAAATGCTAAACCCAGCAAGGAGTCGAGGCGGATTGATCTTGCTCTGACGCTGACCCGGCTTGAACTGCGTACGTGGCCATCTGGGCGTGGCGAAAATATTTCGTTTTTCCAGAATAAAGATATTACCCCAAATTCATTTCAGGAATCGTGATCAGAAGATTTGAACCTATTTGTCTGACGCACGAAAACGAGGTCGCAAAATTTGGAAATCCAACCGGGATTTTCCTATTTCATGAAAAATTCTCTCCGGCTTTGACAAACAATCAGAGGGAAAACATTGTCCTTAGTATTGGTACCGATTTTGCTCCTTCGACAGCTTAAAGGACTAAAGTGGTCCGTTGACTCCTGTACGACCCAGATGAAACTCTGGGCTGTTCGAAGCCACAACCCTGGCAAAGCTCGCGGCTCGAAAGGCTCAATAAAGTCCGGCGCCGTTCGGTTTGCCCGGGTTTTTTGGACGGCTGAGACCACGATCGGTCAATGAAAAAATTTGGCTAGCTAAGGGGGCGAGGATGGATCTGACCAGACGCGATTTTCTCAAGACGGGAACGACGGCGGGCGCCGGTCTTCTTTTTAGCCGGGCCGCTCTGGCTCTACGTCTCCTCCAGCCGATCGCCGGCGTGGAAAATCCGCTGGCCTTCTATCCCAATCGCGAATGGGAAAAAATCTACCGTGATCAGTATCGCTATGACCGAAGCTTCACTTGGGTGTGCGGCCCTAACGACACTCATATGTGCAGGCTCCGGGCTTTCGTTCGCAACGGCATCGTTCTGCGCAGCGAACAAGAATACACCAACGGCGATTACGGCGATCTCTATGGTAACAAAGCATCGGTAAACTGGAACCCGCGAGGCTGTTTGAAGGGTTACACGTTTCAACGGCGCGTCTACGGACCTCACCGTCTCAAAGGGCCTGTCATCCGCAAGGGATGGAAAGAATGGGCTGACGCGAATTTCCCTTCGCTTTCGGACCGCCCTGAGCTTCGTCAGAAATTCCGTTTCGATGATCGTGGCAATGATCAGTTTGTGCGCGTCTCATGGAAAGAGGCGTCTCGCTACGCGGCCGAAGGCCTCGCGGCGATCGCCAAGACCTATAGCAGTGAGAGCGGCAAGCAGCGCCTGCTCGCCGACGGCTATGATCCTTTAATGCTCACGCATTGGAACGAGGCCGGCACGCGAACGATGAAGTTCGGCTCGAACCTGCCCATTCACGGTGTGCTCGGAAAGTTCGGCATTTACCGATTCGTTAACATGATGGCGCTGCTCGATCATCACGTCCGCGGCGTGCCTGAAGCGAAGGCGCTCGGGTCGCGGGATTGGAATGAATACACCTGGCGCGGCGACCAGGCGCCGGGACAACCCTTCGTCCACGGTCTGCAAACATCGGACTGTGATTTTAATGACCTGCGCTTCACGAAGCTGCATATTCAAGTCGGGAAAAATCTCATTGAAAATAAGATGGCCGATTCCCACTGGATGACTGAGATCATGGAGCGAGGCGGTAAAATCTACGTCATTTCACCAGAGTACAACGCCCCCGCCACCAAATGTGATACGTGGATTCCGGTGCGGCCCGGTCTATCAGACACCGCCGTGTTCCTCGGCCTCAGCAAAATCCTCATGGACGAGGGTTGGTACGATGCCGACTTTGTCAAGCATTTTAGCGACATGCCGTTCCTGATTCGAACCGATACTCTCAAGCGATTACATGCTCAGGAACTCTTTCCAGATTACAAAGCAAGCCTTGATCCCAACGGCCCGAGCTTCAAACTGCAAAACCTTAGCCGCGAACAGTACGACAAACTTGGTGATTTCGTTGTCTTCGACGCAAAGAGCCAGAGTCTCAAGGCGGTAACGAGGGATGACGTGGGCGGAAGGCTCGTGGCCAAAGGCATTGATCCAAAACTCGAATGGACAGGCAAAACGCGGTTGATCGACGGCACGGCGGTCGAAGTAATGACCGTATGGTCGATTTACAAAGCGCATCTGAAAGACTATGACCTCGACACCGTCGAACAGATTTCCGGAGCGAAAAAGCAGGTCGTGCACCAACTCGCCAAGGACCTTGCCACGATCAAGCCCGCGGCTATTCACTTCGGTGAAGGGATCAACCACTACTTCCACGCCACGCTTCATAACCGCGCCACCTACCTGCCGCTGATCCTGACCGGGAACATCGGAGTGCATGGCGCCGGCGCCTTTACCTGGGCCGGCAATTACAAAGGCGCGCTGTTTCAGGCCTCGCCGTGGAGCGGTCCTGGAGTGGGCGCCTACGTGCACGAAGATCCTTTTCATCCGGTACTGGACGAAAAGGCGCGTTTGACGCGTGAACAGTTGCGCGACACGACCGAAGCAGAGGAACCTTCGTACTGGGGTTACGGGGAAAAAATCCTCTCTGTAGACACTCCCAAAGGACGAAAAGTCTTTACCGGCAAATCCCATCTTCCCTGTCCGACAAAGATGATGTGGTACAACAACGCAAATTTCATCAACCAGTCCAAGTGGGTTTATCATCTGATCGTCAACGTGTTGCCGAAGGTCGACATGATCGTCGATCAACAAATCGAATGGACCGGCTCCGCGGAATACGCCGACCTGGTGCTGCCGGCCAATTCGTGGATGGAATTTGAAACGATCGAGTGCGGCGGCTCCTGCTCCAATCCCTTCATCCAGATCTGGGGCGGCGAGGGCATCAAACCGCTGTACGACTCCAAGGACGATGCGGCGATTTTCGCCGGCGTGGCCGCGGCCCTGAGCGATAAATTCGGCGATCACCGCTTCCGAGATTATTGGAAATACGTCTCGGAGAAAAAGCCGCAGGTCTATCTCCAACGGGTATTCGACAGCTCGACAACGACGCGGAACCAGCGTGAGTCGTACGGGGTCGATAAAATCATCAAGGGGGGCTACGGTTCGCCAGGAACAGCGCTCATGCTGTTCCGTACTTATCCCCGGGTGCCTTTCTGGGAGCAAGTTCACGATGATGTCCCGTTTTACACCGATACGGGACGGCTCAATGCCTACTGCGATCTCCCCGAAGCGATCGAGTACGGGGAGAACCTGATCGTCCACCGCGAGGGACCCGAAGCGACGCCCTATCTCCCCAACGTCATCGTCTCGACCAGTCCCTTCGTTCGCCCAGAGAACTACGGTATTCCACTGGATGCCATGGACGCCGACCTGCGCTCGGTGCGCAATGTCAAGATGGCGTGGTCCGAGGTGAAGAAGAGCGTCAATCCGCTTTGGACTCAGGGATTTCGCTTTTTCTGCTCCACTCCTAAGAGCCGCCATTCAACCCACTCGTCGTGGTCGACGGTGGACTGGAACTGGATCTGGTCGTGCAATTTCGGCGACCCCTATCGCATGGACAAGCGGGCTCCCGGCGTCGCCGACCGCCAGATCCAACTAAACCCGCAAGCCGGGATGGCAATGGGTCTCCATGACGGCGACTACGTCTACGTTGACGCGAACCCGGTGGACCGGCCCTACGTCGGCTGGAAGCCCGATGACTCTCGTTACCGCGCTTTCCGCTGCATGGTTAGAGTGAAGTTCAATCCGGCCCTGCCCTATCACTTCACGGTTCTAAAGCACACCGGCTGGATTGCCACGGAACGAACCGTCCGGGCTCACGAAACCCGTCCGGACAAACGCGCGCTGGCGCCCGAAACCGGTTACCAAGCCTCTTATCGCTACGGCTCGCATCAATCCATCACGCGCGGCTGGCTTCCTCCGATGCACCAGACCGACACGCTGTTCCACAAGAAAACCGGAAGCGTGGGCTTCGTGTTCGGCTTCGACGTCGACAACCACGCAGTCAATACGGTGCCGAAGGAAACGCTCATCCGGATCGTCAAGGCCGAGGACGGCGGGCTCGAAGGCAAGGGAATTTGGGAAACGGCACGCACCGGCCGGACTCCCGGCGCCGAAGCGGATTTCATGACGCGCTATCTCGGCGGAGAGATGATCAAGGTAAATGACAAATAACCGCACTGGACCGCGAGACGGCCGGACGTAAGAAAACCAGCCATATTAAGGACGGATGAAGCATGGCACGCAAACCCCTTGAAGACGACGACCCGATGGAGCTGGTTCGAGTCTCCGTGCCCGAAGGAGACACGGAGGTGATGGCCGAATGTTTCGTGGAGGAATTCGTCTGGCTCGGCTACGACCGCGAACGTTTGCTGGGTCTCTTCCGCGATCCTTTTTATGCCGGCGCCCATTCGATCTACCGTGCGCGAGGTGAGGCCTATGTGCAAAGCCTCATCGAGCGCGTGCGCAAACGTTTTAAGAGTGAATCCCGGGGAGGTCACGATGCCTAAAGTCTACAACTGGCACCTTGGACGAGAGATGGACTACCCCTACGAGGGGCACTCTCCCCAATGGCAGTTCGCCGCGGTTTTCAATATCAACCGCTGCATCGGCTGCCAGACCTGCACCATGGCGTGCAAATCGACATGGACCTTTTCACGCGGACAGGAATACATGTGGTGGAATAACGTCGAGACCAAGCCTTACGGCGGCTACCCGCAGGGCTGGGACGTGAAGCTTCTCGATCTGCTCGATCATGCGCGCCAAAAACAAAAAGCATCCGCTTCATGGGATCACAAAGCCAGAGACGGGCAGACGAAGCCTTACGGTGCCTATGAGGGCCTGACGATTTTCGAGGCGGCGAAAAAGAACGGCGGGGACCAATCCGAGCGCGCCCTGGGATACCTTCCCACGGATCTCGAGTGGCGCGCCCCAAACATTTACGAGGACACGGCCAAAGGCACCAACGGCAAAGAAGGAACTTGGCACCCCGAAGGGGTCAATCTCCCCGAACATCAGACCTGGTTTTTTTACCTGCAGCGCATCTGCAATCACTGTTCTTATCCGGCTTGCCTGGCCGCTTGCCCGCGCCAGGCCATTTACAAGCGCGGTGAAGACGGCATCGTCCTGATCGATCAGGAGCGTTGCCGGGGCTACCGCAAATGTGTCGAGGCCTGCCCCTATAAGAAAGCCATGTACCGCCCGACCACCCGGGTCTCCGAGAAGTGCATCGCCTGTTATCCCAGAATCGAGGGAAAGGATCCTGACCTTACCCCTGACGGTGTGCCGATTGAAACGCGCTGCATGAGCGCATGTGTGGGCAAAATCCGTATGCAAGGGCTGGTCAAACTCGGTGAAAAAGGTCTTTGGGCCGAAGATCGCTACAACCCGATCTACTTTCTCGTCCAACACGAGAAAATCGCCCTGCCGCTCTACCCTCAGTTCGGCACGCAACCCAATATTTATTACATCCCGCCGCGATGGGTGCCGCGACCCTATCTGCGGCAGATGTTCGGCCCCGGAGTGGACGAAGCGATCGAAAAATACCGCGCGCCGTCGCGGGAGCTTCTGGCGGTGCTGCAACTCTTCCGGACCACTCAAAAGGTCATTTTTCGCTACGAGATTCAACCGGGAAAAAAGCTGTTCGAAACCCGGATCAACGGCAAGCCCTGGGTAATGTTCAACGACACGATCATCGGGTTCGACAAGAATGGCAGGGAAGCCGTTCGCACCGCCGTGGAGGAACCGATTTTCGAGCGCCCCAAAGAGCATTTGAACTCGATCTAGACGGAGACCCCGCGATGCACACCATAAGCCGACGAATCGAACAGGCGCACGCACGGAGCGCCCTCTATCATTACCTCTCCACGCTCTATGTCTACCCTGACAGTGCATCGTGGCAGCTGCTTCACGATTCGTCGCCAGGAGACTTGGAACGCGTTCGTTCCGTTCTAGGCTGGAGCGCTAGGGGCTTTACATGTTTGCCAGAAAGACTTCAGGCGATGACGGCGGAGCAATTCGTGGGCGAGCATGTAGCGATCTTCGGCCATACGGCGGCGGGCGAGCTACGCCCGTACGAAGCCGACTATGGCACCCATCATGTTTTTCAGGAAACTCAGTGTCTGGCGGACGTGAGCGGTTTCTACCGGGCATTTGGCCTGGAGCCGTCCGACACTCGGCGGGAGCGACCGGACCACATCGCCGTCGAGCTCGAATTCATGCACGTACTCGCGCTGAAAGAAGCCTATGCACTACTTCATGAGTGGGGGGAGAATGCCGACCTTTGTGGCCAGGCCGGAATCGGTTTTTTAAGGGACCACCTTGGGCGATGGGCGCCGAGCTTTCTCAAACAGCTCCGCGACCGGGCTGGTGGAGGCATTTTCGAATTAATCGCTGATATCACGGCAGATTGCGTAAAGGCGCACTGTCACGATGTCGGTGTTGATCTTGGGGCGAACGATCTCGAGCCGGCACCCGCCTCCGCTGAGCCCGAAGGGACTAACTTTTCATGTGTTGCGGCCTGCGGTGCTGGAATGGAGGATTCGACCCGGCACTGAAGTGGCAAATTAAAGGAGGGAGCAGCGTGATCCGCATGAAGTTCAATTGGATGATCGGCCTTGTGGTCGCGGTGTTCGCATCAACGTTGGCGTTGGCGGCGCAGAAAATAAATCGCCCGACAATAAGCCTAACCCGTGGCAAGGAACTTTATTCCGCCAACTGTGCGGTTTGCCATGGAGCGGAGGGCCGTGGAGACGGGCCGGGAGCCTATCTCATTTTTCCCGAACCGCGTGATTTTACCCGCGGAATTTTTAAGTTTCGGTCGACTCCGACTACACCGACGAATGCCGATCTTTTGCGCACGATCACCCGGGGAATACCCGGGACCGCCATGCCCGCTTGGGCGAATCTCAGTCCAAGCGATCGCTTGGCCCTGGTGGACTACATCAAAACCTTTTCCGCCGCCTTTTCCAAGCCGGGCCAGCCGGTCAAGATTCCCGCCCTGCCACACCTCACACCGAAGATGGTCGCAGCGGGTAAGCAACTCTATGTCGATGCCGGTTGTGATTCCTGTCATGGGCCGGGCGGACGAGGCGATGGCTCCTCGGTTGCAGACCTTCGAGATGAATGGGGATATCCCATCCGCCCGCGCGACCTCACACGCCCGGACCTTTTCAAACAGGGCGCGACCCCGCAAGATATCTACAAGGTGATTCAAGTCGGAGTCGGTGGCACACCGATGCCCGTGTTCAGCGACTCGCTAACTCCGGAACAGTCCTGGGAACTGGTCGCCTATGTGCAGTCTCTTGGGCGCACGCCAGTTAAGCCTGCCCTGGCCAACCCTTCGGTCTTAATCACGGCCAAGCGCGCCCGAACAGCCATCGATCCCGCGGATCCGTTCAACCCTGACTGGGAGCGCGTGTCGCCTATCGAAGTCAAACTGATGACGCTGTGGGCGCGAGAAAAAACTATTCGCTCCCTCCGGATTCGGGCCCTGTACACAGTAAGCGATTTGGCTTTATGTATCGAATGGGATGATCCCACCGCAGATTTTTCGGCGGCCCGACCGCAAGCATTCGCCGACGCTGTCGCCGCTCAGTTCCCCCTCAGCGGGAAAACACCGAGCTTCACGATGGGTGAAAAAACCGCGGGCGTCAACATCTGGTACTGGCGCGCGGATAATGGACTGAAAGCGATTGCCGATTCTTTCACCAAAGCATATCCCAACTTAGCAATAGACGACTATCCATTCGACTCGGACCCCGTTTATGCGACGGCGCGCGCTGCGGGGAACGGACTGTACTCGGTGGTACCACAGTCCCGTATAACTGAATTGAACGCCGAGGGCTTCGGCACTTTGACCCCACAACCCCTCGATGACCAACAGATTCGCGGCAGCGCGGTCTGGCGCGAAGGTCAGTGGCGCGTGGTGATGATCCGGCCCTTGAGAACCGAGAGTTCCCGAGATCGTCAGCTCACACCGGGCGAGACGGTCCCGGTGGCATTCGCCGTTTGGGATGGCTCGCAGAGCGATCGCAACGGCCAAAAAGCGGTCTCTGTCTGGCAACAGTTGCGACTTGAGAAAAGTCGGTCATGAATAGATGGCGCAATTGCCCCGAGCGCGCGCGAGTTCGTGAACTGAATTCGGTAGTTGAAATAGTTTGAAAGACCTATGCGCCCATTGACTGAACTGCTGAAGGAATCGTCCTCTCTTCACGGACATCACTGCGCCGGGCAAGTGCTCGGCGTGCGCATGGCCATGGTAGGTTGCCGTGAAGTCGGTATCGACGAACCACACGGCTGCAAAAAACTGATTGTTTACGTCGAGATGGATCGTTGCGCCACCGACGCAGTGCAAGCCGTGACCGGCTGCTCGCTGGGCAAGCGAACCCTGAAGTTTCTCGACTATGGCAAGATGGCGGCAACCTTTATAAACACGGCAGCGCAGAAAGCGGTTCGAGTTCTCGCCAAAGACAATGCGCGAGACCATGCTGCCGCCTATGCGCCCAATGCGGCAAATCCCAGGGAGGCGCAAAAGCAAGCTTACACCGTCATGCCCGAGGATTTACTCTTTGGGATTCAGCCAGCCTGGGTAGAAATCCCCGAAGAGAACATGCCGGGCTTTCGTAGCCCAAGGGTCTATTGTGACTCTTGCGGCGAGGGAATAAATCTCCGTCGGGAAATTCACCTGGCAGGACAAACGCTCTGCATTCCATGCGCGCAGTCCAACGGGGCGTCCCAGCCGCCCGACCGCTCACGAACCGCAGTCCCCGCCCGAGTTTTACATGTCGTCGGCTTTAAGAAAGTCGGCAAGACCACGCTCATCGAAAAACTCGTCGCCGAGTTAACCGCGCGCGGATATCGGGTTGGCACTGTCAAACATCATCATTCCGACTTTCCCGCCGAAGTGGACTCTGTGGGCACGGACACCTGGCGCCACCGGCGAGCGGGTGCCCATACGGTTGCGCTGATGGCACCGGCTCACGTTGCGCTATTTCGCGCCGCCAGTGATCGCAATTCACTGGAGCAAATCTTGCCTCATTTTAGTGGCCACGACATCGTCTTAGTGGAAGGGTTTCACGAGGAACCTGGGCCAAAGATCGAAGTGCTGTCGGGGCACGACGATAAACGTCTATGCAGGGCGAGTGATTTAGTTGTTGCGACGGTGGGCTCGAAATCGCCGGCAGCCACAGCCCCGAATTTTCAACCGGATCGCATCGGTCCTCTGGTCGATTTCATCGAAATGAAGTTTCTCAATTAATGTCGCCACAGAGGTCGATCGGTCGATGCGTGCGGAACCAACTCAACCGCGTGGCGGTATGTAACGCGGTGACATGGGTATAGTGCCACTCTTCACTTTTTTCGCCTAGGTTTAGCGCTCTTGGGCTCACGCAACCTGCGCCGTAAAAAATCGAGAATGCCGATGTGCTTCATCGAGTCATGAACCATCGTGCGGCAGAGCAGTCCGAACAAGTCATGACCTAACCCCCCGCTGGCCTTGCTCAACCTCTCATATTCCTTGATGCCGTTGCGCTCGACTTCGAGAAATCGATCCAACGCTGCTCGTAGCCCGGCATTTTTGCCGGCGGGACCTTGTTTTTCTTGGAAAATTTTTTCCGGCCGCGTTTCGGCGAGGTCGTTTTTAAGCCTCGCTATCATGCGGTCAATGATCTGATGGTGCCGCTCCTCGTCGGCGATGATCAGACTCAACAGAAAGCGAACGAGCGGATCGTCTGTTTCATCGGCAGTCTTTTGGTAAGTCTTCAGCCACTCCGCCTCGTCGTTTTCGTGGGTCTTAAACTCATTCATCATATGCTGCACGGCGGAGAACTCAGGCGACTCGGGGATGCCCCACATGGCGTCCTCCGCCCTTTGCCCGGCGATGGCTTTGATAGAATGAGACCTTAGAGTTCGCGCCACAACCGTTCTCCTTTCGTAAGCGAACTTATTAGGCGGGGGATCAGTGATTTATCGAGCAAGGCACATGCCACCATCTTTAGTCGAGCTTTAGTCAAGAGAAATCGCAGGCGCCGTTCTGACGTCTGAGAAAGTTTTCACACATCTTTCCTATTGTTGGGAAAATTCAAGCGAGAACTGCTACAAACGTTCAAGAACCAGTGGCACCCATATTGCGAAACTCTCCGATAAAAAGGTTATAACGGAGCGATCCATGACAACTGTCGAGAATTTTGTTTCTCGGTACCGCGAGCCCCTTGAGATTTCGCCACTCGATCTCGCCGTAGAGTCGAAGAAAGCGAATCCCGATAAGAAAATGGTCGGGTGCTATCCGGTCTACACTCCCGTCGAACTCATTCATGCCGCGGGCATGCTGCCTGTCGGCATCATCGGCGCCGGCAACCGGCTGGAGATCGCCCACGCCGATTCTCGTTTTCAATCCTTCATTTGTTCCATTGTCAAAAGCACCCTTGAGTTGGGACTCACCGAGAGGCTCAAGTTTCTCGACGGCATGGTTTTTCACTCGATCTGCGACCCGGCGCGCAATCTCGGCAGCGTTTTCAAAAGAAACTTTCCCGATCTGATGGTGGAATACATACACTTTCCCCAGAACATGACTTCCCCCCATACCGTGGAATACTTGATCTCTGAGTACAAAAGGCTTGCCGCCAGCTATGAGCAATTGTCCGGAAAAAAGATCACCGACGATGGCTTGAGAAATAGTATCTCGCTGTATAATGAACAGCGTCGCCTGATGCGGGAACTCTATGCCATCCGCAGAGAGACGCCGCAGAATCTTTCCACTGTAGAGTGTTACGTCTTAACCCGCGTCGGCACCCTGCTCCCGCCACAGGAACACATCGCCATACTCAACGAAGCGCTGCCGGAACTGCGCCAACGCCACGAAAAGCCCAAGGATAGGATCAAAGTCGTCCTCGAAGGCTCTTTCTGCGAGCAGCCGCCCATCGAGCTGCTCGACGGCCTGGAGGCCGCCGGCTGCTACATTCTGGACGATGACTTCCTCGTTGGTTGGCGCTGGTTTCCTGGAGATATCTCGACCGAAGGCGATCCCCTGCGTAACATCGCCGATGCTTACATCAATCAAAGCGTTTATTCCGGCGTCAAACACGATACCCGCGAGCCCAAATCCAAACATCTCATCGACAAATTCAAGGAGACCGGCGCCACCGCGGTATTAATCCTGGCAGCAAAATTCTGCGAGCCAGCGCTGTTCGACTACGCACTTTATAAACGGGCGCTGGAAAAAGAGGGTATTCCGCACCTATGCCTCGAGTTTGAGGAAAAGATGTGGATCTTCGATAAAGCGCGTACCGAGGTCGAGACCTTTGTCGAGTCAATGCTTTTCGATTAGGAGAACCTTATGGCGGAAACAGCTGTAGCCGAAAAAACTCAGTATCAGGGTCAGATGCATCTGCTGCAAAAAGACATGATGGGGCGCTACTTCGAGCGCGTCACCCGGGCCGCGGAAAAGGGCGAGGGCAAAGCCGTCTACATGCTGATCAGCGGCAACCCGGTGGAATTGATCCAAGCGTTCGACATGATCCCAATCTATCCGGAGATCGATGCCCTGCAGCTTGCGGTCAAAAAGAGCGCCCTGCCGTTTATCCAAAAGGCCGAGGAACTCGGCTACTCGATGGACAACTGCGCCTATGTGAAAGCGGATGTGGGCATGTTTCTCGGCGACCGCAAGACCCCCTTCGCAACGATTCCGCTGCCGTCGCTGATCCTCTGCAACTACGTGGGCTGCAATGTCTACCTCCAGTGGTTCGAGCACCTGGCCGAGTACTGCGACGGGCAACTGTACAACCTCGACATTCCATTTTCGCGCGATCCATCCGGACAACCGAGCCCAGAGGACATTACTTACGTCGTGCGCCAGCTTGAAGAGGTGATCGAGATCTGCGAGAAATTGACAGGAAAGAAGCTCGACTACGCGCGGCTGAAAGAAATCGTCCGCCGCTCGAGCGAAACCGGCGAGATGTGGTCGCGCATCAAGGGGCTAACCAAGAATACTCCTTCTCCCTTCGACGCCTATTTCGATTCGGTGACTATGATGGCGCCGCTCTATTGCCTGAGGGGAACCGAAGAGGGAGTGAGATTTTTTGAAACTGCCCTTAAAGAGATGGAAGAAAAAGTGCGGCTTGGAACCGGGCCGTTACCTGAGGAGCGTTTCCGCTTCGTCATTGAAGGACCGCCGCCTTGGCCGTACCTGCGGACATTTCGAGATATGTTTTCCAAATGGGGGGCGGTGGCGGTGGCCTCGACCTACTCCACTGTCGGCGGCCTGTGGGAATTCGGCTTCCGGCATGATACCAACCACCCGTTGGAATCCATCGCCCAGCATATGCTCCAGTGGAACGTCACCAACCGCAACTTCTTGCAGCGCTACCAGCAGATCCGCCGTTATGTCGAAGAGTGGCATGCCGACGCTCTGGTGATTCACTCGGTCAAAAGCTGCCGCCTCTTTTCCGCGGGACAGGGCGACATGCGTGAATATTTCACCAAAGAACTAAACGTTCCCACTCTGTTGATCGAATCGGATATCGAAGATCCGCGATATTTTTCCGAAGCCCAGCTCAAAAACCGCATCGACGCTTTTTTCGAATCATTGGAGCACAAGAAAATGGTCCGTGCCAGCGCGGAGGCAGGAGGCGCAGCATGATTTACGCCGCAGGGATCGATGTTGGCTCGACTCAGACCAAAGGAATTATACTCAACGACAAGTTTGAGATCATCGCCCGAGCCTTGACCGACACCGGCGCTTACGTCACCCGGGCCGCCGAAAGGTGCTTCGTCGAAGCGCTGCAAAAATCGGGAGTCAAACGGGAAGATGTCGCTTACGTAGTGGGCACCGGGTACGGCCGCTACAAAGTGACCTTCGGCGACGCCCAGATCACCGAGATCAGCTGCCATGCGCGCGGCGCGAGTTATCTTTTTCCCAACACGCGCACGGTGATCGACATGGGCGGCCAGGATGCCAAGGGCATCAAAATCGGCATCGACGGCGATGTCAAGGACTTCGTCATGAACGACAAGTGCGCCGCCGGCACCGGAAGATTTCTTGCCAGCGCCGCCGAGGCTTTGGGCATGGGCTTGGGCGATATCGGCGATATCTCGCTCCAAGCGCGAAATCCCGTGCGCCTGACCACCGTCTGCACGGTTTTCGTCGAGTCTGACATCATGTCCTACCTCGCCCAAGGCAAAAAAACCGAGGATATCCTCGGCGGCGTGCACAGCGCTATCGCCGCGCGGACCATTTCACTGGTGCGGCGTGTCGGCATTGAACCTGAAGTGACTTTCACCGGCGGCGTGTCGCTCAACATCGGCATGGTGCGTGCGCTCGAAGAAAAACTCGGTATGAAGCTCAACGTCAGTCCGGATTCTCATTTCGTCGGCGCACTGGGCGCAAGCATCTTCGCCCTGGAGCGCGCCACGAAGGCAACAGGGGAAAAGCCCCAGGCAACAGCGATCCAGGCAGAGCCGACTGCCTGACGCTTATTTTAAGGAGGCATGATGACTTTTGTCGCTGGCATTGACATGGGCGCAAAGTCGACCAAGGCGGTGATCATGGATGGGGACAGGCGTATTTGCGCCAGAGCATCCGTCAAAACCCGGCCGGATTTCGCCGCGGTCGCCCGGGAGGTGTTGGACTTGGCGCTTCAAGAAGCGGGGCTCAAGGATAACGACATCAATTACATAGCCACCACCGGCTTCGGTCGCTATAACGTCCCCTTTCGCGACGTGCAGATTACCGATATTACTTGCGTCGGCCGAGGCGCGGTTTTTCTCTTTCCCAAGACCCGCTGCGTGCTCGACATCGGCGCGCAAAGCACGCGAGCGCTGCGGGTCACCGACACCGGCAAGGTGCGCGAGTTCCGCACCAACGACAAGTGCGCTGCGGGGGCCGGCGGCTTCATCGAACGCGCCTGCAAGTATCTCGAGGTCGGAATCGAGCAAGTCGGGGATCTCTCGATTCAAGCGAAGAAGCCGCAGACCATCAGCAGCGTCTGCGCAGTCTTGGCCGAATCGGAGATTATCAATCACGTCTCAAACGGAGAGACTATCGAAAATATTCTCCGCGGCGTGCACAACTCGCTTGCTTCGCGGGCCTTGGCGTTGCTCAAGCGCTCCGGTATGGAAGACGAGGTTACCTTCGTCGGCGGCGTGGCTCGGCAAAAAGGCATGGTCAAAGCGCTGGAGGAAACGCTCAAAAGAAAGATCAACGTAAGCGAGGAACCCGAACTCGTCGGCGCTTTGGGGGCCGCCCTCTTGGCGCTACGCCGCCTCGAAAAACTGCGCGCCGAGAAAACGAGTCCGGTCGAGGAAGCGAGGGTCGCATGAAGGAGCTTCAAGGAAAAGTCGCTTTGATTTCCGGCGGTGGTGGAGGTATCGGACGAGCGGTGGCCCTGGCATTGGCTCGTGCCGGCGCGAAAACCGCGATTGCGGATATCGCCACGGATAATGCCGAGAAAGTCAGCGCTGAAGTTAAAGCTCTCGGCGTCGACGCGCTGGCTTGCCAGGTCGATCTGACCAAGAAAATTGATGTGGATCGCATGGTGAGCGAGATTCTCGCGCGCTTCGGGCAGGTCGACATTTTAGTCAACTGCCAGGGTTGGGATCGTTTGGAACCCTTCGTGGAAAGCAACGAAGAGACCTGGGAGAAACTGTTGGCGATCAATTTCAAGTCTGTGCTTTACACTGCCAAAGCCGTTTTGCCCCAGATGATCTCTCGCGGCGGCGGCAAGATCGTCAACATCGCCTCCGACGCCGGGCGCGTCGGCTCAAGTTGGGAAGCGGTGTATGCCGGTTCCAAAGGGGCGGTGATCGCGTTTTCTAAAACGATAGCGCGCGAAGTCGCGCGCTATAAGATCAACGTCAACGTCGTCTGCCCTGGGCTTACAGAGACTCCTCTGTTACAAGCCGTCAGGAGTCAATCGGAACAAACCGCAAAGATCATCGAAGCGGTGACCAAAGCCACACCCTTTCGGCGTCCGGCGAAACCCGAAGAAATCGCCGAGGCGGTGTTTTTTTTCACGTCGCCGGCGGCAGAATTTATCACCGGACAAACATTGAGCGTGAGCGGCGGGCTGACGATGGTGTAAGAAAATTGATAATGGAGAATGGATAATTAAATGAAACGTCAAATTTTGAGTTATCATCTTCAATTTTCAATTATCCATTTTATTTTGAGGTAGCCATGCGAAACGACATCAAAGCCATCGACATCATGTATTACGTCGCGACGCCGGAATTCATCGCCAAGTGGAACGAGGCGAAAAAGGGCGAGCTCATCTGCCGTATGGAGAAGGCCATCGGCGGCCTGCCGCAGTACGACAGCATCGAGGCGATGATCGCCAAGATGGACGAAGCGGGCGTCGACAAGGTTTTCATCACCCAGTGCAAGATGTGGTCGTACCGCAACAAGTGGATGTACATGGACACGACCCTGGAAGAAGTCGCGCAATACACGACTCGTTATCCAAACCGCTTTGTCGGCCTTGCCAGTTACAATCCATTCCGAATCAAGGAGTCGTTGCAGGAACTGGAGCAAGCGATCAAGGTCCATGGTTTCAAGGGTGTTTATATTCACATCTACGGTTTCGACATCCCGTTGCACGACGCCAAAATGTATCCGCTCTATGCCAAGTGCGTGGAGCTTAATGTGCCGGTGTCGATGCAAGTGGGGCATGTTCTCGAAGCGATGCCTAGCGAGCATGCACGGCCGATTTATCTGGATCGTATCGCCAGCGATTTTCCCGACCTCAAGATCATTGGCGCCCATACCGGTTGGCCCTGGGTCGAGGAGCTGATTTCGGTCTGCTACAAATGGGACAACGTTTACTTCGGCGTCGACGCCTGGATGCCAAAATATCTCAAGCCCGAGATTATTCATTATATTAACAGCCGCATGGGTCTGGATCGTTGTCTTTGGGGAACCAACGGCCTGCCCTGGAAAGAGAGTCTCGATCAGTGGGAAGAGATGGGGTTGAAAGAAACCACCAAGCGTAAACTGCTGCGCGATAACGCGGCGGAGCTCTTCAATCTAAAGTGAGAGGAAAGGTAAAAGGCCATGATGTGTAGATTTTTATCCGCCGATTACGTCCTCTCGTTGAAATGTCCGCTCGATAAGCTCAGTCATAGCGTCCGGTTGCAAGCCTATCCTCAGCTGCGCGGTCATGCGTTGGATGTTCTGGCTTGCGATGGCGCAGGTTTGGCCGAGCAGCGATCTGCAACAAGGCCTGCCGTGAGTTGTTGGAATCGGCTCAGTATTGGCAAAAGGTTTATCCGGACAGAGCGGTATACGGGCGATACCCGTAATGGCGCTCGGTCAACAAGCATAAGTATTCATTAAACGATATTCTTCAAATGAGGAAGGAATGTATCAAACCCTGCAATTTCAAGAGGACGGTGCGGTCGCGACAATCCGGTTGAACCGGCCGGAAAAGAAAAATTCGTTTAATACGCAGATGCGCCAAGAAATGGAGAGCCTACTGCACGAACTGGCGCGCAAACCGGCGATACGAGCGGTCGTCATTACCGGGAGTGACGAAATCTTTTGCGCCGGTGCGGACATCGGCGAAATGGGCGGTCCCGCCAACGCCGAGTCCTCTTATCACCACGCACGGGAATTTCAAATCCTTTTTGACCAAGTTGAATCGCTGCCTCAACCGGTGATTGCGGCAATTTCGGGATTTGCCCTCGGCGGCGGTTGCGAATTGGCTTTGGCCGCCGATTTTCGCATCGCTTCGGAGAGCGCGCGCTTTGGGCTCCCGGAAATCAAGATCGGCGCTTTTCCCGGCGGCGGCGGCACGCAAAGACTGGGGCGTTTGATCGGCATCGCCAAGGCCAAAGAAATGATTCTCACCGGCGATCCGATCACGGCCCAAGAAGCGCTGGCCGCGGGCTTGGTCATGAAAGTCGCGCCGACGGGAACGTATTTGGCGGAAGCGAACAGTCTCGCCGCCAAGCTGGCCGCCTTGCCGCGTCTCGCCCTGCAAGCCTCGAAGATGCTGATCAATCGTAGCCTGGATGTCGGCTTGGCGGCGGGCCTTGAATTCGAAGCGCGAACTTTCGGCGCGATCGCGCACACCCAGGATCTGGCCGAGGGAACTAAAGCGTTTTTGGAGAAACGCAAACCGAACTTTACCGGCGACTGACCCATGAAAGATCTATGCGGCAAAGTCGTTCTGGTGACCGGCGCCGGGCGCGGCATCGGTAGGGCCATTGCTCTGGCATTTGCCGCGGAGAAAAGCCGGCTGGTCGTAACCGGCAGAACGGCGGAGACCCTTGACCAGCTCGCCGCGGAAGTAGACAGCCACGGCGCCGAACTGATGGCAACGACCTGCGACGTGACAAAAAAAACCGAGGTCGAAAATTTACAGCGCCAGATCGAAAGTCGTTTCGGCGAGGTGCAAATCCTCGTGAACAACGTCGGCATCGCGCCGGCGGCGGCCTTTCTCGAAATGCCGGATAGTCTTTGGGAAGAAGTCATGCGCGTCAATCTGAGCGCCGCCTACAACTGCTGCAAAGCTTTTTTGCGGCCAATGGTCAGCGCGCGATGGGGTCGGATTATCAATATCGCTTCGACGGTAGCGCGGGTCGCCTACCCGCAAATTGCCGCCTATGCCACATCGAAACACGCGCTTCTCGGCCTGACCCGCTCTCTGGCGATCGAAACCGCGAGGTCGGGCGTGACCGTCAATGCCGTATGCCCCGGCTACGTCAACACTGAATTGACCCGTGACAACGCGCGACGCATGGCGGAAAAACGCGGCCAGTCCCTGGATGAAGCGATCGGACTGCTGGCGGCGAGTTGCCCGCAGCGGCGCCTGATCGAACCGCAAGAAGTGGCGTACGTGACGTTGATGCTCGCATCAGATCGCGCTAGAGGGATTACCGGCCAGGGCATCCAGGTCGATGGCGGCGCGGTGATGGCCTGAATCGAAACGCTAGATGCAAGGAGAAGCACCGGATGAGTTATTCGAGTTTTGTTTTTGAGAACAACGAAGGAATTGCAACGATACGCCTAAACGATCCCGAAAGACTCAATGCGCTGACCTTCCAGACTTACGCCGAATTGGAAAAACTCACGGCGGAAATGGCCCATGACAACACGGTCAAGGTCGTTGTGCTGACCGGAGCCGGCAAAGGTTTTTGTTCCGGCGGCCGGGTCGACGACATCATCGGGCCGCTGCTCAAGATGAAAGGCGACGAACTCTATAATTTCACGCGCATGACCTGCAACGTCATCAAAAACATGCGCGCCTTAAAGAAGCCGATCATCGCCGCAGTCAACGGCATCGCCGCCGGCGCTGGCGCGATGCTCATGCTCGCCTCGGACTTGCGCCTCTTCTCCGACAAAGCACGTGCGGCTTTTCTATTCGTAAAAGTGGGTCTATCAGGCGCCGATATGGGCGCGCTGTACTTGTTGCCGAGAATCGTCGGCCTGGGCAAAGCCACCGAGCTGGTCTACTTCGGCGATACCATCGATGCCCAGGAGGCGCACCGTATCGGTTTGGCCAATCGCGTCGTGCCGGCTGATGCTTTGATGGATGAAACTTACAAGTGGGCAAATCGATTGAAGGACGGGCCGCTGTACGCGCTGGGAGTCACCAAGGAGCTTCTCGAATATGAAGCGAACATCAATCTAGAAACTGCGCTGGAAATGGAAGCGGCAGCCCAGGCGAGGTGCATGGAAACCGCGGACTTCGTGGAGGGATACAATTCCTTCGTCGAGAAACGACCGCAGCGTTTTAACCGGAGTTAAGCTCGAAGCGAGAGGAAAAGCCTATGAAAAAAGAGATCTATGTCAGAAATCTGGAGAAGCGCGATCTCCCTGCGATCGTCAGCATGGAGGAGCGCCAGACCGGGGTGGCGCGGCCCGAGTACTGGGAGAAGAGAATCGAAATCTCCGAAGCTATTCGGCCCCACTGGGCCTCTTTGGTGGCCGAACGCGACAACCGCGTGGTCGGGTTTGTATTGGGGCGGGCCGGTGAATTTGAATTTGGATTGCCGGGGACCGTAGCGTGGATTGAAATAATCGGTGTTGACCCAGCCTATCGCCGCAAGGGAATTGCTCAGGAATTAGTCGGTCAATTCGCCGAATCGGCTGAAGACCACGGTATCAAGACCATCTTCACCCTGGTGAGCAACAGCCAGAATGAAATGCAGGATTTTTTCAGCCGGCTCGGCTTCGTCCAGGGCAAAATGCTGCATTATCAAAAGGAAATTTCCAGCTGACACCGCTGGCTGTTGATCATGGACTTTTTAGACGATGATCAAGCTCGCACACTACGTGAAAGGCTCAGTTCATGGTCGCATCGCAATGCGCTGAATCTTGAGTCTGATCCAGAAACGCTTGAGCGCGACGCCATCCGGCTCGCGCGACAACTCGGCCAAGACGGTTTCATGGGTTATGTGGTTCCGGGTCAATACGGAGGCCTCCGTGCAACCGTTCAGGCTCGCGACCTTTGCGTGATCCGCGAAGAACTCGCCTCTTGTTCAGCCCTGGCAGACGTCATGTTCGGTGTTCAAGCCCTCGGCAGTTACCCGATCGTCGTCTCCGGCTCGGAAGAGCAAAAGAAGAAGTACTTGCCGCCGGCAGCGACCGCGGAAAACATCGCGGCTTTCGCGCTCACCGAGCCTGAAGCCGGGTCCGACGCTTCGGCCATTAGCACACGGGCGACAAAAGTCCGCGACGGTTACTGTTTAGACGGGATTAAATGCTTCATCTCCAACGCCGGCATCGCGCACACCTACATCGTTTTCGCCTCATCAGACCCCGGTGCGAAGGCCAAGGGCGTTAGCGCTTTTATCGTAGAAGCCAATTCTCCCGGCTTCACGGTCAAGGAAAAAACTCGGTTGCTTTCCCCTCACCCGATCGGCGTCGTGGCCTTTGAAAACTGTTTCGTGCCGCGACAACAAATGCTCGGCGGCGAAGGAGATGGACTGACTATCGCTTATCGGACCCTTGACACCCTGCGCTGCAGCGTCGGCGCCGCCGCTGTCGGTTTCGCCCGCAGAGCCTTGGCGGAAGCGATTTCTTACAGCCAAAACCGACGGCAGTTCGGCCGCGCCATCGGCGAATTTCAGGGGATTCAATTTAAGATCGCCGAGATGGCGGCCGATTTAGAGGCGTCCCGTCTTCTCGTTTATCAGGCTGCCTGGACACATGACATGGAGGGACCGGATCTGCCGCTCAAGTCATCTATCGCCAAGCTCTTCGCCACGGAAGCGGCGCAGCGAATCGTCGACCAGGCGCTACAGATTCACGGCGGCAACGGTGTCGTGGCAGGAAACGTTATGGAACGACTTTACCGCGACGTGCGCGCCCTGCGCATCTATGAAGGTTCCTCGGAAATTCAAAAGCTCGTGATCGCTAAGAGCCTTTTGCACAAGGAGCGCCGACATGGATTTTGAGCTGCCGGAAGAGTTGGCCGAAGTTCAGAAATTAGCGCGTGACTTTTCCGAGAAAGAGATCGCTCCGAGCGCAACGAAGGACGACCGGGAACATATTTTTCGCAAAGATCTAGTGATCAAAATGGGCGAGTTGGGATTCTACGGCTGTTTGATTCCCGAAGAGTACGGCGGCAACGGTCTCGGCTTCCTCGCCCACGCTCTGATTTCGGAAGAAATCGCGCGCGTTCACAGCGCCATTCGGGTTTATTTGAATATGCAAGCCGGTCCGGCCGTGACGATTTTCGAGTTCGGCAACGAACAGCAAAAGACTAGACATATACCGGGATTTCTAAGCGGCGAATCCGTGGGATTATTCGCCATCACCGAACCCGACGCCGGCTCGGATGTGGCGGCGATGAAGACTACTGCCAGGCGCGACGGCAACTACTATCGCCTCGACGGCACCAAAATCTGGATCACCAATGCCACCGTGGCCGACGCCGGCATCCTCTTTGCGTACACCGACCGCGCGCAGAAGCATCGCGGCATGTCGGCCTTCTATGCGGACTTGAATCAGCCCGGTGTGACCCGCCGCGACCTCGACAAGTTGGGCGCGCATGCCTCGCCCACCGGCGAGTTAACCTTCGACAATTTTAAAATTCCCGCGGAGAATCTCATCGGTCAAGAAGGCGACGGCTTCAAAATCTGCATGCGCCACTTGAATCACACGCGCCTAGGCTGCGCCGCCGGCGCCATCGGACTCGCCAAGGCCGCCCGCGAGGCGGCAGTGAGCTATGCCAATCAGCGCGAGCAGTTCGGTCAAAAGATCGGCCAGTTTCAAATGAACCAAGATCTCATCGCGCAGATGATCGTACAGGAAGAAGCGGCCCGTCTGCTGGTTTACCGCGCAGCCTGTCTAGCTGACCGCAGCCAACCCTACAACTGGGAGGCCTCGATGGCGAAATACGCCGGTGCCGAAGCCGCGGCATTCTCCGCCGACGCCGCGCTCAAAATGCTCGGCGCCTACGGTTATTCGACGGAATTTCCCGTTGAACGTTATTACCGCGATGCCAAGTCCTATCAAATCGTCGAAGGTTCGGTGAACATTCAAAAGCTCATTATCGCGCAAGACGTGTTGGGTTACCGAAAGGCAAACCGCTGAGCCATCGGTTGCGACCGGAATCGGCATGAACCGTATCACGGTAAGATCACGCACAGGCCACCGGCCGCCGCAACTGCTGAATAAATATTCGCCGCAACCGGAGATCGTCTACGGCCCCGTTCAATCGCGCCGCCTCGGCATTTCTCTCGGCATCAACTTGCTGCCAACCGCGTATAAACTCTGTTCGTTCAATTGTATTTACTGCCAATACGGCTGGACTGAAGACACGACGCCCGCTTCCGGAGGGCTGGATAATCTACCAACGGTTGATGAGGTTGGAACGGCTGTCGAGAAGGTGTTGGCGGATCTGTCCCGTGGGAAAAAAACGCTCGATTCCATCACCATCTGCGGCAATGGCGAACCTACGGTCTATCCGGCACTCACCGAAATCATTGTCAAAATGAAAGAGCTTCGTGACCGTTACCAACCCGATGCGTGCATTTCGATTCTGTCAAACTCGTCGACCTTAGGCGAACCATCCGTTCGCGCCGCGCTGGAACTTATCGATGTAAAAATCATGAAATTCGACGCTGGCAGCGAGGAAATGTTTTGCCAGCTCAACCATCCTACGGCGCCGGTGTACATGGGCGAAATTATCGTTGGATTGAAAGCACTCAAGAATATTTACCTCCAGTCCTGTTTTATCCAGGGAAGAGTCACCAACACCGACCCTGAATCGGTTTCGATGTGGATTCAGAAAATCCGGGAGATTCATCCCGCCGGCGTTCAGATTTATAGCCTGGATCGTGAGCCCCCAGACAAAGGAATTGAAAAAGTCAGTGTGATCACGCTGCAATGGATCGCCGGTGAAGTGCGCTGGCGCACCGGTGTACCAGCGGAAGTATTCTAACTTGCCACGAACGATGAAGTGATCAAAGGAGCAGCTCCATGGATTTGACAGGATCTCAGTGAATTCTGCGATGGGAGTGTTTGGGGACCCTTGAGGGTCCCGCGCACAAGTTGTGAATCGCGCAAGGAACGAAGAGATTGCCGGTTGAGAATTCTAGATGGGTGAGCTGGTGATGTGGAGCTTTGGAAATATTTGAACCATTAAAATGGCTTCGCTACAAGCGCTCTTATATATTTTTAGCTCTATCCCCGATTAGGCCTTGAGCGTTGAAATAGGGACTCAATGACCCTCACATTTTTGCCGCTCTGGACGGTTTCGGGTCTTGGGGGGGTTAGCCGTGTTTTGAGGTAAATTTTGGGTTTCAACCCCGGTTGATGTGGCAAGCACTTACCTTAAAAACATCGCTACTTAGTGATCATCCTCGGCCTTGTTACGCTCATCGGAGTTCAAATCCACTCGCCCCGACCATTTCCCATCTGCTGAATCTTACCGAAAAGCGGACCGAAGCGCTAAGTTGCCGACTGCCGAAGCGCGCTGATGCGTTCTGTGGGTGTGGGGTGGGAATAGTGGTAGGCCGAATACCAGGGGTGGGGTGTCAAGTTCGATAAATTTTTCACCGTCAAGTTGACCAACGCCTCTTCCATCGCTTTGCCATCGCCCAAGGTGAGCGCGGCAAAACGGTCCGCTTCATACTCATGCTTTCGCGATAGAAAGTTCATCAGCGGCCCAAGGTAAAAGGTAAATGGACCCGATAGCAGGCTGAACAGCATCAGAGCGGCGTGGTGGCTCGGTTCCAGACCGAAACCGGCGTAGAGCGGCCGGTAGTCCAACAATAAATTGAGAATAAAAAGGCCGATTAATAAAAAAACGGTCTGGACGATCAGCATTCTGCGGATATGTTTCATTTTGTAATGGCCCATCTCGTGGGCGAGCACGGCCAGTCCCTGCGCCATGCTCATCTGCTCGAGCAGCGTGTCGAACAGCACGATGCGCTTAGATTTGCCGATACCGGTGAAATAAGCGTTCGAATGGGACGACCGTTTCGAGCCGTCCATCGAATAGATGCCGCTTGTCTTGAAACCAACCTTGTCCGCTAGCGCCAGGATACGCTCGCGAAACTCTCCTTCCTTGAGCGGCTCGAATTTATTGAACCAGGGCGCGATGAACGTCGGAAAAATGACAACCATTAGGAGCTGAAAAGCTGTAATAAAGACAAACGCCCAGATCCACCAGAAACGGCCCATCACATCCATCAGCCAGAACACGACGAGGAGAAACGGGATGCCGATCAGGACCCCGAGCAACAAACCTTTGAGCTTATCGCTAACGTAAAGACCGACACTCGTCTTATTGAAATCGAACTTGGCCTCGAGAGCGAAGGTCGAGTAAACATCGCTCGCCAAACTCGCCACCGAAAAGAGGCCGCCAACGGCGAGACAGAATATAATTCCCTGGCCGTAAAGGCCCAGGGAAAACTCTCGCGCAATCGCGTCTGCGAATTGATCGAGAAAGGCCAAAATTCCACTGAATAAAATCACCAGGTTGATGGTTCGATGATAAATTTCGACCCAGCGGCCGAAGCGGCCTTTGGCCAGGGTGTACTCTACTGACTTTTGATATCCTTCCGCGTTCAGCTTGTCGCGAAAAAGCTCGGGGATCCGTTTTTGCGCCCAGCAGGCGCGCACGTAGCGGAGATTCAATTCGTTGAGTACAAATTCAACCAGGAAATCGAGTGCAAAGAATATCAGAAATGACGTGACGACCCGTTGTTCCATCCGGCTGTGCGGCGCGGCAAGAACAATTTAGTTCGCCGCTGACGAAGCGTTCGCAACGTTCGGCGTGCTGTAGGAAAATGCCAGCTTGCCATCATTTTCGTCGACTTCGACCTTGCCGCCATTTTGCAGCTTGCCGAAGAGAATTTCGTCGGCGAGCACGCGCTTGATTTCGTTTTGAATCAGCCGCGCCATAGGACGGGCGCCGAAGGTCGGATCGTAACCGCGCTCGGCGAACCAGCGGCGTGCCCGGTCGGTGAGCTGCAGAAAAACCTTTCGGTCATTGAGCTGCTCATCGAGCTCGATGATGAATTTATCGACCACCCGCTCGATATTTTCCTGGCTGAGCGGGTTAAACGTGATCATCGCGTCCAACCGGTTGCGAAATTCCGGACTGAACATCTTTTCGATCGCCTCCTTGCCCTTGCCCAGGTTGGTTTGCGCGCCGAAGCCGAGCGGTGCGCCGCTCATCTCGCGCGCGCCGGCATTGGTGGTCATGATCAATACGATGTTACGAAAATCGGCTTTCTTGCCGTTGTTGTCCGTCAATGTGGCGTGGTCCATGACCTGGAGAAGAATATTGAAAAGATCAGGATGGGCCTTTTCGATTTCATCGAGCAACAAGACGGCGTATGGGTTGCGATTGATGGCGTCCGTCAGCAAACCGCCTTGATCGAAACCGACATAGCCGGGCGGCGCGCCGATCAGGCGCGACACCGTGTGCTTCTCCATGTATTCGCTCATGTCGAAGCGGAGAAACTCGATCCCCATGACCTTAGCCAGCTGCTTGGCGAGCTCGGTCTTGCCGACGCCGGTGGGCCCGGCGAATAGAAAACAGCCGATTGGCTTTTCCGGATGGCCCAACCCGGAACGCGAGAGTTTAATGGTGCTCGCCAACGTATCGATGGCGGGATCCTGGCCAAACACGACGAGTTTCAGATCGCGATCGAGCGTTTGCAGCTGTTCTTTGTCGGATGACGACACGCTGCGCGGCGGGATCTTGGCGATCTTAGCGACCATTTTTTCAACATCTTTCGGGCCGATGGACTTGCGCCGCCTGTCCTCGGGTTGAATCTTCACCGCCGCGCCGATCTCGTCGATCACATCGATCGCCTTGTCCGGCAAGCGCCGGTCGTTGATATGTTTCGCCGAAAGTGTGACCGCCGCACGGATCGCCCCGGAACTGTAATGCACCCCGTGATGCTTTTCGTAGTGCGGCTTCAAACCTTCGAGAATCTTGACCGCGTCCTCCTGGCTCGGCTCCGGTATCTCAATTTTCTGAAAGCGGCGCGCCAACGCGCGGTCGCGCTCGAAGTAACTCTTGTAGTCATGAAAGGTCGTCGAGCCAATGCATTTGAGCTCGCCGGAAGCCAACGCCGGCTTGAGAATATTCGAAGCGTCCATGGAGCCGCCGCTGGTGGCGCCGGCACCGACGATGGTATGAATCTCGTCGATAAAAAGTATCGAGTTGGGCTGCTTCTTGAGCCCTCTGAGCACACCCTTCAAGCGCGCTTCAAAATCACCGCGGAATTTAGTGCCGGCGAGCAACGCACCCATATCGAGGGCATAGATGACCCCGTCTTTGAGGGCATCGGGCACTTCGCCATGGTGAATCTTCATCGCCAGCCCTTCGGCGATGGCAGTTTTGCCAACCCCAGGGTCGCCGACGTAGATCGGGTTATTTTTGCGCCGCCGGCATAAGACGTGAATCGTCCGCTCGATCTCGTCGTCGCGTCCGATCAGGGGATCGATCTGTCCCTGCGCCGCTTTATCGACCAAGTTAACGGTAAACGCTTCCAGCGGGTTAACCCGGCGCTGCGGCCGCTCTTCCCCCTCTTCGTCGTCATCGGCCTGAACTTCGGGCTCCTCCTCCGTGCCAACCTTGGAGACTCCGTGGGAAATATAGTTCACTAAATCGAAACGAGTGATGCCCTGTTCTTGCAGCAAATACACCGCGTAGGAGTCCGGTTCGCGGTACATTGCGATCAGCAAATTTCCACCGTTGATCTCTTTGCGCTCCGCTGATTGAGCGTGAATCACAGCGCGCTGCAGCACGCGGTGGAAGCTCAAAGTTTGCTGCGGCTCCTGTTCCCAACCTTGCGGCAAAGTTTCCATCTGACTGGCAAAGTATTCTTCCAGCGATTTGTTGAGCCGGTCGATGTCGCCGCCGCACGCGAGGATGGCTGCCTTGCCGTCTTTGTCGCGCAGCAAGGCAAACAGCAGATGTTCCAGACTGACGTATTCATGGCGTCGAGTCTTGGCTTCGTTAAGAGCGAAATTGAGGGTGGCTTCGAGTTCCTTGGAAATCATTCTAAGCCTCTTCCATCGTGCATTTCAGCGGATACTCATGCTGCCGCGCGAGTTCATCAACCAGAGAAACCTTGGTTTCGGCAATCTCATAACTGTAAACACCGGCCACGCCGATGCCTTTTTTGTGTACGTGGAGCATAATTTGAACGGCTTCGGTTTGCTCCTTGTGAAACACATACTGCAGGATCTGCACAACAAATTCCTTAGTCGTGTAATCGTCGTTATGCAGCAAAACTTTATAAAGCGGCGGGCGTTTGACCTTCTTTTTGGTCTCGGTGACCAATCCGTGGTCGAATTCGTTTTCCCGCCGGCTCATGATCAAATATCCCCCCAAGGAGAACAAGTGCAAATCTAACATGCCGGCACACCGGGCCGCAATGTTTTGCCGGCTTTAAAGAAATCGCCGGAAGCTTGTGTTCTCCGGCCGGACAGGTGCTATAATTATAATCCGTCAAGTTGTTCAATCGCTGCCGTTTCTGTAACCACTTCGAAGGAGGTGACCGGATGCTTTCCAATAAAGTCAGCGAAGTCATGACGACCCATCTCACGACGGCGCCGGCATCGTCGTCGATCTTTCACGTCATGGAAATCATGGTGGCAGAGGACGTCGGCCGTATTATCGTGACCGACGATGACATTCCGATCGGCATCTTCACCGAGAAAGACGTCTTGAAGCGCATCCTCAACACCGGCATCGATACGCGTAAAACGGCGATTAGAAGTGTGATGACCACCCCCGTCCGCGCCGTGCGCGAGGAAACTCACATCATTGATGCCTTCGGAAAAATGTATCGGGGCAAATTCCGCCACCTGCTGGTGCGCGGCCGGCGCGGCAAGATTATCGGCGTCGTTTCCATGCGGCGTATTCTCAGCATTGCGGTCGAGCTCGGCCAGGGTCTAAGCGAGACCAAAACTTTAGGCGATATCGCCGCCGCGACAATTGTGACGTTGGATGAAAACGCTTCGGTGCATGGAACCATTGAGTTAATGAACAAAAAAAGTTCCACCGCTGTGATAGTCACGGCCAGTGAAAAACCAAGCGGGATTTTTACCGAGCGCGATGCTCTCAAACGCGTGGCGACGAAAGAGCTGCCGGTAAAAGAAACCCCTATTCAAAAGGTCATGACAGCGCCGTTGATTACCATGCCGCATTCAGCCTTGATCGGCGATGTGCTTGCGGAGATGTACCGGCGGGATATCCGCAACATGCCGGTCAGCGGCACCGGCGGCGAATTGACCGGTTTGATCGCCATGCCGGAAATTCTTCAATACGCGCGCGCATTTAACGTCGACGAACAAGTTCGTCGCAGCTGGAAGGAAGTAGCCGAATTTTTCGATAACGAAGATCAATACACTCCGGGGTAAAATATCTAAGTTGTTGTCTTTCCAGGGGTATGTGATAAAATTGAAGAGTTTTGGAACAGCTTTAAGGAGGTCGTACTTTGGACACACCGTTAATCAATGATCTCAACATCTGCGTCGCCACCGAGAATGGGTCAGGAAGCGCCTCATCGAACAACATTCTTTTCAAGGCGATCTTCAAAATGGGCATCCCCTGCTCATCGAAGAATATGTTTCCTTCCAATATCCAGGGTTTGCCGACTTGGTATCAGATCCGCGCTTCGGCAGACGGCTATTTAAGTCGCAAAGATGTCATTGACGTAATGGTGATGTTCAACGACGCCACCGCCGCGAAGGATATCTACCGCGTGCGCGACGGCGGCCTGATTCTACACGACGACTCCACGCCTCT
Source organism: uncultured delta proteobacterium (assembly GCA_963727625.1). Classification (GTDB taxonomy): domain Bacteria; phylum Desulfobacterota; class Binatia; order UBA9968; family UBA9968; genus DP-20. Next base: position 184,655 of record CAVSHR010000003.1, on the reverse strand, counting down.
GACGGCAGCTTTAAAGCGCGACGGCGTCCAGTACGTCGGATTTCCGGCGAGCAAGCTGGTTGCCAAGCTGGTGCCGGCATCGCCGCTGCGCGCCAAACAGCGCAACATGGTCTATGTCGGCGCGCTGGCCTATCTCTTCGGCATCGACATGTCGGTGATCAAAGCGGTGCTCGAAGATACTTTCGGCAAGAAGCCGGCGGTCATCGAGTCCAACTTGATTTGTATCGACGCCGGTTATCAATACTGCAAGGAACAAAATTTCAAACAAAGCATCGCCCGCCTCGAAACCATCCCGGACGGCAACAAAGGCAAAATCATCACGGAAGGCAACACCGCGGCAGCGCTCGGCGCAATTTATGGCGGCGCATCGGTCGTTTGCTGGTATCCCATCACGCCTTCGAGCTCGCTCGCCGAAACGATGGAGTACTATCTACCCCGACTGCGCAAGCCCAAGGATGGCAAAAAACCTTACGCCATCGTTCAAGCCGAAGATGAAATCGCCTCGGTGGGAATGATCGTTGGTGCGGGCTGGGCCGGCGCGCGTGCCATGACTTCGACCTCCGGGCCGGGGCTTTCGCTCATGAATGAATCCATCGGCTTGGCTTATTTCGCCGAGATTCCCTGCGTGTTTTTCATTATCCAGCGCGGCGGGCCGTCAACCGGCTTGCCGACTCGCACCCAGCAGTCCGACATTTCGCTCATGTACGGCGCGTCGCACGGCGATACGCGCCATATCATCTTGATTCCCCACGACATGAATTCCTGTTTCGACTTCGCGCGTCAGAGTTTCAACTTTGCCGATCGCTTCCAGACTCCGGTTTTCATGGCCATGGATCTTGACCTTGGTATGAATTTTTGGCCTTCGGAGCCGCTGAAACTGAACCAGGAGCCGTTCGATTTCGGCAAACGTTTGAGCGCCGCACAGCTCGATGAATGGGTGAAGGCCGGCAAGAAGTTTCGCCGCTACTATGACCAAGACGGCGACGGCATTCCGTACCGTACCGTAGCGGGGAATCAAAACCGAACGGCGTCATATTTCACTCGCGGCTCTGGCCACAATGCGGACGCCAATTATTCGGAGGACGAGCACGATTACAAGTACATCCTCGACAGACTGCGCAAAAAATTCGATACCGCGCGGAAATTTGTTCCCAAGCCGATCATTGAAAAAGAGAAGGGCGTCAAGACCGGGATTATCTGCTACGGCTCGAGCTATGAATCGGTGCGAGAGGCGCGCGATCGCTTGAAAACGCACGGGTTGAAGACCAACCATATGCTGATTCGTGCTCTACCGCTCACCGCCGAAGTGATGGAATTTTTGGCCGAGCATGACACCATCTATCTGGTTGAGCAAAACCGTGACGCGCAGGTGGCCGCGATCATCAAGGATGAAAACCCCACGCTGGGTGCGAAGATCATCAGTATTCTAGTTTACAACGGCCTCCCCATCACCCCCGGGGAAGTCGTCAAACAGATTTTCGAGGCGGCGCAGACGGCGAAAACCGCTTAATTAAGTTCAAAAACAAAAGGAACAGGGGCAATGGCAGAAGCAAAACTCAATCGTATTAACCTAACAGAAAAAGATTACAATGGCGCGCCCTCGACGATGTGCCGCGGCTGCGGCCACGACGCAATATCAGCCTCGGTGCAACGGGCCTACTTCGAAAACAGCATCGACCCTCACAAAGTGGTTAAATTGAGCGGCATCGGTTGTTCTTCTAAAACTCCGGCATATTTTCTGAGTCAATCATTCGGCTTTAATGCCGTTCACGGCAGGATGTCCGCGGTTGCGACCGGGGCCAATTTGGCGAATCATACGTTGCTGCCAATCGGTGTCTCCGGCGACGGTGACACCTCTGCCATCGGTTTGGGTAATTTTTGCCACATGATGCGGCGCAACGTGAATATCACGTACATTATCGAGAACAATGGCGTGTACGGCTTGACCAAGGGGCAGTTTTCCGCCACGGCGGATGTCGGCTCGGTCATGAAGGGGGGTAAAGTCAACGATATTCCAGCCATCGATCTGGCGGAGCTGGCGATTACGTTGGGCGCTACCTACGTGGCGCGGAGTTTCTCCGGGGATCGCAAACAGCTAACGCCGCTGGTTCAGGGCGCCCTAGCGCATAAGGGCAGCGCGATTTTAGATGTCATCAGCCCCTGCGTTACGTTCAATAATCATGAAGGCTCGACCAAGAGTTTAAAATACGTCAAAGGCCATCTCGACCCGATCCATGAACTCGACTTTATTCCGCCGTACGAGAACATCGAAGCCGACTACGACGAGGGCACGGACCACGAGGTGCAATTGCACGACGGCTCGCACATCATCCTGCACAAACTCGGTAAGGATTACGATCCGACCAGCAAGGCGCAAGCGATCCAGGCCATCCATGGCGCCATCGCCGAGGGAAAATTCTTGACTGGCTTGATCTATTATAATCCGAACCGCAAGGAGTTCGCCGACGAGCTCAACTTGTGCGACGTTCCGCTCTCGGAGCTTACACAAGACGATCTGCAACCGCCCCTCGAAGCTCTCGAACGCATTAATGCCGACCTGATGAAGTGATCTCGCTTGATACTCGACAAAAACGGCCTGGCAGAAAAGCTCCTGCCAGGCCGTTTTCTATTGAACGATGGCTATCTTTTTAATTTAAATCCCGGCCGCCGGTTTTGTCGTTAAATCGCGCCAGGTGTCGATAATTTCATTGGACAAAGCGACTAAGCCAAAGTGGCGGCGTATATTGTCCAGCGTGCCAAAGTGCAACTTGGCTTCGTAGGCCGCCGAGCAATCATCGATCATCGTGACGTAATAATCGAACATGTAGGCGTCGCGCGCGGTCGTTTCGACGCAGACATTGGTCGCCACGCCGCAGACCAGCACGCTCTGGATATTGCGCGCCTTGAGCACCGTATTGAGATCCGTGTTGATAAAGGCGCTGTAGCGATGTTTCACCACCACCCGTTCGGATGGCAACGGAGAAATCCCCTGATAGAACTCGGCGCCCCAGGCACCCTCGCGGCAAGTAGAAAGTCCGCCTTTCTGCGATGTGCGATAGATCCACGACGGTGTATCGGTCCACTCGCTGTGGGTCGTTCTGATGTAGACGATCGTGAGACCCACGCGCCGCGCTTCGTGGATCAGACGCTGCAGCGTTGGCATGATGGCGATCGCCGCGTTCACGTCCTCACCGCGCTTGGCAGCGCTGCCGTCTGGACTGACGAAGTCATTCTGCACGTCGACGACAACTAACGCCGCGTATTTGGGATCGCACCGCTCTTTCAGGGTTCGCAGAATATCCACGGTTTCCTCCGGTCAGTTGCTCCCACGTTACTTTTGCTCATCGACTAATCGCTGATCACGACTCGCTGTTTCAATGGTCGTGCTTGCGCTGCAAACCGCCGTGGCCCATGGCCATGATGTCGGCGCGCGTGATTTTTTCCCCGGCGAGCATGCGCGGCAGCAGAGCATCGAACGCCGTGAACGGGTCGTGAAGCACGCAGCCTGAAAGACCCATGACCGGAGTTTCACCGAGATAGGCCATGACAAACATCGAGCCGGGCAGGACGGGAAAACCGTGCGTTTCAAATTTCGCGCCGCTGCGCCGGATCCCTTCCGGCGTTTTATCGTCGGGGTCAACGGACATGCCGCCGCTCACCAGAATGATGTCGGCGCCAGCCTGCTTGGCGGCCTCAATCTCGCCGGCGATCACATCGGGGTCGTCGGGCGCCAACTTGACTGACTCTACCATCGAACCGAGCTCGCCGATCTTCCGCGTTACCACCGGGCCAAAACCGTCCTTTATCCGGCCGGTAAAAACTTCGCTGCCGGTCACGACCAAATGCACTTTCTTCGGCGGCATCGGCAGCAAGGTGACGATCGGTTTAGCCTTGCATACTGCCTCGGCTCTTTGGATCAATTCTTCTTTTACGATGACCGGAATCGTCCGGGTGCCGGCCACCACCGTGCCTTTTCTGACGTAACGGTTGCCCGGCAGAGTCGCCATCATCAGATCGCCTAAGGAGTTGAATCTATAGAGCCGCTCGGCGTCAACTTTGAGCAGTCCCGAAATTTCCGCGACTAAATTAATCCGGCCCTCGCTCGGATCGGTCATTTTTAGATTAGGCCCAGCGGCCGCCCTGGCGAGCCGGCGCGCCGCGTCCTCCTCATGCAGCTCGTCTTTTTCGAGCTCCATGACGTAGAGATGGCGCTTGCCGACATCCAAAAGCTTGGAGATATCTTCCTGGCGCACGATATGTCCGCGGCGAAAGGCGGGCCCTTTATGTTTGCCAGGCACGATCTCGGTGATGTCATGGGCCAGGGGCAACCCCACGGCTTCTTCAACGGGAATGACTTTAAGCATTCGGGCGGTTTCCTCTTCGGATTTTCTTTTATAATAGAATATATTCTCACCAAAACCGATTTGTCCAGGCTCTCGGGGCGCTTCGTTCATCGGCGTTTATGCGGATAATATTCGTATATATTATCGAAAAACTGCGGCGCTGCGCTGTGACCGAGCGCCTCGTCATCCTGGTGCGACATGGCGATGCCGCCGAGTAGAAGTTCAATTCCGGCGCACTCCGCAAGCTCGAATTTTGCATCTTGAGATCGATGTCAGGCACAGTTTCGCCGGCAACGCGAACGGTGGCGTTTAAACCCTTATCCGACAATAAAAAACTGCGATTCAAGAAATTCCTCCATGCCGAGCATTGATCAATTTACGTCGCCTTAAATCAAACTGCTTAGCGGATTTATCAGCAATGACGGCTTTTAATTCAGCGCTTCGACAGGCAGTCGTGCGCCCGCGCCCCCGTATAGCGGCTGTGAAGCGCTTTCGCGGCAGCGAAAATCGATCTTTGACGCTCCTCAGCGCGCTGTAAGATCGGTTTCCATAAACTTCTGTCTCACGATGCGAGATGCCAACCCCGTCGCTGACCGGGTACCATCAATCTAGTTCGACCGACGATGAAACCGGGAGATCCTCGACTCTATGGGCTATATTACCGACCCATACCTTGTCGATACGCTTGCCATCCATGTCGACAATTTCAAAGCGCAAGCCATTCCATTCAAAAGTTTCGCTGACCGACGGCACCCTTTCCATCCGGGTAAAGATGAAACCGCCGAGGGTCTGGTAGGCGTCGCGTTTCTCTCCCGGGAGGTTCTCGACGTGAAAAATCTCTTTGAACTCCTCTATCGACAACATGCCGTCGAGCAGCCAAGAGCCATCCTGGCGCTGTATTGCCTTGGGGTCCGCCGGTTTGCCGTCGAAAGGAATGTCGCCGGCGATCGCTTCAAGAACGTCGTGAGGGGTCAGCAAACCTTCGATGCCGCCGTACTCGTCGACCACCAGCGCGACATGCTGTCCCGATTGCTTAAACGCATCCAACACCTCTAAAATGCTCACCGATCTGGGCACGAAAAAAGGTTCTTGAATCACCGACTTTAAATTCAAAGAACCGCCGCCGAGATGGAGCCCGAGCAAATCCTTGGCGTGGACCACGCCGGCAACCTTATCCAGGCTGCCCTTACCGACGGGCAAACAAGAATGGCCGCTGGAAATAATTTTCTCGCGGATCTTGTCGACGCCAGTTTCGAGATCGAGCCAAGCGATTTGAGTTCTTGGAGTCATAAGCGCGCGCGCCGTCTTATCGCCCAGCCGGAGCACCGCTTCCACCATATCCTGCTCCGCTTCTTCGAAGACTCCGGCCGCGGCACCCTGGCGCACCAGCCTCTTGATCTCTTCTTCGGTGACCGGTGGCTCATCGTTGGCGGTTCTGCCGAATAGCCGGCAGACCGCCTCGGTCGAGAAGTTAAGCAAGCGCAGCAGGGGTGCGCAAAGTTTCGTGAACCAGCGCAGGGGTAGTGAAATAAATGTTGCGATCATCTCGGGATGTCGCAGCGCGAGACGCTTCGGCACCAATTCTCCGAGCACCAACACGGTGAAGGTCGTTACGAGAACCACGAGAACTAAACCAACTTCGCGGTGATAGGGCGCGATCAGCGGCAGCGATTCGAGATAAGCCGCCATGCGGTCGGCAAGACTGCGTCCGGCGATGGCGCCGGTCAGAATGCCAGCCAAAGTGATTCCGATCTGCATGGTCGACAAAAATTTGCTCGGCGTGATCGCGAGATCCAGGGCGGCCTTGGCGCGCCGATTGCCCATCTTCACCCACTTTTGCAGCCTGGACTTTCGTGCGCTGATCACGGCCAACTCCGACATCGCAAAGAAAGCATTGGCCACGATTAACAAACCGATTGCGAGAACTTCGTTACCGATGTCCGACCCCGACATTACTCTTACTCCTTCCCCCAGGCGGCTAGCCCGGGAGAAACATCGAAATTAACAATCTAAAATCTTTATTCGTAACGACAGTATCGTTGCATATTTGAAGAGAAACAGCGACAAGCCTCCATTGCTTTACCTTATGGACTCGAATGGCTGAGCTGAAGCGCGGAGGTAACCGGCGCGCCAATCACGCGACCGCACCGGTTTATCGAAAGCGCGGAAGAGTCATCCAACAACCACCGTTTAAGTTCGGCGAATGCAGCGTATCGGACGTCAACTGCCCTGACCACACAAACAGAGCTCTGCTATTGACGGACCGGCTCAACGTCATTGACAGGTGATCGAAATCATTCTATATCGGATTTCGATAACGAAATGCAGAAAGCTAAGAAGAACCAAAGCCAAGAAGCACGGGACCAGGATCTCTATGCAGGACTGATCCGCCTTCACATCCTTCACCACGCCTCGAAGCGTCCCGTCTTCGGTCTATGGTTCATCGAGGAATTGGGCCGACACGGTTACCGACTTAGCCCGGGCACTCTTTATCCATTGCTGCACGGGCTTGAGCACAAGGGGTACCTGCGATCGACCAGCGAGCGGTCTGGGAAAAGTCTGCGGCGGTTGTATGAAGCGACCCCCCTAGGCCGGAAGGCTTTGCTCGCCGCGAGACAAAAAGTTAGCGAGCTTTTCGGCGAGTTGCTGGAGGATGAGTGAGCTGCCGGTGGCAAATCCGGCGGCACCTGGTCAAAGGAAAAAAGTGTGAAGCCTGCGGTTTACCTCAAGGGCGGTGTAATTTTGTACGCAGTTCTTATTTTGGTTCTCTTCGTCCGAGTTCTGAGCTTGGAGAGTCCAGTCCGCGGTTCGGACAAGGCTACCGACGGCGGATTTGTCGCGCTGCAAAATTCCCTCCAGCGGATGCAATCCGAACTCGCAGCAGCCAAAGATCGCACGCCCGGTTGGGAGAGTCCATGACCACGATTCAACTGCACGCGGGTAATTACTGATTCGCGTCCAAAGCCAGGAATTGGGAGCTATCAAAATACGAGCTCGATGAACTTAGGAAAACCATGGAGGCTCCGAAGGCGCTGAACGCAGAGAAGAACGGGATCAAAATCTCAATTGTATTAGATTCCGTCCTTCAGACTCAGATTGCCCAGTTGGCCGAGGCCATAAAGCACAGGAGTCCAGCAGCGTTTCAAAAATCGTATGACGAGACGTTAAGCGCGGGCAACGGATGCCATACCGAGAGGGGCTATAGGTTCATTTATATCGCACAGCCGACTGCTCCACCTGTAACCAATCAGAAATGGGAAATGTGAGTAAAATAACCAACCAACAAACCCAAAGGAGGAACTCGAAGAATGGCTCAAGTTGGACAAGCTCAAAAGACTCAGATGACAGCGTTGAGAAAGGAATTCAAACGACTTCAAAAACAGCTGAAGGCAATCTATAAAAAAACAGGATACGAAGATCTCGCGCACGGCTTATTAGCGCTCGAAATCGCTGAACATACAGTAGAAGAGACGCTGGAACATACCGGACTCGGCGGAGAGATTCGGCACAAGCGAAATCTCAAAGCGCACCGGCGGGCAAAGCAATGGCACAAGATCGTCAAGGGCATAAAAAATCAGGGAAGCAAGTTTCTCAAGACTCATCCGAGCGAGGATTTGGAAACTGCCCTTAAGGCTTTAAAAATCGCCGAGGGGTCATTGGAAGAGGTGGCTGAGCACTATGAGTGAGCAACCTGAAATTGTCACTGATCAAGTGACTCTCGGTCGCCACCGCGGTTCCCTTCTTGAAGTCCTCTGGGTTTCGACCCGCCTCGGACTGACCTCCTTCGGCGGTCCGATCGCGCATCTCGGTTATTTTCACGAAGAGTACGTCAAGCGCAGAAAGTGGATTGATGAGCAAAGTTATGCCGACCTCGTCGCGCTCTGCCAGTTTCTGCCTGGGCCAGCCAGCAGCCAGGTTGGCATCGCGATCGGCATTGCCCGTGCGCGGCTCCTCGGCGGTGTTGCCGCATGGCTGGGCTTTACCATGCCGTCGGCGCTTGCGCTGATCGTGTTTGCCTTCGGTATCGGCGCGTTCGCGAGCGCTGCAGATACGGGTTGGCTACACGGGCTTAAAGTTGTTGCAGTTGCCGTCGTTGCCCAAGCAGTCTGGGGAATGGCCCGTTCGCTTTGTCCGGACCGGGAGCGCGCCACGATTGCAGTTCTCGCTTCGATAGTCACGCTCGCATGGCCAACTGCCATAGGGCAGCTTTCATCGATCGCCATCGCCGCCATCATTGGTTTAATGATTTTTCCCGGTGCGGCTTCTTCTTCGGTCTCTCACATGCGTTTTCCTGTCGGCAAAAAAACTGGATTGACCGCCTGGATTATTTTTTTTGCGCTCCTCTTAGGCCTGCCTCTTTTGAGACAAGTATGGGCGGTTCATGCGGTTGAAGTTTTTGACAGTTTTTTTCGCGTCGGCTCACTCGTTTTTGGCGGCGGTCATGTCGTTCTTCCGCTGCTTCAATCCGAGGTCGTGGGTCCGGGTTGGGTCACGAACGAGCAATTCGTGGCGGGCTATGGAGCTACTCAAGCCGTGCCCGGACCGCTTTTTACTTTTTCTGCATACCTCGGTGCTGTCATGGGCACGGAGCTGAACGGTTTGCCAGAAGCATTTCTAACTCTGGTTGCGATTTTCCTTCCTTCTTTTTTGTTGGTCGCCGGCGCTTTGCCATTTTGGGACCTGCTTCGTTCGGTGCCGGTCTTCCAATCTGCTTTGAAAGGTATCAACGCAGCAGTGGTTGGTTTGCTGCTGACCGCGCTCTACAGACCGGTGTGGAGCAGCGCGATCTATTCTCCCGCCGACTTCGGGCTTGGACTCCTCGCCTTCGGGCTTTTGATGTTTTGGAAATGTCCCCCTTGGCTGGTCGTTGTTATGACCGCTCTGGGGGGGGAGATGGTAGCCCGTATTTGAAATGAAACGCCAAAAAAAGCGGCGTCACGTCGAAGTCTGACGGAGGAGGTGTTATGAAGAATGACTGTTTGGTCAAGGACCTTGGTTTCCGCGTCCACCACACGATGTTGCCGGTGGCCGATCTCAATCGATCCATTGCGTTCTATAAGCGCCTGCTCGGCATGAAAGTGAAAGAGCGCCACGCCAGTGACGCCCGCAAGGTGGAAGTCGGCTTGATCGGTTACGGCGACGAAGCGAGCACGCCATTCCTCGAATTGATTCAAGACATCAGTGAGAGAGCACCAACTCAGGTAACGCCGGCAAACATTCACATTGGCATTGACACGAGCGATCTTCGCAAGCTTTGCGCGATTCTCGAAAAGAAAGACGTCGCTTTCATTCGCCCGCTGAAGCAGAGATCCGACGGCATGGGCCTGAGCGCTTGGATCCGCGACCCGGACGGCCACGAGATTGAATTGGCGGAACGGCATCCGCGCGCCTAATTGTCTAGCCAGAGTCTACAAATTGTCGGCACGTCGCGGAAAGCCTTGTATTACGTCGAGGCCACGCTGGACTTTTTGTAATTCAAAGTCACTGCGACAAAAACGAGCGCACCGTACAAACTACCAGGTCAGGGGTTCCTAGTACGTGAGAACGCGATGATTAAGCCGTTGTTGGCTATGATCATAGCGATGATTGGGGCGGCGATGCATGCACGCGACGCGACGTTATGTTCCACTTGTTCGGGAGTGCCGTTGCTCGCGGAGACCGGACTACTGAATGAAAAGGACGCAACAATTCACTGGATTTATGCGCAAACTTTTCGCAAGAACTTTCCGAATGTCCGATTAGTGCCCGAGCGAACACTTGTTGCAGCGGGACCTCACGAGGAGTTCGTCATGTCGGGCGCTTCGACCTCTTGGCACGATTTGGTGCTCTATCTCATCTCCCGGTATGCGGGACCGACAGCAGCGCAGGGCAATCGCCAAATTTTATGCCTTTCAGTCGCACGACCAAGGGCTATAGCCCTTGGTCGTCTTCGAACCGGTCACCGATCATCGGGACACCGCAATCCAACTCACGCAGCGATGGCAGAGCAGCCATTTTTCCGTCGCCAACCCCGTCGAGCAAGCCGTACGCCGTTCCGGCGTTGCCCTACGGAGCTTCAAACGTCGGTTCAAGGTGGCTACCGGCTATTTGCCTATCGCCTACGTGCAACGTTTGCGCGTCGAAGAAGCCAAGCGCCGGCTCGAGCGCACCGAGGCGCCGGTTGACGAGATCAGCTGGCAAGTCGGCTATGAGGAGCCAGCTTTTTTCCGGCGTTTATTCAAACGCATCACTGGAATGATCGCGGGGGCCTATCAGCGCAAGTTTAGAATCCCGGAATCTATATGCCCACCGGATTAATCTGATCGCGGCCTACCATCCTGCAATCTTCATTTCTTCCGGCGGCTACACGTTGCGAATGACCGTGAAAATCCACAGGTCAAAAATAAATTTTTAGCCTCCCGGCATTAAGAAAGGCAACACCCAAGTTGGCCGAGCAAGAATTGCCCCGGCAAACAATGGCGCCAGCGCGGCTCCGCTCCTCCAGCCGCCTGCGCCGGTCTCCCAATTCATCACGAAAATATCCCAAGTGCGCCATCGGCCCGCCGAAGTAAGTCGGGCCTCTCCGCAAAGCGACTGTGAGGACTTCGAGAATAGAACGGCTCATAGGAGAATGAATGCCTTGGTTCGTTGATGATAGTGCCGTTCAATTCTACCCTGGCGCTTGCGTCCTTTGCCAAATATCCGCTATTTCAATAAAGATTGAATTCGTCGAGTTTGGAGCCGGTCTCGTTAATACAATTCTGAAACCGATTGCTCCAACTTCGCGTTCTAATCAGTTTCGGATCATAATTGTTAGGAGTTTTACCCCATGGATTTACTGACCATTCCTTATCGGTTCTTTACCTCTCTTTGCCACACCGTTTACGAGCCAAGAATTTTTAATGACATCAAAACCTTTGTTATGTTTATTGGTTATCCACGCAGCGGCCACACTCTCATCGGATTTCTGCTGGATGCCCATCCAAATATGATCGTGGCCAGCCAAACCAGCGCACTCAGGTATCTTAAGTATGGGTTTGGTAAACAACAAATTTTCTACTTGTTGATGCAAAATTCTCGGCAGGTCGCCAGAACAGGTAGGAAACAGCGTCGGTACTCTTACGAAGTCCCTAATCAGTGGCAAGGCAGGTTTGATAAGCCGCGGGTCATCGGCGAGTCAACCGGACTGACTCGACTGCGTCGGAACCCATCCCTCCTGAAATCACTGCGGCAAAAGCTAAAAGGGGTCGACCTCAAGCTCATTCATGTCATCAGAAATCCTTATGACAACATCAGCACCATGAAAATCAGAAGCGGAGAATTTCTGCCGAATGCGATCAACAGATACTTTTCCATGTGCGAGATAGTCGAAACGCTGAAGCCTCAGGTAGCGACCGGCGCCGTCCATAATATTTATCATGAATCCCTCATCAATAATCCCAAGAGCACGCTTATGGCGCTGTGTGCTTCCCTTGGCATGGGCTCTGACGAAAGTTATTTGAGTGATTGTGCCAGCGTTATTTACAAATCTTCCCATAAATCTCGCACGGACGTGGAGTGGAATCAGGAGTTGATCGATGCGGTGAAGCAGCGGATGCGCGGATTTTCTTTCTTGGACGGATACTCGTACAGCGATTCGTGAAGAGCTTCAGTGTCACAGCTTTGCAGGATCAACGTGGTTCGTTCTCTTCCGGCGGCTTCACACGCCGAAACACTACGAAGATCCATAGGTCATAAACAACCTTCAACCCTCCCGCGAGTAAGAAAGGCAGGCCCCAAGTTGGCCGAGCGAGGATTGCCCCGGTAAACAACGGCGCCAGCGCGGCGCCGGCGTTACGGGCAACCGATAGGATGCCCGCTGACGCCGCCCGTTCATCGGCATCAACCACTGCCATCGTATACGATTGGCGCGTCGGCACGTCGAGCTGCGACAGAGAATTGCGCAGCAGCAGCATGACCACAGCGAGCTTGAGGTTCGGCATCAGCGGCACCAGAAGAATCAGAAAATTCGACGGCAGGTGAGTGAACACCATCGTATTCAGCAAGCCAATCCGGCGCGCGATCGCGGGAGCTGCGAGAAACGACAAGGCAGCGAGGATATTCGTGCCGAAAAAGATGCCGCCTAAAACGTTCAAGTCTGTCTTGAAACGAAGATAAAACCAGTAAGCGATGATGCTTTGTACGATGAACCCACCGGCGAAAGCATCCAGCGCAAACAGGCCGGCCAATTTAGCGACGATGCCGCGCGACTTGTGCACGCCGATTCGCAGGCGTTGAGAGCCGACCGGCTGCCGAGTTTCCACGTCTTTCGAGAGCAAAGTGAATAACATCGCGAGAATCAGTGCCGCCGCGACATAACTCCAAATGAGCAGTCGATAACCCGCCGCCGCCGACAGCGCGAAAAGCGTGGGTAACCCGACCGCTAGCGCGCCGATTGCCCCGGCGAACGAGCCGACGAGATTATACGCGGAGAAAATAGCTGTACGGTGCTGAGCGGGAGTCGTCTGCGGCAAAATCGCCTGTTCGATGGAAAGAAATGGACCGACTTCTTTGCCGGAAGGGCTTATAGTGCCAAAGATCGCAGCGATCGCGAGAAAAATAGGATCGTGACTGACGGCAAACACGCAGCCCGCCAAAGCCATTAGGATTGCACCAATGATCAAAAATATTCCGCGCCCGAAGCGGTCGGCTACACTGGTGACGAGGATCGTCATGACGGCACCGCCCGCGAGCGCCGCGGTAAATATCCAGCCGATTGTGCCGGGGCTAAGTCCGGCGGAATCGAGGTACAGCCCTAGAATGACCGAGAGAAAACCATAAGCAAACGAACGGACCCCGCAGGTGATGAAAAGCAGCCAGCCGTCACGACTCAATGGAAATGGCATAGGTCAGAACCTGTTGAGAATAGTGAATCACGGTTTCTATATCAGCGATCGGCCTGCTATTTTTCGCCGACGGGTTTTCCCCTCGCAGTCAGAACTTAACTTCTCTGTCCAAAGATTGGCTGCGCTCTCGCGCCGGGAAGATACGTTCGATGAATGCATCGCTCCACTTCCCGGCTTGACCGCCGTTGCCAATATTAAGCGTCAAAGTCGCGCGCACCGTATAGGGCCGCCCCAGGACAAGGTCGGGAAAGGGTTGGCGGATCTCCTCTTGTCTGACAAAAATGCGCAGGTTGCTGTTGCCGTCTACATAATAACCAGAGGTATGTAAGAGCACGGGGGGGTTAGCGGCTGCGGTTGGAAAAAGCTCAAAGCGCAGATTGTAGCCATGACCGAATGCGCCGGTGAACGATGGAATGATGTCGAAGTCGCGGCCGTTGCCGTTTCGTTCGAGGCGAAAATCGCGCAGTCGCACCGCTCCCTGGCGATAGCGCTGCTTGATCTCCGTCAAAGTATTTTCATCCACAGCAATGCCTCCGTGGACCAGCTTGTGGCATTGCGCGAGCGAATAACCCCAGCTGGACGAAAACAGCGAATATCGCTGCTTGACTTCGGCACAAAGCGTCTCGTCGCGAAACTCCACTGCAATTCTTTGAAAACACTCCGATCGAACATAGTAGGAACGATAGCCGTCGGAATTGAAAAACAGGCCAGTCTGATAGGCGCCGGGATCGATCGCTTGGCAGCGCTGAACCGCCTCCGACCTCAATTCGTCGTAACTGGCGCCAAACGTCGCGGTCGCGGTGCTTAGACATGCGACGATCGCGAGCCTAAGTGTTGGAGGTGACAATTGGCGTGACGCCGGAGTTCGCATCGATTGTTCACTTTGGCGGAGGGGGCGTTGCGGATACGCACTCAATCGGCCCCGATATTGTGGGTCGAGCCGGTGACCAGCGCGATCTTGTCTTTGAGTAACATTCCCGCCCTCTGGACAATTGTTGACTCTAGCTATTCCTATCGATGGCGCTCAGCGATCCTCGCCGGCGCGTTAGCGGGGTTCTAAATCGTGCGCCTAAATGGTATTAGTCATTTGCAGAGGGCCGCGCAAGTTCGCTCACGAGGAAGCCTGGCAAATGAAAGACCCAAAGTTGCACGCTTACACCGAACGGATTGTTTTTGCCCTTAGCTTGCTCGCGATTTCTGCCTGTGCGAGTCAAACCATAAAAATGATTCAGCCGCAGACCGGCGCTACCGCAGAGTGCAGCGGTTCAAGTGTCGGCATCGGACCTCTTTTTAGCGAAAGCTTTATGGATAGTTGTGCCCGCGTCTACGAAAACCGTGGCTACGTTACCATCCCGCGCTTGACCCCGGAGGAGCGTGCGAGTCTGGAGCGCCGCGGCTTGCTGCCGAAAGATTAGCGGAAAAAAACCTGATCGAATTAACCGCCTAGCGAGATCATTTCGATCTTGCGGTGGCTCTTGGGGTCGTAGTTAGCCGATTTCATCGCTTCCAGGCGTTCGACGGAATATCGGTCCGTCCTGTTCTGCCAGATCGAAGCGAGAAAGGTTCTGATCTCGCCATCGGTAGCACCGCCCCGTAGCAAGGCTTTGACGTCGTGTCCCACCTGGGAGAACAGGCAGGTGACAAATTTTCCGTCCGCGGTTAGACGCAAGCGCGTGCAGCTGCCGCAAAAAGGCTCGGTCACCGACGCGATCACGCCGATGTCGCCGCGTCCGTCGACGAATTCATAATCCACCGACGGTGCGCTACCCTGATCCCGGCCCATTTCTCTGAGCGGATAGCGCGCGTGAATCTTTTCGATGATTTCCGTTTTCGGCACCAGCTTCGCCGAAGTCCAATTGTTGGCGTTGCCGACGTCCATGTACTCGATGAAGCGCATGGCAAAGCCATGTTCCCGGGCAAACTCGACCAGCGGAATGATGTCATCGTCGTTGACGCCGCGCTCGACTACAGCGTTTAGCTTGATCGGTGCCAGGCCTGCCTGCTTAGCCGCGAAGATCCCGTCCAGCACTTTGTTGAGATCACCGCGCTTGGTCATGCGCCTGAACTTGTCGGGGTCCAGGCTGTCGATGCTGATGTTGATGCGCTGCAGGCCGGCTGCCTTAAGCGCCTGAATCCGCTCGCTCAGCAAGGCGCCGTTGGTCGTGAGACAGAGGTCTTCCAATCCTCGGAGCACGGCAAGCTTTTCAATCAGCACCGGCAAATCCTTCCTCACCAGTGGCTCGCCACCGGTCAGGCGAATCTTCTCGACGCCGAACTCGACGCTAAGCTTCGCTAACCGGGTGATCTCCTCGAAGGTCAAAATTTCTTTTTTGTCGATCCACTCGTACTCATCCAACGGCATGCAATAGGTGCAACGGAAATTGCACCGGTCAGTCACTGAGATGCGCAGGTCCTTGAGCGGGCGTTTGAAAATATCGACGAGCATTACACTTCAATATGCAATAAAGGGCTAGGGGGCGCAAGGCGAACCTGTTTGGCACAAACAAGAAACTTTGCTGGCTTTGCCCGATCTGCTATCCTTATCGCCGGATGAGTCTACGCCAGCAACAAATCGCGGTTTTTTGCGGCACGGTCGTGGTAATTTTCAGCATTCTCGGCGCGGGCATCTGGCTGATCGCCCAGCGCCTCACTACTGAGGCGACGCTCCAGACCGCGTTGTTAATGGCGCGGCAAGTAGAAATCGCCCTGGCCGACAGTTTGCGCGAGCGCTCGATTGTCGTCCAGCCCCGGCAAGGACAACGATCTTCGTCTTTTTGGGATTTTCTAGGCAATCTTTTACCTGGAAAAAGCACCGGAAGCTCGTCGAGCAGGCCCCTGCGCTATACTCCGCCGCGCCAGGCCGAAGTGAAAGGGCTGATACAGGCGTTTCTCGATCGCAGCGCGAGCATCGCAGCCATGTGGGTGGTCAACGCGGAAGGGAAATTGCTCTACAGCTCGGTGGAAGGGGATCGGGACCGAACGCTCGTTAGTGAAACCCTGCTCGACAAATTGCGCGCTGGGGAGACGGTCGTCAACGCCAAACGCCAAGGCAATATCCCATACTACGACATTTGGGTTCCCTTACAAATGCCCGCCGGCGTGAGCAGCCCGGGAGGCCTGCGACTTTGGATTAATCCGGCCGATTGGACCGGACTCTTGTCGGGGCTATGGCACCAGTTTATTTTGCTCTTCATCCTCGGCGGAGTCGTGGCGCTGCTCAGCGCTTTCGTCACCACCGCGCTCTACACCCGCCGCTTTCGCCTGATCAGCGATACCCTGCGCCAGGCCGAAGCAGGCACCTACGCCGCTCGCCCCACCTACGCCAGCGACGACGAAGTTGGCGCGAGCCTGGATTTGATCGACCGCTTGGTGATGAAGCAGCGCAAAATCGTCGGTGTGCCGGCGCCGGTGCAGCGCCTGGCGATCGCCGCGCGAACTCTCGCTCACGAGGTGAAAACCCCGCTCAACGCGCTAACGATTCATCTCGAGGTGCTGCGCAACAAGGTCAGCGCCGAAGATGATAACGACGCGCAATCACGCCGCTCGCTTTCGGCGCTGGATTCGAGCATACGTCAAGTCGATCGCTTGGTGCGCGACTTTACCGACTACTCGGCGCCGGTGGCGATGGAAAAAAAACCGATCGATGTCGGCGAAGTACTGGGCAAGAGCTTGGAGGCGGCGGGCTCGGCCTGCGCGGTAAAAAAGATCAAGCTTGCGGCCACGCTCGCGCCCGGACCATGGCCAATCCAGGGGGATGCGACCCGGCTGCGTCAGAGCTTTGATAACTTGTTGCGCAACGCCATGGAAGCGCAGCCCGACGGCGGCGAAATTCACGTGTCGGCCAATTACAACGACCGGGAGTTGGTCGTCGAAATCAGCGACGCGGGCCCGGGCGTGCCGCCTGAACGGCGCGCGGAATTGTTTGAATTCGGCAAAACCACTAAAGTCGGCGGCAGCGGAATCGGCTTGCCGCTCAGCCAGTTGATTGTCGAATCCCATGGCGGCTCGCTGGTCTATCATGATCGTAACGGTGACGGGAACGGCGCGACTTTCCGAATCACGCTGCCCCTGGAGGCGATACAATAAATGGCCAAATCACGCTCAACAGTGCTCGTCGTCGATGACGATGCCGCCACGCGTGACGGTCTAACCGTGTTGCTCGAAAGCTGGGGGTATCAATCGACCGCGGCCAACGACGGCAATGCAGCGCTTAAAATTTGCGACCAAGAACTGCCCCACGCCATCGTCACCGACTTGATGATGCCAGGCATGAACGGTTTGGAATTCGTCGCCGCGCTCGGTGCCCGCGCCCAACAGATTGCGATCATCTTCGTCACTGGCCAAGCGGCAGTGGATACCGCGGTGCAAGCGATCAAGCTCGGCGCCTACGATTATTTACCTAAACCGCTCGATCCGCAGCGCCTGCGCGAGGTGCTCGAAAGGGGGCTCAAACAAGTTTCCTTCGCGCGCGAAGCCGGCGCGCTGCGCCAGCGGCTCGAATCGCCGCTAGGCTCTTACGGCGCATTGATCGGCAAGTCGGCGCCGATGCGCCGCCTCTATCAACAGATCGGCCAAATTGCCGCCACCGATGCGGCGGTTCTGGTCAGCGGCGAAAGCGGTACGGGCAAGGAGTTGGTGGCGCAAACGCTGCACGACTTGTCACCGCGCCGCGACGGCGAATTTCTCGCGCTCAACTGCGCGGCGATTTCCCCGACGCTGATGGAAAGCGAACTGTTCGGCCATGAAAAAGGTGCGTTTACCAGCGCGGTGGACCGCCACGTCGGTTGCTTCGAGCAAGCCGACGGCGGCACGCTGTTTCTCGACGAGATCACCGAAATGGCCCTAGAAATCCAACCGAAATTTTTGCGCGTGCTTGAAGAAGGCCAGATTCGCCGCATCGGCGGTAATAAAAATATTCCTATATCCGTCCGTGCCGTCGCCGCAACTAACCGCGCGCCGGCGGCGGCGGTCAAAGACGGCAAGCTACGCCAAGATCTTTTCTATCGCCTGAATGTGTTTCATCTCGAGTTGCCGTCTCTGCGCGAGCGCGGCGAGGACATAACGCTGCTGGCAGGATATTTTCTCGAATCCTTTGCGGCGAAGTATCAACGCCATGTCCTCCCTTGGGGAACAGATTTCGCGCCGGCGCTGCTGACACACAGCTGGCCGGGCAACGTCCGCGAGCTGCGCAATGCCATGGAGCGTCTTACCGTACTGGCGACAGGGGAGAATTTGAGCGCCAAGGATTTTCAACAGTATTGCCTGACCGCTGTGTTCGAAGAGGAAGCGGAGCGGGCGCCGATTTCGCTCGCCGAAGCTGAACGCCAGGCCATCGAACGCGCGCTCAGCGTCACTGGCGGCAATAAGACCCAGGCGGCCCAGCTGCTCGGCATCACGCCCAAGACCTTAAACGCCAAAATCGCTCTCTATTCCAAAGAGTAATTTTTCCCCGGCGCCGAACATTTATTCCCGGCCGGCGACGGCCATCTTCGCGCAACTCTCGTCATTACCGGGACTGTTCGGTGGCATGGGCATTGCTCTAATTTAAATTCTGGATAGAATTATGTCCACCCTTACAAGCGCCAAGTCAGAGGCTATGACGATGAACCAACCGACCCGGTGGCTGGTCTTTTTAACCGCCGTGTTTTTTCTCAGCGCCGCGTCCCAAGCCGGCGCATTTCGCAATGAGCGGGAAGATCGGCGCGACTACTCTTCGGCCCGCGCGGAACAACAGACGGCCCGGCTGCGCTCGGTCATGCTGCCGCTACTGCGCGTCACAGATCAGCGCCTAGCGCGTGAGGAGGTCCGCTTGTCCATCGTCGATGATCCGGCGATTAATGCCGCGAGCGCGGGTAACGGCCATTACTACGTCACCTCCGGCCTGTTGCATCGCGCCAACGATGAGCAACTGCGCGGCGTGCTCGCCCATGAGATCGCTCATGAGGATCTCGGTCATCCTGCCAAGGCACAGATCATCGGCACCGGCGTTAGCATGGGAGTTGCGTTGTTGGAAGAACTTATTCCCGGCAGCAGTTCGGTAACCCCGATTGCCGGCACATTGATCAGCAACAGTTACACCCGTCCGCTCGAGCTTGAAGCCGACCGACACGCAGTCACTCTTTTGCAACGAGCCGGCTATTCAAAAAAGACTATGATCGACACCTTGACCTGGCTCGTGCGCCGCAACGGCGACACCGGTGGCGGCATCCTTTCAACTCACCCCGCGACTTCAGAACGTATCCAAGCACTACGTGCCCTCAGATAGTTTTCCCAGCCCACTCGTAGATCCCGCCGGTGGTGCGGTTGCGGCAGCGGTTGGCACGCCCGGTAATTTCTCCCGGTTAGCCGACATATTTACTTGGTGATAAGTACTACGGATTTGTCATAAGTGATTGAAATAGCATGATAAGTTCGCTTGGCATCGGCGTTGCGTTCAGGGTGATCGGGAAAGCGAGAAAGGCAAAGTTATGAAAACAAAAACATCCGACAATAGTCAGCAACGGTCACTGAAATCAGGCAATTTCATGGCGATCCTCGGGCTGGTAACCGAAATGGCCCGGCGCATAAATGAGAATATCAATAAGGTTCAACTGCAACCCTTGCACGAAGCCTTGACCGCGACTGGTTCCATTAAAGCGACACAGTCCGGCGGGGAGCCTTCAAAAGCCTGAAAGGGGGAGAGATGAAAGCGTCTGGCAACGTTTTAGTTGCAGTCCTGCTCAGCGGGCTGCTGGTCTTATGGTCTAACGCCTCCGAGGCCGCAGGCGCCGGCAAAGACGCCGGAAAACCGCGTGGCGGTAAGGCTACCGCGCACAGGAGCGAAAACGGCACTTTGAATACCAATAGCCAATGGTCTGCCGATCCCGAGCGGGGCTGGATGCGTGCCGAGGAACGCCACAAAATGCACGACGAAAAAGAAAGCGGTGCGGACCGGGTTAAACAAAACAACGGCAAAGCAAAGGGCGAGGGAAAACCCAACAAGTTTTAGCGGAAGGAAAGTGGAGGAGCTTATGTTTGCCAGTGAGAAAATTCTTAATGCCACGGCAGTGACGTTTGTTGCTGGAACGCTTTTGCTGACCGGCTGCGCGGGCGGACCGCTCAGCACGCGAGAAAAGGGGGCCGGCATCGGCGCGCTTGGCGGGGCGGCGGCCGGCGGCATCGTCGGCGCGGCAGTTGGGCATCCAGGCGCGGGGGCGGCGATCGGTGGTGCGCTCGGTCTTGGCGCCGGCGCCTTGGTCGGGGATCAGTTGCAGGGTCAGGAAAATACCAACTATCAGCAACAGCAGCAGCTCTACCGCAATCAAACCGAGATTAACCGCAACCAGCAGGAGATTCAGCGGTTACAGCGCCAGCGCAGTGAATACTAACTTGCCCGCGACCGTCGGGCCGGCGAAGGGAGCGCCAATGAATTCAGCCGCGATGAAAAGGTTTCTTTGGGCCGGCGCTGGCGCGGCAATCTTGTTGCTAGCCGCCTTCTTGCTCGGCGGAGTGTACACAGTCACTCCGCCGAGCGGGCCGGTCGACGCCGCCTATAAAATCAACCGCTTCACCGGCAAAGTCTGGCTGATCAAGACCTACGCCAAGCCGATGGCGCAGGGACAAGTGCGCGTGTTGGTGGCGCGCGAAGCGGAGGTCGAAAAGACCCGCACCTTGAGTGAAGAAGAGGCGCAAGAGCTTGCGTCAAATCAAATCCCCACTGCGTCCACCGGCTCAAGGCGGCGCTAAGCTTAGCCCTTTCCCGATTTACATTCGAAATTTATTCTACGGTTTTAGCGTTGACAGCGGCACGGTCCTCCGACTAAGCTCCGGGCCGTCGAAGATTTCTTCGACGACTATCACTGCGGAGGAAGCGCCATGAACACGATCGATGCCGACGGCCACATCGTCGAAAAAGATACCGATATACGTAAACGCCTGCCAGAACCGTATTCAAAACGCACCGGCGGACTGTTGCCGTCCGACGGCATGGATACCAACATGGGGGGATTATTGGGTGGCTTGGAGAAAAACGATCTGCCCACTCGCCTCCGGGACATGGACAAAGAAAAGATCGATGTTTCCGTCCTGTTTCCCACCAGCAGTTTTGCCGTCAACGGCATGCTCGAACACGACTACGCGGTCGCCTACGCGCGCGCTTACAACGATTTCATCGCCGAAGTGTGCAGCCAAAGTCCGCGGCTCAAGGCAGTTGCTCTAGTGCCGCTGCAAGACCCGAAAGCGGCGGTTGAAGAAGCCAACCGCGCCGTCACCAAGCTCGGCTTGGCTTCGATCGCCGTGGCTACGCAAGGCATGAAAGAACACTTGGGCTCGAAAACCTTCTGGCCGCTCTATGAAGAGCTTGAGCGCCTCGACGTGCCGTTCTGCGTGCATAACCGGCGCGAGGGACCGGCGGGTGAAATCCGCTTCGACAGCTTTATCTTCATGCACACCATCGGTCGTCCCGTGGAGACATTTATCCAATTTGCCGGCTTGATGTATGGCGGGGTCGCGGAGCGTTTTCCCAAACTGCGCATCGCTTTTCTCGAATGCGGCGTCGGCTGGGTGCCCTACTGGACGGAACGGATGGACGAAGAGTGGGAGAAGCGCGGCAAAGCCGAAGCGCCGCTCTGTAAAAGCAAACCGAGCGAGTATATCAAGCATGGCAACTGGTTCTTTGCCATGGAGCCCGAAGAAGAAACGGTGCCCTATGTCATCGACCGTATCGGCGACGACAAAATCCTTTTCGCTTCCGACTACCCCCACTGGGACGGAATGTTTCCCTTCGTCACCGCCACCATCCGCGAGCGCAAGGACATTTCCGAACAAGCCAAAGCAAAAATTTTGGGTGAAAACGCCAAGCGCTTTTACGGCTGGCCGTAAGCCGCGCAAATTGGCTTGCTTGAAATTCCATTTCCGCCTCATGTTAAACTCGCGGAGCACGATTGAACGATCCCACTGAGCAACGCTGATTTCGCCTGCGTTTGGCCTCCGTAGGCGTCATCGAAATAGTCTCCACCTCCGGAGAGTCGTCGTGCGAATCGTCGGAGACGGCGTTGCTTCCCTTGAGCCGGATTCCATTCAAAACGCGGGTTGAATGGCGCAAAGCAGGCTTGTTATAAGAACCTGAGCACTCGACTGGAGGAATTGTTCATGCGCGTCATCGATGCCGACGGTCACGTCGAAGAAAACCTGGCAACATTCAGCGACAAATATTTCGCTCCCGCCTTTCGCTCCCAGCGCCCCCAGGTGGTCAGCGGCGCAGAAGACGGTTTGGCCTATTGGATGATCGATGAGCAGCTCTTTCCGCGCCGCGTCGGCCGCGGCTGCAACAACCTCGGCACGCCGGTGAGCTATCAAGGCAAGCCCGTGCGCCACGCGCGGCGCAAGCCCGACACTGTCGGCGGCATGGAGTTGACGAACTTGAGCGAGCGCCTGGCGATCATGGACGAAGAGAACATCTGGCTCCAGGTACTTTATCCGACGTTATTTCTAGCCTATCCCCTGAGCTGCAATCCGGCTTACGTCAGCGCCATGTGCGACGCCTACAACCGTTGGCTTGGCGACGTGCTATCGGGCCAAGAGCGGCTCAAATGGGTCGGCGTGGTCAATCTCGACGATATTCCGGCCGCGGTCAGACAAGTTAGGGAATCGAAAAAGCTCGGCGCGGTGGGCATGATGATTCTGGGCACTGCCGGCGACCGCTTGCTCGACGACCCGGGCTTGCTACCGTTTTATGAAGCCGTGGCCGAGGTTGATTTGCCGCTCGCCGTTCACGTCGGCTGGGCCTGCCCGTCGATCAATAATCTGTACAGCCATATCTATCCGTCCGGCGTGATCGCCTTCTCCATGCCGGTACTGATGGGCCTGGTGTCGATGATGAGCGGCGGGATTTTTGATCGCTTCCCGAGTCTCCGCGTGGTCTATTTGGAAGCCGGCTGTCTCTGGGTGCACTTCATCCTCGAAAGATTGCACCATCGCTACCAACACTCGGGGAAAAATCTCGCCAACGTGGTCTCGCGCACGGCGCCAGTCCAGAAGGTCGAGCCCATGGACTATATCAAGAAGGGCAATCTCTATTTCAGCGCTGAAGTCGAAGACGTGCTGTTGCCGCAAGTCTTGGATTTGGTCGGCCACGGCCAGATCCTGTTCGGCTCGGACATGCCGCACGGCGACCGGGAGCGTTTCGCTGAGAAAATGCTGCGTGACAGAACCGATATCAGCGATGCGGCTAAAATTAGAATTTTGGAATCGAACCCGGCGACGTTTTATCGCTTGTCGGGATTTTGAGCCGAGCGAAATAGCAATCGGCCTCTAGCGAATTTCGAAGAGCAAAACCTTCTGTAACAATTTTCTGGTCCGCGTGAATTCAGGGCGAATCACCGCGACGGTTTTTACGGCTGGGAAAGTGCTGTGATTACCACTCATACCGACGTTGTCGGCAGCTTACTTCGCCCGGCCGAACTGCTGGAGGCTCAAAAGCAACTTGCTGCCGAAGTCATAACGGCTGCTCAGTTCAAAGTCATAGAAGACCGCGCCGTCGACGAGGCCATCGCTTTGCAAGAAAGTATCGGCCTGGAAATCGTCACCGACGGCGAGATGCGCCGCCAGTCGTTTCAAACTCAAATGACCGCCGCGGTGAGCGGCTTCGGCCGATTCAATCTCGACGCTTTTCTGTGGGGCGATTGGCGCGACGACGGGGGCGTGCACAAGACTCGACGGCCGCGCCGCCTCGGCGCCGTCGCCAAACTGAATCGCCTTCGTTTTCTCTCGGCGTCTGAATTTTCTTACCTCAAGAGCAAAACCGGGAAAATTCCGAAAGTGACGCTTCCGAGTCCCAGTTTATGGGCCAATTTTTGGTCGCCGAAATATTCTTCCGCTGCCTATCCGACGCTCGACGGCTTTCTCGCCGATATTGTAAAAATCTTGCGCGATGAGGTCGCGGAATTGAATCGCCTCGGCGCAGCATACATTCAGATCGATGCGCCGCATTACGGGTTGCTGGTCGATCCTAGCACCCGCGCCTTCTATGAAGGACTCGGCTGGAGTTTGGAAAAATGGCTTTCCCTCGGCATCGAACTCGACAACGCCGTAATCAAGGGCTTTAATGATGTCACCTTCGGGTTTCACATTTGACGCGGCAACCAGGGCAGCCGGTGGCTGTCACAAGGGGGTTATGAAGCGATCAGCCGCAACTTGTTCCGCGGCATTCAAGCCCAGCGGCTGCTGTTGGAATACGACGATGCTCGCTCCGGGTCATTCGAGCCGTTGCGGGATGTGCCGAGCGAAAAATTTGTCGTCTTAGGACTGGTAACGACGAAAAAACCGGATTTGGAATCGATCGAAGTGTTGACGGAACGCATCACCGAAGCCACCCGGTACATTTCAAAAGACCGGCTAGGACTGAGCCCGCAGTGCGGCTTCGCTTCTTCAATTTTCGGCAATCGCATTTCACCGAGCGATCAAAAGCGCAAGCTCGATCTCGTTGTCCACGCCGCCGCGGAGATCTGGCCGTGAGTGAAATTTCACGCCTGCGTGAACGCCCGCGCGATCAAAGTGGCTCCGACCAAAGATAAGAGCGTCATCAGCCCGCGGTTAAAGGTCTGTTGGTTGACGCGATCTTGGGCTTTGATGCCGGCATAAAATCCCGCCAAGGCAAACAAGAGCACCAGCAACGAGAGTTTGATCGTGTACCAGCTGAACAGATTCCAGGTTGAGATCGCCACCAGCTGGCTCAGTTTCGTGGTGACGAAAATAGTCGCGATCGATTTGACGAAGTTGCGCTTCTCGAGTTTGAGACTGTAGAGATAGATCGCCAGGGTCGGCCCTGCCGCGTTGGTCATACCGTTTAAAAAGCCGCTGACAAAACCGCAGATCGGCGAAAGCACTTTTTCGCTGCGCGGTGAAACCGTAAACTCGAACTTGAGCACGCTGGAAATCACGAAGACCAGCACCATCACACCGAGGCAGGCATTGAGGATCCACAAGGGCAGCTTGACCAAGACCAGGGTGCCGAGAAACACGCCGATGATCGTGGGGACGATTAGCGCTTTAAAGCGCCGAAAGATTTCATAGGGCAGGCCGTCGCGCACCACCTGAGCCGAGTCCATGAACAGATTGGGTAAAATCAGCACCGTCACGGCGGTGCGGATGTCTAAGAGCAGCGCGATCATCGGCGTCGCGATCAGGGGGAAGCCCAGGCCCGTAGCGCCTTTGACAAAGGCGGCCAACAGCAGACTGAGGCCGACAATCAAGTAAGTGGCATCGAACGGCATACTGGGTTTGCTAAGCTGTGCGGTTTCATCAAGACAAGCAACTCGTTCATCGCCGCGCGGCTTTAAGCAAGTTATTTGATGCGGGTGAGGTGGTCGATTCCCGGTGCTCGTCGATGAATCGGACTGCCGAGCCTAATAACGAGAAGCTGATACTCCGCTCTTGAGGCTCGGTCTCGGTCAGGTTTTCTTTCGTTGCCCGACCTGCTTGGTTCCCGTGGCGAAATAATCCCCCTTCACGGCCAAGTCGGCTTCCTCCTCGTCCTGTGCGGTCCAAGCGCCGAGACTGTAACCATACCAAGGCATGCGCGGCTTGAGCGGCGGCAACTCAAGCTCCTCCCAGATTTGCTTAGAACCTTCCATGAACTCTTTCTTCGGCAACGATACCGGCGTATAAGGCCATGGACGCACGGCATTGAGCAGCAGCGCGGAGGTCGAACCCGGCCGTTTTTCCTCGGTCTCCATTCCGGGTGGATATGTCGACGGGTCGAGACCGGGCGGCTTTCCCTTGGCGATCGCCACGTCTTCGTCCGGTCTCATGTTGTAACAGATCGCCCAATTGATCATCGCCGGGTCTTGAATGTCGATGTCTTCATCCACCGCGACGCAGACCTTGGCATAGCTGCCGGTAAAGCCGGCTGACGCATTCAAGGCGCGCCAGGCATCGGCCTTGGTGGCGTTACGCATCTTGATTACGCAATACGCCTGGCCGCTGCCGCTCACCTCGTCGTGCAACGCCACGTCGACCACCGCCGCATTGCCGCTGTCGTGGCGGAGAAATTTGTAGATGATTTTTTCCGTGCCGGTATGTTTGATCTTACTCGACTCGCTGGGCGGGAATTGACTCATTAACGCCGTGTAGATCGCGTCGCGGCGGTGCGTGACGCAGGTGACTTCAAGGAACGGTGAAACCGTGCGGTGGCCCATGTAACCGGGATATTCGCCGAATGGTCCTTCCGGTTCGACGACATCGGTGGGAATGGTTCCTTCGATTATGATTTCCGCCGTCGCCGGTACCAGGAGGTCGACGGTCTTCGCCTGAACCACTTCCACCGGCGCCCCGGCCAGACCGCCGGCGAGCCGATATTCGTCGAAGTCGTAGGGAATCTTCGCGGTCGCCGAATAGGCGATGCTCGGCACCACACCGATGGCGATGCAGGCTTCCAGCCGCTTGCCCTTGGCTTTGCACTTGCGCCAATGCTGCCCCATATGCTGCGACGTGAACAATCCGCCCGTGCGGTTGGCGGATTTGATCTGGCTGCGGTAGTTGCCGATGTTATAAATTCCGGTTTCGAGATCTTTGGTGATCCAGTTGGCCGAAGTGAGATAGGGCGCGTTGTCGAAGCCCGGCGTCGAAATCGGCACCGGAATCATGTCCAGGCCGTGGCCGTCGAGCAATTCCTGTCCTTGCCACACCACTTCTTGGGCCGCCGCGCTGGTCACTTTAACCGGCTCGATGGGATTCATTTGCGCCCGCGTCCAACGCTCGTGGATCTCCTCGGGCCGGCACATCATGCCGATGGCGTAGATTTCCGTGGTCGCCGCCAGGGTTCCCACCGTCACCGGCATAGCGTAGCGTCGTCCCTTGGAGTCGACCACATTTTCGAACATGAACGCCTTGCGCTCACGCTCATCCAAGCCGCGAAACTGCCAGCGCACCAGCGGCATCAGTTCGGTATCTTTGTTGATCTCCCGTTTTATTCGCAGCAATTGGCCGCGTTCTTCGAGGGCCTTTAGATGCTCGCGAAAATCTCTATAGTACTTGCTCTTGCTCGCCATGCACGACTCCCTTTGGTTATGCTGTTGCCATCTATCAACCGCGCCGCCCGGGTTGTCAAGCAGTCGCTAAAGCAAAAACGACCGCGCGAAAGGGCGTAAATGTCCCCAAAAACGGTTGCAAAGTTGACCGCTTGCAAAAGCACCGCGGCGGCAAGCCTTTGATCTGTCCTAAGCTTGCGGTTGCGTGTCGGAGCGGGCAAAGATTTGGCGCTCATTGGGCAAATGAATCCTTGTACGGCGCTCAGCCGGTTTGATACACTTGAGCTTTAGGTCCTTGGCCTCATTAGACGGTCGCAATCGAAAGGGCAACGTGAGCGCGCTTTCACAATCTTCATCGACCACCCATTCTCCCCCTGCCTTCAAGCCGGAAAGAGCGACATCCGAAGTCTTTCGCGGGCTGCTTTGGTTATTCGTGCTTTTGCTGTTGGTCGCCATCTTTACCGCGAATCTATGGACACCAGCGGGCCTCGCCATGCCGGTCGGTTATGTCGCCGGCCTGCTTCTGGTGGTTGCTTTGCCCAGGCCTCACGAAAAGATTGTCGCGGCGTCGACGACGACCGTACTTATGATCATCAATTATGTTTTGTCGCCGTCCCTGCCGAACACGCCGGATTGGGTGTACCTTTTCGACCACGGTCTAGCCCTGCTGATGATTTGGACGGTGACCGTCCTTAGTCTGCGCCATCGTCACGCTCAAGAAGTGATGCGCGAAAACGAACGAGTCGCCAATGAGCGGTTGGCTCACTTAAAGACGATCTACGCTTCGGCGCCCGTCGGTCTGTGTTTCGTGGATCGTAACCTGCGCTACGTTTCGATTAACAACGCGTTGGCGCAGATGAACGGCAGTTCGCCCGAATCTTTTGTCGGTAAGACCGTTCGGGAAGCGGTGCCGCAAATCGCGGACAGCATCGAGCCCCATTACCGGCGCGTGATCGACAGTGGTCAACCGGTGATCGACGAAGAAGTTCAAACCAGCCATCCGGAGCATTCCCGCGAGCGGCGCGTCTACACATACAGCTATTATCCGGTGCACACCGAAACCGGCCAGTTGCTCGGCGTGAACGTGGCGGTGAGGGATATCACGCGGCGCAAGCAAGCCGAAGCCGACACGCTTTTTCTGCTTGATCTCGGCGAAGGCATTCGCTTCGCGGCCGATGCCGACGAGTTACTCTGGGCCGTCGCAGTCGCCCTCGGCGAGTATTTGAAGTCGAGCCGTTGCAGCTTTATCGAGGTCGACGTCGAACATGAACGGCTCACCGTGCAACGCGATTACCACCCCCATGCGCCCTCTTTGGTCGGCGAATACCCTTTCAGCGCGCTCAGCTCTTCTCTGATCATAGCGGCAAAAGCCGGCCAAATTATTGCCATTGCCGATGTAGGAAACGATGAGCGCACCGCCCGATTATTTGGCCCCCACCGAGAAACCAGTGTTCGCGCCCTAGTGGTCACGCCCTTGCTGCGCGATGGAAAATTACTCTCGGCACTTGTCGTCACCGACAGTGACGCGCACGAATGGACCGAGCGCGAAATCACCTTGGTCAACATCGTCGCCGAGCGCACCTGGTTAGCGGTGGAAAGATTGCGCCTGGACAATGTGCTGCGTGAAAGCGATGCCGCCTTGCGCGATGCCGACCAGCGCAAAGACGAGTTTCTGGCAACCCTGGCCCATGAATTGCGTAATCCATTGTCGCTGATTCGCAACGTGACAACGCTGCAAAAGTCCCCCGCCAAGCCGGCAACGGATTCAAGTTGGGGGCAAGATATCATCGAGCGCCAGGTCAACTACCTTACGCGGCTGACCGATGACCTGTTCGATGTTAGCCGCATCACGCGCGACAAGCTGGCGTTGCAAAAAGAGCCGGTGAATCTTGCCGACGTCATCCGCGCCGCGGTGGAATCAAGCCGGCCGGTGATCGAACAACGCCAGCATGACTTGACCGTAAGTATGTCGCAAGATTCGATTGGTGTCGAAGCCGATCGCGTTAGACTGACCCAGGTCTTTATGAATCTGTTGAATAATGCCGCCAAGTACACGCCCAGCCCGGGCCATATTTGGCTAAACGTCGAGCAGGCGGGCGACGCGGTAGTCGTGCGCGTCAAAGACACCGGCATCGGCATCGCCGCGGAAAATTTGCCGCACTTGTTTGATTTGTTCTACCAGGTCGACCGCTCGTATACCCGCGCCGAGGGCGGGCTTGGGCTCGGTCTCACGCTCGTCCACCGCCTGGTCGAAATCCACGGCGGCAAGGTCGAAGTTCACAGCGACGGCTTGAACCGTGGCAGCGAATTTATCGTTTATTTGCCCGCGTCGCCGGTGGCTTCGCTGGCCGACCGCTTAAGTGCCAAAGAGGAGATTTGCCCGATCGCCGCAAAACGCGGCCGGCGGATCTTGGTGGCCGACGACTTCCCGCAATCCGCAGCCATCCTCGCGCGTCTGTTGCGCCAAGATGGCAATGAAGTTCATATCGCTCAGGACGGCATTGAAGCCGTCGAGACCGCGGCTCAATTTCGCCCCGATGTAGCGGTGCTCGATATCGCCATGCCGAAGCTCGATGGTTACGACGCCGCGCGTATGATCCGCCAACTACCGGGGGGCAAAGGCATTTTCCTGATCGCTCTATCCGGTTGGGGACAGCAGCTGGATCGTCAGCGCACTAAGGAGGCCGGCTTCGACACCCATCTCACCAAACCGGCCAAGTATGAAATTTTGGTCGAAATTTTAAATCAGCTCCCAATGGACGGTACGGCCGAGCTGGATCATCGTCATGAGCTTTAGGTATTGTTATTCCCCCATGCGCAGGTTTACGGTGGACTTCTTCGATCGCGGCCGCTTCGCATAATCCACCCCACCCGGTTGTCGCGGGATGGCGCGGTTGGAGCACAATTCTGTCTCATGTTTAAGTTTCGGCAAAATTGAAAAATTGCCGCCCGCAAGCGTAGATAAAAATCCCCGCGCGTGGCGGAAACACCGCCTAAGGTTGCCCTACGGATCATCATCTCTAACAGCTGCTCGCTTGCCAGAGTTGCACCCCGCAATGTTGCGAGCGGCGCGAGCTAAACCTGGCTTGGTTACCTTGCCGAAGCGTCATCGCAGCCGGTCAAATTATCTTGTGAACAGAACAGTTTTGGAGTACTTAATCCAATGTCAACCAACGTGATCATGCCCGCCCTCGGCGTGGCGCAACAAACCGGTACTTTACTCAAGTGGCTAAAAACCGAAGGCCAGGCGGTCTCCAAAGGCGAACCGCTTATGGAGATCGAAACCGATAAAGCAACGGTGGAGATCGAAGCGCCGGCTTCCGGCGTGTTGTCTCAAGTGTGCGCCAAGGCCGGCGATGAAGTTCCCGTAGGGCAGGGAATCGCACTGATTCTGGCGCCCGGCGAATCGTCGGCCGAAAAAACAAAATTGGCCGCAGCGGTACCCGCGGCAATAAAGTCTGTTGCACCGGCTCCCGTAACCAAGGCGACTCCAGCAAAGGACGCGCTCGCGCCAAGCCTCGGGCGCGTCCTCGCGTCGCCCGCGGCAAAACGACTCGCGCGAGAAAAGGGCATCGCGTTGGCTACTCTGCGGGGTAGCGGGCCTCAGGGAAGCGTACTTGCCGCCGATGTATTGCAAGCGAGCGGCGCCGGGCCGCAGGCCGATGATGGAGCGGCGGATTTTGTCGCTTTCAGCCCGACGCGCCGCATCGTCGGCGCGCGCATGACCCAAAGCAAACAAACCGCGCCGCATTTTTACTTGAGCACGGACATCGATATGAGCGCCGTGAGCAAATTCAGAAACGACGGGAGAGATCGCGTTGATGAGTCCGTCCCGTCGATCAATGATTTTATCCTGCTGGCCTGCGCGCGCGCGCTGAAGGATTTCCCGTCGATCAATTCTAGATACGCAGAGCGCGGTGTCAAACTCTTCGCGGAGATCAATATCGGCATGGCCATCGCCCTTGACGAGGGATTGGTCGTGCCGGTAATTCGCAATGCCGATCGCCTGAGCTTGGCGGAACTGGCAACCCAGAGCCGGCAGTTGGTCGAGAAGGTCCAAACCAAGAAACTCTTGCCGCTCGGCTACGAGGGCGGAACTTTCACCGTTTCGAATCTCGGTATGTTCGGCGTCGATAGCTTCGTCGCGATCATCAACCCGCCGCAGTGCGCGATCCTCGCCGTTGGACGGGTAGCGCCACGCGTAGTCGCCGAAGACAGAATGTTTGCCATCAAATCGTTGATGACCGCGACACTTTCCGCCGACCATCGAGTCGTCGACGGCGCCATCGCGGCGCGTTTTCTATCTCGGATCAAGGGATATTTGGAGAGCGCGGAATTCTAGACGAAACCGTCTTCGCCATTTATATTATGATGGATCGCGGTTTTTGCGTGACAATAACGGCCGGCGACGGCTGATTTTAAAATGACCGCAAGATGAAAAAAGACGATGTTTCATCGGTGGACGATCCAATCCTTCTGCCGATATCTGACAGCATCGACTTGCACCATTTTCAGCCCAAGGAGATCGCCAGTGTCGTCGAAGAGTATTTAGCGCAGTGCCGCCAAGCCGGGTTGTTCGAAGTGCGCTTGATTCACGGCAAAGGCGTCGGTGTGCAGCGCAATATCATCCGCTCTCTGCTGAGCAAACATCCGGCGGTTTTATCTTTCCGGGACGCTCCCGGGGAAACCGGCGGTTGGGGCGCTACCCTCGTCGCGCTAAAAAATACGGATTAATTCGCCTTGAATGGATCCTCGCCCTTCGCCGTGATCAGGACATAGAGCGTGATGATCACGCCGACGGTGATGCAGCTGTCGGCGATATTGAACGCGGGCCAGTGGTAATCCGACCAGTAGACATCGAGAAAATCGATGACCTCGCCGTAGATAATGCGATCGATGAGATTGCCCACGGCGCCGCCGAGGATCAACGCGAGCGCAGTGATAAGTCCGATTGCGTCGTCGCGCAGGCGCTTTAGCATAACCAGGATAAAGCCAATCGCTAAAACCGAAACGCCAATCAAAAAGGGCAGGCGAAACGCTTCATGGCTTCCGGCGAAGATGCCAAAAGCGGCGCCGGTGTTGCGCACGTAGGTGAGACTAAACAGCCCGTCGATGATCGCAATCGATTGGTGCCGCGGCATGGAGCGATCGACGATGATTTTTGTCAGCTGATCGAGGATAATGATAATCGCGAGCCAGCCTGAAACGAGTTTCCATTTGGCGCTCAAGTCGCGGCTCCGGCATTGAGCACCGACGCACAGCGGGCGCAAACCGTCGGATGATTGGAGTCGTTGCCTACTTGGGTGTCGTATTTCCAGCAGCGTTCGCACTTAGCGCCGTCCGCTTTAAGAACAAAGACAAAACTATCCAAAAGTTCCGCGTCGAAAGAAACAACTTTCCGTCCATCGGGCAAATCAACGATGGAAAGTGTCCCTCGATTTCCGGCATCTTTGGCAACCATCAACTGATCGAGAAAAGGCGCCACATCAGCCATAGCTTCTATTTGAGAGACTATGAGCAGGTCTTCCAACTTTTTTAGGTCAGAGCTGGCCATGCCCAACAATGGCGACTGTTGTGAGCCGTTTTGATTGTGTAAAACTACCTTTGCGTCGAGCGAATGCCCAATAATTCCCGCCGTCCGCGCTTGTTCCAGGGCCTTCAGCACCTCGCTGCGCTCGCGGAAGATCCGATCCCATTTGTCCACTAGTTTTTGATCGGCTAGACGGGCATTCGGCTTCGGCATCGACGAAAGAAACACGCTCGCAGGTCGACGGGCATGGTCGGGCATATAACCCCATATCTCCTCGGCCGTAAACGAGACAATCGGCGCCATTAAGTGGACCAGGACCTCGAGAATCCGGTGCAGCGTAGTTTGAGCGGCGCGCCTCGTTTTTGATTTCGCCCCTTCACAGTAAAGCCGGTCTTTGACGATGTCGAGATACTGGGCGCTCAGGTCGACGGCGCAAAAATTGTTGAGAGTGTGATAGACCACATGAAACTCATAGTTCTCGTAGGCTTCGCGGCAGCGACCAAGAACGCTCTGCGTGCGCTGGAGAATCCAGCGGTCCATTTCGTCCAGCTGTACCGCTTGAACCGCGTCTTTTTCCGGGTCGAAATCATACAAATTGCTGATCAGAAAGCGCGCAGTGTTGCGCAACCTCCGATAGGCTTCGACCAAGCGATTGAGAATTTCGTCCGAGATGCGCACGTCCTCACGAAAATCCTCGGCGGCCACCCACAGCCGTAGGATTTCCGCGCCGGATTTTTTTATGACTTCCTGCGGCGCCACAGTGTTGCCGACGGATTTTGACATTTTTCGGCCTTTGCCGTCGAGAGTAAACCCGTGAGTCAACACGCTGTCATAGGGCGCGCGACCGCGCGTCGCCAGCGAGGTGAGAAGGGCGGTGTGAAACCAGCCGCGGTGCTGATCGCTGCCTTCAAGATAGAGATCGGCGCGCCCCCCCAATCGGGGATCCTGCTCGACGACCGCGGCGTAGCTTACGCCGGAATCGAACCAGACGTCGAGGATATCTTCCTCGCGGGAAAAATCCCGGCCGCCGCAATCGGGGCAGGTGAGAGCTTCCGGCAGCAATTCCTCGACGGGGCGAGTAAACCAGGCATCCGATCCTTCTTTTTCAAAGATCGCGGCGACATGGTCGCAAAGCTCCTGACTTAACACCGCACGGTTACATTTGCGGCAATAGACCGCCGGAATCGGCACGCCCCAGGAGCGCTGCCGCGAGATGCACCAATCGGGTCGGCTTTCGAGCATGCCGCGGATGCGGTCTTTGCCCCAAGGCGGGATCCAGCGCACCTGATCGATGGCGTCGAGCGCGGCTTGGCGCAACCCTTTTTTTTCCATGGAAATAAACCACTGCTCGGTAGCGCGGAAGATCACCGGGCGCTTGCAGCGCCAGCAGTGCGGATAGCTATGCGCAAGTTTTTCCTCTTTGAGCAGCGCGCCGCGCTCGGTCAGTTTCTGAATGATGCGCGGATCGGCCTTGAACACGGACTCGCCCTGAAGATCGCCGGCCTCGCTCGTGAACCTGCCCTCGGCATCCACCGGAGCTAAGACTTCGAGGCCATAGCGCAGTCCGACTTCATAGTCCTCCTGGCCATGGCCGGGGGCGATATGGACGCAGCCGGTGCCTTGGTCCTGCGTAACGAACTCACCGAGAATGACTTTCGAATCGCGATCGATCCAGGGGTGGCGACAAACGATGCCTTCAAGGTCGGCGCCAGCCCAGGCGCCTTCGGTAATTTCAAAACCCTTCGGCTCAAATCCCAAAGCCTTCATTACCGTCGGGATCAGTTCTTGATTCAGGATTAACTCGCCTTTGGGCGTACTAACATGCCGGTACATGAATTTCGGTTGAACGGCGATCGCCTGGTTAGCCGGCAGCGTCCATGGCGTCGTAGTCCAGATTAAAAAAGACGTTCCTTTCACGGGATCGATAGGAAACAGGCCTTTGGGATCCGTGACCGGAAATTTTACGTAGATCGACGGCGAGGTGTGGTCTTCGTACTCGACTTCCGCTTCCGCTAGAGCGGTTACACACGAGGCACACCAATACACCGGCTTCTTTTGCCGGTAGAGCGTTCCTGCGGCGACGAACTTGCCGAGCTCGCGCACCTCCTGGGCCTCGTAGCTCGGGTCCAAGGTGCGATAAGGCCGCTCCCAATCCCCCAACACTCCGAGCCGTTTGAACTCTTCGCGCTGAATCGCGATATATTTTTCCGCGTACTCTTTGCACAGGCGGCGAATCACCGCCTTGCTCATGGTCAGTTTCTTCGCTCTACCGACGTTCTTTTCGACCTGCAGCTCGATGGGCAAGCCATGACAATCCCAGCCTGGAACGTAGGGCGACGCACGGCCGGTCATGGACCTGTACTTGATGATTATGTCCTTGAGAATTTTGTTCAGCGCATGGCCGATGTGAATATTGCCATTGGCGTAGGGCGGTCCGTCATGCAGAATAAACTTCGGCCTGTCTCGATTGGCCTCAAGAACTTGAAAATAAGTCCGCTCGCTCTGCCACTTTTCGACCTGCTTAGGTTCGTTCTGCGGCAGATTCGCACGCATCGGGAATTTCGTCTTCGGTAAATTGAGGGTGTCTTTGTAATCCATAGCCTTCGAATTTTCGAAACAGAAAGATAACGCAATCAGAATCTATTATTTGTGATGATTCAGTCCGCGCACGATGCGAGAAGCGAACATGTCCGCTTTGTTTTCCGCGTCCGCCCAAAAGACATAATGCCCCATCTCGTGATAAACCGTGCTGATCCAGCGCCGTTCTGAATTATACTTTCGGCCCTTTTTCCAATTCTCCGGATGAACCAAATAAATTTCGCCGTTCTCGTAAGTCTTACCCGCGGTCTTACCCCAATCAATATACTCGAACCATTCGACTCTGGGATTTTTCAAGTGATAGAAGCGGCATAGCGCCGCGATGGCTTTTTTAAAGTCGGTTGCTTTGTAGTCGCGGAAAAAAGCCGAAAGTAGGCGATCGACCGAGCGACGTTCTTTGAGAGGCGGCAAGATCATTCTCATGCGAAGACACCAAAAACATGTTAGTCAAGTGTAATTAGCATACTAGCACCTCGATGGAAACAGCGTCGCTCACCAACTAAGCTCTCTAGACTTAACTAAGTGTTTGTATTTGTGCATGTTTTCTCATTTACATAAGGACTCGAGCACGGCCTTTGGGGCGCTCCTTCGCTCTTGCGGCGCTATTAAAAGTATCGTAGATTGGCGTACTTCGGTGGGCTCAACCCGGGCGTTGAATCTGTAAAATGAATGAAGTTGAAGGACCGCTTGGTTGACTGGCAGAGTCGCTTACCTAAGTATCCGGTTTGGCGTCGCGATCGGCTGCCTGGCAGTAAGAGTTTTGCCGCACCGGTGGCTGTTTGGCTTCGCGGATTTTGTCGCGCGCGTCTGCTTTAAATGTTTCGAGGGCTTCCGAACCCGATCCATCGGTAACATTGCCGCAGTCTTCGGCGAGCGTTTGAGTCCCGTGCAAGTCGAAGACTTGGCTTGTAAGTCGCTGCAGAATTTCTTTCGCGACATAGTGGAGATGGGCGTGGCGCTAGAGCTTTCTGACAACGAGTTGCTCAGCCTAATACCGATGATCGGCCGCGAGCACCTTGATGCCGCCTTGGATAAGGGGGCTGGGGTCCTGGTTCTAAGCGCGCATTTGGGAAATTTTTTTCTGCTCGGCTCTCGTTTGGCCGTTGAAGGTTATACGGTTTCGGTGTTAGTGAACCAGCCCAGCGACAGTCATCTGGCCAAGCTGATGGATAAGTATCGACTGCAAGTGCGCCAGAGAACCATTCACGCGCGGCCCCGACGCCAAGCGCTCGGAAAACTCACCGAAGCATTGCGCGCAAACGAAATCGCCGTGATTATTGCCGATGAGTATCGCCGGGGCAATGGCATTCAGGCTCCGTTGTTCGGTCGAATGGTAATTGCCCGGCGCGGACCGGCAACCCTGGCATTGAGAACCGGGGCAGCGGTGGTCCCGGTTTGTATGGTTCGGCAGCCTGACAAAAGCTTGAAGATGGTTATTGAGCCCGCGCTTGACCTCGACTGCTCTGGAAAGAGCGCACTCCAAGTTAAAGCAAATACCATCAAAATTACCCGGTGGCTCGAACAGACAGTACTCCGTTATCCCGAGCAGTGGAATTGGATGAATATTCAGTGGTGGGCGGACCAACAAGAAAATGCGTCGGCGACTGGCGAAGCGATCAGGGGAGCATCGTAATAACATCAGAAGGGGGATTGAGGTGAAGAGCACCAAAAAGGATATAGAGGAACTGAAGAAAAAGGTGGCCCTAGGCAATCGGATCATGTTTTATCAAGGCCTGGCCGACTACCATGGGCATGTGAGCGCGCGCATACCCGGCACCAGGAAGTTCTTCATTAAACCGGTGTTGGCGCCGCTTGGTGAGATCGCACCCAAGCATGTGATACTCGTCGACATCGACGAGTATATGGATTTCTGCGAGCAAAATTACGCGAAAGCGGCAAACAAGCGCGCCGTGACAAAAATAAAAAATCCGCCGCGCGAGACCATGATCCACGCGGCGATTTACAACGCCCGTCCAGATGTCAACTCTGTGGTGCATACACACCAAACCGTTGCCACTGCCTTTTCAGTGGCCGGCACGCCGATATTGCCGATCTATAATCAGGCAGCCGTGTTTGCGCCGGAGACCCCAATATTTCCTAGCCCACGGTTGATCTACACGGTTCAAGACGGCAAGGATATTTGCCAGACCCTTGGCAATTGCACGGCGATGTTGCTCAAGGGACACGGCATTATTGTATGCGGTGATAGCTTAGAATATGCTACCGTTCACGCGATTTACTTGGAGCGGACCGCGTATATGCAATTTATCGCTAGCTGTGTCGGGAAACCGAGCATCATGCCCAAGTCCGAAATCGATTATATGAAAGAAAACATGATGTTCCGGTCCTACGATGCTTTTGCTTATTTTAAGTCGCTGTTACCCAAGAGCGCGCGGCTGTAGACCGATCGTCAATTTTCAATTTTGGAGGATAAACTGATGGCTAAGCGAGAAGAGATGGCAACCGAATCCAAAGGCCCGATTCAGGACTTACGTGAATGGCTGGGCCGGGTGGAGCAGCTAGGAGACCTCGTGCGCGTTAAGGAGGCCGTCAGCTGTGAAGAAGAAATGAGCGCGATTGGTTACCTCGTCGCTAAGCAGAAGCCGTCCCCGGCGATTCTCTTTGATAACATCAAAGGCTACGAGAAAAGCCCGTACCAGGCTCGTTCGCTATGGAATATCCTCGGGCCGAGCATTCCGCGCATCGCGCTGACCATGGAAGAATCTCCCGATACGCCCATAGTTGAGTTAATTAAGCGTGTCAAGGATAAACTTAAAAACCGCATGGCGCCTCGGGAAGTGGCGCAAGCACAGGCCGGCTTTTATGAGAATACACTCACAGGCGATCAGATCGATTTGAGCCAGTTGCCGATCCCTAAGCACTGGCCCTTAGACGGCGGCCGTTACGCCGGCACGGCGGACTGCGTCATCACCCGTGACCCCGACAGCGGTTATCTCAATGTCGGCACTTACCGCATGATGTTGCAAGGCAAGCGGGAAGCAGGTCTGTATTTGTCGCCGGGAAAAGACGCGCGCTTGCATATCACCCGGTCATGGCAACAAGGCAAGCCTGTGGAAGTCGCCGCGGCGTGGGGAATCGATCCGTTGTTCATGGTCGTGGGCTCGCAAACCTTTCCGAAAAACGTTTCCGAATACGAGTTCCTCGGCGGCATCAAAGGCGAGCCCATACCAGTGGTTAAAGGCAAGATGACTAATCTTTTGCTGCCGGCAAACGCTGAATTCATGATTGAAGGGATTATTAAGCCCAACGCGGTCAAGAGCGAAGGCCCGTTCGGCGAGTTCCCTGGCTATTACGGTAGACCAGAGGCGGGTTGCCCCTTGGTCGAAATCACCGCTGTTCACTTTCGCACCAATCCGATCCTGACTAACGCCTTGATGGCGGATTATCCGTCGAACGAGCAAAGCGGCTTTTTTTCGATTATACGTTCGGCACGCATTTGGGATGATCTCGAAAAGCTTGGGATTCCGGGAATCCAAGGCGTTTATGCTCACCCAGCCGGTGCCGGGGGTTTCGGTATGACCGTGATTGCGCTCGAGCAACGCTATGCAGGACATGCAGCACAATCGCTGGCCCTGGCGGCACAGGTGCCTGGCGGCGCGTATTATACGAAATGGATTATCGCCGTGGATGAAGATGTTGATCCGACTGATATTGAACAAGTGATCTGGGCAATGAGCAGCCGCTGCAATCCGATCGACGATATCGATATATTACGAAATACCTGGAGCACGTGGCTCGATCCGACGCAGAACCCGCCCGAGAAACGGCCGTACGGCTCCAAGGCTCTGATCAACGCCTGCAAAGAGCACCGCTATTTACCTATCTTCTCAAAACGCACGGCACTGCGCCGGGAAATGTACGACAAAGTGGCCGCTGAATGGAAAAAACTTGGGCTCCCAGGCCAAGTACCCTCAGTGCGCGCCTTCGAGGAAGAAAAGAAGGTGGTTTACCACGAAGTCGGCGGTTTTGAGCCCGGCAAGCAGCCCGGTGAAGAAAACAAAAAGTAATTCCCGCCGCTCACGGTGACGATCGGCACTTGATCGCCACCGTGAGTCGGTTCTCACCGTCTTCGAGTCCAATCCGCCTTTACGCCAACGTTCGATAGCTTGCCGGTGCGATGGTGATACAATCGGCATGGGATTTTCGCCGAAGAAGCTGGTCCTCGTTTCTAATCTTGTTACCAGCCCGCGGCGAAAAGTCTTCCAACGATCGGTAGCTTGTATTTTTTCCGAGACGGTTTCTTAATTTGCGGTGAAATTATCGCAGTCATCTTATCTTTGGCGGCTTGGATTATCTGTGGACTTGAAGATACCTCAGCGCCAAAATCAGCGGGCGGGTTGAACCCTTGCTTCCGGTCAAAAGCGCAACAGCTCAGCGAGTTCGCTGTTCAGCCCGCTGAGCTCTTGCGAATTTCTGAATCGATCCCGAGCGAATTGGAAATTTATTTCTGGAAGGTTTAGCCGGTTAATCAGCTAATGGCGTCTTCGCCTCTTTCGTTGGTGCGGATTCGAATCACCTCTTCGACGTTCGAGACAAAAATCTTGCCGTCGCCGATCTTTCCTGTTTGCGCTGATTCGAGTATCGCCTCGACGATGGATGAAGTTAGTTCATCGGCGGCGAGGATTTCTAATTTCACCTTCGGCAGAAAATCGACCGTATATTCGGCGCCGCGGTAAAGTTCAGTGTGGCCCTTCTGCCGGCCGAAGCCTTTGACTTCTGTGATGGTCATGCCGGTGATGCCCGCGGCAGTGAGTCTCTGCTTCACCTCGTCAAGTTTAAAGGGCTTGATGATAGCCTCAATCTTTTTCATATCGTCCCCTTTCGCAAAACTCTGGGGTGCGGCCGCCCTTGCGAGCGGCCGCAGTCGTAAAACTATCAGATATCGAAATACAGAGCGAACTCCCAGGGGTGGGGTCGGAGCCGGATGGGGTCCACTTCGTGCTTTCTCTTGTACTCCAGCCAGGTCTCGATCACGTCCTTGGTAAACACATCCCCCTTGAGCAAGAAGTCATGGTCCTTCTCCAAGGCATCAAGCGCTTGATCCAGAGACCCCGGCATCGACTTCACCTTGGCCGCCTCTTCGGGCTCCAACTCATACAAGTTCTTGTCGATCGGCTTGGGCGGCTCGGTCTTGTTGCGGATCCCGTCCAGTCCCGCCATCAGCATGGCCGGGAAGGCAAAGTACGGGTTGGCGCTGGGGTCGGGGGTCCTAAACTCCAGCCGCTTGGCCTTCTCGCTGGTGGAGTACATCGGGATTCTCACGCAGGCGCTTCGGTTTCTGGCCGAATAAACCAAGTTAATCGGCGCTTCGTAGCCCGGCACCAGTCTCCGGTAAGAATTAGTCGTGGGGGCGATAAAGGCGCACAGCGCGTGGGCGTGCTTGATCAGCCCGCCGATGTAGTATCTCGCCGTGTCGCTGATCAGCCCGTAGCCCTTCTTGTCGTAGAAGATATTCTTGCCGGTTTTCCACAGGCTCTGGTGGCAGTGCATGCCCGAGCCGTTGTCTTGAAACAGGGGCTTGGGCATGACCGTGACCACCTTGCCTCTTTTCCTGGCCGTGTTCTTGACCACGTACTTATACAGCAGCACCTTGTCGGCCATCTTGGTCATGGTGTCAAAGCGCATGTCGATCTCGGTCTGCCCGCCGGTGGCGACCTCATGGTGGTGCACTTCGACCGTGATCCCGCATTTCTGCAGGTTCAATACCATTTCGGATCTTAGATCCTGGTACTGGTCCATGGGCGGGACCGGGAAATACCCTTCTTTGTAGCGAATCTTGTTTCCCAGATTGATTCCTTCTTTGCCGGAGTTCCAAAAGGCTTCTTCGGAGTCGACGTGGTAGTACCCTTCGTGCTGGTTCTGGTCGAACCGCACGCTGTCGAATATAAAAAACTCGATCTCGGGCCCCCAGTAGCTGATGTCGGCTATCCCGCTCGACTTTAAATACTTCTCGGCTTTCTGGGTGATGTAGCGGGGATCCCTGCTGTAGGGCTCGCGCGTGATGGCGTCCAGGACGTTGCAGATAAAGCTGATCGTGGAGTGCTCGGTGAACGGGTCCATCATCGCGCTGTCGGGGTCGGGCAGCAATATCATGTCCGATTCGTTGATCGACTGAAATCCCCGAATGCTCGATCCGTCAAACCCCAACCCTTGCTCGAAGATATCCGCGCTTAACTCCGTGGCCGGTATCGAAAAATGCTGCCACAATCCCGGCACGTCGA
This sequence comes from uncultured delta proteobacterium, assembly GCA_963727625.1. GTDB lineage: Bacteria > Desulfobacterota > Binatia > UBA9968 > UBA9968 > DP-20. The sequence goes on along the minus strand of CAVSHR010000003.1, from coordinate 143,072 downwards.
TAAACTTCAAATCCACGATCTCCGCTTTGTTCTTCTTCGCCATCTCTAAGGCGTCTTTGACTGACATCGATTGCTCCTCTCTGGTGATTGCAAATATTTTAAAGCCGAAAGTTTGTTATCATATTCTAAACTACAGGGCCATACCTATTCGTACGCGCGCTCGTTGTGCTGGCTCAAATCCAGGCCCATGCGCTCCTCGTCGTCGGCCACCCTGAGACCCATCACCGCCTTAACAATAGACAGAATGATGTAAGTGCCGGCAAACGCCAAAATCAAGGTAGCGACCACTGAGACCAGTTGGATGCCAAACTGGCCGGGGTTGCCAAAAAACAGGCCGTCGTTGCCCGCCGCATTCACCGCTTTCGAAGCAAAAAGTCCGGTTGCCAAAGCACCCCAAGTTCCACCGACGCCGTGCACGCCGACAACATCGAGCGAGTCGTCGTAGCCCAGCCTAGGTTTCAAGCTGCACGCCATGGAACAAAGCACGCCGCCACCGATTCCGATCAGGATAGCCGACATCGGTCCTACGAACCCGGCCGCAGGGGTGATTGCCACCAACCCCGCTACGGCACCGCTGGCAGCGCCCAAAACCGTGGGCTTGTCTCTGATTGTCCAGTCCATCGCCAGCCAGGAAAGCGCTGCCGCTGCGGCCGCCAGATGTGTGGCTACGAACGCCGAGGTCGCCAGGCCGTCGGCGGCCAGCGCGCTTCCGGCATTGAAGCCAAACCAGCCCACCCACAAGAGGCCCGCGCCAATCACGCTGAACGGCAGATTATGCGGCGGCATGGCTTCCTGTCCATATCCGATCCGCTTGCCGAACATGATTGCGGCCACCAGCGCCGATGCTCCCGAGCTAATGTGAACCACAGTGCCACCGGCGAAATCGAGCGCGCCAAGCTCGCGCATCCAGCCTTTGACACCCCACACCCAATGGGCCAACGGCGCATAAATGAAAGTCGCCCAGATGACGATGAAAACCAAAAACGAGCTAAACTTGACCCGCTCCGCAAACGCGCCTGTGATCAACGCCGGTGTAATGACGGCGAACATCATTTGGTAGACCATGAAGGTCGCGTGTGGGATTGTTGCCGCGTAGTCCGCATTGGGCTCGGGGCCGACTCCGTTCAAGCCCAACCAGCTCAGATCGCCGATTAACCCCCCGACATCCTTCCCGAATGCTAGCGTGTAACCCCAAAGCGCCCACTGGATGCTGATCACGGCGACGATAATAAAGCTGTGCATGATCGTGCCAAGGACATTTTTACGGCGCACCAGGCCGCCATAAAATAGGAACAATCCGGGAATCGTCATCATCAAGACCAGCGCCGCCGAGGTGAGCATCCATGCGGTGTCACCTTTATCTATTTTCGCTGGAGCCGCCGGTTCAGGCGGAGTAGGCGGCGCGGTGGGCATAGTTTGCGCTAGCAATGTGGCGGCCGTCTCGGGCATGGCTGTTTTAGGAACTTCTTGCGCGATGCCTACAACCACATTGGACGCCCAGACTATCAGCAGTAAAATCCAAATAACTAGCCATGGTTTCTTTCCCTGCGTCACGACCATTTTCTCCCTTGCAGTGCTGATTTAGCGTGCGGTTGACTGCTGGTAAGGCAGTCCTTGAGCGCTGAAAGCAACCTCTATACCACGGGCATAAAATTATAAAAATTAATATTATTAATCACTTAAAATTCAAATGGCGGGAAGTTCTCAAAAAGAGTTGCCTAAACTTATGGCAATTGCATAAATGTTCAACAACTTAGGTAGAGACTCGGACTTTTTGATTTTAGAAATTGGCGAAAAAGCGACGCGCAAGCGCGGCTCATCTCATGCGGGGCTGAGCTGAGTCAATAACTAAGCGGTCAAATAGCCGGGATAAATAATCAAGAGAGCAGGGCTCTCCGCAGTCGGTTTGGCGACGGTAATATTGACGGCAAGTTTATGAAGGGTTGGTGAATTTTGGCGGCAAAGCGAAGTGAATATTCTCTTCGTCAAATCCGATATGGCTAATCTCGGCCCCCTGTTGCTTGAAATAGTCAACGGTTTCTTGAACCAGCCGTTCCGGCACTGACGCACCTGAAGTAATACCCACATGTTTGACACCGACCAGCCACGCGGGATCAATGGCGTCCCGATCGTCGATCAAGAAAGCTCTCTTGCCTTGGGTCTCCGCAACTTTGCAGAGCTGGTTAGAGTTCTCGCTGTTGCGCGAGCCTATGACGAGTACCAAATCCACTTCTTTGCTGAGCTGCTTTACCGCATCTTGACGGTTCTGTGTCGCATAACAAATATCTTCTTTGGCAGCAGTGATCAGCTTGGGAAAGCGCGCTCTTAGAACTTCGATGATGCCGCGGGTGTCGTCGACACTCAGAGTGGTTTGGGACAACACAACGACTTTCTCCGGGTCAGAAATACTGATTTTTTTTGCTTCATTGATGTTGGCGACAATTCGCATGCGTTGTGGCGCTTCGCCGCTCGTACCCACGATCTCATCATGGTTTTCGTGGCCGACAAGAATAATCCAATAGCCCCGCGCGGCAAACTTGCGGACTTCGCGATGGACTTTCTCGACTAACGGACAGGTTGCATCGATGATGATCTCCACGTGTTTTTCCTTGGCCTGCTGCCACACGCTTGGAGCAACGCCATGGGCGCTGAAAACCAGCTTTGAATCGGAGGGCACTTCATCCACGGACTTCACGAAGCGCACGCCGCGCGTGGAAAAATCGCTTACCACATGCTGATTGTGAACGATCTCGTGAAATACGTAGAGCGGCGCGCCATAACGTACCAAGGCACGCTCAACGGTTTCGATCGCCATTTCAACGCCTGCACAGAAGCCGCGTGGTTTAGCTATTATGACTTTTTCAACGCTCATGCGGAAAATTTAAGTCTGGAGGATTCACCGCAGGGTGTCAACCCGAAGCAAAAATTGCTGCGCGCGCATGCTCGCCCGGCGGATTCATAGGCGCGATTCGTCAAGCAAAGCCAAAACCTCGTCGGCGGCCGCGCTGGCGCCGTGCAACGGAACTGCCGGCCAATGGTACGGCTTGGCCAACACTTTCTCCAAATAAGGCCGCAGGTCGCCGGTGAGCAGCGCAGCTTGTGGAATGTATTCGGCGGTCGCGAGTTCGTTCAACGCTTGAACCAGAAGGGGATACTCGGAAAATTCACCGCGGTCGGTGTATAAAACCGGCAGTTGGTGTGAAAGCGCATCGGCGACAATACCATAACCGGGTTTCGTAACGATTACGTCGACGGCACGCAACAGGTCTTCGTAGTATCGCTGGGCATCGGCAAGCACGAGCAGGTTATCCGGTGCCTTTTCCACCGTTGCCGTGGTGACAAAGAAAAAGTCGGATAATTCCCGCAGCTTTTGCCAAGGCAAAGTTTCCAAGCCGAGCCCGCCGAAACTCAACAGCACCACCGCGCCGGTCGCCGGCAGCCCAAATCGCGTTCGAGCCTGATCGCGTGTCAACTTGGAAACGCGGGTGACCCAGGGAATGGCCTGGCGTCGCGGAAACATACTCATATCGCAGGGATAGGGAAGAGTCAGAGCCAGGCTGGCCGCGCGGTAAAACCGTCTCATGTCTTCGACCAGGGGCGCGAGCTCGGGATGTTCCGCGGAGTAGGCTTGATAGATCACGTCCCAGGTAAAATTTGTTATCGCTACGGATGGAATCTCCGCTCGGGCAGCGATCTCAAAACAGAGCGGTGGAATATCGCCGACGATCACGTCAATCTTATTTTCGTTGATGAAGCGGATTTCTTGCGCAACCAAGCCCGGTGAGTTGACGTACAACTCCCGGCACGCCTGCAAGGTGGCTCGCAAATCCAATTGCAAGCCGTTGGGTTGAATAAGGCCCACATCGATGGGTTGGTTGGTATACAAAACCGGGTGGTCGGCGTCGTCGAACAGCCACTCGGGCGCCGCGGTCCGGACATGGATTTGTAGATCGGCGTCTGCCCGATTTAGAGCGCGAATCACTTGGCTCGAACGTACTGCATGCCCATAGCCGTGACCGGTAATATAGTAAAGAATTGATCTCAAGCTGGTTTTGGTTGTATGAAGTTAGAAAACCTAGGCTAAGTACGCAACCTCGAAATGTCAAGAATCCTTTTTTGAAAGCGTTCATTTGATAGGAGAAAAACGCGATGACCGGAACGATCAAGAAAATAATGCGGCAAAAGGGCTTTGGCTTTATTACCCCGGATGACGGTAGTGAGGATGTTTTTTTTCACCGCGGCAGCCTCGCGCCGCGCAGTCAGATCGAAGATTTGAACGAGGGGGATTCCGTTCAATTTCAGGTTCGAAAAGGCGAGAAAGGTCCGGTCGCTCTGGACTTAAAAATTCGCTAGGTAAGGGTGGGAAACGACTCATTGGCAAGAAGTTTTTTTTAGTTCGGTTCGACAGCACGTTGGTTTGCGGTTGCAACTCTGGCCAATTCGTTGGCGAATTACTAGCGCAACAACCGATGTTCACGGATCTAACTCGAAGGTCCTTACCAGAGCAACATGGAACCCGAACCTAGTCAAACCCACCGGCGTCGTGTAAAACACCGCTTGTTATTTGTTTCAGGCCTGTTAATCGCTCTGTTTGTTCTAGAGCTCGCTTCGGTGAAGTTGCTGGTTCCCTACGATCTGCTGTTTCATCGCTGGATACAAGAACAACGCACCTGCGCCCTCGATCAGGTTGCAAGGATTTTGAAAGATTGGACAACGGCGCCCTACGCGACTGCGGTTCTGGTTTTGGGAGCGGCGGGTTTCTTCGCTTGCCGGCGGCGTTGGCAAGATCTCGGTAGTTTTTTTATTATCACGGTCGGCGCCGCATTACTCGGCGAATGGGTCAAAGCCTTTGTCTCGCGAGCTCGCCCTGCCGCGCTTTCTTTCGTAGACTATGGCAGCAGTTTCCCAAGCGGTCACATCATCAGCGCCGTAACGATACTCGGAGCCATCTATTATTTATTTTCCCCTTCGCTTACCTTTAGCCGGTGGAAGCGATTTGTTGGGATCGGCATTGCCATGGCGCTGGTTGCGACGATCGGCTATCAACGCATCTACTTCATGCGCCATTGGCTTACCGACGTTATCGGCGGCCTCCTGTTGGGCGCCAGTTGGTTTTTCTTCGTGATTGCTGCGCTGCATGGATCCATCGGAAAAAGATCCTTCATGGCGCTCGGCGCCGGATTCGGCGCTGCCTTTCTCGCTTTGTGGCTGGTTCCAGGATATCGCGTCAAGATCGCCTCACCGACAAACTTGTGGTCCGTTTCCGTAAGCCAAATCAATTTAACCGCGTATCCCCCAGAGACCATCCAGCCGCGCCAACGGAGTCTCGGCATCGGTCGCCCGCGGCAGACCATCTGGCGATTTCTGAAAGCAAAGACCGCGATCGATCTCACACTTGCGCAAGGGAAGGACTACCTTTTGATTTTTGCGGCCACCCCACGGGTTCCATCCGGCGAACACGCTTGTCGTCAGGTCGAATTTTCTTTTAACGGTCACCCGCTCAAGACGCTGATCTTAATGGACGGTTGGCGCGATTATCAAATTCCGATCGACGGCAAAGCGGTAAGCGCGGGGAAGAACCAATTAATAATCCATTTCGACAATCACAAAACCGATTCGCTGCTGTTCAGCGACCTAGAAATTCACTCGCGCGCGCTCGGCGGCTAAGCAGCGATTGGCGCGCCGGCGCCGCGTTCATTGGATGGGTTAAGACCGCCTTGAAGCGTTTTCTTATGAAAAGGAAATTTCCAGCCCCGCTGTATTTCCGCTGGCTCGAGACTCCGTATCAATCGGTTTCGGCACCCCAACGAATGTGTTAGCGTGAGTGCAGCTTTCTACGCAGGCGGCCGATTGATGGAAGCCAAGCATACCAATCGCCTCATCCACGAAACCAGTCCCTATCTATTGCAGCATGCCCACAACCCTGTCGATTGGTACCCTTGGGGGGAGGAGGCTTTTAAAAAAGCCAAAAGCGAAAACAAACCGGTTTTTTTGAGTATCGGTTACTCCGCCTGTCACTGGTGCCATGTGATGGAGCACGAGTCATTCGAGAACGAAAAGATCGCTGCGCTCATGAACGAGCTTTTCGTCAGCATCAAAGTCGATCGCGAAGAGCGTCCTGATTTGGACGAGATTTACATGAACGCGGTGCAGATGCTGACGGGGAGGGGCGGTTGGCCGATGACCATGTTCCTCACGCCCGACCGCAAGCCTTTTTACGGCGGGACCTATTTTCCACCGGAAGACCGCCAGGGCATGCCGGGATTCCCGCGCATACTTTTGGGCGTGTCACAGGCCTACCGCGAGCGGCCGGAGGATGTCGAGAAAAGCGTCAGCCAAATCCTCACCGCCTTGGAGCGGATGTCGGAACCTCCGGAAACGGCCAAGGCTTTTTCAGCAGCGAGCATCGCCGAAGGCGCGGCGAAGATCGCCGGCTCCTACGATTCGGACAACGGCGGTTTGGGTCAAGCGCCGAAGTTTCCCAACGCCGGCGTCTATGAACTTTTCCTGCGCCACTATTCTCACTCCAAGAGCGAACGCTACCGTGAAATGGTTGTCCACACGCTGACGAAAATGGCTCAGGGCGGCATCTACGATCATCTGGGCGGCGGCTTTCACCGCTATTCGGTGGACGCCAAATGGTTGGTGCCGCACTTCGAGAAAATGCTCTATGACAACGCTCAGCTCTTGCGCGCCTACGCCCACGCCCACACGGTCACCCGGGAGCCGTTTTTCAAGTCGGTCGTGGAAGACACCGTCGCTTACCTGCTGCGCGAGATGCTGCACGGCGAGGGGGGATTCTATTCGACTCAGGATGCCGACAGCGAAGGCGAAGAGGGAAAATTTTTTGTTTGGACTGCGGATGAAATCAACGATTTGTTGGGCGAAGCGGATGGCGAGATCTTCTGCCGGATTTTTGACGTAACTGATGAAGGTAATTTTGAGGATAAGAATATTCTCCATCCGGTCTTAACTCCCGAGCAAGCGAGCAAATTGTTTCGCAAGGAACTCTCCGAAATCGAAGCGCTCATCGCCAATGCCAAACGAGTGTTGTTTGCCGAAAGAGAAAAACGCGTCAAACCTTTTCGCGATCAAAAGATCATCACCGCATGGAACGGCCTGCTTCTTTCAGGTTTGGCCGAAGCGATTAAACTTTCAGATAATTGGGCATGGCGGGAAGCCGCGCGACGAACCGTTGAGTTTATATTCAGCAAACTGTTTCGCGACGGTTTTCTCTTGCACACCTACAAAGACGGGCAGGCAAAACTGCTCGGTTATCTTGATGATTACGCTTTTTTAGCGGTCGGTTTGCTGGATCTCTATGAGACGAGTTTTGATCGTGCTGATTTGGCGCGCGCGGTTGAGCTCGCGGAAATCATGCTCCGAGAGTTTTGGGATGAGCGCGACGGCGGCTTCTTTTTCACCGGCAAGTCGCATGAAAAGTTGATCAGCCGCGCCAAGCCGATGTTTGATGCTTCGATCCCGTCCGGGAATGCCCTGGCGACGCAGCTACTGCTGCGCCTCTCTCACATCACCGGCAACGCGGATTACCGCGGCCGCGCCGAGAAAGTGCTGCGCTCCTGCTACGATGCCATGGAACGCCAACCGTTCGGCTTTGCCCATATGCTTTGCGCCTTGGATTTTTATCTGGAGAATCCCCGAGAAATTGTTATCGTGGGCAATCCGGCGGAGCCCGGAGTTAAGGAGCTTATCGCCCAGGTCCATGCGATTTTTCTACCGAACAAAGTCTTGCAACTGGCAGCGCCGGACGCACCGCTTGACGATCTCCCGCCGCTGGTGCAAGGGAAAAGCCAGATGGACGGCAAGCCGACGGCGTACGTTTGTCACAACCTTACTTGCTCGGCGCCGGTGACCAGCCCAAGCGAATTAAAATCTTTGCTGCAAAGTTAATTTTCGCCCTGCGCCAGAAGTAGATTCTGGCGCGTCGTTTCACGAGTCTCAACTGAACTCATGAGTTGGCCGGGCTTTTCGTGATTGTCTGAATAATCCGTTCGAGGTCGGTTGGAGCATAATACTCGATCTCGATTATTCCCTTTGTCGATCGCGCTTTGGGTAAGAGGCGCACGCGCGTGCCGAGCGCCCGCTGCAAATCCTCGACGATCGTTTTCAAATCGGGATCGAGCAACGGCACTTGGCGGCGTCGCTTGCGACCGATGATCAAATGGCGGACCATTTTTTCCGTTTCACGGGTCGAAAGCCCCTTCGCAATCACTTCGCGGCTTGCCGAAAGAATCAAAGCCTCGGCGTGCAAACCGAGCAAAGCGCGCGCTTGACCGGCCGGCAAATTGCCCGCGGAAACTTCCTGCTGCACTTCGGCGGGAAGGGCGAGCAGGCGTAGCGAATTAGCGATCGCCGGACGGCTTTTCGCGACCTTCTCGGCCATTTCCTCTTGGCTCCAGTGAAACTCTTCTTGCAGGCGGCGGTAACCCGCTGCTTCCTCGATCGGATTGAGATCTTCGCGCTGAAGATTTTCCACCATCGCGAGCTGCAGCGCCTCAATATCGCTGGCTTCGCGCACCACCACCGGCACCCGGGCCAATCCCGCCTTCATGGCAGCGCGCCAGCGCCGTTCCCCGGCGATCAGCTCAAAACCGTCGCCCTTAGGTCTGACGACCAGTGGCTGAATGATGCCTTGATTGCGAATCGACGCGGCGAGCTCGTCGATTTTGGCTTCGTCGAAACGACGCCGCGGCTGAAACGGGCTGGCAGTTATGCGATCCACCGCGACTTCGAGCGTCGCGCGCTCATCGCGACTTTCCACTCTGGTTTCGGTGGCGCTCGGAATGAGCGCGCTCAGCCCTTTACCCAAACCCTTTTTCGGCGTCGACATTGAACTCTCCACGACTGATCAACTCCTTGGCTAAATCTCGATAATCTTGCGCGCCCGTCGAACTCGCGTCGTACAAACAAATCGGTTTGCCGTAGCTTGGGCTCTCGCTCAGGCGCACGTTGCGGCGCACAATCGTGTGAAAAAGTTTATCGGGAAAATGCGCGCGGATTTCTTCCACGACTTGGTGCGAGATCCGGTTGCGACTGTCGAACATCGTAATCACGATTCCTTCCAAACACAGTGCGGTATTCAAGCCTTGCTGGACTAACCGCAGGGTTTCAAGGATCGCGCTCAGCCCTTCCAAAGCGTAGTACTCGCTCTGAATCGGTATCAGCAACGACTCAGCGGCCGTGAGCGCATTGAGCGTCAGCAAACCCAAGGACGGCGGGCAATCCAGCAGTACGTAATCATAATGGTTCGTAACTGAGGCCAGCGCTTCTTTAAGACGATACTCCCGTCGGTCGCCGCCAACCAGCTCGATTTCGGTGCCGACGAGATCTTTGGTCGCCGGAACGAGCAGCAAATTGGGCAATTCGGTCTCGCACAATACTTCACCGATGAAGCGGGATCCGTCGATGACATGGTACAGGCTCGCCGTAAGTTGGCTTCGGTCGATCCCCAAGCCGGTGGTGCTGTTTCCCTGCGGATCAATATCGACGAGAAGGGTTCGTTTGGACTCAAGGGCGAGCGACGCAGCAAGGTTGATAGCGGTGGTAGTTTTGCCAACGCCGCCTTTTTGATTTGCGATTGCAATCGTCCTTCCCATAAAAATCATTATATAAATCAATAAGTTATATAACTTAATCCTCCCTCACATTGTTATCACAATAATCGCGAAATTAAAAGCAGAATTTGTTGTTTCACGTGAAACAACGTAAACTTAGGGACAGTAAATTCCTATAAGTAAGAAAATTTTTGAAGCAAAGGTGGCAAAGAGCGTCAGGCGCTCTTTTTCTTGAGATAAAACGAAAGCCGCGATATCGCCGCTGGAGTTATGCCGGGAATCCTCGCTGCCTGACCGAGGGACCGGGGTTTTATCCTGATTAGCTTTTCGCACACTTCGCGTGATAGCCCACTAATTCGAGAGTAATCAATGTCCTCGGGCAAGCGCGCATGCTCCATCTTCAGGGAGCGCTCGACGATCTCAAGCTGGCGCTCGACGTAGCCTTGGTATTTGAGCTGGATCTCTGCTTGGGCATCGACATCGTGGCTGCAATTCGGAAGATCTGGCCATAGTGCCCTAAGCTTAGCCAAAGAAATTTCAGGGCGACGAAGAATCTGAGCCAATTTGGCCTGATTGCGCAATGGCGCTGATCCAAAAGAGTCAAGCAGAGTATTAACTTGGAGACTCGGTACCGCCTGTTGTCGCTCCAGGAAACTAGTCAAATTGCCAACCGCGCGAACTTTGCTGCTGACCTTTTCAAATGCAGCCGTGCTGGCCAAACCAATTTTGTGACCGATCTCGGTTAGCCGAAGATCTGCATTGTCCTCGCGCAGCAGCAAGCGATATTCAGCTCTAGATGTAAACATCCTGTACGGCTCATTGTCGGTTCCCTTAGTCACCAGATCATCAATTAGTACTCCAATGTAAGCCTGCTCGCGGGAGAAAACCAGCGGACTCTCCCCCCGAAGACTGAGCACCGAGTTGATGCCCGCCATGATCCCTTGAGCCGCCGCTTCTTCGTAACCGGTTGTCCCATTAATTTGGCCGGCGTGATAAAGCCCGTGAATTAACTTGGTTTCCAAGCTCGGGTGAAGCTGCGTCGGTTCGAAGTAATCGTATTCGATGGCGTAGCCCGGACGCATGATTTCAGCAGACTCCAAGCCTTCGATCGAGCGAACCATTTCAATCTGAACATCCAACGGCAAACTCGTAGATAGCCCGTTAGGATAAATCTCAACGGTATCCAACCCCTCTGGCTCAAGGAAGATTTGGTGTCTCTCCTTGTCGGCAAATCGATGAATCTTGTCTTCAATGGAGGGACAGTATCGCGGCCCCCGGCTCTTGATCACGCCGGAATACATCGGCGATCGATGAAGTGCCGATCGGATAATTTCATGAGTGCGAGGATTTGTATAAGTAATATGGCAAGGCACCTGGCGCTGGGTAATCCTCTCGCTCGAAAAAGAAAATGGAATCGGATTGTCATCACCGGGTTGAACTACCAGTTTTGTAAAATCGATCGTCCTAGCGTCAAGCCTAGGACAAGTGCCGGTCTTCAGCCTGCCCACCTTAAAGCCGAGATTAACCAAAGACTCGCTAAGCCCATGAACTGCGAAATCACCCGCACGCCCGGCCGAATAATTTCGATCGCCGATATGGATGAGCCCTTTCAGAAACGTGCCGGTCGTCAAAATAACTTTCCTGCCAAAAAATCGTTCGCCGATCTGAGTCTCGACCCCGTGCAATTTGCCACTCTTCACGATCAACGCCTCAACGCTTCCCTGTCGAAGCGTCAGATTAGGGCAGGTTTCTAAAACCCGTTTCATCCGCTGACGATACAAGGCCTTGTCCGCTTGGGCCCGCGAAGCTCGAACCGCCGGCCCTTTCTTGGTATTGAGCACACGAAATTGAATCCCCGTCTCGTCGATTGCCCGGCCCATCTCGCCGCCAAGGGCGTCGATCTCTTTTACCAGATGGCCCTTGCCAATTCCGCCAATCGCTGGATTGCAGGACATTTGACCAATATGATCGAGGTTCAACGTCAGCATCAAGGTTGAACAGCCCATGCGGGCTGAAGCAAGGCATGCCTCGATCCCAGCGTGGCCGGCACCGACAACGATTACATCGAAAACCTTCCCGTTCGATTCTGTCATAGTTTCACGTAAAACAATCGTTGATTAATCCCTGTTTAGCTTATTTGTTCTTTAACAAATTCGTTTTAACGATCTATTTTCCAATACAAAAATTCGAAAAAATACGTTCTAAAATATCATCATTTTGAATCATTCCGGTAATTTCTTCGAGCCCATCGCGCGCTTCGTTGAGGTCGATGGCGACAAATTCTGAGGCATAACCTTCCTCTAATGCCGCCATCGCATGTTGTAGCGAAGTTTGGCTCCGCTCCAGTGCGCTGCGATGGCGTAAATTAGTTATCACCACTGGCGTTTCGACCTCGGTGTCGACCAGAAGATCTCTGAGGTTTTCCTTCAGCCAAAATAGCCCTTCGCCTGTCTTAGCCGATACGCCACCAACCTTACTCTCGCAACTAAACCGCGCCACGTCGCCCGGATCAAGCAACTGAGGCAGGTCAGATTTATTGACAGCGACCAAAAGCTTCTTCCGGGCCGCGCCATAGAGTAACGCCTCGTCGTCCGGAGTTAACCGCTCGGAGCCATCGAGCACGACGATTACCGCATCGGCCTTTTCTAGATGCCGGCGGCTAAGCTCAACGCCGATACGCTCGATCTGATCTTCGGAATCGCGAATACCGGCGGTGTCCCAGATTACTACCGGGAGACCGTTTAGGTTAATTGACTCTTCGATCACGTCCCTGGTTGTGCCCGCAAATGGTGTAACAATGACCCGGTCTTCGCCTAGCAGGGCGTTGAGCAAACTCGACTTACCGACATTGGGGCGGCCACAGATACATACCCGAGCGCCCTCGCGAAACAACTTGCCCCATTCATAAGTATCTGAAATATAATTAATTTTAGAATTCAAGGCGGAGATTTTCTCGATCAACTCCTGGCGCCGCAAGAGCTCGATTTCCTCCTCTGGAAAGTCGATGGCAGCCTCCACTTGAACCAGAATGTCGAGCAACTCCTCGCGCAACTCGTCGACCCACTGGGACAGAGTGCCAGCGACCTGACCAACCGCGAGCACCGCGCTTTTCTCGGTTTTGGCGCGGATCAGATCGAGCACTGCCTCCGCTTGAGAAAGATCCACGCGCCCATTCAGAAACGCACGCTTGGTAAATTCGCCCGGCTCGGCTTGTCTCGCCCCTTGGGTCAAAACCAGGCCGAGTATTTGTTGACTCAGAAACGCCCCGCCGTGGCAGTGGATCTCAACCACGTCTTCACCGGTGTAGCTTCGAGGCTTACGCATAATGACCAGCAGCACTTGGTCAAGCACGCGCCTGTTGCTCGGATCAAGAATCTTGCCGTGGTAGAGAGTGTGAGATTTTAGTCGATCGTTAGCGCCATGATTGCGACGAAAGATGCTCGCCGCAATCGACGGTGCATCGACACCGCTGATCCGCACAATGGCCACACCGCCTTCTCCCGGCGGCGTCGCGATGGCAGCTATGGTATCTTCTCGATACATAAAAAGCCGCATAATCTTAACAGCTTCGGGGATTAAGGCAATAACGAACCGGCGCCCACGCGCAATCAAAGCGCCAGAGGATGAACGCGGAAAATTTTATCTAAGATTGTGCCGCGCCCAATTCCCATACCATCGCTTCGAAAACCGCTGCCCTCGATCACTTTGACAAGGGATCGGACTCATTGGTCTAAAAGCGATGGATACCGCCAAGATGGGTCCTCATGACGCGCAAGATGATGTCACGCCGCATCGCTAATGATGCTGTTGCGCACGCCGATACCGTGCTGCTAAGGCAAGCTGCGCCGCCGTCGAAACCGGCTGTGACCGAAGCGAAACGTCGACGTCTATTTGGATCAACCAATAAATCTTGGAAGCAATATTGAACAGCAGGAAACCAAGTGCCTTTAAAGGGTCAGGCAGCGCCCAAGGTCTTGCGGCGCACCGTGAGCTCTTCGGTCCCGGAAAACCCGAAGCGCGTCAGCGCGGCTTGATCTAACTCGATGCCCAAGCCGGGCCTTTCCGGCGCGGAGAGATAACCATTTTGTGCTTTGAACGGGTCGCTCAGCAACTCTTCGCGCAGCGGGTTGTAGGTGTAATCGAGCTCCATCACGATGCAATTTTTTAACGCCGTCGATAAATGAATGCTCGCGGCGAGCGCGACGCCGTCGCCCCAGGTGTGAAACGACACCGGCACGTTGTGCTTGGCCGCCAGCGCGGTGATCTTGCAGACCTCGCTGATGCCGCCTGCCCGCGCCACATCCGGTTGGATAAAATCCACCGCGCCGCGCGCGATAAAGTTTTCAAAGGCGTAGGACATGTGCAGGTTTTCGCCCACGGCGATCGGTGTCTTGCCCTTTTCCCGGAGCAGCGCGTGGCCCTCGATGTCTTCGACGAAGAGCGGCTCCTCGAGCCAGAACGCACCGCAGTCGGCAAATGCTTCGGAAGCTTTCAAGGCGACATCGACGCTGTAGCCCTGATTGGCATCGGTCATGACGATGAAATCTCCGCCGAGCTCGTCGCGCACCGCGCGCACAATACGAATATCTTGATCGAGATCGAAGCCGACCTTGATCTTCACGCCGTGAAAACCCTGTTCAGCGAACGCGCGGGCGCGTTTCGCAACTTTCGACGGTTCTTCGGGATAGAGCGCCGTAGCATAGACCGGCACCTTGTCCCGGCACTTGCCGCCAAGCAGTTGATAGAGCGGCACACCCCGGACTTTGCCGAGAATATCCCAGAGCGCCACGTCGATGCCGCTCAGCGCGACTACGCCGATGCCGCGCGTGCCGAATTCTTTATGGCCGCCTCGCACGTAAGCTTTGTCCCAGACCGCGTCGATGGCCGTCGGATCCATACCGATCAATAACGGCTTCAATACCTTGCCGACGATCGCCTCGATCAGCTCACCGTTTCCGGAACAGGAACCGAGACCGGAAACGCCCTCGTCTGTATTGACCCGCACGAGAGTCGCCGAGCGGGTATTGCGCACCCCGGAACGGCTGAACACCTGGCCGTCGGGCGGAATTTGCGCGCGCAGCCGGATCGTCTTTACGTCGGTGATTTTCATCCGTGGTTATTTCATCTCCCAGAACTGTCCCTCGACAACCTCGCCGTCGACCACGACGAAATCGACTTCCTCATCGGTTCTCCGGTTGCCTTCCGAATCCACGCGCACGACCTTGGGCTTGTTGCCCTTCTTTGCGTTCACGCGAAACAGCGCCAACGGCACCTCGCCCGTGCTGGCAAAATAATAATAATGATTTTCCGGCAGCATGATGCCTTCGCCCTTGTCGAGCACGGTCGGTTGATGTTCTTTGTTGTAGAATGTCGCTTGCCCATCCATCACCACGAAGATGTGATCTTCGCCCGGATGGGTGTGCAGCTTATTCTTCCGCCCGGGGATATAGTAGTTGAGCCCGACGGTCATATGCTCTGTCCGCGCCAACGGAATGTGGCTCCGTCCGTTGGTGATGTGCGGGGTTTTTAGTTTAAATGTCGAAGATTCCATCGTTTGCCCTCCTTGGGTGCTATGGCGTCGGTATATCTCAGACGGTAATCCTTGAAAAGGGCTCACTGCCTGGTCTATTTTGCTCTGACCGGACGTGTTGAACCGCTTGAACGTTTTAAACGATTTAAACCGCCATACTGCACAAGCTTAAGGAGAAACAAATGGCCAACATCGGTCTCGCCTGGGTCAATCCCGCGCCGCTCACCAAACCGGAGAATGTCATCAACTTCGCCAAGAAGTGCGAGGCGATGGGCTGCCACTCCATGTGGACCATCGATCGCATCGCTTACGATAATCTCGAACCCCTGACGATATTGGCCGCCGCGGCAGGCGCCACGCAAAACATTCGCCTCGGCACCTCCGTTTTGCTAGGCAACCTGCGCCATCCCAGCCATCTCGCCAAGATCGTCGCGACGCTGGATTTCATCTCCAACGGCCGGGTCACCCTCGGCCTCGGCTTCGGCAGCCGGGAGAGCGATTACAAAGCGGTGGAGATTCCCTACGAGCACAGAGGCAGCAGGGCGGTCGAGCAGGTGCAACTGATGAAGCGCCTTTGGACCGAAGATAACGTCACGCACAAGGGCAAATTTTTTAACGTGGAAAATCTTACCATAGGTCCTCGTCCGGTACAGAAACCCCATCCGCCGATCTGGACCGGCGGCAGCGCCGAAACCGCTCTCAAACGCGCCGGCACCTGGGCCGATGGTTTCATCTGCGGCAGCTCAGCGATCCCGGACTTTCCGACCACCTGGGAAAAAGTCAGCGGCTACGCCAAGGCCGCTGGAAGAAATCCCGATAAGATCACCAAGGCGGGGCTGACTTTCATGGCGATCGGCGACGACCAAGCCAAGGCCGTGAAAACGGTCGAAGACTACGTCGTGCGCTACTACGGACGCCTACGCGCGGACGTGGCCAACACGTCTCTGGTCGGACCGCCCACAGCTGTCGTAGACCGAATCGGAGCGTTTTTCTCCAGAGGTCTGGATACGCTGATCATTGGCCTCGCCGATCCTGATCCGAGACAGTTGGATTTATTCGGCGAGAACGTGCTACCGCGACTTAAACCGTAATCAGTTGTTGTGGAAGTCCCGGCCCGCTGAGGCGAGAGATTTTATGAAGACTGACGATCTACGTATCGTCAAAACCCGGCCACTGCTTGCGCCGGCCATCCTTGCCGAGGAGATCCCCCTCACCGACAGCGCGTCAACAACAGTATACGAAACCCGCCGAGCGATCGAAGCGATTCTCGACGGCAAGGATGCGCGGCTCCTGGTAGTCGTCGGGCCTTGCTCCGTACACGACACCAAGGCCGCGCTCGAGTACGCAACCAAACTCAAGGCCGCCGCAGACACCCTATCCGATGCGCTGCTCGTGGTCATGCGCGTCTACTTCGAAAAGCCGCGCACGGTGGTGGGCTGGAAGGGACTCATCAACGATCCGGACCTAAATGAGTCCTACCAAATCAACAAAGGCCTGCGCTTGGCTCGGCAATTGCTCGCCGATCTTCTCGAGCTCGGGGTCCCCGCCGGAACCGAGTTTCTCGACACGACCTTTGGCCAGTTCTATGCCGACCTGATCAGCTGGGGCGCGATCGGAGCCCGCACCGCGGAGAGCCAAATACACCGAGAGCTGGCGTCGGGTTTATCCATGCCGGTCGGCATCAAGAACCGCACGGACGGAAACGTCCAGGTAGCCGTGGATGGAATACTGGCGGCGCGCAGTCGACACCTGTTCCCATCCCTCACCAAGGAAGGCGCACCGGCCATCCTGGAAACCACTGGCAATCCCTACGCTCATTTGGTGCTTCGCGGCGGCAGTGAGACCGGGCCCAACTTCGATGCTGCCTCTATCCAAAGCGCGATCCGGCTGCTTCGCGCGGCCGGGCTTCCCGAGGTTCTCATGGTGGACTGCAGCCATGGCAATAGCGAGAAGGATGAGGCCCGGCAGATCGAGGTAGCCGAAGCGATCATGGCGAACGTTAAAGATTCGCCCGTTCGCGCGCTAATGATCGAGAGCCACCTCGTCGCCGGGCGTCAGGATGCACCCGTAACGTACGGTCAGAGCATCACCGATGCCTGTCTTGGGTTCAAGGAAACGGAGGCGTTACTCTACCGGCTCGCAGGCGCCGTAAGTACTCCTCGGTTTAAACCGTAATTGAGTCGTTGTGAAAATCCCGGCGTACTGAGACGAAGCCTGAAATACTAAACCGCGTACGCGCAAAAAACAGACCGCCTGATCGTCGATCAAGCGTGCTCCTTCTCATGAGTAAACTAAAGCGTCAACATTCAATCCAGCGTTAGGTTTCCAAAATGAATCTGCCATCGATAAAGAGTATCTTGTTCTTGTCTCTTCTGATCTCAGCTGCTTCTTGCGTAGTTGGCCCCCAAGGGACTTACTATCGGCCATCGTACTCGGATGACTCCGCTACGTTCGAAGGCGGATGGTGTTATGGAACAGCAGGTCCACCGTCGGTCATCAAATTTGCTGCAGCGGGTGGGGTCATTGTCAAAGTGAGATTGGATTCTGAAAAGGATGGAAAGATGCGACTTGGGATTGTCATTGACGTGCCTCGCGGGTCCTCAGCGCAATTTGCAGCCAACGACATTCGGTTAACTGACAGGACCTCAGGCAAGGAATGGACAATAAAAGCTCGGACAATAAGTTTGCAGCAGGGCCCGTCAATTACAATTCCTGCCAGCGCCAGCATAAACTTTGACGAGATCGGAACAACAACGTCCCCCCATGTGCCAACGGATATCTCGTGGAAGGATTTCCAGGTTTGGGTTCCCTTTTCGATACGCAATTACCATCCCCGCGCCGTAATGGTTCATTTACCTCCGATTATTGCCCATGATAAGGAATACCGGATCCCCGCCATTGAACTCGTGGAAGATGAGGAAGTAAAGGAAAAGAATCGTATTGAAGCTAAAGGCAAACAAAGATTGTGGTGGTGGCCCTATAGAACGCAGGAAAGGAAAGACGGTTCATGGGTCAACGTCGATGGTTTTATTATCGGGGGCGGTGTGACAAGCGGATATCTAAAAGATGAGTTTGGAGGCAACCTCATGGTGTCTTTCCCGCCTTCCGTGAAATGGCGCTTTGGGTCTAATACAATACGAATTGTCGATCTCGATACGGGCGAAGAACGCTATGTCAGCTTCCGGAGTGTTATTCCAAGCTTTCACCTTACGACAAGTTTTACGGCGCCAGTCCTTGGCAACGGATCCGTCGTGAAGACAACGGCAGTCGCTGATATCGTTATAAGTGAGAAGCCGCTCGAATCGCTTATCGTTCATTTGCCCAATATATTTATCAACGGCAAGGAGATTCGCAGGAATCCGATCACATTCAGAAAATCCATCGGTGTTGGGGTGATTCCGTTTAACTGTTGACTTGAGAACACCTAACCCTTGAAGGGACCGGCGATGGGGCCTGGCCTTGCTATTTTGATAATTGATACGGCGCGATCGCCGTTTGCTAATATTTTTCGCCAAACAAACCCCCTGTAGACACCCCTATTAGCACCGTCAATAATGCCTTTGTGTTCGCTGCGACATCCTCGGAGCTTTGAAATTCACTTTAGCCCTGAGGCTGCATCATAATGCGTCGCACAGGCCCGAACTTCCTTGAGAGAGGCGACTCGAAATAGGCCGGGAAGTCTCTATTGCAATCACCGGCATGGAGACGATTCCCTCCCCTGGACCGATCACTCAGAACAGATCGCCCGGCGGCAATCGCTGGCAAAAATCCCCAGCGGGAAGGACCAGAAAACCATCATCGGTGTGCCGAGTCTTCGGTACCAGGCAAACAATGATCCGCTGTTTCACCCTTGAAGGAAAATCGTTTCCGCACCGGTTTTCGGGAGTCGCAGTGATCGCGTGAACATACACTTCAAATTATCATGATCATTTGGAGTATCGTTGCTAAGTGACCGCCCTGGTACGAGGAATGGGAACGCTGAGCAAAAGGAATCTAATTGGAGCAACCGGAAAAACCAGCGATAAATTCTAAAAGACCTCCCTATACCTCTCATTTTTTCAAATTCCTGCGGGAAGGCCCTCGCGCAAGTGGGGCTAAAGACTCCCATGAGCGAAGAAATGTTGAGAGTCGGGTTAAAGCAGGCGCAAGGGAAATAAAGCAACCGTTGCGATGCCAGAGGTATTCTCGTGGAGAAATTGAACGGTGGAAGCAAAGGATCGAATTACTTCGCGCTCTTAATAAACGGTGACCAGTTCCACTCGAAGCTCGGGTCGTTGTACGCCTCCGCGGGCATCAGCGAGGTCAGACCTTTCTTTGCCAGCTCGCCTTCGAACTTCTCGCGTACCCACTTGTCCTCGTTGACGTACTCAATCTGGTCCTTGGCGCGGTCTTCGACCTTTTCGGCGTGGCCGTGAAACTGCATCGGCGGGTGGAGCGCGAGATAGCGCGCCGGGTCGCCGCCGGCGTTGAAGTGCTGGTGAAACCATTTGTTCGGCGGCACGAAGCAGCTCGCCTCATGCCACGGGACAACGACCTTGTCTTTGCCTTCTTCCCACATGATCGAGTAGCCTTCGCCGACCGGAATGACGATGACGCGACCTGGACCATGTCTGTGCGCCTTCTTGTATAAGCGCGCGTCGAAGACTGACATGTGGCAAGACATTTCAGAATCGGGGAATTGAATGTAGACACTGCGACCGCCGGCGCCGCGCCGGGCGTTGCTGTCGAGCTTATCCCAGGCGCGCATGTCGGGGAAAAAATTGCCGTACCAGTAGGCCCGCCGGCCCCAGGACTCGTCGAGATTCTGTTGCGAAACCATCTTGGCTTCGGAGTAGAAATCCATCTCGTTCTGGATATCCTCGCCCTCGTAGGGATTGCCGAAGATAAACTTCGGATCGCGCACGCCGGAGAGCGTCAGCGGCATGTAATTGTAGTGCAGCAACCGCGCCGGCCGGTCGCCTTGCATGTTGCTGAACTGGTGCGTGTAATTGTGCGGCAGCAAAAACATGCTGTGTTTTTGCCACTCGAAGGTCTTCTTGGGGCGCTTTTCGCCTGCCCAGATCGTCGTCAAGCCACGCCCCTCGACGACGTAGACGATCTCGTCGAGGGCGAATTTGATCGGCGGCAAGCTCTTGCCCGGGGGAACCTCCGTCACCCGAGCCGAAGTCACGCCCTCCTGGCCGACCAGCTGGATGAACGCCGAGTTGCACTCGCGCGCGTCCCACCAGCCCAGCTCCAAGGTGCGCAAGTCCTCGATATAGTAACCCCGGTAAATGGGAATCTTTTGGGTTTCCATCCACTCGTCGTAGCTGTAATATTTGCTCCACATTTTCCGTTCCGCTTGCATCGCCTTGGACATTACGCTTCCTCCGATAGGTTACTTGCTAGATTCATATCATCCCCGAATACCGAAACAACCTCCACGCAAACGGCTATTTAGCGGTCACCACCAAGATCGTTCCGGTCACGGTCAAAAGGGCGCCGGCGAACACGCGCCAATTCACCGCTTCCAAGTCTCTGAGAAAAATCGCCGTCAGCGTCAGTGTGATCACCGGATTGAAACTCACCAGCGGCTCGACAATAACCACTTTGCCGAGGCTGAGCGCGTAGAAAACCGACAACATCGCCGCGGTGTTGACAACTCCAGCGGTGAATAGCCAGCGCGCGCTCTTGCGGGTAAGCCTAATGCTCGCCACGCCGCCTCTGACTCGGAGCAAGACAAATGAAAACACAGCCGCTGCGCCGGCGGTCATCGCCGCGGCCAAAATCGGAAAATGGACGAAACCCAATCCCGCCTTCCGCAAGTTTGCCGAGGCGCCGAAGACGACCGCTCCGATGATCGGAAAGATCACGTCGCGCTTGCGCCAATCGCCCTTGGCCGGTGATTTTACCAGCGAAAGCGTTACCACGCCGGAAATCACCAGCAACGTGCCGAGGATATTCTGCAAAACCCAAGTCTCGCCGAGAAAGATCACGGCGAACACCGAGGCGAAAATCGGCGAGGAGTTTACGATCGGCACCGAACGGGCCACGCCGATTCTTTCAATGCCGACATAACTCAAGGTCCGGCCGATGCCGGGCGCGAGGATCCCGGCGATTATGAAAATGGCGATCCACGGCGTCCAGAGCGCCGACAGCGGCACGAAAAAGGGCACCAGACACCACAACACGCCGGCGCTCATGGACAGGGAAATAAACGCGCCGGTCATCGCGTTGGACTCGACCAGACCGCGCCGGATGAGGATATGGGCGATGGAAAAGCAGAGCGCCGCCTGAAACGAGAAGTAAATCTCCATGGAATTTATCTAGCGGTTACCACCAGCACCGTGCCCGCCACCGTAACCAACGCGCCGAAAATCACCCGTCCGGACAATTGCTCGATCTGGCGCAGAAAGATCCCGGTCCAAAGAATCGTCAGCAGCGGATTACACGCGACCAGCGGTTCGACGCGGACGATTTTGCCGACGTTGAGCGCGGAAAAAAACGACAGGATCGCGCCGGTATTGAAAAGCGCTGCGCCGAACAGCCAACCGCCGCTCTGACGGTTAAATTTTAGGACCCGGCTTGGGCCACGCAGCTTGACGACGCCCAGCAAGACGAAAAACGCCGTACCCACCGTCACAGCGGCAGCCAAAAGGGGAATCGACACCGTCAGCAAGCCGGATTTTCTGAGCGTCGTCGAAACGCCGAAGGCCAGCGCCGCCAGGACGGGATAGATGATATCGCTCTTACGCCATGGGCTTTGGGCGGGCTGACTGAGGGAGAGCATGATCACGCCGACAATGACTAATACCGTGCCCGCAATGTTTTGCATCAGCCAAACTTCACCCAAAATGAGTACCGCGAAAATCGACGAAAAAATCGGCGAGGTATTGACGATCGGCGAAGAACGGGCCACACCGATGCGTTCCATGCCGATATAGCCCAAGGATTGTCCGATCGCCGGCGCAAAAACCCCGGCGGCGACGAAATAACCGATGGCCGGCGTCCGGAGCGCCGAAAGGGGAACGAAAAGGAAGACCAGGAACCAGAAAATTACCGCGCTGGTGCCGAGCGAGATGATCGAACCGGTCAGGGCGGTGGAATGCACCAGGCCGCGCCGCACCAGGGTATGAGCGATGGAAAAACACAGCGCCGCTTGGAAGGAAAAATATTCAGCCATGAGCGTCATTGACAACAGCCGCGTCGTTGCGGCCCTTGTCCGGCGAATTTCCGGCGCATCTAAGCCGGGCGCCGTCGCCGCCGGAGACACTCGCCCGGCCCCGGCAACAATCCAGTTCTCTCCAAACGTAGAGAGGAGAGCGTCGCACCGGCAAAAGTGAAGATCGCCCGCGAGCTTTGCCTTGGACTGCTAATGCCGGAAGTCTGGGTTACGCGGCTGTAAAAACAATCCTGTAGATCGCGCACCCGACGATTAGTCGTTGCTCGCAGTCGGAAACATCAGCGACTTGACGGTCACCGGAATGACTTCCGTGATACCCAGACATTCGCCGATATCGATGTAGTCCAAGTCGCCCACTTCGATGCCGTCGACGGCGATGATATCACGGGCGACTTTGAACTCGTCTTTGAGCATGGCACCGAGGGACTTGGCGATGTCGAGGTCAAGGGTCAGATAGAGCGGACATTTCATATCATCGGCTTCCTTGAGGATCTCCGCAACACCCGCCGCGATGCGCCGCACCGATTGGTAATCCGGCACGCCGCTGACGGTCAAAGACAACGCCAGGCCGGAGGTAAAGCGGGCCAAGTCGAACTTGCGCAAGGATTGCTTTAGCGCCTCGCTCACCGACTCGCCCTCTCGAATCGGCGCTTGAATGACTTTAAGGCCATGGACCGGCAGCGCTTTTTCGTTGGAAACGTAGCTGGTGTTGCCGCTCGCTTGGATGGTGTACTCCCCGGCGCCGATCACCGTGGCACGGATGCCCTCAACGGGCTCGCGCAGCACGTCCGTCGGCAATTTTTTTAAATACTCGCGCATGTTCCTGCCGAGCACCGGGCCGATGTCGCCGTACGACGTTGGATCGCGATCGTAGACATGCTCGGAAACCCCGCCGGAGAAAACAATATGCTGCACCTGCTTGAAACCTTTATAATTGGCGAACGGCGGTGTCACCATGAGGTGACGCGCCATCGGCGAATTCGGACCCTCTTCGATGGTCTCGAACAGAATCTGCGCCATGTAGGCGCCGAAGTCTTCTTTCATCTTGTCGGTAATCTTCTGGCCGATCTCGACGCTGTAGCCCAGCTCTTTCATCATCAGGCGGCCGGCGTCTTCGATGCGAGTCATCGTGTCGCTGTCATCGAAGGCGATCAGCCGCGCGCCGATGTTGATCGAAGCCGTCTGGGCCACCACACCGTCTTCCACCAGGGAAAATTTCGTCGTGCCGCCGCCCATGTCGACGTTGAGCACCGTCTTGTGCTCGCTCTTGGATAGATCCACTGCGCCGCAGCCGTACGCCGCCAATAGCGCCTCATGATTATGGCCCGCCGCGGCGCAAATAAACTTGCCGGAATATTTGGCGAAGTTCTCGACGATCGGCTGGGCGTTTTCTTTCTTGAGCGCCTCGCCGGTGATGATCACCGCTCCGGTATCGACGTCTTCGGGCGTCAAGCCCGCTTCTTTATACGCGCTTTGAATAAACTCGTTGACCTGATCGGTATCGATCTTGGTCGCGGAAATATAAGGCGTCAGCATGATCGGCGACCGGAACAGCACCTCGCGGTTGGTGACTCTGAACTTGCCCGAGAGCGACGCGCCTTCGCGCCGTAACGTAATATGCGAGAAGATCAAGTGCGAGGTCGACGAGCCGATGTCGATGCCCACGCTCTTGAGCGAGAACATCTCCAGCCCCTCGATATCGGTAACAATCTCGTCTTCCTTGATAATAAAATTATCGGGATGGTCATGATCGTAAATATCATCATGCATGAATTTGCCTCTGTCCGCCATTTTTTGTGTCCTTCATAAACAGGAATCCCCGCTCGCTGGAGCGGGGATTCCATAAACGTCCGTTTTGGAAATTCTTGCCGCTAAATCTATTGTTTCCCCATCGCCTTGGACCATTCATAGTCCGGGTTGCTATAGCACTCGGCAGGCATTTCGCTCTTGATGCCGCGCTTGGCCAATTCCTCCTGGAATTTCTGCCGGATAAAAGGATCTTCTCTGGGGTACTCGATCTGATCCTTGGCGCGGTCCTCGACCTTCTCGGCGTGACCGTGGAACTGCATCGGCGGATGGAGCGCGAGATAGCGCGCCATGTCGCCGCCGGCGTTAAAATGCTGGTGAAACCACTTGTCGGGCGGCGTGATCATGCTGCACTCATGCCACGGACAGACGATCTTTTCTTTGCCCTCTTCCCACATGATCGAATAGCCTTCGCCGGCGGGAATAATAATCGCGCGGCCGGGGCCGTGGCGGTGCGCTTTTTTGTAAGTCTTCGGCGCAAACACCGACATATGCGCGGTAAGCTCGGAATTGGGAAACTGCATGAACACACTCTTGCCGCCGGCGCCGCGCCGCTCGTTGGCGTCGAGTTTGTTCCACGCCCGCATGTCGGGGAAAAAATTGCCGTACCAGAACGCCCGCATACCAAGCCCTTCGTCGGCGTCCTTGGCTTGCACCATCTTCGCTTCAGAATAGAAATCACCGTCAGCCACGGTAATTTTTGACTCGTAGGGATTGTTGAAATACATGTCCGGTTCAGGCAGCGCCGACATCGCCATCGGCATATAACTATAATGGAACAGCCGGATCGGCTTGTCGCCCTGCATGTTGCTGAAGACATGCCAGTGATTGCGCGGCACCAAAAACATCGAGTGCTCTTGCCACTCGAAGTTCTTCTTGGGCTTGCCTTCGCCGGCCCAAACCGTGGTTAAACCGCGACCGGACAGGACATAGACGATTTCATCCAAGGCGAACTTCACGGGCGGCAACGATTTACCCGGAGGAACTTCAGTCACTCGCGACGCGCTCACGCCTTCCTGGCCCCAGAGCTGAATAAAGGCGGACTTGCAGCCTCTCTCCTCCCACCACTCCAACTCGACGGTCCGGAGATCGGGGATGAAGTAGCCCTTGTGGATCGGAATGCCTTTCGACTTCATCCACCGATCGTAGGTAAATTCCTTGCTCCACATCGTAATGACGGGTTCCTGTTTTGATGTCTCGGCCATAAATCGCCCTCCTTAATCTCTCTCTTTCTTATCTTCTTGCTTCTCTGCTGGCAACCTGGAGCCGCACCAGAGCCCTTTGGCACGCGGCCTCGGCCACCTGCCAATCTTTTTCTTCCCGGTCGAGCTCGGCCAGTTGCTTTTCGGCCCGCTCCTTGGCGCGCTGCGCCCGCGCAACATCGATTTCGGACGCGAACTCCGCTGCCGGAGCCAGCACAGTCATAACATTATCCAAGACCTCAGCATAACCGCCGCTCACCACCAGGATTCGCTTGTCGGCCCCCCGCTTGTAGTTGAGCTCGCCGGCGACGAGCGTCGACAAAAAAGCGATATGGTTCGGCAGCACCCCGAACTCGCCGAGCTCGCCCCGCGCGGTCACCTCATCGACGTCTTCGTCGAGAACCAGTCGCGTCGGCGTCACCACTCTTAATCTGATCTTGTCTGCCATGATTTCACAGAAATCAGGCGTGAGGCGAAACGCACGAGGCGCGAATAAAAATTACTCGTGCCTCATGCCTCATGCCTCATGCCTATTCTAGCTCGCCGCCATCTTCTTGGCCTTTTCGACGGCTTTCTCAATTGTGCCGACCATGTAAAATGCCTGTTCGGGAATATCGTCGTGTTTGCCGTCGACGATCTCTTTGAAGCCGCGGATGGTGTCTTTTAGTTCCACGTACTCGCCGGGCGTGCCCGTGAAGGCTTCGGCGACGTGGAACGGCTGCGACAGGAAGCGCTGGATTTTTCGCGCCCGGGCCACGGTCAGTCGATCGTCTTCGGAAAGTTCGTCCATGCCGAGAATCGCGATGATGTCCTGCAAGTCTTTGTAGCGCTGCAGTATCAGCTGCACCGAGCGAGCCGCGTCATAGTGCTCCGCGCCGACGACATTGGGGTCCAAAATCCGCGATGTCGAGTCGAGCGGGTCCACCGCCGGATAGATTCCCAATTCGGCGATTTGTCGGGACAGCACCGTGGTGGCGTCCAGGTGGGCAAAGGTCGTCGCTGGCGCCGGGTCGGTCAAGTCGTCCGCGGGAACGTAAATCGCCTGGACGGAGGTGATGGAACCCTTGTGCGTCGTGGTAATTCGTTCTTGCAGTTCGCCCAGGTCGGTCGACAAAGTCGGTTGATAACCGACGGCTGACGGCATGCGTCCGAGCAGGGTTGAAACTTCCGAGTTGGCCTGAGTGAAACGGAAGATGTTATCCAAGAACAGCAGCACGTCGCGGCCTTCGTCGTCGCGGAAGTACTCGGCCAGCGTGAGCGCGGTCAAAGCGACTCGGGCGCGGGCTCCAGGCGGCTCGTTCATCTGCCCATAGACTAGCGAAGTCTTGTTGATGACGCCGGACTCTTTCATTTCGAGCCAGAGGTCGTTGCCTTCGCGGGTGCGCTCGCCGACGCCGCCGAAAACGGAGTACCCGCCGTGCTTCATGGCGACATTATTGATCAGCTCCATGAGAATGACGGTCTTGCCGACACCGGCGCCGCCGAACAAGCCGATTTTTCCGCCGCGGGCGTAGGGGGCGAGCAAGTCGACGACTTTGATGCCGGTTTCCAGGGCTTGAACCTTGGTTTCTTGATCGACGAATTCCGGAGTTGGACGGTGAATCGGATAGGATTTCTTGGCGTTGATCGGGCCGGCGTCATCGACCGGCTCGCCGATAACGTTGAGAATACGCCCCAGGGTTTCTTCCCCGACCGGCACGGTGATCCCCGCACCCGTGTCCATAACGTCCATGCCGCGAACCAGACCTTCGGTGGTGTCCATGGCGATGCAGCGCACGGTGTTTTCACCCAGGTGCTGCGCCACTTCGATGACCAGGTTCCACTGCACCTCGCCGATCGCGGGATTGCTCACTTTAAGCGCATTGTAAATCGGCGGCAGCGAGCCATCAGGAAACTCCACGTCGATGACCGCGCCTAAAACCTGGGTGATTTTACCCATGCCCATAACTAAAAACCTCCAACTATCGTGTTCGCGTCCGTGTGTTGCGCCCGCCGGATCGACTCCGGATCACAAGCACGGCTTTTTACTATTTCAACGCTTCCGCCGTTCCGACGATTTCCATCAGCTCGCGGGTGATCGAGGCTTGGCGCGCCCGGTTCATCTGCAGGGTCAAGCTGGCGATCATCTTCGAGGCGTTGCTGGTGGCCGAATCCATCGCGGTCATACGCGCGCCATGCTCGCTCGCGGTCGCTTCCAACAGGGCCCGCTGCGTCGCCACATCGGTAATTCTCGGTAGAAGGCTCGCCAGGAGCTGTTCGACTCCCGGCTCGTATAGGTATTCCGTCAATTGCTGCGCTTCACGCTCGCTGGTTTCCGACAGCGCCACAGGCAAGAGCTTTTCAAGAGTCGGCGTCTGCGAGAGCGCGGAGCGGAATCGGCTGTAAAGTATGTAAACCGCATCGGTTTCGCCGTTGACGAATCGGCCGATCAATTTTTGGCCGATTTCCGCCGCCAATTCGTCGGCCGGTGTAGCCAAAATGCCGATATAGCGATCGACCACGGCGGCTTGCCGGCGGCGAAAATAGTCTGCTCCCTTGCGCCCGACTAACGCCAGCTCGATTTGCTTGTCGCTGTTCTTGCGCATAAAAGCTTCGGCGGCGCGAATCAAGTTGGCGTTGTAGCCGCCGCACAGGCCGCGATCCGAAGTAAATAGAACGAGAAGGATCTTTTTTTCTTCGCGCCCCCGGAGCAGCGGATGGGCTTCGCTGGATACCCGCGCCGAGACGTTTTTCAAGAGCTCGGTCATTTTCTCGGTGTAGGGACGCGCCGCCACGGCCGCATCCTGGGCACGGCGCAGCTTGGCCGCCGAGACCATCTTCATGGCCTTGGTGATCTGCTGGGTGTTGCGCACCGAACTGATCCGCTTGCGTATGGTTTTAAGCGTCGCCATGGTTTTTAAGAGTTTCTAGTTTCAGGCTCCGAGTTAATGCCAGAAACACGAATTCAAAAAATAAACCCTTACGCTTTAAATATCCCCTTAAATTCGTCCAGCGCCTTGGTCAACTTGGTGCGCAGGTCGGCGTCCAACTCGCGCTTCTTGAGAATATCGGCAAAAATGTCGGGATGTCTCGACTCGACGAAAGAATTGAGCTCCTGCTCGTACTTCTTGAGCGCCGCGAGCGGCAATTCGTCGACAAATCCGTTGGTGCCGGCGTAGATGATCAGAATCTGTTTTTCCACCGGCAAGGGCTGGTACTGTCCCTGCTTCAGCAGCTCCACCAAGCGCGCCCCTCGATTGAGCTGGCGCTGCGTGGTTTGGTCCAAGTCGGAGCCGAATTGTGCAAAGGCAGCCATTTCTCGATACTGCGCCAGTTCGAGGCGAAGAGTGCCGGCGACTTGCTTCATCGCTTTGATCTGCGCGTTGCCGCCAACCCGGGAGACCGAAATACCGACGTTGATCGCCGGGCGCACGCCGGAATAGAAAAGATCGCTTTCCAAAAAAATCTGGCCGTCGGTAATGGAAATAACGTTGGTTGGAATGTACGCCGACACGTCGCCCGCCTGGGTTTCAATGATCGGCAGCGCGGTCAGTGAGCCACCACCCATTTTATCACTCATCTTCGCCGCCCGCTCGAGCAGCCGGGAGTGAAGATAAAACACATCGCCGGGAAACGCTTCGCGCCCCGGCGGCCGGCGCAACAGCAAAGAAAGCTGCCGGTACGCCACCGCATGTTTTGAAAGATCGTCATAGATCACCAAGGCATGACCGCCGTTGTCGCGGAAATATTCGCCGATGGTGCAGCCCGAGTAAGGCGCGATGAATTGCAGCGGGGCGGATTCGGATGCCGTCGCCGCCACGATGATGGAATACTCCATGGCGCCGGCCTCTCTAAGCCGATCGACAACCTGAGCCACCGTGGAGCGCTTCTGGCCGATGGCGACGTAAATACAGATGACGTTGCCGCCTTTTTGATTGATGATGGCGTCGATCGCGACGGCGGTCTTGCCGGTCTGGCGGTCGCCGATGATCAACTCGCGCTGACCGCGGCCGATGGGGATCATGCCGTCGATCGCTTTCAGTCCGGTTTGCAGCGGCTCCTTAACCGGCTGGCGCGCGACGATGCCGGGGGCTTTGATTTCGATCCGCCGGCGATCTTTGCTATCGATCGGACCGCGACCGTCGATCGGCTGGCCCAGCGCGTCGACCACCCTACCGATCAATTCCCTGCCCACCGGCACTTCGGCGATGCGACCCGTGCGCTTCACGGTATCGCCTTCCTTGATCATGTGGGTTTCGCCGAACAGCGCGGCGCCGACGTTATCCTCTTCGAGGTTGAGCGCCACACCGTAAATGCCATGGGGAAATTCCAAGAGCTCGCCGGCGGCGACCTTGTCGAGGCCGTAGATGCGGGCGATGCCGTCGCCAGTGGACAATACCGTGCCGATTTCCTGGACCTCAACCGTCTTTTCATAGTCGCGAATCTGTTCCTTGATGATCCGGCTGATTTCCGCTGTGCCGATTTCCATACTTGGCTCCTTGCTAGCCGCGCATGATGCGCTGTTTCATCTTTTCAAGCTGGGTGCGAACGCTGCCGTCGTAGACCTTGCCCTCGAGTTCGATCAACAGACCCCCGAGCAGGCTCGGATCGGTACCTTCCTGCAAGACGATGTCTTTGCCGGAAATAACGCGAAGCTTCTCGCGCAGCCGATCGACCACCGTCGCTTCCAACGCGCTCGCGCTCACCACTCTCACTTCGACTCGTCCCTTCGCTTCGTCGAGCAAGCGACGGTAGCGGCTGACAATGCCGGGCAGCTGCACCAGACGGTCGCGTTCGAGGAGAAGGGATAAGAATTTAACCGCCAGCGCCGATAGCTGCTGGCTTTGCGTCACCTGGTTTAGAATTTTTTTTCGCGTATCGACGTCAAAGGCCGGGTTGGTGAGCACCTTCTGCAGATCCGAATTGTTGTAGACGGCAAGAAACTGCTCGATCTCCCGGCCGACCCGTTCTTCTTCACCCGCTTCGCAGGCGAGCTGAAACACCGCCTTGCCATATCGTCGACTTAAGCTGCCTTCGATCATCGCGCCTGTCCGATATCCTGGATGAATTGACCCGCCAGCCGGCTTTGGTCGGCCGCGGAGATATTTTTCCTTACCAATTCTTCCGCTGTCGCTTCAGCCTGATCGGCCATTTCTTCGCGCACCTTTTGACGCGCCATCTTGACCTCCTGGTCGGCGAGGAAGCGCGCGTCCTCCTGAATCTTGGCCGCCAGCTTCCGGGCTTCGCTGTGCAACTTGGCCTTTTCGTTTTCGCCTTCCTGGCGCAGCGCCGTCTGAATCGTTTGAATTTCCCTTTCAAGGCCCGCTAGCTTGGCTTTGTATTCGTTGACCACCGCCTCGGCCTGCTGCTTTTTGCTCGACGCCTGAGCGATCGTCTCGACGATTTCTTCGCGCCGCGAGCGTAGAAAGCTGCGCACCAGCGGCAGCGCGAAGTAGTAGAGGATTGCAGCGTAAATAATGAAATTGATCGCCGGATAGATGACCTCGGTGATCGCCGGCACATGATGCTCCGCGCCGGCCGCCGCCGAAGCCCAGGCTTGCGCCGGGCCAAACAATTCCAGCAGGCTCACGCGACTTTCCTCCCAAGGACTTTGCTGACCATGTCGCCCGCGAGCGCCGCCGCCTCAGCGCCGGCGAGCCGTCTTTCTTGCTCCACCGCCGCGGCGATTTCCTGGCGCACCCGCTCTAGATGATTCGCCGCCTGCTGGCGCGCTTCGCCAAGCAGCTTCTCGCGCTCTTCGCGCGCAGCCTGCAAAATGGCGCCCTTCGCTGCATAGCCGGCGGACTGCGCTTGGGCGATTTTCTCTTGGTATTGCGCGCGCAACTGGGCGCCTTCGTATTCTAAATCGGCGCAATCATGCTGCGCACCGGTGGTTTTATGCTCGCGATCTTCCAGCAGCTTCAGGTAGGGCTGAAACAAAACCTTGTTGAGGACCAGCCACAAAATCACAAACAGGATGGCCTGATA
Organism: uncultured delta proteobacterium; assembly: GCA_963727625.1. Taxonomy (GTDB): domain Bacteria; phylum Desulfobacterota; class Binatia; order UBA9968; family UBA9968; genus DP-20. Next base: position 111,830 of record CAVSHR010000003.1, on the reverse strand, counting down.
AAGAATGCTGATATCTAAGGAGATCATTCGTCAGATTCCGATTTTAACTACACCTTCGCGAGCACCGCACTCGCCCGGGCAATCTAAAACCCAAGGCCAGATAATAAAAAACCTACCTTCGATGATGAACGTAGGATCTCGGGATGGAAAAAACGGCGAACCGAAGCCTAATTCTTTGAATCAGCCTGCAACTTTGCCATTGGCGCCGCCGCAGCCTTATCGTCGCTCACAGCACGCGAACTTGCGACCCCGCCCATTTGCTTAGCCACTCCCATGGAGCAGTCACCGTCGAACACCACGCCCTCTGTGATGATCAATCGGGGGGCTTTGATATTGCCGATCAATCGCGCCGGCGCCAGCAATTCGACTTTTTCCTTGGCAGTGACATTGCCTTCGACCTTGCCGCGAATTACGACAACTTGCCCAGAGATCTTGGCGCGAACTTCGGCGCCTTCACCAATGGTCAGCGTAGCCTGACTCTGGATTTCCCCATCCACAATTCCATCGATTCTGGCAGGCCCTTGAAAACTTAACTGACCGCTAACCCGGCTCCCTTTATAAAGAAAACCGGCGAGTCCGGCCGTCGAAGGCGGCGGGGCAACCTCCGCCGCGGGATTAGCAGGCTTCGGCGCTGCAACCACCGTCTGAGCAGGAGGCTCGGGCGCCGGTTTCGGATTTTCCGGGAGCTTTTCCGTCTCTGCTTTTCCACCAGGGTTTCGATCAAACCAAGCCATATAAAGCTTTCCCCCTGTTTGGGCAGTGTTTCCTATAACATCCGACAACCTCATTGTCAAAACAGGGTTGCTCGGAAAAGCAATAATGAAATACACCCGCTTCGGGGGCGCTTTTGCGACGCCCAAGAGGATTTAATCTTGGCCGTTTCTAATCTATAACAAACGTTAATGATGCAAGTCTTGCAAGGGTTCTCCTTGACCCCGACAGACACTTTAGTTTAAAGATTTGAATCCGGTGCCGACCGAGCAAGGCGTCGAGCTGACAACGCACCGGCAAGCGGTCGCCCTAAATGAACATGAAGCCGGGGCGCGCTACGCTGGCATAGCTGGACTTGAGATTCGTCAACGAAGCCATCGCCGAATTGGATAATAAGAGGTGAGAAGCCGATGCTGAAGATTTTTTGCCTGATGGCCGCGCTAGTCCTGAGCGGCAGCCATGCGCGCGCGGCCGACCGGCCGGAAAAGAAAGGGCCCGTCTACGCGACCTTGAAGACCAGCATGGGCGATATCGTCATCCGGCTGTTTGACGACAAGGCGCCCCATACGGTCGCCAATTTCATCGGTCTCGCCACCGGCACGAAAGAATGGATCGATCCCAAGACCGGCGAGAAAGTCAAAAGGCCGCTCTACAACGGCACGATTTTTCATCGGGTCATCCCCGGCTTTATGATTCAGGGCGGCGATCCGCTGGGCAATGGCACCGGCGGGCCCGGCTATCGTTTCGCCGACGAGTTCAACGCCGATTTGCGCCATAACAAACCCGGCATACTGTCCATGGCCAACGCCGGACCGAACACCAACGGCAGCCAATTTTTCATCACCCAAAAACCCGCCCCATGGCTCGACGGCCGCCACAGCGTGTTCGGCGAAGTGGTGAAAGGCCAAACCGTCGTCGACGCGATCATCAACGTGCCCCGCGACCAGCGCGACCGCCCGATCAAAGATGTCGTGCTTAAAGAAGTCGTGATTTCGCGCGGCAGTGATTGATCCGGCGCGCACGGTTTGTGGAAGCCGTAAGGCTCGACGCGAGAATATTGCCGCCGCCGTCAAATCCGAAGTGGAAAACCAACAGCGTCGGTTTAATTATTCCAGATCATAGGGCACCCCGAGCTGCTCGCCCACGTCCCGCAATCCCTTGAGAACCGACGGAAGCAACGGAATGCCTCGCTCCGCTCTTGCCTCCCCGGTCTCAAACTCGATTTCGCCTGCGACATAAACTCTTTCTTGCCCGTCGATCGGCGGCGTCGATTTCAACTCAAGAATCAATCGATCCATGTCTTGTTTGAATTCCGCCGGCGGCCGAAAGGCGTCGACGCGGATCGCGCCGAAGAAATGGCCGCGCGGATCCTGATCGGCGTTGAGCGCCGTGATCGTGCCGGTCAGCACGCCGCAAAGTATTTCCACGAGTATCGCCAGGCCGTAGCCTTTGTGGCTGCCGCTTTCGCGCGAGCCGCCGAGGGGCAACAGCCGGCGCGCCTTTTGCGCGACACGGGGATCAAGCGTCGAACGCGCCGATTCATCCAGAGCCCAGCCCGCAGGAATAGATTTACCGAGCCGGGCGGCGAGCTCGAGCTTGCCGGCTGCTGCTGTGGTTGTCGCCATGTCTAAAACGAACGGACGCTCTTGATCTGCCGGCACGGCAAAGCAGATCGGATTGGTTCCAAACCTCGCTTCGCGGCCGAAGGTCGGCACCACCTGCCGGCTTGCATTGGTCATGGCGATGCCGATCATGTCGTGCGCCAACGGCTGCATCGCATAGTATGCGGACATGCCGAAGTGGCGGCTGTTGCGCACGCCAACCATGCCGATGCCGGACTCTTTCGCCTTGTGAATCGCCAATTCCATGGCGCGCCGGCCCACCACCATGCCCATGCCGCGGTCGCCATCGATCAGCGCGGTGGAAGCAGTCTCGGAAATCACTCGAATATTGGGGCGCGCCGTCATCGACCCCTCGGCCAGCCACTTGACGTACCAAGCCTGCGGACTGAAACGGATCACACCGTGGGTATCGACGCCGCGCAGGTCCGCGGCCACGAGCGCGTCCGCGGCGCTGCGCGCATCTTCAACGGGCACGCCGAGTTTTTCAAAGGCCGCCTGGACGAAACGCAAGAGCTTGTCATGATTGATGGGCATGCTCCCTTTGACATCCGTTTCCATGCGGCGATCTCCCTCGATAATCTGATGATGCACGCATAGCTTTGAAGCTCCCGCGCTGTCAAGCTTGCCCAGCGCCGTTTGACCTCGCCGCTTGCGCTGTGTCACGCGAACGCCGCGTTCGTTCTGCTTCGCAGGTTTGCGCCGATGAATCGATTTTTACTTCGGTAAAAAACCTGAAACTCGAAGCCGTCGTCGATGAAGCGCCTTGGCAGCGCTAAGAAAAAAGCGCCTTCGACGGGGACCGGTGGCAGCGGCGAAAAAGGTGTCGGCCCGCGGCGGAATTCTTTCGTGCGGTGCTTATCTCACGCCGAGAAATTCGTTGTATATTTTCATGTAGCGGTCGTAACCGCCTGCCGGCAGGACGACATGCAAGTCGCCGGTTTCCATCAATTGGTCGATCTCCCGTGACTTGCTTTTAACGCCGCGACGCAGGGGAATTTTCCCCGCCGCAGCCAGCGCCCGCTGGCCCTCCGCTGAAAGGTAGAAGTCGATCAGCAATTGCGCCGCCGCCGGGTGAAGCGGATTTTTAATCATGGCCACGGTGGAAATGGTCGCTAAAGTTGGCGCGCTGGGAAGCCAATCGACCGGCGCCCCTTTGCGCTTCATGGCTTCGAGCTTGGAAACTTGCATGAATGCCGTCATCGGATATTCACCCGCGGCCATCATATTGACCGTGTGAGTGTAGCCTTCCACCAGCTGCAAGCCTTGTTGGGAGAATTTCTTAAAATAGGCGATTCCTTGTTCTTCGCCGCGCAGCGACACCATGGCGGTTAACGGATAAGGCACGCCGCGATTTACGGCGAGCTGACCCTTGAATTGCGGGTATAAGTATTCGTCATAGTTTTTGGGCACCGCGGCTTTGGCAATCAATTTGGGATTGAAACCGGTCACGAGAAGATCCGTTGTAATGCCGGACCAATAACCGTCCGGATCCCAGGTGCTCTTTAGCAGGTTAGCGGTCTCTGGCGAGCGATAGGCACCGAGCACGCCCTGCTCTCTTAAATAGATCAAAGTCTCGGGGCTGTTGCCCAAAACGTCGGCCTGAACCCGCCCGGCGCGGAATTCCTGCATAACGCGCGCGGTCTGCCGTGCCGAGCTGAGATAAACATGGCGGATAGTCAGAAACGGGTATTTTTCCTTGGCGGCCTTGTTGAAGACTTGGAAGTCGCGCACGGTCATCGTGGTGTAGAGGACGACTTCGCCTTCCTTTTTTGCCCCGCTCAACGTTTCGGCCGACTGTGCTGAAGCGGGCCCGACTGAAACCACTGAAGCGAGCAATAGCAGAAACGCGATTATGACCATCGTCGATCCCTCCGCTTTCGTCTGACGCCGGCTCCCCCCAATCGCGATGCGAAGCCTTGAAGCGCCGGCTACCGTAAATTGACCTGCGCGCTGCATTCCGAAATCTGAATTTTCTCGACCATGGGACGATTCAACCCCCCCCTACGGCCCCACCACCTTGTTCCTAGCACCGCGGCGAGTTTTCCAATCCTGGCGAATGACGGACCATGAATCGATATAACGGCGCGGGAAGGCTGTCAACGCCTTTTTCGCCGCAAATCAGCCTCGGTAAATTTTTGGTGGTGCAGCGACAAAGAAACGGCGCTTTTCAGAGCGCCGTTTCCGGTATGGATTTAACCCAGCCGTTGTCGCGGGCGGGGCGGGGCGGCGTGCCCTTGAAAAATTCTAATCGCGCCGGCCGCGATGTGCCAATGATCCATCCAACTCGATTCAGTGCAGCCAGCTGAGCAGCGCGCTTTCGGCATAGATAATCACCGTGATCAACACCAGCATCTCGAGAATGATCGGCGTCATTTCTTTGATCCATTGCACCGGCGTGTATCGGTCGTCGACGTCGCGGCGGATAAACGCGAAGGCCACCACCGATTGCGCCGAGCCGATATGCGTCCAGCAGCCGCCGAGCGCGTAGCCCGCGATCTGCGACATGGCGAACAAATGCATGATCGTGATGTCCAGGCGATGGAGCGCGCGCGAGGCAAAATCGGCAACCACGTTGTTGTCAAGGATTGCCGACAGAAACGTGCAACCGACGAACTGGGCGAACGCCACATGGCCATGGCCGAGCGTGTCGATGCCATGAAGGATGAGCGCCTGGAGCGCGTCGAAAAACCCCGCCTTGGTCAACAGTGTAATCGATAGAAACAACGGAAAGAGAAAATAATATTCGGCGTACTCATGGCGCGCTTCGCGCAGCGCGAGCGCGCGCATCTTGGCGATGTTAAAAATGCCTAGAAAGGCGACCAAGAAGCCCCCGAAGGAAGCCAAAAAAAGCGGCACGTTATGGTTGATGCCGTGAGCGATCAACAGGCCGATAAACGGGATGAGTGCCAAGGCGCCGATTTTTTGCGCCTGCTTACGGCGCTTGGCAAAGCTGGCGATGGTGTGATCGACAACTTTCTCGGCCTCCAGGGCGCCGTGGTGATCGCCCCTGGCGTCGAGCAGGTAGTGGCGGTCCAGCGCCTCCGCCAGCTCCTCGCTGACAAAGTGACCCAGCAACTTTATGCGCGTCGCTTCCGGAACGTCCTCGTGCGCCAGGGCGATGCCCAGCGATTCGCCCTCGCGCAGTCGCTCGACGACCCGATCGGCCCTCTCGCCTAGCTCATCCCCGCTGCTCTCAACCAACTCAATGCTGCTCAGAACCTCGCCGTGGCGCGATGCCTGGAGAAAGCGAACGTCTTCCACGTTCGCGTCGATGACATCCATGGCGTCGAGATGGATCTGACCGCCGCCCAGTTTGCGCTTCAGTTTCCAGGCGATGACGAGATAGCAGGCGATCGCCGCCGGCGCGCAATAGCGCAAGAAAAAAGCATTGTCGAGGTAGGGATGCAAGTTGGCTTTCATGATCAGATTGGGCGGCTCGCCGTAGGCCAACCAGATGCCGCAAACAGTCGTCACCACCGTACACACCATGACCGCATAGCGGACTGCGGACGTGGGCGCAGCCGCCAGCATCATGATGATCACCAGCGTGCGAATCGTCAGTCCGATCATCGACACGCCATCGAGAATTCCCGAAGCGAAAGCGACCACGGCGGTAACCGAAATCACCGTCGGCAGAATATGGCCGCGGTAGCGCCGCAATAAAACAAAGGTAATTCCTTCTAGCAACCTTGTCTGTGCGATCACCGCGACGAAAAACGTCAGTCCGAGAATAAACAACATCGTGTCGGCGTGGACGACGTCGTCCAGGCCGTGAAACGAAAGCAGACTCTCCCGTGCCCAAGGCCACCAGCCGGACGCGGCAATCTGACTGTGCCATTCCGAGCTTGCCAAGCCGGCAAAAGTCGCCACGATGACCATCGACATGCCGTAGGTGAGCGCGTTTTTGTGGATTTGATACTTGAACGAGCCGAATAGAAACAGGCCGATGATCGTGGCAAACACTTCCGCGGCGAGCAGCCAAAGCGGCAACGCCGCCACCCGCCCCGCCCATAGCAGGACCCCGGCGGTGAGCACACAGCCGAAAACAAATTTTCCCGCGGAAAGCATGACGACGCTGGCGCCGTCGCTGTTCCCGCCCTTTATCTCGGTTGTTGACATAACGTCCTCGCGTCTTGTCGACGGCTAATTCGTCGAGCATTAACACGCCATGCGGGCGACGCAAGTTGCCCGCATGATTTTTTACTTGCCGCCCCCATGCAAAATCTTCGCCGGGGATAAGCGCGACAACGAAACTTTAATTTAATGGCCCACCGATGAGACCGCTGCCAACCGTGCGGCCTTGCCGCGGTATTCGCGCCCTCAAGCCGTGCTTGCAACGGCTTTCGTTGCCCAAAAAAAAGTCGCTGCGCAAAATTGACGCGCCGCGTTCCGGCCAAAGTCGACCGTCGCTTGGGCAGCCGACAATATCCTGATTGGCGCGGTAGCGAAATTTCATCTGCCCCTTCGATAGCGGCGAGGCACTGATTCGCAAGTGACGCTTAGTCTGCCATAAGGACAGCGGGCCATGCGCCAACGAAACAGACTATTCGCCCCTGTCCGATTTGGCTTCTCTCAAGGCCGCGAAGGCGTGCAACAGGTCGATGACTTCATCGCTATTGTGAAGATTGTATTGAGCATGGGTAGCCGCCATGCCGACCCGAATGGTGTAGGCCGAGGCCGGAAGTGTTTTAAAAAAATCCTCATCGGTGGTGTCATCGCCAATGCCCAGGATAAAATCGTAATCGTCGTTGGTCAGCCAAGATACCGCGGCGGCACCCTTGTTGACCCCGGTTTGGCGAATTTCCACCACTTTATTGCCTTGAATCAACTGCAAATCCGTTTTCGCGGTCATATTTAAGAGGTGATCGATTAATTCCGGAGCGCACAGCGCCGCCTGTTCCGGATCCGCCATGCGATAGTGCCACGCCACCGAAGCTTCCTTTTCTTCGACGAGGGCGCCAGGCAACCGATCCGCATAAATCTCCAATATCGGCAGCAGTTCGCGCTTCCATTCGTTGGCCACTGGCTTTGCGCGCCGCCAGTCGTGGCCGGCGAATTTCAGCCACGCCCCATGCTCCGCTACCAAACCGATGGCTAAAGCGCCGAGCCAGTCTTCGAGCGTCTGGCGTTCTCTGCCGCTGGCGACAACTATGCTGTTCTTCGGCTCGGACGCCAGCGCGCGCAACAGTGCGCGTTTGCTGTCATCGAGTTCGGCCAGGCCTGGATGGCGGACCAGCGGTGTTAATGTGCCGTCATAATCGAGAAAGAACAGCCGGCGCCGGCTGTTTTCGTAACGCTCCAGAATCTCGAGCCGGGCTGCCGGGGTCAAGAGCTTTGACTCGAAGCGATTTTGCACCTCGCGCATAGCCATCAGCGTAATCAAAAAATCGCTCGCCCAGCGCGTCACGCTATAGCGACGCAAGCGGCGCTGCATCAGCCGATGGCGCTTCTGTTGCTCTTGCGGCGGGGTTTCCAGCGCTTCTTTCAGCGCGGCGGCAATTTCCACGCGGTTATTGGGATTGATGATAATCGCTTCAGGAAGTTCTTTCGCCGCCCCGGCCATTTCACTTAGGATCAGCACGCCGGCACCGTCACCCCGCGTGGCCACGTACTCCTTGGCGACCAAATTCATGCCGTCGCGCAGCGGCGTCACCAGGCAGACATCGCTCACGGCGTAGAGCGCGGCCAGCGAGGCAAACGGCACGTGGCGGTATTGATACAACACCGGCGTCCAGCCGACCTGGCCGAAACGACCGTTGATCTTGCCGACCATCTCTTCGAGCTGCCGTTTCATCAGATCGTATTGCAGCACGCCGATGCGCGACGGCACCACCACCATCAACAAGGCGACTTTGCCGTGATATTCGAGATTGTTTTCGAGAAATAATTCGTAACCCTCCAAGCGGTTCAAAATCCCCTTGGAGTAATCCAGCCGGTCCACCGAGAGGATCAGTTTGACGCCGGAAAGGGCATTTTTAAGCTCGTCGATTTCCCGCCCGGTCTCTTCGTTTTGCGGCGCGCCGGCAAACTTATCGACGTCGATCCCCATCGGAAACGTGTCTACTCTGACAACATGATCCGTCGTCATCACTTGGCTCATTTGATGCTCGTAGCCGAGGATTCGCAACACGCATTGCAAAAAATGGCGCGTGTATTCGTAGGTATGAAAACCGATGAGATCGGCGCCTAAAAGTCCCTCTAAAATTTCGCGGCGCCACTCGCCCGGCAGCAGGCGAAACACTTCAAAAGACGGAAATGGAATATGCAGAAAAAAGCCGACCGATAATTCGCGCTGGCGCGCCTTTAGCAGGCGCGGCAGCAGCATCAGATGATAGTCGTGCACCCAGACGACATCATCGGGCCGGAGCACCGACTCCAGCGCATCCGCGAAGAGTTGATTGATGTGTTTGTATTGCTCCCAGAAAGGCGGCTGGTAAACCGCGTAAGAGGTAAAGTAATGAAACAGCGGCCAGATCGTCGAGTTGCAAAACCCCAGGTAAAAATGCTCCATTTCCTCTTCGGTGAGAAACACCGGGTGGGATTGAAACCGTGCCGCGGCCTCGCGCGCGACTTCCGCTTGGAGCGAGCTCTCGATGCTTCGGCCCGGCCAGCCGACCCACAAATGTTCGCTCGGCAGCGCGGCGCTTTGCTTGCCCGCCTGGCGCAACGAGGCCAGGCCCGTGGCCAGACCGCCGGCGCTCGGTTGAAACAACAGCCGGCCATCATCGATTTCGACACTGAACGGCAAACGATTGGAAACGATCACCAGTCGTCGACCGCTGAGCTCGCCGCGCTCGGAGTCTTTTTGATCCACCGGCGCCGTCACAGGTAAACGATGTCTCCTTTTTTGATTAGCGATATGAACAGCAGCAGATAGTCTTTGATATGCCGGGTGATCAAATAATTGTTGCGGATATGCTCTCGGCCGTTTATCCCGAGCCGGCGCGCGTATTCCGGCGCGCTGATCAGCTGCTTGATCCATTGCGCCGTGCCTTCGATGGAGTGAGTCAAAATGCCCGAGTACTTGTGCGCGATCTGCAGCGGTATACCGCCCACCGCGCTGGCGATCGTCGGTTTGGCCTTCCACAGCGCCTCGCTGACCGTGAGACCGAAACCTTCGCGCAAAGATTTTTGCAAAATGATCGTGGAGCCTCTCTGCAACGCATTGATTTCGACGTCACTCGCCGGCGGAAGGAACAATACAAAAATGTCTTTATCCTTTTCGGCCTCAGCCTTGACCTGCTCCATGATGACCGGGCCCTCGGGATCATCGGTCGCGCCCCCTCCCGCGAGCACGAGCTGCATGTCGACATGTTCTTTGGCTAGTTTAAATGCCTCGATGACGCCCAGCGGATCTTTGAGATAGTCAAATCGAGAAATTTGCGTGACCACCGGTCTCGACCGGTCGACCCCGAATCGGGTAAACACCGCGTCGATAGTCTCTTCATCCAATTCTTTGTTCTTGTCGCTCAACGGATCGATGGACGGCGAAATCAGGACTTGGGGGATCGGCAGCGTTCTCGAGAACGCCGGCGCTGAAAACACCGCCGCATTGTAGCGGCTGATGAACCGGCTGAGAAATTCCCAAATTTTGGGATCGGGCCGGGAAAAATCGATATGACAGCGCCACACCCAAGGCTTCCCGGAAGCTTTGTTTTTCTCCACCAACGCGACCGGTTGCGGGTCGTGAACGTAGACGATATCGCCGAAGCGCAGTTGCGCGGCGTTTTCGTGATTGACCTCAAGAAAGTGCTCGTACTCCGCCGCGCTGATATCTACCGGCACGCCGTGCAAGCCGTTATGAATTTTTTTCGTCGTCACGAAAAATTTCTCGTCGCCTCGGATCACGTCCCAGACCGCGCCGACCCCAAGCTGTTTCAAGAGCGGCACCACGCGGGATAGAATTTCCGCCACCCCGCCGCCGACCGCCGTCGAATTGATGTTCTGAATGGTCTTGCCGCGCAGACGATCCGCCAGCAGTCTGAGCTCATCGATGGAACCTTGGCCGACGATCGGAGCGTAATCTTCAAGGGTGAGCATATCGCCTCACTAGAGCGATGATCTGCTGCCGCAGTCCGTCCAAGGTATAAGAATAGGGGTCCAGCCGCCGCGTCTCATCGGCAAGGGCCTCGTTGCCCACATGGCGAAACCACCGGGAAAAATCGTTCTCGCCGTTTTTCAGACGCAGCTTGGCGTCGAACATGTGAAAATAAATGCTGTTGATGCTCGCCTTGTTGAGATGGCGCGCAAACTCGTCCAAGTCGCGCGACGCGTAGCCGGTTGGCAAGACGAACAAGCGCGACGCCATAAAATGAAATTCTTCGCCCGCCTGGCATTCGGCCCGCCGGCCGTTCTCCGCCAAGCGGCTTCCCAATATTGAAATCATCTTCGCTCGCAGGTCGCCGATCGCGCCGAACTGAACGGTGTCGACGCTCCACAGCAGTTCACCCAAATTATCGTCACCCAGAACATGGGTCGCCCAATAAGCAAAATCATTCGGCGGTTCCGGCGAAAGAAAGTGATGCTGATAGAGAAATCGATGCGTGTGGAAGTAGATCGACGAGTCCGGCACCGAGCGGATGCCGGTCAACAACTCTTCGATCGATCCCGCGCGCAATCCCAGGAGCAGCGTTTGATCGAGCTTGGTGAAAAAGTGGAAGGCGTCCATCGTTTGTCCTCGTGATCCCCTCGGAACACAACGGTGGAGCCGTTACCCTGCAACGGGTCCACAGGACATGATACCACGTCCGAGTCCCATGTCACCCCGATTGGGAAAATACTTTGGCGCCGATTCAGGACGACTTGCCGTGCGATTTAAGCAGCGCGGAAAATTGTTTGTGCAGCTTGCCGAGCTTCGGCGGGATCATGTACTGGCAGTAAGGCTGGTACGGATTACCGGCATAATATTTCTGGTGATAATCTTCCGCGGGGTAAAATTCCGTAAGCGGTTCCAGCCTCGTGACGACCGAATTCTTGAGTGTCTTGCTGTCGTCCAATTCCTTGATGAACGCCGCAGCTTCTTGCTTCTGCTGTTCGTCGGCGTAGAGAATCACCGAGCGGTACTGCGTGCCGACGTCGTTGCCCTGGCGATCGAGCGTGGTCGGATCGTGGGTGGCGAAAAACACCGTCATCAAATCGCGGAAAGAAATTTGGCTCGGATCGAATTCAATTTTAATCACTTCCGCATGGCCGGTACTGCCGGAACAGACTTGTTCGTAGGTCGGCGCCTTCGTCGTGCCGCCGGCGTAGCCGGACACCACCGCATGGACGCCGCGCAGCTCGTCGAAAACCGCTTCCGTGCACCAGAAGCAGCCGCCGCCGAACACCGCTATTGCATTTTTACCGTCGCTCATTGGACCCCCGGCTCGCGATTGATTTCTCGCTGCAATGAAAAATCGAAGACCTTGGCAACCGGCACCGGGGCCGGTAGTCGTGAAATCTTTGCGTCTTCTTTGAGACACTCCGGCAATTCATCATCCGCCGGAACCCCCTTGGTAGTAACCGCGCCGCGCGAGATCTTATAGGTCTCAAGCGCCGCGAAGATCAAGCGCTTGGGTTGACCTTGCGGTCAACTTTTGACCCATCGAAATTATCGATGGTCGCTTTACTCCTGCTTCGCCCACTTAATGATCAGCTCGCGATCGGTCGCCGACAACTTGGCGCCGGGATGCAGCGCCGCGTAATACCACAACGGCATATCGCCCTTTTTCACCTGTTCCGCGATTTCTTTGCGTTTCCGCGCCTTGCGCCGCTTGTCATATTGGTCCCAAGTGGAAAAATTCACTTCCTGCCGCCCTTCTTTGACATCGTGCGCCATCAACAACGATGCCGGCGCGATCTGCGAGTACCAGGGCCAATTCGTCTCGTTGGAGTGACAGTCGTAGCAGGACCGGCGCAAGACCGCCTGGACTTCGGCGGGCGCGGTTAGCTGGCCACGCTCCGGCGGGTTGGTTCGCGCCGCCGGAACGAGCTGGAGCACGATGAGAACGATAACTGCTCCGAGACCGAATTTTTTGAGCCATTTTTTCATTGCTGGTCCATTTCCGATCCAAAATTAACGCCGCCTAACCTTAACGATTAATTTGACTCGCGCAGGGTTCAAGATTGGCGGGCCATTCGCATACCGCCACGGCGTTCCGCGGCACCCATAAGGCCGTTATTCTTGCGGAAGCCGCCCCCCGTCCGGACGTTTTAAACCAAGCCGTCATTATAATTGCTCTTCGGCACGAAATTGAAAAAGTGACCCGATCCCTCGACGATGCGCTGGGAATGCGGCGTTCCGGCGGGAATATTGACGCCCACCGGGCTCTCGACGACGATTTTGTCGTCGCGAATCTGAAACTCGATTTTGAGCCCGGTCAGCTCCGGCCCGGTGCCGATGGCAATATGCTGCGTGTCGCAGTTGTGCCTGTGCAAATCGACATAGTTGGCCTGGGACCGCTTGACGCTCTCGACGCTGCGCACCACTGTATAAAACATCGCCTCGGGTTTAAGCTTGCCGTCGATGAACACGTAGCGCACGCCCGGCGCGGCGCCGCTATGAAATTTTATTTCGGTCGCCGGCCGGATATCGGGAGGAAAAATATAGCCGGCGTACCTGGCAAAGTCGCGCTCGCCTTTGGCGCTATCGAAAGGCCGGTCTTCGTGGGTGTAACCGCGGTCGCGGAACAAAACCGTCACCGTGCCCGCGCCTTTGGTGACTTTATACTCGTGCACCGTGCCCATGGGTATATACACGCAGGCCGGCGATGCAATTTTGTGCACTTTGCCCTCGAAGATGATTTGGCCTTCAAGTCCGGTTAGATCGGGATTGCTGCCGACGAAGTAATAAAACTCGTCGGTATTGTGGCAATGCGGCAACTGATAATCGGGTACCGGCGCGGGTAAGTCTCCGGCTTCATGAATGGCCACGTAGATATTCGCATTCGGGTGCGAATCGCGGTTGATAAAGACATGCCTTTTCACCGGCAGCGCGCTCAGCCGGCGCAGCGGCCGCTTCTCTTCATGCTTGCCGCCCAAGACACCGGGTCTTGCCTTGACGATATATTCTTCCATCGACATACGGCCTCCGAAGCGCGACGAATTTCAAAAACCTATCGTTCGCTTTGCCGCCTGTCAAATAGATCTCCCGTTTCGCCGCCGCTCCAGCGGCGGAATTCTTGACTTCCACCTATGAACGTGATTTTTTTCTAGTTTCCGAGCTAAGCTCTAGGAGGGTCCTCAATGGCCAAGATGTTAATCGCCGGTGCGCAAGTCGATTCTGAAAGCGGACAGACTACCGAAGTCCGCAATCCCGCCACCGGAGAACTTGTCGACAGCGTCCCCAAAGGAACCATCGCCGACATTCGTCGCGCCATCGACGCGGCGCAGGGCGCTTTGAAGAAATGGGCCACCATGGCGCCGTCCAAACGCGGCGCCATTTTGCTGTCGGCGGGACACACGATTCTGCAACAGGAAAAGGACCTTGCCACCTTGTTGACCAGGGAACAGGGCAAGCCGACGCGCGAATCGATCTTGGAAATCCGCCGCTTCGTCCACACCCTGGACCACTACGGCGGCATGGCGAAAACCATGCGCACCTCGGCGGTCATGCTCGATACCGGCCGCCACGGCATTGTCCTGCGCAAACCCTTGGGCGTGTGCGGCTCCATCGTGCCGTGGAATTTTCCCGTTTCTTTAATGGGCAACAAGCTCGGCCCGGCGCTGCTCGCCGGCAACACCGTCGTGGTCAAGCCGGCCGGAACGACGCCGTTGACCGATCTGCGCACCTGCGAGATTATCGACAAAGCGATCCAGGATGCCGGCGGTCCAAAAGGAGTGCTGAACGTCGTCACCGGCCCGGGCAGCGTAGTCGGCGAAGAGCTGCTGGTGAATCCCACGGTGCGAAAGATCGGCTTCACCGGCGCCACCGATACCGGCCGGCGGGTCATGCAGTCGGCCGCCAAGGATTTCAAGCATGTGACTTTGGAACTGGGCGGCAGCGATCCCATGATCGTTTGCGACGACGCCGATATCGACCGCGCGGTCAGCGCCGCTTCGGTGGGCCGCTTTTTCAACTGTGGCCAAGCCTGCCTGGCGGTCAAACGCTTGTATCTCTTTGAAAACATCGCCGGCGCTTTCATGGAAAAGCTGGTCGAAAAGGCCAAGAAGATCAGCGTTGGCAACGGTATTAAACCCGGCGTGCTGATGGGGCCGCTTCACACTAAAGAACAAAGACAGGAAGTCGAAGAGCAGGTCGAAGACGCGGTCAAGCGCGGGGCTAAGATTATTTACGGCGGCCAGCGGCCGAAAGGCGACGAATACGACAAGGGCTTCTACTTGCAGCCGACTCTGGTGGCGGACGTCGATCCCAAGTCGCGCATGATTCAAGAAGAGGTTTTTGGTCCGGCGCTGCCGATCGTGCGCGTAAAGAATCTCGATCAGGCCATCGAACAGGCCAATGCCTCGATATTTGGCCTCGGCTCATCGATTTGGACGCGCGACATCAACCGCGCCATGTACGGCGCGGAGAACATCGAAGCCGGCTACACCTGGGTCAATTCCGCGCAGATCATTTACGACGAACTGCCCTTCGGCGGCGTGAAACAAAGCGGTCTCGGCAAAGAACATGGCGACGAAGCGATCGAGCATTACACCGACTCCAAGTCGGTCGTCATCGCCACCGAGACCCACTCGGAAATCATCGGAGGCGAATAGGCCCAACGGCCATCGCTGATTACATATTCCAGATTCCAGTTCTGGAATATGAAATTTGGAATTTGGAATCGCTACAATGCCGGTCGAACTGCCTGATATCTATAACGCCGCCACGACCTTCGTTGATGAAAACATCCAGCAGGGCCGCGGCGGCAAAATTGCCATCTACTATCAAGATCAAAAGATCAACTATCAGGAAGTCTTCGAGAAAGTTAACCGCACCGGCAACGCCCTCAAGGAGCTCGGCATCGAGATCGAAAATCGCGTGCTGGTCATAGTGCCGGACTCGCCGGAGTTCGCCTATAGCTTCTTCGGCGCAGTCAAGATCGGCGCGGTGGCGGTCCCGACCAACCCTTGGATGTTCGCCGCCGACTATGAATATCTGATCAACGACAGCCGGGCGCGGGCGATCATCGTGCACGAATCGACTCTGCCCGAGATCGAAAAGATCTGGGACAACACGCCGTTTTTGAAGCGGATCATCGTCGTCGGCAAGGCGCGAGGTAAAGCGCTGTCCTACGAAAGTTTGATTGCCAAAGCGTCGGACAAACTGACCGCCGAGAAGACGACTCGCGACGATGTTTGTTTCTGGGGCTACACCTCGGGCAGCACGGGTAAGCCAAAAGGCGCCGTCCACCTCCAGCACGACATGATCACGATCACCGACCTGTTCGCGAAACCGGTTCTGAAAATGACCGAAAACGACCTCTGTTTCTCGGCGTCGAAAATGTTTTTTTCCTACGGACTGGGAAACTCGCTGTACTTTCCGTTCCGTTTCGGCGCCGCCACGGTGCTCTGGCCGGACAAGCCGGACCCGGAAAAGATTCTACAGGTCATCGATAGGTACAAACCGACTTTCTTCTTCTCCGTGCCGACGCTTTTTGCGCGCTTTCTGCGCATCGAGAAAAAATACGATTTAAGCTCCCTGCGGACTTGTCTCTCCTCGGGCGAGCCGTTGCCGCCGGCGCTGTTTCATCAATGGAAGGATCGCACCGGTCTGGAGCTGCTCGATGTCGTCGGCTCCACGGAAGCAACCCACGATTTCCTGGCCAATCGTCCGGGCCGCGCCAAGGCGGGCAGCAGCGGCGAAGTGACACCCGCCTTCGAGGCCAAGATCGTCGACGACGAGGGGCGCGAAGTGCCGATCGGCGAAGTCGGAAATTTGCTGGTCAAAGGCGACGCCAACGCGCCTTACTACTGGAACAAACACGAGCAGACTAAAAAGATGATGCAGGGCGAGTGGCTTAAGACCGGCGACACCTACTACTGCGACGCCGACAGTTACTACTGGTACTGCGGCCGCTCCGACGACATGATGAAAGTCGGCGGCCTTTGGGTCTCGCCGATCGAAATTGAGAACACGCTGATGGAACACCCCGCGGTGCTCGAGTCCGGCGTCATCGGCGACACCGACGCCGACGGCCTCCTCAAACCGAAAGCGTTCGTCTTGTTGAAGAGCGAATACAAGCCCAGCGCCGAGCTTCGGCTCGAGCTGCAGAATCACGTCAAGAGCAAATTGGCGCCGTACAAGTATCCTCGCTGGGTCGAGTTTGTCGACGACCTGCCGAAGACCGTGACCGGCAAAATCCAAAGATTTCGCTTGCGCGCAAAAACTTAAGACTGATCGCACAAACACAGAGTCCTCAGCGCCCGCGACTCGGCACTTTTTTAGGAGACATCATGGCTGCGAACCTCAAAGAGTTGAAAGAGAAGCTCGCCTATTCCTGCAACATTCTCGCGAACGAAGGCCACTGGGACAATATCCTCGGCCATGTTTCGGTGCGCGTCCCGGGACTGAACAAGATACTCATGAAGCCGCACAGCTTCGGCTTCGAAGAGATTCGCCCGCAGCACATCATCGTTGTCGATATCGAGACCGGCAAAAAAATCGAAGGCAAGCACGAGCGCCACTCCGAAGTTTTCATTCACACCGAAATCATGAAGGCCAGGCCGGATGTCAATTGCGTTGTCCACTCGCATCCGCCCTATGCGACCGCCTTCGGCGCGCTCGGCCAAAAATTGCGCCCGATCAGCCACGAAGGCACTATTTTTTACGACGGCTTGCCGACCTTCGACTACACCACCGCGTTGATTCGCACGCCTGAGCTGGGCGTGGAAGTCGCCAAGAGTCTTGGCAAATGCCGCGGCCTGCTGATGAAAAACCACGGCTCCACCGTGGTCGGCGAGTCCATCGAAGTGGCCACGCTCTATGCGGTGTTTTTGGAAAAAGCCGCGCGCATTCAGCTCATGGCCGCCGCCTCCGGCGATCCGTCATGGACCAGCGACGAAGAAGCCGCCGTCAAATACGAGCAGATCTACACACCGCATCGGCTCGAATCGATGTGGGACTACTTCGTGCGCCGCGCTAAAAAGTTCCGCAAATCCGCTTAGCGTTGCGTCTCAAAGTTCGCAAAATCAATGGCGGTGCGATTTCCCGGAAGAGCCGGGGCCGATCGCTTGAAAAAAGCAACTAGAGGTCCTTTCGGAGCCGCGGCTGAATGAGCTCAAACCCGCATGGCGATGGTTGGCGAGCCCGGCGGCGAGTAGAACCGCCTGCAGCCATAGATGCGTCCTTCCCGCCCGATTCAATCATGGAAACACCCGGCCTGTTTCCGTTCAGAGATGCGAGGAGCCATCCGATGACACGGTCAACCCGGGCCGAATCGGCGGCTGCATTGTCGAGCAACGGAGTTGCACCATCAGCCTGCACAGGGATGTTGGATCGCATCGAAACCTCTTTTACGCGCAATGAAAAATCGTGTCGCGATTTATGATTTACCCGGGTTGTCTGACACTGATTCTGGTTTTCTTCCTGCTCCTTCTCCTGCCGTTTTTCTTTGCCCAATTCATGCTCACGGCCCTGGCGAAGCTCGGGCTCAGCCCGGGCGGGGCTTTCGTCGTTCTGGTGGGAATTATCCTGGGCAGCTCGGTCAATATTCCGATCAGGCGCTTTCCCCGTGACGAGGAAATCTTCGTCGATCCGTTCGTCATGTTCGGATTCGGCCGCTTGTTTTCCCTGCCGCGGCGTGCGCGTCGCTATGTGACCCTGGCGGTTAACGCCGGCGGCTGTGTGATCCCCTCGGCGCTCGCGGTCTATGAATGTTTTCTGGTCGCGCGGCGCGGGCCCGCTGCCCTCATGATTCTGTTGGTCGTCACGCTCGTCGACGTTGCCGTTTGTTTTCGCCTTGCGCGTCCCGTGGCGAATTTAGGGATAGCGATGCCGGCCTTTATTCCACCCTTGATCGCCGCGAGTTTGAGCTTGCTGCTCATCCCGGATTTCGCCGCGCCCGTGGCCTTTGTCGCCGGCGTCCTCGGGCCATTGATCGGCGCCGATTTGCTGCATCTGAAGCAGGTCGTGAAGATCGCGCCGGCGGTGGCCAGCATCGGCGGCGCGGGCACCTTCGACGGCATTGTCTTATCGGGTCTCATCGCCGCCCTGCTCGCCTAGAAACACCAAACCGCCATGGATGCCGGCCGATTGGTGACTTCAACTATCGGTGAACGAAACCGGCGCCATAGGGGCGCGTGGTCAAATCGATGACGCAGTTATTGGCGTCGACCGGGCCCGTTTTGGCGAATGCCGACCCGAAACGCTTGGTCGCGCACCGTTTCACCGACGAACTCGACCGAGCAAGTTTCTTCGATGAACTGAGCCGGCGATCCGGCAAGCGCGGTGTATTGCGAACGCATCTGAGCGCGGCCATCCCGACTTGCCCCGTTCGCCAGAGAATTGGCGCGGCACCGGTCCGATAAGCTGCCGGATCCGCAAGGTTCCGCCGGCGTGATTGACACCGGCCCGGTTAATACGTAGAGTGGAGATCCTAGTTCAGTAAAAGGCCTTCTGAAAGAGGATGATTCAAACGTTGAAGGCCTCTAATCCGTCTCTCTCCTTGCGAACGATTCCTAACGGATAAACCGACCAGAGCGTGGTTTCAGCCATTGACTAGCCCATGTTCTCCGACCGGCAGCCTACTTCTCAGGGTCTTGGACAACAATTCTCTTTTTGGAGAAGAACATGGGAAATCAATTATATGCCGGCGGTTTGCCCGATTCGGTAACCGAGGCGCGGCTGGAGGAAATCTTTGCGGCATACCGATCAGTCGCGTCGGCCAAGGTGATCTCGGATAAGTTTACCGGACAATCCCGGGGCTTCAGTTTTGTCGAGATGAGCTCGGGCAGCGAAGCGCAAAAAGCGATCGACTCTTTGAACGGCACCCAGCTCGACGGGCGCACCCTGACCGTTAACGAAGCCAAGCCGATGGCGCGGCGCGATAACGGCGATGGCGGAGGCCGCAATCGCCGGTAGTTTTTCCGTTATCTAGCTAATCACTCAGGGGCAACAGGTCGGGTTGCCCCTCTTTGCTTGCACTTCACGAGCCGGGAGTAGAAGTTTACTGAAGCGACTGCCGCCGCTTGAGCTTTTTGCCAGGCACGGCTGAGCAGGGCAGTTTTGCCGCCGGCTTTTTCAGGCCTCGAGGACATCCGGTAACCTCGGCGGCTTCTTATTGGGCCGCAAACCATGGAGGTTCTATGACCGAGCAAGAGGCGGTTAAACAGAGCGCAGAGCTGTTGAGAAAGATTATTCGCAGTATCGATAAAAAGCTTGATTACAATTTCATCGACCCGACTCAGGAAGGCCGGTTTTCTCTTCGATTGTCAACACGGGGACGGGAAAAAGTCGTTTCCCTGCTGACCAACGATTTACGACTGGCCGTCGGAGATGACGTGCGCAGGAATGCGATCCGTCAAAAGATCAAAAGTACGCGCGATCATTTGTTATCCAACTACGTCGTGGACGTGATGGAAAAAAGGATCACGAAAATGCTGAAACAGTCTGCAGCCGGGCAAGGCGACGCCAAGGCGTCGTTCTTCTACAGACGCCCCCAGGGGCGCAGGTAGTAGACCGTTTCCGAGGCGGCGACCCGGCGTCCTCGACCGATTCGCGGGCCGAGGCTGTCATTGACCCCTTGCATGATCGCCGCGCTGATAGTGCCGGCGCAAAAGATCTTTGCCATAGTCGTTGCCGTTGGGCGTGCGCACGATGACATGGATATGGTCGCGGTAATGTTCTTTGTATTGCGGAAACGCCTGTCCGGCTTGATGATCGAACTCGATGATGATGACCGGGCTCTGCACGCGGTAGTAAAAGACGCTCTCTTCTTCGACGCCGCCGCGCCAGGAGAAATGGGTATTGTGCACATGGCGCAGGACTTCGGCCATTTTAATTTTTGCATGGCCCGGCCGCAGGCGCCCGACGTGCAGTTCCACCAAGCGGAGGAGCTGCTCATGCTGCGCCGCCGTCAGCTCATCGTAAGCGATCCCCTCGTAGCGTAGCTCGTGGTTGTCGCGAAAGGCCGAGGTGAAGAGATCGCGCGGCAGCTCCTTGGAGACCACGGCTATGCCGCGCTGTCCGGCGTCGAGGGCGCGGATCAGCGCCAGCCCCTGGGCTTCTTCCGCTTCGAACACCCGGGTGCCGCCGTATTTGCCGCTTTCAGCGAATACCGGCTCGGAGCCGAGAAACGCCGGCGCCATCACGACCTGATCGCCCAATAGAAAATAATTGACGTTCAAATGATGGCCGTCGATCTGCCAGCCCCAGGGCTCGGTGACCGAAGGCGCGCCCATGATGCTGAGCCAGTAAAGATCGTCGCCGAATTCATCGAGCCGCCCGGTCATCTCCCCCACCGTTTCATTGAGACGCATGATATCGCGGGCCGTGGCGAACCCCTGATTGCTCAAGCTTTCCTTCAGCAGCGCCAAGGCGCGCTCGACCTGTCTATCGGACATCTCGCAGAACGGTATGCCGTGGCGCATGATGGTGCGGTGGATATTGCTCCACATGCGCCACTCGCCGGGCGTCGATGGGAAACAGCGCTCGCGCCCGCTGTTCCGCGCTCAGCGATCCGAGATAGGCTTCGGCGGCATCGCGAATCGTCTGTGTCGAAACCCCGGTGGCTTGAATCGGGAACAGGCCGGGGATAACCGCTCCGTCCGGCCGTATTTCCCTTGAATGGCTCGGCCGCCGCCTTGAGCGCGTTTTGCAGGTAGTTCGCCGGCCCGCCGCCGAGTTTCAGCGCGCGGCCGTTGCGCCGCGGCGCCGCCAGTTGCCCCGGTAGGTGGTCCGCGTTGTCATGTTTGCTCATGCGCCGCTCTCAAACTTTCCAAGTGTGGGATGACGGAGCTGTTTTATGGCGCTCCCGCGTATGCTGTCAATCTATATCAACATCGATCGCTCCCGCGTCGGCTTTCGTTGCATGGAAGCAATAAAAGCGGCTCTGCGCTGTTAAAGCCTTTTTCTCCTCGCATCGCTCTCGACCAGGCAAGATTGACAGCTCGATCGGCCATCGGATAGATTTCGCTGCAATCGAAATGAGGATTTTGACTTTTTGCTCGGCCCTCAGCGGAATCAATTCTGAATCGGATTCTTCATCACCGACGGCGCGTTCGAAGCATGTCAGCACCAGGATCGAAGGCTTGGCTCGAGTCGCCTATCTGGCGGCGCTGGCGATATTGCTGTTGCCGGCCTTTGGCGCCAAGGCGTCGGAGCGGCCGCGTGAGTTCCGTTGGGCGGGCGATCCCGAGGGGGGAGCTCCCTTCGTCGAAGCGGACCCAGCGCAGCCCGACAAGGTCGCCGGTTTCGACGTCGAAATCGCCGATCTCATCGCCCGGCGGCTCGGGCGTCAAGCGCGCTTTATCAACATCACCTTCACGTCGATCGACCAGTCCATCGAGCGCGGCGACGCCGAGATCGGCTTGAGCGGCATGGAAGACACCCCGGCGCGGCGCGCGGCGATGGCGCCGACCCTGCCGTACTATCGGTTTCGCGAAGTGTTGAGCGTGCGCGATGCCGACTCGGCGCGTTTCGCCACGCTGGCGGATCTCCGTGGCCGGCACGTCGGCACCCTCGGCGGCACCATCGCCTATGAAATTTTGCTCCGCGCCGAGCGCGAGCATGCCATCCAGGTCGTCTCTTACGATGACGACGTCCACCCTTTCAGCGACCTCCTGATCGGCCGCGTCGATGCCGTGCTGCTCGATAATGTGCTGGCCGAGCGGCGCGCCCGGGCGCTGCCGGGTTTTACGATCCAGCCGCAAAGCGTTGCGATCGGCCACTATGTCGGCGTGCTGGCGAGGCGAAATACCGAGCTCCGTGAACAAGTCAATGAAATCCTGCGCGGCGCCATGCGCGAGGGCAGTTTAGAAAAAATTTTTCGCAAGTGGCGGGTTTGGAATGACGATCAGCCGGCGCTCCATGCCCAGGTGCTGGCGGGAGAAACTATTTCGCCGGTCAGCGGTGACGCGGCGGCGAGTGTGAAGCCCGCGCTCTCGCAATGGGAGGCGACGCTCCGCTATCTGCCCTCGCTTCTGCGCGCGTCGGCGTTGACCATCGTGCTCTCATGTCTGGCGATGGCGCTCGCCGTTGGCCTCGGGGTCTCGATCGCGAGCGGCCGCGTGTACGGCGGCGCGATTACGCAAACTCTCCTGCGAGTCTATGTCGAGGTCATGCGCGGCACGCCGATCCTGCTCCAGCTCTTCGTGCTCTACTACGGCATCGCCGGCGTCATCCGCCTGCCGGCGTTCGGCGCGGCGCTCTTGGGTCTGGCGCTCAACTACGCGGCGTACGAAAGCGAGATTTACCGCGGCGCGCTCGAAGCGGTGCCGAGCGGCCAACTCGAGGCCGCGCGCATTCTTGGCTTCAGCGAGCGCCAGGTGCTGGCGCTGGTGCGCGGACCGCAAGCCTTTCGCCTCGCCCTGGCGCCCATGACCAACGACTTCATCGCGCTGCTCAAGGACTCCTCGCTGGTCTCCGTGCTCACGGTGCTCGAGCTCACCAAACAGACACAGATTTTCGCCACCAACACCGGCAGCTGGGTCGTTCCCGGCCTGCTCTGCGCCGCTCTTTACCTCGCCATGTCGCTGCCCCTGGCGGCACTGGCGCGCCGGCTCGAGCAGCGCTGGAAGGCGCCGACGCCGTGAGCGACTGGACACTTCGTTTGAGCGACGTGAGTCTTTTTCGCAGCCGGCGCCCGGTGCTGGCCGGGGTCACGTTCGACGTCACCCGCGGCGAGCTGGTGGCGCTGATGGGACCGTCCGGGGTCGGCAAGACGACGCTGCTGCGCGTGATCGCCGGGCTCGAGACTTTTCATTCGGGTACCCTGCAGGTTGAGGAAGTCGCCCTCAACGGCGGCGCCGCTCACGCGCCGGCCGCGCTCCACCGCTTGCGCGCGAAAGTCGGCATGGTGTTTCAGTTTCCCCATCTCTTCGAGCATCTGCCCGTGCTCAAAAACGTCTGGCTCGCGCCGGTGCACGCGCGCGGCATCCCCCGCCAGGAAGCCGAAGTCCGCGCGCGCGAGCTGCTGAGCGCTCTCGGTGTCGAGCATCGCGCCAACGCGCTGCCGCGCGAGCTTTCGGGCGGTGAAGCGCAGCGGGTGGCGATCGCCCGCGCCCTGGCCGTCGACCCGCCGCTCTTGCTGTTGGACGAGCCCACCTCGGCGCTCGATGCCGGCCGGCGCACCGAGCTCCGCGATCTGCTCCAAGGCTTGACCCGCGAGGGGCGCACGCTGGTTGTCGCCACCCACGACGAAGAGTTTGCGCGCCGGTGCGCCACGCGAGTGCTGCGCGTAAGCGAAGGGCGGGTGTCCGAAGACAACTCGGATCGAGCAGTAACTCGCGGCTGAACCTCGGAATTCCTTACAACTCGACAGCGTTGATCGACGCCAGCAAGCCGTTTCAAAGGAGTTTCAAGCCCGGTTCTTGATCTCCGACGCCGTACGGCGAAATCTCGACGCAGCATTGCCCGGCGTCGAAGAGCCGGGTCCGGTCGAGCTCAAAGGCCAACCGGCCCCGGCTCACCTCTTCAAAGTCGCGTAGCAAAAGAAATGGCGCGATGTTTCGACGGGATAAAGCACGAAACTAGACCCTGGTGCAGCCGAAAAGTCAAAAGTAAAGCTGCAACCCTATTGTTGCTATCCGAGATTGAGGCTCGCTTGCTTCCGGGCGATAGCTTACTATAATCGTCCCATGGCTACGATCGCTGAGATCGAGAAACTCGCTCAAGATTTATCTGAAAACGACAGGGCTGTTCTGGCAGCTCACCTCCTTGGCTCGCTTCCACCGGTCCTCTACGACGAGGACGAGGGCATAGCCGAGGCGCTTAGGCGCGATGCCGGCCTCGAAGCGAATCCATCCGGCGGTCTCACGCTGGAGCAACTTGATCGACAGATTCAACGCCGCCGAACCTGATGCGCCTCGTCCTGCATCCGAAAGTTTATTCGGATATCGACGAGATCATGGGTTACTATGAACGGGTTGCGACGCGGCAACTCGCCGACGAATTTTACGCCGAGCTGCGATATTACATGCGGCAGGCGGCGGAACGGCCGGAATCTTTTGCAATCCGCGAGCGCGATCTCCGCCGCGTAAACTTGCAGCGCTTCCCTTATCATTTCCTGTTTCGTATCGTTGGGAATGTCGTGCGAATTCTTGTCGTGCGACACCATAGGAGACGTCCCACCGTTGGCGTTACACGCCGATAACGTTGGCCAATCTTAAACCGGTGCGACCGATGAAACTTTTCAGGTCGTAACGCGGATCTTCGTCAGCCCGCGAGCCGATTGTGATTGCAAGACCTGCTCGTGCTCACCGCCAACACGGGCAAATCCAAGAAGCATCGAACCAAGACGATGAAGAAGTCCGCGAATGATCAGCGCGCGCCGGGCGAGCCGCACAGAAGGGAAAAAATATGAAGTCGAAGAAGATTGATTTCTCGGATATAAGTAGCTTGTCGCTTCTCTGATAACTTGTCATCGTCCAGATTGCGAGTTAGAAGCGGCGTTTTGGATTAGAAATTTGCCTTCTAAGCGCTTAAACGATGAATTTTTCGAAGCTCAATCTCGTCGTATCGAGGAGTTGCGGAGGTCCGACCCGTAGCCCGGCCGCCCGCGTCTGTTTCGGTGACCGATGTATCGGCCACTTGACGATTGGATACGCCTAAAACCAACTGAGATTATCGAGCAAAAAGCAACAACGCCCGTAACAATTCCGTAACGTGCGACATTACAAAAGCAGCCTGATCCCGTTTAATTTCCCAAGGATTGGTATTGCCCGGCCGTTTTGCATAAAATAAATGCCGGCAGGAGATCGATTATATGAAAATCCAGGCTAGCTTTGTGAAGGACGGCAAATGGTGGGTGGCGTGGACCGATGACGTTCCAGGCGCACTGACGCAGGGCGCGACTCTCGAAGAGGCGCGTGAAAATCTTATCGACGCGGTGCGCATGATTCGCGAGCCGGTGGATCTATCGAAGCTTCCCAAGAGCAAGGTCGTGATCGAACAGATCGAGGTGTAAGTGAAGCGGCGGGAGCTCGTTCGGCACCTGGAGCGGTTCGGATGTGTTCTCGCCGATGAGGGGGCAAAGCACAGCAAATTCGTCAATCTCGCTGATCCGCGCCGTGTTACCACGCTTCCAAGGCACACCGAGATCGCAGACTTCCTCGCGCGCAAGATTTGCCGCCAGCTCGGCATCCCGGATCCAAAATAAGAAGGCATCCCACGCCACATGCACGTTACGGCGATTCCCGAAACGCGGCGGCGTTCCCGCGAGTTTTTCGCCCGCGGTCGAAATCTCGAACCGTGATTTATTGAATGCCCGTCCCGGCAGAACCGCTTCGGCGAGCGCAGCGATAGAGCTATTCCATTGGACTCATGCCAGGCGACGGGAACGCTCGGAGCGGTTTCTTCGAAAACGGAAGACAAAAATCCGGCTCGGCCAGTAAAACAAAAACCGGGACGCCAACGGCGAAAAAAAGTGGACCGATTCTCGCAGCTTTGTTAAAGTGCGGCCGATGCTCAGAGAAAGACGGCCGGCCCAAGAACCCTTCGAGCTCGCAACCCCTCCGGCGAAGCGCGGAATAAAGAGCGAGTCGTTCCAGCGCTGGTTTCGTGCCAGCAAGGTGGTTGATGCGAGCGGCGCTCCGCTTCCGGTTTATCACGCGTCGCCGACAACCGCCGATCTGCAGCCGAAGTCCTACGGCACCGTGGGAGAGCACTGCTATTTTTATTTCGCCGCTTCCAAAACTTGGGCGCGCAATTTCGCCCGCGACGAGATCAACGTGCCGTGGTTTATCCGGCGATTTTACCTCGTGCTCAAAAATCCCCTTGGCCTGCGCCCCTATGTCGCGCTCACTCCCGCCGAGTGGCGGCGCTGGTTTTCCGAGAACGGCATCGACATCGACGGCACTCCACTTGCGGGCAAGCTCGACCGTGCGCCGGCGGGGATGGAGCTGACCGCCTGGGTGGTTCTGCGATTCGATACTCCTTTGAGGGGCGGCGTGCGCAAGCAGTTGATCGCCAGGGGTTATGACGGACTCGTGATGCTCGATTCTTGGCGTGGCAACGCGTCCAATACCACTTTCGTCGCGTTCGAGGCGAGGCAAATCATCGAAGCAGCGTACCGCGGAGCTCGACCCGTCCACGGGGTGACGCTGGGGAGAAACCATCTACGGAGAATGAACATGTCCGTGTTTGACCCGATCGTGTGTTTCGGTAATCGATGCCTCTTTGTGTAATGAATAATTCTTTTCAAAACCGATACCCGGCGCTACAAGGCATCGCCGCGGCCTATATCCGCAGGCAGCGTAACCTGGAAGCGTCGCTACACGAGAAGCATGATTACACCCGGAGTATATTGTAAAAGTAGCCTGATCTCATAAACTTTTCCTAGATCGACTTTTCCTCTCGGAGAGTACTAAATATATGCGATCAAGGACGAAACGGGGGTAAGGCTCATGAAAGAAGGTGAATACGTAGAGTCCTTAATTCGCGAATATGAGATTGTTCTCCGTAAAACAGAACTCAATGACGCACAGGGTGGATATGATGAGTCGAAAATAGTCAAAGAACTCTCTGCCTCGGCAGATTGGAGTGTATCTGGTGCAGTTGAGATTCTAAGACTTGTGGATAACTACGGGGCATTTATTCTACGCAATGCGCTAGCAATTGCTGTGGTACTTGGCAAGGAAGACGGTTCAGAGGGATTTTAATCAACCAAAAGAGCGTCAAACGCATGGAGAAACTAGTCAAATTAATCTACGACCACGATCTGTCCATGTGGAGTGAGAAAGCAGTAGAAGCATTCAGCGAATTGTTCGGGGGATCGACTGGTCGGTATCCAGAGCGTGCTAGGCAAGCGGTGCAAATTCGCGCCCCCAAATTTACTGATGAGAACAATATTCCGTTCTCCACCCTGATAGAACCGTCAAATCCAAAGTCAGGACCTTATGGTGGCATGAGCGTCGGTATCTTCCCTGTAGAAGGTGAGCCCTGTTTAATCGCACTCGGAACTGGGACAACCGGTTTGCACCCTGATGAAACTATTCTTGCGAGGCCCGGTCATGCGAGGAAAGCTCAGGCTATCTGTGAAGCGATCAATCGGCGTGAGAAACGTTTTGCGGCGTGGGCAAAACATGATCCGACACGCACCGACTTGGCAGTGCCCGAAAATGTTGCCAGTCACTTTCAACTATACGCTGCTCCGCTGAAGCGCTACGGCAAAGACGTTCACGCAATTTATCGTCCAAATTCAGATCGTACAGCGACAGAGTTCGTACTGAAAGCATTCCTGGATCTCTATTTTGAGGACCGTGGATTTGTTCCACTGAAACCATATTTGGACGATTACGAGATAATTAGGTCCGAGTACTTCAAATGTCTAATGCCAGACATCACAACACGCCAAGCAGCCGACTTGCTTTCCGAAAGGGCCTTTGTTGTGCTCGAAGGCCCACCGGGAACGGGCAAGACTCGCATGGCTCTGGAATTGTTGCAGGCCCATTATCATGGCCGTGGGCAATCAATTCAATTTCATCCCAATACTACGTACGAGAATTTTATTGGTGGCTTAGCACCTTTAGCAACCGGTGGAGACGTCGGCTTCCGGTTCGTGCCAGTCATGGGTGAACTGATGAAAGCTGCTGCAGCAGCTGAAAAAATTAAGCCCAATCCATACATTTTGCACATAGACGAGATTAATCGAGCGGATCTTGCCAAAGTTCTTGGCGAGGCCGTTTTTCTCTTGGAATATATGGAGGACAAACCACGTTCAATTAATCTGTCACACGATTTTGGTCCACCGTTTTTCAATAGGCTTGCGTTACCACCCAACCTCCATATTCTCGGAACCATGAATAGCGCCGACCGAAGTATTGCGATTGTAGACATTGCCATTCGCCGGCGCTTCGCGTTTGTAAAACTCTGGCCACAGTTTGCCGTAGTTCAAAATTGTGGAAGCAAGCTAGCCGAGGAGGCATTTAGACGGTTGCTCTCGATCTTCATGGAATATGCGTCTGATGACGCATTCACGCTGATGCCGGGCCATTCCTATTTCCTGCCCAAAGATGGGCAAGACGCCACAGCGCTAAAGTCATTGCGCGTAAATTTGATTCCTCTTTTAGAAGAATATCTTGCGCAGGGCTACGTTACGAGCTTTTCGGATCACATCCGAGGCTACTGCCAGTGGGTGGGATCTCTGACGGCAGAATCGTAGTGAGTCCAGATCTAAAACAACGACGCCGTATCCGACGATCAAACTCTCTATTTCGTCGGATTGAGCCAAGTAAGTTTGAAGCAATTCCGCTCGATGACACGTCGAGCACTCGTGTCAATGCCTCAGCAATCACACGTGCGCACCTGAGTGATCCATCGCGCGAGGCACAACTCGCGCATCATTTCATCGAGCAGAACGGACAGACGTTAGCGCAGTTCGGTATTATGGCGCGAGTCGATTTTGACGGGCATCGTGTTTCCATTGTCTTTCAGGCCGGCTCACAAATCGGCGCATTCCCCTTAATCTCGCCTATTTCCGGAAAAGCAGAGGTAACGCTCATCGTCCGTCCTCGATTCGGCTGGTCGGGTTTGGGATGTTCTTTAGGAGCCAGTGGTTTCAAGGTCGTTCCTCAGGTTCTATCACTCCCACTACTCCCGAAGACGGAGAGAGAAATTCCAGACTGGGTTCTTTCGGCAACGATTCTGCCGCGATTGAGAGCCATGCTTGATCAATTAGCGAGGCGATTTGAGATCGTAGAAACCGTACGCGCGGCACCTCATGGACAGATAAATTGGGAAAGTTACGTAATCAAGCAACTCCCATTAATGAAGTTTCTCGATGTCCCCTGCCGCTATCCTGATCTTCGCAGCAATCGCGAATTGTTCGGGGCCATCCACTACGTTCTTCGAAAACAACTCGCTTCGCTCGAATCGCAACGCCATGCCGGAATAATTGTTATCGAACTCATGAAGATCTGCATGACACTTCTGCATTTAGTCGAAGGTGTGTCACCGATGCGACCTACGCGCAAGCAATTGGATAGTTGGTTTCGAGTACCTCTTGCGTCGAAATCTTTCGTCGATGGATTAAATGCTATCACGTGGAGCACGGAAGAGACCGGGCTGGGGGGATTGACAGATTGGCGTGGACTGCCATGGACGATGTCGATGGAGCAATTTTTTGAGGCGTGGGTAGAAACAGTCTTCCAACGCTTCACAAGACGGTATGGAGGGCGACTTCGTGTCGGACGCCGCCGCGAAACCATTACTCCTATAGCTTGGGAACGTCCATTCTTGGGATCGCAAAAATATCTTTTGCCGGATCTTGTCATCGAGCAAGAAGAACACACGATCTTCGTTGACGCCAAATACAAAGATCACTGGGAGGCTTTACAGTATCAACGTTGGTCGAAGCTGGAAAATGAGCTCCGGGAGCACCATCGTGATGATCTGTTGCAGGTTTTAGCCTACTCGACTCTTTCTGATAACAAGGCCACCACCGTTTGCCTCGCTTATCCCTGCAATATCGAGGCATGGACATCACTTAAGGAAAGGGGGTTGGTGAGCAACAGGGCTGCGATTTACGCGAGTAAGCGGAAGATCGATTTGGTAATGGTAGCTTTGCCGATGGGCGAGAGAATTGACGAAATGATTTCTGAACTTCGGGCCGCTTTAGCCTAATTCGTTTTTTAAGTGACTTTTCTGTAGGAAACAAAAAACCAGCTAGCAGTAAACTACAAACAGCGCTGTATAATTTCCCGCCATGAACCACGGCGTGGACCATGGAATGCCGTTGACGAAGGGGGTCGGAAACGGCCAAAAAAAAGGCGTGGGGGCGCCGGATGGATTTGCGTCGGGGTGAGAAAGGGGGTCTTCTGAATTTCGGTCGCCGCGCTGGTAGCCACGGAATGGAAGCCGGTGGTTCGGCGCATACCGCGAATAAAAACGCCCGATCGCACATCGCGTCCCGGAGCGAGCGCCGTCAATCACGAGCTTTGTATCTTTTCGGGCCCTGGTACGCTTCTTTGACGTGCTATTCCACGATCCATTTGCCGGGACAATTGCATCGGCTTTGCGGCGGGCGGAGTGCCGCGCCGTGAGAGGCGATCGCCCATTCCCGGAGTCCTCAGATCCTGTCGGCGCGTTCCTAAGCGATGATGTTCAGCTTGTCGGATAGCGTGAAGACGCCGTGGTCGAAGAGCTTGCGGCGCAATGTGTAGAGCGCACGCCCATTGAATTCTTCGTGCGCGGAAGCAGGGTCTGCGATCAGGCAAGAGTCTGGACTTTGCGGGCGCCGGGAACCCGCATTCGACCCAAACCTGGGTGCAGAGGGATCAATTCTCGAGCTGCCAGTCTCCTGGAAGAACCCTCCTTCGAAAAATAGGACTGGAGAAAGATCTCTCACTTCGTTCGAGATGACAGGCCTTGTCATTCCGAGTGGACGCGAGGGAATCTTTCCCGCTGGCTTTTTCATTCTCTGTGGGCGAGCGTAAGCTCATGAGCCACTCCATGGAAAGTTCCAGGGTGAAGAGCCACGCCAGGGAAGATTATTTGTCAGCCCGACTCAACGATTGTGGTCAATCCACGGTTCCTGTTATATTTCGTTTTGGGAGTCAGCCGCAAAAAAAACGTTGAAAATCGAGGAGGCGCCCATGGCCGGCAAACCGGAGATCTTGCGGGCGTTGGAAGGACTGTCCGAGGAGTCCTTGAAAGACGTCCAGGAGTTTATCGATTCTCTGAAAAAACGGAATGGCAGGCGCCACGCGGTCGGCCGTAACGACGGGCTTTTGGCAAAAAGACAGATCTCCGCCATTGCGAGATGGGCTGGGACGAGGCTGAAAGATGGGTTCTCGGGACGAGAACACGACATCATCCTTTACAGGAATGAATCGTGATCTTTGTCGACACGGGCGCATGGTTTGCCGTCGCCGTAGCCAATGACCCAGACCATGAAGCGGCTATGAGATGGCTCCGCCGAAACCGCGAGCCGTTGATCACCACGGATTATGTATTGGCGGAAACTGCGACCCTCATACGAATGCGGGACAGAACCGCACGCGGCCATCGGCTGGCCGTGCGAGTCGCTTCATCCATCCTGAGACAACAGTCCGCCGTCCTGCAAAATATTACGCCCGCTGATTTGCAGAAGGCGTTGCAAGTCTTTCGGAACTATTCAGATCATTTGTTCAGCTTCGTCGATTGCACGAGTTTCAGCGTCATGGAAAGACTCGGTATCGACCACGCCTTCGCGTTTGATCATCACTTCGACGAATATGGCGGGTTCGTTCGCATACCCCGATAGAATTGCGAAAAGTCAAAAACTCGGGCTTTCCGATTTGGATTTGAACGATGCGCGGATTTCGGGGTCGCGTCCGGTCAAGCCGGACCTTGGCATCGTTCCGGGCCCTGGAGCCATTCGACGACCGATTTGCCGGGGTAATAGTTCGGACTCTGGGGCGGGCGGAGCGCCGCGCGTGAGAGGCGATCGCCCATTTCCGGAGTCCTCCGGACCCATCGGCGCTTGCCGAAACGATGATGTGCAGCTTGTCGAAAAGCGTGAAGACGCCGTGGTCCATGAGCTTGCGGCAGAATGCGTAGAGCGCGCGCCCATTGAATTCTTCATCCGGGCCGCCGGCCTGGTGCCGCTGGATAGGGGCCGCCTCCAGAGCGACGGGAATGGTCCCCTATCGGGTTGCAACCTGCGGCCGTCGGTGTAGAATTCGCCTATGTCCAGTGACAAGTTGCTTTCCCGGATCACCGTGGACCCGAAATATGCCACGGCAAGCCGTGCCTTCGGGGGCTGCGCTATCCGGTAGAGACGATCCTCGAATATCTCGCCGGCGGCGATACGATCGAAGATCTCCTCAGACAGTTTCCGGATCTCGAGCGCGAAGATATTCTCGCATGCCATGAATTCGCGCGCCGGATGTTAGCCGCCAGAACGATCCACTTGCCGCTCGCATGAAGTTTCTCGTGGACGCGCACCTGCCGCCAGGTCTCTGCGCGGTACTGGCGCGGCACGGCCACGACGTGAACCACACCCCCCTTGGACGACTTTCGCCGCGAGCCGCTAGGCGGCATTTAACGGGGAAATCTGCTTGAGGTCGTCCTTGACGCTTTTTTCAGCCTCCCACAGATCGACGGCGCGCTGGGCATTGAGCCAGAATTCGGCGCTGTTGCCGAACAAACGAGAGAGGCGCAGCGCCATTTCCGGGCTGAGCGAGCGCCGTTCGCGCAGCAGCTCGTTCACCGTCTGACGGGAAACCCCGAGGGCCCGGGCGAAACTCGAGATCGTCAGTCCGTAATCCGGA
Source organism: uncultured delta proteobacterium (assembly GCA_963727625.1). Taxonomy (GTDB): domain Bacteria; phylum Desulfobacterota; class Binatia; order UBA9968; family UBA9968; genus DP-20. The sequence continues at coordinate 79,167 of CAVSHR010000003.1, read as the reverse complement.
AGAAAATCCTCGCGCAGAATTTCACCGGGATGAACAGGTCGAATTTTTCGTGCTCGCTTATTAGCAACGCTCATAAAATCCCTCGCGTTAGTGATAATCCGTCAGGTCGAGGAACGGACGGAATCGACGCTTGTGGAGAGCCCTAGAGGGCGAACCTTTTCACACCTTTTATTCGGTCAAAGACTTTATCGGCGCTGACGATTCCTTCGAGGTCGTGGGTCTGGACGACGGCTGCGTGGATCGCATCGCGAGCGCCGAGGAAAGAGTGCGCGCGCATCAGGTCGCGCGCTCTTTCGATTTCTTCCCTTGCGATCGCAATCGGGTTTGGAAAAATCACCAGAAGATCTTCAAGGGTGGCGAATCCTTTGGTTCTTTCCTTGCGCGCGTCGTAGACGTGAAGAATTTCCTGCAACACCTCGGCGTCAACGTTGGCATGCAATGCGCCCTCGGCAATCCGATCGAGTACTCTTCGCGCGTCACCTTGCAAGGAATGAGTCCTTCCGACGGCGTAAATGAGGACATTGGTGTCAACGAGTCTCACTCCCTCTCCTCATGCTATCGTCCAGTTCCCTTTTGATCTTGTTCCAGGACGGAAAGCTGACCGAGCGCTGCGATGAGAACAGACGCTTCAACGCTTCTTTCCGTTCCTTTGGAGTGGGAGTCAAAAACTTTTCTTTGACCGCTTCGCGAATCAAGGCGCCGACGGATTTCTTGGTCTTCTTCGCCTGCCGGCGCAACGCTTCCATCTCTGCCGGATCCAATAAAATTTCGACACGCTTGGAGAGCATGATATTCCTCCGTAGGTATCCGTAGCTTAAGGGCTGCGGGAAGTTTTGTCAAATATTCAGCTCATGTGTGTGGCGCCATCGTGAGGCCGTGCTGGTGGACGGGAGTTTTTTTAACCGGGACGCCGGAGCCAAACGACATAGACCCCGTGCTTGTCGCAGCGTCAAACTTCGATCTTTCAACGGACCTGTCGCCGGCCGCTTACAATTTGCTCTCACAGCGCAGAATGCGCAGGCGGTTTGGATTTGATATAGTCGTGGTGAAGAATGGGAGCGAAAATTTTGATCACATGGTCGACTTCTTTCAGCAGGTCAAACAGCGACCCGGCAGGAAAAAGGGCCTTTTGAGGATCGCATTATGATCGAGACGGTGGAACAACTCTATCAGGCGATCGAACAGATGGGGCGGATGCAGCGCCTTCTTGAATCCTACCGCAACGAAATCTTGACGCGTGATACCCGGAATTTCGCCCTGTTCGCCGAAGGTCCTCTCGAGCAACTGCGGCAATTGCAGAGTCAGATCGACGAATATATCCAGCGCATCGGAGCCGCGGAAACTCCCGCAAATACGTGACGCCTCCCCGTCGTCGCCAGCCGCCGTGGCCGGGTCGGGGAATTCGAGAGTCGGGCTTTGACGCGCGGCTTTCGAATTTGGATTTGAACGATGCTGAGGGTTACCGAAGGGCGGTCTTCCAATCACGAGCTTAGAATCTTTCCGGGCGCGGCAAAGCTTCTCAGGTACGTGCTTTAGTTTTGCCGCGGAAAAAAATCAGCCAGCAATAAACAACGATCAGCGCCGGGTAATTGGCCGCCATGAACCACGGCGTGGACCATGGAATGCCGTTGACGAACGGGGTCGGAAACGGCCAGAGGAAAGGCGTTGGAAAATAGCTCGCCGCGTGTGTCGGGATATCGCAGACGATGTGCAGCAGCCACGCGCCCAACAACCACGGCGGTGTCTTCAGGTAAAAGGCTAAATGTCAGACTTGCGATGAGTGCGAATATTACGAGCACGAACAGCGTACGCAACAAACGCAAATCTGTCACTGTCGTCCTGCTGTCGCGCCTTTCCGCATAGTGGCGGCTTACGCGAAGCTTAATTTCAAATGCTCGGTAGGATGACGCGGGCCGGCATTGTACCGCAAGACACGCCTCATAAACCCACCTACATTCACGCTTTTCTCGACATGACTCTGACGCAGCTCACGGGTCGCAATCATTGCCAAAACTGACGTCCGCTTGCTATAACTGCGAGCTGGAACCCGAAGGCCCTCACCGAAAAAGCGCAGGAGATCATATGAAAAATATCAAATGTTACGTGCCGATACTTTTTATACTTATTGGCGCAGCCGTTGGTACGGCATTCGGTCAAACTAGCAAAACAAAAGAATGGGAAACAACCGTTGAGGCCGCCAAAAACGAAGGAAATCTCTCCGTTTATGGGCCGCATAATCCCGTGTACCAGCACGTATGGGAGGCGTTTAGCAAATCGTTTCCAGAGATCAAATTCAATTTTCTTCCCGGACGAGGATCGAACCATGCCAAACGCATTCTGGGAGAACGACGAGCCGGAAAATTTGTCACGGATATCGTTATGGGCGGTGCGAGCACGTATGCGTCTTATCCCGCAGGGGTCGCTGATCCCATCCGCCCGCTTCTAATCCTGCCTGAAGTTACCGAAAAGTCGGCATGGTGGGGCGGGCAGTTATCCTTTTCTGATCCTGAAAATCGCTACGTGATTAATATATCAGGGCAAGTTGGAATTAACCGAATTGCGTACAACACCAGACTCGTTAATCCCGAGGAATTTCGATCATGGCGCGATCTTCTAAACCCTAAGTGGAAAGGCAAGCTCGTGGTTTTCGATCCTCGAGCCACCGGAGGAGGCGCTCCAATATTTTTGTTTTTTTATCACTCGCCGGATTTGGGCCCTGAATTTTTGCGGCGGCTCTTTAGAGATATGAACGTTACACTGACAAGAGATCTGCGCCAGGGTACGGACTGGTTGGCGGACGGGAAATACCAACTTTACATTGGCGGTGCCCAGCCCATTTTAAAAGCGAAGGAACAGGGCCTGCCGGTTGCTTTCATTTCCCAATCTATGAAGGAAGGCGAGATCATGGGAGGCGGCTCGTGTTGCATGGCTTATCTCAACAAGGCGCCCCACCCCAATGCAGCTAAAGTGTTCATTAACTGGGTTCTTTCCCGCGACGGACAAATCGCCTGGCAGAAGTACACGGAGACCAATTCGCTCCGTATGGATATACCGAAGGACGATCTACCGCGAGAATGGGTGCCCCAAGAAGGAGTCCGCTATTTTCACATGAGCCTGTCCAAGTACAATAACCGGAAAGCCATCAAAGCCATGCAACAGATTGTGACCGAGGCGCTGGAGGGATCAAAAAAATGAACAAAAAAAGCGAAATCGGCCTGATTGGTCTGGGCAATGCGGGGAAGCCGCTGGCTGAAAGGCTCCTCGATCGGGGATACTCCTTGACTGTCTATGATCTCAATCGAACCGCCGTTTCCACTTTAGTCGAACTGGGCGCTGCTCCGGCGGACTCAGCCGCCGACGCCACGAAACCGATCACACTCACCGTTTTGCCGTCTTCGGTCGAGGTCCGAGCGGCCTACTTTGGCGATAAAGGCATTCGCTCCTCTTTGCCGCCGGGGTTTACGTATATCGACCTCAGCGGAACGGATCCCGATTGCGCGCGTGACATCGAGCGCGACGTCAACGAGAAAAAGGCGTTCTTTCTTGGTGGGACCTTACATGCCCATGGCGCACCCGCCGTAACGATACCCAAGGGAATGCTGTCGATTGCGATCGGAGGCAAGAGAGAAACGGTGGAGGCGTGCTCGGAGTTGCTTCGGGGCCTCGCGCAGAAGGTCCTTTGTTTGCCGGAACCGTGGATGCCCAAGGCTCTAAAAATCGCGGTCATCATGTTTTCGACCGTGAGCAGCATTTTGAATGCCGAGGTGTGCACCTGGCTCTTGGCGCAAGGGATCAACCCGGAGCTGTTTCTCAAGTTACTCCAGACCACGGGATCACAGGCATCGGCGACGCGCTTGGAAGAATTCCTACAGCGAAACAATAATAACGGTGGCGCTCTGAGCAATAGCTACAAGGATATTCGGCAGGCATTGAAGGTCGCCAACCAGTTAAATGTTCCGTTACCCCTGATTGGCCTGGCAAGCCAAATCCAGGAGATGGGTCGGGCCCACGGCCTGGCACGCAAGAACAGTCCACAGGCTATCGGACTGCTGTATGAACTGCTATCAGGCCGGGACTTGAGCCAGGCTGTTTTGGACAAGCCAAAAAGTTTCAAAGCGGTTCACGAACCCGAGATCGTTTATTTGGAGACGCCTTAGATTGCGCCATTCAAGGAGAAAAAACGGATTATGGCTACGATCGATGCAGACGCCCACGTCATCGAAACCGAACGCACCTGGGAATACATGGAGCCGGGAGAGGCCGAGCTCCGCCCGCTTCGAATGTCTCCGGGCCAAGGAGGGCGAGAATTCTGGTTAGTTGATGGAAGGGTGTTCAGTCGAGGGGTCAACGTTAACAAGGACATCCCCGCGGCTTCGCGCGAGATGCAAGACATTGAACTTCGCCTGAAACACATGGATGAACTCGATATCGATGTTCAAGTTCTTTACCCATCCCTCTTTCTCCGGCCGTTAACCAAGCGCCCTGAAGTCGAAACGGCCATCTGCAGGAGCTACAACCGCTGGCTCACGGATATCTGCAGCAAAGCAGAAGGCCGCCTTCGATGGGTCGCCGTGGTGCCCCTGATGAGCCTGGACCAAGCCATCGCCGAGGCGAAATTCGCAAAGGCGAACGGCGCCTGCGGGCTGTTTACCCGCGGTATTGTCGACGATAAGCGTTTGAGCGACCCGTATTTTTTCCCGCTTTATGAGCAAGCTGAAAGGCTCGGCTTGCCTATTTGCGTTCACGCTTCGACCGGCAATTTCGATTGGGTGGAATTGTTTCAAGGTGAAGGCGGGTTTTCTCGGTTCAAATTACCCGTGCTGTCTGCGTTTCACTCGATCGTGCATGACGGCGTTCCCAAAAAATTTCCTCAGCTGCGATTTGGTTTCATCGAGGTGAGAGCGCAATGGATTCCTTATCTCGCCGTGGAACTGGCAAAACGATTAGAAAGAACCAACCAGCACGCGGGCGCGTCGTTGTTACGCGACAACCGGATTTATGTCGCCTGCCAAACCGACGACGACCTACCGTACATCCTTAAATATGCGGGTGAGGATCATCTAGTCATTGGTTCGGACTATGGCCATGCCGACACCTCGAGCGAGATCGAAGCGCTGCGAAAGCTCAGGCTCAAGGGTGAGGTCAAGGCGGGGATCATCGACAAAATCTTGTACGACAACGCCAAAGCCCTATATCAAATCTAGGTCGAAGGAACGCAGTTTCTTTAGCTCAAGAATCGTGCCGGGCAATGTAAGACTTAAAATATTTCTTCAGTTGCGGATTCTGATTCCAGCCAAACCCAGGCTCTCTGGCCTTATGCAAAGCCGTTTGCGGATCCCATTCATTCTCGAGCGCCACAAGCATAATGGCCATGGCGCCGGAGCGCATCCCCTTTTTTACGATGCACGAGCGAGTGCTTTGGGAGTAAAGAGAAAAGGGAATAAGTCCAATTTCATAGCGAGTCCATGCGAGGTCGCCCGGGCGCACGGATCGTCGACCCCAACCCAAACGGCAATCGACTTTGGAATTTTGAGGCGATCGGTTCCACAGATATAATTCCTCTTAACCAATACGCGATGTCATGCGTTCATCTTCAAAGCGCTAATTAAATATGACACACCTTTTTGATCATAGATGCGGGGATTATTTGTGAGCGACCGTGAGGGACAAGCCTTGACACCTTGACTATCTTTAGTTGATCGATCGATGCCCAAGTCGGGGATCAACCACCTTCATGATCTTGCCAATCGCTTCTTGAGTGCCCGACAGGAACAGATCCAAGCAACCCGACAAAATCAGGATTCGCAGCCTGGATACGCTCCGGTTAGCGGCATCGCGTCGCTGTTCTTCAGCTAGCCACCCTGCGGAAATAAAAAACCAGCCAGCAGTAAACCACAAATATCGCCGAGTAATTGGCCGCCATGAACCATGGGGTGGACCATGGAATGCCGTTGACGAACGGGGTCGGAAACGGCCAGAAGAACGGCGTCGGGAAATAACTCGTTGCGTGCGTGGGAATGTCACAGAGAATATGCAAAAGCCAAGCAGCCAATAGCCACGGCGGTTTTCTCATGACGAGCCAGAGCAGTAAAAACGCGACGGCCCAGACGACGAGACTATGAGTCACGTTGTAGGCGTGAAAGACGTACGGCGGAAGCAGCGTCAGCGGCGGCGGCCCGGAAATTTCCCCTGCCAGACGCATCGTGATCCATCCCGGATGGGTGACGTGAAACACGCCGAACGATAACAGATCGGGCGCCATGCCGATCAAAGCTCCGGCGAAAAACTTCTTTCGCCCCTGGGAATAAAAGAGCGCGCCGCCCCAGAGACCATGAGCAACGACATCCATATATATTCAACAGTTAACAGCGGCGCGCTCGACAGTCCAGACTCGAATCGCTGACGCAACCCATCCTAGCCCAGCGGCAAAGAACGGTTTCGTTGGAACGTATCGCAAGACCGCCTTAGTGCGACTCCTCCACCGAGCTTTCCGCCTTTTTTCTTTCCTTGCGATGTGAAGGATTTTGCGCATACTGAGGGCAAGAAAGTTCAGGAACGATGTCCGGCGTAAGCAAAAAAAGAGGGTTGTCGAACGGCCGCAGCTCGGTCCAGCGTGTCACGCTGGACGAATGGGGTTATCCAAGCGGCATGGTCTGGTGCCCCATGAAGATGAGCGGCATCGCGATCATGAAGTGCGCCGCAATGCAGAAACAGCTCGGCTGCGGCAGCCTCGGACAATTCAGGACCGTAACGAACACGAAGCCGGGCAATGCGCCTTTTTTCTGGCCCTGGCTGAGGCGCCGCCGCGACTGCCCGGAGCGCGCCAGCGAGATCGAGGTGCGTGAACTGCGGCTGACATTGAGCCCGCTCAAGTCGGTCGAGAAGAGCAGGAAAAATCCCCGAGCCTACCGTTGCCCGGGATGCGCAGGCCGCAAAGCTTTCGGCGCGCGCCGGTGCCGCCGCTGCTGGAGTCTGGCCGTGCGGGGATAACGACTTTCAATCGTACAAATCGTTCCAGGCGTTCAAACTGTTTAAGCCGTTTAAGAATCAATGGGCTCGCACCATGCCGGCGAAAATAACCCGAGACGAATTCTAAACAAAAAAAGGAAGGCGGCTCGCCTCCCTTTTTTTGTTACGGTTTAATAACCCAATTAATGCACGCTGATTTCGATCTGGCGCGGCTTGGCCTCTTCCGCCTTCGGCACGCGTATCTCGAGCAAACCCTCTTTGTAGGTGGCTTCGATGCCGTCCTGCTTTACGGTCTCAGGAAGGGAGAATGAGCGCCAGAACTTCGCGGCCACCCGTTCTATGTGGCGGTATTCGACGCCTTCAGCGGGTTTCTCCGATTTTCTTTCCCCGCTGAGAACCAGCGTTCCGTCCTTTACTTCCACTTTGATGTCTTCCCGTTTCATGCCGGGAAGCTCCGCGCGGATCAGATAAGAATCCTTGCTCTCCAACACATCCACCGCCGGATACCCTTGCGATACGCTCGCTTGCGCGGCCGCGCGGCCCATGTTGTCCTCGAACAAATCATTGAACACGGAACGAATATTGCCAAATTCGGTAACCGGTTCCCATCTTACTAGTTCCATAATGCGTACCTCCTTATGATTAAAAGGTAAGCACCGCCTCCCGCGCCGTCAACCCGCTTGACAAACGTTCACGTCGTGCTTAAGAGCGGGGTTCCAGCATCAAAGCCCAGTTTGAGTGAATCGTGGAGTCGTTCCAAGGTTCAACGATTCAAACAGGCAACGCCGAATTCAAATAGCAATCTGATAGATCGGTAGGAAAGCGACGATGGCGACGGGCGGGCAGAAATTTTACGAATGGGACAAACAGCCGCGCATACCGGTGCCGGCGCCGCCGGCGGGAAGCTGCGATTGCCAATTTCACGTTTACAAAAATCCGGCGAGGTTCCCGCCGCGGCCCAACCCACCTTACCCGCCGATCGAAAGCGCGACCTTCGCCGCAGCGCAAAAAACCCACAAGGCGCTCGGCTTCGATCGCGGCGTCATCGTCCATAGCGCGATTTACGGCAGCGATCACCGGCTGCTGCTCCACACTCTGGAGAGCTTGAACGATCGCGACCGCTACCGCGGCATCGGCATCGTCGATGACCGGGTTTCGGACCAGGAGCTCGAGCGCATGCACGCGGCCGGCGTGCGCGGCGCGCGCTTCAACTTCGTCCGCTTTCTGACCCTCGATCAGCGCGAAGCGGAGGTCAGGCGCTCGATGGCGCGGCTGCGCGAGCTCGGCTGGCACGCCCGCCTGCATGTCAACGGCAACGACCTGCTCGAAAATTCCGATTTGCTGCATTCGCTCAAGGACGTGCCGATGGTCGTCGATCATTTCGGCCATGTCGGCTTCGACGGCGGCATGGACCGCCCGGTGATCCGTTGGCTGCTCGACATGCTGAAGCAGGAGAACTGGTGGATGATGGTGTCGAACGGCAACCGCGACTCGAAAATGGATTCGGGTTGGGACGACGCGATCCCCTACGGCAGGGCGTTCATCGAGGCGGCGCCGGACAACATCATCTGGGGCACCGACTGGCCCCATCCCCAGTGGAGCAAACCCATGATGAACGACGCCGAAGAGGTCGAGCTGCTTTACCGCTACGTCGACAATGACGCGGCGCTGCTGCGAAAGATCCTCGTCGACAATCCGGCAAGGCTGCACGGATTCAAAATATGAGCTGACCGGCAAAGGAACGAGAATTCGCCTGGCTGTGACGATACGAGCGGCGCTTCGACTCGGTTCGAGAACTCCCGATCGCAAATCCGCAGCGATGCAAGCGGGCGAATCGTCACCGGCTCCAGCCGTAGAGCCGCAGGGCGTTCTCGCAGAGAATTTTTTTCTTCGCGCTGTCGGAAATGTCTTTGCGCTCTTTCAGCGTCGCGACCATGTAGGGAAAGTTGCCGTCCCAGTGGGGGTAATCCGAAGCGAAAAGAATGACATCTTCGCCTAGGCGATCGAGGACATAGGGCAGAGTGGTCTCTTCCGGTTCCGCGGCAAAGTACCAGTTGCCGCGGGTCATGTATTCGCTGGGCTTGGCCTTGAGCAACGGCGCCTCGGATTGCCGTTTCTCCCACTCCTCGTCCATCCGATCCATCCAGTAGGGGACCCAGCCCGCGCCGCACTCCAGAAACGCGATGCGCAAGTCGGGAAACTTTTCCGGCACGCCGCCGTACATCAGCGACGCGCAGTCGAGCAGCGTCTCGAACGGCCGCCCGATGGTGTGCTTGAAGAGAAAAGTGTCGAAGCGGATCTCGCCTGCCGGCCCCTGGCGGGAGTTGTGCACCAGAAGAGGCACGTTGAGCCTTTGCAGTTCCTCGTAGATCGGCCAAAATTCCGGCTTTCCCAAGTGCTCTTTCAGTCCGAAAGAGGCGATGGCGACCCCGACGAGGCCGAGCTTGGTGACCGCGCGGTTCGCTTCCGCCGCCGCGGCGGCGACATTCTGAAACGGCACGAGGGCCGCGCCTTTGAGCCGGGGGCTCTCGTTGCAGTGTGCGGCGATCCAATTGTTGTAGGCCCGGCAGTATGCCGCGGCGTAATCCTTTTCCGCAAGACGGCTCATATGAAAGGCGCTGGTCGGAAAAAGCACGGCGGTGTCGATGGTCTCTTTGTCCATATCGCCCAGCCGCATCGCCACATCGCGGACTTTCATCCCCAGCGTGCCGTACATGCTGGAGTCCCACTCGTCGCTCGGCAGCAGGCTGCCTCGTCGATGGCGAAAGGGCTCCTCCATGTGCGGCCTGATATCGGCGTCGTGCTCTTGAACGTGACCGTCGGAATCTATGATTTTGGCGATTTCCATGTCCTCTCCTTAGCCGAGCTTTTTCAGCATCGATGCCGCGAGCCAGCCATTCCTTGTTTACGGGCGTCTAATTGGATGCCGAGGCCAGGTTGTAGAACCGGGCGGCATTGCCGGCAAGGATCGCCTGCTTGGCTGCTTCGCTAATCTCCTCGCGCTCGCAAAGTTCCCGAATTTCCTTACGAATCGTCAGAAGGTTCACCTCGTGCGGAAAGTCCGACGAAAACATAAACGCGCGCTCACCGGCGATCTGGATCGCGTAAGCGAGGTCGGACTCCCCTCCTTCGATCCCCACGACCAGCCGGCCTGCTTGAACCAGCCCCCGGATGTAGTCCGCGACTGTTTGTCCCTCCGGCAACTGCAGCAGTTCGCCGCGAGGATTGACCGGAGTGCCTGCCTCAAAGGATCGCGACAGACGTTCGAGCGCCATGAGAAACCAGAGCGGACCGCCCTCGAGGTAGGCCACGCGCAGGCCGGCGCAGCGCTCAAAGAGATTGTTTAAGACCATCTCCGCCAGAGCGATCGCCAGAGACATGGGATGGCCGATGGCGTTGGCGCCGGTGGAAACGTTCATCGTATCCATACCCAGGTCCCAGTGGCCGCCGCCGTGAACGACCACCGGACAGCCCAACCGAGCCGCTTCGGCGTACACCGGCCAGAGGGGCTTGGCGCCGAGGTTCAGGTGCACGCCCGTCGCCGGGAACAGGACGGCGCACAGGCCCAGCTCTTGATAGGCATGATGTAATTCCTCCAAGGCGGCTTCGGCATCATGCATCGGCAGAATCGCGACGCCCTTGAAGCGCGAATCGCGCCGAAGATAGGTCTCCGCCAACCAGTCATTGTAAGCCCTGGCTGCGCCGCTGGCGTAGTCTCGGTCGACGATCCGGCCGATGCGCTGGCCGGCGGTGGGAAAGAGCACCGCATGGTCGATCCCCGCTTGATCCATGAACTCCATCCAGCCTTCCGGTCCGGGATTTTGAAACCGACCGTCGGGAGTAGTGGCGAAGGCGCCCGGCGGAGTGCGGGTGAGCGAATATTGAATATGGCTGTTCAGCGGAAATACGCCGCTTCTCAGGCGGCCTCCCGCGGCGCTGTAGGGAAAGTGGCGGGCGATGGCCTCCCCGTCCTCGAAAATATGGCCGTCGCCATCGATGATTTTGAGCTGTTGTGCCATGAGTTCCTCCTCTGCCGACCAGGGCTCTTATCGTCGCGCTTCTCGATGTCGTCGTGCGTCGGAATCCTGCTGATAACACCCGGCTGTGAAAATTGTCAACTTGGATTCGCGGGGAAAGCCGGCGGAGTCGCTTCAGCCTGCGGTGCAAACCTTGTGATTCGTCGCGGCGCGCGTCGAGCCGAACGAACCGGCAAGTTTATAGAACGGCAGTCTCGCGCTCCTGAATTCGGCCGGAAAACTGCACGGGACTCGCATGGCTCGGCCACCGGAGTGAATTAATTTGCCCGCCGCCCGAAGACGCGCTATGGTCCAGTCAATTCGCCAATCGGGAGGATTGATCATGACCGAGACAAAGCCAAACTATTCCACGCCGAGCTCCGTTCGCTCGGTGACTTCTTATCCCGCCCGGCGCGGCTACAAACAGGCCGTTGACCCCTCGCTCGATCGCGTGGTCGGCGTGGAGGGCGCCATCGATATTCACTGCCATGCGCACGAAGGGCAGCAGGACGCCCTCGGCGTCGCCAAGCTTGCCTCGAAAAGCGGCATGATGGGCATACTCTACAAGACGATCGTGGGACGGAAGGATCCCGCGGGAACAGTTGGCGGTGTTCGGAGCAAGCTCGAATCCTGGTGCGCAGAGAAGGGTTTAACTCCGGCGCACGTCTGGCCCGGCAGCTCGGTCACCCAGGGTTTTCTCTCGAAGATCGAGCCGGCGTGGTCCGCCAAGATGCTCAAAGCCGGCGTCGTCGGTCTTTGGATGCCCAACAACACTTCAGCCAACACGCTCTCCATCGTCGGCGGCAAGCCCAGCGCTTGGGACAAGAATGCCGATCCGAAGGCTCATACCGAGCCGCTGTCCTGGTCCGACTCGCTTAAATACGGCCATTACCTGCTCGACGACAAGGACCGGCTTTTGCCGGAAATCGAAGAGATCTTCCGCATGGCCCGTGATCACAATGCGGCGATCTTTTTTGGTCATCCGACCAAAGCGGAGTTCAGGGCGATGGCGGAGTTCAGCCAAAAGATCGGTTTCAAAAAGGGCGTCGTCGACCATCCCTTCAGCCCCTTCGTCAATTTGACCATTGAGGAAATGAAAGACGCCGGCGCGGCCGGCCTGTGGCTCAACTTCACTTTCGACGAATTGTCGCCGCTTCTCGGCATCGACCCGGCAATCATGTATAAAGCGATTCGCATCGTCGGACCCGAGCACTGCACACTGTCGTCGGACGCGGGCGAGCCGCTGTTCCCGAATTCGGTCGAGTCGCTCCGTCTGCTGCGCGGCTATATGGCGGCATTCGGCTGCACGGCGGAAGAGCTTTATACCATGTGCACGGTCAATCCGTCGTTCATCGTCGGATTGGGGTTGGAGACGAAAAAGCGGGCCGGCGCGGCGCATTAGCGGCGCCATTCGACGACAGGCGCGGTACCGCAGTCGCCCGCGTGAGTCTCCGCGGTGCCAGCCTATTTTCCGCCTTTCTTATCGAGCTCGGCGACGAAGCGCATGTCGAGAAAATCCTCCGGCTTGACGTTTCTTGCCGCCGGGTTTTTCTCCGCAATCCCGTCGAGCACGGCTTGCATGCCTTTACGGCTAACGTAAGGCGGATACTCTAAATATTCACGAAATTGGTTGTAGGTGTCCTCCTGGATCTCCGGCTCTTTTACTTTGAGCTGGTTCTGGATCATTCTCAAGGAGGCGGCTTTGTTGGATTTGAAGAGTTGCACGCCTTCCGCGTAGGAACGCACGACGCGCCGGACGATGTCCTCATGGGCCTTGATGTAGCTTCGGGTCGTGCCCACGGCGACGGAGACGAATTCCGGACCCTCTTTAGCGATGTTCATCAGCTCGACGAATCCGGCCTTTTTCGCCCGCGAGTTGGTCGGCGGCGACATGATCCCGGCATCGATCTGGCCTGCTGCCAGCGCAGTAAAAATATTCGGCACCTCGACCAACGGCAGGATTTGATAGTCCGACGGCTTCAACCCTGCCGATCCAAGGGCGTAAAGCGCCGAGGTATGTGTCGATGAGCCGATTCGGGTGATGCCGATTTTTTTACCTTTGAGTTCGGCAATTCTTTTGAATTCCGGTTTGGCCATCAGCGAAAAGACCTGCCGGTTGGTGGCGCCGGCGACCAGGGCCAGGTTTGCGCCCTTGAGATTGGCCAGCGTCGCATTGGAGCCATCCATGAAGGAAAAGGCAATTTCGCCGGCGAGAATCGCCTGAATGCCGCGCGAGCTCGATGGGATATGCAGGAATTCGACGTCCAAGCCGTTCTTCTTAAATAATTTTTCCTGGTGCGCCATAAACATGCCGCTCTGCGCGCCGGTGACCGCGGTCCAATTGATGCGCACCGGAGCTTGCGCGGAAGCGAGCGCGGCCAATCCGAATAGGCCGACGCCAACGAACAAAAAGATCCGTAATTTCATGACTCTTACTCCTCGAAAAATAATGTCCAAAGGCTACTAACAGAGACGTTGGGGGGAGTCAATTCATTCACTATGAGCATATTTGGCAAAACCGAGCATCCATGCTAGATAGGCGCAATGAAAAAGGTCCATCTCACTTTGGCAACCGGTGATTACGAAAGCATTCGCGCTTTAAAAGAAGGCACGGTTCAAGCCGATGGTATCGAGCTGACCGTGCTCACCGATATGACTTCCGATATCCGGCATTGGCGCACGCTACGGAACCGCGAGTTCGACGTCGCCGAGCTGTCCATGTCGAATTATTTGATGGCCAAATATACCGGCCTGCCGTTTGTCGCGATCCCGGTCTTTCTGCACCGTCGCTTTCGCCACGGCTTCGTATTCCTAAATGCCGCTAAAGACATCGTCAAACCGGCCGACTTGATCGGCAAAAAAGTGGGGCTGCGCAATTTTCAAGCCACCGCCAATCTCTGGATTCGCGGTATCCTGGAGCATGAATTCGGCCTGCCCCATCGCAGCGTCAACTGGTTCAAACAGGACGAAGAAGAGGTCGATTGGACGCCCCCGGCCGATTTGAAGATCCAACGCATCACCCCGGCTCAGAGCGTTGAAAAAATGCTCCTCGACGGCGAGCTCGACGCGTTAATTCACCCCGAGCTGATCCAGCCGATCCTGGACAAGGACAAGCGGGTGACGCGCTTGTTCCCAAACTATCGCGATCTCGAGATGGACTATTACAAGCGCACCGGGATATTCCCGATCATGCACACCACCGCGATCAGGCAGGAGATCGTCGATCAATATCCCTGGGTGCCGATCAATTTAATGCAGGCTTTCGAGGCCTCGAAAAAGGCCGCCTACAAGCGCATGGAGAACCCGCGCATCGTGCCGCTCGCCTGGTTCCGGTCCTTCCTGGAGGAACAAGAAGAAGTTCTCGGTCCCGACCCATGGGTTTACGGCCTCGGCGCAGTCAACACCAAGACACTACAGACTCTGATGCAGTATTCCCACGAGCAGGGATTGATCGGCCGCAAAATGGCGTTGGACGAGCTGTTCGTCAACACCGAGGCCCACTCTTAAAGAGACCGAGGCCAACCGTAAATGCCCAAAGTCAGCCGTCCCGATGTCTTCCACGTTGATCTTCCGGCCTGTTTGTCGTAAATTTTTTAAATACCTCAAGCGCGTCGAACATAGTGCTGTAGTGAAACTCAGGAATGGGAGGCTGTATGTTTGGCAAGGGCGTATTTCAGGAGGAAGAGAACCTGCTCCGTGATATTATTCGCAGCGTCGATAAGCGAGTCGATTACTCAGCGAAAGAGGGCGAAGGTTCACGATTCACGATTCACGTAAAGCTCCGCGGCCACGAGGGGGATGTGGAGCTCAATCTGGAAGACCTAAAAGCCGCCAAGACAGACACGGTGCGCCGCCACCAAATTCGCTATAAAATTAAAGCGCGCTGCGACCATTTGGACAAATCTCGCTACGGCGACGATGTCCTTGAGTTAAAGTCGGCGCGAATCTTGCGCGTCTCCCCCAAGCTGGAGGCGCCCCCGCAACGGGGCGGCTTTGGCCGCGGTCCAAGGAGATAGCAGGCAATGAGTTCGGATACCGAAGTAATCCGGGGCATCATGCTGTTTTAAAACCCAATAGCGGGTACCGAATATAGTTGAGGTAATATGGAAAAAGCGCAGCTCGTGCGTCAGGCTTTGAAGGAGCATGGCCAGCTGATCATGCCAGGCGTTTATGACGCTCTGAGCGCAAAAATTGCCGACCGCGCCGGTTTCGAAGTTATTTTCATCACCGGTTACAGCCTGTCGGCAACGCTTCTCGGTGAACCGGATTTCGGTTTGCTGACTCAGTCCGAAGTGGTCGCGGCAGCACGACGGATTTGCGCCGTGGTCGATACGCCCGTAATCGTCGATGCCGACACCGGCTATGGTAATTCGATCAACGTGATTCGCACCGTTGAGGAACTGCTCCGCGCCGGCGCGGCGGGGATGTTTCTGGAAGATCAAGTTTGGCCAAAACGTTGCGGCCATATGCAAGGTAAGCAGGTCATTTCGCTCGATGAGCAACTTAAGAAACTGCGGGCAGCGGTCGACGCAAAGGGCAAGAGCGATTTTTTCATCGTTGCGCGGACCGACTCGCGCCAGGCTCTAGGGCTTGCCGAGGCGATTCGTCGCGGCCTCGCTTTCAAAGCCGCCGGCGCCGATGCAGTGTTTATTGAAGCACCTGAATCAAAAGAGGAAATGAAAGAGATCGCTAGAGAAGTGCCGGGGCCGCTGGTCGCCAATATGCTGGAGCGCGGAGTTACACCGCTGATGGGACCGAAAGAGCTGAGGGATTTAGGTTTCGAATTAGTAGTCTGGCCTTTGGCGCCGCTCTATTCGGTGGCAAAATCTTTAACCGATGTTTACACGACTTTGCGGAAAGATGGATCGACTCTAGCGATTTTGGATCGGCTGATGCCGTTCAATGAATTCAACGAAATCGTCGGCTTGGATAAAAAGTACGCGCTCGACGCAAAGTACCGGAGCTAGAAAAGCTAATTCTTATTGCGGATTACTAATCTTTTTTTTGCCAGCTATACTCAACATTAAAGTCTCATTGGCATTAAAACATAAAGGTAGCTGTCTACGCCGGCCTTGCGAATTACGCTTGGGCTCAGCTCGTCTTTGAGCTCGATATCAATTTCGCCACCGCCGCCCAAAACTCCCAAGACATCGATCAAATAGCGCGCATTAAAGCCGATTGACAGCGGCTTACCTTTATATTCAGCCTCAATTTCCTCTACCGCCTCGCCTAAGTCCGGGTTGTTCGCAGAGATAGCCACTTTGCCGTCGCTAAACTCCATGCGAATGCCCTTATACCGTTCACTCGACAAAATAGACACGCGACGCAAAGCCTGGAGCAACTCGTCATGCTCCAGTTTGACGATGCTCGGATTCCCTTTTGGAATCACCTTAGTGTAATCGGGAAAATCGCCGTCGATAAGACGCATAAATAGCTCTATCTTATCCTTAGTTACCAGCCCCATGTTTTCCACGAAACCAAGCGACACGGCACCGTCGGCGCCGTCTTCCAAGAGCTTTTTTAATTCCGCTAATCCCTTACGCGGCAGGATTACCCCTTTGGTCAAGCCGAAGGAGCCCACCGACCTTTCCTCAAACGCTAGGCGGTGGCCGTCAGTAGCTACCATTCTGATCTTGCCGCCGTCGCCCTGTTCGACAAGCACGCCGTTCAAACTGTAGCGCGTTTCATCCGTCGAAACGGAAAAAAGCGTGCGCTCGATCATTTCGCGAATCGTCGATGCGGGAGTAGATGACAGTGCATTGCTATCGAATTTCGGAAACTGAGGAAACTCCTTGGCATCGATGCCGACGATTTTAAACACCGATTTGCCGCTGCGAATTTCTACCCAGTCGTTTTCCAAGCGTTTTATTTGCACTTGGTCGTTAGGAACTTCGCGGATTATTTCGAAGATCTTCTTAGCGTTGACGGTTATCGTACCCTCTTTTGCGACATCGCCGTCAATTTCTCCCCTGACACCAACTTCCAAATCCGTAGCGGTAACGCGAATCGATCCTTTGACGGCCTCGAACAAGACGTTGGCGAGAATCGGCATGGTGTTGCGCCGTTCGACGATGCTCTGAGTCCAATAAAGCGTGGCGAGAAGCCCCTCCCGCTTGGCTTTAATTTCCATACTTCCTCATTTCCTCTCTACAGCTATTATCACTTTGAATATATATAAATTCCAAGAGTAATAGTAGAGGGTGTGAATAAGGCGGAAAAGGCAGGTTTTGCGAAAAAAAACGCGTAGCTAGTCTGTGGTTTATTTTACTGACTTTGGTCTCTTTTCAACCTTGACCAGATCAACGCGAAAGAAATGCCCAATCATTCACACCAGAATGATCTATTAATCACAACTTATGCACAGCTACTTGCGAATGTTTAGATTCCTTTCGAGTTTTTCGATGGTGGTCTGCATATGCGGATCTTCTTTAATTTTTCTTTCGATGGTTTTCGACGCGTGGATGACCGTCGAATGATCGCGACCGCCGAACTTGTCGCCGATCGCGGGAAAGGATGTCTCTGTGTACTTGCGGCAGAGATACATGGCGACTTGGCGCGGTAAGGCGATGTTTTGCGTGCGTCTTTTTGCCTTTAGGTCGCCCAGCTTAATATTGAAGTAGTCGCAGGTCATTTTCTGAATATTTTCAACTGTTATTTCTCTCTTTGCCCAGTTCAAAGTATTGCGCAGAACGTCTTTTGCCAGGTCGATAGTGATCGTCGCTTTGGTCAGCGAGCCGAAGGCGCCGAGACGAGTGAGCGATCCTTCCAACTCGCGGACGTTGGAATCGATGTTTGAAGCTAGGAAGATCGCGACGTCGTGAGGTAGCTTGACACCTTCATCCTCGGCCTTTTTTTGCAAGATCGCGACTCGGGTTTCCATGTCGGGCGGCTGAATGTCGGCGATTAGGCCCCACTCGAAGCGGTTTCTCAGCCGATCCTCGATACCGGGGATTTCCTTGGGAAATTTGTCCGAGGTAATGACAATCTGCTTATGTGACTCATAGAGCGAGTTAAAGGTGTGAAAAAATTCTTCCTGGGTGCGTTCTTTCCCGGCGATAAATTGCACATCGTCGACAATTAAAATATCCACGTTCCGGAATTTTCTCTTGAATTCGTCCATCTTGTCGCGGCGGAGCGACGCGATCAATTCGTTCATGAATGATTCCGAGCTCAAGTAAACGACTTTCAAGCCGGGCCGTTGTGTCGTAGCTTGGTGGCCGATGGCATTAACCAGGTGTGTCTTTCCCAAGCCAACGCCGCCATAAATAAACAGCGGATTATAACTGTCGCCAGGCTGGTTTGCCACCGCAACGCTGGCCGCATGGGCAAATTGATTACTGGCACCGATCACGAAATTACTAAAGGTATATTTTTGGATCAGATTGCTGGTGCGCTGCGGCCGCTCGTGTTCTTTTTCTTCTTTTTTGGTTTGCTTTTCCAGGTTCAGGGGCTTTGTCACTCGTTCATTAACCTGAAAAACTACTTTGATCTCCTGCTTCGTCGTCGCGCTCAAACTATGCTCGAGCGTGCCGAGGTAATGCTCGGTAAGCCAGTCGCGAAAAAATTTATTCGGCACTTCGAGAAGTACCTCGCTTTTGTTCTTCGCCACGAAGCGAATCGGTGCAATCCAGGTCTCGAAGTTTTGCTTGCCGATTTTCTCCTTGATTTCCAATACAGTTTCCGGCCACAGGTTATTCATGATCGATACCGCTAAGCTAGCGAACAATTGGAATAAAAAGGGACAATAGTTACAAACAATGTTATCCACAGCTGTGGATAACTTTAAAATCAGTTTTGTTTAACACTTTTGCCTGAAATTTTGTCTAGCCTGATTTGATCGCTGGCTGTGAAAATTATCGACTTCGCACCGCACGCGGAAAAAAGTTTTCGCCAAGAAATGTCGTGGCAACTTTTTCGTGTCCTGTCAGATAAAAATGATAGGTTACGCGCGCAAGAATTCGGAAGAGTTTTAAATAGTCCTTTTCGAAAATCATTGCAAGAAAAAAAGCACCACGAAATGTTTTTCTAGTCAATTTGTAGTGGCTCATTCTCGTACGAAATATTCGGCGCGGCCTAAAGACAAAGACAAGATCGCCAACTCCCATTCGCAGCGTAGCGACCCCGGTCGCCGTGGTCACTTACAGTGCCTGTCCAATGCTTCCCTCAACTTTCCGGCAGTTTTTCTAATCTAGGCGCAGATTTCCGTTCAATATTAGACAAGTACTGTAAACAATTTAGCGCGGCGCTAAACGCCCCAGGGTTCATGAAACGCCACGATCGGTGATTTAATGATGATGTTGACAGTGCACAATCTCGATGTTAGCACCATCTCCTAAACTATGTCCCGCTCAAAAAATATTTTTCGACGCGCTGAACGAAAGATTTCCGGCGGCGTCAACAGTCCGGTGCGCGCGTGGAAAGCAGTCGGCGGCAACCCTCTGATCATCGACCGTGGAAAGGGAAGTTACATTTTCGACGCCGACGGCAAACGCTATATCGATTTCGTCGGCTCCTGGGGACCGCTCATCCTCGGCCATGCGCACCCGAAGATCGTCCAAAGGGTGCGCCAATGCGCCGCGCGAGGGTTCACCTTCGGCGCGCCCACCGCCGGCGAGGTGCGCTTAGCGGAAAAAGTGACGCAGCTCATGCCGTCGATAACGATGTTGCGCATGGTCAGCTCCGGCACGGAAGCAACCATGAGCGCGATCCGTCTTGCCCGCGCATTTACGGGACGAACCAAGATCGTCAAATTTGACGGTTGCTATCACGGTCACTCGGACAGCTTGCTTGTCAAAGCCGGTTCCGGCATTGCCACCCTGGGGCTTCCAGATAGTCCAGGCGTGCCGGACGGTTTTGCCCGCGAAACGTTGACAGCTAGTTACAACGACATTACATCCCTGCAAAAAGTTTTTTCTAAACATGGTAAGAATGTCGCTGCGCTTATTGTCGAACCGGTGTGCGGCAACATGGGGGTGATTGCTCCCAAGCCGGGTTTTCTCAAAGCGCTAAGGGAAATCACTTTAAAGCACGGCGCGCTGCTGATCTTCGATGAGGTCATTACCGGTTTTCGTCTTGGGCTCGGAGGCGCGCAGAATCTTTTTGGCATCTCGCCGGATCTCACCTGTCTGGGTAAAATCCTTGGCGGCGGGATACCTCTGGCCGCTTTTGGCGGAAAACGCCGAATCATGAACATGCTGGCGCCATCGGGACCTGTCTACCAAGCCGGAACACTTTCCGGCAACCCGCTCGCCGTGGCGGCCGGCTTGGCGACGCTGGAACAATTGGCCCGACCCGGAACCTATCAAAAGCTCGAGAGCAAGGCACGCCGGCTCGAAAACGGCTTTCGTACCGTCCTTGGTAAATACGCCATCAAGGCGGCGCTCAACCGTGTCGGCTCCATGATGACATTGTTTTTTGGCGTCGAGCGGGTCGAGAGCCCCGACGCTGCACGGCAATGCGATCGTAAAACATTTGCGCGCTATTTTCACGCCATGCTGAAGCGTGGGGTCTATCTCCCACCGTCGCCCTTCGAAGCCATGTTTGTCTCTCTAGCTCACTCAAACGCGGATCTGGACAAGACGATATCCGCCTTTGAGGATTGGGCTAGAACAGCAACCCAAGATTGACCCCTACAGACCTTCATGCTAGAAACTTAGCCCAGTGGGAAAAATTGGGGGCCGCCCCAATAGCCGGCAAAAGAATCAAACTCCCTTCCTGCGCCGAGCGGGATTATATGTAGGAGTAGCTTTCGAGTTACCAGGCACCATACTTGGCGGCCTCGTGGTCGGTTATTACGCAGATTTGTACTTCGGCAGTTCTCCCTGGTTTCTCATCACGTGCACCGCGTTAGCCTTCGTCGGGGCGTTTGTGAGATTGGTTCGGTGGGCGCGATATTTCGCAGACAAGCGTAGTGGAAACCGCAGCGAGAAAAATGATAATGCGGGTTGAGCTGTGGCATGGACTATTGCTGCTCATCATGCTCGCGACGATCGGCCGGACCCGCCTCGTTGATCCGACCGCGCTTGTGGTCGGCGGACTGTTCATGGGCGTAAACTTCTTCTTGCTGAGCTTCGGCGTCGCTTGGGTGCTGACTCCGCTCGCGGGAAAGGGCCGGGTTAAAGCGGGTATAAGCTTACTGGTTCTCAAGATTGTAATTTTTTTAGGGTTGCTTGCGACTTTATTGTATCGTTTTGATCTTGACGCGGTCTCATTTTCCATCGGCTTTTCAACGTTGATTGTGGCGATCTTTCTCGAAGCGATTCGAAAATCCGTTAAAGCGGAGACCTAGAATAATAATGGAACATCCATTTACCTGGTATAATTTGTTGCCCGAGGGTTTCCAGCACGTGGTTGGCGATCACACATTTTTTGCCGTCGTGGTTGCGCTGCTCTTGCTCTGGTTCGCTTTGGCGGCCCGTGCTTCGCTTTTGAAGGCAGTCGACCCAATCGTACCGGCCGAGGGTTTGGGCGCCCGTAACATTGCCGAGCTTTTGCTCGAGTTCGTGGTGGTGCGGCAGAGTGATGCGATCATCGGCAAGCAAGGGCGCAAGTACGTCCCATACTTCGGGACCTTTTTCTTTTTTATCCTGTTTGCCAATCTCAGTGGCTTGCTTCCGGGTTTTAGCGCGCCGACGAGCAATCTCAACACGACCCTGGGACTGGCTATCGTATCATTCATCGGTTACAACCTTATCGGCGTTCGCGAGCAGCGCTCGGGTTACTTGAAGCATTTTCTCGGTCCGATGACCAGTCTTCCAGGCCAGAGCTTCATCGCAAAAGCATTGTTCCTGCCCGTACTGCTAATTTCGATGATGTTTTTCTTTGTTCTAGAGGCTTTCTCCCACGGTTTTAGGCCGGTTTCGCTCTCTTTACGTCTTTTCGGCAACATGATGGGTGACCACGAGGTCATCGGCGCATTTATCGGCCTGACAAAAGTTGTTGTTCCCGTGTTTTTTTACATAATGGGGACGCTGGTGTCGGTCATTCAGGCCTTTGTATTTATGTTATTGAGCATGATCTACGTCGCCCTGGCGATTAGCCACGGTCACGATGAAGAGCATGGTCAGGACGCACATCCATCACAGCACTAAGCGATGGGCCGATTGGCAGAGGATGAGGACAGAGGAGCGGC
The DNA here is from genome assembly GCA_963727625.1 of uncultured delta proteobacterium. Classification (GTDB taxonomy): domain Bacteria; phylum Desulfobacterota; class Binatia; order UBA9968; family UBA9968; genus DP-20. Next base: position 57,051 of record CAVSHR010000003.1, on the reverse strand, counting down.
AGGCATCAATCGCTGGAAAGGAGAAGGAAGATGAAAAGACTGATGGTGTTTTTCGGCACACTTTTCACGGGCGTGCTGGCCGCAGGTTTGGCCATGGCTGCTGAGGGTGCTGCCGCCGGAGGCGATTCGCAAAAGAGCGTCGCGATCGCTATATCCGCCGGCGTTGCCGTCGCTATTGCCGCCTTTGGCGCCGCGTTGGGCCAAGGACGGGTCGGCGCGTCGGCGATGGAAAGCATCGGCCGCAACCCGAACGCGGCTGATAAGCTTTTCTTGCCGTTGGTTCTGACCTTAGCGTTGCTCGAAGCGCTGGCGCTTTACGGCTTCGTTATCGCAATTATCTTAACAGGTAAAATTTAGCGATTCGCCGAGGATCTTAACAAGGGGCGGGGGGAGAAATCTTCCCGCCCTTTCATTTTATCGGCAATTCAACTTTGTACAGATGCACTTGAGTGTAGCGCAACAACTCGTCCAGGGTGTGCAACTTGTAAGGCTTCTCGTAGTAAATTTCTTTGATTCCCGTGTTGACCAATACTTTGAGGCAGTGGATGCACGGAGTGTGGGTGATGTAAATCGCGCCGTCCTTGATGCTCGCGCCGTTTTTGGCCGCCTGGGCAATCGCGTTCATCTCCGCGTGGATGGTGCGGAAGCAGTTTTGCTCGGTGTCCCCGTTGGGGGTTTTGGATTCATAAATCAGGCAGCCGACGTCGGTGCAGTGGGGCATGCCGGCCGGGGCGCCGTTATAACCGGTGGCGAGTATGTTCTTATCGCGCACGATGACTGCGCCCACCTTGGCCCGGGTGCAAGTCGAGCGCTCGGCCACTTGTTGTGTGATGGTCATGAAATATTGATCCCAGCTTAGGCGTTGGCTCATGGCTGCCCTCCGGCGCTGTCATTTTCAAAAGTAACTTTAACCTTATCACCGACCTTCGCGCCCGTGCGTTCGGCTGCATTGCCTTTGTCCACGGCGATTTCTAAAAATCCCCAACTATTCAGGACGGCGACGAACTCGCCGGTACCACCGGCGGCATAATTGGCGGCAACGCCCCGGATACGTAGACCCGCCAAGGCGATGTCCATATGATCTCTTGCCAACCCAGTCAAATCATGCTCCTCAATATTTGTAAACAGATTGCCGAATTTGTCGATGTAAATTACTTCGCCGCCCAGCGCGCTTACCGTGCGAACGACTCCGGGAAGCGGCAGCTTGACGAAACTGGCTACTGTTTCGCCGAACTCAGCGGGCGGTACGCCGCGCGATAGATGAGCAGCCGCGGGCGCGAAGATATCCCGCCCGTGAAATGTCGCACTGGTCGGTTGCAGATGGTAAGCGGGATTGGAGAGTTGCACGATCCGGGCGGGAATGGAATTACCGACCGCCAAACTCAATACGCCGTTGTCCGGGCCGATGAAGTAAAGACCGTTGGATTCGATCAACAACGGCCGGCGCGCGCCGCCGACGCCAGGATCGATGACGGCGATATGGATGGTCCCGGCCGGAAAATAGGCAATCGAATGGCGCAGGGTTAAAGCGCCGGCCAAGATATCCTGAGCCGGAATGCCATGGGTCAAATCGATCACATGGACTTGCGGATTAATCCGCGCGATCACACCCTTCATTATGCCGACGAAAGAATCGTTAAGGCCGAAGTCGGTGGTTAAAGTGATCAACATAGGCCGAATTGATGCCAATCTAAGCAAAAAAGCCGCAAAGCGTAAAGCCGGCACTAGGCAGCCGGCTGTGATCGGTATATATATCGGGCTGTTTGCCGGAACGACTCCGACAGGTTGTCCAAAGAGCTCTTTCCTAATCCTCAACAAGTTCGGCGGCCGGTTCAAGCGCTAGGAAACGAAAATCGTGCGCGCTTCATTGTTGTCCACATGCGGATAACCGGGCGATTTTTTCGGCAAGCCGCCAAATTTTTTACGGAGCATTCTCATTCGCGTCTTCCAGCCGCTGCGGCACAAGAACTACGCACTCTTCTGGTCCAGCGATTTAATCGCCTCGGTCGGTCAATTCGTCCGCGAAGTGGCGCTTTACTGGCTCGCCTACGAGATCACGGGTTCGGCTTGGGCGCTGGGCCTGCTCGGCTTCAGCGAGGCGGCGCCGCGCCTTTTGCTCGGCGCCGTTGGCGGCGTAATCGTCGACCGCTATGACCGGCTGCGCCTGCTCACGGCAATTCAATTTCTCTGCTGTGTGCCGGTGTTTGGCCTCGTTGTCCTCTATTTTTTCGGCCGGCTGGAATTCTGGCATATGGTGGCATTGGAAACCCTATGGTCGACCCTGCGCAGCATGAATCCGACCGCCGGACAATCGATGCTGCGCGACCTGGTACCCGAAGCGGAGTTAATGAGCGCGGTGTCGCTCTACTCCATCGGCTTTAATTTCGCCCGCATCGTCGGTCCCTCCATCGGCGGGGTGTTGATTATCTGGATCGGCGTCGGCGGCTGTCTGTTATTTTACGGTGTAGCTCTTTTGCTCTCAGCTCTTGGGTTGCTCGGCGTGCGTCTAAAGACAAGCGCCCCGGCGAGCGGCGAAGGGAATCTCTTGAACGAATTCAAGGAAGGCGTTCACTATATCGCCGGCGCGCCGGTGATTCTAGCCAGCATCATCGCAGCCTACGGCATCAGCATTTTTGTCGGAACCTATACGCGTTTCCTCGCGGTATTCGCCAAGGACATTTTAGCCGTTGGTCCGGACGGCATGGGCTTGCTCATGGCTGCACCGGGGGTCGGCGCGGTGTTCTCACTCATCGTGCTGGGCTCGCTCCAAGAACGCTGGAGCCGACAAACTCTGCTTTGGTTTTCCGCCCTCGCCACGCCCTCGCTGCTGATCCTTTTTTGCCTCTCGCGGCACCAGTGGCTATCGGTCTTGGTTCTCGGTGTCTTCGGCGGCATGCAGATTATTTTCCGCACTGTGAGCCGGCTGATTATTCAGATTGAAGCGCCGCGGGAGTTACTCGGCCGGGTGATGAGCATTTTTCTCATGGACCAAGGTATGCGCTCGCTCGGCTCGGTGGTGATGGGCGCCTGCGTAGCGGCCTTCGGTGCCGCCCATGGTTTGGCGCTGACCTCGGTGGCTTCGATGACTTTGACTGTCCTGACCTTTTGGCGGCTGTTGGGAAGAACAGAGAAGAGTTAAGGCGAGAGGTTCGTCTGACTTGCAGTTTTCGGAGCTGCGCTATAATTCTTCCAAAACCGCGGCAAAAAGCAGCGGCACCATGATTTCCATATGGCCGGTGAGGTGGTACCCCTTGCCGCTGCCCAGGGTCGGCCGGTTGACCACGTTTGTGAGCGGCCGGTAGTGCTGCAGGAAATCTAGATTCACCGTCGTTAGTTTGTCCACGGGATTGCCGAGATTACGCGCCAGGCTCACGGCCTTGAGAAACACCTCCGGCAACACCACCGCGGAACCGAAATTCAAATACACCCCGCCGCGGAGCGTGGCCACGACTGAAGTTAACGTGCGAAAGTCTCTGAGACTGCAATCACCGAGCGCCCGGCCATCGGCTTTTGGGTGCATGTGGATGATATCCGTGCCGATGGCGATATGCGAAGTGACCGGAATGCCAAGGCGCGTGGCAGCGGCGAGAATACTCAATTTTCGATGCGGCAAATGGTTTTTCACGATCGCCGCGCCCACTGCGGCACCCACACCCAAGTTTTTTTGCGAGCCCTCGATGATCGCCTGGTTGATGAAGGCGCCGGTCTCTTCCGCCATGCCGAAGCTGCCGTCTTTCAACGTCGTTGCCACGTCCTCGGAGGTCTCGCCCATGTAGGCGAGCTCGAAGTCGTGAATCACGCCCGCGCCGTTGAGCGCGATGGCGTGGATCAGTCCCCTTTCCATGAAATCGATGATCAGCGGACTCAACCCGACTTTGATCGGGTGGGCGCCCATACCGAGCAGGATGGTGCGATTCTTGCGGTGGCATTCCGCGAGCTTGCGCGCGATCGCCTTGAGATTCTGGGCCGCGAGAATATCCGGCAGACCGCGGATGAATGCACGCAGCGTCGCGCCCTTGGTGATTTTTTTCCCGAGCAGCGAGGCTTCGACTTTGCTGAATCTCTTGGTCACCGGGTAGGTGCGGACTTTCGTGAAGTCGAGCGGCTTGAACTTTTTCGATGGCATGCGCGGCAGGCTCTGTCAGGTTACCGGGAAGAGTTGCCCGTCGACCAGCTCGCAAATCACATGGCCGATGAGAATGTGAGTTTCCTGGATGCGCGCGGTATTGGCGGTTGCGGCGACGCGCAGCAGATGATCGGTGTTGCCGGCGAGTTTGCCACCGCTGCCGCCCGTGAGTCCGATCGTTTTGATATTAAGCTCCCGGCAAACTTGTACGGCATTGACAACATTGGCGGCATTGCCGCTGGTCGAGATCGCCAGCGCCACATCCCCTGCCTTACCCAGTGCTCTTAGCTGTTTTGCGAAGACCTCCGAGTAATCGTAATCGTTGGCGATACTCGTCAGCGCGGAGGAATCGGTGGTCAAGGCGATTGCCGGTAGAGGCGGCCGTTCGATGCGGAAGCGATTGACGAACTCCGCAGCGATATGCTGGGCGTCGGCGGCGCTGCCGCCGTTGCCGAAAAGCAATAATTTATTGCCGCTTTTGAACGCCGCGACGACGGTCTCGATCGCCTGAGCGAGGTCGTCAAGATTATCGCGCAAGAAAGCTCGCTTCACCCGGATGCTTTCGTCGAAAGCCAAGGCGATCAAATCTTTCATAGTCTCTTTCAAAGTGGAAAAATTTTTATCACAGGGTGCGCAGAGATGGAAGACGATGTTAGCGACGATAAAACGCTCGAATCGTTTCGACGACCAATTCTTGCTGGGCCGGGGCCAGCTCGGGATAGAGCGGTAAGGCCAAAACCTGGCTTGCCGCAAGCTCAGCTTGAGGAAACTCGCCCCGCCGGTAACCGAGATCCGCGAAGCAGTTCTGCAAGTGCAGCGGCAGGGGGTAATAAATCTCGCTTTGAATGCCTTGATCGGCGAGAAATCGCTTTAGCTCGTCACGGCGTTCAACCCGGACTACGTAATTGTTGAAGACGTGAGATTTGTCGAGGCTGTGCGGCGGAATGGTCAGCACACCATGACCCAACAGTCCGCTCTGGCTGAACCATTCGTAATACCGCCGGGCGCGGCGAATGCGCTCGGCGCACCAGGTCTCAAGGAATTTCTGTTTCACCGCCAAGACGGCCGCTTGAAGCGAATCGAGACGGGAATTGATGCCGGTGACCTCATGGTGATACTTGGTGCGCTCGCCATGCATGCGCAGCATTCTCACCTTGTCGGCGAATTCAGGATCGCTCGTTGTTACCATGCCGCCGTCGCCGAAACCGCCCAAATTTTTACTTGGGAAAAAAGAAAAGCAGCCAAGATCACCGATGGCACCGGCAAATTTATTTTCCCCGCCCACTTCCATCCTCGCGCCGCAAGCCTGGGCGACATCTTCGACGATATGCAAATGATATCTCTTGGCCAACCCGAGCAGCTCATTCATCGCGCTGCACTGGCCAAAGAGGTGCACCGGTAGAATCGCACGAATGCACCGGCCGGTTTTGACATGCACCACGCGGCTGTTTTGCTTTTGTCCGCGTTCGTCGAGAAATGCTTCGACGCCTTTTGCGCTCAGGAGATAGTTGTCGGCGTCGATATCGACAAACAACGGTATTGCACCCAATCTCGTAATGGAGGAGACCGTCGAAAAAAAAGTAAACGGCGTCGTGATCACGCTGTCGCCGGGCCCGACCCCGAGCGCCATCAGCGCCAGCAAGAGCGCGTCGCTGCCCGAGGCCACGCCGACGGCGGATCCGCACACAAGATATGCCGCCATTTGGTCTTCGAAATCTTTAACGGCCGGGCCGAGGATGAATTGTTGCGATTCGCTTACCTGGTCGATGGCCTGGCGCACCTGCTCGCGAATGGCAGCATATTGCGCGCGCAGGTCGACGATCGGAATTTTAAAAGGGGCGGGACTAGACACTGGTTTTGACTGCCGGAGACTGGCCCTTCAACGCGTTTTCGGCGACTTCGGCGAGCAACTGATCATGCTCGTGATCGAGGGCGAAGACGCGGAACTGAACGACCTTAGATGGAATAAACTCAAAGAGCTCGGCGAGAGTTTCCTTGGTGATCTCGCCGGTCGAAGGATCGTAAATGTGGATTTGCTTCTTGCCCATGGCAAACGGGTTTTCCGGACGCGGGTCTTGAGTGGCCATGTCGACGCGGAAGGTCAAATCGCGCGCCGCCGCCGGGAGTGCATTGCGGATGCGCTTTTCCCAGTCGGTGTCCTGAATCAGCGCCACACCGTAACGCAGCTCGTTTAGAGACAGCGTGCGGTCGTAGGCCATCTTCCATTTGACCTCGCGGTGCAGCACGGATTCCCATTCCTTGGCCAGGGCTTCGAGCTCGCCTTTTCGACGGCGCCAGCGCGACACGTCCTCAAGCAATGACCAATCGGTCAAATAGAGATAATCCTCCATATGATCGAGGGGATTTCCTGGGAATAGAACCTTCATGGTTTCGGGAAAGATTTCTCTTAAATGCAAGTCGATGGCGCGAGTGGTGCGGTGATAGTAGACGTTGGTGTAGAGATAGAGCCGGGCGTTTAGAAAAGTCGTCAGCGCGCCGTTGCCTGCCTTATGGACGGTGAGGCCTTTGGGCGTAAAAAACGTGTAGTGAATCAGCCGCTCACGGTCGATGGGGCCCGGATGGACGCCGCACATATAAGAATCGCGCGACACGTAGTCAAGATTATCAAAGGTAAAAATCCCGCCGGTCAAAGGTTGCAGAAAACGCACCCACTTGGCCTTGCGATGGTCCTCCTTGCCGTTCTTTTTAATCGGGAAGGCAACGTCTTCAGGCCTTAGCTCTTCGCCGGGCGCAAAGGGACCGCTGGGGCTGCGCCGCAGTTGGCGGATGATATCGCCCAGATGTTTCTGGATGATGATCTGGCCAAGATCCTCGTGGGTGAGATCGTAATTAATTAAAAAATTATCGTCGAAAAAATGGCCGAATGGGCCGTGGCCGATGTCGTGCAACAGCCCGGTGACCCGCATGTATTCCTCTATGAACGGGGCCGACGGGCACTCGTCGCCGAGGACTTTGCGCAGCGATGGGTAAAGATGTTTGGCGAACTCGCCGGCTAAGTGCATGGCGCCGAGCGAGTGTTGAAAGCGGCTGTGCTCTGCTGAGGGGTAGACCCAGCGCGCGCTCTGCAACTGATAAATATAGCGCAGACGCTGCACCCAGGGAGAATCGATCAAGGCTTTCTCGGTGACCTCGCCTTTTTCTTTCGGGACGGTGAACTGGATGTAGCGATGGATCGGATCGGCGATCAGCGCCGTGCCTTCGTACTCGTTATCGCTCAGATGCGCCATGTCTTCCCTGCGCTCGAAACCTTGTTGACTAGGTTAACGAGGGCAACGACGCGCGTCAGACCTCGAAAATTAAGTGCGCCGTCCATTGGTTACCGGTTTTTTCCATGCGGCTTTTATGAAACGCCACAGCGGCGATCTCCTGTTTAATTTCGTGGCGGTCTGGATCGAGTTTTTCGCCGGCAACCTCTGCCTTGACAAAGTTATCCTTGACCTCGCGGATGAGAAATTCTCGCAACAGATAGCCGCTGCCCTGATAGAGATAAAGCAACTCGCGCATCCAGTTGACCATCAAATCGTCACGATCGGTTCCTTCGACCTCCAGGGGAATTCGTTCTTTGGTCTCGACCCTGTTCACATCCGCCATGATGACGTCGAAGAGCGCCCAAGCCGAATTGGCAAATAGATCCGCTTGGGAATCGCCGGTCACCCTTACGGCGAGTTCAGATTGATGTCTGGTGAGTCGGTATTTCTTCTGGTTCTCCATGTTCCGTCGACCTTCGAGGTTTAAATCTGTTCGTGGCTCGCCCTGGGCTGCATGTCAACGAGCTCGCGGCGGCCAGAAATATCATCATCCAAGAGTTGCCGGATTGCCGGACGCGCATAACACTGGACACATGTGAAAATATCTATCGGTTGGGTCAACTTGCGATAGCGAAAGGACGGCGCATTTTGCTTTGGATTTTCAATAAATTCCCACTCGGTATGACCGGTGTGGAGTAGATAGAAATCGACTTTATAGTTCTTCTGCGTATGGATTGTTCCGAAAACCTCTCTACCGCAGTGATAACACTGCCTCACCCCCCTTTTATACCCGGTTTATGAGGCTGGCCGCAAACCCGGCGCCGAAGCCGTTGTCGATGTTCACCACCGTCACGCCGGCGGCGCAAGAATTGAGCATGCCCAACAGTGCGGCCAGGCCGTGAAAGCTCGCCCCGTAACCGACGCTGGTCGGCACGGCGATTACCGGTTTATCGACCAATCCCGCGACGACGCTGGGCAACGCCCCTTCCATCCCCGCGACGACGATGAGCACCGCAGCGGCGTCGAGCCGCGGCCGGTTGTCGAGCACGCGGTGAATCCCCGCCACGCCGACGTCGTAAAGCCGCTCCACTTGGTTACCCGTAATGGCTGCAGTGAGAACTGCCTCCTCGGCAACGGGAATATCGGAGGTGCCGGCGCATACTACCAAGATGGTTCCTTTGCCGGTGATCTTGAGCGGTTTCCCGAGCCAAGTCGCGGCGCGGGCTTCCGTATGAAACTTAAGGCCGGTGCGGAGTTGCTTCAAGCGCGCCATCTTCTCAGCGTCGATGCGCGTAACCAAAATTTTCCCCGTACTCCGACGCATCGCGCGGACGATCGCTGCGATATCTTTGGCCTCTTTTCCCTGGCCCATAATCACTTCAGGAAAACCCTGGCGCAGCGCCCGATGATGGTCGATTTTGGCAAAGCCGAGGTCTTCAAACGGCATATGGCGCAGCCGGACCAACGCTTGAGGGACGCTCAGCCGGTTTCGGCGCACCCCGTTAAGCAATTTGACTAGCTGCTCGGAGTCCATGATTCAAAGGTTTTTTTATGGCCGCCATGTGGAGCGCCAAACATTATAGATATACCGATTGTCGCGGGTTTGCGCTACTTTCATCTGAAATGATCATGGCCTGTGGCGCGAATAAAAAGGCGCTTTCCAGATCTTTCGACGACATGAATTCCTCGGTTGGCTGCAGCACAGGTTCCAATCCTAGTGATCCGTAGATGTGCCCGCCGCGGAAGTTTTTCGACTCGGTCGCGATTTTTCGGCCGAGCGCAAAACAGCAGCTCGTAGTCCTCACCACCGCTCAGCGCGTGGATTGTACTGTCCTTACCGGCGAGCACGCGATAGGCGGGCGACAGGGGCAATTGGTTGTTGAATACCACCGCCCCGACATCGCTGGCGCGGCAAATATGACCCAAGTCCTGCAGCAGCCCGTCGCTCACGTCGATCATCGCCGTCGCCAGCCCTTCTTTCGCAAGCAGCGATCCGGCGCTAAGCCTGGGCGTCGGTCGGTGATGGCGCGCGATCAGTTTGGCAAAATTTTGCCCTTTGAGCCGCCCTTTTCCCTGTCGCAATAACTTCAAACCAAGCGCGGAATCGCCCAACGTGCCGGTGACATAAATATCGTCGCCGACCTTGGCGCCGCTGCGGCGAATCGGCCGGAGCGGCGGATGGCCGATGACGCAAACCGAAACAATCAGCGAGTCGGCGATGTTGGTATCGCCGCCGACGATAGCGACTCGACTTTTTCGCGCCAGCGCTTTGACTCCGCGATAAAACTCATCGATTTGGTTGCTGTCAAAATTGCCGGGGATGCCGAGGGACAGGATCGCGTAGGCGGGCACGCCTCCCATCGCGGCGATGTCGCTCAGGTTAACCGCAAGCGACTTATAGCCGAGCTCGTAGAGCGAGATCCATTTGAGATTGAAATGAACTTTCTCGACCAGCAGATCCGCCGTGACAAGCGATGAGCCGGCCGGATGGCCGACCCAGGCGGCGTCATCACCAATTCCGATGCGCACCCCGCGACCCGCGGGCATGGCGCGGCGAATTCTTTCGATCAAACCGAACTCTCCGAGGCGGCTGAGCTTCATCCAGTCAGAGTACAAATACGTCGAGGAACTTCGAGTTTGCGGCCGGCGTTCAAACACTTCGAAGCGCTGCTGCGCCGGCTCGGTGGCTCGTTCAAGGGCGAATCGGCAGCGATCGTTCCCGATGGTTTTTACGCAGCGGCCGATGAGATTTTCTTGCGACCCGAGGCGACGCAGCGAGAACCCGTCGCCTGCGTGGGTCGGAGCGCGGTGTTTTCGTCGCTGTTCCCCGCTCAATCAGTGCGACCTTCAACACGTCGGACATATTTTTCGCGACCACCCAATTGAGCTTACGGCGCAACGGTTTGGGAATCTCATCAAGGTCCTTTTCGTTGCGGTCCGGAATAATGATCGTTCTAATTCCAGCGCGAAAGGCCGCGAGAGATTTTTCTTTGAGTCCGCCAATAGGCAGCACTCGACCGCGCAACGTGATCTCACCGGTCATCGCCACGTCGCGGCTGACCGGCCGCTTGGTCAGCGCAGAGATCAGCGCAGTAGCCATGGTGATACCCGCGGAGGGACCGTCTTTGGGAATCGCGCCGGAGGGAACGTGAATATGGATATCGAGTTTCTGGTAAAAATCCGCTTCGATGCCGAGGGTTTTGGCGTGCGCCCGCGCGTAACTCACCGCAGCTTGGGCCGACTCTTTCATCACGTCACCGAGTTGGCCGGTGAGCGTCAGGTTGCCGCGCCCGCGCGACAGCGAGGCTTCAACGTAAAGGATCTCGCCGCCGGCGCTGGTCCACGCCAAACCGGTAGCCACGCCGATCTCGTGCTCCTCTTGTTCGGCTTCCGGCAAAAACTTCGGCGCGCCGAGAAAGGTATGAACATTGGCCCGGGTCACGCGGGTGAGCTCGCCTTTTCCTTCAGCCACTTTGCGTGCCACTTTGCGACAAATCGAAGCAATCTCGCGCTCGAGATTTCTAAGCCCGGCTTCTTTCGTGTATTCGGCGATCACGCGCAGTACCGCGTCATCGGAGATCTCCAACTGTTTGGTGGAAATGCCGTTGTCATTCAACTGCCGCGGCAGTAGATATTTCCGAGCGATCGCCAGTTTCTCTTCATTGGTGTATCCGGAGAGTTGAATGACTTCCATGCGATCGGCCAAGGCGGGCGGTACCGGATCGAGTAAATTCGCCGTGCAGATGAACAACACGTTGGAAAGATCGAAAGGCAAATTTAAATAATGATCGCTGAAGGCATGGTTCTGCTCCGGATCCAATACTTCCAGCAGCGCGGCCGAGGGATCGCCGCGAAAATCGGCGCCCACTTTGTCGATCTCGTCGAGCATGAAAACCGGATTGTTTGAATTGGCTTGCTTGATGCCTTGAATAATCCGCCCCGGCAGTGCGCCGACATAGGTGCGCCGGTGGCCGCGGATCTCCGCCTCGTCGCGCACGCCGCCCAGGGACACGCGCATGAAGTTTCGTCCCAACGACCGCGCGATGGATCGCCCCAGTGAAGTTTTGCCGACGCCCGGCGGGCCGACAAAACAGAGAATCGGTCCTTTGATCTTGCGTCGTAATTTGTTCACCGCCAGATACTCGAGGATCCGCTCTTTAATTTTCTCCAGATTGTAATGATCTTCGTCGAGAACTTGTTTGGCCTTTTTAATATTCAAATTGTCTTTGGTGCGTTTGCTCCAAGGCAGGTCGACGATCCAGTCGAGATAGGTGCGCACCAGTGAGGCTTCGGAGGATTCCGGATGCATCTGCTCGAGGCGCCGCAGCTGTTTGTCGGCTTCGCTCTTCACTTCTGGAGGCATCTTGGCCTTTTCAATCTGCTTTTTGAGCTCGCCGATCTCTTCGGCGCGCTCGTCACCTTCGCCCAGCTCTTGCTGAATCTGTTTTAACTGCTCGCGCAGATAATAATCGCGCTGGGTCTTGCTCATTTCCTCCTTGGCCTGACTCTGGATGCGCGCCTGCATGGCCGACAACTCCAGCTCGCGGGTGAGCAGTTCGTTGACTTTCTTCAGACGCTCGATGGGATCGAAGACTTCGAGAATCGCCTGGCTCTCTTCGATTTTAAGCCGTAGATTAGAGGCGACTAGATCAGCCAAAACACCGGGGTCGCTGATATTGTCAGTGACCATGACGATTTCGGGCGGCAGATTTTTCAGATTTAAAATTTGCTCGATCTTTTCTTTCGCCGTGCGCATCAGCGCCTCGACTTCGATGGGCACCTCCGCTAGCGTCGGCTCGATGACCTTGCGGATCTTCACTTCGAAGAAGGGCCTCTCGCGCAGGTAGGTATCGACTTCGCCTTTGGATAAACCTTGGACGAGTATTTTGACCCGACCGTCGGCCAGCTTCAGCATGCGCATGATCGAAGCGATAGTGCCGACCCGATGAATATCCCCGGGCGCGGGATTTTCCTCCGCGGAATTTACTTGTGAGACCAGAAAGATTAAACGGTCGCGCGATAGCGCCTCTTCGACCGCGCGAATCGACACATCGCGGCCGACAAAAAGAGGCAGCATCATATACGGGTATATGACGATGTCGCGGATCGGCAGGAGCGGCAGAACTTCCGGAATTTCCACTTGAGAACTTTTGCTCTCAGGGCTCTCGGCTTTCCATTCGGTTTCGCTCATAATGACTCCAATCCTGCCGTCAACTTAATCACAGCGGTATCCCAGGTCAACAACAATCTGGCCTAAATCGGATTTTCAGGAAAATTGAAGAATGACAACGTGGGCGAGCCGTTGGCGGTGTTGACTTCTCGCAGCGGTGTTCCTTAACCAAACAGTTCTTTCATTTTGTCAAAGAAACCTTTTGACAGCGGATTCACTTCTTCGCCGCCGACAGTGGCAAACTCTTTCAAGAGTTCTTTCTGCTTCGCCGTCAGGCGGGTCGGAGTTTCTACCGTGACGCGGACATGTTGATCTCCCTGTTGCAGGCCGTGAACATCTTTTATGCCTTTGCCCCTCATGCGAAAGACCTTGCCCGACTGCGTGCCGGCGGGAATTTTCATTTTAACCTTGCCGTCCAACGTCGGCGCGTCGATTTCTGCGCCCAAGGCGGCCTGCACGAAGCTGATCGGCACGTCACAGATGATATCGAGATTGTCGCGCACGAAAATCGGGTGGGGCTCGACTTGAGTAACGACGTAAAGGTCACCGGGAATTCCTCCGGCCGGCGCAGTCTCGCCTTCGCCGCGTAGCTTCAAGCGCGAACCGTTGTCGACGCCCGCGGGAATTTTCACGCTGAGCGTGTGCATACCGCGCACTCGTCCCGCCCCGCCGCAATTTGAGCAGGGCTCTTTGATGATCGTTCCCTGTCCCTGGCACTGGCTGCAGGTTCGCGAGACGCTAAAAAAACCCTGTTGGAAATTCACCTGGCCGCGGCCCTTACAGCTCGGGCATGTCTGCGGCACCGTGCCCGGCTTGGCGCCATTGCCGCGGCAAGTTTCGCACGGCCCGTGACGCGGAATTTTGATCTTTTTCTCAACGCCGGAAACGGCTTCTTCGAATTTTAAGGTCAGGTTGTAGCGTAAGTCTTGGCCCCGGCTACGCCGCCGGCTCGTGCCGCCACCGAAAAACTCGCCAAAGATGTCGCCGAAGATATCCTCAAAGCCACCGGAAAAATCGAAACCCCCGGCGAAAGGTCCGCCGTCGCCGAACGCAGCGTGACCGAACTGATCGTACTGGGCGCGCTTTTGCGGGTCGGAAAGCACCGAATAGGCCTCGGACACTTCTTTAAATTTTTCTTCGGAGTGTTTGTCCCCCGGATTGCGATCCGGGTGATATTGCAGCGCAAGTTTACGATACGCTTTTTTGATTTCTTCATCGCCGGCGCTACGACCCACGCCGAGCAGTTCGTAGTAATCTTTCTTGGTGCTCAATCCCGACCCTCTGTTTCCGTGCTTTTTTTTTGTATCTATGAGCAAGAAAGCCCCTCTCCTCAACGTCCAGGAGTAGGGGCTTTGAATGAGGATAATTTTTATACCGCCCCGCGGCTATTCTTTGACCTCCGTAAAATCGGCGTCAACCACATCGTCCTTTTTCTTGTCGCCCTCGGAACTCGCTTCCTTCTCGCCATCGTTATTGGCATCCTTTTGCTGCGCGGCTTGTTGCTGGGACGCCTTCGCATACATCGCCTCCGCGAGCTTGTGCGACGCCTGGCTCAATTGTTCCACCGCCTTGCGCATGGCGTCGGCGTCCTGGCCTTCCAAAACCTCTTTGGCCTTTTTCAGTTCGACTTCGATGTTTTCTTTGACACCGGCTTCGAGGTCGTCGCCATACTCTTTGAGCGATTTCTCGGTCGAGTAAACCAGAGAATCGAGCTGGTTGCGCGCTTCGACGATGTCTTTGCGCTTCTTATCCTCAGCAGCATGGGCCTCGGCGTCTCCGACCATCTTCTTGATCTCTTCTTCGCTGAGACCGCTCGATGCTGTAATCTTGATTGATTGTTCCTTGCCGGTGCCAAGATCTTTCGCCGCGACGTGAACGATGCCGTTGGCGTCGATGTCGAACGTCACTTCGATCTGGGGCATGCCGCGCGGGGCCATTGGGATGCCGACGAGATCAAATTGTCCGAGCAACTTATTGTCAGCTGCCATCTCCCGCTCACCCTGAAAGACCCGAATCGAGACCGCCGACTGATTGTCTTGCGCGGTGGAAAAAACTTGGCTCTTTTTGGTCGGGATCGTCGTGTTGCGCTCGATCAGTTTGGTAAATACACCGCCCAAGGTCTCGATGCCGAGTGAAAGCGGCGTCACGTCTAAAAGCAAGACGTCCTTAACCTCGCCCTTGAGCACAGCTGCTTGGATCGCCGCGCCGATGGCGACAACTTCGTCCGGGTTCACGCCTTTGTGCGGCTCCTTGCCGAAAATTTTCTTTACCCGCTCTTGAACCGCCGGCATGCGGGTCATGCCGCCGACAAGGATCACTTCGTGAATATCGCCGGCGCTCAGCCCGGCATCTTTCAACGCTTGGCGGCACGGGCCCTCCGTCCGATCAATCAAATCTGCGCAAAGCGCTTCCAATTTCGACCGGGTTAACTTAATGTTCAAGTGCTTGGGACCCTGTTGGTCCGCGGTGATGAAGGGCAGATTGATATCGGTCTCGATGGACGACGAAAGCTCGCATTTGGCTTTTTCAGCCGCTTCTTTAAGACGCTGCAGCGCCATGCGATCCTTGCGCAAATCGATGCCCTGGTCCTTTTTGAACTCATCGGCCAAGTAATCGATGACTCTCTGATCGAAGTCTTCACCGCCGAGGAAAGTATCGCCGTTGGTCGCTTTGACTTCGAAGACGCCGTCGCCGAGCTCCAAAATGGAGATATCGAAGGTGCCACCACCCAGGTCAAAAACCGCGATCTTCTCGTCTTTTTTCTTATCCAGCCCGTAGGCCAGTGCGGCTGCAGTGGGTTCGTTGATAATGCGCAAAACGTTTAGACCGGCGATGCGTCCAGCGTCCTTGGTGGCCTGCCTTTGGCTATCATTAAAATACGCTGGAACAGTGATCACCGCTTCGGAGACCTTCTCGCCCAGAAAGTCTTCCGCGCTCTGTTTCATTTTTTGCAGAATAAAAGCAGAAATTTCCGCCGGGCTATAACGTTTGCCGCGAATTTCCACCCAGGCATCGCCGTTATCGTTGCGAACGATCTTATAAGGGAGAAGGCTGGAAGCCTTCTGTACCATCGCATCGTCACTGCGTCTGCCGATCAAGCGCTTTACAGCGGAAATAGTATTCTCTGGATTGGTAATCGCTTGTCGCCGGGCAATTTGTCCGGCCAATCGCTCGCCGCTTTCTGTAAAAGCGACAACGGACGGAGTGGTGCGGCTACCCTCGGAATTGGCCAGAACAACGGGATCTCCGCTCTCCATGATTGCCACGCAAGAGTTGGTCGTCCCCAAATCAATTCCAATAACTTTTGCCATTTCAATGACTCCTCAATACTTTTATCAACGTATCTACAGGATAACGGAAATTATTTAATCATCGCTCGGGTCGTTTTCAACCTTGCTGTCCTCGTTTTTTTTCTCTTGTGTTATTGGAGCCTTAGCTACGCTCACCAGGGCTGGCCGGAGCAACCTGTCGCGCAGCGCATAGCCTTTGTGAAGCTCATCGACGACGCTGTTGGGTTGGTGCGTTTGACTTTCCACTTGGGCCATCGCCTCGTGCTTGGCCGGATCGAATGGCTGGCCGACGGCGGAGATTTGCGTGACGCCGTACTTGGCCAGGACATCCAAAAGGCCTTTCAGCACCATTTCCACACCTTCGACGATCGGTTTACCGTTCCCGTCTCCGGACGCATGTGCAACGGCGCGCTCAAGATTGTCAACGACTGATAAAAGGTCCTTAATTAAGGATTCGTTGGCGTAACGGATGGCATCTTCGCGCTCGCGGCTCGCGCGCTTCTTGAAGTTATCCAGTTCCGCTGCCTGACGCACGAAACGGTCGTAATTGGTTTTCGCTTCCAGCTCTTTTGCCGCCAACTGTTGTCGCAGATCATCGACCTCGGAGTCCGTAAGACGAGAATTCTCTTCCGACGCAGCTTCTTCAGCGCTATTTTTCGTTTCTTCGCTCATGACTGAGCATCTCTCCCAACTTTAGTGCCGCAAACGTAATCACGAAAAGCTCCGCTGTCAAGTTGCCGTATCAAAGATTTCCTTGTGATTTTAAATAGTTGCCTGCAATATTAAAAAATGCTAAGGTGCCCACTCAATTTGAGAGCTGGCGGTCGCAACGATAAACATGCGTGTTAGCCTATATTCTCCGGCGGTAGTGTTACGCACTTGGCCGTTTGGCGAATCAGACAAGATAGTTTCCCTTTTTACCGAAAACTATGGGAAGCTTATCGGCATCGCTAAGGGAGCGATGCGCTCGCGCAAGCGCTTCGTAAATTCTTTAGAGCCCTTTGCTTTGGTCAATCTCTCCTTTCAAGATCGTCCGCACAGTAATCTTGCTTTTATCCTGAGCGCCGATCTCATCTCCGGCTTCAGGCAGTTGGCGACCACGTTGGAGCGAATTTCCTACGCCTCCTATTTGGTTGAAATCACCGACGGACTGTGCGCAGAGCGGGAAGATAACACAGAGGTTTTTCACCATCTTAAAGACGGTCTCGGTTATTTGGCGGAGAACGGTACTTCCTTGCGCTTTCTCACTTCATTTGAACTCAAGCTTTTGCGCTTGACGGGTTATCAACCGATTTTGGATACCTGCAAAAAATGCCATAAAGACCGCGTCGAAGCGGCAGTATCCCGATGGCACTTCAGTCCGTTGGACGGCGGTATCCTGTGCGATTCCTGTTCGCGTTCTTGCAGGGAGATTCTTCCGCTGAGTAGCGCCGCCGTCGAGATTTTAATGGCATTGCAGTCTGGCGGCGACGGTTTACCGCCGCGCTTGTCGGTCCCGCTGTCGGTGGTGAAGCAAATTCGCTCTGTAGTGTTGCGGTTCATCCAGTTTCAAATGGATCGAGAAATCAAGTCAGCCCCCTTTCTTGAGAATTTCTCTTCCGTATAATTCATGTATAGGCTTTTTGATTTTTGGCGGCCGCGCAAAGCATTTGTGCCTCATCCCCACGAGGAGCATGCAACATGCCGAAGAAGAAAAAATTCGTTTACTTTTTTGGAAAAGGTAAGGCCGATGGTCACGGCAAAATGCGCGAACTACTCGGCGGAAAAGGGGCCGGACTGCATGAAATGACTCGCATCGGAATTCCGGTTCCGCCCGGTTTCACGATCACCACCGAGGTCTGCAAGTATTACGATAGTCATGAACACCGTTACCCCAAGGAACTCGCCGGTCAAATGATCGAAGCGCTGGGGCGCATCGAGAAAATTCTTGGCCGGCGCTTTGGCGATGCGGAAAATACCCTGTTAGTTTCCGTCCGCTCCGGTGCGCGCGAATCCATGCCCGGAATGATGGATACGGTACTGAATCTGGGCCTCAATGATCAGACCGTGGAAAGCTTAATTCGGCGCAGGAGCAATCCCCGATTCGTTTATGATTCTTACCGCCGATTCATTCAGATGTACGCCGATGTGGTGATGGGCATTAAGCCGAAAGAGAAAGGCGCCGTCGGTCCGCTCGAGACGATTCTCGAGCGCAAGAAAAAAGCCCGCGGTGCCCGCCTCGACACGGAGCTCAAAGCTGCGGATTTACAGGAACTGGTTGCGGAATACAAAGCCGAGATTAAGAGAACTTTGAGCAACGAATTCCCCGAGGATCCGCGCGACCAGCTGTGGGGAGCAATCGGAGCAGTGTTCGGTTCCTGGAACAATGACCGCGCGATCGCCTATCGAGAACTCTACCATATCCCCCATACTTGGGGCACCGCCGTCAATGTGCAGGCCATGGTTTTCGGCAATCTGGGTGATGACTGTGCCACCGGGGTAGCCTTCACGCGCAATCCCGCGACCGGCGATAAACAACTCTACGGCGAGTTTCTCGTCAACGCTCAGGGGGAGGACGTTGTCGCCGGCATTCGCACCCCAAAGCCAATCGCCGAGCTCGGCCAGTTCATGCCCGAAGCCGCCAAGCAGCTTCAGCGTGTGTGCAAATCCATCGAGAAGCATTTCCGCGAGATGCAGGATGTCGAGTTCACCATCGAGAACGGTAAATTATGGTTGCTGCAAACCCGCAACGGTAAGCGTACCGGCTTCGCCGCTATCCGAATCGCCGTCGGCATGGTGGAAGAGCGGATCATCGATAAGAAAGAAGCTTTGCTGCGCATCGAACCGGATCAGTTAAACCAGCTACTGCGGCCGATCTTCGACCAGAAATGGAAAGAACAAGCGCTCCAAGCCGGAAGGCGGCTCGGTATGGGGTTGCCGGCCGGTCCCGGCGCTGCTACCGGGCGTATCGTGTTTCATGCCGAAGACGCAGTCGAGTGGAAAAAACGCGGTGAGCGGGTCGTCTTGTGTCGTATTGAAACCAGTCCAGACGATATCCGCGGCATGGATGCAGCCCAAGGAATTTTGACAGCGCGAGGCGGCATGACCTCGCATGCCGCGCTGGTAGCAAGGCAGATGGGAAAAGTATGTGTCGCAGGTTGTGAAGCGCTGCATATCGATCATATCCGGCGAATATTGAGAGTCGATGGAACCGAGCTTAACGAAGGCGATTGGATTTCCATCGACGGCAGTACGGGAGAGGTTTACCAAGGCGAGATTCAAACGCTCCCGTCTGAAGTCCTGCAAGTGCTGCTGGCGCGCTCGTTGGCTCCCAAAGAGTCGCGCATTTATCAACAATTCGCCAAACTGATGAAATGGGCGGATGAGGTACGCACGCTTGGCGTGCGCACCAACGCTGATCAACCCGACCAGGCGGTCATCGCCAAGGCCTTTGGCAGCGAGGGAATCGGTTTGTGCCGCACCGAGCATATGTTTTTTCACGGCGATCGCATCCAGGCCGTGCGCGAGATGATTCTTGCCGATGATGAGGCCGGCCGGCGCCGCGCATTGGCCAAGCTCTTGCCGATGCAGAAAGAAGATTTTAAAGGCCTGCTCGAGATTATGGGAAGTTTGCCCGTGACGATTCGCACGCTCGATCCCCCGCTCCATGAGTTTCTCCCGAAAAACGACGACGAGATCGTCGAGCTGGCGCAAGTCATGGGTGTGCCGGTTGACGTGCTGCGCGACAAAGTGAATGTTTTACACGAATTCAACCCAATGTTGGGCCATCGAGGTTGTCGCTTGGGAATCTCCTATCCGGAAATAACCGAAATGCAGGCGCAGGCAATTTTCGAGGCCGCTTGCGAACTGCGCCGCGATGGCAAGAACCCGTTTCCCGAAATCATGATCCCGTTGGTCGGATCGCGCCAGGAGTTGCACGAACAGAGGACAATCGTCGAGCGCGTCGCCCGTGAGACGCAAAAAGCCTACGGGGTTAAGGTTCGGTACTTAGTTGGCACCATGATCGAACTGCCGCGCGCATGCATGGTCGCTGACGAAATTGCCGAGGAAGCCGAGTTTTTCTCTTTCGGCACAAATGATCTGACACAAACTTGTCTCGGCTTATCGCGGGACGACGCGGGGAAATTCTTACCAATCTACGTGCTCCATGGATTGTTGCCCCGAGACCCTTTTGTCAGCATTGATCAAGCCGGCGTCGGCGAGCTCATGCGAATTGCTGTGGCTAAGGGACGAAAAACCCGTAAAGATTTGGAAATGGGAATCTGCGGCGAGCATGGCGGCGATCCCCAATCAGTAGCCTTTTGTCACGATATTGGGCTGACTTACGTGAGCTGCTCACCCTATCGTGTCGCCATCGCTAAACTTGCAGCAGCACGGGCGGCTTTAAGTAAAAAAAGATAATCATTACAATAATTTATATCTTATTTTGTAGAAGAATAAAACACGAGTCATTGCCGGTAACTCATGGTAGAATTTGTTGACAGGCTGAGAGCGATCTACGATAATTTAGTTCTCTTCGTAGAAGTTTATGGAACCACGTTTTGCGGAACTTTTGGTAAAGGGCGGGCTAGTTTCGCGTGAACAGCTCGCTGAAGCGCAAAAATGCGAGCGAGAAAACGGCTCCAGCGTCGCCAAAGAAATCGTTAAACTTGGCTTCACAAACGAAGAAAAACTTACCCAGTTTCTCGGTAACCAATTTGGCATCGAAGCAGTCGAACTAGTCCCAGGCGACATTGAAGACGCCGTTTTTAGCCTGGTCCCGCCACAGATCGTCCAAAAACATCAACTCGTACCGTACAAACTCACGGGCTCGACTGTAACAGTCGCGATGTCCGACCCGACGGATCTGGTGGCCATCAACGAAGTCAAATTCGTTACCGGTTACGGCGTGCGAGTGGTCTTGGCTACGCCGTCGAACATCAAGAAGACACTTGAGCATCGCTTCGGCGGCGTTAGCTACGACGATGTCTTAAAAAAGTTCGGTGCCGGTGAAATGGAGGTCGTCCAAGAAAGCGACGACGTCAACCTCCAGGAACTGCAGCAAGCCACCATGGATGCGCCGGTGGTGACGCTGGTCAACGCCATCCTCGCCGACGCAGCCAAGCGGGGCTGCAGCGATATTCATATCGAGCCCTACGAAAAAATCTTTCGAGTGCGTTTTCGCATCGACGGGGTGTTGCAGGAAATCATGAGTCCGCCGTTGCGGCTCAAAAACGCGCTGGTCTCCCGGCTCAAAGTGATGGCCGGATTGGACATCGCCGAACGGCGGCTCACCCAGGATGGCCGCATCAAGCTTAAAATGGGCATGGGTGGCGAGCTGGATATTCGCGTCTCCATATTGCCGACGCTGTTTGGCGAAAAGGTCGTGATGCGGTTGCTCGATAAGTCCAATTTACAATTGGATATGGCTAAACTTGGCTTCGATCCGCAAAACTTGAAAGACTTTCAAGAAGCCATTCATAAGCCCTACGGCATGATTCTCATCACCGGTCCGACCGGGAGCGGCAAATCGACCACGCTTTATTCCGCGCTTTCGGAACTCAACAAACCGGATGTGAATATTTCCACGGCCGAAGATCCTGTTGAATATAATTTGGTCGGCATCAATCAAGTCCAAGTCAAAGAGCAGATCGGTCTCGATTTTGCCGCATGTCTGCGCTCGTTCCTGCGCCAAGATCCCGATATTATCATGGTCGGCGAGGTCCGCGATTTAGAAACCGCTCAGATTGCCATCAAAGCGGCCTTGACAGGCCATCTTGTTCTCAGCACCCTCCATACCAACGACTGTCCGGCGACCGTGGACCGCCTGCTCAACATGGGTGTCGAAACGTTTTTATTGACTTCGTCGATCAATTTGATTCTCGCTCAACGACTGGTGCGCAAAATCTGCGACCATTGTAAGGAACCGATTGAAGTCAAGGCCGAGGTTTTACTTAACCTAGGCGTGGATTCCGCGGAAATCAGCTCAGGATTTCCGACCTTTCACGGCCGGGGTTGCAACAATTGCAACAACACCGGCTATCGCGGCCGTTTGGCAATCTATGAAGTCATGGTGATGCACGAGCCAATCCGCGAGATGATCCTGAAGAGAGCTTCTGCGATGGAGCTCAAACGCGAAGCCGTCAAGCTTGGCATGAGCACGTTGCGAATGAGCGCGCTACATAAAGTTCGCCAGGGATTAACGACCGTCGACGAAACTATCCGAGTAACCGATACCGACAAGGGTTTTGGCTCGGTGTTTTCTTTGGGATTTTGATCGCGTTGGCAGATTCGCCAATGTCAACGGGTAAAATTGACTGGAGCAGTCGGGGATGAGGTAGCCGAACAAGCGAATTATCGGGACGAAAGAAATTATGACGACATTTGTGTGGGAAGGCAGAACCGCTCAGGGCAGGTTGGTCAAGGGCGATAATCTCGAAGCGCCGAATTTGGACGCTGCCCTGGCGCGGCTACGCGAGCAGAGAATTCGCCCGATTCCAAGCCGGGTTCGGGAAAAAGGTAAAGGGCTAGAAAGAGAGATCTCGATACCCGGGTTCGGCGACAAAGTCACGACGAAAGATTTGTCGCTCGCCACTCGTCAGTTGGCCACCATGATCGATGCCGGTCTGCCGATCGTGCAGTGTTTAGATATTTTGGCGCAACAGTCTGAAAGTAAGCTTCTTTGCAAAACACTTAACACGATTAAATCCGACGTCGAGGGCGGCTCTACCTTCGCGGACGCGCTGCGAAAACATCCGAAGATCTTCGACGATCTTTATGTGAACATGGTCGAAGCCGGTGAAGCCGGCGGTATTTTAAATACGATCCTCAACCGGATTGCTTTGTTCATCGAAAAAGCCAACCGGCTCAAGAAAAAAGTCAAAGGGGCCATGATCTACCCCTGCGCCATCGTCGGCGTAGCCGTGATCGTCGTCGCGGTCTTGATGATCTTCGTCATCCCGGTGTTTGCGGAACTGTATGGCAGTATGGGCCAGGCGCTTCCTCTGCCGACGCAAATTTGCATCAATATTAGCAACTGGTTCGTCGCCTACTGGTGGGTCTTAATCGCTGCCGGCGTCGGTGTATTCATGTCGATTTCCTACTATTACAAAACGCCGCAGGGCCACATGAACATCGATCGCCTACTGCTTCGCATGCCGATCATCGGAGATGTGTTAAGAAAGGTGGCCGTTGCGCGATTTTGCCAAAACATGGCTCTTCTGCTGAGCTCGGGCGTGCCGATTTTGGACGGCCTGGCGATCACCGGGAAGACCGCCGGTAATAAAGTCGTTGAAAAAGCGATCATGGAGAGCCGCGTCAGCATCAGCCAGGGAAAAACGGTTGCCGAGCCGCTGCGGGACAGCAAAATTTTTCCGCCATTGGTTTGTCAAATGGTCGCAGTGGGGGAAAGTACCGGCGGTCTCGACACCATGCTCAAAAAGGTGGCGGAGCTCTACGAAGAAGAGGTTGACGACGCAGTGAACAATCTCACCGCGATGATGGAGCCGATGATCATGGTGGTCCTCGGCGTGGTTTTGGGCGGCTTGGTCATCGCCATGTATCTGCCGATATTCCAAATGGGGTCCTTGGTAGGCGGGTGATTCCAAGTCTAGCCAATGTCGTCACGGCTAACTGGTTCCCCGATAAGCTGGAAACTTTGAGCGACGAAAATAAAGAGCTCTCCGAGAAGATTCACTGGCTACTGCTTCTGCGCGTGGTCATCGTATCCTTTTTCTTGGGCGCAACCGCACTATTTCATTTTTTAAAGACCGAGGGAGATCTGCGGTATCTCTTCGATCTCTCTATTCCGCTAATCCTCGCCTATGCGATTTCCATTGGCTCGGCTCTACTCTTGCCGCGAGTTACCGATCTTCGTCCATTCGCTCACGCGCAAGTCTGTTTTGACGTCATTCTAATTTCCGGCATTATCTGGATAACCGGCGATGTCGCCAGCCCGTTTTCATTTCTTTACAATCTTGCCGTCATGAACGGGGCGATTTTGCTTTTTTACCGCGGCGCGTTTTTCGCCGCAGGATGCTCCGGTTTGGCCTACGCCGGGTTGCTCATCTGGTCGGGATTCGCGAATCCTGGAAATGGCATCGTCTTTACTCGGTCAGCGCTGTTCCCAATCGTGCAGAGCATCGGCAGTTTCTTTGTGATTGCCTGGCTGAGCGGTTTCCTAACCAACAAGCTGAGCGAAACGGAAAAAATGCTCAGGGCAAAGCAGGACGACTACCGTGATTTGGACGCTTTCAAAGACGCGCTCCTCCAAGGGATCGGCAGCGGCGTGGCGATCACCGATCAGAACGGACAGATCACTTATTTTAACGGCCAAGCCCAGGCTTTGACATTACTCGATGAAGCGAGCGTGAAGGGCAAACGGTTGGATCAAATATTTCCCGGACTCGGCTATGACTTCCGGCGTCATCGTGATGCGGCCGTTGTGGTGACCGACGAACTTTCGTTTGGCGCGACCTCTGGAATCCCCAAACAAATTCGCCTCACGGTTGCGCCGCTCAATAACGCGAATCAGGAATTGATCGGTTTTGTCTCGATCTTTGAAGACATCACCAAGCAAAAGCAAATCGAAGAGAAAGTGCGCATCGAAGAAGAACTGCGGCGCGGCCGGGAGGTTGAGTTCAAACCGAGCGCAGCGGGAAACGGGCCTGAAGATTTTCATTTCGAGGGTGTGATCGGGAAAAGCGGCGGAATCGAAAAAATTTATCAGTTGATTCAAAAGGTCGCGACGACCAGCACCAACGTGCTCATCACCGGTGAGAGCGGCACCGGCAAAGAACTGGTGGCCCGCGCCATTCATCTCAATGGGCGCAGGGAAAATAAACCCTTTGTCGCCGTCAATTGCGGAGCGATTCCGGAAACCCTGATCGAAAGCGAGCTCTTCGGCCATGCGCGCGGCGCCTTCACCGGCGCCGTATCCGATCACACCGGCCTGTTCAAACAAGCCGACCAAGGAACTATTTTTTTGGATGAAGTAGCCGAGTTGCCGCTGCACCTTCAAGTGAAGCTCCTCAGAGTTCTTCAAGAAAAGAGCTTCACCCCTGTAGGCGGCAGCAAACCGGTTAAAGTCGATGTAAGGATTATTTCCGCGACCAACAAAGACTTGCGTAAGGAACTTGAGGAAGGCCGATTTCGTGAAGATCTCTTTTATCGGCTGAACGTGGTCCAGATGGTCATGCCGCCGCTCCGCGATAGAAAAGAAGATCTACCTGCGCTCGCGCATTACTTCTTGCGGAAATTTGCTGACTCCCACGACAAAAAGGTCGAGGAACTTTCCAGCGCTGCGTTGATTCAACTCATGAGTTACGCCTATCCGGGAAATGTCCGGGAATTGGAAAACATCATCGAGCATGCGGTGGCCGTCACCGCAACGAATATTCTTACCGAGGAAGATCTGCCACAACATGTGCGTAATTCCCAGGCATCGGAAAATGGCGACGAGGCGGTTGCTCCATCGGCGCCAGTGCACGCCGAGACCTTTTTCAGCAAAGGCGTGTCGCTGGACACGGAGCTTGAAACCCACGAAAAAAGCATCTTGGTCAGCGCTCTGAGGCGGGCCAACGGGGTGCAGAAACGAGCCGCCGAGATTCTCGGCATCAACTACCGATCACTACGCCACCGCCTGGAAAAGTATGATTTGATCAGTTCAAAAGCTGATTCAATCGCTGAGCAACCCGACGAACCGCAGTGACAAAGTTTGTCACCTACGCGGCCCGATAGTAACAAAACGTCGTACTTTAGTATTTTCCCGTGCTTCGACGCGATCTGATTGTCACGTCCTCATCAGATTTATAAGCTATTAAAATACCGAGAGTTTTTGCTTATCTCACGCCGCTTTTCCTGGTTAGATTGAGTCCAGAACGTGACAACTAAGCGGGACACTTTGCTGGCCCTGCTTTTGCTCAATAGGCGTTTCAACGTTTTAAAAAACCTGGTGTGATTTTATAAAGAAAGGGGTGAGGGTAAAGAGCAAATTTGACGAGATGGGCTAGTTTAAGATTAGGAAATGTCAGAAGTCATAGATTAGTGATCAGGACGAGAACGAGAAAAAGAACAAAAACTGGGAAAGGAAGAGATCGAAACATGAATAGATTGAGATTACAGAGTGAGTCCGGTTTTACGTTGATCGAATTGTTGGTGGTCGTAGCCATCATTGGTATCTTGGCAGCCATCGCGATTCCGCAGTTTGCCGCCTATAGAAAGCGCGGCTACGAAGCACAGGTCAAGTCCGACCTGAGAAACGCAGCGGTGGCGGAGGAGTCTTACTTCGCGCAGAACTCCACATACTTATCTGGTGCGCTTACGTCCGGTACCCCGGCAGGATTTAACGCGACGACTAATGTTTCTGTAGGTTCGACCGTCGGTACGAATACGTTTCAGTTATCTGCCAGTCATAGCAACTGTAGCAGTGTAACGTGGACGTTTAGTAGCGGCAATGGCCAAATCGCCGGTCCTTCTTGTCCATAACAGCTTCTTTTAGGCTCTAAGATTCACGGCTAAAAAAAGGGGTGGTTGTTATAACCACCCCTTTATTAGTTTGCCCCGCAACCGCTCTTAATTCCTCAATCAGAATTTATCGCGGGTTGATCGTTCGTGTCTCGTAAAGAAAACGCCAAAGAACAATGGATCGACCTCCTAGCCTTGTTCATTTTGGCTGGGATGGTCGCCTGGTTTTGCGACGGGATGCTCTACGAGGGGAAAGTACCGTTCTTTCGTGATCTCGGTACCTATTCATATCCCATCAAATTCGCCCTAGCTAAAAGCCTTCAAGCAGGAGAACTAGCACTTTGGAACCACAACATGGCGGCTGGTTTTCCACTGTTCGCGGCCTTCCAGCCGGCGGTTTTTTACCCACCGAGCTGGCTGTTCTATCTTTTGCCTTTCTTTGACGCGGTTCGTTGGACATTCTTTCTACATTTTTTCATTGCCGCTTCGGGCGCCTATTATCTTTGCCGACATTGGAGGTGCCCCGTACACCTATCCTTGATCGGTGCTCTGGTTTTTGCACTTGGCGGCACTACGGTCTCCCTATCCAATTTGCTCAATCATTTTCAAAGTGCCGTATGGCTGCCTTGGATAATCCTAGCCGGGGAACGCTTTTTTGCAGCGCAATCATGGAAATCTTTCTTGATTTTGAGCTTTGTCCTGCTCTGTTCGCTGCTGGCGGGATCACCGGAAATTTATGTTTTTTCCATGGGCCTGCTGCTCATCGATGGATTCCGGCTGAGCATCCAAGATCACAATTTGCGCTGGTCTCGGCTGTTGCTGGCTTTGCTAGCCGCGAATCTCGTCGTTGCTGCCCTCGGGATGGTGCAGTTTCTGCCGACTGCCGAACTGCTACAGCAATCCCGACGGGACGGGCCAATTCCCTTTCAAGAGGCATCCTACTGGTCTTTAAATCCGACAAGCCTTGTCGGTCTCATTGCTCCGGACAAGGAGGCCGATAGCTCGCTGCCACTCGGAGTGCGCCTCTTCTTCGCGCACGATGTTCCGTTCCTGCTTAGCCATTATCTCGGTGTGTTATCACTGTTGGCAATTTGCGCATGGGGATACTTTTCGTCCTGGAAAGAACGCGCCGTGGTCGGTGCTTTGTTGTTCGGTTCCTTAGTTGTGGCTTTCGGAACTTTTACGCCCATCTATGGTTTTCTGTTCGAGCAAGTTCCCCTGTTTGGAGCGATAAGATTTCCCGAGAAATTCTTCTTTATTACATTCGTTTTGCTCTTCTACGTAGTTGTGCAGGGCTTGATTGCGCTTCACCACTCAAGAGATTCATCGCAGAAATTCCCGGTTATCATGCTCCTTTCTCTACTCATCGGGTTGGTTGGCGTTTATATAGACTCCCGTCTGCATACCGAGCGGCTGTCGGCTTTATTAATTCACTTGTCGAGCGGCCAGGCGGCAAACGGCACCGGCGCGACAACCGTGGCGTCTATCTTTGTCACCTTGGAGCGGCAGATCGGTATTACCGTCGCTCTGTTGCTGGTTTATTTTTGCGCGTCAAAAGCATTTCTGAGAGCAGGCCTTCAACATGCCTTCCTGATCTTAATCGTGCTCTTCGATCTCGGTACGGCGCATAAACCGCTGCAGTTTTTGCTCGATCCCGCGATCGTGACCAAGAGCGACCGGGTATTGCCGGATGCCGCGAGAGAAAACGGCCGCCTCTTTTACTATCCGGCCGGTAAAAACTTGCATCCGAGCACGCTGACGGTTATGGGCTGGCCGTCCTATCCAAAAGCTGCCGCCTTGTCGTTTGAAAATTTACTCCCTAACGCCGGCATCTTATACGGTTTTGAATACTTTCAGGAGATCGATGCGCTGACCCGTCAGCCCTATAATGACTTCCTCGCTTTTGCCAATCTTTTGCCGCCTGAAAAACGCGTGCCTTTCTTGCGCGCGCTCAACATTCGCTATGTGATCGCCTTCCAGCCTCTCGATCTCCCAGGGATGCGGCTAGTCAAGCAATTTCCGAAACACTTTTCTTGGCTTTATGAGATCGAAAATCCGGTGCCGCGGGTATACGTCGTCTCGCAAGCGGTATATGAGCCGCAGGTCGCCAAGACGCTGAGATTATTATCCAGCGTGAAATTTGATCCGCGCCACGCGGTCTTGGTCGATGAATCGATCACCATCGAGGCCAACAAGGCGTCTGCCGCCGAAACGAAAATTGTTCACTATGCAAATAGCGATGTCGTCATAGAAAGCACGCTGGCCGGCTCGGGAATTCTCGTGCTCACCGACTCCTATTATCCTGGATGGAGAGTCTTTATCGATGGGCGAGAAGGCAAAATTCTTCGCGCAAATCACTTTTTTCGCGGCGTCCAGCTAGCGCCGGGATCCCATAGGGTCGAATTCAGATATGATCCCTTATCGTTCAGGATTGGCATGGCTATTTCGCTAGTCTCGCTACTCGTATTGACGGCCATATCGCTCGCTCTAGTTTATGTTCGGCACCAGCGCCATGCTCAAGATGTGCAGGCAATTCTCTCGCATCAGCCGAAGGCTGTTGAGCAAGAATAAGTCCGGCGGCAGAGATCCTCCTGCGTATGGAAATTTCCCGCCGCGCCAAACACGTTGTCTATTTTGTCTTACCGCTGATCTTTATTGCGTTGAGCCTTGGCAGCGTGGCGCATAAATCGCCGACCTACGACGAGACTGTCCACCTTTTCGCCGGCTATTCTTACCTCAAATGGGGCGACTACAGAGTCAATCCTGAGCATCCGCCTCTGGTCAAAATGCTTGCGGCGGCACCCCTGCTGGCGTTAGACCTCAATACTTCCGGAATAACACCCGGGGAGCGCTACATCGTCCAACGCGATAAGAATTACGGCTGGGTGCTAGCCCATCGTTTTGTCTTTGCCGATAACGATGCCGAAACTTTATTCTTTTATGCTCGCCTGGTCATGGTGCTACTGGCGGCAGTGCTTGCGCTGTGCGTCGGTCGCTGGACCTGGGAGCTGTACGGGACTGAAGCCGCAGTGGTCTCTTTGTTGCTGTTTTGCTTTGATCCCAACATCATCGCCCATTCATCAATCGTTCAAACCGATGTTCCGTTTGCGCTGGTTTTCTTCGCTGCCACATTCTTCTTCTGGCGAAGTTTGAAGCAACTGACATGGTTTAACTTAATGGCAACCGCCCTGTTGTTTGCGGTTGCGGCCGTGACCAAGTTTTCTTTCGTTACGATTCTTCCAATTTGGCTGGTTCTGGCAGCGGCTAAAATATTTCATCCGGAAGCGTTGCATTCACCGATCACCACGCCCCAAGTGATCATCAATCGCTGGCGCAAGGCAGCTCTGGTGGGCACAATTTTGCTATTCTCGGTCTTGCTGGGATACCTGGCAATTTGGGCCGCGTACCAGTTTCGTTTTGACGCGATCCCGTATCAACGAGGCGAGCTCCCTGTCGCCAACTTGAGTCCTGACAATTCCTGGTTGAGCCGGCTTATTCAACTCTGCCGGGATTATTACCTGCTCCCCGAAGCTCTCGTCTATGGCTTAGCGGATGTTTACCTCAATATGGAAAGAACCAGCTATCTTCTCGGAGATATCTCCCAGACCGGTTTTTGGCTGTATTTCCCGGTGGCTTTCCTGGTGAAAACTCCGGTGCCGACCTTGTTGCTGATCGTAGCGGCGGTAATCTACACAATTTTCCATCGACCCAAAGGAAGCGAAGCTTTTTTCCTCTTAGCTCCGGCGCTACTCTTTTTTCTATTTGCCGTGTGGTCACGCTTGAACGTGGGTTGGCGTCATATCATGCCAATCTACCCGTTTCTATTCGTTTGGCTCGGCGGCACAGTCAGCGCAATGTGGAGGTCGGGTCTGCGTACGACTAGAACGGTTATGTTACTCTTAGGGGTTTGGCTCTGCGGATCTACGCTCTGGGCCTACCCGAATTATCTTGCTTACTTCAATGAACTTGTCGGAGGTCCGTCGAAAGGTCACTTGTATCTAGTCGATTCCAGTCTTGACTGGGGCCAGGACCTGAAGGCCTTGAAAAAATGGATGACCCTGAACCAAGTCGATAAAATCCAGCTCGCCTATTTCGGCACGGCTGACCCTGCGTATTATAAAATCGAAGCTGTATATCTCCCGGGAAGCGTCTACCACACTGAACCTTATCTCGAAGATGTAGCTAATTTTCCTCCGTACGTGGCGATCAGCGAGACTTTTTTGGCGGGTCTCTATCTCGATCGTCCCGATCGTTACGCGCGTTTTCGCAATCGCGACCCAATCGCGGTGATCAATCACTCTATACGGGTATACAAGGTTGACGAACACGACAGTAATTAAGCGAGTGTACAAATTGCCGCACTCCCGCTTCTTAACTCATCCGTTGCGCTTGCTTATCGCGGTTTGTCGCGATTAAGTTATGGCTTAATCCTACCGTCGATCGGCGGCATGCTGTACATTGCCAGGAAGCTAAAAGCTTGGCAAAACTCGCTAAGTTCCCAAAGCAACCCTATGCAACGACACAAAGTACCAAGCGGCGAGGATCGAGATGCACGAAATATGGCGGCCTATGAAGCGATAGGGCGATCGGCTAGAATATTCATCAAGAGGGAGACCCAATCGATGAAAGTCCAATGGATCTTTGGTTTATGCGCTCTGGTGATTTTATTTTCCGCCACGGCGGCGCTTGCTCAAGCCTTTGGCGAATACGGTAGAGCGGTTGGGAGCGTTCCGCATGGACGGGGCATTACCGGCTCGCGGTCGTCCGGCGGGATCACGCAGGGCAACGTCGGTAGCGGCGGTGTCGGCGATGTCGGCGGGCGCGCCTTGCCGACTCGTTTGGTGGTCGCCGCAAAGAGCGCCGCTCTTTTTCCGCGGCAGGATGACGAATCGGAGAAGATCGCACAATTGCCGCAAGGTGAAAGCCTTGTCCCAATGGTTCAAACCGCTGGTGGGAGCGAGTGGTATATGGTCAAGACGCAAAAGGGGCTGATCGGCTGGATCAAGTCAGCCGACGTTCGCGAAGAAAAGGTAAAAAAGTAAAGCGCGCAAAATTTCCATCGACGACGGGAAATCCTCTTGTTTGTAATCACCAGGCAATACTGTCACGTCCGATACTAAGGGTAAAGAAGCAGGCTAATACGCCCCGCTATCTGTTAGTTTTTATCAGCCAATATTTGCCCAATATTTTCCTTAAGTCGACAATTGCTTCCGCGCCTTGAACTGGTGTTGGCTTGGCATCAAAGATGCTCGGTAACTCCCCCATGGCGCTGTTTACCAAGTCGCGAAAAATTCTTATCCCCGATGTTCCACCTACGGCGAAACAGACCACCCATCAGGGTCTGGTGATCGCGGGCATCGGAGTATTCTGCGCGTCCATAGTTATCGCAGCCGTTCTCTTCGTATTTTTGGGCGCTTGACCGGCCCCCAGGAGTTTGACGAACAAGTGGCAATCGCCGGTCGTGAGGTGAAACGGCTCGTAGGCGTAGCTTCGTTGACGGTCGTTTTGCTTTTGATCGCCTAAAGCCAGTTCGCGTAGATTTTTATTGACCTGACATACCCTGTGTCTGACTAAATCTTGACAGCATGCACGAGCGGATGTGAAGTCTTCCGGGGGTGGATTTAAGGCCGTTTAGGCAACTTTAAGGCGCTTTAAGACCGAATCGTTGCCGATAACGTGAAACTCCATATAGTCGATCAGTCTTCGAGCCACAAAAAAATATCTTTGCAGTTGCTGGGACGACGATCTGTCGGAGGCGGGTTCGGGGGAGGTTGTTTTGCTCGATCGATAAGACTCGACTTCCTGAACCAAGCATTTTAGCGCCGGCGGCAGAATGTCCCACACGCCGGTGGCTTCACAAATTGCCACCAGCTGTCCATTATCGAGCTGATGGGGTAGACTGCCGTGGTTTTCGATCAACGCAGCTTTGATCGCCTTGTCAACCGCCTCCGCTAACTTATCAAACTCTGCCTGACCGGCGTTTTCGCCGCCGGGCTCGTTGGGAAGAGAGTTGATCCTGTCGCGCGCCTCGCGCAACCACGGTTCCGCGTAAAAACCCATCCATACCTCCTGGCCCGAAAAGCTCAAACCAGCTGATATGATAAGGTGAAGGCAGAGTTTTGGCAAGAAGGTTTTCGTTTCATCGAAAAACGGAATTATTCGCCACGAGCGCAAAGTTTCTTGACGGCGAAAGACAAACTCTAAATAGGAGGCGCGGCGGGTCCGACTCGAACAGGCTGCGGGGCTAAAAGGCAAAAAGGCTCCCGGCACTCGCCGGGGGCCTTTTTGCCTTTGGTCAATACCTGTGCAAGCGCTATGCGGCCGGTCGCGAACGTGCCGCCTCTACCAAGGGCCGGTACTTTTCATTGAGCTTCATCCAATGGGCGGCGCGTCGTTTCGCTTTCGCAAGCTCAGCTTCAGGGAAAGTGACGAACGGAACCCGGGTTGGGCCGACCTTGCAATAATCTGCGAATTCGGCCGGTCGCTTGTTACCCGCGCCCGGCACCGGTTTGCCGCCGCTGCCGTCACCGATGATGTCGTCGATCACTTCGATGGCTTTCTGAGTCTCGCCGCGTTTCATAAGGTCGACCAAGTACAGGATCGGCCAGGGTCCCATCCAAACCTCGGTTGACCAGCAACCCGCAGCGCCCATCTCATAGTAAGGATACAGCTGGGTCTGGTTAACGAAGACGCTGATCTTACTGCGCACGATTTTTTGCAAATTCATAAACGCCTGGGTCGTGCGATGGCTGTCCTTCATACCGACGATGTTCGGTTTCTTAACCAGTTCTTTAAATGCTGCGACTGGAATCGTGAACTTGTGATTATCGGGATTGTGGTAAATCAATATGCTCAAGGTTGGAAATAGATCCGCGATCTCGTGATAAAATTTGATTGCGTCCTGCACGTGAAGGGTCTCGTAGTAGGGCACGCCCAACAACACTCCGTCCGCGCCGAGGTCCTTGACGAAGTTCATTTTCTGGATCACTTCGCGGGGGTTAGGGCTGGTGCAGCCGATAAACAGCGGCACGCGCTTTTTCACGGTTTCGACAGTCGCCACCGCCAACGTTTTGAACTCATCGAAAAGCAAATTGTAGCATTCGCCGTAAGTGCCGGTGGTGGCAATATTATTGATGCCGTCTTTGATAATTTTGTCGACGCCTTCTTTGAGGTTGTCGACGGCGATGGTTTGCGTCGCCTTAACGTCCACCGCATCCGGTGTGGCAAACGCAGGCATCATTCCCAAGACTCCTTTTAGCTCGCTGGCGGTTATCATAATCGGAACCCTCCCTGCATTTTTGTAGTTGTTCTTGTTTCGATGCGCCTTGGGCGGGCGCGGCAATATTTTGCAATCACCGCCTTGTTAACAGTTCTGGCAAGCGCTTGTCAAATACGATTTCAAATCGGTCTCGAATCGAACTAACCACGACTTAAGAGCTAGAAAACTGGAGCCACCCGCCGGAGTCGAACCGGCGACCTACTGATTACGAAAAACACTAGTACGCCTGCGAACACCACTGAACCAGAAAAAACGAAGCAAAAACAAGAGAAATGAGTGGGGAACTGATCCGTTCTTATGGCTCAAATGAGTTGGTGTGGAAACATTTTGGAAACAATTGAGGCTCGCCCGTGCCAAAAGAATTGAAGGATAACGGCTAGCGCTAGGCGCTGGGCCCGTTAAATGACTGGTCATTCGGCCAGGTTGGAGCGGATGGACTTGAACCCTAGCCATTGATACGCAGGTCCCTACTCATCTTGAAGTCCATCTGATTCTAGACAACTATGGAACTCACAAAACGGCGCTGATTCACCGCTGGCTGGCCAAGCGTCCGCGTTTTCATCTGCACTTCACTCCCACTAGCGGCTCCTGGCTCAATCTGGTCGAGCGCTGGTTTGCTATGCTCACCGAACAACAGATCAAACGCGGGGTTCACCGTAGCACTCCTGCTTTAGGGAAGGCCATAAAACAATACATCATGTTAACTAACGAAAACCCCAAACCCTTTGTCTGGACTAAAACCGCTGATGAAATCCTTGCTAGCGTCGCACAATTTTGTCAGCGAACTTCAGGGACAGGTCACTAGTTGCAGTAGCTAGTCCCGTATGTCCTGGAGGAACCAGGCAAGAGGAACCTTCGGAACACCGATGAAGTTGCGTTGCGAAAGGCGTTCCAGGATTGCTGCACCCGCGGAGGCGAACTGAATGCCTGTCCCCTCGTTGTTGCTGAAGTAGGTGACCTGGCCGCGAGCGGTGCGGCCGGGCACGCTGCCAAGGATCACGTCCGATAAGAGCGGCATCTCATCGGTGACCGCAGGCGGATCCCAGCCCTGGGGCCTTGGCACAACTCCTTGCGGTGGTTTGCCCGCCACCGAGAAACGGCTTTGTGGGTCATGCAGCGGCTGGTTCTTC
The DNA here is from genome assembly GCA_963727625.1 of uncultured delta proteobacterium. Taxonomy (GTDB): domain Bacteria; phylum Desulfobacterota; class Binatia; order UBA9968; family UBA9968; genus DP-20. Next base: position 22,344 of record CAVSHR010000003.1, on the reverse strand, counting down.
ACCGAATGATTAATCAACTGCGCAGCAGCGGGATCCAGTTCCTCGCCATGCACCGTCGTGATGTGCATGCCGGGTTCAATCCAATCGGCCAAAAACACTGCCTGACGCCTGGCGTTAGTGCAGCACGCCACGATGTCGCAGCCGTTCACTGCATCCTCCGGACGCTCCCGGACTCGGACCTCGACCTTCAGGGAAGCACCGATCTCCTCTGCGAAGTTCTCGCGGTGCTCTTTATTTGGACTGTACACGTCGATGGTCTTGATCGGGCGTACCGCGCAAAGCGCCTTCGCATGAAACCGCGCCATGCCACCCGAGCCGAGGATGCAGAGCTTTTCGGAATCCTCCCGCGCCAGGTACTTCGCCGCCACCGCTGCCGCCGCGGCGACCCGCATATGCTGGATGTGACCATCATTGAGGATAGCCAGCGGGAGCCCGTTGGTGGTGTTGAACAGCAGCACCAGGCCGCAGAACTGTCCCTCGATGCCGGCATGTTTGTCGCCATAGGAAACGGGCCCAGTCTGGGTGTGGAAGTCCGACTTGATGCGCAGAGCGGCGATACCCATGGGGGCAACCGCACCGTGGATCAGACCGAAATTATAGTAGCCGTTATCGCTATAGACGTGCAGCTCTGTCTTTGGATTAATCGCGGCATCTTGCTTGCCCCAAGCACGGTACCCCTTCTCGATGGCCTCGATGCAGGCTTTTGCATCGAGCACCTCGTGCTGCAAGGTGTTGTCGATGAAGTAAACATATCGCTCTTCGTTCATTGGCTGAAACCCTTTTTTATCGTTTTGCTTGACCTCATTTCTCCGATACCTTGCACGCAGAAATATCACGGCGAAGGGTGTTGTCAATTACCGGAGACGAGGCTTTCGTAAAGAGGGGTCTTTACCGTTGGATCGACGACTTCTTCCACGTACATATTTTCAGTCATGTATGCCCTTGCATCGATGTGGGGGCACCGCGCAACGACGTTGGCAAACCAGCGTGGGAAATGATTGGCAAACGCCGCGTGTTCGAGGGTAAACACTTTAGCACCCTCAATAGACATATAATTGGCTACACTACTGTCCGGACGTTGAGCGATCAGAAATCAGTAATTGCTTGATTTGAAATAGATAACTCATGATTTGGCGTGGTCTCGATTTGAATTTAGAACCAACCTTCTGCCACCGTGCGGGGAACTCACTCGCAGGAGGTCCGGATGCACACGGACAGGTTGGTTTTCGCGCCATCGCAGCCCTTCTACGACACTCCACTTCAACAAGTCAATATGAACACCTGTCCTCCCTCTCCCCCTCTAGTCAATCCTTCGGGTGATGCGCCGACCCAGAGAGGCGCCGTTGACAAGTTCAAACTTTGGCTCACCCATGTCGCTTTTTTTGGCCGTTTGTAACAAATTTTCAACCTCCTCAAAAAGAGCCTCAACGTGCTCCGGCTGAGAAATACATGTCAGAACGGCAACCCAAAAATTTGCCCCCCGACCACGTTGTTTTTCAAAGAGACGTAGATCTTTGACCACCTCAGTGATGATTGGACGTGCCGACTCGAGAGCAGTGTTGGGAAGGCACATGGCAAACTGAGCCGAACCGATGCGGCCAACTAAATCGTGACGACTAGCCTTTTGTTTGATGATCTCTCCAATCTCGGACAGTGTTTGGTCGCCTATCGTAAATCCCAACTGTTCGTTGACCATTGTTAGTGCGCCCCACTGTAGATAAACGAGCGTGAGCGGCCTATCCGGGCTCGTGTTCTGCGACAGTTCGAGCTCGACAAGCTCCTGAAAGTATCGTCGATTCGCTAGACCCGTAACAAAATCCCGCCTGGCAAGCTCTACCTCACGATCTATGCGCACTCTGAGCTCCGACAAGGTTACCGCAATGATAAGGAAAAAACCCAACCTCACGCTGGTGTTCCAATAGGGTATAAGAGGATTGGAATACACATGCCCCGAACCCAAATCTGCCAGCAGCCAGACGATCGCACAGAGCCCGCAAAACCAGTACCCGACGCGCTTATTGGAAAACCAGCTGACAGTGGCAATCGGCAAGATATAAAAAATGGAAAAGCTCGCCTCGTAGCCGGTCAACAAATCTACCGATCCGATAACAATAACGAGCGAAATTCCCGCAGTTATCCAGAATAAATTTGACCCTACACCGCGATACGCAAGAAGTTTTTCAAACATCTGCGACTAACCTCCTAGCATCCTGGGCGGGCAACTCGGAAGACTCTTCCAGGGTCACGGGCGCTCGCAATCCTTGGGGTTCACGCGAAGCTCGACCGAAGATACTAATGGACGCTATGATAGCGTGTCGCAGGACCAAAATATAGGTGCGGCCTTAATCGATACTCCCGGTGACGGGTATTTCGTTTAGCGCTTTGTTCCAGGCAGCCAGCTTCGGTGTCGAATGAAGCCGCTCAGGTACTCCAACTGGTCAGCGTGTCGCAGATGATCTACGACCACGCTGACCATGAATAAAACGAACCGGGGAATAAGTCCGATTGATTGTCAAAAAGCACCAGCCGATAAACAACGTGACGCAATCAGAAAACATTCAACAAAAACGAGGCTCGAAAAGCCGCTACGATTGAGTTTGTCTGGCTCAATTCGGTTCCTATGGAAACAAAATGGAAACACCGCCGACTCGCTAGCCGGGTTTAACAGGATTATACGCGAGACGTGCCGTATCTCTGATTGAGAGGTCTCGAACCCATTTTATGGGGTGTCATCCTTAGTTTTCGGACACGGGTTCGGTTCCTCGATGACCATTCGGCCTGCGCAATGCGCTCGCTCCTGAACTCTAAACAAATGGAATGGCGCTGACGAGACAACGCCGGAAAGGAAGGAAACTAGCTGCAGGGGATTCTGTAGACAAGATACTAAACGCTTGCTCGTGGCTGGAAATGGAAGACGTGCAGCCTGTCTGGTTTACGCGCGCCGCTTGATCGCGCATGAGCGAGCAGAACCTTGGCCAGCTGAACCAGCCGCGTGAAATTACTGATCGATACGTGCAATTTGTGGCAGCGGGCTTGCTTGAAATCAGATGCCAAGGCGCTGTTGTGCGGTGGCGGCGAGAACTTTGTAGCCCATATCGCGATAACCCTTCAGCCGTCGATCATACATCCGGGCCAACATGCGAACGTTAGCGTCGACGTAGTCGTAGACTTCAACGACATGCTTGTTGTCGTACAGCCGGTGCAAGCGCCCGACGTATTGTTGGAGCGTACCCTTCCAGGAAATCGGCATCGCCAGGAACAAGGTATCCAGGCGTGCGTCATCGAAACCCTCGCCGATGTAACTGCCAGTTGCGAGGATCAAACGCTGTTCGCCTTCTGGTGTGGCGCCGAGAGCCTCGTTCACGGAACGGCGCTGTTTTCGCCCCATCCCTCCCTTGAGGACAATAACGTTCCTGATCTTGCCAGCCAGGGCTCCTTCCAAACGGCTGATGTGATCTGTTCTCCCTGTCAGTAGGAGTGGTGACCGTCCGGCTTCGACGGCATGGATCACGTCCGACACGATTTTGTGATTGCGGGCTTCGTCGGTCACGAGCGCAGCGTAGATGTCTTGGATCGTGGCGTCGCCCATTTCCTCGGGCACTCGGAAATCTGTGGGCCGCGGAATCACCACATGGTCGAATGGCGTCGAATCCGTTATCGCGCGAGCACCAAGACTGTAACGCGCCGGTCCACATTGCATGTAAATGATTGGGTGGTGGCCATCTTTGCGGGTCGGAGTCGCGGTCAGGCCCACGACATACTTGGCTTTCACTTGACGCATCACCCGTTCGAACGTGAACGCCGCTAGGTGGTGGCATTCATCGACGATCACATGACCGTAGTCGGCTACGAAATCCTTGACCTCTTGATCGCGATGCAAACTCTGAATTGCAGCGACGTCAGTGTTTCCGCTTCGTTTAGTCTTGCCGCCGCCAATCTGGCCGATCTCGTCGATCGGAATGTCAAAGAACATTGCCAGCCGTTCTCGCCATTGATCAAGCAATTGTTGCCGGTGAACCATGATTAGCGTATTCACTTTGCGCTTCGCGATCAGCCAAGCCGCGACCGCAGTCTTGCCAAATGCAGTGGGGGCGCAGATGAGTCCCTCGTTATGCCGTACAACTTTGGAGACGGCTTCCTCTTGGGCCGGACGCAAGGTGCCGTGAAACTCGACTTGAATTGGCTTGCCCACCAGCCGCTTGTCGCGAAGTATCGGCTTAATTCCATGGCCTTCGAAAAACGAGAGCACATCGGACAGACAACCGCGAGGCAACGCCAAATGCTTCGCCAAATCCTCGCCACAGGCGATGACACGCGGCTTGTCATAAGTGGAAAAACGCATAGCCTGCGCCTTGTAGAATTCCGGATTCTGGAATGCGGCTATTCGAAGAAGGCGATTCAGTATCTGCGGCGGCAACGCCTTCTTGTTAATGAAGACCAAATTAGCCAGGACGATTTCGCAGGACGTGGGCAGCGGCCCTTTGATCGGCATTTCGGGCCGCTTGCGTGACGGCGGCAAAGTCCAAGGATCAGACTCATCCTCGTCATCGACAGTCGCGATCCTAACGCCAATCAGATCGCCGTGCTGAAGTGCTTCTGAGATCAGCCTTTCTACCAGGGATTGTGATACTCGACGAATCGACGAGAGAAAAGCCCACTGATCGGCATACGGCCGTAACTCGTCATCCAGGAATTCTGTGAACCCAGAATCACGCGGGCCTTTCTGGAGCGGTAAAGCGATCAGGTTGCCGAAGCCGCCCTTGGGCATCGTGTCTTGATTGGGGAAGAATCGATCGTAGGAGTCAAGCCCCAATTGGTGGCGCCGTTCCATCGTGCGCGTCAGGATCAATGAACCCAGCCTTCGTGCAAGGCCCGCCGGTATCGGGCGTTCGAAAAATATCCAGATGTGCGCACCATTTCCCGAGCGGGACCGCTCCAACGCTGCAGGCACATTCAATTCTCGGCAAGTGGCCCGGAACGCAGCGGCATCATCCTTCCAAGTCTTCTTGTCGAAGTCGACGGCCAAGAACCAACAGGTCTCATCCAAAAGCAATGGATACACTCCAAGCGTTTGCTTCCCAACGAGGTGAGCATGAATGGCTTCGTCGGTTAGCGGAATGTTTTTCCGGGTTTCCTTGTCAACACGTTTTCTGTCCGCTGGCTTGGCAGCGTGGTATGCCTGCCAGTCGCGGTCCGTCCGCGGCGAGTAGCCAGTGCGCCCGTCCGGGCTCTCCCAGCGTTGAGCGTAGACGTCATCGCGGCCGCGGAACAGAGATCGGAATAAGGCGATCTTTTCCGGAGTGCTTAGCGACGACTTAATCGCTGTCGGTTCGACCGACGATGTCGCGCACCAGGAGACGGGCGCCACGCCGTATTCCGCAAGGAGGTTTCGGAGGCGGTCATTCTCTACTTCCAATTCGCGACACTTCTTGCGCAGTGCTTCGAGCGCGCCCTCACTGAGGCGATCGTTTCGCATTAGACCATCATCTATCAGCCTGTCATTGACAGCAATAATTCTTATAGTTGATTTTATCGAGCTAAGCTTTATAACCGCAGTATCATAGTACCTTGAATTACTAGATGCTTAGCATTGATTCCCTTATCTATGCTGAATGTGAAAAGAAACTTACCCCCTTTTTTCTGACGGGAGCTATAGCCCCTAACCGGCAAGTCGTCAATCAATAGAGAAAATCCTGTTCTTGTCGGGGGAGTGCTCAATAAAAGCCTTTATAAGATCGTGGCCGCAAAGGACGAGTTGCAAAAACCTGCGGATCTCGAAAAAAAGAGGATCGGGATTACCGCTTTAGGAGGGGCTAACGAATTTGTCGTTAGTATGGCATTGAAAGAATGGAAAATCCCAGAGACTTCGGTAAAAATGCTCGCCACCGGCCGCGGCTCATCCCGAATAGCCTCTGTACTCGCTGGCGGCACGGATGCGACGGTTCTTCCGTACGATAGCGCTAGAATCGCCGTGGATAAGGGACTCCACGTCGTAGCCGACTTGGCTGACATTGTCAAAGAATTCCCCGACAAAATGATCATCGTGCAGCGTTCTTTTCTAGACCAGGAACGCGATAAAGTGAAGCAGTTTATGCAAGCGCTGAGCGAAGCGATTTTTGTTCTTCAAAAGGGGATTCAAACAGGGTCTTCGTGAACTCGAGTGGGTAGATTTTGATGATTTCACAGCTCCGGCAACATCGAAGTAAGGATTTTAAGTCGCAGATATTCTTGGTCCCGAAGTCCATATGCGCGTCTTTGGATAACGCGAATTTTGTTGTTGAGTCCCTCGACAAATCCCAACGACACTTTGTTCTGCGGCCTGCTGTAAGCCGCAACGCCATCCCAATGACGCTCGATCATCTCAGCAAACTTCTCGTAGGGTCTAAGCCGCTGCCATTTGAGCGCCGCCTTCCAGTTCTCAAAGAAACGCCTGGCCGTGCGCCGCGGAAGCAGTGAAGCTAACCGGTTAAAGTCCGGTGCGGGGAATTATCGGCACACCCCGCTAGCGAAGATCCGGTTTTGCGAGGCGACTCTCAAGACTGAGCGGATCGAGAAAACTCCGAATCGAAGAGAAAGGAGGAGGAAGGAAAAGAGTGTACGGAGAATCGCAAACTCACAGGCCGTACTAACCAGGAACCCATAGAGCCTCGTTACTTGAAAGTGAAAGCGCCGACCCTGTGGTCAGATGGGGAAGGCCGCCGTTATGTGTGGGACTAGCCGAAAAAGGACGCAGATGAGCTTTCCGGGGTCGTCGGGACGGGATGTGAGGGAAGTTTTACTGGGAAACGCGGGAGAACTCGTATGTCGCGGGTGATGGCCGCAAAGGGCTCGGTATAAGGAAACGAAGTCCGAGCCCGGCAGACGAGAAGTCGGAGGGGCGAATAGTACCTAAGAGACCGGGTAACGCCGGTGGAGGGAAGGCGCCCTGCTTTCATCGAGTTTGTTAACGAGGGAAGGAGGAGGTGATTGCCGTGAGGCTAGGAACACCGGATAAGATTCGAGACCTCCAGCGCAAACTGTATCTCAAGGCCAAGACAGAGCCGAAGTTTCGCTTTTATCTGTTGGCGGACAAGGTCTGGCGCGAGGACATTCTCCAACACGCCTATCGGTTAGTGCGAGCCAACGGGGGAGCCCCCGGCATCGACGGGGAGACATTCCAGTCTATTGAGACTGGAGAAGGCGAAGCGAAGTTTTTGGCAAAGCTGAAGCAGGAACTCAGGGAGAAGAGCTACCGAGCGCAACCGGTGCGGCGGGTTTATATTCCCAAGGCCGATGGAAAGAAAAGGGCGTTAGGGATACCGACGATCCGGGATCGAGTAGCGCAAATGGCGGTAAAGCTGGTCATCGAGCCGATCTTTGAAGCGGACTTCGAGGATTGTAGCTATGGGTTTCGGCCCAAGAAAGATGCCCACCAAGCAGTCGGAGCCGTACGACAAGCGCTCTACAACGCGCACCCCTACGTGCTCGACGCCGACCTTCAGCAGTATTTTGACACCATTGCACACGATAAGCTGATTAAGATGATAGCCGAACGGATCAGCGACCGGCACATCTTAAACTGGATCAAGCAGTGGTTGAGTGCGGCGGTGGTGGAAGAAGACCAGGAAGGCAAGCGGCAGACTCGCAAGCCTAAGCGGGGAACCCCGCAGGGCGGAGTGATCTCACCGTTGCTGGCCAATGTCTATCTGAACTTATTTGACCGGATGTTCCGTTCATACTGTCAGTCCACGGGCTTGGCGGCCGAACTTGTCCGCTATGCCGATGATTTTGTCATCTTGATGCGTGGCAGAGTGGAGCGGACCGGGGAAAAGGTCAAGCAGATGTTGGAGGAACTGGCGCTCAAGTTAAACGAAGACAAGACGCAAGTCTTGGATGCGCGCCAGCAGAGCTTTGAATTTCTCGGGTTTAGTTTTGGGCGCCCGAGAAGTTCAAAGAGCGGCAAGATGATCGTTGTGGTTGAGCCCTCGCGGAAAAGCGAACAACGCTTTCGCGATGAAGTGCGCAGCTTAACAGCACGATGGACCCACTGTTTACCCCAGCAGCAGGTGGTCGAGAGGGTGAATCGGTATGTGCAGGGATGGGTAAATTACTTTCACCTGCACAACAGCACGCGAGTGTTTGCCCGCCAGCGGTTCTTCCTAGAGCAGCGTATGCGCAAGTACCTGCAAACGCGGCGGCAGCGTAAGGGCAATGGCATGATGCAATGGCCGGCATCCCGGCTCTATAAGGAGTTGGGACTATGTGCCATACCAGGCTATGCTCGTTATCGGCGAGTTCGTATGCCTTGAGATGAAGATGATCGGAAAGCCGTATGCGGAAGACCTGCAAGTACGGTTTGATGAGGGGGAACAGGACTGCGTTCCAGGGACGATCCTAAACGGGCACGAAGTTGGAAACGACGGCTACAGCCAAGGATCCGCCTACCGAAGGTCGCGCCTGTTCTCTACTCTACCAACCTTCGCGCTCGTAGCTCCACAGCTGACCGAAAGACTCCTTGAGCAGATACGCACTGTTCAGTCGCTTGTTGGCCCGGAACAAAGCCTTCAAGGCTTGGCGGCCTTTAAGAGTCAAGTTCTCCCGGCGCGACAACAACGTGTACTTCTGCCCCTTGATGAAGCGGCGGTCTCGAATCGCCAGCCGCCCGTACTCGCTTTTTCTCACTTGATCCAACGCCTCGCCCAAGTGGCGCATCACATGAAACTTGTCGTAGAGAATCGCCGCGTGCGGGGCACCTGCTTGGGTGGCGTTTCGAAACGGTTTCCACATGTCCATCACTGCCAAGCGAATCCGTCCACACTTGGTTTTTCCCAATTCATCGAAGAACTGCTTCAAGCTTGTCTCCGAGCGGTCCTGACCACCAAACCAGATCGGCCGGCTCTTCTCCAAGTCGCTCACCACAATCCGATAGGTGTGCCCCTTGCGAATCGATATCTCGTCGATGCCAATAACCTTCGGTCTTGGTTTTCCCGTCTTGGCAAGCTGCGCCTTCATGTACTGCTTGTCGAGTTCTTTGACCGAGTGCCAGTCCAGATTGAGTTCCTTGGCCACATCTTTGATGGTCGCCGTACGACAGCGCCGGCCCACATAGTAGGCAAAGCGCTTGGTGTAAAACGGATTGTCCGCCAAAAACTCCACGCGCTCGCGCTTCACTTTGCCACAGCTCTGGCAAAAGACCCGGCGCACCTCGAACTCCAGGTACACCCGGGTATCGCCGCACGACAGGTCGCGAACCTGCCGAGTCCTGCGATCGTACCAGCCCTGCTGCACTTTGCCGCAACTGCCGCAGGTAGTTTTTTTGAGCGCCGTACAAGGCTGACGATACGTGCCTTGGGATCACCGAAAACTCCTCGCACCGTGGGCGTCGGTCGAAACCCAGTAAATCCGTACGTATCCGATAACCGTCGAGCCCGCTTGTTTGAACTTGCCATGAAGCTACCATGCCGTTTTTCATGCTCCTGGCAAAGCCTTCACGCTGAATTCCAACGCGGCTGTGAAATCTATTTTCTATCAATATTCACCCACTCGATTACGCGATGAGCCCAGAAGAGAGCATTGTCACGCGCTTTGCTAAGGAGACCCGTGCGAATCCTCATGAAGCCGAGGCGATTTACAATACCAATCATAAAAATTTTTCATTCCCCCCGCGGGTTGGTCTGAAAGGCATGCGCGAGGTCGTGAAGATGATGCAGCAGCAAAAGGGGAGAGAAAATGAAGATTTTAGCCTTCCGATTGTCAGCCGAACACCCACCGCGATGATATTCGAGGGAATGGAACCCAGTAAAACCGCGTACCGGTCGCGGCAAAACTCCTTTTGCAGCGGCGGATATAATGGGTCGGTGCGCATTGAGTGTAATCGAGCCTAGGCAAATCAGTCGCTTAATCTTGGAAAATGGGCTTTTGACGTGAATCTATTGATGATTCTTCTGCTCAATCGCGTGGCACGCATCCTGCGTTAATAATACTTAGGTAAGTTTATGAGTTTATAAAAGGTTTTTTAATAGGTCTACGATAAAGGCAAACCAACCGAAAGGTTGGGACGCAAAGCTTCTGACCTAACTCCTGTCGCCCAAGGACAGGACATGGTAGCAGAGCCGCCGAAAGGACGCACAGTGCTCCACTCAGCTCGTGCAATTTCGGATTGCGCAGACCCAGCTGGGAGGACACCGTGCGTTACAATTTTTCTAAAGCTCTTCTCGTTTTTTCGCTCATCATGCTGTCATCGCTGGTCGCGCTGGCGATTCCCGAGGACCAAGCAAATGCCGCTGTGACGCAATTATCGTGGGCGGATAATTCAAATGACGAAACCGGATTCAACATTGAGCGTAAGATCGGTGTCAACGGGGCTTTTATCGCGATTGCCAGTGCCCCGGTTAATTCGATCTCGTACAGTGACGCCGGCCTTGCCGATAGCACCACGTATTGCTATCGCGTAGATGCCTTTAACGACACCGGTACCTCGGCTTACACCTCCGAGGTCTGCGCCACCACTCCGCCGCCTCCGGTGACGACCTACAGCGTGACTCTCGTATCGCAGGTCGGCGGCACGGTGAGCAGCAGCCCGTCGGGAATAAGTTGCGGCACGGAATGCGTGGCGAATTTCTCGAGCGGCACGACGGTCAGCTTACAGGCGGTGCCGGCAAGGGATTATTCATTTGCGGGCTGGAGCGGTGACAGCGACTGCCTGGACGGTTCGCTCACGATGAACGCCAACAAGTCGTGCGCCGCAACTTTCACTGCCAATTCTACCGGCTACTTGTTAACGACAAATTCAGTGAGCGTCGTCACCAGCGCCGGCAGCGGCAACGGTAAAATCGTCAGCTCGCCAGCGGGGATCGACTGTGGTAGCGCGTGCTCGGTGACATTTCAGACCGGAGTTGCGGTTACTCTGCAGGCGACACCGGCTTCCGGATCCACCTTCGTCGGCTGGTCTGGGGATAGCGATTGCGTGGATGGGTCGGTGACGATGAGTGCCAATAAAACCTGCACGGCGTCATTCAAACTAATCACTTATTCTTTGACTGTCGTGCGCACGGGAACCGGCACCGGCCAGATCACAAGCCATGCTTCAGGAATCGATTGCGGTACGAAGTGCGTGGCCGAGTTCACCGAAGGAACGGTCGTCGCTCTTACAGCAACACCCGCCACTGATACCGATTTTTCGGGTTGGAGCGGCGATGCGGATTGTCTCGACGGTTCGGTGACGCTTAACGGCAACAAGTCGTGCTCGGCGAGTTTCACCAAAAAACTCGTCGCCAACGTTGGCATCTATCGCCCGGCTACGGGAGCTTGGTATCTGATCACGAACCCCACCGGTCTGTGGCAGGGGTGCACAACCGATGTTTGCGGCGGACCATTCGGCGCCGACACTGACCTGCCCCTCGTTGGGGATTGGAATGGTACGGGTCAACTCAGCCCCGGCCTCTATGACACGACGCAGAAGAGTTGGGAGCTCGACACCAACGGAGATTTGACTGGGCAAGGATGCTCGCAAGAGACTTGCTTTAACTTTGCTTTGAATAACAACATGAGTAACCGTGAAACCCCGTTAGTCGGCAGTTGGGACGGCGCGCCGAAAACTTCTCCCGGGGTTTACACACTGGTCGCCTCCACCAAGACCAAGGGGAAGAGAAAAAATAGGACGACCACCACGACAACAGCGGGTTACTGGTACTTCGATCGTAATGGTAACGACAAATGGGATGGTTGCCACCGGGATCGTTGTTTGGGCCCCTTTGGCCAAGCGGGCGATGTTCCCGTTGTGGGCGACTGGAATGGCGCGGGGATTGCGCAGATCGGTGTATTCACCCCGCAGACCGGTATGTGGATGCTGGACGCCAACGGCAACGGAAAGGCCGATAGTTGTACGATCGACCGGTGCTATGGTCCGTTCGGCTCACCCGGTGATCTGCCGATCGTGGGGGACTGGAACGGCAACGGCACGGCGAAGATCGGCGTGCTAAGAGCTGCCACCGGAGAATGGTTCTTGGACTTCAACGGCAACGGCCAATGGGATGGCGCCGATGTTGATAAATACATCACAGGCTTTGGGCAGCCAGGTGATCTTCCCGTGGCCGGCAAGTGGTAAAGACTGTGTCTTATTAAAAGCCTCGCTGCCGAAAACAACTAAAAAGGGCGGCCGCTCATCACGGCCGCCCTTTTTAGTTTAGTACGGCAATCGGACCAAGAGAAATGGTTGATTTCCCAACGGAAGGTAGCATACAAGGCATCTTTTAAAGGCTTAGAGGCGGCTTTTTGATGTCGAAAGGCCACCTCTAAGAAGCGACGATGCCGAGCACCAACCGAAGTAGGCAACGGGCATTAGGCAACAGGCAACAGTCCGAAATCAAGAACTCAACCGGTCAAATTGTGCAACCGCTGCGCTCAGTTCAAGTCGCTCCCGTCGTCGGCAAATTCAAGAGACGGGACCTTCCGCGGAATGCGCGATTGGCGCCGCTAATTGCATTGAGTTTTCGAGGCGACGAAACGCTTCGGTCTATGGGTGCTCGACTACATAGCGACGTCCATGCCTGGCTGAGAAATCAGATTGCGTTCTTCTGAGGGTTTTATACAATAGGTACATGCATATCGATCGGATCACGATCAAAGCGGACGTTTGCGGCGGTGAACCGACGATTCGCGGCATGCGAATTACGGTGAGCCATGTGCTTGAAATGCTTGCCGGCGGCATGACGGCAGAACAAGTCCTGCAAGATTTCCCCTACCTTGAAAAGGCCGACATCGACGCATCCCTTGAGTATGCGGCCCGTCACGTAGCCCATCGCGAGATCCTGCTGAGCAAGTGAAGTTTCTTGTCGACGCGAATCTTCCGCCTAGCCTGTGTGTTTGGTTGAGATCGCATCGTCACGAAGCCGAACACCTTTTTGACTGCGACCTGTTAACGGCGACTGATACGCAGGTTTGGCAACGCGGCAACTCAGAAAATCTCGTCATCTTCAGTAAAGACGTTGATTTCTACGATCGCGCGCTGCTCTTTGGCGCTCCACCACAAGTCGTTCACGTTGCCGTTGGCAACTGTAGTAATACTCAGCTCTTCGAGGTACTGGCTTATGAATGGGATGACATCGAGCGAGCTCTTGTATCCGGAGCGAGATTGATCTCAATTACGCTCGATAAAATAGAAGTCTTTCCGTAACCTTTCATCTTGCTGTTCCAAGTTGTCGGCATGCCCGGCCATAGCGAAACGAAGTGTCACGCGGCGTATTCTTGAGTGAACGTGCATTTGGGAAAGTTGGAGCAGCCCCAAAATTTCCTGCCTGGCGTTTTTCCCCTCCGCGCGATGCGGACCACGAGGTGTGAGCCGCATTTCTGACAAGTCATTTTCGAGGGCTTGGACTCTGCAAAGTTTTGCGCGGGAGGAGACGGTGTCTGCGCGCTCCTGATCAGTTCGGCGAGTTGATACCCTTCGACCAAGTCGATCGGCTTATCTTGGGCAAAAATTCTCGCGTCCTGAGTGAATAGTCCCGACGTGATGATGATCGCCCCGGACGCTCGCTCCGCGGTCATCACCCCGTACATCTCCCGGACCACGCGGACATCCACTTTTTGGGTTTTCCAATGTTTGCACTGGACCAAAAATAGATTGCCGGCTTTACTCAGCCTCAGGTCGATGCCGCCGTCGGCACCACCCCGTGATTTTCAACCACTGAATAGCCTTTACAGCGGTAAGCCTCGCCGACCAGCTCTTCAAATTCCTTCCAGGATAATGACCTGATGGAATCCAGATCGGTCTGTTTGTTCAACAGTTTCCGTTTACGGGCAGAATCAAAAAAAGAAATCCCAGCCGGAAAGTGCAAGACGACGCTCAAGGGAAGGGCGATCGTCGGCCCCGCTTGGGCAAAGCCTCGGAGTAGCCAATTGTCAAATTGGACGGCTGGAAGGATGATTCGAAGCGCTGCATACACGAAGCCAGAAACGAGCACGCTGACCCACCAGGGGCATTGGCTCAACAGGTCCAATAGATTCTCGTCGCGCTTGGCGATGGGTCACTCCGTGCTTGTCTCGTCGGTGATTATAGGGTCGTTCGACAAACCAGCCAAGTCAATTTATTAGGGAATCCGATCGATGCGACCCGCTGCGGACCAAAAACAAAAGATAAATCAGCTCTGCCGGGCCCGTCAAGCGAAGTGAACATCGAGTCAACATTCAAGCCAAGAGAATCGATTCCGACTCTCGGACCAAACAGCCGTCCTTAATCGCGGGGCGGTAATTAAAGAGAAGCCCTCGACAGTTATCCACACCGAACTCTTCGCACCGTGGCAGCTGAGTGTCAGTGACGCATTTTTCGGTGCCAGCGAAAATGCCGTCAAATCTCAAATTTGGATCGCCATAGCCGCCTACGTGCTTGTGGCCATCGTCAAAAAACGACTCAACTTATCGGCGACTTTCTACGAACTCCCACAGATTCTAAGCCTCACCTTGTTTGAAAACATTTCATTGATTCAACTGCTTACCGATGGCAAACCCTTACCGACACGATCGATTCCCGAAACCAATTGAATTTATTCATCTAACGTTGGGACGCTACTGAGTTTGATTTGATCTTTAGAGATCGGTGATATCGACATGGTTGTGAGCAGCTCTTTATCGGCCTGTACGCCTTTTTGGAAAGCCTGGCGATTAAGCTTTCTTGACTGTGGGGCTTCCTGGAGGGGAGAGCGCATGCTGACTCCGAAGACAAAAACGTTCAGTGCGGGCGTACGGTCGATTGAAGCGATGGTGACAATTGCAAATGGTTTTATTATAAATGCTTAGTAAAAGACCATGTTTGACTGAAAAGGTTCCAAAACCAAGGAGGATATGCAATGAGCAGAGATTTTGCGACGGTAATTCTGGAAACATTCAGTGAAAAGAAAATATCCAGAATCAACTTGAACCGGCCGGAGAAGCGCAACGCGATCAACCAACAGATTATCGATGACATTATGGCTGCTCTTGAGGAAATCCGAAAAGACCAGGAGACCCGTGTTGTCATTATCAAAGGTAACGGACCTTCGTTCTGTTCCGGTTTGGATCTCCATTATCTGCGCGGTCTCCATCAGCAGCCACCTGCTGATTGGGATCGCTCCAGTCCACCGAGGACGCTTTTCGATGCGATCAGAAACTTTCCTCGAGTTACCATCGCCCAGGTGCATGGTTACTGCTTGGGGGGTGGGTTAGCCCTAATGAATTCCCATGATCTCGTGATCGCAGCGATAAGCTCTCAAATTGGAATGCCAGAGATACTTCGGGGAAGCTTTGGCCAAATGGCTACCAGTACCTTGTATCACACAGGGATTTCGACGAAGAAAGCAGCCTTGATCCAGCTAACCGGGAGAAATATCTCTGGCGCAGAAGCCGATCGCCTGGGGCTGGTGTCAACTGCGGTTGAAGAATCCCGGCTCGATGAGGTTACGTTCAATCTCGCAGAGGAAATTGCCATGCGTCACCCAGCGGCGCTTGCCTCCGCTAAAATTGCGGTTCAAATGGGAAGGGACCTTGGTCTTCCGGAAGCCATGAAGATGGATCAACTTGTGGGCGCTTGGCAACAGCTCATGGTGGACCCACTCGCTCACGTGGAAGATTACCTCGAATCACAGAAAGGGGGAACCCAGGGAGGGTATCGGCGGCCCGATGTGTAGGGCGTTACTTTAGTATGTCCTTATCCTCTAGCTCGTCGATTTGATTGGCGGTCATGCCTACAATGTTTCCGAAGACCGCCGCGTTGTCTCGGCCAAGAGCGGGAAACTTCCAGTTTGGTTCGACACTGGAATTGGTAAAACGGATGGGAAAGCGCGGAAGGGTTATATTCCCCAGATTGGGACTCACTCGATCAATAATGAAGCTTCTCGCTCGAAGATGCTCGTCCCGAAGCAAATCGGCTCCATTCTGAACGACACCGCAAGGAATACCGCTTTGCTGCAACAAGGTCATTATCTCGTAGCAGTCCCGCTCTCGGGTCCAGGCCGCGACTAAGTCATCGATCTCGCTTTGATGCTCCAGCCGCCTCCGCAGGGTTGTGAAGCGTTCATCATGACAAAGATCTTCTCGTCCGATGATGGTGATGAGGATCGGCCATTGTAAGTCGTTCTCGATCGAGATAACGCACCAGCGGTCCTCTCCTCGACAGGGATAGCAACCCTGGGGTGCCGCGTTGAAAGAACCGTTTCCCATCGGACGAAGTTCCTCGTCTGAAAGGTGTGACTGTAACAAACTCGCACCGATCATATATGCGGCCGCTTCCGCTTGTGAAAGATCGACAAATGTCCCTTTAGCGCTTCGCTTTTGATAAAGCGTAGCTGCGACGACAAGAACTGCAGCAAACACGCCTGAAACATAGTCCGGCCACACGGTTTGGGAACCCACCGGTGGATCAACAACGTTTGGATAGTTCCATAGGTAGGTAAGACCCGTCAGCGCGGAGATGTTCGTGCCCAAGGTGACGTATGAACTTTTCGGACCCGTGCAACCAAGACCTGGCATGCGCAAAGTAACGATCTCCGGCTTCACGCGAGCGAGGCTCGTGTGATCCAGTCCTAATGATGGCATTACCCGGACACTAAAATTGTCCATGACAGCGTCACAATGTCGCGCCAAACTCTTGATGATATCAGGACCTTCCGTACTTTTCAGGTTCAATGTCACCGACTGTTTGTTTCGATTAAATTCGAAGAAGCGCGGCGAGAGGTCTGGATCCTGACTTGTTCCGAAGAAACGAAATAGATCGAGTCCGCCGCGGCGGGATTCGACTTTAATAACCTCGGCGCCCATCTCGGCAAGTAGCGTCATTCCGTAGGGGCCAGCGAGAACCTGATCAAAGCTTAGGATTCGAAGACCACTCAGCGGAGCGCCACGTTCGATCGGAGTCAGTTGGGGCGAATTCGTCCGCCTGATTCCAACGGCTATATCGAGTTCTTCTTGGTGTTGGCCCAAGGCCGGGGGAGGTGAGGTATAGGGCCTTATACCGTTTAGCAAAAAAGGCGGACCTAGCACCGGGACCTCGCCGAAATCCGGGTGAGCAACCGAGCTTAATAGACTTCGACTTTGTACATGTTCGTCCAATAAAAATTCCTTCGGTTTGTTCACGGGCACACACGGAATACCGTGGGACTGGAGGAATGCGGTAAGTTCCTCCTTGCCATAACACCGAGTGAAGCGTTCAACTTGCTCGTTGACGAAACTTGCTTTGGCACAGCGAACGGGATCGGCGACAAGCGAGGGTTCGTCCAGCTCTTTAGGGTGATCCGGCCAAACCTCGAGCAGTTTTTTCCAGTGCCGCCGGCTGACATAGAGATATACATAGCCATCCAGGCAAGGGAATATTTTTGCCGGTGCTATTTGGGCATGCTGGCTGCCTTGTCGCTTAATAACGTTACCTTCATTGGCGCAGAGGCGAATAAGGTGTTCTTGAGTTGCGAGGGACTCCTGTATGGAAATATCGACCCAGTCTCCTTGCCGTGTCCTTTCGCGCTTGTGAAGCGCCGCGACGACTCCAAGAGCAGCCATAAGGCTTCCAAAGTAGTAGGCCTGCGTCTCAGGAGGCTTGCAGGGTGGTAAAGCGGGAGATCCTGCGATACTCATAAGTCCGCTCATCGCGTAGGCTACGATGTCCGCACATGCAAAACGGCTCCTTGGTCCGGTCTGGCCAAAACCTGTGATGGAAACCATCACCAAGGCGGGATTAATCTTAGAGAGTTCCCGGTATCCTAAATTGAGGGAATCCAGAAATCCCGGCACAAAACTTTCAATTAGAACATCGGCGCGCTCGATGAGAGGAACGAGGCGATGGCGATTTTCTTTTCTATGGTAGTCAAGCACGACACTCTTCTTGCCGGCGTTCAGGTGAGCGAAGAGCAAGCTCAGCTCCTTATTCTCGCGGTCTTTCCATAGGGGTTTGAGGCGCCTCACAGGGTCTCCCTCGGGAGGTTCAATCTTAATCATCTCCATGCCAAGGTCAGCGAGTAATCGACCGCAGAGCTGACCTTTAAGGTCACTGAGATCGACCGCGGTGTAGCCTTCTAGTAAAGTGACAGGGAATGTTGAAACCGTTTCCATATTGGCGAATTCCTATCCCTGAGAACTACGACGATCCATATGATTCGGTGAGTCTCTGCGCGGTTCATTGCTACGATTCTTAAACGATTGGCCGGCGCGCGCCAGTCTTTGCGACTTGGAACCGCCAACGTGCATAGCGGTAATTTGTCGCGCTTCCGAATGACTTCCGTCTGCCGATTCGGCTATAACGTTGTTTGCGGTAATTCTCTAATAACGCCGGTGGACAGAAGCTCCAAGTCGGCTCTATTTTCCGCACGAAGAATGCAGATGGGTTATTCGTACTGGAGTTTAGCGACGGGCGATAATCTGAAGCGCAATTGTCCTGTTACGGGTTTAAGTTGATAAAGGTCATTCACCGGCGCTTGCTTATTGGACTTAACAAAAACAGAGTGGAAGACTGGCAAACTGGCACGCTTTTTAATCGAAGCCCGACATGACCTCCTTGAAGAACATTGACGTCATTTCGTGGCCATGGCCACGGTCCAAAATCAGTCGCAGCGATTACCGCAAAGTTCCACTTTGATCCTTGTTTTTAGGCCACACACCCGCTGGAGCGTTCTCCAACCCCTCTACCAGGGCGACCCCTTATTCACACGATGGGACCCCAAGCTATTTTCCTTTAGCGTCTGATTGGACCATTGGCTTTATCTCTGCATACGTATGATATATGTTATCGATCCACTGCTGCGCTTTTTCCGGTGGAACATAGGAAAGCGAGAAGCCAACTTTCTTGAGCTGAGCGCGGTACATGGGATCATCAATGGCTTTCTTATGAGCCGAAGCGAGTACGTCGCGAATTTCTTTACTTGTGCCGGGTGGTGCCGCGAGAGCAAAGACAACCGATCCGAGATAGCCTGAGGAGGGTGATAACCCCAGCTTTCCTAAGGTGGGAGCATCAGGTACCTTCGGGTCGGGCTCGGATTGGAAAATTAAAAGGGGCTTGGCATCACCGCTCTTGTAGAAAGCCGACCCCGAAGTCAAAGTCGTACCCATGATATCGACCTCGCCTCGGATCATCGAGGTGAGCGCGGGCGCAGCCCCTTTGAATCCGGTCACAAACGTGTACGGGATCTTCTTTTCGTTTAGGGCAATCATTGTAGCGATTGTCGTCGATGAGTATTTGCTGAACGCCCCGATCTTTATCGGGCGCTTCGCGCCAACCTTTTTTAGGTCATCAAATCGTTGAATCGGCCCTTTTGCATTTGAAAAGATCAAACCAGGGCTTGCGGCGTTTGTAGCGATCCAGGAAAACTCCCTTCCATGGAAGCGGACTTTAAAAAACGTTTCATCACTGGCGGCGGCAACCCCCGCGAGAACCCCGATTGTGTAACCATCCGGCTTACTACGGCTGAAAATATCTTCGCCGGTCCGTGGCGGCGGCACATTTTTGACAACCACGGGAACGCCTAAATATTTGGAGAGATAAGGTGCTAAAGATCTACCGGCAGAATCCGCTGCACCACCCGCGGCAAAAGTTACGATGAGTTCGACCGGCCCGGTCGGATATTTATCCTGGGACAATGCCGGTGACCCGACCGTTAGAACGAGTGACAGAACCAATATCGTAGAACTAAACACAAGAATAGATCGTGCGAGTCCGTGCGTTTTCATAGTAATTTTCCTTCCCTGATAATCGATGTACAGTCTTAACCCGTCCTGACCTAATTTTCTAAAACTATCACTGTCGGATCAAATTCGTCAAACGCAATTGCCAGCTGCATCCGTTGATTGATCGCTGAACAGAGTTGCGTTATTCATCGTTGACGGCATTCTGCTGTGACAAGGTTTTGTCTTAATGGTCCAAATTTTGGAGGTCTGCCATAATGTTTGAAGGGCTTGTTGCGGGTGTTGAACCGCTAACAAAAATCGATGTTATCGGTTACATGCTCGTGGGAAATATTATTGGAGTTGTTTTCGGGATTATTCCCGGCCTCGGCGGGGTCCAAGGTTTAACTGTTGTCCTCCCGTTCACGTTTACGCTGCCCCCTATCCACGCTATGTATCTTTATGCCGGGATCATGGGCTCAGTTGGCGGAGCGGGGGCTGTCACGGCAATTCTCATCAATACACCCGGCACGGCTCCCAATGTTACTGCGACCCTTGACGGCTACCCGATGAGCCTGCGAGGTGAGGCGGTACGTGCAATAAGCATGTCAACGATTGCAGGCATTGTTGGCGTATGCTTTGGGTTGGTCATTCTTATCCTATTGCTTCCCTTGGTTCGTGCTATCGTGCTCGCCTTCGGCCCCCCGGAAGTATTCTGGACCGTCATGTTTGGTCTCTTTTGCCTTGCGCTCGCGAGTCGGGACAATGTTCTCAAGGGATTTGCTGCTGCCGGAATCGCTTTTATGTTGGCGTTTGTTGGGTACTCGGATCTCTTCGACGTTCCCCGCTTCACCATGGGCGTTGAATATCTTTGGGACGGATTTCCTCTGGTCCCGTTCTTTCTTGGTGTCTTCGCAGTTCCTCAAGTGTTCGAGTACATGTCGCGGCGGGATACGATCGCTAAAGGAGGGGAAAAAATCTTCCTGGGAGGGTGGGACCAAATGGTGCAGGGCGCGAAAGATGTCGCACTGCACCTAAAAACCGTAATTCGGAGCTCAACAATCGGCATGATCGTCGGCATTATTCCGGGGGTAGGCGGTGTCACCGCAGCTTTTGCCGCCTACATGGCGGAAGTCCGAGCCTCGAAAGATCCGAGCAGATTCGGTAAAGGTGAGCCGGCAGGTCTGATCGCCAGTGATGCCACGATTCATGCAGATGTCGTTGGAGACCTGCTTCCGACCATAGCATTTGGCGTGCCCGGCAGCGTCCAAATGGCTGTGTTACTCGGCGCCTTGATACTGCATGGCCTAGAGCCTGGCCCGCTCCTTCTCACCAAGCAACCAGAGATTGTCTGGGCGTTAATTTTGGGTTTGGCACTTTCCCAAGTGCTTTCAACCGCGATGATATTCGTGAGCGCGCGTTGGTTAGGCAAGATCACGGTTGTTCCCGTGCCCTATGTAGGACCGGCGCTTGCTGTGCTAACCGGATTGGGATCATTTGCCATACGAGGCAATGTTTGGGACATCATGATCATGCTGCTGGCAGGTGTATTTGCCTGGGGGCTTCGCAGGTATGGCTTCCCTCTTGCGAGTTTCGGAATTGGATTTGTCCTAGCAGAGATCCTTGAACGTGCTTTTCACCAGTCCCTTATGATTGATTACGGCAGTTATGCAATCTTTTTTAACCGCCCAATTGCCCTCTCGCTTTTCCTACTGCTGGTGGTCACCGTGCTGGTTTCAAGTCTGCGCAAAGCCTCTAGACCGGCGTCTGGAGATAGTTACGTAACAGATGAACCGGAAGAAGCGGAATCCGCAGGCGGGGGCAAGTTTGGCCGTCTTTTATTTTACGCATTTCTATTAGCGGTTATTCTAGGAATGATTTGGGCCTCTCTCACGCTGCCCTATAGGGCGAGGCAGCTTCCCTTGCTGATTGCGTCACCAACGGCTCTACTGCTCGTTCTCAGTCTCCTGGCTGAACTCAGGCCAACATTTCTTCGGCGCTTTTGGCCTGGAAGCACTGTATCGTCCGACACCGTGAGTCGCGACAGACGAGAAGCTACGGTTTATTCTTTTGAAGGCCCAGAGCTTCCAGCGTTTCGATGCTTTCTCATTGGTGGGGCCTGGTTCTGTTTTCTATTTGTTCTTATTCTATTCTTGGGCTTCTTGGCGGCGACCCTTCTATTTGTTCCATGTTTTCTGGTTGTCTTTGCACGCTATCCATGGTGGCAGGTGTTGGTGTACACAGCGGTTCTTTTTCTGGTCGAATGGTACGGTTGTGATGTACTGCTGGGTCTTTCTCTGTGGAAAGGGGCGGTACCTGAGATATTACATAATTTTGTTGGAGGCGGGATCTTGCCGCCATTTTTGTAAGCTCGTTAGGCGCCGAAGTTCGCCGGGATAGGGACTGCGCCCTTCCGGCCGGAGAGTTTTCACCGAGGGTTGAGGCGGGCCGCGATCTGGGGTTTTGGTTGAATGAATTGTCATCTCGTATTCCTTGGGGGGTAACTACCTCAGGCCCAGGGCCGAATACAATTTTCTCTTCTCGCGCACATCGATGAAATGGGCAATGCCCGGGGCGACATCCTTGACCGTCTCGTAGTTTGCCAGGTGGGCTGTATTTTAGGGCCGTGAAGAACGGTTCCATGTGGGCGTTGTCGTCGGGATTGGCAATGGGCGACCTGCTGGCCTACACGTTCGCTGTTGCGAGCATGACGGCGTAGTCGATGCCACCTCATCGAACGGCAGGGTT
>CAVSHR010000002.1:0-821574 GCA_963727625.1 uncultured delta proteobacterium | reverse complement strand
CGGCGATCACCGAGGCCAAGCGTGCCGTGGCCAAAGGCCATCGCGGCGTGATCTTTCCGTCCTTGCCCATGCACCTGCGCAAGGTCCCCCACATCAGCGGCCCGGAGTACGATCCGTTCTGGTCGGCTTGCGAAGAGTTGAATGTGCCGGTCTGTCTCCACGCCGGGGCCTCGCCGGAGTGGCAGTCGCCGCTACCACCACAGATGAAGCCGGCGTTAGCCGCTGCCATCGACGCGGTGACCAAGCCGGTGTCGAGTGTGTTCGTGCTCTCGCTTTACTCGTTCTCGCGCGTCCTGCTGCGTCATCCGAAACTGCGCTTGGTCTTGGCCGAGAGCGCGCTCAGTTGGGGTATGCTCTATCTAGAATGGGCCGATCACCAGTTCGAACATGACGGTCTCGCCCACGAGATACGATCTCACGCCGTCGCAGATGTTCAAGCGCCAGTGCTTTTTCAACTCCTGGTACGACCCGATCGCGCCCTTCACCGATTACATCGGCGCCGATCACATCCTCTGGTCGGCCAATCTCCCGCTCGCCAATTCCACCTGGCCGCGCACCCAGGAAACTATCGATCATTGTTTCAAGGGTGTGTCGAAGGAAGCACGGGAAAGAGTTTTGTGGAAAAACGCGGCGGAGCTATATCGTTTGTAATTGAACAGCGGCTGGGAAGAGGCCTGCGATCACGTCTTGATTGTCGGTTAGCTGCACGGGGAGATTGGTGCTAAAATCACCACAAGAGGAGTGGCCATGAAAACTGACGACATGGTTGTGCACCGCGATCCGGAGGTTCTAGGTGGAACCCCTGTTTTTGTCGGTACACGGGTACCTGTAAAGCGCTTCTTGATTACATCGAAGGGGGACACACACTGGATGACTTCCTGGATGACTTTCCAACGGTGACCCGGACTCAGGCGGTGACGGTTTTAGAGCAGGGAATGAAGCTGCTGGTCTACGCCGATGCGAGTGCTGCTTGACGAGTGCGTTCCGCGGAGACTGCGGAGCGAAGTCCCGGGACATGAGGTAAAAACTGTTGCCGATATGGAATGGGCCGGAGTGAAAAACGGGGAGTTGCTGCAACGTGCGGCTTCTCAGTTCGACGCGCTGGTCACGGTAAATCAAGGAATCCACTACCAATGGATCTCGCCGGTACTGCACTTGCTTTAGTTTTGATCCAAGCACCGAGCAACGACATCAAAGATTTGCGCGCCGCTATTCCGGAGCTGTTGCGAGTGCTGGCAACACTTCAACCTGGACAGCTGGTGCGGATTAGAGCCTAGTTGGAGCGGTTGTTTCGAAAGCACGTGGAGGAAGATCTCTATGAAGATCGACGGCGCTTGCCATTGCGGTAACATAACCTAAGTAGCGGAGATCGATCCCGAGCGGACCGGCATCTGCCACTGCACGGACTGCCAGACGTTTTCGGGCTCTGCCTTCCGCATGAGCGTCCCCGCGACCAAAGAGAACTTTCGCCTGAGCGGCGGACAGCCGAAAATCTACATCAAGACCGCCGAGAGCGGCGCCAAGCGCGCCCAGGCGTTCTGCCCCGAGTGCGGCACGGCGCTCTACTCCGCCGCTCCGGAAGACCCGCAGGTGTTCAACATCCGCGTCAGCAGCTCCCGCCAGCGGCGCGAGCTGAAGCCAAAGTCCCAGGGTTGGTGCCGCTCCGCCCGCGACTGGGTCATGGACTTGCACTCGATCCCGCAGTTTTCCCAGCAGCGGGGAAGGTAGGCTGAACGGTCAATCGTATTGTTTCATCGGCACCGCTCCGTATGACGCGCTCGGATGACGGACTTTTGACGGCTAGCGTGATGTCGGCTCTTCTTGCTAAAATAGTATAGGAGCATTGACCATGAGACCAATTACCAAGGCCGACGTCATGCCGGGATATCGTATCGCGCTGGAATTCGATGACGGAACAACCGGCACCGTCGATCTTTCGGAAGCGGTCGGAAAGGGCGTGTTCGCTGCGTGGAGCGACCCAGGGTTTTTCGAACAGGTTCGTATCGGTACGTCGGGCGAGCTGGTTTGGGGCGACAAGATCGATCTGTGCCCGGATTCGCTCTATCTCAAAGTCACCGGAAAGAAACCCGAAGATATTTTTCCGGCGCTGCGGGATCACTCCATCCATGCCTGAAATAAGTCGCTTCTTCGGCATCGTGATCAAAATGTTTTTCGACGATCACAACCCGCCGCACTTTCACGCGGAATATGGCGGCGAACTCGCGTTGATCGATATTCGTACGTTAGCGGTGTTTTCCGGACGGTTGCCGCCTCGTGTAACCGGCTTGGTGATCGAGTGGGCCACGCTTCATCAGAAGGAGCTGCTCGACGACTGGCACAGAGCTCGTGCACGGGAAGAACTTCAAAAAATCGCCCCACTGGAGTGAGCCTGGCGTCACCGACCTGGATTATTAGCTCGCCAATCTCTCACTCGCGAGTTTGACAGTTGAAACGTACTTCTGCGAAGATCGGCGCCATCTTCCAAGGAGGGGTGAACATGGAAAACGCAAAGACCGATCCGATCGTCATCGAGCAGCCGGGCATGCGCATGACCATCGCGCACCGAAGCGGTGTCGGCGGCAGCGATGAAGGGCTGACGTTCGACATCACAACCGTCGGCCCGGAAAACGCGGGAAAAAGAATCCTGCGCTTCGACTGCTTCTACAAAAATCCTCACTATCACGTCGGCGCCTCCGGCGGCGAAAACGCCGCTCGACAGATGAAGGACGAAGGCATCGACGACCCGGTCCGCTGGACTTTGGATCAGCTCAAGACCCGGTTCCCTGCAATGGTCAAACAAGCTGGCTACGAGGAAATCGCCGAGCGTATCGACCAGAATGCGATTACCGATCAGCTCACCCGGCTAGAACCGGAAATACTCGCTAAATACTAATCGACGGTGGGTGCAGACGGTAGGTTGGCAGAGATTGGTCAAGCGAAAGTCTCGTTCAATGATCCGCTGTTAAGACACGGAAGAAAAGGTTCGCGTCCCTTTTTTCTCTTTTTTCTCTCCCCATGCCTGAAATAAGTCGCTTCTTCGGCATCGTGATCAAAATGTTTTTCGACGATCACAACCCGCCGCACTTTCACGCGGAATATGGCGGCGAACTCGCGTTGATCGATATTCGTACGTTAGCGGTGTTTTCCGGACGGTTGCCGCCTCGTGTAACCGGCTTGGTGATCGAGTGGGCCACGCTTCATCAGAAGGAGCTGCTCGACGACTGGCACAGGGCTCGTGCACGGGAAGAACTTCAAAAAATCGCCCCACTGGAGTGAGCCTGGCGTCACCGACCTGGATTATTAGCTCGCCAATCTCTCACTCGCGAGTTTGACAGTCGAAACGTACTTCTGCGAAGATCGGCGCAATCTTCAAAGGAGGGCCGATCCATGGAAAATGCAAAGAGCGATCCGATCGTAATCGAGCAGCCGGGATGCGCATGACCATCGCGCACCGAAGCGGTGTCGGCGGCAGCGATGAAGGGCTGACGTTCGACATCACGACCGCGGGCGCGGAAGACGCCGGGAAAAGAATCCTGCGCTTCGACTGCTTCTACAAAAACCCCCATTATCACGTCGGAGTCTCCGACGATCGTTCAACTCACAAAATGAAGGACGAAGGCGTGGAAGATTCCGTGCGCTGGACTCTGGAGCAGCTCAAGACCCGATTTCCGGCAATGGTCAAGCAAGCCGGATACGAGGAAATCGCCGGGAAAATAGACCAGCAAGCGATCGCCGATGAGCTCACGCGGTTAGAGCCGGAAATAGTAGCAAAATACTAATTGGCGTTGGACTCCTCTATGCGGCGTTAAGGGAGAGGCGGGCCCAGTCACCGCCACGACGGAAAAAAAGGTTCGCGTCCCCTTTCTTTTTTCCCTTTCTTTTTTCCCCGGTTGGAGCGGGAGATAATTGCGAAATATTAGTCGACGTTTGGCTGCGGCCGTGGGTCGCCACCCATTTGTCAGTGACGAGACTGGCTGAATGGTTCCCTGTTAAGGTTGCAAGAGATCTGGCGGGTAAGTTTAGGAAGCACTAAAAAATGATCCGCAACGGTTACGACAAGAAGGATAAATGGCGCATTCTAGCTCAACCTGACCCTGCGATTCTGCTCGTTTTCTTACTAGACGACGTAGGTGACCCGGTAAACGTAGGTGCTGTAGAAATTGGTGAAAACCGCGAGGTTTGAATGTCAGACTCCGCCGCTTGCATCCCTCAGGCACAAGGTCCTTTCAAATATCTCGCCTTACACACGTTGGGGTGGAAAGCTTTTCAAGATCTATGCGCACAGATATGTGAAGAGAGTTTACAACGGCGGTATTTATCTACAGGGAGGGTCAGGATGGTGGGCAAGACGCCGTCTTCCTCGTTCGTACTAAGGTTGGCGCGGATAATATTGAGGAGGGAACAGTACAGTGCAAATTTGTTTGTGATCCACAAAGACGCCTGAGACCCAGCGACCTTGGGGCAGAAAAGAAAAGCGTGCGCGAATTGGTAAAAAGCGGACGGGCGCACGCATACTATTTTGTGACCAATATGGGTGTGGACGCGCCGATTGCAGCCAAAATCCGCGAGAACCTCCGCAATCTAGGGGTAAAGGAACCATACGTACTGGGCCGTGAATGGATCACGCTCAAGATACAAGAGAGCCCGCGACTACGTGCGTTGGTACCGCGCATATATGGTTTGGGTGACTTATCTATCATCCTCGACGAACGAAGGGCAGCTCAAACACGAGTATTACTTGGTCACTTGATGCCGACATTCGGAGTATATGTGCCAACAGCCGCCCATCGACAAGCAGTACGCGTCTTGGGTGAGCACGTGCCGTGCTCACCCAAGACGCGTACTGCTTGTCGATGGGCGGCTGTTGGCACATATACTCCCAATGTCGGCATCAAGTGACCGAGTAATACTCGTGTTTGAGCTGCCTTTCTTCGTCGAGTATGATGGTAAGTCACCCGAACCTATATGCGCGGTACCAACGCACGTAGTCGCGGGCTCTCTTGTATCTTGAGCGTGATCGATTCACGGCCCAGTACGTATGGTTCCTTTACCCCTAGATTGCGGAGGTTCTCGCGGATTTTGGCTGCGATCGGCGCGTCCACGCCCATATTGGTCACAAAATAGTATGCGTGCGCCCGTCAGCTTTTTACCAATTCGCGCACGCTTTTCTTTTCTGCCCCAAGGTCGCTGGGTCTCAGGCGTCTTTGTGGATCACTACAAATTTGCACTTAACTGTCCCTCCTCAATATTATCCGCGCGGACCTTAGTACGAACGAGGAAGACGGCGTCTTGCCCACCATCCTGACCTCCCTGTAGATAGATACCGCCTGTTGTAAACTCTCTTCACAGATCTGTGCGCATAGATCTTGAAAAGCTTTCACCCCAACGTGTAAGGCGAGATATTTGAAAGGACCTTGTGCCTGAGGGATGCAAGCGGCGGAGTCTGACATTCAAACCTCGCGGTTTTCACCAATTTCTACAGCACCTACGTTTACCGGGTCACCTACGTCGTCTAGTAAGAAAACGAGCAGAATCGCAGGGTCAGGTTGAGCTAGAATCGCGCTACTTATCCTTCTTGTCGTAACCGTTGCGGATCATTTTTTAGTGCTTCCTAAACTTACTCGCCAGATCTCTTGCCAACCTTAACAGGGAACCATTCAGCCAGTCTCGTCACTGACAAATGGGTGGCGACCCACGGCCGCAGCCAAACGTCGACTAATATTTCGCAATTATCTCCCGCCCAACCGGGGGAAAAAAGAAAGGGAAAAAAGAAAGGGGACGCGAACCTTTTTTTCCGTCGTGGCGGTGACTGGGGCCCGCCTCTCCCTTAACGCCGCATAGAGGAGTCCAACGCCAATTAGTATTTTGCTACTATTTCCGGCTCTAACCGCGTGAGCTCATCGGCGATCGCTTGCTGGTCTATTTTCCCGGCGATTTCCTCGTATCCGGCTTGCTTGACCATTGCCGGAAATCGGGTCTTGAGCTGCTCCAGAGTCCAGCGCACGGAATCTTCCACGCCTTCGTCCTTCATTTTGTGAGTTGAACGATCGTCGGAGACTCCGACGTGATAATGGGGGTTTTTGTAGAAGCAGTCGAAGCGCAGGATTCTTTTCCCGGCGTCTTCCGCGCCCGCGGTTGTGATGTCGAACGTCAGCCCTTCATCGCTGCCGCCGACACCGCTTCGGTGCGCGACGGTCATGCGCATGCCCGGCTGCTCGATTACAATGGATCGCTCTTCCGCATTTTCCATGGATCGGCCCTCCTTTGAAGATTGCGCCGATCTTCGCAGAAGTACGTTTCGACTGTCAAACTCGCGAGTGAGAGATTGGCGAGCTAATAATCCAGGTCGGTGACGCCAGGCTCACTCCAGTGGGGCGATTTTTTTGAAGTTCTTCCCGTGCACGAGCCCTGTGCCAGTTGTCGAGCAGCTCCTTCTGATGAAGCGTGGCCCACTCGATCACCAAGCCGGTTACACGAGGCGGCAACCGTCCGGAAAACACCGCTAACGTACGAATATCGATCGACGCGAGTTCGCCGCCATATTCCGCGTGAAAGTGCGGCGGGTTGTGATCGTCGAAAAACATTTTGATCACGATGCCGAAGAAGCGACTTATTTCAGGCATGGGGAGAGAAAGGGGAGAAAAAGGGGACGCGAACCTTTTCTTCCGTGTCTTAACAGCGGATCATTGAACGAGACTTTCGCTTGACCAATCTCTGCCAACCTACCGTCTGCACCCACCGTCGATTAGTATTTAGCGAGTATTTCCGGTTCTAGCCGGGTGAGCTGATCGGTAATCGCATTCTGGTCGATACGCTCGGCGATTTCCTCGTAGCCAGCTTGTTTGACCATTGCAGGGAACCGGGTCTTGAGCTGATCCAAAGTCCAGCGGACCGGGTCGTCGATGCCTTCGTCCTTCATCTGTCGAGCGGCGTTTTCGCCGCCGGAGGCGCCGACGTGATAGTGAGGATTTTTGTAGAAGCAGTCGAAGCGCAGGATTCTTTTTCCCGCGTTTTCCGGGCCGACGGTTGTGATGTCGAACGTCAGCCCTTCATCGCTGCCGCCGACACCGCTTCGGTGCGCGATGGTCATGCGCATGCCCGGCTGCTCGATGACGATCGGATCGGTCTTTGCGTTTTCCATGTTCACCCCTCCTTGGAAGATGGCGCCGATCTTCGCAGAAGTACGTTTCAACTGTCAAACTCGCGAGTGAGAGATTGGCGAGCTAATAATCCAGGTCGGTGACGCCAGGCTCACTCCAGTGGGGCGATTTTTTGAAGTTCTTCCCGTGCACGAGCTCTGTGCCAGTCGTCGAGCAGCTCCTTCTGATGAAGCGTGGCCCACTCGATCACCAAGCCGGTTACACGAGGCGGCAACCGTCCGGAAAACACCGCTAACGTACGAATATCGATCAACGCGAGTTCGCCGCCATATTCCGCGTGAAAGTGCGGCGGGTTGTGATCGTCGAAAAACATTTTGATCACGATGCCGAAGAAGCGACTTATTTCAGGCATGGATGGAGTGATCCCGCAGCGCCGGAAAAATATCTTCGGGTTTCTTTCCGGTGACTTTGAGATAGAGCGAATCCGGGCACAGATCGATCTTGTCGCCCCAAACCAGCTCGCCCGACGTACCGATACGAACCTGTTCGAAAAACCCTGGGTCGCTCCACGCAGCGAACACGCCCTTTCCGACCGCTTCCGAAAGATCGACGGTGCCGGTTGTTCCGTCATCGAATTCCAGCGCGATACGATATCCCGGCATGACGTCGGCCTTGGTAATTCGTCTCATGGTCAATGCTCCTATACTATTTTAGCAAGAAGAGCCGACATCACGCTAGCCGTCAAAAGTCCGTCATCCGAGCGCGTCATACGGAGCGGTGCCGATGAAACAATACGATTGACCGTTCAGCCTACCTTCCCCGCTGCTGGGAAAACTGCGGGATCGAGTGCAAGTCCATGACCCAGTCGCGGGCGGAGCGGCACCAACCCTGGGACTTTGGCTTCAGCTCGCGCCGCTGGCGGGAGCTGCTGACGCGGATGTTGAACACCTGCGGGTCTTCCGGAGCGGCGGAGTAGAGCGCCGTGCCGCACTCGGGGCAGAACGCCTGGGCGCGCTTGGCGCCGCTCTCGGCGGTCTTGATGTAGATTTTCGGCTGTCCGCCGCTCAGGCGAAAGTTCTCTTTGGTCGCGGGGACGCTTATGCGGAAGGCAGAGCCCGAAAACGTCTGGCAGTCCGTGCAGTGGCAGATGCCGGTCCGCTCGGGATCGATCTCCGCTACGTAGGTTATGTTACCGCAATGGCAAGCGCCGTCGATCTTCATAGAGATCTTCCTCCACGTGCTTTCGAAACAACCGCTCCAACTAGGCTCTAATCCGCACCAGCTGTCCAGGTTGAAGTGTTGCCAGCACTCGCAACAGCTCCGGAATAGCGGCGCGCAAATCTTTGATGTCGTTGCTCGGTGCTTGGATCAAAACTAAAGCAAGTGCAGTACCGGCGAGATTCTATTGGTAGTGGATTCCTTGATCTACCGTGACCAGCGCGTCGAACTGAGAAGCCGCACGTTGCAGCAACTCCCCGTTTTTCACTCCGGCCCATTTCATATCGGCAACAGTTTTTACCTCATGTCCCGGGACTTCGCTCCGCAGTCTCCGCGGAACGCACTCGTCAAGCAGCACTCGCATCGGCGTAGACCAGCAGCTTCATTCCCTGCTCTAAAACCGTCACCGCCTGAGTCCGGGTCACCGTTGGAAAGTCATCCAGGAAGTCATCCAGTGTGTGTCCCCCTTCGATGTAATCAAGAAGCGCTTTCACAGGTACCCGTGTACCGACAAAAACAGGGGTTCCACCTAGAACCTCCGGATCGCGGTGCACAACCATGTCGTCAGTTTTCATGGCCACTCCTCTTGTGGTGATTTTAGCACCAATCTCCCCGTGCAGCTAACCGACACTCGAGACGTGATCGCAGGCCTCTTCCCAGCCGCTGTTCAATTACAAACGATATAGCTCCGCCGCGTTTTTCCACAAAACTCTTTCCCGTGCTTCCTTCGACACACCCTTGAAACAATGATCGATAGTTTCCTGGGTGCGCGGCCAGGTGGAATTGGCGAGCGGGAGATTGGCCGACCAGAGGATGTGATCGGCGCCGATGTAATCGGTGAAGGGCGCGATCGGGTCGTACCAGGAGTTGAAAAAGCACTGGCGCTTGAACATCTGCGACGGCGTGAGATCGTATCCCTCGCGGGCCAGACCGTCATGTTCGAACTGGTGATCGGCCCATTCTAGATAGAGCATACCCCAACTGAGCGCGCTCTCGGCCAAGACCAAGCGCAGTTTCGGATGACGCAGCAGGACGCGCGAGAACGAGTAAAGCGAGAGCACGAACACACTCGACACCGGCTTGGTCACCGCGTCGATGGCAGCGGCTAACGCCGGCTTCATCTGTGGTGGTAGCGGCGACTGCAACTCCGGCGAGGCCCCGGCGTGGAGACAGACCGGCACATTCAACTCTTCGCAAGCCGACCAGAACGGATCGTACTCCGGGCCGCTGATGTGGGGGACCTTGCGCAGGTGCATGGGCAAGGACGGAAAGATCACGCCGCGATGGCCTTTGGCCACGGCACGCTTGGCCTCGGTGATCGCCGCTTCCACCGGCCAGATCGGCACGAGACACTGCGGGATGAAGCGATCGCTGGCGCGCGCCCATTCATCGAGCAGCCAATCGTTGTAAGCTTGGACGCAGGCGACTTCGAGATTCGAATCTTCCAGCCGGCCAAAAGTCTCGCCCGCCAAACCGGCCATCGTGGGATAGAGCACCGAACAATCGATGCCGGCCGAATCCATCGCCTTCAAACGCTCGGCGGCTGTGTACGCCGCCGGCGGCACATCGGCCCAACGTTTGGGATCTTCGTTGCGGTCCGCCATCAAGGCGCCGGCCCGGGCGGCGCGGCCGTCGATAAGAACCTGGCCGTCCGAGATCCACTGCTCGCTGCCATCTTTCGCCGTTTCCAAGCGCGGCGCGCGGTCGCGAAACTTTTTCTCGACGCGATCGGCCCACAGGTTGGGCGTCTCCTGCACATGATCGTCGACGCTGATGAAGCCATATTTCAATTTCATGCAAACTTTCCTCATTCAAACTTTTCACCACAGAGGGCACAGAGTTCGGAAAGGTTCTCTAAACTCTTCACTCCGCGTCCTCTGCGTCTCGGCGGTGAATTTCCTAATTCATCAATCATTCGACCGGCAAGGCCGCGTCGATCTTGTACAACCGCACGGCATTTTCGTATTGCATCTTGCGCCGGTCCGCTTCGGGCACGCCCTTGAGCACGCGCTCGACCTCGCGCCAGGAGTGCGGGTAGTAAGACGCGACGTGGGGAAAGTCCGACTCCCACATGATGTTATTGACGCCGATGTCGTCGCGCAGCTTGATGCCTTCGGCTTCGAACCAGAAATTCACGTACATCTGCCGGCGCACGACCTCGCTCGGCCGCGTGGCAATCCCTTCGGTCCAGAGGTGGCGGCTCTCCCACTCATGGTCGCAGGAAGCGATCACATAGTTCAGGCTGCCGACACCGGCCTCGGGAAAAACGCTTTTCAAGCCGGGAAACTGTTCCGTGATGCCGGAAAAAATAAACTGCGGCACGATCTGGGAAGGCGTCACCGCGGAGGTCGCCGTCTGCGCCGAATGGGCCTGGCGATGCGAATAACCGCTCCACTTGCGCACCGACGCGCCCGCGCTCAAGCCCGCCGAGCCGTGAAAATGGATCGGCAGCTCCAACGCCTGGCAAACCTCCCAGAGCGGATTCCAGTAGG
Organism: uncultured delta proteobacterium; assembly: GCA_963727625.1. Lineage (GTDB taxonomy): Bacteria > Desulfobacterota > Binatia > UBA9968 > UBA9968 > DP-20. The sequence goes on along the minus strand of CAVSHR010000002.1, from coordinate 810,764 downwards.
GATCGGTGATATGCGGCAGCCCGTCCGGCATTTGCCCCATGAGGTTGACGCCGCGGTGGCCCGCCGCAGCGGCGCGTTCCATTTCTTTCTTAATCACTGCCGGCGAGCTCAAGTACGGCACGATCGCCAGGGGCACATAGCGGTCGCTGGCGCGATACCACTCGGCGAGCGCATCGTTGTAGGCGCGCACAACGTCTAGCTCGAACTCGACATCGCCGGGCTCGTAGAAAGTCCCGCCGGGCGGATTGGGAAACAGCACTTCGGCGTCGACGCCGTCGGCATCGAGCATCGCCAGCCGCGCCTTCGGATCGTGGTACGCCTTGGGAATCTCCTCGTAGAGTTGCGGATAGGTCGGGAACGGTTCGCCCATCAGCGCCGGGCAATTCGCGACGTCATTGTGCCGCGGCTCGCCGTACACCGACCAGCGATCGATCCGCTTGCCGTTTTCTTTCGTCTCGACAATCTGCGGAATGCGCTCGCCCCATTTGTTCGCCGACATGCGCTCGATGAAATCGTTGCGATCGAACCCCGCATGGGAGTCCGCGCTAATCAGTTTGTGTCTAATTTCCATGGCCATCCTTTATCCTTCCGCCTTCATCCTTTTCCTAATTTCCCCAACAAGTCGCCCCACTTCGCTTGCAACTTCTTCCGATCCTCGGCGTTGAACACGTTGGTCTTGGCGAATTGCTCGCGCCAGGCGAAGGGCTTGCACGCATTGATCAGCATGCGTCCGACAGTCAGGTCGCCGGTCGCACGGCGCGCCGGCGAAACTCTGGGATCGAGGTCGGCGGTCCAGGCGTCGCGCACGATGTCGACCGCGGTGGTCGGATCGACGCGCGTGCACATCGCCCACAGAACCTCATCTTGATTGGTCGGATCGATGTCGTCGTCGACGGTGACGTAGTAAGTTTTCATGTCGCCGTGGCGAAAACCCGCGGCCGTGATCAGCGCCTGTTTGGCGTGGCCGGCATAGCGCTGCTTGAGCGACACCACGGTGAGCAAGCCGTTGTAAAATCCCCAGACGCCGGCGACGTCGGTGATACCGGAGCGCTCGAGATGCTCCCAGAGGTGCACGTAGTTGGTGAAGTTACTCCAGTTGATCGGCCGCAGCGGCGGCGCGCCGGCGATAATTGGATTGTCGCGGTAATAAACCCGCTGGATACGCACCACCGCCTCCGGCCCTTGATGCGTATAGTAACCGGGCCACTCGCCGAACGGTCCTTCGATCGCTGTCTCCTCGCTCTCGGGAGGAATCACACCCTCAACGACAATTTCCGCTTGCGCCGGCACGGGGAGTTTCGTCAGCGGTAACTCGACCACATCCACAGGACTGCCGCGATAGGCACCGGCCAGTTCGTATTCCGAGGTGCCGAAGGGCGGCGACATGGACGCGGTCATCCAGGTCACCGGCTCGCAGCCGAACACCACGGCGACCGGCGCGGCCTTTCCCTGCTTCCAATATTTTTGCGCGAGAATGCGGCCGTGCTTCTGCGGGTTGATCCATAGGCTCACGCGATCGCGCTTCTGGATCATCGCTCGGTAGCAGCCCATGTTCACCCAACCCAGCTCGGGATCGCGCAGGATGACCATATCTTGCGTGCCGATGTAGCGTCCGCCGTCGCCGGGGTGCCAGCGCGGCGCAGGAAATTTTTCGATATTGACGTCGTCGCCCTGCTGCAGGTTGCCGAGAATCGGGCCGTCCTTCACGACTTGGGCCGACAGCGGCACGGCGCCCGCGCGTTTGTCGCGCCAGCGGCGCAGCAGCTCCAGCGGATGAATGTCGATAGGCAAACCCATGGCCAAGGCGAAGCGGCGGATCGTCCGATTGGCGTTGGCGCAGACACGATAGCCCGCGGGGTAGCCGGCGAACTTGTCGAAGACGAGCATCGGCCCGCCCCGCTCCGCGGTCAACTCGGTCAAACCACCGACGTCCATTTCTAAATCGGCGCCCTCCACGTACTGCACTTCGCCGACTGCCTCGGCCGCTTTGATGAAATCGCCCAACGACTCAAATGACATGAATCAATCCTCCCCAACAAGCTCGGCGTTGCGCCGCGGTACCGAAACCAAGATTCCTCGCTATCGCTCGGAATGACAGCAAGACACAGTCTGCCGGCACAGCGAAAATTGCACCGGTGTCATGCTGAACAAAGCGAAGCATCTCGACTGATAATTCCGTCACTCGCCGCGCAGCACCCGATAAATTTTTTCCGACGTGATCGGCAAATCTTTGATGCGCACGCCCACCGCGTCTTCTATGGCGTTGGCGATGGCCGGCGCCGGCGGGCTGATCGGGTTCTCGCCGATACCTTTGACATTGTACGGGCCGACACCTTCGTTGCCGGCGAGGATCACGGTCTTGAGCGCCGGGATGTCTTTGACGGTCGGGATCTTGTACTCGCCGAAGTTGGCCACTTGGACCCGTCCGTCCTGCACCGGCAGGTACTCGATCAGGCCGTAGCCGATCCCCTGAACGACACCGCCTTCGATCTGCCCTTGATGGCCGATGGGATTCATAATCATGCCGGTGTCGTGCGCGGTGGTCAGCCGGCGCAGCGTAACTGCGCCGGTTTCCGGGTCCACGGCAACCTCGGCAACCTGAGCGGCAAATGCCGTCACCGGCGAATGATCGTCGTCTTTATTGAACGCCTCTCCGGTGATCGAGCGACCCGCCCGCGCCAACAACTCTTGCCAGCGTTGCTGCTTCTTTGCCTCCACGTTGACGATGTTTTTGCCCTTGAGAATTATTTCGCTTTTTGGCCAGCCCAACATGCTCTCCGCCAGCGCCAGCAAGTCCTCCTTGGCCGCGTGCGCCGCTCGGTACGCCGCGCCGCTGGCCACGCGCGTGCCGCGGCTGCCGCCGAGGCCGGTATCCGAAGCGACCCCGGAATCGGTGTCGAGAGTTTTGATCTGGATCTCATCCGCGCCGCAAGCCAGCTCCTCGGCGGTGATCTGTCTAAGCGTGGTGTAGGTGCCGGTCCCCTGCTCGAAAAACGAAGTATGGATCACGACCGAGCCTTCGGGAGTAAGCTCGACCTTGAGCGACGTCGTTCCACCTCCCGGCCCGCGGTAGCCCACGGCGACACCGCGGCCGATGTACTTTCGTTTGGGTGTCGAATATCCTGCCGCCTCGGCCGCAGCGCGCAGCGTCTCCTTGGCTTTGATCGCTTTATAATGGCCGCCGGTCAGCGTGATATCGCCCTCTTCCATCAAATTTTTCATGCGGAAATCGTAGGGATCCATGCCGAGCTTGCGCGCGACGCAGTCCATATGCGACTCGGCGGCGAAAAAACCTTGGGGCTCGCCCGGCGCGCGCATCTGGCCGCCGGGAAGGTTGTTCGTGTAAACGCGCGAGACCGCGATCTTCGCATGGTCGGCTCGGTAACAGCCGCCGGCATGGGTGATGCCGTTGATGACGGCGCCGGGTCGAAAGCCGCCGTAGGCGCCGGCGTCGAGATAGGCATCCATTTGATGGGCGACCATCGCGCCGTCACGGCGCACTCCGGTTTTCAACTTGATGATCGCCGCATGGCGCGGCGCGCCGGCAAAAAACTCTTCCCGGTACTCCATGATCATCTTGACCGGCCTGCCGCTGCGCACCGCGAGCAGGTAGCAGATCGGCTCGTCGATCGGCGCCCCCTTGCCGCCAAAGTCGCCGCCGATGGCCACGGGGTTGACGCGGATCTTTTCTTTGGCAAGGCCGAAGGCTTGCGACATGCTTTCTTTTAATCCGTGCGGCACCTTATTGGGCGACCACATCTGCACCCGCTCCCGCTCATCGATCCACACCACGCAGCAGTGCGGCTCGATAAACGATTGATGCACCCGCGGCACAGTGAAGGTGTTCTCGACGATTAGATCGGATTGGGCGAATCCCACGCCGATATCGCCGCGGGTGAAAACGTCGTAAACAAAGCGATTGGTGGGCTGTTCCAGCGGCTTGGGAAGCCCTTTATAACTGGCGACGTCGGGATGAACGATCGGCGCGCCTTCCTGCACGGCCGCGATCGGATCGAAGACCGCCGGCAGCTCCTTGTAGTCGACTTGAATCAGCTCCAAGGCCTCTTCCGCCTGCTCGAGCGTGTCCGCCGCCACGGCGGCAACGCGCTCGCCCACGAAGCGCACGCGATCCTGGGCCAACACGGAGATGTCACGATAGCGCCGGCCATAGAGAATCCCGCGCACGTCGTTACCCGTGAGCACGGCGCGCACGCCCGGCGCATCCACCGCGCGAGAAATATCGATGCGCTTGATGCGCGCATGAGAATAGGGGCTGCGCAGCGTTTTCGCCCAGAGCGTTCCGGGCAAGTGCACGTCCGAGGTATAGCGAGCCTCGCCGGTGACTTTTCCGGTGTTATCCGTTCGTGGCGTCGAGTGACCAATGACGTGATAGTTCATGTGGACCTCCAAAAGGGGCATTCGTGATCGTGTTCGTGGAGCGTGCTCGTGAAGTTCCAAACACGTTCACGATCACAAACACGCTTATTTCAGATATCCTTTTTGCCGATAATACTTCGCCGCACCGGGATGGAGCGGCACCGGCAGCGGGCACTTATCCGTAGCGCGGCAGAGATTTTTCATATTGAGCGGCCGGTCATCGTCCACCGGGATAACCTTTTTTCGTTCGTCGATGGTTTCAACGGCGGCATAGGCGATTTTATTCGGCAACCACTTGTGTGTCACCAGCGCCCAGCCGCTGTAATCGATGGTCAATGCGTCCGCTTTGAGCGGGCGATAGCGGCGCTTCGGGAGAACCGATTTGTTATAGCCCATTTGCTCGAGCTTTTTGACGATCGCCGGCTCCAAGGGAATGATTTCATAGCCGTTGTCGAGCGCCTGGTCGAGCCAGCCACCGGGGGTGCTGACGCCTTCGTCGAACACCGCGCTAACCGACCGCGTGGCGATGCTTTTCAACCGCTCCGGCGCGAACGGCCGGCCGCACTCCTGCACTCTCCCGCCCCAGCCTTTGATCTTGTCGAAGGAGAGCCCATAGCAAGAGAGAATCGTCGAGATCGTAAAATACGTTCCGTTGTCGACACCCGACATGCGCGTCGACACATGGAGCGGAATTTTTCGCCGCGCGATGTCGTGGAGCGACTTCATGCCGAGATCCTTTGACACGACCAGTGCTATGCGGTCCCAGGAGGGGAAACAGCCGAGCACCCGCAGCTCCAGCTTTTTCTTGTAATAGCCCTTGCCGCGATAGGCCATCGCCACCAGCGCCGCCGGATTGACGTAAGCGATATCGACCTGCCTGGTGCCCACCTCGATGGGCGCGCGCATGCCGCCGTAGACATCGCCGTTGATGCCGACACGAAACGGCATCGGTCCGGAATCTTTTTTACCCGAGGTAAGCGAGATCTGGAGCTGCGTCGCCAACTGGTCGGAGCATTTAGTGAACACCCCTGCCGCGAGTTCGAGCCCGGTTATTCCTCTGATCTGCGGCGGAGCGAGATGGGTCAGCATTGAAGTGTTTCCTTTCGATGAAACTTACGCTGCGGCAAAAAGTAGAATTCACCGCAGCGGTTTCAATTTGACTACTTCATCTAAATTTTTTTCGCCAGAGGTGGAGGGCCAAAGACTGTGGCGGTACGAAGGAACGCAGGGGCGACCGGCCGGTCGCCCCTAAAGAAGGCGGTTGTCGGGATGTTGGCGCCCCAGTGAGCCTGACGAAGCTTAAATAATCCCGGCGTCTTTCAATTCCTTGAGCTTTTTCTTGGACAAGCCGAGCTCGTCGCAGAAAATTTCTTCGTTATGCGCGCCCATCTTGGAGCCGAGAAAATCCACCGAGCCGGGAGTCGCCGAGAATTTCGGCACGACGTTTTGCACGATCGCCTCGCCGAGGTCTGGGTCCGGCACGCGCACCATCGCTTCGCGCGCGCGGTACTGGATGTCGCGAAACGCATCTTCCATGTCGAAGACCGCCGAGTAAGCCACGCCGAACTTATCGAAGTGCTCGATCACCTCATCGCGGCTATGTTGTTCAATCCAGGCACCAACGATGCCGTTACACTCCACGGAGTTTTCCACCCGGGCTGGATTGTCGATGAACTTGGGATCCGTGGTCATATCTTTACGCCCGATCGCTTCGGCCAAGCGCAACCAGACGTTCTGCGTGCTCGCCGCCAAGGTTAGATACTTGCCGTCCTTGGTCTTGAACATGGAGCTCGGCGCCACGTAGGCGACCCGGTTACCGGTGCGCCTGTGCACCGTCTTCATCTGATCGTACTGAATCGGATCGAAATCTAAAAAACGAAAGACCGCCTCGAACAGCGCGAGGTCGATCACCTGGCCTTCGCCGCCGCGCAGATCGCGGTGGTAAAGCGCCATCATGACCGACAATGAGCCGAAGATTCCCGCGATCAAATCACCGAGCGGATAGCCCGGTGACATCGGCGGGCCATCCGGCTCGCCGATCAAATTAGTCAGCCCGCTCATCGCCTCGGCGACGCGGCCGAAGCCGGCGCGGTTTTTATACGGGCCGGTTTGGCCGAAACCCGAGATGCGCAATAGAATGATGCGCGGCTCGATGGCGCGAATCGCGTCCGGCCCGATGCCCCATTTTTCAAATGTACCGGGGCGGTAATTTTCCACGATGACGTCTGTGCCTTTGATCAGCTGTTTGAAGATTGCCGCGCCTTCCGGTTTGCCGAGATCCAGCGTGATGCAGCGCTTGTTGCGCGCCACCGCTTTCCACCAGAGCGGGATGCCGTTCATGATCGGCTCCAGCTTGCGTTGACCGTCGCCGTATTGGGGATGCTCGATCTTGATCACGTCCGCGCCGAAGTCGGCGAGCAGCACCGTCGCAAACGGCGCCGCCACCATGTTGCCGGCATCGATCACCCGTACGCCTTTGAGGGGTTTGTTCTGGCTGGGCTTGGTCAGAGGGAAATCGTAATGTTCCTTTGTATAGTCGCCCATGATTGTCAATTTACCTCGCTCTTACTGCGTTCGCCAGCTGAGAAACCGACGGTTGACGGTTCATTAAAGCTCGATTTCGACCGAGAATTTGCCGCATATTACTCACAAAAACCCGCGAAAATAAACCGCCGGATCGGCGATCGTTTGACCTCCAGCGAAGCCTTGGCCTAGTATCGAAATAGCAAAATTTTTCCATGGAGGAATGGCAAATGGCGGAACCGGTAAAAATCGTCACGGGCATCGGCAAGGCGGAGCTGCACCGCATACTCGTGCGCGGCTATGATTTAAACAAGGAGCTGGTTGGCAAAATCACTTTTACGGATATGACCTCACTCATCTTGCGCGGGCGGCTGCCCACCCCTAACGAAGCCAAGATGATCGACGCCCTCCTCATCATTCTCGTCGAGCATGGCCTGATTTCCCATGTGATCGCCGCGCGGCTCATTTATCATTGCGCCCCGGAGGCGATGCAGGCGGCGGTCGCGGCGGCCTTGTGCGGCGCCGGCAGCGTCCATCTCGGCTCGTCGGAATGGTCGGCGAAGATGCTCACCGAAGCCCTTCCGCCGGATGCCCAGAATTTTGACCTCGATGCGATTGCCGCGTCCATCGTCGACGACTACGACAAGAGAAAGCAGCGTATGCCCGGCATTGGCCATCGCACCCACGCCGAAGGCGACCCGCGCGTCGAAACGCTCTTTGGAATCGCCAAAGACACCGGCGTTTATGGTAAATACTGCGGACTGATCGAGAAACTCTCGGCGCTCACGACGGAGCGGCGCAAGCGCTTGATCCCGGTCAACGTCACCGGCGCTATCGGCGCGATTGCATTGGACATGGGCTACCCGTGGCAGATCACCAAGGCCTTCGCGTTGATCGGTCGAACCCTCGGCGCCATTGGCCACATCGCCGAAGAAATCCAAAATCCGATGGCGACCAAAATCGACGCGGTGATCAAACAAGCCGTGGTGTATGAGCCGGTGAGAACCCAATAATGTGGCGAGTTTTAGGTTTTGTAACGGCGACCGATTGATTGTTATCACCCGGAGGCCAAATTTACGGGACCATTCCGTTCAACCACGAAGGTCACGAAGAGCACGAAGTTGGTAGTTTAGAAAGTTTGATTCCCTTCGTGTCCTTCCTGGTGAAACTGACTTTTCCTTTCTAATCGGTTTGCGCAGCCGCGCGCACGACGCATTCCTTCAGTTGCCCATTATCCGCCTTTCTGTTGTAATGCGCGCTGAACCTAAGGAGTCATTCGATGAGGTACAAAAACATTCTCACCGAGCGCATCGAAAAGATCACGATCATCACGATGAATCGCCCGGAAAAACTCAACGCGCTGAGCTACGAGCTTGCGTGTGAAATGGACGAAGAGCTGACCAAGATCGAGAAAGACGACGATGTCCGCGCGGTGATTCTTACCGGCGCCGGGCCGCGGGCTTTTTCCGCCGGCGGCGACATCATGCAGATGGTCAAATCGACGCCGGAGGAGATGGCCGCGCGCAGCGAGATCCGCCGCGAGGCGAATTGGCATCTTGCCAACTTCGCCAAACCGATCATCGGCGCGATCAACGGCCTGGCCTACGGCGCCGGCGCCCAGCTGACGACCATGCTCGATATCCGCATCGGCTGCGAACATGCCGAGATTCAATTCCTCGCCGCCAAGTATGGGCGGGCGAATTCAACCTGGTCGCTCCCGCTGGTCGTCGGCATGCCCAAAGCGAAAGAGCTGCTTTACACCGGCCGTCCGGTCAAAGCCGACGAAGCCGAACGCATCGGCTTGCTCAATCAGCTCGTGCCCTGCGCGGAATTGCGCGACACGTCGATCGCCATGGCCAAACAGATCAGCGAAAACGATCCGCGCATGGTGCAGGGCATCAAACGGCTGCTCAACGACGACGTCGGCCTAGCCTGGCGCGAGCGCTTCGACGCCGAGCAAAATGCGCGCAAAGAAAAACTGAAAGCTAATTCACCGCGCGAGGGCTTTAAAGCTTTTCTCGAACGTAAAGGAATCAGCTGAGCCCGGCCCATTCGGCGCCGCTTCGCAAGGTCGGATAAAAATACCGTGGATTGGGGAGTCCATTGGCAGGGCATCAAGCAGTGGCCATCGAAGTGGTTTTGTTTCACGCCGTTGTCGGCTCGGAAGAATCCGAGTCAATAACTTTGCACCCTACTTTGCCTCCTTCAGAAAATACTCGATATTTCGTTTCACCATCCAGGTTTTGCCCATCTTCGCGTAGGCGCCGCTTTTCATGTGCGACTCGACGTCGCCGGGGCTTTTCTTGCCGTCTTTCATCTCAAGCAGCCGGCCATGAAGATCGTTCAAATAATCGCGGAATTTTTCGAACGCGCGTTTGTAGTCGACTTCACCCACCGACACCGGCCCATGACCGGGAACGACAGCGGCAAAGCTCTGCCCGAGCAGCTGATCGATGCTCTGGATCCAATTGGGAATGTCGCCGTACACTGTTACCGGGTGAAAATCGGTGTAGAGCAAGTCGCCGGCGAAGAGTAGGCGCTCGCGTCCCAGGAACGCGACGGCATCGCCCCGGCTGTGACTCTTGCCGTTATGCGCCGAAAACCGCACCTGCACGTCGACGCCGGGGAGTCGTAGCGTCAGAGCCTGCGTGAAGGTCACTTGCACCTGCCCCATCTTTAGATCCGGGTAGCGAGTCTTAAGCTCGGGGGAGCGGCCGGCCATCTCAGTGAACTTCGCTTCGCCATCTTCCCGCAAAGCTTCCCAACAACCGTCGCTGCCGATCACCATCGCGCCGTTCTTCTCGAAATAATAATTGGCCGAGCTATGGTCGAAATTTTCATGGGTGTTGAGCAGGTAGCGTACGGCGCGGCAGCCGGTCCTTTGCAAGGCATCGTCAATCTCATCCATTCTGCGAATGTCGCCGTCGATCAACAAAGCGGAATCGTCCATGCCTTTGACGATACCGAAATTGGTCAAGCCATCTTCGCCGATCACCGCAAAGACGCTATCGCTGAACTTGTAAAGATTTGCTTCGTTTTTCGACACGAGATTCACCCCCGATGATTTAGTCGTCCATCGTCTTTAAACCGATTTCAATTTGTGATTGTTTTAAAGGATATAGACCGACTGTCTTCTAGCGTCAATTGAATGGCAGGCGATAATCTTTGAATTTCGCTTTTGACGAAACCTACAATGACCTATGAGTAAGTCTTGCCTATAAACCGAGGAGCGAGTCATGGCAAAACCGTCTTCGACGCAAACTCACTGGCGTGAGCCGGAAAAAGGCGAAAACGCCGGCATCGGGAGTTGGAACCGTCCCAACGCGCCCTACGACAACTTCATGGAGAGCCAAGGTATCCCGGTCTATCGCGGCATCGGCGTGCATCGGGTGCAAGACCTGCCGCTCAAGCCGTGGAAACGGCTGGGCGGCAGCGGCACCTTCATCCAGCTCTACGGCACCGAAGGGCTGTGGGGCTGTTACGTTGTCGAAGTTCCCGGCGCCGGCGCGTTAAATCCCGAGCAGCATATGTACGAAGAGATTTATCTGGTGGTCGAGGGTCGCGGCACCACCGAAGTTTGGGTGGAGGGATCGCCGAAGAAACATCAGTTCGAGTGGCAGACCGGCTCGATTTTTTCGATCCCGATGAACGCGCGCCACCGGGTTATCAACGCGCGCTCGACGCCGGCGCTGCTGCTGGCCGCGACCACGGCGCCGAACATGATCAACCTGGTGCGCAATCTCGATTTCATTTTCAACTGTCCCTACGTATTCCAAGACCGTTACAGCGACGCCGAGGATTTCTTCAAGCCCAACACTGATATCGAGCCCGATCCCCTGCGCGGCCTGGCGATGAGCCGAACCAACATCATTCCCGATGTTTTCAATAGCGAATTACCCCTGGACAATCGCCGCTCGCCCGGTTACCGGCGCATGGAGCCGCGCATGACCGAAAATGTCTTTTACCAATTCATCGGCGAGCATGAGAACGGCAGATACTCGAAGGCCCATGCCCACGCTTCCGCGGCCGTGCTCGTCTGCATCAAAGGCAAGGGTTACACCTACACCTGGCCGACCAAGCTCGGCATCACGCCGTGGAAGGACGGCCACGCCGACCAGGTTATCCGCCAGGATTACGAACACGTAGGCATGGTGAGCGCCGCGCCGATGAGCGGCGATTGGTATCACGCCCACTTCGGCGTGAGCAAAGAGCCCATGCGCTTGTTGGGTTGGTACGGTCCCAACAATCACCGCGCCCAGCAAGCCGGCCGGCCGGGTGAGAAAGCCATCGACGAGGGCGCCATCGATATCCGCGACGGCGGCACGGCGATCCCCTACGACGAAGAGGATCCGTTCATTCGCGACGAGTACGAAGCCACGCTCAAGAAAGAAGGCGTGACCTCGCGCATGAGCCCGAGCTTGTTTGAAAAGAAACCGTAAAGCCGCACGCTCGAAAGTTACAAGCAAATGATGCGTTGCATCGACTAGCGGCGACGCGCTCTTCAGAGCCATGCGAAAATTAGTCGTGACCAGATTCTAACTCCACAAAGTCCAGTAAAAACAAGCTACGAGTGCTACCTCGAAACGGCAGTTCGTAGATCTTGTTGTTTCCGGCACACAGACAATAAAAGGACAGCGGCCTGGCAGGATTGAGTCAATGGGAAGGGTAGCTTGATCCTTACGCTGTCGCTGAGCTTAAACGAAAATGGTGGCCCGTCGTAATGAGGTCCTTAAGTTCACACTCGTAATATCTTTTCTCTTATCCAGAATGTCCGATTGTGCTGCCGGTGGCTCATGCGGAGTCGCCACGCTTAAGGATTTTGCAATCGAGCGCGGTATCCAGGCGCTCAGAGATCATCCGACTCAGTTCAATCACATATGTACTGATTAGGTCGCCGGAGTCCTTCGCTGGAAAATGATTCATATTCACTTCGCCAACCCACAGCATCTGCCAAGGAATCCTATCCGATCGGCGGTGGCGAACGTGATGTGACTCAAAGACCTCAAAGGTTTTCAGCTGTCCAATGAGCGGCTCCCAACGGTAGCGACGGAGGGCTCTACGGTTTGCACTAGCAACCTCAAGTTGATGTAGCTCTCTGGCCAAACGTTTTATTTTATTACGGTCTGTGAGAGTGGAGCCAACGGAATGCGCTTTCCGTAGCGCGTAAGAGATCCGTTTGCGACTGGTTGTATTACGAAAACCGTCGCCGTACAGCTTTATCCGGGACGATAAAAGGTTCGCGATAGCCTGGATTTTATTCCAAGCTTCAAAATGCCCATCACTCGCGGCATTGTCCCTTCGATATTCCCGATTGCTCGGGTCGATCAGCCCGAGATAGGTAACTTTTTTTCCAGCCGCCAACAACTGGTGCGCGATCTCATACGCTACCGTGGCACCGAAGCAAGCCCCAATGATCACATACGGACCCTGACTTTGTACTGATCTGATTTCTCTAATATACAGCGCTGCCATCTCTTCGATGGTCTCAATAGGTGGCTGAAGTCCATCCAAACCAACTGATTGTAACGCGTAAAAAGGTTGATCGTCGCCCAACTGTCGGGCCAATTCAGCATATCCGAGCACGTTCCCGAATACTCCAGGCACCGCGAATATGGATGGCCGCTTTCCAGAAGATCGCAAAGGAACCAAAGAGATAAACTTGCTTCGCGTATCTTGTGGCTGGGCAAAGTGTTTGGCCAATTGCCTAATGGTAGGCGATGACAATAACAGGCTTAGAGGATATGTCCGGCCGAACTTCTCGTCGAGCATAGCAAACATCTGGGCGGCTAGAAGTGAGTGGCCTCCAAGCAAAAAAAAGTCATCATCGATACCAACCTGCGGCAAATTCAGCAATTGGGACCATATGACAGTCAATTCATTTTCTATTGGGTTGCGCGGAGACACGTAATGATCGGCCAGGAATGATCTCGAGCGATCGAGATTCGCAAGCGCTTTACGATCAACCTTACCTACACCGATTACGGGCAAAGCCTTCAGACATACAAATTCAGAAGGAACCATAAACTCGGGGAATTGGGCTTTTAAAGTCGTTCTCAATTCCTGAGGTGATGGTGCTGGCTGTGAGTGTACCGTGAGGAAGGCAACCAATCTTTTGTTTCCCATTGCATCATCTTCGCCGACAACAACCGCCTCTTTGACATTGGTACAATTCAAAAGAGCTGCTTCAACTTCGGCAACTTCCACGCGATTACCGTTAATTTTCAGCTGGAAATCTTTTCGCCCAACATGAATATAGGAGCCATCCGCTCGCTTTCGACCCAAATCACCTAAGCGGTACAGCCGTAGGTCCTCATCTGAAGGGTCTCTTTTGAATTTCGCTTGGGTCAACGCCTCATTACGCCAATAACCAACCGCCAAATAGCGACTTTTGACCGCGAATTCACCAATCTCTCCGTCGGCCACTTCTTGACCGTAGTCGTCCAAAAGCGAGACTTGCTTGTCGACAGACGGAAATCCGACAGCAATAAGATTGTCTTGGAGTGTGGATTGTTGATTCACAAAGTTTTCACAGATAGCTCCGGTTTCATTACTACCTAATCTGTTAACAATGATGCACTCTGGTGAGAATTGTTTTCGATATAATTCGATGTCGTTTTTGTACAATGGTTCGCCAATGAGTTTGATTAAACGGACGTCGGAGAATCGTTGATCGTTGCTTGAACTATGGAGCAGAAAGCGAAATGTCGACGTAACCGAACTATAGATCGTAATCCGATCTTGTTGAAGGGTTCTAATGAGGCCAGCGAATCCACTCTCGTTAATATCGAAGGGATATACAGAAGCACCGTTTAAAAGTGCTGTGAACATATCGCCCCCTCGGGAGGCGGGAAATATGAATCGATCGTCAGGGCAGACGTGCGTTTCGTTGGTTTCGCGAAAGACCGGATGTAGAATCTTACGATGACTCTGCATAACCCCTTTGGGCTCACCTGTTGAGCCCGAGGTGTAGTGGATTGCGGCCAGCGCATCGGGCAAAACTGTAACTTTTGGGTTATGATGAAGGCCATTAGTATTCAGGGCTTTCAGATTCAAGAAGTGTCGATCCTGACAATTTGATTCGTTGGCGAAGGTTAAATCACCATTCGTAAAAACGATTCGAGCCTGCGCATGGTTCAATATGTGATTGATGCGCTCACGTGGATAAGAGGGGTCAACGAGGACGTACATCTTACCGGCTTTGAGGGTCGCTAATATCGCCACGATCAGCGGCAAGCCCTTCCCCAGCAAAAGTCCCACGGGTTCCTGTTTGCTGCCAAATTCTGAGATGATCGCATGGGCTATGCTGTTAACTCTTCGATTGAGCTGTTCATAGGTGAGCTCCTCCGATGGCGTAGCGACGGCAATTAGGTGGGGATATTCGGAGACGATCTTTTCAAATCGTTCAGGAATAGATGTGTCAACATCTTCCTTGGGAAACTCGATAAATTTTCTCGATGGATGAAAACAGCTAATGCGCATGGCCTCCTGCTCTCCCGGTAACTTCATAAAACACCTCTCAGATTTACTTTTGGGAAATTCATGATTCGATACTCAGGATAAAGCCGAACCCTATAGTACTGAAGGCGATTGTGTCAGACAAGTCAGATGTTGATGAATCTTCTTACCGCCTTGACTCGAAGGCACTTACTGGTAGTTGCGGTAGAAACAGGCCATGAGAATTGGCACATATGCTTTGGTGGCACGACGAACTTAGAGATAAATATGGACTTTCGCAAATAGAATGGGCAAAAGACTTGTAATTTAAGATTTCACTCTCGAATCGTGGAGGCAGATGCCCCAGGATTGAACCGCGAGACGCTACGGTTTGATGAGATTTCTAACGGAGTCTCGCTTGATTGGTAATCAACAGGTCTTGAGTCCAGGGCCCTACCGATAAAGCCGCTCCAAGAATCCGGACTCTTGAATCTCGTCGAGCAAGCTCAAATCCCAATTGTCCTTTTCGCTCAAGCGCCTGGCCTGCGGGAAATCCAGCGCAGCCAGTTCCAGCAGCGCGCGCACGGCGTCCGGTTGCGGCCGCAGGCTTGGTTCCGCGCGGCTCGAAATCTCGTCGTAGAGGTGAGCCATGATCGTCAGATCGGGATTGCGTACATATTTGGCAAAGATCTTTAAACTCTCATCCTTGTGCGACTTGAGGTAGTGAATCGCTTGCATGTAGCCGCGCAGAAAACGCAGCAGCTGCGGGCCGTTTTTTTGCAACACGGCCGTGGTGACGTTCAAGCCACCGCCGACGTTGGCCACGTCGATTTTGGTCAGAATGCGCATGCCGGCCTTTTGCGAGATCATATCCGATGGCGGCGTAAACATGGTCGCCTGGATTGCGCCGCTCGACAGCGCGGCCACCCGAGCTGCCGGACCGCCGTCGCCGACGGAAAGAAACGTCACATCCTTGCTCGCGTCCATGCCGTTATCGCGCAGCAGCTTGACCACCCTGGCATATGCCGCGTCGCGCCCTGGAAAATCGCCGTGATCGCGCCCAGATCCGAGCCGATGATAAAAAATGCACGATGCCGCCGAGCATGGCGGACACGGTGCGTGAACCGCCGCGCAGGAAAATCAATTCGACGTCGAGCCCATTTTTTTCCATAGCCTCTTGTCCGCGGCGACCCACGACGGCACAAAGCCGGTCGCCAGCGATGGAAAGCCGACGCGAAAGGTCTCGGCGCCCCAGATTGTCGGGGCCGCGCACAACATTACTGCGGCAACCACCGGCAAATAAATTCGGCTAAGTTTCATCAGTCACCTTGTTTTCGAATCCTCGCAGTTGTTTCCTAAATCCCTTGAACGATTTGAGCGTTGCAAACGGCTGGAACGTAACTGGCCAATTCACCGATATCCTTCGGCCTGCATGCCGAACAACTCGGCGTAAATCCCTTCCCGGCGCAGTAGCTCTCCGTGGCTGCCGATTTCGGCGATGCGTCCGTGCTGGATGACCGCGATACGATCGGCCATGCGCACGGTGGAGAAACGGTGCGAGATCAGGATCGCCATCTTTCCCTCGGTGAGCTCTTTGAAGTGTTGAAAGATTTCATATTCGGTCTGCGCGTCCAGAGAGGCCGTCGGTTCGTCCAGGACCAAGATCTCGGCGTCGCGCATGAACGCGCGAGCGAGCGCGATTCGCTGCCACTGGCCGAGGGACAACTCATGCCCGCCGTGAAACCACCGGCCCAGCATGGTCTGGTAACCCTCGGGCAGATCTTCGATCATCGCTTCAGCGCCGCTCTTACGCGCCGATTCGACGATGCGATCCATGCGGTCGGCGGCGTCGATCTGGCCGAAGCCGATGTTCTCGCGCACCGGCAAATGATAGCGCACGAAATCTTGAAAGATCACGCCGATTTTTTGCCTGAGCGCCTGGGGATCGAGCTCGCGTATATCGACGCCGTCGAACAGGATGGTTCCTTCCGTCGGGTCGTAAAGCCGGCTCAAAAGTTTGATCAAGGTAGTTTTACCCGCGCCGTTGTGGCCGACCAGCGCGATCTTCTCGCCCGGCTTGATGCTCAGGTCGACGTCGCGCAGGACCCATTCGTCGCTGTCCGGATATCGAAAGCCGACGCCGCGAAATTCGACGCCCTGGCGCAGTGAAGCAGGCGGCTTTTTACCCGGCGCGGCGAACGTCATCTGCGGTTTGATGTCGAGAAACTCGAAATAGTTGGCCATGAACAGATTGTTCTCGTAGATATTTCCCACGGCGGCGAGAATCGATTGAAACGTCGATTGCCCTTGGCGGAAAATGCTTAAATACAGGGTCATGTCGCCGAGCGAGATGCTGCCCTGCACCGTGCGCCAGACGATCCAAGCGTAGGAACCGTAAAATCCCATCGTCGCGATCAAGCCCAGGCTGAAACCGGCCACGGCCCGCCGCACTGCGAGAGAGCGATCTTCGCGAAAAAATTTGTCGAACAAGGCCACATAGCGCTTCAGCAAGGTGTCGCCGAGATTGAACAGCTTGATCTCCTTCGCCGCGGTATCTTCGGTCAGCAAGCGCGCCAGGTAATTGATCTGCCGGGTTTCCGGCGCGCGCCGCGTGAGCAGCCGGAAGCCCTGTTCGGAAAATCGGGTCTCGGCGATAAACGAAGGGATTCCGGTGCCCAAGAGAATCAGCACGAGCCACGGGCTGAAGCGCAGCATCAGCGCTGCGAAAGAAATCAGGGTGATCAGATTCTGGACAATTTGAAAGCTGTCGTTGATCAACTCGACGGGTTTATAGCCGCCCTCGCGCCGGGCGTTTTGCAAGCGATCGTAAAAATCAGGGTGTTCGAAGAAGGCCAGCTCCATGGTCAGCGCCTTGCGAATGACATCGGCGCGGATGCGGTTGGCCAGTTGGAGCTGGATCAGTTGTTGGATCAACCGGCGCGAGTGATTGAGCGCGGTGCTCAGCAAAAACAGGATCAATTCGAGAATCAGATAGTAAAAAACCGCGCGGACCTGCTCGGCATTCTGTCCGCCCTGGATCGACGCGACGACTCCGTCGACGATCAGCTTGCCGACCCAAGCCTGGCTCGCCGGCAGCAGCGCTCCGGCGAGAGTGAGAAAGGCCAAGCCGAGGGTCGCCGAGCGATTCGCTTGCCAGACCAGCCGCAGCGCCTTCGGCGTATGGGTGAATGAGCTGCGGATTTTCTTCCACTGCTGCAACAACGGAACCATCGACAATTGCCTCCTGGAGTGAAACAGCCGGCGCGGCCGATACGACTGGGCATCCGAGTTAATCGCCGTTTTTCACGATAGCATACCCGGCGCGGATTCTCTGTGGCCGATGACCGGGCCATTTCGTCGAGGAAGATATGAAAACTTATGCGGTTTTCCAACCCAACCTTTCGCCCGATCGCATCGAACGAACAGATGCCCTGATACGCTTACGCGAACGACAGATCATCGGATTATCTAAAACGGTGGCGAGATTTTCGAAACAATCGTGATTCGCGGCTATTCATCTTGCGGGGGCGAAAAAAGTTTCGAGGAGGCGCCGGCGCATCGCTTCCTCACCGCCCGGCAACATGTCGAATTTCGTCGTGTGGTCGGCCTGATTTAAAATGCGCCGCCCTTCTTCATCGCCATCCATGCCGAGCAAAACTCTCTCCAGCCGCTCGGAGAGCTGTGGAGCCAGATCGGCGCGGAACGAAACCAGGTGTCGCGGCAATCTTTCGGTCTGCGCCAGCACGGTGAGTTCGGCCTTGTTCCTCTCGTTGAGGCCGGCGTAATCCTGATCGCTGAAGGCTCCCGCGTGACCCGCTTGCTTCATCACCATGTCAAGAAGCTTTTCTTGAGAATAGGCGAACAAATAGCGAACCGCCGCAGTCGGCGCCGGCGGTTTGGACCGCGCCTTTTCCACGAGCTTGAATCCATTTCGCAGGAGGAAGAATTTCGGCAGAAAGTAACCCGAGGTCGAGCCGGGGTCTTCGAACACGATCGTATTCCCCGGCAAATCTTGTAAACGCCTGATACCCTCTTTGCTTCTCGATATTATCAGGCTTTGATACTCAGCCACGCCGCCTTTCCAGCGCCGCAGTCGCGCTCTGCCGGCCCCATGAACGTTGTTGACAATGTAGGTTGCGTACGAGCTCTCGAAATAAAAATCAACGCTCTTTTGCTCCAACAGCTTAACCAACTCAAGCGGCGAGGAAGCGACGACAACTTTGCCGCGCATCGCCGGCGCGGCGAATAGCTTGCGCGCCACGTAGCTCACGAGATCGACGAAATGCGCTTCGATGGCCGAGCGGTGCACTTCGGAGACGAGACCCAACGTGAGGCTTTTGGCTTGGATATTCTTTTCCGTCGGTTGCGCGCCGGCGGCGTGCCGCGCCGTGCTGAACAAGCAAGCCGCCGCAACCCCGATGAGGAAGCTCCAATATCGCCGGCGGTGAATCGCAATTTTCATCATCGCTCGATTTCCCCAATCGATGAATCCGCCGAGTTTGCCACAGCTCCGATTTGATTAAAAGGACCCGGCGACCGCGCATAAGCGTGAGCCTTCAGGCCGCGATTGCGCTGGCCGGAGCCCGTGGACCCCGCATCAGCAATCTTTGCACAAACCAGCGAGAGTCAATCAGCCGGGCACAGATTTGACAGCCGCCCTGCGCGCTGGATAAGTATCCCGACATGACTCTGGCCCGCGGGTTTCGACAGCCTACCGGCCACCCTCAATTATTTTGGAGGGACGATGCGCATCGCTTTAGGTTTACCCAGCCGGGTCGCCAACGCGTCCGGCGAATTGATGCTCGAGTGGGCCACACGCGCCGAACAGGGACCGTTCTCCAGCCTTGTCGTTACCGATCGAGTAGTCGCTCAGGCGCTCGAGCCGCTGTCAGTCTTGGCCCTGGTCGCGGGTGCCACCCGGCGCATCGGCCTTATGACCAGCGTCGTCATCGGCCCGACGCGTGAGACTACCCTGCTCGCCCGGCAAGCTGCTACTCTCGACGTTATTTCCAACCGCCGATTGACGCTCGGAATCGGTATCGGCGTTCGCCCTAACGATTATCTGGCGACCGGTTTCGACTTTCATCGGCGCGGCCGGCGCAGCGAGGAACAGTTGGCGACCCTGCGCCGCTTGTGGGCGGGTGAAGCGTTGTCCCAAAATATCGGACCGATCGGCCCGCCGGCAAGTCGGCCCGGCGGGCCGCAGATGCTCATCGGCGGTTACGTGCCGGCGATCGTGCAGCGCATCGCCAGGTGGGGCGACGGCTACATGGCGCCGGGCGGCGGCGAGCCGGAGAGCATGCTCAAGATGTGGCGGAACATCGAGGATGCCTGGCGCGCGGCCGGACGTAAGGGAAAGCCGCGTTGGGTCGGCGCCAGTTATTTCGCGCTCGGACCGGACGCCGCTGAGCATGCCAAGCAATATATTAACGCAAGCTATGGCTACAACCCGGAGCTCGCCGCGAAGCGATTGCGCGCCCTGCCGACGTCCCGCGCCGCGCTAGAGGAGTCGATCCGGCGCCAGGCCGATATGGGCGTCGATGAATTTATTTTGCGACCCTGCGCCGAGGACTTGGATCAAATGGAGCGCCTTGCCGAAATCGCGGCGCGAGCAAGCTGATCCAGGCATCGTTTAGATCTAAATCCACGAGGGACTCGAGGTGATCTGTTCCTAAAGAACTACGTCAGCACAAGCCTGAAATCTTTCGCCACAAGCTCGCTCTGCGTTTTACCCCTGGAGGACGGGGCGCAAATGATCGGTGAATAGCTTGAGCGCGACTCGGGGGTATTTTTCCGCGAGCAGACCAACGGCGTAGAGCAAGTAGGAGGAATCCAAAAACAGATTGGGATTTTTCGGCCGCAGGGCTTGGACCCGCTCGTCGCCTGGCTCCGGCTGCGATAAAATGTATTTCGCGAAGGGATTGTGCACGAACACGCCGCCGGTGCCGATCAGCGTGCGCGTATCGCGCAGGTCTTTGCCGGAGTGCACCCAGGCCTCGCCCTCGCGCGCGACGATCCTTTCGCGCCGGCCGACATGGCGCGCCACCGCAAGATCGACGGCTGCGCGCGCCAGCACCGCATCGGCGGCCGAATGCCACTCGGCCTGCGGCACGCTGCCGGTTTCTTGGCTGATCTGTTCGATGTAATCCTGAATCGCTCCCGCAGGCACGGCCGCAGTCGGAAATTCCCGGCGCAAATCGGCTTCGAGTTTTTCCAAGCCGACCCGAGCTAAAATCGTCGCGGCATTGAAGCGAATGCCCAAATCCCCTTCAACCGTCCGCTTGGCGTAGGCTTCGGCCAAGCCCTGCGCGATGACGTTTTCTCCGGCGGGAACGCCATAACCGATGGAATGGACGTCGGTGGTTGCACCGCCGACGTCAATCACCAGCATACTGCCCCAGCCCTTTTCGCCGTCCCTGCCGTCGGCGCCGAGACGTAGCCCTTCGAGCACGGCCATGGGAGTCGGCAAAACCACCGGGGCGAATTCTTTGACCTCGTCCAATCCTTTGGCGTGGGTAATGCGCTCCATAAAAAGTCTGCGAATCTCTTCCCGCGCCGATTCTACGCTGAGCGTTCCTGCCTTCGGCATAACGTTATCGACGACCCTGGTTTCCTTGCCGCCGCGCTGCAAAATTTCACCCACTTGCGCCGCCACTGCGCAATTGCCGGCCACGACCATCGGCACCTCGAGCCCCGACGCGCCGAGCATTCGTGCGTTGTACAAAATGGTCGTTTCATCCCCCCCGTCGACCCCGCCGGTGAGCAAAATCATGTCGGGCCGCAGTTTTTCGATATCGTCAATCTTATCGTGGCCGAGCTTGAAAGCCGTCGACCCGACGATCTTGGCGCCGGCGCCAAGCGCCGCTTGATTGGCTGCTTCGACGGTCAAACCAGGCACGTTACCGACCACGGCGATACGCAGACCGCCGGCGGCGCTGCTCGAGGCGAGAACGGTATGGCCCGTCAGAACGGACAAATCTTTGGGAGATTGATCGAAGACTTGATGCCGTGTCTGCAAACCGATCAGGGCGCGCAGCAACCCTTCGCGCACATCGGTCGACACCGTGGACGGCGACTGGCTCTTGCCGAGCAATCGCGACGCAGACAAATCCACCGCGGTGATTTTGGTGAAGGTGCTGCCGAAGTCGATGAGGATCGCGAGTGATGACACGGGCATTAAAAGGCAAATCTCATGATAGAACGGTTTAAACGGTCCGAAGGCTTGAGTCTAATAACCCCATCGCTTCTCAATCACCTTCACGCGCTGATACTCCTCATCTAACTCCGGCCGCGCGCGCAATTCCTTAAAGGCCTCATCGACCAAATCCTGCGCGGCCACCTCTTTGACCGGCGGAACTTCATAGTTGAGCTCGCCGAGCCGCTCTTCCTCCTTGAGCATGTCTTCGAAACCGGTCGCCCTGCCGTCGAGTGGAAACGGCATGGCTTCGAGATCGCGCGGAGTGCGCAAGTGGGTCACCACCCGCTCTTCCGGATCGGCGCTCTTCAGTCGAAGCCGCTTTTCGAGATTGTTAACGTACTCATAGTTTTTCGGCATGTCGCGGATAAACCAATAACTGCGAATCATTCCTCGAAGGAAACTCTTCACCAGGTCGGGCCGCTCTTCGAGAATACGTCCGGTCGCGGCGATGATCCGCTCGGGACGACCGTCGGGATATTGATCCGCCGGCGACACCAGCGCATTGCAGCCTTCTTTTTTCAGATCCTCGGCGCTCCAGGGCGGCACCGGCGCACATTCGACTTTACCGCTGCGAATCGCGTCTACGTGAAAACGCGTATTCACCCCGAGCCGCACCCACTCGATGTCGCGATCCAAATCCAAACCGGCCTTCTTGAGCTGGATCTGGATCGCCCAGTGGCGAATGCTGTTGAAGTCGCTGATGCCGACGCGTTTGCCCTTCAATGCTTGCAGCGATTTGATATGCGGCGGCGCCATCCAGACGTTGGTGTGCTGATTGCGCCAGCCGCAGAGAATATACAGATCCGCGCCCCGCGCGCGTTGGTAAAAGACCGTGCGCGACTGCACGTCGAGCGCGATATCGATGGATTTTTCCTTCATCGCCTGCGAGATGCCGAGTTTCTCGAGCCCGAAAGGCACGATCGACTCCGTCAAGATGTCATAGCCCAGCGATCCGTGTGGCGTGACCAGGCCTTCGTCGTAAAAGAAATTCATTTCGTGCGCCGTCATCACCGGCACCTGGTGCAACATATGATAGCAAGTCGGCGCAATCCTTAGTTTCCCATCCAGCATCGTATTCTCCCTCTCTGAATTAATCTGAATTAATCGGCGCATTCATAGCTTAGATCGCTCGTGCGTCCATTACTGGCCGCAGCAGTTTTTGTATTTCTTCCCGCTGCCGCATGGACAAGGCGCGTTGCGCCCGACTTTTTGTTCGGCGATCTTGGGTTTCGGCGGATTCAGTAATCGCGTCAGATCGGTGATATCCTCGAGTTTGTCCGGATCTACCTCAATCCGGTATTTCCAACCCTTCGCTTCGAATAGAGATGTTACTTCTTTGAGTCTCTTGTCGGTTTGTACCGTGACGATGGCCGGGTTCTTTTCAGTTCCCAACTTCGCGAGCTTTCTGCCATCGAAAACGCCTTTGGGATTTGCCGCGTCGACACGGCTTCTCATCTTCCCGATATCGGTGATCCTATTGCTCATCAGCGCACTATTTCAGATATCCGAAAACTTTTCTATCCGAAGAGAAGAGTCGGTTCCGCAGGGCGACGCAAACAGCGCGAGCATGGCGGATTGCGGCGTCCAGTGCTTCGTATGTTCGCCCAAGAGCTAGCCGCTCGAGTGCGGTCGGATCGATCTCTTCAAAGTTGATCAAACCGCTCGGTCATGCGCGTGTGAGCAGCTCGAGCATGTGACCGTCAGGGTCGCGAAAATAGACGCCGCGCCCGCCCTTTCGGGTGTTTAATTGGCTGTTGGTGGTGTTTCTGGGATCACTGCCCCACGGAATACCGGCCTCCTGTACGCGCTTGAAGATCGCGTCGAACTCATCGTCACTGACGTGAAACGCATAGTGGTGGTGCTCAAAGGACCCGGCGTCATCGAAGTCCAGCGTTAACTCCGCGTTGACGCGCACCGGAGCGAAATGACCCGTCGGCCCCTCGTAATTGAGACCGAAAATCTTTGCGAAGAATCTCGCCGCGCTGTCTTTATCCTTCGCCGGCACAATCGTATGATTTAGCGTGATCGACATAATCCCTCCTTTGATCCATTTGACCGAGTGGGCACGCTCGCAATGGCTCCGGAAATCTTAGCTCTCAAACTCTACCTTGGGAAGCACGCCAGGTGTCGCGTGCAGTTCACGATCAGCGTGCAGCGCGCCGCAAAACAGTTGACGCTCGCCACGTCAAAGAAGACGGCATCCACGTCAAAAATACTCGCTTGGCGCGATGAAACCATTGATGCGAGGCTCGGTTAAAATGACCCCCGGACTTGCTCGCCGCCCCAATTTTGCCGGGCTAGCTGAGCATCATCGCGTAAACAGGCGTATCTACGTGTCGAACCAGAACCGCCAACTCGAATGTCCCATAGGTAGCGATGCGAAAGCGCCCGAAGGTGTGATCTCTGTTAAGATTGTACTTTGTATGGCTTGCCGCATGCGCAATCGGGTCGAGGCGGTTGTCTCCATCTAGAATATTTCTCCATTTCCACGCGCCGTCATTCCGCTGCCCCCGCGAAGATCCATTGGGCCCGGTGATCGAATAAAGCCGCGGCCCACTTTTCGCGGAGTAATAAACGAATCGATGCAGAGTTGGCGCGTATTCGAGCGCGGCACACTCTGCAAGGATTGGCTGATCGCCCGAACTCGAAAGCCGCACCATTTCTCCCTCCGGCGCGCTCGGGTCGAGCGCATAAAGCGCATTTGCGGCGTTGACCACCACGACGATACAATCGCGCACTGGATCGATCGCCATCGTATTGTGATCGGCCGATTGAATTTTCTTTGGATAAAGCGTCGTCCAAGATCCGAAAGTGCCATCGCCGTTATCGCCATCGGGAGTGAAACCGATAAACCCGTTGCCGTTCTCGCCGGAGTGGCCCCAGAGAATCCGACGCGATGCATCCCACGTTGTCCAGCCGCCGGAATTAAGAATCGCCGACGGATGTTTAGGGCCTCTGCGCCATGTCAACGAATCCAGATTAAACATATGCGATATCGGCGCAGCTTTGACGTCCGGTCCTAGTTCCAACTGCCCCTTGAGCAGCAAGTAATCATTCCCCGCCGGATCATATTGCACATAACCGTAAGTATGCGGCGGTAAGGGCGAACCGTCGGGATAGACCGAGTCGGGATAGACCGAGCCCGCGCCATAGGCGTCAACTCCTCCAGAAACATAGCCATCCG
Organism: uncultured delta proteobacterium; assembly: GCA_963727625.1. GTDB lineage: Bacteria > Desulfobacterota > Binatia > UBA9968 > UBA9968 > DP-20. The sequence continues at coordinate 786,048 of CAVSHR010000002.1, read as the reverse complement.
AAATTCGCGACCACTGCCTTGTGCTGAGGTCGAATGCATGAATGTCGGAGCCGAAGTAGTCGTTATGGCCGCCGCCGAAGATGATCATCGAGCCACTAACTCCCAAACGCGACGCGAACACCGCACCGTTCCAGCCTTCGGTGATCGAGGGAAACCCGCAGCGTCCTTCCCAGGGCGCATGAGGGCGCCGGCCCAACCATCGGCGCAATCTCTCCTTGGCTCCTTTGGCAGGATTGATCTTGACGTCACCAGCGGGATCGTTGTCCACAAGATACCGCGTGCCCGCAGGCGTAGGTGATAAATCGAGGTCAGGATGATGACCGGAGATTTGATACCAACAACCCGGCTTCATTCGTTCTACCCAGCGCGGCACGGTTGGACACAAAGGGGTTTTGCACATCTTTTATTCGAGCGTGTAGCGGAATGACACCGGCCCTGGCATCGAGCCTTGTTCTTTTCAACTCAAGGGGAGATCATTCCTTGTGAGCCTGAACGAATCGTACAAATTCCTTTTCGATGGTCTCAGAAGGACAACTCCGGTAGAGAAACGAGCCTCGCAGACATTTGCTGCAAGAGCGTGGGAATCATCGCCGCGATCTGACTTTTGAAACTCGACTTTCAGATCGTCGAGGCTGGAGTCACACGCAGGTCTTCCCGTGGGAATTTGAAATTGTCCTTTGCACGAGTTTTAGCTTTCTGTAAAGAGCTCTCATTTCTTATAAAGCGCTTTGATAAACCCGCTCTGTTCGATACGCTTCATATAGGATGTATCGATGATCGCGTTCGGATCGACCCCCTTCGCTTGCGGGTACTGGTAGGACAAAATATCGAGAGCCGCCTTGATGACATCCAACCGCGGCGTCGGCACTTCTTCGACGTTGGCGGCGGTGTATTGATAAGTTTCCTCCAATATATCGTCGCTGGCGCCGCGCATATATTTCTTCATAACGGCGAGACTCTTGGCCTTATCGGTTTTCATCACGTGGATTGCCTCGATCATCGTCTTCAGGAATTTCTCCGCCAATTCAGGGTTTTTTCCCGGCGTCTGCCTGAGCGTCGTGACAGTATTGTACGGATAGATCACGCCGACGTTGTCGTAGTTGACCAGTTCGCGGTAGCCCATCTGCTTTGCGATCAAAGTCGCCGGTAACGTCAGCGACGCCGCCTGTACGATGCCGCGCTCGAGCGCCGGTAAAGCCAACTGGGCTTCGCCGATGGCGAGCAGCTTGACGTCGCGGTCCGGCACGAGGCCAAGCTTGGCACGGAGCACATAGCGAACCATCATGTCGCCAAATGCGCCGGGCCGACCCGTCGCGATCGTCTTGCCGCGCAAATCCTCCGCAGTCTTAATGTCGCTGCGCGTGAAAATCGCGGAATTCACTTTGTTGATAAGCGTTAGGATGATCTCTTGGTCTTTGACGCCGAGAATATGCGAGGTCAGCGCACCGGTGCCCGTGGCAACGACATAGGGCACTTCGCCGCTGGCGAGCAGCTGCTGCGGCCGTATTCTGCCGGCGTAGATCACTTTCAAATCGATCCCGTGTCTTCTCCCCAGACGCTCTTCGAGGGCGATCCAGATGGGCGCGTAAGCCCCGGAGAAAGAGGAATAAGCAACCGTAACCGAATCGAGCGGGGCGGCGGCAAACCCGACCGCGCTTACAAATAGCCATGTGCAACCGACAAAAAAAGTAACGAGAGATTTGATCAGCATCATCTAAATTCCTTACCTATCTCGACGAAGATGGTTTCTGGTTGAGCGTCCTAACGTTCTATCGGATTCTTGAATGGCGTCGCAACAACTTCTTGCCCGATTTCGATCCGCAATAAATCTTCTCCGACTCTTAACGGACCGTCGTATTTCCGTCTGGTGGCGGGGATCAAGTCCTCAGCGGTCGCACCGCCGAACAACAAGAGGTGATTGTAGACCGCCAGCTTCGGCTTGACCCGCGAGAAAATCTCGCCGGCTTGTTCCGGCGTGGTGTGATTGGCGGCGATGCGCTTGAGCTGCTGCGCGCTTTCCGCCGCGGCGCCGGCCGCCGCCGTAACTTCGTGCACCAGCAGGTCGGCACCCCGGGAATGGCGAATCAGGTTCTCATTGAACGTCGTGTCGCCCGACAGCACCGCCGCGCGCCCGTCATAATCGATGCGGTAGCCGAAGGCGGAAAGCTCCTCGCCGCCATGATCGACTTCGAAGGCGCTAATTTTGATTCCACCCGTTTCAAAAACAATTCCTCCGCGGATTTCGCATGGAACTAATTTCACTCCGTCCGGAGGATAGTTTCTCTGCCGCACACGGATGTCGACAGCGAACGCCTGCGGCAAGTGATCCATCATTTGCTTGGTCCCTACGGGGCCCCATACCTGAAGCGGCGTTGTTCTTTTACCCCACGGCCGCCCGATCCACCCCGTTAGCCAGAGGTCGGGAAAGCCGACCACGTGATCGGAATGGTGATGGGTCAAAAAGATTCCTGTGATGTCGCCGAACGGAATGCCGAGCTGGCAGAGCCGCTGCATGGCGCCGCGGCCGGCGTCGAAAATGAATTTTTGATCGCCGACTTCGACCAGCGTGCTCGGCCCGAAGCGGTCCAAAGCCGGCGGCGGGGCGCCGGTGCCGAGCAAGGTTATGCGAAAGCGATCCTCTGACGATTCCTTCATAGATTGAATCCTCGGAATCGAATCTCGTTATCGACGCCACCGAGCAAGCGCGAGCTCGAGACTTCGCTCAACGGCCCGCCAACACCGATTTTATAAATCCGCTCCGATCGAGCTCGCGCACGAAGTGACTATCCATGAAATCCTCCGGCTTGGCACTCTTGGCTTTCGGCACCGTCCGCTCGAGATCCTGCAGCAAGTCCGCAATTCCCGCCGGATAAGGCGGCACCGTGAATCCGTTTTTGATGATCAACTCATAGGTTTCATCGAGCACCTCTCTATCGCTGGTGCGAAAATACTTTCCCATGGTCTTCATCGCGAACGGCTTGTCCTTCATGCCGCGCACCGCGCCCTCGATGTAAGCACGAAGAAAACGCCGCACGGTGTCTTCGTTGGACTTGATAAAACGGCGGGTCGTGACCACGCCGTTGACATGATACTCGACATCGAGATGAGAAAGGTCCATGAGCTCTTTGAGCTTCAATCTTTTCGCCAGTAGCGTGGCCGGGGGCGTAATCGCCGCCGCGTGCACCTTGCCGGCCGCCATTGCCGCAACCGTCTCGGCCGGGCCGCCGGTTTGGACCATGATCACGTCGCGGTCCGGTTCCAGGCCGGAGCGGCGAATCGCGATACGCGAGGCCAGATCGGACTGGGTGCCGAAGCGCGTGACCCCGAACACCTTGCCTTTCAGATCTTCCATGCGGGCGATGCTCGGTTGGCCGAAGATCCACCAGTTAAATTTCTTTGCGATGGTCGCAATGATGACGGTGTCCGTGCCCGACAGCGCCGCTTGGATCGGCCCTGCACCCCCGGCCTGAATGATCGGCACCTCGCCGGACAACATCGCCTGGATCGCCAGCGAGCTGCCCGGGATGCTGATCACTTCCACATTCAAGCCGTTCCTTTCGTAATAGCCGCCCTCTTTGGCCAGCCAGAGCGACATCTGTGTGGCCGACGCCGAACCGCCGCCGACACGAAGAAATTCCAGTTTTTTATCCTGAGCGAATAAGGTCGACGCAACGCAAAGCGCCAACGCGACCATCGAACAAATAGAGACTCGCCTGATCATTCTTACCTTACCTTTCCTTTCCTTTCTCTCGTCTGAAATATTTTACCGGTTAGCCGTAGGGCGGTTGGGTTGTCACTGCAAGAAGCAACCCTCTTTTCTATAGCACAATACCTGCGGGTCTTGTCGAGAGTTGGTCTAAGATATGTCGAACTGAATATCGGTGATACATTCGTTGACCGCCGAGCAAGAGGGAGGCAAGCAAAAACCGGTGCGGTCTCAGCGCTTTATCACGACCTGTGTTGGAAGCGAAATGGCGGCGATCCGCCGAGGAATTTTCCAAAGGATCTTTCGTTGACAGCGGACAAAGGAATCGGATAGTTTCGGTTCATAGGGGTGATTTTGATTGCGGTCCGCTCGGTCGCCGGATTCGCGATTGGCTTTCAAAATAAGGAGGGGTTGCCATGCCAACCATTAGAGGTCTCAGCCATGTGGTGCTTTACGTCAACGATCTGGACAAAATGGTCGGGTTTTATCGGGACGTTCTCGGGCTGGTCAAATATCGTGAGCACGCCGGACGCATGGTGTTTCTCACCGCTGATCCCGATGCCGAAGACCATGAGCTCGCGCTCGCGAAAGGACGCGAAGGCGACGCCAAGATCATCGCCCATATCGCCTGGCGCGTCGACACACCGGCGGAAGTGAAAGAATTTTACGATCGCTTCAAGGCGAAGGGCGTGCCCATCGATCACTGCGTGAGCCACGCTTATGAAGAGATGGGCAACACCGTCTCCTGCTACTTTCTCGATCCCGAAGGCAACCGCTTGGAAATTTACGCGCTGGTGGCCGAGCGCGACGAAAAGCGCATCAACCGGCCGCTCGATCTCGACAAGAGCGTCGGCGAGATCGTCGCGGCGGCGAGCGGGCTACAAGCCGCCGGTCACTGAGGCGATCGGCGTTTTTTGCTCTGCAAAAAACGCGCATCCGACGCCTCGGCGGGACGCCCCGCGAGATCACGCAACCCAAGCATTTGTAAGAGTCCTTGGATCAACCCAAGTGCCTGGAGTAGTCGTGCGCCTCAGACACCTAGTTTTAGCGGTCTGTGCCAACTCGGGATGAATGTTTCAGGATAGGCAAGGACCTAGAGAAGCCTTTTCCCTAGACACCCCGCCGCGTCCGGGTGTTGGACTGCACTTGGCTCTCAGGTAATTTCCCCCCACCCTCTAAGGTATTCACCCGATAGCGCTCTTTGATTCACGGCTACAGAATCGAGTTTCCGCCATCATTGCGGTGACAGAAGCGGGGTTATGTGACAGCGACATCGCCGGCAACGCTGCGCCATGAATTGGTCGTACCCACGGTCAAACCTAGCGCGTCAAAGCGGCTCACCGTGGGGATGTTTGGCCGGCAGCGCGAGAGTGAGTTCTTCTCTCTGCATATAAGATCTTGTCACCATCCCGTCGCGAGCCCCAATAAGGGATTCGGTGATCGTTGTTTTCGTCGCACGCGCAAGGCTCCATGTTTATGGCGTCGATCCCTTGCTAGCTTCACTGGAGCGAAATGTTGAGCCGGCGGATGATTTCCCGCAACCATACCAGCTCAAACGAACCGTAACGAAAAGATTCTAAGGCAATCGTGAATCACCAAAGAACAAGAGATTCATCAAACAACGCGGAGACTCATTGTACGGTTGACAGAGCGCACCACGGTTTGGTTGCAAAATTGAGATAAAAATTTGACGCGCAAGGGACATCGAAGGAATTCCTGTCATTTCGGGAATAACCGGCTTGAACTTTGCGACACAAAAGCTCGCAACGAGCAACAGCCGCCTATTGGTTAAAAACCAGCGGATAGGCTGAGCAGCGCCAAGGAACCGCAATTGATCTTCATCGGACTGGCCGAGCAAAACCGTGCGTCTTCTCAGCCTCGAAAGAGAACCTAGCTAATGAAGCAAAAGTCTGCCGGCAAGTTTCGGACGACAAGCTATCGGATCAAACCGGCCGCCCATGTTTCAGCATTGAGCCGCGGCGGGTCGATACCTCGGCCCGGAGGCAGAAAGAAATTCCCTAACGGGAATCGACCCGCTTATAACCTGCCGAAGTGTGCCACCGGCATTCGCGGCCTGGATGAAATCACCGGCGGCGGCCTGCCCAAGGCTCGGCCCACGCTCATCTGCGGTGCGGCCGGCTCCGGCAAGACGCTGCTCGCCATGGAATTCATCATACGCGGCGCGCGCGAGTTCAAAGAGCCGGGCGTCTTCATGGCCTTTGAGGAAACCAGCAAAGAACTCAACGCCAACGGCGCTTCGCTTGGCTTCGATCTGGACTCGCTCATCCGCCGCGAGAAAGTCATCGTGGATCACGTCGTCGTCGAACGGAGCGAGATCGAGGAAACCGGCGAATACGATCTGGAAGGTCTGTTCATCCGCCTCGGCAGCGCGATTGACAGCGTCGGCGCCAAGCGCGTTGTGCTGGCCAGACTCAACCTGCGCCAGGCGTGAACGGCTGATGGAAAGTCATGACGCCCATGAAAACCAAAATATCGAAAACCCAGGCCGCGCTCGAGAAGGCCGCCGCCAAACGGCAGACCCAGCGCTATGCCTTGCGCCTCTACATCTCCGGCATGACGCCGCGCTCGACGCAGCCTATCCGGAACATCCGTAAAATCTGCGAGGAGCATCTCCACGGCCGTTACGATCCGGAGGCGATTGATATTTGCCAGCATCCGAACCTGCCCGAAGGCGAGCAGATCATCGCGGCTCCGACGCTGGTAAAGAAACTGCCGCTGCCGCTGCGCCGTATCATCGGCGATATGAGCAACCCCGAGCGCATCCTCGTCGGCATGGATTTGCGGACGGCCGAGGAGCCGCGGGCGGCGGCCGAGGAGTGTTCAAAGTAGCGATGTCAAAGCCATCGAACGGTAAAGCGGCGCTCCTTCAAGAAAACGCCGAGCTGCGCGCCATCCACGCCAGCGAAGTGGACGCGCTGGTTGTCGCCGACCCGCAGGGCCCGAAAGTTTTCACACTGAAATCGGTCGATCGGCTCTATCGTATCTTGTTCGAAACGATCTCCGAAGGCGCGCTGACGCTCGCAACCGACGGCACGATTCTTTATTGCAATCGTCATTTCGCCAACATGGTTGAAAGCCCACTCAACGATATCCTGGGTTGCGCCTTCCAAAAATTCATTGCGCCCGCCGATCAAGAGATGACCGAGACACTGCTAAAACTGAAAACCGGAGCCCCGCGCCCCCAAGCCGCCGTCTCGCTGGTGACGGCGCAAAACAAGATTCTGCGGGTGCACCTTTCCGCGAACCTTTTCTCCGACGACGGGATGCAGGCGATCGCGCTGGTGGTCACCGACATCAGCGCACAGCTCAGGGATGCGGCGGAGATCAGCCGCCTCAATAGCGATCTGGAGGAACGTATCCGGGCACGAACGGCTGAGCTCGAAGACACCAACAAAGAGCTTGAGTCCTTCAGCTACTCGGTCTCTCACGATCTCCGAGCGCCGCTTAGGCACATGCAGGGATTCGGCGAGCTGCTGAAAAAGAGCGCGGTCGACAAGTTGGACGAAACGGGCCGGAGACACATCGAAACAATTCTCGATTCGGCGCGAGAGATGAGCGTGCTGATCGATGATCTGCTCGCATTTTCGCACATAGGACGCGTCGAGCGGCGTGTCGAAACCATCGATCTCAACGATCTCGTCCGCGAAGCCGTCGGCGCGCTTAGCCGGGAGGCCCAAACCCCATTATCGACTGGCGCATCGAGTCACTGCCCGGGGTCCAGGGAGACCGGGCGATGCTACGGCTGGTCCTGGCAAACCTCATTTCCAACGCGCTCAAATTCACTCGCACCCGGCCACAGGCCAAGATCGAGATCGGCGCGCTGGACGACAAGCCGGGCGAGGTCACGGTGTTTGTCCGGGACAACGGCGTCGGTTTCGACATGCGCTACGTCGACAAACTATTCGGCGTGTTTCAACCGCTGCACCGGGCCGCCGATTTCAAAGGCACGGGCATAGGGCTAGCCAACGTCAGGCGCATTATCAGCCGCCACGGCGGGCGCACCTGGGCCGAGAGCGAACTGGATCGGGGCGCAACGTTTTATTTTTCTCTGCCGGTCCCGGCGGCGGAAAAGACGCAAAGTGCTGAGTGCATGGCGCAAAGGGCAAGACAGTTTTCATATAGGGGCGATGCATCACGCCCGATGAATCCGCAATCCGAAATCGAACGACGGAAGGAAATTTGTATTCACGATGCGTCAACTCAAACGAATCCTGCTGGTCGAAGATAACCCGAAGGACATCGAGCTCGTTCTGGCCGCGCTTGAGGACTACAAGCTCGCCAATCAAGTGGACGTGACTCAGGGCGGCCAGGAGGCGACGGACTACCTCACTCATGCCGGACCCCACAGCGCGCGGCCCAACGGCAATCCGGCCGTCGTCCTGCTCGATCTCAAGCTGCCGAAGATCGACGGACCGGAGGTACTAAAGCGGATCCGGGACGCCGGCCCGCTCAAGAACCTTCCTGTCGTCATGCTGACTTCCTCGCGCGACGATCGCGACGTGGCGCGCGCGTATGACGTCGGCGTTAACGCCTATGGGGTCAAGCCGCTGGATTTCGAGCAATTCCTGGCCGCGGTGAGAGAGCTGGGCGTTTTCCGGGAGGTGGTCAATGAGCCGCCGCCGAGAACCATGAGATAAGACATTATGGAAAAACGCCTTCACATTCTCCATCTCGAAGGCTCCGCTAAGGACGCCGAGTTGGTGCGCCTGACGCTCGAACAGGCCGGCTTTGCGCTTGATACCGACGTCGTAGAGACGCCCGAAGCTTTCCTCAGCGCGCTTGAAGCGCGCGACCTCGACCTGATCCTGGCCGATTACGCCCTGCCAACTTTCAATGGCCGTGCCGCACTTGAGATCGCCTGCAAAAAGCGCCCTGACGTGCCTTACATCTTCGTCTCCGGCACTTTGGGCGAGGAGATCGCGACCGAGATGGTCAAACTGGGCGCGACCGACTACGTGCTCAAGCACAACCTGGCCCGTCTCGTTCCCTGTATCAAGCGCACCCTTCAGGAGGCTGGGGATTTGCGCGTGCGCAAGGTCGCCGAAGCACAGATGCGTCTGCAGTCAGCCGCGCTAACGGCCGCGGTTAACGGCATCATGATCACGGATCGAGAGGGTCGCATCCTTTGGGTCAACCCCGCGTTTAGCAAACTGACCGGCTATTCTTCGCAAGAGACCCTTGGCCAAAACCCGCGGCTGTTGAAGTCGGGCATGCAGGACCAGCACGTCTACCGGGATCTTTGGAACACGATTCTGTCCGGAGAGGTCTGGTCGGGCGAAATAGTCAACCGGCGCAAGGACGGCACGCTTTATACCGAACAGCAGTCCATCACGCCGGTGCAGAACGGTGACGGGAAAATCTCTCACTTCATCGCCATCAAGCAAGACATGACCGAGCGCAAGCAAGTGGAACAGGCGCTGCACGCCCGTGACTTGGCGCAAGCAGAGAACCGGATGAAAAGCGAATTTCTCGCCAACATGTCGCACGAGCTGAGAACTCCCCTTAACGCCATCATCGGCTTTTCCCAATTGATGCAGGACGGCAGGCTCGGGCCGGTTTCCGAAGCGCACAAAGAGTATCTGGGCGACGTTTTATCCAGCGCCGATCATTTGCTTCAGCTCATTAATGATATCCTCGATCTGGCTAAAGTCGACGCCGGCAAGATCGAATTTCAACCTGAGCCCGTGGAGCTACGAAAGCTCATTGGGGAGGCCTGCAACATCGTACGCGGCATGGCCGCGAAGAAGCACTTGCAGATCGACTCTGCGGTTGACCCGGCAGTCCTCTCGGTGTTCCTCGATCCCGGCAAACTCAAGCAGGTGCTCTACAACTATCTTTCCAACGCCGTCAAGTTTACTCCAGACGGCGGCCGTATAACGGTGCGCATAGCGCCTGAAGGCCAAGAACAATTTCGCATCGAAGTGAAAGACACCGGCATCGGCATCAAGTCCGACGACTTCGGACGGCTCTTCGTCGAGTTCCCGCAATTGGACGCAAGCGCGGCCAAGCCGTTCCCGGGCGCGGGCCTGGGTCTCGCGCTCACCAAAAAAATCGTTGAGGCTCAAGGAGGCAGGGTCGGCGTCGACAGTGTCGTCGGCAAAGGCAGCATTTTTTTTGCGATCCTCCCGCGGATTGCGAGCGGGAAAGTTGTTCGTGATACATGATGCGCAAGATACGAGCTGCGAAAAACATGCGGCTGCCCTCGAAGAATCGAGCAGGCTCGAAGCCGACTTTACCGCCATGATCGCTCACGATCTGCGCTCCCCGCTGATGAACGTTATCGCCGCCGCCGAGCTGCTCGAAGCAGAAAGGGTCGGCCCGGTTATCCCGGAGCAGAAGCTATGGCTCGGCAGAATCCGCTCCACCGGCAGAAAGCTCGTCGATCTCACGACGGATTTTCTCGATTTCTCGAAACTCGAAGCAGGAAAGATCGAGTTATCCTTGGCGCCGATGGATCTCGATCAGCTGGTGACCGAAGTCGTTGAAAACTACCGCGCGCCCTTGCAGAACAAACAACTGAACTTGAAGCGCGCTGTCGACACTATGCCTCCCGTTTACGCCGACCGTCGCCGTTTGGAGCAGGTTTTAAACAACCTATTGAGCAACGCCGTAAAATTTACTCCCAAGGGCGGCTCCATCACCGTGCGCGCCGCGGGTGCTCGCGACGGCGAAAGTGGGACATCGTGAGTGCGATATGAAGATCCTGATCGTCGACGATAGCGATGTTAACCGCAAGTATCTGCGGGTCCTGCTCACGCAAGAGGGCCACATGGTATTCGAAGGCAACGACGGAATCGAAGCGCTGCACATCCTCGAACGAGAGCAGATCGACGCGGTGATCTCAGATATCCTTATGCCGCGCATGGACGGCTATCGCCTTTGTTACGAAATCCACAAAAACCCAAAATTGAATTCGATTCCATTCATCGCGTACACCGCCACCTATACTTCACCAAAGGATGAACAAGTGGCGCTGGGTTTCGGCGCCGACAAATTCGTGGTGAAACCGGCTCTACCCGAAGTCATTATCAAGTCGCTTCACGAAGCGGTGGCTACAAGAGGCAGCCGACCTAAACAACTGCGGGAACTCGACGAATTGTCGGCGATGAAAGAATACAGCGAAGCCCTGGTCCGTAAACTGGAGGAGACCAACTCCGAACTTTCCCAGGCCAACAGGACACTAAACGAGCGCGTCGCCTCGGCTGAGTTTAACGCCGAGGTTAATACCGCGCTGACCCACAAGGGAACGCTCAGGGAAATATTGCAGTCGTGTACGCAGGCGATGGTAACGCATTTGGACGCGGCGATCGCGCGCATCTGGACGCTGAATACAACGACCGATGTCCTGGAGCTCCAAGCCAGCGCCGGCATTTACACCCATATCGACGGCGGCCATGCGGGTATTCCGGTGGGGCAGTTCACGATCGGTCTCATCGCCTCCAAGCGAAAACCGCACCTGACCAATAACGTCATCGGGGATGCTCGCGTGCACGATCAAGAATGGGCGACGCGCGAGGGCATGGTTGCCTTCGCCGGTTATCCGCTTGTCCTCGAAGATCGTCTGGTCGGCGTTATAGCGATGTTTGCGCGCAAGCCGCTTGGGCAAAACACTTTGGCCGCCATGGAGTCCATCGCCAAGGCTGTCGCCGGCGCGATCGAACGCAAAACAATGGAGGACGAGCTAAAAGGCAGCGAGGAACGTTTCCGTGAAATAGCGGAAAACATCCGGGATATATTTTACATTAGCGGCCCAAGAGGTTTCCCGTTTCATTATGTAAGCTCGGCTTACGAACAGATCAGCGGTCGAACCTGCGAAAGTGTTTACCGCGATCCGCAAGCGTGGCTGGAGGACGTCCATCCAGAGGACCGTGCTCGCGTGGAGAATGCCTACCGGAGTAACACCGAAAATCTTGATGAAGAATTCCGCATCGTACGGCCCGACGGCGCCTTGAGATGGCTGCGCTCACGCGCCTATCCGGTCAAAGATGCTTCCGGTGCGGTGTTGCGTATCGTCGGTATCGCCGAAGATATCACTGAAAGCAAGCGGAGCGAGGAAATGCAAAAGGCGCGCCAGCGGGAACTCCAAACTCTGTATGACCTCAGCCGAAACACTTTAAACACTCTCGATCTGCAACAAGTATTGGAAGACTTTCTTGACAAGGCGTTCACGGTCGGCGCCTACGATATCGGCGTCATCCGTCTCCTCGACCCGAAAACCAGATCCCTAAACGCCGCAGCCACGAAAGGATATTCGAATAGCGGCAATATCGAGTATGCGACCATTGACCTCACGCAGCAGTCCGTTGGCGTAAATTTGCGCCGGGCGCTCTCCAGCCGGAAAATCGTGCTGGCAGAGAACATCCCCGAATCTCAAGGCTGGGGCTCATTCAAAAAAGAGCGCGTCCTTACCGCGGTCATGGTTCCAATCTACACCGACGAACAAATTCTCGGCATTATTCAGTTGGGCAGCCGCACGAGACGAATTATCGAGCCGGCTGAGAGTTCTCTGCTCGAAGCCTTGGCGTGCCATGCGGCGCTGGCGATCCAGAAAGCTGAACTCTACGAACAAACCCAGCACAACCTCGAACGCATCCGGGCGCTTCACGAGATTGATCTTGCCATCACTTCTTCTCTAGATCTCGGACCAAGGTTAGAAGTCCTATTGGAGAAAATCGAGTTGTTCGTGCCGATTGCGGCAGCGAGCACGGTTAATCTGCTCAACCTTGAGACCGGTGAGCTGGATCCGTTTGCATGCCGCGGAATGAACGCGGAGGAATGGCGCACGCGGCAGCGTCATCATCCCTCGAGCTGGGCCAAGCGCGTGGTCGAAAAACGGGCGCCGATAGCGGTGCTAGATATTCAATCGATCCCAGATGAAAATAACCCCGAGATCTACCGCAATTTGGGATTTTCCTCCCACATCGGGGTTCCACTCATCGCACAAGGCGAAACTCTGGGGGTTCTAGGTCTTTACACCAAAGAAAAACACGACTTCGACGACGATGAGATAGACTTCCTCGAAACCCTAGCCAGCCAAGCTGCGGTCGCGATCCAGAACTCCCAGCTTTACGAGTCCGCGAAGAGGCAACGAGAGGAGCTAGCCGAGAGGGAACGCATCCAGCGCATTTTGAAAGAGCTGAACCAGGACATCACCAAAATGGATGCCGACACGCTGCTGAAGAAGCTCACCCGCACAATCTGTGAAGTCTTTAAAGTCGATGTCTCCGATGTGCGCTTTCTGGCCGGCGAGAAATGGTCCAACATCACCGTAGCCAGCCAGAACCATATTCAACGCTTTTCCGAAGGTCGGTTTCACGGCGGTGCAACCGAATGGGTGATCAAAAACCGCAAACCCATCGCCATAGAAGATTATCGGGAACGAGAGGATTTCACGCCTGGCCGAGTTGCCACTATGTTTGGCACGCGCGGGTTTCTCGCCGCTCCGCTGCTGTCGAAGAGCGGCGAGGTCATGGCCGTGATCCGCGCTATGTCCAAGGCACCGCGGACGTTCACCGCCCAAGAGATCGACCTCTTCGAGCAAATGGCCAGCGGCGCCGCCATTGCAATCGAGAGCTCGCGTTTATACGCGGATCTGCAGACATCGAACAAAGTAAAATCCGAATTTCTCAGCATCATATCCCACGAGCTGCGCACGCCGCTTAACATCATCATGGGCTACGCCGGTCTCGAGAAAGACGATTGCGCAAGCGAAGCGAATGATCAGCACCGCCAAGCGGTGCAGAAGATCGATACCCAAGCCAAGGCCTTGCTCGGCAAGATCAACTCGATCATGGAAGCAACTCAGATCGAGTCGGGGTCAATCGGTGTCACGAAACAGCCGGTCAGTATTAGCGGGATATTCCAAGAATTGCAGGCGGTGTATGGCTCGTCACCGCGAAAAGAACTCACCATGATCTGGCGAGCACCGGACAATATCCCCCCTCTGATCACCGATTACGAAAAGCTTCAACGCATCTTGAAAAATCTCATCGACAACGCAATCAAATTTACCGAGCATGGCGCGGTTACCATCTCGGCGCAGCTGGCGCACGACAACGAGTCAAGCGTCGAGCGCGAGGAGTCTGGCTCTGAGCGCTTTGCCCTTAACGCTATGCCGTTTATGGAATTTAAAGTCTCCGATACCGGCATCGGCATCACCCAAGAACAACTACCCTTTATCTTCGAGTTATTTCGGCAAGCCGACAGCTCGACCACGCGGGCGTACGAGGGCACGGGCTTGGGTCTGTACATCGCAAAAAAATATGCCGAGCTTTTAGCCGGAGAGATTGTCGTCGAAAGCGAGTTAGGTAAAGGCTCGACATTCACACTGACCCTTCCGGTTTCGGAAGCCGATCGTTTAGGCTATCCATGTCGCCGCCATGAATAGGTCCAGCATCGCGCCGGATAATTTACCGAAGATCCTTGGTGTTGACGACAATCGCGAGTCGCTCACGCTCGCCGGGGCCGCTCTGCTAAGCGAGGGAGGAGCGGGACCGCTCGGTCCTTCGAAGAGCTCGCAAAGTTTGTGGCTCGACCCCAGCCAATCTCGAAGGCGCCCCATCACCGGTGTACCGATCGGCCGATAATTGTTTTCTAAATTGTCCAATATTGGACAGAACTCCGGCTAAGAGAGCGCATAAAATATTAATGGGAAAAATCATTAACGATAACCAGTGTGGTTTCATAACACGTTGTTTAGCGAATGGATGCCTCGACACGGCAGGACGATGAACGAGCATCGATAACCGGAACTGGTATGGCGGCAAAACCTTTCGACAGCTCCGTCATCGGTAAAACTCTGGAAACGACGGACTTCCTGGCCAACGTCCTCGAAGTTCTAGAGAATCTTCCATCACCGGAAAGGACCTCGCTGGCGATATTCTGCTGCGGAACGAGGATCCGCGGCTCCTCCGCAACGCGCCAAGCATCGAGCAAAAGTATCCCTCCGTACTCTTTTCGCGGCATCGGCAAATTTGCAGTGGCTAGTCCGATTGAATCGGTCCAGAAGAGTAACTCACCACCGACGAGCGAAGCACAGGGAGGAAGGAGTTCGTTATCGGGAAATATCCAGACTCCAAGCACTCTGACCCTCCTGTGGTGAATTCTTTTTATTGGGTTGCCGCTTTGCTTCGCTAATAAAAGCGGATGGAAAATGAAACGAATCAGTTCCATTAAGCGAGCATTGAGCCCTCTGCTCTTGCCGATTGCCCTCGCTCTATTGCTCGTTGGTTCTTCGTCGGCACAATCGACGGCCGTCCGTTGCATTGCCGTGCTCACCTCTGGAGGAGGCTTCGGACCGATGCTGGAAGGCCTGCGCCAATCGCTTGCTCAACTCGGATCCGTCGAGTGGACGTCGTGTCATACCAAATTCGGAACACTAGATAAATGAGAGTTATTTGGCCATAGATAGGCTGAGGGAATCAGCCGGGAGGAAGAGATGGCCAAACCGAGTCGGTGGAGCGCAGAGAAGCGCTAACCGATTGTCAAAGAAGCGCTGAGGCAAGCGGACTTTTCGGTTGCTAAACCCCGGGCTTGGCGTTTAAAGCGACGAACCGGTCGCGGCGATTCTTCGACCAGCAGCTCTCGTTATGTTCCCGGCAAACCGGAATTTCCTCGCCGTAACTGACCGTCGACAGACGGCCGGGTGTAACACCTAGGGAGACCAGATAGTCTTTCGCTGCCTGCGCCCGTTTGGCGCCCAAAGCCAAATTATATTCGCTGGTGCCGCGCTCGTCGCAGTGGCCTTCGATCTCGACCCGCACCGACAGGTTGCTCCTCAGCCAATCGCCGGAACCTTTTAAAGTAGCGCGCGCGTCGCTGGAAAGATCATAACGATCGAAGTCAAAGTAGATTTCTTTCAGAGCACTGCCCGGCGCAGTAGTTGGCGACTGGCCGCGCCGTAAAGCATCCAGGCTTGATTGCGACGGGGTCTGCGCATTGCGGATCGCCGAGCTCGGCTGTTTTCTATTCGACCTGCCTTGCGCCGTTCGCGTCGACGCCGAACTCATGCCCGCCTTTGTCGAATCGGCGCTCGAGCAGGCCATTAATCCGGCTGCCGCCAACAAAGAGCAGGCAAAGAGAATCTGGTCCATCCGTTTTATATTCAACATTTGCGTTCTCCTTAGGCCGTGGTCGTCCACGCGGCTGTTAAGCTTGCTGGCCGCTTGACGCGGCGCCGTTTTTGTCATGCTGCCAAAACCGACCTGGTTCGCGAACCAGGTCTCGGACTGGTGCGACACCTACTTCGGTTCAAAGCGGTTTTAATGTGATCGAAATTTTCCCGCGCTCAGCGGGCGCACGGGTCAGCGCCAACCCAATTCCTTCAACGCGTCGTTCAAATAACTTGAATCGACGTACTTCTCCGGACTTGGCGCCGGTCCCGCCGTTCCGGCCTGCTCCGCGTAGACTTCGAGCACCGTCTTGAGCCCGTCGAGGTCGATACTGAGATCGGGCTCCCAGGCGCGGTGCTCTATATAATAGTCGAGTCCTTGGCGCGCCAACGCCGGTTTCATTTTTAAGTCTTCGGCCAAAAAAACCACGGCGTCGGAACGATCTTCTTCCAGCCAGCGCCGTGCGTGCAGCAAGCCCTTCAAAAACTGCACCACTTCTCTGCGATGCGCCGTCGCCCACTCACGCCGCACCGAAAAGGTCGACAGCAGATAATTCGGAAACACATCGGTAACTTTGCCGATCAAATTGAAGCCCATTTTTTGCGCTTTGAAATTGAGCGGCACGGCGAGAATACTGGCGTCGATTCTCCCGGCGCTCAGAGCCATGAGCGATGGCCCGCTGCCGCCGACGCTCACAAGGGTATAGTCTTTGGGATATTCCAACCCCTTGACTTTCAGCACCCGGCGCAATAAAAACGCCGTCCCCGATGTCAAGGTCGATGAGCCGATGGTCGCGCCGCGCAAATCTTCGAAGGTCTTAATGTTCTTGCCGCCCAGAATCATATGGGTGGTCTTGCTGCCGCCGGCGATCATCGCCAAGTCCACGCCTTTTTCGATCAAGCCGATGGGTCCGTCGTTCGCCGAGAGGGCGGCGTGAATCGACTCGGCGACCAACGCCTGCATGCTGGGCGAGGTGCCGCGCGTCACCGTGACCTGAACATCTAGCCCCTCCCGATCAAAAAACCCCCGCTTATCCGCTGCCCAGAGAGGGGCGTAACCTAACACCTTCGAAGAGGCCGAAACCGGAAATGAAAATTTCTCCCCGGCGTGAGCACACAGCGTGACGCCGAGCAGTAGCGTGAGCATTGCCAACAGAACCTTAAAATTCATAGGTGTCACCTCCTCAAACAAAAATTGAACCGGTTCCTACTCGTTGAGGCTGTAGCGATGAGCCGCTTGCTGGAAAACAGCAGCGGCCCACAAACCGCTGCCGCAGGAAAAGCTGAAGGCCACCGCACCCGAGCACCAGCGTCGCCAGGTTTCTGCCCGCCTGGTTGGTGCGGTAGACATGATGCCGATGTTGTGTTTATTTTCTTGCCAGTAACTTCTTCACCCGCGCGACCACGCTCGGCGGTTGGCTGAGCATCTTATTGGCCAGCTGTTGCAATTCTTCGCCGGGGACATACTCGACCTCCAACTTGCCTTTCTTGGCTTCGTCGAGCAGAGCTGGTTCCGCCATCGCCTTCGCGTAGGCGGCGCGCATGGTCTTGACGACCTGCGGCGGCGTTGCCGGCGGCATGACCCAGGGGCGACCGAAGTCCCCTCCGCGCAGAATGACGTCGGCGACGCGCCGGCTCTCTTCCGGAGTTTTTAATTTGTCAAAAATTTCGTAGATCGTAGGTGTATCGGGGATCCGCGGGTCGCGTTTCAGGCCGCCATAAATCAATACATTGACGAAATTTCTTTTGCGCCAGGAAATGAACGGCTCCCGTCCGATAAACGGCGCAGCGGTCAAGCCGCGACATTGGACCTCGCCCTTTTCCACCGCTAAATCGATCTCGCTCCCGCCCGGATAACCCAACACGGAGTCGATCTTCGCGTCTAGGGTCTCTTCGAGCAGGCGCGCCAAAATGAAGTCTGTGCCCGCAGTTCCCGTGGAGCCGCACTTGGGAGGCGTGCTCGCCTTGCGGATGTCCTCGATGGATTTGTACGGCGCGTCGGCGCGCATGTAGAGCAGGACGTCGCTTTTTTCCGGCGAGCCAATCCAATTGAACTTGCGCACGTCGTACTGGACTTCCTTGCGGCCGACCAATTGGTCCAAGTACATGCCGTAGGACGTCATTCCGACGGTCAACCCATCCGGTTTCGCCACGGTGTAGACGTGATTGGCGGTGATCAGCCCGCCGGCGCCCGGCATGTTCTGTACGATCATTTCCGGATGGCCGGGCAGATACTTCGGCACAAAGCGCGCCAGCAGACGCGACCAGCGATCGTAAAAACCGCCGGAGGTAAATCCCACGACGACTTTGATCGTCTTGCCCTGGTAAAACGGTTGTTGCGCCGCACGGAGAAGCGGTTGGCTTCCCAGCAGCAATACGACACTCAGCAGAAACACCCGGTCAAATCTCATGACTCCTCGTCTTTCGGCGTCCGCTGATTTTTTTCTAAAGCCAGTCTGCGAATTTCCGTTCGTGCCTATGCGAACAAAGCAAGCTGAATTCAGGCGACGCAAGCGGCCGGTTTACAACGCAGTTCGTCAACCGAAAATCGAACGTGGAAGATGCGCGACACCCACGGGCAGCCAGTCAAAAACTATGCCGCTTGGAAACGGCAACTGCAGCGTGTAATCGAACAGGCCGAAAAAGAACGCCCAGCACGCGACAGCCAGCGCCAATGAGATGGGCCATTTTTCCCCCGCGCCAAATTTTAAATAAAGAAAGGTAGCTATGGCGGACGCCGGGATAAAGCCCAATATCCAGATCGCCAGGAAAAAGCCGACGATCCAACAACTGATGGCAATGGTTCTTTGGCGTTCAATGATAGGCTCAATCTCCGGTTCCACGTAAAGCGCCGATTCCACCACTTTAACTTGACGGGTTGATTGCAAAGAATCCTTAAAAAATACATAGATCGCGACCAGCAGGCAGGGCAAGCCGACCACCCACGGAAACAGCCCCGCGCGCGGCTCGAACTCGCCGAAGCCAAATTTCGCCTGATAGACGACGTAAGCAAAAATGCCGAGAATGAATAGCGCAAATAGGCTTTGGCCCATGCGAGTACCCCGGGATAGCGCTTCGGTCCTGGTGGACACGGCGGCTTTCGTTTCAGCACCGGATCCGCCGTCGCCGGCGCGGTAACGCTGGAACCATGCCTTCAAATAGGGGAACGCAAGCCCGGCAAAAATTATGGCTATGATGACTAAAACACCCGGGTGCCGGAGCCAGCTATAGCCGTAGATGCGGCTGGCAATGAAGAAATTATTTTCCATGATTCCGCCCAGAACCAAACCGAGCAGGAGCGCCGGACGCGACCAATCAAATTTGATCATGAGCCAGCCGATCGCGCCAAAGATGACCACCAGCAGCATGTCGGCAGGATTATTCTTCTCGGCAAAACCGCCGAGGTAAACCAGAAAGAGCAGAAACGGGATCAGATAAGTCCCTTTGACGAAGGTGACCTTGGCGAGCTGATTGATAATCATCAGGCAGATCAGCACGGTCATGATGTTAGTGACCACGATGATCCAGACAAACGAGAAAGTCAGGGTAAGATGCTTTGCCGGGTTCAATAAATCCGGGCCCGGCACGATGCCCTGAATAATAAAGGCTCCCAATAGAATCGCCATGGAAACGCTGCCCGGCACACCGAAGGCGAGTGTCGGAATCAACGAGCCGCCTTCCTTGGAGTTGTTGGCGGAACCTGGACCAATGATGCCGCGCACGTCGCCCTTGCCGAAGCGTTCTTTGTCCGGCGAACTTTGCACGGCGTGAGCGTAGGCGAGCCACTGCGCCGGTCCACCGCCCATGCCGGGAATCAGACCGATGTAGGCGCCGATCGTGCTGCAACGAAGTACGAGCCTCCAGTGATGGAAAACGTCCTTGACCCCTTGCAGCACTCCGCTAACCTTGGATGAAGCGCCCTCGCGTGCGATGCTCGTTCCCTGCACTGCCAAGTCGATGATTTCCGGAATGGCGAAAAGCCCGATAGTCGCGCTTATCAGTGAAACGCCATCCCACAGAAAGAGCGAGTTATCTTCGCCCAGTAGGCCTGTAAGAGTGAATCGAGGCACGCTTTCGATCGGGTCCAGCCCTACCATAGCCAATACCAAACCGAGACCGCCGCCGAGCAACCCCTTTGGGACATTCTCGCCACTAAGAGAGCCGATAAAAGTGATGCCCAGGATGCCGAGCATGAAAAATTCCGCCGAACCGATCGAGAGAACCAGGGGACTGACGATGGGAATCGCCAGCGCAAGCACGAACGCGCCAAAAATCGCTCCGATCAGTGAGCTCGACAGAGACGCCCCCAGTGCGCGGCCGGCTTGGCCGCTTTTCGCCATGGGATGGCCATCGACAACCAGCGCGGCGGATATGCCTTCACCCGGGACTCCGAAGAGAATCGAGGTAACATCCCCAGTGGTGGCGGTGACGGCGTTGGAGCCCAAGAGGAAGGCAAATGCCGTAGTCGGGTCCATGTTGTAAATAAATGGCAGCATCAGCGCCAACGTCGTCGCGCCCCCCAGACCGGGGAGAATGCCGACACAAAAACCGATCGCCATCCCGAGCGTCATGTAGAGAAAAGTTTCGGTTCCATGCGGCGTCAAATAAGGCAGGATGTTGATGAGCCCCTGACTAAATGCGTGCAGATATTCCATGATCTATCCCCTCAGGAGGTTTTGCGTTTTTTCACCGTGAAGCTCAGCCGCTTTTTCACGTCCGGAGTAGCCGAATAAATTTGCTCCACGAAGTTTTCGACCTGTTCTCCTGAGATGTAATCGACCGTCAGCTTAGATTTCTTAGAATCGGCGATATAGTTCTTGTCTTCTACAGTTGCTTTGAAGGCTTTTCGAAGGATGTTAAGAGCTTCCTTGGCTGTTCCGGGGGGCAGCGCGAAGGGCCGGGCGAAATCATTAGCCGAGTTCCAGACGTTGAACGCCGTCAAGTTGCCCGGGTCCTTGATGATGTCGCGAAAGAGCTGAATATTTTTGACTTCCGGATCCTCCCAGCGGTCGCCGATAATAAACGGGATCAGTTGGTCGTCGCCCTTGGCGTCGATCATCGAGCGCGCGGTCGAGCGCATGGAATCCCATGTCCAGCAGCCGCCGTCGACTTCTTTCGACCGCATCGCCAAGCGAATCTTCGAGGTGCCGCCGTAGCCCGGAATAATTTCAAAATGGGCGCCGCCCCAGCGGTTCATCATCTCCGGCAACTGCACAGTGTTGCCGCCTCGGGTGGCGCCCATGCGCAGCCGCTTTTTCGACTTGAGGATGTCCTCCCACGACTTGAGCCCCGTGAATCCCATGATCGCGCAGGCGACCGAGTCTTTGCTCGGGGTACCGATCCAGCCGAACTTGCGGCCGTCGATACGGATGCTGGGATCGCCCATCATATTGTTGAACACATTGTGCGAGTCGAAGATGCCGACGGTTAAGCCGTCCCGCGACGCCTTGTTGTAGGTATAGTTGACCGCGATGACACTGCCCGCTCCGTCCATATTCTCGACCACGGTCGAAGGATGCCCCGGTATGTAGCGGCCGATGTAACGCGCGACGTTGCGCGTGTAGGCGTCATATCCGCCGCCGGCGGCGAAGCCGACGATGAAGCGGATCGTTTTACCGGCGTAGAAATCATCGGCGCGAACCGTCGATGACAGCGACAAAGTCAGGATCGCCAAGCCCAGCAGCATCGCTCGCGAAAGCGATTTCATGGCCATTTCTCCCTTAAGGTTTTCTTCTCACTTTTTGCCCTTCGTCCGCACCAGGAACGAGAGACTCTTCTTGGCATCATCGGGCATGGAAAGAATTTCATGCACCAGCTCGGCGGTGCGCTCGCCCGACACATAGGTGATCACCAGCTTCGATTTTTTTGCCTCGCCAAGCAGCGCTGGATCTTTCAAAGTATCGGCAAAGGCCTTGCGCAAAATCGCCACACGATCGTCCGGCGTTTTCGGCGGCACCGAGAGCGGGCGCTGAAAATCCATCTGATCCGCCCAGGCTTTGTAGACGGCGAATTTCTTCGGGTCTTTGATCACGTCCTTGATCAATGGCAAATCCTTGACTTCGGGATCCTCCCACTTCGCGTTGATGAGGAAGGGGATGAGTTTCTTGTCCCCCTTGGCATCGAGCATCGAGCGCGCCGTCACACGCATCGATTCCCAGTTCGAACAAAATCCATCGAGTTCGTGGGATTGCAGAGCGACGCGAATCTTCGATGTCCCGGTATAGCCGCTGACCACGTCGAATTTTGTACCGATCGTTTTATTGAGAATCAGCGGCAAATCGTAACCCGTGGTACCGGCGCGGTTGGCGCCCATTTTGAGAGGCTTTTTGGAATTCAAAACGTCATCGAGCGTCTTCAGACCGGTAAATCCCATGATCATGCACATGGGCGCGCCGACACTCGGCGCGCCGACCCAGCCGAGCTTGTCGAACGCAATATTGATCCGTGGATCGCCCAACGCCTTTTGAACGATGTTTGAATTGTTGAAAACCACCACCGTCAGGCCATCGGGATCAGCCCGCTTGTACGCGAAATTGGCGGAGACCAGCCCGCCGGCTCCCGGCATGTTCTCGACCACAGTCGCAGGGTCACCCGGAATATGATGACCGATATGGCGCGCGATCAACCGCGTATAGGTATCGTAACCGCCGCCTGGCGAAGAACCGACGACCAGTCGCAATGTCTTACCCTGATAGAAGTCTGCGCCGAACACCGGTGTCGTCTGTGCGGCGAATAGGCACCCGGCGATTCCGAGCAACCCTGCAATTGTCAGTCGTGCTTTCATCCCTGCTCCTTTATCGAAAGACTCTGGTTAATTTTAGCTTCGTCGCAAACCTCCCCAGTTACTTTTTGGATTTTCGCACGAGAAACTGGAGACCCGCCTTGGCCTTCGGCGAAATGTCCAAAATCTCTTTGACCAAGCCGTTGATCTCATCCGCGCCCACATATTCCATCACAAGCTTGGACTTTTTGGCCTCCGCCACAAACTCGGGATCGGCCAACGTATCCTTGAAGGCCTTGCGCAGGATCTCGAGGCGATCTTTTGGCAGACTCGGTGGAGCAACCCAGGGCCGCTGGAATTCGTATTGATTGACCCAGGCGTTGTACAGCTCCACGCCATCCTTGCCACCTTTCGCCTTGATGTAGTCGCGGGTGAGGGGTACACCGGCGAGCTCTTTGTCTTCCCACTTGCTGTGCACGATGATCGGGATCAGCTTCTGATCGCCCTGCGCATCGAGCATTGCCCGCGCCACAACACGGATCGATTCCCAGCCCCAGCAGCCGCCGTCGAGCTCCTTGGAGCGCATCCCGACGGTAATTTGCGAGGTGCCCTTGTAACCGGTGATTACGTCGAACTTCGTGCCGATGGTCTGGTTGAGAATTTTGGGCAAGTCGTTGTAAGTCGAACCAGCGCGTGTCGCGCCCATCTTGAGCGCCCTGCCGGACTTAAGCACTTCATCCATGGTCTTCAATCCCGTATGGCCCATGATGTTGCATGCAGGCGAACCTTTGATCGGCGCACCGATCCAACCGAACTTGCGCGCATCGAGGCGCACCGCTCTGTCGCCCAGCGCTTGATAGAGCACGAAGGCGCTGTTCCATACCCCGATGAAAGTGCCGTCGCGCGGCGCTTTGCTGTAGGTATAGTTGGCGTCAATCAGACTGCCGGCGCCGTCCATGTTTTCGACCACGAAACTGGGATGACCCGGGATATGTTTGCCCATATGGCGCGCCACGATGCGCGCGTAGGTGTCGTAGCCCCCGCCGGCGGAAAACCCCACGGATACGCGAATGGTCTTGCCGGCGTAAAAATCAGCCGCCGCCGCCGGCCCACCGCTGGCGACTAAGAGCCCCGCGAGGGCTACCGGTAACATTATCTTTCGGTAATTCATGAAACCTCCTCTTTCTTAAGTTCTTTGCTTTCTGCTCTGTCGTCAAAGACTTGATTTTCTTGTTTCACATGAAAAATTGCAGTTTTTTTCACGGCAGGTAATATCGCCCCCATCTTATCCACAAAAATTTAATCGGTGTTGTCATTGATCCTTCCCTGAAAGAGTCTCCAGCGCTAAATGCAGCGTTTTTCAATTCGAGACTTTTTTCGCCGGCACGAGGAACGCCAGCTTCTTTTTTATTTGCGGGGAGATCGACAACATTTCGTCGACAGACCGCTCGATGTCTTTTCCCGTAACGTTGTCGATCAACATCTTGGATTTCTTCGCCTCGGCCAGGAATTCCGAATCCGAAAGAGTTTTTTGCAATGCGCGGCGCAAAGTCTCTAACCGATCCTTCGGAGTGTTCGGTGGAACCATCAAGGGCCGTTGGAAATCATATTGATTCACCCAGGCTCTAAACGCAGCCAGGTTTTCCTCGCCTTTGATGACTTTTGTGAATTGTGGCAGGTCTTTCACCTCCTCATCTTGCGACTTGCCGTGGACGATGAACGGGATCAATTTATCGTCACCTTTGGCATCAAGTAACGCCCTGGCCGTCACCCTCATCGACTCCCAGCCTGAGCAGAGACCCTCAATTTCTCTCCGCTGCAGCGCTACCCGTATCGGTCCAGTGCCCTTATAGCCGGAGATGACCTTGAACTTGGTTCCCATAAGAGCATTCATAATCTTGGGTAGATCATCGGATGAAGCCCCCGCTCTTGTACCGCCAAATTTAATCCTGTCGCTCGATTTCATCACCCCGGCGAGCGTCCTGAGCCCCGTGAAGCCCATTACCATGCAGGTTGGCAGACCTCTAACAGGCGCACCGATCCAGCCAAACTTACGGGCGTCGAAACGGACTCCGCGCGAATCCAAGGTTTGCTGGGTCACCATACCGCTGTTGAAGTCACCAACCGTCAAGCCGTCGGCGTTGGCTTTGTTATACATGTAATTGGCGGCGAGCAAGCTGCCGGCTCCCTCCATGTTCTCCACGACGGCGCTGGGGTTTCCCGGAATAAATCTCCCAATATAACGTGCAATCGCGCGAGTGTAGGTATCGTAGCCGCCGCCGGGCGCGTAGCCGACAATAAAGCGGATGTTTTTGCCCTGATAAAAATCTTCCGCGCCGACGTTGCTGGGAGACCCAATCGAAATCAAACCGGCGATCATGACGGTGCAAAAAACCGTCCCCGAGATTTTATTTCTCATATCAGTCTCCTTTCTTATCTTTAACGCCCGTAGCGTCTACGCTTATAAGCTCAACGAATTCCGAGAATCTCCTGATAAAGTTTCACTGTCTGATTAAAGTTCTTATATTCCTCCGGATGCTCGATGATGCGTTTGTAACCGCGAAACAAGCGCGGCGGCTTGGGATCGACGTCTTCGCGCACCGGAACTCGTCTAAAACCGATGAGCATTTCTTGCCCCTCTTTGGAAAGCAGAAAATCGATGAACAGCTTGCCGGCGTTGGGGTGGGGCGCGTGGGCCGAAAGCATCACCGGATTGACCTGCACCGGCACCGGTTCCAGCGGCACCCAATCCATCGGATGCCCCTTCGAGGTTTCTCTCTGAATCGTCGGCGCATAGGCAATGATGAGCGGATATTCGCCGGCCATCGTCATCTGCACGCGGTTGGTGTTGCCCCGCATCACCGATGGCTTCTGCGCCGCAAGCTTTTTGAAGTAATCGACGGCTTTTTCCTTCCCCCACGCTCGAATTAGGCCAGTGAGAAACCCGTAGGCCGAGTCGTCGATGGAGATCTTGCCGCCCTTCCATTTCGGATCGAGCAGCTCTTCGTAGGTCTTGGGTACGTCGCTCTTCTTGACCAAATTGGTGTTGTAACCGAGCACGAATGGATTGACGTAATAGGCGGTCCAGTAACCCTCATCGTCCACCAAGTCCTTTTCGATCATCTTGGTCTCGGGCGATCGGTACGGCGCGAGCAGCTTCTTTTGTGAAAGCGCAAGCACCATGTCGCCCCGCCCCGAGGTGACGTCCCAGGCGTGAAGGCCGCCGCGGGCCTCGGTCTCTATTTTGTTGAGCAACCCATCGCCGCCGGTGCGAAACAGCTCGGGTTGGATGAACGGGTACTTTTTTTGAAACCTGTCGACGACTTTCTTACTCTGAGACAGCGTCATCGTCGTAAAAAAGGCCATTTTGCCTTCGCTTTTTGCCCCCTCGATGAGTTTGGACATCGATTGCGCTCTTGCGGGCAAATCAAGCGTGAGACAACAGAAAAATATGCCAGCGGAAAAGACCATG
Organism: uncultured delta proteobacterium; assembly: GCA_963727625.1. Taxonomy (GTDB): domain Bacteria; phylum Desulfobacterota; class Binatia; order UBA9968; family UBA9968; genus DP-20. Next base: position 760,019 of record CAVSHR010000002.1, on the reverse strand, counting down.
AAGGATTTAACGGTTTGATTCATTTTATTAACCTCGATTATTTTACCCTGCCTATTTACTTATGACTGATATGGGCGCGCCCGTAGAGCCGGTCGATAAAACCGCTCTTATTTAAGTTGTCAACAAAGCGGAGATCGACCACATCCTCCGCCTTGGCTTTCGCGGCTTTGGGATCCCATGTCGCCTGCACAGCCAGGGTGTCGCGAAGCCCCTCCATAGTGGGATATAGGTCCTCTTGGAGAAGCTCTGAGTACGCCGCCCAGGAACCCTCAAGAACAGCAGGTGTCGCACCGCGGGTGTATTTCGCCATGATTTGGATCGATTCTTTCTTGTTGGTCTTAAAAAAATGCACCGCGTTCGCCATCGCCTTGACCATCTTCTCAACCGTTCCGGGACGTTCGCGGATCGTCTTTCCCGACGCGACCGTACAGCTAAATTGGAAGGGAATCTTGAGCTTGGCCATATCGATAATCACCTTCATGCCGGCATTTTCGCCTTGGAGTTTGCCCGGCTCGGTCACCATCGTAAAATCAGTTTGTCCATTGATCACCGCCGCGACGCGCGCCGGCGAACCGCCGACCATGACGGCTTGAATGTCTTTGTAGTCAATGCCGAATTTGCGCAGGGCCAGACGCACCGCAAAGTCGGCGGACGTGCCTGGGATATGGGTGGCGAGTGTTCGACCCTTGAGGTTCTCGGGCGATTTAATATCCGGCTTGCCGATAATGTAATAAGGCAGGGTGTTAACCAAGCTGTCGATGATAAAAATATCCCCGCCCGCCAGTTTGCCGTTGATTGCCGACGTCCCGACGGCGCCGGTAAAATCCAGGTCGCCGGCGATTAAACTTTGGATACCGCGTGTGCTGCCATTGATGAAGATGAGCTCCGCGTCCAGCCCGTTTTTTTTATAAAAACCCGCCTCTTTAGCGATCCAGTACGGAGCGGATGATCCCGGCGAGTCCGAAATATAGGCCACGTGAACCTTCTCGTCGGCGTGCGCGGGTGAAAGGGTCAGAATTCCAATCGCCGCGATGATCAACGCTGTAACGATTCGGTATGGCAAAAACTTTCCAGGCATAAAACCTCCTGCGATCAAACCTGTTCGAGTTTCCGAAACAACGGTTCCCCAGCTCTGGCTTCAGCGATTCCACATTCCATCGTCATAATTGACTCGCGAGTCGTCCCCTAATCCCCGCGCAGCAATTCGGTTCTGCGTTGGCTTACAACAACGTCCTTGACCCGACTGACCTGCCGGGGGAAACGTGCCAAAATTATATTCGCCCGAAGCGGCGGCTGAAGGTACCGCCAGGATGCACGCAGCGGGATCTTTTCGCTACTGCGGTCGCGGCAAGCGCAGAAAGCGACAAGCTTTGGCTCTGCGATGTTTCCCGGGTGCCGCGCGACGTTAAATTTACGACTATTATAAGATCGGCCCATGCGTTCCACGACGCGCCGGTCGTCGGAACATAAACACCCATTCATGCAGGGATAACCGGTTTGGCCTCGGGAAGTTGCAGCCGTTAGGCTGCGCCGGAGTTGGGCAAGGTCACCTTCACCAAAACGACTACAAGCCCCGAAATCAAGCTTCCAATCGTGAAGGAGCCGGGATCGTAAATTACGTTGAATCATCGATTCCTCGTTCCCGTTGACGGCCGCATATTTTTTAGGACGCGCCCCCGGGTGGCGCCGCCGGTGTAGCCGGGTGCAACTGTTTCTGCAATTGGCGGCGCGTCACGATTCGCGTGCCTTCGATCGGATGTTCGAGGAGCTGGCGCAAAAACCGATTAGTTTGCTTACCGAGCCGGTCGACGACGATGATGATTTCCATGGAGTCGTTGAGATCGCGCAGATTGAAAATCGTTTCCGCGTCGTTGATCAACGAGCCTCGCGACACCAAGACGATCGTATCGAAGACTTCGCGTCGGACCTGATCGATCACCGCGTTGTTGTCGCTCACCTTGACCACGCGGCAACCGGCCGCTTGCAAGCGCCTTTCGAGTATTTGCTTATGATCCGACCCGACCAACATGATTTTTCCACTTTTGGAAATTGTCTTTACTTCTGGAATCATCGCTATTGACCCGCCTAGCGCCGGAACGCGCTGTTCTTGCATGCAAACTTTCCGAGTTTGGCGTCGGTTTGCATTGTCTCCTAAAGGCGCGCCGCAAACTGCGCTCTGCTAAATGCTGACGCGGTTGTGCTTTACTCGATATTGATACCGTAGCGGCTCGCGGATGCGCTTGCGCGGACCTTTTTGCGACTCGTTGGTGACGCGCCACTGCATTAGACCGAGCCGGAGGTAGTTCGGGTTGATGTTGAGAACCTCGCAAATCTGCTCGAAGGAAAATGGCGACGTGCTCTCCCGGTTGTTAATCCAGGCCTCGGCCTCGCCAAAGACATTTCGGTAGCGCCGGCTGGATGCCCCGAGGTATTTCTGAAAACACTCGATGGCATCGGTGAGCACCGCGAACATTAATTTCTCTTCGGGCATGAAATGGGATTTTTCCCGAAAAACCTTAAAGTACTGATGCGAAGTCAAAACGTCCGGCTCGAAGTAGGAACCCGCCCGAAAGGTTTGATCAGATGCTGTCGATTTATTCATGACTGTCCTCCCCGCTCGTCGACTAAGAGCAAGATCAACACCACCCGGGAAAAAACCGTAGATACGGGAGCTTAGAGGTAGTCGGTGGGATAGCCGCGCGGGCACTCAGGGATTTTGGTCAAGGATCTTCACACTGCGGCGTTTGACTCAGCCTGTCGTGTGAGATTTGTTCACACGGACCTTAACGGTCAAATTCCATAAGAGAAGAAATAGCTGGATTTCTAGCGGGTTAACGAAATTGCCGTTTAACTGAAGTGAGCACGATATGTACACTACTGCAATTTATGCTTCTTAATCTTGTTGTAGAGAGCGCGCCGGCTGATACCGAGAATGCTCGCCGCCAACTTCTTGTTGCCGCCGCCGTGAATGAGAGTCATGCGAATCACTTCTTTTTCAACCGCGTCTAATGATGTGCCGACACGAAATGAGCAGGTCGGTTCATCGCCTCCCTCGCCGCCGGCGAGCGCATTGCTAATCCTTTCCGGGATGAACTCGGGTTTGAGTTCCTTGCCTTCGATCATCAGCAACGCGGTCTGAATCACGTTCTTGAGCTCGCGCACGTTGCCCGGCCATGGATAGCGACGCAACAACCGGTAAGTCTCCGGCGAGACCCGCTCCACATCTTTCCCGTACACCGTCGAAAAATGCGATAAAAAATGATCCGTCAATACCGTGATCGCTCCAGGCCGCTCGCGCAACGGCGGCACGTTGATGTGAAACACATTGAGCCGATAAAATAGATCCTCCCGAAACCGCTTCTCCGTTACGTTGCGCTCCAGATTCTCGTTGGTCGCCGCGATGATCCGTACATCGGCCCCGATCTTCTTGATCCCCCCCACTCGCCGAAACGCCTTCTCCTCCAACACCCGCAGCAAGCTTACCTGCGTCTTCTCGTCCATCGTGGCGATTTCATCCAAAAACACCGTGCCGCCGTCGGCTTGCTCGAAGATCCCCGCCCGCGCTTCTTGCGCTCCGGTAAACGAGCCCCGCTCGTGTCCGAAAATCTCGCTCGCGATCAGCTCCGGCGCCATCGCTCCGGTATTGACCGGTATATACGGCTTGTCCTTGCGCAGGCTGCGCTTGTGGATCGCCGCGGCGATCAGATCTTTCCCGGTTCCGGTCTCCCCCGTGATCAACACCGGGATGTCCACCCCCGCCGCTTCGATAATCCGCCGGATCACCGCAAGCATCGGCAAACCCACGGCAATTATCCCCTCGAACTCGAACGGGAGCTCGATCTCCAAGGTCTTTGAAGTGCGCTTTTCCATATCTACGCTTAGTCTTGCCGGACTCGTCATAACCAGGTTCGCTTCATAACGCCATCAAATGGCATGCGCAGGGACCATATCCCTTAATTTAGACGAAGCGCAAGAGTTAAAACCGCAAAATATTCCCGTCTTTTTTAAAGCGGCGATGCTGCGCCGGCCGGCCTTATCAGACCAGTAGTCGGCGCGAGCGGTTATTTCTGGATTGAGCGGTGTTGCGCGGGATCGTCGTAGCGGCGGCGGCATCGGTCTCCGCGCTGCAGATCTCTCAACGGCATACGACTAGACCGAACGGCGGCAATCCTGACGTTTTAGTAATCAATCCTCGGCACGGTGGCGATCCACGGTCTTACCGCCGTGCCCTTGTCGCGCCGGCCGCAGTTCGCCGGACCGCAGAACCTTGGAGTTTATTTTTGAGGAATAACCGGCGCGCTATGCTGACGACATATGCCGTTCTTTATGATTTCCGAGGACGGCCAGATCTATTCTTGACCAATGTGAGGCTAGCCTCGCCCGTGCCCGGAGAAACTCTGATAGGCTTGGTTAAACCCTTCGAGACGCGGCAGCGACCGGCAACATAAAAGCTTCGTCCGCTATACTCAGAAAAACAAACTTCCGGGCAGGCAAAGAGTCCACGTAACGGCGTCTTGCCGGGGGCGTAAATTTCGTTTAGTTCTTGATAGGTCTATAGGGCGCAGGTCGGTTCAAAGATCAGTGCAGCTCATGCCTCTTGATCTTGTTGTAGAGAGCGCGCCGGCTGATACCGAGAATACTCGCCGCCAACTTCTTGTTGCCGCCAACGCGCATGAGTGTCATGCGCATCAGTTCTTTTTCAACCGCGTCTAATGAAGTACCGATGCGAAAGGAACAAATGGAATCGCTGGCGGTCCGAGTGGCACTATCGGCGTCCCGGATTCTTTGAGGGATGAACTCGGGTTTGAGTTCCTTGCCTTCGATCATCAGCAACGCGGTCTGAATCACGTTCTTGAGCTCGCGCACGTTGCCCGGCCATGGATAGCGACGCAACAACCGGTAAGTCTCCGGCGAGACCCGCTCCACATCTTTCCCGTACACCGTCGAAAAATGCGATAAAAAATGATCCGTCAATACCGTGATCGCTCCAGGCCGCTCGCGCAACGGCGGCACGTTGATGTGAAACACATTGAGCCGATAAAATAGATCCTCCCGAAACCGCTTCTCCGTTACGTTGCGCTCCAGATTCTCGTTGGTCGCCGCGATGATCCGTACATCGGCCCCGATCTTCTTGATCCCCCCCACTCGCCGAAACGCCTTCTCCTCCAACACCCGCAGCAAGCTTACCTGCGTCTTCTCGTCCATCGTGGCGATTTCATCCAAAAACACCGTGCCGCCGTCGGCTTGCTCGAAGATCCCCGCCCGCGCTTCTTGCGCTCCGGTAAACGAGCCCCGCTCGTGTCCGAAAATCTCGCTCGCGATCAGCTCCGGCGCCATCGCTCCGGTATTGACCGGTATATACGGCTTGTCCTTGCGCAGGCTGCGCTTGTGGATCGCCGCGGCGATCAGATCTTTCCCGGTTCCGGTCTCCCCCGTGATCAACACCGGGATGTCCACCCCCGCCGCTTCGATAATCCGCCGGATCACCGCCCGCATTGGTAAACTGACCGTGATGAGCCCCTCCAGCTCCATCGGTAAATCCAACTCACCGATCGCCGGGCGATTCGGCTCGTCCTCGTTTACAAGCGGGAGGTGATTTTCGACCAGCGCCAGCAGCTCTTCGTCGTTGTTGGGTTGCGGCTTAACGTAGAGATGCTTTGCACAAGGCGCTAGCGCAGTAGTATCTTGAGGAGGGGTTAACACAATCGTCCTCGTGCCGAGGGTTTTTTGCGACAACAGAATCAGCGTGTCCTTGAAGTTCGCGAGAGCTAACCGGTCCGAGCAGGTGTTCCAGAGGATAAGGTCGTATTTATGATTGGCGAGCTTTTCCATCGCCGATTCGATACAGGCCGCCGACTTCACCTTTGCGCTGCTGCGCAACTGGCATTGCAGCACTGCTCTCGTACGACCTTCTTTTTCAACGACCAATACACGAACCATAATAATTTAACCTCACGCGCCGAATGCTCATTGAGCATGTTTCATGTACTCCAAAAGTCCTAGGCGGTCAACCACAAAATTAACCGACAAAATTAACCGAATTCTGTTTGTACTTGGGATAAAGTTCGGAAAGTTTAAACGACCGGGCAGTCAACGATCCATAATGACTATTTATTTTTTATTTCCTAGAAATCAGGCGAATCAACTTAGCTTCAAAGCTGTCAGGCTTCGAACTTATAGTGTGATAACCGCAAACGAAGCCGCTAGCTATTAGGAGAATGCGACTCTTAGAGTATCAAATGCAGTCGCTTGGCGACTCGTTTCGCACGGCTGACGCCAGATCACGATTTAAGCTTCAGCTCCACCAGAGGAAGCCCGGAAAAAACAGGGAGGTGGAGTGGACCACAACGGGACTCTTTCCACTCTGTGGCAGCTCCCCGATTACGGGAAATGACCAGCAGGGTTATCGCCGGGTGTGAGAGTTTTGGGCTAGCGGGGACCGGCGACTTGCGCGGCAACCTTGCCGAGCAGTTCGGTCAGGATGTCAGTGTAAATTTCTCGTTGTATATCCGTTGCCATGATGCCGTCGGCGGGCAATTCGAAGTGCAGACTTTTTTTGGCCAAGCGCAGGATGCCGTTGGTTTTGGCCGCCCAGGCGCCGACTTCGAGACTGTCGAGCGGCTCAATAGCCAGCTCGACAACCGCGATATCCGGGCGCACTGCAAGCACCTTATCGCGCAATTCCCGATAAGTCTTTTTCACAAACCTCGCCTCATCCATGGAGAGTCCGACCGTGGCAACTTCTATGCGCTGGCCGCCGTTTTGATGGATATCGATGTACAAATTTAACGTGCCTTGGGCCGCCTTGAGCACAGTTTTTCGAAACCTATCGTAGGTCGTCGCGGCACGCTCCGTTTGAATCTCCCGGTCGCTCGCGTTGACGCGCAGCTCGGTCGGCCGATTGACATTGATGCGCCAACCATCACCGCTCTCGGTGGGCGTGAAACCAGTAGCGACCACCCCCGCCAAGCCGTCCCGCGAGCAGATAAGTCGAACCATTCCAGCCGTGTGCGCGTCGAATGTCCCATGCGGCGCGGCGACGACGATCCCATAGCCTTGGCGCGCCGGGGCTATCAACTCGAGCTTGCCGTAGGCCAGTTTGGTGACTTGCACCTGGGGCAACCCAGCGAGGTCTGTTTCCGCCATCACGATAGCCTCGCGAGCCCACTCGCTTAGTATTTTGCCGTAGACCCTCTTCGCCGTAACGTTCGCTAAACTATCAGGCAATCGAAGGTTCAATCCCTTCTCGGCGAGCATCAGCACCCCATGATGTTTAAACCCATCGATGCTCCAAGAAAGATGATCGAGCGGATCCAAAGCGAGGTCGAACTTGGCAATCGCGACCCCATCAAGCTCGCGATCGCGAATCCGAGCAAACGTATCTTTCAGCACCCTCGCTTGTGCGAATGAAAAACCGGCGGTCGCGACCTCGATGCGTTTTAGAGCAGACTTTTTCGTCGCCGTGCGGATGCCGACGTAGAATTTTACCGGTCCGTCCGCCGCGCGGCGCAGCAAGGCTTTGAATTCAGGATAGATGCTGACGCGATGGTATGGATCCGACGGGAAGGATTGCAACGCAACCGAGCGCACTAAGGGTTGGGTCACGGAGACTCGTCTGGCACTAAACCCGTAAGCGACCACAATGCCGGAACCGGTCGCACTCGCGATGCTATTGCCGTAGTCTACAGCGGCCGGCTCGGACAATCCATGCGGCACACCGACGACAACACCCTTAGTATACGGCTGAGTTTTTCTGTATTCGATGCGACCTAAGTCGCCGATGGGTTGACTCTGGAGCGGCTGTTGGAGGCTGCAGCCGCTCCAGAGCAGGAGAGTTACCGTGAGAACCAACCAGCGGAAGGAGTAGCCGTTGACCGGTTCCTTGCCACGGCCTCTGGTTCGCCCTGACATTGGGCTGGATAATCGGAAGAAATCAGACGGCGTTTCGCCCCCTTCATCACACATTCATGCCGACTTGGAGCCGGCTAATCCGCTCCGGAATGCCTAGATTCCAAAGCGAGCGGTCGTCCCAAACCAAGCTAATTCCTGAACTCGCGCTGCCGGTGTCAAACCCTTAGTTCGCGGTGAATAAGTCATGCTCGGCCTCGGAGCCCTCCGAACTCGAACTTTGTCGGCTGCAACAGACGTGCCCGATGCGGCAAAAAGACGAAAATAAATAAACCTTTGCAAATAAACTGATTATCTAGAAACTCGGAGCATCGAGTATGAATTTTTATGTAACCGAGCTGCACAACGCAAAGAAAACTGTAAAAATTGTTCACATAAGCTCTGATGCGATGTGGAACGTCGGCGAGCAATTCTGTGGTCCAAAGAAAAAGAAGTAGAGCGTAACGGAAGCCGGCCGCGTAGCGAATATGCAGCGCTAAAGCTGATGTTAAAATGGAGGGCGCCTGTGGTTATCGGATCGGGAGAATCGATTCCGCCCGGGCTTCGAATTGAGCAACGCGCAACCCGGCGAGTCGCTGGATCAATTCGCTTAGAATTTCCGTGTACGCGTGGCGGACACCTGCGTCGTAGAACAAACGATGCGTCGGCAATTCGAAATGAAAGCTCCGCTTTGCCACTCGCAGAATTCCCTCCTGCTTGGCGACACGGGCCGTAAAGGTCACTTTATCGACCGGCTCGATCGCAATATTGATTCTAGACAGGCCGGGCCGCCGTTCAATCATGCGGTCGCGAATTTCGCGATAGGTATCCGTCACGACGCGCGCTTCCTCGCGCGAGACACCCAGCGTGGCCACGTCGATATTATCGTCGACACCATTTTCATGCAGATCGATATAGAGATCCAAGGTCCCGCCCGCTGCGTTAAGAACGGTTTTGCGGTACCGTCGAAAGGCTTGGCGAGCACGCTCGGTGCCGCGCTCTTGCTCCGGCTCGCCGCTCGGATAGCGCTTTTCGGTTGGCCGGTTGACGTTGATGCGCCAGCCGTCCCCTTCGGTGGGCGAAAACCCCTTAACCGTCACCGCGGCGAGCGATGTTCTATAGCTGAGTTCTTCGGCCAACTCGGAAGTATGCCGATCGAAACTTCCATGCGGGGCGCCGATGACGATGCCGGCGATATTTTTTCGCGACGGACTCGTCTCGATCCGGCCATAGGGCACGAGCGTTACCCGGACGGCCGGCAAATGAGACGGATTCTGCGCGACCAGATTCAGCGCTTTAGAGACCCAGTCAATGAAGATTTTAGTGTAAACCAATTTAGCCTGCGGATCGGAGAGTATTTTGGGCATGCGCAGGATCAAACCCTTTTCCGCGAGCAGCAACACGCCATGATTTTTAACTCCCTTGACGTTCCATGAAATATCGTCGACGGGATTAAGCGTCATATCGATCTTCGGAATTGAGCTGCTTGCAATGGCCCGGTCGCGAATCCGGATAAATGCCGCTTTCACGGCTTTAACCTGTTCAAAACTGAGCCCGCAGGTGGCGACTTCGATGCGATCTACACTGCTCTTCGCATCGATAGCGCGAACCCCGACATAAAATTTCACCGGGCCACTGACGGTGCTTTGCATCAGCGAGCGAAATTCAGGATAGACGCTGTCAGGCCAGCGCTCATTGGCGATTGGGCCCGCAACAGGCGACATATGGACCAGGGGCTGAGCGACCGGAATTCGTTTCGCGCGAAAACCGTAGGCGATCACTAACCCTGCGCCCGTTTGATCGCTCAGCGTCATGGCCACTTCAGCCGCATCAGGTTCCACAAGCCCGAAGGGCGCGCCGATGACCACGCCTTCGACTCGACCGTCGGTTTTCCGGACTTCGATATGGCCTATGCCGCCAACGGCGTGATCTTGCCAGGGTGGGGCTACAGCACAGCCGCTCCACACATTGACCGAGGCCAATGATGCGAGCGCGACAAAAGCGCGGCAAGTTTTGAGCGGGAAAGAAAGATGGCTGGGAGCAGCTGCCGCCGGCGTCATATCGGCTAAATCCTAGCCGAAGAAGATAGTATCATCATACCGGCATGGTCTAGTTCATCCCGGTACGACGCTTGGCCGCGCCAAGCATTGAGCATTAGCCGGCACAACTCAAACTTTCCATCCGAGCGATAGATCGACGCGGGTGCCCACCGGGTCGAGTACGAAGGTTTCGGCAAAACGTCCGTCCTTGGGCAGCGCCGCCGTGCCGCCCGTGGCGCCCGCCGCCAGCGCGGTTTGCGCCGCTGCTTTGACATCGCCGACTTCCATGCCGAAATGGAAAATCCCTTCGCGGCGATTGCGCGCCGGAAGAACGGCGAGATTGATGTGGCCATCGGAAAGATAGATCGCCCTGCCGTGCTCGCTCGCTTCGCCACTGCGCGCGACTTCTTTGAGTCCGAAGGACGTTTTGTAAAACTCCGCGAGTTTCTCGGTATCCTTCGTCAGTAATGCGATGTGTCTGATGCGTGCCATGGTCGATCTCCCCTCGGGTTTAGAGACTTCTTTAACTCACGTATAAAACTATGACCGACCCGGCCTTGCTCAAGGCCGAGGACCAAACGGACATCAACTCTGCCGCTGCAACGGCGCTTGGTATGCCATTATAGCGGCCGCGTCGGATCGATCAGGATCTTAGGCCTAACCACCCCAACGATCAAGCTCGCCGCGTGTTGCCGCAAGCGCCGCATCCCGCCCGAAACATCGACAGGGAATCTTCCCGGAACAAGCGCGGCGCCGTTCGGCGACCATCACGGGACGCAAAGCCGATGCGCCCTGCTCCGGTTCCAATTCGCGACTCGTCGGTCAACGCAGCGGCGAAACTTCCTCGAAGTCTCTCTCCGGAGCCGCTATTTTCTTGTACGGCGTTTTGCCGAATCCCGATTCGTCGATCCGCTTGACGATCGAACCATCCATGATGAGCCCTCCGTCGGTCGACGTGGCTTGCGGGTAGGCCAGCGATGGTGCCCTTCGTTCGCTTGCCCCTTGGCACTCCTGGAAATATGCATTGCGGCATATCCAATGTCTCTAAATTGAGGCTCCCTTAGTAGGTCGTGACTTTCTAGCGAAATAGGGCAAACAGCGCCGCCTCCGGCCAGGCAATGTTCATCAACCAATCGAAAATTCCCCACACAAATAACTCCGTACAGCCCGCCAACAAGATGGCGGCCACAAGCCCGGCGCGAGCTTCGTAGAACAAATAGAGCGCGACGAAAATCGGGATTGCGATCAGAAAGCCCCCCAGCCAGATTCCAAGCATAAAAACAGCGATCCAAGCGATGGCTCTCAAGGTCCGCTCTCTGACGATCTCTGCCGGTATGGTGGAATCCAGCGCAAGATCGCCGGCTGCTTCGGCGGCTTTCGCTTCCGCCGGCAATCGAGCGCGCCCGCCGCGGGCATCCGCGGCCAATTGCCAAAGCGCGAGGACCAACGCGGGGACGCCGATGGCCCATGGAAATAGACGCGTATCCCAGCGCCAGGCGCCGGCAGTCACCACGCCGACGGTGAGAACGATGACGAAAAATAATGACAGCCAAAAAGACGGATCGAATTTTGACCGTGCCGTGGGCTCGTTCATTGCACAACCTCAGCCCGATAGCGGCGCCAAACCGCGTGGCCGATCGTGCCCACCGCCAGGGTGAAAAGTAGCAGCACCAACGGCCGTGTCACCCACGCAGCGCCATAGAGCTTGGTCGTCAAAAAGAAATAGGTTTCCGCTAACCGCTGCAGGACGATGCCGACGATCAACGGCGGTCTAGGCCATTCGAATCGCTTCATGGCGATGCCAAGCAACGAAAACCCGATCAGCGTGACCAAATCACCCCAATCCGCCGTAGTCTGAAACGCGGCCACGAAGATCACAACGATCAGCACGGGAAAAAGATAGTGCACGGGGAGCCGAGTAATGCGGGCGAGTTGCCTGGCAAAGGCAAAGCACAAAGCAGTAGCCAACAGGTTGGCCAGCACAAGACTCCAAACGATCACCAGGGTGAGATCGAGATGTTCGGTGAGCATTTTCGGTCCCGGCGTGAGCCCCAATAACAGCAAGGCGGCCAGAATCAGCGCCATGGTCGTGCTACCCGGCACACCGAAGGCCAGAGTCAAAACAAAATCGCCCGCGTCACTGGCGTTGTTCGCCGCCTCCGGCGCGATGACGCCGCGCACATCGCCTTTACCGAAACGGTCCTTGTCTTTGCTAGTTTGCACCGCGTGTCCATAAGCCAACCAGATCGCGGTCGTGCTGCCCATTCCTGGCAGAATGCCGATCCAGGTACCGAGCAAGCTCGACCTTAACACGAGCCACCAGTTGTGCATGATATCCAACACACCCTGCCAGCGCGTCGATGTGTCGGTCGGCGCCGAGTTAGGCGCGATTTTTGTCCCGCCGAGGGTCATATCGATGATCTCGGGGATGGCGAAAAGACCCAAGGCCACCGGCACCAGCGGCAACCCATCCCAGAGATAAAGCTGGCCGAAGGTCCAACGTTGCACCGCCGTCTGCGGCGCGTCGCCGATCATGCCGATCAAGAGCCCGAAAGCGCCGGCGATAAGACCCTTCAACGGCGCGCCGCCGGTGAGCACCGCTACCATGGTGATGGCGAGAATCGCCGTCATAAAAAATTCCGGGTTGCCGAAGGTGAGAATGAGCGGCCGGAGAATCGGAATGGTCGCGAGCACCGTGAATGCGCCGATCAGGCCACCGACGGCCGACGCAACAAAAGCCGCGCCGAACGCGCGCTCGACCTCGCCGTTTTTCGCCATCGGATGGCCGTCCATGATCGTCGCCGTCGCCCCGGTCGTCCCGGGAACACCGAAGAGCACCGCTGGGATCGTATCAGAGGTATTGGTGATCGCGTGGATCCCGACAATCAAAACCAGCGCGCTTGCGGGGTCCATCTTGACGACAAACGGCAAGACAATCGCGAGCCCGACCCTGCCGCTCAGCCCTGGGATGATGCCGATGATCATCCCCAGAAGCACACCGGACACGAGCCACGCGATCCGGCTCAGCGTGAAGACCTCGGCCGAAGCCGATTGAATCGCTTCCAGCATTGCGACAGCGCCTCAGGACAATTTATGGCGCAGTGAGAATTTTTTTATACATGGCCATCAATTTTTTGTCCTTGATCGTCTCCTCGATATCGCGATTCATGTCCTCGCCGCGGGTCAGGCCGATCTCCAGGAAAATTTTCTCCGCCTCTTTCAGAAACGCCGGATCCTTGGTCATCGCGGCAAACGCGTTGCGCAAGATTTTCACCCGGTCCGCCGGTACCTTGGGAGGCATGACGATGGAGCGGCCGACGTTTTGGACGGCGTACAGCGCAGCCAGCAGCGGCTTGGCACTTCCAGGCGCGAGTTCGGCGATGCTCGGAACCTGCGGCAACCGGTCATCTCTGCTGCCCTTGGACGTCGCCAAAAACGTGATGAACTTATTCTCGATCCAATCGCGCTTGGTCGACAGCAGCGATCCGGGGCCTTGCGAACGGCCGTCGAGAGCGCCGCGCTCGATGTCGAGCATGATCTCAGGCGTGCCCGGATATCCGTAGACGACATCGATATCGACACCGAGGATCTGTTCAAAAATCTTGATGACGACGTTGCTCGAATGGGCCTTCGCTTGAGCTCCCATCTTCGGCCGCTTACCTTCTTTGTTGGCTTTCTTGATCGCGTCGAAGCTGGTGTAGGGCGTCGCGGACCGGACGTAAACCATCTGGGCCTCGTCCAAAGCCTGACCGATCCAAATGAATTTTTGTAGCTCGAACTTCAAGGCGGGGTTGCCGGTCGCCATACCAAATAGCCCGCCCGTATTCATGGTAGCCCAGGTCAGTCCGTCACCGTCGACGCGATTGTAGAGATGATTAGCGGCGCGCATGCCACCCGCGCCGGCCATATTGGTCACGTTAACACGAGGTTGCCCGGGAATATGATTGACGATGTGCCGGGCAATCAGCCGGGCCGTATTGTCGGTCCCGCCTCCCGCCGAGGAGCCCACGATCAGCGTAATCGTTTTGCCCTCAAAAAAGCTTTTGGAACTTTGGGCCTCAGCCGATTGCGGAGAAAGCATCCCTAAAATCACCAGACTCGAAATCGACATTGCCCAAAAACACAAATTTTTATTTCTCATGAACACCTCCGTTGGACGCCGCTTGGACGTGGATTTTCTATTGGCCGCTTCGTCTACACTAGGTCATTTGTCTTCGATAGCTCGCGTCAGCCGGCGATTGCACCCACCGACTCTGAATAAATCGGGTTCTTAACACGCGATTCACTCCCTCCCGCCAACGGTCGGTTTTATTTGACCGGAGTCTCGATCGGCGAGTTTACATCTACGGCATCGAAGATGAACGACAAGCGATCAGAAGGATATTGCGTTCACAGGATTTGGGCCGGACAAAGAGCCCGCTGACGCTCAGGAAAAAAATGAGGGATTCACGGCCCAATCTTTTTCTAGTAACAGCGCGTGAAACTCCTTATCAAGCAATTCAACCCAAAAAACCTAGCGAGGGGAAATAAAAATGTTTCGGCGCGCATCAGGGCATTCGGACAATACTGGGAGCGACGACGGTTGACACTTGGGTAATTTATTTAGTACTAAGACGATCAAACATCTTGCCGAGTTGTTTTTTCCGGCACACCATAAGACGACAGGACTTTATGATGACACAAACGAGCTTGAATGGGCCGCTAGCGGGTTATCGCGTCTTGGACTTAGCGGGACCGCTGGGTCTGCACTGCGCCAAACTATTGGCCGACATGGGCGCCGACGTGATCAAGGTCGAGCCGCCTTCCGGCGACGAATCACGCCGCATTCCGCCGTTTAAAGACGACATTCCCCATCCGGAAACAAGCATCTATTCGCTTCATTTCAATACCAACAAACGCGGCATCACTCTCGATATTGAAAAACCCGACGGCCGCGCCATCTTTCTCGAGCTCGCGCGCAAAGCCGATGTCGTGCTGGAAACCGCCAAGCCGGGGAAAATGGACGAGTTGGGCATCGGCTACGCGGCGTTGCGCGAGCAGAATCCCGGTCTCGTGTATGCGTCGATTACGCCGTTTGGCCAGACCGGCCCGTGGCGCGACTACAAGGCCAACGACATGGCCGGCATCGCTCTCGGAAATCTGCTCTACTTGGCCGGCGAGCCCGGCGAACCGCCGCTGCAACCGCCCGGTGAAATCGCCTACGGCATGGCGTCGACGTACGGAGCATTTGGCATCGCCGTCGCGCTCTACCATCGACTCGAAAGCGGCAAGGGCCAGTACATCGACGTCTCGATGCATGAATGCGCCGGGCACATTGCCGGTTATTTCATTCCCAATTACGGCTATACCGGCGCCAAGCCGGCGCGCGCTTCACGCAAGGGCGAAGAAACCGATCTCTACGATCCCTATCAGACCAAGAACGGCTACGCGCGCATTTTCATCATCCCCGTCGAGCAGTGGCGCCGCCTGGTCGATTGGATGGGACGGCCGGCGTCGATCTCCGGACCGGAGTTCGAAAAAATGTCCTATCGGCGCCAACACCCAGAGATCGTGGTTGGCGCGATCGCGGAATTTTGCAGTCGCCACACCAAAGAGGAACTCTACGAGGATGGCCAGAAGCGCCGCATTGCCGTCACGCCCATCAATACCGTGGGAGAGTTCATCAACAGCGACCAAGCAAAAGAACGCGAGACCTTTGTCGACATGCAACACCCGGTAATGGGAAAGTATGCGCATTTCGGTCCGGTGCCGCGATTCAGCGAATCGGCCGGCGGCATAAGCCGCACAGCTCCTCTGCTGGGCCAACATAATAAGGAAATTTATTGCGGTGAGCTCGGCATGACCAGCGACGACCTTGTCGCGCTCAGGGCCGAAGGAGTGATTTGAAAAGAGTGGAGTGATAGAGCGTTGGAATACTGGAGTATCGGATTATCCAAAGCTCCTATACTCCAACGGAATTTAGAAAGAGTAGCCTGATTATGAGCAAATTGCCTCTCGAAGGAATACGAGTCGTGGAGCTGACCACCGGCGCCGCGGGTCCGACCGTCGCGCGCGTGCTCTGCGAGTTCGGCGCCGAAGTGATTCGCTGTGAAACCCGCCTGCGCGGCGATGGCCACCGCGGCGAGGACCCAAAACTGTGGAACAAGAAGCCGGACTTCATGAAACTCCAGCGCGGCAAGAAATCTTTCACGGTCAATATGCAAACGCCCAAGGGCCGTGAGCTGGTGAAAGAGCTGGTAAAAAAGTCCGATGTGCTGGTGGAAAATTTCGGCCTGGGAATTCTGGAGAAATGGGGACTCGACTGGCCGCAGCTCAAAGAGATCAATCCCCGGATTATTTTGATTCGCGTGAAAGGCATGGGCTGCACCGGACCCCACGCCGCCGATCTCACCTACGGGCCCAACGTCGGCAATACCATGGCGACGACCTATCTGTGGAACTATCCCGGCGCCGCCACGGCCACAGCCGAGCCGCGCACCCAACACCCCGACTTCATGGGCGGCGTGACCGGCGCCTTCGGCGTCGTCCTGGCGCTGATCGAGCGCAAGAAAACCGGTCGTGGCCAATGGATCGACAGCGCGCAGGTGGAGATCGGCGCCTCGCTGCTCGGCCCCAAATATTTGGACTATTCCGTCAACCACCGCGAGCCGCAGCCCGAAGGCAACCGTAGCTTGATCGCCGCGCCCTACGGCCCCTACCAATGCAAAGGCGACGATCGCTGGTGCGTGATCGCCATTTATAATGATGAAGAATGGCAAAACTTCGCTGCTCTTCTGGGAAAATCCGGTTTAAAGGCGGATGCCAAATTCGCCACGCACTTGCAGCGCGTGCGCCACAAAGAAGACTTGGACAAGTGGGTGACCAGTTGGACGCTGCAGCACGATCCTTACGAAGTCATGGAAACCCTGCAAGGCATCGGCGTCTGCGCCGCCGTGGTGCAGGACGTGGAAGACCAGTTCAAACGCGACAAGCAATACGCGGCAACCGGCTTTCTCGTCAACATGACCGAACCCGAAGCCGGCGACGTCGTGACCGAGAATGTCCCCATGCGCATGTCGGAAACGCCGGGCAAGGTGCGCGGCCTTGCTCCATTGATGGGCGAGCACACCCATGAGATCGCCAGAAACTTGCTCGGCTTGAGCGACGACGAGATAAGGAAGTTGGACGAGGAGAAGGTACTATACTAATAATTGAAATTTGAGAATTGACAATTGATAATTAAAGAAGCTCAGCCGTAAACTCAGCCCCAAAATTTTCAATTTTCCATTATCAATTTTCCATTTCTAACAGGAGGAACCATGGCAGAAGCAGGACCCTTATGTGTCTACGAAAAGCGTGATCCGCATATCGCGATCGTTCGCCTCAACCGCCCGGAGAAAAAGAACGCCATCAGCCGCGATCTCTACTGGGCGCTCGATGAATGCTGGCAAAAGGCCAAGGCCGATGACGATGTCTGGTCAATAATCTTGACGGGCACGGCGGACGCATTTTGCGTCGGCGGCGACTTAAAAGAAAATCTCGCCTTCGCCAAGGGTGAAATGAAGGGACCGAGGTCCGGACCGCGCCCCTATTCCAACCTGCGCGACTTGCAGATGCACAAACCGATCATCGCCGCGATCAACGGTTACGCCGTTGGCGGCGGCTTCAGCTTGTCGCTGGCATGCCACATTCGCTATTGCGTGCCGCAGTCGAAGTTCGGCTGTTCCGAGGTGCGCTGGTCGCACATGGCCGCTTGGCCGCATTACGTCTGCCAGATCCCGACCGGGTGGGGATACTGGTTCGCGCTTAGCGGCCAGATGATCGATGCCGACACCGCTTTTCGCCTGGGCCTGGTGCAAAAGATCTGCGAACCCGACAAGCTGATCGACGACTGCGTCGAGCTCGCCACGACGATCAACCGCAACGGCCGGCTGATCGCCCAGCACACGATGGAGTACATTGAAGATAAATTACTCTACGGGATTCAGGGCTGGGACAAGGCCTTCGAAATCCACCGCGAGTTCTACGCCCACCTGCGCCAGAGCAAAGACTACGACGAAGGTTCGGCGGCGTTTTCCGAAAGACGGAAACCGGATTTCTCGCAACAATACTATGACGAAAAAACCAGGCCGGCCGGAGTTCCACCGGTCAAATAAAAACCACCTTGGCAGTGGCTTTGAACGATTTGACGGCTTCTCAAGTCCAGTCGTTCAAAGCCGCTTTCCTCCTCGCCTGTCGATTGGCAATGAACGAGATGGATTGGCGCTCGGGTTGATCTAAATTTTTGGCACGACATCCTCGAGAAACCGTCGCAGCGTCGCGCGCGTTGGCATGTCGGACAAGCTACCCAGCGCAAAGTTTCCCGCTAGATCGGTTAAGTGCAGGCGCTCGCGCACGCGCGCGACTTTTTCGCGCACTTCGGCGGCATCGCCAACGAGCACGCGGTTTTGCGAGACTAAGTCGTTGAACGTCAGCTTGCGCATCTTGGCGCGATGCTCGTCGTGAGTGCGATAAGATTCCGGCTCGGGAATCCCTTGAGTCAAGTTCCGCGCCTCCGCCGCGGCAGCGTGATAAGCTGCGAGCGCCGGCTCAGCCGTTGAGCAGGCTTCAGCGGCATTCTCGCCGACGTAGATGTGGTACATGGCGATCACGCGCGCCGTCTTCGGATCATGCCCCGCCTTCCGGCGCGCGCTGAAATAGAGCTCGACCATTTCGCGCAGCTCGTCGATCTCGTGCAAAAACGGAATCAACATCAAGTGAAACCCGCTACGCCCGGCAAATTCGAAAGATTCCGCCGTCGAAGTCGCGCCCATCCATATAGTGGGATACGGTGTCTGCGCCGGACGCGGCAAAACCTCGACATTATCGTACTGGTAAAACCGACCCCTGTGGCTGAAGTTGGCCTCGGTCCATGCTTTTAAGATTATCGCCAGGTTTTCCTTGAAGCGCTCGCGCAGCTCTTCCAACGAAATTCCGAAGGTCAGCGACTCCCATTTGATAAAGCCGTGACCGATGCCGAACTCGAGCCGTCCGTCGCTCAAGCAGTCGAGCGTCGCGTAGTCCTCGGCGATGCGCAGAGGATTGTGATACGGCAGGAGGGTTACCGCCGAGCCGATGCGAATCTTCGAGGTTCGCTGCGAGATGGCCGCGCCGATCACCGGCGGGCTGAGAAGGAATCCGCCGAAGGAGTGGAAATGATGTTCAGCGAGCCAAATCGAATCGAAGCCCAATTGCTCCGCATAAGCGGCCTGCTCGACGATCGAGTGGAAACGAGTGGCCGCGTTCGCACGGCCGCCATCAGTCAATGAAGGCAGATAGAATATTCCGAACTGCATATCGTGGCGTGTTAACGCGAGCCTCCAAAAGCGCCATCGACCAAATGCCTGGAGAAAAACTCCATCGCCTTCGGCCACGACAGCGCCGCCGCATGGGGCCGGTAGTTCCTCGAACCGGTGTTCGTGAAAGCATGGGCCGCGCCGGCGTAGGCGTGGAATTCGTGCGGCTTATTGAAGCGTGTCAGCTCAGCATCGAGCTTGCGCATGTCTTCCGGTGAGGGATTTTGGTCTTCGGCGCCGAAATGGCCTTGAATCGGGCAACTGATCTCGCGCGTGCGATCAAACGGCGTCGGTCCTTCGCCGAACGGCACCATGGTGCCGCTGCCGTAAAACATCACGCCCGCTTTCAAGTCTTTGCTCGCCGCCGACATGAGATAAACCAGCCGCCCACCCATGCAAAAGCCGGTAATGCCGAGCTTGCCCGCGTTGACGCGTTGGTGATTCTTGAGATAACCGATGGCGCCTTCGATGTCTGTGATGATTGAAGGGTCGCGCAAGCGCGCCTTGCGCACCGGGTTTTCATCTTTACAGTCGGGACCATCGCGGTGGTAGAGGTTGGGCGCCACGGCGGCATAGCCTTGCAGCGCCAGCATGTGCGTCGTGTCCTTGATAAAATCCTCCAGGCCGGATTGTCCATGCACAACCACGATGCCCGGCACCGGTCCGCCGCTCTCCGGCAGACTGACGTATAGCGGCATGCTGTTGCCGTCGACTTTGACCTGTTGCCAGCTGCTCGTCATCGATTACCCCCGCAAATTTTCCATCTTCGAGCCAGATAATCACACCGTCTTGCCGCGGGTCAAGGAATTCCCAGCTGCTCACGAAAAACCACGCGAAGGCTCGGCGGGATTCGTAGCAGACACGAACTTCGCAGCGGTTTGACCTCCTCTCCACCTCAACGCTATATTGCCTGGGTTGGCGATCGGGCTCTTCAATCAAATCCAATATCGGCAATTCAAAATTCCGAAATTCTTTTTAAGGTGCCTCATGCTTTCACAAGAAGAAAATGACCTGATCACTCGCACCGGGCCGGGAACTCCCGGTGGCGACCTGCTGCGCCGCTATTGGCAGCCGGTGGCGCTCGTTGAAGAATTGCCGGCGGACGGCGCGCCCTTGCCGCGTGCGGATCATGAGCGAAGATCTCGTGCTGTTTCGCGACGACCAAGGGGAACTGGGCCTGCTCGGCCTGCACTGCTCGCATCGGCGCGCCGACTTGAGCTATGGCCGGGTCGAGAACGGCGGCCTGCGCTGCCTGTACCATGGCTGGCTCGTTCGACCGCCAAGGCCGCTGCATCGAGCAGCCCTGCGAGCCGCCGGACCGGCGCTTTTGCGAGAAAGTGCACCATCCTGCCTATCCCTTGCCAAGAGCGCGCCGGCGTTGTTTTCGCCTACATGGGTCCGGGCGAGCCGCCACTCTTGCCCAACTACGAACCGCTGGTTGCGTCGGCCGGCCATGTGCTGGTCTCCAAGTTTTATCATGCGTGCAATTTTTTTCAGGCCAACGAAGGCAATCTCGATCCCAGCCATGTGTCCTACCTGCACCGCCAAGCCAACGTGCCGGATAATTTGAAACGCACCGTGACCGGCACCGACGGCAAGCTGCCGTTAGCGCTCTATGACGCCGACATGGCGCCGCGCATCGACGCCGAAGAGACCGATTATGGCGTGCGCATTTTCTCCCTGCGCAATGTCGACGGCCGGACATTTTTTCGCGTGACCAACTACGTCTTTCCCAACAAAGCGACAATCCCGGGACCAATGTCCGGCGACGGCTACAATCTTTACTGGCATGTCCCCATCGACGACACGCACCATTGGCGCTACGATTTCGTATTTCGCCGCAGCGCTCCCATGGAACAGCGCGACATCGAGCGCAATCAGGAGATCTCGGACGAGCTCGGCCCCGGCTACCAGCCAAAACGCAATAAGCGCAATCGCTACCTGCAGGACCGCGAAGCGATGAAGAGCTGGAGCTTCTCCGGCATGGGACGGATTTTCAACGTGCATGATGTCGCCATCGTCGAAGGCAGCGGCGAGATCGTCGACCGCAGCAAGGAATTCTTAGGCCCGAGCGACAAGGCCATCATCGTCGCACGCCGCCAGCTCTTGCGGGCGATCCGCGATGTCCAAGCCGGCCGCGAAGGGCCTCATGTGATCCGCGAGCCGAACTCCAACCGCTTCCCACAACTCACGGTGGAGTCCGAAGTTCTCGCCACCGGCGCGGACTGGCAGGAGCACTGGAAAGAAAAACTCAAAACTTTACGTTAAACGACCCAAATTCACACAGCAGACAAATTTCTTTGCGGCTAAGAATCCGAATCTTCTAGGCCGCGGCCAAGTGAAAAAACTTCACCGCATTGCCTGCGAGCATTTTGCTCCGGTCGTCTTCCGACACCCCGGCGAACTGTTCTTCGACCAATTCCAAGGATTTCGGCCAGCGCGTGACGATATGCAGAAAGTCGGTCGACCACATAATCTTGTCGACACCGACCAGGTGGCGCAGTTGGATGCCGATCGGATCGGCGAACACACCCCAGTGGGCATGTTCCCGCAGGTATTCGCTCGGCAGTTTCTTTAGCTTGGGCAAGCCCAAAAGCTTCTCCGCCCAGTGGCAGTTGACCTTATAGGTCTGATCCATCTGCTGGTAGAAATATGGAATCCAACCGACGTTGTTTTCCGCCCAGAAGATCTGCAGCTTGGGAAAGCGGTCGAACACGCCGCTAAAAATTAGCTGTGTCGCTTCGACGGCGCCGCAGTGATAAATGCCCTGGCGCGCGAAGCGCTGCAAAAAATCGAAGGGCCGATCCTCGCCCTGCGGATCCTTCGGATATTTCATTAGAAAGACGTCGCGCTCGTCCGTGCGGCGCGGAAACGAGGTATGGATCGTAATCGGCATATCGAGATCCAACGCCGCGGCGTAGAACTTGTCGTCCTCCGTCGTTGGCGTGATTTTGCCGCTCGGGAAAGTGTGCAGCCGGATCGCCTTGAAGCCTTTTTTCTTGCAGCGTTTCATCTCAACGATGTTTTCTTCGGTGCCGATATCCGGCATGACCGCCACGCCAACCAAGCGCTCGGGGTCCACCGCACAGTATTCTTCGATAAAGTAATCGTTGAAGGCGCGGATGATCGCCAAGAACGCGTCCCGGTCTTTGATTTTCGTATTGCGCGCCTCGCTAGCGAACAACAGCTCGCCGCCGATCCCGTCGGCATCCTGTTCCTTGATTCTTTGCCGGGGCGAGCCCGCGCCCACCGACCCTTCGAAATTCAAACGCACCGGGTTGAATTCCTCAGGCGATTTTCCCGCGAACAGGGCGGTGCCGCGATATTCCAGCGGCTGGCCTTCTTCGAGGATCGCGTCGCGCCCATCGGCAAGCTTGATGCGCCGCGGTGCCCGGTCGCGGTACTTCACCGGTACTCGGTGAGTCCAGGTTTCCGGCAGCGACTCGAAGTGGCCGTCGGCTGAGAAATATCGATAATTGCGAGCCATAGAAACAATTTTTCTCTAATCTGGCTTGGTCACTTATCTGTGATGATTCCGGGGCGAATTGCAAGACTTACGGAGGTTCGCGTCTGGCGAACAAGCTTCTTCATCTCGTTCGGGATGAAAACCCCGCTCGTGTCGTTCCAAACGAAGCGAGGAATCTTTCCCGAGCGAACCTATCATTGACGATCCCCCTCCCCGAGAAAGTCGAAGTTCCCGGCTACTTCGCCGTGCAATATGGATGATAATCCATCTTGCACTGGGCGCCCGCCTTCTTCAGCGCCGCTTCGAACTCGGCGTGGATCGCCGGATCTTCATCTTCGTATTCGATCTGGTCGCCGCCTTCCTTGACGCTTTTGTAAATGTACGCCTTCCCGCCGGCTTTCGGTTTGTCGCTGCCCCAACCGATGGCGAGAAAAAACACCGGATCGGCGCTGCCGTTAAAATGCTGGTGAAACCACATTTCCGGCGGCACGAACACGCTGCCCGGTCCCCATTCGATCCGCTCCATCGCTCTGCCTTCCTGCCACATGAGCGAGTAACCAGTGCCGCGGATGATCAAGACATGAATTCCAGGACCATGGCGGTGCGCTTTTTTGTAAGCACCGACGCCCCAGAGCGACACGTGCGACTTGACCGTGTTGTTGACCATGCGGAAGACTGTGCTCTTGGCGCCACCGCCGCGGTCAAATCCGCTCGAAAACATCTGGCACACCCGCACGTCGGCGATGAAGTTAGTCGACCACTGCTGCGCCGGCGCGCGCTGCTTGAAGTAACCCTCTTCGCCGTTGTAGCGGTCGCGAAATACGAACGGATTATCGAACACGAATTCGTAATTATTGAAGGTATCGATCACCCGCGGCGCGCTGGTCATGGCGATATAGCGCACCGGCTCCATCCCCGAAGCATTGTGGTGCTCGTGCCAGGCGTTCATCGGAATCGAGAAATAGCTGCCTTGCTGCCATTCGAAGGTTTCTTTCTTATCCGAATTAATCCAGATTGAAGTAGCGCCCTGGCCCTTGAGAATATACATGGTCTCTTCGAACAGATGCTTGTGCGCTTTAAACGACTTTCCCGCAGGAATCTCGGCGACGTAGGAATCATTGAAACCGCCGGTCCCGTCCAGATTGAGGAACGCAGCCGATCCGTCGCCGCTGGAACGCCATGGGGCGAGCTGGAGATCGTAAAGGTTTTTCACGAACAGGCCGCGATAGGTCGGCAGCCCTTCGGACTCCTTCCATTGTTCGTAAGGCGATTTATAGGCGACCCGTTGTTTGACTTCTTCTTCGACGGTCAGTTGTGCGTCGGCCATGTTTGCGACATTCCTTTCTAATCCAGCAATGCTTCAATCAGCCATCTCCTCACTGTGGAGAAGCGGAGCAACAAAGGTTTTGGCTCCGGACAGTTTCATTCAATAGATAGTTTGCTGCGCGCCGCATCCACAATAGTCTTGCAATCAAACATAATCCGCATGTTCACCCTGATGAGTCAGCGACAAGCCCAAGTTATCCATCGCCAAACGAGTGTTGATGCCGAGAATCCGCAGCGGCTCGCCGCCGGTATTGAAATATTGGTGCCACTGAAAGACCGGAATCGAGAGCACGTCCAAGGTATCGAAATCGAATTCCTTGTCTTCGACGATCACCTTGCCCTTGCCGCCGACGATCAGATCAATCTCGTCGTAGAGATGGCGATGGGCGCCGGAACGCTTACCGGGGGGAATTTCCGCCATCACGACGCCGAGCGCCTTGCTATGGCAGCCGATGCGCGGATCGACCACGTAGGCCAGATTGCCCAAGGCGGTCGGCTCGAAGACCAGGTCCTTTTGCTTCACCAACACCTTGCTTTTGCGCCGGAGCTGCTCTTCGTGCATGGCGAAAGCCACCTGCTCCGCGTACATTTCCGCCGTGCGATTGGCGCCGACCTTGCCGTTGTCGATCTGTCCGCCACCGCCGGGAATCAGAGTCTTGCGTGCATCCTCGCCTTCCTGGGCGTAGATCCAAAACTCCGGGTAGCGCTCGTCTTCATAAACCGCCTGACCAAGCGCCAAGGACAACGGTCCCGTCGTGGACGCGATCCGCAGGACCGGCTCGTCACCATCGTTTATATGGCGGTGCCAAGAGAACATCGGCACGCTCAGCAAATCCCCCGGCCCCCAATCGTAACGCTCGCCGTCGATGATGCTATGACCGTGCCCTTTCAGAAAATAGATGATCGCTTCCACCGTATGACGATGGCCGAGGCTACGCCAGTCCTGCCCTTCCTCGGTATGCGGCGGAATCACGTCATACCATAAACGATGCGTGTGATTGTTCGAACCCAGCCGTGCGTCAACAACGTAAATATGTTTGTGCTCGCCGAGTTTCTTCTCGATTTCCAGCCATTTGAACAATACATCCTGCCCCTTGCGCCGTCCTTGCTCGTCCTTGGCGAAGCGCACGCTGTGCATCGTGAGCTCGCTGTGAAGCTCTTTGGTTGATTTGACTTCCATGAAGCACTCCTTTCAACTGTGCCGCTTTACTGAATGCGCGCTGACTGTATAACAGGCCCACAGCGCTTGCCAAGTTTCAGGTGAAATAGCAGGTCAAATAAAGCGCGTCTCCCGCCACGCGCGCCCGACTTTTAATCCGGTAGCCGCGCTCGGGCTGCCTCGGAAATCGCCACCACGGCCGGGTGCCTGAGTTTGCGATCCAGAGAGACGGCGTAAAAGCGCTCGCGCACGCTGCTCACTTCGCCGATCACTTTCACGTCGTACTTCCTTTCCACCTCCTGCTTGATCGCCGAGGGCGCGGCGAATATGCCCGCGCCATGCTGACCAAAAACCATCAACAATGCGTTGTCTTCGAATTCCGCGACGATTTTCGGTTGAATATTTCGGTGGTCAAACCACTGGTCCAACGATCTTCGTAAAATCGTATTGCGCGTCGGCAGTAAAAACGGCGCGCCGCCGAGCGAACCCGGAAAATCGCGCCGATAAGTCGCTGCCAGTTTGGCATTGGCAAACAGAAAAACATCGCACTCACCCAATAGATGGTGAAAGGCCCTCACGTTGAGCGCCGGATCGATGGGGGCGTCCGTAAGAACCACGTCGAGATCGTGCACCGCTAAAGCCGCCAACAGTTCCGGATTGGTTCCCTCGCGGCAGACAATTCGGTAGGCATCCTTGAGCTTAAGCGCCGGCTCGATCAGCTGATACGCCACCAGCTTGGGCATCACGTCGGCAACTCCGACGTTGAGCCGCGCCAGGCTCCCCTCAGGCCGTCCTTTCAAAGTTCCCAGTAACTCCTGGCCTAGAGAAAAAATTTCGTCGGCGTAGCGAAACACCAGCTTGCCGGTCTCGGTTAGGGCCAAATGGCGGCCGCTTTTGCGGAATAACTTCTCCCCAAGGGATGCCTCCAGCGATTTTAGCTGGGCGCTTATGGTCGCTTGAGTGAGCCGCAGTTCCTCGCTGGCGCGGGCCACGCCGCCGAGTCGTGCCACGGTCCAGAAATAGAGTAAATGGTGGTAATTCAGCCATTCCATGGCCCTGATCTTAGTTAGAGTTTTTCTAATCATCAATAAGAAATTATGAATTTGCCGAAGACTCGGATCGTGCCTATCTTGATGGGCAGCGAGTGTTTCAAGAAAGGAGAGATCGAACCACGACCATGAGGGCAAACTTTGTTACAGACCACCATTTAAATTTTATGTTCGAGCCGGACGCGCTGGCGTCCCAGCAGTTTTACGCATCTCTGCAAAGCAGCCGCGTCCCCGACCCGGAAAGAAGGCTGATGGCCGCCCTGCTTGAAGACGCGGTCTCCTGTTTGTCGCGCGACCCGCGCCGCTGCACCCGTCAACAGCGCCGGTCGTTTGAGGGCGCGGAGCAGTGGATCAACGCCACCGACGAAGAGATCTGGATTTTCTCGTTTACCAGCGTGTGCGAAACCCTGGGACTCGATCCCACTTACTTGAGGCGCGGCTTGAGCCGTTGGGTAGAGACCAATCAGCTGCGTCGCTGTCCCGCTGCGCGTCTTAAGAAATATCGATCCGGCGCGCGGCGCAGAAAGCTGCGCTTCCGTATGCCGCGGTAGAAGCGGCATACGGGACCGGCGATCCGCTTAAACTTCAAGAAACCAAAGAGTACACACAAAATATTCCCGCCCCTCTTGTTGGTTGTTGCGGGTTATAATCACTTATGGAGAGGGTTTCCGATGGACAAGAGAAAACGTGTAGCATAGCGCCAGCAGCTCACTTCGCTAATGGCTTTGCTTGGGTCATTCGTTTTAAAGCTGAATCGGCTTCATGACGACGCGCAATTGCCGGCGCGCTGCATCTGTCGGCGTCCGCCGCCATCGCGAGTATTCTTCCGCTGACGATCCCATAGATATGACACGCCCTCAAAACAGCGCCGGTGCTTAAGAGCAGCGACAGATTGGTTTTATGAAAAAAGTTGCCACGTTTTCGTTACTGCTGATTGCCGGCCTCATCGGCGCCCGCTTCTTACCAGATCTCGCCGGCGAATATATTCACGTCGCAGAAAAGATCGTCACGCTGTTCACGCTTGTGGGTCTTGGCTTCATCATGATCCATGTCGGCTACGAATTTGAAATCGACAAGTCCGATTGGCGATCCTACGGTTGGGATTATGCCGTCGCCATGACCGCGGCCGCGTTTCCATGGATCTTCGTCACGCTTTATTTTCTGTTGGTCATGCTGCCGGCAACGGCGTGGGGGTCAGGGAATGCATGGACAGAAATCCTGCTGGCCGGCCGTTTTGCCGCGCCCACTTCAGCCGGGGTACTTTTTTCCATGTTGGCGGCCGCGGGACTGAGCGCCACATGGGTTTTTCGCAAGGCCAGAGTGCTCGCCATATTTGACGATCTCGACACCATCGTGCTGATGATTCCGCTGAAAATGCTGATCGTCGGACTGGCATGGCAACTCGCTGTGATTGTCCTGATCATGACCGTGATGCTCTGGCTCGCTTGGAAGTATCTGCATCGATGGGCGATACCTACCCGCTGGCCGTGGGTTTTGAGCTATTCCGTCGCCATCGTGATCGTGTCGGAGTTGATTTACATCGGCGCCAACAGGATCGACGATGAGGTTCCCATCCACATCGAAGTCTTGTTACCCGCGTTCGTACTCGGCTGCATGATGAAGCGACCGGCGGGCACCGACCCGCATCGCGACGACAGCGTTTCCGGCCGCCAGGAGGGTCCGGAGGATTCCGAGGAACAAAGAGTCGCGACCCTGGTGTCGGCCGTATTTATGCTGTTCGTCGGTTTAAGCATGGCCACCGTGTTCGCTGGCGTCGACTCGGCGGCTGCGACGAACACGGTTACAGCGCAACAACCCGTTCTCCCTTGGAGCTTCTTGGCCTGGCACGTTCTCGCGGTAACGATACTTTCCAACCTCGGCAAGATGTTACCGTTTTTCTGCTATCGCAAGGAAGCGAGTTGGAAGGAACGGATTGCCTTGGCAATCGGTCTGTGGCCGCGCGGCGAAGTCGGGGCCGGCGTTTTGATTATCAGCATCGGCTACGGCATCGGCGGGCCGGTGGTCACGGTCGCGGCGCTGAGCTTAGCGCTCAATCTCGTTTTGACCGGCGGTTTTATTTGGTTGGTAAAAAAGTTGCTCGAGCGCTAGCAACGGTCTTCGCGAGCCTGGGCTTTACGGAATTGCAATCTTATTTAATGCCCATTTCCCGCTGCGCTTCGCGCAACATCATGAAATCGGCGACTTCGCTAAAGGCAATTTCGCGGCTGATATTGGCCGCCTTCTTCGCTTCGTCGATCGCGAAACGCAAACCGGCCGGGCACGCTGCCGGCGCGGTGTCGTTGTCGATCCTCATCTGCTTGCGGCACGATACCGCGCACGGCCCAGGCACTGGCTTGCAGACTGAAGGCGCCTTCGGAGCAGCCTCGCAGAACGATTTCCCGCAATTTTTCTTTAACGCGTCACACGCTCCTCCGGCAACGAAGCAACGTAAGCGGCCGACGGGCCCTGCCCCTCGAAATATCGGCTCCAAAACTCGGCAAATGATGCGAAACCCGACCGGCATTTCAGTGCTTTGTTTCGACGCAGTCGAGGCCGACGCTCCGCCATAAGGGCGACAGCGCCTCGGCCGAACTATAGGCGCCTGCCTTTCGGAAGCGCGCGTCACCGATGAATCGAGCATGATCGCCGCGTCCCAAAAACAGTCGTTGAAAGCATTGCCGCCACTGCCGTCCCACATGGCGGTCGCGACCACGCCGCCAGACTTAGTCACTCGACGCATCTCCCGGACGGCTTGCGGAGCGTTGGCGATATGATTGACGGTTAACAGCGACAGACAGCAGTCAAAGGAACCGTTTTGATAGGCGAGTGTATGAGCGTCGCCAAAAGTAAAACTGACGCGGGAGTCGGTGCAGCGGGAGCGCGCGTATTCGATGAAACCCTTCGAAGCGTCGACGCCAATGACCTTAGCGGCCTTATTAAATTGAACTATCGTTGTGGCCAGCGACCCCGTGCCGCAGCCGACATCGAGCACGCAATCGCCGTCCCGAACGCCGGCAAACTCGATCAATAGCGGCGCCAATTGCCGGCTCCACCGACCCATTTGGCGCTCGTAGTATTCCGCCACCTCAAACATATCGTTCGATCAATTCAAAACTCAGTCTCTGATGCCAGATTGAAAATAGCTGCATTCGATGGTTACGGCGTAGTCACTCAATCAATTCTAGATGCGGCATGATCTCCTTGGCGCAAATTTCCAAATGCTCCATCTCGTCGAACATCGGATTGAAGACGATCTGCTGCGCGCCGGCTTTGACCAGCTCTTGAATTCTCTCGGTGCATTTCGCCGCGCTGCCCCAGATGGAAACCTTGGGACCGAGGTCGGCGTTTTTGTAGCGACGGCCGAACCACTCCCGGATGCGCCGTTCGCCGCGCGCTTCGTCGTCGTCCACCGCCATATAGACGCGCTTGGCAAAATGAAACGTCACCGGATCGCGTTTGGCTTCGTCGAGCATGTCGCGAATCCGCGCCGATTCGCGAATAAATGATCCCGAAGACGACGAGCCCGCACCCATCCAGCCGTCGGCGAATTTGACCGCGCGTCTAAGCGCGTTCTCATGGTGCCCGCCGAAGATGAGCGGCAAATGCGGCTTCTGCATCGGCTTGGGCTCCATCGAAACGTCCTTGAAATTCCAATACCGCCCCTGAAAGCTGGCCCGCGGCTCAGTCCAAAGGGACTTCATGATTTGCACCGCTTCCGTGAAACGGGTCACCCGCCCTTCGCGCGTGTAGCCAAACAGGTTTTCATGCGAGCCCAGGTGGCCGCCACCAAGCCCGACACCCATGACCGCGCGGCCGCCGCTCATGCAATCCAAGGTCGAATAGGCCTTCGCCAATTGAATCGGGTTGCGCAGCGGCAGCAAAATGACCGAAGTTCCTAATTTCAATTTGCTCGTGATCGCAGCGACGTAGCTCAACAAAGTCACCGGCTCCAGGATGGCGAAATCACCGATGATCCGCTCCTGCAGCCATAGACTTTCGTAACCGAGTGTTTCCGCTTTCACCGCGAATCTTCGAACATGTTCCATGTCGACGGGACCATCAAAAAAGACCTGCGGCAGCTCGATGCCGCAGGGTGTGTGATTAGCCATGAGCTAGGTTCTCCCCCAAGTCAAATTTTCATTCTCCATGAAACTCCGGGCTCGCCAACGGCACAATCGATCTTCGGATTATCTCGCGCCAAGACGCCAAGAACGCCAAGTTCGGAAATGTTTTTACTTTGCGGCCTTTGCGACTTTGCGGGATAATTTTTTCTTTATGCCCCTCGCGCGCCTCGCGGTGCGATCCTCAAGCAACACCATACAGCCGCGCGCAGTTGTCCCAGAGGATTTTTTTGCGCGAAGCGCTCGGCATCTCCATCGCCATAAAGTGATTGACCGCGTTGGGCCAGTGCGAATCGGCATGGGGGTAATCCGTCGAGATCACCACGTTGTCGTCACCGACGCGCTGGATCACGTCCGATACCAGATCTTCTTCCACGTCAACGGAGATGAAGCATTGGCGCAGAAAATAATCGCTTGGCCTGAGGCTCATCGGTTCGTTGCAGTAACCCTTGCGCATCTCCCAGCGCTCGTCCAAACGATACAAAGCCCAGGGCAACCAGCCGCAATTGCCTTCGAGATACGCCACGCGAAGTTTAGGAAAACGCTCGAGCACCCCGCCCGCACAGAAGCTGCCGACCGCTAGCATCAGTTCCACCGGATTACGAAAAGCATTGATCAGCACCGCCTCGTTGCTGTGTCCCTTGAAACGATGCACCACTTGCTCGGTGTTGGGGCTCGCCGCCGGATGGAAACAAACCGGCACACCCAACTTTTCCGCTTCCCGCCAAACCGGATCGTAGTAGCGGTCATGAATGTGCCGCCCATTGGCCGGCTCCGGAACCAAACACAAACCGATGGCGCCCAACTCTGTGATCGTCCGCCTTGTCTCGTCGACCGCTAGATCGACATCATGCAGCGTGATCAGCGCCGAGGGCCGCAACCGCTTCGGGTCGGCCTTGCAGAAATCCGCCATCCAGTTATTCCAGGCGCGGCAAAGATCGTTGGCGTATTCGGGCTCCAAACTATCGTCGCAGTGAAGCGGAAAGGTGCGAAACAAAACCGCCACGTCCAAGCCTTCTTTGTCCATTGCCGCCAACTGCGACACCGCGTCGTAGTTGCGCTTGAACGGCTCGGCATAACGATGCGCAACTACATCCTCACCGGGCACGATCTCGCCGGCGATGGGTTTCGGCGTCGTGCTGGCCAACGCTTGAATGCCCGAGCTGCGTAACGGCTTGCCATTTGCCAGGGTAAACTTGATTTGGCCATGCTTCTTGCGCGGTTGGCCGCGCGGAATGCGCTCGCCCCATTTGGGGTCCATGTATTTCAAATAGAGATCATGGGGCTCGAATACATGCATATCGCTGTCGAGAATTTTCAACCCGTCCCTTGCCATCGCTTTGCCCTCCGCTAGTTCGGCTCATTGGACCACCGCGGCCAATCGTGCCTTATCGGCCTTTGCAGAGTAACGATTAGTATCGGCGCCAAAGACTGTCAACCCAAAAACTTCACCCAAAAACTTCATCTTGACAATTCAGATTGGAGCTGCAAAAGATTTCGCAGTTTAAGCGGCATCCCCACTCATAGCCAGGAGGATCACATGCTCAACCAAGTAAGACGAATAGCGCTGGTCGGCATTTCAATATTTTCCCTCTTCACAGCCGGCCTCAACGTCGTAAGCGCGCAGACGCGCGTCTCCGTCGGCGTGACTGAAACCATCGAAACGCACAACCCCTACGGAGACAGCGTTTCCTTGCTCTACGGCATCTGGAGCGAGGTGACCGGCCCCTTCTGCACCTATAACTACGCCAAGGGCGACTTCGAGGGCCGCCTCGCCGAACGCTGGAAGGTTGAGAATCCGACCACGTGGATCTTTACTCTAAACAAAAATTACAAATTCAACGACGGCTCGTCGGTAACCGCCGACGACGTGGTGCACTCGATGATGAACCGCGTCATCGGCGACCCGCAATCGAAACAGAAGGCATCCGTTGCCGGGCCCATCGTCAAGGCCGAAGCGGTCGATAAGTTCACGGTCAAGTTTATAACGAAAAAACCGGCGGCGCCGCTATTGGGCTTTGTCTGCGACCGGTTCATCGTCACCAGCAAAGCCGCTTTCGAAAAGTACGGCAAGGAAGCCGCCGATAGAGAACATATGATGGGAGGCGGTCCGTACCGCTTAAAAGAATTGATCCCCGGCCAGCGACTGGTTTTAGCCAAACGGCCAGATCATCCCGAGGCAAAAAAACATCCCAACGCACCGGATGAAGTGATCTTTCGCGTCATGCGCGAAACCGAACAGCGGGTAACCGCGCTCTTGAACAACGAGATCCAAATCAGCCAATTCATACCGCCCCACCTGCGCCAGCGTGTCGAGAAAAACCCGAACACCAGGATCGTGTCATCGGACTCCATCGAGATCATGTTTTTAGCGATGCAGCCCAAGCCGCCGTTCGACAAAAAAGAAGTGCGCCAAGCGGTTTGTCATGCGATCAATCGCGACCAGATCATAAAGACGCTCTTGGAAGGATTCGCCAGCCGGCTCGACGGCCCGCTCGGTCCCGGTCAATACGGCTACGACCCAAACCTCAAACCGAAACTAAGCTATGACCCCGAGAAAGCCAAGAAACTCTTGGCTCAAGCCGGTTATCCCAACGGCGTGGATATTGAACTGCAAACGCCCGTCGGACGCTACACTCTGGACAAACAACTCACCGAAGCGATGATCCCGATGCTTAACGCGGCCGGCTTTCGCGCCAGGCTCCTGACCCCGGAGTGGCCGACGCTCTGGTCTAGTGTTCAAAAAGGTGGTGTTCCCTTCTACTATATGGGCAGGGGCTCGGTGCAGGATCCGAGCGCGGCGCTGCATCAATATTTTCACACCGGCGAAACGCCGCGGATCGGTTACTCCAATCCCAAGCTCGACGAGCTGCTCGACAAGGAGCAGCAGGAGTTCGATCCCAAGAAGCGCCGGCAATATTTGTCACAGGCCATGAGCATCATCACCGAAGAGGCCCCGGCGTGTTTCATGTGGCGCCATAAACTGCTGTGGGGTCTGCACAACAAAGTGGACTACAAACCATTGCCTGATTCCCGCGTATACGCCCTCGACATAAAGGTGAAAAAGTAGCGTGATCCTCACCCGTCCCTCTCCGAGAGGGCGAGGTTAAAAGGAGATACAATCTCGCATGAGGTTATAGAGAGTTGGTCGTCTCAGCAGCAAAGTGAGGGTAGGACGATGGTCGGTGAAAAATTCGTCGACGTCGACGGTATCCGCACGCGCTACTTCGAAGCCGGCAGCGGTCCGAATCTAGTTCTATTTCACGGCGGCCACTTCGGCTCGCAGGACGCCGCCGACTGCGCCGAGGACTGGAGCTTGAACTTCGACGAGTTGTCAAAATGGTGTCATGTCGTCGCCGTCGATAAGATTGGCCAAGGCTTCACCGACAATCCGAAGAAAGACGCGGACTACACGATGGCAGCGGTCGTGCAACATGCTTACAATTTTCTGAAAACTTTGGGTTTGCGCAACGTTCATCCCGTCGGTCACTCGCGTGGCGCCTATCTGGTCGCCCGGTTGGTCATTGAGCATCCGGAATTTTTCAGTACCTGCATTCTCGTCGATACAAACACGTTGGCGCCGGGCATCGGCAAAAATGAAACCGTGATGGCCAATCCGCCTCAGCCGCGCTTGAGCCGCGAGAGCCAGCGCTGGATCCTGCAAAAATACTCCTACGGCTATGAACACATCACCGACGAGTGGATCGATGTCATGATGCACGTCGCCGCCACGGCTAAGTATCAGGAAGCGGTCAAAAAGATGGAAGAAATCGGTCTGAGGACCACATGCTTCCTGCCGCATCTGGCGCGCCAGAAAGACGAGACGCTCGGCATCATCCGCGACCGAGGCATGGGCATGTCGACCTTGCTCGCGTGGTCTTACAACGATCCCACGGCAACCATCGACCAGGGTTACGCCCTGTTCGATTTGATCACCCGCAGCACGCCCGACTCGCGCATGTATATATACAATCGAGCCGGCCATTTTTCATACCGCGAACACCCGGCGGAGTTTAATGAAATGCTGCGCAGCTTCGTCCAGCGCAATGCTTGATCGCGATAACGAAATTCGTTCCCGCTTTTCGGAGATATGGGTGCCATGACGAGTTACTTGGCCCAGCGGCTGGCGGGCACGATCCCGGTTCTCTTGCTCATCAGCCTATTGGTATTTCTGCTCATTCACGCTGCCCCGGGCGATCCGACGCTCCTGCTCCTCGGCGAAGAAACCAACGCCGCAGAAGTCGCCAAGGCAAAGGAGCGTTGGGGCTTGGACCAGCCGCTCTATATTCAGTATGGCAAATTTCTCCGCTCCGCCGTCGCCGGTGATTTCGGCAAGTCCTTCAAATACGCCGAACCAGTCATCAACGTGATCAAGTCCCGCTTGCCGGCGACCATCGAGCTCGCCGTTTTCGCCATCCTCATCGCCACGGGGTTGGCGATCCCGCTCGGCGTCTGGGCCGGCGCCAGGCCCAATTCATGGATCGATAACCTCGGCACCACCTTCGGCCTTTTCGGCATCAGCATGCCGAGTTTCTGGCTCGCGATTATGTTAATTCTGCTGCTCGCCGGCATCTTGAATATTTTGCCGACCTCCGGCCGCAGCACCTACGGCATCGCCGGACCCGAGCAAACCGGCTTCTATATCTTAGACAGCGTGCTGCAGAATAACTGGCGCGCGGTCTGGGACGCGCTAACGCATATTTTTTTGCCGGCGTTGGCGCTCGGCGTCAACATGCTGGGAATCTTGATGCGCGTGACGCGCTCGTCAATCTTGGAAATCATGAACGAAGACTATGTACAGACCGCGCGCGCCAAGGGGTTGCGCGAAAACAGAGTGGTGTGGCGCCATGTGATGCGCAATGCGCTGATACCGGTGATCACGGTGGTCGGTCTCGAGCTCGGCACGCTGCTCAGCGGCTCGATCATCGTCGAGACGGTTTTCGCCTGGCCGGGCAGCGGCAGCTTGCTGATCACGGCGCTTAACGCGCGCGACTACCCGCTCGTCACCGGCTTGGTGATGACCTACACGGCGGCGTTTGTATCGATCAATTTAATCATCGACGGACTTTATGCGGTCATTGACCCTCGAATCCGCTACTGAAGAGCGGCCGATGGCGGCCGCCAGCAAACTGCCGCGCCTCCATGTCAAGGCGTTTAGCGGCGGTGCCATCGTCCTGGTGTTTGTGCTGGTCGGCCTTTTCGGTCCCGCGTTGGCGCCCCTCGACCCCAACAAGCAAGAGCTCACCGCCATGATGAGAGCGCCTCAGGGACTCGGCGCTCTCCATGTCCTCGGTACGGACAATCTCGGCCGCGATATTTTCAGCCGGGTGATCCATGGCTCACGGGTGTCGCTGCTGGTCGCCTTCGCCGTCGTATTTGTTTCGGGTTTTATCGGCATCGGCCTAGGCGCGATCTCGGGTTACTTCGGCGGTAAAATCGACTTCGCCATTCAGAAGCTGGTTGAAGTGGTGTGGGCCTTCCCACCGCTCCTGCTGGGGATCACGATCATGGCGTTTTTGGGCCAAGGGCTGTTCAATTTAATTCTCGCGCTGGTGGCCCAGCGGTGGATTCCCTACTGCCGGGTGGTGCGCGGCCAGACCCTATCGCTGCGCTCGCGCGACTTCGTCACCGCCGCGCAATGCCTCGGCGCCACCAACCGGCAAATCATCACCCGCCACGTCATTCCCAACCTGATCCAGACTTCGCTGGTCGTCGGTACCTTCGCCATGGCCTCATCGATTATCGCGGAGGCGAGTTTGAGCTTCCTCGGCGTCGGCGTGCCGCCGGAAATTCCCACTTGGGGAACCATGCTCGCCGATGCGCGGATCTACATCAGCACCGCCTGGTGGATGCCTTTGTTCCCCGGGCTGTGCATCTTCGTCACGGTCCTGGGCATCAATCTGCTCGGCGACGGCCTGCGCGACCTCCTCGATCCGCGTCTGAAGCGAACCGGCAGCGGAGTTTAACAAAAAATCCGCTTGGGGAGTCTTAAACCCTATCCCCGTCATTTTAATCCTCCATTACTCCAACCCCTGCGGTTTCACATTTCGTTGATTCTCCTACCGTCTCGTGTAGATTAAGGAGAATGCGCAGAACCAAAATCGTTTGCACTATCGGCCCCGCCAGCTCATCGGAGCAAGTTTTAGCCGCGCTAATACGCGCCGGTATGAACGTGGCGCGGCTCAATTTCAGCCATGGCGACTACACTTTTCACCATCGCGTCATCCGCAAAATCCGCCAGCTCGAACGTAAACTCGGCCACCCGGTCGCCATACTCCAGGACTTGCCCGGCCCAAAGATCCGTATTGGTGCCGTCGCCAACGACCGGGTGCGGCTGCTAAACCGCCGGCCTTTCGTACTGACCAACCGAAAGATCCTGGGCAGCGAGCTGGCCGCCTCCGTCGACTTCCCCGGTTTGATCAACGCGGTCACAAAGGGCGATCCGATTCTGCTCGGCGACGGTGAGATCGAGCTCGAGGCGCTGCAGGTCAGCAATCATGAGGTAAAATGCCGCATCATCGTCGGCGGCATCCTCGGCTCGCATAAAGGCATCCATTTCCCGCGCAGCAGTCTCAACATCCGCGCCCTGACCAACGAGGATAAGAAAGACTTGGCCTTCGGCCTCGAAGAAAAAGTCGATATGATTGCCCTATCTTTCGTGCGCAACAGCGAGGATATTCTCTATGCCCGCCGCGAGATGCGCCGGCGCCGCTCGTCCGTCCCGATTATCGCCAAGATCGAAAAGCACGAAGCCGTGGATCAATTGCACGGCATTCTCCAAAACGTCGACGGGATCATGGTGGCGCGCGGCGATTTAGGATTGGAGATCGCTCAGGAACGCATTCCGGCGATTCAAAAAATGATGATCCGCGAGGCCAATCATTTGGGCAAGCCGGTCATCACCGCGACCCAGATGCTGCGCTCGATGGTGTGGAATCCAAGACCCACCCGCGCCGAAGTTGCGGACATCGCCAACGCTATTTTGGACGGCACCGACGCGCTCATGCTTTCGGAGGAAACCGCGGCGGGCGACTATCCGTTGGAGGCCGTCAAGATCATGGCCAAGGTAGCGGAGGAAACCGAAACGATCTTGGAACCGCGCCAGCGTTTTACGGGCCTGAAAAAGACCATCCCGGAAGCGATCAGCCTGGGCGCCATTTCGCTGGCGCGCGACCTTCAAGTTAAGGCGTTTTTGATTCCGACGACATCCGGCAGCACGGCACGCTTGATCGCGCGCTACCGCCCGCAGCAGCCAATCATCGCCGTGAGCCCCGAGCCGCAGACCGTCAAGAACCTCTGTCTGGTTTGGGGCGTTTACCCGGTCCCGATCAAGGGCTTCAAAAGCACCGACGAAATGGTCCGCTCACTGCAAACCAAAGCGATCGAGTTGGGCTTGGTCAAGCGCGGCGATCTCGTCGCCATCACCGCCGGCTTGCCGCTGCATCAAGCCGGCACCACCAACATGATCACGGTTAAAGTGATCGAATAAAAATCCCCGTCCAGACACCTCTATAATTCACCGCCGAGACGACGAGAAAAGGATCTTGTCGGGAAACATCCGCGGACTCTGAGTCTCTGCGATGAAATGACGCTTGCCGTCTTGTCGCTGCTTTAACGGCTTGGATGCCGTCTCTAAATTATTTCTAAAACTCCAGTAATCCAATACTGCAATACTGCATCACTCCATTCATTCGCTCTCCTTCGCCTTGCAACGCCGGCCCGAATTGGGCTAGATAAGACTCAAATTGGGCGCGGAGGTAGACCATGTCCGAAGCATTGAAAGCTTTCGAAGAAGAACTGCAGAGCAAATATTTTAAAGGCTACTGGCAAAACGTCCAGGGCGATGTGAAGCGCGAGCCCGTGGCGTCGTTCGAGCCCTGCCTGTGGAAGGGCAAAGATCTTTTCGCCGCGATGGAGAAAGCCGGCGACGTGGTGGGATTGGACGTTTCATTTCGCCGGGTGATCCAACTGTGGAACCCGTCGCTCAAGAATAGCACCTCGCGCACGCTGGTATTGAATTTGCAAATGCTCAAGCCCGGCGAAAGCGCGCTGTCCCATCGCCATATGGCGGGCGCGATCCGGTTTATTTTGAAAGGCCGCGGCACCCGGCTGATCGTCGAGGGCGAGTCGTTTGAGATTGGCGAAGGCGACTTCGTCACCACGCCGAGCTGGACCTGGCACGATCATGAAAACCATGGCGAGACCATGATGTGGCTCGACGGCCTGGACGCGCCGTTGGTGCGCTTGCTCGAAACCGATTTTCACGAACCCGACCCGCGCAAGAAACAGTCGGTGACGAAGCCGGAAGGCTACACATTGGCCACCGTCGGCGCGCTCCGTCCGGCGTGGATGAAACCGAATTCGGTTCAGCCGCCGGCCTTCTGCTACAAGTGGGCCGATACAGAAAATGCTCTGAATAAAGTCGGCGAGCAGCCCGGTGATCCCTACGACGGCATCGTGCTCGATTACGCCAACCCTCTGACCGGTGGGCCTACGCTGCCGACCATGGCCTGTCAAATTCACATGCTGCGCGCGGGCGAGAAAACCAAGAGCCACCGGCACACCAGTTCGACGATCTATCATGTCTGGCGCGGCAGCGGCGTGAGCTACGTCGGCGACAAACGCTATGAATGGGAACAGGGCGACTCCTTCGTTGTGCCGCTGTGGAATTTTCATCACCACGAAAACACGTCCAAAGATCCCGCGATTTTCTTCCTCATGTCCGACAAGCCGCTGATGGATGCCATCGGCCATTACCGTGAGGACTCCAAGGCGAACTGATGAGGGTTTCATGCTTCGACCCGTTCAGGGGGACCGAAAGACTAATGAAATCCGTTTCTCTTCCGGTCGTTTGAGCCCGTCGAAGGATGAACAGCCCAATGGTCATATAGTGAGGGAAGAACATGTTCAAGCTCGACCGCAAGCTCGCGCCCGATGAATTCATTCAGACTTTCTTCGAAGCGAACCGCCAGGACCATCAGCGCCCGCCGCATCCATGGGAGGCGATCTTTCGCGAAGGAAAGTGCACCAAGGAGCAGCTCCAGGGTTGGGCCAAGGACCGCTACTACTTCACCAAGCAGGTGCCGATCAAAGAATACTCGATACTGTATAATTGCCCGTACACCGACGTGCGCCGCATGTGGCTGCCGAAAGCCATCGAGGAAGAAGGCGAAGACCTGATCGGCGGCTCCCATAAACCTCACCCGGAATATTGGCTCGACGTCTGCGTCGGCCTGGGGCTGGATCGTGAGTTCGTGAAGAACTCCGAGCCGCTCT
This sequence comes from uncultured delta proteobacterium, assembly GCA_963727625.1. Classification (GTDB taxonomy): domain Bacteria; phylum Desulfobacterota; class Binatia; order UBA9968; family UBA9968; genus DP-20. The sequence continues at coordinate 720,382 of CAVSHR010000002.1, read as the reverse complement.
TCGGCGTTAAATTTGCCGTCGATAGCTTTGCCAACGCGGCGTTCAAGACGTCCTGGCTGCTTGGCGTCGCGGTCTCCGAGGGCGACGACACCGCGAAGGCGATGTCGCGCGACCTTGCCACCTTTCGCAAGCACTATAACTGGGTCCCCGACGACGCCCTGACGTTTTACAAACTCCACGCCGACGTCGACGTCGAGCATGGCGTAATCCGCAAGGAAATTCTAAAAAAATACGCCGATACCAAAGAGTTGCAGGAAGCCTGCATCAACGCCCAGCTGATGAAAAACAACATGCGGCGAGCCATGGCCGACTGCATCTACATGGCCTACGTCGTGCAGGGAGAAACCGTCGATGGCGCAACCCGCCATCCCACCGCGGTCGGCGAGAGTTCTTTTCCTAGCTAAACGATCATGACACGCCGACAACGACGCTCCATAAACCGAGCTTAATCTTTTTTGAAATCATCAGGCATCCCCCTTTAGGTCCAAGTGAGACACACGCCGATTCAATTCCCGGCAAAGATGGCAGATCCAGAAGTCCGAATATTGTTTTGCCGCGGAGCTTTCTTCACAATCCTGACAATGGCGGTGACGACAGTCGCAGCAAACTTCGCTGCCCCTCGATACGGGAGCCGGCTCATCTTTTGGCTGTGTCAATTCCTCCGAAGCGGGTTCAATGATCGCGATAGGTTCGCGCACCTCCGGTAGAAATTTTCGCGTCATCCGCTGCATCTTGCCGTCGAGCGCATTAACAAATCCAGAGAACGATCGATTTGGTCGCGGGACGTACCGTCACCGTCTTCAAGTCGCCGGATGCCGAAGCAGTCACCTGGGCTCCGCAGAGAGGAATAGGGCTCTTCATCTGAACAAACATTTAAATGGTTACTCGCTCGGGTCCTCATCAAGCGCGTATCCGAGTTAACGAACGCGTTGAGGCGCAAGGCCGGTTAATTATAAGAATAAAGACGTGAGCCAAGTTTTGAAACTGAAAGAGTCGGGCTTTAATTTGCTCGTGACTTTCGTCATCGCTCTGCCAAGTAGCATAAGTTTGTTTTTAGCGATCTCTTCGTCGACCCAATTCTTGCCCATTTTCAGCCCGTGAGCATTCGCGTCTACTGCGGTTTCGAATGCCTCCTTGAGCATTAGCCTAACCAGCGGGCCAGGGTCCCCTTTGTGGCGGATTTCCACGAAAGGGATGCACGACGAATGGCCAGACTTATCAGGAGTTAGAAAAACGGAAATGTAATAACCGCTGTAACGCAGGACGGCCATCGCGGAATCTCCCTTTGTTCGGGCTTTCGGTCCTGCGGCCCCGGTGGTTAAGCTCGGACGGCTGTTCGTGGAAATTGAAGGGTATACCTGTTCAGGTGCAGAAACAATGGCAAGACGAATCATGATGGGCGGCAGGTTTGAGGCAGGAAACGGGAAACAAAAGCCGCGCCCGCCCGAGTCAGTCTCTGCGGCGAATGACCGAGCCATACCCGCTCGCCGGTCAATTTACGATTCGGTTAGGATCGGTTCGGTGCCAGGGGGCAATCGATGAACAAAGGGGTTTTTCCTCTTCCGCCGACCCTTGATCTTGCTTTCGAGCCACTCAGTGATTACATTATTAACATGCGCTCCCCCGCCCGAGAATGTAAAAAACACCGCATCAAAGAGTCTTACCGTAATCAGGCCTACATTGGCGTAATTAGTTTAGACCCGTGGACAAACTCATGGGCTTGGAAAGCTCATATCGATTTTGACGCGGGCCTCCATGCCATGTTCACCAATCGCACCTTCATGACGTCATTACAGGCTGAAGAGCATATGCGTCAATTCGCGCACCAATGCATTGACAATAGGCTCGGCTGACAAACACCGCTCGCCGGCTTTTCTTCAGTCACAGAAGCATAGGCAACTTCCTTAATTCACGGCACGAAAAAAGGGGCGGGTCTAAGACCCGCCCCTACTTCGTGACCTTCGCGTTCTTCATCGCGAGAAACGAATTCTAGGCGCCCTTGCGCTTTTTAAGCTCTTCGATCAATTGCGGCACGACTTTGAAGAGGTCGCCGACGACGCCGAAGTCCGAGTATTGGAAGATCGGCGCTTCGGGATCTTTATTGATGGTGATGATGTATTTGGAGGTCTTCATGCCGGAGAGATGCTGCACCGCACCGGAAATGCCGACGGCGAAGTAAACGTCCGGCTTCACGGTCTTGCCGGTCTGGCCGATCTGCATGGCGTAGGGCACCCAGCCGGCGTCCACTGCGGCGCGGCTGGCGCCGACGGCGCCGCTGATAACATCGGCAAGCTCTTTGAGCATGGCAAAATTCTCTTCGCCTTTGAGCCCGCGCCCGCCGGAGACGACAATTTTTGCGCCTTCGAGCAACGGCCCTTCGCGCTTAATCGCGACTCGATCTTTCACGTGCACTTTGCGCAGGCTTTCGTCCGACGCAGGGAGAACCTCTTCTACGCTGAGCGGCTTTTCGTTGACCTTCGGCTCGAAGGACTTCGGGCGCACGACTAAAAGCTTGGTGCCTTGGTTTGCTAATGTGCTGGTGTTCTGATAGCTCGCACCCAGCGCTGGAATCGTCGCTTCGACGCTGCCATCTTTGAGCTCGAAGTCGCCGACATCGGTGATCGCGCCGCAATCGAGCCGCGCGCACAAATTCGCGACGATGTCGCGGCCGGTGTAACTGGAAGCGAACAGCATCACGGCTGGATTAGTTTTTTGCAGCAAACCCGCGACGGTTTCGGCGGCGGGCAGCGTAAGGCAATCGCGATACACCGCATCCGCGCAATGATAGACTTTGCTCGCGCCATGTTTGGCTAGCGTTTGTACCGCGTCTTCGGGTGCCGGCCCGAGCAGGATCGCTTCCGCGTTGCCGATCTCGGACGCCTTGGCGAGCATCTCCAAGGAAGTCGTGGTTATCTTGTCATCGATGATTTCCGCGTATACCCAGATTGTGTCCGCCACTTAGATCACCTTGATTTCAGCAAGAAAATCCGCGATCTGCTTGCCGCCTTCGCCTTCATCAGTCACCGCTTGGCCGGCTTGGCGCTTTGGCGGCCGCCCGACCGTGAGTACTTTTTCCCGCGCGCCCTTTTCCCCGACCTGATCCGGCGAGAAGCCGAGATCGGCTGCGGTATAAACTTTGATCTCTTTTTTCTTCGCCGCCATGATGCCCTTGAGCTGCGGATAGCGCGGTTCGTTGATACCGCTGCTGCACGCGACCAGCGCCGGCAACGTCGATTCGACGACGTCGTAGCCGCTCTCGCTCTGGCGCTTGATCATGATCTTGTCACCGTCGACCGAAATTTCTTTAGCGAAGGTCATCGGCGGTACGCCGAGAAAGTAAGCGATCTGCCCCGGAACAATGCCTGAGTAGCTGTCGCTGCTTTCGGTGGCGCAGATTACGAGATCGAATTCTTGTTTCTTGATGGCGGCGGCAAGTACTTTTGCCGTGGCAAGAGTGTCGGAGCCGGCGAGCGCGTCGTCTAAAATATGCACCGCAGAAGTCGCGCCCATCGCCAGCGCGTTACGAATGCCGATCGTCGCATCGCTGATGCCCATGGTAATGAGCGTCACCGTGCCGCCGTGTTTTTCCGTAAGCAGGAGTCCTTCTTCAACCGCGCTCGCGGCGGCTGGGTCGAGCTCGTGGGTAACACCCTTGCGTATAATCCGCTTCGTGTTCGAATCAATTTCGATGGTAACCGAACTAGCGGGAATGACCTTGCCGCAGACGACGACGTTCAATATTTTACTCCCCCGACTCTAGGCTCACGGGCCGCTGATAAACAAAGGCGCCTAGAATTTCCAGGCGCCTCGACCAAACGACGGTCTTAAGAGATGCCGACTGAATAAAAAGCGGTTTAGGACAGCCACTCTTTCACGTTGCCTTCCATAACGACGTCCAAAATTTCTTTACAGTCGATAATCGACTGGTCGACGATTTTCGGGTCGTCCTTTAGATGCGGAATGCCGGTGCCTACCGCCTTCTTCAGGGCCTGAATAAATTCTTGAAACTGCTGATCTAAAGCCTCGGTATCGGGTGCTGCTTGCATAGTGTCTCTCTCGCTTATGTGTAAAGCCGGCCTTTATTCGGATCGGGGAGTGTAAGTCCCATTTTCAAAATGAGTTCGTCGATTTCGTCCTTGTATTGCTGGCGCGCCAAGGCGTTGGGCCGGCGCTTCAACCCCCAAAACATGTAACGCTCGGAACGGTACGACTTCGAGTTACCGAACATGTCGAGGCCTTTGACGTACCAGTAATCCACCGCTTTTTGGACGCGTTCCTTCGACTCTCCACCCTTCGCGGCAAATTCGGCCGCGGCGTTGGTGCCGAAATCAACATGGCCTTCTTCTTCGCGGATGATGTCCGGATCTTCGACCACGCGGGCAAGCGGCAGATAAGTACAGTCGATAAATTCTTCAAGCTGGAAGCGACCCACACGATCGATCAGAAAACCGAATACCGCGTAGTCTTCCCAGGTCTTAATTTCACCGCGAAATGCTTCTACATAGCGTTCCTGATTCGGTCGGCTGAGTGTGTACGAGACATCGACGCCGATATCACCGGCCAAACGCGCCATCTTCCGGAAATGATCCATTTCCTCGGCGGCCGTCCGTGCGACGATGAGCTGATCCAGCTTGGTCGGCGCGCTCGGAAGGATATGTTTGACGTATAGATTAGGACCACCGATCTCACAATCGGCTTGGATGGCCAGCACCCGGCGCATTAAATCCTGATATTCCGGATCTTGCTTTTCGAAATCCTTCAATTCAATCTTGTCGGTAAACATCAATCCCTCCTTGACGCTAATTAAGCGACGCAACTAATAAATTCTTAACAAAACAGGTCGGGAAAATCAATACAGAAGCGCCCACTCGAATGCTTTACTCGAAAGTCCCTTTTCACTAGACTGGCGCAAACCCGGAGAGAACCATTCGATGGCCAGCGGCCCAAATTATACGCTCCTCACCGATCTTTACCAGTTGACCATGGCTCAAGCGTACTTTCGCGAACGGCACATCGGCAGTGCGACTTTCAGCCTGTTCATCCGTTCCTATCCGCCCAACCGCGGCTATTTTGTCGCTGCTGGACTGCAGGATGTCCTGGACTCCCTCGAAAACTTCGCCTTCGAGCCCGCGGCAATCGCGTTTCTCGCCGGACAAAAAATCTTTTCCGACGATTTCTTGGACTACCTTTCAAATCTGCGCTTCACCGGACAAGTCTGGGCGATGCCCGAAGGACGGATTTTTTTTACCAACGAGCCCGTGCTTGAACTGACCGGGCCGATGATCCAAGCGCAGATCGCCGAGACCTTTATTATCAACCAGATTCATCTTCAGACGTTGATTGCCAGCAAGGCCGCCCGCTGCGTGAATGGCGCGGGCGGGCGGCCGGTGGTCGACTTCGCGCTACGCCGCACCCACGGCAGCGACGCCGGCATGAAGGTCGCCCGCGCCAGCTATCTTACCGGCTTCGCTGGAACCAGCAACGTTATGGCCGGCCAGCGCTACGGCATCCCGCTGGTCGGCACCATGGCCCATTCCTTCGTATCGAGCTTTAACAGTGAGATCGACGCCTTTCGCGCTTACATCGCAAGCTTTCCGAATAACGCGATCCTCTTGATCGATACCTACGACACCCTTGCCGGCGCACGCAACGCCGTACAAGTAGCCAAGGAAATGGCTGGCCGCGGGCAAAAATTAATCGGCGTGCGTATAGACAGCGGGGATTTGGCAACTGCAGCCGTCGATGTTCGTCGAATTCTTGATGGGGCGGATCTCAAAGCAGTGAAGATCATCGGCAGCGGCGGTCTCGACGAATTTGCGCTCGCCGAACTAAATGCGGCGAACGTACCCTGCGATAGTTACGGCGTCGGCACCAAGATGGGCACTTCGGCCGATGCTCCCTGGGCGGATGTCGCCTACAAGCTCGTCGAGTATCAATCCCGGCCGGTGCTAAAGCTCAGCCCGGGCAAGGCATCTTGCCCAGGCAAAAAGCAGGTGTTTCGCCGGCGCGACGACGAGGGAAAATTCAGTCTCGATATCATCGGTCTACGCGACGAGGAAGTCGCCGGCGAGCGCTTGTTGAAGGAAGTGATGCGCGACGGTAGAAAAATTTCGATCGATCCCTCATTGGCGGAACTGCGCGCGGTTTTCGCCTCCGATTGGGCCGCGCTTCCCGAAGCCGTGCGCGCGATCAGAGAGCCGAGCCGTTTCCCGGTCGAGATCAGCGGCAAGCTGGAGGCGCTGCGCGCCGAGACCGCGGAGAAAACTACGTGAAAGACGATCAACGGGTGGAAAAGCCGCTAGAATTTGACTACCGCGCCACCCCAGGCAAATCCGGCCCCGAAAGCATTCATTAAAACGATATCGCCGGGGTTGATTCGGCCCTGGCGCCGGGCTTCGTCTAGAGCGACGGGAATCGACGCAGCGGATGTATTGCCGTACTTATCGAGATTCACCATGACTTTTTCCATTGGCACGCCGAGCCGCTCGGCCAAGGCGACGATGATCCGTTTATTGGCTTGATGGGGAATCACCAGCGAAACCTGGTCGATGCCGACGCCGGCTTCAGCCAGGGCTTGGCGGCTGACCTCCTCCATAGAGCGCACTGCGATTTTGAAGACTTCCTTGCCGTTCATGGTAATCGTGTGCTCGTTGTTCCGAACCGTTTCCAGCGTGGCCGGTTTCAGCGACCCGCCGGCCGGAACATAGAGAGTCTTGACGTAAGACCCGTCGGTGCAGAGCTTCGTGCTAAGAATCCCGGAGCCGTTTTCTGAAGCGCCCAAGACCGCTGCGCCGGCGGCGTCACCAAAAAGAATGCAGGTGGTGCGATCTTGCCAGTTGAGCCAACGGCTCAAAGTGTCGGAGCCGACGACCAGAGCCTTGTTGATCTTGCCCGAGCGAATATAACAATCCGCCACTGAGATTGCGTTGATAAATCCCGAGCACGCCGCGCCGACATCGAAGGAAAACGCGTTGCGTGCGCCAAGCATGTCTTCCAGCACGCATGCCGAGCTCGGCATTAAATAATCTGCACTGACGGTTCCCATGATGATGGCGTCGAGTTCCTTGGCATCCATGCCGGCGTCGTCGAGGGCTCGCCGAGCGGCTTGAACTGCCATGTCGGCATTGCCTCTCCCCTCTTCGAGAACGCGCCGTTCTTTAATCCCGGTGCGCACGGTAATCCACTCGTCGCTGGTATCGACCATCTTTTCCAATTCGTGATTGGTGACGATCCTAGCAGGGACTTCGGAGCCCGTGCCAAGGATAACACTGCGCCTTTGCGAGCCGCTCATTCGGCCCTCCGCAAGATAACGCAGGCGTTGGTGCCGCCGAAGCCGAAAGAATTTGACAGCACGACTTTAATGTCCGCCTTGCGCGCCTGATTGGGCACGTAGTCGAGATCGCAAACCGGATCGGGATTTTCGTAATTGATTGTCGGCGGGATCATCCCACGGTAGAGAGCCAGCGCCGAATAGACGCCCTCCACCGCTCCGGCCGCGCCGAGCAAATGGCCGGTCATCGATTTAGTCGAGCTCACCGCCACTTTCACCGCTTGTTCACCGAAGATGGCTTTAATCGCCGTGGTTTCATTGGCGTCGTTGTACTCCGTCGAGGTGCCATGAGCGTTGATGTAATCCACGTCGCTCGGCAAAATCCCCGCGTCCTTGAGCGCCAAACGCATACAGCGCGCCGCCCCTTCCCCTTCGGGAGCCGGGGCCGTCATGTGATAGGCATCGCCGTTGGCACCGTAGCCTATCACTTCGGCGTAGATTTTTGCGCCTCGCTGGAGCGCATGCTCGCGCTCTTCCAGGATCAACATCCCGGAACCCTCGCCGATGACAAACCCGTCACGCTCCTTGTCGAACGGCCGGCTCGCCCGTTCGGGATCGTCATTGCGCGTCGACAGCGCCTTCATGGCGGCAAACCCGCCGACGCCGAGCGGCGTGATCGCAGCCTCCGCGCCGCCGGTGATCACCGCTTCTTGCAGACCGCGACGGATCAATTGAAACGCTTCGCCGATGGCATGGGTACCCGAAGCGCACGCGGAGGTCGGCGTCCAGTTGACGCCCTTGGCGCCATAGCGGATCGCCACATGGCCCGGGGCCAAATTTGAGATTACTTTGGGAATAAAAAATGGCGAAATTTTGCGCGGGCCACCGTTCAGCAAAGCTTCTTTAGTGCTTTCAATCGTCTCGATGCCGCAGAAGCCAACGCCGATGATCACACCCACGGCCTCGGCGAAATCACCTTCTATCTTCAAGCCGCTGTCGTCCATCGCCATGCTCGCCGCACCCATCGCGTATTGAATGAAGAGATCCATCTTCTTGATCTCTTTGGGCTCGATGAAATCCTCGGCCTTGAAGTCCGGCACTTCTCCTGCGATGCGCGAGGCAAAGCCGTCCGCGGCAAAGCGCGATATCTTGCGGATGCCGGACCGACCATCCAATAGGGCCTGCCAGTTTTTCTCCACACCCGTGCCCAGAGGCGAAACTAAACCAAGTCCCGTCACGACAACCCTGCGTTGTTCATTCATGTTCACGATTCGTAACCAATCTGTAGCGGATTTGCGACGTTAAGATAGATGAGTCGGCCCGGACGGTCAATAGTATTTTGGTTTATCGATATTTTTCGTGCACTTGCAGCATGCGGCGAAGCAGTGGTTCGAGGCCGCTTTCGGCTTGCGGCAACGAATCGATCGCGGTACGCACGGGGTTTTGCATCTCGGTCAGCACCGCCGCGACCGAATCGCGCAGCCCGGTGAGATCGTAACCGCCCTCAAGTAAAAAGCCGATGCGGCCGGCGCAAAATTTATCAGACAGCGCAAGCAGCGCGCGCGCCATCGCGCCGAAGCCTCGTTCGGTAACGCCCATCCCGCCGAGAGGATCGCGCCGGTGCGCATCAAAACCGGCGGAAACTAGAATCCATTCGGGCTGGAAGCTTAGCGCCGCGGGGACGATCACGTCTTGAAAGACTTGAAGGTATTGCCGGTCGGCGCAGCCCGCGGGCAGAGGCACGTTGATCGTGAAGCCCTCGCCGGCGCCGACGCCGATTTCATTCACTGCGCCGCTACCCGGGTAAAAGGGAAACTGATGGGTCGAGATGAAGAACACCGACGGATCATCATAAAACGCATCCTGGGTGCCGTTACCGTGATGGACATCCCAATCCACGATTAAGATCTTCTTCACGCCATAAGTGCTCTTCAGGTACTCGGCGCCGATCGCCATCGTATTGAACAGACAAAAACCCATCGCCCGACCACGCAAGGCATGATGGCCGGGCGGGCGCACCAGCGCAAAGCCGTTTTGGTTTTCACCGGCGGCAATCGCATCGAGCATGTTCAAAAAGCCGCCGGCTGCAAGCAAGCTAACAGCGAAAGAGTCCCGACAAGTGATCGTGTCGCCGTCCAAGGCGTAGTGATTCACCGTGGACGTTGATTCGACCAAGCGAACATAATCCGCTCCATGGATCCGTTCCACCTCGGTACGATTTGCGGCTTTCGGGGGCAAGATAGCAAATGTTCGCCGGTCCAGTTGGCGCGCCAAATCAAGCAGTACGCCGATGCGCTCGGGCCGCTCGGGATGAGCTTTGCCGGGAAGATGCTTCAGGTATTCGGGATCGACTACGACAGCGCTGGGCTTCACAATATCAACCTAACATATAAAACGAAGACGCTGCAAAACCAGCGCTGAACCTTGCCAAATTTCGGGAAATCGCATAGCTTAGAGTCATGTTCGGCATCGGTATGCCAGAGTTATTGTTGATCCTGGGGCTGGCCCTGATCGTCCTCGGTCCCAAAAAACTCCCCGAACTCGCTAAGGCGCTCGGAAAAGGCATGGCTGAATTTCGCCGCGCCACCGATGAACTCAAGCAAGAGTTTCGCCAGATGGAGCACGAAGTCGACGACTCACCCCAGATCATGGCCGCCCAAGACGAGCAGCCGTTAGAAAACCCCACTGAGCCCGCCGGCGCGGACTCGACTGCCGCGCCAGAGAAAAAGTGAGCACGATTGAGGGTAATGGACGAGCTTCTGACGTCCAGATGCCCTTTACCTCCCATCTCGCCGAGCTGCGCAATCGGTTGATTAAAAGTGTTCTAGCGGTCGCACTGGGCTTCATTGCTTGCTACGCCGTAGTAGACGATATTTTTGCTGTCCTAGCCGCGCCGCTGCGCCGCTTGCATATCCGCGGGCTAACGCTGATTGGCACCTCGGTCACCGAAGCGTTTTTTACCAAGATGAAAGTTTCTTTTGCAGCGGCCGTGATTCTCGCCTTGCCGGTGCTGCTCTGGCAGCTCTGGCAGTTCATCGCGCCGGGCCTGTACGAGCATGAAAAGCGCTACACCAAAAGCTTTGTCCTATTCGGTTCGTTTTTTTTCATCGCGGGAGCGGCTTTTTGCTACGAAATCGTCGTCCAGCTCGGGTTGGGCTTTCTGCTCCGCCGCTATGAAGCGATCGATATTCAACCGTTGCTGCAGGTCGGCAACTACCTCTCGGCGGTTTCCCGGCTCGTTCTCGCCTTCGGCACCATGTTCGAACTGCCGGTGCTCGCGTTCTTTCTCGCCCGGGTAGGCATCATCGATCACCGTTTTCTGATTCGCCACGGCCGCTACGCGATCATCGCGATCGCGCTGCTTGCCGCCGTCTTGACACCGCCCGACTTAATTTCCCAGGTGCTGCTGATGGTGCCGCTAGCGCTGCTTTACGGCCTCTGCATTGTCGTCGCCTATGCAGCTCGTTTCAGAATGAACCGTCTGGAACGGAACGCGGAGTAAAAAAATCGGTAAGGGGCGAGGTGTAAAGCGATTGGATGGACCCCCGACGATTGACCGTGCACGCCTAACCGCGGACACATTAACCGCGGCAAGTCAGCTACGAATGAGACCCATGATCAATGAGAAAAGGAAGGAAGCTCTAGCTATCGTCGTTAATGAAAGCGCAGGCGGCGAACACGGTCGTCCACAGTCCCTCTTTGTTGCCGATAGCCGACTGGGTGATGTTCGAGGTGCGCACGATTTTGCCGGACATTTTGAAAAGATTTTCCCGCTCGTCCCAGGCCGTATCCGGATCGAACTCGATGCCGAGCGTCGTCGCAAGCATGCTGGCGGCCAGATCTTCCGCGTACTCGCCGGCTTTTTCTTCGGTCTCGCCGAAAGAGTGATGCTCGGAAAGATAGCCGTGCTGCTCTTGATCGGCCGGAATAGCGACGCCCACCGAGGCCGCCACCAAACGGTTCGGTTCGTTGGTGCTTTCGCGGTCGTAGACACAAAAGACGATCTCGCCGGGACGGAGAAGCTTAATGCCTTCTTCCTTGGAGATCCGCTTGCAACCCGGCGGGTAGATACTGGAAACCAGCACCAGATTGCAGTACGCCAACCCGGCCGAACGCAACGCCAACTCGAACGACGCCAACTTCTCCTTGTGAACGCCAACGCCCTTAGTGAAAAAAACTTTTTTCGGAATCATTTTGCGCTGCTATAACATGAATAAAACGGAGTCACAAGAATTTGGCGCACAAAAAGATTAACCATCGTCTACTCCACGACCAGTAGCGGGGCGCCGCCTTCCACGGTGTCGCCCGGCTTGACCTTGATCTCCCTCACTTCGCCGGCGATCGGGCTGCGCACTTCATTTTCCATCTTCATCGCCTCGACGATGACCAGCCCCTGTCCCTTCTCCACCGCGTCGCCTTCGGCCACCAAGACCGCGATGATTTTGCCCGGCATCGGCACAGACACATTCTGCCGTCCCTTGAGCTCGACGCCCGATTGAGTGCCGCCGATGCGCACACGCCGCTCGTCGACCAGATGAATGCGATAATTGCGCCCGTCGACCAGCACCCGGTACTCGTCGTCGCTGTTGTCAACTTCAATTTCAAAGGATCGGTTATCGACGATCAGCGAATAGTTGGTCCGGCCGGTTTTTTTGCCGTCGACCAGAAATTCATTGCCATCCACCGAAACCCGATAGACGGACTTACCGCTCTCTTCAATTTCGACGGTGTAACTCTGATCGCCGAGCTTGGCGATAAATGCCATGACAAGCGGATCCTAGGAGCGGCGCCGACCGCGGTTAATGACGGTAAAATCGCGCCGCAAGGCGTTGCGCTTTCCTTGTTCACGCCAACGGGATTGCTCTGCGGCGCCCTTGGCCAGCAGACCCAAGGTCTGCTCCTGCTCGCGGTGCAGCGCGGCAATCGCCGCGGAGGCGAGCGCTATCTCCTTGTGCGGTAGCATCTCTTCGCTGTCGGATGCCCGGAATTCCTGGTCGATAAATCCGGTATTCACGTCCCCCGACATAAAACGCGGATGGCGCAAGATCCACTGATTAAACGAAATGTTGGTTTTAATACCCCGAACTTGGTATTCGCGCAGCGCGCGGCGCATGCGCAGGATCGCCTCTACCCGGTTCTCGCCCCAGGTGATCAGTTTGGCGATCATTGGATCGTAATAGATCGGCACCTCAGCGCCTTCGTAAACACCACAATCGTTTCTCAGTCCCAAGCCTTCGGGCAAGCGCAAGCCTTCGATCTTGCCCGGGCAGGGCATAAAATCTTGTTCCGGGTCTTCGGCGTAAATGCGGCACTCGATGGCGTGGCCGGTCTGGGTGATATGGCGCTGGCGCCAGGGCAGATAGCCGCCCGCAGCCACTTCGATCTGCGCCTTGACCAGATCGATGCCGACGACTCGTTCCGTCACCGCATGCTCGACCTGCAGGCGTGTATTCATCTCGAGAAAATAAAAATTCTGCTCCTGGTCAAGTAGAAACTCCAGCGTCCCGGCGCCGACGTAGCCGACCGCGCGCGCGCCTTGGATGGCGATCCGGCCAATCCGCCGCCTTGTGCGGTCATCCATTCCCGGCGCCGGCGACTCCTCGAGTACTTTTTGATGCCTCCGTTGGATCGAGCACTCGCGGTCGTAAAGGTGAATGACGTGGCCGTAGTTGTCGGCGAGAATCTGGATCTCTATATGGCGCGGCTTTTCGATGAATTTCTCGACATAAAGGCGGGCGTCGCCGAACGAAGACGACGCTTCCGAGCCGACGGCGCGAAACGCCGAGGCCACTTCACGACGAGCGCGCACCAACCGTAGTCCCTTGCCGCCGCCACCGGCCACGGCCTTGAGCATGCAGGGGTAGCCGATCGACTCGATGGTTTTCAGCACCTCTTCTTCGGAAGTTAAGATACCGTCGGAACCCGGGACCACCGGCACGCCGGCCGCTTTCATGATCTGGCGTGCTTTGACCTTGTCGCCCATCTGATCGATCACCCGGGGCGAAGGGCCGATGAAGACGATCCCCTCTTCCTTGCAGCGCTGCGCGAAGGCGACGTTCTCGGCCAAAAAGCCGTAGCCCGGGTGCACTGCCTCGGCGCCGCTTTTCTTACAAACGTCAATGATCCGATCGATTGCTAGATAGCTCTGAGCCGAAGGGGGCGGCCCGATGAGATAGGCGTAGTCCGCGTATTTGACATGCAAGGATTCGCGGTCGGCTTCGGAATAGACCGCGACTGTTTCAATATCCAGCTCGCGACAGGCGCGCGCGATGCGCACCGCGATCTCGCCGCGATTAGCAATAAGAACTCGTTTAAACATGTACGAATGGGCGCGAGGCGTGGGGCGTGGGGCGTGAGCAGGAAAACTCTTTCGTTTTTCTCGCGCCTCTAGCCTGTCGCCTCGCGCCTCTTTTAGAGTGGAATATTACCATGCTTCTTGGGCGGAATGTGGTCTTGTTTATTTTTTAGCATCTCGAGAGCACGGATCAGCGTCGGCCGGGTCTCTTCCGGATAAATCACCGCGTCGACGTAACCCGATTCCGCCGCCTTGAACGGGTTGGCAAAAGTTTGGCGATAGTTACTGACCATTTCGTCGCGCATCTTGGCCGGATCAGAAGACTTTTGCAGCTGCTCGCGGAAGACGATATTGATGGCGCCCTCGGGTCCCATCACGGCAATTTCGCCAGTGGGATAGGCCAAGTTAATGTCTCCGCGCAGATGCTTGCTCGACATGACGATATAGCCGCCGCCATAAGCCTTGCGGGTTACGATCGTCACCTTCGGCACAGTGGCTTCGGCGTAGGCGTAGAGCAGTTTGGCACCGTGGCGGATGATGCCGTGATATTCCTGATCGGTGCCCGGGAGAAAACCCGGCACGTCGACGAAAGTCACGATGGGAATGTTGAAACAATCACAGAAGCGGATGAAACGTGCGGCTTTCACCGAAGCGTTGATGTCAAGACAACCGGCCAGGTGCGCCGGTTGATTCGCGACAATGCCGACCGAGCGGCCGCCGATGTGAGCAAATCCGACGACAATATTGCGGGCGAATTCCGGCTGGACTTCAAAAAAATAACCTTCGTCGACGACCAGAGTTATAAGTTCCTTCATATCGTAGGGCCGGTTCGGATTGTCCGGCACCAAATCCTTGAGCCGCTTGTCGCGCCGCAACGGATCGTCGCTAGTGGCGCGAAACGGCGGATCTTCCTGGTTGTTGCCGGGGAGAAAGCCGATCAACTCGCGGATCATCAACAAACAGTCTTTTTCGCTGTTGGCGGTGAAATGAGCCACGCCGCTTTTACCGCCGTGGGTTTCCGCCCCGCCCAGCGCATCCTTGGTCACCTCTTCGTGGGTCACGGTCTTAATCACGTCGGGACCCGTGATAAACATGTAACTGTTGGTCTTGATCATGAAGATGAAATCCGTGATCGCCGGCGAGTAAACTGCACCGCCGGCGCAGGGACCCATGATCGCGGTGATCTGCGGCACGACGCCGGAGGCCAGCACGTTGCGCTGGAAAATCTCACCGTACCCCGCCAGGCTGTCGACGCCCTCCTGAATACGCGCGCCGCCTGAATCGTTGATGCCGACGAGCGGCGCGCCGTTTTTCATCGCCATGTCCATCACCTTGCAAATTTTATCCCCGACGACGCGGCTCAAGCTGCCGCCGAAAACGGTGAAGTCCTGGGAGTAGACATACACGAGCCGGCCGTCGATGGCGCCAAAGCCGGTGACCACCGCATCGCCCAAATATTTCTGCTTATCCAAGCCAAAATCGGTGCACTGATGCGTGCGCAGGCGATCGAGTTCGACGAAGCTGCCGCTGTCGAGCAGAATGTCGATTCGCTCTCGGGCCAATAACTTGCCTTGTTCATGCTGGCGGCGCGAGCGTTCTTCGCCTCCTCCGGCATCGGCCGTTTGGTTGAGTTCACGGAGTTTCTCGAAGTTATCCGTTATGGACATGAAAAAAAATTCCTTAGATACGTAATCGGAGCAATTCCGCGAAAAAGAATGGGTTAAATCATAACAAAAGCCCCTGCCCTGTCAACTGAGCTTGCGCGGACCGAGCGTCAAGGATGATGAACGTTGCGCTCGTCGACGCCGCGCGTTACTATTCTAGCGATCAACGACGACAGAGACCTCGACGAGCAAAAATTCTATGTTTGATTCAAAACGCAATCCCCCAGCTAACACGAGAACCAAAGTCCGCAGCGGCAAATCTGCAAACCCGCGCAAGGATCAAGCGCTGCTCATCGTCGCCGCCAGTGAGGGCGATTCCAATATACTTTACGCCACCGGCTTCTTTGTTCCGGATCCGTTTATTTTTTTTCAACATAGAAACGTCAAGTTCGCCGTGCTGAGCGACTTGGAAATCGACCGCGCCAAGAAGCAGGCCCAGGTGGATCGCGTTCTTTCGCTGTCGCTCTACCAGCGCAAATTGCGTAAGCTCGGCAAAACGCCCATCGGTATCATCGACATTCTCGATCTATTGTTCCGCGAACGCGGCGTCCGCTCGCTCATCGTGCCGGCGAATTTTCCCGCGCTGCTCTCCGACCAGCTTCGGACCAAAGGGTACAGCGTGCAGATCAAACGCGATCCGTTTTGGGCCGAACGCGAAACCAAATATCGCCTCGAAGTCAAACACATCACCGACTCCCTACGCGTCGCCCGGCTCGGGCTCGATGCGGGCATCCGCATGCTCAAACACACCAAGTTCAAGCGCGACGGCTATCTTTATCTGAACGGCACCCGGCTTACTTCCGAGATGCTCAAGACCGCGGTGAATACTACGATCATGGCGCAGGGCTGGCTGCCGAGCCACACGATTATCTCTTCGGGAAATCAATGCGTCGATCCCCATCACGAGGGCAGCGGGCCGATCAAGGCAAACACCTCGATCATTTTCGACATCTTTCCGCGCTCGCAACAAAACGGTTACTTCGGCGATTTGAGCCGTACGGTAGTGCGCGGCCGCGCCTCGGACAAGCTCAAAGAAATTTACGCCACCGTTCAGACCGGGCAGAAGATCGGCTATGACAATATCCACGACGGCGTCAACGGCAGGGAAGTGCACCAAAAAATTCTCGATCTGTTCGAGGCGCGCGGGTTTCACACCGGTAAAATTAACGGGCGAATGCAGGGATTTTTTCACGGCACGGGCCACGGTCTCGGGTTGGATATCCACGAACCGCCGCGCATCGCACCGATCGACGCGACCCTGCACACCGGTCATGTCGTTACCGTGGAACCCGGGCTTTACTATCTCGGCGTCGGTGGCGTGCGCTTGGAAGACGTCGTTCTCGTCACGACCAAAGCCAATCGAAATCTTACGGACTGTCCGCAGTTTCTGGAAATCTAAGGGCGCCGGGGCGAGAAGACCACAGAACAATTTAAGTCGATGATCTGCGGTTGAGCGCAGGCGGACTCATCATGGAACTGGACGATCGCCAAATTGACGCGCTCATTGCCGACCTGGATCAACATAACAAGCCGGCGATTCGCGCGGCCGTCGACAAGCTGATCGCCCTCGCCGACGAGACTCCTCGCCTGCGCGAAATCCTAGGGCACCGACTGACCGCGAGCGGTCATAAAAATTACTGGCCAGTAGCCTACATTCTGGGTCATCTGCCGGAACCTTCCCGCGCCGCGCTGCAAGGGCTGCTCGACGCCCTGGATCACGGCGAGGCAGACATTCGCTGGGCGATCGCCCTCCTGCTGATTCGCATTGCAAAAATTGACGGCGCTATCGTCCCGCGACTGATGCAACTCAGCGCCGACGGCACCGCGCATCAGAAACGCATGGCGCTTTACTGCATTCGCGATCTTGCCTTGACCGATCCGGCGAGCCGGTCAGCGTTGCTCGGGGCCCTGGGTGATCCCGATGTCACCGTCAGGGTCGCCGCCGCCATTTGTTTGAGGCTACGACCAGATCTTGACGCCGCCGGAAAAAATGTTTTGTTACGAATTTACGGTGACGATGCGGAAGCCAAGGTGCGTCACACAGCCGCAATTGCGCTGGCGAATCTGGGACAGCCAACAGCAGAATTTCTGGCTGCGTTAAAAAAGAACAGCGAGAGCGAAGATCGGGGGTCGAGAAAAGCGGCCCTAACCGCACTCGAATTGCTGGAAAAAAGAAGGTCCGCTTCAAGCGGCAGCGCAAGCGACCGTTGAAGCGGACCCACTAGGTGGACTGAGGGGGATTCCCAGGCTCCAGGCCTGAATCCCCGTCAAAGATTCCGCCTAGAGCCTAAGTCTCAGCCACCTCGCAGACAGTACTTTTATCAATCATGTCTGGACCACCTCCTTTCCCTGCTGATGAGCAGTGTACGAAAGTGGTTTTTATCTGTCAATAAAAATGTGAATTTTTGATTGCATTTTTTTTCGCGCGAGTGGGTTCGTCTTCCCAAAATAATTTGCTCAACGCGTCGTCCTGCAACTTGAAGTGCGGATCACTACTCACCATAGCGCTTCTTGGTGAACCCACTCGCTCCAGCACTTTCTAATAACCGACGTCGATAAAATTGGCCGGCGAGATTGCTTGAATAACCGCGGAAATCGCAATCTCGGAGATCGGCAGGTTTTTAGCCAACATGGCTTGGATGAGGCGCGAGCTGCCGGCGGTGTAAATGACCTCGACGTCTACCCCGTGCTTGTGGCCGGGTAAGCGACTTTGAGTTTGGTCTGCGCGCGCTGCATGTCAGGCTCAAACGCAAGCAAACCCATCGGAAGCGAACCTTTGGATTTCATGTTTTTAACTCGAAACCCGAGACCGGAAACTCGAAACATCATTCTAGGGATGCACCTCTTCTAAGAACCAATCCGTCGGAATTTCCCGTCCGACGCGCGTTTCTCGGGCCCGCGCCAAGACCTCGCTGCCGACTGCCGCGAACTGCAAGCCAAGGCCAACATTGTTGCAAAAACAGCTTATCGCATCGTCTCTGGCGCGACCGGGGTGCCGGCCGTTGACCAATTCCGAAAGAGTCGGGAAATCCCAAATAGCGCAGTCTTCGCGCGTGAGCGGGTGCTGCCAGCCCTCGGCGACGTCGGGGATCGATTGGCGGTCAAAGCCGATGGCGATTTGAAAGGGCTTCGCCTCACGCCAGTGGATAATCAACGGCTCGGAGCGCTTGTACGTTGCGGCATCGAACTCGCAGGGCTTGACGCACGACACATGCATCCCCGGCCGCAAAGACTCGCCGGGAAACAGCGGCGAGATCGAGTTGGTCGTGGCGATTACCATATCGGCGCCGTCCATCGCCTCGGCCGCGCTGTCGGTCTCGATCAACTGCGCCGCAACCTTTCCCGTCCACTCTTCGACGAAACGTCGGCGCGACTCCAGTGTCAGGCTGAAGACCTTCACCTGCTTCAGGTCGCGAATCATCGACATCGTCACCAGATGTGCGCTCGCTTGCCAACCGGCGCCGAGCAACGCCATGACTTTGGAATCCTTGCGCGCCAGGTAACGCGCCGCAATGGCGCTGGCCCCGGCCACACGCAGTTTCTGTACGTAGCCGTCGGGAAAGATCGCCAGGGGCTCGCCGGTTTCGGTGCTAAAGAGCATCACCAGCCCGACGTATTTATCGCCGCCGGCGACGGGCAACTTGTCTTTGCGCACACCGCCGGCCTTCTCGTACCACGTGACCACGCTGGAGTTGAGCCGCAGCGCCGCGATCTTGCGACCAGGCAACACGCCGCTCATCGTTTTGTATTCGTAGAATTGGTTGGGCTTGGTCGGGCTGAAAACATCGTAGCGCGGCACCGTCGCCGCCCTCCCGTTGCCGAGATCGCGATATGCTTCCTCGAGCACGTCCAGGCAGGTGCCGACGGGTAAAATTTTCTCGATGTCCTCGTTGGATAGAATCAGCATGCTAACTCTCCTGGGTCACCCCAAATTTCGAGTCAGTCCTATAGCCATCAACCCTGTTTTCCAAGCCAACGGAATCGCGAGGTTGTTTGACATAAACAGCGCTGATGGGGTTTAGCCGCTGCCGTTGCTTTTCGGAACTCGTAACTGCGCAGCAGCGGTCAAGACCCGCATCGGAAATTCCGCGAACACTATATTTCTCGGCTTCGCCTCGAAGTGACAGCGTCAAGGATGGCGGTCACTTCAGAAATACGAATCTAGTCGATCGCCGCGAACAAATCGTCCGGCGTCAGGCGCCGCCCGGTTAGACCCTGTTCGTGGCTGTACAAGGTAAACTGTTCAATGTTTTTCCGGTTGGACTCGAGGCCGTTGCGCCAGGGGTCGAAGCTGCAGAGCTTGGCTTGGCGTTCCAGCTCGCGCCTACCCCAGATCGCCATCGACCAGTTGGGGTCGGCCCAGCGCTGCGTGGCGCGCTGGCGGGCTTGCTCGAAAATGTCGAACAGCGCGCGTGGCAGCTCAGGATATTTTCGCGCCAGCTCCTTCTTGAATGCGAGCACATGCATGATCGGGAAAAAACCTACCTCGCGCAGGTAGCGCTCTTCTTCGATTTGCGGGTCGGCGAACAAGCGCGCCAAATTGGGATTGCCGCCGCGAAACGCTTTCGGCAAGCGCGAGACGAACATCGCCTGAATTTTGCCTTCGACAAATTCCTGTTCGATGTCGGCCATGCTGGCGCGGGTCTCGATTTTTAGATCGGCAGGGAGCTTCACGTCAACGACCTCTTTACCCGGCGTCACCCAGGTAACGGTGGTGCGGGGGACGCCGTAGAAGTGAGTCAAGTCGCCCTTGGCGCGCACACCCAGAGTATTTTGGTAAGCGCTGAGGCCGATTTTTTTCCCCGCCAAGTCCGCCGGCGAGCCGATGCCGCAGTGAATGTTCTTGTACATCTGCGATTGGCTGAACAGCCGGCGCGGGAAAATCGGCACAGCGTAGACCGGCAGCCCTTGATCGATCGCAATAAGATAAGATGATAGCGACAACTCGGCGGCGTCGAATTCGAAATGTTGCAAGAAGCGCTCGTGGCGTCCCTGCTGCGGGTCGACCTCGATATATGTGACGTCGATGTCGGGGTGGCGAATACAGCCTTCGAGCAGCGGCGCGTGCCGATCGTAGGAACCGAGCGCCAGCGTGATATCTAGTCTTGCCATGGAGACCACCAATAACGAAAGCGGTCCGTGGCGTCAAATACTTAGGGAGCCTTCGGGGTTACCGACAGTTCCGTGAATAGCTCAAAGGGGCTGCAGAATCATCAAGGAAGGGATTTGCCCGAGTTAAGGCTCGAAACCGCGCCCGACGCGGCGCGCGCATTTGACTTGACCTACGTGCGGACATAACCGGCCGGGCGAAGAGTTCGGTCTGGTCCAATTTTATTAAGATTCTTGCTGTTTCATTTTCTGCAGCAGTTCTTTAATCGAGCTCTTGGCGATCACCCGCTCGAATTGCGCGCGATAGTTTTTGACGATGCTGATGCTGTCGATGACCACGTCATAAACCTTCCACTGGCCGTTGATATCGTGCAGTTGATAATCGACCGGCAGCTCCTCGCCATTGCCGCTCACCACCTTGGTTTGGACCCGGGCGTATTCGCCGTCGAGATTTTCGTGATTGTACTCAATTTTTTCATCGCCATTGGCGCGCATCGAGCGGCCATAAGCGCGCAGTAGGCGCTGGGTAAAGGCATCGACAAACTCGCGCCGCTCACTCGGATTAAGAGCTGCCCAATGCCGCCCCAACGACCGCTTGGTCATCTCCGAGAAGTCGAATCGGGTAAAAATCAAGTTCAAAGCCCGTTGGGGCAACCCGGTAGCCCGCAATTCGGCCACCGACGTGTTTGTAAGGATAGCGACAAATTCATTGATGGTAGCGCTGAGTTGGACCGTAGGTTCTCCGGCCGCCGCCCGAAATGGCATTAGAAACAAAAGTGAAAATATAGAAATGATTACTAACTTGCTGAAAATTCTCATTTATACTCCGATCTATCGATTATCGTTTATATGTTAACTTTTCTATTAGACGTAAGCAATCCCCAGGCAGGATACAGCTCCCGGTAGCAAGCTCACGGCTTACCCAAAGCGGCCGCGTCTATGCTGCTACGTTCATCGGGAGAGGAAGTCGGCCAATTATTGCCTCGACTAAGAATCAAGGGCGAACTTGCCGGATATCGCACCATTGTCGGTCATCGGGGTGGATCCCCCCAATCGGCCGGCTATTCGATCGTCTACGCTTAGCCATGGACGTCGCGCGCTTGACAGCCACGGCGGAGAGCGCATCTTCTCGCCGATCCTGGGCAAAAGTTGCTACAGAACCGGACACTAGGGCAATTTAGGCCGCGGCCTTGAACCCGCGCATACCGGTACGATAAGATGCCTCAAGTTAAAGTTTAAGAAGTCGTGACATGCCGTTGAAGTTCACTGAACTCTGCAAGCGAACGGTAGAAATTGCGCGCCACCGGCGCACGCGGAAAATCGCCATTTGGACGGTTTCGATTATCGTCGCCTTCGGCATCCTTCTGGGATTGGTCGCGCCGCCTCTGATCCGCAGTAAAATCGCCGAGGTGCTTTCCGACAAACTCCATCGTCAAGTCTCCATCGAGCAAATCCGCATCAACCCCTATGCGATGACCGTCGCGATCCGCGGCTTTCTGATGAAACGGCGTGGGAGCCAATCCCCCGGGCTTTCTTTCGACGAGCTTTTTGTTAATCTCCAACTGCAATCGATTTTTCGCCTGGCCCCGGTGATTAAAGAGCTCCGGCTAGTCAAGCCGTATCTAAGTGTGGTGCGCAATGAGGATTTTAAATACAACTTTCAGGATCTCATCGATGAATTTACTGCCAAGCCATCCGATCCCTCAGCCCCGACACCGAAGTTCGCCCTGCACAATATCGAGCTGATTGACGGAAAGATCGATTTCGACGACCGCCCGAAAAAGACCAAACACACCGTCACACAGCTCAAGATCGGCGTGCCGTTCCTTTCCAGCTTGCCGTCCTACATCGACATAAAAGTCAAACCGGAATTTTCAGCGATAATCGACGGCTCCCCATTTCATCTTGGCGGCGTTACCTTGCCATTCAAAGACTCCCGCGATAGCAACCTGGAGATCAATATCGACAAGCTGGAGATCGCCAAATATCTCGAATATTCCCCGCTGGAGCTGAATTTCGAATTGCCGTCCGGGAAGCTCGATTCCAAATTGACGGTCAATTTTCGATCTTCCAAAGAGCAACCTTCCGTGCTCGCCGTGTCCGGCAGCCTTGGCGTGACTGGCTTGGAGATGCGCCAAAAAGACGGCGCGCCGCTGGTCAAATTGCCAAGCCTCGAAGTCTTGATCGACGTCGTCCGGATCTTTGCCGGCGATAGCCATCTCAAATCCGTGCGGGCACGAGGTCTGGAGCTTCATGTCGTGCGGGCGCGCGACGGCAAGATCAATCTGGCAAACCTGGTTAAGACCGAAGCTAAACCCGCGGCGCCGGAGCCGAAGAAGGATAGCAAGCCTTTCGGCTATACCGTCGACGAAATTGCCCTCGAAGCGGCGACGGTTCATATCGATGACGCGCAGCCGCAGCGGCCCTACAAGACGCGCCTGGACAACTTCAACGCGAAAATCACCGGCCTGACTAATGAAGGCGGGAAAAAAGCCAATGTCGAAGTTTCCTTCGAATCCGAGGCCAAGGAAAAGTTCACCCATAATGGAACGCTGCAGATGGCCCCTTTGCTCGTCGAAGGCAAGCTCGACGTGAGCGCGCTCAGGATTGGCCCGCTGCGGCCCTACTACGAAAACGCGCTGGCGGCCGAAATTAAAGACGGTCTTCTCGACCTATCGACGCAATACAGCTTCGCAGAAAATGACGCCCAGCCGGAAATCAAGGTGACCGATCTGAATGCAAGCCTGCGCCATTTTCGGCTCGAACTCACCGGGCAACCCGAGCCACTCTGGCGCGTCGGGACCTTCGCGCTCAAGGATGCGATGATCGATGTGGCGAAGAAAACGATCGTGGTCGGCTCCCTCGAAGCAAAAGAGGGCAGCGGCTATATCGAACGGGGCGCCGACGGCAAGCTGAACCTCAGCCGCATCGCCAAGCCCGGTCCCGAAGCCCAAGCAGCGGAGCCGCCACCGAAGGCCGGCGATGCGGAATGGCGAATCGACGCCCAGCGTATCGTTCTCGACGGATTTAAAATCAACGTGAGCGATCAAGGAAAGTCGAAAACCAGTCTCTCGGATATTTCGCTTCGCGGGGAAAATTTCTCCACGGCAAAAAATCAATCCGCCAAAGCAACGATCCGGATCAGAGTCAACGATAAAGGCTCGCTCCAGCTGGTCGGCACCGCGACATTAAATCCCGTCAGCGCTAAGTTCACCGTGGACGGGCGAGACATCGAGGTATTGCCTTACCAAAGCTATTTCACCGAAAACGTTAATTTTCTGCTCACCGGCGGGCGGATCGGCACCAAGGGCGCATTGGCTTACGAGAGCGGCGCCGGTGGCGCCAAGTTGAATTATCGAGGCAGTCTGCAAGTTACGGACTTCGGCAGCGTCGAAAAGGACGGCGCGCAGGATTTACTCAAGTGGAAATCTTTGATCCTTGACCCCGTCCAATTCGACCTCGAGCCGTTTCAATTGCGCATCGGTGAGATCACTTTGGCCGACTTCTATTCGCGGCTCATCCTCGGCGCGGACGGCAAATTGAACCTGCAAAAGTTGACTCCCTCCGACAAAGCGAACGAGATTAAAAAAACAGATACGAAAGCCGCATCGTCCCAGGCGGCCGTGAAAGCGGCTTCGCCGCCTGCTACTGAAACCACAGCTCCCCGCGCCGTCAGCGTCGGCAAGATCAACCTTAAGGGCGGCAATATCAATTTCAGCGATTTTTTCGTCAAGCCGAATTATTCGGCGAATCTAACCAGTGTGCAGGGCGCCATCTCAGAGTTGAAGCCGGAGACGCCTGGAGAGATCGACCTTAAAGCCAAACTCGATGACGCTGCCCCAGTGGAGATCAAGGGCAAGATCAATCCGCTGGCCAAAGATCTCTTCCTCGATATCGTCGCCAACGCCAAAGGCATCGAGTTGAGCCCCATGACGCCCTACTCGGTAAAGTATGTGGGTTACGGCATCGAAAGCGGCAAGCTTACCTTCAACGTCAAATACAAACTTGAAAATCGCAAGCTCAGCGCCGAGAACAACATCATCCTAAACCAGCTCACGTTCGGGGATAAAGTCGAAAGCCCCACCGCCACCAAGCTGCCGGTGCTGCTCGCGGTCGCCCTCCTCAAAGACCGCAACGGTGTCATCGACGTCGACCTGCCGATCAGCGGCTCCCTCGACGACCCCCAGTTCAGCGTCGGCGGCCTGGTCTTGCGCATCATCATCAACATCATTACCAAGGCGGTGACCGCGCCGTTTTCGCTGCTCGCCTCAGCTTTTAGCAGCGGCGGCGTAAGCGGCGATGAGCTGAGCTATGTGGAATTCGCCGCCGGCCGCGCGGCCCTCGATCAAACCGACCGGGAAAAAATTTCGACGCTGGTGAAAGCCTTGAACAACCGGCCCGCACTCAAGCTCGAGATCATCGGCCGCGTCGACCCATCCGGCGATCTCGACGGCCTGAAGCGAGTCGAGATCGAACGAAAAGTGAAGGCGCAAAAATTAAAAGAGCTGGCTCGCAATGGCCAAGCGCCGAAATCGTTGGACGAAGTCCAAGTGGACGAGAGCGAGTACCCGCAATACTTGAAGGCCGCCTACGGTGAAGAAAATTTTCCCAAACCGCGCAACATCATCGGTCTGGCGAAGGATTTGCCGGTTCCGGAGATGGAAAAGCTAATGATGCAGTACGCTAAGGTCGGTGACGACGACCTGCGTCGCCTTGCCGACCGACGCGCTCAGATCGTGCGCGACGCGCTGCTCGCCGGCGATCAAATCGCTTCCGATCGCCTGTTGATCATCGCCGCCAAGCCGCTGACGGCGGAGGAGCGCGATAAACTCAAGGGCCGGCCGAATCGCGTCGATTTTAGCATGAAGTAGTCCGCTTCGCGGCGCCGGCTGCGAGCCAATAATTCCCTTAAGTTGTAGCGCCTCTACTTCTGTTATAGACTCAGCTTGCACTCAGGAGGCTGGTCCATGTCGCAAGCGAAGAAAAACGCCAAACCCAAAGTAACCATCATCGCCAGCAAAGGCGCCAATCAAGCGATTAATTATCTGTTGGAAGACCGCGACGAACTGGAATGGCTCGTGGCTATCGGCCGCAATCATAAAGGTGATATTTTTTTCTATGACACTGGCGGCGATATCATTCAGGATTTGGGCGCTTTGGAATATATCAAGGAAAGAATCGTGAGAGATTATTTCGGCGAACCGGACGAATAGTAAGCGCTTTTACCATAGCCGTTCAAACGTTCAAGCTTCAAAAGTTCAAAGTAAGCAGTTCCCACGTTGCTCCTCCAGCCCCTTGAACTATTGAACGCTTAAACCTTGAACGAATCTTTTAACCCATCGGAATCTTCGGTTTGATCCTCAACGGCGGCGCTCCCGCCGGCAAAAAATCTTCCAAACTGACGGATTCCCATCCCACCGGCCGCAGCCGTTCGAACTCATGCCTGCGCTTGGGATCGCACTCCGGCGGCTTGGTCGCGTCGATGATGACTTTACCTCCGATGCGGTGCCATCCGGGCGCGCCGGGATGGCCAAATTCAGGGCATGATGGATCCATGGCGTGGATCTTGGCGCCGTTGATCACGACGATGTCTTCAGAGGGATTGACCCGCGTGTTGATCGCCCAGAGAACTTCTGCGTAATTGAAGATATCGACGTCTTCGTCGACGGCGATGGCGACTTTGGGATGCTGATACTCGCTCGACAAGACCGACATGAGCACATTGCGCGCCTCGCCGTAATAGCGCGGCCGCATCTGCACGACGACGCCGAAGATACCCGGCATCACCAAGACGTTCTTAACGTCGGCCAGACCGCCGACGGTGCGCGCACGGCGCAGAATCTGTGCCGACATCGGCACCTTGTGATAGACGCAGCCTTCGACCTCTGTGCCATTCTGCACGTTTTTAAAAATCGCGTCGCTGCGCATGGTGATCGCTTTGATATTGACGATGGGATTCATGCCCGAACCGGTGAGATAATAATCTTGAAATTCGCTGAACGGCCCCTCGGGCTCGCGCAACTTGGGCGGGATCTCGCCCTCGAGAATAATTTCCGCCCAAGCCGGAACTTCCAAATCAACGGTGTGGCACTTGACCAACTCGACTTCTTCGCGCAGTAAAGCTGAAGCGATCTCCAACTCATCCACGCCATACTGCGCGGTAGTCGCCGCCGCGAAATAATACATCGGATGGTGTCCGATCATAATCGCCACCGGCATCGGCTTATCTTGCGCTTCATACAATTGATAATTGTTCCAGGCGTGGCGCGGATAGAGCAGGATACCGGTTTTCTTCGGCCCTTTCATCTGCAAACGATGAAAGCTCAAGTTGCGTCGGCCGGTTTCGGGATTTTTGGTAATCATCAAACCGGAGCCGATGAACGGCCCGCCGTCGCGGATGCCCGCCTGATGAATCGGCATTTTTGTGATGTCGATCTCGTCGCCGATCAGCACTTTCTGGTGCACCGGCCCGGTTTCGACCAGCCGCGTGGAGCCGAGCCTTTCGGTGCGCCGGACGAATTCCGGAATCATCTCGTCGCGCGGCGTACCGAAGGCCACCGGCGCGAGCGAAACATCGCCCGGCGCCTGGCCCAAGCAGCGCCAGCCCGGATAATCCGGCAGATTTTCAAACAACAGGGCGCGATCGCGCGCCTGCCATAATAACGCGCCCATCTGCGTGCGCGGGTCCACCGGCTTGGCGATTCTCGCCAGCAGTCCAGCCTGCTCCAGTTGCTCGATCCAGTCGCGCATATCTTGAGCCATTTTAATTGCCCCTCTCTTTCAGCGAGCGTTCGCGCTCATCCATATCACGGTGACGCGAGCACACCAATGATGAAAACGCGCGGTCGGGCCGGCGCTCAGCTTGATCGGCCGCCGGCATAAGAGTTTGACTGCTCCGAGCCATTGATCTAGCTTGCGGCAAATGGCTTCACTCACCGCGTTGTTCGGCATGGAGCAACTCGCACCGGAAAAAGCGCGGGCCTTGAGCATCGTCTACGCGTCGAGCATCGCGCTGATGCTCGGCGTAAATTTCATCCAGCCCGCGCTGCCGGCCCTCAGCCAACCCTTTCAAGTCAGCGACGCCCAGCTCTCCTGGATGATGACGGTCTATACCGCGCCGGCAATTGTGCTGTCGCCGATCTTCGGCATGGTCGCCGACCTCTACGGCCGGCGATTATTGCTGGCGCTGGGATTGATCTCGTTCGGAATTTTCGGCACGGCCATGGCGTTTTCGCCGAGCTACCGCTGGCTGCTTATTTTCCGCGCACTTCAAGGCATCGGCTTCAGCGCGGTGATTCCGCTGACCATCGTTTTGATCGGCGACCTGCTCGAAGGCGACAACGAGATCGGCGGCCAGGGCTTGAAGGTTTTTCTCGACCGCATCGGTTATTTCGTTTTTCCGCCCCTCGGCGGCCTACTCGCCGCCGTTGCCTGGTACTGGCCGTTTGTGTTTTACATAGTGACCATACCCGTGGGGCTGGCGGCGCTATTTTGGATGCCCGAGACTAAAGGCCAAACCCGCGATCGCGCGTCGGCTTACTTGGGCGATATGTTGCGCCTGACGCGCCATCCGCGATTGCTGATTGCATTTTCCGCTGGCTTTTTGCGCTTCTTTCTCGATTACGGCTTTCTCACTTATTTCCCGCTGTTTTTGGTCCGCACTCACGGCATTTCGACGGCGACGGCGGGATTTCTTTACATGTTCTTCGCCGCCGGCGCCATGATCACGTCGAGCCAGGCCGGGCGCATTGCCGCGGGCAGAGATAAGGCGAATATTTTGTTTGTGGCGTTTTTGGTCAGCGGCGCCACGGTCCTCGCCGTGCCTTTCCTACCCGGGATCTGGCTAGTCGGCGGCACGCTATTTTTCTACGGCCTCGCCAACGGCGTCATCTCGCCGATGCAAAAAAGCCTACTGACTCAAAACGCGCCGGCGGAAATGCGCGGCGGCATCGTTTCTTTCGACCGACTGATTCAACAGTTTTCCAAGACCACGTCCACATCCATTGTCGGCTTGCTTCTCGTCAGCGCCGAATTGCCGACGATCTTCTGGCTGCTCGGTATTTTTTCCTTCGTCAGCGTCGGCTTGATGGCCTGCTTGCTGCCACGCGCCCGCATCACCGTCACAAGCGGGACGGTTTCCTAAAAACCCAATCTACTGGGAATAACGGGTTGGTTCCTCGGCTGGGAGATGCCGCCGTCCAGCCGTTCTGATTCAGAAGGCTTTAAATTCTTTTTCCTCGCGGCTTTCGGTTTCCAACTGGATCGTGGTGTGTTCGATGTTGAAACGGTCCTTGAGCGTGTCTTCGATGCCGTTCAAGACCACGTGAAAATCTTCGCCGCGCTCCACCACGGCATGCGCGCTTAACGTAAAGATATCCGAGGTCACGGCCCAGACATGCAAATCATGAACCTTGCTGACCCCGTCGACGGCTTCGATGGTGCGCCGCACTTCATCGAGCCGGATGCCTTTGGGCACCGCCTGCATGAGCACGCTGAGCGCGTCTTTCACCAGGCTCCACGACGAAAACAGCACGAGCACGCCGATCACGATACTGATGAGCGGATCAGCGAGATACCACCCGGTGGTCAGCATGACCACGCCGGCGATAATCGCGCCCACTGACCCCACGGCATCACTGATCACATGCAAGAACGCGCCGCGCAAATTTAGATTGTGATGGTGCCCGCCGTGCAAAATCACCGCGGCGACCAGGTTCACCAACAAACCGATCACCGCGACGACGATCATGCCGAAGCTCTCGACCTCGGGCGGTTGGGCCACGCGGCTGTAGGCCGCGGCGAAAATCATGCCTACGATCATCCACAGCGCCAAGCCGTTGAACAGCGCGGCAAGAATTTCAACACGATGAAAACCGTAGGTGCTGTGATGCGTGGCCGGCCGCTTCGCCACATGAAAGGCGAACAAACTCAGGCCCAAAGCGCCGACGTCGGAAAGCATATGGCCGGCGTCGGACAATAAAGCCAGGCTGTTGGTCATGAAGCCGGCGATCAGTTCGGCAAAAAAATACAGCAGGCTGATCGCCAAAGCCCACTTCAGTCGTCGTGTTTCATTATGCCGTTCCATCGGGAGTGATCGGTTCAGGATAGGCTATCCTGCCGCTGCGTATGGCTCAAGTAGCGCATTGAATGAAAGAACCCATCGGGCAAACCCGATCACCGGTTCTTGGGCAGCGATTATGACGCGCTCGCCGTAATTCGCAGCTAATCATTCGTTTTTGACTGTTAGCGGCGCCGATTTTGACACCAGGAAAAACATTTTACCCGGGCGGTTCATGTAACCGGCCAAGCTGGCCGCCTCGTCGCCGGAGCCGAAATAGATATCGGCGCGCTGCGGGCCGCGGATCGCACCGCCGGAATCCTGGTTGAGCGCGAAGCGCGTGATCGGGCGCCATCCCGCCAGACGACCGGCGCTATCGATGCGCGGGATTTGCGTTTGAATCAATACCAGCGCGCCTTTGGGAAACAAGCGCGCATCGGTGGCGATGGAGCGACTCGACGTGAGCGGCACTTCCAGGCTGCCCAGCGGTCCATTCTGGAGCACGCGAAAAAAAACGTAGCTTTCGTTGTAGCTGAAGACTTCGGCGCGCTTCTGTGGATGGTCGCTGAGATAACGGCGCAGGCGCTGCATCGACATATCTTCTCTGGAAACCTCGCCCCGGTCGACTAAAAGCCGTCCGATGCTCCGGTATGGCCAGCCGTTTTGTCCGGCGTAGCCGACGCTCAACTGCGCGCCGTCCGGCAAACGGATCAGGCCTGAACCCTGGATATGCAGAAAAAAAAGATCGACGGGATCATCGACCCACGCTATCTCTAGGCCGCGCCCTTGCAAGGCAGCCGCCTCGTCAATCTCCCGCCGCGAATAGTAAGGCATGAATTGTTCGCCCTGAACTCGGCCGACCACTCTTTCGACGATCGGTTTCGGCCCGAGCGTAACCCGTTCGGCGCCGATCAGATCGGCGGGCCTGGCGTAAATCGGATAGCGGAATCTGTCCGTGCGCGTGAGACTGCCGTTCAACACCGGTCGATAGTAACCGGTAAACAACACTTCGGCGCGCTCGGCATCGGCGCCGGAGGGTACGAGATCGAAATGGGCGGCGACCTGGCGCGCGACACACTCGGCACATTGCCAATCATCGAGCAATTTCTCGAAAGCCAAGAGGGATTTGGCGATTTCGTTGGCGGTGAATCGGCGCGGTTGTTCGCCGACCACGCGATCGGGCGGCAATTGTTGCAGGTAAACCAGGCTCTGGCGAATTGCCGCGCGCAGGGACTCGGCATCGAGATCATCGCGGATTGCTGCCGGCTTCGGTGTGATTTTCTCCCGGTCGGGAGAGAGCCCCGCGACACAGCCGCAGCAAAAGATCGTCACGATCATTAGCGAACCGCGACTAAGAAGCTTGAAGCTGGAATACATTTGCGGGAAACTCAGCGGCGTTGGACATCCATCAAATCACGGAAGAAGTGGCCAAAATTGTGGACCGGCTACCGCGCCGCTTCCGGGCCCAGTTGCGCAATCTGGAATTCGTCGTCGAGGGAAGAGCAAGTCCGAAGCTCTTGCGCGCCGAAGGGCTCGACCCGCGTCACGATACGCTTTACGGGCTCTATCAAGGCGTTCCTCTCCCCGAACGATCCAGCCTCGAACCGCCGCTGTTGCCGGATAAAATAACCATCTTCGCCGAACCGTTGCTGCGTGACTTTGCCGATCCGGTTAAGCTTCGCGAAGAGATTCGCCTCACGGTGTTGCATGAGATCGCTCACTACTTCGGCATGGACGAAGAAGACATCGAGGATCTGGGGTACTGAAACGATTTTATGGCACCCTTGCCGGACGAAACAGTCTAATCAATTCCTCCGCCTTAGGTCTAAGATAAGACCGGAGATCATCCAATGACAATGACTTAATCATCCGGATTTGATGCAATTGCAATTCTCCCACGGCCAAAAGCCGCGTGGCAAATTCGAGTACCGTATCTTCTCTTTCGAAGTCGGCGTCTTTCTCCTTGGCCCGGGCAACCAGGTAATCGAGAGAGAAATTTGATTGTCTTAGTATGAAGAACAAGTCTACAAAATCCTTGACTTCAATCCTTCCGTAGATCGCACAAATTTTATTGACGGCTATATCCTCAAATGAATCCACCACAATCTTGCCGACGGCCATGCTCGGACTCAATTGAACCCCCGCCTGTCTCGCCAACTCAACTTTTAGACCGGGCCCCGTCTCCTCAGAGTCACGTACGAAGAATCGAACAAATTCATCTCCCGCCACTTCCGAAAACACTTCGAATGATTTCTCCTCCAAGAGTCGTTTGACGCTGGTAAAATCACCCTTTATGCTTTGATGTTCTCTAATGAATATATCTAGATCGTCGGAAAATCTGTGTTGAAGATAGAATTCAGCGAGTGCTGTCCCACCGGTAAAAAAATAACCGAGGTCGCTGAGACCACTTTCAAAAAGAGTCTCTAGGACCCTTGTTTGGAATGGAGTCATTACCTTAGACTCCACTACGCCAAACCTCCAGCGCTTTTTCTAATGCCTTACGCTTTCTCTCAGGTAAATCCACTTGAGGGAGAACGTCCTCAATATCTTCAACCGTCAACATCCTTCTTACGTCCTTCCAGTCTGCATACTTTAAGACACGCGATATAGCCCAAATCCTTTCAGGAGAAGTTTTGTCTTCAATTTCTATATATCGTCGTAGGTCGTTCGCGTCTTCGTCATATTCCCAAATGGTATGTTGAGCTATTTCTTCCTCTAGGCGGCCCAGGATATCCTGAAGCCAGGGGCGAGCTGCCGCTGGAGTACCTGGATCCCTCAGCCTTTTCTCAACTTCTCTGCGGCACGCCTCAGTATGTTGTGAATACGGGCCTTCTATAATGCGACCCATTTGCTCGACGCCCTGCGTAAGTGCATTCCGCACCTTCTCACTGGTAGGAAACTTCTGAACAATACCAAAAGCAATTGGCCAAAAGCCGTCTTTGGCACTTGTGATGCTTTCAGCAACTAGGATTGCGTGATTCTCGGCTTCGAGAGCAAACTCAAGCAACATGTCTGCGTCAGCTGCTTGATTCAACAATTCTTCAAGATTCCACGTCACACGGAAGCCGTACAAGGGGTCTTGCAAAGCGACATAAAAAACCGTCCGCAGGGCTTTCCGGGGGTCAGATTTGTGCAAGACACTCCAAAAATCGTTTCCACCCACATAACGATCTATCGGACACCAGCTTCGTCTGTCCTCAGGCTGCATCAAAAGGCTCTCAAGAAGTTTAAACCCCCGTTCAGGGTCTATTTGAGCCAATTTTGAAGCAACTTGATCGCAATCGTAAGCTTCGTTGCCTAAAACAGGTGGCATAACTTCCAGACATTTCCACGCAAACTCCCCAAGCGGACCCTCCAGTGATTTATCGTGGTGTATCCACCTCGTAAGTACATTAGTTATTACCTTTGCATTTTCGAACTGCTTTCCTGCAATGATCTCTAGCAAGCTCAACAAATCGTCTGGTGATAGCTTTTCGATCCAGTCCCCATAGAGAATTTCAGACACGTCATTGGAGGAGACGCGACCCACTGAGATTTCATGCCGAACTATTTGTAGACTTAATTTGCTCGGTCCCAAGCGCGCGGCCGTAGCAATAGACGCTTTACCAGCAATGGCCCCCAAACTTGCGAGTTCTTCTAGCCGTGCCTCTGCTTTTCTTCGGTCAATTTCTGCCTGACCTCCCCAATACGAAGCAAAAGCTATTGATCCACGACTGTCAGTTCCAATCTTCACCATCTTGGAGCGAAAACAACCTTCTACATCCAATCTGCCCAAGTGATAGAAGAACTGATGAGATTGGTTCGCCTCACCAGAAACAAGCCACGAAAGTATCTGTGGGGTCAACAACGCAGAATTCGATAATAACTCTTTAGCTAAATTCTCCAGTTCGTATTCTGATCGATACACTTTCTGCCCATTAATCAGTAATTCTTCATGGTCTTTTGAATGCCATCCGCTAGCCCATCTCTTTAGTCTCACAGAGAAGCCGCCACTTTCCAGACTGTAAACTAAGCGCTCAAGATCCTTAACATGCTGTTGAAATTCTTCACGTCCATTAGCATCGGTGTCCTTTTTTTGGGCGCGTTCAAGAAAGACTCGCCGAACAAAGTGAAGGACCCTGTACAAAGACGCGATGCTTACTCCTGGCTTTTCTGATACTGCCCAAGCGACTAATTTGTTAAGGCGCTCTAATGCTTCTTTCGGTCGCCCCTGAGTGGCCAGTTCTGATACTAAGGTTGGCAATTGTTCCACCGCAGCGTGGGCAATCTCGTTCTCTGCAGATTCCGCGATCGAGAAGAGATGGTCTATTACATCACGAGCATAGTCGTACAAATCTCCATAAGTAAAAACCGGCCTCTTATCTAACGGCGCGGTTCCCATGCTGTGTCGAAGTCCAACAGCACGTTGGCTCAGAGCCTTTCCTGCGGCTCGAATCGCGACGAGTGCTCCGTCTCTAGAACCCGAAGCTGACGTAAATTCACGCAAGGCCGCCAATCTCTCATCCAGTGGCAGAGGCATCTGGCTATGCAAAGGATGAAAACACTCTAACAAGACACCAGTGGCGTTATTGCCCCAGGTTTCAGTCTCCGCTTCAGCCAAAAGCCAGACCAATGTTAAAGCGCGCCGACTAGTCTTTGCCCGAAAAAGAAGTTGTTCAAGGGCCCACATGATCTCCCGGCGCGCATCACCGGTTATCGCTAACCTGTCCTCGTGACTTGTTCCAAGCAGGCTTTTTTCTAACAAGACGATTGTTTTTTCTGGTGCGGCACCAGCAATGAATCGCAGCATTTGCGACTGATTCAACGCAGATGACAGAGTGCCGAACGGAGCTTGCGAGTCGTTAGGATCGAATAGGGCGTCCCAAAAATGGTTTACTTCGGGGCTTGTGACCTGCGAGAGGCGCCTGATCAGTCTCACTCTCCCTGCTTGTTCTAACCTTGCAAAGAGAGCGAATAATTCATCCTTTCGACCGCGAAGTAGCGCTGATACAAGATGATTAGCTA
The DNA here is from genome assembly GCA_963727625.1 of uncultured delta proteobacterium. Taxonomy (GTDB): domain Bacteria; phylum Desulfobacterota; class Binatia; order UBA9968; family UBA9968; genus DP-20. The sequence continues at coordinate 685,982 of CAVSHR010000002.1, read as the reverse complement.
GAAACGGTATCGAAATCTCGGCAAACGATCCCCCTCTTTTTGCCAATCCCGTCTTTTCCAAACTCTCTAGTTCGGAAAAGACCTCAGTCAGATTCCAATGCCCGTCACCAAAGATATCGCAGATTGCGCGGATTTCCTTTTCGAACCGTCCTGAAATACCAACGTGGGTCAATGGGGATAATAGCTCTGCACATTTTAGCGAGTTTCCACTCAGCTCTAATTCGATCCGTCTCGCAAATTCCTGCCCAACGCCCGTTTCAAAGTTTCCAGACTCGGTTCGTAGCGTCTCTGCCACCGTTGCCGCTGCAAGCAAAATTCCGGGATTGCCGCCCGCTCGATCCAAAATCCAGGACTCAACACCAAAGTCTAGATGCTTCTGTGTGGACAGTAGAAGTTTACGCGCGTTTTCGTCGCTTAAACCCTCGACAAATAATGACTCTACTCGGTTATCCAAACCATACGAGATTGGCGGCATCTGCTCTGAATTCGGAACAGTAATTATTATTTTTAGTCGTTCGATGCCCAGAATTTCGTTGATAAGCCGTTCAACTCGTTCTGGATCGGGATCTTCGACAACGCACACAACATTGCGCCGCTCTGCGACGAGATTACGATAGTCATCAATCTTCATGGAGCGGGGATCAACTGCAAAAACAATATCCTGAGGTCGATGATGAGTGGCCTCAAGGACAAGACGACTCTTCCCAATATCGTGTGGTCCTGAAACCACAATCACGGCAATATGGGGAGCATCAACCAAATCCCTTAGTCGTGTTAGCAGACCCTCTCGACCTACCAATGCTACGTCGAAACCGAAAAGCTTTTGATTGCGGTGAGAGCGATTAGCTTCCTCCCAGGTTTTGAAAGCGAGCGGAGAAAAATAAGCCGCTCTAAGGTGCGGTTGGTCATTTAAGAAGGTGGCAATTTCAGCCGCCCCGATAACCTCGACGTGAACCCCCAATGCCCGGTCGTACCCTTCCAGTATTGCACTTTTTAGAGCTACGGTTTGGTCATGCTTCAAATCGACATTCAAAAACAATACGTAACGACTTGGAAGCCGCTGGCGCGCTCGTGTAAGGTTAGTGACAGCTCCCTTCAGGTCTGATTTAACATTGGAAATGATGCGTTTTCGATCCTGGGCGATGAGATCACGTTTTTTGTACTGGAAAACGTTCCAACCTGGACCGATAATCGGAGTCGGGACTACGCTGTCTCCATCCGAAACTTCTACCTCCCACTCTGCATCGATCCCGCCGTCAGCAGCATTGACGCGTTCCGTAAAGGACGGCATCCCCGGCCACCGGCGACCGGAAATAGCCCAAACCAGATCGTTGCACATGGAAGCAAACTTATCCGGCGACCACTGGCTTATGGCTTGCTCCAATTCACGTGCATCGATGGGTTGTCCAACCAATACCGTCATAACAAAATTAGAATAACACACGGGACCTAGGAGGTCACCTAAAGATGAAACCCAAAAAAAGTTAGGGTTCTGAATAGGTCGCCACGACTTCGGAATAGACCAGGAAGAGATTGAGGATCTGGGATATTGAGGTCGCTTCAGGTTTCGTGTTTCGAGTTCACAAATCGCCAGGACAACGCCAAACCCAAGGCACGAAACCCAAAACGGATTAATCCCTTATGTCCTGCAAGAACCATTCGGTCGGCAGCTCGCGCCCGACTTTCTGTTTCTTCGCCAGTTCGACAACTTTCCCCGCGCATGCAGCGAATTGAAGCCCCTGGGTACCGGCATTGATGAAATAAGTGACCTGCTGATTATTGATCCTGCCACGCACCTTGCCCGAACGGACATCCATGAAGTACTTGAAGAAATCGCCCTTGTAATTATCCACGGCCGGGTTGGGTATGCGCGCGCGCTCCTCCGGCTGTCCCGCGATGTAACCGACGTTGCCGTGCAAGCGAATCATGCCTTCGTCCATCGCTTCGATAGTGTTCTTTCCGAGTTTGACCGATAGATCGCATCTCTTGATCACTCGGGGCCCGACCTCGCAGGCGCGCACCGAGGTAATGTGCGCCCCTTCCTTGAGCCACTCCGGTTCGTCGAACACCGTCCGCGTCGAGTCCGTGCAGGTCGCCACGATATCTGCTTCGCGTACGACTTTTTCCGGCTCGTCGACGGCCAGAACTTCGATGTCCAGCTTGCCGGTCATCTCGCGGGCGAAACGCTCGCGGTTCGCTTTGGTCGGACTGTAGACTTTTACCCGCTTGAGCTTGCGAACTTCATAAAACGCCTCCAGGTAACTGCGCGCCATGCCGCCCGAGCCGAAAATGCCGACATCGCAGGCATCCTCGCGCGAAATATACTTCGCACCCAAGCCGGCGCAACCACCGACGCGCATATGCTGTAACAAGCCGTCGTTGATCATCGCCAAAGGTTCCCCGTTGCGTACGCTGAAGACCATCACCAAACCGCACCAGGTGCCAGGCTGCATGCAATATTTTTCTTCGGTCGCTCCGTTGGGCCAGTAGACGACATCGGACTTCATGCGAATCGCGAACACGCCGATCTTGCGGCTCGCCCCTTCCATCGTGCCCCAACGCCAATAACCGTCCGGCCGGTCGCAGGGCATCCATAAATCCAAGCGCGGCCGATAGACCGCGTCGCCCTTGAGCAAATCGTCGTAGCCGTCTTCGAGCGCAGCGAGACAGTCTTTCATCGAGAAAAGCTTTTCAACTTCCTGGTTGTTGATCAGCAGCATAGAATCCTCCTGACATTGAATTACAACAATCCAGACAGTTTGAAAAGCTGATTGCTTAATCGTTTATCGGCGTCGAATTTTGTCGATTTTGGATTGACAACAACACCGGGTTGTAGGAATGATATGCGCAATTTCGCGCAGGGAAGGAGATAACTTTGAAGATTCTACGATTCAACGATGACCGAATCGGCGTCATTAAAGACGGGACCATGGTCGTCGACGTTAGCGACAGCGTGAGCGCTCGCAAGGCCAAAGGGCCGCAGCGGGTCATGGAAGAAGTTATCGAGGGCTGGCGCAAGTATCGGCGCCGTTTCGAAAAAATCATGGCAACTCAGAGCGGCGTGCCGCTCGACAGCGTGCAGCTGCGCTCGCCGCTGGCCCGCCCCGGCAAGTTCCTCGCCGCGTTTAGCAACTACATCGATCGCCCCGGCCGCACCGCGGACAATTTTCCCAATGAATATTTTTACAAGTCGCCCGATCTGGTCGGACCCGGCGACGCCGTCGAACTGAGAGATATCCCGGCTTGCGTGGTCTATCAGCCCGAGGCCGAATTTGCCTTCGTTATCGGCAAGGCGGCGGAAAATGTTCCCGCCAACAAGGCGCTGGATTATGTTTTCGGCTACGTCCCGATGTTCGACATCTCGACGCGCGGCCTGATACGGCGCACGCAGTTCATCGGCAAGGGCCAAGGCAGCCACGGCTGCTGCGGTCCGTGGATCATCACCAAGGATGAAATTCCCGATCCGCACAACGTGATCGTGAAATCGTGGAACAACGGCCAACCGCGGCAGAATTACAACACCAGCGCGATGGCCCATAAGATTCCCAATCAGATCGCCTGGCTGACGAAGTTTATCCGCCTAACTCCGGGCGACGTAGTCGCAACCGGCACTTTTCACGAAGGTTTGATGCCGGTGAATGCCGGCGACACCATCGAAATCGAGTTCGAAAACATGGGCCGGGCCAAGTTTGCCGTGAAAGGCAACAGCCCGCGCAAGGAAGTGGACTGGCTGCCCGGCAAGAATCAACCGACGCCGCCTCCCGGCGGCGGTATGCATATCGTCTAGCCACTCAGAAGATTGGAGTGATGGAGTACTGAAGTGCTACGCTTCCAGAACCCATCACTCCACGACTCCAAACTCCCTTACTCCCCCCTTCTCATCGTGCACCAATGCCACGAAAGCAGCCTGCGGTGAAGTAAATTGAAAAGCTGGTTGAGCAGGTAGCCGAGGATCGCCAGCGACAGCATTCCAGCATACATCTGCGCAACTTTGAATCTTCTCTGCGAATCGAGAATGAAATAACCGATGCCGTCGGTGCTGCCGACCATTTCCGAGATCACCACCAGAATCAGCATGATCGGCAGACTGACGCGCAAGCCGGTCATGATTTGCGGCGATGCCGCCGGGAGAATGACCCGCCAGAGGACCTTGCCGGGCGACAGCCGAAAGGTTTTAGCCGTATTCAACAGCACCCAGTCGAGATTGCGTACGCCGTCGATGGTATTGAGCAAAATCGGCCAGGCGCAGGAAAAGAAAATCACGAAGATTTTCATCCCGTCGTCGAGACCAAAAAACAGCATGGCGACGGGGATCATCACCGGCGGCGGCACCGGGCGAAGCATTTCGACGACAACCTCAAGGGCGCGATGAACGCGCTCGGACAAGCCCATCAAGAGCCCAAGCGGAATGAAAACCAGGGCGGCGAGAAAATAACCGGCGGCGGCGCGCTTCATGCTCAAAAGCATCTGCAGCGGGATCTCGCCCGACGCGACTTGATCCCAAAAGATCCGTAAAATCCTGCTGAGCGGCGGCACCACCAGCGGATTGAGCCACTCCGCATGCGCCGCCAGCTCCCAAGCTACGAGCAGCGTCAATAAAAACAACAGGCCGTTCAATTTGCCCGCGCGCATCTCAGGCCGCTTCCCGCGCAATCGTGCCGCGACGCCACTTCATCGTTCTAGCTTCTACGCATAAAAAAACGCGATTGAGCGTGTAACCAAGCGCAGCCACGAGCAGAATACCGGCATACATAGTGTCGCTGTTCATGGACCGTTCTTCGTCGAGGATAAAAAAGCCCACGCCTTTGCTGCCGGCAAGCATTTCAGCGGTGGTGACGAGGATCAGCGCGATGGACAAACCGATGCGCAACCCGGTCACCACATAGGGTGTGGCGGCCGGCAAAATCACCTGCCACAAGAGCTTTAGCGGGCTTAGTCCGAAAGTCTGCCCGGTGTGGATCAACACCCTTTCGATCTGGCGCACACCGTCGATGGTGTTGATCAAGACTGGCCAGAGGGTGGCGTATACCGTGACCGCCACGATCATCGAATCGCCGATGCCAAGCGTCAGGATAGCGACGGGGATGATCGCCACCGACGGCATCGGCCGCAAGAATTCGATCACAATTTCCACCAAGCGATGCAGAAAGCGCAAGTAGCCAAGCGCGATACCCAACGCAACTCCGATCGCCGCAGCAAGAAGATAGCCTTCCGCGAACCGGACGATGGTAACACCGAGGTGTCTAATCAACGGCCCGGATGATACCGATATTACTAGCGCCGCCAAAACTCGACTGATCGGCGGCAGATACAGTTGATAGCCGGGCGCGACGCGCGCGGCCAATTCCCAGAGCAACAACAATCCAGCGAAGCTCGCCCAGCCGGACCCATTAAATTGCCAGCTTCTGCTCACCGCGCCACCGCATTGCTGATCCGGCGATAAATATCATTGCGCATTGCCATGAAGCGCGCTTCGGCGCGAGTCGTCTCTTGGTTGCGCGGGCGGGGAAAGTCGATCGGCAATTCTTCGGTGATCCGCGATGGCCTGCGGCTCAAAACCCAGATCCGATCCGAGAGATAAATCGCCTCTTCAATATCGTGCGTGACAAACAGGATCGTCGTTTTGAGTTCCGACCAGAGTTCAAGTAAGCTATCTTCAAGCTCCAAACGAGTCAGCGCATCCAGGGAGCCGAAGGGTTCGTCCATCAACAAGATTTCGGGCTCGTAGGCGAGCGCGCGGGCGATCGCCACGCGCTGCTGCATGCCGCCGGAAAGCTCCCAGGGGTAATGATCTTCGAACCCTTTGAGCCCGACGAGTTCGACCAGCGATCGCGCCTTGGCTAGGGCTCGGGCCGAGCGGTCGCGGCGCGCTTCCAGACCGAAGCGGACGTTACCCAGCACGGTGCGCCAGGCGAACAGCGACTTGTTGTATTCTTGAAAGATTAATACCAAGTTCGCCGGCGGGCCGTTCACTTCTTTGCCGTTGACGATAATGCGACCCGAGCTCGACGCGAGCAAGCCGGCGATGGTCATTAGCAGTGTGGTCTTGCCGCAGCCGGACGGACCGACGAACGAAACGAATTCGCCGGCCTCGATTTGGCAGGTAATGTTGCCGATCGCCTCGGTGACATCACCGCCGGCTTGCCGATAACTCTTGGCGAGATTTTGGACCTCAAGTATCGCCACGGGAGAATGGAACTATTAGAGCGCGGAAGCATTGGAGCGTAGAGGCAACGGATTTTGAATCCGTTAACCAGGCCGCCCCTTTGGAAAATCTTTCCTTTAAGCCTTAGTCGCGATGCCGCTGATGACTTCGCGCGCTTTGATCTTGCGCGAAATTAATTTGTATTTGAACGTGAGGTCAATGGTGGCTTGGAGATCCTTTTCCGACAGGGTCTTGTCGAACAGCGGCAGGCCGATTTTTCCCACCATATCGGGTTTGAGCCCCGCCCACTTAATCATGGCAGCGCGCGCGCCTTCTTTGTCGGCATGAATTGCGTCAATGCCGCGATTGAGCGCACGCACGAAGGCTTCGGCGGTTTTTCTGTTCTTCTGTACCCATTTTTCCGATGCGAACCAACTGGCAATCAAAAACTTTGGCGCGACATCGCCCCATGGATTCGCCAGCACCCGAATCTCCGCTTTGCGCGCCGCCGCCGCGGCGAAGGGCTCGTGCACGCTGATCGCATCCACCTTGCCGGCCACGAGAGCGGCTTCCATCCGGGGAAACGGCAGCTCGATGAATTTGACTTTGGCCGAGCTGCCGCCGTTCTTGTCCACCCAGGCCATCGCCATCAAGTGAACTATGTTGTTCAAAGTGTTGACCGCGACGGTTTTGCCTTCGAGGTCTTTGGCTCGTTTGATGGGAGAATCTTTCAAGACTTCGATGGCGTGGGTATCATTGGTGCCGCGCACGTTGGTCGCGCCGCCCGCGACCAGTTTAAAATCAAAACCTTCGACGTAAGCCTGGTAAAGGGAAATCACGTTGGTCCAGCCAAACTGCAAATCGCCCGATGTCACACCCTGCACGATCACCGCGCCGCCAGCCATCGGCACGGTTTTCAATTCCAATCCTTCGGCCTTAAAAAAACCCTTCTCCATCGCCATGAACATCGGCGAACAATCGACGATCTTCATGTAGCCAAGCTTGCTCTTGGTTTGCGCCCAGCTAAAACCTTCCGCAAACGGTAGAGCCGCAATGCCAACGCTGACTTTAGCCAAGAAACTCCGGCGACTTATTCCCATAAGGATGCCTCCCCAATGACCTCTGATTGAAGCGAGCCATAGCGCTGGCGCTCACGAAGAACTACTTAATATAAACGCGAATATAAGGAAAGGCCGTATTGTCTGTTTCGGTAAAAGATGCCGGCAGAGAGACTCGGGTTGCCGTTGCAGCTCCAGATGCGCCGACAAGAATTAGACGGGCTGCCATCCGACAAAGCTCATCTGCCGGCCGGTTTCGCTGCCTGCCCGCCGGTAGGAGAAAAATACCTCCGGCGCACAGCTCGTGCAAGGGCCGACTTCATAGAGTTGTTTTCCCGGCACGCCGGATGCCCGGAGAATATCTCGATTGAGGCGGCGTAAATTGACAAACGTCTTTCCTTCTTTGACCGAGACGCTCGGGGTCGTCAACTTGCCCCATTTTTTCATCAATGGCCCTGAAACATCGTCTTTGACTTCGTAACAGCAAACCCCGATAGCTGGACCAAGAGCGACCTCCAGATCATCAGTTTCGACACCATAATTTTCATTGAATAGCCGAACCGTTTTTTCAGCGATCCCAGCCAATGTGCCACGCCATCCCGCATGAACGGCGGCGGCCAACCTCTGTCTCGGCGCCACGAACAACAGCGGGACACAGTCGGCGGTTAACACGGCGAGAAATATTTCAGGCTTGCCGGTGATCATGCCGTCGGCCTCGCCCGCCTCCTTCAGGGTCTTGTCTTTCACCTCGACAATGTGATCGCCGTGCACCTGGCGCATGGTGACGATCCGGCCATCGTGAATGTCGGCGGCCAGCTTAACATCACAAACATTCTGGCTCACGACCTTCGGATCGTCGCCGACGCGATAAGAAACGTTCAACCCCGCGTAAGGTCCTACACTCCTGCCGCCGCGCCGGCCGGTGAAACCATGCAACAGGCCCTGGTACTCTTGCCACGCGGGCACCTGAAGACAAGTAAATTCCATACCCGAACGATTATGGTGACAAGTATCCGTCGTTGCAAGCACCGGCACGAAACGGTGATATTGTAACCAGGAAACTTGCGGTTGGAGTCGAATAGTCTGCATTGGACTTTCTGGGGAAATCCATGCCGACATAGCTTTGTTTTGAAGACGCGCGCGTCGATTTCACCCATCCTCGACAGTGTGAACAAAAGCTAAATCGCAAGCGTGTTTCAAGAGCACGATCGCCTGGGTCGGCTTGGCTAACTCAATGGTCACGACAACGTTACAATGCCATTAACTCGTGATTAAAAAAATTGCTTGAAATTCGCATCCAATGGATTAAAAAAATAGTACCGACCGAGCCCAGAGAGCTTTATGAACGACGGCAGATATATCGACACATTGAAACAGCCGGGATTCTTCGCGTTTTTCTGCACCCAATTTCTCGGCGCCTTCAACGATAATTTCTTAAAAATTGTCGTTTCCTTCGTCGCGCTCGATCTGGCGATCAACGGCACGGGTAGTTACGTCGAGCTTATCGCCTTTTTATTCATGCTGCCCTCGGCGCTGTTTTCCGGCTACGCCGGCCACTTGGCCGACGTCTACAGCAAAAGAAGCATTTTGGTGATCGTGAAGTTCTGCGAGATTCTCATCATGCTCTTGGCCCTCGCGGCCTTCTTCACCGGCCATGTCGATTCCATGCTTGCCATCGTCTTTCTCATGGGTTTGCATGCCGCTTTCTTCAGTCCGGCTAAGTACGGCATCTTGCCGGAAATGCTGCCCGACGCCGATCTATCACGCGGCAACGGCCTGCTGGAGATGAGCACCTTTATGGCGATCGTCCTCGGCACCTCCGCTGGCGGCGCGATCTTCGCGTTGTGGAAACGCAACCTGCCGCTGATCGGCCTGTTGATGATCGCCATCGCTGTGCTTGGCTTATTGACGAGTCTTAAAATCGTTCGGGTGCGGCCGTCAGGGGCAACCAAGCTCTTTCGGCTCAATCCCTTCGGAGAAATCGTCGACGGTCTGCGCCGCTTGCGTGCCGAACGGCCGCTCTGGCTCACGGTGATCGGCATTTCTTACTTTTGGTTTCTGGGCGCCCTGGTGCAAATCAACATGTTGTTCTTTGGCAGGGAGCTACTCCGGCTCGACGAGTTTTACATCGGACTGCTCGCGACATTCCTGGCGATCGGCATCGGCCTGGGGAGCTTGGCCGCGGGACGACTCTCCGGCGATCACATAGAGCTGGGTCTGGTACCCCTGGGTTCGGTGGCCATGGGCGTGTGTTTGGGCTGGGTCGCGCTGGCCACGCCCTCCTATCCGCACACCGCCGTCGCGCTGATGGGCCTGGGTTTCTCTGCCGGCCTGTTCGCGGTTCCGCTCAATGCCTTTCTCCAACAAAAGGCCGGACGCGAGGAAAAGGGACAGTTGCTCGCGACCAATAATTTCATGAATACCCTGGGAATTTTTCTTGCCGCCGGGATTCACTGGTTTCTCAAATCCGCGCTCCAACTCACGCCGGATGTCATCATTTTGCTGACCGGTCTGCTCACCCTGGGCGGCACTGCGGTGATTCTTTATTTTCTGCCGGACTACTTCGTGCGTTTCATCCTCTGGGCATTCACCCACACGGCGTACCGAATCAAGATCGTCGGCGCGGAGAATCTGCCGCTGAAGGGCCCGGCGCTGCTGGTGTCGAACCACGTTTCCTTCGTCGACGCCTTCATGGTCGGCGGCGCCTTGCCGCGATTTGTCCGCTTCATGCTGCACCGTGACTACTACGATCTCAAAGGATTGAACTGGTTCTTCCGCCTGATGCGCTCGATTCCGGTTTCGGCAAGCAACCGCCGCGACATCGTGCAGTCGCTCAAGCACGCGCGCAATGAGCTCGACAAGGGCCATGTCGTCTGTGTCTTCGCCGAAGGCGCGATCACCCGCACCGGTCACATCTTGCCCTTCAAGCGCGGCTTCGAAAAAATTGTCGAGGGGACCGGCGTGCCAATCATACCGGTTCACCTGGATCAACTCTGGGGCAGTATCTTCAGCTTCAATCAAGGCCGATTCTTTTGGAAATGGCCTAAACAATTTCCCCATCCGGTCACGGTCTCCTTCGGTCCGCCGCTGCCGTCCAACGCGACGGTCCATGAGGTGCGCAACGCCGTGCTCGAGCTCGAGAGCAAGGCATTTGAGTATCGCCACAGCGCCGCCGAGCTGCTGCACACGAAATTTATCGCCACCGCCAAGCGGCACTGGTCCTCCTTCTGCATGGCCGACACCACAGGCACGGAGCTCACCTACGGCAAAATATTGATCGGCAGCCTGCTGCTTTCGAACTGGTTGAAAAAATACTGCGCCGCGGAGTCGATGGTGGGTGTGCTGCTGCCCGCTTCGGTGGGCGGCTCGCTGGCCAACATCGCGATTCTTCTCGCCGGAAAAGTCCCGGTGAATTTGAACTTCACCAGTGGACGCGAAGCCATGGCCTCCGCATTGGCACAGTGCGGCATCATCACCATCGTGACTTCGCGGTTATTTCTAAGCAAAGCCGGTTTAGAGAAACTCGACGGCATGGTCTATCTCGAAGAGCTGCGAAAGACATTTACACCGGCGCAGAGATTCGCAGCGGCGCTAAAAGCAGCTCTCGTGCCGTCGTCCCTGCTCAACCGTCGCTATCTCAAGAACCAACGGCCCAACGACCTCGCGACGGTGATTTTTTCCAGCGGCAGTACAGGAGAGCCGAAGGGCGTCATGCTGTCGCATTGGAACATCATTTCGAACATCGAAGGGATCCGCCAAGTGATTGAGTTCATGCCGAATGACCGAATCATGGGGGTTTTGCCGCTGTTTCACTCCTTCGGCTTCACCGGCACGCTCTGGCTGCCGCTGCTCGCCCGTTTCGGCGCGGTCTATCACCCCAATCCCACCGATGCCAAAACCATCGGCGAAACCGTGCAAAAATACCGCGCCACGCTGCTGATCAGCACGCCGACTTTTTTCGCTGGGTATTTGCGCCGTTGTACCAAAGAAGAGTTCGCTTCACTGCGCTACTTGATCGCCGGCGCCGAGAAATTACGCGAACAGACCGGCAAGAGCTATGAGGAAAAATTCGGCTTGACGATTTTGGAGGGCTACGGCTGCACCGAGCTGGCGCCGGTCGTGGCCGTCAATATCCCCGATGTATTCGACGGCAAGGAGAAACAGCTCGGCCACAAGCTCGGTACCGTGGGGCGGCCGCTTCCCGGTGTCGCAGTCAAGGTCGTCGACCCGGACCGCGACGGGCCGCTTCCTCCCGGCGAACCCGGCCTCTTGCTCGTCAAGGGGCCCAATTTGATGCTCGGTTATCTCGGCCAGCCGGGGCTCACCGATCAAGCCTTGCGCCGCGGCTGGTATGTTACCGGGGATATTGCCGCCGTCGACGACGATGGCTTCATCCAGATCACCGACCGGATCTCGCGCTTCAGCAAGATCGGCGGCGAGATGGTGCCGCATATGAAGATCGAAGAGATCATGAATGCAACGCTGGGCAGCGCTGCTTCCGTCGTCGTCGCGCTACCCGACGCACAGCGGGGCGAGAAACTGATCGCCTTCTACGCTCAAAACGGCATCACCAGAGAAGAACTGTGGGACAAGTTGAATCACTCGGAGCTGCCGAAGCTGTGGATTCCCAAACGGGAGAATCTTCACTTTATCGACTCGCTGCCGCTACTCGGTTCTGGCAAAGTGGATCTGAAGAAAATCAAAGCGATGGCCCGGGAATTTTCACAAACACCGGTCGCGTAAGGATCACTTCAGTGAAAATACAACCGCCGCCGCGCGCCAGCGGGTTGCCCTTTTGCGCCGCGCGGGCGCCGGTAGCGACTCCACGGGAGCTTTGTTTGTCGGTTCTGCTCGAAACCATGAGTTTCGAATTCATCCTGTCGCGCTGCTCCGGCGAAATCGCCGGCGCACTGACAAGCCGTTACGCGTCCGCGAACGCCGCGCTCCGCTGGTTTGCGCTTCACTCCGAAGTCGACATCCGCCACGCCGAGGAAGGCGTGATGATTGAGTCTTTGGTTCGATGAAGCAACGCCGGTGCGCGACCTGGGCTACATGGCCAGCGAGGCGCAGATCACCCTACCGATTGCCGATTCGGGCTCGGCGGGAATACGGGATATCGGCGCCAATTTTTACGAATTCATTCCTGAGAGCGAATTCGGCAACGCCACCGCCACGCCGCTTGGCTGTGCTGAACTGGAAGTGGGCAAGGAATACTATATCGTTCTCACGACGCCCGGCGGCCTCTACCGCTACGATATCAACGACGTGGTTCGCATCCCCGGTTTTTACAACCGCACCCCGCTGCTTGAATTCATTCGCAAGGGTCGCGACGTCACCAGCGTCACCGGCGAGAAACTGCATGTCGATCAGGTGATCCAGGCGCTCGCCCACGCCCAAGCCGCAACCAGCCTGCCGGTGCGCCATTTCCGCGCCTGCGCCGATGTCAACCAGTCGCGCTATGTCTTCTCGGTGGAGTTTGACGGCGCTAGTCCGGCCCACGAGTGCCTCGAACAGCTCCTCTATGAGCTCGATTCGCACCTATGCCGCCTGAATCTCGAATACGCGCAGAAGCGCGATTCGCTTCGACTGGGCGCCCCGGCGCTCTGGCTGATGAAACCCGGTTGGTTCGAGCGCAAGTCTCAGTCGAGTTTGGCGCGCGGCGGCCGCGACGTGCAATTCAAAGCAGCGCTGCTGAGCACGGCGTTGGAAGACGCCGGCGAGCGCATGTTCGTCGTCGAGAGCCCCGACCCCGCGTCCGTCGTCAAAACAATCCGTTGATGCCGCCTTTGCACGGTCCGGCTCTCGCACTGGCGACTCTCCTGTGACCCGTCACTCGCGCCCGCTGATCGGGTTCAGCGCGCTTTACGCCGGCAGCATGATCGCCCGTTACGTTTTGACGATGATCTTACGCCCGGCAATGCGCTGGTTGGGCGGTATGATCCCGATTTTTTTTCATTTTATTTTGGCCGGTTTTATTTACACTTGGGGAAGGTTTCGTTCTCGCCAAGCCATATTTGCAAGGTCGGAACGCGCATGTTAGAAACTGGCTAGTTTTGGAGGCCGGCATGAATTTTCAGGAACTCGCGGACAAGGCATTGCAAGGCATCATCCCGGAACGGGATGAATTGAAAGCGGTGCTTGACGCTTCCGAGGAACAATTACCGGAACTGCTGAGCGCTGCGTTCAAGGTGCGCCGTCATTACTACGGCAAGCGGGTGCGGATTCACGTCCTGCAGAATGCCAAGAGCGGCCTCTGTCCGGAAGACTGCCACTATTGCTCGCAATCCTCGGTGTCCGACGCGCCCATCGACCGCTACCCGTTCATGTCGAAAAAACAACTCTTGGAAGGCGCCAAGGCCGCCAAAGCCGCGGGTGCCGTGCGCTACTGCATCGTCAACAGCGGACGGGGCCCGACCAACAAGGAGATCGACGAGATCGCCGAAGCGGTGCGCGAGATCCGCGAAACGGTGGGGATCAATATTTGCTGCTCGCTCGGCCTGATGAGCGAGGATAAAGCGCTCAAGCTCAAGGACGCCGGCGTCGGCCGGGTCAATCACAACCTGAATACCAGCCGCGCGCACCATCCCGATATCGTCACGACGCACAGCTACGACGACCGAGTCGCCACCCTTGAAAACGTCAAGCACGCCGGCATCGGCACCTGCTCCGGCGGCATCATCGGCATGGGCGAGAGCGACCAGGACATCATCGACTTGGCGCTGACGCTGCGAGCCATGGACATCGACTCGATCCCGGTGAATTTTTTGAATTCGATCCCAAAGACTCCCTTTGCAGAAAGACGGGAGCTCACACCGCAGCGCTGTTTAAAAACACTCTGCCTGTTCCGCTTCGTCAATCCAACCAAAGAGATTCGCGTCGCCGGCGGCAGAGAAGTGAACCTGCGCTCGTTGCAGCCGCTCGCGCTCTATCCGGCAAACTCAATCTTTGTCAACGGCTACCTGACAACGCCCGGGCAGGAGGCCTCCGACGCGCACCGCATGATCGAGGACCTCGGCTTCGAGCTCGATCACCCGGCCGCGATTTGATTTGCAGCTAATTACCGCTGAAACAATTCGCAGACGGCCATCGGCCGTTCGAGACTTCTATTGCGTTGAATGTCATCCTGAGCGTAAGCGAAGGATCTGCTTTTGTATTGCCACTGCCGGTCCCGGGCGAACCGAATCAAGGAATTTCCATTGACCGGATCATTGAATCGTTGGATGCGCGGCTAGGCGGCAGTTTCGCCTTTATCAACAAGCGCCCGCAAAACCTTTTCCGGCGTGATCGGCAAATCATAAATCCGCACGCCGACGGCGTCGTGAATCGCATTGGCAATCGCCGGCGCCACGGTTAACGCGCCGGTCTCCCCTGCCCCTTTGGCGCCGAAGGGGCCATCGTCGTGCGGCACCTGGACGACGATGGATCGAACCGATTCGGGCATGTCCTTGAATGACGCGACCTGATAGTCGAGCAGCGAACCGTTGACGAGCTGGCCTTCGTCGAAGATCATTTCTTCGAACATCGTGAGTCCCAGATGCATGATCGCGGCGCCTTGCAACTGCTGCTCGCAGTGGCGCGGATTGATCGCCGTGCCGGTGTCGCCGACGCTAATGAGCTGCAAAACTTTCACCTGACCGGTTTCCGTGTCGACTTCCACTTCCGCCGCCGTGGCCGAAGGGAACCAATACTCCGTGCACTTTTCCGACTGGCCGGTTTCTGGATCCATATGCGCCGCGGTCGGTTGGCAAACCGCTTCGGCGGCGAGCGTCGTGCCGAGACTGCCGAACTTGGCCAAGAATATTTCTCCGATGGTCATACCCCGCTCTTCCATGCCGCGTACGACGATACGGCCGTTACGCGCGATCAGATCCACGGGATCGACCTCGAGCTTGGCGGCTACGACTTCGCGCAACTCCGCCTTGATCTTGCCCGCCGCCATGCGCACCGCGTTACCCATGTGGTAAGTCGAGCGGCTGCCGGCGGTAATGGTGTCGTAAGGCGTGACGTCGGTATCCGGCTGGACAATGTGAACACGGTCCGGCCCGATGCCCAACTCTTCGGCGACGATCTGCCCCATCGTCGTCTCCGATCCCTGCCCCATCTCCACCGTGCTGCTCAGCACGTTCGCGCTGCCGTCGGCGTTGAGAATCACGATGGCGCCGGAGATCGAGGGCGTCAGCACCGCCTTGACACCCGCCGCGATGCCTTTGCCGATCAGCTTGGTTCCGCTTTGCGCCGCTTTCGGCTTTGACCACTCGATCGCTTGCACCGCCTGTCGGATTGCTTCTTTAACACCGAAGGAGTGTACGACCGTCCCGGTGGCGAAACGCTCGCCCTCTTCCAACGCCGGCTGCAAGCGAAACTCCACGGGGTCGGCGCCGAGAGCCCGCGCGATTATGTCGGTCTGTGAATCATAAGCCCAGATGACCTGGGGCACGCCGAAACCGCGAAACGCGCCCGCCGGCACTTTGTTGGTATACACGCAGTAGGAATCGATCCAGACGTTGGGAATGCGATAGGGCCCCGCCGACGTGTATCCGGACTTATGGCCGATGCGCGGGCCGATCTCAGCGTAAGCGCCGGTGTCCCAGAAAACTTCGCATTTGCGCGCCGTCATCGCCCCGTCTTTGATCGCGGTTTTGATCTTCGTGACAACTTTGTGCTTGGTGATCGTGAGAAATTCTTCCTCGCGCGTCAGCGCATAGCGCACCGGCCTTTTGCTGATCAACGCGAGAATGGTGACCAGGGGTTCCAGCTTGGCGTAGAGCTTGGCGCCGTAGCCGCCGCCAAGATAGGGCACGCGCACGCGAATTCGGTTCATCGGAATGCCGAAGGTCGCGGAAATTTCGGTCCGGACATAAGACGGCGATTGACTGGCCGTCCAGATATTCAAACGCTCGTGTTCGTCCAGATAGGCCAGCGTCACATGCGCTTCCATCGGCATATGCTGCGCTGGCGGCGAGCTGAACATGTCTTCGAATATGCTGTCTGCTTCAGCGAAAGCTTTCTCCACGTCGCCGGTGCGGAGCTTGAAGTGGTAGCAAATGTTCGATTGCTGACCGGCTTTCATATGCGCGAGATCGGCGAAAGCCTTGGCCGGCCGGTGTTGTTCATGCACGAGCGGCGACCCCGGTTTTACCGCTTCCAACACATCATGCGCTGCGGGCAGCGGCTCGTAATCGACTTCGACAAGCTGCAAGGCATCTTCCGCCGTCCGCTTGTCCACCGCCGCCACGGCCACGACCGAATCGCCGATGTAGCAGACTCGCTCCACCGCCAGGATCGGCTGGTCGCGAAACGCCGGACCGAAGTGCGGGTCGACGCCCGGCATCTTGGCAATCTCCGCGCCGGTCAAAACAACCGCCACGCCGTCCAGCGCCTCCGCCTTCGATTTCTCGATCCGGGTAATCCGGGCATGCGGATACGGGCTTCGAAGCACGGCGACGTGCAACATGCCGGGCATCTCGATATTGCCGACATGCAGCGCCCGTCCGGTTACCTTCGGATTGGCGTCCGTCCGATAAACCGATTCTCCTACCACCGAATAGTTCGCCATCACATGACCTCGTGAAATTTCCTCGCTCCCTCATATCGTGTTTTTTTTCCTTTGGAAAGGAAGAAGGTCGCTCTCGGAATTCTTTTCGAGATTCGTTCGCGGTCCCTACTTCCACAAGGTCAACAGCACCACCCCGCCGACGATCATCGCCGCGCTGATGACGATCCTCAACGTCACGCGTTCGACATCGCGCAAGAAGAGCGCCGCCAGGATCAGTGAAAAAAATGGGCCGGTACTGCTGATCGGTATCACCACCGAGACTTTGCCGAGATCGAGGGCGTAGTAGATGCAAGTCATGCCCAAACTGATGGTTATGCCGGCGGCGAGGAACCACCAGAAGCACTGCCGGTTCATCTTCCAGGTTTCCTGACTCTTCTCCACGTACCAAAGCGTCACGATCGACACGACAAAGGACGATGAAGCCGTCACGGCGGCAGCAAGGAACGGGTGTGGCACGGCGGCCATGCCGAACTTGCGCACGACTTGCGTGGCGCCGGCGAGCGCCGAGGCGGCGATCGGATACCAGAGATAGACGGCCGAGCCGGTGAGCTTCAACGAACCGCTGCGCCAGGATAAGAGAGTAATCCCGGCAATGATCATCAGCGTGGCGACAATGATCGGCATAGTGATTTTTTCGCCGAGGAAAATGATCGCCATGGCGGCGCTGAACAGAGGCGTGGTGGCACGGATTGGATCGGTGATCGCCACGCCGAGCGCGTCGATGCCTTTGTAACTGAGCAGGCGGGTCAAGCCCGGCTGGAAAAAGCCGACGCCGACGAAGATCAAGATCGCGGGATCGGTGAGCGATTTCAGCGGCACGATCAGGACCGACACGCTCCAGAGAAAAATAATGTTGATCAACAGACTGCTGATCACCGCGGTGGCGGGATTAGAGGTGCGCAGCGCCTTCTTGGTGAACATGTTGTGCAACGCGAAGAGAAAAGCGTTGACCAGGGCAAAAGCTTCGGCCGGAATAGAATTCATCTATTATTCCTTAGGGCTATCCGGGGATCGGCGAAAAGATCGGCGGTAAAGATACAATCGCCAGACTGCATTTGTGGAGTGTGCTTCGAGCTATATCGGCTTCATTACCAAAGGGCAACTGGACGCAAAATCGCCGACAATAAATTGACAGCACGGTCCAGGTTTGTTTAACCTCTCTTTGGGCCGACGGCGTGTCGGCGCATGCTCGCGCGGTAGTCGGATGAAAAAAAAGCTGTCATTTTCGTTTCTTGGCGTCGTCCTTTTACTTCTCGCTGGTTTTCAAATCATTAAACCCACCGACTTGGGCAGTTGCATGGTTTATTACAGCGGCGGATTTCGCGAAGTCGCGATCGCTCGAGCCGACCGGTTCCTGGGCAAAGTGCAGCAGGACACGGCGCGCTGCCGCGGCGGCGAAGCAGCTGCGAAATGGCGGGCCGCGCCGTGGCTCGATTGGCGGCGCTATTGGGGCGCGGCGGGCGCCGAAAGCAAAGTTGGCGGCGTTGCCGGCGCATTGGGATTTTTAAGCCCCAATCGGCGCGGTATCGACGGCGCCCTCCTCGACCTCGAGTACCAACGCATCGAGCTGCTCAAATTCAATTTGTTCGACAACTCGGGCACCTTCGAGAAATACCAGCGCGACCTTATGGATGGTTCCGGCAAAGTTACCAGAGTCTGGCCGCAGTTTAGACTGCCGGCAAACCACCCGTTTTATCAAAGGGTCGGCGGTGACGGTCCACAGCGTTGCCGCGGCGAATTGATTCGTTTCCGCACGCTCACTGGAATTTGCAACGACATCTTCAATCCGCTGATGGGCGCGACCGATCAACCCTTCGCGCGCAATGTCGGTTTCGAAGCCGCGTTTCCCGATCTCGAGTTGAACGATTTGGCGAGAAATCGCCACGCCGGCCGCATCGGGCTTTTGACCCCCGACCCGCAAGTGATCAGCCGGAAACTTTTCACGCGCCGGCAAAGCGCGCCGGAAAAATGCCGCAATGGCCGTGGTCTGCCGAACTTGTCAACGCAAGCGCACTGCGACTATCACCAGGCCGCACACATCAACGTCCTGGCGGCCTTTTGGATTCAGTTCATGACCCATGACTGGTTCTCCCATCTCGACGAAGGACATAACGCCGCGGCGATGATCGCCACCGGTTGCGGCACCCATAACACGAATGGCGGCGCAACCCCTTTGATCTCAGAGACAATCAAACAGCTTGGCTGCCGGCCGGAGGATAGAATCGATCGCACCCTCATTGCCGAGGATTCCTCTCCGCCGACCTTCACCGTCGGGGACAAGCGTTACCTTTCGCGGGCGCCAAAAACGACCCTGAATAAAGTCACTGCGTGGTGGGACGCATCGCAGATCTACGGCTACAACGAAACTTCCCGGCACCGGGTCAAGCGCGATCCGCGCGATCCGGCGAAGCTGCTGCTTGAAGCGAGCTTGGGAGCCCATAAGAATCCGGGCTATCTGCCGATCTTAACCCCGTCCGATCCGCAAAATCCTCAATGGGCTGGCCAGGAAGCCGTGGCTTTTCCGGACAACTGGAATATCGGTCTGAGCTTCTTTCACAACGTCTTTGCCCGCGAGCATAATTTATTCGTCGAGGCTTTTCGCCGGCGGGCCACCCTCGAACCGGAGCAAGACTCCGGACTGCGCAACCCCGAGACCCCGGACCGGATAATCCGCTACAAAGACGTCAGCGCCGATGAATTATTTGAAGTCGCGCGCCTGGTCGTCGCCGCCGAGATCGCCAAGATTCATACCATCGAGTGGACGCCGCAGATGCTTTACGACGAGCCGCTCTACCTGGCGATGAACGCCAACTGGTCGGGTCTGCTGCAAGACTTTCCACTGGCCAGCGCAGCCCTGGAAAAAGTCGTGCAAAACTTTGCAGATTCAGCGAGCGGCAAACGGTCGACCGAGTGGTATTCGGCGTTCGCCGCCGGCCCGGGAATCTTTGGTCTCGGCAGCAAGAAGGCCGACATTATGGCCGGCGTCAATCATTTCGGCTCGCCGTTCAATTTTCCCGAAGAATTCATCAACGCTTATCGGCTCCATCCGATGGTGCCGGATTTGATCGAGTTGCGTGAGCTTAAGGATAACCCCAACGCGATCAAGCTAAAAATTCCGGTAGCCGACACGGTGCTCGGCAAAGCGACCCAGGCGATGCGCCGCTACGGCATCGCCGATTGGGCGCTATCGATGGGACGCCAGCGCGTCGGCGCACTGACCTTGCAAAACCATCCTTTGTTCCTGCAAAACCTGGAGCTGCCCCGGCTGAAGAGCGCCAGCGGCAAAATCGATGTCCTGGCGCTGGATATTCTCCGCGATAGGGAACGCGGCATTCCGCGTTATAACGAATTTCGCCGCCAGTATGGACTGCGGCAATTGACCAGCTTCGATGATTTCATCGACCCGTCGCTGCCGCGCGATAGGGCCGAACACGCCGAACAGCAGAAGCGAGTCGCGCTGCTGCGCGAAATCTATGGACGGCACAAATGCACCGCGCGAAAGATCATCACAGACGCGCAGAAGAATTCGGACGGATCGCCGATCAACGACTGTCTCGGGCATCCCGACGGTACGTTGGTCGACAACATCGAGGATCTCGACGCGATGGTAGGTTGGCTCGCCGAGCCGGTGCGCCCGCACGGCTTTGCGATTTCCGAAACCCAGTTGCAGGTTTTTATTTTGAACGCCTCGCGCCGGCTGTTTAGCGATCGCTTTCTGACCTCGAGCTTTCGCCCCGAATTTTATTCTCACCTCGGAGTCCGGTGGGTAAACGAAAACGGTCCGGATGGAAGGATCAAGGAGCGCTTTAAAGCGAACGGGCATGGAATTGACGTATCCCCGCTAAAGCGCGTGTTGCTGAGAACGATTCCACAATTGAAATCAGAGCTCGATCCGGTGATCAACGTTTTCGATCCATGGGCCCGCGACCGAGGCGATTACTATTCGTTACAGTGGAAACCGCGCCGGGGCGCTGAGAGCGACCCGAATTTCAAAATCCGCTAGTGTATTGATGAGACGGTGACTCATGCACAAGCGCTTCTAGCTTTGACTACTTTGCGTCGGCGAGGATCACGTCAGCGGCTTTTTCGCCGATCATGTACACCGCACTAACGATAAAATACCCCGGAATTCGCGGAAATACGGAGGCGTCAACGACGCGCAGTCCCTGGGTTCCATGCACGCGAAAATCGCTGCTCAAGACGCCGCCCTTCTCTTTGGCGCCGATCGGGCAGGTGCATGAGGCGTGATGACCCCAAGCGTTGTGACGGGCGAAATCCCGGAGCTGCTCGTCGGTTTGCGCCTGAGCGCCAGGCAAGTGCTCCTCGGCGATATGCCCGCTTTGCACTAAATCCGAGCTGATCCGTCGCACAAATTTCACACCGTCGACGACAGCGTCGAGATCTCCTCCGGGTTTGTCGCTGCCTTCGTCGAAGTACCGAAAGCTGATGCGCGGGGGGTCGCGCGGATCGGCGGATTGTAATGTCACCGTACCGGCGTTGTTCTCCGTGTGAGCTTTTAGAATGATCCAACTGAGATAGCTTTGGTTCTCCGCAATGAGATTTGAATAGCCCGGAAAATAACCCTCGAAACGGGTCAATAAGCTCAGACAGAACAAATCCGGCAAGTTTCGCTCCGGGCGCGACTTCTTGAGCACGGCGAACATGCCGCCGTTGGTGGCATAAACTCCTTGGCGTGATCTTTCCCATTCCCGGAAACAGGCGTCGCCTTTACGGAATTCGGCGTCCTTCATAAAGTCCCATGCGTCGCGCATGCGGTAAACCACGCTTACTTCGTAGCGGTCCTGGAGATTGGCGCCAACACCCGGCAGATCCACGCGCACTGCGATACCATGTTGTTCCAACTCCCGGCGCGGGCCAACGCCGGAAAGCTTGAGCAACTGCGGCGTGTTGAACGCGCCGCCAGAGAGAATCACCTCTCGCGACGCTCGCGCCTCTCTCCGATCGCCCGGGTCCGCTGCCGGGTTGGCGTGGGCGCGATAGAGATTTTCACCTTTGAGATACTCGACGCCGACGGCGCGATTATTGGCATCGAATAAAACCCGGCTTGCCAACGCATCAAGCTCGATGCGCAGCTTATCGGGACAGCGGCGCAAAACCTCCTTCAGCCGTTCGCGACTGCCGGTGCGTTCATGCTTGGAAGTCGTCAGCGGCACATAACGAATGCCGAAGGCGTTGCGCCGGACGATGCGCCAGTCGTTGGGATCGCCCTTGGCGCGGAGGAACCAGAAGAAACGCTTGAGCGGGTGCTCCAGCTCGGCGATGGCGCCCAAGGCCGAGCGCTCGATCACGTCCATCATTTCCCGGTCGCGCAACGCTTTGCGTGGCGGCCGCGGCCGTTCCACAGGCAACCAACCGGCGAAACCGTGACCGCTCGGATTAACGAAGAATAGTTTTTTCAACCAACGATACAGCGGGCGATGCCGGCAATCTTCGAGTCGCTCAAAATAACCGCGCATGTTTGTGGCTTGCCACGTCGAATCGCCGGTGAGCTTCGCGATATAATCCCAGTCCGCGTTGTGCGGATAGACCAGGATCATGGCGTTGTGCGCAGTGCAGCCGCCCAGCGTGCCCGCGCGCGGGTAGAGCACGCCGCGTCGTTCCGACGTGTACTTGGAGTCTTTTCGCTGGCGCTCCTCGTTGTCGTAATGGCGCACGAAAAAATCCCACTTCATGGCGGGATTTTCCGAAGCGAAGGCGTGAAAGGCGGGAACTTGATAGTCTTCTGGCAGGCGCTCGCCGGTCAAACTTAGCGGGTCGCCGCCGGCTTCGAGCAGCAGCACCGAATGGCCGGCCTCGGCCAAGCGTGCGGCCAAGGTGCCGCCGCCCGCGCCCGAACCGACGACGATGTATTCGTATTCGCGCGCGAGCGCGGCGGCGTCAGACATTTCGCAGAATGTTTCCGAGCGACAGTCAAAAAGTCTTCAAGAACTCGATCAGCGCGTGTTTATCGTCGTCGCTCAACGGCGGCTCTTCCTTGAAGAGGCTCGTGCCGAAGTAATGCCCCTTGTTCACCACGTAATCTGGACACTTGCTCACTTTGAGCAGATCGGGAACCAGGTTTTTGAACACCCGGGCCGCCTCTTCTTCGCTCTTGCCCTCGACGCGAATGAGATCTTCTTTCATCTTGAGCAAGAGTTTGGCGAGATCGAGTTTGTCGGTCTCGAGATCGATGTTGGTCAACAGACTCACCGGTGTTCCCTTGGGGATGGGGCCGATTTTGACCATCCCTTCGCTGAAGAGCCACGGCAACAGATTGTGCAGCCAATCACCCCAACTCAAAAGCTTTCCTAAGCCTGCCGGCAAGTAGCCGGCGGGAGCCTTGATGTAGCTCGTCGCCGTCGTGCGATAGATGAATCCCGGAACTTTATCGCCGAGAATCGGATCCTTGTCGCGCTTTTCCGGCCAGAGCATTTTTTCGATTGCATCGTTGAACGACTCCATGCGCGAGTCGACGGCAGGACTCCAGTTGAACTTGCCTACCGAGTTATTCAACAAGAACGGCGCGGTCGACCACAGACTGATCAACGACGGCACGCGCGTGTATCCCCGGCCACCGGCCGGCAATTCGTATTCGAACGGGCCGCCGTCGATCGGATTGTAGAGCGTCATTTTGCCGGCCGACGGCAAATCTTTATAAGTTTGTGACGAGAAATTATCCCAGATGTTGCCGCCCAAGGCGTTGGTCGCCAGCGGGCTGCACGCGTTGGTCTGCAACAGGGTCACGGAAATCCGGCGCTCGGTGGAAAGATAATTGTCGGTGAGAAAATCGTCGGCCAGCACGATGGCTTTCATTTTGTCTTTGAAGTCGTCGGTTTTGGTCCAGGTCCAATATTGATCCCAGTTGGAATCGTCGACGCTGGCCGGCGCCTCGGGAATCTTGCTCGAATGGCAGCGCGCGCAGGTAGTCGCAAACGCGATCTTGCCGCGGCTGAGCGTCGCTTTGTCCGTGCTAAGAAACTTTGCTCCTCCCGGTGCGTCCTTGAGCCGGTCGGGCTTGGCGGTCTTGAGGAAAAACAAAGCCACGTCGGCCGTCTGATTCACCGTGGCATTCCAATAGCTGGAGTTTTTCTCCGCACCATCGATCCGGATCGGGGTGATCTTCTTGCCGCCGACCAGCGGGTTGAAATGAAGAATCCACTCTTCGCTGAAAAGCCCGATGTTGATGAATACGCGATTGAGCGCGCCGAGAATACCGACGGAATCGGAGCCGTCCTTGAGCACGCGCGGCGTGAATACCGAGTCCGGCGCTTGGTAGAACTGAGACAATGCCGCGGTTTGTTTGAAATCTTGGAATTGTTTATTTTTGAGACCGCCTCCTGCAAGTTTTTCCTTGCCCCAGCGCAGCGCCGGCCCCAAGCGCGGCCCAATGCTATAGACCGCGTTCATGGTGCGTGGATTGTTGATGTAATCGGTGGAGATGAATGAAGTATCCAGCGTTCCCGGCAACGAAGTATGGAACAGCTGAAAGGCGAAACTGGCGTCGTCCTTGTCCCAGAAAAACACCCGATCCACCCAAAAATATTGCGCGCCGGGATTGGAATTCAAATTCTCCCACTTCGGATGTTCCGGATCTGCAGGCGGCTTCACCGGGCTCGGGCCGACATGACAAAAGCCGCAGGACATGCCGACGCGGTAGGGACGGACTAAATTCTTATCGTTATAATATTTGGGATCGCTGTAGTAGCGTTCCGGGTCCCATTTTTTTGCCGCCGCCTCATCGAAAGCCGGATTTGGAAAAAGCCGCAATCCCACGACGCCGCTCGCGTAGCCATAATAGGAGCCGGCCGCAATATTTTTACCCCGCGCACCGATCTTGACGCCGGGATATTTTTGCTCGTTCTCGAAAGGATCGGGCGGGCAATCTTTGCTGCGAGCGTCGAGCCAAAGTCCAAAGCGGTCGGCGCGCGGCCCCTTGGCCTTCTCGAAGCAAGGCTCGTTGACCAGGCCGAGATAGCGCCAGCGGTTGTCCCGGCTGTAGTGTTTGATGCTCGGATGAGAGGAGAGGGTTTTCAAAAAATCCAAGGCGCCGAAGCTATTGTTCCCCAGGTAATCCCAGAAGCGATCGTTGCCGCCGGTCCAAACGATCCAGTTGTTTCTTCCTTTGATTTCGTTTGCGGTGAGTTCCACCGCGCCATCCATGTCTTTGAAATAGTCCTCATCGGCCGCCGGAAAGCTCTCCGCCATGCGCCCCACCATCAGCGCTTCGTCCTTGACTGTGCCGGGCTCGGGCGATTTTTTGCCGCACCCCAAAACTAGAAAAACGATGACGAAAAAGATTGCAAGGTTGTCCAATCTAAAGCTCTTCATTCTTGTTCCTCCGCAAAACCCGGCGCCGCCACGCCAGCAGAACGCCGCGCTCTTTTCACGGTCTAAACACGCTCTCCGGCGTCACAGGGTCTTCAAATATTCGATCAGCGCGTCCTTGTCTTTGGCCGGCAGATTCGCGCCGAATTCATGTCCCTGATTACCACTGGCCCGCTCGCTTACGTCGTATTTGGTGCCGACCCGCTCGGCCTCCGGGCCCTGGGTCACGAATCCGACATCCGCCGGGTCGTAAACGTTATAGCCACGGTAAAATACCTTGGGCCGCTCGGCGGCCGGCCGGAGCAGATCGCGCAACGTCGGCACCGAGCCATTGTGCAGATAGGGTGCGCGCAGCCAGATGCCGTCGAGGAAGGCCGCGATATAACCGCTCGGTTCGTTCTCCACCAGGCCGGCCCGCTCGATGCCGAAGCTGCGCACCACCTTGTTCGATTCGATGGCTGCCTTCTTGCTCCAGGTCTTGAGTCGCTCTTTATCGGTCCCCACTTCATCGACCGGCACGCGCTTGCCGGTGCGCTCGCTGGCATGGCAGCCGACGCAGTTGGCGTCGAACACGGCCTTGCCCGCTCCGGCCTGTTGTTGATTGATCGGAAAGGGATACTTGGGAGCCTGCTTTTCGCTGAGATATTTGACCAGCCAGTCGATCTCTTTGAGGAAGTCATCTCGATTGTGCGGCGCAGCGCTGAGCAAGCCGAGCGCTGAGTCGATGATCACCGAGCGCGCATCGTGGCTGTCGCCGGCGAGATTCATCAGCATGCCCTTTTCCGGTTTGTATTTTTTTAGGTTCCACACCGAGGGCATGTCGGTGGGGCCGATGCTGTCATCCATCGGCCAGTTGAGCAGAAAATATTTCGTGAGGTTCATGGCGTCATCGCGACCGCGTCCCCACAACGGAAAGTCTCTATGGTAGACCCATTGAAATTGCTTCTCCCGTTCGAGCAAACGCTTTTTCGTGATCGGGATCAGCAGGTAGCGGTAAATCAACCGATCGAGCAGCGGCAATTTGTAGACGAGCGCGATCTCGCTCATGATCTCGTCCGCGTTGAAACGCGGGTCTCTAGCGCAATCGACGACGAAACGAAAAAATGCCTGAAGGTTGAGCGTGTGGTTCGGCCCGGTCGGCACAAACACCGGATTGTCATTGGGGCTCTTGCGATAGCTTGCCGTGTGGCAGGATGCGCAGTTGTTGGCGACCCTAGGGAAGCCGATGGTTTTCTTGGTAAAGCCGATGGGCAGCTCTTGGCCTTGTTCCCAGGCCACGCCCAACGACGCATAGCCGCCGGGACCGGGTAATTTTTCCGGGAACATGCGCGGCAGCACAAAGAAAATCCAGTACGGAATGCCAGCGTCGTACTCAGCGCCGATGGAGCCGTATTTAAAGCGCATGTCCGGCGTCGCGGTCACCCAGTCGGGCTGCGGCTCGGCGCGGAAGAACTTATACCAGCCGATGGCGCCGCCGACACCGGCCAGGATGAGCAACAGGAGCAAATAGATTATCCAGCGGGATTTTTTTCTTTGTGCTTCAGCCATCGTTCCTCCGTCCGTCGCTGGGCAGCGCGGAGCGGCTCATTAGAAAGTCTTTAGATACTCGACGAGCGCGTCCTTTGCCGCGGCCGAAAGCTCGGTTCCGTAGCGCTTACCCTCATGGCCTTTGTTGGCATTGCCCGGCTCTGCAGTATCGTAAAGAAAATACTTCCGCCCCTTTTCTTCAGCCACATCGGATACGAAACCGACTTTCTTCCGATCGTAGACATCGTAGCCGCGGTAAAATTTCACCGGCCGTTTATCACTCGGCTCGAGCAGGTCGCGCAGGGTCGGCACCGAACCGTTGTGCAAGTAGGGCGCCCGCAGCCATAGCCCGTCCAACGGGCTGTTAGCGTAGCCAAAGGTCTTACGGAAGTGGCTGAAGCGCTCCTCCCCATAGCCGGCGAAGATCATATTTTGATTCACCGCGACATCGTAAGTGTAAGAGTCCAGCCGATGCCGGTCCGTGCCAATCTCTTCGATCGGCACGACTTTGCCGGCGTATTCGCCGCGAAAGTCCTTGCCGTCGGCGCCATGGCACTCGGCGCAGTATTTTTTGTAAACCGGCACGCCCTGGGCGGCGAGATTTTTGTCGATCGCAAACGGATAAGGCGGCGATGAAAGCTTGCGCAACCAATCGGCGACACGCTTCAGGCTCTGCCGGTCACCGGTGGGCGGCGTAATGCCGGTTCCCATGGCGGCGCTGCGATTGCGCTCTTCGAGCGATACGTTATTGCCATCCCAGTGCAAATGCATTTTCAGAGTTTCGCGCTGTCCCTGATTCCAGATCGACGGGAAATCGGTTGTACCAATGAGCTCCTGTTTAGAGAGCTTCTCGGGCGGAAAGTTGAAATACGCTTTCAACGGATTGAAAGTATCGACGCGACCCGGACCCCATTCCGGCTCCGCTTTGATGAAATCCAAGCGGTCGCGCAGCGTCAGCAGCCGCTCGCGCATGTAGTAAATGGCGTAGAAGCGGAACACCAACCGATCTATCAGCGGCAACCGACCAAGTCCTTCGCGCCGCCGAATGACGTTGATCTGACGGATGATGTCACGCGGGGTAAAGCGTCGGTCTGCACCGATGGCGAAGAGAAAGCGAGTGAAGGCGCGAAAATTGAATGTATTGGCCGGCATGGCGGCATAGACCTTCTGCTCGCTTTGCGGCGTCTCGCGCACGGTGCCGGTATGGCAAATCGCGCAGTTCAACCAAACCAGATCGAAGCCCAGATAGCGGCGCTGCGACATGCCGGCGGGCAAGACCTTGCCCTTTTCGAAGACAAAGCCCACAGACTCCAATCCTTGGCCGGGAAGCTTGTCGGCAAAAAGCTCGGGCAAGGCGCGCCAAATCCAATAGGGCATGCCGAACTCATGCTCGCTGCCGAGCGAGCCGTACTTGAAATGATCGAGATCATCCTTGTACTCCACGGCTTGATCAGCGCCGAAACGGCCCAACAACCATCCCCCGGCCGACAAAGCGATCACCAGCACAACGATCGCAACAATACCGATACGGTATAAAATCCTTTGACCTCGCGACAATTGACTATTGCTATTCATCTGGCATCAACCTCCGCCAAGGACGCTGGCCAAAGCCCGCTCGCGAGAACCGGAAAGAAAACATTCTGAGCCGAGTGCTTTGGTCCTTGCTCGCTAAAACCACACCGTTTCACGGTTGAGAAGGGAGGAAGAAAGCTTTCCGGAACGCAGAAGAGGAGCGAACAACATCCACGACACCAGCAACTGCAAACCACTCGACCACACTTCCGGGCCGCACCAAATCGTCAGACCGCTTGATAGTTTGCGAGCCGATTAGAACTTCAACGCAAAGTCAATCAGGCGCTTTTTTTCCCAGTAAACTTTTCCCAAGTACAGCTTAGGCTGGATTTCGCGGATTTCATCGCGAATCCACTGGGCGATGATCGAAGTATCCGAATAGTCCAAGACGATGCATTCTTTGCCGTCGAGCCAACTCGGCCCCTTATAGACCTTGGCAATGATCGCGTTGAGCCCGAACGGAAGAATCCTATTTTTAAGGGCGCCTTTCTTTGCGTCAAAAACTTTTCCTTGCCAGGCAAAGGTACTGACAAATTTGGCGATGGTCGGGCTGAAATTTGTTCCCGGTGCAACGATCGCCGTGCCATCGGCTTCTCCATCCGGGATATTGCCGACCGGGCTATTGGTGAAAAGAGCGTCGAGCTCGGTTTGCGACATAGTTAAAAGCTTATCCACATCGTAAGCCATATTAGCACCTCCCTACGAACGCCGCTGTTCTCACAGGCGTCGTGCGGTACGTCACCGTCATTACCGCCGCATTGAATGGACGGGATTACTGTCACATATCCGGGCCGTGCAGGTCAAGAAAATTGCCGCGTGATGAAAATTATTTTGCGTGAAATTAAATTGTAAACCGCGGTGGGTTGCCGTGGATTTGCGAATTGAAGAAAGTTTTGTCAAATTTAAAAACAAGCAAGGCAAGATGAGCACAAAAACCGCCATACTGTCGATCGCGAATCTTAAAACGGAGGATCTGCCAACACTGCGTCAGGCGTTCCAAGCGTTGCCCGGCGTCGGCAAAATCGACTTCAGCTTGGAACGCAGCGTCGCGGTGCTCGAGTTCGATCCAAGCCAATCGCACATCGACGAGTTTTTACGTGCGGCACTGAAGGCCGGATTTCAGGTATTGTAAGTGAAATCAAGGATCGACGATAACAAATAATCCATCGTCGATTTTCAATCGCCGGCCACGGTCATTTGAGAGATTTTAATCGTTGGCGAGGCAATTCGCCCGCGCAATTCAAGATCGTTACCCACCCTCTCGATGTTCTGAAACATCTCTTTCAAATTACCGGCAATCGTAATCTCCTCCACCGGATAGGTCAGCTCGCCGTTTTCGATCCACAACCCGGCAGCGCCGCGCGAATAGTCGCCGGTGACCATGTTGACACCGAAACCGATCATCTCGGTGACGTACAAACCGCCTTTCACGGATTTGATAATTTGCTGCGGCGTGTCATGACCTGGAGACAAATAGAAATTCGCGGGCGACACCCCGGGCGGCTCTCCCACCGAGCGCGACGCGTTGCCGGTGGATTTCATGCCCAGTTTTTTGCCGCTGTAGGTGTCGAGCAAATAACTTTGCAGCTCGCCTTTCTCAACGACGACCTTTTTCCGGGTAGGCAATCCTTCGCCGTCAAACGGGCGTGACGCCAGCGCGCCGGGTATGGTCGCGTCGTCGATTACGGAAAGCAGCCCGGAGCCGATCTTGGTGCCCAGCTTGCCGGCCAAGAACGACGCGCCTTTGTACAACGAGTAGCCGGAGATCCCCGAGGCCAGGCTACGCAGCAACGAAGCAGCCATCTCGGGATCAAAGACGACGGGCACCTCGCAAGTCTTGACCTTGCGCCCGCCGAGCCGGCGCAGCACCCGCTGCGCGGCTTTCTCGCCGACGCTTCGGGGCGATTCGAGCTTGGAGAATTTTCGGTTGGATGAATACCAATAATCGCGCTGCATGGCGCCATTCTCGGACGCCACGGGGGCTACTGAATGGCCGAAGGTCGACCCGGCGTATTTGCCCGCAAAGCCGTGGCTGTTGGCATAGATCACCCGGCCGAATTGATTGGAAAATTCCGCCCCTTCGGAATTGGTAATACGCGGATCGTAAGTTAAAGCGCCGTTCTCGGCATCGAGGGCAATTTGAATCTTCTCGTCAACCGAAACCGCCCTAGCACCGTCATCGCTCAAGTCGAGCTCAGGAAGCTCGCGAGCCATCTCGGAAGCCTCCGGTAAACCGCCATGGGGGTCCTGCGCCGTCACCTTGGCCATGCGTACGGTGTCGTCGACCAGTTTCTCTATCGACTTCCCGGAAATGTCGGAGGTCGATGCCGAGGCGGAGCTGTTACCGAAAAAAAGCCGCAACCCCAAGCGCTTCTCGCCTGCCTGGCTGATCTTTTCCACCTCGCCCATGCGTACCGTGACAAAGAACGACTCGCTCTCCGCCATCATGACATCGCCCTGCGACGCTCCTTTGGCTTTGGCCATGGAAAGGATTTCCCGGCCTAAGTCTTGGCTCAACTCCATGCGTTCCATAAGTTTCCTACAATTCGTTCAAAACGTTTCGGATGCTTCTGATATACGGCTTGAACGGTATTTGTTATGCCTTCGTCCCCCCGACGGTCAGCCCGTCGATCTTAATCGTCGGCAAACCGACGCCGACCGGAACCGACTGTCCGTCCTTGCCGCAGGTGCCGACGCCCTCGTCTAGCTTTAGATCCGAGCCCACCATCGATACTCGGGTCAACACATCGGGACCGTTGCCGATTAGCGTGGCACCCTTGACCGGCTTGGTGACCTTGCCCTCTTCGATGAGATAAGCCTCGCTGGCCGAGAACACGAATTTACCGCTGGTGATGTCCACCTGGCCGCCACCGAAGGAAACCGCATACAGCCCTTTTTTGACCGAGCGGATAACGTCCTCAGGCAAAGATTCGCCAGCGAGCATAAACGTGTTGGTCATGCGTGGCATGGGAATATGCGCGTAGCTTTCACGCCGCCCGTTGCCCGTGAGCGGCATCTTCATCAATCCCGCGTTGAGTTTATCTTGCAGGTAGCCCTTGAGAATGCCTTTTTCAATCAGCACTGTCCGATGCGTCGGCGTGCCCTCATCATCGATATTGACCGATCCACGCCGGGACGGAATCGTGCCATCATCGACCACGGTGCATAAATCCGACGCCACTCTCTGGCCGATTCGATCGGTGAAGGCGGAAGTCTTTTTGCGATTGAAATCGCCTTCGAGTCCGTGACCGATCGCTTCGTGGAGCAGAATGCCCGGCCAGCCGCTGCCCAAAACCACGTCCATGGTACCCGCAGGCGCATCGACGGCGCTCAGATTGAGAATTGCCTGGCGCACCGACTGCTGGGCGTATCTCTCCCAATCCTTGTGGTCGACGAAGAAACCAAACTCGACCCTGCCGCCGCCGCCGAAACTGCCGATCTGCCGGTTGCCGTTTTCCTCGGCGATGCAGGTAACGTTAAGCCGCGTGAGCGGCTGAATGTCCCCGACAACCACGCCTTGGGACGTCGCCACCAGAATCACTTTGTATTCGCTGCCAAGGGAGACAAAAACATTTTTCACCCGGGGGTCCATAGCGCGGGTAAATTTGTCGATTTCGTAAAGCAGTTCCACTTTATTTTCCAAAGCGATGTCGTTAACCGGCGTCTTTACCGGGTAGAGATCGTGGTGCTCGCCGCGCGGCTGCCCCACCGGCGCCGGCGTTTGCGAAGATCGATTCTGGGCGATGTACTGCGCGGTCCGCGCCGCAATTTCGAGCTTCTCTATGGTGATATCGTCGGTGTAGGCATAACCGGTCTTAGTCTCGGCAAGAACACGGACCCCGACCCCGTTGGCCGTGGACTGGGAGCAGTTTTTGACCAGTCCCTCCTCCAGCCCCACCCCTTCGTTTCTCCGGTATTCAAAATAGAGGTCGGCATAGTCCGCCTTTTTGCCCAGAGCCGTGTCGACCACTTTTTGCAGGTCGTTCGAGCGGATGCCGAAATTGTCGCTAAAGAAAGCCGCCGGCAATGTTTCGATCGCCATATTCCCTCCCGAATTGAAATGTTAACACATAAGTATTTGTCGATTAAACTCGTTTGCGGAAAACAAATTCGCAGTACAGGAACGGCGGATGGGACAAAATCATGTTGATTGCTTGTATGGTTTGAGCTACTATTTGCGTAATAAAAAAACCCCGGATGGGAGTTTATGGCGCAGAAAAAGATAGTTCACATCGTCGGAACCGGAACTATCGGCGAGCCGCTGATCGGCATTTTGTCAACCTTCAAAGAGCAATTCGGGATTGATGAAGTGACGTTTCACAAGCGTACTCCGTTGATCACCGACCGGTCCAAAGTGAAGGTGTCGTGCAGGCAAGGCGCGAAGCTCGCCGTCGACAAAGACCGTTGGCAAAAGTTCGTCGATATGGGCATGCAGCCGAGCCTCGAGGCTGAAGAGGCGATCGAGCGCGCCAACGTGATTATCGACTGCACCCCGGTGGGCAATGAGAACAAGGAAAAGATTTATAACAAATATGCCGGTAACGGCCGCGGCTTCATTGCCCAGGGCAGCGAAGACGGCTTCGGTAAGAAGTACGCCCGCGGGATCAATGACAAAGCGCTCGAGAAAGGCAAGGACCAGTTCATTCAAGTCGTAAGCTGCAACACCCACAACTTGGCGGTGCTGATCGACACGATCGCCTTGGGTCCGGAAAAGGAAAATAACCTCGCCGAAAGTCGCTTTGTGTGCATGCGTCGCGCCAATGATCTAAGCCAGGAAGGAGATTTCATCCCCGCTCCCGAAGCAGGCAAACACGACGATCCGAAGTTTGGTACCCACCAAGGTCGCGACGCCCATTACCTGTTCAAAACCCTAGGCTTAGACCTTGATATCTACTCCTCTGCTTTGAAGCTGAACACACAGTACATGCACACGATTCACTTCGATCTGAAGCTGCGGCGCGGCATCAACAAAGAAGAACTGATGCGTCGTCTCAAGGCCAATTCACGGGTCGCGCTCACGCACAAAAAATCGTCCGCATCGGTGTTTTCTTTTGGCCGGGATCACGGCATGTTCGGCAGGATTCTCAACCAAACGGTAATCGTCACCCAGAGTCTGGCGATGCGCGGCGATAAAGAAATCATCGGCACCTGCTTTACGCCGCAGGACGGCAACTCGCTGTTGAGCAGCATCGCCGCGACCTTGTGGTTTATGTATCCGGATTCTTACGAGGAAAAGCTCGTGCCGGTGCAGCCCTATTTCTTTGCGGAAATTTAACCGCCAACCGCGTTCAAGGACAAAGGGGTCGCGGGCCATGCTCGCGATCCCTTTTTATTCGGTCACGGGTGCCGCCGGAATGCCGTCGAAGCGCACACTGTCGCCGCTTTCAATGCCAAGTTTTTTGGCCAAACCGCCGTTGATTTCCAAGACAAACTGACTGGGCAGGCCGACCGACCGCGAATCCAGTGAAAACGGCACCGCGTGTTCGACGATGCCGACGATCCTGCGCCCGCGATTGATAAAAATCATATCCAGGGGGATTGGCGTGTTCTTCATCCAGAAGGTTTGCGGGGACTCCGCGGCAAACAAAAAAATCATGCCGCGGTCGCCGGCCAACTCGCGGCGATACTGGAGGCCCATTTGCCGCTTAGCCGGGGTGTCGGCAACCTCGACCTGAAAGACTATCTCACGCCCCGCCTTGGTCGATATTGTGACCCTGGGTTGGGCCTCGCACGCCGCCACGATGCTGAGCGCGGCAAGAAAGTTGGGAAAAAACAGCAGGCGTCGCGGGCGCATATCAACCGGCGAGGCTGTTGGCGACGATTTCGGCGACATCCAGGATTTCCATGGCGGTGTCAGGCTCCTCTTTGGCAGCCTCTTCAGTGATCATGCGCATACAGAACGGACAACCTGTGGCGACGGTTTTGGCGCCGGTCATCTTGAGCTCGCGATAACGATTGGTACTTACCCGTTCTTTGCCCTTTTCTTCTTCTTTCCAAAATTGGCCGCCGCCCGCCCCGCAGCAAAAGCTGTTCTTACCATTGCGGCTCGGTTCGCTGACCTTGGCGCCGGTGGATTGAATCAAGCCACGCGGCTGATCGAAAATGCCGTTGTGGCGGCCGAGATAGCAAGGATCGTGATAGGTCACCGCACCGGCGCCGTTGGTCGCGAGCTTTACCCGGCCGGCGCGAATCAGCTCATCGATGAACTCGGTGTGATGCTTTACCGTGTAATTACCGCCGAACTGCGGGTATTCGTTGGCGAGGGTATGAAAACAGTGGGGACAGGTCGTCACGATGGTTTTGGCTTTGATCTGGTTTAAAGCCGCGATGTTTTCTTCCGCCATTTGCGCAAAGAGGTACTCGTTGCCGGTGCGTCGCGCCGTATCGCCGGTGCACTTTTCCTCTTTGCCGAGCACGGCCCAATCCAAGCCGGCGGCATTGAAAATAGCCGCTAGACTTCGGGCGATTTTTTGCGCACGAGGATCAAAGGCCACCGCGCAACCGACCCAATAGAGCACTTCAGGATCGGATTTTTGCGCCAAGGTCGGCACGGCAAACGGCAAATCCTTGGCCCAAGCGAGACGTTCGTCGGCGGCCATGCCCCAAGGATTGCCGGCGCGCTCCATATGATTAAAGGTGTTCTGCAAACCCTTGGGGAATTCCGCCGCGTTAAGCACCCGCTCGCGCCGCACGTCGAGGATATGCAGCATCTGCTCGTTCCCCACCGGGCAGACTTCGATACAAGCGTTGCAGGTCGTGCAGGCCCACGCCGCCTCTTCATTTAGCGCAAAATCAAGTAATGGCCGCGGGCTTTGCTGCCCGTCGGCGAAAGCCGGCAATATTTTATTCAACTCGTAGCGCTCGTTGATCAGAATCGCCGCGGGACTAAGCGCTTTTCCGGTATTGGTCGCGGGGCAAACATCCTGGCAGCGGTTGCACATGATGCAGCTGTAGGAATCCAACAACCGCGGCCAGGTAAAGTCTTCGAGCTTCGCCGCGCCAAACACCTCCTCCTTCTCGAAATCCATCGGCTGCAGCACGCCCGGCTTGTCTTTCTTTAACGCCAGGTTGATCGGCGCGAGGAAAAGATGGATATGCTTCGAGCGCGGGAAATAAGGAATAAACAGCAAAATCGACCCCAACGCACCCCACCAGAAGACGTGGTTGAGTAAATCGAGCGCGCCGGTTGAGGATCCGGTTAAAGCCGCCGCGAAGAGCGAGCTTACCGGCTGGAATGAATCGGCTCCGTCAATGGCGAGCTGCGTCGCTTTGAACAACATCCGGCAACCGACGTGAAAAACAATGAAACCGGCCACCAGCGTGGAATCGCGAAAAATTCCGGCGCGAACCATTGGCTGGAGCGGCACATTGGCGGGGAAATCAAAGTCCTTGGGCCGCACAAACAGGCGGCGAATCAACATTCCGAAAATGCCGATCAACACGCAAGCGGTCAGCAGATCGGCGAGCAGGTTAAACAGGTTCCAGGCTCCGCCGCGCGCGTGAATGCCAAATAAGCCTTCGAGCACGTCGACTAGATTGACGAGAAAATAAAAGACAAACCCGTAGAAAATCAAAGCGTGCAGGAATGAAACCAGTGGCCGCGCTTTAAATACTGACTTTTGCGTCAAGACAATCCAGAGAGCCCGCCCAATGCGCGCGCTGAGATTATCCATGCGCGTTTCCGGCTTGCCGCGGGCGATGGCGCGGTAGACGGCATAAAATTGAGTCCCGCCATAATAGAGCGATCCCAGCGCAAACAGAACAAAAAGAAGTTTTTCGACTAAGGTCAGCATAGCGGGCCTTTAGACCTCCGTTGGCTCTTTCTTATCGTTGAGACGAAGCGCTTGTCAAAACGAGCTTGAGAAAGACTCGGACCGGCGCCAAAGATTTTCTAAGGTTCTACGACGGTAATCTGGATAATCCTGAGTCGGTGAGAATTGCCCAGCGCGAGAAATTCCCCCGGTGTCACGCGGTTTCTTGGCTCACGCGGGAAAGCCCAAACGCTTGGAGAGCTCTCCGCCCGCCTTGAGCAGCGCCGGCGCGATTTCGTCACTGACCGCTATGTCGTCTAACCGGTGCGCCGGCCCGACGACGGCCAGGGTTCCCACGAGCGACCTGGTGTAATCACGCACCGGAACCGCGACGGCATTGACGTCGTCGGCAAATTCACCTCGCTCCACCGCGTATCCGGTCTCCCCGATGGTTTTCATCTGCTCGCGTAAGGCCGCTTTGTCGACGATGGTTTTGTCCGTGAACCGCTCTAATCGCTCCGGCAAGGTTTGAGCCGCAATCCCTTCGGCTTCGAACACCAAGTGTATCTTTCCGGCCGCAGTGCAGTGCGCCGGCAGTACCGTGCCCAAGAAGGACACCACGCGCACCGTCCGCGCCGGTTCGACGAAATCGAGCGGAATAATCGCGCTGCCCTTGCGAATCGCGACGTAGGCGCTTTCTTGGGTCAACTGGGTTAGTTCCTCGAGAATCGAGCGCGACTGCACGAGCAAGCCCATTTGATGGATAAAGGTTTGTCCCAATTGCAAACAGCGCAATCCCAAACGATAATTTTCGCTAATTTTATTTTGTTCGATGTAGCCGCGGGCCTCAAGCGTTGCGAGCAATCGGAAAACATTGTTCTTGTGCAGCTTTAGCCGCTTGCTCAACTCGGTGACACCGATTTCATCGACGTTGCCATTGAATTGTTCCAATACATCGAGCGCGTGCGAGACTGATTGAATGACGTAATTGGATTTCTCGCGCCGAACCATGTTTCCTCCTGGGTGTCGCTTGTCTCGCTTAAAATACGAACTTCATCGCCCCTTGGGCCGATTCCAAAAAGGCGTTTTAACCTAACTCGGCGGTCTATCGTTGTCAAACGGCCTCCGGACGACGGGCCGGGCCTAAAATTTACGGCTTAGGATGGCTAATCGACCGCGAAAACAGCTTTGACAAAGCGATCGGTGCTTTGAATCGATGATTTCCAAATGGGGCAATCGTGGATCATTCGGGAATGGAACGATAACCAAGGAGGTTTACCGTTTTGTCCTGGGAGCCGATTTCTCGAATTCAATAAATAGAACCATCTAAGTATGAGTTGGCGCCAGCCGACATAGGACGCCCTGAACGGCGAGCTTGACCGGCAAAATCCAATACGGCAATATGGCGTCATGAATCGGCAATCACAGCGTGAATGCTTAGCTCTCACTTGGTGGTGCTGGCCCATGAGACAGCGTCTCCGCCATGGCTGATCCCTGTAAAAAAAGTGAATACGGTTAGGGCCATAGGTGGTAAACTTATGGCCCTTTTTATTTTCTCAGAACAAGAAAAAATGATTCAACCAACCTACCCAGATTTTTGCGCGCTCGCTAAACAAGGCAATTTGGTCCCGGTGTACCAGGAACTGCTCATGGATCTCGAAACACCTCTGTCGTTTTTTAAGCGGCTCGAGCGGGACCGTTACTCGTTTCTGCTCGAAAGCGTCGAAGGCAGCGAACGCTGGGCGCGCTTTTCGTTTTTGGGTACGCGTCCGTACCGCATCTTCAAAGCGCGCGGCAAGCAAGTCGAGATAATCGAACGCGGGAAATCGCGGCAGCTGACCTGCGAAGACCCGCTCAAGATGCTGGAGAATTTGTTAGAGGGTTGCCGTCCGGTCAAGGTGCCCGGCGTGCCGCCCTTTTTCGGCGGTGCGCTCGGCTACGTGTCCTACGATGCCGTCGAACAGGTCCACGGGATTGTCAACGATAAACCGGACCCGCTGGATGCGCCGGAGATTTTTTTCGTCTTCGTGCAGACCCTGGTCGCCTTCGACAACCTAAAACATACGATCAAGGTCATCGATAACGTGCAGCTCGATAATCAGACCGATCTTCGCCGTGCTTACGATGCCTCGCTCAAGCGTGTTCGCAAGGTCATTTCGAGTCTGCAAAAAAAGCCGCGCGGCATCGAGCCGCGAGACTTGACCCAGAGTGAAGGACGAAGAAAATTTCGCTCGAATTTATCACCCCGGGCTTTCGAGAAAGCCGTGGCCACGGCCAAGGAATACATCAAGGCGGGCGATATCATTCAAGTCGTCCTCTGTCAGCGCCTGGAGACGGAAACCACCACCGATCCTTTTGAAATTTATCGCGCCCTGCGCTTTATCAACCCATCCCCCTACATGTTTTACCTGGAACTCGAAGAGCTGCGGGTGATCGGCTCATCGCCGGAAACCATGGTTCGGCTCACCGGCGGCACCATCGAGTTGCGCCCCATCGCCGGGACCCGCCGCCGCGGCGCCACGCCGGAAGAAGAGCGCGAACTGGAAGCCGATCTGCTCGCCGATCCGAAAGAGCGTGCTGAGCATATCATGCTGGTCGATCTCGGCCGCAACGATGTCGGCCGGGTCGCCGAGATCGGCTCGGTCGAAGTCAATGAATTGATGGCCATCGAGCGCTACTCGCACGTGATCCACATCGTATCCAACGTGCGCGGCAAACTGGCGGCCGGCAAAACCTCCTTCGATCTCTTCGTCTCCGCCTTTCCCGCCGGCACGGTTTCCGGCGCGCCGAAAATTCGCGCCATGCAAATCGTCAGCGAGCTCGAACCGCAGAAACGCGGTCTCTACGCCGGCGCCATCGGCTATTTCGGCTACAACGGTAACTTGGACACGTGCATCGTCATTCGCACCATCGTGATGAAGGGCAAAAAAGTCTACGTCACCGCGGGCGCCGGCATCGTCGCCGATTCCGATCCGAAACTGGAATACCAGGAAACGCTCAATAAAGCGCGCGCCATGCTGAAAGCCGTCGAGCTTGCCGAGCAGTGGAGAAAACGATGATTCTGCTGATCGACAACTACGACTCCTTTACCTATAACCTTTACCACTATCTCGGCGAGCTCGGCGCCGACGTGAAAGTTTACCTTAACGACAAGATCACGCTTGACGAGATCGAAGCGCTGCAGCCGGAAAAAATCGTCCTATCGCCGGGGCCCTGCACGCCGAAGGAAGCGGGCATTTCCTGCGCCGCGATCAGGCGCTTCGGCGCGCGCATCCCGATTCTAGGCGTTTGTCTCGGCCATCAAGCCATCGGCGCCGCTTACGGCGGCAGAATCGTTCGCGCGCCGTCGATCATGCACGGCAAACTTTCGGATGTGACCCACGATTCGTTGACAATTTTCCGCGACGTCAAGAATCCCTTTGGCGCCATGCGCTATCATTCCTTGGTGATCGATCCGAAAAGCCTGCCAGCCGACCTTGCGATCAGCGCCCGCGCGGAAAACGACATCATCATGGCGGTTCGCCACAGGCAATTTCCTGTGGAGGGCGTGCAGTTCCATCCGGAATCCATCCTCAACGAAGAGGGCAAAAAGATTCTCAAGAACTTTCTGGATTTTTATTGACCGGCGCGTGATGAAGCTGCTCTGTTTCCAGGCCAAACGTTTTCGCTGGAAGCCTCATTCTAAAACCCTGCCGGAAGTTCCCGATCAAGGAATCGATCAGCAGGTTCGAGATGCCGTGGTTGTTTTTATCCATGCGGAGACATTCGACGCCGCTGGGGACCGCGCTGCCTCGGTCCTGCGCCAGTCGGTCAAGCACGTCAAATGGCTCGCCAACAAACGCGGGTTTACGAATATCGTCCTGCACTCTTTTTCCCATCTGGGCGGCGAATCCGCACCGCCGGATTTTGCCGCGGCGTTTCTCGACCAGTTTGCCGAACGCTTGCGCGCGACCGGTTACCAGGTATGGAACACCCCTTTCGGCTATTTTTGCGAATGGGATTTAAGCGTTCACGGGGAGAGTTTAGCCAAGGTTTGGAAGGAAATCCGCTAGAGACGATCAGCCCATCACTATCGATGGTGATGCCTTATCGCGATTATCCGTAAACACCGCGCGCAAACATGTTACAATGCGCCTATCCAGTGACCTTCGGAGGCCCCGATGAATCGAATCGCAAATAATAAAACCCGCTGGTTAATCGTGTTTTTGTTTTGTCTGAACGTCTACGCTTGTAAAGACAAAGAAACCAAAAGCGAATTAAAAGAGCTTCCCGATCTCAACGAACTGGCGCGCGTCTACGTGACGACGGCCAGCACCAAGGTCCGCACCGGGCCAGGACCGCAATTTCGCACCATCGCCGAAATCGGCCGGGATGCGCGAGTCAACGTCGTTGGTCGAGACGGCGATTGGGTATTGATTGTTTCCAAGAAAGGCAATGCGCCCGGCTACATTGAAATGGTTTCAGTGACGCCCTGGAGCGGTCCAGTGGGTGAGACGAAAGAAACGCTGGATCCTAAAGCCGAGGGCAAATACGTAGCCGCCACCGACACCCAGGTCCGCAGCGGACCGGGCCTTCACTATCCCGTCATCGCGGACATATCGAAAGGAACCAAGCTCAACGTCGTCGAAGAAGACAATGGCTGGTTAAAGGTCGAATCGAAGCGCGGTAACAAACCTGGGTACGTCGACGCAAACTTGGCAAAATCCGCGGCCGGCGAGTGAAGCCCGGCGCTACGGCGGTTGGATGCTGCGGCTTTTCATTGAGCGCAGATTTGGAATCAAAATTTCAGGCAAATCCTGCCGGCGGAAGGTATTTGGAGACGACTCGGCGGGCTCGAATCATGCGGCATCGAGCTTCAACAAGCGCGCCGCCGTGCCGCCGAGAATATTTTGCTTGGCGGTTTCGTCCAGCGCCAATCCGCGCACTGCTCCAATATAATTTTTCAGCTCCTGCATCCCCTTGCCGGTGTCGCTGTTGACGCCGGTGAAGTCCTGGGGATAATCGCTGGCGAATACCAGTCGTTCGGCGCGGATGCCTTCAAGCGCGCATTTAAGCGCGGTCATGCCGCCTTCGAAGCCGGCCATGTCGAAATAGACCCTGTCGAAGTACTCGCCGAAGGGTTTCTTGAGCGTGCCGAAACGGTAGCCTTTTCCCATCAGACGCTCTTTGACCGCTGCGATGCCGCCGCCGAAATGGGCCATGACAATCTTGAGCGTGGGGAAACGGTCCAATACGCCGCCGGCGATCAACCGGGTCGTCGCCACAGTCAAATCGACTTCCCGGCCTAAGACCCGCGGCAGATCGTAGTCTTTTAGATGCTCGTAACCGGTCGGCACCAGCGCCGGGTGCACGAATACCGGCACATCCAACCCGCAGACGGTTTCATAAAAATCGCCCAGCGCAGGCGCATCGAGCGGCAAACCGTCAATTTGCGAAGTAATCGTCACGCCGCGCAGGCCGAGGTCCTTGATCGCGCGGCGCAGCTCACCGAGCGCCGCTTTGCCCTGCAAGATCGGCGCTTGGGCCAAGCCGACGAAGCGGCGCGGATACTTTTTTTCCAGCGCGGCGAGATTGTCGTTAATCAAACGGCACTCCTCAAGCGCCGCGGACCAACCGAGCAGGCAAGAAAGCACCGAAACGTCGACCCCGGCTTCGTCCATGTCGCGCAGCTGCAAATCCAAATCGTAAAGACGCCGATGCATCGTGGTGGCCGGCAAGCCGCCTTCCTTCAGCATGGTTCTACCCGTTTCCGAGTACAGCCCGCGTTTTTTTGCCAACTCCACCGGAATATAGTGATGTTGAAAATCGATGACCATCGATCATGCCGCCTCTCTGACGGGCGCCGGGCCCGTCGCTAATGATGAGTATCAATTTTGTGCCGCATGGATGCTCGACCGGGCCGCCGGTCGTCTGCTTCCGATCCAGAGTGCCAGTAACCCGACCGGCACCAGACAGGCAAATGCGAAGCGCTGCGCACCGACGAGCACCGCCGGCTGGGCCCAAAGATCCCGTCCACCGTCGATTTCCATCAGCGCAACGGTAACGGTCGTGCCAATGGCGCCGGCGGCTGTACCGAAAGAGCTCAGCATGGCGGCAAGGACGCCGTAGTCTTCCCGGCCAATGGCGGCGAAGGCGATTTTTTGATTGGCCGGGGTGAAGAAGCCGACCCCTAAACCAAGGAGAGCAAGGACCAAAGCCACTAACATTAAATGGGAATCCGCGTTCAATCGGGAATAACAAGCGATGGCTGCCACGATCATGCCGAGGCCGACGGCACCGACAATAGCAGCGTCATAGTGGTCGGCGAGGCGGCCGCTCAATGGCGATGCAAGCGCGGTGGAAAGCGGAAAGATAGCGAGGATGATGCCGGCCATCAGTGCCGAAGTGCCCAAGACGTTCTGCAGATAGAGCGGCGCGCACAACGCAATCGGATTGTAAATCAACTGGCTCAGGGCCACCGCGGCCAAAGCGGCCGCGAGCATCTTTTGTTTGAAAAGACGGACATCGACGAGCGGCCTTGGCGTATGCAATTCGATCCAGACAAAACTCGCCAGACCCACCGCGGCTACCGCAAAGGCAAGCGCGACCGGCGCAGACGCCCAGCCGAATTTCGCGCCGAAGGTCAGACCGACCAGCAACGCCGGATAACCAATCAGCAAAGCCAGAGAACCCCAGCCATCAAATGTCTCGCGACGGCGTTGACCTATGCCCCTAAAAATTTTGATTACTGCCAGCGTCACCACGGCCCCGACCAGAAAATTCATCCAGAAGATCCACGGCCAGCCGCCCAATTGCAACAGGAACCCGCCGATGGCCGGACCAGTCATCCGGCCCACTGCGATGGCGGAAGCGAACAGCCCTAGCACCTGACCGCGCCGGTTCGGTGAAAAACTACTTGCCAGAATCGCCGTCGACATCGGCAATGCCATCGCCAAGCCGACGGCCATTACCGCGCGCGCCGACAGCAACTGCACGAACGAATTTGATATGGCGCCCAATCCGGCGCCCAATGTATAAAGCGCTACGCCGATCTTGTAAAGCCGCCGCTGGCCGAAAATGCCGCCGGCACGGCCGAAGCAGAATGACAGGCTGGAGATCGTTACCACTCCCATCAAGCTTATCCACTGGATTTCCGACAAGCTGTTGCCGAACTGTTTCTGGATCATCGGCAAGGCGACGCCGATGCTGCCAAAACTGTTGAAAAAGAGAAATGCCGCCAAACAGGTGACGGTGAGAATGGCGCGCTCTTCGGCGGGGGAAATGCCGTCGCCGTCGCGTGGGAGTTGGAACTTGGTTGCCATGATTCAATCGGACTTCTCCTTGAATATCCCATGGCATCTTCCATCGCCAGCGGAGGGGTCAAACTGGAGTTGCATAAATTTTCAGAAAAGCTTTGCCGTTTGGGCAGTTACATTTTTAGCCGCGATTCACGATTTTGTTCGCGACCCAGTAGAGGGAGACGGCAAAGTTTGCCTTGGGATGGCAAAGAACGGCGTAAAACCGGATTAATTCGACCAGGCGTGACTAGAGGGCTCTAGTTGGCATATAATTGGCGTAGCTCAATGATAAAAACCCAACAGCAAGAAACTCTTGGAGGCGACGATGAATAGCACTTTCGTCTTGATCTTAATGTCCGCCGGTGTCTTGGTAGCCATTTTGGGCGCGATCCTGGTCGCGTCCGAGCGAGAGCTTAAAGCCAAGCGTCGCCAAATCGAGGAACTGCTCACTAGGCTTGAGAATTCGGGGCAAGGATCTGCAATGCAGGCGCCGACCGACCCGCAGCCCGATCATAGCGCGGAATTGGCCGAACTTCGGGCGCAGAACCGAGACTTGCAAAATCAACTACAGGCGCTTTCCGGCAAACTGGAGTTGAGCCAAAGAACCATCGATGAGCTCAAGGCGACACGGGAGAGTGATCAAGCCGATCCACCGGACACCGCGCGGTTACGTGCCGCCAATGACCAACTGCAAGCCCAGTTAGAAGAGCTTCGCGATCGTCTCGCCGCCAGCGAGGCGCGAATCGATAGCGCACCACCGCAGAATCAGGACAGCCAAGATCGTTACGCTGGTCTGCAAGCCGAGGTCGTCGAGCTGCGACAAGAGATTGAAGCACGCGGGGGAAAAATCCACGAGCTCGAAGCGGCACAACAGAACATCCCCGACATCGATGCAATCGAGGCGCGTTACCGTCAAGAGCGGCAGGGATTAGAGGAGCGTATCGCCGAGCTCGAACGGCGACTGCTCTCGGATCAAGAAATGCTTACCGAAGCGCAAACTCTGCGCCAGCATATAGCCGAAGCAGAGGAGTCACAGAAATCGCTGCGCGAAGAAATCCGCCGGCATGAAGAAGAAATTCCCCGCTGGCAAGCACGCATCGCCGAGGGCCAAGAGAATCGGCAAAGACTTGCCGCGCTGCGGGCTCCATTCGATGCAGTGCTCTCCAAGCAGGCGACTCTGGCCGAGCAACAGCGCCAACTCCAAGAAGATCTCAGCGCATTCGCGCGGCTCATGGCGATCCCGAATGACACGACGCCTAAGGTCAATTCGACGCCAGGGTCAGCGAATCCGGAAACGCAAAATACTGATCCTGCCGCGAGCGAACCGACGACCAGACCAGTCGTTTCGGCAGGTCTGCCGAATTTGCTCGACCGCGAGGCGGAAAATCAGACGGCGCAGGAATCGAGCGCGCCGCAATCCGCCGCCCATGAACCCATCGCCGCAACCGACCAGCCGAAGCCGAAACGAGCACGCAGCTATGGCATTTTCGGTCTGTTGATTTTGTTGGCCGCGACCGGCGCGGCGGCCTTTCAATTCCTCGGTTCC
The DNA here is from genome assembly GCA_963727625.1 of uncultured delta proteobacterium. Taxonomy (GTDB): domain Bacteria; phylum Desulfobacterota; class Binatia; order UBA9968; family UBA9968; genus DP-20. Next base: position 641,225 of record CAVSHR010000002.1, on the reverse strand, counting down.
AAAGCGGCGCAAGCGCCGGCCACCCCCGGAACGATGAGTGCCGCAAAGACGGCCTCTCAGACTGAGTCAATCGCGTCGGAGCCGCAGCCTGCGCCGCCCGATGTTGCGCCTGCTTTTGACGCACCCACAGTCAAACAGGCGATGGCCAAACCGGGGGTGAATGAAAATCTCAAAACGATTTCACGAGCGCGCCAGAGCGCGAAGCCCCAGCCGCGTGTAGCCGGAACCTTTCAGGTCACCCGGCCCAGCCGCGTCTACGCCGCGCCGAGCGAGTCTTCACGTTCCATCGGCGACATTGAGCCGGGAGTAAAGGTCATCGTCGTTGACTCGCGCGGCGGCTGGCTGGAAATTCACTCCAAGCACGGCCGCCCGCCGGGATTTATTCGCCGTGAAGTTGCGGCGCGAGTAAGCGGCCAGAACTGAATTTTTTCACAGCCTGATCGATCGGCCCCTCCGCCTGCATTCGCAATTCCAACCCGGTGTCTTGTCCCGGAACTTTACTTTGGTAAACAAATCGTTCGGCTATTAGGCGTCATGGCGGTGAAGAGCGCATTCAGCGAGGTCGGGAGCACGGCAGTTTTCGGCGTTTTTGGCAGCAGCAACCAAACTCAACGCGAATAAGCGCTTCTTCGATTCGACACTCAACCTTGGCCTACGACACCGACCTCGTATCCGGCCCATTGGTTCTTGATATTTGGCAGCTAGAAGAGTAAACGGACCCTAGACTTGAGGTTTGGCCCGTCCGTATGCCGAACATCGTAAACACGCATCACGACATCGCGCCTCGAACTTCAGACCGATAAGCGACGCGAAGAGACAACCGGATAGCGAAATTTCTTCCGCTGGGTTTATGGCAAGAGCAATTTCGAGTAAACAGGTTGCGGCGCGGAGCCGCCCCCGTTTGAATCAGGTTGCCGTTCAACGAGCGCGACCGGCGCGCGACGGCGATTCCAAGCTGCGCAGCTTGATCCACAAGACTCCCGCGGCTACGTTCATCTTCTCCGGCGACAAAAATCGACTCGTCAATCCCGCCGCCGAAGCACTCACGGGTTATTCCAGCAAAGAGCTTCTCGGCATGAATTTCTGGCAGATCGTGCATCCGGATTTTCAACAGATGGTTGAAAAGCGCGGGCGGGCGCGCCAGCGGGGCCGTCTCGTTGATCCGAGTTACGAATTGAAAATCGTCCGCAAAGACGGCACCGAGCGCTGGCTGAAATATTGCGGCGCGCCGATCAAATATCGCGGCAAGATGGCCGTCATCGGAACGGCTATAGATATTACCGATCGAAAACTTGCCGAGGAGCAGCTTCGGCGTAATTTCAACCAGCAACGACTCATTCACGAAGCTACTCTGGCGTCAATGTCGACGTTCGATCTCGCGAGCGTTCTGGATATCTTTCTCGAAAACGTTGATGCGCTCTTGCCTTGCCCGACCGTGACGACCATTCGCGCGGTCGATACCGATACCGGCAAGGTGATCGCAAAGGCGTTGCGACATATCGATGTTAAGGACTGGGAACGTTGGGTTCCCGAGGGCGGTCATGGGTTGACCCGAAAGGTGCTGGAAACCAAGTCGCCTGTTTTCGTCGCCGATTCGCTTAAAGATCCGACAACTCGATATCCCGATTTTTTTCGTCAAACCGGACTGGTCTCTTACCTCGGATTGCCGCTCGTTTACAACAACAAGGTTTTGGGGGATATCGCGTTTTTCACCAGGGAAATGCGCCGCTTCACGGACGAAGAGCTGGAGGTTTTGCAAAATCTGGCGAGCCAAGCCGCAATCGCGATCCATAATTCCCAGCTCTATAACGGCATGAACCGGCGGACCCGCGAGCTTTCGGCTTTGAACGCGCTCACCCGGGTAATCACACAGTCTCTCGACTTAAACGCGGTGTTGTATGAAGCTGCAAAATCAGTCGTCGAGCTGTTTCACTTCGACGGCGCGACGGTCCATTTGTTCAACGACGTGATGACCGAAGCGCATTTGAAATCTTCATTCTTTTCGACTCCCAGTCTTTGGGGTCGGGTGCAGGTCGTTAAAATAGACGAAGGCATTATCGGTCGCGCCGCACGCAGCGGCGAGCCGGTGATTTTTGAGAACATTCAAACCGATCCGCGTTACGCCGAACAAAGCAAAACACAAGGTTGGAAAGGCTGCGGAGCAAAATTCTTCGGGGTGTTTCCGATTCAAACCAAGTTAAAATCATGGGGCGCGCTTTCCTGTATAGCCAAGAGCCCCAAACGGCTCGCGGCGGGAGAGATCGATCTGCTTGTCGCCATATGCGAGCAGATCGGCATTGCCATCGAAAATGCTTCCTTGTTCAGCAATACCGCCGAGAAAGCCAAGGAACTCTCCACCCTTTACGCGATCGCGGGGATTTCAGCGCAATTTGTCGACATGCACGCACTGCTTTACCAAAGCATGCGCAAACTTTGCGAAATCTTCGGTTTCGAGGCGGCGCGCATTTACGTCGTCGACAAGGTGACGAGCGAGATTCGCCTGGCAGCGCATGACGGCATATCCGATGACATTGAGGTGCCGCTAAGTTACCAAAAAGGCGAGGGCCTGGTTGGACTGGTCGTCGGTCGCGGCGAGCCACTGGCCTTCGAAGACATGGAAAACGACCCTGAGTTTCAACGCCTGGCGGCGCGCAAGACCATGCTGCGCGCCGGCTTCCGCGCCGCGCTGTTTATTCCCCTCAAGGTCCGCGGCGAGCAACTGGGCGTCATAAATCTATTGAGCAAACAGACCCGTTCTTTTCCCCCGGCGGAACTTCAATTGATCAATACCACCGCCTATCACCTCGGCATCGCCGTCGGCAACGCCAATCTTTTTTCCGAGCTCCGGCAGAAGACCCAAGATCTGGAAAAAGCAAACCGAGCCAAGGACGAGTTTTTGGCGATTATGTCCCATGAGCTGCGCACGCCGGTTAACGTGATTTTAGGCTATTTGGAGCTGGTGGCGCAGGGCACGTACGGCGACATCGCGCCGCAATTGAACGCCAATCTGCAAAAAGTTTCCAGCCACGCCAAGGACCTGCTCTCCATGATTGAAAGCATTCTTATAGCGACCAGCATCGAAGCAGGAGAACTACGGGCCACCGTCAGCGAGATCGGCGTGGCCGAATTCTTGAATCGAATTCGCTCGATGTATGAGTTGCCGATGGGCGACGCAATCCAGTTTGCCTGGGACGTGCCGGATGAGTCCCTCAAGATGAATACCGACGTCGACAAGCTGAGGCGCATTCTGCAAAATCTTATCGATAACGCGATCAAGTTCACCGATAGGGGCCGCATTGAGATTTCCGCCGCGGCCGTAGCGGGAAAGGACCGCATCGCCTTTACCGTGCGCGACACTGGCGAAGGCATCGCTCAGGAAAAACGTTTAGAGATCTTCAAAATGTTCCGCCAGTTGGATAGTTCGGCGAGCCGCTCCCATGGCGGCATCGGGCTCGGCCTTTATATCGTCAAGCAACTTACCGAACTGCTCGGCGGCCGGGTGTCACTCCAGAGCGAACCCGGCAAAGGCTCGGCGTTTACCGTCAACTTACCTCTGCAAAGTTAAAAGTCGCCGTAGCCGAATTTAGGGTGCGCTGATGCGGTTTCGTCTTTCTTTCTTCGACAACGTCCGGGTAGACGAACGCCGGCACCCGTGCTATTAGGCGGTTTAAAGTTAGCGCTTAAAGGAGAACTTGATGGCCAAGAGAAAAAGCATCCATATCAAAGGCATGGAACATGGCGCGCCGATACCGAACGGTGTGGTCCTGGGCAACATGGTTTTCTCCTCGGCGATCTCCGGCAAAGACGCCAAGACCGGCGTGCTCTCGCCCGACCCCGACGAGCAGGCCGCGGCGATGTTCCGCAACTTGCAGCTCTTCATGGAAAGCGCCGGCGGCACACCCGACAACATTGCCTACATGAAAGTCTATCTGAGAGAAGAAAAACTTCGCGACTCGGTCAACAAGGCCTGGCTCAAGATGTTTCCCGACGAACATGACCGGCCGGCGCGCCACGCGATGAAAGTCGAGCTGCGTGGCGACAACCTTTTTCAAATTGAAGTGATCGCGGTTCTTTGATGGGAAATTGACAATTAAGGAGGTATTCTCAATGGGCATTGAAGTCGTCGATCTCGTGGATATGGCGCACAAAGAAAAACGGCGCAAAAATATATTTAACACGCCGCGCTTTCATGCCTGGATGCATTATTACAAGCCGGGGCAGAAAGACGAAATGCACTGCCACAACGCCGATCAGACCTTCGTCGTTCTTGACGGCGAGTGCACCATGAGCTTTCCCGACGGCGGCAAGGTCACTTTGAAGCCGGGTCAATCCGCACTGATCACCGGCGGCTCATTTTATAAACTGGAAAACACCGGCGCCGGACCGATGATCATGATGGGCAACCGCTCCGGGCCGGCGGAGAAGATTCAGATCATCGACTATGTGACGCGCAAGGACATGCGCCAGCAGGTTCAGGCCGAATTCAGCAACGGCTGACAACTAAGTCTTTGTTCAAGCCGTTCAAAACGTTTCAGTCGTTCAATCCGATCCGGACGTTCTTGACGACTTGAACGGCTTGAACACTTTGAACTCTTCGGTTCTCAGAGACCGTAGAGCCGCTTCGGATTGTCGTAGCTGATTTTTCGCTTCGCGGCTTCAGGAATATCCTCGCGCTCCAAGAATTCGTTTACCGCTTTTTTCATGCTGACGATGCCCTCGTGGGGGAAATCGGACGCCCAGAATAAACACTTGTCGCCGAGCAGCTCCAGATCGCGGCTGGTCGTCATCTCCTCGCCGCACTGAAAATAGATCTGTCCCCGTTCGATCAACTTGGCCGGCGCCGGCGCCTCGCCGATGCGGTTACCCATCTTGCTCATGAGATAGGGTACCCAGCCGCAGCCCGCTTCGAGAAAAGCCATTTTTAAATCCGGCAGCCGCCCCAGCAATCCGGAAAATACAATATTGGTGAACTGGCGCATCTGCGGCCAGACATGGGCCAGCGTGGCCGCCTCGCCGCGCCACATAAACAGATCGTTGTTCCGCAAAGAATTTTGCGAATGCACGGCGATCATGCAACCCAGCCGGCTTGCTTCTTCGTAGACGGGATAAAAATCGGGATGGCCCAAAGGCCGCGGCAAACCGTCGGCGGGCAACACCGCGCCGACCATGCCGTATTCTTTCACCGCCCGCCGTAATTCAACGACTGCGGCCGGAACATCTTGCAACGGCAAGATCGCCATCCCTTTCAATCTCGCTTCGTGGCGGAGAAAACGATCGTACAGATAGTCGTTGTAGGCCCGGCTCAAATCGACAGCGAAGTCCGTCATGCCCACCTGACCGATATGCATGAAGCGCGTCGGATAGATCACCGCAGCTTCGATATTGCCCTGATCCAAAGCCTCCTGCCAATCCGCCAAAGTCGGAATCAGAAACGAGGCGCCGTTGCCCACACGCCCTGCCTGCCGATGCCAACCATGATGCGGCAAGAGCGGAAAATAAAGCACCGCTTCGCGCCGCGCTTTGTAATAATCCGGCAGATACTCGAACACATCGCTCTCGACTTCACGAATATGCCCGTCCGCGTCGATCATGTTCCAGTCTTTCATATCGCCTCCTGCGTCTGTGCAAACCTAGAGGGCGCGATGAATCGCGCCCCTACATTTCGAAACCCTGTTGAACAATTTGAACTGATTGAACGTCTTGAACGCGTTCTTCCGATTTATCCGTCGGCGATCATCTCGCCGAATCGGGCGCAAAACTCGCCGATGGCGCCGTGATGCACGAAGTCGGCAATCTCATCGAGCGGCCCCGGCTCACGGTTGACGATCGCCAGCAGCGCGCCGTTGCGCTTGGCGACGACCGGAAACGACGCCGCCGGTTGCACTTGGAGCGACGAACCCATGACGATAAAAACTTCGGCCTGCTCCGTCCACTCCTGCGCGACACGCATCGGCTCTTCCGGCATCGCCTGGCCGAAGGAGACCGTCGCCGACTTGAGAATTCCGCCGCAAGCATCGCATTTGGGCGACTCAAAATCGCCCACCAATCGTTTGATGATCCCATCGGGATCATAGGATTCGTTGCACTTTAAACAGACGATTTGCCGATTGCTGCCGTGCAATTCGACTAATTTCTCGTCCGCCAAACCCGCAGCGCTGTGCAGACCGTCGACGTTTTGGGTAATCAAGCCGATGAGCTTGCCCTTGGCGTCCAGGGATTGAACGAAGTAATGGCCGATGTTCGGTTTGGCGTTCTTGTGCGCTTCGTAGGTATCGAGCCGGCGCTTCCAGGCTTCGATGCGCGCCGCTTCGCTGCCGAGATATTCCTGAAAGGTCACGGGCCGGTAGCGCGTCCAGATGCCGCCGGGGCTGCGAAAATCTGGAATGCCGGATTCCGTGCTGATGCCCGCCCCGGTAAAGACCACGGTTGCATCGCTCGCGCGGATGGTCTGTGCGAATTGGCTCAACGTCACCATGAGCCGATTTATAGAACAGCCTGCGCGGCGAAGACAACCCTTGCATCACATCGAGTCATGAGCCGCTTCGGGAAGCCGGAGCATGACCGCAAGCAGCGCGCCGGCCGCGATGAGAATACCGGTGATGGTGAAGCCGGTGGCAAAAGAGCCGGCGTCGCCGGTGGCGCCGATGAAGGTCGGTATGGCGCCGCCGCCGATCAAAAAACCGAAGGGAACGGAAAAAGCGACGGCGAGATTGCGCGCTTTGGGCGGCGTGATCATAGCCATAGCGGCGAAGGCCGCCGGAAAAAACCAGACCGCCAGCAGCGGTTGAAACAACACTGCCGCAGTCAGCCAAAGGTCCGAAAGCAAACCCAACCCCAGGGTCATCGCACCGGTGAACGCCAGGCTGATGACGATGGTTTGGCGCGCGCCGAGTTTGTCCGACGCCCAGCCGCCGAGCAGCCCAAGGATCGGCCCATGGGAGCGCGAAAGAGCAACGACGGTGTTGGCCCAGGTCGGTTCAAAGTGACGCTCCACCACCAGATAAAGCGGCAACATGGCGTAGACGCCGAGGGTGGCGCTCACCCCCAAGCCGAACAGCGCCACCATCAACCAGTACGCCGGCGTTCGCACCAGCGTTCCGAAGGCACTCGACAAGGGTGATTCGCCGGAAAAATCGCCGCCGCGGCCGAATCGACCGAAGCTCAGGCTTGCCGCCATCGACAACACGCCGAGCACGCCTAACGCCGAGCGCCAGCTCGCCCATTTGAGAAACAGCTCGGCGATAAACGGGCTGATGAAGAATGCCAGGTTGGGCGCCAGCTCATGAACCGAAATCGCTTTCCCCCAATGGCGCTTGTCGACCAGCGAAGTGATCGTCGTGATCGCCGAGGGCATGTACCACCCCGCCGCCAGTCCGACGCCAAAAAGCCCGCTGCGCATGAGCCAGAGGTTTGGTGCCATGGCAATCGTCAACATCGCGACGCCAACACCAAAACTGGAAAGCACGATCGACACCCGGTGCGTCGCGCGCGAAACGATCAAGCCCGAGCTTAACAAGCCGAGGAGATAGCCGCCCGAGGTCAGGAAAAAAAAGAAACCCGCCTGGCTGTGGCTGATCGACAGCTCCTTTTCGATGGTCGGCAAAAGCGGCGACAGAATGATGCGCGACACGAAATTGAGCAAAAATATCACGGCGAGAAAAAACACCGGTCCGACTTGCGTCCGGAAAGATGAATTCTCACCCGCGATCGTTTGGCTGCCGGTCCCCGAAGGATTCTTATCAAGCGCCGGCTTTGACCTATGCTCAAGTTGCATGCAAGACTGTCCTGGGTAACGCCATTGTTACACTGCCATCGCACCGGACGCCAGCAACCTATTCGGTCTGCGTAGCGCCATGGTGGTCCCCAGCCACAAAGCCTTCGCGGTCATCACTGCCGGGCTTTTAAAACGAGGCCATGCTGATTTCGCAGTGGCAAAAATCATCGGCGCCAATTGCATGAGAGTCCTATATCAAGTAAAGGAAACTCGGAGCTAACTAATAAGGAGTATTTGATGAACCCAAAAATTCATTTCATTCCAGCAAAAATATTTACGCGTCCAATCCTGCTCGCGCTGATCATCGCGCTCGCGCCGGTCCAGGTTTTTGCGGCGTCGGCGATGACCTCCATGCGTTTGCTTTACCCGAGCTTTTCCGGCTCCTGGGCAACCGCATGGATCGCCAAAGAGGCCGGTTATTTCGCCAACGAAGGACTCGACGTGGAGTTGATCCGCGTCGGCGGCAGCACGCGCATGGTCGCCGCCATGCTCGGCGGCAGCGCGCCGGTCATTCAAGCCGGCGCTTCGGCGGCGCTAGCGGCCACCGCGGCCGGCAGCGACGTGGTGATTATCGGCTCTACCGGAACCGTGTCGCCCTTTCATCTGATGGCCCGCCCGGAGATTAAACAGCCGTCCGATCTACGAGGCAAAAAAGCCGGAATCACCACGTTCGGCTCCACCTCGGATCAAGTCATGCGCATCGCGCTTAAGCATTTTAATCTCGAAGCCAATAAGGATGTCGCCTTGCTGACGATGGGCGCTCAACCGGAAGTTTTTGCCGCGCTCCAAAGCGGCTCGGTGCAAGTTGGCGCCCTGAGCTACCCTCTCTATCCCAGGGCAGCCAGGCTGGGCATGCGCGAGCTGGTTAAATTCAGCGACCTCGGCGTTGAAGACATCAATGGCACAATCATCACGACCCGGTCGTTTATTAGCCAGAATCGCGATATGGCCCTACGTTTCATGCGCGCATTTACGCGAGGCATGCACCGCTATCGCACCGACAAGGAATTCAGCAAAACAGTCCTCGCCAAATACGGCAAGATCAAGGACGACGAGATTTTAGAAGGCACCTGGCACGATTACACACCGACGATGCAGAAAAGCCCGCGGCCATCGTTGAAAGCGATTCAGTTTCTAATCGAAAACCAGTTCAAAGATAAAAAGCCGATGCCCAAGCCCGAGCAGTTCGTCGACATGTCGCTGGTCGAGCAGTTGGAAAAGAGTGGGTTTATTGATTCGGTCAACAAATGACGCATCTGGCGCCGGTCGCCCGCAGGCCCGGCCTATCGCCGGCGTCATTTTCATTGCGGTCGCGGCCAGCGTAATTTTTTACCGTGGCCGCGACCTTCTCGGAAAATCAAAGCGTTATTGGATTTGTAGATTATTGACCACGCTTTTGACCCCGCTGACGCCGCGCGCGACCCGCTCGGCGAGACTGCGGTCGGCCGCTGATCTCACCACGCCCGACAATTGGACCACGCCCCGATTGGTATCCACCCCGATGCGCGTTAGTGTTGAGCCTTTTTCCGCGGCAAGCTTCGCCTTCACGGTGGTGGTGATCGTCGTGTCGTCGATGTTCTCCCCGAGGGTTTGCCCGGTGAGCGCCTGACAGCCGGTAAGGATCCACATCAGGGCAATCATTGGTAAAAGTGTTTATATTGCCGTTCTCATACGCTGCCTCCCATCGATCGGTTTTCAATGCTTAATAACGGCTGCACCATGCCGCTTCAAGCCGCCGCCAGGCATTACGCGAAGCGGCGTGCCAGATCTTGGATCTGATCCATCGACTCCTTCAGCGCCGGCGCATAAACCCGCGGCACGCACTCGCCGCAGATTTCCTTTGCCAAGTTGCCGACCGCGCGCAGACCGGCGTCGAGGGCCGCGGCTTGGCCGTCGCCGGCCGGCCGTGATGCATTGATCTCGACCAGGCTTTGGAGACAAATGACTAGATTGGCAAGCAGCGATTCCAGGCTTTCCTCGTCCGCCTCTATGCGTGCTCTGTAGAGCAGGTCGTGGATGGTTTGCAGTTCGCCGCGAAACACCCGCACGGTGCTCTCGAGCCGGCGCATCACCGGTCCGGCCAAAGCGCCCTGCTCCGCTTGCAGCTGCTGCACCGCGCCGAGATCGGAAAAGACCAAATGGAGATTGGTCCGCACCCGATCCAGCCGATCCTCGAAGGTGGTGCGATGGATTTCTTCCGTCAATTCCTCCTGGCGGCGCGAAACCAGCTTGGAAATCACGCAGCCGAAGATCAGCAAACCGCCGATGCCTTCGATCACCGCGAGAATGCGCAGCGCGCCGGCGGGAATCACATCTCCGTAGCCGATCGAGAGCGCGGTAACGAAGCTAAAATAGATCGCCGTGCCCAGGCCGTTCAGGTCCGGCATCACGGCGACGTTGCCGGCCTGCAACCCCGAAGCCATGCCGATTCCGGCAAGCCAGTAAATCAACCCAAAGACGACGATCATACCGAGCCAGCAGCTGACGAGTCGATCCAGCGGCCAATTCGCAAGGACCTCCAACCACGAAAAACCGCGCGAGGCGCCGGGGCGCGGCGCCGCGACTGCCGGCTTATCCGCGATTGAGGGAGCAGTGCGCTCTATGGGGCCGTTGTGTTCGACCCACTCCACCATGCCGCCTACGTAGTAGCGCAGCTTCGTGTAACCCAGCCCTTGGAGCAGACCCACCGCCTGCTTGCCCAGGGGTCACGTCGGCCCGGCGCAATAGACAGCGATCTCTTGGGCGAGATTGGAAATCAGCGCCCGCGCCTTCGCTTCGATTTCAGCGACTGGCAAATTGATGGAACTAGGAATATGCCCGTCTGCGTAAGTCTCCTTGGGCATGACGTTGAGAATGACCAGCGCCCGGTCTTCAAGACGCGCGATTATTTCCTCAAGGGAAATAGCCGAAAAATCGTGAGCAGCGTCTATGGTTTCCGTCATTGCCACCGTTCTACGGCCTCCTAGGACCGAGAATACGCGTTCATGAATACAGATGTACACTTACTAGGATAGCTTTGCATGGGAAAAAGTTGCGAAGGTCGAATACCCCCACAGACACTGCATGTGAGGTCCACGAGCCGGTCTAGGATTCTGGCTCTTAGTTTAATAATCACCCAAAACCTTACAGTGATTCTCAGTTTGACTTCGTTTGTTCCCTCGCTTACTTTCCGCAACGAAATTTGTTTCAGAGTTGCCCTTTCCGTTGTTACAATAGGCTACCGGGGCGCTGACGTCTAGGGAGGCTGGACCATCGATAGCGCTAGTTTTTCCGTTCATTACGACGGGTGAAAAACATTTCCCGTTCAAATTCCTAAGCGGTCATTTCAAGCGGCCTAACCATCGACGTCAATCATGAAGGATCTCGCGGCGAGAAAGAGTCTGCGCGTACCAGAAACGTTTGTGGCATTCGACGCAGGCGAATGCGAGCAGCCGATCCATCGACGTTTTGAGCAACAAGCGCGCCACCGCCCCAATGCTCCCGCTGTCAGGCTGCAATCCGCGGATATCGCCTACGCCGAGCTCAACGCTGCGGCCAATCGCGCCGCGCGCCGGCTGCTGGCCACCGTTCGCGGCGATACAAGGCCGATCGCAATGTTGATGAGCCAGGGTTATGTGTCGATTGTCTGGACCATGGCGATTCTCAAAGCTGGGTTTTCCTATGCGCCTCTGGATCAACGGCTTCCATATTCCGTTCTGCGACGCATGATCGAAGATTTGGAACCTTGCGCATTGATTGCGGACATCGAACGTCACGATGCTTCGATCCATCACGCCTTGGGCAGCTTTCCTGTCATCACCGCTGTTACAAGTCTTGATGAGTTCGCTTCCGAAAATCTCGATCAGCCGGTGTCACCGGAAAGCGGCGCCTACGTCTTTTACACCTCAGGGTCCACCGGCGCACCCAAAGGTGTGGCGGACTTGCATCGAAACGTCTTGCACAACGTCATGCGCTATACCAACACTCTGAGGTTCGCGCCCAGTGACACCCTGAGTCTGGTGCAGAACCCGAGCTTCAGCGGCACGGTGTCTAGTTTGTTCGGCGCGCTAGTCAACGGCGCCACAGTCGCACCTTACGATCTCCGAAGCGAAAGCTTACCGGAGATTTCGCAGTGGCTGCGTGACTCACGAGCGACTGTCTTCCACGCCGTGCCCTCGATCTTCCGGCAACTATCGGACCCGGCAACCAGATTTCCTGCCATTCGTCTGGTGCGACTCGAAGGAGACCGCGTCTCATCGCTGGATATCAAGCACTTTAAAGCCAACTTCAACGATGATTGCACCTTGGTCAACGGCCTCGGTGCTACAGAGTGCGGACTCGTACGCCAGTTCTTCATCGATAACCGAACGCAGCTAGAATCGAGCGAGCCGGTGCCGGCCGGCTATCCCGTACCGGATATGATCGTAAGTATCGCGGACGATGGAGGACACGAGCTGGCGCCCGGGTCCGTCGGCGAAGTTGTAGTCGAAAGCAAGTTTCTCGCGACGGGTTATTGGCGCAATCCGGCGTTATCGGCCGAACGGTTCGTCGAACACTATGACGGCGTTCGCCGCTACCGCACTAAAGATTTAGGCAGCCTGAGCACAGATGGCTGCCTGACGCATCTTGGCAGAGTGGACCATCGCATCCGTATTGCCGGTGAATTCGTCGATTCGAGCGAAATTGAAACAGCCTTGTTGCGTATGCCTGAAATATCCCAAACCGTCGTGCGTGATTATACCGATGAATTTGGCGATCGCCGACTCTGTGCGTACGTCGTTGTCGACGCCGGGTGCATTGTGACGGTTACTCAATTGCGCGAAGCCTTGTCCGAAAGAATCGCCGGACACCTCGTTCCAACGGCCTTTATCCTCATCGCAGAGCTGCCCCTCACCAAGGATCTCAAAATTGATTATGAGCGACTGCCACCTCCAGGACGGCAACGTCCGCCGTTACTCAACGACTATGTTGCACCGCGGTCTTTGTTGGAGCAGCAACTGGCGTCCATCTGGACCGAAGTCCTTGAAATCGATCAGGTGGGCGCCACCGATTCATTCCTTGACCTTGGCGGGGATTCGCTGCACGCGACTCGGATCGTTAGCCGAATCAAGGTGAAACACGGCCTAATAGTTTCCCTAAGCAGTCTATTTCAACTTAGGACAATTCGGGCGCTCGTCGAATCATTGGGAGAAGACTAAATTATCGAGGCGGGTCAATTCGGTAATACTTCACGACGCAGCAGGGTAATCGCTTCGTTGTAATCGGGGCCAAGCTTGGCAAAAGCGATCTGGCCGATGTTGAGCTGCGCGGCTTCGTCCAGCAATGCGGCCAATTGATCCCGACACTCCTCCGGGCCGCCCGCGACAAAGCAACTCGTTACGGCACTGTCTGGGAGAAGCTTCGATGCTCTGTGAACCGTCGCGCGGCTCGTACAAGCATTTGCCAACGATTGTACCAGGCTGGGCTCTATTCCGAGGGCATGAAATTTGTCATGGGGGAAACCCATCAAAGCCAAATTCATTAGAACTTGCGCGGCAAAGGGACGGGCGAAGTCGATCGCGAGCTGGCGGTCGCGCGCGACTGAAATATCAAGCTCGCAGACATCAAACAATACTTTCCGCTTGGCGCCAGCGGCGCTTCGCGCGATCGCTAACAACGAGCCGATGCGGCCGGCGCGAGCGAGCGGAATGAAGTGATCGCCGAACAACACCCCGTCCATGATCTCCCCGGCGACTCGCAGTATTTTTGGTCCATGCCCGCCGCAATAAAAGCGCAACGGCGAAGCAGATGAAAATGCTAAACGAAACTGATGTTCTGGACGGATATGATGGTAAGCGGCACAGGTCGGAAAATCGCGAAAGGAAACCGTCTCTCCAGCCGTCAAAGCCCTTATCGCCAACGTCGCTTCGCGTACCATCGCCAGGGGTTCTCGCACCTCAATCTGACATCCCGCGCGGGCAGGTTCGCCGCGGGCGATGCCAACGCTCAACTCGCGTCCGCCCGTTAGTTCGGAAAGTGCCGCCAAACTGTCGGCGATGTCCACGGGGTTGCGGAAATACGGCACGACAATGGACGTTCCCAGTTGGATCGGAACCTGCGCTGCGATCGCAGCGAGTACGACAAAAATATTTCGCTGGCCCAGATTGTCGTTGATCCAGACCTGTTTAAATCCTTCGTCGTGCGCGAGCGTCGCAAAGCGAACCAGCTCGGGCACGGTGTAGTGGCTGGCGGTTTGAATCGCGAACTTTAGCGAAAACTCGCCGCGATATTCCATACTACCAGCCTTGGCCTTGGATGACGGGACGATAAGCGCGCTGCAGCCGCATTCAAATCAAACCGAGCCCCAGACATCGCGTGCGACATCGACAATCAATCTCAACTTGGCGATTTCATCATCGATGGTCAGCTTGTTTCCCAACACCGTGCTCGAAAAACCACACTGCGGGCTGATGCCGAGCTGGTCTAAGGGCACGAGCTTGCTCGCCTCGTCGATGCGCCGTTTGAGATCGTCGGCCTTTTCCAATTCCCCGCTCTTGGTTGTGACCAGCCCCAGAATCAGCTTTTTGTCTTTGGGCAAATAACGCAGCGGCGCGAAGTTTCCCGCGCGTGGAGTATCGAATTCCAAAAAATAACCGTCGACCTTCAAAGCGTTAAACAAAACTTCGGCGACCGGATCGTAGCCCCCTTCGGCGACCCAGGAGCTGCGGAAATTACCGCGGCAGAGGTGCGTGCATACCGACATGTTCGCCGGGCGATCCTTGATGCATTCGTTGATCAACTCGGCATACAGCGCCGGCAGTTTGTCCGGGTCCTCGCCGATCTTCTTTGCCCCTTCACGCATCTTGGGATCGCAGAGATAGGCAAAATTCACATCGTCGATCTCCAGATAGGTACAGCCCGCCTGGGCAAGTTGAGCGATCTCTTTGCGATAAACTCGCGCCAGGTCGGCGAAGAAGTCCTTCATATTGGGATACGCCGTCTTATCCACGCCGGCCCGGCCCGTCCGAAAATGCACCAGCGACGGCGACGGGATACACTGCTTGGCCGTCTGTTTAGTGACCGAGGCGAGGAATTTGAAATTGTCGACTTCGATGCCGCGCGGATGGCGCAGCGGACCGGTGACGATGAATTGAGTCGGCGAGCGCTGCACGTCGGCATCGGGATTTTGAAAATGTTTGGCCGAGTCGGGCAGCAGTCCTTCGACAACTTTCACCCCTTCGATCTGGCTCAGAAAATCAGCATGCCAGAGGGTTCGGCGAAACTCCCCGTCGGTGATGCCCTGCATGCCGACGTCTTCTTGCATCTTCACGGCGTCGCGGATGCAGCGATCCTCCACTTCCCGCAACTGCGCCGCGCTGATCTCGCCCTTCTCGCGCTTCTCCCGTGCCTGACGCAGCTCCGGCGGGCGCAACAGACTGCCGACATGATTGGCGCGAAACGGAGCGATTTTTTGATTGACCATAATATTACCCTTTCAAAGGTCCCGGCGCAGAAGCTTACCGAGAACATTGTAATCGGTCGCAATCGAGAGATAAGCTTGCATGGAAACGTTAATCAGGAGATTCCCATGCGCACCGAGTTAATCAGCATTCCGACCCCGACGCATCCCTTAGATGCTGCCTACTACACACCGGACGGTCCGAGCAAGGGCGCAGCCATGTATTGCCACGGCAACCAGATGAACTTCTACGTTTGCGCTGCGCGCTTTCTCGCGCCGCATGTCACCGCGCTCGGTTACGATTTCATGCCCTTCAATCGCCGCGGCCATGATTCGGTCAGCACCCGCGACAGCCGCGAATGCGTCGGCGGCGCCTATCAGACCGTCGCTGATGGCATCGAAGACAATGAAATCGCGGCAAGATACCTGGCCGGCAAGGGATTCAATAACCCGATCGTCATAGGCCATAGCAACGGCGGCGTGCTCGCGAGCGAACACGTGGCGCGCCACCCGGAGACTCGCGCGCTTGTTTTGCTCTCGGCTCACGCCGGCGGCAATCGGATGAACAATTGCCGCTCGGCGCGAAATTTTTCACTCGCGGGCGATACCGCCGCCCAGATCAAACAAGCGGAGGCGTTGATCGCCGCCGGCAAGCCGCGCACGCTCATGCTCATCCCCGCCTGGTGGTGGGTGATCTCTGCGCGCACGTTTCTCGACCGGCTCACCAACGCACCCGATCTGGTTGAGAACGCCAAGCGGATCAAATGCCCCGTACTTTTTATCCGCGGCGACCAGGAACCGAAAGAAAATTATCCGGCGGAACGCTTCAAAGAAAACTGCGCCGGACCCGTGCGAAATCGCGATCATCCCCAATTGCGACCACTTTTACGTCGGTGCGGAGGAGCGCGTTTCAGCCACCATAACGGATTGGCTGAAACGAACATTGATCGATTCCCAGCCAGACAATCGGCCTTAAAAGGCGCCGCGATGGCTTGGCCGAAATTTTTCGCTGACCCTATCGACCGAAATTTGTCGCCGTGGTAGCCTTTCTACATGCAGATAGCTTTATTGAAACGGGGGGAATTGACCTTATGAGCTCGGCTAAAAACTATTTCTCACGATATTTTTCTTTGGGCTGCTCGCCGCAGTTCCGCACCTGGGCGCGCAAAGTATGCCGACGATCTACGTTGGACTGGTTTCGGTAACGCCTTCAAACACGCCGGTATTGTCCGCGGTCGACGGCGGCTACTTCAAGAAATACGGTTTAAACGTCGTCCCGGTCGTCATGTCCGGCTCATCGACGGCGCTTTCCGCATTACTGTCCGGGGAAATGAGCTTTATCACGATCGCCGCGTCGGGAGTCATTAACGCCTATCTCGGCGGCCGCGACGCGGTGATGATCGCGGGCACCGTGAACCACGCGCCCTACGAGTTGGTGGTCGCCAAAGGCATCAATAAGATCGAAGATCTCAAGGGGCAAAAGCTCGGCATTGCCCGCTTCGGCGGCTCCGCAGATTTCCTGGCGCGCTGGGGCTTGGAAAAGTACGGCCTGAAGCCCGGCAGAGACGTGATTATCCTTCAGACTGGCGGCAACCCGGAGCGCTTGGCCGCGGTCACTCAAGGAGCGATTCAAGCGACCCTGCTCGAACAATCCTTCGCTTACCGCGCCAAGCAAGCAGGGCTGCACTCGCTGATCGATTACTCGACGGTGGGCCTCGAATATCAACACAGCGGCATTGGAACCACCAAGTCTTTTATCGAAAAAAATCCCGCTCTTGCGACCAATTTTTTAAAGGGCTTTGTCGAAGGAATCCACCGCATGAAAACCGATCGCGCCTTTGCCATGCAGGTCATCCAGCGCCATCTCCGCACCAAAGATCCGGAAGCTCTGAAGGTCGCCTACGATTATAACGTGCCGACGGTTCCCGATGTGCCTTACGTCAACCTGAAGGGAATCAAGTTTCTCTTGGATTATGTCTCCGAATCGAAACCCAAAGCAGCCAAACTAAAACCGGAAGACATCGGCGACAATGTCCCGTTGAAAGAACTCGAAGCAAGCGGCTTCATGAAGAAGATCGGGATCGCAAAATAGCGAAACAACGATATCGAAGTTCATAACCAGCGGCCCTGCGGTCCTTCGAGCAGCTCGCAGGACCGCTGACTCGCCACTGACTGGGGCACCGCCCTATCGTAGGGGATCATGGAAGCGGGGCGCCGCAAATCGCCCGGACGGCAGTTGCGTCGGGTGAATCCAACGCCAACGACTTGAACATTTTGAGCGGCTTGAACGGCTTAAACCGTTAATCCGGAAGTTTCGGCCACTCCCGCAGTAAACGACCGTACCCGCTCATCGGATAGGAGAGTTTCAGCTTCGATAGCACGTACCAGAGCATCGCCGGGTTGCTCGCGATCACGGTGGCATTCAACTCCGACTCGATTCGCTCGAGGCATTTGATCGGGTCGAGCACCGCGCCCTGAAAGTAGATCGCATCGACTTTCCCCACCGCTGCCAGATTCTTCGCTGTCAGATCGAAAACCTCGTCCGGCGTCATCCGTTTGGGCACGCCGAGTTCATCAAAAGAGTTGGGCGACAGTGCCGTCACGCCGGCTTTCGCGAGATGGGCGACGATCAAGTCGTTCAACTTTGCATCGAAGGGAGTCAGCAGCAGCACCCGCGGCGCCGAGTAAATACGCAGCGCCGCCACACAGGCGTTGAGCGCAGTAGTAAACGGAATAGAGACCGCGGCCTGGAGGTCGGCGTAAAGCCCGGGGTTTAAAACTTCCGTCGGCGCCGCCGTGAGTATCAGGCCGTCCCATTTTCGCTCGGCGATGAACTCCCTCACACGACGGAGAATAATTTCCTTCTTGTCCGCTATCTCGTAGAGCGATTTGCCGTAGAGTTCCAGCCCCCGGAAATCGATCGCGATCTCCTTCGGCACGATCGGCAGAAAGCTATTGTAATGAGGCATCGAGCCGGCGCCGCCGCTGACGAATCCGATGCGCGCTTTGATCGCTTCAGCCATGCGCAACCTCCAGTCCTTGTGGTCTAGAGTCCAGGGTTTCGAGTGTAGAGTGTCGGGAGATGCCAATCCCTGAACCCCAGGCCCTGAACCCTAAACTGTTTTTGCTATTTCTGCTTCGCTTTGTGTGCCTCGATGACCTACTTGAGATCGTCATAAGCTTCGCATTAGCGGAAGACCGGGCAGGCCTCTTTCGACGCAATGAGCTGTTTCTCCGCGTTAGCCGCTTGCTTCAATCGAAATACATCTTACCGAGAACCTTGTGCGCGGCCAAAAGCGACGAAAAACCGACCCTGGTTTTCATAAGCACTCCCGCTAACGAGGGTAGCGCCCCAAACTGTTATCACTTCCTCAACTCCGCTTTCGCCTCCCTCAAGACCGACAAGTCGACCAGACGATCCGCCGGTACTTCGCCGCTGATGCCGGATTCCCGCTTGATTTTTTCGAGAATCGATTGCAGCACCGCTCCTTCGATGTCGCCGTCCGTGTTGACGATCTGTTTAAGAATTTTGTAGGTGTCCACGGCGATCCCAGGCTCCAGGCCGAAGTCTTTTTGCAAGTAGGCAATGACGACCGACTCGTTTTTGACGATACTATCCATGCTTCGCAAAGTGGCGCGAATCATCGCTTTTACCCGCTCGCGGTGCTCTTGAATATAAGGCAGGCGCGCCACCAGGCCGCCTTGCAAGTCGCGCACGTCGTAGGTGTTGCCCAAATCCACGTAGCCGGCCAGCGTCGCCATCGAGGTGTAAGGCGGCGTGAGAATGACCGCGTCCGCCGCTTTGGCCAGCAACGCCGTGTAGCTGTTGCCGGTGGTGTTGGTCGAGACATAGGTGACCTTCTCATGGCCGAGTCTTTTCATCACGGTGATCCCGGCGTAATGCGCCAGCGAGCCGATGCCGCTGACGGCGACGGTGCGGATACGCGCCGGCGTCATGCCCGGCTGGCCGATCAGGCTGAAACTCAAACGCGTCTGAATGAACGCGATGGTACGGATCGGCACGCCCTTCATCGCGGCGCGGAACGACAGGCCGCCCGCTGCCGTGTAGTCGAGATCCCCCGCCACCAGGGCGGTGACACCCAACGGCGGCCGCATAACGATGATCTCCAGATCGATTCCTTCCTTGGCAAAAATTCCCTGCGCCTTGCCGAAATAATAAGGCAGGAACGTCAACGCCTTGGCCGGCACCGTGAGGCGGATCTTCTCCAGCCCTCTTCTTCCGTCCTGCTGGCCGTAAACCGGCGGTGCCAGTAGGATAAGCAGACCCAACATTCCGGCGATGATCGATGACGAAAATTGATTCAACATGGTTTGATCCTAACTTCGTACTCCTATGGTCGAGAGTTTTTACGGCTTGCGCAAGTTTCCTTACCCATAAAACACCTTCGATTCGGATCTTTCTCCCGCCAAGGCGCCAAGGACGCCAAGATCGGAAAGATAGGATTCTATTTCTTTGCGGCCTTTGCGTCTTTGCGGGAGATATTCCGAGACTTGGTTGCGGCACTGCGATTGGTGGTGAATCATTGGCCGTAAAACTTTTTTCAACTGTCCTTCTTCCCAGCCAAGCTCGCGCCAAACTTCTTAACCACCGTCTCTTTCAGCTCGCGGCTCGCGCCCGACACCTTCGGGAACTCGTTGATCCACTCGTAGGGCTTGCACGCGTCGATGATGCCGCGCGACTGAAAGCCGCGTTCGCTCGGCGGGATGATCGGATCAATTGGATTGCTCCAGCACCGGCGCATAATATCGATGTCCTTGGCCGGATCGGTGCGCGTGCAAAGCGCCCAAAGCAGCTCGTTGCTGTCCCAGATGTCAATATCCTCATCCACGACCACGACGTAACGGGTTAACAGCGCCGCCGCGCGGCATTGCGACGCGATCAGAGCGGCTTGGCGCGCGTGGCCGGGATAGCGCTGCTTGATCGCCACGACGACCAGCATGCGCGTCTGGTAGTAGGCCACCTCACGCACGTCGGGGACGCCGGCTTTTTCAAGATAATTCCAAATATACGCGGCGCGAATGAGATTGTTTTCCGCGCCCGGCGCGGGACGAAACGGCGGCGCGCCGGTGATGATCGGATCGTCGCGGTGCATCAACCGCTTCACCTTGAGCATCGGCTCGAAGCGACGGCCGCCGGCGTAATAGCCGGTGAATTCGCCGAACGGCCCTTCGGGAATTGCCGTACCCGGAATCACTTCGCCCTCGATGGCAACCTCGGAATACGCCGGAATCGGCAAGCCGGTGTGCTTGCCGAGCAAAACTTCGAAAGGCTCGCCGCGCACGCCGCCGGCGTAGTCGTATTCCGATTGACCGGCGGGGATCTCCATCTGGCCGAAGAACCACAGCAGCGGGTCCGGGCCGAAACTGATCGCCACCGGAAACGGCTCACCCCGGTCGAAATATTTTTGCCGGTGAATGTTGCCGTGGTGGCCCGGCGAAATATAGAGCGCCAGGGTGTCGCGGTCATGCACCATGACGCGATAGCAGCCGAGATTGATCCAGCCTTCGTCGGCGTCGCGGCTGATCGTGATATCGAGGGAACCCAGGTAGCGGCCGCCGTCGCCTTCATGCCAATGGGGCGCGGGTAAAGACAGAAGATCGATATCCTTGCCTTCGAAGACATTTTCCATCAGCGGCCCCGAGTCGACCGCCCGCGGCGCGATGAGCTTGGGATTGTCCAAACGTTTCTTCCAGGCGTCGATGAACTGATCGCGGCTGAAATCGAGCGGCAAATGATTGGTCAAGCATTGGCGTTTGAGCGTCGGATTATGAACTCCGGTCAAAACGCGCCGTCCTGCCGGATAATCCTTGATCCTATCGAACAGTACGGCAGGTGGCGGGTCGGATTGCGCCGCCACTTCGGCCACCGCGCCGATTTCCTGGTTCCAGTCGGCGCCTTCGACGACGCGGAGCTCGCCGAACGAGTCCACCCCCTCCAACCAGCCGCGCAAGTCGCGATAATGCATTTGTCTCCCCTCCGGTCCGGCGATATTAGAACAGACCAACCCTGTCACACAACTCCATCGTCTAGGTCAATGGTTCAAAAACGTTTTATTCAATGCTAAATCAATGGGGGATCTTGTGTGATCAAGCAAAGCAAATCGAGAAAGCCATCGAGCCGAAGGCAACCGAGAACGGGAAATAATCACGATGCGCGAGATCTTAGCGAGCTTCACACTATTGGCGGGAATCCTGTCACTTTTCTCTTCCGGGCTACTCGCCGCCGAGGCCACCAATCCGCGCATCGTCGAGACTGGGCCTGCCGAGCAGTTGGCTTTACCGCAACCCTTCGCGACGCGCTCCGCGGCGCAGCCGCCTCGAGTAGTTTTCTGGCCTAAGGGGAAAACGCCCATTGCGCCTGCTGGTTTCGAAGTCAGTCAGTTCGTCGACCAGCTCGAAAATCCGCGCACAATTTATGTCCTGCCGAACGGCGACGTCTTGGTCATGGAATCGCTCCGGCAGAATGGCGGCAGCCGAGTGATTTTATTGCGCGATACGAATAAGACCGGCCGGCCCGATCTCCGCACGGTATTTTTGCGCCGGCTCAACATGGCTTTCGGCATGGCCTTGGTCGGCGCGCGATTTTATGTCGGCAACACGGATAGCATCGTGGTATTCCCCTATCAAACCGGCGACACGCAAATCCGGCGGCGGCCGGAAAAAATTCTCGATCTGCCCGCCGGCGGCCACTATACCAGGAACATCCTCGCCGACCCTGCCGGAAAGAAACTTTACGTCGCGGTGGGCTCGGCCACCAACGTCGACGAGCAGCAGGTCGACGAAAAGGATCCGCGCCGCGCCGCGATTCTTGAGATCAACCCTGACGGCAGCGGTATGCGTGTCTTCAGCAACGGTATGCGCAATCCCGTCGGCATGGACTGGGAGCCAAAGACAAAAGCATTGTGGGCCGTGGTCAACGAGCGCGACGGCCTCGGCGATGAGTTGGTGCCGGATTATTTGACGAGCGTGAAGGAAGGCGCTTTTTACGGCTGGCCTTATTCTTACTTCGGTCAGAACGAAGATCCGCGCAAGAAAGGCCAGCGCCCGGATTTAGTTGCGAAAGCGCTCAAGCCGGATTTCGCATTGGGCTCCCACGTCGCGCCGCTCGGCTTGGCGTTTAATAACGGCAAGTCGTTTCCCGCACGCTATCACGGCGGCGCCTTTATCGGCATGCACGGCTCCTGGAACCGGTCCGATTTAGTCGGCTACAAAGTTGCCTTCGTGCCTTTCCAAAACGGCAAGCCCGCCGGCGCCATCGAAGATTTTCTCACCGGTTTTAGGGTAAATCCCAGGAGCAGCGATGTTTACGGCCGTCCCGTCGGCGTGGCGGTTTGGACCGACGGCTCGTTGCTGGTCGCCGACGACGCGGCGGGAAAGGTTTGGCGCGTCAGCGTCAAGAAATAGGCAGACAAAGAAACTTTTACTCGCTCGGGTGATCGATCCTCAGCTCCGACCTACTTCGAGCAACTGTCCGGACACGTAATCGGAATCCGCGCTAGCGAAAAAAACAAACGCCGGCGCCACCGCCTCGGGTGATAAAAATTCGCGCTCGCGCTGCGGCAGTCCGGATTGCCCGCGGCGAAAATTGACCAGTGCTTCGGTCATGCGGGTGTTCGCCACCGGCGAAATACAGTTCACTTGAATATTGTAAGCCTTCAATTCATTGGCGGCATTGCGGGTAAACGCGACGATGCCGCCCTTGGCCGCCGCATAGTCCGCCACACCGAACGAGCCGCGCAACGCCGACGGCGCCGCCACGTTGATGATCTTGCCCCTTTGCCCTTGCTTCATAAACGGCAGCACCGCTTGAGTGCAGTTGAAGGTTCCCTTGAGATGCACCGCCAAAGTTTCATCCCAGCGATCCTCGGATATTTTCTCCAACGGCGCCAGCCGCAAAATGCCGGCGTTGTTGACCAGGATATCGATCCGGCCCCACCTGGCGACGACGGTTTGCACAAGCCCATCGACGTCACCACGCCGCGCCACGTCCGCCAGGGTGGCAATGGCATCGCTGTTCAGGCCGATGATTTCGCCCTGTACCCGTTCCAACGCCTGGCGATCCTGCACCGCGGCGACGGCCACACGAGCGCCTTCGCGCGCAAACGCAAGCGCCACCGCCCGGCCTATGCCCCGGCTGCCGCCGGTGATCAGCGCCACCTGCCCGTCAAGCCTGCCCATGAATCCGCTCCTCCTCCTTCAGTCAAACCAGCGCTCCGGTTTTATTCCCCTTCCGCCGAGCGACAGGTCGCCCAAGAGAGCTTGCTGTAAAATGCACCGCGACTGCGGGTCCGTCCGCGAGCGCATCCTCCTTCCACAATTAGCTCTTTCCGCCCGCCGTGCGCTCCAAGCGATCTTCGATCTCGCCGAGGTAAGCGGAGAGACTAGTGCTCGACTGTTCGATCGTTGCGCGCATTTCGCGGTCGAGATCATCGAGTCTGGCGAGCACGGCGGTCTTGAACTCCGAACTCTGCGCTGCCGATTGTCGCAGCTCGGTTTCCAGGTACGCCTGCAACTGGCTGAAGCGCGAGGCTTCGGTGTTCTCGGCGATTTCCTTTTGCGCCTGCAGCTCACGCGCGTAACGCCGGCTCTCCACTAGCGCGGACGATTGCAAATAAACCAGGTAGACGAGAAACAGCAGCGTAAGCACGCCGGTCGAGGCCAGGAGAATCAAGCCGAGCGGCGCTTCGACATCGGCATAAGCAAGCGAGAGCGTCGTCGGGGTCATGATAACGCCCCAGTTAAGCATCGCGAAAGACGCGAGCGCGCCCAAAACGATGACGATCAGTAACGTGCGAAAATACATAACAACCTCCCCCTGATGAACCGAGCGATCGCCGGTGGACCGGCGCAGCCATGAGGGCGCCGCCAAACCGGACGCAAATTTTCCCGCGCTATTTTTTAATCCGCGGCCCAACGGTGAGCGCTGCGGCGGCGGCCGCCTCGGATTGCGGTTCTGCCCTCGCCTAAAGTTTCCGTTGCGCCTCTTTTTCCGCCTTAAGCGCAGCCACTTCCGTCTCCCTTGCCGCGTCAAGCGCCGCTGCAACCTCCGCCAGCTTACCTTCGTCGGGACCGGCGCTGAGATCGATGTCCTCGGCTGCCAGCGTGAGCGCCACGATGGGCAGGCGCTTGACGAAGCCCCCTACGCTCGCTTGGTCTCCCAGTGCGGTCAATAAACCTAATTCGCGGAAACGAAGCGGAAAGAAAACCAGACTAGCGGTTTCTGAATGGCGCACCACAGCATCCGCGTCGACTTCGAATACCACTTCGGGCTCCGCGTCGATGCGAATCTCCTGGAGCATGTGGCGAACGCTCACAAGAGTTTTTTCGGACGCCAGCGGTGAGCTTGGCACGAAAACGTGGACGGTGGCTTGGCTCCATTGCTCGCTGCGAGTCATCAAGTATGCGAGAAGCAGCATGAGACGACTCGTCCGGTCGCCCCACCACCAAACGTCGATTCGCAGATCGGAACCTTCTAGACTCTCCACCCTGGACCATTCCTCAGCCTCGGCATCGAGCACGACGACGTTGCAGCGCAGGCGTATCGCCTCGTGGAGTTCCCGTCCGTAACGAATTTGATCATCGCTTTCCACCATGGCCGGAAGCTGCTCGCGGCTACTCAACAGCACCATATTGGCCCGAATAGGGCCGATTCCGAACGATTGAATGAGCGTTTCAACACCGCCGCGGAACTCGGGCGTGACAATGACGCGGGGAAACACTTGCAACTCGTGTTCAGCAATGTACCGCTGGATTTCCTCGGCAGCTTTGTCGCGCAGCTGCAGCGCTTTTTCGTCTTCACCTTCGATCATGTTGACTGCCGTTGTCAGCCCGCTTCCTCCCTCGATCCACGAGGCGAATCTCAGAAGCCGCCCACGCCTCGACGGATCGTCGCAAAATGCGAGGATGCAGGGTCGCCAGTCGCGCGGATGATCGGACTCGGGCGCCATCGCCAGCAAATTTTCCCGCACAAGCTGAAACTGATAAGACCGCCGAGTGTCGGCCCAACGTGCCGGTCCCGCTGTGCGTTTTAGATATTGATGGATTGCGAACAGCACAGCGACCGCGACGCCGCTGGCCGGCGGATCGATGGCGATCATCGCGCCTAGCGAGGCAAGCGCTCCCAAAAGACTTAAGCGCGGATGGAAGAACCGATAGCGCGGGCGAAACGACGGGCTCGCCGCCTTGGCCTCGTAGAAAGTCGCATAGTTCAAAAGCGCGTAGGTGATCAGAAAAAACATCGAAACGACCGAGGCGATGAAATTTAGATTGCCCATGAACATAATCGCCAATGCAATCAGTCCGGACAGGAGAACCGCGCGCCTCGGATTATTGCTCGGCCCTTCGCCCGCCGCGAAAGGAGATAGCATCGGAAAGATACGGTCATTCGCCAGAGACTGAAGAATTCTCGGCGCACCGAGAAAAGAAGCCATCGCCGAAGATAAAGTACCTGCGATCAAGCCGGCGTCGATCAGCCAGCCGTATTGAGCAATGCGCTTCATCGAGTGATAGTCGTTGACCAGCACCGAGCCGCTCAGGCTTCCTGCAAGCACAAGCGCAGCGCCAAAATAAACCAAGAGCGATAACCCCACAGCCGCAAACGTTCCGCGAGGCAGGCTTCTCCCCGGGTTGGTGAGGTCACCGGACATGTTCACGCCTTGGGTAAACCCGGTAATTGCCGGAAAAAAAATCGCAAAGAGCGGCCAAAAACCCAAATCGGGACCGGCGCCGGTCCAGTTTTGAGCAAAAAGAGCGCGGTCCCAATGGAGCAAGCCGCCATAGAAAAAGGATAGCAGCGCCGCCGCGACGACGCTCATGATTGCGTATTGAAGGCGAGTCGCCCAGTCCGCGCCGAGCCAGGCGAAAATAGAAAGGAACCCGACTGCGAGAGCAGCGATGATGGGAACCGGCAAGTGCCCACCGGCAGGGACGATCGCGTTGACCGCCTCGGCAAAACCGACAGCGTAGAAAGCGATCGACACGGAATCGGCGAGAAACAGCACGACGCCGATGGCGCCGCCAAACTCGACTCCCAGGGTGCGCGAGATGAGATAGTAGTCTCCGCCGCCCTTGACCTTGATATTGGTGGCCACGGCGGAAAGTGAAACCGTCGTGAGAATCGCGATGGCCGCCGAAAGGCCGATAATCAGCAGGGCCCGACCCAGGCCGGCGCTGCCTACGACAAAGCCCAAGCGGAGAAAGAGGATGATGCCGAGAATGGTGAGAATGCTGGGCGTAAACACGCCCGCAAAAGTCCCAAGTGTACCCGGGGCAGAATCGGCGGCGGGCGTTTGTGTCACCCTTTTTGTTTAACTGTATAGATCATCTCAGTCAATCGTAAAGACAGCCGGCACGGACCCCGTACGGAAGGCGCCAGGGCGCCTTGTTCCGGCACAAGCATGACTTCACCGCCGTTGTCGATCCGGTGGCCGAAGAATTTGGAGCCGATCGCCCGGCCCGGTTATTTAACGATCAGGACCGGGCAGGCCACCGTGCCTACGGTTTTTTCCGCCACGCTTCCCAAAATCAGCCTCTTAATCCCGGTCCGTCCTTGGCTTCCCATGACAATCATGGCCGCTCGCGATCTTTTCGCCTGGCGCGCGATGGCCCGGGCGGCGTCGGCGGCGCGGACAATCACGATCGCGCTTTTGACCTGCGCTATCGATTTTCGTTTGAGTAGCGCGGCAAGTTTCTTTCGCGCCTCGTGTTCTAGTTCCCCATAAAATTGTTTTCGCAAATAGAAAGGCACCAGCCCCGCCGGTTGCGTCATCACATGGAGCACCAGTAACGAGCTGTTTTCACCGGCGCTTGCCAACCGGGCGGCGTAGCGCAAGGCGCTCACCGAGCTTTTCGAAAAGTCGATCGGGACGAGATATTTTTTTTCAGGCATGACTTCATCGCTCCCAAAAGTCCTGACGCTGGGGGATTATCTAAACCCCGCCGACAACGCAAGTAATTCGGCCGTTGAATCTGACGATAAGCAGCTCGATCGATCGGTCCGCATCATTGCAATAAAACTCAAGTGCTCGTTGCCCTCGATGCTCGCCCCCTCCAGAAACCGCGGCTAACGGCGGTGACGCCGGGCACGACCCTTATCGAACCTGCGGCTTCCTTGCCATCCCTTAACGCTGCGTCGGTGCCGAAAAATCCACCGAGCTGCTGCGGATATGCAGGTCTCGTTGCGGAAATGGAATCTCGACGCCGCGCTCCTTGAATTTATCGCTGATCGCATAATTGAGATCGCTGCGGATGACGCCCGGTCGAGAAGTGTAATCTCGCGTCCAAACTCGCAGCACGAAATTCAAGGAGCTGTCGCCAAATTCTTGAAATAACACATCCGGCTGGGGCTGCTTTAAAACGCCGGGGTGCTCCGCGGCGACTTCGAGCAGCAGCCTTTTCACGTCCTGCGGGTCCGAACTGTAAGAGACCCCGACCGGAATATTGAAGCGCACATCGCGATCCGTGTAGCTCCAGTTGATCACCGAAGAGGTCACAAAATCGGAGTTGGGCACGATGATCGCGATGTTGTCGTTGGAGACCACAGTGGTCGCCCGCGGCGAAATCTGCACGACATTGCCGGTGACTCCGCCGACCTCGACCCGGTCTCCCACTTTTATCGGCCGTTCGAAAAGGATAATCAACCCGCTGATAAAATTGCTCGCGACATTCTGGAGCCCCAAGCCGACGCCGATGCCCAAGGCGCCGGCCAGCACCGTCAGTGCGCTCAAATCAATCCCGGAGGTTTGCAAAATGACCACGAACCCGACGGCGATGATGACGTAGCGGAGGATCGAGCCGACCGCTTGGCGGACGCCGATGTCCACGCTGGTGTGTGCCAAGAGCCGGTCGACCAGCCAGAATTTCAATCGCCCGCTGAAGTAGACCAGTAAAACCAGCAAGATGATCAAATAGAGCAACATCGACAGGGTGAAATTAGTCCCACCGATGGGCACAAGCGGCGTGTCTAAAAGAAGCTTGAGTCGAACCAAGATTTCGTGGAGGGTTTCCATGGGTTACCTTTGCTTGTCGCCGGCCAACTGAATTGACTGAATCGGGTGGATGTAAGCACGAAACATCCCGGCAAAAAACATCCGACCGCAGATCCCGGCGCTCGCGATCGGCGCTTCGGGCAGCGCCATGAACAGCGCGCTTGAGCGATCGAGCCGGCGCAGCCGCAACGGCTGCATGCAACGACAAAGACAATCTCCGGCGTCGGTGCCGCGTGGAAAACGCGACTTAATTCGAGGATGGCCGATTGCCACCTGGTCAAACCGTCCTACTGTTCCCATCGGCGCTCCTAAGATCACTTGGCGAAAACCTCTTTCGATTCCGACAAATCGGTGCAATTACGCAATCGGCGCGCTGCGAATGTAAATCGGATTGCGCGCGCGAAAATCGTCAGGCGTGGCAACTTCGAGATTTAGCCATTCGATGATGGCGGCGTAGCCGCGGCTCTCTGGATCTTGGTGCAAATAATTCGCGACGACGCCGATGACTTCAAAGCCTTCGCGCAGCTGAAAGGTCAAAGTCGGATCGGAAATCCGGCGCTGAACCACGCGGGCGACGTACTCCTCCGCGGACATCCGATGGGCGTAGCGATGGTAACCGCGCAATCGGGCACCGGCGCGGATGCGCAAAAGGCCCAGCCGCCGCACCAATTCGCGCCGCGCATGATAGATTTTTTTTCCGATGCCGCGTCGCTGCATATTGGGTTGCACCATCACCTCGGCGCCGTAAAGCGTGCGGCCGCGCTCGGGGTCGTGGTTGGTGAACCAGCCGCTATTGGTAAACGCAAGCCAATCCATGTCGAGGTCGTAATCATCCCAAAGCACGATCAAGCTGGCCGCCATTCCCACGATCCGACCGGTCTCGACTTCCAGCGCGACGAACTGGCCCTCGGGAAACACCTCCAGGTGGGACGATAGCAAGGCATCGTTCCAAGGTGGGCTGTCCGCGTAAACCTGGCGGCTCAGCTCGGCGATACCGGGGAAATCCTCCGGCCGCGTATTGCGCACGATGATCTTGGATTTGGCCAGGCTCACAGGGAAACCACTTCCATCGCGGCTAGAATGTCCAGGGTATTGCGGCTGTCGTGCAGCGGTAAAACCGTGCCGCTTGTTCGCGAGTCGACGATGGTTTGAAGGTTCAATTCGCCGATGACCATCATCTCCTGATTGGGATTCCCCTCGGCCAAGATGCCGTCGCGTGAGAAAGAAAAATCGCTCGGCGTCAAAATCGCTGCTTGCCCGTAGTTGAGCGAAACCGCCGGCACCATGGGGAGAGAACCCACCGTGTGCGAGGTAATCACGTACATCTGATTCTCGATGGCGCGGGCCTGGGCGCAGTAGCGCACCCGCAAGAAACCTTGTCGCTCATCGGTGCAGCTGGGCACGACGAGAATGTTAGCGCCCGCGCGCGCCGCAGCGCGGGCAAACTCGGGAAATTCGACATCGTAGCAAATCGCCACGGCGACTTTGCCGAACTCGGTGTCAAAAACCTTAAACCCGAAACTGGCGGAAACTCTCCAATCTTCGGTTTCAAAACGGGTCATATGAAGCTTGCTCTGCACGCCGTATTCGCCGCTCGGTCCAAAGAAAAACGACTGGTTATAAATCTTGTCCGTACCTGCCTCTGCAACCGGAATCGTGCCGGCCACGACGTAGAGGTGATGTCGTCGCGCGAGTTCGCTCATCAAAGAGAGAAACTGCGGTCCCTGACGCGCCAAATCTCGAATCTGTTCGCGAATCGGCCGTTTGACGTTGCCCAGAGTCAACAACTGGACCGTGAAATATTCCGGAAACACCAAGAGATTGCAGTCATAATCCGCGGCGGTTTCGACCAACGCGTCCACCTGATCGCGAAACTGGTCGAAGGTTTGCACGGGCCGTATAAAATACTGTAATGAAGCGACTCTGATTCTTTCCATCATGCCAATGATAACGCGATTCCGATCAAACGCGCCCTTTCCTGCTTATAGACTTTGGCCATGCCCTCCGCCACGTTCCGGACTGTTGCCTCAGCTTAGCTGGTCTAACGCAAACATCGTTGGCAACGCCCCCGTCATCCTAGCCTACGGCAATGCGCTAACTCAACGCAGAGGTCAAAAATTCCGGTCATGAGGCAAAGTTGGAGGTTGCCCGGTTAAGGGGTTAATCAGGCGGCTTTGGCAAATGGCTGCTAATTGCCTCCCCTTGCGGTGCCCGTCGAAGGGCCTTCAGCGAAGCGATTTTTCGCCGCCGGTTTCCCCCGCCGAAGATTGCGCTTGACGAAACAGACCTCTTCTCTGCTAAACTAGGAACGATTTAGACATCGAGGAGGCTGGCAAACGATCATGGCAATCCCGGGAGAAAAGGCGATCCAAATGGTGCGCAACGCCCACACTCAGGCGGCGCAATTGGACATCGCGGTAACCGCAGCGGTCGTCGATCAAAGCGGGCGCATGATCGCGCTCGGGCGGATGGACAAGGCGCGGCCGATTACCGTAGAAATGGCTCTTAACAAGGCTTACACCGCGGCTAGCTTCCAGCAGCCGACCAAGGAGTTGGCCGGCGTGGCTGGGCAAACCTGGTTCCAAAGTTTGGTGGTTTCGAGCAACGGCAAGATTATGCCGGGCAGCGGCGCGCTACCGATCGTCGAAGGCGGCAATGTCGTCGGCGCGATTGCCGTGGCCGGAGGCACGGACGATCAAGACCAAACATGCGCCGAGGTGGCGCTGGCATCTTATCAAGGATGAAGGTAAAGGGATGAAGGATAAAGCGACTGGGATTTCACTTTCCATTCCCTAATTATTCCTACCGCCTTCATCCCTGATCCTTTTAATCAAACGGAGGGCGTCATATGTCCAAAGCTGAGATTCTACAAGAACCGGAGCCCGAAAACCGCGGCAGTGAATTTTCACCGCCCTATCTCGGACGCTCGGTGCGACTCGTCGGGCCCCATGTCAATGTCGATATGAACCAGTCGCCCCATCCGAAAAATGCCCGCGGCGAGCTCGGCAAGCCGCTCTTCAACTGGTACCGCAATACGGTTTCCAAAGATCCGTTGACCCGGGTTGCGGCGCCGAATCACTTCGCCGACCGCAGGCACTTTCTCACCAACGTGATCAACCGGTCGAGCAACGGCAAAGTCAATCCCCAGCGAGTGGCGGTGGACGATCCGGCGGCAATGGCGCGACATATCAAGTCGGTCGCCCTCTTCATGGGTGCCGACGTTGTCGGTGTCGCCAAGGCGCATCCGTCCTATCTTTACGCCGCCGGCGGCGGCCGCTACGTTCAGGACGGCACGGCGAAAGACGAATTCCAAGATAATTCGCCGGAACAGCTGGCGCGCAAGTTTCCCTACATCATCCAAGCAACCACCGCGTGGGACTACAACAAGCTCCAGGCGCACCGCCACTACATCGGCGACGCCGCGTATCACATTTCGCAAATGAAAGCCGTGATGGTGCTCAAGGCGCTCGAAGGCTACATCAAGGAGCTCGGCTACACGGCGCTCCGAGGAGTCGTCACGCCGCAAGCCGCGGGCGTGGCCGGCGGCATCGGCGAGCTCGGCCGCAACGGCCTTGTCATCAACAAGAATTTTGGCGCACGCGTGCACATGCCGGACCCGATCATGACCGATTTACCGCTGGTGGCCGACGAGCCGGTGGACATCGGCGTCGAGGACTTCTGCAAAATTTGCCGCAAGTGCGCCAACACCTGCCCGACCAACAGCATCCCGTTCGGCGACAAAGTCGTCCACAACGGCATCGAAAAATACAAGATTAACTGGCTCACCTGCTACAAGCTCCGGCCCTACGTGCACGACCACTGGGGCAGCTGCCTCACCTGCGCGGCGGTCTGCCCGTTCACCAAGCCGAACCTGTGGTGGCATACAATGACGGTGTCGCTGCTTCATGCTTGCCCCTTTTTCACACGGCCCTCGCTGGTCCGCTTTCTCAAGTGGGTCGACGACCGTTACTGGGGCGTGGTGCGCAACAATCGCGTGCGCTGGCTTGGCTATGATTCGGGCGTCAAGCCCGGCGAGCACGCCTGCACCGTGGCCGGCTGTAACGCCTCGCATGAGAAGAGCGCCAACAGCGCCGTTGCGGGGAACGTCGGCTTCTACGCGCCGCTAAAAGAAAACACCAACCGATTCGTAAAACGAGACGCCTAGTGGCCTTGCGACTTGGTCCACTCAAATTACCCTGGCTCGGGAAGAAATCTCACAAGGACGATCCCTACTGGGATTTTTTCATCAACCGGCCGCCCGCGGATACCGCCAATACGGTCACCGAGATGATCCGCAAGGCGGCCGAAGGCAATGTTTTCCCGACGAAAACCGAGCTGCACACGCCTGAAATTACGTCGAGCCATGTTAAAGGAATGGCCGAGTATTTTGGCGCCGAACTGTTGGGCATCGTCCGGCTGAGCGCCGAGGACAATGGTGAAGGTGAAGTCTATCCCTTCGCGGTCATCTGTGCGGTGCACGCCGACTATGACCCGCGCACATCGCCGGGCATCGGCGGCCAGGTCCCGGTGCAAAACGGCCTGTTCATTACGTTCATCTTGAGCGCCTGGATCCGGGAGCTGGGGTTTCGCGCCACCGCCGCGCCTGATCCCAACGCAGAAAAGCTCGCCGCTCGAGCCGGCCTCGGAACGCTGAATAACGAGGGAAGACTCGTAACGCCGCGATTCGGCACCAAGGTTCACCTGGCCAATGTCATCCGCACCGATTTGCCGCTTGCGCCGGACTGACCCTTCGGGATTGCAAATCTCAAATTACAAAATTCATAGCGAATTATGCGATGCGAAATTTGGATATCAGAAGCGCGTTGTAATGCTTGTATCTGAGATTTGAGATCCGCAATTCCGAGCAAAGCGAGGTTTATGTGCCTTACATCATCACCAGCCTATGCACCAACGACGGCGCCTGCGTTGAGGTTTGTCCGGTCGCTTGCATTCACACGACGCCTGGAGCGCCGCAATTCTACGTCGACCCGGAAGTCTGCATTGATTGCGAGCAGTGCGAGATTGTCTGTCCCGTCGATGCGATTTTCAAAGACGTCGACATACCGGCCGAGCATGCGGCGTCCATCGAAGTCAACGCCGCCTTCTTCCGGCGAAACAAAGCGGCGATCGGGCCAGTGCCCTTCGACACCGCCTGGGAAATGATCCAAGGCGCACAAGAATACGCGCAGATGATGGGGCTCGCCGTGAGCACCGTGGTGGTTGACGAGGCCGGTGCGCCCGTCGCCGTTGGCCGCATGGACAAAGCCGAGCCGAGGACCGCCGAGCTCGCCTTCAACAAAGCCTACACCGCGGCGGCATTTCACGTGGCGACAACCGAGCTGGTGCCGCAGGCGCGACAGCCCTGGCTGCGCAGCCTAGCCGTTTCACACCATGGTCGGGTTATGCCGATGGCCGGTGGAATCCCGATCATTAACGGCGTCACAATTATCGGCGCCATCGGGGTCGCCGGCGCCAACCGGCCGGAACAAGACGTCCTGTGCTGCCGCGCCGGACTTACCGTGTGGGAGAGCCCGGGTCACTGACTCCGACAAAATCAGTTGACTTTTAGTGGCGATGCGGCTGAGCTTGGCCCGACACGCCCACTCGTTTACGCTTGATGTTATTTTACTTCGCCAGGAAAGCGCTTCGAGGCGTAGTCTCGATTGCCGGTTTGAATCAGAGCGTTATCGAAAAAACGGCTGGAATCGGCAGTTTTCGCCTTCGAATCCGCGGACTCGTCCAACCCCACGCGAATGGCCGCAACATCAACGGTCATGTCTTCATTCCAGGCGCGCAAACCTTGTTGATAGTTCTGCGTTAAAGTTTTGGTGTCGGTGTCGACCCGATTGGCCGCGGCGCCGATACGGAAACGATAGCCAGCGGGAGCGGACCCAAATAGCGCTGAGCCGGTTTGCGACTCCTTAGCCTCACGCCGAAATCAATTCAAAATCGTGGCAGGGCAAAGTCTCTTGCAGTCCGGAGTTCACCTTCGCCGCGCCGCGAAGAGCTTTTCAAACTCACCGCCATCGACCCAGATCCCGTGACAGTCCGGACACACATCGAGAGTCACTGAACGATCCATGGAGCTAAAAATACGAAGCAGGTCGGAATCGTCCCGCGGGCAACGTCCCTTCTTACTATCGGCAAATCGGTTCTCGCCGCCGCCCCGCAGCGGCGCCACCTGGGCGGCATCTTCGGCAAGCAACTGGCTGAGCTTTTGCTCGTCAAACCAAATCCCTTTGCAAGAAGGGCATTGGTCGACAGTGACTTCATCCAGCGAAATTTCGCTGAGAGTTTTGGTCTGACACTTTGGACAATTCATAGCTGTGGAAGCTCCACCTCGCGGTTGCGAACTACTAAACACGCTATGTGAAACTCACGATCCGATCAAGACTTTTAGGTCAAATGGACTAGCGACAGTTAGGGCTTTTGCGCTTCGCTTATCAATCAAATGGTTGTATAAATCGATCGGGCTCAGCCGCGCGTCGAAAAAGGAGGTCTCCCATGAATACAGTTCGAGACATCCTAAAGATCAAGGGGCACGACGTTTGGTGCGTCGAGGGAGGGGCGACGGTTTTCGAAGCCCTGCGTCTCATGGCCGAAAAAGGTGTCGGCGCTCTCGTGGTGATGGACGGCGGGCGCCTCGCCGGCATAATCTCCGAGCGGGATTACGCGCGTAAGATCGTTCTTCTCGGCCGAACCTCCCCGAATACTCGGGTCGAAGAAATCATGACCAGCCACGTGGTCTATACCCACCCGGAGCAGTCCGTTGAAGAGTGCATGGCCATAATGACGGATAAGCGCGTCCGCCACCTGCCGGTCATTGACGAAGGGAAATTATTCGGTCTAATCTCCATCGGCGATCTCGTCAAGTCTATAATCGCCGACCAAAAATTCATCATCGAGCAGCTCGAGCGCTATATCACGAGTTGACGGTCGGTTGCGACACAAAGACGGCGAATTAAGCACTAAAACCCCCTCCCCTTTCTCCAACTTTCTGACATATCGGTCGTCGACCAGGTCTTCGGCTTTGAGGACGCGAGATTTTTCGTTGGTCGGCTGAGCGCGCGGATCGCATTACAGATACCTTCGACATTAGGATAAATCCGTTTAGCGTACATCTTGCGCATGAACTCATAACCTTCCCGCGCGTCTTCGGTCTTGGCCAGGCGCAGCCACCGCGAAGGCGACGACCAGCTTATTGATGGAGCCCGCCACAAAAATGCCATCGAGGCCGATTAAGACCGCGCCAAGGCTCGTGCCTGCGGAACCGTCCAATCATGATCAATCTCGTATCATGGCCCGGTTACCCGAATCCATCCTCCGTCGCGTTCTTACCATTTTTTACTTTCTCTTCATTGATTCTTTCAGTTCACGATGCGCAACGACATTTGTGCCGACTGAGAAAAATAATTAGCGCGACATGATCGCTCGGCCGGCGCAGCTTTAAAACAAAAATATATTTAGCCGGCCATACATTAGGCGCAAATCAACTCGTAGGATAGAGTTGATCGCACTTTTTCTACGTCGGCTTCCTCCGCAACTTTTTTGTCCATGATCAGCAACGATCGGAGCATTTTTGTTTCGCGCGCACAAATCTCACCGCGAACAACTGACTACCCATGTCCACGCGATTCGCCGCCTGACATGGAAACGATGCAGTGACTAACAATGGCCCTGCCATTGCTTAAAATTGCAATCGTTATCCATTGCGTTCGCCACGGCACGCACGTCATCAAAATCGTTTTTATATTGAGGAAGGGAGAGTTTTATTTATGGCTACCAATGAAAATGTCCGACGCCTGCGCGTCGTTCTCGATGGTATCACGCCGGACAAGGAGAGCGGGGGTCTCCTTGTCCACGTGGCAGACAGCAACGGTAAGATCATTCAGTCGGTGCCGGTGGAACTGGATGGCACTTTTCCGCTCGACGAGCGTACTGCCGGACGCGCGGCAAAGTTGCAGATTGGTCCGGCCGGCGCCAAACCGGATGCGCCTCGCACCTTTTATACGGTTCCTGCGAGTGAACTCAAAAGAATCATCGCGGAAGGTGAAATCGCCATCGGCGGCAGGGTTTGGCAACCTTGGTTCCCTATCCGGCGCTGCGTCAGCGGCAACGTGCGCCGCTGTTTTCCGTTCCTCGACGTGATCGATGGACTGCTGGTCGATTTGGAGCTTACGGCGCTCCCGAGCCTGCGCACACTAGTCGGCAACCGCGCCATCGTGCGCTGGCCATGGCAGCGCTGCACACCGGTCTGCTTTGGCACGGTGGAAGTCTATCGCCGCACCTGCTGCTGCGAGCCGCCGGTAATCATCGATCCGCCGTTCGATCTCGACGATATGCCCATCGAGGTCAATCCCGGGTTTCCGCCGATCCCGCCCGACGATCCCTGGGGGCCCATCGGCCCGCGGCCCGGTCCCGACCCCGCGCCATTTGAATTGCGCCAACTCATCCTTACCGGCGGCGCGGTGGATCAACGCAAGGTAGAGCTGCTGCGCGCCAAAGCTCTGTTGCCCAAGCTCGCGCATGAGCTGCGCCAAGATTTTATTATTCGCCACCCATTTTTATGGTGTCACTGCGGCACCCCGCAGAAAGTCGCCGAGGGGTTCGTGCAGGACGGCGGATCGTTCAGCGTTTGCTGGCGCGAGCCGCTGCGATTGTTCCAGCGGGGCTGCCACGAGGAATTTGCCTACATCGTCAAACAACCGATCGGTGGCAACCTGGTGACCATTTATAATGGCGTCGCGGCGAATCAATGGTTCAGCGCCGGCGACCAGCCGACCCTGACCAGTTACAGTCCATTGGCCGTCGGTTGCCGTGAATCCGGCGTCCCCGGCGAGGGCGCGTTCGTCGTTCTGGAAGATATCGGTTCGACGCCCTCCTACCGGTTGGCGACGCCGAATCAGAATTCGTTTCAATCCGTCAACGCTCCCGCATATAATGCCGGGCTTTTGAATCCGGCGGCTAACCCCGCGGACGCGGTGGGCCAACTGCTCGATCGAAATCTCGGCGGCAGCGTGGCGCTGCAATACCATTTTACCGAATCTATGCGCGCCGCCGGCGCGATTTACTATCGCATCAAGGTTGTCCCGGCGAATTCGAGTGGCGACCCGGCGGGCGCGTGGACGCCGCTGGCCTCGCCCACCTGGTCCACCTGGCGTCTCAGCACCGCGACGCCCGGGGCCATAGGTCTCGGGCCGTACTCGGTTGGGACGGAAGCGAACTTGTCAAAAATCCCCTACGACACAGGCGACCCGCTCGGCAGCAACGAAGAATGGCAGGACGGACAGTATCACGGCGTCATCCCTACAACCGAATTCCCCAACGGCAGATATCTGGTGATGATCGAAGTGTTCAATACCGCCGGTGCACGCTTGAAACCGACAGGCGCGCCGGCGGCCGAAACGGGAACTGTCGCACCGTTCACATTCCGGCGTTGGAATGTACCCGCGAGCACGGACCCGGTGCCGTTTGCAGCGCTCACGCACATATTGTGGTGGGACAATCGTTCCGCGCTGGCCGACATTGTCGACATCCGACTCAACGGTTTGCCCAGTTCCGAGCAGTGCCAATTCCTCTCCGGCGGCGCCGCCGCTACGGTTCAGATCGGCTATCGGGCGTACCACCCACAGCCAGGGTCGCCGTCGTTTTTGCATAATCACAGCTTGGTGATCGCACGCGGCTTGAACGGGCCGAGCTGGCAAGTTGCCAACCCGGGCAGCGCTGAGGTCGGCGAGCCGCCCGCCGGGCCTCATACCAGCGTGTCCAAGACCCTCGGCGACTTGCTCGGCGACGAGCCGCTCGGCCACCAGAAGTGCG
This sequence comes from uncultured delta proteobacterium, assembly GCA_963727625.1. GTDB lineage: Bacteria > Desulfobacterota > Binatia > UBA9968 > UBA9968 > DP-20. Next base: position 603,208 of record CAVSHR010000002.1, on the reverse strand, counting down.
CATTTGCGGTTCGTCTCAGCGCGTATGTAAAGACCACCAACGGCAGCGGCACCTTGACGAATCTGGACCGATCAGAGACCGCCGCCTTCGCCGCAGAAATAGTGTGACGGGAAGACGCGAATTGCTAATGATTGCGTGCGGTGCGAACCGGCATTGCCGCTCACCACATGCAGCGGTGGAACGATTCCAGAGTCTACAAACTGCCAAATACCGGTTTCAGCGGTCCTATTCCCTGACGGAGATCGCAAAAGACAACTGCCCCAACCCTTCTGGGTCGGGGCAGTCCGTGGGCAGGAGTTTGGGCGGGATGGTTGCGGGAATTTCAGTAGCGAACGACATCGCCCCGTTTAGGTGAGAATGACCCGAGGACGGTTCCGACACTGTAGCGATCTTTTACTGCAACGATCTCGACTTCGCCGCCGGGTTGCTCGATCGTTCCCAACACCGCTTGGGTTTCCGGATCGACGAGCTCGCGCGATACCGATACCACGCGCAGCCGCTCGCCGATTTTAACACCGGCGGCTTCGCCGGCGTTGACGAAAATCTGATTGTCCATCACGTCGACGACGCGCCACTCCGGAGCGGGTTCGGACGGCAAGGCGTTTAATGAAGCTGATATTAAACCAACTGCTTCGACCAGCGCCTGGCGGGTAGCCTGCCCTAACGGTGTCTTGGTGAAATGTTCACCGCCGATGCTGGCGAAGCGGTTGTCCAACCCCAGCGACAAACCCGAAGCGCTCGACTTACCCTCGACACGGTGAGATTGAAGCACCTGCCCGGTTGAAGCGTCGATCAAACGCACGTCCATGGCGACATGGGCGGTTTGCGACTCGCCGCCGAGGCGGATGCCGAGCGGAACTTTAATAAAGCCGAGCCCGACGGTCATGCCGCTGCCCGAAGTCGTCGGTTCGAACTCGGTGATTTCGCCCTTGATCAGGATCTGCGCGCCGGACATTTTTCCCACTCTTACGGCGGACTCATTCGCGGCAATGCCGGTCAATGCGAGTTCTTGCTCTCTCAGCAAACCGGCCAGCGCGAGACGATCGATGACCGTAAAACAACCGCTTTGCTGCAGCGCCGTGGCCAGCTGTGCGGCCAACCCGTCGCCAACGTCCCAGCCCTCGAACGCGCCGAATTTACCGGTGGCGCCGAACTTGAGCACCGCTACGCGTTTCTTTTGCGCCGGGCAAGCGGTTTTGACGCCCGGGTCTTGTGCCTGCGAGGAGTAAGTTCCGCAGCCCATTAAAGCCGCTAACATTGCTGTGACGATGAATTTATTCATGGTGATCCCTCCCTTTTTGACTGAATCTGTATGTTCTGTCGCAGCCACATCTAAAAAGGTTCAAATCACCGGAGCAAAAATACCCTTCAGGGGCGGGTTTCCAACCCGCCCCTGAAAGAGAATGAAATGGTACGTAAAAGTATCTCGAAGGAATCCTAGCGCCGCATGATCTCATCGAGTTGGCGGATCTGAAGCTCGTGCAAAAAACCTTCGGATTGCAACTTTGGCAGTTGAATCAGCGGTTGCTCGACGACGAACCAGCGTTTGATCTCGCCCTCGGCCAGCAAACGCTGCACCAGCGGATCGAATCGGCTGGCGTTTTCGATCACGATCACGGCGGCACCGCGGGTAGGAATCAGCAGTAGTGTTTCGCCGATGGGCGCGCTGGCGGAATGCGCCAGCGTGTGAACGATCAACAGCGCCGCTGTCACGAAAAGGATGCATAGTCTTGCGAGTTGCATGATTACCTCCTTAGGGCTGAGCCGCGGGCAGGGTCGTCACCAACGTATTGCCCGAATTGCTCGTGTTCTGTTGCAGCGCCGCGCTCGTGCCGCTGTTATTGCCGCATACCAAAACGACCGGACCGGCGTTCTTCTCGATGTCGACATCGAGGCAGCGGAAGGGTTCGCGGATATTGCGCATGTTGTCGGTGACACGCGCGCGCAGCTCGCCCAAGCTCCCCCGGCTCGCGCCAGACGGCGGATTGGCCGGCGTTGGCGCGCGCTTTTTCTGCCTCCCTTTCTTCCTCATGCTCCATCCCGGCGCGAATACGATTGAGATTGCGCAGCAGGGTTTGCGCCGGGGAAGGCTGCTCCTGCGCCAAAACCGGTGCGGCGATCAACAGAAGTGCAAAAAGCGTCATCAGCTTTTTCATTTTATCTTCCTCCATAAAAAAAGAGGGGGCGGGAGAATCTCCCGTCCCCTCTTGCGCGAAGTTTTACTTGACGGTGGTGTTGACCGCGTCGGTGTCGCCCTGGCTGATCGGAATGCTGTTCCGGCTCGTGGCATCGTTCATCGGAAAGATGCTCGCGCTCACGTCGCCCGAGGCCTGCGGGGCCACGCCCGCCGTGTGGCCGAAGTTGCTGTTGACGATGCCGAAGTTGTTCGACTGGCTGGCGTTCAACGCACCGTTGTTATCGCCCCGGACAAATACCTCGGGCCCGCCCGCAACGATGTTCCCGTTGCCGAAATTGCCCACGGTAATATCGCCGGCCTGGTACTGAGAGCTATAGGTATCCAACTGATGGCCGCGATAGCTCCCCCACACACTGTTGGTCTCGGTCTGATTGGTGGTGGTCGCGGTATTGCTGCGCCGGCTGCAAGAGATCAAGCAGATCGCATCCGCTTCGCTCACCAAGTAAGGACCCGCGAGCATACCGAACACCGCCGTTGCCATCATTGCCTTTTTAAGATTCGCCTTCATCGAAATTCTCCCTTCTGGTCTATGGGTTAATAACGTTTTCATGATTCTGTTCTCCCTTTCGTTTTACTTCGTCCTTGCCGCGGCTCGTACGGTGAGTAAGTCGCAGCCGGTTTGAAAAAGGTTCAACGCCGAATGGCTTTTTTGACGGCGAAATGCGCGGCAAGCCGAGACGCTCGACGCCGGTCATGGAATCTCCGGCACCGCGAAGAGCGTTAACCCTCTAGAGAAATTGGCGAATTTGGAGAAATAGACTTATTGCGCGGAGCGGGGCCGCCGGCGCTGAACGAGCTTTGCGATGCTGGCGCCGGTCAGCCCCCAATAGGTAAAGAAAAACGGATAAAATAGCGACTTGGGAACATCGAGCCGCCGCGCAATGACTACCGGCAGCCCGGCGAGAAAGTCAATGAATTGCACGATGATCTCGCACTTACCCTGGTCGAGCCACAGAAGCAGCGTCGAGACGGCCGCCATGCCAAGGCCGGCCACGAAGCCGACTGCCACTACGTTCCTTGTGAAGTAATTGCCCATTTCTTATCGCCTACTTTTCTACGGTCGGTTGCCGCCGGAGCACACCGAGCAGATTAGCTTGCAGCTGCCCCATTCCCGGGTACAGCGATTAGACGCAAGTCGCTTGGCATTGGTTACAGAGTCGCTCCATGCGGTTACGATAGAGGCGTTGTGCGCCCGCGCCAGCGCACCGCAGGCGTTTCTGAATAACACCATCGTGCGGCAGTCCGGACGATTGCACGCAGCGAGCGCTTGTTGCTGAGCCTTTGAGGCACGGTCCCATGACCAGCTCGAGCCGAAACGGCCGCTGCTGCGCGAATAGGCGATGGCGCCGAAGCGAAAAACGCTAAATCTGGGCGAAGCGAGAGAAGCAGAGCTTCCGAGCAGACCCGTCAGGACGAGTGCGATCAGCTTTAGTTTTGTTCGTTTCATAATATTTGCCTAAACCCTTGAACGGCTTAGCAGCCGATCAAGAAGGCGCTGCTTAGAGTCAACAGACAACTATCGAAAGATGCGGCGGCAAATCAGCGAGGTCGCCGCGAAAGAAGTAAACTCGACCGCCCTGCTTCACCATCCAGATGGTCGTCAGATAATCTATAAGTTCGTCGTTCATCGTCCCGCCCTCCCTAAAATTTCGTTATCGGGTAGGTCGCAAGCGCTACGGCGAAGGTTCAAGTGAAAAAAATGGCCCTGGAGACCAGGGCCATGGAGGGAACTGAGATCACAAAAGATTCGGAGCGAGGTCGAAAACTCTACGTGGTCATGATTAACGGCATGGATTGGCTTGATCGAGTTGCGCCATCGCCTGGCAGATATCGACCAGACCACTGCCGAATTCGCCGTCCTTGCCGGGGGCACCGAGGTCCGCGGCCGTCTTTTCCAACGCGGCCTGGGTTTCCGGGGGTGTGAGACCGCCCGTTTGTTCGAGCATGAGCGCAATCGTGCCGGTCACGTAAGCCGCGGCGAACGAAGTGCCAGACGAAATCGGGAATCTCGCACCAGGTCCGACACTGACAATCTCCACTCCAGGCGCCGACAAATCGATAAAGGTTCCACGAGTCGCCTGTCGGTACAAGTGGCGGTCGATGTCGACGGCGGTAACCGCGATCACATTGTCCAACGCCGCCGGATAGCGCGGCTGCCCCTTTACTCCGTCGTTGCCCGCCGCGGCGACCACCACGATGTTTCGCTTGACCGCTTCATTAATCAGACGGGTGAGAAGCTTATCCTCAGGGCCGCCGACGCTCAGATTGATCACCCGTGCCGCACCGGTGTTGGCGTAATCAATGCCTCGCGTAAGCGTCGAGGTCCAGCACGTTCCCTCGATGCGCTGAGGTCGTTGCGCTTGGCAGGACTTGATCGCGAGCAAATTCACGCTGGGCGCGACTCCAATGCCGCTGCTTCGTTCCGCGGCGATGATGCCGGCGAGCATCGTGCCATGCACGTCGGGCGTCAATCCTTTGCCGGTGAAATCCACCGCGGCGGCAATCTTGCCCTTGAGCTCGGGACGCTCGCGGTCGACGCCGGTATCGATTAGTGCGACGCGCACGCCGTCGCCGGTAACCTTCGGCGCCACCACATCGGCGCGAATTAATTTGCGGCCGTAATAAAGCTGCTCTTGCTTCGAGGCGGTTTGATAGATGAACTCAGGCTGGGCCGCCTCCACCCGGGCATCGGCGGCAAGCTCGGCCGATTTTGCCAGGGGATCCAAACCATCGGTAATTGTATATTCCGCCAGACCGAGGTTGACCGACCCCAAGGCGTTAACGGCAAGAAATGTAAGGTTGTGGTCAGCGGCAATCGCTTGTGCCAAAGTCTGCATGGCCGGCAAATCGGCCAGCGGAATCGTCACCAGCACGCGGTGAAGGACAAACTCGCGCGCAGGCCGCGGTTCCGGCGCTGATACTGGAGCCGCCGGTGGGGGCTCACTCGACGATCCGCCGAAAAGCGAGTTCGCCAAAGCGCCAAGCAGCGCGCCGCCAATAGCAACGCCGGCTCCCGTGCCGCGCCCGCCGCGCTCTTCGTCGTTGTAGCCATACTCTCCGCCGCGCTCGATTCCGGCCTCGCTACGCCTGCCACCAATGGAAATTGCCGCCCCTGTCGCTCCGGCTGCCAATCCGCCCAGTACGCCGGCAGTCGGCGCTGACGCCGCTTCTTGGCCAGCGGCTTCTGGCTCGCCGAGAATCGTCGCGAGATCGATTTGATTCGCACCATCTTCAAGTGTGATCAACTCGGTGACCGGGCTGCCGACCGGCTCCCAGATGTTTAGAATATATTTTCCGCTTTCCCAGCCACGGTCTTTCAATTGAAAACTGAGCTTACCCTCGCTGTCTCCAACTTTCGTCCTGGCCTCGACGCGATCGCTTCGATCGGTGCCGATGATGGTCACCTTGGTGTCCGGCGGCACTTTGCTCAATGTCAGCTCTTCGACGGTCGCCAACACCGCTGCCGGATGGCCGAGGGAAAAAAGCAGCACAATCGCCGCAGAAGCGGCGCGGAATAAAACTGAGCGTGTCTGTCGCATGATGACCTCGATCAGATCAAAAAATTTTTATTCCATTCTCTCGGCGTACGCGATGATTTGCCGCTTGCTCCGCAGGCGCTCCAGCAATTTATCGAGCTCCGCCGTATTCTCCGCTGCGATCGGCACTCGTATCGTATAGATTCCCAGGGGCGATGGGCCGGCGACAATGGTACCCTTGATTTCACCCACAACGTCGCGCAACTGTGCCTCGGTGATCGACGCTTCGAAGCGAACCGCGATCCTGGCGCCGTCGTCCTCGCTCACCTGGTGGCCGGAAAGGGTCGAGAACTCGCGCTGATTCCAAAGGGAGAAACCCAGGCCGCCGGCCAGGGCGACAATTAATACGAATTGAGCCGCAACCATCGCCCGCGCCGGCAGCGGCCCGCACCAGCCCATCAAAACCTCGCCGATCCGTTCCAGGAATTCACTAAGCCGCGACGAGGATTTCACTGGCGGTCGTTGCTTGGCCTGCTCGTACGCGCCGATTTCCGCCATCGCTTCGGTCAAGCGCGACCGCGACGGCTCCGGCAGTTCCTCCGCCGATTCCTCGATCGCCCGCTGTAAAACCGTCAGTTCGTCGAGCTCGACTCGACATGACGCACAGCCCGCCAAGTGGGAATCCAGCTCCCGGCGTTCGTCCTCACTCAAGGTTGCGTTGACGTACCAGGGGAGCAGTTCGATGACTTCCTGGTGCGTCATGCGGTCTCCCGTCTGATACCCATCGACTGCAAAATCTCCTGCAATTGCTTCTTGGCGTAAAACATGCGCGTCTTCACCGTGTTTACCGGACATTGCATGACATCGGAAATTTCCTGGTAAGAAAGCCCGTTGGTGAATGTGAGCTCCATCACCTCGCGGTGCTCCGGCGATAGCGCTTGCAGTGCGCGTTTGATTTTTTCTTTTAGATTGACCTGTGCCGCGCTCTCTTCAGGCGTGTCGGCCGGGTCGGCTTTGTTGGCGGCGGCTTCCAGACCGACCGTTGCCGGTTTCCTGCTGCGATATTCGTTCATGGCCTTATGGTGCGCGATGCCGAAGATCCAAGTCGACACCTTGGACAGGCCGCGAAACTCTCCGGCTTTTTTCCATACCTCCACCAATACATCGTTGGTAAGCTCCTCGGCGGCTTCCACGCTGCTGACCATGCGCAGAAAATAACGAAACAAGCGTTTTTGATACTCGCCATAGAGTTTCTCGAAGGCGTCGCGATTCCCCGCCGCGATCTGCTTGATCCAAACGACGTCCTCCCCCCGCCCCATATTCTTGCTATCGACATTCATGCGTGTTTCCAAGACCGCCGCCGTTCACCGTGGAAATGTCAGTCCGGTAGAATACAGGTGTCTTCCTCTCTGAAAGGTGAGTCGCGGCGATATCGCAAACGGTTCAACTGACGATCGCCCGGTTGTCGTGATAAGGGCGTTCTATAGCAACGGCTCGTGGTTTGGCAAGTCGGCAGACGGCAACGATTAAGCTTTCCGTTTAGGACGATAGGGGCAGTCTCATAGGCCTACATGTTCGGGGGATAGGCGCTGGGAAATGGTCGGATGAAATATGCGAAGCTAAACCACAATTCTTTTGAGCTCCGTTCGGATCACGTCGACGCCGCGGATTGGAACGGCGATCATTATCGTATCGAACTCTTGGACGGCCGGATCGAGATGATGAGCAAATAACCGGTCAGTATTTTAACGATTTCTTTCGTAGCCCTGCGGAAAAAATGCCGTCCGATTGTGAGTAAATGACCGATTAGTCGCGGCGTCGCGTGGTCTTCACGTTAGTCCCAGCGTAAACGAGCTGCGCGCGCGCCTGCGAAACGTAACCCAACTCGAGATCTTTTTTGATTGCAGCGTGATCCCGTTCGCAGGGTGCGCCGTATCCGCCGCCACCGGCGGTAAGAAAAGTTATCGTCTCGCCGGGCTGAACCAGCAGATGGCTGAATTTTCCCGGCAACGTCTCCTCTTTGCCATTGCGCCGAATGCGCGTCTCGTTCACCGCTCCCTCGGCGCCGCCGGACAGTCCCCAAGGCGGGCATTTGATCCGATCCGTGTTGCGGCTTAGAAAACAATTTTCGCGCGGCGTCACCTTGACCTCGACGCCGATGCCGCCGCGGTACTTGCCGGCGCCGCCGCTGTCGGCTCTGAATGCATGGCACTCGTAAAGCAGAGGATAGTAAAGCTCCTGAAGCTCGATGGGTGTGTTTTTCACATCGCCCTGACACATCGACACTGCCGCAGAAACACCGTCCTCGAAGGGCCGGCCTCCCCAGCCGCCGCCGATGATATTTTGGCAGACGTAGCGCCTGCCGGTCTTGGAATTCGTACCGAAGATCGCGTAGCCGCCCATATCGCCTTTATGCGCCGCCGGCACGCGCTCCGGTAGCGCCGGCGCCAAGGCGCGAAAGATCGTATCGAGCACCGTCGGCAGCGACAGGCTCCAGCCGCCGATCGGCGCCGGCCTAAGCGCGCTGAGCAGCTTGCCGGGCGGCAAAACCACCTTGAGCGCGCGAAAGGAGCCTTCGTTGACTTCGCGCTTCGGCGCGGTCAAGGCTTTGAACGCGACCCGCGCTGCGGCCATGCCGCCGGAAGAACCACAATTGATAAAGCCCGGCACCTGATCGGCGACTTCGGAAAAATCGATGGTGAGTTCATCGCCGCGCACAGCGACTTTCACCTTGATCGGAATCGTCTTGTTCATCACTCTGCCGTCGTCGTCGAGAAATGACGAGGCTTCGTAATCGCCGTCGGGAATCGCCCGCACCGCTTCGCGCACCAGCTTATCGGTCTGATTCCAAATCGTTTCCACCGCTTCAAGAAAGACCGGGCCACCATATTTGCGGCAGATTTGTTCGAGGCGCTCCTCTCCCGTGCGGCAGCAGGCGATCTGGGCGCGCAGGTCGCCGAGCGACGACTCGGGAAAACGAATATTGTCTTCGATCAAGCGCAGCACTTCGGTGTTGGGCCGGCCCTCGTTGTAAATTTTGACCGAGCGGACTTGCAGCCCCTCTTCGTAAACGTCGCGGGTGTTGCTCGAACCGAAACCGGTGCTGCCGCCGCCAACATCGATCCAGTGCGCCCGCACGGCGAGAAAACATAGCAGCTTGCCATCCCAGAAAAACGGCGTATAGACGACCATGTTGTTCAAGTGCTGACCGCAAATCTCAGGATGGTTGACCAGAAACACGTCGCCCTGATGAATATTGTTCAAGCCGTATATTTGGACGCCGTCCTCCACCGCGACGCCCAGGTCGGCGAGAAAAATCGGCAGCGCGCCCTCGTTTTGCGACATGGTCCGGCCGGCGTGGTCGACGATGCTGACACAGTAATCCTGCACCTCGTAAATCATCATGTTGTAAGCGGTGCGCTTGAGCACCGCCGACATCTCGTTGGCGGCGGCCTTCAAAGCGCAGCGGATGATTTCGACAGTAATCGGATCTACGGACATGTAAAATTGCTCCGGGATTTCGTTGATCAAAGCCCCTCACCCCTCACTCCTGTCCCCTTACGACTTCTTGGTCTCGTCCTTTCCGACATACGACTGACGATAGGTCTGCAAAGTCTTCCCACGAAGCTCATATAGGAACTGAATCACCCGCTCATTGCTCATGAATTTATCTTGTTCGTAATGATCGTGGTGGACGATTTCTTCCAGAGGGCGGCGCACGCCTTCGGACGGCTGCACCGCGGGGTAGCCGATGGGGATTATTAAGTAAAGCATCATCAGATCCGGCACGCCGAGCACTTTCTTGAACGGCTCCTGCACGTGAATCGTCACCCACTGGGTTGCCAGTCCGAGCGAGACGGCAGCGAGATGCATAAATGTGCAGGTATTCGCCAAACCGTCGGTCAGATGCGATTGATCGCGGCCAAAGGTATGCGCGCCTTGCACAGTCCCCCACTGGCGCCGGCCGTCGCCGACGACAACGATCAACGCCGGCGCTTCGGACCATCCTGCGCCGCGCCGCTGCCGTTCCACCGCCTCGTCGGCGGTCATCTGATACGCCGGGTGACGCAGTTCAAACACCCGCTGCTGCTCCATCCAATAAATGAAGTCGGTGTTGTCCTCCGAGTAGCAGCGGAACAAGTCCTTTTTGACCTTGGGATCCTTGACCACGATGTACTCCCAGGGCTGCGAATTGGCGCCGGACATCGCCCAGCGACCTGCCTCGAGAATCTTATCGATATAACCGTCGGGAATCGGATCCGGTTTCAGCTTGCGCACGCTCGAGCGGCGGCGAATGATATCGTAAAGCAGATCGTAACCGGGGGTGGACTCTGCAGCCATGTTTTGAACCTCCGAACAACAAAAAGGTTAAACTTCGATCTCCAACGGATTTTATGCCCGCAATTCGCCTGGAGTGCAATTGCAGCCGCCCTTCGGATAGGATGAGCTGCCCCATGGACTCTTCCGCTTTGCCGCCCAGCGGATGGCGCCGGCAGACCGTACCGTCCTATGGAGCCGTGCTGTTTTCTTCCCTGGCGAGCACGCCGTAACGCCGGCCGATTGCAACCGCAGCCAAGAGCCATAAGACGACGAGCAGCACGTTGATCAGGCTCAGCGTCTGCACGTTGAGCGAAAACTGGACGCTTAAAAACACCAGCGCCGTCGATAGCAGATCACCGATCCGAACAAAGAACGTATCGATCGCGGCTTTCGCCTTGTATTTTTCTTCTCGGCTGGTCGGCAGAAATAACGCCTGGCGCGCGGTGTTTTGCAGCGAGTAGTCGGTGCTATTCTCCGCGACCTTGGCCAACCGGATAATCGCCAGTGTGGGAAACAAGGAGATCGCTGAATAGCCGGTCAGCGCGACAATGGGCAGGAAAAACAACGAAGCCGGCACGCCGCAGTACTTCATGATCCGCGACACCAAAAACAATTGCGCTAACGCGCTTATCACACTGACCGTGAAGAAAAAATCGCCATAAAAGCGTCCGATGAAATCGCGGATTTTTTGGCCGTTCGGTTTCGCCGCGATGGAGTCTGCCGTTTCACCGCTTTTCGCCTCCGCCGGGGCGGCATCGGCGAGCCGTTGCGCCTCTTGCGTTACAGTCTTTCCCAAGATGAACTCTCCGGTGGTGTTAACAACGTTCGTAATGACCATCAAGAAAGCGATCAGCAACAGATAAGGTTTGCCGATCACGAGTCGGAACGCCCCCCCTCTTGCCAACGGCTGCGCCACATCTCCGCCTTTCTTGACCGCCCGCGCGCCGGCGCCTTCCCTTCGATGGACAATGTTGGGAAAGATCATACAAACGCTTAAAAGCGCCGCCGTTACCAGCATCAGCACGTAGGGGCCGAACGGTTCAAACAGCGAGCTAGCGATTTTGGGTCCCAAGATGGCGCCCAGCGATCCGCCAAAGGCAATGATGGCAAACAGGCGCTTGCCTTGATCCTCGGTGTAAATATCGTTGGCAAACGACCAGAACTGGGCAATGATAAAAAGATTGAAGATACCGACCCAAAGGAAAAACGCCACGCCCAGCGGCACGCGCAGTTGAGACATCAGATAAAATACGCCGAGATTGGAGATAAAGAACAAGCTCGTCGCGTTGATCAATTTGATGCGGTTGACCTTGCTGGCCAGGTACCCGTAGCTCGGCACAAGGAGGAACAACAAGATCGCCTGGCCCGCCGCCGTATAACTTTTGATCTCGGCGCCGCCTTCCGAAAGGATCAGCGCCTCGCGCACGGTCTTGATAATCAGATAAGCAGTCAAGAGCGAAAAAAGATTGACTGTGAGCAAGACCACGGTCAATCCTTCGCCGGCGCGCACGTCGGCAAACAGCCGCAATAAACGGTCAAGCGCGCTTGGCTTCTCCAACGCGATGTCGGAGTCTGTGGGCATCGGTCTAACGTCTATTTTTGGCCCGCCGGGAATCTTGCGTTGCCTTTGGACTTTTTGGTCTTGGTGTTGAGCGTTTCAACCATGTTTCGGGCCAGCAGCCTGGTGTAATCCTCAAGGCACATTTCCTTTAATCGCTTTATAGATATTTTCGAAAATTCCGTTTTCGCCGCCCCTTTTACCTTTTTCATATGCCTCCTACAAGACGCAATAATGCAACTTTTAAATCCTCGCGGAAATATTTGCGCGCCATAGCCTTGACGAACCCAAAATCGGCGATAACCGCGTCATTCGCGGTACGATTGTCGTAAACGACCTCCGCCGCTTCCACCCGTTGGCCGCACCCGGAAGTGCGTGGATGCTGGAGGCCTTTCCCGCCCCGACGCCGCCGGCGATAAAAATTATCTGCTTGCGCCCGTCACCGCCGGCGCATTTCTGTCAAGATGTTAGGGATTGGCAAGCCTCAGTCAAGAAGTCTGTATAAATGAATCGTCAACTCATTGGGGCATCACACCGGCGCGCTAGTGAAGAACAATCCACACGGCGTTCTCGGGAACCCGCCGTGCACCTGGGGTGAGCCAAGGCCGGCCAGAGCATGAGACGAAACTCATTCCGCGCTCAGCGCATCGATCAACGCCACCAACGAACCGCGCTGCTCCAACGACTGCGCTTCCTGAAGCATTACTTCAGTCTTGCCTTTACCGACAATCGGCGTTGCCAAGGATGAAAATTTTTCCTCCACTTCCGCCGCGCTCATCGGATTGCCCTCCTCGCCCTTTGGGATTATCACCTCTTCGGTATGAGTTTCGCCGCTCGATTTGACCGTCACCCGGCCGGACCAGTATTTGGGGAAATACCGGTCGAGATCGGCGCTACCGGAGACTTTCACTTTACCCATGAGCCGGCGCACCGTTTCGTCGCCAAGAAACTCCTCTTCAAACGACGCCAAGTCCATCTCTCCGCGGAGCGCCGTGACCGCCATCACGTACTGTCCGCTGCCCAATGTCGCGGCGCGCAGGGTCGGCGTCGACGGGCGATCCGCCATGCCGGCGTTCTGGGTCGGCACCGCGAGTTCTATCGCTTCTATCTTCTCTGCCGGTAACGCCTGCGCATGCAAGATTTTCAATAGCGCTTCGACGCCGGCGTGCAGCTGGCGCGCACAGGGATACGGTTTGAATGCAACTTCGGGCAAGTAGTACCGGCTAAAGTCGGTTAACAAATCCCACTTGGGCTCGGCGCAGAGCGTCAAACAAAAACCGCGCGGATCTTCGAAGGCGCGCTTCGGCCCGGTAAAGCCCTGTTCCGCAGCCAGCAGCGCTAGAACACCGCTGCGCGCCGCGTGGCCGAAGGCAAGATGACGCGCGGTTGCGCCTTCCTGACCACCGGTGATCAATCCCCCGCTATGCAGCGCCGCGATGCCCAACGCGTTGGCGCTTTGATCCGCCGTGAGGTTCAAAAACTTGGCGCCCGCCGCCGCGACTCCGAAAGCACCGCAGATCGTGCTTGGCCACCAGCCGCGCGCGAAGAGATGCGGCGCGCCGATGCTCAAGCCGACACGAATGTTGGTTTCGTAACCGACGACGGCAGATTCGAGTAGGCTCGCTCCGCTGCCGCCGTATCTGTCGGCCATCGCAACTAAAGCAGGAACGATCATGGCGCCAATGCAGGTGCCGGCGCCGCCGTGGATGTCGTCGAGCTCGCCGCAGTGCGCGGCCGCGGCCATCGCCTGAATTCCGTCGGGCAGCGTCACCGAGGATTTTTCCTCTGAACCGCTCACCCGGCCAGCCAACGCATAAGCGAGTTTGCCCGGATTGAGACGGGAGCCTGCCAGCAGGCAGCCGATGGAATCGAGGATATGCAGTTTTGCCGCTCCGACCACATGAGTTGGAATGTCATCAAATCGAAGCGATGAAAGATGGCTTGCTAGCTTCTCGCTGAGGGTTTCGTCAGCCATTCTAGGGGTTCGATTTCACTCGGTCGAGATCCTTTACTGCGTTGGGGATGAAATCACTTCGCTCTGATTCTGTCATTCCGAACAATGCGACGAATCTCGCTTCTGTGAATTGTCAGCGCTCAGATCGTCGTTGGAATCGCTATCAGCTATTTTCAGCTTGCGATGTCGATCACCAGATGGCCAAATTCGTTCACTCGCATTTTATCGCCCGGATAGACAAGAATCGTCGCGCCCATCTCCTCGATCGCCGCGGGACCCTCAAGTCGGTCGCCAGGCTTGAGCGCGCTGTAAAGGTAAATCGGCGTATCGACCGCTTTGCTGTCAAAAATCACCGGACGCCGGCCCCGTTCACCGCTCTCGCCGTCGCTCTGCGTCTGTGCCAAGGGCAAGCGGCTGTCGGTTTTCCCCAGCGCGGAAAGCCGCAGGTTGACCATCATCACCGGCTCCTTGGGCGCGGAGTGGCCGTAGTGTTCCTGGTGCAGCTGGTCGAAGCGGGCACGAATGGCGCTGAAATCTTTGACTGCGCGCAGATCCTCGGTGACCGGCACCGGCAAGGTATACTCCTGGCCGCGGTAGCGCATATCAAGGAAGCGGCGTAGCAGCAACTGCTCCGGTTTCGTGCCTTCTTCGCGCAAGGTATCGGTAGCGGACTCTTCCAGCACTGCGAAGGCATCGGCGATCTCGCCGCCGCTGGTCTCGGCCAATTCGCGCACGAAGGTCTGCACGTAGTCATGCTTGAGATCGGCGAGCAGCATGCCAAACGCGGAGAAATGCGCCGGCATGGGCGGGATGATCACCCGCGGCACGGACAATTCGCGCGCGATCGCCATCGCGTGCAGCGCGCCGCCGCCGCCGCTCGGCACCAGCACGCAGTCGCGCGGGTCGTAGCCCTTTTCTACTGACACCGCGCGCACCGACAGCGACATGTTGAAGTTGGCTATAGTGAGAATACCAAGCGCTGCCTCTTCGAGGGAAAGTTTCAGCGGCTTGGCAATTTTTTCCGTGATTGCCTGCGCCGCTTTGTCGCGCTGCAAGCGAATACCGCTGCCGAGAAAATATTCCGGGTCGATGCGGCCGGCGATAAGGTTGGCGTCGGTCACCGTCGGCTCCGTCCCACCCTTGCCGTAACAGGCCGGACCCGGCGCCGCGCCGGCGCTCTGCGGCCCCACTTTCAGGCCCCCGGCAAGATCGATCCAGGCGATGCTGCCGCCGCCGTTGCCGACTTCGACGATGTCGACCACCGGGAGCATCATCGGGTGGCCCGACACATAGCCGCCGACGTAATAGCTGCTGGTAACTTCCGGATGAAAATCTTTGATCAGGCTCGACTTCGCAGTCGTGCCGCCCATGTCGAAGGAGATGATCTGCCGGCAGTCGAGCGCTTCGCCCAAGCGCGCCGCCGCGATCACCCCAGCCACCGGTCCCGATTCCATCATCGTCACCGGCATCTTTTTCGCGGTCTCCGCCGACATCACGCCGCCGTTGGACTGCATCACACAAAAGGTGCCGCCAAAACCCGCGGCGCCGAGCATTTTTTCTAAAGAGACCAGATAGCGGCAAACCAGCGGTCCGACGTAGGCATTGAGCACCGTGGTCGAGGTGCGCTCGTACTCGCGAAACTCGCGCAGGATCTCATGGGACAATGAAACGTAGGCCTCCGGGAATTGTTCCCTCAGCAGCTCGCCGAGCCGCTGCTCGTGCGCCGCGTTGGCGTAGGCGTGAAGCAAACAAACTGCGACGCTCCCGACGCCGGCCGCCTCGAGCGCGCCGATCGCCGCCGTCGCCGTCTGTTCGTTGAGTGTCTTGAGCACTTCGCCGCTGGCGTAAAGCCGCTCGTCCACTTCCAGGCGCAGATCGCGCGGCACCAGCGGCACCGGCCGCTTGAAAAACAGGTTGTAGCCTTCCGGCCGGTTGCCCCGGCCGATCTCGTAAACGTCGCGAAACCCCTTGGTGGTGATCAGGCCGGTGCGCGCGCCCTTGCGCTCGAGCACCGCGTTGATCGTCACCGTCGAGCCGTGGACGAAGAAATCGGCGCCGGCGACATCGATCGCCGCGCCTTTGAGACAATCATCGATGCCCCGCGCCAGATCGTCCGGTGTGGTTAGCGACTTACTGCGATAGATTTTCCCCTGGTCGTCCACCGCGACCAAGTCGGTAAAGGTTCCGCCTATATCGACTGCGATCCTCATGAAGCCTTTCAAATGAATTGATACATTACAGGGTAGTCAACGACTAAGCAGCTCCTTCGCTGACACTCAGGATGATACCGAAAGCAGAAGCTCATCCTGAACGAAGTGAGGGATCCGCTTTACTCATCGCGCTAGACTATCTGCCCAGCAGCGACTTCGCCCCGCTCGACGTTACCTCGAAACTATCTCCGAAGAGAACCAGCTTGCCTTCGGTCTCATAAGTTACACGCAAAGCCAGTGTCATGTTGTCGCCGAGGGTAGCCGCGCCCATCGACGCCGCGCCGACTTCGCGCGCGTCGTTTTCATTAAGGAACGGTGCTTCCCACTGGTTCAGACCGATGCCGTTGCCGAGACCGTAGACGGACGCAGTCGCATAGGATGCACCGAGCATTTTGCGCGCGTTTTCACCGATCGCCGCCACCGCAGCGCCGGGTTTGAGCTGTCCGGCCATCCGAGCAACGGCCGCCAGCGCATTCTCGTAGGCGTCCTTCAGCTTGGTGTCCGCCGACAAGATAAAAGTCCGCCCAGCCTCCGTCCAGTAACGCTCATGCTGCAGAGCCAGATACACCGCCCAGTGGCGGTCAATACTCGCCGACTGCTTAAAGCTCGGCGGGTTCAACCTTGCCGCGCCGGCGAGGATGCGAAGGTCTTCCGCCCCTTTGTCGCGCGCCAGCCGATCGATGTCGGCGACAACCTCATATTCCTTTCTGCCGGCGCGTATGAACTCAGCGGCGCCGGCGCAAACTTCGCTCAACACCCTTCCGGCTTCACGCATGGCGGCGAGCTCTCGCGCGGTTTTTCTTAACCGCAAGGGCTGGATCATGCCGTCGCAATCGCGCCAGGTCACTTGCGGCAATGCGTTCTTGAGATCTTCCAGCTGCGGCAGCGGAAAACCATGGCCGGAGTCCGCCAAACCGATGGTCGCTTTTTCGAATCCTTTTTCCTTGACCATCTTGGCGCCGTCGACGCCCACTTGATTCGATGCCCGCACGTCGCCGACCCAGGTGAGCGTCTTGGCGAACGGCACGTCGCGGCTGCCGATGTTGAGCAGCAGCGAGATCGCACCGTCGCTCGGCACCACGGCGATGCCGCCGCGCACCTTGGGAAAATAATTGGTCAGATAACACAGATCCCCGAACGAATAATTGTCGCCGTAGATCACCAAGGCGTTGAGATTCTGCCGCGCCATCTCCCGGCGCACGGCATCGAGACGCGCTTGAAATTCGCCCTGCGGCAACTCCTCCGGATTCCAGGTGGAACAGCCTCGCTTCAGCACCGAATGTCGTCCGAAAATCATCTTTCCCTCATCTCATCTAATTCCGATCTACGATTTGAACGTTTTGAACGACTTGAACGATTTGAACGATTTGAACGGAGATTAATCTTTAACAAAAAGATCCCAAGTCGATTTCATCAGCGATTCCGCTTTGGTCTTTCCCATCACCACCGTGTCACCCAGGGTCAGATACCCGGTCTCGGGCAGATACTGATTTGGATGAACGATAAACGTCATGTTCTCCGCCAATTGAGTCTTGTTGCTGTCTTCCAAGCTGCCCGGCGCGAACGAACCGCAGCCGAGGCCGTGACCGCGCACCCGCATGAACGGCGGCCGGCAATATTGTTCGTAGCCGTACTCGATAAAGGTGCCGTTGATCGCCTCGGCGACGTCGCTCGCCGGCGCTCCGGTTCTCGCCGCTTCCATCCCCAAACCCATCGCTTTTTTCAAAATGGCGTACTTTTCGCGCACTACCGGAGCCGGATCGCCCAAAACCATCGTGCGGCAAATCTGCACGAAGAGTCCGCCGATACAGGGTGTGATCTCGCCGATGATGATATCGCCAGGCTGGACGACGCGGTCTGTCGGCGGATGCAGCGCATGGTTGTGACTGTTGGCCACGACCATGCCAAAATTATCCTCGGCGCCGAGCGAGCGCATCCGGTACTCGACGATGGCAGCAAGCTCGAATTCTTTCAAGCCGGGATGCGCGTCTTCGTGCAGCGCCTGGACGCCGGCATCGGCAATTGAAGCCGCGCGCCGCAAGCGCTCAAGCTCCAGCGGAGTCTTCGAGCGCGCCATGTCTTCGATGATCTCTTTCGCGTTGACCGGCGCTTGTCCGAGGGATTTTGTAACTTCGTCGTGCAGACCGACATCCATCGCCTCGCGGCCGATCAAGCCTGCCTTGCCGGATAAGGCCGTCAATCGCGGCCAGAATTCGTTGAACGGCTTGATGTCCTTGACGAAGGATTCTTCCCGGGCCCGCGCAATATCCCACACCGGCGACAAATAGAGTACCGCCGCATCCTCCAGAGACACGATCAGCATGGTCTGCGGCCCGACGCTGATGAAGTCGGTCAGATAAGCGACATAGTTCATGCGCAAAAAATTATGCCGGCCGGAGTCGTAGACCAACAGAGTTTGCAAGCCCTTTTCGCGCATCGCTGCGCGCGCGCGAGCGATGCGTATAGCGAATTCTTGATTATCGTTCATAATCACCTCGATTCGTTTAGCGCCGCAACATAGCCCAGCTCATGATCCCGCTCGATCAGCTCACACGAGCGCTCGCCCGGCGAGCCATACCCGCCGCCGCCCGCGGTGAGAAATGTCACGCTGCCGCCGGCCTTCAAAGGATAATTGGGCTTTTTAGTCATCCATGTTCCCGCATCTTCTGGCGCCTGTTTCACCAGCGCCTTGGCCGTCGCGCCGTCTTGGCCGCCGAACAGCCCCCATGGTGCGGTGCGCTGGCGCTCGACATTGATATTGGTGAAGGCGTCGCAAAGCACCCGCACTGCGACTTCGATGCCCAGGCCGCCGCGAAACTTTCCCGGCCCGCCGCTGCCTTCGCGCAAGCGTTCATGCTCCACCAAAACAGGATAATAAATTTCCTGCAACTCGACCGGAGCGTTTTGCACGTCGCCCTGGCACATGGACACCGTGGCATTCTCGCCGTCCGCGCCGGCGCGCGCGCCCCAGCCGCCGCCCATGATCGTCTGGCAGAGAAATCGTCGGCCGGTTTTGGGATCGGCGCCGAAGAACGCATAGCCGCCCATATCGCCCTTGTGGCCGGCGGCGATCTTGTCGGGCATGGCCGGCGCCAAGGCGCGAAATATCAAATCGATGACCGTAGGCAGAGTGCGGCTCCAGTTACCCACCGGCGACGGCGGCGTGGCGCTCAAGATTTTCCCCTCGGGGATGACGATCTTCAGCGGCCGGAAACAGCCTTCGTCGATGGGCGAAAACGGCGCGACGAGCGATTTGAATGCCACTCGCGCCGCCGCCACCGCGCCCGACTCGCCGGAATTGATCGAGCCCGGCACCTGATCGCTGATTTCTGAGAAATCGATAGTCATCTCATTGCCACCGACTTCGACGCCGACCTTGAGCGGCACCGGCCGGTCCAGATTAACGCCGTCGCTGTCGAACGACGCTTCGGCTTGATACTTCCCCGGTTTGATCTGCGCAACCTTTTCGCGCGCCAGCGCTTCTGATTGGCTCCAGATGGTTCGGACGGCTCGCAAAAAAGTTTTCAAACCGTAGCGATCCACCAAGGAGCCTAAGCCGCGGTCGCCGACCCGGCAGGCGGCGATCTGCGCGCGCAGGTCGCCGAGACAGGACTCGGCGAAGCGCACATTGTCGGTGATGATTTGAAAAATATCCTGGTTCGGCTGCTCGCCGCGGTAAAGCTTGAGCGAGCGAAATTGCAAGCCCTCTTCGTAGACTTCCCGGGTGCCGCTGAAGCCGAAGCCGACCCGTGTGCCGCCGATGTCGATCCAGTGGGCGCGCACGGCGAGGAACGCGACCAGTTCGCCCCGATGAAAGAACGGCGTGTAGACCACGACATTGTTCAAGTGCTGGCCGCAAACGTAGGGATGATTCATGAGCAGCACGTCGCCGGGCTGAAAACCGTCCCGGCCGTGCATGTGCACGCCGTCCAAAATCGCCGGTCCCAAGTCGGCGAGAAAGATCGGCAGGGCGCCGAAGTTCTGCGAGAGAATATTTCCCTCGGGATCGACGATGCCCACGCAATAGTCGCGCACCTCGTAGATCATCATGTTGTAAGAAGTTTTGCGCAGCACGGTGGCCATCTCGTTGGCGATATGGGCCAGGCCGCTGCGCACCACTTCGACGGTGATCGGATTGACGGCGCTCTCGGTCATTTACTTCTTTTCTTCCGCCTCCACCGAGCGCGATGCCGAATGAATCGGCACCGTTGCTTCGCGCAGCGAATGGAGATATTTGATCACGTCCTCGTTGGACATGTACTTGCTCATGTCGTAGCGCTCGCGGTGGACGATGTCCTGAAGCGGCCGGCGCACGCCGTCGCCGCGGCTCGCGACATCGGGGTAACCGATGGGTATGATCAGGTACAGTTTCAATAAATCGGGCACTCCGAGGATACGCTTGTGCGGCTCCTCGATATGGATCGACACCCACTCCGACGTCAGGCCCAATGAAGCGACGGCGAGGTGAATCAGGAAGCTGGCATTGGCCAGGCTGTCGGTCAAGTGCGATTGGTCGCGCCCGAAGGTATGCGCGCCCATCACCGTGCCCCACTGGCGCCGCCCGTCGCCGCACACCACGATCACCGCCGGCGCCTGATGCCAGTTGGCCTTGGCCTTGTTGAAACGGAGCGATTCATGCGGGTCGTTTTTTACCTGATAGGACGGATGGCGCAGATTGTACTCGCGCTGCTGTTCCATCCAGAAGATAAAATCCGTATTGTATTCAGAGTAAGCATCGCGCAGCTCTTTTTTGAGCTTCGGATCGGTGACGACGATGAATTCCCAGGGCTGCGAGTTCGCCCCGGACATCGCCCAGCGGCCGACTTCCAAAATTTTCTCGATGGTGTCTTCCGGAATCGGATCCGGCTTGAATTTGCGCACGCTATGCCGCGTCTTTACCAGCTTGAGCAGCATGTCGTAGGTTTCGTTGCTGCGGAGCATTCAGTTTCCTCCAGTTCTCAGCGGACCGCCACGATCAGAGGCAGTTTCACAGATCCGATTCTCTCCACCTCGACGGTAGAGAGCGGCGAGCGCTTCGATTTACTTATGCCACGCCTGTCAATTCTTCAAGTAGTAGCGCCAGGTGAGCCGGCGACCCTCGTGACAGGACTTCTTGCTAAACAGAAATCGTTTGACGCTTTCTTATCGATTCAATATCTTGGGCGGAGCCAGCAAGGTTACCAAGGAGGATGATCGGCTATGCGCATCATCGTCATCGGCACCGGTCCCATCGGCGGCATCATCGGCGGCAGGCTAGCGCGCGCGGGCAACGATATGACTTTCGTCGATGTCGACCAAGAGCATGTCGCGGCGATCCGCGCCAAGGGCTTGCAGGTCGACGTGCCCGACGGTCCGTTCAACGTGAAAGTCAACGTCGTTTTCCCGAACGAGGTTCAGGGCAAATACGACATCGGCATGATCGCCGTACGGTCGAACTACACGCCCGACGCCCTGAACACGGTACTGCCGCACCTGACAGACGACGGCTTGCTGGTATCGATGCAAAACGGCATCAATCCGCCGCAGCTGCAAGAAAAAGTCGGCGCCGACCGCACCGTCGGTATGGCGATCCGCATGGGCTCGCGGCGCCACGCCCCGGGCCATTTGCACACCGCCACGCGCGGCCACCTCTACGTCGGCCACCTGCATGGCCGGACGACACCCGCACTGGAAAATCTCGCCAAGCTGCTCAACACCGTGATGGAAACCGAGATCACCGACAACATTCTCGGCGTCTTGTGGAGCAAGCTCACCTATACTTGCCTGGGTTACTTCGGTTCGCTTGCGGACGCTTCTCTGGCCACCAGCTGCGCCGATGAAGCAAGCCGAAGAAATCTGACGGAATTTTTCGGCGAAGTCGTCGCGGTCGGAAAAGCGGCCGGCGCCCGATTTATCCCACTCGCCGAATATAACCCGCCGGATTTTCACCCTAGCATCCCATTCGAAAAGCGGCTCGCCGCCGTCAATGAATTCGCCAAGTCCTGGAAAGTCGACGACCGCAAAGGCCCGCTCCGGCAAATTCAGAAAGGCATCAAGACCGAAGTCGATTTCACCCTCGCCCACGTGATCCGCGAGGGCGAACGATTAGGAATCCCGACGCCGCTCTGCCGCAAACTGCTGGAGATGATCCACGAGCTGGAAATCGGCAAACGCAAGCTCAGCTTGGAAAACTACGCCGAGTTGCGCGCGTGATGTGATGGCGACTACACCCCGCGATTCGACATCTTATTTACGCCTCCAGGCTGATTATACCGATGCTTTTCCACCGGCCGATAAGTTCTTTTTATCTGATACCCTCACAATAGCCAACCATGAGGACTTATCAGCCGACTGTCAAATAAAGTGTTGACTTATACATATAAGCGATTGTGGAGAGAAAATTTCTTCGATCGACCGACTCGGATCCCTTTATCTGACTTTTTTTCTTTCCACAGGTCCGAGAGCAAGAGTCGCAAAAAGCGACTTTCCGAAGTCCGATTGACGAGCTTATTTGGGGTTAAAAACTGTCCAACCTATGGGGGAAAGCTCACGCCGCCCGGCAGCCCAGCGCGCTCGCTGTCAGGAGCCCGATTCCATTGCCACGCTGCGTTGCCGGCTCGCCTGCGATATCATCGCACAACTCCCTTGATGTTCCGCTTGCAATGCCATACGTCGCTATAATTAACTGGACAAACTCAAGCTCAATAACTTCGAAACCCCGAGGTCGAGATTCCCACTTGACGCGCCACCTTGGCCGGCGCCATGGCGTAATCCGCCACCATTCTTTGAACGCGCTCTCTATCGTATTTCAACTCGTGAAATTCGACTTCGTCTATCATATCCAATCGCCAGCTTCCCCAGTTTCCTTATTTACGCAAGTCTTGACGGTTACGCTCGATCGGATTTCTACCTGCTTATCAGTTACCAATGGCTGATTGATCTATTGCGATGGCGCCTCAACTTCTTTCTTGCCCATTTTCTTGTCTATTTCCTCGATAAGGTCGTCCGCTGCACGTTTGCAGATATACTTGTCAGCTCCTATAGAGTAGGCCCCTCCAAAGGAGACGGTTTGCCGGGCTTGCATTCGACCCTTAAGGGCTCCAGTGCTCTTGTCGAGAAGCTCTGCATGGACAGTGCAGACTGTCGTGCCCAGACCAGGGAGCACCCATCGAGCAGCCGCGTTGCCAGGCTCGTATTCTATTAGTTTTGTTTTCAGAATCAGTGTGGCTGGCTGCTGTGGTGAAGTTTGTAGAAGTTTTCTTTCCTGAAGCAACGTAGTCATATACTCATTGAAAATCTGATCCGCCGGAGGATCAAGGGACTTGCCGGTGGAGTTTTCAATGGGCGGGAACTCAATGGTTTGACCTTGTTGCAAGGCAAAAGAGTCCGGCATCTTGGACTGAAAGTCGGTAGCCCCACATCCCGTGATCACCAGCATCGTGACTGTCAGGCAAATTTTTTCGATTAGTGCTCTTGGCATTGAATGCCTTTCTCTATGGCTAGGATTATTGTTTGCGCGACTCTTTTAATGTCACGTTGATCTCTAATTTCTCTTGGCCCTGGCATTCAACGCTATTTGTCAATGGCTCGTAACTTTCTGCTTCGAGGCGCAAGATAAATTTATTTTTGAGGTATTTTCCCGATGGACGTGAATCTGCCGTTGGCTCCACCGGAATCAATGAGAAGGGAAGATAAGTCCCAAAGCTCAACACTGTTACCACAGCGGCTGTTCCCGGATTTGTTTCCCAATAGTTTTTATCTTTTGCCTGTAAATCCACTTCCTCTTCATAGTTGAAAGGAAAAACAACGGGAGTGGTTCCGACTTTCCGATCGGACACCCAGACTTGAGAACGCACGTTAGCGTTTACTGCAACCATGGTAGTTACAGTCCTAGTGAAACTGGTAGCCTTATGAGTCGTCTGGCTGCAACCCGCAACAGATAAGACTCCAATCAGCACAAAGACTCTAGCAGTATCTATCCCGCGCATGTCACCCTAACGAAAAGCAATCGTGAAAATACCTCAGGTAAAGTCGTACGGACGGATTCATACATTGGGTGGGTCGAGGAGAATTCCTTCCATGGCGAGAAACACCTATTGATTCGATAACACAACAGCTGCCCATGGCGTTTTCCGGTCCTTGCCGAAGCTGATGGACCCGGGATAATTCGCCGGCAGCGATTGCAACACCGTTCTTCAGAATTTCCGCGCGCAGATCAAACTGCACCGGACGATCCTTCGGATCAGAAATGCCGGCCCAAATATGTAGAGCGCCGAGCGACGTCAGCGATGTGCTGTTTTGCGCGGGCGACGCAAACCAGGTACCGACGTTCTGAAAGTAATAATGAGAGAAGAGGTGAAATAGGCGTCGCAAAGGCCCTCTCCGGCAGATTCAGAAGGGCATCAAGACCGAAGTCGACTTCACCCTCGCCCACGTGATCCGCGAAAGCGAACGACTAGGAATCCCGACGCCGCTCTGCCGCAAGCTGCTGGAGATGATCCTCGAGTTGGAGACCGGGAAGAGAAAATTGGGGATGGAGAACTACGCGGAGTTATTTGCTGTCAAACCATAGCGCCATCGTAAAACCCGCCGTTGCCGTGCCGAAGACATGGATAGTTTGCGGAAACCCGAAATTTTCACTGGCAACGATGTGGTGTATTACCCCACCGCCCGCTTCCTTACCTCGTCTAAAATCGCCACAAGCTCATCAACTTCTGTTGACTCAAATACCCCGTCGACACCGCGCGGGGTGAAGTCGGTGTAGGGCGAATCGTAAAGCAAGCTCGCATCCATCGAGCCATGCTCGGTCAAGTGATCGATGATCAAGTTTAGAAACTCGATCTGATTTGCGCGCAACGTTCTCCCGCCAAGAAAACTGCCGAGCGCCTTTTTCGCGGCTTCGCGGTCGAGCCCGACGAGCGAGCGCACGAAGAGGCCCAATCCTTGACTGGTTTCCTTGGCTCTTTGCACCTCCTCGACAGCGCCAATGCCGCTTTCCGAGAGCATGCGCTCCAGCTCCGCCAAGTCGGTCGGCGTGAGCGGCTCATTCATGCGCAGTTTGTACACGGCAATGTGATTTTCGTTGGCCTTGAGAAACTGGCGCGCTTTGGCGCGAAACCGCTCGAAATCACTTGGCAGCGTGAATCCCGGCAAAGTAATTTCTCTTTCGCTGCCCATTAAGTCTTCGAAGTCGGTGTAAATCGGCTGGCGCTGTTTTTTATCGATCAGCTTGACCAACGAGCGCAGGCGTCTTCGTACACCTTCCAAGGTCGGCACGGTAACTTCTTGCCACCATTCATCGGTCTGCAGGTCCAAGATCAGCGGCAGCTCGGCCTGGATCATCGGTATGCTGGCCTTGTCTTGGAGCAGACCCGCGATGCCCTTTACCTGGTCTCGTAGGCGCGCGAAGGAAGGTTCGTGGCGTAAGACCGCAAGCTGTAAATTCAACATCAGCAAATCGAAACGCTTCGCTTCTTCGTCTTCCGGATCGAGTTCCGTCGGCAGTCCTGCCACTTCGTGAGCGAGCTCGGTGTAAGCAACGCCGTCTAATTGACTCCAGGCCTCCGTCGATGCGTACTTTTCAACAAAGCGTCGCTTTGGCCGGACGACAAAGTTATTTACATTCATCGCCGCCACTTCGATGCGCAGCATTTCCGCCGTCGCTCGCCTCACCTCGTCATCGCTCGATCCCGATCCGAAAGCGGCCGCAGCCTCGCCGCTGTGTCCGCCGCCATCCTGCGCCCGCTCGACCGCAACTTTCTTGTCCAATTCGCCGATCAGCTCGAAGCGCGCGTTGAACAGACGCTTGGCAAGCGAATCACCCAGATTGCCTTCCGTGGCCGGCAGCTCTTGACTGAAGAACTCAAGGTTCTGGCAGTAATCAAAAACGTAGAACAGTTCTTTGTCCTTGCCAGGCCCGAACAAGTCGAGGCAGAGCCGCGTGCCTCGTCCGAGCATCTGCCAGAACTTGGTCTTCGAGCGCACGAGCTTGAAGAAAACCAGATTGACGACTTCCGGGATGTCGATGCCGGTGTCGAGCATGTCTACTGAGATGGCGATGTGCGGACCTTTGGCCGGAATGGAGAAGTTATCGATCAGGCTCTGGACATATTCGGTCTCGAAGTCGATCACGCGGGCAAACTCGCCTCTGTAGTGCGGATAATTGATGTTGAAGCGCTCGGCGATGAACTGCGCGTGATCGTGATTTTTCGCGAAGACGATGGTCTTTCCCAAGCGATCTCCGCCGGCGACTTTCAGACCGCGGGTCATCAAGTGCTCCAGAACCTTGTCCACGGTGTCTTTGTTGAAAAGCCAGCGGTTGACCGCCTGAGCTTCCACGCGATTCGGTATCGTGCCGTCGTCGCTCCAGTCCAGCGCATCCCACTCTTCTTTTTCTTCTTCGGACAGTTGGTCGTAGGAAATCCCTTCGCGCTGGAATCGTAACGGCACGGAAACAGCCGTCGGCGGCACCAGGAATCCATCTCGCACCGCCTCATCGAGTGTGTAGTTGTCGGTTGGCACACCGTTTTCAAGGTTAAACAATCTATAAGTGTTTCGATCGACTTCGTCCTTCGGTGTGGCGGTGAGCCCAACCAGCAGGGAATCGAAATACTCGAAGATCGCGCCGTACTTTTGGTAGACGGACCGGTGCGCCTCGTCGATGATCACCAGATCGAAGTGGCCCACGCCGAAACGGCGTTGACCCTCGTCCGCCTCTTCGATCAAACCCATCATGGTCGGGTAAGTCGAAACGTATACCCGGCCTTCGGCATCCTTTTCGGTGACGAGATTGACGGGCGATGTGTCGGGAAGAAATTTCTTGAAAGCGTTTACGGCCTGCCGGACCAGCGCCACCCGGTCGGCGAGAAACAGCACTCGCTTCGCCCAATTGCAGCGCATGAGCAGCTCGCAGAGTGCGATCACCGTCCGGGTTTTTCCCGCGCCCGTCGCCATGGTCAGCAGCGCCTTGCGGTCCAAATCCCGCTCAAATGCTTCACCCACTCGCCGGATCGACCGTGATTGATAATAGCGTTCGACAATGGACTCATCGATTTTGGCATCGGCCAATGTCTTGCGAGCTGTGCGCCGTTGAATGAGCAGTTCCAGCTCCGGCTTTTTGTAAAAACCCTGCACCGGCCGCGGCGGGTAGCTAGCGTCGTCCCACATCCAGTGGTCGTAACCATTGGAATAAAAGATGACCGGCCGCTGGCCAAACGGCTTCTCCAGACAGTCGGCATACAACTTCGCCTGCTGTTGCCCGACTCGCGAATCGCGCTTCGTCCGCTTTGCCTCGACCAGCCCGAGCGGTTTGCCGTCGTCGCCCCACAGCACATAATCGACAAAGCCTTCGTCAGCGTTGTTGGGCATACCGGTAACGGGAAACTCCCGGTCCTGCGGATTCGTGAGCGCCCATCCCGCTTCTTTCAGCAACAAGTCGATGAAGTAGTCGCGCGTCTCGGCTTCCGAATAGTTGTGATCGTCGGGCCGCACGGCATTCTGCCGCTTTGCGTCGGCAACTTCGAGGCGCAGCCGCTCCAATTCGTCATCAAGCGCTTTCTTGCCCGACAACAATTCGGAGAGTTTTTCATCGCGCTCGCGAAGCTGGCTCTCCAACTTCTGCAGTTGTTCCAGGGTCTGCGGCGAGACACCGCTGCTCTTCGGAAGCAAATCTGGATTGAATGAAAGATTGTCCGCCGGCTTCGCTCCACGCGCATAGGTGCGCGCCAGCCAGAACATGAAATGGAAAAGCTCCTTCGTCGCCGTTAACGCGTCGAGCTGGCGCACCGGCTTGTGGCTATGAACAGCAAGATTTCCGAGGTCTTTAACAACTTTGATTTTGGCAAATATGGCCGGGCCGACGGCGCGTCGGAAAGTCGGCTCGTGAACCAGCGCGCTCAGGTGATCTTGATAGGGAAGTTTTAGCGTCGAGTCGTGTTTATAGAGCCAATGAACCGCCAGTTCCAACGCCCGACGGGCATGAAAGCACGAGCTCCGCGAGTCGGGATAGACGAGCGACTCCGCCTTCGCCGCCGGCTCGAACAACTCGGGCCATTCACTTTGAAGGAAGACAAACAAGCTCACGGAGAGTCACTCGGCGGGTCGTCCGTAAAAAGTTTCACGTAGGGCTCGTAGCGAAAGCGGCGATTGCGGACATAGCCAGTCATCTCGGCGAGGATGCGTAACTCGACTAGACGCCCAACCAGGCTATTCGCTGTGGCATAGCCTGCGCCGATTTTCTGCTGGACTTCGCCTACCGATACGATCGGCCGATCAAACAGCGATTCGAGAACTTTATGGCCGTTTCCGGCGGCCCGCCCCAATTTCTCGGTGATAGCCGCACGGTGGCCTTCACGCATCAGTAAGATACGGTGCGCAGTTTCAGCGGCTTCGCCGCTGACTTCAATAACTCCGCGAAGGAAAAATGCGAGCCATGCTTCCCAATCACCCTTGTCGCGAATCGCCTGCAGGTGGTCGTAGTAGGCCTGTCGATGGCGTTTAAGATAGTGCGAAAGATAAAGCACCGGTTTGTGCAACGCGCCGCGTTCGGTTAGCAAGAACGTGATCAACAACCGGCCGATCCGGCCGTTGCCGTCGAGAAAGGGGTGGATCGTCTCGAACTGTGCGTGAGCCAATCCGATTTTGATGAGCAAAGGAAGATCGTCTTTGCGATGCAGAAAATGTTCGAGGTCGCCAAGTATCTCGGGAACTTTATCATGGGGCGGCGGCACGAATGAAGCCTCATTCAACGTGCACCCACCCGGACCGATCCAGTTCTGGCTTCGGCGTAGTTCTCCCGGGGTCAACCGGCTGCCACGCACTCCCTGCATGAGCTTTTCGTGAATCTCTCGAATCAATCGTACCGAAACAGGCAGCTCTGACAGTCGCGCCAAGCCGTGATTCATCGCGCTCACATAGTTGATCACTTCGTCGACATCGCGGGGTCGGGAATCGGCTTCGAATAAATTGGCCTCTGCCGCCAGAAGATCTTGCAAGGAACTCTGTGTCCCCTCGATCTGGCTGGAGAGCACGGCTTCCTTGCGCACATACATGAACACGAATAGATCCGGGTTGGGCAGCGTCAATACCGATCCGTCAAGACGACCCAGGGCACGGTCAGCCTCGGATAGAAGGGCTTGCAGGTCCCCGGACAGTTCCACTGCCGGGTCCGGCGGCAATGGTGCCGGGACAAACGCCCGATAACCCGAGGGTTGCGCTTGGTAACGACCGGCACGAGCAGATGATTCAACAGCAGGTTCGGTCATATTATAGTTTGCGTGCAATATGGATCGGAATCAACTCCATATTATAGGCAGCGTGACATATGGAAGCCACCTTCTTCCATATTAAGGTTTCCAGTGCCGCTATGAGTTTTACAGCGAACCAGTCGCGTCGCCTTCAGCGTTACCCCTAAGCAAGATCACAAAATTAAAGACCTAACCCCTCCGGCGGCCAGAAGCGAGCCTTTCGATTTACTATCAATGGTTTGCACAATCTTATGGCTCCGTGGTTTGTAAGAAAAACTACCCGCTTTTTCTTACAAAAGTTGTCCCGGTTCTAAGGTTTACTGTTCAATTTCTGGGAAAGGAAACTTCTCATTGGGAGTTATTCTTTGTTGAACGGTCGCTTTTCAAAATCGTCGCGGTGTATTCTGCCAAGTTGACTTCGTCTGGACCGGGAACGATATCGGTTTCTAGATCCTTCGGATCTACGTCGTGACTCGGTCAGAGCCCACCGATAATGAGTTCTTTAGAGATGCACAACTCCAAGACATCGTGGGCAAACGTGCCGGAGCGCAACGCGCCCTTTATTTTGGCTTTTGCTGCGCTCGCGATTGCGCCACAGAGTATGTCCGCAAACTGAACCTGACGGTGGAGGGTTGAGTCAACCGGAACGATATCTGAAACCTTCAGCGGAAACTCCGTCTTGCGACGGTCGTATCCGACAGTGACCGGATTCAATTTTGGATCGGACAGGGCAAGCAAAAGACCACGCGCCTTTGCCAATGCTTTCGATTCGTCCGCAATTACCTCGTAAATGTCGCCAACGGACGTTCCCCAGTGGTCCACTACGACATAATACGCAGGAACGAGAGGATCAAGCTCGTCGTCACCGAGCGTTTTAAATAACTCGCTGCAATCGCGCATAAGGAATACAGGAGCAAAGAAATCGGCCGCTTTTCTGTGCGTGTGCTCCAGATGTGAAAAAATCAACTCTGCCGATCTGCGCCAGTCATCGAATAAACTCGGCGTGCGCTCGCGCACTACGCGGACAAACAAGGAAAGAAAGTTCGACCATGTCGTCGGATTCAAGAACACCGGCATGGTCGTGGTAAGCAGGTTCGCCGTGGCGATGTTCGCGCCGCGTTTATAAAAATCCACTCCGGCGTTGCGAAACGATGGTTCCAGCACCAAGTCGCAATATTTGGTCACCACCATGAATGGTTTATGGGTTACGAATGCGGCGGCGGTTTTCGAGGTAACCTGCTCCGAAGAGAGGAAAGCAAGCACCGCCTTTTGTCCTACGGCTGTCTTCCTCAAGCGGGAGAATTTAAGCTCCGGTCCTTTGAATTGTTGAAAGTGTGAAAGAACTTCCTCTTCTACCTGGAATGAGCAGGACGCGAGAACGAAGATTGGATCAGCCTCGTCGATCAGATTCTGGCCCGTGTTACCAGATTCGTCGAAGAAGACTTTTCTCATAATTATCCGCTGAAGGCGCGGTGCTAGAGCTGCGGAAAATGCTCCCTGAAGACGGCTACTACTGCGCGCCATAGTTCCGGGTCAACCGGCTTGCGGCACGCCACCTCATTCAGCATGACATATTCTGCCGCGTGCATCGCATCGGCCAGCGCTTTCTCCAGCGCCGCGACAATGTCACGCGAGCGCCTGTGCTCCAACGTGCTCTGACTCTCCGGAAGAATCGGGCCACAGGCGAAGAGCTGGAACGCCTGACATTCCTCGGCAACCAACTTGTAATTTTCCAGATTCCGCCGAAGCGCATTAGATTTCTCGTTCCTGCCAAGGTGCTGGCTTAGCCGGGCAAAGGGAGACTGCGCGTTGAGCGATGAACTGTCGCCCGTGCGGCCCACGTAATGAACCTTGCCGCCGTCCTTCGTGGTGATCTCCCAGACGTAGAGCCAGAATCCACGCGCCAGCAGCGCGCCGTCGAACGCAAGTTGATGGAGAGATAGTTTCATAATTCCCCGCGAAACGCGCGGTGCTGGAGCGAGGCGAAGAGCGCGTTCAACTCCGCCAGCGACGCGCGCTGCGCCGCCTTCAGCTTCTCCACCGCCTGAACTCGACGGGCGAATTCGCGCTGCAAGCCGATGGGGGGAACAAAGATAGGGATACTATTGCAAACTGACTTATTCATATATGGAAGAGTCGTTGATGACGCTTTTGCATACATAAAGGCTCTCTGGAAGGCCAAGCAGTGCATCAAGAAAACATTGTTTAAGTTCTCGTGGCATTGAAAGGAGTGAAGCTGTTGGTTAATGACTATATCCTTGCCTGCAATAGAAATTATTCCGAGATCACCAACACAACTAATAATTACGCTCCCCTTTGGAATAATCCTGGCTCTGACTTTGCCTATCTCCGCAGAATTAAGACCTAAGCCTTTAGGCGAGTCGTGTGTGAGTTCGAGGTGACGGAGATCATCTGTTGTTATCCAAGGGATTTTTCCCGAGAAAGATTTGGGCTTGTCGCGTCCCGGAACGATACAATCTGTAACGTCGCCTACAGCACTTTCTTTCCACTTCGTCCGTTTCATTGCAGGATTACCAAAGAGATCGAGGAAGATGGATTGGGTGAGGGAGTCGAGTTGGGCGAGCGCGGCGCGGCGCTTAGCCCGCAACGCCTCCGCCCGGTCCAGCACCTCCGCAATCCGCCGCTGGTCGGAGAGAGACGGAAGGGGGATTTGGATACGCGATACAACCGCCTTGGAAACTTCTTTAAATGTCGCACCATTGCCAAGGCTTTCGAGATAACTGCGATTGGTCCGAAGCCACCAATAAAGAAATTTCGCGCTTAATCGCTCTGGCTTTGGAACGAAACTCTTGAAGCCTTGGTTTGTCGCCATCGGTACAGTGTTCACTGCGACGTGTCCGATGGGCGCACGTGAACTGAATAGAACAGAGCCCGCGGGAAGAATCGTGGCAGCACAACTGTCCAATCCCGCGCGTGTTAGCTTGCGCGGCGTATCCGAGATGTGAGCGCCATCAAGTTCGCTCAAATCTTTCGGTGTTGCCCAACAAACGTCGCCATCCCAATACGCTGCAACTGATGTACTCGGCGTCGCACCAGCAACAATTTCGGCGCACTCATCCAACCGAACCTTCGCCCACTCTCTATTCGTCATACGACGTTCGGCCTTCACCGCAGCATCCCCTCCAGGTCCTTCATTCCTTGCTGAATCTCCGCTTCCAGCTTGTCGAGACTCGCAAGAATCTCGCCCGGTGGGCGATGCGCAACTTCTTCGTGGATGACTTCCTTGTAGCGGTTAATCGAGAAATCGTAGCCCTGCGCGGCGATGTCGGCTTTGGGGACGAGGAAGGATTGCTCGGTGCGTTTGCGGGCGTATTCTCCGCCGTAGTTGGCGGCGTCTTCGGCGGCGACAGATTCGCCCCTCACCCCTGCCCTCTCCCTGTTTGACGGAGCGAGGGAGTCTGAAGACGGTCTTCTTCCGTTGGAGTTGGTGAGAGGATGCAACGTGCGCCAGCGCGCGAGGATGTCGGGGAGATTATTTTTTGCGTGTTCTTCGGACGTGAGAACTGGATGCCGGTTTTCACCGGCATGACGGAGCTCGCTCTGACCATCTTCGTCACCCCGGCGAACGCCGGGGTCCAGGCTCGCGCGAGGCGTGGGGCCGAGCTTTTCTTCGGGCAATAACGGCGTTCGTTTGTCGTCGAGCGAGAGGCCGTCGGCGTCCACGTCGTAGAACCACACGTTGTCCGTGCCGCCGGAGTTGGTCTTGGTGAAAAGAAGAATCGCCGTGGAAACGCCGGCGTAGGGTTTGAACACGCCGCCGGGCAGCGAGATGACGGCGGCGCGTCCGCCGGGCTTGAGGAGGCGCAGGAAGAGCGCGAGGAAAAGCAACTCGGTCTTCTTCGTCTTGACGATTTGCTGGAGATCCTTGGCGGTGTTCTCGTAATCGAGCGATCCCGCAAACGGCGGATTGGCGAGGACCAGCGTGTATTTCTCTTCCTCGCCCGCGTGATCCTGCGCGAGCGAATCGC
The DNA here is from genome assembly GCA_963727625.1 of uncultured delta proteobacterium. GTDB lineage: Bacteria > Desulfobacterota > Binatia > UBA9968 > UBA9968 > DP-20. The sequence continues at coordinate 570,281 of CAVSHR010000002.1, read as the reverse complement.
GGTAGTGGATATCGGGATTTTCCACGCCGTGCAGCAGCATGTTCATGCTGCCGATGCGCAGCATCGTATTGTCGAAGTCGAAGCCGTGGAAAAACTCCTGATGGAAGTGACGCGAGAGCTTGGCGTCGCGAAAAATCTCCGGATGTTGCTCGCGCAGATACTCGCCCGCGGCGACGAGAAACCCGGCCGTGCCGCAGGCCGGATCGCACAGCACGTCGCCCGGTTTCGGCGCGACCATTTCTACCATCAACCGGATGATGTGACGCGGCGTGCGGAACTGGCCGTTCTGGCCAGCAGTCGCGATCTTGGCGAGCATGTATTCGTAAAGGTCGCCCTTGGTGTCGCGCTCCTCCATCGGCACCTGGTCGATCATATCGACAACCTTTGCGAGCAGGCCGGCCGTAGGGATCGTGAAACGCGCGTCTTTCATGTGATGCGCGTAAGTAGACTCGTCGCCGCCCAATGTTCGAAGGAACGGAAACACATGCTCGCCAATCACTTCGTACATATCGGCAGGCGCGAAGTGCTTGAAGCGCGACCAGCGATAGTCGGCATAGGGACGCGGCGAAAGAGGATGGTTATCATCGCCTTCGGGAAATAACCGCCGCTCGATGGGCGCTTTTAGACGCGTGGCTTTCAACTCTTCGAGCGTCTGCAGCTCGTCGAGCCGCTTGATGAAAAGCAGATAAGTGATCTGCTCGATGACTTCCAGCGGGTTGGAAATCCCGCCGGACCAGAAGGCGTTCCAGATTTGATCGATTTGGCTGCGAATTTCACTGGCGAGCATCGTTGAAAACTAATTCCTCTTTCCAAAATTGAACGCGCAATTCACCCATGCTTTTAGCACGCAAGGGTCAAAGAATTTTACCGATGTAAGGAGCAGGATCCGACTATCGCAAACACTGCCATTGGAAATTGTTTGCAGTCTACTGGATTCGGGAGGTTTGTGACAAGCGTAATGGAGCTACGTATTGTCTGGAGAGTGTTTCTGGACAGCCGCGCGTTACCGGTTCACCGCATCGAACAGGTGCAGTTGTTTAGTGTGCCCTTCGTCGTCAAAATGCACCGGGTATTTGGCGGTGAAGCAGGCGTCGCAGAAGCCCTCCTTCTTCCCGTGAAAGTAGGCATACATGCCGTCGTTGCTCAAATAGGCTAGCGTGTCGGCCTCGATGTAGCGGCGGATTTCTTCGACCGAATTCGACGATGCGATCAGCTCGGTGCGGGTCGGCGTATCGATGCCGTAGTAGCAGGGGCTGATGGTCGCCGGCGAGCTGATCCGCATGTGCACTTCCTTGGCGCCGGCATCGCGCAGCATGCGGATGATCTTGCGGCTGGTGGTACCGCGCACAATGGAGTCATCGACCACCACCACGCGCTTACCGTCCAGCACATCGCGCTGGGCATTGAGCTTGATTTTTACGCCGAAGTTACGAATGGTCTGCTGCGGCTCGATAAAGGTGCGCCCAACGTAGTGATTGCGAATCAGACCGAACTCGAGCGGAAGCTTCGACTCCTCGGCGTAACCGATCGCCGCCGGCACACCCGAGTCCGGCACCGGCGTCACCAGATCCGCGGGCACCCCATTTTCCCGCGCCAGCTGGCGGCCAAGTTCCTTGCGCACTTGATAAACGTTATGGCCGAATAGCTTGCTGTCGGGACGGGCGAAATAAATGTATTCAAAAATGCACTTGGCGTGCGGCGCCGGCGGAAACGGTTTGAGCGATTCCAGCTGTTGGTCTGGGCCGATGGTAATGATTTCGCCGGGCTCGACGTCGCGAATGTATTCCGCCTCGATCAAGTCCAAGGCGCAGGTCTCGGAAGCGAAAACGTAGGCGCCGCGATTTTTTCCTGCGGCGAACTTGCCCAGCACCAGGGGACGAAAACCGTAGGGATCGCGCGCCGCGATCAGCTTGTCCAGAGTGAGAAACAACAGCGAGTAGGCGCCGCGTGCCCGGCTCAAGGCCTCGACGATCCGACCCATGAGCGTCGATTCTTTCGACGTCGCAATCAGGTGAATGATCACTTCGGTATCGGTGGTCGATTGAAAGATCGAACCGGAGCGTTCCAGCTCTTCGCGCAGCAACGTGCCGTTGACCAGGTTGCCATTGTGCGAAATCGCGATCGGTCCTTGGGAATATTCGACCACGAAGGGCTGAGCATTTTTGAGGTGACTTTGTCCCTGAGTGGAATATCGGTTGTGGCCGATGGCGCTGGCGCCCTCGAGCCGCTTGATGACGTCTTCCTTGAACGCGTCGGCGACCAACCCCATCTGGCGATGGGATATGAGACCTTTGCCGTCGGAAGAGACAATGCCGCAGGATTCTTGGCCGCGGTGCTGCAGCGCATAGAGCCCGAGGTAAACCATGTTGGCCGCCTCGGGGTGGCCGAAGATGCCCATCACCGCACACTCTTCGTGAAATTTATCCGGCATGCTCAGGTCGCGAGCGCCCTCCCTCGAACGATTGAACTATGGCACGAACCTAGATAAGCCTCGACGTCAGTCCATTCGACCAGATCGATTTGAGCTCTTCCACCGGCAATTGCAGCAACGGTCGAATCATGAAGCGCGTGCCGCCAACCGTGCCGATGACCTGCAGCGGAACATTGTGCCGCGCTGCGAGCTCTTTCAAGCGATCGAGGTTTTCATCCTTCAGTGAAACCACGATGCGCGATTGCGACTCGCTGAATAACAACGCGTCGCTACGAATCATTTCATGGGCCTCAATCCGCACGCCCAAAGCTTTGTCCGGACCGCCGACGCAACATTCGGCCAAAGCCACCGCCAGGCCGCCGTCGGAAACATCGTGGGCCGAACAGAGAAGTCGCTGATCGACGGCTTCAATGCAACACTGCTGCACCGCACGCTCCAGCTTCAGGTCGATCCAGGGCGGCGTGCCGCGCGTCATGCCATGGACGCACTTGAGATACTCGCTGCCGCCCAGCTCCTCGCGTGTGCGCCCGAGCAGCACCACCGAGTCCCCGGCGGCTTTGAACCACGGTGTCACCACACGCTCGACTTTTTCGAGAATACCGACCATACCGATGGTGGGCGTCGGATAAATCGGAGTGCCGTCAGTTTCATTATAGAAGCTCACGTTGCCGCTCACAACCGGGACATTGAGCGCCAGACAAGCGTCGCGCATGCCTTGAATGATTTGGGCAAACTGCCACATCACGGCGGGATTTTCCGGACTGCCGAAATTCAAACAATCGGTCAAACCGATCGGACGGGCGCCGACGCAGGCAAGATTGCGCGCCGCTTCGGCCACCGCCACCACGCCGCCGACATAAGGGTCCAGATAGCAGTACCGGCTGTTGCCGTCGGCGGCGAGCGCCAAACCCTTTTTTGTCCCCTTGATCCGGATCACCGCGGCGTCGGCGCCGGCGGCAACCATGGTATTGGTGCGCACGAATTGATCGTACTGCCGATAGATCCACTCCTTCGAAGCGATGTTGGGCGATGACAATAATTGCTTGAAGGCGATACCGAGATCTTCCGGCTCCCCCACCGCGGCGAGATCCAATTGTTGCAATTGATCTTGCTGTTCGGGCCGTGCCGCCGGCCGCTGGTAGGCGGGCGCGTCTTTCGTGAGCGCGCGAATCGGTATGCGCGCCACCTCTTGGCCTCCCCATAACGCGCGGAACTGCTGGTCGTCGGTGACGCGGCCGATCACCACCGCGTCGAGGTCCCATTTCTCGAAGATTTTGATGATTTCGGTCTCGCTGCCCTGCTTGGCCACCAGGAGCATGCGCTCCTGGGACTCGGAGAGGAGTATTTCGTAGGGAGTCATGCCGAGCTCGCGCAGCGGCACGGCGGATAGATTCAACTCGACGCCGCAACCGCCGCGCCCGGCCATTTCCGCCGACGAGCTCGTGAGCCCGGCGGCGCCCATATCCTGGATGCCGACGATGTAATCTGCTTCCATCAGCTCCAGACAGGCTTCGAGCAGCAACTTTTCCGTGAACGGATCGCCCACTTGCACCGTTGGCCGGCGCTGCTCTTTCTCCTCGGAGAAGGCCGCCGACGCCATGGTGGCACCGTGGATGCCGTCGCGCCCGGTCTTTGAGCCGACGTAGAGCACCGGATTACCGACTCCTTTGGCGATGCCGGTAAAAATCTGCTTTTTCTTGACGATGCCGAGGGTAAACGCGTTGACTAAAATATTGGCGTTGTAACACTCGTCGAAATAGCATTCGCCGCCGACCGTGGGCACGCCGATGCAGTTGCCATAACCGCCGATTCCGGCGACCACCCCGGAGACCAGATAGCGCGTGCGCGGGTGGTCGATGCTGCCGAAACGCAGCGAATTGAGCGAAGCGACCGGCCGCGCGCCCATGGTGAAGATATCGCGCAAGATACCGCCCACTCCCGTGGCCGCGCCTTGGTACGGTTCGATGAATGACGGATGGTTGTGGCTTTCCATTTTAAACGCCACGGCCAGACCGCCGCCGATATCGACCACGCCGGCGTTTTCACCGGGGCCTTGCAGCACGTAGGCTCCTTCGGTCGGCAGATTCTTCAGGTAGTAGCGTGAACTCTTGTAACTGCAGTGTTCGGACCACATGACCGAGAACACGCCCAGTTCGGTGAAGTTGGGCTCGCGGCCAAGAGTCTTGACGATCCTCTGATATTCGTCGGGCGTGATGCCATGGCTGGCGACCAGCTCCGGCGTCACCGCCGGCTGGGTGGAATTTTCCGCCGTCGCTTCAGACATGGGCGGCCGCCTTTTGCGCGCAGGCCGCGGCGATCGAGCTGAAAATCTTTTCGCCGTCGAGGCTGCCCAGGAGCTTGCTGCAGGCGTCTTCCGGATGCGGCATGAGACCGAAGACGTTGCGGGCTTCGTTGCACACGCCGGCGATGTTTTCCAACGAGCCGTTGGGATTGGCGACGGCCGTCGACTTGCCCTTAGCGTCGACGTAGCGCAGCAGGATTTGGCGGTTCTTGTGCAATTGCTCAAGGGTCGCCGGGTCGGCGTAGTAACAGCCTTCGCCGTGCTTGACCGGCATCTTGAGCAGCTGACCCTTTTTAAGACCGGCGGTAAAAGGTGTATCGGTTTCCTCCACCCTTAAATGAACTTCATGGCAGATAAACTGCAGTCCGGCGTTGCGCACAAGCGCGCCCGGCAGCAAACCAGACTCGCAGAGGATTTGGAAACCGTTGCAGATCCCGAGCACCAGTCCACCGTCTTGGGCGAAATTCACCACGCCGCGCATGATCGGCGAAAAGCGCGCCATGGCGCCGCAGCGCAGATAATCGCCGTAGGAAAATCCCCCGGGCAACACGATGCAGTCGAAGTTGCCGGCCAAGTCGTCCTTATGCCAGAGCGGCTTGACGTTCTGGCCGAGCTCGGATTTGAGTGCGTCGACGACATCGTGGTCGTCGCAGGAGCCCGGAAATGTAATAACACCCCAGCGCATGTCAGTTATGAGTGCTGAGGTCTGAGTCCTGAGTCTTGAATAACGAGAGTGCGCATCGCTCAATCACAGAACTCTCAGCTCCGTCCTGGTTACTCAGCGCTAATTTCGAAACGGTAATCTTCAATGACGGGATTGGCTAATAGTTTATCACAGAATTCGCGAATGCGAATCTCGGCCGCTGCCCGCGACGGTGCGTCGACGTCAAGCTCGAGATACTTCCCGACCCGGACATTTTGCACCTCGCCGTAGCCGAGCGTGTGTAATGAACGCTCGACGGCTTTGCCTTGAGGATCGAGAACACCACTTTTCAGCGAAACAAAAATTCTGACACGCATAGGATTCAAACTCTCGGCGATTGCCAATTAATGGAACACCCGGCGGAAAATGAAATCGACGTTGACCAGATGGTGCCTGACACCCCAGACCGCTTCGATCTCCTTAGCGGTTAAATAGCGGCGAATTTCTTTGTCCGCAAGCAGCTCGCGCTTTAAGTCGCCGCCTTCCTTGCCGATCTTCAAGGCCTGGCGCTGCACCATGCGGTAGGCGGCGTCGCGCGCAAGCCCCTTATCGACCAGAGCGAGCAAAACTTTTTCGGAAAAAACCGTGCCGCCGCTCTTGGCCAGGTTGCGCTGCATATTTTCCGGATAAACGCAGAGGTTGCCAAGCACATAGATCATGCGCCGGAGCATGAAGTCGAGAGCGATGGTGGCGTCCGGGGCGATCACCCGCTCCACCGACGAATGGCTGATGTCGCGCTCATGCCAGAGCGGTATGTTTTCCATCGCCGCGACAGAATAGGAGCGCATCAGCCGCGCCAGGCCCGAGACGTTTTCAGACAAGATCGGATTGCGTTTATGGGGCATCGCCGACGAGCCCTTCTGGCCCTGGGTGAACGGCTCCTCGGCCTCCTGCACCTCGGTGCGCTGCAAGTGACGAATCTCGACGGCGAACTTTTCCAGCGAACTGGCGATGATCGCCAGAGTCGCGAAGTAGTAGGCGTGACGGTCGCGCTGAATGATCTGATTGGACACCGGCGCGGGCTTGAGGCCGCTTTTCCGGCACACATAACTCTCTACTTTCGGCGAGATCTGCGCGAATGTGCCCACCGCGCCGGAAATTTGCCCGACACAGATATCGTCGGCCGCCTTTTCGAACCGGGACAAGTTGCGCGCCATTTCCTGATACCAGAGCGCCAGTTTTAAACCGAAGGTGATCGGCTCGGCATGCACGCCGTGGGTGCGGCCGATCATCACCGTCCATTTATACTTGCGCGCCTGACGGCGCAGCACCTGCATCAAGTCTTTGATATCCCGCGAGAGAATCGCCGAGGCCTCTTTGAACTGAATCGCCAGCGCTGTGTCCATGACATCGGAGGAAGTCATGCCGACGTGCAGATAGCGCGCGTCGTCGCCGATCGATTCGGCCACCGAGCTCAAGAATGCAATGATCTCATGTTTCACTTTCGCTTCGATCTCTCGGATGCGCTTCACGCGGAAGCGCGCTTTCCGGCGAATGCGAGCGACGGCGGCCTTGGGCACCTTGCCAAGGCGCGCCAGTCCTTCAGCGGCGAGGATCTCAACGTCAAGCCACTTCTGAAAATTATTTTCTTCGGACCAAATACGGCCCATTTCCGGCCGGGTGTAACGGGGGATCATGCTTCGAAGGCGCCTTTGCTTCGTTTAAAAGTTCAATCGTTCAAGGGTCAATCGCCATCTGCATGCGTTACTTTGAACTTTGGAACCTTGAACGTTATTTTTTTTTATCCGTATGGCCGAAACCGCCGTCGCGGCGCGCCGAAGGCGGCAGTTCGTCCACTTCCTGCCACTCAGCTCGGACCACTCGTTGCAGGACCATCTGCGCGATGCGCTGGCCAGGCATGATAACGATGGCATCAGCCCCCAGGTTGATGGCGATGACTTTAATCTCACCGCGATAATCCGAGTCGATGGTCCCGGGACTGTTGACCAGCGTTAGTCCCTGCTTCAGCGCCGCACCGCTGCGGGGCCGAATTTGCGCTTCGAAGCCCACCGGCAGGGCAATGGCAAGGCCGGTGGGAATCAAGCCTCGTTCCAGCGGCGCGAGCGTGAGATCCGTTTCAATATCAGCGCAAAGATCCATACCGGCAGCGCCCTCGGTCATATAGGCCGGCAGTGCCAGCGGCGTCGGGCTCGGCCGCACGCGTTTGATTTCAATGCGAAGGTGTTCCACCGTAACCGTCCCGCACGATCCAAACGGCGGCTCAGTGACTCAGATTTAGATTTTTAATTTGAGAGCTCTCGCCGAAATCGCCGAGCAACGTGAGCGTCATACCGTCGGAGCGAAAAAACGCGCCGGCGAGCTCGATCACTTCGTCGCGCGTAACCGCGCGAATGCGCTGGCAAATCTCATCGGTCGTCACTGTTTTGCCGAAATAAATCTCGTTGCGCGCGATATGGCTCATCCACGAATCAGTCGACTCCAGGCCGAGCATCATACTGCCAACTAGCTGGCCCTGGGTGCGGCTAAGCTCGTCCTCAGTGATCTTGCTGGCGGTAAATTTTTTTAGTTCCTTAACGATCAAATCGACGACTTCTTCAGTGTCTTCAAGACTGGTACCGGCGTATACGCCCGTGTAGCCGACGTCTTTGTAAGAAGCTGAAAACGAGTAGACCGAATAGGCCTTGCCGCGCTTCTCGCGGATCTCTTGAAACAAGCGCGAGCTCATGCCGCCGCCGAGCAGCGTATTGAGCACGTAGGCCGTGTAGCGCTTGGGATGGGTCTGGTGAATGCCGGTCATTCCCAAACAAAGATGCACTTGTTCCAAAGACTTGGCATGGGGATAAACGCCGCTCGCCGTATCCGGCGGGTTTTCACCATTCAATTTGAACCTGTTGTCAGCGTCGAAGTCGTCTGCCACCGCGCCGAGACGCGCAGCCATTTCATCGATCAATCCCGCGTGGCAAATATTGCCCGCGGCCGCCACCACCACCCGCCGCGGATGGTAACGCGACTTGAAAAACTTGACGATATCCGCGCGCCGGAACGCCGAGACGGTTTCTTCCCGGCCGCAAATCGGCCGGCCGATAGGATGATCCTTGAAAAAATCGTGGTTAAAAAGATCATGCACGTAATCGTCCGGCGTGTCTTCCGCCTGTGAGATCTCCTGGAGGATCACCGAGCGCTCGCGCTCGATCTCTTCGGCGTCGAAACTTGAGTGCAGGAAAATATCGGTCAGCAAGTCGATGGCCAGGGGAAGATTTTCGTCGAGCACCTTGGCGTAGTAACAAGTATGCTCTTTCGACGTAAAGGCGTTGAGGACGCCTCCCACCGCGTCCATCTCCTCGGCGATTTGCGCCGCGCTGCGCCGCTCGGTGCCTTTGAAAAGCAGGTGCTCGATAAAATGAGAGATGCCGTTTTCGGATTCGCTCTCATGGCGGGAACCGTTCTCGACCCAGATGCCGAGACTCACCGACCGGTGATCCGGCATTTGATGGGACACCACACGGATGCCGTTGTCGAGGACGGTCTTTGCGAACATCAAAGATCCTTGAAACAATCGGGCAACTATGACGCGCCGGCGTCGCCGGTTTCTTCTAGCGCTTCCTTGCGGCTCAGCCGGATCTTGCCCTGTCGATCGATCTCCAGAACCTTGACCATCACTTCGTCGCCCTCTTTGAGCACGTCGCTCACTTTGCGCACGCGCTCGGGGGCAAGTTGAGAGATATGGACCAGGCCGTCAGTGCCTGGGAGAATTTCCACGAAAGCGCCGAATTCGACGATCTTGCGCACGGTGCCTTTGTAAATCTTGCCGATCTCGGCTTCAGCGACGATCCGTTGGACCATTTCGATGGCTTTTTTGGCAGCCTCTTCATCCACCGACGCGATGCGCACGGTGCCGTCGTCTTCGACGTCCATCTTGACGCCGGTTGCTTCGATGATGCCGCGAATCACTTTGCCGCCCGGGCCGATGATCTCGCGGATTTTGTCCGGTTTAACTTTTAGAGTGATGATGCGCGGCGCATGGCCAGAAACGTTGGTCCGCGCCTCGTGCAAGGTCGAGTTCATGATACCGAGAATATGCAATCGGCCTTCCTTCGCCTGGTGCAATGCCTGCCCCATGATCTCGCGGTTAACGCCGCTGATCTTGATATCCATCTGCAACGACGTGACCCCTTCAGCGGTGCCCGCAACCTTGAAATCCATGTCGCCCAAATGATCTTCGTCGCCGAGAATATCGGAGAGCACGCGCACATGCTCGCCTTCCTTGATCAGGCCCATGGCGATGCCGGCCACCGGCGCCGACACCGGCACGCCGGCGTCCATCAGAGACAGCGAGCCGCCGCATACTGTGGCCATCGAGGTCGAGCCGTTGGACTCCAAAACTTCCGAGACGATCCGCACCGTGTAGGGAAAACTTTCTTCGGCCGGGAGCACCGGCACGAGCGCGCGCTCGGCCAGGTTGCCATGACCTATTTCGCGCCGCCCGGGACCGCGCAGAAACTTGACTTCACCCACGCTGTACGGCGGGAAATTGTAATGCAGCATGAATTTCTTGAAGTGCTCGCCGATCAACGCGTCGACGCGCTGCTCATCCGAAGTCGTCCCGAGAGTCGTGACCACCAGCGCCTGGGTCTCACCACGGGTAAACAGCGCGGAGCCATGGGTGCGCGGCAGCACTTCGACCTCGCAAGTAATCGGCCGGACATCCTTCAAGCCGCGGCCGTCGATACGCCGCTCTTGATGGATCACCAGGCCGCGAAAGACGTTGCGCTTGAGGTCTTCAAAGGCGCCCTTGATGTCTTTTTGCTTGTCGGGGAACTCCGCCAAGGCTTGCGGCACGACTTCGCTTTTAACCTCCGCAATGCGTTTATAGCGATCCAGTTTTTCGGGAATCTCAAGGGCTTGTTTGAGCTTTGCTAGAGCCAGTTCTTCGACGCGCCGGACGATATTGTGATCGAGCTGAGCGAGCGGCACTTCGCGCTTCGGCTTGCCTATTTCCCGGCGAATCTCTTCTTGTATCTGCAGCAGCGGCTGCATCGCGTCATGACCCGCGAACAAGGCTTCGAGGATCTCGTTTTCGGGCACGATCTGCGCGCCGCCCTCGACCATGACGATGGCGTCCTTGCTGCCCGACATGAAGATATCCATGTCGCTTTCGTCCAGTTGGCTCTGGGTCGGATTGATCATCCACTGGCCGTGCGCGCGCCCGATCCGGACGCCGGCCAAAGGGCCGTTGAAAGGAATGTCCGAGACCTGCAAAGCGATTGAAGTACCCAACATGGCCACCACGTCGGGATCGTTCTCGCGATCAGCGGAGAGCACGGTGGCAATTATTTGAGTTTCGCAGCGCAGCCCTTCGGAAAAAAGCGGACGAATCGACCGGTCGATCAACCGGCAAGTGAGAATCTCTTTTTCCGACGGCCGGCCTTCGCGCTTAAAAAAACCGCCGGGAATTTTGCCGGCGGCGAAAGTCTTTTCTTGATAATCGACCGTGAGTGGGAAAAAATCGGTATCTAGTTTCAGATCTTTGGCGGCCACCGCAGTGACCAACACCACGGTTTCACCGTAGCTGACCAGCACCGCCCCGTCTGCCTGTTTAGCCATCCGGCCCACTTCAATAGATAAGGGTCGGCCGTGAAAATCCAATTCGACTTTTTTAACCATAGAAGAATCCTCTGGCGGGAGACTTGTCTGACGGAGGTGTAGAAGCGGCGGGCAACAGCGTTGGAATCGCTATTTGCGTATTCCAAGCCTCTGGATCAGATTCTGGTACCTCGCGAAGTCGGTTTTTCGAAGATAGTCCAAAAGCCTTCGTCTCTGGCCGACTAGCTTGAGCAAACCGCGACGCGAGTGATGATCCTTAACATGGATCTTGAAGTGCCCTGTAAGATGCTCGATACGCTGGCTTAACAGCGCTACCTGCACTTCGGGAGAGCCGGTGTCCGTCGGATGAACCCTGAACTGCTCGACGACTTGTTGTTTTTGCGGTTCAGTAATCTCCATGATCTCCGCTTTTTTTCTCTCTTTCCTTTTTAATTATAAATTTTGTACCACACTGTTTTAGGCTTGTAAAGAAGCTGACGGAAAAGCCACACGGCAAGCGCGATTTGACGCCCTAACCGGACAAAACCTCACCCGCTCCGCGAAATTTCGCCGTTTTCGCTTAGTTCCGTCGCTGGGTTAAAAATGGTAGAGTAATCGAACCGTGAAGCGTCGCCAAGCTTGGATTCCGCTTTTTTGTCTGTTTTGCCTCATTCTAGCCCCCGTTTGGGCGGCGGAGTATTACCGCTGGGTCGACGAACACGGCGTGCTTCACATTACTGACAGCCTGCACAACGTCCCGCCCAAGCGACGCGGCAATGCCACCCGGGTGCGTGCTCCCGAGAGCCCGCGTGCGCCCGAAGTCGAAATCAAGGCGCCGCCGCGGCGAGCCTCGGTGCCCATCGAAAGACAGGGTCAGGTGGTGATCATTCAAGCGACTCTAAACAAAAAACTTTCGGGTAGATTCGTCGTCGATACCGGTTCAAGCTACACCTTGATTTCAAATGCGTTGGCGCGCGAGCTGTCTATCGACATCGGCCCGAACGCCAAAACTTTGCCCTTCCAAACCGCCAATGGGCTCATTCAGGCGCCGGTAACCAACCTTGAATCGGTCGCCGTCGGCGGTATGGAGATTCACAATCTCGCGATCGCGGTTCATGATGCGATCCCGGACCCGCAGGTCGCCGGTCTTTTGGGATTGAACTTTCTGAGCAATTTTCGCATGGACATCGATACTCAGAAGGCCATCCTCCATTTAGAAAGAAAGTAACCGCTAAATTCGCGCTAAAAAGAAAGCGGGCCGGCAAATCAACCGGCCCGCTTTCATGGATTACCGAAGCATCAACCTGGCATCGGCTTATGAGCAGCCGCTCACCGCGCCGCAGTTCATGCATTTATAGCAAGCACCGCTGCGAATCATGATCGCGCCGCAGTCCGGACAAGGCGGCGCATCCTGCTGGTAAAGGCTCGTCACACTGCTAATGCTGGTTACCGGCGCACCGCCGCGCGGCGCGTGCGTTGAGATGGAAACCACTTTCTTCAAAGGCGTTTCTTCGGCCGGTTCCGGTTTGACGATGCCGACTTCCTGCTGTGCATCGCCGTCGAGAAACTTGGAGGCAAGCCAGCGGAAAATGTAGTCCATGATCGATTTGGCCATCGGGATGTCGGGATTCTTAGTAAAACCCGAAGGCTCAAAGCGCATGTGGCTGAACTTGTCGACCAACCCTCTTAGCGGCACGCCATACTGGAGCGATATGGATATCGCCGTGGCAAACGAATCCATAAGACCGGAGATGGTCGAACCCTCTTTGGACATCGTGATGAAAATTTCTCCCGGCTGGCCGTCTTCGTACATACCGGCGATGATATAGCCTTCATGGCCGGCGATATCGAATTTATGGGTGATAGAACGCCGCTCGTCGGGAAGCCTACGCCGCAGCGGCCGCGCTTCTTTACTTTCGGCCGGAATCGCTTTCGCCTCCTCTTTGTCCTTTGCCGTGTTGAGCGGCTGAGTCCGCTTGGAGCCGTCTCGATAGATCGCTACGGCCTTGAGGCCGAGCTTCCACGATTCCATATAGGCGTGCATGATGTCTTCTTCGGTGGTGTCGTTGGGCATGTTGATGGTCTTCGAGATCGCGCCGGAAATGAACGGCTGCACCGCCCCCATCATCTTGACATGGCCCATATATTGAATCGAGCGGCTGCCGTTGGCCGGCTTGAAGGCGCAATCGAATACCGCCAGATCGTCATCCTTCAGATGGGGCGCCCCTTCGATAGTCTCATGCTCCTCGATGTACTCGACGATCTCCTGGATTTGCTTGACGTCGTAGCCTAAGCGCTTGAGAGCCCGAGGCACCGTATTGTTGACGATTTTCAAAAGCCCGCCGCCAACCAGCTTCTTGTATTTGATCAGCGCGATATCCGGCTCCACGCCGGTCGTGTCGCAGTCCATCATAAAGGCGATGGTCCCGGTCGGCGCGAGAACTGAAATTTGCGAGTTCCTCACGCCATGCTTTTCCGCCTCGGCGCAATCGAGGTCCCAGGCTTCGCGCGCCGCGGCGAGCAAATCGAGCGGCACATGGGACGGCGAAATTTTGTACGCCTGGGAGCGGTGCTTATTGAGCACGCGCAGCATCGGCTCGCGATTGATTTCGTAACCCTCGAAGGCGCTCGTGGCCGCCGCAGCCCGGCTCGATTGCAGGTAGGCTTCGCCGGACATTAAAGCCGTTACGGCCGCCGCGTAAGCCCGGCCGGCGTCGGAATCGTACGGCAAACCGAGCGACATCAACAGCGCGCCGAGGTTAGCGTACCCCATGCCGAGTTCGCGGAACGCATGGGCGTTGGCGGCAATCTCAGCCGTCGGGTACGACGAGTTGTCGACGAGAATGTCCTGCGCCAAGATCACAATATCGACGGCGCGGCGAAAAGCCTCGGTGTCGAACACGCCGTCCTCGCGCAGATACTTAAGCAAGTTGAGCGACGCAAGATTACAAGCCGAATTGTCAAGATGCATGTACTCAGAGCAAGGATTGGAGGCATTAATGCGCGCCGTGTTCGAGCAGGTGTGCCAATCGTTGATCGTGGTGTCGTACTGCATGCCCGGATCGCCGCAGAAATAGGTGCTCTCTGCGATCATGCGCAAGAGATCGCGCGCTTTGTACGTGTCGCACGATTGACCGGAGGTAACATACTTCGTCTGCCACTCGCGGTCTTCTTCGACCGCGCGCATGAATTCGTCGGTGACACGGACTGAATTGTTGGCGTTTTGAAAAAATACGCTGCCGTAGGCCGGCCCGTCGAGGCTCGCATCGTAACCGGCTTCGATCAGCGCCCAGGCTTTTTTCTCTTCTTCGACTTTGCATTTAACGAATTCTTCGATATCGGGATGGTCGACGTCCAAGACGACCATCTTTGCGGCGCGCCTGGTCTTGCCGCCTGATTTGATCACGCCGGCGGAAGCATCGGCCGCCTTCATGAAAGACACCGGACCCGACGCCGTGCCGCCGCCGGCCAGCTGCTCTTTGGAGGAACGAATTCTCGAAAGATTGACGCCGGAGCCTGAGCCGCCTTTGAAGATGACCCCCTCTTTCCGATACCAATCGAGAATCGAATCCATGGTATCTTCCACCGAAAGGATGAAGCAGGCCGAGCACTGGGGTTTTTCTTCGATGCCGCAGTTAAACCACACCGGGCTGTTAAAGCAGGCCTTTTGATGGAGCAAAATATAGGTCAATTCGTCGGAAAAAGCCTCAGCATCCTCCTCACTGGAGAAGTAATGGTCTTTGCGCCCCCAGGCGGTTATGGTATCGACGACCCGGCCGATCATTTGGCGCACACTATGCTCCCGTTGCGGTGTGCCGAGCGGACCGCGAAAATATTTTGATACCACCACCTGGGTGGCCATTAGAGACCACGCCTTGGGGATTTCAACGTTGGCTTGTTCGAAGACGACCTTGCCTTTTTCGTTGATAATTGAGGCAGTCCGCTGCTCCCATTCAATTTCGTCGTAGGGACTGACCCCGGCATGGCTGAAATAACGCGCGATTTTCAGTCCGGTTTTTACCTGTCCAGCCCTCTGGGGAGCGCCAATTTCGGTCGCCTGAGAAGTGCCCGTCGCCATCGTTTTCTATCTCCTTCCTCTTGGTGGTTTTCCCAATATATGGTGTGTATCAAGCAGAAATGCACTAGATTTTGTAGTTTTAGAAACAATTGCTTACTTTGTCAATGATAATTTTCAGTGGCGGGATTTCTCGTGATTTATCGCCGCTTTTCAAAACATTAGAGACGCTCCGGGAGCTAGCCGAGCAACTCTAGAGTCGCGATATCAGATCTGCTAACCTTTCCCCTGCAAACACAATGGCTAGGAACAGCTTACCGATTGAAACTCTGGGTTCGGTGCTTGAGCAGTCGCTCAAGCGCTTGGACTTGGCCGCCCGCCTGGACGAATACGCGGTTTGGCCGATTTGGAACGAGGTCGTCGGAACTGTCATCGCGCGCAACGCCCAGCCAGAAAAAATTCGCAATGGTACACTATTCGTTAAAGTTTCGAGCCCGGTCTGGATGCAGCAACTGCAGTTCATGAAAGATATGATCGCCGGGAAGCTCAATCATCGCCTCAAGGGCGACACGGTCAAAAACATATTCTTCATGGTCGGACGCATCGATGGGCCGGCGGAATCCACCGAGCAGGAAGAGCAATCCGACGCGGAAGAAATGTCGGGAGCGGAATTAAACGACGAGTTTTTAAATTCGATCTCCGACCCCGAGATTCGCGCCGCGTTTAAGCGTCTGCTGAAAAGTTACTGGCGCCGTCGCCCCAAACGTTGACCGCTCATTCGCAACTTCCCGCCGGACTCTCACTCAAGGGTTGAGCCCGCGCGTTTGCTTCGGCAAACCAGCGATGATCGACGCGACTTCCTCGCTATACGATTTGCCCTCACGATAGATGGTCAGCGGAGGCAGAATTTTTACACCGCTCCGGCCAGTCTTCACCCCTTCCACCAAGACAAGCGGCGCGTCGGCGCCAATGAATGAATGCACCATGCGAACTCGCTTTGGTTCGAGGCGCGCCGCGCGCATGGCGGAAAATAGATCGACCGCGCGGTCAGCGAGGTAGACTAGCGCGATACGCCCTTTGGCGCGCAGGAGAAAACTAGCGGCGCTCAGAAAGTCGCCGAGCGCGCCGCCGGATTCATGGCGGGCGATGCGCCTCTCGTCGTTGGGACTGATCCGTCCGCTGCCTGCAAGACGAAACGGCGGGTTACAAACCGCCGCATCGAAGCTCGCCGCCAGGGCGGTCGATTCGACCTCGCGAACGTCGCCACGACAGATGCGCACTTGGTTTTCCATTTGATTCAGGCGAACGTTTCTCTCGGCACGTTCAGCCATCGCCGGCTGAACCTCGACACCGGTAATCTTGGCGTCCTCATGTAAGCGCGCCAACAGCAGGGCGATCACGCCATTGCCGGTGCCGAGATCGATCACGCTCTCCTGCCGTTTTAGCGTGACAAAGTGCGCCAGCAACAGCGAGTCGAGAGAAAAACGATAGCCGCGACGGCTTTGCAAGAGCTTCAACTTACCGTCAAACAGTGCGTCGAGAGTTTCATCGCTCCTTTGCTCTGGTCGCGAATCGCCGGTCAAACCGAGTTGCGCTCGCCGGTTTATTATCGCTTCGCGCTCGGTCGGCGTCGCGACATCATGGTATTTTTTCATATGCTTGCAACGCGCAGGCGTTTTCTGTATTTAGATTGCATTCAAGAAGTTCGCTGCGCTTCACGCTAACAACTCATGGTTTCTTTTCTAGGCCGCACCGGTCGCTTTGCGATCGATCAAATTGCCGGAATAGGTAGGATGTTTTCCTTCCTTATTTCAGCGATATTACTCGCCTTCCGTCGCCCAGCCAAGATTTACCTGATCATCCATCACATTAAAACTATCGGTGTGGACTCGCTGTCGGTGGTCACCTTGTCGGGATTTTTCACCGGCATGGTGATGGGCTTTCAAGGTTACTACAGTTTAAGAAAATTCAACGCTGAAAGCTTTCTCGGCTCAGCGGCCGCCTTAGGCCTACTCCGCGAATTGGGGCCGGTCCTTTCTGCGTTCATGGTGACGGGTCGCACCGGCTCAGCGATGGCGGCGGAGCTCGGCACCATGCGCGCTACCGAACAGATCGACGCGCTTGACTCGATGGCGATCAACCCGATTAAGTATCTCGTGTCGCCGCGCATTATCGCCAGCCTGATCGCGATGCCGCTGCTGACCGCGATTTTCGATGTGATCGGCATTTTTGGATCCTATTTGGTCGGCGTCAATCTGCTCGGCGTCAGCTCCGGCAGCTTTTTTGCCGGCATGGAAAACAGCATTGTTTTTCACGACGTCTACGGCGGTTTTGTCAAATCGCTCTCCTTCGGCCTGATCATCACCTGGATTTGTTGTTATAAGGGATTTCACGCGCCGCCGATGGCGACCGGGGTGAGCCAGGCGACCACCGAATCCGTGGTGCTATCTTTTGTATTCATTCTCGTCTGGGACTACTTTCTGACTTCCATCATGCTCTAACCATGATCAAGGTCGCCAATCTGCACAAAGGTTTTCGCGGTCAACAAGTCCTTAAGGGTGTGAACCTGGAGTTCGCCTCGGGCAAGATCACCACCATCGTCGGCACCAGCGGTTGCGGCAAAACGGTCTTATTGAAGCATCTGAACGCGCTTTTTCTGCCCGACTCGGGTGAAGTTTTGATCGATGACGTCGACATCACCAAACTGGCGCAAAAGGATCTTTATGAGATCCGCAGTAAATTCGGCGTGCTCTTTCAAGGCGCTGCGCTGTTGGACTCGATGACCGTATTCGACAACGTCGCCTTTCCGCTGCGCGAAAAAACCCGCACCAGTGAGAGTGATATCAAGAAAAAGGTCGACGCGCGATTGGAACAGGTCGGCTTGGGAAAAATGGGCGGAAAACTTCCCGCCGAACTTAGCGGCGGCATGAGAAAGCGCGCTGGGCTGGCGCGCGCGCTGATTATGGACCCGCAAATCGTTCTGTTCGACGAACCGACCACCGGCCTGGATCCGGTCTTGGCAACCAGCATTCATCAGTTGATCGCTCGTACTCACAAGGAGTTTGGTTTTACTGGAATCGTGGTGAGCCATACCATCCCGCAGGTCTTTGAAATCTCCGACTACGTTGCTATGCTCGCCAACGGGGTAATTGAAAACGTTGGACCGCCGAACGCGTTTTGCGCCTCCGAGAACCCGGTGGTGCAACAATTTATTCACGGCAAAACCGAGGGCCCGATCCAAGTCCTGTAGGAGTTACGACATTGAATCATTCACGCACAGACGTCATCGTTGGCCTTTTTGTTCTGGTCGGGCTTACTTGCTTGGGTTATCTCGCCATCCGCTTAGGCAAACTCGAGCTATTCAGTTCTCAAGGATATGTGGTTTTTGCCGATTTCCCTTCTGTCGCAGGCCTAAAACCAGGCGATCCGGTAGAAATTGCCGGAGTCCGAGTTGGCCGCGTCGACAGCATCGGATTGGCCGACGACAAAGCGCGCCTAACTCTCAGGTTTAACGATGGAATTAAGCTTCAGGAAGATGTCATCGCATCGGTGCGAGCACGGGGCTTGATCGGCGACAAATTTGTCTTGGTCTCGCCCGGCGCTTCGGATAAAATGATTGCGCCTGGCGGAAAAATCAGGGAGACCGAGTCGCCGCCGGACATACCCGATTTGATCGGCAAGATAGTCGGCGGCGACCTGACGTCCAAAACTGAGAAGAAAGATGAACTTCAAAAATAATCTCGCTATGAAAACCATTGCCATTGTGTTTTTCACGCTGGCGTTGCTATCGGGAAACGCCCACGCGGGGCTGCCCACGGATCAGATCAAAGCGACCGTCGATAAGGCGCTGCTGGTTCTTAAGGACCCGCGCTTGAAACCGGCGGCAAAGGTAGAAGAGCGACGTGATCAGCTGAAACAAATTTTATTTGCCCGTTTTGATTTCACCGAGATGGCCAGGCGCGCCCTGGGCCCCAACTGGCGCCGGCGCACGCCCAAGGAGCAGGAGGAATTTGTCCATTTGTTCACCGAAGTGCTCGAGCGCGCCTATGCCGACATCATCGAATCCTATACCGACGAAAAACTCATCTATACCCACGAGCGCATCGACGGCACCTACGCCGACGTGGGCAGCAAAATCCTGACCAGCCGGGGCGAAGAATACACTCTCAACTACAAAGTTCATTTAGTCCGCAGCGAATGGAAAGTGTACGACGTCGTCGCTGAAAACGTCAGCCTGGTCAACAACTACCGCTCGCAATTCAACCGCGTGATCTCCCACGCTTCCTACGAAGAACTGGTGCGCCGACTCAAAGACAAGGCCGAATTCGCCGGCACGCCGCGGAAATGATCGTGCGTCGGTGCGATCCGACGATCCGTCGCGTTGGCCGTGCTTGGCGCGCCCGACCAACGATAGATTATTTAGAGTGCCCGCCAACATCGGCGCTTCCGCTGGCTTGGCCCAAGCCCTCTCTTGACTGACGGAAACGATCCGCAGTATTCGAGAAGCGTACGCAAGGGTAAAGGAGATCGCCATGGCGACTTGTATCGATTGGCACGCGCACCACACCGCTCCGGAAATCGCCGACCACATCAAATCCCTAACCGGCAAGCGACCGCATATCGACGCCTACGATTCGCCGGATTTATCGAAGCGCATCAAGGAGATGGACGAAGTCGGCCTCGACCTGCAGCTCGTCTGTCAGGGCGCCGGCGTCTACGCCGACCAGTTGCCCGGCGATCAGGCTCTCGAGATCGTCAAGCAATCCAACGCTATTTTGGCCCAGCGCATCGCGCCGTATCAAGATCGATTGATCGGCGTCACTGCGCTCTCGCTCAAGAATATCGCTGCCTCCGTGCAAGAGATCGAGCGCACCGCGAAACAGGGGTTTCGCGCCGTGCTGCTCTATCCCCATGTGGCGGGCGAAATGTTGGTCGACACCGCAGCGATGGATCCGATCTTCGCGAAAATATCCGAGCTCAATCTGCCGATTTTTTTGCACGGCGCCGGCACGGCGCAGGACCCGAGCCTGGCGCGCCTCGAAGACGGCGGCGCCGGCGTTGCCTACGCCGTACTGTCCGACGGCGAAGTCGCCGAGTGCTGCCTGCGCATGATCGCCAGCGGCCTGTTCGATCGTTACCCCAATCTGCAGATCGTCATCCGCAGCTCGGGCGGCGGCATCCCGCTGCTGCTCCACCGCTTTTTCTGGAAGCACAAAGGGGCGACGGGGGAACAGCGCTATTCGGACATCTTCCTCGAACATTTTTCCATCGATTGCGCCAGCTCCGACGCCGCCACGCTCTCGTTCCTGATCCATAAAATGGGCGAGAACAACATCGTCTTCGGCTCCGACTATTGCGGGGGCTTGGGGCCGCTCGCCAAGGGCTTTGCCGCCATCGCGGCGCAGCCCGATCCGGAGCATATAAAAAGCTTCACGGAAAAAAACTCGCGCCGGCTGCTGCATCTATAGTTCTCTGCAAACGGCTTGAACGATTTGAACCTTTCGAACAACTTGAACGAGCGCAATCTGTGATGGCTTCGCAGTACGACCTCACGATCATCGGCGGCGGCATCCTCGGTCTCGCCGCCGCGCTGAAAATCATTGCCGCCCATCCGACCCTGCGCCTGTTGATCCTGGAAAAAGAAGCCGAGCTGGCGCGCCATCAAACCGGAAACAACAGCGGCGTGATCCACTCCGGGCTTTACTATCGTCCGGGCTCCCTCAAAGCCCGCTCCTGCGTGAGCGGCCGGAAGGAGCTGATCGCCTTCTGCGACGAGCATGCCATTCCGTACGAAATCTGCGGTAAAGTCGTGGTCGCGACCCGCGAACAAGAATTACCGCGGCTCGATGAGCTCTGTCGCCGCGGCGCCGCCAACGGCCTGCTGGGCTTGGAAAGCATCGGACCCGAGCGACTGAAAGAGCTCGAGCCCCATGCCACCGGCATCAGGGGGCTTTTCGTTCCCGAGACCGGCATCGTCGACTATCGAAAAGTCGCCGCGGCCTACGCCGAGAAAATCCGCGACAACGGCGGCGATATCCGGTTATCGCAACGCGTCGTCGGCATGCTCGACCGCCCGGATGAAATTGTCTTACAGACTTCCGGCGGCGACTACCGCACCAAACATCTGATCAATTGCTGCGGCTTGCAGTCCGACATCGTCGCGCAAATGATCGCTGCTAAAGACATCGACGAAGAAGAGCACCGCATCATTCCGTTTCGCGGCGAATACTACAAAATCGCCCCGGCGCGAGAATTCCTGGTGCGGAACTTGATATATCCGGTGCCCGATCCGACCTTTCCATTTTTGGGCGTCCACTTCACGCGTATGGCGCGTGGCGGGGTGGAAGCCGGCCCCAACGCGGTATTTGCCTATGCGCGCGAGGGCTACCGCCACAGCGACATTAATTTAAGCGATCTCTGGCGCACGATTTCCTTTAAAGGTTTTTGGGCAATCACGGGCAAATATTGGCGCACCGGCTTCGGGGAGCTTTACCGCTCGCTCAGCAAAGCCGCGTTCGTGCGCGCCCTGCAAAAACTCTTGCCGGAAATTCGCGAAAAAGATCTCGTGCCCGGAGGCTCCGGCGTGCGCGCCCAAGCGGTGTCCGCCAGCGGCGCGCTAGTCGACGATTTTGTCATTAAGCAAAGCCCCCGCGCAATTCACGTGCTCAATGCGCCGTCGCCGGGCGCCACCGCGTCGCTCGCCATCGGCCAGCAGATCTGCGAGATGGCGGAAAAAAGCTTTGAATTGAAGTAATCACCGAGCGCCTACGGACCGCGATCATCCTCTTTCGAAGCCAGTAATTCGCAATCTCGGTGTCAAGGTAAACCCGCACTCCGCTTTCTGCCGGTTCCAAAGCTTTTCAGATGGATGTAGGCCCGCCGCAATTACCTCGCACTTTACTAGCAGTTCGGACTCGACGAGAAAAAAAAAGCTCATCTGACTGCCACAATTGAGTCTCGTTCGTTTCTGCAAATTCCCTCAATTCCCGTCAATTCCAAAAGGCGAAAACCTATTGGGTGTCTAGTCTTGAGTTTTCCTGCTCCGTTCCGTTACAAATTGTATGAGCACAGATTCGCGCAATGAAAATGAACAAGTGATCCGTGAGCAAAGACGACGCTAAAATGTTCCCGCCGGAGCAGCAGGCTATCCGCGACAAGTGTTTTCATCCGAGTGGAAATTTCGTCGAGTTTCCGATTGAGGACGTCGAGACTTCCATCCCTGCGCGCTTCGAAAGGATTGTACGGCAACACGCCGATCGGATCGCGGTCAAGACAGAAGCTTGCGTCGCGACTTACAGCCAACTTAATGAGATGGCCAATCGCTTTGCCCACTACTTGCTGCAAAGCCTGGTCCCGAAAGCACAACTTGTAGCACTACTATTGGAAAAGGACGTGACACAAGTTGCCGCCATGCTGGGAGCGATGAAAGCCGGAAAGTTCTTTTTGATTCTGGACCCATCCTTTCCAAAAACCAGGCTCACTGCCATGCTCAAGGGCTCCCGGGCGAAGTTGCTGGTAACGAACCGGCGAAATGCTGGCCTAGCCGATGAAATTGCAACGCCGGACTGCCGGTTGATGCAATGGGAAACCATCGATGGCTCGATTTCCGGAAATAATCCCGAGCTCTCGATTGCAGCCAAAGCTCTCGCTTTTATCAATTACACTTCCGGCTCCACAGGCGAACCCAAGGGTTTACTTCGGAACCACAGAATGATTTTGCACAACGTCATGCTGCGCACCAATCTCATTCATGTCTGCGAGCATGATCGCATCAGTCTGCTTTCGTCCGGAACATCCAACGCGATTACGAATTCTTTGCTGGCACTGCTAAACGGCGCGGGACTTTATTCGTTGGAAGTCAAACAGCAAGGAATTGTACAGCTCTCCCGTTGGTTGGCAGAGGAACGCATTACCATTGCGCCGATGAGTTCGCCGCTCTTTCGTAACCTGTGCGAAACCTTGAAAGGAAGCAATAACTTTCCCGACTTCCGCGCCCTACGATTACGAAGCGAATCGGTTTACAAATCAGATACCGATCTTTACAAGCGGTTTTTCTCGCCGACCTGCATCTTCGTCACCGGCCTGTCCTCAAACGAGACAGGGCCCTTAGCGGATTACTTGATCGATCACGACACGATCGTGGCCGATGGCGCGGTTCCCATCGGCTACGCGGCCCCAGGGAAAGAAATCGTGCTTGTTAATCAGGACGGCGAAGAAGTGGGCTCCGATGAAGTTGCTGAGATTGTTGTCCGGAGTCGCTATCTGTCGCCCGGCTATTTGCGCAATCCACTGCTGACAAAGTCTAAGTTCAAGCGCGATCCATCCGAAAATGGAAGTCGTATTTACCTAACCGGTGATATGGGGCTCGTGCTTTCTGACGGCTGTCTGGTACACCAAGGGCGCAAAGACTTTCGCGTAAAAGTCCGTGGCAATCCGGTGGATATCAAAGAGGTCGAGACCGCGCTTCGGGACCATCCCAGGATTCACGACTCCGTCATCACGGCTCGAATCAACCATTCAGGAGAAACGGTGCTCGTCGCGTATTTCGTGACAGCTCCTCAAGAAGTGCCCACCGTAAGTGAGTTGGTAAGGTTCTTAGGGCAGACGTTGCCCGATTACATGATTCCTGCCTTTTTCGTAAGATTGAATAGCATACCGCTCAACCCGCAGAACAAAGTCGATCGCGCAGCGCTCCCGCCACCAGCCGAGACACGTCCCCATTTGGACACCCCATTTATGGCTCCGCACGGCAACGAAGAAACCGCAGTGGCTGAAATATGGGCGGAGGTTCTCGGCATCGATCGGGTCGGCATCTCTGACAATTTTTTTGATCTAGGCGGCCATTCCCTAGCGGCTACGAGAATTGTCACGCGCTTGATCGACAAGTTCCAATTAGAGCTGCCCCCGCAGACTTTTTTCGATACACCGACCGTGCGAGAGATGGCTGCCGTAATCAGAGAGAGCCGAAGAGTAATTCATCAGCCTGGTCGTCCCCATTCTCAGCGATCCCGCAATGCAGTGCAGGCTCGCCCGGTCGGACCCACCATCGGCTTGTCGCCTTTCCCCAACGAAGAAGTCGAGGGATCGATCCCCGAACAGTTTGAACAGATCGTAAGGATGTTTCCCGATCGAGTTGCGATAAAAACCGGGGAGGAGTCGGTAACTTATACCGAGCTCAATATTCAAGCCAATCGCGTTGCGCAGGCGCTCTTGACCAAGATTGGAAACAAACCGGCCGCGGTAGCCATAGTGATGAAGACAGGGATCCCATACTTAACCGCGATAATTGGCGTACTTAAATCTGGAAAATATTTTGCGCTCATTGATCCCGCCGATCCTATAAGTCGCATTACATCGATAGTTCAAGATGCTAAGGCAGAATTAGTTATTGCTGATCAAAACAGCACGTTGATTCGCGAGATCACCAATATCGGATGTCAGACAATCGATTATTCCGACATCGGCAACCAGTTAAATTCGCACAATCTATCGCTCGATATCCCGCCGGACAGTCTAGCCATGATCGTTTACACATCCGGTTCCACCGGAGCGCCCAAAGGGGTCACATGGAATCATGAGGCTCTCTTCCACCGCAAGATAACCCGGACCCGCGAGAGCGAGATCAGCGAATCGGACCGCATCGCCCTCCTTTCCTCGCATGCAGGCAATACAATAAACGATGTACTGCTCGCCTTGCTGAACGGCGCGACTCTCTTGCCATTCGACGTGCGCGCGCATGGCGTTGTTCGCCTGGGCTCTTGGTTAGGAACCGAAGGCGTGTCGATCTGCGCAATCGCGGCGCCGCTGTTTCGCAAACTGTGTGAATGTCTAACCGACGCGCAAGATTTCTCAAATCTTCGCGTCGTGAGATTGCGGAGCGATACAGTTCAAGCGGCCGATATTTCGTTATTCAACAAACACTTTCCGTCTCACTGCGCTTTGATCACCGGCCTGGCCTCGTCGGAAGCAGGCCACCTCACTTCGTACCGCATCGTTGGTGGCACCGACCTTGCGGGCGACGAAGTGCCGATTGGCTATCCCGTCCCGTTTAAGGAAGTGCTTCTACTCGACAATGACGGTCAGGAAGTCGACTTCGGTGAGGTTGGCGAGATCGCCGTTCGTAGCCGCTATCTGGCTCTGGGCTATTGGCGCCGTCCGGAACTGACCGAAAGTAAATTTAAAGTCGACCCACAAGATCCGGCAAAGCGCATTTACTTCACCGGCGATTTAGGATTCATGCGGTCCGACGGCTGTTTGATGCACAAGGGGCGAAAGGATTTTCGCGTCAAGATCCGCGGTAACGGAGTCGAGCTCGATGAGGTGGAACGAGCCTTACGGAGTCATCCTGCGGTCGGCGAAGCCGCCGTGTTAGGTCGGCCCGACGGGTCGAGCGAGCATCGCCTGATAGCCTATTATACGGCCCGCGGAGCGCGGCACCCATCCGTCAGTGAACTGCGTGAATTTATCAGCGAAAAATTGCCCAGCTATATGGCGCCCTCGACCTTTATTAAAATGGCCACAATACCTTTGACCACTAGGGGCAAGATCGATCGCCGTGCGTTGCCTGACCCGGATAGTTGCAGACCAGAGCTTAGTACGCCGTTTGTGGCTCCTCGAACGGACGTGGAGAGAACAATCGCTCGGATCTTTACCGAGTGCACGGGAGTCGAGGAAGTGAGCATTGAAGATTATTTCTTCGATCTGGGAGGGGATTCGCTTCTCCTCGCAAGGCTCGTGTCGCGTTTGAGTCTGGCTTTTCAGAGGGAATTCTTTGTGGGCGAATTGTTCGAAAACTCTTCGATCACCGGGATCGCGCGCTTGCTTGAAGCGACCGAACATTTTACTCCGGCAAACGAACCCATCCCGTCTCGGAATTTCAGCGACACGCCGCCTTTATCCTTTGCCCAACAGCGGTTGTGGTTTCTCGATCAGCTTGATCCCGGAAGTTTTACCTACAACCTCTTTTCCGCCTACCGGCTTGAGGGCGCGCTCAACGTGGGGGCGTTAGAACGGACCTTTAACGAGATCATCCGGCGCCACAAAGTGCTGCGAACGGTGTTTAAATCCGAGAATGGCAAACCGGCACAGGTCATCTTACCGAACTTGAGCATTACAATGCCGGTATTCGATCTAAGAGCACTCGTTTCGGAAGATGACAGATGGATCGAAGCCCGCCGAATCTTCACAGAAGAAGCTCAGCGGCCTTTCGATTTAGCTATCGGCCCGTTGCTTCGAGTCACGCTGCTTCAACTGGCCGATGATGAATATGTTTTGGTTCGAGCAATGCATCACATTGTTTATGATGGCTGGTCCGAGGCAGTTCTGTTGCGCGAGCTATCTGAAATCTACGACGCTCTATCGACCGGACAACGATCGCCGCTTTCCGACCTGCCGGCCCAATATGCGGATTATGCCAAGTGGCAGAGACAGTGGTTTGAGGGCGAGCGGTTTGAGTCGCAATTGTCCTATTGGAAAAAACAGCTCGATAACATCGCGACTCTGCAATTACCAACTGATCGTCCTAAGCAGGCCTTACAGACCACACGCGGAGCTCGGCGGTACTTCGTATTCTCAGATGCACTCTCTTCCGAGCTCAATAGGTTAAGTCGCCAATACGGGGCGACTCTCTTTATGACCATATTGGCGGCGTTTCAGACGTTGCTCCATCGTTATAGCGGCCAGACGGACGTGGTGATCGGGTCTCCTGTTGCCGGACGAGGCCGCAGAGAGTTTGAAGATCTGATCGGTTTCTTTTTAAACACGTTGGTGCTGCGCCTCGACCTATCCGGCAATCCAACTTTTGCTGAAGCGATTCGTCGAGTGCGGGAGGTATGTTTAGGGGCTTTAACCCATCAAGAATTGCCTTTTGAGAAGCTTGTGGAAGAGCTGCATCCCGATCGAAATCTAGGCCACAATCCGTTGTTTCAGGTGAGCTTCGTTTTTCGAAATACGCCTCGGGTTCGGCCACAATTGACCGGTGTCACAGTGGAAGAACTGGAAGTTGAAACCGGTATTGCCAGGTTTGATCTGCATGTTTTTATGGAGGAGATAGACGGGCATCTAAGAGGATACTGCGACTACGATACCAGCCTGTTCAATGCAGATACCATCGAAAGGATGGTGGGACATTTTAAGATTTTACTGGAAGGGATAGTGTCTAATCCCGATCAGCGGATCAGCGAATTACCGATTCTCACCGAAGCCGAGAAGCACCAGCTATTGGTCGAGTGGAACGACACCACGATCGATTATCCCAAGGACAAGTGCATCCATCAGTTGTTTGAAAAACAGGTGGAGAAAACGCCCGAAGCAGTCGCCGTTATTTTTGAAGATCAAAAGCTTACCTACCGAGAGTTGAATCACCGCGGCAACCAACTCGCCCATCACTTACAAACGCTCGGCGTCGGCCCAGAGGTGCTGGTCGGCATCTGCATGGAGCGATCCCTAGAGATGGTCGTGGGACTATTGGGCATTCTCAAAGCCGGCGGGGCCTACGTTCCCCTCGATCCGAACTATCCCAAAGAGCGCATGGGGTTCATGCTGAACGATAGCCAAACGCCCTTACTTTTAACTCAACGACATCTCCTCCAGGGTCTCCCCGCTCATCGAGCTCAGGTACTGTGCCTGGATACAGCTTGGGATCAGATCACTCAGCAGTGTGACAGGAACCCCTTCCCTCAGACGAGGGCCGGGAACGCTGCCTACATGATCTACACCTCGGGCTCGACGGGCACGCCCAAGGGTGTGGTCAATGTTCATGGTGGCTTGCTCAACCGTTTGCAGTGGATGCAGGAAAAGTATTGCCTCACACCTGCGGACCGGGTCTTGCAGAAGACGCTTTTCACGTTCGATGTATCGGTCTGGGAGTTTTTCTGGCCGTTGATCAGCGGCGCTTGTCTCGTCATGGCTCGGCCAGAAGGCCATCGAGATAGCGCTTATCTTGTCCATCTCATCAAGTCACAGCAGATTACGACGCTTCACTTCGTTCCATCTTTGCTCCAGGTATTTTTGCAGGCGCCAGGTATCGAGGAATGTATCAGCTTGAAGCATGTCTTCTGTAGCGGCGAGGCTTTATCCCATGATCTGGAACAACGTTTCTTTGAACGCAGCACGGCAGCGCTGCACAATCTCTATGGCCCTACCGAAGCATCGATTGATGTCACTGCTTGGGAGTGCAGAAAGTATAGCAATTCCACAACTGTTCCCATCGGCAAGCCGATAGCGAACACCGAGATTTACATCCTTGATTCGCATTTGAATCCCGTACCGATCGGAGTCGCAGGAGAGTTGCATGTAGGCGGAGCGGGTTTAGCCCGAGGTTATTTAAACCGTCCGGAATTAACCGCAGAGAAATTCATTCCGAATCCATTCGGCGCCGAGCCACAAAGCCGCTTGTACAAGACCGGCGACCTGGGCCGCTACTTACCCGACGGTAACATTGAGTTTTTAGGCCGCATCGACAACCAGGTCAAGATCCGGGGGTATCGGATTGAGTTGGGGGAAATCGAGACTGTCCTGGGACAGCATCCAATAGTTCGAGAAGCTGTTGTGCTGGCCCGAGAAGATAGCCCCGGTGACAAGCGGCTGGTGGCCTATCTAGTCGGAGCTTCCGGCTCCATCCCTTCGGTCAGTGAACTACGCGGCTTTCTGCAACAGAAGCTCCCCGAGTACATGGTGCCGTCGGCGTTTCTTTTCTTGGATTCACTGCCTCTCACCCCCAACGGCAAGGTGGACCGCAAGGCCCTGCCGGCTCCGGATCAAAGCAGACCCGAACTGGAGCACTCCTATACCGCTCCGCGCACGCCGGTGGAGGAACTGCTGGCAAATATCTGGGCCGAAGTCCTCAAGCTCGACAAAATCGGCATCCACGACAACTTCTTTCAACTGGGCGGTCATTCGCTTATCGCTACACAGGTCGTTTCGCGTATCCGGACTCGGCTGTCGTGCGACTTACCTTTGCGGGCGTTGTTTGAATCACCGACGGTGGCCGAGTTGGCCGCGGAGATCGAACGGGCGCACTCCCATAAAGCCGCTGGCGGGGACATGACGGTTCTCTTGGCCGAGCTTGAGTCGCTTTCGGACCAGGAAGTGAATCAGCGCTTGAATAAAAACAGTACTTCGCTGCTGAAAAACCCTTAGACTCTCACCGTCCGCCATTTCTCTTCGAACTTTCGCGTGGATTCGAGCGGGCTCCACCCTCGCTCCAACGAACGCCGCGAAGATTCAGTCCCCTAGTAGGCGATCTGTGTATGAAAGGAACAGATTGCCCAAGGACACCAAACTTGATTTCCGCACGACCGTCCCATATCGTGACTGATATTCGACGGAGGACGATTCCGAATGATCATTGAATACCGAGGCAAGAAGCCGAACATTGCGCCGACGGCGTTTATCGCGCCGACCGCGGTGATTATCGGCGATGTCACTGTCGGCGACGAGGCGAGCATCTGGTGGGGCGCGGTGCTCAGGTCTGATCAAAATGCCAATCCCATCGTCGTCGGCGCGCGCACCAGTATCCAGGACAACTGCGTGCTCCATTCCGGCGAGGCGCCGACGATCATCGAGGATGATTGCACCATTGGCCACGGCGCGATCATGGAAGGGCCGCTGATCAAGCGCGGCGCGATCATCGGCATGAACGTGACGCTCCTAGAGAATGTAGAAATCGGCGAAGAGGCGCTGATCGCCGCGGGCAGCGTGGTCGTCCCGCATACGATAATCCCTCCCAGAGTCCTCGCCGCCGGCGCGCCGGCGAAAGTGAAGAAAGAATTGGCCGGCGAGGCTTTGCACTGGATCAAGATGGGTTCGTCGACCTATATGAATCTCTGCAAAAGCTACATGGGCGGCGATTACAAAGTCATCGGTTGAAGAAAAAATGACGTGATCGTGTTCCTGGTTCGTGATCGCGAAGCCTATGAAGACGGTCGTTCAAACTGGAGCAGAACAGCATGCGGGTTATTCTCATCGGACAAGCGGCGTTCGCGGAACAGACTCTGGAAAAACTTCTCGGGCAAGGCGAAGAAATCGTCGCGGTTTACTGCCCCCCCGACGCGCCCGGCGGCAGACTCGATCCGGTCAAGCAGAAGGCGCTTCAGCTCGGCATTCCAGTTCGTCAACACAAATCATTCAGAGCCCCGGAAGTTCGGGATGAATTTGTCGCCCTCAACGCCGACCTGGCGATTCTCGCTTTCGTAAGCTTTATCGTACCCCGGCAAGTGTTCAGCGTTCCGCGCTTAGGCAGTATCTGCTTTCATCCTTCGCTCTTGCCTAAATATCGCGGTGCCAGCGCCATCAACTGGGCTTTGATCAAGGGTGAAACCGTCACCGGGCTGAGTCTCTTTTGGGTCGATTCAGGCATCGACACCGGTCCAGTTTTGCTCCAAAAGGAAGTGAAGGTCGAGCCCGACGACACCACCGGGTCGCTTTATTTCAATAAAATCTTTCCCCTGGGCATCGAGGCGATCGGTGAGGCAGTCGATCTGATCAAAGCCGGCAACCCGCCGCGCATCGTGCAGGATGAATCGCAAGCGACCTACGATCCGCCCTGCACCGACGAGCACGCCAAGATCGATTGGTCGAAGCCGGCGCAGCAAGTTTACAATTTAATTCGCGGCTGCGACCCGCAGCCCGGCGCGCACACGACCTACAAAGGCAAGATGGTGCGCGTCTTCGACGGGCGGTTACAAACAGGAAAGAGTTCAGCACCGGCAGGCCAAGTGACTGATATCGGCGCGGAAGAAATCACCGTCGCCCTCGACGGCGGCACGTTGACTGTGAAGAGAATGCGCGGCGAAGGTGGAAAAGTGTCGGCGGCGGAGTTCGCCAAACAAGTGAACTTGCAGGTCGGCGATCGATTCGGCTGACAGAGGGTTTTCTCGCGCCAAGTGCGCCAAGCACGCGAAGGCCTCCTAACTCCAGACCCCAAGGAGATTTGATCTCTTAACTTGGCGGTCTTGGCGAGCTTTGCGCGAGATATTCCGGTGTTTGGTTGTCGTCTTGCCAGACAAAATCATTCGTGGCGAATGCTATTCGCAGTAAATCCAGAATAAACAATGCCCGACAAGCAGGCACCCATGAGATTGTCAGTCCTCGATCAATCGACCGCGTCCAGGGGGAGAGCGCAGGACGTTGCGATCCGCGAGACCCTCGAGCTCGCGCTCCACTGCGACGCCCTGGGTTATCATCGCTACTGGGTCTCGGAGCACCACAACTCCGGCAGCATCGTCGGCACAGCGCCCGAGATACTCATGGCTGCGATTGCCGCCACCACACCGCGCATCCGCATCGGCAGCGCCGGCGTCATGCTGCCGCACTATTCGGCGCTGAAAGTCGCCGAGCAATTCCGCGTCCTGGAGGCGATCGCTCCAGGACGCATCGATTTGGGAGTCGGACGAGCGCCCGGGTCCGACCAGATGACGTCCTACGCCCTCAATCCGAACCCCCAGAATGTCCTCGACCAATTCCCCCGGCAAGTACAGGAGCTGCAACACTGGGTGTCGGGAACTCCTCTGCCTGAGGGCCATCCCTTCAGGACAGTTGTCGCCCAACCGACGGGGCCGAGCAGTCCGGAACTATGGATTCTCGGCAGCTCGGACTACGGCGCGCAACTCGCCGCGTATTTTGGCTTGCCCTACGCGTTCGCATACTTTTTCAGCGAGGGGACCGGCGTCGAGCAGGCGCTGGAGCTTTACCGCAAGAACTATCGCCCCAGCGAAAGAAGCCCTAAGCCGATCGCGACGATCTGCGTCTGGGCTCTGGCGGCCGACACCGAGGAGGATGCGCTCTTCCAGTTCAAAAGCCGCGAGCGCGCAATGATCGATCGCCGGCAAGGTATCCGCCTGCCGCTCATGCCGCCCGAGGAGGCGGAGCGGCCCTATTCCTCCTCGGAGCTGGCGACTGCCGAGAAGCTGCGCCGAAAGGCGATCGTCGGGGCTAAAGATCAGGTCGCTGAGCGATTGAGAGAGCTGGCGAAAAGTCTGGACCTGGACGAACTGGTGGTCGTCACGTGGACTTACGACCTCGCGCCGCGCCATCGTTCTTACGAGCTGCTGGCCGAAGCCTTTGAATTGGGAAAAGCAGCGGCTCGTTAGGCGCAATCGAGATTCTCTTTGCCGCGAGCAATCGGTGAACCAAATCCGAGGCCCTGCTTGTTTCCCCCAACTCGGACTTTGTCCAGCCAGGAAACAGCGCTCCGGTTTTCCCATTGTCCGGTGAACGCACCTTGTCCGACCGGCAGCGCGACCAAGGGATTCAAATCCAGTTCGGTAATCTTATCCGCGCCGCCGGTACGCGGGCGACGAGAAACGCGGGTCGTACGTCAACGAGTGCGTCGCGCCGCGGCAACGCCGGCGTTGCGGAAGCGATACAGTAGACCGCCCGATGAGCGTGCCATGACGGCTACGCTCCTCGGGCGGCAATATGTTTCGACGCTAGATGCTATTGATTGGTCAGTTGGTGCGTTTCTTCGGGCCGATCAAGGAGACCAATTTTTCTTTCACGGCGGGCGTCAGAGTCAACGACTCTTCGACCAATTTCTCCGCGTCCGGCCCGGAGATGAAATCTACGTCAAGATTCAATTTTTTCGCTTCCTTCAGAAACGCCGGATCTTTCATGGTTTGCATCAGTCCGTTGCGAAAAATCTCGACTCTATCCTGAGGGGTCCCCGGCGGCAAAGCGACCGGACGCAGCATTTTATACGGCGCCAACCAGGCACGAATGGCCGCGACGTTCTCCTTGCCCTTGACCGTTTCACTGATTTGCGGCAGGTTCACGACCTCCGGGTCCTCAAATTTTCCTTCGATCAAGTATGGGATCAACTTCTTGTCACCCCGGGCGTCGAGCATGGATCGGGCCGTGACCCGAATGGAATCCCAGGTCCAGCAGGCGCCGTCAAGCTCGCGGCGTTGCATCGACACACGAATCGCCGATGTTCCTTTGAATCCTGAAACCACGTCAAATTTCGCACCCATCAACCCCTTCATTAATTTTGGCAAATCATCCGTGGTGGAGCCGGCTCCTGTGGAACCCATCTTGAGAATTTTTTTCGAGGCGAGCACGTCGTCCAGGGTTTTAAGACCGGTAAAAGCCATAATGACGCAGGCGGGATTGCCCCCGGCCATCGATCCGACCCACTTGAACTTCCGACCGTCGAATTTCACGCCTTTCGAGCCCAGCGCCTGTTGCGTCATCAAGCCGCCGCCGAACACGCCCGCGGTCAGACCGTCGGCGTTGGAGCGGCTGTACAGGTAGTTGGCGGCAAGCTTACTCCCCGCGCCGCCTTTGTTCTCGACCACGACGGCCGGGTTGCCTGGAATATGATTTCCCAGATGCCGGGCGACGATTCTCGTATAGGTGTCGTAGCCGCCCCCGGCGCGGTATCCCACGATGATGTTAATGGTTTTCCCCGAGTAGAAATCGTTGGCGAACGTAAACGCCGGATACAGGGTCATCGCCGCACCCAATATGACGGCGGCGATGAAGCTTTTTTGTTTTTTCATAGGACCTCCTTGTCAATTAAATAAATGCCACGACGCGGCTTCGATCCTCGCTGTCCAACGGCGAAGCGCGCCCGTTAAAAGAATATGCTCACCCTACTGTTCTCGAAGGTAGCGAACTGGCAAGGCAGGATCTGGTAACAACCATATCCGGTCACTCCATTCAGGATAACAATTCAAAAATTTTGAGGCTACGCCATACCGAATTATCCTTGCTTCCTAAGCTGCCGAAATCGCAGCACAAATTTTTATACGGCAAAATTTCTTTTTTGAGCCCGCCGCGCCAATGGGCGAAATCCGGCGCCTTCAGGCGAAGTAGGCGTCGCGAGCTTTACAGCACATACAGGGCAGATCACCTTCGCCCGCTCGCGTGCAGAAGAGGATCACGCTGTTGCCGAGTTCGAAATGGCGGATGACTTGCCAGATAATTTTTTCCCAGCCCGATTAGTTCTCAACAAGTCCGGTCGGTCAACAGCGCGCTGTAAGGGCGTCTCTGCGGAGATGACGATTGTCGGATCTGCAGAGCCAGTGGCTTCGTGACTCAAAGAACTCGACGAGCTGCTGGTGGTCACATGGACTTACGATCCAGCTCCGCGCCATCGCTCCTACGAGTTGTTGGCGGATGCTTTTGCCTTGAAATCAACCGAAGCCCTTCAACTGATCGATATCTGTCCAACCAAATCATCCTAATGATTGACATCATCGCTTGTCAGCGCTTACTCTTCTCTCGGGTCCTAAACCCGTCGGTACGCACCCGTACCGCTCCAAATTAATTCGACAACTCAGGAGGTGTTCCCATGATGACGCTCTATTTCAGTCCCGGCGCTTGTTCTTTGGCCTCGCATATCGGTCTCGAGGAAACCGGCGCGCCCTACGAGCTCAAGCCGATCCTGCTGGCCAAGGGGCAGCAGCGGACCGAGGCCTATCAGAAAATCAACCCGCGCGGCAAAGTCCCGGCGCTCAGTGTCGACGGCAAGGTCCTGGTCGAGAACACGGCGATCCTCACTTACCTGTCGCGGCGGTTCCCGGATAAAAAGCTGCTGCCTGCGGATCCGGCCGAGGAGGCACGCTGCATCGGCACCATGTGCTGGTTCTCCAGCGTCGTGCATCCGTCGTACCAGCGCTCCCATCGCCCCGAGCGTTTCGCCGAAGGCGAAGCGGCGACAGCCGCGGTCAAGGAAAATGGGAAGAAATCTTTCTGGGCCAATCTCCAGGAGATCGACTCGATGATCCAAGGCAACGACTGGGTCATGGGCCGCGATTTCACGGCCGTCGACAGTTATGCTTTGGTTTTCTACGGCTGGGCCAGCCGCAGCGGTTATCCGGTGAAAGATCTCAAGGCCTACACTGCCTGGCAAGAGCGCATGATGAACCGCTCGACGGTTAAGAAAAGCGTCGAGGACGAGGCGAAGGTATCAGCTCAATAGTTTGGCTATCATTGCGTCCCGCAGGCAACGGGAGATTAAAACGTTTTAACGGTGCGTCACGGCTACCGAATGTGAAAAGTAGCGATGCGAACCCGGCTCCGGTGCGGAACGAACATCAGGGACAAAAATTAGTAGAGTTAGTCAAGTCTTTTCTGACACGTATTCTTCTTATAGATTTTTCCGTCGGAAATACTTGACAGAATGAGTTCAAGATATTTTCTCCCGCCAAGCATGCCCTGAGCCGTGTCGAAGGGACGCCAAGCGCGCAAAGAAAATCGGTTTGTTTTTTTCCGAACTTCGCGTCTTTGCGCCTTTGCGGGGGACATCCTCGTTCCGATTCCGAAAAGTTCGACGCAACCGAAAAGTTCAAATACGTCCACTTAAGCTTTCGCCGCTGCCAACCGCGTCTTCAGTCCCAACTCATCGACCACTGCTCGCTCGACGACAGTGCCTTTGAAGAATACCGGGTTGTTGCGCGTGTGCAGGCGCGCGGCGTTGGTGAAGGTGAACTCTTTGAAATCCTGTTCGGTCACGAAGTTCCTCTCCACCATCTCATACGCTTCAGGAATCACCTCCTTGAAATCGGGCACGTCGAAGTGGGTGAAGTCCGAGCTGAAGATCGGCCGAAGCCGCACGCCCATGCGTGGATCGAAGGCCCACATGGTTGCGCGATCGTCCGCCTCGCAGCCGAAGTAGAAGTTGCCGGAGAAGACTGCCCGAACGTCGTCTTTTGAGTTGACGCCGGACGCTTCGAAATCGTCCGTGACATATTCGGGCCGGCTGAGCTCTTCAAGACTGCACTCCGGACGGAAGGCGTCCAGACTGTTCATGAGCGCGGCGGCGTTGGCCTTCAGCTTTTGATCGCCGTAGCGATCAATCAGCCGGTTGATCTCGGCAATGTCGGTTTCGCTCGGATACTGCAAGCCGGCGCGGCGGCGCTTCTCCCAGTGCTCGATCATGTCGAGACACATCTGGCATGCCCAACTCACGCCGCCTTCCATGAAGCCGAAATTGAGGCTCGGGTAGCGTCGTACCAGACCGCCGAGGAAAACTCCCCGCGCGAACGCATGGTTCGATTCGGCGAAGTGGCCGACGTGATTGTAGGTGAAGTTGCTGATCGAGGCGCGATCCTGCCAACGGCCGCTGCCTGAGTGTTGGGTCACGGCGACGCCAAGCTCGACGCAGCGCTTCCAGAGCGGCTCGAAATCATAAGGGCTGTCGAGCGCGATGGTATCGACATACCACGCGGCCTTCTGCCGGTCATTGACCGCTTCCGCCGCGCTTGGAATTGTCCGCTCCTGATTTCCGCGTAGCATGATCGCCCGGTATTCGCGCTGGACGACGGCATACTCCAGCTCCTCAAGAGCTTCTTCAGGCGTGTGGGTGGGAATGATGGCAACCGGCGCGAAGCGCGCGGCAAAGGGCGCGAACATGTCGGCCGTCATCATGTTGTAGGCGCGCACCGCGGCCCGGTGCAGGTCGCCCTCGCCCATGCCGTTGATGCTCAGCCCGAAGCTCGGATAGATCAGCGCGAAGTCGATGCCCAGCTCGGGCAGTCGCTCGTTCAGCAAGGCCGGCAGCAGCGCCGTCGCCTTGTCGTAGGTGTCGCTCGTCACACCCCACCAGATGGCGCGACGGATTCGGCTTTGTTGACGCTGATCTGGGGTGGCGCGGTACCATGCATCCCGTCCGCGCCATAACGCTCGCATCTGGTCCACAGATTTCGCGCCGTCGACTTCGTTCAGGTACTCGAGGAAAATCGGAATCGGCTCCAACCAGTGGCCGTCGCCGTCGATCACCGGATGCTTCAACCCGTCATGAATTTGTGCCGCTCGATTTGCCATGATCAGCGCTCCTCCCGCTTATTCGTTTTCTCTGTTATCGCTAAGCCGTCGAGTCGTCAATCACAATCGGCTGGAACAGGGACCGGTTCCAGTCGTTCCATCGCTGCGCTTCGTACCAATCGTTCCAATGGTTTAATGAACTCTGTTTCGGTCGGTTGCACGGCTTGAACGATTTGAACCCGGCGAACCTACTGGAACGATTGGAACCGCTGGAACCTTTGGAACTGAGTTAATCGATCATATTATTTTCTGCCTCTGTCCCGTCTCTGAAGCGCGCACGATGGCATCAAAGGTTCGCTGGCGGCGCACCGCATGATCAAAGTCGGCGTCGTTGGTCGAGCCGCTGCGGATCGCTTCGGCGAACTTGACCCACAGCTGGCCCACTTCGTATGCCGGACCGCTGCTTCGCACCGCTTCCGGCACCCACTTGAATTTTTCCGGGACGGTCAACTCCTGGAGCGCCTTGTCGCCCTTTTGTCCGCCCATGATCTTGCGTTGATGCTCCCCGCCGCCCTCGCCGCCGCCGATCATCGAGAGCGTGCCGTCCTTGCCGTAAATCTCCAGGCGATGGCCGCTGCCGTGGTACGGCTGCACGCCACAGTAGGCATTGACGACGGCGCCGTTTTCGAGCCGACCATGAACCATGACGTTGTCGGGCGAGGTGACATCCACATATTTCTTCGTGTCGGTCTCGAACCACTGCGGCACCTGCGTCGAGACGATAGCGGAAACTTCGGCGAGCTCGCCGGCTACCAGGCACATGGCGTCGAGCACGTGCCCGAAAGTAATCGTCAATGTGTTTGCGCCCAACGTCACGTCGCGCTGCCAGGTGCGATCAGACGGACGGGTCAACACGCCGCTGCCAATGAGCAGCAAGTTCACCGCTAGTACCTGGCCGACGTAGCCATCCTGAATCAGCTCGCGCATGTAGAGATAAGCGGGCGACGCGCGACGCTGCAGGCCGACCATGGTGCGGACATTTTTCTTGCGCGCCAATACGGCGAGTTCTTCGGCTTCTTTGGTATTGGCGCCGAGCGGCCATTCGCAGAAGACGTGCCTGCCTGCCTCGATGGCGTTTTTGCAAAGCTCATAATGCGCCGGCACGCGCACCGCGACCGACACCGCTTCGACCCGCTCGTCAGAATACATAGCCTCGTCGCTGCCGTACGCGTACGCCACGCCGAACTTATCCGCCGCCGCCTTCGCAGTATCCGCATGCGCCGTGCACACCGCATAGAGCTCGGTTTCAAGCGTGCCCTTTAGCGCCGGCACGTGCGCCCGCGGCCCCCATCTGCCTCCCGCTCCGATAAGGCCTACGCGTAGTGGATCGAATTGTGCCATTGGTTTTCCTTTTTTGGATACGTTTCTTCAGTGAAACGCTTGGATAGGCGGCTGCATTACTCCCATAGGCTCCGGCGCCCGACCTCACTCCACCTGCCACAATTTAATCGTATTCATGCCGGAAGCAGCTGCCAGGGTCTTGCTGTCCGAAGAAAAGCTTAACCCACTCCCCCCAATTTCTGCGCGCCAAGGCATAAAGCTAAAATAATTATCCTTTATGCGAAAGAGAGTTATACACCCCGGGCTCTCCGGTAACGGTAAAAAGAACAACACCCAACGGGCACGCGAGTGGACGGTTCGGGCAGCCAACCACCTACTGTTAGGAGAAAACGCAAGCGACACGACTGCTCCCCCACATCCGACTTTGTTCAGAACGTTGGGCACTCTCTGCCACCGGCTACTAATCCAAAGCGCCAATTCGTTGGCAGCATTGCCGACCGCCAAAATTTTCCCATTGGGGGAAAATGCCATGGAGGTTACTTTTTTCCGTCCAAGCATTTGTAGGTGGAACATTAAACTCCACCGCCCCGTGTTCCAAAGATTGAGCCCATAGCCGCTACCGGTCGCGAGTATTTTGCCGTCATGGGAGAGAGTCGCCAACGGGCCCAGGCGTTTATCCACACCGGAAACCCTTTCACCGGTGGCAATGGTCCATACCGCGCTAGCTTTCTCATTGGCGGCAAACAACTGTCCCGTCGGGAAAAAAATTAGCGATTTTATAGAAAAATCTCCGCCCAGCCAGAAGTTTCTGCGAAGCTGCCAGGTTTCAGTGTCCCACAGGTTCACGATCTTCCAGGTTCCGGCGGCGAGCGTCTTTCCGTCGGGCGAAAACGCTAATGCTTCGACTTTGTGGCCTACTGTTCCGATGTTTGGAGAGGATTTCTTGCCATCCGTCTGAAAAACAGATTTTTTTTTGCCGCTGACAGGATCCCAGAAAGTCACCAACCCGCCTCGGGTGCCGCTCGCGAGGATCTTGCCGTCGGGGGAGAATCCGAGTGCCAGGACTGGAAACCCGTCGTCGACTTTGAGTGTTAATTGATTTTTTCGGCTTTTTACACTCCAAACCTCGATGATTCCATCTTCACCTCCGGCCGCCAATCTCGCACCGTCCGGAGAAAAAGCAATTTTTCTGATTCGTACCCGGCGTCCTTTAGTCGTTAACATCAATTTACCGGTAGCAACATTCCATATTCGTATGTGATATGCGCCGGTAGCGAGCAGTTTCCCGTCAGGCGAGAAGGCCAAGGTGTTGATATCGCCAGTATCCGCTTTCAGGATAAAAATTTCTTCGGGCTGATTGCCTTTCAAATGCCATAGGACGGTTCGTGCGTCATGTCCGCCACTGGCGAGCAAGCGGCCATCGGGAGAAAAAGCCAGCGCCGACACCTTTTCGTCGCCATGTGCCGCAAACGTCACAATCCTTTTTTTCCCTAGTACTTCCCAAAGGGTGACCTTCCCGCGGTGATTTCCCGACGCGAGGATCTTTCCGTCACGAGAGGCAGCTATGGCTTCGGCTTGGAAAAAATCTTTGCTCTCATCAAGCAACGCAGCTTGGATGGTTTTTGATTCAACGTCCCATACTCTGAGCGAATTCATGTCGGCGGCAACCAACTTCTTGGCATTAGACAAAAATAATACCGCATCGATATCCGTGCCTCCGCGCTCTCGATGTTTCCCCAGTGTCGCAAGTGCTTTTCCATCAGTGACGTTCAAGAGCGTTATTTTGTTCCAAGTCCCCAACGCGACGATCTTTCCATCAGGAGAAAAATCTAACGAATTCACAGGAACGGGATCGACATAGGTGAGAGTCTCAAGGTTTTCGCCGGTGACGGGGTCCCAGATCGTGACAGTTTCATCGTCTGCCGCTGATACTAGAAACTGACCGTCGGGAGAAAAGGCCACACTGTTTATAAAAGCCGTATGGCCGGATAACACGAGCCTGGGTCCGCCAAAAGCCAAGTGGAGCAACCCGACGATAGCCAGCAACGACCAGAACGCGACCCTAATAGCATCCACCCTGCCTCGCGATGTCTTTTTGAGATATCGATAATAAAGAAAGAGAGCAGTAAAAAAATAAACGGGCGATAAAAAATCAAGGAAAAGCCATGTCCAAAAATCGCTTCTTGACCATAACAACCTTAGCATGCGTTCCGTAAACCCCTTAACCTAAACCTGACAAGCTCTAGTTAATCTATTGCGAAAAGGTGCGGCAAGGTTTTTTTCGCGCCGCGATGAGCACCTATGGGCCATGTGCATTGAAAAAAAGCCTTCTCTCTTCTAATAGGCCAGGTCCACGCCGAGCTTCCCGGCCGCCGCTTTGGCGGTATCCGCGTGCGCCGTGCTCACCGCATAGAGCTCGGCTTCGGACACGCCCTTGAGCGCCGGCACATGCGCCCGCCGTCCCCATCTGCCGGCGGCTCCGATGAGGCCTACACGTAATGGATTGGATGGTGCTATGATTTGAATCCGCCGAAACGTCTGCTGTTAACAGTCTTCAACTGCTAAGTTCCCGACAAATCGACAAGTTACAAAAGCGGAAAAGCGCCTAAAGGCTGCCTATGGCTACCCTTGATCTAACCAAAATCAAACCGTTGGCTGTCGTGCCAAGGAGGTTTTGTGGTGAATTCTAAGGGTGATTTTAAGCCGTGGACAAAACAACAGAAGCGAGTATTTAACCGGCTTATAAGTTGGTGCTACGAAGCAAAATCTCGTAATTGTCAGATTTCGAGGATCGATCTAACCACTGCTGATAATGGTCCGGCTCATCTCCTGCGTCGCCATCTCCAAGAACTTCGCCGGCGAGTTGAACGTGACCTCGGTTACAAAGGAGTCGAAACGTTCGTGGTGGAAACCTCGGAGGGCAACGGAGTTCTCCACATGGTTTGGGCCTGGGCTGGCGATCGGCCGTTCATCATCGATCAAGGTTGGCTTTCCGAACAGTGGGACACCATTCACGGAGCGTACATTGTTTATATTCAGCGTATGAATCTGGGGAATAATTCAATTCGTCGCGTTGGGAGATATTTCGCTCTTCAATACCTGGCCGATCAGCGGGGGGCACTGGTGAGGATGTCCTGGAGCTGGAAGCGTGCGAGGGTTGCGATAGGCAAAGGCTGGAAGTTTATGGTTCGAATGTTGAGGTTGGTTCGCCATGACGTGCATTACGCTTACAAGTTTGATCGTGAGATGCCGGACGTTACTTTTCAGGATCTGCTGGTTTCGTGGGAAGAGGTGTTGACTGAGGGCTCAACGGTGATTGGAGGAAGGCTGCTTGAGGTACGCGAGCGTCAGATAGTCGAGCTCTTCTGAAATTCGCAACGTCGGGGTGCGCCTCGATAAGAGGTGAGAGGGGGGGTAGATGAGGGTTAATGCGAGATCGTTCGTTTAAAGCCAAATGTGGAAGAAAAATTGTTTATGAATTCTATAAAAAAGGTGGTGGGGACATGGGTAGGCTAAAAACGGGTGTCGCTCGGGCCGCAAGGATAAAGTTCAATAAGGAACGTCATCGCGCTAGATCGGTTGCGTTTCTCGTTCGCAGGCCATTTGTCGGAGTGTTTTATGAATTTAGCAGTAGCTGCGCAGGGGCAGAAGATGCGTCTGCCCCTGCGCAAGCGCGTTGGTACATTAAAAGCTTAGTTTAGCACATCACGGTCTTAAGAGCTGACCCCAAAGTACGGATCCAGAGTGATGCCACCCTTCTTGTCCTGTGAGGTTCTCTAAGCTGACCTGCCACGCTTCGGCAGCGAGTCGCAAGACGGTTCCAAATAGCGGCGTATCAACACAGTCATCCCAAAGCTCGCTCAAAGTGCCTACTTTTTCTTCTGAGCCGCCATGATAGCGCAAGTTGTCGCCGCGAAGATCATCGAGCACTACTGCTGGCGCACCGCTCAAAGATTGCGAGTTCAGCTCGCCCCAATGCTTCATTGCCGTCCAGGGCCCTGTGCCGTAAGAAATAAATAGTGAAGGGGCCTTGGACAATTCCTCCAAGAGCATCGTGCTAGTTATCAAATGTACTTCACCTGGCAATTTCAGTAAGCTAATCCAGGGCAATGATGATTCTAAGATCGTCTCTCGGCCATACATAGAAACACACATCCCTACAAAGTCGAGTTTTTGGATTAGTAAACCCTTGGCCAGGGCGTTTAGGTTCTCGACGATTTTCGTCCTGACTGTTTGATTTGCGTGACGAATAATATCCGTTACATCCTTGTTCAGTATTTGTTTTCTACTCACATCAGGTGTTGCTGATTCGAGGTCAATAACGCCAACGAAACCTGGCGTCGCAATGGGTTGAATCGCCAGGCCTCTTAGACACAAAAGGCTGTAATTGTGAAAAGAGGCGAGCAATCGGACATGTGCATTTTGGTATTCGGGCCAGCCTGTGGGCCACGTTGTGGGCTCCTCTGTCATTCCGTAGCGAAAAAACATCGAGCGGGGTAGCCTCCGGTCATCCCAAGTTCTGCCAGCTCGGTTACGTTGCAGCTTCGAGACGGCGTTAAGTGTCCACTTAAGGAACTCATCAGCGTTTAGTTCTTGTAACCAGCCTGCTGGAATGCTTGTGCGTTGACCGTCTACTTCGACTTCTAGGTTGTGCGGCAGCATCGGAGCGTACACTTTGACTAGATCGCTAAGGGGTCGAAGGGCCTCAACGACTTGCGGTTTCAGA
Source organism: uncultured delta proteobacterium (assembly GCA_963727625.1). Lineage (GTDB taxonomy): Bacteria > Desulfobacterota > Binatia > UBA9968 > UBA9968 > DP-20. The sequence continues at coordinate 527,514 of CAVSHR010000002.1, read as the reverse complement.
GATATACGGACAGCCGTGCCGCTGCCGGATGGTCCAACTCGACTTAGGATTTCACCTCGCCGGCCTACGCCTCGGAGATGAAGCTGATAACGTTCTCCTCCGTCACGATTGGACTCTACAGTGACCTCTTCACCTAACATGAACACGGAGAGGAATCCGATTCCGAATTTACCCGCTGGGTGGAAGCCCCGATCACGAGCTCCCGGAAAATCGATGTCTATCTGCGACGTCCAATAATCGGAAGCAATCGAAATAAGGTAGTCGGTCATAACTTTTTGGGTCATTCCTATACCTGAATCCATGACTTCCAACATCGGGGCGGAACTATTTGTTTTGAGTGCTATGCGGATGGGGATGGAGAGGGTAGCTCTATCAAATTCCGTAGCCGCAAGAGCAGTTTTTAGCATGACGGCGTCACGCGCGTTTTGAATCAATTCGCGTACGGCCGCCATCGGATCGGGGCCATAAAGTGATTCGCCTGCGAGGAGTTGTACCAACCGTTCGATTGAGCCGGTACGTAAGTTAATTTCTATCGGAAGAAACCCAGAGGTAGGAACAAAGACGGCAGCCTCTTCGGGAGATGTGGCGCCTCGAACACCCTGCAGCGAAAAGCGGCCTTGGCTCACTAAGCGTCGGTCCAAATAACGTCTAACTGCGCGTATTTCTTCATCAAGTCCTTTAAGCATTTCATAGTATGTCCACCAGGCGTCAACATCTGAAATCGCGCTTGATGCTCGGTAAACCAGGTCAGCACCGTCCCGGGCTGGGCCGTCGACATGTTCCTGCGCAAGCCAATGAATCAAACTCTCCCGCTCGATAGGTGGGCGGAATGCACGGTCAATCGTTAGTGCCCTGTCTCTATTAATGTGAGCATAATCCACAATACGGAGAAGCGAGGCGATATATCCGAGGTCACCCCTGCGACCACCTGGCAGAGGAATCACCCCTTGGGAACCTAGCTCGCGCTCAATGGTTTCTAGACTCCAATGGTGACTAGTAGCGATACGACCAGCGGTTTCCGCCCATGAATCTCGGACAGAACTACTTTCAAACAAGTGGATGTTTGTACCTGGCACTGGGCTTGTAGCCAGTTCGATCGCTGCGTCTGCATGAAGTTGCCGAACAGCGATTGCAATTGCTCTTGCTTCTAAGGCTCGATCTGTTTTCGCGCCCGTGGCGGCACTGGCGGTTGCCATGGCGCTCGCGTACACGGGCGACGAGCGGACGCGTGCCAGGCCTTCGGATGTCGCGGCGTATGCCATGCCAATATCATGAAGATAAAATCCGCACGCCAAAAGAAATGCCTCGCCATACGACAAAGCCATCAACTCTTGCTGAATAAGTATACGATCGCTGACACTCCAGAGGGCGTCCATGTGTCTGAGGCTGTGATCGGTGAAGCCAGGGACTGTGCGTGAAACGGTCTCGGCGAGACTGCCCGCGACCGAGCGCAGGGACAGAACTGCAGTCAAAAGGTCTGAATCACCTCCGAGGCGGGAGTATAACCCGGAAGTTGTAACGACGAGCGGAATTTCCAAAGAGCCTCCAACAAGCAAATTATCAAAGCCCTTCGTAAACTTACTTTCTTTAGGTGGGATGTGTCAAATATTAGGTTGCTGCGTCGCTTGGCCGTGCGTCCGGTTCACTTGTTATATACGGTCAAAATAGCGCTTGACACATATTGAGCTATAATGATATACACGCATTACACATGAGGAGGGCGTTATGGAAACACGGGATCGTAGTCGAGTTATCATGGTTAGAGTGTCAGCGCAGGATAAACAAGCCTTTGAGGAAGCTGCTGAGAAACTGGACATGAAGGTCAGTGAATTCATGCGGGCGGCAGCGCTGCTTTATTTGGCCGTCTCGCTGAAACCCCATGGGCTTAAGATGCTAGTGAAAGGGGCTGCGGCTAGCGTACGGGAAGCAATGGAAAAATATCGTGAACCAGGGCTTAGAAAAGTGGTCAAAGGTTCGTGATCCTGCTGACTGACCTTTGGTGAGTCAATGAATATAACGATTAACGTGGCCCGTATACTGCAAGCGATGGAAGCCAAGCAATTGAAAGTCGCTGACGCATGTGCAGTATGTGGGGTTAATAACAAAACCCTGGGGAAAATTTTGCAAGGCCAGATGCCGAGGCTTGATGCTTTTTACCGGGTTTTGCATGGGCTAGAAATTCCTTTTCAGGAGGCCATCCTTGCCCCCACACATCAAACAGCGGAAAGACCGAGGCTCTAGGTGGTATCTGATTGACGGAAGCGTGACGAAGTCGCTAAAGACGACGAAAAAAGGCCTGGCTCAACATCGGCTTGAGCAATACATCAAGGGACAGTACGGGTTGACGCCAACACCTACTGTTCAGGAGTATTATGATTCATGGATCAAGACTAAGATTGAACCGCTCTACCGGCGATCTCGGGTGCGGGACTATAACCAACATTTCCGGGCTTACATTCTTCCCAGATTCAAAGACCGGCGCTTGTTGGCCATTGGAACGGGCGAATTGATTGAATTTAGGGGGCAATTGCTACAGCAGGGCCTGAGCGTGAAAACTGCTCGAAATGTCGTTGACGGTTCATTTAGAGCGCTTTACAAGGGCGCACGGGGCGATTTCGAGGCGTTGAAGGGGAGAGACCCGTTTATTGACATTGAATGGCCTCGGAACCAGCGGGCGAAGCCAGACCCGTTTACAGCGGAAGAGCGGGACAAAATTGTGGCTTACTGGGCTGAGAATGATTTCTTTTATTTCCCTTGGGTTTTTACGTTGTTTCATACGGGTATGCGTCCGTCTGAGGCTTCGGCGCTTTCCTGGGCCGATGTGGACTTGGAGCGGCAGACTCTATCAATCAGCAAATCGAGATACATGGGCAGCGAGTCGGGGCCTAAAACGTTTGGCAGTGCGCGGACGATTCACTTTGGGGAACCTGTGTTGAACGTTCTGAAAATTCTGCCTTCGCTTCAGTTAGGGCTTAAGCATATTTTTGTGAATAAGAACGGGGAGCCTATGAACGCAAGGAAGTGGAGTGAGCATAATTGGGGCGGTCCGCTAAAGAAATTGGGAATTCGACATAGGAAATTCTACGCCACGCGGCATACGTTTATCACGGAAGCGATCAGGCGGGGGGAGAATCCGCTGTCGGTTGCTCAGTACTGTGGAACGTCGCTGGCGATGATTCAGGCGGACTACTGCGGGACTTTGGGATTGCAGTTCGATCAAACCGTTTTCGAACCGGGGCTTGATAAGGTGTTGAAAAGGTTGGTTGCGGGGCCGGGATTTGCCCCGTCTGGTGTGAATTTGAATGTTTGTTTTCTCTGTTATCGCTAACGCCTCGAGTCGTCAATCGCAGGTCACGCGAAAGTTTTAAGGAGTTGGGAATCTACATTGGGACAAGTCGCAGCGCCTCGTAGAAAGCGACGCCACGCATCTTAGGTTAAACAAGTGCTATCGAGTGCCAAATTTGTGTCTTCTCCCCTTCAACAATTTGACAGGGCATCGTTCGCGCGGATAGTTTCTCCCACAAATGGCGCACGGAGAGATCGAGCTACTTCGAGTGATGAATCGATGTGGCGACTGCGAGATACCGGACGTGAGCGTAGGAGCACGCCATGATAATGACGTTTGGGCGGAGGCATTATGAGACGAAGCACTGACCGTATCCTGACCACGCATGCCGGCAGCCTGCCGCGACCGGCCGACTTGCGCGAAATGTGGTCGAAGAAAAGCAGCGGGGCCGAGGACGAAGCGGCTCTGCAGGCGCGGTTGCGCTCTGCAGTGGGCGAGGTCGTGGTCGCGCAGAAAAATTCCGGCGTCGATATTCCCAACGACGGCGAGTTCGGCAAGCCCATGCGGGCGGCGACGGACCGGGGTGCCTGGGGCAATTACATCTTCGAACGCGTCTCCGGTTTCGGCCCGACCTCGGCGGAGTCTCTTGCGCCCGAACGGGCCGCTCCGGGAGCGCCCATGCGCATCGTCGGCGAGCGCTGGGAGCAGCGCGAGTTCGCCGAGTTTTACGCCGACACGGGACTGGGAGCGCCGAGCACCGCCGCGAGCCGCCCGACCTGCATCGGTCCGATTACCTACACCGCCAAAGAGAACCTGCGCGCCCAGCTCGCGAATCTGAAGGCAGCCGCCGATGCCGCAGGCGTCGATGAAGCGTTCATGAGTTCCATCGCCCCCGGCAGCCTGGAGATGTTTTGCCGCGACCAGAACACTTACTACCCGACCGCCGAGGCATTTCTAGAGGCGATCGCCGCGGCCATGCGCGAAGAATACCGGGCAATCGCGGACGCGGGTTTCATCCTGCAGCTCGATGACCCCGGTCTGCCCGGCGCCTGGGACATGCTCGATCCGCGGCCGACGCTGGACGAATACAAACACTACGCGCTGCTGCGCGTCGAGGTGCTGAATCACGCGCTCACGGGCATTCCGCAGGATCGGGTGCGCTATCACATTTGCTGGGGCAGCTGGCACGGCCCGCACACGACGGACATTCCGCTTCGCGACGTCGTCGACGTCATGCTTAGAGTGAATGCGGGCGCGTACTCGGTGGAAGCGGGCAACGGCCGCCACGAGCATGAGCACAAAGTCTGGCGGAATGTAAAGCTGCCGGCCGGCAAGATTCTGATTCCCGGCGTCGTCAGCCACGCGACGGACGTCGTCGAGCACCCGGAGCTGGTGGCGGACCGCATCCTCGCGTTCGCCGACGCCGTAGGCCGCGAGAACGTGATCGCGGGCACCGACTGTGGCCTGGGCGGGAGAGTGCATCCTCAGATTGCGTGGGCCAAACTTCGCATCCTCTGCGAAGGCGCGGCGCTGGCGAGCAAGAAACTTTGGAGTTAAGCGGAACGTTGTAAGGTTCCAATCGTTCCAGACGTTCCAATGGTTTAAATTCAGCGGCTGGCTAAGATTCCAAGTAGCGATCGATCCGCGGTTCCAAAGGGAAAATTGCAATGAAGCGCAGCAATGAAAGAATCCTCACGACCCATGTCGGCAGTCTGGCCCGCTCCGACTCCCTGATCCCGCTCCTTCGACTGAGGGAAAGAGGTCAGCCATACGACCGTGAAGAGCTCGCAAGGCTGGTGCGCGATGCGGTAGCGGAGGTTGTAAAAAAACAGATCGAAGCGGGCATCGATATCGTCACCGACGGCGAGCAGGGCAAAGCGAGCTTCTTCGGCTACGTCATCGAGCGATTCAACGGCTTCGAGCGCAAGCCGGCCGCTCCGGGTTCAATCAGACCGCGGGCGGCAAGCCGGGAATATCTCCCTTTCCCGGACTACTATGCCTGGTCCGAGCGCATCGCCGAACCGTTCGGCGGTCGGAGCAGCGGGCGCGGCCAAGGCGTCGACACCTGTACCGGGCCGGTCAGTTATAGAGGTCACGCGGCGGTCCAGGAAGACATCGCCAATCTCAAGGCGGCAACCAACGGCTTGAAGTACGAGGAGATCTTCGTGCCTGCGATCGCCGCATCTTATATCACGGCGACTTATTCCAACGAATATTACCGCAACCATGAGGAGTACGAGCAGGCCGTATCCAACGCCCTGCGCGAAGAGTATCAGGCGATCGTCGACGCCGGCTTCATTCTCCAGATCGACGACCCGCGTCTGGTCTCCTATTACATGATGAACCCGGACTCGAGCGTCGCGGACTGCAGGAAGTGGGCAGCCGAGCGGGTCGAAGTGATCAATGATTCGCTCCGCGGCATCCCGCCCGAGAAGGTCCGCTTCCACACCTGTTACAGCATCGATGTCGGACCGCGCCTCCACGAGATGGCGCTCAAGGACATCGTCGACATTATGTTCAAAATCAACGCCTGCGCCTATTCGTTCGAAGCGGCGAACCCACGACACGAACACGAATACCATGTCTTCGAACGATTCAAACTCCCCGACGGGAAGATCCTCATTCCGGGCGTGATCAGCCACACGACCAACCTGGTAGAGCATCCGGAGCTAGTTGCCGAGCGGATCGTGCGGTTCGCCAAAATCGTCGGGCGCGAGAACGTCATTGCGGGAGCCGATTGCGGATTTGCCGCCTCCGCACTGAGATTTAACGATACCCATCCCAGCGTGGCCTGGCTCAAGTTCGCCGCGCTGGCGGAGGGCGCCCGCTTGGCGACCCGCGAGCTGTGGCGTTAATGGGAGAACATCTTCCTAGGCTGGGAGATCCATTGGACACGGGAAAATTGCAGACACACAAGGCTTAGGGATCCCAATTGTTTCAGCCGTTAATACCCTTCAGTCGAGCCTAGGCAAATTCAATTCACACGCCGCCGCCGCGTTAGCGGGTAGAATCGAAAATTACGTACCTTTATTTGCCGCTATTCAATTGGCGCACGAACCGATCGTCGAAGAATTGCGACGGCTCGGCTTTCTTCGCTTCCGGGACGGTGGTTTCCGAGAGAAAGTTCAAAATCCCCCGCATGCCGGGCTCTGAAATCATCAGCTCGCGCCGGAAACCGGCCTTGCGATAAAACTCGTAAGTTCGCTCGATGATATCGGGATCGGAATCCCGGGTGTATTTCGGGATTACCTTTAACGTAAACGGCTTATCCGCATAATAGCGGTCGATGCCCTCGCGCACCGAGCGTAAAAGCGGGACGAGGCGCGGCGCCAGTTCATTCATCCGGCTGCGCCTGACGACGAGACCGACGTTTTGATAGGGTTGGTCCAGGGTCGAGGCCAGCGAATGAAAGCCGCTGCGCTCGACATGAAAGCTCAGAGGGGGGCCCGCGGGCCCTGCGGCGATCTGCCCGCTCTGGAGCGCCGAGGCGACCTGGACCGAACCGCCGAAAGGCCGGAGCTGGACGTCCCTTGCACTGAGTCCCAGTTTGCGCAGTGCGACCAGGGTGCCGTAGGCCACCGGGCTGCCCGGCCGGTCCGTGCCGACAATTTTTCCTCTCAACTGCTCGGCGTTTTTGATTTCCGGCCTGGCATACAAATCCCAGATCATCGTGTTGAGCATTCCGGCTATGAAAACCACGTCGAAGCCGCGCAGCGACGCAGTAATCACGGGCACCGCGGAAACCTGAATTACATCGACTTCGTTGGCGAGCAGCGCCGGCAGGGCGAGGGTCGAACCCATGGAAATCATCTCGACCTCGAGACCCTCTTTGGCGAAAGCGCCGCTTTCCTTCGCCATCCAGACCGATGCCATGGTTCCCGATGAGAACAGAAAGGCGATGCGCAACGGCCGCGCCGTTGATTTGTAGCCATGGCTGCGTCTAATACGGTGCGACGTTGGATGGCAGCGCGGAAATGAGACTAGAATGTAACCAGCAATCGGGACGTAAACCGGTCAATTCTTTTGTGAACAGTCGAGAGAATAGAAAATGCTCAGTGAGAGTATTATCGGATTTGCCGTCGCGCTGCCCCATGCGCTCGCAGGCGGGGTATTTCTATGCCCGTTGGCTCACAACCGAAATCGTCGGTCTATGAAAAGAGACCCGGAAACAGAATGGTAGTAACCGGCAACGCTTATGAAATAGATGCGATAGGGACGAGCAACTAGCATCAAACAAACCGCAGAGAGCGGTGTCCGAACCCGCGGTTGAGATTGGCTTTAAAGGCGGCACCGCCTAAATGTTTTAATCTTGTTACGGCGCCGTCTTAACCGAGAACGTGTTTAGCTGAATGAATCTTACTCGACGTTATATTCTTTCGCCGTGTACTTAATCATCGCGGCTCTGGGGCCCTCGCTTAATTTTTTTACCATTGCCCCGGCTTCTTCCGTCGTAGCGAATTCGACGATCTTGCCGTCTACGTTATACCAGGTCAGGCCTGAGCCGAGCTCGCGAGCCGGCGACCGGTCGCACAAAATCCTGTACATATTGAAGCCTCCTAATTGAACCTAACTAATTGTTTTGCGGAACCAGACTGAGTTTTGGAGATTTGAGAAAAAGGAACCGAGGGACCCCCCGACTAGGTGCCCCCCTCTCGTACAAATTACTGACCCAACGAAAAAACTACCAGCGGTTGCGGCCGCCGTCGCGATCGCCGCCACGGCCGCCACCACCGAAGTTATCGCGCTTGGCCATCGGCTTGGCTTCGTTTACCGTCAGGCTGCGCCCTTCGAATTGCGTGCCGTTGAGCGACGAGATCGCGGATTGCGCCTCATTGTTCGACGACATTTCGACAAAGCCGAAACCGCGCGATTGTCCGGTAAACTTATCCGAGATCACATTGGCCGATTCCACCGTGCCATGTGCCGCGAAAAGTTCCCGAAGACTCCCCTCAGTGACTGAATAAGGCAAACCACCTACATATAATTTACTACCCATGTTGTCCTCCTATTAGACAGTGTTGTTGTCTGTGATCCTGAGAATCTAACTGCTAATGGGGCAGAACCTGGGCTTATAACCCCGCTCTAGTCGGATTGTCATTTAGAAATTGCTATCAAAGGATAGAGACGGAAAGCAGCCTTCAAATTCTAGTGTTCCTCTCAGAAGGCCGGTAACTGAAGAAGATGATTCAAGCTACGTGTTATTCCGGGTGAAGTCAACTGACGTCGACTGTTTGAGTTCAAATCTGAATTTTTAGAATCCAGCTCCATCCCGCAAGTGATTTGGTTCAAATCTTTACTTATGACATTTATCGAATCTCGACCTGCACGAACGTCAAAAGTAAACAGGCGGTTGAAAAACTCAAAGTGACGCGGCAAAGCAGCCTGAGCACGAGCAGAGCCATCGTTGAAATCGTTATTTACTTATGTTTGCGACCGTGAGTATTGCCGTCGCATCTTTATTTTTGATATTTTTTGCTCAACTGAACCCTTCGCCTAATCACGCGGCGCTACCGCTCTTTTATTTGCCGCTATTCAATTGACGCACGAACCGATCGTCGAAGAACTGCGACGGTTTGGCTTTCCTCGCTTCCGGGACGGTGGTTTCCGAGAGAAAGTTCAAAATCCCCCGCATGCCGGGCTCTGAAATCATCAGCTCGCGCCGGAAACCGGCCTTGCGATAAAACTCGTAAGTTCGCTCGATGATATCGGGATCGGAATCCCGGGTGTATTTCGGGATTACCTTTAACGTAAACGGCTTATCCGCATAATAGCGGTCGATGCCCTCGCGCACCGAGCGTAAAAGCGGGACGAGGCGCGGCGCCAGTTCATTCATCCGGCTGCGCCTGACGACGAGACCGACGTTTTGATAGGGTTGGTCCAGGGTCGAGGCCAGCGAATGAAAGCCGCTGCGCTCGACATGAAAGCTCAGAGGGGGGCCCGCGGGCCCTGCGGCGATCTGCCCGCTCTGGAGCGCCGAGGCGACCTGGACCGAACCGCCGAAAGGCCGGAGCTGGACGTCCCTTGCACTGAGTCCCAGTTTGCGCAGTGCGACCAGGGTGCCGTAGGCCACCGGGCTGCCCGGCCGGTCCGTGCCGACAATTTTTCCTCTCAACTGCTCGGCGTTTTTGATTTCCGGCCTGGCATACAAATCCCAGATCATCGTGTTGAGCATTCCGGCTATGAAAACCACGTCGAAGCCGCGCAGCGACGCAGTAATCACGGGCACCGCGGAAACCTGAATTACATCGACTTCGTTGGCGAGCAGCGCCGGCAGGGCGAGGGTCGAACCCATGGAAATCATCTCGACCTCGAGACCCTCTTTGGCGAAAGCGCCGCTTTCCTTCGCCATCCAGACCGATGCCATGGTTCCCGATGAGAACAGAAAGGCGATGCGCAACGGCCGCGCCGCGGCGGCTCGGGGTTCCCGCGCCGCGACCAAGGCAAGCAACAAAATCAAAGTCGTGAAAATTACCAGTTTACGTTGGTTTGTAACCATGGCTGCGCTCTAACATGATGTGATGTTGAATGGCAAGGATAACCACGATCGTGAGTCGTGCGTGAGTCTGGACTGATTCACGCGAGATGGGCCCGCAACGGTTTGAATCACAATCAATGATTCGATTTAAAACGGAGCTTCGATGGTTTACTTGTGAAGCCGCACTGTGCGCAGGAGTTGAACGCTTGCATTGACCCGACCTTCGGTGCGACAAACTGGACAGGAGGCAAATGATTTATGGCGCAAGATTTCGTTGGTACCAAGCGCTGGATACGGCCGGCTTCTCCCTATGAAATTTACATGGAGGAGCAAAATCTTCCCATCCATCGCGGCGCGGTGGGGTTCTATGACATCCGCGACCTGACTTTGGAACCGTGGAAGCGCATGGGCGCGCACGGCGCGTTCATTGAGCTCAACGGCTGCGGCGGGCTCCAGGGGGTGTACGTGATCGAGGTGCCCGGCGCGGGCGCCATCACTCCTGAAAAGCATATGTACGAGGAGATCTTCTACGTGCTCGAAGGGCGCGGCACGACGGAGATCTGGAGCGGCGAGGATGCTAACAGGAAGCAGACCTTCGAGTGGCAACCGGGCAGCCTCTTCTCTCCGCCGCTCAATACCTGGCACCGCATCGTCAACGCCACCTCCAGCCCTGCTCTCTTACTCGGCGTGACCAACGCACCACCGATCTTTCATCTGTACCGGAGTCAGGACGCGCTGTTCAACAACCCGTATGAGTTCAAGGATCGCTACGATGGCAGCGCAAATTATTTCAAAGCGCAGACCGAGCTCGGCAAAGATCCGCGCCACGGCCGCGCGCGCAACTACGGCAACATTATCCCGGACGCGGACCGCGTGGAGCTGCCCGTGGATGGCCAGCGTGGCGTCGGTCACCGAACCTTTTTTTGGAACCTGTCGGGCAATAGTTTTCAGGGGTTCATTGCGCAATACGCGCCCGGGCGCTATTCCCGGTGTCACGCCCATGAAGCCGGCCCGGTGCTCCTGTGTCTGGGCGGCAAGGGCTACACCATTACGTGGCCTGGCGAGGCGGGTACGACGCCATGGGCGGACGGGAAAGGCGAATTGGTCCAGCGACAGGACTACAAGCCCGGCGGCATCGTGAGCGCTGCGCCCGGCGACGCCGGCTGGTTCCACGGCCACTTCGGCGCATCCAAGGTACCGCTGCGCGTGCTGGCCTTTCTGGGCGGTTTTCCAAGGCGAGTCAAAGGTGTGCCGGGTGTCGATTGGCGCGGCTTGAATCTCGACATCAAACAGGGAGGCAACACCATCGAATACCGTGACGAGGACCCCTATATCCGCAAAATGTTCGAAGAGCAGTTGGTGAAAGAAGGCGCGGAATTCAATATGCCTGAGGAAGCATATCTGTGAGCTGATCGAGAACGCTATTCCCAGAACGGGGAAATAGGGGCGCTATTGACCAGGTGGACTAGGCCGACCAATTTCCGACCGGCCCCGGAGTTATTCCCTTTAGTCAACAGCGTCCATCCTTCCTACGCTGCCTACAACTATTCCAGGACAATTTTAGCACGGTCCCGAGCCGTTGCGGTCGCTGGATTCCGAGGACTAAGCGTTCAGGTTCGCTTGGAAGGCTTCCGCGTCGGTGCAGTGGGCGGTGGCTTTGCGATGAACCGGTGATTCTCCACCAGTCGAAGCAAATCAAACGAGCTGAGGACGCCCACGACCTGCTTTTCATGAGTCACGACGACATGGTGAATTTTATGATTTCGCATAACCCGGGCCGCAGTGCTGACTTCATCGTATTTGGGAACGGTTAGCACTTTCTCGGTCATAATCGTGCTGACCGGAGCGGCTGACTTAAGTTCCGTTACCAAATCCGTTGAAGACACAATGCCGACGGGGTGACCGTCGCTGTCGACTACAGGGATTGAACCGATCTTGTGGCGTTTCATCAGCCCGCGAATATAAGCGATGCTCGCATGAGGCTGGGTGGTGACAACGGACGCTGTCATGAGTTCATGTACTTTAACGTTCATTACTGCTCCAGTCGCCGCGGCCGAAAAGCTTGAGCGATTATTTGAATAATGCAGTGTTTTTTAGCATGGCGACCGGCATTTTCCTAGCAGCAGGCGAAAACAACAATTCTTGTCCAACCGGAATCAGTCGAGAGCCGAGAGCTTTCGCCGACGACGTGACGGGTAAAGCACATAAATCAATGTTTTGTCTTACAATCGTGCGACAAGTCGTCGGGTGATGTTGTTGCCTCCACTCGCGCCGCCAGCATTCTAATGCGAAAAGCGTTTGCAACAGGCCCACACATTCGGATCTTCGATGCCTGGAGCCGTTTGATCGCGTTTGTCCAACCAATGGGAAACCGAGTGTTACCAGACGAAATATTTGTTTCAATTGCCGCTGACCACATCGCAGACCGAAGAGTCATCGTTGCAAGGCTCAGTGCGAAAATTTATTTCACGGGCGACAGCGCGCAGGGTTATTCTAAACGTCAGAACCCGCCGCGGTGATAGTGAAGCCGGACATCGCCGGACGCCACCATGCGGTCAAAGCGGCGCCGCAGCCAGCGCTTGAACGGTGTCCGCGTGGGGGCAAACAGCAAAACCAGCGCGAATAGATCGGTCAACACGCCCGGCGTGAGCAACAGAATACCGCCGGCGAGAATCAACACACCGTCGATCAGTTCCTCCGCCGGAATCTGGCCCTGCGCCAGGCTCGATTGTATTTGCTGCAGAGTGCGCAAACCCTGCAGGCGCGCCAGCCAAGCGCCCAGCATTGCGGTCAGTACGACGAGGATGATGGTGTTGAACCCGCCGATATAGCTGCCAATCTTAATCAGGATGTAAAGCTCGGCCAGCGGCACGATGGTGAAGAGCAGTATTAAACGACCCAGCATGATTCATGAATAACTCTTTTTGCGTCCTCGGGCGATGCCTGATGGAAACATTCGCGGACTGGAACAACGGCGCGGCGAATCCTCAATCGACCGAAATCGGCTCGATCCGGAGGGACAGTCGCAACAGCGGGATTTCTCGATGAGTCCGTTGCTGATAGATGGCAAAATTTGGGTAGATTTTCACCAATCTTAGCCAGATGCGGTTTTTCTCTTCGGCAGAGATCCGATGTGCGAGAACTCGGCGGCGCGCGCCATTCACCAAGACCTCGGCTTCCGGATAGGACTCGAGGTTGAGGTACCAGGCCGGATGCATGTCGTTGCCACCGAAGGATGCCACAACAATAAAATCGGCTCCATCTTGGAGGTAGAGAACCGGGGTGGTGCGCGGGAGCCCCGTCCTGCGGCCCCTCGTCGTAAGCATCATGAAAGGCGCTCTTCCGAATCCATTGCCGAGTTTACCGCCGCTCAGCTTCCATAACCATTCGTGCAGCCGCCCGATGAGGCGAATCGTTCTCGGCTTTAGACGGTCCATAAGCGTCTTAGGGTAGCGTCAGAGAGGTCCGGGAGATTTGTGTCAATCGACAAGATTTTCGCGGCACAGCCAGCTTTTACCACGGCGGCGCCGATCAATGATACTTTGGCTGATCTCGCCCCCGATATTCTCCGCCTCGGAAACCGCATCGATTCGATGGGAGGACCGAATCGGCAGCCTTGCAAACGACCGAAGGCCAGGGTTAATAAAACACACCGGCGTCGCAGCGAACGATATTCCCGCTTATACTGACACGATGTCCCGTCTAAATTTCACCCTGGAAAGCGAGTCCAGCGGATCGAAGGCGCGCGCCGCCAAATTTGATACGCTACATGGCCAAGTCGAGACCCCAGTCTTCATGCCGGTCGGCACCCAGGCGACCGTCAAAGGACAAACGGTCGATAGTTTAAAAGCCACTGGGGCACGCGTGCTCCTGGTCAATACCTATCACCTGCTGCTTCGTCCGGGGCCCGAGGTCTTTAAAAAACTCGGCGGCATCCACTCATTCATGAATTGGCACGGCCCAGTGCTGACGGACTCCGGCGGATATCAAATTTTTTCCCTTCCGCACGCGCGTGCGATGAACGAGGAAGGCGCCCGCTTTCAAAGTTATGTGGATGGGAAAGCCTATCTGCTTTCGCCTGAATCGAGCATTGAGATGCAGCAAGCGATCGGCAGCGATATCATGATGGCGCTCGATCAGTGCATTCTTTCCACCGCCCCGTACGACGAAGCAGAGGCGGCCATGAGGCTCACCCATCGGTGGGCCGAGCGCTCCCTGCGCGCCCGAGGCGACTCGCCCCAGGCGCTGTTCGGCATTGTTCAGGGCGCCTGCCATAACGATCTCAGAAAGCAGAGCGCCGCATTTCTAAGCGATCTTCCCTTCGACGGTCTCGCCATCGGCGGCCTTGCGGTCGGTGAAACCCAGCGTGAGCGCTACGAATTCGCGGCGCTCGTGACCGAGTGCTTGCCGAAAAACCTGCCTCGATATCTCATGGGTGTCGGCACGCCGATCGACATTCTCGAAGGGGTTCACCGCGGCGTCGACATGTTCGACTGCATTATTCCATCCCAACTGGCGCAACGGGGCGTCGCGTTCACGTCGCACGGGAAACTGCAGCTGCGCCGTTCCGTGCATAAATTCTCGGAAAAGCCTCTTGACGACCGGTGCGACTGCCAGGCCTGTAAATCTTACTCGCGCGCCTACATTCACCATCTCGTCAAATCGGATGAGACGTTGGGCTGGCACCTTCTGACCGGTCACAATCTGACTTTCTATCATCGATTGATGAAGGAGATGAGGGAGAGCATTTTACGCGACGACTTCCCCTCTTACTACGAGAAGAAACGACTCGATCTTGTACGAACTGACGACGAAAACCCGAGCCGTCCGCCGAAAGCACCGAAGATTTCCCAACCCGCGCGCCTGGGCGAATACGAAATCTACGATTCTCCGCGCGGCTTCTCGAGCATACGCCAAATCAGCTCCGGCGAAGTGATGCACTCGGTAATCTCGCCGAGCGATGAAGCGAATAGACTTTATGTCGAGCAGTCTTGTCTCGCCGCCCGGCTATTAGCGTGGACAGCCCAGGCAGAGCCGCTGGTGATCTGGGACGTGGGGCTCGGCGCGGCGTCCAATGCCATGGCCGCGATTCATTGTTTTGAAAAATGTTATGCAGAGAAAGGCGAGAACGCCCTTCCCCCCTTGCGTCTGGTGAGCTTCGAACGGGATCTCGACCCGCTCGCCCTGGCAGTTAAAGATCCTGTCCGTTTCCCTCATCTGCGCCACGGCGCGCCGTTTCAAATACTTGAAAGCGGCAGATGGGCACACGCATCCAGCTTGCTTCAATGGGAGCTTCTCAAGGGGGACTTTGCGTGTTTGATGGAGTCGGCAGCGATTCCGGATCTTATTTATTACGATCCGTTCTCATCCAAAACGGACGCCGCGCTTTGGACCTGCGATATCTTCTCGCGAATTTTCAACGTCTGTCTAGCGAAACCGGCCGAGCTTTACACCTACTCAGCCTCCACCGCCGTAAGAGCTTCGCTCCTCACAGCGGGGTTTTTCGTCGCGGCAGGCATCGGCACGGGGCCTAAATCCGACACCACCATCGCTTTCACGAGATTACAGGGAGCTCGGGACCATCCCTTGGCTCCGCGACTCTTCGGCCGGGAATGGCTCGCGCGATGGCGCAGGAGCGGATCAAAGTATCCCCTCGCACTTATAGATAAAGAGAAACCTGATTTCGATAAACTCATCGAAACCCATCGGCAATTTTCAACCGACGTCTGAAGACCTGCTACATCACGCCCGCACCGCGCGCCCATTTGTACTTAGCCCCGAGGACGGCGACAGGCAGTTCGGTTGTGTACGGGTACGCGACGATGCCCCGTTCGTAGAGATATTCGCTCGCCTCCTCCACCTGGACATCGCCGACCAGCGAAGCGACCACGGGTTTATCGACACCTTTGGCCCGCGCCTCCTCGACGACCTCGGCGCACAGTTTGGCAAACACCATCGGCGGCGTGATGATCGTGTGCCAGTAGCCGAGAATCAAAGCATGGATTCGCGACTCGCCGAGCGCGTAGCGAATCGTGTTGGCATAAGTCGTTGGCGGCTCGCCGCCGGTGATGTCGACGGGATTGCCGGCCGCGCCGAACGGAGGGATGAATTTGCGAAACGCGGCATCCATATCCGGCGGCATTTTCATCAGCGTCAAGCCGTTGTCGACGCAGGCATCCGAGAGCAATACTCCCGAACCGCCGGCGCCGGTGATGATTACAATGTTCTCGCCCTTGGGATTCGGCAGCACTTGCAGGCCGCGCGCGAACTGCAACAGGTCGTTCAAGCTCTTCGCCCGGATCACGCCACACTGGCGCAGCACGTCGTCATAGATCTTGTCGTTGCCGGCCAGCGCGCCGGTGTGCGACGCAGCGGCGCGCGCGCCCAGTGCTGTTCGCCCGGCTTTGAGCATGACGATGGGTTTCTTTTTCGAAACCCGGCTCGCGACTTCGGCAAAAGTGCGGCCGTCTTTTAAATCTTCGCAATGCATGGCGATGACTTGAGTGTTGTCGTCCTGCTCGAAGTAGGTCAGGAGATCGTCTTCGTCGAGGTCGGACTTGTTGCCGAGGCCGACGATCGCCGACACCCCCATGCGCGTGGTGCGCGAGAAACCGATGATCGACATGCCGACGCCGCCGGATTGCGAGCTGAGCGCGACCTTGCCTTTGACGTCGTAAGGGGTGCAAAAGGTCGCGCAGAGATGCTGCGGCGTGTAATAGAAACCATAGATGTTCGGTCCCATGACGCGGACGTTGTACTTGCGCGCGACGGCGAGCAATTCATCCTGCAATGCTTGCTCGCCCACTTCCGCGAAGCCGGAGGGAATCATGACCGCTCCGGGGACTTTTTTCCTTCCCACTTCGTCCATTGCCGCGGCGCAAAATTTTGCCGGTATCGCGAACACCGCCACGTCGATTTCCCCGGCGACGTCGAGCACGCTCGGATAGGCCTTGCGCCCCAGGATCTCGGCCTGCTTAGGATGGATTGGATAGATCGAGCCTTGATAGCCGCCGTTGATGAGATTTTTCATCACCGAGTTGCCGATCTTGCCATCCTCCGGCGAGGCACCGATCACGGCGACCGAGCGCGGATTCATGATCCGCTGCATGGCAGCGAGAATCTCGCTCTGACTGAAACGCTGCCGCGGTAGCGGCTTGTCGCCGAGAACCATGCGCACGTCGACCGCTTTGGCGCCCTTATAGGTGGCGAAGATCGGATTCAAATCGACTTCCTGGAATTCCGGAAAGTCGTTTACCAGCTTGGACACTTTAGAGATGATGTCGGCCAGCGCGGCGCGGTCAACGCCTTTTTGGCCGCGCACGCCGCGCAGCACTTCCGCCGCGCCGACGGTATCGAGCATGGACAGCGCGTCCTTCTTGCCCACCGGCGCCATCCGAAAGGTAATATCTTTCATCACTTCGACCAAAATACCGCCTAATCCGAAGGCGACCATCTTACCGAAGCTCGGATCGGTCACCGCTCCGACCATGACCTCTTGGCCGCCCTTGAGCATCTGCTGCACTTGGACGCCTTGGATTCGAGCGGATTTCTTATACGCCTTGGCGCTTTTGACGAGCCGGTTGAAGGCATGCCGCACCTCGGCGCCATTTTTCAGTCCGACGATCACGCCGCCGGCTTCAGTCTTATGCAAAATATCTTCCGACACGATCTTGAGAACGACGGGATAGCGCAACCGCGCGGCGATTTTAACCGCTTCGGCGGCGGTTTTGGCCAACGCTTGCTTGGGCGTCGGAATGCCGTAGGCGTCGCACAGCTGCTGCGCTTCCGGCGCGGTCAGTGCCACGCGGCCGGTCCTACGAGCGCTGTCGATCAAAGCACGCAAAGATTTCTTGTTCATCAAGACCTCCGAAGCCTGAGTATATTACTGATGAATTGAAAACAGACAGCAATGATCGTCGGCTATTTTTCGACCGTCCTGGCCGTCGTTTTAGTCGACTCGCGAGGAGCGCGGAGCGAAAAAGATTTCTTGCGGAGTCCACCTCGATCAACGCCGAGGGGCTCGAAGCGACGGTACACACGATAAACAGTTTGTGTTTCCCAGCGAGAGTGGTGTGTGGAAACGGTCTGGGAGCCCTTCGACGCCGCTCAGGGCGAACGGACAAAGGCTTAACCTTTAATAAAACCTCACCGTTCGTGGTGAGCAGCCCAGTCGAACCACGAACAATAACTTCACCAAGCCCGACCCGCGTGGCAGATTTTTCCCCGAGACGGATTAAAGTTTGATGGCAGGCTGCCAGTGTTGTTGTCTCCCGGTGCCGAATCAGACTGCGCCTTCTTTGCGCGCCGCGGCGATCTCCGCGTCGCTCCAACCGACGATGGATTTCAAAATCTCATCGGTGTGCTCGCCGAGGGACGGCGAGGGTTTCACCTCGGTCGGCGAATCGGACAATTTGATCGGATTGCCCACGGTGAGAAACTTGCCACGCTTCGGATGATCCACTTCAACGACGGTGCCGGTTTCGCGCAGCGCTTGTTCGGCGGCGATCTCGCCCATGTCGAGGATCGGTCCGCAGGGCACGTCGAATTGATTGAGCTTGCGCATGACTTCTTGTTTGTCGAGGGTCATCGTCCATTGCTCAATGACCTCGAAACACTTGTCGAGCTTCGGCAAACGCTTCTCCGGCGTCGCCCACTCGGGATCGGTGATCAATTCCAGACGGCCGCAAAGCTTCATCAGCGGCTCCCAGCCCGGCGGCTGGATGATAACGTAAATGTAATCGTTGGGCCCCCCGCCCCTGGTGCGCACCGCCCAACCGGGCTGGCCACCGCCCGAGGCGTTGCCGGCGCGCGGCACGGCGTCGCCGAAGACGCCGTTGGGATACTGCGGATATTCCATCAGCGGCCCCGCCACGAGACGCTGCTGATCGCGCAGCTTGACGCGGCAGAGATTGAGCACCGCGTCCTGCATCGCGCAGCTGACGCGCTGGCCCTGGCCCGATCTCTCGCGCTGGAAAAGCGCCGCCAAGATTCCCGCGACGAGATGAAGACCGGTGCCGGAGTCGCCGATCTGCGCGCCCGTAACCAGCGGCGGCCCGTCGTCGAATCCCGTCGTGCTCGCCGCGCCGCCGGTGCACTGAGCGATGTTTTCATAAACCTTGCACTCTTCGTAGGGGCCGGGACCGAAACCTTTGACGGAGGCGTAGATCATGCGCGGGTTGAGCTCGTGAATGACTTCCCAGGTAAAGCCCTGGCGATCGAGCGCGCCGGGGGCGAAGTTTTCCACCAGCACGTCGCAGGCTTTGATCAGCTTGCGAAATATCTCTTTGCCCTTTTCGTTCTTGGTGTTGATCGTGATGCTGCGCTTGTTGCTGTTAAGCATGGTGAAATAGAGACTATCGACGCCGGGTTTGTCGCGCAGCTGGCCGCGGGTGATATCGCCGCGCCCCGGCAGCTCGACCTTGAGCACGTCGGCGCCGAACCAGGCCAAAATCTGCGTGCAGGTCGGGCCCGACTGCACATGGGTCATATCGAGTATGCGAATTCCATCGAGCGCTTTTCCCATCGATTCACCGTCTCCTTAGAAGACTAGAATGTTTCTCCCGCAAAGACGCCAAGGCGCTAAGCTCGGAAAGCGGTTTTTTCCCTTCGCGAGCTTTGCGCCTTTGCGGGAGATCATCCGAAGTTTAGTTTTGACACCGTTGCAACCAAGTCTACTTATACATCGTCTGCGCCTTGGTGCCGGGCGCGTATTCGTTGATGTCGACCCAGATGTTGACGATGGCGCACTGTCCGCCGGCGACGCGCTCGCGCGCCTTTTCCAACGCCGGGCGGATCTGGCCCGGCTCGCGCACCGCGATGCCCCAGCCGCCGAAACACTCGGCGAATTTTTCGAAATCGACATCGCCGAGTTTGTTGCCGACAGAGCCGCGCTCGGGACCGTACTTGCCGATCTGGCCGCAGCGGATCTGGTTCATCGCCGAGTTGTTGCCAATCACCGCCATGTACGGCAGCTTGAAGCGCTGCGCCGTTTCCATGTCCCAAGACGTCATGCCGAAGGAACCGTCGCCGTAGTAGCACAGCACCTCTTTCTTCGGATGGACGAACTTGGTCGCCATCGCGAACGAAGTGCCGACGCCGAGCGTGCCCAGCGGCCCCGGATCCATCCAGTTGCCGGCCTTGCGCGGCTCCACCGCCGTGGCGGTGATTGTCACCACGTCCCCGCCATCGCCGATGTAAACCGTGTTGTCGGTGAGAAAATCGTTGATCTCGTAGGCGACCCGATAGGGATTGATCGGCACGGACTCCGATTTGAACGAGGGCAAGAGTTTTTCATAGGCTTTGGCTTCCGCGGCACGCAGCTCTTTCATCCACTCGGCGCGCTGGCCGTTGCCCTTCGAGGCGCGCCCCGTCGCCGCCTGCGCGACGGCTTTCAGGATCGCGCCGCAATCGCCGACCAAGCCGAGCTTGATGTCGCGATTCTTGCCGACATTGCGATAATCAAGATCGATCTGCACGACGGTCGCGTCGGCGCGCAGCCGCCGGCCATAACCCAGGCGGAAATCGAACGGGCAACCGACGATCAAAATCACGTCGGCCTTGTCGAAGGCGAGCCGGCGAGTGCGGTTAAATCCATGCGGATCGCCCGGCGCGAAAATGCCGCGGCCGGAACCGTTCATGTAGCCCGGGATGTTGAGCGCGCGGCAGAACTCCACCGCCGCATCGTGGCCGCGGCTGGTCCATACCTGGGTGCCGAACAGCGCGCAAGGCTTTTCGGAATTGACCAGAATATCGGCGAGCTTTTCAATGTCGGCGGGGTCGCCGATCGATTTCGTCGAGGCGCGATAGGCGCCCGGCTTGGGAATGCGCGCCCGCTCTAGCGGCACCTTGGCGTCGAGCACGTCGCGGGGAATTTCCAGATAGCTCGGCCCCGGCGCGCCGTTGACCGACTCACGAAAGGCCATCGAGACCATGTCGGCGATGCGCTCGGTATGCGGCACGCTGGCGGCGAACTTGGTGATCGGCGTCATCATGTCGACGTGCGGCAAGTCTTGCAGCGAGCCCATCTTGTGCTGCGAGAGCGCGCCCTGGCCGCCGATCATCAACAGCGGGCTTTCGGCGCGAAAGGCGTTGGCGATGCCGGTCATCGCATTGGTCGTGCCCGGCCCCGCCGTGGTCACGACGCAGCCGATCTTGCCGCTCTGGCGCGAGTAACCGTCGGCTGCGTGTGCCGCCACCTGCTCGTGGCGCACGTCGATGATCTTGATGCCTTCGTCGAGGCAGCCGTCATAGATATCGATGATATGGCCGCCGCAGAGCGTCCAGATCACCTCGACGCCTTCGTTCTTGAGCGCCATGGCGACCAAGTGTCCGCCGGAAATCACCGGGCCGGTCGCTTCTTTTTTACTATCAACGCTGCTTGGAGCTGCCATGGTTCCCTCGCTTGGGCTGGTTTACGTGTAAGCCTTTTAAATACAGAATACTGCCGGTTGTCTCAAGGGCCGTGCTGGGGCAGGGTCCGCATAGCCTGATGAGCAATATGCCTGCAGTGCCGCGCCAACCGCAGCGCAACTCTACGGTGCACATCGTTGTGATCACACGAGCAATTGATTAGCCTGAAAGTAAGAGAGTTATGGAATTTCCTTTCTGGTACGTCCCCTTCTTGACCGCGCCGATGCTCATTCCGCTGATCGCGGTGCCCCATGTCATCGTCGCCCAGTTCGCCGTCGGCGCCGGCATTTTGCTCGCTGACCTGGTGCGCCGCGCCCGCCGCGATCATGACGCCGAGACGCTCGTTTACCTGCGCGGTCTGGCGCGTTTTTTCATCCTGATCACCGTGGTTTTCGGAGCGGTCACCGGGGTCGGCATCTGGTGGACCATCGGCCTGGCGAGCCCGGAAACCACCAGCGCGCTGATTCATATATTCGTTTTCGGCTGGGCCGCGGAGTGGGCGGCCTTTGTCGTAGAGATCGCTGCGGCTTTCGCCTTTTACTATCTCTGGGACCGGGCGACGCCGCGCGAGCATGTGATCATCGGCTGGATCTACGCCGGCGCCGCCTGGGTGAGTCTTGTCATCATCACCGGCATCACCGCGTTCATGCTCACCTCCGGCGGCTGGACCAAGGAGCAAAGTTTTTTCGCCGCGTTGTTCAATCCGTCGTTCCTGCCGCAAACGCTGCTGCGCACCGGGGGGTCGATCGTCATTGCGGCTCTCGGCATCGCCTTTCACGCCTCGTTTCAATCGGACCGCTCGGATTTGAAAGACGGTGTCATTCGCTCGGTCTCCCAGTGGGCGCTCGCCGGCATGGCGCTGATCGCGGTCGGCAGCGTTTGGTATCTGATCGTGACCCCTGACAATGCCAAGCTGAACATGTTGCGCGCGCCGATCCTGTTGATCATGACCGCGCTCAATTTTTCCGTCGCCCTGATGGTCATCGCCGCGCTGGCCTGGGGCATAGTCTCCGGCGCGCGCTGGATCACGCCGCCGAGCGCGCTCTTGCTCTTGCTCGCTGGCGCGGTCGCCACCACCACGGGCGAATTCGTCCGTGAGGGCGCGCGCAAACCCTATCGCATCGAAAATTATCTGATCGCGCCGGGCGTACGAGTCGAGCAGATTCCGACGCTGCAGCGCGAAGGCTTTATCGCCCACAGCCGCTGGCTCAGGTTTCATCTCAGAAACGCGACCCAAAATGTTAGTCGCACGGCAGGAGAAAATGCCCGCCTGGTCGCCGCCGGCGCGGGAATCTTTCAATATCACTGCGGCTCCTGCCATGCCTTCTACGGCTACAACGGCATTACGCCGATCATCTATCCCTGGACGCCGGAATTGATCGGCGACGCGGTGCGCAATCTGCACCGCACCAATCCGGCCATGCCGCCCTGGCTCGGCACCGACGCCGAGCGCGATGCTTTGGCGGCTTATCTCGTCGAGCTCAATCGCGAGGCGCATGCAAAATGATGGCTTTGATTCCCGCGCCCGACCCGTTGGGCCTGCCGGTGCCTTTGTGGATACTGCTCGCGCTCAAGGTCTTCGGCTTTTTCCTGCACCTGATCTTCATGAATCTCTGGGTGGCCGGCCTGCCCACCGCGCTCTATCTGCTCCGTTCCAAGCCGGCGGTGGCTGAACGTCTATTTCACGCTCTGCCTTTTTTCATGGCCTTCGGCATCAACGCCGGCATCGTGCCGCTGCTGTTTTTGCAGACGATCTATCCGCAGTTTTTTTATCCCGCGACGATTCTGCAAGCCTGGTTCTGGTTTTTCGTCATCCCGTTGCTGCTGGTCGCCTACTACGCCGTTTATTTAGCCAGCTTCGGCAAGTTCCGCGTCGCCACCGCGCTCACCGCAACGATCCTCTTGTCGATCATCGGACTGATGTTTTCATCCGCCATGACGCTCACGGCCAATCCCCAGGAATGGGCGAAAATCTTTTTGAGCGCTAATCAAGGTGGGGCGACCTATGGATTTCACCTCTTTCTCGATCTCGAAGTGATCCTGCGCTTTCTCCTGGTCGTCGGCATGGCCTTCGGCACCCTGGCCGCGTATCTCGTGCTGGACGCCGAATGCTTCACTCAAGAGGCAAATTATAAGAGCGACGTGCGCAGCCTGGTCTTACTCTATCTCCTCGGCGCGTTGGTATACGGCGCCGCCGGCGCCATCTACGCCGCCTCGGTCATGCAAAAACTTCCGGGTCTCTGGTTCGGCATCGCTGGCGGCGCCGTGATCGGCGGCGCGCTGCTCGCCATCGCCTACCGGCGCAAGCCGACGCGCGCCACAGGCGTTGCGCTGGTTGTCACGCAGCTCGTCGTCCTCGCCGCCAACGCCATCGCCCGCCAGTGGGTGCAATTCACCGAGCTAGTAAAATGGTTCGATCCCTCCAAAATGCCGGTGCGCGGCGAATGGGCCAGCTTCGTGTTTTTTCTGCTCAGCTTGATCGCAGCGATCCTCCTACTGGCATGGATCGCCAGCGTCGCGCTGCGCCGGACGAGCAGTCGTGCAGCGTAGTCGAAACAGATTGGCGATGCGCGCCTGCTCAGCCAACTCGTTACCGGCATCATAATCGCCTGCGGCTTATGTTGCCGCTGGAACAAGACCGCCACGCCGCGTCAATTCACGCCGATCAGCGAACGCGGCAAGTAGAAGCTACAAGAACAAGTCGCGCCGTCGCGTTCGGCGTGGGAGAATTTTTTGCGGTCGCATGAGGATTCGATTGCGGTGTGAAAGGGGAAAAAGATAACGCAGGGTTAAATCAGCATTGTATCCCCAGAATTTCACAAAAGGCGATCGAAAAATACTTGAGCTCCGGGCAACTTTCTGTTTCGCCCGAAGCTCACGATCCGATGCTGCCGCAAGAGATCGCGTTGATCGGCGAGAAGCAGATCCTTTTTTCTTCGGACTTCCCGCACGGTGAAGGCCGCGACAACGCCGCCGACGCTCTCCTCGACAGAAGGGATCTTTCGGAAGCCCATAAGCGCCAGATGCTCTACAACAACGCGGTGCTTTTCTACGCCACCCCGTAGGCTGCCAAGAAGGAAAAAGGTTCGCGAGGTCCTTTCTTCCCTCCCCCATTACTTACAGTAGTTGCGCACCGACGACACGGCAAGCTCGTACTGATTATAGCTCGAGACCAACCGCCTAAAATCGATCGAACAATCGGCGCGAAAGCTAGGATTGGAAGTCGCACACGCAGCCAATCGGCGGGAATAAGCTTCAACGATTGACGCAATCTGTTTCGCTTGCCGCTGGGCAGAGAGACACATGGCACTCTGATCATCCTCAAAACCAGGGGAACTCTTTTTTGGCTCTTGAGTCTCTTTTTTTGGGTCTTGCCCGAAGCCTTGAGCAAAAACGAATTCACTCTGCGGCAAATAGGTAACCGTTAAAATAAACAAAACGACGATTCCGCATAAACAAAGGATCGAGCCATTGGTTTTCAATTTAGATGCCTCCCTGCGGTGGTTGAGTTTCCGCTGCGCCTGCTGACCGTCGTTGGACGGCGGTGTCGCCGGATCGTGTCGAGACAGCGCCGTACCTTATGGCGCCAAGCGTAGAGCACTGTTCCAACATGCGCGCTTGACCTCGTATCGGCGCTTTTTGGCTCCTGTTCAAACTTTAGAATCATCTACGATTGGGCCTACAGACGACGCACGATAGGACAGGGTAACAGATCCACCGAATCGACGCACTGTGCCGGCTGAGGTTGCCCAACTCAAGTTCGGATTGCGCTTGGTTAATCCGCATCATCCCCCATTTTACCCGATGGATCGCCTGGTACGATTGAACACGAGCATCTCAAGCTATAAACAACCATTACTCGCACGGAAATTGGGATAGCGCCAGATTTGATACCGGGCAATGACACGCCAACAAAAACTCCCTGCGTCGCCAAAGTTCGATACGCGTCGGGTTGATCCCCGCGGATGGACGGTCTCGCTCTGCCTAAGCGCGATCTTCATCACTGCGCTTTCAACCTGCTCCACCGAACCCCAAAGGGGCCCGGCGCCAATGGCGCAATTTCCCCTTCGAGGGGAACCCATCGAGGAGTGTTCTATGCTCGGCGTTATGGCGTGCAAGGCGGTGGCCATGGTTTCCGGCGACGCCGCCGGAAATCGGCAAGCAACATGCGTGGCATCGCGGAATGCCAACGGTACGCGCGTTGAACAGTGCGGCACGAGCGAAACTAAACCTCGGGAGAGCGCGGTCGAACCCACGAAAGCGTCTGCTGTATCCGTTCGGCTCGCCTGGTCCGACAACTCAAACAACGAGCAGGGTTTCGTCATCGAGCGCTGCGATCAAATAAGCCTCAAACGCGACGGCCCCAAAAAACTCGCATACTGTACCGGCTCGTGGACGATGGTCGGCAAGGTCGGAGCTAATATCACCGGCTTCGTTGATCATTCAGTTTTACCGAATCGGAGCTATCTCTACCGGATTAAAGCGGTCAATATTATTGGAAGTTCTGGCTACACCAACGAAGCGTTGTTTACGACTCCATCTAAGTAACTTGCCGCTGTCGACAGAGTTGCGTTCTTTAACCGTTTAACCGCGAGGACTTTTGCAACTCTATTCACGCCATGTGGAGTATTGTGGAGCATGAATGGCTTGGGAGACAACCAGCTTTTGGCGAGAAATTCGATCACGAAACGATCGAACAATCCAAGCGGCTCGAGCTAACAGCCGGGGCACGGTCCGCCTATCTCGGACAGCTTGAGTTGGGGTATGAGCGGCGGGCAGCAAAGCTGTAATTCATAGATCTCATTCTGTCGGTCTTGATTCTCGCGCGAGCAATCGCAAAAGTCCTTTGCGGCGGGCGGTTTGGTCTAGCATCATAAGACCAAGGGCAAAAAGCCTGCCGTAAAATCCCTTGACCTCCCAATTACAACCCCAATCGAACGGGTCGGCTCGTGACGTATTTCAAAAAACTCATAGCAATTCGCTAGTCACGACAGCTCTTTCACGTGGAAAATTTGTACCTGCCAATTTTGACACTAGTCACATCATTCAGCGACCTGGAAAACCGCGGCAAAAAAGCCCGGTGGCGCATTTATCGGGTCCAGATTCCTCAGATTTTCCATTCATCCCACGATAACGAGCACGCTTTTCACCTCAATTGGGGGTCAATCGCGTTGGCCTGTAGATTGCTCAGTTACAGAGATTCGAAGGGAAGCAACTTACATGGAAAGCCTAGCATCCTTTGAGAAAAGACTCGTTTTGAACCACAGCGGTCAAGGTGTGGTTGAATACACGATTATCGTGCTTCTAGTCGCTCTGATCTTTTGGTTGGGGATCCGCGACACAAATATCGGTCAAGGTTTACAAACCGCTTGGAATGACGTCGGTGGTTCTATTTCCGCGACGGGCGGCGGGTCGGGCGCAGGATCTGGCGGTACCAGCGGAGCCGGTTCCGGCAGCGGCTCTGGAGGGAGTTCGGGCGGTGGCTCGGGTGGTGGGTCGGGTGGCGGCTCTGGCGGTGGGTCTGCTGGCGGCTCAGGGGGCGGGTCGGGTAGCGGTTCAATTGGTGGTAGCGGCAACGGCTCGGGCGGTAGCAGTGGTGGTGGTTCGGGCAGTGGGTCTGGCGGTGGCTCCGTTACCGGTTCAGGGGGTGGCTCGGGAAGTGGTTCGGGCGGTACGAGTGGTAGCGGTTCGGGCAGTGGCTCGGTTGGCGGCTCCGGCAGTGGGTCTGCTGGTGGCTCAGGGGGCGGGTCGGGTAGCGGTTCAATTGGTGGTAGCGGCAACGGCTCGGGCGGTAGCAGTGGTGGTGGTTCGGGCAGTGGGTCTGGCGGTGGCTCCGTTACCGGTTCAGGGGGTGGCTCGGGAAGTGGTTCGGGCGGTACGAGTGGTAGCGGTTCGGGCGGTGGCTCGGTTGGCGGCTCCGGCAGTGGGTCTGCTGGTGGCTCAGGGGGCGGGTCGGGTAGCGGTTCAATTGGTGGTAGCGGCAACGGCTCAGGCGGTAGCAGTGGTGGTGGTTCGGGCAGTGGGTCTGGCGGTGGCTCCGTTACCGGTTCAGGGGGTGGCTCGGGAAGTGGTTCGGGCGGTACGAGTGGTAGCGGTTCGGGCGGTGGCTCGGTTGGCGGCTCCGGCAGTGGTTCCGGCAGCAGTTCGGGGGGTGGCAGTGGCGGCGGCTTCGGCAGCGGTTCAAATGGCGGGTCTGGTGCTGCCGGAGGCTCGGGTGGCGATTCGGCCGCTGGTTCGGATACCGGATCGGATGGTAATACCGGCAGCGCCTCGGCTGGCATCTCGGGCAGTGCCTCCGGTAGTGGCGCGACTGTACGCGCTGCGGCCGGAAATCAAGGAGCTGGGACCGCGAGGTCCGCGGGCAGATCGTCTTTTCGAAAAGAAATTTCCCGATTGGGTATTTGGATTTCTTTGATATTTGTGATGCTGATCTTGCTTCCGATTGCGATATTGGCGGTTGTCAAAGCAGCTCGCAAGAACGAACAAGCTCAAAATGGCGAAGTGGTCTATCAGAACCTTCAGGATGCCAGACAAATCTACGGAAAAATAATAAAAAACTCCTAGCCTTCGCTGAGCAATCTTGTGAATTGGTCCTAGCAAACGGTCCTGACCTCGCTCACGTTCGGCTATCTAAGCTGTTGTTCCACCAATAGCCCAGAACGATTGATCCGGTCGATCCTATCCAAGCATCACGCGAACAGCTTCGGTGGATCGACCCCCTCAAGCCTCCTCCTGAGCAGTGCAGCCACATCGGCGAACATCCGATGCCCAACGAGAAATTGGATCGTGAATAGGTCCCAAAAACCGGAGCTGCGCGATCTGATGGGCTTCGTGGCTGCCGGAAAAAGCTTCGGCTCACAGTAACTTTCAACGCGACAGAGTCAGCGATTGTCTTTTCCGTTTCAATCCAATAGCCTCGTCTTCGTGGATCCGGGGAGTGGCGAGAAAAACCGTGCTCGCGATCGTGGTCGTTGGCGTCATGAAGCGCTTTAATCAAAGTAGCTCCCTACCGTTATCTTTTGCTTGTGCGCTTTTCATCACCTCACTGCTCACTGTAATTGCTTCCGCTCATTCCGCCTGCCGAGACCCGGATGTCGCGCGCCGCGGCTTTGGCTCGCTTGCCTACGCCGCAAATGTCGATGCCACGATTCAATACTTCGGCCACAATTTTTTTCTGATCACCACCAGCAAAGGCACGCGCATCGTCACCGACCCCCTGGGACCCGGATGGTATCCGACACCCAACATCGTCGGCGATATCGTCACCGTGGGCAAAGAGCAGTTCAACCACAACGCCGTGCAAATCGTCCAGGGCAATCCGGTGATCCTGCGCGGGCTCAAGGACTTCGGCGCCGGCTGGAACACGATCAGCATGAGCTTCAAGGACACTTACATCTATAACGTGCCGATCCATCAAAACGCCGAGTTTATAGAAGGCATCCAAGGCTCGGCATTCGTCTTCGATTTAGGCAACTTGTGCATCGCCCATCTGGGCGACTTGAGCCAGAAACTCAACGAGCAGCAAATCAAAGCCTTCGGCAAAATCGACGTCGCCCTGACACCCATCGGCGGCCGGCGCACCATGGACCCGAACCTAGCAAGAGAAGTGCTAGCCCAGCTCAAGCCGAAGATCGCCATCCCGATGCATTATCGCGATAACGCCTACCAGGTGAAACAATTCACCGTGGGAATAAAAACAGAATTTTTAAAAGGCGACACGCTCGCGGTGAGCAAGGACGGCCTGCCGGCATCGCTCGAGATCCGCGTGCTGCAGCATCACGGCATCGCTGTGATGCAATAAACTTTTTCGTGCCGTGGTCTATCACGGCTCGAATGGTTATGCTTTTGTGCCGTTGCGCTTCAACGAATTCCCCGCCGCGATCAGAAACATCACGCTCTTGCCGGCCGCGTGGGGCGAGAAAAACTCCGTGACGTCGTCATCGAAGAAGGTGAGACCGGAGGCGCCGAGGCGCTGGGCGTAGGCGGCAAGGTAAAGCCTGCCGCCCATGATCGCCGCTTCGAGCTGGGCGGCGCGGTAACCGCGATTGCCGAAGCGCTCCAGAGCGTAATTCAGATCGGCGAGAAAATAAATGTTGACGCTGCAGTCCGCCGGGATCTCCTGACCCAGGCCGAGATAACCCGCCTCGCGGCGAAAGTCGCCTTCTCTGAGAAGCTCCAATGCCGGTAGATCACGGCGATAAACGAAAGCGCCCGCAGGCAAGCCGTCCACCGCGTGGACGATGAGATAAATCTCGTTGAGCGAGGCGACTGCGTCGCAAAGAAAATCCGCGTCTATGCCACACGTGGCTCGATCGAGCATGATCGAGAGCTGCGCGAAGCTGATCGCTTCACGGACAAACTCGCGCGTCGAGCCGCGCCGCGTAATAACTTCCTCGATGGTGTCCTGGGGGAGATCCTCATCTGGCAAGAGGTGAAGCGGAAACAGACGTGATTCTCCCCCTTCATCTTTTATCCTTTCGCCTTCCGCCTTTTCCGCCCCTTCGCGCCATGTCCGAACTTCCTCGTCGCTTTCCAACGATGATGCCTCGTGCATCGCGCTCATCGCCGGATAATCGACTTCGGTCTTCGACAACGGCGTCGTTTCCGCCACCAGCGGCGCGATCGGCAAAGACGGATCGATCCTTTTTGCCGATGAATGGCCGAGCGCAACCAGGGAAAGTGGCGCCTCGCGCTGGCGATCCAAGGCCAAAAGCTGATTCACTGTCCCATCGACGAAGCCGAGAACTAGCTTCGCTGGCACTTTGCGAGCAGCCGCAGCGGCCAAGAGATTGGCGACAAGGGTGCCGTTATCCCAGTAGCAATGCCGATAGGCGCGCGATTGGTATTTCCATGCATTTCGCCAAAACGTGGAGACGCTGACGATCACGCAGGGCGCCTTCACCATCGCGGGCTCTTCACCGCTGGCGTTCACCAGGACACAACGATAATCGCCGGCACGCAGTCTGCACAAGGCGAAGTCCTGCGGGCTGAATTGGTAAACTCCCGCTTCCAGATCCTCAATATCGCCGCAGACGACATACAAATCGATATGATAAAGCGCGCCGGTGCAGGCCGCCGCGCGGAAAAGCATTTCGCCGCCGGGATAACTGCGCCGCCTGGTGATGCCGGCGGAGAGAAATAAAATCTCCGCAAGACGCTGGCCCGTCGGAGTCGAGGGTTGATCCGGCACCGCGCCGGCCGAGGCAATGGCGGACAGCGCGGGCATACCTGAAGAGGAGAGATGCGGGTATAGAGGTATCCGCTCTAGCTTGGGATAGATCTTGAACGGCAGCGGCTGATTTTCCCAATCGAGATAGTGCGGACTTCTGCGAATGCTTTCGTACGAATGCTTGGTGCCGTTGTGATAAGCCCACGCGGCAGCGATTTCCCGGTTCTTCATGGCTCTAATAAACGCTTATCAAGCGCTGACGCTTAGCGCCAGATACCGCTTCGGTAACGGGGTCTAGTTTCGTCGACCCGGGCCGGCGAGTCGCTATTTTAATAACGCGCGATCGCGCGCTATAATGATTTCGTCTCAATTACAAATTTAACCTCGATGAAAAAACTCCTCGTCCTCCAGCATGTTGCCCATGAGCTCCTGGGAACTCTGAATCCCCTGCTCAAGCGGTCCGGCTTTCGCATCCGCTACGTGAACTTCGCGCGCCATCCGGACGCCCAACCGAGTCTCGACGGTTACGACGGCCTGGTGATTCTGGGCGGGCCTATGAGCGCCAATGATTCCGGCCGTCGGCCCCACTTAACCGTCGAAATGAAGTTGATCGAAGAGGCGATGCGGCGGGACCTTCCCGTGCTGGGCATTTGCCTGGGCGCGCAACTGATCGCCAAGACACTGGGCGCGGCGGTTTACCCCAACCGCGAAAAAGAGATCGGCTGGTACGATGTTGCCCCTACCGAGGAAGCGGGTTGCGACCCTTTGCTGATGGAGTTACAAGCCTCGGAAAAAATTTTTCAGTGGCACGGCGAGACCTTCGACATCCCGAGCCACGCTCGCCATCTGGCTATCTCGCCACTCTGCGCCAATCAAGCATTTCGCTACGGCAAAATAGTCTACGGTTTTCAGTTCCACTTGGAAGTGGACGAGCCGATGATCCATCGCTGGCTTAGAGTCACGGAGAACCGCAAAGAGATCTCCGCCCTGCACGGCGCCGCCTACCTTGATCGCATTCACCGGGAAACCCCTGAATACATGGCCCGGCTCAACCAGCTGAGCCAGCGGGTTTTCGGTGAATTCATCAATCTGTTCGGTGTCGAAAAAAAATTTATCGCCTTGTCGTCGCGCTGAAACGCCGGCAGTCCTCGCACGTCCTAGTCGCAGGGTTGAAAAACTACTCCCCCCTCGGTTACCTTCAGCGACGCTCACGGGGTAAAAACAATGGAATGGTGGACTTGGATTTTTTTTAGGCCTGGTTTTGCTTTTGGCCGAAGTGGTTGCGGCGGGTGGTTTCTATATCCTTTTCTTCGGCGCCGGCGCCGTAATCGTGGGCATTCTTTCGGCCTTCGACATCGCCGGCCCGCTGTGGTTCCAAATTGTCCTGTTCCCTGTGCTCTCGGTGCTGTCCCTCTGGCTTTTTCGTGAGAAACTGCTGCGCTTGACCCAAAGCGGACCGCGCCGGGATGTGGACAGCTTGATCGGTGAAACCGCCGTGGCCGTTGACGAGATCGACGTCAACACCGTGGGCAAGGCCGAGCTGCATGGCACTTGCTGGAACGCCCGCAACGTCGGCGACAAGCCGCTGGCGCGCGGCGAGCGCTGTAAAGTCGACCGGGTCGATGGGCTCACGATCTTTGTTCGCGCCGAGCAAAACTGAAACGGAGAAAATCATGGGTGGATTCATCGTCGTCACCGCGCTCGCCTTGCTCGTCATCATCGTGGTCGCCAAGACCGCGGTGGTCGTGCCGCAGCAGAGTGCTTATGTGGTTGAGCGTCTGGGCAAATTCAGCGGCACGCTGAGCGCCGATTTTCACATCCTGGTGCCGTTTCCCCACGTCGTGCGCTACAAACATTTACTGAAGGAACAAGCGATCGATATTCCGCCGCAGGTTTGCATTACCCGCGACAACGTTCAGGTGGCGGTTGACGGCGTGCTTTACTTGAAGGTCATGAATCCGGAGCGCGCCTCCTACGGCATCGGCGATTATATATTTGGAATTACCCAGTTGGCGCAAACGACTTTGCGCAGCGAGCTCGGCAAGATCGAGCTCGACCAGACCTTCGAGGAGCGCACCAACATCAACACCCAGGTGGTGACCGAACTGGATAAGGCTTCGGAACCCTGGGGCATCAAAGTGATGCGCTACGAAATCAAAAACATCACTCCGCCGCAGGACATTCTCGCCGCCATGGAGAAGCAGATGCGCGCCGAACGAGAGAAGCGCGCGCTGATCCTGACCTCGGAAGGCTAGCGCGATGCCGCGATCAACAGCGCGGAGGGCGAAAAGCAACAGGCGATCAAAGCGTCGAAAGGCAAGAAACAGCAGCAAATCAACGAAGCCGAGGGCCAAGCGGCGGCGATCCTCGCCATCGCCGAGGCGACCGCCAACGGAATCCGCAAAGTGGCGGAGGCGATCCAGCAGCCCGGCGGTTTCGAGGCGGTCCAACTGCGCGTTGCGGAAAATTATCTCGTGGAATTCGGCAAGCTGGCGCAAAAAGGCAACACGCTGATCTTGCCAGCGACGCTGAGCGACGTGGGCT
This sequence comes from uncultured delta proteobacterium, assembly GCA_963727625.1. Classification (GTDB taxonomy): domain Bacteria; phylum Desulfobacterota; class Binatia; order UBA9968; family UBA9968; genus DP-20. The sequence goes on along the minus strand of CAVSHR010000002.1, from coordinate 494,631 downwards.
CGATGATTGCCCTGGCGATGAACGTGATCAAACAGCAGGGGAACGGCGCTGCAAGCTAACGTTTGTGGCGCGATTAGAGCCACTCGTCCGCTGCGCGGTCACTCAAAGCCGTTTGATTGGCTTTGAGTGCTAAGGATTCGACTGCACGATCCGATACTCCCGCACATGCGGAAAGCGCAAAATTAGTAATCCGACGATAAACAGAATCACCAGCGCCCCGGCGGTGGCGGCGAACTCGGTGCCGATCGCAGCGGCCAGGGCGCCGGCCTGGAACTGGCCGAGCTGCGGCCCGCTGTTGGTGAAAATGCTGTTGATCGACGCCATGCGGCCGCGCAGATCGTCGGGCGTGCTGAGCTGATTGATGGTCGAGCGCAGGATCGCGCTGATGGTATCGCCGATGCCGGAACCGATCAGTAATAAAATCGACAGCCAGAAAATATGCGAGTTGGCGAAAAGCAGCAGACAGGTTCCGTAGATCGTCACGCCGAAAAGTATCCAGCGCCCCGCCCGCCGTAGCGGTCCCCACAAGCTAAATCCCACTGCGCCAAGCAAAGCGCCCACCGCGCTGGCCGCGTATAACACGCCCAAGCCCTGCGGCCCGACGGCTAGGATATCGCGCGCGTAAATCGGATACAGCGAGCGCACCGTGCCGAAGATATTGGCGCCGAAGTCCATCATCAAAAACGGCAAGATCACTGTGTGGCCCCAGACGAAATGAAAACCGGCGCGCAGCGAGTCGAGCTTGATCGTGCGCCAGCCGCCGCGCTCGGGCAACTGGGTGCGAATGCATGCCAGCGCGCCGAGCATGATGAGCCAGGAAATCGCGTCGACGGCGTAACAAACGCTGGGGCCGGCGAACGCCAGGACCAACCCGGCGACCGACGGGCCGGCGATGGTTGCGATTTGCCGCTGCGTGCTCGAAATCGCCAGCGCGCGCGCTAAATCCTCGGCGGGCACCAGGTTCGTGACGATGGCTTGGCGCGACGGCGATTCCAACGAGCTAAACAGCGCGAGAAATACGGTCACGCCGTAAAGCGTGAGCGGGGTCACCCGACCCGATGAAGTGAGCAGCGCCAAAGACCCTGAGACGAAAAACAAGCTGCCCTGGGTCGCCATCATCAGCTTGCGCCGGTTCATCGTGTCGGCGAGAAGCCCGCCGAACAAGAGAATGATCATCTGCGGCACGGCACGCACCAGGCCGAGCAGGCCTATCTGCAGCGGCGAATTGGTCAGCTCGTAGATCTGCCACGCCATCGCCACCTGAGTAAACTGGCTGCCCACGCTGGAGAGCAACAGGCCGAGCCAGAACAATCGAAAGTCGCGATGGCGCAGCGGCGAAAGCAGTCGATTTCGGTTCATGGCGTGAGAGCTTGCAATAGCATCGCGATATTGTTCTTAGATTCGCTTGGAACAATTGGAACCCGGCATCCTACTTCTGACACGTCGGGCAGTAAAACGCGCTGCGGTTGCCGATCGCCACGCGCTTCACTTTGCTCGGGCAGACCCGGCACCGCTCGCCGTCGCGATCGTAGACCCGCAGATGATTTTGAAACTCTCCCGTTTTGTCGTCGGCGTCACGGTAGTCGGAGAACGACGTGCCGCACCAGCGAATCGCGTCCCGGAGCAACGCCGGAACCGTCCGCGCGATCGCGTCCACCTGCTTGCGCGTCAGGCGATGGGCACGCACGGTGGGCTTGATCCCGGTCATCGCCAGAATCTCGTTGGCGTAAATATTGCCCAGCCCGGCGACAATCTGCTGGTCGAGCAACAGATCGCGAATGCGCCGCTCCGAGGTGCGGGTGAAGCGATACAAGTATTCGCCGGTGAGCGCGGCGTCGAAAGGATCCAAGCCCACGTGACAAAACTGCGGCAGCGCGGGCAAATCGTTTCTTTGCGTCACCAGCGACAGGCCGAAACGGCGCGGGTCGTGGTAGCGCAACTCGGCGCCGTCATCGAGATCGACGAGGATGTGATCATGCTTGCGCCGCGCCGTGTGGGGCTCGACGCAGATCAACTTACCCGACATACCGAGATGGAATACCCAGACTGTATCTCCCGAGAGATTGAATAAAATATATTTGGCAAGGCGGGTGATCGAATCGACGCGCTTTCCCGCCAGCGCGGCCAATTGCTTTTCGTCCACCGTCACGCGCAAGCGCGGCTCCACGACTCGGACGCGCCGGATGGTTCGGCCCAAAAGATGCGGCCGCAGGCTGCGGCAAACCGTTTCGACTTCGGGTAGCTCGGGCATAAAGTTGCAGCTCAGTCAGCGACGGCCGGCCAGGACTGGTCCCGCGCGGCGCGGGCAAGTTTGATGAATTCGTCCACCCCAAGCGTTTCGCCGCGCCGAGTGGGATCGATCTCCTGGGCGCGTAAAAATTTTTCAACCTCCTCGCGCCCGCGCTTCGAAAAAGCCGCCAGTGCGTTGGCCAAGGTTTTGCGCCGCTGGCCAAAGGCGGCGCGCACGATGCCGCGTAACGGGGCTAGTTCATCGGAAGCGACGCGCGGTTCGGCGAACAGCTCAATTTTCAACACCGTCGAGCGGACCTTGGGGCGCGGAAAGAAGGCCTCCGGCGAAACCGAGACCTTGTCGGTGATGCGCCCATGCACTTGGCACCAAACCGACAGCGTACCGTAGTCTTTGCTGCCCGGCGCGCTGGCGATGCGGTCCGCGACTTCCTTTTGCACCATCAAGACCAGAGAGGAAAAGTGCTCGCGCCACTCGAAGATCTTGAACAGCACCGCAGTCGAGATGCTGTAGGGCAAATTGCCGGCGAGTTTGATTTTGCGCTGCGGCAAAACAGCCGTCAAAGGCACCGCCAAGATATCGCCGTGGATCAACTCAAGCTTCGGGTCGGCGGCCAGGCCACTTTGGCGCAAACGCTCGACCAGCACGGCATCGACCTCCACGGCCCACACCTTGGCCGCCGCTTCAAGCAAGCGCCGAGTTAAAAATCCCAGTCCCGGACCGATTTCGACCACTTCGTCGTCCGGCGCAAAATCGAGCAAACAGAGAATCGCATCGATCACCCGTTCGTGAATCAAAAAATTTTGCCCTAGGCTCTTTTTCGGACGGAACGGCGATTCGCGCAACGCGGCGCGAACTTCTTCATACAGGGTCATGCGATCCCTTGAATTCTTGAACCTTGAACATTTGAAATTTTTTAGAGGGTCAGATCGGCGTCGGCGTTGAGCCGAAAATCGTCGCGCCGGCCGCGCGTGAGCCAATGATAGCCGGTCAGAGCGATCATCGCGCCATTGTCCGTGCAAAATTTCGGCGCAGGAAAAAACACTTCCATCCCCGCCGCATCGGCTTCCTCTTTCATCTTGGCGCGCAACCGGCTGTTGGCAGCGACCCCGCCCGAGAGCACGATGCGCCGGATTCCGTTTGCGGTCGCCGCTTTGATCGTCGGGCGCACGAGCATGTCAGTGACCGCTTCCTGAAAGCTCGCCGCGACGTCCGCCGGTTGCGCTTTCAGTTCCGCCTCCGGGCGCGACTTGAGAAAGAGCCAGACGGCGGTCTTGATACCGCTGAAGCTGAACTCATAGGCGTCGCTCCTCAGTTTGGCGCGCGGGAAGCGAATCGCCTTGGCGTCGCCGCTCTGCGCCAGCTGATCGATGATCCGCCCGCCGGGATAACCGAGCCCCATCATTTTGGCCACCTTGTCGAAGGCCTCGCCCGCCGCATCGTCGCGCGTGCCGCCCAAGTGAACGTAATCGCCGACGCCCCTGACGCAATAAAGCAAAGTGTGCCCGCCGGAAGCCAACAAGGCGATGTACGGAAACGCTACTTCATGTTCGAGATGAATCGCCAAGAGATGTGCCTCGAGGTGATTCACGCCGACATAGGGAATGCCCGAGCGAAACGACATGCCCTTGACCAACGAAAGGCCGACCAGTAAAGAGCCGACCAAGCCGGGCCCGCAGGTGACCGCAATGCCGTGAAGATCCATGAGCGAAACGCCGGCCTCTTTGAGAGCGCCGTCGACGATCGGAATGACGTTTCGGATATGTTGGCGCGAGGCAAGCTCCGGCACCACCCCGCCATAGGGCCCGTGCACTTGGTCCTGCGAGGAGACCAGGTTGGCGAGAATTGTTCGTCCGTCTTGGAGCACCGCGGCGGCGGTGTCGTCGCAGGAAGTTTCGACGCCGAGAACTAACATGGGAAAATACTTTACCTGGAAGCTGATGGGGATTCAGCTTGGAGGCGCGCTAAACCGTCGGTGGCAGTGCGATTGCCGGAATTCAACTTCAAGGCCAGCAAATAACTTTCCTCGGCCCGCTGCAGCTGCCCGAGGGCGCGATAAATCTCGCCGCGCAGGGCCTGTACTTCAGCAAGCCAGAAGGGCTCGCCGCTCAATCGAGACTCGGCGACGCCGAGGAAGTTGAGCGACTCTCGGTAATGGCCGAGACGAAACTGAGCCTTAGCCAAATAATAATAACCATACGGATTGGTCGAATCGATCACGATGGTGCGTTCCAAGCGGGTCACGGCTTTGGCCGGTTCGCCGGCGTCAAGCAGCTTGCTGGCTTCATCGGTAAGGCGCAAAGAAGCGGCTCTTTGCGGCGTCACTCCCGGCGTGATTTTAGCGAGCAACGAACTGTCGTCCGGCAAAGCCGCCGGGGTTGGCTCCGACGGGATCGGTTCCGGCGCCGGCGGATATTGGCCTAGCTCCCCTTGGCGCGCCGTCTCCTTCGACCCCTTTTCCATCGGGTAAGCCGGCGGCGCTTTGGACTTGAGATCTTGCTCGCTGATTCTTGGAACCCGGGGCAGCGGCCGCCTGTCGCTCCCTTGCGGTATCGGCGGAGAAACCGGAGCCGGCGGAGACACCCGGGGCGGGGACAGAACTTCGTTGCGCGGATAGGCTGGGCGATAGGGCCGCCGCGGCGCGCACCCGCCCAGCGCCAGCGCTAAAGCAACCGAGGCGGAAAGAAAATAAGTGTGAAAAGGTAGCCCGTTCATCGCCATATCACAACGCGTCACGGATCCGGCGCGGCTCGGTTGTCACCGTGGGCGGACAGGGCACCGTGCCCAGCTCGCCTTCACGGCCCATGGGAGCGCACTTGCCCGCCGCGCCTTCCTCGCTCTCCGGCAGCGGGTCGGGACTGATGAAGTCGGTGACCGGCATGCTTGCCGTCGCGCTTTTCATAAACTCCGTCCAAATCGGCAGCGCTGCTGCGGCACCCGACAGGTTCAGTTTGCTTTGACCGTCAAACCCGACCCAAACCACCGCAAGAAGATCCGGCGTGTAACCGACAAACCAGGCGTCCTTGTAATCGTTGGTCGTACCGGTTTTTCCCGCAGCCGGGCGATTAAAACCCAAGCGTCGCGCCGACGCCGCGGTACCGCGGTCGAGAACGCCTTGCAAAAGGGAGTTCATCATATAGGCGAGCTGCGGATTAATCACTTGCTCGACGCGCACGTCGCGTTTTTCCAAGGGCTTGCCACTCTGGTCCAGAACCAGCTTGACCGCCAGCGGGCGGGTGCGCACGCCGCCATTGGCGAGGGTCGAATATGCCACTGCGACTTCCAATGGCGTGACCTCGGCGGAACCCAGGGCCAGCGAAGGCACCGCCGGCAGCGGGCTCTGGATGCCCAGGCGATGGGCGACCTCGCGCACGCGCCGGATGCCGACATCTTGTGCCACCCGGCCCGTCGCGGAATTGAGCGAGCTTTCCAGCGCGCGCCGCAACGTCACCGCGCCGAAGTATTCGTTGTTATAGTTGCTTGGCTGCCACTCCTGACCGTCATAGCTCCAGGTAAACTGGCTATCGTTGATGACGGTATCCGGTGTGTACAGCGTGCCGCTCTGACCGCCGAACATCAGCGCCGCCAGATAGACGAACGGTTTGAATACCGACCCCGGTTGGCGCCGGGCTTGAAACACCCGATTGAACTGCGATTTCTGATAATTCCTGCCGCCTACCATCGCTTTGATCTCGCCCGTTTGTGGCCGGATCACGATGATCGCACCTTCCAGGCTGTCATCATCGCCCTTGCGCCGCAAAGCCGGATGCGTTGCTTCAAGTTTCTTAAGCCCCTCGACCAGGGCACGCTCCGCCTTGCGTTGCAGCTGCAGATCCAAACTGCTGAAAATCCGCAGTCCGTCTTTGGTCAAAACCGCGTTGGAATAGTTTTCATCGAGCTCGCGCCTCAAGTAATCGACATAGTACGGCGCATCGTTGGTCACTTTGACAAGCGCCCGCTGCGGCAGCTTTTCTGCGAGCGACGTTTCGTACTGCTTACGCGTGATGATACGGTCGTCGAGCATCTTGGCTAACACGACATTGCGACGTTTGGTCGCCGCCTCAACGCTGCGATACGGCGACAAGCGGTTCGGCGCGCGAATCAATCCCGCCAAAAGCGCTGCCTCGCCCACCGTCAGGTCGCTTAGCGGCTTTGAGAAATAGAACCGCGCGGCTTCCCATACCCCGAAAATCCCCTGAGATCCTCTTTGCCCCAGATAAATTTCATTGAGGTAATTCTCCAGAATGGTCTGCTTGGAATACTTGCGCTCGGCGATCAACGCCATCATTGCTTCGTGAATCTTGCGGCTGAGAGTTCGTTCGTCGGTGAGAAAGAAGTTTTTTACCAGCTGCTGGGTCAGCGTGCTGCCACCCTGCTGAAAGCTCATGCTGTGAAGGTTGACCCACATCGCCCGCAAGATGCCGATCGGGTCGATGCCATGGTGGCTGAAGAAACGCTCGTCCTCCGTTGCCAAGATCGCGTTAACCAGGATTGGCGGCACTTCCGCCAGCTTGATGACCCTGCGTTCTTTCCAAATCCGCTCGTAAAGACCGGTCACGAGTTCGGGCTCGAGTTCAAGGTCGAAGATCTCTTTGCCGGAAGCGAGATTTTCGATGCGCGTCACCGTCGTGCCATGCAGCGAGATGCGCACCGGTACGCCCTTGCGGTGCTCGGTAGGATAATCGAAGTCGTGCAGATAAACCTCGGCGATCCCCCGCGCTTTTTGGATTCGATACTCGCCTTTGGCGTCAGGCGCACCGGCGCTTTCGAAATAGCCCAGCCGGCGCAGCTTCTCGGCCAAATCTTCGAGCCGCAGATTGATGCCAACGTAGAGCAGGTAACTGTCGGAGTATATCTTAGAAGGGAAAAACCACTTCCGGCCTTCAAACTTCTCGGTGACGGTATCCTCGAGCTGTTTTAAATACCATGCGCCAAAGACCAGGCCGCTGGAGGTAATGACGAGGAGCGCAAACAGGATGATACTAAAAATTCGGAGTTTGGACTGCTTCAAACCCAACGCCTCAGATTTAAGTTAAGTGTCGCGCAGAACGGCCGCAAAAGCAACGAAACGAGGCACACGCCATTAGATTCTCGGCCTCGTTTCGTTGCGCGGACAACAATCGGCAAGGATGGTCAGCGCTGGGGCTTAAGAGCGAGAAACAGCGTACTTTCACCGCGCCGCACCAAAAAGAGCACGCCGCGGCCTTTACGCACGCCGGCCACCGCCTTTTTGTAATCTTCGATGTTGCGCACCGCTTTGCGGTCGACTTCCACAATGATGTCACCGCGGCGAATCCCTGATTCATCCGCGGCGCTTCCCGGCTCGACGGCGGTAACCACCACACCCGCGGCTCTTTCCACGCCGAGGCTTTCGGCCATTTGCGGCGTAAGCCGCTGGACGGTTAAGCCGAGTTCACCTTTCTCGGGAGCGGTGGCAACGACCTCTTCGTCTTTAAGCTCGCCCACGACGACGCTGAGATACGTTTCTTTCTTGTCGCGCAGCACTTTCATGCGAACTTTCTTGTCCACCGATGTGCGCGCGACGATGATCGGCAGATCGCCCGAGTTTTTGACGTCCTTGCCGTCGAACTCGACGATCACGTCACCGACTTTCACCCCGGCCTTATCGGCCGGCCCGTCTTTCGATACGTTGGCCACCAGCGCACCGTAGCCGTGTTCCATGCCGAGACTCTCGGCAATTTCAGGCGTAATCTTTTGGATCAGCACGCCGAGATAACCGCGCACGACTTTGCCCTTGCCGCGCAGCTGCGGCAGCAGTTCTTTGACCAGATTGATCGGAATGGCGAAGCCGATGCCGATATTGCCGCCCGACCGGCTAAAGATCGCCGTGTTGATACCGATCACTTCGCCGCGCAAATTGATCAACGGGCCGCCGGAATTCCCGGGGTTAATCGACGCGTCGGTCTGAATAAAATTATCGTAGGGCCCCTGGCCGATATGCCGGCCTTTGGCGCTGACGATGCCGGACGTAACGGTACTGTCGAGACCGAAGGGATTGCCGATCGCAACCACCCATTCGCCGACTTCGAGCCGGTCGGAGTCGCCGAAACTCGCCGCAGCCAGAGCGGTCTTGGCGTTAATCTTGATTACCGCAATATCGGTTTTCGAATCCCGGCCGACAACTTTGGCTTCATACTCTTGGTCATCGGCAAGTTTGACAACGATCTTTGAAGCATTTTCCACGACGTGATTGTTCGTGAGGATCGAGCCGTCGCTATCGATGATAAAGCCTGAGCCCAGGCTGCGCTGGCGCTGCGGACCGCGCGGCAGCGGGCCGCCAAAAAAGCGCCGCCAAAAATCATTGAAGGGGTCCTCTTCACCAAACGGGCTGCCGAATTCTTGCGAACCGTGACCTTCGCTCACCTGCGTGGTCGAAATGTTAACGACGATGGGCTTTATCTTCTTGGCCAAATTTACGAAGTCGGGGAGTCCGCTCGAAAGACCGCTATCGCTATTGCCGGTATCGCCCGAAAGATTGACCGCCCGGCTCGGTGCCAACCAATCCAAGCTGCCGCTGATTCCTAGCCCGACCACCAGCGAGGTCAAGGCGATCAACATCACCGCCTTAAAACTGACGCCGCCACCCCAGATATTTTTCAAACCCATCGACGACTCCTATCGCTTCTTCACGGCTTCGACATATTTCATGCGAAGATCGAACAGGATGTCTTCCATCAAACGGTCTTCGCTGGCATTAAGATTGCCCCGGGTCTTATCTCGGAGCATCCCTATAATATCGATCATCTGTTTCGCCAACGGCACGTCGACCTCGTCTTTCTCGTTGATCGGGTTGGCGATCTCGCCCAAGTGCATCAGTGCCTGGGTGCTGAGACTGATGACAAACGCCGAGAAATTGATTTCAGGCAACGTCTCGTCATTGGTTTGGTCCTTCGACTCGGCCTTTTGACCCGTGGGTTGAGAACCCTGAGCGGTTTCCGCTGACACCTCGGGCGCATCCGCACGGGCCTCGCCGGTTTCCGGTGAGAAACGGCGCCGATCTTGAACCGTAAAACCTTTGCCCTCGGTTTGCTTTTCGTCTTCGTTGGCCATGTTAATTTTCCCGGATCGACAAGAAAAAAAGCCCGGAAATCGGCTGGCCGTTGAGCACCATCGGATTTCCAGGCAGCAATTTGAATGTTGCAGAGGCTATCTTAAGCCACCCGCGGCGACCGTCTACGCAAGCGCCGGGCTGAAACCATTTTTTTTGTTTAAATTGCAACAAAATTTCTTCGCTCAAACTGTAATCCCTGCCCTGCACCTTGTCAAGGTAACCACCTCCGGTAACGCCGCTAGCATGTCAACAATCTCAGGGGAATGAAGCTCGTGCAGACAGGCGCGGTGACAACAACTTTTCATGGTTGGCTCCAGGCATGGGGAACAGGCGATATTTCGCCGCACAACCGTCACCTTTGCCCCCCGCGGCGCCCACTGGCGAGGGTCCGAAGGACCAAAAAGGGCGACGGTACGAACTCCCAACGCCGCGGCAAGATGCGACATACCGCTATCGTTACCCAAGTAAACAGTGCACCGACAAAGCAGCGCAGCGACCCGGGATAAAGGCAAATCTTCGGCGACCAAACAGTAGTTACGAAGCTGTTCGATACCGCCTCTTTCTTTCTCAACGGGGCCGATCACCAAAATCACCATCCCTCCGGTGGCCGCGCCCCACCATTGGACCACGCTAAGAAAGAAATCCTCCGGCCAGTTTTTCTCCCGCGCGCCGCTTCCCGGCGCGATCGCCAAGATCGGGTGCTGATCGAGAGCATGGTCAGCCCAGAAATCTTCGCGCCAGCGGATCGCCTCGCGGCGCAGCGCAATGATGGGTTGGTTTGGCAAAACCTCTTCGAGATTCAAACAGCTGAGATAATAATCCGCCTGATGACCCTGAGGCGATTCCGGACGAAAGGGGAAGAGCAAGGCCCGACCGCCGGCGTGCGCTTGCAGGCGCGCAACAAATTGCTCGTTCCGGCTGCCGAGCCATGAATAAACCAGGTCGTAGAGGCCGAAGAAACTTTTGAGGCTCTCACTTTCCAGCGGTTCGCATGCGAACAGCTGGCGAAATTCGGGCCGCTCCAGCGACTGCACCGCCACGCCCGCGGGAGTGATTTCGGCAAACTGGCTTTGTGCGAATAGATCGAGCTGCGAGCGTTCGGCGAGCTTGCCCAGAGCCGGCAGGAAGCAAATAAAATCACCGAGCGCACCCGGAAAAATGACGCAAGTGCGCGCGCCGTGCGGCTCGGCGGGAGCCGTTGCTTTTGGTTTTATTGACATTGACAACCTTAGAATATAGCATCGAATCAAACCTAATTCGAATTTCACACCTTTCAAGAAAGACGAGATAAATTGTGGCAAGCTTGAATGGCGCCCGATCCGTACTGGATCTCATCGGCTCCACCCCCGTGGTTAAGCTGAGAATGCTTCCGGGCAAAAACGACGCTGAAGTTTGGGCAAAAATGGAGTCGTTCAATCCGGGCGGCTCGGTCAAAGACAGAATCTGCCTGAACATGATCGACACCGCGGAGCGCCAGGGCAAGCTCAAACCCGGCGCGACGATTGTCGAGCCGACCAGCGGTAACACCGGGATCGGTTTGGCCCTGATCGCGGCGGTAAAAGGCTACCGCTTGGTATTGACCATGCCGGACACCATGAGCGAGGAACGGCGTAGTCTTTTGAGCGCCTACGGCGCCCGTCTCATCCTCACGGCGGACACCAAAGGCATGGGCGGCGCGATTCATAAAGCCGAAGAGCTGCTGCAGGAACATGACGATTACTATATGCCGCAGCAGTTCAACAATCCCGCCAATCCGGAAATGCACCGCAAAACTACCGCGGTTGAATTGCTGAAGCAGTTCAAGCGCATCGACGCGTTCATCGCCGGGGTCGGCACCGGCGGGACAATAACCGGGGTCGGTGAAATATTAAAAGAAAAAATGAAGGGCGTGCGCATTTGCGCCGTCGAACCCGGCGCATCGCCGGTGATTTCAGGTGGAGAACCGGGTTTTCACAAGATTCAGGGTATCGGCGCGGGTTTCATTCCTGCCGTACTGAACCGGCAGATCCTCGATGAAGTGATCAAGGTAAGCGATGAAGAAGCGACGGCTTATACGCGACGCCTGGCCGCCGAGGAGGGCCTCTTGGTTGGAATCTCTTCGGGCGCGGCCTGCTGCGCGGCGCTAAAAGTCGCGAAGGACCTGGGCAAAGGGCATGTGGTAGTCGCGATCTTCGCCGACAAGGGCGAGCATTATCTGAGCACGGATCTGTTTAGCGATAAGCGATGGACGCAAAATTCGAACACCTAATCGGCCTCTTGAGCGAAAGCGACGAGCTGCTGGTGGCTTTTTCCGCCGGGGTTGACTCAACCTTTCTGCTCAAGGCGGCGCATCTGGCTCTCGGTGATCGGGTCATTGCCTTAACGGCTTCCTCGCCCACGGTGCCGTCCGGCGAAATTGATGCCGCCAATGCATTTGCTAAAAGCCTAGGCTGCCGCCACATCGTTCTTGACTCGCACGAATTAAAAAATCCGTCTTTTTCGCAAAATCCCGCTAACCGCTGTTTTTTTTGCAAGGACGAACTGTACAGAATCTGTCGCGCCGAGGCCGACAAGCTCGGTCTTGCAACCATCGTCGACGGCACGAATTTGGATGACTTGCAGGATCACCGGCCGGGGTTACAGGCGGCAAACCAATGGGGCGTGCGCCATCCCCTCGTCCAAGCGGAGATGACCAAAGCCGACATTCGGGGTTACAGCCGAGAGCTCAATTTGCCGACTTGGGACAAACCGTCGAGCCCCTGTTTGTCTTCGCGTTTTCCCTACGGCACAGCGATCAATCTCGAACGGCTCAAGCAAGTCGGCAGCTGCGAAGTCTTCATGAAGGAACTGCGCTTCCGTGAATTTCGCGTGCGCTATCACGGCGATCTGGCGCGGATCGAAGTGGCTCAAAACGAAATCGAACGGCTTTTCGAAATTGGCATCAGAGATGCCATCGTCAAAAAATTCAAAGAGCTTGGGTTCCGATACATCAGTTTGGATCTGCAGGGATTCCGCAGCGGCAGTCTGAATGAGGTCCTAAAAAACAGCGCGGTTTAAGAAACTTTTCCTTCGCGGATCAATGATTCGGCAAGCCAGAGATCTTCAGGCAGAGTAATTTTAAAATTGTTTCGTTCGCCTTCGAGGACGTAAACCGGCTCGCCGGCGCGCTCCACCGCCATGGCATCGTCGGTCACTTGAACGCCCTCGCGCTCGGCCCGTTCGTGTGCCGCAACAATCAAATCTCGTCGAAATACCTGGGGCGTTTGAATTTCCCAGAGGCCGCTGCGCTCGGGAGTGGTTTGAATCAAACCGTCCGGCGACACCAACTTGATGGTATCGCGCACCGGCAGCCCGACCACCACTGCGCCTTTGTCGGCGGCGGCCTCGACGCATCGGTCAATGAGCGCGGCGGAAACGAAAGGCCGGGCACCATCATGAATGATCACGATATCGGTATCGGTGCCGACGCGTTCCAGACCGCGCTTTGCCGACTGCTGGCGGGTGGCGCCGCCGCGCTGCATACTCCAGCGGCGATTTCGGAGACCGATATCGCCGCTCAGCAAGGACTCACAGCGGGCAAACTCGCCGGCGGCAACAACCAATACGACGTCGTCGACCGTACGGGCCGAAAACATGCGGTCCAGGGTCCGCAGCACCAACGCTCGCCCGGCGATGGGCAAATAAGTCTTGGAAATCTCACCGCCAATTCGGCGGCCTTCGCCAGCAGCCAGTATAATAGCGGTTACTCGCATTACCTATTCAAAAAAAAAGCCGAGAGCAGCACTCCCGGCTTTTTGTGGTTAAGGCATAACAAACTTAATGAGTAAAAATATGACGCAGTTCCTCCATGATCTTCTCTTCCGAATGGGAGCGCGCGATCGAAAGCTCTTTGACCAAAAGGTTGCGCGCCGTATCGAGCATCTTTCTTTCACCGAAAGAAAGCTCCTTGTCGCCCTTCAAAACGAAAAGATCCCGTAAGACCTTGGCGATTTCGAGGATGGAACCGGTCTTAATCTTTTCGGTATATTCGCGGTAGCGTCGATTCCAGGTTTGTTGGTCCGTTTCAACTTTCTTTTGTCGCAGCACTTTATAAACTTTCGTCACCATGGCGCGATCGATAATTTTTCGCAAACCTACCGATTCGACATTGTCGATCGGAATCATGATCTTCATATCGGTCTCGAGAATTCGCAGCATGTAAAATTTCTTCTCGGTGCCCAATATGACATGGGATCGTATCGCCTCAATCTCGCCGACCCCATGGGCCGGATAAACAACCTTCTCGCCGATTTTAAACATACTCATTCCCTCCTAAATCGAAACTGTCACCCGTTTTCGCAAAGTCGAACTCCTGCCGATGGAAACTAAGGAAAGTTTATGGTCGTACGAGAAGGGCTGTTGGAAGGTTGAACGGATGGGCGGCAGATTAATCGGCGGCGGGTCTTCTTGGGGCGTTTCGATCATTCCGCTCTCGTTCATCCGGTGCTAGGAACCTTCGAAAAATTTAGCGGTCTAACAGTTGACCGCTAAATTTTTTAATCAACTTTTAATCTATACACCAGACAAGCAGAGGCCGTCAAGGGAACGAGGTATCCTGCAAATTATACAGTCCTTTCAATTGTTTAGGTATAAAATATTAAGCGCTTACCGAGCCTATAAACAGGCCACTCCGAATTTCAAAAGGCTAACTACCACTAGGCAGCTCAAGCGTCATCGCTAAGGCATCTTCGCCATTATCCGAATAATAACCCTTTCGGATCCCGGTGATCACAAACCCCTTAGTTTCATAGAGTTTTTGTGCCGCTAAATTAGACTTCCGTACCTCAAGTAAAACTCGAAGTATGGCGCGACCCCTCGCCTCGGCCACGACCCGGTCCAGAAGCATATGCGCGATACCACGGCGACGATAGTCGATGTGCACGGCAATATTGTGAATATCGATTGCCCCCGGCAATAGCCAGAAGAGAACGTAACCCACGATTTTTCCATCGGCCTCGACGAGCACCGAACGAGCACAGGCAACCTGCAACTCCTGGCGAAAAAAATTGACACTCCAAGGAACGCTATACGAGGTCCTTTCAATCACCATAATTTCATCAAGATCTTCGGTGGTTATCGGCCGAAACCTCAAACCGGCCCCAGAAGCGAAAGAGCCACAGGCGTTGTCATCCCCCTGTGGCTCTCCGGTTGAGTCTGAACTCAACTTAGTTTCGTGATCGATCGCCGTTCTCCGAGCCAGAATCACCCCTTAGCGACCAGAACTTCAAGGACTTTATCGTCATATCGATGGGCAAACCCGGCACTTTTCTCGCGCAAGGGAATGACGGTAACGAATTCCGGCGGAAACGCTCCGACACTCGACGAGATTTTTCGCACCTTCTCATCTGTACATTTGCCTTTGATGATCATTTGCCCGTTCGGCAACGCTAGCTCGTAATCGTAGTCCGGCATCTCATCCGGCAACTGTTTCCGGTTTGGGATGCCGATATCGGGCGTCCAGCGCGGGAATTCCATTCGGACCAGATAGGCACCGCCGCGGTCTTCCACCGTGTAGACATTACCGTAGCGCCGTTCACGTTCGAGCTTATCGACAAATCCTTTTGAATAAAAACCGTCCACGGGAATTGGAATGTCTCGGACCAAACCCGCGTACTTCGCCAGCAGCGGCTCGAGGATGATACCGAGCGGCGCACCATAGAAAGACGGCAGGAAGTTTATTTCATCGGCGGGCTTGAGCCCAAAGATTCCATCTTTCAAGCGAAAGATTCCTTCCGCTGCCGCCAGGAGCAGGCCAATCAGAATATAGGAATTGATGTCCTTGGTAAAAATTATCCGCGCACCGTTGAGACCGACCGCGATCAGCATACTCGCGAGGGGATACAGAACTGCATTGTGCAAGATATTAACCGCGGTGCAC
The DNA here is from genome assembly GCA_963727625.1 of uncultured delta proteobacterium. Classification (GTDB taxonomy): domain Bacteria; phylum Desulfobacterota; class Binatia; order UBA9968; family UBA9968; genus DP-20. The sequence goes on along the minus strand of CAVSHR010000002.1, from coordinate 479,415 downwards.
CCCGCCGAGGTAAACAGCGGCGATTGCAGCTCGTTCTCAAACCGCTTCTTAAGGGCATGCGGCAGCGCGCCAATTATCGGCTGTAAAAGAATGATCGCCCAGCGAAAAGCTCCCGTTAGATTCGGTCCGCGGCCAGCGTACTTGATAAGCGCTTCGTCGAAACTGATCGGTAGCTCGCCGGGAAATGTTTTCTTCGGCTTCAGCTCCTTTTTCGCGGGCGCTGGTTTTGGCGCTGCCGCGGGCGCTGGCTGGGACGCAGCTTTGGCAGTGACGGCGACCGCAGATGGAGCTGGCGCCGGTGCCGCCGCGGGTTTTGGCGCTGGGGCGGCTACAGGCGCAGCTTTTTCCGGTGACGCAGCGGCTTCAACAGCCGGTTTCGCGGCGCCATCCGCCTTGTCCTTTCGGAAGCGAGATTGGAAATTTTCGCCGAAGTCGGTCTCGGGATGCAATGAACGTGCCCGTGCGATGAGGACGTCCTCAGCTTCAATATTATTTGGATCGGTCACGCATACATCGACCGGACAAACCGCGGCGCAAGCTTCGTAATCATGAAAGCCTACGCATTCCGTGCACAGCTTCGGATCGATGACGTAAACCGGATCACCCTGGCTAATTGCGTTGTTCGGGCATTCAGGTTCGCACGCCCCGCAATTGATGCAATCGCTGGTGATCATCGTTGCCATTACAAATACTCCTCGTCAGTTTGTTTTAATTACGTGTTTCCCTCTGGATTGTCAATAATTTGCGCCGTTGTTGCAAGTCGTGAAATCTTCATGTTAGCTAGACAACAAGGCGGCGTACCCAAGTGGTTAAGGGAGAGGTCTGCAAAACCTCGATGCAGCGGTTCGAATCCGCTCGCCGCCTCCAATTCATCTTTGAAATCGTTGACGATTCCGAGTCCGCGCCCTCTTCTCACTAAAAAAATGTTCCGGTTTTGTGCCAACTTCGGTGTCAAAACCGCGTTGATAGCGTGTTTCAATTCTTCTGAAACGATCTCCGCTTGAGCGTCCGTCGCGGTTTTCTCCGCGTGCATCCGTTCGCTCAGTTTCGCCACGGCTTGCGCCTTGTGCTCTTGGGCAAGGTGAGTGTAGCGGTTCGTCATGTTGATAGTCTTGTGGCCAAGCAATTCCTTCACCGTGACCAAATCCACACCCGCCATGACGAGATGAGACGCAAAGGTATGCCGCAGGTCATGAAACCGGAAATCGTCGATTTTGACCGCACCACAGGCCTTTTTGAAGGCATCGTAGACGGTCACCTTGCCGATTGGCGCGCCCCACGGCCACATAAAGAGCAGCTCTCCGTAGCGGTTCTCTTGAAGCCAGTTGAGCGCCTGCCGCGCCGGCTCGTTGATAGCGATGGTCTTTCGCCGCAGAGTCTTGCTCTGAATGATCGTGATCGACCCGCGCTCTAGCAGGCTGCTGAAAAACTAGTCCTAATCCACAGGCGACTATGGTAGAAAAAGACATGCGTGGAGAAGACCAGCAGCAGAATCACATGTTCAGTTATTTGTCGCCGGAGGCGCGGGTGGGCAAAGACCATCCGTTGCGTGGCATCCGAGCGATGGTGGATCAAGTCCTCAGCCAGCTTTCGCGACGATTCGATAGCATGTACGCCTGCGTAGGCCGTCCTTCGATAGCGCCGGAGAAACTGTTGCGAGCGCAGTTGCTCGAGATGCTGTATTCGATCCGTAGGGAGCGGTTGCTGATGGTAGAGATGGACTACAACCTTTTGTTCCGCTGGTTCGTGGGGCTGAATGCAGACTAGGGAGTCTGGGACGCGACCACCTTCACCAAGAACCGCGACCGATTGTTGGAGGCCGAGGTGGCCAAAGAGTTTCTGGCGCGGGTAGTGGCCCGGGCAAGGGGTCTGACCTCGGACGAGCATTTCACGGTGGACGGTACGCTGCTGGAGGCCTGGGCGAGCGCAAAGAGTTTCCAGCCGAAAAAGGGAAAGCCATTGCCTCCGCCGGATGATCCGGGCGATCCCACGGTGAACTTTCGCGGCGAGCGGCGATCCAATGAGACGCACGAGTCGAAGACCGATGGCGAGGCGCTGCTGGCGCGCAAAGGCGAGGGCAAGGAGTCGAAGTTGAGTTACAGCGGGAATCTGTTGGTGGAAAACCGCAATGGACTGATCATGGACACGGAAGTCTTCCAGGCCAACGGGACCGCGGAACGCGATGCCGTACTGGTAATGCTGGAGCAGATTGGGGGAACCCAACCGCTGAGCGTTGGAGATAAAGGATTTGACACCCGGGACTTCGTGAAAGAGTGCCGGCATAGGAGAGTGGTGCCACATGTAGCGCATAACCTCGCAAGGCGCGGCGGGAGCGCTATTGATGGCCGCACCACCAGACATGCTGGGTATGCCCTCAGCCAGAGAAAGAGGAAACGGATAGAGGAATGCTTCGGCTGGCTGAAGACCATCGCGCTGATGCGCAAGGTGCGCCATCGCGGGTGTGCAAAGTCCATTGGATCTTTACCTTTGCCTGTGCTGCCTATAATCTGGCGCGCATGCGAAATCTGGCCTCCGCAGTTCCGGCCACGTAAATCGAGGGCCGTCGTGTGTCCGCGGGAGCCTCGCAAGCGCGTCTGAGGTCTGAAAAATACCGACAATCAATCTCTTCGACCCCCTCAACAATGAAAACAACAAGACAAAACATGCTGCGAGTCAATCTTTCAGCAGCCTGCCAGACTCGATGAACAATGTTGCGAAAATCCTCGTTCTATTTTTTGGCATAGGGCTATTAATTACGGTTACCGATGAGGCGTTGCTAATCTATCGAGGTTGGATAAATAAGACAGGTGTAGAAGTTCCAGGGTACGGGCTTTACGAAAGAACTATTTCTTCAAGACGACTGGTAGAAATCATGCCACAACCCTTTAAAACGCCCCTGCCAAAATGGGAACTTCTCGACTTCTATCAATATGAATTGTTGTGCGACTGGGATAGGAGCGTGAAGCAGAAAGATTGGGTGAAAGAGAGACAGCGCAAATTGAAAGCAAAAGCGACCGTCAGAGAGGATTCGCCTAATCTATACACTGAGGATGAGTTGCCGATCGTGCGATATGAATGTGCTCCAACCAAAATGCTTTACCGCGTAGGCATGGGGTGGGGGCTGTTTTGATGGCAATCGTCTCAGTTACAGATACGACGTATTGAAGGGAACGGCTATGCATACTGGTTACAATTCTCTATTTTTCTCGCTATCGCTTGTATTTTCGCCTTCATCGGCGATGGTATGCTCGCGAGTCTCGAATTGTACTGGGTCATTATCATTGCGCTTGCATTCGCCTATGTTGCCATCATCGCAGGGCGAAAAATTCTCAAGCGAGAACGGCTTTGAACGCTTCCCCTCGCACCGGATTCTAGACTAGAACGTTTTTTAATCGTTCCCATGTGTGGCCGATTCACAGCAACATTCAGCTTCCGCGAGATTAAAGTCCGGTGGAGCCTCCAAGGCGATCTTTCCTTTGGTCCCCGCTACAACATTGCGCCGTCACAGGAGGTGCCGGTAATCCTACAGAACGACGAGAATAACGAAAGCAAGTTAATGAAATGGGGTTTGGTGCCGTCGTGGGCACAAGATCACACAATTGGAAACAGGATGATTAACGCCCGCGCCGAAACCCTGCTTGAAAAGCCGTCGTTCAAGCGTTTGGTGGGCACAAAGCGTTGCGTCATTCCAGCGGATGGATTTTACGAATGGCGCAGGGAGGGCAAGCGTAAGGTGCCGGTGTGGGTGGGTCTCAAGAAACGCGAGCCTTTTGTCTTTGCGGGGCTGTGGGATTTCTGGCGCGACCGTGAGAGCGGCAGGGAGCTTTACACGTTCACAATCATCACGTGCGAGCCCAACGCGTTGCTACGTCCGATCCACAACCGAATGCCGGTGATCTATGACAGGGAGATGGGATTACAGTGGCTCGATCCAAGATGCGCCGTCAATTCTGCAATGATGCTTGCGGCGAACTTACAGCCCTTTCCCTCAGAGCTAATGGAAACGCACGACGTTTCGACGCTGGTTAACTCTCCTGCGAACGACAGCCCGGAGTGCATTCGGCCGGCTGATTAAGCGTTGACGCCGGCCCGCCCCTGATCACCTCTGGCCCGAGGTTGCTGTGAAGCTCCCCGCTGGTTGAACTTCGTTTTTTAACGCGAACTTTACCCAAAATACGGGGATTTTTAATGACAAAGAACTTATTTTCGCACTGATGCAGCTCGGCCGATCGTCCCATTCGACCGATATTTCGTACTTGACTGTCCGAAAATATCTCGATATGCGACAAATGTTCTAAACTGTTTCTAGTATTTTCTTCCTTCGTTCCAAAATTTGGCTTGCGAGATAAAGGTGAAACCCGCTCTTCTTTTCCGATTTTCAGGTCATGCTCGAAGCCCGCCGCACCGGATCTTTTCCGGTTAAATCGACACAAATCAAAAAGCTAGAAAAGGGAGGAATAAGCGATGAAGCCAAGATGTGCAATGTATGCCGTTCTTGTTGCCAGCTTTCTGTTTCTCGGATGGTCTTCGGCGTGGGCACAGAATCAGGTGCGTATTACACCCCTCGGTAGCAATGATGGAGAATTTTGCCGGAACGATCGGGCACTGATATTCGAGGATCCAAACGGGTTAAGGATCCTTTACGATCCCGGTCGCACGGTAACGGGAGGGTCGGATACAAGGCTGGACGTTATCGACGTCATGCTGCTTTCCCATGTCCACGTCGACCATATCGGCGATAAAGCGATTCCTACGGTTAATCCCGGGGCCTGCGGCGACAACACCGCCACGGTCGACAAGACTCCCAATTCCAACTTCGCCGAAATCGCGGCCGCAAAAGGTTCCACAGTACTCGTAGGCGGGGAGATGCCTGCTTTCCTGAATGCCAAGATTTCGGCTGCGGGGGGAGCGGCCAACCAAGCCGCAACCCTGCGTCCCGGCGGAAAGATAACGATCAATGGTGTCACGTTTGCCACGGTGCGCGCCCTACACAGCAATGGTGTGTCCGCCGTGTTTCTTACAAACCCTCCCGCTGACGGCCTTACAGCCTATGTCGGTCCCGAAGAGGGCTATATCATTAAGTTCTCTAACGGCCTGGTCGTGTATCTGTCCGGTGACACCGGCGTAGTATCCGATATGGAAACGGTCGTTCGGCAGCAATACGGTGCTAAGCTGGCCGTGATCAATATCGGCGATGTTTTCAGCACGGGTCCTGAAGAAGCCGCCTTCGCAATAAACAAACTCGTCAAGCCCAACTCCGTGATCCCTTCGCACGCGAACGAAGCGGCCACCTCCGGCGGAGTGGTTCAGCCTGGAACCAAGACGGCAAGATTCATCGGTCTTGTCGACCGAATGATCGACGTGCATGTGCCCTTAAGCGGCGTTGAGATGCGATTTAACCGCAATGGGAAATGCGTCGGCGGTTGTTGAAATTTCGCGGTTAGTGGATTGTTTTTTGTCTGCATAGGTCGAAGGTGCCGGGGAGTTGCGCCCCAGCACCTTTACCTACAAGATTAGAGGGAAACTGTTTATACCGCTCGCCGGTGAGGGCGGTTACGGTTCCCGATTATCAGATTTCCTCAACAGCCCGGACAAACATTTTCTTGCGTTGACCGAGGTTAAAGTTGAGGCGTTACCCGACCCGGAAATGAAATGGGAGGCGCCGTTTCTTGCCGTCAACAAAAGTGTGGTGACGATGGTGAGGGCGATTAAGGAGTGAGGGAATCAAACTGTAGCGCCTTACAGTTCAAACTGACGCGAAATTTGGTCTTGATTCTTATGGACCGAGGCCAAGCGTAATTGACTATAGACCATTGGCTCCGCTCTAGGGGGATGGATACGATTGGGGCTATTTTATGGGGACTGTCACAAAGACGCGCGGCCGGTTACCCACGGCTCGTGATATATGACCGAGCCCAGAAGTATCGTCTACCAGAAAGATATCGCCGGGCCCGAAGCGCCGTTTGGTGCCATCGCCGATCTCAATCTCGCTTTCACCTGACAGGTTGATGACATACTGCCGTGTAGGCGCCCGATGCCAGTCGTTGAGATAGTCAGGGGGAGCGTGGCGGAATATGATACCATCGCCAGGCTGGAGTTTTTCAATCTCCACCTCGATCTCGTCGAAAGGAGACTGGCCATCCGCTCCGGAGTAGACTCGCGTAACTTTCATGGTTCCGCTCCTCTAGAAAACTTGCCGGAGAAAAACAAGATCGTACTCGATTATAATATTCCTAAATAACCGAGAACGGAAATCGGTAGAATCTTCGAGCTGCTGAACCAAAAAAGAAATGATCAATTAACTGTCACTGCGAAATTGAAAACGATCAACCAGGCGATGGAGAAACCAAGCGGCTATCGCAGGATTGAACTGATTTTCCTACGACTCAATCCTGTGAAATTCGCCGCGGTGCGTCCTTATCCCTTGTAGTTCGAGATCACCTTGATTTAGTCAAGCTGACCCGCTCCGCCGGCTCGAAGGTCGAGATCAGAAGCGAAAACGCGTTGGCGACGTGAAACCAGATCGATTTTTTTCGCGCCGCTCGCTCTCCGAACTCCAGCGACCGGTTAGTGATGGGCCTTAAAGCACTAAGACTAGTAAAGTCTTGCCTTATTTAGATCATCTACTTGTCTTTTCGCCAGCCTCAACAGATCCGCGCACTCCCGTCTACTGGTCATGGCCTCCCGTGTAAAATACCCGTGCTTGTAGCGCCCGTGGTCCCTGCCTGATTTGCTTTTGCCGCCGTGGAGTCGGCAACGACCGTTGCACATGGCGGGTTGTCGGCATGAACCGCCGGCCCTGGTTCGGGCTCCGCAATGCACCCGTGGCATGGGGTAATCAACGATTTTCTGAGGCACCCGCCCCCCGCGCTTGGTTGTTCGAGACGTTTCCGACGATCGCTTGCCCGCCCTCGTTGACGGTCACATGCTCGACCGTCACTTTTTGCTCGCCCCCGGTGCGGTAGCGTTTCAGCGCCTCCACTTGAGCCGCAAACGTCCGCGCCAGCTTGTTCAAGGCGCGCTCCGCGCTCTCCTGTTGCGGCAATGCGTTCGCGTTAGCAAGCCGCCGGGCGTAGTTCATGGTCAGCGAGTGAACCGCGGCCATTTGCGCCGCCAGCATCGTTTCTAACTGGTCCTTGGGCTGGATTCCTTTCACCACGGAGAGCAAAAAATTCAGCGCCTGCTCGTCCACCTTCGGACCGATCGAACCGGCGTTGCCAAGCTGGCTTACGATGCCCACCAAAAAGTCCGTGTCGGTCGTTCCCAGCGCTTCCATAAGCAACGCTTGCCCGTGACCGCCGCTCGGGTGATCCACCACGACTTGCGCGACGTTGTCTTGATGCCACGACTTAAGCCGCGGTGCCGGCGGGCTTTTCTTCACCCGCCCGGCGTGCGCCTCAAGCGCCGCCTGTTCTCGCTCCGTCGGTTCATAGGGTTTGGTCTTATCTAGAGTCGGAGTAATCATTCTATTTCTTTCCAATAGCGCCAAAAACATCCACTGCGTTCAAAGAAACTATAGAGGTGATTCCATACTCTCGACGGGTTGAACTCTTCAATTGCCAATTCTGTCGCGCGGCGTGGCAGAGTTGCCATTGTGTCTTAGGGTTAAGACAACCGCCGGCGAGAATCCCAAGCCAAAAAGTATAAGGGACTTTTACACTTTTACTCAATGAACGTTTACAAAGTCAGAAAATTTTGAGAAACGAATTTTTGATCGTTTTTTTTGCAATCTTTGTTTACACATAGCTCCATCTACGATTGAAAAAACCCGAGTAATTTCAAATCTCCCAAAATGGTCCGGTAATTGCTCCAACAGTAAAAAACCAAGGGCGCATGTTGCCGATGCTGAGGCACCGGGTGGCAGTGATGGCCCTCACGAACAAGCGTCGAACTGCGGCAAAAGGAGAGCAAAACATATATGAATCTCAGGATACGTAAGAGTTTATTAGCGGCAACACTTCTCATTGGAGCTCTCGGCTTCAGAGGGACCGCACAGGCTGTCACCTTCACGGGCGATACAAACAGCAGTTCGCCGACCACGATCGCCACTTACCTGACCTTCTCGGGTGCCAGCTTTAATCTTAATGTGCCAGTGGGTCCAGGACCGACTGATCTTACAAACCTTGGTACATTTACATTAGACGGATGCGGTAATAGTTGTACTGAGCCCTTTGGCACCCAGGATGGGGTTGCAGATTTCACTTTGAAAATCACTTTTACAGATCCGACAGTGTCAGGAAGCCCCGAGCAGTTCACCGCGGATATCTACGGTACCATTAGCACCCAAGGAGCTGGTAAGTTCCAAAACGGCAGTTCGCTTACGATTAACTTCGACAACACCCATCAAAATCTTACGTATACCAACGCCCAGGGTAGCGGAGCGTTCGAGCTTTGGGTTGATGATGTCGCTTTTTCTTATAGTAACAGCTCCACCGTACCTCCAGACTTCCGAACCGTGGTAGGGCATATCGAGAACCTAACTTTTACGCCCTCAACTCCTTCCGCTGCGGTACCGGAACCCGGGTCTGCTCTCCTCATGTTGTTGGGTCTCGGTGCCACGCTGTTTTCGCTGCGCCGGCAGGGGATCGTCTAAAAATTTGAATCCACCAAGATTGAATGCCGAAACCAGGTCAACCTATCGGAGCGCGAAAAATAGCCTAATCGCATGTCGTGCCTTCTCCGACCGCGACCGTTGAAGGTTGCCGGATAGGCAAAAAAAACGTTCCAGAAAACGTTCCGGTTTTGTGCCAAACCAGGTGACAAACCGTAGCACCCGGTAACAACCCCAAAATAAAAAAGCCTGGTAATCCAGGCCCTTTCACACTCCGTATCACTTCTTGTTTTTAGTCTTTTGGCCTCGATGCAGCGGTTCGAATCCGCTCGCCGCCTCCAATTTTCTCATCCACTCGCCTCGCTAAATAGGGTTCGGCTTAACCTCAGCGGAACTGATTACTTCGCATCAATTCCGAGCAAACGGTCGAGTTCGCCCTTGGCATCCAATAGCCGCGCGTCATCGTAACCGCCGATCGGCTTTCCATCGATAAATATTTGCGGCACGGTCCAGCGGCGCGATCGCTGTTCCATCTCCTGGCGGCGCTGCGGGTCTTCGGTCACGTCGATCTCATCGAACTCGACGTTCTTGGATTGCAACAAGGCCTTGGCTCCGGTGCAATAGGGGCAATAGTTGGTTGTGTAGATCACAACCTTGGCCATCTTCTTTTCACCTCCACTGGTTTTTACCGGGGGGTTTCGATCATGCCGGTTGAAAGGCGAAACCAATTTTGCCAATAGTGTGGCGTGAAATTGATCGGCCTAACCGGCGGCATCGCCTCGGGAAAATCCACCGTCGCGAAAATCCTCGAGCGGCTCGGCGCTGCTATCGTCAACGCGGATGCTTTGTCCCGCGAGGTTGTCGAGCCCGGCCGCGAAGCTTGGCAAGACATTGTCGACGCATTCGGCTCCGAAGTATTGCAGCCCGACCGAACCCTCGACCGGCAAAAACTCCGTGCGATCATCTTTAACCATCCCGAGGCCAGGAAAACGCTGGAATCGATCATTCACCCGCGTGTCCGCGCCCTCGCCGAGGAGCGCATTCGCCAACATGCGGCGGCGGGATTCCAAGTCGTGGTCTACGAAGTTCCGTTGCTCTTCGAGGGCAACCTGCAAGATTCGCTTCGGCCGGTGATTTTGGTTGCCTGCGACATCGATACCCAGCGACGGCGACTCCAGCAGCGCGATCAGCTCGACGCCGCCGCGGCTCAAAAGCATATCGAAGCGCAGATGAGCTTGGAAGAAAAACGCCGGCTAGCCGATTTCGTTATCGAAAACGACGGCGACTTGGACAGCCTCGAACGACAAGTGCGGATAGTCTTGGAAAAAATTAAGGCTACTTGACCCGTTCCTGATACGATCCATCGGTCGGATCGACACGCACTTTATCGCCAACTTGTACGAACGGCGGAACTTGCACAATCACGCCGGTCTCCAGCTTCGCCGGCTTGTACGACGCGCTGGCGGTGGCGCCTTTCATCGACGGCTCGGTGTCGATGACTTCCAGATCCACCGTCGACGGCGGATTGATGCCCACCGGTTTACCTTCGTAAAATTCGATACCCACCACGGAATTCGGCAACAAATAGGACAGCAAATCGCCGATGTCCTCCGGCGACAAAGTGATTTGCTCGTAATTTTCCATATCCATGAAAGTATGGAGATCCCCCTCGGCGTACAAATACTGCATCTGGCGGTTGTCCAAAATTGCCTGGTCGACGCGGTCTTCCGAACGAAACTTGTATTCCGTGCCGATGCCGGTCCTGAGGTTTTTCATTTTGGTCTGCATGAAACCGCGCTTGTTGCCCGGCGTTAAATGATGCACTGCGGTGACCCGGTAAAGATCGCTCTCATGGACGATGATCATCCCCGGTCTGAGTTGCGTCGCTTGAACCATTCTCCAGAATCCTTCCTCCGTTTACTTGCCCATTTGGTTAGCAGTTTCTTGGCTGAGCTTCAATGCGACACCCGAGCCGCACAACTCGAAAATGACCGCGCCCGTCACGCGTAAAGTCCGCGCCAAAGCATCGCTCGGACGACGCGGTCGATGCCGATCATCAGCGCCGCAAGACGCATATCCACCGAATGTTTGCGGCTCATCTCAAGCACTCGATGGAAAGCCTTGACCAAAATATCGCGCAGTTTGCTGTTCACTTCGTCTTCGGTCCAGAAAAAATTCTGCAGATCCTGCACCCACTCGAAATATGAAACCACCACGCCGCCGGCGTTGGCTAGGATGTCAGGGATCAGGAAAACTCCCTTCTCCCTAAGGATCGCGTCGGCCTCGGGAGTCGTCGGGCCGTTGGCGCCTTCGGCAAGGATGCGGCATCGCAAGCGAGCCGCATTGGCTTCAGTGATTTGCATCTCCAACGCGGCCGGAACGAGCACGTCGCAGGGTATCTCCAAAAGTTCCTGATTGCTGATCTTGTCGCCGTAGGGGCAGCCCTCGAAGCTGTGGTTTTTGTCCGCGACTTCCAGGAGCTTGTCGACCGGCAGCCCCTTGGTGTCGACGAAACCGCCGGTGCGGTCCGCCACGCCGATGATTTTTACGCCGATGTTGGCCAGTTCTTTTGCCGCCACCGAGCCGACGTTGCCGAAGCCCTGTACCACCGCCGTGCACTTGCTCAAGTCGACTTGCAATTCCTTGGCCGCTTCTATGATCGTGTAAACAACGCCGCGGCCGGTCGCATCGCGCCGACCCAGCGTGCCGCCGATGGCCACCGGCTTGCCGGTCACGATCTCGGGAACGGAATGGCCCTTATGTTGAGAATAGGTGTCCATGATCCAGGCCATGACCTGCTCGTTGGTGCCCATGTCGGGCGCCGGCACATCCACATCGGGTCCGATGATATTTAAGATCTCCGCGGTGAAGCGCCGGGTCATCGACTGCAATTCGTGACGCGACAGTTCGGCCGGATCGCAGGCGATGCCGCCCTTCGCGCCACCCAGCGGCAAGCCGACCAAGGAACATTTCCAAGTCATCCACATTGCCAGCGCGGAAACTTCGCCGAGAGTCACCGCGGGGTGGTAGCGGATGCCGCCCTTGAACGGGCCCAACACGTCGTTGTGCTGGACCCGATAGCCGGTAAACACATGGACGCGGCCGTCATCCATGCGCGTCGGCACGCTGACGATCATAGCGCGATCAGGCCGGCGCAGCCTGCCGGCTATGTTGGGATCGATGCCCAGCTTGTCGGCGGCGGCGACAAATTGCTGCACCGCCATCTCGTTTGCCCCGCTAAAGGGTTGGTCGGCAATCATCGGACCCTCCACGATCGCTGATTAAGAAGCTGCAGATTGTGACTAGGCTATCCCGGTGGCCAGCTCATCTGCCGCCCGCCAAGAAGATGGTAGTGCAGATGAAAAACGCTCTGGCCCGCATCGGAGCCGGAATTGACGACGATGCGAAAGCCCGGTTCGGCAATGCCATGCTCGCGCGCCAAGCGCCCGGCGACTTGAAAAATCTCGCCGATCAAAGCGCCGTCTGATGGCTCGATATCGAGCACGCCGGGCAGATGCTTGCGCGGAATGATCAGAATGTGGACCGGAGCCTTGGGGTTGATATCTTTGAAGGCGACCACGCGCTCGTCCTGATAGACGAGATTTGCCTTGATCCTTCCCTCAACAATACCGCAAAAAAGACAATCTGCCATCGCGCGCTCCTGAGTTTCGCTTGCCGCCTCAATGATGCCGAAACCTCACTCGTCGTCCGCCGCGCCTGGCAAACGCGCGTAAATCCGTCCCTCTTCGATTTCCACCGGCACGCTCTGGAGCGACAAACCAAAGCAGGGCCCCCAGACGCATTCTCCGGTCGGCGGCTCGAACACCGCGCCATGGGTCGCGCACATGATGTAACGGTTGTCCGAGCTGAAGAATTGATTGTTGACCCAGTCCAGCGTAATGCCGGTGTGCGGGCAACGATTGATGTAGGCAAAGTGCTGCCCTTTATAATTGACCAGCAAAGCCTCCAGTTCGCGTTGGCCGCGGCGCAAGGTGAACTTCTTGCTTTTGCCATGTTCGATCTCGCCCACCGCACCGACCATTTTTCGCGCCGATTTTTTTTCCGCTTTGCCCATCGAGTCGCTCCTCAATCTGCAAGATGCTTCAAGTCGCCGTCCGGACAGCCCACCAGAACATCTTCCCGGTCCACCCGAACCGGTAGGCGGTAAAGAAATTCGCCTTTGCACGGACCGTCCACGCATTCGCCGGTAGCGAACTCATAAAGCGCGCCATGGGTATAACATCTCAAAAATCGGCCGTCATCGCTGACAAATTCGTCGCGGACAAAATCCAACGGCGTCGGCATATGCCGGCAGCGATTCACGTAGGCGTGAAAGTTTCCTCTATCGTTGATCAAAAATGCATCCAATCGATATTTCTGGCAGATCAGCCAGAACTTTCTTACCGTCCCGGGAGCGAGATCGCCGACCTTGGCAACCAGCCGTCCGCCGCTACGGCTCTCTTCCGCCATGCGCCGTTTATCGCGCAGAAAAATCCAGCGATGAATCACCAAACCCGCCAAGTAAAGTGTCAAAAAAATCAGCGATAGATAAATTGTGACTTCCATGCCGGGCTCGAATTTAAGCTTTCTCGGATTCTTTCTCCACGGTACCGCGGATTCGTTTGACCTCTTTGGCGGTCTGGCGCCCGGACATGCCCATGATGTTCATCAACTCAGTGGACATCTCAGCGGTCACCTGATCCTGAATGCTGCCGTTACTGTCCGGATCGGCGTTGAGAAAGACTAAAATCTTTTCCTTGGCGACACCGGTTTGTCCCAGACCGTCGAGGAATTGCCCGTAGCTCACCTTGCCGCGCAGCTCCTCAACCCGCGCGAGGAGCTTTTTACAATCGCCGCAGACACGGCCCAACAATCCGGCCCGTTCACCGCAATACAAGCATTTACGCATCAGTTGCGACCTCCGCTCGCCTCCGGTAACGGTTTGTCGCCCATCGCATGCGCCCACAATCCCTGAAGACCCGCCGTCAAGGCGGGGTTGGCGGCCACGACGCCGCGATGCTTGGGCAATTGGCGATTGAACATCAGCCGCGCGCCGGCGCCGTCGACGACTGTGCCGCCGGCCTCTTCCACCATCAATACGCCGGCGCAGATGTCCCACTCATGGATGGTTCGAAAAGTGATCGTGCCGTCGCCGTCGCCGCCGGCGACCTTGGCTAGCCGGTAGGCGATACTGCCGACGGGTTTGATTTCGCAGCTGTCGACGAACACCTGAAATTTTTTCTGCGGCTCCGAACGGCTCACAAGCAGCAAAGCTCCGGCGATATCGTTGCGCGGATTCACGTGAATCGGCGCATCGTTTAGATAGGCGCCCTGCCCCGACGACGCTTTGTAGAAACGCTGGTTGGCCGGATTGAAAACCACGGCGACTTTGGGCCGCCCTTCGACGACGAAGGCGATCGAGATGGCAAATTGCGGCACGCCCTCGATGAACTCTTTGGTTCCGTCGATCGGATCGACCACCCAAACGCGCGATAGGGCCAACCGACGAGAATTGTCTTGATCTTCTTCGGACAGCCAGCCATCGCGCGGAAAACTCTCGCCGATCCTTTCGCGAATAATGCGATTGGCTTCGAGGTCAGCGGAGGTGACCGGATTATTTTTGCTTTTCTCCCGCACGTCGTATTTGCCCTTGAAAAGACTCATGACCGCGGCGCCGGCGTCCCGGGCGGACGCCTCCGCCGCCGCCAATTCCATGCTAAATTCGAATTGATTCGTCAACTGTGCTCCTTACTCTCACTTGAAATTTATTTAGCCATTCAACCCTAGAACCAGCGATTGGGCAACCCGGTTGACGGCGCGCCGCTTAGAACGGCAGTTCCTCAACATTTGCAATGCGATCGGTGCCGGCCTCCGCCATGGCGCTCAGAGCCAGGTCGGAATCGTTGGGGTTAAGATTAACACCGCGAATCGCATCGCCGAGCAAAACCACTTTGAAGCCATGTTTGAGACCGTCGAGCGCGGTGGCTTTCACACAATAGTCGGTCGCCAAACCGCCGATAAAAATCCTGTTGATGCCCTGCGCGCGCAAGAGCTCGGCAAGCGGAATGTGCGCTTGATCCGCCCCCTGAAAACCCGAGTAGGCGTCTTCGTCCGCCGCCGTACCTTTGGATACGACGATGATGTCATCATCGAGCTTCAAATCGGGGTGGAACGCGGCGCCCTTTGTGCCCTGCACACAATGCGCCGGCCATGCGCCGCCGAAGTCTTTAAAATGACCGGTCCTGGCGGGATGCCAATCGCGCGTGGCAAAGACCGGCAGTCCGGCGGCTTTGAAGCGGGCAATGTAGCGATTCAAGGCCGGCACCACCGCCGCGCCGTCCTGCACGGCGAGGGTCCCACCGGGACAGAAGTCGTTTTGCACGTCGACGATTATAAGCGCGGCCTTTTCCTGCATCGATTTTAATTATAAAGCATGCTAGCGTCGTTGCAATTGCGCAAAAGCGCCACTTCACCGGGCACACATCATGACGATCAAAGCGGTTTTTTTTGACGCAGCGGGTACACTGATCAAACCCACCCGCGGCGTCGGTGAAAGCTACGTAGCGTTCGCCGCCAAGTATGGCGTCCAGCTCTCGCCCGCCGAGATTGCGGAGCGCTTCCGAACCTGCTTTGAGGCCGCACCGCGGCTCGCTTTCCCCGGCGCCAGCGAGGCAACCATCGGCGCCTTGGAAAAAGATTGGTGGAAGCGTGTGGTAGCGGAAATATTCCGGCCCTGGGGCCCGATGGCGCGCTTTGACGAATTTTTCGACGAGCTGTTCGCCTATTTCGCCCAAGCCGGCTCGTGGATGATCTACCCCGAGGTGACCGGCACGCTGGTCGCGCTCAAACAACAGGGCTTGGTTCTCGGCGTCATTTCCAATTTCGATTCGCGCTTGGTGCAAATCCTGGAGGGTCTTGGGATCGGCTCATGGTTCGAAGATATTTTTGTTTCGAGCCGGGTCGGCTATGCCAAACCGGATCCCGAGATTTTTCACGCCGCTCTGGCGCGTTACGAACTCAGACCCGAAGAGAGTCTGCATGTCGGCGACAGCGAGATCAACGACCGACGCGGCGCCAATGACGCCGGCCTGAGGGGCATGCTCGTCGACCGGCACAATACGGACGATCGCCCCGACCCGGATCGGGTGACGAGTCTTCTATCAATCGTCGATCTGTTGGCGTAAACAACCAAAACAAAAATAGACGGCTCTGCGAGCATCAAGAGCGCGCAGCTGTTCGACTATGGAGGCGATATGACTCAATCAAGCTGGCAAACCACGGAATCCGATAACAGCTCCATGCGCCTGCATGTGAGCGTTCCCGAAGGCGTCGATCCGTTTCCGGCCATGGTCGTAATCCAGCACCAAGGCGGTGTGGATGAGTTTATCCAGCAGATGACCCAACGGCTTGCCCAATCCGGTTATCTCGCTGCCGCGCCGGACCTTTACCACCGCGACGGACCGGACTGTAAAGACGATCTCGTCACCCGTCGCTCGCGGCTCAGCGATCGGCGCATAATCAACGACGCTGCTGCGACGATTGAATTTCTAAAGCGCCAGAGATCGGTCGACGGTTCCCGTCTCGGCGTCATCGGATTTTGCATGGGCGGCCGCGTCGCTTATCTGCTGGCCGCAGCCCATCCGGCCTTCAAAGCAGCCGTGGTGTATTACCCCGGCAACACCTTCCGTGCATGGGGCCGTGACCTTCCTTCGCCGTTCGAGCGCACCGCCGAGCTTCATTGTCCAATCCAAGGCCATTTCGGAGCGAATGACGCCAATCCATCCCCCGAAGACATGGCGAAGCTTGACGCCGAGCTCAGGAAACTCGACAAGCCCCATGAATTTTACTCTTATGCCGACGCAGCGCATGCGTTCATGGATAGCACCAAGGACAGCTACCGGCGTCACGCCGACGAGGCGTCCTGGCCACGCACGCTGGATTTTCTGGCGCGCCATCTGAGCGCTAAGTAAAAAGGCGGATAACCGCAGGCCTCGGTAGTTCCAAGAGACAAACAATTGCCGGACGCCCGAGCTATGGAGCGGCGGGGCAGGTACCAGGTACCGGCCTGGCTAATTGATTGATTCGCTCGAAGGTTATTGAATAAGCGCAAGGGACGGAGCAAGAAACTTGGCTGACATAACCAAAAAAGCTACCGATCAGGCGCGAGATGCCGTTGCCGCCGAGCGGCAACGGATCTCGCGCGAGCTGCACGACCGGGTGCTACAACTGCTATCGGGCGCGCGACTCCGCGCCGAAAGCTCACGGCGCCAGCTGCTCGATAATCGCGCCGCACTCGCAACGGAACTCCGCGCCATTGAAGAAGGCATCGACAAAGCGATCACCGAGATCCGCAACTTACTGACCGAAAACCAGGGCAGGGGAGAACTGCAAGCGGGCACCCTGGAACGCCGGCTCAAGCAAGAATTGGACATATTCTGCGCGCGTACGGGCTTCGATCTCGATTTCCACTGCGCCGTCGGCGCCCATGACTTGCCGCTGCCGATCGAACGCGAGTTGTACTTTACGCTGCGCGAAGGAATTTTAAACGCCGTCCGTCACTCCCGCGCCACCGAGTTGCATCTCGCCCTCACAAAGACGCAACAGGCTTGCGAAGCCAGCCTGCGCGACAATGGCGTGGGGTTTGATCCTGCATCGAGCAGCGGCAGCAGCCATTATGGGCTCAAAGGCATGGAAGAAAGAATTCGCAGAATCGGCGGTCAACTGACAATCGAAACGGCGCCCGGCAAAGGCACGGAAATCAAGATTACAATCCCCTTGGAAGGCGATTGAGGCGAGATCGTCGCCAACGCGAGCACCCAACGCGAAAAGAGAACTGATTTTAACTCTCCTTCTCCGCGCCGCCCAATTTATTCAGCGCTTCTCCGGTCACCCTGAACACCGTCCAGTCGCTCATCGGCACGGCACCGAGTTTTTTATAAAAGTTGATCGCCGGCCGGTTCCAATCCAGCACCGACCATTCCAGTCTGCCACACTGCCGTTCATTCGCCAGGTAGGCGACGTAGTGAAGCAAAGCCGTGCCGAAACCGCGCCGACGGTACGCCTCGTCAACGAACAGATCTTCGATATAAATGCCCGGACGGCCGAGAAACGTCGAGTAGTTGTGAAAGAACAAGACGAAACCGACCGGCTCTTTCTCGAAGCAAGCGATCGCTACCTCGGCGGTGCGGCGCTGGCCGAAGAGAGTTTCGCGAAGCAGCTCTTCGCTCGCTACGACTTCATGGGAAAGCCGCTCGTATTCGGCGAGCTTCTTGATGAAGCCGAGGATCACCGGCACATCCGCCGTTGTCGCCGGGCGAATCAAAAAATTTGCCATGGGTTGGGAGTCGCTCACGGCTTCGAACCATCCTTCAACGCGCGCCAAACCCGTTCGGGCGTCAGCGGCAAATCTTTGATACGCACGCCAGTGGCGCGATCGATGGCGTTGCAAACCGACGGCGCCACGGAAAGAATGCCGCCCTCGGCCATGCCGCGCACACCGAAGGGCCCAGGCCCATCGCCGTTCTCGACCAGCGCGGTATGAAACTCTTCGGGTATGTCGTCAAAAGTTGGAATCCGGTAATCGACCAGATTCGGATTGACCAGCTGGCCGTTGTCGTAGATCAATTGCTCGAAAAACGTATGGCCGATGCCCTGCATCGCCGCGCCTTCTTCTTGGGCGGCGCAATGCTCGGGATGGATCGCCTTGCCGACGTCGGCGACCGAGATGAATTTCTTGAGCGTCACTTCGCCGGTTTCGCGATCGATGTCGACCTCGGCCATGCCCATCCCGATCTCCCAGAAAACCGGCAGTTGGTTGCCGGTAATCTCCGGACCGGCTTCGCCCCGGCCGATCATCTCTCCGCCCGAGCCCTTGCCGAAGCGCCGCTCGAAGGCCTCTTTGAAGCTAAGCCGCGACTCGCCGCAGATCAGCGCGCCGTCTTCGACTCGGACTTGCCTTGGCTTCACGCCCATGGTCTGTGCGCCTATTTTGATCAACTGTTGCTTCAGGTCTCGCGCCGCCTTTTGCACCGCAGTGCCCATCAGCGTGGTCGATCGGCTCGAGCCGGTGGAGCTATCGTAAGGCGTCACTTTGGTGTCCGCTCCGACCATGCGGAATTGCTCCATCGGCAGCGTCAGCTCTTCGGCGGCGATCTGAGTCAAGGTCGTGCGCACCCCCTGCCCCATCTCGGTACTGCCGGCGGCGATGTTGGCGATGCCGTCGGACTGCATGCGAATCAAGGCTACCGAGACCGGTGTGGCGCCGGCGTTGGTGATCGCGCAACCCATACCGATGGCGGCGCGCTTTTTCTTGATCGACTTTTTCCAGCCGCTCGCCCGTACCAGGCTCTTGAGGCTCGATGCCAAGTTAGCGTCGATGCCTTTCAGGCCGGAGCGCAGCTCTTGGCCTCTCTTAAGCAAATTTTTCAGCCGGAGCTCGGCCGGGTCCATGCCGATCTTCGCCGCGAGCATTTCAATCTGCGACTCGCCGGCATAGATCACTTGCGGTGCGCCGATGGCGCGGTATGAGCCCGCCGAGCCGGTATTGGTATAAACTTGATAGGCGTCGGTGCGGATGTTGGGAATCCAGTAGGGCCCGATCACCCGCGTCGCCGAGCGCGCTGTCACCTGCGGTCCGTTGTCGTCGTAGCCGCCAGTGTCGAGATAAATTTCCGCCTCGCGCGCCATGATCGTGCCGTCGCGTTTGACGCCGGTCTTGACCCGCACGCGCGCGCCGTGGCGGCGCACCGTCACCATCGACTCGCCCACCGAGTTGCAGATGCGCACCGGCTGCTTTGCCTTGCGCGCCAGCGCCACCACCAGCGGTTCGAATTTAGTGTAGGACTTGCTGCCGTAGCCGCCGCCTAAATAACTGATGATCAGGCGCACTTTCGACGGCGGCAGTTTGAAGACTCGCGAGATATCGCCGCGCACCTGAAACGGATGCTGCGCCGACGACCAGACGGTGATCTCGTCCTCGCCGTAGTGCGCGATGGCCGAGTGCGGCTCCATGGCGTAATGATAAACCATCGGAAAGGTAAACCAATCTTCGGCAATCTCGTCAGACTCGGCAAAGCCGGCGTCGACGTTACCGCGGCTGACTTTTTCATGGGTGCCGACATTGCTGCTTTTCTCTTCGTGAATCAGCGGTGCATCACTCTTCAGCGCCGCTTCGATGCCCACCGCGGCCGGCAGCTCTTCGTATTCGACCTGAATCAGCGCCAGGGCTTCCTCGGCGGTCGCCAAATCCACCGCCGCCACCGCCGCCACCGGTTCGCCGACGTAGCGCACCTTGTTCATCGCGATCACGGGTCTACCGTTGTAAATCGGATTGAGGTCAGCGATATCGGCCGCGGTCAAAACCGCAACCACGCCGGGGACCGCCTCGGCCGAACCCGCGTCGATCGAACGAATCCGCGCGTGCGGATAGGGGCTGCGGAGAATTTTGCCGTGGAGCATGCCGGAAATGTTCAAGTCGCCGACGAACTTCGCCTTGCCGGTAACCTTTTCTATGCCGTCCACACGCGCAACGCTATGGCCGACGTATTTCAGTGATCGCTTCGCCATCTGGTCTCCATCCGTGAATTGGTCATCCGAAGCTAACAAAGCGCCACTTCCAGTTCAAGAAAGCATTCGACGATTGGGAATCGCCGGCGTCATTCGCTATAACTCTGGTCATGCGTTTTCCATCGAAGCTCATCCGCGGCACGCTCATTCAACGCTACAAGCGCTTTCTCGCCGACGTTCGACTGGCCGACGACCGGATTGTCACCGCGCACTGCACCAACACCGGCAGCATGCTCGGCTGCAAGGAGCCCGGCAGCGCTGTCTATCTCTCCCTGAGCGATAATCCCAAGCGCAAGCTCGCTCACACTTGGGAAATGATTCGGATCGATCGCGCCTGGGTCGGCATCAACACGATGCACCCGAACCGACTGGTCGCTGAAGCGGTCGAAGCCGGCATCATCGCCGAACTGCGCGGCTATCCGATTGTGCGCCGCGAAGTCAAAGTCAGCGCCCACAGCCGCCTCGACCTTTGCCTGGAACGAAACCAGGAGCGCTGCTTCGTCGAAGTGAAAAACGTCACGCTCGCGATCGAGCGCGCCGCGGCCTTTCCCGACGCGATCAGCGAACGGGCGACGAAACACCTTAAAGAGCTTATGCGGCTCAAACGCCAAGGCCATCGCGCCGCGATTGTTTTCGTGGTCCAACGCGGCGACTGTGACTATTTTCGTCCAGCGGACGAAATCGATGCGGAATACGCCTGCTGGCTACGCCGCGCCGTCAAGGCAGGCGTCGAAGCCCTGCCCTATCAAGCCCGAGTGACCCCGAGGAACATAGTCCTGACGCGCCGTTTGCCAGTTCGGCTGTCAAGGCCGCGCGTTGCTTGCCGCTGACGACGCATGTTAGACAAGGCAAGAAGATCAGAAAAAGACCCAAACAAAATTGAGGAGGTCCCAATATGCTTAGCGCGAAAGATCTACGAGGAGTTTTGGCAATCATGCCGACGCCGGCGAAAGCCGGAGCCGACCGTCTCGATGCAACCGATACCGTGGACTTGGACGAAACCGCGCGGTTATCTGAAAGTTTGGTGCGCGACGGCGCCGCCGGCATCATGGCACTCGGCACCATGGGCGAGTGCGCGACGACTTCGCAAAGCGATTACGAGGCCTACGTGGATTGTGTGGTGAAAACCGTGCGCGGGCGCATTCCTACGTTCATCGGCACCACCGCCTTGGGCGGCCATGAAATCGCCCGGCGGATCAAATTCGTCAAGGGGCTCGGCGCCACCGGCACGCTTCTCGGCATTCCCATGTGGCAGCCCGCGACCCTCGATATGGCAGTGAAATTCTATCACGACGTGGCGCAAACCTTTCCCGATTTTCCGATCATGGTTTATGCCAACCCGCGCGCCTTTCGCTTTCCTTTCGGCGTCGATTTCTGGCAGCGGGTCGTCGACCAGGCACCGACCGTCATGTCGGCGAAGTTTTCCAGCAAGGCGATCTTGAAAGAATCAGTGGCGGCGGTCAAAGGCCGGGTCAACTTCGTCCCGCCGGTCGGCCTCGCTTATGAGTTCGCGCAAATGTCCCCGGCGTCGCAAACGACCTGTTGGATGCCGTCGGTCGGCCCGCAGGTCGGGATCGCCTTGATGAAGGCGCTCGCCGACGGCAGCGCGCCGCAGGCCAAAGCCGTGGCCGATGACATCGCCTGGGCCAACGAACCGCATCACATGATCACCGGTTCCCAGGACGTGTTCGCGTCGTACAATATCCAGATGGAAAAAGTCCTGATGGGCGCTTCGGGCTACTGCAAGCCCGGCCCGATCCGACCGCCGTACAATGTAATGCCCGAAGACTTCGTCAAAGGCGCCCAAGAAGGCGGCGCGCGCTATGCCAAGCTGCGCGAGAAATACTCCAAGTTGAACGGATAGCGCGCGGGCGGCCGTAAGACTTCATCGAGGAATAAGCTGGATGGAAGAGCCGAAAATCTCCACGGAATCGCTCACACCGAAAAAAAGTTCCTACAAAGCGTGGATCGAAAGTGAAGGTATTCCGCTCATTCAAAGCTTCTTCGTCGAAGACATCGCCACGGTGCCGCTGGAGCCATGGAAGCGCACCGGAGGTCTCGGCGTGCGCCTGTGCCTGGAAGGCACGGGCGAAACCAACGACGCTTACATTTGCGAGATTCCTCCCGGCAAAGCCCTCGAGCCGGAAAAACACATGTATGAGGAGTTGATCTACGTGATCAGCGGGCGCGGCGCGACCACCATCTGGAACGAGGGCAAGCCGAAACGAACCTTCGAATGGCAGGAGGGTTCGCTATTCTCCCCGCCGCTCAATTCCTGGCACCAGCTTTTCAACGGCAATGGCGACGAACCCGCTCGCTTTCTCGCCGTGACCAGCGCGCCCTGCATGATCAATCTGATTCACAACACGGATTTTATTTTCAATTGTCCCTACGTCTTTCGCGACCGCTTCAATTCGCAAGAGCACTATTTCGGCAATCCCGGCACCTGGTACTCCGGCCGAACTTGGCAAACCAACTTCGTGTCCGATGTAAAGAATCTGAAATTGTTGGAATGGAAAGAGCGCGGCGGGGGCGGCTCCCAGGTCCGTCTGGAGCTATCTGAGAATACATTATGCGGGCACATCTCCCAGTTTGCCGTAGGCGGCTACAAAAAAGCGCATTTTCACGGGCCGGGCGCGCATGTCATCATCCTCGCCGGCCGCGGATATTCGCTGCTCTGGCCGCGCGGACAAGCGATCAAACGCTTTGATTGGCGTCCCGGCAGTCTGGTTGTCCCGCCCGGCGGCTGGTTTCACCAACATTTCAATTCCGGTGCGGAACCGGTGCGCTACTTGGCGCTGCGCTGGGGCAGCCAAAAATATCATGAGATGTGGGGCGAAGGCCGCGGCAAGGCCGACGTCGACGTCAAGCTCGGCGGCAATCAAATCGAATATGAAGACGAGGATGCCATCGTGCGGCAGATGTTTGATGAAGCGTGCGCCAAAGCGGGCGTTAAGAACTTGATGGAAAAGTATTACCCGTCAAAGTAACTGCCGGTTGATTTGCGGAGGAACGACAGAATGAAACTAAGCGGCCAGACCGCCCTTATTATCGGCGGCGCGCGCGGCATCGGTGAGACGATCGCGCATACTTTTTCTCAAGAAGGCGCGAGCCTCGTCTTGGTCGATTTGGAGAGAATGAAACTCCAGCTCGACGGCGTCGCCCAAGCGATCAATCAGCAAGGCGGAAAAGCCGTCGCCCTCACCGCCGATTGCAGCGACGACCGCCAGGTGAACGGCCTAGTGAACGAGACCGTGAAGCGCTTCGGCAAGATCGACATCCTGATCAACAGCGCTGGATTCCGCGGCCCGCTGGTGCCGGTGACCGAGATCAGTGAGAAAGAATTCGACGACGTGATTCTTTACAATTTGAAGTTGGTCTTTCTCTGCTGCCGGGCAGTGTTGAAGCAAATGGTCAAACAAAAGAGCGGCAGCATCGTTAGCATCTCCGGTACCGCCGGACGTGAAGGCATGGCGATGCGCGGCTCGCTCTGTGCCGCCAAGTGGGGCGTGGTCGGCTTGACTCAAACCATCGCCAAGGAATACGGCCCGCACGGGATCAGAGCGAATATCATCTGCCCCGGCGGCATGGACGAGCCAGACCTGCGCGAGATGTACGCCCAACGCGCGAAAAATCTCGGCATGTCGGTGGAAGCCCACGAAGCGCAAATCCTCTCCCTCACGCCTCTGCGCAAATACGCCAAGCACGACGAGGTCGCCAAGGCCGCGCTGTTTCTCGCCTCCAGCGACTCCTCGCACACGACCGGAGAATCGCTCAACGTCTCGGGCGGAAGACTGATGAGCTGAGTTCTCTTCTTCTTCTTCCCTGACCGTCGCCTTTCACTATGCGATAATCAGAGCTGATCCGGGCAGGGTAGATAGCGTGCGTTTGGATGAATTGGCTTGAATCGAAGACTTCGGATTGTCTCGGAAGGTGCGGTATGCGCGGCGAGCCTGACGCTGAATTTCTAGAGGCAGATCGGCAAACATCCTCCGGAACGTCGCAGTGGTGTGCGATGGTTAGCCATCAGTTGCGTGATTGCCATCGCCGTGGGCGTCGGCGTCCGTGCATGCATGCCACGACCACAACCTGATCATCAACGATTCGATAGAAAAGGCTGTACGGAAACCGCGGCAAGTTTGCACGGCACGTCTGCCGGTAAACGATAGGAAAGCGTTCGGCATACACCGCCAAAGATTGAACGACAGCACCCACCGTGGCAAGGAACTCGTCGCCAAGACCGGCACGCTGGTTTTCATACCATCGAGACGCATCTTCAACGTCCGCCGCGGCGGCAGGCCGAAAGATCGGTGGCTTCACCTAGATCGAGAGCGAATTTGCTGGACGACCTCATCCCAAGGAATGCCCACCGGCCCCGACCGTTCGAGATCGTCGAGCCGGCTGTCAAGTTCCTCCCGCTGTGCGATTGTCAGTGGAACATCTTTAGGGTTTTGCGTGAGGCTGTCCCATAGTTCTTCGATCAAACGCAGACGCTCTTCGGGGGTAAGCTCGCTTATATTCAGCGCAGTTTTGCTCATATTCCGAATATGCCACCTTTATGGTTTTCCTGCCACATCCGCGGTCGGACGAACCGTTTCCGGTGAGAGGCGCGGTTCGATGCGGTCCTCTCAACCCGCCGGTTAGGGTCCTGAAATTATCCAATATCGGATTTGCGCTCCCCGGCGCTTCACGTGATGGGGAGCCCTGGAGCCACCAGGCGGGATAGACGCGCTATGCGCGAAATCCAATCGAGCCGACTGTCCACAACAGGAAATTGGTATTGTGGCCTCTCGGAATTACACCCCCCTCGGCATTCTGCAAAATCCGTTCAAACATCGTCGCCGCAGTGGCGATAACGACAGAGCCGAAGGTGATGAGGATGCCTATAAAAACCTCGCCTGCACGGTCATCACTATTGCCCAACATAATGAAAAGTTCTCCAACCGCAACAAAACCGATAAGGGCTAACGCACAAAATTTTATAGTCCGCAGAGCTTTCACGGTCGCCTGCGAGAACGCCTTATTCTCTCGGATGTATCCCAACGCGTTGAATGCCTGATGGAGCGCCACGAAAAATGGAATGGACGCTAAATACGCATACGACAAAAATGGGTCTTTGAAATAGATTTCAAAGGGCGTGGCGTGCGCGTTTCTGCCTTCGAGGTGAGGTTCCCAAAGCATGAGAGCAAGAGCGCCAATGCCTATGAGCACAGTGACTGCCTGAAGAAATATCGTTGGAACAACGAGTGATCGCTTTTTCATATGGCCGCCGAACGTCTTGCCGATAAGCTGCGGGTGCCGCAGGCGAAAGAATTTAAGGAGATATTCTGAATTGCACGGAGCAGGATTATGTCTCAACAGCCGGCTCAAAAAAGGTTCTGATATCCTTTTCTGCTTCAATAAGTCAAAACTCAGGCTCGACCCCGTGGTCCGACACCTTCTCTCGGATGTATCCCAACGCGTTGAATGCCTGATGGAGCGCCACGAAAAATGGAATGGACGCTAAATACGCATACGACAAAAATGGGTCTTTGAAATAGATTTCAAAGGGCGTGGCGTGCGCGTTTCTGCCTTCGAGGTGAGGTTCCCAAAGCATGAGAGCAAGAGCGCCAATGCCTATGAGCACAGTGACTGCCTGAAGAAATATCGTTGGAACAACGAGTGATCGCTTTTTCATATGGCCGCCGAACGTCTTGCCGATAAGCTGCGGGTGCCGCAGGCGAAAGAATTTAAGGAGATATTCTGAATTGCACGGAGCAGGATTATGTCTCAACAGCCGGCTCAAAAAAGGTTCTGATATCCTTTTCTGCTTCAATAAGTCAAAACTCAGGCTCGACCCCGTGGTCCGACACCGTACCTGACATATTAACATTGTTGGTGATCGCGAGATCAACTCTGGACTCCAACAGCAGTTTCTCAATTTCCACGCTGCTCCGGGTGAGTAAAGTCAATTTCGCCGAAGGACGCATTTTACTAAACTCTATCATTAGCCTCGGCAGTAGGTATTTCGAGGGACGATGACTGGCCGCGATGGTGAGAGAATCTCGGCTCGGAGTATATCTTTTCTCCAACTCTTCAAACTGTGACCAGAGCGACGAGACTTCATGCCGAAACGTCCGACCCGAAGCGGTCAGTTCCATGCCGCCTCCTTTTCTCTCGAACAGCTTGGAGGAAACCTTGACTTCAAGCTGTTGCAGTTTACGGGAGGCCGCGCATTGGCTAATGCCAAGCTCGCGTGCCGCCTGGCTAATGCTCCGATTCTTAGCGACACAAATGAATAATCGAATTCTATCGAGAGTCATGCCACAATTTCCTTCACGATGACTATGAATATTTCTGCAAGTTATTTGAACAACCTCGGACTTTGCCCGCACAAAAACGCAAATGTCATACCAACCCGTAAATAGAGAGGAACCGACTCCCGAGTCGTGAAAGTTTCGAAAGTTGCAAAATGAAGGCAGATAAACTGGAGCAACTCTGGTTTACATATCCGCAATCCTGGTTGACACGAGATGCAACCAAGGTTGCGTTATTTCGATTGGGCAACAATTTAAATTTCTTGCTGCAAGCCTCATTATTTCGTCCGCTTCTCTCCGCCTAATTCCCCCGCCAAAGGCAACGGGCCGGAATCGATTCATGCAAAAGGTGCATAGGTCTATGCAAAAATAGCATTGGACAAGACTCACCCCACCCTGTAAAAGCCTCCTTACGATTTTCCCGGAACAGAAATCGGTCTTACGTAAATTTGAAAGCGGAGGCGAGGAGATGATCACTCACAGGCTTGGAACTTTTTCAATCTCGCAACAACCTATGCTCTCCCATCTATTTCAAGTGGCGGCCCTAATATTCCTGATAGCAATTGTTGATCAATCTTCTTCAGAGGCGTCGCATATCAGCGCAAGTTCAACTCAAACAACATCAGCCGCGTCGAGTGCTGCGACTCAAACAACCAAGAAACCGACCAAGCCAGGTGCAACCGTTACGACTAGCGCAGCAACGGCGGGTCTCGACGCCTCAGTCGTTGGTTTTAATATTCAGTCCTTCCAGGCCGATCTTTTCACCGGCTCAGCCGGCGCCGAGATTCCAATATTGGTTCCGCCAGGAGCGGCCGGCATCGCGCCGAAGATCTTGCTCAATTACAACAGCGGCGTTGTTGATGACATGGGCAACAACAGCGAGCGCGATCAGGCCGATTGGGTGGGCCTGGGGTGGTCGCTCGACAGTGGAGGCTTTATTGTTCGCGACACCAAGGGAACCACCGGCACGTCGGACGACAGCTTCAAGCTCGTCTTCGGCGGTCATACCTATGATTTGGTTTCTATCGGTAGCGGAAGCTACCGGACCAAGGATGAAACGTTTTGGCAGATCACCTACTTTTCAAGCGGCGATTACTGGACGTTAAGGACCAAGGATGGAACCACGCACCGCTTCGGCTATACTTCCAACAGCCGCGCCACGGGGCTTACCTTCGCACTTAACAAAGAAGTGCCCGTCACTTTTCGCTACTTCATCGATGAGGTTTCGACAACCAGCGGCGTTTCCGTCCGATATAGCTACTTCAAGCAAAGCTCAAGTTATAACAACAAGGCCTACGATCAGGCGGTCTACCCCGATACCATCACTTATGCCTACTACGCGGGCTCGCTCGTCGGCAACAGCCGCACGGTGACGTTTATCCGGGGCAATCGAACCGATTGGACCGATGTGAGCGGTAGTCAGCACACCTCCTATCACGAGCTCTACCGTCTCGATGCCGTTGAGGTGCGGATCGGTACGAGCCTGGTGCGCAAGTACAACTTTGGTTACGACTACTCGATCGATCGCGACCCCAATCATACGTGGGGTGGCGGCGCCGCCGGCGATCTCACGCTGACAAGCGTCACGCCGATCGGCAGTGACGGAACCTCCGCCTTACCGCCCCGGTCCTTTACTTATGTCGGCACGGTGCTAGCCAGCGCCACCAACGGCATCGGCGGATCGGTGAGTTTCGCCTACGAGGAGATCAAGTCGCTTTATTCCGTGTGGTACGAAGACTTTAACAGCAACTGTGTTTTCAGCGGCTTGACCGACACTCGTACCGACACTGAGTGTCAGTGGACTTCGCACGGCGTTGTGCTGACGTCAAGCGCAGCCGGCACACTTCCGCTCTATGACGTTTGGAACGAGGATTTTAATAGCAACTGCATCTTCGCCGGACTGTCGAGCAGCGGTCCGGGAAACTGTGGCGGGAGTCTGCATGGCTACCCGTATACTTCAAACGTGCTCGATGCGGTAGCGCTCTATGACGTTTGGGACGAGGATTTTAACAGCAACTGTGACTTCGTCGGATTTTCCACCAGCGGTCCAGGAAACTGTGGCGGGAGTTTGCATGGTTATGTCCGCCCGGGAGAAGTAGACCGCACGCGACACCGGGTTATTAGCCGCACGATGAGCGATGGGCTCGGCTGGAGCTCGACCACAAACTTCACCTACTATAACCCTGCGGTTAACGCCGATCGCAAAGAATTTCGCGGCCACGCCAAAGTCCGCGCCATCGATCCCATCGGCAACTACACCGATACCTGGTTTTACCAAGACGACATCAAGAAGGGCCGCCCCTACCAGATCGAAACGCGCAGCGCCGCCGGCGCCCTCTACAACAAAGTCGTCAACACTTTTACCACGTCGAATCCTTACACCGGCGTAACCTTCGTGGCGCTGACGCGGACGGACTATTTCGAGTGCGAAGGCCAGGCCACCTGCCACCAAAATGCCGAGACGTTCACCTACGACACTAACGGCAACCCGACCCAGAAAAATGATCTGGGCGACGTGGCCACCACGGGCGATGAAAGAACCGAAGTCACCGAATGGATCGTTGACAGTGCCAACTGGATTCACCGGCCCAAGCGAACGGCGCTCCTCGATAACACCGGGGCGACGGTGCGCGAGCGCTGGATTTACTACGACAACGCCGCTTACGGCGCACTCGGCACCCGGGGCCTGGTCACAAAAGAAGAATCGCGTCTAGCCGGCAATATCGGAAACGCAGGTAATCCGACGGTTACGTACAGCTACGACGCGTACGGCAATCGCACGTCGGTGACCGATGCGCGGAGCTGCACGACTTCCACTGTCTTTGAATCCAGCCAAACATTTCCCTCCACAGTTACCAACTGCCTCAATCATCAGAGCACGATGGCGTATGACGAGCGCTTCGGCGTCATGACGAGCCAGACCGATGCCAACAATCAGACGATGACATCGACTTACGACGTGTTTGGCCGGGTAACCAAAGTCACCGGCCCGCTGGACGGCAGCTCGACCTATGGGACGGTGAGCACGTTCTATCTCAACTGGGGTAACCCCAGTTTGCAGCGGGTGACGACCTATCGGACCGAGCAGCACGGCACAGCGAATTACATCTGGAGCGAGGCGTACTTCGACGGCCTGGGCCGGAACTATCAATCTGCGCAGGAAGGACCCGGCGGCCAGGCTATCGTCTCGGAAACTCAATTCGATGGCCGGGGGCTTCAGTGGAAAACATCGGCGCCGCGTTTTACGACTGAAACAGCCGTCTGGACGGAATTTTTGTACGACGTCCTCGGACGCCAGACGCGGGTGAATTTTCCCGACGGCACCAATGCGCAGACCGCCTACGACCATCACGAATTCATAGCGACGGATCCGCGGGGTAA
Organism: uncultured delta proteobacterium; assembly: GCA_963727625.1. Taxonomy (GTDB): domain Bacteria; phylum Desulfobacterota; class Binatia; order UBA9968; family UBA9968; genus DP-20. The sequence goes on along the minus strand of CAVSHR010000002.1, from coordinate 449,622 downwards.
GGTCAAACGCACCTATACCGACTCGCACCACCGGGTGATCCAGGTCGAAGAGGTCAACGGCGGCGCCTCTTATTTTACGACCTACCAGTACGACGCGGCAGATTCTTTGATCAAAGTGACCAATAACGCCGGCCACAACACCCTGAACGCGTATGACTATCTGGGCCGCAAGATCGCCATGTGCGACCCCAACATGGGCACGGCATCCAGTCTGACCACATGTTCCACCAGCACGCCTGGCGCCTGGGTGTACACGTACAATCTAGCCGGCGACCTTCTGACCCAGAAAGACGCCAAAAACCAGACACTGACGTTTACCTATGATTCCGTCGGCCGTCCGCTCACCAAAAAGCAGGGGACGGTATCGCTGGTCACCTGGACGTACGACGATCCCACGGTGCCCTATTCAAAAGGACGGGTGACTCAAATCGTCGATCAGGCGACCACGACAAAGTTTGCGTACGATCAGCTGGGACGAACCACCCAGACCCAGCGCCAGCTTCTTGGGCGTGTGGCAGACGATGGCGCAGAGCTATGACGCGCTCGGCCGTATCACCAGCGAGACATTCCCCGACAATGAGACGGTTACGTACGCCTACAACGAAGCGGGCTGGTTGAACAGCGCGCCCGGTTACATCAACGCCATCACGTACAACGCCAGAGGGCAAAAGACCGCGCTGACCTATGCCAACAATCTCACCACCACCTGGACGTACAACGCCGCCAACTTCAGAGTTACCAACCGGACCACTTCCAACAATCAGCAGAACCTTGCCTACGGCTACGACAACAACGGCAACGTCACTTCGATTACGGACAGCTTGTTTACGGCAAGCCGCACGTTCACCTACGACGATCTGAATCGGTTGCAAATCGCTTCCGGAACCTTCGGGGGAAACCTGTCTCAAGCAAATTGCACGTATGCCTACAACGCTATCGGCAATCTCACCGACAAGTGCGGCGCGGTTCTCAGCTACGCCGACTCGATGCATCCGTCGGCGGTCACCAACCACGCGGGTCTCAGCAAGAGCTATACCTACGACGCCAACGGCAACATGCTCAGCCGGGGCAATCAGACGCTTACCTGGGATATCGACAACCGGGTGAGCAGCATTGCCATCGCCGGCGGCGGCAGCACCTCGATGGAATACGACTATGCCGGCACTCGGGTAAAAAAGAACGCCCCCGCTGGCATCACGCTTTATCCGTTTGCGGGCTATGAGATCGATCCCAACGGAGTGATCACGAAGTTTATCCGGATCGGGATCGAAAACTTCGCTTCCAAGAAGGGAACAAACAAATACTTCTACCACAACGATCATCTGGGCAGCGTCAACGCCATCACCGATATCGCTGGCACCCGGGTTCAGCTCAACGAGTACGATCCTTGGGGCACTGCTTCCCGATCCGAGGGCACGATCGACCCAACCCAGAGGTTCACCGGTCAGAAGCTCGACCCCGAGACGGGGCTCTATTACTACGGCGGCAGATACTACGACGCCGAGACCGGGAGATTTGTCTCGGCCGATCCGTTCGTCCAGACGCCGTTAGACCCTCAGAATCTCAACCGCTACAGCTACGTCGTCAACAACCCGCAGAACTACATCGACCCCGACGGGTATTTCCATCGGCATAAGAAAAAGAAGGGCGGGTTTTTCAAGAGTTTCTTCGGGTTTTTCATCGGGGCGATTGTCACAATAGTCACTGGTGGAGCGGGGGCTCCCATACAGGTTGCTGCTGCCGTAGGAGGGTTTGTCGGTGGTACGGTGAACGCTGCGCTCAATGGCGGAAACCCGTTTCTCGGCGGGGTTATTGGGGGATTTACCGGAGGCCTATTTGCAGGGTTGGCTCCGCCAGGGCTGGATTTTGGATTTCTCACACAGGCGGTACTTGCGAGTCACGCAGGGGTCTTCGCAAGCAGTTTCTCACCAGCCATACAGGTCGCGCAAGCTAACAATGCGGCGGGTGGTTTTACTAGCGACACAACCGCCAATCTTGGAATCTATTCACGCTCACAACAGACCGGAGATACATGCATCGATTGTTCGCCTACGGCGCTCAGTAGGAACATACGGCATATTGCCGCTGATGATGACGGACTAGTAAACCGCGTTGTTGAGAGCCTTATAATAAAACGTGGGGCGACTTACCCTGTCAGGGACGGTCGCGAGTCAAGCACTAAAGAGGCCTTATATTAGCTCGTCATTACTTGTGCGTGAAATTATGGCCGCACGACCACCCATACCGGATCCGGGAGGAATTCCCGGCGGACTTCGGTGGGATGTTATTGGTACATTCGCGGGACGGGTTGGTACGTACCAATTAGTTGTGGACCCTAGCAAGCAACAAATTGTCCACTTCCTATTCACGCGCATAACCAAATAGAAATGGGTTGAGAATACATCAGTTGTCGGTTAGTATTAAAAGCATTAGAAATGGAAAATTTTCCTAAGGACTACGAATTGATTCAGTTCTTTGAATCGGAACCCTTACTCAAAGATGCTGGTGTGCCTTGGTGTTATAACCACCTTACCTTTGTTACCGTACGTGATACCGACCACGTAGAATTCGAAATCCAGCCAGGATACGGTAGCGCGCAGCTTCGATGGTCTCGAAATCAAATCGACTTAATTAATCTATGCTTGGAAGAAATAGACAGCATAAAGGTCGAGATCACCACGGTAAAGGAGGTTCTGCATTTGTTATTCAAAGAGGGAGCGGGGTTGCGCGATTTGATGATTCAGCTTAAGCCTAATGTCTATGTGTCTTCCATCCGAGACAATGACCTCGAGTAAGAACCCGGTATAGGTGAGATAAATGGGGGAGAAGAGCAGAATTGGGGTCCAGCAGAATTGCAGAATTGGGGTGCAGAATTGGGTGCAGAATTGGGGTCAAGTCTGGAGTTGACTAGTTCCCTCCTTCCTTGATAGTTCATATCCATGTCGCGTCCGCTAAGAATACAATATCCCCAAAGCGGTGTATCACGTCATGAACCGGGGTCGGACAAGACAGCCGACGTTTGTCGACGAGGCGGACGATCAAGCCTTTCTCGATACCGTGGCCGAAGCCCATCGGCTGTGGGACATCGAAGTCTTTGCCTATGCCCTGATGGGCAATCATTATCACCTCTGTGTGAAAACACCGAGAGGGAATCTATCCCGAGTCATGCGCCACGTGGACGGTATCTATACCCAGCGATTCAACCGGCGCCACCGGCGCGACGGGACGCTGTTCCGCGGCCGATACAAGGCGATCCTCATCGAGGCCCAGTGACTGGTGCCTGCCCAGTGACTGGTGCCTGACTTGCCTAAATTGCGTAACTCCTTATTGCTGGCTCGCAGGCGACCGCGCAGATTCCAGGCATTCGCCCTGGCATAGACCTCATCCATCCCCGCCTGGGACATCAAATCTGCCTCCGCCAGCGACAGTCAATTCACTTGCAGCCAGACGTGTCAGCACAACGATCCCAACCGGCTGATCACACGGCTTCCCTGACATTTCGGCGGAGAAAAAGGGAAGCGACTTTTTTCTGAGTTCTCAAAGCCACCCGTGTCCAGCTCGACGAATACGATCCTTGGGGCACGGTTTCCCGAACCGAGGGATCGATCGATCCCGACCAGCGGTTTACCGGCCAGAAGCGCGACCCGGAGACCGGGCTTTACTATTACGGGGGAAGATACTACGACGCCGAGAGCGGCAGATTTGTTTCCGCCGATCCTTTTGTCCAGACGCCGTTAGATCCACAGAATCTCAACCGCTACAGCTACGTCGTCAACAACCCGCAGAACTACATCGACCCCGACGGGTATTTCCATCGGCACAAGAAAAAGGGCGGGTTCTTTAATAGTATCTTCGGAAAGATCTTTAGTATTATCTTTGACATTGTCTTGCTATCGATGGGTGCCCCGCCAGGTGCGGACCTCGTCGGATTTGCTAGTACAGCATGGGCTCTCGCTGATTTAGGTCGAATAGTAGCCGAGAGCGCTGGACCGGTTAGTGGAGCAAACCAGGGAGGATTTGTTGCGGATGCCGGCGGACCACAGATTCCCGGATTAAGCAATGCAGGGGGAGGGGGGTTCTTCAGCCCAGCTTTGCGCCTTGCGATGGAAACCGGATGCGATGTCTGCACGGATACGAACTGGGAACTGCTGCGGACCTTGCTCGGGCTCGTGAGGAGTACCTCCACACAAGTGGCCGCAGGAAATAAAGCAAAGGCAAAGACCTCCCAGCAACGCGATACTCCAAAAAGAGGAGCTAAAGGTGGCATACAGTTTGGCGTACAGGGACAAATTATTGCAAAAGGACTCTTAAGTCGTGCATATCAGGGTGGTGTTGGAATTTACATAGGAAACGACGGTTGGGGCATTTATTATTCCTATGCCACTAGCGGTGAAGGCTGGATGGGAGGCCTTGGGCTCACTGTGTCGGGTTATTCTGGCGCTGATCCAGGTGGAGTGGTAAATAATTTCCAAGCACAACTGGGTATTGGTTTGGGATACAGTTATGACGACAACATCAACATCCTATCTCCAACAGCCGGCATTGCCGGTCCTGGCCTAGGTGTCGCAATTACGCGTGACAGAACGATAGCGACCTGTTTGTTGTTTTGTGGTGGAAAGTGAAAGTAATGGATAGATGACTGACGATAGCAATAGGTCAATAGGTCATATTGACAACGTTCCCTTAATGGAGAAATCGTACTCATGCTGTTGCGATTAGCCGTGCTATTGATTCTTTTATTGCTATGGGTGATTTGCGCGGTATCCCAGTTTCTATTAATTGCCAAAAGAAAACCAGGCATACCGATGTTTCAGGCCCGTCTACTGTTTAACCCATTTTTCATCCAATTCGGGGGGCATCGGTATCTGACTCCAGAAGGGATTTTTTGGCGTAATATCTCTTGGATGTGCGGAGCCTTATTTGCGATTGGCGTGACAACTTTAATATTAATTCACTCTTGTCCAAATTAATTTTTAGCTGTTGAGCTTCCTGTTTAGCGTTTAGTGGCTCACCGGTGCCTGACTTGCCTAAATTGCGTAACTCCTTATTGCTATTCTCGCAGGGCGACCGCGCAGATTCCAGGCATTCGCCCTGGCATAGACCTCATCCATTCCCGCCTGGGACATCAAATCTGCCTCCGCCAGCGACAGTCAATTCACCTACAGCCAGACGTTCCAGCACGACGATTCCAACCGGCTGATCACGGCTTCCCTGACATTTCGCGGGAGAAAAAGGGATGCGACTCTTTTCTGAGTTCTCAAAGCCACCCGAGTCCAGCTCAACGAGTACGATCCCTGGGGCACTGCTTCCCGATCCGAGGGCACGATCGACCCAACCCAGAGGTTCACCGGTCAGAAGCTCGACCCCGAGACGGGGCTCTATTACTACGGCGGCAGATACTACGACGCCGAGACTGGGCGATTTGTCTCGGCCGATCCCTTCGTCCAGACGCCGTTAGACCCTCAGAATCTCAACCGCTACAGCTACGTCGTTAACAACCCGCAGAACTACATCGACCCCGATGGGTATTTCCATCGGCATAAGAAAAAGGGCGGGTTCTTTGGTAACATCTTCGGCTCGATTTTTGGATTTTTCATCGGCGGGCCTTTAGGAGCTGTCATAGGAGGAGGTCTCGGCGCGGTCGCGGACCATGTTCCCGAATTTAGAACGGCTTTGGGTGTGCTGGAGATCATCGGCGGCATCGGGATGGCGCTCAGCGGAAATCCAGCGGGACTCCTCTTTGCCGCCTCGGGTGGATTGGGTTTTTGCAAAAACACGGGCTGTCAAATCGGCAGCGCTATACTTGGATTCGCGGGAGAGTTGACAGAGTTTGGTGGAGTGGGAAACGGAGGCTCGATTGGAGGCGGTCTGGGTTTCGCAGTCGACCTGCCGGGCTCAGATTTTTCGTCCCTCTCCAGCCCGGCCATATATCTTGGGCTAAAAGCCGCGCAAGTAGCAGATCAACTCAATCGGTTGACAAATGTCATCTATAACGAAACTGCTGGACTGCGCGGGCCCTTGTTCGACGCGCGGGTCGCAATCGGTTATGTTGGTATGAACCGAGAGGCCACGGGAGTTCCCCTCGGTAGAGGAACAGCGTCGACAACCTTAACAGTTAATGAAGCGACGGCGATTCAAAATGGAGTTCCTTCGGCTGTGCAAGCTTACAACGAATCAAGTACGGCAGCTCAGCATGTGTTGAGTAATCCTAAGGGTGATCCGACAGGTGGGGCACAACATTTCTTCCAGTATGCTCCAGGCGTCAACCAACCCATACCGCGGTGGGCCCAAGGAACGCCGAGATTGACCTTTGGACCATTTAGAAACGTAGCTGGAGGTGGAGATGTACCCAAAGGTGCATCAGTTTATATCCAGGTTTTTCCGTAGAAAATTCTACGGAACGCACCTTCTATTAAATTTATTAGTATTGGCCAGTGGGGCATCCTATGTATTTGCACAACCTGACGCTCCACCACAACGGAAGGTCACTGACCACGAGGTCCAAGCTGTTATTTTGGCAGTGAAAGACGAGATTTATGCGATGGGTTATGCTAGTTATTATCTTGATATCGGAAAATCAGGCAAGGATGTGCCGATTTATTTTAATCCTCATGTCTCTAAGGGCTTGATCTGGATAATTTATAAGCTTATGCCGCACGGAGAAGTTTATCGAGGGGCACATGTTCGGAAAAATGGGCTCGCAATTCTTTTAGGAGACCCGCGCAACGATTTTCCCCCTACCCAAGGCCTGGCCTCCAAGACTATTTACCTTGATGATGATGACGTAATACAAATGAAAACCACCTGGCGGAAATATCATTTTTCGGTAGATGTTAAGCCGACCCAAGAACGACTTCGGAAAGCAGAACAGCGCCAGCAACAGCGGTATGGCCGAAAGTAGGTGAAGCGGGAGCATTAGTGCTCGCATCTTTGGGGGGGAGGGGGAATTGGGGTCAGGAGGAATTGAATTAATAATTGTATAATTAGAATAATTAGGAATAATTAGGGGGAATAATTAGGTTCAAGTCTGGAGTTGACTAGTCCTGAAATAAGCGCCAAGCGTCTAAAAGTATGCATGGTCGGTTCATAGGGAGATCCTTGACGGTTCGTAAGCCCATCATGAGCATGCGTTTATATCACAAATCGGAGCCAGTCGGATGTTGTTGGACGATGAACCGAGGTCGAGAGTGATTTTGAGCGCAGCGCGGCGTGCGTCGGCCCGCGGGAGCAGCCGGATGAGGTCGCGTCGCAACCGTCTGTTAGGTCTGCAATCGAGCATGAGCGGCGAGGATGTCGGGCAAATACCGATGCGATCCGGCCAGCCGCACCACCAAGCTTCTGCCGAGCTTGAGAACCTTGGCCGCAATGTAGACAAAGTGGCGGCGAAAGCGCTTCCACTCCCAGCGCACTACCTCCTCGGGCAAGACCAGTTGGGCGATCCACTTGCCCAGATTCCACGCCAGCCGAGCTATTTCCAGCCACGCCGAGTTGCCCATAAACTCCGCCACCGGCATGCGCCACCCCGCAATGCCGTGACCGAATTGCTCGATGAGGTTTTCCTGGTCGCAGCGCTGATAGGTCAGATCGACGACCCGCTGAGCCGTGTAAGAACGCGGCAGATCGCTCAGCACCAACCGGTAGCGGAAATGGCGAAAGAGCACTCCCTGACCATCGCACTCTTCAATCAAAATCCGCCGCACGATCAGGCGACACGGAAAGGGCACCCCGGCGGGCTGATAGTCGATCTCGCTGATCCACTGCTGAAGCGTGCTCAACGTGCGGTACCCTCGCTGTTGGGCTTTGGTTTTGCGGTAGTTGGGGGTGCGCCCCTCACGACTAGACCCGGCTGGCTTGTTGCGCTCGGCGCGCGGACAAAATCGCTGCCAACGCTTCTCCGCAATCGCCTCGGCCAGCGCGGCGCGATTGGGATGCAGCTTGGCCCCAATGGCAAAGTACGCCCCCTGCTCGATCACCGCCTGGTACACGTCGGCCCGATCAAAGTCGGTATCGCCCCGCACAATGGCGCTTTTGAAATGGCGCTTCACCCGTGGCAAAACTTCCTTGAGAGCCTCGGCGGCGCCGTCCGCAGCATGCCCGCTGCCTGGCTGATTGACCACCTTGAGGCACTCCCCACTGCCACCCAGCGTCACCACCAACGGCTGATACGACCAACGCCCGTCGTAGCTAAAATCCGCCCCCTCTTTCTGCACCCCGTACAGGGGCTTGATGTGACCATCGAGATCCACCAGCGCCATCTCGTGCTTCTTCCTGTGACGACGTACCGGGGCGGGCAACTTCGACCACACCGCCTCTTGCACCTCGTCGCCCACCCCACTCAACTGCTCCAAATCTTGTGCGCTCTTAAACCGACGCAGAAAATCTCCCGCCGTCGTCGGGTCCGGAATCCGACACGCTCCCACCAGTCTTCGAATCGCCTCGCTCCCTTGCAGCACCGCCTGGTCCTCCAGACATGTCCCATCGGCATAAAGCGTGTACATCAGCGCCAGCACATGGTCCGACTCAAAGTAGGGGGCATGACGCCTAAACAACACCAGGGCCTGGTCCAACCGCTGCGCAACCCGAAACCGCCGGACAAACTGCTGCGCCAAGACCAAACCTCCATAATGCGTAATGTTACCTCGTGGATCGCTCTCAAGATGGAGCAGCGGATGGCGCATCACCCGCCCTTGAGTCTCGGGCCACGGAAGTTCGGCAGGATCGATGCTCGTACCGGAATTGACGTGACTTGCACGTCCAAATGCGATAGATATTTTCACTTGGGAGCCCTCTGCTTTTTGGGGTTACGTTGCTGTGTGGCAACTCTTCGTATACCTCATTTCAGAGGGCTTTTCCCGTTTTTAAATCCACCTCAACAAATTTTCCTGTCCACAGCGCTTATTTGAGGACTAGTGAGCATACTGACCTGTATATTACCGCGTGCAATCAATCAGGACTTTGCAAGAATTACTCTTCCAATCGACAACTTGTCAATTGATTCTCGTTCCAGCACAGTTTCAATATACTTGAACAATATAATACCGATCTACCTGCGAGCTGATCCTTCCGTAGACCATCTTTTGGATTGGGCGGCGTCCCGATTGTGGTGGAAAAAAGGAAAAGGCGTATTCTCTCGGTATCCCAAAACAATAACTGGCTCTGGCGAGAGTCAGACCGAGGAGGAATACGCCTATGAGGAAAAGTATCCAATCTCTCGATCAAATGGAAGCTCTTTTAGGGCCCGATCCACTGAGCGAAGCGTTGCGTGGGAGGATTCGGGAGGTGATTTGGACACTAGCCGAAGCGGAGTTGAGGGAAGTGTTGGCGGCCATGCCCTATGAGCGCAATGGCGCGCGACGGGGGTACCGAAACGGCAAGCGGGAGCGCTCGATGAGCACGGGGCTGGGTCAGACGATAATCGAGTTACCGCGGGCGCGATTGAGGCAGCAGGGGGATGGAGAGAAGGAGTGGCAAAGCAGGCTGGTTGAGCGTTATCAGCGTCGAGCGCGGTCGGTGGACAGCGCGCTATTGGGCTGTTACCTCAGCGGCGCGAACGGGCGGCGCATACGAGGGGCTCTTTCCCCCCTTTTGCGCGGAGCGCCGCTTTCCAAGAGTGCGATCTCGCGGATAGTGGGGCGTCTTGAGGCCCTGTTTTCCCAGTGGCGCGAGCGGTCTTTGAAGACGGAGTCGGTGGTGTTTGTGTATCTGGATGCGATCGCGTTGCGGGTCCGGATTGCCAACAAAGTGGTTTCGGCGCCGGTGTTGGTGGGCTTAGGAGTCAAAGTGGACGGGCAGAAAGTGGTATTGGGCTTGGAGCTGTTACAGAGCGAGTCCAGCGAGTGCTGGGGCGGGTTCGTTGAAGGGTTAGCCGACCGTGGGTTGAAGCGACCGAGCGTAGTGATCATCGATGGGAACAAAGGGCTAAGAGCTGCGGTGGAGAAGACCTGGGTGGGGATCGAAGTCCAGCGCTGCACAGTGCATAAGCTTCGTAATCTAGAGCGGCACACACCCCGGCATGCCTTGGAGCAAGTAAAAACGGATTATCATGCCATCGTGAATGCGAAGTCTTTGGAAGAAGCCAAGAAAGCTTACCGGGAGTTTGTTGTGAAGTGGAAAAAGCTTCTTCCTAAAGTGGTGGCAAGCTTGGAGGAGGCGGGAGAGGAACTGTTGACGTTTTACCGTTTTCCCAACAGCCAATGGAAATCGCTGCGCACGACCAATGCGATTGAGCGGCTTAACGGAGAGTTTCGCCGCAGAGTGAAGACTCAAGGCTCATTGCCGAGCGCGCAGGCAGCCGAGCTGTTGCTGTTTGGGTTGATCATCAGTGGTCAGATCCATATGCGGCGTATCGACGGATGGCGAGACCTAAAGCAAGTGACTTTGTCGAAGGCCGCATGAAGGGGGGTAGTCTAGGCCTCGGTCACTTCGAGATCGTTCGTTGTTGGGCTTTTAAAGAAGAAATTTTTCAGGCATGGATACCGAAAATACGAATTTCCACAAAACCGGGGCCACAACCTTGGATTGCGATAAAGTGGCTTTCGAGCCGCTGCAAATAAAGTAATTCGGAGGCCGCACGCGGCAGAGAAACGACCGGTGCGGCAAAGGGCCGCTGATCGGATCGGCGAGGCGATGAGGAGACTGGGGTTGGCGGATTGTTCGTTGTAGGCGTCGTAGCCGGGCAGTTCCAGTTCGTTGCACATCTGTCACCAGCCGTACTGGCAGCACACCACGTCCTGAGGCCGCAACAAAACCGAGATGGCAATTTGGCTGATCGTTGGCCATTTCACCGTTCAAAGCAACTGTAACTCGCGTGGATCGTGCTAACGCCTTCTACTTCACCGCGAAGCAATAAAACCTTCCCGCCCCACCGCCCGGCGCGGTGTCGGCGCAACTTCGACTCTCATGTGCGGAGTTCCACGACGCAGTCCGTCCCGCCGTATTGCCACCAAGCCCAATGCCGTCCAAATGGCCTATTTGCGCCTTCAGGTCGGGAGAATCCGACGTCCAACTGTCGCAGGTCTTGCCAGCGATGACTGTGCCTTCAGCCGTGGAACCTGTGAGGATGTCATGCTCGGTAGGCTTCGGTGAATTGGGCCAATTGCCGGGAATCATTTGGCCGTGCTCGTCTACCAACAAGATCGGATTTCCCCTGCGCGCGTGAAGGTCGGCGAGATCATTGCCGACCATGATGCCATTGGCATTGAACCAGGGCCCGTTGCCGATCCGGTCGCGGGCGTTGGTGGGATTATTGTTGTTGGAGGGATCGCGCTCCGCGCTAAGGTAAGCGCGCCAGGTTTTGTCTCCCTGACCCACAGCGGTAGCCAAGGTTTGGCAAGTTTTGTCCGCACCGGCTAGACCGCCGAGATTTCCGGTCTTGCTCTTTGCGCTGGTAACGAAGAAGCCCATGCTGGGCGGCGGAGCACTGGCGGCGCCCACGATGTTTTCCCACTGGCCGCTGCCGACGATCAAAAGCGCGCCTATCACAAGAAGATAATGCCAAAGTCTCATCGTTCCCTCCTGATTATTCGGATGTAAATTGGTTTGGTGACGCGTCACGCGTTTCGTTCGATCGCGCGTATTATGCTAAAAGCGTCGACGCAATCAAGCCGCAAATGGGACAAAAAACTTCGCCCCTATTGGGCCGGACGGACGCGGCACAGAAAAGACCGGTGCGGCAGCGAGCCGCTGATCGGATCGGCGATGTCGGAGCCGATGCCGACATTGATTCACATCGCCATGCAACATGAGGATTGGGTTGTCCTAGAAGAAGCTCCGCAATGATAGGGGCCTCAAGGATTACAGGCCGGGCGGTAAACTGTGATTCTTAAATCGCTTGACCCTCGAATAAGGTCTGTTTGTGTTACGTCGCTCTCACACCACTCGTCTCCTATCGTCTTTAAGCAGCATAACGAATCACTTCCAGTTCGGCAGTGCTGTCACGTCTCGCCAGCAATTCATCGATCCGTGCCATAACGGTATCTTCAATGAGATATTCGCGGCACGCTTCACATTGCAGAACCGGCAGTTGCTTCAGAATTACGATCCGCCCCTCCGCCATCTTAAATGGCAAGTCGGTGGTGGTGGCATGCATGTGGCCGCCGCAGACAGTGCACTTCATAATCAGCTCCTTCGGCTTTTGAAGTCGGTTTCCCATTCGTCGGGGCTCGGGAAATATGCCGTGATGATCCTCACGTTCTGACCCTCTACGTCGGCACCGAACAATATGTGAAACGCATCGGCGCCCTCTCGGCCCAGCACCAAATAGCTCGGAAAGTACTTGTCCTCCGGATAGGACTCCACAATTTCGTAGGTATCGATCGCTCGGATAATAGTGTCCCGCGCGATGAATCTCTGTCCAAGTCGCATGTTGACGTGGTAAGTCCAAAGGATCCGACCCCCGCGAACACACTCCCGAATGAAGGATAGGACGTCGTCAGGAAGGGTCCGCTCGGGCCATTATCCACGTATAGCTGAAGTTGCTCGGAGCGTCTAACCATTAGTTACGGTGACCATTATATTACGCCGTGAGAACAATCGCGACAGCGGCGATTTGCCCTGCCCTTTGCTTTTGTCCGAAGCGCGTCCGGGGGGCCAGTCGATGTATTCGTCCCGTCGCTGGATACGTCTCTGGTAAAAACTTTTCGACGGACGTTACTAGTCGGAAAGCGTCCACCCGTCCCAAACACATCACTCAACCGGGCCGAACCCGGCACAAAAACGAGCGGTGCGGCAGGGAACCGCTGATTGGATCGGCGAGGTCGGAGCCGATGAGGAGGCTGGGGTTGGCGGAGTGCTCGTTGTAGGCGTCGTAGCCGGGAAGGTCCAGTTCCTTGCACTCTTGCCACCAGCCGTGCTGGCAGCAGACGACGCCGGGGGCGATCCCGTCCGTGACTCGCGCTTTCGCCCGCATCGCGCCGCGCGGGCTTTCGATGATCATCCACGCTTTGTCTTGAACGCCGTAGCGCACCGCGGTTTGCGGATGAATGTCGGCGCTCGGATGCGGCGATGCTTTGCGCAGGCTCGGTAGGCCGCGGAGCTGGCTATGGATGAACGTCGTGAATTTCGCATTGGTCAGCACCAAGGGAAATTCACTGGCGAGTTCCGGGCGGCTGAGCGGACTGATCATCGGTTCGACATATTCCGGCAGCGGCGCGAAACCGTGAGCAGCGAAGCTGTGGGAATAGATCGCGACTGTCTTGTCCGGCGTGTTGAAACCGCGCGGCTCGCCGTTCTGATTCATCGCCGAAAATTTTTGATAGCGCGGCGGCGCCGAAACGGTGATGCCTCCAGGCGAGGCTTTCAGGCGGTCCAGAGAAATTCCGCTCGGCGCCAATTCATGCTCATAGCCCGCGTCGATATCGCCTTGCCAAAAACTCTCGCCTAACCCGAGGCGTTTCGCCAGCTGAAAAACGATCCAGGTATCCGAGCGCCGCTCGCCGAGCGGCTCGACTACCGCCGGACGATACTGCACATGCAGCCTGCCCTCCTGGCGGTGTTTGAAGTCGTTCGACAGGTTGGCCATTTCGAGAAAGCTCGTGGCCGGCAGCACGTAGTCGCACAGCTCTGCGGTCGGCGTCATGAACAGCTCGGCGGCGACAGCAAAATCCAATGCGCGAAACGCTTCGCGCGCCCGCTGCGAGTCGCCGGTATTCAACACCGTGTTCGAGCCGAAATTCAGCAGCGCCTTCACCGGATACGGAAGATTTTCCAGGATCGCGGTGAAAATATCGTAGGCCGCACAGTTGCCCGGCTTGGCCGGCGGTCCCAAGGGTTTGCGCTCACGGCCGATTCGCTCCGCGGCCGATTCCTTAGGCAGAAACTCTTTGCCGGACACCGCGTTCAGCGGCGCCTTGGGAAACACCACGTTGCCGCCGGGCCGATCGAAGTCGCCGAGCAGCGCGTAGAACGTCGCGATCGCGCGGCTGGTCTGCGTCGCGTTGGTATGCTGGCCGACGCCGTTATGCATGAACATGCTCACCGGCCGGTTGGCCGCGAGGAGATGAACTGCTTGCTTGACCTTGTCGGCGTCGACCCAGGTGATCGCCGCGGAGATTTCCGGTCCGTGGCGCGCCGCCAGAGCGGCGAGTTCGGCAAACGCCGGCGCGCACTCGATTGCCTCGCCGTCTTTGGACTGGACTCGAAACTCTCCCGTAAGCGCCGCGCGAGAAGTCGGTCGCTCGAGGTCTCCGCTGCCGGAGTTGTACAGCACCGGATCGCCGCCGACTTCGTCCCAGACCACGAAGCGGTCGCGCGATCCGCTACCGGTGAGGTCGGCCTCGGTCAGCGGGGCGCCGTTATCTTGGCGAATCAGAAAAGTGCCGTTGGTCCACCGGCGGACAAAGTCTTCGTCGAAAAGCTTCTCTTTAATCGCCACGTCGATCATGGCCAAAGCCAGGGCGCCGTCGGTGCCCGGACGCACTTGCAGCAGAATATCGGCTTGGGCTGCGATGCCGACGCGGCGCGGGTCCACCGCGACGATCTTCATGCCGCGCTTTCTCGCCGCGACGATGTCATGCGCCAAGATCAGCGACGTGGAGCTCGGGTTGTGGCCCCAGAGCAGAAACGCGCCGCTCTGCGCGACATCCGGCGTCGGGATTTCGACGCCGAACGTGTAGGTAAAGCCGGTATCCTTGTGCCAATTGCAGACATGGGTCGTCGACACCCAGTTGGGGCTACCGAAGGAATTGAGAAACCGCGCCAACCAGCGCTCCGCGTCGGACACCGACGTCCCACCGCCAGTGCCCTTCGCCAGCGCCACGGCGCGCGGACCGTATTGTCCACGGATAGAGATCAATCGTCGCGCGATGTCGTCGAGCGCGTCATCCCAACTTACCCGTTGCCAGCCGGGATCGGGATCCCCTTTTGGGCGCGTCCGTTTGAGAGGATGATTCAGCCGGTCGGGATGATAGACCAGCTCGGGTGCGGCCTTGCCCTTCAGACAAAATACTCCGCCGTTGGGATGGTCGGGATCACTTTCGAGGCGAACGACTTTGCCGTCCGTCACTGTTGCGACGGTCGCGCAGTGCGCCGTGCACAGCGCGCAAAATCCGCGCACGGTATTCACTGGGATTTCAATGGATTCATTCATCGTGCATCAGCCAGCCATATGCGGGGAGATCCGGGGCAATTTAACTCAGATACCCTGGGCGCGCCAGAATTTTTTCGCTGCCGGTTGGAGCAGCATCGCCCTCACTGGCGACGTGTTTTTCGCGTTCGCTCCATTCTTTTGCTAGGCGTTTTTACGCGATATTTTTTCTCCAATGTCTCCAGCGAAATTATTTTTCCTGCCCGAATTTCTCTTCTCGCAGTTTCTACAATCTTCAAAAACTGTGGGTTCGTGCTAAGCGCGACTGACTCTCGATCCACCCTTCTGAGAGAGACCAGAGCAGCGACCGGTCGTTTCTTCTTCGTGAAGACGAGCGTTTCTTCCTCTGCAGCCTCGGCAACATCGAGAAATGACTGAATCTCTTTGGGTAGCTTTATTGCCTTCATATCCGAATCTCCTTGCCTGCAACCAGAAGCCGATTCCTTTTCTTAACCCCAATGGCGAGAATGTTTACCAAATCAGATTCCAATGCATCCACCTCATAGAAAATCCGCAGAGAACCGATTTGTAATTCCCAAGGCGCTAATGGGTTAGGACGCAACAGTTTTCTGTTTCGCGTCTCCCTTGTCGGCTCGTGTCGTAACTGAACCTTTACAGCGCTGAGCACGATCGCTTGTTCACGAGCAGAGAGCCCAGCGAACTGTTCCTCTACAGAACTCGCGAACTGAACGCGGTACGCCACAGGCAGGAGTCTAGCATGTCTTGGTCACTTGGGCACGGTGGTCGGAAAGCGCGGTAGATGATGCCTCGTGTACAGAAGGACCCTTTGCTATTACAGATAACCCCGCCCGCGCCAGAACTTTTCCGCCGCGGGATGGAGCGGAATCGCCAGCGGCGCCGCGGCGGTGTCGCGGCACATCTGGTCGAGCGGCAGCGGTCCGGGCTCCTGCCAGCCGATGCGCTCTTTGCGCGCTTCGAGAGCGGCGCAGATCGATGTGACGACGTCGTCGGACACTTCGGCGTGGGTGTAGACGGCGAAGCCGCTGAAATCCAGCGTCGGCACGTCATCCGGCAAATTCGGATAGCGGCTCTTGGGAATCACTGCGCGGCGCAGGCCGATCGCTTCCAGCTGCGTTAGCATGGGCTCGTCGAAAGGCAGCACGCGCATGCCCGCACCCGCGGCGGCATTGATCCAGCCGCGCACCGCTTCGTCGACGATCATGTCGACCTCGCCGCGCTGCATGGCGCCGAAGCGGTTGCTCTTCATCGGCAGACCGCCGTCGTAGCGCACCTGGCCGCCCCAGGAGACAACGTCATCGAGGGAAAAACCGGCCGCCTTCAAAACTTCGTCGATGATCGGGTGGAGCGCGTGGTCTTTTTGCCCGCGCATGGAGACGCGCAAAGGATAGCGCCGCTCGCGGATATCGTTGAATGACTTGAGTCCGGTTTTTTCAGTCACCGCGAACGCAAGCTGGTCGGGCGACGGGATGACCGTGATTGCGCGCAACGGGATCGGCGCGGCAAACGGTCCGGTGCCGCGCACAGCAAGCGCCAAAAAGATCGACGGATTGCTGATGGCCAGATGCATCTTGCCACTGGCGACGAGATCGATCGCCGCGGGGCCGTCGCTTGCGATCATGTTTATCGCCCATTGATCCGCCCCCTGCGGCCGCAGGCTCACTTGCGCCTGGCGGCTGGGCCAGTCCGGTTGATCGACCAACTGTGAGGCAATTTCAAGAACCAACCGCGATCTTATCGTGTCCCTGCCCACCGACGCAGGTTTCGTATTACCGGGAGTGCTTCCGTCCATGATTGAATCAATCCGCCCTTTGATGCGCGTTTGTGATTAGTTAAAGGTGAGAATCCCTCGCCCGAGAATTCGCCCATGCTCCAAGTCTTCGACTGCTTGGTTGATCTGTTCCAGCTTGTAGCGATTCGTGATCAACTCGTCGAGCTTCAACTTGTCTTCGCGATACCACCGAAGGAATATCGGAAAATCGCGCTCCGGTTTGCAATCGCCGCCGCTGGTGCGCGTAAATGAGCGGTTGCCGGCGAATAAACTCGTATCGAGCGTAGCTTTGGCGTCGGGCGGCGTGATGCCGATGAGCAACGCCGTGCCGCCTCTGTTCATGCCCGAATAGCCGGGACGCACGGCGCGGAGAATTTGTTCTTGGGTCTGCGGTAGGCCGACCGCGTCGATGGCATAATCAGTCCCGCCGCCGGTGAGATCTTTGATCGCCTGCACAGTTTCGACGTCGTTCCCATGGATGACATGAGTGGCGCCGAAGCGCCGAGCAAAGGCGAGTTTGTCGGGATTCACGTCCACGGCGATGATCGGATAGGCCGCGACGATAGCCGCTGCGGCAATCGCGCACAGACCGATGCCGCCGGCGCCAATCACGGCTACGGACTGCCCTGGGTGAACTTGAAGGGTATTGACGATCGCGCCGGCGCCGGTCATTACGGCGCAGCCGACGATCGCAGTCACATCGGTCGGCAGCTCGGCCGGCATCGGCAGCACCACTCTTTCCGATGCCAAAGCGTATTCCGCCCAGGTCGCGGCCGAGTGCATTATCTCTTTGCCGTTCCACCTTGCCTGGTACTGTGCGCGATCGTTCAGAGCATGCATGACCAAGGGCTGATTGGTCGTCGAATTGTCGCGATCGACCCAAGTCGTTATCGCGTGGTCCCCTTCTTTGATATGTTTCACCTCGCGGCCCTTGGCCACCACGACGCCGGTCGCTTCATGACCGAGCAGCGCGGGCAAACGATGTCCGGGACGAGCCGGCCTTTGCATGGTATGGAGCTGCGAGTGGCAGACACCGCTGGCGAAAATCCTCACCAATACCTGATCCGGCCCGGGATCGGGAAACTCCACTTCGTCGACAACCAACGGTTTCCTCGGTTCGACAAATATCGCCGCCCGACCTTTCGTGCTCATCTTTGGTTGACCTGTGGCATGTCTTTTCTCTGTCAGCGCGAATGCAGAATGCGCATGGCCAAAGTCGCTGGTGACGCTCTATCGACAACGCCGCGCGAACCGCTCACCGAGCGTAAAGCATCACGGTGGCCCGTCCCTCACGGCGATCAATGCTGCGATAACTAAACACCACCGACCGGATCACCCTCCGGTCGCCCGGGAGGTCGATGACGCGACTCCGCGAATTTTCGTCGAAGCGTGCGCGCAAGTTGGGTGAAAACTTCCTGCCGTCGCCGAACGTGACGACTATGTCGCGCATTTCCAAAGGTGCGCCGCGAACCTCGATGCGAATCGCGCTGAACCTTCCCTCGCGTCTGCCGACATCGATCCGATCATGATCGGCCCTAAAATCGGCTTGTTGTTGGCCGAGAAGCTCCCACCCCTGGTTGCCGCGCGCGACACCGCGACGGTCGTCGCGATACCCCCCGGGCGGCACACAGTTCGCCATTAGAAAAGCCAAACCAATCACTGAAAGCATTCGCCACCATCTCATGTTAGCACCTCCTTATAAAAAATTGCCGATCGCCTTGGGCCGGACCCAAATGGCCTAAGATCATGTTTACAATAACGCCCGGCGAATAGGAAATTGTCAGCGCTTCTGTGAACAACCGCGCCGCATTCGCAGAAGCGGTTCTTGCGCAAGAAATCTGGTTAAGCGGCGCGTGTTCCGAATCGAATAAGGAGACTAAGCCAGGCTGCTTTCGACATTCCGCATTCGATTCTCATACCGATGCACGGGAAAAAATTGGCGTGACACCTCTTGCCGCACTCCGAAGATGAAGAGGCGTCCAGCTTAGAGATCAATCGCGCTGGTCATTGCCGATCGCCCACGATCCAGACGCTGCGAATCCGTGAGTGCGTCAACGTTTATAAATCTTGTCGATAAAACCGCTTTTCTCCAACTCTTGAACGATGCTTTGGTCGACCATGTCTTCAAAATGAAGTTGGGAGCCCGGCTTGCGGCTGGTCGCTTCTTTGATTTGCACCTCGACACCCGCGCGAGTTACCAATGGCACCTCATCATAGAGCTTTGCCGTGGCATTGTACGCGGCCTCCAGATAGTTGTCGTTGTTGATGCGGCTGTGCTTGGCGATACTGTGCTTGGTTTCTTCCTTATGGGTCTTGAAAAACTGAGTCGCTTCGATATGCGCCATAATCACTTTTTTGACCGTGTCCCGGTGGCGCGAGAGATAGCCTCGCGTCGTAGTCGCGCAGATATACGGAAATTCAAACCGCTTCTGAAAATCTGCCGTGCTGATGAGAATCCGAAACGGCATACCCTTGGTCAAATAAATAATACCCGGCGGCGACGGGAAACCGGCTATCCTGCCGGTGCGAAACGCCGCCGCCCGCTCCGCCGGGCCGCCTATTTGCATGATCGGGACTTGCTTGTCGGGCTCCAACCCCACTCCGCGAATCAGCGCGCGTGCCGCTACGTCGGAAGCACTGCCCACCCGGCTGATACCGATGCTCTTACCCTTCAAGTCTTCCGCTGATTTTATGTTCTCGCCGACGACCAGCTCGTAAGGGAGCGAATTGAGATAACACGAGACCATCACGAGATCGGCGCCGGCCACCGCCGCGCTGGCGACACCGCCGCCCGAAGCGTTAGCGACTTGCACGTCGCCCGCGACCAGGCTCGCCACGCTCGTCGTGGTGCTGGGGATAAAAATTAAATCGGCATCCAAGCCGTACTTTTTGTAAAACCCGCGGTCCTGCGCCACGTACCAGACCGCATTGCTGCTCTCCAACGCACTATGCGAGAGCCGGACTTTGTCTTGGGCCTGTGCGCCGCGGAAAGATAAACATACGCCGAGAAGCAGCCCAAGAGTGATTAACCAGGATCGCCGCGGAAGCTTCATGATCCCTCCCTATTAAGACGACGCGGAAAAGCCCAACTGATTCGACGAAACCCTTCGCCGGGAATTAACTTACGACTTCGCGAATTTTCAGGCAAGGCCGTTTTTTCCGCCACAGCGGAAATTTCTAATCGAACGGCCAAACTGGATCGAGGAAGGCCGATGGACGGCACAACATCTAATTTTTACCCAAGATATCGCCATCATCGCGCCTCTCGATTCCGCTAGCGCCACGCGGCGTCGTTGGGAATCAAATTCCTGCCGAATCGTCTTTCCGGCGGTGCCGCCATCCAGTCCTTGGTTTTTTCAGCGTAGAGCTTGAAATGGGGCGTTTGCCGGTGCGTTTCCAGCGCCGCCTCATTTTTGTAAACTTCGTAGTAGTAAAACCGGTTGGGATCGGTCTTGTCTTGGACGACATCGAAACGCAAGCACCCGGGCTCGTCCTCTTCCGAATGCACCGCGTCATGGCGCAGCACCTCTAGGAACTCCGCCAAGTGTTCCGGCTTAACTTGAACGGTAACGTGCAATACCACCATGGTTGACCTCCCGCGAAGAACGTCTCTTGAACAGGAACGCCTTATTCGAAACATTCACTAGATGTCAACTCGCCGCGGAATTTGAGCAGTCCGAGCAGAGCGCGTTTTTCGGCTATGGCCCACACACGGTCCTTGCTGTCAGGCACACCCCAAACCAAATGCTGAGGATCGACCGAGCTTTAACGCCGCCCTTCTAACGGCCTTAGCCGGAAAGCGCGCAGAGCTTTTAGATATAATTGGCTGATGGAAAACCGAATTTCGGTTTCAGGTTGCGGCAAGGCCGAAAACTCTTTAAGCGGAACCGATAGGGGGAGCAAATTCTCAGAGAGTTTGCTAGGCAACGGCCCGACCGCTGGGAAATGACGCGGTCGGGCCGTTGCCATTTTGAATTACGCGCTATCTTCGGCGCGGATCGCGGCGCGGATCGTTCTCGGCCGATTGCAACTTATCTTGGCTTCGGCGGAGATCGCGCTTCGAGTCCCCGACTTTTTTCAGATCCTCTCGGACCTCGCGGCGTCCATGAATAATTTCCTGCTTGCTCGCGCCGTTTCGAATGTCTTTGTGCAGCTCCGCGCGATCCTTCCGGAGCTCATCGTGGGCATGCTGCAGGTCGCGCGTGTCTTGGTAGACTTTCTTACGCGCTTGATGGACTTCCCGAACATCCCGGTAGATTTCTTTTCGACCGACATAGCGGTCCCTGTAGAAATCCTGGTGTCGAAAGCGCCGATCGTTCAGCTCGGTGTAATCCCATCTGCGACCATACCCAATCAGGTATGCGCCGCGTGGAACCTGGCGGCTAAGCACCCGACAGTCTCCCGGCGGGGGCTGACGACCTGGAGGTGTACCAGGGTACCAAATGCGGCATTTGCCGGCCGGCGGTAAATGGCCCGGCGGCACGCGAAAGTAATACCGGTCGCCGGCCATCGCCGGGGCTTTTGGGATCGACAAGGCCCCAACCAGCAGTCCACCCAAAATTATCGCTTTGGTAAATTTCATTTTGCTGCTCCTTATCTCCTTAAATTGATTAAACAACACGACTATACTGGACGTCTAACGCAACCCCCATGCCAAGGGATCGGGCCATGTAATTTATTGGGTTTCCGACTACTTGAAAGTCTACGATTAGAAGTACCTTGGAAACAATTACCCGGTCGGAGCGAAAATGTTCGATGCAGCAACGACTCTTGATTCACGGACTCGAACTATAAAACAATTCCCCCGCACCGGCTCGGTGCTCATCGTCTGGACAACCATGGAACTAGCTGGCAATTTCGGTCGTACCAAGCACGGTAAAGTAGTCGCGCGATTATTAGCGCGGCGAGAATTGACAACTGAAGCCCGGCTGCTCTAGTTTAAGCCATTACCAGTCAACGAGGAGAAAAAGTTTATGGAGTTTGTCAGCTTGAAACAGAAAATCACCGAGGCCGACAGAGACAATCTCCGCAACGTCCACCTCTTCGGCACCGACAACTTTCGCTCCTGGATGCTCCACTTCGAGCCGGGAGACGGCACGCCGATGCACTATCACCAATCGCCGGAAACTTTTTTGGTCATCGACGGGCGGTGCTCGGTCAAGGGATTGAAAGGTGACGAGCGGGTCATCGAAAAAAATGACATCGTCTTCCTGCCCGCCAAGGAGTACTACCAGCTGACCAACGTTGGCAGCACCCCACTGATCCTTTTCGGCAACCGCTCCGAACCTTTCGGCGTCCGCCCGGTTCGGGCGGACCAATGAGCTGTTAGTCCGCCGCGCGGCAAAACAATGTCGTCGCAGCGACTGTCGCCGGCTTGGAGCGGACTCTTCCGTGGCCAGGTTGGAATCCGTCAAATGGGTACCGCAATGAAGTGCGGGACAAAATCGCCCGCGAATCGTTGTCGATCGATATCAAAATAAGTTTACCTCTAACAGGCAGTTTCGACGCTCATCGGGGTCGCTAACGCGGCGATCAGGAGCTTAGCAGCGACCGAGCTGACCTGCACGGACAATCGGTTTCCACACTTTAGCGTCGTTATTCGCGAACCTGCCAACAATTCTATTTGCTCGTAAAAAATTTTGCTGTGGACGGTCGGATCGCTTGAGGATCGCGATCATCTAACTTACTATCGGCGTCACGATGTAACCAAAGGACTTCACCGGCGTCTAAATATTTTCCATTAAATTTTTTCCCAAACATAAGGTTGATCAACTTGGCACTCACGACACACTTCTGGGTCCTCATCGACGCAAAATGCCCCTTTTGCCGCCACTGGAAATGTCACAAATGCCGCGATGTCTCGTTTTCCAATCTGGCCTGCTGCCAATGTCGAGCGAGAGCGGTCGAGCGGCTCGAGCATCTGCGTGAGCATCGAAACGAGTTCCGCGCAACGAAGGAATGATTCGATTCCCGTCGTTTCGCCATAATTCGGTTTTTTGGATCAAGATCCGGCGCCGCCTTCGGCTGAGCGTCCCCGGTAGTATTCACCGATGGAGACTGGACCGAGTTTGTCTCGCTACGTCGAGGATGAGAAACGCGGCACTATTCTAAAATTTTCCGAGAACCGATACGGCTCGCAAACGGCCGCCTTCTGCAAAAACACCAGGGCCGAATCAAGAGTCCGTGATCTCCCGTCGCTATCACCTGCGCTATACCCGGTCATTTCGACCTGAGTGCCGGCATCACTTCGCGCGTGAACAGCTCGAAAGATCTGGCGCACGCGTCGCGGGGAATTCCCGGCACGGAAAATCGGCAGACCAGATGGCTGACGTTCAACTCGTGTCGAAATCGGTTGATTTCGTGGATGCAAGTTTGCGGGTCGCCGAATATAATTCGGTTTTCGGCTAGCCTTTCGATCGTAAGTTCGCCTTGCGGCTTTTTGACCACCGGGTGCGGCCAACGGAAATACATTCTTTCAAACGCCTGGATGAATGAGCCGCCTGCCGTATCGATCGCGGCTTTCGTCGTGCCGGCGACGAACACATAGCGAAATAGCGCAACTTCTCCCTGGCCTTTGCCATATTCCCGGCAAGCTTCGTGATACATGCGCGCGCTCGGCCCGATCTCACTGAGATTGGCCGAAGGCCCGACGAACCAGGCGTCGCCCAAGCGCGCGGCGCGGCGGATCGCCGCCCCCGCCCATGCGCCAAACCAGATCGGCGGCCGAGGCCGCTGCACCGGGCGCGGCGCTACCGTGGCATCGGTCACTTGGAAATGTTTGCCGCGATGCGTGACGTTTTCTTCCGTCCAAAGTCGCAGCAGCAGCGCAGCCCCTTCCTCCATGCGGCTGCCGCGCTCCTTGAGCGAAGTGCCGAAGGCGGCGAACTCTTCCGGCGCGTAGCCCGCGCCAATGCCGAGAATCAATCGGCCGCCGGAAATCATGTCGACCATCGCGCCTTCTTCGGCGACCATCATGGGATGATAGAGCGGCAGCAAGAGCACGCCGGTACCCAGGCTGATACGGCCCGTCCGGCTCGCGATCGCAGCCAGACCGATCAGCGGCGCGGGATGCAAGATCGGATTGTTGTGGTGCTCGCCGAGCCACACTGAGTCGAACCCCGCGCCCTCGGCGCGCTCGCATTCGCGCAAGGTCTCCTCGAAGCTCACCTGCCCCTGCAGAGGACTCAAACCGATCTTCATCGTCGACCTCTTTGCGCTCATGGAATGCATTTGATCCGTGCGAGAGTAAAGTATGCGAGCTCATTCTTTGTGTCAATGTGAAGAAGAAATAGCCAAGGCAGGATTTCCCCGCTCAGCTCCCGCGTGCCTCATCGCGCAGGACGCGTCTCCCGTCGCACCATATAGAGTGACGCGCCGAAGATCACCGCGCCGCCCACCCAGGCCCAGAGATCCGGCAGTTCACGGAAGGTAAAAAAGCCGATCACCGCGGCGAATGGCAGTCGAGCGAATTCGAAGGGCAAAACTGCCATCGCATCCGCGGCGGCGTAGGCGCGCGACAAAAAACGCTGGTTCAAAGTCGCGAAAAAGCCTACGCCGATCATCAAAAGCAATTGGTTGAAGGTCGGCCAGGTCCACACCCACAACGCCGGGACGAATATCAGCGGTGTGACGTAAACCATTTGATAAAAGACCACGGCGTCGGGATGATCCGTGCGGGTGGTGAACTTCACGATAGTGTTGCTCGCCGCCGCGGACAACGCCCCGGCCAGCACAAGCACAGCGCCCAAGCTGAGCTGCACGACTCCCGGACGCAGGATGATCAGAACGCCGACGAATCCCGCGATCAACGCCAGAGCGCGCGCATGGCCGACCTGTTCGCCGAGGAAAAGCACGGCGAGAAGAGCCCCCCACAGCGGCGAGGTAAAGATCAGCGCCTGCGACTCTGCGATCGGCACCAGCGCCGCGCCGGAAAAATAAGTCATCAAAAACGCCAGACCGCAAACGCCGCGCAGCATGAACGCTTTGCGGTTGTTGGTCTTGAGTCCGGCGACGCCCGCGCGCAACGCAAACGGCAGCATCAAAACGAGATTCACCAGGGCGCGGAAAAAAGCGATCTCGAAGGGGTGAACATCCGGCGCCGTTTGCCGGATGAGGCTGGTCATGAGCGTAAAGGCCCCCGCCGCCGCGGTCATCCACAGGCCGCCGCGAATCGCCGCGGGAAGTTTTTTACGCTGTGTGGTGGAAGGGTTCATCTGGGAGTTTGTTCGGCTGCAGCACTCGCTTCCTAATATACCGGCCCGGCAAACCGCTCAACTTGCCGCGCGATAACGACAGTTGGGGTGACCTGGAGAAACGGTCTCCCTGTGCCGCGGATTGCGCCGGGCTAAATCACTTGACATGCTGTCACTTCGGCGAACAGCCTTGACAGCCAAAGGTTGCCGCAATAACGCGGCTGGCGACAAATGAAGCTGCCTATTTTTTCAATATCCCTCGCCCAAGGAAAAGCATCTGCTATTATGGAGCGATTGCTCGGCGGTTTTTTTGAACGATCGGCAATTTAGACCGGAACGATTCGACGTGATCCGATGAGAGACAAAACTTTCAGCAACAAGCCCAGCTACCTTCTGCTGGGCTGGGCGATCACGTGGCTTGCAGTTTTTCCCTTCGATCGAGACCCCGCCGTCGCCGCGGCGAAAGAAACCGTGGGTGCCGTAGAAGAGATCGTCGTTCTGCCCTGGAATATCAAGCTGATAGCGCGTATCGACACCGGAGCGGCGACCTCTTCGCTCGACGCGCGCGATATTCGCGTCAAAGATGAAACCGTGGAGTTTAAATTATTCGAGCCGGGCGGAGCGCAGGCGGTTAAGTTGCCGATTCTCCGGTGGCGAACCGTCCGAACCTCCGAAGGTCGAGAGCGCCGGCCGGTCGTGCGATTGCAACTGTGCATCGGCACCCAGCTTGTTTCCACGGCGCTAAATTTAAATGATCGATCGAAGATGGAGTACTCGCTCTTGATCGGCCGGAATGCGTTGGCAGGCCGCTTCGTCGTCGACGTCAGTCATCGCAAAATGCTCCCGCCGAATTGCGCAAAGGGGCGTGCTCGTTGAAACGACCGCTTTATCTCGTCCTGGCCGCATTGCTATTGATCCCCGCGCTGACCGTCGGTTATCGGGTGATCTGGCTCCAGTACCCGCTGTTACCGACGCTTCCCGGCGGGCTCTGGCAATTTTCCGTAAAGGCCGACGTCAAAACCGGTGAAAAAGGCCTACGTATCGCCGTCGCGGTGCCGCTCAACGACGACTCGCAGACTGTTTTTGACGAACAGATCACATCCGGCGCGCTCGATTTCAGTCTGGCGCGCCATGACGTCAATCGAGTCGGCATCTGGTCTACTCAGGCCGGCGACATCCAGGATTCGATCAGCTATGGGGCGCAGATTCTGCTGCGCAACCGCAAGCCCAAGAGCGCGCCGCCCCCGCTCGGCGACTATCCCGCGGAGGTGAGCGAAGAAGAGCAGGCCACAGCGGAAAAATTGGCCGCGCGCTGGTCAAATTTGCCGGCGGCGGCGCGGCTGCGCGCGATCGTCGAGTCGAAACAACATATTTGGAAACCTCTGCCGCCGGAGGACCCGACGCTGCAGCGCTGGTCGGACATCCAAAAGAAATATGGCGCGTTGACCACGCTGGTGATTCTCTGCCGCGCCGCCGGAATGCCGGCCCGCGCGGTGCAGGGACTTCGGTTAGCGGAAGGCGTCTACACGGTGCCGCTCTCGTGGGTCGAAGTATGGACCGGCAGCCAATGGGAAAACGTGCGTATTGCCACCGGTGAAATCTATCCGAGCTCCGGCTCGATCTTGGCTCTGGCGCGCAACATTCCAGCGATCCAGTTGCTCTCCGGCAGCTTGGATGAAGTGCAGTGGACACTCGCCCGCCATCGCGTCGGCAGCTGGGATCTTTATTTTCAGAGATTCGCCGGTTCCGACCACTGGTTGGATCAATGGTCGCTGTTTCGCCTGCCGGCAGAATTCCAAGACACCTTTCGCATCCTGCTGCTGATTCCGATCAGCGCCCTGTTGATCGCCTTCTTGCGCAACGTAGTCGGCTTCCCCACCTTCGGCATCTTCATGCCCGTGCTCATGGCGCTGGCCTTCCGCAATACCGGGCTGGTATTCGGCCTGTCCGTTTTCGTAGCGGTGATTGCGATCGGCTATGTATTCAGGCGCGCCCTCAACAGCTTGCGTCTATTGCTCGTGCCGCGCTTATCGGTGCTGCTGAGTCTCGTGGTTGCGTGCTTGACGGTCGTCGCGCTGATCGGCAACAAGATCGGCCTCCGTCCGTTTATGGCCGTGGGGCTGCTGCCCATCGTGATTCTGACCATGACGATCGAACGCTTTTTCGTGATCACGGAGGAAGCCGGCGTGCGCGAGGGCCTACGCACTGCCGCCGGCAGCGCCGCAGTGGCGTCGATTACCTACGAGATCATTCATTGGGAATCTCTCCAGTTGACGTTTTTCCTGTATCCGGAGCTCATCGGCTTCGTCGCCGCGCTACAAGTCATGCTCGGCCGCTACACGGGTTTTCGTTTAGGCGAGCTGTCACGCTTCTGGGAATTACGGAAGCACTCATGATGTTAAATGCCTTTCGTGAACTGACCGAGGCCGGGGTCTTGAACATGAACCGCCGCAACGCCGAATATATTATGCGCTGCAACCCGCGCTCGGCCTTCCCGCTGGTGGACAACAAAGTCCTCACCAAATCGCTAGCCGAGAAGCATGGCGTCCCGACGCCGCAAACCCATTGCGTCGTCGCGCATCAAGGCGACGTGAGCAAGCTCCGCGATAAACTCGCGGCGCTCGGCCGCTTCGTCGTCAAACCAGCGCGGGGTGCCGGCGGCAGCGGCATCTTCATCATCACGGATTTCACCGACGGTCGATTTGTCAAATCAAGCGGCCAAGTTTTGTCCTGGGACGAGCTGGCCTTTCATTTTTCCGACGTGCTTTCCGGGATATTTTCCCTCGGCGGGGTACCCGACGCGGCAATCGTCGAAGCCTTGGTCGAGCCCGATCCGGTGTTTGCCGAAGTGAGTTATCGCGGCGTCCCCGATATGCGCATCGTCGTCTACCGCGGCGTCCCGGTCATGAGCATGGTCCGCCTGCCTACTCTCGCATCCGACGGCAAGGCCAACCTCCATCGCGGCGCCATCGGTGCCGGCATCGACATCGGCACGGGATTGACGCTCAAGGCAGTGCGCCGCGCGAAGGTCATCACGCACCACCCGGACACGCAAAAACCGGTAGCGGGCATCGCCGTTCCCTATTGGGAGAAAATGCTGCTCATGGCAGCCGCGGCGATGGAAATGACCGGGCTGGGCTATCTGGGCGTCGATCTGGTGATCGACTGCCGGCTCGGCCCGGTGCTCCTCGAACTCAACGCGCGTCCCGGGCTCGCCATACAACTGGCGAATGGCGCGGGACTGTGGGGTCGCTTGAATCAGGTCGATCAAGCGCCGCAAGAAATTTTTTCCACACCCGAGCTTCGCGTGGCCTGGGCACAAAAACATTTCACAGTTCAAACCTCGGCAGAAATCTAGAAACCGCGTAGCGTGTAAGCGCAATACCTCAATGGCGTCAGACCATGGGAATGCTCTGATTTGCCGCTTTACAGGTCAAAATTGTTGACAGTCGCCGAAAAAAGTTAATCAACAAATTCGCCGGTAGGGTGAACGCCGCGAGAAATCGTTATGAAGAGTTTTTGGGATAAGTCATTATTTTTGGTGCTTACAAGTTAAGCTGTAAAAAACGCGAACGCCCGCGCTTCGATGCTCTGCCGCGCCGGGGCGTTGGGCGGCGAGTTGGGATCGGCGAACGAGGTGTGCGGCGTGAAGCGGGCGCGGCCATCTTTTTCCGAGTCGTAGACTTTGAACACCAGCGCTTCGTCGCGGCGCATTTCGGGAAAATAAAACCAGCGGTGATTGGGATTGAATTTCAAACGATAAGTCTGCCCGACCCGGTGCGGGTAGCGGCGCTCCGCCACGAGAAGATCGTCAAACACGACGCTTTTGGCGTCGGCGAGCGCGAGCGGGTTGGCTTGGATCGGCCGATTGATCGCGCGCCACACCTGGATGATCGCGAAACGGTGCTTGAGCAACTCGTCGGCTTCGTCGGGGAGAAACTCGCGCACCCGGTTAGGCCCGGACCATTCGGTGTAGTCGTTGTGCGCCGAGAGCACCGGCTCGCGGATGAGCTTTTCCTCCCGCTCCGATTCGTCGCCGGAGCGCAGCGTGTGATCAAAGATCGCCACGCGCGACGCGCCCGAGAATTTTTTAATCAGCTCCTCGACCTCCGGGTAGTACACCGTCTTCAACTGCTCCGCGTTGAAAAAGTCGGTGACCTGGGTCTTGTGCTCGACGAAGACGAAACCGTTTTCGTCCAACGAGAAACGATCGGCGAGCAGCCGGCCGTTGGCGACAGTCATCTGCTTTTTGTCGTCGGTGCCGGTCCGGCTGCGGCGAATATTGTTCGGCCCGAAAGTCTCGTTCACGAGCTTTTCACCGCTGTCCACGGTGTAAGGAATATCGACAGTGACCGATTCCAGCATGATGGCCGCTCCTTCCTGTTTCTTTGAGAAGCCTAGCACCAGGCGGGCTATCCTGGCAACGCGTTCGTTCTTGGCGATTCGCGACCTTCGCGGCGCGGCGTTCGTGATGCGCCGAAATTAGCAAAGCCCCGCGGCGGACCGCAACAACCACCGCGTGCCGTTTGCAAAATCACCTTGACTGTAAGACCAGTTGGTATATAGAGGCTTCATAAAGCGCCGTACGCCGTGAAGCCAACATGACACCGAATCCAGCATCGAAACTCGTCGTACAAAACTTGCGCAAGAGTTTTCGCAGCCAGCGATCGGCGGAGCCGATCCAGGTGTTCGACGACATTTCCTTCGAGGTTCATCCCTCGGAATTTATCTCTTTGGTCGGCCCGAGCGGCTGCGGCAAGACCACCTTCCTGCGCATCCTCGACGGCCTGATTCCCCGCGACGAGGGCGAAATCCTGCTCGACGGCAGGGCCGTCATCAAACCGGGACCGGACAAGGGCTTCGTTTTCCAAGACTCGTCTTTGTTGCTTTGGCGCACGGTCATCGACAACGTCATCCTGGGCCTCGAGCTCCAGGGCGCTAACAAAAAAGAGGCGCGTAAAAAGGCCGAGGAATATATCGCCCTGGTCGGGCTAAAAGGCTTTGAGCAGCACTACCCGCACGAGCTTTCCGGCGGCATGCAGCAGCGCGTCAATCTGGCACGTGCGCTGATCGTCGATCCGGAAATCCTTTTGATGGATGAGCCTTTCGCTTCGCTGGACGCCCAGACCCGCGAGATCATGCAAGCCGAGCTGCTCAAGATGTGGCGCCAGACGCGCAAAACCGTGATCTTCGTCACGCACCAGATCGAGGAAGCGATTTATCTATCCGACCGCGTCGTGGTTTTTTCCGCGCGGCCCGCCAGGATCCGCGAGATCGTCAGAGTCGACCTGCCGCGCCCGCGCGCGCTGACGGTCAAGCGCAGCCAGAAATTTCTCGATCTGGCCGATCAGGTCTGGAACCTGATTCAGGAAGAGGTATTAAAATCCATGGGCCGAGAAAAGGAAGAAGGGATTTTGTGAGGGCCGCGGCGAAAACAGCGCCGCTCATTCCCAGCGGGTGGCGCGTGCCGCAGATGACCGGTGCCCTGTCTGTGCTCGGCGGCATCGTTCTGTGGCAATTATTTTACGATGGGCTGGCCCGTACGGTTTATTTTCAGGCCTACGCGATCAATCATTTTTTCGCTTCGCCTTGGCAAGTCGCGCAATCCTTCGCGGAGCTTTACCAGAACGGCGAGCTGGTGAGAAATTGTTACTTCAGCTTCCTGGAATTTTTCGATGGATTTCTTCTGGCGATCGTTGTCGGCGTGCCGTTCGGTTTCCTGATGGCGACCCAGGACAAGATCAACAACTTCCTCGATCCCTGGGTATCGTGCATCTACGCTACGCCGCGCGTTGCCCTGGCGCCGATCGTTGTGGTGTGGTTCGGCTTGGGCATTCTGCCGAGCTCGCTGATCGTCTTTCTCGGCGCGGTCTTTCCGATTTTGCTGAATACCTACACCGGTATCAAATCGGTCCGGCAGAATCTGGTCGATGTCGTCCGCGCCTTCGGCGGCTCGCCGCGGCAAATATTTTTCAAAGTCATGATTCCCGATGCCACTCCTGCGATTATCGCCGGCATGCGCCTTGCGGTCGGCCGCGCCGTGATCGGGGTCGTGGTAGCGGAGCTGTTCGGCGCCGAGGCAGGGCTTGGCTTCATGGTCTATCTCTATTCCCAGCTTTTCATGCCGGGTCCGGTATTCGTGGGGATCGTCGTCCTGGTCGTTTTTGGCATCGCGGCGTTTGTCGCGTTGGAAAAACTGCAAAGCTGGCTCTCTCCCTGGTACACGCATCAGTTGCAGCAACAGGTCCGGGGCATGGAGATGGAATAATCATGAGCGCCGTCGTGAATGTCTACCGCGCGCACGAGAAGCAATTTGACGCCGTCCTATCGGTCGTCGCGGGGCTTGGGATCTGGCAACTGGTCGACGCGTTTCTGATCCAAAATCCTCTCGTGTCCGTCGGCCCGGTGCGCATCGCCGAAGCCTTCGTTAAATTGCTCGCGCGCGGCGAAATCGCGCGCCACGTGCACGCGACCTTTGTCGAATTCATTCTGGGCTACTCCGTCGGCGCCGTGGTCGGCATCGCCCTCGGCATCGTCATGGCGCTCAACCGCGCGATCAAGAACGTCATCAATCCCTGGGTGACGATCGCCTACAACGCCCCGGTCATCTTGCTCGCGCCGCTTTTCATCACCGCCCTCGGCGTCGGCATCGTCTCAAAGATCGCCATCGTGTTCATCTCCGCGGTCTTTCCGGTCTTGTTCAACACCTACACCGGCATCACCACTGTGGATGCCCGGCTGGTTGAGGCCGTGCGCGCCTTCGGCGGCACGCCGCGGCAAATTTTTTTCAAGGTGACCGCGCCGAGCTCGATTCCTATGGTGATGACCGGCCTGCGCCTGAGCGTCGGACGGGCGATCGTGGGAGCCATCGTGAGCGAGTTTTTCGGCTCGCGCGCCGGCATCGGCTATCTCATTTCGGCCGCGTCGGAATCGTTCCGGACGGCGGACGCGTTCGTCGGCGTGGTGCTGCTCGCCATCGGCGGCTACGTCACCTTCGAGATTCTCAAGTACGCGGAGCGAAGGATCGCGCCTTGGTATGGGTCGAAGATCTAATCGGGTTCAAAAGTTTTATTTAGAAAGGGAGGAAAAATCATGGTCTCTTTAACGCTTGTGAAAAAAACGGCGATCGGGTTGTGCGTCATGCTCGTTCTAACCGTCGTTGGCAAATTTACCGACCGGCTGTGGGCGGCCGACGAAATCAAACTCGGGATTCTCTCCACCGCCGGCGATCACTGGCCCCGCTGGGTTGCTTGGGACCAGGGGTATTTCAAGCAACAGAATCTAGAGGTGCGCGAGTTCCAAACCAATTCCGTCGCCAAGGCGGTGCAGGCGCTTTCGGCGAATTCCACCAATTTACTTTTTCCGGGAAATACTCAGGGCACCGTCGTTGCTATTTCCAAGGGCGCCGCCATCAAAATCATCGGGGGCGATTTTACCAAGGCGCTCTATGACATGATCGCCGGCGCGAAATACAAGAAAGTTGAAGATCTCAAAGGCGGCACCATGGGCGTCATCAATCTTACTTCCGGGAGTACCGTGCTGTTGCAGAAGATTCTCGGCGCCCATGGCCTCAAATATCCTGGCGACTACGATTTACTCACAGTCGGTGGCACGCCGGCGCGCTACGCCGCGGTCAAGAAAGGCGCAGTGGCAGCGGCGATGGTGACGATCCCGACATCCTATCAAGCCAAGGAAGACGGTCTGAAGGTATTGGCGAATATTTCTCAATATCTGCCCGATTATCAATTCACGGTGATCGCCGGCAATGAGAAATGGATCTCTAGCCACAAAGATCAAACCGTGCGCTTCCTGATGGCAATGATCAAAGCGATGCGCTTCCTCAATGATCCGAAAAACAAGGAAGCGTCGATTCAGAGCATGATCAAGCACTTCAAGGTGAAAAGAAATTACGCCGAGCAGGCCTACAAGGAAGTCCTGGAGGAGCTGCGTCCGATCGACAATAACGCGGAACCAAGCCTCAAAGGCATGGAAACGGTGATCAAGCTGGAGGTTGAAAACAAAGGTCTCGACAAATCTTATCCGCCGCAGCACTTCATCGACGACAGCTATCGCCTCGAGGCGCTCAAGCGGCTAGGCAAGTAAGCGCCGAGAACCGCGGCACTCTTGCGGGTAACATCGCGCTCGCAATTGAAGGGAAAGAGAGTTCCGCGCCATCTGCGACGGCTCAGTCCGGCCAGACCGGAGTTTACTTCTGATTCACCCGCCATTCCGGGCACGCTAGCGATAGCTAGCGCGACCCGGAATCCAGGATGGGTCGCGACCAGACCCACCATGAGCGCGGGCATGGCGGCCCAAAGACACTGTTACAATTCGGGTCTTCCTGTGAAGTAGGGCTCGGAGATTGCGCCGCCGAGGCGCGGAAGGCAGGGAGAAACTCGAATCAAAAATAGCATCTTGAACAAACCCTCTGCGAGCTCTGTATTCCTGTAGTTGAAAGTTTTCTCCGCTCACGCAATTTATCCGTCGACGAGCCAATTGAATCGGTCCAGCAGCAAACTCACCGCGGAGACGCGAAGCACGCCGATAAAAGAATGGTATCAAAAAAAACTCCGAACTCTGCGAGCTCTGAGCCTCTGTGGTGGAATGACTTTTTCGACTTTGGTTGCGGCTTTGCCGCACTGGATCCCTGTGGTGAATTCTTCTTCACGGGAAAACCAGAAAACCCCAAAATTTTAACGAACGTTTGACTCGCGACAGAACGCCGGAGCGGCGCGCGATCCGAGCTAACCCGCGCGCACCGGGCGCCAGGCAAAGAGTTTTTCCTCGACGCGCGCGATCACGCCGTGTTCGAGGATCAACATGAGCGCGACGAAAAGAACAATCCATGCCATCACCTGCGCCATATTGAACTGCTCGAACCAAAACGTGAACATGTAGCCGATGCCATACTTGAGGCCGAAGGTCTCGGCCAGCGCGACGATCTTCCAGGTCATGCCGAAGGCGTAGCGAAAGGCCGAAAAAATATACGGCATGAGCTGCCAGATCAGCACCTTGCGGATCAATAGGCTGCGGCTGGCTTTGAAGGCATGGGCCATGTCGATCAGCTCTTTGTCCAACGCCTTGGTTCCGGCGAGCATGTTCACGGTGACGAAAGGCGTGACCGTCATGATCACGGCAAAGAGCCCCCCAGCCTCGCTGAAGCCGAACCACATGACGCAGAGAAACACCGCCAGGAGCGTCGGAATCGTCAACGAGATCGGAATTAAGTAACCGAAGGCCATTTCCATCTTGCGGCTCAGCCCCAAGATCAAACCGAGGGCGATGCCCAGCACCATCGCGATGCTGAAGGTGAAGAATATTCGCGCCAGCGTGATGGCGATGTGAAACTCCGCGGTTTTGTCTTCCGGTCCCGGCGTGGTGAAATTGCTCACAATCGTTGCGCCGATGGCGAGCGGGCCGGGCAAAATCTCCGGCGCGCTGAAGAGCGATCCCACCCACCAGACGCCGAGGAAGGAAACGATCGACAAACAGCGCAGCCAGATCGGTTTATTCATCGCTGGTCCTGCTCCAGTACCGCAAAGAATTCCTTGACCAAGTCTTTCTCCAGATCGAACAAGCGCGAATCCTCCGGCTCGCGCGGCCGCGGGATATCCACGCGCAGGTGCTTGAAGACACGCGCCGGCTTGACGCTCATCATATAAATTTCTTCCGAGAGGAAAACCGCTTCGCGCAATGAATGGGTGACAAACAGAATCGTCGGCCGGGCGCGCTCTAAAATATGCATCAAGTCGACGCGCATCTTGCGCGCGGTAATTTCGTCGAGATGGCTGAACGGCTCGTCCATCAACAGGATGTCGGGCTCGATCGCCAGGGCGCGCGCGATCGCCACCCTCTGCTGCATGCCGCCGGAAAGCTTGAGCGGAAAATTGCGCTCCTGCCCGGCGAGTCCCACCATGTCGAGATATTTCCGCACCCGCTCGCCCCAGATGGCGCGACCGATGTTCTGCGCTTCGAGAGCAAACTTGAGGTTGTCTTCCACGGTAAGCCAGTTGAGCAATCGCGGGCTCTGAAACACGTAACCGATGCGCGCGCCGGAATCGGCGCCATCTTGCGCGACGATGCGCACTTCGCCCGAGTCGTGCGGTTCGATGCCGGCGATGATATTGAGCAGCGTGCTCTTGCCGCAGCCGGAGGGTCCGACGATGCTGGCGAAGCTGCCGCGGGAAATTTGCAGGCTCAAGGACTCGATGACCGCGAATTCGCCGAACCCGCTGGGGCTCGGAAACTTTTTGCTCAACCCTTCGATCACCACCGCCTGAGACGACATGGTTGTCCTCATCTCGCCGCTAGGGGTCTCCAGGAAAAAACCCGGTTCTCCCAGCGCCGCAGAACCAGAGTGTCGATCAAAACCATCAGCACCATGAAGCTGGCACCCCAGGCGAGCATCATGTCGGCCCTCGTTCCCTGAAACCAGTACATCAGTTCTTTGCCGACACCGCGGCCGGCGCCGAAGGCTTCGCTCACCAGGGCGATTTTCCACGACAGCGCGAAGCTGATGCGCAGCGAGGAAAATAGAAAAGGCATGAGCTGCGGGATCAAGACTTTGCGCAGAAACAAGAAACGCTTCGCCCGGAAAACCGTCGCCATGTCGGTGAGCTCCTTGTCCAGCGCTTTGGTGCCTTCCCAGACGTTCATCGTGACGTAGGGAAAGACGATCAGCACAACGGTGAATATCGGCGCGATTTCGGACAAACCGAACCAGAGCACGGAGAGAAACGCCCACGAGATCGCCGGGAAGGTCAAGAGCACCATGACCCAGCTATCTAAAAAACTTCCCACCGACCGGCGCAGTCCCATAATCAGGCCCATGGAGGATCCAATAACCATGGAGAGGATGAGTCCGACAAAGACTCGTTGCAAGGTCTTGCCGACGACGAGATAGGCCGACGGGCTGCTGAATATCGACACGACGTTGGCTAGGAGCTCCCCTGGCGATGGGAGAAAAGTCGGCAGAAAGAACCACGACACGGCCTTCCACAGCAGCAGAAGTCCGACCATTGAAAGGAGGCCAGGCAATTTTTCTGGCCTGAAGAACTTCACGAGGTCGCTTTCGCTAGCGCAAGATTAAAGAGTGTTGAGCTTTGGCGGGTACCGCCTTGATGATGCCCGCTTCTTTGGCCAACTGGAGAAACTGCCACTGCGCATCGACGATCTTCGGGTTCCACTTGTCGAGAAAGATGCCGCCCGCCTGGAGCATCTTTTTGAGCGTCGCGGCTTCGGCGGCATTCCGCACGCCGGCGAGCTTGCCGTACTTTTCCACGGCCTTGTCCGAGTTCCGGCGCAGCCACTGCCACGACTCGTGCAGCGCGTCAACGAGATTCTTGGCGCGCTGGCGGTCCTCGTCGATCCAATCCTTCCAGGCAACGGTCGGCGCGGACCAGACCAACGGTGCGCCGGTCTTCTCCTTCCAGTAATCGTCGGGGCTGAACAGCACGCGATACTTGTCCGGCTGCGCCGCGGCCGCGATCGAGAGCGAGCTCAGGTTGAACATCGCATCCACTTCACCCCTGTCCAACAGGGCCGCCAGAGCGGGGCCGGCGATCTCGATCGTTTCGAGATCCTTATTGATATTCAACTTGAAACCGTCCATCGACAGCACTTCCAGCGCTTTGGTGGCGCCGGCGCCTCTCGACCAGACGCCGAGCTTCTTGCCTCTGAGATCGGACAGTTTTTTCAAAGGCGAGTCCTTGCGCACCCAGACATCTTGCATCGAGGTCAAACCGCCGCCGATGACGATCATGTCCTTGCCGTTGTTCATCTGATCGATGGCATTGAGACCGGCGTAGGTGCCGACAAAAACCTGCCTGCCCGGCAGAGCCGACAGGAACCCGGCAAAGGGACGGGCGTCCACTTCGACCTCGATGCCGTGCTTGCGGAAAATCCCTGCGTCGCGCGCGCCAAAATAGCTCAACACGAAGGTGCTGCTCCGGGGAATCACCATCTTCACCGTTTTCAAATCCGCCGCCGCGAGGGAGGTCGTCGCCAAGCCACCAAGAAAAAAAGCGAGAGCTGAAAACCAACCGATCTTTTTCATTTTTCCTCCTCCTGCATCGTTTGGGGGCAGAAATTGCTCGATTCGAATCGCGTTCCGCGAGAAACCAAAAACAGCCGAGCCGCTTTTGAATTGAATTGCCGCCGATCCGTTGGAGGAGACTCTGTCGGACGAGGTTGGATCAATGAAGCGAGTAGCCGCCGCAACGGATCTGCGCCACCCTATAAATACGCAAGGTTTCGGTCAAGGGGGACGAAAACGGCAGAAATCGCCTCATTCCATGAGTCCGGCCCAAAGCGACCTACCCGGCTATGTGCGATCTCTGCGACCGAAAAATTTTCTGATGACTTCAGGTTCTTCCTTTGGGAACCTGCGGACAAGCGCAAAAGCGCCGGAAGATTCGAATTGCCAAAATCGAGCGCGATGAGTTCGCGCGAACCAAGGGAAGAATATCGTCTGTCGATCCCGTGACTTTAACCGCCGCAGGTCACGGTCTGGAGAGGAGCGTGGATATCTCGGCGCCGCGCTAGTCAAGCGCAGCCGGAGGCGCAACCAAAACGCCGCGCACGCCGGATTTTTCGATCGCCTGAGCGACAAATCCCGAGGCTTTCACATCTTCGATGAATGAGCGCAGGTATTTAGCGCTTTCTGCGCGGCCTTTTTGGATACCGAGCGCTTGTTGAATCGCCATGAAACGGCCGTCGAACACCCGCGCGCCGGCAAGCTTGGCCGTGCTGGCATCGAGATGTTGGCGTACGCCCGCGACCACGTCCACTTTGCCTTCTAGAAGTAGTTCAAATGCGGCATTGGGACCGGATGCGCGCACCAATTCGGCCTGCTTGATCGAGCGGCTCAAATACAAATCATAGGCGCTCTTGGCCGATATGCCGATGCGTACGCCGGCGCGGTCGACTTCCTCGACGGCGCGAAACGGCGATCCGGGAGGCACAAGATACGTCCCTTCTATTTCGATATAAGGCGCGGTGAAATCGATCTCGCCGGCCCGTCCCGGATCGACTGCGAGAAACGCGATGTCCCAAGCCCCGGTTTTCACCGCGTCGAACATCTTTCCCGCCGCGTCGTAGCCCACGAGCTCTACCGTCAGTTCAACGCGCCGACCAAGCTCGCGCGAGAGATCGACCGCCACACCGGAGAGCTCGCCGCTGGATAGATTCTTGGATGCGAGCACCGGATTGCCATAGTTGATTCCAACTCGGATTTTGCCCGTCGGGGCCAGATCGGATCGCAGAAAAGATGAAACCATCGGATTTGCCTGATTCTCTTTAGGGTCCAGTGAGGTTACCGACTACGAGACGAACCGTCAAGGAACCTTAAGCGCGGCGCAAGGCGATCGACGACTCGCCTGCACTGCCCGCGGCAGAAGGTAAAAATTCATTCACGCCGATGCCCGCGGCCGGAGCCGCCGCTCACTTGCGCGCGGTTGGAACTGGGGAGCTACTTATTGCCTATTTCGATGCGCTAGGCTTCTTCCAGTTGGGCATGACCAAGAGAGCGGCCTTGAAACGATTGTTGACTTGCAACTTGTCGAAAATGTTGGTCAGGTGGGTCTTGACTGTCTTTTTGCTGATGAAAACTTTTTTGCCGATTTCCTCGTTCGACAAACCCTCGGCAACCAAATTTAATATTTCCAGCTCGCGTTTGGTCAAGCTGTTCAGAATTTCATTCGCCGGCGGGCCCACATCCAGCGTCAAGCCTTTTGCAATGCGCTCGAAATCGACTCCGGCCGGGACTTCCGGGTCCACCCATATCTCCCCCGCGTTGACTTTCTTGATTGCCTGGATCAGGGTCGGCACAGATATTCCTTTGAGAACATAACCGCGCGCGCGGTTTTTCGCCGTACTCAAAACGCTCTCGTCTTCCGAATGGGCGGTGAGAATCATCACTTTAGTCGCGGGACTTTTTTCGCCGATCTTAACCAGCGATTCGACCGCGTCCCCGGCCGGCATCTTGAGATCCATGAGCAGGACATCCGGCCGCATCCGTACGGTATTTTCAACGGCCTCGGCGCAACTGGCCGCTTCGCCGACAACCAGGATATCTTTTTCCAAAGAAAGTATCCGCTTCAGACCTTCGCGAAATAACACATGGTCATCGGCGATAACGACTTTTATCGGACTCATGAGTCGGGAGTATCCTACTATATGTGCGCAAAACTGGTCAAGAATCGACCTTTTGCATGGAGTGGCAAGTGAATCTGTCAGAACCGACTGCTCATCTAAAATTGAGGGTCAACAGAAGTTTAACCGATTCGCGGCATATCATCTTACAATAGATAAAAGGTTGATATAAATTTGTCGCTGTCATGGAAACGGAAATTATTTTTATTGTCCTGTTCATGGTCGCCACGATGGTCGCCATCGCCGTGCAGCGGCTCGCGATTCCATACACGGTGGCGTTGGTACTCACGGGACTCGGCCTGGGACTGCTAAATGCCTTCGAGGCCCCCCATCTAACCAAGGCGCTGTTGTTCAATGTTTTCCTGCCGGGCTTGCTTTTTGAGGCGGCGTTTCACATCGACTTTACGCAGTTTTGGCGCAACCGCCTCGCTATTTCCTCACTGGCCCTACCCGGTGTTGTGGTGGCGATCGCGTTGACGGCCGTGATCTTGACTCCGGTCGCCAATACGCTGCATTTCGTCCAGGGCTTCACCTGGAAAAACGCGCTGGTGTTCGGCGCACTGATCGCCGCCAGCGATCCCATCGCGGTGATCGCGATTTTTAAATCCCTCGGCGTGCCGAAGCGGCTTTCCATGCTGCTCGACGGCGAGAGCTTGCTCAATGACGGCACCGCGATCGTTTTTTTCACCCTGAGCCTCGCCCTCATCAACGGCGCGGTGGTAACCGCCCAGGATCTGGCTCTCGATTTTGTCAAGATCGTCGGTCTCGGCGCATTCGTCGGTATTGCCATCGGCCTAACCGTCGCGCAAATCGTCAAACGGGTGGACGATCCGATGATCGAGATCGCGCTGACGACGATCGTCGCTTACGGCTCGTTTCTCGCCGCTGAGCACTTCGGGTACTCAGGCGTGATTGCCACCGTTTCGGCGGGCATGCTCTGCGGCAACTACGCCGCGCGCGTCGGCATGTCACCCTCCACGCGCATCGCAGTGGAAACCTTCTGGGAATACGTCGCTTTTGCACTCAACTCGATCGTCTTTCTTCTGATCGGTCTGGAAGTGAATTTTCAAGAGTTACTCGCTTCGTGGCAGGCAATATTAGTCGCCTACCTGATCGTCATCCTGGGCCGCACTTTTGTGATCTTCACCGCCTGGTTGCTGCTACGCAGGACGAAAGAACGAATTTCATGGGCGTGGAGCGTTGTATTGATCTGGGGAGGCCTGCGCGGCGGTTTGCCCATGGTCCTCGTACTGAGCTTGCCGGATGAATTTCCGCACCGCCAATTGCTGGTTTCAATGACCTTCGGCGTCGTCATCTTATCCATTCTCGTTCACGGCTTAACGATGTCGCCGCTGCTGCGTTGGCTCGGCATCGTGCGCGGCCATGAGGAAAGAGCGCTCTACGAGTTCACTCGTGGCAAGCTCCAAGCGGCCAACGCCGCACTGCAGGAGCTAGACCGCATGTCCCATGTCCATTTCACCCGCCCGGAAGTGCTCGCCGATCTGCGCCGCGAGTACGAGCAGCAAAGGGAACAGGACCGGGCGAAACTTAATGAGTTTCACATTGAGCGGAGGGAAATCCACGAGGAGGAAACCCAATGGGCGCGTCGCCATCTGTTGCTCGCAGAGAAAGAAGAAATCATCGATGCCTTCCATCAAGGAGTGCTGAGCCAAACAGTCTATGAAAAACTTCTTGCCGACATAGACGCCCGCTTGCTCAATCTCGAATCGGGAGAAAGCGAGGATCTCCAAGAAGCAGATTCGTCCGCCGCAGCGCGCGGCACAAAATGATCGAACCGAGCTAAGAACCGCGGTTGCGTCGCCATCGTGATCCGCTGAGAAATCTGCTAACACAATCAGCAAGCACTTGAACGCTGTTTAATCGATCGATCCGCCGTTTTATGAGTTCCCATTTCGGACGCACCGTCTTGCAGCGTCATGATCGACAGAGGAGGAGATTTTATCGCTATGGTGATTCGTATCGCATCGGTCGTATTGAGTCTGGCCGGAATACTCGCGCTGATCTTGGGCCTGTTCTTCTGGTTCAGCGCCGCCTTGAATTTGGTTTCCATGCACATGCTGCTCGGCCTGCTGGCGGTCGGCGCGCTCTGGGTGGTCGGCGTCGCCCAGGCGCTCTCTAAAGGCGGCAGCTGGATCATCGCCGTAGTTGCATTGATCGTCGGCGCACTCACGGCCGGCCTCGGCATGATCCAGTCGTCATTGCTGGTCGGCGACTTTCACTGGGTCATCCAGATCATTCATCCCCTGCTCGGAGTTTCAACAATCGGGCTCGGCCATATGGGCGCGGCGCGCCATCGCAAAACCATGGCGAGATAATCAATTGCGCGAATTGCGGCGCTCGAATCGCCAAGGCTAAGCGTCGTCGAGCGCAGGGCTGAAACCGTCCTGCTGAGTCGGGGAAGGTCGGCTTGCGAGGCAATGAAAATTGACCGCCGGAAGGTCGAGCGATTACGTGAGGCAATCCTTTTAGCTGGCAAAATCTCTTGAGCTACCCGCGCAAATCCGTTTTTCAATTGCGGAAAGGTCAGCGCGTCCGCTTTGTGAATCCGGTGTCGCAGCAGAAAACTGCTCGACCCTCTCGCGATGCATAAAGAGCACAAAACCCAATTCATAGCCCCTCTGCGCCGGCGCTGAACTCCAAATTTTCACCCTTGATTCCGGCTTGGCGACGACGGACTCTCGACGAAATTTTCAAAAAACCGTTACGCCGAACAGATCACATTGATCACTGCCTGGCGTTTCTCGACCGTGACTGCTTTGAGACCGCGCTCCAGCGCCGACAGCACTTGATTCGCATCAGTAACCTTCTCGCCGTAACCGTCGGCGCATTCCACTGCCTTATGATAATTCGAGATGCTGTCGAGGAACGTGATCGGTT
Source organism: uncultured delta proteobacterium (assembly GCA_963727625.1). GTDB lineage: Bacteria > Desulfobacterota > Binatia > UBA9968 > UBA9968 > DP-20. The sequence continues at coordinate 407,549 of CAVSHR010000002.1, read as the reverse complement.
GGTGCGGGCTCTTGGCCGCGTAACCGTCGCGATTGAGCCCAACCGTGGCACGGCGCACCGCCTGCCAACGCTGATTGTTGAACAGCACTGTCAGCACCGGCAGCTCCTGCTCCGCGCCGACATAGTGCGCCGAGATCGGATTGCCGAACATGTACGAGCCGTCGCCGTGGGTACCAATGACCAGGCGATCGCGCGCAGCCAGCTTGGCGCCCAGCGCGCAGCCCAGGCCGTGGCCGAGCCCGGAAGCAGCACCGGCATTGAATAACGTCGCCGGCCGGGAGAAATCGATATGCTCCTGCGTCAGCGGCGATTCTTTGATCACGATCGTGTCCTTGCCTTTGATTTCATTGATGCAGTGCGTGATCCACGCCGGATGTATCGGCGATTTGTCTTTCGCCGACTCGAGATTCTTGCGCCATCCGTCGCGCAGGGTTTTCCACGCCTCGGCGATCGTGGCGCGGCGCCTATCGATGCGTACCTTTGCTCTCGCTTCATGTTCGGCCATGGTCTCGTTCAACACGCGCAAGCCTTCGGCAGTCGAGCAGGCCAGCGCGATGTCGCAGGGATGGCCGCGGACCGGCACGTAGCCATGCAAAGGGTCGGGCGCCATATGAATGACCTTGGCATCGGCGCGCACCTTGTCGCTCGCCGGCAGCCACGGCACCGCGATATCGATGGCCAGAATCACGTCGGCGTTGCCGAGCAGCGGATTCAATTCGTACCCTAAATTCATCGGATGATTGCTCGGGAGCGATATGTATCGGTTACGATACTGAATTACCGGTATCGCGTAACGCTCGGCGAATTCGCCGAGCGCCGTCCACGCCTTGGGATCTCGACCGGCCGAATTGGTAATAATCAACGGATTTCCCGCATTGGCGATCAGCGCCGCCGCTTCTTCCGCGGCAGCGCCGTTGGGACAGGCCGGCGCGGCCGGATGCTGGCGCGACGGCGTCGAGTAGGTGAATTCACTCATCGGTTGCGCCAGCACTTCGCGCGGCAGCGAAAGATAGACCGGACCCATCGGTTCGCTTTTGGTAATGCTGAGCGCGCGGTCGACGACGGTTTCGAGCTGCTGGCCGTTGCGCAACTCGTAGTCCCATTTAACCGACTCTCGCAGCATACCGGCTTGATCGTACATCTCCTGGGTCCAATGAATGTCGAGGCTGCGATGGCCGGGCAAGCCGTCTTCGTTGGTCGGTGTACGCCCCGCCGTGAACAGCATCGGCACATGACCGCGCGCCGCGTTGAGCAAGCCGTTCATGCCGTTGGCCGTACCGACATTGACATGCACCATCACCGCCTGCGGCCTACCGGTGACGAGAAAATAACCGATCGCCATATGCATGGCGGTATTCTCGTGCGGGCAGGTGATCGGTGTCGGCACTTTCGTTTCCAACACTTGAGCCTTCGCCAAAGTCTCCACCACCGGCGCGAAATCCGTCCCGGCGTTGGCAAACCAGTAGTCGATACCGCGGTCGGCGAGCAGCGCCATATAGGCGTCGGATACCGTTACATTGTTGAGCGCGATCTTCGGCATGTATACGACCTTTCTGCAGGCAGATGCACCGGCTTCGCGCTGTTCGCGAATCAGCCGAGCTTAGCTACTTAATCTGCTCCCTTGACCTCATCAATAGTAAGACGGCCAACGTCGGACGCGAGTTAAGACGATCCGATCCTGAAAGTTCTGGAACGGATCGTTCCTTAACTCACGCCTCGCGGCTCACGCCTTTTTTCACTTCGCCAGCGGATTGGGGCGCAGTTGGAAGTGCACAACCATCGGCGTTCTCCCCTTGCCGCCTTCCTTCAGCCACGGCGTACGATCGCCGCTCGTGGTCCACAAGCCGCGCCCCTTCCAACCGGCCTTCGGATCGTCGATGCGTCCGTCGAACCCTTTGGCGTAAAAGCCCATCGGATAGGGCACGCGCAGCACGACCATCTTGGCGTCCTTCATGGCGATCAGGCCGTCGTTCAAGTTGCCGGTCGACATCGGCACGTTCTCGCCGAGGCCGAACGTGTTGTGCTGATCGACCCAAGTGTAGTAACTCGACTCCGCGCTGTTATCACCGATCCCCTCGAATCCGGGACCGGGATATTTGTAAAACGTCCACCCCTCGGGACAATGATCCCCGGTTGCCTTCGGACCATTTAGCGGGCCTTTGCACTTTCTCCGGTCGAAGCTGCCGAGATGGCCGCTGGCAAGTGATACCCAGACCACACCGTTGCGATCGATGTCGCCGCCGCGCGGCCCGAATGCCGGCGGCGGCACCTTGTAAATTTCCGCGAGCGCCGTCTCGGGCGGATTGCTTCCCGGAGCGACTCGTACGACAGCTCCCGGATTGCTGCGCCAAGATCCCCAGATCGAGCCGTCGACCGGGCTCGGCATCACGGCGTAAAAACCCGCGACGATGCGCTTGTCTTTTCTTGGGTCCACCGGTTGATTGGGTTCGACGTATTCGTCACGCTTGCCGTTGCCGTTAGTGTCAAGAACGAGTGCGGTCCAGCCCTGCGACTTGGCGATGTCGCCGGTCTCATCGAGCATCTTGGTGTTAATCCAGCCGACCACCGTTCTACCGCCGCTGGTCCACAGCGTGTCGTTGGCGTCGTAACCAAATTGCAAATGATGGGTCTGGAAGCAGGTGTCGACGAAGGTGTACTGCCCGGTCTTGGGATCAAGCATCGTAATCTGACGGTTGGTGCGCTCGAGCGGGAAGAGCTTGGCCGAAGGATGATCGGAGCCCTTTCTGCAGAAGTCCGGATTCTTGGCGTCGCGAAACCTCGCCGCAAACCACACCCGCCCCTTCTTGTCGAACATGCCGTTGTGATTGTTAGCCTTGGTGTCCCAGATTTTCTCCTGACCCCAGTAAGGCGAAGGTTGCATGATTTTATCGCTTGCCGCGTGACCCGGCCCCAGCGCTTCCGGTGTATTGGCATCGCGAACCGGCGCGACGATGCGTTCGGCGGTGTTTTTAACCGGATCGAGGATCGGAATCATGTCGGTGCTGTACTCTGCGGAGCCGTAAAGGGGACCGTAGGCATTGACCGTCGGGTTGCGGCGATCCGAGGCGATCAAGTCGTGAAGATAATGTTTTTCATCGAGCCAATCCCACGTAGTCACGACTATGTTGCGCTCAACGCCTTGGGGCCGGGCCGGCTTGGTATGAGGCAACTCACCCTTGGCGATGCGGTCGGTCCACTCCGCAAGGTAGCGAATCGGCGCCCCGCCCATTTGTTTGACCATCGTGCCGAACATCGACTCGCCGGATTGACCGGACTGGATGCGGCGAAACCACGCTTCCTGGGATGTTTTCATATTGATGGGATGCGGCACATTTTTCGGAAAGGTGCGGGTCGAAAGCTGACCCAACTGATGGCACCCGATACAGCCGTTGCTCTTCATCGTATTCACCCATTGGGTCTGGGTGATCTTCGCCGGAATCGTGCCCTTTCCGCCGAACTCGCCCTTGTCGGGTATTTTGAGCATCGAATACCAATAGATTGCCGGATAGTATTGCGCCGCAGCTGCATCATTGGGCGCGAGCACTGCCTTTAAATTGAGATTCTTGCCGGGTGTCGCTTTGAGCTTCGGCGAATCGACCAATCCGTAACCGCGCACCCAGATACTGTAATGAGCCTTGGGTAGATCGGGCAGTACGTAGCGCCCGCGATCATCGGTCACCACCATTCTCGCAAACCTGGTAGGCAGGTCGGTAGTCTCGGCGATCACCCAGACGCCGGCTTCCGGTCCTTTGGAGCTGGTGACCACGCCGCCGATATCGTTACTGTCGACGCTTACTGTGCCACCCTGCTGGCTGCTCAGAGGACTTGGCATAACCGCCAAGAACGCGGCGACAGCGATGATGGCAACGCTCCAGTACAACGCTTTTACCTTGGTCATACTTGCCCCCTTTTAAACGCTAGACCTATGCTTCCGCGCGCGATCGGAGAGTATCCAATGGCATGCTGGCATGTCAACCGAAGCGGGAGGTGTCCGGAACATATGTGATCGGCTGGCTAAATTCTTTCCGATGGCTTGGCGCTTTTTTCCAGCCTCAGCGTAAAGCCATTTTTTTGAATGTAAACTTGACGGCAATCTCGGCGGTTGGCCAGCTCGCCGATCAACCTTAGCAGCGGTTGGCCGGCGCTCAGATATTCCTTCGGCGCGCCGGCGGCAAGCATAGTCTTCACCGCGGCCTCGCCCGCAATTACGCGCAAGACCAGCTCTTCATCAGTTACACCCGGCCCGCCGAACTTTTGCCGCACTTCATTCAGCGTGAGATCGGGCGGCGTCCACTTCACCCACTCTTTGGCACGCGGGCGGCTGATAATCTTGTCTTTGACGCTGGCCTCCATCACCAGCGGCGCTTCCTTGCCCCAGTGGCCGAGCGCGTACTGGATCGATTGATCGGTCACCTCTTTGTAGCGCTCGCCGGTGATGATGTTGATAGCGGCCTGGCTGCCGACAAACTGAGCCAGCGGCGTGACCATGATTGGATAACCGAACTCGGCGCGCACACGGCCGCATTCCTCCAACGTCTCGGCAAGTTTATTCTCCATCCCCATCGCGCGGAGCTGGTAGCGCAAGTTGGAAATCATCCCGCCCGGGACTTGATGCAAATACTGCGCGTGGTCGTATTCGCGCTGGGCGCCGATCGGATGGCCTTCGCGCCTGGCGATGTAAGTAAAATGGTTTTCGACCGGCTTGACCGCTTCGAGATCGACGAGCGGTTTGAAACCGAGCGCGCAGGCGTTGGCGGCGACGTTGAAAATCGACGGCTGCGCCGAGCCGTTCGCCAGCGGCGGGATCGCCGTGTGCAACGTGTCGACGCCGAGCTTGACCGCTTCGAGATAATTAAACGGCGCCAGGCCGTTGTTGCAGTGGGCGTGAAACTCGAGCGGCACGGGGCCGATATTTTTTTGAATCAGCGGAATCAATGTTTGCGCTCGATCCGGCGTCAGCAGGCCGGCCACGTCCTTGAAGCAGATGCGGTAGGGCTTGATCGCCGCCGCCTCGCGCGCCTTGCGCGCGTAGTATTCGTCGGTATGGCGCGGCGAAACCGAATAGATGATGTTGATGACGACATCCATGCCAAGCTCGGCCAGATCCTTATTCTCTCTCGCGGCGACCTCGTAATCGTTCCACGGGTCGGAAGATCGCGTCAGGGTAATGCCGTGGGCGACGATGCGCTCGATCATCAGCTTACGCACCGAGCGCGGCACTTTTTCAAAACCCGACGCCAGGCCGCCGTGGTAGCGCAGCCGGGTGCGGTGAAATTTCCTGGCGCCGAGGCGCATCCAATCGAAAGGGTTTTCCTTGTGCTCGCGCACATACTTGATGAAGCCGGCAAAGCCGAAGAATTCCAGCGACTCAAAGCCGCAGCGATCCATCTGCTCGGCGATGGCGAGCATGGCGCCGGTTTTCATCCCCAGCGCCCATAGACTCAACTGCCCGTCGCGCAGCGTGGTGTCGATAAAGTGAAGTTCGTTCATGTCAGGGTTTCTAGGGATAGAAATTTTTCGTTACTCGTTTCTCGTCTTAAATCGGAAATTTTTCTTACAAGCTACTACCGATCCGCCGATTGCACCATGGCCCGGGCGTCGAGCCGCCGGATCAGCAGGATAGCGAGCGCTGCGGTGGCCGCATCGACTTGATCGTCCAACAAAAAATGGTCATGGCCGAGCGCTGCGAGTGTCAGGCCTTCGGGAATGACGAGATCGGCAAGTAACGAAAGACCGTCATTCGGCCCCTGGCTCTTCAACTGTAAATAACCACTGCGCGCCATCAGCGAAATATCGCTCTCCAAGGGTATGCCTATATAGTTCAGCACCAGCACGTGGCCAGGGATATGAAAATGGCGAAAGCGCTCCCGACTCCGTTGGGTGCTCAAGCTCTCCACGCCTGTAATGTCGACTGCTCCGGATAGCTCTTCCAATTGCAACAACCCATCGTCGGCAAGCGCGCTGCCTTGCAGCGTGCCAACGATATTGACCCATGCAGCGACCCGGCGGGAATTAACCTCGCCTAATTTAGTCAACGCTAAGGCAACTTCCGGCCCGGACTTGCTGACGCTGACAATAATCAAGCGCCTTCCCATCGAAGAACGGCCGCGGATCGCCGCGGCGACGATCTCGGCGTTGCGCTCGATGGCGCCGTCTTCAATGGTCGCGACGAAATGATGCGGCAAGCCGAGCCGATCGAGCGTCGCCCGTGGCGCCGCAAGATTGGCGCCTGTGAAACTATGACGTTCGTAGAGATAACCCGGCACCAAGAGAAACTCGTAGCGAGCCGCCCCGGCAGGCAATTGTATGCGGCCATTGGAAAGACTCTCGCCCAGAACGGCGAGGGTTCTCCCGAATTCGTTGCGCAGCCGGCGATTCTTCGCCGCTCGGTCGATAGATTCGGCGAAATAGAGCGCGGCAAAATCGGTCGAGAAATCGTCGCTCAGCTGTTTGAGTTGGTTGCGATCGGGAAGACCGCCATCGCCGTTTCGGTAAACGTCGTCGATGCGCGCGTCAAGGGGCGAATTCGCTCGTTTGCCCGCCAGGTAGTTGGCGACGTAGTAGCGCGCGGCCTCGGAATCGACGCGAGTAGTAATTGACTGCCCACCGACCACGCCGCTCACCGGTATGCCCGCGCAAGCCGAGCACCAGAGCGTCACGACCAGCATGCCTACGAACTTGGATCGAAAAGGGGTCATTGCAATGCCGGCATTTTTTCAGCATTGGCGCGAGCACTACCGATCGGGGTTTCGTCTCCGTCCAAACGGCCATCCAGATCCCGGTCCAGCGCGCTGCGCCGGCCGTCGCCCGGCGGAACGCAAGTAAAGGTAAGCGGTTCGCCGATGCTGTTGTAGCGCTCTAGTAAAGCGTCGAGCCCCAGCGCGGTTTGGCCGCGCCGGTCGGCGGCGAACCGTTCGCCGCGCAGCAGCCAACCTCGCTGGATGTTTCCTTCCCAACCTTTGGCGATCAAGTCGCAGTCGCCGGCAAGCGAGCGCTGCATGAGCAGCGCAAGAACGCGGCGATCTTCGACGCGTATCGGCCCGGAGGCCGTAACTTGCCGTCCCACCGCCGGAGCCATGCCCGTGTCGAACGCCATGATGTAACTTTCAAGCAAACGGCGCATCCGATCTTTTTCTTCTACGCTGTCTCCCGGGAAGAGGAAAATATCCAGACGAAGGAAGTTGACCACGGTGTCGAAAGCGCCGTCATGGAGCAACCCGAACCCGGAGACTTGCGGGCCCGGCACATTGAATCGCCCAACTTTTTCATACACGTCGCGCAGATGGGCGGTCTTCATGTCCCTGCCGACCTGCGGCCCTTCAAAGTTGACTAGGCGGTTGGTGCCCAGTGGCAAAGCATGGCAACTTACGCAGTTCTGCTCCCCGCTATCGGAAAAAAACGGCCCGGTAAAAAAATTGAAGCCTGCCTGCTGCTCGGCATCGAGGCGCCGGTCGAGCCGCTGGTTCGGATTGGGAGGATAGCGAATCGTCATCGCGAAACGAGCGAAGGCATCCATCGTCGAATCCGCAACCGGTTTCGAGCGGCCGAGCAGATCGACGAACGCTGGATTGAAATCCTTGAAGCTGGCGATATCACCGCCGGGAGCAATGGGATTTCCAAAGCGATCGCCGCGCCAATGAAATGGCGCGCTGTTCACCAAGCCGCGCAAACTCTGCGTCACCATCGGACCTTTGAGCGGATGCAGCGCTTGTTTCGGTTCCGCCAGACCGCTATTCCTCAATGCCACCGGATAATCGATGTTTGGCCCGTTAGGATCGCTGAGATCCCAGGCTAAGCCATCCCTATCGCCGAACACATGACAGGTGGCGCAGGATAGATCGCCGTGACGGGAAGTTCGCGCGGCGTCGTAGAGAAGAACTCGGCCGCGTTTGATGGGCGGTGGCGTAGGATCATAGCGTAACGGGACCGTCGCGACGGCGCGACGCTGGCGCAAATCGACCAGCGAAATCGTCGCGTCAAAGCAATTGAGAACGTAGAGTCGATGGCGCTTAGCATCGAGCGCCAGCCCGCCCGGACCGAACCCTACGTCGATGCGGTCGATGACCCGACCGGCACCGTCGAGCACGCCGACTTTCCTCGATCCGAACGCGGCCACGTACGCCTGGCTGCCGTCCGGTTGAAATACCAGATCGAGCGGCTGAGCCAAGCTCTGTTCCCGCTCGGCGTGTGATCCCGCTGCGCGCCGATCAATATGCGGGTTTAGATCGACTGCCTCGACGCGATGTCCCGGCCCGGCAAAAATGCGGGTAATGCGATTCGCCGCGAATCTTCCTTGCAGGCGCGGCTCGTAGGGAAGGACATTAAAGGCTTCGGTGTTGCTGACCCAGACCTCGCCGCTGCCCGGCTGAACCGCGAGATTGAACAGCACGGTGCCGACGTTAGAGACCGTTTCGACCACTCTTGGATCTTCATCGGCAGCGGCAATCACGAATACATCGTAATCCGGCAGATCAAACGGTACCACCGAGCTCCAATCCCGCTTGTCGTGATCCTGCCAACGGCCGTCTACACGGCGCACGATGGCGCCCTGTTTGGGAACAGCCGAGTAGGGAATATCGGGGAAATAGAGTTGCTTTGCGCGCCCGAGGCGCACCGCGTCTTCGCCGGATACCGTGGCCGTGCCATTGCCCGAATGAAAAACCGCTGCGTAAACTTGCCGCCCGTCGGCAGAAGCCGCGAGCGCGCGCGGCTTGGAGCCGAACAGCGTCAAGATCTTGGCAGGCGCCTTCGGTTGCGTGGCGTCGAACATCCACAGTTGGGCGCGGCCAATACCCGGGGTGAGGCTTTCACCGCGCCGCGCGGTGGCGACAAAGATTCTCTCGCGCTTGATCCCAGCGGCGACGATCCCACGGGGCTCGTCGCCAACTTGCAAGGTATGAATCACGCGCGGCCGGTGCGGATCTGCGACGTCGACCACGCTGACGGAATCGGAAAGATGATTGACCACCCACGCCTGGTTGCCGCGCAGCACAAGCGCCACGGGCCGCAAGCCGACCGCAGTCTCGCCCACGGAACGCAACGTATCGCCGCGAGCGTCGAAGATCTCCAGTCGATCGTCCGCCGTGTTAAGAACGTAGAGATAATTTCCATCCGCAGAGAGCGCCAGCGGGCGCACCGGTTCGGTCTCGAAGTTGGTGAATCCATCCGAGCGCACGGATGTGAAAGCGACCGGCCGATCACCGCCAACGGTCGCATTGAAGCTGCACCCGGACATGAGCACAAGCGCCATGACCGTCCAAAGGGAACAAGCGCTCCGCGTTCGCTGAGCTAAACTCTGGATCACCCAATCCATCTCCATCGAGCGTTAGCATAATTTTCCCGCTTCGGTCGAGCGGACCGAGCGAAAAATAACGTCGCCCGCTCAGGAGTCGAGCATCCGCCGAACGATGACAGCGATACGTTCGGCTTCGCGCAACGGCATGTTCGGCTCACACGGCAGTTCGATCAGATCGGCCCAGACCCGTTCGGTACGCGGAAGACTATCCCAGACGCATTGTGGAAACTGCGAAAGCAGATGAATCGGCACATAGCTGCCGCGGATTTCATACCCGGCGGCGCCGAGCGCGCCGAGCGCTCGCGAAGCTGCATCATCATTGCGATGTTTTGGCAATACCCGAACCACCTGCGCCAAGCAAGCCGAGCCTGCGCGGTGCGCGATCAATTCCAGCCGCGCAGAGCCGCCGAGAAGCTCCTGATAAACCTCGACCCGCGCGCGCCGCGCCGCGATGTTCTCGGCTATGGTTTGCATGAGACTCACGGCAACCGCGGACTTGAGGTTGACCATCGCCTCCACGCGATAGGGGCTCGGCGGCAGATAAGGGCCAGTGTTTTTAGAATTCTCAAAAATTCTTGCCAGCGGTGCGCTCCAACGCCGCCAGCGGCGCCAAACCAGGGTCGAAAAAAAGTCTTTCAACACCGGCAGTGAACCGCCGGGCGGGAGCCGCGCCAGATCGATATCGCCAATGAGTTTTTTGTTCCGTGAAACCAGCGCCCCGCCGCCGATACCGAAACAGACCTTTTCCCGGCCAAAGCTCACGATCCCCGCATCGCCGAAGCTGCCGACGGCGCGGCCGCCGATATTCGCACCCAGTGCCTGCGCGGCGTCGTCGATGACGCGGATATTTCGCGGTCGAGCGAATTCGACGATTGCGTCAATGTCGGCGGGATTGCCGAAGAGGTGCGGCACGATGATCGCTCTGGTTTTTCCCGTCAGTGCCGCGTCGACAGTTTCGGCGGTGAGATTGAGTTCGTCACCCACGTCGGCGAGCACCGGAATAGCGCCCACCGCAAGCACCGGCGCCGCCACCGCGCTGCAACAAAAAGCCGGCAGCACCACTTCATCGCCCGGTCGAACCTCGCACGCGCGCAGGGCGATTTCGAGAGCGAGGCTTCCCGAGCCGCAGAGCAAGGCATCCTTTACTCCGATGGCGATCATAATTTGCGATCTAAGTTGAGCGAGTTGTGAACCGGCGACGACGCGGCCGGAAAAGCAGCAGCGTAGTACCTGGCGATAAGTTTCGCCGTTCCAAAATGGCACGGCGAACGGAACGCGGGGAAAGAAACGTCGGAGGTTGCCGTTCAAGGGTTCAAGGTTCAAAAGTTCAATGATCTCGGATTGTGGTCAGAGGGCTGGTGAGGCGGCGCATCGACATTTAATGTTTTGTTAATTTACCGAATCCGGCTCTGCGGCGAATTCGAATTAATCCGATCTCTCTATCTCTTCGGCGACACCCAGATGATACAGCTTGAACAATTCCATGGCGTCGTCGGCCATTTTGAGCGCACTTTCCCGATTCGGAATGAATTTATCCAACAGCGGCAGGAAGAGATCGCCGTGCTTCTCATCCGCCACGGCATGCGCGGCGAAGTTGGGCATCTCCTCCCACTGGTAACCGAAGTCGCGAATCCAGCGCAGGCCGTCGCGCCGCGACAAGCCGCCCCCCTGGTCCATCAGGCGGCGGTCGTCGTTCACCCACTCGGTCGCCATCATCGCGATCAGTCCATCTTGCCAAGAACCCGCGCGGGTGATCCACTTCCAGCCATAAAAAGTTGCCATGCTGGTGCGCAGCGGTTGAACGTTCGCGAAGTCGTCGGCGGTCAAGCCGATCAGCGCCCCTTGACGGATGAGCAGATCGTAGTGGCCTTTGGCGCTGTATTCATCCTCCACCAGCTCGTCGTACTCGTGTTCCATCAATTTCTGCCGAATCGCCGGCGCGTCGCAATTGGCGATCAAATTCGCCCAACAATCGCGCCGGCAACTGACAAATAGACTGAGCTGCAGCAGCGCGATGCGCGCACGCGTTTTGGTCATTTTTACGTCGAAATAGCGCTCCATGTCGACCGACGCCATGGTTTCCCGCACACGCGCGCCAAGGACGCTTTCCCAGTCCCACTTCGTATGCAAACTTTAGACTCCGATCACTTGCTCGACCCGTCCCTGAGCACGAGATTGCTTGGTCTCTTCGGGTCGTCGGATTTGAAGCCGCCGTTGGCCGCCGCCTCTTGAATGCGCCGCCACTCGTCGCGGTAGCCCAGCGTATGGCCGCGAAAGTGCGGCATCACGTAGCGCGCGAACAACTCATAGGAGCGGCGCAGTTTCTCCGTGCTCGCCCATTCATGCGTCGCCAGCATCAGCCCGCCGAAACCCCCGGTCTCCGCCTGCATGCGCTCGATGTGACCGATGGCGTCGTCCGGCGTGCCGATGATCCAGTCGCGCCGGTCGGCTCCGGAGCGCGCGGTAATTTCACCGGCCGGCTGGCCGGGATAGGCTTCATAGGGCGCCTTCAAGCCGATCGAGAAGAAGTACTCCTTGTCGCGATCGATTGCCGCCCCGACGTCGCGCCACGCTTTCTCCTTACTGTCGGCCAGATAAACGCAGGTAGCGATGCGCCAATTGTCCCGCGACGTCGCCGTGCCATGTTTCGCCGCAATCGCCTCGACTTTGTTCCATTGCTCGGCCTTTGATTGATTGTTTCGGATGTTTTTACCCGCCGGCGACAGGAATAACATGCCGTGTTTGCCCGCCAGCTCCAAACTGATCGCATTACCCGACGAAGCGATCGCCAGCGGCATGCGCGGTTGCTGGTACGAGCGCAACTGCAAGCGCATCTGCTTGAAAGACCAGAATTTGCCTTCGTAGTCGATGGGATCAGGAGATTCCAAAAGGCGAACGATGATATCCACCGACTCAGCGAGCATCGGGTACAGTTTTTCATTAGGCAGGCCGAAAAGTTTTTTGTCGGTGACCAGGGCGCAAGGTCCGACGCCGAGAATAGCGCGACCGCGAGTCAAATGGTCGAGGAACGCCATGCGCTCGGCGACATGAAAGGGATGATGAAACGGCGCGCTTATGACCGAAGTCCCGAGGCGGATGCGGTGCGCGCGCGCTGACGCCTTCGCCAGCGCCATCTCCGGCGCCGGCATGGTCTCCCACCCGCCCGAATGATGCTCGCCGATGAAGAACTCGTCGTAGCCGAGCTCGTCGGTATACTCGATCAATGAAATGTCGCGATCGAAGGCCAACGACGGATTTTCCGTCGGATGGTGCAGCGGCATCATGAAGATTGAGAATTTCATAGTCCGGCCCCTTCCCCTTCAATCTCTACTGCGGAAACGGGAGGGGGAGCAAGAGGACCGGGCGGGCACAGATCTAGACGCAATGGTTTAGGCGCAAGCCTAAGACGACAAGGTTGACGAGAAAAGAAACAGAAATTCAGAATGTCCCCTTTAATTAGCCTCATGGTTATGAAAAGCATGGATTGCTGCGACAAGCTGTTTAAACAACTAACTGATCAGGATTAAAGATATGAAAAACATTCACAGTTATTACTCGCCGAATGATTTGTACAACAGGATCATTGATGGCCTTAATAAACTTGGCAAGGATTTGTCGAAAATCACACTGGATGATCTTCAGCCCGTTGACGAATTTCATATCCGCGGTGACACCGCAACCAAAGAGCTGATTAAACTTGCCGGCTTTACACCAGAGATGCATATCCTGGATGTCGGTTGCGGAATCGGCGGCTCCACCCGTCGCTTGTCGCATCAAACCGGATGTCGTGTGACCGGTATTGATTTGAGTGAAGAATACATTGAAACCGCAGAAAGATTGACGCAATTACTCAATATGCAGGAGCGGGTAAAGTTCCATGCGACGAGTGCGCTCGACTTGCCGTTTGACGACAATTCCTTTGACGGCGCCTGGTCACTCCAGATGAACATGAACGTCGAGGACAAGCTGTCGTGGCTAAAGGAAACTTATCGTGTGCTCAAACCAGGCGCGCGTGCTGTTTTGTACGAGGTGTGCGGCAATAAAAACACACCGCCGTATTTTCCGGTGCCGTGGGCGCAAGACAGTTCCATGAGCTTTCTGATACCGCCAGAGTCATTCTGCGATGTCGTAACATCCGCCGGTTTTGATATTAAAGTTTCGAATGACAAAACGGATCTTGCACAGCAGGCCTTTGCCAATGTGGCGGAACCCATCGGCGAGCCGGTTCTGCCAATACTGGGCGTACACCTGCTAGTCGGAAACGATATCAAAACCAAGGCCTACAATCTGCATCGTAATCTTGATGAGGAACGAGTCAGCTTGATCGAAGTGGTAGCCGTAAAACCTAATGCCTAAAGCGGACTGAGAAAACTACTTTTCTCTTGGCTTAAGAACATGGACCCTAGGTAAATGGCGGTATGCTCACAACGGCCCCCGGCCGGTGACTTTGTGTGTGCGCACAGAGCTAAGCAAAAGACCCATGACCATTGACACAGTTCGTCGCGCGTTCATGACCGGGATGAGTTGGTGGAACTTCGCAGCGATCATCCTCCTCATCTGGATTGCATCCGACGTATTGCCGTCACGCTATCCGCTCCTCAATCTCACGCTAATCCTTGGTGCGGTTTTTCACGCTCCGATCCTGTACGTCATTCATCTTGTGAAAGAATTGGGGAAATTGGGGAAATGGTGGGAAATTGGTGTCAGACATTTATATATTTATTTCTTGCATTCAGCGTTGCTGTCGTGATATTCCAAAATCCGTGGCCAGAAAGCCGAGAGTGCACTACCCTGGTGCGCTTTACCATGTGATTTGTCGCGGCAACCAGCGCCAGATCATTTTTCGCGCCGATACCGATCGGCGGCGCTATCTGAAGTTGCTCAACCAGTACGGCAGACGCTACCAATTTCAACTTTATGCTTACGTCTTGATGACCAACCACGTGCATCTTTTGATGCAAGTCGCAAAGTACCCGCTAGCCAAGATCATGCAGGGCTTGCAGCAAAGCTACACCTTGTACTTCAATCGCAAGTACAAGCTTGTTGGCCACCTATTCCAGGGACGCTACAAAGGCATCCTCTGTGATCGAGATTCTTATCTTCTCGAACTGGTACGCTATCTTCATCTCAATCCGGTTCGGTCCGAGATTGTAGCCGATCCGGCGGATTATCCCTGGAGCAGCCACCGCGACTATCTCAACAGTGGCGCCACGAAGGGAACGGCCGTGGTCCAAACGGACTGGGTTTTAGAGCAGTTCGCGCCCGACATGGCGCGTGCGCGCCGCAAGTATAAGGAGTTTGTGTCGGACGGCATTGGCTCGGGACATCGCGATGATTTTTACGATATCAAAGAGCAAAGGTTTTTAGGAGACGATCAGTTTGTCGATAAAATCAATCGTCATCTTGACCTTGATTCGCCGCCGAAGATACGAGTGGATCTGAGCACCATCGAGAGTGCGGTATCTCGACGGTATGAATACGCAGCGGAACTTCTGCATTTACGAACCAAAGAACATCGAGGGTCATTTGTGCGCGCGGTGGTAGCGTACCTCGGGCAGGAATTGGGGACTATCAAGCTCAACGAGGTAGCAGCACGATATGGCCGTGATCAGGTGAGCTTGAGTTTAGGACTAAAGCGACTGCGAGAGAGGTTGGCTCAGGAAGCCGATCTGAGTAAAAATATTGGCGGCTTATTAAAAGAGTTGCGAGCCGGCAAAATAAATAATTAAATAATAAGTCTGACACCAAGATTCTCCCAAGATTCTACGCGATTGTTTCGCACAGGCCGATGTGGTGGTCTTCCATACTCGTGAGAAGGAGCATAAATACGTTTCAACCGACTTTTCTTCGATGGAAAAGCAGTATGGATTTGTCATGCGCGATCATCCACCGCGCGATCTCGACTGGAACAAATTTCCTGATCTAGGCGAGCTGGTCGCGGGAAAGATAAACGGTAGAGCAGGCCGCGAGCAACGCACCCTCTTCCTCAACAGTACCGGTGTGGGCGCGCAATTTACTGCGCTAGCGGATCTTATCTACCACGGAGCCCGAGAATCAGGCTTAGGGCATGAAGTGCCGACAGAGGGGTTCGTCGAGACCATTCAGCCATGAGGAGGTTGCGCCTTCCAGCGCCGTTCCGTTAATGAGAGCTGAAGTCTGGCCAACTTGAGCGGCCAGGAGAGTTTATCCTTCCGTGACTCGTTCGTCGTAATTTAATGACTGATCCCCTAACCGACGATCTCTTTGACTCGGTCGCGAGCTTCCAGCCCCTTTTCTTTCATTAGCGGCAGATATTTCGGATTGAACCATTTTTCCAGCGCTTCGGTGTAACCCCGCCGCTCGCGCAGGCGATCGTACCAGTCGGGGATATGCGGCCGCTTGTCCCAGAGAAACTGCAATTGCAAGTGATCGAGCCGGGTGATGTAGGGCGCGAAACCGATATCCGCGAGCGAAAATTCGTTGCCGGCGAGCCATGGCGAATCTCCCAGAGTTGTTTCCATGTCGGCGAGCAGCTTTTCAAAGCGCATGATCGCTTCGGGAAAGAAACGCGATTCGACGCCTTTGGTGACATTCTCCCAGCTCTTCTCCCGCTTCACCGGGTCGGGCATTTTCTTGTGAAATTCTTCGAGGGCTTCCATGCCGATGGCGAGCTTCTGATAGCGAAACGCGATCGCCGAGCTGACCACGCTGGTAGCCGCGTGCACGCCTTCGTCGAGTTGCTTGGTCCAGAGCCGCATGCGCGCGCGTCCGGCGGCGTCCGCCGGCTTGAGTCTCGGTTCGGGATAGGCGTCGTCGAGATACTCGTTGATCACCGTGGACTCGATGATCACCGTGCCGTCATCCACCAGCGTCGGCACCACCGCGTTGGGATTGAGCTTTAAATATTCCGGCTTTTGCTGATCACCGGCGCGGAGATTCATGTGATGGCCGTCCCATGAAAGTTTTTTCTCCGCGAGGGCGAAGCGCACCTTCTGGGCGCAGACCGACATGTCGTTGTGGTAGAGCTCAATCATGAATACTTCCTTCTGAGCCAGTTTTAACTCGCTCCTTGGATCTTCCGTCCGAGAGGCCTAAAAGATTGAGTTCAAGACTCATTCCCTCGCCAAGGCGCTAAGCGCGCAAAGAAAACTCTTTCGTACTTCTCCAAACTTGGCGTCTT
The DNA here is from genome assembly GCA_963727625.1 of uncultured delta proteobacterium. Classification (GTDB taxonomy): domain Bacteria; phylum Desulfobacterota; class Binatia; order UBA9968; family UBA9968; genus DP-20. Next base: position 391,095 of record CAVSHR010000002.1, on the reverse strand, counting down.
TGCGCCTTTGCGAGGGGCATCATGTGCCGATTCCCTAAAGTCCGAGGCAACAGAGAATTTCAATTGCGTCTGGCTAAGTTTTACGGCGCGGCGATTTCCTGACCGTTGTGAATCAACTTTCCGGCCACCGGCACCGGGATTTTCAAAGAATTGATCGTGTGGCAGCCTTTTTCGATCAGCCGCAGCATCTCCTGAACCTTCTCCGACGGCGCCGAGCTCTTGATCTTGAATACGTAGGTCAGCTCGCGGCAGCCCGGATGCACGTCCGCGAGCAGCAGCTTGCCGCGGGTGTCGTAGGTCATGCGAATGTCCATCTCGGCGTCTTCGATCTCGATGTCCAGTTGCGACGCGTACCGCGTCAGTTGACTGAACATTCAAAATCCCGTCGCCGCGACGAAGTACTGCAGCGGCGAAGGCGCCTTGCCGCCGCCCTTGCGCGACTTCGCCTCGTCGCACTGGATGGTATATTCGCCGATGCGGGCTTCTTTCAATTGACCTTCAATGAGCCGGATCACAGCTCGTGTTGTCGTTGTGTATCCTTCCGGGCCTTGCTTGGCCCGCTCTTGCTGCTGTTTATGCACCTCGCGAAACGCTGCGCGATCGATCTTCCCTGGCGACTTGCTCATGCTTTCTCCAATCTTACCGAGTGCGACGCTCGGTGAATAAATGACTCACTTAAAAAAATCATGCCCGGTAATACCGGTGGCGTCCGCCATGCGGTCGTTGAAGTTATAAAGGCAAATGACGTAAACGATGTCCAAGATATCGCGATCATCGAAACCGTGGGCGCGTAGGTTCTCGATATCCGCTTCATTCGCCGTCGACGGCGCCACCGTTAGTTTGACAGCGTAGTCGAGCATCGCGCGCTCGGCGGGCGGCAGATCCAGTCGGGTGTAATCCTGCTTGATGCCTTCGACCAGCGGGTCGTCATTGGATTCGGTACGGAGAGCCTCTCCGTGGGCGGTCATTCAATAGCTGCAATGATTGGTCGACGACACCGCCGTGGCGATCATCTCGCGCTGGCGCCGGGTGATGCGCGACTCGCCGCGCATGATCGACACGTCGAGCGCGCGCCAGGCGGCGAGGTTGTCAGTGTTGAGGCTTTGCACCTGGCGGATCATCGACACCTTGCCGCGCGCCGCGGACGGGCCGGAGCCGGACTCGTAAACTTCCTTGAGCTTGCCGGTGGCCTCGGCCGGCGGCACGGTTTTGATATAGGGCATGGTCACTCCTTCTGCGCGGTCGCGGTCGGATTCGCCTGCTTCTCGGTTAAGGTATGCCGCACCGCCTCGACGATTTCATACCGATAGCCCGCTCGCTCGGGATTGGCGCGCAGCATTTCGACGATCCTTTGCGCCTCGGCCAGCGAATAGAACAAGCCTGCGGTGCTCACGTGGCCATCGGGGCCGATTTCGTTGACGTAGAGTTTTTCCATAAAAGTTCAATAGGTCTTCGGCGTTTTGTAGCCCACTTGCTTGCGCTCTTTCATGAAGGCTTTGTAGGTTTCGGGATAGGACTTCACGATGTACGGACAGGCGTCGACGCAGAGATGACAGTACTCTTCGCGCAAGCGCGAGTAGGGGTAGCATTTCTCCAGATCGATCAGCCAGCGTTTGATGCCGTGGGTGACGACATGATCCTGCGGTATCGCGTCGCCCGGGCAGTTGCGCTGGCAGACGTTGCAGGTCATGCAGAAGTCCTGCACGCCGAATTCCCGCGGATGGTCTTCCACCAGCGGCAGGTCCGTGGTCACGAATCCCGGGCGGAAGCTCGCGCCGTATTTCTCGTTGATCAGACTGCCGTGCCGGCCCAGCTCGCCGAAGCCCACCTGGTAGAAAATCGGGATCGCCTGGACTTCGCTGGCGCCGTTGTGATGGGCGATGGCGGGATAGCCCAGGTCGCGCACGTAGGCGGCCAGATCCGTGGCGATCTCGGTGCATTTCGCATAGGTCCGCATGGCTTCTTCTTCGACCGCATCCGGCCCTTGAGTGACTTTTTCATAATCCTCCGCCACGCAGCACGCGATGACGAATTCATGCGGCAATTCCGAACCGAGATCGATCATATGCGGCTGCAAACGACAGACCCCGACCAGGTTGGCGCCCAACGCCGATGCTTTTGCCTTGACCTGAGCGGTCATCGCCACCGGATCGTCGACCGCCACCCGATTCGAATTGACGGGACCATCTCGATAGGGTGCGAGCTTCACCCAACTGGCGCGATAGGCTTGGATGGTCGGCTTGACCGCCGCGTAGTGGCGCGACTCCGTCGCCCCCGTAGCATGAACCATCTCGGCCAACACCGGATCGGCCATGCCCTGCTCTCGTCTGGGAGTTATGCCTCGCATTTAGGAATATCCTTCCTTTTCGGTTTTAGGTCATTCACCCGCACTCGGTAGAACGTCGAACGCCGCCGCCATGCGAATCGAATAGTTGTGATAGGCGATCGCGGTGGCGGTCAATAACACGTCTCGATCGCTAAGACCGGCTGCGCGCAGCTCGTCGATCTCCCCTTTGCGCACCGAAGCCTCGTCCATGGTGCCTTTTTCCGCGTAGGCCAGCACTGCCTTTTCCACCGTCGTGAGTTCAAGCGCGCGCCAATCACGCGCGGCTTGAGCAACAAAAGTATTGTCCAGCGGCCCGCGCAGAGCTTCGACGAACTTTTCGCAACGCAGACAACCGGCGACCACAACGCCGATCAAACTGTAGAGTCGCGGTGTCAATTGATCGATCAGCAGGGTGCGCATCGCGCTGTCAGCTTCAAGCGCGCCCGGCGCCGCGCCGAGCAAGTTTTCGAGTTTCTTTCCCGCGGCCATTTGCAAGCGGCTCATCGGTCATCCCCGTAGAGCGAAGTTTGAAGCTGCTCGCGCGTTACCCCGAAAGCTTTCAAGATTTCCTCGGGGAAGTCGAATTTTTCCTCTTCGACGCCGAGCAGATCGGCGATGCGATCCACCCAGTTTCGATAACCGGCGCCCAGGGCGATGGAAAGTATTTGCTCCTCGCCGAATCCCGCCCGGCGCAGCGCCTCGATATCGGCGTCTGTGATCTGACTCGGCGTGAGGGTGAATTTTTCCGTGAACGCGAGCATGGCCTTCTCCTGTTCGTCCAGATCCGCCTCGCGCCAGTTGGAGATCACTTTGGCGACTTCCTCCACCGCCATTTTGCCGTCGACACGGAGAAACTCTCCGTGGCCGATGCCTCAAAACCGGCAGCCGCTCAGCGCCGCCACCTGCGTGGCGATGAGCTCCTCCTTGCGCCGGCCCAAACCGGAATGGCCGGGGCGATAGATGCCCTTGTCGAAACCGACCCGCGCTTCGAGCAGCGCCGGGCAGAGACTGAAAATCCTGACGATGGGCGGCAGCTTGTCGCCGCGGCGCTGGCGCACCGAAGGGCTCAATCGGCTGAGCGTCCGCTCGTAAACTTCCTGAAGCTCGCCGGTCGCCTCCGATTCGCGAACGACTTTGATGAAGCTCATGATGCAATCCTCAACGTACTTTCCAGGGATCGGCCGGCATCGTCACACCGCGCTCTTTCGCGATTTCTGCCGCCCGCGCGGCACCGGCGCGGGCGCGCTCGACTTGCCAATCGGCGACTTCCAGGCCAAGACCGTCGACCACGCGCACGCGAAAATTAAAATAGGCGCAAACATGGACGATATCGAGGATGTCGCGATCCGTCCAGCCGGCATCGTGTAATTTTTGCACGTCCGTTTCGCGCATATTGCTCGGCGTGAGCGTGAGCTTTTCGGCAAATTCCAACATGGCGTATTCGGCTCCGCTCAACTCCATTTGCCGCCAATCGTCTTTAACCTGCTCCGCCGTCAGGTCGTCGCCGCCTTCCTGACGCAGAAACTCTGCGTGGGCGACGGTTCAAAAGCGGCAGTGCAGCGTCGCCGAGGTCACCGTAGCGATCATCTCGCGCTGCACCGTGGTCAGACGCGACTCACCGCGCATGATCTCCCACATAAGCTCGGCGGTGTGCCACATGGCTTTGGGATTGAGGCTGTGCAACATCGGCGGGCTCACGGGCGGGCCGCCGGGGCCTGCGTCACGATCTTGATTGATCTTCTCATCCTGGCGTTGTTTTTTTATCTTTCGATAGACTTCTTTCAGCTCACCCTCGGCCTCATGCTCGGGTATAATTTTTATCCACGGCATCGAACTTCCTCCTTTCGGCTCAGACTAAGCTTAGCTTGCGGCTTCGGGCGGGCGGTTGTCGAAGACAGGTGGATTCCAAACCCACCACACTTATACCGAGCGCCTCCCTTGCCCAAAAAGGATGGACTTCGAATCCTCGTTGACCGTCGGCTTCGTGTTGATCGTTTTTGCCAATTCATAGGCGCGCTGCACGGCGGGTCGCCGCCCGATGGCCAGAAACCAGCGATTCAAGTTCGAAAACTCGTCGAGCTTTTGCTTATGCCGTTCATGGGGCACGATCCAGGGATAGCTGGCCATGTCGGCGATCGAATAGGGCAGCGCCGCCTCTTCGAGAAAGATCGTGATTTTGTGACCGTTCGGCGTGGTCCAGTAGTAAAGATCAATCATGGCCCTGCCTTTTCCGTTTTCGACGCGAAACCGTCATTGCCCGTAATCGCGGCGAGCTTCTTTCGTTCAAGCTTGCCTCGGTCGTGATCGGCGGCGATTCGGCGCCGGCGCGCTCGACGAAACCGCGCTCGCGCCGGCGCTGCAAACCAATTGACCTCCTACTACTAATCATATAAGCAGTCAACATACGCGGCCAACCGAACCGATGACAACAACGCAGTTTAACCCGAAGTTTGTGTAATGATGTTGCAACGGTGCGTGATATCGAAGTTTGACCACTAACTTCTCACGGAGGGCATATGGCACGACAACTCAACTCTGGCGACCTTTTCCCTGAATATGAAGTTCAAACCGTCGACGGGCGAACTGTCCGAATTCCCCGGGACCTCACGGGTGAATATGCGGTTCTCATCTTTTATCGCGGCAGTTGGTGACCGTACTGCATGCGGCAGTTAGCCGACTACCAATCGCATATCGAAGAGTTCAAAAAAGAAAATGTCGACGTCGTCGCCCTATCCGTCGACCCCCTCGACAAAGCGAAAGAGACCGTAGAAAAATTGCAGCTTACCTTTCCCGCGGCCTATGGCCTCGAAGTGCCGAGAGACGCCGACAAGATCGGTGCCTTTTGGGAAGAGCGCAGAAAGATCATTCACGCGACGAATTTCATCCTCGACTCGGACAGAAAGGTCTGCGATGCCTCGTACAGCATCGGCCCCATCGGGCGCATCGTTGCCGCCGACGCCTTGAGCCATATCCAGTTCTTCAAGAAGAGAAAGGCTCAGAGTGCGTAGGTCTAGGGGTCAGCGGCTGAATCGAGAGTTTGAGCTTTGATGGTTTAAGATCGCAAAACACTCGCCGGAGGATCCCGCCAATTGACCGCTCTCGGCGAATTATAGGTCACCGACATGCGCCTCGCCAAAAGATCGGGCTCTCCCGTGCCGCTCTATTTCAAAGTCATGACGGAGATCCGCGACAACATTCTTTCCGGAACATGGAGTCGAGGCTTTCAGCTCCCTGGCGAATTGGATCTTGCCCGGCACCTGGGCGTGAGCGTCATCACCGTGCGTCAAGCGCTGGGCCAACTGGCTCAGGAGGGACTCGTCCGGCGCGAGCGCGCCAAGGGCACTTTTGTGAGCTGGAGCGGACCGGTCAATCAAGCAATCAACTTGGAGATCGAAGCGGAAACTCTAGTCACGCTGAATCTAGAGGGCACGAGTTTCAAGCTTCTTCGGACGGAGAATCTCAAGCCAACGGAAAACATACGAAGAGAATTTGACCTGTCCGAAGGGGATACGATAACACGGATAACGCGGACGAGATTGGCGCGCGGGCAAGCTCTGGCATATGTACATTCCTACGTCCCGACAGGGGTCGCGACTAAGCTCTCTCCGCGAAGCTTGCTCACGCTGCCTCTTTCCAGTGCCATCGAGTCCGTGTTGCCTATTACGATCAGTGACGTGAAGCATCTGGTTGGAGCAAAACTCGCCGACGACGACGCGGCATCCTATCTGGGGATCTCGCCGGGCTCACCGGTACTTTTTGTCAAGAGATATTATTTCCACAGAAAGAATTTATTGCTGCTCACGTTGGGATTTTACCGGAGCGACATCTTCAGCTACAGCCTCACGCTAAAGCGCAAGAAACGCTAAATTGATAAGTTGCCAAGGGAGGTTTCTATGATGACCATTGACGCTCTGACGGAGCTGGCGGCCGACCGGAGAAGTATCCGCGGGTACGATAAGACAAAGGATGTTCCTGACGAAATGGTCCAAAAGATTCTCGAATGCGCCCGGTGGGCTCCATCGGGAGGCAACGGCCAACCCTGGGAGTTCATCGTTATCCGCGACGAGAACACGCGTCATCAAATCGCCGACATCTTCCTCAAACAGCAGGAGCACAAAAAGGAGATGGAAATGGCGGTGCGGGGGGACGCTAAGATGACCGGCGACGGCTTTCGGCATGCGCCGATTCATATCATGATCTTGGGCGATCCCAGGGTGAAAGAGACCTATCCCGTCAGGACCATGTTGGACAAAGCCGATTCTCATTTCTACACAGGCCTGGCCAGCGCCACATTGTTAATTCATCTCGCGGCTACCTCCCTCGGCTTGGCAACCCAGTATGTTAGCGACGCTAGCTCGGTCTATATGGAAACCCTGCTGAAAGTTCTACTCGGAGTTCCGGAGCCGCTTAGAATTTATCACCTCATCCCACTGGGCTATGCCAGTCGCCCCATTCCGGCTCGGCCGCGGCGAGAGGTAGATGAGATGACCCACTACGAGCGATACGATATGGCTAAGTACCGAGATGACCGGCAATTCCAAAAATTCGTCATGACCGCGAGTCGGCGCGGCTATTATGGAAAGAAAACCTGGGTGGAGGATGACACCCATTAGCAAGTGGAGACTTCAAAGCGCGAGGCATGCGAATAACGAGCGAGAGAGGTATCACATTTATTCGCAACCCGTAGTTCGAATTCGGTCGAGCGCATCTGCAACAGAGAACCCGTCGAGATGCGATATTTCAGAAAAGAGAGCCTCGACTCGCGACTTTGCCTGACCGCGCATTTTAATGGGTTGATTTGCTGCCGACCGTGGTCACCGTGACATGCGACATGGGCGACTCGGCCGAAGCACCGTGCCAGTGCTTTTCGCCCGCTTTGATATGGACGATATCTCCCACCGTAATGTCCCGTTCTTCAGCTTCCGTGGCAACTTTTCCCTTCCCCGCTGTGACGACGAGGATCTGGTCGCAATCATGCACATGCCAGCCGGTCGTCGCACCGACCCGGAAGTTGACGACGTTGCAACGAAAGTTTTCCGACTGACCGTCGCCAATGACCGCTTGCCGTGTACGGCTCACCGGCCCGCCGGTCCATCCGGAGATCGGCGTTGCGGTATCCATCGGCTTGTCCTGGAGCTCGCCAATTTTGAGCACACGCATTCTGTATCGCCAAACCTTTCTTCGCTTGGAAGTCTTAGTTCGCCCAACCGCTTTCCGAGACTAGCACGCGATTGCCTTCTGGATCGGTAAATTGAATTTGCCCCTGTCCGTCGTCGGAAACCGCCACGCCATCATCCTGCAACCGTTTCTTCAACCCCGCAAGACCATTTACTTGAATGCCGAAGTATTGCACGCCGGTTTTGGGCCGTACCTGCGATTTGGTTAGTAGTAAAGCGACCTTGCCGTCGCTCAAGCGCACATCACCCTGATTATCTTGGTTAACGACATTCATATCGAATTGATGCTTATAGAAATCAGCCGCTTCTCCTGGATTAGAGACATTGACTGCCAACAAAGTCACCGCCGGCAATTTCTTCTCTTCGCGCCCGAGAAAGCCCCGCGACGAGATGTCGACATTATTGCCCCATGGATCGATAAAGCGCATTTCCGCCGGCCGCGCGCCTTCGGGACCGCCCACACCTGCCGAGACCTGCGGGCTCTTGCCACGGCTGAGCGACGGTGGGAGCCTGCCGACCGATTCGTTCAAGTCGTCGACCTTAAACCCGTAGTGATGAATCCCCGGTTGCCGCTCTAGTTCCGCACCATCCGCGCGGTGGGTTCCGACTACTGCCCCTGCTTCGTCGCCCCGGCTCTGCAGGAACGCCAGATTAAAGGCCGGATCGATCACCATGCGCGACCCGCTTGGAAACACCTTGCATTCCTCGAAACCGAAATGCTTCTGATAAAAATCGCTGAGCACTTTCGGTTGCTTCGAGATAAAAGCGATATGCCGTAGTTTTCCCATGCTTCACCTCCCGCGATTGCTATCTTGCTTATAATTCCGGAATCGAGGTCCTGTCAATGCGCGGATCAAGCGGGGCTCCAGCAGCGGCGCAGAATTTCAATCGACTCCACAGGATCGGAACGGCTGGCCAATACCCGGATCACGTCGAAAGTGTTGGTCGGATCGATGTCCTCATCGACGACGATCACATAGCGGCCAAGGTGCGCGGGCTAATCAATCGGAGCAATTTCCGAGTGTCAGCCGAACACCCACCGCGACGATATTCGAGGGAATGGAACCCAGTAAAACCGCGTACCGGTCGCGGCAAAACTCCTTTTGCAGCGGCGGATATAATGGGTCGGTGCGCATTGAGTGTAATCGAGCCTAGGCAATTCAGTCGCTTAATCTTGGAAAATGGGCTTTCGACGTGAATCTATTGATGATTCTTCTGCTCAATCGCGTGGCACGCATCCTGCGTTAATAATACTTAGGTAAGTTTATGAGTTTATAAAAGGTTTTTTAATAGGTCTACGATAAAGGCAAACCAACCGAAAGGTTGGGACGCAAAGCTTCTGACCTAACTCCTGTCGCCCAAGGACAGGACATGGTAGCAGAGCCGCCGAAAGGACGCACAGTGCTCCACTCAGCTCGTGCAATTTCGGATTGCGCAGACCCAGCTGGGAGGACACCGTGCGTTACAATTTTTCTAAAGCTCTTCTCGTTTTTTCGCTCATCATGCTGTCATCGCTGGTCGCGCTGGCGATTCCCGAGGACCAAGCAAATGCCGCTGTGACGCAATTATCGTGGGCGGATAATTCAAATGACGAAACCGGATTCAACATTGAGCGTAAGATCGGTGTCAACGGGGCTTTTATCGCGATTGCCAGTGCCCCGGTTAATTCGATCTCGTACAGTGACGCCGGCCTTGCCGATAGCACCACGTATTGCTATCGCGTAGATGCCTTTAACGACACCGGTGCCTCGGCTTACACCTCCGAGGTCTGCGCCACCACTCCGCCGCCTCCGGTGACGACCTACAGCGTGACTCTCGTATCGCAGGTCGGCGGCACGGTGAGCAGCAGCCCGTCGGGAATAAGTTGCGGCACGGAATGCGTGGCGAATTTCTCGAGCGGCACGACGGTCAGCTTACAGGCGGTGCCGGCAAGGGATTATTCATTTGCGGGCTGGAGCGGTGACAGCGACTGCCTGGACGGTTCGCTCACGATGAACGCCAACAAGTCGTGCGCCGCAACTTTCACTGCCAATTCTACCGGCTACTTGTTAACGACAAATTCAGTGAGCGTCGTCACCAGCGCCGGCAGCGGCAACGGTAAAATCGTCAGCTCGCCAGCGGGGATCGACTGTGGTAGCGCGTGCTCGGTGACATTTCAGACCGGAGTTGCGGTTACTCTGCAGGCGACACCGGCTTCCGGATCCACCTTCGTCGGCTGGTCTGGGGATAGCGATTGCGTGGATGGGTCGGTGACGATGAGTGCCAATAAAACCTGCACGGCGTCATTCAAACTAATCACTTATTCTTTGACTGTCGTGCGCACGGGAACCGGCACCGGCCAGATCACAAGCCATGCTTCAGGAATCGATTGCGGTACGAAGTGCGTGGCCGAGTTCACCGAAGGAACGGTCGTCGCTCTTACAGCAACACCCGCCACTGATACCGATTTTTCGGGTTGGAGCGGCGATGCGGATTGTCTCGACGGTTCGGTGACGCTTAACGGCAACAAGTCGTGCTCGGCGAGTTTCACCAAAAAACTCGTCGCCAACGTTGGCATCTATCGCCCGGCTACGGGAGCTTGGTATCTGATCACGAACCCCACCGGTCTGTGGCAGGGGTGCACAACCGATGTTTGCGGCGGACCATTCGGCGCCGACACTGACCTGCCCCTCGTTGGGGATTGGAATGGTACGGGTCAACTCAGCCCCGGCCTCTATGACACGACGCAGAAGAGTTGGGAGCTCGACACCAACGGAGATTTGACTGGGCAAGGATGCTCGCAAGAGACTTGCTTTAACTTTGCTTTGAATAACAACATGAGTAACCGTGAAACCCCGTTAGTCGGCAGTTGGGACGGCGCGCCGAAAACTTCTCCCGGGGTTTACACACTGGTCGCCTCCACCAAGACCACGGGGAAGAGAAAACATAGGACGACCACCACGACAACAGCGGGTTACTGGTACTTCGATCGTAATGGTAACGACAAATGGGATGGTTGCCACCGGGATCGTTGTTTGGGCCCCTTTGGCCAAGCGGGCGATGTTCCCGTTGTGGGCGACTGGAATGGCGCGGGGATTGCGCAGATCGGTGTATTCACCCCGCAGACCGGTATGTGGATGCTGGACGCCAACGGCAACGGAAAGGCCGATAGTTGTACGATCGACCGGTGCTATGGTCCGTTCGGCTCACCCGGTGATCTGCCGATCGTGGGGGACTGGAACGGCAACGGCACGGCGAAGATCGGCGTGCTAAGAGCTGCCACCGGAGAATGGTTCTTGGACTTCAACGGCAACGGCCAATGGGATGGCGCCGATGTTGATAAATACATCACAGGCTTTGGGCAGCCAGGTGATCTTCCCGTGGCCGGCAAGTGGTAAAGACTGTGTCTTATTAAAAGCCTCGCTGCCGAAAACAACTAAAAAGGACGACCGTGATGAGCGGTCGCCCTTTTTAGTTTAATACGGCAATCGAAATCTCAACTACCCTCCAATCACCTTCTTCCACTTGTTGTAGATCTTCTCCTTCAGCTCAGGCGAAGACTCGGCCACCGGCGGGAAATCTTTCATCCACTCGAACGGACGGCAAGCGTCGATCACCGCGCGGGAGTTGAAGCCCTTTTTGCCCGGTTGGATGCGCGGATCGAGCGGACCGCTCCAGCAGCGGCGCAGAATTTCAATCGACTCCACAGGATCGGAACGGCTGGCCAATGCCCAGATCACGTCGAAAGTGTTGGTCGGATCGATGTCCTCATCGACGACGATCACATAGCGGCCAAGGTACGCGCCCGCATGAACTTGGGAAGCGACCAACATAGCCTGACGTGCATGGCCCGGATAGCGCTGTTTGATTGAAATGATGTTGAACAGGCGCCCACCGCCAGCCTCGTGACACCACACGCCCCGCACATCGGGAACACCGGCTTTTTCAACTTGCTCCCAAATCAACGCCGCCTTCACCATGCATTTAGCGATGGAATAATCCGACGGCGGACGGCCCGGACGGGCGCAGCAGAGAATTGGATTGTTTCTGTAGTAGACGTTTTCGACGCGAATCACCGGTTCCGGACGGCTCGAGCTGGCATAATAACCGGTCCACTCGCCGAACGGACCTTCGGTCTTTCTATCGGTCGGGTCCATCCAACCTTCGATGACGATTTCCGCTTGGGCCGCGAACGGCAGGCCGGTGGATTTGCCTTCAATGACTTCGATGGGCGCGCCCTTGAGACCACCGGCATAATCGAATTCAGACACGCCGTAGTCGATCTCGTTGCCGGACACCATGAACAGGACTGGATCTTGGCCGACGGAGACGATCACCGGGCAAGGCTTGCCTCGTTCAAAGTACTTGTTGCGCTGAATGCTGCCATGCTTGCCGGGCGAGATATAAAGACCCATGGTTTTGTTGTCGTGCACCATGCCCCGATAGGCGCCGAAATTTACCCAGCCTTCATCCGGATCGCGAGTGGTAACCAAGCATGCGGTGCCAATGAAACGCCCGCCATCCAATTCGTGCATGAAAGGAACGGGAAACTTAAGCAGGTCGACCTTGTCGCCGGAATCGACATTTTCAAGAATGGGGCCTTTAGTGACGACCTTATGCTTAATCGGCTCATGGCTCACTAGTTTTTGTCGGAAAGCACGAACCAAATCGAGACTGGAAAGGTTCATGTCCAGGCCCAAATTCAAAGCCATGCGTTTGAACGAAGCGTTTTGTGCGAACAGTGTGCGGAAACCTTTTGGATAACCCGGTACGTTGTCGAATAGAACCGCGGGCACAGAGCCGCTTTTGGTCTCGCGGGACAAAAGCTCGGCCAGAGTGCCCATTTCGAGGTTCCAATCGGCGCCATCGATCTTTTTCAGCTCGCCGAAGCTGTCGACAATCTCCAACCATTCACGCAGGTCGGCGTACTTCGGGGTTTTCCCGGCTTTCATTTCATCTTCGGCTAATTTCCTAGCCTCCAGTGCGGTCATTTCAATAAGTCTCCTTTCAATCTCGGCTTGGGGGCATTCTAGTCCCCCAACATCGATTCATCAACACCTTCCCTATCATCCGCGGGAAGTCCGTTGCAGCTAGCCGGATCGAGCTGGAGGTAAACTTTATCCCCGGGGCTCACGGCGTTGAAAGGATGGGTGTGCACCGCCAGTATATCATCGCCGACGGCGACCTTACATTGATAGGCGTCGCCCATGAATATCGCTTCGGTCACTTTTCCTTCCAGCACGTTTTCCAGCCCTTGCGGCTGCTCTTTGAAAAGCGGAATATTTTCCGGCCGGATCGATAGCACCGCCGCCTGGTCCTTCTTCAGGCCCGGCGCCGGGATGAATGATAGCAGGCCTTTTTTGGTTTGGATTTTTCCCGGCTGGCCGTTGCCGCTGAGCTCGACGATTTTGCCGTCGATCAGGTTGGTTAAACCCAAGAATGTCGCGGTGAAGCGGCGGGTCGGTCGGGAGTAAAGCTGATGCGGGGCGCCGACTTCAATCAGCACACCGCCATGCATCACTGCGATCTGGTCGGAGATGGCCAAGGCTTCGGCCTGATCGTGGGTGACGAAGATAGTCGTTATACTGGTCCTGCGCTGCAGCGCTTTGATCTCCGAGCGCATCTGCACCCGCAGTTTGGCATCCAGGTTACTCAGGGGCTCGTCGAGGAGCATAACCTTTGGCTCGTTGATCAAGGCGCGGGCGAAAGCGACACGCTGCTGCTGGCCGCCGGAGAGCTTCGGCGCCGGACGGTCTTCCAGGCCGTCGAGACCGACGATTTTTAGGACTTCGCCCACCCTCCGCTTGATCTCGTCCTTGGACTTGCGCTGAATTGTCAGAGGATAAGCAACGTTTTCGGCCACGGTCATATGCGGCCAGATCGCGTAGGACTGAAACACCATGCCGATGGGGCGCTTATTGGTTGGAACGTAAACTCTTTCACCGGACGCGTACACCGTATGACCGCCGATGCTGATCTTGCCGCCGTCCGGCCTTTCCAAACCGGCCACGCAACGTAGCGTCGTGGTCTTGCCGCAACCGCTCGGGCCGAGAAATGTGTAAAGAGAGCCCTCGGGAATATTGAGCGTCACGCCTTTGAGCACATGGACGCGCTCTTTGTCCTCGCCGAAGTACTTCTCCAGCGATTCGATTTCCACCATGTCTTTTTTTTCTGCCATGTCTCCTCCCACCGGCCCGCTGCCGCAGATCGCGCGACACCGACCCGTCAAGCCTTAACTCGCAAGATTATTCTGCGATACCGATTTTTGCGCCGAGTTTCCGCGCAGTGAACGCCATGGCGACGAGCAAGAGCACCATCAACACGCCGAGAGCACACACGTAAGTGTATTGGCCGCCCTCCCAGAGGTCGAATGCCATGATCGACAGCACCGTGCTGTTGTAAGAATAAAGCAAAATCGACGTCGACAACTCTCTCAAGGCGATGATGCTGATATAGATCCACCCTGCGGTGAATCCGGGCATCAACAACGGCAATAGGACCTTTCTAAAAGTCTGAAACCAGGTGCCCCCGGCCGTCAAAGAAGCCTCTTCCAATTCCTTGTTGATTTGAATCATCGACGCCGAAGCGGCGCGGATCCCATACGGCATAAACTTGGTTATATATGCAAGCAGCAAGACCCAAATTGTTCCATAGATGGGAATCGGCAGCGTCAAATAAACCCAAATCAAGCTCACCCCCAACACGATGCCCGGCATGGCGATGGGGATGAATGTCATATTGTCCAACAAGGCTCTTCCCGGCAGTTTAGTCTTAACGGTGATCCAAGCGATCACCGATGTGAGCAGCATAACCAGGGTCGCCGAGCCAACCGACAAATAAAAACTATTCTTAAATGCGGTTAATGCAAGAGGGTAATTAAGAATGTATTGATAGTTTCCCCAGGTCATCTTCGCCATCAGCTCGCGCGACGGAACGCCGTAGTAAGGAATAAAGGACGACCAGAGCAAAACGAAAACCGGCATAACGACCGCCAGAAAAAATATCAAAAACGAAATTCCCAGCGTGGCGTATTTCCAGGGGCCGAGATCGATCACCCGCGGCCGGTAGCCCTTGCCGGTCACGGTCGCGTAGCGTTCTTCGCCGCGGGTGATCCGACCGTAGATGAGCACGCCGACCGTGCTAATCGCCAATAGGGTCACCGCGTAGGCGCCGGCTAAACCAAAATCGGATGGGAATTGGTGAATCGCGAGAAAAATTTTGGTGGTGAAGACTGAAATCTTCGCCGGCACGCCGATCAGCGCCGGCACCTCGAACGCCTCGATGCCGCGGATGAAGTTGATTAAAAGCACGCTGAACATGGCCGGGCGCATGAGCGGCAGGGTCACCCGGTAAAAAGTTTGGAAGGTGCTTGATCCGGCGGTGAGCGCGGCCTCCTCCAGTGAGGTATCCATGTTGCGAAAAGCCGCGGACATCAACAGAAACACCAGAGGATACAGATGAATCGATTCGGCCCAAATCATGCCCCACATCGAATAAACGTTGAACGGCGCCGACTCCAGACCAAGAACATCCTTGACCGCGATGTTGATCAGACCGATCTTCGGGCTGAGCAGAAGAATCCACGAAATCGTGCTCAAGATGCCGGGGATAATAAACGGGATCAGCGACATAACCACGAACAGCTTCTTCAACGGTGTGTTCGTCCGTTCGCTTACCCAAGCGAGAAAGGTACCGATCAGAAAAGTGAGCGTGCAGGTACCGAGCGCGTAGTAGACGGAATTTAAGAGAAGTAAATAGAATTCCTTATCGAAATACGCCTTGATGTAATTCTGAATCGTGTACGTCGCTCCCGGCTCGCCGATGGGCGCGCTCCTCAAGCTGCCGTAGAGCAACATCAGGAGCGGTACCCCAGCGAGGTAGAGGACGAAAGCGGTGCAGCCGAATAAAATCAGGGATTGGGAATTGAAACGACTTCCCATGTAAAACCCTGTCTAAACCTCTCAGTTATTGATGTTGTGCACGACCTGATCTTGGACCATGGTCTTCTTGACCTCTTCCTCGATCAAGTTCCAAAGTCTGTCTTCGTATTCGAGAAATTTCGGATCGCGTTTGATCGACAGATCGCGCGGCCGCGCCAGGTTGATCTTGATCGTCTCTTTCACATTTCCGGGGCGCGAGCCGAACACGATGACGCGGTCGGCAAGGTAAATTGCTTCGTTGATCTGATGGGTGATGAAGAGCACAGTCTTGCCCGCCTCTCGCCAAATGCGCAGCAATTCCGCTTGCATGATTTCCCGGGTCTGAGCGTCGAGGGCGGCGAATGGCTCGTCCATAATGAGAATCTGGGGATCGACGGTGAGAGCGCGCGCCAAGTTACAGCGCTGCTGCATGCCTCCGGAAAGCTCGTGCGGATAATGATCTTCGAAACCCTGCAATCCGACCAGCTTGATAAACCCGCGAGCGCGCTCCTGGCCTTCGCCGTTATCCATGCCTTGGCATTCCAAGCCGAATATGACGTTTTTGAGCACCGTGCGCCAGGGCATCAGGCAGGAATCCTGAAACACCATGCCGCGGTCGATGCCCGGTCCGGTAACCGGTTTTCCGTCGATGATGATTTTTCCGGCGGTTGGCTTGAGCAATCCGTCGCAGAGGTTAATAAAGGTGGTCTTGCCGCATCC
Source organism: uncultured delta proteobacterium (assembly GCA_963727625.1). Taxonomy (GTDB): domain Bacteria; phylum Desulfobacterota; class Binatia; order UBA9968; family UBA9968; genus DP-20. The sequence continues at coordinate 374,974 of CAVSHR010000002.1, read as the reverse complement.
GCTGGGACCGACGATGGTCACGAACTCGCCGTCTTCAACCTGCAGATTGATGTTGTCCAAGGCCAAGAGTCTGCCACCCGTTCTCGGTTGGTAGTACTCGTGCCGCAATCCAATCGCCTGTAACTTGGTCTGTGCCACAATGCCTCCTCAAAAAAATATGTTAATCGGCGGATTCACGCCAGGTAAATGACCGCGCAGCCCCTTGCCGATCATCGCGCAAATCGCGACAGCCGCAAGCTTCCTTATCATTTTAAAATGATTTTTCAAGCACAAAATTCTCTTCGTTGACAAGGATCACCGGATCAGATAGTTTTTGCGGCGTTGCATAAACTTTTGCATACAAAAATTTCATTCATGCCTTACCCCCTCAAGAGAAGCAAAAACAAACCGCGCGCTGTCGAAAACCTTTCAGCTCGCGTTTACAACCAAATTAAAAATTTGATTCTGTGCAACGAGATCCTGCCGGGACAAAAACTGCATCACCAACAGCTCAGTGAACGTCTCGGCGTTAGTCGCACTCCAGTACGCGAAGCACTGACTCGGCTTGTCCAGGAAGGATATGTCTCTTTCCTGCCGAACCGCGGTTTTACCTGCAAAGAAATTAGAATGCAAGAGGCGGAAGAGCTCTATGAGCTGCGTGAAGCGTTGGAAGCTTTCGCGGTGGAAAAAGCCGTCGCCACGATCACCGACGCCGCGCTCTACCAGCTGCGCGGTAAGATGAACGCTTACGGCCAGGACGTGCAAAATCGCTTCACCCGCGAGCGGCTAGTTTATGATCAGGACGTGCATCTTGAGATCGCCAAGTTGACCGGCAACGAAATTTTGCAAAACACCCTGAGCCATGTCTTCGAGCGCATCGTGCTCAAGCGCAGAACCGACGGACTGTACGATCAGGCGCGCGGCGTCGCCGCGCACCAGGAACACCTGCGGCTGCTCGACGCCATGGAGCGGCGCGACACGGCGGAGGCCGTCGCCGTCTTGCGCGGCCACATTCAAGCAGGCAAGAAAAACGTCATGGCCGACCTTGAACACCGCCAGGCGATTCGCGGGCTCAAAGCCGTAGCGAGCGACATTTAGAAAATCAAATCACAGTAGAAAGGAAGCAAAATGGCAGCAGATTTAATAATAAAAAACGGTTGGGTGGTCACCCCCGACGCGACCTTTAAAGGCGGCGTCGCCGTCAGCGGCGAAAAGATCGTGGCGATCGGCACGGACGACTCATTGCCTCAAGGCAAAGAGGAAATCGATGTCAAAGGCAAGCATATCTTGCCGGGACTCTTCGATGGTCACGTTCATTTTAGAGAGCCGGGCATGACTCACAAAGAAGATTTCAATTCCGGATCTACGGCCGCGGTGTGCGGCGGCATCACCACCGTCGTCGACATGCCGAACACGGTGCCGCCGACCGCCGACGCAGAACAGGTCAAAGTGAAGAAAGAACTCGGCGAAGCCAAATCGCTCGTCGACTTCGGCATCACCGGCGTCGTCGTGCAGACGAATACCAAAGATATTCTCCCGATGGCCGCCGCCGGCGTCATCGGCTACAAAATCTTTTTCGGCGAAACCATCGGCAACCTGCCCTTCCCGGACGATGGCATGTGCATGGAAGCGTTCGACTACATCGCTCAGTCCAAGCTGCCGCTCGGTATTCACGCCGAGAACCGCCAGATCATGGCCTACTGCACCAACAAGCTAAAAACCGAAGGCAAGAACGACGCGCGCTACTGGGAAGCTTCCCGGCCTGACATCTGCGAGGCGGAATCGGTGCACCACGCGATCTTCTTCGCCGAGACCTTCGGCACCAAGTTGCACGTCTTTCATATGAGCTCGAAGCAGGCTGCGTACATGGTCCGCGACGCCAAGGCGCGCGGCTTGAGAATCACCGCCGAGACCGGCCCGCACTATCTGCTCCGCGAACCGAACGACATGGACAAGGTCGGCTCGTTGCTCAAGATGAACCCGCCGGTGCGCACCCAGGACCACGCCGAAGTGCTCTGGCAGGGTCTGCGCGAAGGATTCGTCGACTCCATCGCCACCGACCACTCGCCGCACACTTTGGAGGAGAAAGGATCGGACATTTACGGCAAGCTCACCAAGCCGGCGATCTGGGATTGCATTTCAGGTTTCTGCGGCGTGGAAACCGGCGTGCCGCTGATCTTGACCGAAGTCAACAAGGGCCGCTTGACGCTTAATCAGTATGTAAAGGTTGCTTCCGAGAACCCGGCCAAAGTTTGGCAAGTGTACCCAAGGAAAGGGGCAATCCGCCTCGGCTCAGACGGCGACATCACGGTCGTCGACATGGACAAGGAAGGCACCATCGACGTCAACAAACTGCACAGCAAAAACAAGCCGTCGCCGTGGCATGGCTGGAAAGTCAAAGGAATGCCGGTGCTCACCGTCGTGCGTGGCCATGTGCAGATGAGAGACGGCGAACCCTGCGGCAAGGCCATCGGCAAAGCCCTCAAACCCTTGATTTAAGGACTGAGTGATGAGTGCTGAGGGCTGGTTCTACTCATTCCTCAGCACTCCGTCCTCAGCACTTTTCTTATGAAACGCACTGAACCATTCGAATTTTATCAGCCGACAACCCTAGCGGAGGCGAGCCGGCTACTCAAAGACAAAGGACCCGGCGGCCGTTTTCTCGCAGGCGGCACCGACCTGGTCATCGCGATGAAGGAAAAAGGGTTGCTGCCGAAATATATTGTCGATCTCAAGCGCGTGCCCGGCCTCGACGGTGTGCGCGAGAACGGCGACGGCAGCATCACCATCGGCGCGCTCACCACCATGTACTCCATCGAGACTTCGCCGGTGATCAAAAAAAAATATCCCTTTCTGGCCCAGAGCGCAGCCGAAGTCGGATCGATCCAGATCAGAAACCGCGCCACCGTCGGCGGCAACATGGCCAACGCCACGCCCTCCGCCGACGTGGCGCCGAGCCTAATCGCGCTCAATGCGACGGCGAAGATTGCCAGCGCCGGCAGTGAACGGACGGTGCCGATGGAAGAGTTCTTTGGTGGCCCGGGTCAAAACATCATGAACCCGGATGAAATTTTGACCGAGATCACCATCCCAAAGACCAGCCCTCAGCTGGTCGGCGAATACATTAAATTTTCGCCCCGCGATATGATGGACCTCGCCTATATCGGGGTCGCCGTCGCTTATAATCTCGGCAGCGATAAGAAGTGTAGCGGTGTCCGGATCGTCCTCGGCGCGGTGGCGCCAACCCCGCTCCGCGCGAAAAATTCTGAAGCTCTGCTCGAAAACCAAATCTTGACCGAAGAGATTGCCGCGAAAGTCGGCGACGAAGCGGCGCGGGAAAGCAAACCGATCAGCGATGTGCGCTCCTCGGCGGATTATCGCCGCGCTATGGTGGGCGTAATGACCAAGCGTGCCCTGCTCAACGCCGCCGTCGGTCCGGCAAATTCGTGGGTCGATCGGCGCGACAGAAGGTATTAAAGACTGGAGTGATGGAGAGTTGGAATGATGGAGTAATGGGTTTCGGAATCCCGACCCAATACTCCAGCACTCCATTGCTCCAATTCGATTCGAGGTTAGTATGAAGAAACAAATCCAATTCACATTGAACGGCACGCGAGAGAGCCGAGAAGTTCCGAACCATCGGCTTCTGCTAGACCTGTTGCGCGATGAGATCGGCATCACCGGAACCAAGGAGGGCTGCGGCACCGGCGATTGCGGCGCTTGCACGGTTTTTCTCAATGGCAAACCGGTCAATTCCTGTCTGATTCTCTCCGGCGAGCTCGACGGTGCGGACATCGTGACTATTGAAGGACTGAAGATCGGCCCCGAGCTGCATCCAATTCAGAAAGCCTTCATCCAAGACGGCGGCGCTCAGTGCGGCTACTGCACGCCGGGGATGCTGATGATGTCCAAGGCGCTGCTCGATGACAATCACAACCCCACTGAAGAAGACATACGATACGCGCTCTCGGGAAACCTGTGCCGCTGCACCGGTTACGCGAAGATCGTCCAGGCGGTTCAGGACGCGGCGGCGATGATTCGGAATAAGAATGTTCAATAAGTTCAAGCCGTTTAAATCGTTCAATTCGACGGATTTTCCGAGCGGCTGAAAACAATCGCCAGACAGAGACCAATAAAACGGTTTGAACCTTATTTAGGAGACAGAATATGGCGGAACTCACAGTCGTCGGAAAACCCGTTACCCGGGTCGATGCCAACGAAAAGGTCACGGGCCAGATCATCTATGGCTATGATCTCGTACTGCCCGATATGCTCTATGGCAAGACGCTTTTCAGCACCAAGGCCCACGCCAAGATAAAAAAGGTCAACACCGAGAAAGCCAAACAGTTGCCCGGCGTCGTCGCGGTGGTGACCGGCGCGGATGCACCGTGGACCCACGGCGAATCCATTAAAGACAAGCCGTTTCTCGCCCAAGGGAAAGTGCGCTACATCGGCGAGCCGGTGGCGGCGGTAGCGGCGGAAGACGAAGACACCGCCCAAGCCGCGGTCAAACTCATTGAGGTCGAATACGAGGACTTGCCGGTTTACATCGACCCGGAACAAGCTTGCAAGCCGGATGCGATCGCGATTCACGAGAACTTTGACAAATACCGCAAAGTCGACTTCATCGTACCCGGGCCCCACGCCAACATTGCCGAACACTTCAAGCTGCGAACCGGTGATGTCGCTCAGGGCTTTAAGGAATCCGATCTCGTGATCGAAGAAAAATATTTCGTGCCGATGATTCAACACGCAGCCATGGAGCCCCACTCGGCTCACGCCCAGTGGGATAAAGAGAGCGGTCGCTTGACTCTCTGGGTCGCCAACGACGCGCCGTTTCGCGCGCTGCACGAGATCACCGAAGCGTTGAACATGCCCAAGGACAAAATCCGTTTCATCAATCCGGCCCAGGGCGGCGGCTTCGGCTCCAAAGGCGGCTTGAAAGTCGAACCCATCGCGGTCGCCCTTGCCTTCCACACCAACGGCCGGCCCGTGCGGGTGAAATTTAACCGCGAGGAAACTTTCATTTCGACGCTGACCCGCCACGAAGCTGTCGTCTACTCAAAGTCCGGCGTTAAGAAAGACGGCACTTTAGTTGCCCGGGAAATGACCATCTATTGGGGTGCCGGCGCCTACGCCGAAAAGAGCCCGACGGTTTGCATTCGCGGCAGTCTGCCTGCGCCCGGCCCGTACCGAATTCCACATGTCAAAGTTGACGGATATGCGGTTTACACCAACAAGCCAGTCGCTGGTTCTTACCGCGGCTACGGCATCCCCCAGGGCGCCTGGGCCGGCGAACAGCAAATGGATGAGCTCGCCAAACGGCTCGGCATGGACCCCATGTCAATTCGCATGAAAAATATTTTCGTTGAAGGCGACGTTTCCTACTGGGGTGAACGACTTCATGCGGTGGGTCTCAAGGAGACCCTCGTCAAGGCCACCGAGGCGATCGATTGGGGCGAGCCCAGGCAGCAAACCCAGCCCGGTGTAAAGATCGGCAAAGGTTTCGCCTGCATCCAGAAGCCGACACGCTCGCCGACCACTTCCAACGCCGGGGTCACCGTGAACGCCCAGGGCGAAGTGACGGTGTTCGCTGGAACCGTCGAGATCGGCCAGGGCTGCAACACGATTCTCTCGCAAGTCGCGGCTGAAGAGCTCAAGGTTCCCATGGAAAAAGTTCGGATGCACCAGCTCGACACCGATGTGATCCCCTACGACGCGTCGACAACTTCGAGCCGCAGCACCTATCACATGGGGAACGCCGTGCGCAGCGCGGCCATTCATGCACGCCACCAGATCATGGAGGCGGCAAGACCCATGCTCGAAGCGAAAATGCCAGATCTAGATTACGCCGACGGCAAAGTTTTCCTCAAAGACCAGCCCCAACAGGCGTTGCCCATCGGGGAAGTCGTGAAGCGCAAGCTCGGCATCAACGGCATCGTGCGCGGCGACGCCTCTTACACCTACGAGATCGGCAAAGACTTGGACCTGGAAACCGGCCACAGCGACCATGCCTCGGCCTTTTATATGTACGCCACCCAAGCCGCCGAAGTCATGGTCGACGAAGAAAGTGGCAGAGTGCGCTTGTTGCGCATGTCCGCGGCCCACGACGTCGGCAAGGCGATCAACCCGCTCAATTGCGTGGCACAGATCGAAGGCGGCGTCGCCATGGGCATCGGCTCCGCATTGCATGAAGAAATGGTCATCGACAAAACCGGCAAGGTGCGCAATCCGTCGTTCCTTGATTACCATCTTGTCACATCGCTCGACGTGCCCAAGATGATTCCGATCATCGTCGAGTGCGCCGAGCCCGAAGGACCGTACGGCGCAAAAGGCCTGGGCGAGCCCGGCCTCGCGCCGACACCGGCGGCGATTGGCAATGCGGTAGCAGATGCCATCGGAGTGCGCGTTTACGACCTTCCGCTCAAGCCCGAGAATGTTTTTTGGGCGATCCAGAAGAGCAAGAAAAAAAACGCCGCATAGTTCCGCTATCCTCGAATTCCGATATTATTTCGTCTAACATCTGACCATCGGTCGAAACATGCGGTTCGACCGATGGCTATTGTCCTGTTGGAGGTGAAGTTCATGAGGCATCGTCGGGCTCTTGTCCCAGCGGTTGCGGCTTTTCTGCTCGCGGCGCTGTTTGGTTTGCCGTTGCCGGGGCCCGCCGCGGAGTCGCCGCAGCGAACGATTCAAACCGTCCCCGGCATGCCGCCGGTCATCAATCCCAACAATCTCTATAGCGAAACCCGGCCGGACAATTTGAGCCCGACGGTCGCCAAACACCTGCACCGCGTCTACGTGCCCAATCGCAGCTCCAACGATGTCTGGGTCATCGATCCGGCAACGTTAAAGGTCGTCGACAAATATAAAGTCGGGATTCATCCGCAGCATGTCGTCCCGTCCTGGGATTTAAAAACCCTCTGGGTCAACAACAACGCCGAAGGCCGCACCGATGGCAGCGTCACGCCCATCGATCCGCTCACCGGCAAGCCGGGCAAAAACATCCCCGTCGACGACCCGTACAATATGTATTTCACTCCGGACGGCAGCGCCGCCATTGTCGTTGCTGAAGCTCACAAACGGCTCGATTTCCGCGACCCGCACACCATGGCTCTCAAGTACTCCATCAACACGCCGAACTGTCCGGGAATCAATCACGCTGATTTTTCCATCGACGGCCGTTACGCCATTTTCACTTGCGAATATGGCGGCACGGTTGCCAAAATCGACATGGTCGAGCGCAAAGTGGTCGGGTATTTGAAATTTTCCAAAGGCGGAATGCCGCAAGACGTGCGCATCTCGCCTGACGGCAAAGTGTTCTACGTCGCCGATATGAAAGCAGCCGGGGTTTTTATTGTCGACGGCGAGAAATTTACCGAGATCGGCCACATCAAAACCGGTATCGGCACCCACGGTTTGTACCCCAGCCGCGACGGCACCAAGCTTTATGTCGCCAACCGCGGCGTCGCCCGCGTTTATGGTCCGCCCAAAGGCAAGGGCAGCATCTCGGTCATTGATTTTGCCACACGCAAGGTCACCACGACTTGGCCCATTCCCGGCGGCGGCAGTCCCGACATGGGGAATGTGAGCATCGATGGCAAACAGCTTTGGCTTTCAGGCCGCTACGACAACGTGGTTTACGTCATCGATACGAATTCAGGCGCCGTCAAGAAAATTCCGGACAAGTCCGAACCCCATGGCCTCACGGTCTGGCCGCAACCGGGAAGATACTCGTTAGGACATACAGGAAATCTGCGCTAGAAACACCAGCCGAAAAATCCACGGGAATTTCGCGCCGTTCGCGCTGGGCGTCAAAGGTTTGCCTTCATAGGCGATAACCTGCGAGGGTTAAAACGCAGACCAAGCTAGGGTTGAAGGTCTTGGACTAGCCTATTTCGGCGAAGCCCGAGCACGCTGACAGTGAGAAACAAGCAACCGGGTGTTCGACAACCCGGTAGGATAGATTGCTGCGTAAGCGCCGATTCAAACGACGCCGACGAGAGCTGCTGAAATTGGCAGCCACCCACCCTTGGACCCAGAAGCACCTAAACGTGACAGAACTCGAATGAACTCGGTAGGATGCTACGGGCCGGTAATTGTCCGTAAAGAAAACCAACGCCCATCGCGAGTATGGCTGGCTGCTCCTTCCATTAATTGACAATGAGTATCCCGTCGAATTAAAAGCAGAGTTGCTTGCATCATCTTGATGCGTAATAGAGGAGCGGTCGAGGACAAATATGGCCGACGAGCTAACATTGGAAAATTTGCAGATCATCGCGGCACAGGCCGGACTCAGGTTAGTCGACGATGAGCTGCACCGGCTGCTCCCCGGCGTCAACCGAGCCCGCAAGCAAGCCTCCGAGCTGCGCGAGTTGGTTGGCCCCGATGATGAACTCGCCGGAACCTTCGACGCTTCCGCCAATCGCAGGAAATAACGAATGATGCAGCCCAACGCGCTTTGTTATTTAAAGATCAGCGAAATCGCCGCGGCGTTGCGCCGCAAGGAGTTCACGCCGGTGGAGCTTACCGAAGCGTTGCTGCGCCGTATCGAAGCGATCGACGGCAAGCTTCATTGCTTCATCACGCTCACCGCCGATCTCGCTTTGCAGCAGGCGCGCCAGGCGGAAAAGGAACTGCAAACCGGCAAGGACCGAGGGCCACTGCATGGCATGCCGATCGCGCTCAAAGATCTCTACGCGACCAAGGGCATCCGCACCACCTGTCATTCGGCGGTGCTGGAGAACTGGTTTCCGGATTACGACGCCACAACCGCCACCAAGCTCCGCGAGGCCGGCACAATCCTGCTCGGCAAGCTCGGCATGCACGAATTCGCGTTCGGCGGGCCGTCGGTGGATGCGCCATTCCCCGCGGTAAGAAATCCGTGGAACACCGACCATATCCCCGGCGGCTCGAGCAGCGGCTCCGGCGCGGCGCTTGCCGCTGGCCTGTGCTTCGGCGCACTTGGCTCGGATACTGGCGGATCGATTCGAACACCGTCATCACACTGCGGCATCGTCGGCATCAAACCGAACTACGGGCGGGTGAGCCGCTATGGCGTCGTCCCGCTCAGCTGGTCCCTCGATCACGCCGGCCCGATGGCGCGTTGCGTCGAAGACTGCGCCATCTTGCTTCAGGCGATCGCCGGCTACGACGCTAAAGACCCGGCGTCGGCCAACCTGCCCATGCCGGATTTTCAAGCCGATATGAAAATCGGAATCAAAGGGCTGCATATCGGCGTGCCGCGCGCCGGTTGGTTCGATGAAAACCTTGGAATCGATCCCGCCACCGAGACCGTCTTCAACGCGGCCCTCGAAGTCTTGAAAAGCCTCGGCGCGACGATTACCGACCTCGACGGCAGGCCGTTTTCCCTGGCGCGCAAGGCCAATCAGACGATCCTCGTGTGCGAGGGATACGCGTACCATGAGAAAAACTTACAAGCGACTCCGATGAAATTCGGCAGCTCGGTCAGGCGGCGCCTGCTCGAAGGGGCATTCTTGAGCGCCGCGGATTATCTCGCTGCGCAGCGCGCCCGCGCGGTTTTGAACGAGAAGATCCGCGCCAACTTTTTCCGTGTCGATGTTTTCGCCGTGCCCGGCGCGCCGCGCCCGGCCGAAGCCTTTACCGCCGTGAACTCCAACGAGCAAAATCTTCGGCCGAGCTTCACCAATCCATTCAATCTTTCCGGTTTGCCCGTCATCTGTGTCCCGTGCGGCTTCACGCCGGATAAATTGCCGGCCGGGTTGCAAATCGTTGCACCACCTTTTGAAGAAGCTATGGCCTTTCGCACCGCCTACGCCTACGAGCAGGCAACCGATTGGCATAAGCAAAGACCGCCGCTTTAACTAAAGGATTTGGGGTTAGCGTTTTCCGGGCCGGCCGCGCCGTCGCGGTTACGCTGGCCGACGGTCGCATCCGCCGAATTACGGGCACACACTCATGGAGTGCCGTTGTAAATGCAGGCGAGCCATCCACCGAGATTTTCTTGACGTTGCGCTTGACCGTCACTCCGCGCTTGGGATATAGGGCGGGATGAGAGTTACCGAGAACTTACAAATGCCTCAAACGATTCTAGTGATGGGGACGATTATCGCCTCCTCCATGGGCTGCGCCCTGATGGCGCTGCTTTTTGGTAGCGCCATCAGGAGCGCCCGGAAGCGACCGAGTTCGGAACAAATAAGTTGTTTAGAATTCGACCACGCTGGCGTTTGTGAATTTCATCTCCATGACGCCGTAGTTCGCGGTTATGACAGCCCCGAACTTTGCCATGAGGATAATGCCACAAGGTTACGTCATTCGGGTGACGGCCAGAAATTGCACTGAGACCGATCCGACCTGGCTTAATGGCCATCCGAGAAGTATAAACTCCTTCACTTAGCAAATACCCGAAAATACATTTCCGCCAAGCTCGGCTCCATCGTCCGCGCAGCGGCCAGTTCGCGTTGAATCGACGGCTCGAGCCGGCTGCGCGCCTGAACCGCGAGCCTGAAAACTTCCGCTTCATCGACCTTGGTGGTGCGACCCCCGTCGACGACGATCTCGCCGTCGACGATCACGCTGTCGACGCCGCTGCCGTTTTCGCAATAGACCATCTGGGCGATCACGTCGTTGAGCGGCGTGAACGCAGGAGTATCCCGCCGCAACAGGATTAGATCGGCGAGCTTGCCCGACGCTAGCACACCGGCGTCGATGCCGAAGGCGCGCGCGCCGTTGCGCGTCGCCATGGCGAGCGCCTGGACCGGTGACACCCAATGTTTGAAGTCGCTCCCCGCCTGGTTGTGGATCAAAGCTGCTAGGCGCAGCGCGTCGAACATATTTTGTCCATCGTTGGAAGCCGAGCCGTCGGTGCCCAAGCCGACATTGACCCCGGCGGCGAGAAACCGTTTGAGCGGCGCCAAGCCACTGCCGATGCGCAAATTGCTCGCCGGATTGTGCACTGGCGTGGCGCCCCGTTCCGCGAAAAGTTCGACGTCATCGTCGTCGATCCAGATCGAGTGCGCCAGCGAGAGATTGCCGCTCACGGCGCCGATGGCGTCTAAATGCCTGAGCAGCGACGTCCCGTAAAGCTGCCGCCCCATCACGGCCTGCGCCCTGGTCTCAGCGAGATGAATGTGCATGGGCAAATTTTTTCGCCGCGCCAGCGCCGCCGACTGGGTCAGCAGCTCGTCGCTGCAGCGCTGCACCGCGGACGGCCCGGGACAGGTTGTAGTGAGCTTTTCCGGCGCATGGAAAGCTTCGATAAAAGCCTCGCATTCGTCGAGCCACTCATGGGCGGACTTGGCCTCGTTCGCGCTCATGCGCTTGATCTCCTCGTTCAGACCCGAATCGGTGGTGCCGAGTGGAATTGTATCTTCGTAGTTTTTGTCGGTGATCGTCAGCGAGGCTACGTGACGCAGGCCGAGATCGCGCATCGCCTGGATCGCCGCGCCCGCGCCCATGAAGCGGCAGGCCGGGTTGCCGGCGAAGTGATCGAGCACCGTGGTGGCGCCGTTCTTGAGCATCTCCAGGCCGCCAAGCAGCGCGCTGGCGTAAAAGTCTTCGTCGCGCATGCCGCGCAGCGACGCCCGGTAGTAGGCACGCCAGATTTCCAGCGGTTTACTCGGCAGCATGCCGCGCACCAGATTCGCCGGCGAATGGCAGTGCCCATTAACCATGCCGGGCATAGCGATCAATCGATCGGCGTCGATTGTCCGGTCGAATGGCCCTGCCGGCGTCCATTCGGTGGGGCCGACGTAAACGATGCGTTTGCCATCGATGGCGATGGTGCCCTTGTCGATGACCTCGTTGCGCTCGTTCATGGTCACGACGTGCGCGTTCTGAATTAATATTCGCATGGCGCAGAAGCGTAGCCGACGGCGCGTATTTATGTCAATCGCGGGCGACGGGTGTTTGCCGCTGGACCTGTCGCAAGGCAGTCTGGAGGCCGGCGAAAGCCTTCGCTTCACTCCACGGTGCGCGGATCGAGGACGTCGCGCAGGCCGTCGCCGATCATGTTAAAGGCGAGGACGACGATGAAGATGGCGATGCCGGGCGCCAGCGAGAGCCAGGGTTGGAAGAGTAGCTGGTTAACACCATCGCGAATCATGCCGCCCCAGCTTGGCATGGGAGGCCTGACGCCTAGACCGATGAAGCTCAGGTTGGCTTCCTGCAAGATCGCGGTGGCACTCCAGAGCGTGCCCACGACGAGAATCTCGTTGGCGATGTTCGGCACGATGTGAAACAAGATGACGCGCAGATCGCTCATACCCAATGCCCTGGCCGCCTGGATAAAATCACGCTGTTTGAGCGAGATCGCCGAGCCACGCGCGATCCGGGCAAAGCGTGGCGTGATCGCCACCGCGATCGCGATGGACAGATTGAACATGCCGGAGCCCAAAACGGCCAGAACCATCAGGCCCAGAATGATCGTCGGAAAGGTCATCAACATGTCGATGAATCGGATGGACAGGGCGTCGATTTTGCCGCCTTTGTAACCGGCAACGATCCCCCACAGACCGCCGATGACCATGGCAAGCCCCACCGCCGAGAGCGAGACAGCCAGAGAGACTCGGGTGCCGAGAATGATCCGCGACAACACGTCGCGGCCGAAATTGTCCGTGCCGAGAAAATGCTCGCCGCCAGGCGCCAGGTCGCCCTGGGCGATGTTCTGCTCCAACGGATCGAAGGGCGTGAGCCAGGGCCCGAACAACGCGACCAGCAAGATCAACACCGTCAGCACGATCCCTGTCATGGTCGTCTTATTTTTGCGGATGGCGCGAACGATTCTATTTCGTCGTTGATCCGTTTCAGCCATGACTGTCATCCCATCAACATCAACTGTAGCGTATGCGCGGATCGACCAGCCCGTAGGCGAGGTCGGTCAAAAGATTTACGATCACGATGATGCCGGCGTAGAACGCCATGATCGATTGCAACATCGTGTAGTCGTAGGTGCTGATGGCGCCGACCATCAATTTGCCGAGGCCGGGCCGGTTGAAAACAATCGTCACCAAGATCGAGCTACCGATCAAAATGCCCACGTAGATCCCGGCCACCGACACGACCGGCACCAGCGCGTTGCGCAGCGCGTGTTTGAACATCACCGGCCATTCGCTAAGTCCCTTAGCTCGCGCCGTCTGCACGAAATCGGCATTGACAACCTCCAAAAATGACGACCGGGTAATTCGCGTGATGTACGCCGTCTGCGACAAGCCGACGCTTAAGGCCGGCAGGATCAAGTGATACAATCGGCTCCACGGATCGCTGAGATCGCCACCGCCGATGACCGGGAAACCATTGATACTTGTAGGACAGAAAAAAGATCAGCAGGATGCCCAGATAAAACGACGGCACCGACAGACCTGCCAGTGAGACGATTCGGCCGACATAGTCAACCGAGCTGTTGCGATGGCGCGCCGTAAAGACGCCGAGGGGAATACCTAAAAGCAAACCGATGGTCGAGCCGGCGATCGTCAAGTCCAAGGTGTAGGGCATGGCGCGCAGCAGCTGCGGCAAGATCGGCTGGCGGTTGGCCATCGACAGCCCAAGGTCGCCGGTCAACAAGCCGCTCATGTAAATAGCAAACTGTTGCGGCAGGGGCCGGTCGAGCCCCCAGTTGCGGCGAAACTGGTCGAGCGCTTCAGGCGGCGCTTCATCACCGAGGATCGCGTAGGCGGGATCGCCCGGCAAAACCCGCATCACCACGAAGATGAACACCAACACCGCGAACATCGTGGGCAGCGCCCACAGACTGCGCCGGATAGAGTAGGCCAGCATGGTCTGGTTTCACCCGTTGTCAGAAATTCAGCCCGATGACTGACCCTGCACACTAGGTCAGTCGGGCATTCCACTTGATCGGCAAGCCGCCGCTCAACGACGCCTCTAGCTTAGGGAAGCCCAAGTCGAGTTTGGCCTTGTGCGCAACCACCGTATTGAGAATGTGGGTGGGGACCGCCGCAACGTCCTCAAGAATCTTAATCTGCGCCTCGCGCCAGAGTTTCTTTTGGATCTCAAGATCGGTTTCCGCCTGGGCACGCTTAATCTCGGCATCGGCGGCGGAGAAATGGGAAAAATCGCGCTTGCCGCCGCCCAGGAAGAACTCCTCGAGAATAAAATTCGCCGTTGGGAAGCGGGTAGCGGCGCGCAGCACCAGCGGATTGCTGCCTTCGTCGTTCTTGGTATGCCACGCCGGATGAGCGATGACGCTCAAATTGATTTTGATGCCGACTTGACCCAGTTGGTTTTGAATGATCTCCATGGGACGACGAAACTGCGGCCGCTCGCTGATATACACCGGGTCGATACTAAAACCGTCCGGCAGACCGGCTTCAGCCAGAAGCTTCTTGGCCCGCGCCGGGTCATGGTTATATTTGAGCTTTTCCGGCACCGGGTCGAGGCCGCCGACGAACTGCGCGGGGATGACCGAATAGAGCGCCTCGGCGACGTCCTGGCCGATGAACCGCACGATGTCGTCGCGGTTGATTGCATAGGCGATGGCTTGGCGCACCCTGAGATCGTTCAACGGCTTGCGGTTGCGGTCGATGTGCAGCACGTGAACGCTTGCCGGTCCGAACGACTCGATGACAACCCCGGAGCCCTTCACTTGATCGATGGCGCGCTGCTCGCGGTCCACGTCCATGACATCCAACTCTCCCGCTTTGAAGGCCAGAGTACGGCTGCTCGGGTCGGGCAGCATGCGGAACTCAATTTTTTCAAAGCCCGGCTTGCCGCGAAAATAATTATCATTGCGCACCAGGACGAGCCGCTCCTGCGAAATATACTCGTTGAACGCGTAGGGTCCGGTCCCGATGGGTGTGGTTTTGAGCTTGTCACCGAGTTTCTCGGCCGCCTTCTTGCTCAGCACCATGCCGGCCTGCCAATCGAGCACCGTAGGCAACAGAGAGAGCGCCGTCTGCGGACTCTTGAGATGAACTCGCAAGGTATACTTGTCCAACGCTTCGATCTTGGCGAAAGGCGCGTAGCTCTTGTAATACACGTTAGTCTTTTTGTCCTTGGCTCGCTCCAGAGAAAACACCACGTCGGCCGCAGTGAACTCGCCGTAGCCGCGATGAAACTCCACGCCCTGGCGCAGCTTGAAAGTCCAGGTCTTGAGGTCCTTTGAGGACTCCCAACTGAGTGCCAGATCGGGCTGCAGCCGCTCGGCATTGACCTCGCCTGGCTTCGTCCGCAACAAGCCGTTGAAAATCGCCCCCAGCACAGTCTTGTCATTGGAGTTAGGCCCGGCCATGGGATCGAGCCGGCGAATATCTCGCGAATTGACACCGTAGCGCAGCGTCTCTCCAGCCGCGTAAACCCAGCGCGGCTCGAAAGCACTCAAGCCGAGCGCAGTGCCGCTCAAAATTCCTAATTCCTTTAAAAAGGTGCGACGGTCCAGTTGGTTCATGGCTGTTTCCTCCTTCTGTCGGTCCTGATTAATGATGACAAAACGTTTCTCCAGCGCCGACGATGGCGCAAGTAACCGCTGGCAGAGGAATGCGGCGAGGCGGAGCTTGCGAATAGTACGGCAGTTTTTTCGATCGTATTAGGTATTCGCAATACCAATGCCGCGCCGGAGAGAGTTTGAATTAGCGTTGAAATACGGAAACTTAAACAGGCCTATCAGATTGTCGGCGAGGCGAACGGATGCCCATGTGCACCGACTCGACAGAAAACTCACCAAGAATTCAGAGACGCGTGCATAAATTTTACACGGGGAAATTGCCGGTCTCCGGAAAAAACAACCCGTTCAAGGATTTAACCAGCGGCTATCGCGAACTGGATGGGAATCTATGAGTAGTATCTTTACACGGAAAGCGAAATCCGCGCTTGCGCCGCTAAACAAAGCCCATCTTCCGGCCCCAATTTTCCGGATCTTTGAGAAATTCGATAATTTGCCGGCTCGATTCTTCGCTGAAGTAACTTTTACTCAAACCGGTGTCCAAAACGTCATCCCAATTGGCCAGTACGTGGAGCGCGATATCGTTCTTGGCCAGGTTGACCTGGCCTTCATGCTGGTTTAGTCGATCGGACGCGTAGTCGAACACGCAGAGGCAGTGGGTCATCTTGGCGCCGGCCCCTCGTATGCCGATGTTGAAACGTAGCTTGCTTAGACCGTCGGTAATCAGGTCTTCAACGAGCAACACCCGCTTGCCCGGCTCTAGAATCCCTTCGATCTGTTTGGTGCCGCCGTACCCTTTTGGCTGTTTGCGGATATAAATCATCGATTTCTTAATCAGGTGAGAGACGAAAGACGCATAGGGAATTCCGGCGGTTTCACCGCCGGCAACGACATCGATGTTATCGAGACCGATGTCAGTCTCGGCCATGTTGGCCAACGCCGTGACGATATATTCGCGCTCGGCGGCAAAGGACAAAAGCTTGCGGCAGTCGATATAGACCGGCGAGATGCGGCCGGAAACAAACACGAACGGCTTATCTTTGTAAACCGCAATGGACTCAGTGGACAGCAGCATCTCGGCAACTCTTTGGGACACTTCGCTCATGGGAACTACCTTTCAAACTACGAGATGAGCAGGTCATAACACAGCGGTTCGTCCTTTCCAATAAAGTGCGCCGGCAGGAGACCGGATTTTCAGCGCCCGGAGAAGCTGGTATTATAATCGGGAATGAAGCCAGATCGGCACCCCGCAGCAGCGAAATATACCGCCATCAACAAGCGGCGGCTGATGCACGACCTGAACGCCATCGGGCGCATCGGCATCGGTGATCGCGGATCGGTTACCCGCCTGGTTTTTTCCATCAAAGAGCTGCGCAGTCGCCAGCTGCTAATCCACTTAATGCGCCAGGCTGGGCTCAAGATCCACATCGACGCGATCGGCAACATCTTCGGCCGTTTCGATGGCAACAATCCGCGGGCGCCAGCGGTCACCTCCGGCTCGCATCTCGACACGGTCATCCACGGCGGCAAATACGACGGACCGGTCGGAGTGATCGGCGCCCTCGAAGCGGTGCGGACGATCAAAGAGAATCACATCGCCGTGCGCTCGCCCCTCGAGGTGATCTGCTTCGTCGGTGAAGAGTCGAGTCGTTTCGGCTTCTCAACCTTGGGCAGCAGCCTGGTCGCCGGCGAAGTGCACCCCAAAGACTTGACCAACGCGGTCGATCCCGAGGGCACGAAGCTGGCGGACGTGCTCGCCGGTCTCGGCATATTTCGACGAAACTTGCATGGCCTCAAGCGCAGCCCTGAAAGTCTTAAGGCCTATTTGGAGCTCCATATCGAGCAGGGTCCGATCCTCGAGGCGAAACGAAAGAGAATCGGTTTGGTAACATCGATCGCGGCGCCGAGCCGCTTCCGCGTGATTTTCAAAGGCCGCACCGATCACTCGGGAACCACGCCGATGGAAATGCGCAAGGATGCTCTGGTCGCGGCGGCGCAATTGATCCAATATGTCGAACAAGTCTGCCGGAAAAATTCTTCCATGAGCAAAGGCCGGGTTGTCGGCACGGTGGGGGCAATGAAGCTCGAACCTGGGGTCATTAATGCTGTGCCGGGCCGAGCAGAGCTCGCTGTCGACATTCGCGGCACCTCGGCTGAGTCGAAGAACCGCGTGGCACGCTTGGTGAAAGAACGAGCGCGGGCCATCGCCCGGCAGCGCGCTGTAGCCGTTGAAGTCTTGAAAATCCGCGAGGAAGACCCGGTGCCGATGGACGATCGCTTGCTGCGTGTGAGCAGGCGGCTGTGCGACGAGAAAGGGATCGACTATGAGATCATGCCGTCGGGCGCCGGCCATGACGCCATGCAGATGGCTAAGATCACACGAGCAGGAATGATCTTCGTGCCGAGCCGGCGCGGCATCAGTCATAACCCGCTGGAGTGGACCGATTCCGCGGATATCGCCCTCGGCGCCCAATTGCTGATGGAGACCATGATTCGAGTGGCTAATGAAAAACTCTGAGGCCAAGAAAAAACGGATTCTCAGCGCCATGCAAATCAAAGCGATACTGGAGCGTTTCAGCCGGGAGATGGCGCGCCAGTACGGCGATCTCGATCAGGTGGTGTTTATCGGCGTGCGCACGCGCGGTCCTTATCTCGCCAAGCGCCTTGCACAGCTGATCAAAAAGCGCCACGGCAAAGAGATTCCAGTCGGCGAAATGGACATCACGTTATATCGCGACGATCTGAACTCGCTCTTGCCCGGCGGCACCATCGACCACACGCGGATTCCCTTCGACATCGCCAACAAGATAGTCGTGCTGTTCGACGACGTGCTAAATACCGGACGGACCGCGCGCGCCGCAGTGGACCATCTGATCGACCTTGGGCGGCCGCGCATGATCCATCTCGCGGTCATGATCGACCGCGGCGGCCGGGAGCTGCCCATTGCCGCCAGTTATGTCGGCAAGAAAATCGCTCTACCGTCCGGCAAAAATGTGCAAGTGAAGCTAAAAGAAGTCGATCGAGCCGATGAAGTGATAGTCGACGCAGCCCATTAATCAAGTGTTTGAAAGCCGTGGCAAAGGTTTATACGTTGAGCGCCGCATCAACGACGCAGGAGCCCTATGAAATTTCCATGTGCGATTTACGGGGCGGAAGCAGCAAGCCGATTTTCTTTCCGGGAAAACGATTTGCCTAGATAGGTATCCTAACCGAGTTTGAAGTCAGGGACCGCGAGTTCCATAGCGATGGCACGTTCCACTTCATCGGTTCGGGCGGTTCGGTCGCTGGTAAACCCTTGCCCACCGGAAAAGTTAGAGAAGCGGTAAAATTTCCCGCTTTGGACGCGCTGGAAGTTTCCATGGTCGGCGCGGCAAATCCTTTTGTATTTGTCCGCGCTGTCGACTTGGGGCAAAAGGGCAATGAAAACATGGACAAGTTCGGCAACAATGAAGCGACCTTGAAGAAATACGAAGAAATCCGTTCCGTGGTCGCCGAAATCATAGGCATCTCTAACTTTGGGTTTTTCGTGAGCGATTCACCAAAGCCCGCGTGGCGATGACTTGCCACCCGGGCTTTGTTCGTTGCAGATGTCGCAGAACGAGCCGGGAGAATGACTACTCAGTCCGATCGCTTACCGAGACCGAGTCTAGGACTCGCCCATTGAATCGAGTTAGTGTAACTTTAACGGAATAAAAGATGGGTCGCGAGGCTAGTGAGCGACCCGCTCGATTGAAACAGCGCGCCGTTTTACCAACGCCATCACGTCATCACTGTCGCGGTGGCTCTCGATGAAGCGGCGCAATGAAACCAATTCGGCCGGATGAAAGTGGCGGCTGCATTGATCGAGCAAGGCTTCAATGACCGCAACGTGAAGTCGGCAGTAGACAACGTTGTCATCCGCGTCGGAATATCCGCTTTCGCAAACCGCATCGGGATCAATCTCGCGAACGACTTCGCGAAACAAAGCGACAAAGCGCGCGATCTTTGCGTCTGCGAGCGGCGCGCCCGGCGCCCAGCAGAAATGCAATTTCATCTCCTTGCGGATTGCCTCTTCTTGCACTTCCAAGCTCACGCCGGTCTGAACCAAACGGCCGTTGACAATTTCATAATGGAACGGCTCTTCAATCGTTGACCGGCTGCGGCGCAACAGCAGGGTCTCGGTGCCGTTGCTAACCTCGATATATCCCGCGCTCATCGGGTCAAAAGCTTTACCGCCGGGAAAGTAATCGTCACCGGTGGCTTTCAGGGGCTCTAAGCGATGACCCGCGTGCCGGTCCATGAAGTCACGCCAATCGTTGGCGGGCATTTCTTCAACTTCGCCACCGGCAAAGCTGTAAATCGGCTCGCGATCGAATGCGCTGACGTGATGAACGGCGCCGCAGTTGCGGCACCAGATATAACAATGATCATCCATACTTGCGCTGTTCGACGGCCAACGGCACTGCCGCAGAGGCTTGGCACGGAAACGCCATCGTTACCCGTGTTCCCACGCCCGGCTTGCTGCGCACAGCAATCTTGCCACCCACCAACTCCGCCATTCTGCGCGCAACGGTAAGGCCGATCCCGAGTCCCGAATAGGATCGCTGCGTCGAGTTATCGGCCTGGTGAAAGGGCTCGAAAATCGAGTCGATCTTGCTTTCGTCAATACCGATTCCGGTATCGATGACTTCAAATTCAACGCTGTCCCGGCGCGAGGAAGGGTGCACCGCTACAGTAATCTCGCCTTCGGATGTGAACTTGACCGCGTTGTTAAAAACGTTATGAAAAACCCGCTCGACCTTGGCCCGGTCGCTGACAATCGATATGTCTCCGTCGGCCATCTGGATATCAAGCCGCAAACCTTTTTCGCGAATCGATTTTTCGAATCGTTTCACCGTCTCGTTGACCAAACCCCGAGCGTCGAATTTTTCCAGCGTGGCTTGCGCATCACCGGCGTTGAGCGAAGTCATCCACAACACGTTGTCAATCAACTCGAGCAATTCTTCAGAGTTGCGATAGACGGTTTCGAGAACCTTTTGCTGGTCCTCGGTGAGCTTGCCGATCACCTGATTGAGCAACAGATATACGAAGCCCACAACCACGCTGAGCGGCGTCCTCAATTCATGCGAAATATTGGAGAGAAAATCCGATTTGACCTGTCGAAGTTGCGCCTTGGCATTGCGTCGTTCCAAGCCACGGCGCACCAGCGCTAGAATATGATTGACGTCAAAGGGTTTGGAAATGTAATCGAAGGCGCCGAGCCGCAGCCCTTCGATCGCGGTGTCCAAGGAGCCGTATCCCGTGATGATGATCGCCTCGATGTCCGGGTCATGCTGTTTGACCTTTTCCAGGACATTGATACCGCTAAATCCGGGCATCTTGAGATCTAAAGTGACTAGATCGACCGGGAACTGTTTGAGCATCTCGACCGCCTGTGCGCCCCGGTCGGCGGTGTAAACGTTGTAATAGGGGTTGAGAATCATCTTGAGTGATTCTCGCGGGCCCATTTCGTCATCTACCACTAAGATGTTCGGTTTGGTGGTATCCATGGGCAGCAAAGTCGAGCAAGGAATATGCCACCCGCCAGAGTCGACTCAAGCCATTAATATTAAATGTGAATTTTATAAAACGAGGTGTTCGGCGAGAACCCGCAGCACAAATTTGTCCGGTTATGGCGATAATTTCACTTCCGGTTCGATATCATTGGGGTCATTGATCTTTAGCTTTTCGATCCGATACTTGAGGATGCGCCGGCTGGTTCCGAGCAGCGATGCGGCTTTGGTCTGATTGAAGCCAGTCCGCTGCAAGGCTTTGACGATCAGCTCGCGCTCGAACTCGTCCACGGCATCGCTAAGGGGCCGCGAGCCGTTCAACACGTCTTCTTTGAGCGTCGCGGTTTGATCGGTCGAGCGCATCCCAATCGGGAGGTCGCGCAGCATGACGGTTTCGTGGGGAGTTAAAATGGTGAGCCGCTCGATGAGATTTTCCAGCTCGCGAACATTACCCGGCCATGGGTAGGACGTGAAAAAATCAACCACCTCGGAAGATAAGGTTTTGGTCGCGATGGAATGTTCTTGGGCCTTCAGCCGCAAAAAATGATCGAGCAACAGCGCGATATCGTCGCGCCGCTCGCGCAGCGGCGGAAGAAATAGGGATACAACGTTCAGCCGGTAAAACAGGTCGGGGCGAAACTCCCCATTCTTGGCCATTTGTTCGAGGTCCCGATTGCTAGCGGCGATGACCCGAACGTCAACCTTGATCTCATCGGTGCCGCCGAGCCGGGTGAAAGTCTCCTGCTCGACGGCGCGCAAAAATTTTGACTGGGTGCCAAGATTCAGCTCGCCGATCTCATCGAGAAACAGCGTGCCGCCATGGGCCAATTCGAACCGCCCGATCTTTTTCTGCGACGCGTTGGTGAACGCCCCTCGCTCGTAACCGAACAGCTCGCTCTCGATCAGCGTGTCCGGCAAGGCCGCGCAATTGACCACGACGAACGGCTTCGAGCGCCGATCGCTGTTGAAATGAACCGCCCGCGCGATCAGCTCCTTGCCCGTGCCGCTTTCTCCGGTAATGAGCACTGTGGTTTTTTTCGCCGCCACCATGCTCACGGCCTTGAACACGTCGACGATTTGCTCTGATTTGCCGATAATATGCTCGATGCCGTACTTTCGGCCAACTTCTTCTTTCAACCGCTCCAGCTCGCGCGACAAGAGAATTTTCTCGAGCGCGTGCTCCACTTTGAGACGCAGCTCTTCCACATCGAAGGGTTTGGTAATGTAGTCGAAGGCGCCCGTGCTCTTGGCGACGAATGCCGTACGTGCGGTATTGAGACCCGTCAACATGATCACCTGGCAGTCGGGATGCATGGACTTGATGTGTCTTAGCACGGCGAGACCGTCGGTGCCGGGCATCATGATGTCCAATAGAACGACGTCTGGTTTTTCTTCGGTGGTTTTTTGAATCGCCTCGTCGGCGGAGGACGCTTCGAAAACAACGTAATTCTTGTTGAAAACCATTTGCAGGGACTGCCGCACCCCCACCTCGTCATCGACAACCAAAAGCCGCGGCTGGTTCATGTCATTTTTTATTTCAGCGCTCTGCAATCGGGAACTCCATTCTCAGGGTTTCTTTCTCGCGGTCGGACGCATCGATCGCGAAGCGCCCACCGTTTCTTTCCAATAGATACTTCGCCAGCAACACGCGCAGCGGAAGAATGCCCTCCTTCATCCCCGATCCGACTTCGTTCAGGTATTGCGAGATCGACGCCACCCGCGCGCTTTCGCGCAGATAGCGGATTACCAGGGCGCCCCGTGTCGAAACGTCGATCTCGATCTCACTGCCCATTCTGGCCTCAGAAAGAGCCATCAGCATGACATTTTTCAAGATGTAGCCGAGCTGCGATTCGTCCGCCTGCACCGCTTCCGTGGCGCCGTTACCCTTCCATTCGAAGCGGGTCTGCCGCTTGGCGCATACGCCGTGGAGTTCCGTCAACACGGTGCGGAGCGGTTCGCCGAGCGCGACCTTGCTCAAGCGGGGTTGGGCGAAATCGGCGAATTCGATCATCACTTCCAGGAGATCGTCCATTCGTTCGATGTCGTTGCCGACCACTTCTTGAAAACGGGTGCGAAAATTCTCGTCTTGATAACGGTCCCCCAACAACTGCGCGAAGGTTTTGATCGTCACCATGGGATTCTTGAATTCGTGGGCGAGCTCATGAATAACCGCGTTTAATTCGACCGAATTTGCGTGGCCGTTGATGGAACCGTTGGAAGCCTGCGCGCCGCGATAAATCTCCAGCCTCGGCTCCGCTTCTGCTCGGTCCGTTTGAGTGCCGCTGGGCGCAAGCTCAGCGCTATTGCTGAGCGGGCCCGCTTGCGGCATCGGACTGAAATCGAAAATCAGATCGGCGCCGTCGATCTGCGGTTGACGGTGAAACGCCAGGGTGCGCGCCAATACGGTTTCCATTTCCCTCAAGTTGCCGAACCATAGGTAATTTCTCAACCGCAGATGCGCTTCCGGTAAAATAGTAGGCTCGGGCAATCCAAGTTTTCTAGCGTAGTCGCGGGCAAACCAATCGGCCAAAACCGGCAAATCGTCCAACCGTTCCCTTAAGGGCGGTAATTTCAGCGTCAGCGTAGCCAACTTGTAGTACAAGGCATCGAGCAGCTCGCCGCGATAAACTTTTTCCAATAGGTCTGCATGGGCCGTGGTCAAGTAGTGGATGCCGGTCGCTTTACCCTCTGCCTCCGCCAAGAAATTCAATAGCAGAGACTGACCAGCCGGCGAACACTTGTCGAGATTTTCAATGACCAGTGTGATCGACGTTGTATCGAATTCCGCTTGCAACGACAGCTGGTGGCGCTTTTGAGTCAGGTATTCGGCGCTCGCCTCGGCGGCGTTGATGGTGAGCCGTAAATTTGACAGGTTATCGAGCCCGCAAATTCCAGAAACCACTTGATCTTGGCCGCAACCCAGCTCCCCGGAGATCAGCAGCGGCAAGCGCGCCGCCGCGAAGCGTCGCGCCAGCAGCGCCGCGCTCCGGCTGAGAAAAGGGAAATCCAAATAAGCCGAGCAATCTTTCGGCTCCGGCGCGCCACGCAAAATGGCCGGCTTCGGAAACGACATCCGCCGCGCCAGCAAGCTCGCGACTTTTTCATGGAGCTCGTAGGGATTGAAAGGCTTGGTGAGACAACCGATCTCTGTTTCTTCTTGAATCGCCCGCGCTACCGTTTTCGAATCCACCAACAATAGCATCGCGAAGGGCAACTGAGCGGCAAAACGCAACAACGCTGCCGTCTCCATTCCCAACTGTGGCGTCACACCGAGGATGAGTAGGTCGACCGCTTCGCGCGCCGCGGCGAGTGGGAAATCCCGTGTGCTAAGGGGTCGCTTTACGACGTCAAATTCCCTCCCAAGAATGAGCGCCAAGGTCTCCCGGACAACCTCCGATTCGTCAATGACTAAGATTCGCTTCATTCACTTGAGCGCGCAGACTGTTCGCCGAACGGTTCGGCTTGCCGATAGGAATATGGACAAAAAATGCGGTTCCCTTACCTTTCGTGCTTTCGACGGTAACAAAGCCGCCATGTTCTTGCACGATCTGATGCGACACTGCTAGACCCAACCCGCTGCCTTCGTCCTTGCTGGTAAAGAAAGGGTCAAAAATATGCTGCAAATTTGCTTCCGGGATTCCGATGCCGGTGTCGCGAACTTCGATCTGCACGAATTCTCCTGAAGGTTCAGTTCCGCTCCTTGATACTGCGCGGGTCGCGATACTGATCGATCCACCTTCTTGCATGGCCTGAATAGCATTCAGAATGAGGTTCATAAATACCTGCTTCATCTGCTCTCTGTCAATCCACACCTTGGGCAAATCGGCGCCAAAATCATGAACAATTTCGACATTTTTTTCCTTCGCCTGGGTCTCCAGAATCCGCGCGATATTGTCGACGATGTCGTTGATGTTTTCTGGGGCCACATTCGGTTTAGATGGGCGTGCAAAGCTCAAAAGATCGCTTATTAGGCCGCAAATCCGATCGACTTCCTTAAGGGCGAGCCCCTGGAAACCCTCGCGGAACTCGGCGTCGTCGTAGCGCTCCGGCAGCAACTGGGTAAAAGTCCGGATCGCCACCAAAGGGTTGCGAATTTCATGGGCCAGACCCGCGGTCAGCAGCCCCAAGGACGACAGCCGATCCGCACGTCTCAGAGTATCTTGAGACTGTTTTAGGTTCTCATAAAGGCGCGCGTTCTCGATCGCAATCGCCGCCTGATTTGCCAATGTCGAGAGAAGCTCCAAGTCTTCGCTGGAATAGATGGTTTGGTCATCCTTCTGGCCGAGGTTAAGGATCCCGATGAGTTTCTCCTTCGAAATAATTGGCAAACTGAGTTCCGCGCCTAATTTGGCCATCGTATCGATAGTATTGGGAGTGTTGGGGCCGACCGGCACCCATTCAAGTTCTTCTTTAACGATCCCTTCCCGTCTGCTTTGAAGAATTTGAATCAAGGGTCCGTCCTTGGATAGAGAAACCCCTTCAGGCAGATCAAAATTCAACCCGACAAACGCCTCCAATCGATAGCTTCCATTAGTCTCATTTTTGAGCAGCAAAGAGACCTTCTCCACTCCAAGGGACTTGCCAATCGTTTGGACGAGGTTGTTTGAAAGAGCTCTGATGTCGACAATCGAGACCATGTCTCTACTTGACTGGAGGAGTGTTTCTCGAAAATCTGATTTTTTCTTAAATAGGGCGCGCTCAAGCGCGTCTTCCGTTTTGAATCGAAGTTTAGGGAATAAGAATCCGACAACTGTCAACAAGAATAGAGTTATGATTGAGAATGAATAGCTGATGCTTCCGAAGACGAAATATTGGCTGATCACCACCACCGCGAAACAGGGCGCCAGCAACGCGAGGAGGAGCAGCGCGTAAATCAGCCCCTTTCGCAATACAACGCCGATATCCATTAATCGGTAACGCGCAATCGCGTACGCAATTGGAAATGTATAAAAATAGGTTAGCGGTGCACCAAAAGGCGGAATTGGCGCTTGAATTATCGGCAAGAACGAAGTGCCACCACCAAGGAACCCGATCAAGCTGGCAAAGATCACGTATTTTAATTGGTTCTTCTTAACCGGCAAATCGCTAGCGCGATAATGCGCTACCAGTTTTAACAGTCCGTACGTCGGGACCAGAACAAAGGCCAAAAAATGCAAGATGTAAATCGTCGACGGGATTTCATAGTACCCAAGAGCCGGGTCCAAACGAACACCGGAAGTCAGACGACCGCTAAACAAAAGAATTATTTCGATTCCAGCAATTGAATAGGCAACAACCAAATATCGACGTTGGACAGTTTCTTCATTCAGCAAGGAAAGCGAGAAATGCAGGTATAGAGGCGGTATAAATATCGCGCCGAGATAGATCAAATAGACAACACGGTTTGCCGTCGTCGGAGATCCGGAAATAGCAATCAGGAAACGACCGAGATGCCAAATACTCGTAGCTAGACAAAGAAAAAGCCATGCCCGCCTCGTCATGGACCGGGACTCGCCGCGAATAAAGACAAACAGGCCAGCGACGAGGGTGAAAACAGCACCGACGATGAAGTTGAGCGCGTACAAAGAAACTATCTTTCAAATTTCCTGATTACGCAGGCAGCGTTGTATCCACCGAAACCTGTAGAATTTGATACGACCGTTCGCAATTCTTGTTCCCGGCCACGCAGGGGAACATAGTCCAAATCACACTCTGGATCAGGCTCGCGGAGATTCAGTGTGGGGTGGATGTAGCACTTTTCTAACATCAAAATGCAAGCGATAAATTCGAGGGCTCCAGCTGCACCCATCGTGTGTCCGATAAGCGACTTTGTCGAACTGATGGGTAAACGATGCGCGTGCTCTCCGAAAGCCCGCTTGATCGCAATCGTTTCAGTTCTATCATTGAATGAGGATGCGGTGCCGTGAGCATTGCAATAATCAACCTCCTGCGGCATCACCCCGCCGTCGGCCAACGCCTTTGTAATAGCCTCCGCCGCGAATTGAGCGCTCGGCAACGGCTGCAAGACATGATAACTGTCGAATGTCGAGCCATAGCCGATGATCTCGCCATAAATATGCGCGCCCCGCGATAGCGCGTGATTGAGTTCTTCCAATATGACCATCCCGGCTCCTTCCGCAATAACGGTCCCGTTGCGGTCGCGACTAAATGGCCGGCAGGCGCTCTTTGGCGAATCGTTGTCGGTGGATAGCAAACCAACGGTGGAAAATGTAGAAATTACCAGCGGCGTTACGGGAGTCTCCGATGCCCCTGTGACAGCCATGTCAATTTGACCAGCACGAATCTTGTGGAAAGCCTCTCCGATGGCAGTCGTGCCGGAAGCACAAGCCGTGGTGATCGTTTGCACGTCTCCGTGAATTCCAAACTTCAGCGCGATTTGGGTTGCGCAACTGCTGGGGATTACATTGGCATTAAAATATGGAGAGATTCTGCGCGATCCCTTTTCAACAAAAATCTTATGGGTCCGCTCCGCGTGCGCCAGTGCCCCGATCGAGGACGCGACGAGAACACAAGCATTTCCACCTGCGCCGTTACGGAACTCGCCTTCCAGACCCGAGTCACCGATTGCTTCCTTTGCAGCCGCTAAACCAAGTAAAGCGAAGCGGTCGATCTTTCGCACGACCTCATGAGGGAAAAAATCATGGCCATCGAAACCTTTGATTTCGCCCGCGATTCTGACCGTGAAAGATTCGGCGTTAAAAAGCGTGATCGGTCCGATACCGCATTGATTGGACCGAATCCCTTGCCAAAACTCATGCTTACCAATACCGATGGATGATAAAATCCCCAGCCCGGTGACAACTACACGTCGAGGAAGCCGTCCATTCATATCGATGCTCCAACGCGAATCCCGGTGGGAACAAAGCGCGGCACTCGGTGCATATAGTCGGAAAACGGCGCCTTGATGGCTCCTAACAGGGCCCGCTCTTCTAATACGACGCGCAAGTACAAGCACGGCCAATACAGCAAAAGCGCGACGGCGGTGCCGAGGACTGAGTTGACTATGAGGGGAAACCCCACAACCTCTATCGCGTTGCTAAGGTAGTAAGGATTCCGAATAAAGAAATAGGGCCCGTGGCTGATCACCGGATGATTCTCTCGAATTTCAATCTGAATGCTATGATACGGGCCCAGCGTCTTTATCGAGTAGAAACGACCGATCGCTGCAACGACTACCATTGCGAGCCCGACAAAATTCGCTGCGCCGAGTTGTGGCGTAAGATTCCGCACGTCATGCAAAGCCGCCAAAAATACTGCTATATGTCCGCCCACCAAAAGATAGAGGGTGTAAGGTGCAACCACTCGCCCTTGAACCTTGGGTCGTTTTTTGAAGGTTTCGAGAAGCCTCGCAATGCCATATGTAAAAAGTGCTCCCACAAGTATGGTTTTCATCGGATGATTAGCGAGCCTTATCGTCCCTTACTTTCATGTTAGAATTGTTTTCCAGCCAAGCATCGATAATTTCCCGTTTGAAGCGCCATTGGTTCCCGACCTTGAATGCGGGGAGTTTCCGCTTTGTAACCAAACGATAGACAGTGAACTTGTCGACCTTCAGATACGCCGCGACCTGTTCAATTGTCAATAATTTTTCTTGCATCATTATATCTCATATGGCAAACTTTGGCAGTACTTAGCAACGCTATACACGAGTTGGATACAAAATGCCATAAGGGACGCTAAATGACTAAAATAGCGAATATTTTCTTGATTTGTGTGATTACAACAGGCTCGTTTATCTTCCATGGGATACCGAGCGTAAGTGCCGGAGGTTATATCATCCCGCATCAAACGGCCCGCGGCGTCGCTTTGTCAAATGCTCTCACCGCAGGCATAGATGACGCCTCGGCCACTTATTACAATCCGGGCGCGTTAGGTGAGGTCTCGGGAAACAATCTGATGATCAACGGTGTCTACATCAATGCCGTCAACAGCGTTGAAAATAGCGGGAGAAAAGCCGTCAACAAACACGACGACAATCTGATAGCGTCAATGTTCGCAAACTACCATATTCCGGGCAGCGACTTCACTCTAGGGATAGGGACTTATTCGCCCTTTGGTCTTGCCACCACATACGAACGGGACTTTACTCGGTTTGCAGCTAATCGAAGCGAACTCAAAACAATTTATGTAACTCCCAGTATCGCGTGGCATCCATCAAAGTATTTTTCCGTGGGCGCCGGTGTCAGTTATGTGCATGCATCGGGATTATTCACCCGCTCTCTATGCCTCGATGCTTTTTTGGCCGATGGCGGCTGCGCTACCCAGGGTGGCACATTTGAGGGACGACTTCGAGTTACTGACACCGCGAATGCCTTTACTTACAATCTAGGACTTCTTGTAAAGCCGACTGAAGTGATAAAAATAGGTTTAACTTATCGTGCCCGAACAGACATCCGCTTCGACTCGGCGGACGCGAAGTTTGGAGGCGCTTTCACACCGACAAGTGTGAAAGCAAATGTCAGACCGATTCCATTGCCACCAATAGTTGACGTGGGAATTTTTTGGCAAATTGATCCGGCATGGAGCGCAGAATTAGTTTATGAATACACGAGATGGAGCGAGTTCAAGAGTTTCAACGCTACTCTGTCTCCGGCACCCGGATTTCTTCCTCTTCTCGGCTTGCCGATCGCGTCTTTCAGTTTGCCACAGAATTGGAAAAATACGAGCACGCTACGTTTGGGCAGCTCGTATAAGCTGAGTCCTCACTGGGAGCTCCGGGGAGGGCTTGCGGTCGAGGAAACGCCAATCCCAGCTAAGACCTTAAATCCGGCCATACCCGGCGGAGACATACTGACGTTAAACGCTGGAATCGGCTATAAATGGGAAAAAATTTCTCTTGATTTTGGCTATATGGCCGTTCTTTACAAAACTCGAAAAGTAAATAACGGAGAATTAGAGGGCTTACCGGCAACTGGAATACCCTTCAGCGGCGCGCCGGGCAAAGACAGGTATACAACTTTCAACAATTTTGTTGCAGCTTCGGTAAACTATAGGTTCTAAATCTCTGGTGCTATCTTCAGGCTCTTGTCACGTCGGTGCGGCGTACGGGTAGTCGTTTCTGCAAAAATCTTCTCGCATAAAAACTCAAGCGAAAACAATCGAACGACGTGTTGTAGATTCTGTTTATCCGTAAATTCGGCAGGACATATCCTTTTGAAGTTACCCTGCTGACTCGCAAACACAGACAACGTCCGTGGCCGGGCGTATCTTGAAGCTTCGATATCCGAAGGAACATTCCCTCAGCTGCAGCAACTCCGATTGACATCTTTACTAGATTTTCGATAGATAGTGTAAATTCAAATCAGCACGGGCAAGGCTAGCGCCATGTGAAGTGTTTTGAAGAGAATCGTCACACCTCAATGGTATCTGCTTAAATGAAATTGCCGATAATCGAGCCAACGTTTGGCCATGACACGTCAAGCGCTAAACCTCACTCACCCTCGACAACAGAAATCATAATCGAATGGTGTGATGCTATGAATGTGGTTAAGCATCCCTCTCGTGCTTTAACCGTGCTAAATTTTGCGTTTCATCTTTCTACATTCGTCGCGTGCGTATATTTTTTAATAGCGCGAATATCAATCCAATCTCTTGTTTTCATGCTGATTTCCGTATTTGTGCTCGGAACTGTTTACAATACCCTCTGGTATCACCGTTATTGTTCGCATGCCGCGTTTCGATTTAACAACAATTTTTTTGCTAAATTGTTTCTTTGGACGAATCCGATTTTATTTCGGGAAGAATGCTACGCCATTCCCCACATGATTCATCATCAGCGAACCGAAAAGCCTGGGGACCCTTACGGCCCACATCTAGGATGGCTTGGCAGCTACCTTGCCCCTGAATCAGCCCAAAAAACAGATACTAATATTTCTGCAGCGGAATATGCTACGTTATGCGCGAGCATCGCCCATATCCCGCTTAAAACTAGCAGCTATGCACAGTTCTTACGTTCCGGCGCTGTGGAGGAATTGAGATATTACCTCTTCCGTGTAGCTTTCATTCAGCTATTTTGGGGAGTTAGTATTTTCCTGATTTACGGTTCCGATATCCTATGGGCTTGGTTTGCGGCGATTTTTTTTATCACTTTCTTGATCCGTGATTTTAATTG
This sequence comes from uncultured delta proteobacterium, assembly GCA_963727625.1. GTDB lineage: Bacteria > Desulfobacterota > Binatia > UBA9968 > UBA9968 > DP-20. The sequence continues at coordinate 343,977 of CAVSHR010000002.1, read as the reverse complement.
GCGGGGCCACGGAGGAAACCAACCGAGAGGCAAAAAAGTCGGATGGGAGTTTGATCACAGTAGCTACGCTCTTAATCAATGGTTCTACGGCTATCTTGCTTCCGAGTGGCACGACAACCACCACAAGTACCCGTTTTCTGCAAACAACGGCTTTCTTCCAGGCCAGATCGACGTGGCTTTTCAGATCATCAAACTGCTGCATCGCCTGGGAATCGTGGAATCTTACGTCGACGCAAAACCTCTCTTTGAGAAAGAATGTCTGGGGCTCTCGGGCGGCCAAGCCTTGGTCGTCGGCGAATGATTAAATGCAGTGCAAGTTTTCACGCGATCTCCGCGCAACTAGGAACGAGCCCCCTTGCCGCCCTTCTCCATCCTGGCCCAGGTGTCGCGCAGGGTCACCGATCGGTTGAAAATCAGCTTTGTCGCGAAAGACTCCTCACTATCAACGCAGAAGTAACCCAGCCGCTCGAACTGGTATCGTTCGCCGGGTTTTGCGTTGGCGAGACAGGGCTCCACACGGCAGGATGCCAGCCGCTCTAAAGATTTCGGATTGACGTTCGCGAGCCAATCCGCCCCTTCGGGAATATCCTCCGGGTCCTCTTTGGTGAAGAGGTGGTCGTAGAGTCTGACCTCGGCTCCGACGGCGTGGGCCGCCGATACCCAATGGATCGTTGCTTTGACCTTGCGTTTGCTCTGCGCTGAACCGCTCCTGGTTTCGGGATCATAGGTGCAGTGAAGCTCGGTAATAGCCCCTGTGCTCGGATCTTTGGAAAGGCCGGTGCACTTGATGATAAATGCGTAGCGCAAGCGGACTTCCTTACCCGGCGACAAACGAAAAAAACCCTTGGGCGGCTCCTCGCGAAAATCATCCTGTTCGATGTAAAGCATGCGTGAAAACGGCACCTTACGCGTGCCCATGCTCGGGTCTTCAGGGTTATTGACTGCGTCCAAATCCTCGACCTGCCCTTCCGGATAATTTTCCAGCACGACTTTGATCGGCCGCAGGACCGCCATAACCCGCGGCGCGCGCTTGTTTAAGTCCTCGCGCAGGCAATGCTCCAGCATGGCGATATCGACCACGCTGTTTCTTTTGGCCACACCGATGCGCTCGCAGAAATTGCGGATCGCCTCCGGCGTGTAACCTCGGCGCCGCATGCCCGCCAGAGTCGGCATGCGCGGATCTTCCCAGCCGTTGACAATTTTTCGCTGCACCAGCTGCAGCAGCTTGCGCTTACTCAACACCGTGTATGTGAGATTTAAGCGCGCGAACTCGATCTGCTGCGGGTGGTGAATCCCAAGGTGCTGCAAAAACCAATCATAGAGCGGGCGGTGGTCCTCGAACTCCAGAGTGCAAATCGAGTGGGTAATGCCTTCGATAGAATCCGATTGCCCGTGGGCGAAATCGTAAGTTGGATAGACACACCACTTGTTGCCGGTGCGATGGTGGGTCGCGCGCAAGACACGATACATGACCGGATCGCGAAGATTGATATTGGGCGAGGCCATGTCGATCTTGGCGCGCAGGGTCCGGCTGCCGTCGGGATATTCGCCCGCGCGCATGCGCTGGAAGAGATCAAGGTTTTCTTCGACCGAGCGATCCCGAAAGGGGCTGTTTGTCCCGGGTTCGGTCAGCGTGCCGCGATATTCGCGCATCTGGTCGGCGTTCAGATCGCAGACGAACGCCTTGCCGGATTTGATCAGCTGAATGGCGAACTCGAAGAGCCGCTCGAAATAGTCCGAAGCGTAAAGCTCTCGGTCGCCCCAGTCGAAGCCGAGCCAGCGGACGTCTTCCTTGATCGACCCGACGTATTCGACATCTTCTTTGCTCGGGTTGGTATCGTCGAATCGCAGATTACAGAGTCCGTTGAATTCCGCCGCCAAGCCGAAATTCAGGCAAATGGATTTGGCGTGGCCGATGTGTAGATAGCCGTTGGGCTCAGGCGGAAACCGGGTGTGAACCTGGCCCTGGTTTTTGCCTTGTTTGAGATCTTCGGTGACAATATTGCGAATAAAATGAGAGGGCACGCCATCGCCGCTCCCCACCACCGGTCTAGCGTCATCCCCCATTGCCTTAGTGTCCACAGGCTTTTCTCCTCGACGATCGCTCGATGATAGCATAATCAAAACGTATTTTTAATGCGTCATTGACGCTTTTTCCGCGCCCTGTTAGCTTACCGCCATGACTCCAGTTCGCACCCGTTTTGCTCCCAGTCCGACCGGCCACCTGCATATCGGCGGTGCGCGCACCGCGCTTTTCAACTACCTTTTTGCGCGCCACCATGGCGGCAAATTTATCCTGCGAATTGAGGACACCGACCGCGAGAGATCCACACCGGAGGCGATCCGAGCGATCTTGGACGCAATGAATTGGCTGGAACTTGATTACGACGAAGGGCCGTTCTACCAAACTGAACGCTATTCACTGTATCAAGAGAAAGTCAGAGAGCTGGTTGCCAAAGGCAATGCCTATCCGTGCACCTGCACGCCTGCGGAATTGGACGCAAAGCGTCAGTTTGCGCAAAAAGAGAAACGCAAACCGGCCTACGACGGCACCTGCCGTCCGCCGGAAGGGGCGATTCCCGCTCTGCCCATCGACCGACCCTTCACCGTTCGCTTCCGCTCGCCAAGCGACGGCACGACCGTGGTCAAGGACTTGATCAAAGGTGACGTCGTCTTTGACAACCGCGAGCTCGACGATCTCATCATCGCCCGCTCTGACGGCACACCGACGTATAATTTTTGTGTCGTGGTCGACGATATCGAGATGAACATCACCCATATCATTCGCGGCGATGATCATCTGTCGAACACGCCGCGGCAGATCCAGCTTTACCAGGCCTTCGGCGACAAGCTGCCGCAATTCGCTCATGTGCCACTGATTCTCGGTACCGACAAAGCGCGGCTCAGCAAGCGCCATGGGGCTACTTCGGTGATGGCTTACCGCGACATGGGCTATTTCCCCGAGGCGGTGGTCAATTATCTGGTGCGCCTCGCTTGGTCTTACGGCGACCAGGAAATTTTTTCGCGCGGAGAGCTGGTCGAGAAGTTTTCCTTGGAGAACGTCGGCAAGTCGGCGGGTGTTTTCAATCCGGAGAAATTTCTCTGGGTCAACTTCCACTATCTTAAATCCCGCTCGCTGGCCCAGTTGGCCGAGGAAATCCAACCCTACATCGCGGCCAAAGGCCTGACGGTGCCGCAGGATAAGAAATGGCTGGAGCGGATGATCGCGACGCTTCAACAACGCGCCAAGACACTCACCGAGTTGGTCGACGCCGCGCGTTATTATTTGAGCGACGAAATAACCCCGGATGAAAAGGCGGCGAAAAAGCTTCTGACGCCGGACGTCGCCGCGCCGATCGAAAGTTTGATCCGAAATTTAGACGCCCTTGCCACGTTCGACGCAGTTGCAATCGAGAAAGCTTTTACCGCTACCCTCGAAGCCCACGGACTTCAAATGGGCAAGCTCGCCCAGCCCGTGCGCGTCGCGCTCACCGGCGGCACGGTCAGCCCAGGGATTCACGAGGTCATCGCCGTGCTCGGTAAAGAGCGCACGATTGGGCGCCTGCGAGCCGCACTGGTTTACATCCGTCAACTTGACTCTCCCCAGTAATTCTTCTAATTTTATCACTCGCCACTTTGAGGAGTCGGCTAATTGGTAAGCCACCTGACTCTGGATCAGGCGATTGTAGGTTCGAGTCCTACCTCCTCAGCCAAGGTCCCATCGTCTAGCGGTTAGGACACCGGCCTCTCACGTCGGGAACACGGGTTCGATTCCCGTTGGGACCACCATTGAACTCGAACTAAACTCCACGAGAACTTTTCCAGCCTCGCTTTGAAGAATCTCGCCCGGTTACGCCACGATTTGTTTTAAATTGTGCTAAGGGTTGAGAAAATCTGCGGCGGTCACGACGCGAATTCATCCCACGAGGCTTGCCATGAAATTTGTCGGCAGAGAACAACCGTTAACGCGCGCTGTGATTAAAACTTTTCGTATCGCCGCCGGGCTGCCGTCCGGTGAAGAGATCGACGGTCCGACCCATCAGAGCCTGTCCAGAAAGGCGGGGATTCGGCCGTAGAGCCATTCGTCGGAGTGCCTGCGATCTATCGGTCTACACCGCGACTCGTCCATCATGGTACTCGCCAACACCTTCCGCGCTTTTCGCCACCGCGATTATTTAATTTATTGGATTGGGCTCCTGCTTGGCCACACCGGGACGTTGGTGCAAACCACGGCCCAAAGCTGGTTGATTTTTCAGCTCACCGACTCGCCGTTTTACTTGGGACTCGAGGGCTTGTGTCTCGGTCTGCCGCGCGTGCTTTTTTCCGCTCTCGGCGGCGCGGTGGTCGATCGCGCCGATCGCAAAACCATCTTCGTCATCACCCAAGTCGCGTTTCTGCTCATGGCGCTGTTTGTCGGCGTGATGACCTATCTCGGCGCCATTCGAGTATGGCACCTGCTCACGCTTTCCGCGATGACCGGTTTTTTCGTATCCTTTGAACAGCCGGTGCGCCAGTCGATTTTGCACCACCTCGTGCCGCAATCGGATCTGCCCAACGCCGTGACGCTCTACCAGATGGTCTTCAACGGCTCCATGCTGTTCGGTCCATCCATTGGCGGCCTGCTGATCCCGGTGATCGACACCCAAGGCTGCTTTTTCGTCGCCACAGCCGGCAATTTCATTGTCTTGATCACGATCTTCCTGATCAAGATACCCAAAGCGAAGCGGCCGGCGAACTCGAAGGGAATCACACAAGACATGGTCGAAGGGTTGCAACTTGCATGGCAAACGCCGCTATTTCTCGCGCTCCTGACCGTTCTCGGCATCGTGACTTTCTGCACCAAGCCTTACACGCAGTTCATGCCTGTCTTCGCGCGCGACATTCTCCACGTCGGCGCGCCCGGTCTAGGGCTGTTGTTGATGGCGCCAGGCGCCGGGGCCATTTTGGGCGGGCTCACCCTCGCCTCCGTGCGCCGCTTCCCCAAGCCGCATCATTTGCTCTTCTCACTAGCCGCCGGTTTCGGTTTGGCTATCGCACTCTTCGCCGCATCGCGCCACTTTCCGCTCTCGCTCGTATTTCTGTTCATTGCCGGCGGATTTCAGACCACGTTTCTTTCGGCCACTGCTACGATGTTGCAACTGCACGCCGACGAATCCAATCGCGGCCGGATCATGTCGCTTTTCGGCCTGATCAACCGCGGCCTCGGACCGATGGGCAGTTTTCCGTTCGGCCTGGTCGCCACGGCCATCGGCGCCCCGTGGACCGTGGCCATCTGCGGTTTTCTAACCGTGACCTTGGTCGCTTACGTCGTGCTTTATGGCTCGCGCTTGCGCGACGCTAAACCGGGATGGGAGACGTGAATGCGGCGCGTTGGTTCTTCCGACGCCATTCAAGCTGGATACGGCCGGGCCGGGCTCGGGCTCGGGCTCCTCGGGCAAGGATGCGACGCTGCAGCCAGCCGTTTGAGTGAATTCCTAACTGTTGGCTATACCTTGCCCAGGGATCGCAGATGATCTATGCGCTGGCGGATGATTTCGCCCAAGTCGGCGGTCGGTAGGCCGTCGGGTATGGGCACAGACTCGGCACCCAACTGGATCAGCTTATCGTTCAACCCATTAAGGCTCGAACGTACGCGCTCGTAATCTTGCAAATACTGCCGGCAGGCGAGGATATTATCGTCGATTTCCTCCAGACATTTCGAAAGGCGGCGGCTCTCTTGCGCGAAAGTTTGGCGCAGGTGTTCGACGTTGGCTTGAATGATCTGCTCTTCGACAGGCCGTATCTGCTTGGCGATCTCATTCTTCATATCCTGCAGGGCCTGCAACAAACGTTCGTAAGATTGTTCTTCCCTCATAAGATCCTCCGGCAGTTGAATTCTCAGCTCACGCGTCGAAATATAGTGCTGCGCGAGAGACTCGGAAACTCGCTTCTTGACCAGCGTCAGGGCTGCCTGTGTGTCGCGAATTTTGGCGTCAACGCGTGATTCATCGGCAATTAATTTGACCAGGTCTTCGAGCGGGCCCATCGCGAGATTCATGCTTTTCTCTCCGCGGCGCCGCCAGGGACTCTTGGTCGCCCAAAGCGCCACTCCTCCTACTCATTATCCAAGCCAAAACCAAACTGCAAGGACCCCGGGAAATGTCGCAAAAAACCGAGCAATACATGCCGCTTGATCAAAACAAAGCAAGCGGAAGGCGAGCGCGACGATCTTCGGCTTGCGACGGCGCCGGGTTTTGATTTGGATAGGCTTGCCGACAGGTCTCGAACCTGTCCGCTAACCTTTGTCGGGATCTTTCTTCTGGTTCAGCTCGCGCTTCCAGCCGAGGGTTCTCGCCTTAGCGGCGATTTGTTCGGCCTCGGCGATCATGCCTTTTTGCTGGTAGAAGATCGACAGGCTGGTATAGGCCAATTCGTCGTCCGGAGAAATTTCAATGAGCCGTTTGCCGATTTCAATCGCTTGGTCGAGCTTTTCCTGGTGGGCGTAGGTCATCGCCAACGCGTGCAGCGCGTCGGCGTAGTTCGGATCCTCATCGAGCGCCTGCAGGTAGGCGGCCACCGCCTCGTCCAACTTGTCCTGGGCGAAGCATTCCATCCCTTGATTGTAAGAATCTTCTTTGTTCACAATATGGCTAGTCAGTTTTTAAACTAACGGCAGCAATATTTGCGGGCGGCGCGTGCGGCACGGAAACGGGGTCGGCTTGCTCGGGGCGACATTGCTGTAAGAGGATTTTTTTAAGCATCGCCGGGTTAACCGGCTTTTTGAATATCACACCCTGCAAGCCCTCCAGGCAGCTGCGCTTGATGATATGATCCTTGTCGTAATTGAACGCGGTCATCAGCACCACCGGCAGTTTAGGATTTTTCATTTTGACGGTTTGATAAAGTTCATAGCCGTCCATGTCCGGCATGACCACGTCGCTCAGGACAAGTTCAAATTGTTCGCGTTCCAAACATTTCATCGCGATAACGCCGGAAGACGCGGTCTCGATGCAGCAGCGCTCGGCCTCGAGCAGGTCTTTGAGAGATTGGCACACTCCAGCGTCGTCATCGACGATCAGCACCCGCAAGCCGTTCAACGGAAAACGCGCATCGGGCATCGATCTGTGGCAGGGTTTTGCCGCCTCCTCGACGTGCAAATCTGTCATCCTTGTGCCTTTCAAATATTCCTTTGTACCGTACTCCCCTTCATCGACCATCTGGCCGATGCGGCCCGTGATATCTTGAATTTTCTTGATCTGCGATGCCAGCGAATCCAACCGCTCCGATTCGACCAAATAATCCTCGTCGCTGGCCTTTCGCCCCAAGTACTTACGCAGCATCTCAGTTTGATTAACCAAGATCTCCAGCGAATTGTTGATTTCGTGGGACAGACCAACGGCAATTTCACCAAGGGTAGCGAGTTGATCGCGCCGTCTGAGCTCGCGCAGATCCTTAGCGAAGCCGATGGAGCCGATTTCCCGTCCCTGCTCGTCATAGGTGATCGACGCGGAAATGGCGACCGGTATTTCTTCGCCCTTTTTCGTTTTGAAAACCGTTTCGAAATTACGCACATGGCCTCTACCCGCGGCGTCATCGGCGCGCATGGCGGCCATCACCCGGCGCGCTTCGTCGAGATTCGGATAGATTTCCAGGACATTTTTTCCCAAAACCTCTTCGTAACTGAATCCGAGGTTTTGGCGTGCCCCATCGTTGTAAAAAATGATGGTTCCGTGCGTATCGACGGAAATGATAATGTCCGGGCAACTCTCGACGAGTTTTTGGAAGTATTGTACGGGCAGGGCCATAGGGGCTCAATCTTCGGTTGCATGATAAGTCGAACGACGCTATCAATGCAAGAGCCCTTTAAAAGCATCGAATTTTCGCGCCCGCGCCGCATTCATGGAACCTACGAAAGACACCCGCCAACTAACTTGGTTGCTGGCCTGGGCAGTAGTCTTTTGTGACATCGGCACGTCGGTGTATTACGTTCCGGGGATTTTGTACGGCAGCGTCGCCGACAAAACGCCTTTTTTCATCTTGCTGACGTCCCTGGGTTTTATTCCTCTGGCACATAAATACATCGAGATCACCTGGCGCAATCCCGAGGGTGGCGGCGTCGTTACGATCACCACCAAAGCCTTCGGCCCCATGTGGGGTTGCCTCGGCGGCATGCTCATCACCACAAGCTATTTCTTGACTGCAGCGATCTCGACCGTGTCCGGTTTTCACTACATCGCCAGCGTGCTCCACTTTCTCGAAAACCACATTGTTCTTTTGGCCTGCGCCGGTCTCGTCGCCCTCGCGGTATTGAATGTGATTGGAATCCGGGAAAGCGCCGCGGCGGCTCTCTTAATGGCGCTGGTGGCCTTCGGCGTAGATCTCGTGGTCATCATCGTTTCGCTGGCTAGTTTTTCTCCGACGCAATGGAGTCTCGCTTTGGCAAACTTGTCCCCGGGCCGCGACATGTCCTTCACAGACTTGTTGGTCGGTTTCGCCGCCGCGTGGCTGGCGTTCTCGGGGCTGGAAAGCATCAGCCAGTTGAGCCCGACCATGCGCCTGCCGCTACGGAAGACCACAAGATGGGCCATGTTTGCCGTCATCGGCACGATGCTCCTTACTTCGCCGGTGCTGAGCCTTTTGTCGATTAATCTGCTGACGCCCGATTTTAAAACCAGCCAAAGCGAACGCTTCATCTCGGAGATTGCGTCGCTCTCTGGCGGCTTTAACCTGAAACTCGCAGTGGTGATCAGCGCTTCCTGCCTACTTCTGTTTGCGGCGAATACTGCAATCATCGGCGCGTACCATATCTTCCTAGCCCTTGCCAACAGCAATTTTCTGCCCCGAGTGATCGGGCTACGGAGCACCCGGTTCAACAGTCCGCACATCGCGATTTTTATCGCGACCTTGGTTCCCCTCGCGGTCATCGTCGCCACTCAAGGAGAGATCGCCTTGTTGGGAGAAATGTATGCCTTCGGGCTGCTCGGCGCGTTCGTATTCTCATCGCTCAGCTTGGACATGATTCGCTGGCGGCTGGGACGGCGCGACGTTGTTTTCTGGATCGGCGTTCTCACAACCGGCATGGTTTTATTGGCATGGAGCGTGAATCTCGTCTACAAAGAGCTGGCCACAATCTTTGGCGGGACTTTGACCATTATAGGAATGATCATCGCCATCGGCGTGCGCCGGTCTTGGTTTGTCGACATTCTGCATCAAATCCCCGCCGTTCAGCGCCTGCAAGCCCGCGCTTATCTCGCCTCCGAAGCGTTGGTAGACGAAGAACTGAAAGGTCTGGTAACTCTCGCCGACGCGGTAGAGCTGAAAGCGCTTTATCCGGCCTCCTCGCTTTTGGCCCTTCGCGGTGAAAATGTCGCGCTGATTCAACACGGAATCAACCTTGCTCGGGGCAGAGGCGAGTCGACGCTTTATTGCATTTATGTCGAAGAATGGCCCGGTCTGTTCAATGGCAATACGCCGCACCGCCCCAACGAAGAAGGCATTCGCACGTTACGCCATGCTTTGCAGCAGGTGCGGGACAAAAACATTGAAGTCATACCCATCTGGACGGTATCGCACAACGCCGGCGAGGCCATCGCCAACGCGGCCAAAGCACTCGATGTCGACGGTGTTCTCATTGGCCAGTCGCGGCGCTCAGCCTTCTATCACATGCTGCGAGGCCATGTGATTAAAGGACTGACCAAGAAACTGCCGCACGATTGTCATTTGATGATTTTCAATTAGAACGGCCTTGCCACCACGACCCGCACCTTTGGCTCTAGTTGCGAGATTGAAACCGACTGCTTTCATATCTATATTGACTGCCTCCTAACACCTCGATGCAACCGACCCGCGATACAAGACAGCTCAATTGGTTCCTGGCGTGGGCCGTGGTCTTTTGCGATATCGGAACGTCCGTGTACTACGTGCCGGGCATTCTCTACGGCCATGTCAAAGACGCTACGCCGTTTTTCGTCTTGCTCACCACCGGCGGTTTTATCTTATTATCGCTCAAATACATCGAAATTTCCTGGCGCAATCCCGAGGGCGGCGGCGTCGTAACGATCACCACCAAAGCCTTCGGCCCCATGTGGGGTTGCCTCGGCGGCATGCTCATCACGGTGGACTACTTTCTCACCACCGCGATTTCCGCGGTCGCCGGATTTCAGTATGTCGGCAGCATCTTCACCACGCTCGATCACCACATCGTGGTGCTCTCATGTATCGGCGTAGGCGTGCTCGCCGCGCTCAACGTGATCGGCATCCGCGAAAGCGCGACCGTGGCGCTGGTCATGGCTTGCGCATCGTTTCTGGTCAATCTGTGCGTTATCGGCATCGCATTGATCACGATGGACGGCGCTCAATGGAGCACGGTAATCAGCAAATTGGGCACAGGCCACGAAATCTCCAACTACGAGTTGCTCGTTGGCTTCGCTTCCGCTTGGCTGGCTTTTTCCGGCTTGGAGAGCATCAGCCAGCTCAGCCCGAGCATGCGTTTTCCGCTGCGCCGCACGACGCGGTGGGCAATGGTCGCGGTGATCGTCACGATGGTTGTCACCTCGCCGGTGTTGACCGCGCTATCGATCGGCTTGTTGCCCGAGCAACTCAAAGCCACTCAAAGCGAGCGGTTTATCTCCGAGTTGGGGATGATCCTCGGCGGTTTTGGGATTAAACTGGCCGTGGTTCTGACCGCATCGAGTTTGCTCTTGTTCGCATCGAACACAGCCATCATCGGCTCCTATCATGTCTTTCTCGCCTTGGTGAAAGGCGGATTCTTGCCGAAGATCGTCGCTGTACGCAATGTCCCATTCAATACGCCGCATATCGCGGTCGGCATTGCCACGGTGATTCCGATATTGGTGATCATCTCGAGCGGAGGCGAGATGAAAGTGCTCGGCGACATGTACGCCTTTGGCCTGCTGGGCGCCTTTGTGTTCTCCTCGTTGAGCTTGGATACTATTCGCTGGCAGCTCGGGCGACGCGACGCCGGCTTTTGGCTCGGTGTGTTTACCACGCTCATGGTCATGGTCGCCTGGGGCGTCAATCTGGTCGAGAAGCATCTGGCCACCTACTTTGGCGGAGCGGTCACCGCCATTGGCATGTTGATCGCCGTCGGGGTGCGGCGCGCTTGGTTCGTCGACTGGCTCGTCCGCATCCCCTTCATTCAACGCCTCCAGGCGCGCGCCTATCGAGCCTCTGAAGACCTGGTTGAAGATGAGCTCAAAGGCTTGATGACCCTGGCGGAAGCCGTCGAGGTTAAACCGCTCTATTCTTCGTCGACGCTGTTAGCCCTGCGCGATGAGTCGCCGCGACTTATCCAAGAGGGCATCACCCGCGCCAAAGGACGCGGCGAGGCGGCGCTTTATTGCGTCTACGTCGAAGAGTGGCCGGGACTATTCAGCGGCGACACGCCGCACGCTCCCAATGAGGAAGGCGTGCGGACTCTGCGCGCGGCCCTCCACGGAGTGCGCGAAAAGAACATTGAAGTGATTCCAATCTGGGCCGTTTCGCATAACGCGGCCGAAGCTATTGCCAACGCCGCCAAAGCGCTCGACGTCGATGCGGTCATCATCGGCGCCTCGCGCCGTTCGGCTTTCTACCACATGTTGCGCGGCCATGTCGTCAAGGGATTGATGAAGCGGTTACCGAGAACCTGTCACCTGATGATCGTCAATTGACCCTATCAACGTCCAAACTTGGGTAGGGTGCAAAAGCTTCATAGGTGGGGCCGATGTCCGGCCCGTCGTCGATTTTGGCATGCTTGGCGATGGCTTTTTTGCGACCGCTGCAACTTTGCGTGACAACACGACCCCTTCGGCAACCGCTTTGAGAAAAGCGTAAACCGAGTTGGGGTTAAACTGACGCCGGCCGGACATCGACGATTTTCAACTCCATGCTCGTCGTGCCGTTCCACTCATTCTCGCTCAAGCGATAGGCTACATCGATGGTCTCGCCCGGTTTACCCGGGAAATCATCGCCGGCGCCGAAAATAACCGCGCCTAGTACCCGGCCTCCCTGACGCAAGCGGTAACGGACGCCAGCGGAGAACATTTTTCGCCCGCACACCTCGACCCCAGCGGTAATGAAAAGTGGCTCTGGATTGCCGATGCCGTACGGCTCGAGAACTTCAAGCTCGCGCGCCAGCGGTAAACCAATTTCGGAAAAGACCAGTGACGCGTCCGCTTCGAGCAACGGCAACCGATCCTCGTCGGCAAGCGTTTGGCGCGCCACGGCTTCGAATGCGTTAGTGAAAGCTTCGAGCCGCTCAAGCTTGATAGACAAGCCGCCGGCATATTCATGGCCGCCAAACTTTTCCAGATGCGGCGCGCAGCGACGAAAACCCTCGACCATGTGAAAGCCGCGAATGCTGCGCGCCGAGCCCTTGCCGGTGCCGCCGGCGAAACCGATCACCACGGTGGGGCGATAAAATTTTTCGACGATGCGCGAGGCGACGATGCCGAGCACGCCCGGATGCCATCCTTCCCCAGAGAGCACAAGTGAACGGTGATCGCCGCGCGCCATGACGGCCTGCGCCTGCGCCAGCGCTTGCTCGAGCACGCCCGCCTCGATTGTGCGTCGCTCGCTGTTGTGCTCGTCCAACTCTCGGGCGATGCGCAACGCAACTTCGGGCGAGTCGGTGGTGAGCAGCTCGACGACTTTGATTCCGTAGTCGACCCGTCCTGCGGCATTAATCCTGGGGCCGAGGCGAAAGCCCACCTGGCCCGCACTCACTTCGCCGGCGGCAATGCTCGACACCTGTTTGAGCGCTACCACGCCGGGCCGCGTCGAGGTGCCCAATTCGACCAAGCCGCGCCGAATCAGCGTGCGATTGACCCCTCTGAGCGGCACCATATCGGCAATGGTTCCAAGTGCCACAATATCGAGATACCGCCGGATGTCGGGATCCGTCGAGCTTTCAAACCAGCCCGCTTCGCGCAGCCTGGCGCGCAGCCCGATCACGAGATAGAAGGCCAGGCCCGCGGCGCAAAGTTCATTATCGGGAAAGGAACAGTCCTTGCGGTGCGGATTGATCACCGCAAGGGCTGGCGGCAACTCCTCGGGGGGTTGATGATGATCAACGACGATCACTTCGAGGCCCATCTCGGCGGCGGCCTTGACTTCCGCCGCATTGGAGATGCCGCAGTCGACGGTGACGACCAAATCGCAGCCGCGTTGTTTCAGCCGGCGCAAGCCTTCCACATTCAAGCCGTAGCCTTCTTCGATGCGGTGCGGCACGTAATAGATCGGTTCACTGCCGACCTCGCGAAGAAACGACACCAGGATTGAAGCGCCGGTGGTGCCGTCGACGTCGTAATCGCCCCAGACACCAATCTGTTCTTTGCTCTTGACCGCCGCAACGATGCGCCGCACCGCCGGCTCCATGTCGGCCATTTCGAACGGTGACGGCAGGTCGCTGCGTAGGCTCGACGACAAATAACGGCGCGCCGATGCTGCGTCGGCAAAACCGCGCAAAACCAGCAGGCGCGCCAACAAAGGCGATATATTGAGTTGTTGGCCTTGGCGGGCGACGGTTTGCGGGTCGGCTTCTTTGATAACCCAGCGTTTACGCGAAGCAGTCAGCATTTCAGTCAAAACGCTGCATCAGAAGTAAATGCTGTAATAGGAAATGCTCGATTCTCACCGTAATGCCTTTGCAATCGTTTCGCGCGGTTCCTAACTGCGACTTCAGCGCCGGCTATTTCCTGGCCGGTTTCTTTTCCCAAAACAAAATCACCGGACTGGCGATAAAAATGGTCGAATAAACGCCGGAAAAAAATCCGACCAGCAAAGTAAACGCGAACGGCCGAATGACCTCACCACCGAGCACATAGAGAGCGACCAGCACCATGATTGCGGTACTCACCGTGATAATGGTTCGACTCAAAGTTTCGTTGATGCTGGTGTTGATGATGCTTTCGAGGGTCTCGCGCTTGATCTTGCGCATATTCTCGCGAATCCGATCGCAGACGATGACGGTGTCGTTGACCGAGTAGCCGACGACCGTGAGCAACGCCGCCACAATGGTCAAATCGAACTCGTAATTAGCCAATAACAGCGCACCCACCGTAACCAGCAGATCATGAACCAAGGCGATCACCGCGCCGACACCGAAACGCAGTTGGAAACGAAACCAGATGTAGAGGCCCATCATGATGGTCGCCGCGATGACCGACATCGCGCCGCGAAAACGCAAATCTGCGCCCACCTTGGGTCCCACCGACTCGATTCTCCGCACTTCGAACTTGCTCGCGCCGAATTGCTCACTCAAAGTTTTTTTGATCTGCTCGCCCAAGGCACCTAGCTCCACTGAAGTTTTCTCCAACCGGATCAAATATTCATGAGCGTCCGGCGCGCCGAAGTCCTGGATCACTGCGCCAGTAAAATGGACCTTGTCGAGGGCATGCCGGATTTCCGGGATTGAAACCTGTTGCTGAAATTTCACCTGAGCCATCGTGCCGCCGGCGAAGTCGACGCCGAGATTCGGTCCCTTTAGGACAAGCGCCAGCAGCACGGCCAGATTGACCACGGTCGAAAGGATCAACGCGATTTTACGATAGCGTGTAAATGGAATGTTGGTGCCCGGCTTGATCAGTTCCATGTTTTTCCTCTCAGATGCTGATGCGTTCAAGTTTCCGGGAGCTCATTCGATAATCGTAGTGGATCCGGGTCAGATACACCGCCGTTAGGATCGTCGTAAGAATGCCGACGCAAAGCGTTACCGCGAAGCCTTTGATCGGTCCCGTGCCGAACTGAAAAAGAATGACGCCCGAAAGAAAAGTCGTGATGTTCGAGTCCAAGATCGCAGGCAAGGCATTCTTGTAACCCGCTTCGATTGCCGAGCGCACCGCTCGCCCCCCCCGCAATTCCTCGCGGATACGTTCGTTGATCAAAACATTGGCGTCCACCGCCATGCCGATAGTGAGCACGATTCCGGCGATGCCCGGAAGCGTTAAGACCGCCTGAAACCCAGCCAGAATCGCCATCATATAGAGTATGTTGACCACCACCGCCACCACGGCGAGAACGCCGGCGCCATTGTAATAGAGGATCATAAACAGGATCACCAACGAGCCGCCCACAATAAACGAAGTAACGCCTTGATGGATCGAGTCTTGTCCGAGAGACGGCCCCACGGTCCGTTCTTCGGCGATCTCGACCGGTGCCGGCAACGCGCCGGCGCGCAACACGATTGCCAGGTCCCTGGCTTCTTTAATATCGAAATTTCCCGTGATCGAAGCTCGACCGCCGCCGATCCGCTCCTGGATTACCGGTGCCGAATAGACCCGATTGTCGAGTACGATGGCCAGCCGCCGCTTCACGTTCGCCGCGGTAATTTGTTCAAAAATCCGCGCGCCGGCGCCGTTTAAAATCAGCTCCACCGACGCGCCTTGCAGCTGCTGCGCCGGACGCACACGCGCGTCCTGGATATATTCGCCGGTCATTAGCGCGCGCGACTCGACTACATAGGCCTGCTTTTCGGCGCCGATGCCTTCGCTTTTACCGGCGTGGCCGTAGAGCAGTTGGCGGCCGGGCGGCGGACCGTTCTTGAGCGCGTCCTCGATATTGGCGTTGTCATCGACCAGCTTGAACTCCAAGAGCGCCGTCTTGCCGATAATCTCCTTGGCGCGCTCGGGGTCTTGAATGCCCGGCAACTGAATCAAAATATTGGTTTGCCCCTGGCGTTGAATGATCGGCTCACTGACGCCGAACTGATCGATCCGGTTGCGAATAGTTTCCAGGGACTGATCCACCGCGTAGTCGCGCAAGGAACGCATCTCTTCTTTACTCAGAGTCAGATCAAATTCCGTGTTCCCGCTGACGGTCTGCGGTGTTCGCGCTTCCACTAGATAACCGAAATCGCTCTTCAACAAGCCGCGCACCCGTTCGGCGTTCGCCGCCTGCGCCTTGACCTGGATTTGCGTGCCGTCGATTTTTTCCACGCCGACACCGGAGATCCCTTTCTCCCGCAAAACGTTGGTCAGATCGGCGCGAATCCGGTCGAGATTATTCTCGACCGCTTTGTCGACCTTAACTTCAAGAACCAAGTGGCTGCCGCCCTGCAGATCCAATCCCAGATGGATTTTATCCGACGGCATGAAGCTGCTCCACCAATCCGGCAAAGTCCCGACAAAAGTCGGAACCAAATAGACCAGCGCCGCTAAAGTCGCAATCCCAAACACTGTGAGTCGGGTTAGAACGCTTTGCCGCATTCTCTCAATCCCTCCCTTCCTTGGTTGGTGTTTTCTCGCCGGTGAGAACGGCTGAGATTTGCGGCCGGTGCACGCGCACTCTCACGTTCGGCGCCACTTCCAGGGTCACCACCGTTTCCTTCAAGTCGATCACCTTACCGTAAATTCCGCCGGAGGTCATCACCTCGTCGTTTCGTTTCAGCTTGTTGAGCATTTCCTGGTGTTCTTTTGCTTTTTTCTGCTGCGGGCGAATTACCATGAAATACATAATGACGAAGATCAAAACAAACGGCAGTAGCGTTACCAGCGGTCCCGGCCCGCCCACTCCGGGAGCTCCCTGTGCATAGGCAAATTCAACCATTGTTTCCTCCTAAATTTTCCGAGTCACGGGCCATCGCCGACGCTTTCCAGCTGAGTCCAGAGCTCGGCATCACCGGTGCGAATCGCTTCCCGACATTTATCCATGAGCCGGTGATAAAAGTAAAGATTGTGCAAGCTATTTAACTGCGCCGAAGAGATTTCGCCGGCCATAAAGAGATGGCGCAGATAGGCGCGCGAAAAATTGCGGCAGGTGTAGCAGCCGCAGGCCGGGTCGAGCGGCCTCCGATCAGTGGCATACTCGGCGCGCTTGATATTTAGCTTGCCGCCGGAAGTATAGAGCGTGCCGTTGCGCGCGTTGCGCGTCGGGATCACGCAGTCGAACATATCGAAGCCGGCTCGGACGGCGTTGACGATGTCCTGCGGCCGCCCGACGCCCATCAAGTAACGCGGTCGGTCGGCGGGCAGCAGTCCGACGGTAAACCTGGCGACGGCGTTGAGCTGTTCCGCACCCTCACCAACGCCCAATCCGCCGACCGCGAAGCCCTCGAACGGCAGCGGCGCCAGTGCTTCGACGCAGTGGCGCCGCAGATCCTCGAACAGGCCGCCCTGAATGATACCGAACATCAATTGCTCGGTCCTGCTGCGCGCGCGCAGACAGCGCTCCGCCCAGCGCACCGTGCGAGCGGTGGAAACCTCGACGTAGCTGCGCGTCGCGTCGGCGGGGGTGCACTCATCGAGCACCATCGCGATATCGCTGCCGAGCGCTTCCTGGATCTCCACGGCTTTTTCCGGCGTGAGCAGGTGATAAGAGCCATCCAAATGGGACTGAAAGCGCGCGCCGTCGTCGGTGATCTTGCGTGTCGCGCTGAGGCTAAAAACCTGGTACCCGCCGCTATCCGTCAGGATCGGCCCGGGCCAGCCCATGAAGCGGTGCAAGCCGCCCAATTCCCGGATCAATTCATGACCCGGCCGCAAATAAAGATGATAGGTGTTGCCGAGCAGAATCTGGCAACCCATTTCTTTCAAATCCCGCGGTAGCACCGCCTTCACCGTGCCCTGGGTGCCCACCGGCATGAAACAAGGGGTTTCCACTTCGCCGTGCGCCGTGACCAGCCGGCCGATCCGGGCTTTGCTGTTCGAGTCGTTCTTGATGACAGTGAGTGGGTTGGACATAACGCAATTTGGGATTTTTGATTATCGCTCAAGACTGCCACACCGGCATTTAAATCCAAAATCGCCGATGCAAAATCCAAATGTTAAAGTATCAGCATTGCATCGCCGTAGCTGTAAAAGCGATATTGCTTCTCGATCGCTTCCCGATAAGCGCAACGTACGAGATCCAAGCCGGCGAACGCCGCGACCAGAATCAACGGCGTCGACCCCGGCAGATGAAAATTCGTGATCAAGGCGTCGAGCACGCGAAACGGGTCTCCCGGGCGGATATATAGCCGCGTGATGCCCGCGTCGGCGACGATTTCGCCCTTGCGCAGCGCGATCCACTCCAGGGCGCGCGTGCTAGTAGAGCCCACCGCCGCCACACGGCGACCGGCTTGTTTTGCTTGATTGATTTTTGCCGCGTTCTCGGCGCTGAGCGCATAGCGCTCTCCTTCCATGCGATGATTTTCAATTTCGCGCACGCGCACCGGTTGAAACGTACCGACACCGACGTGCAGGGTCAAAAGCGCGCGGTCGATGCCCTGCGCCGACAGCTTCGCAAACAACTCTGGCGTGAAGTGAAAACCCGCCGTCGGCGCGGCGATGGCGCCAGAATGCGACGCGTAAACAGTTTGATAACGCTCGCGGTCCAGCGACTCGGCGCCGCGCTGGCGCCGCACATAGGGCGGCAAAGGCGGCTCGCCTAGCTTTTCGAGCTGAGCGTTAAAGTCGCCTGGGTGCTGGAATTCGAGTGCGAAACGGCCTCGGCCCAAATCGCCGATGACTTCTGCGCTCATCGCGTCGCCAAAACGCAACCAGGTGCCTACCCGCGGCTTCTTGCCGGCGTCGACCATGGCGATCCAGAGGCTCCGGCCTGACTCTAAAAATTGTTCCAGCAACAGCACCTCGACCTGGCCGCCGCTCGCCTTGGCGCCGCGCAGACGCGCGGGAAATACTTTGGTGTCATTGAGCACCAGCAGATCGCCCGGATCGAGATAATCGCCGAGCTCGGAAAACACGCTGTGCACGATCTCGCCGGTCTCACGACGGAGCACGAGCAGACGCGAACCTGCGCGTTCGCGGCTCGGCAACGCGGCGATCAATGAGCGGGGCAGTTCGTAGTTGAATTCTTCGAGATTCATCGCGAATGAAAGTCCCCGGGGGGCACGACATAGCGTGCCCCCCGGGGACTTGACCTTAAGGCGAAACCCGGAGGGGGAGGTGAGCGTTTAACGATCGGCTAATCTATGTCGGATTGTCCTTCTTGAGGAACGGGGTCAGCAAATCGATGGGCACTGGAAAGATCGTCGTCGAATTTTTCTCAGAGGCCACTTCGACCAGACTCTGCAAGAAGCGCAGCTGCAACGCCATTGGCTGCGTGCCGATCACTTCGGCCGCGTCCGCCAGCTTCTGCGACGCCTGGAATTCGCCGTCGGCGTGAATCACCTTGGCGCGCCGTTCGCGCTCGGCCTCGGCCTGTTTTGCCATGGCCCGCTGCATTTCCTGAGGCAGGTCGATATGTTTCAACTCGACCAGGACGACTTTGATACCCCAGGGATCGGTTTGCTGATCGAGTATTTCCTGGATGCGGCTGTTGATCCGCTCCCGTTCCGCCAACAGCTCGTCGAGCTCCGCCTGACCGCACACGCTTCGAAGCGTCACCTGCGCGAGCTGGGAAGTGGCAAACAAATAATTCTCGACCTCGACCACCGCTCGATTCGGGTCCAACACGCGGAAGTAGAGCACCGCGTTGACTTTGACCGAGACATTGTCGCGTGTGATCACGTCCTGCGGCGGGATATCCATGGTCACCGTGCGCAGATCCATCTTGACCATTTTTTCGATGCCGGGAATGATGTAGGTGATGCCGGGACCGCGCGAGCCGACCATGCGGCCCAGGCGAAACACCACCGCCCTCTCGTATTCTTTTAAAATCTTGATGCCGCTGACGAGCAGCACTACGACGATAAGCAGAAATGTTGCAGGCACACCTAATCCGAACATGGTGTTTCCTCCTAGCTCTTGGCTTCCCCGTCGGAAACCTTGGTAACCGTTAGGCGCATGCCGTCGTAACTGACCACACGCACCTTTTCGCCGATGTCGATCTCACGGTCGGCGCTCGCATTCCAGTATTCGCCATGCACGAAGATCTTGCCCGTGAGCGCAAGCTTCTCGCGCACTTCGCCGATCTCGCCGATCAGGCCTTCCATGCCGAGCGCCGGTCGCGCCTTCTGCGAGCGAAAAACCAGATAGCTGACAGCCAGCACGAAGCTCCCAACCGTGCCGACGGCGGTAAAAATGATCGACTTGTCGACACCGAAGTCGGACGTCTGCGTATCAAACAATAGCAATGAGCCGAGCGCGAGTGAAACAATCCCGCCGATCCCTAAAACACCGAAGCTCGGGAAAAACGCCTCGCCGACCAGCAACGCGACACCGAGTAGCATCAGCACCAGCCCGGTATAATTGATCGGCAACAGTTGCAGCGAGGCGAACGCCAGGAGCAGGCAAATCGCGCCGGTTATGCCCGGAAAGAAAGTGCCCGGATGGGAGAATTCCATGTACAGGCCGAGGATGCCGGCCATCATCAATAGATAGGCGATGTTGGGGTCAGCGATGGTGTTGAGCACCTTCTGCTTCAAGCTCATCTCATGGCGCAAGACGCGAACGTTCTTGAGCGACAACACTTCTTTTCGCCCTTCGATCTCGACCTTGCGTCCGTCGGCCTGCTTGAGCAGATCGTCCATGTCCCGCGCGACGATATCGATGACGTTTTTTTTGAGCGCGTCCTTTGCGGTGATCGACACGCTCTTGCGCACCGCCTGAATCGCCCATTGGGTATTGCGGCCGCGTTGCTGGGCGATGCTTTCGCTAAACGACGCGGTGAAATTCTCGATCTTTTCGCCCATCACGCCTTTGACTTCCTGGCCGCCGTTGGCCACCGGATGAGCCGCGCCGATATTGGTTCCGGGCGCCATCGCCGCGATATTCGCCGCCATCGTGATGAACACTCCCGCCGACCCCGCGCCCGCGCCACTTGGCGCGACGTAAACTATAATCGGCACCGGCGTGCCAAGCATCTCCTTGACGATAGTTCGAGTCGAGGTCAACAGCCCGCCCGGCGTGTCCAGTTGAATGATTAGGGCGCGCGCGCCGTCGGCTTTCGCCCGGCCGATGCTTTCTCGGATGAAATCGTCCACCGCGGGATTGATACTGCCGTCGATAGAGATGAGATCGACATGCGGGCCCGCGCCAACTTTTGGCTGCGCCAGCGCCGAGACACCAGCGGCCATCAGAAAGATGAAGAAAAAGATTTTAAGTAATCTCACCGCGCAGCTCTTTGATAACTTTCTTAATGTCTTCCCAAACCAGCTTCTTGTCCGCCGGATTGCGCAACAGGTACGCCGGATGAAAGGTCGGCATCAGTTTGATGCCGTGATAATGATGCCAATTCCCGCGCAGCTTGCTTATGGGGACTTTGCTTTGCAGCAAGGTTTGCACCGCGAACTTGCCGAGGCCGACGATGATTTCCGGACGAATGAGATCGACTTGTTTTTTCAAAAAAGGCTCGCAGGCCGCGACTTCATCCGGCTCGGGATTGCGATTATCCGGCGGCCGGCATTTGACCACATTGGCTATATAAACATCTTCCCGCTTAAGCTCCATACCCTTGGTAATGATGTCGGTCAGCAGTTGGCCGGCGCGGCCGACAAACGGTTCTCCTTGGAGATCTTCGTCCCGTCCCGGCCCTTCGCCGACGAACATCAATCGCGCGCGCGGATTGCCGATGCCAAATACCAGGTTTGTCCGTCCGGACCAAAGCTTGCAGCGCCGGCAATCGCCGATCGCGGCGCGCAGCTCTTCAAGACTGCGAGCGTCTGCTCCTGGTGACGGGTTGGCAAAAAGATCAACTTCCGGGTTTCCTAACAAGCTGTCTTCTCCCTTGACCTTCGGCTCGGCCGCGCTCGGCTCATCTCGCGGCAGCAAACCAATGCCGGCGCGCTGGCGCCTCTCTAAGTGGCGCCGCAACGAGACAACTAACATGTTGATTTCTGCGTTATCACTGGATTCCGCCACGTCCGCTCAACTCCTCTCCCCGCGGATCTTATCACCGGAGAGTTATCGGTAGCAATATCGCTGCAGTGCAAAAGGCAAATGGGCCAATTCAGTCGAGCTGCCTTAACTACTGAAAATCATCGCCGCGCGATTGAGTGAAGAATGGGCACGCATCCGGCCACAGATAAACAGCATAGGTGTATGGCAAACCGTGAAAATCGCTATAGTAATAAAGCAGCGTCGCTTCACCGTAAACGCCGGAGATCGAGTCGATCCGTTGACCGGCGTCCTTGGTCGAAGCCAGGACGACTTTGCGAGCATCGACAAAACCCGGAATCGAAATTCACTCGCCGGGCCGGCGAAGATGCGACCCTAGAGCGTGCCTTGACCGCCTGGCTCTTGAGCTTGGCGGCGGCGGGCTGTTCCGGCAATGCTAAATTCGACAGCGAAAAAAATCGGCACAGTAAACCCGGCCCCAGCTCATTTTCATAAAACTTCGACGCGGTCCATCGCACGATTTCGCTGCGCCCGCCGATTTCGCTCAAGGCCGCCGCCAGCTCCCGCTCGACGGCGGATAAGACGATTGATTTCGGACGAGAGCAGCGCGACGAAAGACTTCGCCGGTTTAGCTCCCTCGGCGTTGCCCTTTTAGCGACGGCTTTTTAAGGCGAGAAAATGGTCGTAGATGCGGTCGGACAAATCGTCTTTGCTCATAAGCGGCAACGAGCGAACCACGCCGCTGCGATCGACGATGGTCGCGATGTTGGTGTCGCCGTCGAATCCACTGCCACTCTCGGCGACATTATTGGCGATCACCATATCGAGATTTTTTTCGCGCAGCTTTTTCTCGGCATTGGCGGTTAAATCCTCGGTCTCGGCGGCGAAACCGACCAGCCATTTGCCGTCCTTGTTATTCCCCAACTCCTTGAGAATATCCGGGTTCGGCTCCAGGCGCATCTCGATGGCCTCCTTGCCGCGCTTGATTTTCTTTTCCGCCACCGCTGTGGCGTGGTAGTCGGCGACGGCCGCCGCCATCATCACCGCGGTGCACTGCGGATATTCCATAAGCACCGCCGCGCGCATTTCCGCCGCGGTAACCACCGGGATCAGCCGTGCGCCGGCCGGCGGATCGAGGGCGGTCGGGCCGCTGACCAACGCTACTTCCGCGCCGCGGTTCAACGCCGCCCGCGCCAACGCATATCCCATCTTTCCCGACGATCGATTAGAGAGATAGCGGACTGGGTCTATCGGTTCGCGATTGGGGCCGGCCGTAATCAAGAACCGCTCGCCGGTTAGATCTTTCTTTTTGAGCAAACGCCTAATCTCCTCGACAATCTTGTCCGGATCGGGCAAACGTCCCCTTCCCTCATAGCCGCAAGCCAGGTAGCCTTCGGCGGGTTCCAATAGGTGATATCCGACCCTGCTGAGCTTGCGGATATTTTCCTGCAGGATCGGGTTTTCGTACATGTGGATGTTCATCGCCGGCGCGATCAATACCGGCGCCCGCGTCGCCATCAGCACCGTCGTCAACAAATCGTCGGCGATGCCGCCGGCGATTTTACCGATCACGTTGGCGGTGGCGGGAGCGATAACGAATAGATCGGCCGCATCGGCAAGATTGATATGGCCGATTTGCGACTCTTGGGTTAGACTGAAAGCTTCCGTGCTGACGGGATTGCCGGAAAGCGTTTGAAATGTTAGCGGCGCGACGAACTCCATGGCGCCCCGGGTCATGATCACCTGGACCCTGAAGCCGGTTTTGACCAGCAAACGCACGAGCTCGACCGCTTTGTAGCAGGCGATCCCGCCGCTGACGCCAAGCACGATCACGGGTTGTTTCGCCGCGTCCGACACGGATTAAAAATAACCGATCGGCCGGGGAGCTGCAAACTCAGATTCGCCGGCAAGGTCTAGCGCCATTTTGTCCTTATGTTGACAGCAGTGCAACTTTTTGTCACCGACAGCGGGCTAGGAACTCATCCTTAACAAGGAGTTTCGTCCGCTAAGCTCCCTGAATTGCCAAGTTTCCGGTGTAAATTCGATGGCGCGCTTTCGTGGCATGCTTTTGGCTTCAACAATCTAAAACTATTTTGAAATCAGCGTCAGACATAGAAACACTTGACCGCCAAATTCAGTTCATGTAAGTCACAGACAACAGGAAGAAGGAGACGGTGATGAAGATAGATTACGGTAGTCAGATTCAGCGATACATCGGGGCGGGGGTATTCATACTGTTGTTTAGCTCGTTTTTTATGGTAACGAACACTGGCCATGCGCAGGAGAGTCGTCCGGCGCTGGAGCTCGCTGGCGACCAAGCGCAGCAAATCGTCGCGCTTAACCCAAGCGAACCCTTGCCGGGCTTCACGGTCAGCGCCGCTATGTCCGGAGCGTCCGCCGCCACTGCCCCGGGAGAAGACTTCGATGAAGATCCTTGGGAAGGCTTCAACGAGAAAATGTTCTGGTTCAATCGCGAAGTCCTCGATCGTTATCTCTTAAAGCCGGTCGCCATTGGATGGGATTTTATCTTCCCCGACCCGGTGCAACGCGGCGTACATAATTTCTTTGAAAATCTGGGCGTGGTCCGGCGTGTTGTCAACAATAGCTTGCAGTTGAAGCTTGGCGGCGCAGGTACGGAGCTCGCGCGCTTTACCATCAACAGCACCATCGGTCTGGTGGGCTTTTTCGACGTTGCCAAGGATGCATTCGGCATCGAACAAAAAGACGAGGACACCGGTCAGACCTTTGGTGTGTGGGGCATGGGACCCGGCCCATATCTGGTGCTGCCGTTCCTGCCGCCGCTGACGATTCGCGATGGCGTCGGTTACGCTTTCGACGCCGCCATGACCCCTTACACTTATTTTATTCCATGGTGGGGCACGGTCGCCGGTACCGCGACGAGTACCGTAAACGAGCGGTCGCTCAACTTGGATCGTTTCGAGAGGGTCACCGAATCGACGGTCGATCTCTACGGCGCGGTGCGTAACGCCTATCTGCAGCGACGCGCCGCAGCGATCAAGCAGTAAGCCTGAGCTGCGCGAGTTGCGCATTCTTAGTCAAAGCGGACGGCCGGTGCTAAACCGGCCTTCCGCTTTGACGCTTTCGGTCCAAAACCCAACTTAAAATTTTGCCCACCAGGGGTCGGCTTCTTTCTTACCGCCTTCGATTTTAACGTTGTAACTTTCGAGCAGCGTGCCTTCAGCCAATTTCAGACGCGCCAGCGAATTGTTGTAGTCGGTGATCGCACGCAGCTCGGTGCCCTCAGCCTCGAGGAATTTTGCCTGAAAATCGATCACATCTTTCTGTGTAATCAGCCCCACCTGAAATCTTTTTTCCTGTGAGCGGAGGTTTTCCTCGGCAAGCTGCTTGGCTCGGCGCGCCGACTGGACGCGCTTAAAATTACCCCCCACGTCGGCCGATGCCCGTTCGACCTCGAGGGCGACCTGGTTCACCAGCTCGCGCTGGCGCGCCCGCTCCTGCGCAAGCTCGATGCGCGCTTGAGAATAGCGGCTGCGAGCTTGCCCGTTACCCAGCGGAACCTGCAATATGATGCCGACGCTGTAGTTGTAAAAATTACCGCTGCCGAGCCTGCCGAGTGAACTGCCGTAACCGCCCGGAAACGGATTGACCGCGCCTGGCTTCAGATCGCCGGCGATGCCCGTCAGCCCGACGCCGGCGCGCAGGTCCAGGCGCGGCAGCAACTGATTTTCCGCGAAACGTAGCTGCAGCTCACGATTGCGCAGGTTGAGCGCACCCGACTGAATTTCCGCCCGTTGGGTCATCGCCTGTTCAAAACTTTTTTGCCGATCGATGATCAGGGGCTCTACCGACGGGGTATCGGTGGGTTCGACATTGCGCGGCAGGAATGTTTGGTTCGGGTTGAGGTTGAGGACCAACTTTAGATTCGACCGCGAGACCTCAAGAGTATTTTGCGCGGCTATCAATTGTTCTTCTCGCCGCGCTCGCTCCGCTCGCGCCTCGGTCACCGAAGTCGCCGGAAACAACCCAACCCGCACTTTCGCTTCGGCATCGCGGAGCAGGGCATCGGCAAGTTCGATGCCTTTCTCCTGGACGCGCAGGTTGCCGACCGCAAACACCGCTCCCCAGTAGACTTCGGTGATGCGCTGTACCAACTGCGCCAGCTTGGCGCGATAGCCGAGCAGGCTGATGCCCTCGCGATTCTCGCTGATGCGCACGAAAATCGTGGTCAAGCCCCAACCGAAATCGCGCAGCAGCGGTTGATTCAATGAAAAGCCCAGGCGCGGCATATACTGGGGTTTGAGAACCTGGTTCGGCAGGCTGCCGACGAAGCGATTGTTGAGAAAAAACATCTCGAATTGCGTTCCAGTGATGAAAAGTTTTTTGAGCGATAGATTCCAGTCCTGATTGCGGTTGGTCTGCGCTGGCTGAAAAAACGGGCTCGCGGCGGTGCCGTAGGCATCGATGCTATAATTCTTCTTGAATTCAAAATTTAACGTGGGATCGAAAATCGCTTTCTCGCCGAAAGTTCGCTCCACCGCCAGCGCCGGCTCCAGCCGCTCGACTTCGATGCCCGGATTGTTTTTGAGCCCAGTCAAGATTGCGTCCTTAAGCCCGAGTCTGACGGTCTCACGGTCCGCGTTGCGCAATAGCTCGAGATCGAAACGGCTGGGGACCGATGGCCATTCGGACCACTGATTCGAGAAAATCTGCGCCGCTGGCGGCGTGTCACGGAAGGCTGCGGCGGCGGGCAGCTCCTGCGCTGCTGCAGAGGATTGGAACAACGCCGCGAGCGACCCGAACAAACAGAAAAGTTGAATGATTGGTTTCATGATGGCTCCTCAGATTAAAGTTGGCAGCTCCGGATCCGCGATATTGGGCAAGCGAAGACAAGCGCGAACGGGAAATCCTGTTCCTGAAACTTGGGTAACGGGATCAGCGAGCGAAGTCAACGCAATCAGCGAAGGGCGTCAAGCGGACCGCTATTGACAAGCTCCGCACCGTTCATTATGAAATAAAATCGTCCAGACAACCGTAAAACAAAAGATCAAACAGACCAGTCGGATTTAGGAGTATCAAACGCAAGATGCCACGGGCAAAAAAGAAAAACGCTGGTCGTGCCGCAAAAGACCGAACTCACGACTATATCGACGACGGCACCCACGATGAATCGGAAGACGAAGATCTTCCAAGTGACGAAGCGGGCCGTCGCAAGATCAAAAAGAACTATGAAGAGCTTCTTGGCATTCGTATCGAGAAGCTCAGGGGCCGGGTGCTCAATCGGGAAAAGATCAACAAGAGCATCGACGGCCTCTACTTCATCTGCTTCGAGTGCAAAAAAATCTGTCACAACCTCGATGAAGGCTGGATGGAAGAAGCCGTCACACTCAACAACTACTGCGGCAGTTGCGCCAAAGCCAAAGGCATCCGCAGCAGCGCTGCTTAGACCGCGATTTTAAGGCGCCGCAAAAGCTCCGCCAGTTCAGCCGGTAAATCCGCTACGACTTCCAAAGATCGGCCGTCCTCAGGATGGTAAAACTTTAGGCCATAGGCATGTAAAAAATGGCGTTCGAGCGTGTATCTATCCGCGCCCTCGGCGCCATAGAGCGGATCGGCGACGATTGGATGGCCGAGCGCGGCCAAATGAACCCTGATCTGATGGGTCACGCCGGTCTCCATAACAATTTCTAGCAGGCTAAGGCCCCGCGCGCCGGCCAGTTTACGGTACCGAGTGATCGCGTTCCATTTACGGAGCTTCGATTCTTTTGTCGGCCGAAATAACGCGATCATCCGTTGCTTGTCGCCGCGCGCGTGTGCGAGCGGAAAATCGATCGTCCCTGCGGCCGGAGTCTTTCCCAAAACCAGCGCCCGGTAGGTTTTCTCCACTTGGCGGCGCTGGAACTGCAATTGCAAATTTTCGAAGGAGGCCTGGGTTTTGGCGACCAACACGAGCCCCGAGGTATCGCGATCCAGCCGATGCACGATTCCCGGCTCCCAGCGATTCTTGCCGATGTTGATGAGGTTGGGCCGGCGAGCAAGCAAAAAATTCGCCAGTGTGCCGCGGTCGCGTCCGGAAAAGCCATGGGTCGCCATGCCGCCGGGTTTATTGACGAGCAAAATCCCTGAGTCTTCGTACACGATCGGCACATCGAGCTCGAAATCGGCTAGTGGTCTTGACGCCAACCAGGCTGCGGGGCCTGCGAATCGGAGAGAATCGCCGCCGCGCAGCCGCTCGCCCTTCTTACTCACTATGCCGTTGATGCAAAATAGACCCTCGCGGATCGCGATATCGACCTCCCGCCGAGATAAGTGGGGCAGACACTCGCGGATAAATGCGTCCAGGCGAATGGGCTCACGCTCCGCGCCATGCGTCCAAGATCGCGTCCTGTTGGGATTTACTTGATCCGCCATACCGACTACCGTACTATAACTCGCGATCTCATCAATGAGGACCAGCGAATGCCGACCAACTGTTTTAGTGTGATCATCGCCGGCGGCAAAGGGACGCGCTTCTGGCCACTCAGCCGCGCCCGAAGGCCGAAGCAGTTACTGAAAATTTTGAGCCGGAAAAGCTTGCTCAAAGAGACCGCCGAGCGCATCCATGCGCTCAGCGGCCGCAAGCAGACCTTGGTCGTTACCATCTCCGACCAGATTAACGCGTTGCGCCGCGACTTGCCTGAATTACCAAAAAACAGTTTTCTCGCCGAGCCGGTGGGTAAAAATACCGCGCCCTGTATCGGTCTAGCCGCCTTGGAAGTTGTCCGGAAAAATCCCGACGCGGTCATGATCGTACTGCCCGCCGATCATTGGGTGGCCGATAGTGCGAGGTTTCGGCGCGCTCTCAAAGCCGCCGTCAAGCTCGCCTTGCGTCACGACCAGTTGGTAACCATCGGCATCCGGCCGGATTATCCGGAAACGGGCTACGGCTATATCATGAAAGGCAAAGCGATCGGCGCAAAGACCGCGAATGCCTTCGTGGTGAAGCGTTTTACCGAGAAGCCCAAGCTTGCGGTCGCCCGCCGGCTGCTTCGCCAAGGCTCTTTATGGAACAGCGGAATCTTCGTCTGGAAAGCCGCTACCCTGCTTCGGATGCTGTCGCGGTATCAGCCGGCGATCGCCAAGGGTCTCGAAACCATCGAGCGCGCCGCCAAGGGAAGATCGCTTTCCAGGCTGACCCCGAAACTTCGCGCCATTATCGCGCGCGAGTATGCTAAGCTGCCCAGTCTCTCCATCGATTTCGCGGTGATGGAGAAGGCCGGCGCCGAGGGAAATGTTTTGACTGTCGAAGCCAACTTCGGCTGGAGCGATGTCGGAAGTTGGGCGGCGGTGCATCGCATGATGAAGCAAGACACCGATGGCAATGCCAGCGCCGGCCGGTGGTTCGGCCTCGGCGCGAAAAACTGCCTGGTCCACGCGCCCGATCGTTTGGTCGTTCTTTTAGGCATGGAAAATACTGTCGTCGTTGACACACCGGACGCGCTTTTGGTCGGCGACCTTCGACGCTCGCAGGAAGTGCGCGACTTGGTCGACGCGTTGAAGCGCAAGGGATTTGCCTCCTATACCGTTTAGCTATTTGACCGTAAACTCCGTCAATATTTTGAACACGCATTACCCCAAGGGTCCGTTTCAGCCCGGCGAAGCCGTGGTGTTGCTCGATCGCAAGGACCGCGAGTACCTCGCGCGCCTCGATCAGCGCCGCGGCATCTCAATCCGCGGCGGCAAGATCGCCGTCGACGAGATTATCAGTCGCGAAGAAGGCAGCGTGGTGCGCTCTTCGGTGAACGAGCCGTTTTTAATTTTCCGCCCCAGTCTGCCGCAGTTGATTCCCAACCTGCCGCGCAGTGCCCAGGTGATCTACCCCAAAGACATCGGTCCGATCCTGCTCTGGGCCGATCTTTTTCCCGGCGCGCGGGTCGTGGAATCCGGCGTCGGTGCCGGCGCGCTGACCATGGCGCTGCTGCGCGCCATCGGCGATTCCGGTCAATTGATTTCCTACGAAATCCGCGAAGATTTCGCCGAGCTCGCCCAGAAAAACGTCGAGCGCTACTTCGGCGCCGCGCCCAATTGGACCGTGAAAATCGCCGACGTAGCGCTTGAGCTCGACGAAACCAATATCGATCGCGTGCTTCTCGACCTCCCCGAACCGTGGAAGGTCGTCGAGCGGGCCTGGAAAGTTCTGCGGCCGGGCGGTTTTTTACTCAGTTATTTGCCGACGGTGTTGCAGGTCAAAAATCTGGTCGACGCCCTGCGCGACGACAAACGCTTCGCCTGCATCGAAACCACCGAAACCTTGATGCGATACTGGCACTTCAAAGGCATGAGCGCGCGGCCGCAGCATCGCATGGTGGCGCACACCGGTTTTCTCACATCGGCGCGCCGCTTGGCGGACGGGGAAAAAGACCTTCCCCGAGCCCCCTGAACGATCCGTCCAAAAACTCGGGAAATCTAGATTTGGGTTGGTGGAGCTGCGTCAACCCGGGATGCGACCACCGAAACTCTAAATTGACCTTAGCTTTCAGGCGCGCGACCAGAGCTGGATGTAATTCTGCTCGGTGTCGAAAAAATAGATCGCCTTGCCGGTCGGGCGAACCACAGGCGTGTCGATCAAAACTTTGACTCCGGCCTTTTTCAATTCATCGGTGGCCTTGCCGAAGTCTTCCGAGCCGACTTCCAACGCCAAGTGCGAAGTGCCTTCGTCGAAGTCGCCCCGCTCCAGCGCCGCCGGCCTTTGGAACAGAACCAGACACATGCCGTCTTCCATGAATAGCCGGGCGATGTTGGGAAACATACCGTATTTGTCTTTGTAGGGACCGCCGCTTTCGGTGTCGTAGCCGATCTTGGTGCACTTCATGCCGAGCACTTCACTGTAAAATTTCACCGCCCGCTCCAGATCGTTGCACGGCAAACCGATATGGTAGATTTGTTTAACTTTCATCCGACTGGTCCCCCTTGCTGGCATTTGTATACTGTAACTCGCCGGCCGGTTTCAAGAGACCGACGAGCATGGGGCTGCGGGCCGAGGCCTGCCGATCGCTGCTAACTTCTTGACATCCGCGCTGAATGCACTAATAAACATCGAAAGCCTGATGATAAGATTAGCATTGAAGCTATTTTGTGCGGCCCTCTTGCTCGGCTTGAATTTTCCCGCCAGCGCGCCGGGGCAGCAAGGCCTCGAGCGGATTGTGATCACCTACCCGAGCCGCAGCATCGCGTCCGTCGACCTCTACATCGCTCAGGATCGCGGCTTCTTCCGCCAGGAAGGGCTGCTCGCCGAGGTCGTGCAGGTCAGAGGCAATATCGCCGTCACCGCGCTGTTGAGCGGCGAGGCCCACGCGATCAATAACGTCGGCACGGTGATCCGCGCTATGGAACGATCCGAGCTGCCGTTAAAAGTTGTCTCGCAGAGCTTGAAGAAAAATCTCTTTTGGCTGGTTACCAAGCCCGAAGTGAAGTCTCTCGCCGAGCTCAAGGGCAAGGTCTTCGGCACCACGACCTTTGGCGGTTCGCAGCATATGGCCGCCCTGCGGCTACTGAAAAAAGCCGGCTTGGACCCCGAAAAAGATATAACCACGGTCATCGGCGGCGATGTTCCGGCACAGCTGCAAAGTCTCGTCAACGGCGTCATCCAGTTGGCCGCGCTGTCTCCTCCCACGGTCATCCTGGCGCGCGATAAATTTAAATTGAGGATACACGGCAGCACGCTCGAAGACCTGCCAAACTTGCAGAATGGGCTGGCCGTGACGGAAAAAAATCTGCGCGAGCGCAGAGACTTGGTCAAGCGCATCCTGCGCGCCCGCTCGCGCGCGCACCGTTACCTCTGGGACAACGAACGCGGCACGGCCGAGGTCCTGGCGAAATATTTAAACGTGGACATTCCGGTCGCCCTGGAATCCTACCGGCTCGCCCGCCCGGCATTTACGGCCAACGGTTTGCCGACGGACAAAGAAGTCGCGGACTTCTTACGCGCCGACGCCGAGCTGCTCAAGCTCCGCGCGCCGGTGCCTGCGTCACGGATCTTTGATTTCAGCTTGCAACGCGAAGTGAATCAGGAATTGGGGATCAAATGAATTTCAGCGCGCGCTGGCGCTAACCATCTAAGCATCGCATCTCATCCGTGACGAATAATCGCCGGGACCGACGGCGCCGCGCCGCGACAAAACTAGAAGGAGTCTACCCGCCATGAACATCCTCATCACCGGAGCCGGATTGATCGGGTCCAACGCCGCGCGCCACGCCGTAGACGCCGGCCACAAGGTCGTACTTTTCGATCTTTCTCCCAACCGCGATTACATCCAGAAAATCGTCGGCAAGGACAAGGCCGACGTAGTCGCAGCCGACATGCGCGATTTACCCGCGCTGTTGAGCGCCATGGAGAAGTTCAACGTCGATACGATGGTGCACACCGCCGGCTTGATCGGCGGCCGCGTCCAGGAAAATTCTTACACCGGCGCCACCAACAATATCCTCGGCACGATCAATGTTTTGGAAGCCGCGCGGCTGCGCAAGCTGCGCCGGGTGGTTTACGTAAGCACCTTCGGCGTCTACGATCGGAGCAAAATTGCAGATACGGTCATCCATGAAACCCATCCGATCGGCGGCCACAACCTTTACGCCACGACCAAAGTCTGCTCCGAGTATCTGGTTCACGCTTATGCAAGCATGTACAACCTCGACACCGTCATTATCCGGCCCGGCGGCGTGTTCGGCCGCGGTTTTTACGTTGGCGGCTCCACCGTCGGCAGGGTCATGCGCGATCTGGCGCTGAGCATTATCAAAGGCGATCCGATCACTATCGCGGCCAAAACCTACGGTCCCAACGAATATGTTTACGGCAAAGACGTCGGCTCGGCACTACTCCTCGCTTGCCAAGCGCAGAGTCTCAAGCAGCGCATCTATAACGCGGGGTCCGGCGCGGTGCATGGTCCCGACGCGCTTGCCCAAGTCGTCAAAGAACTGGCGCCCAATATCGACGTCAACGTCAGCGGCACCAGCAGCGCCGATAAAAGCCGCAGCATCCCGATGGACATCAGCGTGTCAAAGGCTGAGTTAGGCTACGCGCCGAAGTTCCCTCTGAAAGACGCGCTGCGCGATTACATGGACGATCTGTGGGCCGACGGAGCACGCGGTTAGATGGTCGATTGACGACGGGGTGGCTCGTGCGCCTCTTGACATTCGGCGGCGGTGCTACACCTGGACGCCGTCAGTTCAATCGCTGAAGCGAAAGCGGATCATGGAATACAATGCGGCAAGGCCATCCTTCCAGGTAATCTTCTTCCCTTCTTCGTAAGTGCGGCCGTGGTAGGAAATCGGCACTTCGTAAAACCGGCAGCGCTTCTTCGCCAATTTGATGGTGATCTCGGGTTCGAAACCAAAGCGTTTCGATTTGAGCTCGATGCCCTTCAATAGCTCGGCGCGAAAAACCTTGTAGCCCACTTCCATATCGGAGAGATTGAGATTGGTGAGCATATTGGACAGCAGCGTCAGCAAGCGGTTGCCCAAGGAATGCCAGAAAAACAGCACGCGATGCGCGCCGCCGCCGGCGAAGCGGGTGCCGTATACGACGTCGGCCAGACCGGCTTCAATGGGCTGAAGCAAGCTCGGATAGTCCTTCGGATCGTACTCGAGATCGGCGTCTTGTATGATCACAATTTCACCGGTCACCTGGCTGATGGCGGCTTTCAACGCTGCCCCCTTACCTTCATTTTGGGCTTGAAAAATAACTTTAATCCGATTGAGCGCGTCCCCGGTTTTGGCATATTCCTCCTGCAATCGAGCCAATATTTCCCGGCTGCGATCCTTCGAGCCGTCGTCCACGAGAATGATTTCCTTCGCCATCGGCACCGCGCAAACGCGGTGGATGAGCTCTTCCAGGGTGCGCTCTTCGTTGTAGACGGGAACCAGGACAGAGAGCTTCACTGTTCGAATTCGCGTTTCTTTAGTTCGCGCACAAATGCGGTGAGTTTAGGATCGGCGTTGACGGCTTCGTTGATCTTGGCCTGGAAGTCGGCCGCGGCACGCTCCAGTGGACCGGTGTCCACGCGCAGACCAAGCCATTGATTGAGCCGCAGCAGCAACGCCAGGGTACCGCGCGGGTTGGGCGATATTGCGAGGTAATGAGGCAACGAAGCCCACAGGCTCAAGTGCGGTATGTTGGCCGCGCGACAGGCGTCGGCAAGCACGCCGATGATGCCGGTCGGCCCTTGATAACGCGACGGCAGCAGATTCAATTCCTCCATCAGCTTGGGGTCGGTCGAAAACCCGCTGAGCGGGACCGGCCGCGTGTAGAGCACCTCGTCGAGATAGGCGCCCAGCGTGACCACCGCTTCAGCCTGGCAGTCGCGCGCAAAGCGCAGCATGGTCTCGGTAAAAGTCCGCCAGCGCAAGTGCGGCTCGGCGCCGATACCGAAAACGAAATCCTTGTCGATGCCCGTGCCGGCTCCATGGTAGAAATCGTAAGACGGCCAATGAATCTCGCGCATCTTCTGCTCGTTCAAGCGTACCACCGGTCGCTGGCGGTAAAAATCATAGAACTCTTCGGGATCGATTTCGGCAAATTTTTTACCGATCAGCTGATCGACGAGATAGCGAACCGCGGTCGTCGCCGCAGCACCGGCATCGCTCCATCCGGCAAAAGATAAAACCAGCACGGGGGCGCGCAACGCCGGACGGCTATCATAACTCAGAGCTTCCATACGGATATCGTACCATAACTTCGCCGGATCGCTCCAGCAAAAAATCGCCTAGGTAAGGCAGCGTGCGTCGACCTCGCGGCG
Organism: uncultured delta proteobacterium; assembly: GCA_963727625.1. Classification (GTDB taxonomy): domain Bacteria; phylum Desulfobacterota; class Binatia; order UBA9968; family UBA9968; genus DP-20. Next base: position 309,533 of record CAVSHR010000002.1, on the reverse strand, counting down.
CTCCTTCGACTAGGAGTTGCGCCGACGGTTTGCTATATTCCGAGAAACGCCATGAAAGGATCACGTCCCTTACTCCCGCCGTTGTTTCAGAAAAACGAAGTGCTGTTCGGTCACGACGGCGCGCCTGCGTTGATCGCGTTTGAAATTGAAAACGACGATCAGATGCGGATCTATGCCCGCGACGACGGCGCCACGCGCTCTGAAACCGTGCCGTTTCAACCGCTGCTGTTCCTGGCCGGAGACGACCCCTTGAAGGGCTGGCAGGGCGAAGCGCAGATCGAACGGCTGGCGGGTAACGGCGCATTCAATCGTCTGGCGCTGTTTCCTGGCCTTAGGGAACTCGACGACGCCAAAACATTCTTGCAAAAAGCAACCGGGAAAACACCTTCGGCAGGCGACGCCCCCTATTGGTATTTCAGTGACCCATTGCAGCAGTTTTTTCTGCTTTCCGGCAAGACCCACTTTCTCGGCATGAGCTTCAGCGAACTCATGCGCCTGCAGATCGACATCGAGACCTATTGCCAAGAAGGTTTTAGTTTTCCCAACGCCGCGCGCGACAGCGACCGGATCACCGCCATCGCCATGTCCGACTCCACTGGCTGGGAGCGACTGATTTCGGGCAAAGAGTTTGACGAAGCCGAGATGCTCGGCGAGATGGTCAAAGAAATCCAACAACGCGACCCCGACGTGGTCGAGGGGCACAATCTTTTTCGCTTCGATCTGGAATATATCGAAGCGCGAGCCAAGCGACACAAAGTAAGTTTGAAGTTGGGGCGGGACGGCTCGCGCCTGGGCGGCCATGCCTCGCGCATGCAAATCGCCGAGCGCACCATCAACTACCGCAAATATGAAATCTTCGGCCGCCATATCATCGACACCTGGATTCTTGCCCAGCACTACGACGTGGCCACCCGCGAGCTGGAAAATTTCGGTCTAAAAGACATCGCCCGGCACTTCGGTCTCGCCGGCGACAACCGCACCTACATTCCCGGCGACAAGACCAGCTGGTACTTCGACCACGATCCCGACACGTTGTTTCGCTACGCCCTGGACGACGTGCGCGAGACCCGCGCCATCTCGGAGATTCTCTCGCCGAGCTACTTCGTCGAGGCGCAAATTTTCCCGTTCAGCTATCAGAACATTCCGCTGCGCGGCAACGCAACCAAGATCGACGGGCTGTTCCTGCGCGAGTATCTGCATCAACGCCACGCCGTGCCTTACGCCGACGCGGGGCGCGAGGTTGTCGGCGGCTTTACCCACATGGAACACCAGGGGCCGGCCCGGCATGTGCTGCACTGCGATGTCACCTCGCTGTATCCATCGATCATGCTGGTCTACGATTACCTGCCGAAGAAAGACGAACTTGGCGCCTTCGCCGGACTGCTGCGGGATCTGCGCGGTTTCCGCGTCAAAGCCAAAGAGCTGGCGCGCGACGCGGCCGACGAGGAAAGCAAAGTTTATTTCAACGCGCTGCAATCGACGTTCAAAATTCTGATCAATTCGTTCTACGGCTATTTGGGGTTTCAAATGGGCCACTTCAACGATTTCGAAGCTGCCAATCGGGTCACCTCCAAGGGGCGCGAACTGATTCAATCGGCGGTCGCATGGCTCAAGGAAAGAAATGCGAAAATTATTGAAGTGGATACCGACGGGATCTACTTCGTGCCCCCGGACGAGGTCAAGACCGAAACCGACGAACAGCGCTTGATCCTCCAGCTTGGCGAGATCTTGCCCAAAGGCATTGAACTCGAACTCGATGGCCGCTACCCGGCCATGTTCAGCTACAAGATGAAAAACTATGCCCTGCTCGACGAGCAGGGTAGACTACGCATCAAGGGCTCGGGGTTGCGCTCGCGCGGTCTGGAGCTTTTTCAACGCGAATGGCTGGAAGAGATGCTATTGCTTTTGTTAAAAGGGCAGAAGGAACAAGTTCCCGCGCTTTTCACGCGTTATCTCGAAGGCATCGAAAAACATCGGAAGGATATTTCCTGGCTGATGAAAACCGAAACCTTGCAGGATTCGCTCGACGGTTACCGGACAAAAGTCAAGGCGAAGAAACGCAATGCCGCGGCGCCTTACGAGCTGGCGCTGAAGTCCGAGCGACCTTATCAGCCCGGCGACCAGATCTCGTACTACGTCACCGGCGCGAAGGCGAAGGTAAGAATCAGCGACAACTGCAAGCTGGCAAAGGACTGGGATCCGCAGCATCCCGATGAAAACGTCGAACACTATAAGGCAAAGCTCAAGGAATTGTACGAAAAGTTTAGACCTTGGATCGAAGAGAAAACAGCTAAGGATGGGGAGCTAGCGCTAGGCGATGCAAACTGAGGAGTGAATCCTTAACCCGGACGAAGGCCCGCAATAGTTCGTTGGTAGTATTCATGATCGATCAAAAAGTAGCCTTGATTACCGGCGGCGCTCGCGGCATTGGCCGCGCGGTCACCTTGGATCTCGCCACGCGCGGCTGGGCGATCGCGATATGCTACCGTACCAGCGCCAAAGACGCGGCCGAGGTCATCCATGCTGCCCAGCAAACCGGCGCGCAAGCTTTGGCCGTTCAGGCTGACGTTTCCGATCCCGAGGCGGCGAGTGAACTAGTGCGGCGAGTGCACCGGGAATGGGGCCGGATCGACGCCCTGATCAACGGCGCAGGCCCCTACCACCGCGTGAACCTGTTGGAGGAAACCCACGACGGCTGGCATTCCATGTTCGACAACAACCTCCATCCGGTTTTTTATTTGAGCCAAGCGGTCATACCGATCATGAAAGAGCGCCGCTGGGGACGCATCGTCTGTTTCAGCATGGCCAATGCCGAGCAACTGATCGCCCAACCCCAGCTCACGGCCCATTACATCACCAAAGTCGGGTTGCTGGCGCTCTCCCGTTCCTTCGCCAAGCTGATCGCCGCCGATGGCATCACGATGAATTGCGTATCACCCGGCTTCATCGATTCCGGTAGCGCCCCCAGGGAAGAGCTCCAGCGAATGGTCAAGTTCATCCCGGCGGGCTACGTCGGCACGGTAGACGACGCCGCTGCCGCGGTGCGATACTTGTTGTCGGACGAGGCCCGCTACGTCAATGGCGCCAACATTCAACTGAGCGGCGCCTGGGGCGTTTAAAAACGATGACGAAGTGACGGACAGACAATATTGAGTAGGGGATGTCGATGGCAACCACTAAAGAGCAAAAACGCGCCCTCGAGCTGATCGAAGAGGCGATGAACCATCAGATTGCAAAGCAGTTCGACGAGGCGATTCGCTTGTATAAAGAGTCCATCGCGCTCCATCCCACTGCCGATGCGCACACCTACTTGGGCTGGGCCTATAGTTTTCTTGGCCGCCTTAACGAGGCCATCGCCCAGTGCGAGATTGCCATCGAGCTCGATCCCGAGTTCGGCAACCCATACAACGATATCGGCGTGTATCTCATGCAGCAACAGCGGCCGGACGATGCAATTCCCTGGCTCGAACGCGCCAAGACAGCAAAACGTTACGAGCCGCGTCACTTTCCTTATATAAATCTCGGCCGGATTTATTTGACCAAAGGCATGATCCAGAAAGCGCTGGATGAATTCGGCGGTGCGCTGAAATTCAATCCCGACGACGGCGAGCTTGCTCAGCTCGTCGAAGAATTACAAACCAAACTCCAGTAGCCGGACGGCCGGCTGAAACGGCGTGTGCAGCTCGGCGACCACTATGCGGCCGCGCTAATCGCTGCATCGAAAATCGTCACGGCGGTGTTCGCCTCCTCCTGCTTGACGATCAGCGGAGGGCAAAACCGCAGCGTGCTCTCGCCGCAGCTCAGGAGCAACAAGCCTTTCTCAAAACATTTTTGCATGACGCGATCGCGCAGCTCGCCATCGGGGGCGCCACTGCCGTCGCTTTTTTCGAATTCGACGCCGATCATCAGACCCAAACCGCGCACGTCACTGATCACCGAGTGACGCGCCTTGAGCGCGCTCAGATGGTCCTTGAGGATGGCGCCGACTTTGGCGGAGTTTTCGACCAGACCCGCTTCGAGTAATTCGATCGTCGCCAGCGCCGCGGCGCAAGCAACCGGATTGCCCCCGAAAGTGCTGCCATGGGCGCCGCGCCCCCAGGTACTGATATCCGCGCGCGCAATCATCGCGCCGACCGGCATGCCGCTGGCGATGCCCTTGGCGGCACAAAGAATGTCGGGCTCGATACCCCAATGCTCGCTCGCAAACATTTTGCCGGTGCGGCCGAAGCCGGATTGAATCTCGTCCACCACCAAGAGAATTCCATGCTTACGGCAAAGCTCCTGGAGCATGGGTAGATACTCCGGCGGCGGCACCACGTAGCCGCCTTCGCCCTGGACCGGCTCGACGAAAATCGCCGCCACTTCCTCCGGCTGGACCTCGTAACGAAAAACAATCTTTTCCAGCACCCGCACACATTCGATACCGCAAGAGCCATATTTTAACTGGTAGGGACAGCGGTGGCAGAAGCCATAGGGGATATGATGCACGCCGGGAATCAGCGGGCCGAAGTGGGCACGGTGCGAGGAACGGCTGGCGGTCAGCGACAGCGCGCCGAGCGTCCGGCCGTGAAAAGAGCCGTGGAAGGCGATGATATGCTGACGCTTGCTGTGATGGCGCGCAAGCTTGAACGCTGCTTCCACGGTTTCCGCCCCGGAGTTGGTGAAAAACACTTTTTTCGGGGCCGCGCCCGGCGCCAGCCGGTTGAGCTTCTCCGCCAGCTCGACTAAGGGTTCGTAATAATAATCGCTGCCGCAAATATGCAGAAACTTTTTTGCCTGTTCTTCGATCGCCTGTACCACGCGAGGATGCGAATGACCCGTGTTGGCCACGGCGATGCCGGCCATAAAGTCGAGAAACAGGTTGCCGTCGACGTCTTCGACGACCATACCTTGGGCCTGCTTGACCACCAGCGGATAGACCCGCCCATAGGCCGGCGCGGTGACTCGGTGGTCCCGTTCGATGATCGCTTTTGCTTCGGGACCGGGCAGGGAGGTCTTGATTTGGGGTGCTTTCATTTAAAATTCTCCGTCTAGCGTCTTGAGTCACGTGTTTAGGGTTGAAAGACGAATTTCAATAACCTTAGAGCCGAGACTCTGGACTCTAAGCTCTTAGTTGTTGTCGATCTGCGCCTTTTGCAACTTGCCCGAGTAATCGACGTAAATCGACTTCCACTCGCTAAATATGTCGTAAACCGTGGTGCCGGCTTCGCGGTGGCCGTTGCCGGTGTCCTTAACGCCGCCGAAGGGCAGATGAACTTCCGCGCCGATAGTCGGCCCGTTCACATAGGTGATGCCCGCTTCGATGTCGCGCATAGCGCGAAACGCGCGGGCCACATCACGAGTATAAATCGAGCTCGACAAACCGTAAGCCGTACCGTTCAGCACCGCGATGGCCTCCTCGAAGCTGTTGATCTCGATAATCGACAGCACCGGACCGAAGATCTCTTCCCGGGCGATACGCATGGCCGGCTTCACTTGATCAAAGATTGTCGGCTGGAAAAAATAACCGTTGGCGAAGGAGCTGGATTCGTAGATCGAGCCGCCGGTCCGTACACGCGCGCCTTCTTGTTTACCAATGTCGATGTATCGCAGAACTTTCTCTCGGGCTGTTTGATTGATCAACGGTCCCATGTCGACGCTTTCATCGAGACCGTCGCCGATCTTTATTTTTTGCGCACGCGCCACCAGCGCATCGGTCAGGGTATTCGCAACGTCGCGGTGCACGATCAGCCGGCTCGTCGCGGTACAACGTTGACCGGTGGTGCCGAAAGCGCCCCACAGCGCGCCTTCGATGGCAAGCTCCAAGTCGGCGTCTTCCATCACGATCTGCCCGTTCTTGCCGCCGAGCTCCAAAGAAACGCGCTTTAAATGCTGGCCGCATACCGACGCGATCTCGCGTCCCACCGCAGCCGAGCCCGTGAATGACACAAGCTGAACATCCGGGTGGCGCACCAACGCCGCGCCAACCTCTTCGCCGCGGCCGTGCACCAAGTTTGCCACGCCGGGAGGAATACCCGCTTCGGTTAGAATTTCGATCAGTCGCTGCGCCGTGTGGGGCGTATCCTCCGCCGGCTTGAGCACGACGGTGTTGCCACAAAGCAGCGCCGGAAACATTTTCCAGGTCGGGATCGCCATAGGGAAATTCCATGGCGTGATCAACGCGCAAACACCTAACGGCGTGCGCACGGACATAGCGAACTTGTCGGGCAACTCGGCCGGAGTGGTCTGGCCGAAAAGCCGCCGCCCCTCCCCGGCAACGTAAAAAGCCGTGTCAATCCCCTCTTGCACGTCGCCGCGCGTCTCTTTGATGACTTTTCCCATCTCGCGCGTCATGCCGCGGGCGATCTCTTCTTTGTGCTGGCGCAACAGCTCGCCGACGCGATAGAGCAGTTCACCCCTTTTCGGTGCCGGCACCGAACGCCATGCGGTGAACGCTTTTTTCGCCGCCTGCACCGCCGCGTCCACGTCTTCGACTGCAGAAGCGGGAAATAAACCAATCAGGTCGTTGCGGTCGGCGGGATTGCGGTTTTCAAAAACCTTCTCCGATTTCGCCGCCAGCCATTTACCATCGACATAGTTTTTGAATTGATCCGCCATAGCCGTTCTCCTGGATTTCGCAGCAATTCCATCGCGACGCAGCTCAACGCTCGGGACCGGGTTTATTTTAGTGACCTCCTGTGCCGAACACAATGCCATCTTACTATTCACGTTTAGGGCATTGCACGCAGAAAAACGAGGTTTAGATCATAGAAGAAATGATTTGCAATTTTCGATCGGCTAGCTTCAGGCAGCCTCGCGCTTTTCTCTGCCATCGTAATGAGCAAGCGCACAAGCCGGCGCGCCGATCAGCGACCATGTCGTTTGAGCGATGACCAAGGCGAGCGGCATCACCAGCGTGGAGAAATGGCCGGCGTCGAAGACCCCGGGGAAGATGGGCGGCATCGCGCGCGGCACTTAGACGCCGGACAAAGCCACCCGAATTCTAAAAACTGCAGTCGGACTGCCCGTCCGGCTCGTCACCCGGCCGACGAAATAGAGAAGGCCCTTTCCGGTCTGTTCAACCTCGATCCTACTTCGGTAGCCAAGCTGAAAGAGGTTCTTTACAACTAGATGCTCCGCTGATATTTAGCGACGGACACCGCGCGCTTGGCGTGGAGGATTGATATATCCATGGACATGTTACACGCACTCGTTTCCGGTTTTCTTCAGTGCTTCAATTTGTCGACTTTCAATTTGATGATCGTTGGCATCGCGATCGGCTTCGTGGTTGGGATCCTCCCGGGCTTAGGCGGACCCACGGCAATGGCCCTCATGCTGCCGTTTATATTTAAGATGACCGCCGTCGAGGCATTTGCCTTCCTGCTCGGCATGACCGCAGTTACCGCGACCACCGGCGACATTACGTCGGTACTCTTCGGTGTTCCCGGCGAACCGACCACTGCATCGACGATCATCGACGGCCACGCCATGGCGCGCAATGGTGAGGCGGGGCGGGCCTTGGGCGCCGTGCTCATGAGCTCGCTGGTCGGCGCCGTGTTTGCCGGCGTCGCTCTCGGGGCCGCCGTGCCGATCATCCGCCCGCTGGTGCTTTCTTTCGGCTCGCCGGAATTTTTCATGTTGGCGATTCTTGGCATTTCTTTCGTTGCCGCGCTCAGCGGTGAGGACGTGCTTAAGGGCATGGTCTCGGGCGGCATCGGTCTCATGCTCGCCACTATCGGTCTGGATCCGATTTCGGGAATTCAACGCTACACCTTCGGTCAGCTTTTCCTCTGGGACGGCATCGGCCTGGTGCCGATCACCATCGGCTTTTATGCCATTCCTGAAACCATCGAGCTTGCCGTGCTAGGTACCAGCATCGCCAAGCAGGAGGTCGGAGAACTTGGCGGCGTCATGGAGGGCGTTAAGGACACCTTTCGCCATTGGTGGTTGGTCATTCGTTGCAGCGCCCTAGGCACCTTAACCGCAATTATTCCCGGCATGGGCGCCGCGACCACGCAGTGGCTCGCCTACGCCCACGCCGTACAGAGCTCGCCGGATAAAGAAAGGTTCGGCAAGGGAGATGTGCGCGGGGTCTTGGGTCCCGGAGCGGCGAACAATTCCACCCTGGGCGGCAGCTTGATCACCACGATCGCCTTCGGCGTCCCCGCCAGTGTCACCATGGCGATCCTGCTCGGTGCCTTTATCATTCAGGGAATCGTTCCCGGCCCGGACATGTTGCTCCCGCCGCCGAGAGGCAAGCTCGACCTGACCTATTCCTTTGTCTGGGTCATCATTATTTCCAATATGATCACCGTGGCGATCTGTTTTTTGTTTCTCAAACCGCTGGCTAAAGTCACCCAGGTTCGTGGCAGCATCATCATTCCCATCATTTTGATCTTGATTTACCTCGGTGCCTTCGCCGAAAAGAACGCCTTCGAGGACATGGTCATCGTAATGTTTTTCGGCGCGCTCGGCTGGGTCATGGAGAAGTTGGAGTGGCCGCGGCCGCCGGTGCTGCTGGGGCTTGTGCTCGGCCCCCTGGCGGAGAACCGGCTGTTCTTATCCACCGACAATTACGGCTTGAGCTGGACCGCCAGGCCCGGAGTGCTGGGAATTTTTGCTTTGACGCTGTTTGGAGTTTTTTACCCGATGATCAAGAGCTACCGGGAAGCGCGGGAGACGGCCAAAGCAGAGAATGAACCAGAGTCGACGGCGGATGAGCCAGACCATAAGCCGCTCGAATTCGGCGCGCCGACACTGTTCACCTTAGCGGTGATCGTGGTACTCGCTATCGCGCTCTGGAACAGCCGCGATTTCGGCTACCGTGCCGGTCTCTTCCCCTGGGTCATCGGCACGCCGACGTTGATTTTAGCCTTCGGCCAGTTCTTCAGAGATCTTCGTGGCAAAAAGAAAAAAACCGTAGGTGGGATGGCGCAGTCGGTGGAAACTGAAGTCGAAATTGCCCCTGAACTGGTTCGCAAGCGAACCGTCGCGATCATCTTGTGGATTGTTGCTTTCTTCCTGGCGATTTGGCTGCTCGGCTTCTCTTACGCGGTGCCTCTGACAATCCTGTTCTACTTGAGGTTCGCCAAGGAAAGCTGGTTTATTACCGCGTCCGTAACATTTTTTTCCTGGTTATTTTACTGGGGCCTATTTGAGAAGATGCTCAATGTGCCATTTCCCGAAGGCTACCTGATCACGCTGATACAAGGCGGGCAGTAAAAAAAACGAGTCGCGCGGTGGGGCGACGCCTCGTTGCCGGCCGCATTGATTGACGCATCGCTTCAACCCGGCCATCTTCACGAATGACGAATGATCACAGTTCGAGCGATTGCAACCCACGCCAAACTCTCTCAGGGGTGAGCGGCAGATCATAGAGCCGCAAGCCCGTCGCCTGGTAAAGCGCATTGCCGATCGCCGAGGCGACGGGCAACAAGCCCCCTTCGCCGGTACCCTTGGAGCCGAACGGCCCGGGACCGTTCTGGCTTTCCACTAAAATCGACTCGAACACCCTGGGCATATGCTCGAAGGTCGGCACCCGATAGTCGACCAGATTGGGGTTCAACAACTGGCCGTCTTGGTAAATCATCTCCTCCAACAGACTGTGACCGATGGCATTCATCACGCCGCCTTCGTCTTGACCTTCGCAAAGCACCGGATGGATCGCCTTGCCGACGTCGGCGAGGGAGACATATTTGATCAGTTTAATTTCGCCGGTGTCGCGGTTCACTTCCACTTCCGCCCCGCCCCAGCTGATCTCCCAAAAAGTCGTCGGCGAACCAAGCGCAGCCTTTGAGCTTTTGATGTCTTGATAGGCGCCGCGGCCGATCATTTCGCCGGCCTTGGAGAGAAATACTTTGTGCATCAGCTGCTCGAACGACAGGCTTTGCCGCCGCGGGCCGTGCACCTTGCCGCCGTGGAGCGTGAGCTGTGCCGGTTTAGCTTTGAGGATTTTACCAGCGTGACGGAGCAGCTGCCGCTTCAAATCCTGCGCCGCCCGCTGGACCGAAAGACCCATGACTACCGTCGAGCTGCTGGCGTTGGTATTGACGTCGTAAGGGGTCACGTCGGTATCGAGTTGCGCCACGGTCACGGCGGCAAACGGCAAGCCCAATTCTTCCGCGGTCACTTGGCTCAGCGCGGTGCGCGCGCCCTGCCCAACTTCCACCGTCCCGGTAAGCAAAACCACGCTGCCGTCGGCGTTCATTTTCACCGCGGCGGAAGAAACTTTATACGTGCCACCGCCGTCCTTTATGCACACCGCGAGGCCGCGGCCGCGATTGGGCTTTTTCTTGTCGCCCCAGCCGATCGCTTTCGCGGCGCGCTTTAGCCCTGCCTTGAGATCGCAATCCACCGGGGTGTCGCCGGGGGTGTAGACCTCGCCTTTCTTGAGCAGATTTTTGAGGCGAAATTCCAACGGATCAAGGCTGAGCTCTTCGGCGATGATATCCATCTGCGACTCATAGGCCCAAGTCACTTGCAGCGTGCCAAATCCGCGATAGGCACCGGCGGGCACGGTGTTGGTGTAAACCGTAAAGGCATCGGTTTTCATGTGCGGCATGCGATAAGGACCAAAGCAGCGGTAGCCGGCCTTTTGCGTCACCCGTGGTCCGGCATCGGCGTAGGCGCCGGTTTCCATGTGAATCACACATTGCCGCGCGACCAGCTTGCCCTCCTTGGAAACTCCGGTCTTGATTTTCACCCGCGCCGGGTGGCGCGTCACCGTGCGAAAGCTCTCTTCGATGGTATGCACCAGACGCACCGGCCGCTTGGCCTTCCACGACAACGCCGCCGCCAGCGGCTCGGTCTTCACCGCCAACTTGCCGCCGTAGCCGCCTCCGAGATAAGCCACGATGACGCGAATTTTGTTGAGCGGCATATGGAAAATATAGGCGAGATGTTCGCGCAGAGTAAACGGCTCCTGGGTACCGGCCCATAGCGTCATGCGATCGCTTTCCACCTGGGCCACCGTCGCGTGCGGCTCCATGGAAAAGTGCTGCACCCGTGGAAAGGTGAAAATGTGCTCGAAAATATGCGCAGCTTTTTTAAAGCCCTCGTCCACGTCTCCCTTAACGTAGCTGAAGCGGTAGCAAAGATTGGTGCCGGAAAATTCCCTGGGCGCCTCGTAACGCTGGCCCATCAGCTCGCCGCCGCTCGCCGAAACATCGTGAACCAGCGGCGCGCCCGGAGCCAAAGCTTCATCCAAACCGGTCACCGAAGGTAATTCTTCGTAGTCGACTTCGATTAACGCCAGCGCCTCCTCCGCAGTCGCTTCGTCGACCGCCGCCACTGCCGCCACCGGATCTCCGGCGTAGCGCACTTTGTCCACTGCGACGATGGTTTGATCTTTGTAGGCCGCGCCGAACATGGCGAAGTGGCGCTGATCTTCGCGGGTGATCACGGCGAAAACACCCGGCAGTTTTTCCGCTTTGCCGGCGTCCACGCGGATCAACCGGGCGTGCGCGTAGGGGCTGCGCAGGATCTTGCCGTGGGCCATTCCGGGCAGCTTCACGTCGACCGTATAGATGGCTTTACCGGTAACTTTTTCCGCGCCATCGGAGCGCGGTTCGGCGTGCCCGACGACTTTATAGGCCTGTGCTTTTTTCATTCATCAACCTCGATGCGAATAATTTCGTTTGACCCACTCCAGCGCTTCCTCTCGGCTGTTAAGCTCGCCGCCGAGCTGCTGATCCTCGACCCGGCGCAGAATGTCTGCGAACAGCGGCCCGGGCGTCAATCCCATGGCGATCAAGTCGCCGCCGCGCACGAGCGGCGCGGGCCGAATTTCTTCCTCCTCGAGTCCAGCCAACCGTTCTTTACAGAATCCGTAATAGCTCAGGTCGCCGTTGGATGACAGAGCATCGATGCGTGTCAGCTCGAGTAGCTCATCGATGCCTTCTTCGCGCAAGAAGCGCTTGAGCGTGCTTAAGCGCATTTCCGGCGCTTGCACATGACGCAAGTGATTGCGCACCAGAAAGCTGACCCGCTCCCAGACCGCACGGCCGCGCTTGAGTCGCTTGAGAATAGCTTCGGCCATCGCCGCGCCTTGTTCCGTATGGCCATAAAAAGTCACGCGCTCGCCGTCGCGCCGCAAGCAGAGCGGCTTTGCCACGTCGTGCAGCAGACAGCCGTAGGCCAAGGTCTCGCTCGGCGCCTCCAAGTGGTTCAACAACAACAGGGTATGCGTGAAAACATCGCCCTCGGGGTGGTAATCCGGGCTCTGCCAGGTGCCTTTGAGGGCATCGATCTCAGGCAACAAAATTCTTAGCAGACCGCTTTTGTCCAACAGCTCAAAGCCGCGGCGCGCGCCTCCTTCGGTCAATATGCGTGTAATTTCGTCGCCGATTCGCTCCCAAGCGATCATCGTGATGGTTGCGGCCATCTGCTGGATAGCCGTAAAGGTCGCGTCATCGATCTCGAATTTCAAGCTGGCGGCGAAACGCACGGCGCGGAGCATGCGCAGGCGGTCCTCTGAAAACCGTTGTGCTGGGTCGCCGATGGCGCGCATTCGGCGCAGCCCGAGATCCTTGCGGCCTTCGACCAGATCGATCACCCGGTCCTCGATGGGATCATAAAGCATACCGTTGATCGTGAAGTCGCGGCGCAAGACATCTTCTTGCAAGCTGCCATAGCGCACCTGACTGGGCCGCCGCCCATCCAAGTAAGGGCCGTCATAGCGGAAACTGGCGACCTCAAAGGACCGGCCGTCGACCAGCACGAGAATGACGCCGAACTCGGCGCCCACGGGCACGGTGTCGGAGAAAACACGCTGGATGTCGTCGGGCTTGGCGCCGGTAGCGATGTCGTAGTCTTTCGGCGTTTTGCCGAGCAGCATATCGCGCACGCAACCGCCGGCAAAATAAGCCTCATGGCCTTCCTGGCGAAGACGTTGAACGACAAAGACAGCTCTTTCACGCGCCGACATCGACGTGCCCCATTCTCAAGCAAGAATTCGATTGGCGACGGGAAAGGCAGTGGAGCAGAAATCAGAGCGGGTAGGTCGTGCTCGTCGAAGGGATCAATTCCCGCACCTTCCCTTGCAGCTCCTGGAACGTGAATGGCTTAACGATATAATCGTTGCAACCAGCTTCGATGCACGTTTTGAGGTCGGAGTCGCGAAACAGCGCCGTCGCGGCTAAAATCGGAATTTCCTTGGTCTCGGCATGGGCGCGAATCTCCCGGGCCGCTTCCCAGCCATCCATGCCCGGCATCATGATGTCCATGATAATCAGCTCAGGCTTCTCGCTGAGTGCCATTTCGACGCCCTCTTTACCGCGCTTGGCTGTGATCGGCATAAACCCCATCAGCTCAATCTGCCACATCAGCAGCTCGCGCATGTCGCTATGATCTTCAATGATCAATATGGTCTTCATCGACATAAACCGGGAACTCAATCGCGGGACGACTTGCCATTCGACACTCGGAGCGAATATGGCGCAGCCCGTCACCGGCTGTCAAGCTCTTAATTGCCGGTTGGTTATTCTAACAGCAAACCTGGTGCCATGCTCAAGAAGAATTCGACCACGATTTGGACGGCCATGATTGTCTTTCGAATCGGCGTTATGGCTTGTCGCCCAACTTCTTTAAATTGCCAACGATTACCGTGATCAGCTTTTCCGGCAGCAAATACTGTCGGGCGACGCGCTGCACATCCGCGCCGCTAACTTTGCGAATAAGCGCCGCATATTGCTCCGGGTAGTCCAAACCGAGCTGATAGTATTCGACCTGGGCGAGAAAGCCAGCAACTTTGCGATTGGTGTCGAAGCGCAGCGGGAAGCTGCCGATCAAATAGTCTTTCGCATCGTTCAATTCTTGTTCGCTCGCCGGTTCTTCGCGCATCCGGCGGATTTCATACTTGGCGATCCGAATCGCTTCCAGGGCGGTTTCGTTTTTGGTCTGCATCACGAACTGAAAGCTGCCGTGGCTCTTTTCCGCCGCATAGTAACTGTAAACCGAGTAGGCCAGCCCGCGCTCGTTGCGGATGGAATCCATCACCCGCGAGGAGAATCCGCCGCCACCGAGAATATAATTCATCACTTGAACAGCATAGTAATCTGGGTTGCCGCGCGTTATGCCATTGTGTCCGAGAATGATATTCGACTGGGTCAAGTCTTTATTGACGCGCAGTTGCTCCGGCGCGCCGATGATTGCCGGCACCAGCGGCTTGCCGCTCGGCTCGCCCTTGTTCCATCCGCCGAAGGACTTGTTCAGGGCCTGGGCAATCTCCTTTTCGGCGACGTCGCCGACGACCGCAATGATCGCGCGATTAGGGCGGTAATAGCGGGCAAAATGCTCTTGCAGGCTTTTCCGCTGCAGGCCCTTAACCGAATCCTCGGCGCCTTCCACTGGCCGGCCGTAGGGGCTTCGCGGAAACAGAGCAGCGGCAAATTGGGTCGCCGCCACCGCACCGGGATCTTCCTCCCGGGCGCGTATGGACGCGATGATGGCTTGTTTCTGGCGGTCGATTTCCGCCTGGGGAAACGTCGATTCTGTCAAAATTTCCGCCAGCAGTTCGAGTCCCGTGGCGAGGTCTTTTTTTAGAATCGTCAGACTGACGCTGGCAACGTCCTCGCCGCAGCCGGCCGATAAACGAGCGCCGATAAAATCGAGCGCCTCGCTGATCTGCAAAGCGCTGCGCCCCTGTGTCCCATAAGTCAGAAGTCTCGCCGTTAAGTTGGCCAAGCCCGCCTGGCTCGCGCTTTCGTAGCGCGAGCCGGCGTCGATCAGCATCTCGATCGAAACCATCGGCAAGGCGCGCTGCTCCGAGGTCAGAAGCACGAGACCGTTATCGAGCACCATGCGTTTGGGCACCATGCCCGCCTGCACCGGTCGCAAGCATAGGATCACTGCCAGGACGGCGAGCAACCACAAGCGGAGATTTTTCATTGAGGCTTGTCTTTGGTTGGAATCAACGTGCCGACGGTGCGGCGGTCGCGAATTAAATATTGCCGCGCCACCCGGCGGATATCTTCGCGGCTAACCTTGCGAATGCCATCGAGATAATCGTCCATCTGCCGCCAGCCGCCGGCCGCTTCGTAGTAACCGATCTTCATCGCCTGGCCGAAAATCGAATCCTGTGCGAAAACAAATGCAGCTTCGATTTGATTTTTAGCTTTTACTAATTCGCGATCGCTGATCAATTCAGCCTTAACTTTTTCCAGCTGACTATCAACTTCGGATTCGACGCGAGCGGGCTCGATCCCGGGAAGCATCTGCGCATAAATGGAAAATCCCATGGGATCGATGGAAACACCGCTGTAGTCGGCATCCACACTGCGCACTAAACGCTTCTGATAAACCAGCTCATGATAAAGCCGCGAGCTGCGGCCGCCGGCCAGAACCACCGACAAAAGATCGAGCGCGAAACTGTCGGGGCTTTTGAGGTTGGGCGCGCGGTAGAACATGAGCGTAAACGGCAGCTCGGCTTCCTTTTTCAATACTACACTGCGCTCGCCACGCTGTTCCGGCTCTTCGGCCCATACTTTCGGAGCCGGCGCGGCGCGCGGAATCTTGCCGTAGGCTGACTTGATTTTCGGCAGAATTTCCTCCGTTGAGAAATCGCCGACAACGACGATATAGGCGTTGTTCGGCGCATAATAGAGCTTATAAAAATTTACCAGGTCCTGGCGTGTGAGGTGTTGAATATCCTCCATCCAGCCCACCACCGGCCGGCGATAGGGGTGAATCGTAAAGGCGACCGCGCTCGCGACTTCGCTCAATGCCGAGATCGGGTTGTCTTCGGTGCGCAGGCGGCGTTCCTCTTGAATGACTTTTTTTTCTGGCTCGAAATACTTCTCACCCAGGAGCGCGTTAGCCATGCGGTCGGCTTCCAGTTCGAGCTCGATGTCGATTTTTTCCCGGCTCATGGTCGCGAAATAGACCGTCGTATCCGACGAGGTGAAGGCGTTGGAGCGCCCGCCATTTTTGGCGATGATGCGCGAATACTCCTCCGGCCCGGTGGTCGGCGTGCCCTTGAACATCATGTGCTCGAGAAAATGGGCCAAGCCGCTTTTGCCGTCTTTTTCATTGCGCGCGCCGACGCGGTACCAGACTTGAAAGGTCACCGCCGGGCTCTTGTGATCCTCCAGGAGTAAAACCTTGAGACCGTTATCGAGGACGAATTCCTGCACCTGAGCTGCGTTGAGGGGGGCTAATCCGGTGAAAACCGAAAGCAAGGCAAGTAAAAAGCCAAAACAGAATCGCTGCATCACAAATTAAAGTAAAGGATGGAGGCTTAAAGTCAAGTTGGGGTTGCTGTGCGTCAACTGCAATAGCGGTTTTCGATTTGATTCATCGACCTGAACCGTATAGCCGCTCACTTATAGGCCTGCAACAATGCGGTGAGCAAAACCCTTGCGGCATGACATCCCGCAGCTCGTTTGACTCGCCTGACTTGCCACAATACTATAAACCGCAAATCAGGAGGACAAATGGCTGACGTTACCGATATGAGAGGCTACGTCGAATTGCTCAAAGAGATGGGAGAGCTGCGCGAGTTCAACGGCGTGGATTTGAACCTGGAAGTGGGCGCGCTCACCGAACGGGCGGCCGAGCAAGAAGGACCGGCGCTGCTGTTTAATAATTTCAAAAACTATCCGTCGGGCTTCCGCGTTATCTCCAACGTTTTTCGCACTTGCAAGCGCACCGGCCCGGCGATGGGCATCAATGAAGAGAACGGCATCGATTTTCTCTATGCTTGGCGCAAAAAACTTGCGGCCTACAAACCTGTCCCAGTGCAGCAAGTTGAAGGCGGCCCGGTGATGGAAAACCAGATGGTCGACGATCAAGTCGATCTGTACAAATTCCCGACACCCAAGTGGCACGATCTCGATGGCGGGCCGTTTATCGGCACCGGCTGCGGTGTCATCACCAAAGATTTGGAAACCGGCAAGGTCAACATCGGCACGTACCGCGTGATGGTACAGGATAAAAATCACGTTTCGGTCAAGATGAACATGGGCAAACACGGCCGGCTCGCCTTCGAACGCGCCCGCGATGCCGGCAAGCCGCTGCCGATCGCGATCACGCTGGGCCAGGGTCCGGCGGTTTTTCTCGCCGCGCAGATGCCGCTGCCGCCGGATGTCAACGAATTGGAATTCGCCGGCTATTTACAGGGCGCGCCGGTTCCCGTCGCGCGCGGCGCGGCCACCGGTCTGCCGATTCCGGCTAACGCCGAGATCGTCCTCGAAGGCGAACTACCGCCGATGAAAGACGAGGATATGCCGAAGGAAGGCCCCTTCGGCGAGTGGCCTGGATATTTTACGGAAGAAAACGTCGGCGAAACTCCAGTGATGACAGTAAGGCGAGTGTACTACAGAAATAATCCGATCCTGCTCGGCGCGCCGCCGCTCAAGCCGCCGGCGAGTTACCTGCCGATGCCACTGGGCGCCGCGACTTTGTGGGAGCAGTTGGAAAAGGCCGGCATTCCGGAAGTCAAAGGCGTGTGGGGATTTGTCTACGGTGGGCAGCCGGGGCCGTTCACCGTAGTCTCGATCAAGCAGCGCTACGCCGGCCACTCGAAGCAAGCGTTGCTAGTCGCTGCCGGCGCCCGTGCCGGCGCCTACGGCGGCAAGTTTGTTGTCGTCGTCGATGACGACATCGACATCACCAACCCGGGCGAAGTGATCTGGGCCATCGCCACGCGCTGCTACGTGCGCGGCGGCATCGACATCATCAAAGACGTCTGGGCTTCAGTTTGTGAGCCGGCCATGCCACCGGAAGAACGCTCACCGCGTGGTTACACATCCGACCGCGTGCTCATCGACGCTTGCCGGCCCTATAAGTGGATGGACCAGTTCCCGGCGGTGAACGCATTTACCAAGGAATACAAGGACCGGATTGCCGGTAAGTATAAAATTTAATGGCATGATTCATGCCCCGAAGTTTTGCTATAGTTTTGCCCATAGCAACGTCAAAGCTATAATACACCGGTCCTTATAAGAACCGGGATCGAGGTGATCCAATGGGCACGATTGAAGCATTGAGTTTGGCGATGGGCACGGCCTGGACCTCGGGAATCAATCTCTATGCCACCGTCGCGGCGCTGGGCATCGCCAATCGCTTGGAGATGATCCAGTTGCCGCCGGGTCTCGAAGTCCTGTCCCATCCCGGCGTCATCGCCATCGCCTGCATCATGTACGTGATCGAATTCGTCGCCGACAAAGTGCCTTACGTCGACACCGGTTGGGATGTCCTGCACACCTTCATACGCGTGCCGGCCGGTGCGATCCTGGCAGCGCGCTCGCTCGGCGACGTGAATCCGGCGTTGGAATTGATGGCCGTGCTCGGCGGCGGCACCATCGCACTAGTCGCGCACGGCACCAAGGCGACGACGAGACTGGCGATCAACGCCAGTCCGGAGCCGTTCAGCAACTGGATCGCCAGCTTCGCTGAAGACGTCACCGTTTTAGGCAGTGTTTGGCTGATGTTCAATCACCCGATTGTGATGATGATCCTGGTGTTGGCCTTCCTCGGTTTGATGGTGTGGCTGATACCGAAAATTTTTCGTCTTGCAAAACACGGTTTTCAAGCGCTACGGAACAAAATGCGCGGCGTCAAACCGGATCAGCCTACGCCGCCTGGCTCTTCGCCCCAGCCGATGTAAAACCGAATCGCGCGCGAAGACAGCAAAATACAACTGGCACCATGGAACACCCACCAGCCAACCGACAAAACGCCGAGCTGCCCACTACGCCGCTGACTCTCGACGGCTCGTTCATACTTCATCAGATGTTTCGCGTGCGCTGGACCGCGTGGCGCGGTCTCGGCTCTTCGGATCAAAAACATATTCTCGACGGCTCCCGGGCGATGCTCGGCATCATGGCGCAGCAAACGCAAGCAACGACCGGTCTTTTCTCCATGGTCGGACACAAGGCCGATTTGATGCTGGTGCATTTTCGCAAGACTTTGGATGAGCTGAACGACGCCGAGCTGAACGTCGCCCGCTCCGAGCTGAATGAGTTTCTCGAACCAACGTCTTCCTATGTGTCGGTGGTGGAACTAGGGCTTTACGAGGCATCGGTCAAAGCGTACGACGAGTGGACGGCGAAGGGACTAAAACCGGGAACCGCCGAATGGAACCGTGAAGTCGAGGCCGAACTGACCAAGCAGCGTGAAAACTCAGCGCCCCGCCTCTGGCCGGAAATTCCCCAGCGGCGCTACCTGTGTTTCTATCCGATGAACAAGTTCCGCGGTGAGACGAAAAACTGGTACAGCGAGCCAATCCGCGAGCGCCAGCGTATGATGCGCGAGCATGGCATGATCGGCCGCCATTACGCCGGCCGTGTGACCCAGATCATCTCCGGTTCCATCGGCTTCGATGACTGGGAATGGGGCGTCGACCTTTTTGCCGACGACCCGCTGGTGTTTAAAAAACTTGTCTACGAGATGCGTTTCGATGAAGCCAGCGCCGCCTACGGCCTGTTCGGCGCGTTTTTCATCGGCCTGCGTTTTCCGCCGGCGCAACTTGAAAAGTTCTTTAGCGGCAAAACGCCGAGCTTCTCATAGACCGTGCACCTGCCGCTTGCAGTACCAACGATTCGGCGGCAACGCCGTTTGGGAGGACGAATGCGATTAAAAGACAAGGTCGCCATCATCACGGGCGCTGCCCACGGCATCGGCAAAGCCTACGCCCGGCGCTTCGCCGAAGAGGGCGCACATCTGGTTATCGCCGACATCGACGCGCCGGGCGGCGAAGCCACAGCTAAAGCGATTACCGAAAGCGGCGGCTCGGCCTGGGCAAGGACGTCCGACGTGCGCAGTTTTCCCAATGTCCAGGGCTTGATGGAGGAGACGGTCAAGAAATACGGCCGCATCGACGTGCTGCTCAACAACGCGGCGATCTACGTCACGCAACGATTGTGGAAAGGGCCGGTGGAAGAGTTGGCAATCGAGGAATGGGACCGGGTGATGGAAGTCAACTTGAACGGCGTCTTTTTCTGCAGCAAGGCGGTGATTCCGATAATGAAGCAGCAGAAAAGCGGCAAGATCATCAACATCGCCTCCGGGACTTTTTTCAGCGGCTCGGGCAATATGCCACACTACACCACCGCCAAAGGCGGCGTGGTCGCGCTGACCCGCGTCATGGCGCGCCAACTGGGCGAATGGAACATCAACGTCAATTGCATGACGCCCGGCTCGACCATGAGCGAAGAGTCGGTGTCTGAAGAAGTCTTGAAACGGCGCGAGGGCAGCATCGACAAGCGCGCCTTCCGCCGCGTCGAAACCCCGGCCGACATCGTCGGCACCGCGCTCTTCTTGGCGAGCTCCGACAGCGACTTCATCACCGGCCAACTGCTCGTCGTCGAGGGCGGTGGGGTGATGCACTGAGTCAGGAATAGGAATTCTCTAGCCAGTTATCGATATCCCCTCTTTGACGTTTTGGACGCGCGAATTTCAACCTCGGCGAAAATCTTAAACTCGGTTCAAGAGATGGACTGTCGGTCCACGTATTCGCGGCCGGTTTCCGAGTTTGAGCGAGTCCACAGCCGCTGGCGAAGAAAGAATCTATCGGATATCAGCTGGACGACGGCGTCACACCGTAAACGTGGCCGCAGGAATTGCAGAAGATAATGTTGAAAGGCGACAGGATGAACTGCTTGCCGCGCGCCGAGCTCGATCCGGCTTTGCGCGAGACGATATGGTCGGTGCCCACGACCGAGCAGGAAGGACACTTCGGCTCCGGCTCGACCTTGTGCTTAAAATCCTGGGTGAAATGAAAACCGTTGCCGGGATCGGAGCCGAATTGCGGAGCTTCTTCTTTGGTTGGCTCATCTTCAACTTCGTTTTCAGCTTCGGCGGGGCGGGTTACTTGATCATAGTTGGCGCGCCTACTTGCGTCCGACAGCACCTCGTAAGCATCTAATACCTGCTTGAATTTTCCCGCCGCTTCTACGTCGCCGGGATTACGATCCGGATGGTAGCGAAAGACAGCTTTACGATAAGCCCGCTTGATGTCTTCCTGGCTCGCGCTTCGCTTGAGATTCAAAAGGGAATAGTAGTCGAAATTCGTGTCCAATATTCGCGACGCCCCCGAGACAAATTATCTCGCCATGCAAGCTGCAAAGGATTCTCTTCGTTGAGTTCAATCCGGCTAGACTCAGCCCTCAGCGTCCGCGTTGACCACTGGTGCCGGTTAGTTTGCCTCTCTGCTTGTACATTTGCACGCACATGTCGTAAATTGCTGAGCCTGCTCGGTCATCTACGACTCGCTCGCCATCTTTTGTGAAGTATTCGACTCTTATCAACGATCCCGTTTGGGTCGCGTCATTGTTGGTCACGCGGATCAGTTGCGCCTCATTATTGTCAAGGAAGCCGCCGATCGTCCGAAACATCTGGACATGATTGATAAATTCCGTGGCCGGCAGTATCGTGCCGCGTTTGCTTTCACCGGCTCGATTGAGCTCTTCGATATCGTCAATAGCATAACGAATCGAAACCGGAGTCGGCGCCGGTGGTTCCTGGTAAGCGCAATCGACAACGTATTCGTCTCGGCCAACGCGAACATCAAAAGCCTTCAATCCCCGCCGCTCCAGATCCTGGCCGATACAGCGCAAGGCCGTAGCGTAGGCTACCTGGGCCATATTGCACGCTTTTGCATTGGGTCGATGGATTGATGGAGGCTCTAAAAAACGCATTTACCTAATTTATAGTGTAAATGGTACGAACAGTAGCCGAAAAATGCAACTTAAAAATTAAGCTCACCCTTGGCCCTCTCGAGGGCCAGTACTCCAACGTAACTGGCGGTTGCGGAGCTTAAAGATTATCGAGGAAACTCTTCGGTACTTTTCAGGAATGGCGGGTAATGCGTCCATCACGCCGATCTTGCTATCCCGACTTGCTAAGTTGGACAGCTCTCGCTGCTGTCCAACCGTCCGTTCCCTTCGGTTCGTTTGATGCCCTTTGCACCCGACGCTTGGTTCACCGCGTCGGCGCGAATCTCCCAGTCGGAAACATCGTGCTGGCTTTGATCTATCGTTCCCGCCCCTGGAAGTCCGCCGACGTCGTGATATCCCCGCGCCAGAAATACTCTATGCCTTAAGGCGACTTGCCAGGGCTTTGTGTTCGTCTTTGATACCCGTCGGCAGATGATCGCCGAACGTAGCGAAATAATCGCCCTGACTTTTTAAATTGCTCTTCCAACCTTCGCGATCAACGCGAACGAGCCGATCGAGATCGCCCTTTGAAATTTTCAAATCGCCGCCATTGAGCGCGGATGCCTTGGGAACGAATCCGATTGGCGTCTCATCCGCCGCGCCGCCGCCCTTCGAGCGCTCGATCACCCAACGCAGCACACGCAAGTTCTCGCCGAAGCCCGGCCAGATAAACTTGTTTTGATCATTTCGCTGAAACCAATTGACGCGAAAAACTTTCGGTGGATTGCTCGCCCGACGCGCGATCGAAAGCCAATGGGCCCAATAGTCGCCCATGTTGTAACCGCAGAAAGGCAGCATCGCCATCGGATCGCGGCGCACCACGCCCACCGCACCGGTCGCCGCCGCGGTGGTCTCTGACGCCAGGGTAGCGCCGAGAAATGTGCCGTGCTGCCAGTTAAACGATTGGTAGACTAGCGGTATCAACTTGTTGCGCCGCGCCCCAAAAAGAATCGCGCTGATCGGCACCCCCTCGGGTTTTTCCCATTCGGGAGAATAGGTCGGGCACTGTTTGATCGACGCCGTAAAGCGCGCGTTGGGGTGCGCCGCGGGATGACCGCTCTGCGGGTCCCAAGCTCTGCCCCTCCAGTCATGCGCGTTGTTCGGCGTCGGATCGTCATGACCCTCCCACCAAACCGTGCCGTCCGAGCGCAACGCCACGTTGGTGAAAATTGCGTCTTTCTTAATCGTCGCCATGGCGTTCGGATTGGTCTTGGAGCTCGTGCCCGGCGCTACGCCGAAAAAGCCGGCTTCCGGATTGATCGCCCAGAGCCGTCCATCCGAGCCGATCCGCAGCCACGAAATATCGTCACCGATCGTGTGGATCTTCCAGCCCTTCATGCTCGGCGGCGGCACCAACATGGAGAGATTGGTTTTGCCGCAGGCGCTCGGAAACGCGCCGCAAACATAACTGATTTCGCCGTCGGGGCTTTCAATACCGACGATGAGCATATGTTCGGCCAACCACCCTTCTTTTTGGCCGAGCTTGCTGGCGATGCGCAGCGCAAGACATTTTTTTGCCAGCAACGCGTTGCCGCCGTACCCCGAGCCGACGCTCCAAATCGTGTTGTCTTGCGGATAATGACAAATGAAGCGCCGCTCCATGTCGAGGTCGGCCTTGGAATGCAGGCACCGGGTAAAATCGTCGGAGGCGCCAAGATGATCGAGAGCGACTTTGCCCATCCGGGTCATCAAGCGCATATTGAGCACGACGTAAACGCTGTCGGTGACCTGAATGCCCACCTTGCTAAACGGCGAGCCTTGCGGCCCCATGAGAAACGGAATCACGTAGAGGGTCCGGCCGCGCATCGCGCCGCGGAAGATTTTACCCAGGCGATCGTAAGATTCCGCAGGCTCCATCCAGTTGTTATTAGGGCCGGCTTCCTCCTGGCTTCTGGTGCAAACGAACGTGAGATTTTCCGTCCGGGCTACGTCGTTGGCCGCGCTCCGATGCAGATAGCAACCCGGCAACTCCTTTTGGTTCAGCGGCATGAGATCACCGCTGGCGACCGCTACCTCGGTCAGATTTTCCTTTTCTTCTTCCGATCCGTCGCACCAATAGATATCATCGGGCTGACACATCGCGGCCATTTCTTTGACCCAATTCTGAATATGCAAATTTGACGGCATGGCACCTGTCGACTGGTTCATGAGATTCCGATCATTCCTTTCCTAAGATCACCGATCTTAACTCCGGAAAACAAAAACCAAATTTCACTCGACCGTTCAATGGTCTCAAATTCAGGTCGCGTGTTTTCGGAGAGATTTTAACGTAACTGATCCCTCGCAGCGATGTCAATGCTCAGCTCTGAAACAGCCGATACAGACGCCAACGGCCGCCCGGCAGATCTTCGGTCCACTGGACCAGGGCGGCGAGGTCGCCGCAGGGTTCGAGAATTCCCAGCAAATTTTGTCCGCCGAGAGGATTGCCGATTTGCGCCAATAATTCCTGCTGCCCCAACCGCAAACGCGACAAATACCGGCTTTGCCAGGTGACCGCCGGTAGATGGCTTAGTGCTTCTCGCAGCGTCAGCACGGGCAAGCCACCCGCGGCGCATCGGCTTGCAAGTTCCTCGACTCGGACCGCATTCTCAACCTTCAGATGATCGCAGGCCGTGCGCCGCAACGTCTTTAAATGCGCGCCGCATCCGAGTTGTTTGCCCATATCGGCGGCCAGGGTGCGGATATAGGTTCCGCGCGAACAGGTGGTCTCGAACTCGAGCTCCGAATCGCTCAACCGGCTTAACCACAGATGGTCTATCCGAATCCGGCGAGGTTCGCGAGGGACCTCCTTACCCTGACGCGCCAAGCGGTATAGGCGAACACCGTCTTTTTTTAACGCCGAGAACATCGGTGGCACCTGTTGCAATTCGCCGGTAAATTTTTGTTCCATGGCGCGCAAATGCGCATCTTCGAGCGCTCCTACCGGTCGTTCCTGCAAAATCTTACCGGTGCGGTCCTGGGTGTCGGTTTCGATTCCCAAGGCAATCACGCCGCGATAGCTTTTCACCCCGCCGAGAAAGAGATCGGCGATTTTGGTTCCCTCGTTGATGCCAATAAGGAGCAGTCCCGAGGCAAAGGGATCGAGCGTGCCGAGATGACCGACTTTTTTCGCCTGCAACAGGGTCTTAACCCGGTGCACTACTTGCGCCGAAGACGGCCCTTCCGATTTGTCGATTAGCAAAATGCCGCTGCGCGTCATGCTCATAGTAAAATCCGGAAATTTGGCGTATCACAATGAAACCGAAGACTTCGAGCGATAGGAATTTATTGCTTGACTTTGTTCAGCAAACTGTCGATGCGCCGGGCTTCTTCTTCGCTCTCGTCGTAGGTAAACTCAATGGTTGGCACGAACCGCAGATTGAGTTTTTTACCTACCTTGGAACGAATGAATCCACCGGCACTCTTTAACCCGGCCATTGCCGCATCCTTATCATCTTCCGCCGCGCTGAGAAGGTTGAAATACACATTGGCATGCCGGAGATCCTTGCTGACCTTCACTCCGGTGAGGTTCAGCCACTGCAGTCGCGGATCGCGGATCTCGCGGCGCAACAGATCGGCAATCACTTCAAGCAATAAATCACCGACACGATCTGATCGTTGGTATTCCATGATAGGACAGGGAGGATGAATTCAAAATCGACGGCGAACGGATCAGGGGTTCAGCAATGAAAGCTTTCGACCTCTGCCTCGCCGAGCTCGGCTAAACCGAGTCCGTCGACGAATTCAACGATCTTGTGGAGCGTCGCTTCGACGATCGCGTGGCTCGTACCGGCCGCGGCAAAGCCCAACACCGCGCTTTGCCACAGTTCCTGATCATCGCACTCGGTCACCGAGACGTTAAATTGGTTGCCAACCCGCGCTTGAATACGTTTCAAAATTCCGCGTTTTCCCTTGAGCGAATGGTTTTCGGGAATCATCAATTTGATTTTAAGGATTCCCACGACCATTGGACTGGACGGATCTCCATGCTGCCGGCGGCCTACGTGCCGCCGAGCCGCGCCGCTTCGCGCCCGGACGGCGCGGTGCTGATCCGGCGCACGACCGGAATGCGCTCGAAGGCCTCGATGGTATCGCCCTGCTTGATGTCCTGATATCCTTCCAGGGAAAGACCGCATTCATATCCGGCCGCCACCTCACGCACGTCGTCTTTAAAACGCTTGAGGCTCGCCAACTTGCCTTCGAAGACTACCACATGGTCCCGCAACAGGCGGACCAGATTGCCGCGCGCGATTTTGCCTTCGGTGACGTAACATCCGGCAATCGTGCCGACGCCGGCGATATTGAAAGTCTGGCGGAGGTCCACCCGGGCCAGGATTTGTTCGCGGAACGTTGGCTCGAGCATGCCTTCCATTGCCGCGCGAATATCAGCCACTGCCTCGTAAATAATCGTATAGAGCCGAACATCGACGCCTTCTCGGGCGGCTAGAGCCGCACCCTTCGATTCCGGTCGTACGTTGAATCCGATCACAATCGCGTTCGACGCCGTGGCTAACAGAATGTCGCTTTCCGTGATCCCGCCGACCGAGCCGTGGATGACTCTGAGTTTCACTTCATCGGTGGACATCCGGTTGAGCGCATCGGTCAAAGCCTCCACGGAACCCTGCACGTCGGCTTTGAGCACAACGCGGAGCTCTTTGACATCGCCGGCTTTGATTTGATTGTAGAGCTCGTCGAGGGACACCTTGCTCGACTTGACCAACTCGGTCTCTCTTTGTTTGCTATGACGGTATTCCGCCACCTGGCGCGCCTTGGCTTCGTCGGCAACCGCGACGAATGAATCGCCGGCCAGCGGCACCCCTTGGAGCCCGAGAATCTCCACCGGAAAAGACGGCGGCGCCACTTCGACTTTGCGCCCATGATCGTCGACCATCGCGCGCACCTTGCCATAATAGACGCCGCAGACAAAGGCATCCCCGACGCGCAGCGTCCCTTCCTGCACGAGCACGGTCGCCACGGGTCCTCGGCCGCGGTCCAGCTTGGCTTCGACGATAGTGCCTCGGGCAAGCTTATCCGGATTTGCCTTGAGTTCTAAAATATCGGCTTGCAAGAGCAACATTTCGAGCAGGTGCGGGATACCTTGTTGAGTTTTTGCTGACACCGGCGCAAAGACCGCGTCGCCGCCCCAATCTTCGGCGACCAGGCCGTGTTCTGATAAACCTCGCTTCACCTTCTCGAGGTCAGCGTCAGGCCGATCGATCTTGTTGACCGCCACGAGGATCGGCACCTCGGCGGCGCGGGCGTGATTGATCGCCTCCACCGTCTGCGGCATGACACCGTCGTCGGCGGCGACGACGAGCACGACGATGTCGGTCACTTTAGCGCCGCGCGCGCGCATCGCCGTAAAAGCTTCGTGGCCCGGCGTGTCGAGGAAAGTCACGCTGCGCCCGTCGACCCACACATGGTAGGCGCCGATATGCTGGGTGATGCCACCATGCTCCTGCGCCGTCACGTTGGTGCTGCGGATCGCGTCCAATAGAGAAGTTTTGCCATGGTCTACATGGCCCATGATCGTTACCACCGGTGGACGCGGCAAGAGCGCGCTTTCCTGATCTTCGACTTGATGTTCGACCTCCAAAGCACTGTCGACATCGAAGGCGACGTTCTCGACCTGATGGTCGAATTCCGAGGCGATCAAAGTTGCCGTGTCGGTGTCGAGCACTTGGTTGATAGTCGCCATCATCCCCATGCCCATCAATTTTTTAATAACCTCGCCGGCTTTGACGCCCATTTCTCTGGACAAATCGCCGACCGTGACGACTTCGGAAATTTTAATGACCCGCTTGCTCGCTTTCGGAACCGTAATCTCGGTTTGTTTGACCTCTTTGCCGGGCAAAACTCTTTTCTTCCGCGGGAAACGCCCGCCGCGCAGCTCTTTCTCTCTGGTTTCCAGCACGTCTTGTTTCTTAACGACGCGCTTCTTATGGCGCCCAGCCTTCGGCTTGTCCTCGCCCGCTGGCACGACCGTGCCGTCAGCCGGGCGGGTTCGATCGGCTTCGCTCGCGCGCGCGCCGGCGGCTCCCGGAGCGCCTGGCGGCGGTTTGCGCAACGGCGTCGGCGCCGGTTCAATGCGCATGGTTTGTTTCAGATCAATGCGGCCAAGAATGCGCGCGCCCCGCGGCGCTTCCGGCGCAGCGGCTTCGCTCTGCGACGACGCTGGTTGCGGCGCCGGTGTAACAGCCAAAGACGGCTGGGTCTCATGCTCCAAAGGAAGCGCTTGAGACTCTTCTGGAGGCTCCAATGGCGTGGCCGGTTCAAAGGGAGATTCGATCACCGGTGTCATCTCGATTGGGTTTATATCAGCCGGGGTTTCCGGCGCGGCCGTTTCGATCTCTGGGGCGGCGGGTTCTGGGAACGGAGATTTTGCAATTTCAGTCGCGGCGGTCGCAGTTTCGCTCGGTGCAACCTCCGTGCGATTGACCCGCCGGCGAATCACGTTGGCGCGCACGCGGCGCTCGACGACGGTTTCACGGGCTTCGGTTCCGTCGCCTTCGTCTTCGCTTTTAACCAAGCGATCGGCGACAATTTTTTCCTCGCCGACATGGACTTGAGGTTTTTCCTGAGCCGCAAAAGCTGCGCGCACGCGCACCACGTCGTCGTCTTCAAGCGCGCTCTGGGCTTTCCGCCCTCTTATGCCCAGCTTATCAAGCTGAGCGATGAGATCTTTGGTCTCAACTTCCAATTCCTTGGCTAATAGATGGACTCTTGTCTTCCCCATCTCTGCTTACTCCCAGTCTCGACCCTTGAGTTCCTTCATCAACTGTTCCTTCGTGGCTCGGCTAACTTCAACCCGAAAGGCGCGATACAATCCTTTTCGTCCCAAGAACTTTCGCCAACACTGCTCGTAACGATGCAAATACCCGCCGCGTCCGTTAGCGCGATCGACAACCAGCCGGCCCTGCTCCGTCACCGCCAAGCGCAGCAGCCGTCTTTGATCGTCTCGCGCCCCACAGCCCAGGCAAGTTCGCTGCGGCTGCCATCTAGTTTGCGTCACGCCTATTCGGGTTGCGACTCTTGCTCGGGCGCGCTCTCCGGAGGAATCTCTGCCACAGCGGTCGCCGCATTCGCAGCCGCTTCTTTCGCAGCGGCTTCTTTAGCGGCTGCTTCGTTCGCCGCCGCCTCAGCTTCTTGAGCTCGCTTCTCGGCCACGTACTGCTTTGCCGAAATATGCAAAGCCTCGGCTTTTTCCTTGCTGATACCCTCGACATCGAGAATTTCCGCCAGCTCGCTGTCCGCGATATCTTCCGCCGACTTAAATCCCTCTTGATAAAGCAACTCGGAGGCAAAATCGCCGATGCCCGGGATCGCACCGATCGACTGGCGAGCCCGACGCGTCTCTTCTTCAGCCTCCGCCTCGCTCCGCACATCTATGCGCCAGCCGGTGAGACGAGAAGCCAAGCGGACGTTCTGACCTTTTCTCCCGATCGCCAGCGAAAGCTGATCGTCCGGAACGATGACTTCCATGGTGTGATCGTCGTCGTCAATGATGATTTTGGAAGCCTTCGCCGGCGCAAGCGCCCGGCAGACATATTCGGCTTGATCGGGAATCCAGTGCACGATATCGATTTTCTCACCGCGCAACTCCTGGACGACGGATTGCACCCGCGTGCCTTTCATGCCGACACAGGCTCCCACCGGATCGACGTCAGAGTCGTGCGAAACCACGGCAATCTTGGCCCGTCCGCCCGGCTCCCGCGCCGCGCCTTTGACTTCGACGATGCCTTCATAAATCTCCGGCACTTCCTGTGCGAAGAGTTGAATCAACATGCCCGGATGGGTGCGCGACAGCACGATTTGCGGCCCCCGGCTGGTGATTTCGACGCTGACAATATAGGCGCGGATCCGGTCGCCCTGGCGGTAGCGCTCGCGCGGCACCTGTTCCTTTTCCGGCAGAATCGCGTCGGTGCGCCCGAGATTCACGATGATGTTGCGCTTCTCGAAACGCTGCACGATGCCGTTGACCAACTGGCCCTCGCGGCCCTTGAATTCGTTGTAGATGATCTCGCGCTCGGCGTCGCGTAACCGTTGCACGATGTTTTGCTTAGCGGCCTGGGCCGCGATGCGTCCGAACAGGCTCGAATCGAGCTTGCACAACAGCTCGTCACCGACCTCGGCGTCGGGATCGAGGGTCTCCCGGGCTTCCTTTAAGGTAATCTCGGTCGCCTCGTCTTGGATTTGTTCCACCACGGTCTTGGCTTCGAACAGCTCGACTTCGCCGATCTCCGTATTGAACTGCGCCTCGATCTTGCGATTGTGGCCGAATTTCTTCTTGGCGGCCGAGACCATGGCATTTTCCAAGGCGCTGATGAGAATCGTCTTGTCGATTCCCTTTTCCTTGCTCACCTGTTCGATGACTCTATTTAGATCCTGCTGCATATTCGGCACTCCAGTCGTGCTCGTAATTTGATTTTTCAATCAGCGAAAACGGGATTTCGCAACGCGTTCCGTCTTGATTCACGACGATCTTATCGTTCGAGACCTCCAACAGCCGGCCCAGAAACGACCTTCGGCCCTGGATTAACTCCCGGGTTCGCACGCGAACGGTCTTGCCGACAAAACGCACAAAATGTTCCGGAAGCTTGAGCGGCCGATTGATGCCTGGCGAGGACACTTCCAAAGTGTAAGCGCCCTCCACTACGTCGTGCGTATCGAGCAGTGCACTCAATTCCCGGCTCACCAGGGTTAGATCGTCCATCTTCGGACCGCCGTCTTTGTCGAGATACAAGCGCAGAACGCGACCGGTACGGCTCCCTTCGCGCCGGAGTTCAATGTCGATTATCTCCATGCCCTGGGTTTCCGCCAGAGGCGCGGCTAGCTCCCAAATGCGGGCAATGGTCGCATCCATCCTTGCGGCCTCTAAAAACAAAAAAAGCGGGCAAAGCCCACTTTGAGTGTTGACTCCTAAAGTGTAAGAAAATTGATACCATACCGGAGCTCGGCAATGCAAGGCCTGGGTTCGCTCGCGGCGTTGCACGCCTGCGGGTATTTGCTATGATTCTGTTTTTAATCGGCGCACCGTCCATGAAAGCTTCGAGTCCAGCGAAACGAATTTCGCCTGCGCAAATTTCCTGGGAGCAAATCCTCGCCAACCTTGACGACGGCGTGGTCTCGCTCGACACCGACGGTAAGATCATTTTCTTTAACGAAGCTTCGGAGCTGCTCACCGACATCTCTTCGGCAGCCGCGGTCGGGCAGCGGCTGGAGCAAATCTTCAAGCGCGAGCCCTGGCTCATCGATCTGGTCAAACGAACCCATCCGCCGCGCCAAAAGCGCGCCCGCGGCGAGGGCGATTTTATCACTCGTTGGGGCAGAAAGATTCCCGTCGGCGTCACGGTTTCGCCGCTGCAAGACCGCCACGGCCACTTTGTCGGCACGATCCTACTACTGCGCGACATCAAGCGCCGCAAGGAACTCGAGGAGGATCTCAAACGGGCCGATCGCCTGGCCTTGATGGGCACGTTAGCGGCCGGCCTGGCCCATGAAATACGTAACCCCCTGGGGGGCATCAAAGGTGCCGCCCAGCTACTGCGCCGTTCCAGCGACAGCGAACCGTCGGTGCGGGAGTTCACCGACATCATGATCCGCGAAGTAGACAGGGTAAATCAGCTAATCGAGCAGCTGCTCGATCTATCGCGCCCGGCGCAGTTGACGCTCGCCCCGGTGAATATCCACGAAATTTTGGAAGACGTTTTGCTGCTCGAAGGCCAAAACAAAGACGACAAGGAAATCACCGTGCGGAAGTGGTTCGACCCGAGCCTGCCGCCGATCCGCGGTGATCGCGCCCAACTCACCCAAGTATTTCTCAATCTGGTAAAAAATGCTTTTCAAGCTATGGACCGCGGGACGCTGCTCGTAACCACCAGGGTGGAGACCGATTATCATATCCGGGAGCACGGCACGGAACCCAATCGTTTCATATGGGTTGATCTTGCCGATGAAGGCCGGGGCATTCGCGAAGAAGATTTGCCGCATATTTTTTCGCCGTTCTTCACGACCAAAAACAACGGGAGCGGGCTCGGCTTGGCGACCTGTTATCGCATCATCAGGGAGCATGGCGGCACGATCCGGGTCGAAAGCACGGAGGGGAAGGGCAGCACATTTAGAATCTCATTGGTGGTGGCCGACTAAAAATGGATCAAGGAAAAATTCTAATTACCGAAGATGAAGAGTCGCTGCGATTTGTCTTGCAGAAGGCCCTCGAGACCGAGGGTTACTGGGTGCAGACTGCGGCCAACGGCGCCACCGCCCGCCGGCTGCTCGCCGACAGCCACTTCGACGTATCGCTGATGGACATCAAACTGCCCGACGTCGATGGTTTGGATCTGCTCAAAGACCTCAAGGAAAACGGTATCGACACGGCGATGATCCTGATGACCGCGCAGAACACCATGCGCAACGCCATCGGCGCCATGAAGAACGGCGCCTTCGACTACATCACCAAGCCCTTCGACCTCGATGAAGTGCTGGTGCTGGTCAAGCGCGCCATCGACAGCCACAAGCTCAGTCGCGACTTTCGCGAGCTTAAGGAAGAAGTCAAGAAACGCTTCGAGCCGGGCGTCAACATCATCGGAACCAGCTCAAGCATGCAGTCGGTCTACAAAACCATCGGTCAAGTCGTCGATACTTTGGCAACGATCTTAATCTTGGGTGAGAGCGGCACGGGCAAGGAGCTCGTCGCCAAGACCATCCACTACAACTCCCCGCGCTGGAACCAGCCTTTCGTAGCGATCAACTGCGCCGCCATCCCGCGCGACTTACTGGAAAGCGAGCTCTTCGGCCATGAAAAGGGTTCTTTCACCGGCGCGTTGGATCGCCGCCTGGGCAAATTCGAGCTGGCCGAGGGCGGCACGCTGTTTTTAGACGAAGTCGGCGATATCCCGCTGGACCTGCAAACCAAACTCCTGCGCGTGCTCCAGGATCACGAATACAGCCGGGTCGGCGGACGCGATACCCTGAAAGCCGACGTGCGCATTCTCGCCGCCACCAATCAGGATCTCGACAAAGCCGTAAAGGAAAAACGTTTTCGTGAAGATCTCTACTTTCGCTTGAAGGTAATCCCCATCTATCTGCCGCCGCTGCGCGAGCGGCGCGGTGATATTTCACTGCTGATCGGCTATTTCATCGACAAGATCAACCGCGAGATGGGCTTGCAGATTTCCGGGGTTTCGCCCGAAGCGCAAAAGCGGCTCGAAGAACACTCCTGGCCCGGTAACGTGCGCGAGTTGGAGAACACGCTGATCCGCGCCGCGGTTTTATCCTCGGGTCCGATCCTCTTCCCCAAGGATTTCACCCTGCAAAGCAAGCCGGCGGCGACATCCATGGAGGTCGACCAGCTCTCCTTGGAGGAAATCATCCGCCACAAGCTCGAAGATTATTTTCGCCGCACCGAAGGCGTCGATGTCGACAACTTATATGCCTTGGTCATCGAAAGGGTCGAGCGGCCGTTGATCGAGTTGACGCTCAAAAAAACCCGCGGCAATCAGATCCGCGCCGCGCAAATTCTCGGCATCAACCGCAATACCCTGCGCAAAAAAATCACCGACCTGCGTATCGAGCTTAAAAAACAACCGGCTTAAGCACCCATGCCGCTGCTCGACCTTCCAGCGCTCTATGCGATTCTCGACCCCGAGCAAACCGCCGGACGGTCCACCGAGGTGGTTCTCGAACAATTGTTAAAAAGCGGCGTTCAATGGCTCCAGCTGCGGGTGAAATCGCTGACGCCGGCCGATTTCTGTGAGTTGGCGCGGCATGTTCGGGCGCGAACCCGCACACAGAACTGCAAGCTGATCATCAACGATCGCGTCGATATCGCTCTCGCTTGCGCCGCCGACGGCGTACACTTGGGCCAAGAGGATTTGCCGCTCGTCGCCGGCAGAAAGCTGGTCGGCAACAAAATCATCGGCATCTCGACCCACGATCTTGCGCAGGCCCAAGAAGCCGAGCGAAACGGCGCCGACTATATTGGCTTCGGGCCGATGTTCGGCACCTCGACGAAAAACACCGGCTTCGCCGCCCGCGGTCTCGACATGCTTCGGCAGATTCGCGCGGGCGTGAAACTCCCCATCGTCGCCATCGGCGGCATCATGGAACAAAACGTCCAGCAAGTCTGGCAAGCGGGCGCCAACTCGGTGGCGATCATCAGCGACATCCTGCGTGCCGACGACATCACTGGCAAAGTCGCACGCGTGATGCAGCAACAGCCGACCAGCCAACAGCAATAAAAGTTTCACCGTTGAGGCAAAGATGGACGATTCCGGTTTTGCCCATCCCCCCGAAAATCGTTACTTTGAAGATTACGTTCCCGGCACCGTGCACGAATTCGGCTCCATCGCCGTCGACGAAGAAGAAGTCCTCGCCTTCGGCAAGCGTTACGTGCCGCTTTCCTATCACGTTGACAAAGAAGCGGCGAAACAGAGCATCTACGGCGGCGTGATCGCCAGCGGCTGGCACACCGCCGCGCTGATGATGCGCATCTACACGGAAAATTATCTCTCCAAGGTCGCGAATTTAGGCTCCCCCGGCGGCGACGAGCTGCGCTGGGACAAGCCGGTCTTTCCCGGCGATGAATTGTCGGTCCGCGCAACCGTCTTGGAAGCCCGCCGCTCCGAATCCCGCCCCGACCGCGGCATCGTCCGCACTTTCATCGAAGTGCTTAACCAGAAAAAGGAAGTGGTGATGAGCATGAAGATGGTGAACTTCGTGTGTTGTCGAGAAAGCTCGGTCCCTAAATAAAATTAATTTTAGTGTTAGAACGTCCTCGGAATTCTACGGCTTCACAATCCAGCGCACCGGTTCTGAGAACTTGAAAACACGACGTTACTTCGGGGATTGAATGCCGGCCGATTGGGGATTAAGCATCCGCGCCGGCGGCAGTTGTTGGGAGAGATTGGCTTGACGTTGGCGTTGGAAATGCGCGAAATACGTGAGCAAATTATTCTGGAGCATCAAGCAAATCCGGCCGGTATAAGCCGTCAAAAACAGCGCAGGCTGAACAACTCACTCAATAGTTGTGCAGATACCCATATGACTAAGCCGCGACAGAGATGCTCCAAGAGAGTTTTAGTCTCGATTTCGCTGGGTGACGGCTACTTTGGATTCGGCCAAATGCTTGATGAGCCTGAATAGGCGCTTATTGAACTTCGTGTCTCTGGCGAGACAATGCCAGCACCCGAAGAGGTCGTATCGGAGAGAGTCTTATATGGGTTATTCGTCACGCATATTCTAAAGGAAGGTGGACCAAGATTGGATTTGCTCCCATCACGGCGGAGCTTCCCAAGAAGGTTCTCCGGTTCAATCAAGACCCTTTGAAAACAGACTCGATTGTTCTGACTTACGACGGTGTATCTGGCACCCCTGCGATGCCCACGAATGTAGAGACGTCAAGCAGGCTGCTGTGTGGGACCTTGCACATGTGGAGGATAGGCGCCTCGACTATTTCGCCGGTCGAGCGAATAAGTGGGTAGAGGCGTTGCGGGGGAAGCCAGCCGCATAACCCGCAGCTTGAGCCGATGACTGGATTGGGTGATCGAATGACTCCATTTTTTAGCCGCCCAGCCTTCGCGTTAGCCAGCCATACTGCATGATGAAATCACAACCTGGAACATATGCACTGATTTTGAAAAGTCGATCAAAGGCTATGGTCCAAGTTGGTCGTTGGGGTCAACTCGACCTGATCCCGGGGTACTATATCTACGTCGGCAGCGCCTTCGGACCGGGCGGCGTGCGAGCCCGGGTAATGCGACATTGTCGAAAGGCCAAGCGGCTGCATTGGCATATCGACTATCTGCGAGAATTTTTACGCCCCATCGGCTCTTGGTACAGCTACGAAACAAGGCGCCTTGAGCATCGATGGGCGGGTGTCTTTTCGGCTACGGAGGGGATGTCTTCGATTCAAGGATTCGGTTGCAGCGATTGCAAGTGCGATTCTCACCTGTTCAGAACCTCCACGGAGCCCGAATTTGCGCTCTTTTCAAAGGTCGTCGGGGGCGGGGTTGAAACGTGGGCCTATCGACCTGCCGATTGACGGCGCGGTCCGGCGGAACAGTTGGACTTTAGTCGTTGCTCTAAGGATCGCCATCGGCAGGAATACAGTTTCAAAAGTCCTTGACTCCCGACACCGGGCTCGACTAGGTTTCACTCATGACACGGGTTTATCCGGCGTTTCGATACTCGCGTAGAATCACGCAGCCCGGAGCGTGATCTATTCCGATCTTTAAATTCGGCAGCGATCGAAATCCTCACTTTCTGCAACTCACCTAACGGAGGCGAACCAATGGCGACCATCCGATACCTTGCTTTCATTTCCGACCACCCCGAGGAGCTGGCGAAGTTTTATGGGCGCTATATGGGCACCAAGGAACTGGGAAGGTCGTCCGCGGGTGATGTCTCGATCACCGACGGCTTTTTGAACCTGACTTTTTTCAAGAAGCGCCCGGCGCTCTGCGAGCCGCGCATGGAGACGGGTCTCAATCACATCGGTATTCAAGTCGAGAGCGTCGAGCAGACAAAGAACCGCTACTTGAAACTTTTTCCGCGCGGGCCGGTGATTCCGGAAGACGGGGATTTGCATCACGGAGTCATTCGCATTCATGATCCCGATGGCAATCCGGTGAGTATTTCAGAAAAGTCCTTCGGCGTGATCGAAGAGCATCGCATACCGGGCATTCGCCATATCGCCTACAACGCCATGGACCCGGAGGGGATGAGAGAGTTTTACAGCGAGGTCTTTGGTTTTGTCGAAGTGCCAAGCGGATTCGACTATCGCAAGGCCGGTAAGCTCAACCGCTTCGTCGGCGACGAGCACATCAACTTGGCCATCCATCCTTTCTACAATTCTGGCTCGAAAGGACATGAGATGAAGTTCGGCATCAATCATATCGGCTTTCTCGTGCGCGATTTGAAAGCGACCATGGAGGATGTGAGCAGCGTCGTGAAAGTCAACAAACGGCCCGATGACCGGCCTTACGCGGAGTATCGGATTACCGACCCTGAAGGTAACCGTTTGGATCTCTCCCAAAGTAAAGGCTGGGAAGTCGGCATAAACCAGTGGGAACGCGTCGGGTAGAGAAATTCCTACGATCGTAGATAACCTAGATCTCGAAAGGAAGGAGCGGACAAACCATGACTGACAAGCTCGAAGCCGGCATAAAGAACTGTGTCGAGGATTGTGGCGCGGTAGAGCGCGGGCAAAGGGTTTACGTGGTGAGCGAAGAGGGCGCGGCAGACAAGCCGGTTGCCGCTGCGCTTGCCGAGAAAGCCAAGAACTGTGGCGCACAGGTCAACGTCATCTGGGGACCGAAGATACCCAAAGACCGGCCCGATGACATTCCGGCGAATGTTCTGAACGCCTACGCTAAAGCCGACGTGCTTTTTTCCCACTATCCCTCGCTGAAGCGCGAGGCGCTCCATCCGCATTTTCCCGGAGAAAAACGCACCCGGGTGCCCAATCGCGCGCGCACGGTACAACTCATGGCAACGAAATGGGCGGCGTTTCCGTACTCCGTGCAAAAAGCCATGGCGGCGACCATCGATACCCTATCGGCGCCAGGCAAATCATGGCGCATCACGAGTCCCAACGGCACCGACGTGCGCGGCACGTTCGGCCCCCGCGAAAGCACGGTGGCACAAGCCTATTTCGTAGAGGAGGAAGGTGGCCGTGCGCGGCGAAACTTTCCGGGTGGAGTGCACAGTCCGGCGGTTGCAGTGGCGACAGAAGGCGTCATTGTTGCAGATCATATCGCCGCTTTCGGCTCTATGAACGAGACGAATCCGCTGACCCTGGAGTTGCAGGACGGCCGTGTCGTTTCGGTCAAAGGTGGAGACGGCGAAGGACGCATGCTGGCGGCGCTTAACAAGACCGACGGCTACATCGATTCCTGGCATGCGGGTGTGAATCCGATGACCGTGGTCCCCTATGCCCGCGCGACCAACCCGGTAGAGTGGTACAGCTACTCCCACTGCAGCCCAATGATCGTCCATTTCCACGTGGGTCGCTCCCACGCGCCCATCGACGTGGCCTGTTTCCAACAGTCAATTACCATCGACCACGGCGAAGTATACGACGGAGGGCGGCTCATGCTCTGGGACCACGCCGATATCGAGCAAGCTATCAAAGTATCACACATGCCATCGGACATGCTGGAAAATAGCGAGATCCCGTTAGTGTGAAGCGAACAGGCAGCGCGGGTTGGCATGCGAAAGCAGCCTAAGAAAGGTGCTGTGAAGTAACTGACTGAATTAAGGAGGCACAACCCATGGCCGATTTAAAACTTCTCGACAGGGTATTTCACCTAATCATTCAACGCTTCATTGCTACGGGGCAGGCGCCCCATTATACCGAGCTAGCAAAGGACCTAGGCGTCTCCGTTGAGGAGGGTCGAAAATTGCTTCACGAGTTGATGGAAGCACCCTGTCCCTCATACGCTGGTGGGAGCTACCCAGGCTGGCTTTTTCCGGGCACCGATTATATCGCTTCCTTTGCCCCGTTTAACAATCTGCCTACTCAGTATCGCATCACCATCAACGGTCAGCAGAAGTGGTTCGCTCAGTGAGGGCTGGAAGCGCTGGCGGTTCGCTGGCTATTTCCTGGAAAAATGGTACGTGTGGACGCTCCCTGTCTCGATTGTGGAGAGCCGATCGTGGTAGAGATGCGGGACGACGCGGTTTTGTCGGTTCAACCTGAAATGATGGTCGGCTACGCCTACAGCGGATTTGGCGGACCGCCTGAAGGCCGGGCGTACCGATGAGCGGGTATGAATCTCTTCCGGTCGGAAGAGCACGCCCGCAACTGGTCCCGGTTCGATCCTGCCTACGGGATGAATCTAAAACCGCTATCTGGTTGGGCGGATCGATTCAGTGCCGAGCGGTTTAAGGCCCGCAGCCGGGCCGATTATTTTTCTTGGTCCGCCGAACATCCTAGCGTTGCTCCTCCAGATCAGTCGGCAATCAAAGAAAAATAGATTCGTGTAGCACTTCATGCCTACTCTATTTTTTCTAGCCAACTTTTCGCTTCAGAGCGATCGCCAAACCCTCGGGTGAGCTTACGCTTGCCGTCTGCTCCTTACCTCGTACACCGTCGTATTGCTCGCTGACCAGATATTTGGCGGGATCGACCCGCGGCCCCAGTCCGTTGGCCAGGAGCAAAGGCGGCGCGTTTGCTTCGCCCGCCGGCGCGACGCCGTGAAAACAGGCGAGCGAAAAACAGCGTCAAAACAGAATCGAGAGCCGTATGGGTTTGGCTAACCGCAACTTCGCTCCCTCCCGGCAACCCGCCGAACTTGAATTGGTGGGATCTTACGACTGAAATTCTAAATTGGCTGAGCGCCGGTCTAACTACGCCTCGTCCGCCTCGTCGTAACTGTAATCGTCCCGTTCGGTGTAGTTTTCGAAGCGGGTATACTCGCCGAGGAAAGTGAGCGTGATCGTTCCGGTGGGACCATTACGCTGTTTCTCAACAATGACTTCGGCTTTGCCCTTCACATCCTCGTTGGTCTTGTCATAAAGCTCTTCCCGGTAAATGAACATAATTACATCGGCGTCCTGTTCGATCGCTCCGGATTCACGGAGGTCTGACATCTGCGGCTTTCTCCCGGTCCGATCTTCAACCTTGCGATTAAGCTGCGATAATGCAATTACTGGAACGCTCAGCTCTTTGGCGAGCGCTTTGAGGGAGCGGGAAATTTCTGAAATCTCTTGTTCACGATTGTTGGCGTTGCCCATGCCGCGCATGAGCTGAAGATAATCGACAACGATCAGGCCCACTTTTTTGGTACGGTCGCGGAGCAAGCGGCGCGCCTTGGCGCGCAGCTCGAGGATCGAAATGGCCGGCGTATCGTCGATGTAAATCGGCGCTTCGTGCAAGCGGCCGGCTGCCTTTGCAAGTTGTGGAAAATCGCGCTCGCCGAGGTAACCAGAGCGCACCTTGGAGCTATTCACCCGCGCCTCGGAGCAAAGCATGCGCAGCACCAACTGTTCCTTGGCCATTTCCAGAGAAAATATCGCCGCGCCAACACCGGTGTACGCGGCGTTGGCGGCGATGTTCAAAGCGAACGCGGTCTTGCCCATGCCCGGACGGCCGGCGACGATGATCAGATCCGACGGCTGCAGCCCCGCGGTAATCTTGTCGAGCTCCTCATAACCGGTGGGCACACCGGTAATCATCTCTTTACGCTGATAAAGCTTGTCGATGGTCTTGAGCGTATCGGTGATCATGTCGCCGACGGCGACGAAGGATGCTTTGACCTTTTTCTCGGAGATATCGAAGATGACTTTTTCGGCGGTATCGAGAAACTCGTCGACGTTGCCCTGCTCTTCGTAACCCCGCGTGGCAATCTCGGTCGCGGTGCTGATCAGACTGCGCAATATCGCCTTTTCGCGCACGATGCGCGCGTAGTAGGAAATGTTCGCAGCGGTCGGCACGAAGTCGGCCAAAGACGCCAGATAGGCCGTGCCGCCCACGCTTTCGAGCTCGTTTTTGCTTTTGAGAAACTCGCTCAGGGTGATCAAGTCCACCGGCTCGCCGCGATCGGTGATTTCTATCATGGCGCGCAAAATTTTGCGGTGCGATTCGCGATAAAAGTCCTCTGGCCGCAAGGACTCCAAGACCTGATTGATCGCCTCGTTCTCGAGCAATATGCCGCCCAGGACGGACGACTCCGCTTCGAGGTTCTGCGGTGGAACCTTGCGCAAGTTATCTTCTAGGGCCGCCATCGCTGTGTCATTTGATTCCGGGATAATCTGCGGAAGGAATTTTCATGGTCGTTTCAAAAAAAACAGTTACAATATGAATATGCAACTGAACAGAATCAAAATGCAACAAATTTTTGTGCCCGCGGTAAGATTTTTTTTCGATCGATCGCGAGGATCGCCTTGTTGGTAAATCATAAAAGGTAAGTTCAGAAGTTCCCCTGCGGAGTTGGGAACGATACCAACGTGTTATGCACAGAGGTATTCACAATGTCAGCGTTCGAGCCCAATCGGCGTCGCCCTTTACCGTCGTGCGGTCGAATCGCTTAAGCATCCGCGCGCGGCGAGATGATCTGCGCCGCTTCGTCAAGCGCCTTGTGGTCGCCGAGCAGCACCAGTCGATCGCCCGCTTCGAGGACGAACTCCGGCCCCGGGTTATGCAGCGGCTTGCCGTCGCGCACCGCGGCGATCAGCGTGACGCCGCTGCGTTCGCGCAAATCGATTTCCCGCAAGCTCCGGCCCACCAACAGCGAACCATTAGGCACCGAAAAGATATCCGTGGTCGTGCCGACCAGGTACTGGTTGAGCTCGTCGAGCTGTTTGCCTTGCAATCGCAAGCCGCGGAGGGTGCCGTAGTGTTCCTTGCGGATCAAATCGACTTGCAGCGCGATGACGTTGCGGGGCACGTGATATTCCTGCAAAACCCGCGCGAAGATCTCCACCGAGGTTTCGAACTCCTCGGGAATGACCTGGTTGGCGCCGAGCCGGTAAAGCCGCTCGATCTCGGCCACGTAGCGGGTCCGGACGATGATGTCGATGTCGCGGCGCAACCGCCGGGCCTGCGACACGATGCGGGCGGTAGCGGCCGGATCCGAGATGGCAATCACCAGCACTCTGGCCCGATCGATGCGAATTTGATCGAGTATTTCGGTGCGGGTGCCGTCGCCGAACGTGATCGGTTCTCCGACCGCAATGCCTTCGCGCACCAGCTCGGGATCCAGTTCCAAGACCCGATAGGGAATGCCCGATTCGCGCAGCACGCGGGCGAGGTTTTGCCCGTTGAGTCCATAACCGACGATGACGACATGATCTTCAGCGCCGCTCTGCTTCGGCGCCGGATCGGTCAACGATTCAGCGCTTAGCCGCGAGCCGGCAGCGCCGCTCACACGAGCTGCAATCCCTTGCCCTGATTGGATCAAGAACGGCGTGAGGATCATGCTCAAGATCGATGCGGCGAGAAATGTTTGTTCCTCGCTGGCGCTTAATAGCTGGTAACCGATGCCTGCCTTAGCCAAGATAAAAGAAAACTCGCCGATTTGCGCAAGGCTCAAGCCCAAGATGATGCCGAGCCGCAGCGAGCGATAAAGCCACCAGAATACCAGTATGATCACGAGCATCTTGAGACTGACCAAGGCCAACAAGCCGAGCGCGGGCGTGAGCCAATCCTGCCCGAGCGAGCGTGGATCGAGCAGCATGCCGATGGAAATGAAAAAGATGCCGCTGAAACAGTCGCGCAACGGCAGCACATCGGCGACGACTTGGTGGCTCAGCTCGGACTCCGAAATGACTAGTCCGGCGATCAACGCGCCAAGCGCCAGCGACAACCCAGCCATCGACGCTAACCACGCCGTGCCCAGACAGACTAAAATAATAAAGAGGACGAAAATTTCCCGGTTTCTTGCCGGCGCCATATGGCGCAGCAGCCACGGCAAAACCTTGCGCGCAGTCCAGACGATCAGGGCAAGGGCTAACAACGATTTGACCATGGCCCACAGGATGGCAAGCCCATAACCCTCTCCCGAACCACCAAGGAACGGCACGGTTAGCATCATCGGCACGATGCAAAGGTCTTGGAACAACAGCGTGCCGCTCGCCAAGCGGCCATGCAACGCGTTGATCTCGCCGCGCTCTTGAAAGGCGCGCAAGACGATCGCCGTGCTGCTCATGGTGACAAGGAAACCGTAGAAGACGCCAATACCGAGAGAAGCGCGCAAGGCGAGCGCGATGCCGACTACGGCGAGGATCGTTAAAAGCACCTGGAGGAAACCGGCCAAAATGATCCGGCGCTTCATGGCAAGAATTGTTTCTAATCTGAACTCGATGCCGATGGTGAACAGCAGCAGCACGACGCCAATATCCGCCAGGGTTTCGACCTGGTTGACTTTCTCGATGAGCCCCAGCCCTCCCGGACCGATCACCACGCCGGCCAGAAGAAAGCCGACGATCGCCGGCACGCGCATCTTTTGAAACAAAAATACAATCGAGATCGTTGTGGCAAGAACGATCAACAGCTCTTCGAGGAAATGAACTTCGGGCATGATGAAGAGGAAATATGTTTAGCGAGCCGCGGGGCGCGCGGCCGGCGGTTACGACCGGAGATGCTCGGCCGTGACCA
Organism: uncultured delta proteobacterium; assembly: GCA_963727625.1. Classification (GTDB taxonomy): domain Bacteria; phylum Desulfobacterota; class Binatia; order UBA9968; family UBA9968; genus DP-20. The sequence continues at coordinate 266,825 of CAVSHR010000002.1, read as the reverse complement.
CGGTGTGGATTCCGCCACGCACGTTGAAGTCGCCGACAACGGTCATACTCTTTGGCCGGCAGGCCTGAACCAGATCATCGAGAATTTTGTTGACCACCGCCTCGTGAAAAGTTCCCTGGTCGCGGTAAGACCATAAATAGAGTTTCAACGACTTGAGCTCGACGCAGAGTTCCGCCGGCACGTATTTGATCCGAATCGTGGCAAAATCAGGCTGGCCGGTGCGCGGGCACACGCAGGTAAACTCCGGGCACTCCATGCTGATCTCGTAATCACGCTCCGGTCGCGGATTGTTGAAAGTCTCTAACTCAGGGCTTGGGCTGGTCAGCATGGGATGATCTTAGCGCGACGCAAAAGCATTTCCAAATCGCCAAGTTACCTTGACTTGGCTGGGGGCCGATGATAACCCAAGGGGAAATCTTTGCAGGAGAAAGCTGTTTTCAGGAGGCTCATATGAGCAAGCCGAAAGAACCAAAAGCCGGTGAAAAGCTCAGCGCAGCGGAAGCAAAAGCCTACGTAGACTATCTTTACACGACGCTTTACAAATACGCCTACGAAAAAGTTTACCAAGGCCGGTTCATGACCGAGCTGCGCGAGGGCAAGTTGCCGCTCCCGGTGATGCGCCAGTTTTTTAAAAATTGGGGGCACTTTTCCCTCGAGGTCAATGCCTTGAACGCGGTTTCCTACTACACTCATCTACCTTTTTTCGTGCGCAATTTCGATCTGCTCGGCCCCTTCTGCGGCAAAATCGCCGACGAGTTGATTTCGCCGCGCGCGCCGGGCCATGTTTTGGTCTTGCTGCAGACCGCGGAAAAGATGGGCCTCAACAAAAAAGAAGTTTTGGAAGATCCCTATCTCCCCGCCGCCCGTGCGATCAACGACTTCTGCCATAAGATTTTCATCGACGGCTCCATCGTTGAGCTCTGGGGGCTGCATGTTTTCGAGGAATCGCTGTCCATGTGGTCGGGCCAGTGGTTCACCGCGTTGACCAGCCATTATGGCTTCAGCAAAGCGGATGCGATCTATTTTTCGACCCACGAAGAAGCCGACATGGACACGCACAAGCTCGGCGACAGCGACGAAGAGGCGATGGGCCACGGCGCATTCAATCGCACGGTGCTCACCCGCGCGCTGCAGGACAGCGTCGAGTTTCGCGCCGGCTACTCGATCGAGTACTGCGCCTTGACGATGGTCGATCTCCACGCCCAGATGAAACAGGCGGCGCTGGACCATCCATACAATCCGTAGCTCGGCGACGCCGCAATTCGGACTCTCCCGCACCGAAAGCCGAGCAATGGGCCGCTCGGATTTTTTATCGTTGGCGACCTTTGCGTCCCAGTGCACGGAATATCCGGATCCGGAAAGTGTCGCAGGGTTGGGATCGCGCCCCAGGCGCTTCAGCTAAGCCGTTTCTTCTCCATCCGGTGAATCCGAAGCGACCCGCCGGCGGTTACCTTTTTTCATTCAAGAGAAAGGCTTGCACACTGCGCCCAAGTCGGGCACGATTATTTTCATCGGACATCAACTTGCCAGCGATCAATTGCGACAGCACGTGAACTGAATCTTGTCCCTGGAAGATTCGATGACTGACACCGAACTCAATACTTTAGGTTCCTTTCTTACCGAGTTAGCGCCGCAAGGTCGCGCCGCGCTTCTGCCCGCCTTACACGCGGCGCAGCGACTCCACGGCTGGATTAGCGAGGAAATCGCGGCAGAAGTCGGCCGCGCCTTGGGCGTGCCGCTCGCCGACGTGCATGGCGTCATCGACTTCTATGAAATGCTATCGCGCGAGCCAATGGGCCGAAGCGTGGCGCGGGTGTGCACCGCGCCCTCTTGTGCCCTCGCGAGCGCTGAAGCCTTGGCTGACGCACTCTGCCGCCATTTGAAAGTTGCGCCGGGCGACGTCACCTCGGACGGTCGGTTCACCGTCGAACATGCTCCCTGTTTGGGTCTGTGCGATCACGCGCCGGCAGTGCTAGTGGGCGAAGCCGCTTTGGGACGCGCTGATCCCGCACAAGCAGCCGCGATCTGCGCGGGCAGTGCAGAGCGGCCGATCAGCTTCGTCGGCGGCGACATCCGCATCCTTACAGCCAACTGCGGCCAAGGCCGACCGACCTCATTCGCCGATTACAGCAGCAGCGGCGGCTACGCCGGAGCGAAAAAAGCTCTGGCGATGACGCCGCAAGACGTGCTTGCGGAGGTGAAAACCGCGGGATTGGTAGGCCGCGGCGGCGCGGCGTTTCCCACCGGAATCAAGTGGGAGGGAGCCGCACAGGCAGCCGGAGAGCCCAAATATATCGTGTGCAACGCCGACGAATCCGAGCCCGGAACCTTCAAAGACCGCATTCTCATGGAGGATGACCCGCACCGCACCATCGAAGGAATGATTATCGCAGCTCATGCCGTGGGCGCTCGCCGGGGCTACATCTATGTGCGGGGCGAGTATCCCTATGCGTTCAATGTCATGGGCGAGGCCGTGAAAGAAGCTCGCCAGGCCGGCGCCCTCGGCGAGAAGCTTTTTGGCTCCGGATTGGACTTCGATATCGAGATGCGCCTGGGCGCCGGCGCCTACATTTGCGGCGAAGAAACCGCGCTGTTGGAATCCATCGAAGGCAAGCGCGGCCTGCCGCGCATCAAGCCGCCCTTCCCCACGACTCACGGTTTGTTCGGCAAGCCCACCGTGATCAACAACGTAGAGACCTTCTGCAATGTCCCGCTCATCATCGAACGGGGCGCCGCCGACTATCGCAAGGTCGGAACCGAGCGCTCGCCCGGCCCGAAGCTCTTTTGTTTGTCGGGCCACATCCAACGGCCCGGGCTTTACGAAGTGCCATTCGGCGTCACCTTGTGCCATTTGCTTTTCGATCTCGGCGGCGGGCTTAAGCCGGGGCGCAAGCTTCAAGCGGTGCTGATGGGCGGCGCCGCGGGCGCATTTGCCATCGAGAAAGACCTGGATGTGATCCTGTCGTTCGAGAACCTGACCGCCGCGGGCTTGCCCCTCGGCTCCGGCGCGGTCATGGTCTTCGACGATAGCGCTGATATGCGCGATATGCTGAAGCGGCTGGCGCACTTCTTTGCCGACGAGAGCTGCGGCAAATGCTACCCCTGCCAGCTCGGCGCGCGGCGCCAGTTTGAAATTCTCGACCGGGCCGCGGCCGGTCATTCCGTTGCCGGCGATCGCGAACGCTTGTCGGACGTCGGTGCCACGATGATCGATGCATCCCTGTGCGGCCTGGGCCAAACGGCACCCACGGCGGTGCTTAGCGCGATGAAACTCTGGCCGGAGATGTTTGAAGCAACAAAATAAGATTCACAACGGAGGAATTTTTGTAGGGGCGAAAAATTTTTCGCCCCTACTGCCTAATCGCACGCATGACTGACGTCACACTCACTATCGATGGCAACACCGTCACCGTTCCTGCCGGGACAATGATCCTCAAAGCAGCCGAACGGCTTGGCAAACAAGTCCCAACGATTTGCTACCACGATCACTGCACCGCCAATGGCCTCTGCCGCATCTGCGTGGTCGAAGTCGACGGCGTAAAGCCGCTGCTGCCGGCTTGCCTGAGCCGGGTGAGCGAAGGCATGAAGGTTACGACTTCGAGCGCGCGCGCCGAGCGCAGCCGCCGGACCATTCTGGAGCTGCTCGCCTCGGCCGTAGATCTTTCCCAGGCGCCGGAGATTCAAAAATTCATCGGCGAGTATCGCGCCAACCCGGCGCGCTTTCCGCAAGCGGAGCGGCGCGAGTATCCGGTGCTCGACGATAACCCGATGTACGTCCGCGATTACTCCAAGTGTATACTCTGCTGGCGTTGCGTTCAGGTGTGCGCCGACGACGCCCAGTTTACCTATGCGATTAATTTTAAAGGCCGCGGTTTCGACACCGGCATCGGCACATTTTTCGACAAGCCCATGCCGGAAACCAGCTGCGTATTTTGCGGCCAGTGCGTCGGCGTCTGCCCCACCGGAGCGCTCAAGCCCAAGCGCGAGTCGCTGCTCGAGCAGGGAGTTTCTTTGGATGAAATCCTGCAAGCAACTCGCGGCGGCGGAAAAAAACGCCGGAGGAAAACGCCATGATCACCGCTGATCGCGTTGTCCCGACCACCTGTCCGTACTGCGGCGTGGGCTGCAATCTCGAGCTGCACATCAAGGACGACTATATTTACAAAGTGACTTCGCCTTTCGATGCGACGGTCAACCACGGCAACCTCTGCGTCAAAGGTCGCTTCGGCTACGACTTTATTTACAACAAGGACCGGGTGACGACACCGCTGATTCGCAAAAGACCGCAGGCGCCCGGCGCGCGCACCCAAGCCTTCGACCGCGACCAGTGGCGCGAGGTCTCGTGGGACGAGGCCCTCGATTACACCGCGGATCGGCTCGTCGAGATTTACCGGCGCGACGGCGCGGAGGCCATGGCGGTTTATTGCTGCGCCAAGGCGACCAATGAGGACAACTATCTCCTGCAAAAACTTTTCCGCGCCCTGTTTCGCAGCAACAACGTCGATCACTGCACACGCCTGTGTCACGCCGGCTCCGTCGTCGCCCTGCAGATGGCGCTCGGCTCCTCGGCGATGAGCAATACCGCCGCCGAAGTGATTCACAGCGATGTTTTTATCGTGACCGGCTCCAACACGGCGGAGACCCATCCGATCATCGCCCTGCAGATGAAAGCCGCCGTGGAAAAACACGGCGCGAAGCTCATTGTCGTCGACCCGCGGCGGGTGGAGATGGTCAACTGGGCGGCGCTCTGGCTGCCCGAGAAGCCGGGCACCGACGTTCCGCTCTATTCCGCCATGGCCCATGTCATCATCAAGGAACGGCTCTACAATCAGGACTTCATCGACCGGCGCACCGAAGGCTTCGAAGAGTTTTCCAAGTCCATGGAAAAATTCTCGCCGGAATATGCCGAGGCGATTTCCGGCGTTGACCGCAATCTCATCGTCCAGGCGGCGCGCATGTATGCGACGGCGAAGAACGCGGCGATTTATTGGGCGCTGGGTATTCCCGAGCACTCCCACGGCACTGACAACGCGATGTCGCTCATTCATCTTGCGTTGCTCACCGGCCACATCGGCCGCAGAGGCACTGGTCTTAATCCGCTGCGCGGACAGAATAATGTCCAGGGCGCCTCGGATTCCGGCGCCATGCCGTGGCACTATCCCGGCTATCAACGCGTCGATGACGACGCGGCAGCGCGTAAATTCGAGCAGGCCTGGAACATCGAGCCGGGCGGGCTCAACCGGAAGTTAGGGCTGACGACGACGGAAATCATGAGCGAAGTCAGGCCGGGCGGAGTGCGCGCGTTGCACATCATGGGCGAGAATCCGATGATGTCCGAGCCCAATTTGAACCACACGCGCCATAGGATCGAACAGTTAGAGTTCTTGGCGGCGCAGGACTTATTCATCAACGAATCCGGCGCCTATGCCGACGTTTTCTTGCCCGCAACTTCCTGGGCGGAAAAGGAAGGCACTTTCACCAACACCGATCGCCGCGTCCAGCGCGTGCGCAAGGCGTTGAAGCCGCGCGGCCAGGCGCGCGCCGATTGGGAGATCATCTGCGATCTCGCCGGGCGCATCGAAAAGCGACTCGGCCGTCCGCAGACCTCAGTCTGGTCATACCCGAGTCCCGCCGAAGTGCTCGAAGAGATGGGCCGCGTGGTGCCGGAATATGCTGGCGTAAAGTACCGGCGCATCGAAGACGAGGGTTTGCAGACGCCGGTGTGGGACGACAGTCATCCCGGCACTCCCTATCTCTTCGCCGAGAGCTTTCCCAGCGGCAGGGGCAAGTTTCACCCGCTCGAATACGTGCCGTCGGTGGAGATGCCCGACGAAGAATACCCGTTCATCTTGACCACCGGACGGCTGCTCGAGCACTGGCATGGCGGCACGCTGACGCGCCATTCGAAGCTCGACGAGCTCTATCCGGAGGCACGCATCGAAATCAATCCCGCGGATGGCGCCCGCTTGAAAATCGAAGACGGGCAGGCCGTGCGCGTCTCGTCGCGCCGCGGCACCGTCGTCCTGCGCGCCTGGGTCACCCAGCGGACCACCGTGGGCGTGGTTTTCATTCCGATGCACTTTCATGAGGCCGCCGCCAACTTGCTCACTATCGACGCCCTGGACCCGCTCGCAAAAATCCCCGAGTACAAAGCCTGCGCCGTGCGCGTCGTACCGGTCACGAAAGACCAACTCGCGCGACCCGAGGGAAAAGTGGAAAGGGGCCGGTATTAATTTTGTGCGCATCCGATTCCTACCGCGTCTCTGTCGGTTAAATCCAGAAGGAACATCTCGGATTGGGATATTTCTCGCGCCAAGGCGCCAAGAGCGCAAAGTTCGGAAAATTGTTTTTTCTGTTTCTTTGCGGCCTTTGCAACTTTGCGGGAGAAACTCCGAAATGCGGTTGTGGCTCCGCCGCGCCAGGCTCCCAGCGCCTTGACTATGCAGTTCGTGCGACCCTAGGATCTCGGCAGAGGTGCCGTACTCGAAATCATGAAAGTTCACCGGACGATTGCTGATGCGACTGCGGTGGTCTTAACCGGAGGCAAGAGTTCACGCATGGGGCGACCCAAAGCGTTGCTGCCGTTCGATGACAAGCCGCTCGTCGTCCATGTCGTTCGGGGCCTCAAGGAGATGTTTGCCGAAACTGTCGTCGTGGCCGCACCCGAGCAGGAGCTGCCCGACTTGCCGGCCCTGCTGGTGCGCGACGCGGTCGCGTATCAAGGTCCGGTGAGCGGCATTTACCACGGTCTGAAGGCTTCGACCCGAGAGGTCTGTTTCGTAACATCTTGCGATGCGCCGTTTCTCAACCATGCGCTGATCGCGCATCTCCTATCGAAGATCCCGGACTACGATGTAGTCGTGCCGTTTTTGCAAGATCGATTTCAACCGTTGCACGCAGTGTACCGGACCAGCGTCGCGCCGCTTCTCAGAGATCAACTTGCGCGGGGCGAGCTACGGCCGATCTTTCTCTACGACAAGGTCCGCACCCGAAAAATCGACAAAGATGAAATCCGCCGGTTTGATCCCGAGGGCTTGAGCTTTGTCAACATGAACAGCCCTGAGGACTACGAAGCAGCCTTAGTGCTCTGGAAAACGCGACAGTCCTCTCATGCCATATTTGTCTCGGTGGAGCTTTTCGGCGTCCCCCGCTTGCTGGCGAAGACCAAAGAAGTTTCGCTATCGCTGCCGCAGGATGCGACACTGACACAGGTATTTTCAGCCCTTGCTGAAAAATTGCCGGTACTGGCCGGCCGCATCATCAACGCCGAAGGTCTGGTGAGCGGCTATAGCTGCAACATTAACGGTATGGACTTTGTTCGCACTCCCGGCGCCAAAGTCAGTTCAGGAGATAAGATCTTAATTCTGTCGGCGGATGCGGGAGGCTGAGGGATGTACGGATTTCACGGCCGCCTGCTGCATATCGATCTCAGCACCGGACAAAGCTCCTGGATCGATCTCGAGGAAACGCGGTTGCGGGCGTTTCTCGGCGGCATCGGCTTGGGCGCAAGTCTGCTCTACGACTATGCGCCGGCAGGAGTCGATCCCTTCGCACCCGCCAACCCATTGATTTTTACCAGCGCGCCACTGGTCGGCACCGGTCTCACCACGACCGCCAAGTTTGCCGTGGTCACCAAGTCTCCCCTCACCGGTTTCATCGCCGATTCGCTGTCCTCCAGCCATTTTGCGCTGGAGCTTAAGCGTGCCGGCCTCGATGCGCTCATCATCACCGGTCGTGCCGCGTCGATGGCGTACATCCATCTGCACAATCAAAAAGTTGAGATCTGCGAGGCCGGCCATCTGCGCGGCAAAAGTCCCGGCGAAACTGAATCCGCGATCCGCGCCGAGCTCGGCGCGCCGGCGCTGCGCGTTGCCGCCATCGGCAAAGCCGGCGAGAACCTGGTGCGCTTCGCGACCATCAGCAACGAGGGACGCCATGCCGGCCGCGGCGGTGTCGGCGCGGTGATGGGATCGAAGCATTTGAAAGGCGTCGCTGTTTGCGGTGATCGTGGGACCCAGGTGGCGGATCCCGCGGGCGTCGAAGCGATCGCGAATTCTCTGCGTCAAAAGAGTCTCGGTTCGCTCACCGACAAGTATCGAAAGATCGGCACGATTGCCAACCTGGCGGTCTTCAATCGCCTCGGCACGCTGCCGACGCATAACTTTCAGCAATCGACCTTCGATCACGCCGAAGCCCTGAGCGGCGAGACTTTAACGGAAAATAATTTTAGCCGCCGGCATGGTTGCGCCTCCTGCACGATCCAGTGCGAGCGCTTGTTCAAAGCTTTGAACGGCGAGGAACAGCGCCTGGAATATGAAACTCTTTTCGCTCTCGGACCGCTCTGCGGCATTGACAATCCCGATGTGGTGTTGCGCGCCGCCCAGCTCTGCGACCATTATGGAATGGACACAATCAGCGCTGGCGGAACTCTAGCCTGGGCGATGGAGTGCAGCGAAAAGGGCCAGCTGCCGCAATCTCAAAAGCTGCGATTTGGTCAAGCCGATGGGTTTCTTGCTGCAATTGCGGCGACCGCGGAGCGAAACGGCATCGGCGAGTTGCTGGCCGATGGTTCGCGACGCGCCGCCCAGGAAATCGGCGGGGATGCTTTATATTGGGCTATGCACGTCAAGGGATTGGAGCTTCCCGGCTATGAGCCGCGCAGCTTGAAGACTATGGCGCTCGGACTGGCGGTGAGCCCGCGCGGGGCTTGTCACAATCGCTCCGGCGCCTACGAAGCTGATTTCTCCGGAGCCGTCGACCGCTTCCAAGCAGATCCGAGTCGAGGGGCGTTGGTGAGTGATTCGGAAGATTTCGCCGCAGTGCTCGACTCATTGATCGTCTGCAAATTCTTGCGCAAGTGTTTCAATGATTTTTATCGAGAGGCCGCTGAGCTATTGAGCAAGGTCACCGGCTGGGACTGTTCAGACGTTGAGATCAGGCGCAGCGGCGCGCGGATTCATACGATGAAGAAACTGTTTAATGTCCGTGAGGGCTGGCAACCCAAAGACGATTGGTTGCCCGAGCGCTTGTTAAACGAAGTGCTCCCCACCGGGGTCGGCGTGGGCGTCGGATTGAGTCCTGACGAACTCCGGGACATGATTCTGAGCTACTACCGGGCGCGAGGCTGGGACGAAAACGGATTTGTCCCGGAAAAGAAGTTAGCGGAATTGTGTCTACCGACGATTTCGGGGCAACACGAAATACGGAACCGGAGATCAAAAAACTGGGCGGACGGCGAAGGATCAAGCCAAGCCAAGCGATGAAACCCGCTGCTTGTTAAAGCTGTTCGGCGTAGCCGTGGCCTCGTGCGAGGACTCTGAAGTGCGCGTCGAGGAGGTGTCACCCTAAAATGAATTCGTTCCAGCGCTTGATTATATCATCGTTCTCGCGCATTACCGCATTCCAACGGGCAATATGTGCCATGCGGTTCGAAAAGGTACCGCTAAAACGCGCAGGCAGCATGCCTCCAAGAGCGGTTGAAACGAGTTTGTTGAAATTTCGGCGGACAAGATTTCTCACCATAAGCCGCTCCGTTGTGTAACGGCATGAGGGAAGCTCGGCCTCAGCCCGAACAGCTTTTGATCGCCTCTTCGGTTGAGCCAGCAAGGCTTAGGAAAGAAGAGAAACCAGCGATATCAAAAACTTGCTTCACGCTATCTTTTAGGGAGCAAAGGATCATTTTGCCCTTTGACTCTTCCATACGTTTCGCGGCGAGGAGAAACACGCGCAGGCCGGCACTACTAATGTAGTCGAGCTGGGATAGCTCTACGACCAGTTTCTCTTGGTTGGACGCAATGATGGGCAAAATCTTATCCTCCAGCGCCTTCGCTGTGGAAGCGTCCAATTTTCCAATAATGCGGATGATCAAAACATCCGCTCTTCGTTCTTCGGTGATTTCCATGGGTTAAGTCTCCCCAATATTGCTCTTGAGACGCAAACAATTCTTGCCGTTTTCGCGCCGGTATTCCAAATCATCCATCATGTTCCGAACCAGGTGAATTCCTAATCCGCCGATCTGCCTTTCGACTAAGGGTTTTTCCATCTCCGGTGGGGGAGCCTCCAGCGGATTGAAGGGGCGTCCGTCATCTTCGATCTCGATCTCGATCCAAGGTTTGTTCCACGAAAGACGGACGGCAATTTCGTGCTCCAAACTGTCGTCGTATCCGTAGGAAATCACGTTCGTTACGATTTCCTCCAATACCAGATTTACGCGATTCACTAGTTCGATAGGAAGACCCTGGCGCTCGGAGAACTCGGTCGCTGCCTCACTCAACGATGGGAGCTCGGCAAGATCATTTTTTAGAGAGATCGTCAAATAGCGTTCATCTGCCTGGTCGGGCCCGATATAACCGAGCACCAACAGTGTAATATCGTCGGATTGGGGCGCACCGTCGGCAAAACGCTGCACGTCTTGCGTGACTTTTTCGATGATTTTCTTGCTGTGTTGGCCCTGCACGCCATGCAACGTTTGTTCCAGACGGTCTTCGGAAAACAGTTCATCATTCCTGTCCATAGCCTCCGTGACTCCGTCGGTATACAAAACCAGGCGGTCTCCCGGTTTGAGGACGATGCAGCCGGCATGAAAGCTGGCTGACTCGCTTACACCTAAGGCCATGCCGCCGGTATTGGTGAGCGCCGTCACAGCTCCATCGGACAGAACGTAAGGCAAATTGTGGCCTGCGTTGCTATATTCCACCTGACCGGTTCCGACATTGAGAAGCGCACAGAAGACGGTTACGAACATGCAGGAGTCATTATCCCGGCAAATCTCAGCGTTGAGCCGCGACAAAATCGTTTCTGCGGTCACGTTTTGACGGCCGCCCGTAGCCCGAAACATGGTCTTGGTCAACGCCATAAAGAGTGAAGCCGGCACGCCCTTTCCGGAGACATCCCCGATGGCAAAACAGAGCCGCTGGTCGTCGATGAAGAAAAAATCGTAGAAGTCGCCGCCGACCTCCCGTGCCGGTATGAGCGTTGCGTAGATGTCAAATTCTTTACGGTCGGGAAATGGCGGAAAGGTCTTGGGCACCATGCTCATCTGGATATCGTGGGCAATTTTAAGCTCGCTTTCGATCCTTTCCTTGCTCGCCGTGGTCTCTTTCAAGTCGTCGAGGTAACGTTGCAGAGTCCGTTTCATGTTGATGAACGACTCGGCCAGTTTTCCGATTTCATCTTTGGATTTTTCCGGAAGTGCTGCGATGTCGGCGGGGATGCCAATCCGGGCATCGAAATCCTGCGAGGCAAAAGAATGGGTGTAATCGGCCAGCTGATTCAACGGTTGTGAAATGCGCTTGACCAGCATGGACGCGATCAGGATGCTCAAAATAAAGATCACAAAGATGAGGACCTGTTGCTGGATGACGGTGGACCAGATCTGGGCTTGGATAAACCCTTGATCCATCCCCACATGTACGAAGCCGGCGACCCCGGCCAGGATCGGCGCATAGACATGGATGAACTTGCCCATTCCCGGAATCTCCAGCGTCGTCGTGATGACGTGACCCGTCGTCGGGCTCGCTCGGGATTGCATGATGATCGGGAGCACTTCCTTGGGCACCGCTGGAACGAAAGTGTGGGAAACGATGTCTCCTTGGCTATCGGTGACAAAAACATAAGCGACGCCGCCGATCTCGCTAAACTGGTCGATGGTCGCCTGCACCGTGGAGAGGTCACGGTTCAAAAGAATTTCCGCGCTCGAGTCTGCGATGCCCTGCGCAATCGCGATTCCTTTGCTGCGGTACTCTGCGGTCAAGCTCCGGTAGAGGGTCCATCCGGTCAGAATCGACGTAGCCGTCGCAATGACGCCGAACAGAATCACGATCAAGATCAGGGTCTTGGTAAAGAGCCTCGACATCCTCATCTTTTCCAGCGATCCCAGCGCACAATCGGAACAAATTTGTCGCCCTCGAGGGTTGTGTAATACACTCGATCAGAACCCTGATGCTTGTTGGGTCCGAAGTTGATAGGGCTTCCGATGCCGAGGTCGAGGTTATGGAGACTCTCCACGGTTTGCTTCACATGGTCCTTGGCTGGCATTGGGCCCAGGTCATTTAGGATGCGCACCAGCAGTTTTGCATTTAAATAACCTTCCAAACTGACAAAGCTGTAGCGAAGCGGTTGATAGTCAGGCGCGTCCCACGGGTGTGGCACCTTTGCTCCGTATTCATCCATGCGTTGACGATATTCTTGGATTGCCGGCAGCGACATGTCCTCATAAGAGGGAACCACCTGCGAATTGATGAGATTGCTCGTGTAGTCCATCCCCTTTGTCGTACTGCTCTTGAGCAGAAGCGCAGCCAGGGCCTCGCTGCCGACAAATGAGACGTTTGCGATGGGGACTTGCCATCCGGAATCGCGCGCGTCTCGAATCAATGCGGCACAGGCAGCATAGGAACCTATTGAAACAATCGCATCCGGAGCCCCCGCTTTGAGTATATCAACCTGAGGTTTCAAGCGGGTTGAAAATTTCGTACCCCTACGATAGGTCGCCTCACCGGCGATGGTCAGTCCAAAGCCTGTAAGCGCCTTTCGAACACCTTCCCACCCGCTTCTGCCGTAAGCATCCGCCTGATAGAAAACCGCAATTTTTCGTCGCCCCAACCCGACGAAATGATCGACCAATCCCGCCGTTTCGTCTGCATAAGATGCCCGCAGGTTGAAGACAAAATCCGAATAGGGCGGCTCCCGTTGAGGCGCGGCCCCGGTGAAAGGAAAGAACAGATAGATGTGTTTTTTGCGATAATTCTTCAACAGCGGCAGCACCCGTGTAACCGTGGGGGTGCCGACGTAATTGGCTAGTAGAAATACGTTGTCGTCATCAATGAGCTTGATCGTGTTCCTGATCGCGGGAATCGGGTTGTAGCTGTCGTCGTAGGCGCGGATGACGATTTTTCTGCCGTGCACGCCGCCGGCACGATTGATTGGCTCCATAAAGGCCATGGAACCGCGATACAATTCGATACCGAGACCCCGCGAAGTTCCGGTAAAGGCGGCGGACATGCCAATGACCAAGTCTTCCGCCCAAACCGGCGCTGAGCTTAACAGAGCCAGAGACAAACAAATCGCTCGGAGCCACATAGGAAGTATCATTTCCACACGACGCTAGAAGGCTCGTGGCGACGCGTCGCGGTTGCGGTTTCGTGAACGCCTGGGTAAAGCGACATACCTCGATGATCAGCTCGCTGAGATGTTTGCCACCGGATTTAGCGTCGGTCCACCTTTCTTACTTAAACCACATTGTCCCGCTTCCGTCGATAAGGTCGCAGCTCGTTTTCGCATCGCCGGGATCTGGGGCATACAGAAGTCGGGTCTTCATCTGTTGGCCGTCGTTGACTTAGCAACCGAAATAATCGAATTGAACGGTAAACTCAAAAAAGATCTTTCGGATCTCATCGAGTCTCGAAAGCGTAAAGACTTAAAGTCGACAAAAGGTCATCCACATGCCAGAGATTCTCGGCACCCTCTTAGCTGGCCTTGGCTTGTTTTTACCAGCGTGCATTTAATCGGCACGCATTTGAAACAGTTGACTAGCCGTCGAATCCGCCTGTTCGTTTCCAAGCAGGCGGATAATGGTTGGCTCGCTGGATTATGGGGGCCTTGTTTGGTGTGATCACTCAAAGCATGACCGCCCTTACGTTCATCATCATTGGTATGATCTCGAGCGGCTTGATGACCGTTCGAAAAGCTTTTCCCATTGTGCTGTGGGTCAATTCCGGGATTTCTTTGCTCGTTAGTTTTGCGGTGCTCCGAGTGGATTTGTTCGTGCTTTATTTCTTGGGCGTATCCGGAATTAGTTTCGCTTTTGAACGCCCCTTGAAATATCGACATTTGGTCCACCAAACGATGATGATTATCTACGGCTCGAACGTGGGGTCCAGTTGTACGACATGGTTGGCGGGTATTTCTTGCCCCACGGGCCTTGGGAAAAAGCTTCCAAGGCGGCCAGGGCCTTTTCCGCGGTCTCGGCCCGGTAGATCGTCTTGAGCTCGGCCACCACCGCTTTGCGGCCTTTCCAACCGCTATACTCCAGGGAGTTACGATCGCGAGGAACTTCGATTTCTAGGCTCCCCTGGTCAGTCAGGATCCGCTTGCCACTCACGCCGTTTCGGTGGTTGCTTTGATGCTCGGGCTTGTCTTGCCCTTTGTCGTAACCCAGGTGCTGGGTTAACTCCGCTCCCAGGGCCCGCTCAACCACAGCTTTCTTGAACAGCTTGAAGATCTCGTCAAAGTCTTGGGGCCCTCGGTATTCTTTCATCACCTCGTCGAGCCATTCTGCCTTGATGCTGATTCGCTCTTCGCTTCCTGCTTTCTCTCCACTCTTGCCATCCGGCATATCTCCTCTTTAATCAGATATGCCTCACACACAAAATTTATGAAACATCTTATCTTCGCTGCACCCGGCGGATCTTCTTGTCGTTGACGACGCTCCCTTCTCGGCGCAGCTGCCGGCCCAGGCGCCGATAGCCGTAGCCGGGAAACTCTCCCTGGAGCCGCTCGATGCGATCCCGTAGCTCGATATCCTGGTACTCTTTTGCTTCGAGGTCAGTGATCGGCGGGTAGTAATAACTGCTCGATCCAAGCTTCATGACTTGGAGTCCTTGGGTGATCGAGCCAAACTCTGAGCGGTGATCACCGAGGTACTGACGCTTCTCTGCCGCCGTAGCCAATCCCCGAGTTTTTTTAGCTGAGCGTTCTCCAGATAAAGCTCGGCCAACTTCTCCTTGAGTTCGCGGTTCTCTCGTTCCAGGGCCTTCTCCCGAACCGATGGCGGCGCTTCCAACTCGCCTTCCCGCTCTCGTTGCCGCCAGCGATCGATCACACTGCCCGAGATCTGATACTTACGACTCCCCGCACCGACCGACAACAGCCCCGATTCGATTTCGCCGACAATCTGTTGCTTGAATCCCGTTGTAAATTTACGCCTTTGTTTTCCCATCGACCGACTCCTCGTGGCGAGTTATCTTACTCGCCCGTTGCGCCGATCGCTCCCCCTCAATTTCTCAGATCTTCTCGCCAGTCTATGGGGCGCAGTCCACTATTAGGGGGGGGGAGGAGGGAGGGGAGGGGGGAAAGGGAAGGAGGGGGAAGGGAAGGGGAGTGTGGCTACTTTCGCATATTAGGGTGACGAAAAAGAAAAGACTTTTGGCCCAATTTCCCGTCACTGTATTTTGCGAACATCGATAAATGCCGAAGAAAAAGTGTCTCCATAACAATTGCTTGACAATCGTCTTACGGGTATAGCGTTGATGTACATTGATAGACAGTCCGACACATCTTTCTGAAACACCAAACATCTAGATCCCATCACGGTCGACAAGGAAAATCGTTATGATTCCTCGGAGACCTGGCATGCGCTAAGTAGGCAGTTAAGGAGGGAAGGATATCTCACGATAACCTAAGGACACTCTACTTTTAGAGAACAGTTCAGGAATTATTTTTGCCGTATCCTGACCTTACTAGGGCACTGCGTTCGTAACAGCAGAAATTTATGCTGCCTTGAAAAGAAGAGAAGTCGTTGACAACTCACATGAGTGACAAGGGGGTGTGAGATAAGAAGGTGTCCGTTAGACGCAAGACGAGACGGCTTCGTGAGGTGAAGGCTATGAGATACGCAGTCGTGATGGTATTGTTTTTCGTGTCTTTTGCACTGTCTCCCTTGCCTGCCGCTCAGGCAGAAGGTTTGAAAGTCTGCATCAGCCTGTTGCCGGATGAACTAGCAGCCCGTGGTGAAAGTCGAGAATAGATTGGTAATAGTGAGTCGTGAGGGATCGACACGAAGGATACATCGGTAAAGTTTTTTGCATGGCGATGGGAAAACGAAAACAGAAGAGCAGAGAGGAATGTGGGTGGCGGTCAGCGAACTACCGAAATCGGTGAGTCACCCGTTCTACGAGAAACTCAATCGGCTGTTGGCCGAGCACGGGTTCGACGAGTTTGTCGAGGGACAGTGTCGTGCGTTCTATGCCGAGAAGATGGGACGGCCGAGTCTGGCGCCGGGGCAGTACTTTCGGTTCCTGTTGCTGGGCTACTTCGAAGGTCTGGACTCGGAACGCGGGATGGCCTGGCGCGCGGCGGACTCGTCGGGAGTGCGGTCGTTCCTTGGGCTGGGGCTGACCGAGGGTGCGCCGGATCATTCGACGATATCGCGGACCCGGCGATTGATCGATTTGGAGACCCACCGGGCGGTATTCACGTGGGTTCTCAGTGTCTGGGGATCGCGGGCTGATCAAGGGGAAAACGCTGGCGATCGACGCCACGACGCTCGAAGCGAACGCGGCCATGCGCAGCATCGTGCGGCGCGACACCGGGGAGAGCTATAACGAGTTTTTGACCAAGCTGGCGAAGGCCTCCGGCATTGAGACCCCGACGCGGGCCGATCTGGCGAGGCTGGATCGCAAACGCAAGAAGAAAGGGTCGAACGAGGACTGGAAGCATCCGCACGACCCCGACGCGCAATCACCAAGATGAAGGACGGACGCACCCATTTAGCGCACAAAGCCGAGCATGCGGTGGACCTGGAGACCGGCGCCGTCGTGGCTGTCACGCTACAGGAAGCCGATCAGGGCGACACGACCACGATTCAGACGACGCTGCCCGAAGCGATCGAGCAGTTGGAAGCCGTGGCCGCGATCACCGACGACAAGGTGAAGACGGGAGAGGAACTCGTCACCGACAAGGGCTATCACAGCAAGCAAACCGTGCTCGATGTGCAGGCCTGGGACTGCGCACCTACATCGGCGAACCGGATCGGGGTCGGCAGCACTGGATCGATCAGCACGCCGAGCGCGACGCGGTGTATGCCAATCGGCGGCGCATTCGGGGCGAGCGCGGGCAGCAGTTGATGCGGCGACGGGGCGAGTTGTTGGAGCGACCCAATGCTCACCTCTACGAGACCGGCGGGATGCGCCGGACTCATCTGCGCGGGCACGGCAATATTCTCAAACGGCTGCTCGTGCATGTGGCGGCCTGAATCTGGGCCTGTGGATGCGCACGTTGACGGCATTGGAACGCCACGCGGCCTGCAGGGCCGTTTGGCCGCCGTAGGGGCTCTTTGTTTTACTCTATGGGTACTCCTCGACCGATGACCGCGCTCGGCGCCGAGGATTCGATCTGAGACTAGTTGCGATCCCAAGTCACCGCTTCGCACTGATTCCGTGCGTTATGTAAAAATCGGACTTCTACCACGGGCTGCTAGGCGCTCCTGTTGTGACACTCGCCCTGTCTGCAGGCGAGGAGGCCCCAACAATCTATGGGTTGAACGGGACAGGTTTGTCCAGGTTCCCCAGGCCACGTTTCCCCCGACAAAGCTCTCCTACGTCCTGAGCGGTACCGCAGAGATCACAACTACGTCGGCTCTGGTCCTTTCCCTTTTACAGGCACGGCCGAAGACGCGTCCTGCGATTGCATCAAGGAAGCGGACTTCCACGTCGTCTTTGACGGCACAAATGATGTTTACGCACCAGGTGATCAGAGACGCCAAGAACGGCACCACCGGTATCCTGACCGGAAGCGCGGAAGTCGACCAGAACTGCGGACCTTTGGGGCCATTGAGGAAATGACATGGGTTCATCCATTAAATAAATAATGGCGCTTTTTCGCTGTTGCGTAGGGCGGCGCTTTCCAATACTGCGGTAGTGTGGTCTCGCGCATTGCAGGTCGTCTTCGGAGCTTGTTTTTGCGCCGGTGTGAACGGTCGTGTCGCGTCCCGCCGGATTCGGAGCACTGGATGAGTGAGGGTGGTTTGGCCAATAAATGGATCAGTCAAGGAGGACGGTTATGGTCGTGAAGAAGATCACGTTGCTCACTGTTATTCTGATGGCGATTTGCGCCTTTGGATTTTCTGTCACTGTTGGCGCCGCCACGCAGAAGCGTATCGCTGTTGTACCGTTCAACAATCACATACAGATTGATATCGTCCTCGATCCGGTGCGCCAAGATCCTGGCAACCAGGGGCTACACCGAAGGCAAGACCCTGGCTATCAAGGTTTACAATGCACACCAGCAGTTTGATAGACGTGGCCGCGATATCAGCCCGGTTCATGACGAAAACTATGACATCATGATCACGCCAACGTTTCCCGCCTTTCAGGCCTTCGGACGCGCCAACCGGGACGGCAAAGTGGTTCAGGTCTTTACGATCGTGGTCAACCCGGAAACCGCTGGCATAGGGATCAAGTCGCTCAAGGCGGGCGACCGCCCAGACTACATTGCAGCTATACAGCTACCGATCCTGGCCCCGGAGGCTCTGCGCATGGCAAAGGCGTTGTCGCCGAGCCTGAAGCGAATAGGCGCGAAATGCAATCCATCGATTTCCAGCTCCCCAGTTCTGGATCAAGGACGCCAGAACGACCACACAAAAAAAAAAAACACGATCTTCTAGAAGGAACCGTGGACGCACCGAGCTCCATCACCGAGACCATCAACGCGCTTGTTGCTCGCCGGGCCGAGGCGATCTTCGTGTGCGCCGACAACACGGTTCTCAGCGCCACCCGTACTGTATTGGCAATCGCAGACAAGGCCAGGGTGCCGGTGTTTTCCTGCAAGACCACGACCACCCAGACATGGTGGTATTTTCAATCTTGGCGTCGATTCGGTCACGCATGGGCGCGAATTGGGTAAGTTGGTCGCCGACCTGCTCGATGGCACAAAACCCGGTTCTTTACCCCTGCGCTACACCACGGCAAAGACCTTCATCGTCAACAAGGACACGATCATGCGTTACAGGGATCGCTGGAAGCTGCCACAGGAAGTCGGTGATGTGGCCGAGATCATGGGTTCCCAATAGGCGTCTCGGATCGGCTAGACATACTGCTGTGCAATCATCTGGACCACTGTTTCGTCGATCTTGATCGCGCCGGCGGAGCTAGCCCAAGAAGGCATACAGCTCGTCGGCCCGCAGGCGTTGCTTTTCGGATCTGGAAAGGTCCAACTCGATCACCCCACGATGTAGAAGTAGTAGCCTTTCGCCTAGGTTGACGGCCTAGGTACATGGATGCGGGTTGACCATCAGCGTGGTTAGGTGTCCGTCGCGGACGATCTCATCACTGAGGCGAAGCACGCGCTCCGCCGCGTGCGGATCCAGGGCCGCGGTGTGCTCGTCCAACAGCAGCAGCTCCAGTTGCCGCCAAGTGGCCATGAGCAGCGTGACTCCTTGCCGCTGGCCGCCGGACAGGTTGCCGACCGGCACCTCCGGCCGTTCCTCCAATCCCATTTGCAACCGAGCGAGCCGCTCTGGGACCTGGGTGCGAATATCATTGGTCAGCAATCGGGCCATACCGGGGAATCGCCCCCGATTTGCTGCGAGCGCCAGGTTTTCCATGACCGTCAGACCGGGCGCTGTGCCGGCGAAAGGACTCTGGAAAACCCGGCCGATGAGCGCTGCTCGGCGTTGTTCCGACCATCGGGTGATATCGTGTCCTTTCAGATGGATCGTGCCGGCGGTAGAGGAAACGGTCCCCGACAGCACGTCCATCAAGGAGGATTTACCCGAGCCGTTGCTTCCAACGATGATGACGGACTCGCCCTGCTCCACGCTGAGGTTGATATCTTGCAGGGCCCGAATTTCATGCGCGCTGCCGGCATTGTACACCAGGTTCACAGATTTTAGCTCCAAGTGAGCCATTGGATCAGGGCCTTCTCTTCACGGCCCGAGACCGGCGCTGGCTCGCGTCGCTGATGACAAGCACGGCGACCACGAGCGCCACCATCACAACCTTTAGGTCCTCCGACGGTACGCCGAGCCAAAGCACCGCGGCCAGTGCCAGCCGGAACAGCACCGCACCCACGACAACGGTGGACAGGGTTGCCGAAAGTCCCCGGTTGGCGATGAGCAGTCTTCCGATGAACACGCTGGCGAATCCCGAGACGACCATGCCGATTCCGATCTGGATATCGGCAAAGCCCTGATATTGAACCAGCAAACTGCCCGCCAAGCCCGTCAGGGCGTTGCCCAACGTCACGGCAAGGGCCAGCATCGAGCGACTGCTAACGCCCAGCGAATGGACCATTTGCGGGTTTTCGCCGGCGGCACGGATCATGGTCCCGGCCCGGGTCGACAACAGCAAGCGAAGGCACAGAACACCCAGTATCACGAGCCCTGTGGTGACAATCAGCTCCGCCAGGGCATCGATCGGTAGCGACAGGCCGAAGAGGTCCAATCGCTCGTTCACAATGAATCCGGACAAGCCCCAAGATACAAGATCGTAGAGCGTCGTCACGTTATAGAGCGACAAGTTGCTTTGGCCCATGATCCGCAGGTTGATCGAATACAACGCCGTCATGACCAGTATACCGGCGAGTGTGGGCGGAAAGCGTAAGGCGACGTGAAGGATACCGGTCAAGGCACCACCCGCGGCGCCGGCAAGAGCGCCCGCCAAGGTCGCGCTGACAGGGTCGACGCCAGCGATCATCAGCTTGGCGGAACAAGCTGCGCCCAGGGTGAAGGCGCCGTCGGTGGTCAGGTCGGGGAAGTGGAAGTTGCCATAAGTCAGATAGATGCTGAGCGCCACGAAGGACAGGATCAGACCAATGGTCAGAGAATTGAGAATCAGCCCCAAGGTTGTCCCCGCGCTTATGCAATGTGCAGCGGCGCCACCCAGCACACACCGTGCTCGAACCGGCTGCTTCCCAAACCTTGGCCCGGCCGAACATCGTCCAGCAAATGAAGGACATCGGAAATGCGGGTGACTGCCAACAATTGCCGTAAGGCCTCTGCGAGCTCCGTGTCGTCCCCGGGTAATGGGTGATAGCTCAGGCAGGCCGCATGAAAATGTCCACCGAGGCCGGCGGTGCCCGCCAGAGGGCGGATCATCGGCGCAACTCCCGGACTGGCGTTTAGCGTGGCGATGCCGACGACTAAGGCCAAGCCGTCCCGATGGACCGGCTCTGTGGTGACACGCAAGAGCCGTCGAACGCTGGAAACATCGAACGCAGCACCGGAGTATCCCGCCCCGGCCGGCGAGACCCTCAGTGACGCGCCCACCAGGCCTGCGGACACGGCGATCATGACCATGGCCACTGTTTCGGAACCAGCCAACAGCGTCATGGCCTCGGCGATCCGAGGCAACGCAACAGTATCGCCTGCCGTTTGGCTCTGGAAACGCACGGTGTGCGAAAATTCGCCGGTGGCCTTCAGTGCGTAAGGGCTGATGACCGTGGGGACCAAATCGCCTGCGGCAGCCGAATAGTCGGCAACCCTGCTACCGTCCGTCGGCATTACAACTGCAGTGCCGGAGACCGCGATGAATTCCCCCAGCCGCTCTCTGGCGTCGTTGAAGCTCGCTCCCAGTCCGCCTAAGCCTAGCCCAAAGGTTCCTTTTGGGTAGGGCACGGGTCGGCACTGGTTTATATTAATGGGACCGTTGCCAAATGCCGTGAAATCACCGTGGATCTCGCCTAACATCCCTTGGCCGTGGGAGCAGGCGACAACACTAAAGATCGCGTCCTTGTGAACCAAATCCTGCGACTTTACAGGCGCAGCCCGAGTTTCCCGCAGGCTTAGCAGCTCCTCCAGTCCGACTGCCCGAAGTACATTGCGCACGGGGTTCGACGCCTTGCTGATCGTGAGCCGGCCGTTGCGCGAAGCAAGCCGCTGGTAGTGGATGAGCAGAACCCGAATGCTGGCCGAACTCAGATATTCGACCTCAGCCATGTCGAGCCGAAAATCGGTTCCTCCGACACGGGTTATCTCCTCGAGCCGATCCGAGAGAAAGTCAGCCCAATTTCCGTCCAAACGCCCTCGCAGGCGGATCTGTTCATGACCGTCGACCGATTTATGAAGTACGTCCATTGACCTATTGGCAAGAGAAAAGTAATCACTCTGCGGAAACGCTATCTATGGATAGCGTCGATCCAATTTGCGCAATCAATTACTCCATGCCGTTAGACAGCATTCCATCATACCGCCGGATGAATAGGGATTCGACAGCGGCCTCGGTTGCCGGTAAGCCGTGTATGCTACGCCTTGCCGCAAGATGCACTGCCTACTTTTTAAATGTTAAATGTTACTTTATTGAGGTCAAGAGTCGCAGCGTGCAAAAGCAACTCTGTGCGACTTGCGCAATGCCTGATGCCAGTCGTCGTAGCCTGGCTACGCGCCGCCCGCTTCACTCTACACTTCCGGCATCTCCGAAGGCACGGGCAGACACCACATGAGTCCGAGGCAAGCTCCTCCCCCGGTCGCGAACCCCACAAACCACGAGTAATCGTGAAGGAACCGCAAGGGCGGGATCATTAGCCTGGATTTTTCACAAGATGGATAGCGTGGGGGAATTGAGTTTAGGGAAGCGAGGGTTGGGGATAGATCAAAGGCGAGGGATGTCGGCCCATCAAAAAATCGTGGCACAGTGAAGTCTTGTAGCGGCCACACGGCCCGTTGGTGCCGGCACGTTTTGGCTCTCTGGCAAGATTTCTCCATTGGCCCGCTTGCGGCCCCGTCAAATCTAGCTTCAATCCGGATCGGCTGGGGTAACAACGTAAAGGGATTTGTTGGAGCCGTAAAAGCACCTGTTGAAACAGGTCGAGATGCGGATAGGCTAAACGAGATCCACACCTTGCGAACACTGACTCGGATCTGCGCACCGATTTTAAACAACTTAAGCCGAATCGTATCGCATTGAGCTTTAGCCAACTCGGTTCCTTCTAGCCCTAACAGACATAGCCCATGCACCAAGATATAAGCGAACGAGGAGAAGTAAAGCCGCAGTTGGTTGGACCTCATCCACGAGGTTGAGGTCCGATCGGCAAACAAATCCGGTTGTTGTTCTTTGATCCGATTTTCCATCTCGCCACGGGCAAAATAGAAATCTTCGTAAAGAGCGCGGGCATCGATTTGTTCGTTTTAATCGAGGCGACGATAAAGCGGGGATTTTCGCCTTTGGCCAAGTACTCGGCCTTGCCCACCACCCTCCGTTCGCAGGACCAGAACGCGATTGAAGATACTGTCTATAGGCTCGCGGGTTCAATGAACGGCTCAAATTGCTCGGATAATTTGAAAGAGCTTTTTTTGCATTTCATCGAAGGTCTCGATGCCATTTTTTAACGGCGGTGGATGCAACGGAAACTCAGAACAAAGGCGGTGTGGACACCCTCGTAAAGATCACGTCGGACCGACGGTAGCCTGATGGATAAAATTCGCAAGACCTATCTAGCGAGAGAAAATCAACTCGATCCAGATGAAAAATCCCTCCTGTTATCTATCACGAACCTTTTTGAGCTTATTGTTTAGCTATTAAGGAACCTCGGCAATCAGCTCCAGGACAGGAATCCGTCTTCTCTGACCCCGGATCTCCGTCAGTAGGTTCCAAGTGTTCCAGTGGTTTCAGTTCCAAATGTTCAAACTTATGGAACCATTGAAACGATTGGAACGCCAGCTATGAGAGATCAGAGCCGTAATGATCGACAATGGGATTTTACCGTGACGATGTCCGCTCACCGTTCGGATCCTTACGAAAATTTTGAATATAACTGATGCCGATGACCGCCTGGGTGAGGGTCGAGCGATCCAGCAGATGGCGCATGTCGCAACTCCCTTGTCTTCCACGACACTGCTGATCTCGGTCTCGAGCGAAGCCGGCTCGCTCGAAATCGGCAGCTCGCTGAAATATAACTGCATGATTGTGGAGCATTATGTCCTGTTTACCCCGATTGGATGGATGGAGATAAAATACCGAATTGAGCAGCCGCTGATCGTACGAGGATAAGTCTGTTTTTAAATCTGCGCCGATACCACAAAACTGCACCGTCGTGTCCGTGTGCCGAGGCACAGTGTCGGCATCAAACCAATTTTGGAAATGATTGGGCCAGTGATCATTTCCCCATCGGCAGGGTGGAACCGGTCAACCTCCGCTCCTTCGACTCCCGAACCAAAGACCGAAGACATTTGCGCTCGCACGGCGAGGCCAAGAATCCCTTTGTGGTCAAGCCGCGCCTTGCATCGGAGATTTAAAGAGCGCTTTGTAAAGGCCATCGACCGTGGTGTCTTTGTCGTCATGGCTCTTGAACAGCATCCATTCGTCGAAGCCTCCGGTGATGGAAACGTTGAAAGCGGTTTTTAGAGTGACTTCGTCCGTGTCTACTTTGGGAATCAGGAAGTCCGCTGTGTCGTGGCCGTCCGTGGGGAGCCAGACCATGGTCCCGCCGATTGTGATCATTTCTCCCATAATACTGAAATAGTCATCGATCCGATCACCGAGGCCGCCGAGCCCGATCGAGTATTCGGTTTGGAAGAAGCGCTTCGAAGACAAATCGGCGGGCGTGATCCGAGCATGCAATACGGACCCAATATCCCCTAACACCTCGATGGCGCCTTGTCCGCCCGTTGCAGTGACGATGCGGAAATTCCCGCAACTGGTATTAACGGATTCCGCCGACTGCCACATTTGCTTGGATAAGCTGTCTCTGAGCAGACGGCCGGAGCATGCCACGCCTTCCTCCAGGGTCGGAAAAACCGACAACGCTTGGGCAAACCCGGAAATTTCAAGAACTGAGGCGCAATAAGGCTGCACAGAGGTGAGGATGACCGCGCCGCCACGCTGGTTGAATATTTTTTGCGCTTTAAGGAAAACACGCAGGCCGGCGCTGCTCAGGTAGTCTACGCCAGCCATGTCGATCACAGCGCATAAGAGATCATCGCGATTCTTTGCTTCCAATGCTGCGTCGAGCTCTTTGGCAACCGAAGGCGTCCAGCCTTCCTTGTAGACGCAGGATCAGAAATTGCTGGTTTATTTCGTGTCTAATTTCCATTTATGCCTCAAGATTGTTTGCGGTGTTGGCTGACGCCGCAGATTCATTTCATTGATCAACGGTCGAAGCCGACGCTGGAACTAACTTGCGGGCTCGGTTCATCCTGCTGGACTGACTCCTCAATTCAATAAATTCTTGATCGCCTCTTCGGTCGACGTCGTACGGGTGAGTAAGCAAGAAGAGTCCGCGATATCGAACAGCTGTTTGACCGCAGCCTGAAGTGAGCAAAGAATAAATTTCCCGTTTGCCTCATTGATGCGTTTCGCGGCGCAATGAAATACGCGCAATCCGGCGCTGCTCATGTAATCGAGCTGTGACAAGTTAACGAGCAGATTGCCTTGGCCCGCTACGTGTAGAGGTAAACGCTTATCCTCCAGAGCCTTCGCTGTGGAAGCGTCCGAATTTTCCAACAATAGAATGCTTTAACACCTCAGCGTTGTGTTCGTCGGTGATTTCCATGGGTCATGTCTCCCGAACTTTAGTCTTGAGAATCAAGACATTTTTGTCGTTAACGCGTCGGTATTCTATCTGGTCCATCATTTCCCGCGCGAGGTAAATTCCCACTCGCGCCGCTTTTTTCTAGCGAGCGGTCCTTGTCTATTTCCGGCAACGGAGCGTCCAGGGGGTTGAAAGGGACCCCGTCATCTTCGATCTCGAGCCCTACATGAGGCATTGTCCGAGCAGAGACGCACGGCGATGTCATGCACCGAACTGCCCTCATAACCGTAAAAAATCACGTTGGCGATGACTTCCTCTAACACGAGGTTGACCCGAAACACCAACTCCGAAGCCATGGCATGGCGCTCGGCAAATTCGGTCACGATTTGATTTAACCGTTGGAGTTCGGAGAGGTCGTTCTTCAAACCGACGGATAGAATTGTTTCATGAGCTTTATGGGTCCCGATGAACCTTAGAACCAACATCGTAATATCGTCTGATTGGGGAGCGCCAGCCGAGAAGCGCTGCACCGCGTTAACAACCGTTTCAATCACTCCTTTGCTTGTTTCTCCGTTGATTTTTTCCAGCGTATTCTCCAAACGGTCTTCCGAAAAGAGCCGGTTTTCCGTGTCCATCGCTTCGGTTATACCGTCCGTATACAAAACCAACTGGTCCCCCGGCTTGAGCAGGAGCTCGCCAGCATGATAGTCCACCGATTCCGTCACTCCTAAGGCCATGCCCCCTGTCTTGGGCAGCGCAGTTACAACTCCATTGGATAGAACGTAGGGGAAAGTTATGGCCCGCATTGCCGTACTCCAACTTGCCAGTCCGGACGTCCAGGATGCCGCAGAAAACCGTTACAAACATACACGACTCGTTATCACGGCAGATCTCTCCGTTAAGCCGCGATAGTATTAACTCAGCCGTGGCGTTCTGGCGGCCTCCCGTGGCCCTGAACAGAGTCTTGGTGAGCGCCATAAAAAGAGACGCTGGCACGCCCTTGCCGGAGACATCTCCGATGGCGAAACAGAGCCGCTGATCCTCGATAAAGAAAAAATCGTAGAAGTCGCCGCCTACCTCCCGCGCGGGTATGAGCGTTGCGTAGATGTCAAATTCTTTGCGGTCGGGAAATGGCGGAAATGTCTTGGGAACCATGCTCATCTGGATATCGTGGGCAATGTTCAACTCGCTCTCGATGTGCTCTTTCGCTGCCGTGGTCTCTTCGAGGTGGCCGAGATAACTCTGAAGCATTTTCTGCATGTATAAAAACGCCTCCGCCAACCTCCCGACTTCGTCGCCCCGGATGGAAAGTGACTGCACGGCTGAGTCGGGTTCCGGCCGGAATTCCCGCGACGGCAGGCTCTTGGCGTATCCGGCGAGCTGGCTGAGGGGACGCGTGACTTTCGCGGCGATGATGTAGGCCAGCGCAAGGGCCAGCACTGCGGCGACCAGCGTGAAAGCCACGGCCCTTTGCATCAGAGCTTTGCCGGGTTTCTCCAGTTCAGTCTCATCGAAGGTGCCGACGATGTACCAATCCAGCGGCTGAAAATGAACGACGTAGGATTGCCTCCAGGCCTTTTTTGCGCTTGGTCCCGTGGGCTGCACGAGATAGCGGAAGGGCCGGTCGGGGGTTCCGGCAGCGCTCATCAATTCCTCTAAACGCGGCCTCTCATCGCCCCAACCGGCGGGAGGAATGACCAACTTCCCCTGTCCGTCAAACAAAAAGAGCGAGGCGCCCTTTTCGGTTCTGATCTTCGAAAAAGTAGTTTTTAATTGCGTCACAATCGCGTCGAGTTTTCTTCGATATTCCTCGTCGAGGTCATCGATATAGAGCCCCGTGCCGATCATCCATTTCCACTTGGGATAAAAGACAGCATATCCCACCTTTCTGACGGGCTTCCCTTCGTTTAACCTTTTCCACCAATAAGGAACAAAGCCGCCTGCCGGTTCTCGTGAGGCTTTCATCAGCTCCTGGACGACAAGCAGACCTTTGGCATCTCTGTAGTCCTTAAGATTCTTGCCCATGAAGAGCGGGTCGGGGTGGGAGATGGCTGTGTAATCCTTGTCGTATACGAAGAAATAATCGTCGTGCCCATAGCGAAAGGCTTTCACCTGCTCAAGGGCTTGCCGTTTGGCCTCATCTTCAGACAATAATCCCTTCCTGGAAAGATCATAAAAGCGGTCGATGGTCCAGACGACCAGTGCAGAGAGATTCTTCATGCCCTCTTTGCGCAAATCGAGGACTCTGCGATTGTGGTCCATCAGGTCTTGATACTGATTCTCGATAGTCTGCGAGACAAGATAGAGCACGTCTCTGGCAGCTTGTAGCTCAACGCGATAAAGCCCGCTTTCGATCTGCCGCTTGGAAAGGACAATCAGGAAGACAGCTGCCGCGAGAAGAACGACCAGAACCAGGAGCAGGATCTTGGTCTTAAAAGTTTGAATTCTTGCCATCGGCGGTGACTTCCGTTCAAACCCTTGCGCGCGCAGAAAAGGCGGGCCATGACTTCTCAATGGTCGAAATGAGAGGCGGAGTTTAGCGGCAATCCCCGTTAACGGTTTCCGTCTTTATCCTGTTAGCGTACTGGCGAATGAGAAAGCCGGCAAGACCGGCCACCGATTTTTCGTCTACCAACAGCTCATCCTCAGAAGGCCGTTTCAGAGGAAATTCCATAAGCGTACCGCGGTAACGAAAGTCTATGTCCAAGTTAAGCTCGTCGAAGGACGCGGCGACTTTGATATCTCCCCTGGCCAGTTCCAGTGCGCGCACCCCTTCGATAAATTCGTTCATGGCAGATGTGGCGCGGCTTATGACTTCCTTTCGTGCGCCCCAGGTCCCGCCTTGGATCTCCATGAAAGCAAAGATTTTCTCGCTTGCGACGTCCTGGGGAGCCAACAGGAGTTCAACGTGGGTCTTGACGCCGATGCGGAACAACAAATTGAGGACAATAACCATCACGGTCGCCAACGAGAGGGCGGAGCCGAACAATATCGATGGGACTTCCGGTAGATCAGTGTACAGCTGGGGTACCATCTCGACGCTGAGGCCAAAAACCATGGCGATCCCCACGACAAGGTTCGGCGCGCGTCGAGCATGCGCGAGGTAATGACCTGAATCCCTCCGACGATCATGAAACAGGCCACGTAAATCATAATCGCTCCCATTACTGGCGCAGGATGATCGAAAACAGGGTCGCCAGCTTAGGGAAGAATGCCAGAACAATCAGGATTAAGCCGCAAGGCGTGGCGATATGACGGCTGGTGGCTCCGGTTGCAATGGAAAGCCCCACGTTGCTTGAAAATGTGGACTGTCCCGCGCCCCCCAGCATACCGGCCAGCATCGTGCCGATTGAACCCGCGAGAATTCCACCGCTGACTGACTTCATCTCCGTTCTTTTCCATTCGAGGTCGTTGATTTTCTGACAAAGCGTCAGGTCTCCGACGCTCTTTAGCGTCGACGCCAAGGAAGCGATAAGAAAGGCGGGCAGCAGTGCCGCGCTAAACATCCAGCCGGGATCGATTCGCTGCGGCAGGTTAAAAAGGGGAACGGCCATGGTTCTATGGAGCTGCGTTTCACCCAACAGGCCGGCCGCGTACGCGCTTAGATAGCCGATCACCATCCCCAACAATACCGGATAAAGCTTGAGGTTTCCCTTGCTCCACACCGAAGGACCAATCATCGCCGCGAGCGTTAGGAGCGCAACCATGATCGAACGCGGATCCATTTTGGGATGAGAGGCATCGAAACCGACAAATCGCGGCACGGCCAAATGGATCAGTTCTAATCCCACCATTGAGACCACCAGGCCAGTGACCTCTGGAGGAAAAAGAGCCCATAAGCGCTGCATGATCCGCGACAACAGCGCCTCAAATACGCCGGAGATCGCGGTCATGCCGAAAATCAGCGGCAAGCCGCCAGTCTTGCCGGCGAGAATCGAAGCACTGATGTAGGCCGGCCCGCAGCTTATGGGGCATAGATAACCGGAGCCGAGCGCGCTGTTCGACCGCGCTTGTAATATCGTTGCCACTCCGGAAGCGAGCATCGAGAATTGGATGACTTGCTCCGCCTGTTCCGGCGTTCCTCCCATTCCGGTCACAATGACGATCACGAAAACCCAGCCGACGGAAATGACGAATACATGCTGAACGCCAAGGAGAATCGATGTCCCCAGCGGCGGTTTATCTTTCACGCCGTAGGTTAGGTTGGGTGGCCGTTTTGCCATGAAATTTTTCGTAAGTCACCGCTTCCTACACGGTTCAGTGCTTCCGTTGCATCCTTGGCGGATTCTATCGTTCTGTTTTCAACTTAAAAAATTGTTGCCGACATTGTGCCGCGCGATCACTCGTTTGCGGCGTGGCCGTACAGCACAAGTGTTGGCCCGCTCAGCCTTTAGTGCCAACAGAAAACCAGGATCGCGTGAGCGGCTGATATAGGCTTTCTGTAACATCTCCGCCGCGCTCTCATCTAGCCGGTCGCTACGCCTGACCTCCTCGAAGCGGGCCATCAGATCCTCCGCGCGCAGGCGCCGTTTCTCAGCTCCGCTGCAGTCGTAAATAATCTGGCCGCGATGCGCCATGATCAGTCGGTCGCCAAGGTTGGCCGCCTGGAACATGGAATGGGTCACCATGAGGGTCGTCAATTTCTCGCGCGAAACGATCTCCTCGGTCAGTTGAATCACCTGGTCGGCGCTCTTGGGATCGAGCGCGGCGGTGTGCTCGTCCAAGAGCAACAATCGTGGCTTAAGCCAGGTCGCCATAAGCAAGGTGAGGGCTTGGCGCTGTCCTCCCGACAGGCTACCGATGACGTTATCCAGTCGATCTTCAAGGCCGAGGTTTAGCTGTGCCACCCGTTCTCCTAAGTTTCGTCGCAGTTGCGCGGGAAGGGCCCAACCCAGGCCGCGGGACTGCCCCCTGCGCGTCGCCAGAGCAAAATTCTCCGCGATCGACATGGTAGCGGCGGTACCGCTGAAAGGATTTTGAAAAACCCGGCCGATCAATTTCGCCCGGCGATGCTCCGGCCAGCGCGTCACCTCGCGACCATCCAAACGAATGCTTCCGGCGTCGATCATGACCGTGCCCGCTACCGCATTGAGCAAAGTCGATTTACCCGATCCGTTGGTGCCGATGACGACGACCCAAGATCCTTCGTCAATGGAAAGATCCAGCCCGCAAAGAGCTCTGACCTCATTGGAGGTCCCGGGATTGAAGGTCTTGAATAGACGATTTAACTCAAGCATGCGTCGCCGAGCCGGTTACAAGAACCGGTTTCCTTTCCAGCTTTTTTAAGAGAGAGGGCAGAACTAGCGCGGCAAACACGAACAACGCGGTGATCAATTTGAGATCGTTGGGATCCAAGCCCCAGCGCAGGGCGATCGCCACCAGAAGCCGGAACAGCACCGATCCCATGACCGCCCCGGTGAGTGTCAGCCCAAAGCTCCCCTTTCCGACCAACGCCTCGCCGATAATGACGCTCGCCAGCCCCCAGACCACCATGCCGATGCCCATCTGCACGTCGGCAAATCCTTGGTACTGCGCCAGCAACGCCCCCGCCAATCCGATGAGGCCGTTGGAAAGCGCGAGACCGAGAATCGTCACGGCCTCGACATTGACTCCAAGGGCCCGAATCATCTGGTCGTTGTCGCCGGCGCCCTCATGGCGGTGCCGAGATTCGTGCGAAAGAACACATATAAAGTTAGTCCGACAATCAAAACCACCACCGCTGCAAGCACGACCGTCGAGACATCGCGCACGCTGACATCCCAACCCGCAATCTTAATATCATCCGCGGTTTGAAAGACCACCGTCCCTGCACGCTCGGCGAAGGTGGTCACAGTGGATTCCGATAAGAGGGGCACGTTGCTCTTTCCCATCACGTGGAGATTCACCGAGTAGAGCGCGGTCATGACCAGAATGCCGGCGAGAAGCCCTTGAATTTTGAATTTAGTCGCAAGAATCCCGGTGACGGTACCGGCTAGCAGTCCGGCACAAAAACCCGCGGCTGTTGCGATGAGGGGAGAAAAGCCCTTGACGAGCAACACCGCGGCCACCGCAGCGCCGAAGGTGATCGAGCCGTCTGCGGTAATGTCGGGAAAATGAAAGATGCGAAAACTGATGAAGACGCCCAATGCCAGCAAGGAGAGGATCAAACCGATAGTGAGCGCGCCGATCAAGAGTGCCATATTAGTTTCCGTTCGTTGAAATTTCAGTTATCGGACCGACCCAGCAGGCGCCGCGAAGAAATTCGCTTTCCCCCGCGCCCGAAATTAGCCGTTCATCGTTGATGAGATGCAGCACTCCCTGCAAGGTCTCGGCTTCGAACAACGCCGTAGTGGCATTTTTAAGATCGGTTTCTCCTCGCCTCAGGGGACGATAAGAAAACGCCGCAGCATGGAAATGACCGCCGGCGGTGGAATTTTCTCCGAGAGGTCGAAGCAACGCTCGAAGATCTTGCTTTTCCATCGGCGCGGCAACGCCGACGACGAGCGTCAAGGAGCGCGAAAAAGCTCTTTCGCTGGTGAACGAGAGCCATTGGCGAATCTCGGGATGGTGAAATGGAGCGCCCGCCGGTGCCGGCAGCGCCGGTGAACGCAACAATGAAGCTCCCATCAGGCCGGCGGATTCAACGAGCATTACCAGGGCGATGGCTTGGGCAGCGAAATATCCTGACATGCTTCAACGACCTCATGGAGCTTTACTCTATGAGTGTCATTTTTTCGTTCGAACTGAACGACCTTGGAAAACTCTCCTTCACAAGTAATACCCTAGAGGACCTGCAATGGGGCACGAATTCCCCCTTCGACAAATGTAGTCCGGAACGTTAGTCCCGTCCGTCGGCAAATAAGCGGCACTGCCCGCCACCGCCAAGAACTCTCCGAAGCGCGCATGGAATTTTCGAAGTCATTGCCGAACGCCCCGAGTCCCACGCCGAGCGCCGTTTCCCCGAAGGCAACTTCTTGGCAGTTTTCCTTCACGTAGCGACACCCGGACAGCAAATCCGGATTGCCGACTACGCGTCCCTTGAACGCCGCATCGGGAACACTGCGCAAAACTTGATAAGTGGCGTTCCCACGCTCCAGCGTTTGGGCGTCTGTTTTCACCGCAGGCGCAGCTTCAGCTGCTGTGACCCGTTCAACTAATACTCTGCAACCCCAGCGAGCTCGATACGGCTTTAACCCCCGGTGACGGTTCGGTCACGCGGAAAAACCCTTCGATGGCTTTGAGCTGCTTTTGGGACTGAAGCAGTATGCGGATGCCCGCCGAGCTGATGTAGGACACCTCTTTGAGATTGAGTACGATATGGCGCGCGCCTTGGCGCAACACGTCGGAAATCTCGTTTCCCAGGTGACCGGCCAGTAGGCATCCAGCCGGCCCGTGGCCTGCAATATCAGTAGATCGCCTTGCGACTGTCGGATGATTTCCATCTTATCGACCGATGACCTCCTTGGCCTTGTTGATAAGCGCAGTGGGATGCTGAGCCGATGGCCTGCGCCGCCTTAAGGTTCACGATGAGTTCATTTTTATCGTAATTCCGAAAGGCAATGGTAGCGGGATTTTCACCGCGCATGACTCGCGGCCACCAGGCCGGCCTCCCTTGCGGAATCGGAGATCCGTGCGAGCACGAGAGCGGCGCCATCGCGCGCTTGGCGGCTTTGAAAACCGAGGATTGGAAGCTTCGCCTTGCGTGCCGCTTCCACAACGCTGGAAAACCGGCAGAAACCAAGTTTCCCGGTAAGTGACAGATCGCGTCCAACTTGTGGGCGGTGAGTGCCAAGGCAGCGTCGGTAATTTCGGCGCTCGACGTGACCGGTAGCGCGACGATTTTTATATCCGCTGCCTTGGCTGCCCGAATCAAGCGTTCCTTTTCGCGTACATGTTCACTTCACCGGGCACGAACAGGGTGCCGAGAACTTTGATGTTGGGGAAGAACTCGCGAATCAGGGCGAGCATTTCCGGATAAGCTCCTTTGAAATCGATGCCGGTAACGTTGGCACGATATCTCGTCGTCCGACCGGCGCCCGCTGCAACTCCGTCTGAGACTACCGTGAAAACGATCGGAGTGTTGCCGCCGCGCCGGAGGACAGCTTGTAAAGCGGGCGTCGTGATTGCGATAAACAGATTGGTTTTGTCGGTCAACGCGGCATCGACCAGGCTGCTCACGTCGCCATATCGCCTTGCGCGTTGCGGATTTTCACTTTGAAATATTCCCTCGCACCAGCCCAGCCTCACGCAATCCGGCCAGCACTCCTTTTTCGCCGTCCTCGGTTTCCGGAGTCGATGTATTCGATGATGGCGGCCTGCCATTGCTTTCGCGAGCGGATGACGCGCAATTGATTTGATTTCTGTTTCAGTTGCCGATTTTTTTTTGTGCACTCCCGAGGCGTCGACAAATATTTCCGTCGTGTCTCAGCCCCCTGGGCAAATGCCAGTTACCCTTTAAACCGGCCAGCGCGAGCGAGTTCACCACGAGGGACTTGGGAGCATAATTCTCGATGAGAATGCCTTTCGGGTCCGTGCCACGGAGAATTTGCGCCGCTATTTCTCCGGACTTACGTCCCACCTGGTAAAAGTCCGCGCCGAAATCGAACAGCGTCCCGCGCTTCGGATTCCCCGGGATGATTGTCATGAATGGAATCTTGGACTGCTTCGCCAGCTTGATCACCGAGTCGAGCGCAACGCTGACGGTGGAGTCGCCGCCGACCCGGACGCCTGGGCGCCGCGCGCCACCAAGGACTGAGCGGCTTCGAGACAGACGCGCTATTGTCCACCGGCGCTTCTGATATATTTATTCCCTGGTCGATGCCGGCAGCGCGTGCCCGTTTCAAGTATGAGGCCGAGTTGGCTTCTGACGGGTTCCATACGATCCCCAAGGATTTGAGCGCCGGGAAAAATTCCCGCGCCAGCTTGAATGAATCCTCCACAAGAATGTCCCAATACCGGTTAGGTAAGCGGGGTGTCTATCGGGGTGATCGCGATCGAGACCAACCCCCGCGACGAAGGGGTCCGCGACCAGGCCGAACACTTGGATGGTTTTGCCGCTCTTGTTGTTATTGGCCACCGCCTGCAATATCGGCGTCGTCACCGTGACCACCATTTCGTAATCGCCATTGGTCACCTGCTTGGCAATTGCGTTGGCCGTCGCCATGTCGCCCAGAGCGTTAAATTGACTGATGCGAATATTTTGCCCGTTCACAAAACCGGCCTGACGCAGCGTGTCATCGATGCCTCTTACGCTTTCGTCCTGCGCCGAAGCAGAGGTAAACTGAAAAACGGCAACATGAGGGAGCCGACTTGCGGCGACTTTGCGCTGGTTTCGATCGGAGATCAGGAGGATTGCCGCTGCTAAAACAATCAACACAAGGCCGAGGGATAGCCGTTTAATCGCGAACCCCATGATTATTACTCCCGTGCGGCGCGAGCCTGATCCGCCTCTTTATTCAGGTCGGCGGGAATGGCAATGCCGAGCTTCTTTGCCAGAGCGCGATTGAGCTCGAGGTGCATGCGAGAAAAATTTTCAAAGGGTATCGCTGCCGGTTTTTCACCGCCGAGAACCCGGGCCACGTACGTCGCCGCTCTTTTGCAGGACTCTTCCCAGCCGATCCCGACGCTGGCCAGAACTCCGCGTTCATCGAACTTCTGGTCGTTGACGATCAGCGGCTTGCGGCTGTCGGCGGCAACCTTGACGATGCTCTCGAACGCCAATGATGCGGTGTTATCTCCGGCAATCCAGAGCGCCTGGATGTCTCGACCCAATAGCGCTTGCGCTGCTTGATAAACCTCGCTCGATGCGCCGACGGTCACCTCTTCAAGTGGGATGCCGTGCTGTTTGAAAATTTCTCGCGCCACGCCGACAACTTTGCGTGAATTGGCTTCTGAGGCATTATAAAGTGTGCCCACGGATTTAAGCCCCGGCAGCAATTGCCGCATGATATCGATGGTCTCTTCGACTGGAGGAAACGAACCGACGCCGGTTATGTTCGGGTTGTGTTCCGTACGGGTTTTCCCGGCACCCGCCGCTATCGGATCATAGACTTCCGTGAAGACGACTGGGGTTCGCTTCACTATGTTTGCGGCCGCAGTGAGCACCGGAGTCGTGAAGGAAACGATCAGATCCAGCCCCAGATTGTCCAAGGTCTGCAAAACGGTCGGTATGTTGGCTATCTCTCCCTGGGCATGGGCCAATCGGGCTTGGAGGTTTTTGTCTCGGACAAAACCTAAATTTTCGAGCCCGTCAAACAGACCCTTTCGACACATTTCCCCAATCGGATCGGGCGCGAAATAGGCAAGACCGATTTTATAGGTCCGCCCTTCGACCGCTTTGGGAATAGCAGCAAGAGAACTTTTGTGGACGCCTTTTGCGTCAACCAGCACTTGAGCATGAGCAGCCACAGTTTCTGGGATGTGCCAGGGTTCATTCAGTCCTGTCAGCGCCACGGTATTCAGCCACAGGCTCTCGGGAACGACGTTCTTCACCGGAATTTTTCTTGGATCGGCTCCCTGAAGAATTTTTACGCCTATAACACCCGTGAGCCGTCCCACCTCGCGGTAATCGGCGCCGAGGTCGAAAAGCGCGCCGCGCCGCGCGTTGGGCGGTTGGTTGGTAAACCGGCACCCGCCCTTCTTGGCGGCGGCCACCGCGGATCCACGGCGACATTGACGGTCATGTCGCGCCCGACCCAGAGGGCTTGCGCCCCCCGGGAACTAACGAGCTGGATGCTTCCAGACCCCTGCGGAATATCGACCTTGCTTCCAAAAGCTTAATGCCGAGCTTGGGCGCGGTCTCCCTCGCCTTGATGACGCAGGCTTCGGAGCTATGCTCCGCGGTGTTCCAGGGCACTCCGATGGTGGTGAGGCCGGGAAAGAGTGTCTTCGCCAGTCGGAGCGACTCCGCGACAGGCTGGAAGGAGCCCAAGCCAACCAGATGCGCCGGGTGGTCGAGAGGATCGTCTCGCTTGATCCCAACTCCGGCGCCGTAGGGATCGGTCACCAGTCCGAAGACATGCACGGTTTTGCCAGCCTTGTTAGCGTTCGCCACGACTTGCAGGCAGACGGTGCTCACCGTGAACACGAGATCAAAACTTCCGTCGGTGATTTGCTTCGCGATGGCATTGGCCGTGGGCATATCGTTTTCGGCATTGAACATCCGAAGCTCGATGTTCTTGCCATTGACGTATCCCGCCTGATTCAGTGCGTCTCTGATTCCCTGAACGCCGTCGTCCAGTACCGCTGCGGAAGCGCATTGGAAGTTCGCCACGCGAGGGATTTTTGTGCCTGCGGCCTTGCGCTGACTCAGGTCGGAAAACAACAACACCGCGGAAGCGATCATGATCAGCGAACAGCCTAGCGCCATTCGTTTTAACACCGGTAGCATAAAAATTTGATCCGAAAATCTTTCGCCGCAGTGGCAAAAGCTTTAGGAAGAGATAATATCAACGTGGTTGACTGAAAAATAAAGCGGCTATAAGCATTGCTATGTCCTCTTTCGAAACTCGAGTCAAGCAACGGCACGGTGAAGGGAAAACATCTATCGATTTTTGAAGGTCGAAACTCAGCGGCTACTGAAGCCATCACCAAAGTGAATAACCACCGCCTTAAAGGCGGTGGCATCGAATAACGGACTCAAAGTCCTGGGTTCCGGCTACAAGCCGGCTTAAAGTTCCGCCCCCAATGGGCGGCTGATGGTCTTAACCGTCTACTTTGAAATCATCGTCACGATCATGATTCTGATTCGATATATATTCCGCGATCACCTCGTCGGTCACATTCCCGCTACTGCAGCAGAAGTATCCCCGTGCCCAAGATGCCGACCCCAAAACTGCTTCTGCAAATGCGGAAATTCTCCCATCAACTTGTACGAACTCTTCCCCTTCAACCATTGGATCAACCGACTGATTGTCACTTGCGGCGGTATCGACACGAACAGATGCAGATGGTCCTTTACCATGTCCCTTCAGGATCGTTACTTCGTGTTGCCCGCAGATCTCACGGATTATGTCTCTTACTCGCGTCGCCACTTCCCCCGTCAACGCTGCCCGATGGTATTTGGTCGTCCATACCACATGCAAATGTATCTCGAATACCGTGTGTCTCCGCGTCGATACTCCTTCATCCGCACACACTACCACAGTGTCACAAAAACTTGCTAAAGCCGTCGCCTAAAGGCGAGGGCTTCAACCCTCCCAGAGTGGGACAGTAAATAGCTTCCATTCTCTGCCTTGTTCATCGATCCAGTTTGCTGGGCGTCCTGGTCTGTGCCATTCTGGCTCCCCAGCCGGTAACAGCCCAGATCGACCTTTCCAAGCATGGGCATTTCCGGCAAGGCTTTCGCAGATCAGCGCCCTCAGCCCATTCGATACCTGTACCGCAGACGACCCCGAATCACAGCCGGGCTCGGTATCCAATGACAGCGAAGTCGAGCCATGGGTTGCGGTCAATGCGGCGAACCCCAAGCACATTGTGGCATCGTGGCAGCAAGACCGCTGGTCGAACGGCGGCGCGCGCGGTTTGCTCGTTGGTGTAAGCTCGAATGGCGGCAAGAGCTGGAGCGATTTGGCGCTACCGAACATCTCTCTTTGCACCGGCGGCGAGTTTAGTCGCATCTAAGACAACCCCTGGCTGACATTCCGACCGCTCGTCAAAATTTAACTCGCTATTTTGAATTTTGCAGCTGGTTCCGCTGCTCCTCAGAGCACGCCGACGAAGAAAAATCAGCCCTTTAAGTGGAAAAGCCGAATAATGGCGACTTGAATGGTCGAATCCGGTGGCGGTCATCGACGAGACTTTTTGAGGCTTGCACGACAAGCAGTCGATCACAGCCGACCCTTTTGACTCTCGGGCCGTCTATGTCGTGTGGGATCGACTGGATTTCATCAACGGCGGCGGACCGGCGCTGTTTTCCCGAACCATCGATGGAGGTTTCTCTTGGGAAGCACCGCCGGACGGTCTATGATCCGGGCCCCAATTCCCAGACGGTCGGTAGCCAAGTCATAGTTATGCCCGATGGCGCGTTGGTCGATTTTTTCTAAGTGATCGATGAAATTCCGACCGCTCCATTCATGACCAACACTCTGGCCTTGAAGCGATCTTTGGATCGTGGAATGACTTGGAGCCCGGCCGGTGATCCGATCTTCGTATCTTCCATGCAGTCGAGCTTCGACGTCAGCGACCCCGACACGGGTGCGCCACTGCGCAGCGCCGACAGTCTGTTCGACGTAGCGGTGGACCCGACAAACGGCACGCTCTACGCAGTTTGGCAGGACGCGCGCTTTAGCAACTTCGCGCACGAGTCGCTGGCGTTTTCCATGTCCGAGGATGGCGGCTTCGCCTGGACCGAGCCCGTTCAGATCGATCACACCGGGCTGGCTTAACGCCAACCAACAAGCATTCGTGCCTTCCATCGCGGTCAATCGAAAAGGTATGATCGCGATCACTTATTATGACTTTCGCTTCAACGGCGCCGAACCCGAAGGGCTGACCGATCAGTGGGCGGCCACCTGCAGGCCCAGGCGAAGAGCGACTGTTCCGACCCGCGGGGTTGAGCGAGCTTCAGCTCACCCAGGAATCGTTTGATATTCGTAAGGCGCCGAATGCCGGCGGTTATTTCCTTGGCGACTACGACGGCCTGGCGGCGGTCAAGAATAGTTTCATCGCCGCCTTCAGCGTCTCAACCGTGACCGATCCCGCCGACCTTATCTCCGCCAGGTTCAAGAAGGGCAAGTAAGCAAGAAACAGCCTGGAAACGAAAAAGACACGCGACAATCCATGCGGTGCCACGCCGGGCAAGCCTCGCAAGCGATCCTGCCCCCTCGTTCTGGTCCATCTCCTGAACGCCGAAGTTGAACGCGTCATGGAAGCACATGTAAGGCGCGCATCCGGAACTGTCTTGTGCCGCCCGCCCCGCTGTAACAGCAGGCGCTCGCTAACATGCAATGACATACCGGATTTTGGCGACGCATTCGTAACTGCATAAATGAGAAAGTCGACTTAGATCATGAATTACACTCAGGAGGTTCATCATGTTTGGGATTGTAAAGTTCTTTACGCTTATTGCCCTGGCCTTGTTTCTCGCTCAATTATTCGACCCCCATTCGTCTGAGGCGCGCGATGGTTGCATTCCCGGCACGTACCTTGTCAAGGAGGGCAGCGGAACTCAAAGCATATGGACGTTTTCGGAAGATGGCACCTTGCAGATCACGAGCTTGGCGGAAGTCGCCTTCAATTTCAGTCACCTTCAAGGAGCATGGCGACGGAGCACGCGCGGCCAGGCAAAGGCGGTCGCCCTCGACTTTGACTTCATCTCGAGCCCCATCGGCAATGGGGCCCCTCCTGCTTCGGTCGCGCGAATAGACATCGCGATCTCGTTTTCCCGAGAGTGCCGCGAGGTCGAAGGCACCTTGGAACTGCGTTTCTTCGATCCCAAAACGGAGGATCCGCCTGGATCCCGCAACAGCCGATGGAGAACCTACGACCGACGGCTCCATGGGCCGGCGAGTCCGCATAAACTGATTGGATGGCATTGAGCGTGAAGTAATGCGCGTTTGCCGGCAGGCTTGCCGGTACGACGAGCTTCACGTCGATAGGCTCCTTCTTTTTGAGTTCGCGGAACCCGCGGCGGGCCTCAGAAACAAACCGTTCTCCTTCCGGCTCTTCCGGCCCGCGGCATCCTCGACTCCGGTGTGGCTATCGACCCCTGCCGCCGCTTAACCGGGTGCCGCCCTTTGGACGTTATCAGGCGTCAGTCCACCGGCCAGGATAACAGGGCGGTCGGAGACCTCTACGATTCGCCGGCTTACTGCCCAGTCATGCGTCTTGCCGGTTGCCCCTTTTTTTCCGTTCTAGGGGTCGAAGGTATCCGTAATGAAGGCATCGATTGGTGGGGACAGTTCCTTCGTCATGGACTCGAGCGCCTTGTTTGTGTGAAAACCAACCACGAGGCTTTTGATTACCGTCAGACACGGGCTGAGGGCTTTAAGTTTTTCCAGCTCGCCTTTGTCGATGTCGCCATGAAGCTGAACGATCCGCGTGCCTGAATCATTGCAGAAGTCCGCTATCGCATGGTCCAACGTCGAGATAGGTGATGAGCACGCCAAACGTGGGGGGCTTGAGGGTTTGAATGATGCCCGCTGCTTCCTTCTCGGTCAGGTCTTCCGGGTGAACAGCAAGGCGTAAGGGGAAACCGAGATATCTGACACCGCAGTGCCGAAGCAGTTTCGCTTCCGCCGCGTCCTTCACGCCGGCGATTTGGATCAAGTCGTCTTCAAGCATTCGGTGTAGAACACGGGCTTTTCGACAACGCATCCTGGTCCAAGAGCTCTCGCAATGACGCGGTAGAGCCGAATGCGTCGCCAAAAATCTCCCTGTCAGCACCCGGCCAAGCGCGTCTTGGGCGGTCCATTCGCGGTCTTCCAGAATCGTGGTCTTAAACTGATGCGCCGCGGCGCTTTTTGCCGTCTCCAGCACATAGACATGGGTCTCGACTTCGACCATCACCACCGTTCGCACCTTGCAATTCTTGAGGAAACGAAAAAGCTCAGTCTGGTAAAACCCGTCAAATGTGTGTTTTTCGATTACGTTCTGGACCGATCCATAGTCTTGGTGCCGACGAATTGCGCAATGGGTTCGATAAGCGCTGCACCCCAGCTCCGCGGTTTGCAAGGATAATGACTTCGTTCCGGGTCCAGTAGAAGCGACGGCGGTCGAACATCGAATTCGCGGTCATAAATCGCCCGCACGTAGGCGATGGGTCTTCGTCCGCTCCTCGCGTATTCGATCACTCTGCAAGACGTTATCCACAATCGGCGATAACGGTTTCGGTCCGGGCAGGCAAATTTACCCGGAGAACGAACATCCAAGTTGCTTAAAACTTGGTTCCTTGCCTCCATCGTCAATTTCCGCTGCGCCACCTGCTCGTCTAATTCCGTTCTCCGCGCGTAATATCCCCCGGCGGCAATGAAATCATTTTGCATATCCACAACCACCAGCCCCCAGCCATCGAGATCGGTTACAGCGTCATGTTCAAGCAAGCGATGTTTCCCTTGGCTCGTTTCACGCATCCTATCACAACCGCCAATCCCGGCCGCACGAATCGTCGTTCTACATACCTGGCGCAATTTTGCGCAAATTGTTCTACACGGTGATTCCGGTCGAGCAACCATCAAAGCCGTTTCAACAAACACGTGAAGATGGGATGCGAAAACCATACAATGAAAAAATTTTGACATGCTTGACTGGAAACGGGGTGGACCGATAATTTACGCTATGTACCGTTCCGAAACTTGAGTCAAGGCAACGCGACTTCGCGCCGGCGATAAAACAGGGATGTGGGCCGATGGATGAATTCATGGAGGCCACTGCCAGAGGAAGACGAGGAGGGGCTTTGCAGAAGGCGGCATTCAGATAGGGTCTGTGTTGGTCCTTGACGGAGAATTCATCGGCCGCGGCCACAACCGTCGTGTTCAAAAAGGAAGTGTTGTGTTGCATGCCGAAATGGACTGCCTGGAGAATGCGGGCCGCATCAAAGCCAATGATTACAAGAGATCCGTTCTTTACTCCACCCTATCTCCCTGCGATATGTGCAGCGGAGCAGTCCTGCTCTATGGTATTCCGAGGGTGGTCATCGGAGAGAACAAGAATTCAAAGGGCCGGAGAATTACTTGATGAGCCAGAGGCGTAGAACTGATTGTCGTCGTAAGTCAGGAATGCAAGAATTTGATGGAAGAATTCGTCCGAGATAACCCTGGACTCTGGATGAGGATATCGGGAAATAATGGATGATCAGCCGAGCATCTTTACGGAGGAATGATGGCGTCCGCATTGGAAATTGTCAAAGATGTGTATAGCCGTTTTGTTAAAGGCGACGTCGATCGGTTCTTAAACCTTTGTGCCGAAAACATCGAATCGGTCGTCAATGGACCGGCAAATCTCGAAAAATGTCGGGCCTCCAAAGGACGCCGCGGTGTGCAAGAATTCCTGGATGTCTTGGCAGGAAGCTGGGAGTTTAGTTCGTTCACTCCCCGACAGTTTATTGCTGATGGGCAAACCGTAGTGGTGCTGGGAGAGGAGGCAGGCAAAGACAAGTCATCGGGCATTGGATTCGAGAATCGTTGGACATAACTTCGATGTGCGAGAACCACGGATCGTACACTACCGCGAGTTTCTCTGTCACTGGACGGACGCGGAGCGTTCCCCGGCAATGAGTTGGAGTGATCCTTGAACCCGGCTCCGGGCGGGATTTGCTTCCATTCGAACCGCAGAGGTTTTCATCAAAAAGGATAAACACCAACAAAGGAGATCCGACCATGAGAATACTTCTGACTATTCGCCTGCCCCACGATGCTTTCAACGCCGCCGTCAAGGACGGAAGCGTGGGCCGCAAAACCGAGGCGATACTTGATGCAATTAAGCCCGAGGCTGCCTACTTCACGGAGATGAACGGACGGCGGACTATTGTCATGGTCGCTGAGCTGGAAAAGCCTTCCATGGTTCCCGCGCTGGCGGAGCCTTGGTTTTTGACTTTCGGTGCCGACGTCGAATTTCACGTTGTCATGAGTCCTGAAGATCTAAAAGAAGCCGGACTGGAAGCGCTGGGCAAGAGGTGGGGATAGGATCATGACCACGGACCGGCCATCGCTATTTTCTCTTCGCTGCTGCGGGCGGGCCGCGACACGGCGGGCGTTTCTTCCATATCTCTTGGCCTGTATCGTCTTGAGCTTGCCGGGATTAGCTCACGCTGGCCAGCCCATCAAACCTGCACCTATCGTTCTGGGCGCGCTTTATGAGCTTACCGGGTTCCAGTGGGAAATCGGCGTTCCCTCCTCCCGAGGCGCTCGACTGGCAGTGTCAGAGATCGACCGGCACGGCGGCGTGCTCGGACGGCAGATCCGCCTAACACTCGAAGACGGCGAGAGCCGACCCGAAGTCCTGCGCAAGAAAACCACCATCCTGCTAGAGCGCAATCCTTCCACGACTGCGCTGATGGGCTCTCCGACACAGACATGGTGCTCGGCGCGCACAAGCCGCGGCCGTGAAGGGCAGACTTTTTCTGACCTCCGGCGCGACGTCTCCACGACTCCCCGCGCCGTGCAGCGGCAATCGAAACACGGCGTAAGCGGTCGTTTCGCATTAATACCATGTCCCGCGAGGGTGTTGTTCCTGCCGAGAAGAGGTTCGACCAGCGATTTGAAGTGGGTAAAACGAATCGAGCCTGGGTACGCGACAGCAGGTTCGTTGCCACAGCGGTTGTATGGCTATATTTATGGGCGCGCATCGATCTGTATTCGAGAAAAGTGTGTATAAAAATCTAATTCGTGACCGGGCGTTCCCGCGTACCGAGACCAGGGAGGGCCCGCTATGACACTTCGCATTGTCCAGTATGTGCGCGCCACCCACGATTTAGTGGATGACGCTTTCCTGCGGGAATTTCCCGAGGTCGAGGCGGTCAAGGCCGATAGCTTGGAGTTCCTGGCCGAAGCGCTCGACGGCGCGGAAGTGCTCGTAGCCTATAATTCCGCTTTCACCCCCGAGTTCGCCAAGCTGGTGCGCGACCAGGGGCGAGCCCTCAAATGGATTCAGTTCACCACCGTCGGCATCGATGTCGCATTGAGG
Organism: uncultured delta proteobacterium; assembly: GCA_963727625.1. Lineage (GTDB taxonomy): Bacteria > Desulfobacterota > Binatia > UBA9968 > UBA9968 > DP-20. The sequence continues at coordinate 223,046 of CAVSHR010000002.1, read as the reverse complement.
GTGGGGCTGCCCGACGGTGTCTGGATCACCAACTCCGGCGGCGTCAGTCAGAGTGTGCTGGCGGGGCACGCCATCGCGCTGATGCTCGGCGTGATGCGCGGCTTTCGCCGGTTCGAGCCGCTGCGCGCCAAGCGGAATTACGCGCGGGAGGCAATGGGCCACTTCATGATCGCACCCGACGGACTGTGCATGGTGATCCTCGGCATGGGCCGCATCGGCCAGGACATCGCGCGCAAGGCCAAGGCATTCGACATGGAAGTGATCTGCGTCACCCGCGCCCCCGTCCCCGCCGCGCCCGAGATCGACCGCGTGGTACCCAGGGAAAAGGTGGATGAAGTTCTCCCCTCGGCGGATGTGGTCATGGTGGCGATGCCGCTCGACGACAGCACTCGGGGATTTCTGAGCGCTGAACGGATCGCCAGCATGAAAGAGACGGCGGTCCTCGTGAATATCTCGCGCGGCAAGGTGGTCGACGAAGCGGCGCTGGCGCGCGCTCTCGCCGAGGGGCGCATCATGGGTGCCGGGCTCGACGCCTTCGCCCAGGAACCGTTGCCGGCGGCGAGCCCGCTCTGGGATCTCCCCAACCTGCTGATGACGCCCCATGTCGGCGGGCAAGGCGGGCGGGAATTGTGGCGCCGGATGGCCGAGCTATTTCGCGACAATACGCGCCGCTATCTTTCGGGCGCGCCCCTCAAATCACGTCGTCAGAACACCCGATGGGATGCTTAACGACTATGGAAATCCATAGGCTGGCGACTCAAAGATGACTGGCTCCCGGAGCATTCGCTGAGCGCAACGCTCCCTACCGGCGTTGGCGCGGCCATCGTATTGAGTCGTGACGAGCTGCGCCACATGATCGGGAGCGACTACCAGGGCCGAGGCTGGGCTGAACAAGGTTTTGTGTCGGAGAATAAGTTATCGTAACCATTTCTGCCGCCGGTATCGGGTTAACTTCGAAACCTGGAAACAGCTGGAAAAACCCTAGCCTTGATCAAGCCTCAGTCGCTGGTCGATTTAAATGACACCACTTTGAAAATCACGCATCAAAAGAATTTCGCGGCGGTTGGACCAATCCAGCTAGGAACCCTCCATAAGTCAACTCGCAGGATCGACGCCAAATCTCCCCTCGCGATGGGAATAGCTCCGAGGCCTTGAATCTGATGGGTGATCCCCGGAGCGGTGTCACAATTTCTGAGTTTTCGGGGTTTTCCATGACTCCGGACTCTTCCTTCGCAAGTTCTCAAGACGGTTTTTTAACCGCGAATTCCCACAAACTACTTTAATTCTAAGGCGCAATCGGCTTGCAGTTTCTAGCCTTGCATGTCGGCAGGAGAGTCGTGTAAAAATCCCATTTAGGTCATGGTCGCACAACCGGAACATAAATGTTTTTGTCGGTGAGGTTCGCAGCGTGAATTTACCGCCAGAACAAGTAGCTACACGAGCCAAGTGTTTTCACCCCTCCGGAACGTTTGTCGAGTTTCCCAAAGAGGATGTCGAGGCATCAATTCCAGCAAGGTTTGAGAAAATCGTGCAACTTTACGGGAATTGCTTGTCACTGAAGGCTAGGAATATCGCGTTAACCTATGACGAGCTAAACCGCGCTGCTAATCGCGTTGCTCGTGCAATCCTCCAAAATTGCGGCGATAACCTAAGTCCCGTGATGGTACTGACCGACCACCGCCCAGAGGCAATCATAGCATGTCTCGGAGCTTTGAAGGCGGGAAAAATCATGGTCGCAGCGGACCCGTCGTTTCCGATCGATCGATTGAAGTTCATGACTGATGATTCAAGAGCGGAGGCTGTTCTTACATACGGTGATAACATTAAAATCGCCGCTCATCTGGTAAATCGAAATCGCTCGATGATCAACGTCGATGCACTGGGTAGCGACATTTCCATCGACAACCTGAGCCTAAAACGCGCACCTGACGATCCGGCGATCATTCGGTACACATCGGGTTCGAGTGGACGGCCAAAAGGAGTAATTCGTAACCATCGCCGAAGTCTGTTCAGCTACATGTCGCTCAGCAATCGCACTGCTCTTTGTCCAGAAGACCGCTTAATCATTCTACGGCGCTTGAGTTTTAATACCGGTGATACATTCAAGAGTTTGATGGCCGGGGCGGCGATATTTCCCTACGACATTAAGGAGCGTGGGGTTCAGGGTCTGGGCGAGTTTTTGCGCGCCGAGAAAATTACCTATTTCCTCGCTACTCCATCGATTTTCCGTTACTTTGCTCAAGAACTTGGGCAACATGAGACATTTCCGCATCTTCGTTTAATCAAGCTTGGCGGCGAGCCATTGTTTAGAGCGGATGTTAATCTTTATAAGTCGCATTTTGCTCCAAACTGCATCCTTCTCAATCAATTGTCGGCTAGTGAAATGGGGAATATTTGTCAATACTGGATATCAAAAGACACAATGATCGATTCCGCGATTGTTCCGGTTGGCTATCCGGTTGCCAATAAGAAGGTCCTTCTGGTTGATGACGCGTGCAATGAAGTTGACACGAACTGCATTGGCGAATTCGCCGTCGCCAGCCGCTATTTATCTACTGGATATTGGAACGACTCGGGACTTACGAGCGAGAAATTCTTACGCAGCAGAGATAATACCGATGAGCGGCTGTATCTATCCGGAGATCTTGGCCGGATGATACCAAATGGTTGCTTTCTTCACCTGGGTCGCAAAGACAACCAAGTCAAGATCAGAGGAGCGAAGGTCGAGTTTGGCGAAGTGGAGGCGGTCCTATCGGAACATCCGCAAATTAAACAGTCGGCGGTCCTGGCGTTTGATCGTCCAAGCGGAGACAAGTACCTAACTGCCTACGTCGTTCTTCGTGGTGATCCGGCGCCTACCGTAACTGACATCAATGCCTATTTTCGAGACAAAGCTTGCCCGACTATATGATACCGTCCGCGTTTGTATTTATGGAATCCTTGCCATTGACAAACGGCAAGCTGGATCGCAGAGCGCTGCCTAAACCAGACCGCCGCCGGCCGGAATTAGGAAAGGCATATGTTGAGGCCGGCAATGAAATCGAGAAACGACTCGTTAATATCTGGTTTTAAACACTTGATGTGTAACAATTCCTGTCGGCATCGACGACAACTTTTTCGATCTCGGAGGTCATTCCCTCTTAGCCTCTCAATTGTTCACCCGGCTAGATGACGAATTCGGCCGTTTGTTGCCGCTTAGCGTGCTCGTGGATTCCCCGACCATAGGATTGTTGGCCATTCATTTCCGCAGTGCCGCAGAGCCCGAGAAGATCTCGGCGCTAGTGCCGTTTACCCAAGCAGGCGAACAGCCCCCGATCTTTGCGGTGCCCGGAGTTTACGGTAACGTTGTCGGGTTCTTCGACCTTTGCCGGGAGCTCGGCAAAGACCGGCCCTTTTACGGGTTGCAGTCGGTTGGATTGGACGGCCAAGAACGTGCCATCGATAGCGTGGAGGCCATGGCCGAGCGCTTTCCACCGAAGTCCGACAGTGAACCGCACGGCCCTTACATCCTGATCGGTGCTTGCTTTGGTGCGCGGGTAACCTTCGAGATGGCCCACCAACTGCTCGAAGCGGGTGAAGAGATTGGTTTTCTCGGATTGCTGGATCCGATCGGACTTGTGCGAAACCAGAGCCCCGGGCCCTCCGAAACCAAAAACTCGAATCAGGAGCAGCCGGGCGGTTTCCTCTCTACTCGCATGCAATTGTATCTCGATGAGATGCGGGGTCTAAATAATTTCGAGCGGGTCAAATTCCTCACCCAAAAAGCCAGATCTCTAGCTCGAACGCTTACAGATAGTAAAGGGCGCCGAGCGCTTCATCGAGAAAGGCACCAACTGGCGGTGTTTAATGCGAGTAGAAGAGCGGGGCGAAATCACCAACCGAAGAAGCTCAAAGGTCGGTTAAGAGCATTGGAAATCTTCGTATCCGAACATCCGCGCAAGATCAAATTGGAGAACTTCGACTGGGCGACCTTATGGGACGGCAGAGCTGAACTGCATCAAGTCCCGGGTAAAGACTCTGGAGATATGTTGAGCGGTGAAAACGCCAAGGTGCTGGGAGCCTTGCTGCGCGAGCGATTACGGGAGAAAAACAAAGTCAGCTCACCACCATGCGCTTCGTGAACACGCTGCCTTCCTTGGCGAAGGTCACGTGATGAGGGTCTACCATAGGAATTTAGCAGCTACCTGAAGCTAAAATAATCCTGTAACGAGATTCCTGACGATGGCCGCATCAATGCGGCCGGGCTCGACGCCTTCGCCCAAGAACCGTTGCCTGCGGCGAGCCCGCTCTGGGATCTCCCCAACCTGCTGATGACGCCCCATGTGGGCGGGCGGGGATTGTGGCGCCGGATGGCCGAGCTATTTCGCGACAATACGCGCCGCTATCTTTCGGGGGCGCCGCTAAAGCATGTCGTTAGAACACCCGACGGAAAACTCCAAGGCTTTGGCAGCCCTTAGGCTGGAGACTCGGCTCCACGGCGACCTGAATCCGCAGGGATCCGCACCGCCGAGTCGCCCATCATACGCAGAAAAACTCAGGCCCCGCCCGCCGCAGTGTACAAGGCATCAGCGCTCGTCTAGGATGAAGTCTATGTTAGACAACTTCTTGCAGATTCTTCCCGAGGCTATTTTCGACGCCGCCGAGACATTGGGCGGGCGCTGCACCGGCCGAATCTACGCGCTCAATGCGCTGGAAAACCGCGTCTACGACATCGAGATGGAAGAAGGCCCGCACGTCGTCATCAAATTTTACCGCCCCGGCCGCTGGAGCCGCGCCACGATTCAGGCCGAGCACGACTTTCTCAAATCCCTCGAAGAACACGAAATCCCGGTGGTCTGCCCGCTCGCCGACGACCAGGGACAGAGTATTTTCGAGATCAATGAAGTCATGTTCACCATCTTCCCGAAGCGTCCGGGGCGACTCGAGGCGGAACTGACTACGGAACAGCTCACGCGCCTGGGAAGGTTCATGGCTCGCCTTCATAACGTCGGGGCAACGGTAAAAGCCGCCCCTCGATTACGGCTTGATCCTCAAACTTATGGGCGAGACCCTTTAAAGTTCTTAATAGACGGAAACTTCATTCCGATGCAGCTCGCCAGTCGCTTCGAAACGATCGTAACGCAAATTTGCGACGCGATGATCCCTCGTTTCGAGGACGTCGAATACGTTCTCTCCATGGCGATTGCCACTGCGGAAATATTTTGTGGAATCGAGACGATCCGTACTTCATCGATTTCGACGACATGCTCTACGCGCCTGCCGTTCAAGACATCTGGATGCTCACCGGCGGAGACGACGCGTACGGCAAAGAGCGAAGGGAGATCCTGCTCGAAGCGTACGAAGAGTTCCGAACTTTCGACATGACGACGATGCAGCTCATCGAGCCGCTGCGGGCGCTTCGCATGATTCACTTTTCCGCGTGGATCGCGCGCCGCTGGGAAGACAGCGCTTTCCAAATGGCGTTTCCCGACTTCGGCACCGAGCACTATTGGCAGGAGCAAATCGAAGGGCTCGCGCTGCAATTGGAAAAAGTGCAAACTCAACCCACGGAACTTTATCCGTAAACACTGGCCAATTCTTAAACACTGCTCTATTAATCTTGCCGTCTGTGAGCGGCGGGTGGATAAAGTGCGTTACGAACACTCAATACTTGGGCAATTCCCAATTCCCTCCAAGGCGACTGTCGAGCCCTTGACCAATATACGGCAGCGCCGTATATTCTTTAAGTGTTCAGTTTTATTGAGACTCGGTTGTTTACTCGTCTGGTTCAAGAATATCTGGGCGATGATGAATATCGCGCCCTGCAAGATGAGTTGATTCGCAGACCTGCATCCGGTGATATCGTGCCCGGCTCGGGAGGCTTACGGAAGCTTCGCTGGCGCGCTGCTGGTCGCGGCAAACGCGGCGGGTATCGAGTGATTACTACGTCAAGATGAAACAAGGGTTAATCTGGAGGCTCACGATATATCCAAAAAATGTTGCCGAGAGCATCCCAGCCCATGTGTTGCGGCAAATTCGAAAGGAAGTCGAAGATGGCTAAAACCAAACGGAATATCGGACAAGAGATCCTCGATGGCCTCCGCGAAATCAAGCGCGGTGACCACGGGCGTGTCATCAATGTTCCCGACATCGCAAGCATTCGCGAGAAGACCGAGCTTTCTCAAGCACGATTTGCCCAGTTACTCGGTGTTTCGGTTCGTACTCTGCAAGATTGGGAGCAGGGTCGCCGAGCCCCGTCGGGCGCAGCAAGAACTTTGCTCGTGATCGCGAGCAAAAATCCACGCGCTCTACTCGACGTCGCCTAGACGCCCGAAGTCGTATAAGTCAATAGGCAATCGCGGCCCCAAGTTATGCAGATGAAGAGTAAAAAGCTACCCCTGCGCTAAGAGGCGGTCGATGAACTTCGCGAGAACTCAGCAAAAATTCGGCACTCAAGGTCGGAGCAATCAAGGTGGTGTGGCGACCTTTAGAAATCGAATCACTATATCCCTGTTATACAAACGCCAATTTCGCTGGGACCCACGCGGCGTCATTATAGCGTTGGCTATGCCACAACCCGGTCAACGATACCGCTCCGCCTCAGCGTAGTTGGCCGGTGCCGGGGATATGCACGAAGGCGCTCATCTCATGGGCGAAGGTAACCGGCGGCGCCTTGCAAACGTAGTTGGAAGTAATCTGATCGACACGGGTCACGCCGAGTAAGGCCATGTCCACCGTGATTTCTTCTTCGAGCAACTCGAGCACCTTCATCAAGCCGTCTTTGCCGCCGGCACCGAGACCCCATCCCTGCAATTTTCCGATGGTCACCGCCTTGGCGCCGAGGGCTAAAGCTTTAACGACATCAGTGCCGCGGGTCACGCCGCCGTCGAGCACGATCTCAGCCTTGCCGCCAACGGCCTCAACAATTTCTGGCAGCGTGTCGATGGTCCCTAGTCCATGGTCCAGTTGCCGTCCGCCGTGGTTAGAAACATAGATAACGTCGACGCCGGACTCCACGGCGATCTTCGCGTCCTCCGCTGTGGCGATGCCTTTGATGATCAGCGGCATGCCGGCGATTTTTTTCATTGCCACAGCCATCTCCCAGGTGAGCATCGCTTGATAGATGCGCCCGGCCTCCCGGTGCCGACTCGGCGGCTGCCAGCGATTGAGCAACGGTCGCTCACGCCGGCTGTAGTGCGCCGTGTCGACGGTGAGGCAGAGCGCCAGGTAGCCGGCCTTTTTTACCCGGTCGATGATTTCAGCGCACCAGTCTAAGCCGCCGCGGATGTAGAGCTGAAATATTTTCGGATGGTTGGTGCCGCGGCGATTTCCTCCAGAGTCGGCTGAGTGACGGAGCTGACGAAAGTTCATGGTGCCGAACTCCGCCGCCGCTTTTGCCACGGCAACGCCGCCTTCGGGCGTGATCGTTTGCAATGAGCCGATGGGCGCCATCATCACCGGAATGCGCAACTTCTGGCCCAGAAACGTCGTCGAGGTATCCACCTTTGAAACATCCACCAGCACACGCGGCCGCAAGCCGAGGCTGTCGAAGCCAAGACGATTGCGCCGCATGGTCGTTTCCGATTCCGCGCCGCCGGTCAGATAATCCCACACGTCCTGCGGCAGATTTCGCCGCGCCGCCTGAATGATCTCTTGATTGCTCACGTAGTCGAGGCTCATGGAAAATTCTCCTCGTTGGATTGCGAATGGTTAATTCGGCTTCAGCTCCGCCGAACACTATCGAAATCAGCAGGGAACTGTCAATTGAGCGATAAAAAAAGGGAGGCCCGTCGCCTCCCTTTTCCGAATTGAACTCTTGAACCCTCGAACGTTGGAACGAATTACTTTCGCCGAATCATCGCGTCACCGCACCCTCGGACGCCGACGACACCAACTTGGCGTATTTCGCCATGACTCCGGTTTTGTAGCGTGGCTCCGGCGCTTTCCACTGGCTCAGCCGCGTTTTTAGTTCCTGCTCCGGGATCTCCAAGTCCAAGCGGCGCGCTTTGACATCGAAAACGATGGTATCACCGTCGCGCACCGCCGCGATCGGTCCGCCGTGCGCGGCTTCGGGGGCGACATGACCGGCCATCAATCCATGGGTTGCACCGGAGAAGCGGCCGTCGGTGAGCAGCGCAACCGAGTCGCCGAGTCCGGCGCCCACCAAGGCGGCGGTGACGCCGAGCATTTCGCGCATGCCCGGCCCGCCCTTGGGTCCCTCGTAGCGGATCACAACCACGTCGTTGTCTTTGATCTTGCCAGCCTGCACCGCGGCGAAGGCATCTTCTTCGCGATCGAACACCCGCGCCGGCCCTTTGTGAGTCATGCGCTCGTGACCGGCGACTTTGATCACGCAGCCTTCCGGAGCCAAGTTGCCTTTGAGGATCACCAGACCGCCGGTGGCTTTGAGCGGCTCGGTTATCGGCCGCACCACTTCCTGCCCCGCCGTTTCTTTGGTCATCTGCGCGGCTTCGGCGATGGTCTTGCCCGTAACCGTCATCGCATCGCCGTGAATCAGTCCGGCGTCGACCAAACGTTTGGCGACCAGTTGAATACCGCCGGCTTTGTAAAGATCATTGGCGACGAATCGTCCGCCCGGCTTGAGATCGGCGATCAGCGGCGTGCGCTCGCTGATCCGGTCAAAATCGTCGATGTTGAGTTCCACGCCTGCTTCGCGCGCGATCGCGAGCAAATGCAGCACCGCATTGGTCGAACCGCCGGTGGCGGCGACGGATGCGATGGCGTTCTCGATCGACTTGCGGGTAAGAATTTGCGACGGCCTCAAATCGCGTTTGAGCAATTCCATGACCAGCTTGCCGGCGTTGAACGCCGCTTCATCTTTTTCCGCCACGGTGGCGGGAATGCCGTTGCTGCCCATGGGCGAGATGCCAAGGAACTCCAGCACGGTCGACATAGTGTTGGCGGTGAACTGCCCGCCGCACGCCCCCGCGCCCGGGCAGGCGGCGTTTTCCACGGCCAAAAATTGCTCGGCGTCGATGCGCTTGCTGGCATAGGCGCCCACCGCCTCGAACACGTCTTGAATCGTGAGGTCTTTATCGCCCAAATGGCCGGGAGCGATAGAACCGCCGTAGAGCGCGAGACCCGGAATATCGAGCCGCGCCAGCGCCATCACCACGCCGGGATTGGTCTTGTCGCAGCCGGACAAGCAAACCAGCGCGTCGAAATGATTGCCGCGCGCGACCAACTCGACGGAATCGGCGATCACCTCGCGGCTGATCAGCGAGCACTTCATACCCTCCGCGCCCATGCTGATGCCGTCGGAGATCGAAACCGTGTTGAACTCCATCGGTGTGCCGCCGGCGGCGCGGATACCTTCCTTCACTTTCGCCGCCAGCCGGCGCAGGTGGTAATTGCATGGTCCGATCTCGATCCAGGTATTTGCCACACCGACAATCGGACGGCGCAAGTCCTCGTCCGAAAAGCCCACCGCTTTGAGCATCGCTCTTGTCGGCGCCCGGTCCGGTCCATTGGTGATCACCCCGCTGCGGGGCTTTAGATTTTCAGCCATGATTTGCTCCTGACAATAGCTTGGGAATTATTGTCAATTAACTATGACAAGGCAGGTTTTGCAAGACACCGATTTTGCCGCCGAAGCGACGCTAAAACCGCGAGATTCACTAAATTGATGCGCGTCCATTGCGGCGCTGCGCGCCAGACCCTATCGTATGAGCAGGATGAAGACTCGCAAGCGGCGCAACGCTATTCTTCTCGCCCTCGCGATCGTCAGCTTGGCTCTTTCGGTCGCGGCAGCGGCGCAACTCTCCAGAGCGCAAGGCGATGCGATGGCGCGAAAAATCGAGGCGATTGCCAAGAACGGGGCAGCTGTTCCGGTCAGGCCGAAGCGAACGCCGATGTCGGAGCTGGAAATCAACTCCTATCTGAATTTCAACTTGCGCGACAAAATTCCGCGTGGTTTGGCCAATCCGGAAATAACTCCGCTCGGCGACGGCAGACTCAGCGGCCGCGTGTTCGTCGATATCGATGAATTCAAGCAGCACCGCGCCTCGGGCGGATTTTTTGATCCGTTGAGTTATATCTCCGGCCAGGTGCCGGTCAGGGCGAGCGGAACGCTCAGCACTCGGGAGGGTCAAGGCCGGTTTCAACTTTACGCCGCGGATATCCTCGGCGTGCCGTTGCCAAAACCGGTCTTGCAGGAGCTCGTGAGTTTTTTCTCGCGGACACCCGAACGCCCGAATGGTTTCAACCTGGACGAACCGTTCAACCTGCCCGCCAAAATTCGCGAAGTGACGGTCAACAACGGCGAAGCCATCATCGCGCAGTAGCGCTGACCGAGGATGGTCGCCGGTCTCTCTAACCGGTGGGCGGCTTATCGTGCGCGCGTCGCATCAATGCCATGGCATCGGCACCGAGTTGACTCACAAAACCCGCCAAAAGATGGGACAACGCTCCATGCTGGTGCCGCTGTCGGCGCCAAAAATCATTAAATACTGTCGTAAGATCGGCCTTTCGAACCATGCCAGCGTTTGGACGCTGCGCGCCAACCCGCCGCTGGCGTAACGGCGCTGAAAGAACTGAACCGGAGCGCGTCTTTATGCCGTTGTCCTTCTACGATAGAATAGTGGCTATTCTACGTTTGAACGAACTTGTATTTTTCAACGTATAAATAGCCGCTGTTGGCTTCGACTGCCGGTTAAATTTACCGATAATGGAGACAGCGTGAACCTACATCCGAGACTATCTTTTTCCGTCGTAACCCTGCTGGCGCTAGTTCTTTCTTACCCGCTCGCGGCATGCGCGCAAATGCCTGTCACCGTCGGCGTTGCGGGACCGGCCGTTAACCTGGTCTACGCCTGGGTCGCGCAGGATGCCGGGATGTGGAAGAAACATGGCCTGGATGCGCGTGTCGTGCTGTTCGAGTCGGGTTCGATCCTGGCTCAGGCTGCTCGGTCGGGGGATATTCAGTTCGTGATAAATTCCGGTCCGACGACGATTGCCTCCCGCGCCCAAGGCGCCGACTCGATCATCGTCGCCGCCGCGGTTAACACGCTACCGTACAGCCTGGTGGCGGCCAAGGGAATTAACCGGTGGGACCAACTCAAAGGCAAGAAGGTCGGCATCAGCCGCTTCGGCTCGGGCACCGACACTGCTATACGTCTGGTGTGCAAACGATTCGGTCTCGATCCGACCAAGGACATCGTGATCCTTCAGGGCGGCACCCAGCCAAGCCGGTTGCAGGCATTATTGGTCGGCGCGCTGGATGCTACACTGGTGTCGCCGCCGCTGGATCTGACCGCGAAAAAGCAGGGGCTTTCCATTTTAGTCAACCTCGCCGAGCTGGGCATCCCCTATCCACAGCTCGTCATCGAAACCAGCGAGCGCATCATCCGGGAAAACCCGCTGGTGGTGAAGAATTTTCTCAAGGGTTTTATCGACGGCCTTCACTACGTGGCCACGCACAAAGACGAAACCAAAAGAATCATCACGAAATATCTGAAGACCAGCGACCCGGAGATCCTCGAAGCGACTTTTCAAAGCTTTATCCAGGTGACCGACTACAGCGCCAAGCCGAATCTCGACGGCATGCGCAACGCCATCGACGAAGTGGCGCTGCGCGTACCGGCGGCCAAGTCCAAAAAGCCTGAAGATTTCATCGACATGCGCTTTCTCAAGGAACTGGAGAAAGAAGGCTTCTTCAAACGGCTGGAAAAAAAGATTTAAAAACAGTGCGCAGTGAACACGCTTCCTTTTAAGCAGGTCGACGTTTTTTCCCAACGGCCGTTCTCGGGCAACCCGGTGGCGGTCGTCCTCGATGCGCAAAGACTCACCGGCGAACAAATGCAGCGCATCGCCGCCTGGACGAATTTATCCGAGACGACTTTCGTGCTGCCGCCGTCATCCGTCGATGCCGATTACCGCCTGAGAATCTTCACGCCAAAACAAGAATTGCCTTTTGCCGGCCACCCGACCATCGGCAGCGCTCACGCGGTGATCGAAAGCGGCTTTGCCGCGCCGCGCTCTGGCCGACTGCGCCAGGAATGTCTCGCCGGCAACATCGAACTGAAAGTCGCCAAGACCGCCGACGGCGAACAAATCTTCGTGCGCGCGCCGCAACCGCAAATCAGCGCCGTGGAGGCGCAAGCTCCACGGCTGAGCGCGGCGCTGGGCATGGCGAGCGATGAAAAAATTCACTTTCTCCGCGTCGATGTCGGAGTGGTCTGGCTGGTCGGCGATCTCGGCGCGGCTGAGAGGGTTGCAGGCGCTCAACCGAACTTGGACGAAGTGCGCAAGCTGAGCGAAGAGACCCACAGTGCCGGCGTTACGGTATTTGGCCGAGCCCGCGACGGACGCACACAGCTGCATTTGCGCTCGTTCGCGCCGCTGCTCGGCGTCGCCGAAGATCCGGTCTGCGGCAGCGGCAACGCGAGTGTCGCCGCCTTTCTCAAGCACACGGGCCTAATTCGGGAGATTGGCGCAAACTATCGAGCGCGACAAGGGATGGAAGTCGGCCGCGACGGCGAGGTCGCGGTCAGTATCGATAACGACACGATAAACTTTGGCGGGTACGCGGTAACCTGCGTCGATGGCAGGCTACGAATCGACTGACGGAGACTTTCCCTTTCCACCCCTCCGTAGCCACTCAACTACGCGCACCGGCCGCTGAACCAAGCGGCTGGGCTTCTCGATAAACATTCGCAGCGTGGTCACTATAAAAATGCTGGCGAGCAAACTGTAGGCGACAAGATCCGAATTCATGCTTCCTCCTAACTCCGCCGTGAATCGAGCTCCAATTGACTGTCGATTTCAACCAAGGGAAGCAAAAGGCGCGCCAGCCTCCAGTTGACCTCCTGCCGCGGTTAAATTGTTGAATTCGAGTGATTTTACTATTAGCAGCGCTGCCAGGTCGCCAAATTTTGTGCGCTCCAGCGAAACTTTTGCTCGCTTTTAGCAAGAGCGAGAAAAGATCTACAAGCCCGATATCGGACGCTGTTCAGGTTGGCTTAACGTCGGACCGAAACCACCGCAGCCGGCTCCCTGGCCCGTGCCGAGCGCGCCAGCCACTCGACTGTCACCAGGCCGATCGCCAGAATCAATCCAAGGCTGTTGAGGCCCCAGGTAAGCTCGACATAATGCCCTTTGCCCATTACCGGGATCAGCAAAGCGATCGCCGCGATCATAAAAAGTGCCCGCCTGAAGGCGCCGATGCGCCGGAATAGATACCCCGTCAAACCAATCCCGAGCAAGATCGACCCGATAACGGCGGTGGCCACCGAAAGCACCACGACGTACCAGCGTCCGTAGAGCAACAAGGCTGGCGAGAATACAAAAAGAAACGGAATGATGTAAGCAATGGCACATAGCCGCATGGCCTCCCAACCGGTGCGAATGGGATCGGTTTTACCGATGGTTGCCGCGGCGTAACTGGCGATACAGACCGGCGGAGTGATCATGCTCAGCATGCCGAAGTAGAAGATGAACATGTGAGCCGCGATGGGTAGGATACCCAACTTCGCCAAGCCCGGCGCCACCAGCACCGCTAATAGAACGTAAACAGCAGTGGTCGGCATGCCCATGCCGAGAACGATGCTCACGAAGGCCGTCAAGATCAGCAGCAAAACCGCATTGCTTTGACCCAAACTGAGCAAGGTATAGGTTAGCGTGAATCCAAGTCCGGAGAGTTGCAACACGCCGATGACGACGCCCGCCAGCCCAGTAATGGCGGCGATTTCGAGCAAGCTGCGCCCCGTGGAAAGCAGCATGGTCAAAATTTGACGCGGTCCCACCTTCACTCCCGGCGTAAACAATCCGACGATCAGGGCGGACAAGGCTGCAAGCAAACCCGATTCTTCTGGGCGATGGTTCAGGAAGAACATGAAGACAATCAGAACCGCCAGCGGTACCAAGAATCCCGCCGAGCGCTTCATGATCGGCAAAAGCCGCGGCAGCTCCACCCTGGGCAAACCATGGATGCCATTGCGCCCCGCCAGAAGGTCCACCTGGATAAAAAGCGCCACGTAGTAGAGCAGCGCCGGCACCAAGGCGGCGAGCGCCACCTCCGCGTAAGGGATCCCCAGATACTCCGCAATGAGAAATGCCGCAGCGCCCATCACCGGCGGCATGATCTGACCGCCGGTCGACGCGACCGCTTCGATGGCCGAGGCGACCGGCGGCGGATAACCGGCTTTTTTCATCATCGGAATCGTGAACGGGCCGTCCATCATGACGTTGGCGACAGCGCTGCCGCTGATGTTGCCGAACAGGCTCGAGGCAAGAATCGCGATCTTGGCCTGCCCGCCGCGAAACCGCCCCATGGCGACAAGCGCGAAATCGCTGAGAAATGCGGCGCCGCCGACGGCGTGCAATGCCTCGCCGAAAAAAATAAAAACCAGGACGATGCCGGAACCGACCTGCAGGGGTAAGCCGAAGATCCCATTGGCATCGAGATAAAGGTAGGTAGCGAGTCGCGGGACCGACCAGCCGCGACCGTAGAAATCGCCGGGAAAGATGTAGGCGAACAGAGCGTACAGGACGAAGGCAATCGCAATAATGACGAGGGGCCAGCCGATCAGTCTGCGGGAACCCTCCGCGAGCAACAGCACGGTCAAGCTGCCGAGAACCGTGCTCTGGGTGGTGATCTCGCCGAGCGTGTCGGCAATTTTGGGGTACTGAAAAAAGATATAAAGGCCGACACCGAGCCCCGCTAGAGCCGCAATCTGGTCATACCATGGGACGAAGTCGCGGTCTTTCCAGCCGCGAGCCGGCACCAATACAAAAGTGGCAAACAGCGAAAGAGCAAGAAACAGCCCCATGTATTGCTCGTTAAACACGAGCCAATTGATTCTTTGGGGTAGGTCGAGGAGAAAGAAGATGCCCAAGAGCGGCAGCGCTACGAGAGCGCCGTTGGCCGCCCACAACAGGAGCCCGGTTAGCTCTCGCGACCGTACGCTTTCATCGATTTCCAAGGCCCCAACCTCTCAGGACTGGGGAGCCGGGACTATCGCCCCGGCTCCGCGCGATTTTCGGTTCACGCGCTACCGGCAGATTTCTTTCATGCGGGCGTCGTGTTTGGCGGTCCACACGCCGACTTCTTTATAAAACTTGATGGCACCGGGATGGTAGGGCACGGTGAAATTGGTCAGCGCCTGGTGCTCTTTCTTCCACCGTTTAAAAAGCGGATGAAGCGTCTCCAGTTCCGGCAGGTTCTCCCACCATGCCTTCACCATTGTGTAAACGGTTTTCTCGCTGACTTTGCTCGAGGTGGCGAGCTGCAATGGGTAGCCAATGACATAGGTCTCACCTTTGACGCCGGTCACCTTCGGAGCTTTTACGATCATGGCCCCGTACGGGCTGAGAATTTTGTTGGCCGCTTCGGTGTTCGGCAAATTGATGAAGCGAATCGGCTCCATGGCGTTTACTTCTTCGACCAGACCGATGCCGAGCGCAACGATGGACGAATCAACCTTGCCTTCGGCCACCGCCCGGACGGCCTGGTTCAAATTGGAGAATCGCACCTGGGTGACGTCACTGCCCTTCACGCCGCCCATTTCCATCATGGCACTTTGCCAGGTCTGATTGATGGCATGGCCGCCGAAATCCCACGCCATGCGCTTGCCCTTGAGATCGGATACTTGCTTGATGTTCGACTTATCCCTAACCACCAGCCCGACGGCAAACGGGAAAACGCCCCCCATCGCGATGCGTAGGCTCGGATACGCCTTCTTGTAATTGCCGGTGCCCGTCGCCGCCATCTTCGAGTCCAAAATATTGATAATGCCGAATTCCAATTCGCCGTTCTCCATCAGAGTCATCCAGGCGTTTGGACCGTTGTAGGGCTGCACCTTGCCGGTCACCGAAGTCGCCTTGCTCGCCACCGCCGCCAAACCCGACCCCAACGCGTGCGCGCCGGTACCGGCCGGGTTCGTGCCGATGGCGATACTGCGCGGCAGCACGTCGCTCTTATTCGTAACCGGCCCGCAATTTAGTTTGGCCGCGGCGGCGCCGGCCAGTTGCACCGGCGCCATGAGCAATCCGGCAAGACTTGCGAAGACCAGCCGTTTTTTCAATTCACGAATCATTGCTTTATCCTCCTTTTTGATCCTGTTGCTTCACAGCCTAAAGCCAATCCCTTGGTGTTAGACAACCCACGGGCGCCGAAGCGGCGATAATGCCGCGACTCGGGTGGAAAATTCAAGTCCCCTACTGCATATCTCCTTCGCCCACCCATCGAGCCTCGCCAACCATGCGCCGACGTGTTTGTAGAGCTCGATGGAGCGGGATGGTTCTGATTAGCATCGCGTACAGGGTTATCGTCCACCTTCTATAAGTTCGGTCAAGAGCTTTGCATTGACACTGCAAAGGATGCGATCAAATTCAAACGCGATCGCGTTTCACTGTGACGCGCAGGCAAGGAGCTTTGAGAAGAACCGCCAGGCGTTCCTTCGCTGCTGGACCCCGTAAGCACAGCGCTGATTGGCAAGCCCAGCGCCTATTGACAGTCAAGGTGGGCAAATTTTTACCATCCTCGTGAACACAGAAACAAGCAACGCCCAAGCGCTCGAAGCGCTCTTCGCAAACGGATCACCGAAAAGTGGTACGGGCCTTCGGTCGCTTTGCCAGAAACATGATCGCGGCGGCACCCAGACTCATGACGGAAAAAATGCCGAAGGCGATGGCGTAACTCTTCGTCAAATCGTAGAGGATACCGGCGAGGAGCGGCCCGATGAAGGTGCCGACCGTCTGCACCGACCGGCTCATGCCTTGAATCGTCGCAAACGCCTTGGTGCCGAAGTAATCGGCGCGAATCGGCTCCTGCAAAGACGCCAGACCTCCATACGCGAGGGAGTAAATGATCATGCAGGGCGTAAAGATCAGGGCCTCGGCGGTCTGGCCCATCAAAAAAACTGAAAAACTGAGCGCAACGAGCAACCCGATCATTATTCTCCTCTTGTCCAACAGGTCGCCCAGCCACCCCATGCCGATGCGGGCCGGCGCGCCGATCAACGCCGAGAGCCCGAGCAGGCTGCTGGCCGCCTCGGTGCTCCAGCCGCGGTCGACAAGCAAAATCACAAAGTGAACTGACACTCCTTCGGTGACCATATGGCGCAACGCCATCGCCGAGGAAAAGTACCAGAACACGCGATGGCGCAGCGCTTCGCCGAGGGTGAACTGCAGGTCTTCCGAATGCCGGCGGGCCGACGCTGCCGTCGCATGGGCAACGTCGGCCCGGACCCGGTCCAGCTCCTCTCGCCGATAGATGGCATTAATAAAAATTGCGATGGGCAGCCCGACTGCAAAAATTGTCACCGCAGAAACCACCGCGGCGCGGCGCCACCCCCACCCGGCAATTATCCAACCGACCAGCGGCACGAGCGGCCCGGAGATGCCCGGTCCCATGCGAAAAATTCCGAAGGCGAGGCTGCGCCGCTCGTGAAAGACTTTCGCGATCAGCACGCTGATCGGCATATTGTAGCCAAGGCTGGAGCCCATCACGATGCCGAAAATGATCACGGCATAGAGCATCGGCAACGAGTCGACCAAACTGAGCGAGAAAAATCCCAACGAGCAGATGATCAGGCCGATAAACAGCATCCGGTGCGCGCCGACACGGTCGGTGAGATAACCTTCGAGCGGTCCCAAGATGCCTGACTTGGCGCGCGCCAGTGAGAAGGCGCCTGAGATCGCCGCTCGGCTCCAGCCAAATTCCCGTTCGAAGGACGGGAAAAACGCGCTCATGCCGAAGTAGCTGAAACCGGTGTTGACGGCGTGAGTCACACACCCGGCGATGACCAGCCACCATTTACGATCCATATTTAGATGCGCGCTCCGAAGTTGCCAATATGAAGTTTATACACAGTACCGGAAAATGCGCTACCGAGAAAGTAAATCGTTACTATGATAAGATCCGGCGGACGTGGCCCATGAATGAAAACAACTCACCTGAGCGAAACAGCGCGACATCGGAGCCAGACAGACTGACCGAGCGGGCCCGTGACATTCATGGCCGCATTATCGTTCTTGACTCGCACATTGATTTCGCGCCAGCCGACTTAATCGGAGAGCGCAATTACACGGAACGTATTGAGACCCAATTCAATCTGCCCAACATGATCGACGGCGGGCTGGACGCGCTGTTCTTTGTCGTTTACGTCGGCCAGACCCGAGAAAAACAGAATCCGGACGCGCTTAAACCCACGGGCTTTGAACGCGCCTACAAATTGGCCATCGAAAAATTCGAGGCGATACATCGCTTCACTCATGAGATCGCCCCAGACCGGATCGAGTTGGCGCTAAACCCCGACGACGTGCGCCGGATTCATGCGCAAGACAAGAAAGCCGCACTCATGGGCGTTGAGAACGGCTACTCGCTCGGCGAAGATATCGCCAAAGTCAAAGAGTTCTACGACCGCGGCGCGCGTTATCTTTCGCTGACGCACAACGGCCACAACCAGCTCGGCGATTCCCATACCGGCGAGCGCGACGGCTGGAAGTGGAATGGCCTTTCCCCCCTCGGCGAACAGGTGATCGCCGAAATGAACCGGCTCGGCATCATGGTGGATGTCTCGCACGCGTCCAAAGAGTCAATGATGCAAACAGCGGAGCTCTCCAAGGCGCCGATCATCGCGTCGCACTCGGCGGCGCGCGCCCTCTGCGACGTGAGCCGCAATCTTGACGACGAGCAACTTTTAGCGTTGAAACGTACCGGCGGCGTGATACAAATCGTCGCCTACGACGGTTTCCTCAAGATCGCGAAACCGGATTCTCCCGAACGGGCAGGAGCGCTCGCGGCGGCACGCAATGAATTTGATCTCCCCGATGGCAACCGCCTAGGCCTTCGAGGCCGATTCCAAGCCGCGCTGAAAGCCCTGCCGATAGACAAACGCCGGAAGTACGACACCAGGCGCGCCGAAATCGACGAGCAGCATCCGGGCGATCCGCCCGCGAACCTCGGAGATTTTGTCGACCATATCGATCATGCCGTAAGGCTGATCGGAATCGACCACGTCGGCATCGCTTCCGACTTCGACGGCGGCGGCGGAATCGAAGGCTGGAACGACGCCGGCGAAACCTTCAACGTCACGCTTGAGCTCGTCCGGCGCGGTTATACGGAAGAACAGATCGAAAAACTGTGGGGCGGTAAT
Source organism: uncultured delta proteobacterium (assembly GCA_963727625.1). Classification (GTDB taxonomy): domain Bacteria; phylum Desulfobacterota; class Binatia; order UBA9968; family UBA9968; genus DP-20. The sequence goes on along the minus strand of CAVSHR010000002.1, from coordinate 203,949 downwards.
CTGCTGCGGGTCATGGAGGAGGTTTAACGCATCGCGAGCGGGCGGCAAAGATAACGCGCAATCGATCCCCAATCGGACCATTGGTATGGACAAAAAAGCATGTTAGACACCGCCGCATGAAGACCGATTTACAATTGACCCTCGCCGCCGGTGACTATGAAAGCATTCGCGCGTTGAAAGAAGGGACCGTCAAACCCGACGGCATCGAGCTGACGATCTTGACGGACATGACCGCCGAGGTGCGCCATGCGCGCATGCTCCGCAGCCGTCAATTCGACGTCGCCGAGCTATCGATGTCTAATTACATGGTCGCCAAAGACAACGGCCTGCCGTTCATTGCCATCCCGGTGTTTCTCCATCGCCGCTTTCGCCACGGCTTTGCCTTCGTGAACGCCACCAAGGGAATCGACAAACCCACTGACCTCATCGGCAAAAAAGTCGGCGTCGGCAGTTATCACGCCACCTCTAATCTATGGCTTCGCGGTATTCTGGAGCATGAGTTCGACCTGCCCCACAACCGGATCCACTGGTTCAATGAATTCGAGGAAAAAATCCCTTGGCAAGCCCCACCGGGCCTGAGCATTCAAAAAACTCCCACGGGCAAGAACATCGTCGACATGCTGCTCGCCGGGGAACTTGACGCCGTCATCGATCCGGAGGTCATCCAGCCCGTCACAAACAAGGACCCGCGCGTGCGCCGCTTATTTCCCAATTACCGCGACCTGGAAATCGCCTACTTCAAACGCACCGGCATTTTCCCGATCATGCACACCACGGCGATCAAGCAAGAGATCGTCGACAAGCACCCCTGGGTGCCGGCCAGTTTGATGCGAGCCTTCGAGGAGTCGAAAAAGATTTCCTACAAACGCATGGAAAACCCGAGAATCGTTCCTTTGGCGTGGTTCCGCTCATTTCTCGAAGAGCAGGAGGAAATCTTCGCCGGCGATCCATGGATTTACGGGCTCGGCGACGCCAACCGAAAGAACGTCGAGACCCTGATGCAGTACTCTCACGAGCAAGGGCTGATCGGCAGGAAGATGACGATGCAAGAACTCTTTATCAATCCGACATTTGCGTGAGATTGACGAGAATGAAGGTTCTCGCGGTCACCGACCACCGTAACTTATCATCCTCATTGCCAAGCCAGAATATACAGAAACAGCTCTCAGCGTTTGTGGAATCGTACCAAAGAAGAATGCTTTACAAGCCCTCGTTACGATTGTGAAAGCGTTCAAGGTGATATCGCCATAACCGGTAATATATTGAAGTTGAATCGGACTATACGGATCAAAACAATTTAGTTAGATGGCCCAATCTTGATAGATAAAGAGCCGTACCTAAGTGACGCGTACCCGCCGCGGGAGATTGCTCAAAGGGTCGCGCGCCTCGGCGTTGCGAAGGCGCAGGCTGATGCCCTCACGCTGCTCGTTCTGGCAGTACTGGCCGGTGCCTTCATTTCGCTCGGCGCCCTCTTTTTCACGGTGGTGGTTACAGAGACCGGTCTCGGCTTTGGTGTGACGCGATTGCTTGGTGGTCTGAGTTTCTGCCTCGGACTGATTCTTGTAGTCGTAGCCGGCGCCGAGCTATTCACCGGAAACAACCTCATCGCAATGGCTTGGGCCAGCGGCCTGATCAGCACGCGCGAGGTCATGCGGAACTGGCTCCTCGCCTACGTTGGCAATGTGCTCGGTTGCCTGGGAACGGTGCTGCTTGTCGTGTGGAGCGACGTCGCCAGTCTGGGTGGCGGTGCCGTAGGTAAGACGGCGGTCCACATCGCTCTTGTCAAGGCCGATCTTTCCCTCGCCGAGGCCTTCACGCGCGGAATCCTCTGCAACGCACTCGTCTGCCTGGCAGTTTGGCTCGCGATCGGCGCGCGCAGCGTAAGCGACAAGATTCTGGCAATCCTCTTCCCCATTACCGCCTTCGTGGCCATCGGCTTCGAGCACTCGATCGCCAACTGGTTTTTTCTGCCTTATGGGTTCGTGCTGGACGGGCAAGGCGCGGTGTCTATCATCGGGATCGTTAGGAACATCGTAGCGGTGAGCGCGGGCAACATCGTGGGCGGCACCCTGCTGGTCACCGGCGTGTATTGGGTCGCCTACTTGCGCGGGGAGCGCATGAGAAAAGATCGGCCCTCCTGAAGCACGACTTAGGTTCGGCCGAGTCACCCGCTAACAACCGGTTGCAGCGGATGGCGTTTCGCCGCCTCTGAACCGGAACGATGGGCATACAATTCCAAGGTCCTGGCCGTTGAGGGTCACGAGAAGTCCCGGTCGAAATCGTCCGACGCAAACGCGGTCGTCAACCGCGGCACTCTCGGCATGAGTTTCTTCCTATACCCGGATGCGGTGATCGGGTAACATAGAAGCTAATAATCGACGACGTCACTAGACGAACGGTTATATTTGGCCTTGCCGCCGTAGCGGCAGGCAGCCTGCTCTCATGCAACACTACCCAAAAAGGAGGACCAGCCGTGGCCGATCCCAATCTGCAGCAGAAGCTCGATGCCATCTTCCAAGCTCATATGGACGCGGAACTCTCCGGCAACCTCGACAAGACGTTGGCGACGATGGCACCCAATCCGCATCTCGTGAACGTGCCGACGATGGTGGGAGGTCAGGGCCCGGAGGGCGTCCGAACGTTTTACGCGAAACGGTTGATCGGCCAGTTTTTTCCGCCCGACGTAAAGTTCGAGTCGATCTCGCGGACCTACAGCAACGAGCGGCTTGTCGATGAGCTCATCATTTCCTTTACCCACACCACCAAGATCGATTGGATGCTCCCAGGCATCAAGCCTACCGGCAAGCGTGTCGAAGTGGTCTTTGTCGTGATCGTCGGAATAGAGGGCGACAAGGTTTCCTACGAGCACATCATCTGGGACCAGGCGAACGTGTTGGTGCAAATTGGCCTCCTCGACCCGACCGGCCTCCCGGTCACCGGAGCCGGTGCGGCGGCGAAGCTCAGAAATCCCGCCTTGCGAGATCCTTTCTTCAACGAAGGATAGAGGTGTGCCTCGCAAATCCACAGCCATCGCCGAGCCGTCGTTCCTCGCGTTCAATGCCAGCGTTCCATCCGGTCATGATACCGGACAATCTAGCCAAGGCCGGCGGCGCCATCGAGAATGCAGTTAAGAAATACGCCTGATCGCTCGAGCGCCATCAAGCGCGGTTCGAGCAGACCGCGATGCGAGATTTTAGCGACGGAAATTTATCAACGGTTGGGAAGTGCCACGACGGCTATTTGACCCATTGCGTTGAGCCCACAATGCTGTTGACAATACCCTCGTTTCGAAAAACGTGTTACCTTGGGTCAATGAGAAAGTATGGGCTTCATGCATCGGAGAATCAGCACGGAATAAATGCTAGGAGAACGCCGGAGGTTAAATCATGAGTAACGTTTCAATTCCCGCTCATTTTGACGGCGAACGCATACTTTTGGACGAGCCCGTCGAGCTGGAACCAAATACCAAACTTATTGTTACCGTGTTAGGGAATCATGACGCCGATCATGACTCATGGTCGCGTCTATCTGGATCGGGTCTCGAAAATGCTTACGCCCCTAACGAGGAGGAGTATTCGTTAGATTCCATCAGGGAGGCGAATCCTGAATATGATGAAGGAAGGCGACGTAATTCTCACTCCGGTTCCTCAAGCTGACGGGACCCTCAAGACCCGACCCGCAGTAATCCTACGCGAGATGCCACCCTACAAGGATTTTCTTGTCTGTGGCGTAAGCACGCAACTGCATCAGCAGGTCAAAGACTTCGACGAAGTCATTTCACCTTCCGACCCGGATTTCACGTCAACCGGTTTGAAATCAGAATCATTGGTGAGGCTCGGATTTCTGGCCGTATTGCCCAGTAGCAGAATTGCCGGATCCATCGGCTTCATTACTGCTGCGAGGCATAAAAAGCTTCTCAAAACGTTAAGCGACTATCTTGTGCGGTAAAGTCGGATAACTCTACGTGGATTTTTACGCTCCCGATTACTTCTATAGGGTAGAGTAGTTATGGCAGATAAGTTGCGGCCAGAATACGACCTCAAGAGTTTGCCGGTCCGCCGGTTTGGCCCTGGTCGAAAGAGTTTCGGAGGCTCGGTGGTCCGTCTAGAGTCTGACGTTGCAGAAGCGTTCCCAACGGCGGACGCGGTGAATGAAGCACTGCGCTTTCTCATCAGGATTACAAAAGAAAACAAACCGACTTCCCGCGGGCCTGGAAGCAGAGCGTAATATCACGCGACTATTGAGCGCCGCCTGCAGAGGGTTTGAAAAAACCGGAAAACGAGGATGGGCACGAAAACCACGGACTTTGTTAGAAGCCTGGAAAGCTTGGGCACGATGTAAAATTGGTACTATGTCCCCGGAAATTATATAAATGCCTGACACCGATCTTACGACGAGTAGCGTATACAGTCCGACGGAAATTAAATGGCCTTGAAACATCAATTGAACATCCATTTGGACTATGGCATCCAGTGCTTTGAGCCGGGCGGCTTGGAAGTTCGGTACGGCTATCATTATAGTGGTGAGCACGAACTCCGAGAACAAGTGGTGCAAATTCCAGCAGTCGAGTTGGATCCAGACCTTAGGGTCGATCTGGATGCGTTAAATGCAATGTTGAGGAGCCGAATTCCACAGGCAACACCAGTCCGGCTACCGCATGCGGAAATTGTACCGACGATACGACCCGGTGGTTTGACATTCGTTGTTCTTGATCAAGCTCGGCAAGAGCAGCTACCGATCGCACGACTCTATTACTACGAAATCATCGAGCCCATTAGTTCCAATATAGAACGCCGCGTATACCTTGAGCGACCAGACTGGACAGACGACGAACTCAAAGTTTGTAAACGTATCCGCGAAAAGGTGCGAAAGATTGCATGGGACAACTATAGCGGCTTAATGAAACATCATCTGTTTGGTGCTGCTGAGTATGAATCATAGTCTCTCGCGAGAACAAAAGGCCTAATATCGGGTGGAGCGGGTTGTTGAAAGCGGGGCCGCTCAATCGCCAATCGTTAGCTAGCCTACGCTTATAGTGGGTTTTACCGGATGGGGAATAGCAAGCGTACTTCCAAGGCAGGAGCCTATCACAATGCCAATCCGAAGCTTTGACCACGTTGCGATACCTATTCAGAACACGACCGCGATGCTGGCCTTTTATCGCGCGCTGGGATTCGGCGTTAAGGAACGGGAGCATTTTTATTCGGTCCACTTCGGCGATCAGAAGATCAATTTTCACGCTCCCGAGAGATGGCAGAGCGGAAATTTCACGCTGCGCGGGCCGACGGCAGTGCCCGGCTGCGGCGATTTCTGCTTCGTTTGGGAAGGCTCGGCCGAGTCGCTGCGCGCCATGCTCGATCAGGCCGGCGCCAAAATCATCGAAGGCCCGGTGGAGCGCGTGGGCGGGCGTGACAACGGCCGCGCCAAAGCCACGAGCGTCTACTTGCGCGACCCGGACTCCAATCTTCTGGAGTTCATGATCTACCCCGACGGCAGCTCGCTCTGACATCAGGATCGGATTGAGACCGGCGGCTCCGTTTCCGCAGAGGAAATGCAACTATGAAGCATAGTACCGATCGCGTTCTCACCACTCATTGCGGCAGTCTGGCGCGGCCCAAGGCCCTGCTTGATTTGATGAAAGCCAGATTGAACAAGGAGTCTTACGACCCGATCGCCTACGGCGACAGCGTCCGAGCCGCGGTCGCGGACGCGGTTCGTGAACAGATCGGAAGCGGCATCGACGTCGTCACCGACGGCGAGCAGGGGAAGCCGGGATTCTTTGCCTATGTGCGCGAGCGGCTGAGCGGGTTCGAAGCGAAGACGCCGCCGCCGGGCGGTTGGAAGCAGTGGGCCGCGGAGGTGGAGACGTTTCCGGAATACTACGAAAATTATTTTAAGCGGCGCATGATGGGCGGAAGTATCATACCGCGCACGCCGATGGTGTGCACCGGCCCGATCGCTTATCGCGGCCACGACGCGATCCGCCAAGACATTGAAAATCTCAAAGCCGCGCTCGTCGGCCTGCAGGTCGAAGATGCTTTCATGCCCGCCGTGGCGCCGAGCGGCGTCGGCAGCAACGAGTATTACCGCAGCGACGAGGAGTATCTGCACGCGGTCGGCGATGCGCTCCGGAATGAATATCAGGCGATCGTCGATGCGGGCTTTGTATTACAGATCGACGATCCCTGGCTCACGGAAGTCCACAGCCAGGATCCGTCGCTGACTCCGGCCGAACGGCGCAAGCTGGCGGAACAATCAATCGAGGCGCTGAATCACGCCATTCGCGGCATTCCACCTGAGAAAATCCGCTTTCACACCTGCTACGGCATCAACGAAGGCCCGCGAGTACACGATGCGCCGCTGAAAGACATCGTGGATCTTATCTTGAAAGTCAACGCCGGCGCTTATGCTTTCGAGGCCGCCAACGCGCGCCACGAGCACGAGTACCACGTCTGGGAGACGGCGAAGCTACCGGAAGGCAAAATGCTGATTCCGGGAGTCATCACCCACGCGAGCAATATCGTCGAGCATCCGGAGCTCATCGCCGAGCGAATCACTCGCTACGCCAAACTTGTCGGGCGGGAAAGCGTGATCGCCGGCAGCGACTGCGGATTTTCGTCCCAGGCGACGTACAACCCGGAAGTCCACCCGAGGATCGTGTGGGCAAAATTCAAGGCGATGGCGGAGGGCGCCCGCCTGGCGACCAAGCAGCTTTGGCATTAGTCACCGTCCGGTCCGGACCCAAATCGTCAAGCAGCCGGTTGCGTGTCGGAACTCGGGTGGAAAAGTTCAACACAATGGCGATTCGTATCGTAAAGCTGGGAACGAAGCGTCACAAAGACGAAGGTCTGCGCATCGGCACGGTACGCCGGCCGCCGCGCGGCGTGCGTAAGGCGGATTATGCGCGGCGCGATTTTTACGACCTGTGGCTGCCGGAACTTGCTCCGAGCGCGGAGCTGGTTTCCTGGGTGTTTTCGGAACCTTTGACGCCGAAGCGCTGGGCCGTCTTCGAGCGGCGCTATCGGCGCGAGATGGCTAAGCCGGACACTAGGCGGATCATCGCATTGCTAGCCGCCCTGTCACAGCAAACGAATTTTTCGGTGGGCTGCTATTGCGAAGACGAGAGCCGCTGCCACAGGTCGATTTTGAAAAGAATTTTGCTTGAACAAAGAGCACAGCTGGTATAGTAGGCGGGCGCTGAGGCGCTTGCGGCCCAATAAAGAGGGGCACGGTGTACCGCGCCCCTTCTTTGCAATCTTAGAATTTAAAACTCGCGCGTGTTGCCTATGCATTGCCCCACGCCTCCAAAAATCGCCGCGCGTCTTCCACCACCGGCTCGGTCACCGGCACGTAGGGAATCACCATACGCGTGGCGCCCGCCTCCTCGAAGGCTTTCATTTTTTCTTTGATCTCTTTGATATCACTGGCAGGGACGACGGGGAGCTTATCCATATATTCATCGGTCAACGCGCCCATCGCTGCCTTGAAGCCGCCTTTTTGAAACGCCTCGTGGATCGCGCCCACTTCCTTTTCGAAGCCCATGCCGCGCAGCATGTCGCTGTAGTGATCGGCGATATTATAAAAGGTCAGCACCTGGCGCAGCTTGGATCGCGCCAAGTTTTTGTCCGGGTTGAGCGACACGCGTGACTTGGCGATGATCTCGATCTTGCTCGGGTCGCGCCCGGCCTCGATGGCGCCCTCGCGCACCCGCGCGGCGATTTCTTTGACCTTGGCCGGCGTCGCCATATTGATGAACACGCCGTCGGAAATTTTGCCGACCAGCTTGGTCATCTGCGGCCCGAGACCGGCGAGATAAACCGGCAAATTCGGATGGCTCGGCTTCCAAGAAAGCTGAAAGCGCTTGCCGGTCTGATAAATTTCGCCCCCGTACTCGACCCGCTCGCCGGCGGCGACTTTGCGCACGATGTCGATATACTCGCGCGCTCTTTTCAAGGGCCGGTCGAATACGCCGCCATGCCAGCCGGCGATCGCCTTGTTGGCCACGCCGAGGCCGAGCAGGAACCGCCCGCCGGAAAGATCCTGCAGCGTCGCGGATTGAATGCCGAGCGTCACCGGGCTGCGGCCGTAAATATGGTAGATCGCCGTGCCTAGCTTGATGGTATTGGTCCGGCTCGCCACCGCCGAGAGCATGACCATCGGATCGGTGCTGTTGGACTCGCCTTTCCAGAACGCGCCGAAGCCGACCTGCTCTGCCAAGACGACCAATCCCGGCACTTCGGCCGCCGGATAGTGCGCCGCCGAATTGATTTCAACGTCGTAAATCATGTTTGATGCCCTTCCGACTTTTGAACGCTTGAACCATTAAACCTTAAACGAAAAATCTTCGGTACACTAGCCAGTGGTCAATTCTAAGTCAAACCGCGATCCGTTGTAACAACTCGACGATCGATTCACGGCTGCACGGGTCTGGCTTTTTGCGCCAGCGCGTCGAGCTCGGGTTTGAGCTTTTGCGTGTTGTTGATGAATTGATCGATGGAAATCGTCGGCACCAAGTCCGCCTCGATGGGTTTCAAGACGCTGGAGAATTCCATGACGTTGGAAAACTTGCTGCGGCTGGCCACATCCAAAATCGCGCTGGCGCCGAGCGCCGCCACGCTCACCGTAATCGCCGCCCACAAGTGCGAGCTTGCGCCGGCGCCGTCGACGAGCGTCGGCGTCAAGGGATGATCGGCGCTGCAGATAATTTTTTCATATTCGAGCCGCCGCCTAGCTGCCCGGCATTGGCGTGAGTGATGGTTGTTTACGGCAGGGTTCGGGTAATGCCGCGCGCGGCGAGATCACGAATCGCTTCGTTTGAATAGCCCAGCTCACCGAGAATTTTCCCGCTCTGTTCGCCCACCAGTGGTGGCGGTGCCGAGGCCGTCCGGGCGAGATTGTCAAAATGTACCGGACCGCCGACGAACTTTAGCGCGCCGGCTTGGGGATGATCGAGTTCCTCGATGAGGCCCAGATGCTTGACCTGCGGATCGTCGAGGACCTCGGCGACATTATAAAGCGGCACCGCCGGCACGTCGTTCGCTTCGAGAATTTTCAACCATTCATCGCGCGATTTTTTCTTGAATGTCTGTGCCAGCTCCCGTTCGAGCGCCTCGAAATTCTGCCGCCGCTCGTCGCGGCTTTTGAAGCGGTCATCGGCCGCGATATCCATGCGCTCGGCGGCTTTGAGCAGCGCGAGCCAGAATTTTTCCGGCACCGAGCAATGAATCGCCAATGGCCGGCCGTCTTTGCAGACGAAAGCAAAGGCATGGGCGTTTATCACCCGCGCCATGCGGTTGGGCACGTTACCCGTGCGCAGATACCCCGCGGCGGTTTCGCCGATAAAAGAAATCGTCGATTGCAGCAGCGATGTTTCCACACGGCAGCCTTGGCCGCTATTTGCGCGGGCGAGCAGCGCACCGAGAATGCCGTAAGCCGCGGAAAGTCCGGTCACGTAATCGGACACCGCCATGCCCATCACCTTCGGGTCATCGGCATCGCTCAGCAAGCTTAGCAAACCGCTCATCGCCTGTCCCAAGGTATCGAAGCCCGGTTTCTCTGCGTAGGGCCCGCTCTGGCCGAACGCCGAGATCGAGCAATAGACAAGCTTCGGGTTGTCGCCGCGCAAGTGATCGTAACCGATGCCGAGGCGATCCGCCGTTCCGGGGCGGAAGTTTTCGATGAATACGTCCGCGGTTTTGAGCAGCTTGAGGCAAATCTCTTTGCCCTCGGTGGTCTTGAGATCGAGCACCAGGCTTTCTTTGTTGCGATTGAGATGAGCAAAATTGAAACTGAAAAACCGGTCCGGCGCGAAGTAACGGTACGGATCGCCCTCGGGCGGTGACTCGATCTTGATCAACCGCGCGCCAAGATCACCGAGCAGCGCCGCGGCGTATGGCCCGGTGACAAAAGTCGCGCATTCGACCACCGTTAGATTTTCGAGAATTTTAACCGGCATGAATCAGATACCGCCGCTAATCTTCCATGGATCAGCGCGGCATGCAATGCGGTTTCCACTAAACGATGTAATTGACACCTTCCCCCTTCGGCGATATTCGTCTCGTAAGAGATAAAGGGTGTTGCAAATTTCCTATAGGCGCGGAATTGTGGGCGCTGTGGTGATTGTATTTTCACGAAACCCGCATCCGGAGAATCGAACATGACGCAAATACCGGCCCTTTCCGACCCGGTCGCAGTCGCCCTCAAACCCACGACAACGGCTTTGTTGGTGTTCGACATGATCGACCGTATTTGCAAAAGCCAGCCAAATTGTACTGGAATAATGGTCCCGGCCCTCGCCTCACTGCTGACGCGCGCAAGAAAAGCCGGCATGTTCGTCCTGTATTCTACCCGGGAGCCGGAGAGCTCGAATTGGATGCTGGAGGTGGCTCCCGCTCCGGGCGACCCTATCGTTAAGTCGTACGGTCAGGACAGATTCTACAACACGGATCTCGACAATATGCTGAAGGCCAAGGGAATCACGACGGTGATTCTTACTGGCTGGAAGGTCAGCGGCTCGGTGGTCTATACCTCGGTCGGAGCGACGCTGCGGGGATACACCGTCGTCGTGCCCACAGATGCCAGCATGGCCGCAACGGACTACGAGGTGGCGATCGGCCAATTCCAAATATTGAATCAGAATAGCGCCAACGCCACGAACGAACCGCTGAAGGCGAAAGCCTCAACCTTGAGCCGCACGGATATGATCACCTTTCAGTAGAAAAGGCACAGCGATCAGCGCCCCTACTTTGTCCGCTCGCTTATAATTTCTCTCGTTTCATATGTGCTTCAACGCTCCAAGTCGGAGAGCCGCCCCACAATAGCGATCACGTTTACCCGATTCACGAGGCTGCCTCGGTTGTTGGTCTGGTTTATTTCAAACCAACGATGCGATGTGGGATTGCGGGCTATGCACCCGAAGCGCGAATCATCAGTGGAGGAAGCTTTCATCCAGATAGCTGTCGGGGAATCATTGAGTCGTAGGAGAATTCAACTTCACGGTAACGATCCAAAATCAGCCGCGCGTATTCCGCGTCGGTTGAAGCTATTGGTTAACCGATGGCTTCAGGATATCCCCTTTTTTCCCATCCTAAGAGCAGATCCAGCAAATGATGCCACACGGTTGAGGGTCGCTGCGATCATCTCGCGAACCGGCTTACGAATCTCCACACCTCGATTCCGGTTTCGATGTCGTGATTGCGGCGGCCGTACTTTTGAATCCATTCGGGCGGGCTGAAATCCAGACTTGGAGCTTGGTGCCCGCCTCCTTCGATGCGATAGAACCTGAAGCTATCCTTCTGCCGACACCCTGTCCATGTTACGAGTCGAACCCGGCTTCCCGAAGGCTTTTGCTCCGGCAAAAGCCTAGCGCTTTGTTCCTTGCAATCGTGCTGTTGCCGCCAGAATTCGAGCGTCTCCGGAACGGACAGCAAACGCCCGTTTGGCAGACCCAGCCGTCGTAGGGCACATTGAGGTCGTCCGTGCCAGCGAAGACAGCGAGCGGCACTGCTCGGACGGGCCTACAGGCGTCACGCTGCGCTTCCAACATGCTCCCGGCCATGGTTGCTGCGGCCGCGAAATAGTCTGCCGCACGGCATAACATTTCGAAGGTCATGAAAGCGCCGCGGGAGAAGCCGAAGAGGTAGATCCGCCTACCGTCGGAAATCTTCTCCAAGCGCAATTGATCGATCACCTTAGAGATAAAGCCGATGTCGTCCGCGATGCCGGCACCTGCACGAACAGGCGCTGAGGTGCCGGTGTAATTCCATCGGCCGTTGATGGCTCCGGGGTATATGGTGATGAAGTCCTCCTGTGAGGCAACCTCATCAAGCTTCCGCCAGGCGATGCGGTCGAGCTGCCCCTCTGCGGTCATAGCCTGTCCCGGATCGCGGAATCCATGCAACGCGATGACGGTCGGCTTGGGCCCGCTCTTTGCTGCTTGGCTGTTGTGGATGAGAAAACTGCGGCTTATACCCTGGTGATCGAGAGTCCGGAGGTCCTGCGCGAACGCGACGGAAGCGAGCAAGGAGAGTCCCAGGCTAAAAAGTGCGTTCATCACGGTCAGATTACCGCCTAACCCGGCAATGGTTCCGCCAATAAAATCCAAATCGGTTGCAATATCAGCCAGCTACCCCAATGTGTCAATGTTTCGTTTCCCGGCAAAAGCCGCCAGGGCGGCGGGTTATCTGGACTAACGAACGGCGGCCTATTTCGGCCACAATATTCCCGCAGGAGTGAGCTGAAAGGTCATCAGTTGGTCGATTGCGTTCGCAACGCAGATCACTTGATCGTCAATCATCGTGGTCGCCTTGCGGTACAACCGATTATCGATGGTATCTTTACCCGGCATCAAAACTTTGACGGAAAATATCGATGCGGTTTGCGCCGGAATCGTGCAGGTGGAATTCGTCGAAGGGAATGCACGCGGCGGCCGGGCGGCACCGCGGCGCGCCACCCGGTTAGCAATTCGGATCACAGCGCGGCTCAATTCTAATCGTTAAGAATCGCGCCGCAGTTGCGGCGGGTCACCGCGGCGCGATCAAAATTTCTTCGCGCGGAAAATAATCCATGATCTCGGCGCCGTTTTTGGTCACCACCATCATGTTTTCCAGGCGCACACCGCCCACCGACGCGGACCCGCGCCAGTTGTTCGGCGGCGCCCCGCATGCACGGACGTTTCAGTGATCAGCCAGGTGCCGACGAACGGATTCGAGATAGGCCCGCCATTAACTGACTGAACCGCGTCGCTCGCCTGAACATGAACAACCGTCATAGCCGCTACGTCAGCCAAACTTTCAATTTCTTACTCCTCGGATCTGGCGTGCTACTAGTCCGCCGAACGTTTTGGGTGAGAGGCGCGCTCCGCTGCAGCTTTCTCAACTCAATGGTTATGCAGTGCGTTTGCGAACGCGCTGTCGCAAAGTTGTGCGCGTCACGCGTGCCATCGTACGCAATGCTTCGTTAACTGCACGAGTATCAGGAAAGATTTCTGCAACATCTGGGTCGAGAAGTACGACGTTGGTACCTTCCGCGTACCGTGCCGCCGTCACACCACGGACCGCCTTTGAGAAATCGTATTCAGGTCGCATCGTGTCTTCGTCAAAGTCCGATGGCCGGGGTTTCTTTTTACTTTTCTTCATATTGTTTTCGTTCTTTTCGAGCTGCCAGCCGAGCGCTAATAATTCGCGTTCTCGGCGGCCTCTCGGTGTAGGAAACGACCAGCAAGCGATAACGGTCTGACGTTTGAGACGGGCGTTGGTAGCTTTTCCGTGATTGCGACACCGCGGCGCGCCGCCCGGTTAGCAATTCGGATCACAGCGCGGCTCAATTCTAATCGCTAAGAATCGCGCCGCAGTTGCGGCGGGTCACCGCGGCGCGATCAGGATCTCTTCGCGCGGGAAATAGTCCATGATCTCGGCGCCGTTCTTGGTCACCACCATCATGTTCTCCAGGCGCACACCGCCCACCCGATGTTCGCCTTCGCGGCATTCGACGGCCAGGGTCATCCCCTCTTCGAACACCTGCGGATGATCCAGCGACCAGAGCCGGTTGATGATCGGCACGTCATAGCCTGTGCTCGTACCCAGGCCGATGCCGTGGCCGATCTCGCTTGCGAGCACTTCGACTTCGCTCTTGTAACCCCATTTGCTCGCCGGCGGAAAATGCTTGGCCGCGTCGGCGGTGGTCTTTCCCGGCTTGATCTCGCCGATGATCGCGTCGATCCGCTCGCGCATCACTTTGTACCAATCTTTTTCCTTCGGCGTTGGTTGGCGGCCGACGATAAAAGTCCGATAGGTGCAACTGCCGTAACCCATATAGGTCGCGCCGCAATACGAACCGTACATCAAATCGCCGAACTGAATGATCCGGCTGGTGGCATGCGGCCCGCGGTCGAAGGTCATCGGACCGGTGCGCCAGCCGCCCGGCACCGCCGATTCCAGACCGATCTCATAGCCGGCCGTGGAGCCCAAGGTCATCAAGTCGGTGTCTCTCATTCCCGGTTTTAAATTTTCCCACATGCGAAACCACACGCCGTCGACCATGGCGGCGCAGGTCTTCAAGCAGGCGATCTCGTCCTGGTTCTTGACCATGCGCGCTTCGAGCATGAGCTGGCGGGTATCGACGATGTTTTTCACGCCGGCGTTGACCAGCGCCTCGCGCGCATAACCGTCGAAGCTGCCGAGACCGAGCTTCTCGCCGAGTAAGCCGCGCTTTTCGAGCTCCGCTTTGATCTCGCCGGCAAACGCCTTGGCTTCCAGGGCGCAGGCTTCCGGCCCCGGCGCGCCGGTGAGCCAAGAGCGCGCCGGACGCCACTCTTTGATCCATGGGCACTGGTCGGGCATCTGGTGATAGTAGCCGTTGTGCTCGTACATCACCGGATCATGCTCGGCGAAGAAAAGCACGTAGCGGACCATGGGATAGGCAAAGCCCTTGAGCGCCGTGAGATAGCGGATGTTTTGATGATTGGCCTCGAGGATCGCCGCAATGCCATGCTTGCGCATGATCATCTGAGCGCGCTCGAATCGCAATCGGCGCATGCGCTCCGGGTTGAGCCGCTCCTGCCAATCGGCAACCTCAGGACCGTAAGTCAATTTCGGTGCATATTGAATCATGACGGGCCTCCCTCTTTCTGGATATTGCTTCTATCTATCCGATACGCCGCAATGGCCCGGTCTTCAACCCCTCGGGGGTTTCAATCCGTTTGGCGGTTTCGCAGCTAAATGGCGACCTATCGAACACGGAGCAAGCGATTTCGTAGCGAATCATAAAATTTCATCGCGCCGACTGTAGCGTGAAAAACTTCCCGGTTGCAACCGAAGTCATCTTTCGATTGCACGCGACGCAATCGCTTGAATTATTTGCCCAGGCTGGATACAGAGCAACACAGAAGTGCTGGGCGAACGGAGATAGTCATGCCTGACAACGGAACCCGTATTATCGATATCGACGGCCATGTGCGCGAGGCCGACGATCTGTTCGAGAAATATTTGGAAGCGCCGTTTCGCGCCCGCGCGCCGAAGATCGAAAAAGTCGCCAACGGCCAGCTTTTGTTTCGCCTCGAAGGCGAGCGCCACCACCGGAGGCCGGATGAGTCGCCGTTTCGCGTCAAAGACGACGGCTCGCCGGTGAACGAGCAACGCCATCTCGCCACCAACCCGAAACAGCGCATCGAGGCCATGGACCGAGACCGCATCGAACGCGGCCTGCTGTTCCCCTCGGCGGGACTCTATCTGGCATCGGTTGAAGAAGAAGCCTACGCCGCGGCGCTCTGCCGCGCCTACAACAACTGGCTCTACGATTACTGCGCCGAGGATCGCAAACGATTGATGGGCGTCGCCGCCATACCAGTGCAGGACGTCAAGCTCGCCGCCGACGAAGCCAAGCGCGCGGTCAACGAACTCGGCTTCAAGGGCGTCTTCGTCCGGCCCAATCCGGTCAAGGGGCGCAACATCGACGATCCCTATTACGATCCGCTCTACAAAACCGTCGTCGATCTAGGCGTGCCGCTTTTGATTCACGAAGGCTCGGGCGCATTTCTGCCCACCGCCGGCGCCGACCGTTTCGCCGGCCAGTGGTTTTTCACCCACACGATTTCCCATCCGCTGGAGCAGATGCTCGCGAGCCTCGGCATGATCTGCAAGGGAACTCTGGAACGTCATCCCGAGCTTCAAGTGGTCTTTCTCGAATCCGGCGCCGGATGGTTGCCCTACTGGCTCTGGCGCATGGACGAACACTATGAAATTTTACCCTTCCAAGTGCCATGGCTGAAAATGAAACCGAGCGACTATTTTCGCCGCCAATGTTTCACCTCGTTCGAAGCCGATGAGACTCGCTTGGGTCAAGTGATCGATTCCATCGCCGCAGACCGGGTGGTCTTCGCCTCCGACTATCCGCACTGGGACGCGACCTTTCCCGGTGTTACCGATATGATTCTCAATCGCGAAGATTTGAACGCTGCAACGAAAAGGAAAATCATGGGCGAAAACGCCGCGCGGCTACTGCGGTTGGGCTAATTTGAAATTAAGGTTCCGGTTTCCGAAGCTTCGCTCACGACTATTGCCTGTTGCCTATTGCCTTTCTCGCTTGTAGGGTCGGAGCTCCGATTTAATTCAAAATATATTTGAAGGAGAAAATTATGGCTGACACACCGAAACTTGTTTCCTCGATGGGCAGAGCCGAGCTCGATCGCATCTTCGTGCGCAATTACGACTTGAACAAAGATCTGCTCGGCAAAATCACTTTTGCTCAGATGGTCTATCTGATGCTCGAAGGGCGCATGCCGACGCCGGAACAGGGCCGCATGATCGACACCATGCTGATCGTCCTGGTCGATCACGGCATGACCACCGGCGCTGCCGCAGCGCGAATGACGTTTCACTCCGCGCCGGAAGCGATTCAAGGCGCGGTGGCCGCCGCGATTCTCGGCGCCGGCAGTGTCCATCTCGGTTCCTCGGAACACTGCGCGAAAATGCTCGATGACGCCCTGCCCAAGGATTCCAAAGAAACCGACCTCGACGCCGTCGCGCTCAAGACCGTGGAGAAACGGCTGGCCAACAAGCAGCTGATCCCCGGCATCGGCCACGGCATTCACACCGGCGGCGACCCCCGCGCCGAGCGGCTGTTCGAAGTCGCTCAGGAAACCAAAGTCTACGGCCGCTACTGCGAGCTCTTGAGAAAGATCGGCAAGATCGCCGATCAAAAAGTCGGCAAGCACCTTCCGGTGAACGTCACCGGCGCCATCGCGGCGATCTCGCTCGACATGGGCATCCACTGGCAAATGTCCAAAAGCTTCGCCATCCTCGGACGCGCCCTGGGCGGCTTGGCTCACGTCGGCGAAGAGATTCGCCGGCCCATCGCCCGCGGCATCTCGAATCTGATTCGCGATAACTTGCAATACGAGCCGGAGAAATAAAAACAGTTTCTAACTGGTTTCTAGGCTTAAGAAGGAAATCCGGATCATGCTCACGCCACTCAAGATCGACAATCGGATTAACGCGCACCTCGGCATCCCGGAAGGGATCGGCAAACGCCCGGTGATCGTTCAAATGCACGAGCGCTACGGTATCGTGCAGCACACTCTGGATTTGGGCGAGAAGTACGTCAAAGCCGGCTACGTGACTATCGTTCCCGACTACTTTTCCCGCTTCACCGGCGACCGCAAAGCGCTGGCCGACGGCAATGACCGCTGCGAGCTCGAGGACGAGCTTGTTTTGGCGGACACCGACGCGGTTATGGCTTATTTACGCACGGTGCTACAGGCCGACATGACCAAGGTCGCCATGTCAGGAGTGTGCCAAACCGGGCGCCAACCGATTCTGGTGGCCGCCGAACGCGATTACCTTTCGGCCGCCGTGGTGTTCTACGGCGCGGTTTACGACGCCGATTGGAAGTCCCATCCCATGCGCCCAGAGTCTATCGAAACACTGCTGCAGAAAATGCAATGTCCGCTCACGGCGGTCTTCGGCGAGCTCGATAATCTCATCCCCATTGATAACATCGTGCGCATGCTGACCGTCCTGGCTGCCGCCAAGAAAAGCTTCGGCATCCGCGTCTATCCTGATGCGCCCCACGGTTTTTTGAATGACACCATGGCCGGACGTTATCGCGCGCCGCAGAGCGATGCCGCGTGGAATCAGATTACATCGTTCCTCCAATCGGTCTTCGCCGGCGAGTGGAAAAAAGACCGCGCCACCTGGCGCTTCGAGGCCAACAGCTCGGTCAATTACGATTTTACCCAGATGAAACGCTGGGAGTAGTCGGCACAACACGCCGAATTGCAAATTCCAAATTACAGATGTCCGATTTCCTCCCACCCTTTGGAATCTGTCATCGGTAAAGCGCGAAGCGCCGCGCGTTGCCTGACAGTTCCGCCCGGCGGCGGCGCAGCGTTTTCAGATGGCGGCGATGTTCGTGCCGGTCGTTATCATCGCCGGGCTGGGTGCCGGGCTCAATATCGGAAATTGTTCGAATACGATTTGAACGGCTTGAACCTTTGGAACGATTGGAACGAGGCAATTTTCAAAGGTGGTTTGACCCAACTGTAGGCGAATGTTAGCATCCCGCGAAGGTCGCACTAAGGAGCCAACATTCCGTGAAGTTGTATAATTTTGATCTTCTCGCCTATCCCCATGTGCCGAAAGACGCGCCGCGCACGCCGGTGCCGAGCAGCTTCTTCGACCCGCAAAAGGGCGCGGCTAACTACGCGGAGCACCTGGAAGAAATGGCCTACTGCGAAGAGCTCGGCTTCGACGGCGTGGTCTTCAACGAACACCACTACAGCGCCTACGGCACCATGCCTTCGCCCAATTTAATCGCTTCCGCGCTGAGCCAGAAAACCAAGAAGATCAAGATCGGCGTGCTCGGCAACATCTTACCGCTGCGCAATCACCCGGTGCGGGTCGCCGAAGAGTACGCGATGATCGATTGTTTGAGCAACGGCCGGCTCATCGCCGGCTTCGTGCGCGGCATCCCGCCGGAATATATTTGGTACGGCGTCAACCCCTCGGAGTCGCGCGGCCGATTCCAGGAAGCCTTCGACCTGATCATGACCGCCTGGACCGAGCCGGTGTGGAGCTTCGAGGGAGAATTTTTCAAGCTCAAGGATTGCGCCATCTGGCCGCGCCCGCTGCAACAACCCCATCCGCCGATCTGGATCGCCGCGCGCAGCGCCGAATCGATTGAATGGTGCGTCAAGCGGCATTTGCCATGCGCCCAGGTCTACCAGACCACCGGACAGATCGAAGACACTTTCAACTACTACCGCTCCAAAGCCCGGGAGGATGGTTGGGAGGCGAAGCCGGAGCAGTTCATTCTTTGCCGCCATATCTACGTCGACGACTCGGACCAGAAGGCCCGCGACAACGTGGCCGCGGCGATGGCCTATTTTTTCACCGTGTTTAACCGCGGCTTCAACGAAGCGATCAATAAAAGCGCTGCCGACCGCCAACTGACCGCAGCACTTACGTCGGAGCGCTCCTTCAGCTATTTCCGCGAGGGCAACCGCGAGCGCCGCGATTTCTCCAAGATGGATTACGACGGCTTGATCAACAGCGGCTACTTGATCGCCGGAAATCCCGACAACGTCGCCAAGCAAATTCAATCTCAGATGAATCAAGTCGGCGCCGATCATTTCATGGGCATGTTCCACATCGGCAACCTGGCCCACGAAAAAGTCGTAAACTCGCTCGATCTCTTCAAAAACGAGATTATGCCGAGATTGCGGTAAATTTTTCTTACCCGAAACTAAACATTCAGACCGGCCAAGGGCCACGATCTTATCGTGGCCCTTGGCCTTCAAATTCGCCGCTTGATTCGGCCATCCTGAGCCTAAGGCATTCGAGCCGCGGGATGCTATATTTTTATTCACTAAAGTAATTGTGACTGACCCATCTGCCGCTTCACGCCGCTCGTATCGCGCCGTCCGAGAAACATCGTCTTGACATCCAAACTCGGCTCTCATATTCCTGCCTGCAGACCATCCAGAGAATGGGGATTTCATGGCACCGAAAGCGCACTACATCATCGGCGTCGACACCGGCGGCACTTTTACCGACGTTGTCGTCCTTAGCGATCACGGTAAAGTCTGGACGGCTAAGGCCTCGACCACACCCGACGATTTCTCCCGCGGCGTGATGGATGCGGTGGCGCAGGCCGCGCGCGCGGTCGGCGTCGACACCGGCGAATTGCTCGGTGATACCACCCTGTTCAAACACGGCAGCACGGTGGCAACCAACGCCTTGATCACGCACAACGGCTGCAAGGTCGGCCTGATCACCACGAAAGGCTTCGAAGATACCACAGAGATCATGCGCGCCATCGGCCGCGTCGATGGCCTTTCCGGAGACGAGCTCAAACATGTCACCTGGATTACCAAGCCGGAGCCTTTCGTTCCCCGCGAACGGGTCATCGGCGTCCGCGAGCGCATGGATTATCAGGGCAATGAGATCGTGCCGCTCAATTGGGACGATGTCATGCAAGCGATTCGGCGGTTGATGGAAGAGGACAAAGTCGAGGCCATCGCCGTCAGCTTGATGCACGCCTGGGCCAACCCGCGCCATGAAGAAGAGATTCGCGCGCTTACTGCCGAAGCCGACCCGCACCGAAAAATCTTCTGGTCCTTCGCCAGCTCCCTGTCGCAGGTGGCCGGCGAATACGCTCGGGCCAACACGGCGATTCTGAACAGCTACCTGGGTCCGACGGTGGAGCGCTATTTGAAAGGGCTCGAGAGCAAACTGCAAAGCGGCGGGCTCAAAGGCCCGCTCTTGATCATGCAAGGCAATGGCGGCGTGGCGCACCGCGAACATGTCAGCGCCATCGCCAATCTGCAATCCGGCCCGGCCGGCGGCATGATCGCATCGGCTCACGTGGCCGGCTTATTGAAACATAAGAACGTCATCACCACCGACATGGGCGGCACCAGCTTCGACGTCGGCCTGATCACCGATGGTTATTGGCGCTACGCCCAGGAACCGATCGTCGAGCGATTTCGCATGCTCCAGCCGATCATCGACATCGAATCCATCGGTGCCGGCGGCGGCACCATCGCGCAAGTGGAAGCCGAGACCGGCCGATTGCTGGTCGGGCCGCGCAGCGCCGGCGCCAGCCCCGGCCCGGTTTGCTACGACGGCGGCGGCGAGCAAGTGACCGTGACCGACTGCGACTTGGCTCTCGGAATCATCGATCCGAACTTCTTTCTCGGCGGACGCAAGAGTTTGAATAAGAACAAAGCGTTGCGCGCCATCGACGACACCATCGCCAGGCCGCTCAAGCTCAAAACCCACGAAGCCGCGGCCGGCGTGCACGACATTGTCAACGCCAAGATGTCGGACTTGATCCGCCGTCAGGTGGTGCGCACCGGTTATTTGCCGGAAGAATTCGTCATCTACGCCTTCGGCGGCGCCGGGCCGGTGCATGCCTCGGGCTTCGCGGCCGAGTTGGGCATCCGGCAGATTTACATTTTCGCCACTTCACCGGTCTTCTCCGCTTTTGGCGCGGCTGCGGCCGACGTCATTCGCACCCGCGTGATGAGCTGCCAGTACGTGCTGCCCGCCGATCCCGGAGTGATCAACCAACGGCTCAAAACCGTCGAGGAGGAAATGACCGGCGCCCTGTCCGACGAGGGCTTCAAAGCCAGGCAGATCGAATTTCGTCGCTTCTTTACCATGCGTTACCGCCGGCAGAGCGCCGGCGTCGAAATGGCAGTCGGTTGGGATCGGCTCCAGGCTAAACGGCTCGCCGAGATGCAATCGGCCTTCGAGAAAAAATACCAGGAGCTTTACGGCGTCGGCGCCGGCTACGCCAAAGCGGGCATCGAGATCAGCGAGATCCGCGTCGATGCGGTCGGTAAAGTCGCCAAACCAAAATTGACCGCCAGGCGCAAGAGCGGCGGCAGCGCGCGCGGCGCGCTCAAAGGCAAACGGCGGGTATTTTTCACCCGGCCCGAGCGCAAATTCATTGACACCGCGGTCTATGATTACAATCGACTGTCGGTCGGCGCGGTGGTCCGCGGGCCGGCGATCATCGAGCTGCCGTTCACCACCGCGCTGGTGCCGCCGGAGCATAAAGTGACGGTCGACCCGTATTTGAATTTGGTCATGGCCGTGCCGTTATGATGGGAGTGGAGGACAGGCCCATGAGGAAGCGAAATTCCGCCATCGATCCGATCCGCTACGAAATGTTTCTGCACCGTCTATGGGCCATCGGCGAAGAAGGCCGCATGACGCTGCAGCGCGTCACGGCCTCGCCGATCGTCTCCCAGGGAGGCGAGTGCATGAGCTCCTTTTACGACGAGCAGGGCACCATGGTGCTCGCCTGCTCCGGCCATCTCCGTTTTGCCGCGGCAACCTCGGACGCGATCCGCAACCTGATGCGGCGGTTTGAAACGTCGCCAGGCTTTTTCGACGGCGATCAGTTTTTCTTCAACGATCCTTACGTCGCCGGCTCGCACACCTACGACATGATGATCGTCAAGCCGATCTTTTATCGCGGCGAATCGATCGCCTGGACCGCCACCAGCACGCACACCGCGGACACCGGCGGCCTGTTGCGCGGCGCGGCGCAAGAAATTTTCCACGAAGGGATCTGCGTTCCGGGCTTGAAAATCGTCGAGAAGGACGAGTTTCGCGAAGACGTGTTTCAAACCTTGACCGGCATGTGCCGCGATCCGCAGTACGTCGGCCTCGATGTGAAGGCGATGATCGCCGGCAACAACATCTGCGCCAAGCGCTATCTCGGCTTGGTGGAAAAATTCGGCCTCAAATTCGTCCAGCAAGCGGGCGAGAAAATGATCGAAGACAGCGAGGCCAAGTCGCGCGCGAAACTTCGCTCCATGCCGGACGGGACCTGGGTGACGCGCCAGTACGTTACCACCCTGGACCGAAAAACCCGAAAGTCGGTGGCACAGCAGCTCTACTGCACGATGACGAAGAAGCGCGACGAGCTGGCATTCGATTTCACCGGAACCAGCCCGCAGACCGACACCGATCATAATTCGACCTTGCCGAGCACGGTCGCGCATCTTGCGCTGGCGCTAACGAATACGCTTTTTTGGGACGTGCCCTGGAGCGACGGCAAGATGCGCCCGGTAAAAATTAACGTTCCCGAGGGGAGCCTTCTTAATTGCAAGTATCCCGCCGCCTGCGGCGCCGGACCGCGCATCGGCAACGTGCTGGTCTCGACGGTCTGCGAAGCCGTGGCGAAAATGATCTACGCCTCCGGTCGCTACGACGACGTCAACGCGTCGACCACGGGAAATCTGGAATTTGTCGGCGGCCCCGGCTATTTCTACGGCGGCCATACCCGGGAGGGCATCGCCGTGGCCCAGGGACTCTACGATATTCACGGCGCCGGCATGGGCGCCACGCCGCGACGCGACGGCGTCGACACCGGCGGTCACATGAATATTCCCTCCGCCGGGATTACCGACGTCGAGCGTATCGAGATGCAGTATCCGTTTCTTTATTTCACCCGCTCGAATAATCCCGACGGCAGCGGTTTCGGCCAGTACCGCGGCGGACTGGGCAGCCATCGGGTTTATCTCATCTATGGATCCCAGGACTGCAGCGTCGACTACAAGCCCTACGGCGGCGTCGCTCAAGGCGGCTTCGGTCTTGCCGGCGGTTTTCCCACCGGTGTCGGCGCTACACGCGTAATGATAGAAGCGGGCTTGGATATGCTCGACAAAGTCAAAGCCGGCGCGCAGCCGACCGCCGCGGCGATGCGCGCGGGCGAGTGGGGCAACTCTTTTTTACCGGCAGGCGTGCCAGAGCGCATTCCGCTGCCTGAAGGCAGCCTGTTGGTCGACTACGTTGCCGGCGGCGGCGGCTTCGGTGATCCCATCGATCGCGACCCGCAGGCGGTGCGGAAAGATTTTGGCCGCGGTTGGGTCAGCCGCGAGATCGCCGAAAAAATTTATGGAGTTGTTTTGACCGGCGACAGCAAAGCCATTGATCAAACGGCGACGGAAAGACGCCGCCAGGAAATCCGCGACGATCGCAAGCAGCGCGGCAAAGCGCTATCCGCCGACACCGAAGGCGTTTCCGCCCAACCGGAAAACGGTTGGCGTCAACTGCTCAAGTTTCACGCCGCGCTCGAGCTCGCCACCGACGGCAAACGCAAAAGCATCCGATGCGCCCGTTGCGGCCATCTCTTCTGCGATGCCGACAAGAACTACAAGTACCACGCGCTCCATCGGGTCATGCATCTGAGCGAGCTCATGCCGCCATTGCCCTCCGGCGAGCCCTATATCGGCGAGTATCATATTTACGCTTGCCCGGGTTGCGCCACCCAGCTGCAGGTCGATATGTTCAGTCCGTCGCTAGGCGGCGACGCCGTGCTATGGGATACCCGTATCGACGTGGATAAACTGAAACCGGCTGTGACTAAATAAGCAGATAAAAGAGCGCGAAGATGGTCCGACGCTTGGGATTTTTGTTGAAGTTCCGCTAGGGCCACCGCGCTCGTGTTCGTGAGCGTGTTGGGACTTCGCGCCGCTTTTCAAACGCCAGCCACGAACAGGGGCTAAGATCCTAGCTTCTTGAAGAACCCTTCCTTTTGCAACTCATCCATGAGCGACTGATCGACGAATTCCTCGGCGCGGTGGTTCTTGAAATCCGGGTTTTGCTCGGCATAAAAATTCAAAGTGTCGCGCACGCCGGCCATGTCCACCCACGGCGGAAAGGAAAACCGCGGCGCAAAATAGTCGTAGGTGCTTCTGACTGTTTCCGGATCATCGATGCGCATGCGCTTGGCAAAAATCTTCATGGACTTATCGCGCTGCGTCTTGATGACGTGAATCGCCTCGCTGTAGGAGCGCAGAAACCGCTTCACGACGTCCCGATTTTCCTTGAGAAAACTTCCCTTCACGTTCAACGTCGACTGGGCGAAATTGGCGCTCATGTCGCCCATATCGGCCAACACTCGGTAGCCGGCTTTGACCGCGATGGTCAGGTGTGGTGGCGAAAGAATCGTCGCGTCGGTGCGGCCCGCCATAAGCGAACCCAAGCGGGTCGGCGCATCGCCGCCGACGATGACTTGTAGGTCGGAAAGTTTCATGCCCCATTCTTTTAGCGCCAATTGCAGCGCCAGGTCATTGGAACCGCCGTAATTGAGAATATTGACTTTTTTGCCGCGCAGATCCCTCGGCGTGCGGATGTCGGGCTTGACCACGAACGCGTAAGGAAACTTGTTGTAGGAAGCGGCGAGTATTCTGATGTCCGAGCCTTTTATCGCCGCCGCGAGCGGTCCGGTCGCCGAACCCGTGGCGAACTGGGTGCTGCCGCCGATCAGCGCCGCCACCGAGCGGGCGCTGCCGGTGATCATGACTACTTCGACGTCGAGCCTATTCTTGTCGAAGATCTTCAGATCTTTAGCCACCCATATGGCGCTCTGAAATCCGGCATGGCCGCCGTAGTCAGCGACCAGTTTGTCAGCCGCCTGCGCGCCACCGGGCATCCAACAGAGTAGCGCCAACAAAGCCAGCACCCTTGAACATCGCATCGCCATAGACATCTCCTGTTTGAAAGTAGAATTCTCCGGCACCTACCCGTCGTGAAATTGTGGTGCTGAAAGATACTAAAGATCCGCCGAACTTCGGTCAAGAGAATGGCTGAAGAAGTCTGCCGCGACTTTCAATCGCCGATGGATTCGATTTAGAACCGCCATTGAATCGGCGCGCCGACGAGCCGGGGAAGCGATATGGCGCCGCGCCGGGCCACCGAAGTAAAGACGAAAATTATTTCATCGCCTCGTCGATGTAGCGGTTGTCGTAGGATTGCTTCACGTCGGCCGTCTTGGCCTTGGGATGGTCGACGAACTTGAGCGCGTTGACCATGGCCTTGTCGACCACTCTCAGCGTCGGCGCAAAGGCCTCGCGATAATATTCGAAGCTGCCCTGCAATAGCGCTTCATCGCTAACGCGCGTGAACTTTCTGAGCGCGCGCCGGGTTACCGCGGCGTTGTCGCGGGCGAGCGACTGCCCTTCCTGCAGCGCGCGCAAGAAATTTACTGCGGTCTTATGATTTTTCGGTTCCTTGAGCCAGGACTCCCTTGCCGCGATCACGGCCGTAGGAAAAAGCCCATATTCGGTCTGCGCGGGCCGGAAGAGTAAATTGAATCCGGCGTTCTTGGCGTTGAGACCGAACGGGTACCCGATCATGCAGACATCGACGCGGCCGCCGGTAAGTGCCGCGAAAGACTCGCCCACGCCGCCATTTTGGATAAACGTCACCTCACTGGGCTTCACTCCGCCCGCTTCCAACATCGACAGCGCCGAGAAATAACTCGATGCGCCGAAGCGGGTGACGCCGACTCTTTTGCCGCGCAGATCGCCGATTGATTTGATCTCCGGCTTGGACCAGCCGTCGATGGTCAACACCGGTAAAGGCGAAGCGATGGCGATCAAGTCGCTGCCGCTCAAATGGCTGGCGATGACCGCGCCGCCGCCGGTGTAACCGATGGGAAATTCGCCCGCGAGGATCGCCGAGTTGATCAGCGGCGAGCCGCCCATGAACACCGGAAAGACTTCGTAGCCGTACTTTTGAAAAATTCTTTCTTCGACCGCAATGAACAGCGGCAGCGACGCGCCGGCGATCGGCGTGTAGCCGACGGTGAGCTTCTGGAATTCCTTTTGCGCGGCTTGGGCGTTAAAGTTAAGCGCTACCAGCAAAACACCGACGACGATTCCGAATGTTTTTCGCATGGGTTCCTCCTGCACATCGCTGCTCTGATTCTCAGCGTTTTGTCCTGCTTCGGATGCGCTTCGATCATTGCCTGTGTATGTTTCGAACTACCCATTCCTAACTGAAAACAAGTCTTTGCTCGCCTTATCCCACCTTCTTATTAAGCCGCTTGGAACGTGAGCCTTTGTATCCCTGACCCTATGCGACAGCCGCAATCGGTAGTGTAAAAACAAACGTCGAGCCTTTCACCACCTCGCTCTCCACCCAGATCCTTCCCCCATGCAGCTCGACGAATTTTTTGGCCAGCGTCAACCCCAGTCCCGTTCCCTCGACCTTGTGCGCATAGTCGGAGCCCACCTGGCGAAACTCTTCGAAGACTTTTGGTTGGTCCTCTGCCGCGATGCCGATGCCGGTGTCACTGACGGATATTTCCACCGAGCCGTCGCTCTGCCTTGCTGCGATCTCGATCCGGCCTGCCTCCGGGGTGAACTTGACCGCGTTGGATAGCAGGTTGAGAAGGATCTGCTTGATCTTACGCTCGTCGCCAATGATGTCACCGAGGCGGTCGTCTATTGTGACGTCGAGCGTGATGCCGTGCGTGGCGGCGCGCTCGCGCACAAAGGTGCGGGCGTTGTCGATGGCGATCGGGAGATCGAAGGTCGCCAGCTCCAGTTCCATGCGCCCGGCTTCGACCTTGGAGAGATCGAGAATCTCATTGATGAGTGAGAGTAGATGGCGGCCGGAGCTGAGGATGTCGTCGGTATATTCGGCTTGCTTTTCATTGAGCTCGCCGAAGAGTTTTTCCTGCAAGACCTCCGAGAAGCCGATAATGGCATTGAGCGGGGTTCTAAGCTCATGGGACATGTTGGCCAAGAACTCCGACTTGTGCCGGTTGGCGGCTTCGATCTGCTGGCTCTTTTCCTCGATCTCGCGAAACAGCCGGGCGTTTTGGATCGCTAACACCGACTGGTTGGCGAAGGTTTTCAATAGCTCGATGACTTCGGGACGAAACTCACCCATCGCTTTTCGCCGTACCACCAAGCCGCCGATGATGCGGTCTTCGCGTAATAGGGGGACTGCCAGGCTGGCACGAAAACCGAAGCGCTCCAGCATCTGGCGCATGCGTGGGGCGTAGGCGCGCTCTTCTAGGATATTGGGAACCACGACCGGTTCACGGCTGGCCGCCGCCCGGCCGACTATGCCGTCGCCCAGGCGAGGTGGATTATTGCGCAGGGCAGTGATGAGTTCCTCTTCCATGTGATCGGTGGCGCGCAGGTGAAACTCTTCCGAAGGTTCATCGTACTCGTAAATCGCGCCACCATCGGTGCCGCTCAGTTGAACGGCGTGGGAGACGATGCGGGTGAGGACAGTTTCGAGATCGAGAGTCGAGCTGACCGCTTGACTGACTTCGCCGAGGGCTTTGAGCTCGCCGACCGAGCGAGTCAATTCGTTGGTGCGCTCATTTAATTCGTTGAACAGCCGCACGTTCTCGATGGCGATCACGGCCTGATCGGCAAAGGTTTCGAGCAGTTTGATTTGTTTGTCCGAGTAGGGACGAAGCTCGGTTCGTCTTACATTGATGACACCGATCGGAATTCCCTCCCGGAGCATCGGTGTACTTAGCATCGTCACCGCTCCCACGCGAGCACCCACGACGCTTTCGGGAAATTCCGTTCTCATGGCTTCACGGAGATCGTGAACATGGACACTCTCTCTGTTAAGAACTGCCCGACCAGAAACACTTGTGGGTTTCAAAGACCGAAACTCTGGTGCTGGAAGGGTTCCGAAGGAAGCCACCAACCGCGTTCCGTCACCCTCTACCAGGCGAATCTGTGCGTCAACGGCCTCACATAGTCGCGCGGCGTTGGCTGCCACAGTGTCCAGCACCGGCTGGATATTCGTCGGCGAACTGGCAATCACGCCCAAGATTTCACTCGTCGCCGTTTGTTGTTCCAGCGCTTCGGTGAGCTCCTGAAACAGCCGCACGTTCTCTATAGCGATGACAGCTTGGTCTGCGAAAGTCGTGAGGAGTGCGATTTGCTTGTCAGTAAAAGGACGGACCTCAAGTCGGCGAATGAGAACAGCTCCAATGGGAACACCCTCGCGCATTAACGGCATGCCAAGGATTGTTCGAGACCCATCCCTTGCTCCTTCCGGATACTCAGTCTCGCGCTCCGGCTCCAGGTCATGAACATGGATCATTTGTCGATCCGTGACAGCTCGGCCGGACACTGTTTGGCGGCTAATGGGTATTATCTCAGGTACTGGAAGCGGACCATATGAGGCCAATAGACGAAGGAGGTTTCCGTCAATCAGCCGAAGCTGCGCGTCGCTCGAGTCACATAGGCGCGCTGCGTTCTGGGTGACTACATTCAACACAGGTTGAATGTCGGTCGGAGAGCTTGCGATAACACCCAAGATCTCACTCGTCGCTGTCTGCTGTTCTAATGATTCTTTCAGCTCTTGGAATAGCCGCACGTTCTCGATCGCGATGACGGCTTGGGCGGCGAAGGTTTCCAGCAGTTTGATCTGCTTTTCAGTGAAGGGACGGACCTCTGTTCGGCGCACGAAAATAACTCCGATGGCTACTCCCTCTCGCAGCAGCGGCGTTGCCAGAGCAGAGCGTGTACCGGTCACTGGTTGGATGTTTCTGCCGCCGGGAAATTCGCTTTGCGTATCTGCGGCCATGTCTTGGACGTGGATTGTTTGTCTGTCAATAATAGCCCGGCCCGAAATCCTGGTACGATCTATAACTGTTTCTTCTCCTATAAGAGGTGCTGGATAGGGATAAGCCGCCACTCGTCGCATAACGTTACCGTCGACGCGCTGAATGAAAGCGCTCGGAGCATTACATAATTTCGCAGCGCTTTCCGCCACGGCATCCAGCACCGGCTGAATATCCGTCGGCGAGCTGGCGATGACGCCCAGGATTTCACTCGTCGCCGTCTGCTGCTCTAACGATTCCTTTAGCTCGTTGAACAGCCGAACGTTCTCGATGGCGATGACCGCTTGGTCGGCGAATGTTTCAAGCAGCTTGATCTGCGCCGGGGTGAAGGGACGAACTTCGGTACGACGTGCGAACAATCCTCCAATCAGTTCCGTTTGCTGACGAAGGGGAACGACCAGGAAAGTCCGCCAGCCGCCGGTAACCACCATCCGTGAATCGGACTGGTCGCTGGCGTCAGGAATGTGAAGCGTGCCATGCTCCCGCATCCAACCAAACTGTGGCTCATTGATGCTGATCTCGACGCGGTTGACGGTTAAAGGACCGAAATGAGCCCGTGAAACCATAGCGTTGCCGTCTTGGAGCCGCAGCACCACGTCATCGATCCCACAAACCCGCGCGGCGCTCTCGACGATGGCGTCGAGCACCGGCTGCACGTCCGTCGGCGAGCGGCTGATGATGCCGAGCACCTCGGAAGTTGCCGTCTGATGCTCCAGCGCCTCGCGCAATTCCGCGTTGCGCTCCTGCAATTCTTTGAACAGCCGGACGTTCTCTATGGCGATTACAGCTTGGTCGGCGAAGGTTTCAAGCAGTTTGATCTGCTTTTCTGTGAATGGACGAACCTCCATACGTCGAACGATGATCGCCCCAAGGGCAACACCCTCGCGCAGCAGTGGTACGGCCAGTCTCGTCCTGGAACGACTTCCGCCTCGATTTCCCGTCCTATCGATATCTGGGTAATCGGTTTCGGATTCGGCATCGGCGTCGTGGATATGAACCGCCCGGCGGTCGACCACGGCGCGACCAGTCACAGAGCCCCTGGTGAGCGCCAGCGGCGTCTCTCTCATCGGAATCTCTCCACAAATTGCTACGCGGTGAAGATGGTTGTCATCGAGGCGAAAGATTACAGCGTCTTTGGCATCGCATAACCGGGCCGCGCTCGCTGCGACTGCATCGAGGACCGGTTGGATATCCGTCGGCGAACTGGCGATCACGCCTAGAATTTCGCTCGTCGCCGTCTGCTGCTCCAACGCCTCGGTGAGTTCTTGAAATAGCCGTACGTTTTCGATGGCGATGACCGCCTGGTCGGCAAAGGTTTCCATCAGCTTGATCTGCGCCGGGGTGAAGGGGCGCACCTCGGTGCGGCGCGCACCCAGTAATCCTATGAGTTGGTCCTGCTGACGGAGAGGAACGATTAAAAAGGTACGCGAGATGGAACCCATCGTTGGGAAATCTATCCTCTGCGCACGGATATCCGGGATGTGGAGTGTCCCATGCTCGCGCACCCACTGATTCTGTAGTTCATCAATGCTGATCGCTTCGCGACCAGCCGCTACCGGTACCGAACCAAAATGCGCCCGCACCACCATGGCGTTGGCTTCGTGGAGCCGCAGCACCACGTCATCAATGCCGCAAACTTTTGCCGCGCTCTCGACAATGGCATCGAGCACCGGCTGCACGTCCGTCGGCGAGCGGCTGATGATGCCGAGCACCTCGGCCGTCGCCGTCTGATGCTCCAGCGCCTCGCGCAACTCCGCGTTGCGCTCGCCGAGTTCCTTGAACAAGCGCACGTTCTCGATGGCAATAACGGCTTGGTCAGCGAAGGTTTTGAGAAGCGCTATTTGCTTTTCACTGAAGGGTCGAACTTCAGTACGGCGAATCAGTATCACCCCAATCGGGACACCGTCTCGCAACAGCGGCGTTGCAAGCGCCGTTCGCACACCAACGCGTCTGGCAAACACCGCTCGTAATTCGGCCTCTGGGACCGCTGCCAGGTCATGAATGTGAATTATCTCTCGACCGATCACTGCTCGACCGGGTATTGAGCTCTGGTTGATCCCTCCCAGCGGACCGCCGCCAAGCTCTGCTGGGAGCGCGAGCCAAAATTAGCGAAGCGTATCAAGGAATCGCCTTCTACCCGGAAAATCAGCGCATCGTTGGCCTCGCACAGCCGCACGGCGCTTTCGGCAATCGCATCCATTACGGGTTGGATATCCCTCGGTGAGCTGGCGATCACGCCTAAGATTTCACTCGTCGCACTTTGCTGCGCTAAAACGTCGTTAAGTTCGCGCTTACGGTCTTGCAATTCCCTGGCAGTCGCGTTCTCTCGCTGCAAAGACTGGGCGAGTTGCTGGCGAAGCTCGGCAATCAGCCGCGTTTGTGTAACCGCCGACGTTTTCACCACGGCACGGCGCGGCTTTGTCTTGGTGTTCTTTGAGCCCTTTTTGGTCGTGCTTGCCATAAAACAAGAGACTGAAACGGATATGCGGATCGGGGGGAGAGGGTTTACGTATGACAGGTTCGCCTTACACCGCGGTAACAGGCTCCCCCAGGCGGTTGAGCTGACTTCTACTTCAGGTGGATCATGGCGTCAACGATGAAATCTACCTCCGCAAGCTTGGCACTTAGAGATGATCAAGATTCAGATGCGACGCGCCAACGTAGCCAAGCTCGTTGAAAGCCCGCCGAATGCCCTCGGCAAGTGCAGATTCATTCGTTGGATCAATCAACGGATACCCTGTCCGTGGAATTTTCTTCGGCTGTTGCGACTGTGCCACAGCCCCAGCCAACACGAGGACGCGAGCGAACATCGAAAGCCTGACCCATTTTAGTCCGCGAGGCCGCTTCTGGATTTTGGATTTTGGATTATCGAACAAAGAATTCAGGGCTCGAAACCAAAAGTTTTTATTCATGGATTTTCTCTCAATCCAAAATCGCGAGTCTCAAAATCCGCAGCGCGTCAACGCTTCCTGCCCTTGTAGAGCTCGTCGATGAAACCGCTGTCATCGAGCTCCTTGATGAAGCGCGTATCGACAAAGTCCTCAGGCTTTGCTGCTTTCGCCTTTGGATCCGTCTCCGCCAATGGTTCGAGAATCTTCTTGATCCCCTCCAGGGTCGGATACTGTTTCGGCGGAAGTTTCTCGTCGGTGATCGCGTCATCATAGGCTTTTTCCAGAACCTCTCGATCCTGAATGTTGAGATATTTTGCCAGCACTTTGATACCCGCCTCCCGGTCCGTTTTGAGCCGGTGGACTGCCTCGATCTGAGATTTCACATAGCGCCGGACAAGGTCGGGATTTTCTCTGATGACGGTCCGGGTCGTGCCCACGCCTATGCCCTGATAGGTGAGCCGCACGTCCATCAGTTTATGCAGCCCTCTTTTCTGCGCCCGGAAGTTGTCGGGCGCGTTGAGCATGGCGGCCTGAACCTTGCCCGACTCCAGTGCGCTCAGGCGCTCCGGAATCGTGCCGATCTGCACGAGTGTGACATCCTTCGTAGCGTTCAATCCGAGCTTTTGTAACGCGATCCGAGAGATGGAATCGGACAAGCCGCCGAACGTCGCGATGGCGACCGAGCCGCCCTTCAGTTGCGCGGCGGTCTTGAGCTCGGGCTTGCTCATGAGCCAGTACTCCGAAACCACGTTGCCGGCGGCAACCATGACCGCGTCGGCTCCCTTGAGAGCGGCGCTCACGATCGGCGGTCCGGAAACTTGACTGATCGGCGTCTCGCGGGCGATCAAAGCCATGGTCGTAATCGTTCCGCCCCTGAAATAGACGATCTGCACGTCGAGGCCATTTCTGTTAAAAATCCCGGCTTCTTTGGCCATCCATGCAGGCAGACCGTTGGTGCTAAGCGTATTGTTGCCGATGGTCAACTTGGTGAGCTGAGCTTCGGCGAGGGCGGCAGTCATCAGCAAGATAATTGCCAGTAACCAAGAAATAGATTTTGAATGCATGATGTTCCCTCCTGTTTTAGCCTCGCCTGAATTTTTGCCTAACGCCTAACTCACTTACCCCTCACCTAATCACCTTGTCTGCCCTTGACAACACATTCGGGGGAATCGTCAGGCCGATCTGCTTCGCCGCCTGTAGATTGATGACAAGATCGACCTTATCGACCCCCTGCACCGGAACTCACGAGGAGGCACGCGAATTTGCACGCAGTCGTCCCGCTGGTTATACTGCGGGTATGAAAACTGCGATCTCCATCCCCGATAAGATTTTCCGAGATGCCGAGCGGTTATCCCGTCGACTGAAAAAATCCCGAAGCCAGATTTATGCAGAAGCCGTGACCGAATACGTCGCTCGTCACGATCCAGATGCCGTGACTGAGGCGATGAATAGGGTCTGCGAGGCGATGGTTGACTACCCCGACCCAGCCATTTCCGCCGCCGCGGTACGCACACTTGAAGATGTCGAATGGTAATCGCCCAAGGCCATGTGTATTGGGCGAACCTACCTGAACCGACCGGTTCGGGTCCCGGCTTTCGGCGGCCGGTGTTAGTCGTCCAAGGGGACGCTCTTAATCGCAGCCTTATTAGAACCGTTGTTTGCGTACCTCTAACCAGCAATCTTCGTTGGGCCGAAGCGCCGGGCAATGTATTGCTGTCTGCCAGAGCGACAGGTTTGCCAAAGGATTCAGTCGTAAACACCTCGCAGCTGATTACCCTAGACCGTGCATTGCTCACCGAAGAGGTCGGCAAGCTGTCCAAACGCCAACTCGATTTGATCCTCTCAGGTATCGATATTGTTTTTGGGCGTTAATCCCGTCACCGAATCACCCGATCCGCCCGCGCCAGAACGTTGGGCGGAATCGTCAGGCCGATCTGTTTGGCGGCTTTTAGGTTGATGACGAACTCGAATTTCGTTGGCTGCTCGACCGGTAAGTCCGCGGGCTTTGCGCCTTTGAGAATCTTGTCCACGTAAGTGGCGGCACGACGGAACAAGTCGGTACTGCTTACTCCGTAACTCATAAGCCCCCCATCTTTTACATATTCTAATCTTTCGTATATCGCCGGGAGGCGGTTCTTTACCGCAAGGTCAGCAGCTCGCCTCCTCTGAGCGGACACGACGGGGTTGTTCAGTACTAGGACTGCGCCAGCCCGCCCCTTACGCGCGTCTCGGAATGCGGTTTCAATATCTGCCGGCGCTTTTATTTCTAGGGATTGAATCTGGACCCCGAACGACTCTGCTGCAATTTCTATCTCTTTTAATACCAGCGCGTTGCCCGGAACTGCCGAATTGCCAAGCACGGCCACACGGGAAACCTTAGAAACAACCTCCTTGAGAAGCTCCAGTCGTTTTCCGCTCAGCTCGGAGGAAAGTGTGGACAATCCCGTGATATTGCCGCCGGGTCGTGCGAGGCTTTCGACAAACCCGTTTCCAACAGGATCGTTATCCTGCGCCATGACGATGGGGATTCGATTACCTGCTTCGTTGGCAGCACGAGTCGCTGGCGCACCAGCCGTCACGATGATGTTTACATTGAGACGTCTCAGCTCGGTTGCGAGCGCCGGGAGACGTTCGAGTTTTTCCTCTGCATATCGAGATTCAATGACAATGTTTTTCCCTTCCACATACCCAAAAGCGCGTAGACCCTGGCGCAACGCCTCGGCGCGGCCCGACAAAGCGGCCGGGCTAACAGCAGCTAATAATCCTATCCGGGAGACTCTCGTTGGCTGCTGCGCCTGGGCAATTGCCACCCCGCCAAGCACAGCGATTAGTGAAAACCATAGAAACTTTTTTCTCATCGCCCCTCCCCCCAAAGTGCTGAGCGCTGAGCTACGAGTTCTGAGTTTTTCTCCACCTGACCTCAGTCCTCAGCACTCGTTACTCAGTACTGTCATTTGATCACCCGATCCGCCCGCGCCAGCACATTCGGCGGAATCGTCAAACCGATCTGCTTCGCCGCCCTGAGATTGATCACAAACTCGAACTTGGTCGGTTGTTCGATTGGGAGATCGGCGGGCTTGGCGCCTCTTAGAATTTTATCGACGTAGGTGGCGGCGCGGCGGGACAAGTCGACGAAATTTGTCCCGTAGCACATAAGGCCACCATCGTCTACAAATTCTCGCCTGTCGTATATCGCCGGCAGCCGGCTCTTTACCGCGAGGTTTGCAAGTTGTCTTCGCTCATTAACGAAGACTGGGCTTTGCAGCAAGAGGACGGCGTCAGCACGGTCTTTGGCTGCAGCTCGAAATGCAGGCTCAAGATCCTTGGCACCGCGTACTTCTAGGTATTGAATCTGCAGCCCCAACACTCGTGCGGCAAGTTCCGTCTCTCTTAACGCATGTGGGTTGCCCGGGGTGGTCGAACTGCCGAGAACGGCCACCCGGGAGATCCCTGGAACGATCTCCTTCAATAGTTCCAGCCTTTTCCCGCTTATTTCCGGGGCAAGGGTGGACAATCCAGTAATGTTTCCACCAGGTCGCGCAAGGCTGGCGATGAGCCCGTTCCCAACAGGATCGTTATCCTGCGCCGTGACAATGGAAATTGTAACAGTTGCTTGCTTGGCGGCACGGGTTGCTGCCGGTCCACTCGTAACGATGACGTCTACCTTGAGACGGACCAGTTCAGCCGCAAGGCCACGTAGCCGATCAGCTTTACCCTCGGCAAATCGCCACTCAATAACAATGTTTTTCCCCTCCACCTATCCAAGCTCGCGCAGACCCTGCCGGAATGCTTCGATACGGACAGCGATAGTGGAAGGGGAGTCACTACTTAGGTATCCGACCCGTGGAACGTTCACGGGCTGCTGCGCTTTGGCGGAAATAGTTGGCAGAAAGATCATGGTGAGCGACCAGAAAAGTATATTTCCAGTAATCGAATTCATTCCGGACTTCCTCCTCACGCCTTCCGCCTCAAGGCTCACGCCTATCGAATCACCCGATCCGCTCTCGCCAGCACATTCGGCGGAACCTTTCGATTTTAGATTTCCGATTTTGGATTTTAGATTGTTCGGTCATCGGATGACTTTATCTGCTCTAGCCAATACGTTGGGTGGTATTGTTAATCCGATCTGCTTCGCCGTCTTCAGATTGATCACTAATTCGAACTTCTTGGGCTGCTCGACGGGAAGGTCGGCAGGCTTAGCGCCTCTGAGGATCTTGTCGACATAAGTGGCGGCGCGTCGGTACAAGTCGGTAACTCTCACGCCATAACTCATAGGCCCGAGGTCTTTGACAAATTCCGGCCACGGATAGATCGCCGGGAGCCGGCTCGTTGCCGCGAGGTCTGCAATCTGTTTTCGCTGAGAAATGAGGGCCGGGGCTCCGAGCACGAGGACTGCGTCAGCACGTCCCTTCTTTGCCTCTCGGAATGCAGTCTCAATATCTTTGGGAACTCGTATGTCTAGGTATTGAAGCTGTATCTTGAACGCCCTTGCGGAAAGTTCCGTCTCTTTTAACGCTTCTGCGTTGCCCGGGGCGGTCGAAGTCCCGAGGACGGCCACGCGGGAGAGCTTGGGAACGATCTCCTTTGAGAAGCTCCAGTTGTTTTCCGCTTATCTCCGGAGCAAGGGTTGCCAATCCTGTCATGTTCCCGCCCGGACGCCCAAGGCTAGCGACAAACCCACTGCCCACAGGATCGTTATCTTGCGCCATCACAATGGGAACCGTGGTTGTTACTTTCTTCGCAGCGCCGCTTGATGTCGAGCCCCCTGTGACGATGACCTCCACCTTGAGACGCACGAGTTCGGCCGCAAGCTCGGGCAGCCGATCGAATTTTCCCTCGGCCCACCGCCACTCAATGACAATGCTTTTCCCCTCCACGTATCCAAGCTCGCGCATGCCCTGCCGGAAAGCCTCGATGCGAGTAGATTCGACTGAAGCGGTAGTGGCACCTAGAAATCCTATCCGTGGGATTTTCGCCGGCTGCTGCGCGGCGGCAGAAAAGCAAAGCGCAAAAAGCACGGTGCCAGGAGCAATGCAAACGACAATTTTGCTGACCACTGACCACAGACTATGGACTACGCGCATTGAATCTCCTCTCATGGCTCACGCCTCACCATTCACGCCTAGCGGATTACTCTGTCCGCCCGCACCAGCACACCCGGCGGGATCGTCAGGCCGATCTGCTTGGCGGCTTTCAGATTGACGATGAAGTCGAATTTGGTCGGCTGCTCTACCGGGATAGCCGTCGTGGGGCTGTCTTAGGCTGCGTTTCTGCCGCAAAACAAAGCGCAAAGAGGATCGCCCAAAGAGCGAGCCGAGGATTGACTGCGTTGTTCTAATTGCCGTTGCCTTTCTTCATTTGATCACCCTGCTTGCCCGAAACAGAATCGACTGTGGAATCGTCAAACCAAGTTTCCGGGCTGACTGCAGATTGATCACCAGCTCAAACCTCGACACCTGTTCGACCGGAAGGTCCGCCGGCTTGGTGCCTTTGAGAATTTTATCCACATAAGGAGCGGCGGCTCGGCCCACGGACGCAAGGTCCGCCGAATAAGAAAAAAGCGCGCCCTGCTTCGACCCATTCTTTACGGTGCATCCCCAAGGGGAGATGCTTGTCTGCGGCGAGACGGGTGATAAGTGAACTGTAACTGTTGCGGAGGATCAGAGACAGCACCAGGATTCCACCCACTTCTTCTCGCCTTACCGAACCGATGGCCCGTTCGATTTCCTCTTGATTGGTTGCTTTGCGCTCGATCAAACGAAGTTTCAGCGCTTTACCGGCTTGCCGCACTTCCTGCAGCCAGCGTCGCCCGACAGGATCATCGGGATGGACCAGCAAGAGCAGACTCCCGAGATCGGGAATCAACTCTTTGAACAGCTCGACCTGCTTGCCATTAGACACGGGCCAGGCAGCGAAGCCGGTCATATTACCGCCAGGGTGGGCAAAACTTTTCACAAAGCCATCCTTCACAGGAGCATTCGCGTGGAGAAACAAGACTGGAACCTCAGTAGTGGCCGCCTTGGCGGCGCGAATCGTTTGGTCCTCAAAGGCGACGATCAGATCGACGGGTTGGCGGGCAAATTCTCTAGCGGTGGCAAGGGCCGCTTCGTCATCCGGCAAGTTGCGCCAATCCAGATGGATATTTTTCCCCTCCTCGTAGCCTAGTTCTTTGAGCGCTGCGCGGAGAGCAGGAAACGACGGCGGAACGTGGTCCAAGCCCACATGGAACAAACCGACGCGCTGGATTTGCTTCGGCTGTTGGGCTTGGCTTGGTTCATGGGACAGCAGAATTGCAGAAGCAAACAGGAAGACAAGAATTTTTGTGGTCATGCTTTGTACCTCATTAACTTTACCGGTCGATAATCGAAGATTCATTTGATCACCCTATCCGCCCGCGCCAACAGACTCTGCGGGATCGTCAGATCGATCTGTTTCGCAGTCTTGAGATTGATTACCAGCTCGAACTTTGTCGCCTGCTGCACTGGCAAGTCACCCGGTTTGGTGCCCTTGAGGATCTTATCGACAAAGTCAGCGGCGCGCCGCCATATGTCCTTATTGTCTGGCCCGTAGCTCATCAAGCCACCGGTCTCAACAAACTCACTGTAGTGGTACATCGCCGGCAGCCGGTTCTTTGCCGCGAAGTCCAAGACTTGACGTTGTTGAGTATTGATAAGATCACCTGTGGTCGTAATGAGCGCCTGGGCGCCTTCCCCTTTCGCTCGTGCGAATGCGCCCTCAAAATCGTCAAGACTTCGCACCTCCAGCGATAGAAGTTTGAGTTCCAACGCCTTGGCCGCGGCCTCCATATCTGTGAGACGCAGGTTTCCCCCCGCGCCACCCGGTTGCCAGAGGAAGGCCACCCGGGCAACCTTGGGAAAGGCTTCCTTGAGCAGTTCCAATCGTTTGCCATCTAGATCCGGTACCATGAGGCTAAGTCCGGTGATATTCGCGCCTGGTCGTGCCAGGCTGGAGACAATCCCAGTTCCTACTGGATCGGAAGCACCGGCGAATACGATCGGAATTGTCCCGCTCGCCTTCTTGGCAGCTTCGGCTCCCGGCGTCCCCACGGTGACGATAACATCAACTTTAAGACGGACCAGTTCGGCGACAAGGCCAGGCAGCCGTCCGCGTTTCCCTTCCGCATATCGGTACTCGAAGGCGATGTTCTTTCCTTCGACATAGCCAAGATGGCGCAGCCGTTGGCGAAATGCTTCGACCCGGGCCGGGAAGACGGACCCGGAGGACGGGCTCAGAATTCCTATCCGGTGAATTTTCGCCGGCTGCTGCGCCGGGGCCACCGCCCCACCCAAGGCGAATGTGAGGGCGATAGCGAAGATCCCCACCCATTTTCGATTTTGGATTGCCGATGGTTCGACCCTGCTCACCACAGGTTTTGGATTGTCGGATTGAGAACAGCACAATCGAATCCGCAATAGTTTTTTCATGTATTTTTCCCTAATCCAAAATCGGCAATTGAAAATCCAAAACTGTTTCATTTGATCACCTTGTCCGCTCTCGCCAGCAGGTTGGGCGGGATCGTCAGACCGATCTGTTGGGCGGTTTTCAGATTGATGATCAGCTCGAATTTTGTCGGTTGCTCGACCGGCAAATCGGCGGGCTTGGCTCCCCTGAGGATCTTGTCCACATAATATGCGACGCGTTGGTAGTTGTCCGCGAAGTCCGCCCCGTAGTACATGAGCCCGCCGGCAACTACACCTTCTCTGGCGTGGTACATCGACGGTAGCCGACTCTTTAACGCAAAGCCGACGGTCCGTTTTATGTTAGCATTTATTAGCGAGGCCCCGAGTACGTAGAGTCCCTCCGGGCGCTGCTTGTTTAGCGTAGCGAATACCTTCTCGAAACCGTCCGCAGCTCGTATCTCCCAAGGTTGAAGAGTCAACTTCAGCGCACGCGCCGCGATTGGCAGAGCCCTCATAGTGCGTGCACTGCTACGACTGGCCGGAGCATAGAGAACCGCGACACGGGCAAGTTTAGGAACGGCTTCTTTGAGCAGCTCCAGCCGCTTACCGCCTAGTTCTGGGCCAAGGTTTGTAAGGCCGGTGACGTTGCCGCCCGGACGGGCAAGGCTGTCAACTAGGCCGGCCTCGACAGGATCGACGCCTTGGCCCACCATAACGATGGGAATCGTCTTGGTCGCATTCTTGGCCGCCCGGACCGTCCTGGCCCCTCCTGCTACCACGATGATATCGACCTTGAGACGCACCAGCTCGGCCGCAAGCTCAGGGTAACGATCGAGCTTTCCCTCCGCGTATCGGTACTCAAAGACGATGTTCTGTCCTACTATGTAGTCAAGCTCGCGCAGAGCCAGCCGAATGGCCTCGGGACGAGCGAAGTTACTAGCTGGATCGAACGAAGATAGATACCCTATCCGCGGGACTTTGTTCGGCTGCTGCGCCTCGGCGGTAGAAAGAACAGTCAGGAAGGCAATTGTCGGTAGCCCGAAAAATACTAATCTAGCAATTGAATTCATTCTGGACTGCTTCCCCTCTCGCGCCTCTTCGATTGACTTCGTACGCTCTTGCCAATTTGTATGCCGTGGATTGTCTCGGGGATTCTGCTTTGCTGGTTGAGATCACCCACCCGCGTACACTCGGCCGCCTGTTCTTCAATCAACTTCTTGCCGAACGACCAACAGACGATTTGAGGTCAATTCAGAATAGGGCATCCATAACCAAGGAAGCACGAACAGTGCCATCAGCCAGGTCTGTTCTTCTCCTGACAATAGCGGTGAATATGCTGAGCATTCCGTGACTCACGAGATCCGACAAATGAGGTCGCACAAGTGGCAGGGAGTGGAATTGATACAGGATGTCTCCATATTGATTCATCCCTTTTTGCTCGGCGCGATGATCATCGACATCGACAAAAAAAGGGCCCAACGGAATGAGACCGTTAGGGCCCTTGGATAATCAGTCTATGTTGCCAGCCTAAACAGCGTCAGCCGGTCTGTTGTGTGCCGCGGTTATCCCACCTCGGCCTACGCGCTGTCAATCGGAATGTATCGTGCATCGATCGCTTGACAGTCCGGCTGGGCTGAAATATCTCTCGATGGAGGACAATTCGAAACTCGAAATCCGAAGCTCGAAACAATATCAATTGAGCAGAAACACAATCCTCAAGTTCCAAACGAAATCGGCGGACTTCGTTTTTAGAATTTGGCATTTTGTTTTATTTTTCGGATTTCGATATTCGAAATTCGAATTTACGCATCGTTGTAGAGAGAGGATCTCAAATATGAGCATACGAGGAAAAACTGCGGTCGTCGGCATCGGTGAGACGCCGACCGATCGGCTCGGCAGCAAGCCGGGCGAGGCGCGAAAATCGACGGCGGAATATCTCGCCTGGGCGGCGCGGCTGGCGATGGCAGACGCGGGTTTGAGCAAGAAGGACTTCGACGGCCAGGGACTCGCGGCGATTTATACGACCAATCATTCACAACCCTTCTGGCCCGAGGAAGTGGCGGCGATTCTCGGCATCACGCCGGGAGTTTCACTCGCCGGCGGCAATGGCGGCGCCAGCTCGGTGTCGCTGCTCGGCCACGCGGCCGCCGCGATTACTGCGGGACTTTGCGACCTCGTGCTGGTCATCGCCGCAGCCGCGCCATTCAGCGAACGCGGCGGTCACCGCGGCGCCCACGCCGACACCCGCGACTATGAAATGCCTTTCGGCGTCATGGGACCCAATTGCAAGATTTCTTTCGTGATGAGCCGCTACATGCACGAGTCAGGCATGACCGACGAGCACTTCGGCAAGATCGCCGTCACCGGCCGGTATCACGCCTCGCTCAATCCCAATGCGTATCTTCGCAAGCCGATCACCATCGAAGACTACAAAAAGTCGCGCATGATCTCCGATCCGATTCGCCTGTTCGATTGCGTCATGCCCGCCAACGGCGGCAAAGCCTATATCATGACGTCGGCCGAGCGCGCCAAATCAATGCGCAAGCCGCCGGTCTATCTGCTCGGATGGGGCGAATGTAACAACGCGAGCTTTGGTCCGCGCTATCGCGCCAACCCGCTGATCACGGGAATAACCCAAGCCGGCAAGCGCGCCTTTGAAATGTCCAGCGTCGCGCATAAGGATATCCGCTGCTTGAATCTTTACGACGACTATATCCCCGTCGTGATGATCCAGATCGAGGATCTCGGCTTCTGCGGGAGAAATGACAAGGCATTTTTCGAGAAGACCGATTTCACATTCAAAGGCGACCTGCCGATCCAGACCAGCGGCGGCATGATCAACTGCGGCCAACCATCGACCACCGGCGGCATGCTGCATGTCATCGAAACCGTGCGCCAGATTCGCGGTGAATGCGGCGAACGGCAGGTGCCGAACATCAAATTCGGCATTTCCACCGGCGTCGGCGCGGTCAACTACGGCAAGAACTTCGGCTGCACCGCCGCGGCGATCTTGGGAAGCGAAGCTTAGCGGCAGGGAATTTCGGCATATCTCACGCAAAGACGCAAAGGCGCCAAGGTATAATGACTTCGAACTTAGCGTCTTGGCGTCTTGGCGAGATAAAGTCTTATACACTCATTCTCTTGAACATCTGAAAGGCGAGAAAATATGGCAGAAGAAAAATCAATCAAAAAACCTCTCCCTGAAATCACCCCCGTCAATCAGCCCTTCTGGGACGGCGCCAAGGCCGGCAAGCTGATGATGCAAAAGTGCGGCAACTGCAGCACCTGGGTGTTCCCGCCGCGCCCGGTGTGCGGCGATTGCGCCAGCGAAAAACTCGACTGGGTGCCGGTGAGCGGCAAGGGCAAAATCTTTTGCTTCACCATCATCCGAGAAGTGGTCGGCACCGCGCTGCGCGGCTTCGCGCCGGACATTCCCTATGTAACGGCCTGGGTCGACCTCGACGACGGGCCGCGCTTTTGCAGCAATGTGATCGGCTGCCCCATCGATAAAGTCCGCATCGACATGCCGGTGGAAGTCGTTTTCGAGGACAGCGGCGACGGCATCACGCTGCCGAAGTTCAAGCCGGCGGCCTGATCGATATCTGATCCCGAGTTCAAAACGTTCAACCGCTGCGCTCCGTTCAACCAATCGCTTCGCGATCTCCGTTCAAACGATTTGAACTATTTGAACGGCTTGAACCTTTTGAACGTCCTAGGAACCCTACCGCCCCGTGATCGCCGCGATTCCCCCGACGAGCAGGATCACTCCGATCACCACAGCGGTATTGACCTTCTCCTCGCCGCGCAGAAACAGCGCGGTGAGAGCGATGACGAACAATGGCGAAGTACTGTTAAGTGGCGCGACGACGGAGATTTGACCGCCGTTGAGCGCCACGAAGGTGGACAATTGACCGACCAGCGCGCACACCGCCGCGCCGCCGTAATAGGGCAGGCATTGCCGGTTGAGCTGCAGCGCTCGGCTTTTTTTGGAAAATACCAGCGAGCCAAGCAGGCAGAGCAGCGACGTTGCCGTCGAGATCGCCGCCGCAATGATCGGCTCATTGGTGCTGTTGAGCCCCATTTTGCGGATATTCTGCGACACCGACGCGAGCATCGCCGCGCCCAACGGAAATAAGAGATCGAGCGGGCGCCATTTCGCCTCCCCCGCCCGTTTGTAAGAAACCAGCCAGGTGCCGGCCACAGTCAAGATTCCGCCCAGATAAACGATCAAACCCGGCCGGTCATGAAAAAGAAAAAAAGCGATCGCCACGGAAAAAAAAGGCGAGGTGCCGCGGATCGGTCCAGCACGCGAGACACCGAGACGAACGATGCCGATGTAGAACATCACGCGCACGATCGCCGGCTGGATGATACCGGTCACGATGAAGAACAAGTTTGCCGGCTGAAAAATCTTTTCCAGGGGGTAGTGATAGAAAACGTAGGGAACCAGAATCGTGACGTTGACGACGAAGCTGATGAACGCCGCCGTCGAAGGGTTGGAAAACGCCGTGCCCTTGCGCACGAGGATCGAATCCACCGCCCACGCCGCCGCCGAAATGATCGCCCAAAGCTCGCTGCTCATGATCAGGATGTCGTTTGTTCTTTTGTGCTTCGATCTCTTAGCACAGCGCACTGCGGCATGATACTGGCGCTTTGAAAATCTCTTTGGGTAGCCGTTAATAAGTCAGTTGTATTCACGGCGTCGCCAATATATGTTGACGCGGAATCCCGGCGTTAACTAAATTTCTTCCGAGGAATCCGTGAAAAAACTTTTGGGTTTGTTGATCATGAGCGGCGCGGTTTTAGCCGCGCTATTTTTCCTTTCCAGCCTCGCCCGCGTCGGTGGAGGCCCGGCGTCCCAGGCGATTACGTTGAAACCCAGCTCGAATATCCAAGAAGGCTCCATCGTCTCCATCGAGTACACGCTTACCGACGACACCGGCAAGATTCTCGACACCAATGTCGGCAAGGAACCACTCACTTTCATCCAAGGGGCCGGACAGATCGTCAAAGGTCTCGAACAAGCGTTGAACGGCTTGAAAGTCGGCGACGAGAAAAAAGTGCGGGTGAAACCGGAAGACGGTTACGGCCGGCCGAATGAGAAGGCGTTCCAAGAAGTCCCCCGCGAGATGATTCCCGCCGACGCGCAAAAGCCCGGCGTCATGTTGATGACCAAGACACAGGACGGTCGCACCGTGCCGATCCGCGTGCATGAGGTCAAGGAAAAAACCATCGTCGTCGATTTCAACCACCCGCTGGCCGGAAAGACTCTGAACTTCGACGTCAAAATCAAAGACATCAAAGCGGCGGAAGCAAGGTAAACACCAAAGACATCGTTGGAGTACTGGAATGATGGAGTAATGGTTTAAAATCCAACACCCCCATACTCGATTACTCCAACACTCCAATTCCGTTCATGCGTCCCAAGTTTTTCTATGGCTACGTTATCCTCGCCCTGTGTTTCATCAACATGGTGGTGATGCGCGGCGTCACCGGCTCTTTCGGCGTTTATTACCTGGCCCTGTTGGAGGAGTTTTCCTGGTCGCG
This sequence comes from uncultured delta proteobacterium, assembly GCA_963727625.1. Taxonomy (GTDB): domain Bacteria; phylum Desulfobacterota; class Binatia; order UBA9968; family UBA9968; genus DP-20. Next base: position 159,191 of record CAVSHR010000002.1, on the reverse strand, counting down.
CAGCGACGGCGCCTCGATCGCTTCGATTAACTTCATCGTCTACGCACTGGCATCGCCGATGGTAGGGTTGGCGTTCGATCGTCTCGGCCCGCGCTTGCTCATGCCGGTGGGCGCCGCTCTGGTCGGCGTCGGCCTATTCCTGTCGTCCTTTTCCAGCTCTCTGTTGGGGCTCTATTTCTCCTACGGCGTCGTCACCGCGCTGGGGCAGGGAGCGCTAGGCTTCGTCGGCCACAATGCGCTCATTTCGTATTGGTTTGTGCGCCGGCGCGCCACCGCTATCGGTATCGCCTCCATGGGGCAAGGATTAGGCGCGCTGGTGATGGTCCCGGCCACACAGTTGCTGATCAGCGCCATGGGCTGGCGCTGGACTTATATCGCAACCGGCAGCTTGTTGCTATTCCTCTTGGTGCCGGCCAACGCGCTTTTTCAACGGCGCGCGCCTCAGGACATCGGCCAATTTCCCGACGGCGACGATAAGCCGGCAGCGGAAACAGCGGGACGCCATGCCGCAAAACACAAGGCGGCGCGCGACTGGACCCTTGGCGAGGCGGCACGCTCTTTTCCGTTCTGGTGCATCACCGTCGGTCACTTGGCGCTCGGCACGGCGCTGTTCATGATCAATACCCACGCCATCGCCCACTTCGTGGCGGTCGGCTATGAGAAACTCGCCGCATCTTTTTATTTTGGCCTGATCGGTTTTATCCGCATCGGCGCAACGATTATTTGGGGCTCGGTCTCCGACCGGTTGGGACGAAGCAAGGCGTACGGTGTCGCCGTTTTCGTCACCGCGCTCGGCGTGATCTCCATGATCGCCATGACCTTCGGCGCGCCGCTCTGGCTGGTTTACTTGACCATCGTGCTCTACGGCATCGGCCACAGCGCCGGCAATCCGACCTACGGCGCGGTCATCGGCGATATTTTTTCCGGTCACAAAATCGGCCTCATCTTCGGTTTTCTGGAAATTAGCTTCGGCCTCGGCAGCGCCTTTGGCTCGTGGATCGGCGGTTATCTTTTCGACGCCACCGGCTCCTACGCCTGGTCGTTTACAGTATGTCTCATGTGCTTTGTGATCTCCGGCTTCGCGATTCACGGCTGCGTGCGCTGGCAGGCGCGCCAAATTGGATCGGGGAATTAGGATGTTCAAGACGTTCAAGTAGTTCAAATCGTATGGACGGAGATCGCGAGGCGATCGGTTGAACGGAGCAAAGCGGTTGAACGATTGGAACGTTTTGAACTAACAGCCCAATGCTAGTATGAAGAGGTTATGAATTTTTGTCTGCATAGTTCGGCGCGCACGGTTCGCGCGGCGGTGGAGCGCGCCAAACGCGCCGAGCAACTCGGTTTCGAAGCGATCTTTTTCGCCGACAGCCAGATGAACAACGTCGATCCCTTTCAAGCCATGGCGCTTTGCGCCGTCAGCACAAAGAGAATCCGCCTTAGCACAGCCGTGACCAACATCGTTTACCGGGATCCGACGATTATCGCGAACAGTTTTGCGACGCTGAACGAAATCTCCGAAGGCCGCGCGATCATCGGCATGGGGACGGGCGACGGCCCGGTTTACAGTCTCGGCCGCACGGCAACCAAGCTTGTCGATTTTGAAAAAGGTTTGCGGCTGATTCGCGATTTGCTCCACGACCGCGGCGTCGACGTGCCTAAGAGCAAGGAACGCGCCGGCGGCAACGTCAAGCTCAAGGCCGGCAAACGCCCGGCGCCGATTTACATTTCGGCCGAAGGGCCGAAGACACTCCGCGTCGCCGGCCGCACCTGCGACGGCATCATTCTCGGCACCGGTTTCGACAAAGCGGTGACCGACTGGGCGCGCCAGCGGGTCGCCGAAGCGGCGCAGCAGGAAGGGCGCAAGTCGGGAGACATCGACATCATGCCCGCCGGCATGATCGTGGTCGACGACGACGGCGACCTGGCGCGCCGGCGCGTGCGCTCGCGCATGGCCAACCGCGCGCACCACAACTTTCGCTTCACCATGGAAACCGTTCCGGAAGGCGAAGCGGCGGGCGTCAAACGCTTCATGGAAAACTTCGACATTTCGAAACCGATCGAAGAGCGCATCAATCCCAATTTCGTCACCGACTATCTGCTCGAGCGCTTCACCATCGCCGGCACGCCGGCGGAATGTATCGCCAAGGTGAAGCGGCTCGAAGCCGACGGCATCAAACGCGTGCTGCTCACGCCGCCCAACGCCGTCTACGATCAGGTGATGGCTGCCTGGGGCGAACGGGTGATTGCAAAGTATTAACGGGCTCCGTCGCGGATTTCTAGCGATCGACGGGAACGACAACCGATAATTCACCACCGTTCTAACGGTTATCGTGCCGAGTACAAGCGCCGCTAAGGCCGGCCTTGATCACCGCATATCGTCTGCTCCAGGCCTTCCGGCTTTGTTGAGTTCTGCACCGCCGGTGCTAATCTGTCTCAACCGCGCTGCCGCGGCCAATCAATCTGGGTGAGGTATCAATGCGTACTCAATCGTTGTGGCTGTTCGCGCTCGTAGCGCTAAGCATTTTCAGCACACCGGCATTCCCCGCGACCGCGGACAAAGCCAAAAACGACCGCGTTGTCAAAGACGGCATGATGGTCAGCTTGGAGTACACGCTCAAGAGCCCGGACGGCAAGGTGATCGAAACCAGCAAGGGCAAAGAGCCGCTCAAATATACCCACGGCCAAAGGATGATGATCCCGGGTTTGGAAAGAGAACTCACCGGCATGAAAGTCGGCGGCGAAAAACATGTCACGGTCAAGCCCGAGGACGCTTACGGCAAGATCGACCCGAAAGCGGTACAGGAAGTTCCCAAGGAAAAAATCCCTGCGAACGCGCTCAAAGTCGGCGCCGTATTGGCGGCTCGCAGTCCCGAGGGGATGGTCGTGCCCATGACGGTCCGTGAGATCAAGGAAAAAACCGTCGTCATGGATTTGAACCACCCGATGGCCGGGAAGACGTTGGTTTTCGACGTCAAAATGGTCGACATCCAACCGGCTTCCGCACCATCTCAGGCCCCACCAGCCAGCCCTAGCGCAGCCGCCAAACCTGTCGCGCCTCCAGCTACGGCGAAGCCAGCCGAGCCAGCAAAAAAATAATTTACCTCAAACATGAGGAAAGACTTATGTTTGCAGTAAGCTCATGGTGGGCATGTTTCGTTTTGAGTTCTTACGTGCTCATGGTCCCGATACTACCTGACAATGCTGTCGCTCAGACCACTCAGGCAATTGCAAAAAAAGGAGTTGGGGCAACGGTTCTTTTGGTGATGCAAAACAACCGCGGAAGAGACGTATCTCTTGGAACGGGGTTCTTTGTGCGTGATGGAGAAGTTGCAACGAACGCTCATGTGGTCGAAGGCGCGACCCAAGGTTATGCAAGATTCGCCAACAACCCTAGCAAATTTCAGATCGCTGGTATCACGGGAATGGACCTCGACAATGATCTAGTGGTACTAAAGATCCCGTCCATGTCAGCTACTAGGCCGCTCATTCTGGGTAACAGTAACGATGTTCAGGTTGGTGACACAGTTTACGCAATTGGAAATCCAAAAGGCCTAGAAGCCACGTTCTCCACAGGCGTAATTAGTGCGGTAAGAGAATTACGGACTGGAAAAGTACTGCAAATTACTGCCCCCATCTCTTCGGGAAGCAGCGGTGGACCGGTGTTAAATCAAAAGGGTGATGTTATTGGTGTTGCGTTCGCGACCTTTCAAGGGGGTCAGAACTTAAACTTTGCAATCCCATCAAACTACCTACAAGTGTTGCTTATGGGCACGACTCCGCTAAGGTCACTCGCTACCGTAACCTCGTCGTTAAAACAGAGAACAATTATCGCCGACCTTACCCGCCCAGGTGTAAAAGACAGGGTGATTAAGGATGGTGTGTTAGTCGCTATTCAGTACAAGCTAACCGAAACAGATGGAAGATTAATTGAAAGTAACATTGGCAAAGAAGCGCTCAGATATATTCATGGCCAAAAAAAAATGATCCCGGGACTAGAGAAAGCACTGACTGGGATGAAAATCGGTGATGAAAAACATGTCATTGTCAGACCAGAAGACGCTTACGGCCCAATTAAACCAAATGCCGTCGAAGAGATTCCTAAAGAGAAAATTCCCGCGAGCGCACTCAGAGTCGGCGCAGTGCTAAGTGCGCGCAGTCCGACTGGGACGGTCGTCCCTATGACCGTTCGTCAGATTAAGGAAAACACTGTACTCGTGGACTTGAACCATCCGATGGCGGGAAAAACGCTCGTGTTCGATATTAAAGTCTTAGATATCGATCCACCACAGTCTTCACAATCGGAATCCCCGAAATGAATTAACCCAAGTTACGCAAATGAACCTGGAAGACTTTGCCCGTCGATTAAAAAGTTCCATATCCATCGTCTTCTTCACCGGGGCCGGCATCAGCACGGAATCCGGCGTGCCGGATTTTCGCAGCCCGGGCGGAGTCTGGACCAAGTACCGGCCCGTGCTGTTCCAAGATTTTCTCGCCAGGGAACCGGCCCGGGTGCAGCACTGGCAGCTCAAGAAAGCGACCTACGAACTGTTCAAGACCGTCAAGCCCAACTTGGCCCACTACGCGCTCGGCGACTTTGAAAAGCGCGGCCAGTTGCTCGGCCTGATCACCCAGAACATCGACGGCTTGCACAAGCTCGCCGGCACATCGGAAGAAAAGCTGGTCGAGCTGCACGGCTCCGATCGTCTGGTCACGTGCCTCAATTGCGGCAAGCAGTACCAACCTGCCGATGTTTATGAAGCATGGCACGAGGGTTTGCCGACGCCGACTTGTACCGATTGCGGCGGATTTTTAAAATCGGCCAACGTTTCCTTCGGCCAGTCGATGCCGGTTGCGGCGATGCAGCGCGCGCAGGTCTGGAGCGAACAATGCGAAATTTTCATCGTCATCGGCTCCTCGCTGCAAGTTCAGCCGGCGGCATCTTTTCCGGTCATCGCCAAACGGAGCGGCGCGCTCCTCGCCATCGTCAATCGCGACCCGACGCCGCTCGACGAGCTTGCCGATTTCGTGCATAACGGCGCCATCGGCGAGTTTTTTCAACGGCTGGGTCCGCTGCTCCGCGACGTTTAAACAACTCTCTCATTCCGCCGGTGTCGCGGCGTTAAGACGTCGACTAAAAAATGCTATGGAATTCATGACTGCGGCCGCGGTGCCGCAAAACGATCGCGACATCGTCTTCCGCTACTCACGCGGGCGTGCCCTGTTTGCGTTCCTCGCCCTCGCCGCCGTCGCCATCGGCTTGATCATTTTTGGCCGGACGAATCACGCCTGGATCGCCTACTACGTCGCGGCAGTGCTGGCCGTTCTTCTTCTGATCTTTCAAAAACTTCTCCTCGCTCGCTTTCGCCCGACCAATTGGCTGGTGCGCATGACCGACGATGGACTGTTCATAAAATTTCGCTCCTATTTGAACGATCATTTTCCCGACCAAGATCCAACGGTTGTTTTTATCCCCTACTCGGAGATCCGCGCGGCAAAGCTGGTGCAGCAGCACCGCGAGCTTCCCGACCGAGACCGCAACCGGCGCAGCTCGACGCTCAGCCTGCGTCGCATCGTCGAGCTGGAGCTCGACGCCCAGACGCGCCAGCTCGCCGTCGTACTGGCGGCTGAAGCCAAGCTGGCCTTCGGCAGGTTGAATCATTCCGCTAGCCGCATTTCCACCCGTTACCAACATCTGCCGGTTCAGCTCGGTTCCGCCGATCTCCTGAGAATCGAATGGGGCGTAGTGCCGAGCGCGGAAAAATTGATGGAATTTCTCACCCGCCATACTCTGGTTCAACCTTCGGTCACGAGTTCGGTCAATTTTATGGATCTTGACGGGTTGAGCCGCAAAGAGCAGGAAACCCAGCTACTGGAGCTGGCGCAGTCGGGCGACATGATCGGCGCCGTGACGCTGGCGCGCCGGCTTTACGGCTACGACTTGACCAAGGCAAAAGAATTTGTCGAGTCGCTCTTAAGCGCAAAATTACCATTGCGCTAAGCGGGATCAATGACGGATGTCGGGAGCATTCTTCGATTTTGGTTCGGCACCGATGCCGACGACGCAGCCGTCGGCAAAGCGCAGGCCAAACTCTGGTGGTCCAAAAACGTTGAGATCGACCGTGAGATTCGTTGGCGTTTCGAAGACCTGTTGCGCGCCGCGGCGCAAGGGCAATTGGATGATTGGGCAGATACGCCGCGCGGGCGCTTGGCGTTGATTATTCTCACCGATCAATTCCCGCGCAACATTTACCGCGATACACCGCAGGCATTCGCCTGCGATGCCAAGGCTTTGGCTTGGTGCCTCGACGGCCTCGAACAGCGGCTCGATCTGCGACTGCGGCCGATCAAAAGAGTGTTTTTCTATCTACCGCTCGAGCATGCGGAATCGCCGGCGCAGCAAGAACGGTCGGTCCGCTGCTTTGAAGAACTGTTCGCCGCCGTGCCGCTGGAGCAGCAAAGCATTTTTGGTGAATATCTGGATTTCGCCCGGCGCCATCGCGACGTAATCGCGCGCTTCGGCCGCTTCCCGCACCGCAATAAGATTCTCGGCCGGGAATCGACAATCGAGGAGTCGGCTTTTCTTTCAGAACCCGGATCGTCGTTCTAACGTAGGGACGCGATTCATCGCGCCCAGATTACGCAGGCCGGAGCAAAATTTTCCGTGCCCCCGGCCGCGCGGCGTGATTCAGCGCCGCGACGCCCTCGTTGAGTGGATAGACTTGGTCGATCAGCGGCTCGACTGAAATCTGCCGCGCGGCCAGCGCCTCCAGCGCGTCAGGAAATGGCCCGCAGCGCGAGCCGATCACGTTGATCTCGTTGATCACGATGGGCGCCAGCGAAACTTGATGCTTGCCGGCGATGGTGCTCTTGAGTACCAGCGTGCCGCGCGGCCGCACGGCGCCAAGCGCCAGCTCAAGACCGGAAGCCGAGCCGGTCGCTTCGACGACGACGTCAAACAGCCGCGGTTGCCAGTCATTAAGTTGAACTGTCCGAACGCCGGTTTTCTTGATCAGTGCGAGTTTGTCGGCGTGCTTGCCGAGCGCGGTAATTTTGGCACCGGTCAAGCGCAACGTCTGGGCGCATAAATTGCCGAGCTTGCCGTCGCCCAGGACGAGAATCTCGTCGCCGGGATTCACTTGGATCTGGGTGAGAATCTCGAAGGCCGCCGCTAATGGCTCGGTGAATACCGCTTCGTCGTCGCTGACATCATCCGGAACCAAGTGAAGATTAGCAACCGGCACCGAAACGACTTCGGCGAATGCGCCGTCGGCGTTCAAGATCCCCATCACGCTCCGGTTCGGACAATGTCGGCTGAGATCGCGCCGGCAGGCCTCGCAGCGCCCGCAGCCGAAATTGATCTCGCCGACCACGCGCTTGCCGACGAAACCCTCCGGTCCTTCGCTGACGCGGCCGACGAATTCATGGCCGGGCACGCCTTGGAAACCCATGTAGCCTTTGAGAATTTGCAAATCGGTGGAGCAGATGCCGGCGAGATGAACTTTGACCAGCACGGATTGCTCGCTCGCAACCGGCGAGCGATAGGCGGTTTCGAAGCTTAACTCGCTGCCGCTCCAGAAAAGCGCGCGCATGGATTCCTGCAGCAAATTAACTTTTCAGCGCGCTCGCCCACTTGGTTCTCGGCGGCGGCACTAACTCGCCGTCGACGTAGATGTCGCAACCGCGCTCTTGCCAGAAACAGAATAGCCCTTTGATCTTGGGAATCTCCGGAATCGGGTCCATGTAACCCCAAACCAAATCGCCGAAAGTTTCGTTGCCGGTCTTTACCGACCAATAGGACGCCGCACCCTTATAAGGGCAACGCGATGCGGTCGCGCTCGGCACCAGCATGTCCATGCGTACGTCTTCCGGCGGGAGGTAATAGCGCACTGGATGGTTGGTCTCGAAGACGAGATGGGGCCGGTGGCTGTCGGCGATTGTCTGTCCGTCGATGACTACGCGCACGTGGCGCCTGCTCGGCAGCGCATCGACGCGCTTAAACGGATCGCGCGCATGCTTGTAAAGCTCCTCGTCTTCCTCCATCCACTTGTCCATTTTGGGCCAGTCGAAAGCGAAGTGATCCTTGATCGCACTCGCTGCGGGCGACGGGTTTAAATAACTCCAAGCCGCATTCTCGGCCGACTTACCGCCGCTGCGAATCGACCAATAGGACGCTTCGCCTTTGAGCAGGCACTGGGTTCTACGCGCGCTCGGCACGAAAAAATCAGTGCGCACGTCCTCTTTGGGGAAATAGTAGGCCGGCAAAACGTCCGACTCGCGCACCAGTTTGGCATGCTTGCTGTCCGCAATCGTCTCGCCACCGAAATACACCCGCACATGGCGCGGGCTTTCGCTGACGTGGATCCACTGGCCGGGATCGCCGTGGATCGGCACGCGCTGCTGAGTGACATTGCTTTGCATACATGAACCTCCTTGTCCTCTGTGCCTCCGTCCGGTTCAAGGTTCCAGGTTCAAAAGTTCAAGGCTGGGAGCGGAGACTGTGAACCTTGAACATTGAACGAAATGAAGGGAGCTATGCGAGCTTTTTCAATTTCTGCAAACTGCGCAGCTCGCGCGGCGGCTTGAGATGCTGTCCCATGATTGTCCACGATACTTCGCCGACGTAGATATCGCCGTGGGAATCGATGGCCAAGCCATGCGGTGCGATGAATTGCCCCGGTTTTTCTCCGGCGTGAATATCGCCCAGCCGCGCCAAGCGCTTGCCGGTCTTGTCGTAAATATCGACGCGGTTGCCCAAGTTGGGGGCCTCTTTGTTGACGCCGAGCCCCGGTCCGAGCTCGCCGACAAAACAGATCGGCTCTTTCTTCGTCGTGTCCATGTAAAGCGCGCAGGGGCGGTGCATATTGTTCCATTGGGTTTCGTATTTGCCGTTGCCATCGAAAACCTGCACCCGGTTGTTTTCCCGGTCGGCGACGTAGACCCAACCATCCTTGTCGGCCACGATGTTATGCACGATGTTGAACTGCCCGGGATCGGAGCCCGACTCGCCCCATGACAGGAGCAACTTTCCGTCCGGCGAATATTTGTGCACGCGTGAATTACCGTAGCCGTCGGAAACGTAAATATCGCCGCGCGGTGAGAAAGCCACATGCGTGCAGCGGTTGAACGGCTCGCCGCCCTGATAGGTCGACGGTTTTCCCGGAATCCCGAGGGTCATCACAACCTTGCCGTCCAGCGTGCACTTGCGCACCGTGTGGTCGCCGTCGTCGGTGAGAAAAATCGTCTCGTCGGCGCCGATGGTCGCGCCATGCGCCCGCTTGAATACGCCGTCGCCCCAGGAGCGCAAAAAATTGCCGTCCTTATCGAAGACGATCACCGGATGCTTGCCGCGGGTGAAGCAGTAAACCTGATCCTTCGGATCCACCGCCACCGCGGCGACCTCATGAAAGTTCCAGTCAGGGGGCAGGTTGCCCCAGTTTTCGATCACTTCGTAGCGGTAATCGCCGCTTCCTAGGATAACGCTCATCCTCTTCTCCCTTCGCTCGGTACCATTTTGAGACTCTCTTCCAGCGTCGATCAGTGACTTCGATACCCTAAACCCTAGACCCAAAACTCCAAACTATTCCCCCGGTTCATGCTCATAAATCTGCCGCCACGCTTCGAAACCGCCGCTCATGCTGGCGACGTTTTCGAAGCCGTTCTCGATTAGAAACGCGGTGGCGCCCATGCTGCTATTGCCGTGATAGCAATACACCACCACAGGCTGATTCTTTTCTGTGTTCTGTAAAAACTCCTGCACATTGCCGTCGTGTAAGTGCAATGCGCCGGGAATATGCGCGGCGCGATACGAGCCGGGATCGCGAATATCGACGAACAGGGATTCCTTTTGATCGAGTTTAGCCTTGGCGTCGTGAATTTGAATCTGCGGGATTTCCATAACTCGACTCCTTGCTTACGGCTGCTCTTCTATCAAGCACGCTCCGTGCTGTCCATAGCGTAAATGTACCGCCCTGCGCTAGCGCGCCGCAAGCGAGCTGTTATAATCCGGCGCCATGAAACTCGCGCCGTTGACGCTCATCTCGCTCGCCGCCGTGGTCGAAATCGCCGGCTCTTCCGGCGCCGCCATGCTGGCGCCGTTTTTCATGAAGGCCCATGGCTATTCGATCGCGTTTGCCAGCGTGCCGCTGTTCGTCAACGGCATGGGACGGGTTTGTTCCGACCTGATGTCGGGCGTGCTCGCTTCCTATTTCAGCTCCGGCGTGCTGATCGTCGCGGCCACCTTAAGCGCGATCGCGATCAGCCTCCTGGCGAATTTTTTTCTCGAGCTTAACTTCGTGTTCCTCGGTGCCTTTACGCTCTTGGGCATCTCCGAGGCGATGTTCGCCCTGTCGATCCGTAAAATCGCCTTCGAACAGTCCGCGCCGGGCCAACAGGGCCGCGCCCAAGGCCAGGTCGCGGCCGCGCTCGGCATCGGTTTTTCGGTCGGCCCGCTGACCGGCGGCTTCGTCGGCAAGGTCTTCGGACCGGAAGCTCTCTTCGTCCTCTACCTATTGCCACAGGTTGCCGGCTTGATTCTGTTGTTTCTGGCCGGCGCGCACCGCTCCCGCGAAGTCACCCAGGAGCGCACCGTCCAGTTGTGGAGCGAAGGCAAGCAGTTGCTGCGCCAAACTTGGTTTCTCACCACCGCGCTGGCGATATTTCAGTCGTTCGTCATGTTGGTCGGCGTGACTCGGATCGCGTTTCCGTTTCTCGCCGTGCAGCAGCGCGGCTTCGGCCTGGACTGGGTCGGCACGATGGTTTCGATCTCGCGCATCACCGACACCTTCGGACGATACACCGGCGGCTGGCTCTGCGACCGCATCACCGCGCCGCGCGTGATCTTGCTCGGCGTCGGCATCGGCGTGCCGATGTTTCTCTTGCAGCCCTACGCCTCCGGCGCCTTAACGCTGGTCCTGCCGCTGGCGATCATGACAATGGGTTTCGGTTATACCAACGTGAGCGCCACGACTTTTGCCTTACAATCCGCCGGCGGCAATGCCAAAGCGCTAGCGCTCGGTTTGACCCGCGCCTCCACGTCGCTCGGCAACGGCCTAGGACCGCTGATCGCCGGCACGCTGGTGCAGTCGTTCGGTTATGAATTGGGCTTTCACGCCATGGCGGCGTTGTCTGCGGCGGTCTTTCTAGTGGCTTGGTTTGGCTTGAGACGACAACCGGCCGGAGATCGGTCGGGCTAAAACTTGCGTTCAAGGTTCAAAGGTTCAACGTTCAAGGACGGACGCCGGTCCAACTGACCTTGAACGCTTGAACGTTGAACTTTGAACAAGCTGCGTCAGCGCAGCCCCTTGTACTCTTCGCCGATACCGAGATCTTTTAAATACTCGATACTATTGTTCGCGTAACCGACCTGCCCGGCTTTCTCGGCGCGCCAACCGTCGAGGTATTTGATGATTTCATCGAGCGGCAGCACATCGGCGTATTTCTGATTCATGTCGAAAAGATTGATCGCATGGCAGGCTTCGTGCCGGTCAAACACGCACTCCTCGGCCACCACCATGCGCAAACGATTGGTCGTGCCGTCGACGACACTGGCGCGCACGCAACCGCTGGTGCTCTCGCCGCAAGTGATGATCGTATCGACGCCGAGAAAATTGAGATGGCCGACCAGCGGCGTGCCCCAGAACGCGCTCGGCGAGACTTTCTTGAAAACGGTCTCTCCCGGAACGGGCTTCACTTCATCGACGATGTCATAGCGGCGGCGAAAGCGATCGAGCTCCGCTTTCGACATGGTCGCGCGCTTTTTGGTGTCGCGCCGAAATGCCCAGGGCTCGACCGCGACTCCGTCCATGCCGGTAACATGGATAATCGGAATGCCGACCTCGCGTGCCTTGGCGAGGAGTTTTTGGATATAAGGAAGCGCATTCCAGCCGGCGAGGCCGCAACTGCCGGGCCAGGTCTTGATCGCTTCGGTGACGGCTTCCGGCTTATCGCCGAACACCCAGCGGTAAAGATCGATCAACAACAGCGCCGGCCGCTCGCCGAATCCGACGCGCCGGTCGGCTTTGCCGACCAACGTTGCTTTGTCTTGTTCCGTGAGAAATTTTTCCCAAACTCGCTCGGCCATACGTACCTCCGATTTGAATTACCCGAGACTTATCATCCTCGCGGTTGGGGAATCAAGTCAACTCGCTTCAGGCACATGTCCTTTCGCAGCTAATAAGATGTCGCCCCACGGGATGTCGTTGTTCCACGCCTGCTCCAGGGCCGATTTTGCTCGAACGAAGTTCGGCAGCGCGTCCAATACCTCCGGCGGTTCCGGCGTTTGCACCGCATCAGGCCGAGTTTTCAGCCAGGACATGACTTTTGGAACGATAGACTTCACAGTTCCGTCATGCGGTTTTGGATCAAAGCCCGCGAGGTCGGAAACAAACCGGCCGTATTGATGTCCCTGCGGAACTAATAGCAACCAGTCATGCTTGTGCGCTTCATCGGTTTGAGTATAGCGCCGGGCAATGGCGATGCCGAGTTCAAGCGGCATGTTAAACCGCGCCAACTGTTCGCTGCCCTCACCCTTGCAGCGGGATAGATCATGGATGGAATACTTGGACGAGAAAATCGTCCTCGTGATCCGCTCCATGCGAGGTTCTGCAACGCTGCCCGATTCAAGCGCACTTCTTGGCACAAAGCCGCAGCACACCGTAGCGAACACTATGGCATCGAAAAGGGGAGCGAACTCAGCGTCGTATGGACAATTTATGAAAACCGATTGATTGGGATCGACCGGGAGATTACTCTGCGCCACGTTTCGTTACCAGACGTTGTCATCTTTTTTGATGCGCTGGGCGAATTCCTCGACGATCTTTAAACGCTCCCTAAGTTTCGCGGTATCTTTGACGAAAATTGGCTCTGGCTTCACAACTTGGCCTTGCAGAGCTTGTATTACAGGGGTCCAACCGCCAGTTGCATCAGGCAGGTGCAGCGGTTGAAAACTTGCCAAGAAACTTGGAAGGTCGGCGTCACCGAGCAACACTGGGATCAACAACTTTTTGGAATCGGCCCAATGCGATTCCAGGATCACGCTCCATTCAAGTTCCTGATACTTGGTCGGCTCTGCTTTGCCTCCGAGAATCACAATCACGGCATCGGCGGACCGGATGGCCTTCTCCACTGCCTGCTGCCATTCCGCATCTGCCTTGAAATCCCCCACTCCGTCCGACACGGAAAATTCATGGCGGCGCAATTCATCGATAAGGCTCCGAGCCGCGGCTTCATCGCGACGGGAAAAAGATACAAATACGCTTTTTGACTTACCCATCGATTCCCCTCACGTTTAGCTCGCGTCGAACCCGATCATCCGATGCATAAATCCTGCTCCCCTGGTGCTCTGTTGTCAACGAACCACCTCCGAGCGAGCCGTACGGTATCAGATTCGAAGACTGGTAACGGGGTATTCGCAACCCGCATCACGAGTGCCGAACGTTTTGAACGGCTTGAACGATTGGAACGACTGGCACCCAAAAACCCAAAGGGTAAAAGGGCAAAGAACAAAGATCAATTTAAGTCCTGGGCGCGACGGAAACCGATGAAGTTGAACCGGAAGTCGGCGAGGTCCCTGCCGCGGAACGATGATCGCAGGGACACCGGATCGTTGTCCCAGGAGCCGCCGCGGATCACACGACGGCCGCACCTCCCGCCGTTCTCAGCTTTCCACGCTCGGCCATCAATCGGTGCGCCGTTGTAGTTGTCATGCCAGCAATCCTCGACCCATTCCCATACGTTACCCGCGGTGTCGAACAGCCCAAAACAATTTGCCTTAAACGATCCAACGGGGCCGCTCTGTTTGTTATCCCACTGACTGCCGCAACCGTCGCAGTTCGCCTGCCCTCGGCCAATAGTATCGCCCCACCAGTATTCCGTCTTGCTCCCGGCTCGCCCCGCATACTCCCACTCGGCCTCCGTCGGCAAACGATATCGCTTACCTGCTTGCTCTGACAACCATTTTGCGTACGCTTGGGCATCTTCCCACGACACATTGATCACAGGCCTCCGACCGCGTCCCCAACCTTGATCGCTTGGGAATCTTCGCTTTGTCGCCTTAGCGAATACGTCGTAGTCATCGAAGGTCACTTCGAAGCGGCTCACAGCAAATGGCTTGCTGAATTGCACGGAATGGACCGGCACTTCGTCCTTGGCGCCTTTCCCCTGCTGATCGCCTATCTGAAACGTGCCGGCGGGGATGACAACCATTTCCGGACCGGCAATCGGCTTCTCAACCACGGCGCTCGGTTCCTTAGATCCTGTGACCGTGGAAGGAGATTTAACTGATTCTGCCGGCACCGCCGGGGCTGGCGGGAGGTGCGGGTGTTGCGCGGGTGGCCAGAACCACCAGATCACTACAACCGCAACTATACCCCCGGCAAAAGCCATGTGTAAATTGTGACCGGAAGAAATCGCGCGAAGATAGCCACTGAGCGCCGATGGATCTCCTTTCCGGGACCAGGTGGCCTCCGGTTTATTTGGCTCTGAGCCTCCGGAGCCTCGCTCAGTGCCAATTTTCTCGGCTTGCTCGGCCGTCAAAGCTGTGGTGACTTCCAGCGTGCGTAACAATTGTCTTAAAGCGGCTTCGTCGTCCGGCTTCTTTGAAGAAAAATCTGCGTGCTGAATAGTTCGGAGTTGGCGCGGAACTCGGCATGGCGCGCGAATTACCGGTATGACCGGCTTTTTTTCGTCGATAGCGGTGCGTAACTCACCGCGGACCTCGGACGAATCCACGGCAAGATTGGATAGGACAATGATGAACTTGGCACAGTCGTAAATCGCATTTCGATGGACCGATCCCAGTCCGAACCCGGAGGTATATCCCATTGGTCCAACCAAACCGAGATCTTACGTTCCTTCAAAGCTCTCGCAAGGGGGAGTACAAAATCCGCATCCTCACGCGCGTAACAAATAAAAACATGATCGGCCATAGTCGCAATACGAACAATACTAGGCTCCGGAAAATCCCTTATCGCATACTTAGATCTGGTCGAAAAGGCAACTATAGAAAGAATTTACGAAGGCGAAGTTTTAAGCTGTTACCATGTGAAAAAAGCAACTAGATTGACATCAAGACTCTATTGCTCCACCGCTTTCGAAAGCGCGATAGTTCTTGCATAAAAGAGCTCGTCCCCATCGATGTCACCGGCGTGATCGAGGAAGTTAAAGCCGAGGGCAAAACCCGCCGAGTGCTCTGGCAGGACTCCGAATCGATCGCGTTCTTGAGCAGCGGGCGCAAAGAACGGTGGGATTTTCACGTCGATCCGGCGGATGAAGGAACGTTGCAAACAAACGGCTCTGTGAACACGACTATCGAGCAGGGCGAGAGGGAGCGGAGATTTTGCTAGGAGTCTTTGCGCTGAATTGAAAGTTCTCTGTCAATCTCTGCTTCAATATCGTCGAGGGCATAGGTTTTCGCGCTCGCAGAGCGCTGGTCGAGGAATTTCTGAAAAGCCTGACTACCGCGCAAGGCGGCTATTTCCTTTTCGAAGTCATCGGCTTCAGCCAAACAAAACTCGCTACCATCCGGCGCGACAATTAACACCGGTTCTTGGCGCGCGATTTTAATGACGTCGGTCAAGTCAAACTTCTCTTTCCCCATATCGATCGTTTTCATATCCGAACCTCTTTGCCCCGTATCAATAGCATATTGTGCTCTTTATGACCGACAGACACAACACGAACTGAAGGAGGCGCCTCATCAACCTCATAGAAGACCCGATATTTGCCAATCCGGAGTTCCCAAGTCGAGATAGGATTGTCCCGTAGTGATTTCCGGTTTCTGGTTTCGACCGATGGCTCATGCGTAAGCTGCTCGCGAATCTGCGACACGACAAGTTTCCGCTCAAACGCGGTATAGTGAGTGAGATCCGACTTTGCCTCGTCGGTCACATCGATGCGATAATTCGCCATGAAGGAGTTCTATAGAGCCATTTAGAAAAAGCAACAAAATAATACAGATCGCCCAAACCATCTTGCGGTTGCATCCAATGCTTGCTCCTTCACTTTTGAAAGCGCTATAGTTCTTGCATGAAAGAGCTCGTCCCCATCGATGTCACCGGCGTGATCGAGGAAGTTAAAGCCGAAGGCAAAACCCGCCGGGTGCTCTGGCAGGACTCCGAGTCCATCGCGTTCTTGAGCAGCGGGCGCAAAGAGCGCTGGGACTTTCACGTCGATCCGGCGGATGAAGTGACGTTGCAACTCACCGGCGTGCAGCATCTGGTCTACCGCGATGAAGCCGGCAAGGAACA
Organism: uncultured delta proteobacterium; assembly: GCA_963727625.1. Taxonomy (GTDB): domain Bacteria; phylum Desulfobacterota; class Binatia; order UBA9968; family UBA9968; genus DP-20. Next base: position 142,947 of record CAVSHR010000002.1, on the reverse strand, counting down.
TACCGCCGACATCAAAGCCGGCCAAACTCTGCTCTGCCCCGCCGGCGTGCCGCATTCGCCGCGGCTCGAAGAAAACTCCTGGTTCATCGTCTTCGAGCGCAAGCGCCGCGCGGGCGAGATCGATTACTTCAAGTGGTTTTGCAATCAATGCGGCGAGAAAGTCTACGAGACCTCCGCCGAGGTCGGCGATTATCGCGCCGACCCGGTGGGGCAGGTTTACGCGAAATTTTCCAGCGACGAAAAACTGCGCACCTGCAAGAAATGCGGCACGGTCGTCCCGGTGCCGAAATAGAAGAACTCGTTCCAGTCGTTCAAAACGTTCAAGCCGTTCAAATCGTGGCCGGATAAAATCAACGGTCGAGCAGATGGCCGAAAAAGGCTAGAACGCAGGAACCAAATCGAAAGGGAGTACGATAATTTCGTCCCCTCGCGCCTCTCATGAATCCATACGTTAGAAGACTCACTCGATTAGCGGTAGCTTATCGTAACGCCGAAGCATCCGTGGTCCGGGCGTTTTTTAAAAGGTCTAGAACCAATAAAGACCATGTACGCTGGCTCAAGGCCCAAGGCTTCAAAGAATACTCTGCGATCAAACCGCTCATCGATGCGTTGACCGCGCTTTATCCCGGTGTCGGCCGGAGCGTGAACCGGCGCGATTACGCCGAGCTGACCGATAAGCTGGCGGACGAAACCAAGCATGCGCGCTTGGTGATGGACCTTATTGAGGAAATCGAAGGGAAAAAAATCTCGCCCCGGGATCTCACCTGGCTGCCGCAGGACCGCAAGCTCGCCAGAGTCCGCGCCAAATACTCGAAGAGCTTCGCCCAACTCTTGCACGGTTCCGGCAAGGTGACGTCGAAGGAACTAAGACGCAAGGACCAAGCCCTCGAGCGCGCCGCGATCACGCTCACCGAAGGGGGCGGCGGCGCGCTTTATCGCGTATGCAACCAACTCGATAAACGCGGCCTGCACGGCAAGATCGCCAGGGTATTCCACGAAATTCTCCTCGACGAGGTCGAACACAAGGACAGCGGCGGCCGCGCGCTGGCGGTGCTGATCCGGAATGAAGCTACTTTTCGGCGCGCCGCGAATATCATTCGTGAAGTCTCGGCGCAGCGTTTGCGCATGCGTAACGAACAATTCGGTTTTCCGCTCGGCCGCGACCAGCTCGCCGCGCTCGAAAGCCGCGCCAGAGGATCGATTTAGTGAAGTTGAGAATTGCTCTCACCCTTGCGTTATGGAGCCTGGGCTTCGGCCTAGCAGGCGCCGAAGTCGACTTGCCGCCGTTAAGGCTCGGCGTCAACGATCTGGCCGGCATGTTTCCCCAAGCAAGCTTTGACGTTCTCGATCATCGGTTGCACCGTTTTCATACCGAAACGGCGAACAGCGTTTCGGTCTTGACGCTCAAGAGTCTCGAAGACGAATCCATCGATGCGGTTGCGCGGCGGGCGCTTCAGAGCCTGCCAGTAAGCGACCTTGAGCGGCAAAGAAGCGTCGTGCTGGTGGTGGCGCGCAAAGAGCGCGAGGTCACTTTCGCCGCCGGCGAGAAACTGCGCCCGTTGCTGCCGCAGCCGGTCGCGGGCCAAAACCTTCTGGCTAAAGTTGCCCTTTATTGGGACGGTATGCGCTCGGACCTCGGCATTCACGGCGCGGTGGACTATCTCATCCGCGTGCTTCGCGGCGATGTCCGCGTCGGCAGCCAAACCGAGGAAGAGAAATTGCAGCAGACTTCCTTAAGCGGCGGCGAGGCCGGTGCGATCTTCGCGCTCTGCTTGGCGCCCTTTCTGGCATTCTTCATCGGTGTGCTCTGGGGAATTTACGCCACCCAATACGGCGTCCAGCGCTATCCGCGGTTGTTGATGAGCGCGATTTTCGGCGGTGCCACGGCTAAAATCGTCGCCATGCTCATGTCGGTTCTGGGCAGCTACAGCGATAACCTCTGGTATTTCATCATGGCGCTGGCGATACCGCTGAGCATCTTCGGCAGCCTGACGGAATTCTGGATGGCGGGGGGGGATTGGCGCGGCATCCCGCGCACCAAAGGACCGAAGCGCAAACCGGAAGATAATATGGGAATTTAATAGTGTTGAGCGACACGGCCTCAGGACTGGGGATAGAGCATCCGGACAGGGCGCAATGGACCCACTAATGTCAATTCAGTTTCGGTCCATCTCACGGCGCGGTCTGTTGCGCACCGCCCTCGGTGCCGGGGCGTTCGCGCTCACGGGAAAAGTTGCCATGGCCGAAACAATTTTACACAAGCCCATCCCAAAAACCGCCGAGGCTTTGCCCGCCGTCGGACTCGGCACCTGGCAGACTTTCGACGTCGGCCCGGCGCCGGCCGCCCGCGAGCCGGTCAAACAGGTGTTGCGTCAATTCATAAAGGCGGGCGGCAGCGTCATCGATTCGTCGCCGATGTACGGCAAGGCCGAAAGTGTTGTTGGCGATCTTGCCGGCGAGCTCGGCGCGCGCGATCAACTTTTTCTTGCCACCAAAGTTTGGACCAGCGGACGCGAAGCCGGCGTGCGCCAAATGGAAGAATCGTTCAAGCGTTTGCGCACCAGCCGGATGGATTTGATGCAAGTCCATAATCTCGTCGATTACCGCACTCATCTGGCCACGCTGCGGCGCTGGAAGGAGCAAGGCCGGGTACGCTACATCGGCGTCACCCACTACACGGCAAGCGCGTACGACGACCTCGAGCGCGCCATCGTCCGCGAAGAGTTAGACTTTGTCCAGCTCAATTACTCTCTGGTCGAGCGCGACGCGGAGAGGAGGCTTTTGCCGCTGGCTGCCGAGAAACGGATCGCCGTGCTGGTCAACCGCCCCTTCGCGGCCGGGCAATTATTCCGCGGCATCCGCGGCAAGGCGCTGCCGCCTTGGTCCAAGGAACTCGGCTGCGCGAGCTGGGCGCAGTTTTTTCTTAAATTTATCATCGCCCACCCGGTTGTAACCTGCGCGCTTCCGGCCACCGGCAAGATCGATCACCTGATCGACAACATGAAAGCAGCCGACGGCCCCATGCCCGACGCGCAGGCCCGCGAGCGCATGGCACGCTATGTGGCCGAGCTCTGAACCGAAAAGCGTCATCGCACGCGGTGCAAGATTGACAGCTCGCGGAACCGGTGATAGCGCTGGCAGCCAGTTCGACCGAAGGGAAGGCTGCCACTTCTCCCCTTTGGAAACCCCATCGGCTTTTTGCCCGCCTCAAGAGGCGGAGTTTTTAACAAAGCAAACAAAACCAGAGGAGAATTGACCATGGCCAAGCTCCGTCATCTTGCGATTCTTACGCACCAGCCCGATAAACTCGCGGATTTTTATAAGCGGGTCTTCGAGATGCAGGAAATGTATCGCACCAAGAACGGCTCGGTGCATCTTTCCGACGGCGAAGTCAATCTGGCGATCTTGAATGCCACCGATCCGAAGGAACCGGGCCACCAGCCCGGGCTCTATCACTTCGGCTTTCAGGTCGAAGACAACAAAGAAATTGCCAAGCGCATCCAAGAAGTCTATCCCGAAGGCGCGCCGAAAGAGCGGGAAGCGACCTACGCCGAGGGACGCGGCTCGGACCCGGACGGCAATCTCTTCGATATTTCCACGGTCGGTTGGAGCTATAAACGGCGCATGGATCTTTAGCCGCACCGGCGCGGTCCGGTCTGCCCGGGGCTCTGCCAAACCGTTTGGCAATCTAGAGGGGGACTCTGCCATAGCGGAACGCTCCCTCCCAGTCGCTCAGCGATTAGACACGATCGTTCCCGCTTTCATCGAACTTCCGACCATGTCACCCGAGTTAAAAAGCTTGCGGCCTAAAGCGACCGCGCCGCCAATTCTTTGACTTTCTGGGGATCTGAGTCGTATTTGACCGAGTCCCATACGGCCAGCCCTTCGGTTAGACAGAATTCCGCCTGTATCGGTAAACGTAACCTCTTACTTTAGCCGGCAAAGATCGGCTCAATCAACGATCGGAACTAAGGGGGCGACCAAGTAAAAGCCGCTCGAAAAAGATACGAATCAAACCGAAATTCATTGTATATGATCAAAGGTCGTGCTAGTGTCCAATGTTTAATGGAGCCTCTACATAAGAAAACTATAGTGACCACTGTGGTGCAATGGTTTGACGCCGACTACCACGCCGCCAGTGCCGTCACCAGAATTCGCGATATCGACCGCGTTAACTGGCTGCGCTGCCTGCCCTTCGTCATCCTGCACTTAGGTTGCCTTGGAATCTTTTTCGTGGGTTGGAGCTGGACGGCGGTTTATGCTGCAATCGGTCTTTATCTAGTCCGGATGTTCGCGATCACCGGCATCTATCACCGCTACTTTTCGCATCGCACGTTCAAGACCTCGCGCGTGGCGCAGTTTATTTTTGCCTTCATGGGCGCTTCGGCGTCACAGCGGGGACCGCTCTGGTGGGCGGCGAATCATCGCAATCATCACCGCAATTCGGACACGCCGGCCGACCCGCACTCGCCGGTGCACTATGGTTTTCTCCGCTCCCATGCCGGTTGGTTCATGTGCACGCGTTACTACGCCACTCAATACGAGCGAATCCGCGACTTTGCCCGCTTTCCCGAGCTAGTCTGGCTGAATCGCTTCGACAAAGCCGTGCCCGCCGCTTTGGCAGTGGGGGTGTACCTTTGCGGCCTATGGCTTGAGCATGCCGTGCCATCTCTCGGCGTTACCGCCATGCAACTGTTTGTCTGGGCGTTTGTCCTCAGCACAACGGTGCTTTTCCACGCCACCGCCAGCATCAACTCCCTCGCCCATATTTTCGGCAATAAGCGCTACGACACCGGCGACGAGAGCCGCAATAACTTTTGGCTTGCGCTGATCACTCTCGGCGAAGGCTGGCACAACAACCACCACAAACATATGGGCTGCACCCGCCAGGGATTTTTCTGGTGGGAAATCGACATTACCTACTACATCTTAAAATTCCTGTCCTGGATGGGCGTCATCTGGGACCTAAAACCGGTACCCACCAAGGCCTACAATCGCGACGAACAGTTGCCGCGCAGAAGATACGCATCCGCCGCCTGAAGCCACCGCCAAATTTTACGCCTTAGCAATTGAGATCGGCAGTGCCGCGGCACTGCCGACGGGGAATGATGCGCGCCGCGGAACGGTAGCGTTTGCCGGTTCTTTGCGTTTCACGCCCGGTGCGGATAGCATTGCTACCGATTTCGTATCGGACCACGCCCATGGTTGCAAAGTTTCTAAAAAGCGTCGCGTTGTTGCAGGACCTGGATCAGCCGGCCCTGATAAACTTGGCGGCGCTCCTGGTTTCGAAGAAAATTCCCGCGGGAGCAGTGATTTTTCGCGAGCTGGACGGCTCCGACGCGCTGTACTTGGTGGAAAGCGGTCGAATCATCATCAGTAAGCATGTCAAAGGCGACGTTGATATCGTCCTGACTCGCTTTCAGCGAGGCGACTTTTTCGGCGAGATGGGACTATTCGATACCGCACCCCGGTCCGCCACCGCGCACGCGGAATCCGAAGCGATTCTCTGGCGCCTCGACCGCGAGGCCTTTCAGCACATCCTCACAGATTACCCCGAAATGGCCGCCAGAATTTGCTACCGGCTAGTGAATGTTTTTATTGCGAGACTGCGCATGACCAATGAACAAACCCGCGAGGCTATACGCTGGGGCCTGGAAGCGACCGGATATTCAACGATGGTCGAGTATCCTTCGTTCGGCCGCAAGTCTACTTGATCCTTTCGATGGCCGAACCAGCCAAACTCGAGTTGCTGACTCGCCGTACCGGCGCTGCCGACTTTCAGATTATCGAGCTTGAAAGTCGGCGGCTCTATTGGGCGTATAAACCGCGGCGTTTACCGGCAACAGAATGGGAGCTCACACCGCAACCGCTGGGTGCGGATGGAACGCGTCACTACATGCTCAGAAATCTCGGTGTGGACCGCTACCTGCTGCTCAACGCAAAGGAACACTTTCTCTGGGAATACTTCGACGGCCGTCATTCACTTGAGGAAATCGCCCGGGCTTTTCATCTGACAGTGGGCGCCTTTGATCACTCGTTGATCCGCCAGTTGCTGGCCAAGCTCTACGGCAGCGGTCTGCTTGAAACTCAACCGGGCAGAGACTTACGACCCAACCCTACCGGTGCCCACGAACAGGGGCGGCCGCACCGTCTTAAATCCGCGCTAAAAAGATGGCGCGGCGCCTCATTCAAAGTTCCCAACGCTGACCGATTCTGCTCGATCATTTACGATCGCGGCGGCTTCTTGCTGTTTCATCCGATCACCTGCTGGGCAGCGATTGGCCTTGCGGCCGTCGCCATCGCGCTGGCGCTCCGCCATGGCTTGAGCGCGCAAATTTTTGCCTACTATCTGAAAGCACGGCCGTTCACCGTCACCGGCACCATGCTGGTCACCCTGTTCACCGCTTCCATGCTGCACACTCTCGTCCATGCGCTCGCGTGCAAATCCTACGGCCGCAGGGTTCGAGAGTTGGGTTTTTTTCTGCTGCAGGGGGTGCGGCCGGCGTGGTACGCCGACGTCACCGATATTTTCATGTCCAGCCGGAGCGCCCGTGTAATCGTCGACTTATCGGGTCCGATGGTCGAAGTCGTTTTGGGCAGCGCCGCGATCATCGGCGCGCATGCGGCCGGTCCGGGAATCGGACAGGCATTGCTGTTCGGCATCGGCGTGATGCTGTGGGAAGGCGCCTTGATTAATCTCTACCCCTTCAACTTCCTCGAAATGGACGGCTACAACATTCTCGCGGATCTGGCGGCCATGCCGATGCTCCGACATCAGGCGTTGGCGCTGATGCCGAGGTTGCCACGCCGCCTCCGCCGCCCAAGATCCCTCGATCGCGCAGAGCGGCTGCAACTGGGCTACCTGGCTCTCTGCGTCGTATCCGTTCTCGTCTACTCGATTGCGCATCTCGATGCGATCGCGTCTCTGTTACATTTCTCCGAGACTTAGCGCTGCGACTCCGAATCACAAAACATTTTCTGAGTCGCTGCTGTCCGCTCATGACACTTACTCGACGGATGCAAATTTCTCATGTACCAGGGCGCTAACCCACGCTACCTTCTGGCCAAATCGCGCAACCCCTTTTCCCAGCGATCACTTTCGCGCTCGAGCTGTTCGATTGACATGCCTTTTTTCATGGACCATCGCTTGAAGCCATATTCCTTCACCGCGCTGCCGTATTCGAAACTTTCGAGAATTTTTGACCTTCCGGACTGAAGAGAAAGTCGCCAAACAAGACCGCTCCGTTGGGATGCGGCGCGTGCCCCGACACGATTTAGGCTCCGGGATAGCCTGCCGCTTCCGGATGAAAAAACGTTGTATACTCGATCCTCGTCGGCGACAATCCCTGCTCGTGGGCGTACTGGGTCATTGCTTCCAGTACCGTCTTATTTTTCTCAACGTTGTAAGCCCAATAATTTTCGCCCATGAGCTCGCGCTGCTCGGCGACGGCGGCGGCAACCCATGAATACGCAATAACCTGCGGGTCGGAGCCTTCGAGGCGTCCAAAAGCAATATCGCGTGACTTGCGGAAAGCCTTCAGGAGTGCCACCGGAGCCTCGGGATGGCGATCGACGAACGGCTGTTTCAGGGTCACGATATGGCTGGTGGGAAAGATCCCGGTCTGTCTAAAATAGTTCTGCTCCTCGGTCCGGTAGTCGCGAAACAAACGGCGTGTGCGCGGATCCCGCGCCGAAATCGACGGCAACAAATTGGGGCCGATGACCGCGTCGATCTTTCCCTCGATCAGCAAGTTGTCCAATAAATGATCGGCATCGCCGCCGCCTTCGATCTTCTCGATGCGAATTCCTTCAACGACGCCTTCTTTCTTGACTCGCGGCGCAAGCCAATTGATCCGCTTGAGATCGACGCCGTAATAATGCTGCAGCGCGCCGCGCGCCCAGACGCCGGCGGTATTATCCCATTGCATGATGCCGACGCGCCGTCCCTCCAGACCCTTCGCGCTCTCGATGCCGGCCTTGCTGTTAACGAAAATGTAAGCCAGGCGAAACTTACGGTTGGGAAATGCCGGAATGGAAATATGCGCCGCTCCCTGAACGTAAGCGCGCACCCTCGCGGCGAAGCCGCAATCCCAGGCGTCGCACCCCTCTTCGTTGGGGACGAATTCCCACTCGAAGCCGTCGAGCTTCACCGTGCCATCGGTGATCGGCATGTTGGTGTCGATGGTCGGCTCGCGAAAGTAAAATTTGAGTTTTGGATTGGCCATGATCGTTTCTCCTGATCGATTTTGATTTTCGTGCTGAAAACACGTGAAGCGCATTCAGCTCTTATCACTAAAAGAGCCGGCAGCAAAGGAATCGAGCCCCGCGGCGCTCGCCGTCAACTGCCTAGCGGTTGTCCGCTCTGGGAAAGCTCCAGTCGGGATTTGCGAATGAAACCGGAACTTACGAATTCGCCACGTGGCTCCCCGCAGGTTGATTCGTTTCGCGGGACGCGGCGGAAAGTTCATCGATGAGAAAATCGCGGAAACGGCGCACGGCCGGCGGAAACGGTTTGCGCGGCTTCTGGATGATAAACACCGGGGCGCACAGCCGCTCGCCTTCCAGCTTTATTTCTTGCAGTTGGCCGCGCGCGATCTCTTCAGCGACCCACTGGCGCGGCAGGATGGTCACCCCCGAGCCGCGCAAAACCGTGACCTTGGCGGCCTCCCAACTGCCCACGTCGTAGCGCACCGGCGGGTTGCTGACGCCGCGTCTTTTGAGCATCTTTTCCAGCACGGCGAGAAACTGCATCTTCTTGGAAGGCACTGCCAGCCCCTTCTGCTTGATGAGCTCGACCGCCGATCGCGGCTTTACCGCGCCCTGACCATCGCTCGCCGCAACGATGACCAGCTCAATGGGCCCGGCCGATCGCGATGCCAGCAACGGCGGCGGCTTCTCCGAGATCAGCAAACCGAAATGGCACAAACCGGAAAGCGTCTGGCTGGTCACGTCGCGCGAGCTGCCGACGATCACGTGGAACTCCGTTCTTGGGTGTAGCTCGCGGAAACGCGCCACCAGGGGCGGCACCACCGCGCTGCCGAGCATGCCCATGGCACTGATCACCACCTCGCCGCGGCCGCCGCTATTGCTCTTGAGTTCGGCAACCAGCATTTCGACTTCATTCATGTCGCTCAAGAGCCTTTTCGCGCTGTCGTAGAGCAGCTTGCCGGCTTCGGTGGGACCGACGGGGCGTTTGCTCCGGTCGATCAGCGCCATGCCGGTGGCGCTCTCCAGGTGGCGCATGTGGTTGCTGATCACCGGCTGGGACAAGCGCAACTCGCTTGCCGCGACTGAGAAACTCTGGCTGTCGACGATGGCGCAGAAGATGCGCAATTTGTGTAGATCGATCATATTTGTTTCGTGAATACTAACAATCAGCTTATCTATTTGACAAGATCCCTTCCGAACTGTTAGCGAATTGAAGTTGACAGTAAGCACTGACCCGTTGAATCGTGCGGCCACCTACCGTCGAGCCCCGTGGATTTATCGATTGACCGATCGGAGACCAACCATGAGTGACCCTCACGCCGTACCCGAAACCCCGGAACTGAAGGCGCTTCATGCCCGCCTGGCGCAGCATTCGCTTGGCGGACACTGGCAAACGCGCGCGAAAAATCCCGACCTCGTGCCCTATGTCTGGCCTTGGTCGGCAATTCATTCATGTTTGATGGAGTCCGGCGAGGTCGTCAAATTGGGCGGTATCGACGATGCCGCGAAACGGCGCACGGTCCAGCTCGTCAATCCGGCGCTCACCGACAAGAAAGCCACCTCGCGCACGTTGCAGATGTCGATCCAGCTGGTCAAACCAGGGGAACGCGCCGAATGTCACCGCCACACCGCAGCGGCGCTGCGCTTCGTCGTCGAAGGAGACGGCATAGGCTACACCAACGTCGAAGGCGAAGAGATGCTGATGGAGCCCGGCGATTTGGTTCTGACGCCCAATTGGACCTGGCATGATCATTATAACGCGGGCAAGAGCAATTTGGTCTGGCTCGACGTGCTGGATTCCCATTTGTCCAACCATCTCGACGCCGTGTTCCACGAAAATTACGGTGAAGGCCCGGCCCAGCCGATTATCAAGCGCGACGGGTATTGCAAACAACAGTATGGCGCAGTCCGTCCGCGTATGACGAGCGTCAGCAAAGCCGCCTTGCCGTACAAATATAAATGGCGCGATACTCTACACGCACTGAACGAAGTAGCGGCGGCAAGCGAGCGCCATCCGAACGACGGCGTCTTGCTCGAGTACGCCCACCCGCTCACCGGCGGGCCGACCATGCCGACCATCGGCTGCTGGGCGCAGATGATCCCGCCGGGTGAGAGCACCACGCCGCACCGCCACACCAGCAGCACCATCTACCATGTCGTTCAAGGCCAGGGCGTTACTTCGGTCGGTCAATCCCGCAGCGCCGCCAAGGAATTGGCTTGGGGCGGGCATGATTGCTTTTACGTGCCATCGTGGAATTGGCATCATTTCGAAAACAAGTCGAAAAAAGAGCCGGCGATTATTTTTTCCGTCACCGACCGGCCGGTGCTCGAAAGCTTGGGACTGTTCCGCGAAGAATCGGCCTGAGAAAATAGCGGAGTCATTCGCAACCAAGAAACAAGGAGAAATTCATGGCAACCGTAGCTGAACTCAAAAGGACCGTAAAAGGACTGATCATGCCGATCCCGGCGGTGTTCGACGGCAAAGGCGAACCCGATCTGTCGATGATGGAAAAGCTCGCCGACTGGTATCTCGACGCCGGCGTGCACGGCTTTTTCATCCTCGGCTCCCAAGGCCAGGGCCCGGCGACCACGATCGAGCAACGCAAAGTGATCGCCGAGACCGTGGTCAAGCGGGTCAACAAACGGGTCCCTTGCATCGTCCAGATCGGAGCGGTGGAGCCCTACACCAGCATCGAACTCGGCCATCACGCCAAGCAGATCGGCGCCGATGCGGTCGGCATCGTCGGTCCCTACTACTACAGCGACCGCAACGAATGGGAGCTGATCGAACATTACAAAATGGTCGACAAAGAAGTGAACATGCCTGTCCTGCTCTACAACAATCCGGAATACTCCGGCTATCCGATCCCGCCGGCGATGATGAAGAAAATGCGCGACGAGATGCCCAACATCTTCGCCGCCAAACTGGCGATGGGAAACATCGACCTTGCCGTCAACTACCTGCGCGTGCTCTCCCGTGAGTTTGTAATCTTCATCCCGATCACGCAGATGTTGCCGGGCATGTTGATCGGCGTCGCCGGGAGTATCGCTGCCGGATCGCCCGTGACCGTGCCGGAGGCGGGCGTGCAGCTGATCGAAGCAATCTGGGCCAATGACTTAGACCGAGCGCAGAAAATCCAGGTCTTGCTGCTCCAGCATGGCGAACGGATCGCGCCGATCCGGGCCTACGGCCGGCGGATCACGCTCGAGGGGCTGCGCCTGCGCGGCCTGACAGTAAAAGAATATCCGCGCTGGCCGACCAAGCCGCTCTCGGCGGAACATATGAAGCTCTACGAAGAAAATATGAAACGCTTCCTCGACGAGCTTGCCGCCCTCACGCCTGCGCCGATGAAAAAAGCCGCGGTGTAAGAGCAGCGATAGTCAATCTAAAAATAACAATGGAACCCCGAAAGGACTGAGGAAATGGTTCGTCAGTATAAATGCATCTCCGGCGATGGTCACATCGATTTCAACCCCGACATTTGGCGCGACCGCGTCCAAGCAAAATATCGCGACCGCGCACCCAAGCGGGTCAAGATGCCGAACGGCTCCGACGCCGTGGTCATCGACGGTGGCAAGCCGAATACCATCGGCATTACCCGCAGCGTGCGGGTCGCCCACGCCGACCTCGCCAAGCAGGTACCGACTTTCGAAACCTGCGCCGGCACAGGGTCACCCGAGCAGCGCTTGGCCGAACAGGACCAGGATGGCATCGATTGCGAAGTGCTATTTTCGCAAATCACCTTCGTTTTGCGCCAAACCAAGGATGACGATCTTTATCGCGACTGCATCCGCGCCTATAACGAGTTTCTTGCCAAAGAGTATATGGCCCCCGCGCCGGATCGGCTGGTTTGCATGGGCACCTTGCCGACTACCAACGTCGACGACGCGATTACAGAAATGAAACACTGCGCCAAGCTCGGCATGAAGGGTGTGAAACTCGACCGCTACCCAAGCGGCAAGAGTTATCCGACCATGGAAGACGATAAGTTCTGGGCGGCGGCGATTGATCTCGGCATCGCGCTCACCAACCACAACAACGGCAACATGGGTTCCGGCAAAGGCGAGCCTGATTATCTTTATTCGAAGGATCCCGGCCACGACGTGCATCAGAAAGACGCGTTCAAGTTCTTCACCCGCTTCACCAACGATGCGATGACCGCGCCGCTGCAGATGGCCTTCGCGGGAGTGTGGGATCGTTTTCCCAAACTCGAGTTCTACTGGGCGGAAACCATGATCGGCTGGTTTGAATACGGCCTGTGGCAAGTCGATGATCATTACCAACGTTACATGGGCATGATCCATGAAGCGTGGGGGCTGCCCAGGTTGGAGCGCAAGCCGAGCGAGTACTTGAAGGAACGTAACTACTGGGGCTTTCTCCGCGATCCCGTGGGCATCAAACGGCGCGCGGCGATCGGCTACGACAAGATCATGTGGGGCACCGACTTCGCCCATGCGGCGAGCGATTACCCCAACTCGCAAAAGTATCTGGCGGAGGACTTCGCCGGCGTGCCGGAAAACGAACTGCGCGCCATGCTGGTCGATAACTGTGTGCGATACTTTCATCTGGACCAGTGAATGATCCGAAAACACCTGGAGCCATTGGAGCGTTTGGAACACCTGGAACCGTTCCAATGGTTCCAAAAGTTCCGACGGTTCCAATCGGCTCGGAAGGTTCAGTATTATGGAGCAATCGATGAGCGACGTCGGCACCACCCATGAAGATCTGGAGCGGTTTCTCGGCGAGCACCACCTCGTCGGCGCGGGGCTGAGGCGCGACGGGCACGCGATGCCACGCCAGGGCAACACCGCAGCACACTGGGGCTGGGACGGCATCTACCGCGGCCTGATGCGCTCGGGCGAGATCGTCACCGTCGGGCCCAACGGCATGACCGGCATGCGCTCCGTGGTCGGCATCGAAGCAAAGCGATTTCCCATCTGGATGAACGCGCAGATATTAATGCCCGGCGAGCGCACCCAAGCGCACCGCAATTTGCGCAGTGAAACACGGCTGGTTTGCCAGGCGCCCAAGGACGCGGTCTTTGTCTGCGAGTACGAAGCCTATCCGATGGAGCGTGGCGACGTGATCATCAGCCCGGCTTGGACCTTTCACGACCACTGGAACAAGGACACCACGCCGGCGATCTGGATCGACGGTTACGACAACGGCTACAATCCGAACGTCAACATCAACGAGCGCATGCCCAACGACGAGCCGCACGAAGAGATTAGAAAACCGGCGGCGTACGGCCAGCGCACGCTTGGCTTGGCCCGGCCGATCGCGAATGAAGCGCCGTTTCCACTGCCGCCGATGCGCTATGCGTGGGGCGATACTTACGGCGCGCTGATGGCGCTCAGAGAAAACCGCGAGAGCGATCCTTATGATGGAGTCATGATCATGCTCGCCGGTCCCGTGGACGGCGGTCCGACGCTGCCGACCATCGCTTGGCAGACGCAATTGTTATCGAAAAAACAGAAGACCCTGGCGCACCGGCACAACAGCACGACCTTTTACTTCGCATTCGAAGGCCAAGGAGCGGTGGTCATCGAGGGCGAGCGTTTAGCATACGGCAAGGGCGACATCTTTGCCGTGCCGGCCTGGACTTGGCACCATCACGAGAACACCAACGACGACGACACAATTCTTTTTTCCATCGACGACTGGCCGGCAATGAAAAAACTCGGCTTTTATATGAAAGAAGAAGCCAGAGGGTTTTGAACAGCGCGAAAATCACCTAACGAAAGTTCATCGGCCGCAACGCACTGTAGAGGCACGGCACGCCGTGCCTTTTTTTGTTGTCCGGGCAGCCCAACCCTATAGAGTCAAATTCAAGTTTCGTGTAAGAAAAACAGCAGCATGTCTTTCGCCGCCCCACGATTAGCAGCCTCCGCTGAGTCAGCGACCGAACCGACGAGCAAGATCGCCGTGAGCCTGAAGGGTTTATGGAAAACCTATCCTGGCAACGCCAAGCCGGCGGTCACCGATCTTTCCCTCGATGTTCACGACGGCGAGATTCTCACTCTGCTCGGCCCGAGCGGCTGCGGCAAGACGACCACGCTGCGCATGGTGGCCGGCCTGGAAACTCCCGACGCCGGCGATATTTTTTTCGGCGAGCAGGCAGTGGTGATGAGCGCCGAACGGCTTTGCCTATCGCCCGACAAACGCAACGTTGGCATGGTGTTTCAATCCTATGCCATCTGGCCGCATATGACGGTGGCGGAAAACGTCGCTTTCCCGCTCAAGGCGCGCCGCTTCCCGAAAAAGGAAATCAACGAGCGCGTCCTACGCGCTCTCGATTTAGTCGGTTTGTCCGGCTTCGAAAACCGTCCCGGCCCGCTGTTGAGCGGCGGGCAACAACAGCGGGTCGCCTTTGCCCGCGCCCTGGTGACCGAGCCGCGCGTGCTGTTGCTCGATGAGCCGTTCAGCAACCTCGACGCCAAGCTCCGCGAGCAAATGCGCATCGGCCTCAAGCTTTTACAAAAGCGGCTCAACATCGCCATGCTCTTCGTCACCCACGATCAAGTCGAGGCGCTCAGTCTGTCCAATCGGATTGCCCTGATGAACTTCGGCGTCGTCCAACAGCAAGGCGACCCGCGGCTGCTCTATGAGGCGCCGGTCAACGAGTTTGTGCGCGACTTCGTCGGCCGGACCCTGCTCTTTAAAGGCAAGGTGCAAAGCGGCAACCCGTCCGGCATGATCGCCATCGCTCTGGAGGGAGCGCGCGACTGCGTGGTTTTCGGGCGCAGCTACGACCCCGCCGGTGTAACAGCGGGCGAATCCGTCTACATCGGAGTCCGGCCCGAGGATGTGGAGATCCAGGCGGCTCCCAGTGCCGAAGCGCCGTCGGGGATGATCGGCGGGAAGGTCGAAGCGGCGCTCTTCGTCGGCGAACGCATCGAGTATCAAGTCGAAGTGGACGGCCAGGGTTTGATCTTCATCTACGGCGAGCGCCATGAACCGATCGAAGAAGGCAACAAAGTTTGGCTCAAGCTCCGGCCCGATGGCCACAGCGCGTGGTCGTCGGACTGGTCGCACAAAGCAGAATGCTGACAAAGGGAGGACCTATATAATGGAAAAAGCGGGAAGATTTGGCTTCGCAGGTAATCGCGTCGCAGCGATTTTGGTTCTACTCGCCCTCTGGGCCTTTTTCCCGGCAGCGGCCAGCGGCGCCGCGGTACCGGGTAACTTCGAACAGGAGTGGTCCAAGTTGATCGACGCCGCCAAGCAAGAAGGCACGCTTTCGGTCGCGTCCGGCGGCGCGCCCTCGCGCCAATACCGGCCGATCATGGCCGCGTTTACAAAGAAATTCGGGATTAAAGTCGAAGTTGCCACGGGTAACGCGACGACGACCATCAACCGGGTGCTTGCAGAGCGCAAGGCCGGCAAATTCACCGTCGACGTCGCGCTGATCAGCTCCCGAGTCAACAACCAGCGGCTGGTTCCGTCGGAATCCCTGGTGCCGTTTGCCCCGTTGCTCATTCATCCGGAAGTGCTCGACAAGTCCGCTTGGTATCTCGGCCGGTATTGGTACGCGGACAAGTTTTCAAAGTTTACATTCATCTACCATGTAACGAAGGAAGACCAATACGAGTCCTGGTACAACACGGACAAGATCACGGCCGCCGAGATGGCCGCTATCAAAAAACAAACGGACTTCTTCGATCCGCGCTGGAAAGGCAAGATCGCGGCTCAAGGCATGGGCGACCCTTCGGGAATACGCCAGATGATCGACAGCTATTTCGAGCCAGACCGCGGGCCGGAATGGGTGCGCACGTACCTGCTGGACGCCGGAATCACCTTCACCGATGACCGGCGCATCCTCGAAACCTGGCTGGTCAGCGGCCGCTATCCGCTTCAGGCGGTCGCCACCGGGACCGAGCAATATAACCGGCTGGCAAAAAAGGGCTTGCCGATCAAACAAGTCTTCTTGCCCAAAAAAGTTGGCTTGGTTCGCGCCGGCGGCTCCGGCTGCTGCATTTCCGTGTTTGCCAAGGCGCCCCATCCGAACGCGGCGAAGCTGTTTGTCAACTGGTTTCTTTCCAAAGAAGGCCAGACGCTGACCCATACGATGATTCCGGCCATCGACCGCTCGTCGCTGCGCACCGATATTCCGTTCGGCGAAGTGTCGCCCGATCAACGGCGCGAGCCGGGGAAAGAATACGCGTTTCCCGATGCCGATCCCGGCATGGGTGCGAAGCAGGAAGAAGCCCAGAAATGGATCAGGAAACTCTGGGAGTCGAGGCAGAAATAAAAAATCCGTTTCAAACGTTCCAATCGTTCCAAAGGTTTCGGTCGTTAACGGAATCATCGATCGAAACGGCTGGAACGATTGGAACCCCTGGAACATCTGAAACCATTAGTTCGCCGTGAACCCATCCCCCGCCATCGATCAGCTAACCGTCCCGCGCAGTTTGCCTGCGCCACGCTTGACCAAAGGCCATTTCATCATGGCGGTGGTGGTTATCGCGCTGGGTTACTTTCTGATCTGGCCGGCGCTGCTGCTCCTGATCAATAGCTTCAACGCCGCCAACGACTGGTTCGTCGAGCCGCGTCGCTGGGGCGTGGACCACTGGATCAACGCCTTTCATCATCCGGGGCTGCTCAGGTCGCTTGGCAATTCCCTGCTGATCTGGTCGCTCTCGGTAATCATCAGTTTTCCCGTCGGCGTCACGATCGCATGGCTTCTCGCCCGAACCAAGATTCCTTTTAGCCACACGCTGGAATTCTTGTTTTGGGTCTCGTACATGGTTCCGGCGCTGCCGACCACCATCGCCTGGATCACGCTGTTGGACCCCGATGTCGGCGTGATCAACGTCGGGCTCAAACACTTGTTCGGCCTGGAGCAAGGGCCGTTTAACATTTTCAGCGTGCCGGGCATCGTTTGGGCCAACTTGATGGGGCACGGCATCTCGATCAAGGTGATGCTATTGACGCCGGCGTTTCGTAACATGGATTCGACGCTGGAGGAAGCCGCTCGGGTCGGCGGCGCGAGCAACCTGCGCACGCTTTTCAAAGTCACCCTGCCGCTGATGATTTCGCCGATGATCCTGGTGCTGGCGCTGCAACTTCTGCGGGTTTTTCAATCTTTTGAAACGGAATATTTGCTCGGTTTGCCCTTCGGTTTTTACGTCTATTCGACGAAAATCTACACGCTGGTTCGCGACGCCGTGCCCAACTATGGCGAAGCCACGGTGTTGGCCAGCCTGACGCTTTTGATGATCGCCATGATCATTCCACTGCAACGGTGGATTTTGGAGCGGCGCCGTTACACGACCATCACCGGCAGCTTTCGTCCCGGACTGATCGATCTCCGCGCCTGGAACTACGTCGCCTTCGGCGCCATCGCGGCGCTTCTCATGCTGCTCACCATCGGGCCGCTGGCGATCCTGGTGCTCGGCAGTTTCATGGAACGGATCGGCTACTTTGTCTTGGGATTTACCCTCGACCACTGGCGCTTCGTGTTGAACGATCCGGTGTTCGTTAAATCGTTGCGCACCACGTTGATCCTCGCCAGCAGCGCGGCAATGTTGAGCCCGCTGCTCTTTTCCGTGCTCGCGTACCTGCTGGTGCGCACCCGCCTGCCGGGCCGTAACATCCTGGACATGATGATCTGGAGCGCGGGCGCCATCCCCGGCATCCTCGCCGGACTCGGCCTTTTGTGGGTTTTCATCGACACGCCGGGACTGAATTTTCTCTTCGGCACGATTTGGGCGCTGATCATCGTCGTGATCCTGCAGGGCAAGACCACCGGCGTCAATATTATGAAAGGCGTCCTGGTTCAGGTGGGCGCCGACATGGAAGAGGCGGCGCGCGTCTCCGGCGCCGGTTGGATCAGAACCTACTTCCGCATCTGGCTGCCGCTCTTGATGCCGACGCTGATTCTGCTTGGGGTGATGAATTTCGTCATCGCCGCCGGCGCCACCGGCAGCATCATCCTGCTCGCCTCCCGTGACACCATGACGCTCTCACTGATGGCGCTGGAGCTGTCGACGCCCGCGGTCAATGATCGCGAGGCGGCGAGCATCGTCAGCATCTTCATCATCCTGTTTACCTTCACCGGAGCGCTGCTCGTCCGCTATTTCGGCCGCCGCTTCGGCGTACACCACGACATCCAGGCGAGTGCGGCAAGCCATTGAAAGTTCGTCTTTTTAGCGGGATTGCATTCCGCGCCGCTCTTTCATAGTTAAAAATCAACGTACAAGTCTTGGTCCCGTCGATCATGCATCTGCTTTACCTCACTTCGGTTTGGCTCCACATCATGGCTGCGATGATTTGGGTCGGCGGCACGTTATTTATGGCGCTGGTGCTGATCCCCGCGATCCGCCAACCCGAGTTCAGCGCCGTTGCCGCCCGTATGGTTCGATGGACCGCGCACCGATTTCGTTGGTTAGGATGGCTTTGTTTTCTGGTTTTCATGATCACCGGTTCGATCAATTTGGCGTTTCGCGGCGTGACCTGGAACGACTTGTCGAGCGCGATTTTTTGGCGCGGTTCGTTCGGTACTGTTTTAATGCTGAAGTTATTCGCTTTCGCGGTCATCCTGGCGCTCAGCGCGGTGCATGATTTCAGCATCGGGCCGCGCGCCGCCGCGGTCTGGGAAGGAGACCCGCGGTCGGCGGCAAGCGGCCGACTACGCCGGCAAGCCGTTCGCTTCGCGCGGGTCAACCTACTGTTGGCCTTGATCGCGATCATCCTGGGAACCATGCTCGTGCGCGGCGCGCCCTGGTAAAGACAATTAGCAGCGTAACTCAAATGCCTCGCTCCGCTCGCTTCATCCTCATGGCTTTGGCCGGCATCTCGCTGCTGGCGGCACTTTGGACCGGCTTAGCCCGGTTGGGCTGGGACCTGCGGTTGCCTGATGCCGATTTCACTTCGTTGCACGGTCCGCTCATGATCATCGGTTTTCTCGGCACACTTATCGGTCTCGAGCGCGCCGTCGCCGTCGACCGACTTTGGGTCTACGGTGTTCCATTATTCAGCGCCTTGAGTTACCTCTCGCTCCTCTTCGGCGCGCCTCGGCAGGCGGTCGCTTCGCTCGCGCTTATCGCCGCTTCCTTATTCGTCTTGTTTTTCGCCTGGCTTTACCGGCGCCAGCCGTCGGAACACTTCGTTATCATGATGTTGAGCGCCCTTTGCTTGGGAGTTGGGAATCTGAACTGGATGACCGACACCTCCCTTTCCGAGGTCGTTCCTTGGTGGGTCGGTTTTCTGGTGTTGATGATCGCCGGTGAAAGACTGGAGCTCACCCGGATTCGCCGGCCGCCGTTAAACGTGCGCCTACTGTTCCGCTCGAGTGCCGCGATCCTTCTGCTCGGCCTGGTCACATCCATGTTTGGAATTTTTACCGGTGTGCGCATCGCCGGCGCCGGCTTGATCGCGCTGGCGCTCTGGCTTCTGCGCTACGACCTCGTCTGGCAAAGTTTGCGCCAGCCGGGCTTGCCGCGTTTCATGGCGAGCTGTTTGATCGCCGGATACTTTTGGCTTGCGGTTGGCGGGGCCCTATGGTTGCGGTTCGCCGGTTCTTTTGTCGCCGGGCCGCTTTACGACGCCATGCTCCACTCGATTTTTTTGGGCTTTGTCTTTTCGATGATTTTCGCCCATGGCCCGGTCATTCTCCCCGTGATCACGGGCGTAAAAATGGCGTTTCTAAAAAGCTTCTATGTTCACGCGATCCTGCTTCATCTATCGCTCGTCCTGCGCGT
Source organism: uncultured delta proteobacterium (assembly GCA_963727625.1). Classification (GTDB taxonomy): domain Bacteria; phylum Desulfobacterota; class Binatia; order UBA9968; family UBA9968; genus DP-20. The sequence goes on along the minus strand of CAVSHR010000002.1, from coordinate 123,036 downwards.
CTTCGGCGATCTCGCGGATATCACAGTAGCTCAGCAATGGGGCGGAGCGCTCAATGCACTGGCGATCCTGCTGTTTCTCATGAATAACCTGCGCGCGGTGAGGCGCGCGGCCAAGAACTCGCCGGCGCCGCAAGATTCATTGCGCTCGCCGGCGGGAAGCTGAGCGGTCGCAGCCCGCCGTCAAAGTCAATTTGCTTTTTCTCCGCCGCTGCAATAATCAAACCTGAGAATCAATCGAGGAGGCGCACGATGGCTGAAACAAACGTTGCCGATGCTTTGATCGAATATTTAGGCTCGCGAGGCGTCGAGAATATTTTCGGCGTGCTCGCCCACACTTCGTTCGCGATCGGCGATGCCATCGCCAAACGGCCGCACATGCGTTTTGTCAACGCGCAGCACGAGGGCGGCGCCGGCAACATGGCGCTTGGCTACGCGCGCGCCACCAAGAAGCCGGCGGTCTGTCTGGTCTCGGCCGCCGGCGGCGCGACGAACATCGTCACGGCCGTGGCGCAAGCGCACAAAGAGTCCGTGCCCTTGTTCGTCATCTCGTCGGACATCGACACCGCGGCTTACTCAAAGGGCCGTTATTCATCGTTTCACGGCATGGAGCATGTCCGCATGTTTCAGCCGATCACCAAGCAGAGCGCCAGGCTCGAACGGATCGAAGAATTGGGTTCATTGATGGACTCGCTGTTTCGCCAGACCACGCGCGGCCGCCAGGGCCCGGTTTTTCTGATCGTCCCGGAAGACTTGCAGCATGCCCAACTGCCCGAGCCGTTGAGCTTCGCCAAGACCGCCGAGCCGGTCGCGCCGGCCATGGACGCCGGCGCGGAGAAAGCGGCGGTGGATCTCTTGCTCCAGGCCAAAACGCCGGTGGTGCTCGCCGGCACCGGTGTCGACTGGGCGGGGGCGCGGGAAGAAGTGCGCGAACTCGCCGATTTATTATCGCTGCCCGTCGCCGTGAGCTACACGGCCAAAGGAGTTTTCCCCGAGAATCATCCGCTTGCGCTCGGCTGCCTGGGCTTCGGCAGTCGCCCCTACTCGCGCAAATTCTTCCAAGAGGCGGATTTGATCCTGGCCCTCGGCACGACCTTCAGCGAAGGCACGACAATGCGCTTCGGCCACGAGATCATTCCCGAGAAGGCTAAGATCGTGCAGATCGACACCGACCCCGACGAGCTCGGCCGCAACTACCCCACCGCCTTGTCGATTACTGCCGACGCCAAGGTTGCCCTGCGCGCGATCATCGACGAAGTCAAAAAACGCCAGCCAAAGCCCGCGGCGAACGGCGCAAGAGCGCAAGCGATCCAGCACGCCAAACGGTCCTGGGAAAACGAAGTCGAACAGAACCCGGCCAACAAGGGCCTGACCTATGCGTCGGTCATGCGCGCGCTCAATGACCTGCTCAAAGGCAACGAGATTCTCACCACGTCGGGGATGACCGGCGACACGCTCCGCGGCATCGATGCGGTCAACCCGATCATCCACGCCGGCGAGTTTCGCGCCATCGGCACCGCGCTGGCAACCGCCATGGGCGTCAAGCTCGGCCGCCCCGACGCCCGGGTGATCTGCGTCACTGGCGACGGCTCGTTTATGATGGAGCAACAAGAGCTCGCCACGGCGACGTATCACAAAATCCCAATCTTCGTCCTCATCCTGCGCAACAACGCCTACGGCGGCATGAAGCGCGACCAGATGAAAACCTACGGCGGCCGCGTCATCGGCACCGAGCTGTTCATCCCCGACTTGCCCAAGCTCGCCGAGCTCTACGGCGCCAAAGGGTTCGCAGTGACAAAGCAGGAAGAGTTGAAACCGGTCTTCGAAAAAGCGCTCGCGTCGGATGACTTTGTCGTCGTCGATGTGAAGCTGAATTAGAAAGCGCACGGCGACGCGGTGCTTTCTGGGGCATAAAGCTGGATTCTGACTACCGGCGTTTCTGGTTGGGACGGGAAACACGGGTCGCGGGGCGGGCCGATCCTCGAGAGAATCCCCAAAATCGATGTTTGCAGTCGATGCAACGAAATGGTCTGACGAAAGCAACGGTTAGGATCTTTTCCCCGAAGTTTTTAACGTGAGATTCGCGCACGTTCTCGCTATCGCAAAGGCGACAGATTGGCAATCTGTGCTCGTTGGCCATGATGCCAATAAGAAGCAATGTTTGTTCCGGGTCAAGGTGTTCTAATCATCGCCCCGTTGACGATTGCGCTGAGATGCCGACTTTTCAGGATTATTTCAGCAGCTGCGCGCAACCGAGGTACAATTCAACGGCTAAAAGCGGGCGCGGCCTAGTAGGTGTTTCCCGTCAGATTCTAGGAAATTGTGCCAAAAAAACCAACACGACATTAATTGAATCTGGTTCTCACATGTTCTACGAATCAATTTGAAACTACGGAATCAGAGCGACCGGGCAATTCTAAATGGAGAAACGAAATGCCACTTCACCTACGACGCGTAGTCACCGGCCACGACGCCAGCGGGCGTGCCGTGGTCAAGATCGATGAGGTTACTCAGAATCCCCCTTCCGGACGGCCGGGGCGGTCGGCTTGCGTGGTCTGGACGACGGAAGGTTTTCCGGTCGACAACACGAGCGATGAGGATGGCGGAAAGCGCGAGGTCGGCACGACGTTGAAAAATGGCACGGTCTTTCGCGTCGTCGAGTTTCTGCCCGGCGTCTCGGCGCGTATTCACCGGACGGATTCAATCGATTATGCCATCGTCATGTCGGGCGAGATCGACATGGAGATGGACGATACCATGGTCCATCTCATGGCCGGCGACATGCTTGTGCAGCGCGGCACGATTCACAACTGGATCAATCGCAGTACGGAGCCCTGCAAAATCGCGTTCATCCTTATCGATGCCAAGCCGGTCGAGGCCGGCGGCAAGGTTTTGCATGCCGAGGGATAGTTCGAGTAGTACTCCGGAAAATATGCGTCCCACACTTTTCTGAAACCATCCGGCTAGTCGTGTTCGTGGCTCGTGATCGTGATCAAACTGGCCGGCCCAGGCTTGCTAGAAATCAAGTCAATTCTTCTGCCCCAGCGTTTTTTCGACGAAGCTGAAGTCAAACACCTGGCTGGGCGGTATCTCTTTAGTTACGTCTAAGCTTTTCTTGGTGAAATCGATGGCGCCGCGCATCCACGCGTCGTCAAGATAACTGAATCCGCCGTGGCGGCTCGGGTGACGGTCTTACACTTCCCCGGCTAAGGATGGATCTTTGACGCCAAGGTATTTCGCTATGGTTCCGATCTCCTCCCTCGAATTGTTTGGGCGGCACGAGCCGCGGAGCCTAACAAGCCGCTGCTCTTCCAGTCAATCCTCGTAAACGTTTGGAACATTTTGAACGACTCGAACGATTGGAACGTTTTCATTCCTTGAGCCTTGACAACCTTGCCCGGCCTAACCTAGAAGGAGTTAATCTTGAACTTCGGAAGGAGCACCCTCCTATGATCGCCAAAATCCGCCACGTGGCCACCCACACGGAACGTTATGACACCGAGTTCAAGTTCTATCAGACGATCTTCGGGATGAAGCAGATCACCACCGGCTTGACTGACGACACCGGAAAGTCCAACCCGGACCGCGGCCATATCAGTGACGGTGTCATCGGTCTGGCGCTCTTAGCGAAGCGGGCCGGCGGCAATCAGGGCCTCGATCACTTTGGCTTTGAGGTCGACGACGTGAAAGAAGCGGTTGACCGGCTCAATCGGTTCTATCCGGACCTGCTGCATACGCGGGCGTTGACCTACGTTCCCTTCGCCGGCACCCGGGCGCAAGATCCGACCGGGACCCAGTTCGATTTATCTCAAAAAGGGCTGGAAAATGTCCGCGAAGGTTACGCTACAGACGGCTGGGAGCAGCCGCGCTGGCTCAACCACATCGCGCTGCGCGCCAGAAAGCCCGATGAAGTAGCCGAGTTTTACACCAAAGTGCTGGAGCTCAAAGGGGTCGAGGAAGCTGGCGAGGAGGGATCGATCACCTTGACCGACGGCAAAGTGCGTTTAATTATCCGGCGCTGTCACAACGGATATTATCGCAGCTTGCGGCAAGGCTTCGATCACGTCGGCTTTAAAGTTGAAAGCGTAGAGCAAACCAAGAAGGACTTGGACGCAATCGCGGCGGCCCATCCCGAATGCGCAGCAAAAAAAATTGGCGGCGGTCCCCAGGGCGGCGGCCTGCTAAAAGACATGGATGCCTGCCCGGTCGGCCAACACGCGTTTGCAGATCCGGACGGAATTCTGATGGACATCTCGGAGTAACGCCGGCTTAGGCAACTCTTCTCCGCTTTTAGGGTGCCGGATCGCCTAGCGAACAAGTTTTCACCGCACAGTATGGGGAAAGCCCCTTCCTACCTCCTTCCCCGCGTGCGGGATCAGGAAAGAGATGAGACGATCCTTCCTGCGCTTCTTCATCTGTTCGGATAATAAATAGACGCTTGCCTTCCTTCGCGTCCAGAGTTTCATCGATTGCAACGATTAATTGCGAGATCGGCCGTAGCTAGGCAAACCATGAATCGCCGGTCAGCGTTGAAAAAAAATGATTGGGCGAACGGATCGGCCCGACCGTTGCTTCGTAAACCGCGCGCTCGAAGTCGAGCAGAGCCTTGTGCAAAGCAGCAGTGCATCGTGTAATTCAAGGAGCGGACGCCTGATCCCGTCCTCATCCGACGTACGTCGCAGAAAAGGCTCCTTCGCCATAGACCCTTCAATAGCCAATTTAAGCGCCGGCTTAACCCTAGTGAGTAGCCAAAAATGTACCCCGAAAGAGACTTGCTAAGGTGTATTGACTAAACCTATTATTCCGGTAGTTTGCTCCTCGAATTCTTACAACATAAACGGGTGGATCGTTTCGCTCGGGTGAGCGTTAGCTAACGTCGAAAATGGTGACAAAATAAAAAAGGGGAAAATCGTGGTCACACTACCATCAAGGAAATATCGTTCAATCAGGCTAGGGCGGGCAATGTGCCTGTCGTTTTACGCTGTTTTGTTCTGCGCCGGTATCTCTTTCGCGCAGTCGAAGACGATCATAGACGAATGGGCCAGCGTGCAGGCCCCCAAGCCGCCGGAGTTGAAACCGGTAAAAATCGACGATCCAAAATCTACTGCGTATCTAGTCCTGGATATCCTGAAGCAGTCTTGCAATAACAAAAGGCGGCCGCGCTGCGTCGCGTCCGTGCCGAAGATTCAAGCATTTTTGTCTCAGGCCAGGAGCAAAGGCGTATCCATAATTTACAGCTATACTTCATCGTCGAAGCCGGCCGACATTTTCCCGGAAGTCGCGCCGCTCGCCGGCGAACCCCTGGTGCAGTCGTCCGCTGACAAGTTTGTCGGGACGGACTTGGACAAGATCTTGCGCGACAAGGGCATCAAGACCGTGATCGTCGTCGGCACAGCAGCTCATGGCGCCGTAATCGCCACAGGCACACAAGCCGCATTCAGAGGCTTTAAAGTGATCGTTCCGGTAGACGGCATGTCTTCGGAAGACACCTATTTCGAGCAGTATACTGCGTATCATTTCACCAAAGCACCGGGTGTATCGCGGCAGACGACCTTGACAAAGTTCGAAATGATTCAATTTTGAAACGTCCGGGAGACAATGATGGCAATTAATGTTGAAAGGCTGAGCGAGGATTTTCGCAACGGCAAACTCACACGCCGGGAGTTCTTGCACAGGGCATTAGTCTTAACCGGGAGCCTTGCGGCTGCGACGACCTTAGTTGATGCGGTTGCGCCGGCCACGAGCCACGCCAATCTGGTCGACCCCCACGACGCGGCACTGGCTTCGAGCGAAATTAAATATGACGCGGCTGACGGCACCGCCATCGGCGGTTATCTAACGCGGCTCAAAGGGGACAGCGCGCGTCCCGCCATCATAGTCGTTCACGCATGGAGCGGCATCGACGAGCATACCCGGGACGTGGCGCGAAGGTTTGCAAAAGCCGGTTACGTCGCGCTGGCGCCCGACCTGCTGTCCCGGTCGGGCGGGACGAGTTCATTCGCCGATCGAAACGCGGCGATCGCCGCGGGCCGGAAATTGACAAACGAGATGATTACCGAGGACCTTGCCGGCGCGGTCCGTTATCTCAACGCGCAAAACTTTGTCCGCGCCAACAAGATCGGCGTAGTGGGCTTCTGTTGGGGCGGCGGCAAAGCGCTCATGTTTACAACGCGCAGCAAAGACGTTGCGGCCACGGTAGTGTACTACGGCGATAACCCGGCGAACATCGAGGATGTCAAAAATATCACGGCGCCGGTCTTAGGACATTACGGCGGCGCGGACGATCGGATCACATCGGGCGTGCCGAAACTGGAACAGGCTATGAAAAAATACGGCAAATCGTTTGAGTACAAAATATACCCGGGCGCTCCCCACTCATTCAATAGCGACAACAATCCACGCAGTTACCGGGAAGAGGCGGCGAAAGAAGCGTGGGCCAAGACGCTGGAGTTTTTCCAAAAGCATCTGTAGAGCTAAGTCCCGTCTCAGAATGAGCTTAAATAATAAATGAGCCTCTCAACAGTCGTGTGAGTCGAATGTGGTTCCGGAAAGCGCACTTTAACACCGGATTCCGGGTCGCCCTGTTCCCAAGATTTCAATTTTAATATGAGGATATCATTCGATGGAGCGCAAGAAGACCAGTGATTTTGATCCACACCTGCTAAGTCTGTTAGACAAGTACGTCCATGGCGCCATCAGCCGCCGCGAGTTCTTGGACGGGGCAGCGAAGTTCGCCGTGGGGGGGCTGACGGCGATGGGATTGTGGGAGATGCTCCGGCCCAACTACGCTTGGGCGCAGCAGGTCCCCAAAGACGACAAGCGCATCAAGGCCGAGTACACGATGTACCCTTCGGCCAAGGGCAATGCGTCGGACGGTAAAATGCGCGGCCTGCTCGCGCGCCCGGCGAGCGGTGACAAATTTCCCGTGGTGCTGGTGATTCACGAAAATCGCGGTCTCAACCCTTACATCGAAGACGTGGCACGGCGCTTGGCCGTGGCCGGCTTCATGGCTTTCGCCCCGGATGCGCTGTGGCCGCTGGGCGGTTATCCGAGCGTCGACAAGTATGGCGCTGAAGCGGACGAAAAAGCCCTTGCCATGCAGCGCAAGCTCGACAGAGGGAAAATCGCTGAAGACTTCATTGCGGCCGCGGAGTTTTTGCTAAAGCACCCGCAGTCCACAGGAAAGCTTGGCGCAGTCGGTTTCTGCGCCGGCGGAGATATTGTGAACATTCTAGCGGTGCGCATGCCGCAGCTCGCCGCGGGCGTTCCCTTCTACGGCCTCGCCCCGGCGACTGCCGAGGTGGCGAAAATCAAAGCCGCGATGTTGCTGAACTTCGCTGAGAAGGATCCTAGAGTCCTGTCTAAATGGCCCGCCTACGAAGAGGCTCTGAAAGCCAACCACATCAGGTACGAAGCTTACATTTATCCTGGAACCAATCACGGCTTCCACAACGACACCACGCCGCGTTACGACGAAGCCGCCGCGAAACTCGCCTGGCAGCGCACCCTTGATCATTTCAACAAGTATTTGAAATCCTAACCGCAAAGAAGGGCGACAGCATCGTTTCAGTAGGGGTGGGTTTTCAATCCGTCCCTGCTTTTTGGCTTGCGACAGCCAGCTTGAGTAATCGCGACCCGAGGGTAGTTGGAATAAATTCACGCCGGCGGAGCACCCGAGCCGATGCGCTTGGCCACTTGCGCATGGGCGAGCACCACGCGCGGGTCGCGCTGCAAGGCGGCGACATAACGCTCGCCAAACTCATTGCCGCTATTTGCCGGCACCAGCAAAAACACCGATTGGTTCATCACCGCGTCGACGTGCATGTTGGCTAGAGGTTCTTTGGCGTCGAGGGTTTCGTCGATGGCGACGATCAGTTGGGTAATCGGCCGCAGCCAGGCAAACCAAGGATCATTGGTCAGCAGCTGAAAAAAGTGATTCGGCGATTGGATCGGGCTTACGTTTTGCTCGTACACGACCCGCTCCGATTCGATCAGGGCCTTGTGCAACCGAAGCAAAGCTCCATGCAGCTCCAGCAACGGCTTGCGGATCGCCTCCTGTTCCGGACTTAGTTGGATCGGCCCGCTATTTTTCATGCGGTGAATCATATCACGACCGGGACGTGTAAGCAGCCACTTGAAAGGGAGTTAGCCTTGCCGAAGCGACGGCTTGACCATGCGCTGACGCGCGCGCGGCGACGGCCGAAGTCAGCCTAAGAAAGACGATGACTAGCCGGCACCGCGACTTGAGAATCGCTACCTTGCGCGCGCAGCTAGCGCGCAAACGTTCCCTGCTGCAGTTCGCGCAGCGTCTGTTCAATCTCCCCTTTGGTATTCATCACGAACGGCCCATAGCGGGCGATCGGCTCGTTCAAAGGCTTTCCCGACACCAGGAGAAAACGCACACTGTTCTCCGCCGCCCGCACTGTAACGCGATCGCCGTCGTCCCAAACCACGAGCTTCGGCGCGGCAACGACGACTGAATCATCGGCGTCGAATCGTCCCTCGCCCTCGTAGACATAAGCGAACGCTGAATGGCCGCGCGGGATCGGCAAAGTGAACGAGCCATTGGCCGCGATCGACATGTCGAGATACATCGGCTCGGCGGCGATGCCGCTGATCGGTCCGTTGACGCCGTCGACACGGCCGGCGATCACCCGGATGGTCGCGCCGCCGTCGCGTTCGACCACGGCGATCTCGTTGGCGTGAACGTTCTGATAGCGCGGTGGAATCATCTTATCCTTCTTGGGCAAGTTGACCCAGAGTTGAAATCCCGCCACGCCTTCCGGCCGCACCTGCGGCATCTCTTCATGCATGATGCCGCGACCGGCGGTCATCCACTGCAAATCCCCGGGACCGATTTCGCCGGCGTTACCGACCGAATCTTTGTGGCGCACCGCGCCGGTGAGCAGGTAGGTCACGGTCTCGATGCCGCGATGCGGATGGAGCGGAAAGCCCGCCCGATAATCCGCCGGGTTCTTTGAAGCGAAATGATCGAGCAGCAAAAACGGATCGAGGTAGTCGAGTTCGCGCGTGCCGATGCTCCGTTTGAGCCTAACGCCCGCGCCCTCGACGACCGCCTGCGGCTCGATCACCTTTAAAATTCTTCTTGACGTTAAGGTCATTTGCGCTCCTTTCGATGCAAAAGATACTCAAGCGACTGCCTTTAAGGTACACACTGAGAGCCTCGCCGACTAGATGGGGAAACTTGGAAACACTCTTCCGCCTAATGTACAATCGCCCGGATGGAGCTGGACGGCATCGAGATTTTCGTCAAGGTGGTTCAAGCGGGGAGTTTTAGCGGCGCGGCTAAGTTGCTCGGCATGCCCAACTCCACGGTCAGCGCCAAGGTGTCGGCTTTGGAGAAACGCCTCGGCGTAACCTTGTTGCAACGCACCACCCGCAGGCTGCGCGTCACTCAGGCGGGAGAAATTTATTTTCAGCGATGCGTTTTGGCGTTGGAACAACTGCAAGCCGCCGAGTCCGAGCTGGCCGGCGCGCAGCAGGAGCCCCAGGGCTGTTTGCGCCTCACCGCCCCGGTGGAGCTCGGCCATAGTTTGCTCGCCGCTCTGGTGCGCGAATTTCTCCGGCGCCATCCGAAGCTCCAGATCGACCTGATCATCACCAATCGCGTCGTCGATCTCATCGCAGAAGGCATCGACTTGGCGATCCGTGCCGGCCGGCTCGCCGACTCGCGCCTCATTGCCAAGCGCTTCGCCCTCGGTCATTTTGGCTTGTGGGCCAGTCCTGACTATCTCAAGCGACGCGGCACTCCCTCACATCCGAAAGAATTGCCGGAGCACGAGCTCCTGCGCTTTTCCCTGCTCAAAGGAAATCGCTTGGACCTCACCAACGGCCGCGAAAGCGCCCAACCGGCGATTACGGGTCGGCTGCGCGCCGACGACTTCGAAACTCTCAAAGCATTCGCCTTGCTCGGCCAGGGCATCGTTTACTTGCCCGAGTTTCTCTGCGCCGAGGAAGCGCGCGATGAACGGCTCCGGCGCGTCTTGCCCGAGTGGCATGGACCGCCGGTCGCCTTCTCGTTCGTTTACCCGGTGCAGCGCTTCGTCTCACCCAAGGTCCGCGCCTTTATCGCCACGGCGGAAGAAATGCTCAAAAAAGCAAAATAGCCGGCTTGGATTGCGATCGACCATCCGCGAGCTGATCACCGTGACTGCGACGCCGAAGCGCTTCCTGCGCGAGAAGCGAGAGATTGTCGACGCCTTCCTGCGCGGCTACGTCGAAGCCCTCGCCTACGTCAAGAGTCAACGGGAAGTCACGATGAAGGTGATCGCCAAAGACACACGCCAGCGCGATCCCGACGTGCTCAATAGATTTTACGATGATTTAGTCCCCGACCTGCCGCGCATGCCGTACATCGACGAAGCCTCGCTGCGCGCTACGTTGGATGCCATGCAAGCACAGGGCCCGCCGCTGCCGAAAGTCGAGTTGAAATCGCTCTACGACAACAGTTTGCTAAAGACCATTGAGGCTGATGTGGACCGTGGAAAACACTTGTAGGCTGTACCGATTCCAGGCCTAACATTTTGGTTCTAGTTAACCGTGTATGTGAAGCAGCGCCTATGGGCTTAATCGAAGGGCGGATAGAGACAGCCGGTTAAGGATCGAGAGCTGAAAATGGGGCGATGTTGTATTAACGATGGCGTTCAGCCGCCGCCGGTGGCGGTCTTCTGCGACGCGTTGTTATGGGGCATTGGATTACTACGACTTTACAGCAATTCAAAACGCTCCCAAGTAATCCGACGTTCCTAGAGCCATACAGAGATTCATCCTTCACATTACTTGGATACTCGACCCTTTACCGCGTTAGCCCGGGCACTATAGGTGATGCGCCCCATGGCATCTACCGGCAAGCGCTCGCGCACCCGAGCCTTGAGAAGCGCAAGATCCTCGGACGCCATTGCTGCGGCCTTGGGGCCGACGTTTGGCCCCATGAGGATGGTCGTCCAGTAGTCGTCGACGTCGGCGAACGTTCGTTGCACAGTGATCTCCCGCGTTTCGACCGCGTGCAACCCGACATTGGTCCACAAATCCCGCATGGCGTCTATTCGTGACACGCCACAGCTTGGCGGTAGCGGAACTGTAATACCCAACGCGCGCATTTCAGCCTGCAATGCCTCGTAAGGAAATCCACCGCCAAACATGTCCCACGCATAGGCTGCGACTGTGCCGCCTGGGCAGACCACCCGCACCATTTCGGCAACGCCTTTGGCTGGGTCGGGAACGAAGAAGATCACCAGTGGCATGACAGCTGCGTCGAAAGTGTCGTCGGGGAAAGGCGGCGACATTGCATCGCCCTGATGAAATTGCGCCACACGCGACGCGGGTCGTGTGCGAGCAAAGGCGAGCTGCGCCTCAGACGGGTCTATTCCTTGCACAGAGACTGGTGCACAGCGCCCGACGAGCATTTCGGTAAAAGCGCCGTTGCCGCAGCCAACGTCGAGCCACCGTAATCCTGGCTGTGGCGCTAGCCAGTCGAGAAACGTTTCACCTGCTAGCTGGCTCCACTTTCCCATGAATCTTTCGTAGGCAGCGCCGTCGTCGAAGCGGATTGATTGATCGGCCATTAGCGATTTCCTTCGGTTGGACTACTTACGAAATGCAATCCCTATCGCGGTGTATCCTGCCGCGTAACGTGTCAGGCTGAGCCGCGCCTTTGGCGTCGGTCTCAAGTCGAGGGTTAGGCAACGGTGTCAACAATTGGGCTTGATCTGCCTTTTTCCATCATCATTTGATAACTCGGTCCGCCCGCACCAGCACGTTCGGCGGAATCGTGAGGCCGATCTCCTTGGCTGTCTTGAGATTGATCACCAGCTCAAATTTTGTCGGCTGCTCGACCGGCAGATCAGCAGGTTTCACTCCTTTCAGAATCTTGTCTACGTAAGTGGCGGCGCGACGGTACATATCAGAATAGTTTGCTGCATAGGACAAAAGACCACCGGCGTCTACAAGCTGACTATTTTCAGTCAATGAAGGGAGGCGGTTTTTTTTAGTGAGTTCGAGGACTTCTTTTTGATGCTGGCCGATCAGCGGGTTGATAACGATGATGAGCGCGTCCACGCGCCTCTTTCTTGCAGCCTGGAATGCGCCCTTAAGATCGGGTCTGGGACCGCGCACCTCAAGGGATTGGAGATCTAGTTTAAAAGCCTGCGCCGCTGCGGTGTACTCTTTAAAAGCGATTGCTGGCCCCGGGCCGTCCGCGTCCCAGAGAACACCGACTCGCGACAGATTGGGTAGTAGTTCTTTAAGTAGCTCCATGCGTTTCGCGCTTAAGTCGCGAATGAGAGGAGAAAGACCCGTGATATTTGCACCTGGACGTGCAAGGCTGGTCACATACCCGGCGGCAACAGGATCGATGGAACTCACCATCACAATTGGAATCGTCTTGGTTGCTTTCTGAGCGGCACGAATAACCGTATTATTGGCCGCGACAATCACGTCGACTTTTAGTTGAACAAGTTCATCTACGAGCGCAGCCATTCGATCCCGCCTGCCCTCGGGATATCGGTTTTCAATCAGTACATTTTGACCTTCAATATAACCTAGCTCGCGGAGTCCTAGCCGGAATGACTCGAAGAACGGCCATGGATCTTTAGGACTGCCAAAGGAGGATATGAACCCTAGCCGAGGAATTTTCTTCGCCTGCTGCGCCTCGGAGGAAACGCGCACCGAGAAGAACCCCAGGGCGAAGATGACGCTAAGCGTAACGATTTTCCCGTTCATCCCACATCTCCTACAGCCTAACGTATTAAATGAGCCGCCGTAGCCGCCGACAATTGCCGGTCGGCCTATCCCGGTGACGGCTCGAACGATAAAACGTGAATTCGGTCGCAATATCCATCAGCTAACCGAGCTTTGTCAACATTGGGGTTTCCGGCATAGGCCGACCGGGCCGGCGGCCTATTTCCCTAACGGACCGCGGCCTAATTCGGCCGGACTGTTGACCGCTCTACGGACTCAGTTCAACTTCGAGGCACTCACCGCATGTGCTTTATGAAGCGTGTTCATCCGCCTGCCTTTGCTCGATCGCGTAGCGGACCAGCGCGGCGTAACGGTAGACCACGTGGGCGAACTTGCCGTAGGGCGCCGTGATAAATAATCCGGCGACGAAGCCGAGGTGAATGACCAGCAGCGTGCCCATCGCGGCGGTTTCGCGAAACGCGAGCAGCGCGAGGCCGGTGGAGCTGGTCAGAAACAGCATCGCCAGAAAGGCTACGTCCATATTCAGCATAGTCGCGTCGGCCGGCGTGCGGTCGCTTCTCCACTTCAAGGAGAGCAAACCGACGGTCCCAATCATCAGAGCAATACCGCCGACGGTGCCGAGCACCACCGGCGCACTCAAATAAGGATAAGGCGCCTGCCAATTTAAAAAGTGATTGTAAAAGGCCGCGACCGTCGTAGCGGCAAAGTCGAGGAGAAATCCGTAGAAAGTTAAATGGTGATACCACATCCGCGAGCGCGAAAAGCTCTCGCCGGGATAGTTGCAGCCGGCACCGCCGCCTTTCATGTAGGCGAGGCCGAAAGCGTCTTTGGTCGCGCGCCACAGTGCGGTCGCATCCACCAGTTCAGAGATCGGCCCGCCGGTTTCCCGCCAGAAGCGGAGCGCGCCGAGGAAGAAGACCATGAAACCATACATTGCGATCAGCGATGGCGGCACGGTCATCGCGACGAATGGCACGATTCGGTAAAACGTTCCTTCTCCGAGATGTGTAGCGAATAAAACATCAGCGCCGCTAAACGCGAGGACAAGAGCGAGAATCACGACAATCGACGCCGCCGTGATCACGCTGACCGCTAATGCGTTGCGTTTGAACAAGCCCGACAGAATCGCCGGCCAGGTAAATTCGCGGTAGGTATCGGCACGCAGCCCGGACATCAGCTTGGGAATATTGACGCCGAATTCATGCGGCGGCGCATACTGGCAGGCGTAATAGCAGTCGCGGCAGTCGAAGCAGAGATTGGCAAGATAAGTGAGATCGGCTTTGGTAAAACGTCCGGCGCTGCTCCATCGCCGGGAAAACCGCGCAGTAGCCCTCGCAATAGCGGCAGGCGTTGCAGATTCGCATCTGGCGCTCGCCGTCCTTGAATAGATCAAATTCCGGCATGGCGCGCCGCCTCCCGCCCGGCAATTCGGCCGAAAACCGAACCGATGGTTAAACCGAATCCCGCGAGGTAACCCCGGCCGAGAATATTTCCCGCCATGATTTCCCCGGCGGCAAAAATGTTTCGCGCCGGCTTGCCGTCGAGCATGACGACGCGCGCCCGCTCGTCCACCGCAACGCCGAGATAAGTGAACGTAATGCCCGGACGGAGCGGATAGCCGTAGAACGGCGGCGTGTCGATGGCTCGCGCCCAATGGCTCTTCGGCGGGACCATGCCCTCGGTGCGACAGTCGTCCAAAATAGCCGGATCGAATTCACCCGGCCTGACCGCGTCGTTGAACTGATCAACCGCTGACGTTAGCCGCGCCGGATCGAGACCGAGGGCGTTTGCGAGCTCGGCAATCGAGTCTGCTTCGAACGGCGGGAAGACCGACGGCATGAAATGCGGCAACGCTTTGGCATCGACGATCGAGTAGGCGATCTGGTCCGGCTGCTCGGCGATGAGCCTTCCCCAGATCGCATAGCGTTTCGGCCAGAAGTCTTCGCCTTCGTCGTAGAAGCGCTCGAGGTTTTTATTGACGACGATGCCGAACGGCGGGCTGTCGAGGCGCGTGACGATGCCGCCGTCGAACTTCGGCGCGCGCGCGTCGAGCGCCACCGCGTGGCAGCCGCGCGGATCGCCGATCGGTTGGGCGCCATGCTCAAGCAGCTGTTTCAAAAGAATTCCCTGGTTGTGCTTGGTGCCGCGGATGATGAAATTCTCGGCGGCGTCACCCCAATATTCCTTCAGCCAGGCAATATTGGCCTCGAATCCGCCGGACGCGACCACGATCGCGCCGGCGGCTATCTCTCGCGATGCACCCTGATAGAACACGCTCGCCGAGTGAAATTCACCGTCGTGAATCTTGAGCTCGCGAACTTCGAAATCGTAGCCAATCTCCACTCCGAGCCGGGACGCGGTGTCATAGTAGGCATTGGTCATCGCCTTGCCGCCGCCGAGCATGAATAAATTGGTCCGCGCCAAATGCAGCGTGCCGCGGAGCGGCTTCTGCCAGCGCACGCCGTTGGCCGGCATCCAGTCGCTCAGCTCTTCGGATTCCCGAATCGTTAGCCGCGCGAGTGATTCGTTGGTTTTTCCGCCGGTGACTTGCCGCAGATCCTCCCAAAACTCTTCCTCCCGATACGCACCGGTGACGTAATCCGTGGCGGCTTTGTGCATGTAGCGAATGTCGCGCGTGTGGCGGCTGTTGCCGGCGCGGCATTCCCTCGGCGCGCCTTCGAGCAAGAGCACACTGGCGCCGGCGCGGCGCGCCGTAATCGCAGCGCAGAGCCCCGCGTTGCCGCCGCCGGCAACGAGGACGTCGTATCGCGCGCGCGAATTGATCATGTGGATTTCATCCTACCCCAGCAATGCCATAGCCGAGTCGACATGCAACGCTGGTTAATGTGAAAAAAGATAGTATTCACTCGTGCAGCGGTCCGATGCTCGATGCTGGGTACGTTATTTTTTCTCCCCCATACTGTCTCGCGTCTCATCCTGTCAAGCGAATGGCGATTGCTGATCGAGGCATGCCGCGCTAGTTTAGTGCCGCGGTACATCGAACCAGATGGACGCCGTCGAAAGATTGTGAATTGATTACTTCGGCGCCGATCCGGGCGGCACCGTTGACGACCACGGCTAAGCTGTATTAAACGAAAGTTCCCGTAGAGAAATCGCGAACCGCGATGGTTGCAAACTAACGGAGGTCCCATGGCGAAAGTCACCGGCAGTCACCTCGTCTGCAAAGCGCTCAAGCTCGAAGGCGTAAAGAATATCTTTGCGCTGGCCGGCGATCATATCCTGCCGATTTTGGATGTGATGGCGGACCAGGACTTCCGCATCATCGATACCCGCCATGAACAAGCCGCCGTTCACATGGCCGATGCCTGGGGGCGCATGACCGAGCAGCCCGGCGTATGCATGTACACCACGCCGGGATTCGCCAACGCCATTCCCGGCCTCACCAACGCGATGCACACCGAAGGTCCGGTCATTTCGATCGCCGGCTGCGCCGACACCCACGACCTCGGACGCGGCGGCCAACAAGAAATCGATCAAGTCGGCATGGCCGGGCCCATGTGCAAGGGGTCATTCATGGTCGACGACGTCAAAAGAATCCCCGAGTTCGTGGCGCGCGCCATGCGCTTGGCATTCAGCGGGCGGCGCGGCCCGGTGCATCTGACGATTCCCGTCGACGTCCAGGAGCGCAGCGTCGAGGAAGACGACGTCGTGTTTACCGAAGCCGACGCCTACCGGCCCAGAGCAAAACAACTCGGCGACCCCGAACAGGTGCGTCGGGCAATCGCGATATTGCACCGCGCGCAAAAACCGCTGGTCATCGCCGGCAGCGCCGCCGGCTACACGCTGTCGGGCCAAGCAATGCAGAGCTTCGTCGAAACCACGCGTCTGCCGATCGTCACGGAAGAACAGTCGCGTGGCTTGATCGCCGACGATCACCCCTACGCCTTCGGCTATTTCGAGCGCGGTTTGAATCGCGCCGCGACCAAAGTGCGCGACGCCGACGTGATCCTGCTGCTCGGCCGCAAGCAGGATTTCACGATCGGTTTCTGCCGTCCGCCTCACGTCGCCGCCGGCGCCAAGATCATTCAAGTCGATCCTTCGCCATTGGAAATCGGCCGCAACCGCGGCGTCGACGTCGGCCTGGTCGGCGACGTCTCCAGTATCTTGAAACAGCTGACCGAAGAAGCGGCGAATCACCGGTGGCAGGATCTCCCCTGGTTGGATGAATTGCGCGCTGCCAAGGCTGCTCAAGCCGAGTGGGCGGACAAATTAGCGCAACCGAAGGTGCCGATGCACGCCCTGTTCGTCCACAACACGCTCAAGTCCATGCTGCGCCCCGACGATTGCCTGGTGTTTGACGGCGGCGATTTTTGCCACTTCGGCCGAGCCACCCTTCCCGCGCTCACGCCGAAAAGATGGTTCAACGTATCCAGCCTGGGGATGTTGGGTTCATCATTGCCTACAGCGCTGGCAGCGAAAATTGCCTACCCCGACTCCCGCGTTTTCCTGCTTACCGGCGACGGCGCCTTCGGTTTCAACGGCATGGAATTCGACACCGCGGTGCGGCACAAGCTCGACATCGTCGCGCTGCTCGGCAACGATTCGGCCTGGGGCATCGACCGGCAGATCCAGCTCGGCCTCTACGGCCGACCGGTCGCAACGGACTTGCTGCAGACTCGCTACGACCAAATGGTGCAGGGCCTCGGCGGCCACGGCGAATTTGTCGAGCGGCCTGCGGACCTCAGACCCGCGCTTGAGCGGGCCCTCGCGTCCGGCAAGCCGGCGCTTTTGAACATCGCCGTGGAACGCGCGATCAGCCCGCGCGCCGAAGCGGCCATCGGCCGGCGCAAAGCTAGGGCGCAAAAATGAGTGTAAAATGGATTTTTTAATCGGTGCTGGCACAAGGGCGGTGATCAAGAACGCTCCTCAATCGAACGCCGCGAAGGTTTACATTAATTGGCTGCTCGGCAACGAAGGCCAAACCTTATACAGCCATGCGCTCACCCGAGGCAGTAGGCGGCTCGACATCGACACCAAGTGGTTGGCCAAGATCGATTCTTCGGCGGCCAAAGACGTTATGACGCCGGAGGAATTCGAGAAGGTCCGCTTCTACGGCGAGGATATCATCAAGAACTGGCGCGAACCGGGGGGGAAATTTGCCCGGCTAATTCATAAATAGCGAGCATTGTGACTTAAACAACATGCGCAATATTTAACGTAAAGAGTAAGGGCGCGGTGCCCTCATGATATTGTGACTGTTGCCTAGTGCCTTGTGCCTGACCTGAGCGGAGAACCGCCATGCGTTACGAGCTTTACTACTGGCCGTCGATCCAAGGCCGCGGTGAATTTATCCGGCTTGCGTTGGAAGATGCCGGAGCGGATTATGCCGATGCCGCGCGCCACCCAGGCGGCATGGCCGTGATGATGAGGATGATGGAAAGCCGCTCGGAAAAACATCCACCGTTCGCGCCGCCGTTCCTCAAAGCCGGCACGCTCGTGATCGGGCAGACGGCCAACATTCTTTTTTATCTCGGCCCGCGTCTTAACCTGGTTCCGAAAAACGAACCGACCCGTCTGTGGGCGCACCAGTTGCAACTGACCATCGCCGATTGGGTTAGCGAGGTGCATGACACGCACCACCCGATCGCCGGCAGTCTTTATTATGAAGATCAAAAAGCGGCGGCCAAACGGCGCGCCGCTGAATTTACAGCCGATCGCCTGCCGAAGTTCTTCGCCTATTTCGAAAGACTGCTGAAAACGAATCCGAAGGGCAGCGCCCACCTTCTCGGCAAGAAACTTTGCTATGTCGATCTTTCGCTGTTTCAGATGATCGAAGGATTGCGCTACGCCTTCCCGCGCACCATGGCGCGGCTGGAGCCGAAGTATCCAAAGGTCGCGGCCCTGCATGATCTCGTCGCCGCCCGTCCCGGAATCGCTGCGTATCTGGCATCACCGCGCCGTCTTTCTTTCAACCAGGAAGGCATCTTTCGGCACTATCCCGAGCTGGATGGCTAACCGATGCGATTCGGACGATGTTTCAAATCGTTCAAGCGGTTCAACCGCCACGCTCCGTTCGAGCTTAGGAACCGCCGAACTAAAAACACTCAACATTGACAGTTTGCTTCAGCGCGTGATACGACGCAGCCGGATTCAATACCGCGGGAGGGCCAATGAAGTGCCAAGCAGATTTTTTCAAGCGCATGCCGCTCGTTTTACTCGCTATGATCTTTTTGGTCAGCGCAACCGATGCTGCTGAAAAAGCCAAACTTAATTTCGGCTACTCCACCACCGGCCCGACGGCAGTGGGCCTGTGGGTGGCCAAAGACATCGGCGCGTTCGACAAGTACGGTGTCGAGCCGAGCTTGATTTTTATCTCTTCCAGCCCGGTCATGGTGCCGGCGTTGATCGGCGGCGACGTCCAGGCCGCCATCGCCGGCGCCAACGCCGTGATCGCAGCCGTGCTCCGCGGCGCCTCCATCGTCTCGGTGGCAAGCCTGGCTAACCGCCCCTACCTCCGGCTCTGGGTCCATCCCGAGATCAACCATGTCGAAGAGTTGCGCGGCAAGACTTTTGGCGTTTCACGCTTCGGCGCCACCACGGATAATTTGACCCGCATCCTGCTGCGCCGGGTCGGACTGGAGAATGCCGTAAATATTCGCCAGCTCGGCGGCACGCTCGAGGTCGGACTCGCTTTTCGCCACCGCCAGATCGACGCCGCGGTTCTCGCCACTCTGCGCACCGACGTGCCGCATCGAATTCTCATCGAGCTCGCCGATTCCGGCATTCACTATTCCATGGGCCAGCTTGTCGTCTCCCGCGACTTTTACCGGCGCGCGCCGGAAACTTTGGAACGAATCATGCGCGCTTATATCGAAGGGGTGGCCGTGCTGCGCGATCCGCAACAGAAGGAACGCGTCCTAAAAACGGTCGCCCGCTATACGCGCCTCAAGGAAATGAAAGCGGTCGAGGAAATTTACAGCGACGCCGCCAAGTATGTCGACGCTGTCCCGCGCGTTGATGCCGAGGCCGTCTCCACCATCCTCGAGTTCATGGGCAAGAAAGGCCTGCCCATCGAAACCTTCGCCGACAATTCGATCATCGACCGCCTGGTGAAGGAAGGATTCATCGATCAGGTTTATAAAAAGCGCTAGCTCGGCTTAGCATTGGCAGCGCAGCGAGAATTCCGTCTCCTGATCGAGCAGCGGCTCCCCGACCGCCTGATGGTCGGCGACGTGACGTCTGACCGTGCCCAAGCCTCTGCGATATAATTCTTTGACTTCCTCTTCCCAGTACCGGCTGCCGTCCGCCGACCACTGAAACGGCAGCTCGACAATTTTCCAATGCGTGTCGAAATCCGGCGCCGCCGCCAGCGCCGCGCGCAAAATGTCGCGCTGCAGTGCAGGCTCGTTCGGCTTGCCCGCCGGACAGCCGAGCGGAAAATCCAAGAAGAGCGTGCGCGGCGGTTTGAAGGCCATGCTGACTTCCCAAAGCGTGCTCATCGACAGCGTGGGCATTCCCCTCGCTTCAAGCGCCCTTGCGATCAGTCCAACGGACCGATGGCAGGCCGGTCAGAAGGGGAAAAGAAAAACCAGATCGACGCCCTGAGCGTCGAATTCTGCTTTGATGCGCGGCACCGCGGTCTTTATCAGCTCGGTAAACTTTGAAATAGATCCCACCATGGAAACCGCTCTCGGCGCCAGTTTACCGATCGTGCCTTCG
The DNA here is from genome assembly GCA_963727625.1 of uncultured delta proteobacterium. GTDB lineage: Bacteria > Desulfobacterota > Binatia > UBA9968 > UBA9968 > DP-20. Next base: position 102,639 of record CAVSHR010000002.1, on the reverse strand, counting down.
GCTTCGAGCTCGATCAGCCGGTCGCGCGGAAAGGCGACGTTGAGGTCGTCGAGCGCCCAGCTTCGCACCGGCGTCTGATGCGCGATGGTAAGTTCCGAATACGGGGTGTCACGATCGATCAGGCGATAAGCAAGATCGTTGGTCTCGGCCAACAGAGTGTCGCCGCGCACCTGGATCCCCGCGCTGGTGAAAATACCAATGGTCGCTTGGTCGATCGGCTTGCGCAACGGCGCCAGCCGCGGCGGCGCAAATTTGGGCTGTCGCGGATAGGGCTGCGGCGCCATCAACTCGGTCATGAACTGGACGTAGCTAAACGGCATGGAGTGCTCCTGTCTTCGACAACTGTCAATCTCTCCATAATTCGCACGGCCATAGCGAGTCAATCGCACTTGCGATCTTTCTATGCTTGACTCCTCCTGCGGGCTTGTCTTAGGTTACACCAAGCCGACTCAATTGAGCCGCAAGATTGCCGGGCTAATATCCAGGCGCAGGGCGCCATAGGAGTGAATGATGATCCCATCCGTATTGCTGGACGCCGACTCGCATGTGAGCGAGCCGTTGAAACTTTGGCAGGAACGTTTACCGGTCAAATACCGCGATATCGCGCCGCACATGGAGACGGAGTATGAAGGCAAACCCGGGGCCTGGTGGTTCATCGAACAGGACCGTCAGCCTCACAACGTGATCCTGGGCTTCGGCGCCAACAAGAACCTCGCAGAGCTGCAACAGTTGTTGAAAAGCTTTTCCTACGCCGGTGCGCACCGCGGCGGCTGGGACCCGGCGCAGCGAGTCAAAGACATGGATCAGGACGGCGTCGCGGGGGATGTACTTTATACCACCCTCGGCTTCCGTATGTTCTGGATCAGAGACGCCGGTTTTCAGCGAGCCTGTTTTCAGGTCTATAACGACTGGCTTGCCGAATTTTGCAGTTATTCGCCCAAACGTCTCAAAGGTTTGGCGCTGATCTCGCTCTACGATCCCACGCTGGCGGCCGAAGATCTGGCGAACTGCGCCAGGAAAGGATTGGCGGGAGCAATCGTCTGGGCTTCGCCGCCGGAAGAGTTGCCCTTTTACGCGGAGGACTACGATCCCTTCTGGGCCGCGGCACAGGAACTTTCGATGCCCCTCAGCCTGCATGAATTCGCGGGCTTTCGCTGGGTGGATTGGGACTCGAGCGCAAAGAAAAGAATGATCGCCACAGGCATCAATTCGCACGAAGTCGAAACCACTTTTTCGACGTTGATCTTGTCCGGCGTTTTGGAGCGATTCCCCGCCCTGAAGGTTGTCTCGGCGGAGCTCAACTGCGGCTGGGTTCCCTACTTTCTGCACCGTCTGGATGAGCGTTTCGACGCCCAAGGACCGCGCGTGCATGGCAGCCCGTTTTCGACCAAACTGACGCTCAAACCGAGCGACTATTTTCGCCGGCAGCTCTATGCAACTTTCATTGACGACACCTTCGGCATCGCGCATCGGCACGACATCGGCGTCGACAATCTGCTCTGGTCTTCAGATTTTCCGCACAGCGCGACCTTCTGGCCTCACTCGCGCGAAAAGATCTCCAAAGATTTTAACGGCGTCGGCGAGGACGACGCACGAAAAATTCTCGCTGAGAATACCTCCAACCTCTACGGCTTCGATTTGGACTGAAAGCCTATTCGAGATGGCGCCTAGTGAATTAAGCCTGCTTAGCGCGGGCGCGGTCAAGCCCGGATTGATGAAAGTCATCGATGCCTTTCATCAGGCGTGCGGGCATACCGTGCGCCCGCTGTTTGCCACCGCGCCGTCGATCGCCGAGCGCATTAGCGCCGGCGAAATCGTAGATATCGTGATCGCGCCGCCACCCGTGCTCAATCAACTAAGTGACGCCGGAATAGTTGCTGCAGCGCCCGTGTTAATCGGACGCATCGGCGCCGGCGTCATGGTGCGCAGCGGTGCGCCGTTGCCGAAGATCGCCACCGTAGATGAATTCAAACAGTCTTTGCTCGACGCGGAATCGCTGGTTTACAACCAGGCCTCCACCGGGATTTACCTCGATTCTCTGTTTAGCCGCCTCGGCCTCAGCGCGGAGCTCGCAGACAAATCGAAGCGGCTCGCAGATTTCGCCGCCGTTCTCGATCATATAAGCAAGGGCAAAGTCGGCGAACTCGGCTTCGGTGCTACGACGGTGATTATCGAGAACCATAACCGGGGGGTGAGTTTCGTCGGCCCTCTGCCGGCGGCGATACAAAACTACACGACCTACGCCGCCGCCTTGGTCGCGGATCGCCAAACCGATGAAGCCGCTCAGGAGTTTTTGCGCTACCTCACATCGCCGTCGGCGAAATCTCTTTTCGCCGCCGCCGGCATCGAATAGCGCCGTTTCGCGCGCACGAACGCAGTCTCCTACCCAAGGGTTTTTCTTTTTCGCGCAATGATTCTCGTTTGTATCTCAAGAACACGGAGCTTTTTCGTAAAACCTTACCCCGCAGCTTCAAAGGCGAGAGTAGCATAACGGATATAAATGCCGCCGCGCGGCTCCGCCAGCGGGCCGTTGGCCACCAGGCAAGCGATGACATGTTTCGTACCTGGCACCGCTTTAGCGCTAACTTCCACGCGATGGGGCGCGTTGATGCCGACGATCACGCCCGTCGCGCGGTCGATTCTGCCGTCGATCCAGACCTCTCCATAGTTGTCGAAGTTGGTTTCGAACCAGACGCGATATCCCGCCAGGGCAATGCCGTTCGCTTGTTCCGGCAGCTCCACCTTGATGCGGTACCACGCGAAGGTGAACCCCTTGGAGATGCTTTTGCGGATGTTGGGACAGACTTCCCAGATCGAGTCGTCATAATCGGTTAAGCGAGCGGGGGTATTCAATAGTTGCGCAGTCAATCCTTCGTTGGGTGCGCCGGGCACTAGACCCGGTCCCAGGCGCCATTCCCCGTTGAGCTTGCGACGATCTTCGGCATTGTTTAAGTCCAGCGCAATTCGCGGCATCAGATCCTCCTATCTACTCGATATGATTTGCCGTCCTTACTGCCGATCCTGCGCCCGAGTCAAGCATGAGTTTCGAGTCGAGACTCTGCCGCGCTGAATGAATTTCTTATGCTTCACTGTATTACTGGCGGGTCCGTACGAGATCTTGGGTTTCGAGCGCCTTCATGACCGCTTGAACGTACGATCTGATCGCAGCCCGCACGTCGTCCGGCTCCGCCGTTTTAATCGTGCCCGTCCACGCCACCTCGTTTTTCGTCAAGTCCAACAGGGTCGTCTCCGACATATATTCGTTGTAGCGGTATACCGTCGCGGTTCCGCCCAAACCTTGCCAAGTGGCGCCGACATGGGAACCGAAGATACCGAAGGACGTGTAGGGCAAATAGCCCGGTCCGTACTGAGTTTTCTGCTCGACTTGAATCGAACGGGCAAAGATCAGCGCGTCGGCCCCGGCATTCATTGCCGCTTGCTTGAGCTTGGCTTCGTCGATCTTTTCATCTTCGGCAACATAGCGATAACTCGGCATCCCGTCGATGCCGGAGGCGCGAAGTTGAAGCGAAAACTCGTCTTCGAAATTCCGCCGGATGCTGGTGTCTGAGCCCAGGGCTCCAACCATGATACGTTTGAAGGAGCCGGAAATGTAGGCCGGGTTGCGCCACTCACTGATGATCGGCGAAGTCGTCGAGCAGCCAGCCGCGGCGTGCGAGATAACGATGATTGCCAATAAGAGCGAAAGCCGGGTTTTCATGGGTTATCGCTTCCAGAATCAAGCCGGGCCATGAGAAAAACTCTCCAAATCTCATGGCGGTGCCGTCATCTAAATCCGTTGCGAGCGTCAAACCCCCTAGATGAATTGGATTCTAACATTCGCCGGCGGCTTTAATAAGCCGGGGCGCTCTTATCGCATGCCTTGACACCGCCCTAAAATTGGCGTGAGAATCGGCGTTAGCCTATTAGAATTCACCGCCGCCGCGACGAAAAAGGAGAGTGCCATGACCTACGCGAAGATTTCCGCTGACGATCACATTGACCTCGGTTATCTGCCCAGAGATTTATGGACCGCACGACTACCCCAATCGCTGCGCGAGCGCGCGCCTCACGTCGAAGACCGCGGCGAAAAAGGCGAGTACTGGGTGTGCGACGGAGAAACCTGGGCCGACTATCGCGGCGAGCGCTGGTTTGCCAAGACCAGTCGCACCCGGCTCGCTCTCGACCGCGGCGGCGTCGGCGAAGCACACCGGCCGACCACGCCGGAAAAGCGCCTCGCGGACATGGATCGCGACGGCGTCGAAGCCTCACTCATGTTTCCCCCGATTATCGCCATGCAAGTAGGCGATGCCGAATTGAGAAATGCCTGCGTGCGGGCCTACAACGACTGGGCGCTGGATTTCGGTAAGACCGCGCCGAAACGCTTCTTTCCCGTCGCCATGCTTTCTTCCGTCGATGCCGAAGCCGCCAAAGATGAGGTCACCCGGGTGGCGAGGTTAGGGTTTCGCGAAGCGAACTTTCTGGTCAACGACGTCACGCTGGAAATGAATTTAAAGCCCTGGGACGTGTTCTGGGACGCTGCTGAAGACGCCGGTATCGTGGTTTCCTACCACGTCGGGGGCAGCGTGCAGAAGGGAACGGTCAGAGCCACAATCGATTCCGTTAAGCCCGGCGAGCGCCAGGGCGTCTTTGACATGGGGCTCAGCAACGGCGCCACGTCGTTCTTCAATCCCTTCGTCAACATGTTCAACTTCGGCACTCTGGAGCGCCATCCCAATTTGAAATTCTGCCTCGCCGAATCCGCCATCGGCTGGATTCCGTTCGTCGTGCAAGAGATGGACTACCGTTACAAGCGGCAATTCGAGCGCCGCAAAGCGGCCGAGATTCCCCTGAAATCGATGCCGAGCGAAATCTTCAAGCGTCAGGTGTGGGCGACATTTCAAACGGATTTGGTTGGATTGCACCTGATCCAATTCTTCGGCGAAGGCCATATCATGTGGGGCTCGGACTACCCGCACCCCGATAGCACCTGGCCGTTCTCCAAGGAAATCATCGAAAAGGACTCAGCCCATTTGCCGGACGAAATGAAAGACAAAGTTTATCGCAAAAACGCCGCGGCGCTTTACAGCCTGTAGACGCCACGACCCGGCAATCAACGATATTAAACGTCGCTCGGGATTCTCAAATTTTCACAGGGGTATTCCCATGGGAGCCGAATCGTCGAATCCCAATGGGAGTCCACCATGATCTGAACGATGGATCGAAGAGATTTGCGTCGTCGGACTTTCCTTCCTTACTGTGAAGCGATGGTCCGGTCAGAACCCATCTCCGAGATATCTATTTCGATGCCGGTTATCGAGCTGATCAAAGGCGACTGGATAGGGAATGGGTCTTTCCTCAGTCGGTCGAGGGAATTATTAAAGTGTCGATCGCCGCTCGTTTCGCTGCTCGCGTAAATCTCCATTCGGCAGAGCGCGTCCTATTGGCGACATGCCTATCGCTCTGTGGATCCATCGTGCTTTTCGGCAACTTATCGGTCATCCATGAGCAGCAGTATGTCCGATTGGCGGAATCATTTCTGAGTGGAAAGCTCCATTTCGTATCAATTCCAGAACAATGGCATGATACGGCCGCGTTCGGCGGTCGATATTATTGGCCGCTCGGTCCGCTACCCGCCGTGCTGATTGCGCCGTTGGTTCATCTCTTTCGAATAGCCGGCGTGAACTTTTATCTGGGTTGTGTTTCATTGCCGCTTTCACTGTTGATCGGCTGGCTGTGTTTTCGCTTGGCCAATCATTGCGGCCGCTCAAAGGAGGATTCCTGCTGGTTAACGCTCGCGTTTTGCGGCGCCTCGTCTTACCTGAGCCTCGCAGCGATACCGATGAGCTGGCCGTTCGCTCAGGTTGTTGCGATCAGTTTACTTTTCCTTGCGCTCCACGAATGGCTCGGTCGAGGACGTTGGTGGCTGCTGGGGCTCTTGATGGGACTGACGATAGCCACTCGAATATCGGCTGGTCTGAACATCGTGCTTTTCGTCGGCTTCGCCTTATTGTCCGACAACAAGCTACGCGGCAGAAGACTGGCAATTTTTGCAGCCGGTATCGCCGTTCCAATTGTATTGCTCGGAGCCTATAATTTCGCTCGTTTCGGCTCAGTCTGGGAAACCGGATACAATTACCAGCCGGCGTCGCCTGGGGATTTCGACACCAGTTCACTCGCCAATGTGATTCCTCATTTGCGAATATTCTTGTTCGGCCGGCCGACGTCATCGGAACAGTTCCCATATTTTGTCACCAATCCCGTCGGCATGAGTGTGCTGCTCCTCTCGCCTTGGTTGTTATATCTGGGCGCGCTCCGGTTGGACCGTTTCAACGTTATCGCTCTCTTGGATTGCGCCATCGTACTGATAGCCGTGTTGGCCTGGCGATCCACCGGCCAGTTGCAGCTCGGCTACAGATTCCTGTTCGATTTTTTGCCGATTGTCATTTTCCTGCTCGCCCGCGATGGTTTCCGCGGTAAACCGCTCCCATTGGGCTTCAAGGTCCTGGTTTGTTTAGGATTTCTTTCAAACCTGTACTTTTTTCAGAGCTTTATTAGTAGGTTGCCACAAGGCTGAGGTGTACAGGCCCATCCCAATTATAGCTCTCGTTACGCTGACCCCCGGCTCATTGTCGATTTTTCCGGGGAGATCTTAGATTCCCTTCTTTACTGGACCTCTGTATAGGGTCGCACACCCTGCTCGACGTTTGCGGGATGTATTGGAAGCGCTCAACGGCTAGCCGCCCTGGCTCTTGTGGCGGCTCGACGGAGCTTGGCTGCGTGGACCGTCTGGAGCCCTTCGAACAACTGAAACAGTTTACACGCCGGGAACCTTTGGACTTTGAATGGCTATCGGTCTTCATTTGCCTTGCGCAACTGAAACGTTATAGAAGAATTAAAACGTCGTAAGCTGTTGAAACAACCGAAGTCTTTTGAGTGACTTGAACGCTTACCAGAAGGAGAATCTTAGATGAATAACGTAGAACCCAAGGGCGCGGTGCACTGGATCGATCACTACGTCATCGGCACCAACAACTTGCCGGGCTGGAGCTACTGGGCGCTTCACGCCACCGGCCTGCCGATCCGGCCGATCAACGGTCTCACGACTAACATGCGAAAAAAGAACACGCCGATCTTCTGCTTCATGTGGTGGGAAGGCGGCTCGTGCCGCATCGGCGCGTTTCTTCAACCCGAGAACTACCCGCCGACCAAAAAGTTGGGCGAAGACATGCCGCGCTGCGGCTTTTACATTCGGTCCGAGGATATCGACCGGCATCTGCGCCGTCTCGACCAGCACAAGATTCCGCACAGCGATCCGGTCAAGACCGCCGCCGAAGGCGAAGAAGGCACGGTCGTCTACTTCGCCGACCCCGACGGCAATCAGTATGAATTCTGGGCGCCGGTAAAAATGCCGGAAGGCGCCATGGAGATCGCCACCGACGAGGGCGTCGGCCGCATCAGCCACGCCGTCTACGGATCGCGCGACCTGGCGCGCACCGCGGCGTTCTTCGAAAAATACTGCGGCATGGCGGTCGAGCGTACTTCGCAGACCGCAGAGGGGACCCTGGTATTGCGCATGCGTGCCGGCAATCGGCTCGTCTACAAATTGGTCGACCAGCTCGACGAGCGCATCGCCGGCCACAGCCCTTGGTGGGACATGCACACCGCGTTGACGGTGCGCGAGGAGGAGTTTTTTCCCAACTACCGGCGCATGTGGGAAGGGCTTCCCGAAGAAGCCGGAGCAAAAGAGAATCTCAACGATTCGCGCGACAAGGAAGACAATTTTCCCGCGCGAACAGGCCTGCACCGCAGTCCGGTCGGCTACAAATGGAAGGAGATCTATCAACGCGGCGACGAGTTTTATGACTGGGACGGCCACGCCTTTCATTTCTTCGGCGGTATCCCGATCAAAAACGACGGCTCGCTGGCGCTGTACGAGGGCAAGGAACAGGAAGAATACCTGCGCGAGCTCGCCGAATCGCTCAACAAGACCGCCAGCCCGGACCCGTGGATGACGGTTGCCAAGCCCAAGTGATAACTGTTGGCCATTTGTAAACTGTACTGGAGAAACCTTTCAATCTCTGTGAGCGATATCACGTAAGACTCGATTCGTGAGGAAATTCAATGAGCCGCCTACCGGAAATCGACGCCACAAGACTCGACCCCGAGCAACATGCGATTTATGACCGGATGATGCGCGAGCGCGGCCATATGCGCGGGCCCTTCGCTGTCTGGCTGCGCAATGCCGAGCTGTGCGAAAACACGCTTAAGCTGCAGGAGATGTTCGCTTCACGAGTAAAGCTCGAACGGCGCTTGCTCGAATTGATGATCCTGGTCGCGGCGCGAGTGTCCAGCGCGCAATACGCATGGTTTATCCATGAGCCCCATGCTATCAAGTTCGGTATCTCGCCCGAGATCGTCCAGGCCATCCGCGAGCGGCGCACGCCGGACTTCACCCGCGAAGACGAACGGCTGGCTTACGACCTCACGATGGAGCTCAACACCAGCCGAAACTTGTCCGAGGCAAGCTACCAACGCGGCATGGCGATGTTCGGCGAGCAAGTCATGGTCGAGCTGGTTAGCGCCATCGGCTTTTACTCGATGGTCGCCATGACGCTCAACGCCTTCGCCGTCTCGGTACCCGGCGGCAAGGATCCGCTGACTTAATGGAGTGGGCATAGACTACCCTCAATTCGACTCAACGCAAGAAAGGAAATGTAAAATGGGCCAATTAGACAAAACCGGCATCCTCACGCTGCAGGAACTTACGGTTACTGCCTTAGCGACAGCTGACGTGGTTGCGAAAATTTTGATCGACAAGGGCATCGTGACGCAGAAAGAGTTCGACTTGAAGCTCTTTTCAGAGCGCGCTAACTATCACGCGATGTTGCAGCAGGTGGCCGGGCTTGCCGTGGATGCGTAACACCAGGCTTCCCAAAGCTCGCTCACACCTCGCCCCTACGCCAATTCCGTTCAGTGCCCCGCGTGATTCGGATACCGTATCCGCGGTTGCTGCTTCAATTTCGGATAGATTTTGTAGCGGCAATCCGCCACGTCCTCGTCAGGCCAAGTTTCGCGACTAAATCGTCTCAGCCGTGTAATAACCGCCCTGGCTGGGCGTGGACTGCCAACCCCCGACGGCGGCGCGGAAACGCGTATGCGGCGGGGTCCCTCTCCAGCGTTGATGCTGCTCCTTGCTCTCCCATTCCAGCAGCACCATCACGCTCGATGGATCGCTTTCACTGCACAAAATCTGACCGCCGCGGCAGCCGGCTTGCTTAATCTCCTGGATCGCCTGCTTGTACATTTTCACGTACTGGCTGCGCCGCTCCGGATCGACCGTCTGAAACCGCACTTCGTAGATCATTGTACACCTCCCAATTTCAAGGCTTTTCCACAATCCTGGACGCCGCTAAACAGATGTACCTAACAGGCTGCCGAACAGTGCCAAAAATCCGTCTTTTTCCATGTCATCGATAAACCCATTTACCACGTAATCAGCGGGGCAAACGCCTTTCGCATCCGGCCTGTCCAGATTGACTTGTTGGTCTGAGCGATCAGGGTCTGTGTGGGGTCAGGGTCTTACTTGAGTCTGGATTCTAATTCCTCTTCTTGGCATTCAGTACCCGGACGAATGACAATTTCCTGCGTAGATCTCGGCGCTTAATCTACAGGACAGGCCCGAGCGCCGTTCCAACCGACCGCGGCTACCGGCGGCCGAACGGGCGCCGCGATGGCGTGCCGCGAAAGCAGCCGACCGTGTACGGATATTCCCGCGTCAGCACGTAATGATAGAGACTAACGCGTTTGCCATCCCATTCGACGGTGCTTAGGCGCCCGTGGCATTCGTCGAGGTCGGCGTTGGTGAGTTCCCGACCATTCGCGTCGTAACTACTATAGATGCCGTAGCCATCGATCGCGTAACCGATGAGCGTCTCATTGGCCGTCGCGCCCGGTAGGCACGGACTGGGTCCGTGATAGTGGTACTCGCCGCGCATCTGTGGATGACCAGTGCAGAGATCCTGGACCTCGTGCGCCACCGCATCGTGCCCGGCATCATCGAGCGCATTGAAGATCGCGACGCCGTTGAGTGCAACACCGATCATCCCCATCGGCACGCACGAGGGCGACCCGGCGGGTGCGGGAACGAGCGCCAGGGTAAGCAGCACGTTCTGCGGCTCAATAGGGTTCGGATTGCGATCGATTTGGAAAGCCGGATCGCTCCGCGCAATGGGAAACTGTCCGGTTGGCGCCCCCACCGGCAAGCCGTTGCCGGTAATGACCCGCGCGGCGACCCGGCCGGTGTCGCGGGTCGCGATCGCGAACTCCGCCTCCGGCCAGATCACACGCCCGAGTACTGTCAGCTTCTTGGTGAGATCCCAGGTGTCGCCCTGTATCCAGGGCCCTGCATGCCGGGCGCCGCCCTGACGGAAGCGCGTCCTGCACGACATGACCGACCCTCGCTCCGGAGCGCTGCTGACCCAGCCATCACCGAGCGGCAGCCGGTGAACATCGAGAACGTCGGTTTTACCGCGATTCTGGAGGGCGAGGGCTGATCCTCCCAACACTGCGCTCATAAGCACGATCAAACGGAGTAATCGCATATGCAATAGATCACTAGGAGTGACGCGCTAAAGGTAAACCTTAAAAAACTGTTCCTGGAACGTTCTCTGATTCTGCGCGTTCAAATGCTCAATCACAGCTCGAATTTCGTCGAGACAAGGGCTGCAGATGGATCCTCGGCCTGGAAAGCGCGTCATCTCCTGAAGCTCCTTGGTCAAACCACAAAGCAGACAGTCCTGAGGTTTCTTACTGAGTTCTTCTTTAAGGATATCGATGCTACGGTCCACACACTCTTCGCAAATATGCGCCTTTGGTCCGGCTATAAGTTTGCTCACCTCATTCTGCGTCTTATTACAAAACGAGCACCTCAAGACTTTCGATCCGGCTCCGAAAAATTTCGCCGCATGGATTAGTAACCTAATTCGCGAGTATACCGATTAAACTACGAAACTTCTTATCAAGCCTCACAATGGCCGACATCTACAATGATTCCGACCTCCAGTCAATTTTCCTGAACCGATACAACGACACCATACACTGGTCGATCACCGCCACTCGTGCTTCGGATACCGTCTCTGCAGCTGCTGTTTCAACTTCGGATACGTCTCACGCCAGAAATCCGCCAGGTTTTCGGTGATCTGCACCGGGCGGTTGCTGGGGGCGAGGACTTGGATGCGCACGCGGACACGGCGGTTGGCGATCCACAGGGCGTCTTTGATGCCATAAAGATCCTGGATGCGCGCGGCAATCGTCGGCGCTCCGTCTGCGGAGTACGCGACTTTCACCATCCGGCCCTTGGGTAATTGAATCCGCTCCGGCACATATTCTTCGATCCACGCTTGCTGCTGGCGCGACAACCATGACTTGACCACCGGCAGCACGGCGCGATCCTTGATTTGATTGTAACTAAACGCACCGTGGCAAATATGCTCGATCATCACGCCGCGGTCTTCATCTGCGATGGCGGGCAACTCCAACTCCGGCATCCATTCGCGCAAGCGATTGACGCGCAGGATCCATTGTTCGACGGACTCGTTCCAGTGCTCGAGGACCAAGCGGCCGGCAACCACTTCGCGCGCGAGAATCGCCGCGGCTTTGTCTACGGGAAGCTTGTCAGAGATTTCCTGTTCCAGAACCAAATCACGAAATCGTTTTTCCGTTCGGGAAACTACGCGCCGCAGGGCAGGGTCGTAGCCGACGAATTGAACCTCCGTGAAACCGGCCGGGAAAAGCTCGCGCAGCCATTCCTCTTTGACCGCGGTCGCGAGATTAAGCACCACGTTCAAGTTTCGCTCCCTGCCGCCGCCGCTTTCCACCTCGCGTACTTCGGCGACCACGAAGAGCGGCGCCTTCACAACGCTTTCGCGCGCCAGCGTACCGCGCCGCCCGTAAACCAGCCCGCACCGCTGTGAGGCGACGTCGAGTCGTTTTGCGAGATGATCGGGAAAGCCGACCAGCAAGCAACGCTGCACTGCGGCGCGATCGATCGACTTTTCACCGATGTCCAATCCCTCCGCTGCGGCGATGCGCAGAAACAGGTCGAAGAGCGGTCCGACCTGGCGCGCGGCCTGCGCGTTTATACCCGCGCGGCGGGAGCGATCGATCTGAAATCCGTTCCGCTCGGCGTAACGCCATGCGTGCATCAGCACGAAGAAATCCGATTCGGACTCGCCGTCGAAGATCTCGTCGCGCCGGTCATCGGCCCGAGCACCTTGTTTGCGCATGAGCAAATCCCGCCCCTGGGTCAGCGCGGCGATCAACGCCACAGGCCGGACACAGCCGAACTCTTGCGCGGCGAGCAGCATGCGCGCGTAGCGCGGGTGGACCGGAAACGCCAGCATGCGCCGCCCGAGTGCAGTAATCGCTCCGCTTGCATCGTCGACGGCGGCCAAGTCGGCGAGCAGCGTCTCGGCGCGCTCCAACGCGGGCGCGTCCGGGGCTTCGAGCCAGCGGAATGTTTTCACGTCGTCGACGCCGCTCGCCTTGAGCGTCAGGATCACCTCGGCGAGATCCAGCCGCTTTACTTCGGGAAGCTCCTGCGCAGGCCGACCGCCATGATCATGCGCCGTCCATAGGCGCAAACAGTGACCAGGCGCGGTGCGGCCGGCGCGGCCGGCGCGCTGGTCGGCGGCGGCGCAGCTGATTTTTTCGATGAGCAATGTGTTGATGCCCCGATACGGGTCGTAGCGCGGAATGCGCGCCAGACCGCTGTCTATCACCAGGCGCACACCGTCGATGGTGAGCGAGGTTTCCGCGACGTTGGTGGCGACGACGATCTTACGCCGGTCATACTTCGCCACCGCCGCATCCTGATCCTTGGGCGGTAATTCACCGTGCAGCGGGAACACGATGAACTCTGACCCGAGCACGTCGCGCGCCGCCTGCACGGTGCGTGCGATCTCGTAGGCGCCGGGCATGAAAATAAGCGTGTCGCCTTGCGGATGCTCGCGGACGAGACGCTTTAATTCTCGCACTGCCAAATCCCAAACCGGTGCGACGCTTGATGGTTCGGCGAGATATTCAGTGGTCACCGGATAAGTGCGACCCTCCGACGATAGCACCGCGCAGGGTTGGAGATACCTCTCGACTATTTTAATTTGGGCGACATCCAAGGTCGCCGACATGACGATAATGATGAGATCGGGCCGCGTCGATTCCTGGATCTGCAGCGCGCGTGCCAAGGTGATGTCGCCGTAGAGATGGCGCTCGTGAAATTCGTCGAAGACGACGGCGCTGATACCTTTCAATTCGGGATCGGTAAGCATCCGGCGCAGCAGCACCCCTTCGGTGAGGTAGCAGATTCGTGTCGCCGCGGAGGCGACTTTGTCGAGACGCATCTGATAGCCGACCTCGCCGCCGAGTTTTACACTCCTCGCTTGCGCGACCCAGGCGGCGAGCATGCGCGTCGCCAGGCGGCGCGGCTGCAAGATGGTCACTTGGCCACTTCCCAGCAAGCCGCCATCAAGCAGCATCTGCGGCACCTGGGTCGATTTGCCGGAGCCGGTGGGCGCGGTGAGAACCAACCGCTTTTGAAAGCTCAGGGTTTGGAGCAACGACCGCTCGATTTCGATAATTGGCAGTTCTGTCCTCGGCATGATGGGAGTGTAATTTAACACAATCAAACTCGGACTTCCGCCGGGAGGCTCAGTTTCGCGGTTGAATTGTTGCACGCGGCTGAAAGGTTCCAATCGCAGCTCATCTTTTGATTCGGCGACTTGCGGATCGAACATGACCCCGACTATGATTTGTTCTAATGAAACGCTATTGGAGCTGACACCCATGTCGTTTGCCCAGAAAATCGTTTGCGCCCGCTGCGAAAAACGCTTCGGCCTATCGGAGGTGCTAAACCTCTGCGCGTGCGGCTCGCCGCTGCTGGTTCGCTACGATCTCGAGAAAGCGCGAAGCGCATTTCCCAAGGCTAGCCTCGCTGGTCGGAGCGCTTCCCTGTGGCGCTACCGCGAGCTCTTGCCGCTGCAACACGAGGCCAATCGGATCTCGTTGGGTGAAGGTTGGACGCCGCTATTGGACGCGATAAAGCTTGCTAAAGAGCTCGGGCTGCGCCGACTTTGGATTAAAGACGAAGCGCGCAACCCAACAGGTTCGTTCAAGGACAGAGGCCTTTCTCTGGCGGTCTCACGTGCAAAGGAACTGGGCGTCAAAAGGGCCGCGATCCCGTCGGCAGGAAACGCCGGCGGTTCCTTTGCCGCCTATGCAGCGCGTGCCGGCATCGAAGCCCATGTCTTCATGCCGCGCGACACGCCGCTGGCCAATCAAATCGAGGTCGCTCAGTATGGCGCCAGACTCACACTGGTCGACGGGCTGATCAATGATTGCGGCCGGCTCATCGCCGAGCAGAAAAAAACTAAAGGCTGGTTCGATTTCTCGACGCTCAAAGAGCCCTACCGGGTTGAGGGCAAAAAGACCATGGGCTACGAGATCGCCGAGCAACTCGATTGGCATTTGCCGGAGGTGATTATCTATCCGACCGGCGGCGGAACCGGACTGATCGGCATGTGGAAAGCTTTTGCGGAGCTCGAAGAACTGGGTTGGATCGGCAGCGCACGGCCGCGTATGGTGTCGGTGCAAGCGGACGGCTGCGCGCCGATCGTCAAGGCTCTCAATGAAGACAAAGCGAGTGCGGAACCATGGGAAAACGCCCGAACCATCGCCTCGGGTCTGCGCGTGCCCCAGGCGGTGGCTGATTTTTTAATCTTGCAGGCAATCCGCGACAGCGGCGGCACGGCGCTCAGCGTCAGCGACGCTGACATGCTGGCGGAAATCCCCCGTGTCGGGAAAGCCGAGGGGATCTTCTTCTGCCCCGAGGGCGCCGCCTGCGTCGCGGCGCTTCGTCGATTGACGGAGATCGGCTGGATCAAGCCGGACGACAGCGTGCTTATTTTTAACACTGCGAGCGGACTCAAGTACCTGGATGTGATTCCGAGAAACTTTCCGGGGAATTGATCTTATTGAGTTTGGCGGAAACACTCGTCGCATAGGATCGGGGATTCAACAGCGATTAAAGCTCGCTTGGGCTCGGGCCTTTCTTCTTGTCGATTTGCGACAGTTTGGTTATAAGGCCCTTCGTTACCGATTGACAATCGTTTTAAGATCGGAGGATTGACATGGCACAGCAAACCTTCACATGGCCCCACCAAGCGCGTGTCGCTTTTGTGCTCGGTATCGCATTCGAAGCTTGGGACCGCACCAAGCCGACCACCGGCCGGGGATTGCAGCGCGGGTCCATCCCCGCCAATGCGGTGTGCCGGCGCGATTATTCCACCGAAACCTTTCGCGAGTTTGGCGCTAAAGTCGGCCTGCTCCGGCTGCTCGATATCTGCGACAAGTACAATTTGAAAGTCAGCATGCCGATCAACGGATTGACCTGCGAGTATTATCCGGAGTTGGTCCAAGAAGCACATCGTCGCGGCCATGAGATGATCGCCCATGGTTGGGACCAGGGTGTGTATCTCTACATGCTCACACGCGAACAGGAGCGCGATAATATTTTTAAGACCGTGGAAGCGATCACCCGGGTCACCGGCGAGCGGCCGACAGGCTGGTCGTCGCCCGGCGTTCGTTCCACGGACAACACTCTCGAGCTGATTGTGGAGGCCGGCCTTACCTATAATTGCGACTACCACGACGATGAGATGCCCTATCCCCGAAAGATTGGCGATAAAATACTCACCATGATTCCGCACCAGTATACGATCAACGACCATCGCATGGAGGAAGAAGGCACGCGCCAAGATTTTTTCGAGAAATTCAAAGATGAATTCGACTACCGCTACAAGATCGGCACGGAAAATCCGACGATGATCAACGTGATCTCCCATGCTTATCTGAGCTCGCGCATTCCCTTGATCGATACGTTTGAGCAGATCATCTCCTACGCCAAGAGCCATCAGGACGTTTGGTTCGCGCGGCGCGGCGACATCGCGGCGTGGGCAAGCAAGTATTACGAGACGAATAAAGCCCGCTAGTGGTTGCCAAGATTGCTGAAAGAGCGGCAATCGTCCACTCAATCGACAGGATGGGTGAAACCACCGTTCATGGTTCGACTGGCTCACCTCGAACGGTGCGGTTTTAGCAGCACTTGAGTGCTTATCCGCACACCCCTAGCGCTGTCGAAGGGTTCCGAGACTTTTTCACGCTGTCTGACGGAGCGAGGGATCTGAACCGAACTGAACGACTTCGCGGTGATAAGTGCTGTAAGCGGGTGATCGAGCGTACAATCCGCCAGTTTGCCTAACGCTAAATCTGCTCCTGCACGCCGAATCGTTTGCCGATCGTTTGCCCGATTAAGACCAGGACGATCAATAAGGCGAAAATCAGCACGCCGAATGCGCTCAACTGCGGGAACGAGCCGTTTTCCCAGAGATCATAGACGATCACTGCCGCCGTGCGGTTGCTCGAACGCGCCAGCATGAGCGCGATGGTCAGCTCCCGGTATGCGTGCACCATGACCCAAAACCAGCCGGCCATGAGCCCCGGACGCATCAACGGAAGATAAATGCGACTAAAGTTCTTCCACCATCCGCCGCCCGCCACCGACGCCGCTTCTTCCAATTCTTTATGAATCTGCAGCATCGATGTCGAAACGAAGCGCAGCGCCACCGCCATGTAGCGCGTGACGTAGGCCAGAGAGATAATCGTCAGCGTGCCCAGGACGGGCAACGGCACCAACAGGTAGAACCACAAAAACGCGGTGCCCAACACGACGCTCGGCATGGCAACCGGCGCGAAGCCGAGAAAATCGATGAGCTGGCGGCCGCGCATTCGCGTTTTATGCACGAAATAGCTCATCACCGAAACCAGCAGCATGACCGCCGTCGCCGAACCCAGACCGACCAAAGTGCTGTTCCACATCGGGGCCAGGGAATAGACGGGATCGTCGAGAATCTCCCGATAGTTGCCAAGACTCATGCCCTGAAACACCTCGAGCGACGGCGGCTGATAGCGCCGCAAGAGCGAGGCGTAGAGCATCACGAGGAAGGGCAGGCCGGTGATCAAAAACACCAGCACCAGGCTAACGGAGCTAACGACATAACGCCAGCGCCCCAGGTCGATGCGGCGCGGCCGGAAATCTTTGCCCGTGATCGTTTGGTAGCGCTCGCTGTGCCGCACGAGGCGAAAATAAGCGGCCAGGAAAAGCGCGCATAAAATCAGAATGGCGACGGAATAGGCACCCGATAGCCCCCAATCCGTCGGCGTTCTGGCCGTGTTGAAATAAATCTCGGTGCTATAGACTCTGAAGTGCGCGCGGCCGGCGAGCAATAGCGGAACTTCAAAAGTCTCTACGGTGTAGATCAACAGCAGCATGACCGCCGCGCCTACCGCGGGCATCGCCAGCGGCAGGGCAATCTTCCTGAGCGTCGACCACTGGCCCGCACCGGCAACGGCGGAGGCCTCTTCGAGACGCGGATCCATGGTTTGCAGCGCCGCGGATAACAGCAAATAAGCGAGCGGCGTCATCTCCAGGGAATGCACCCAAACCATCCCCCAGAAAGAATAGATATTCAGGATTTGCTTGATCCCAGTTAGCGCTTCCAGGGCATAATTGAGAACGCCGATGCTCGGGCTGGCCAACAAAATCCACGCTACCGTGATCAGGATTCCCGGGATGATGATGCGCCCGAGAGTGATGACGCCGATCAACCGAGCGAAAGGGGTGTTGGTGCGATGTACCGCCCAGGCGAGATAGGTTCCCAGTCCGAATGAGAGAGCCGTAGACACCAGCGCGAAGCCGAGCGTATTCCAAGTCGCCTGCCAAAAATCTCTGGAACCGAAGGCGCGAACATAGTTGGCGAGCGAGAAGCTCAAGTCGAAAAACCCCGGCTCTCCCGGCCGCTCCAGCTTGAGGCTCGTCCACAGCACCATCAGCAGCGGGAAGACGACCTGGTAAACCAGGATCAGAACAACCAGCGCCAACGCGAGCTTGCCACCGTTCAGCGAAAACCGCCGCCCCGGGCTTGACGAGCCGGCTGCCATATTCATCCGGTGGTCGAACGGGACAAGCTATTTTTTCTTTCCGATGTACTTGTTCCAATAGCCGTGCAATCGATCGACGATGTCCTCGCTGACGTAGCCGAAAGTCACCACGTTCACGTTGTCGGGAAGATACGGATGCTTGCCGATAAGCGGTCCGCGAAATTCGTCGGCGACGTATTTCTGGCTTTCATCGGACAGCGTCCAATCGCTGAACAGCGCTGAAGCGTAGGGATGCTGAGTCTTTTTGTTGATGACGATCGCGCCGGCGTAGGCCAGAATAGGCGCGGAGTAGACGATCGCGTACGGCGTTTTCGGATCCTTTTTCTTTGCCTGCGCGCCGCGGTATAGGAAATTGTCGCCCTGAATCGCGTGATCCCCCGCGAGCATGAGATTCATTCTCTGCGTGTGGCCGCGCTGGATGATCGGTTGGTTTTCTCCCATGCACTTGAGCCAAGCTTGAAATTTTTCCTCACCCATCATGACATAGAGCCCTACCATGAAGCGGGTCTCGGGCGGATCGAAGGACACCTTTCCCTTGTAAGCGGGATTGCAGAGATCCTGCCAGCTCTTGGGCGCCTGGTCGGCGGGAATCAAATTTGTGTTGTAGGAAATACCGTGCTCGCTCCAGTACCAGGGCACCCAGCGGTTATCTTTGTCCAGAAACCCCTGGAACTTTTTCGGTATCCTTTGAGTTGCCGGCGTCGGATAGTTGGCGAACAGATCCTGCTTCAAAATCACCGGGAGGTCGGGAACCGCAAGGCTGAGTCCGTCGGTAAGATGGCGGCCCGCAGTTTCTTCGGCGATTAAACGCTCCGCTGCATCTTGGGAGCCCATGTCTGCCATTTCGACTTTGACGAACGGATAGCGCTTCTCGAACAAGCGCACATGGTTGCGAGCCAACTTGCCTCTAAAAGTATGGATGAAGTTGAGCTTGCCTTCTTTGCGCGCGCCCTCTTCAATACGCCTTGCGCGCTGTTCCGGCTTTAGCTTCGCCAGCTCGGCAAAGATTCCTTCAGGCGATTGAGCCGCTGCAGCGCATAGTAAATCGGCAGAGTTTATCGTTAACAAGCCACAAGCGATGGCAAGCAATCTCAAGCCAGAAAAGAATGGTTTCATAGTGTCAGCTCCCTTCCTTCGCAACATTAACTGCATCGTCAAGCGCGTTTCAGTATGCCGGGTTCGCTCGCTCGTATGCCTCTCAATTAGCGCAATCGACCTAAACTTTCCAGCCTCGTCAGCGCATGATCGGCCCAACAGCGATTAATAAATTCTTCTAAAGTCGCATTGCACCGGCTTGGTTAAGCTAATCGCCTCCGGGGGGCCAGATCACCCCGTGCACGGTGGCGCCATGATGAGTTTGGGCTTGACCGATGATCAGCGGACCGAAGCGCGAGAGTTGAGCCTTGTTGCTCGAAATTTTCCGACGGCTCGCTATCTCCTTCCCGGGACGAGAAGCAGGATGCCTCCAGCTACGATCGCGCCGACACCAACCCAAGCCGGAATGTTGACGGTCTCCTTCTCTTTTAACGAAAATTCCAGCGGACCGAGCTTAGCTTGGTGAGTGTCTTTGGTGTAGCTGAAGCCGCGATACACCAGCGCCAGAGTGCCGGCAACGAGCAGAACCATTCCCAAGACCTTTACCACATTCATATTCCATGTCCTCCAAAATTCTTAGACACCGCTGCGGTTTTCTCTAATTCAGTGCTCAAAGACTTGCCAATCCTTTTTTCCCGCGTCGAACTGACTACAGAGAGCCGGCGCGGTACAGCCGCAAGCGAAGACCGAACTATCTCACGCAAATGGGTAGCATTGTCAATTCGACCCCATAGAGCAGAGACCCCTCGTGTTGTTGGGGATGACGGGGCCTGATCCGTCAGTTCGCGTCGTTGGCGTTCTTTCGACTTCGCTCAAGTCAGGCTTGGCGCAAGTCAATCCTCAATTTAGGGAGTTGAGAACAAGTGAAACGTTTGCGCAAGCCGCGGAGACCGTGACGGATATTTATTTCTCCGCCACTGGAAACCAACCGTTGAATTTGACCAGTCCGCGCAGGTATTCGATTTGACCGGCGTGGCGCGTGTTGCAGTTGATCACGCTGGCCAGCCGGATGCTCAACGTCGGCAGCGGCTGGTATTGCGGTTCATCGAGCACGCGATTCAGATCGGCGTTGGTAACGGTGGAAAGGTACCCCTTGGTCTGCTCGAATACCGCGTCGTGATAATCCAGCAGCAATTTTTTATCCGTCACGGTGAACGCATCCACTTGCGCCGCCGTTTGCCGATGGCCGGAGCCGTAGTCTTTAGGATCCGGGGGCATGTTGAAGCGCGCATACCAGCCGTCGGCGATCCAAAGCTGCTGGCGCGCGAGCAGTCCGGAGAAGTTGGCGTCCTGAACCCGCGCAATATGCCATACCAGCCACGCGATATGCGGTTTGGGCGGCGACAGCAGTTCTTCGGCCGACAAATCTTTGAGCGCCGCGCGCACCATGTCGCGCACGCGTCCCAACGCATCCAGAACCAATCCGGCAGCTTCCATAAGGTACCCCCCTGAAAATTTATTTCGGCCTTCAATGCGGTTTACACCGAATCGTGCCGCGGCGTCTACCACCTGCGTTATCGAGCTCGCAAGAAAATCGATTTGGAAACTTCAAACGTTCGAGCGGTTGCGACCTTTCCCTGGTTGGGGGCAAGTTGCGCCGTCTGTTCTTATCGTAATCGGATTTGAAGCGGTGAATGCCGGATGCTATTTTTGACGACTGATCATGAACTTCTGGCAAGATATTCCCCGGCCGATCATCGGTCTCGCGCCTATGGATGGGGTGACCGACGCGTCTTTTCGATTCGTGACCGCGAAGTATGGCCGGCCCGATGTGATGCTCACCGAGTTCGTCAACATTCAATCGGCAATCTACGCCCCCGAACTGATGCTCAAGGACTTCACCTATGCGGAGATCGAGCGCCCTGTGGCGGCGCAGATCTACGGCAAGACGCCCGAGCTCTTTTACAAAGTCGCGCATATCGTCGGCGAGCTCGGCTTCGACGGCTTGGACATCAACATGGGTTGCCCGGCGCGGAAAGTCGCCGCCGCCGGTTGCGGAGCGGCGCTGATCCGCGAGCCAAGATTGGCTGGAGAGATCATCCGCGCGGCGCGCCAGGGACTGCAAGACTGGCATAACGGTCAGAGCCTCAAGGAAATCGGCATTCGTCCGAGCGCCGTCGAGGCATTCAGCGCCGCCAATCGACGCCGCACCGGCGGCGATGGGGCTCCGGCGCGACGATTGCTGCCGCTGTCGGTCAAAACCCGCATCGGTTACGATCGGATCATTGTCAAAGAGTGGCTCTCGACGCTGCTCGAAGAAGAGCCGGCCGCGATCACGCTCCATGGCCGCACCTTGCAACAGGGATATAAGGGCAAGGCCGATTGGGAAGCCATTGCCCAGGCGGTCGAGATCACAAAGGACACGCAAACGTTGCTGCTCGGCAACGGCGACTTGTTGGGCATGCCGGATGTCTACCGGCGTGTGCGCGAGAGCGGCGTCGACGGCGTGCTCATCGGCCAAGGGGCTCAGGGTAATCCCTGGCTCTTCGCCGGGAAAGAACAGGTCAAACAGGCGCTATGCGGAACCGGCGCCGCAAACGCGCAGCGCGCCGTAAATCTCGCCGCCCGATTCGCCGTCATGATCGAGCATAGCCGCCATTATGAACGTGTCGTGCAGAACCACTGCTTTTATGGCATGCGCAAAAATTTGCTTTGGTATTGCCGCGATTTCCCCGGCGCCGAGGAGCTCCGCTGGCGTATGAAGCGCGTCAACAACGCCGACGACGTCGAGAGCGCCTTGATGAGTTTTATCCGAGGGGAAGTCGTTACTGCGGCAGCGATTCCAACCGCCGCAGCGGTTCAAACCGTTTAAGCCCGCCAAAAAATCGTCTTTCAATGACTCTAAGATTCTATCGATCGCCGGCGGTATTTGTAGCACTTTGCGCCGCATGGCAAAAACATAGCTGGTTGTATTTCGAAATTGATAAGCGGCGATTTTGCCACGATCGGACCGAGCCATCGATCCGGCACAGCACTCGATATAAAAATTCGGGTCGGGATCACGTAGCTGGCACTATCCGGCGATTCTAGAAAGATCTGATTCGATGACCTGGCACCAGCTCATACTGCTCGCGATCTTGCTTCTGGCCCTCATTCTCTTTGTCACCGAGCGCTGGCGCTACGACCTCGTAGCGCTGTTGGCGCTCCTGGCGGCAACACTGAGTGGTGTGGTTTCGGTCGACGACGCATTCACCGGCTTCGGCCACCCCGCCGTGATTACGGTAGCCGCCGTCCTGGTCGTAAGCCGCGGATTGAGGAACTCCGGACTCATCGATATCATCGCCACGGCCCTCTTGAGGATCGGCGACCATCTGGTGCTGCAGCTCGGCGCCCTCACCGGCGTGGTCGCGCTCCTGTCCGCCTTCATGAACAACGTGGGAGCCCTGGCGCTGCTGCTGCCCGCCGCCATCCGCATGGCCCGCAACAGCGGCCAACCGGCTTCGATCTTTCTGATGCCCATCGCTTTCGCCTCGTTGCTCGGCGGGATGACCACCCTGATCGGCACGCCGCCCAACATCATCGTCGCCTCTTTCCGCGCTAAGGCGGGAAGCCAACCCTTTGCCATGTTCGATTTCTCGCCCGTCGGCGTCGGCGTCGCGCTGGCCGGACTGCTCTTCATCCTGCTCATCGGCTGGCGCTTGATCCCGCGCAGACAAGGCCAGCCGTCGCGCGAAGAGCTGTTTCAGATTAAGGACTACGTCTCCGAAGTGCGCGTGCCCGAGGACTCCAAACTCATCGGCAAGCCGCTCGGTGAGCTGGAAAGCATTGCCGGAGCCGATATCTCGATCGTCGGCTTGGTGCGCGGCGAGTCGAAAATCGCCGCGCCCTCGCGCTGGCGGCTGCTTGAGCCGGGCGACGTTTTGATAGTCGAGGGCGATTCCGAATCTCTCCAGGCGCTCATCGACGCAGCCAAGCTTGAACTCGAAGGCAGCAAAGAAGAAGACGTCGAGGCGTTGCGCTCCGACGAAGTGAGCATCACGGAAGCGATTGTCAAACCGAGCTCGCCGCTCGAGGGCAACACCGCCTGGACCCTCGGTTTGCGCTGGCGCTATGGCGTGAATCTCTTGGGCGTCGCGCGCCACGGCGCACGGATTCAGGGGCGATTGAAAAATATTCAGTTTCAGGCCGGCGATATCCTGCTTATGCAGGGAGTCGTCGAATCCTTGCAGCAGGCGCTGCCGGCATTGGGATGCTTGCCGCTCGCCGAACGCGGCCTGCGCTTGGGCTTTCCCCGCCGCGTGCTCTTCGCCGTGATGATTTTCGGCGCGGCGCTTACGGCGGCGGCGCTGGGCTTCGTGCCCGTGCAGATCGGTTTCGTCGGCGCGGCCGTCGCCATGGTGCTGGCCGGCATTATTTCTCTGCGCGACGCCTACGACAGCATCGATTGGCCGATCATCGTGCTGCTCGGCGCGATGATCCCTGTCGGCCAGGCGTTGGAAACGACCGGCACCGCCGACCTGATCGCCTCGGGCGTATTGAGCTTCGCCCGCCACACCTCCCCGGCAGTCACGCTCGCAGTCGTGCTCGTCGGCACCATGTTTTTATCGGACCTGGTAAACAACGCCGCGGCGGCGGTGCTGATGTCGCCCATCGCCATCGGCATTGCCAACGGCATGGGCGCATCGGTCGACCCGTTCCTGATGAGCGTGGCGATCGGCGCCTCCTGCGCCTTCCTGACGCCCATCGGCCACCAGTCCAACACCCTCGTTATGGCGCCCGGTGGTTATAAATTCGGCGACTATTGGCCCATGGGCCTGCCGTTGGAAGCGCTGATCTTGTTGGTTGCGCTACCGCTGCTGCTCTGGTTCTGGCCGCTGGGCCTGTAGCAACTAATTCAAAACCCCGGAACTCAATGAGTTCCGGTCGTTTCTGCCGTTCCACTGGCACCCATCGCGCAGCTGATTAAGGCGGAAGGTGTCTTCGCCAGCAAAGATTTCACGGCTTTGTCACACAGGCTCAATTTTACATTCCGGCGAGATCCGCGAATTCATGCTTCACGAACCGCAACCGCACCTACCCTCTTTGTCATTTTGCCATTATCCGACATTCATTAGATAAACGCTCGCACACGGGCACCCAAGTTGCGATTTGAATCATTCTTCCGCAGCCTCATTCCTTCGTCTATAATACCTCTCAGACGAATTGAGGACACGACAAGTGAAAGACGAAGCAAATCAGGCTGAAATAAAACGATCCGCGGAGGAGCATGGACCGAGCCGAACCGATCTCGTGGCTCACATCGAGACGTGGCTGCGCATGCGGGACGGCTCCGGCAACGACGATCAGTTCGCCGGAATTCTGCGTACCGTGGTGAAATTGGCGGACGACAACGCCGAGCGCGGCGATCTAAAGATCATCAACCGCGCGCTCCAAGAGCTGCGCCACTCGTTCAGAGTTTTCAAACCCTATCGCCACATCCGCAAGGTGAGCATCTTCGGCTCGACCCGGGTGCAGGAAAGCGACCCTTATTATGATTTGGCGCGCGAAAGCGCACGTAGCTTGACGGAAGCCGGGTTCATGGTGATCACCGGTGCCGGACCGGGAATCATGCAAGCCGGACACGAAGGCGCGGGTAGAGACAAAAGTTTCGGCGTCAATATTCGATTAAGATCACTGCAGGACGCAAATCGTTTCATCCGCGACGACCCGAAATTGATGAATTTTCATTTTTTCTTCACGCGCAAGCTCACCTTCGTGAAGGAGTCGGACGCCGTGGTGATTTTTCCCGGAGGCTTCGGTACCCACGACGAGCTTTTCGAGGCGATCACACTGGTGCAAACCGGCAAAGGTCAGGTGGTACCGATTGTCTTGATCGATCTGCCGGATGGGACCTATTGGTCGCGTTGGCGGGAGTTTCTCCGCGATGACGTGCTCAGCGGGGGCTATGTCAGCGAGCGAGAAATGAATTTGTTTAAAATCGTGACCAGTGCCGATGCCGCAGTCGAAGAAATCACGCGCTTCTATCGGAACTTTCATTCCTACCGCTTCGTCAAGAAGGATCTCGTGATCCGGCTCAACAATCCGCCGGCGCCTGCGTTGATCGACCGACTAAACCGCGATTTCGTCGACATCCTCGCCAATCGGAAAATCTGCGAGACGTCCCCTTTGCCCGACGAAGCCGACGAACCCGGCACACTCCACTTGTATCGTCTCCTGGTGCGCTTCAAACGCGAGGACTTCGCCCGCCTGCGCCAAATGATCGACACCATCAACGACGCCGGTTAATGGGACCGGCCGGGATATGCTTCCGCAAAATTTGTAGGGCCTATAAGCGGTTGAAAAATCCGTTTTCTTCAAGCTCGCGAACTAAACGGCTGTCGATGAAGTCTTCCGGCTTCGCACCGCGCGCTTTGGCTTGAGTTTTCTCCAGGGCCTTGAGCAGCACGGATACGCCTTCCCGCGAGGAGTAGGGAGGAATTTCCAAGTGCAGCGTGACCCGCTCATAGGCGTCGTCGAGAATCTCGCGATCCGTGGTGCCGAGGTATTTGGCCATCACCCGGGTGGCGAACGCATTGTCTTTCTTGGCCAGCGCCGCGCCTTCGATATAAGCGCGCAGAAATCGGCGCACCGTGTCTTCGTTGGTCTTGAGAAACCGTCGCGACGTCACCACGCCGTTCTGATGAATCGTCGCTTCGAGCTTGGCCATATCGAGAATCTCGCGCATGTTCGCCTTCTTCGCCCGCAAAATTGCCGGCACCGAGAGGGCCGCCGCCTGGACCCGGCCGGTCAACAGCGCCGCAAGCGTTTCCGGCTGGCCGCCAGCCTGAACCATGGTGATATCCCGGTCCGGATTGAGGTCGTTTTTTTCGAGAGCGAACCGCGACGCGAAATCGGAAAGCGTGCCGAACCGCGTCGCGCCGAACAGCTTGCCCTTGAGATCGGCCATGCACGCGTACTCAGGCCGGCTGAAAATCGAAAAGAGAAATTTATTTGAGAATCGTCGCGACGATCACCGTATCGGCGCCCGCCAGATTGGCCTGCATCGACGCGGTACCGCCGAGTTGGATTATCGGCACTTCTCCTGCGAGCATGCTTGCAATGCCATGGAGCTTCCCGCGATCGAGATCGCTTCGATCGCCAGCCCATGCTTCTCGTAGAGATTCGCTTCCTTGGCGAACCATATGGTCATCCGCGGCGCCCCCACCGACCCACCACCGATACGAATTCTTTCCAATTTCTTTTCCTGAGCGGCGGAAAGCGACAACCCTGCGGTGCTAGCGATCAGTGTGACCAAAAAAAGCATGATTGTTTTCATGAGTACTTCGGGATTACGCGTTTAGACATCCGAATCCGTTTGGATACCAGGAGATACTAGAGCTTTCTGCGAATCCACAATTCATCAATTTTTGTTATGCCGTTTTCCCCATAAGGCGGGTAGACACCGCTCTTCATTCGGCTACCTTGTGGACCCGGATAATGAGCGGCAGCGAGGTGATGGGCATGAAAACTGAAGCTTCGTCGCAGTTCAAACATTCATCGCCCCGGCTGATAAACCACAGCATTGCCTCGTGACTATCAATCGAATTGACCGCATCGCTATCCGCAACCCAGTATTGCTCATAGTTGGGGCTCAACCGGCGATATCTCAACCGGGTCGGGCCGTATCGAGCGGCTACCGAACGTACCATCCGGATCGGCAAAAGCGAGATAACCCTGAAGATCATTGAAGAGCGCAGCGGTATGCTCGCCTTGATGATCTTCCCTGCCACATCGAAATCCGAGTAGGGCCGGACTTCGTATCCATCGGCTGCCCAGGGCAAACAATTCCAGGCCGGGAGCAAAAAAAGAATTCCTTTGTCTCGCGTGACCCTACGGGCTTCCCGAAAAGCCTGCTCAGGATTGGGCACATGTTCGAACACCCAGATGCTCCAAACACCGTCGAAGGTACCGTCAGCGAAAGGCAGGGCGGTCGCGGAGCCGAGCACAAATTTTTTATGATAGAAGCGCGCCACACTCGGAGATATGTCAAGTCCGGTATAGTGTTTCGCGAGATCTTGCAAATTTCCGCGGCCTGATCCAATTTCCAAAACGGGTCGATCGTCTAGATTATAGCGCTGAATAAATTCACGAACCTGTTCTTCGATTCGGAATGTCTTGGCTGCGGCTTCCGCTACCCGAATATACTTGGTCTCGTATTCACTTTTCGCCTGGGTCTCGACTTCAGGCTTCCTGTACGCCTCCGTATAAAATTTTCTAGCCGCTTCAATCTCCCGCTGCGTCAGCGGCGAATCAGTGTCGTAGGGAAAATGAATAACGGCAAGGAGAATCACCAACGATAGCGCTGACAAAACACTTGCCAGTCCCAGAACCGCAATTCGTCTAAATGCCGTGAGAAATTTCTTGGGGTCCATCGCAGCGTAAGATTCAGCGAAATCGGTATAAAATGAATCCCTTAGACACCCGCTCTTGTTCGATGATATTGGGTCCCGCTTGTCAATGCGATCCGCAGATCACGTTCAGCACCGCCTGACGTTTTTCCTCTTTGACGACCTTCAGCGCGCGCTGGAGCGCGGGTAAGACTTGCTGTGGATCATCGACCATCTCGCCATAGCCGTCATGGGCTTCGACGATCTTCTCGTAGCGCGGCGACGGCGTCAGCTCGCACAACGGAAAGTTTCCCGTGCTGACGGCCCAGCCGTCGGGCATCACCTGTTGCGTCGCCGCTTTGCTGGCGTGCCAGATCGCGTTGTTGCAAATAATTGTCAGCATCGGCAGATCGTAAGACTGGGACACCAGATGGCAGGCGGTCGGGTTATTGAACATGTACGTGCCGTCGCCGACGGTGACGATGAAGGTTTTTTCCGGGCGGGCAAGCTTCATGCCCAAGCCACCGCCGATGCCCCAGCCCAAGCCGCCCGCTGGCGAGCCGCCGAAATAAGTTTCAGGCTCGCTCAAATTGAGTACCTCGCTGCCGACGCCGTGGTCGCTGAGCACGATCGTATCTCGGTCGCGCACCTGATCGATGCAATGGGCCAGCCAGGCATGGCTGATCGGCCGGTGGTGGCTCCCTTTCTCGGCTTTCTGCTTTACATCTTCGCGATATTTTTTGTGCTGCGCGCGTATGCGCTCGGCGCGCTCCGAGAGGGCCTTTTCATTTCGCGCGCCCTTCCTCAATTCTTCAGCAAGCAATTGCAGCGCGAGCTTGGGATCGCCGCCGATGGAGATGTCCTTCGGAAAACTGCGAATCGGGATGCCGCTGTAATTGGGATCGCGCGCGATCTGAATGACTTTGGCATCTTCAGAGGGCTTGCCCTGAAAAGGGTACCACGGCACATCGCTTTCGACGACCACGACGACATCGGCGTCTTTGATGTAAGGCGCGGAGCTCACGCCGAGATGATAATCGTGTGTGTTCGGCATGCTCACGAACGGGCTTGCCGGCGCGACGACGGGTGACACCAACGCCTCGGCGAAGGAAACCATCGCGCTCACCGCCATCGGATCGGAGCCCAGCCGGCCGGTGATAATCAATGGGTTTTTCGCGCCGCGTAAAATTTCCGCGGTGCGCTTGATCGACTCCGCGCTCGGCTGCAAGGGCTCTTCTCTGTTTTTCCGATAGGGATGGATCGTGACCGAATCCATCTTCTGCGCCAAAACTTCGCGCGGCAGCGTCAAGTACACCGGGCCCTGCGGTGTACCCAGCGTCATCTCCAGCGCGCGGTCAACGACCGCCTCGACTTGCAGGCCGTTGCGCAGCTCATAGTCCCAACGGGTAAATTCGCGCAGCAAACTGCCCTGATCGAAGGACTCCTGGCCCCAATGAATGAAATTGCTGCGGCTACCGGTCAACCCTTCTTCGGTCAGCGGCGTCCGGCCGGCGGAGAAGATCATCGGCACGTTGAGCCGCGACGCGTTCATTACCGCCGCGGAGGCGTTCCCGGTGCCGACGATCACGTGAACCATCACCACCTGCGGCTCGCCGGTAATCATCGCGTAACCCTGCGCCATGCTCACCGCCACGAACTCGTGGGCGACAGTGATCGGCTTCGGAAACTCCTTCTTATCGGCGGCCAACTTCGCCAGGCCGTCGATGATCGGCCCGAAGTCGGTGCCGCTGTTGCCAAAAAAATATTTGATCCCCCGTGCGCGCAGGATTTCCAAATACGCCTGCCCAACCGTCTCGACCGGAATTGTTACTGCCTTGTTCGTTTCCATTAAGCTGCTCCTCGATTTCGGAAAGAAATGATCTCTAGCTCATATATCGACTTATACAGGCTGGCAAGTGCCTTAGCTTTGCGGTTGTCGTTTGTGCACCAGTCATTCATGGCTGACAGAGCATAGCGCTTGGAGTATGCTGCTGTTTCGTCATGATTGATCCGTCGAGCGGATTCAGAAGCTTCTTGCGCCGAGCAAGTACCAAGAGCTCCTTGACTAATAACATTGATGAATTTTGCTGCCGTCAGATTTTTTTCGGAAATGACTTACCTTAGGTTCTTAATTTGTTAAAGTGTTTTTTGCGCATTACCTATCTTTGTTATTCGCGTTTTTACAAGTTTCCGCAATTAAATAATTAATAGGGAGGTGATCATGGCAAACGGTCAATTGCCTGATGAGTTAAGGCTTTTAATCCACCAGCTGCGCCCCATGTTCAACGAACTCGGCGCCAAGGCCGGTGGCATCGCAATCGCCCTAATCATCGGCGTGCTCGCGTGGTCGAGCTGGTACACCGTGCAGCCCGAAGAAACCGCGGTGGTACAGAGGTTCGGCCGTTATCTGCGCTCGGAGGGGCCGGGGCTGCATTTCAAAATCCCCTTCGGCGTCGAGACGGTCAAAACGGTGCCGACCGCTCGAGTGCTCAAAGAAGAATTTGGCTTTCGCACTCTGGCGGCAGGCCGCCGGACCAAATACGAGGGCGGCGATCACTCGAACGAATCGCTGATGCTCACCGGCGACTTGAACGTCATCGATGTCCAATGGATTGTCCAGTACCGCATCGAAGACCCGGTGCGCTATCTTTTTCGCGTACGCGAGCAGACCGAAACCCTGCGCGATATCACCGAGGCGGTGATGCGCCGGGTCGTCGGCAACCGTCTGGGAAGCGATGTCTTGACGGTGGGCCGCGTCGCCGTGTCGAGCGAAGTCAAAACCGAGATGCAAAAGATTCTCTCGGAATACGAGACCGGCATCCGGCTGGTCACCGTGGAGCTGCAGGACGTCACGCCGCCCGATGCCGTGAAACCCGCATTCAACGAAGTCAACGAGGCGCGCCAGGATTTGGAACGGATGGTGAATCAAGCCCAAGAGCAGGCGAACAAGTTGATTCCTAAAGCGAGCGGCGAGGCCAAACAGTCGATCGCCGAAGCGGAGGGCTATGCCACGGAGCGGGTCAATCGAGCGCGCGGCGAGGCGGCGCGCTTCACGTCGGTCTTGGCGGAATACAAGCGCGTCCCCGAGGTGACCCGACGCCGGCTCTACCTGGAGGCTATGAACGAAGTCCTCTCCGAGGCCAAGAGCGTCTATATCGTCGACAGCGCGCAGCGCGCGCTGATTCCCTGGCTGTCGATAGATTCCGGGAAAGCGCCCCCGCCGCTGAACAGCCTCAAGGAGGTACCCCAAAAATGAAAACACCTATAGCTTACGGCGCGGCGATTATTTTGGCGCTGGCCTTGATGTTAGGTTTGGGAAGCTTCTTTGTCGTCGAAGAAGGACAACAAGCCGTCATCTTGCAGTTCGGCCGTCCGGTCGGCACGACCATCAGCGAGGCCGGACTTAACTTCAAAATTCCTTTCATTCAAGAAGTGCGGCGTTTCGACAAGCGGCTGTTGATTTGGGACGGCGACCCCAATCAGATCCCGACTGCCGGGCGTGAATTCATCTGGGTCGACTCCACCGCGCGCTGGCGCATCGTCGACCCGTTGAAATTCCTCGAAAGCGTCGCCACCGAGGCGGGAGCGCAGTCGCGCCTCGACGACATCATCGATTCGGTGGTGCGCGATCTGGTCTCGGCGAATCCGCTCGTCGAGCTGGTGCGCAGCTCCTCCTGGCAGACGCCGAAAGGGGAGGTCCTCGAGGAGGCCTCAAAAGAGACCATCGAAGAGCTGAAAAAAGAGATTAATTTTGGCCGCGAGGAACTCACCCGCGCGGTGCTCGCCGAAGTGCGCAAGACTACGCCGCAATACGGCATTGAGGTGGTCGACGTGCGCATCAAACGCTTGAACTATGTCGAGAGCGTGCGCGAAAAAGTTTACGCGCGGATGATCTCCGAGCGCAAGCGCGTCGCCGCCCGTTTTCGCTCCGAGGGCGAGGGGCGGAGTGCCGAGATTTTGGGCAACATGGAGAAAGAGCTGCGCGAGATCCGCTCGACGGCCTATCGCAAAGTTCAGGAAGTGCGCGGCAAAGGCGACGCTACGGCCACCAAGGTTTACGGCGACGCCTACGGCCGCGACAAAGAATTTTACGCGTTCTCCCAAACCATGGAGAGTTTGAAGGACAGCAAGAACGGCAACGCGGTGTTGATGATGACCACCGATAGCGACTATTATCGCTATCTCAAGAAAGCCAATCCCTAGCTCCCACCGCTTGCTGCGGCCGGAATGGCGAGCTAATGAACCATGGGCG
The DNA here is from genome assembly GCA_963727625.1 of uncultured delta proteobacterium. Taxonomy (GTDB): domain Bacteria; phylum Desulfobacterota; class Binatia; order UBA9968; family UBA9968; genus DP-20. The sequence goes on along the minus strand of CAVSHR010000002.1, from coordinate 70,935 downwards.
CCGTCGTCGCATCCACGGCGGCGGCGCGTTTGGCACAAGACCCTGAAGTTGGAAGTTGCAAGACCCGTCGGCGCCGTGTCGACTTGGAAAAAATATTTACTGCTGCAAATTCCCGGCTGGCTGGCCACAGCAACGGTGCTGAGCGTTCTTTGGCATTGGCAATTGTTACCCCGCTGGCTCGCGCTGCTGTGCTTTTTTGCCTGGCTGGTAAAAGACCTGATTCTCTATCCGCTTCTTCGCCATGCCTATGAGGACGGCGCGAAAACTGGTTCGGCGGCGCTGATCGGCGCGCACGGCATTGCGCAGGGGGATTTGAACCCGAGCGGTTATGTCCGGGTCCGCGGCGAGCTCTGGCTCGCCGTCGCCCTTCCGGCCGACCAAGTGGTCGCTTCCGGAACCGACGTGGAAATTGTCAACGCAGAAGGAATGAAGGTTTTCGTCCGCGCCGTCGAAAGACTCGAATCGCGGCGAATTTGATAACACTTTAGGGGCAAGCGTTTTCAAAACACCCCGGTATCAAGCAGCGAATAGACGATCTCTTTCAAGGAAGGATCAATGGTGTCGAGCCGAGCGACCGGCTGGCCGTCGGTCAATGATTTGATAATCTCGGGCAGATCTTCCGGTTTGACGCCGGCGTACCAGTTTTTCTGCGGATGAACGACGATGTTCGGCCCGAAGTCGCATCCGCCAAAGCAGATATACGGTTTAACCTCGGCCTCGACCCCTCGAGCCTCGACCTGTTTGGTCAACTCTTCCATGAGCTTTTCCGAGCCGCGGCTTAGACAATCAACATTTTGACATACGAAGCAAGTTTGTTTCATTGACTAAACTCCACTTTTTATTTCTCTTTGATTAACGCAAAAGGAAGTGCGAATGCAATAACCACTCTTCACACTGGCCGAACATCTCGGTAGGAAACCCCCGCCAATGCCAAGACAATAGTGATCGAACAGAGCCGCGGGCAACCATTGAGCCGATTGGAGAACTTGGCCCTCAGCGAAGCGGATACTGAACCGACGTGCCCGAGTGCGTTTTGCTTCATCGTTCTGATTATCCCTTGAGAAATCTTTGCACCGGCAGGTTGCCCAGCTCGAAGCGCGGATCGTACGGCATGCCTTCGCGGATGCGCGATAAGTAATTGTCGCGGTTCACACCGAACAGCTCGTAGCGATAAAGATGGTTGAGCAGAAAAGTGTGCACCCCCATCTGATAGAGCTTCCCGACCGCCCCTGAAGTCAGCGCCTCGCGTTCTTCGGGCGAAAGCTTGAACTCGTTCAGCACCGCCTCCGGCTCCTCGATTATGCGCTTGCGTATCGCCGGATCGTTGTCCGTGAGATAGAGCAACTTGTTGACTTGATAGACGCTCATTTTGACCTACTCGAATTTCCATACGGCGTAACCCGAACCGTTATCACTTTCGAGAAACAGCGGTTTAGTTGTGCCCACGGCCCCGGTGACAGTGATCCAATTTAACAACTCGCCGCTGTTGTTGCCGGCGCGGTTGATCCGTTCCTCGGTGGCGCGCCGCGCCAGTGCTTGATACTGGCCACGCAGCAGCAGCGATGAAATCGTCTCCGACCACTCGGTATCGATCCACCCGCGCAGCGGCCCGCCGACGTCCATGGCAAAACAACCGCTGGCGATCAACGCAATCCGCTCCTTACCTTCCCAAGCTTCGATAAACTTGCGCAGCATGCGCCCCAGAGCCAGACAGCGAGTGGCCAGCGGCATGGGCGAAGCGAAGCCATTGGTGTAGATCGGCACCACCGGCAGCTCCATGCCGGGATTGAGAAAGTGCAGCGGCACGGTCAGCGAGTGATCAAGGCGCAGCTCATGGGCCGCGGCGAGATCGAACTTGCTATGCACGCCGTAGCGCAGAAGCGCTTTGGCCAGCGGCACATGGCCGCGCACGGTATAGCGCGGCATCGGGCACCAGCTCTCCTGCGGGCCTTGCGCTTCCTCCGCCATGCCGACGCAGAACGACGGCAAATTGTTGTAGAAGAAATTGACGAAATGATCGCTGTCCACTTCGATGATCAAGTCCGGAGCGGCTTTTTCCACCTGCTCGCGCACCTGCTTCATCAACGCTTCGCCTTTCATTTTCCCCGGCGCATGTTCCATTTCATAGACCAGCCGGGGCGGATGCGGCACGCCGGCGGCGAGTACGAGCTTTGCCATGATATTCTCCCCTGCGCGATCAACGGAGGGTCAAGTATTGCCAACCGTCTTAACATCAGTGGAAATTGGGGTCAACGCATTCTTGGCGCGCCGCTCCTTCCTCGCGCAAAGCTCAGCAAATATGCTATCAGTTACGGTAGCTTTATCTGAGCGAAAACCAGCGGGAGGAGCAACTCATGAGGTTCGGCACTTTTAGTTATAATCAATCGCGGCCCGCGGTGCCGGAGAAACAGGCCTTCGAGGAATTGCTCGAGCAGATTCTTCTCACCGAGCGGCTGGGCTTCGACGAAGCCTGGTTCGCCGAGCACCATCACTCCGACTACGGCATGCTAGCGTCGCCGAACTTGATCATCGCCTCGCTGGCGCCGCGCACCGAACGGCTGCGCATGGGAAACCTGGTCAGCGTCTTACCGCTTTACGATCCCATGCGCTTTGCCGAGGAGTGCAGCATGCTCGACATTTTGACCAACGGACGATTGAACGTCGGAGTCGGCCGCGGCGTTCCCAAAGATGATATCAAACACAGACTCGACCGCGAAACCGCCCAGGCGCGCTTCGAGGAGGGTATCGACATCCTCAGGCGCTCATGGACGGGCGAGACCTTCAGCTACTCCGGCAAGGCCTGGAGCTACGAAGAGATTTCCTGCCGACCGCAGCCGTTGCAGAAGCCGCACCCGCCGATTTACTACGGCGCGGCTCGCCCGAAAGCCCGCCCATGGTGGCGCGCCGCGGCTGGAACCTTGCGCTGTCGCGCCAGCCGCTGGCGAATTGCGCGCGGGCGATCAAATCCTATCGCGAGGAGCGCGCCAAGCATGCCGACCTGCCGGGCACCGGCGACGCCATTATGGTGCGCGACATTTATGTCGCCGATACCGACGAGCAGGCGTGGCAGCGAAGCGCCGCCGCAACTGCCCGCTTCTGGCAATTGGCCACCGATAATGTCTGGCGCGGCGATTCTGTTCCCGCCGACGATCTGCCTAAGTTCACCGACGTTACCCGTACTTATCCCGGCGGCCTGACCGTCGGCGTATCGATGAATGGGGCACGTCGCTGATCGGCAGTCCCTATACCGTGATCATAAAAAGCCCGGGCGATGATCGCAACGGCGAAGCCCGACAGCCTTGTCGGCATGTTCAGCTTCGGCGGACTGAAGCATGAGCAGGTGATGCGCTCTCTCGAGCTGTTCGGCACCAAAGTGATCCCCGCGCTGGCACTTGGCGAGAAATAGGACAAGGGCGGCAGGATGAAGTCCATTCGACCCGGTAATCGAAATGACTAAAATAGAATCCAACGACGCTTTGCAATGGCTCGAGGTGCGCGATGAGCGGTTCGACTGGCTAAACCTTGCCGACTGGGAGCCGCGCGACGGCGGGCTGCAGCCGGTGCGGGTGCCGAAAGTGTGGCGCGACCGTTGGCCGGCGCGAACTGCGCGGCGCGGCAAGTCGCCCGCCGGCGTGACTCTGCGTTTTCGCACCGACTCCAATAAACTGCTTCTCCGCTGCACCTTCATCGATTCACCCGACGCGCCCGACAATCCGGGCGTCGCCTGGGAGCGCTCGCGGCCGTCGTTTTTTTCCCTCTATTGCGACGGCAGGTACGTCTCCAGCGTCGCGGCATTGACGCAATTCACGCGGCAAGATGTGGCGATTTACGATGATCTGAAAATTTCCAGCGACACGGAAATTCAGGTGCTTTTCCCCTTCTATTATCGCAATGCCGAGATCATCATGCATGGTATCGGCATCGAACCGCAGGCTTCGCTGACACGCGCAATGTCGGACAACCGGCCGCGCGTGTTATTTCACGGCGATTCGATCACCCACGGCCACGGCGTCACCAGCCCGCGCGAGACCTACGTTTGGCAGGCCGCCGAAAAACTCGGCTGTGTGCCGCTCAACTACGGTTTCGGCGGCAGCGCGTGGGCTGATAATATCGTGGCGCAAACCATCGCCAGCCGAAGCGATTGGGACGTGCTGACGATCATGATCGGAACCAATTCGTTGATCGGAACCGACGCCGAAGGGCAGCCGGAGACCGCATCGCAGTATGCCGCTAAATACGATGCCTATCTCGAAACGATCCGCGCCGCGGCACCGACCAAACCGATCCTATGCATCACGCCGATCTTGAATCGCGCCGATTTGAAACGCGGTCCCAATCAAAATGGCGAACGGCCCGAGGCGTACCGCGACGGCATCGTCCGCGTGGTGCGCGAACGGCAAAGAACCGACGTGAATCTATTCTTCCTGGACGGTCTCGCGTTGGTGGGCGATCCGCTCTTTCTTCTCGTCACCGACAACGTACACCCCAACGACGCCGGCATGCACCGTATCGCCGAAGGCGTCGCCGCGGCGCTCAAACCGATTTTGGCAACACTGGTGTAAAACGGGCCACAAGCATTACTAAAAGGGGTGCCAGCCTTAAATGACTGTCCGTGAAGTTGGGAAGGTTGCCAGGTTTTTTATCTGGACATCCAGCGCTAAATGTCAACTCGATTGCCTGGGATCGAGTTGGCACAAGACCAACTTATCGGATAACCTTCGCGCAAAACGGCCAGCGGAGCCCTAGCCCGGTAAAAAAATTCAGGGATAATATTGGCCATCACGACAGCGAGAGAAACCATTAATAAACTGAGTTCCGTTCTATTGACCATCATTTGCTGCACATGGGCACTGAGCGAGGCTGCTACACCTTCCTCAAACATGCACACGCTGCTGCACCAAGCGGTGGCCGGCGCCTGGCGCTTCGACACCAAGAAGGTCCGTGATCAGTATCGCCATCCCATCGAGACGTTGGAGTTCTTCGGTCTCAGCCCCAACATGACGGTGGTAGAACTCACGCCAGGCGGCGGCTGGTACACGGAGATACTGGCGCCGGTGCTGCGCGACAATGGCCAGCTCATCGCCGCCACCGCCAACCTCACCGGTGCTTACGTCAAAAAGCTCTCGGGCAATCCCGGAGTTTTCGGCAAGGTCGAGCGCATGCAGTTCTCGCCCCCCGACCGCGTAAAACTGGGAGAGGACGGCTCCGCTGATTTGGATTTAACCTTTCGTAACCTGCACGATTGGCTGAACGACAGCGCAGCGGAACTGGACAGCGTGTTCCGGGCGGCCTTCAATGTGCTGAAGCCGGGCGGCATCCTCGGCGTTGTGGAGCATCGAGCGCGGCCGTACAGGGACGCGGTGCAGAGCTCTAAGACGCTGCACCGAATCCCCGAGGGCTACATCATCTCGCTTGGCCTCAAGAATGGCCTCGTGCTGGCCGGCGTCTCGGAGATCAATGCCAACCCCAATGATGACGAGACCCTAAACGTGCATCGGCTGCTTCCGGAGCTGCGGGGGGCCAACGAGAGCCTCAAGGCCATCGGCGAGAGCGACCGCATGACCCTCAAGTTTGTGAAACCCCTGCAAACCCCTCCAGCGACAAGGTGACGAGGCGCAGCGAAGTTAAAGTGCAGGCGCTGGCACGGATGAGATGGTAAAAAAGGCAGTCTCCCCCGATGCTATACATAAACATTGCTTTGGGGATCGTTGTTTTGACACGGCCCGGCCCCTTGAGAGACCAGAGTGTTCAAGCACCAGGTATGACTCCTTTATGACCATTACCCTAATTTGTACGCTTCGGCACATCTCACGCCATAGTCGAGATTGAATTGATTTGTTCTCTCCTTCAAACTCGACTAACGAACCCATTCTCTAATGGTAGAATTTGTGGTTGGGCAGCGACCCTTCACTCCAGCTAGTTCACCGGAAGCCGGGAGAACTTAACTGACCGTGACAGAATGAGCGACGATTTCTATAGGCGGATGAATCCTCAGTACGAGTGTGAGTTCGGATGGAGCTTGCGGTTATGACCGACTAAGTCTATAAACCTCTGCCGCGTTTTCGCGATGGGGTGATCCAGCGGCGCGCCCATGAAGACCTCCAGCACGCACGCAGCTATCAGCTTTATCGCCTGGCCCCGCTCGACGTGATGGAGCTTTCGACCGGCCCGGGCCTGGAAAACTACACGACGGAAGGCGTCGAAAAGGCGATCCGAAATTACGGAGATTGCGTCACGTGTTTGGTCGCGTCCCGCATTTTCCGAGTTTCACAGATGGACTAAGCGGCGGCAATCATCCGATCGCGTTGATCGGCACTGCCACGATGAGCATTTGGCCGGCGTCTACTCCCTCGAACAATCATCCAGCCGGTTTATCTTTTTCCTTCTCATGGGCGCCGCCGTTCACGAACTTGACTACCTCGGCGGCACTGAAGCCAAACTCCACCTGGCCGCGCATGCGCGAACCGGACGCGACCGTCAAACTGCTCGCCTTCAAATCGCCGATCATTTGCCCGGATTCCAAAAGTTTGACTTGGCCGGTGGCGACCACATTACCGTCCAACTCCCCGCCGATGCTCACGTTGGCGGCGTGAATCTTCGCGGTAATGCGGGCGCCTTTCTCGATATTTAAATCCCCTTTGATCTGAATATCGCCTTTGAATTTTCCGGCGATGCGCACGCCGGTGTCGCCTTCGATTTTTCCCTCGATGCTGACATCGGAACCGAAGATGGATTCGCGCCGTTCGATCGGCGCGCTTTCCTTCGGCGGCGAAACCGCCGCCGACTGCAGCGCCGCGCTGGCAACGGCTTGGGGCGTTGTCGCCGGCGGGCTGCTGGGTTTATCGTTATTTTCACCCGGTGTGGCTTGATTCCAAAGCGCCATAAACACCTCCTTGGAATTTAAGTTAGCGATGCCTTGCGGCCTAGGACAATCTCTGGAGCAAAATCATATCAATCACAAGCAATGCGGGTGCCAGAAATCTCCCGGATAATGCCGATTGGCGGCTGGCTCACTGATTGGTATGGAGCTTCTGGTCAATTTCGACACCGCTTATGATTTATACGGACTTTTAGTCTTTTTCTCGAATGATCCCACACATCTCTTTTAACCCATACCGCCAGCGCGGCTCATTGAGCCGGTGCCGTTCGATTTTCAGTGTGGGCGAAAATCTCTAGTCAGCGCAGGGAAATACAGTCAAACCGGCATTAGGCACGCGGCTCGATCATGCAAAATGCCGAGGCTTGGTTAACAGATCGCGCCACAACGTTCGAAGTTGAACACCCCCGATGGCGGCTTTGAATCGCAAGATATCAATTTTCAAAATCCCCGTGGGTGGCCGGCAGCAGCTCTGGAATCCAATCCTCGCGCCGACTGAGAGACCACCCCTGGGGTCAAAATCTTGTTCGTAGCCCCGTCACTCATCCCGGCGCGCGCGGTCAATTTCTTCTTCCATCTGCTTACCGAGCCACTCGGGGTCAGCAATCAATTCTTCGCGATCGAGATCTTTAGCTTTGAGCTTTTCGAGATCCTTTTCGATAGCGCCGCGAATTTCGCGGGTAAGGCCCCAATAGGCTTCGAAGGGCCGGGCGCGCTCGATGTATTCGAGCCAGTCGTGGAGGCCGGCCATGGCGGTTTCAGCTCCGGTAAACCGCGCTCATGCTCACCGCTGCCCATCAACGTAAGGCCGAGATAGAGCCGCGCCATGTTGTCGTCTTTGTCCTTGGCCAGCGCCCGCTCGAGCGATTGCTGAGCTTCCTTTAGTTTTCCCACGGCATACTCGGTACGTCCGACGTAGGTCCAGATGCCCTCGCGAAAATACATCGACTCATAGACATAGTCGGGTTCCTTTTTCCCTGCTTCAAGGAAATATGGCAGCGCCTGCTCCGATTGAATGCGCAACAACGCTTGCCGCCCGCTCTGGAAATCCCCGCCGACTTGAAACGAAGCGCACCCGGCGAGCAGCCCTGTCAGAAAAAATGCGATGAGCTGCCTGACCATGTCTAATCCTAACGTCTAAAGGCTAGGTCCCGACGCAGGCGATGTCAATTGGAGATAGATTAAAATAGTTTGACTTGATTCGACGATCTAAGCTAACAGTCATCGCCAGCAGAATTGGAGGTGTCAACTGAAAATTACCGATGTGAACGCAACGCTGCATCGCATCCCGGTTTCGGTGCCGTTGCTCAAAGAGCCGATCCACACCGCGGTCGTGTTTACCAGGGTCGAGACCGACGAAGGCATCACCGGCTACGGCCTTACCCGCGGCTCGCAGCGCTTCGGCATTAAAGAATTTATCAATCGTGAAGTCGCGCCTTTTCTGCGCGGCAAGAGCCCGCTCGAGACCGAGCGCATCTGGAACCAGCTCTACAAGCAGTTCAATCCGCGCGCCCAGACCGGTATGTGGAGCTCGGCGGTGAGTGCAATCGATATCGCGCTCTGGGACATCAAAGGTAAGCACTACCAAGAGCCGGTCTGGCGTTTGCTCGGCGGCGCCCAGAACCCGGTGCCGGCGTACGTCACGTTCGGCCTCAAGCAGTACAGCAAAGAGCAGCTCGTCGAGGTCGCGGTGCAATTGGTCGCGCAGGGCGAGAAGCGGCTCAAGATGGTCGTCGCCGTGGACCCCGAGAATCCAAAAGTCGATGCCGACCGCGTCCACGCGGTGCGCGACGCGGTCAGCGACGACGTCGAGCTGATGATCGATGCCAACTATCTTTTTTCGTTCAACCGCGCGTTGGAGCTATGCAAGCTGGTCGAGCCCTGCCGGATCACCTGGTTCGAAGAACCGGTCTTTCAAAACGACGCCGTGCTGCTCGCTGACCTGCGCCGCCACACTTCGATCCCGCTTGCGGCCGGGCAAAACGAAGGACACCGTTTCCGCCACCGCGAGCTGATCGTCAACCGCGCCATCGACATTGCCCAGCCCAACGTCTGTTCGGTGGGCGGCTACACCGAAGCGGTGAAAGTAGCGGCGCTGGCGCAGGCGTTCAATTTGCCGATCGCCAACGGCGGCGGCTGGCCGCACCACAACATGCACCTGCAGGCGGCCATGGCCAATGGCTGGCGCGTCGAGTTCCATTTTGAAATGTGGGGCGTCGGCGACAAGATCTACAAGGAGCCGCCCGCCCCCGATCATGGTTGGGTTACCCTGCCGGAGACGCCAGGCCTCGGCCTGGAACCGCGCTGGGATGCGCTCAAGGAATACGAAGAAAAATGACCACGACGATCTTTAACGATGCCATGCAACGCCGCGGCGGCATTCCGCCATCGGCCTACCGCTGCTCTTTGTCAGCGGCAGCCTGGAAAGATTTCAAGCCGTGGATTCGGGGCCGGGTCGCGGCTTCCTTAGCCGAAACGCCACCGTATAATTTTAGATCCGTCGAGGCCGGTAGCAGAGTTTTGCTCAACTGCTCCGACAAGATCAAACATTCAAGGATTCCCGGACGCGGGCCTTGGGACACCTACGCCGATCCCGCGTTCATATCCTCGAAATAATTCGCCGCGCCAGGGGCGCACCGATACCCAAATTTTTTGTTGGGTTGTAAGCGCTATGGCTTCCAGCCGCTCGCATTGAGCTCTTCGGCTGCGTTTTTGATAAAGCTCAACTCGAAAATATCGCTCACTTTGATGTCACGCTTCACTTTTGTGGTCTTTTTCATCGCGTCGATCATACCCCGGAGAACTTTGTCGTCACTATAGCCATCGCGCAGCAAAAGCTTGGATTCAATATCGTAGATCTGATTGGCCAGGGCGCGATCCTTCATCTTGAGCGCATCCATCATGTACTTGATTGCCGGCTCTCTTTTGTCCAAAAAAAAGTGCAGCCCTTTCAAGCTCGCGCGAATGAACCGCGCGTGTTTTTTCGGATTTTCATTGACCTTTGCAGTCGATGCCGCGATGCCGCCTTGGATGAGCGTCGCGTAATCACCCGCGTTTGCGAGCTTGGCAAAGCCTTCTTTCTGCGCTGCGATACTCATTGAAGTGTTAAATAGAGTCGCCTCGATGGATTTGGTCTGTAAAGCGGGAAAGCGGACGGAATCGCCTCCCATGACGATGAGATTGACATCTTTGGCCGGGTCCAGGCCGTGCTTCCGCAGCATTTCTCTCGCCACCACGGCAAGGGAACCTTCGGGGGACATGATGCCGATGTTGCCTCCGCGAAGCTGTTCTATCGACTTGATGTTCGGTTGGGCGATCAGGTCCCAGGCCGGCCGGTCCTGAAAGACGGTTAATATTTTAACCGGCACGTTTCTAACCGCCGCCGCGAGCGCGCTGCCGGCATTCGTAAAGTAGTCGATCTCGCCCGCGAGCGCCGTCCGGATCGCGATCTCGCCGCGAATGCTCAGCAGTTGCACGTCGAAACCTTCTTCTTTGAGATAGCCTTCTTTATCGGCAATGATAATGCAGAAGACCGAAGTGTTCAGCGACGGATACGCGACGCGGATGGTTTCAGCCGCCCCGACGGATTGCGCTGCGCAGAGCGACAGCCATAAGCCGATCAAAAAGCCACGCATGGTTTTTTTGTAATTCATTGGACTGCTCCTTTCGCTTTCGAGCCAAGTCGAGAAATTGCGACATTTAGATCAAGTCATAGAGATCTCTGCGCCGAGAACGACTTTAGACATCGTGTGCCAAACGGAACCTGCACTCACTTCATCACTGTCGGTCATGATCGACCTCGCGTCATCGGTGCTACCAGCCTGCGGCGTATCCTACTTCGAGAACTCTTTCGGTCAAGCGGGTTACGGACAATGGCTTATTTTCACCTCAACCTACACTTGCCATGAAACGATGGCCACTGAGTCGCCAATTAAGCACGCTGCTAATGACCCCTTGTTCACATGTCCAGCGGTTCAGGACAAAACTCCTCTCCCGATTTGAATTCTTTGGCGCGTCAAAACACCATCGCGCGGCAATGGGTCGCCTTTTAGCTCGCAACGGTCGCTTACGTCAAACGAAAAAATTGCCGACCATGGGTCGGCAGGGAATGGACCGCTGGCAGGACATGTTGAGCGGCGCCAAATAACTGGACGGCCGAAGATCGATCGGGTGAAATCAACGGAGTGCCGGCCCTGGCGCTACCAATCGGTTTCCCACGATCCGGTCTGGCTGAGACCGGCAAGGATCTCGCCAGCGCCGATGATGGTGCTGCGCAACGGATCGGCGGCGATTCTGACCTCGGCGCATGTCTCGCGCGCGATCAAATGATCAATCCCGCGCAAACAGGCGCCGCCGCCGCTGAGGCAGATGCCGCTTTCTAGCACCTCGACGGCCAACTCCGCAGGCAAGTCCTTGAGCGTGGCGCGGATCAATTCGACGATTTTCGCGAGCACCGGGTCAACCGCCTCGACGACTTCTCTCGGCTGGAGTTCGATCGGCACGGCAGCGCCGCCGGGGTCCAGCGCCATGGCGGACAGCGGTCGCTCTGGTTTCGCTTGGTCGATGACGCCGTTTTGTTGAACCAAGCGTTCAGCCTCGCGCTGCCGTAAATTTAAATTTTTTCGGTGGCGCACGAGGGCTTGCAAGGCCGCGCGCAAGTCGCCCGCGGCGTGGCGCGTCGTTCGAGTCGCGATGATCCGGCGCGAGCGAATCACGGCTAAATCCGTGACCCCGTCGCCGATGTCGACCAGCATCTGGCCGTAGGAGGAGGAAATGTCGAGTCCGGCGCCTACCGCCGAGGCCAAGGGCTCGGGCAAAATTTTAATTTGCGAGATGCCCGAACGGCGCACCGTCTCGATTAAATTAGCGCGCTCTGCGGAATTGGCGTCGGAGGGCGCGCAAACGATCGCCCTCGGCTTGATCCAGCCGAGCCGGCGCGCCCGGCGCAGCAATCCGCCGAGCAGCTGCGCGGCAGCGTCGATATCGTGAACGACACCGCCGCATAGAGGCACCGAGAGCTCCTGCGCCGGTCCGGTCATCTTCCGATCGGGAACCTCGTTTGTGTGGGATGCTGCGCCACCCGACAAAACTCTGGTCGGCTGCTCCGCGACCACGCCGCGGTTAAGGACAAAAACTCGCGTGTTCGCCGTGCCGAGATCGATGGCCACATCGGGGTCGGCAAGAAAATTGACAAAGCGTTTCGCGTACATGCTCTGTTAATCCATCACCGAGAGTCGTATCCGGGATTTTCAAAATCCCAATCAAACGTTTTGAACAACTTGAACTGGTTCATGCTATCGTCATCGCCACTCTAAAACCGTAGTCGGAATATTTAAAGCTCGGCGGCAGCGAGCTGCGCGCGGCGCAGCGGCTGAATTTAATTTTATGCCGCCATGAGCCGCCGCGCGATGAGCGGCGCTGTCCGGACCGCGGGCCGAGCGGATTTTTTGCCGGCGCATAGCGGTAATAATTGTAATCGTAATAATCGCTGCACCACTCATGCACACCTTCGCTCATATCGTAGAGCCCGAAACCGTTCGGCTCGTTGCCTCCCACCGGCGCCGGGCCGCCGGTTTTTTGATCGCAGCCCTTGTAAGCTCGTTCCCACGGCGGCTCATCCCCCCAGGGGTAAGCCGCGCCTTCCAGCTGGCCGCGCGCGGCGCGCTCCCGTTCGGCCTCCGAGGGCAGACGCATTTCCGTGCCCGTCCGCTCGCTCAACCAGCGACAATACGCCTCAGCTTCGTACCAATCGACGCCCACTACCGGCTGGCATGATCCGGCAAACACCGGGTCTCCCCAAAAGGGAGGCGCCGGCCGCTGGGTATCGGCGAGAAATTCTTTGTATTCACGATTCGTCACGGGAAATTGAGCGATGCCGAAGCTATCAATCCGGACGCGACGCCGGGGCCGTTCGTTTTCCTGTCCCTGGTCGCTGCCCATGAGAAACCAACCCGCAGGAATCACGGCGATGCCGGGAAAGTTCAACAAACTCATTATGATTAGAAAGTAAAACCGCGCAGACAAACCTGTCAAGCATCCGATTGTAGAGACACAGGGACTTCCCGTACAAGCGGGTGAGCCATTTAGCCACGGAGGTCAGGATGAAAACTCGCGCAAACAGGAACAGCATCTTCGGATTGGCTGTAATCAGCGCTGTGACGATCGTGGTTTTTGGGTCGATCTTCAGCGCCCGATTACAAGCCCAATCGACGCTGTTTTACAAAGACAAAACCATTCGCATCATCGTCGGCTTCAGCGCGGGCGGCCTTTATGACCATTACGCCCGCATCCTCGCTCGCCACATGGGCAAGCATATCCCGGGCAATCCGAATATCATCGTCCAGAACATGCCCGGCGCCGGTTCATTAACCGCGACAAGTTATGTCTTCGGCGTTGCGAAGCCCGACGGCTTGACTCTCGGCATGCCCGGCAGCGGGATCTATCTCGACCAAATGCTCGGCCGCAAGGAAGTCATCGACCGGGTGAAGAAGTTGTCGAAGTTAGGCCCGGTCGAGCTGTGCATTTGCCGTTTCATGTCGGGCATATACCAAATCGCCGCTGTCACAACGATTTGCATTCGGCCGTGATCTGACCGGAGAAAGCACTCCTATCGAACAATCTGTCCATGAAACCCTTGGTGCGCTACACGGCTTTGTTCTTGTCAATCCTGTTTCTATCCGGCGTCGGCTTGGCCTGGTTCGAAGTTCTGACGCATGAAAATATTTTTAATGACCCGCAGCTCAAATCCGCCTCTGGTTGGCTGATGATGCGGCTCATGTTGCTCGCCCTGGGGCTGAAGGGACTGCGCCTGCAGCGCCGTCAACCAAAATCGTTGGAAACGCTTGGCCCAACCAACCGCTGACCTAGAGCTACTTTCCCGATTCCAATTCCTTGAGCGCCTGGCGTGCGAAGGAAAAATCGCGGATCTCGTCCAGCGGCCGCTTTTTGTCCGCCAAGCGCGCCATCTGAAACTCGATCTCCGCGTCGGTCATCGTGCCGTCCTTGGCGAGCGCTTTGAGCTCCACGTCGTAAGAACGCGCCGCGGTCTCCGGTGGTTGCTGCACTGCGTTAGCCATGATGCGGATCGTCTCTTCACGGTTGGCTTCTATGAAACGGTTGGCTTTGAGCAGAGCCCGGATCGTGTGCCGTAGGATTTGTGGATTTTCATTTATTAGCTTGTTGGCGGCGAACAGCCCCGACGATGGCACGCCGATTTCCGGCGGGCCGGAAATAGCTTTTAAGCCCATTTTTTGCAGCATCAAATCGTACGGCGGCGGCACAGAAACCGCCTGCACGGCGCCGGTGACCACCGCCTGAAGCCTTAATGACGGGGCACCCACGGCGATCGCCTGCACCAGACTCGGATCGAATCCTTTCATGCGCAGCAGCTCCCTGCCGATGATGTGATCGCCGCCATTGACCGCCGTGACGCCCAATTTCTTGCCTTTCAGATCTTGAATATCCTTGATGATATCGGGCCGCACCATTAAGAAATAAACGCCCTTCTTGAGCAAGATGAAGACAGTCTTCATCGGCAACCCCTGGACGACGCCGCGGAAGGTGCTGACGAAAGATGTCGTAAAGGTCACATCCCCGTTCAATACCGCCATGGCGCCAAGACGGGGATTGACCTGAATAAACTCGACCTCCAATCCTTCGTCTTTGAATAATCCCTTGGCTTGCGCGACATAATAGGATGTGTTGGTGTTGCTTCGGCTCGACAGCGAGATGCGGATCTTTTGCGTCTGCCCGTATGAGCCCTTCGAGCCGTACAAGAGCACGAACGCAATTGTTATTATCTTCATCCAATTCTTTTTACGGAGCATATTGACCTCATTTCAAACCAAGCTCTAATTCAATCGGCGGCGCGCCGATTCGCAACCGGACCACCCCATAAATAAGTCAGCCCGCGGTAAAACGTCAACAGACGCTCATTTAAATTTCCCTTTACGAGCGGCCAATCCTTTTCTACCGCGAGCCGGCGAACGGCCGACGCTGCTTCGAGTGGCGACATCCCGCATACTTGCCTTCTAAATTCGAGCCTCCACGGATTGTCGCGTTACCGGAAATCTAGATACCTGACCGGCAAAACCACCGGAATTCGACCGGTCTTGGGTTGAATTCCGGAATGACTGATTCTCTATTTACAAGCCCGTCGGGTTTAGAGTAGATTCCAGCCATTATGAAGAAATTAGCAATCGTCGCCTGCCTTTACGTTCTGGTTGCCTCCGTCGCTTTCGCCAATCCCTACCTGCCGAAACCAGGCGAGAAGGTCCTTAATTTTAGAATTTCGACCTGCGCTGTTTCCGGCGGCTTCGTGCACCTCTACACGGCGCTCGACAACGGCTTGTTCGACAAGTACGGCATGAAATTCGAGAATATTTTTATCCGCGGCAGCGGTCCCAATCTCTCGGCGCTTTCCGGCGACGAAGTTCAATTCACCTACTGTGCCGCCGACGCGACCATCCCCGGTTTGGCAGCGGGCATCGACGCAAAAATCATCGCCTCGCCGCTGGTCAAGTTACCCTACGTATTGGTCACCCGTCCGGAGATCAAGCGCCCCGAGGATCTTAAGGGAAAAGCCTTGGGCGTCGCGCGTGTCGGTGACTTGAGCGATCGGCTTTCGCGGGCAGTGGTGAAAAAAATGGGGCTGCCTCCTGAGTCCGTCACGATTCGCCCCATCGGCGGCAGCCAGGGCGAGCGCTACCAAGCTATGGCCGCGGGCATCGTCCAGGGCGTCATCATTACGCCGCCCCTTGATGTGCGCGCCAAAAACCAAGGATTCAACGTGCTCTACCGCTTGATCAATCTCAACCTGCCGTTCGTCTACAGCTCGCTTCACACCAGTTACAAGATGCTGCGCGAGCGCCCCGAGATCGTCCAGCGCATGGTTGCCGCCTTCGCAGAAATCATCCACTTCGTCGAGAAGAATCCCGACAAGGCCAAGGCCTCCATAGGCAAAGCCATGCGCACCAAAGACCCGCAGGCGTTGCAATCCGCCTATGATGTTTACGCCCGGGAAATCCTCGACCGTACCATGGTTGTTCCGGCCAAAGCCGTCGCCGAAGCCGTCGAGCTTGCCCGCGAAAACGGCGCGCCGGTCAGAAGAAAACCCGAAGAGATCTATGACAACAGCTTCGTCAATAATCTGGAAAAAAGCGGCTTTATGAAAGAGATCTGGGGAAGCGAGAATTACAAACGGTAAGCGGGGTCCATCATCAGACTTAACGGTCCTGCACTTTCTTCAACACGCTCACATCTTCCAAATCATCCGGCCTGAACATCTTGGCAATGAGTTAGTACGGCATGATCGAGAGGCTCTTCGACAGCACGGGGATAGTAAATTTTGTTGGCCTCGACGCGGCCGGGGACGATTGCGCTAGAAGAACGAAAACCAAAATCGCGATCGCGCGCAGAATCGTAAAACCTCCCGCATCTTCAACCTCTCGACCGGTTCGGCTTACTTATGAAAGTGGCTGGCCGCCTGAGCCGCGACTTCCTTTACCGCCGGCAGCGGACAGAAGCCTTGGGCCTCGACGGCGAAGACCGGATTGAACTTGCTGCGGAAATTTTCCAGGCCGATGATCGCCGCCAGCTCGACCAGCTCTTCTTCGGAGAAATGGCGCTGGAGTCGCTTGAAGAAGCGGTCCGTCACCCGCTTGTTAGTGTAAGTCATCCGCTCGCACAGCTCCAACGCCAGTTTTTCGCGCATGGAAAAGAGCGGGCTCTTTTTGTAAACGCCCAGTGCCGCCTCCACCTTCTCCGCCGGCGCCCCGTTGCGCATCCCACTGGATGCGTTGATGTCGATTCAATAAGGGCAACCGTTGACGCTGGCGGCTTTCATGCACAACAAATGGCGCAGGTCGGCGCCGATCAATCCCGAAGCGAGGATCCCCGCTTGCAGCGCCTGCACACCTTTTTGAATGGTCGGCCGCAGGCCGTAGACCTTCGCCGTATTGAGAATCGAACCGTATTGTTTTTCTTGCTCCTCGAAAATTTGACGCGTCTCCTCGGAAGCTTCCTCTTTGCCGATGCCTTTGATCCGTAACATCTCTGCCCTCCTGTTGTTGGTCTGCTTACTGCGCGATCTTTAGCAGCTTCGCGGCCGTGCCGCCGAGCATGCTCTCTTTAGCTTTCTCGTCCAGCGGCAGCCCGCGGATCTCGTTGATATACTCGGCGACACCGTCGATACTCTTCCCCTGTTTTGGATCGCTGCTGTTAAAATTTTGCGGGTAGTCCGTGGCGAAAAGCATGCGCTCAGGACGGATGCCCTCCAGCGCGCAGCGCAGCGCAATCGGGCTGCCCTCGTAACCGGCCATGTCAAAATAGAGAAGGTTAAAATAATCGTCGAAGGACTTTGGCAATTTGAACCGATAGGAGGACCGGGAAATTCTTTCCTTGTAACCGGCCATGCCGCCGCCGAAATGAGCAAAGACGAGTCGCAGCTCGGGGTAACGGTCGAGCACGCCGCCGGCGATCAGCCGGGTCACGGCGACACCCAGATCAAACTCGCGGGTGAGAATCACCGGCAACATGTAATCTTTCATAAGATCATAGCCCTTCGGGCCCAGGGCCGGATGAACGAAAACCACCGCACCGAGCTCGGACGCACGCGCGAAAATCGGCTGAAACTCCTTGGCATCGAGTGACAAGCCGCTTGCCTGCGACGCGATCGTCACGCCCTTCAAGCCGAGCTCGCTCACCGCGCGGGTTAATTCCGCCAGCGCGGCTTCCTCGCCCAACGGCGGAATATGAGCCAAGCCGACAAAACGGCCGGCAAAATCTTTCTGCGCCCGCGCCGTGCAGTCGTTCAGCAGCTTGCAGTTCTCCAGTGTCGTATCCCAGCCGAGGATACAGCTCTGCACGGCAACGTCGATGCCGGCACGGTCCATGTCGCGAATTTGCGCGTTCAGATCGAACAGCTGCGAGTGAATCGCCGCATCGCCCTGCCGAACCGGAACCTTGCTGTCGGTTTTCATGCCCATCCGCTCGCCCAGCTCGACGGGAATATAATGATGCTCGAAGTCGATGATCATGTTGTATCCTTTCGATGAGACAATCGTCTAGTTGTCCAGCTTTACATTGCCCGGGCCTGTCATCGAACAGACCGGCATATGCGTGGTGTTGCGCGCATAGCCGATCCTGCCGTGGCGGTCGATGAGAATGATGCCGGCGGTGCTGCCGGTCAGCTCCTCGAGGGTTTCGACGGCCATGCGCGCGGCGTCGCCGGCCTCGATGCCATCCTGCAACAATTGCGTGGCGTCACGCGCCATCACGACGCGCATGATCGCTTCGCCCTGGCCGGTGCAGGAAACCGCGCCGTATTGATTCGCGTAAGTGCCGCAACCGATCAACGGCGAGTCGCCGACCCGGCCGGGCAGTTTGTTGAAGATGCCTCCTGTCGAGGTTGCAACGGCAAATTTACCCATCCCATCGAAGGCAACGCATCCAACCGTGCCATGCTTGCTTTCCCAGCGCTTTTTTTCACGGTCGACGACGAGCGCTTCGGGCGTGCACTCGGGGAAACCTATTTCGCGCGCGAACAGCAGAGCGCCTTCGCCCGCGAGCATGACATGGCGCCCATCTTCCATCAATCGACGCGCCAGTTTGATCGGATTCTTTATGCCGCTCACGGCCGCCACCGCGCCGGCGCGAAGCGAACTCCCTTCCATGACCGCCGCGTCCATCTCGATCTTTCCGAGGCTATTGAGCGTCGAGCCTGTGCCCGCGTTGAACAGTGGATTATCTTCGAGTGCGACCACCGCCGTCTCGACGGCATCGAGCGCGGAACCGCCTGCTTGCAGGGTCTTCCAGCCCGTTAACGCCGCAGCCTCGCAGCCGTCGAGCCGGGCAGGCAGACTTTCATCTTTGATCGGTCCGGCACCGCCGTGGACAATAATGGCCGGGCTGAATCTCGGTTGCATAACTACCCGTTCGTAAACATCCTGTTGCTGGTCGCAAAAGCGTAGGGGCGTAAAATTTTACGCCCCTACAAACCTGTACTGCCTAACAGCTCGCGCAGCACCGCGCGGCACGGCGCGCCGTCCGATCCGGCAAGCTTCACCGGCGGGCAGAAGAGCTCGTAGCGGCCCGGCGACACTTGGGATAGGTCGACCCCTTCGAGCAAGATTACGCCGTGATCGAGAAACGCGCGGTGCACCGACACCTGCTCGTTCGCTCCCGCTGCCGAAAGATAATCGAGCCCGACCAGTTTCACGCCGAGATCGACGAGCGCTTTGGCGGCGTCCACGGAAAACGGCGCGAAGCTGGGATCGTATACGCCCTTCTTTAACAGCTCGGAATTGCGGGTTTTGAACAAGATTCGCGTCTCGCCTTGCACCCCAGCCTTGGCGACATCAGCCGCCGTAACATGAGTGCCGGCCTCGACGGCGCACACGCGCGCCGGACCGATGAAGGTTTCCAGCGGCAATGCTTCGATCGTGATGCCATCGGGCACGAAATGAAACGGCGCATCGACGTGCGTGCCGGCATGAACGCTGGAGTGAATCGACGAGGAATTATTCGTGTCGCCTTTACGCATGCGTTTACGGCCGATCAACTCGAGCGGCTGCGCGGTCACCCAACGAATCGACTCGGGTGACAGGGTCAATGAAATATCGTAAATCTTCACGGCATCACCTCCGGCTCGAATCTTATGCGAGGCAATTTATCATGACAAGCGGATTGAGCAGAAGCATGTACGCTCGCCAAGGCCCGCAAAGTCGCCGAGTGAAACCCCGAGGCGTGTCATCCCGAGCGAATGCGAGGGATCTAAGAAAGATTTCTTTCCTAGGTCGAAATGACAATCCGTTTTCCTTTGCGGCCTTTGCGTCTTTGCGGGAGGTACTCCGAGATTCGGCTGCGGCTGTGCCGCGCTGCGTTTTTTGCAGTTGCTTATCTCCCCAGGTGAATGGCGATCGTCCCGGCGACAACACTGAGAATACCGAGCACGGTTCTCGAGCTTATTTTTTCCACGTCACGTAAAAACATCTTGGCGCCGATCAGGGCCCATACAGGATATGTCGCGGCAATCGGCGCAACCAGGACGACGCGCCCCAAGCTCAAAGAGGTCATAATGAATAAGATCGACAAGGTCTCGGAAACTCCCGTCCACAAAAACGGCCATCGCGCGCCAGCGCTCCAGTCCAATCGCTGCTTTTGCGGCGAGACCGAGCGGTAAATGAGAAATCCCACGAGCGACACCAGACCCATGAACGCCGAAAAAAATAGCGGCTCGTTGGAGAGACTGAATGCGTAGCGCCGCAGCGGATGATTGACGCCGGTCAGGCAAGCGGCGCCCACCGGCAGGAGCAAATGCCACCAACGAAAGCTCGGCAGCTCGCGCTCCGCTTTCCACGACACTAAAACGATGCCGCACACGACCAGCACCGTGCCGGCGATGATCAACGTGCTCGCCGGCTCTTTGAGAATCGTGATTGCAATCGTCGCGGCAATCAGCGGGCTGATCGACTGCAGCGAGCTGCTGCGCGACGCGCCGATCTTGAGCACCCCGGTGTAAGCGAACAGGCGCACGCCCATTTGAAAGGTACCGACGATGCAGAAGATCCCCAGCGCAACCCCGGACAATGGCGGTATACCGCCGGTCGAGAAAACCGCCGACCAGAGCAAAACGTTTTGCACCACGATGGATACGCAGGTCACCGTATCCGGGGTGGAATACTGAAGTCCGCGGCGTGATGAGACTAGCGCCGAGGCGTAACAAATGGCGGTGATGAGAGCGAAAAATTGCGGCGACATCAAGCGCGGGCGTCCGGTATCGAACCTCGGTCATCGAAAATCGAGATCGACCGGCGTGCCGCGCTCGGAAGCTTGGTCTTAGAGCGGCTTTCGGTTCGGCTCGTCAATTCAAAACCAACGATCAACTATTTGCCAGCTTCTGGCGAAACTTTTCTCGATGCTCGATGCTGTAGAGGCGCGGAAAATTTTCCGGATAAGCTTCGCCCGGTTCGACCTTGAGTGTCACGAAGACCGGCCCTTCGGTCTTGAGAATATTGGGCAACTCGCGCTCCCATTCGGCCAGATCGGATATTTCATAAGTCTTTCGATAGCCGGCGGTCTTGGCGAGTTCAGCGAAGCGAATCTGGCCGGAACGGGGCGTCGGAACCGACCCGTTGGTTTCGTAGCAGCCGTTTTCGCACAGGCAGTGGATATAATTCTTCGGCGCCTGATTGGCGATGGTCACCAGGCTGCCGAGATTCATCAGCAAGCTGCCGTCGCCGTCGAACACGACGACTTTTTTGTCGGGCCGGCCCAACGCCAGGCCCAGCGCGTGCGACGATCCCTGCCCCATCGCGCCGACAAACGTGTAATTCAAATCGTTCGGCTGGATATGCGTAATCTCTTGCGCCGCCGTGTACACCGCGACAACGATTTCGTCTTTGCGCTGGCGCACGAACGCTTTCAGCATCTCATCCCGTTTCATCATGGTCAGCGTGGCTCCCTTCCGATCAGAATCGCCGAGGGCAAGGACTCTTTGAACGACTTCTCGATCGCCGCAGTGATCTTTCCCGTGTCCGCGTCGCGTTCGATCAGGCAATGGCCGATGCCCATCACGTCGAGGATCGGCTCGATGATCTTAACGCCGTATTTTTTTGAGCTGCTGGGCGCGACGTCCGGCTCTTTGCCCAACAAGCCGACCACCATGCAAACCGGGAAATGGCCTTCGACGGCGACGCCGCGTATGGCATTGATCGAGTCCAAAAACCCCGTGTATTGCATCATGAACACCGACTTGTGGCCGGCGGCATATAGTCCGCTGCAGATCGATATGCCTTCGTCCTCTTTGCACACCTGCACGACGTGATAGTCCGGGTCGGCAAGCAGGCCTTTGAGCAGATGGTGGCTGGTCACGCGGTCCGGCAACGCCACGACGAAGTGAATGCCGGCGCGCTTGAACTCGGCTTTAATCGCCGCAGCCGTTAACGGGTATTCGGGCATGTCTCCTCCGGTACAAAAATAAGGTAGGGGCAATTCATGAATTGCCCCTACGCGACCTCCTGGACGAAATCCGCCAACCGCTCGCCGATCATGATCGACGTCAAGTTGGTATTGGCCCGGCTCACCACCGGCATGATCGACGCATCGCCGACCCAGAGGTTTTGCATGCCATGGACGCGCAGTCTCTGGTCCACCACCGCCTTAGGGTCCGACGCCGGCCCCATTTTGCAGGTGCCGACGCCGTGGTGATAGCTATCGTAGGTCTTGCGCGCAAATGCCCCCCAATCTTCGCCCGGGCCCGGCTGAATCATCGGGCCGTAGTATTCCTTGATTTGCGGCTGGCGCACCAGCTCGTCGATGAACTGCATGGATTCCACCATCGCCTTCAAGTCTTCGGGGTGTTCGAGCATGCAGGAATCGATGCCGAGCTGATCGTGCGGATCGGCGCTTTGGAGAAAAACCCGGCCGCGGTTGCGCTGTTCGAGCAGATGGGTCGAGATCGGCATCATGCGCTTGAGGCCGGTGACTTCCGTCGGCGGCCGCATGTTGATGTGAAAATTCGCCGCCTCGCTGATCGCGTTTTTGCGAATGATCAGGCGGAATCGCGGCACCACCCAGTCGACTTTCGATTCCTTCGGGCCCTCGTAGGTCATAAACACAACGGGATGGTCCTGATAGTTTTCGCCGATGCCGATGAGCTCGTGCACCACGGAAATGCCATGCTTCTTGAGCTCCGCCGATGGGCCGATGCCGGACAGCATGAGAACTTGCGGCGACCCGTACACGCCGGAGGTCACGAGGATCTGGCCGCCCAGCACTTGGTGCGTCGCGCCGTCGCGCTCGTAGTTGACCCCCTCCACCTTTTTTCCCGAGAGCTTGAGCGAAAGAACCTGCGCCTGATCCACAATCGTCAAATTCTTGCGGCCGCGCGCTTGGTTGAGATAGGCGATCACAGTGGACTGCCGCTTGCCGTCCTTGATGTTATACGGCGAGGCGCACACGCCATAGGGTTCCGGCACGTTGAGATCAGGACAGCGCGGCAATCCCATGGCGTAGGCCGCGTTGAGAAACGCTTTGACCGGCGGAGCCGCGTCACCCTCCATGTCGAGGGTAAAATTTCGCTTCACGTACAGCGGCCCGTCTTTGCCGTGAATCGGACTGTCGGGAAAATCCTGGTCCGACTCGATTTTTTTCATGAAGGGTAAGCAGCGCTCATAGGTCCAGTCCGGGTTGCCCGCCGCAACCCATTGATCCAAATCGTAGCGCTGCGGCCGCAGCACCGACATGACGTTGACCGACGAGCCGCCGCCCATGATCCGCCCGGCCAACGCGTAATAGGTGCTGCCGTCGAGGTGGCGCTGGGTTGGATACATGGCGACAAAGTCGGACTCCAAAAGGAGTCGGGTTTGTTTCGAGGCGTCGGCGACCAGCTCCGGCAACGGCTGCGGGTCAGGACCGGCTTCGAGAAGCAACACTCTGCGGTTCGGGTCTTCCGTAAGCCGCGTCGCCGCCACGCAGCCTGCCGACCCGCCACCCACGATGATCACGTCATACTTTTCGTCTGCCATGAAAAGCTCCTGCGACAATACTCATTCAAGATGTTTCCCCGCCAAGGCGCAAAGTCGCAAAGTTCGGGAAACAATTCAATCCCAAATTCCGATTATACTTAGCGTCTTGGCGCCTTTGCGGGATAAATTCCAATTTTTACTCCGGCTCAGCAAGTCCTTTATGCAGCCGCTTGGTGAATTCCTGAAGAATCAAAGTCGCCGTCGCGCGCAACACCATGTCGCCGAGGATCCCCAGCCGTCCTTTGATCTTCACGTCGGCCTTGTAATCCATCTGCGATTGGGTCTCCGATACCCGGCGCAGATCCACCGTCATATCGGCGTTCACGGTGCTTTTCGTCACCGTGTCCGTCCCCTCCGTGCGCACCACCATCTGTTCCGGCGGCCGGCTTTCGACAATCGTCGAGCGAAAATTGAACTTCCCGGAGATCGGCCCGACATTGGCTGAGATAATCCCGTCGAAGGTCTTGTCGTCGATCTGCTTGACCTCGTCGATACCCGGCAGACAGGTGGAAAACTTATTGATGTCGATCAAAAAGTTCCAAGCCTTCTCCGCCGGCACATCGAGATCGATCTTACCGTCCAAAATCATTTTGCGAGCGCTCCTAAAGCAATTTCAGGCGCGATCTTATGTGAGAAAAAAAGCGGTAACAAGCCCCGAAAAGGTTTTCAGGCGGAGAAATGAGTCGAGCCGGAAAAGAAGCAGCGGCTAACTAGAATTTTCCTGGATAGTTTTCCGGCGGCTCCTTGCCGGAGGCCACCGACACCGCAGCCTTGGCGAGCGCCACCGGGCTCGGGCGATCCGAGGCGCTTTCGCTCACGTAGGCCCACTTCACTTTGCCGGAAGGATCGACGACGTAGGTCACCGGGGCTGCGATTGTACCAGCCCAGTGGCCTTCGTTTTCGGCGCCGACGGCGCGAATCAATTTCGCGTCGGGGTCGGTGAGGAGTCGCACCGGATAGGGGTCCAGCGGAATATGCGGCCGGTCTTCCCGGCAGTCGCGGGTGACGCGCTCGAGAAGCTTCTTGCCTTCTTTAGGAGGCTCGACGCTGACGCCGAGGATTTGCACTTTTCCTTCGAGGTATCTTTCCCATTCGTAGACAAAGGCCGTCACCTGGGCCCGGCACCAGGGTCACCAGCGGCCACGATAGAAGAAAATCACCGTCGACGGCGCTCTGGTGAAAATGGCGGGAAAATCGACTGCGACGCCATCGATGTCATCGACTGTCGCTGTGGGGAACTGATCGCCAACTGCCAATTTGGACATTCCTGGTTTGCTCCTGAATTGAATTTACTGCGGCGCGGCGTGCCGTGCACGTTTCTTCAATCGACGATCGCGTACTCCCGATCGTTCAGTATGATTTTCCCGGCCACCGGCATGCGCTTGCGCATGGAATTGACCGTGTGGCAGCCCTTGTCGGCGGCTTGCGCCACCTTGATGACTTTATCGAGCGGCGACTGGCTTGCAATTTTGAAAACATAGCTGATCCCTTGGGCCGCGTCGGAAAAATCTTTGATCGGGAACTTGCCGCTCAAGTCGTAGGTCATGCGCAGATCCATCTCGAGGTCCTCCAACCCGACCTCCGATTTGGCTGCCAATCGCTTGAACTGGCTGAACATGCAAAAGCCGATGGACGCGATGAAGTACTGCAAAGGCGAAGGCCGTTTGCCCGCCCGCTTTTTGAAGCTCTCGTCGTCGCAGTAAACCGTGTAGTCTTCGGCCTGCTCGAGTTTCACCAACGCTTCGTTTAAACGAATGATCGCGCGCTGCTGCAACAGGTAGCCGTCCGTGCCGTCGGACGGCCGCTGCCGCTCTTCTTCATAAACGACCCGAAACTTTCCGAGATCGATGGTTCCCGGAACCGTGGACATGCATCACTTGGCGCCGTGCAGCGCTTGGTAAATCTTTTCCGCCGTGATCGGCAGGCTCTTGATCCGCACGCCGCAGGCGTCCTCCACCGCATTGGCGATGGCCGCCGCCGTGGGAATATTGCCGGTCTCGCCGATCGGCATGCTGTCATAAGGGCCCGCGCCCTGCGGCTCTTCCGTAACGGAACCCTTAAACATCGGAACGTCCTTGATCGTCGGGATCTTGTACTCGCCGAAGTGAGTCGTGGCGACTTTACCGTCGCTAATGACGACCTCTTCCATCAGCGTATAGCCGATGCCGGTCATGCTGGCGCCTTCGATCTGCCCCTGATGCATCAGCGGGTTAAGCACCGTGCCGGTGTTGTGCGTCGAGGTGAATTTCTTGAGCTCGACCTGTCCGGTTTGCGGATCGACTTCCACTTCCGCCACCTGGACGCACATGGACGCCGCGTGAATCTTGGAAGTATCATTAAATGTCGCATCCACCCGGATCGGCCCACCGTTGGCTTTGACGATCTCGCCATAGGTCAAGCGCCGCTCCATACGCGGGTGCAGCGCCCCACCCTTGGCGAGCGTGATTTGATCCGCCGCCACGCCCATTTGGCTCGCCGCCGCCTGCTTGATCGCATCGACAGCCTTCAGTGCCGCAGCGTAACCGGCATTACCGTAGACCCGCGTCGCCCGGCTGCCGCCGACGCCGGTGTCTTTCACGCCTTTCTGCGTGTCGAGTTGGTGAATTTTGATCTGGCTTAAAGGAATTTTAAGTTCCTCGGCGACGATTTCGCTGAGCACCGTGTAAGTGCCCGCCCCTTGATCGGCCATGGCGGAAGAAATCGTCGCCTCGCCTTTTTCATCGAGCGAGATCGCCACCGTTCCGATGCCCCCGGCGGGCGTCCACTGGACCAACGCGACACCGCGCCCAACGTTTTTCGCCTTGGGTTTTTCGTAGCCGGAATCGCCCAGCGCCTTTTTAAGAGTCTCGTCGGTTTTAATATAGCTGTACTCCTCACCGGTCGGATCGATGTCGCCGTCGTGCATGAAATTTTTCTGGCGCAGCTTGATCGGATCCATGCCCAACCGTTTCGCGATCATGTCCATCTGGCTCTCGTTGGCAAAAAAGCCTTGGGGATCGCCCGGCGAGCGCATATGGCCGCAGGGAATCTTATTGGTGTAAACCATATGCTCTTCGATGAATACGTAAGGAATCTTGTATGGCCCGGCGGACAGGTGCGGGCCGTTGAGAAAAGCGTTGGGCTTGAACGCGCCGTAGGCGCCACTGTCGAAAATGAAGCTCATCCGGTGTGCCACCAGCGTACCGTCTTTCTTTACACCGGTTTTGACGTGGATAATCGAAGCGTGGCGCGGATTGCCCGCGACAAACTCTTCTTCGTAATCCATCACTAATTTTACCGGCCGTCCGGCTTTCTTGGACAGCAGATAAACTACGGCGAGATCCATGAAATCGCCCTTACCGCCGAAGTCGCCGCCGATATACACGGGATTGAAGTTGAGCTTTTCCTGCGGCAGCTGGAGCGCGTTGGCGACTTGATCGCGGACACCATAGGGCACCTTGCTGCACGACCAAAACTCCGCCGAGCCGTCGGCCGCCGCGCTAACCACGCAGGAATGCGGCTCGATGTAGCTCTGATGCACGACCGGCGTGGTGAAAGTATTTTCGACGATCACATCCGCTTGGCGGAAGCCGGCCTCGACATCGCCCTTGCCCCAGGTGACGTAGACAAAATCGTTGGTCGGCTCCTTGAGCGGTTTGGGCAAACCCTTGTAGTTCATGACATCGGGATGGAGAAGCTTCGCCCCCGGCTTGAGCGCTTCGACGGGATCAAGCAACGGCTCGGTTTCTTCGTATTCGACCTCGATCAAATTGACCGCCTCTTCGGCGATCTCCTCGCTTTCGGCCGCTACCGCCGCGACTTTTTCGCCGATGAATCGAACTTCGCCGTCGGCGAGGATCGGCATGTCATAAAGTCGCCGGCCGATTTTCAGTCCCGCGCAATCCTGCCCGGTGACGATCGCGTGCACACCCGGCAGAGCCGCCGCCTTGCTTGTGTCGATGGATTTGATCTTTGCTGAGGCGATCGGGCTGCGCAGCAGCTTGCCCCACGACATGCCCGGCAGAGTCACGTCCACCGCGTATTTCGCCTCGCCGCTGACCTTCAGCTCGCCTTCGACTCTCGGAGTTGGATTACCTACGATTTGTTTCGAAGATGCCATCGGAAGACCTCCTGCCGCTCTGGCGCATGATCAGAATTGACTTGGCGGACTCCGCTTCGGTGAGAGTAATCACCGAAGCGGAGTTAAAAGCTGGCTCCCCGGGAGGGACTCGAACCCCCGACCAATTGGTTACAAGTGCCCTGGCATTTCTACCAGGCTTGGACTATCTCATCACCCGGAGCACGAACTCGTGACGGGTGTCGGGCGCTGACGAGGTCTTATTGGATGGGGTCCTCAACCTCTAGTCTCTGCACGTTCCTGCCTACTAACTCCCCATTCGGCAGGCTTCGCTCAGGATTACCATCGAAGAAGCGAACTTCTTCCTTAGGCTCCCCTGAATTCACCCGATTTTTCATTCCGCCTCACGACGGAAAGCTGCAACTCTAAATATTTACAGCCAACTGCTCTACCGACTGAGCTACCGGGGAAACAATTTAACGACAGCCTGAGTTTTTAACACACAAAAAAGCGAATTTCTAGGTCACCGGACGCCCATTTGCTTCAACTGTTCCAGCATTCTTTTATGATGCGTGGCGGGCCAATAAACCTTTCGGCAGACCGGGCACCGGAAAAATGTCTCCTGGGTGGCAAAAACGTAGGGCGGAACCAACGTCTCCACGGTTTCTTTGGCCTTGGGCTGCAATAATGCATTGCAATCGACGCAACGGGTAAAAATCGCGGCGCCGATCGTAAGCTGACAGGTTTCGATCACCTGGCGCACTTGCTCGCGATAGTGATCGCTGTCGATAAGAATAAACGGCGGCGGCTGTTTTTGCTTCAAGCGCCGGTCGCGAGTCAGAATCAAACGGCATTCGGCCCGTGCGGCGCGGATCAAACCATAGCCGGTCAAATGCTGACCGTAGATGACATCCTGTCCTAGGACACGGAGCCACTTCGCCAGCCTGCCGAGCATCCGATCCGCGGCAAATTTTATTTCCGGTGCGGTGGTTTCCAATCGTGGTTCTTCCAGGCTTACCGTGAAGGCGGATTCACCACAGAGTAGACCCAGAGATCGCAGAGTCTCATGTCAACGTCTCGATGCGGACTCTGCGCCTCCGCGGTGCAAAATCCAAGTCCTTCCTCGCCATGAGCTGGAAGGGCCCCGGCGCAAATTCCCGCATGAAATCCTTATCGCCCAATTATTTTCTCTTCTTCAATTGATCCCGCCGATCTAAGCCTTTACCATATATTCTCTACCGCATGCTCGCTAAGCAATCCATCGGCGTCGTCATCGTGCTTTTCTGGTGCGCGATGAACGTTCTGCTCGTCAAGCGCCAGATCGCCGCGCCGCCGCCGGTCATCACCCTGCGCGGCACCGAGAAGATCTCCGAGAACATTGAGGAGTGGTGGGGGATTTTTTACCGCGGCGAAAAAATCGGCTACGCCTCGCAAACCATCACGCCCAGGCCCAAAGGCTACACTCTGCGCGACCAGTCGGTCTTGAATCTAAACCTGCTCGGCTCCGTTCAGCCGGCCAGGACGCGCCTCGAGATGGACGCCAACGAAGACTGGATCTTGGAACGATTCGACTTCGAGCTCGCCTCAAAAGATATCCGCTTCGGCGCGCGTGGCGCGGTGCACGAAGGCAAACTCGTGTTAGAAGTCGATTCCGCAGGTAACGAGTCCAAGCGGGAGATTGCCTTGACTCAAGCACCCTATCTGCTCGCGGCGCTCAAACCCTACGTCGTCACCCAGCAATTGGAGACCGGCAAGAAATTCTTTTTTTCGACTTTCGACCCCTCCACGCTTTCACAGCAAGTCACCACGGTCGTCATCGAAGGCCGGGAGCAGATCCGCATCGGTGATCACACCGAACCGGCGATCAAGTTGCGCCAAAGCTTTCGCGGCATCTCGGTGCTTTCCTGGGTCGACGGGCAGGGCCGCACACTCAAGGAAGAGTCTCCCGCCGGTTTGTCGCTCCTACGCCAGAGCTCGGAGGAGGCCAAGAATCTGCCTTCGCGCGGCGTGTCTTTGGATATCGTCGCTCAAACCGCCATCCCGGTGGCAACGCCGATCCCGGATGCGCTGGCGAAACAAGCGATCCGGTTAAGACTCAGCGGCATCCATCTCGGCAACTTCCAGCTCACCGGCGGCCGCCAGCGCCTCGACGGCGATCGATTGGAAATCCACCGCGAAGAACTAAGGCAAGTCAGCGCGTACAAGATTCCGATCAAGCAAGCGCGTTTGCAATCCTACTTGCAGCCGACCCCCTTCCTGCAGTCGGATCACCCGAGCATCCGCGCGCTCAGCGCGCAAATTTTGCATGGTGAAACCAACGCACTGAGGGCCGCGCTGAAAATCAAAGATTGGGTGTACAAAGAAATCGCCAAAGAGCCGACCGTGAGCATCCCCAACGCCCTTGAGGTGCTGCGGACCAAAAAAGGTGATTGTAACGAACACACGGTGCTGTTCAACGCTCTGGCCCGCGCCGCCGGCATTCCCGCCAAAACCGTCGTTGGCGTGGTCTATTTGCGCGGCGCGTTTTACTATCACGCCTGGTCCGAGATCTGGCTCGGCGACTGGGTGTCCCTCGACTCGGCCTTGAATCAGTTCCCCGCCGACGTCACCCATGTGAAATTTCTCGAGGGCGAAATCGACCGCCAGATCGACATCCTGCAACTGATCGGCAATCTAAGAATAGAAGTCTTGTAGGAAGGCAACATTTTCGATTTTGGATTTTAGATTCTCGGACTGGGATTCCAAATTTCAATCTAAAATCGGCAATTCAAAATCCAAAATAGAATGATCCAGCTCATCAACCTGATCAAAAACTACGGTGCGCTCACCGCAGTCGACAGCCTCAATCTCGAAGTGCCGGCAGGGCAAATCTTCGGCTTCCTCGGCCCCAACGGCGCCGGCAAGACGACCACGATCCGCGTCATGATGGGCATCCTGAAGGCCACCTCGGGACAGGTTTTGCTCGACGGCCACGACGTCGTGAGCGCGGCGCAGAAAGCCAAGGCGATCACCGGGTTCATTCCCGACCGGCCCTTTATCTACGAAAAGCTGAGCGGCGCTGAATTTCTCGAATTCATCGGCAAACTCCATCGGATCGAGAACCGGCGCCTCGCGCAGCGGATCGCCGAGCTTTTGGAACATCTCGAATTGACCCATTGGAAAGATGAATTGGTGGAAAGCTACTCCCACGGCATGAAACAGCGCTTGGTGTTCTGCGCCGCGCTGATCCATGAACCGCGCATCCTGATCGTCGACGAACCGATGGTCGGAATGGATCCCAGGGGCGCGCGCACCATCAAGGACCTATTTTGCTCGCTGGCGAAAAAAGGCACCACGGTGTTTCTTTCCACCCATAGCATCGGCATCGCCGAAGAGATTTGCCACCGTATCGGCATTATTCAAAAAGGGCGCTTGATCGCCTGCAGCACGATGGCCGAGCTGCATGAGCAAGCCGCCGGCCGTCACGGCAACCTCGAAAGCGTCTTTCTCGAGCTGACCCGAGACCAGGAGCGCGAAGTGACCGCGACCGGATACCAGCGATGAGCACCGTCGCGCTGTTGCTCTCGCCGATGTGGCTGTCGTGGAAGAATACTCTTCTGCGCGGCGGCGGCTCTTGGGCCCGGCGCGTCCTGCTCATCGCGCTCGCCGCCATTTTTTGGCTCGGCACCTATTGGGTCATCCGGCGCGTGTTGCGCTATTTTGAAACCGTTTTCGACCTCGGCCCCGGCCTGGCTTACCAACTGTTGCTGATCATTCTGTTGACCTTTCTATCCCTGCTTTTATTCAGCAACCTGGTCGCCTCGCTTTCGACCTTTTTTCTTTCCCGGGATCTGGATTTGCTGCACGCCGCGCCGGTTTCGCGCGACGCGTTTTTCTACGCGCGGCTGATCACTACGACGATCAATTCTTCGTGGATGGTGTTGTTCTTCAGCCTGCCGATCTTCGCCGCCTACGGCTCGGTGTTCGGCGGCGGCTGGGTGCTTTACCTCTGGGTCGCGCTCATCTTGCCGCTGTTTCTGGTGATTCCGGCGGCAACGGCGATTTTGCTCACGCACTTGTTGGTTTACTGCCTTCCCGCCAAACGAATCCGCGACATTCTGTTCTTCATCGGTCTGTTCGCCTTCATCGTTATATTTTTTCTTTTTCGCATGTCCCAACCGGAGCGCCTGGTCCAGCCGGAAACCTTTGGCAACTTCATGCAGTTCTTGCGCGCCATGGAAACACCCTCTTCGCCGTATTTACCGAGCAGCTGGTCCGTCGAAATTTTGGCCGGCACCTTATTTAACCGGGAGGTAGAACAAGGGTTCTTCTTCGCTTTGCTCGCAAGCTACGCGCTGTTTCTTCCCTTGGCGGCCTCCTGGGTTTGCGGCGCGCTTTATCTTGACGGCTGGTCCAAGGCCCAGGAGTCGCGCCAGGGCCGGCGCAAGTTGGTCTGGTTCGACCGCGTCCTCGAGCGGATCACCCTGTTGTTTCCCGGCCCTACCCGGGCGATCATGGTGAAAGACATCAAGACCTTTGTGCGTGATACGACTCAGTGGTCGCAACTGTTTCTCTTGCTCGCGCTGATCGTGGTCTATCTGTACAACTTCAAAGTTCTGCCGCTGGATCGTTCGCCGATGCCGGCGGCAACCATCCGCACGGTGGTGTCTTTTGCCAACTTGGCGCTCGCCGGTTTCGTTTTGAGCGCGGTCGCTGTGCGCTTCGCCTTTCCGGCGATTAGTTTGGAAGGTAAGGCTTTTTGGATTGTGCAATGCGCGCCGGTGTCGTTGCGCGCCTTGTTGTGGAGCAAGTTCTGGTTGATCGCCGTGCCCTTGCTGTTCTTGGGCGCGTCGCTGGTGTTTTTGAGCAATCTGCTGCTGCAAGTGCCGGGCTGGATGATGGCGCTCTCGCTGATCACGGTTTGCCTGATGACCTTCGGCATCGCCGCCATCGGCGTCGGTTTCGGCGCGCTTTATCCTAACTTTAATTATGATAACGCCGCGGAGATTCCCACCAGTTTCGGCGGCGCGGTGTCGATGATCGCCAGCGTCGGTTTCATCGCCCTGGTGGTCATGATCGAAGCCTGGCCGATCTACCAGCTCGCCGTGGCTTCTTTGCGCCCCGGACATGCCGTTGTGCCGACTTGGCGGCTCATCGCTCCCTCGCTAGCCATTGTCGCGGCATTGACCGGCGCCGTGATCGCGTTTTCGTTGCGCGCGGGTATTAACAAACTGGAGCAGCTAAGAGACTAACAGCAATTGCTTACGGAGGTTCCCTGTGGAACTCATTCATACGCTTTACCAACCAACCGGTCCTGGCCCGTTTCCGACGATCCTGACTCTGCACGGCCGCGGCGCCAACGCTTTTGATCTGCTCGGGCTGGCGCCCTATCTCTGCCGCGGCAAGTTCATGATGATCTGCCCGCAGGGCCCGCTCGAAACCCCCACCGGCCCGAACGCCGTTGGATACGCCTGGTATCCGATGAGCATGGGCGGGCCGCCGAATATCGACGCCATCTTGGCATCGCAGAAAAAATTACGGGCCTTTCTCGATGAGTGCGTTGATTCCTATCCGATCGACGTCAGGAAGCTTGTTCTGCTCGGCTTTAGCCAGGGCGGAGGAATGGCGTATAGCTTGGCGCTGGCAAATCCCGAACGATTTACCGCGCTCGCCGTGCTCAGCAGTTGGCTGCCGAAGGAGCTGCTGCCGCAATTGAATATCGACGACGCGGTTCAATCACTGCCCACGCTGGTGCAGCACGGCACGCAGGATTCGATGATCGAAGTCGACCGCGCGCGAAGCTCGGTGGAAACCCTGCGCCAGTTAAATCTGCCGCTCACTTACCGGGAGTATGAGATGGGACATGAAATCAGGCCAAGGAGCCTTTCCGACCTCTCGGCCTGGTTGGAAGAAAAAGTATTGACGCCGCTGGTTGCGAGACTTTGACATGGGCTTTAGCTCCTCATGTAGCTCATATCTTTGGCCATCGCCTCGAGCCGGGCGATGCGCTCTTCCATGGCTGGGTGGGTGCTGAAAAGATTTTTCAAGCCGCCGCCGGTGAGCGGGTTGACGATGAACATATGCGCCGTCGAGTTGGCCGTGGCGTCGCTTACTTGAAGCGGAATGTTCTGCGCGCCCATATGGAGCTTGCGCAGGGCGCTTGCCAACGCTAGCGGATCGCCGGTAACTTTTGCGCCGCCGGCATCGGCCATGTACTCTCGCGATCGGGAAACCGCCATCTGAATCAACATCGCCGCCATCGGCGCGACGATTATCATGAAGAGCAGGCCGAAGATATTGCTGCCGCCCTCGCGGTCGCGGCTGCCGCCGCCGAAGATCGCCGCCCACTGCGCCATATACGCCAGGTAACTGATCGCGCCGGCAAGCGTGGC
This sequence comes from uncultured delta proteobacterium, assembly GCA_963727625.1. GTDB lineage: Bacteria > Desulfobacterota > Binatia > UBA9968 > UBA9968 > DP-20. The sequence goes on along the minus strand of CAVSHR010000002.1, from coordinate 37,104 downwards.
GGCGATGCTGCTGATGAGAATGTCGCGGTGTTTGACATGGCTGAGCTCGTGTCCGAGAACGCCGGCAAGCTCGCGTTTGTTGAGAATGCGTCGAATCCCTTGGGTCACGGCAACCGCCGCATGTTCGGGATTACGCCCGGTGGCGAAGGCATTGGGCGCCTCCTCCGGTATGAGGTAGACTTTGGGCATCGGCAATCCGGCTCTGCCCGTTAAGTCTCGGACCAATCCAAAGAGCTCGGGATCATCGTTGGCGCTGATTTCTTGTCCGCCGTACATCTTGAGAACGATTTTGTCGCTGAACCAGTAGCTGAAAAAATTCATGGCGCCGGCCATCACCAGGGCCAAGACCGCCCCGTTCGGCCCGCCAAACATATGGCCGATCCAGACCACCAGCGCCGTCAAGGCAGCCAGTAGAATCGTGGTGCGAAAGCCATTCATATGATTTCCTCCCTATGAGAGTATCCTAGGTGCCTAAAAGTTAATGTCAAGCTCGAGGGTCTTAAATTCACTGGTAAATTTGCGTACTCTAAAATGAAAAATCAGGGGCTCAATAGGACCGTAAAAACCCTTGGATTTCCCAAAACTAAGAGCCGACAAGGAGACTTCTATGCGAATTGGCGTGGTATTTCCTCAGACTGAAATTGGCAGCGACGCAGCCGCCGTCAAAGATTACGCCCAGGCAGCCGAGGGCTTGGGTTTTACCCATATTCTGGCCTACGATCACGTCGTCGGCGCTAACCTCGCCAGCCGTCCAGGCTGGCGACCGCCTTACAGTCATTTAGACATGTTTCACGAACCGTTTGTTCTGTTCGGTTATCTCGCCGGGCTTACGAAAAACCTCGAATTGGTCACCGGCATCATTATTTTACCGCAGCGCCAAACCGTGCTGGTCGCCAAACAGGCGGCGGCGCTCGATGTGCTCAGCGGCGGACGGCTCCGTTTGGGTATCGGCATCGGCTGGAATCCGGTGGAATATGAAGCCCTCGGTCAAGATTTCAAGAGCCGCGGCCGGCGCTCCGAAGAACAGGTCGAGTTGCTGCGAAAACTATGGACTCAGGAACTCGTAACCTTCGACGGCCGCTGGGACAAGGTCGTCGACGCCGGCATCAAGCCGCTGCCGGTGCAGCGGCCCATCCCGATCTGGTTCGGTGCCACCGACGAGCGTGCGCTACGACGTCTCGCTAGGCTTGGCGACGGCTGGTTTCCGCTGATGGTTCCGGACGAGAAATGCCGGGCTGCGATCGCCAAGGTTCACGACTACGCCCGCGAAGCCGGCCGCAAGCCGGACGAAATCGGCATCGAAGGAAGAATCGCCTATGGCCAGGGTGCGCCGGAGGCATGGCTCAAAGAGCTGCAAGCCTGGCAGTCTCTCGGCGTCACGCACTTGAGCTTTAACACCATGAAGGCGGGATTGAATTCGCCCGCCGCGCATATGGACGCGATCCGGCGGTTTAAGAGCGTCACGGACGGTCAAAAATAATTTAGCGGGTTGACGGAAGCCGGTTTATCTCGCGCAAAGACGCCAAGGCCGCAAAGCAAAGCAGCAGCCAAAAAGCTCGAAATCCGAAATTCGAAACAAATCCAGATGATCAAAACTCGGAAATTTTTCAAACGCGTTCATTTTGAATTTCGAGTTTTAGTATTTGGCCGCTTCGTTTGTTTCGGATTTGGAGCTTCGGATTGCGAATTTGTCTGCGGCTCGCTTGGCGCCCTTCGACCTCGCTCAAGACAGGCTTGGCGCGAGTGAATCCCGACATGCTGCATTTTTGAACTGCCGGCAAATTTGCGCCGGCTGCGAGAACTTTTTGCTATAGCGATGCACCAAGCGGACGAAGCATTACCGGATCGTCATTCCAGCCGCTACTGCCCCACCGCCAGAAGTTTTTTCTGGTTTTTCTCGAGCATGGCGCGAACGGAAGCAAACGGTTCACCGCCCGACGCGGTAGCGCGCTCCAGTGACGCCACCGTGCGCCGCAGGTCTTTGCCCGATGCGTTATAGAGCGTTTCGAAGAGATCGAGATCTTTGAGATAGACGATGTAGTGCATCAGGATCGCGTTGTTGAGCGATTGATGGCTGAAACCGCGAAAGCGATGGTCCGGCCGGTCGGCAATACGGCGCGACCATTCCGCCTTGCTGCGTGCGAAGACCTCCTCGCGCAGGCGCAGCTTGTCCTCGCGCGGGATATCCCGGCCGTAAAGCTCGTCGAGCGTGCCGGCCACTTCGGCGATGAACGCGCCAAATTCCTTTTCCTCGTCCCACAACTGAACCGCCCGTAGATAATCCGCGCTACCCGCACCGGAACGTTCGCGAAAAAAATCGATGGCGGCGCGGTGGCCGATGAAGTTTGCCGAGCTCTCGTTGAAGGCGCCCGCCCCCTTCACGTAAAGCGTGTTGTGAAACAGCTCGTGAAATACGATGCTGCTCAGCACGACTTTGTCGTACTTGAGCAAATGAGACAGCAACGGATCGTCGAACCAGCCCAGCGTGCTGAAGGCGGCCGAAGTGCGTAGATTGGTGTCGTAGCCCTGGGCTTTCAATCTTTCGATTTCCGCCTGAGCTTCTTCTTTCTCGAAAAATCCCTTGTACGGCACGCTGCCGACGATCAGGAACCACCAAGTATAGGGCTTGAGCTCGGTTTTCGGCGCCGCCACGACGATATAGGTCAAATCCGGCCGGTCGACATAAGAGTAGCTCGAATAGCTGCCGCCGACGTTGAACTTGAGCCGGTCGCGCGCGTAATCGCGCACGGCCAGCACCAGCCGCAATTTTTCTTGGGTATCCTGCACCGTCTGCGGATTTTGAATGAGCTCGACGATCGGCTCGCGGCGCCAGAGAATTTTGCCTTCCTCGTAAGCCGCGCGCAGCACGTAGAGCGGCGAACAGCCGGCCAGCGTTGCCCCCGCTAGCGCTGCCGCCAACGCCGGCAAGAACCAATGAAATAGTTTCCACCGCGCCGGGAAAACAAGCGGAGACGATTCAGGCGGGCCTTTCGTCGCGGCAGGGCTAGGCATTCGCCTTCAACACGGCTGGCGGCGCGGCAAGCCTTAACTCTTCGCGCTCGTATTGCAGTTGGTACAAGCGGTAATAAATGCCGCGCAGCTCCATCAGTTCGGCGTGGGAGCCCACTTCTCTCACCTCGCCGTGGTGCAGCACGATGATCCGGTCGGCGTTGCGGATGGTCGAAAGCCGGTGCGCAATCAACAGACAAGTGCGGTTGCGCATGACCTTTTCCAAGGCGTCTTGAATCAATCCTTCGGTCTCTGAATCGATGCTCGAAGTCGCCTCATCCATGACGAGGATTTCCGGCTGATAAACCAAAACGCGGGCCAGCGCCAGGAGCTGGCGCTGGCCGCCGGAAAAATTGCTGCCGCGCTCGCGCACCTGGGCGGCGTAGCCGTCGGGCAAGCGGCGGATGAACTCGTCCACGTTGGCGACCCGCGCCGCGGCTTCGATCCGTTCCAGCGGAATCGACGGATTGCCCAGAGCGAGGTTGGTGCGCACATCGCCGGAAAACAAAAACACGTCCTGCAACACGACCCCGATATGGCGGCGGAGCGCGCTTAGGTCCCACTGGCGCACGTCGATGCCGCCGACCAGGATCGAGCCCTTCTCGATATCGTAGGAACGGTTGAGCAGCTTGATCGTCGTGGTCTTGCCCGAGCCGGTGGCGCCGACCACCGCGACCCGCTCCCCGGGCTCGATGCGGAACGACACCCCTTTTAAAACCGGCGTGTCGGCCCTGTAGCGAAACCAGACATCGTCGAAAACCACTTCGCCGCGGAACGGCTTGGGCACCAGCGCCCGGCTTGGGGTTTGGATGTCTTCGGGCGTATCGAGCAGCTGAAAAATTCTTTCTGCCGAAGCCATCGCCGACTGCATTACCGCGTACTTCTGGCTGAAATCGCGCAGCGGCACGAAAAAGCGGTGCAGGTACTCTTTGAAGGCCACCAGGGTTCCTATGCCGATGGCGCCATGCAGCACCTGGCCGCCGCCGTACCAGAGCAGCAACCCGACGCTGACCGAGCCGGCGGCTTCGACCATCGAGTAGAGCCCCGCTTCATAGAGATTGGACAAGTGATAGGCGTCGCGGTGGTCGGCGTTGAGCCGATCGAATGCGCGAAATGTTTTCTCTTCGCGGGCAAACAGCTGGATCACCGCCATGCCGGAAATCGCCTCGCCCAGATACGCGTTGATGCGCGCGATACGCTCGCGAATTTGCCGGTAGGTCTGGCGCGCCTTGACCCGAAAAAAATTGATCGCCACCGCCATCGGCGGGATCAGCGCCAAAGACACCAGGGCGAGTTTGACGTCGAGATAAAACATGATGCCGACAATCCACCCGACCATGATGAAATCGCCAAGCAGCGTGACCACGCCGGAGGAAAACATCTCCTGCAGCACGTCGACGTCGGTGGTCATGCGCGTCACCAGCCGGCCCACCGGGTTGCGATCGAAGTAGCTCATCGGCAGCTTCTGCACGTGATTGAAGATTGCCACGCGCAAGTCGGCCAGGCAGCGCTGCGCCACCAGCATCGACAAATAATATTGTCCGAAGGCCGCCAGCGTTTCGCCGACGAGGGCAACGAAAAACAGCAGCATGACGTTCTGCAAGCCCCAAAGATCCTTGCCCGCGATGAATCGATCGATGCCCACTTTCATCAGATAGGGCTGCGCCAGGCCGAAGCCCTGCTGCAACGGCAAGAGCATGAGACTCATTAGGAAAAGCCGCTTGTAGGGGACGATGAAATGCCACAAGCGCTTGATCAGTCGGAAATCGTAGGCTTTGCCGAAAATTTCCTCTTGGTGTGAAGCCTGTGCCATTAAATTTGTTCGAGCTCCTCGCTGAGCCGCTGCTGCTGATAGAGATCTGCGTAAACGCCGCGGCGGCGGGTGAGTTCCTCGTGGTTGCCGCGCTCGATGATGCGGCCTTCGTCGAGCACGAGGATCTCGTCCGCCTCTTTGACCGCGGAAATTCGGTGCGAGATGATCAGGCAGGTCTTTTCCTTGAGAAACGCGCGCAGGCCGTGCAAAATTTCCGCCTCGGTTTGGGCGTCGACGCTGGACAGGCAATCGTCGAGAATCAGCACCGGCGAATCCATGATCAGCGCCCGCGCCAGGGTGGCGCGTTGTTTCTGACCGCCGGAAAGCGTCACGCCGCGCTCGCCGACCACGGTCTCCAGCCCTTGGGGAAAAATCTCCAGATCGTTTTCCAGCTTGGCGATCTTGATCGCGCGCGCGACATCGTCGGCAGAGCAGCCGTCGCGGCCGAAAGTCAGGTTGTTCCTGAGCGAAGTCGAGAACAGAAACGGCTCCTGCGGCACATAGCCGATCAATTTACGCAGTTCGCCGAGCGACAGCCGGCGGATATCCTGGCCGTCCAGGAGAATCGCGCCGCCGGTGACATCGAAGAGGCGCGGCAGCAGTTGCGCCAGCGTGCTCTTGCCGGAACCGACGCGGCCGACCAGTCCTACGGAGCGCCCCACCGGCAGCTTGAAATCGACGCCTGCGAGCGTTGCATGGCCGTTTCTCTGGCGCTCGTAGGCGAAGGAAACATTATGAAATTCGATGCCCTGTTCGAGGGCGACAACCTCATTCCGGGCCGGGGCGCCGAGGATTTCCGGCTTGCGCTCGAGGATCTCCTCGAGGCGACGCATGGCGGCGCGGCCGCGCTCCACCAGGGAAAGCATCCAACCGAAGGCCGCCGTCGGCCACGCCAGGACGTTGAGATACGCGATGAAGGCGACGATATCGGCGACCAGCAGGTCGCCGCGCACCACCCGCACCCCGCCATACCAGATAACGATCAGCACGGTCAGACCGTTGATGCCCTGCATCACCGGATTGACGATGCCGCGCATCTTCGCCATCTCCATGCTTTTGACTTCGTAGTCCTTGTTAAAGCCGATGAATTGCTGGGATTGGAAGTCTTCCTGGGCGTAGGCTTTCACCACATGCATGCCGCTCAGATTCTCCTGCACATGGCTGCTCAGGACCGACATCTGCTGCTGTACTTCGAGGGAGCTCTTGAGAATTTTGCCGCGAAATTTATTCGCCACGTACATCAGCAGCGGAAACGGCGCCAGAGCGGCCAGGGTCATGCGCCAGTCCATCGACAGCATCAAGGCGACCGCGTAGACGTAGTAGAGTGGCGCATTGACGAAGTTGAGGATGCCCGGTCCGAGCATCACCCGCACAGCGGAGATATCGTTGATCACCCGCGACATCAAGTCGCCGGTTCTTTGCGTCTGATAAAAAGCCGGCGGCAGCTTTTGCAGATGGGCGAACAGATCATTGCGCAGATCGTACTCGACGTTGCGCCCGGCGTTGAAGATCAGCGCGCGCGAATAGGTGCGAACCACGCCTTGGGCCAACGCCGCGGCGAGAATGAGCAGGGCGTAGTACTTCACGTCGTTTATCGAGCCGCCATGCTCGATGATGCGCACCGCCTCGCGAATCCACCAGGGGATCCACATCACCAGCGTGGTGGTACCGAGCAGGCACAACCCGCCGAGCGCATACTGTCCGCGATAGCGCCGGAGATATGAAAAAATTCGCCCCATGGATCAGGTTAGGATACTCCACGGTGTTCACAGTCGCAAGAAATGGCGCCGCAAGTGACGCCGAGAAATGGGCTCGCCGGCTTAAATCAGGACCGCGCTTGACAATGCTGTGACGCTCCCTAATAAACAAGGGTGATGCAAACCTCGCCCGGCCGCCGCCGAGATATCCGCAACATCGCCATTATCGCCCACGTCGACCACGGCAAAACCACTCTCGTCGACGGCATGCTGCGCCAAAGCGGCATCTTCCGCGCCAACGAACAGGTCGCCGACCGGGTCATGGATTCGATGGACCTCGAGCGCGAGCGCGGCATCACGATCATGGCCAAAAACACCTCCGTCCACTACCACGACATAAAGATCAATATCGTGGACACGCCGGGCCATGCCGATTTCGGCGGTGAGGTGGAGCGCACGCTGGCGATGGTGGACGGCGTCATGTTGCTGGTTGACGCTTCCGAAGGCCCGTTGCCGCAAACCCGCTTCGTTCTGAAGAAAGCTCTCGAGGCCAAACTGACACCGATTGTTTGCATTAACAAGATCGATCGGCCCGATGCCCGCGTCGATGCCGTGCTGGACGAGATCTACGATCTTTTCATCGACCTCGATGCCAGCGAAGAGCAGCTCGACTTCCCCGTCGTCTACACCAATGCCCGCGCCGGCACGGCGACGCTCGACTTAAAAGCGCCGGGTGAAAATCTCAAACCGATGTTCGAGCTCATCGTGCAGAACTTGCAGGGCCCGATCGTCGACCCCGCTGTGCCGACACAGTTTCAAGCGAACAATCTCGACTATAACGATTACGTCGGACGGCTCGCGGTCGGCCGGGTTAAGAATGGCACCCTGGCTCCGGGACAGTACACGCTGTGCCGGGCGGATGGCAGCCAGCAACTGGTCAAAGTCACCCAAGTGTACGGCTGGCAGGGACTCAAACGAGTGGAAGTCGCGTCGGCGGGAGCCGGCGATATCGCGGCCGTCGCCGGCATCGAGGATATCGGCATCGGCGACACGATCGCCGACCGTGAAAAACCCCAGGCGCTGCCCCCGCTGCGCATCGACGAACCGACCATCGCCATGCTCTTCTGTGCCAATAATTCGCCCTGGGCCGGCCGCGAAGGAGAGTTCGTGACTTCACGCAAGTTGCGCGAACGGTTGTTTTTTGAACAACGACGCAACGTCAGTCTGCGCGTCGAGGAGACCGCGCAAGCCGACGTGTTTCAAGTCACCGGCCGCGGCGAGTTCGCGTTGGCGATCGTGATCGAGACCATGCGGCGTGAAGGCTATGAGCTGATGGTCTCCAAGCCCACCGTCATCACGCGCGAGATCGGCGGCGCAATCAACGAACCGATGGAATTGCTCGTGATCGATATTCCCGAAGATTTTATCGGCGTCGTGTCGCAGCTTCTGGCCATGCGCAAAGGTAAGATGACCAAGATGATCCACGCTGGATCGAAACGGGTGCGCTTGGAATTTGCCGTTCCCTCGCGAGGATTGATCGGCTTTCGCTCGCGCTTTCTCACCGATACCCGCGGCACCGGCATCATGAACGCCTTGTTCAATGGCTGGCAGCCCTGGCATGGGACGATTCAATCCCGCACAAACGCCGCCATGGTAGCCGACCGTGAAGGGCAAACGACGCCCTACGCGATTTTCCATTTGCAGGAACGCGGCGTGCTCTTCATCGCTCCGGGAACTAAAGTTTACGAGGGCATGGTGGTCGGCGAGTATTCACGCGAAAATGACTTGAACGTGAACATTTGCAAGGAGAAAAAACTCAGCAACATGCGCGCGGCCGGCAAAGACGAAAACATCATCATCTCACCGCACCGCGAGATGGGTCTGGAAGAAGGCATTGAATGGATCGCCGATGACGAACTGGTGGAAGTGACGCCGCAATCCATTCGCCTGCGCAAAAAAATCTTAAAGCAAGCCGACCGCCCCCGGCGGCGCCACGAAGACGACGAATAACCGCGCTACTTGTTTTTCTCGGCAGGCGGCGACGCCTTGTCGCAAAATTCTTTCTTCACGAACATGACGTAAAGCCCAGCCGAGGGCGCCCGCACTTCAACGGCCGGGCGAGTACCCGCTTTGTATTCTTTGATTTCGGCCTTGTGACCCTTGGCGCGCAGTTTTTCGACCAGTTGGTAAGGACTTTGGACGTTGCTGAAATCCCGCCCCTTGCGTGCCAGGATCGACAGCGGCGCGCATTTGCCTTCCCGGCCGGCGAGCAGCCAGGGTCCGGGATCCGCTGTAGCCGGTGGAGATTGCGCAGCCTTGGCACTGCCCGGTTGGGCCGCCTCGGCCGATAAAAATACTGCGGCAAGAAGCAGCAAGATCGCGATCCAGGTGAACTTTAGGTCGACCCAGTTGACCATCGAGACGTCTCCGCAGAAAACCTAGAATGAGTCCGAGTGCAGCGCAACCCGATTGCCTTCGCTGTCAAGAATTATGGCGCGAAAGCCGAAGGACCCGATCGCATGTTTCGGCTGGATGATTTTGCCGCCATTGGCCGCCACCACGGCAAGCGCATCGTCCAACCGACCATTGGTGTTCAAATAAATCATCATGCCCTTGTCCGACGGTTTTTCGTCCGGGCTGGTAAACAGGCAGCCGCCGACCTCGCCGTCGTTATGCGGCAGGATGCCCACCGCCATGCCGGGAAACTCTTGCTTCTTCACCGCTTGGCCCAGCACCGCCGAGTAAAATTTGACCGCCCGATCTAAATCCAATACGGGAATGTCACACCAGACGATTTGATTGGCCATAACGCACTCCGTGGTCCTTAAACGCGTCTTTGCTTCATCGATCGACTATCCCTAGCCAAGAGTAATCTAATTCCCGCACCCTTTTCTTGCAATCTCCCGCTACACCTCGATCGCCAAATCGAAGTTCAAAGAGTAGCAGAATTCGTCGGTTTTGTGCGCCATCTCCGGCTCGCCGGGACCGAGAAGGATCGTCCCGGGTTGCTCTATGAGTTTCCAAGGACGCCGTTTAATCCCTGTCCCGTGGATAAAATGTGATAAAGCCAAATTGTGTTCGACGAACTCGACCACAACGCGCGGACGAATGATTTCGCCGCATCCCCGGGATAGCTTCGTCCTCTCGCGAGCGCATAGCAAAATCCCGCGCGCAGGCTCGGTCGAGGGCACTTGTCACGTGAAGGCATCAACACGATTATTGGTTTCAAAACGTTTTACGCCTCAGCCACGACCGCAACGGCGGGAGGTGTTTTTTCAAGCGCTTGGCCAGTTCTTCCGCCGTAACCCGATATTTAAACGCCTTTCGTCCATTGATGAACAGCACGGGAACTTCGTCGCCGAATCTTTGCCTCAGCTCGGCGGCGCCGTCGACGTTGATCTCTTCGAGATCGACCGGCATCTTTTCCGCAACCTCGCCGATCACCGCTTTCATCTCTTCGCAGAGACAGCAATCCGGGCGCGAATACAAAGTTAATTTAAGCATCATTTGGCGGGCGGTTTTACCGGTTCCTTGGTCTCGCTTTTTTTCTCCCCTTCGCCCAAGCCGATGATGTTTTTGGGAATACCCAGGACGCTCCAGAACATTTCCGAGAGCGTACCCAGCGGCGCCGGAGTGATCGTCGGGTCATCGATCTTGCCCTTAATATTGAAACTCGCCACCAGAAAGGAATTCTTGATCGCGGCGATGCCGCGGCCGAGGATTGGAATCTGGTTGATTGCCGAATCGATGCCGGCGAAGGGTCGAACGGCGACAACGAAGTCCAGTTCATCCTTCGGCAGGTCGATCTTGCCGATCCCGGTCATGCGCAGGTCGTTGCTATCCACCAAGAGGTTTTTCGTCGAGTAGACCCCATTGGTAACCGCGAAATTCCCGGTGATCGATCGGAAGCGAATGCCCTGCTTGGCCAGATCCGGCATTTGAAAGGTAAACCAGCGCGACAGATCCAGCAGGTTGAGGATCTGCACCAGAATACGCATGCGGTTGATCGTGCCTTCGTCGATCTTCAAGTTGAAGGCGCCATTCAAGTTTTGCTTTCGCTCCGCGTCGTTTTTGCCGACGGTTTCCAGTTTGCCCGTCAAATGGACCTTACCGGTCATCTCGGTAGTGGTGGTGCCGAACCAATTGAGAAACGCCTGAATCGGCACGTTCTGGATTCTCGGTTCCGTCACCACACCGAGAGTCTCCGGCCGGTCGAAGATGGTCGTTACCCCTTGAATCGCCCCGCCCGCCGACTGGGCGGTCAGATTGGTCAGGCGCCAGACCCGGTGATCGATGGTCGCGTTGGTTTTTAAATCGCTAAATTCGAATTTTTTGATCCGGCCGTTTCCGAGGGTGATTTTTCCCTCGGCGACCAAGTTTGCATAAAACTCGCTCGACTCCGGATCGATCTGCGAGATCAGGTAGGTGATATCTAAATTCGGCGCGGCGAAGTCGAAGAGCAATTGCGGCGATGCCGTATAGCGCCACCGTCCGCTGACGCTGGCCGGCACGCCCACGAGCAGCGCTTTGAGGTTTTGAAAATCGATACCGGTGTCGTCGATTCTAATTCTGCCGCTGAGCTCGCGCAGCGGCTGGAGCAGCGGCCTCATCAGCAACTGCGCGTTAACGAGATCCAGATCGCCGGTGAGCTTGCGCTGACCCTTGGCGCCGAAGGAACCCCAGTAGCGAACCGAGCCGCGCACGGTGCCCGGATCCTGTGGACTGCCGGTGTCGAGTAGCAGGCTTGAGACCAAACCCGCTTTGACGCCCGGTGAGTCGACCGCTAAATCAAAGCTACCGTTGTCGCTGTCGTAGTCTTTGAGAACGAGTTGAATCTGGATCGGCGAGCCCCCGAGTTGTGCGCGAATTTTTTCGCCCCTGATTTCTTTCGGCGTGAAAGCGAGTTCACCGTGCAAGCCGCTGAGCGCATACTGATCATAGCGTACGCGCGCGTTGTCGAGCGCCGCTTTGCCGACGAATTGCATCGGCCCGTCCGGCAAACGCCGCAGATCGAGATCGATTTTGGCGCGCCCGCCCAGTTCTTGGACCGACGCAGCCACCTTCGCGGTCTGCAATGAAAACCAGTCGTATTTAATTTGCTCTCCAAGTTCCGCCAGATTCACGTCGCCGCGGCCCTTGAACTCAAACTTTCCGCCGGCCGCTGGGGAAAAATCATAGTTGCCGTCGATGCCGTCAAAACGCGAATCGCCGTAGACGGCTTTGAGATTCGTGACTGCCAAAACGCCGTTCGCCAATTTGACCTGGCCTTCGACGTTGCGCAGCGGCAATGCCCCCGCCGCGGGCAATGCCACGACGAGGTCGCGCAGCTGGGCTTCGAGACGAACCGGTTTGGCGCCGCTTTCCGCCAAGCGGCGCAGTTCGCTGAGCGTCGCGTCGACGGCGGCGCGTTTGATCTCCACCTGGCCGGCCTGGATGGCTTGGATGGTTTTTTCCAGCCGCGGCAAACCCAAAATCTTGAGCGGTAAATATCTCGGCAGCGCGGCGGCGGGCGCCGTCAATCCGGTTAGATTCACGCGGATATGCGGGTCGTCTCGGTCCATGCCGTCGATATCGCCCTGGAGCGAAAACTTTACGTCGTTGGCACGAATGTCGGCCCGCTTTACTTGCAAGCGCTGCCGGCTCCAATCGAGCTCAAAGGTCGCCCGGCCGTCGGCGCCGGCAAACGGCTCCAAGAATAACTCCGGCGCGTCCATCGCCAGCTGCTTGAACTCAAGGTCGCCCTTCAAGCGCAACGCTGTTCCGGGGTTCCCATCGATATGTACCCGCTGGCCGAGGTACCCGGCCATGGATTTTATCGGCAGGCGCGCGCCAATATAATCTTTGATCAGGGCAGCGGGGAAATTGACCAGTTGAATATCGCCGTCCCAGCGGGCTTGATGAAACTGCAGAAATTTTTCCGGAAATGCCAGCCGCCCGCGCGCCTGCAGGTTTATCTTGGCGTTATCTCGTAACACGAGGCCCTTGAGCTCGAACGCCAATGCCGCGCCTCCGGCCTCTGCCGCCGGACGCTTAATCAATTCCTGCATCAGCTCGCGCAGACGCTGGCCGCGCAGCCGTTCGAGGTTCAACTTGGCATTGACCAGCCGCCAGTCGCCGATGTTGTCGCTTCGCTGCCGGTCGGTTAACCCGATGACGCCACCTTCGATTTTTAGCGACCGAAGATCGAGGCTGAACTCGCCATCCTGCTGCTTTAAAAATGGCAAATTGAGCAGCCTGTCGAGCAAGGCCAGATGGCCGTCTTTGTCTCGGACAAAATGCGCCGTCGGTTTTTGCACGCGAATTTCATAAATAATAATTTGCTGGCGCAACAGCGGCATGAGCGCCACCCGCGCGATGATCCGCTCCGCGGTGATGGCCGGCTGCGCCGCCTGGGGCTCGGTCAAGGCTAAGTCGCGGAAGACGATTCCAGTGATCCAGCCGATTTCCAACTCGGCGGCGCCCAGTTGTGCTTGCAGTGCCGTGCGAGTTTCGATCTCATTGATCAAAAAGCGCCGGAACTCGCCGATCCGAATCAAGTGGTAAAACGCCAAGGTTGCGACGATAAAGAACAGGATCAGCGTAACGCTGACAAAACCAAGAAGCTTGAGAACTTTTCTCATGGGCGGATCGACAAGGGTGGAATGAAATCATGCCGTTTTGCCGACCCCGGTAAACACACCGGCTCGGCAAACGTGCGGTCATGCTAGAGGAAGTTGGTTAGCCGCGCAAGAGTTTGACAACGCAGAGGATTCACAAACATTGCAAAATGATGATTCTACCGATCCGGGTTTCGCCCAGGCCTAGAACTGCGAGCTGGTTCCTGGCGGCAACAGCACCGCCTGAAGGGTTAAAAAGTCGAGACAATGAGCGGTTGTGGCGAGCCTCAATCATCTTTCCCTAGGTTCAACTCGTCGTTGCGGTTTTTGCCTTGACAGCCTAAAGTGAACTTGTTAGATAAAATCGACTTTTGTCCTTCGCGCGCTGGTAAATCGCTAGGGGAGATTGTATGTTGGAAAGAGAAGAGGAATTGCTCAACAGCAAGCAAGTAGCCGTCATTCTTGACGTCAGCCCGGATACCGTTAACGAGTTCGCCCGCAAAAATATTTTGCCCGCCTTCAAGAAAGGCAAACAATGGCGATTTCGCAAGCGCGACATCTCCATTTTTTACAAGAAACAACCTAAGGATATCCGCGACGCTTGACGCTCGCAGCTCTGGTCGGGGTGGGGAAAAATGGCAGACATCGAGGCACACGAGAGCAAGATTTATGCGGAATTCGCCCCGCTTTACGACAAAGTCTTCGGCAAGATATTTTACGACCGTATCGAACGGGTTATTGAGGATCTTGATATCCCGTCCGGCGCCAAGGTGCTAGAAGTCGGCGCCGGTACCGGCACCTCGTTTCCCGCATATCCCTCCCATTGCGAAATCACCGGCGTCGACCTGGCACCCGATATGCTGGCGCGCGCCCGGAAAAAAATTGAGGACAACGGCTGGTCGCACCTGAAGGTCATGGAAATGAACGCCCTCGACCTTAAGTTTCCCGACAACTCCTTTGATTATGTCATGGCGTTTCACGTCGTAACGGTCGTGCCCGATCCGGTGCGCATGATCGCCGAGGCCAAGCGGGTGTGCAAACCCGGCGGCTGGATTGTCATTGTCAATCATTTTACCAGCGAACGGCCTCTGCTGGGATCCTTCACCCAAGCTCTCGATCCGATCACGCGCTGGCTGGGCTGGCGCACGGATCTCAAGCTCAAACCGTTTATCCAAACCACCAAGCTCAAGGTCGAAACGATTTATAAGCTTAACAAATCATCGCTCTACACGGTGGTGCTCTGCCGCAAAGAACTGCACTCTTCCAACGGAGCTCAAAAGCACTTGACGACTCTTTGATGCCTTCCGAGATTCGCCGCATGGGGCAAATCGCCCGCGAGTTCAGTGACGCATTCTCGACAAATTTGACTTGTGAATGCTAGCTACCGGCGCGGCGGGTCAACAGGCTAAATGGGCGTTTCGCAGCGCAGCGAATTGGCGATCAATGACGGCGGATGGCTGCCGGACAAAATCGGCAGCAAAGCGATGGAGCGACTGGATTTAGCGTGGCAAATCTTTGGGGGGGTCTTTTTTCTCCTCTTTGTTATCGTCTTCTTCGTCCTCGCTCCCGGTAACACCCTTTTTAAAATCTCGTATCGCTTTGCCAAGCCCACTGCCGATCTGCGGCAGTTTGCTGGGCCCGAATATCACAAGCGCGATCACCAAGATCACCATCAGCTCCGGCAAGCCAAGTCCAAACATGAAACCTCCTAACTCTTGCGTCTCACCGCGAAGAATACCGCGTTATCACCGCGCTGCACAAGCAGCAAAATCCGATCGCCGCGCCGCCCCTGGCGCGTCGCTCGTTCGAACTCCTTGACGTTGTTTACCGACCGTTGGTTGACTTCCCGTATCACGTCCGCGGGTTCAATGCCGACTTGATCGGCCGGGCTGTTGGGTTGAACTTCGACCACCAGAACGCCTTTCGCGGAGCTCAAGCCGAGACGGCGCGTCACCTCCGGCGTAACCCGTTGAACTCTGAGCCCCAGTTCCGGATCCCGCGCTTCGGTCTGTTGGGTGGGATCACTCTCATCAGGCAACTCGCCAATCTTGACCGAGAGGGTTTGCTCTTTTCGATCTCGGATGATTTTCAGCGTCACTTTTTGGCCGGGAAGGGTGTCGGCGATGATCGCGGGAAAGTCATGGCTCTTGGGCACAGGCTTGCCGTTGAATCCAATGATCACGTCACCCGTGCGCGCTCCCGCGTCGGCCGCCGGACTGTGCTCAGCCACCTCCGTCACAATCGCCATGTCGCCGTGATTGCGCGCAAGTCCAAGCGACAATGCCAGCGTGGGGCTTACGTCTTGGGCGCGCACACCGAGCCAGCCGCGCACGACACGGCCGTTTTTACGAAGTTGATCGACCACCTTCTTCGCAAGGTCGATGGGAATGGCGAAACCGATGCCGACGTTGCCGCCCGACTGGCTGAAGATCGCACTGTTGACGCCGACCACTTCGCCCAGAGCGTTGATCATTGGCCCGCCGCTGTTGCCCGGATTGATCGCCGCATCGGTCTGAATGAAATTGTCGTACGGGCCCGCGCCGATCACCCGACCCTTGGCGCTGACAATTCCAGCGGTCACGGTGTGTTCCAGACCAAAGGGATTGCCGATCGCCATTACCCAATCGCCGACGTCCACCTGGCTCGACATGCCAAGCTTGGCGAAGGGCAGGTTGCCCGCAGTCTTTCGAATACGGATCAACGCCAGATCGGTGCGTTCGTCTTTGCCGACCAGCCGAGCCTCGTGCTCGGTTTGATCGGACAGCTTCACTTTGATCAGATCCGCGTTCCGCACCACGTGATAATTGGTTAAGATTTCGCCGTCCTGGCTAATCAAGATACCCGAACCCAAACTGCGTTGGTTATTTTCCCGGGGTAATGCCTCGCCGAAGAAGCGGCTAAAAAAATCCTCGATGGGATCGTTCGAACCGCTGCGCACGGAACGTTGCCAGGTGGTCGAGATATTGACCACGACCGGCATGGTCCGTTTGGCAATTGCCGCGAACGAAGGCGGTCGCGCGCCTTCCAGCGCGGCTAGGCTCGCCGCTTGGAGTTGCCCCGCCGCGCATATCAGAGAGGCCAGCACGGCGCAGAGTGCTACGGCGTGGCGCCGTCGCGACATTCTTTGGCCCTTGTCGGTCATCCGTTTTCCCCTCTTTTTGCGCTGTGATCCGTCCCGCCTACATTAACAAATTTTCTCGCCGGATCTAAATCAGGCCAAATCCCGCGGGAGATTTGCAAATCCGCTGGTCTGTAGTAATGAAGAACGATCTGTTTGTGATCGCCAACTTATTATGAAGCCAGCTCCGATCGATTACGATACCGTTCGAGAGATGTTGCGCACGGCAACCCCGGATCGTGTCTTGCGATTCATCGGCAAAAGCCACCCCGCCGACATCGCCCTCTTATTCAAGGGACTAGAGAACGGCGAGGTGCGCCAGCTCTTCGATATTCTGTTTACGGCACGGCGCGCCGATAAGACGCTTCGGGAGCTTCCGCCCGAGCTCTTACCCGACATATTAGAGTTGATCGATGATGAAAAAGTCGGCCGTTTGATCGTTCGCGCCGACCCGGACGATGCCGTCGCTTTTATCGACAGCCTGTCCGATGAGCGGCGCGAACGAGTGCTTGCGCTGCTCGACCCCGAGCGCCAGGCCGCGGTGCGCGAGATCATTAATTATCCCGAGGGCACGGTGGGACGAATCATGACCACCGATTTCATGGCGCTGCCCCCCGACACCACCGCCCAGGGCGCCATCGATAAAATTCGCGAACACGGCGAACTCGAGAGTTTTTTCTATCTCTACGTGGTCGATGAAGCGGGCAAGCTGATCGGGGTCGTGCCGATTCGTAATCTGGTGATCGCGCCGCGCGATCGTAAATTAACCGAGATGATGATCGCGGACCCGGTCAAGGCCAACGTCTTTATGGATCAGGAGGAGGCGGCCCGGCTGGTGTCCCGTTACGAGCTTTTGGCGTTGCCTATCGTCGACGAAGCGGGCCGCTTGGAAGGCATCATCACGGTCGACGACGTCATCGACATCATCAACGAGGAAAGCACCGAGGACATGTACCGGATGGTCGGTCTGGCCGAGGAAGACCGCGTCTTCACGCCGATCTCCCGCTCGGTGAGAATGCGCCTGCCCTGGACGATTCTGAATTTGCTCACCGCCACGCTCGCCGCCTCGGTGGTGGGATTGTTCGAGGGCACGCTTCACGAGATCATCGCGCTGGTGACTTTTATGCCGGTGGTGGCCGGCGTCGGCGGCAACGGCGCGACCCAGACCGCCACGGTGATCATCCGCGCCATCGCGCTGGGCGAATTGGAGTTCGCCTCGGCGTGGAAAGCGATCGTCAAGCAGGTCTCGGTCAATATTTGCATCGCCCTGGCGGCCGGCGCCGTGATCGCTCTGGCGGCGACTTTATGGAAAGGCAACCCCTCTCTCGGCTTGGTGCTGGCGACCGCGATGATTCTCAATCTGGGTTTGATGGCGGGATTTGCCGGCGCGGTGATTCCCTTGTTGTTGAAGGCGCTCAAGTTCGACCCCGCGCTCGGCTCAGGGATCATCGTCACCGGACTCACCGACGCCTTCGGGTTCTTGTCCTTCCTTGGCCTCGCCACGTATTTCCGCAGCTACCTGGTTTAAGCCGCTCTTTGCGGCGCGTTGGGCCTGGGCATTTTCTGCATCAAGAAAAGCACGCCGCCGAGCAAACTGTCCAAGGCAACGATCAAGAACAATAGCAACCCGAAGGCGATCGCCTTATCGGTGCCGATGCCGATGACCGCGAGCAGATAGATATAACCGCCTTCGCGCAAACCCAGACCATTCAAGCTTATCGGAATCGCGGCGAAGGTCCCGACCAAGGGATAGACGATCACGCAAAACGAAAACGGCAGTTCTAAACCGAGCGCGTGCCCCATGACGGTATGCATCCACACCTGGATCAAATGAACCGCCAGCGAAAGCATCGCGGCGGCTAACAACGCGCGCCAGTTTGAACGATAGCTCCGCAAGGCCAGGCGCAGCTTGACCACCAGCTGATGACCGTCTTCGGGCAGCATCCGCCTAAGCAAAGGCGCGAGCACTACAGCCACGACGAACCCGAGAGCGAGAAGATAAGTTACCGAACGGATCGATTGCGGCACGGCGTATTGGGGAAACAGCAAGAGGCCCGCGGCGCCGAGCCAAACCAGTACAGCCATGCCGATCGCCCGGTCCATCAGCACCGACATCGCGGCGTGGACGGTAGTGACCGCCCGCCCGTTGGCGTGAGCGTCCTCGTCTCGAACCAGATAATAAATCCGGCTGACGTCGCCGCCCACCGTGCCCGGCGCGAAGAGATTGAAGAACATGCCGACCAGATAATACCGGACCAGATCCTTGAACGGCGTCTTGATGCCCAGCGGCCTGGTCAGCGTAGCCCAACGTACCGCGCTGACTGCCTGACCAACCAGGTATACGGCCAGCGCCAGGGCTATATAGGGCAATTTTGCCGCAGCAAAGATTGACAGGAACCGCTCGGGGTGAATCCGTGAGAAGAAATAACCGAGCAGCCCCGCGCTGACGAGAAGCTTAATGAGAAATATGATGATGGGCTTGGCTCGATTCATCCTTCGAGCGGGGGTTGAATGAGCGCCTGAGCTTCGTCTTTGACCCAGCCATCCACTTGAACACTGCGACCGACGACGTGCAGCCGGCCTTCAGCGTAGAGTTGGATGGCGCGCGGATAGATACGGTGCTCCTGTTCGAGAATGCGTGCCGCCACAGACGCCTCGCTGTCGTCCGGAAACACCGGCACCACGGCCTGAATGATGATCGGCCCCTCATCGCATTCCTCGTTGACGAAATGCACCGTGCAGCCGGAAAAGCGCACGCCGTGCTCGACCGCCTTGCGCTGCACGTGCAAACCGGGGAACGAAGGTAAAAGCGCCGGGTGGATGTTCATGATGCGGTTCGAGTACGCTTTGACAAAAACCGGCGAAAGCAAGCGCATGAATCCCGCCAGCGCGACCAGCTCCACGCCGCGGCTCCCGAGCAGGGCGACGACGGCCTCATCGTAAGCTTCCCGGCTCGAATAATCCTTGTGGTTCAACACTGCGGTCCGGATACCGTGCTTGTGCGCCCGCGTGAGACCGTAAGCTTCCGCTTTATTGCTCAGCGCCACTTCGATCTTGGCGTCGAGCTTGCCCGCCTCGATGGCATCGATGATCGCTTGCAGATTGGTGCCGCTGCCGGAAAGGAGCACGCCGATGGGAACCTGCCTCGCCATAGGATTTCCTCTAAGAGTTGATGCGCGCGCCGCGCGCGCCGTTGCAAATTGTCCCGATCACGAAAGAGGGCTCGCCCATTCGTTTAAGTGTCCGTCTGACACCGTCGGCCTGTTTACGGCCGACGACCAAGATCAAGCCCAAGCCGTTATTGAAGATGCGGTCCATTTCGTCCTGTTCGACGGCACCGATCTTTCGGATCAGATCGAACACCGGCGGCACCGGCCAGCTACCGCGCTCGATCACCGCCCGCCTGCCCTTGGGCAACACCCGCGGCAGATTGCCGGTGATCCCGCCGCCGGTGATATGCGCCGCGCCTTTAATCGGGTGTCGGGCAAATAATCGGCGCGTGAGCTTGGCATAGATGCGGGTCGGCACCAGCAACTCTTCGCCCAAGGTCCGGCCCAATTCCGGGATTCGTCGGCGAAGTGTTAACCTCCCCCTTTCGAGCAAGACCTTTCGCGCCAGCGAGTAACCGTTGCTATGCAGGCCGCTGGACGGCACGCCGATCAAGACATCGCCGGCAACGATAGCCGCGGGGTCGATGATTTTCTTTTGTTCCAAAACACCCACGACAAATCCGGCGAGATCGTACTCGCCCTTGGGAAAATCCCCTGGATGCTCGGCCGTCTCGCCGCCGATCAAGGCGCAGCCCGCTTGCCGGCAACCGGCCGCGATGCCGCGCACCACCGCCGCGGCAACCTCGACGTCGAGCTTGCCGCAGGCGAAGTAGTCGAGAAAAAACAGCGGCGCAGCCCCTTGGGTCAGGATATCGTTGACGCACATGGCGACCAGATCGATGCCGACCGTATCGTGGATACCGGTCATAAAAGCGATTTTGAGCTTGGTGCCGACGCCGTCGGTGGAAGAAACTAAAATCGGATGGCGGTAGCCCTGACGTTTCAAGTCGAAGAGCGCGCTGAAGCCGCCGACGCCGGCGACCACGCCGGGAACCCCGGTTCGTTTGGCGATCGGGCCGATGCGGCGCACCAGCTCATCGCCAGCTTCGTTGCTGACGCCGGCCTTCGCGTAAGTGAGTCCTTGAGCCATGTTTGAGCGTTTAAGTAGGAGCGTTTCGGCAAGCGGGGCTTGATCGGCCTCTATCATAGCCCGTTCTGCGGCAAAATTCACATGGTCGAGCCGACCCTCGACGTGGGAGTACTGGCGGCAGCGGAGAGCAGCGCGCGAATCCGCAACGTATACTCGCCAAACTGCGTGCTACTCATCATCTCCAAGGTGCGCGGCCGCGGCAGCTCAATGACGATTTTCTCGAGCAGCCGTCCGGGCCGCGCCGACATCACGAAAACCCGGTCGGAGAGAAACACCGCTTCTTGAATGCTATGGGTAACGAACAAGACGGTTTTCTTGCGCTCTTCCCAGATGCGCAAGAGCTCCATGTCCAACTCATCGCGGGTCATCGCGTCAAGGGCGCCGAAGGGCTCGTCCATCAACAGGAGCTGCGGATCGCTGACCAAGGCGCGGCAGAGCGAGGCGCGCTGCTGCATGCCGCCGGAAAGCTCATGGGGATACATCTCTTCGAAACCGTCCAGGCCGACCAGTTTGATCAGCGCCCGGGCCTTGTCGACGTGGCTCGGCAGGTCTAATTTGGCAAATTCGACGGGCAATAAAATGTTGCCGAGCACCGAGCGCCATTTAAGCAACACCGGCGCTTGAAACACCATGCCGACGTTTTCCAGCGGACCGTTTACCGGCTTGCCGCCGACCGCAACTTTTCCCGATGATGCCGGCAACAATCCGGAGATGATCTTGAGCAGCGTGCTCTTGCCGCAGCCGCTCGGGCCGACGATGGAAACAAAATTGCCCGCGTGGATGTCGAAGGAAACGTTTTCCAGTGCCGCGACTGTCTTGGCGCCGCTGCTAAACACTCGGGCGACCTGGTCGACGGCGATCAACGGCGGCACGAAATTACTCTGAACCAGCGAACCGATCAGCGTTTGATGAACCGATTGGTGTAAACTTCCTTGGCCGTGACTTTCCGGCCCACGTCGAAATACTCGTTGGTGATCCGGACGGTTTTTTCCATGATCTCCGGCCGCATGTAACCCAAGCCGATCTGCACCGACTCGGGCGGCAAGAACACTTCAGTCAACGCATTCTTGAGCTGCAAGGCCGTCAAAGACGGATTGAGCTCCGGTTTGCGCTTCAGAAGAATATTAAGCGATTCTTCCTGATGGTCCCGCGCGTAACGCAATCCCTCCATGGTTCCCTCGACGTAGGCGCGGACGAATTGCGGGCGCTTCTTGACATCTTCGTCTTTGACAATCAAACCGCTGCCGTAGATGTCGAGACCGGTGTCCTTCATGAACACTCGTTGCAGCTTCACCCCGACTTTGGACGCCGCCAAATCGGCCACCTCGTCGTTGGAGGCGCGGTACATGACGATGAAGTCGGCCCTTTTCGTCGCCAGCGCCGCCGGCTGAATCGGCGCGGCGGTTTCCTGAATCTTGATCGCTTTAAAATTGATCTTGTTGATCCGGCAGTAGGCCGGCATCAAAAACCATTGCGCCTGGCCCGGGCTGATCGCCCAGGACTTTCCTTCGAGATCCTTAATGCCCTTGATCACTCCCTCGTCGCGCCACACGATCGTCGTGGCTATGTAACCAAGCTGCCCCACCGCTTGCACCGGCGTACCGCGTGATTTGGCGACGATTGCGGTGGCGATATCGGCAAAGCCGAAGTCGGCGCCGCCGGAGGCGATGGCGCGCACGGTGTCGGCGGAGCCTTTGCCGGAGAGAATCGTCGCGTTCAAGCCGCGCTTGGCGTAAAAACCTTTTTCCAACGCAACGAACCATGGGGTATGTTTGCCGCCAAGAATGAAATCCATTTGAATGGTCGCCGGCGTCGGTTCGGCCGCCCGAGCCGGCACGACTAGCGCGCTAATAGCGAACAGGGTGACCCACACGCCGACCAGCCCGCCACGTCGTCTGTTTGTAACTTTCATAAGATCCTCCACTCGCGAGTTATCAAAACGATCCCTCCACTTCTCTCACGCCGGCGCTCCAGGGCGCCAACTTGCGCTGCACAATCTCCGCCAACCAGAAAAGCCCCAAGGACAATACCGCCAAGATCAGCAGAATCACCAACGCAAAAGCAGTGTCCAAGCTGTAATTGGCCTGCAGCACCAGATAGCCCAGCCCCTCGTTGGCGGCGACGAACTCGGCGACGATCGCGCCGGTGACCGACAGCACGATGGCGACCTTGATGCCGGCGAACAAATACGGCAAAGAGTTAGGCAGACGAATTTTTTTAAAAACGTCGAACTCTGAGGCGCGATTGATGCGCGCCAGCTCCAAAAGCTCCGGCTCGACTTCTTTGAGCCCTACAACGGTATTAACGACGATGGGGAAAAACGCGACGAGAAACGCGATCGCGATTTTGGAAAACAAGCCGTACCCGATCCAGATCACCATCAGCGGCGCAAACGCGCTCTTCGGCATGGCGTAAAGAATCACGATCAGCGGATAGACCGTGTTCTGCAGGTGGCGCGAATAGACCACCGCGATCGCGAATCCGACGCCGAGCAGCAACGACAGCGAAAACCCGCCGAAAGCTTCGACGAAAGTGATCACCGAATGGTGGCCAAGAATCGGCAGCTTCTGGATAAAGCTCACCCATAGGTCTCCCGGCGGCGGCAAGATGAAGGACGGCACCTTGATGATCTCGACGAGGATTTCCCAAAGCACCAGGAGCGCGATAAAAAACAGGACAGGCTCTGCGGTATTCTTCCAGGAAGATTTCACGTCACCTCTCCGGGCCGACGTTAAAGGAAAGTCCTGGTTGTGTCAAGGAAAGTGCGTGATTCCGATGCCGGAGAAGCGAATGCCCCTTGCGCAACCTCAATCAAAAGATCCGGTTGCGCAGAGAACAAATTTTGTCAATCGTGTTCGTGGCCGCGTTCGAACGACGAGCAAGTTCACGGATCACGAGCACGATTATCCCGATGGCGAGCCTGCAAAACAGCACGGGGGTTTTCTACTTAAGGTTCTTCCTGCTCGCGTTTGATCTGGCTGTGATCGAGCAGCATGTCGCGCTTGCGCTGAATCATTTCCCGCTCTTGGCTTAGAAAGCGTTCCACCGCGCGGCGGAAATTGCCGTCGACGATATAGTGCACGCTGGTGGTGTG
The DNA here is from genome assembly GCA_963727625.1 of uncultured delta proteobacterium. Classification (GTDB taxonomy): domain Bacteria; phylum Desulfobacterota; class Binatia; order UBA9968; family UBA9968; genus DP-20. The sequence goes on along the minus strand of CAVSHR010000002.1, from coordinate 13,577 downwards.
CTGCGGGTCGAGGCCGCGCAGCTGCTTGAAGCTGCCGCCGGCGCCGGCTTCGAAGCGCTCCAAACCCAGGCGGATCGAGTGTTCGATGGCGGAGTAATAACAGACATTAAAATGCAGAAACGGATGTTCCTCGAAGGCCCCCCAATAGCGTCCGTACATGGCGACGTTGTCACGCACATTGAAGGTGCCGGCGATGATCTTGCCGTCGCGCTCGGCGAGCATCAGACAAAGATTAGCCGCAAAGCGCCGCTGCAATTCATCGAAGAACTGCTGGGTTAAATACTGCCGGCCGTAATAGAGCCGGTCGACATGGTCCTTGTAAAGCCGGAACATCGTGCGCAGATGTTTTTGCGTCAGCTCTTCTCCCTCATAGGCGCGGATCGTGATCTTGCGCTGCTCAATCTCCCGGCGCTCGCGCTTGACCTTGTTGCGCCGGTCGCTGCGAAAGCTCGCCAGATAATCGTCAAAGGAACCAAAGCTGCGGTTTTGCCAATGATACTGAATGCCCATGCGCGGGATAAAGCCCACCGGCTCGAGCGCCTCGCGCTCGTCGGCCAGGCAGAAATTGACATGCACCGAAGAGATCTTGTTGTCGGCGGCCACTTTCGCCAACGCCTGTCCCATCAAGCGAACGAGCGCGCCGCGATCTTCGCCGGCAGCGGTGAGAAAGCGGTGTCCAGTCACCGGCGTGAAGGGAACGCCGACGAGCATCTTGGGGTAATATTGAATGCCCGCGTGGTGCGCCGCTTCGGCCCACTCATAATCGAAAACGAATTCGCCCATGCTGTGGAGTTTTAGATACATCGGGCAGGCCGCGATCAGCTTGCCGGCTCGTTCCGCGATCACGTGGTGCGGCACCCAGCCGGTTTTTTCATTAACGCACCCCGATTGCTCCAGAATGTCGAGCCAGTCCCACTTTAAGAACGGCGTCGCGCCGGCTGCCAAGGAGTCCCACTGATCGCGCGCGACCTCCGCGACCTTCCGCAGGATCCGAATGGTGACTTCGTCCGCCATGGATGCTAACTCTAGCACGACTGCGCGCGCCGCGAAACTTTTCCCAGAGCATCGCGCGCGCGGGCGCCATTACCGTGGCGTATGCCTTGCGGACATGAGCGGCAAAGGCGCCCTGCCGCCCTTGACAACGGCGGGCCACGATCTTATTGATTACTCACGCGCGGGATTTTTATGGTGATCTACAATCTGATTTGCAAGAAAAAACATAGCTTCGAAGGCTGGTTCCCCAGTTTCGAAGATTTTCAAAGGCAGGCGGACAAAAAGCTTATCTCCTGCCCTACCTGCGGCTCGACCAAGGTCGAAAAGGTGCCCCACGCCTGCGCCGTCCATGTAAAAAAGGAACAGCCGGCGCCGCCCGCGAAAAAACCGGCACCGACTCCACCGGCGCAACCATCGCCCGCCGAGTTTAAGGAAATGCTTCTGCGCGTGCATCACTACGTCAAAACAAACTTCGAAGACGTGGGGCCGCGCTTCGCCGAAGAAGCCAAACAGATTCATAAGGGCGAAGCGGAAGAGCGGCCGATTCACGGCACCGCGACCCTGAAAGAAGCCAAAAATCTCGCCGAGGACGGCGTGCCGTTCGTCGCCCTGCCTAAACCGGAACTCGACAGTTAGTCTGCTTCGCTTTGATCCAAGAATACCATCGGCGCCGCCCCCCAAGGCGGCGTTTTTGTTTTTACATAGCCTTGCAAAACCCGCTCCGGTGCGAAATAGAATCAAGCCATCGTCGAAGGGAGGCCTAGCATGCTGCTGATCAACAACCAAACCGTGGAAAAAATTCTCGACATCAAGGGTTGCATGGGAGCCTTGGAAACCGGCTACCGCGATCTGATCGACGAGCGCGCGAACTATCGCGGCCGCTACGATTTCTTCGTGCCCAACGACGACCCCAAGCTGATGTACCGCTGGGGCACCATGGAAGGCGCATCGCGTTCCTTCGAAACCTTCGCGATCCGAATGAAGTCCGACATGCTCGAATGGCCCGACGGCAAGACCGTGGAAAAATACTGCGTCGAGCCGGGAACCTTTTGCGGTTTCGTCATGGTCTTTTCCACGCGCAACGGCGAGCCCCTGGCGATCATCAATGACGGCATCATCCAGCATATGCGCGTCGGCGGCTGCGCCGGCCTCGGCGCGAAGTATTTATCGCGCGAAGATTCGAGCGTGGTCGGCATCTACGGCTCGGGCGGCATGGCGCGCACCTACCTGCTCGCCTTTAACCAGGTGCGCAAGCTCGGCGAGGTTAAAGTCTTCAGCCCGACCAAAAACAATCGCGAAGCCTACGCCAAAGAGATGGGTGAAAAGCTCGGCGTCAAAATTACCCCGGTCGAGCGCGCCGAAGACGCCGTGCGGGGTTGCGACATCGTCGCCACCTGCACCGACTCGATTCAAGTCGTGGTCGACAATTTGGACTTAGTCGAACCGGGCATGCACCTGACCTGCGTCAAGGCGAACGAATGGAATCCCGAGATCGTCGAGAAAGCCGACTTGGTCATCAAGATGGGCCGGCCGACGTTGAATTTGGACGTGGGGCAAATCCGCATCGGCGCCGAGGCCGCGGTGGTGGCCGGCAGCACCGAAGAAATCAAACGCATCGCCAACCCCAAAGTCGATATCTTCTCGCAGGATTTTCCCCTGCTCACCGACATCATGTCCGGCGAGCTCGAAGGCCGGACCGATAGAAATCAAGTCACCTTTTTCGCCAACAGCGGCACCCAGGGGCTGCAGTTCGCATCCACCGCCGGCTACGTCGTGCGCGAAGCCAAACGGCGCGGGCTGGGGCAGCAGATCCCCACCGACTGGTTTCTGCAAGATATCCGAGACTAGAGGCCATCCGCTCAGGAGGCTGAAACATGGTCAAGATTCCCGTCTTTACCGCCGCGCAAGCGATTGCCCGACTGTCACAAATAGTTCACGGCAAGGCTACCAACTTCTACGCGATGTATTCGAGCGTCCTCGGCGGCATCGTCACCGATCCCGCGCTCATGGTGCTGCCGCTCGACGATCACATGGTCCACCGCGGCCACGCAGTCTTCGACACGGCTACGCTGACCCAAGGCATGCTCTACCAGCTCGACCCGCACCTCGACCGCTTCATTAAATCAGCCGGCGGAGCCCGCATACCGTTGCCGTTTCCGCGCGAGCGCTTGCGCCAGATCATTTTGGAAACCGCCGCAGCGAGCCGCCGGCGCGATGGGTCGGCGCGCTACTGGCTGTCCGCCGGTCCCGGCGGCTACGGCCTCGGTCCGGCGGAATGCGTCGGCAGCAGTTTTTACGTGATCGTTTTCAAGCAGGAACCCTACCCCGAGAGTTACTATCGACAGGGCATGAAACTCGTCACCAGTCAGGTGCCGATCAAGCCGCCGCTTTTCGCCCAGATCAAGTCGAACAACTATTTGCCCAACGTGCTCGTCGTCCTGGAAGCCAAAGAGCGCGGCGCCGACAACGGCGTTTTCATAGATGAGCGCGGTATGGTCGCGGAAAGCTCCAACATGAACGTGGCATTCGTGACCCAAGATCGCGTGTTCCGCCATCCGCCCTTCGACGCCATCCTGTCGGGGATCACGATCCAAAGGATTCTCGATTTCGCTCAAAGGCTCGTGCAGCAAGGCGCGCTCAATGCGGTACGCCTCGCCGATATTCCAGTCGACGAAGGCCGCGACGCCGCCGAGATGATGCTGATCGGCAGCTCGATCAAAGTCGCGCCGGTGGTCGAGTGGGACGGGCAAAAGATCGGCGATGGCAAGCCCGGACCGATCGCCAAGAGGCTCCTGGAAATGTGGAAAGAGGACACGAGATCAGCGCAAGACCAGCTCGTGGCCGTGCCCTACGACGGAGAAGTCTGATCGGGGCCGGTCCCGCGATGATCTAGATCCGTCACGGACACCGCCGAGCCAACCTCGCAAATCATGCGCAAGCGATTCGTCTTCACCGTTGCGGCGGTTTTGGCCGGTGTCCTGGTTCTCGCGCTCTCGAGCGCCAACTTCCTGGTTCGCCGCTATAAAGATTTTTTCATCGGCCGGGCCGAGCAAGCGCTGGGACGAAAGATTGCCATCGACCAAATCGAAGTGACCTTCTGGCCCATCGGCGCTCGCGTGACAAACTTTGCCCTGGCCGATGACCCGGCTTTTTCCCCCGACGATTTTCTTCGCGCCAAGGAAATGCGATTGGAACTTCGACTTTGGCCTTTGTTCATCGGCGAGTTCCGTCCCAAGAGAATGACTCTGGAGTCGCCGCTGATCACGGTGGTTCGCGACGCGAGCGGCCAGTATAATTTCGCGAGCCGGGGCGGCAACAAAAACAATGCACGCACCGGCGCCGATGGCGGCAAAAAAGCCCCGGCGAAAAGGCCAGGCAGTCTCCCGTTATGGCTCCCGGCGTTTAATATTTCCAACGGCACACTGCGCTATCGCGACCTCTCCGGCGGCGAACTGGCGGTATCTCAGATCGACCTGAAACTAAGCGACTTCGAACCGGATCAGCCGTTTGAGATTGAACTGGAGGCCGCCGTCAACACCGCCAAACCCAACCTGGAACTCAAGAGTCGGATCGGTCCGATTCCAGAGAATCGCGACTTTCTCGACGTCCCGCTGGACGGCGAGATCAACGCCGTGAATCTCGATCTCGGCAAGGTCAACAAGGCGCTGCCGCGATTGAGAAAGTCTTTGCCGCGGGCGCTGCGCTTCGACGGCGTTTACACGATCAAGAAACTCCGGTTCAAAGGCACGCTGAATAATCCATCGCTCAGAGGCGCGGTCACTGGCACCGACGCCTCGTTCCGCTTCGAGTGAATCGCCAAGGGTTCATTACCCGCAGCTTGCTGCGTCCGAAGTTCGTCATTCCCGCATGCTTTAAGCGGGAATCCAGGCGGGTCCGGATCTGGACCCCCGATAAACACATTCGGGGGTGACGGAATCGTTCGCACGGTGGGTCCGATAACCCGCAGCCTGCTGTTTATTCGCGTCGTTTTTTCCACCAGCAATCGGCGATCAGCGAGAGAAGTGATATAAGCTTTTCCTATATCAGTGATATAGGAATTTTATATTGGATTCGAGAAAATTTTCGCGATACAAGCCGGACACAAGGCAGCGCCACGGCGGAAACCGCGAGTAAAGCTTTAGCTTAGTTCCACGGAGTCCAGAGGGAGGCCGGTCATGGCAGGGGAATTTCAGGTCACTGGTCAAAATAACGCGGCTCTATTCACTCTCAAGCTGCACCGCGGCGACGGCATGGCCCTGGTCGCAATGAATTGGAAGAAAGGCAAGCCGCCTGACGACTTCGTCGGCTTTGCGATCGAATACAAGGAGCCGGGCGGCGACAAGTTCTTCGCCTTGAAAAACCGCCTTTCATTCCCAGGCCCGGGCGGCGCAGTGGACCCGACTCGGCTTTCGACAATGCGTTCGCCGATCCAGAAGTTCCGTTGGGTCCACTTCCCGCGCAACGCCGAACTCCCCGGTGAGTTCGTCTACCGGGTCACGCCGGTCTTTATGAATGACCTGGACGAGCTGAGCCACGGCGAGCCGCAGGAAGCGGCGATCGAGCTGCGGCGCGAGACCTACCCGGGCAAACTCAACGTCACCTTCACCCGCGGCTTCGTGTCGTCGCAGGCGTTCGTGGACCGGTTCGCGCCCGACAAGGACTCTCTCTCGACCCTGATCCCGGCCAAGGCCGACGAGGGACTGGACTTCGTTCCGACCCATCCCAAAGCTGGAGAGGCTCTGACGTGGATGGGTTTCGAGGCGCGCAGCGCGATACTCGAAGTGCTCGACCAGGCGATCGCTGATAAGAAAGCAAAAGTTTTCGTGGTCGCCTATGACTTGTGCGAGCCGGATGTCGTGTCGCGGCTAAAGAAGCTGGGCGCCCGACTGAAAATCATCATCGACAACAGCGGCGCCCACAAGAAACCGGATTCAGCCGAGACGCACGCGGCCCAGATTCTCAGCGATTCGGCCGGCGCCGCGAATGTGAAGCGGCACCACATGAGCAACCTGCAGCACAACAAGACCATCGTCGTCGACGGCCCGAAGGTGCAAGCCGTGGTGTGCGGCTCCACCAACTTCACCTGGCGCGGCTTCTTCGTGCAGGCGAACAACGCCGTGATTCTCCGCGGCAAGAAGGCATCCAAGCCTTTCCTCGCTGCGTTTGATGACTACTGGCAGAACGACTCGGTCAAGGGATTTGGCAAGACGCCGTCCGCCAACTGGACAAGCCTCGGCTTGCCGGCGATCAACGCCAAGGTCGCATTTTCACCCCACGGGGCGGACAACGCCCTATTGGAAAAAGTAGCCGCCGACATCGAAAGCACCAAATCGAATCTTTTCTATTCGCTGGCGTTTCTCTATCAAACGCCGGGGCCGATCCAGGACGCGATCATAAAAGTGTCGGAACGCAAGAACAGCTTCGTCTACGGCATTTCGGACAGAAAGGTCAAAGGTCGGCTTGCCGGTCTGGATCTGCAGATACCCGACGGCAAAGTCTCGCCGGTTCGGCCTGCGGCACTGACCAAGAACCTCCCGGAACCGTTCAAGTCGGAACCCACGGGTCTTGCCGGCGGCGTCGGCAACCGCATGCACCACAAGTTCGTGGTGATCGATTTCGACAAGCCCAGCGCGCGGGTCTATCTCGGCTCGTATAACTTCTCCTCCCCGGCGGATATCAAAAACGGCGAAAATCTGCTGCTCATCCGCGACCGCCGCATCGCGGTCTCCTACACCATCGAAGCCTTGCGGCTCTTCGACCATTACCACTTTCGAGTGATTCAAGAGGAGGCCAAGAAAGCCAAAAAGAAACTCACCCTCGCCAAGCCCCCAAGGAAGGCGGGCGAAGAGCCCTGGTGGGCCGAGGACTTTACAGATCCACGGAAAATTCTCGATCGCAAACTCTTCGCGTAGGTTGTGGATCAAGGTTTATTCTAGTTATTTTGACAAAATCACGATGCGAATGGATCTAATCACTGTGATTCACCCGTGCACCATCTCTGGTGCAAGTCGGCTTGGCCGTGTCGCTCGCGTAATCTATCCAGGCCAAGCCCTAGCTACCACCCGGAAATGCTCTCTGACCCCGATTAATTCCCGATTAATTCCGATTAATTTCACCGTCGCCAAATGGCTGGAGGAAAACATCGGCAAACGCGACCCCGAAAATCCCCGCAAGCCGGCGGCAAGGCGGAAGCCGGCATGAAGAATAGAAATTTGTATTGTGTCCCTGGAATAACCGCGCTGGTGGAGAAACAACTTCGGCCCCCGGCTCGCCTATGAGAAAACAGGTCAAAAGAACTGGTTCGAGAATTTCAAAACCTGGCACCGCGCCGGCAAAAAAGCCTTCGCCCTCAACTACTGGTACGCGAGCTTCATGGTCGTCGACGCCGCCGCGCTCAATCTCGTCGCCAAGATGCCGGACAACTACGCGGCCATGTCCCTGTACGAGTTTTTCGCCGAGATCTACGCGCTGTACTACGACTACGACGACCCCGAACGCAAAGCGATTCCCGCGACAGTTAGAAAGTGGCTGGACGAAAACATCGGCAAACGCGACCCCGAGAATCCCCGGAAGCCAGCGGCAAGGCGGAAGCCGGTGAAGACGTAAATTCTTGGTGCTAAGTCGACGGCAACGGAGCGCCCCACACTAAAAACTTAGGAGAATTAAATGATAAAGCTATTCACTACCTTCATCGCCCTCCTTCTGCTTTTTGGAAATTCAGCTTTAGCGGCACAGTGCACGTGTCCAAGTGTCAAAGCGGAGGGCAAGGGCAACACGAGTTGCTCGGCTTCGGAAAGCGGCAACTGGTGCACCGTCGATTTCAACTTATTCTCGCCTGACATTGAGCAGCGCGCTGCGGCGATTGTATCAACACAATTGTCTGGCAAAGTTATCCTACAATCACCCAATATGCCCGCCATTCGACAGCTTGAGGAAGCGGGGAAACTTAATTCTGACCAACTAGTGCCCCTGATCGCAACATACATGATTGTAGGAGCCGTGAATCAGCTCATTGACCAGCCGACCACAATCAGTGAGCAGGCAATCAAATCCGCTGTGAAATCTCTCGATTCGCGTGATGTCAAATCGTATGTGGTTGAAGCATTTAGCAATACTGCGATGGATTGGTACAGGAAACCGGGTTCGGGAGGTTTCTCTACATCTCTGGTACGCCGGCAAAAGGACTTCACTCTGTCGCCGGGCTGTATTGAGTACCGAGTATCCGGGCTCTGGATGATGTTCAAGGCATCGTGGGCCGCCGCTCGCAATTTACGCCAGTGCAACAAATAGACCAATTCAGATTTATATGGACAAACAATTCCCCGTGGTAAAAGTTGTAGTTGCAGTAGGGCTAATCGTGATAGTGGCGTTTGCTATACATCGTCTTTTTCCTCCATCTGATCCATACATCGAAGCCTGCCGGTCTTTGCTTCCACACAATGACGCGACAGGCATGAAGTTAGAGCTTGTGGGCGAAACAGCGGGAAAACTTGATCTCTCCAAGTGGTCGTCTTCTCCTGGGAGTGCCTCAACCGAGGCAATGGCAAGCTTTCTGGCGTGCCTCAGTGAAAAGTCGGGCAGACACGTTCAAGTTGCGGACGGTGTGTACATTAAGGACGTAACGCCAGCGGGCCAAGTAGCAGACCAATGGCGCAGTACCCAAGAAAAGGAGCGGACGTTCAAGCCCATTTTCACGCTCATGCCAAGCGACAATGACCAGGTGCTGAATAATCTTCGATTCGGTCCTGCCGCTGGAAAGGCTGCAGACGTGCTTCGTGACTGGTGTAGCTCAAAGAAGGCAGGAAATTGTGTAGTCTGCGAGCCCTCCGAGCCCGACAACGACACGATCAACGTTCTGGTTCGGCTACGAGACAAAGCGCCAGTAGTGAAACGCGAGCTGCCCGGAATGTGGCCTGTTCCTCGTAAAGACCAAAAGGGTCAGCCTTGGGAATTGGTGGATAGCGAAGGCCATCGTTCTTATTACGAGTGCTCACAGTCTTGAGCCAATGACCTAAATGCACGAAGTGGGGGTCGTTCGCGTTACGTCTGAGATGGTTGAACCGAGATTTCGGTCGAACAGACCGACGGCGCCTCACTGTGACAATGTATCATTGCAAGACCTGGACCTTTATCGCTTGTTGGAAACGGTGAGTCGGCATTACCGGATCAAACCGGAGGATATCGCGAAAAAAGAGGACGCGATATCGAGATGAGCGGGCAATGGTGATGGAGGCGATGCATCGGTTTAGTCGGATCAGCCAGGCTGAGATCGGGAACTATCTGGGCGACCTTGACTACAGCGCAGTCAGCCGGGAACGAAAGAGGCTAAGAGAAATGGCTGACCGTAATCGGGATGCGGCGCAATCGATGGAGAGAGTGGAGCGCCTCTTTATTCAAAAGTAAAGATTTGACCCGAATGAACGCGTGGAGTTAACTGTTTGATTTCCGCAAGAATTTTCCCCAAACGCAAAGTGACTCCCGGGACCGTTACCAAATGGCTGGACGACAACATCGGCAAACGCGACTCCGAAAATCCCGCAAGCCAGCGGCACGGTAAAAGCCAGCACTAAGAATAGAAATATTGAGCGTCGGCGAAAGATCACGAGGCCGGCCAAGAAAAGAATTAGAAATTTAGAATGTGGGTATTGATTTGCACAAAAGAGTATCACAGTTGGCCACGCTGCGGGAACCGAAGCCGGCATCGCAGCTTCGGTTTCCGAACAACAGAGCCACGGTGCAGAAGGTTTTGAAGAAATTGCCCCCGCAAAGCAAGATCGCGCTCGAAGCAACGGGTTCGTGGTGGTGGTTTGTGGATCTCGCTCAGAAGAGCGGTCATGAAGTCATTATGTCGCATCCCAAGCAGACCAAGGCCATTGCCTCGGCGCGATTGAAGTCGGACAAAGTGGACGCCTTGATGTTGGCGAAGTTGTTGAAGTCAGATTTGCTTCCCACCGTGTGGATCCCACCTGCAAAGCAGCGCTACATTCGGGAACTTCTCACCCATCGTGCTCGTCTAGTGCGTCAGCGCACTGCAGTGATCAATGAGGTCCATGCGCTTTACGCCAAAAGGAATATGGATCCTGGAATGACTTTTCACCGGATGCGTCCACCGGTCCTCAAGGTGGAAGAACTCAGTGGCTATGGGCCGCGAATCGTCGAGGAGGACGCAGAGCTTTTGGCGTTTTTCAACCGCCAGCTTCGCGGACTGGATACCGAGTTAAAAAAGATTGCCGAAGAGGATACGGAATCCAAACGGCTGATGACAATCCCCGGCGTGGGCCCGCTGAGTGCCGCGGCCACGAACTGCTGGATTGGCACCATCGACAGATTCTCTAAGGCCAAGAAGCTTTCTAGCTATTTCGGATTGGCGCCGAGGGTACGACAGAGCGCAGACCGAGAAAGACATGGGCACATCACTAAAGAGGGCAATCGCATGGTGCGATCGCTTTTGATTCAGGCCGCTCTCTGGCATGTCCGCATCGACAAGGGCGATGCTCGCAAGCACTACCTCGGGGTGCTTAAGAGACGAGGCAAACAGATTGCCCGGGTGGCCGCCGCGAACAAACTCCTGGGCATCATTTTTCATATGATGAAAGATCGCATCGACTATCAGCAGTTTTTAAAACGCGGTGGCAACGCGCAGTGAGCCCGTAATGGGGACTGGTCCACAACGGACCGACAGAATGATTGGGCAGCTGCGCCTCTCCTAAAGAGGAGACCCGCCGGATCAGAGATCATGCGCTGGGAAAAGCGCGAAGAGATGATTGGGTTGCCACCCACAAGTTGATCCACCACACCGGCGGTGGGCCAGAACCAGGGGATTAGCCGAGTTCACCTCGGACAGAGATCGTGCGTTATAAGGGAAACACGGAGGCCATTTTCTCGCGTGACCAACCACTAGGACAGGAAATCAACCTCTGGATGCTTGACAGGGCCGTCCCGTTTAGAGATGTCCCCTTTAATTGCTCCAATATTTGCCGCGCTCGTCTTGCCGTTGCTATACTAGCGGCACCTTCGGCACAACTGGGTCTCCGTTTCCCCACAATATGGGGAGATCGGAAAAGCTTTCCGTTGGTGACTGTGAGCGCCCTTCCGTTAGGAGATCTGGGAATGGAAGATATATACAAGAAACCAAGCGATATCAGCACGGTGTTCAGAGACTTAAATGGTAAATTCTCCGATAACCTGAACTCCTCCATTCGGTTCTCAGCCGAGACGTTGTGTAGCGTGGAGCTAAAAGCAAGAGCTCTCGATGCGGTCGGTCGCATTCTTTCTCAAACAAACACCATCACGCCTGCTCAGAGGGAAATATTGCCCATCTTCAACGAATTATTCGCCGATGTCATATCATCGTTGTATTTAGCTGCCTGCGCTCTCGATAAGCCAGCACAGATCGTTTTACGACGAGTTCTCGAATTAGGAGTTGCCATTGTTTATTTATGGGATCTTCCTCACAAATTTTATGGCTGGAAACAGCACGACCATGATTTAAATTTTTCTGAGATGGTAGATCACGTCAATGCCCCCCAATATGTTACCTTTGTGAAATCTGCAAATAGCTCCTTTAACGGCTCGACCATTATCGAAGTCTCGGAAGCGAAGCGAATTTATGGGTCATTAAGCGATACGGTTCATGGTAAAATATCCACCTTTGAGTCGGTATTACCTGACCGCTTCAAATTTACAAAAGAGGACTGGCAAACCCACCTGTCACTCGTAGATACAGTCGAAAATTTGCTCTTAAAATTATTTCAAAACAGGTTCCATGATGTTAACAGCAGTATTCACAAACAATTCCCCCAAATAGCTCGCACCTAAAGGATTGAATTATGGCACCTCCAGAAAACACCGCGGAATTGCTTCAAGCAGCAAGAAGCGAGGATCTACTATACGAACAAATTAAAGAACTATCCGTAATTGGAAGCTTCGAGCAGAATATTATTTCAACTTTAAAAAACAGCGGTGCTCATCTATTAGAGGGTGCTCGTGGTGTGGGCAAATCGATGCTGCTGCGCTTGGCTGAGATTGAAATGGATTCGGTGTTTAAGAACGACAAGCGGCTTGCCGTTTACGTCAATTTCAAAACAAGCACCTTACTCGAAGGTGTCAAAGCTGGTGAGCGGGATGGCTTTCACGTATGGGTGAACGCCAAAATCCTCCAGGCGTTGCACGATAAACTCGTCTTCTTGGACCTAGTGGGAAGGGCGGGTGACGATGACCCATACGAGAAGATATTTGGCATTAGATCTGTTGAGAAGACCAAGAGTTTCCTTCAGGAGAAAATACATCAGCTTCAGAAATTAGGCTTGGGAGGCGACAAAGAACTCCTTTTGAAACAAATCGGGAATGAATTCCTAGACAGCGTCCTTGATACCGGATTTCTCGCAGAAGTTGTTAAGAACGTAATTGACCAATTTGAATTGCAAAGAGTCGTATTTCTGTTCGACGAAGCCGCACACACGTTTATTCCGTCTCAACAGGAGATATTTTTTGAAATCTTCAAGCTTTTACATGGCGGAAAAATAGCGGCCAAAGCGGCGGTTTATCCGTCTGTAACGTCATATGGTCGCAACTTCGAAGTAGGCCAGGACGCAATTGTTTTATCGATGGATAGATTTGAGCCTGGCGCTTCTGGTCGCAAGATGAATCGAGACCAATTTAGGTCAATAATCGACAAACGCATTCCGCCCAAGAGTTCACTTAGAAAAAAAATTTTCCAGAATGGAGAACTGCTGGATCTTTGCATAGATTTATCGACCGGAAACCCACGAGCATTTCTTCACCTGCTTAATCGTGCGTTAGACGGAGGGTTTTCAGAACGCGCGGTTGGACTCGCTACTCAGGATTTTATTGATAAAGAATTGCTTCCCTACCATCAGAATCTGGCGAAACGATTGCCAAAGTTTGCTCCGCATGTGCGTGTTGGTCTTGACTTGTTGCGAGGCTACTTGATCCCGGAAATTAGAACAAAAAACCATCGCCAAACTAAAAGCGGCTATCAGTCCGCCTTTTTTACTTGTCAAAGAGATATTTCTCCGAACCTCAAACTCGCGTTAGACATCTTGTGTTATTCAGGTGTTTTGATCAATAAAGGAACTGTGAAGATAGCGGAACGGCAAACAGGCTTGCGTTACATGGTCCATCTAGCTTTGCTATCCACAGAAAAGGCGTTTTCGAGCCCAAAATTGACAGAAGCAATCGGCGCGATTAGCCTCACCGATTACCGAGACTTTCAAGCAACGACCCACAAATCGAAACTTACTTAAGATTTCTGAAGGATGCATCTGATCAATGCTCGCGATGTTCCGCTTCTTTGACACCGAGCGCAAAATTTTGCGGTGAATGTGGTGAGAAAGTAGAGGTGACTCTATTATCAGTGGATTGCTTGACGAACCGGTTTCGGCACTTTCCATTAGTGATAGATTAAGGCGCGCCGGTTAAGCCCTCGTTTCCATTGGTCGGCAATGTTGTTCAGGCGAACTCGCGAAGAGATTATGAAAATACGGTATATTAAAGAGGTTAGATCCAGAATAGTAAAAAACGCCGCCGATGAATTTATTTCCGGATGAGGTATCGATGCGGTG
>CAVSHR010000001.1:0-66547 GCA_963727625.1 uncultured delta proteobacterium | reverse complement strand
AGGCGGAGACGTTCCATGGAATGGCCCCGGTTTGGGTGCTTCGGCTACTGCACGTCGAATCGCGTCTCCCGTTCCGATACGTTGTTAAACGCCTTCGGGTGCACCAGCTTGCGGCTGTAGAGCACCATGCGTAGAAAGCCGGGACTCCCGGTGATGCGGTGGGCGACGCCGCGCGGTATATACGACATCTGCCCGGGGTCCAATTCCATTGCGCCCCATTCCGTATGATTGAGCGAGTGGCCGCGGAACTGAAACCAAATTTCGTCTTCGTCACAGCCGCGATGGAAACCGTTCTGTTCTTCTTCAAGATTATAAACGTCGACACGGAACTCTTTACCATTGTAGAGCACCGGCGCTCGGGCCCCGCCCCTGCCGGTCATTCCAGTAAAGTAGTTAAACGCGCTCAGTTTCCTCACGATCCTGCCCCCTTCGCGCTTGCAGCCCACGAGCGACGCGACGTCGCGCTCCACCCAAAGATCCGATTGCGGATCCCAAAAGCTGATATGCTCCAGCACTGGACCGCTATCGACGGGTTCCGCTTTATGTCCGTTGGTTGCAGCAAGGGGTTCCGAAGCTCGCACGCTAAAGCTTCTCTGCATCGTCGGCTTTTCCGGTTCGACGCCTTCAGTCACGAGCTCTTGAGTCGCTACGCGCACGCGCAGGCATTCTTCCGAGCCGATCGTTCGATGCGAGATCGCCGCCGGAACGAGGACGATTTCGCCAGGCGCCGCTTCGACGAGGCCTGATTCGCTTTCGATGGTCGAACGGCCGGAAAACTGCAAATAGATCAAGTCATGATCCGCTGCGCGAGTGAGCTGAGTTTCGCGTCCGGCGATCAATTCCGTCGCAATCCGCAAACTGTCGCCTTCGAAAATGGTCACTCGCGCGCGGTTGCCCGCGAGCGGCGCGCTGCGCAGCAAATCGAACGGTCGAATTTTCGGCACGATTCTCTGGCCCATGCGCGCAGTGCCGATGACCGCGCTCTCATCTCGTTCCATCCAGATATGTTCCGGCGGTTCTCTGTGGGTCATGAACTCCCGAATTTTTTTACCCATGACGCTGACCTCCGCGAGATTTACATTCGGATTGCCATCCGCGGCGAACGGAACGGTATCGCGCCGAGGTGGCACTCCGTCGTTCCGGTGGTATCACCATCCTTGTCGCCCACGCGCAACCAATTAGAAGTTAGTCTACCCATCGAGCCAATATCAAGCAAACTTGATCGTAGGTTCGTGAAACCGCTGCTTGTCCGCTCTGCCCAGGTACGATATATAAATCTACAAAGGAGTGTGACTCATGCCTAATGAAAATTCAGCCGTCGCGTTGGAACGCATCGACCACGGCGTTCTTCCCTCTAATGATCTCGGTCGGGCGTTTCGTTTTTGGTCTTCTTTCATGGGCGCGCGACTAGGATTTCACGCTAACCTGAACGTGCGCGGTCTTAACCGGGAAGTGCCGATGATCGTTTTTTTTACGGTCGCGAATCATCCTGGTTTTGGCCTTGCGCTGCAGGATTTTCCATTGTCTCCGACGCCTTCTCGCGCTTTGGAAGGCGTGGTGTGGGGTTTCGAAGTCGCAGCGACTGATCTTTCTGCTGCCATCCGGGAGGCGGAGAAACGAAATCTCCGGTGGACGCACACGGCCGATTATCCTGCGTCGAGCCCGATCAAAGAGTCCTTGTTCGCGCTCGACCCTGATGGGAACACCGTGGAGCTTTGCATCCGTAATCAGCCGGCGGCTGCGGCGCCGCAGGAGGGCCCGATTCAGCTGCGGCGCATCAGCCACGTACGATTAGAAGCGACGGATCTCGAACAAGCACGCTCCTGGTACGGCAAAACGTTCGGCATGATCGAAGCGGACCAGGTACCCGGAGACGATCAATTGACATTGACCGTGCCGAAATCCAAGCAGCTCGTGATTATCCACAAAGTAGCTCAGGTCGCCGATCGCAGCACGCAATGCTTCAAGGGGCCGCATATCGACTTGCGCGCCAGCGAAGAATGTTATCCGGAAATTCTAAAGCGTTTTAACCGTAGGGAGACTTACTGGGGCCCGGATCCGGATCTTATTCCATGGCACGAACCCGACGCCAATACCGCCTACGGCTACGATCCGTTCGGCAACCGCATCCAAATTGGCATCATGGCCAAACGGCCGTTGCACTTTGGCGAAGTGTCCCGTTTCGCACATCGAGTAAACGTCTAAACATATTCTTGTGGTTCGTCCCTTTTCCATGGATAGGGCGATCGTACTCCTGTTCGTTCCCGCCGGCACGTCGGCTACCCGCCCGCAAATCGCAGTCGCCGGGGCCGCAGCAGAAAAAGTTAAGGCCTCCGTCGCCGCCGTCACCGGCCTGCTGGCCGAACCGATACGCTGGAAAGTCAAGGATAGCGTGATCACCGAAGTTGCCGGCGGCAGTGAAGTCGGCGAAGAACGCCAGCGCCTGTGCAAACAAGTTCTCGAGTCCAATCATCTCATTGAAATCATGTTCGGCTACTATCCGAAAGCATCGGCGCAACACGTCATTAACGACCCGATGCATTGGGAGCTAATCAGCAAGATGCCATGGGCGGTTTTGGGTACGCCGCGCAAACATCCCAACTTCAGACATAGGGATGGTTCGGTATACAATGGCCGCCTTTACATCCGCGATCGCCTCGTGGTCGACACCCATGGGATGCTCGATCCTCCCTCTTGTATCATCCGTAAGTGTTAGAGGCAGTGTCCGAATTCGGCGAGCCGCACCACGGACTCGCCCCGGTATCACACGAAGGGCACGGTTGCGGAGCGATTTGGTGAGGCAGCGGCCGCATTACTCGCTAAGCAGAAAGTGTTCCGAACATTTACCCGACATCGCGTGCGATCTGCTACCGGGTTAAAGCACATGAAACTTCCGCCAGCCGTGGGGGGCATTGGCATACCCGCCCTATGCAGGCGGCAGAATGATGAGCTGAAGTCGATTACCGAACGGGTCATAAAAATAAACGCTTTTCTCTCCGGGCTTGCGCTGCGCTGCCCGTAAATCGCCTTCGAGATAGGCTCCGTTAGGCTCCAATCTTGCGTAGATTTCATCGTACTCTTCGATGGACCCGACGCTCATCGCGAGATGGGCTCCTTTGTAACGGAAACCCGCCTTTGGGTCGGGTACATTATTGACGTCGGGTCCGCAGAAACGCGCTCGTTGCGACAGCTTGTCGGCTTTCTCGAGAATCAGGAATTGGCCGGTCGCATTTTTCATAATGAGTCGGCCGTTGCCGAGTTCACCCTGGTCGCGGTAGACGATCTCCATTCCGAGCGCCTTACCGTAAAATTGCTCCGCTCGATCAAGGTCGGTGACTTCCATCGCTAAATGACTAATATCCTCGTATTGAACCATGATTTCCTCCGCTAGCGGCGCACGCAAAATTCCAACGTGTTTCCGTCAGGGTCCCAAACTCGCATCGTTCGATCGAACGGTAACGAATCCGGGTACTTGATTGGGCCTTCGTGTGGGATTTGATGCTCGTCCAGTTGTTTGACCATTTCGTCCATCACTTGACCGGTCACGGAGAATCCGATGCGCGGCATATGGCTGCCTGTCTCGGCGTTCGGCAACGGTTCCTGGGCCAGACAGAGCTCGAAGCGGTGCCCGCCCATCTCGACGAACGACATGACGGGAAATCCGCCGTGGTAAAGTCTCTGGGTGTTAAGATTCTGAATGTGCAAGGGCTTTGCGCCCAGGAGCGTGTTGTAGAATTGATGCGCTCTTGGAATATCCTCAACGACAAAGCCGCAATGATCGAAGGTTCTGATTTTTACCATAGTTGACCTCCTTGAACGATTGAAAGTGGATTTCGATTGGACCCCGCTAACGTTAAACGCATGAGGGTTAATTCGAGCCCGATTTTTAGGGGACACCCATCTGGAAACTCCGGCGACCGAAAAAGAAATATAAAATGACCAGCGGAATCATGAACACGAACAACAAGAGCGAGACCGCGGCGGCAATGGTCGATTGTCCCGCTGACACGAGAGACAAGATCAAGGTGGGTAACGTTTGATTTGATCTTCCTGTCAAAAAGGCAGCGAGGGTCAGCTCCCGGTAGGAAAGCAGCGCAAGCCAAATCCATGCATAAAGCGTCGCCGGCCGCAGTAATGGAATCAGCACATGACGCAAGACCCGCAGCGTCCCAAGTCCGGATATGTAAGCGGCTTCATCGAGCTCCTTATGAATCTGCAGCAGCGCGTTATTGTAAACTCTCGTCGGGAAGCTAATGCGCGCGATAACAAAACTGGCGATCAGAATGTAAATTGTGTCGTAGAAAGGAATAAAATCCGGCACCCAAAAAAGCGCAACGATAAGAATGGCCACGGAGAAAATGAGGTTTGGAACCGCGTGGGGCAAAAATGCGACGGTATCCACGACTCCGGCATACTTTGACCCGGAACGAATGACGACCCAGGAAATCACGATTCCGACGAATATAAGCAGTGTAGGAACCGCCAGAGTCAAAATAGCAGTGTTCTTAGCTGCCGTCCAAAACTGGTCCCAAGGGATGCGGTAATAGTTTTCCAGAGAAACGAGATTTAGCGCTGCTCGCGAAAACGGCTGAAAATAGGGTATCAGAGACGCCCACACGAGCGCTAGAAACGGAAGGACAACGCTGAGCAGAAGCTTGGTCCCGATAAAAATCCAACCGACGAACCACCAGCGGCCTAGTTCAATCATTCGCGGGCGATAATTCTTGCCGGTGACCACGCTATATTTGTGGGACTGTCTGATGACCCGCATATACACCCAGCTTAAAAGTAGGGCGACCAGAATCATAAACACGCTGGCGGCGCCTACGATGCCAAAGTTAGGGGGGCCCTCTTCGGGATTTGCATGAATAAATACAAATGTGCTGAACGTGAATATTCGATTTGCCATTCCGATGATCGCGGGCACATCGAAGGAGGCCAGTCCGATGGTCGAAACGTAAATTCCAGCGGCAAGGATCCCAGGCCACATCAATGGCAGCGTCACTTTCCAGAAGCGGTGCACGAAGCCTAGGCCGTGGACCTGCGCGCTTTCTTCAAGGGCAGGGTCCATGGCTCGGAACGTCGCGGCAAGCATGACGAAAGCGAGTGACGACATTCCCAATCCGGATATAAAGCCCATGCCCGGGATGGAAACGATGTTGATCGGCGCGGTTTTGAGAAACGGCAAGAAATCGATCAACCACCGGTTAATCGTCCCGATGCGCGGATGAAACATGAAGAGCCACCCGAGTGCGCCAAAAAGCCCTGGGAGGATGGTGCTGGCCATCATCAGCGGAAAGATCAAACTACGACCCGGAAGGTCGGTTCGCTCAGCCAACCAAGCGATCGGTACCGCAAAGAACAACGCGGTGAACGTACCAACAAGTGTAAATCCGGCCGTATTGAGCAACGTGGAATAGACAAAGGGCTCTAGATAAAGGTTGCGAAAATTTTTTAGGGTGTAAACGGAGGCGTCGATAGGATCTTGGAACGCGATGACCAAAACGATGGCAAGCAATAAAATAACGACCGAAAGAAGCACTCCGCTTGCAAGAAGAAGTAAAAAACTGGCCCTAAAAATTTTGCTGCCGCGTACGTTAGGCATAAGGGCCCTTGCGGATCTTAACACCGACTCCACGAATTCGTTCCTCTATGAATTGCGAGGTTGGAATTTTCCAGATCGACGGTACATTTCGAATGGCCATGCTTCGCGGCACGATACTTTTTCATTGAAGCAAGCGCCCGGTTTGTGTCGCGGCTTATCGCTTTCAATCTTGCCCTGCGTCCTCATTTCTGACCTATGAGGATTCTCTTATACAGGTCTTTCCACTTCTCAACTTCGTTTTTGACTTTCAAGTATGTGGGAATATCGATATAGGGAGGTTCGACGTTTCTTTTCTTCAGACTCTGGACGAGTTTGTACATATCGTTTTCTGGATAAAAACTGGTGTCCGCGGCTTCCCACTTGCGAAGCAGGGCTTGCCCTTCTACGGTGTTTAAGAAAACCATAAAAAGCTTGGCCATATTGGGGAATTTGGCGTTTTTCATGAGGCCTACGTAGGAATGCGTCAAGTTGCTGGTTTCGTCGAGATAAGCCATTTGCAGCGGCGCACCTTTGCGCCTAGCCAAGTCCACGGTGTCCTGGCTGCACATTAAAGCCAATCCCGCAAATTCGCCGCTAGCGATTCGATTATCATCGCCACAACGAAGTATCCCAATGATATGCTTTTCTTTCACCAGTTTCGTCAAAAGATCGGCGATCCGCTGGGCTCTGTCGCTGTCAAAGCTCCCGTCGGCTCTGATGCTGGCGCGGTCCCAGACCGCCGCGTAGGTCGTCGACGCGAGTTTGCCCTTCCAGAAGGGATCCAAAAAATCATTTATCTTTTTCGGGACCTTGTTTGCTGGGACTAGATTCGTGTTGTAGGCCAAGCCGCCGATTCTCGTGCGTTCCACTAGGGCCCCACCCCCCGGTACGATCGCTTCTTTCGGTATCCGCGGAAGCAATAGCTGCCAATTTTTGACCGGTTCAAGTGCCTTGGCTTTAATCAGCCGAGGGATCGTAGACTGTGTTCCGTTGAAGACATCCGTCGACGGTTGCTTGCCTGCCTCCAGCTCTTTTAACAGACGAGCGGCAAATCGATTCTGGTTCATTAGGTCTACAGATTCCCAAGTGACCTTGAAACCAAACATCTTCTCCATCGCAATCTCGGTTTCTTTTCGCCCTCGTGGGTCATCGATTACCGCATCCGCGATAAAGCGGCCCCCTTCCGCCTTGGCCGCTTTGATCAATTGCTCCAATGCCGGAGTTCTAGCTTCTCCCGCCTCGCTTCGTCCGACCGGGGGAAAGATCGGCACGAAAGATAAGACCGCTACCGTCAACAATGAAATTTTCCACGCGCTCGCAGTGATATTCATGAATAGTCTCCTTTGCTTTAATCGATTCGGGTAATGTCGAAAATCTCCTTTGGCGAAAGCCAGATGGAAACCCCGGTTTCGCCGTTCGGCGGGGATCAAAAATTTCGCGATGATTCAGTCGAAAACAAAGGTGCTTCCAAGCTTCTGTCGTGTCGCTTCTTCATACACCCATGCAGCAAGGGCAACGTCGCTGTAACCGCCCTGGGATTCGCGGACGACGTAGATGTCATTGGAATTGCGATCGACGTTAATTTGACCGGTGACGATTTGCCCCAATTCCGCGACTTCATTCCAATTGACTTTTCCCTGGTCAGTTAGCCGGAGCAGAGGCTTGTCGAGTACTTTATCGTAATAACCCAGTTCATGTTCTTTACATGTAACGACGATTAGTTTCGCCTTCAAGTAAACTTCATCGTCGAACTCGTTCGGTCGTCCGGTGCCGATGACGGGAACTCCTGGTCTTAACCATTTGCCGAACAATGCGGGCCCGGGAGAATTGGTGCTGACAAGGATGATCTCAGCGCTCTCAATCGCATCCTCCGGACGGCCCACCGCAACGACCTTCACGCCGAATTTTTGCGTCATCTCTTCGGCGAACTTCTGTCGCCGTTCGGGACTTCTGCTGAATACCTTAATCTCTTCGATCGGCCGAAGACTGACCGCGGTTTGAAGGATCCAGGGGGCGATAGCGCCGCTGCCAATTAAGCCGACTTTTTTGACTCCAGGCTTTACAAGGCGCTCAAAAGCTAGGCCTACCGTCGCGCCTATTCGGAGATTGCTGAAAGGATACCCCATGATCGCAAGAAGTTTCCCGGAATCGATCTCGAAAACCAGTGCCAGAGCTCTGCTCCCGGTAACGCTTAGCCGGACACCGACCCGGTTCTGAAGGTTCAATCTCCCGGCCACCAATCGAATCCCTCGGTTCATCAGGCGGAGCGGAGAAACTGTGTCGATACCTCCTTCCGCCTGGTCCCGATAGACCCGTTCGAGCACCTGCATTGCAACCCGCAGGTCTAGTAGTTTTGCGATTTCCTTTCGTGCCAGTAAAAGCGCCATACGATCGCTATCCCTATTCTGCTACTAAAAGTTTCATTTCCCGTTTCCCCAGCCGACGGGCACCGCTCTGTTCAATCGCCACGGTGTCGCCAATGCTTGCGCTTCCTCTACCAGACTCCTGCCGGACGCGAGGCTTCAAAATGAAAACCATGCCTTTCTCCAACGGTCTTTTTCCCAGACGTTCAATATCGCTATCGCCCATTAAGGCGGGGGCATCGTCTCCTAAGCCACGCGAATGCATCATCGGATGGCTCCAGCGGAATTTTCCCCGACCTCTCTCGTCCACGGTTTTCTGGTAGATCTCGAACAGGGTCCCAAACGTAACGCCTGGGCGCATTTGTTCGAGAATGGCATAGAAACATGCCGCGGAAAGCTCGACCATCTCTTCCAAATCGCCTTTCGGGCGCCCGAGCACCATAGGGCACACGGCTTGGGCCGCATATCCTCCATATTTCGCTTCGATTTCGTTGATCACTCGATCGCCGGCTTGCATAACCCGATTGGTGGGAACAAACGTGCTTTGGGTCGCGTCGGGCCCGGTACCGAGAAAAAACAATGTCGGCAGCTCTCCGTCGTGACTCAACATGGTATGAATCATTTTCGCATAAAGCTCCTTTTCCGTCACTCCCGGCCGCGCGGTTTTCTGCATCGTGCGAATCATCTCCTCGATGATGTCCATCGAGCGCTGTAAAAAGGCAATCTCCTCGTCGCTTTTGACGGCGCGCGCATCCTGCATGAGCTGCGTTGCATTGACGATTTGTGCTTCGGGAAAGGCCTTCCGAATCGTTTCAACCGTCGCATGAGAAATGATTCCGTCCGGAGCGCGAACCATGCCCGCCAAGCCCGAGATACCGATTTTGCCGTTCTTGAAGCCCAACTCGCGTAGTTTTTCAATGGCATTTTGCGCCCATCGGTTGCGCCCATCGCGGACATCGGCGATCCAGTTTTGCGCCTGTTTCCACCATCCCGCACGATTAAAGACATAGGCTGTCGGGGCGCCTTCCTTTGGGAAAACTGTGAAAACCTCGGTGGCAAATCCGCCAAGGCCGCTCAAATAGCGGGAGTCCGCCATCATTTGCTCCCACCGGCTGTGATTCGCCGGCAGCAACAGCACGTCGACTCCTTCTTTGGCCATGCGCTCGCGCACGTTCTTGTAGCGCCGATCGCGCTCCGCGACGGAGGGCAAGGCTATCAAATTTTGTTGTTCCATAAAAAATCCTCATCTTTCAATCGTTGTCGGCGGCTCTCTTGACACTGCCAATCATGCGGCGAAAAATTTAACGTGCTGTATCGGGATCTTAATTTTCACCGGGTTTTCGACACAGCCTTTTTGCATGGTCTTTATTTTCAGGGTGGCATCGCCGACTTTTACCTCATAGACGGTAAGGTCTCCAAGAAAAGTGCGGGATAGGATCTCGCCCTCGAACTCATTACAGGGTTCCACCGAACGGCCCCCGAGATCGATGTCTTCGGGTCGAAGGCCTACCATCCCGGTTTGTCCGGCGACACCGGGTTGGTCCGACAAAAGCTTCCCCATTTTCGTTTTCAAGACCCCTTGCTCGACGATTTCCGCTTCCAACCAATTGATCGAGCCAAAGAACTCGGCAACATTTCTATTGGCGGGGCATTGGTAAAGCGCCTCGGGCGAGCCTATTGAAATGATCGAACCGAGACTCATGACGGCAATGCGATCGGCTACGACCATGGCCTCGACTTGATCATGCGTAACATAGATGACGGTCATCTTGAGGCGTTTTGCGAGATCTCTGATGTGATCCCGCATTTCTTCTCGCAGCCTTGCATCGAGGTTGCTCAACGGCTCATCCATCAGGATGAGGCTCGGATTCACGGCTAAAGCCCTAGCCAAGGCAACCCGTTGTTGCTGCCCGCCGCTCAGCAGCGGCGATGGACGTTCAGCGAGCTCGTCGAGTTGAACCAATCGCAGTGCATCGAGAACTCTTTCCCTCACCGAGTGTCGTGGTATCCGTTTATGGCCGTAGATCAAAGGCAGCGCCACGTTTTGAAAGACCGTCATGTGGGGCCAGATCGCGTAGGATTGAAAGACCATGCCGATTTGCCGGTCCTCCGGAGGAACATTGATGCCGTCGCGCTTCGAAAATACGGTTCGTCCCGATATGAGGATCTCGCCGTCGTCGGGCGTTTCCAGTCCTGCGACGCAGCGAAGCAGCGTCGTTTTGCCCGAACCGCTGGGCCCGAGAAGCACTAGAAATTCTCCTTCATGAACCTCCTGATTAACACGGCGAAGAGCTTCGACTTGTCTTTGACCGACGTTAAAGATTCTCTGGAGATTGTGGACTTCAACCATGACGGCTATACATTAGAGGGTTGCTTTTAAATTTGAAGCCCGACCTTCTTCACGCTGACCCCAAGCAAGCTATTCAAGTCGTCGACTTTAAGTCAAGACAGGGTATCGGATTCATGATGCCAGCCCGGCAACAAAGCTGCTGACGGTGCCCAACATCCGTCAAACGGTCGGCACTCGAAGTCGTCTCAAACGGCGATCAACTGCCGTTCATTATATTCCATGGTCGGAGCCAAACTCGCGGCAACGCAAAGCCTGCCTTTCGAGATAATGTCCAACGTCGCCAAGGCATGCGCCAGGAGTCACGGATTGCGCTAAGCGGCGATCAATGGAACCGTCCCGATTCTTATCCGGCTCGTCTTACAGGCTAAAGCGGCCATCGTGGTCAGACAATCTCCGCGCGCCCGATTAAGAATGCAAACGCTGTCACCCAGCCAGACATGGTCAAAATAAAGCTGCTCCGCATACGCTGCAGATTCCCAGAGGTCGTCGAAGCTCGGCGGTCTACCGTTTTCCCCGACCATGTTCCAGGTATGTAGCAATAACCCCCGCTCAAATTGCGTGTTAAACATGATCTCGCTCGAATCTGTGCAGTTGCCTCATGTTGAAAGCATGGCGATTTTTTTTTCGCGCTTCGTTCCTCTGGGTTGCCTGTTCCTTCATACATAATTCCGACCCCCCGCGCTCGCCGCCTTCCCCCGGTTCTTAGGTCAGCAAAGCTTTCCCTGTTCGTGCCGTCGATCGCGTTGACCAACGCCCCTGACAAATGCCGAGCTCGGCCGCCTCGGTAATGACGAGTGCGTAGGCCAACGAAAAATATCGCGGCTTTTGCTCGAAAAGCTATAACGAAAAGGACTCCTCGGGCCTTGAGCGTGGCAAATCCACTTTTAGCGTTTCCCGGGAACGACGCAGTCGTCGCAGTGTTTGCAGGATGGATCAAACATCCGTGTCACGAGACCTAACGAACTAAAACAATTTTGTCAACAATGACTTGGCAGAATAACGGAATAAATGTCATTGCAAAATTTGACTTATTTTGTTTAAGTAATGAAATTTGGACTCGTCACAAAATCTAAAAAGTTCACACGAGGTAAAGGAGTGAGAGTATGGCAGAGTATGTTCTGTATGAACAAAAAGGTGCTGTTGCGGTAGTGACTATCAATCGTCCCGAACGAATGAACGCGTTAGGTAGGGATGTGCGGCAAGGTCTGATAGATGCGTTCAGCAAGGTTCGCTACGACCCTTCGGTGAGGGTTGCGATCGTTACGGGAACAGGCGACCGTGCTTTTTGCGCGGGTGGGGACCTAAAGGAACACAAGGAGTCTTTTGATAACAACACTAATCGAGTAGGGCCTGACTACGGTACTCTGGGTGAACCACCTAATTCCAGCACCATTGCGCTCGAGACCTACAAACCCGTTATTGCCGCTGTGAACGGTTATGCGTTGGCTGGTGGTTGCGAACTGGCTTTAGCTTGCGATATTCGCATCGCATCGCAGAACGCGTCGTTTGGTTTGACTGAGGCAAAAGTCGGGCGTGGGGCGAACTTCGGATCTGTGATGCTCCAGTACCTTGTACCGAGAGGTATCGCAATGGAGATGCTTTTCACTGGGGATCACGTTTCTGCAGAGGAAGCGCAACGCATTGGGTTGGTTAACAGAGTCGTACCGTTGCCCGAACTCCTTCCAGCAGCACATAGCCTAGCAGAAAGAATTGCTAAGAACGCCCCGATTTCTTTACGACGGATGAAGGAATTGGCAGTGAAGTCCCTAGGAACCCCGCTCTTTTTTGCCCTCAAAATGGCTCCTGGCCCGAGTCCATATGAGAGCAATGACGCGAAAGAAGGCGCACGAGCTTTCACGGAGAAGCGTTCCTCATCTTGGAAAGACTCGTAACATCTCAATGGCTTTCAAGCCAAGGTTTTCCAGACGTAGAGCGGAGCCGGCCAAGTAGTTCGTATTTCAATCCGGGACAGGGCCGAGAAATCCCATAAGGAGTTACACATGAGTGGTTATCCAAGAATTGTATTGACTGAGGAAGGCATGAGAGATGGACTGCAAATTGAACGCCCGGATATCCCAGTCGAAGGCAAGATAAAATTATTGGACGCGTTGTCAGAAACGGGTCTCAAACAAATCGCTGTAGGCTCTTTCGTGAATCCTAAATGGGTGCCTCAAATGGCCTGTATCGATGAACTGGTCAAGGGTTTCCATCCGAATCCAAGTGTTAGATATGTGGCAACAGCCCTGAACGAAAGAGGAAAAGAGCGGATACGGCAGCATGTTCCACCTCTGAGCGAAAAGGAGGATACAGCTCAGACCGGAGTTTATATGTGTGACGTGTTTGCCCAAAGAAACATAAACCGGACACAAGAACAGCAAATCTCCCGGTGGCCCAAAGTGGTTCAAGGGTGTCAAGCAAGCGGCTTTAAAGAGGCTGGGATAGGAATAAGTGCTTCTTGGGGATCGAACTGGACTGGTGACGTTTCCCAGGAACAGCGAATGAAAATGTTGGAACGACAGTATGTGCTGTGGGACGGAGCCGGGATTTCTGTCACTAGAGTCAGCATTTCCGATCCGATGGGATGGAACATGCCGGATCAGGTAGAACGTCAACTCGTCGCAATCAAGGAACGGTGGCCATCCATACGTGATTTCAATCTTCATTTGCATAACACCAGAGGTATGGCTCTTGTATCCACATATGTGGCGATCAAAACCCTCACCAGCGAAGACACTGTGCGCCTCCAGCCAGCGATCGGCGGTATGGGCGGCTGCCCGTTTTGCGGTAACGGTCGCGGTGCGGGACTCGCGCCCACAGAGGACTTGATAAACATGCTCGAGGAGATGGGTATTGATACGGCTGTTGACCTTGAAAAACTGATCGAGGCTGTGTGGTTGGCGGAAGAGGTCGTAGGCCATCCGCTATGGGGTCACGTTTCTAAGACCGGTCCCCGGCCCCGTTATAATAAACTTTACGCTATGGACATGCCTTTTATCGAGACACTGGATGAGGCGAAACACTTTATGAAGGGACCTTCGGTTTATCAAAATGCTCCATCACCGTGGAAAGCACCAATCGTGAGTTTTCAAAGGCCGGATTATTCTTCAAAAGAGGAACCCCAGCTACCCCCCTTAAAGGCCCGCTCCGGGTGAAATGCTTCATCCCCGGAGTAATATCGATTATATCATTGTTGTTTTTCCGTCGTTTGCAAAAATTGCAACTCACCACTTAACTAAGTACATCCGCTGAAGGAGGAAAGTCTCAGCCTTATGGTAGATTCTAATACTCGCTCGCTCTTCGAACCGGAATCTGTTGCCATTGTCGGGGCGTCTTCCAACTTTGAGAAGGCTTCGGGTTACCCGCTTCGGAACCTGATTAAGGCTAAATTTCCAGGTAAAATATTTCCGGTGAATCCGCGTGTTAAGGATATTGCGGGTATCCGGAGTTATGAATCCGTTCTAGACATCCCGGAAATTCCAGATTTAGCAATCCTGATGGTCGATGCGTCTCTAACTCCGAGTATTATTGCTGAATGTGGGGAGAAAGGAGTAAAAGCAGCGATAGTCGGGTCAGGAGGGTTTAGTGAATTAGGAGACGTCGGCCAGAAACGTCAGGAGGCTCTGGTCAATATTGTGAGGCGATATGGTATCAGGGTTTGCGGGCCTAACTGTCATGGCGTATTCAACGTGATAAGGAATCTTCCTCTGGGTTACAATTTTTCCTATGCCTTGCCTTTATCTCCCGGCCCCCTTGCCATTGCTTCTCAAAGCGGAGCCCTCCTTGGGTCCCTCGCCACTCGATTATTTCATGCAGGTCAAGGTATCAGTTATGTGGTGAGTACCGGTAACGAAGTTGACCTAAATCTCTGTGATTATCTGGAGTTCTTTTTAAACGACGGCCACACTAGGGTTGTCGCTTTACTTATCGAAGGTATCCCAGACGGTCCGCGTTTCGTGCGCTTGGCCGATCAGGCACATCAGTCAGGAAAGGCAATCGTCGTCCTGAAAGTAGGAAAGTCTGAGCGTGGGGTGCTGACGACCATGGCTCACACATCCCGGATGGCAGGGTCCGGTGAGGTTTATGACGCGGTATTTCGTCAGTACGGGATCATCTCGACGGACACGGTTGAGGCGTTTCTAACTGCCGCGAGAATGATTGTGAACCAATCAGCGCCGACAAAAGGAAAACTGATGGTTATGACCTCAACCGGTGCCGGTGCCAGTCTAATGGCCGACAAAGCCGCGGAATATGGCGTAGAGCTAGCGGACATCTCGGCGGAGACCAGAGCAAAAATTCCTCCTCGAAGATCAGCAATCTTGGCGAATCCTTTTGATACTGCCGGTACATCGAGGACACCCGGCTTTTTATCAACGGTTTGCGATGCCTTCGCCTCGGATCCAGAAAGCGACTGTCTGCTTTTGTTTCTTGGTCCGCTAGCGGTTCGCGAAGAATACGCAAAGCATTTTTGCAAAGCGGCAACAAAATACAAAAAGACGGCCATTGGGATCATGAGTCTGGACGAGGAAGCGATGGAAAACATTTTCAAGCCATACCAAATTCCAGTTTGCGACCTTTCGACGGATGCGTGTTTCAGGGTCCTTCGGAGCATTATGCAGTATGGTCGATTCTGCGCCAAACGAAAGAACGGTAGAGTAGAGAGCATTACATCAGGCGAGGCGCCTGCAGAACTTGATGAGTTTGTGAAGACTAAGTCGTCTACTGCTATGGCGACTGATTCGGATGTAAGAAAAGTACTTAGCTGTTATGGCTTTAGGACTCCTGATCACTTGACTGTTGCGACGGTGGATGAAGCAATGGTTGCCGCTAGGCGGCTAACCTTTCCGGTAATTCTCAAGGGGATTGTCCCTGGCATCGCTCATAAAAACGACGCTGGGTTAGTTAGCCGTGCTATTTCGAACGTAAAGGAGCTGGCGAATGCGTACGAGACTATTAAAAACAACGGATCTAAGTCTGCCGGTATTCGTAAGCCTGTTAATGTCACTGTGGAAAAGTACATTGACCACGAACACGAATTTATTCTTGGTGTTAAATATGACCCAACCTTTGGTCCGGTCGTGCTCTTCGGACTGGGGGGGGTTTTTGCAGAGGTTTTAAATGACTACTCGTTACGCCTCGCACCCATCAAAACAGTTGATGCTGAGGAAATGATGGCAGAACTAAAGTCGTTTTCGTATTTGAGAGAAGCTATTTCGCATGGTACTTTGGCCCTTGGTGAAATAATCGATTCAATTAAAAGCGTCTCTCGTATGGCACTCGACCTCAAAGGCAAAATTACCGCTATAGATATAAATCCGATAGTTTTTTCTTCAACCGCTAATGGGCCAATGGTATTGGACGCGAAAGTACATCTTCCAATCCTTGAGACGCCCGCCTAACGCTCGTTTTGCTGGCGGCGATTCGGGTTTTTTTCAAAGTCGGACGACACTTCCGTGCTTAAATTGAGAAATGGGCTGCTAGTAACCACAAAAACACATTAATATAATAATAGGAGGACTGGATATGCTCAGGCAGAAATTCTTTGTTGCTCTGGCAATTGCCATTTTAACGGGACTGGGAGGCTCTTCAATCGCAAATGGACAGGAACCTTGGGAGAAAGTTCTACAGACGCAGTATCCCGCGGCAAAAAAGGAAGGTGCGGTCATTCTTATTTCTACCAATGGAAACCTTGCCGTTGGCGGAGATGAAGGGGTCAAAAGATTCCAGGAAAGATTTCCAGGAATTAAATTTACGATCACCACCATGGGGCGACCGAAAACAAGTACGAAGATTATAACCGAAGCTCAGGCGGGCATGGTTACCGTAGATGCCTATTGGGATGATCCAGTACCGGCGCAAAAAATGGTGGACCGAGGCCTGATCGCAGAAATCGATCCGCAAGAACTGACGCCGACACCCCGTAGGTTTAAGTTTTTCACGAAAAACAATCTCCCTGTGGTTGGGCATAATACAAATCTATTCATTTACAACACGAATCTGGTTAAAAAACCCGACCTTCCTAAAGGCTACGAGGACCTGCTGAATCCGAAGTGGAAGGGAAAAATCGCGATGGATGCTCGTGGACCGTACGGCTTCAGTCACCTAAGCCTGGTCTGGAGTAAAGAAAAATTTTGGAACTTTATCAAAGCTTTCCCGAAACAGAACCCTAAGTGGGTGAGACGTTGCACCGAATCAACGGACAAAGTGGTGATAGGTGAAGCGGCGATCGGATGTGGAAGCCCCAGAATTGAGGAAATTAGAGAAAAGGGAGCGCCAATTGATGTCGTGCCCCTCAATCCTATATTGACAAGGGCTCTGGTTATCGTGCCGATAAAGGGCAGTCCGCATCCCAATGCAACAAAACTCCTTGCCGGCTGGTTGCTTTCCCCCGAAGGTATTAAATACGCGGGAAAAACGGGTTACGGCCTTGCAGCAAAGGGCAACCCGTTTTTCGATCGAATCGAGGAAATGGGAGGAAAATTTTTCTACACAAACGATCTCACGCTGGATAAAATCGCCGCGATGCTAGAGACGAGAAGACAAATTGGAAAAACATGGGGCGTGCTGCGTTGAGCAATTAATTTCGTTAGCTAACCATACTTGCATCCAGCGATCGATGATAGGGACCATCTTTGATGGTCCCTATCATCGAGAGACATTCCAACTTTAGCGCAAACGATTTTTATGCGGTTCAAGGGCGGATTCCGTCTCGGTTATTCGACGTCACTGTAGACCCCAGGTTTTTTTTAAGTTTTTCATCGGGATTGGTTAAGCGCGCGCCCAAACAATGAGCAAATTTCGTCAACCCACGGGCTTTCCAAAATTGCAGCGGATGCGCAGCTATCTTAGCTTGGATAAGCTCTTTTTTTATTTGATTGCGGTATTTGTAATCTATCTCGTAATTTCACCCCTCATTCTGCTTGTTCTCTCAAGCTTCAAAAGCACAGGCGACCGACTTCCGACTGAAGCCGTACCTTGGACGTTGGCGAATTACAGCCAGGTTTTGCAATCTCCCGAGACGTACATATTATTCAGAAACAGCCTTCTCTACGCTTTGTGCAGTGTGAGCGGAGCTTTAGCTATCGCGATTCCTTTGGTCTGGTTGACTGAAAGAACAGATTTGCCAGGTAAAAATTTATTGTTTACCCTGCTGTTGATTCCGCTGGCGATGCCCGCGATGATCAAGGCCATTGGCTGGTCGTTTCTTGCCAGTCCAAGCATTGGTGTGGTCAACGTTGTTACAAGAAGTGTGTTTTCAATGGACACGACCACAGGTCCGTTTAACATTTATACACTTCCCGGAATCATCTTTGTCAGTATTTTATCTCTCGTTCCGTCGATTATGCTCCTCATTGCCGGTCCGTTTCGGAGCTTCGATCCATCTTTTGAGGAAGCCAGCGAAGTATCGGGGGCTACGAGAGTTCAATCCCAACTGAAAATTACTTTGCCTCTGATGAGGCCGGCTCTGCTCGCAAGCTTTGTCTATTTCTTTGCAGCGGCTCTCGACGATTTTCAGATCCCGGCGATTTTAGGGTTGGGCGCCGGCATTCGGGTTTTTAGCACAAAAATTTACTTGGCCACACATCCATACGACGGTCTGCCAGATTACGGATTGGCAAGCGGTTACAGCATGATGCTTTTTCTTGTTGCTCTGACGCTGATCCTTAGCTACCGAAAAGTTGTCAAAAGGCAACACATGTACGCGGTTATAACCGGGAAGGGGTATCGTCCCCGAATAATTTCACTCGGAAAATGGAAGTACGTGGCCTTCGGAGGTATTTCCCTTTACCTAATACTTGCAGCAGTTCTCCCGTTGCTCATCCTTTTGTGGATTAGTTTGCAGCCCTATCTAAACATTCCGTCTTTCGAAGGAATGGCGCATCTCACGGGTGATCACTACAGGGAGCTGTTAAGACTGGAGCAGTTTAGAGCTGCCACGACCAATACGGTGGTCGTTACGCTGATCGTTGCAACTGCCACCATGTTTCTGAGCACGGTGACGGCCTGGATGGCTGTAAGAGGTCAATTTTGGGGAAGTTCTTTGCCAGACACGTTGACATTTTTGAATACGGCAGTCCCCAGCATCGTCTTTGGCCTAGCCCTCATATTTTTGTATCTGAGCATACCATCGGTTCAGATTTATGGAACCATTTGGATCATCATCATTGCCTATATCACCAGGTATATGAGCTATTCAAATCGTGTCATGGGCGCCGCGGTTGTTCAAATTCACAAAGAACTTGAGGAAGCCTCAGCGTCAAGTGGAGCATCTCAACGAACGACATTCCTCCGAGTCACGCTACCTCTGCTTTTGCCATCGTTTCTAAACGGGTGGCTTTGGGTTGCGGTTCACTCTCTGCGGGAAGGTACTATTTCGGTCATCTTGATGACACCATTTAACGTTATGTTAGCTGCACTTATATGGGGAATGTACCAGGAAGGCGGACAACATGGTCTCGTAGCTGCAATGAGTTTAGCAGTGACAAGTGCGTCATTTTTGCTCACATTAATTGGTCGCAGAGCCCTGCTGGTAGAACACGACTAGGCACGCTCACCACAGGACAAATGTCGGTGCTAAGATGCCCGGCACTTTCTCAAGCGAATGAGTTCCGCTTCTCGATGATCAGCAATTTCCCTAGTCATAGCTACTACAGGCGCAAGTCCTGCGAGGTGCTGAATCCCATGGTCAAAACAGCCGAATTTTTGCCGGCTCGCCGCCGCTGGGTGTCGAAGTTTATTTTCGTTTGCTGCGTTGCCACAACTTTCCCATTCGATTATTTCGCACGCCGACGTGCAGCTGTTCGGGCTTGACTGCTGCCTCTCGACGGAGTGACTCATCAGTGATCCCATGCCGTGATCAATCAATCGCTTATTCTGGCCAACTCTCTTCATCTCGAATCGACTGGTCGGTGGGATTCAGCGCGCCGTTGACGCGCCCCTGTGAGACGCTGGCCAGGCCGTCTGAAAGCATTCTGGTGGCCCGGATTGACCCTGTATCCCTGCCATGGGCTGAGTCTACCGAATGAAAAGGGATTTTTCCTTTGAATTGCGTTGATTCGTGCTGTCGTTCTTGTTTGGATTCAAATTGATGTTGCGTCGCCGAGAGGAATTGATCCCCGGAGCTAATGCCACGAGAGCGTCATGACGAGTTGGAGCGTGTAATGTTTTATCTTGGCTTTCTGAATTCCAGGAATGTGTGGGTGGGTTTGATGTCCGCGGCTTTCCTTGCGCTTCTCACGGCTGCCGGCACTGCTCGCGCCGTCGTGATTGAGGACTGGTTGACGGATGCGGTGAGTCGAAGAGGGATTCCTTCGGGATGGACGGGCGAAGCCTTTGGGCGGCGAGCCGACTATGATTTCACGATCGAGCAAGCCGTTGGCCGGCGGGTTCTCCACCTAAAGAGTCGAAACGATCATTCGACCATCGTAAGAGACATCACAGGGAAGGTTAATTTGAAGGAAACCCCAATCCTGGAGTGGAACTGGAAGGCCACGATTCTCCCGGTGGGCGGCGACTTACGGCACAAAGAAACCACGGATCTGGCTGCCCAACTCTATGTCGTATGGCCGAGGTTTCCCGGATTCCTTCGCTCGCGGATTATCGGCTATGTCTGGGACGCGACGACTCCGGCGGCTACAATCGTGAAGAGCGAAAAGACCGGGACGGTGACGTTCGTGGTGATGAGGTCCGGATCAGGAGACCTCGGCAAGTGGCTGACCGAACACCGCAACGTCGCCGAGGACTACGCGAAGATATTCGGCGAAGCTCCCGATGACCCCAGAGCCATCACGATTTCGATCGACTCGAATGACACCCACTCAATGGCTGAATCCTTCATGGGGCCGATCGCTTTCCGTGCACCGTGAGATTCCCGTTTGCGAGCCAGTCAGACTTTCTGCTTGAACATTCCGCTTTGCCCGTGTCGCACCATACCGAATCGGCCATGATATTTCTTGTGGTTTTCGTTGATTCGTTCTGTGAGACGTGAATGGATTAGAAGGGTGGGGGTTATTTTACTGGCAAAGTCATGGCAAAGCAGAAAAATTCCATTGTGATTTCTCGATGCTACACGCGCTACGAGAATCTAGAATCCTCGTGTCGTTTGGTTTTCTTTTCCTGTTGCCCCAGCAAGGGGGACCTTCGACTTTCAATAATTGGGCTTATCCCTTTTTTCCCTCGCGATTGAAAACATCAAAATTCTCGACCGTGAAGGTAGCGCACGGCGCGATCAGTCAAACGGGCAATTTGGTTTCGAGCGCGTTCCCGAAGTACTTCACGCTGTGGGGGGATACATTGATTATAAGCATGTACACTTACGGTGTGTCAGCAACAGCTGCCCGTCAATTTCAGATCGCCCGGCTATAGAGACTGAATATGAAACCAGGGACGGAGAGATTCGATCCGAAAATCTTTCAATGAGTTTTGTTCGTGAATCTAGCGTGCGGATGTACAAGAGACGAGGCAACAATCAGACCCAATCAGTATTTTAACAAGCCGGTGCTAGTCTCGGTTATGACGAAATAGACTCTTTTCAGTTCTAGGTTTTTCGCGTTCGATCTCGGACAACACCCAGAAGCCCAAAGAACCCATTGAACTTTGGAACGTCTTGGCAGTTACGCAATTCATCGGTTTTGCGAAGCCGCACGCCCCTAACCGTCCTTATGCTTGGGTACCGTTTGTTTCACTTGCCCGATGCCCAGGAATCGTCTGTCGGGAAGAAGCGGAACTAGGGAAGCGCCCCCCCCCGGGCAAAATCGGGGCGAGGCCAAAGCAGGCAAAGCCACAAACGATGGTCAATTTCTACAATGACTATGAACTCGTAATGTCGTCTTGGGAAGAAGCCGGACGCTGGCATGGATGGGCGGAGCTAAAGCCGAAAACCTTCGGGCTTGATGGAGTCGAAGTTGCCGGCGGTGATACACACCCCGCTTTGATACAAAGTCATCCACGGAGGCCGCTGCCTTACGTGTCGCCGAAAAGTGGATCGATCAGAATTATGTCCGATCCACAGAGACGCAAAGCATTGGAAATCCGGATGGACGAGCGTGCGCGCAAGTACGCGGAGCACGTCAATCTGGCAGACAAACTTTGTTAGTCGGGGAAGACTCCCCAG
Organism: uncultured delta proteobacterium; assembly: GCA_963727625.1. Taxonomy (GTDB): domain Bacteria; phylum Desulfobacterota; class Binatia; order UBA9968; family UBA9968; genus DP-20. The sequence goes on along the minus strand of CAVSHR010000001.1, from coordinate 45,140 downwards.
CGGAATTAAATGCGGTCACCGCGAAACACGCTTTGGGCGGAGCGTCTTTGTCAATATAAGCGGTGGTGTTGGGTCCCAATTCGGCTATCTTTATCTTTTGGTTGCCTGTGATTCGATAAATTCTAAAGCCGTTTTCATTGCCACTATTGTCTTTCCATGACAGGTGGGCTGTCTTCGAAAGTTGTTGTGGGGTAGCGGGCGGACTGGCAGTAAGTTCAGGAGAGTGGGTCGGAGCGAGTTCGTTGTTCCGAAACGATTTAGTAGGCCGTTGCCCGGTGGTGTTGCTGGGAATACGATTGTTACGTCTAAGCGTGTCAGCGTTCGTTTCTGCCCGTAGCCAAGCCGGCTCTTGTCCGGCGATCAACGCCGATATTTTATCGATAAACGCGCTCTCGCGTTTGGTAAACACGCGATACTCGTTAGCCAGCGGGTCGTAAGGATTTATTGAGCTGATGTGAAGGGTTTGTTTCGCTAAAGTCACGGTGATTTGAGCCTTGCTCAGGCTGTCTTCCAGCGCGAACCTGCCGGCTGAGGTATTTGAGCCGACGACGCGAAAATTACTTGTTTCGCCGGCACGCTCGGCCGATTTCAGGATCTTCTCCGCGCCCCCGTTTATAAGGTACCAGTAGTCGTTGGTGAAAGGAGGGTTAAAGAATCGTGCCACCTCCAAACCGTTCACCGTTCCGCTCCCGGTGAAGTGCACGGTGATCAGCGCTCGAGTGTTGGTCGGTGTCGTTGCAACCTCAACCGGAAATATTCCGACCCGCGTTCCTGTTTTTTGTTCGGAAATTCCCAACGCCGTATCCGACAGGTTATAAATCCAACGAAGGTTTTCAGCACCGTGTTCCTTACCGAATAAGTTTTCGATCTCGGCTTTCGTCGATGCCCCCAGCTTTACCTTCGCCAGCTTGTTTTCGACCGATTGCTCGGAAATGAGTTGAACCGCGGCGCAGCCCTGGACGAACACCATCGCCGCAAGAATAAAACTTCCACCTATTCGCAAAAAAAACATCATGCGCCTGGCAAGGATCTAACGACGGAATTATGACATGTTCCAACTTTGGCTGACAAACTACAGGGAACCATTGCCGAAAAGCACGCCCTTCTCTTCTTCGGCAAAGTGTGCCGTTGGTAGCATCCGGGCGGCCGTTGCGTCTTTAGCACGGGGTTAGCCACGGTCGATTTTTGAACGGGATTCGAATGACCGTGGCTCCGATTTCCTGTTTTTCGCATTACTTCGTCACGACTTTGCCGGAGCGATTTGTGGCAATGGGTTTCGAACGGAAAATCGAGGGACAGCGCAGTGCCTTCAGATGCTTGAATTCCTTCAGTTGACGACCGATGTAGCAGATGGTCCCGCTACCATATCGGAACTGAAAATCCCGTGTCGGCGGTTCGGTCCCGTCCCCGGCCATATTCGACCTTCAGATTTAATTTCGTCCCGTAATGGCTTAGGCCGTTAACTAGGCTCGGGGCAGGGTTCTTTTACCATTTTTTCATATTTTGTTAAGTGCCAATTTCTACTAGTATCGAACGCTGGATTCGATAGCCTGATTGGAGTTGATCGGCGGAGAGACGTTGCCTGCGATGATTTGGGCCAGGATGCGCATCGTGTTCTCGACTGATTTTCTCCGCGTTGCAAGTTTGCTGAACTCAAAGACAGCCCGTCCTGCGGCGCGAATGAGGCCAGTGAAATGTTCCACGACGCATGTCCCAAATTTGCGCTTGTATGGAAGCCGATTGTTTGATTGATTTTACCGCGAGCGAAGGCGCCCAGCAGCGGTTTAGCGATCTGTCGCTCGTCTGGGCATCGCTTGGTGGATGAACCCCCGGTTACTTTTGTTTACTCACGTTCGGGGCTAAAATCGCCAGGCCAACCGTCAGCAAAGCCACGGTCAAGGCTGCCGCGCTGAGCGTTAATGCGTTGGATGCATAGGCGCCTGCAGTGGCTAAAAGAGCGAGTTTGTTGAGCACGGTAAAGAATGGTCCGTTGACCACCCGGAGCCCGAGACGACCGAAGTTAAATACCCCCATGACTCTTCCGCGCATGTCCGAAGGGACGTTTTCGAGGAGCATGGTGGTCGCCGAGGTATTGTGGATGACCTGGAAGAAGCCATAGAGAAACAAAAAGACCAGAGAAGGAACGATGGATCGGGACAGGGCAAAAGCGAGCATGCTGAAGCAAAACCCGAATATCCCGCCAAATAGCATTTTCCCCTTCCACTGAACATTGCCGACATAACTCAGGGCCGCCACGCCGGCCAGCGCGCCGATGCCTACGGCGGTAATAAAGTACGTATAGCCTTTGGCGCCCATTCCGAAAACGGTATCGGAATAGATGACCAAGAACGGGTCGAAGCCGTTACCGACGAATACGCTCGGTGCGATCGCGACGCAGATGGTTGCGATAATGGATTTTTCCCTTTGCATATGCCTGAGGCCTTGCTTGAACTCTTCAAAGGCGGGGCGTGGTCGCGCGACTTGATTCTGGGAAACGCGAATGACCGTCAGCAACGCCAGCAAGAGCGGAAGATAAGCAACCGCATTGGCAAAATAACCAGCCGTCGTGCCGAGCGTCAACAAAATGAGGCCGCCGATCGGTTTGCCGACCGATTGGGTGGCAAACCGAAGCGAGGAAGTCAGGGCGACCCCGGACAAAAGATGCTCTTGACCTACCATGTCGTGAAGAAGGAGCTGGCGGCACGGATTGCTTAGAGCCCCCGACACGCTGTGAAGGATGAGCCAACCGGACATCCAATACTGGTCCATAACGCCCAGATAGGTCGTAAAGAACATGCCAAAGGCCGCGGCGCACTGGCCGACCTCCGTCCAAATGATCAAACGTTGCCGGTCGACTCGGTCCGCGATGCTTCCTGCGGGTATCGAAAGGATAGCGAATGGCACCCAGTGCATGAAAACCATCACCATCAGCCAGAAGACCGAGTGCGTCAGTTCCCAGATCAACCAGTTTCGAATCACATTCTCGATATGCTCGCCGACGTTGGAGAAAATCGTCCCCGCCCAGTAATAGCGAAAGTTGCGATTGCGGAAAATTTCGAATCTCGATGTTTGACCTGCGGACGCTTCCGCGCCTGAATTTTGTTCGGCCATGATTGTTTCCTGTGGATGGTTGAAGTTTAGATTGGAAGATGCAGAGCTGTAAAATTTCTTTCGGTAATTATTGAGGAATCCAGCTAGCTGATCCAGCGACCCGTTGCCGACCTTGAAGGAAGAGAACAACGGAGTCTCGAAGCCTAAAGCTGTAAGCTTGTATCACGCGAAAAATAGCCGATGCGGGTTTTCTATGTCAACCTCTGTTGGTGCTCGCGCGCACAGGGCGAACCAAACCGGATGCGCTAGCGTGGTATTTTTCGACTGGAATGGATAGGCCCAACCCTATTGCGCTATTGAAAACTGAAAATTACCCGTGAAGCAGAAACTGCGACCACGCAGGATTCGGACTGGATTGGCAAGAAATCGCCCCGTGAATTTCGGCTGTTGTCTCCAGTCGGGTTTCGCGCAAGTGAGGCCGATATTCTCGGGCAATTGCAACTTTGCCGGCAGACCGCCGCTGGGTCTCTGCTTCGCGACGGCTCAGCGGCCTTCAGGTTGAAATCACTGTAACAGGCGAGTGTCGTCATCGTCCGCGTGGGCGGCGATGAGCGCCCGGGCGTTGCGGCGCAGGTCGCCCCAACTCAGCAAGTCCAAGCGTACTTTGCGCCGCAGCGCGCCTTCGTAGCTCAGGCCGCGTGCGCCGCAGTGGCGCGAGCAGAGCCATACTTCGGCTTTGCGTTTGTCGGTCGATCCACGGCTGACATAAAGGGTGGCGCCGCACACGCAGGGTTTTCGTTCGGCGGCGGGCATGATGATTTTTACGGCTTCCATTTTGTTTCTCAGTTGTACTACTCAGCTTTGAGTAATGACTCTGGTTGACTAAGCGATTCGCAATGCGCGCAGAACTGTGACCGCTTTCAAATCGCCACGCTCGAATCTAGACCAGCTCATGGGGCACCTCGTTGCCGGCGTTCTTCCCACGACTCATGACAACCGCCATGATCGGTCCGTCGCCCGGCATCCAGCGGCTGCAGTTGGGGCAGCTTGCCAGCATTTGTTCCAGTTCATGCAGTTCACGATCCGTGGGATCGATCAAAAGGGCCAGCTTGTGATTACAGCGCTGATTGATCGCGCGCGGGACGTCCTGGCCAGAATTTGTTTGGAGCCGATGCATGTTGTATTACGATCGCGTTTTCGGGGTGCGAGAACGGCGAACCGCTAGTCTTGAAAAAATCCATCGGATCACCAGCGCGGCGTTCAACTCGTGCCTGCGATGCGAGGGTCGGCGAGAATGACCCCTTCGTTTGTAAACTTCCAGCGGCGCAGCCAGAGTTGAAGATTGCTGGATTGCCGTTGTTTCAAAGCTTCACGGAACTCGTTCCAAGAGATTAGCGAAAAATTCATTGTCGATATCCTTACCAATGTCGGTTAGAGCTTAAAGATTCTTTTTATCGTGGGCTTCGAGATGGGCTTTGAGATAGCTCAACGAGTAGATGCGCGTGCCGCAGCGCTTACAGAGTGTGACCCTCTGTTTGGTCGTTCGCACTGGCACTTTCTTGAACATCGTGGCGAGCAGTAGTTTCATCGATCACTCCTCCGGTGGCATTGATGTTCCGTAGATAGAGCAACGCCGGTGCCAAACGGTCGAATGATCTCTCGTTGTGAAAAACCGCTTGTTTTTTCGCTTGCTTGCTTAAATTCTTCGGTCGATGCAATGCTTCTTTGAGGATCTCTTCGGGACAGCTTTGGCCGGAAAAGAGCAAGATTGTACAATAAACTTCTGAAAGCTTACTCAAAATGCTATAGTCTGACCAATTGCGCGTCGGACGATCTCGAAGCGATTTTGCTTTGGATCATGTTGCGCAACGCCGCGCAGGAAGCCGAAGGAAGCGTTGGGGTTCTCAGCGCGCCGCGCCCCTTGGAGTCGGAGCGATCAACGACGGCGATGTCAACGCTTAACCTCGAATGAAAGATTGCAACGAAAAGAAACGGAGCAGCGCAATCTCGCTGCCAATCTTGCTCGTTGAACCAGAAGTTGCTTTTGTTATAAATGGCGTTAATCACCGCGCGCGAATAGGGAGAACCCATGGGTAGGTTCGTCGACTACATCCTTAATAATATCTTTGAGCCGGCGCTGGGTTGGGCGTTGAACCACCCGATTTTATCGGTGCTGGCCGTGGGGGCGTTGATATATTTCTCCGTCCGCAACTACCGCATGCTTTGATGACTTGCTTCAATCGCCCTAGCCCTGGTTAGTTTCACATACGAGTTGATCTTCATGGCGCCGCTGCGGCGACAAGGCTTTCTTGTCACAGGGCCGTCGGCCGCTAATTTCATATTTGCTTTTTCCCGAGTCGGGGAATAGGGTTTTCATAAATTCATTGAGGAGTTGCCCTATGCCGTTAGTTTCTGCCTTGGCAGCGAGCCACGCCCCTAACATGCTTCTCGAGCCCGGCGACGAGTGGAAAGATTTTATGGATCTTCACTACAGCATGGCGCCGCAAGGATCGGTGACCCGACCCACCGTCGAGCAGCAGAAAAAACTCCGCCAGGATGCCGAGAACGCTTTTGCGTTCCTGCGTAAAGACCTCGAATCCGCCAAGCCGGATGTGCTGATCGTCGTCGCTAACGACCAGTTCGTCAACTTTTTTTGGAACAATATTCCGACCTTCTTCGTGACCATCGGCGACGAAGTCAAGGGAAAGTTTACCCGCCATCATTTTCATTACCGCAATCACAAAGAGCTCGGCAAAGCGATCATTCGCGCCGGCATGGAAAAGGGCATCGATTTTTCTTACGGCGAACATATCGAGTTGCAGCATACTCAGACGGTGCCGCTGTATTTCTTGCTGCCCGATCCCAAGATTTCAATTTTGCCGGTTTACGTGAACACCTGGGTCGATCCGTCGCCGTCGCCGCGGCGCTGCTATCAAGTGGGCCAGCTGATTCGCGAGGTCGCCGATCATTCAAAAGAGCGGGTGGCGATACTTGCCACCGGCGGGCTTTCGCACTTTCCCGGTTCGCCACGCATCGGTGAGATCGACGAAGGCTTCGATCACAAACTTCTGGAAGTGATGCGCGAAGGCAAGGGCAAACGCCTGGTGGACTATTCCGTGCAGGATCTTTTGCAAGCGGGCGACACGGAGTTTCTCAACTGGATGGTCGTGGTCGGCGCCGTCGGCGATGCCAAGGCGACCTATACTGCTTACATGCCCGACTTCGTCGCCACCGGTTGGGGCTTTGTCAGTTGGAGTTCTCTTTAGTTTAGAGTCTCGGGTCTCATGCGCCGACGCGGATAAAAATCTGCAAGCGAAAGCGCAGCGGAGGACATCGTGAGCTGTTATGATTTGAGTCGTTTGCTGTTTGACCTCAAAATAAACGAGTCGGTCTATGATCGTGCCCTCAAGGATTTCGAGGCGGTGATGCGCGACTACGAACTTAGTGCGGATGAGAAAGACGCATTGCGTTCCGGCGACCCGCGCAAGTTACGCCAGCTCGGCGTTCACGGCATGCTCTGCCTTTACATCAAACGGCTGCAACCCCAGTTTCGCGACAACATTTACTGGGCGCAGAAATAGCCTCGACCGATTGAACAGGCACGGACGCAGCGGCGCGTCCCGGGCCGTGCAATCCATCATTGTTGAATGATATCGTCTTTTTGACCCGCCATTTGCGGTTTGCTAGTATCCCGCAGACTGAAAACTACCAGGGGGATGAACCAGGATGGATTTAGGATTGAAAGGCAAAGTTGCGTTGGTGGCGGGTGCGAGCCAGGGAATGGGCCGAGCGTCGGCGCTAGGGTTTGCGCGAGAAGGCGCTAAAGTAGCGATTTGTGCGCGCGGCGAAGCGGCGCTCAACGAAGCGGCGGATTCGATCCGCAAGCAAACCGGTAGCGAGGTTTTGGCCATGGTGGCCGATATGTCCAAGCCCGATGATATCAAAAAATTTGTCAACCAGAGCGCCCAACATTTCGGCCGGCTCGATATCATCGTCAATAACGCCGGCGGTCCGCCCCCGGGCGAGTTTATGAAGTTCACCGACGCAGACTGGAATAACGCTTACAACTTGAGCTTTATGAGCACCATGCGCATGACCCGCGAGGCGGTGCCGCATATGCGCAAGGTCGGCGGCGGGCGGGTGATCAACATCACTTCATATTCGGTTAAGGAACCGATCGCGGGATTGGTATTGTCCAACGCGGTGCGCAGCGCGGTGATCGGTTTAGCCAAGACTCTATCCCGGGAGCTGGCGCGCGACAAAATTTTGATCAATAATATTTGTCCGGGGCGCATCGACACCGAGCGGGCGCAAAAGCTCAACAAGGCCAGGGCCGAGCGGCTTGGCCGACCGGTGGAGGAAGTCAACAAGGAAATGGCCGCCGAGGTGCCGCTCGGACGCTATGGCACGGCGGAAGAAACCGCCGACGTGATCGTCTTTCTTGGCTCGGAGCGGGCGAGCTACGTCACCGGGACGACCATTCAAATCGACGGAGGTTTGGTAAGGGGGATCCAATAATGGTGCATTTCGTGATTCAATGGGACCTGCCGGATCAAAAGGCCAATCTGACGATCTATGCCAACAAGGCCAAGAACGATTGGCTGCCGACGACCTTGGGGCATAAGGGCGTGATCGAAATTCGCAACTACCGCAATCCGCTCGAAGTAACGCCCCACGTCGCCATCACGATCGACTTCGAGACCTTGGACAACTGGCGCGACTTCATTGATTCCCAAGACTACATTCGCATCATGCGCGAGTTGCGCATTCTCGGCTGCAACCACTTTGCCGTCAACGTGTGGGCGCCATCGAAGTATTTCCCCGAGTCGATGAGGCCCTAGTCAAAAATACCTGCTCCTCCCACACCGTCGGCACCCAAGCGCCACCGTCAAGGATGGCGCTGTCGTTTTGGGCGGCTGAAAATGAGACTTCCGTCGGGGGCTCCAGTCTTTTTAGCATTAGGTCGCGTAGGGCCAAACGTGCTGAAGACGGAGAACGTGTATGCCGTGATTCTTATCACTCAGATAAATGTAGCCACGCCGGTCGACGATTACGTCTTCCGATTGGACGACCAATCGAGTGGGCTTAAGGCCGGTTCGAACCGTTGGGTCCGCGGGCACGAAATAGGCGATCTCTTTGGGTTGGCGCGCGTCGCGGATATCGTAGACTCTCAGCCCGGCGTTGAAGTATGTCAAATACGCGATGTCGTCGCGATCTTCGAGACAGGCTTGATGGTTCGGGTGGTGATGGTTGTGCGGCCCGAAGCGGCCGGCCTTCTCGTAGAAATTTTTTAGCTCGCTTTCCGGCGCCGGCTGGGGGAGCGGAAAGAGCGACAGCATGCGCGGAAGATTTTCGTCGCTGATATCGACAATGCCGGCCATGTTCAAGTTCTCGTCGCCGTTTTCGCGGATCGCTTCGTCGTTGATCAAGGCGATCTTACGGCGCGGCAGCGGCAAATAGGTATGGATCCCCTGAGTTGCGGTGATGCCGCGAAAGGCAATTTGACTCACCATCTTCGGCTGTGAAAAATCACTGACATCGAGGATGATGCCGCCGCCATCGCCGTAGGAGAGATAAGCGCGATCGCCTTCGATATGGGCCGGACCGTGGCAGGAATATTTTAAACCGTTCATGTTCGCGCCCGCGGCCTGCTCCGGCAAGGAAAAGCGGCCGACTTCGCGCGGCTTGCCGGGATCGGCGATATCGATGATGCGGTAGATTTTCCCGGTCAAGCTGGGGGCACCCGCGGCAGCGTGAACTAAATTGCCGCCGTCGTAAAAATTTCGATGGCTCCCTGTGCTGCCGGTTTTGAAGTGGCCGAGCTGCCGCGGTTTGGTCGGTTCGCTCACATCGAAGATGAAAAAGCCTTCGGCAAACGGTTGGCCCTCGGCGCCGCCCCAGCCGGGGGCAATGCGCTCGAGGCCGGTGATCATCTTGCCTTCGGCGACCTGGATCTGAATCGTCCAGGTGTTCTCCGGCCCGGGTACAAATGTACAAAACTCCGGTGCCGTTGGATCGGTGACGTCGAGCACGCTCCAGCCGCGATGCCAGAGATGGGCGACATAGAGATACCAGCGATGATTGTCTTCCTGCATCGCCAGCTTGAATGCCGGCTTGCCGTTCAAATCATGATAACCGACCGGCTCGATGTTGTGGGTGAAATAACCAACGGGAAAGTTTTGCGCCATATTTATCGCCTCACCGTGACGCCGATCTGCCGGCAGTACCGTTTCACCGGGCACTGGCTGCAAACCGGCGAGATCGGACGGCACAGCTGCTGGCCGAAGCTTACCAGCAAATCGTTGTATTCGATCCAATATATTTTCGGCAGTTTATCTCTGAGGGCAAACTCGGTTTTCTCCGGTGTTTTGGTGGTGAGGTAGCCCCAGCGATTGGAAATCCGGTGCACATGGGTGTCGACGCAGATGCCTGGCTTGTTGTAGCCGAGCGTGACCACTAAATTTGCCGTCTTACGGCCGACGCCGGGAAGCGTCAATAGCTCGTCGATCTCGTCGGGAACTCTGCCGCCGTATTGATCGATCAGTGTGCGACAGATCTGCAAAATATTTTTTGCTTTGGTTTTATAGAAACCCACCGGATAGATCAGCTTCTCGATCTTTTTTGCGGTGAGCTTGAGCATGGCTTGCGGCGAATCGGCCCGGGCAAAAAGGCGGTGCGACGCTTTGGCGGTGGTCGAATCCAGCGTGCGCAGACTCAAGATGCAGGAAATCAGCACGCGGAAGGGACTCTCGTACGTCTCCGCCATCAAAGTTACGATGGGCGTGTCCCATTTGGGCATTTCACGACGCAAAATCCTGATGGCCGAATGAATATCGCGGTCTTTCACGATGCTAGTCTTTTACCGGGTGAATGACTAAGTTAAAATCGTATTTATCACAGAACGCCGGTGGGTCAAAAAGTTTCTCAGCGATGGTCGCAGAAAAAATCGTCAAAGCCCTTCACGGCCGCGCGCCGCAAACGCTCGGCGGCCACGGCCACAAGCCGGCGGCGGTGTTAATCCCGATTCAAGAGCGGCAAGACGGCGACTATCTAGTGCTGACCAAGCGCGCCGACCATCTGCGCACGCATAAAGGCCAGATCGCCTTTCCGGGCGGCCGCGTCGACGCGGGCGACTCCGATGTCGTCGGAACTGCGCTGCGCGAAAGCTGGGAAGAGATCGGCATCGATCCCGGCTGCGTGCGGATTCTTGGCCGCTTGGACGAATTCACCGCCGGCTACGGTCTGGTGGTTACGCCGGTGATCGGTGTGATCCCGGCGGCTTGCGATTTTCGCCTCGATCCGGCGGAGACCACGGCGGTGGCCTCGGTGCCGATCGCCGCGCTGATGCAGCCGCCCAATTTCACCATAAACGATTATTTATCCCCGGGCGGCCATCCGAGTTATCACTTCTACGTTAACGGCTGGGACATCTGGGGCGTAACGGCGAGAATTATTGTGCAGTTTTTAGAGCTGGTGTATGAGTTTAAAGTCAAGCCACTTTAGGATCGCCCCGTATCTTCGATCGGCCTCCGATTCACGATAATCTCACCCGTGAAATTGCCCAACATATTCCTTCCGATACTGTCCGCGAACCTGCTGGCGGCGCCGTTCTTGTCACCGACTTTGTTTCCGCTCGCCTGGGTCGCGTTTGTGCCGTTGTTTTGGGCGATCGATCAGGCGGTAACCACTCGTCGCGCAATGTTCTACGGCTGGTCGATGGGCGTGGCCGCGCACCTCATCGGCTTTTACTGGTTGGTTTATACGATCAGCGCCTTCGGCGGCTTTCCCTACAGCGTGAGTGTGTTGGTGTTTCTGGCTTACGCGGCTTTGCAAGCGCTGCAGATGGCGTTCTTCGTTTTGCTACTGCGCGTCGTCGGCTTCGGCCCGCTCGCTATTTTCCCCGCGGTGGTTTGGGTGCCCTGCGAATTTTTGTATCCGCTGTTGTTTCCCTGGCATGTCGCCAACTCGCAGATTGCTTTCGGATGGGTCGTCCAGAGTGCCGATCTTGTCGGTCCCTACGGTGTGAGCTTCATCGTTATCTGGGTCAACGCAGCGCTCTACCGCTGGCTTCGTTCCAGGCGCGAGAAACGGCCGCTCGCCTGGCTGCCGCTTGCCTATGCGGCGTTCGGAGTTGTCGTCTCGATCGTTTATGGGGTTCAGCGGCTCGCCGCCGTGGATGAAGAAATGGCCGGGGCGCGCAAGCTCTCGGTGGCTGCGGTGCAGGGCAACGTCGACATCGACATGAAATGGAATCCGGCGTTGGCGCAAAAAAATCTCGACACGCACCGCAGGCTCACGGCGCAACTGGCCGACGACGCCTCCCTGGTCGTCTGGCCGGAATCGTCCATCGAAGTCTTCGTTCCCGAGGCGCTGGCGGTTCTGCCGGCCGAGCTGATGCCGGTGCTGCCCTCGGATCGCACTTCTTTTATTTTCGGCGCCAAGAGTTTTCGCGGCCGGCTCGGCGGCGCCGACGGTAAAGCCTTCAATACGGCATTTCTCGCCGACGCCAAGGGCCGGCTGCTTGCCCATTACCACAAGCAGGTGCTGCTCGCTTTCGGCGAGTACTTGCCGTTCGCGAATATTCTCAAGTTGCTGCCGGCGATGCCTTTCGCCGACGGCTTTACGCCTGGAACAGGGCCGGTGGTGTTTCATTTGTCGCGCGGCGTCCGGATTGGGCCGCTGATTTGCTATGAGGACTTGATGCCAGATCTGGCGCGCAAGTTTGTCAGCGAGGCGCGCGCGAATGTCTTGGTCAATCTCACCAACGACGCCTGGTACGGCCGTTCGGTGGGGCCTTGGCAGCATTTATGGTTGGCGCAATTTCGCGCCGTTGAAACCCGGCGCAGCCTGTTGCGGGTAACCAACACCGGCGTTACTTCTTTGGTTAACGCCAAGGGCGAACTGGTTCGATCGTTACCGCTGTTCACGCCGGCGGTGATGCACAGCGAAGTCGAGATTCTCAATGGTGAGACTTACTATGTGCGCTTCGGCGACTGGTTTGCGTGGGGACTGACCGGCCTGACCCTCGCGATTCTGCTGTTTCACTTGCGGAGAAAGTTAACCGCCGGAAACCGCTAGATCATGGGGCCGCTTGCCGAGTCGCTTGCCGCCGTTTTTGGTAATAACCACTGTGTCGCCCCAGGTGCTGACGGATTCGCCGTCGGCGGCGATCGCCGAGGGTTTGCAGATAAACACCATGTTTTCTTGCAGGGTGACGGCGAGCTGGCGCGGGCTTTTGGCATGGGCGGTGATGATGGGACCGTCGTCGCCGGCGCCGCGCCCATGCATGTTCAAATCGCCGCGGGCGCCCGCGGCCGGGCCGGATTTCGGCGCGGCCAATGCGCCGGTTTTCAAGGTGAGCTCGGCTAATTCTTTTACGGTCACTCCCGGTTTTAAATTTTCCATCACGCAGTTGAAAATCTCGCGCTGCACTTTGACCAGTTCCTGATGCACGGGGTTGGCTGCTCCGACGAACACCGGCTGCACGCCCTGAGCCCGGTAGCCGATCCATGAGGCTTCGACTTCGTTGATGATCAAATCGCCGAATTCGAGAAGGCGCATGCTTGGCCGGGTAAGCGTGCGCTTGGGATTCTTGCCGGAAATCCAGTTGCAGTGCACCGGCATCTCGGAACCGTTGCGCATCAGACCGTACTGCGTGGCTGCCCAAACGTCCCAGTCTCTGACGCCGGGCCGGGCTGCTTCGATCTCGGCCTGATAGGCGAGTTCGACGATCTCCATCGATCTTGTCAAGACAGTGATCTCTTCCTCGCTCTTGGTGTAGCGGACTTCGGTCAAGATCGGTGTCGCGTCAACCAGCTGCGCCTGGGGGAAGGCAGCGCGGATGCGCTGCCAGGTACCGTGCAGAATGGTACCCTCCGGCGTGCGCGTGCCTTCCACTTCGCCGAGGCCGGTGATGCCGATGCGGCCGTGCTCTAACTTCAATTCCTTCAAACGCGCAATGATGATTTTCCCATACTCTCGGCGGGCTTCACGCACGTCGGTGGTCCAGTCCTGAGTCGTCGTCCAACGCGGATTCGCCGTCGTGGCGATGGCGGTGACATTGCCGTTTAAAGGAAAGACCGCGGCGATATCGGCATCGCCGCCGCCGCCGCAATGGGTGAGGTAGCGGGTGTTGGCTTGAAAATCCATCGAATGACCGGTGTTCTGCGGCGCGACGATGACATCGATGTTTTGTTCCACCATTTTCGTGCGCACGGCCTTCCAGCGCCGGTCGCGCTCGGCCAGGGAAAATCTCGGGTAGGGGTAGAGTTCAACCATTTTGGACTCCGTTCAATTCGTTCAAAACGTTCAAGTGGTTCGACAAGCCGGAATCAGAAAAAACGTCAAAGGTCTCTCGCTGCCTCTCCTATAGGCTCCGCGCTCTTTCGAACCGCGCCGTCGGATATCTAACCCGTTAAATCTTGGAGTGCCGGAGTCCTGAATGATCCGCCACGTCAATGCATCTGCCTAAAATCGGCTATACGCTGCTAAACTGAAGGTCGCGTTTGCCGAGCCTTCTGGCGCCGTTCGCTTCGATCGCCACGGTGTCGCCGGCACGGATCGAATCGCGCATGAAACCTTGCTTGGCCGCCGGCTTCAGGATGAAGACGTGCCCTTCTTTGAGCTTGGTATATTTTTTCCGGGAAGTCGCGGCGCGCGCCCCAGAGCATTGGCGCGTCTTCGCCGAGTCCGCGGCCGTGCATGAGCGCCCCCTCGGGCTCGTAACCGGCGCTTTGGACTTCCTCTTGATAGAACTGCGCGACTTCTCCGAAAGTGTGGTCCCAAAGATGAAATGGCTGACGCCAGCGGAAGGCGGTAGCGCCTTGCGCCGCACGCAGATCTCCTTATGGTTGTCGGCGGAATCGCGATATGATCGAAAGTTTCAGCGCCTAACATCGAAGTTCCTCCGGCCCACGAACTATTTGCTGGCTAGCCCTTTCGCTTCAAGATGATCTCGTCCAAGATTTGCAGGCCATCTTTGTAGAATTTTTGGCTTTGCTCGACCGTGTTCAGCTGAACTCTGGAAGTGCCGAGCAGACCCCGCAGCTCTTTCATGCGCGGATAGATAGGATCGACTTTAGGATGGGCGACCACCCGGCCCTCCCTCGCGATCAATTTTTGCCCTTCTTCCGACAGCAAAAAATCGTAGAACAGAGCGGCCGAGTAGGGATGGGGCGCGTTGCGCGCCAGCGTCAGCGGGTACATGAGCGTGGGGATTAAGTCTTCGGCGACCCAGTCGATCGGCGCGTCGGTCGCTTTCAGACTCTCGCTGTTGTAGGCATAGGTCGTCACCGCGAGAGGCGCTTCTCCGGCCATCATCGTTTGCGTGGTGGTATCGCGGCCGACCCGAATCAAAAGCTGCTGCTGGCTCAACCGGGTAAGATAATTCACGGCTTTGTCTTTGCCCCATACCGCGAGCAGCGAGACGACTTCTTCCAAGGAGGATTCATCAAATAGGATCTCGTTTTTCCAGCGGGGCACGAGTAAATCGTCCCAACTTTTGGGGACATCTTTGCGCGACACCTTGCGCGGATCGAACGAGAAGATACGAAAGGCGTAGTTCATGTTGGTATAAGAGGACGCCTTGGCGTGGCTCGGGTAAATCGCCCGCACCGGGGTCTCGTAGCTGGCGAGGATCTTAGCTTCGAGCAACACGGGTACCAGATCGGTCGACGGTTTGATCACGTCGACTAGGTGTTGTCCGGCGCGAGCCTCGGCAACGATCCTTTGGACCACCTGACGCGTCTTGGAGCGCCATACCTGAGCATTGATAAACGGATACTTCTTCTCGAAGGCCTGAATGTATCGGTTGGCGTTTGCCAGTCCGGTATTGGTGTACCAGATCATTTCGGTTTCGTTTTTGGCGCCTTCGATAAGCTTGTTTTCACGTTCGGCGATCGGCAGTTTTTCCAGCGACTTCCAGATTTCTTCCGGCGCTGCGGCGAGTGCCGATCCCGACTGTAAAAAAAACCCAAACAGGGCCAGGGGCGTTAAAAGAATTTTCCCTAAACCTTTCATCTATCTGTACTCCTTCGGCGGCAAGGCGGTTTTTTTTCGATTTCCGCCTTTAGTGCACGTCTAATTAGTGCACATCCAGAATAGCTGTCAAACTATTCACCCATGGCGCAGTACGGTCAACGCGGCTTGTTTGTGGCGGGACGGCTGATTTCGTCGAGCAGCCCGTGGTCGACGACCTGTTGGCGGGACTCATCCTATTTTGCGCTGCATTTTTTTCGATTGCGAAAGGTGCTGCTTCAACAGTTGCGCCGCTTTATTTTGCCCGCGCCGCGGAAGAGTTGGATTGCGCCTTGGCGATCCATGGCTCGCCAAAAGCGGGTTTGGGGCTGGAAGTTTTCAGCCGCCATATCGAAGCTCATGTGCTCAGCCACCCGCTGCCGATCGCGATGCATTGCATCACCATCGTTTTGAGCGGCGTCTCGGAACGGTTTCCAAAAACCAAAGTCGTGTTCCTGGAAGCGGGCAGCAGTTGGGTGCCGTTCCTCATCGACCGGATGGACTTCGAGCTCGAACGGCTCAAACCGAGCTTTGAATGGCGCCCTTCGGCGGCGCCGCCGATAACGAAATTACCCAGCAAGTATTTTACCGGGGGCACTGGAGCGCCTAGCCTTTTAGGACAAACTCCAAGAAATACTGATAGGGCAGAAAAGTATACTCCTTGGTCAGGCGAAAACCGTTACTTTCCATCTGCTTGACTAGGTCCTCTCGGGCGATTTTCATCTGCATGGGCGGGCCGAAGGGTAGTTCTTTCTTTTGAAAATCGATCATGACGATCTCGCCGCCGGGCTTGAGGAGTTTTTTCATCAACGCCAGATATTTGCTCTGATTTTCGATATGGTGCCAGGAGTCGCTGAAAAAAAAGCGATTTACCGAACCTTCCGGAAGCAGCGGGTCGTCGGGATCGGCGAGCACCGTGACCACGTTCGCGGCTTTCAAATCGCGGATGCGCCGGTTGAGATGCAAGATCATATCGGGACTCACATCCACCGCATAAACTTTCCCTTGCTTGCCGACATGCTGGGCGAGGCGGAAGGTAAAGTAGCCCGAGCCGGCGCCGATGTCGGCGATGACTTCACCCGGCTTGATCTTCAGAGCGGCTAGAACTTCGCGCGGTTTCTGGTAGAGATCGCGCTTGGGGTCTTCCAGCGCACCGATGTATGCCATCGGATCGTTGTGCAGCCGATGCATCTGGTGCTGGTCGCGCGTGACCGCGTCTTGAGCCGCAATGGGCGAGGGCAGGACGATCAACGCAAGAATTAAGGAAACTAGACGCACAGTACGCCTCCGATCGCTGTTCCGGTTCTGATCAGTCAAAATGCTAACATATTTCTGTGCCGTTCCAACGGTGCGGGGCGGAAGGCTGATTGCTGCGCGAATAAGTTGCTTGCCTGGCCAATTCCCTGCTAAGGATAGTCGCCATGGCGCAACACGAGCTCAAGCGACAAATTGGCCTGTTCGATGCGGTGATGCTGATTTCCGGCGACATGATCGGCATCGGGATCTTCGTCACCACCGGGGTGATCGCCGAGACGTTACCCACGCCCGGGGGAGTTCTGCTGGTGTGGGTTCTCGGCGGGCTCTTGGCGCTGACCGGGGCGCTGAGCTGCGCCGAGTTGTCGGCGAGCCTCCCTTTCGCCGGCGGCGATTATGTTTACATTCGCGAAGCCTACGGTAAACTCACCGGTTTTCTGTCCGGCTGGTCGTCGTTTCTTGTGACGTTTTCCGGCGCGATCGCATTTCTCGCCGTGGGCTTCAGCGGTTTCATGGCGTTTTTCTTTCCGGTGCTCGGCTCACAAGAGACAATTTTCTCGTTCAGTGTTTTGGGTTTATCGATTCATGCGACCCTCGGCACAGGGTTTTCGATCGCCATCGTACTGCTGATTTCAGGCTTGCATTGTCTGGGCGTGCGCCAAGGAACGCTGACACAAAACGTGCTGACGACTTTGAAGATCGGCTCGCTGTTGGGAATTATCGTTTTGGGCGTTTTCGTCGGCCAGGGCAACACGGCGCATTTCAGACCGTTCTTCGATTGGGAAAAGATCAGCGATTCGAGCGTTTTTGCCGCGGCATTTATTCCGGCGATCTTCGCCTATTCGGGCTGGAACGCGGTGATCTATATCGCCGGCGAGGTCAAAGATCCGGAAATAAATCTGCCGCGTGCTTTGCTCTGGGGAGTTTCCATCGTCATCGTGCTCTATTTGGCGATCAACCTGGTTTATATTTACGGTGTGCCGGTAACGGAGATGAAGGGCGCGCTTCGAGTATCGGAAGTTGCGACTACGGCGTTGTTCGGTCATCAGACCTCGGCATGGATCACGGCGATGATCACCGTGTCGATTCTCGGCGCTCTCAACGTCGTCACTATGATCGGCCCACGCATCTACTACGCGATGGCCCAGGACGGCTTATTTTTTAAGGGGCTGACCAGGGTGCACCCGACCTTCGGCACGCCGACCAATGCGATCATTCTCCAGGCGGTATGGTCCTGCATGCTCATCCTCACCGGCACGTTCGCCACGTTGTTTACCTATGTCAGTGTTATCATTACTTTGTTCTCTGCGTTGACCATCGGCTCGGTCATCGTACTGCGCTTTAAAAAACCGGACCTCAAGCGCCCTTACAAACTCTGGGGTTATCCAGTCGTACCGATTTTGTTTATCGCGGCGAATCTTTGGATCGTCTGGGGTTCGGTCGTCGAGAAACCCTGGGAATCCTTAGTCGGAGTCTTCATTGTCGGCCTCGGTATCCCGGCTTACCTTATTTGGCAGAAAAAGTTATAAAATCAGTGGGCGCAGACGGCGAAGCTAAAATCGCCGGGGTTGCGTACGAAATTCTTAGCGGTCGCACATTACCGGCCATGGTTCGAATCACCAAAGTTTATACCCGTACCGGCGACGGCGGCGAAACCAGCCTGGTCGGCGGCAAACGCCTGCCCAAAGATTCGCCGCGCATCGACGCCTACGGCACCATCGACGAGCTCAATTCCATCGTCGGCTTGGCCCGGGTATTCAACGAAGAGAGCCTCGACGCAGGCGAGGCGCACCAATTTTTAGACGAGGTGTTGTGCCGGTTGCAAGACGAGCTCTTCGATTTAGGTAGCGAGCTGGCGACGCCGCCGGAGTTTTTCCAACCGGGGATGTTCCGCGTCGGCGATCAAGAAATCACGCGCCTGGAAAAACTAATCGACCGGTGCCAGAAGGATCTCGAGCCACTCATGTCGTTTATCCTGCCAGGCGGCGGGCGTATCGGCGCCTATCTGCATCAATGCCGGACGGTCTGCCGGCGCGCCGAGCGGGAAATCTTGCGGCTTTCGCGCACGGAAGAAATCAACGCCGACGCGCTCAAGTACGTCAATCGTTTAAGCGATCTGTTCTTCGTGCTATCGCGCTGGATCGCCAAGCAAACAGGTGAGCCTGAGTATCTCTGGCAGCGGGGGCTGGTGGAAAAAGGCAAAAGGCAAAAGTAAAAAGGCAAAAGGGCGGGAACCGAGAAAGTTCATAGTTCGCGACGGTTCCAGCGTAGGAATTACGGAGGTTGACCGATGGGTTTATTGGATGGGAAGAAAGCGGCGATTTTCGGTGTGGCCAACGAGCGGAGCATCGCCTGGGCGATCTCGGAGGCTTTTCACGCCGAGGGCGCGGAGTTGGCATTTACCTTTGCCGGCGAAGTTTTGGAAAAGCGCGTGCGGCCGTTGGCCGAGGGCATTGGTTCGAAGATTATCCTGCCTTGCGACGTCACCAAGGATGAAGAGATCGAAAAAGTTTTCTCGGCACTCAAGCAGGATTGGGGCGGCGTTGATATCCTGATCCACGCCATCGCCTTCGCCAATAAGGAGGACCTCGCCAATCCTTTTGTTCAGACCGGCCGCGCGGGGTTTCATCTGGCCATGGACGTGAGCGCTTATTCCTTGATTGCCCTGGCGCAGAAAGCGGCGCCGCTGATGGAAGGGCGCAACGGCTCGATCCTGACGCTGACCTACATGGGTTCGGAAAAAGTGATCCCCAATTACAACGTCATGGGCGTCGCCAAGGCGGCGCTCGAAGCCAGTGTGCGCTACCTCGCCCATGATCTCGGACCGAAGGGGATTCGGATCAACGCGATTTCCGCCGGTCCGCTCAGAACTCTCGCCGCCGCGGGCATTTCCGATTTCAAGTCCATGCTCCATCACGTCGCCGAGCGCGCCCCGCTCAAACGCAACATCGACGCCGAAGAGGTCGGTAAGACCGCGCTCTATCTGTGCAGCGATTGGGGCAGCGCGGTGACTGGCGAGGTCCTTCACGTCGATGCCGGCTACAATATCATGGGGATGTAGCGGGCGAAGAGCGGCTAAGGGTCGAGAGTTTAGGGTGTAGAGTCTAGGGTTGGCGCGACTCTGAGTCTTGCGTGTGGGGGAGGATGAAGGAGGGGGAGAGCCAAATATGGATAACCGACTTTATTTTAAACAGATCGAAATCGGTCCAATGCAGAACTATGTTTATCTAATCGGCTCGACAGAGACTCGCAAAGTCGCCGTCGTCGACGCCGCGTGGGAAATCGACACGGTCCTCAAAATCGCGGCTCAAGACGACGTCGAAATCACCCATGCCTTCGTTACCCACACCCATCCCGATCACGTTGGCGGGCGGTTCGCGAATGTCGAGATCCCCGGCGTTACCGAACTTCTGAGCAAGTGCAAAGCGAAAGTCGTGGTGCACAGGGTCGAGGCGGAGGCTCTGAAGGGCCTCGCTCCGTCCGATATTGTGAAGACCGATAGCGGCGATAAGATCGACGTGGGCGGCGTCGAGATTCAATTGCTGCATACCCCCGGCCACACCCCTGGCTCGCAATGCTTTCTTGTCGACGGCCGTGTTGTTTCCGGCGACACGATGTTCATCGACGCCTGCGGACGGGTGGATTTTCCCGGCGGCAATGCCGAGCAGATGTATTACAGCCTGACCCAGAAACTCATGGCGTTGCCGGACGAAACGATTCTTTTCCCCGGCCACAATTACGCCGCGAAGCCGCACGCCACGATCGGCGAGCAGAAAAAGACCAATCCCTACTTAAAATTCTCTTCGTTGAAACAGTTCCTGGCGGCGATGGGGTATCGCTGATCGCGCGGCGGCGAATGAAGGCGCCGACGAAATCAAAAAGCGAATTCGCCGATTCTCCATCATGATCCTTCGTGAAACGCTTCTGCCCGTCATCGCTGCTGTTCTCTAATACCTGCCTGTAATCGCTTTGTCGTCTTTGCCCGGCTCGTAAGGCCGCGTGTCCCGCGTGAGGTCGACTTTATTGAGCACTTCGTCCGGCACCTGCGCCTCTTTGGGGAAATCGTAGGGCGGCAGCGGCTTGGTGGCGTCGAAAATCAATTTCGTTTCCATCGGGCCGCGCGCCAAGCGATCGTAGCCATAGGCCGTGGGATTCAAGTGCGAGCCGATGATGTTCGGTATCACGACCAGGTCGCGGTCGGCCTGAAAGCGCATCGCCAGCGCCCAGAGCACCTGCGTCTCATTGAACACATCGACGTCGTCATCGACGACGATGACATGTTTGATGCTCGGATCGGTGACCAGGGCGGCGAGGGCGGCTTGCTTGGGATCGCCCTCGGCGCGCTTCTTGACCGAGATATAGCAGTGCGAGCGGGCTGCGCCCGAGATCGGCAGGTTGACGCCGGTGGTGCTTGGCACGACCTCCTGGACGCGCTTGAGCAGGCTGCCCAAACGCGGCGCCGCGCCGATGATATTATGTTCGAAATGTGCGCTGTGGATGCTCTGATAGATGGGGTTGTTGCGCATGGTGATCGCGGTCACTTCGATGAAGGGCTGTTCGCCCTCCTTATAATAGTAATGCGGCCACTCGCCAAAAGGGCCTTCGTAGTGGCGCTTCTTCGGCGGCACGATGCCTTCGATGATGATCTCGGCATGGGCCGGCACCATGAGATTAACCGTCTCCGCTTTGACCACTTCGAGCGGCTCGCCGAGAAAGGCGCCGGCAATTTCCAGCTCCGAACCGACGCCGGCCTGCTTGCTGACGGCGGCCATGTTGAGCGCCGGATGGTGGCCGATGACCAGCGCCACCTCCATTGGTTCGTTGTGATCTTCGTACTCGGCGCGCATGTAGCTCGCGTGGTTGCTCGGATTGATCATCAAGCCGAGCTGCCGTTTGCCCTGCTTTTGGTGTCGGTAGATGCCGACGTTGACCGCGCCGGTGCCGCGCTCCTTGCAGATCAGCGCGGCGGCGTTGATGTAAGCGCCGGCATCGCCTTCGTTGTGAGTTAGAACCGGCAGGAGATCCAAGTCGGCGTCGGCGCCCTTGAGAATGACTTCCTTGCAGGGGGCGTCTGCGGCGGCGATCTCTTTCACCGGGATCGGATGGTGCTCGCGGTGGGCCAGATCTTTGACCATCTGCGGCACCGACGGAGAACCGAGGGATAAGGCGAGTCTCTCATAGGTGGCGCCGAGGTTGATCACCAGGGGAAGCTTCGAGCCCGTGATGTTTTTGAAAAAGACCAATGGAAATTTATTTTCTTTCTCAAGCTTCTCGACGATGGCGCTGGCTTCGTAGCGCGGGTCGACTTCCCTATCGACGACAACGACGTCTTTGGGGTGCTTCTCCAACAATTCGTCCAGATAACTGCGTAGATCTTTCGCCATGAAAAAAAACCTCCCTGCCGGCGATGGGTCTGCAAGGTTTTATGATGCAAATGGCCAAGCGCTGTCAAGGAAGGCCTCTCCTGCTAGCTCAAGGGATCCTGCTGATATTGCTTTTCTCGCACGGGGCGCTCGGCATACCAGCTCGGTTCAGGTTGAACTGAGAGGGACTTCGCTGCTAAAAGTGTCCCAGCGGACGCGAGCCTGGCGGGTTGAATTCAGCGGCCTCCAGTTCGACAAAAGGAACTGCCCATGTTCGAAGATCTCAGAGGTTTCCTAACTCACCTTGAAAGCCAAAGACAGTTACTGCGGATCAGAGACGCAGTCGCCGTCAAATATGAAATTGCCGCCGGTATTCGCAAAACTTCGGATATCGATGGGCCGGCACTGCTGTTCGAAAACGTCAAAGACTACCCAGGCTGGCGCGTTTTAGGTGGCCTTTTCGCGACGCGCAAGCTGGTCGCTCTCGGGCTCGGCGTGCCGCAAGAGCAGATGCTGGAACGCTATCTGACTCTGGAAGACCAACGCATTCCGCCCGAAGTCATCGGCGACGCGCCCTGCAAAGAAATCAAATGGACCGGCGAGCAGGTCGATTTGAGCAAGCTGCCCATTGTCACCCATGCGAGCAAAGACTGCGGTCCCTATGTCACCATCGGCATGCAAGTCGGTAAAGACCTCGACACCGGTGTGCGCAATCTATCGATTCACCGCATGCTGGTGCTCGGCAAAGACCGACTGTCGCTATGGGCGCCGGCGGACCATCATCTCGGCCGGATGATCTTGAAAGCCGAAGAGAATAACCGCGGCTTGGAAGTTGCCACGGCGGTCGGCGTCGAGCCGGCCATCGTGGTCGGCTCACAAGCGCGCGTGCCGTTCGGCATCGACGAGTTTTATGTCGCTGGCGGCCTTCGCGGCGCGGCAGTGAAATTGACCAAGTGCGAGACCATCGACGTCGAAGTCCCCGCCTTTGCCGAAGTGGTTATCGAAGGCATGACGATTCCCGGCCAGCGGGTCGCCGATGGACCCTACGGTGAATATCCCGGTTGTTACAGCGAGGCCAAGCAATCTCCAGTGGTTAAAGTTACGGCGATCACCATGCGCCGGAATCCGATCTGGCAGACCGCGCTCACCGGCATGCCGGTAACTGAGAACCACACTTTGATCGAATACGGCAACGCCGCGGTGGTGTACCGCGAGGCGAAAAAGATTGTTCCAGAAGTGCGCGGCGTCAATATGACGCCGGGCGGGACCTTTCGTCATCACGTGGTCATTTCAATTAAAAAGCGCGCCGAGAACGAAGGGCGAAACGTAATCCTGGCGCTTTTGTCCATGGGCATCGGTCTCAAGCAGGTTATTGTGGTCGACGACGACATCGACGCCTTCGACCCGATGCAGGTGGAGTGGGCGATGTCGACGCGCTTTCAAGCGGACAAAGACGCGATCATCGTGCCGCGCATCGCTTGTTCCACTTTAGATCCTTCCTGCCCCGAAGCGCGGGTGACGGCCGGGCTGGGCATCGACGCCACCGCGCCGATGAAGGACCGCTGGCGTTTCGAGAAAATTGAAATCCCCGGCGTCGATAAGGTGAAGTACCTCTAGAAAATGGCATAAACTCGAAATCCGAAACAAATTCAAATGATCGAAGAGCGAACAATTCCAAACTGGGCCGTTTCAGATTTTAATATTTGGATTTGAGTTTTCCCAGCTTGTTTCGAATTTCGATATTCGAATTTTCCTGAACGGCGCATGAAGAATTTCGACTACCTTGAACCGACGACAGTCGCTGAAGCCTGCGCCCTGCTACAACAACATGGCAGCGAAGCGAAAGTTTTTGCCGGCGGGGCGCATCTCACCATCCTCATGAAGCAGGGACTTCTTGAACCTAAATCTCTGGTCAACATCAAAAAGATTCCCCAGCTTAAAGGAATTCGCTACGACGCGAACGAAGGTTTGATCATCGGCGCGCTGGTGACCCATCGCGAGCTAGAATCCTCGGCGCTGGTCAAGGATAAATTCCCGGTGCTGTGCGAAGCCGAACGGGAAGTCGCCAACATTCGGGTGCGCAACATGGGCACCGTCGGCGGCAATCTTGCCTCCGGGGAGCCGCTCACCGATCTGTCGCAGATTTTCATTGCGCTGGATGGAAAATTGAAAATTACCGGCCCGGCGGGGCAGCGCGCGATGCCGGTCGAAGAGCTGTTCATCGATTTTTACACGACGAGTTTGGCCGAGGACGAGATCATTACGCAAGTGGTGATCCCGCCGCTGCCGCCGCGCTCCGGCATCGAATACCTCCGCTTCTCCAGCAGTTCCGTGGTCGATAAGCCGTCGGCGGGCGTCGCCGTGCGGTTTACCTTGGACGGAGAAAATAAATCCGTGGCGGCCGCGCGCGTCGTGCTCGGTTGCGTCGGCGCGACGCCGGTACGCGCGCACGAAGCCGAAGCAAGTTTGATCGGCAAAGAAGTGTCTCCGGAACTAGCTCTTGAAGCGGGAAAGATCGCTGCGACCGAATGCAGGCCGACGAGCGATCTGCGCGGCTCGGAGCCGTACAAACGGGCGATCGTTGGAACGTTGGTTAAGCGAGCGGCGATAAAAGCTTACGCGCGGGCGCTAGGAAATAAATGAAAAAATCGATCTCGCTCAAAGTAAACGGAATGGAGCGCAGCGCTGAAATCGAGCCGCGCACGATGCTGTTAGACCTTGTGCGCGAGCAGTTTGGTCTCACCGGCGCCAAGCTAGGTTGCGATATTCAAGTTTGTGGCGCCTGCACGCTGCTGCTCAACGGCAAGCCGGTGAGCGCTTGCTCGTTTCTCGCTGTGGACGCCGATGGCGGTGAAATCTTAACCGTGGAAGGCTTAAGCCAAAAAGACGCCCTGCATCCGCTTCAGGAAGCCTTCATGGAATTCGGCGCGCTGCAGTGCGGCTACTGCACCTCCGGATTCATTCTCGCCGCCAAGGCGCTGCTCGACGAATGCCCGCAGCCGTCGGAACAGCAGATCCGCGACTATCTAGCGGGAAACTTTTGCCGTTGCGGCTGCTATCAAGAAATCGTCCGGGCAATCCAGAACGTGGCGGGGAGCTGACGCGATGGAAGTGACGGAAATCGGCAAATCCTATCGGCGCTTGGATTATCTGACGAAAGTTACCGGCAAGGCGCAGTATCTGGCAGACATGAGTGTGCCGGGCATGTGCCACGGCAAGATTCTGCGCAGCCCCTATCCGCATGCGCGCATTCGGCGCATCGATGTTTCGCCGGCCCTCAAGGTCGCCGGCGTCGTTGCGGTGCTCACGCGCGACGACATCCTGCACGACGAAGGGATCGAGCCCTACTACGGCCCGGTCTTTAAAGACCAAACCATCGTTGCCACGGAGAAGGTGCGCCATGTGGGCGATCCGGTGGCGGCAGTAGCGGCCTTGACCGTCGACACGGCCGAAGAAGCGTTGAAGGTTATCGAAGTCGAGTATGAAGAGCTGCCCAGCGTGCTCGACGTGCAGCAGGCCCTGAAATCGGACGCCGTACTGGTTCATGATTCGGTGCAACTACCCGGATCGGGATTTGCCGATCTGGCCGAGCTCAAACCGGTCGAGGGCACCAACGTTTGCACTCATTTCAAACTCCACCGCGGCGACATTCAAAAAGGTTTTGCCGAAGCGGACCAAGTTTTCGAAGATGTCTTCACCCTGCCGGCGACGCAGCATAGCTTTCTCGAGAACCATGCCTGCATAGCCGCCGTCGATCCGGGCGGCCGGATTACCGTGTGGGCGACGACGCAAAACCCTTTTGTGGTGCGTACCCAGCTGGCCAATATTTTCAAAGTGCCGGTGGCGAAAGTGCGCGTTATCGTGCCGTACCTCGGCGGTGGCTACGGTGGCAAGGTCTATCCGAAGGTGGAGCCGATCACTGTCGCGCTGGCGCAGAAGGCCGGCCGGCCGGTGCGCATCGTGCTGTCGCGCGAGGAAGTTTTTTATACGATCACCAAGCACGCCGCGTTCATTCGCATGAAGACCGGGGTCAAGAACGACGGTACGCTGGTGGCGCGCGAGTGTGAGATTCATCTCGACACCGGAGCGTACGCTGAGATCGGGCCGCGGGTGGCGAAGAAATCGGGTTATACGGCGGCGGGACCGTACAGAATTCCTCATCTCAAGATTGACTCCTATTCGGTCTATACTAACAAACCGCCGGCGGGCGCGTTTCGCGGCTTCGGCGTGTCGCAATCGGCCTGGGCGGTGGAATCGCAGATGGACATCATCGCCGCGGCACTGAAAATCGATCCCCTCGAACTGCGCAAAAAGAATGGCTACAACGAGGGCGATAGATTCGTCACGGACGAGACGCTGCGCGCGGTGGGGCTCAAGGAATGTCTCGACGAGGCGGCGAAGTCGATTGGTTGGAATTCAAACAAGTTCAAGAATTCAAGGGTTCAAGGTTCAAGCGGATCGAATTGGAGGCGCGGCAAGGGGCTGGCCTGCATGATCAAAGCGACGATCACGCCTTCGATCTCCTCTGCGGTGGTGAAGCTCAACGAAGATGGGAGTCTGTCCATTTATACTGGAACCGTGGAAATGGGGCAGGGCTCGGAGACCGTGCTGGCGCAGATCGCCGGCAAAGAGCTGGCGATTCCGATGCAACAAATTCAAGTGCTCGGCGTCGACACCGACGTGGTACCGTACGATTTGACGACTTCATCGAGCCGCTCGACCTTTCACATGGGCAAAGCGGTGCAGCTGGCAGCGCGGGACGTTCTGCGTCAGCTCAAGCAAATCGTCGCAACCGAATATGGCGTTCCCGCGGAGAAAATCAGCTTTGCCGACGGTAAGTTTCGTTTGCCGGAAACCCAACTCGACTATGCGGAGGTGATGTTCAAGCGCTTCGGGATGCAGGGCGGCACGCTGGTCGGCGAGGGCCAGGTGAAGACTTCGGTTAAAGATGAATTCGGCGAGAAGACCACTTCGGCTTTTTGGTTTCTCGCCGCGGGGGCGGCCGAAGTCGAAGTGGATACCGACACGGGCAAGTGCCGGCTTATCAAATATGTCAGCGCGGTGGACGTGGGCAAGGCGCTTAACCCACTCGGCTGCCGTCAGCAGCTGGTCGGCGCGGCGATCACCGGCATCGGCCAAGCGCTGTTCGAAGAGATCGCCTACGACAACGGCCAGCTGATCAATCCCAATTCGGTCGATTATGTTCTGCCTTCACTCGGCGACATGCCGGCAGTGATCGATTCGATCTGCGTCGAAGTGCCCGACCGCAACGGTCCTTTCGGCGCCAAGGGCATCGGCGAAAGCGGGCTGATTCCCGTGGCGCCGGCGATCGCCAACGCCATCTATGACGCCGTCGGCGCGCGTATCAAAGACTTGCCGATCAAGGCGGAAAAGATTTATCTTGCATTGGAATCCATGAGATCTAAGGTGGAATGACCTGCGTTATGAAAAGATTTTCCAAGCCATTAATCCACGTGTTGGTTTTGTTAGTCGCGGCGGTAATTTTTACCGCGTGCAATTCGGAACTCCTTGAGCGCCAGGCGGAACAAATCCGCCAGCAGGAAGCGGAGATTGCCCGGCAGCGCAAGGAATTGGAAGCGCTGGCCGCCGGCAAGCAGCTTCAGGACCAAAAACGAAAAGATTGCATCCGCGCCTTTCGCGAATATTTCGACAAAGCGCAATTATCGACGAACCGAGAGGAAGCGATTTCGCTCTACCGCCAAGGCTTGGCGATCTGCCCGGACGACGACGTGGCGCATTACGAATTGGGCAGAGCGCTGGCCGCCGCCGGCCGCACGGCCGAGGCGGAAATAGCATTTGAAGCCGCGCTTAAAATTAACCCCGATTTTGCCGACGCGAGAAGACAGCTAGACGCCATCCGAAAGAACCCCTGAACCTTTCGAGCTTTTACCAACCCATCGCTAGGCCAGAGGCTTTATGATAAGAACGCTCGCCGCGTTGTCGTTGTGTCGCGCGTTTTTTACGTTTCGCGCTGCCGCCCGGGACAAAGGAAAATTCGTCGGCTTGGCTAACCCTATTGGCGCTCCCGATGAAAATCAAAGGCGGCGGCGCGCTGAGAATTTTCGTGCCGCTACTGTGATCGGTCGAGGAAACAGCCTTTGAGCGTTGGAAAGGCAAGTCAACAACCTGGCTCGCAGCAGTTTTGATTTCGTCGGGCAAAACACATATATTCTGCGGGCGCTTGAGCAAGGGAGGGTCTCACTCTATGACTGCGAGGAAGGGATTTTTAGTTTTGCTGATTGCCGTTTTGGCGGCGCAAGGAGATCTAGCCCGGTCCGCGTACGCGGCGGACATCCAAATGCAGGTGCAAGCGGCGCCGGCAAATCAAACTTCGCCTTCGCCCACCGGTAAACTGCTCACGATCGAAGACGCGGTGCGCATCGGCCTAGACAATCATCCGAGAATTAAATCGGCGAACGAACGTATAGGTTCTCAGGCGGCGGTGCTCGGCCAACAAACGGCCGCTTACTATCCCACGATTAGCTTAAGTAATTCCTACCGGACCAGCCAGAGCAGCACCAGCGGCGGAAACGATCACGCGGCGGACGCGTTCTCGAGCCAGGCGAACTTTAACATGACGCTGTACAACTTCGGTAAGCGCGAAGGCAACGTCCAGGCGGCGCGGGAAACTTTGAACGCGACCAAGCAAGATTATAAAACCACCACCCAGGATATCATCCTTGCGATCAAACAGGCCTACTATGTTTACTTGGGGGTCAAGGCGATCGTCAATGTGCGGAAAGACACGGTGCGCAACCGGGAGCTGCTGGTGCGCCAAGCGCGGGGATTCTTCGAGGTCGGCACCCGGGCCAAAATCGACGTCGCCCGCGCCGAGGCAAATCTTTACACGGCGCAAGCTGATTTAATCGCCGCGGAAAACTCGGTCAAGGTGGCCTGGGTGACCCTGCGCAATGCCATGGGCTCGCCGCGTCTCCCCGAGCAGCCGGTGGCGGAGGACTCACCGGAAGTGGTGTTTTCGATGAATCTTGCCGGCGCAAGAGATGTCGCCTTCGATTCGCGCACGGAGTTAAAGAGCTTCGAGGCCCAGCGACGCGCCTCGGATCAATTGATTGCCACCGCGCGGCGCAGCCACCTGCCCGATATTAATTTCGATGCGAGTTATGGCCGGCGCCATGTCAGCGATCAGACGGTCAACGGGCGAAATGTGAACACCTTTCCATTGCAGCCGACCTGGTCGGTGCAACTGAGCTTGAACATCCCGATCTTCGACGGCTTTCGCACGACCAATCGAGTCGAAGAGACTTTGCACAACTATTACAACGTCAAAGCCCAGGAAGAGGACCGCCGGCAGCAGATTGCGCTGGAGGTCGAGCAGAGTTACCTTAGGGTGGTCGAAACCCAGGAAAGGATCAAAGCGACGGAGTCGGCCGCCAAGGCGGCCAAGGAGAACCTCGATCTCGCGCGTGGGCGTTATGAAGTCGGTGTCGGCTCGATCATCGAAGTTACCGATGCGGAAACCCTTTACACGGACGCGCAAACCACCTATATACGCACAGTTTATGATTATAAGATCGCCGACGCGCAACTGGCGCGGGCGATGGGGGATAGCCGGGTCGGGGTATTGAAGCCGGGATCGATCAAGTAATTCCGGTGTTAGTCGAAAGGGGCTAAACAGGTCCTGCTATGAGACGTTCTATATGGGTTTTCGCACTACTCCTTGTCGTCGTCGGTTTTGCCGGTTTCCAACAATACTCCTCCTGGTCGATCAATAAACCGCGGGTGAGCCCGCAAACCAACCCGGAAAGTTCCGATGGCGGCCGCCGTCAAGGACAGCCCGGCGCGGCTCAGGGGCAACAAGGGCAGGGGCGCGGCGGCCGGTCGCGAGGTAGCGCAGTGGTCCCCGTGGTGGTCGCCACGGCAGTGCAAAAAAGCGTTCCGCTGCAGATTCGCGCTGTGGGTAACGTCGAAGCTTTTGCGACAGTCTCGGTCAAGAGCCAGGTTACCGGCGTGCTCAACCGGGCTCATTTTAAGGAAGGCCAGGACGTTAAGAAAGGCCAGCTTCTCTACACCATCGACCCGCGTCCTTTGGAGGCGGCGCTGAAGCAAGTGGAGGCCAATTTAGCTCGTGATTCGGCGCAGCTGAGAAATACCCGCGAGCAGGTCCGCCGTTATGCGGAGCTGGTCGAGAAACAATACGTCTCGCGCGAACAATACGATCAGATCAAAACCAACGCAGACGCTGCGGAAGCGGTCGTCAATGCCGACAAGGCCGCGGTGGAAAACGCTAAGGTGCAATTGAGCTATTGCTACATTTATTCTCCGATCAACGGCCGGGTTGGTAGCCTATTGGTTAACGAAGGAAACTTGGTTCGAGTCAATGACGGCGCGCCGCTTGTGGTCATCAATCAGATCAATCCGATCTATGTTACCTTCGCCGTTCCCGAGCAGCACCTCGCCGACCTCAAGCGCCACAGCGCTAGAGGAGCCTTGAGCGTGGAAGCCAGCTTTGCTTCAGACGAGGGCCGCCCGGAGCAAGGGAAATTGGATTTTATCGACAACGCAGTCGATCGCGCTACAGGCACGGTCAAGCTCAAAGGCGTCTTCGCCAATGCCGAGCGGCGCCTCTGGCCCGGCCAATTCGTCAATGTTGCCTTGACGCTGGCAACTCAGTCCGATCTCGTGGTGATTCCGTCCGAAGCTATACAGGTAGGTCAGGAAGGGCAACATGTTTTTGTCGTCAAGGACGACAACCGAGTCGAAATGAGACCGGTCACCCTGGCTCGGACCAACGAAGGCGAAGCGATTATCTCCAAAGGGCTAAGCGCGGGTGAACGGGTAGTGCGCGAAGGGCAATTCTTGCTCGGACCGGGCTCGCGCATCGAAGTGAAAAACGCGACAAAAACCGCGGCGGACGCCAAGAGCGGGGTTAGACGGGGGCGGGGGCGCACAAAAGCAGGCGGCGAAAATGCCGAGCCGGCTATGAAGACTGAAAGAGGCGCGACCGGCAACGCGAGGGATGGAGCCAATGGCGATAGCAGAAAAGGGCGCGGCGATCGTGACCGCGCCGGCTCCCCCGGGCGTAAGGCTAACGCGGCAGCGCGAGGCGAATCATGAACATCTCCGGACTGTTTATCCGCCGGCCGATCACGACGACGCTCGTCATGGTCGGCATACTCTTTTTTGGTTTCATGGGCTACAGATCTTTGCCGGTGAGCGACTTGCCGCCGGTGGATTTCCCGACCATCGTGGTCAGCGCCAATCTGGCCGGTGCTAGCCCGGATACGATGGCTGCCAACGTGGCAACGCCGCTGGAAAAACAGTTTGCGACCATTTCGGGTCTGGACTCGATCAACTCGGTGAGCACCCTCGGGCGCACGCAGATTACCCTGCAATTCAATCTCAACCGGGATATCGACGCGGCGGCGCAGGACGTGCAATCGATGATTTCGCGCTCGCTACGCGACCTGCCGCCGAATATGAACAACCCGCCCTCCTACCGTAAGGTTAACCCGGCGAACAATTCGATTTTTCTGATGGCCCTGAGCTCGGAATCCTTACCCTTGTCGACCGTTGACGAATACGCTCAGTCCATTCTGGCCCAACGCATTTCGATGATTAACGGCGTGGCCCAGGTGAACGTTTTCGGCTCGCAAAAATTCGCCGTGCGCATTCAGCTCGACCCGAATCAGCTGGCGGCGCGGCAGATCGGCATGGACGATGTCGTCAGCGCGATTCAGCGGGGCAACGTCGACTTGCCGGTGGGAACCTTGGATGCGACCAACCAGGCGTTCACTTTGGTTTCCGACGGCCAGCTCAAAAATGCCGAGGCGTTCAAGCGTTTAGTCGTGGCCTATCGCAACAGCGCGCCGATTCGCCTCCAAGATGTTGCGACCGTCCTCGACAGCGTTGAGAACACCCGAGAGGCGAGCTGGTTCAAGGAAAAGCGGGCGATCATTTTAGGCGTGCAGCGCCAGGCCGGCGCCAACGTCGTGGAAGTGGTCGACGCGATCAAAGAAGTGTTACCGCAGCTGCGTGAGCAAATCCCTCAGTCGATCAAATTGGACATATTCTTCGACCGCACCGAGGGCATTCGCGAATCGGTTCACGACGTCCAGTTGACGCTCGTCGGCACGATTGTGCTGGTCATCCTGGTCATTTTTCTATTTCTGCGTAATCTCTCGGCGACGATCATTCCGAGCTTGGCCTTGCCGATGTCCCTTGTCGGCACCTTCGCGGTCATGTACCTGCTCGACTACAGCTTGGACAACCTTTCGCTCATGGCGCTTACCCTGGCCGTCGGGTTTGTCGTCGATGACGCCATCGTCGTGCTCGAAAATATCGTCCGGCACATGGAAGAAGGTGAAAAGCCTTACGAGGCGGCGGTCAAGGGCGCCAAAGAGATCGGTTTCACGATCATGTCGATGACGATTTCTCTGGTCGCCGCGTTTATCCCGGTGTTGTTCATGAGCGGCATGATCGGCCGCCTGCTGCGCGAGTTCTCGGTGACGATTTGCGTTGCCATTCTGGTTTCAGGCTTTATCTCGTTGAGCCTCACGCCGATGTTGTGCAGCCGCTACCTGCGTCCGCCGGCAACGCAGAAACACGGCTGGTTATATAACTTTCTCGGCCGTTGTCTCGACGCGATGAACCGAGGCTACGAGATTTCGCTCGGCTGGGTCATGAAGCACCATGTGACGACGATGATCGCTTCGGTGGTCGTGTTGTACGCGACGATTCATATGTTCGGATTGGTGCCCAAGGGATTTATCCCGAGCGAAGACACCGGGCAGATGTTGATCAATACGGAAGGCGCCGAAGGGGTGTCTACCAAACAGATGATGCAGTACCAAACCCAACTGGCTGCGATCGTCGCCAAGGATCCCAACGTCGAGTCTTTTTTCTCCCGTATCGGCAGCGGCGGCAGCAGCGCGACCGGCAACTCCGGGCGCATTTTCGTCAAGCTCAAGCATCGCTCCGAGCGGACCAAGACCGCCGATGAAATCATCCGCGAATTGCGCCCGAAATTATCGCGCATCCCCGGTATCCGCGTCTCTTTACAGAACCCGCCGGTGATTCGCATCGGCGGCCGGTTGAGCCGCAGCCTCTACCAATTCACTTTGCAGAGCACCGACGCGCCGGAGCTTTTCCGCTCGGCTTCGCTGTTTGAAGAAAGGCTCAAAGCGCTGCCGAATTTCCGCGATGTGGCGAGCGACTTGCAGATCCGTAACCCGCAGCTCCAGGTCGTGGTCGACCGCGACAAGCTCTCGACCATGGGAATCACCGCCCAGGGGATCTCGCAGCGCCAAGTGCAAGAGGCGTTCTGGAACGCCTACGCGACGCGCAAAGTCTCGACGATAAACACGCCGAACAACCAGTATGACGTGATCTTGGAATTGGATCCGAAATTTCAACAGGATCCGTCGGCCCTGTCCATGCTCTACATCCGCTCCACTACCGGACAGTCAGGCACGGCGCAACCGATGGTGCCTTTGGGGTCGGTGGCGAAGATTGTCTACGGTGCCGGCCCTTTGTCGGTCAATCACTCCGGCCAGCTGCCGTCGGTGACCCTGTCATTCAATCTGCGCGAAGGGGTGGCGCTCGGCGACGCGGTGCAGACGATCGACAAGCTGGCGCGCGAAACACTGCCGGGGACCATCAGCACGAGCTTTCAAGGAACCGCCCAGGAATTTCAAAAATCGATCAGCAGCTTATGGGTATTACTCATCCTGGCGGTGTTTGTCGTCTACCTGGTGCTCGGGATTCTCTATGAAAGCTTTATCCATCCGCTGACGATTCTCTCAGGATTGCCGTCGGCCGGTTTGGGTGCGCTCATCGCGCTCTACTGGTTCGGCATGGACTTGAGCATCTACGCTTTTGTCGGCTTGATCATGCTGATCGGCATCGTCAAGAAAAACGCCATCATGATGATTGACTTTGCCCTCGAACGGCAGCGCAAAGACGGCAAGCCGCCGGCGCAGGCGATTTTCGAGGGTGCGCTGGTGCGCTTCCGGCCGATCATGATGACGACGATGGCCGCCATCGTCGGAGCGGTGCCGATCGCGCTGGGTTGGGGCGCCGGCGCCGAGGCGCGACAGCCCTTGGGTATTGCGGTGGTCGGCGGGCTGCTCATCTCGCAGGTTCTCACTCTCTATATTACACCTGTGGTCTATCTGTACCTTGAAAAGTGCCAGGAGTTCGCGGTTGCCCTGCCGGGCAAGCTGCGCCGCAAAGCGAACGATACCGAAACCATGCCAACTGCAGAGCCGATAACCCCCAAGCTCGGCATGGAGAACCCCGCGCCGCACAAAATCCCCTAGCGAGCGGTTGAAACAGACACCGCGGTGGGCCCGTTTCATTCGGGCTAGCGTCGTTCGGTGGGCCTGGCCCGCGACCCAAACGATTGCGAAAAATCATTATTGTCAGTTTAGGAGCCGGGCTTGCGGGTTGATCTCCGATCGTTCACTGGGCAGAAATTTTAATACGTAATGAAGTCTTGGTATTGGTTCACGGCGTGCGGCGTTATTAGCGCGCTCGCTGTCGGCTCATATTTTTTCGATTTACCTGCGGGGCGGGAAACCATCCTGGCGGGCGCCGGTCAAGAAATTGCCGTCCGGCTCATCCAGGTACGCCGCGCGTCGCTGCCGCGGCGGATAAAAGTAAACGGCGAGCTTCGTCCGGGCGGCGTGTTTGACATCGCATCGCCCTTGGCCGGCAAGGTTACCGAAGTGCGATTCAAGGTCGGCGACTTTGTCAATGCCGGAGAGCGGGTAGCCACGGTGGAAGCGGATGGTTTAGAGCAGCGCATCGGCGCGCGGGAGACCGGTATACGCGCGGCGCGGCAAGAACTGCAAGCGCGTGAGCGGGAGTTGGCCGAAGCGGAGACGCTCTTTGCCGCCAAGCGCGAATTGCTGCACCGAGACCTCATTCCACGGCGCGATCTCGAACGAGCGGAGAGCGCCGCGGCAACCAGCCGCGCCCAGGCCGAATTGGCGCGGGCGAGACTCGCGCAGCAGGAAGCGATGCTGGCGCAACTTCGCGCGCTTCGCGATTTGACCCGTCTGGTCGCGCCGGTGAGCGGCTGGGTGAGCCATAGATTTGTCGAGCCTGGCGCGGTGGTTGGCGAGCATGGTGCGATCATGACGTTGGGCAATATGGACACGCTAAGACTGATCGGAGAAGTTTCCGGGGACGATGCCCAAGGGCTGCGCAGCGGACAGATCGCGGAGGTGTCGAGTGCGGCGCTACGCGGCGTTACCGCGGAAGGTAAAGTGACCCAATTAGAGCCGCAGAGCGGCGGCACGGCGAGCAGTTATGTAATTGAAATCGTGTTTGCCAACGCGCGAAGAGTGTTTCGCCTGGGTATGGCCGCCGAGGCATGGATCGATCTCGATGCCCAAGGGCAGGCGTTATTCATTCCCCGCTCGGCGATCGTTTTGGAAAATAAACGCGCTGCGGTTTTCAAATTCCGCGACGGCCGTGCCCTGCGCCAAGAAATCATGCTCGGGCGCCTACTGGGCGATGAAGTCGAGGTGGTGCAAGGATTGACGGAGCGGGATTCAGTGATCGTCGATGACCCGAAAAAACTCGCGCCAGGTACTCGGGTGCGAGCGCCGAGCGGGCGAGACAACCGATGATCGATTACCGTCTCGAACCACCCCTGCCGAAAAAACGCAAACTAACGGTGTGACTACCAGCGGAACGGGTTAAGCGCCTTGCTGATACTCTCCGCGTCCTGGCTAAGCTGATCGATGACCCCTTTGGGTTCGTTATCCGAAGTCGATGACGCCTTTGTAGTTTCCGCGGCCGCCAGCTGAGGTTGTACCGGCCCCTTTACCAGAACCCGAGAAGGCGGCGCTTCGACGGCGGGCTCGCCGTTTTCAGACTTTTTTGCTGCCGCGCTGGCTGGAGATGGCGTTTTCTCTTGTGCAGGAACGTCCGTTGGGTTTAGAAATAGCGGGCCTCTCTCCAGGGTCACCTTGGGCTCAATCTCGACGTTCTTGACCTGTGGCCGTTGCGCCGACGCCGCCTTGATTTCTTCCGCCGAGGGCGCCTTGTCAAATTTTGCCGGCTCGACCCCTCGAGCCTTGAGCTTCTCATCGATGCTGTTCAAGATACCGCTGCTTTGCACGTCTTGAGATACCACCTGGCTCGGTTGCGCTTTGGCGACGATCGCTTGAGCCGCGGCAACGTCTTTAAAGCCAGCCGCGGCCTCGGGCGCGGGCGGCAGTTTCGTGCCGTCCAGGCCTTGCTTCTTTAACTTGTTATCAACGGAACTGAGCAACACCTTGGTCTCGGTGGCCGGCGGCGCTCCTTTGGCGAGATCGTCCGTATTCGGCAAATCCGCCGGAGGGGGTTTTAACGCCGCTTGGCGCGCCGCGGGATCGATGCCCTTCTGGGCGAGAGATTGATCGATTTGGTTGACCAGCTTACTCGCTTTTGGGTCGTTGCTCGCCGTGCGGGTCTTTTTGGCGTCGCTCGAACCAAAAGGCCATAGCGAAGAGAGTATGCCACCTGACTCTTTATTTTGCTGCGCTTGATGGCGTTTGGCTAAAAGCTCAACGGTGCTCTCGGGTTTCGACTCTTCTTTTTTGCCGTTGTCGGAAGAGGAAAATGGATTCAAAGTATCGGCGACGCGGCGCAGGAGCCCTTTCTCATCGCCCGGATTTTCATGAACCACCTCGGTCTTGGCGACCAATTTCAAATCACGCAGCTTTGCCAGCGCCGGGTCCGGTTTGACTTCCGCCGCTGCCGTTGTGGCGCGCCGGTCGCGCATCAGCAGTAAAGCCAGCGGGTCATGTTTCTCTTTTTCGACTTGGGCAAGCTGGGTTCTAGCCTCGGCGGCGAACTTACTCTGCGGATAGTGTTGGATCAGCGCCTCGTAGGCGAGCGCTGCGCGCACCGCGTTCTTCTCGCTGCGATAACTCTCGCCTAAATAAAAAAGGCTCTTGACCGCGGTCTGCGTGTCATTGTACTTGCGCACAATTTCCTCGAAGCGATCGCGCGCCGCGGGATATTTTTCTTGCTGATAATAGAAGTAGGCGACGTTGAATTCATGCTCGGCGAGATATTCGATGCACTTTGCCAATTTTTCTCGAGCCTCCGCCGCTTGAGGCGACTTCGGGTAGTTGGTTAAGACTGTTTCAAAATAGCCTTTGGCGATTTCGGTATTTTTTTGATCACGATCCGTGCTGGTAAATTGGTCGAAGTGTGCCTGGCCGATACGCAGGATCACGAATGGGATCTGCTCGTGAGTCGGATGCATCGATTGGAACTCTTTGAAGGCGTTAATGGCTTCGGGATACTGTTGGTTCAGATAATAAGCGTCGGCGATTTTTAGCTCTACATCGGTCAGCAAGGGGCTGAAAGGGAAATCTGACCGTAGCTTGGAGAAGTTGTCGATGGCGCGCACGTAACGCTTGTCGTTGAATTTGCGGATGCCCTCTTCGTACAACGCTTCGGCTGTCGGATCCAATTTCGCATCGCTCGACCATGGCAAGGATGGCAACGAAATTGACGAACAGCCCGCCGAGAGAGCCATCACGAAGATCGTAACCCACGCGAGCCTGATTGCCGCAATAGACTTAATATTCATTGGGCTGAATGATATACGGCATCGTACTGTCGAGTCAAGGTTAACCCGGGAAGAATTTGCCTATTTTTGATACGCCGACCGCTATTGAATAATCCGCGAAGAAATTTGGTCAAAGAGCAGAATAACGATAGGTCATAGAACCCTTTCAGCGATTGCCAGTCCTTTTGCCAAAGCGGTAAGTCTTGGCGGTGGCCGGCGTTATTCTGCCGGCAGCACGCGAAACGTTACTTCGCCTTGATTGGAGCGGAAGACGAAAGGCCAGACAGGGGGGAAAACAATATAGGCCGTAGTCTCCAACGCTGAATAGATCGGGTCGCCCGGGGGACCTTTGTCGTCGTATACGATGACTTGGTAATCTCCCGGCGGAAGATCCGGGATTCTAAACTCGAGAATTTTATCTTCGATCCATACGAGTTGTTCCCCGGGTACATTTTTTCGCCCGGGATCCAGAGAAGTGAGCTTGAGCTGCGGCCAGTCGATGATTTTGCCGCCTATCTCGACTCTCGGCCAGCCAACGAGATATTCCATTGAAAAATTGACAACTGCGCCCGGCCGACCCTCGGCAGGCGTCATATGGACTACTCGCGGGCTGCAGCCGCCAAACAGCAAAAAGGCGAACACCGGCAGGGCTGACATATCTCTCAATCGCACTGTTGTTTTTTCCTTATCTCTAGGCGTTGAGCAATATTAAATGCATCGCTTGACAATGCCAACGGGGTTTTCGTGCGGCCAGAGACCAAAGTGAAAACAGGGAAGAGTCGCAGCCGAATCATCCATAATAATCCTCAATAGTCGGTACAAATACCCAACACCGCGCACCGCATTGAACCATCTCTGCCTTTCCGGGACCGGCAGTGTTTTACAAGCCGTAGGGGTTCTAACTTGCCTAACTCACTATATTTTGTGAGGTTTTTACCCATGGGTCAATTTTTGAAATATTTTCTTGACAAGCGCTGCCATAATCCGCTAAAAGTCGTAGGCCATAAGGGGTTTTTGCTGTTTTCGCCGGTGAGATACAACTTTAATCGTACCGTATAAAGACAACTTGTCATCGACAGGATAGCAGTTCTGACGCTGAAAGGCTGAAAAAAAAGTTGGTAGTAAAATTAATTGTTAGAGATATTAGAGATTGAATTGGCAAATATAAACACCCAAAAGGAGGGAAGGATGAAAGTGAAAATTTGGTCTATTAGCGCGGTCGTCTCGCTAGTCGGTCTATTTCTATTTGCGACGACGCCGGCACGGGCCGGGGGGGTAGACGAAAAGATCCAGGCTCTGGAAAATGAGCTGGCTCAGTTAAAGGCTGAGCAGGAGCAAGTCAAGACGGAGCAGATCGAGCTAAAGAAGCAGGCGACCGAAGCGGCAGCGGCTTTGCCGAGTTTCTCCTATCGGCCGCGTCGGGGGTTGACCCTTACGGCTGCTGATAAGAGCTGGGCTTTCAATCTGAGCTCTCAGTTCCATTTGAGGATGTATAATTACCTCGACGGTAACGATTCCGATGGGGCGGTTGCGGGGAAGCTCTTTGGTCGACGGATCACGTTCATGACCGATTATTGTTGGAGCAACTGTTTCTACGATTTTGCGCTCCAATTCGACATGGACCAGAACAATATCCCGCTCGAGTTGCAGAGAGCCCAACTCCAATTTAACTTCAGCCAGTGGAATCCGTATTTGCCGGATTTAAGGGTCGGACTCGATACCGCGGCAAAGAAGGGTCATGCGGTTTCCTCGAGCAGCAGCGCGCGTTGGGAAAGAAATTCGATCAATGATGGTGATGCTAGCAGTGTCACCGGCAGCCACCAGGGGATAGGATTGGTGTGGGACGGAGTTCCCGTGGGCGTCTCGACCTTGGATCTGGAAACCCATCTCGTAACCGGTAGGCTTGGCGCCGGCGACAGCGCAACCACGAACAGCGACATGATGAGTTTCATAGGTTACATCGGCGGCAAGCCCTTTGCCAAGGTCAAGAACAAATGGCTGAACAATTTCGAGCTTCGGTTTGAAGCGCAGCTAGAGCCGGTCGACGACCGCGCCGGCGTGGCGGCTAGAACCGGTGGCGCCGGAGGTACGACTTATCGCCGGCTACGGCTGCGGGGCGATGAACGGCTCGGGAGATTTACCCTGATCGACACGGGCAATAACGCTATCGGCGGCGGGCTTCATAGCTTCGTGCAGCCGGCGATCCTTTACAAGGTCGGACCTTATGCACTTAACGTTGTGCTTCCGATGTCCCATTGGAAGGGTAAAAACGATAATTTCCGCGGGGTGCACGCGGATGGATTCCAGATCGCCAACGAGCTCTATCTGTGGAGCCCCAAGGGGCCGTTGACGGGATCTGCGACGACCCGCGGATCGGTGCTGTTTGGCTGGGCCTTTAGCCGCTACAACATGGACTGCGGCACCGGCTCAGACTGCGCGCCCGGATCCGGATCGTTTTCAAGAATGCGCCTGCTTCAGCGTGAAATGAACCTGTGGTACACGGTGAGGGCGGGACTTCGGGTTGGCATGCAGTGGAATTGGTGGGATTCGTCCAATACGCCGCTCTCCGTGCAGAACGCTGTTGGTTGCTCGAACAATAATGCGAGTAATGTCGGCAAAAGCTGCGAGTGGCACACCTTGAACGCGACCGTCGCGTATAACTGGTAGACCAGGACCGACTGGCTGAAAAAGGGCGCCCTAGCGGCGCCCTTTTTTTTGGTCCACTTTCTCGACCTAAAGCCCACGGGGCTCGTTGATCTCGCTTCTACTACTTTAGTCGTAAAACTCGTATTTAAGCCGCCAATTCCAGCTAAAAATCCTACGTAAGGCTGATTGTCCTAGATTTCTAATTCAAGTAAAAAACTGCTGGTCTTCAGCATCTTTGAAGGAGAGAAAAACTGAACGGGAAGAAGGAGGCGACGATGAACAAGCGTGCGTTGGGAGTGATGGGCTGCCTGCTTGGCGCGGTTTTGTTATTTGCCCTGACGCCGGCACGGGCCGGGGGGGTAGACGAAAAGATCCAGGCTCTGGAAAATGAGCTGGCTCAGTTGAAGGCCGAGCAGGAGCAAGTCAAGACGGAGCAGATCGAGCTAAAGAAGCAGGCGACCGAAGCGGCCGCGGCTTTGCCGAGTTTCTCCAATCGGCCGGGCCGGGGGTTGACCGTCACGGCCGCGGACAAGAGCTGGGCTTTCAATGTCAGCTCTCAGTTCCATTTGAGGATGTATAATCACCTCGACGGTAACGATTCCGATGGGGCGACTGCGGGCAAGCTCTTTGGTCGACGGATCACTTTTATGACGAGCTATTGCTGGAGCAACTGTTTTTATAATTTCGATCTCCAGTTCGACATGGACCAGAACAATATCCCGCTCGAGCTGCAGAGGGCCCAGCTCGAATTTGATTTCTCGCAGTGGAATCCGTATTTGCCGGCGCTGAGGGTCGGACTCGATGCCGCGGCAAAGAAGGGTCATGCGGTTTCCTCGAGCAGCAGCGCGCGTTGGGAAAGAAATTCAATCAATGATGGTGATGCTAGCACTGCCACCGGCAGCCACCAGGGGATCGGATTAGTTTGGGACGGAGTTCCCGTGGGCGTCTCGACCTTGGATCTGGAAACCCATCTCGTAACCGGCCGGCTTAATGCAGGCGACAGCGGAACCACGAACAGCGACATGATGAGTTTCATAGGTTACATTGGCGGCAAGCCCTTTGCCAAGGTCAAGAACAAATGGCTGAGCGGCCTTGAGCTTCGGTTTGAAGCGGAGCTAGAGCCGGTCGACGACCGCGCCGGTGTGGCGGCGCTAACCGGCGGTGCCGGTAGTACAACTTATCGCCGGCTACGGCTGCAGACTGACGAGCGGCTCGGGAGATTTACCCTGATCGACACGGGCAATAACGCTATCGGCGGCGGGCTTCATAGCTTCTTGCAGCCGGCGATCCTTTACAAGGTGGGACCTTATGCACTTAACGTTGTGCTACCGATGTCCCATTGGGAAGGTAAAAACGATCGTTTTCGCGGGGTCCACGCAAACGGTTTTGTGCTGGCCAACGAGCTGTATTTATGGAGCCCCAAGGGGCCGTTGACGGGGTCTGCGACGACCCGCGGTTCTGTGCTGTTTGGCTGGGCCTTTAGCCGCTACAACATGGACTGCGGCACCGGCGTAGACTGTGCGCCTGGAAGCGGTTCTTTTTCAAGAATGCGCTTGCTGCAGCGTGAAATGGACCTGTGGTACACGGTGAGGGCGGGGCTTCGGGTTGGCATGCAGTGGAATTGGTGGGATTCGTCCAATACGCCGCTCTCCGTGCAGAACGCTGTTGGTTGCTCGAACAATAATGCGAGTAATGTCGGCAAGAGCTGCGAGTGGCACAGCTTGAACGCGACCGTCGCGTATAACTGGTAGACCAGGACCGACTGGCTGAAAAAGGGCGCCCTAGCGGCGCCCTTTTTTTATCGCGACTGCCGTCTTCAGATCACTAACAATCCTCGCAGCCATCGTTGTCGTCGTTGGTCTCGTCTCTATACAGGTCTTTCTTGACCTGGTCGATTTCCATTTCAGTTTTGAGTCCGACCCATTCTGCGCTTTTGGTTAGACTTTCCCAGTCCGTTTTGCCGCTTGCAATCAGCGTGAGAGTCGTGTCGATTTCCGACCTGATCTCCCGGCCTGGATCCCAAAACTGGCCCTCGCGCGTGTTGAACTCAATATATTCGAGCCAATCTTTCAGACCCCTCAAGCCGACTTCGAGCTCATTCAATCCCCGTTTGGGAGCACCATCACGTCCCAGGACCAATCCCAGATAGATTTTTGCCAAATCGTCGTCATCATATTGCGAGCGGGCTTTTTCGAACGCCCTGCGAGCTTCCATATAGCGCCCGCTGGCATAATAGGCACGCCCTACGTAGGTCCAGACTCCTTCATACAATAGAGGAGGAATTGCATAATCAAGTACGTAGTCCGGTTCAAGCCGGGCGGCGTTTTGAAAATGGGCAAGGGCGACTTTGGGGTCGCCGTACATCAGCTGCATGCGCCCTTTTTGAATCTCACCCGCGACTCTGATCGAGGTACAACCCCACAGCAGGATCCCGTAAAGCAGAGAGAAGATGCTAATTCGCAACACGCTTTG
Organism: uncultured delta proteobacterium; assembly: GCA_963727625.1. Classification (GTDB taxonomy): domain Bacteria; phylum Desulfobacterota; class Binatia; order UBA9968; family UBA9968; genus DP-20. The sequence continues at coordinate 2,786 of CAVSHR010000001.1, read as the reverse complement.
TGTTTTCATAGCCATTTCCTCCTGACGAAAACTAGCCACCCCGCCCGGAGAAAGTCAAGATCATGTTCAAGGCGCTCAGAGTGTTGTCGATGGCTCGTGCGTGCGTGGTCAGCCGCGTTCCGGCGCGCTTTGACAGTTAACTTGAGAATCGCGTTATCATGGTGTAGTAAAACCAAGGGAGATTCCCATGAAGACTTGGCACTTTGCATTATGTGTGTTAGTCGCTTTAGGCTGCTCCCGGCCTGATTATTTTCTCGGCACGGGGGGAAAGTACAACGCCGGTAAAGAAGAAATCTTGAAGCGGCGAGGGGCCGATATTGATAAAGCGATCGTCAATCTCGAAGCCGTCGCGAGCGACGAGCCTACGTATAAAGACACCCTGACGCTATTGGGTAGAGCGTACTACAGGAAAAAAAGATACAGCGATGCGCGGCATATTCTGGAAAGGGCGCTCGTCGTCGACGGAAAGGACGATATCGCCTGGCTAAGCCTCGGGATCACGCAGCTGCGATTGGGAGAAAACGAAAACGGTTTGAAATCCCTCCGGGGCGGCCTCACCCTGCTGAGCAAAGTGAACGGCGAGGGTTATAGGGGTTATGACGCTTGGGATCGTGGAGGCAAAGTCGCAATTGCACTGCGCCGGGCGGTTTTTACAGTCCAAAAAGGGCTTGAGAATAGCAATCGGGATAGCATCATCCGATCGGTCGAGGCCCTCCTCGCTTCGATCGATGATGAGGAATTTTACCAGCTGATAGAGAAGAACCAAGTCTATCGCGATCAAGCATAAAATATTGATCGCGGGATGTTGCTAATGGAACGCTTCTTCCAAACTAATCTCTCTGCCCCACGATAAAGGCCTCACATCCCTTATACGGCACGTTCCTGATGATTTAACGGACATATAAGCAGCTCAGAACAATGATGCGTAGGGCACGGCATCTACCACCGTTCCTAGTTTTGCTGGTCATCGCGGCCTCTTGGTCTTGGTCGTTTGGTCAGGCAGAACGGCCGCTTCGCTATTATCCTGGCAGCCTGAGGATTGAAAGGGGCAAGGCTCTCTCGCCCGCAGAGCGTAAGGTGGAAGCTCGATTCGCCGAGTATTTAGAAAAGCACGCCGACGAAGCAATCGCTCGTTATCAGGAAAAGTTCGGCAATGTTCTTAATGCCGACAATGCGAGGGAACTGTCCAGCGACTATTCGCCGGGAGGCGTCGAGGCCAAAGATTTTAAATCGATCAAAGCGCGGGCGACGTGGAGCCGCGCGGTTCACGAGCCCGCCAGCGCGCTGGTCAAAGAGATCTACCGGAGGGAATTAAAAAAGCCCGCGAGCCCAAATCAGCTTGACCGAGTTGTTTTCACTTCCGGGGGGACGGCCGCCGGTAAATCGACGGCTATAACGAGTGTCGCGCAAATAGCCAACCTCGTTCGGGCCGCCCAGATTATATATGATTCGACCCTGTCGAGTTGGCCATCCGCCGATAAAAAAATCACCCAAGCCTTGGAAGCCGGGAAGACGGTCAGTATTGTGCATATTTATCGCGACCCTGTTGAGGCGTTCGTCAACGGAGCGCTCTCACAGCCCGACAGGATAGGGAGAACAGTTCCCGTCGAGGTGTTTCTCCAGACCCACATCGGCGCTCCGAGAGTTCTCTTGCAAATTGCTAAAAAGTATAGCGGCGAGCCAAGGCTTGCCATCAGCGTCATTGATAACAGTCGTGGCAGAGGGAACGCGGTTGTCGCCAATTTAGATTTTGTGCGGCGCATGGCGAACAGGTACGCGCCCGGGGAGCTAAGAGCAAAAGTCATTCGAGCCCTGGAGGATGCCTATGAAAAAGGAAAACGTCGGGAAAAGGGGGGAATCTCGGAAACGGTCTATCGCGCGTTTAAAGGCCATGCCGCTAAGTAAGTATACGAATCGCGTGGCTCAGGAAATGGTCAAGGCCCTTAATGCAAATACCGATAAGGAAGAAAAACAGAAGTCGATGCAACGGGGCGGGCCGCAGGAGCTTTCGCCAGCTCTGGATAAGATTTGCGCTCACCGCACCGCATGAACCCTAATCGCGCCGCCAAGTTTTTTGTCGCCCTAGATCGCGATTTCCCGTTGCCACGAGACAAAAACATCTTGGGAAGGATGCTTTCCGGGAACATTTGCGGAGGTCTGTGGAGGAGAAGGACTGACGTAGCAGCCCGTGTTTACCCAGCAGGCAAAGTCAACCGAATCAAACTGTTCACTTCGGTCGCTGTTATTTTTACCTTTGAACGCAATATCTGATCTGCGGGACCGCGAGAATTCGAGAAGGAGAAGGGGTGCGGCTTCGTCCAGCGAGTCCTCCGGCGGTGCAATCATCGGGAGCGATCTCGTCATCTCTATCGCTGTCTTTGTATCTGCTTTCGGTGTTCGCCTGCTGTACTTGTTTCAGATCGAATCATTTCCGCTCTTTTACCATCTCGCGGCGGACGGTCGCAGCTACGCCGAGTGGTCGCGACAAATCGCCGGCGGTGATTGGTTGGGGCGGGAAGTTTTTTATCAAGCTCCGCTGTACCCCTATTTTTTAGCCCTCCTTCAGGTTTTTGGGGCTCGCGATCTCTGGTTGATTCGTGTCATCCAAATCGTCATAGGCGCCGCTTCCTGTGTGATGTTGTATTGGGCAGGCCGAGCTTTTTATTCGCGCGCGGCGGGAGTCGCCGCTGCTGTCATTCTATCGCTTTACGCCCCCGCGATGTTTTTTGACGCTCTGATCCAGAAATCTGTTCTTGATGTTTTCTTGATCAGCTTACTTTTGTTCC